>NZ_CP080330.1:0-1052500 GCF_022648765.1 Pseudomonas sp. ArH3a
ATGTCCCGACTCAATCCCCGGCAGCAAGAAGCCGTGAACTACGTCGGCGGCCCTCTATTGGTGCTCGCCGGTGCTGGCTCCGGCAAGACCAGCGTGATCACCCGCAAGATCGCGCACCTGATCCAGAACTGCGGCATCCGCGCCCAGTACATCGTCGCCATGACCTTTACCAACAAGGCGGCGCGCGAAATGAAAGAGCGTGTCGGCACGCTGCTCAAGGGCGGCGAAGGCCGTGGCCTCACGGTGTGCACGTTCCACAACCTGGGCCTGAACATCATCCGCAAGGAGCATGCGCGGCTGGGCTACAAGCCGGGCTTCTCGATCTTCGATGAGACCGATGTGAAGTCGCTGATGACTGACATCATGCAAAAGGAATACGCAGGCGACGACGGCGTAGATGAGATCAAGAACATGATCGGCGCCTGGAAAAACGACCTGATCCTGCCGCCCCAGGCCCTGGAAAACGCACGCAACCCCAAGGAACAGACCGCCGCCATTGTCTACACCCACTATCAGCGCACGCTCAAGGCGTTCAACGCAGTGGACTTCGACGACCTGATCCTGCTGCCGGTGAAACTGTTCGAGGAACACGCCGACATCCTCGAAAAATGGCAGAACAAAGTCCGCTACCTGCTGGTGGACGAGTACCAGGACACCAACGCCAGCCAATACCTGCTGGTGAAAATGCTGATCGGCAAGCGCAACCAGTTCACCGTGGTAGGCGACGACGACCAGTCGATCTACGCTTGGCGTGGCGCGCGCCCGGAAAACCTGATGCTGCTCAAGGACGACTACCCGTCCCTGAAAGTGGTGATGCTGGAGCAGAACTACCGCTCCACCAGCCGCATCCTGCGTTGCGCCAACGTGCTCATCTCCAACAACCCCCACGAGTTTGAAAAACAACTGTGGAGCGAGATGGGCCATGGCGACGAGATTCGCGTGATCCGCTGCCGCAACGAAGACGCCGAAGCCGAGCGCGTAGCCGTCGAATTGCTGACGCTGCACCTGCGTACCGATCGCCCCTACAGCGACTTTGCGATCCTGTATCGCGGCAACTACCAGGCCAAGCTGATCGAGCTGAAGCTGCAGCACCACCAGATTCCCTATCGGCTTTCGGGTGGCAACAGCTTTTTCGGACGCCAGGAAGTAAAAGACCTGATGGCCTACTTCCGCCTGATCGTGAACCCAGACGACGACAACGCCTTCCTGCGCGTGATCAACGTGCCGCGTCGGGAGATCGGCTCCACCACCCTGGAAAAGCTCGGTAACTACGCCACCGAACGCAAGATCTCGATGTACGCCGCCACCGACGAAATCGGCCTGGGCGAACACCTGGACACGCGCTTCACCGACCGCCTGTCGCGCTTCAAACGCTTCATGGACAAGGTGCGCGAGCAGTGCGCCGGCGAAGATCCGATCAGCGCGCTGCGCAGCATGGTCATGGACATCGACTATGAAAACTGGCTGCGCACCAACAGTTCCAGCGACAAAGCCGCCGATTACCGCATGGGCAACGTCTGGTTCCTGATCGAAGCGTTGAAAAACACGCTGGAGAAGGACGAAGAAGGCGAGATGACTGTCGAAGACGCCATCGGCAAGCTGGTGCTGCGCGACATGCTCGAGCGCCAGCAAGAAGAGGAAGACGGTGCCGAAGGCGTGCAGATGATGACCTTGCATGCCTCCAAGGGCTTGGAATTCCCCTACGTGTTCATCATGGGCATGGAAGAGGAAATCCTCCCGCACCGTTCCAGCATCGAAGCCGACACCATCGAAGAAGAAAGGCGCCTGGCCTACGTGGGCATTACCCGCGCACGTCAGACGCTGGCCTTCACCTTTGCCGCCAAGCGCAAGCAATACGGCGAAATCATCGATTGTGCCCCCAGCCGGTTCCTTGACGAGCTACCGCCGGACGACCTGGCCTGGGAAGGCAATGACGACACCCCGACCGAGGTGAAGGCCGTTCGCGGCAACACCGCCTTGGCGGATATACGCGCGATGTTAAAGCGCTAGAATCGACTACTTTTTAATCTACTTTCGGCGCACACCGCGCCATTAGAGGAAGCTTTCCGTGGAAGCACTGCACAAGAAAATTCGCGAAGAAGGCATCGTGCTTTCCGATCAGGTACTCAAGGTCGACGCCTTTTTGAACCACCAGATCGACCCGGCGCTGATGAAACTGATCGGCGACGAATTCGCCGAGCGGTTCAAGGACTCGGGCATCACCAAGATCGTCACCATCGAAGCCTCGGGCATCGCGCCGGCGATCATGACTGGCCTGAACCTTGGCGTACCGGTGATTTTTGCCCGCAAGCAGCAATCCCTGACGCTGACGGAAAACCTGCTGTCGGCGACCGTGTATTCCTTCACCAAGAAGGTCGAAAGCACCGTGGCGATCTCCCCGCGCCACCTGACCAGCAGCGACCGCGTGCTGGTGATCGATGACTTCCTGGCCAACGGCAAGGCGTCCCAGGCGCTGATCTCGATCATCAAGCAAGCCGGCGCGACTGTCGCGGGCTTGGGGATTGTGATCGAGAAGTCGTTCCAGGGTGGCCGTGCGGAGCTGGATGCGCAGGGTTATCGGGTTGAGTCGCTGGCACGGGTGAAGTCGCTGGCTGGCGGCGTTGTGACCTTTATCGAGTAATCGATAACACCCCAAATAATTGGGGTGGGCACAAGTCAAAATGTGGGAGCTGGCTTGCCTGCGATGAGGGCCCGACAGTCGACATCTCTGTCGCCTGACACCTCGCTATCGCAGGCAAGCCAGCTCCCACATCTATGGTTACCCCCTTTTCTGCAATACTGTCTTTGATGGCGTGTATGGCTTGCTTTCATCTATTCGGCGTCTGAGTGGGGTATTGGCCCCGCGCCTCGATGAGAATTGATGCCCAACGACCCTAATTATTTGGACGGCCTTTCAGCCGTGTGGGAGCTCAGGGTTGTCGTCAGGCCGGTTGGCCGTTCACGTCATCTGTTATCCAGCATCGCAAAACCAGGTGGGTGGTGCTTGGGTGACAGCAGGGTCAAGCGTTCATCGCGCTTGGCCCTGCATCAAATTCAGTGTGGTTTGCCGCGATCGACCAAGCGATTCTTGCCAGCTTGTTGGCTAGCGCGCAGACCACTAAATTGGAGTGCCGATGGCCTGCCAGCAGCTTGCGAACCCAATCGGCCAAACTCCCTTTTTGCTTATCCAAGTGCATCAAGTAGATACGGGCACATTGAACAAACAAGCGTCGCTGGTTTCGATCTCCGCGCTTGCTGATGCCCAAAAGTACGGTTTTACCGCCAGTAGAATGCTGCTTTGGCACAAGTCCTATCGAGGCTGAATAGCCTCGACCACATTTGAACTGCTTGCCATCGCCCAACTCCGCAGCCAAGACGCTGGAGGTGATCGGGCCAACGCAGGGAATTGTCATCAAACGAGAAGCCAGATCATCTTCAGCGACTTGGCTCTCAACTTCTTTGTCGAGAACCTTAACCTGACGATCCAGGTAGACGTAGTGGTCATACAGCCCTTGCAGCAGCTTTTTGATCAGCCCATGAAATGAGGCTGTTTCGAGTAACGCGGGCACCTCTTTGACTGATTTAAAGCCCGGTGCCAAGCTGACACCCACCTCCAAAAGCCCTGCATGAATTCGATTAACGGCGGCTGTGCGTTCCTTGATAAGCGAGTCGCGGACCGAGTTGAGCATGGCCAACGCTTGCTGAGCTTGGGTTTTTACTGGTACGAAACGCATCGTTGGGCGACTAGCTGCCTCACAAATCGCTTCGGCATCAGCGAAGTCGTTTTTATTGCTTTTTACGTAAGGGCGCACGAGATGAGGAGCAATAAGTTTGGGGGTGTGTCCCAGCATGGCGACTTGTTGCGCCATGAAGTGGGCGCCGCCGCAGGCTTCCATCACAACAGTACAAGGCTCGATGGAAGCTAAATGCTGGAGCAATCCTGCTCGATTAAACTTTTTGCGCAGCAGTACATGGCCACGCTCATCTTGTTCGTGAGCGTGATAGCTGTGCTTACCAAGGTCAACGGCGGTGATGTCTACTTTGCTCATGGCTGCGGTCTCCGATAGATCCCCCTGTGAAAGCTTAGTGGGCGTTCACAGGGGGCGGCGGGGGTAGCCATCTCATTATTTGATTTGTGGTGCCTGTCAGTGCGCGGTGGCCTGCAGGCCGGCGAGCAGCAAACGCTGGTAAAGATCCTCTTTCAGCCCGTCCGGCTTATCCAACCGCATCCGCTCCAGATGCTTGGGAAACACCTGCGGCTCCGGTGCGTCCAGCGCCGCCTTGCCCAGCTCCAGAATCTCCGTCAGCTTAAATTTGCTCTTGAGCCAGTTCAGCGCCCGCAACAGATCCTTTTCCTCATCCGTGAAATCGGTGCCCAACGGATACTCCGGAAACAAACGGCGATGCCGCGCCTGAATATCCTGGAGCCGCTGCGGCGTGTTGTCAGCAAAGCGCGGGTCCAGCTGGAAATCCTTGGGCAACTTGCCGGCCTTCTGCGCCTGTTCGATCAAATCGCCCTGGAACCTGGAGTCGGTGATATTCAGCAGCGCCTCAATCACTTTGGCATCCGTCTGCCCACGCAAATCGGCAATCCCGTACTCGGTGATGACGATATCGCGCAGGTGACGAGGAATGGTGCAGTGGCCGTATTCCCAGACAATAGTGGAACTGACCTCCCCCGCCGACTCGCGCCAACTGCGCAGGATCAGGATCGAACGCGCGCCTTCCAGGGCATGGCCCTGGGCAACAAAGTTGTACTGCCCACCGACGCCGCTGAGCACACGGCCACCTTCCAGCTGATCCGCCACACCTGCACCGAGCAGCGTCACCACGATCGCGCTGTTGATAAACCGCGCGTCCAGGCGCTGCAGGCGCTTGAGCTCTTCCTGACCGTAGAGCTCGTTGATGTAGCTGATGCGGGTCATGTTGAATTCCAGGCGCTTGGCGTGAGTCATTTCCTGCAAGCGCTGGTAAAAACTGCGCGGCCCGAGGAAGAAGCCACCGTGAATCGAGACGCCGTCGGGCTGCGCCGCATCGTCCAGGGTGCCGGCGTTGGCTTGCTCCTGAGTCGCCACATCCGGGTAGACCTTGCGACGGATAATCCCGGCATCGGCCAGTACCAGCAGGCCGTTGACGAACATTTCGCTGCAACCGTACAAGCCATGGGCGAACGGCGCGACGCCGCCTTCATGGCTGATCAGCGGCGCCCATTGGTACACATCGAGGTCGGTCAACAGCAGCCGATAGGCGTCGTTATCGGCCTGACGCGCCAGCAAGGCGGCGGTCAGCGCATCGCCCATGGAGCCGATGCCGATCTGCAAGGTGCCGCCATCGCGCACCAAGGTACTGGCATGCAGACCGATAAAGTGGTCCTGAAAACCCACGGGCATGTTCGGTGTGGAGAACAACGTGGTGCTGTCCTTTTCGTCGATCAGGTAGTCGAACGCATCCATGCCCAGTTCGGCATCGCCGGGCATGTAGGGTAAATCGCTGTGAACTTGGCCAACGATCAGGATGGTTTCGCCAGCTTGGCGGCGCTTCTCGATCATGGGCAGCAGGTCGAGGGTGATATCGGGATTGCAGCTCAGGCTCAGGCGATCAGGATGCTCAGTGCTGCTGGCCACCAGCTGCGCCACCAGATTGAGGCCAGCGGCGTTGATGTCGCGGGCGGCATGGCTGTAATTGCTGCTGACGTAATCCTGCTGCGCCGATGCGCTGTGAAGCAGGCTGCCGGGCTGCATGAAGAACTGCTGCACGCGGATGTTGTTCGGCAGGCTGTCCTTGTGCAGGTCAGCGAGAAAATCCAGTTCAGGGTAATCACCGAACACCCGCTCGATAAAGGGTTCGAGAAAGCGTTTTTGCAAACCATCGCCCATGGTTGGGCGGCCCAAGGCCAGCGCGGTGTAGATCGTCAGCGCCCGCTCCGGCAACGTAGCGATGCGCCGGTACAGCGCGTTGACGAACAGGTTGGGCTTGCCCAAGCCAAGGGGCATGCCCATGTGGATATGCGCGGGCAAACGCGCCAGTACGTCGTCAACTGCTTGCTCGATTGAACACAACTGCACCATCCGACCCTCCTGAACATTCCATGATTAGGGGTTGGACCGAGCTTGCCGGGTCTTTGCTGCAATGAACAGCCTCTAAGTACAAATCCCAAGCACAAAAAAGCCGCTGGTCAGCGGCTTTTTGGCGAAGATCGGCAATTTACAGCCCTGACATCTTCTTGATCGCACCCTCAAGGTCCTCAAGGCTGCAGTCAGCACAAGTCCCCATCGGAGGCATAGCGTTCAAGCCATGCTTGGCGACCTGGGCCAACCCCTTGGTCCCTTTCTGCGGATCCTCAATTTTGAGCTCCGCCAATACAGTATCCAAATGACCTAACCGCTCCTTCCAGGCAGCGGTATCACCGATCTTCGGAGCATTCAGCAGGCCGGTGCCGTGGCATGCGTTGCAGTGCTTGGCGACTACGTCATCCGGCGTTTTTGCACCGCCGCCGCCACCGACTGCCACCGCCACTTCCATGCCTTTGCATTCCTGGCCCTGAACACAGACTTGGCCGACAGGCTCCAGGCGCTTGGCAATTTCATCATTGGTCGCAGCTTGGGCGCTGACAGCCCATAGGGCCAGTACGGTTGCTGGTGCAGCCAGCATTTTCATAATTAGGTTCACGCGTTCACCCTCAATGGTGGCTATTCACGCCTGCGGCCACGGTTTCGCAGGCGGCGAAAGTATAACGGTTAGCCCGTCCGGCTGAAACAACCCCATTAACTAAAGGGAGATTCAGTCATACGGAATACTGCTCGGGTGCCTCTGCAACGCTGGCAGGACGCCTCTTTTGTTAAAAGTTCGCGGGTGTGGCTGCGCTGATTAGTCGCGCCGGCACATCGAACGGGTTGCGAAAACGATGCGGCTTGGTGCTTTCAAAGTAGTAGCTATCGCCGGCTTCGAGCACAAAAGTTTCAATACCGACCACTAATTCAAGGCGACCTTCCACCAGAATCCCGGTTTCTTCACCTTCGTGGGTGAGCATTTCTTCGCCGGTGTCGGCGCCCGGCGGGTAAATCTCATTGAGAAACGCAATCGCCCGGCTCGGGTGCGCGCGACCGACCAGTTTCATGGTGACGGCGCCGTCAGAGATGTCGATCAGCTCATTGGCTTTATAGACGATTTGGGTCGGTTTTTCCTGGAGGATCTCCTCGGAAAAGAACTCGACCATGGACATGGGGATGCCGCCCAGCACCTTGCGCAAGGAGCTGATCGAGGGGCTGACACTGTTTTTTTCGATCATCGAAATGGTGCTGTTGGTGACACCCGCACGCTTGGCGAGCTCGCGCTGGGAAAGACCCTTCAGTTTACGGATGGATTGCAGTCGTTCGCCGACGTCCAATGCGGGAGCCTCCTAGGATTCAGGCGTTGTTGTAATTGAGCGTTATCATGGCGACAGCGTTCAGTATTTACAACACTTGGACCTAAATCCTGGCCGGCCCCACTCGTCGGCGGCGTTCAAGCCCCGGAATAGAGCCTTGGCACGCGGCGCAGGTTGCAGAAGATCTGGTAGGGAATGGTCTCGGCGGCAGCCGCGACGTCACTGGCGAGGATATTTTTGCCCCACAGCTCTACCGTGGAGCCAAGCCCGGCCTGGGGCACGTCGGTCAGGTCGACACACAGCATGTCCATGGACACGCGGCCCAGCAATTGGCTGCGCTGCCCCGCCACCAGCACCGGCGTGCCGGTCGGCGCGTGGCGTGGGTAACCGTCGGCATAGCCCATGGCAACCACGCCAATGCGCATCGGCTTTGGCGTGATGAACTTGGCGCCGTAGCCCACCGGCTCACCGGCCGGCAGTTCCCGCACGCAGATGACTTTGGACTCCAGGGTCATCACCGGCTGCAAACGCGCGGCGATGGCCTGGTCTTCACCAAACGGCGTGGCGCCGTAGAGCATGATGCCCGGGCGCACCCAGTCGCTGGACATGCTCGGCCAACCCATCACCGACGGCGAGTTGCGCAGGCTGACCTCCGCCGACAAGCCTTGGCGCGCCGCCTCAAATACTTCGACTTGTTCATTGCTGCGTACACAGTCGAGCTCGTCGGCGCGGGCGAAGTGGCTCATCAATACGATTTTTGCCACTTTACCGCTGGCCAGCAGGCGCTGATAAGCCTCGTGGTAATCCTTGGGGTGCAGGCCAACACGGTGCATGCCCGAATCCAGCTTGAGCCAGATAGTAAGCGGCTTGCTCAGCCGGGCTTGCTCGATCGCGTCCAACTGCCACAGCGAATGCACCACGCACCATAAATCATGCTCGATGATCAGAGGCAGCTCGTCGGCTTCGAAGAAACCTTCCAGCAGCAGTACCGGCGCGCGAATCCCGGCGGCCCGCAGTTCCAACGCCTCTTCGATGCACGCCACGGCAAACCCGTCGGCTTCGGCTTCGAGCGCCTGGGCCACGCGCACGGCGCCATGGCCATAGGCATCGGCCTTGACCACGGCGAGGGCCTTGGCCCCCGTGACTTCACGGGCCAATTGGTAGTTGTGGCGCAGGGCTTGGAGGTCGATCAGGGCACGGGCAGGACGCATGGCGGCAGGCTTCTAGGCGGCAGAGTGAAGAAAAACCGGCACCGACCAACAACGTAGGCGCCGGGAGAGGGATCTGGGTTTAAGGCAGCGCGGCCACGACGGACAGCTCTACCAGAATTTCCGGTTCGCACAGTTTGGCTTCGACCGTGGCACGGGCCGGGGCGACGCCTTTAGGCAGCCACTTGTCCCACACCGCGTTCATACCGGCGAAGTCGGCGTCGATGTCTTTCAGGTAGATCGTCACCGACAGCAACTTGGTTTTGTCGGTGCCGGCCAAGTCCAGCAAACGCTCGATATTGGCCAGGGTTTCACGGGTCTGCTGTTCAATCCCGGCACTCATGTCGTCGCCGACTTGCCCTGCCAGATACACGGTACCGCTGTGAACAACGATCTGGCTCATGCGCTCATTGGTGAGCTGGCGCTGGATGGACATGTTTTGCGGACTCCTGGTGGTTGCCGTAACGGGAAATATCGAGGCCTTCGGCGCTGATCTGTGGCGTCCTCGAAGCCATCAGGTCGGCCAACAAACGACCAGAGCCACAGGCCATGGTCCAGCCGAGCGTGCCGTGGCCGGTATTCAGGAACAGGTTCTTGAAGGGCGTGGCACCGACAATCGGCGTGCCGTCGGGTGTGGTCGGGCGCAGGCCGGTCCAGAACGTGGCTTCGGTCAAATCGCCGCCCTGAGGATAAAGGTCGTTGACGATCATCTCCAGGGTTTCGCGTCGACGCGGGTTA
The DNA here is from genome assembly GCF_022648765.1 of Pseudomonas sp. ArH3a. Classification (NCBI taxonomy): domain Bacteria; kingdom Pseudomonadati; phylum Pseudomonadota; class Gammaproteobacteria; order Pseudomonadales; family Pseudomonadaceae; genus Pseudomonas; species Pseudomonas sp. ArH3a. The sequence continues at coordinate 9,313 of NZ_CP080330.1, forward strand.
AGCGACAGGTCAAAACCGGCTATTTCAGCCATGCCGCCGACGCGGATGCGGTTGTCGAAACGGGTGATCGCGACCTTGTAGGTCTCGTCGAGAATGGTCGAAGTCGGCGCCATCGCCGGGTTGGTGATCGGCACGGTCAGCGAGTAACCCTTGAGCGGGTACACCGGCGCCTTGATCCCCAGCGGCTTGAGCAGTTTCGGCGAGTAGCTGCCCAGAGCCAGCACGTAGCGGTCGGCGGTTTCCAGCTTGCCGTCGACCCACACGCCGTTGATACGGTCGCCTGCGTAGTCGAGGCGCTGGATGTCCTGATCGAAGCGAAATTCCACGCCCAGCTGTTTGCACATCTCCACCAGGCGCGTGGTGAACATCTGGCAGTCGCCCGTCTGGTCATTCGGCAGGCGCAGGGCGCCAGCGAGGATGTCGGTGACACTGGCCAATGCTGGCTCAACGCGGGCGATACCGGCCCGGTCGAGCAACTCGAACGGCACGCCGGATTCTTTCAGCACGGCGATGTCTTTGGCCGCGCCATCCAGTTGGGCCTGGGTGCGGAACAGTTGAGTCGTACCGAGGCTGCGGCCTTCGTAGGCAATGCCGGTTTCAGCGCGCAGCTCGTCGAGGCAGTCGCGGCTGTACTCGGACAGGCGGACCATACGTTCCTTGTTCACCGCATAGCGGCTGGCCGTGCAGTTGCGCAGCATCTGCGCCATCCACAGGTATTGATCGATATCGGTGGTGGCCTTGATCGCCAGCGGGGCGTGGCGTTGCAGCAACCACTTGATCGCCTTGAGCGGCACGCCCGGCGCGGCCCATGGCGAGGCATACCCTGGAGACACTTGGCCGGCGTTGGCAAAACTGGTTTCCATGGCAGCAGCAGGCTGACGGTCGACCACAACGACTTCGAAGCCGGCCCGCGCCAAATAGTAGGCACTGGTCACCCCAATGACGCCGCTACCCAAGACCAGAACGCGCATTTTTATATCCTCATCACGGGCTTAGCCGCTGACGTGTGTTATTCGAGCAATGATGAGCGCAGTGTAAAAAACAATGACCAGTGCATTTCACTATATAAATGCCTATATTTGGCGACAATTCTCGGCAAAAACCCTTTTCACAGAGGCGTATCCCCTATGCGTACCAACACCCAGACCAAGCGGGAGCTGGACAAGATCGACCGCAATATCCTGCGCATCCTGCAAACCGACGGGCGTATTTCGTTCACGGAGCTGGGTGAAAAAGTCGGGCTGTCGACCACGCCGTGCACCGAACGCGTACGCCGCCTGGAGCGCGAAGGGATCATCATGGGCTACAACGCGCGGCTCAACCCGCAGCATTTGAAGGGGAGTTTGCTGGTATTTGTCGAGATCAGCCTCGATTACAAGTCCGGCGACACTTTTGAAGAGTTCCGCCGTGCGGTGTTGAAACTGCCGCATGTGCTGGAGTGCCACCTGGTGTCAGGCGACTTCGACTACTTGGTGAAAGCGCGGATTTCCGAGATGGCCTCGTACCGCAAATTGCTGGGCGATATCTTGCTCAAGTTGCCCCATGTGCGGGAATCCAAGAGTTATATCGTGATGGAAGAGGTGAAAGAGAGCCTGAACCTGCCGATCCCGGATTAACGGATACGCCGCGATCAAAGGTGGGAGCTGGCTTGCCTGCGCCCACCTTTTGCCCGAGTACATCCGCTAGACCAGCACCTGCCGGGTGCTCGCCATGTATTCATGGATCTGCTTTTCTACTCGCGGATGAATCAGCTCCACCGGCCCCCGCCCATTGGGGCACGGCAAGGTCTTGGTGGTACCAAACAACCGACAGATCAACGGCCGCTCGTCATACACCGTGCAGCCATTTGGCCCGAGGTGTACGCAGTTCAGCTCATCCATGGCCGCGTCCTGCTCAGCAGCGGTCTTACGTGGCAGTCGCGACATTTCTTCGGGCGATGTGGTCACCGGCCCACAGCAGTCGTGGCAGCCGGGGACGCACTCGAACGAAGGAATCTGTCGGCGCAGCGCGCTGATTTTCTGGCTGTTGCAACTCATCGAAACACGTACCGAACGGCGAATAGGCGTTGATTCTGACGCAAAACGCCCTGCGCAGACAGCTTCGTCCGACCGCTGTATCCTGCGTCAAATTTTCCAAACAGGGATGCTCCCCATGACCGCCAGCGCCCGGCACACCGCTTCCTACTACGCCGCCAGCAGCGTCCCACAACCCGACTGCCCAGCGTTGGCGGGCGAAGTCAGCGCCGATGTGTGCGTGATTGGCGGTGGTTATTCCGGGCTTAACACGGCGCTGGAGCTGGCCGAGCGCGGTTTTAGCGTGGTGTTGCTGGAGGCGCGCAAAATCGGCTGGGGCGCCAGTGGCCGTAATGGCGGCCAGCTGATTCGTGGCGTCGGCCATGGCCTGGACCAGTTCGCCAATGTGATCGGCAGCGACGGCGTACGCCAGATGAAGCTGATGGGCCTGGAAGCCGTGGAGATCGTGCGCGAACGCGTCGAGCGCTATCAGATCCCCTGCGACCTGACGTGGGGCTATTGCGACCTGGCGAACAAACCTCAGCATCTGCACGACCTGGCCGAGGACGCCGAAGAATTGCGCAGCCTCGGCTATCGCCATGAAGTGCGCCTGCTGCAAGCCAACGAGATGAGCAGCGTGGTCGGCTCCGACCGCTACGTGGGCGGCATGATCGACATGGGCTCCGGCCACCTGCACCCGCTGAACCTGGCCCTCGGTGAAGCCGCCGCCGCGCAGCAGTTGGGCGTGAAGCTGTTCGAGCAGTCCGAAGTGACGCGCATCGACTACGGCCCCGAGGTCAACGTGCACACCGCCCTTGGCAATGTGCGCGCCAAGACCCTGGTGCTGGCCTGTAACGCTTACCTCAATGGCTTGAACCCACACCTGAGCGGCAAAGTGCTGCCCGCCGGCAGTTACATCATCGCCACCGAGCCGTTGAGCGAAGCACAAGCCGCCAACCTGTTGCCGCAGAACATGGCTGTGTGTGATCAGCGGGTGACGGTGGATTACTTCCGGTTATCCGCCGACCGCCGTCTGTTGTTTGGCGGTGCCTGCCACTATTCCGGACGCGACCCTCAGGACATCGGCGCCTACATGCGCCCGAAGATGCTCAAGGTGTTTCCACAACTGGCCGACGTGAAGATCGACTACCAGTGGGGCGGCATGATCGGCATCGGCGCCAACCGCCTGCCGCAGATTGGCCGGCTGGCCGACCAGCCTAACGTGTATTACGCCCAGGCCTACGCTGGCCACGGCCTCAACGCCACGCACCTGGCCGGCAAGCTGCTGGCCGAGGCGATCAGCGGCCAGCAGCAGGGCCGTTTTGATTTGTTCGCCCAGGTGCCGCACATCACCTTCCCCGGCGGTAAACATTTGCGTTCGCCGCTGCTGACGCTGGGGATGCTCTGGCACCGGTTCAAAGAGCTGATCTGATCAATCGCGCCAGAACGGTTTCAGGCCTTCCTGGCGCGCTTGTTCGGCGGTCAGCCCAACGTCGCGCAGTTGCTCGCGGGTCAAATGCAGCAAGGCTTTGCGCGTGTGGCGGCGGTGCCAGAACAGGCTCCATCGGCTGATATCGCGCGGCGCCGTCCCCCGCTCCTGCCCTGCCTGCAACTCCTGACTGTGTAGCATCAGACGCACATCGCTTATGCCGCTCATTTTGCTGCCCCTCATTTGCTTGTTGCCATGAGTGACCAGAGTGAGCGCGCACGCCAAACCATTACAGATTCAACCCATCTTTATTAAATCCATACAGATGCTGCCCAAGGGTGCCTGAATCCTGTATTTTCCCGGTATCTGTACTGGTCCCTCGGGAGTGACCGCCATGACCCTTTACGTCAACCTCGCCGAATTGCTGGGCACTCGCATCGAACAGGGCTTCTACCGCCCCGGCGATCGTTTGCCCTCTGTACGAGCCTTGAGCGTGGAACACGGGGTCAGCCTGAGCACCGTGCAACAAGCCTATCGCTTGCTGGAAGACAACGGCCTGGCAATGCCCAAGCCCAAGTCCGGCTACTTTGTACCCGTTGGGCGCGAGCTGCCGGCGCTGCCCGAGGTAGGCCGCCCGGCCCAGCGCCCGGTGGAGATTTCCCAGTGGGATCAGGTGCTGGAACTGATTCGCGCGGTGCCCCGCAAAGACGTCATACAGATGGGCCGGGGCATGCCGGATGTATTGTCGCCGACCCTGAAACCCTTGCTGCGCAGCCTTGCACGGGTGAGTCGCCGCCAGGATCTGCCGGGGCTGTATTACGACAACATCCTCGGCTGTATGGAATTACGCGAACAGATTGCGCGACTGTCATTGGATTCCGGCTGCCAACTGACGGCCGAAGACATTGTGATCACCACAGGTTGCCACGAGGCGCTGTCCGCCAGCATCCACGCCATTTGCGAGCCGGGCGATATCGTTGCCGTGGACTCGCCGAGCTTCCATGGCGCCATGCAGACCCTCAAGGGCCTGGGCATGAAAGCCTTGGAAATCCCGACGGACCCGGTCACCGGCATCAGCCTCGAAGCACTGGAGCTTGCCCTGGAACAGTGGCCGATCAAGGTCATCCAGCTGACGCCCAACTGCAATAACCCCTTGGGCTACATCATGCCGGAGGCGCGCAAACGCGCGTTGCTGACCCTGGCCCAGCGCTTTGACGTGGCGATCATCGAAGACGATGTGTATGGCGAGTTGGCCTACAGCTACCCACGCCCACGCACGATCAAATCCTTCGACGAGGACGGCCGCGTGCTGCTGTGCAGCTCGTTCTCGAAAACCCTGGCGCCTGGCTTGCGTATCGGCTGGGTTGCGCCCGGGCGATACCTGGAGCGGGTGCTGCACATGAAATACATCAGCACCGGTTCCACTGCGACCCAACCGCAGATCGCCATCGCCGAATTCCTCAAAAACGGCCACTTCGAGCCACATTTGCGGCGGATGCGCACCCAATACCAGCGCAATCGCGACCTGATGCTCGACTGGGTCAGCCGCTATTTCCCGGCAGGCACACGCGCCAGTCGGCCCCAGGGCAGCTTCATGCTGTGGATCGAGCTGCCAGAAGGCTTCGACACCCTCAAGCTCAACCGCGTGCTAGTGGAACAAGGCGTACAGGTGGCGGTGGGCAGCATTTTTTCCGCTTCCGGCAAGTACCGTAACTGCCTGCGCATGAACTACGCTGCCAAGCCAACCGCGCAGATCGAAGAAGCGGTGCGCAAGGTCGGCGCCGCCGCGATCAAGATGCTTGCCGAGGCGTCAGACTGACCTTTCGCCGGAATTGGCCGTCATATGCCCAACCGCCCTGACCTGGAAGCAGCGCCCTTGATGACTCGACGGCTTTTACCGTTTTTCCTGCTGGGCGCCCTGGCCCTGGGCGGCTGCGCTACGGTCGATACGCCGCGCGTGCCCAGCGACGCCCTGCCCGCCGCCCAATCGTCGTTCGGCCGCTCGATCCAGGCGCAGGCGGCGCCGTATCAGGGCCGCTCAGGCTTTCGCCTGCTGCCCAACAGCAGTGAAGCCTTCATGGCCCGCGCCGAACTGATCCGTAACGCCCAAAGCAGCCTCGACCTGCAGTACTACATCGTCCACGACGGCATCAGCACGCGCATGCTGGTGGATGAACTGCTCAAGGCCGCCGACCGTGGCGTGCGCGTGCGCATCCTGCTGGACGACACCACCAGCGATGGCCTCGACCAGATCATCGCCACCCTCGCCGCCCACCCACAGATTGAAATCCGCCTGTTCAACCCGCTGCACCTGGGCCGCAGCACCGGCGTGACGCGGGCCATGGGCCGATTGTTCAACCTGTCGCTGCAACACCGGCGCATGCACAACAAGCTGTGGCTGGCGGACAACAGCGTGGCGATTGTCGGCGGGCGCAACCTGGGCGACGAGTATTTCGACGCCGAGCCCAACCTGAACTTCACCGATATCGACATGCTCAGCGTCGGCCCGGTGGCTGAGCAGCTCGGCCACAGTTTTGATCAGTACTGGAACAGCGCGCTGAGCAAGCCGATTGATGACTTCGTCTCCAACGCCCCGTCCAAACGCGACCTGGCCGCCGCACGTGTGCGCCTGCACGACTCGCTGGCCGAATCACGCCAGCAGAATCACACCCTGTATAACCGCTTGCGCACCTACCAGACCCAGCCACGCATGGACATCTGGCGCCGCGAGCTGATCTGGGCCTGGAACCAGGCGTTGTGGGACGCGCCGAGCAAGGTGTTGGCCAAGGCCGACCCCGACCCGCGCTTGCTGCTCACCACCCAACTGGCGCCGGAGCTGGAAGGCGTCAACCACGAGCTGATCATGATTTCGGCGTACTTCGTGCCCGGCCAGCCTGGGCTGGTGTACCTGACCGGCCGCGCCGATGCGGGGGTGTCGGTGAGCCTGCTGACCAACTCACTGGAGGCCACCGACGTACCGGCCGTGCACGGCGGCTATGCGCCGTATCGCAAGGCGCTGCTGGAGCACGGCGTAAAACTTTATGAGCTGCGCCGCCAACCCGGCGACCCCAGCGCCGGCAGCGGCCCGCACTTGTTTCGCCGAGGCGCCTTCCACGGCTCGGACTCCAGCCTGCACAGCAAGGCGATGATCTTTGATCGGGAGAAGTCGTTTATCGGCTCATTCAACTTCGACCCACGTTCAGTGCTGTGGAACACCGAAGTCGGCGTGCTGGTGGACAGCCCCGAACTGGCGGAGCACGTTCGCAACCTGGCGTTGCAAGGCATGGCACCGGCCTTGAGCTACCAGGCGAAACTGCAGGACGGGCAAGTGGTGTGGGTGACCGAAGATAACGGCCAATTGCACACACTGACCGATGAACCCGGCAGTTGGTGGCGCCGGTTCAATGCCTGGTTCGCCACGTCAGTCGGCCTGGAACGGATGCTTTAAGGACAGAGTAGATCCCTGTGGGCGCCGGGCTTGCCCGCGATGGCGGAGTGTCAGGTACTGTATTGGCAGCTGGCACACCGCTATCGCAGGCAAGCCAGCTCCCACGGTTGATTGCATTTCGGGTCAGGCCGGTTGCGCGACGCCAAACGCGCCCTGGCGCAACAACAACACCACCAGCCCCAACGCCCCGGCTGCCATCAGCCACGGCAATGCATGCCCGCTGATCCACTGGCTGCCCGCACCGGCCACCAGCGGCCCGATCAGGCAACCGATGCCCCACAACTGCGCCACGTGGGCATTGGCGCGCACCAGCGCATCGTCGCGGTAACGCTCGCCGATCAGGATCAGCGACAAGGTGAACAACCCACCGGCACTGGCGCCGAAGACCACCCACACCGGCCAGATCAGCGGCGTGTGCAGTAACAGCGGAATCGCCAGGCTGGAGGCCAGCAACAGCAGCGCACAGCTCAAGAACAGCGTGCGTCGCGGCAGATAGTCGGCCAATGCGCCAATGGGCAATTGCAGCAACGCATCGCCGACCACCACCGTACTGACCATGGCCAAAGCAATCTCGGCCGTGAAACCTTGCTGCAGGCAATACACCGGCAGCAGCGTCAGAATCATCGCCTCGAATGCAGCGAACAACGCCACCGCCCAGGCAATCGCCGGCAGGCCCCGGCAAAAACGCCACAGATCGCCGAAGGTGACGCTGAAGGATTCGGCCGTCGGCGCACCGGAACGCCCGAGCAACAGCAGCGGCGCGACCATCAACAGGCCCACGCCCACCCAGAAGCCGTAATCATGATCGGTGCCGAGCACGCCCAGCAGCAATGGCCCCGACAATTGGCTCAAGGCATACGTGCAGCCATACAGCGCGACCAAGCGGCCACGCCACTGCTCCACCACCAACTGGTTGATCCAGCTTTCACCGAGGATAAACACGATGGTCAGGATCACCCCGATCATCAGCCGCAGCACCAGCCAGACCGGGTAGCTGGGCAGGATTGCCAGCAGGCCGATGGACACTGCACCGGCCCACAGGCACAAGCGCATCAGGTTGGCGGTGCCCAGCCATGAAGCCATGCGGCTGGAGACCTTCGCGCCCAGTAGCACGCCGAAGGCCGGCATGGCGGCCATCACCCCAATGGCGAAACTGCCGTAGCCCCAGCTTTCCAGGCGCAGGGACACCAGCGGCATGCTGACGCCCAGGGCCAGGCCAACGCTGAGTACCGAGGCCAGGACGGCGAAATAAGTCGCCCAACGCATTTCCACGCTCCTGTGGATAATTTCTGGGTTTCAAACGAACTGTAGGAGCGAACTTATGTGGGAGCCGGGCTTGCCCGCGATGCAGACGCCTCGGTGTGTCAGTCACACCTTGGTGCTGCTACCGCAGGCAAGCCAGCTCCCACACCAGCTTGCTCCTACAGGGGATCAGCAGTATTGCTTAGAGCTTGATCCAGGTCGCCTTCAGCTCGGTGTACTTGTCGAACGCGTGCAGCGACTTGTCGCGACCATTGCCCGACTGCTTGAAGCCACCAAACGGTGCGGTCATGTCGCCGCCATCGTACTGGTTGACCCATACGCTGCCAGCGCGCAAGGCCTTAGCGGTCAGGTGTGCCTTGGAGATATCCGCCGTCCACACCGCCGCGGCCAGGCCGTATTGGGTGTCGTTGGCAATGGCGATGGCTTCTTCGGCGCTGTCGAAGGTGATGACCGACAGCACAGGGCCGAAGATCTCCTCCTGGGCGATCCTCATGGCATTGGTCACCCCGTCGAAAATCGTCGGCTCAACGTACGTGCCACCGGTTTCTTCCAGGGTGCGCTTGCCGCCCGCGACCAGCTTGGCGCCGTCGGCGTGGCCGGCCTCGATGTACGACAGCACGGTGTTCATCTGCTGGGTGTCCACCAGCGCGCCGACGGTTGTTGCCGGGTCCAGCGGGTTTCCTGGCTTCCAGCCCTTGAGGGCCTCGATCACCAGCGGCAGGAATTTATCCTTGATTGAACGCTCGACGAGCAGTCGCGAACCGGCGGTGCAGACTTCGCCCTGGTTGAAGGCGATGGCGCCCGCGGCGGATTCGGCAGCCGCTTGCAGGTCTGGCGCATCGGCAAACACGATGTTCGGGCTCTTGCCGCCGGCTTCCAGCCACACGCGCTTCATGTTCGACTCGCCGGAGCGGATCAACAGTTGCTTGGCAATCTTGGTGGAGCCGGTGAACACCAGCGTGTCGACGTCCATGTGCAGCGCCAGTGCGTTACCCACAGTGTGGCCGTAGCCCGGCAGCACGTTGAATACGCCTTTTGGAATACCGGCCTCAACGGCCAGGGCCGCGATGCGGATGGCGGTCAGCGGGGACTTTTCGGACGGCTTGAGGATGACCGAGTTACCGGTCGACAGCGCTGGGCCGAGTTTCCAGCAGGCCATCATCAGCGGGAAGTTCCACGGCACGATGGCGCCAACCACGCCGACTGGCTCGCGGGTTACCAGGCCGAGTTGATCATGCGGGGTGGCGGCAACTTCGTCGTAGATCTTGTCGATCGCCTCGCCGCTCCAGCTCAGGGCATTGGCTGCACCTGGGACGTCGATACCGAGCGAATCACTGATCGGCTTGCCCATGTCCAGGGTTTCAAGCAGCGCCAGCTCTTCGGCATTGGCCTTGAGCAACGCGGCGAAACGGATCATGGCGGCCTTGCGTTTGGCCGGCGCCAGGCGCGACCAGACACCGGAATTGAAGGTGGCGCGGGCATTTTCTACAGCGCGCTGGGCGTCGGCGGCGTCGCAACTGGCAACGGTGGCCAGTAGGCGGCCATCGACCGGGCTGATGCATTCGAACGTGTCACCGGAAACGGCGGCGGTGTATTCGCCATTGATATAGGCGCGGCCTTCGATCTTCAGATCCTTGGCGCGTTGTTCCCAGTCGGCACGGGTCAGGGTGGTCATGCGAGTGTCCTCCTCTTATTGAATACAAGGGCCAGGTGATGTCCCCCGGCAGCCTCAAAGAATTCTTGCCCGGCCAGCCTGCTGTTCGGCTCAAGGCAGCTGCCACCCTAAACCAGCGGCTGGGGGTGTTTCAATATATTTGACACAACGGCGGTAAACACCCTTGCGATGTTCATTTTAATAAACATAGACTTTGGGCTCTCCAACCGCAGGCCAGACGGGACACGCACATGAGCATCCAGGACATCGTCGACTTCAACCAAGCCAACACCGCCCCCGAACGCTACCGGCCTGCCGCCGAAAAAATCCTCAAGGGCGACCCCGAGCAAACGCTCTACAACCACTACAACAGCCCGTGCGGCCAGATGAGTGCCGGGGTTTGGGAAGGCGAAGTCGGGCAGTGGAAGGTCAATTACACCGAGCATGAGTACTGCGAGATCGTGCAGGGCGTATCGGTACTGCGCGATGCCGATGGCAACGCCAAGACCTTGCGTGCCGGCGACCGCTTCGTGATCCCCGCCGGGTTCAGCGGCACCTGGGAAGTGCTGGAGCCGTGCCGCAAGATCTACGTGGTGTTCGAACAGAAAGCCTGACGCGGAGCGTCACAGGCGGCGTTCCCACGCAGTGCGTGGGAACGCGCAGGCAAAAAAAAGCCCGCATCGTGAGATGCGGGCTTTTTTTCACAAGGAAGAAAATCAATTACTTGATTTTGCCTTCTTTGTAGATCACGTGCTTGCGAACGCGCGGGTCGAACATTTTCTTTTCGAGCTTGTCCGGGGTAGTACGCTTGTTCTTGTCGGTAGTGTAGAAGTGACCAGTACCGGCGCTAGAGATCATTCGAATCAATTCACGCATGATAGAGCTCCTTAGATCTTGCCAGCGGCGCGGATTTCGGCCAGCACGACAGTGATGCCACGCTTGTCGATGATACGCATGCCTTTGGCAGATACACGCAGGCGAACAAAACGTTTCTCTTCTTCAACCCAGAAGCGGTGATGCTGCAGGTTCGGCAGGAAACGACGACGGGTTTTGTTATTTGCGTGGGAAATGTTATTCCCAGTCACCGGACCCTTACCGGTAACTTGACAGACTCTCGACATGCCTCAGCCCTCTAAAACCACATGCCCAACCCGGCATGGGTTGGCCGCTTAATCTCTCAGTCATTTGGCGCCAGGCGCCGCGTTTCTTTAAGGGTCTTACCGGCTACACCTACAGTGAAGGAACCGGGCCCCTAGAAAAGAGCGCTGCTTTATACCAGAAAGACCCCAATGCAACAACAGCCCGTGTGTTTTTACCGGCGTAAATCTCGGCGACAGACGCCTGAACCGTTGCCAGGAGGGGCCGCAGTGAAAGCCGACCGCTCGTCGCACAGAATGATTTACAGCGCCCGCACGCACGGTGAAGTGCACGGCGAAACGCGCTGAGGCGCCATCAAAACAGCATTTGGGCCAAAAGCACAGGCAAAAATGGGCTAGTCATTTATCAATCAGACCACTACGGTAGGCTTTTTCCAGACTGCACTCGCAGATGGGCCTTCGATCTGCAAAGGAAACCAAATATGCGCCTCGCAGCCCTACCGCTATTGCTAGCCCCTCTATTTATCGCGCCGACGGCCCTGGCGGCTACCAGTTTGAGCGTTTGCACCGAGGCCAGCCCCGAAGGGTTCGATGTGGTGCAATACAACTCGCTGACCACCACCAATGCCTCGGCCGACGTACTGATGAACCGCCTGGTGGACTACGACGCCACCCACGGCAAGCTGGTGCCGAGCCTCGCGGACAGCTGGGAAGTCTCGCCGGATGGCCTGACATACACGTTCAAGCTGCACCCAGGCGTGAAATTCCACCGCACCGAATACTTCACCCCAAGCCGCAGCCTGACCGCCGAAGACGTGCGTTTCAGCTTTGAACGCATGCTCGACCCGGCCAACCCGTGGCACAAGATCGCCCAGAGCGGTTTCCCGCATGCGCAGTCGCTGCAATTGCCGACACTGGTCAAGAAAATCGACGCCCTCGACCCGCTGACCGTGCGCTTCACTCTCGATCACGCCGATTCGACCTTCCTCGCCGCCCTGAGCATGGGCTTTGCTTCGATCTACCCGGCCGAATACGCCGACAAGCTGCTCAAGGCCGGCAGGCCTGAAAAGCTCAATAGCCAGCCGATCGGCACCGGTCCGTTTGTGTTCGTACGCTTTCAGAAAGATGCGGTGGTTCGCTACAAAGCCAACCCGGAGTACTTCGCCGGCAAACCGGCTGTGGATAACTTAATCTTTGCCATTACCCCGGATGCCAACGTGCGGCTGCAGAAACTGCACCGTGACGAATGCCAGATCGCCCTATCGCCTAAGCCTTTAGACGTAGGCGAAGCCGAGAAAGACCCGGCATTGAAGGTGGAAAAAACCGCCGCCTTCATGACTGCCTTCGTGGCCATCAACAGCCAGCACCCACCACTGGACAAGCCCGAAGTGCGCCAGGCAATCAACCTGGCATTCGACAAGAACAGCTACCTCAAAGCCGTGTTTGAAGGCACCGCCGAAGCGGCCAATGGCATTTACCCACCCAATACCTGGAGCTATGCCAAGGACTTGCCGGGTTATCCACACGACATCGCCAAGGCCAAGACGCTGCTAGACCGCGCCGGGCTCAAGGACGGCTTCAAAACCACCCTCTGGACCCGCCCAACCGGCAGCCTGCTGAACCCCAACCCCAACCTCGGTGCACAGCTGTTGCAGGCAGACCTGGCCAAGATCGGCATCCAGGCCGAGATTCGCGTGATCGAGTGGGGCGAACTGATTCGCCGCGCCAAGGCCGGTGAACATGACCTGCTGTTCATGGGCTGGGCCGGCGACAACGGTGACCCGGATAACTTCCTCACCCCACAGTTCTCCTGCGCGGCAGTAAAATCCGGTACCAACTTCGCGCGCTACTGCGACCCCGCGCTGGACAAACTGATCAGCGCCGGCAAGACCACCAGCGAGCAAGGCGTGCGTAGCAAGCTGTACCAACAGGCTCAGGCGCAGATCCAGCAGCAGGCCTTGTGGCTGCCGCTGGCGCACCCGACCGCGTTCGCCCTGGCCCGCAAGAATGTCGAGGGGTATCAGGTAAGCCCGTTCGGGCGCCAGGATTACTCCAAGGTCAGCATCAAGCCTTAAGCACCCGCCCCGCCCCAATGAGGGGCGGGGCTACAGCCACCCGTATTCCGCCATCGACAGCGGGTCGCCATCGCCCACGATGATGTGATCCAGCACCCGCACATCCACGACTTCCAAGGCCTTTTGCAGCAACTTGGTCAATTTTCGATCAGCCGCACTCGGCTCGACGCTCCCCGAAGGATGGTTGTGGCACAGGATCAATGCTGCCGCGTTGTACTCAAGTGCGCGCTTGACCACTTGCCGGGGATAAACCACGGCAGCATCAATGGTGCCCTGGAACAACGCCTCGAAGCCCAGCACCCGGTGCTTTGAGTCGAGAAACAGGCAGCCGAAGATCTCGTGGGGCTCATGACGCAACAACGCCTTGAGGTAATCGCGCACGGCCAAGGGGCTTTCCAGCACCGACTCCTTGCGCAGGCTTTCGGCCATATGGCGCCGGGACATTTCCAGCACGGCCTGCAACTGAGCAAATTTCGCCGGCCCCAGCCCCAAATGCCTGCTGAACAGCGTCTGGCTGGCCTCCAACAATGGGCGAAGGCCACCGAATTGCGCCAACAAATGGCGTGCCAAGTCGACCGCGCTTTTGCCGGAAACCCCGGTACGCAGGAAGATCGCCAACAGCTCGGCATCCGACAGGCTTGCCGCGCCCCATTCCAAAAGTTTCTCCCGTGGACGTTCCGCCACAGGCCAATCGCGAATACTCATCCCACCTCCGTGTGCGTGTGCGCCGCTGTTGCCTCGCGGACGCTGTGTTATCTTAAGCCCTCTTTTTTGCGTGCGATTTCCCCTGGGGAGGGGGCATCGCAGGCGTCACTGAACTGGAAAGGCAAACCAATGCAGCGTCTGTATCGGAAACGCATCGTTCTCGGCGTCGGCGGCGGCATTGCCGCCTACAAGAGCGCAGAGCTGGTTCGCAGGCTCCTGGACCAAGGCGCCGAAGTGCGCGTGGTCATGACCCGCGGTGGCAGTGAATTCATCACCCCGCTGACCATGCAAGCCCTGTCCGGCCACCCGGTTCACCTCGACCTGCTGGACCCGGCGGCAGAAGCCGCGATGGGCCATATCGAGCTGGCCAAATGGGCCGACCTGGTACTCATCGCCCCGGCAACCGCCGACCTGATCGCCCGCCTCGCCCAAGGCATCGCCGATGACCTGCTGACCACTTTGGTTCTGGCAACCGACGCCACCGTCGCCATTGCCCCGGCCATGAACCAGGCCATGTGGCGCGACCCGGCCACCCAGGCGAACACCCAACTCCTGCAAAGCCGAGGCCTCAAAGTGTTCGGCCCCGCGTCCGGCAGCCAGGCCTGCGGCGATGTCGGCATGGGCCGCATGCTCGAAGCCACCGACCTGGCGCTGTGCGCCGCCGAGTGCTTCCAGCACCTGGCCCTGACCGGCAAGCACGTGCTGATCACTGCCGGCCCGACCCAGGAAAACATCGACCCGGTGCGCTACATCACCAACCATAGCTCAGGAAAAATGGGCTTTGCCTTGGCGGAAGCGGCGGTCGAGGCAGGCGCGCGCGTCACCTTGATCACCGGTCCGGTGCATTTGCCGACGCCTGATCGGGTCACGCGCATCGACGTAGTCAGCGCCCGAGACATGCTGGCGGCCTGTGAGGCAGCGATTCCCTGCGATCTGTTTATCGCGTCGGCAGCGGTCGCGGACTACCGCCCGGAAGTCGTCGCCCCGCAAAAGCTTAAGAAAGACCCTACAAGTGGCGACGGCCTGCTCCTGCAAATGGTGCGCAACCCGGACATTCTGGCAACTATCGCCACGCGTCCAGACCGCCCGTTCAGCGTCGGCTTTGCCGCCGAAACCGAACATCTGCTGGACTACGCCGCACGCAAATTGAAAGATAAAAACCTCGACCTGATCGTTGCCAATGATGTCGCCAACCCGAGCATCGGCTTCAACAGTGAGGAAAATGCCATCAGCGTGATCGACCGCGAGTTGCACGCCACCGTTTTCGCCCAGACCAGCAAGGGCAAGATTGCCCGCCAACTGATCTCATTTATCGCCCAACGGCTGAACCAGGTTTAATTTACATGCACGCTTTGCAAGCCAAGATTCTCGACCCCCGCATCGGCAACGAATTCCCACTGCCGGCCTACGCCACCCCAGGCTCCGCCGGGCTGGACCTGCGCGCCATGCTCAAGGAAGACACGGTCCTCGAGCCGGGCCAGACCATTCTGATTCCCACCGGCCTGTCGATCTATGTGGGCGACCCGGGCTTGGCGGCACTGATCCTGCCGCGCTCCGGCCTGGGCCACAAACACGGTATCGTGCTGGGCAACCTCGTTGGCCTGATCGACTCCGATTACCAGGGCGAGCTGATGGTATCGTGCTGGAACCGTGGCCAAACCGCCTTCAACATTGCTGTCGGCGAACGCATCGCCCAACTGGTACTGGTGCCGGTGGTGCAGGCGCACTTCGAGCTGGTTCAGGAGTTCGACGAGACCCAGCGCGGCGCAGGCGGTTTTGGGCATTCCGGCAGTCACTGACTAAGCTGAAACAGGCCGGGCACCCTTGTCCGGCCCGACGCCACCGCAAGGCTTTTCAGGACGAAGAATGCGCGGACCTAATGAGCAATATTTCCCCATTAGAATCAATGCATTACGTGGAATAAAGCATGAAGCGCGAGCGCCGATGGCATTTTTGCACCACGAACTCTCTGCCAAAAAAGTCGTCATACCCTTCAGTTTGAGCCCGCCGGTCAGCCACATTCAGGCCAGCTTTGCCCCCTTCAGATGGAGTTTCACCTCGCGATGAGTACCGCAGCCCGAGTAGCCCCGACATTCCCCGACAGCATCTTTCGCGCCTACGACATTCGTGGCGTGGTGCCCAAGACCCTGACCGCCGAAACCGCTTACTGGATCGGCCGCGCCATCGGCTCCCAGAGCCTGGCCCAGGGCGAGCCTAACGTCTCGGTTGGCCGTGATGGCCGCTTGTCCGGCCCGGAGCTGGTAGAACAACTGATCCAGGGCCTGGCCGACAGCGGCTGCCACGTCAGCGACGTCGGCCTGGTGCCGACGCCTGCGCTGTACTACGCAGCCAACGTACTGGCCGGCAAGTCCGGTGTCATGCTCACCGGCAGCCATAACCCGTCGGACTACAACGGTTTCAAGATCGTCATCGCCGGTGACACCCTCGCCAACGAGCAAATCCAGGCGTTGCACGACCGCCTGAAGACCAACGATCTGACCAGCGGCACCGGCAGTATCACCAAGGTCGACATTCTTCAGCGCTACTCCGACGAAATCACCGGCGACGTCAAACTCGCGCGTCGCCTGAAAGTGGTAGTGGACTGCGGCAATGGCGCGGCCGGCGTGATCGCCCCGCAACTGCTCGAAGCTCTGAACTGCGAAGTGGTCCCGTTGTTCTGCGACGTCGACGGCAACTTCCCTAACCACCACCCGGACCCGGGCAAGCCTGAAAACCTGGTGGACCTGATCGCCAAGGTCAAGGAAACCGGCGCCGATGTAGGCCTGGCCTTCGACGGTGATGGCGACCGAGTCGGCGTGGTGACCAACACCGGCGAGAACGTGTTCGCCGACCGCCTGCTGATGCTGTTTGCCCGCGACGTGGTGGCCCGCAACCCCAACGCCGAAATCATCTTCGACGTGAAATGCACCCGCCGCCTCACCCCGCTGATCAAGGAATACGGCGGTCGCCCACTCATGTGGAAGACTGGCCACTCGTTGATCAAAAAGAAAATGAAGGAAACCGGCGCGCTGTTGGCCGGTGAAATGAGCGGCCACGTGTTCTTCAAAGAGCGCTGGTTCGGGTTTGACGACGGAATTTACAGCGCCGCCCGTCTGCTGGAGATCCTCAGCAAGGAAAAATCTACGGCGCAGGAGCTGTTTCAGACCTTTCCGAATGATATTTCTACGCCAGAGATCAATATCCATGTGACCGAGGAGAGCAAATTCAGCATCATTGACGCACTGCACGATGCGCAATGGGGTGAAGGCGCCAACCTGACCACCATTGATGGTGTGCGAGTCGATTACGCCAAAGGCTGGGGCCTGGTTCGCGCGTCCAACACCACACCGGTGCTGGTCCTGCGTTTCGAGGCGGATACCGAGGCTGAGTTGCAGCGCATCAAGGACGTGTTCCACGCCCAGTTGAAACGTGTTGCCCCTGATCTCCAATTACCGTTCTGATTTTTTACCGGAGCCCTGAATGACCCTCGAACGCGAAGCCGCTGCCAATACCGCCAAGGTCCTGTCCGAAGCGTTGCCTTACATTCGACGCTACGTCGGCAAGACGCTGGTGATCAAGTACGGCGGCAATGCCATGGAAAGCGACGAGCTGAAAACCGGCTTTGCCCGCGACATCGTGTTGATGAAAGCCGTCGGGATCAACCCGGTGGTGGTGCACGGTGGTGGCCCGCAAATCGGCGACCTGCTCAAGCGCTTGTCGATCGAGAGTCACTTCATCGATGGCATGCGCGTCACTGACGCGCAGACCATGGACGTGGTGGAGATGGTCCTCGGCGGCCAGGTCAACAAAGACATCGTCAACCTGATCAACCGTCATGGCGGCAGCGCCATCGGCCTGACCGGCAAGGACGCGGAGTTGATCCGCGCAAAAAAACTGACCGTTACCCGTCAGACGCCGGAGATGACCCAGCCGGAAATCATCGACATCGGCCAGGTAGGCGAAGTGATCGGCATCAACACCGACCTGCTGAACCTGCTGGTCAAAGGCGACTTCATCCCGGTGATCGCGCCAATCGGCGTGGGTGCCAATGGTGAGTCTTACAACATCAACGCCGATCTGGTAGCCGGTAAGGTGGCTGAGGCGCTGAAAGCTGAAAAGCTGATGCTGCTGACCAACATCGCCGGCTTGATGGACAAGGAAGGCAAGGTGCTGACCGGCCTGACTACCCAGCAAGTGGACGAGTTGATCGCCGACGGCACCATCTACGGCGGCATGCTGCCGAAGATCCGTTGCGCACTGGAAGCAGTGCAAGGCGGCGTGGGTAGCTCGCTGATTCTGGATGGCCGCGTGCCAAATGCAATCCTGCTGGAAATCTTCACCGATACCGGTGTGGGCACGCTGATCAGCAACCGCAAGCGTCCTTAATCGGCAGAAAACAAAAAGGCCCCGCTCAATCAAATTGAGCGGGGCCTTTTTTGTTTGCACTCGATCCAAATGTGGGAGCTGGCTTGCCTGCGATGCCGGCACCTCGGTAAATCAGTTGTACCAAGGTGATGCTATCGCAGGCAAGCCAGCTCCCACACGGGTCCGCGTGCCGGATGGGTTTCGGTGTCAGACGCCGAACTGCTCGCGGTACGCCTTGACCGCCGGCAAATGCTGCTTGAGCTGCGGATCGTCTTCCAGGAACTGCAGCACCTGGTTCAACGACACAATGCTCACTACCGGAATGCCAAAATCACGCTCCACTTCCTGGATCGCCGACAATTCGCCATTGCCGCGCTCCTGGCGGTTCAGTGCGATCAACACACCGGCAGCCTTGGCACCGTCCTGGGAAGCGATGATCTGCATCACTTCACGGATGGCGGTGCCGGCCGTGATCACGTCGTCGATGATCAGCACGTCGCCTTTGAGTGGAGCCCCGACCAGGCTGCCGCCTTCGCCATGAGCCTTGGCCTCTTTGCGGTTGAAGCACCACGGCAAATCCAGCCCATGATGTTCCGCCAACGCCACGGCAGTCGCGGCCGCCAGAGGGATGCCCTTGTAGGCTGGGCCGAACAGTACGTCGAAGGAAATACCGCTTTCAACGATGGCTGCCGCGTAGAAACGACCCAGCTGAGCCAGGGCCGAACCCGAGTTGAACAAGCCTGCATTGAAGAAGTAAGGGCTGGTGCGCCCGGACTTCAAAGTGAACTCACCGAAGCGTAAAACGCCGCGATCGATGGCAAAACGAATGAAATCGCGTTGATACGCCTGCATGAAAAAAGCCTCAGATACCACGGATTTAGCTAATTAGGTAGACGGCGTGTATCATACACGCACGCGATTTTTGGGGCCATTTATGCGGATCATCAGTGTGAACGTCAATGGTATTCAGGCTGCAGTCGAGCGTGGTTTGCTCAGTTGGCTGCAAGCACAGAATGCCGACGTCATCTGCCTGCAGGACACCCGCGCCTCCGCCTTTGAACTGGACGACCCAGCCTTCCAACTGGATGGCTACTTCCTTTATGCCTGCGATGCCGAAGTGCCCACCCAAGGTGGCGTGGCTTTGTACTCGCGGTTGCAACCCAAGGCGGTCATCAGCGGCCTCGGCTTCGAGACAGCCGACCGCTACGGGCGCTACCTGCAAGCCGATTTCGACAAGGTCAGCATCGCGACCTTGCTGCTCCCTTCGGGGCAGAACGGCGATGAAGACTTGAACCAGAAGTTCAAGCTAATGGACGATTTCGCCCGTTATCTGGATAAACAGCGACGCAAACGTCGCGAGTACATTTACTGTGGCTCGCTGTACGTGGCGCAACAAAAGCTGGATATCAAGAACTGGCGCGACAGCCAGCAATCCCCGGGCTTCCTGGCGCCGGAACGTGCCTGGATGGACGAGATTGTCGGCAACATGGGTTATGTCGATGCCCTGCGCGAAGTCAGCCGCGAAGGCGACCAGTACAGCTGGTGGCCGGATAACGAACAGGCTGAGATGCTCAACCTGGGCTGGCGTTTCGACTATCAGCTGCTGACACCTGGCCTGCGCCGCTTTGTTCGCAGCGCACGCCTGCCGCGTCAGCCACGGTTCTCGCAGCATGCGCCGCTGATCGTGGACTACGACTGGACACTGACCATCTAAGGTCTTTTTCCAGGCACAAAAAAACCGACATCGCTGTCGGTTTTTTTGTGGGTGCTCATTATTTGACCAGCCGCCAGGTAAAGGGATAGCGATAGGCGATCCCCTTGTTGGCCTTGATCGAACCGATGATGGTCAGCACCACGGTCGCAATCGCCAAGGCAGTCATCAGGAAAAAGCCGATAACCGCGAAGGCCAACACGATGCAAACCAGCCAGGCAATGGCTACGGTGATCTGGAAGTTCAAGGCTTCCTTGCCCTGATCATCAATGAACGGGTCCACTTCTTTCTTCATCTGCCACAGGATCAGCGGCCCTACGACACTGCCGAAGGGGAACACAAACCCCAGAAACGCCGCGAGGTGACACAACATTGCTCCCTGACGCACTTCGTAGGAAGGCGTGGGCACGGGAAGTTGACTGTCATTCATGGCGTTTCTCCTTGAGGCCGGCTCAGTCAGCCAGCGCGGCGTTCTGCAGTTCGAAGATTTCGGTCATACCTTTCTGGGCCAGGGCCAGCATGGCATTCAGGTCGGCCGGCTGGAATGGCGCGCCTTCGGCGGTGCCCTGCACTTCGATGAAACCACCGGTGCTGGTCATCACCACGTTCAGGTCGGTCTCGGCGGCCGAGTCTTCCAGGTAGTCCAGGTCCAGCACAGGCTCGCCTTGGTACATGCCAACCGACACGGCGGCGATCATCTGCTTGAGCGGGTCGCCGGCTTTCAGGCCGCCACGCTTCTTGATCACCTTCAGTGCGTCAGCCAGGGCCACCATGGCGCCGGTGATGGAGGCAGTGCGGGTGCCGCCGTCAGCCTGGATAACGTCGCAATCGACGTACAGGGTCACGTCGCCCAGCTTGGACATGTCCAGGGCTGCGCGCAGGGAGCGACCGATCAGACGCTGGATTTCCAGGGTGCGGCCGCCTTGCTTGCCGCGGCTGGCTTCACGCTGGTTACGTTCGCCGGTGGCGCGTGGCAGCATGCCGTACTCGGCGGTCAACCAACCCTGGCCCTGGCCCTTGAGGAAACGCGGCACGCCGTTTTCGACGCTGACGGTGCAGATCACCTTGGTATCGCCAAACTCGACCAGTACAGATCCCTCGGCGTGTTTGGTGTAGTTGCGGGTGATGCGGATCGAGCGGAGCTGATCGGCAGCGCGACCACTTGGACGTTTCATAGGGGATACCTGTACGGAGGACGAAAAACTGCTGAGCATTATAGAGCCGCGAACCGTTTCGGGGCACTTCTAAAAAATCCGGTTACGAATGGCTGGCCTGGCGCCCATTGTTTGGGCGCGTCCGCCTCACTGCGCTACAATCCTGCGCCTTCGCAGCCTGTCGGCTTCAATTTACCCACCAGCCCGTATTTTCGGGACTGCATCGCGAGGTACCTCCATGGTGCACAGCATGACCGCCTTCGCCCGCGTCGAAAAAGCCGGCGTCCAAGGCACCCTGAGCTGGGAACTGCGCTCGGTCAACAGCCGTTACCTGGAGCCGCACCTGCGCCTGCCGGAATCTTTCCGTGACCTCGAAGGTGCGGTACGTGAAGCGCTGCGCCAGGGTATCTCCCGTGGCAAGCTGGAATGCACCCTGCGCTTTACCGAAGAAACCACCGGCAAACCGCTGCAGGTCGACCGCGACCGCGCTGCGCAATTGGTCGCCGCCGCCGAAACCATCGCCAGCCTGATCAAGCAGCCCGCCGCGCTGAACCCGCTGGAAGTGCTGGCCTGGCCCGGCGTACTGGTAGCCGACGCCACCGACCCGCAAGCCCTCAACGCCGAAGCCCTCGCCCTGTTCACCCAGGGTTTGAAGGAGCTCAAGGCCGGCCGCGAACGTGAAGGCGCCGAACTGGCGCGCCTGATCAACGAGCGCCTGACCTCGATTGAAGATGACGTGGTCACCCTACGCGAGCTGGTGCCGCAGATGCTCGCTACCCAGCGCCAGAAGGTCCTGGACCGCTTCACCGACATGAAGGCCGACCTCGACCCGACGCGCCTGGAGCAGGAAATGGTCCTGCTGGCGCAGAAGAGTGACGTGGCCGAAGAGCTCGACCGCCTGAGCACCCACATCCTCGAAGTGCGCCGCGTGCTCAAGTCCGCCGGTGCCGCCGGTCGGCGCCTGGACTTCCTGATGCAGGAACTCAACCGCGAAGCCAATACACTGGGCTCCAAGGCGTTTGATCCGCGCAGCACGACAGCTGCGGTCAACCTCAAAGTGTTGATCGAGCAGATGCGCGAACAAGTACAGAATATTGAGTAAGGCAACTTCCATGACCCACAGCACCGGCACCCTTTACATCATTTCCGCCCCTTCGGGCGCGGGCAAGAGCAGCCTGGTCAAGGCCCTGACCGACGCTGACGAGCAGATCCGCATCTCGGTCTCACACACCACCCGCGCCATGCGCCCGGGTGAGGTGAACGGCGTGCACTATCACTTCGTCGAGCGTACCGAGTTCGTGAAGATGATCGAGCACGGCGACTTCCTCGAGCGCGCCGAAGTCTTCGGCAACCTCTACGGCACTTCGCAAAGCCATCTGCAGCAGACCCTGGACGAAGGCCACGACCTGATCCTGGAAATCGACTGGCAGGGCGCCGAGCAAGTGCGTCAGCTGATGCCCAAAGCCCGCTCGATCTTCATCCTGCCGCCGTCGCTCGAAGCCTTGCACCAGCGCCTGACCAACCGTGGCCAGGACAGCGACGAGATCATCGAAGGCCGCATGCGTGAAGCCGTCAGCGAAATGAGCCACTACGTCGACTACGACTACCTGATCATCAATGACGATTTTGCCCACGCTTTGGACGATTTGAAGGCGATTTTCCGCACCAATCAGCTCCAGCAAAAGCGCCAACAGCAGCGTTTCGGCAAATTACTCGCCGAACTGCTCGGCTGATTGGCTCTTCCCAAAACCGCTGCAAGGGCTTTACATTGGCACTTGTAGCGGTTTTTCGAGGGCACGGGAAAAATCAGCGCTTCCCTAAACGCTGGTGATTTTTTAAACTGTTTAGTCCGCTCGCCCAACCGGGCAGCGCGCATCTTGCATTCGCTCCGAGGAATACCATGGCCCGCGTAACCGTTGAAGACTGCCTAGAACACGTGGATAACCGCTTTGAGCTGGTCATGCTCTCTACCAAGCGTGCCCGTCAACTGGCCACTGGCGGCAAAGAGCCACTGGTCCAGTGGGAAAACGACAAGCCTACCGTTGTAGCCCTGCGTGAAATCGCTGAAGGCCTGATGAGCTACGAGTTCATCGCCAACGCCGAGATCGTTGAAGACGAACCGCTGTTTGCAGCGTTCGAGGACGAGTCCAACGAGGCCGTCTAAGCCTATGCCTGGTCGACGTAGCACGGCGCGGGGTCACAGCCAACGGCAGGAGTTAATCCTTTGCCGAGCATAGACGCCCTCGCCGATCGCTTATCGACCTACCTCGGCCCAGACCAGGTCAACCTGGTCCGCCGAGCGTATTTCTACGCCGAACAAGCCCACGACGGCCAACGCCGGCGCAGTGGCGAGGCGTATGTCACGCATCCTCTTGCGGTGGCAAATATTCTTGCCGACATGCACATGGACCATCAGAGTTTGATGGCCGCGATGCTGCATGACGTGATCGAAGACACAGGCATCGCCAAGGAAGCGCTCAGCGCGCAGTTTGGCGAAACCGTGGCCGAACTGGTCGACGGGGTCAGCAAACTGACCCAGATGAACTTCGAGACCAAGGCCGAAGCCCAGGCGGAAAACTTCCAGAAGATGGCCATGGCCATGGCCCGAGACATTCGGGTGATCCTGGTCAAGCTGGCCGACCGGCTGCACAACATGCGCACGCTGGAAGTGCTGTCCGGCGAAAAACGCCGGCGCATCGCCAAGGAAACCCTGGAAATCTACGCGCCCATCGCCAACCGGCTGGGCATGCATGCCATTCGTATCGAATTCGAAGACCTCGGCTTTAAAGCCATGCACCCGATGCGCTCGGCGCGCATCTACCAGGCGGTCAAACGCGCCCGGGGCAACCGCAAGGAAATCGTCAACAAGATCGAAGAGTCCCTGAGCCATTGCCTGGCGATCGACGAGATCGAAGGCGAGGTCAGCGGCCGGCAGAAACACATCTACGGCATCTACAAGAAGATGCGCGGCAAGCGCCGGGCCTTCAACGAGATCATGGACGTGTACGCGTTCCGGATCATCGTCGACAAGGTCGATACCTGCTACCGCGTGCTGGGCGCTGTACATAATTTGTACAAACCCCTGCCGGGCCGCTTCAAGGACTACATCGCGATTCCCAAGGCCAACGGCTATCAGTCGCTGCATACCACGCTGTTCGGTATGCATGGGGTGCCAATCGAGATCCAGATCCGCACGCGGGAAATGGAAGAGATGGCCAACAACGGCATCGCTGCCCATTGGCTGTACAAATCCAGCGGCGACGAGCAGCCAAAAGGTACCCATGCCCGCGCCCGCCAGTGGGTCAAAGGCGTGCTGGAAATGCAGCAACGTGCCGGCAACTCCCTGGAATTTATCGAAAGCGTGAAGATCGACCTGTTCCCGGACGAGGTCTACGTGTTCACGCCCAAAGGCCGGATCATGGAGCTGCCCAAAGGCTCCACGGCGGTCGACTTTGCCTACGCCGTGCACACCGACGTCGGCAACAGCTGCATCGCCTGTCGGATCAACCGTCGTCTCGCGCCGCTGTCCGAGCCGCTGCAAAGCGGCTCCACGGTCGAGATCGTCAGCGCACCTGGCGCGCGCCCGAACCCGGCCTGGCTCAACTTCGTGGTTACCGGCAAAGCGCGCACACACATCCGCCATGCCCTGAAGCTGCAACGCCGCTCCGAATCCATCAGCCTCGGCGAACGCCTGCTGAACAAGGTGCTCAACGGTTTCGACAGCGCCCTGGATAAGATCCCGGCCGAGCGTGTGCAAGCGATGCTCCACGAGTATCGCCAGGAAACCATCGAAGACCTGCTGGAAGATATCGGCCTGGGCAACCGCATGGCCTATGTGGTCGCCCGCCGCCTGCTTGGCGAAGGCGAACAGCTGCCAAGCCCCGAAGGCCCGCTGGCAATTCGCGGCACCGAAGGCCTGGTGCTCAGCTACGCCAAATGTTGCACGCCGATCCCGGGCGACCCGATTGTCGGCCACCTGTCCGCAGGCAAAGGCATGGTCGTGCACTTGGACAACTGCCGCAATATCACCGAAATCCGCCACAACCCAGAGAAATGCATCCAGCTCTCCTGGGCCAAGGATGTGACTGGCGAATTCAACGTCGAGCTGCGCGTTGAGCTGGAGCACCAGCGCGGCCTGATCGCCCTGCTGGCCAGCAGCGTCAACGCGGCCGACGGCAATATCGAGAAAATCAGCATGGATGAGCGCGATGGCCGCATCAGCGTAGTCCAACTGGTCGTCAGCGTGCACGACCGCGTGCACCTGGCCCGCGTGATCAAGAAGCTGCGCGCCCTGACCGGGGTGATTCGCATCACCCGCATGCGTGCGTAGCGCTTCAAATAGTCATCATCTCTTACAAGGAGTCACACATGACCAAGACTGTTATCACCAGCGACAAGGCCCCGGCCGCCATCGGCACTTACTCCCAGGCGATTAAGGCGGGCAACACCGTCTACATGTCCGGCCAGATTCCACTGGACCCAAAGACCATGGAACTGGTTGAAGGTTTTGAAGCACAGACCGTACAAGTCTTCGAGAACCTCAAGTCGGTTGCCGAAGCTGCCGGCGGTTCGTTCAAGGACATCGTCAAGCTAAACATCTTCCTCACCGACCTGAGCCACTTCGCCAAGGTCAACGAGATCATGGGCAAGTACTTCGAACAGCCGTACCCAGCCCGCGCCGCCATCGGCGTTGCCGCCCTGCCAAAGGGCGCACAGGTTGAGATGGACGCGATTCTGGTCATCGAGTAAAACACCCGGCGCAGCTTTCACAGGCTGCGCCGACTTCGTTTCAGAAGGATTTAGTAATGCGCAAAGCGCTTGTAGCCTTATCAACGCTCGCCCTGTTGCTCGGTGGCTGCGCCAGCAACCCCGCCGACCTGGATGTGAGCGGCACCTGGATCAACCAGGCCGCCATCAACGCGGCAGCCAAGGGCGGCCCTTTGCGTGAAGCGTTGCAAACCTTTGGCCCGAACCTCGAGTGGGAGGTCAACACCAAGGCTTTGCAGGCGCGCTACTACAACGGTTTCGAAGTCGCCGAAGGCAAGCTGCTGAGTGAGAAGCCCGGCGCCTGGAGCGTCGATTTCTACGGCAGCTCCGCCACTGAACTCAAGCGTAAAGGCAAGCAACTGCTGCAAGTGGCCAACGACAATGAGCCTGAGCAACTGTTTGCCCGCGCCAAAGACCCAGCCCCCGAAGGCGCGCCGCTGGGTGCGAACTTCGAACGCGCACTGTATGCAGCCTACTTGGGCGGCGACTGGAAGATCACCGACGGCACCGGCGACGGCGCCACGGTACAGTTCCAGGCTGACGGCAAGGTCGCCGGCTTGCCAAGTGTCGATCGGTACTCGCTGTGCCTGGCGGGTGACTGCGCCTCCATGAGCGGCGGCTATGACAGCATCTGGCTGCAACTGAACGGTCAGGGCAACCCGTGGATCTTCGCCCGCAAAGGCAAGCAACTGGAGATTTTCCAGGCGGTGAACACCGCGCAAACGGATGAAGTGCCTTCGTTTACGCCGGGGCCACGCCAGTGGTTGCTTGAAAAGAAATAACCGCATGACGCAGATCTGAATGTGGGAGCTGGCTTGCCTGCGATAGTGGTGTATCGGTCACACCGTGTTGGATGTGACACCGTCATCGCAGGCAAGCCAGCTCCCACATTTTTTAACTGCGTTTCAGCCTTTCAATATCGCCGCATACCCTTCGCGATAGGTCGGATACGTCGGTACCCAGCCCAACGCTTTGGCTCGGGCATTGCTGCATTGTTTACTGCCCGCCCGACGCACGCTGGCGTCGTCAGCCCACTCAGTCACGCCCAGGTAGTCGCGCAACCAGCCCACCACCTCCGCCAATGGCGCAGGCGCATCGTCCACGCCGATGTAGACCTTATCCAGCGAACCGCCCTGCTCCACATGCCGCAGCAAAAAGGCCAGCAAGCCCGCTGCGTCATCCGCGTGAATCCGGTTGCCGTATAAAGGTGGATCAACCGCCACGCGATAGCCTTGGCGCACTTGGGTCAACAGCCATTCGCGGCCGGGGCCGTAGATTCCGGTCAACCGCACGATGCTCGCCGGAATGCCGCTGTTGAGGGCCACTTGCTCAGCTTCCAGCATCACCTGGCCGGAATAGCCTTTCGCCTGGGTGTCGGACGTTTCATCGACCCACTCACCATGCTGCTGGCCATACACACTGCTGCTGGACACAAACAGCAAATGTTTGGGTTCCTGACCGTAATCGTTCAACCACTCCAACACATGCTGCAACCCTTGCACGTAAGCCGCGCGATAGCCTGCCTCATCGTGGTCGGTGGCGGCGGCGCAATACACCAGGTAATCCACCCCGCCAATCGGCCAGGTGTCAGGGCAATCCTTTTTGAACAGGTCGCCAGCGATGCCGATCACGCCGTCGGGCAGGCGCGAAATGTCCCGCCGCAACCCGTGAACCTCCCATTCCGAGGCCAGTAATTGGCTAGCCAGCCGACTACCCACATCGCCGCAACCGGCAATTACAACAGAAGGCGCAGACATCATAAAACTCCGTTCTCAAAGGTCTAGATTAGCCTTCGCAGATGACCTGCGGCCAGGCAAAGGACAAATAAAGTAACTGTATTACTTTTGTTAACAAGAATTACTTGCAATAATAACCTCCCATTTGTCCTCGACCCAACAGGGTCTGGCAGGACGATCACTCATTTTTTCTCTTAGGTCCGGCCAGCATGACACGTCATACAAAACCCGCTTCGCCAACCAAGCTTCACAGCCCATCCCGCGCCTGGCGTGCGATTGCTGCGCTGCTGTTCAGCGTAATGCTGGCACCGACCGCCGCATTCGCTGACGCTACCGCCCCAGCCGCTCCGGCTGCTGCCGAGCAGAACGCTGCAACCCCGGCGGCTCCTGCTGCCACACCGGTTGCTACCGACCCGGCTCAGGCTGCTGATCCTGCACCCGCTGACGAATCCGGCGTAGTGCTGGAAGAAGACAACAGCCTGGGCATGGCACACGACCTGTCGCCATGGGGCATGTATCAGAATGCCGACGTGGTGGTGAAAGCCGTGATGATCGGCCTGGCTATCGCCTCGATCATTACCTGGACCATCTGGATCGGCAAAGGCTTCGAGCTGCTGGGCGCCAAACGTCGCCTGCGCACTGAAATCGTCCACCTGAAAAAAGCCACCACCCTCAAGGAAGCCAGCGACACCGCGACCAAGAAGGGCACCCTGGCCAACCTGCTGGTACACGACGCGCTTGAAGAAATGCGCCTGTCGGCCAACACCCGCGAAAAAGAAGGCATCAAGGAACGCGTCAGCTTCCGCCTGGAGCGCCTGGTTGCAGCCTGCGGTCGTAACATGAGCAGCGGCACCGGCGTGCTGGCCACCATCGGTTCCACCGCGCCGTTCGTCGGCCTGTTCGGCACCGTGTGGGGCATCATGAACAGCTTTATCGGCATCGCCAAAACCCAGACCACCAACCTCGCCGTCGTTGCCCCAGGCATCGCCGAAGCCCTGCTGGCAACCGCCCTGGGCCTGGTTGCCGCGATTCCTGCGGTGGTGATCTACAACGTCTTCGCCCGTTCGATTGCCGGCTATAAAGCCCAGGTATCGGACGCGTCGGCAGAAGTCCTGCTGCTGGTCAGCCGCGACCTCGATCACCTGCCTACCGAGCGCAGCTCGCAACCGCACATGGTGAAAGTGGGGTAATCGGCCATGGGCCTGCATTTGAATCAAAGCGACGACGACCTCGTCGAGAACCACGAAATCAACGTCACGCCGTTTATCGACGTGATGCTGGTGCTGCTGATCATCTTCATGGTGGCGGCGCCCCTGGCGACCGTGGACATCAAAGTCGACCTGCCCGCGTCCAGCGCCAAGCCTGCGCCGCGGCCGGAGAAACCGATCTTCCTCAGCGTCAAGGCGGACCAACGCCTGTTCCTGGGCGAAGAAGAAGTCAAAGCTGAAACTCTGGGCCCGGTGCTCGACGCCAAGACCCAAGGCAAGAAAGACACGACTATCTTCTTCCAGGCCGACAAGGGCGTGGACTACGGCGACCTGATGAGCGTGATGGATGCCCTGCGGGCAGCCGGCTACCTCAAGGTCGGCCTGGTCGGACTTGAGACGGCAGCCAAGAAATGATCACGACGCGCCACAAACTGACGCGTTATGGCACCAGCCTCGCCGTCGTGCTGGGCGTGCATGCCGTCGCGATCATCATCGCGCTTCAATGGTCCGCGCCGCATCAGGTGACGTTGCCTCCAGCGGCCATGGTCATCGACCTGGCGCCGATGCCGGCACCGCCGCCGCCAGCGCCGCCAAAGGTGGTCACACCGCCACAGCCGCCCGCGCCGGTGGAAGAGCTGCCTTTGCCGAAAATGGCCGAGGCGCCTAAACCAACGATCCAGGTGCCCAAGCCGGTCAAGCCCAAACCCAAACCGCAGCCGCCCAAGCCTGTGGAGAAGAAGCCCGAGCCGCCCAAGGAAAAACCTTCCGAGGACCCACCGAGCGAAACCCCACCGACCAACGCGCCGGCGGAAAAATCCGCCCAACCCGTGCCCGGCCCATCGCCGGCGCAGGTCGCGGCCAAAGCTTCCTGGGAAGGCACCCTGCTGGCGCACTTGGCGAAGTACAAGAAGTACCCGCCAGGCGCCCAACAGCGGGGCAAGGAAGGCCTGAACCGCCTGCGCTTTGTGGTCGATGCAGAAGGCAACGTGCTGTCCTACGAGCTGGTGGGCCGCTCCGGCAACGCCGACCTGGACCGCGCAACCCTGGACATGATCCGTCGTGCCCAGCCATTGCCCAAGCCACCGGCCGACATGTTGAAAGGCGGCAGCGTCGAAATCGTCGCGCCGTTTGTTTACAACATCGAGAAGCGCCGCCGCTAAAAATGAGAATGGTGAGGGGCAACCCTCACCACCTTCTGCAAAATCTCCCACACTCCCCGCTCAATCCCCACCAAAGTTCTGATAACGTGCGTCTATCGATTGCAGCCGGTATGCTTGGCTCGCAACCTCATGGACGCCCGCTATGACTCTTACAGAATTACGCTACATCGTGACCCTCGCCCAAGAGCAGCACTTCGGCCACGCGGCCGAGCGTTGCCATGTCAGCCAGCCGACGCTGTCGGTGGGTGTGAAAAAGCTTGAAGACGAACTCGGTGTGCTGATTTTCGAGCGCAGCAAGAGCGCCGTGCGCCTCACGCCAGTAGGCGAAGGCATCGTTGCCCAGGCCCAGAAGGTCCTGGAACAAGCCCAAAGCATTCGCGAGCTGGCCCAGGCCGGCAAGAACCAGCTGACCGCACCGTTGAAAGTCGGCGCCATCTACACCGTCGGCCCGTACTTGTTCCCGCACCTGATCCCGCAACTGCACCGCGTCGCGCCGCAGATGCCGCTGTATATCGAAGAAAACTTCACCCACGTACTGCGCGACAAACTGCGCAACGGTGAGTTGGACGCAATCATCATCGCCCTGCCCTTCAACGAGGCAGACGTGCTGACCCTGCCGCTCTACGACGAGCCGTTTTACGTGTTGATGCCGGCTTCCCACCCGTGGACGCAAAAAGACACCATCGACGCCGGCCTGCTCAACGACAAGAGCCTGCTGCTGCTCGGCGAAGGTCACTGCTTCCGTGACCAGGTATTGGAAGCCTGCCCGACCCTGACCAAGGGCAACGACGGCGCCAAACACACCACGGTGGAATCCAGCTCCCTGGAAACCATTCGCCACATGGTCGCGTCCGGCCTGGGTATTTCGATCCTGCCGCTGTCGGCAGTGGACAGCCACCACTACGCCCCCGGCGTGATCGAAGTGCGCCCACTCACGCCCCCGGTGCCGTTCCGTACCGTGGCGATTGCCTGGCGCGCCAGCTTTCCACGCCCGAAAGCCATTGAGATCCTCGGTGACTCGATCCGCCTGTGCTCGGTGGCCAAGCCGCCCGCTGCGAGCTAAGTAAACGTATGACCGAGTTGTCGCAGGTGTCGGTGACCGCACTCAAGGGTGTCGGTGAAGCCATGGCCGAGAAGCTGGCCAAGGTCGGCCTGGAGAACCTCCAGGACGTGCTGTTCCACCTGCCCCTGCGCTATCAGGACCGCACGCGCGTAGTGCCCATCGGCCATCTGCGCCCTGGGCAGGACGCGGTGGTCGAAGGCACCGTCAGTGGCGCCGATGTGGTGATGGGCAAACGCCGCAGTTTGGTGGTGCGCCTGCAAGACGGCACCGGTGGCCTGAGCCTGCGCTTTTACCATTTCAGCAATGCGCAAAAGGAAGGCCTAAAGCGTGGCACCCGCGTGCGTTGCTACGGTGAAGCGCGACCTGGCGCGTCGGGCCTGGAAATCTACCACCCGGAGTACCGCGCCATCACCGGCGACGAGCCGCCGCCGGTGGACACCACGCTCACGCCCATTTACCCACTGACCGAAGGCCTGACCCAGCAGCGCCTGCGCCAGCTGTGCATGCAGACCCTGACGATGCTCGGCCCGAAAAGCCTGCCCGACTGGCTGCCAGTGGAACTGGCCCGCGACTACCAACTGGCGCCCCTGGACGATGCAATCCGCTACCTGCATAACCCACCCGCCGACGCCGATGTCGACGAACTGGCCTTGGGTCATCACTGGGCTCAGCATCGCCTGGCCTTCGAAGAACTGCTGACTCATCAACTGTCTCAGCAGCGCCTGCGCGAAAGCATGCGTTCCCTGCGCGCGCCGGCGATGCCCAAGGCCACGCGCCTGCCAGCGCGATACCTGGCCAACCTGGGCTTTGCGCCGACCGGTGCCCAGCAGCGGGTCGGCAATGAAATCGCCTACGACCTCAGCCAGAAAGAACCGATGCTGCGCCTGATCCAGGGTGACGTGGGCGCCGGCAAAACCGTGGTCGCCGCCCTCGCCGCCTTGCAGGCGCTGGAAGCCGGTTACCAAGTGGCGCTGATGGCGCCTACCGAAATTCTCGCCGAGCAGCACTTCATCACCTTCAAGCGCTGGCTTGAACCGCTGGGCCTGGAAGTGGCGTGGCTGGCCGGCAAGCTCAAGGGCAAGGTCCGTGCAGCAGCGCTGGAACAGATCGCCAATGGCGCACCGATGGTGGTGGGCACCCACGCGCTGTTCCAAGACGAAGTGCAGTTCAAGAACCTCGCGCTGGTGATCATCGACGAACAGCACCGCTTCGGCGTGCAACAGCGCCTGGCCTTGCGCCAGAAAGGTGTGGGTGGGCGCATGAACCCCCACCAGTTGATCATGACCGCCACGCCGATCCCTCGCACCCTGGCCATGAGCGCCTACGCCGACCTCGACACCTCGATCCTCGATGAGCTGCCGCCCGGCCGTACGCCGGTCAACACCGTGCTGGTCACCGACACCCGCCGCGTGGAAGTGATCGAGCGCGTGCGCGGTGCCTGCGCCGAAGGCCGTCAGGCGTACTGGGTGTGCACGCTGATTGAAGAGTCCGAAGAGCTAACCTGCCAAGCTGCCGAAACCACGTTTGAAGACCTCACCAGTGCCTTGGGCGAACTCAAGGTCGGGCTGATCCACGGCCGCATGAAGCCGGCGGAAAAAGCCGCAGTGATGGCCGAATTCAAAGCCGGTAACCTGCAACTGCTGGTCGCCACCACAGTGATCGAAGTGGGCGTGGACGTGCCCAACGCGAGCCTGATGATCATCGAAAACCCCGAGCGTCTGGGCCTCGCGCAACTGCACCAATTGCGCGGCCGCGTCGGCCGGGGCAGCGCCGCCAGCCATTGCGTACTGCTCTACCATCCGCCGCTGTCGCAGATCGGTCGTCAGCGACTGGGCATCATGCGCGAAACCAACGACGGTTTTATCATCGCCGAAAAAGACCTCGAACTGCGCGGCCCTGGCGAAATGCTCGGCACCCGCCAGACCGGCCTGCTGCAATTCAAGGTCGCCGACCTGATGCGTGACGCCGACCTGCTGCCCGCCGTGCGTGATGCGGCGCAGGCGCTGCTTGAGCGCTGGCCGGATCACGTCAGCCCGTTGCTCGATCGTTGGCTACGGCATGGGCAGCAATACGGCCAAGTGTGACGCCTGCCTCACTTATCCGACCAACACATGTAACAAGCTGGTTATACTTCGGTGACTGTACGAAATTGGATCAGGCCATGTCAGAAGTAGCCCTCGCCACAGCCCCACTGACCACCCCGCCGGTCATTCGGGCTCTGCTCGCAAAGCTCGCCATCCCCTACACGGAAGTGACGGAACACGCCGGCCTGAATCCCGCTCGAAAGATCCAGGCAGTGCTGTTGGAAGATGCCGTTGGCGCACTCATGGTGCTGTTCCCGCAGAGCCAGTTGCTCGACCTCAACCGTCTCGCCGAACTCACCGGTCGCCGCCTCACGGCCGTGTCGCCGGACCGCGTCGAGCGCATGCTGGCCAAGCATGACCTGAACCTGCTGCCGGGCCTGCCGGCGCTGACCAGCTCGCCTTGCCTGTACGAAGGCAGCCTGCTCAGCGAGCCGAGCCTGCTGGTGCATTCGGGCGAAGCCGGGTTGCTGCTGGAAATCGCCAGCGGCGACTTCAAGACCATGCTCACCAAGGCCAGCGCCGCGCAGTTCGGCGAGCCGTTGAGCAACATCCGCCCCAACCTCGACCGCCCCAATGATGACCGCGAGGAAATCACCCAAGCGATGCAGGCATTCACTGCCCGCCGCATCCAGCAGCGCCTGGAAGCCACCATCGAGATTCCCCCGCTGGCCGACACAGCGCAGAAGATCATTAAGCTGCGCGTCGATCCCAACGCCACCATCGATGACATCACCGGAGTGGTGGAAACCGACCCGGCCCTGGCCGCCCAAGTGGTGAGCTGGGCTGCGTCGCCGTACTACGCCTCACCGGGCAAGATTCGCTCAGTGGAAGACGCCATCGTGCGCGTGCTGGGCTTTGATCTGGTGATCAACCTGGCGCTGGGCCTGGCCTTGGGTAAAACCCTGAGCCTGCCCAAAGACCATCCGCACCAAGCCACGCCGTATTGGCACCAGTCGATCTACACCGCCGCCGTGATCGAAGGCCTGACCCGCGCCATGCCGCGCGCCCAGCGCCCGGAAGCCGGCCTGACGTACCTGGCCGGCTTGCTGCACAACTTCGGTTACCTGCTGCTGGCCCACGTATTCCCGCCGCACTTCTCGCTGATCTGCCGTCACCTGGAGGTCAACCCGCACCTGTGCCACAGCTATGTCGAGCAACACTTGCTGGGCATCAGCCGCGAGCAGATCGGCGCCTGGCTGATGCGCTACTGGGACATGCCGGACGAACTGTCCACCGCCCTACGCTTCCAGCACGACCCGACCTATGACGGGCAATATGCTGAATATCCGAACCTGGTGTGCTTGTCGGTGCGCTTGCTACGCAGCCGTGGCATTGGCTCGGGGCCGGATGAGCCGATTCCCGATGCGCTGCTGGAGCGTCTGGGGTTGAGCCGTGAGAAGGCTGAGGAAGTGGTCGCCAAGGTGTTGGATGCCGAGGTGCTGTTGCGCGAATTGGCATCGCAGTTCAACTAAGGGTAAATCGGTCGCCTGTTACACCGCTATCGCAGGCCAGCCAGCGCCCACCTTTGACCGAGTTCCAACGGTGGAATGCAGTCAACGGTAGGAGCTGGCTTGCCCGCGATGAATTCAACTCGGTACAACTGAAGAAACCCTTCAGGCCTTCTTCTTTTTCTTCGGTTTCAAATACTTGGTCAGCCCCTGGAACCAGATCACCAGCGCCGGGTTGCCCTTGATCTGGATCGACTTGTCTTGAATCCCCGTCATGAACGCCAATTGCTTGTTCTTCGCCTGCATCGTGGCGAAGCCGTAGGCGGCATCTTTGAAGGCGATAGCAAACGCAGGCTCCGGGTGAACACCTGAGCGGCTGGTGATGCGCTGGTCTTTGACGATGAAGTGACGGGCAACTTTGCCGTCGAGGGTTTGCAACTGGAACGCCAGGTCTTTGTCACCCAGCTGTTGCTGGAAAGCAGGGTTGGTGCGGCTGGCTTTGCCCATCATCAGGCCAAGCACCCACAGCAGAAGACGAAATTTCATGCACGCGGCCTCGGTATCATTATTAAGTGGCCGCAGCAGTGTAACAATTTGCCTATAGAACGCCACCGATCTCGCGCTTTAGCGGGAGATCGGCTGGCGTTTAACGCTTATAGCAGCATCTTGCTTAAACGTTAGGGCAAGGTACCGGCGCCCAGTCGGCCAGGTTTGGATCGCGGCAGGTGCCTTCGATCTGCGCTTTACCAGCGCTGGCGACCTGCTTGCTTTCAGCTTGCTTGGCCTGGACCGTCCGAATGCTCTTCTCGGTAGTCACCGCTTCTTTCGGCACGGTTGGCAGCGATGCCTTCTTGGCTGGTTTTACGGGTTTTTTGCCTTTGGCCGGCACCACCGGCGGCGTCGTGTCGGCGGTCGCTACCGTCACCACGTCGTTGCGCTGCACACCCACTTGTTGCAGGTCTTTCTCGTAAGCTTGGGTGTAGTTGTTCAGGTCTTCGCTGGCTTTGCCGTTGACCGCAACGATCAGGTCATTGGATTCCTTCAAGCCCGCTACGATTTCCGCCAGGCGCTTGCGGCCTTCAGTGTCGTTGACGGCTTTGGCTTTGCGGTCGGCAACCAGCTTGGTGAACGCGCTCTGGTAGCACTGCTGGGACGCCTTGGCGTACGCGGTGCTGCGGTCGATGTCGGAAGCGCTCTTGTTGAAGTCCGCGGAGTACGACGCAATGCGCTGGTTGTCATCGCTGATCTGCTTCTGACGCTCGGTGTAGTAACCCGCCGCACCGCCAGCCAAGGCGCCGCCCGCGGCACCGATGGCAGCGTTACGGCCGCGCTTTTCGGAGTCGCCAGTCAGCGCGCCCAGCAGTGCACCGCCGGCCGCGCCGAGGGCCGCGCCGGTGACGACCGATTTGGTCATGTCCGAATCCGTCGCGCGCAGGTGCTGCACCGGCTCGTAGCAGTTCGGGTAGTACTCGACCTTGGTGCTCGACGCGACCTTGGAGGACGGCGACGTGGCGCAGCCAGTTAACACGGTGCTGAAACCGGCCGCGATCAGCAGCAGGTGACGCTTGGAAACCGCCTTACGGGAAAAAAGCATAGGTGTGTTCTCTTTTAAGTTTGACTTGCCCAGCACGGCCCACCGCCGCCTGAGTCCCTTCCAAGCTCGCCATACAACCAGCGATCAAGACCGCTGACCGCTCGCTGCGAGCAATTCCTTCAAGATCGTTGCCGGGTCGGCCCGCTGTTGTTTGCGGTAGTTGCCGACATGGCGAACGAACAGTGTCGCGCGCGTCACCAGGCTCTTACCGAGCACTGGCTTGCGATCCAACTCTTCCTTGATTCGTTGAAACTGCGCCTGGATCACCGCATCGGTGTAGCGCGTGCCGGTGGCCAAGTTGTCGATGTAGATCGCCACCGCGCCGTCGAGGGCGCTGCGGCCATTGGTGATGGCCATGTCAAACAGCTGCGCGCTGGCCGCGTCCTTGTTGTCCAGCGCCTGCTGGCGACTCTTCTGCAAGTTGGCCAGGCGAATGTTGTAGTTGCTGATGGTCTCGGCCACCAACGCCGCCGACTGAATCAAGTTGCCCGCCGCCTCTTCGCGTTGTTGGGCGATCAGCGAGACGTTGCGCTTGAGCTCTTCGTTGACCAGCCCAAGCTCGGCTTGCAGCTTGGGGTCGACACTGGCAGCGATGATGCTGTCCAGGCGTTTGGTCGGGTCCTGGGCGTCGTCGATGGCATCCGTCAGCGCGGCCAGGCGCCCTTCTTTCTGCCACTGGGCGAACAGCTCCTTGTAGCGCGAGCGCGGCGCCGACAGTGCGCCAATCGCCACGCGAAACCCGGTGGTCTCGTTGCTTTGCTCGGTTCCGTCGGCGGCAAACAATGGGTACTCGCGGCGCATGCCAGTAAACAGCGTGCCCTCGCCTTCGAGGTAGTTGCCGCCCTTGACCACAAAGCCGCCGTACGTGCCCTGGCGGCGCCCGGCGTGCACCAGTTGGAAGGATTCCTGGACCATTTCCGCCGCGTTGCCGATCACATCGAACAGGCCAATCGGGTTGGGCAGTTTGGTGCCGATGGGCATCAAGCGTGCAGCCTGGCCGGTGCCGCCGGCGACTTGGTTGAACACCGCGTAATCACCCAGCGGGCCGTCGCTTTCGCTGCCTTCGACACGGCGTGGAAACAGCCGGCCTTCCAAGTCCTGACGGCTAACCGCCTGGCCACCGCGTGCGGCAAACTCCCATTCCACTTCGGTGGGCAAGCGCACAAAACCCAGGCCACCGTCTTCAGCCGAAGAACCACGACCACTGACCGGCAGCAGCTCACGGTGATATTTCATCAGCCAGGCGCTGTACACCGCCGAGAAACGCTCAGCCTCAAAGCGCGACAGTTTCACTTTGGGCAACCGCGCGGCCATACCGGTAGGCGCATCGCAGGCAGGTGCCGGCTCACCGCTGGCCAACGACTGCGCCTGAGACATCACCTGGGCGTATTGGCGTGCGGTCACTTCGTACTTACCAATGAAGTACAGCATCGGTTTGAGCGGGGTTTTGGCGTCGGTCTTAGGCATCAACGGCGCGATGACTTTGTTCCAGTCTTTGGGCAAGTCCTTGAGGGTGAATTGGCCGTTGATAAAGTCGCGGCGGTAGCCGGAAATAAACGACTGCTGATAACCCGCCTCACCTTCGGCAAAGGGATAACCGAGGCTGATCTCGCGGTCATCCAAGGTGCCCTGGGCCAGCACGTAGGCGTAGCGGAACACCATATTGCCTTCACACGGCAGCGGCAGGCTCACGTCGTCGGGCAACGGTTTGGGGTTGTCGAGTTTGTCACTCGCCTCATCAGCCCACGCCAGCGAGGCCAAGCTCAGCGCCACACAGGCGCCCAATAACTTATACATCTCTGATTCCTTCAGAAGCCTGGATACGCGCCACCCGCCAACCACCACAGGCCGCCGCCACGGCGCTGACGCCGAGGATTGCAACCAGGGCCAGTCCGTAGTGACGCGCCAGCAGGTGACTGGCGTATTCGCCCGGCACCTGCACAAATAATTTATTCAAACCTGCCTCGGCCACGCCATACAGCCCAGCACTGAGCACGGCGGCTAAGCCTGCGCTGTACAGCGCCTGCAGTACCACAAACAGCAATAGCCCGGCGGTGGAAAACCCCAACAGGCGCAACACCGACAATTCCCGATGCTTGCGCGCCACGGCCGCCAGTGCGCCGGCGAAGATCGCCGCAAACGCACCGGCCAAGGCCAGCCCGGCAATGATCCAGAATACGATCGACAGGTTGCGGCTCAACGACTGCACCTGGGCGATGGTATGCGCCTGGGTCGACACCAACAGGTTCTGCCCGGCAAAAAACACCCGCAGCGGCTCAACATCGGTGAGGTTGCGGGCGTACAAGCGAAACGCCGGATATACCCGCTGCTCGCTCACACCGGCTGCATCACCCTCCCAGCCCAAAGCCAGCACTGCCCGGCCATCGCGGTAATCTTCCGCCGCTTCCAACAGGGCCAAATCGGCAAACAAACCGTCACGCGCAAACGCGTCCAATGGCAATACCGCCAGCACCTGCAGCCGCGTGTGCTGGGCTTCGACGCGCCCGGCCACTTGCCGCGCAAAGCTGGTTTCCAACCAATCCCCCGGCCGCGCCGCGAGTTTTTCCGCGGCGGTGTGGCTCAGCACGATCTGCTCCAGCCCCGTGGGCAGCGGCAAACCACCGAGCAACGGATCGCCCGGTGCCGTCGGCAGCATTTCCAGGGTCAGCGTGCCCACCTGCGCCGTTGCCGCAATCTGCCGTGTACGCGGCACGGCAAAGGCCACATCGCTACGCTGGGCAAGCTGCTGGATAAACGCTGCGTTGAATCGACCACCACCCAACGGAATAATTTCACGGGTGGCGGGGTCGGTCTCCAAGCGTTCGGTCAAACTGCTAACCAGTCCAAATTTCAGCCCGAATAACACCAACAACGGCGCAATAACCGCCACCAGCGCCAACACCGAACAGGCCGACAGCCAGGCGTCGTTGCGGTAATCCTGCCAGGCCAGAGACGCCACCAAGCCGATGCGCATCAGCACGCCTCCCCAAGGGTCGCCGTGATGCCGCCGTCAGTATCACGACGACAACTGATGCGCCGCACCTGCAAGCCACTGGCACGGGCCAGCGGTTCGTCATGGGTGGCGATCACGCAGGCCGCGTGGTGTTCGCGGGCCTGAGCCAGCAGCGCCTGCATCACGCGCTCAGCGTTAAGCGGGTCAAGCGACGCGGTCGGTTCATCCGCCAGCACCAGTTGCGGCGCATGCGCCAGGGCACGGGCGCAGCTCACGCGCTGGCGTTGGCCCACCGACAGCGCGGCCGGTTTCTTCGCCAACTGGTCGCTAATCTCCAACTGCTCGGCCAGACGCGCGACGCTGCCGTCATCCTTCAGGCCCAGCAGTTGCCGGGACAAGGCAATATTGCTGCGCACATCGAGAAACCCCAGCAACCCGCCGGTTTGCAGCACGTAGCCCAGGTGCTTGCTGCGCAGCTGGGCCAAGGCAGATTGCTGGTCAGCACGCCACAGAGCGCCGATATCGGTCTGATCAAATTCAAACTGGCCAACCTGATCCGGCGCCAACACCAGCGCCAGCACATCGAGCAAGGTGCTTTTGCCACAGCCGCTCGGCCCGACAATCGCCAACTGCTCGCCCGCGCGCAGCGCCAGCGCCGGAATCACCAGGCTGTAGCGCTGGCTGCCGACGCCGCGGCTTTTGTGCACTGCGCGCAGGTTCAGCATTACGGCAGCGTCGACAATGGCACGCGGTACAACGCATCGCCCGGCTCGGCATCGCCGAAACGGACCCAGTTGGCCACGTCATTGTGGAAGGTTTCGTAGAGACGGATTTTCGAATCCAGCTCGTCGATAAAGTCTTCCTGCTCGGCCACGCTCAACGACAACCACAAATCCTGTGTCATGTTCAGCGACTTGCTGCGGTACGGCAGGCCTTCCAGGTATTCGCCGAGGATGCCGCCGTCGGCCAAGTTGCCGCCCTTGCGCAGGGCCTGTGGGTCGCGGCTCATGTAGGCCGAGGCGCTGGCGATTTCCTGGAAGAAACCCTTGGGCGAGGTCTGAGTTTTGCGCGCTGCATCCACGATCAGTTTCAGCGACTGCTGCAGATCGTTGAGCTGCAATTTGGTCAGCATCACGCACACCTGGAACGCCGGCAGCGCCGGGTTGGTCAGGTCGCGGTCGGCGGTCCAGGCGCTGACCAGTTGCGGCGCCTGGCTCGCGGTTTTGCGGCCGAGGAAGTCCATGTGCATGGCGTAGCCGACGGCGGCGGACTTGTCGGCCAAGGTCGGCGCGGCGCTCAGCAGCGGCACCGGTTGCGGGGTGTTGCTGCGCACTTGGTGCACGAGGTTGGCGAACACGCTGCCGATCTCATCGACACGCTCACCCAGCTTGCGCACATCGCCACCCGGCACCGGTGTATAGAGGTCGCCGATCTGCGGGTTGGCGTCAGCGGTGAGCACGCGGTATTGGCTTTCGGCACCGGCATGGGTTTTCTTGCCAGCGTCGGTGCGCAGGTGCAGGGCGTAGATCTTGATCTGCTTGCCCAGCGCCGCCTGGCGCACTTCGGCCTCGTTCATCTGGGTGGTGGCGAACGGGTCGTTCTTGCGCAGCGCACCGGCGTCGGTGACCAGCAGAATAATGCGCCCGCCATAGCCGGACCAATCCATGCCATCCACGGCCTGCATCACCCCGGCAAACGCGTCTTCGTTGAACGAGTGGCTGGACACAGTGGACGCTTTGACCTGCCGCGCCATGTCGAGGAAGCGTTGCGGGTCGCGGCCTTGATCCAGTGTGATCAAGGTTTTGGCCACATATTCCAGGCCCGGGGTTTTCTTGATGCTGTTGCGAAAACCCACCAGGCCGAAGCTGACGCTGTCCAACTCACCACGTTCGGCGATGCGGGTTTGCAGCTCGTGCACCACGTCGCGAACTTGGTCGATGTAAGGCTGCATCGACACGGTGGTGTCCACCACCAGTACCACGGCAGTGCGGAAGGCGTCGGCGTGGGTGTTGATCGCTCGGGCGGCCGGTTTGGCGGCAGCGCTGCCAGGGTCGATAGACGCCACATTGAGCAACTGCACCGGCTGGCCGTTTTCGTCGAAGCTCTCTTTGGAGTCGAAGATCGGCAGCAGGTAAAACTGGTCTTGTGGGACCGCACTGGCGGTCGGCTCCAGCGCCAGGACCTGCTGATTGTCTTCGCTGTTCTTCTGCGCCTTGGCCAATGCGCCCTTGGCGGCAGCAGGATCAGCCAACAGCTTTTCCACCTCGCTGGATTGGCGCAGGAACATCACCGGCGCCCGGCCCGAGCGCTCGGTGAACTTGAGCACCAGGCTTTGCTTCCAGTCGCTGACCTGGGCGGCCGGCAACCAGCCATCGCTGCGCCCATCGGTGGCAGCGCCCACACGCAGCCACGGGCTGCCATCGACGTCTTTGCGTTGGTACACGTAGAGCACCGAAAACGCAGGCAGCCCTTCGTCAGTTGCACCACCGGCGTCATGGGACAGCTTGGCGCCCGGCTTGCTGAGCACACGCTGGAACAGGGTCTTTTTACCCGCCATCAGCAAGGGTCGCTGGCCGCCGTCCATATCAGCCAAGGCTGTTTTTACTTCAGGAGGCGGTGGCGTTTTCGGTACCACAGCGGTGGGCGGCGCCGCTGGCGTATCGCCGCTGCTCAACCACCAGTAGCTCGCGCCACCGATGGCCAGCGCGACAGCCACCGCGACGCCAGCCAGGGCCAGCACCGGCCCACGGCGCTGCTCGGACACGGCGTGGTGTTGCGTCGGC
The DNA here is from genome assembly GCF_022648765.1 of Pseudomonas sp. ArH3a. Taxonomy (NCBI): domain Bacteria; kingdom Pseudomonadati; phylum Pseudomonadota; class Gammaproteobacteria; order Pseudomonadales; family Pseudomonadaceae; genus Pseudomonas; species Pseudomonas sp. ArH3a. The sequence continues at coordinate 51,022 of NZ_CP080330.1, forward strand.
GTCACCACCGGCTGGCGCACCGGCTGCGGCTGGGGCTTGTCGGTCGGAATGTCGATCGACACGGGCGTCATACCGGCCAAGTCGAAGCTCAGCGGAATCGGCAACGGGCGCACCAGCGTGGCTTCCGGCGAGTCCGCCGGCAGTTGGTCCAGCGCGCGCAGCAACGCCGCCGCATCCGGGAAACGCTCCGCCGGGTCCTTGGCCAACAGTTTGCGCAGCACGTCTTGATAACGGCCGTGGTGCACCGGCAATTCCGGCAGCGGTTCGGTCAGGTGCGCCAGCGCCGTGGAAAGCGCATCGGTGCCGGTGTAAGGCAGCTTGCCGACGAGGATTTCATAGAGCACCACGCCGAGCGCGTAGAGGTCGGCGCGACCATCAATCTCCTGGCCCCGCGCCTGTTCCGGGCTCATGTAGCTCGGCGTGCCCACGGCAAACCCGGCTTGAGTAAACTGGGTGCGGTCGTCCAGGGACTTGGCGATGCCGAAGTCCGACAACACGGCGGTGCCGTCAGCGCGAAACAGAATGTTCGCCGGTTTGACGTCACGGTGCACCAAGCCTTGGGCATGCGCATAACCCAGCGCCGAGGCGATCTGGCGGATCAGCGTCACGCCCTGCTCCGGCGTCAGGCCGGCGGCGATGCGCTCTTTCAGCGTGCCGTTGGGCAGGTATTCCATGGCCATGTAATACAGCTCACCGACGTTGCCGATGTCGTGGATGGTCACCGTGTGCGGGTGCGACAAGCGCGCCAGGGTCTTGCCCTCGCGCAGGAAACGCTCACAAAAACTCGGGTCGGCCGCCAACGCTGCCGCCATCACCTTCAACGCCACCTTGCGCTCCAGCGAACGCTGGGTCGCCAGGTACACGCTGGCCATGGCGCCCTCGCCGATCCCGCCTTCGATGTCATAACCCGGAATCACGATGCTCATGGCGAAACCTTCACGACAATGGCGGTGATGTTGTCCGGCGCGCCCCGGTTAAGCCCCAGGTGCACCAGGCTGCGCACGATTTCATCCGGGGCGTCATGGCTGAGTACGTCGCGGATTTCGTGATCTTCGACGGTCTTGTTCAGGCCGTCGCTGCACAGCAGATAGCTGTCGCCGGGGGCGATCAGCAGGTCGACCACGGCCAGTTCCAACTGCGCCTCCACGCCAATCGCGCGGGTGACGATATTGGCGCGCGGGTGCACGCGGGCATCGGCTTCGCTGAGCAGGCCGCTGTCTTGCAGGTCTTGCACGTAGCTGTGGTCGCGGGAGATGCCTTCGAGCACGCCGTCACGCAGGCGGTACAGGCGACTGTCACCGGCCCACAAACACACGCCGCGCAAACCACGTGCGGCCAGCACCACCACGGTGCTGCCCATCATGGTCACACCGCGGTTGGCGGTTTCTTCGCGCACGGCGGCGTTGATGCGCAGCAGGTCATTACGCAGGGCCGCCGAGTATTCGTCGAGGGAACGCCCCGCCGGCACATTGCGCAGGCTGTCGACGATCAGGCTGCTGACGTAGTCCCCCGCCGCATGCCCGCCCATGCCATCGGCCACCACCCACAGACGGTTCTCCGGCAGGTCCAGGCACGCGTCTTCGTTGACCTGGCGGACCATGCCCACATGGCTTTTGCTCGCGGATTTGAACGTCGACCCCATCTACACCACACCTTCTTGTCCGAGCAAAAACTGCGCAAAATCGCTGGCGGCAGGCAAGCCCTGACACCGCAATAAACCTGGGGAAATCACCTGCGAGCCACGACCCCACCACAGGCTCGCGCCCTCGCAGGCCTGTTCGGCGAGCGCGGTCATGCGGCTGTGGGGCACGGTGGCGGCGACGCGTTGCAGGCCGGCAAAGCGGCTGTCTACCGCACGCGGTTCACTGGCCGGCATTCCCAGGCTGTCGAGGCTGTCGTTGAAGCTTTCGAAAGTCGCGCCGGCATCCAGCGTGCTGAGCAACAATTCTTCAGCCTGCTCAAACCACGTGTCCGGCCCGCCGACCAGCGACGCAGGGTTGGTGTCGTGATCAAGCAACGCCACCACCGCCAACGGAAAGTACCGCCCGACCCGGTCGATGCTCGGCATCACCACGCCCGCCGCCGCATCCGGCCCGCACACACCCGGCGCCAACACAAAGCGCCACAGCGGGCTGACCAGGTACACGTTGAGCCAGTCGCCGCCCAAGCTGTTCTGGCTGGCGAGCAAACCCGCCGCCAGCCAGCTGTCCCACGGGCCGATAAAACTCTGCGGCAAGGCGCGGCTGACGAAGTCACCGCGGCTGGCCAACTTGCCGTAGAAACCCAGCGTGGTCATAACCGCTCCGGCAGGCTGAAGCCGCTGAGCACGCGGCTCCTGAACGGGTTGAAGGCGCTGTTGGCGCGCAGCTCGTAGGCGATGCTCGCGCCGTCCACCCGCAAGCGCAGGTTGAAGCGGTCCGGCGAGTTGCCGGCGGTGAGGTCTGATTGCTCCAGCAAGCGGAACCAGGCCCACGGGCCGTCCAGGGTCACGCCCGAACGGCCGCTGGCCGATGGCGGCATGATCGAAATGCGCACCACACCGATGCTGCCGGGGTTCGGCCATTGCATCGCCACCGGGCGACTTGGGCCGTGGTCGTAGCTGATTTGCTGGCCGTCGAGGTCGAGCAGGAACTGAGTGATGGTCGGGTCCATCGACACCGGTTTGAGCTCGAAACGCACAATCGGCTGGGTGCCCCCCGATCTAAAGAACGCGTCACGAATAGTTGCTGCACGCTGGAAGGTTTGCAGCACACCCGGCGCAATCCCGAGCTTCTGCGCCGCACCCGGCTGCCAGCGCCAGGTCTGCGCGGAGGTGTCCACGTAAGGCTGCAGGTATTTGCGGAAGTAGTTGTCCATCACCCCGCCCACGCCGAAGAACTGGCCGAAGTCATCCAGCGTCGCGTCGCGAGCACTGCCCGGCGACATCGGGTAACGCCCGGCCAGCGACTGGCGGTACACGTTGACCACTTCGCTGACCCAGGCCGCGTTCAGTTGATTACGTACGCCGCCCATCATGCTGTTGGTGGTGGAGTTGACCACCGACTTGACCATGCCCTGCACCAGCGGCGGCTGGCGTTCGGCATTCAGGCTGACCCTCGTGGCCGCTGCCGCCGCCTGGTTCTTCGCCTCGCCAAGCAAGGCATCGCCACTGGCGCCGACCATGGCGCTGACCTGCACATACAGCGCGTTCATGTCTGCCAACAGGCCGTCGATAGCGGCCGGCTCGCCTTCATTCTTGCTGACGATGCTGTTGAGTTCGGCAAAGTGCGCGGTCACCGGATCATCCGCTGCCTGCGGCGCATTGGCCGTCGGTTGCTCCTGGCCAAGCAGGCTGCCGAGGCGCTCCTTGAGCTTGTCGACGCCGCCTTCCACCGGCACGCCTTTGGCGGCCAATTGGCGCTCTTCGGCTTGCAGGTCAGTTTCCTTGGCAACGGCCACCAGCAGCTTTTTCAGCGGCGAGGTCGGGCCGGAAATCACCCGCAGCACATCGGCGGCCTGGGCCACGCTGGTGATCGGCACGAAGTCGATGTCCGCGAGCAAGGCGTCCCATTGGCGCTGATAATCCTGGAAGTACAGGCGGCGCACGTCGGCGGCGAGGCTGACCACGTTCTGCTGGTCAGCCTGCTCACGCCCGAGCACCCATTGCTCTTCGGCGAGGGTGCCGGTCTGGTTCAGGCTGCTCAGCAGGAACGCCTGGCGATAGCCCTTGGCGGTGAAGAACCCACTCAGCGGCTCACCCAACGGCTTGCCACTTTTGCGGCTGAACACCAGCGCAGCATCGCGGCCAGCGGCTTCGTTGAGCCGGAAGTCCGGGATGCCTTCGGGCAGCTTCTGACGTTTAACTCGGTCATACACGCGCTGGGCCACCGGCAGTTGTTGCAGTTGCCGACGCAAGTCATCGATCAGCCGCGGGTCAAGCCGCGCGTTTGGCGGGTGACGCTCGAACAGCGCCTGCAAGTGCCCGCTCAACGCCTGGCGCTGATCGGCCGGCAGGTCGCGCGGCAGGTTGCGGTCCCAGTCCAGGGCGATCCAGGCCTTGATGAAGTCCGGGTCGTAATGCTCAGCGTCGGCGAGCATCAGGTAAGCCTTAAGGCCCTCGTACAGGAAGTCGGAACTGCCGCCACCGTGCAGTTGCTCTTCGATGCGCGTCACCAGGCGTGGCGCGAAGACGGCGATCAACAGCTTGCGGTAGACGCTGGCGGACTCGGCTTCGAGCATGTCGCCTTGATACAAGCCCAGCCCTTCGGACCAGCTTGGCGACTCACCGGCGAGGTTCTTCACCGCATTGAGCAACGGCAGCACAGCGAGAACCTCACGCTGCGCCGGGCTGAGGTTCTGCACCGTCTGGCCCAGTGGCGCGACCTTCTGGTCGACTTGGGCGATATAGGCTTGGTTGGCGCGGTAACTCACCCACCACAGGCCACTGACCACCACCACCAAAGCGATGGTGGCCGCCAACACACCCCGTGCGATCCATTTGCGCCGACGCTCGACCTTCGGGTTCACCCCCACCAGCCCACGTTCGGCAAACGCTACGGCAGTGAACAGCTTTTCGATGAAGTAACTGCGCCCGGTGCCGCTCTGGCGCGCCAGGTGCTGGCGGTCCAGGTTCATGCTCTGGGCCATGGCGCCGATCAAGCGATCAATCGGGCTGCCTTCCTGGGTGCCACTGGTGAAGTACACGCCGCGCAGCAGCACGCGCTCTTCAAAGGCATTGGGTTTGAATACGCCTTCGAGGAAGCTTTGCAGGCAATCCTTCAACGCGCCGAATTGCTGCGGGAAGCCGTAGATCAGGTCGCGCCGCGCGGGGTCGCGCTCCTGTTGCAAGCGCTCCACCAAGCGTTCGTTGAGGCGCTGTTCCAACCCGGCAAATTCGCTTTGCAGCGCCGCCAACGGGCTGTCGCTGTTTTTGCCGTCATCCAGGGCAAAGGTCATGCCCCACACCTGGGCACGGTCTTCCTTGCTCAGGTTGTCGAAGAACTCCATGAAACCCGGCACCAGGTCGAGTTTGGTCAGCATCAAGTAGATCGGGAAACGCACGCCCAACTGGGTGTACAGCTCCTGGATACGCAAGCGGATCGCCGCAGCATGGGCGGCACGTTCGGCATCACTGCCCAGCAACAGGTCCGACAGGCTGATGGCGATAAAAGCACCATCGATGGGCCGGCGCGAGCGCTGCTTTTTCAGCAGGTCGAGGAAGCCCAGCCACGCGGCTTTATCCACCGTCGAGTTGCTGTCCTGGGTGGTGTAGCGCCCGGCGGTATCGAGCAACACGGCTTGATCGGTAAACCACCAGTCGCAGTTGCGCGTGCCGCCGACGCCACGCACCGCTCCGGCGCCCAACTGTGCGGCCAGCGGGAAATGCAGGCCGGAATTGACCAGCGCCGTGGTCTTGCCCGAACCCGGTGGGCCGATGATCACGTACCACGGCAACTCGTAGAGGTTGCGGCGTTCATCACCGCCGAGCTTGGCCTTTTTCAGCAGCGCCAGGGCTTCGTCCATGCGCTGGCGCAGGGTCGATAACTCTTCGGCAGTCGCGGCGTTGTTAGGGTCGACTGGGGTTTGCGCGGCCAGGCTGCGCATCACTTCGGCGGCCTGTCGGCGGGCCTGGATGATGCGGAATACGCGGAAAGCGATCCACACCGCGAACACCAAAATGATCAGCGCCCAGCGCCGCCCTTCCGGCACCAACACGTCGAGCAACGGCCCCACAAACCAGATGATCAGGCTCAGGGCGATCAGGCCCAGTACGGGGATCACCCAGCGAATCATGAAACTGAAAAACGCCTTCACTCGACGCCCTCCGCCAATACGGTGATTTCAACCCGACGATTGCGGGCACGGCCTTCTGCGGTGGCGTTGGTGGCCACAGGCTCGGTGTCGCTTCTGCCTTCGGCGCTGAAGCGGTCCGCCTGGCCGGTCTTGGCCGCCAGGATCTCCAACACCGACTTGGCGCGAGCTTCGGACAACGCCCAGTTGGACGGGAAACGCAGCGTAGCAATCGGGCGGTTATCGCTGTGCCCAGTGACGCGCACCTGGCCCTTGACCTTGCGGATGGCGTCGGCGATGCGCAGCATCAGCGGCTGGTAGTCATCAACAATGCTGGAACTGGCGGACGCAAATAGCTCGTCGCCCCTGATCGTCACGACGGAACGGTCGACTTTATCTTCCACCGCCACGCGGCCAGCCTTGATGTCTTCCACCAGAAAACCAGCCAGGCGCGGCCGTTCGATGACTTTCGGCTGCGCCACCGGACGGTCGATGGCCTGCACCGGGATCTCGCCCAGGGCATGAATGTTCTTGAACACCGGCTCGGCATCCGACGCCAGTTTCATGCGCAAGCCGAACAGCAGCGCCAACAACAGCGCCAGGCCGATGGCCACGGCGATCCACGGCGGCATGAATTGCGCCAGGCGGTCACGCGCCACGGTCACGCCGCGCCAGTGCGGCGACAGTTCGCGCTCGTGTTCGCCACGGGCGCTGCGAATGGCGGCGGCGGTGCGCTCACGCAAAGCTTCCAGTTGGCTGCGACCGTCGTTCATCACGCGGTAACGGCCCTCGAAACCCAGGCACATGCACAGGTACAACAGCTCCAGCAGGTAGAGGCGCTCGCGCGGGCTTTGCAGGCAGTGATCGAGCAACTGGAAGACTTTTTCGCCGCCCCAGGCCTCGTTGTGCACGGTGATCAACAGGCTCTGCTTGCCCCAGTCGCTGGTGCTGCCCCACGGCGTACTGAGCACCGCTTCATCGAGCGCGGTGCACAGCGCGTAACGTGCCAGCAGTACTTCGTTGCGCGCCACACCGGCGGCTTCGGCGCGCTCTTCGAACTGGCGCAGGTAGGCCAGCAACTGCGCACGCAGGCTGGCCGGTGCCGGGTGGGCGATGGTGTTACGCAGGCGCGTCAACAGCGCCAGCAACGGGCCGGCGGCGCTTTCCAGCGGGTTGAGGCCCTGGCTTTTGCCGGTGAGGATCGGCGCGGCCGGCATCGACAGAGGCGCAGGTTCTGCACGCGCAGGTTCTGGCGCACGGCCACCCGGGCGCGGCATGAACTGGGTGCGGTCATCATCATTGGGATGCATCGCGGATTATCCTCGGATCGCCCAGAAGGCCAGGTTCAAGCCCGGGAACTGCCCGGCGATGTGGAAGGCAAAGCCGCCGGAGTTGTTCAGCTGTTGCCAGTGCTCGCTGCCGCGGTCCAATTCGTAATAGGTGGAGCCTGCGTGATACGGAATCTGGCGTGGCGCCACCGGCAGCGGCAGCAGGCCGATACCCGGCAGTTGCAGGTTGACCAAGTCGCGGATGTGTTCCACCGAGCCGACCTTGCTCTGCTGGCCGAAGCGCGCACGCAGGGTTTCGCCGGGCACATCGGCACGCACCACCAGGATGAAACTGGCGCTGTCGAGCAGGGTTTTGTCCGCGAGCATGGCCACGTGCACGCCGTAGGCTTTCTCCACAATCGGAATCGGCGTGGCCTTGCTGTCGATCAGCATCGACAACGCCTCACGCAAGGCGGCCATCACCGGGGTGAAGCTCAGGGCCAGGTCGTCGTGCTGGTATTGCGGGTATTCCTGGGGGCGTCGGCCTGACGTCGAGAAGGTGGAAAACTCACCGGCCAGGCTCACCAGTTCGCTGAAAAACCGCTCCGGGTGCAGCGGGCTCAACTGGCTGAAATGCTGGAGCAGCGGCTGCGCGCGGTTGACCAGTTGCAGCAGCATGAAGTCGGCAATCTCCGACGCACCACCCGCGCCCGAGGCGACCACGCGGCCGGCCAAGGCTTCGCCACGTTGATGCAGCAGGCCCAGCAGTTCACTGCGAAACGCGGTCAACGGTTTGCTCGCGGCCACGTCGAGTACCGGCGGGATGTAGGTGTCATCCAGCACCAGCGCGCGGTCGGCGCGTTTTTCCTTGATGCGCACCAAGCCGATGGCGGCGTAGTCGCTGATGCCATCTTGCGCAGTCAGCAGGCGCAACGCGCGGGAACCGACGGCCACCGGCGCACGGTTTTCGAACGGGGCATTGTCGTCGCGCACTTCGCGTACCTGGCTGACATAGCGGGCGGCGCCGAGGTCTTCGCCGTCGTCCACCGTGTCACGCGCGCCCGCACGCTTGAGCGGCAAGGCCAGGTAAACCAGGCCATCGCGCAAGTTGTCGTCGATATTCAGCGGGCTCGGCGCCAGGTCGTCCTGGGGAATATTGAACGGCGTGCCATCCGGCAACAGGCCGCGCGCCGACACAATCGCCAGCTTGCCCTGGGCCAGCAGGCCCTGGTCGACCAGCAACTCGGAGAAACCCCAGGCGCCGGCGGACAACGGGCGGCTGCGGGCGTCGATCAGGTTTTCCAGGTAACGGTCATGCTGCTGGAAGTGCTGCGTTCCGATGAACATGCCTTCCGACCAGACCACGCGATTGTTCCAGGACATGGGGGCTCCGATTGCTTGTTATTGGGCAGGGCTGGATGGGGGAACCACGACGTCGGCGCGCACGGCGCGTACATCGAGGCTGATCTGGTATTCGGTGTATTGGCGCGCCGGCACGGTGAGCACCGTGCGCCATTGCGCGCGGTCCAACTCGCGATAGCCCACCAGCAAGCCGATCTGGCGTGTGGACGGGTCGAGGTCGCGCTGGATGCTCAGTTGCTGGCCGGGTTGCACCATCACTTCGTCCTGGTCCAGCAGGTCTAGGCCGAGGGTGGATTGCGCACGATCAGCCAGCGCAAAGTAGTCGGAGCGACTGAAGGTGGCGGCGTTTTTCAGTTCGAAGATGCGCACGCGAACCGGCGCGGCCTGGCCGTTGGCGCCAGGGTTGAGCCCGGAAATCGCGTGAAAATGCAGCTCGATGGCGGCGGTGTCGGCCTCAGCTTCGGCGGCCGCCTCGGGCTTAGCGGCATCCTTGGCACACGCCGTCAGCAGCAGCGCCGTGGCGGCTGCGAGTAAAAACCTGGGAATCATCCTGCGTCCTCAATGACGTACTTAGCTATCCGTTCTATCCATTACCGCACCCCGCGTTAACGACGCTGTCGTGCGCTGTGCTCTTCGTAGGCTCGGCTGAATTCGCGGCCGAACAGGTCCTGGAAATCTTCCTGGGCCTCGCGGGAAATATTGCTATAGAGCTCGGTGAACTGCTGCCAGTACTGGGCCTGGCGTGAGCCGTTGAAAAGGCTCGACAGCCCGGCGGGCTTGCCCATGCGCTCCTCCAACTGCGCCGGTTCAAAACGCGCGAGCAGGTGTTTGATCGCCGCTTCCACACCGGCCATCACCGCCAACTGGTGGGCCCGCAGGTCATCGAAACTGTCGCGCACGGCGATGTCCGGCGCCATAAACGCTTGGTTTCCATGACGAAGCAGCAGCAGTAAGGCTTCGTCGGCATTCGGTGCGAATTTCAACGGATTGTTTTCGGCTGGCTGGATCATCGTCTGCTGCATGCGGAATTCGCCCTTGAGGCTGGCGCGGGCACGCAACACGTCGATCAGGCCTTCGACCATCAGCCGATAGCTGCGGCCGATGCTTTCCATCTGTGCGCAAGCGTCGGCTTTGTCGAGGCGCAATTGGTCGAGGCCAGCGCCGCGCAGGAAGGCTTGCAGGAGGTCGGGCTGTTGGCTGTCGGCCACGGGGAGCGCGGGCTCGACCACAGGTGGCGGCGGGATGACCGCAGCGGGTGGCGGTGGTGGCGACGATGCCGGCGGCGGTGCACTGACGACCGGTGCCGGCGTGTCGCCAAACAGATCCCAGTCTTCGGGAATCACCGAACCGGATACCACCGGTCTCTCAATCAACGGCCTCTCAACCACCGGCACGGCAACCGGCGTCGGCGGGCGGAAGTCGTGTTGCTCGGAAGGCACGTGGTCCGCCACGGTCGGTGGTGGCACGGCGGTGGGGCTGAGGAAGTCGAACAGGTCCGGCAGCGTGTCCATCGACGAGGCGCCTTGGAACTGCGGCGCGATCACCGGTGTGGCTGCTGGCGTACTGGCGACAGCGCCCATCAGCGCTTCAAAACTGTTCGGCGAATCACCGGCAAATGCCTGGCTGTCGACGGCTTGCACGTTGAAGTCGATGCGCGCCTGGATTTCGTAATCGCCGATGCGGATCAGCTCACCATCTTGCAGCGGCTCGCTGTTGCCCCTGCGCAGACGGACACCGGCATTAACCAGCTCAACGCCGTTGGTGCTGTTATCGGTTAAATAATAACGGCCATCTTTGTATTGAATAACGCAGTGTTGCGAGGAAACCAGGCGCTCTGGATCAGGCAATACCCAGTCATTATCCGAGCTGCGGCCGATAGCCATCGAGCCCTGGTTCATGGACTTTTCGGGGCACTGCCCAGGGGTAATCTTGTGATAACTAGTAATAGTCAAACACAGCGACATCTTGCCTCCTTGCTGATACTTCGCGCGCAGTCGATTCCCGGGGCGACGGTTCCCCAGAGACCCCACTAGGTCGTGAAATCGACCCTCACAGCCTGCTAATGCCAGCATGATCGCTGATCTTAACTGGGCTCCATGACAAAAATCCTATTCTGGTGCACCACTCGACTCACCAGTCGCGCAGGTTGTTAAACACCGCACATCTGTCACAGAGGGCGAATAGCTTACCTTGACAAGGCCTAACTACTACACCAAAAATGCACAACTTCTTGAATACCAATGATGGCACTTTGAAATCAACTCGAATTCAAAGTTCCAGTATGTCCAAGAAAACATGCCTAGTTCATCGTGCAACTAGTGCATGCATTGCCCGCCATTTAACGGGCTGATAGGGAGATCAATTTCAGTGGATGTGCCGTTGCTGCTCACCGCCGTTTCCGCGACTTCGCCGTGTGGCGAAGACATGGAATATGACGCGGACTTTCTCCACCTGGAGCGTGCCGCCAAGGGCCAACCCGAGCGCAGCATGGGCGATTCTATCCTGCCCGCTGAACCGCCGGATTGGCGCAGCATCCAGCAGCAAAGCCTCGACTTGTTGCAGCGCAGCAAAGACCTGCGCATCACCCATTTCCTGTTGCAAAGCTCCCTCGCTCTCCAAGGCGTGGCCGGGCTGGCCGATGCCCTCACGCTGATCAACGCCCTGCTGCGCGAATACTGGGCCGACCTGCACCCGCGCCTGGATGCCGACGACGATAACGACCCCACCGTACGCATCAATGCCCTGTCCGGCTTGACCAGCGACGCGACCATTCGCCTGCTGCGCGAAAGCATCCTCACGCGCTCGCGCACCTTCGGCCCCGTGAGCCTGCGCGCCGCGCTGAACGCCAGCGGCTTGATGAGTTTCCCCGACGAACAGCTCGGCTCCCAGCAACTCAACGCCGCGTTCCTCGACAGCGACCCCGAACAACTGCAAGCCACCCGCAACGCCGTGAGCGCCGCACGTGCCGCCTGCGAAGCCATCGAACAACAAGTCAGCGACCAGGTCGGTTCGGCCCAGGGCGTGGACCTCAGCCTGTTGAAGCAACCGCTCAAGCAGGCGCTGCAAGTCCTCAACCAATTCGTACCGAACAGCGACACCAGCAGCGAGCCCGAGGCCGTCAGTGACGACAATGCCCCCTCGGTTGAATACGCCGTTGCCCCCGCAGCACCACGCCCGACCGGCGACATCGCCAACCGCGATGACGTGCTGCGCAGCCTCGACAAGATCCTTGCGTACTACACCCGGCACGAGCCTTCGAGCCCGCTGCCGGTGCTGTTAAACCGGGCGAAGAATCTGGTGCATGCCGACTTTGCAGCCATCGTGCGCAATCTGATTCCCGACGGCATGTCCCAATTTGAAAACCTGCGTGGCCCGGACGGCGAGTAAGCCGCCCGGCTGTGCAGTAACAACACCGTCGCTCAAGCGACCAGGAGCAGCAACGTGGCGAAGCAAAGTTCTCAGAAATTCATCGCGCGCAACCGCGCGCCTCGAGTGCAGATCGAGTACGACGTCGAGCTTTACGGCGCCGAGAAAAAGGTCCAGCTGCCCTTCGTGATGGGCGTGATGGCCGACCTCGCCGGCAAGCCTGCCGAACCGCTCGCGCCCGTGGCCGACCGCAAGTTCCTTGAAGTGGACGTCGACAACTTCGACTCGCGCCTCAAGGCCATGCAGCCGCGCGTGGCGTTCCACGTACCGAACGAGCTGACCGGCGAAGGCAACCTGAGCCTGGACATCACCTTCGAAAGCATGGACGACTTCAGCCCGGCCGCCGTGGCGCGCAAGGTCGACTCGCTGAACAAGCTGCTCGAAGCCCGTACCCAGTTGGCCAACCTGCTGACCTACATGGACGGCAAGACCGGCGCTGAAGAAATAATCATGAAAGCGATCAAGGACCCGGCACTGCTGCAGGCCCTTGCGAGCGCGCCGAAGCCTGCTGGGGATCAATAATCATGACCGAGAATACCGCCCGCGAAGGCGCTCAGAACCTGGGCGCAACCGAGGAAACCAGCGAGTTCGCATCGCTGTTGCTGCAAGAATTCAAACCCAAGACCGAGCGTGCCCGCGAAGCCGTTGAAACCGCTGTGCGCACCCTGGCCGAACAGGCTTTGGCACAGACGGACCTGGTGTCCAATGACGCGATCAAGTCGATTGAATCGATCATCGCCGCCATCGACGCCAAGCTCACCGCCCAGGTCAACCAGATCATCCATCACCAGGATTTCCAACAGCTGGAAAGCGCCTGGCGTGGCCTGCACTACCTGGTCAACAACACCGAGAGCGATGAGCAGCTGAAGATTCGCGTGCTCAACATCTCCAAGCCGGACCTGCACAAGACCCTGAAGAAATTCAAGGGCACCGCGTGGGACCAGAGCCCGATCTTCAAGAAGATGTACGAAGAAGAATACGGCCAGTTCGGCGGTGAACCTTACGGTTGCCTCGTAGGCGACTACTACTTCGACCAGTCGCCACCCGACGTGGAACTGCTGGGCGAGCTGTCGAAAGTCTGCGCCGCCATGCACTCCCCGTTCATCGCTGCGGCGTCGCCGACCGTGATGGGCATGGGCTCGTGGCAAGAACTGTCGAACCCGCGCGACCTGACCAAGATCTTCACCACCCCGGAATACGCCGGCTGGCGCTCGCTGCGTGAATCGGAAGACTCGCGCTACATCGGCCTGACCATGCCGCGCTTCCTGGCACGCTTGCCGTATGGCGCCAAGACCGACCCGGTGGAAGCCTTCGCCTTCGAAGAAAACACCGACGGCGCCGACAGCTCCAAATACACCTGGGCCAACGCCGCGTACGCGATGGCGGTGAACATCAACCGTTCGTTCAAACACTACGGCTGGTGCTCGCGCATCCGTGGCGTGGAGTCCGGCGGTGAAGTGGAAAACCTGCCCGCCCATACGTTCCCGACCGATGACGGTGGCGTGGACATGAAGTGCCCGACCGAAATCGCCATCAGTGACCGCCGCGAAGCGGAACTGGCGAAGAACGGTTTCATGCCGCTGCTGCACAAGAAAAACACTGACTTCGCTGCTTTCATCGGCGCCCAGTCGTTGCAGAAACCGGCCGAATACGACGACCCGGACGCCACCGCCAACGCCAACCTGGCCGCGCGCCTGCCGTACCTGTTCGCCACCTGCCGTTTCGCCCACTACTTGAAGTGCATCGTGCGCGACAAGATCGGTTCCTTCAAAGAGAAGGACGAGATGCAGCGCTGGTTGCAGGACTGGATCCTCAACTACGTCGACGGCGACCCGGCGCACTCCACCGAAACCACCAAGGCCCAGCACCCATTGGCTGCCGCTGAAGTGATCGTGGAAGACGTCGAAGGCAACCCGGGTTACTACAACTCCAAGTTCTACCTGCGCCCGCACTATCAGCTCGAAGGGCTGACCGTGTCGCTGCGCCTGGTATCGAAGCTGCCTTCGGCGAAAAGCGCGTAACTCGCTCGTTCCCACGCTCTGCGTGGGAATGCCGCCCGGGGCGCTCCGCGTCCCAGTGACGCAGAGCGTCACAGGATGCGTTACCACGCAGAGCGTGGGAACGATCAGCGTTAATAAATTCTGTGGCTGAGACCACACAGGGAGAAAACATGGCTGTTGATATTTTCATCAAGATCGGCGACATCAAGGGCGAGTCCATGGACAAAGCCCACAAGGACGAAATCGACGTGCTGAACTGGAGCTGGGGCATGGCCCAGTCCGGCAACATGCATGTTGGCGGTGGCGGCGGCGCAGGCAAGGTGAATATCCAGGACCTGTCGCTGACCAAGTACGTCGACAAAGCCTCGCCGAACCTGATGATGCACTGCGCCAGCGGTAAGCACATCGACAAGGTCAAGCTGACCGTGCGCAAGGCCGGGGGCGAAAGCCAGGTCGAGTACATGATAATTAACCTGGAAGAAGTACTGGTCACGTCCCTGAGCACCGGCGGCTCGGGCACTGATGATCGCCTGACTGAAAACGTCACCCTGAACTTCGCCCAAGTGATGGTCGACTACCAGCCGCAGAAAGCCGACGGCACCAAAGACGGCGGCGCGATCAAGTTTGGCTGGAACATCCGTTCCAACACCAAGCGCTGATAGCCCTGGCGGCCGTGGCTCCCCGCCACGGCCACTGGCATATGCCCCGCGCAAAAACCGTCCCTCTCACAACCCGTCCGTGGAGCTGCTTTGGTGGTAACTGAAATCGCTTCCCGCGACCGTCTGCAACCGTCCCTGCTGGACCGGTTGACTGACGACGACCCGACCAATCCCAAGGAAAGCGCCGACAAACGCGTGCTGTCCCTGACCCAATTGAAAGCCTCGGTTCTGCGCGACCTGGCGTGGCTGCTCAACACCACGTCGTTGCTGGATGCCGATGCCACGCTGCACACCCCGGCCGGTACTTCGGTGGTCAATTACGGCCTACCGGCACTCGCGGGCAACAGCGTCTCCAGTGTCGACATCAAGGCCCTGGAAGCCCTGATTTACCAGGCGATCGCCACGTTTGAGCCACGTATTTTGCGCCACACCCTGCGCGTCAAAGCCCGCGTCGGCCATGGCGAGATGAACCACAACGCCCTGAGTTTCGAGATCGAAGGCGACCTGTGGGCGCAGCCGGTGCCGCTGCGCCTGTTGCTGCAAACCGACCTCGACCTGGAATCCGGCCATGTGCGCGTAGTGAATGCCGACCAGCGGAGGCGCCCATGAACCCGCGCCTGCTGGAGCTGTACAACCAGGAACTGCACCACGTGCGCGAAAGCGCCGCCGAGTTCGCCAAGGAATACCCGAAGATCGCCAGTCGGCTGACCCTGTCCGGTATGGACTGCGCCGACCCGTACGTCGAACGCCTGCTCGAAGGTTTTGCCTACCTCACCGCCCGCGTGCAACTCAAGCTCGACGCCGAGTACCCGACCTTCACCCACAACCTGCTGGAAATCGCTTACCCGCACTACCTGGCGCCCACGCCATCGATGACCGTGGTGCAATTGCAGACCGACCCCGACGAAGGCTCCCTGGCCAGCGGCTTTCCGCTGCCGCGCGACACCGTCTTGCGTGCCGCGCTGGGCCGCGAAACCCAGACCTGCTGCGAGTACCGCACCGCACACCCGGTGACGTTGTGGCCGTTGCAGGTCAGCGGCGCCGAGTACTTCGGCAACCCCGCCGCCGTGCTCGGCCGCCTGGCCGCCAGCGAGCCGAAAGCCAAGGCCGGCTTGCGCCTGACCCTGCGCACCGGCGCCGAATTGCCGTTCAACAGCCTCAACCTCGACAGCCTGCCGCTGTACCTCAGCGGCGCGGATGAACAGCCGTTCCGCCTCTACGAACAACTGCTGGGCAATGCCTGCGCGGTGTTTGCGCGCAAGCCCGGCGGTGATTGGGTCGAGCGCCTGCCGCAAGACGCCCTGCGTTCCAAGGGCTTTGACGACGCCGACGCGGCTATGCCGGTGGTGGCCCGCGCGTTCCAGGGCTATCGGCTGTTGCAGGAATACTTCGCCCTGCCCCACCGCTTCCTGTTCGTCGAATTTGCCGAGCTGAGCCGCGCAGTCAAACGTTGCGACGGCCAGGAGCTGGAGCTGATCGTGCTGTTCGACCGCCACGAGCCGAGCCTGGAAGGCAGTGTCGGCGCGGCGCAGTTCATGCCGTTCTGCACCCCGGCGATCAACCTGTTCCCCAAACGCGTGGACCGTATTCATTTGTCCGACCGCGTCAACGAACACCATGTGATCGCCGACCGCACGCGGCCGATGGATTTTGAGATTCACTCGCTAAGCGGCATCGCCGGCCATGGCACCGGGCCGGAGCAGCCGTTCCTGCCGTTCTATGCGGTGCGCGACCCGTCACGCTATGGGCGCGATCAGGCTTACTACACGCTGCGCCGCGAGCCCCGCGTGTTGTCCAGCGACCAGCGCCGCAATGGCCCGCGCTCCACTTATGTGGGCAGCGAAACCTTTGTCAGCCTGGTCGACAGCCAGCAAGCGCCGTACCGCCACGACCTGCGCCAACTCGGCGTGACGGCGCTGTGCACCAACCGCGATTTGCCGCTGTTCATGAGCGTAGGCAGCGGCAAGACCGACTTCACCTTGGCCGACAGCGCGCCGGTGTTGTCGGTGCGCTGCGTCGCCGGGCCGAGCCGCCCGCGCGCCAGCCACGCCCACGATGCCAAGGCTTGGCGCCTGATCAGCCAGTTGTCGCTCAACTACCTGTCGCTGAGCGAACAAGGCCAGGGCGCCGGCGCCTTGCGCGAACTGTTGCGCCTGTATGGCGACAGCAACGACGCGGCGCTGCAATTGCAGATCGAAGGCCTGCGCGAAGTCAGCAGTAAAGCCGTGACCCGTCGCCTGCCGATGCCCGGCCCGATTGTGTTTGGCCGCGGCCTGGAAATCACCCTGGAATTCGATGAAAACGCGTTTCGCGGCACCGGCGTGTTTCTGCTCGGTGCGGTGCTGGAGCGCTTCCTGGCACGCTACGTGTCGATCAACAGTTTTACCGAGACGGTGATCCGTACCACCGAACGCGGCGAGATCATGCGATGGAAAGCCAAGCCCGGGCGTCGTCCGACCCTGTGAACACACTGGATGCGATGCATCAGCAGCCCTGGGAATACGATTTCTTCCAGGCGCTGCGCCGTATCGAGTGCGAAGCGCCGCAGCTGCCGCGCCTGGGCCATTCCCTGCGCCTGGCAGATGACCCGCTGCGCCTGGGGCAACAGGCGGATTGCACCTTCGCCCCGGCCACGTTGGCCTCGGTCGACCCCGGCAGCGACGGCAAACCCGCGCGGCTGGAGCAGTTCTTCTTCGGCCTAGGCGGCCCCAACGGCCCGTTGCCGCTGCACATCACCGAGTACGTGCGCGAGCGTCAGCGCAACAACGCCGACAGCACCAGCAAACAGTTTTTGGATGTGTTCCACCACCGCCTGCTCAGCCTTTTTTACCGGGCCTGGGCCGAAGCGCGGCCGACGGTCAGCCACGATCGCCCGGATGACGATTATTGGTCGGCGCGCCTCGCCGCCCTGAGCGGCCGGGGCATGCCGAGCCTGCTCAACCAGGGGCTGATTCCCGACACGGCGAAGCTGCATTACAGCGGCCACCTGTCGGCGCAAACCCGTTACCCGGACGGCCTGAAGGCGATTCTCAGCGAGTACTTCGGCCTGCCGGTGGAAATCGAAGAATACGTCGGCCAATGGCTGGAGTTGCCCGAACGCAGCCGCGTGAGTGTCAGCGCCAACCAACTGGGCGTGGACTTTTGCCTGGGCAGCCACGTGTGGGATCGCCAGCATAAATTCCGCATCCGCTTAGGCCCGCTCAAGCTGGATGACTACATGGGCATGCTGCCCGGCAGCCAGCCGTTCAACGAGCTGGTGGCGTGGGTGGCCGAGTACCTGGGCCATGAATTGGACTGGGACTTGAACCTGGTTTTGCAACAACCCGAAGTACCGGCGCTGCAGCTCAATGGCCAGTTCCGCCTGGGCTTCAACACCTGGCTCGGCCAACCCGAGCATGACGCCAACGACCTAATCCTGGCTCGGCATTACGCCGACCACGCCACCACCTCAAGGAATCCAGAGCATGGGTGAAATCAGTCGCGCCGCACTGTTCGGCAAACTCAACAGCGTGGCCTACAAGGCCATCGAAGCCGCCACCGTGTTCTGCAAGTTGCGGGGCAACCCGTACGTGGAACTGGCCCACTGGTTTCACCAATTGCTGCAACTGCAGGACTCGGACCTGCACCGCATCATTCGCCAGTTCAACGTGGAGCCGGCGCGCCTGGCCCGTGACTTGACCGAGGCCCTGGACCGCCTGCCGCGTGGTTCGACGTCAATCACCGACCTGTCGTCCCATGTGGAAGAAGCCGTGGAGCGCGGCTGGGTCTACGGCAGCCTGATGTTTGGCGAAAGCCAGGTGCGCACAGGCTACCTGGTGCTGGGCATTCTGAAGACGCCGAGCCTGCGCCATGCGTTGCTGGGTTTGTCTGCCGAATTCGACAAGATCAAGGCCGAAGCCCTGAGCGAACGCTTTGACGAATACGTCGGCGACTCGCCCGAGAATGCGTTGAGTGCCAGTGACGGTTTCAATGCCGGTGCTGTACCGGGCGAAGCCAGTGGCGCGATGGCGCCGAGCGCGATGGGCAAGCAGGAAGCGCTCAAGCGCTTTACCGTAGACCTGACCGAACAGGCGCGCAGCGGCAAACTCGACCCCATCGTCGGCCGTGATGAAGAAATTCGCCAACTGGTGGATATCCTCATGCGTCGTCGTCAGAACAACCCGATCCTCACCGGTGAAGCCGGTGTGGGCAAGACTGCCGTGGTTGAAGGTTTCGCCCTGCGCATCGTCGCCGGTGACGTGCCGCCCGCACTCAAAGACGTGGAGCTGCGCAGCCTCGACGTGGGCCTGCTGCAAGCTGGCGCCAGCATGAAAGGCGAGTTTGAGCAGCGCCTGCGTCAGGTCATCGAAGACGTCCAAGCCTCGCCCAAGCCGATCATCCTGTTTATCGACGAAGCCCACACGCTGGTGGGTGCCGGTGGCGCCGCCGGGACGGGCGATGCGGCCAACCTGCTCAAGCCAGCCTTGGCGCGCGGTACGTTGCGCACCGTGGCTGCCACGACGTGGGCCGAGTACAAAAAACACATCGAAAAAGACCCGGCCCTGACCCGCCGCTTCCAAGTCGTGCAGGTGGCGGAGCCGTCGGAAGACAAGGCGCTGTTGATGATGCGAGGCGTGGCGTCGACCATGGAAAAACACCATCAGGTGCAGATCCTCGATGAAGCCCTGGAAGCCTCGGTGAAGCTGTCGCACCGTTACATTCCTGCGCGCCAGCTGCCGGATAAATCCGTGAGCCTGCTGGACACCGCCTGCGCCCGCGTCGCCATCAGCCTGCACGCAGTGCCGGCCGAAGTGGACGACAGCCGCCGTCGCATCGAAGCGCTGGAAACCGAACTGCAAATCATCGGCCGCGAGCATGCCATCGGCATCGCCATCGGCGCACGCCAGACCAATAGCGAAGCTTTGCTGAGTGCCGAGCGTGAACGCCTGGCAACCCTGGAAAGCCGTTGGGCCGAAGAAAAAACACTGGTAGACGAGCTGCTCGCCACCCGCGCGACCTTGCGCGAGAAAGCCGGTGTTGTGGACAGCGATGCGGGTAGCAACGAGAGCGACGAATTGCGCGCGCAACTGGTCGACCTGCAAGAACGCCTCACCACCTTGCAAGGCGAAACCCCGCTGATCCTGCCGACCGTGGATTACCAGGCGGTGGCCTCGGTGGTCGCCGACTGGACCGGCATCCCAGTGGGCCGCATGGCGCGCAACGAACTGGAGACGGTGCTCAACCTCGACCAGCACCTGAAAAAACGCATCATCGGCCAGGACCATGCCCTGCAGATGATCGCCAAGCGTATTCAGACCTCCCGCGCCGGGCTCGACAACCCGAGCAAGCCGATTGGCGTGTTCATGCTGGCCGGCACATCGGGTGTGGGCAAGACCGAAACCGCGCTGGCGCTGGCCGAGGCCATGTACGGCGGTGAGCAGAACGTGATCACCATCAACATGAGCGAGTTCCAGGAAGCCCACACCGTGTCGACCCTCAAGGGCGCGCCACCGGGCTATATCGGCTACGGCGAAGGCGGCGTGCTGACCGAAGCGGTACGGCGCAAACCCTACAGCGTGGTGCTGCTGGACGAGGTGGAAAAAGCCCACCCGGACGTGCATGAAATCTTCTTCCAAGTATTCGATAAGGGCGTGATGGAGGACGGCGAAGGCCGAGTGATCGACTTCAAAAACACCCTGATCCTGCTGACCACCAACGCCGGTACTGAGCTGATTTCCCAGGTCTGCAAAGACCCGGCGAATATCCCTGAGCCGGAAGAAATCGCCAAGGCACTGCGCCAACCACTGCTGGAGATTTTCCCACCGGCGCTGCTCGGCCGTTTGGTCACGATTCCTTACTACCCGCTCAGCGATGAGATGCTCAAAGCGATTACCCGCCTGCAGCTCAACCGCATCAAAAAGCGCGTGGAAACTACGCACAAAGTTGCCTTCGACTACGACGACGCGGTGGTCGATTTGATCGTCTCGCGCTGCACCGAAACCGAAAGCGGCGGCCGCATGATCGACACCATCCTCACCAACAGCCTGCTGCCAGACATGAGCCGTGAGTTCCTCACGCGCATGCTCGAAGGTAAGGCGCTGGCGGGTGTGCGTATCAGCAGCCGGGATAATGAATTGCACTACGACTTCAGCGACGCCGAATAACGACTGTTGGAATACGGTCAATGTGGGAGCTGGCTTGCCTGCGATAGCGATCTGACATTCAGTATTGATGTTGATTGATCCACCGCCATCGCAGGCAAGCCAGCTCCCACATTTGGATTCGGTTTCTTCAGTTATTAAGTCATTTACGAGACGCCCGATGCTATTCAACCAAGCCTCACGCCTGGCCAAGATCACCAGCCCTCTGGGGCCGGATGTGCTGTTGCTCAATGAAATGGGCGGCGGTGAAGAGCTGGGCAGGTTGTTCAACTATGAGCTGCAACTGACCTCGCTGGACGCCAACATCGACCTCAACCAGTTGCTCGGCAAGCCGATGAGCGTCGGCGTGCAGTTGGCGGACGGTAGCGAGCGGCACTTCCACGGCATCGTCGCGCGGTGCAGTCAGAACATCGACCAGGGCCAGTTCGCCAGTTACCAGGTGACCTTGAGGCCGTGGTTCTGGTTGCTCAGCCGCACCTCGGACTGCCGGATTTTCCAGAACCTGAGCATCCCGCAGATCATCAAGCAAGTGTTCCGCGACCTGGGCTTTTCCGATTTCGAAGACGCCCTGAGCCGGCCGTACCGCGAGTGGGAATACTGCGTGCAGTACCGCGAAACCAGCTTCGATTTCGTCAGCCGCTTGATGGAACAGGAAGGCATCTACTACTTCTTCCGCCATGAACAGGACCGCCATGTGCTGGTGCTGGCCGACGCCTACGGCGCCCACACCACGGTGCCGGGCTACGCGTCGATTCCGTACTACCCCAAGGACGAGCAGCAGCGCGAACGCGACCATATGCACAACTGGCACCTGGCGCACGAAGTACAGCCGGGCTCGCTGGAGCTCAATGACTACGACTTCCAACGCCCCAGCGCCAGTATCGACGTACGCTCGGCAATGCCGCGCCCGCACACCGCCGGCGACTACCCGCTGTACGACTACCCCGGCACGTATGTTCAAAGTGAAGACGGCGAACACTACGCACGCACCCGCATCGAAGCCCTGCAAACCCTGCATGAGCAGATCGAGTTCAGCGGCAACGCCCGTGGCCTCGGCTCCGGCCACTTGTTCAGCCTTACCGGCTTCAGCCGCCAGGACCAGAACCGCGAATACCTGATCGTCGGCTGTCGCTACTACATCGTCCAGGAAAGCCTGGAAAGTGGCGGCGGCTCGGGCTCGGCGCAGTTCGAAAGCAGCCTGACCTGCATCGACGCCCAGCAAAGCTTCCGCCCACTGGCGAATACACACCGGCCCATCGTCAAAGGCCCGCAAACCGCCTTGGTGGTCGGCCCCAAAGGCGAAGAAATCTGGACCGACCAGTATGGCCGCGTGAAGGTGCACTTCTATTGGGACCGCCACGACCAATCCAACGAAAACAGCTCGTGCTGGATTCGCGTGTCGCAATCCTGGGCCGGGAAGAACTGGGGCTCGATGCAGATTCCGCGTATCGGCCAGGAAGTGATTGTGAGCTTCCTTGAGGGCGATCCCGACCGGCCGATCATCACCGGCCGGGTGTACAACGCCGAGCAGACCGTGCCCTACGACCTGCCGGAAAACGCCACCCAGAGCGGGATGAAAAGCCGTTCGAGCAAGGGCGGCACGCCGGCCAACTTCAATGAAATCCGCATGGAGGACAAGAAGGGGCTGGAGCAGTTGTATATCCATGCCGAGAGGAATCAGGACATCGTGGTGGAGGTGGATGAAAGCCACTCCGTCGGGCATGACCGCAATAAGAGTATTGGGCATAACGAGACGGTGACGATTGGGAATAACCGTGTGCGCATCGTCAAGCACGAAGACATCCTTTCTGTGGGCCAGAGGAAAACCGACAGCGTCAGCCAGAGCTACGTGATTGAAGTGGGCGAAAACCTGCGCCTGGTCTGCGGTAAAAGCATTCTGGAGTTGAACGCCAGCGGGCAGATCAACCTGAGCGGCGTCAATATCAGCTTCCACGCCAGCGGCGATGCCGAATTCAATACCGGCGGCGTCCTGCACCTGAACAACGGCGGCGGCCCCGGCGCAACGCCCGATGGCCAGGGCATGAAAACCAGCATCGACGCCAACATCAAAGCCGCATTCCCCACGCCTAAAAGCTCCTGACGAGACCTGCTTGCCATGACGTACCGAATCAACGAATTCCAGTTTCAACTGCCTGAGGGCGAGCTGCAGGACGCGTCGATCAATATCCTAAAGTTCCCCGAACTTGGCACGTCCTTGATCATCAGCCGTAGCTTCCTCAGCGAAGGCGAAACCCTGCACAGCAACTTCGACGACCAGCTCAAGCGCCTGGAAAAACAGGTGCAGGATTTACGCTGCCAGCCGAGCGTTACCGTGCGTTTGGGCGCCGCCCAAGAGGTGGAAGGGATTGAGCTGCGCAGCCAGTTCAACAAAGGCAACGACAAAGTGTTCCAGTACCAGTTGGCCCTGGTGTTGCCGGGTACGCGCAAGATGCTCGCCTTAAGTTATGTGAAGGCGGACAAGCTTGGGGATGCTGAGGCGGGGCATTGGGCGATGATTAAGAACTCACTGTCGTTCGACGCTATTTCTTGATGAGCTGCCTACATGTCTGACGCTCTTTGGGCTGCCCGGATGGGCGATGCGCTGACGCACACCTCGATGATGGCCGACATTCTCGGCGGCGTGCTGGAGGTGGCAGCCAACGTGGCGATTACTGCGCTGGCAACCGCTGCGGTCGCTGCAGCGATTGGTGTGACTGTCGCCACCGCGGGTATTGGTGGCTGCATTCTCGGCATGGTGGTAGGCGTCGTAGTCGGCATGGCCATGAGCAAGACCGGGGCCGATAAAGGCCTCAGCAAGATATGCGAGGATTTCAGCAACGCGTTATTCCCGCCCACGGTGCAGGCAAATATTGCCGTGGGCTCCACCGACACGTTCGTCAACAACATTCCCGCTGCACGCGCGGCCGGTTCGATCCCATCCCATGTTTCGCCCGCTGGCACTGAGCTTGAGCAAGCACCACCCGAGCCCGACCCCGCACCTCAACCTGAGCCAGGCTTCCTGGACATGGCCGAGGGGTTTTTCTCCCAGCTATGGCGTCCAACCGTCGCCACGCCCGCCCCAGGCGTTGTGCCTGCACTCACGGACCTGGTCGTGTGCACTCGTCACCCGCCGATGCCGCCGCAACTTCTGGCCGAGGGCTCGGATAAAGTCACTATCAATGGTCAACCTGCGGTGCGTAGCGGCGACCGCAGCATGTGTGATGCAACAGTGGTGTCCTCGGGGCTGATCTCACCCAATGTCACGATTGGTGGCGGTACGGTGGTGGTGCAGGAGATTCGTAGCGGCAAAACCCCCGGCGTGGGATTGGCGATTGAGGCGCTGATGTTGTTGAAGGGGGCAAAAGGAAAAACCCTGAGCGACTTGCCCTGCATGCTCCTCAGCGGCGTGACTTCCTACGCGGTCAGCCAGGCAATGGGCGCAGCGGCCAATGCCACGATGGGCTCGCCCAATCCGGTGCATGCGGCCACCGGCGCGAAGGTGCTGGGGAGTATTACCGAGCTGGACTTTGTATTACCGGGTGTTTTGCCGATCGATTGGCAGCGGTTTTACAACAGCCGGGATAAGCGTCGTAATGGGATGTTTGGCGCGGGCTGGAGCGTTACCTATGAAGTAAGCATCGAGATCCTGCCCCATTCAGACGGCGGCGAGGAGCTGGTCTATACAGACGAACAGGGCCGACGCATCAACCTGGGCTCGGTTTTGCCGGGCAGCGCAATGTTCAGTGCAGGCGAAGGCTTGGCTGTTCGGCGGCACCGCAATGGGCAGGTATTGATAGAGAGTGAAGAGGGTCTGTATCGCCTGTTCGACATCACCCCGGGTAACACATCGCTGCTGCGTTTGAGCCAGCTGGGCGACCGTAACGGCAACCGTATTTATCTGGACTATGACGAGAAAGGCCTGCTTTTTCGGCTGCGAGATACGTTTGATCGTATACAGGTTGAACTGACTCGCGAACACGGCCGCGTCAGCCACATCGAACGTGTGCACGCCGATCATCGTAGAGAAACGCTTGCTCGCTATAGTTTTGACACAGCGGGCGATTTGACGATTGTCAGTGATGCGACTGAGCAGATTCAGCGACGCTTCTCTTATGACAGCGGCCGGCGGATGGTCGAACATCAGCTACCTACCGGCTTACGCTGTTTCTATGAGTGGGCACTGGTAGACGGGGTTGAATGGCGCGTTGTGCGGCACTGGACAGACGAAGGTGACGAGTACCTGTTTGACTACGATCTGCAAGCTGGCATTACGCGCATCACCGACAACCTGCATCGCGTCAGCACGCGGCTGTGGAATACCCAGTACCAGATCATCTCTTACACCGACAACGTAGGACAAACTTGGCTTTTTGAGTGGAATGACGAGCGTCAACTGCTCAGTGCGACCGACCCGCTAGGCGGGCGATATGCGTTCAGTTATGACGAGTCAGGCAACCTGCTGGGCGAGCACGACCCGTTGGGGCGCATTGACTCTACCCTGTGGTTGGAGCACTGGGCGCTGCCACGGATTCAGGTGGATGCTGCGGGAAACAGTTGGAACTATCAGTACGACCCAAGGGGCAATTGCATCCGCGAAACGGACCCTCTGGGCCATAGCACTCAATACCGCTATGACGATCATGGCCAAATCGTCGAAATCATTGATGCTGCTGGCAAGAGCAAGCGCATGCGTTGGAATCTCTTTGGCCAACTCATCGAGTACATTGACTGCTCTGGCTATCCGACACGCTTCAGCTATGACGATCGTGGTTTCTTGCAGACGATTACGGATGCCCTGGGTGAACGATCGCACTTCAACGTTGACGCTAGAGGCCGGATGCTGAGTAGCCAGTTGCCGGATGGCCGAACGGAATACTTTCAAAGAAATGCAAACGGTCAGTTAGTCAGTTACACCAACGCTGCCGGCAACACCACGCACTATCAGCGTAATCGCCGCGGCCAAGTATTCCAGCGCACCGATGCGCATGGCCGCACAGTAGAGTTTGGCTACGATGCGTATGGAAGACTGAAGGCACTGACAAACGAAAATGGCGAACGCTACTTGTTTGCCTGGGACGCCGGCGACCGGCTTGAGAAACAGCAAGATCTCGACGGCAGCGCCAAGCATTACACGTACGACGCGCTGGACAATCTGGCAAGCGTGGCATCTGTTCCTGCACTTTACGGCGCGGGTCTGTCGATCGTGCAGCAGACAACGACTGAACCCATCATTCACCGATTGGAACGGGACGCGATCGGGCGCCTGACTGCCAAAATCACCGATGACGGCCGAACCGAATATACCTACGACGTATTCAACCAGCTGATTGCCGTGACCTTCACGGACTGTCAGGGCAACTCGCAAGCACTGAGTTTTTCGTACGACGCTCTCGGCCAGCTATTGGAAGAAAGCAGCCCGGCCGGAAGCTTGCATCATCACTACGATGAGTTGGGCAATTTGATACAAACCCAACTTCCTGATGGACGCTGGATAAATCGCCTGCTGTACGGAAGTGGCCACCTGCATCAAATCAATGTGGACGGGCACACCATCAGTGATTTTGAGCGTGACCGCCTGCACCGTGAAGTCATGCGCACCCAAGGACAAATCAGTACGTATCTGGGATACGACCGCAGTGGCAGGCTGAGATCGCGCCAACGTAAATACACTGAACACCCTTCGCAGTTGCTGAGCGCGGAACACAGCAAAGTTGAATACGACCTCGCAAACAATCTGGTCGCAAAGCTGGATCAACACGCCAAAGGGCAGCGTCACCAACTCCTGCATTACGACGCCACTGGGCGAATCATTGCCAGTCAAGGCGATACCCAAGGGCAGGCAGAAATATTTGCCTACGACGCTGCAGCCAACTTGCTGGATGGGTCACAACAAGGCGCAGGCCTGGTCGTACACAACAAATTGATCACCTATCAGGACAAACGCTTCCGTTACGATGGGTGGGGCCGGGTAATAGAAAAAAGAAGCGGCCAGCGCGGTACACAACGGTTTAGTTACGACGCCGAACACCGGTTGATTGAGGTCCGAAATCACAGTATTACGGGCGAAACCGTCGTGCGCATGAACTACGACCCCTTGGGAAGACGCCAGGAAAAAAGCGAATTGCGCCAAGGCGTCGAGCTGAGTAAAACTACTTTTTTATGGGACGGATTAAAATTACTTCAAGAACAATCTAACAACCAGAAAAGTTTATACCTGTACGCCAATAACGGCTATGAACCACTGGCTCGTATCGACGGCGAAGGTGACCAGCAAAAAATCAGGTACTACCATAACGACATAAATGGATTACCCCTTCAGCTGACCGAAGTTAACGGAAGCACTGTCTGGGAAGCCAGCTACAAGGTATGGGGTAATACCGCGCAAGAAGTGCAGGAGTCTTATTTCATTGAGAGGCAAAACCTGAGATTTCAAGGCCAGTACCTCGACAGGGAAACCGGCCTGCACTACAACACTTTTCGATTTTACGATCCCGATGTGGGGCGGTTTACAACGCGAGATCCAATCGGATTGGCGGGCGGACTCAACCTCTACCAGTACGCGCCCAATCCGCTGGGTTGGATCGACCCGCTGGGTTTGAGCTGCTCCCTGAGTGCCAAAGCGCGCAAGATACATGATTTGGCGAGGGATCCCTTTGCCAAACGCAATTCCACGGTAGCCATTGCCGAGGTCACTATCAACGGAAAAACCACACACTACGTAGCCGGCAGCGCGGGCACATTGTCTCCAGCACAGAGAAAACTCGCCGCAGAAATGGGCATACCTCCTGAAAACATATTGTCAGGCACCAAAGTGCGCAGTGGCCACGCAGACCCCGCTCAAGCGAAACTAGAAAACCACGCAGAACGGGTTATCATCAGAAACCTGCCGGAAGGTGCGAAGGTCGAAAAATGGGGAGTGTCTTGGGGTGGTAAACAAACCAACGCTTCCTGTTCAAACTGCCAGCCTCATGTTGAAGCGTCTGGTGGCGTTTTCGATTAAAAACTTACAGGACGCTTACCATGTTCAACATTGTTGACGAGATAGACAACTATCAAGCCTTTATCCTAGGCGCCCTTCAAACTTTGTCAGATGAGCAAGTTACTTTTTTATCTGCATGGTGCACCAATGGGCTACTCAGCTTGCCAAATACGCTGCCTGTCATTCAACAAAAGTTAGGCATTGACGATACGAAAGATAAAATTGTCGGACATATCCTTCAACGCGATATTTCTCCCTACCAGCAAAAACTTCAACAGTTGTTGGACAGCATGGACGAGTATTCGGCTAGTCACGAGGAGTTAGAAGCTTACGAGTCCTATGCACTGGCAGCCTTCAACGCTGCCCTTAACAGTGCAGACGATATCGAGAGTCTCGCGTATGCGCTGGAAGTTGTGATCAATCTGATCGACCACTATGCGCAAACGGAAGATGAAACGGTGTGGAACCCCACGTTAAAACAAGAGTTTGACGCACAACACGCCATTGTTAACGACCTATTAAAAGGCCGACCTGTCACGGTGACCAGCCACCATGATTTTCTGATCAACTAAGATCATGCCAAAAGGATGAGACCCACCCGGCCTTCTCATCCAAAGCGTCTCTAACAAAAAATGGGCACCCGACCCAGTCGGCGTGCCCATTTTTTCCCCATCCCGCCTCCCTTCAGACGGTACCGCTCTTACGGGTTGACGCTGTCTTTAAGCGACTTGCCCGGCTTAAACGCAACGGTGTTGCTCGCCTTGATCTTCACCGGCTCACCGGTCTGCGGGTTTTTGCCGGTGCGGGCGCCACGGTGGCGTTGCAGGAAGGTGCCGAAGCCCACCAGGGTGACGCTGTCCTTGCGGTGCAGGGCGCCGGTGATTTCTTCGAGAACGGCGTTGAGGACGCGGTTGGCCTGTTCTTTGGTGAGGTCTGCTTTTTCAGCGATGGCGGCTGCGAGTTCTGGTTTACGCATAAGTGAAGCCTCTTTGACGGTTTTTTGTTGTTATGTCCGTGCTGCTCTCTTATGGAGCAGCGCCCAAGGCGCCGCAGGCTCTACTCTGCGGCAGACGGGAGTGAGGATGGCATGCCCTCGCACGCTCCGCCAGTCTCGAGGCGACCTTTCTACGGGTAAGAACGTGCTGATTCCGACAGAACGACCGGTATTTACGCCAGTAACGGCGGAAGTTCTTTGTTCAAAGCCAGTTTTTCCATCACGGCGCTGCCGGTCAGCGCGTAGCCGAGCAGGCGGCCGCTGGCGTCGCGGCACAAGGCCTTGATGTCGGCGCCCTGCCCTTCGACGCTCCACACGCCTTCGGTGCCGCGTGGCGGCGGGGAAACCACCAGTGGGCAGATCGGGGTTTTCACGGTGATCGGCATCGGTCCGTAGCTCACCGCCGTGGCGTTGCCTGCCAGGGTTTGGGCCAGGGCACGGGCGCAGCTCATCAGCGGCATCACGTACAGCAGGTTCAGGCCATCGACCTCGGCGCAGTCGCCGAGGGCGTAGATGTTGGCGTGGGAGGTCTTGAGGTGACGGTCCACCATGATCCCACGGTTGATCTGCAGGCCGGCGGCGGCGGCGAGGTCCACGCGCGGGCGCAGGCCGATGGCCGAGACGACCAGGTCGCAGTGGATCACTTCACCGTCCGACAGGTGCGCTTCCAGGCCATCAGCCGTGCGCTGCAGGCGGTTGAGCACCGGGCCTAGGTGGAAACGCGCGCCGAGGCCTTCCAGCCCGGCTTGCACGGCTGCGGCCGCTGCCGGGTGCAGCAGGGTCGGCATGACTTGCTCGCACGGGGCCACCAAGTCGATTTCATAGCCACCGAGGATCAGGTCGTTGGCGAATTCACAGCCGATAAGACCGGCGCCGAGCAGCAGCACACGGCGTTTGCCGGCGGCGGCGGCACGAAAGCGCGCGTAGTCTTCGAGGTCGTTGATCGGGAAAATCAGCTCAGCCGCGTCGCCTTCGACCGGGACACGCACGGTTTCTGCGCCCCAGGCCAGGATCAGGTCGCGGTAGGCCACGGCTTCCTCGCCGATCCACAGGCGTTTGTGGCCCGGGTCGATGCCGCTGATGCGCGTGTGGGTGCGCACCTCGGCCTTGAGTTGCTCGGCCATGGCGCCCGGTTCAGCCATGCTCAAGCCATCGGCTTCCTTGTTCTTGCCAAAGCCGGTGGAGAGCATGGGCTTGGAGTAGGAGCGCCCGTCATCCGCGGTGATCAGCAGCAACGGGGTCTCGCTGTCGAGCTTGCGAAACTCCCGGGCCACGTTGTAACCGGCCAACCCTGTGCCGATGATCACGACAGGTGCGTTCATTCCTTTCTCCTTGTAGTACGTTTCTTAAATCGATGATTAACCGATTTCGATCATTTCGAAATCCATTTTGCCCACGCCGCAGTCCGGGCACAGCCAGTCTTCCGGGACGTCCTGCCACAGGGTGCCCGGAGCGATACCGTCATCCGGCCAGCCGTCTTTTTCGTCGTAGATCAGGCCGCACACTACACATTGCCACTTCTTCATTACTTACTTCCTCAGGGTCCAGGCATCTTGGCCGACGGTCGATAGACCAACGTTGCCGTGCGGCTCAGGGCGTTTTGTACTGATCGGGGCCGGCAGATGCAAGCATGTTCGGCGCAAACGGCCGGTTCAGCACGGCAAAAGCTCAGGACGCCATGGTAAGCTCGCCGCCTCTTTTGCTGCCAATACTGACTCACCGTGCCGCACTCAATCGCCCCGCCCGATGCTTGCCAATGGCTGACCCAGAGCCTTCTGAGCCCATTGCCCGCGCCCTTGGCACTCAATTGGCTGTTCGACGAAGGCTCGCTGACACGCCGGCTCACGTGGCTGTCCAACGACGGTTTCAGCGTGACGCCGTTGTTCGAAGGCTGGCAGCCGTTGCGCGAGGATGAATGCGCAGCGCTGGGCTTGGCCCCTGCTAGCATCGGATGGGTGCGCGAGGTGTATTTGCGCGGGCACGGCCAGCCGTGGGTGTTCGCCCGCAGCGTGGCGGCACGCAGTGCCTTGCAGGGCGACGGCTTGCACATGGACGAGCTGGGCAGCCGTTCGCTGGGCGAGTTGCTGTTCTGCGACCACGCCTTCACCCGCCAGGCCATCGAGGTGTGCCACTACCCAAGGCAATGGCTGCCGCCCGCGGACCAGGCCGACGGCCTGTGGGGGCGCCGCTCGCGCTTTGATCGCGGGCCGCTGAGCGTGCTGGTGGCGGAAATCTTCCTGCCGAGCTTTTGGCATGCACTGCATGACCATCCGGAGAACTGCTGATGTATCAACGTCTGCTCAAGTCCCTGAACCACCTGAACCCCAGGGCCTGGGATTTCATTCAGTTGACCCGCATGGACAAGCCCATCGGCATCTACCTGCTGCTGTGGCCAACACTGTGGGCGCTGTGGATCGCCGGTAAAGGCTCGCCTTCTCTTATCAACATCGTGATTTTCGTCCTGGGCGTGGTGCTGACCCGCGCCGGCGGCTGTGTGATCAATGACTGGGCTGACCGCAAGGTCGACGGCCATGTGAAGCGCACCGAGCAACGCCCGCTGGTCAGCGGCAAGATCAGTTCCAAAGAAGCGCTGGTGTTTTTTGCGGTGCTGATGGGCATCAGCTTCCTGCTGGTGCTGCTGACCAACGCCACGACCATCCTGCTGTCGTTGGGCGGCCTGGCGCTGGCGGCGAGCTACCCGTTCATGAAGCGCTACACCTATTACCCACAAGTGGTGCTGGGCGCGGCGTTTTCGTGGGGCATGCCGATGGCGTTCACCGCCGAGACCGGCCACCTGCCTGCCACGGCATGGCTGCTGTACATCGCCAATTTGTTGTGGACGGTGGGCTATGACACTTATTACGCGATGACGGACCGCGACGATGACCTGAAGATCGGCGTGAAGTCCACGGCGATCCTGTTCGGCGATGCCGACCGCGTGATCATTCTTACCCTGCAAGGTTTATCGCTGGTCTGCCTGTTGCTGGCAGGCATGCGGTTCGAGCTCGGCGGCTGGTTCCACCTCGGGTTGCTGGCGGCGGCAGGCTGTTTTGCCTGGGAGTTCTGGTACACACGGGACAAGGACCGCATGAAATGCTTCAAGGCGTTTTTGCATAACCACTGGGCGGGGTTGGCGATTTTTGTAGGGATTGTGGCGGATTATGGGTTTCGTTGATCCTGTGGCGAGCGGGCTTGCTCGCGAAGACGTCGGCCCAGCAAACATTGATGTTGACTGACCCAGCGCTTTCGCGAGCAAGCCCGCTCCCACAGGGGGTCTGCGCTTAACTGAACGGCATTAGGGCTTGCCCGCTTGCAACGATAAGCTCGCTAGCCGCTAAGCGATCAGGGCTTGGCGACCTTCCAGGCTCCGTCCATTTTGCCGTCGCCGGTCATGTCACCGGCCTTCTTGTCCATAACGAAGGTGTAGAGCGGCTTGCCGCTGTAGGCCCACTGGCTCTTTTCATCGTCACGGGTAATCACGGTCCACTTGCCCATGGGAGTGTCGGTGGATTCAGCCATCAGCGGCGGCCAGTTGGTGGCGCACTTGTCGTTGCACATAGATTTGCCATCGGCGTCCTTGGCAAAGGTGTAGAGCGTCATGCCATTGTGGTCCACCAACATCCCGTCTTTGGTCATCCCTGGCTCAGCCGCAAATACCAGTGTCGGCAGCGTCAACGCGGCCGTTACCAGCAGGGCTTTCCAGGAGAAAGTACTTTGAGTCATCGGAACCTTCCTTTTGTGGTTGTCAGGATTCGGACCCAAAGGGTAGTCCAGAGTGCCAATAATTGCCCAAGCGACTAAATTACTGTCACACGACTGCAATAATTCCGTTATCTAATGCGGCGCAAGACAGTTAAATGACAAGAGGATTTTGAGCATGGTTGGCAGGAGCATTCTGATTGTTGACGACGAAGCGCCCATCCGCGAGATGATCGCCGTTGCGTTGGAAATGGCCGGCTACGACTGCCTGGAGGCGGAGAACTCCCAGCAGGCCCATGCCATTATCGTCGACCGCAAGCCGGACCTGATCCTGCTGGACTGGATGCTGCCCGGCACCTCTGGCATCGAGCTGGCCCGGCGCCTCAAGCGTGACGAGCTGACTGGGGACATCCCGATCATCATGCTCACCGCCAAGGGCGAAGAGGACAACAAGATCCAGGGCCTGGAAGTCGGCGCTGATGACTACATCACCAAGCCTTTTTCCCCACGGGAACTGGTCGCGCGCCTCAAAGCCGTACTGCGCCGTGCCGGACCGACTGATGGCGAAGCGCCGATCGAAGTCGACGGCCTGATTCTGGACCCGATCAGCCACCGTGTGACCATCGACGGCAAACCGGCCGAGATGGGCCCGACCGAATACCGCCTGCTGCAGTTTTTTATGACTCACCAGGAACGCGCCTACACCCGTGGCCAACTGTTGGACCAAGTGTGGGGCGGCAACGTGTATGTGGAAGAGCGCACCGTGGATGTGCATATCCGCCGCCTGCGCAAAGCCTTGGGCGATGCCTACGAGAATCTGGTACAAACCGTGCGCGGCACCGGCTACCGCTTTTCCACCAAAGGCTGAGCCAGCCCTCCCTTTCCTTAACAGCTGACAAGGACGCACGTTTAAGTGAACCAGAACTGGCATGGCACCCTGATCCGCCACATGCTGCTGTTGATCACCGGCTGCCTGGTGGTAGGCCTGGTCAGCGGCTATTACGGCTGGAGCCTGGCTGTGGGTATCGGCCTGTACCTGGGCTGGACCCTCAAACAGCTGCTGCGTCTGCATGAATGGCTGCGCCAGCACAAACCCGAAGAAGCACCTCCCGACGGCTACGGCCTGTGGGGCGAGGTGTTCGACAGCATCTACCACCTGCAACGCCGCGACCAACGCGTGCGTGGGCGCCTGCAGGCGGTGATCGACCGGGTGCAGGAATCCACCGCCGCGCTCAAAGACGCGGTGATCATGCTCGACAGCGACGGCAACCTGGAATGGTGGAACCGCGCGGCCGAAACCCTGCTGGGCCTTAAGACGCCCCAGGACAGCGGCCAGCCGGTGACCAACCTGGTGCGTCACCCGCGCTTCAAGGAGTACTTCGAACAGGAGAACTACGAAGAAGCCCTGGAAATCCCCTCGCCCACCAACGACCGCGTGCGCATCCAGCTGTACCTGACTCGCTACGGCAACAATGAGCACCTGATGCTGGTGCGCGACGTGACGCGCATCCACCAGTTGGAACAGATGCGCAAAGACTTCGTCGCCAACGTCTCCCACGAGCTGCGCACGCCGTTGACGGTAATCTGCGGCTATCTGGAGACGCTGCTGGACAACGTCGAGGAGATCAACCCGCGCTGGAGCCGTGCCCTGCAGCAGATGCAGCAGCAAGGCTCGCGCATGCAAACCCTGCTCAACGACCTGCTGTTGCTGGCCAAGCTTGAGGCCACCGATTACCCGTCAGACAACCATCCGGTAGCGGTGCAAAGCCTGTTGCAGACCATCAAGAACGACGCCCAGGCGCTTTCCGGCGAGCGCGGGCAGCAGATCACCCTGGAAGCCGACCCGCTGGTGCTGCTCAAAGGCAGCGAGGGCGAGTTGCGCAGCGCGTTTTCTAACCTGGTGTTCAACGCCGTGAAGTACACCCAGGACAAGGGCAATATCCGCATCCGTTGGTGGGCCGACCAGCACGGCGCACACCTGAGCGTGCAGGACTCCGGCATCGGCATCGACGCCAAGCACCTGCCGCGCCTGACCGAGCGCTTCTACCGCGTCGATTCCAGCCGCAACTCCAACACCGGCGGCACCGGGCTCGGCCTGGCCATCGTCAAACACGTGCTGCTGCGCCACCGCGCGCGCCTGGAAATCAGCAGCGTGCTGGGGCAGGGCAGCACGTTTACCTGCCACTTCCCACCCGCGCAGGTGACGCGTTCGCGGGTGATCGGCACAGATGAATAGCCTGAGAACGACACTGGACTAAGTGTGGGAGCTGGCTTGCCTACGATGGCGGTGGGTCAGCTGAAAATACGCCGACTGACAGTCCGCTATCGCAGGCAAGCCTGCTCCCACATTGGATTTGTATCGTTTCCAGGAATGCATTGCAGGTCCCGCCCGGCAGCGGGCACTAGGCAAGCGCCCCATCAGCCGCTACATTGGCCGACTTGCGCCTGCCTTTCAGGCCTGTCTGTCACCCTTATTGAACACACGGAACCTGCAAAACCCCATCATGGACCCTTCCCCTGGCATCACCCTCGCTACACTCTTCGCCGACTTCGGCATGATTCTTTTTGCACTGATCCTGGTACTGCTCAACGGTTTCTTCGTTGCGGCGGAATTCGCTATGGTCAAACTGCGCGCCACCCGGGTCGAAGCCATCGCCCACAAGAACGGCTGGCGCGGGCAGATCCTGCGCACCGTGCACAGCCAGCTCGACGCTTACCTGTCAGCCTGCCAGCTGGGTATCACCCTCGCCTCCCTGGGCCTGGGTTGGGTCGGTGAGCCGGCTTTTGCGCACATCCTCGAGCCGATGCTGGGCGCCGTAGGCGTCGAGTCGCCGGAAGTGATCAAGGGCGTGTCGTTTTTTGCCGCCTTCTTCGTGATTTCCTACCTGCACATCGTGGTCGGTGAGTTGGCGCCTAAATCCTGGGCCATCCGCAAACCCGAGCTGCTGTCGCTGTGGACCGCGGTGCCGCTGTACCTGTTCTACTGGGCGATGTACCCGGCGATCTACCTGCTCAACGCCAGTGCCAACGCCATCTTGCGTATCGCCGGCCAAGGCGAACCTGGCCCGCACCATGAGCACCATTACAGCCGCGAAGAACTCAAGCTGATCCTGCACTCCAGCCGTGGCCAGGACCCGAGCGACCAAGGCATGCGTGTACTCGCCTCCGCCGTGGAAATGGGCGAGCTGGAAGTGGTGGACTGGGCCAACTCCCGCGAAGACCTGGTCACCCTGGACTTCAACGCCCCGCTCAAAGAAATCCTGGCGCTGTTCCGCCGCCACAAATTCAGCCGTTACCCGGTGTATGACGCCGTGCGTAACGAGTTTGTCGGCCTGCTGCACATCAAGGATTTGCTGCTGGAACTGGCGGCGCTGGACCACATCCCCGAGTCGTTCAACCTGGCCGAGCTGACCCGCCCGCTGGAACGCGTATCGCGGCATATGCCGTTGTCGCAGCTGCTGGAGCAGTTCCGCAAAGGCGGCGCGCACTTTGCCCTGGTGGAGGAAGCTGACGGCAAGATCATCGGCTACCTGACCATGGAAGACGTGCTGGAAGTGTTGGTCGGCGATATCCAGGACGAACACCGCAAGGCTGAGCGCGGCATCCTCGCCTACCAGCCGGGCAAACTGCTGGTGCGTGGCGACACGCCGCTGTTCAAAGTGGAACGCCTGCTGGGCGTCGACCTGGACCACATCGAAGCCGAAACCCTGGCCGGGCTGATCTACGACACCCTGAAGCGGGTGCCTGAAGAGGAAGAAGTGCTGGAAGTTGAAGGCTTACGGATCATCATCAAGAAGATGAAAGGCCCGAAGATCGTGTTGGCCAAAGTGCTGTTGCTGGATTGACCCTCAATTGCCCAACGCAAAGTTGGGCAATGTGCCAACCGGCTGGTTGAACTCGTAAGGGATCGATACCAGCCCGGCCTCGGTACTGCGCTGCACCACAAAATGCAGATGCGGCCCGCTGCTGTTGCCGGTATTGCCCGACAACGCCAGCGAGCTGCCCACCGCGACACGCTGCCCTGGCGTGACACTCACCGAACCTCGCTTGAGATGCAGGTACACGCCCTCACTGCCGTCATCGTGGCGCACCCGCACGAAATTCCCTGACGCGTCACCGCCGCGTCCTGCCTGGCTATTCTCGATCTTCACCACCATCCCGCTACGCGCCGCAATGATCGGCGTGCCTTCGGGCATGGCGATGTCCATGGCGAAGCGGCTCTTGGCGTCGGTGTGGCTGAAGCTGCCGTTGGGGCCTTGGGTCAAGCGAAACGGGCCTCCGCGCCAGGGCAAAGGATAGCGATAGGCTTGCTGGGGATAACTCGATTTTGGCACATCCAGCACTGGCCGCCGCACCCGATCGACCCTGCGTTCCTGGATCACAAACGCCTGGGCGCCCGGGGTTTGCCGGTCACTGAAAACCACCACCCCATGAGCATCGGTGGATTTGTAGAAGGTCATGGCCAGGGTCGAGGTGGCGACCGAGGCCAGCCCGCAAAACAGCATTAAGCGCAAAAGCATGGCCTGAACCTTCCGGGATGACTGAACCGCAGGCTTGCAAGGGATCATGACAACTCTAAGTGAGCGTCAGGCGGGCTAATACCGAGCCTTTGCGCCGCATCCTCCTGAGAGAACTCCCAGCGACGGATGGTGTTGCACAGTTCCACCCGTAATTTTGAGCGCAGGCGCATATTGGCGGCTTGCTCAGGAGTATCCCAGACGCAGCTGAAACGTTCGGTGTAGATTTTTGAGTCTGTCATGGGCTTAACCTATGTCCTGCAATCTGGCACGAGCCCGTTCTATATCCCGCCCTTCGGTTTTCTGTGTGGTCTTGCGCAGCGCGTGCAGCACATAGACCGCTTGCGGCCGATTGACCACATAGAACACTCGAAACGCTCCTGAGTCCTCAGTGATCCGAATATCACTGACGCCCCTCCCAATGGTTTTCATCGGCTTGCAATCAAAAGGCTGTTCGCCCTGCTGCAAAAGGTCCAACTGAAAAGTGGCGCTTTGTTTCAAGGCATAGCAAAGACTCGTTAACATTGATGCGTTATCGAGAGGCTCTATCGAAACAGATATAAATCAATCCAGCTAACGGGAATCAGACGGTCGGTCGATTCCCGCAATTGAGGTGATCACGCACCCGGCACAAAGTGCTTCTGCGCCGTGCCACGGGCGATCAGGCGGGAGATGTAATCGAGCTTCTGTGCGTCCTGGTCGATGAACCGGAAGGTCAATTGCAGCCAGTCGCTGTCGGGCTTGGGCTCGTAGGCGACAATGGCGTGCAGGTAGCCGTTGAGGCGTGCGACTTCGGCGTTGTCGCCTTGCTCAAGGTCCAATACTGCACTTTCCAGTACCTGAGGCAGGACTTCACCGCGACGCACCACCAGCAGCGCTTCCTTGATGCTCAGCGCCTTGATCACGCATTGCTGGGTGCCGCTGGGCAGGCGCAACTGGCCCTGGCCACGACCGCCAGCCGGCGGGGCGGTTGGAGCCGCTTGCACGGACGGGCTGTTGAGCATGCCTTTGCTTGGCGCCGCCGCTACCGGTGCCGGCTTGACCGCTTCAGGCTTGCCGCCGGTCAGGGCGCTGAGGGAGTCATTGCCGAAGGCCGAGTTCATCTTGGTCGGCGCACTGGCGATCAGCGCGTCGAGGCGGCCGATCTTGTGCAGCGCCTGTTTGACCTTGTTAAGCAACTGTTCGTTGGTGAACGGCTTGCTGACGTAGCCGGAAACCCCGGCCTGAATCGCCTGGACCACGTTTTCCTTGTCGCCACGGCTGGTCACCATCACGAACGGCATGGCTTTGAGATGAGGCTGCTCACGGCACCAGGTCAGCAGTTCAAGGCCGGACATCTCGGGCATTTCCCAGTCGCACAGCACCAGATCGAAGGTCTCGCGCATCAGGATGGTTTGCGCCTTTTTGCCGTTCACCGCGTCTTCAATCTTGATCCCCGGGAAGTAGTTGCGCAGGCACTTCTTCACCAGGTCGCGGATAAACGAGGCGTCATCCACCACCAACACACTGACTTTACTCATCGACCCTTCATCCTATAAAAACTTCGGCACGCAGAACGCCTGACAGGTGGCATTTTGCCAAAACTCGCTGGTCACAGAGGGACTTTATCGCGCCCACTGCGCAAAAAATTCAGATGCCACAAACAAAAACGCCCGACCAAAGGCCGGGCGTTAATTTCTCGGGCAACTTACTTATCGTCAGATTTGCCCGGAACATTAGGAATTTGATCAGCCGTGCCTTCAACTTCGGCCTTCATGCGCTTGAGGCCCATGTGCCGTACGTCGGTGCCGCGCACCAGGTAGATCACCAGTTCCGAGATATTGCGCGCGTGGTCGCCGATACGCTCCAGTGAACGCAGTACCCAGATAATGTTCAAGACCCTCGAGATAGAGCGCGGGTCTTCCATCATGTAGGTGGCCAGCTCGCGTAGTGCGGTCTTGTATTCGCGGTCGATGGTCTTGTCGTACTGAGCCACCGACAACGCCAGTTCGGCGTCGAACCGGGCAAACGCGTCGAGTGCATCGCGCACCATGTTGCGCACCTGGTCGCCGATGTGGCGCACTTCCACGTAACCACGCGGCGCTTCGCCTTCTTCGCACAGTTGGATGGCGCGGCGCGCGATTTTGGTGGCTTCGTCACCGATGCGCTCCAGGTCGATCACCGACTTGGAGATGCTGATGATCAAACGCAGGTCGGACGCCGCCGGCTGACGACGCGCCAGAATGCGCAGGCATTCTTCGTCGATGTTGCGTTCCATCTGGTTGATCTGGTCGTCGATTTCACGCACTTGCTGGGCCAGGCCCGAGTCGGCCTCGATCAGCGCAGTGACGGCGTCGTTGACTTGCTTCTCCACCAGCCCGCCCATCGCCAGGAGGTGGCTGCGCACTTCCTCAAGCTCGGCGTTGAACTGCGCGGAGATGTGATGGGTTAAGCCTTCCTTCGAAATCATGGTTTTGCTCCACAAAAGCTGTATGCCGCAAGCTACAAGCCGCAAGTTGATATGTGTCGTTGCATTGAACTGCTTTTACTTGCCGCTTGAAGCGTGCGGCTCGCAGCTGCTTCAACTAGCCATAACGACCGGTAATGTAGTCTTCGGTCTGCTTCTTCGCCGGATTGGTGAACAGGGTATCGGTGTCGCCGAACTCCACCAGTTTGCCCATGTACATGAACGCGGTGTAGTCGGAAACCCGCGCCGCCTGTTGCATGTTGTGGGTCACGATGACGATGGTGAACTTGGACTTGAGCTCGTAGATCAGCTCTTCGACTTTCAACGTCGAGATCGGGTCGAGTGCCGAGCACGGTTCGTCGAGCAGCAGTACTTCGGGCTCCACGGCGATGGTACGGGCGATCACCAGACGTTGCTGCTGGCCGCCGGACAGGCCGAGTGCCGATTCATGCAGGCGGTCTTTGACCTCGTCCCACAGTGCGGCGCCTTTCAAGGCCCACTCAACCGCTTCGTCGAGGATGCGTTTTTTGTTGATGCCCTGGATGCGCAGGCCGTACACCACGTTTTCGTAGATGGTCTTGGGGAACGGGTTGGGCTTCTGGAACACCATGCCCACGCGACGACGCAGCTCGGCCACGTCTTCGCCTTTGCGATAGATGTTGGTGCCGTAGAGGTTGATCGCGCCTTCTACGCGGCAACCGTCGACAAGGTCGTTCATGCGGTTGAAGGTACGCAGCAGCGTCGACTTACCGCAGCCGGACGGACCAATGAAGGCGGTCACGCGCTGTTTCGGGATGTTCATGCTGACGTCGAACAGCGCCTGCTTTTCACCGTAGTACAGGCTCAGGCCTGGCACTTCGATGGCCACGGTTTCCTGGGCCAGGCTCAGGCTCTGCTTGTCGCGACCCAGGGCCGACATGTTGATGCCGTGGGTGTGGGTTTCGTGTTGCATGGTCTCACTCCGTTCGTAGCTGCCAGCTTCTAGCTGCAAGCTGCAAGATTTGAGCAAAAGCGGCTTGTAGCTTGCCGCTTGTGGCTAATAGCTTTAGCTGTCCAGCGCTTTGTATTTTTCGCGCAGGTGGTTACGGATCCACACCGCCGACAAGTTGAGCGTGGCAATCACCAGCACCAACAGCAAGGCGGTGGCGTACACCAGCGGTCGTGCGGCTTCGACGTTGGGGCTCTGGAAGCCGACGTCATAAATATGGAAGCCCAAGTGCATGATCTTCTGGTCCAGGTGCAGGTACGGGTAGTTGCCATCCAACGGCAGCGACGGCGCCAGTTTCACTACACCTACCAGCATCAGCGGCGCCACTTCACCGGCGGCGCGGGCCACGGCGAGGATCATGCCGGTCATCATCGCCGGGCTGGCCATCGGCAGCACGATCTTCCACAGCGTTTCCGCCTTGGTCGCGCCGAGCGCCAGCGAGCCTTCACGCACGGTGCGAGGAATTCGCGCCAACCCTTCTTCAGTCGCCACAATCACCACCGGCACCGCCAGCAGCGCCAGGGTCAGCGAGGCCCACAGCAGGCCCGGCGTACCGAAGGTCGGTGCCGGCAGGGCTTCGGCGAAGAACAGACGGTCAACCGAGCCACCCAGTACATACACGAAGAAGCCCAAGCCGAACACACCGTAAACAATGGCCGGTACGCCCGCTAGGTTGTTCACCGCGATGCGGATAATCCGGGTCAGGGTGTTCTGCTTGGCGTACTCACGCAGGTACACGGCCGCCAGCACGCCGAACGGGGTCACGATCATCGCCATGATCAGGGTCATCATCACGGTGCCGAAAATCGCCGGGAAGATCCCGCCTTCGGTGTTGGCTTCACGTGGGTCGTCGCTGAGGAATTCCCAGACCTTGCTGAAGTAGAAGCCGATCTTGGTCATCGTGCCCATGGCGTTCGGCTGGTAGGCGTGCACCACTTTGCCGATGCCAATTTCGACTTCTTTGCCATTGCCATCGCGAGCCGTCAGGGCGTCACGGTTGAACTGGGCGTGCAAATCGGCCAGGCGCGCTTCGATGTCCTGGTAACGGGCGTTCAATTCGGCGCGGCCGCTGTCCATATCCGCTTGAGCGGTGGCATCGAGCTTGCCTTCCAGCTCCAGCTTGCGGCCGTGCAGGCGGATGCGTTCCAGCCCGGCGTTGATCGCGCCGATGTCGGTTTTTTCTAAGCTCTTGAGCTCAGCAGCCAACTTGTTCACACGGTCGACACGGGCTTGCAGCTCTGGCCACGCGGCCTCGCCTTCGGCGATGACCTTGCCGTCCTGCTTGACGTTGACCAGGGTGCCGTAGAAGTTGCCCCACTCACGTCGCTCGATCGCCATCAGGTTCGCAGGCTTGGTCTGGTCCTTGAGCCATTCGCCAACAATCCAGGTGAAGTCATTGCCGTTCAGGTCGCGGTTACCGACCTTGATCAGCTCGCGTGTCATGAATTCCGGGCCTTGGTCGGGCACCGGCAGGCCAGCGCTTTTCAGGCGCTCGCGCGGTACTTCTTCCTTCTGCACCACTTCGCCGATGACGATATGGTTTTCCTGGCCCGGCACGTTGTAGTTGGCCTGGATCAGGTCAGCCGGCCAGAAGTGGCCCAAGCCACGCACCGCAATCACGGCCAGCAAACCAATGGTCATGATGACCGCGATGGACACCGCGCCACCGCTGATCCAGACGCCTGGGGCGCCGCTCTTGAACCATCCATTCAGGGAGTTCTGTTTCACAGACTTCTACCTTTCTTAAAGCGACGAGTATTTCTTGCGCAGACGCTGACGAATCAGCTCGGCGAGGGTGTTCATGATGAAGGTGAACAACAGCAGCACCAGCGCCGAGAGGAACAGCACGCGGTAATGGCTACCACCGACTTCCGACTCAGGCATTTCCACCGCGACGTTGGCCGCCAATGTGCGCAGGCCCTCGAACAGGTTCATCTCCATCACCGGTGTGTTACCGGTGGCCATCAGCACGATCATGGTTTCACCCACTGCGCGGCCCATGCCGATCATCAGCGCCGAGAAAATCCCCGGGCTGGCGGTCAGGATGACAACGCGGGTCATGGTCTGCCATGGCGTGGCGCCCAGGGCCAACGAGCCCAGAGTCAGGCCGCGCGGCACGCTGAACACGGCGTCTTCGGCGATGGAGTAGATGTTCGGGATCACCGCAAAGCCCATGGCCAGGCCGACTACCAGGGCGTTGCGCTGGTCGTAGGTGATGCCCAGGTCGTGGGAGATCCACATGCGCATGTCGCCGCCGAAGAACCAGGTTTCCAGGTATGGGCTCATGTACAGCGAGAGCCAGCCCACAAACAGGATCACCGGGATCAGGATTGCGCTTTCCCAGCCATCGGGAACGCGCAGGCGGATCGACTCAGGTAAGCGGCTGAAGACAAAACCGGCCACCAGGATGCCAATCGGCAACAGCATCAGCAGGCTGAAAATCCCCGGCAGATGCCCTTCGACATACGGCGCCAGGAACAGGCCGGCGAAGAAGCCGAGGATCACCGTCGGCATCGCTTCCATCAGTTCGATCACCGGCTTGACCTTGCGGCGCAGGCTCGGGGCCATGAAGTACGCGGTGTAGATCGCGGCGGCAACGGCCAGGGGTGCGGCCAGCAGCATGGCGTAGAACGCGGCCTTCAATGTACCGAAGGTCAGCGGTGCCAGGCTCATCTTGGGTTCGAAGTCGGTGTTGGCGGCGGTCGATTGCCAGACGTACTTAGGCTCGTCGTAGTTTTCGTACCAGACCTTGCTCCACAACGCGCTCCAGGACACTTCCGGGTGCGGGTTGTCCAACAGCAGCGGTTGCAGCTTGCCGCCGGCTTCGACGATCACGCGGTTGGCGCGTGGCGACAGGCCGAACACACCTTGGCCGTCGACCACCGGGTCCACCAACAGCGTGCGGTGGGCGGTGCTGTGGAACACGCCGAACTTGCCGGACGCGTCGAGGGCGGTGAAGCCTTTACGACGTTCTTCAGCGGTGATTTCCACGATCGGCGTGGTGCCCATCTGGAAGGTGCGGATCTGTTTCAGGTGCTGCTCGCCATCCGGGTCGCGGGCCATGAACCATTGGGCCAGGCCGCCCTTGGAGTTACCGACGATCAGCGAGATACCGCCCACCAGTTGAGTGCTGGCGGTGATTTCGGCATTGCCGTCTTCGAGCAGTTTGTAGCGACCGTTGAGGCTCTTGTCGCGCAGGCTGAATACATCGGCGAGGGCGCGACCGT
Organism: Pseudomonas sp. ArH3a; assembly: GCF_022648765.1. NCBI lineage: Bacteria > Pseudomonadati > Pseudomonadota > Gammaproteobacteria > Pseudomonadales > Pseudomonadaceae > Pseudomonas > Pseudomonas sp. ArH3a. Next base: position 94,496 of record NZ_CP080330.1, read on the forward strand.
TGATCACATACAGCCACTGCTGGCGTGGGTCGATGAAGATCGCCTTCACCGGCTCAGTCATTTGCGGCAGCTCGATGCGCTTCTGCTCGCTGGTGACTTCGCCAGTCATCATGTTTTCTTCGCGGCTCAGGGCCAGCACGTTCAGGTGCGAACCGGCGGAGCCTGCCACCACCAGCGAGGAGTCAGTGGCGTTGAGGGCGACGTGTTCCAGCGGGCGGCCGGCATCATCCAGCACGATCGGCGCTTCGCCGTAAGGGTATTCAATTGCCGGCGTAATGGTTTTTTTGCCGTCCGGGTAAGACACCTTATAGGTGTGGCGGAACACCAGGGACTGCCCGTTGGAGAGACCGAGGATCACCAGCGGGCTGCCTGGTTGGTCTTCACCGATGGACGCAACACTGGCGCCTGCCGGCAGCGGCAAGTCGACACGCTTGAGTTCGGCGCCGGTCTCCACATTAAAGAACAGCGCCTGGCCCTTGTCGGAAACCCGCATGGCGACCTGGTTCTGCTCTTCGAGGGAGATCATCAACGGCTTGCCGGCGTCCTGGATCCAGGCGGGCGTCAGCGCGTCTTCCTTGGTCAGCGAGGCACCTTGGAACAAGGGCGCGACGACGTAGGCAAGGAAGAAGAAAATCAGGGTGATGGCACCAAGGACGGCGAGGCCGCCGATCAACACGTACCAACGGGTCAGGCGATCTTTGAGCGCGCGAATGCGGCGCTTGCGTTGCAACTCAGGCGTATTGAAGTCAATGCGCTTGGGGGGAGAAGTCGTCGTCATGGTGGAATTGGCCAGATCATTCATGCGCACACCCTAGCGATCCTGTATGACAGAAAGATGACAATGCAGTGACGCAAGAAATCCGCCGCGTAGCAGAGCTGGCAGCGGACTAAAAAATTAGGGGTGTAGACGGGTAGTCTGGGGGTGGATATGCCCGCGATGGCGTCAATACGGTTTCAACTCTAAACCGCGTCGCCAGCATCGCGGGCAAGCCCGCTCCCACCGAAAAGCATGCGTCTACACCAGGTATTACAGGCTTAGTTACCTTCTTTCAGACCCAGGTCAGCCAGGGCCTTGGCGGCCACTTTGGCTGGCAGTGGGATGTAGCCGTCTTTGACTACAACTTCCTGGCCCTGTTTGGACAGAACCAGCTTCACGAACTCAGCTTCCAGCGGGGCCAGAGGCTTGTTCGGGGCTTTGTTGACGTACACGTAGAGGAAGCGCGACAGCGGGTATTTGCCGTTCAGGGCGTTTTCTTCGGTGTCTTCGATGAAGTCAGTGCTGCCTTTCTTGGCCAGGGCTACTGTCTTCACGCTAGCGGTTTTGTAGCCAATGCCCGAGTAACCGATGCCGTTCAGCGAGGAGCTGATCGACTGCACAACCGAAGCCGAGCCTGGTTGTTCGTTCACGTTTGGCTTGTAGTCGCCTTTGCACAGGGCTTCTTCTTTGAAGTAGCCGTAGGTGCCGGATACCGAGTTACGACCGAACAGCTGAACTGGCTTGTTGGCCAGGTCGCCGGTCACACCCAGGTCGCCCCAGGTTTTCACGTCGGCTTTAGCACCGCACAGGCGAGTCGAGGAGAAGATCGCGTCGACTTGTTCCATGGTCAGGTGCTGGATCGGGTTGTCCTTGTGCACGAACACGGCCAGGGCATCCACAGCTACCGGGATAGCGGTTGGCTTGTAGCCGTACTTCTGCTCGAAGGCAGCCAGTTCGGTGTCCTTCATCTTGCGGCTCATCGGGCCCAGGTTAGAGGTGCCTTCAGTCAGCGCAGGTGGAGCAGTGGCGGAGCCGGCAGCCTGAATCTGGATGTTGACGTTCGGGTATTCCTTTTTATAGGACTCAGCCCACAGGGTCATCAGGTTAGCCAGAGTGTCGGAACCAACGCTGGACAGGTTGCCCGAGACACCGGTGGTCTTGGTGTAAGCCGGCATTGCCGGGTCAACACCAGCGGCTACCGCGTTAGCGGTCGCAACGCCAGCAGCGACAAAAGTCATTGCCGCCATCAAACGTTTCAGTTTCATGCCTTGCTCCTAGCAGATAGGGATAGTTGGATCGGGGCCAAGTATCGGTAGGCCGTGTGAACACTCTATGTCCGGAATGTGACAATTAGATGAAAGGCCAGTATTCGTGAAAAACCTGGCAGGAAGGATAAAGATCAATAGAGCTGGGGCTTGCGAGGAGGTTGGAGCGCTTGAAGCGGTGTTTCAGAAATACGCTGTAATCTATGACCATTCCTACACCTCTGTGTAGGAATGGTCTTCAAGCTGCGGGTTAGCGTCCGCGCTTCCACAGGTACCCACCCACCAACATCCCCATCACGCACAGCACGGCGACATAGTAAGCAGGGCCCATCGGGCTTTCCTTCATCAGCAGCGACACTGCCAGCGGCGTCAAACCACCAAACACGGCGTAGGCGACGTTGTAGGAAAACGACAACCCGCTGAAACGCACCACCGGCGGGAAGGCTTTCACCATCACGTAAGGCACCACGCCGATCACACCAACAAACAGGCCGGTCAGGGTGTACAGCGGGAAGAGCCAGGTCGGGTGGTCAAGAAGGCTGTGGTACAGCGTCCATGACGTCGCCAATAACAACAGGCAACCGCTGACCAGCACACGGCCCGCGCCAAAGCGGTCGGCCAGGGCGCCGGAGGCGATGCAGCCCAGGCTCAGGGTGACGATGGCCATGCTGTTGGCTTGCAACGCAACGGTGGGGCTGAAGTGGTAGACGGTTTGCAGCACGGTTGGCGTCATCAGGATGACCACGACAACACCGGCCGACAGCAACCAGGTCAGCAGCATCGACAGCACGATGGCGCCACGGTGATCGCGCAATACCGCACGCAACGGCAGTTCGGCAGCCAGGGTCTTGCGTTGCTGCATCTCGGCGAAAATCGGCGTTTCATGCAGCCAGCGGCGCAGGTACACAGAGAGCAGGCCGAACACACCACCCAGCAGGAACGGGATACGCCAGGCGTAATCCGACACCTGCTCCGGGCTGTAAAGCGTGTTGATGGCGGTGGCCACCAGCGAGCCCAGCAGGATGCCCGCGGTCAGGCCGCTGGTCAGGGTGCCGCAGGCGTAGCCGATGTGGCGCGGCGGCACGTGTTCGGAGACGAACACCCAGGCGCCCGGTACTTCACCGCCAATCGCCGCGCCCTGAATGACGCGCATCAACAGCAGCAGGATCGGCGCCCACAGGCCGATCTGCGCGTAGGTCGGCAGCAGGCCCATGATCAGGGTCGGCACGGCCATCATGAAGATGCTCAGGGTGAACATTTTCTTGCGGCCCAGCAGGTCGCCGAAGTGCGCCATGATGATGCCGCCCAGCGGGCGTGCCAGGTAGCCGGCTGCGAAGATGCCGAAGGTCTGCATCATGCGCAGCCATTCAGGCATGTCGGCGGGGAAGAACAGTTTTCCGACCACGGTGGCGAAAAACACGAAGATGATGAAGTCGTAAAACTCCAGCGCCCCGCCCAAAGCAGACAGCGACAGAGTTTTGTAGTCGTTGCGGGTCAGCGGGCGCGACGGTTGCGCGCTGCTTGCGGGCACGGAGGACATGGCAAGGCTTCTCTTATAGTAATCAGAACGGCAAGCCCGGGACTTGCGGCAGGTTTGGCAAGATAGCAAATCGCTTGAAAAAGCACAGCGCCTACCGAATAACAGTTCAGAAGGGCGAAATATTCCCCATTCCTGCGCTTTCACCGCAATCAGAAACACAGTTGCGCGAAAAAGCCGCATAACAGCCGCGATTTGCCGACCAAATGAGTATCGGGAGGTCGTCGCGGCGCCGGCGTCTCGATATACTCGGCCCCTGCAAGCGCAAGACCCGCAGTCTTGAGAGGCTGCTGTGCCAAAACGTCGTTGGTGCCATCCAGCCGATTTGGCAGAGTTTCCCTTTAGTACGCCTTACGAGAAACGCATCGAGCGGTGTATGTTGGTGCTGAAACGTTTTTCCAGAAGACGGCTATCCACTTGAACTACCCATGACGCGTCACGGGTCAGAGGCACCCTCGCATGATCGAACTCGAACAAGAAGATCCAATTCCGCAAGGCGATCTCGCCCTGCAAATCACCGCGCTGCCGCGTGAAACCAACGGTTTTGGCGATATCTTCGGCGGTTGGCTGGTCTCACAGATGGACCTGGCCGGCACGGCCATGGCCAGTAAGGTTGCCGGTGGGCGTGTTGCCACCGTGGCGATAGATCGCATGGCGTTCCTGGTGCCGGTAGCCGTCGGCGCGCAACTGTCCTTCTATACCCAGGCCTTGGAAATCGGCCGCAGCTCGATCCAGATGATGGTCGAAGTGTGGAGCGACGACCCGTTGTCCAGCGAATGGCGCAAGGTCACCGAGGCGGTTTTTGTGTTCGTCGCCATCGACGGCAGCGGCCGTACGCGCTCGGTGCCATCGCGCGCGCGTTAAACATCGCCGGGTTTTGACGGTCAATTGCCCCATTGCCTGCCATTTGAGAGCACTGCTATGCCTACGCCCCACGTTGAAACCGTGAAAATCGACGCGCTGGACTGCTGGCGCATCCGCCACAACGGCGCCGAAGTGATGGTGGCCCAACAAGGCGCGCACATCTTCAGTTACCAGCGCCAGGGCGAGCAGCCGCTGATCTGGCCTAACCCTGAGGCCGTGTTCAAACAGGGCAAAGGCATTCGTACCGGCGTGCCGGTGTGCTGGCCGTGGTTTGGCGTGTTCGACCGCAACCCGCAGAGCGTCAAGGCGATGCGCCAGAGCGATCAGCCTGCCGGTGCCCACGGTTTTGTGCGCACGGCACTGTGGGAACTGGCCGGGACCGCGTTTGAAGGCGAGGCATTGCGCGTCGACCTGGTACTGCCGGTGCCTGCGGGCGGCTTCCCTGCCTGGCCGCATCAGGTCGACCTGAAGCTGAGCCTGCTGCTGGACGAGCAACTGCATATCCGCCTGACCAGCCACAACCGTGGCACCGACACGGTGACCCTCAGCCAGGCGCTGCACACCTATTTCGCCGTGAGCGATGTGCGCAACGTGCAGGTCGAAGGCCTCGACGGGCGGGCGTATATCGACACCGCCGATGGCTGGAGCCACAAACAGCAATCCGGCCTGCTGCACTTCAGTGCCGAGACCGACCGTATTTACCTGGATACCCCGGCGCAGTTGAGCATTGTCGATAAAGACTGGCAGCGCCGCATCCAGCTGACCAGCCAGGGTTCGAACTCGACGGTGGTCTGGAACCCCTGGACCGAACGTGCCAAGGCCTTTGACGACATGGCCGATGATGGCTGGCAGGGCATGCTGTGCATCGAGACGGCGAATGTGCTGGATGACGTGGTGAGCTTGGCGCCGGGTGAAAGCCATACGCTTGGCGTGAGCATCGCCGGTATCGCCCTGTAAACCCAATCAAAAATGTGAGAGCTGGCTTGTGTGGCAGCCGGCGGTTCGGCGCTTCGACTTGCCCGCGATGCAGGCACCTCGGTGCATCAGTGAGACCGAGGCGATGCTATCGCAGGCAAGCCAGCGCCCACACAAGCCTGCCCCCACATAGAGGGGTGTTGTGGGCTTAGAGATCCGATTCCTTCACCACCCGCACCTTCCCCGCATCCAACGCATACGCCGCATCGGCGAGGTCGTTATTGACCTTCTCCACCTTCAAGGTGCCGGTGACCCACAGCGGCGTGTAGATATCATCCAGCTTCAGCCCCTTGGGATAACGCACCAGCACCAACTGGTTAGGCGGCGGTGGCGGCACGTGGATGCAGGCACCCGGGTACGGCACGAGGAAGAACAGCGTGCTGCGGCCCTTGGCATCGGTTTCCAGCGGCACCGGGTAGCCGCCGATACGGATGTTCTTGCCGTTCATGGCGGCCACGGTTTTGGTCGAATACATCACCGCCGGCAAGCCCTTGCTTTGTTTCAAGCCACCGGTGTCGGTGAACGTGCCTTGGGCTTCGGGCGAGTTGTGGTCGATCTCGGGCATGGCTTCGAGAGCTTTCTGGTCCGACAGCGGCATCAGGTCGAGCCAGTCGGTTTCCGGCAGTTCGCCAGCGTGCGCCAGGCCAGAGCCCAGCAAGAGGAGAGTCAACAGAAGACGGCGCATGGAAAGGCTCGACAAATACAGGTGGCGAGCATTCTAGCCCTCTGCGCCTGCGCAGCGCAGAGGGCTTTGTGGCTAAATTATTTTTTTCGCAGCAGACCGTAGATCACCAGCAGCACGATGGCGCCGATCAGCGCGCCGATGAAGCCTGCGCCCTGGCCCGCCTGGTAGATGCCCAGAGCCTGGCCACCGTAAGTGGCGACCAAGGAACCTGCGATACCCAGCAGGATGGTCATGATCCAGCCCATGCTGTCGTCGCCAGGCTTAAGGAAACGCGCGAGCAGACCGACGATCAAGCCGATGAAGATGGTTCCGATGATACCCATGGCATTTCCCTCTGATTGAATGTGAGCCATGCCAAAGCCTAGTCAGGCTTTGGCATCCTGCAATCAGAGAGACGACGGTGACCAATGGTTCCCGACGACCCTTGGCTTATTGCTCGGCGATCAGCGCTTCGACCTTGAGGATTTGCGCTTGCAGCGTCGCGCGGTCCTTGCAGCGCAGGTTGGCATGACCGACCTTGCGCCCGGCTTTGAAAGCCTTGCCGTAGTGGTGCAGGTGGCAGTCATCGATCGCAATCACACGCTCAACCGGCGGCACAACACCGATGAAGTTGAGCATGGCGCTCTCGCCGACCTTGGCCGTGGAGCCCAACGGCAACCCCGCCACCGCCCGCAGGTGGTTTTCGAACTGGCTGCACTCGGCGCCTTCGGTGGTCCAGTGCCCGGAGTTGTGCACGCGCGGGGCGATTTCGTTGGCCTTGAGGCCACCGTCGACTTCAAAGAACTCGAACGCCATCACACCGACGTAATCCAGCTGCTTGAGCACACGGCTGGAATAGTCTTCGGCCAGGGCTTGCAGTGGGTGGTCGGTGCTGGCCACGGACAGCTTGAGGATGCCGCTATCGTGGGTGTTGTGCACCAACGGGTAGAAGCGGGTTTCGCCATCACGGGCACGCACGGCGATCAGCGAGACTTCACCGGTGAACGGCACGAAGCCTTCCAGCAGGCAGGCGACGCTGCCCAATTCGGCAAAGGTACCGACCACATCGGCGGCGGTGCGCAGGACTTTTTGGCCCTTGCCGTCGTAACCCAAGGTGCGGGTTTTCAGCACAGCCGGCAGGCCGATGCTGGCAACAGCAGCGTCCAGGTCAGCCTGGGACTGGATGTCGGCGAAGGCCGGGGTCGGAATGCCCAGGTCCTTGAACATGCTCTTTTCGAACCAGCGGTCGCGAGCGATGCGCAAGGCTTCAGCGCTCGGGTACACCGGTACGAACTGCGACAGGAAGGCCACGGTTTCGGCCGGGACGCTTTCGAATTCGAAAGTCACCAAGTCGACTTCATCGGCCAGTTGGCGCAGATGGTCCGGGTCGCTGTAGTCAGCGCGCAGGTGTTCACCGAGGGCCGCCGCGCAAGCGTCCGGCGCCGGGTCCAGGAAAGCGAAGTTCATCCCCAACGGGGTTCCCGCCAAAGCCAGCATGCGACCCAGTTGGCCGCCACCGATTACACCGATTTTCATCAATCAATAACCTCAGGCGATGCGTGGGTCTGGATTGTCCAGGACGCTGTCTGTCTGCTCAGCACGGAATTTTTTCAGCACCGCGTGGAACTGCGGGTGCTTGGCGCCCAGGATGCTGGCGGACAGCAAAGCCGCGTTGATCGCGCCGGCCTTGCCGATCGCCAAGGTGGCCACTGGAATACCGGCGGGCATCTGCACGATGGACAACAGCGAATCCACACCCGAGAGCATCGACGACTGCACCGGCACACCGAGCACCGGCAGGTGGGTCTTGGCCGCACACATGCCTGGCAGGTGCGCTGCACCGCCGGCACCGGCGATGATCACCTCGATGCCACGGGATTCTGCTTCATCGGCATACTGGAACAGCAAATCCGGGGTGCGGTGGGCAGAGACCACTTTCACTTCATACGGAATGCCGAGTTTTTCCAGCATATCGGCGGTGTGGCTAAGGGTGGACCAATCGGACTTGGAGCCCATGATCACGCCAACCAATGCACTCATCGTCGTGCCTCTTCTCTCTGGGCGCCCGCAGGCGCGTCAAAAAACAACAAGCCACGCGGGAAATCCGGCGTGGCTTGTTGTACGAAATTTGGCCGGTTGGACCGGCCGAAGGCCGCGCAGTATACCGTAATAATTCAGATAAACAGCCCCTGGAATGACCATCTGTCTAGCCGTGCAAACCGGCGGTTTTATTGACTTTCAGGTCAGCGAAAACACCGCCGATAAACCATGGGAACGGGATCAATGTGGGAGCTGGCTTGCCTGCGATAGCATCACCTCAATATGCCTGATGTACCGAGGTGCGCGCATCGCAGGCAAGCCAGCGCCCACACTAACCGCGCTCAACGGGAGGACTCTGCGCCGCCCCACCTTCCAACTTGCGCCACAACAACCGCACGTTCGCCTTACGCACCAACGCGCAGCGATACAGGCGAATCTCCAGCGGCACGTGCCATTGCGGGCCGCCACACACCACCAACTCGCCTCGGGCCAACTCTGCCCGCACACTCAGTTGCGGCACCCAGGCGATGCCCAACCCTTCTAGCGCCATGCTCTTGAGGCTGTCGGCCATGGCGGTCTCATAGATAGTGGTAAACCGCAGGGCGCGCTGACGCAGCAACAGGTTCACCGAGCGCCCGAGAAATGCACCGGCACTGTAGGCCAGCAGCGGCACACTGCCCTCGCCTTCCAGGTCGAACAATGGCTTGCCCTCGGCATCCGCGGCGCACACCGGGAGCATTTCGGTATTGCCCAAGTGCAGCGACGGGAAGATCTCCGGGTCCATCTGCAAGGCCGCGTCGGGGTCGTAGAACGCCAGCATCAAATCGCAGCCGCCTTCGCGCAGGGCGTGCACGGCGTCGCCGACGTTGGTGGCGACCAGCCGTGTGGCGATGTTGAGGCCCTCGTTGCGCAGTTGCGCGATCCAGCGCGGGAAGAAGCCCAGCGCCAGGGAGTGGGCCGCCGCCACTTGCATGACCTCGCCCTGACCGCCTTCCAAGTGATGCAAATGGCGCAGGACTTCACCGAGCTGTTCGACCACCGTGCGCGCGGTGACCAGGAACAGTTGCCCCGCCGCCGTCAGTTCGACTGGCGTGCGCGAGCGGTTGACCAAGGTCAGGCCCAGTGCGGCCTCCAGGCTGCGGATACGTCGGCTGAACGCCGGCTGAGTGACAAAGCGCCGCTCCGCCGCCTGGGAAAAGCTGCGGGTAGCCGCCAAGGCGCTGAAGTCTTCCAGCCATTTGCTCTCAAGGTTCATCACTTCCTCCCACGGGTACGCACCATTTTGGCACACACGCCCGTCATGATAGCTGGGTCACACCTACATTATGCCGTTTGTGCATAGGCCAGTGTTTAACAGCATTGGCCCAAAAACTCCCACAAGCCTAGCATTCGCAGCGTTCCGGCCAGTTCCGGGTCCATATCGAGATGATTTCCGTCATGTCCTCCGCTGCATCATTCCGCACAGAAAAAGACCTGCTTGGCGTACTTGAAGTACCTGCTCAAGCGTATTACGGCATCCAAACCCTGCGAGCGGTGAATAACTTCCGCCTCTCGGGCGTTCCGATTTCGCATTACCCGAAATTGGTGGTCGGCCTGGCAATGGTCAAGCAGGCAGCCGCTGACGCCAACCGCGAGTTGGGCCAGCTCAGCGAAGCCAAGCACGCTGCCATCAGCGAAGCCTGTGCCCGCCTGATCCGCGGCGATTTCCACGAAGAGTTCGTGGTGGACATGATTCAAGGCGGCGCTGGCACTTCAACCAACATGAATGCCAACGAAGTCATCGCCAACATCGCGTTGGAGGCCATGGGCCACAACAAGGGCGAGTACCAGTACCTGCACCCTAACAACGACGTGAACATGGCGCAGTCGACCAACGACGCCTACCCGACTGCGATCCGTTTGGGTCTGCTGCTGGGCCATGACGCGCTGCTCGCCAGCCTCGACAGCCTGATCCAGGCGTTCGCCGCCAAAGGCGTCGAGTTCAGCCACGTGCTGAAAATGGGCCGCACCCAATTGCAAGACGCCGTGCCGATGACCCTCGGCCAGGAATTCCGTGCCTTCGCCACCACCCTTGGTGAAGACTTGGCCCGCCTGAAAACCCTGGCTCCGGAGCTGTTGACCGAAGTTAACCTGGGCGGCACCGCCATCGGCACCGGCATCAACGCCGACCCGCGTTACCAGGCCCTGGCCGTACAGCGCCTGGCCCTGATCAGCGGCCAGCCGCTGGTACCGGCTGCCGACTTGATCGAAGCCACCTCCGACATGGGCGCCTTCGTGCTGTTCTCCGGCATGCTCAAGCGTACTGCGGTGAAGCTGTCGAAGATCTGCAACGACCTGCGCCTGTTGTCCAGCGGCCCACGCACCGGCATCAACGAGATCAACCTGCCGGCACGCCAGCCAGGCAGCTCGATCATGCCCGGCAAGGTCAACCCGGTGATCCCGGAAGCGGTCAACCAAGTCGCGTTCCAAGTTATCGGTAACGACCTGGCCCTGACCATGGCAGCCGAAGGCGGCCAATTGCAGCTGAACGTGATGGAGCCGCTGATCGCTTTCAAGATCTTCGACTCGATCCGCCTGCTGCAACGCGCCATGGACATGCTGCGCGAACACTGCATCGTCGGCATCACCGCCAACGAAGCGCGCTGCCGCGAACTGGTGGAGCACTCCATCGGTCTGGTGACTGCGCTGAACCCGTACATCGGCTATGAAAACGCCACCCGCATCGCCCGCATCGCCCTTGAAAGCGGCCGCGGCGTGCTGGAACTGGTGCGCGAAGAAGGCTTGCTCGACGACGCCATGCTCGACGACATCCTGCGCCCCGAAAACATGATTGCCCCACGTTTGGTCCCGCTGAAGGCCTAACGTTTGTTGCACTGCTCACCAGGATGAGGGACTAGACACCTCTCACCTTTTGAGGGCCTGAAGGCTCGTTCTTCAGGCCCTTTTTTTTGCCTCCAGGTTGTGAAATGACGCGCATAAAAACTCCAATATCGCCCTGCAAACCCTCCTTGCCTGCAACAGCTTGGCTGAAACCTTTAATCGCCCCGTGCAGACGGATCACGCTCGCCTAGGTATAGTGCCGCCCCTCTTCGCGTCTGCGGCCGTCGGTAACGAGGCCCGGATACAGCGCGAAACCGCATGAATAACAACACCCGCAAAAGGATTGGGTCGAAGCGTCGTGCACTGCCTGGTGCTGAGCGATGCGTCGAACCGTCCTGCGTTTGCCATTAGAAAAATCAGCGAGGAACACTCCATGCTCGAAGTCATCAACGACTTCCTCTCAGGGAAAGTACTGATCGTGCTCATTGTCGGGCTCGGCGGTTACTTCACGATCCGCTCGCGTTTCGTACAGTTGCGTCACTTTTTCCACATGTTCTCGGTGTTTAAAGACAGCCTGAAGAGCAGCGCCGGCCAACTCAGTTCGTTCCAGGCGCTGATGCTCAGCCTGGCCGGCCGCGTGGGTGCCGGTAATATCGCCGGTGTCGGCATTGCCGTGACCCTGGGTGGCCCGGGTGCCGTGTTCTGGATGTGGGTCACCGCACTGGTGGGCATGTCTTCGAGCTTTATCGAATGCTCCCTCGGCCAGCTGTACAAGCGCACTGACGCTGAAGGCACTTACCGTGGCGGCCCGGCCTATTACATTCAGCACGGCCTGCACAAACGCTGGTTGGGCATGGTCATGGCGTTCCTGTTGCTGGTGACCTTCGGTTTCGCCTTCAACGGCCTGCAAGCCCACGCCGTGACGCACTCGCTGAACAACGCCTTCGGCCTCGACACCACCTACACCGGCCTCGCGCTGGCCGTATTGCTGGGCCTGGTGTTCATCGGTGGGATCAAGCGCATCGCCTCGATTGCCGACCTGCTGGTGCCGGTCAAGACCCTGGTCTACATCGCTGTGACCCTGTACGTGATCGTGCTGCAATTCGACCACGTGCCGGCCATGCTCGCGACCATCGTCAAGAGCGCGTTCGGCCTCGACCAAGCCTTCGGTGGCCTGGTAGGCAGCGCGATCATCATGGGCGTGAAGCGCGGCGTGTTCGCCAACGAAGCCGGTTTGGGCAGTGCGCCTAACGTGGCCGCAGTGGCTTCGGTAGAACACCCGATCGCCCAAGGCGTGGTGCAAGCGTTCAGCGTGTTCCTCGACACCTTCGTGATCTGCACCTGCACCGCGCTGCTGATCCTGCTCTCCGGTTTCTACACCCCAGGCTTTGAAGGCGACGGCATTGCCCTGACCCAGAACTCCCTGGCGGCCGTGGTCGGCGACTGGGGCCGGATGTTCATCTCGGTGGCCCTGGCGTTGTTCGTATTCACCTCGATCATGTACAACTACTACTTGGGCGAGAGCAACCTGCGCTTCCTGGTCGGCAACAACCGCAAGGTGTTGATGGGCTACCGCGCACTGGTGCTGGTGCTGATTTTCTGGGGTTCCATCGAGAACCTTGGCACCGTGTTCGCCTTCGCCGACATCACCATGACCATGCTCGCGTTCGTCAACCTGTTCGCCCTGGCGTTCCTGTTCAAGATCGCCATGCGCATCCTGAATGACTACGACAACCAGCGCGCAGCGGGCATCAAGACCCCGGTGTTCGACTCCAGCCAGTTCCCTGACCTGGACCTGGACCGCAAGGCCTGGCCTGCGAACCCGGCGAAGCCTGAGCCTGGCGCTCAAGCATCGGCTGAACTCAACGCTCAAGCGCAACGCTAAGCGTCGTAAGCCTAGATAGATGACACGCCGCCCGGCCTTGGGCATGCTCAGGGCCCGGCGGCGTTTTTCGTTCAGGAGATTGTTCAATGCAACCAGCTAACAACGTGATGGTGCTCTACACCGGTGGCACCATCGGCATGCAGGCCAGCGCCAACGGCCTGGCGCCTGCGTCGGGTTTTGAAGCGCGCATGCGCGAACAGCTTGCCAACCTGCCAGTGCCCACCTGGCGCTTTCGCGAAATGTCGCCACTGATTGACAGCGCCAACATGACCCCGGCCTATTGGCAGCGCCTGCGCGTCGCCGTGATCGAGGCCGTGGACGAGGGCTGCGACGCGGTGCTGATCCTGCACGGCACCGACACCCTGGCCTACAGCGCAGCGGCCATGAGTTTCCAATTGCTGGGCCTGCCGGCACCGGTGGTGTTCACCGGCTCCATGTTGCCCGCCGGCGTGCCCGACAGCGATGCCTGGGAAAACGTCAGCGGCGCCCTGCAAGCCTTGGGCGAAGGCCTGACACCGGGCGTGCACCTGTACTTCCACGGCGCGCTGATGGCGCCGACCCGCTGCGCAAAAATCCGCAGCTTCGGCCGCCATCCATTTGCCGCACTGCAACGCAACGGCGGCGCAGCCAAGGCCGATGCACTTCCAGCAGCTCTGGATTATCGCCAACCCAAGGCCCTGGCCAACGTCGGTGTATTGCCGCTGGTACCAGGCATCGCCGCCGGGCAACTGGATGCGTTGATCGACAGTGGCATCCAGGCGTTGGTCCTCGAATGTTTTGGCAGCGGCACAGGGCCCAGCGACAACCCGGCGTTTCTCGCCGGCCTGCAGCGCGCACGGGATAAAGGGATTGCAGTGGTGGCAATCACCCAATGCCATGAAGGCGGCGTGGAGCTGGATGTGTACGAAGCCGGCAGCCGTTTGCGCGGCGTTGGCGTACTGTCCGGCGGCGGCATGACCCGCGAAGCAGCCTTCGGCAAGCTCCATGCGTTGATCGGCGCAGGCCTTGCCACACACGAAATCCGCCGCTTGGTGGAGCTGGACCTGGGTACGGACTCGCACCCTAGATAAGTACCTCCCATCCCGTCTTGCCGCTTTCTAGCATGGAAACCCCGAGCGTAATTACCGGGTTGTTCCCATCAATCGGCAAGACAGGGATGCACCATGACCACTCCAAGCACCACCACGCAGGATGCAGAGTCCGAAGACATCACACAGAAGCTGATCACCCAGCTGTGTGTCGGTCCCTCGATAACGGAGGCTGCTGGCGAACTGCTGCGCGAAGCGTTAGACAAACAGTATCCAGACCTGCATATCAACCCGGATACCACTGTACTGGGTACGCCGGCCTGGGAGCTCGTCGACGACAAGATCATCTCTGCCCCCGCGCATTATCAAACCCTCAGCGCTGTGCTGGCCAGGCAAGCCGTGCGGCAAGTGCCGACGCTGTGCATCGAAGGCGAACATTTTCTCACCCGGCTCCCGCTGACCGAACCTGCAGTTAACTTGCCGGTACGCATTGTTGAAGTCGCCAACACGATCAACAGGTTGGCACCCGTCCTGTTCCAGGCGCTCAAGGAACAGCTGGTGGTTTTCTGGAACACCAGCAACGGCAGTGGCCCTCGCTGGCGAGAACTTGCCAATACACTGCGCAAAGCCTGGAATGTGCAACACGTGGACGAGTGGACCGACGCAGACTGTCAATTGGCTCGCAGTTTGTACCTCTCTCCCACACCGGCGAACCGAAAGCCCGACGATCCACTGCAGCTTCGCGCATGCATGATCGACGTTGACCTTATGAGCGGCACCAAAGTCACCCACACCCCACAGGTATTTATCGCCGTGCTGCTGGGGCAGTCCGCGGGGAAACCCGTCATCCTCTGCCACTCGCTCGATGGATACAAAAAATTCGCCACCTTGGATCAACTGGGCGAGTACCTGGCGACGCTGGTGTACCAGCCCGTACCCTATGAGCGCCTGCAGTGGCAACTGTACGAACCCACCGAGAATTTTTTCGAGCACTTGGCCTGCTCCCTGGTCGCATTGCAAATCGACGCTCTCACCACCACCTCCCCTGGCACGTCGGCCACGCCGAGCACACACCCACTGGGCGCACTGGCGGGGACGCCTGGACAGGTAACTCCCAAGGGGCCGGATCTTGCGTGGTATCAGCAATCACTGCCGGACTGGCTCGCCCAGGCCTCCACGTCGGACCAGGCGTTTTATTCACGGCATCTCAAGGACCTGGCCGCGCTGAACAGCCTGAATGCGGGAAAAACCTACCAGGACGACATCCCCTCTATCCAACGGTACGCTCAGGACAGGCTCAAGGCTCAGATCATCAAGGAACATCCCGACGCTGCGAACCTGCCCCTGGACACCCTGACCATCGAGATCAAAAGCCTGATTGTCTGGGGCTTGTTCACAGTCCCGGGGCAGTTCGAAACCACCACCTTCAGCCTGGCCGATCTGGCCCTGCAAAACCTGATCGCGTTGCCCGTCGGTAACCAAAGCCTGCGCATGCACACGCGCAAAGCCCTGCCTGTGTGGCTGACCGTCGACTACGTGAAAACGCTCATTGCCCAAGTCGATATCGGCACCGCCTACCCCGCACTGATACACCGCAAATTGATAGACGACGCTGCCGAATCGGCGCGGCGTAAAATCTTGTACACCCAACACCTGCGCATCCAACTGCCGCTGCTGGCTTTGCAATACAAAATCCGCCAAGAAGCCGGGATCGACGAGCGTGGCTATCGCTATGTGGCCGCCGTCATGCGAGCTGACGCCAGCGACCGTTATGTCGACGGGCAAGCCATCGTCATCAGGTATCTGGCCTTTGTGCCCAAACGTCGGCAGCCCAGTGTCCAGGACGTGGTGAGCAACATGTACGTCATCGGCCCACAAAATGCCGAAGCCGGTCCCTGCCTGCTGTATCGCCCGCTGTTCGATCCGGTGCTGATTCAATATCCGTCACAGGCAAACCTGCTGTACGCCATCGCACAGTCTCGGGATCTACGAAACTCGGTGCTCGCCTGGCTGCCGGACTCGGTGCGCTCTGATTACACCAACTACGTATTTCCCGGCGACCTGCCGTCACCTTGGGCCGTGGCCGATCTTCTGGTAGAACCTGACAAGCTCTGGACCTTCACCGGCCCCATGAGCCTTGGCCAACAAGCCCTCAACGACGATCCGTTCACCACGTTGTTTGATGCCAACGCCCAGGCACTGGTCGAGCTGGCGGACCGCCAATCGGTCTCCAATGCCGAAAACCGCTGGGCCACGCTCAAACAGGCCGGCTGGCTGATCTTCAATTCAGCCTTGCCGTTTTTGGGCCGTATCGCCGGCACCGGGGCCTGGATCTGGCAGATCGTCGATCAAGTGCAAACGCTGGTCGACGCACATGAACACGACGAACAGCAAGCGCAATGGTCGGCGCTTACCGATGTATTGCTCAACCTGGGCATGGCCATCACCTTACATGTCGCCACCCGTGCCCATCCTGGCGCGGCCTCTACTAAGGTTGAGCCACAAACACCTCATCTCCCCGCTGAAAAGCCGGTTACCGTAGAGCAATTACCTACGCGCACCACAGAACAGGCGCCTTCTGGTCACGAACTCGCACTGAACAACAGTGGCGCGCTCACTCGTACCGCCAGCAGCCTGGCGACCTTGCTGGACAGTTTCAACACTGACAGACCCACTGACCTGCCCGCAGTCATCACCGCAGAAGGCAGTGCATACCGACATCTTTATCTGCTGGAAAACCACTACTACGCCCCAGTGGGCACACGCTGGTTTGAAGTGACGCTGGACGGCGACGATACCGTCGTTATCGTCGACCCCAAGCAGCCCAATCGGACGGGACCACCGCTGATTAACAGTGCCAAGGGCGAGTGGTTCATCGACACCCGGTTACGCCTGCGCGGTGGCGGGCGTAAAAGCACACAGAAAAGCGCCTTGGAGGAGGCAAAGGCCAAGGCCATTGAGCTACGCACAAAATTGGCAGCATTCGAAACCACCAAAAAAGTTGCACAGCGCGACCTGCAACAGGCTTTCGATGCCATGACCGAAGGCCCCAGCACTTCGGCCCAGGCCCAGGCCAAACGCCAGGCCTACCTGGGTAAACTCGACAGTCAACGTTCGGACTACGAAGAGGCACGACAACAGCTGATGACCTTGCATGTCTTTACCCCGGTCGCTGACTTTCAGAAAACAGCGCTGGGTTATGTAAAGGCGCAAATGGAGCTCAACGAGGCGGGCCTCAGAGAGCTGCAAACCACGTTCACTCCGCAACTCAATACCGTCTTGGACCAGCTCGAAACCCCGTCAGCATCAAGCCAGGCAAGCCGCGTAGCGGACGCGCGATTAGTCACTGACATGAGTGACGACATCATCATGCGCCTGGATTACGCAAAATCGCGCTTCGCTGAGCTACGGCCCCTGGCACGCCAAGGCTTGCACATGATTCAGAGCAGCAAAAGCCGGCTGCCCACCTACACCAGCGACGACCTTCGAGCCTTGAAAGTGACGCTGGCGCGAAATTTATGCCTGCAACCGCACTCCATCACTACTGAACCTGCGGCCTGGACCCTGATCGGCGACATTGTCGATGGTGCAGACCTTGCCGTGCAGACCCTGCGTGACGCCCTGCAAGAACGTAGCGAAGTACGTTTGGACGAGCGTATTGAAACGTTGAGCAGCCTGGTCGAGCAATTCCAATTCATTGATGAGCGCCTGCAGGATTTTCCTGAGGACTATTCCGAACAAACCCTGACCGCGCCTGTTGGAAACCTGCGTGAAATGCTCCGCAGCTTCGCTGATAGGGCCACCGCCGAACTTGCGCCTCTGCACGTTCAGCAGGAGCACCGGCGCATCCGCCCCACACCGCCGCCTACACCGCCAAGAGCAGTCAAACAGTTCATTCACACACGCTTCAACGGTGTGTTGATAGGCGAGCCGCGCTTGACCGCAGTGGGTCTGGAGACCGAATTTGTCGATATCAAGTCTCCGCTGACCCATAAGACCCTGGCCACCTTTCATGAGAAAACCCCAGGAGTGTGGGTCGAGCACATTGAGGGCCACACCACGCCCGCACCCGCCGCACCTACCATTGAAACCAGTCTGGCCAACGGCCAAGCGTTATTGGACCAACTGCCTACGTTTCAGGCGCGTGCCGATGAGCAAATAAACAAACCCTCGCGCACACCCATCGGCATCGAACACATGTTTCATCAACATGCCCAAGTGCTTGAGAAGGCCGATCAGGCCATCGAAGATGCGCTGACCCAAGCCAATGTCACGGAAAGCCACCAGCCGTCGGCAGCCAGGCTGCGCAAACAACTCGACACCGCAGCTCAAGCGCTTTACGAGCAAGCCAAACAGCAGGTGCAGAAGATGATCATGCAACAGGCGCCCACCCTGTCAGGTGTTGAATGGCTCAAGAACAACAACATCATCACTATCAAAAAAACCGTAAAGCGGCACCGTCTCAAAAGTGCCAAGAAAGATTATTTGGATGAGTACACCCTCACCGATGAGACCACCGGCACAACCCTCTGGTATGCGCATTTCCATTACTCAAGCACCGACGCACCGGCCGATAGATTTTTATCCGCCCGCTTGAAAACCCCACAAGAGCAAGCACAGGGCACGGCGGCTGATGATGTTCAAGGGCTCAACGCACAGCAACGAGTCGCGTTCTACCGCAGTACCATTAACCTGACACAAGCCAAGCGCTTGTTTTTCCGCCTTAAGCCCGAATAACAGGCGCCTGCGGTAACGGCATATAACTTGCTCCAGCCAGGTAAACCCGGGCTGGAGCCAGCATGCTGCATTCACACCTGACTACCCTCAATGCCGTCTCGCGGGTGTTGGACACCTTCAAGGCCGAAGGCGTGGCCTTCGAAGCGTTGCTGGCCGGCAGCGGCATCTGCAGCGCCGACCTGCAGCGCGCCGACACACGTATCACCACCCACCAAGAGATGCGCGTGTGTGCCAACGCAGTGGCCTTGCGCCGGGACGTTGGCCTGGAACTGGGGCGACGCATGCATGTGTCGTCCTATGGCATGCTCGGTTACGCCCTGCTCACCAGTGCCACCTTCGGTGACGCTTTGCGCCTCGCGCTGCGCTACCCGGCGCTACTGGGAACACTGTTTGAATTGAGCCTGGAGCAAGACGGACAACGCATCTGGTTCACCGCCAGCGATTACCGCGAGGCCCCCGCGCTGGCTGCGTTCAATGTCGAGCTGTGCCTGGTCTCGCTGAAAGTCATTTGTGACGACCTGCTCGGCCAGCCTCTACCGCTGCTGCGCGCGCGTTTTGAATACTCAAGCCCCGACTATCAGGGGCGTTATGCAGAGTACTTCGACTGCCCGCTGGAATTTTCAGCCCACGCCAATGGGTTCGCTTTCGATCGGCGCTGGCTCGACCACCCGCTGCCGTTGGCGGATGCCATCACCCACCGGGCAATCGCCGAACGCTGCCGCAAACAGAACACCGAGTTCACCGGGCGCCAGGCGTGGCTGGAACGGGTTCGCCAATTGCTCAGCGCACAGCTGCACGCCGCGCCAGGTGTTGATGGGCTGGCCGAGCAGATGAACTGCTCACCGCGCACCTTGCGCCGACACCTGCATGAGTTGGGTTGCAGCTATCAGGGGCTGCTGGACGACCTGCGCTTTGAACGCGCCAAACAGTTGCTGGGCGCCGATGAACTGCCGATCTATCGAATTTCCGAGCTGTTGGGCTTCAGTGAAACCGCCAGTTTCAGGCATGCCTTTGTGCGCTGGAGCGGCGTGGCGCCGAGCCAATTTCGACCATGATGCCCCATTGAGGGGCGAATTTCGGACAGACAATTTGGCCATATTCATCCCCTTTTGGCCGCTCCTGCCATTCTCATAAACCGCATCCGCCGCAAGACTGCATCCACTGATACAGCCTGCGGAGAACAACAAATGCTGACGATCTACTCGGACGATCACCACCTGCATCACGGCCGTTGCGAATTGATGGACGGGCAACTGATGCCCTGCTTCGAAATGCCCTCGCGCGCCGACCATGTGCTGCAACGGGTCAAGGACCGCGACCTGGGCCCGGTGCAGGCGCCGCAGGACTTTGGCCTGGCGCCGCTGCACCGCATTCATAGCCGCGACTACCTCGACTTTTTCAAAGGTGCCTGGCAGCGCTGGACCCAATTCGGTAAGGACGGCGACCTGTTGCCCTACACCTGGCCCGCCCGCACCTTGCGCCGGGTAATCCCCACCAGCCTGCACGGCCAGCTGGGTTATTACAGCTTTGATGGCGGCGCGCCGATTACCGCCGGCACTTGGCAAGCGGCGTATAGCGCGGCGCAAGTGGCGCTCACGGCACAGCAGGCCATCGCGCAAGGTGCCAACGCCGCCTTTGCCCTGTGTCGCCCGCCTGGGCATCACGCCGCCAGCGATTTGATGGGCGGTTATTGCTACCTCAACAACGCGGCGATTGCCGCCCAGGCGTTTCTCGACCAAGGCTATAAAAAAGTCGCGATCCTCGATGTGGATTACCACCACGGTAACGGCACCCAGTCGATTTTTTATGCCCGCAGCGACGTGCTCTTCACCTCGATCCACGGCCACCCGGAGGCGGAGTTCCCGTTCTTCCTGGGCTACGCCGATGAGCTGGGTGAAGGCGCAGGCGTTGGTTTCAACTTCAACTATCCGCTGGCCGCAGGTTCCGGCTGGGAGCGCTGGAGCGCAGCCCTAGAGCAAGCCTGCCGGGAGATCGAGCGCTACGGCGCCGATGTCATCGTGGTGTCCTTGGGTGTGGACACGTTCAAGGACGACCCCATTTCACAGTTCAAACTCGACAGCCCCGACTACCTGGCGATGGGTGCGCGCATCGCCCAACTGGGCAAGCCGACGCTGTTTGTGATGGAAGGTGGCTACGCCGTGGAAGAAATCGGCATCAACGCCGTCAACGTGCTCGAAGGTTTTGAGGAGTCCGCCCAATGAACATGCTCAAGTCGCTCGTCCTCTGTGCTGCGGTTATCGGCGGCGCGGCCCACGCCGAAGAGAAACCCCTGAAGGTCTACAACTGGTTCGATTACATCACGCCCAAGGCGCTTGAAGACTTCAAGGCACAGAACCCCAAGATCAAGCTGGTGTACGACATCTTCGACACTAACGAAGCCCTGGAAGCCAAGCTGCTCACCGGCAACTCCGGCTATGACGTGGTGGTGCCCTCCAATGTGTTCCTGGCCAAACAGATCGAAGCTGGCGTGTTCCAGCCATTGGATCGCAGCCAGTTGCCGAACTGGAACCACCTCGACCCCAAGCTGATGAAGCTGATCGAGGCTAACGACCCCGGCAATAAATTTGCCGTGCCCTACATGTACGGCACCATCCTCATCGGCTTCAACCCGGCCAAAGTCAAAGCAGCGCTGGGCGATAACGCGCCGGTAAACAGTTGGGACCTGATCTTCAAGGAAGAGAACATCAGCAAGCTCAAGCAATGCGGTGTGGCGTTGCTGGATTCACCTTCGGAGATCCTGCCCCTGGCCTTGCAGCACCTGGGCCTGGACCCCAACAGCAGCAACCCCAAGGATTACGTCAAGGCCGAAGCGCTGCTGATGAAGATCCGCCCGTACATCACCTACTTCCACTCGTCCAAATACATGGCCGATATCGCCAACGGCGACATCTGCGTGGCTGTTGGTTATTCGGGCAGTTTTTCCCAGGCCGCCAACCGCGCCAAAGAGGCCAAAAATGGCGTGACCGTGGACATGCGCCTGCCCAAAGAAGGCGCGCCGATCTGGTTCGACATGCTCGCCATTCCCAAGGGCGCGCAAAACCCGCAGGACGCCTACACCTTTATCAACTACCTGCTGCAACCGCAGGTGATCGCACCGGTCAGCGACTTTGTCGGCTACCCCAACCCGAACAAGGACGCCACCGAACTGGTCGACCCGGCGATCCGCAATAACCCCAACCTGTACCCGACCGAAGCCGCCATGAACACGCTCTACACCCTCAAGCCACTGGGGCGTGACGCGGAACGAGCCCGGACGCGGGCCTGGACCAAGATCAAGTCAGGGACCTGAACCGATAGGCGAACGGCGGGTGCCCCATGCCTGCCGTAAGCGCGTCAGCGCCAGGGCGATGTCCGCCTCAGGCACCGCGGCGAAGCCCAGCACCAGCCCGGCACGCTGATCGGCGGGCGTGGTGGATTGGGGTAGCCAATAGCTGCTCAAACCGTTGACCTCGACGTCCGCCGCATGCGCCTGGGCCAGCAATTGCTGCTCGCGCGCCAAGCTGTCCACGCGCACCGTCAAGTGCAGCCCGGCGGCGACACTGGGCAGTTCGCCGACACCTGGCAAGCCACTGGGCCAACCGGCGAGCAAGGCGTTGCGTCGGCTCAATGCGGCACGCCGCATCCGGCGAATGTGCCGCTGGAAATGCCCGGCCGCCATGAACTCCGCCATCACCGCCTGGGTACTGACTTCGGAATGGCGCATGTCCACGGCGCGCCGGCGGGTAAAGGCGTCCACCAATCCTTGCGGCAGTACCAGGTAACCCAGACGCAAGGCGGGGAACGCCACCTTGCCGAAGGTGCCGACGTACAGCACTCGCCCACTGCGATCCAGCGCCGCCAAAGGTGACAGAGGCGCGCCGCTGTAGCGGTATTCGCCGTCGTAGTCGTCCTCGATGATCCAGCCGCCTGCACGCTCGGCCCAGGCCAGCAATTCCAAACGTCGCGCCAGGCTCATTACCACGCCCAATGGGTATTGATGGGACGGCGTGACATACGCCACACGACAATCCTTGAGCGTGTTTAGCACCTGGCAGTCGATGCCCTCGCCATCCACCGGCACACCCTGCAATCGCCCGCCGGCCAAAGCGAACGCGTGGCCTGCCGCACGATAGCCCGGATTCTCCACCGCCACCCCATCGCCGGGCTCTACCAGCAACTGTGCACAAAGGCTAATTGCCTGTTGCGCGCCGCAGGTGATCACAATTTGCTCAGCGGTGCACTGCATGCCTCGCGAGCTGCGCAGGTAAGCGGCGATCAAACCGCGCAGACGGCCGTCACCTGCCGGGTCACCGTAGCAGAGCTGTTGCAAGTCAGGCTTGCGCCAGAATGCCCCATTCAGCTTGGCCCATACCTCAAACGGAAACAGATCAAAGGCCGGCACACCCACACGAAACGCCCGAGGCGGCCCCGAGGGAGGCAGGGACAGGTGGTTATTTTTTACCCGCGTCAAACCCGCGCTGTGGATAACTTCACTGTCCAGATCTTCCGGCAAATCCGCCCACTTTGTGGATAAGGTTGGGGATAAGCCTGTTGAAAACCCTGTGGATAGTTTTGTGGATAGTTTTTTTGCCGTGGGCAGTTGGGCTACATAAGTACCATCGCCGACCCGGCTCTCAATAAACCCCTCCGCATACAGCTGATCGTAGGCACGCACCACGCTGTTACGCGAGATCGACAGCGCGGCCGCCAAGTCACGGGTGGCGGGCAAGCGTGTGCCGCTGACCAGCCGCCCATCCAGCACCCGCTGGCGCAAGGCGTCATACAGTTGGCGCGTCAGCCCCTGGCGGCGATCCAGCTCGATACCTGCGGGGTTGAATGACAGTGGCGGCGAGATCGACGGCATATTGGACCTATGAAATTGGCGCTAGATGGCTCTTACAACGAACCATTAGCCTGCCTAGGATGCAGGCATTCGCCAAGGAATATTTCCATGTACAGACCCCGCGCTTTTGCTCTCGACGATTTGCCCGAACTGCACCAGCTGATCCAGCACGCGCGCTTGGCGCAGTTGGTGACCTTTGGTGAGCAAGGCCTGCAAGCCAGCCACTTGCCGCTGCTGCTGAACCCTGATGAAGGCCCGAACGGCACGCTCTACGGGCACCTGGCCAAAGCCAACCCGCAGTGGCGTGACCTGCAAAACGGCAGCGAAGCCCTGGTCATTTTTGCCGGCGCCGATGCCTATATCAGCCCGGCGTTCTACCCGGCCAAGGCCGAGCACGGCAAAGTGGTGCCGACCTGGAATTACATCGCGGTGCATGCGTACGGCAAGGCAGAAGTATTTACCGACGCCGAGCGTTTACTCGCCTTGGTCACGGCACTCACCGATCGCCACGAAGGCGGCCGCGCCCAGCCGTGGAAAGTCAGCGACGCCCCGGCCGACTACATTGACGGCATGCTCAAGGCCATCGTCGGTTTCGCCCTGCCCATCGAGCGCCTGATCGGCAAGCGCAAACTCAGCCAGAACCGCAGCCAAGCCGATATCAACGGCGTGCGCGAGGGCCTGGCTGCCAGCATCGATGTGCGCGACCAGACCCTCGCGCGCTTTATTCCCCAAGGAGCTTCAGAATGAGCCAGATCGACATCCGCCAGGTCACTGCCTCCGACCACGCCGCGTGGCTGCCGCTGTGGCAGGCGTACTTGACGTTCTACAACACCGAACTGCCCGACGCCGTTAGCCAAAGCACCTGGCAACGCTTGATCGATGCCAACGAGCCGACGCACTCGGCCCTGGCCTGGCAGGACGGCAAGGCGGTGGGCATGGTCAACTTCATCTACCACCGCTCCAACTGGAGCATCGAGAATTCCTGCTACCTGCAGGACCTGCTGGTGGACCCGGCCCAACGCGGCACCGGCGTGGGCCGCAAGCTGATCGAATTCGTCTACGCCACCGCCAAGGCCGATGGTTGCTGCAAGGTCCACTGGTTGACCCACGAGACCAATGCCACGGCGATCCAACTCTACGAACGCATTGCCGAACGTCCTGGCTTTATCCAATTTCGCAAAGGTCTTTAAGGAGCGCAGCATGCCTATCTCACCCGCCGACTGGAAAGGCGTCCCAGCGCCCACCGTTGAACTGCTCGAAGGGCGTTTTATCCGCCTGGAAAAACTCGACCCCGCGCGCCATGGCGACGGCCTGTGGCAAGCCCTCGAAGGCCCCGGCGCCGACCCGAAGCTCTGGGACTATTTGCCCTACGGCCCGTTTGCCGAACGCACCGCGTTCGATGCCTGGCTCAACAACCATGCCCAGCACAGCGAACCGTATTTCTTCAGCGTGATCGACCGCCAAAGCGGCGACGTGCAGGGCATCCTCAGCCTGATGTCCATCGTCCCGGCCCAGGGCCGCATCGAAATCGGCCACGTCACCTTCGGCGCACCGATGCAGCGCTCGCCGAAAAGCACCGAGGCGGTCTACCTGCTGGCCAAGTACGCGTTCGAGCAGGGCTACCGTCGCC
Source organism: Pseudomonas sp. ArH3a (assembly GCF_022648765.1). Classification (NCBI taxonomy): domain Bacteria; kingdom Pseudomonadati; phylum Pseudomonadota; class Gammaproteobacteria; order Pseudomonadales; family Pseudomonadaceae; genus Pseudomonas; species Pseudomonas sp. ArH3a. The sequence continues at coordinate 119,541 of NZ_CP080330.1, forward strand.
TGGAATGGAAGTGCAACAACGGCAATGCCCGCTCCAAATACGCGGCGGAGCGCTTGGGCTTCAGTTTTGAAGGCGTGTTCCGCCAGCACATGGTGGTCAAGGGGCAGAACCGCGATACCGCATGGTATTCGATCCTGGATTCGGAATGGCCGACGGTTGGGGCAGGGTTTGAGGAGTGGTTGTCGCAGGCGAACCAGAGTGGTTCCGGCCAACTGAAAACACTGGCCGAGTGCCGAGCCTGACGTTGCAAAACACTCTAGATTAATGTGGGAGCCGGGCTTGCCCGCGATGGCGGCCGGTCAGCACTGCAGATGCTGGCTGACACACCGCCATCGCGGGCAAGCCCGACTCCCACATTAGATTTCAGCGATTCCAAGCTTTGGGCTCAGCCGCCTTTACCCACCTTCCAGCCCAACGCCTTCAAGGCATCACACCCATACTGCAACAACAGATGCGCTGCCGAAGCGACATGTTGCAGGTCAGCGCCTTCGGCCAACTCGGTACTTAAACAGGTGATGCTATTGAGCAGATCGCGGGCCGCCTGAATGCGCTGAGTGGCGGTTTCAAACAACTCACAGGCTTCGACGTCGTCATTGATGAAGAAAACGGGATTGCAGCTGATATTGCTGTCTAGCGGGGTGTAGGTAGGCATGGCTCTATCTCATTTATTTAAATGAAAACGACCACCCATTGCGGCTAAACAAATTAGGTGGCAGCTGTACGAGGGTTAGCCGACCGGGAAAAATGAAAAACCCGGCACACCCGAAGGTGTCCCGCGCACAGCCGCCATAGACAAAACTGCCAGGCAACAAAAAGCGCCACGTCTGAACGGGCGCTTGTGCATCATTTTTTCCCGACCGGCTAAAGTCGGTCACCGATAATTCGGCGACGACTGAACTATAGGTGAGCCATGAAGGGATACAAACGCCCAAGGAGACGATAAACGCAGATAACTCCTTTTCCTACAAACTTCTGCGAACCTTCATCACACCCATCTTCCATCCAAAGGGGCGGAACACGGCATTCAGCGACTTCAACGTCTGATTTCCCTCGCCCTGTTCGATATGCACCAAAGTACGCACCGAGATTTTGCACATTCGCGCAAACTTAATTTGATTCAACGCCGTCACCTCGACACGTAGACGGCGAACTGCTTCACCGATCTCTATAGTTCCTTCAGAAAGTCCCTCCAGAATGCTATCCATCAACAGCATTCGCTCATCAATACTCATCGTCATAAGGCAGCAACTTTCTCGTATCAATGGAGGCTGACGGAAAAACTGCAATGTAATGCAGTTGCGAGATCAAACAAGCACGGATATCTGCATTATATTGCAGATTACCCCCTGTCATCTCCCCGACACACTCCTGCAATCCCCCTCCGCTATACAGGTCGACTCGTTTCCATAACAAGGTCGTCTGCCATGCCACCGTCGCCCCACCGCCTCGCACTCGCCATCACTTTATTGGCCAGCGGTCTCGCTGAGGCGGCGCCCACGCCGACCAAAACCTTGCAGATCGACACACCGACCACCACGGCGCAAACCCTGACCGGCAGTGATTCGTTGACGACCTCGGGGCCGGGCAGCATTACCACGCCCGGCGTGGCCGTCACGCTCAAGGATGGCACCAGCGGCGCGGGCGTGGTGATCACCAACGCGGGCAAGCTGGTCTCCTCCGGCGGGCGTGGTATCGACAGTTCGGGGACTATCACCGGGGCGCGCAACTACAGCCTCTATAACCTCGCGGGTGGCGTGATTCAGGGCGCCAACGACGCGCTGCGCATCAACAGCAACTTTGCCAGCGGCAGATTGTTGATCGACAACAGCGGCACCATTCGCTCGGCCACCGGCCAAGGGCTGGACCTGGATGCGATCCGCAGCGCCAACGTCACGACCACTATCATCAACCGCGCAGGCGGGTTGATTCGTGGCGATGCCAGTGACGGCATGAAGACCGGCGCCAACGCCAGCATCACCAACGATGGCGAGATTTCGACCGGCGATACGTTCTCGCGCGACGACAAATTCGACGGCGTCGATATCGACTCCGCCACCGGCGTGACGGTGACCAACTATGGCCTGATTTCCGGTGGCCGCCACGGCATCACCACCGACCTGGGCGCGACGCTGACCAACTACGGCACGGTGATCGGCCGCAACGGTTCGGGCTTTGGCTCTGATGGCGACGGCACGGTGATCAACCACGGCACCATCACCGGCGCCTACTCCGGGCTGCAACCGGACGGCGACGGCGATGGCGTGGACATCGACAAAATCGCGCATGTCGAAAACTACGGAATCATCCAAGGCATCGGCGCCGGTGGCGTCGACAAAAACGGCTTTGCCAACGGCAGTGAAGGCATCGCCCTGGGCGGCGGCTATGTGTACAACGCCGGCGGCGCGTTGGTCAGCGGCGCCAATAACGCGATTCTGGTGGACGACGGCAGCGACGGCCCGGGCCTTGCCGCCACCACGCTGGAAAACCACGGCACCATCCAAGGCCTGAACGGCTTTGGCGTGAAGTTCGTCGGCAACTTCGCCGACACCGTGATCAACGGCGGCACCATCAGCGGCAGCAACGGCCTGGCCCTGGATCTGGGCGGCGGCAATGACACGTTGGTGTTGCTCGGCGGCAGCCGCTTTGTCGGGCTGGTGGACGGTGGCGCCGGCTATGACCGGCTGAGCATGGATGACGCCGCAGGCGGCAGTTTCGGTGACAGCCGCAACTTCGAATGGCTGGACGTGAAACAAGGCACTTGGACCCTCACCGGCAGCGGCGATTTCAGCGATGGCGGCGAGATTTTCAGTGGCGCCAAGCTGATCAACCAAGGCGGCATTGCCGGTCACGTGACGGTCGATGCCGGCGGTATTTATGCCGGTGGCGGCACGGTGGGCAGCCTGGTGGTCAATGGCACGCTGCAGACCAACACGGCGCTGGGCACCGCGACCATCACCCGCGACCTGACCCTGGGCAGCGGCGCCACCCTGGCCTATGGTGTGAACGCCGACGGCAGCAGCGCACCGATCAAGGTCGGCGGCACGGCCAACCTCAATGGCGCGACCTTGGCGGTCAACCCCGGTGAGGGCACATACCCCTGGCAAAGCCACTACACCGTGCTGCAAGCCGCCAGCATCAACGGCACCTTTGGCAAGGTCACCAGCGACTATGCATTCCTGACCCCGAGCCTGGATTACAGCCCCACCCAAGTCGGCCTGACGTACGCCCGTAATGACATCGCTTTCAGCCAGTTCGCCAGCACCAGTAACGGTGCCAGCGCGGCCAACAGCCTGGCGGGGCTGGGCAAGAACAACCCGCTGTACAACGCCCTGCTCAATACCACCACGGCCATCGCAGGCTCAGCCATCGAGCAACTGGCCGGCAGCAGCACCGCCAACCTCACCAGCGCCACCCTCGGTGCCAGTGCCCAAGTGGGCAGCAGCATGCTGGCGGCGATGCACCAGCTAGGCGGCGGCGCAGGCTTGCTGGTCGGGCTTGAGCAAAAAGACACACCCGTGCTCGCCGCCACTGGTGTACCCGCGCAAGCACGCAACCTCAACGACCCGAACGCCCGTGGCCGTCTGTGGCTGCAAGGCATCGGGAGCTACGGCAAACTCGACGGCGACCACGGCAGCAATGGCCTGACCCAACGTACCAAAGGTACTGTGCTCGGTGCCGACTGGGCGCTCGACAGCGACTGGCGCGTGGGCGTGCTGGGTGGCTATTCGAAAACCGACCTGAACACCACCGGTGTCGATGGCAGTGTCGACAGCTGGCACGCCGGCGTCTACGCCCTGCGCCAAAACGGGCCGCTGGCCTTGCGCCTGGGCGCGGCCTACAGCGGGCACCAGGGCGACAGCAAGCGCACGGTGGCCTTCAACGGTTTCAGCGACCGCCCCACAGGCGACTATGACGCCAACAGCCAGCAAGCCTTCGCCGAACTGGGTTACGCCATGGGCAGTGGCCGCCTGAGTGCCGAGCCGTTTGCCAACCTCGGCTACCAGCGCTACCAGCGTGACAGCTACAACGAAAAAGGCGGCGCCGCCGCGCTGCATGTCGACGGCCAGACCCAGGATAATTTCAGCAGCACGTTCGGTGTGCGCCTGGCGCACCTGAGCCAGCTGGACAACGGCATCAGCCTCACGCCACGCGTGAGCGCCGGCTGGAAGCACACCTACGGTGATGTCGACAGCAACACGCGCCAGGCTTTCCTGGCTGGCGGCACGGCGTTCAACGTCGAAGGCAGCGCCCTGGACCGCAACAGCCTGCTGCTCGAAGCCGGGCTGGACGTCGGCTTGTCGGCCCGCCACAGCCTGGGCCTTGGCTACACCAGCGAACTGGGCAGCAACAGCCGCAACCATGCGCTGACAGGCCAATGGCTGATGCGTTTTTAATCGCGCCGTACTAGAGACAACTCCCGCAAAACAGGGGTCGATGACCTGACAGTTATCACCTCGCCATCTCGCTAAATTCCCGGCCTCACTCATCAGAGGTTGGGATTACATGCCCTTTACACATCACAGACTTGCCCTTGTCCTGGCCCTTGCGCTCAGCGCCACCAGCCTTCCCTACGCACAGGCGCGAGGCGATATCGAGTACGCGCCGTACACATCTCACCCCTACGACGCGATTGACGACAACTGGCTGCAAAAGCCCCCACAGCAAGCAGCACCGGTCAAAGGGGACCTTACCGGCCAGGCCACCTCGTACAATGGCCTGCAAATCGCGAAGGTTCTGGAACCTGCGTTGATGGGCTTGCTGGAGCCTGATGATTTGGACTCGCAAGACCTCAAGGACTTAGAGACACTCACGGACACGTTGAGCAAACACCCCGGTGGGATCGGCGCCATCCTCGAACAGTTAGCCGGCAGCCAGAATGCCAACTTGGCTGCCGCCACCCAAAACGCCACGCAGCAGCTCGGTACCCAACTGCTCTCAACCCTGCGCACCCTGCCCACTGACGACAACGGACATTTCTGGGCGCAAGGCCTTGGCAACGACGCCAGCCTCGACAAACAACGCGGCAGCGCCGGTCTGAAATATGGCACCCAAGGTTTGTTGCTGGGCGCCGACTGGGCGCTGGATCACGCCTGGCGCGTAGGTGTGATGGGTGCAAAATCCACCAGCCACTTTGACGCAAAACGCTTTTCCGCCGACCTGGACAGCTGGCACCTGGGTGGATACGCCGTGCGTCAGGATGGGCCGTTGGCCCTGCGCCTGGGTGCGGTCTACAGCGACCATACCGGGCAGAACAAGCGCAACGTCACCCTGTTTGAATACAAGGAGCAGCTCAAGGGCAACTACAACGCCCAAAGCCAAACCGTGTTCTCCGAGCTGGGCTATCTACTGGGCAGTGAAGACTTGTACATGGAGCCCTTCGCAGGCCTTGGGTTTCAGCGCTATCACCGCGACAGCTTCAAGGAGACAGGTGGCCTGGCCGCACTGAACGTTGGCTCACAAACTCAGAAAAACCTGAGCAGCACCTTCGGCCTGCGCCTGGCCACGGTGTACCACTTCGACAACCGGATGAGCCTCACACCACACTTGAGTACGAGCTGGAAACACCTCTACGGCGAAGTCGAAAGCCAAGTACGCCAATCCTCTCGCGCTGCGCCGCTCATTGATGCGTTCACCATCACAGGTACGTCTCTGGACCGTAACAGCCTGGACCTGCAAACCGGCCTGGACCTTGCCTTGTCGACACAACATAGCGTCGGTCTAACCTACAGCGCCCAAGCCGGTACCAACAGCCGCAGCCAGGGCCTGATGGGGCAGTGGAAAATGAGTTTTTAAACCCGCCGGGCAGTCAAGGCAGACGTGCTTTGTTGTGGGAGCCGGCTTGCCTGCGATGCAGGCACCTCGCAGTGTCAGGCACTGCGTCGAGGCCATCGCAGGCAAGCCACACTTAACCGAGCACGCCCTCAATACGCAGGCGAAAAAAAAGGGGGGCACCTGCCCCCCCGAGGATTAAACGTTAGCCTCGAAGACTGTTAATCAGCCTTCGATTTCAATCAGTATTTCGCCAGGGTTTACCCGGTCGCCCTTGGCCACATGAACGGCGCTGACCTTGCCGGCAATCGCAGCCTGCACTTCGGTTTCCATCTTCATGGCTTCGGTAATCAACACGGCCTGGCCGGCTTTCACCACGTCGCCCTCCTTGACCAGCACGTCGACGATGTTGCCCGGCATCGCCGTGCTGACATGGCCGGGCTCGGTGGCGTGCTTGCGCTTGCTGCCGCCACTGCTGACAAACTCGTTGAGCGGTTCGAACACCACTTCTTCCGGCATGCCATCGATGGACAGGTAGAAGTGGCGCTTACCTTCGGCCTTGACGCCGACACCGGTGATATCGACGCGGTAGCTTTCGCCGTGTACGTCGATAACGAACTCAGTCGGTACACCTTCGCCACCGGCACGGGCCACGCCGCCGGCTTCCGGAATCGGCAGCAGCACTTCGGGCGTCAGGGTGCCGGCGTCACGTTCTTCGAGGAACTTGCGGCCGATGTCCGGGAACATTGCGTAGGTCAGCACGTCTTCTTCGGACTTGGCCAACGCACCGATTTCGCCGCGCAGCTTGGTCATTTCCGGCTTGAGCAAGTCGGCTGGGCGCACGTCGATCACTTCTTCGCTGCCGATGGCCTGGCGACGCAGTTTTTCGTTCACAGTGCCCGGCGCCTTGCCGTAGCCGCCTTGCAGGTAGAGCTTCACTTCGTTGGTGATGGTCTTGTAGCGCTCGCCGGCCAGCACGTTGAAGAACGCCTGGGTGCCGACAATCTGCGAGGTCGGCGTCACCAGCGGCGGGAAGCCGAGGTCTTCCCGTACCCGTGGGATTTCGGCCAGCACTTCGCTCATGCGGTTCAGAGCACCCTGCTCTTTCAACTGGTTGGCCAGGTTGGAGATCATCCCGCCCGGTACCTGGTTGACTTGCACGCGGGTGTCGACGGCGGTGAACTCGCTTTCGAACTGGTGGTACTTCTTACGCACGGCGTAGAAGTACAGGCCAATTTCCTGCAGCAGTTCCAGGTCGAGGCCGGTGTCGAATTCGCTGCCTTTGAGGGCGGCAACCATCGACTCGGTGCCCGGGTGGCTGGTGCCCCAAGCGAAGCTGGAGATCGCCGTGTCGATGTGGTCGGCACCGTTTTCGATGGCCTTGAGTTGGCACATCGCGGCCAAGCCGGCCGTGTCATGGGAGTGAATAAAGATGGGCAGACTTTGTTCGGCTTTCAGCGCCTTGACCAGTTCACCGGTGGCGTACGGGGTCAGCAGGCCGGCCATGTCCTTGATCGCGATCGAGTCGCAACCCATCGACTCCAGTTGCTTGGCCTGGGCCACAAAGGCTTCGATGGTGTGCACCGGGCTGGTGGTGTAGGCGATGGTGCCTTGGGCGTGTTTGCCGGCGGCTTTCACCGCCTCGATAGCCACGCGCAGGTTACGCACATCGTTCATCGCGTCGAAGATGCGGAACACGTCGATGCCATTCACGGCAGCCTTGGCGACGAAGGCTTTGACCACGTCGTCGCTGTAGTGGCGGTAGCCCAGCAGGTTCTGGCCGCGCAGCAGCATCTGCAGGCGGGTGTTGGGCAACGCGGCGCGCAGCTGGCGCAGGCGCTCCCACGGGTCTTCTTTGAGGAAGCGTACGCAGGCGTCGAAGGTTGCGCCGCCCCAAACTTCCAGAGACCAGTAGCCAACTTTGTCGAGCTTGTCGCAGATCGGCAGCATGTCGTCGGTGCGCATGCGGGTCGCCAGCAACGATTGGTGGGCGTCGCGCAGGATGGTGTCGGTTACGAAGATTTTTTTAGACATTGGAATATTCCTCACAGGCCTGCGTGGGCGGCGATGGCGGCGGCGATGGCCAGGGCCAGCTCTTCGGGTTTGCGCTTGATCGAGTAGTTGGTCAGCTCAGGGTGGCTTTCCACAAAGCTTGTATTAAATTGGCCGCTGCGGAATTCCGGGTTGCGCAGGATTTCTTGGTAGTAGGCGGCGGTGGTCTTCACGCCCTGCAGGCGCATGTCGTCCAGGGCACGCAGGCCGCGGTCCATGGCTTCTTCCCAGGTCAACGCCCACACCACCAGTTTCAGGCACATGGAGTCGTAGAACGGCGGGATGGTGTAGCCGGTATAGATCGCCGTGTCGGTACGCACGCCGGGGCCGCCGGGCGCGTAGTAACGGGTAATCTTGCCGAAACTTGGCAGGAAGTTGTTCTTCGGGTCTTCGGCGTTGATACGGAACTGCAACGCGAAACCACGGTGCTGGATGTCTTCCTGTTTCACTGACAGCGGCAGGCCCGAGGCGATGCGGATCTGCTCGCGAACGATGTCGATGCCGGTGATTTCTTCGGTGATGGTGTGTTCCACCTGCACCCGGGTGTTCATTTCCATGAAGTACACCTCGCCCTCGGCGAGCAGGAACTCCACGGTACCGGCGTTCTCGTAGCCCACGGCCTTGGCCGCGCGCACCGACAGGTCGCCGATGTAAGCGCGCTGTTCCGGGGTGAGTTGCGGGCTTGGGGCGATTTCGATGAGCTTCTGGTTACGGCGCTGGATCGAGCAGTCGCGCTCGAACAAATGCACCACATTGCCGAAGCTGTCACCGAGGATCTGCGCCTCGATGTGCTTGGGATTGACGATGCATTTTTCCAGGAACACTTCCGCCGAGCCGAACGCCTTGGTGGCTTCGGAGATCACGCGAGGGAAGGCTTGTTCGAGTTCTTCGCGGCTGTTGCAACGACGAATACCACGACCGCCGCCACCGGAGGTGGCCTTGAGCATCACCGGGTAACCAATGCGGTCGCCTTCGGTGAGGGCTTCAGCGATGTCGGCAACGTTGCCTTCAGTGCCGGGCGTCACTGGCACGCCGGCCTTGATCATGCTGCGGCGCGCTTCGGTCTTGTCGCCCATGCGGCGGATCACTTCCGCCGACGGGCCGATGAATTTGATCCCACGTTCGGCGCAGATGTCTGCCAGCTCGGCGTTTTCCGATAGGAAACCGTAGCCGGGGTGCAGCGCATCACAGCCGGTTTCCACGGCCAGGTTCACCAGCTTGCGCGGGTTCAGGTAGCCGGCCAGGGGCTCGGCACCAATGCTGTGGGCTTCGTCAGCACGTTTTACGTGCAACGCATGGCGGTCGGCGTCCGAGTAAACCGCGACCGAGCGAATGCCCATCTCGGCGCAGGCACGCACGATTCGTACGGCAATCTCACCCCGGTTGGCGATCAGGATCTTTTTTATCACTTGGAAATTCCCTTGAGCCGATTGCTGCGTTCTTCGACCCGCTGGATCCGAGTCGGCGCGTGACCAAATGTTTCATGACAGTCGCGAGACACACACTATGCGCACCGGAGGATTAACAAAAATCAATAATTATTGGGTTGTGTATAAGTAAAGACTTATAGTTGGCCGGACAGCCTGGGGCGAGAGGATTTAAATAGTGCGTAAGTCATTGATGCGTATGACATTACGGCAATTGCAGATCTTCAATGAAGTCTGTGATTTGCGTTCCTACAGCCGTGCCGCCGAGGAAATGTCCCTCACACAACCAGCCGTTAGCCTACAAATTCGCCAGCTAGAAGAGCTGGTCGGCCAGCCGCTGTTCGATTACGTCGGCAAAAAGCTCTACATGACCGAAGCCGCCGAAGCCTTGCAACGGGCCAGCCGCGACATTTTCGGGCGCCTGGAAAACCTCGATATGCAGCTGTCGGACATGCAAGGCTCGCTGCAGGGCCAGCTGAAGTTGGCGATCGAATCCAGCGCCAAGTACTTCGTGCCCCACCTGTTTGCCGCCTTCAAGCGCCAGCACCCGGAAGTGCAATTGCACCTGACGGTGGTCAACCGCGCCCAGGTGATTCGCCGGCTTTCGGATAACCGCGATGATCTGGTGATCATGTCCATGGTGCCCCAGGACATGGGATTGGAATTTCTGCCGTTTCTGAACAACCCGATTGTCGCCGTGGCGCCGCTCGATCATCCTTTGAGCCTGCAAGGCCCGCTGCGCTTGCAGGACCTGGAGCCTTACACGCTGCTGCTGCGCGAGCCGGGTTCCGGCACGCGGCTGGCTTGCGAGGAGTACTTCAAGGAGAAACGCGTGCACTTCACCCAGACGGTGGAAGTGGCGTCGGCCGAGGCGCAGCGTGAGTGTGTGAGCGCGGGGTTGGGCGTGGCGCTGCTGACGCGCCACGCGGTCAACCTGGAACTGGCCATCGGCGGGCTCAAGGAGCTGCCGGTGGAAGAACTGCCGCTGTACCGCAGCTGGTGCCTGGTGCAGGCCAAGGCCAAGCGCCTGTCACCAGTGGCCCATGCGTTCCTGGGCTTTATCCGCAGCGAGCGGGTGCAGATCAGCGCGTTGGCTGAACGCTTCGCTGGGCAGCCGCGGGTGCCTGCCAGTGGAGTTCCGGGTAGTCACTGATGCTCTGGAGTAATTGGCGCTCCTCACAACGGTCTTCGATTGCACGACGGAACGCCATGCGGCGCTGGTCTTCCTGCTGACGACGGGTTTTGACGGTGCTGCTGTCTTCGTATTGCCGGGCCATGTTGAGTCTCCCAATGCGAGTACGGGGAGGTCAGGATGGGCGCGGGGGATGACGGTTTGGCGGCGCGCGGGTTACAGGACGATGAATATTCGGAAATTGGCGCAAAGCCAATGTGGGAGCTGGCTTGCCTGCGATGGCGATGCATCAGCCACCCAATATGGCAACTGACAGACCGTAATCGCAGGCACGCCAGCTCCCACATTTTTGACCGCGCTCAGCCTTTGATCAGTCGTCGAGGGCTTTGACGGACTTAGGCGACAACCGCAGGCTGCGCAAGCTGCGCTTCACGCTCTTGAGGTGGTTGACCAGGCTCGGCCCGCGCGCCATGGCTACACCCATCGCCAGCACGTCAATCACCACCAAGTGGGCGATGCGCGAGGTCAGCGGCGTGTAGATTTCGGTGTCTTCGTGCACATCGATCGCAAGGTTGACGGTAGACAGCTCCGCCAACGGCGTCTGGCTTGGGCACAAGGTAATCAGCGTCGCGCCGCTTTCACGCACCAGGTTGGCGGTGATCAGCAGGTCTTTGGAGCGGCCGGACTGGGAAATGCAGATGGCCACATCGGTCGGTTTCAACGTAACCGCCGACATCGCCTGCATGTGCGGGTCGCTGTAGGCCGCTGCGGTGAGCAACAGGCGGAAGAATTTGTGCTGGGCATCGGCAGCCACGGCGCCGGAAGCACCGAAGCCGTAAAACTCGACGCGCTGGGCCTGGGACATCGCGGTCACGGCCTTCTGCAACTCCACCGGGTCGAGCTTCTCGCGCACTTCCATGAGGGTGTGCAAAGTGGTGTCGAAGATTTTCAGGCTGTAGTCAGCAACAGAATCGTCTTCGTGAATCGCAAACTGCCCGAAGCTCGCCCCCGCTGCCAGGCTCTGGGCCAGCTTGAGTTTCAAGTCCTGGAACCCGGAGCAACCGATGGCGCGGCAAAAGCGCACGATGGTCGGCTCACTAATGCCCACGCTGTGGGCCAGGTCGGCCATGGAACTGTGCATCACGGCCGCAGGGTCAAGCAGCACGTGATCGGCAACCTTGAGTTCCGATTTGCGTAACAGGTGGCGCGACTGGGCGATATGTTGCAACAGGTTCAAAGGGCAGGACTCTTGTTATTGGCAGGTGCCAGGGATGTAGCAAGCTTGTAGTTATACTACAAGAATTACCGTTTTGCCCGTCCGATGCATCACTAAATCGCCCTGATGCCCTTTGAATCAGCGGGGGGCCGGCATGTAGCCACACGGGCGGCCTGGCGCGCTTTAAGGAAAGTCTGCATTTTTGCGTAACAATTCTGCTAGCCCTTGCGCCTCCATCGGCCGGCTGATCAGGTAGCCCTGCACTTCATCGCAGTGTTCCCCGCGCAGGAAATCCAACTGCTGCTGATCTTCCACTCCTTCGGCAACCACCTTGAGCGCCAGCCCATGGGCCATGGCGATGATGGCGCGGGTAATGGCGGCGTCCTCGCGGCCCTGGCCCAGCCCGCGAATAAACGTCTGGTCGATCTTCACGTAGTCCACGGGGATGCGCTTGAGGTAGCTGAGGGACGAATAGCCGGTGCCAAAGTCATCGATGGCCAGCTTCACGCCCAGGTCGCGCAGTTGCTGGAAGGTGGCGATGATGTGTTCGACACTGTCGAGCAGTTGGCTTTCGGTCAGCTCCAGCTCGAGGTATTGCGGGTCCAGGCCGGTCTCTTCGAGCACCTGACGCACCAGGCTGACCAGCTTGCCTTGGCGCAGTTGATGCACGGAAAGGTTCACCGACACCCGAATCGGCGCCAGCCCCTGGCGCTGCCACTCACAGGCTTGCCAGCAGGCTTGGCGCAGCACGAATTCGCCCAGCGGTACGATCAAGCCAGTTTCTTCGGCCAGGCCGATAAAGTCCGCCGGCGGCACCATGCCCCACTGCGGGTGTTCCCAGCGAATCAGCGCCTCGGCGGCGTTCAGCTTGCCGGTAGCCAGGCACAGTTTCGGCTGGTAGAACACCGCCAGCTGGCGTTCTTCGATGGCCTTGCGCAGGTGGTTCTCCAGCTGCAAACGCTCCAGCGTGCTGGCCTGCAGGCTGTCGGTGTAGAACTGGAAGTTATTGCCGCCCAAGTGCTTGGCGTGTTGCATGGCCATGTTCGACTGGGTGACCAGTGCGGAAATTTCCCGCGCATTATCCGGCAGCAGGCTGACGCCAATAGAGGCGCTGACCACCAGCTCATGCCCTTCCACCGTCACCGGCACGCGCAGCTTGGCGAGAAGCCGAGTAGCCACACGCGCGAGGCTCGACAGGTTGCCATAGGCGTCGAACAGCACGGCGAACTCATCCCCGGACAGACGCGCGATGGTGTCGGCTTCGGGCAAGGCGTTGATCAGCCGGCGCGCCATTTTCTGCAACAACTGGTCGGCGACTTCATGGCCGAGGCTGTCGTTGAGCAACTTGAAGCGGTCCAGGTTGATATGCAGCAGCGCCAGGCTGCGCCCGCCTTGGCGCACGCGCGCATGGGCTTCGCGCAGGCGTTCGCGGAACAGCGAACGGTTGGCCAGGCCGGTCAACTCGTCATAGTGGGTGAGGTAGCGCATGCGCTCCTCGGATTCACGCCGCGCCGAAAGATCGGCGAAGAAGCCCACAATATGGCTGACTTTTCCCCGAGCATCGCGCACCACGTTCAGTTGCAGCCATTGCGGGTACAGCTCGCCGTTCTTGCGCGTTTCCACCAGCTCGCCCTGCCAGGTGCCGTGGCTGAGCAATGCCTGGCGAATCACCGGGAAATGGCGGCGGGCATCGCGAGTGCTGGGCAGCTCCACCACGTTGCGCCCGAGCATGTCATCGATTTCAAAACCGGTGACGCGGCTGAAGGCCTGGTTAACGGCGATCAGCGCGTAGTCCGGGTCAAGAATCACGATGCCTTCGCTGGCCGCTTCGAACACGGTCGACGCCAGACGCTGCTGTTCCTCCAGGACCTTGCCGGCGCTAATGTCGCGGCGAGTACCGAGCATGCGCGTGACCCGTCCGCCGGGCGTGCGCTCCACGGCGCGGCCACGGTCTTCGATCCACACCCAATGGCCATCGCCATGCCGCACGCGGTATTCGACCTGATAGTCCTCGCTGCGGCCCTTAAGGTGCTCCACCAGCGCGCGCTTGAGCAGCGGCAAGTCGTCAGGGTGCAGGCGCGGCTTGAGGTGGCTGAGCATCGCCGTGACGTATTCAGGTTCCAGGCCGAACAGTTCCTTGAGTTGGGTGTGGTGGACTTCGTCGGTTTGCATGTTCCAGTCCCACAGCCCCAGTTCGCTGGCTTGCAGGGCCATGGCCAGGCGCGCTTCACTTTTATTCAGGGCGAGGCTGGCGGCGTCCAGTTCCTGGCTGCGTTGCGCCATGCGGTCTTGCAGGCCGGTCTGGGCTTCGCGCAATTCCTGTTCGACCTGGCGCCGCTGCTCAACTTCGCGCACCAGTTCCTGATTCAACCGTTCGCTGCGCTGCTGCGCCTGCTGTAGATGCTCGATCAGTGCCTGGTTCTGGAAACGTCGCAACAACCCGCGCTGGGTCAGGCGGTTGACCTGCCACGCCACCAGGCTCAAAGAGCCCAGCAGGATTAGGCCGAGCACGCCCCAACCTTGTTGCGCAGGCGCGCCCTTCCAGAACAGATAAAGGATGGCCGGCACCAGACACGGCACGGCAAAGGACAGGAACGCGGGCAGGCTCACTGCATAGGCGACGCTGGCCGACAGCGTCGCCGCACCGAGCAGGCCGAACACCCAGGCCTGCTGCATGAAGCTGTCCGCCGGCACCAGGGCGATGGCGGCAGTGGCTAAGGTCAGGCCGCTGACCGCCGAGCCGAGCATGAACATGCGCCGCCAGATCGGTTGGGCCTGACGGCTGGGCATCGCCGAATCAAAGGCCGCCACCTGGATCACGCGCAACGCCACCAGCGCGAGCAGCCAGATCAGCCAGACGCTGTCCAACAGATATTGTTTGGGGTTCCACAGCAACCAGGCGCAGACCAGGCCATTCACCAACATCAATAAAGTCGGCAGCAATGACCCTTGGTACAGCAGGCGAGTGCGTTCGACCGCCATCTCGGTTGCGTAATGTTTACGGATGATCTGCGCAGGCGCCACCGAGGGGCCGAACAGGTCGGGACTGAGAGTCATAGGCAGTGTTCTTATAATGGTGAGCCCGAAACGTGCACGGAGCATACACAAGCAAGCGCGTGGGCCAAACTGCCCCACGTCATAAAACCCGCGCGACAAACCGCCGCAAACTCCGGAGCCAGACACCTCGAGCGAGGCACTGCGCGGGCTGCAGCCTATGACCAACCGGTCATCCATCTCGGCAGAATGTTTCCCCCCGCCCGAAGCGCTTCCTGAGGTTTCTTGCGACCACCCGGCATTGGGATTTGCCCCACTCCCCCGGGCACCCTAGAATGCGCCGATGCGCGATGATCTCTCCCTTTTGCTGAACTCCCTCAACGATGCCCAACGCCAGGCCGTAGCAGCCCCCGTTGGCCGTCAGTTGGTCCTGGCCGGTGCTGGTTCCGGTAAAACCCGTGTGCTGGTGCACCGTATCGCCTGGTTGATCCAGGTCGAAAACGCGTCCCCACACTCCATCCTGTCGGTGACCTTCACCAACAAGGCCGCTGCCGAGATGCGCCACCGCATCGAGCAGCTGATGGGCATCAGCCCGGCCGGCATGTGGGTGGGCACTTTCCACGGCCTGGCGCACCGCCTGTTGCGGGCGCATTGGCAGGAAGCGGGGCTGAGCCAGACCTTCCAGATCCTCGACAGCGATGACCAGCAACGCTTGGTCAAGCGCGTGATCCGCGAGCTGGGCCTCGATGAACAGCGCTGGCCCGCCCGCCAGGCGCAGTGGTTTATCAACGGTCAGAAAGACGAAGGCCTGCGCCCGCAACATATCCAGGCCAGCGGCGATTTGTTCCTGGCCACCATGCGCAGCATTTATGAAGCGTACGAGGCCGCCTGCGTGCGCGCCGGCGTGATCGACTTCTCCGAGCTGCTGCTGCGCGCGCTCGACCTGTGGCGAGACAACCCAGGCTTGCTGGCCCATTACCAGAAGCGCTTCCGGCACATTCTGGTGGACGAGTTCCAGGACACCAACGCCGTGCAATACGCTTGGCTGCGCTTGCTGGCCAAAGGCGGCGACAGCCTGATGGTGGTGGGCGATGACGACCAGTCGATCTACGGCTGGCGTGGCGCGAAGATCGAGAACATCTACCAGTATTCCGACGACTTCCCGGACGCGATCACTATCCGTCTGGAGCAGAACTACCGCTCCACCGCCGGCATCCTCAAGGCTGCCAACGCACTGATCGCCAATAACACCGGGCGCATGGGCAAAGAGCTGTGGACGGACGGCGGCGAAGGCGAAGCGATCAACTTGTACGCCGCGTTCAACGAGCACGATGAAGCGCGCTATGTGGTGGAAACCATCGAAAGCGCGCTGAAAACCGGCTTGGCGCGCAGCGATATCGCCATTCTGTACCGTTCCAACGCCCAATCACGTGTATTGGAAGAAGCCTTGCTGCGCGAGCGCATCCCGTACCGCATCTATGGCGGCCAGCGCTTCTTCGAGCGTGCGGAAATCAAGAACGCCATGGCCTACCTGCGCCTGCTGGAGGGCCGTGGCAATGACGCGGCGCTGGAGCGGGTGATCAATATCCCGGCGCGTGGCATTGGCGAGAAAACCGTCGAGGCCATTCGCGACCACGCACGCCACGCCGATGTGTCGATGTGGGAAGCCATGCGCTTGCTGATCGCCAATAAAGGCCTGACCGGCCGCGCCGCCGGTGCCTTGGGTGTGTTTGTCGAGCTGATCGAGAACCTGGCCGCCAAGTGCGCAGAAATGCCCCTGCACTTGATGACCCAGACCGTGATCGAACAGTCCGGGCTGATTGCCTATCACGAAGCGGAAAAAGGCGAGAAAGGCCAGGCCCGGGTAGAAAACCTTGAGGAACTGGTCAGCGCCGCCCGCGCGTTCGAGAACACTGAGGACGATGAAGAGCTGACCCCGCTCGCCGCCTTCCTCGGCCATGCTTCGCTGGAAGCGGGTGATACCCAGGCCGATGAGCATGAAGACAGCGTCCAGTTGATGACCTTGCACAGCGCCAAGGGCCTGGAATTCCCTTACGTGTTCCTGGTGGGCATGGAAGAAGGCCTGTTCCCGCACAAGATGAGCCTGGAAGAGCCCGGCCGCCTTGAAGAAGAACGCCGCCTGGCTTACGTGGGCATCACCCGGGCCATGCAGAACCTGGTGATGACCTACGCCGAGACACGACGCCTGTACGGCAGCGAGACCTACAACAAGGTGTCGCGCTTCGTACGTGAAGTGCCGAAAGGTTTGATCCAGGAAGTGCGCTTGTCCAACAGCGTCAGCCGCCCGTTCGGCGGCGGCCAGCAGCAGAACTCCAGCAGCATGTTTGCCGGCTCCGAAATTCCGGAAACGCCGTTCAGCCTTGGCCAGCAGGTCAAGCATGCGGTCTTCGGCGAGGGTGTGATCCTCAACTTCGAAGGCGCCGGTGCCCAGGCACGGGTGCAGGTGAACTTCGCCGAAGGCAGCAAGTGGCTGATGATGGGCTACGCGAAGCTCGAAGCCGTCTGACCTGAGCATTCCCACGCTCCGCGTGGGAATTCCGCCCGGGACGCTCTGCGTCGCGCTTTAACCTCGTGACTCGGAGCGTCACAGGATGCGTTACCACGCGGAGCGTGGGAACGATCGATCGGTAGGCTGGCCCTTGTTTTTGAGGAACGCGGGCCAATATCTGTAACTAGTCCTACAGACCTTTCGGGATTTGTCTTACGTAAAAGCCCGAAACATTATGCCGCTAGCCAGTGTCACGACACCTGTGCAACATGGCGCGCGTGCAATCCACAAATGGGAATTCCCTTGATGAAACGTTTTCTTAGCATCGCCATGGCGTTGTGCATCGGCCTGACGATGAGCCTCGACGCCAACGCCAAGCGCTTCGGTGGCGGCAAAAGCATGGGCTCGGCGCCGACTCACCAGACCAGCCAAATGGCTCCAGCCGCCGGTGCCGGCGGTGCAGCGGCAACGGCGGGTGCAGCCGGTGCGGCTGGCGCAGCAGCCAAAGCTGGCGGTGCTTCGCGCTGGTTGGGCCCTCTGGCCGGTATCGCTGCCGGTGGCCTGCTCGCGTCCATGTTCATGGGCGGCGGCTTCCAGGGTATGCAGATCTTCGACATCCTGATCATGGCGGTCATCGCCTTCCTGATCTTCCGCTTTATCGCCGCCCGTCGCCGCAAGCAGCAGGAGCACTTGGCTCCAGCCGGCGCGCCGATGCAGCGTGAAGCGTTCGAGCAAAAACCAGCCATGGGTTCGATCTTCGGCGGTTCGGCTGCACCTGCTGCCGCTCGTCCGGTTATCAACGCACCGGCCTGGTTCAACGAAGAGCGTTTCGTCGAAGCGGCACGCAGCCACTTCCAGTCCCTGCAGCAACACTGGGACGCCAACGAAATGGATAAGATCTCCGAGTTCGTGACCCCGCAACTGCTGGAGTTCCTCAAGCGCGAACGCGCTGACCTGGGCGATGCGTTCCAGTCGACTTACATCGACGACCTGCGCGTACAGCTGGAAGGTGTGGATGATCGCGCCGACAAGACCATCGCAACTTTGACCTTCAGCGGCGTGTCGAAGACTTCGCGTTTCGACCAGGGTGAAGTGTTCAGCGAAAGCTGGAACATGGAACGCCCGCAAGGCGACAACCAGCCATGGCTGGTTGCCGGTATCCGCCAGAACGGCTGATCGCTGCGCGTTTGAGCACTTGGTAATAAAAACCCCGGACATGTTCCGGGGTTTTCTATTTCACGGTTGCACTTATAGCGAGCTACTGTATAAAACGCCCCTATTAACCGCGCCATCTAGCAAGAGGATCCCGGCCGTGGAAGAAATCATCGAACAATTGCGTGAAGCCAACGAACCGGTCCCGGTGCCTCTGGAGCTGCCTGACGAAGACCAACTGGTGGAAATCGAGGAACAACTGTTCATCGACATCCCGTTTGTCTTCCGCGAATTCCTGCTGACCGTCAGCGACGTGGTGTATGGCAGCCTGGAGCCGGTGACCGTCACCGACCCGCAGTCCCACACCTACCTGCCAGACGTTGCCGCCAACGCCTGGGATGCCGGCGTTGACCGCAGCATGATCCCGATCTGCCAGGACGGCGACGACTACTACTGCGTCGAAGAAGACGGCACCGTGGTGCTGTGGTCCGGCGAAGAAGAACTGGTCACCGAAGAAACTTGGGAATCGGTGTGGCACTGGGCGCGGGACGTCTGGCTGGAAAGCTGAGCCCCACACCCCGGCCTCTAGTGCTCCGGCGTATCTTTGTGGTTATCCAGGGTCTCCAGCAAGGCGACCTGCATCCGCGTATGCACGCGGATGAACCACCGCCAGAGCACCGCCGCCACCGCTGCCGCCACCACGGCGATCAGCACCAGCAACTTGTTGGTCGGCAAAATACTGGCCGACAAGGCTGCCAGTAGCAGGAAAATCACCAGCAGCGAGAGGATGGGGATCAGTTCGGCGATCACTCGTCGCACGCGCTGGGTATGCCGCCCGGCCATTTCCGGCTTCACGCTCATCTCCGCCAGCAACATCGACAGCGCCTTGAGCTTGCGATACGCCGCAATCAAAAACGGCAGCGACAACAACAACGCCCCGCCCCAGATCAACGCCTTCTGCCAACTTGGGTCACTGATCCAACCCTCCAGGTACCCACCGATGCGTGCCGCGAAGAAGCTGCCAGTAAAGAAGATCGCCACCACCAACGCCAGGTTTACACCCACTTGCAGGATGATCTTGCGAATCATCGACGCAAGCATTGCACCCTCACCCTGAGGCTGAATGCTGCGCAGCCACTCGCCATACATGCCAAACACCCGGCTCATGCGTTTGGGCATCACCGCCGCAATCTTCAACGACAACGGGTCGGCGCCGCGAATCAGGTACGGCGTGAGCAACGTGGTGATTGCCGACACGGCCACGGCCACTGGATAGAGGAAATCGCTGGTCACCTGCAAGGTCATGCCCAACGCGGCGATGATGAAGGAAAACTCGCCAATCTGTGACAGCCCCATGCCCACCCGCAACGAGGTGCGGCCGTCGTTGCCGGCGATAAACGCCCCCAGACCGCAGGACAACATCTTGCCCAGCACCACCGCCACGGTAATGACCGCGATCGGCCACGCGTATTGCAGCAGGATCTGTGGGTCGATCATCAAGCCAATCGCCACAAAGAAGATCGCGCTGAACATGTCGCGAACGGGTTCGATCAGGCGCTCAATCTTAATCAACTGACGAGATTCGGCCATGATCGCGCCAATCAGGAACGCGCCCAGCACCATGCTGTATTCGAGCTTCACCACCAGCAGGCAGAAGCCGAAACACAGGCCCAATACGGTGATCAACAGCATCTCGTTACTTTCGAACTTGGCCACGTAGGCCAGCAGGCGCGGCACCAGCAGAATGCCAATCACCAGCGCGACGATCATGAACAGCGAGAGCTTGCCGACCGTGGAGAATACCTCTCCGGAACTGACCGTACCGCTCACGGCAATGCTCGACAGCAAGGCGATGATGCCGATACCGAGGATGTCCTCAACGATCAGCACGCCGAAAATCAGCTGGGCGAAGCGCTGGTTTTTCATCTTCAGGTCGTTGAGCGCCTTGACGATGATGGTGGTCGAGGAAATCGCCAGGATCGCGCCGAGGAACAGCGAGTCCATGGTGTTCCAGTCGAACCAGCGGCCGATTTCGTAGCCGATCCAGATCATCAGAATGATCTCGAGGAACGCGGCGATAAACGCCGTGGCGCCGACCTTGAACAGCTTGCGCAGGCTGAACTCCAGGCCCAGGCAGAACATCAGGAAGATCACCCCCAGCTCGGCGAGGGTCTTGATCGTGTCTTCGTCGTGGATCAGGCCGAAGGGCGGGGTGTGGGGGCCGATGATGAACCCGGCAACGATATACCCCAGCACCACGGGCTGCTTGAGGCGGTGAAACAGGATGGTGACAACCCCCGCCACCAGCATGATCACGGCCAAGTCCTGGATAAAACTGATGGCGTGCATGGCGAGGGGCTCCTTAAGGGTACTGGCGCTTTTCCCACTTCCACCCGGACCTTGGAACGGTCGCAATAAGCGGAAGGAAAAGTCGGCCTTTGTCGTAAGAAATGCCCTGAGACGGGCTTTTGAAGGTTAACACCGCGACTTCCGGCAAAAAGCCGGTGCAATATATGGAAACAGATCGGTGCCCGCGTGACGGCAAGCCGCCCACTGGCGTCCCGTAAGGGAGAGCGCTGCAAAGATTCCAGCACCCACAGAGGTGCCTCCCCAACCGATGCCTACAACCCGTGAGTGTGCTATGGAACCCGGAAACGCCCAGCTGTCGATGACGGTATTGATGACCCCTGACATGGCCAACTTCTCAGGCAATGTGCACGGCGGCACCCTGCTCAAGTACCTCGACGAAGTGGCCTACGCCTGCGCGAGCCGTTATGCCGGCCGCTATGTGGTGACCTTGTCGGTCGACCAGGTGATTTTTCGTGAGCCGATCCATGTCGGTGAACTGGTGACCTTCCTCGCCTCGGTCAACTACACCGGCAACACGTCGATGGAAGTGGGGATCAAAGTGGTGACCGAGAACATCCGCGAGCGCTCGGTGCGCCATACCAACAGCTGCTTCTTCACCATGGTGGCCGTGGACGACCAGCGCAAACCCGCCGTCGTACCGCCGCTGCAGCCGCAGAACAGCGAAGACAAACGCCGGTTCGTGCAGGCGCAGCAGCGTCGGCAGATTCGCCAAGAGCTGGAAAAACGCTACCAGGAAATCAAAGCCGACGGGCCGTAAGGCTCATTCCAACACGCAAAGAGGAAAGTGAGCACACACGCCGAAGCGCTGATCCAGCTGGTTCATGCGTTTCACGTGATCTTCGATCGTGTCTCGCCCGACTTTCTCGTTGGTGTCACGGTAGAACTGGGCCATGAGGCTATCGATCGCAGCTACCCGAGTGCGTACGGCAGGGCCCACCGGTTGCAGCCATTGCTCAAGCACAGCACTCTCGGTATCGCGCAGGTATGAACGGTACTTGTCGCGATAAATGCCCAACGTGCGTGCGTGTTGTTCCGTGACACCTTTATAGAACAATCGGAAGTTCTGCCGAAACTGATTCCAGTAGTCCTCAGGCAGAGTAAAACTGCCCAGGAACGCCTTGCGATCGGCAACGGACTCATCCTCAAGCAGTGCCGGCGAGATCGGCTGGCGATCAGTAACGTTGGGCTCGCGATGCTCGATCGATTGCACGCTGGCCTCGATGATCTTATCCATCATCGCCGTACGCTTCAGGGTGTCCGGTAATTGACCGGGTATGACGGGGCGCTCGGTCACGCCAGACTCACTGACGTGAGGGCTGCAACCGCCCAGAAGCAAGGTCAGGGCCAGCGCAGCAGAACTCAGTGACGAATGCGACATGGTCGTCCTCATTGAGCGTAAGGGGCCAAAAGCCCGGAAGCCTATCGCTGCCCCTTGCGGTACTCGATCAGACTAATCCCTAAAAGCTGATCGGTGTCGCCTCAAAACGTACTCGAGGATGGGCTATGCGGTCCTGGGCGCGCACCAGTTCCAGCTCGTAGCTCGCGCAGGCCTGGGTTTCCAGCAGCACTTCATGCACCGCCGCCGCCGTGAACTCAAAGGCCGCCAACAGGCTGTCGCCCAACAGCACCCGCGCCAGGAACAATCCCGACGTCAAGTCGCCCACGCCCACCGGCTGACGCGGGAAGGCCAACAGCGGCCGACGCAAGTGCCAGCTGCCTTCAGCCGTTACCAGCAGCATCTCAAAGCCATCCGGTAGCTTGCCCGGATAATCCAAGTGCTTGACCAGCACGGCCTTGGGCCCGAGAGCCAGCAGCGCCCTGGCCATGCCCAGGCAATCAAACAGCGATTGCGGC
The DNA here is from genome assembly GCF_022648765.1 of Pseudomonas sp. ArH3a. Classification (NCBI taxonomy): domain Bacteria; kingdom Pseudomonadati; phylum Pseudomonadota; class Gammaproteobacteria; order Pseudomonadales; family Pseudomonadaceae; genus Pseudomonas; species Pseudomonas sp. ArH3a. Next base: position 142,016 of record NZ_CP080330.1, read on the forward strand.
TTGCGCCCGGAAAAGCTGTCCAGCTCCAGCTGGTTGGGGCAGAGGAAATCCGCCATGGCCGCCGCCTCGTCCAGCAGAAAATCGCTGACTTCCTGGGGCACGATGCAGCCCTTTTCCGGGTGGCCCATCACCGGGTCGCACAGGTACAAGGCCTTGGGGTTGATGGCCTTGATGCGCGCCACGCCGGTAAGAATCGCACGGCCTTGGTCGGCACTGCCCAGGTAGCCGGACAGCACCGCATCGCAGTTACCCAGCTCGCCAATCGCGGCAATGCCTTCCACCAGCGCCGGAATTTGCTGCGACGCCAACACTTCGCCCGCCCACTGACCATACTGGGTGTGGTTGGAGAACTGCACCGTGTTGAGCGGCCAGACGTTCACCCCGACCCGCTGCATGGGGAATACGGCGGCGCTGTTTCCGGCGTGGCCAAAGACCACATGAGACTGGATCGCAAGCAGATGAGGTGTGCGTTTCATGCGGGAGATTTCCGTAAAGCCGTTGAAATTCTGGCCGCGCAGTATGCGACTAAACACAGCCTATACGACAGGCCGGCGACACAGTTAAGCTGCTCTCACTTTGTTGGAGTTCACTGCATGCTGACCCTGGGAAACATCTTCGTATTGATGCTGTTGGCGACCGGCGCCGCTTGGGTGTGGCACAACCACGGCCTGCGCGAGCGGGCGCTGGAGCGGGTCAAGCAGCATTGCGCCAAGCTTGATATCGAACTGCTCGACGGCGCAGTAGCGCTAAAGCGCATCGGTTTTGTGAAAGATGCCAATGGTCGGCGCCGTCTGGCGCGCATCTATAACTTTGAGTTCACCGTGACCGGCGAAGCCCGCCATCCTGGGACAATCACCCAATTTGGCGCCCACAGCGCGCAGATCGAACTGGCGCCCTACCCGTTCGAGATCAAAACGCCGCTGCCCAGCGCTGAAGTGATCGAGCTGAGCCAATGGCGCCAGGACCACGCCAGCAAGAACCGTCACTGACGGCAGGCCGCTAACGCACGCTGCAAGGCGGCCACGTCCTGTGGCTGGCCAAAGATCAATTCAATACGTGAGTCGCGACGCCATTCGCTGGGTTGCCAGGTGAGGGTGCTGTTATCCACAGCATTGGCGCTGACCCAACCTTCGGTGCTGTGGATAACCAGTTTGGCACGGCGCCACTCAAGACTTGTCAGCCAGTGATGCAAGCGCTGGGTGGCAAAGTGCTGGCTCGGGTGCCAGCGCCATCCAATACTCCACCCGCCTTCTTGAGCCTGGCTGAGGCAGATGGGCTGCGCGGGGTCGGTCCAGATAGCCGGCAGCTGCGCCAAGCCTTTGGGCACGTCGAAGTTATCCACAGCCGCGTTGGCCTGCGCATTCAGGCCCGGCAACCGTTCGAGCGGCAATTGCGCCTGGCGCGTCCAGTAAAGCGGGCAGTCGGGTAATTGCTGTTCAATGGCCTGGCGCTGCGCGGCATCCAGCGACTCATCCTTGTTCAACACCAACAGCCCGGCACTGGCCAGCGTCTCGCGTTGCGCATCAGGCAACGGTTTGCCCGCCGCCAGCGCCTCGGCATCCAGCACCAGCACGCACGGCTGAACCGCCAACACGCCCTGCCACGGCGCCTGCCGCAATTGCTTGAGCAATTGCGCCGGGTGGCCAAGGCCCGAGGGTTCGATAAACAGCCGATCCGGCTTGGCCTTACGCAGCAGGCGGCCCAGGCCTACCTGGAACGGTGCACCATTCACACAACACAGGCAGCCGCCCGCTACTTCGCCCAGGGCAATGCCGTCGTCATCCTGGGTCAGCAAGGCGGCGTCCAGGCCGATCTGCCCGAACTCGTTGATCAACACCGCCCAGCGCTCGTTGGCCGGGCGTTGGGCAAGCAGGTGCTTGATCAGGCTGGTCTTGCCGGCGCCCAAAGGCCCGGCAATCACGTGGGTGGGAATGTTCTGCAGCATGTTGGGCATCTTTCAGACCGTGTAGAGCGTTTGATCCTACCCGGTTATGCGAGCCAATCCAGCGTCAGGATCAAGCGGCGCTCATCGGCCTTGAGTGCTGGCGAACGGTGAATCAAACCATGACCTTCGTTGCCATGCCATTTGGTGCCCTTAAGCATCGCCACTTCGCCGCAGAGAATCTGCTCGATACGCTCAGTGGGTTCCGCGTCCGGCTGGGCCAGTTTGCGGCGGTCCATCACGCCTTCGCGCAGCCACTGGCTGCCGATGCCCGCGTAAGTAGTGATCAGCCGCACCGGCACGTGGTCAACGTGAAAACGCGGGCACATGGCCTTGTCCAGCAGCCGCAAACGCACGCCAATGCGCTTGGCGCCAAGCAAACAGGCAAACGCGCTGACCAGCCACGACACATCGGCGATAAAGCCGTCGTAGCCTTCAAGATCACGGCAACTGGACGCCAAACCCTGCAAGTTCGGCACTGCGTCCTCGGTATTGAGTTCAATCACCAAGGACTCAGCCAACGGCTCGTTAAGCGCCACCAGCAAAGCACCAAACTGGGCGATATGCAGGGGCAACTGGCGTTGCCAAACCGCGAGGTTCACGCCGTCATTGAGCACGTCAGCCAGCGCCAGCGGGGTTTCACCACGAGTCTGGCGGATCACCGGGCGCAGCGGGATAACCGGGGCCAGCATCAGGCGACCTCCTCGAACCAAGGGCCAAACGGGTCGGCCAACTGGCGCCAACCCTCGACGCCCAGGGCCATTTCTTCATCGGTGAGCAAGCAGGCGTCCAGCTCGGCACGCATCTGGGTGAAGTCGATGTTTTGCCCGATAAACACCAGCTCCTGGCGGCAATCGCCGGTGCTCAGCTGCCAGTTGCCCATGATCGCCGCCGCGCTTTCTTCGTCCTGGGGCCATTGGCTTTTCGGCACAAAGCGCCACCAGCGCCCGGCAAAACCATGGCGCATCAGGCCGCCGGCCTGAGACCAACTGCCCGCATCCTGATGCTTGCTCGCCAGCCAGAAAAACCCCTTGGAGCGCAGCAACTTGCCGTTCACCCACGGGCGGTCGATAAAGTCGAAAAAACGCTGTGGGTGAAACGGGCGGCGCGCGCGATAAGCCGTGGAGGCGATGCCGTATTCTTCGGTTTCCGGCACATGTTCACCGCGCAGTTCCCGCAACCAACCCGGCGCCTGGGCGGCACGTTCGAAGTCGAAGCGGCCAGTGTTGAGGATCTTGTTCAGCGGTACTTCGCCCATGACCATCGGGATGATTTGCGCCTGGGCGTTGAGGCGCTCGAGGATCGCCATTAATTCTTCGCGCTCGCGGCTGCTGATCAGATCGATCTTGCTGATCAGGATCACGTCGGCAAACTCGATCTGCTCGATCAGCAGGTCGGTGATCGAGCGTTCGTCCTCTTCACCCAAGGTTTCACCGCGTGAGGCCAGGCTTTCAGCGGCCTGATAATCGAGCAGGAAGTTCATGCCATCGACCACGGTGACCATAGTGTCCAGGCGCGCGACATCGGCCAGGCTTTGCTCGTTTTCATCGCGAAAGGTGAAGGTTTCGGCCACGGGCAACGGCTCGGAAATACCAGTGGATTCGATCAGCAGGTAATCAAACCGACCTTCCTTGGCGAGTTTTCCGACTTCTTCCAGCAAGTCTTCCCGCAAGGTGCAGCAGATGCAGCCGTTGCTCATCTCCACCAGTTTTTCTTCGGAGCGGTTAAGGGTGACGTCGCGCTGCACCTCGCTGCCGTCGATGTTGATTTCGCTCATGTCGTTGACGATCACCGCCACCCGCAGGTTGTCGCGGTTGCGCAGGACGTAGTTGAGCAGCGTGCTTTTACCGGCGCCGAGAAAACCGGACAACACAGTAACGGGGAGACGATTGGGCATCAGGTATTCCTCATCAGGGGTGGCCGGTCAAATCGCCCGTTTATGGCGTTCGCGCAGCTCTTCACGTTCTTTGGCTTCGATACTCAGGGTCGCGGTGGGGCGTAGCAGCAGGCGTTTCAGGCCGATGGGGTCGTCGGTTTCACGGCACCAGCCGTACTCACCACGGGCGAGCAATTCCAGGGCGTCGTCGATCTTGTCCAGCAGCTTCTTTTCACGCTCCAGCAGGCGCAGTTGCCATTGGCGCTGTTCTTCGGCGCTGCCCACATCCGCGGGGTCGCTGTTGGTTTCTTGCTCACGTAGCACCAGGAACTCGGCTTGGATGCGCGCCTGCAGTTCGTAGCGCTGGGTCAGCAGCAGTTCGCGGAAGAAACCTTGCTGGGCTTCATTCATGTAGTCGCAGGGCGGTTGCGCCAGCAGGTCTTGTTCAGTCATGGAGAGCGGTTCACGGGTCAGGCTGCGCTACGATGTTATAGTATAACAATGCTAATAAGCCAATCTCCCTTGCTCGTCACGACGAAGGGCGCAATGCTTGAACACTTTCTTGTCCCGAGAAGCCCTATGAAATACCTGGTGTGCGCACTGTTGTTGGCGGTGGCAGGACCGGCCTGCGCCCAAGCGCCGAGCCTGTTGGCAAACTGCACGCGCAGCGCCAACCTGCTGGCCTGTGTGGACCCGTTGGGCAATGCCTATAGCGTGGCGACTGTGGGCAGCACCACGTACTTGCGAGGTTTCGAGGTGATCGGCAAACGCTACTGGGCACAGACCAACAGCCGCTATGGGCAGCTGACGTTCTTTACCGGGTTGGCGTCCGATGGTGAGGCGTGGGTCGGCTATACGCGCCGCGTGGGCTGGACCACGATCAACCGGTTTTCCAGTTCAGGCGGCACCCGCGCGACGTTCACCTGCAGCCGTATGACCGGCTGTTAGACCTGGCCGTTCTTCTGCTCCTGAACCCAGGCCATGTAGCTGTTCATCGGCGGGTTCTTCTCGAAGTATTTTTTCAAGCCCTCGAACAGCCCATCCGCCACCGCCTGTTGATGGCGCGCCGTCACCAGCCGCTGGGCGTCCTGGGTGTTGGAGATAAACCCGGTCTCGACCAGGATCGACGGCACGTCCGGTGATTTGAGCACCGCGAAACCTGCTTGCTCCACGCGCTTCTGGTGCAGCGTGGTGATGCTTTGCAAGCTGCCCAACACCGAGCTGCCCAGTTGCAGGCTGGAGGCGATGGTGGCGTTCATCGACATGTCGAGAATCACCCCGGCCAGCATCGGGTCCTTGTCCTTGAGATTGAGCAACGTAGTGGCGCCCAGCAAATCCGCACCGTTTTCACGCTGCGCCATGAAGCGCGCGGTGGCGGAGGTGGCGCCGCCTTCAGACAACGCATACACCGACGCTCCGGATGCTGTGAGCCGTGGCGCGGCATCGGCGTGCACCGAAATAAACATATCGGCCTTGTGCTGACGAGCAATCTCCACGCGCTTGCGCAGCGGCACGAAGAAGTCGTCGTTGCGCACCAGTTTCACGTCAAAACCCTTCTCGCGCTTCAAACGTTTGGCCAGCAATTGGGCGATGGACAGCACCACGTCTTTCTCGCGCTGGCCCTTGGAGCCGATCGCGCCTGGGTCTTTGCCGCCGTGGCCGGGGTCGACCACCACGATGATGTCGCGCTTGGGATGGGCTTTATCCACCGGCGCAATCAAGGGCGGCGGTTCGGCGGCGATTTGGCGCGGCGCGTGGGTAGCGTTGGTCAGGTCGAGTACCAGGCGATGGCCTTGGCCATCCTGCGGCGGCAACAAGAAGCTGTTGAGCTGCATTGGCGCGGCCAGGTCCAGCACGATACGCGTATCACCTTTGCCGAAATGCCCGGAACGGATCGAGGTAATCCCGCTGTTTTTCAGCGCCAGCTGCGAGAAATCACCGCTGAGCCCGGCGCCGCTCAAGTCGATGATCAGGCGTTCCGGCGCGGTCAGGGAAAAGGTCTTGTATTGCACCGGGCCGCTGAGGTCGAACACCAGCCGCAGTTTGTCGTCGGAGCGCCACAGGCGCGCATTACGAATCTGTGTGGCGAAGGCCCCCAATGGAAAGGTGAACAGAGGGCTGACCAGCAGCAGGTTGAGGAGCTGACGTCTGTGCATGACATGTACCGCAAATAGAGGAGCGTCCCTGCTCGACATGACTGAAGAAAGGCTGGAACAGAAAAAGCATCGTCGACTCAATAGTTATAATATAACATGTCTTTTTATTTCCAACGATGGACCTGCTCATGAATGCGCTGACTCTGCCGGATATCGCCGCGCAGGCTTCACGCCAAGCCTTGCCGCTCGACTGGGTGGGCATGTGCGGCATCGCCTTGCCCATCCTCGTCGACGGCCAACGCCTGGCTGCCACTGCCGATGCGGGCGTCAGCCTGGACGACGGCGAGGCCCGTGGCATTCATATGTCACGCCTGTACCTGGCCCTGGAAATGCTCGACCAGCAGCTTCTTACGCCTGCACTTCTGCGTAATGTACTGCAGCGCTTTCTGGAGAGTCATGAAGGTTTATCTAAGAACGCGTACCTGCGAATTCACACGGATTTGCTGCTAAAACGTCCGGCGCTGGTCAGCCCATTAGCTGGCTGGAAAAGCTACCCGGTGTGCATCGAGGCGCGTCTGGAAAACCAGATGTTCCACGTGGAACTAAAAATTGACGTTACATACTCCTCAACCTGCCCCTGCTCCGCTGCGCTCGCCAGGCAATTGATTCAGCAGCAATTTGTTCAAGATTTCGCCAATACGCCGCTGCAACACGAAGACGTGCTGACCTGGCTCGGCAGCGCCAACGGCATCGTCGCCACACCCCACAGCCAACGCAGCAGCGCAGAGCTTTCCATCCAGTTGGACGCCAACCAGTCCACCTTGCCGCTCACCAACCTGATCGACGATGTCGAGGCCGCCCTCGGCACCGCCGTGCAAACCGCTGTGAAACGTGCGGACGAACAAGCCTTCGCCTTGGCCAACGGGCAGAACCTGATGTTCTGCGAAGACGCCGCCCGCCGCCTGAACCTCGCCTTGAAACGCTCGGATGCCGTCAAAGCCTTCCACCTGAAAGTGATCCATGCCGAAAGCCTGCACGCGCACGATGCCGTGGCTGAAAGCCGCTGGACGAGAGACTCTGCATGATCACCTGTAACGCTTTGCGTTGGGGCGCACCTGGGCAACCACTCACTCCAGCGCTGGATTTGACCCTGGAAAAAGGCAGCCTCACCGGCATCATCGGCGCCAACGGCACTGGCAAAAGCAGCCTGCTCAAAGTCATCGCAGGCCTGCAAAAACCGCTGGCGGGAAAAGTCAGCGTGGCGGTCCCACGCCGCGGTGGCCTGTCGTTCCTGCCACAGCAACAACACCTGGATCGGCAGTTCCCAATCAGCCTGCAGGCGTTGGTCGCCGCCGGTTTCTGGGGCACTCAGCTAACCCCGCCACAACGCAACGAACGCCTGCAAGCCGTCTTGGAGGATTGGTGCCTCAGTGGCCTGGAGCATCGCCCGTTGATGGCATTGTCCGGCGGCGAACTGCAACGCGCCCTGCTCGCCCGCATGAGCCTTGCCGAAGCGCCCGTGTTGTTGCTCGACGAACCCCACGCCGCCCTCGACGAAGACGGCCAGGCGCTGTGCTGGAAACACATCCACGCCTGGCACGATCAAGGCCGCACGATCATCGTCGTCTGTCACGACCTGGCATCGGTGCGCCATCACACCCAGCACGTGGTGCAGATCAAAAGCACTGGCTGCGTGTTCGGCCCCAGTAAAGAACTGATCCGCCCGCAACCTCACATGCAGGTGGCCTGATGCACTTCGCCGCCCACTTGTGGATGCCGTTCCTCGACTTCGTGTTTATGCGCCGTGCACTCATTGGCGGGCTGGTGCTCGCGTGCAGCACCGCGCCGCTGGGTGTGTTTCTGATCCTGCGGCGCATGAGCCTGATCGGTGACGCCGTGGCCCACGGCATCCTGCCTGGCGCCGCATTGGGCTTCTGGTTTGCTGGCCTCAGCCTGCCCGCGCTGACCATCGGCGGCCTCGGCGCGGGCCTGAGCATGGCCGGCTTGGCCGCGTGGATCACGCGCCGCACCGGCCTGCGCGAAGACGCCAGCCTCGCCGCCATCTACCCCATCTCGCTGGCCGCCGGTGTGCTGATCCTCGGCCTCGCCGGTAAGCGCCTGGACCTGCTGCACCTGCTATTCGGCTCAGCCCTGGCGGTGGATGAAACCACCCTCACCGGCATGCTTTGGGTCTCCGGTTTCAGCCTGATCGCCATGGCGCTGATCTACAAACCGCTGCTGCTGGACACCCTCGACCCGCTGTTCCTGCAAACCGTCAGCCGTCTCGGCCCGATCGCCCACGGGTTGTTCCTGACCTTGGTGGTGCTGAATCTGGTGATTGGTTTCCAGGCCATCGGCGCGTTGATGGTGGTGGGTTTGATGATGTTGCCGGCGATTGCTTCACGCTTCTGGAGCCGGCGCCTGCCGGTGTTGATCGCGGTATCGGCGGTGCTGGGATGCCTGTCGGTGTGGTTCGGTTTGTTGCTGTCGTTCTACTACTCGCTGCCCAGCGGCCCGGCCATCGTGCTGGTGGCTGGCGGTGGGTATTTGCTGTCCGTGATCTTCGGTCCGGTGCACGGCTTGCTGCGCCGCCCGCCTTTGCTTACATCCCAATGAGGTGTTTCCCGATGCGCGCTCTACTCGTGCTGTTCAGCCTGCTGCTGCCTTTGTCGATGGCCCAGGCCGCCGACAAGCTCCAAGTGGTTACCAGCTTCAGTATTCTCGATGACATCACCCACCAGATCGGTGGCGACCACATCCAGATCAGCAACATGGTTGGCCCGGACGCTGACGCCCACACCTACGAACCCACGCCGGATGACGCCAAAGCGCTGCTCAAGGCCAAGCTCATCATCAAGAACGGCCTGGGCTTTGAACCTTGGCTGGACCGCCTGGTAACCAGCACAGAAACCAAAGCCACGGTCGTGACCGCCAGCAAGGGCGTGATCTCCCACACCATGGACGAAGACGGCGAAACCATCCCCGACCCGCACGCCTGGCACAACTTGGCCAACGCCGAAATCTATGTGAATAACATCACCAAGGCACTGGTGACGGCCGACCCAAGCAACAAGGCGGACTACCTGCGCAACAGCCAAACCTACCTGAAAGAAATCTACCGCCTGCTGGCCGAAGCCAAGACCAAGTTCGGCGCGCTGCCACCGGGCAACCGTCGCATCGTCACCTCCCATGACGCCTTCGGTTACCTGGGCCAGGCTTATGGCATCCAGTTCCTGGCGCCCCAAGGTCTGTCGACTGAACGTGAGCCGTCGGCCGCCGAAGTCGCTGCGCTGATCACCCAGATCCGCAAGGACAAGGTCAAAGCCGTGTTCGTGGAAAACATCAAGGACTCGCGCCTGCTCAAGCAGATTGCTGACGAAAGCGGCGCACAGATCGGCGGCACGCTGTACTCCGACGCCCTTGCCGCCGAAGGCCCGGCCAGCACCTTCACCGGGCTGTTCGAGTACAACCTCAACACCCTGTGCGCCGCCCTGAGCAAGCCATGACCTTGAGCATGCCCGACCTGGAAGCGGCTGCCATCGGCAGCCGCTTCCCACTCGAACCGGTGCTCAACGCCCTGCCGTGGAACAGCGACGGCCTGATTGCTGCCATCGCCCAGCAGCACGGCAGCGGCGAAGTGTTGATGCTGGCCTGGATGAACCCACAGGCCCTCAGCGAAACCCTGGCCACCGGGCAGGTCTGCTACTGGTCGCGCTCGCGACGGCAGCTGTGGCGCAAAGGCGAACGCTCCGGCCACCGGCAACGACTGCTCGAGGCACGTTTGGACTGCGACGGCGACGCGGTACTGCTGATCGTCGACCAACAAGGCCCGGCCTGCCACACCGGCCGGCCGACCTGTTTCTACAACGCCATCGACGGCGCCTACGTTCATATCATCACCTCGCCCCTTAAAAAGGAGCCCACTGCATGATCCGCAAGAACCCTTCCGGCGATCTGCCGGTGATTGCCGAGTCGGCCTACGTCGACAAAACCGCGATCATCTGCGGCAAGGTCATCATCGGCGAGAACGTGTTTGTCGGCCCTTACGCGGTGATCCGTGCCGACGAAGTCGACGCCACCGGCGACATGGACCCGATCACCATCGGTGCCAATTCGAATATCCAGGACGGCGTGGTCATCCACTCCAAATCTGGCGCGGCGGTGACGATCGGTGAATTCACGTCCATCGCGCATCGCTCCATCGTCCACGGCCCGTGCACCGTTGGCGACCGCGTGTTTATCGGTTTCAACAGCGTGCTGTTCAACTGCGCCGTCGGCGATGGCTGCGTGGTGCGCCACAACTCAGTGGTCGATGGCCGCGACCTGCCCGCCGCCTTCTATGTGCCCTCCACCACCCGCATCGGGCCGAACACCGACCTGTCGCAATTCCCGCCGGTGAGTGTCAGCGCTTCGGAGTTTTCCGAAGACGTGGCGCGCACCAACGTCGACCTGGTGCGCGGTTACAAAGCCCTGCAAAACGAGTTCTGAACCATGAGCCGCCTGCTGATTCGCAATGCCCGCCTGGTGAATGAAGGCCGGGAGTTCGATGCCGATGTACTGGTCGCCAACGGCCGCATCGAGAAGATTGCCGCCAGCCTCGAAGGCTACAACGAACCGGTAGAAATCGACGCCCAGGGTCAATGGCTGCTGCCCGGCATGATCGATGACCAGGTGCACTTTCGCGAACCTGGCGCGCCCGACAAAGGCAGTTTCTACAGCGAGTCCCGCGCGGCGGTGGCCGGTGGCATTACCAGCTTCATGGACATGCCCAACACCAACCCCGCCACCCTGAACCTCCAAGCCCTGGCCGATAAGAAGCGAAAGGCCGCATTGAATTCGGTGGCCAACTACGGCTTTCACTTTGGCGTGAGCAACGACAACCTGGACACCGTCGCCGCCCTCGACCCGCGCGAAGTGGCCGGGGTCAAAGTGTTCATGGGCGCCTCCACCGGCAACATGCTGGTGGACGACCCGCGGATTCTGGAGCGGCTGTTTGCCGAAGTACCGACCATCCTCCTCGCCCACTGCGAACACACGCCGAGCATCCTGGCGAACGAGCAGCGCCTGCGTGAGCGCTTCGGCGAGCACATTCCCGCCGTCGCCCACCCGCTGATCCGCGATGCCGAAGCCTGTTATCGCTCATCGTCTTTTGCGGTGGAACTGGCCAAGCGTCACGGCACGCGTCTGCACGTGCTGCACCTGACCAGCGCCCGCGAGCTGGCCCTGTTCGAGGACAAACCCTTATCGGAAAAACGCATCACCGCCGAGGTCTGCCTGCACCACTTGCTGTTCGATGACCGCGACTATCACCGCCTCGGCCACCAGATCAAATGCAACCCGGCGATCAAGACCCGCGCCGACCGCGACGCCCTGCGCCTGGCCCTGCTGAGTGACCGTCTGGATGTGATTGGCAGTGATCATGCGCCGCATACCTGGGCGCAGAAACAGTTGGGCTATCGCGAAGCGCCGTCAGGCCTGCCGCTTGTGCAGCACGCGTTGCCGGCGTTGTTGGAGTTGGTGATCGACGGGCATTTGCCGCTGACCACGCTGGTGGCGAAGACCAGTCACCGTGTGGCCGACTTGTTCGCCATCCCGGACCGAGGTTATCTACGCGAAGGCTATTGGGCCGACTTGGTGCTGATCAAACCCGAGCCCGAAGGCAAACCCGTCAGCAGCCAACCGATCCTCGCGCGCTGCGGCTGGACGCCCTTTGCCGAGCGCAGCTTTCGCCACAGCGTCAGCACCACGCTGGTGTCCGGCCACCTGGCGTGGCACAACGGCCAGGTGGTCGACAGTTGCCAGGGGTTGCCCCTGCATTTTCTGGGTTAAGCGCGGGGTTTGACCGTACCGCAATCGTTGCCCAGCCACTGGGCGTGCGTGTCCAGGCTGCCCTTCTGCTGGATGCCGGTGGCATTGAAGGTGCCGTTAACGGTGGTGGTGAATTCCTGCTGGCTCCGGAAGGTCGCAACGCCAGTGCCTTGGGCTTTCGGACAACTGAAGCGGAATTTCCATTGGTTGCCGGTTTTGTCGGTCACTTCCTGTTTGCAGCCCGATTGAGGGTCGGTCAACGGGATCGAATCAGAAGCAACCTGGGCGGGCGTGAGGCACACCTGCACGCCTTTACCCGCCATGGTGATACCCTGTTTTTCGAGCATGGCGCGCTGTTCAGGCGTCATCTGTTGCTTGAGCTGACCGAGGATCAGCGACAGGTCCGGCAAGTCCTGGTTATCGACTTTCATATTGCTGGTGGTCAATTCCCACAAGCCCGGCGCCAGCATCTGCGCCTGAGCCGCCACGGGCAGCGTCAATCCAACAACCATGGCCAAACCAAGCAGACGAGCATTCATCGGGTAACTCCTGGGTAATTGTCGGCGTTAGACGCCGTAAAGTTGCCAGTGTTGCACGGCAAATAAAATAGCGACATTCACCGCTGTTCATGGTCTGTTAGGCACTGGATTGCCTGGAGTTACGTCGTTCATGGATTTTTTTGGCCCGCACCTGCTCGCCTACTTCATTGCCACGCTGCATTTTCTCGGGACTCTGGCCGCGATCCACGCCGTGCTGACCGTCAGGACCGCCCAAGGCTCTATCGCCTGGGCCTTGTCGCTGATGTTCATGCCCTACCTGACGCTGATCCCTTACCTGATCTTCGGCCGCAGCACCTTCGACGCGTACATCCAGGCCCGTCGCCAAGCCAACCAGGAAATGCACACCGCCATTACCGAGCTGAACTGGCGCCCTTGGGTCGAAGAAGCCCTGGCCGCGCGCAACTCCAGCGCCTACGCGTCCCTGCGCGCCATGCCCAAGCTGGGCCGCATGCCGTGCCTGGCCAACAATGAAGTGCGCTTGCTGATCAATGGCGAAGCCACGTTCAGCGCGATTTTCGAGGCGATTCGCAACGCCAAGACCGCCGTGCTGTTCCAGTTTTTCATCATTCATGACGACGATCTTGGCAGGCAGTTGCATGCCTTGCTGAAGGAAAAAGCTGCCGAAGGCGTAGATATTTACGTGCTCTACGACCGCATCGGCAGCCACGCCCTGCCCTACAGTTATGTGCAGTCGCTGCGCAACGCTGGGGTCAAAGTCAAAGCGTTCGCCACCCGCAGCGGTTGGCTCAATCGCTTTCAGGTCAACTTCCGCAACCACCGCAAGATCGTGGTGGTGGACGGCATCACCGGGTTTGTCGGTGGGCATAATGTCGGTGATGAGTACTTGGGCAAAAAGCCGCCGCTGGCACCGTGGCGCGATACCCATGTGCAGGTCACAGGCCCTGTAGTGGCATGCCTGCAGGAGTCGTTTGCCGAAGACTGGTTCTGGGCCGCACGAGAATTGCCGCCGCTGATCCTGCCGGACGCTTACCCCGAAGACGGTGTGCTCTGCCAGTTGCTCGCCAGTGGGCCGGCCGACCCGTATGAAACCTGCTCACTGTTTTTCGTCGAGGCCATTCACGCAGCGACCGAGCGGGTGTGGATCACCAGCCCGTATTTCGTGCCCGATGAAGCCGTGTTCGCGGCCCTGCGCCTGGCGGTGCTGCGCGGCGTGGATGTGCGCCTACTGCTGCCGTCGCGGCCGGACCACCGCATCGTCTATGCCGCTTCCAGCCTGTATGCGATCGAAGCGGTACGCGCCGGCGTGCGGGTGTTCCGCTACAAGCCGGGCTTCCTGCATCAGAAAGTGGTGTTGGTGGACAGCGAAATCAGCGCCATCGGCAGTGCGAACATGGACAACCGTTCGTTCCGGCTGAATTTTGAAGTGATGTTGCTGACGGTCGATGAAGCCTTTGCCAGCGAGGTGGAGCAGATGCTGCTGGATGACTTCGCCTTGGCCCATGAGGTCAGCCAGGAAGAAAGCCTTGAGACCCGCCGCCTGCAACATCTGGGCATGCGGGTAGCACGGCTTATTTCACCCATCCTCTGAACACAACAGAACAAACGTGGGAGCTGGCAAGCCAGCTCCCACGTTTTTTAGACCTTCGGTGTTCCTAAGTCAGCGGTAGATATCTTCCCGCGTCCACGGCAGTTCATGGCTGCCATCGGCATGCGGTTTTACCGCCAATATCTGGTGCAAATTGATCCAGCCCCGCGCAAACGCATACGCGCAACCCGCCAAATACAGCCGCCAGATGCGTAACGCTTGCTCCGGCACCCTCTTCGCCGCCGCTTCCAGGTTGTCTTCCAGGCGCTCGCTCCAATGGTCCAGCGTGCGCGCGTAGTGCAGGCGCAGGCTTTCGACGTCGACCACTTCCAGCCCGACCTCGCTGATTTCCGCCGTCATCATCGCCAGGTGCGGCAGCTCGCCGTTGGGGAACACATAACGCTCGATAAACTCCCCGGCGCCACGGCCAACTGGGCGGCCGTCGATGTGTTTAGCAGTAATGCCATGGTTCATCACCAGGCCGCCTTCACGCACTGCGCCAAACAGGACCTTGCAGTACTGCGCCAGGTTGGCGTGGCCGACGTGTTCAAACATGCCCACGCTCACCACTTTGTCGAAACGACCGTCTTGCGGCAGGTCGCGGTAGTCGAGCAGTTGCAGGTCCACCTGGCCTTCCAGGCCCTCGGCTTTGACCCGTTCCCGGGCCAACTCCAGTTGTTCCTTGCTCAGGGTGATGCCAAACACTTTGACCCCGAACTCACGCGCCGCAAACCGCGCCAGCCCGCCCCAACCGCAGCCTACGTCGAGCAAATACTCACCCGGCTGCAAGCGCAACTTGCGGCACAGATGGCGAAATTTGTCTTGTTGAGCTTGATCGATGGATTCGCTGCCGGTTTCGAAATAACCGCAGGAGTACGCCATGTCCTGGTCCAGCCACAGCTGGTAGAACTCGTTGGACAGGTCGTAATGGTAGGAAATGGCCGCTGCGTCAGTGGCCTTGTCGTGGATCGAGCGCACCGGACGACTCCCCTCGTCGTCATCAATCAGGGCGTGACTCAACTCGTCACACACCCGGATCACTTCGGTGATGGAGCCTTCCAGCTCCAATTTGCCCTCGACGAAGGCTTCGCCCAATGAGTCGAGCGTTGGATGGGTCAGACTGGACACAAACGTGGGGTCCTTCACCACGATGGTCACACTGGGCTCGGGGCCCAAGTTGAATTCATGGCCGTCCCAGAGTCGAAGACGTAGCGGTAGCTTAAGATTCTGTAAGGCCGGTGGAAGTTGCGCGAGCATGAGTAATCC
Organism: Pseudomonas sp. ArH3a; assembly: GCF_022648765.1. Taxonomy (NCBI): domain Bacteria; kingdom Pseudomonadati; phylum Pseudomonadota; class Gammaproteobacteria; order Pseudomonadales; family Pseudomonadaceae; genus Pseudomonas; species Pseudomonas sp. ArH3a. The sequence goes on from NZ_CP080330.1 coordinate 157,110, forward strand.
CCCTTGTTTCAGACGTCTGGTTTGAGGGTAGACCATCCGAAGACAAAGTAGGAGGCTATCGAATTGATAGCGCTATTCTATAGGCCTCGTCGCTCGAGCAAACCGTCCTGGATCCACTGTTTCAGCCACGTAACCGCTTGCAGTGGCGCACCCTCTCCAGTAGTGACTGCCAACTCTGCGCACAGTTCTGAAAAACTCCAGCCAGTGGTCACCATTCCCGCCAACGCGCAGGCTTCGGCCGGCTCCAGGCTGCGGTAATGGCACACGTTCTGGTGACGCCACACCAGGCAAATCTGCGCCAATTCCAATGCCTGGCTGTCAGGGAAATCCGACTCATCTTTGCTGGCTCGCCAGATCGCCACGCTGTTGAAATGGCACAGCACCTGCTGCACCGACGGCGCCAGGGTGACCTGCAAACCCGGCCAGTCTTCGGGTGCCAATTGCGCCATGTCATTCAGGCTCAGCGGCTCGCCCTGCGGCGCGTCAAAGGCCAGGGTAAACGCCCACTCCAACCGCGCCAGCTCGGCCAGCGGCGCGCTTTGCTCAGCCACCAGATGCTCAACGAGAAACGCCGGGAACCGCTCGCCCAGCCATCGCAGGCTGTAATGGGCAGACGGATAACGCCGCACATAGGCGTGTGTCAGTAACGCGAATTCATCGTCCCCCAGCCAATACCAGATGGCGCCGAAGTCATGCCGCAACACTTCTTGCAGTCGGGCGACATAGGCGTTGTGATAAATCGCCAGGCCCGTGTCCACGTCCAGGGTCGGCCCGCCCAGCAAGGTGGCGGCAAAACAATGGTTGGCCACCGAGGTTTCACACAATAGATGCTGTTCAAAGGCCAGCTGCCAATCAATCAGGCGCATAACGCCCTCCTGGCCAACGCGGCAGCGCCCAGTTCACGGGCCTTGCTCAGCTCGGTGAGCAGCTCTTCGAAAGGTGGGAAATGGTCATCGCGCTCCAACAACGTCGACACAGGCCCCAACAGCTCCAGCGTTTGCTGATAAAGCGCCCACACCGGGTCGCAGACCGGATGGTCGTGGGTATCGACCACGTAATCGCCGTAATCCATATGCCCGGCCAAGTGCAGCTGGCGAATGCTTTCGGGCGGCAGGCTGCGGATAAAGGTCCAGGCGTCGAACCCGTGATTACGCGAGCTGACATACACATTGTTGACGTCCAGCAACAGCTGGCAGCCCGTGAGATGAGCCAAGGCATTGAGGAATTCCCACTCGGTGAATTCATCCGCCTTGGAGCGCACGTAGCTGGAGACATTTTCCAATACTAATGGGCGCTGTAACACGTCCTGCACTTGGCGCACGCGGCCGGCTACGTGATAAAGGCTTTCTTCGGTGTAAGGCAGTGGCAGCAAGTCGTGCAATTGGTGCGCACTGCCACGGCTCCAGCACAGGTGATCGGAAATCCACGCGGGCTGAATGCGCTCGGCGAGCTGTTTGATTTGTTTGAGGTAATCGATATCGAGGGCATGCGGCCCACCGATGGACAGGGACACACCGTGCATCACCAAGGGATAACGCTCGGCTATCGCGTCCAGGTAATACAAGGCTTTACCGCCCTGGACCAGATAATTCTCGGAGATCACTTCGAACCAATCCACGGCCGGCGATTGTTCAAGGATCTGCTGGTAGTACTCACTGCGTAAACCCAGGCCGTAACCCAGACTTGGAAGGGACGCGGACATGACTCACTCCAAGGCAAAGTGTCCGCAGCGGTGGGGGGGCATCCGCTGCGGGTGCACTTGGTTGCCGGTTATTCGCCGACGGTGCCGCCTTTCTGGTCGCACATGGCTTTGCTCATGGAGAGGAAGCCCTGGCCTTTGCAAGAACCCTGACCTTTGCACGCGTGGTCTTTGGTTTTGCAGTCGTTCTGGCCTTTGCAAGCGTTGACGCCATAGCAATGCACAGCGGTATCAGCGGCTTGAGCCTGAGTGGCAACACCAGCAAACATAGTAGCGGCGGCCATTGCGAGGGCGGCACCAGCAGCAGCGGATTTGATGTTCATCGTGTATTCCTCATGATCGGTAGTGGAGCCGGTCTGAACGGATTGTTCAGTCTCGACATACCACTAGAGTGAGGTCCCTTATCCGCGTTACAGCCGTGTGCAAATATTTCTAAAATTAATCGTCGAGCTTCAAAAGCGGCTCCTGAAAGCGCAGCAAACGCCCGGCGTTGCCCAGTACCAGCAAGGTGCTGAGGTTATGCAACACCGCCGCAATCATCGCGCCTGCGGCCCCCAGCCAGCCAAACGCGGCGAACACGACGATGGCCAAGGTCCAACCCAAACCGATGATCACGTTGACCTGCAACGTATGGCGGCACTGGCGACTCAAACGCACACAGGTGCCCAGGCGGCGCAGATCGCTACCGATCAACACCACATCCGCCGAAGCGAGTGCAATGTCCGCCCCGCCCGCGCCCATCGCCACGCCGACCACGCCCGCCTTGAGCGCCAGCGAGTCGTTGATACCGTCACCGACCACCATCGGGCGGAAGCCGCTGCTGATTTCCCCCAGCACGCGGTTGAGTTTGTCTTCCGGCAGCGCCTGGGCTTCGACGTCGCTGATGCCCACGTCCAGCGCCAGGCTGTCCGCCACGCTTTGACGGTCGCCGGTCAGCAGCAGTTGGCGGCCCAGGCCCAAGTCCCGCAGTTCTTGCAGTGCCTGACGCGCTTCCGGCTTGACGCTGTCAGCCAGCAACAGCCAGGCGAGAAATTGCCCGTTCAGTGCCAACCCGGCAATCGGCCCGTCATGGTTCGGGACTGCGGTAGTGGTAATACCCAGTTGCTCAAACAACTCCGGGCGCCCCAAGGCCGCTTCGCCCTGCTCGGTCTGCGCCACCACGCCAAGCCCCTGACGTTCGCGGATATCCGTGAGCCCCAGCATTTGTTCCTGCGTCGCCAACCCCGCCAGCGCACGGCTGACCGGGTGACTGCTGGCCGAACCCAGGCTGGCCGCCAGGTTCAGCAGCACCTGCCGATCCGGCGCCGTGGTTTCGACAGATTGCAGGCGCAGCGTGCCAAAAGTCAGCGTGCCGGTCTTATCCACAACCAACGACGTCAGGTCCGCCAGCTCTTCGAGGAACGCCGAGCTGCGAATCAAAATCCCGTGCCGCGCCGCCACCGCAATCCCGGCAATCGCCGTGGCCGGTGCCGACAGCACCAACGCACACGGGCACGCCGCCACCAGCACGGCGAGCATTGCCTGCGCGTCATTGGTCACAAACCAGGTCACCGCCGCCAGCAGCAACACCAGCACCATATAGCTGCCGGCGTAACGCTCAAGCAGCCGCGTGATCGGCGGCTTGGAACGCTCGGCGTTCTGCATCAGCGCGATAACCTTGCCCAAGGTCGATTCATTACCCGTGCGGGTCACTTCAAGGCGCAGCAAACCGTCGAGGTTGATCGCGCCACCAAACACCTGCACGCCGACACTGGCTTCCAGCGGCACCGACTCACCCGTAATGGGCGCCGTGTCCAGGCTCGCCTGGCCCGACAGCACCACGCCATCGGCGGGCACGCGGTCACCGGCACGCACTTCGACGATATCGCCCGTGTTCAGCGTGCCGTTATCCACTTCCACAATGCTGCCGTCAGCCTGCACCAAACGCGCGTGGCTGCGGGTCAGCTTGCCCAGCGCATGAATCGCTTCCTGGGAGCCGATGACGCTGCGCTCTTCCAGCACATGGCCGAAAATCATGATGATCGGCAGCAAGGCGGCGGTCAGCAGGTCGCCCGTGGCCCACGCGCCAATCATCGCCAGGGCGATCAACTGGTCGGTGATGCCATGCAGGCTCGGGTAACGCAGGCTGTACCAGGCCGAGCGCATCACCGGCACGGCCACCAGTAAGGAGGCGACGCCGAGCAGCAGTTGGCTCACACCGTTCTGGTCCGGCGCCAGCCAGCGCCACACCAACCCCAATACCAGCAAGCCCAACGCCAACATGGCCAGGGTCAATTGCCGGGCAGCACTGCGCTGCTCGGCGGACGTCAGCATAGGCGCGCTCATTGTTCGGCTCCCTGAATGATCAAACGGGAGTCGTCTTTAGGATCGACCGTGGTCACGGAACCGGCCTGGCCGAGAATCTTCGGCAGGCGCTCGCGGTACAGCCGTAGCATCAAGCCCGGGTCTTTGACCTGGGCCAGGCTTGCGACGGTGGCGGTTTGCGCCTGGGCATTGGCCAGGCGCTCACTGGCCTGGGCGTGGGCGACTTGCACCACGCGGTCGGCCTCTTGGTTGGCGGTTTGGGTGAGTTTTTCCGCGTCGGTACGCGCATTGGCCACGGCTTTGTCGGCTTGCTGGCTGGCAGTCAGCACTGCGTTGAATGCATTCACCGCCGGGCCCGGCAGGCTCGATTGCACATCGACACGGGTCACTTCGATGCCCAGTCCCAAACCGGTGGAAGCCAACTCCGCCAGACGCTTATTGATGCCTTGCACCAGATCACCACGCAGCCGCTCACGGCGCTCGGCGGCGCCATTATCGCTGCCGATCAATTCCGGGCGCGCCACCAGAATCGTGTCCAGATCGCGCGCGGCCGTCAGGGCCACGGCGCTGCGCGTCACCAGGCGGTCCAACGCCGGCAGCACATGCTCGCCTTGCAACACAAACGCGTAGGGTTCGGTGACCTTGTAGAACACCCGCACATCCAGCTGCACCACCCCGGCATCGCCGGTCAGCAGGTAGCCGGAGCCGGCCAGTGCGTCGCTCAACGGCGTGGCAAAACTGGCCACGCGGTCGGCCTGCGTTGCCGCGTCGGAGCGCAGAAGGTTCTCCACGCGACGTTCGATCACGCGGTCCGCCGCCGGCAACAGCACCACGTGCTCGAACGGCTGCGGCCACGCCAGCAACAGCCCGGCATTTTGAATACGGTCCAGCGCGCCGAAGTGCAACACCACCGCACGGTTCTGCGGGTCGATCTGGCGCACATTGGAAAACGCCCAGGCCAACGCCGCCAACACGGTCACCGCGTACAGCGCCAGGAAAGTCAGGCGCCCAGCCTGGATCCATGGGCTGTCCGGGCTGTCACGCTCACTCATGGTTGAACATCCTTCGGCCCATCGACCAGCGCGCGGAACGGCGCAGCGTCGGTGCGCAGGATGATCTTGGTGCCCGGCGTCACCACCGTGCCCAAAGTGTCCAGCGAGCGCAGCAAGTTATACAGCTGCGGATTACCGGCGTAGGCACGCCCATAAATCTGTGCGGCTTCGACCCGCGACTGCGCCTCGATGTCGGCGGCTTTCACGGTGGCATCAGCCTGCACGATGCGCGCATCACGCTCGGCGGCGGAGCGAATCTGCGCCGCTTCACGTTTGCCCACGGCCGTGCGCTCGGTGGCGATGGTTTCGCGCTCGGCACGCATGCGGTCGACGGTGGCGGTGAGCGTCACCGACGGCAGCGTCAGGCGCTCGACACCGACTTGCACCACGCGCACGCCATAAGTGGTGAGCAATTGTTGATCAATCTGCTGGCGCAACTGCGCCTCGAAATCAGTGATGCGCACTTGGCTGGCGTCGGTGTTGATCAGGCTGGACAGGTCGAAACTCGCGGCGGTGGTTTCCAGCGCCGAGCCGACGAACGTGCGAATCTGCCGCGCCGCTTCATCCGGCTGGTTCTGCACCGCACGCATAAAGCGCTGCACATTGTCGGCATCACCCTGCACCTGCCACGCCACATAGGCTTGCACGATGATGCGCAGGCCATCGCGAGTGCCCACATCCTGCAAACCGCTGGAGGTGGTGCGCAAGCGCAGGTCCACCGGGATCGCCGCTTCGAACGGCGCCGGCCAGCGCCAGCCCAGGCCCGGTTCCAGCAGCACCCGCGACGGGTTGCCGAACCGCGTAATCACCGTGGCTTCGCCGGAACGCACCTGCACCAGGCTGGCGGCTGCTACCGCAAACAGCACCAGCAACACCGCCCAGGCCATGCGTCGCCAAGGGAACGGGCCAGCCGCTTGCTCATCACCGTGGTGGTGATGGTGGTGGCCGTGATGATGACCGTGATCGTGAGAATGAGCGCTCAACAGACAGACTCCTTATTGAACGGCTTTACGCGGCGCCATCGGGTCGGCCGGCAAAGTAAAAGAACGCAGATCAATCGTCGGTGCGCCATCGGCGCCCAGGCGGTGATCCAGAATAAGCAGCTTGGCGTGGGCCAAGCCTTGGCTGAGTTGGCCGAGGTACTGTTCCAGCACGAAGGCCTGGCCTGCAGCGGCGTAGGCCTTTTGCTCAGCGGTAAAACGCAGGTCGGCCGCTTGGGCACCGGCATTCACTTCGCGCGCGGTGGCCAACGCCTGATCGCGCGCGGTGCTGGCTTGCAGCAAGGCTTGGTTGGTCTGTTCGCTGGCGGCGCCGCGCTCGCGGGAGATCAGCGCCTGGGCGCCGATCTGGGCAGCCTGCACGGCGTGGTAGGCATTGGCGGCGCCGGCCGGTGGGTGAATCGCTTCCACCACCGTGGCTAAAATTTCTACGCCACTGTTGAGTTTCTGCAAATCCGCCTGCACCGAGCGGCCGATTTCATCGGCCAGTTGGGTGCGTTGCTCACCGAGCAATTCGTCGAGGGTGCGCGAGGCAAAATCGTGAACCAGGATACGGCTGGCGGTGCTGCGGATCAGCGTCGGCACATCCGCGCTGTTATAGGTGGCGGCCAGCGCGGCCTGATCAGTCAGGCCAATGCGGTAGACGAAACGCACGTCCATATTGACGATCTGGAAGCTCTGCTTGTCGCCGCTGCTGCTGGCAATTACCTGGGCTTTGTCATTCACATGGCTGGCGTCCCACAGCCGGTTGGCGATCAGTGGCGCCGGGCCTTCAGCAGAAACCAGCTCAGGTGGGGAGCCGTCGCTGACGCTGGTGGCCAGTTCATGCACCACGCCATTTTCGATGTTGATGACGCGGCCCAACGGCCAGGGCAACCCGGCATGCAAGCCAGGGCCGAACACTTCCACCGGTTTGCCGAAGCGCTCATAAATCCCACGGCCTTGCAGGGGCACTTCATGCACACCGGTCAGCGCCCAGCCGACCGCCGATACGACCAGCAACACCGGCAGGAAAGCCCTGCGCATGTAGGTAAACGCCCAGATCTGGCGCAGGTCGATGCCGAAGCGGTTGTGCAATTCGTGCTGCAACGCCAGCAAGGGTCGTGGCGGCCAGCGCAGCAAGTCGGCGATAAAACTTTGCGCCATCAAGCGCGGTTCGAGGCGCGGCTGGCGTGGGCTGAACAGCGACAGTACGGCCCTGAGCAAAAACTCCACGGCGACCAGCCCGGGCAGCAGGCCGATCAGCACGGCCAGGCGCAATGGCCAAACAGATTCCGCGCCGGCAAACAGCAGGCAGATCGCACTGACCACCAAACAGGCAATCGCCACCCGGCTCAACTGCGCCAGCTGTGACGCCTCCGGCCATTGCGCGGCAGTTTCCTGAGCCAGGCGGCGCTCGAACACCAACAAACCAAAGGCCAATGCCAGCCCCAACGCGGCGCCAATACTCGCCGATTGCCCTACGGCTGCAGCGGGCAGCGCCAGGTTCCAGAACTCGATAATGCTGACCAACGCCAGCAACGACCAGCCGCTCAACCACAACACCGGCGCGCCAATCTGCGCCAGCAGGCCGCGGCCAAAACGTGCGACAAATCGCGCGTACCAGCCGGCGTCTTCAACGGGCGGTTCGATCAACTCAACCGTCGGTTCTTCCAGCGCCTGGGCCCGCCAATCGGCGACCCACCATGCCGACTGCAGGCCCGCCACCAACACCCACAAGGCCGACGCGCAGTTGATCAGCACCACCGGCCAGATTGACAGCGGCGCAAACAGGGCGACAAACAACGCCAGCACCCAACCGGAAACGGCCAGCGCCGTCAGGCTGATACCGGCCTGGCGCAATCGACGGGCATGAAACAGCCCCTGCTGAAAACGCGGCAGGCCTTCCACCGAAGCGCCGTCAGCCTCTAGATCCACTTGCATCCACTCAACGCCCGCTCGCACACAATTCGTTACGATATAACACGCAGCGTGAAATTTTTGTTCGAAAACACCACAAACCCCCTGTGGCAGCGGGCTTGCTCGCGATGGCGGTCTGCCGCTTATCGATGTTTAGTCTGATACACCGCTATCGTGGGCAAGCCCGCTCCCATATTTGCCCTTCATTGCATTCGAGATCGTGACTAACCCCCCAGAAACACGAGCCATCACTGGTGTAAGCACGGATAAATCGGCACACTCCAAACAGTTTTTCGCGGGTCCATGGACTAGGAAGCGTCACCTCTCATGATTTCGATCTATCAGCTCAAGCCGCGTTTTCAAAACCTGCTGCGCCCTCTGGTGCAACGTCTCTACGACAACGGCACCACTGCCAACCAGATCACCGTGCTGGCTGGCTTGGTTTCCTTGTTGGTCGGCTTGCTGATCGCAGGCTTTGCCCAACACCTCTGGCTGTTTGCGCTGATCCCGCTGTGGATGATCCTGCGCATGGCCCTCAACGCCATTGACGGCATGCTCGCCCGCGAATTCGGCCAGCAGTCGTGCCTGGGCGCCTACCTCAATGAACTGTGCGACGTGATCGCCGACAGCGCGCTGATCCTGCCCTTTGCATTAATCCCCGGCGTGAGCCTGGCGCCGGTGCTGCTGGTCACGTTGCTGGCGGTGTTCAGCGAATACGCTGGTGTGCTCGGGCCAATGGTCGGTGCGTCGCGGCGCTACGACGGCCCGATGGGCAAGAGTGATCGCGCGTTTGTACTCGGCGTGTTGGCCACCGGCGTGGCCTTGGGCTGGCTCGGCGCGGGTTGGGTCGACACGGTGATGTGGCTGGTTGCCGCCCTGCTCGCCTACACCTTGGTCAACCGTGTACGCCAAGGCCTTAAAGAAACGACGTCCCCTTCTGCATAAGGAATTTGCGATGCGCGAACAGCAAGAGCACAGCTTCAGTACCCACGATGGCGTCGAGCTTTTCTACCGGCACTGGCCGGCCACCGCGCCGCTTGGCGATGAGCCGCGCAAGGCGATCCTACTGTTCCATCGCGGCCACGAGCATTCGGGGCGTATTGCCCACTTGGTCGATGAACTCGACCTGCCGCAGTTCGACTTCTTCGCCTGGGACGCTCGTGGCCACGGTCAATCCCCCGGCGCACGCGGTGACAGCCCCAGCTTCGCCACCAGTGCCCGCGACGTGCAGACCTTTCGCGACCACATCGGCGCCACTTACGGCATTGAAGAAGAAAATAGCGCAGTGATCGCCCAAAGCGTCGGCGCAGTGATCGCGGCCACGTGGGTGCACGATTACGCGCCGAAAATCCGCGCGTTGGTGCTCGCCTCCCCGGCCTTCAAGGTCAAGCTCTACGTGCCGTTCGCACGGCCGGGCCTGGCGTTGATGCGCAAGTTTCGCGGCAACTTTTTCGTCAACAGCTACGTCAAGGCCAAGTTCCTCAGCCATGACCCTGAACGCGTGGCGTCCTACGACAGCGACCCGCTGATCACCAAGGCGATTTCGGTGAATGTGCTGCTTGGCCTGTACGAAGCCGCCGACCGCGTTGTAGCCGATGCCCAGGCGATCCAGGTACCGACCCAACTGCTGATCTCCGGCTCCGACTTTGTGGTGCACCGCAAACCCCAGCAGCAATTTTTCGACCGCCTCGGCAGCCTGAAAAAAGAACTGCACATCCTGCCCGGCTTCTTCCACGACACCCTCGGCGAGCGCGACCGCGCCGTGGCCGTGAGCAGCGCCAAGCGCTTTATCCTGCAGAACTTTGCGCACCCGCTGGACCGTGCCGCCCTGCTCGACGCCGACAAACTCGGCGCCACCTGCGCCGAGTCCGAATCCCTCGCCGCGCCGCTGCCGCGCAATTCCCTGCGCGACCTGTACTGGCGCATGACCCGCGCCAGCATGGGCCTGGGCAAGAACTTGTCGGACGGGGTGAAGCTGGGCTTCGACACCGGCTTCGACTCCGGCAGCACCCTCGATTATGTGTACCGCAACACTCCCACCGGCAAGGGCGGGTTGGGGCGGATGATCGACACCAACTACCTCAACTCCATCGGCTGGCGCGGCATTCGCCAGCGCAAGTTGAACGTCGAAGAACTGCTGCGCCTGGCCATGGCCAAGTTGCGCAGCGATGATCGCGAAGTGCGCATTGTCGACATCGCTGCGGGCCACGGCCGCTACATTCTGGAAGCCTTGCAGGGTGTGTCGCCGTTGCCGGAATCGATCCTGCTGCGCGACTACAGCGACATCAACGTGCGTGACGGTAGCGCATTGATTCGTGAGAAAGGCCTGGGGGATATCGCCCAGTTCGTCAAAGGTGATGCTTTTGATCGCGCGGACCTGGCGGCGCTCGACCCCAAGCCGACGTTGGCGGTGGTGTCCGGCCTGTATGAATTGTTTGCCGACAACGCCATGGTCGGTGGCTCGTTGGCCGGCCTTGCCGAAGCCGTGGAGCCCGGCGGTTATCTGGTCTACACCGGCCAGCCGTGGCACCCGCAACTGGAACTGATCGCCCGCGCGTTGACCAGCCACCGCCAGGGCCAGGCCTGGGTGATGCGCCGACGCAGCCAGGCGGAGATGGATCAACTGGTCGAGGCGGCAGGCTTTCGCAAGATCACCCAGCGTGTGGATGAGTGGGGCATTTTCACCGTGTCCCTGGCACAGAAGATCTGAGCATGCGCGAACCCGGTTTATTGAAACCTGCAGTCCTGTGGCTGTTGCTGTTGGCACCGCTGTTTTTCAGCACCTACGGCTTCGCCACTTGGGTCACCAGCCAGCGCAGCGACGTCGGCACGCTGGTGTTCGGCTGGGAAACCCATATGCCGTTCTGGGCCTGGACCATCGTGCCCTACTGGTCCATCGACCTGCTCTACGGCTTCTCCCTGCTGCTGCCCAATAGCCGCCATGAACTGAAACAACACGCGTTGCGCCTGCTGACGGCCCAGGTGATTGCCGTGAGCTGCTTCCTGATCTGGCCGCTGCGCTTCACGTTTGAACGGCCGGAGCTGGATGGCGTGTTCGGCTGGCTGTTTGCCGTGCTGGCGGGCTTCGACAAGCCGTTCAATCAGGCGCCATCGCTGCACATCGCATTGCTGGTGATCCTGTGGATCATGTACCAACGCCACAGCCAAGGCGTTTGGCGCTGGGTGGTCCACGGTTGGTTCGCGTTGATCGGTATTTCGGTGCTGACCACTTATCAACATCACTTTATCGACTTACCCACAGGCGCGCTCGCCGGCTGGGTTAGCGTGTGGCTGTGGCCGTTGGAACACCCGAGCCCGCTGCTGAATGCGCGGCTTACGCGGGATAGAAAACGCTGGCGGCTAGGCGTGCGCTACGGCCTGGGCGCCTTGGCCTTGGTGATTCTCGCGTTGGTGCTCGGCGGTGGGTGGCTGTGGCTGCTGTGGCCAGCGGTTTCCCTGGGGTTGGTCAAGGCCAATTACTTCGTACTCGGCGCGCCGGGCTTTCAGAAACGCGCCGACGGCACCCTGACGCCTGCCGCGCGCTGGCTGTATGCGCCCTACTTGGCGGCGGCGTGGGTCAACTCGCGCCTGTGGACACGTAAACATCCACAGCCGGACCTGGTTGTGGATAACGTTTGGCTTGGGCGAATCCCTACGGTGGGTGAGCAAGGTTCATTCAAGGCCATCGTCGATCTGTGCGCCGAATTGCCGATTAATCCACAGGGCCGCTCTTATGAATGCGTCCCCGTGCTGGACCTGATCGCGCCGACACCCGCCGAATGCCTGCAAGCCGCCCAGGCCATTGAACGCCTGCGCGCAAGCGGGCCGTTATTGGTGTGTTGCGCCCTCGGCTATTCACGCAGCGCCACGGCCGTCGCCGCGTGGCTGCTGCACAGCGGGCGCGCGGCAACGGTGGATGAGGCACTGGCTGTTATTCGTACAGCGCGCGCCAACGTGGTCCTGCATCCCGCTCACCGTGAAGCTCTGGAGGGTTTAGCCCATGCCCGCTGATATGGAACTCCAAGTGGTTGCCAGCCTGCTGCGTCGCGGCCGCTCGCTGGATCAGTTATCCACAGGCCTGACGCTGCTCGGCGTGTTATTCGGCCTGGCCCAACTGCTGTTGGCGAGTATTTCGCCGATCTGCCTGCTGCTCAGCCTGTGGATGATTACCCTCGGGCTGCTGCAAAAGTACTGGGCGCTGCGGGTAGCCTTCGATGCGGATCTATTCGCCCTGCTGGCGCGTGACACCGAGCGCACCCCGGACCTCGATCAAGCCCTGCAAACCCTTGGCTTGCAATCGGCCAAACGCGTCGGCCGGCCTTGGATCGAACGCCGTCGCGGCGCCCTCAAACTGCTGCGCAAGCAAGCCTGGCTCTTGGGCGCGCAAGTATTGCTGACCCTGGCCGTGATCCTCGCCAGCCCTTGGCTACCTTTCGCCGGATAAGGAATCCCCATGTTCGAACCCGTGGTTGCCACCCTGATTACCTCAATGGCCCGCACCGTGACCGGCGCCCGCAGCCTGTGGCTGGGTTGCGCGCCGGTGCCGGTGCAACGCATCTATTTTGCCAACCACAGCAGCCACGGCGACTTTGTGCTGGTGTGGGCGTCGTTGCCACAGAACCTGCGCAAATTCACGCGCCCGGTGGCCGGCAGCGACTACTGGAACAAAAGCGCGCTGCGCCGCTACATCATCAACCGCGTGTTCAACGGCGTGCTGATCGATCGCGAACGCAAAGACCCTGTGGATAACCCTTTGCAGCCCATGCTCGCCGCGCTGGAAGGCGGTGACTCGTTGATCATCTTCCCCGAGGGCACGCGCAATCTCGAAGACGGCTTGCTGCCCTTCAAGAGCGGCTTGTATCACCTGGCAAAAAGTTACCCACAGGCCGAACTGATCCCGGTGTGGATCGCCAACCTCAACCGGGTCATGCCCAAGGGCCGGGTCTTGCCGCTGCCTTTGTTGTGCACCACGAGCTTCGGCGCGCCGCTGCAATTGGAAGACGACGAAGACAAATCCGCCTTCCTCGCCCGCACCCGCGACGCCCTGCTCGCCCTTGCCCCGGAGCATGTCTGACATGGATAGCCAAACCCTGATGTTGTTCGGCGGAATCGGCGCCATCCTGGTGCTCGCCTCGCTGATCGGCCTGATCCTCAAGCTGCGCACCCGTGGCACGCCAAATGCGGTAATCGACAACCTCAACGCCCGCATCAACGCCTGGTGGGTGATGGTGGTGGTGATTGGCATCGCCTTCTGGCTCGGCACCGGCGCGGTGATCCTGCTGTTCTACGCGGTGTCGTTCTACGCCCTGCGCGAGTTCCTCACCCTCACCCCAACCCGCCGCAGTGACTACCCGGCGCTGGTGGCCGCGTTCTACTTGGCGTTGCCGCTGCAATACCTGCTGATCTATGCCGACTGGTACGGGCTGTTCTCGATCTTCATCCCGGTGTACCTGTTCCTGCTGCTGCCGATCCTCGCTTCGCTGGGCGGCGACAGCACACACTTCCTGGAACGCGCATCGAAGGTGCAATGGGGCCTGATGATCGCAGTGTTCTGCGTGTCGTTCGTACCGGCCCTGCTGACCCTCGACATCCCTGGCTACGAAGGCCGCAACCTGTTGCTGATCGCCTACCTGGTGATCGTGGTGCAACTGTCGGACGTGCTGCAGTACGTGTGCGGCAAGCTGTTCGGCAAACACAAGATCGCGCCCAACCTGTCACCGTCCAAAACCGTCGAAGGCTTTGTTGGCGGGATTCTGCTGTCCTCCCTGATCGGCGCAGCGCTGTGGTGGACCACGCCGTTTAACCCGTGGCAGTCGTTCTTGATCGCGCTGCTGATCAACCTGCTCGGGTTTGCCGGCGGCATTGTGATGTCAGCCATCAAGCGCGACCGCGGCGTGAAGGATTGGGGGCATATGATCGAAGGGCACGGCGGCATGCTGGATCGGCTGGATTCGGTGTGTTTTGCCGCGCCGATTTTCTTTCACCTAGTGCGGTACTGGTGGACCTGAGAAATACACCCTCAAGCCCAAAGCGGATCAACTGTGGGAGCTGGCTTGCCTGCGATGGCGGTGGGTCAGCAACTCATCTGTTGACTGATACACCTCTATCGCAGGCAAGCCAGCTCCCACGGTTGTTTTGCGGTGTTTCCAAGTATTCAGCCTGGCAAATGCCCCAGGGGCAAGGCGCCTGGGGTTTTCACGGTCTGGATCGCGAAGTTGCTGCGGATATCCCTCACGCCCGGCAGCTTCAGCAGGCTCCCAGTAACAAACCGCTCATACCCACGCAAATCCGGCACCACCACCTGCAATAGAAAATCCGACTCGCCCGACACTAAAAAAGCCGAGATCACCTCGGGCAACGCCGTCACCGCCTCACGAAACGCATTCGCCTCGGTGTCGTTATGCCGTTCCACCTTCACGCCGACAAACACCATCATGCCCAAGCCGACTTCATCGCGATCCAGCGTCGCCTGATAGCCGCGAATCACCCCGGCCTCTTCCAACAGCCGCACGCGCCGCAAGCAAGGTGAGGCAGACAGGCCGATCTCATCAGCCAGTTGCACATTGCTCAGGCGCCCGTCCCGTTGCAGGGCTTCAAGAATCTTGCGGTCAAAGGCATCGAGTTTTAGATTTGGCATAAATGAATGGTCGCTGGCTTTATAAGTGGCAGATAGTGCCAAGACTAGACGCTTTTCTAGCTGACTACGCAAGCACCTGCCTCGCCCTCACGCCCTAGAATTAGCCGACAATTGAAGGGGGTGAAACATGGCGCAGCTCTGGTTATTTTTGGTGGCGCTGTCGGTGGTGTATCTGCTGCCGGGGCCGGACATGATCTTGTTGCTGCAAACCGGCGCGCGCCAGGGCAAGGCATTGGCGCTGACCACGGCAATCGGTTTGGGACTAGCGCGGGCGTGCCACGTGGCGTTGGCAGGCATGGGGCTGGCGACCTTGTTCAAGGTGGCGCCATGGACCTTTGATGTGGTGCGCCTGGGTGGCGCGGCCTATCTGTTATGGCTGGGCGTGCAATGCCTGCGCACCAATATGCTGCCAGCGCTCGAAGCCTCTCACGGCGCCCCGCCAGCCCATGCCTGGCGCGCGGCCTTTCAACGCGGCCTGCTGACCAATCTGCTCAACCCCAAGGCCCTGTTGTTCTGCTCGGTGCTGCTGCCGCAATTCATCAACCCGCAAAGCGGCCCGGTGGCGGCGCAATTTGCGTTGCTGGGCGTGATCCTGGTGAGTGTCGGTTTCGTCTTCGATTGTTGCTACGCCCTGGCCGGCGCACGCATCGGCCGCTGGCTGGCACGTAATCGCTCGGCACAACGTATGCAGCAGTGGTTATTCGGCAGTCTGTTGATCGGTTTTGCGCTGCGTCTCACTTTTGTGCAGCACGCCTGAGCCCTGCGGTGTATCCACGTCATCTTTTGTATCAAAGACGCTGTAAGATACGCCGCACTTAGCCAGGGATGCTCACCATGTTCGATACGTTGAAAGCGATCAGCCGCCGTTTTCTCAGCCTGTTAACCACTGTGGTGAGTGCCCTGTTCGGCCAATGGCAACCGCCATCCTGGCTGCGCGCCATCGGCCATGGCCTGGCGAACCTGGGCCGCAAGGCTCGCGCTTACCCGCGTCAGGCTGGCGCTGGGGTGTTGGGGCTGGTGTTGCTGGCCGCCGCCGGCTTCTATGGCTGGCATTGGTATTCAAACCTGCCGCAGCCGCACACCGTGGGTTATTCGCTGCACAAACCTAACCTGACGGATTACACCCAGCAGCCGCCGGTTGTGGATAACTTGCAGGTGCGTTTCGCTGAATCCGTGGCCCCGTTGGCGGCGATTGGTAAACCGGTTACCGAAGGCATCACGCTCAAGCCCACTGTGGCGGGCGCCTGGCGCTGGTCCGACGACCGCACCTTACTGTTCGTGCCGGAAAAAGATTGGCCCATCGACACCCATTACACCCTCGACCTGACCAAGAAAAATCTCCTGGCCGACGGCGTGCTGCTCAGCCAGTACAGCAGCCAGTTTTCTACCCAGCCGTTCCGCGCCACCCTGGCCCATAACGAGCTGTACCAAGACCCGTCCAACCCAACGCTGAAACAGCTGGTGGCGACCTTCCACTTTTCCCACCCGGTGGACGAAGACAACCTGCGTAAGCGCGTGTCCGTGACCCTCGGCAAAGGCCTGGCTTACCGTGATGCGCAGCTGCCTAACCGCCCGGAAATCACCTTCGACGACACCAAGCTCAACGCCTACGTACGCTCCGCCGCCCTGGCCACGCCGCTGGAAAGCACACCGGTCAGCGCCAAGCTCGACGAAGGCATCAAGGCCCGTGATGGCGGCAATGCCAACAACGCGCCGCTGGTGGCGGAAGTCACTGTGCCCGGTCGCTATCGCCTGACCTTTACCGGCGCCGACGTCAGTTTTGTCGACAACGAACGCGGCGAGCCGGAGCCGGTGCTGATGTTCAGCAGTTCCAGCGCCGTAGCCGATGACACCATCGCCGGTAAGGTGCAGGCTTGGCTGCTGCCGGAAAAAGCCCAGGACGACACCCGCCCCTACACCAGCAACGACATCGACGACACCCTGCTCGCCCGCAGCACCAAGGTCAACTTGACCCACGTGCCCAGCGTCGAGCCGCTGAACACCCTGCACGCCTTCAAGTTCAAGGCCCCGGCTGGCCGCGCGCTGTATGTGCGCGTGCCCGCGAACCTGGAAGCCATTGGCGGCTACCTGGCGAAAAACCCTACGGCCTCCTTGATCAGCATGCCCGCGTATCCGCGTACCTTGCAGTTCTTGTCTGACGGCGCACTGCTCAGCCTCAACGGCGAAAAACGCCTGGGCTTCATGGCCCGTGGCGTGCCCGGCGCCCACGTCGAAATCGCTCGCCTGCTGCCCAACCAGTTGCAGCACCTGGTGGACCAGAGCAGCGGCAGCTTCGCTCGGCCGAACTTCGGCAACGAATACTTTGATCGGATGGTCGAGCGTCAGTCGCTGGATATTCCGCTGTCGTCTAATGACCCGGCGAAAACCGTTTATGACAACGTCGATCTGAGCCACTACCTCACCGCCAACGGCGGGCGTCGCGGCATTTTCGTACTCAAGCTGAGCCCTCAGGACGACCCGGCCGAGCGCACGTTTGAATACGACCGCAGCAGCACCAGCGATCTGCGTTTCATCGTGGTCACCGACCTCGGCATCATCGCCAAGCGCGCAAGCGACGGCAGCCATGATGTGTACGTGCAGTCGATCGGCAATGGTTCGCCGGTGGCGGATGCGCAAGTCGACATCATCGGCCGCAACGGTCTGGCGGTCAGCAGTGGCCGCACCGACGCCGAAGGCCATGTGCATTTCGCCAAGCTGGATGAATTGCGCCGTGAGAAAACGCCGCTGATGTACGTGGTCACTCGCGGCAATGACCAGTCCTTCCTGCCGATTGCCCGTCAGTCTCAGCAGCTGGATTTGTCGCGTTTCGACGTAGGCGGTTTGGAAGAAGACGGTGCGATTGATCGCCTCAGCGCGTACCTGTTTACCGACCGTGGCCTGTATCGCCCGGGCGAGACGGCGCACGTGGGCATGATCGTACGCAGTGGCAACTGGAAAGGCGCCCTGCAGGGCCTGCCGGTGGAGCTGCAAATCACCGACCCACGCGGCCTGGAGGTAATTCGCCAGCCACTGAAGTTGTCCACCAGCGGTTTTGAAACCTTTGATTTCCCCAGCAGTGAAGTCGCCCCGGCTGGCGATTACACCGCCACCTTGCAATTGATTGGCGAGAAAAACACCCGCACCGACCTGGGCAGTGTCAGCTTCAAGGTCCGAGATTTCGAGCCGGACCGCATGAAGGTCAGCCTGAGCCTGCACGAAACGCCGGTGCCGGGCTGGATCCCACCGGACCAAGTGGTGGCTAAAGTCACCGCGATGCACCTGTTCGGCGCCCCGGCGTCCGGCCGCCGGGTCACGGCGAAGATGTCCCTGAGCCCGACGCTCGCGGCCTTCGACCGTTATCCCGATTACCGCTTCCGCCTCAACGACTCATTGGAAGACGCCAGCACCGAAGACCTCGCCGAAACCACCGTCGATGACAACGGCCAGGCCGTGCTTGACCTCAACCTGCAACGCTTCGCCAACAGCACCTATCGCCTGCAGGTCATGACCCAGGTATTCGAGGCCGAAGGTGGCCGTAACGTAGCGGCGCAAAGTGCGCTGCTGGTGTCGTCCGCGCCGTATCTGGTGGGTGTGAAAAGTCAGGATTCGCTCTCATACGTGGCCAAGGACGCCCCGCGTCAGGTGCAGTGGCTGGCCGTCGCGCCGGACCTTACGCCAGTGGCAGTGGATGGCCTGACCAGCGAAGTGGTCGAGCACCGTTATGTGTCGGTGCTGGTGAAACAATCCAACGGCACCTACAAGTACGAATCGCGCATCAAAAACATCAGCCAGCCGGCCTCACCGCTGACGATGACCAAGGACGGCGCCAAGCAGACCCTGAACACCGGCACGCCGGGCGACTTCACCCTGCAACTCAAGGATGCCAACGGCAACCTGCTCAACCAAATCGACTACAGCGTAGCCGGGCGTGGCAACACTTCGCGCTCCCTGGAGCGTAACGCCGAGTTGCAACTGCGCCTGGATAAACGCAGCTATGCCACCGGTGATGAAATTGCGATCAGCATTCGCGCGCCTTACACCGGCGCCGGCTTGATCACCATCGAGCGCGATAAGGTCTACACCCAGCAGTGGTTCAAGGCCGACAGCACCAACAGCGTGCAACATATCCGCGTGCCGGCAGGCCTTGAGGGCAATGCCTACGTCAACGTGCAGTTTGTGCGGGACATCGGCTCGTCCGAGGTCTACATGAGCCCGCTGTCCTACGGCGTGGTGCCGTTCAGCATCAACCTGGATGCGCGGCGCATGGCGCTGAAGGTCGAAGGCCCGGCGAAGATCGAACCGGGACAAACCCTGGACATCAAGGTCACGGCCGACCGCCCAGGCCGCGCGGTGGTTTACGCGGTTGACGAAGGCATCTTGCAAGTGGCGCGCTACCAGACGCCGGACCCATTGGGCTTCTTCTTCCAGAAGCGCGCATTGGAAGTCGGCACCAGTCAGATTCTTGACCTGATCCTACCGGAATTCAGCCGCCTGCTCAGTGGGGCAGCGCCCGGTGGCGATACCGAAGGCGCCCTGGCCAACCACCTCAACCCATTCAAGCGTAAACATCAGCCACCGGTGGCGTGGTGGTCCGGGCTGGTGGACCTGCCGGCCGGTGAAACCGTGCTGCATTACCAAGTGCCGGACAGCTTCAACGGCAAGCTGCACCTGTTTGCGGTGGCAGTGGATGCCGACAGCGTGGGTGTCAGCGAGGCCAGCACCGACGTGCGTGGGCCGATCGTGATCACGCCGAACGTGCCGGCCTTTGTCGCGCCGGGGGATGTGTTCAATGTGAGCGCCGGGGTGTTCAGCAACCTCGACGCAGCGGCGGACGTGAAGTTTGAACTGCAGACCAGCGACGGCCTCAACGTGCAAGGCAACAAAGGCAGCACCTTGTCGTTGCAACCGCGCAAGGAAGGCACCGCTGAGTTCAAAATCAAGGTCGGCGAAACCCTCGGCTCGGCGGACCTGCGTTTTATCGCCGTGCTGCCCGATGGCAAACGCATCCAGGTCGGGGAAACCACCTCGATCCGCCCGCTGAGCGAACACCGCGTGGCCCTGAGCCTGGGTCGTTTCGACAGCGCCAGCAAAGAGCTCAAGCCAACGCGCGAACTGTTCAGCCAACTGCGTGATGTGCAGCTGGGCGTGGCGGCCTCGCCGCTGGTGTGGGCCAACGGCCTCAAGCATTACCTGGATGACTATGGCTACGCCTGCACCGAGCAGTTGGTGTCCAAGGCCATGCCGGCGTTGATCTGGGGCGGCACGGCGCCAGAAGCCGAGCAAGCGTTCAGCAGCGCGGTGCGCATGTTGCGTCAACGCCAGAACCAAGCCGGCGGCTTCGGTTTGTGGGCGGCCAACCCGGATGTGGCGCCGTATGCCAGCCTGTACGCCACCGACTTCCTGATCGAAGCCAAGGAACGCGGGCTGCCAGTGCCGGAAGATTTGCTGGTGCGCTCCAATGCGTATCTGACGGACCTGGCCAACGGCCCGAGCGAAGGGCTGTCGGAATTGCGCAACCGTGCCTACGCCAGTTACCTGCTGAGCCGTCAGGGGATTCTCGTGAGCGGCGCCTTGAGCGATATCCGCGAGCGCTACGAGAGCTACTTCAAAGACACCTGGCAGAACGACCTGGGCGCCGCTTACCTGGCCGCCAGCTACAAACTGCTCAAGCAGGATCGCCAGGCCGATACGCTGTTCCGCAAAATCCCATGGCGCTCCCTTGTGGATAAGTGGGTCAGCGACGGCCTGTATTACGACCCGCTGGTGCACGACGCCGAACACTTGCACCTGCTGGCGCGGCATTTCCCAGAGTTGCTCGACGATGTACCGACAGCGCTGCTGGATAAACTCGGCAAACGCCTTAACGAGCAACGCTACAACTCGCTGTCGGCCGCCTTGCTGCTGCGTGCCCTGGACAACTATGGCCAGCGCGCGCAGAGCGACATGACCCTCAAGGCCACCGCCTGGCTGGGCGACAAGCAGCAGCAATTGCTGGAGATGGCCGGCCAGCCACCGCGCGCCGCCGTGCCGGGTGCCACGCAGAAGCTGGTGATGGAAAAAACCGACGGCCCGGCCGCGTTCTACATGCTCAGCGAAGCCGGTTTCGACAAGGGCGCCAAGCTCAAGCCGATCAACAATGGCCTGGAAATCATCCACGAATACCTCGACCTCAAGGGCGAGCCGGTGAGCAAAGTGGCGGTGGGCGATGAGTTCCTGGTGCGCCTGCGTCTGCGCGCCACCGACCGCGACCAAGTGCAGCAAGTGGCCGTGGTCGACCTGCTGCCCGGCGGCGTCGAGCCTGTGTATAACTTGCCGCCGGAACCAGAGGCCGCAAGCGCCGATGAAAGTGAAGGCGACGATTCGGAGTACGTGGAAACCGCCGACGGTGATGAAACTGACGCCTGGCAGGCGCCCATCGGCGAAACCGAGCTGAGCAACTGGCAGCCGGACTACGTGGATGTGCGGGATGATCGAGTGGTGTTGTACGGCACCGCGCTGCGCGATGTAAGTACTTTCGTCTACCGCGTGCGCGCCACCAACGCCGGCACCTTCAACACGCCACCGGCCTACGCCGAAGGGATGTACGAAACCACCCTGCAAGGGCGCGGCAAAGTAGGCCAGCTTGAAATTACCAAGCCTTAAACGCCTGACGCCGCTGCTGGCAACGGCGGCGGTGCTGGTGGGGTTGCGGCTATGGCCACATGCCCCGCTGGAACAGGCCGTGACCTCGTCGCGGGTGGTGCTGGCCGACGACGGCGCGCTGCTGCGCATGACGTTGGCAACTGACGGCCAATACCGTTTATGGCTGCCGCTTGCGCGCATGTCGCCTTCACTGGTCGAAGCGTTGTTGCTCAAGGAAGACCGCAACTTCTACTGGCATCCGGGGATCAACCCCCCGGCGTTACTGCGGGCGGCCATGGCCACCTACAGCGGCGGCCAGCGCCAGGGCGGCTCAACCTTGAGCATGCAACTGGCGCGACGCTTGTGGGACTTGAACACCCGCCAGGTGCCGGGCAAGTTGCAGCAGATGGCCTTGGCGCTGTGGCTGGAGGCGCGTTACAGCAAGCACGACATCCTTGAGGCCTACCTGAACCTGGCGCCCATGGGCGGCAACATCGAAGGCGCCGAAGCGGCCAGCCGCATTTACTTTGGCAAGTCGGCGGCGCAGTTGTCGTTGTCTGAAGCGCTGGCGCTGGCGGTGATTCCACAGCAGCCGGGGCGACGCGCGCGCTTTGGGCCGTCGCTGCAAAACGCGCGGCTGCGCTTGATGGCCGACTGGCGTGAAACTTATCCACAAGACCCGCGCAACGACAGTTTGCTCGACTTGCCGCTGGAAGCGCGCAACCGTCAGCAGATCCCGTTTCTGGCGCCGCACCTGAGCGAACAGTTGCTCGCGGCCCAGGCAGGTAACGAGCTCAACACCACCCTCAACCTGCCACTTCAGCAACTGCTGGAGCGCTTGATTACCGGCTTTATCGCCGAGCGGCGCAGCACCGGTGTGGAAAACGCCACGGCGATCCTGATCGACAGCCGCGACCAGAGCGTCAAGGCGCTGGTGGGCTCGGCGGATTACTTATCCACAAGCATTCACGGGCAGGTCAATGGAGTGTTGGCGCGGCGCTCGCCGGGGTCGACCCTAAAACCGTTTCTGTATGGGCTGGCGCTTGATCAGGGTGTGATTCACCCCATGAGCATCCTCAAGGATTTGCCGAGTAACTTCGGCTACTTCCAGCCGGAAAATTTCGAAGGCAGTTTTATCGGCCCGCTGACGGCGCGGGATGCCTTGATCCGGAGTCGCAATATCCCGGCGGTGTGGCTCGCCAGCCAGGTCAAGTCGCCTTCGCTGTACGGCTTACTGCAACGCGCCGGCATCAAAGGCCTGCGCGGCGAGAGCCATTACGGCCTGGCCTTGGCGCTGGGCGGCGGCGAGATGACGCCGGAGGAGCTGGCGCGGCTGTATGTGATGCTGGCTGGCGACGGGCATTTGCGGCCACTGCGCTACTTGCAGGAACAGCCGCAATCTACCGGCCCCCAACTGCTCACACCGCAAGCCGCGTTTATGGTGCGCGACATGCTGCGCCGCAACCCACGGCCGGATGGTTTGCCGGGCCGCCATTGGCGCACCGCGTGGAAAACCGGCACCTCCTGGGGCTTTCACGATGCCTGGAGCGCAGGCCTGGTCGGCCCCTACGTGCTGGTAGTGTGGGTCGGTAACTTTGATGGTCGACCGAACCCCGCGTTTATCGGCGCCAAGACCGCCGCGCCGTTGTTCTTCCGCATCGCCGACGCCCTGCCCCTGGCACTGCCCACGGTGGTGATCAAACCCGACAAGCCACCCGCCGGGCTGGTGCGCATCGACGTCTGCGCCGCCTCGGGCGAGTTGCCCAACCGCTGGTGCCCGCAAACCCGCAAGACCTGGTATGTGCCGGGCGTCTCGCCGATTCGTGTGTCCAACCTGCACCGCCCAGTGCTGATCGATACGCGTACCGGCAAAGCCGCGTGCCCGCCCTTCGATGCGCAATACACCCGCGAAGAAGTCTTCGAATTCTGGCCCAGCGACGTACAGCGCCTGTACCGAGCGGCAGGCCTGCCCCGGCGCACGCCGCCCAATGTGATGAAGAACTGCCAACCCAACCGCATCAGCGATCAGAGCGAAGCGCCGCAGATTCGCTCGCCGCTGACTCAAGTGAGCTATCAGTTGCGCCTGTCCCAGCCGCAGGAAAGCATCCCGCTGAATGCCAACGCGGCCAGCGATGCGACGATGCTGTATTGGTTTGCCGACCAAACGTTGATCGGCCAAGGCCCGCCGCAAACCACGCTGAACTGGCGGCCGGGCAAGTCGGGGGAATACCGGTTGCGGGTCAGTGATGATCAGGGGCGTAGTGCGAGCCGGGGGTTGAAGGTGGAGTTTGTGCCGTGATCAGACATCCCTTTCGCACAGCTCAGTAAAAACGTCGATGAAGATCCGGAAATATCATCTGCGCAAACCAGACAGGAAGCCCAAGGAAGATTGAGCGCGATTTTGCTGACGGTGCTTCAACTACCCCCAAATCGATCAATTTCTTAAGCTGATCGCTCGCCACGCGATCATGCTGGCCCGAGAAAATTTTAAAGTCCGCTCGAGCAATCTCACCCTGAGTCAGCACGGTATGGATTGCCCTGGCCATTTCCTGTTTCACACCCGACTCTACGAATCGTCCTTCAAGCCCAATCACTCTCTCCAGCCGCAGGCGTAGGCTGACAAGGTCCATCGCTTGTTCTACATATTCCATCTGGTCCACGCAGACTGGCAGCATGAACTCTACAAACTCGAACAACCCGCCTTGAGTGAGCTGCCCACGACCATCGAGATCGCCTCTACGCGGCTGATCGGCTGCGCGCAAACGCCCGTATTATTATTCGTCCTGCTTTCGCGCCAAACCTCGGGAAAGCGACCACAGCGGGGAGGCAAGCCCGAGTCGCATTAGTTGCAGATGCGTAATCATGCGCACCACTCGGCCATTGCCATCTTCAAATGGGTGAACAAACGCAAGGCGATGGTGATAGGCAAGTGAGCTGAGAATGCGGGATGTCAGGTCAGGTTGGCGGCCATAGACATGCTGTAAGCGTTTAAGCATGGGATTAACCGACGCCCACGCACGCGCAGCATGGTCACCGACCAAAACATTGCGCTGGGCTGTATCGCGCAGTTGGCCCGGTACAAGTAAACACCCATCACTGAGTCGCAAGTCCGCTTCGCCGGCCCCCGCAAAAAGGCGGCGATGAATGACAGATATAAGTTCTGGAGCAAAGAACGCGCCCCAAGGTGCCTCAATTGATTGAGACCGACGCACCGCTCGCTCGAGCAACTCTTGAGCGCCGATTTGGCTTTGCGCCAGCTCGCGCAGCGCTTTGGAAGGGCGTCTCGGCACTCGCGCCGACAAGCTCGCAGGCTCGGTGTATTGGCCTTCGATCAGGTTGCTGTAATAGCTATTGGTGATTCGCATCAGGCCGCCGATGCGGGTAGCAGTATGTTCGGGGAGCAAGCCTGTGAGTTTGCCCGCGCGAAACGACAGCTTCTCTCCCATACGCAAAATCGACGCAGGGAAACCTGGGGATAGCCAGACAGGCTCCAGCCAGTGGTTTCAGGAAATAAACTGCTGCGTCATTTACATCACCTTTTCCGATTTTTTTCGGATCTTTTGCCTGATTTTTTCTGCCTTTATAGGGGAAGCTCAATGTAGTGGGACTCCCCGCCGCCTGTAGCGCCTGACAGCCAACCCCACACGAAACTCAAGGTGGTACGCCCGCCAAGGTCAACACCTACGGTGCCGCGAGACCAGCCGGCCAGCAACTCACCGTCGGTGGTCAGGCACTGATAAAGAAGCTCGATAGTGTTGGAGCCCGTTACCCGGCCGACCTGCTGGCCCATGCGGATACGGCCGCCTTGGTAGGTGCCCGAGATCGAATCGCCGTCGACCTGGTAATGAAATACCGTGCCTGAACCGGACAGCCCTTGGGTATTGGCGACTACGGTGAATCGGCGATTGTTCAATCGCTCGTGGAGATGGGACGAGGTTTGCATAAAGTCGCGTCCTTTTGTTGGAGCCTAGAGACCCTGAAGGTGGATTTTGAGAATTAAAACTGTCGCGGAAGGGCTGCGCATTTCGTGGCCTGCAGAGTCTTCGGCAGAAAGCATAAAACTGTCGCAACGTGAAACGACGCGGCTTTCAGGTATTTTTCCGCAGCCAGCGGCTCATCAGCCGCCGAGCTATTGTAGTGGTCAGGTTAAGTCTTTCCTCGGGCACAGCGGGCGTCAGCCCGCTGTTTGTTGATGGGGGGTATCTGGAAACGTCTGGCTGAAACACTATTAGTAAGCGTCCCGCCAAGTCATCTATCCAGACCCGCAGTCAAGACATGGGTTGAGATCTAGTCGCTGCGCCAAACAGCTCGTCATTTCCTAGATGGGGAAACCACATCTTGCCAGCCATCTATCAATTCCATATTTTGCGCAACGAGCCGGCAGGGCTTGCCCGTTGCCTTGCGACAATTGCTAAGGGCCTGCTGTCGCGCTGTCTTGAGTGAGCGCGCGCCGTAGTACCAATAAATGCTGCTACTCTCCTTGGACATTGCCATGGCTTTCTCGGTAACACTTTGAAGATAAGCCTCAGCGCCCGTACGTTCTTCGGGCACCAGCTTCGAAAGCAGCGGTATTAATGCGCTGTCGTCCATGGCAGGAAACCGGTTGCTCCTGAGAAAATCTTCGATATAAGGCTTTAAAAGTATATTGGCCTCTTGTTTGTAAAGCGTGTGCCCATCCTTACCAAATGGGGGTAGCGACGCCAGCTCAGCGTTACCGCCCCCCGAGCGATAACCCGCGATCATCCGAGCGACAAGATCTGGGCTGAAAAACGGATCATTCTCGGCGTAAATCCAGAGCGTTGGCGTTGGGTTGTCTTTGCCGAACTTCGTGAGGTTTCGCACAAGATCAGTTTGATATGACGAGCAATTAGAGTCGGCAGAGCCCACATTTGTGTAGTGGTAAACGCCGCCAGAGATGTTGATTACCGCTGCCAATGGACGATCTGGTTGAGCCGCCAGGTCTAGCATTGAAGCTCCGCCGATAGAGATACCAACACCTACTGCCAAGGATGGATCTACGTCTGGACGCTCACGCACAGCCGCCAATGCGGCGCCAAGCTCTTTGCCATGCGCATCAAGAAATCGAGCCACATTGGGATCGGTGCAGGTTCCCCCTTCATTCATGAAGGTTCCGGTCGAACGGCCATAGCCGGGCCATACAATTGATGCGGCAAGCCAGCCACGGTGCGCAAAGTCGTGAGCGATATGAGCAAGCCAATCGGCATGTGCGGCAGACGGAGATGTTGCCGCCGAGCCGTTAACAATCAGTGCGATGGGGAAATTCCCCTCTTTTACGGGACGGACGATCAATGCTTCGATTTTCTCAATATGGGAGTCGATCTGGATCGGCAATAAGAGCCGTTCTTCGCGTACCCGCGTGTCTGCATGAGTTTGGCTTGCACAAAGCATCAGACCAAACGTAATAGTCATGAAGCGTCGCATCGATTGCATTTAGAACACTCGCTGATACTTTAGAAGCCAAGCTTACACGTATGCGTCCGGCCATCACGCCTTGCGTGATTAAACCGGTTGCCACTTATGCGGCAACAACTGATCGATTTCATTCGCCCGCTGCGTCGGCAGGCGTGTGAGTACATCTTTCAAGTAAGTATACAGATCATCCCCATTCAGCCGCGCAGACTGGATCAAACTCATGATCGCTGCCGCACGTTTTCCGCTGCGTAGCGACCCTGCGAAGAGCCAGTTTTTACGTCCAAGAGCCCAAGGACAAATCTGGTTCTCACACCAGTTGTTATCTATGCGTACGGCCCAGTCATCAAGGTAGCGCGACAGAGCTGCCCAGCGTTTCAGGCTGTAATCGAGTGCTCCGCTGATGGCCGAGCCTTCGGGCACGAGGTCACGCTGGGCGATCATCCAGGCATGCAGCATATTCATCACTGGGACGGCTTTTTCTTGCCGTATTCGGCGCCGTAAATCCGGCTCCAGGTCGCGGACTTCTCTTTCGATTTCGTACAACAACTGGATATAGCGCAGTGCTTGCTCGGCGAGCGTGCTTCTATTCGCAGCGTGCAGTTCGAAGAACTTGCGCCGTGCATGGGCCATGCACCCAATCTCGGTCACGCCGAGTTAAAAGCTGGCCTTGTAGCCGCCAAAATCGTCGCAGACCAGCTTGCCCCTCCAGTCTTGCAGGAAGTTGCGAGCATGCTCACCGGCACGGCTGGGACTGAAGTCATAAACCACCGCTGCCAAGTCCGAGAACTGGCTGGTGGCGTAGGCCCACACATAGGAACGGTGAGTTTTCTTTGTTCCCGGCATGAGCATCTGCACCGGTGTTTCTGTAGTGGTCTGGGGAGCATCGCCATAAACTCCTGCAACACTTCGTACTCTGGCAAACCACTTTTGAAACGCGCCTCTCCCTTCACCAATATTGGGATATCACTGTCACGGCGTGAGCAACTGTACAAGAAGATGTTTCTAACTTTAAAGCCATCGGAGCAGTTCTCCTGACAGTATTTATTGCCCAACACGGGTAGGGAGGCAATAAGCACGTCAAAGGTTTTCCCTCCGAAACGGCTTAATAACAACCCATCTTCCATATCCGCCGTAGTTGCGACGCAAAAGTAACCCATTACATTCAGCATCTTTTCTATTGAATATACCTGTGCATGAACAGGATCAATAATTAAAATTCTAATATGTTTACCCAGCATCACGGTTACCTTTACACGACTCACCGTTTCGAGCTGAGCCTCTGATCATATAGAGGGTTATATTGGAAAAAGTCCCGAAAAAACAACCTAAGAATTGTCTTAGAATTTTTTCAGAGGGTGAGTTTCTAGACAGAACAGTCAGAAATACATTAAGGTTTTTTATCTCTTCGACTCAGTGGACTACACCACGTTTGATCAAGTACTTCTGTAGACGATCATCCCGCAGTGCGTATTACGGGTGCCCACTTGTTGCGGCTGAGGGCCAGGACGTCGTCACCCAGACAGATGACGGAATAGATGCATTGTAGCTACTGGAAACGATGCAGCTGTGTGCTGTGATACTCGATATCGACATATCCACAATCGATGGCTTAACAGTGACCCACAAAATCGCTCCGGGCAAGAGTCAGCCAGCGCCGCCGATCAGGGCGCCTTCAGTGGGGGGTCTACGTAGCCCGTGGAAGCTTCAACCCGTTCGATAGACACTTAGAACATCGGCACATCGCAAGACAATATTTTCTCAACTGAACTCGCCGGACTCCAGGCAGAACGCCACTAACGCCTGATTACTGTCTAGGTTCAACTTACTCATTGCCGAAGTCTTATGTGTGCTGATGGTCTTGACGCTGCGCTTGAGGTTGGCAGCAATCTGCGTCATTGATTCCCCGCGCACAAAGTGGCGTAGAACCTCGTACTCCTTGGGCGTAAGGCTACTGAGCCTGGCGCTCATAGAGCACGTCGTGCCGTCGTGCTCCTCGTTGTACTCGAGGTCGGCAGGATAGTAGATGCGTCCCTGGCTCACATTGTTGAGTGCGTTCAGCAACTCGCTCATGTCGTAACGCTTGGGTAATACCGAGCGGACCCCGATGTCGTAGAGTGCAGCGACAATCATCGGGTTGGACATCATGGTCAACACGACTATTTGGGTCTGCGGGAAATTACGGGTCAGGTAGGTCACCAAACGCATACCGTCACCGAACTGGTCGTCGCCTCCCATGAAGTAGTCTGTGACCACCAGGTCGGTCCTGGTGCCGTTGGATAAGTGCTGGACCAGTGCGCTGGGGGTGCTCAAGGCCGCGACCACTTCGTACTTTTGGGTTCTGTTGAGTAACTCGCTGACTGCGACAAGTACAAGCGGATGATCGTCGACCAGCGCTACGCGGATTTTTTTCATTTGAGCACGATCCATTTTCAAGGATATACAAAGTAGTGGGTCGGTATATCAGTCGGGCTGACTAACACGCTGCAAAGCATGCATCAATGCGAGGGAGTTTGTGCGCGCGATGGCGGTCAAGCCAACCTGACGCAGGCTTTGTCCGAGCGCTTCGACCTGCTCAATCAGAGAATCATAGCCGGACACCGCCAGAGAACCGCGAATCCGATGCAGCAGATAGAAGATGCGGTCGTAGTGTTCGCCATCAATGGCCTCTCGCAGTTGGTCAATGTCCACCGTCATGGTGCTGACGAATATCTCTCGGAAGTTGCCCGGCAGCGATTCATGTAACTGCGTCGAGCTCTCCTGGGGGTCCAGGCTGGACAGCTCTGAAAGGCTGTTCCACAGAGTTCGCAACTGAACCGGCTTAACCAGCCAGGCATCCATCCCTACCGCTTTACAACGTTCTTCTTCGTCGTGCATGGCGTTCGCGGTGACACCGATGATCGTGCGGTCGTCCCCCGAGGCACGAAGGATACTGGTGAGCTCATAACCGTTCATACGTGGCATGTTGACGTCGGTCAGCAATACGTCAAAGTCGCCGGCTTTCCATAGCTCGAGGGCTTCTGCGCCATCTGCGGCGAGGGTGCTCTGGCAACCCAACTGCTTGAGCTGATGGCTCAAGGTTGCCTGGTTGATCTGGTTATCCTCGGCGATCAGTACGTTCAGTCGTAAAAGCGGCAGCGTGCTGTTGTCTTGTAGAGCCAATGCCTTGCTAACAGCGCTGCTATACAACTCGCCACGAAGGCTGCGCTGGACTAGAAAGCCGATGGCGCGAAAATCACAGGCGTCAGCTTGGTCTCCATAGAGGCCGCCTAGAGCGATCTCAGTAAGGTATGGACCAACCGACTTGATCGCTCCCGGATTATTATCAAATAGGTTTAGAAGGATGCCGCTGCGCTCTGGAATATCTGCCGAATCGTCAAATGCCTGAGCGCGCGCGCCCCACTTTTTCAGCCATTGACATAGATTGTCGGTGAGCTCGTGGTGCGGGCTGCGCACATACACCTGGGCGTTGCCGAGTTCAGGCTGGCGGGCGGGTACGGCGCCCGTGGCAATCGGCAGTTCCAAACTCATGGAGAAGCTGCTACCCAGCCCCAACTCGCTGGTCAAACGTAACTCGCTGCCCATAAGTGCCGCCAGCTTGGCACAGATCGACAGGCCCAGACCCGCGCCGTGCACGGTGTGGGAGTGAGCATCGATCTGATAGAACGGTGTAAACAGCTGCTTCTGTTCTTCTTTGCCTATCCCCATGCCGGTGTCGGTCACTTGCAACAATAGCTGAATCTGGCCATCGGGCCCGGGTTCGGCACGAGCACGGACGGTAATGTGCCCGGAATGGGTGAATTTGACAGCATTGCCGATCAGGTTGGTGAGAACCTGGCTGATCCGCACGGGATCTCCCAGCAGCAAGGGAGGGAGCGTCGGATCGATGCAGGAGAACAGCAGCACGTTTTTTTGACTGGCGATATCGGCATAAGTCGCGGTGCAGCTCTGGACGAGTGCCCTAGGGTCGAAAGCTTGTCTAGCGAGGGATAATTGGCCGGACTCGATCTTGGTAATGTCGAGAATGTCGCTGATGATTTGCAGCAGCAGTGCGGATGAGACCTGGATACGTTCGTGCAACTGCCGTTGCTCGGGGTCCAGGTCAGTCAACCCCAAGATTTCCAGGGAACCAAGGACACCATAGAGCGGCGTGCGAATTTCGTGGCTCATGGTCGCGAGGAATATCGATTTTGCCCCGTTAGCCTTGTCGGCAGCCTGCTTCGCCAGCGTGAGTTCTTGTTCCATCTCGGCCCGTGCGCTCAGGTCGGCGAAGGCGCAGATCACCACCTCGTCATTATGGTAATGGGTCGGCGCGTAGGCGATGTAGAACGAGCGGCCATCGATGCTCTGGTAGCTCTCGATCTCTCCAGGTTCTGTTGCATGCAAGATCGTGTCGACCAGAGGGTGATCCAGCCCGCTGTTATCGACTGGCTGCCCTACCTGGGTTCCAAACCACTTTAGCGCCAGGGTATTGGCAAAGACGACTCGGACGTCCTCACGACTGAATACACAAAGAGCGACGGGGGAGGTTTCCAGCAGGGTGCGACTGAATTGGTCGCTTTGCACGATCTGCCTATGGGAGATTTGTGCCGGTGCAATCACTCGCCGATGATACCAGCGCATATAGCTCCAGCCAGCCAACGGGGTGAGCAACATCAGGAGGAGGACCCAGATCAGCAACCAAGAGTGGCCGAGAAAGAGCGTTTGGTAAGACTGCATGTAATACCCGGTCCAGACACCGCGCCCATCGCTGACGCGGAACACTAAACCTTCCATGCGATAGTAGATGCCATCGGCTTCTTCATGGGGTTGGGGCCTTTCCCCTAGCAGCAGGCCATCGTGCCGGCTCTCCAGCCAATAGGCGTCGTAGAAGCGCCGATGTGGTGCATGGGAGAACACATTGATGCGGTCACGATGGGTAATTGTCGCCGCGTAGACTTCGCCAGGCTTGCTCACTTCGCGTGGGGAGACGTTGTACAAGGGGGTGAATGCAATCATGAACTCAGGGAAATTTTTCAGCTGGATCCATCGAATCTCGTCGCCCCCCATCGCGCTGGACCGTATCGCCGCGATAGCTGCCATTACCAATGGCGCGGACAGTTTAGGTTGCAGGCTGCCCACAGTCGGCACGGTGTAGGTGGGGCCCAGGTTGCTGTCAATGACCAACAAGGT
Organism: Pseudomonas sp. ArH3a; assembly: GCF_022648765.1. Taxonomy (NCBI): domain Bacteria; kingdom Pseudomonadati; phylum Pseudomonadota; class Gammaproteobacteria; order Pseudomonadales; family Pseudomonadaceae; genus Pseudomonas; species Pseudomonas sp. ArH3a. The sequence continues at coordinate 188,922 of NZ_CP080330.1, forward strand.
CGAGGCCGGAAAGCTCGACTGCACCCAGAAGGTGGTATAGAGATCTGCAAGATAACGGCCGAAACTCCCCGCCTCGAGAGACTCGAATGGGCAATGGGACAAGTCTTCACAAATCATGGTAAAGGGCGTCTCCACGCGAGACGAGATACCTTGAAAGAGAGTGGCGCCTCGTGCGTGCTGGTGGTCCATGGCACCAAAGACCCGAGGTGAGCCTTTAACGGTGTCGCCGGATTCGAGAACTGGCTCTTTACCGAGGCGTTTGAGCAGCGCCTGCTGTTCGCCCATGTACTGCGTAAGCAGTGAAAAATCGACGGAAATTCGCTCCTGTTCCTGACTGATGATCCGCTGGCCGCCCCAGAACAGAGCGCCCCCCATAATCAGCAGTAAAGGAAGAAAGCCGAAGATAATGACGTTCAGTCGACGGAAGTTTCGCGCGATGCGTCGTAAGGAGATATCTGGCATGGGTGGGAGAAGACAGGCCCGGTAGGTGAAGAAAAGGATGTCACCACACTGCATCCCAAAAATTGAGAGAATGCATCCAGCTCCAATGCGGCAGAAATAAGATAGCCCTGGACGCTATCGCAGCCTATCCGGCGCAGAAATTCTAGGTCATCGAGAGATTCTACGCCTTCTGCGACCACTTCGAGTCCCAATTGTCGACCTAGCTGCACCGCCGCCACCAGAGCAGCAGCTCGGAATTCATCGGCTGCGGCACCGTTAACGAAGTTGCGGTCAATTTTTACTTCTGTGAAGGGGGTTGAGATCAGACTGTACATTGAGCTGTAGCCCATGCCGAAGTCATCCTGGGCCAGACCGAAGCCCTTCAAGCGCAGGCGGCTAGCGCCCATATGGTAACGACCTGCCGACTCCGGCCGCTCGGTTTCCAGCAGTTCAAAGCAGATATCGCTGGCCGCCAGGCCTGCGCGTGAAGTGATCTGGTGCAACTGGTCTGGCAGGTCGGGGTCTTCCAGCAAGGCCGTCGGTAAATTGACCGATACGGTGATTCGATGGCCCAGCGCTTGCCAGTGCTTTTGCGCCTGGATAGCGTCGTCAAGCATCAGGAACAATAGGTCGCGATCCAACTTGTGCTGAGTAATAGACGCCAGGAACGAGACCGGCATTAATAACCCGAAGGATGGGCTGTGCCAACGTACCAAGGCTTCAGCCCCGACGATCTTGCCGCTCGCGAGTGATTTGCGCGGCTGAAAGCGGGCTTTCAACTCGCGTTGGGCAATGGCCTGCTCCAACTCCAGGCGATCAAATACCGGCTCGCTCTCCGGTTTGAGCTGAAGGGGCGAGTCTTGACTGGCACCGAGAGCCCCAGCTATCTCAAGCACATGCTCGACGCCCAACGGTTTGGGAAAAGTGCCGATTACCGCGATGCCCTTTTCCTTGGCCATCAGGCTCACGCAGTTCATCAACCGTCGGGAGCAGGACGATACAATGGCCAGTAGCGGCACCCACTGCACTCCGCTCAAAGCATTAATGAACTGCACACCGTCCATTCCCGGCATATGCAGGTCAACCAGAACCAAGTCGTAGGTTTGATGGCGCAGCATGGCCAGTGCCTGGCGCGCACCGAGAGTCGTATCCACGGGGCCAAGCCCCGCGTCCTCGAGCATCTGTTTGACTCTTAAACATTGGATCGGGTGATCATCCACCATCAGAATTCTGGATTTATTGGGCAGGCTCAAATCACTTTCCCCTGAACAGATTGAAGGACCTCGTAAAGTGCATCTAGAGGTACTGGCTTGATAAGCAAATGACGAATGCCCTCCAACTTGCAGTGGTTGCGTAGCGTTGAAGAAAGCTCTCCGGTGATGCCGATGATCGGCCCTTCAAAACCGTGCTCACGCAGGTTTCGGGCAAACGCCAGACCGTTCATGTCCTCCATCTGCACGTCGGTCAGGATCGCATCGAAGGTCAGCAGATCTGCACGTTTAAGGGCATCGACCGCACTGGAGCTAGTGACTATCTGGTTGCCCAGGTACGTGCACTGCTGATCAATCACTTGCAGAGCCAAGGGGCTGTCATCCACGGCCAGCAGCTTGAGCTGCAGGGTCGAAGCACGCCTGACGGAGGGGGCCAAGCGCATTTCGCTAGCAATGCCGCTCTGTGCCTGGGCTACGACCTCGCGCAAGTTGTTGAAGCTGAAGCTACGGGCGATCCAGCTATTGCTGACCATGGGAGACGGCCCCATTCCAGGAGCGTGCATGATCACTCTTGGGCCGTTCCAGGTGATGGGGCGCAACGTACCGAGGAATGCTTCCACCAGCACGGATTTACGCGAAGGCAAACTATTGTTGTCAGCCGTCGTGTAAGGGAAGGCCTGGGCACCCCATTGGCGTAGCCATTGGCATAGGTTCTGGACCACCTCAGGGACATCGCCACGTACATACACAGGCGTGACGTCCAGCGTCGGCATTTGCGGCGATGGGGTGGGGTCGCTGAGTTCCAGCGCCAGGCTCAAACTGAAACTGGAACCCAACCCCGGTTCGCTGGTGGTCGACAGGTGCCCGTTCATCATGAACGACAGCCGTTCACAGATGGACAAGCCCAATCCAGTCCCCGAGGTGTTCTGGCTGAGCCAGCCGGGCGCGCGATAGTAGGGTTTGAATAAATTCGCATGAAGTTCAGGGGCGATGCCTGGGCCGGAATCGACCACCTGGAAACGCAATTGTGCTTTCTGTTCATGGCCCTGTACATAGTACAGACGCAGGATCACATGACCGGAATCGGTAAACTTGATCGCGTTACTCACCAGGTTGTTGAGAATTTGGCGAATACGCCCACCGTCACCGATAACCGCTTCAGGGGTTAACGGGTCAAGGGTCACGTATAGAAGCAGACCTTTACTACGAGCACGTGCCGAGTAGCTGGAAGCGACCTCTTCTACCAGGCGCACAGGCGAGAAGGGGGCGATGCTCAGTCGCAGTCGGCCAGATTCGATGAGTGACATCTCGAGCGTATCATCAATGGTTTGCATCAATACCGAAGAAGCTTGCTGGGTAGCTTCCAAGTAATAGACCTGCTCCGCGCTCAACTCGGCGCTGCGCAGCATTTCCAAAGAACCGAGGATGCCGTACATCGGAGTACGGATCTCATGGCTCAGCGTGCTCAGGAACAGTGTCTTCTCTCGGTTGGACTGGTCCGAGAGGTCTTTAGCCTGAAGCAGTGACTGCTCAGCCAGCTTGAACTCTGTCACGTCATTCATACAGCACAGCAATGCCGCCGCATCGTTGTAGGTGGTGGGGGCGCGAGTCAGTTGAATGAACGTGCCGTCCGGCAATTGATACTCGACTGAGTGGCTATGCTCAGGGATGTCTTGCAGGATCGTCTCTCGCAACTCAGGTAGCGATGCAAGAAAGCGCTTGGCCAACGTATTGGAAAGGATCAACGAACCATCATCGCAACGAATCAAGCACAGCCCCACCGGGGCCACCTCGATGAACAGTTGGTTAAGTGAGACGCTATCTGCCAGCGCGCTGTAATGACGTGCTGCGGGCTCCACCAGGCGAAGGCGAATGTAGCGTGCGCCGAAAAGGATCAAGGCAAACAGCAACAGAGTGACCAGCGCAGTGGCGTAGATAACAAATGATGTGTCTTGCAGCAATTGAGTGACCGGGGCGTAGTACACCAACCGCCATCCAGCGTTGCCCACCGATTTGTTGAGCATGATGTAGTCAGGCAGGCCTCCCTGCCAGTGCAGACCGAAGGAATCTTCGGCAGCCTGCAAGCGCGCCAACGACGATGGGAAATCCCAGGATGAACTGTGCAGCACGACATCGCCGTCAGCGTCATAGAGCACGAATTTGCCTTCGTGCATCTGCTGGGGTTCAAGGATCAGGCCTAGCTCGCTCAGTTCCAGTCCTAGCCAATCTTGCTTGGGGCCGTTCTGCTCGATAGAACGCAGAAGATAAACCTGTTTCAATGAACCGTTCGGTACCCACGCCCAGAAGGCGCGATCCACCGGAGGCTGTTCAAGAAGTTGTTGCGCCAGGCTCCGCTCTAAGCCCTTCAGCCGTTCCCGCTGCGCCGCACTTTGTGTTTTAGCGTGACAAATGCTGCCTGCCCCATGGAGTGCACGACTGCCCCCCCCGTTTAGTGAAAGATAGATCAAGTGGGCACCCGTATTGCCGATCTCGGCTAAGTCCCGCTCGGTCAAGATTAACGCCCAACGGTAGTGCTCATCGTTATTGCTTAACGGGAATGTACGTAGCTGGTTATTACCATCCAAGTACTCGGGTGTAGCTGAGGTAACGGTGTCATCAATGTTCCGTACGGCCGAATACGTGATGGAATTGAGCAGACTTTCCCTTTGGATAAATAGCTGCTGGGCGTTGAATGCTGCCGCATTCATCTGGCGACGGTTGTGTGATAACGTTTCATCAAGCGCCCAATAGATGATAAAGCCTGCGATGATCAAAATACAAAGCAGCAGGCTGAATATGAACAAGCGCAATAAAACCACAGGAATTTGGATGCCGAAAAAGGAATTGATGATCAGTCTTGAGTGATTATTTTTTTGCATCGGCCTATGTTAAAGAAAATCGTCTACCACCCCTCTAAGAAAATTCCTAATGGCTCATACGTTAGGAATATTCTTAATCGGCTTGAGGGGTAGCTGCAGATATACGTTAGGGAATTACCGAAAAAGACTGCCCGATCAGAGCCTGTCAATCTAGCTAATGACCTCAACCTCGATTTACAGATAAATAATTTCCATCATTAGCACTGAGCGGTAACTACCTATAGAAGGTAGTTCATCCTCGATTTTCACCGGTCTGACTGACAGCTTAAGCTCCAACAATATGTCTTCAATGGGAAAGCTCAGTTGTTCACCCAGCTTCAGATCGACCTCCCTCCCCATACTGGTCATGTCGCTCAGGCGTGTCTTCAGCCCTAGTTTTTCTAGAGTAGTAAGTAGCGTGGTGCTGTTAAACGAACCATTGCCCGGGGTAAACTTTATCTTGACCTGGCTGCCTTTTACGCATTGAAAGCTCAATGCAACATCGCTCCAATCGGTGATATCCAATCTCAGGGAATTTAGATTTACCTTGGGGATATTAACCGTCTGCGACGCTGGGAAACTGGCCGTGCAGGGCGGACTAATCAGGGTGCCCGAGACACTAAGTTCAGCGATGTCTTTATCTGCCCAACAGGCCGCGCTGAAGCACAGCGGAACGACAGCCAACAGCGCCTCCCGGAGGCTTAAACGGGTGAGAATGGGCATGCTATAAGTACTCGATAGTGATGACCGCCGATGCGCTAAAATCGCCCGAGTCAACTATTGGACCTAACCTAATCAACTTCACCTTCATACTCCGGTCGACCTCGTCGAATAGTACGTTAAATCTGCGTTTTCCACCTCTAAGACTCACCGGCTGATCGTCATGCTTCCAAAACAATGAGTACGCTAAGTTGCCTATGCCTGCAACACCTAGTACGTCAGACGTTAGATGAACAAATTCAGCCTGGACACTGATGTTCAACGATGAATACCTTGGACAGGTCAACTTTATAGGAATGTCGACCATGGGAGCAGTGTCAATCTCGTCAATGCGTAAGCTACCGAAGTTGGCATCGATAATTTTGCTACTGTTCAAGGTGCAAGGTACCTGTACCAGGAAACCTTTCACGGTGAGTTGGATCTCATCGGGCGTGGCTACTGCATAGGAAGCTGTGCAGACCAGGCCAGAGAAAAGTACAGTGCGCAACAATAACGTCAATTTCATGGTCGATATCCTACGCGTGATCAGGAATAAGTAATGGTTAGGCTGTATTGGCTGAGGAAGAACCCCGTCGGATTAGCGCCTTGATTCACACCTGGCAAAAAACCTGCGCGAATGTTGGTGACTCCTTTATTCAGCCCTAGTTTGTCTAGTGTAGTAGGCAGCGTGGTGGTGTTAAACGAACCATTGAACGGGGTTAACCGTATCTTGACCTGGCTACCTATGGAGCATCGAAAACTCAGTGCAACATCGCTCCAATCGGTGATATGCGATTTCAGGGAATTTAGATTTGCCTTGGGGATATCAACCGTCTGCGACGCAGGGAAACTGGCTGTGCAGGCTGGATTAATCATGGTGCCCGAGACACTAAGTTCAGCGGTGTTTTTATCTGCCCAACAGGCCGCGCTGAAGCACAGCGGAACGACAGCCAACAGCGCCTCTCGCGGGCTTAAACGGGTGAGAATGGGCATGCTAGTTGTACTCAAGGGTGATGACGGCCGATGCCTGGAATGCGCCCGAGTCAGTTACTGGACCTAACGTACTCAACTTTACCACCATGCTCCGGTCGACGTCGCCGGCTAGCTTTTTATAATAGCTACCCACACCTGTAAGGTTTATCGGCCTAGAATTAGCGCTCAAAACTAAGGAATATGCCAGGTTCTCTATACCTGTAACACCAAGTGTCGATGAATTTTCGTAAACAGATTCAGCCTTAACACTTATCTTCAAACTTGAATACTTTGGACAGTCCAGCTTTATAGGGATAATTATAGCGGGAGCAGTTTCAATCGCGTCAATGCCCACTCTACCAAAGTCGGCACTGATTAATTTATTACTTTTCAATATACAAGGTTGCGCCACCACATTACCCGACAATATTATTTTGACGTGTTCGGTTGCCGCGTAGGCAGGTGTGCAGGCCAGACCAACGAAAAGTATAGTGGGCAATAATAACATCAACTTCATGATTGACCTCCTACACCCGATCAGGGATAAGTGATACTTAGGGTAAATGTGGCATTGAAATTCCCAGCCGGGTTATCAGCGCCGATATTCTTTTGTAGCTTGAAAGCCAAGGGAATCTTGTCGGTTCCTTTACGCAGCTGTATATCTTGAGCGATGTTGAACTCGACGTGCCTATTGTCTCTGGTGACGAGAATTGACACACCTTCCAAATCGGTGGATGAATACCCCGGGCTACCGGCGACGGCGGCTTGCCCGGGTACCAAAATCATGCTCGCGCTCACAGCTGCGGAACACTTCGTCTGGATATTGGCGAAGAACGGCGACTCCTCAAAGTCGAGGGTGGTGATGCTGCCAAAGTCGTGAAATGAGACTGGCCCCGTGGATATGTAGCAGGTGGGGGTGAGCACACGGATAGGCTGCGTCTTGGTAAAAATATCTTCGGCATACCTTTCATCACTTCTGTTGGTTACTCCCACTGCAATGAGTACTGAGCCCATGCCCGTCGCATTGGCTGCGACGGTAATTTGAACCTCCAGATTGACTCTAAAATTGGTGCCTTTTTTCAACGTAGTGCAGAGTCCACCGTTGGGCACACAATAAGTTGATGACGAGCCGTTACTCACCTGAGGAACCCAAGAACTTCCGCCAACGTTCAAAATTTTCACGCTGATGCCGTTGAGTTGTGTCCCCGTCTCAAACCCAAGTGACCCACCGGTCGGAAAATCGCGTAAGACTGTGCACGATACACTTACAGGCATTTTGTGCGTCGTACCAGGCTCAATATCGATCACCGCACTGGCGCCTGATGCACTGCAGCTTAAACTACCCGCAGTCGCCGAAAATGCCTTTTGGCTGGCAAAGTTGAATAGCAGGCAAAGTAGCAACAAGCCACCCTTTACCCAATTCAAGGAAGCTTTTTTAGTGCTTGGATTACGCATCGGGAGTACCTTTAGTATCCTCAGGTGAAACCGTCTCGGCATCACAACTGATCTTCAGTTGTCCGATACCGGTCTCTGGCAGAGCGAACGTGTTCAAGTCCAATTCTTTGGCGCACCACGTCTTGCCGTTGACGTTTATCAGCAGACGCGACTTGTCCGGTACGCCTGTCAGAAATACCCGTCCCTTGTCAGCCACCATGGTGCTGCTCAGCAATCGGCCATCAATGTCATAGAGTTGGGCCTCTGCGGCAAAAGGTGCAGGCTTGCCCTTGTTTGAGCTGATGCTCACCAACAAACGGCGGCCGTTTTGGGTTTCAAAACTGGCCAGCACAAAGGCGCCGCGATTAGGCGTCACGTCCTGGACCAACTGCGCGATATCCGTGGTGTCCGATAACGAGTTGGTATCGAGTGCCACTCGGTTTTTTCGGTACGGCTGAGCCGAAGGAATAATCGTATAACCACCGCTGTTGGTTTCAATCCCACTTCTGGTCAACACCCCGACGCCTGCGGCCCCAGGTGTCGCCACGATGATGTTGGTTTCACCCAACGGCTGCGTGAACATCAGTGCGTCGCGGGCGGCAACGACCCCGCCTCTCACGCCGAAGTCCATCTGGCGTATGTTTTGATCTTCGTTATAAGACCCCTGCCAAACGGCACTCGCCGCACTGTAGCGGGCAGCCATCGAGCCGCCGAGTACACGCTCATCGTCACTGACTTGCTGATTAACGCCCACGTTGTAGGACAGGGCATCGTCCTGCAATTGAGAACCGCTGAACGTGGCCGAGCGGTGCGCGTTACCGTTCGAGTCCTGGTTAGTGCTCAGGCCAATGCGAGAGCTACTACCCGGCGCGCCAAGTGGAAAACTCACGCTTAACGACACCGTGCGAGTATCATCGCGAGCACCGCTATGCTGCGCCAGGCCCACGTTGTAAGTGGCGTTGCGGACACTGAAGCTGTACCCCAGTTGAATGGCGGTGTTGCTCTTAGACATGTTCCAGTAATCGGTTTTAGTCAGGCTGCCGTACACACCGCCATAGGTGCCAAATTGCTGCGATAGGTTGGCGGAAAAGCTACTTTTCAGATGGCCGCTCAAATACGCAGAAAACGCTCCGCTGCTGTTCAGCGCCTCATCCAGGTAGGGTTCGAACGAGTTATTGGCTCGCGCGTTGATCGCCTCGTTAAAGCTGTAATAACCGCTGGTGGAATAGCGATAGCCAATCAGGCTGAAGTTGGTGTCCGTCAGGGCGAAGGACTTGGAGTACCGAAACCGATACGACTGGCCCGACAAGGTTTTCGATTCGGCCCCCATATCGCCGCTGTTGGCATGGGACACGTCCAGTGAAATGGCACCGAAACCTGCGAAGTCATGGGCAACCCCCAGTAACGCCGATGTGTATTGCTCACTGATGACGGTACCGCCAAACAGCGTAGTGCCTTCGGTCAGTCCTCGGCGCAAGGTCCCTTGAACAAAACCGGGCTTCTGCGAATTCCGCGAACCTTCTGCCGGGCGATACTGCCCCGCAGTCAAAGCGTAGCTCTGCTGACCTTCTCGCAACATGTAAGGCACAGAGGAAAATGACTGGGTGTACACCTGACGCTCGCCATCAGGACCTTCGACGGTGACTTCGATATCGCCGTTGCCCGAGGTCGAATACAGATCCTTGATTGCAAACGGACCAGATGGAAACCACTGCTCGCTGATGACATACCCGCGTTGGCGTAATGTCACTTTTGAGCGACCGTTGGCTACGCCACGCACCACGGGGGCGAAGTTACGCGCCTCATCGGGCAACATGTCCAAGTCAGAAGCAATGCCCACGCCGCGATAAGAAATGCTGTCAAACAAATCACTGTCAGTGGAGCTATCACCGACAGTGGCAATGGCCATCAAATTGCCAAGATCGCGCTGGACATAGGAATCCACCGATTTCCAGCGACCTTCGACGTTAGTGCCCTTTTGCCACGTAGAGAAATTGCGAAAGCGCCAGGCGCCGCTGTTTATTCCACTGTACATATTGGCAAACTGGGATTGCCGGTTACCGGACAGGTTCTCGTAGCGGCCGCCTGAAAAACTGTAGTTGGCAAAGGCTACTGGCTCGCCATTACTCCAGCTTTTACGGCGGGTTGCAAATGGCACACTGCCAATAAAAGCCTGAGGAACGTGCAGTTCCAGTTGCTGTTTACTGAAATCGTAGCTATACGTAACACCACTAAGCTCACGGTTAAAGTACACGCAACCGTCAGTGCTGATATCTGCGTTTTCTAGTCGCATGGAATCAATACCCAAATCCATCAAGGACTGAGCACTGAAACACGGAAACAAGCCGGCAGGGGTCGAGGGTTGACCTACTACTTCGCGCAGAAAGTGCATATCGCGTTGATCGATGACGCGGTCATTGGTTGACAGGTCAATACGATATATTCCTGGAAGCTGACCTTGGCTCATGGCTTTGACTTGTTCGATAACTTCTGCTGAACTGCTACCTCCACCAATTTCCAGAAAGGAAGAATCGAAGCTGTAGTCCGCCTGAGCGGCAGTCGTCGTTACACTGACGGCACTGACGGCGAACTGGCTCCAATACTTCAGTCGGCGCCCGCGGACGCACGTGCGCATTCGCAGCATGAGGTAATCCTTTTCAGCCTACTAATTATTCAATTATTGATGATGGAGTAACAGGAGCAGACTTGATCGTACTGCCGTATTCGTTGATGTAACTGAATACAAGCGTGTCGCTGTGTTTAAGCGGTATGTTCGTAGTGGCAGTACTGCCAGGCTTGATTACTTCCGGCAAGTCTTTGCTGACCGTGTTATTAATCAGCAGCTCCGTGAGCACAACATTAAAACCCGATGGGTTATGCACAGTCAGTTTTCCGCCGTCAACACGCCATTGAAGTTTTTTCACTGCATCTATTAGAGAACCTTTCAAGTTTTCGGGGCGATAAAACAGCTTGATCGTGGTCTTGAGTGCAATCTGTAACACGTTCTGACTGCGCTGCTCGGCACTCATGGAAGGGATCGCTTTAACGTTAAGCAGAAACAAACTTTCTTTATCGGTCGGCAAGTTCTGCGCCTGGGTGGAAATAATCCTCAGTGTGTTCCGACTATTTGGGTCTAGGCGGAAAAGCGGCGGAGTGATGAGAAATTCATCCGCACTCTCATTCTGCTTATCATAATAGCTGACCCAGGACTGAACCAAATAGGGGACGCCATCGTCGCCGCTATTTGAAACTGCAAGGGTGGCGTCCTTTTCATTGCTTTGGTAAACGACGCGGGTGGCGCCTACGTTGACGCCAGCTTGAATTTGAGGCAACCAAAAAACCGCCGCAAGCGCCCAAAAGGCTGCAACTTTTAAACGCATGAATAATCTCCTCTGGCTAATGAGAGAGTTCACGGCTAGCCGCGAACTCTATCATTAAAAACATGAGTTACTTGTAGCTGACGTCAAAGGTTGCCAGTGCGTTCACGATACCGGTACCCATATTGACTTGGGCTGGCACTCCGTCACTAGCTGGAACGTCCGCGACCAATCGAACATAGGCTGCACTAAAATCGAAGGTGTTGGATCCTACGGTCATCAAGTGGTCGACGGAGGCAGTATTCAGGGCCAATTTCTCACCGGCTTTATTGCCGATTTGAATACCGACCCCACCGACGCGGTTTTCACCCGTCATCCCCAGTACGTCTGGATCAGTAGCTGCTGCCACACCGCTGAACGTGATCGAAGCGTTTTTCTTGGTTTCAGTACTGCAGTCTTCCAACGAAATAGAGAACGGTGTTTTACCTGTAGTTGCGCCTACAGTGTTCGCAAAGTCCGCGACACGAACCTGCGGCAGCTTGACTGCTTGCTTCACGCTTGAGCCAGTAATGGTACAGGCACCATCGGTGATGGAACCGGTGAATTCAACTTCGCCATCAGCCGCTTGAACGTTAGCAGCAGCCATCAAAATCAGCAGCGATGAACCACACAGTGCGCTGTATTTACCCATTTTGTTAAACATGAGAAATTCCTTCTCTAAATAAGTGATGTGCAACTATTTTATTGCCCCTGTTCACGGTTTGCCGCGGCAGGCACATACAGGATGCAGTTTGGAGGGGCAGAAGCCTATGGGAGGATTCCTAGATTGCTTATTTCTGTATCCCTTACGTGTAAAGCTTACGCCCGTTGACACGGCGAGAATCAGCCATGAATCGTCCCGAGGTTCGTAGATAGCTCTATGCCTTAGATGGACTTCTCTCCGCACCGTAGGGATCTTCAGCCTATGATTTTGGCGTAGAAGGAAGCCTTGAGCACCCAACAGTTCATGTCGTCATTAAAGGCAGATGCGGTCAGGTAAGTTATTGACCACGAAAACGCTGTTGCGAAAATAGCCAAGCGCCTCGGTGTATCACCCATCGCTTTGAAAATGGATTAAGCCTATGACGACTGATAAAACTCAAAAATAGGCCAGCGAACTACTCGAAACCAAAAGTGGTGCCAGAAAGAAGTGCGCGAACTATTAAAAAGTAGCGTCTTGCTTTGCCAAGGATCCCGAGTGAAATACTAATGTGTGACCGAGCATCAATACGCGATCACTGTTCGAGATTTCTTTGCGCAAATAAAAAACCCTTGATTATCGAGGATTTTTAGCGCTGAATTTAGAGAGTTAGAACTGTTGCACCCAGTAATGAAACGACATCCACGCAAATTGGATGGAAACGCCTGCAGCGAGCATTTGGGTCGGATCAAGGGGCAGAACAATGCAGCGCTGATCATCCTCACTGATAGTCGGCTTCATCGAGTGCTTGGGCGCTTGACCAGTTCGGGTTCGGCAAAACGATAGTTTTCTTGAACTCTCCAGGCTGTTCGGCATTGCTCGCGTTATGTCTTAAAATAGCCGGTTACCGAAAGAACCGTCATGGCCATAGCCATGACGGGCTTACATTCTTTATAAATAAGTGTAGTGAAGATGAACAAGCCTTTCATTTCGCTGTGCCCTGAGATTACTCGGGCGCACGCGCAGACGCTGATGGATTGGTTGGAGGATGAGCGCGTCACCTGCTATCTGAGCGATTCGCGCCATGTCTCACGCTCCATCGAGCAGGCCATCGATAGGACTCAATTGCCGATCCTGACCCATCTTTTCAACCAGGGCGGCCGATTCTTCATGGCCCATGACCGGCATGACGCTCCGGTGGGTTTTGTTCGTCTAATCAAGACCGGCTCAAATTGCGAGATAGTCTTGGTCATCGGCGACAGCGACAAATGGGGCCGAAACCTTGGCGCCCGCACGCTCCGCGAAGGCATGAAACTGGCCTTCCTCGACATGCGGGCCAATAAGCTCATCGCCAAGATCCACCCGGACAACGCGCGCTCGCTGAAAGCCTTTCTGCGCAGCGGCTTTCTGCTTGAGAACGAAACGCCGACATTGAAGTCATTTTCCATAACGGCAGGGCGCTATCTCCAGTTCTTACGCGAAGGTACCGTTGGCGACTCCACTAGGATCTACATCACTGAAATCGACAAGGCCAGGCTCGAGAGTCTAATCGTGCTCGAGCAAGGCCCGGCCATTGTTGAACTCGAACATGAGCTTGAGCGAGCCATTGTCGTCAAGCCGCAGCAGGTGGCGTGCAATGTCGTCACGATGAACTCTAGGGCCTTGCTGCAGTTGGACGACGAAGAGATCGAAGTGGCCTTGGTTTACCCTGAAGACGCGGACAGCAACGCAGGGAAGCATTCCGTGTATTCCGACATCGGCGCCGCCATCCTGGGCTATCAGGAGGGGGACACCATCGACTGGCGAATTTCTGATCGGACCCGCCGGATTGAGATCAGGAAAGTGCTTTACCAACCGGAGGCTGCGGGCGATTTCCACCTATAACTGCGCTTTTTGCTCAGTGTTCGTCCATCAGGTATGGAAAGCGATAATCCCCCAAAGGAAATTTTCTGAACACTATGGAAATCGGAGTGTAGTGGTCTAATGAAACCGGACACCCATTTAGGCGAGAATGCTCGCCAGAACGAGGTGTCAGATGACCAAACAACGCCGTACCTTTTCCCCTGAATTCAAACGCGAGGCTGCCGACCTCGTTCTCAAGCAGGATTACAGCTTCATTGAGGCCAGCCGCTCGCTTAGTGTCGGCGAGTCGGCTTTGCGCCGCTGGGTTGACCAGGTGCAGCAAGAACGCACGGGCGTCACCCCGCAGAGCAAAGCGCTGACCCCGGAGCAGCAGAAAATCCAAGAGCTGGAAGCCCGAATTGCTCGCCTTGAGCGGGAAAAATCGATCTTAAAAAAGGCTACCGCGCTCTTGATGTCGGAAGATCTCGAGCGTTCGCGCTGATTGACCAGTTGAGCATCCACGAGCCGGTTGATTGGCTGTGCAAGGTGTTTGAAGTGACCCGCTCGTGCTAATACGCTCGGCATCTCAGGCGCCGCACACCGGATGTAGAACGCCTTCGATTGCGCAGTCGGGTGAACGAGTTGTTCACCCACGGCCGCAGTGCTCCAGGTAGCCGTAGCATCATGGCTATGATGCAGGACGACGGCGAGCAGATCGGGCGATTCAAGGTGCGCAGCCTGATGCGCGAGCTGGAGTTGGTCAGCAAACAACCGGGATCGCATGCTTACAAAAAGGCGACGGTCGAGCGGCCCGACATCCCTAATATTTTGAACCGGGAGTTTGAAGTGCCCGCTCCTGACCACGTCTGGTGTGGCGATATCACTTACATCTGGGCTCAAGGGAAATGGCAGTATCTGGCGGTTGTGCTAGATCTTTTTGCCCGCCGTGTTGTGGGCTGGGCGTTGTCGGGAAAGCCGGATGCCGACTTGGTCATCAAGGCCTTGGACATGGCTTACGAGCAACGAGGGAAGCCTCAAGGATTGCTATTCCACTCCGATCAAGGCTCGCAATATGGAAGCCGGAGTTTTCGCCAGCGCCTTTGGCGATATCGCATGCGTCAGAGCATGAGCCGGCGAGGAAATTGTTGGGATAATGCGCCGATGGAGCGGGTGTTCAGGAGCCTGAAAACCGAGTGGATACCGACCATGGGCTACACGACGGTCCAACAAGCTCAGCGGGATATCAGCCATTTTTTGATGCACCGGTACAACTGGATTCGACCGCACCAATTTAATGGTGGGCTGCCACCGGCTCAGGCCGAGAAAAAACTTAACGTCGTGTCCGGGATCAGTTGACCACTACATTCCCCCCATCAAGCGATTAGCGGGGGGCTCCGTTTTTCAGCATCCGACAAAAAAATCTGGGGTTTGGGCGTACAACCCCAGACTTACAATGCAAACCTGCGTCGCTGCGCTCCGACTGCCCGGCCGGATGGCGTGGAATGCGCAATCTGACGCTGTTCGTTACCTACGACGAAGATCCCCCATGCTCACGCACGTCTAAATCAGCTTAAACCGCTAAGCAAGTTCTCTGTCTCAACAGCCATCGGTGTAAATTGTTGCGCACGCAGCTCAGTAAGGGCATACAGCAACCTCCCCATACGACCATTGCCATCGATAAACCCATGGAAGCCCACCACAGCTGCGAACAACTGCTTGCCAACTTGCTCATGATCCTTGTCCAGTGTTTTGAGGTGCTGATCCAACATTGCTGCCCCCGTAATACTGGAGAGCAAACGGCCACCGCTGATAGCCGGGCCACGATAGGACCTGTCGATATCAGGTACCAGCCGTTGATGTAGTTCTTTAAGAACAGTCGCGTCTGTCAGGTCCTTGCCATTGGATCTGTACTCACGCAGCAACGCCGTAAAGTTTTCCCATTCATTGCCACCCGAGGTCGACGCTTTAAGGATCCAGGCAGCCGCGCGATCCACATCTTCGGTGTAACCTTTCGGGTTATAGAACGATTCACTTAGGACACTGTTGTACGGCGCACTGCCAAGATCTTGCTGCAACACTGATTGCTGATGTTGTTGTGCCAGGCCCAGGTTCTTCAGCTCGACCATGAGTATCGGCTCCAGGCCGCCCACCACCGAGGCGGACGAACCTGAAGTACGCAAACTTTCGAGACTGGCAAATGGCAGTTGCTTGTTCACCAGCGCTCGGGTGACCGACGGTCCCACTAGCGCCTCCAAGGCTTGGCCAGATGCAGTATTAACCAGCGCTTCCGCCAGCGCGCGCTCAAAGAGTTGTTTGACTTCGCCACTGGAAACTCCATTCAACGACTTGTCATCTGTTCGACCCAGGCGATCCAGTACTTGCTCGGGGCTTTGCAAGCCAGCATCTTTGAACAGCATCCGTGCATGCTCAACCGATGAGATAGATTGCAGACGTTGCTGCAACGCGCCAGCATGTGAAGTAAACAAAGACTGGGTCAACCCTTGGGCAACGGAAGCGCTGGAACCGGTCGTGAACAGCTTGCTAACGCCCTCAATAAAACGAGCCACTATGCTGTCTTTAGGCTGAGTACGCAGAACTTGCTGCAAATCGGTTTGAATATGGTACTCACGACCACCGACTTTCAACACACCTTGCTGCTGGATAGCGTCTTTGACGGATTCAGGTGCTCTTTGCAACGCGGCAACGTTGTTAAACGTGATCATACTTAACCCCTTGAAAACTGGATGCTGAATCAACAGGCATCGCCAACTGCTGCGAAAAAGTGTCAGCCCATTCGATAAAAGAACCCAGGCTTGTTTCTAACTCGTGAACATTGAGCCCTTCCAGGCTGAATGCCTGAAATCCGATAAGCCCCAAATCAGGGTCCCACCCGACACCTGGAGCCGATCCCATCAGCGGATTGAGTGCTGTCGACATCAACATATTCAATGTTTTCCGGGAAGGATTGTCGGGTAGCTCATAGCCGAGCGGTCCAAACAGTATCAATTGGTTAAACGCACACGCGTGTCGTAACGACAACACCTGCCGATGACTCACCACCAGCGTGCACAAACGTTCATCATTGAATTCAAGCCCAGCGATACCCAATACAGCACCCAACTCCTGGAGCAAGGCATCTACGTAACTGGTACTCATGACCACACACTTCCCCGTTCGCTTGTCAGTATTTGAGAGAACTAATCGTATCATCGCCTCCAAACCCTGACTTTTAGTAAACGCACCTGATTTTGTAGATATCTGTTGTCTCTGACCGAAAACTGACCCAGTAAAGGCTGTTCTGCCGACTGAAAACTGACCCAGGTGTTCAACTGCTTCTGCTCACTTTTTGAGCAGGAGAACACAGGGTGATCAGCATGGAAATATTGGGGAAAATCCGGCGGATGTACTTCCGCGACAAGCTCTCGCTGCACCAGATAGCCAAGCGTACCGGGCTGTCGAGAAACACCATCCGCAAATGGGTCAGAGCCCCCGAAGCCAATCAGCCGGCGTACCAGCGGTGCGCGACCTTCAACAAACTCAGCCCATTCCACGACACGCTGGAACAGGCGCTGAAAGCCGATTCGTTCCGGGCAAAGCACAACCGCAGAAGCGCCAAAGCACTTTTCGAGCAGATCAAGGCTGAGGGTTATGACGGCGGCTATAGCCAGCTCACGGCGTTTGTACGCTCGTGGCGAGGTGATCAAGGCAAGTCTTTACGCGCTTTTGTACCGCTGACGTTTGCGCTCGGTGAAGCTTTTCAATTTGACTGGAGCGAAGAAGGGCTGCTGATCGGAGGCCTGTTTCGACGCATCCAGGTCTCACACATGAAGCTGTGCGCCAGTCGCGCATTCGGGTTGGTTGCGTACCCTAGCCAAGGTCACGAGATGCTCTTCGATGCCCATACCCGCAGCACCAACAGCGTTCCTTACAGTCCGCCTGCCGTTGCCGGCAGCACTACGGGCTTAGCCTGTTCCGAATGAATTTCAGAACGAGTCGGACCCTTCCTATTCGCCGACGGTGTTTTGTCCACGATGGCCCAGCTCACAGAGGCCATACCTTACCGCGTACCGTTTTGGTTCAAGCCTATCAGTACATTTGGCTTGTAAATGATGACGGCGTTTATCAGAAGTTCACATAAGTTGGTCGTATTCGTTCATCCCTACCCTGCATCCATGTTTGCTTCAGGGCCTCTTCCAGGGCGCCCAACTGGCCGTCGACACTCGCGTCGATGATGCCGATCTCGGTTTCCAGGATGCAGCCGCCCTGGTCGAGCCGCGCATCGGCGATGACCTCGATATAGCCCACTTCCGGATAGTCCTTGAGGACCAGGGAAATCTGCTCGCGCACCTCAAGCACCTGATCCGGCTGCACGTGCAGGATCACCTGTTTCTGGTTGCTGACCAGTGACAGCGCCTGCTGCGTCACTTGTAACGTCAGCTCGATGTTGTCGTAGTGCTGGAGAATTTTGCGCACTGCTTGCAGCACCACGTCGCTCATCTGCTGCTCGACGTCGCGGTAATACTGATGACACTGCAACAGCGTTTCCTGAATCAACGTGGCCTGACGCTTGCGCGCCTCCTCGATGCCAGCCTGCCAGCCCAACGCCTTCTGTTGCTCGTAGACATCGTGGGCGGCTTGCTCGATTTCCTCGGCACGCTTGCGGGCTACTTCGACCAGTTCTCCCGCCGTCAGATAGTCCTGATAGTCGGCACTGCGCAGTAGGACCTGGTCCGGCGCCAATCGGACGTCGGAGGCTTTTATTTCAATAAATGGAAGCATTGCGGGCTCACTTGTCGGGCGATTTTCAGGCACAACGCCTGGGCCAATGGACGCTGGCTGCTACTGACCGTCCACTGCGCCGGGGGCTCGGATAGCCGGGGTTCGCAAAGCGCCAGGCGCAAGGCGAGGCGGCGGGCAAATCCCGATGGCGTGTCACCGCAGGCCAGCAGCCAGAACGCCAGCGCACGTTGGCGCAAGCAATCAACGAGTTCACCCTCAGGTAACGGTTGCTGCCAGCCGTCCGGCCAGGCGCCGATGATCAGCTCCAGTTGTTCCAGGCAGTAACGATGCCCGGCCTCGCCAATCGCGGCGTGAACCCGTCGCAGGTTTGTCGCGTCCAGCACCTGGCGAATGGCATGGCCATGCAGCAACGCGCCCAGGTAACCGAGTGTCTTCTCCAGCGCGGCCTGCTCAAAGAACGCCAAGCCACCGAGTGTCGGCGGCAGCTCATACTCGATGTCCAGCTTGCACTCACCCAACAGCCAGGCATTGATCCCGCTGTGCCGACGCCAATGGCCCAGCGTGTCGGCCAGCCCCGCCAGCGAGAGCGGGACGTGCGTAGGGTGAATGTAACGGGCCGGGCAAAACCTCAATTGGTACGGCGTCAGCAACAACGTCATCACGAAAGCCTGCTGCGCTGCCACAAGTACTGGCCGAGGTTGCTGACCAACAGCAACGCGAACAGCAACCCGAACAACCCCAGCAACCGGCCACGGGATTCTTCGGTCACCTGAATCGAGAACACCGTATCATAACGCGGGGCCAGCGGGACCTGCCGGACATCCGCCGAAGGCACCAGCACCACGCTGATGCGGTCGTAACTCAGGCCTTCGATGCCGTTGTTCACCAGTTGCTTGATTTGCGGAATGTAAGCGTCGAGCTGGATATCCGCCGCGTGTTTGATAAACACCGACGCCGAGGCCGGCGAAGATTTCTTGCCCAGACCGTCGCGGTCTTCGGGCAACACCACATGAACGCGGGCCACCAGCACGCCGTCGATTTCCGACAGGGTCCGGGAGATTTCCTGGGCCTTGGCGTAATTGAGCCTGGCTCGCTCCTCCACCGGCGAGGAGATCAACCCTTCTTTGGGGAACACATCCTTGAGCGTGGAAAAGCTTTCACGCGGATAGCCTTTGCGCTTGAGCGCATCAATGGCCTCGGCGATATCAGATTCCTCGACCAGTAATTTGATCTTGCCGTCCTTGTCAGGCTGCTTGGCCGCCCAGATCCCTTCGGTGCGCAGCAACGCGAGCATTTCGTTGCCTTCTTTCTGGCTGATGCCGGCATAGAGTTCGACCTTGCAACCGGCGAGCAGCAACACGGTCAACAACATCAGGATTCGATTGAGTCTCTTCACGCAGCACCTTATTGGGTTTTCATCAGCGTTTCGACGTTCTGACTCATGCGCCCGACCGTCTTGGCTATCAGTTCCTCCTGCATGCTGATGCGCATCAACGACCACTGCATCTGCATCAGGCTGCCGGGGTCATCGCCGGGGGTCGAAAGCTCGACCTCAAGGTCATGCTTGGCCTGGGAAAAACGTTCTTTGATCTGTCCGATTTCATTGAGCAGGTTGCCCCCAAGGCTCTCGGAACCCTTGCCCATCGCCTGCTCGAAATCGGCGATTTGCCCGGCGCTGGCCTGGGGCGCCTTGAGCTCATCGAGACTGGTGACAGCGGCCTGACTTATCTGACTAACGTCCATCACGACTCCAAATCGGGTGAGTGGGTGAAGCGCATCAAGTTTTCGATCATTGCGTTCGTGGGGATCAGGATCTGCAACTCGCGGCGCACGATGCTCGCCAGGTAATCACTGCCCTCAACCCCTTTGATCTCGCCCAGCACGTTGAGCAACAGTGTTTCCTGTTGCTTGCCAAACGGTGCCTGCTCCCTGAGCAAGTCCTTAAGCGCCAGACGATCCGGCTCAAGCCCCAGCTGTTGCTCCGGGAAGCGCACCAGCAAGCGGTCCGACAGGCCTTGCATCAGCCAGTTGCGCAACTCGTCACGACGCCCTTCGGCCGAATCCGGCAAGTCCTGGCGATACCACTTCCAGACGTTTTCACGCTGTTGGCGCGGGTCCATGCCCGCCAGGGCCGTTGTCAGGTCCGCACCTTGCAACCAGAGCTGCAACGGTGCGTCGGTCGGTGCCGACTTGGACGACACCGGAGGGCTTTTCATCGCCGCGTCGAAGGCTTGCGCCTGACCGGGCTCGACCGGCGCCATGGGCCGTGCATCCCGTCCATGATGGAGCGGCAGCTGCGAAGGCGACGAGTCGATCCGGTTCATGGCCCCTCCGGGTCACGCATGCCGTGGGCAAACTGCACCAGCCGAGGGTCCTCGCTCGCGGCCAGTTCGGCCAGGCGCCGATCCAGCGCCGTACCGAGCCCCAGCCGCCATTCACATAACGCCAGCCAGGGTGCAAGTGCCGGCCACGGTTTGCCTTCACCCAACACCAACGCCTGTTGGTAATGCCCCTGGTTCATCAGGCTGGAAAGCCGGATCAGGCACGCGGCTTCCTCCTGACCCTCGACCTGTTCAAGCCAGTTCGCAATCTGCTGGGCTTCTTCGTGGCAGTGATGGCCGCTACCGGCCAGGGCTAGTTCTGCCATCAGCCCTTTCAATGAACTGTCCATCATCAGATTTTCTGCAGGATGCCCTGCATCAGGTCTCTCATCGAGCGGGTGACAGTCGAGTTGATGTTGTAGATCACCGACCACTTGTTGAGCTTGTGTTGCAGTTCGGCCAACAGCGCCGGGTTGTCTGCGGAGTCCTTGAGGGCCGCAATGGCGTCACCGACTTCCTTGTTGGCGTTGTTGGCTTGGTCCTTGAGGTTTTCCGCGACTTTGTCGAGGGTGTTGACGCTGCTGTCATTGGTAAAAATCGATGCCATCACGAAGCTCCCTTAAGGGTGTTGAGAATGCTGATGGAGGCCTCGACTGCCTGGGCTTCCATCTGCCATTGCCGGTACTGTTGCGGATCACCGCCGCCCATCAAGCGGCGTTTTCCGCTGGCCTGGGCCTGTTCCAGTTGCGCACGCAGCTGCCGTTCAAAGTCAACGTCAGCGGCGTACAGACGCTCCTCCAAAGCCGTCATCATTGAGTGGCTCTCCCTTGAGATTGATGATGAATTGTTGTTTTCCGCGGCTGACGATCACGGCGTCGGCATTGATTGCCAGCACCCTCACGCCTTGCGGGGTCGAAGCGTCGACCGGGTACTTCTGGCCGTCGCCCAGCACCACATAAGGCACCTTGCCCAAAGACACCGAACGCACCACGAACTCCAGGTCATCGGTGCTGCCGCGCTTGTTGCGGCTCACCAGATCCAGCGCCGGGCGAGTGCCGAACTCCTGTCGGAATTCGCGCTGTAACTTGTAGAACTCGTTGAGCTGAGCCTCATCCAGTTGCCCGCGCAACTCGATGCGCTCGCCTTTGTCCTGGTAGGCCAGCACGGCTTCAAGCCCGAAATCGGTGAGCATCTGGTCGAGCCGCTTGAGGTGCGAGCCGGCCAGCCGAACGCGGTTTTCCACGCCCAGCAACCCCGGCACATCGGCCTTGAGCAGGCTTTCGATCTGTAACCAGTGTTCATCCTCCAGCGCCAGTTCGCCGGTGAGACGAATCCAGCCGGGTTGGTCCGCAGTGGCGGTGCGCACCTGGCGATAACCGAATTTCTGCAGGATGAATTCCACCCCCTGACGAATCTCTTCCATGCTGCGAACGTCGAGCCGATACGTCAGGCCGCTGCGCTCCAGGTACTGCTGCAACGCCAGCCGCGTGCGGTTGTCTTCCAGGTAACCGGTGAGCGGAACATTGCCGTTGGCCTGACGCTCACCGACCTGCACATACTGGAACTGACGATCACGCAGAAAACTGCGCAAGGCCACGACCGGGTCTTCGCCGGTCATGCCGCCACTGCCGCCCGACCAAGGGGCGCCGAGCAAACCGACGACACCGACCAGCAACAGCACGCTGACCCCGAGCATCAGTCGCCCACCCCAATGGGCCCGGGGCACCGCCGTGCGACGCTCCTGAGGGCTGGCGGCCAGCGGCAATTGTTCGGAAAACTGTCGCTCCTGAGCACAATAGGCCCACAGCAACGGCCCGCAAGCCTGCCGGACCAGCGCCTGCAACGTGCTGCCGCCGGCCAGCGGCTGGCCTTCCTGCAGCGGCTGATTACCCTCGGCCCATTCCAGCAGGCGCACGCCCTGCGGGTCGACATCCAGCACCAGGTGAACCGGCGCAATACCTTCATCGACCAGCACCAGATCAGCTTGCAACGGGTCGCAGCCGATGACCACTCGCCCTTCGGCCAGCGGCACTTCGACCCCTTGATTGAGGCCACTGTAAAAGCGGACTTTCCAACTCATGTCAGGGCTTCTTCGGCGCGCGAACGCACTGGTCAACGCCTTCGACGCAGGCACCTTCGGAAATGCGCCAGCCGTTAGTGTCATTGCCCAGGCTGCAGGCAGTCAGCGAAGAGTCCTTGCCGGTTTGCGCCAGTATTTGCTGGAGCTCGCGGGCCTGGCCCAGCACCTGGCACTGTGAAGTGCCGAGCATTTTCTGCAATGAAAGGCTCTGGTTCGACAGTTCATCCACCTGGAGCAATCCATCCATGTAGCCACGCTTGCTGCCCAACGCCACGAAATGGCCGACGCCGTTGTCGATCAGCCGCGGCTCGATCAGAAACAGCCGCACCGAGCGGCGGGTGAAGTTGGACTTGAACCGGAACAGCGCGCCCAGGTACGGAATGTCACCGAGCAACGGCACCTTGCGCATGGACTCGTTGAGTTCGTCGCGGTAGATACCGCCGATCAACAGGCTCTGGCCATGCCCCACGCGCGCCACGGTATCGACCACGGTGCGGGCGATGGTGGGAATTCCGTCCACCCCGGTGCTGTTGGGTTTCTGGTTGCCGTCCTCGATGTGCAGGCTGAGGCTAATTTCCGGCTTGTCGCCCAACTGGATGACACGGGGCGTCAGTTTCAGCATGGTGCCGTAGGTGATGGGTTTGAGTTCAGCCACCCGCTCACCGACGACTTTGACGTAATAGGTTTCGCTGTGGTCGATCACCGCGAGGGTGTTTTCCTGGGTCAGCACGGTCGGCCGCGAGCCGACCTGGGCGCGGCCCTGGCTCTGCAGCAAGGTGATTCGGGCCAACAGGTAATCCAGGCCGCGACTGTCCACCAGACTGGCGCCGGCCTCTCGCGTGGTACCGGGGCTGGAGTTGCCCTGGCCACCGAGGTTCTGGCTGGTGGTGCGGATGTCGATCAGCTGGCGCGGGCCGACGCTGATGCCGACGCGCCAATCCACCCCCAGCTCGGCCAGGTTTTCGGCGTTGATGTCCACAATCGACAACCCGACTTCGATCCGCGCCGACGGACGATCCAGCGCGGTGATCAAGCGCCGGTACATCGGCATGCGGTCCTTGGTATCGCGCACGATGATGGCATTGAGCGAGGGCTCTGCCTGGACCACCGCACGCCCGGACTGCGCCGGTAGCCGTGGACTGTCCTGCCCGCCATCGACCGACACCACATTGGCATCACCCAGCACCCGGGCCAGGATCGTCGCCACGCCCGGCGCGTCGATGTCGTCTTCGCGGTACTTGATCCGCCGATCCTCGGCGACCGCGTACTTGAGCGGAAAGATCTCCACGGCCAGGTCGCCGGTCTTTTCACTGCGCAGCGCGTGTTGCTGCTCAAGGGCCATGGCGGTTTGCTCCACCAGGTCCAGGTAGCGCGAAGGGCCGGAGACATACACCAGCCGCCCGCTCATGTCCGGTCGCCAGCCAAAACGCGGCTCCCAGACACCTGCCGCTTCCAGCGCCTGCCTCAACTCGGTTTCGCGGACCTGCTCCAGCTTGACCAGCCGCGACTGCATTTCGGTGGACTTGAACACATAAAGAACCGCACCGTCGTAGTACCAGATGAGGTTGTAGAGCGAGGCCATCAGTAGCAGAAAGGACTGGGGGTCCTTGAGGTCGAAACGCCCGCTGACCTGGTCATTGACCTTGTCACTGACAATCACCGAGCCGTCGTAGTTGGCACCGAAATTGGCCAGCACATCACGCAGGTTCTCGCCTTGGGCGACGTAGTTGTAGGGGATGGTCGGCCAGTCCAGATCCTGGCTTTGAGCGGTCCCGGTCAGCGCTAACGCAAAGACCAGGCTCAAGCACCGCGAAACACTCAGGGACGCCATAAAGTTTGTTTCCACTGCGGTTCCAGGCCTGCACGCAGCAGCCCTGGCTTGATCGTTTCCAGAATCCCGACCTGAGCGGCCAGCGCCCGCTCAAGTTCGTCGAGTTCAAGGGCGCCCAGTTCCAGGCGCGCCTCAAGTACCAGGTTTGACTGTTCATCCGTCGCCAACGCCTGGGGATGACGCCGACTCCAGCTGGTGACCTGGCCCAGCAGGTTCAGCAACACTTCGCGATCCGTCGAGGATTGGCCCTGAACCTGCCAGTTCAGCGGGCTGGACAACACAAGGTCAGTACCCTGGCGCTGTAAAAACAGGCTATGGCCGTCGATCCACAGGTGATAGCGACCTGTTTGATCGGCCACAAAAGGCCCTTGGCCCGTTCGTGCGGCCAATCCAGTCAGTAAATGTTCCATGATTCCTCGGCGTATCCGGCAGTCAGGGACTCTGCCAATAAAAGTGGTCGCGGGCCTGGCACAGACTGCGTTCATGCAACCAGTGTTGTACGGCGTCCGCGGCGTGCGCGTCCTCGTCAAGTTTGGCCAGCGGCTCCCACAGGGAGGCCAGCACCACCGGCACAGGCGCAAAGCCGTCGAGCTTGCCGTCGGCCAGCAACACGGCCATGCCCTGATGCCAATTGGGCCAGGCTTCTCTGGCCTGCTCGGAGATGGCGCTCAGTTTGCGGACCATGTGCGCGGTGTCCGCTTCAGTCTTTGCCTGACAGCTGGCGATGTTGGCCAACTCCTGCTGCACCAACTGCGAATCGGCTTCGCCCACCTGGCGCCAGAACTCGGCCTTGATCCGCAATTGGCGGGCCTGGGTTTCGTACTCGATCAGCGCAGAACGCCAGTTGGGGATCGCTTCGTCGAACAGGCTTTCCCACCAGCTGTAAACGGGCAGCAGGACCCAGTCGATCATGGCCTGGGGCGAGGCCAGGTTGATTCGGTCGCCCAGCCAGTTGCACCAGTCGTTGCCCTGGGCAGCGGCCTGGCGCAGCACCAATTGAAGATCCCCGCGCTCAAGCGCCATTCCGCGAGCCAGGCGCTGTTGCAGCCAGCTGGACTGGAACAGCTGTTCCACTTGCACACGCGGCAGCAGGCGCTGCAACAAGGTCAACTGTCGCGCGCTGATGATTCCCGATTCACGATACAAACTGCCTGATATACACCCTGCGGCTCTGCCCCGAGAGCGGGCATCCTGACCCACTACGGACACCCGACGGCCAGCAAAAATGCCTGCTTGAGGGGTTTGATTATGGTCTTCCTGGCTCATTCTCTGCCTTGACTATCTCGTTTCGTAGCACACCCGTCAGCGTCTTTCACTGCGACCAATCTTACTGAGGGGCAACGGACCAAACTTGCAAAAAACGTCATTTTTTTTTAGTCCGACGCTATTCTTTTCCTTGTCTGGAACGGCTGGGCGTACACCCGAAACGGCGACGATAGCTCTGGGTAAAGTAGGACTGACTGGAAAAGCCGCTTTCCATCGCGATGTCCACGATGCTCATCTCACTGTTAAGCAGTAAATGGTGGGCATACAGGATACGCCGCTCGCTGATCCACGCACGGGGAGAAACGCCGTAGACCGAGCCAAACAACTCTTTGAACGTCGTCAATCCCATGCCGAACTCTCGAGAAAACTCGCTGAGTCGCCATTCCTTGAGATAGTGCTGCTCCATGAACGCCTGCAATCGCTCGACATGCCGGCTGCCCTGCTGGCGCAACACCGACATCAGCGCCGGCCCCTGGGGGCTGAAGGCAAACAACATCAACAACTCTTCGACCCGCAACAACGCCAGCATGGGTGGGTGCTCATGCACCAGCAACCCTTCGAGCCCCTTGACGCAACTGGCCAACAACGGCGTACTGGCGAACGCGATGAGGCTGACCCCAGGCTCCTCCCAACGCTCCACCTCGCTCAATAGTGCACCGAAACGCTGAATGAAGTTTTGTAAAAAACCAACCGATAATGGGATCCAAAGCAAACGACAATCATGTTCGCCCGTACTCACGACATAGTTACCTCTGCGAGCAAACATTAGTTCACCCGGCATGAGACAAAGTGTCGCATTACAATCCTGAACCGTGAGCTGTCCCTCGATAAGGATATAAATCCCTTCTTCGCAGTTCGATACAAACTCAAACGTTGGGATAGACCATCGGCACAGCTTTATCTGTTTCCGGCCAAGTGTGCTGGCACCTTGCATATTATAGTGACCCCGAACCTGCACATACCGTTTGTACGCCGCCAAAGCAGGCACCGTACGAAAACGCACCCTCTACGTACTACTACGTGACGCTATGAACGATGATTAATTCAATGACAGTTATCATGAACGAGAATGATCGACCCGAAATTAGGTTAATTACTCTTATTTAATGAAACCCTCGATATTTTTATATAGCCGTTCAAGTATCGGAACGCTCACCGAATTCAGTAAGCCCAACATTGATACAAAGTATTTCAGAGGTGTTCCGACGTCGCCGAAACAGTGCAGTTTGGATAACAGGACAACTGTCCCAGACGCACATTCATATCGTTACCGGGTACCGCAGGTTGCCAACTGCGAGCCTGGACAGGACCGTTGTCGGACCAGGCCAACTCGCTACGCAGCAACAGCCCCTCACCAGCCACCTGCACTGGCGTCAAACGAAAAGCAAAGTGCAACGGCAACGCCGTCACCCGATAGCGGGCCTGGGCAACCAGCCGCGGCTGCCCCTCGGTCAAGGCATAGAGCCGCACACTGACAAAGGCAGGGCGCGTGACCGGCGATGGAGTACGCACCAGCCCCCTGACATCAATCTTGTTTACAGGCGTTGGCGGCACACTGACACAGCCGACCACGGCCAAAAAAACGCTGCAAAGCAGCGCTCTCATCATGGTCGACGAACCTGACGCTCATAAAGAGGCGCGCTGTCGCCATCGACCAAGCGCTGCAACTGTCGCTCACTCTGTTGATCCGCACCGACCTGCGTCGCCAGCCAGCGACCCAGCTCTGCGACACTGGCAACCCCTTCCTGGCGACTGGGCACCTGACTGAGCGAGCGTCCGGCAAAACTTCCAGGCACTTGCTCACGGTCGATCGTGGCTGCTGGTGAAATGCCAGCGCTGTCTATCTTCATGGCTCTGCTTAAACCCTCATACCGGCGGGTCTGGATGTCGCCTGGGCGGCACTGTCATGTTCTGGCAGCAATTGCTGCCAGAACTCGGCGTGATCGAGCAAGTTGGCCAAGGTGGTTTCGAAGCTTTCCAGGGTCAACTCGGCCGCTGGAATCTGCGCGTACAACTGCACCAGGCCCGATTCCTCGTCAAAACCAAAATGCAGGTCGAAGCGATACCAGCGTCGATTAAAACTCGCCAGTTGCCGGAATATTCCGTCACCGAAGGTTTCGATTCCCGCCACATCCGCTTCCATGACCAGTCGCTCACGTCCGGCCAGCAATACCAGCGTCACGCCCAACTGATCATCAAACAGCAGGCTTGCGACCCCCTCTTCATCCAGCGACAAAGCGGGAAGGCCACTGCGATTGGCAAATTCGGCAAGCAGCCGATTGACCCTGATACTCAAATCCATGCATGTCTCCTCGAGCTAGGCGAATGCTAGCACCCGGCCATGCTGGGGTTTTGTCACTGACGGGCTTTTCTTTTAAGAAAAAAGCCACATCGCTGCGGCTTTTTTCCTACAACAAAATCACATCAGGCGACGCCGGCGGCAGCACGCCACGCCTGGTTGTGGTTCTGGGTGTACTGCTGGAGCAACTGCAACAGCTCTTTCATGAAGTTGGCGTTGTAGCTCAACTGATCTTCAACCTTTTGCTTTTCGCTCTGGGCAACCGACGCGTTGACTTCATCTTCCTTGGCATCGGCCTGGATCGCCGTTTGCTTGACTTGCACCGAGGTGTTAGCCATTTGCCCAAGTGCCTGACTCACACCGTTGATGCTTTGCAGCTTGGCATTACGGTTATCCAACCCTCGCCCGATCTTGCTCAGCGCACCGCTGTCCGCAGACTGATCCAAGGCCCAGACCTTACCGATTTCGGTGCGGTCCGCGCCGGAGGTTTTGCCCAGCGACTGCATCTTGGCGTCGATCAGTTCGTTGCGCCCGGCGATGTTGTTTTCCAGCAGTTTTTCCTGCTTGACCGCCTTGCCGTTCTTGATCGCGCCGATGGCACCGGTCACGGCCGAAGCCAAGGCCATTGCCCCGGAAATCACCGCCATGGCGATCATCAACTTGGAGCCGCTGCGCATTTCGTCCACCTGGGATTTCTGCGCGCTGATGACGGAAGTGTTCTCGCTGTCACGCTGCATGATGCCCAGCTCGCGAGCCTTCTGCGCGATGCGAAACAGCAGCACCATCAGCTCCACGCTACCATTGAGCTCACTGCTGACCTTGCTCAAGCCTTCCGGCTTGAACCTCTGACTTGGCTCAATCAGGTCGACACCCGAGCTCTTTTTCGATTCGCCAAGTGGCGCCGCACCCGCGCTGTGGACCGTTTCGGTACGCGCAGTCGTTTGGGTTTTTTCCAGCGCCTGGGTGTTGCCGATCTGGCTCAGCCCCTGAGCGCCATAGCCTGTTTCAATCATCATTGATGTGCTCCTCAGATAGCCGCAGGACGGCTGGATAGGTTATGCAGGCTGTCGCCCTTGGCATTGATCATCTGGAATATCAGTTCCATGATCTGCAAAAACGACTCGACCATGCGGCTGAGCTCTTCCTTGAGCTTGTCCAGGACATTCTGGAACTGGGTGAGCTCGGAACGCGCCTCCAGGACATCCGCCTGCTTGTCCGCGGCCTTGGCTTGCAGCACCGAGTTCGCGGTTTGGGCGAAACCGTTGGCGACATCCAGAGTCACGTCGGAAATCTGCACCCCGAGCTTGACGCCATGGGAGATCGACTGGCTCGCTGCGCTACCGAACTTGGCGCCCAACTCCGTCACCTTGGCGGCGACACTGGCGGTGAGCTCGGCGGCCTTGCCACCGATTTTCGCCCCCAACTTGGCGACCGCCCCTACGGCAGTCCCCCCAAAACTGGCTACCGCAGCGATCACGGCGATGGTGATTTCAATCCCCATCAGAGCCGGTCCGAGCTTTTCCATGACTTCTTTGCTGATCAATCCGTCCTTCGCCGCTTGTTGCACCGACTGGGAGACGATACCCATGACACCACCGGCGATCATCAATGCACCCGCGACCGCACCCACGCCCGTCGCAACCATGATTGCGCCGACGATGATCGACGCAATGGCACTGACCCAGCCAAAAATCTTGCCCACAAGACCGGACTTCTGGGCTTCTTTTGCAGCCTCGGTCGACTCTTTGATCTTCTTCTGGTTTTCGTCCATCTTTTGCAGGTTTTGCTCACGCGCCCGAGTGATTTCTTCGAGCTTGAGCTTCTTCTGCGTGGACTCCAGTTCGCCGGTCAGCTTGGCCAACTCGATCTCGAAATCCTCGACCGAACTGAGCCGCGCCACCCCAAGCCTTGTGGTTTCGGCGATGAAACGCTGGGCCAGCACACTGTCCTGACGCACGGACTGCACCAGGCGGTTGATGTCTGCCCGAGTGCTGGCCTCCAGACGCTGCTGGCTGGCCGGCAGCGGCGCTGTCAGTTGCACCCCCTGAGACGGGGCGGCCGGTCGGCCATCCGCCTCGACCCGGGTGACCGTGAGCGCGTCCCCCCGGTCATTGCGTGGGCGGACCACCGGGTCGTTCGCAAAAACGT
Organism: Pseudomonas sp. ArH3a; assembly: GCF_022648765.1. NCBI lineage: Bacteria > Pseudomonadati > Pseudomonadota > Gammaproteobacteria > Pseudomonadales > Pseudomonadaceae > Pseudomonas > Pseudomonas sp. ArH3a. Next base: position 219,060 of record NZ_CP080330.1, read on the forward strand.
TCCCCGTGGTCAGCGCAACGCGATCAAACGTTATCGGATTCATTGTGTTGATCCTTTCTTGCTAATACGGCTTCCAACATGGCGCCGGCACGTTCGGCCAAAACCGAGTGCGCCGGCTGTGCTGCGGCCAAGGCCTGAGCCGAGTAGAAGCCACTCTCGGCCCCGTCGAGATCACCCAGTTGCAGGTGACACTCGCCAGCATGAAACGGAAACCTGGGCTCGTTGATGTCGATCAGCGCGCCATAACTGAAGCTCTGCAATGCCTGCTCAAACTGCCCCATGGACTGCCGGCACGCCCCCAACCCCAGGAAGAACCGAACGTCGTAGTGATCGAGCATGCACAGCGATTGAAAAATCTTGTGGGCGTCATCCCACTTGCCGGCCTGGTATTGATTGAATGCCAGGGAATAGAGCTGCTCCAGGCTGTCGCTGGAGATGTTCTTGAGCATGGCCAGCGTGCCGCCATCGCGCAAAAACGCCTCCAGTTCCTTCTCGTACTCCTCAGACACATCATGTTCTTGCTGGCTCATCAACCGTTCCTATATGGCATTTAAAATGTCGCGCATCATGCTGTCGTACTTCTGAACGAAGCGGTTCAAGGCCTCGATGGCCGAGTTGTAGCGAGAGCTGACATCGTTCAACAGCGTGGTTTTTTCACTGACTTTGTCGTTGATCGGACGGGAGCGGTCGCCCACCGTCGTGGCGAAGTTGGCGATGGGGTTGTTCTCGTCCTTGAACTCGTACTTGTTGAGCAAGTCGCTGTCCTTCATCGCACCGCTTTCCTTGGGTGCCCCCTTCAAAAACGCCTTGATGCTCAGCGGATTGCCCGCGCTGTAGGTGTTGAGCCCGGTCAACAACTTGTACTCCGAGCTGGCCTGCCAGCTCTTGTCGTCGGGGTAGCCATACAAGGTGCGGTCAAACAGATTGAGCCCCGGTTCGATCTCGATCTCTTTTTCAGCCGCCAGCTTCACGTTGATCTGCGACTGGATCTTGCTGTAGATGTTGAGCTCGGCGGTCAGTGCCTTGAGGTCGTCGCGCAGCCCCGTGCGCTTGTCGTCCTGGATCAACAGGACCTCTTCGTAAATACCCCGGACGTCATCGTCGATCCGGTCACCGGTCAGCCCGAAATGCGCCTTGGCCAGGAACTCTTTCAACGGCCACGGCTGCCCCGGCTTCGCATCGGCGTACTGGCTGATCAGTTGTTTGGCTGACTCGATCCCGGACTTGACCTGCAGCTCATACAGCCCGCCCGTGGTGTTCGGGGTGGGCGGCAGAAAATAAGCCAGCAGCTTTTCGACCTGGGCGGGCAACAAGGTCTGCGTACCATGGGTAAACGTGATGTTGTGCTTTTTGATCAACGCCTGAAGTTCTGCCAGGGCAGGGGTCCCGCTGCCGCGCAGCTGGTCTTCGGGAAGCGTCTGCAATTCGTTCAGAAAAGCCGACAAGTCTTGCCGGTAAAGCCTGATATCCATAAGGGTTCCTTACACCAGAAGTCCACGCATTGACGCCGGACGACGCAGTCGTTTTCCTTCATCGGCAACCGGTGGACGGTTGATCCGCATCCGTTGCACTTCCTGCAACAGTTCCTGTTCCGCCACCTGGACCAGCGCCTGATCCCGTGACCGAAAGACCTGGTCACAGACCTCATCGGGCAAGCCCAGGCCCTCCCACATTTCCGTGAGCAAGCGCGCGCGATGCTCATTGTCTTCAATGGCCTGCTCGGCAGCCTGGAGGGTTTTGGCGTAGGTTTCGTCGTACATGTCCATGGCTCCTATAGTAGGGACAGGGCGCCTGGCTTCCTGTCAGGTACGGTCGATTTTTTGTCGTTTTCTCATTGATTGCAGCGAACACACCCGCCCGGCCTCCAGCTCGAACCAGCCGGACTGCGGTTCGGCGGCGCCGGTCCAGTGGCGATAGAATCGCTCCATCCGGGCGCCCTCCAGCGGGCTCCCCGCCATCGCCTGCACCTTGCCGTACAAACAGGCCTGCGGCCCCAGCACTGCGAGGACCGCCTCGGCCAGCACATACAGCGCCGCAAAGGAGTTGCCCAGGCCAAGACGCCCGTCGGCACGGCGCAGCATGACGATCCAGACCCGCGCGCCTTCACAGCGCCAGGCCAGCTCGCAGCCGGCATGCACGAACTTCCAGCCCAGCGGCAACGCGCTCTGGCGCAGAAAATGCGGATGGATGTCATAACCCCGCGCTTGCAGCCAATCGGTCAATGGGTCGCGAGTCATAACGAAACCCGGCCCAACGGCTGAATGTTGATCTGCTGGGTCAGCTCCTGATACGAGAGCACCGGCAAGCCGTAGTAGTCGCCTTCGATCAGCTTGCGCACGTAGCGGCGGATGTCCATCGAGACGATCAGCACCGGCTTGCTCTGCATCTGCGAGAGGTCGCCGACGGTCTGCCGGACTTGTTCAAGAAAGGATTGGGTGACGGCCGGGTCCAGCGCCAGATAGCTGCCGGCACTGGTCTGGCGAATCCCGCCACGGATCTGCTCTTCCACCAGTTGGTCCAGCAGATAGGCCGGCAGGATGTTGTTGCCGCTCGAATATTTGTAGCAGATGTAGCGCTTGAGGCTGCTGCGGATGTACTCGGTCAGTTGCACCACGTCCTTCTCTTTCTGACCCCACTCCACCATGGCCTCCAGAATCGCCCGCAGGTTGCGGATCGAGATATCCTCGCCCACCAGGCGCTGGAGAATTTCGGTCATGCGCTGCAACGGAATGATGCGCTGGGCTTCTTTCACCAGTTCCGAGTAGCTGTGCTCCATCTGCTCCAGCAGGTAACGGGTTTCCTGGATGCCGATGAAATCCTCGGCGTACTCGCGCAGAACGTGGGACAGGTGCCAGGTCAACACCTGGTCCATGCTCAGGAACGCACAACCGGATCGCTCCAGCCGCCCTTCGTGCTCGGCGCCGACCCACAACGTCGGTTGGCCCGGCAGCACCGGCTCGCCTTCTTCGAATGGCACACCAATCAGTTCCAGCTGGCTGGCCCGCTCCTGCACCAGCAACCGCGCACTGCGCAGGCGCCCACGGGCCACCGGTACCTCTTGCAACTGAATCAGGTACTCGCCGTCCTTCAAACCTTCATTAAAGCGCAGGTGAATACCCGGAAACGGCACGCCAAAGTCCAGGTAAAGAGCACGCCGCACCCGCACCAGCTCATCATTGAGGGCAAACGCCTCCAGCTCCTGCTGCATGCTCGCGTCCACATCGATCAGCAGGGGCACGGTCATGGCGAACTCTTCCTTGTCCCCCAGCCGCGTGCCCTTGGGCTTGCCGCCCGATGGCTTGGCTTTGGGCTTGGCCGAAGAAGCAGCACCGGCGCCTTGCGCCAACAAGGTCGGCAAATCCCTGGGGTTGTCCTCGGCTGCCAGCCCGCGCTGGCGCAACAGCATGAAGTAACCACCCCCGCCCACCAGCGCCGCCAGCAGCATGAAGGTCACGGTCGGAAACCCCGGAATCAGCCCGAACAACACCAGCAGCACGCCACCGATCAGCAACGCCTTGGGCTGCGCCACCACTTGGTCGCCGATGTCATTGCCCAGGTCCGAGGTGCCATCCGAGGAGTCCCGGGTCACGATGATACCGGCCGTGATGGCGATCAACAGGGCCGGCACCTGGCTGACCATACCATCGCCGATGGTCAGCACCGAATAGAGCTGCAAGGCATCGCCGGCGCTCAGGCCCTTCTGGGTCACGCCGATGGTGATACCCGCCAGAATGTTGATGAAGATGATGATCAGGCCCGCGATCGCATCGCCTTTGACGAACTTCATCGCGCCGTCCATCGAGCCGAACATCTGGCTCTCTTTCTCGATCACCGCCCGCCGGTCGCGCGCCTCGTTGACGTCGATGACGCCGGCCCGCATGTCGCCGTCGATACTCATCTGCTTGCCGGGCATGGCGTCCAGGGAAAACCGCGCACTCACTTCGGCGACGCGCTCGGCGCCTTTGGTGATCACCAGGAACTGCACGATGGTGATGATCAGGAAGATGATGCAACCCACCACCAGATTACCGCCCACGACAAAATTGCCGAACGTGTAGACGATCTGGCCGGCGTCGGCCTCCAGCAAAATCATCCGCGTGGTACTGACCGACAACGCCAGCCGGAACAACGTGGTAATCAACAACACCGCCGGGAACACCGAGAACTGCAACGGCGAACTGATGTAGACCGACATCATCATCAACACCACCGACACCGTGATGTTGATCGCAATCAGGATGTCCAGCAGGAACGGCGGCAGCGGCAGGATCATCATGAACACAACGGCCAGCAGCATCACTGCCAGCATGATGTCCTGGCGTTCGCCCACCCGCCTCAGAAAACTAGAGAGTTCCTTCATGGGACTCCCGCTGGCTCAAAAATCGTTCGTAAGCAACGCGTGCATCAGCGATTCGCCCCTGTAACTGGCACGCACGGCTGACACAGCCCCACAGCGCAAGGTCTTCCTCGCCTTCAGCCAGCAACCGGTCGCAATGCCCCTCGGCCAGCTCGCCCTCTTCCAGTTGCAACAACGCCACCACCAACGCACGTCGCGCCTGGCGATGGGCCGGTTCAACGACCAGCAGGGCTTCAAGGAATATCCGCGCACGACCTGGCTGGCCGCACTGCAGCTGTAGCCAGCCGAGCAGTAGCAGCAGGCTTTGCTGTACCGGTTTCAACATCATGGGGGTCATACCTTGTGCAGCAAATGGAGGGCCATCTGCAGCAGATACTCATCTTCGCTGCGCGCTTGCAGCAGCGCCGATACCGCCTGAAACTCGGGCGCATCGGATGAAGAGACCTGCTGCTTGAGGTCTGTCAGGGCCTGGCGAAATGCCTGTGGCCGGAGCAACTCGTGAAAGCCCTCGTGGGGACAGGCAAACGCCAGCAGCCGACGCCCGGCGAGGTCCGCCGGGTAGAGATTGTCGAGGTGAGCCTCGATAGAGTGGCCGTCGGGCGGCAGCACATAGCGCTCGGGCAAGCCCGATGCCTGATGCTGATCACCGACCTCGGTCAGGTGCTCGATGCCGATGTGCGGGGCGCTGATCCGACTCACTGCTCAAGCACCGCATGACGCGCCGAGCTCAAGGTACGGAACGCCTGGTGCAACACCGGGGCGGTGACGCGCCGCTCATCCAGGGTGATCAACAGCAACAGCCGCGTGTCGGCCGCCCACCCGCAACGCAACGGCAACTCCGGCCCGGTGCGGCTGAACGTCAGCGCCAGGGCTCGAATCACGCCTTGGTGAATCTCGTGCCATTCCAGGTCCACGGCCAGCCAAAGCGTCAGTTTGCGATCATGCTGTTCGAGTTGCAGCGTGCCGGTTTCCTCGAACTCCAACTGAATCAGCGCCCCGGCCGGAGCCGGTACGGCCACCCCCAGGTCCTGACAAAACTGAGCCAGTGCTTGGTCAATCCAGTGCATGTCGTTTACTCATTGTGCTTGCCATTCGTCTTCTTCCTGGTCGATGGCCAGGTCCAGCGCGAGCTGACAGGCATTGAGCAGGTTCTGACGCTGCTCCTCATCGGTGAAAATTTCCGTGGGGATCAGCCGGATCAGACGCTTGATCTCGCGAAAGAAATGGATCTGGCGCGCAGCGTCCTTGATCGCCAGCGGCACGATCAGTCGCTGCACGTCCTGAACATTCGCCCAGCGTTTGTCGATCAGGCCGATCAGCCCGCCCATCAGGTCAGAAGGCCCGTATGCCATGGCCTCGTTCCCCCGTTACCAGCGCCTGCCACAGTGCATTGACCTGGTCCGACATACCCGTCAGCACGCGCAACTTGTGCATATCGCTCATGACCCTTTCGAGCTTGATCGGGTCGAGCCGGGTCTGCTGACTGTCCAGGTCGGCGCTCAAGGCTTTCATCAGGAATCCCGTCACGCCTTCAAGCGTCGAACTGCCGAAGCGCGCATGAATGTCGTTCCAGGCAGCGGCCAGGCCGCGATAGTCCATGACGGCATCGCGGTAGGTGTCACGCAGTGACTGGATGTCGCCGACTCCCTGCTCTGCCGCTTCCTTGGCCAGCGGCCCGATCTGCAAGCCCAGTTCAATGGCGTGGCCATGTTCCTGGGCCATTTCCAGCAGCGCCTGGTCAATCAGCTCGACCATCGCCCGGGCGTCGGTCTTGCCGGCCAGTTCCTGGCGCGCATGCGAGAGGGCAACAAACTGGTGGCTGATCTCGCGGGAGAACCCTTTGAGGTACGCCTTGAGCTGCGCCAGGTTGTTCAGCTGTCCACTGCCGAGGTGCGCGACCAGGGCTTCGAGTTTTTGCTGGGACTCCAGGTCCGGGACTTTCTTGAGGTACTCCTCCAGCATCTCGAGGATTTCACTCAGCCGCGCCTGGCCATCGCTGACACTGCGCTTGGCCAGCGACTTCTCGACCCGCTCGGAGAACACGAAGGTCAGCTCCTCAGCGGAGTCAGCCATGGACTGGCTGGTGGAAATGTACTGCACACGTTCGCCCTGGAAACTGCCGGTCAACCGGCTGTCGCGCGCAATGGTCGGTTCGGTCTGTCGATCCGGCAACGACGCCGCAGGGACGACACTCTGAATATTGGCCATAGGGGCACTCACTTGCAGGCAACGGTGGTGTGGGGGCCATTGTAGAAATTCGTCCGCCGGGGGCTCTGCCAAAATCGGTCGCATTTTTTTAGGCCTTGCGCCAACCAATTTCTAAAAACTTGCGACCGGGACTGAAATTACCCAAGCGGGCCTTTATCTATAGTGGCCACCAGTCCCATACCCAAGCCGACCATGCACCTCTCACTCGAACACATCACCGGCCAGATGCAGCAGGCCATCGATAAATGTCGGCTGATCCAGATTCGCGGCCGGGTCACCCAGGTCACCGGCACACTGCTCAAAGCGGTGGTGCCGGGTGTGCGCGTGGGTGAACTGTGCCAACTGCGCAACCCGGATCATTCGCTGTCGCTGATGGCCGAAGTCATTGGCTTTCAGCAGCACCAGGCACTCTTGACCCCGCTGGGTGAAATGCTCGGCATTTCCTCGAACACCGAAGTCAGCCCGACCGGCACCATGCATCAGGTCGGCGTGGGCGATCACTTGCTGGGCCAGGTGCTTGACGGCCTCGGCCAGCCGCTCAACGGCATCAGCCTGGGTGAACCCGCGGCCTGGTATCCGGTGTACCGCGATGCACCCGACCCCATGAGCCGTAACCTGATCGAGCGGCCAATTTCCCTCGGCGTGCGCACCATCGACGGTCTGCTGACCTGCGGTGAAGGCCAGCGCATGGGGATATTCGCGGCGGCCGGCGGCGGTAAAAGTACGTTGCTGGCGACCCTGATGCGCAGTGCGGACGTCGACGTCATCGTGCTGGCGCTGGTGGGTGAGCGGGGGCGTGAAGTCCGCGAGTTCATCGAGTCCGACCTCGGGGAACAAGGCCTCAAACGCTCGGTGCTGGTGGTCGCCACTTCGGACCGCCCGGCCATGGAGCGCGCCAAGGCCGGGTTTGTCGCCACCACGATTGCCGAGTACTTCCGCGACCAGGGCAAACGCGTCCTGCTGCTGATGGACTCCGTCACGCGGTTTGCCAGGGCCCAGCGCGAGATTGGCCTGGCTGCGGGCGAACCGCCGACCCGACGCGGCTATCCGCCCTCCGTATTCGCCGCCCTGCCCCGGTTGATGGAGCGCGCCGGCCAATCGGACAAAGGCTCCATCACCGCGCTGTACACAGTGCTGGTCGAAGGCGACGACATGACCGAGCCGGTGGCGGATGAAACCCGCTCGATCCTGGACGGGCACATCATCCTGTCGCGCAAGCTGGCCGCGTCCAACCATTACCCGGCCATTGACGTGCTGCGTTCGGTCAGCCGGGTGATGAACCAGATTGTGACCCCCGAACACCGCAACGCCGCCGGCCAGTTACGCGAGTGGCTGGCCCGGTACGAAGAAGTCGAGTTGCTGCTCAAGATCGGCGAATACCAGAAAGGCCAGGACCCCGTGGCCGACCGCGCCATCGAAAAAATGGACGCGATCCGTGCCTGGTTGCGCCAGGGCACGCATGAGCCCAGCGATCTGCCGCGCTGCCTTGAACAACTCGCGAGCCTGACCCGATGACCCTGCCCACCTTGCTGCGCATCAAGAGCCTGCGCGTGGAGCGCGCCGAACAGGCGCTGCAACGCCAGGAGCTGCGGGTCGCCGAGGCACACCGTGCCCATGAATCCGCGAGCGCTGAACACCAGGCGTACCGGCAGTGGCGCCAGGCGGAAGAAAGCCGTTTGTTCGACCTCTGCAAGGCTGAGCCCATGAACCGTAAAAAGCTTGAGCAATGGCAGCAACAGGTGGCCCGCCTGCGGGAAAAGGAAGCAGCGCTGGAACAGACCATTGCCGAACACGCCCAGAGCCTGACCCAGGAGCGCGAACGCCTTCGCCTGAACCGGCGTCAGTTGCTGGAGGCTCAGCAGCAGGTCGAAAAATTCAACGAGTTGAACCGTCACGCCCTCGCCGAGGAGCGGATGTTGCTTGAGTTCAAAGAAGAACAGGAGCTCGAAGAGTTCCGTCGTGTCGAGGCCGTTTCATGAGCAGAATATCCCCACCAGGCATCACACAAGATGTCCTTGCACGTTCACCAGCCCCGGCACGCGTGGCCGCCGACAAAACCAGCCAGGCTGAGTTCGAACGGGCGCTGAACAGCAAACCTGATGCGGGCGAGAAGCGCCGCACCGACGCTTGGCGCAAGCTCGACACCCGTGAGCCGGGCAAAACGCCTCGGGACACTTCGCGCCCACTGGACGATGACGCCGAGCAGGCTGAACCCTCCACGGCCACAGACCGCGAACCCATCCGTAGGCCGCACCTCCCTGGCACCGCGCCAGAAACCGCCACGCCTGATGAGCAGGCCACAAACGACGAGCCCGTTGCACGCCCGGCACCCGAACAACCATCCACGCCCCAACCTCCCACAGGCATTGTCGTGGTGCCACTGCCGTCAAACGACCGTCCAAAACCCGGAACAAGCCACCGCGACAGCAGCGCACCAGAAACCGCCACGCCTGATGAACAGGCCACAAACGACGAGCCCGCCGAACAGCCCGAGACCGGCAAACCCGATGAGCCCGCTACACGCCCGGCACCCGAACAACCATCCACGCCCCAACCTCCCTCAGGCATTGTCGTGGTGCCACTGCCGTCAAACGACCGTCCAAAACCCGGAACAAGCCACCGCGACAGCAGCGCGGCGACCGTGAATAACCCGGAACAGCATCTGCCCATCATGCTGGGCGCGCCTGCCATCGGTTTAGCCCCCGAAACGCCCTCGGACCAACACAACTCCTCCGGCGAGCATGACGAACAGCCTCCCTTCGGTTCACTGGTCGAAGACCCGAAGCCGTCGGCAAGCACCGGCCAAACCCCGGGTGACAAGCTGCTCGCACGCCTGTTGAACACCACCGAGCAACCGGCGTTCAGCAAGGACCTCGGCAAACTGGTGCAGACGCTGCAACTGCATATCCAGGCCGGCGTTTCCCGCGATGGCAGCACCACGCTGCTTCAGGTGAACCTGGCGCAATTGGGCCAGGTCGATGTCCAGCTCGCCCATTCACACGGCCACTTGCACGTCGAAATCCAGGCCAGCCCCGGCAGCCTGCTTCAACTGCAACTCGCCCGCGGCGACCTGATGGAACGCCTGCAACGGCTGAACCCCGGGCAACCGATCCAATTGACCTTTACCCAGCAACAACACGGGGGCGACCAGGGTTCACGGCAGCGGCGGCACGTGTATGACGAGTGGGAGCAAGACTCATGAGCAGCCTGATGCTGCCCCGCGTCGAGGCGTCGGAACTGGCCCTGCAACAAAAAATCAGTCGTTGCCGCAGTCGCTACCCGCTCGCGAACGGTGAAGCCCGGCTGACGATCCTGCCGCAACCCGACGCGCTGGACGTGCTGTTGAATGTTCACTGGCAAGGCCTGGCACTGCGCTGGCGGTGCCACAGCGCAACCCTGGCCGGATGGCTTGAGCCCCACCTGCAAGAAGCGGCGTTCAGCAGCCTGCCGGCGACGCTGCAACTGGCGTTGCTGGAGCTGGAAAGTGCCGTGTTGCCGGGGCTCATCTGGAAAAGCATTCAACCGTGCCGCCCCGAGCCTGGCGCGGGGACGCCCACACTAGCGTTGACGCTGTCACGCGGCGCGCAACGCCTGGTTATCTGGCTCGACGGTGACCCGAGTGCGCTGCTCGCTTTCACGCCTGCTCGCCCCTTGGCAGAACTGACGGCGGTTGCGCTGCGACTTTCGCTGCAATGGGGCCCGGTCTGCCTGCTCCCCGCGCAGCTGCACTCACTGGCCACGGGTGACCTTCTATTGCTGCCGGCACGCCACGACGCCGCCAGCCCTTTGCTCGGTGTGGTCGAAGACCGCCCCTGGGCACGATTTCGCCACCACGACTCTCAACTGGAACTGCTCGCCATGCACAACGATGCACCCCTCGAAACCACCCACGATCTGGCCAGTCTTGATCAGCTCCCGGTCCAGGTCAGCTTCGAAGTGGGACGTCAGACTCTCGACCTGCACACCCTCGCCGCCCTGCAACCGGGGTCGTTGATCGACCTGGCCACCCCGCTCGAAGGCGAGGTGCGGATTCTGGTCAACCAGCGCTGCCTGGGCGTGGGTGAGCTGGTGAGTATTCAGGACCGCCTCGGCGTGCGCGTCACCCGCCTGTTGCAGGACCTGCCCGCATGATTCAACTGCCTGACGAACTCAGCCTGATCTTCGGGCTGGCGCTGCTGGCGTTGCTGCCATTCATTGCAGTCATGGCCACCTCATTCATCAAGATGACCGTGGTGTTTTCGCTGCTGCGCAACGCCTTGGGCGTGCAGCAAATTCCGCCGAACATGGCGATGTACGGGCTGGCAATTATCTTGAGCCTGTACGTGATGGCGCCCGTCGGCTTCGCCACCCGCGACTACCTGCGCACCCATGACGTCAGCCTGAGCAAGACCGAGTCGGTGGAGCAGTTCCTCGACGAGGGCATGGAGCCGTACCGGGCCTTTTTGAAGAAACAGATCCAGGCCCGCGAACACGCGTTCTTCGTCGACAGCACCCGGCAGGTCTGGCCGAGCGAGTACGCAGACCGGCTCGAGCCCGACAGCCTGCTGATCCTGCTGCCGGCCTTCACGGTCAGTGAGCTGACCCGCGCCTTCGAAATCGGCTTTCTGATCTACCTGCCCTTCATCGCTATCGACCTGATCATCTCGAATATCCTGCTGGCGATGGGGATGATGATGGTCTCGCCGATGACCATTTCCCTGCCGTTCAAACTGCTGCTGTTTGTCCTGCTCGACGGCTGGGCGCGGCTGACCCACGGCCTTGTCATCAGTTACGGAGGCTGAGGGTGAACAACGCCGAGATCCTCCACTTCACCAGCCAGAGCCTGTGGCTGGTGCTGATCCTATCCATGCCCACCGTGCTCATGGCCGCCGCCGTCGGCACCCTGGTGTCGCTGGTGCAGGCGCTGACCCAGATCCAGGAACAGACCCTGGGTTTCGTCGCCAAGCTGATCGCCGTGGTCATCACCCTGTTCGCCACGGCGGGCTGGATGGGTAACGAACTCTATGCCTTTGCAGAACTGACCTTGCTCAAGATTCCCCTCGTGCGATGAGCATTCAGGACCTGCAACAGCTCATGCTGGCGTACACCCTGCTGCTGCCCAGAATCATCAGCTGTTTTGTGGTCATGCCGATCCTGAGCAAACAAATGCTCGGTGGCGGCCTGATTCGTAACGGCGTGGCCTGCTCGCTGGCGCTGTTTGCCTACCCGACTGTAGCCGGTACGCTGCCCATGACGCTCGACGGCATAGACCTGGCCATGCTGATCGGCAAAGAGGTGTTGCTCGGCCTGTTGATCGGGTTTGTCGCAACGATTCCGTTCTGGGCCATCGAGGCGACCGGTTTCATCATCGACAACCAACGCGGTGCCTCCATTGCCTCCACGCTCAACCCGACACTGGGCAGCCAGACCAGCCCCACCGGCCTGTTGCTGACGCAAACCCTGATCACCCTGTTTTTCTCCGGGGGCGCGTTTCTGACGCTGATCGGTGCGTTGTTCCAGAGCTACGTCAGTTGGCCGGTCGCAACCTTCTTCCCCTACATCGGCAGCCAGTGGGTGGACTTTTTCTACGGTCAGTTCGGGCAACTGCTGCGCCTGTGCCTGCTGCTGGCAGCGCCCCTGTTGATCGCCATGTTCCTGGCCGAATTCGGCCTGGCCCTGATCAGCCGCTTCGCCCCGTCCCTGAACGTGTTCATCCTCGCGATGCCGATCAAGAGCATCGTCGCCAGCCTGCTGTTGGTGATTTACCTGAACGTGTTGATGGAACACGCCTATGACAGCCTGCTGCTCGCACTCGACCCGCTGAGTCAGTTGCGCCCGGTACTGGAGACGCCATGAGCGCCGAAAAAACCGAACAGCCCACGCCAAAGAAACTTCGCGATGCACGCACCAAGGGCCAGGTGGTCAAAAGCAAGGAAGTGGTGTCCACCGCGCTGATCCTGTCGCTGATCGCCACGCTCATGAGTTTTTCCGACTACTACATGGAACACCTGGGGCAACTGATGCTGATGCCCGAGACGTACCTGAACCTGCCTTTCGGGCTGGCCTTGCAATTGATGGTGGAAAACCTGTTCCAGGAGATGGTCTACCTCTGCCTGCCGCTGTTGGTCGTCGCGGCACTGGTGGTCATCGTGGCGCACCTGGCCCAGTACGGTTTCCTGCTCAGCGGCGAGTCGATCAAGCCCGACCTGAAAAAGATCAACCCGGTGGAAGGCGCCAAGAAGATTTTCTCCATCCGCAGCCTGGTGGACTTCCTCAAGTCGATCATTAAAGTGGCCCTGTTGTCGTTGCTGGTGTGGACAACCCTGACCGGCAACCTGGATTCCCTGATCAGGCTGCCCGGCTGCGGCATGGGCTGCATCGCGCCGGTAATCGGCCTGTTGCTTGAGCAGTTACTGCTGGTGTGCGGCGTGGGGTTCGTGCTGATCTCGGCGCTCGACTATGCCTTCGAGCGATACCAGCACAGCAAGCAATTGCGCATGAGCAAGGACGAGATCAAACGCGAGTACAAAGAGATGGAAGGCAGCCCGGAGATCAAAAGCAAACGGCGTCAGTTTCACCAGGAATTGCAGTCGAGCAACCTGCGCGCCGACGTCAAACGCTCCTCGGTGATTATCGCCAACCCCACCCACATCGCAATTGGTATTCGTTACGTGAAGGGCGAGACGCCGCTGCCGGTCGTCACCTTGAAACACACTGAGGCACTAGCCCTGCAAGTGCGGCGCATCGCCGAGGAAGAGAACATTCCCGTATTGCAACGCGTGCCTCTGGCGCGGGCGCTATATCAGGACAGCCATGTCGACCAGTACATTCCCGCCGATCTGATCCAGACCACCGCCGAAGTCCTGCGCTGGCTCGACACCCAAAAACAGACACCGCCCCCGGCCCTGTGAAAGACCTTCGACTTCCTCGGACTTTTTTGCGCCTTCGGAAATCGTCATGTCGATCCTGCTGTCAACACTGGCAAACTTGCTCCAGTTGCTCGCCAGGTAGAAGTTGAAACATCACTTTACGCGAAAGCAGGCAGACGTCCTCATGGTCTCTTCTCACAAGTGAGTGTGTAGAACCCTTTCAACGGAAGAAGAGCAAATGAGCGCAGCATCACGGACGAATACGAGCCAAACGGGTGTTGAGCGAAATGATTTGACTGCACGCTACAGGGCTGAGTACACCCAGGTCGTAGAGCGTCTTGACACTCGCCGCCTAAGCGGGATTACGAAACAACCGTTGTCCAGAGAAGTCCGTGTGGTATGTAGTGTTTCTAGTCCAATGGGTGGCGGAGTGCCAGGAAGGTGTTTTTTAATATCGATCCCTCCCGCTCAGACTTCCAGCTGTTGGATTTCATGCTGTTTCGGTGTTAGCGCTTTGCTCTGCGGGGTAGCGCTTTGGCGCTCCTGCTGATCTTGGTCAACCCACCCGTATAGAACCGACTCGCCGACGCCGAGTGACGACTGGCTACGATGAAGCTGGAGTTTTGCTTAAGCACGAGGTCGACAGCCTCGTGTTTGAATTCAGCAGAAATGGAACGGCGTTGTTTGGTCATTTGACACCTCGATAGATGCATTTTCCACCTATCGAGGTGTCCGGTTTCATTCGACCACTACAGGTGCCGTATTACTCCACCGTCACCGACTTCGCCAAGTTACGCGGCTGGTCAACGTCGGTGCCCTTGAGCACAGCCACGTAGTACGACAGCAGCTGCAGCGGGATGGTGTAGAGGATCGGCGACAGGGTGTCGTGGATGTGCGGCATGTTGATGACGTGGGTGCCTTCGCCATTGGTCATGCCGGCTTTTTCGTCGGCGAACACGATCAGTTGGCCGCCACGGGCGCGCACTTCCTGCAGGTTGGATTTGAGCTTTTCCAGCAGTTCGTTGTTTGGCGCGACGGTGACCACAGGCATGTCGTCATCCACCAGGGCCAGTGGGCCGTGTTTCAGTTCACCGGCTGGGTAAGCTTCGGCGTGGATGTACGAGATTTCCTTGAGTTTCAGCGAGCCCTCCATCGCGACTGGGTATTGCGCGCCACGGCCGAGGAACAGGGTGTGGTTTTTGTCGGCGAACAGTTCGGCGACTTTTTCCACGGTGCTGTCCATGGCCAGGGCTTCGCCCAGGCGGGTCGGCAGGCGGCGCAGTTCTTCCACCAGCGTGGCTTCAACACCTTCGGCGAGGGTGCCGCGCACCTGGCCCAGGGACAGGGTCAGCAACAACAAGCCAACCAGTTGGGTGGTGAAGGCTTTGGTGGAGGCTACGCCAATTTCGCGACCGGCTTGGGTTAGCAGGGTCAGGTCGGATTCGCGCACCAGGGAGCTGATGCTGACGTTGCAGATGGCCAGGCTGGCGAGGAAGCCCAGCTCTTTGGCGTTGCGCAGCGCAGCCAGGGTGTCGGCGGTTTCGCCGGACTGGGAGATGGTCACGAACAGAGTGTCGGGTTGCACCACCACCTTGCGGTAGCGGAATTCGCTGGCGACTTCGACCTGGCACGGGATGCCGGCCAGTTCTTCCAGCCAGTAACGGGCAACCATGCCGGCGTGGTAGCTGGTGCCGCAGGCGACGATCTGCACATTGCGCACTTTGGCGAACAGCTCGGCGGCTTGCGGGCCGAAGGCGTTGACCAGCACTTGGTTCTGGCTCAGGCGGCCTTCCAGGGTGCGTTGCACCACGGACGGTTGCTCGTGGATTTCCTTGAGCATGAAGTGGCGGAACTCGCCTTTGTCAGCGGCTTCGGCACCGTCGCGGTATTGCACGGCTTCGCGCTCTACGGGGTTACCGTTTACGTCCCAGATCGCCACGCTTTCGCGGCGAATGTCGGCGATGTCGCCTTCTTCCAGGTACATGAAGCGGTCGGTGACCTGGCGCAGCGCCAGTTGGTCGGAGGCGAGGAAGTTTTCGCCCAGGCCCAGGCCGATCACCAACGGGCTGCCACTGCGCGCGGCAACCACGCGGTCAGGTTGGCTGGCGCTGACCACGGCCAGGCCGTAGGCGCCATGCAGTTCCTTGACGGTGGCTTTGAGGGCGACGGTCAGGTCGCCGAGGTCTTTGAGCTTGTGATTCAGCAGGTGGGCGATGACTTCGGTGTCGGTGTCCGAGGTGAACACGTAGCCCAGGCCTTTGAGCTGCTCGCGCAACACTTCGTGGTTTTCGATGATGCCGTTGTGCACCACCGCCAGGTCCCCGGAGAAATGCGGGTGGGCGTTGCGCTCGCACGGCGCACCGTGGGTGGCCCAGCGGGTGTGGGCGATGCCGAGACGGCCGACCAGCGGCTCGCCGAGCAGGGCTTGCTCCAGCTCGCTGACCTTGCCCGGGCGACGCATGCGCTCCAGCTTGCCGGCGTTGGTGAAGACGGCCACACCGGCGCTGTCGTAGCCACGGTATTCCAGGCGCTTGAGGCCTTCAAGCAGGATGGCGGTGACGTTGCGTTCAGCGACTGCGCCTACAATTCCACACATGGTTTTTCTCCTAGATGATTGCCGCGCATATCAGCGTAATGCCGCGGGCTTGGATCTGGTCGCGGGCCTCAAGCGGCAGGCGATCATCGGTAATAAGGGTATGGACGCTGCTCCAGGGCAGTTCCAGGTTGGGAATCTTGCGGCCGATCTTGTCGGATTCGACCATCACCACCACTTCACGGGCGACCTCGGCCATCACGCGGCTCAGGCCCAGCAATTCATTGAAGGTGGTGGTGCCGCGCTGCAGATCGATGCCGTCGGCGCCGATAAACAGTTGATCAAAGTCGTAGGAGCGCAGCACTTGCTCGGCAACCTGGCCCTGGAACGAGTCCGAATGCGGATCCCAGGTGCCGCCGGTCATGAGCAGCACCGGTTCATGCTCCAGCTCGCTCAAGGCGCGGGCTACGTGCAGGGAGTTGGTCATCACCACCAGGCCAGGCTGATGGCCCAGCTCGGGGATCATGGCGGCGGTGGTGCTGCCGCTGTCGATGATGATGCGTGCGTGTTCACGCAAACGCATCACCGCTGCACGGGCAATGGCGCGCTTGTAGGCCGAGATGGGTTGGGCAGCGTCGCCCACCAACTCCTGGGGCATGGTGATTGCGCCACCGTAGCGGCGCAGCAACAGGCCATTGCTTTCCAGAGCGGCCAAGTCCTTGCGGATGGTCACTTCCGAGGTTTCGAAACGCTTGGCCAATTCGTCCACGCTGACTTCGCCCTGTTCATTGAGCAAGGTCAGGATGTTGTGGCGTCGTTGGGGTGTATTTCGTTTCGACATGGCGATGATAAGTTTCGTTTCGAAAGATAACGAAGGCAATCAAAACCTATTGGTGAAAGATCGTCAAGCGCCGGACTGCAAATTTTTGCAGGGTGCTCGAAGACACCCTCAAACAAATGTGGGAGCTGGCTTGCCTGCGATAGCGGATTGTCAGGCGACATCCATGTTGAATGTCAGACAGCTATCGCAGGCAAGCCAGCTCCCACAGGAAATAGCATCAGCTGGTCGGGTTGTGGATAACTCAGGTCTTCTTGATTTTGACCGGGCGTTTCCAACCGTCGATATTACGCTGGCGGGCGCGGGCCACCGCCAGTTGAGACTTATCCACATCCTGATTGATGGTGGAACCCGCAGCGGTGTTGGATCCGTCGCCGATGGTGACGGGTGCAATCAGCGAGTTATTCGAGCCGATGAATACGTCCTCACCGATCGTCGTCTGATACTTGTTCGCGCCATCGTAGTTGCAGGTGATCGCACCCGCACCGATGTTGCTGCGAGCACCGATGACCGCATCACCGAGATAAGCCAAGTGGCCTGCCTTGGCATCGTCGCCCATGCGCGCGTTTTTCAGTTCAACGAAGTTACCCACATGTGCCCTGGCGCCCAGCACGCTGCCGGGACGCAAGCGCGCAAACGGGCCGGCATCGCTGCCCTCGCCCATCACTGCACCGTCGATATGGCTGTTGGCTTTGATCACCACGCCTTTGCGCAGGGTGCTGTCCTTGATCACGCAGTTCGGGCCAATCACCACGTCGTCTTCGATGATCACGCGGCCTTCGAGGATCACGTTGATGTCGATCAGCACGTCGCGGCCTACAGTGACTTCGCCGCGCACATCGAAACGTGCCGGGTCGCGCAAGGTTACGCCTTGGGCCATGAGGCGGCGGCCTTCGCGCAGTTGGTAGTGGCGCTCAAGCTCCGCAAGCTGCTTGCGGTCATTGGCGCCCTGCACTTCCATCGGGTCATGGGGCTGCTCGGTGGCGACCAGCAGGCCATCACTCACGGCCATCTCGATCACGTCGGTGAGGTAGTACTCGCCCTGGACGTTGTTGTTGGACAGGCGGCTCATCCAGTCAGCAAGATTATTGGCAGGGACGGCGAGAATCCCGGTGTTGCCTTCGGTAATCGCGCGCTGCGCTGGCGTGGCATCTTTGTGTTCGACGATGGCCGCAACCTTGCCGTCGGCGGTGCGCACGATGCGGCCATAGCCGGTGGGGTCATCCAGCTCAACGGTCAGCAGGCCCATCTGGCCGGGTACTACCTGCTTGAGCAGGCGTTGCAGGGTTTCCACTTCGATCAACGGCACGTCGCCGTAAAGGATCAGCACGGTGTCGGCGGTGATGAACGGCACGGCTTGCGCGGTGGCGTGGCCGGTGCCGAGTTGTTTGTCCTGCAAAACGAAATTCAGGTCATCTGCGGCCAGGCGTTCACGCACCACATCGGCGCCGTGGCCGATCACCACGTGAATCCGCTGCGGGTCCAGTTGCCGGGCGCTGTGGATAACATGGCCGAGCATGGAATTGCCCGCGACCGGGTGCAGCACTTTGGGCAGGGCCGAACGCATGCGGGTGCCCTGACCTGCGGCGAGAATGACGATTTCGAGAGACATGAATGGCTACCAATCCTGGGCGGTCCGGCTTCAGACCAGAGAAGTGTTTTGCTAAAAAAGAAAAAGGGTAGCCGAGGCTACCCTTTTTAATCAATCGCGCATAAGCATGACGGCGTGGCCGCTTACTTCTTGCGCAACTGCTGGAGCGTGCGCAGCTGAGCTGCAGCCTCGGCCAGACGTACAGCAGCAGCGCTGTAGTCGAAGTCCGCGCCCTTTTCGTTCAGGGCCTTCTCGGCAGCCTTGACGGCTTCCTGAGCGGAGGCTTCATCCAGGTCGCCAGCACGTTGCACGGTGTCGGCAAGTACCTTGACCATGTTCGGCTGAACCTCGAGGAAACCACCAGAGATGTAAAACACCTCACGTTCCCCGCCTTGCTTGGTCAGAGTGATCGGACCTGGCTTCAAGCTGGTGATCAGCGGAGCATGACCCATGGCGATACCAAGATCGCCGAGGTCGCCGTGCGCTGTTACAAACTCTACCAGACCGGAGAAAATTTCCCCTTCCGCGCTGACGATATCGCAATGGACTGTCATAGCCATCTGATTGCCTCAACCTGATGAGCGCCCGTTGCCGGGCGCCGGGATTACAGTTTCTTGGCTTTCTCGATCGCTTCTTCGATGCCGCCGACCATGTAGAACGCTTGTTCTGGCAGGTGGTCGTAGTCACCGTTGAGGATGCCTTTGAAGCCAGCAATGGTGTCTTTCAGGGAAACGTATTTACCCGAGGCACCGGTGAAGACTTCAGCCACGAAGAACGGCTGCGACAAGAAGCGCTGGATCTTACGAGCGCGGGATACCAACTGCTTGTCGGTTTCCGACAGCTCGTCCATACCCAGGATCGCAATGATGTCCTTCAGTTCTTTGTAACGCTGCAGCACGTACTGAACGCCGCGAGCGGTGTCGTAGTGCTCCTGGCCGATCACGTTCGGGTCCAGCTGGCGCGAAGTCGAGTCGAGTGGATCAACCGCTGGGTAGATACCCAGGGAAGCGATGTCACGGGACAGAACGACGGTGGCGTCCAAGTGGGCGAAGGTGGTCGCAGGCGATGGGTCAGTCAAGTCATCCGCAGGTACGTATACCGCTTGGATCGAGGTGATCGAACCTTCTTTGGTCGAAGTGATACGTTCTTGCAGAACGCCCATCTCTTCAGCCAGGGTCGGCTGGTAACCTACTGCCGAAGGCATACGGCCCAGCAGTGCGGATACTTCAGTACCGGCCAAGGTGTAACGGTAGATGTTGTCGACGAACAGCAGAACGTCGTTACCTTCGTCACGGAACTTCTCGGCCATGGTCAGGCCAGTCAGTGCTACGCGCAGACGGTTACCCGGCGGCTCGTTCATCTGACCGTAAACCAGTGCCACTTTGTCCAGAACGTTGGAGTCCTTCATCTCGTGGTAGAAGTCATTACCCTCACGAGTACGCTCACCCACACCGGCGAACACGGAATAACCGCTGTGCTCGATGGCGATGTTACGGATCAGTTCCATCATGTTTACGGTTTTGCCTACACCGGCACCACCGAACAGACCGACTTTACCGCCTTTGGCGAACGGGCAAACCAAGTCGATAACCTTGATGCCGGTTTCCAGCAGATCGTTGCCACCAGCCTGTTCGGCGAACGAAGGTGCTGGGCGGTGAATGCCCCAGCGCTCTTCGGTGTCGATTGGGCCAGCTTCGTCGATTGGGTTACCGAGTACGTCCATGATCCGGCCCAGGGTCGCTTTACCGACCGGTACGGAGATGGCAGCGCCAGTGTCCAGAACATCCAGACCGCGCTTCAAGCCTTCGGTGGAACCCATTGCAATGGTACGAACCACGCCGTCGCCCAGCTGCTGCTGAACTTCCAGAGTGGTGCCTGCATCGCTTTGTACTTTCAAAGCGTTGTAGATGCTCGGTACGCTGTCGCGTGGAAATTCCACGTCGATGACGGCGCCGATGATTTGAACGATACGTCCGCTACTCATAGCTGGATCCTCTGAATATTTGAACCGTTAAACCGCGGCAGCGCCGCCGACGATTTCCGAGATCTCTTGGGTGATCGCAGCCTGACGCGCCTTGTTGTAGATCAGCTGCAAATCGCTGATCAGATCACCGGCGTTATCGGTAGCGTTTTTCATCGCGATCATCCGCGCCGCTTGTTCAGCTGCGTTGTTCTCGACCACCGCCTGGTACACCTGCGACTCCACGTAGCGCACCATCAAGCCATCAAGCAGCTCTTTGGCGTCTGGTTCGTAGAGGTAGTCCCAGTGGTGCTTGAGTTCCTGATCCGGAGTCGCCACCAGTGGAATCAATTGCTCCACGGTTGGCTGCTGGGTCATGGTGTTGATGAACTTGTTGGATACCACGGACAGGCGGTCAATCCGGCCTTCCAGGTACGCATCCAGCATCACCTTCACACTGCCGATCAAATCATTGATCGACGGCTCTTCACCCAGGTGGCTGATAGCTGCAACGACGTTACCGCCGAAGTTACGGAAAAAGGCCGCACCCTTGCTACCAACAACACACAGATCGATCTCGACGCCGTTTTCGCGGTTTACCGCCATGTCCTTGACCAGGGCCTTGAACAGGTTGGTATTCAGACCACCGCACAAACCACGGTCACTGCTCACTACCACATAACCCACACGCTTAACGTCGCGGTCGATCATGAACGGGTGGCGGTATTCCGGGTTGGCGTTGGCCAAATGCCCAATTACCTGGCGGATACGATCCGCATAAGGACGGCTAGCAGCCATGCGCATTTGTGCCTTGCGCATTTTGCTGACCGCCACTTTTTCCATGGCGCTGGTAATCTTTTGCGTGCTTTTGATGCTCGCAATCTTACTGCGAATCTCTTTTGCGCCTGCCATGTAACACCTATCAGGTTAGCAAGCGGGAGCCTTGCGGCTCCCGCTGCGGCTTACCAGGTTTGGGTGGCCTTGAACTTCTCGATACCGGCTTTCATGCCAGCATCGATATCGTCATTGAAGTCACCCTTCACGTTGATCTTCGCCATCAATTCGGCGTGATCGCGGTTGAAGTAAGCAATCAGCGCTTGTTCAAAGCTGCCGACCTTGGTGATTTCAACGTCGGTCAGGAACCCACGCTCAGCGGCATACAGCGACAACGCCATGTCAGCGATCGACATTGGGGCGTATTGCTTCTGCTTCATCAGCTCGGTAACGCGCTGACCATGCTCAAGTTGCTTACGGGTCGCTTCGTCCAGGTCAGAAGCGAACTGGGCGAATGCCGCCAGTTCACGGTACTGAGCCAGAGCGGTACGGATACCACCGGAGAGCTTCTTGATGATCTTGGTCTGAGCGGCACCACCCACACGGGATACCGAAACACCGGCGTTCACTGCAGGACGGATCCCGGAGTTAAACATGGCCGATTCCAGGAAGATCTGACCGTCGGTGATGGAAATCACGTTGGTCGGAACGAACGCGGAAACGTCGCCAGCCTGGGTTTCGATGATCGGCAGTGCGGTCAGGGAACCGGTTTTGCCGGTCACTGCGCCGTTGGTGAACTTCTCTACGTACTCTTCGGATACGCGGGATGCGCGCTCCAGCAGACGGGAGTGGAGATAGAACACGTCGCCTGGGTAAGCTTCACGGCCTGGTGGACGGCGCAGCAGCAGGGAAATCTGGCGGTAAGCCACTGCTTGCTTGGACAGATCGTCATAAACGATCAGCGCGTCTTCACCGCGGTCGCGGAAGAATTCACCCATGGTGCAACCGGAGTACGGTGCCAGGAATTGCAGCGCAGGAGATTCCGAAGCACTGGCAGCCACGATGATCGTGTTGGCCAGGGCGCCGTTTTCTTCCAGCTTGCGAACCACGTTGGCGATGGTCGATTGTTTCTGACCGATTGCAACGTAGACGCAGAAAATGCCGCTGTTCTTCTGGTTGATGATCGCGTCGATCGCCAGAGCGGTTTTACCGATCTGACGGTCACCGATGATCAGCTCACGCTGGCCACGGCCGACTGGGATCATGGCATCGACAGCCTTGTAGCCAGTCTGTACAGGCTGGTCTACCGACTTACGCCAGATCACGCCTGGAGCAACTTTCTCGACCGCATCGGTCTCGGTGTTGTTCAGCGGACCTTTGCCGTCAACTGGGTTACCCAGTGCGTCGACTACGCGGCCCAGCAGTTCCTTACCAACCGGAACCTCCAGGATGCGGCCGGTGCACTTGGCGCTCATGCCTTCAGCCAGACTGGTGTACGCGCCCAATACAACGGCACCTACGGAGTCTTGCTCCAGGTTGAGAGCCATACCGTAGACGCCGCCCGGAAACTCGATCATCTCGCCGTACATTACGTCGGCCAGACCGTGAATCCGCACGATGCCGTCAGATACGCTGACGACAGTGCCTTCGTTACGGGCTTGGGAGGTCACATCGAGCTTGTCGATGCGGCCCTTGATAATTTCACTTATTTCGGAAGGATTGAGTTGCTGCATTGCTCTGCTGCCCCTTCAAACTCAAGATTTCAATGCTTCGGCAAGATTCGCGAGTTTGCCGCGAATCGAGCCATCGATAACCAGGTCGCCGGCGCGAATGATGACACCACCAATCAGGGTGGCATCCTCCGCAACTTGCAGGCGCACTTCCCGGTCGAGTCGTGCACTGAGAACCTTGGCGAGTTTGTCTTGCTGTTCTTGGTTCAATGCGAAAGCACTGGTCACTTCAACGTCTACCGACTTCTCTTGCTCGGCCTTGTACAGGTCGAACAGAGCGGCGATCTCCGGCAAAAGCGGGAGACGGTCGTTTTCGGCAACGACGTGGATGAAGTTCTGCACTTTCACATCAAACTTGTCGCCGCACACGTCAATAAACGTGGCGGCCTTGTCTGCGCTCGTCAGTCGCGGGGCCTTGAGCACGCGCTGCATGGTGTCGTCTTGCGACACTGCTGCAGCCAGGCCGAGCATGGCTGACCAAGAGGCCAGCTGCTGGTGGGCCTGGGCGTGCTCGAAGGCTGCCTTAGCGTAAGGTCGGGCCAACGTGGTCAATTCTGCCATGATCGCCCTCGCTTAAATTTCAGCAGCCAGTTTGTTTACCAGCTCCGCGTGCGCGTTTTGATCGATTGTGGCACCCAGGATCTTCTCAGCACCGCCGACGGCCAGAGCACCCAGTTGGGCACGCAGCGCATCTTTGACACTGTTCAGTTCCTGCTCGATCTCGGCCTGAGCCTGAACCTTCACACGGTCAGCGTCGATACGGGCTTTTTCAACAGCCTCTTCAACGATCTGATTACCGCGTTTCTTGGCTTGCTCAATGATTTCAGCTGCCTGTGCCTTAGCATCGCGCAGTTGATGGCCCGCTTTCTCTTGGGCCAACTCCAGGTCGCGAGCTGCACGGGTGGCAGCGTCCAGTCCATCCGCGATCTTCTTTTGACGTTCATGCAAAGCTGCGATGACCGGAGGCCATACGAACTTCATGCAGAAAACGACAAAAATCAAGAACGCTAAGGACTGACCAATAATGGTTGCATTAATGTTCACGCCAATACCTCGCTCGTTCGTTGCACAACACACCAATCACTCGAAAAAACGAGTGATTAACCGGCGAGTTGACCAACGAAGGGGTTCGCGAAGGTGAAGAACAGAGCGATACCAACACCGATCATGGTCACGGCGTCGAGCAGGCCGGCAACGATGAACATTTTAACTTGCAGCATTGGCACCATTTCTGGCTGACGCGCTGCGCCTTCCAGGAACTTGCCGCCGAGCAGGCCGAAACCAATGGCAGTACCCAGGGCGCCCAGGCCGATCAACAGTGCAACAGCGATAGCGGTTAGACCAACTACAGTTTCCATCTTTCCTCCCGACTTTTACGTCGTATGGTTTAGGTTTTTTAGATTTTAAAGCGGTAAAACAAATCGTTTCATAGCCCTGTTGGGCCACCTTCCCGTGTTACCGGGAAGGACATCAGACTAGTCGAGACTGGTCTTAATGGTTCTCTTCGTGCGCCATCGACAGGTAGACGATGGTCAGCATCATGAAGATGAAGGCCTGCAGGGTGATGATCAGGATGTGGAACACAGCCCACGCCCACTGCAGAACAATGCCCAGGCCGCTAAGCCAGAGCAGGCCGCTGCCGAACATCACAGCGATCAGAATGAACACCAGCTCGCCGGCATACATGTTGCCGAACAGTCGCAGGGCCAGGGAAATTGGCTTGGCGATCAGGGTCACGAATTCCAGCAGGAAGTTCACCGGGATCAGCAGGGCTTGAACAAAGATGTTCTTGCTGCCGAACGGGTGCAGGGTCAGTTCGCCGATGAAACCGCCGATGCCCTTGATCTTGATGCTGTAGAAAATGATCAACGCGAACACCGACAGGGCCATGCCCAGGGTAGCGTTCGGGTCAGTGGTCGATACGGCACGGAATGGAATGTGCGGGTCGCCGGAAATCGCCATGGCCAACTGAGGAATCCAGTCCACCGGGATCAGGTCGACGGCGTTCATCAGGAACACCCAGACGAAGATGGTCAGTGCCAGCGGCGCAATCACCGGGCTGCGGCCATGGAAGCTGTCTTTCACGCTGCCATCGACGAATTCGACCAATACTTCAACGAAGTTCTGCAAAGCACCTGGCTGACCGGAAGTCGCCTTCTTTGCCGCCATGCGGAAAATCAGGACGAAGATCAGACCCAATGCGACCGACCAGCCCAGAGTATCCAGGTGGAAAGCCCAGAAGCCCATTTCTTTGGCTTCTGCTGCGGAGTGGGCGAAGCCCCAGCCGCCGTTGGGAAGCTGACCGAAGGTCAGGTTCTGCAAGTGGTGCTGGATATAGCCCGAAGCGGTTGTTTCTGCCATGGTTGCCTCAAACGCCCTAAGGTTTCGAAAGTCTTGTTTTCATTAGCAGGGGAGCGAACCAGCTGACCAGTTGGGTCAACACGAAGACGCCGAATACAGCCAGCGGCGCCAATGGCTTCACACCTGCAAAGGTCAGTGCAAACAGCACTGCCGTCAAAATCAGTTTCCCTGCTTCGCCGGCATAAAAAGACCGGACTATAGCCTGGGCTGCTCGGGCGCCGGAAAACCGAAAGGCCCTATGAGCAAAATACATATTGGGCAGCAAGGCTATCAGGCCTCCGCAGAGTCCTGAATATCCGGCTACGACTCCATGCCAATACCAAAGCGCCAATGCGGCGATCAGCAAAATAACAAATTGAGCCAATAAAACCGGGAAAACGGCCAAGCGATGGAACGGCAACGTGTTTGGCGTGCGGGTTTCCATCACTCTTGCTCCTCAATGGTCGGCTGCCGAGAATCAATAACTTGGCATAATTTGTGCCGACAAAATGCGCGCAGAGTATAGGGGCGGTTCTGCCCCTATTCAACTGTCAGGTAGTGTTTTCCGATCACACGCTACATAAGCAAATGTTTCAGCGGATGTGGGCAAGGACGCCCTGAAGCTCATCGAGTGAGTTATATCCGATGACTAATTGCCCCTTGCCTTTCTTGCCGTGGCGAATTTGCACCGCAGAGCCCAGGCGCTCAGCCAGGCGCTGCTCGAGGCGCGCGATGTCCGGATCAGGTTTGGCGGTTTCGACCGGTGCAGGTTTACCGCTGAGCCATTGGCGAACTAAAGCCTCAGTCTGACGAACGGTAAGGCCTCGTGCGACAACGTGTCGCGCCCCTTCAACCTGTTGATTTTCCGGC
Organism: Pseudomonas sp. ArH3a; assembly: GCF_022648765.1. Classification (NCBI taxonomy): domain Bacteria; kingdom Pseudomonadati; phylum Pseudomonadota; class Gammaproteobacteria; order Pseudomonadales; family Pseudomonadaceae; genus Pseudomonas; species Pseudomonas sp. ArH3a. Next base: position 245,109 of record NZ_CP080330.1, read on the forward strand.
AAACCGAGCAAAGCACGGGCATGACCCATTTCCAGGTCGCCATGGGACAGCATGGTCTTGATGACTTCCGGCAGCGCAATCAGGCGCAACAAGTTGGACACGGTCACGCGGGACTTGCCCACTGCATCCGCGACTTCCTGCTGAGTCAGTTTGAATTCCTGCTGCAAACGCTGCAGGGCGATCGCTTCCTCGATTGGATTGAGGTCTTCACGCTGGATGTTCTCGATCAACGCCATGGCGATGGCGGTTTCGTCCGGCACATCGCGCACCATCGCCGGGATGGTGTCCTTGCCGGCCTGTTGGCTGGCACGCCAGCGGCGTTCACCGGCGATGATTTCAAAGCGACCACCGCCAATCGGGCGGACCACGATCGGCTGCATCACGCCCTGGGCCTTGATCGAATTGGCCAGTTCTTCCAGCGCCTGGGGGTCCATGTCCCGGCGTGGCTGGTATTTGCCGCGCTGGATCAGGTCCAGCGGCAGGTGTTGCAGCTCGCGCTCGTCGGCCTGCACCGCTTGTTCTTCAAGCGAAGTGACAGTCGGACCACTCAGCAGTGCATCCAGTCCACGTCCGAGACCTCGTTTCTTGACGGCCATGGGGGTTCCTTAAGTTGGCTGGGCTGCAGCGGTGCGTGAGTTACGGCGTTGACGGCGAACCATCTCGCCAGCCAGCGCCAGGTAGGCAATGGCTCCACGCGATGATTTGTCGTACGCCAGCGCGGGCATGCCATAGCTTGGCGCTTCGGCCAAACGGATGTTGCGTGGGATTACGGTGTCGTAAAGCTGTTCGCCAAAGTGTTCCTTGAGCTGCGCCGACACATCGTTCATCAGGCTCAGGCGCGGGTCGTACATGGTCCGCAGCAGGCCTTCGATTTTCAGGTTGGGGTTGAGCAACTCAGCGATACGCTTGATGTTATCCACAAGGTCGCTCAAGCCTTCGAGCGCGAAGTACTCGCACTGCATGGGGATAATCACCCCATCTGCCGCGACCAAAGCGTTCAACGTGAGCATCGACAGCGACGGAGGGCAGTCGATCAAAATGTAATCGTAGTTCTCGCGGATCGGCGCCAGGGCGCTGCGCAGACGGCTTTCTTTCATCTGCATTTCCAGCAGCACCACTTCCGCCGCGGTCAAATCGCGGTTGGCCGGCAGCAGTTGATAACCGCCGTGCTCGGAGTAGTGCATGGCCTGGGCCAGGTCGCACTCGCCAATCAGCAAGTCATAGACCGAGTTTTCCAGGCCGTGTTTATCCACACCGCTACCCATGGTGGCGTTGCCCTGTGGATCGAGATCGATCAACAGCACCCGGCGCTTGGTCGCGACCAGGGATGCTGCGAGGTTGATGCAGGTGGTGGTTTTGCCCACGCCACCTTTCTGGTTCGCTATCGCGAATACCTTAGCCATTCTTGCTTGTGTTCCCAATCATGCCGTGCGGCGCAGTATCAGCAGATGGCGTTGGCCTTGGCAACCGGGTACGGCCAAGGCGTGTTCGCTATCGAGGTGGAAGTCTGCCGGCAATGCTAACAGCTCGTCGCTTGGATGAACGCCCTTCATTGCCAGCCAACGGGTGTCGCGGTCGCCTAAGTGGCGGGTCCAGTTGCTGAAGTTCTCCATGCTGCTGAATGCCCGGGAAACAATTCCGTTGAAGGGCTGCTGCGGCGTGAAGGCTTCGACGCGACTGTGGATAATTTGAAGGTTATCCAGCTTGAGTTCGAGTTTGACCTGGGTCAGGAAGCGGGTTTTCTTGCCGTTGCTGTCCAGGCACGTGACTTGCGACTCTGGAAACAGGATGGCCAACGGGATGCCAGGCATGCCGCCGCCACTGCCAACGTCCAGCCAGCGGCCGTTTTCGATAAACGGCATCACGCTCAGGCTGTCGAGCAAATGACGCGAGACCATTTCGTTCGGGTCGCGCACCGCCGTCAGGTTGTAAGCCTTGTTCCATTTGATCAACAGGGCCAGGTAGCCCAGCAGCAACTCATGCTGGGCATCGGTCAAGTGCACACCCAACTGGCGTGCACCTGTGGATAACTCTTCGGCGTGTTGCGAGGTGACCAACGAACTCAAGCGCTTTGCTCCAACTGACGGCCCGCGCCGCGTTTTTTCAAATGAATCATCAACAGCGAAATGGCTGCCGGGGTGACGCCGGGAATACGTGAAGCCTGGCCGAGTGTCTCCGGCCGAGTTATCCCCAGCTTGCTTTGGATTTCTTTCGACAGCCCGGAAATCCCGGTGTAGTCGATATCCACAGGCAGCTTGGTGTCTTCACTGGCGCGCAGGCGAGCGATCTCATCCTGTTGGCGGTCAATGTAACCGGCGTATTTGGTCTTGATTTCAACTTGCTCGGCGACCTGTGGGTCTTCTGCGCCGTGGCCAGTCACTTCGACCAAACCAGCGTAGTCGATTTCCGGACGGGACAGCAGGTTTAGCAAGTTGTATTCGTGGGTCAGCGGCGTGCCGAATTTTTCGGCAATCGCGTCGCCCTGCTCGGTGCCCGGGCGAACCCAGGTACTTTTCAGGCGCTGCTCTTCCAGCGTGATGCTTTCGCGTTTTTTGCAGAAAGCGGCCCAGCGTGCGTCATCGACCAAGCCCAACTCGCGACCTTTTTCGGTCAGGCGTAGGTCGGCGTTGTCTTCACGCAGGATCAGGCGATATTCCGCCCGGGAGGTGAACATCCGGTACGGTTCCTGGGTGCCCAGGGTAATCAGGTCGTCAACCAACACGCCGATGTACGCCTCATCGCGACGCGGGCACCAGCTGTCTTTGCCCTGTGCACGCAGTGCCGCGTTGGTCCCGGCCAGCAAACCTTGGGCGCCGGCTTCTTCGTAACCGGTGGTGCCGTTGATTTGCCCAGCGAAGAACAGGCCGCCGATCACTTTGGTTTCCAGGCTGTACTTGAGGTCACGCGGGTCGAAGTAGTCGTACTCGATGGCGTAGCCAGGGCGAACGATGTGCGCGTTTTCCATACCGCGAATCGACTGCACGATCTGGATTTGCACGTCGAACGGCAGGGACGTGGAAATTCCGTTCGGGTACAGCTCGTGAGTGGTCAAGCCTTCGGGTTCGATGAAGACCTGGTGGCTTTCCTTGTCGGCAAAGCGGTGGATCTTGTCTTCAATCGATGGGCAGTAACGCGGGCCAATGCCTTCGATCACCCCGGAATACATCGGCGAACGGTCGAGGTTCGCGGCAATGATTTCGTGGGTTCGGGCGTTGGTGTGGGTAATCCAGCAGCTCACCTGTTTGGGGTGCTGCTCTTTGGAACCCATGAACGACATCACCGGGATCGGTGTATCGCCGGCTTGTTCGGTCATCACCGAGAAATCCACAGAACGCCCGTCGATACGCGGCGGGGTCCCGGTTTTCAGGCGGCCGACGCGCAGCGGCAATTCACGCAGGCGTTTTGCCAGGGCAATCGACGGCGGATCACCAGCGCGGCCACCGGAATAGTTCTGCATACCGATGTGGATAAGTCCGCCGAGGAACGTACCGGTGGTCAACACCACGGATTCTGCGAGAAAACGCAGGCCCATTTGGGTGACTACACCGCGTACCTGATCCTGTTCGACGATCAGGTCATCCGCTGCTTGCTGAAATATCCACAGGTTCGGCTGGTTTTCCAGGGTTTCACGTACCGCGGCCTTGTAAAGGATGCGGTCTGCCTGTGCCCGAGTAGCCCGTACGGCCGGGCCTTTGCGGCTGTTGAGCACGCGAAATTGAATACCACCTTTGTCGGTAGCCGTGGCCATGACGCCGCCCAGGGCATCGATTTCCTTGACCAGGTGGCTTTTGCCGATCCCGCCAATGGCGGGGTTGCAACTCATGGCACCGAGGGTTTCCACGTTGTGCGTCAGCAACAGGGTTTTGACGCCCATGCGTGCTGAGGCCAGTGCTGCCTCGGTACCGGCATGACCGCCGCCGATGACGATCACTTCAAAACGGGAAGGGAAATCCACCACGCACCTCGTGCCTGCTTATGTAGGTAATTAGGAATTGATTGGTTGAGCTGGTTTTAGAGCAATGGCCGCAAGTATAGGGACTTAGCCCTTCCTAAAGAACCCTTTGCACAAAATTTAACCAGCTGTGGATGAATCACAGACAATAGAAATTAAAAGAGAGAACTTTATAAGCTCTTTGTTTTTATGTTTATTTCTACTGAGCCTACTTTCTGTGGATAGATCTCTACAGCCCTTTATTTACGTTGTGTACAGCGATTCAAAAGTCTGTGGTCATGTGCCAATAAGGCCCTTGGATAAGTGCTTTAAGCCTGTGGATTAAACAGGTGGTTATCCACAAGGGGGTTTTTACTCAGGTTTCAAGCCCTGTTATCAACTGGGCACAGGGGCGGTTATTCACAGGGCTTAATCCACAGAAAAGTGCTCACGCGACCAAATAACGCCCACGCAAAAACCGCCACAACCTGGGTGGTGAATCAGAAGATGCAATGGAATGCCCTCGAGCGGGCGAAACAGACAGGCGCGAATGGCCTGTCTGTGGACAACGAAGGGTTACTTACCGATACAGAAGCTGGAAAAGATCCGCCCCAGCAAATCATCTGAGCTGAATGCGCCAGTGATCTCACCCAACAGCTGCTGCGCCTGACGTAAATCCTCAGCCAGCAGCTCCCCTGCCCCCGCCAAGGTCAGCTGTGCCCGACCGTGCTCCAACGCCGCGCTGGCATGGCGTAGCGCCTCCAGGTGCCTGCGGCGTGCACTGAAGCTGCTTTCCGAGGTTTGCTCATAGCCCATGCAAGCCTTGAGGTGGTCGCGCAGCAATTCCAGACCATCGCCGGCCGACTTTGCACTCAGGCTGATGGTGACGTGGCCATCCTCGCTGGTTTCCATGGCGATGGCTTCACCCGTCAGGTCGGCCTTGTTACGGATCAACGTCACGTTGGCCGGGTCCGGCCGCTGCTCGAGGAATTCCGGCCACAAGGCAAAAGGATCCACAGCCTCTGGCGCCGTGGCATCCACCACCAGCAGCACCCGATCTGCTTCGCCAATGGCCTTGAGGGCGCGTTCTACCCCGATCTTTTCCACCTGGTCATCGGTGTCGCGCAAACCGGCAGTGTCGACCACGTGCAGCGGCATGCCGTCGATGTGGATATGTTCACGCAGAATATCCCGGGTGGTGCCCGCAATCTCGGTAACGATGGCCGCCTCGCGACCTGCCAGGGCATTCAGTAGGCTCGACTTGCCGGCATTCGGTCGGCCGGCAATCACCACCGTCATACCGTCACGCAGCAGGGCGCCCTGCCCGGCTTCGCGCAGCACTGTGGATAACTCATCACGGACTTTATCCAGCATCGCCAGCACATGCCCATCGGCGAGGAAGTCGATTTCTTCCTCCGGAAAATCAATCGCGGCCTCGACGTAGATACGCAAGCTGATCAATTGCTCGGTCAGGTTATGCACACGCAATGAAAAGGCGCCCTGCAATGAGCGCAAAGCGTTGCGGGCTGCCTGTGCAGAACTCGCTTCGATCAAGTCGGCAATGGCTTCAGCCTGAGCCAGGTCGAGTTTGTCATTCAGGAATGCACGCTCACTGAATTCTCCCGGACGCGCCAAGCGGCAACCCAACTGCAGGCAGCGCTGCAGCAACATATCCAGCACAACCGGGCCGCCGTGGCCCTGAAGTTCCAGCACATCTTCACCGGTGAACGAGTTGGGGCCTGGAAAATACAGCGCCAAGCCTTCATCCAACACCGTTTCATCGGCATCCAGAAAGGGGCCGTAATGCGCGTATCGGGGTTTCAACTCGCGGCCGCTGATGGCCTGGGCTGCCACGCTGGCCAGCGGCCCGGAAATTCGAACGATACCTACACCGCCGCGACCTTGAGCGGTAGCGACAGCAGCGATGGTTTCACGAGGAGCGCTCATCAGCAGGTTCCAGAATAAAAGTGACGGAAAGCAAAACGCCCCACTAGGGGGCGTTTTGAGTGGTTATCCACAGAGTAAACTACGCCGCAGCTTTGGTAGCCGCTTCGATTTTACGCGTGATATACCACTGTTGAGAGATCGACAACACGTTGTTGACCACCCAGTACAGCACCAGACCGGCTGGGAACCACAGGAAGAAGAAGGTGAAGATGATTGGCATCATTTTCATTACCTTGGCCTGCATCGGATCCGGCGGAGTCGGGTTCAAGCGCTGCTGGATGAACATGGTCGCGCCCATGATGATCGGCAGGATAAAGAACGGGTCTTTGATCGACAGGTCAGTTATCCACAGCATGAACGGAGCCTGGCGCATTTCCACGCTTTCCAGGAGAACCCAGTACAGCGACAGGAACACGGGCATCTGTACCAGAATCGGCAAGCATCCACCCAGCGGGTTGATCTTCTCTTTCTTGTACAGCTCCATCATGGCCTGCGACATTTTCTGCCGGTCATCACCATGTTGCTCTTTCAGAGCGGCCAGTTTCGGCGCCACAGCACGCATGCGCGCCATCGACTTGTAGCTGGCTGCCGACAGAGGGAAGAAGATCCCTTTGATCAGCATGGTCAGGAAGATGATCGAGAAACCCCAGTTACCGACGATGCTGTGGATATGTTGCAGCAGCCAGAAGATCGGCTGGGCAATGAACCACAGAATGCCGTAATCCACAGTCAGTTCGAGGCCTGGGGACAACTCTTTCAGTACAGCCTGGCTTTTCGGGCCGGCATACAGCGTGGCGCTGGTTTCAGCCTTGGCACCTGGCGCGACGGTCAACGCCGGGCCAGTAAAACCAATGATGTAGTTGCCTTGGCTGTCTTTGCGGGTTTGAACCAGGTTGGCTTCACCCTTGTTCGGGATCCATGCGGTCACGAAGTAGTGTTGCAACCAGGCAACCCAGCCGCCTTGTACAGTCTCTTTCAGCGAGCCCTTGTCGATATCTTTCATCGACACTTTTTTGTACGGCTCGCCACTTGTCCACAGGGCTGCGCCCAGGTAAGTCGCGGTGCCGGTGGCGGTGCTGGAAGAAGGATCGGCACTGTTGTCACGCTTGAGCTGGGCAAACAGGTTGCCCGTCCACGGTTTGGCGCTTTCGTTGTCGATCAGGTAAGTGACCTTCAAATCGTACAAACCACGGGTGAAGCTGAAACGTTTGATGTAGTTGACGCCGTCCTGACTGAATTTCAGGTCAACATTCAGCTGGTTCTGGCCATCAGCCAGTTGATAAGTCTTCTGTTCGGTCGAATAAACCGGACGACCGGTAGCACGAGCATCCGGACCGTCAGTGCCGGTCAGGCCACTTTGTGCCAGATAAGTACGTTCACCACCGTTGTCGAACAGTTGGAACGGTACATCTGGATGGTCTTGACGACGTGGATACAGCGGCAGTTTCAACTGCGCGATATCACCACCTTGTGGGTCGATAGCCAGGTCGAGCACATCCGTTTTCACGTGGATGAGGTCTTTGTTGGTGACCACTGGCGTTTCTAGAGGGGCGCTTGTCTCGCCATTCGCGCTGGGAACATCGGCACTCGCGGACGCATTGTTACCCAGCGGGGTGTCCGGAATAGCCGGCGCAGCCTGATTGGTAGCAACATTCTGAGTCGGCAGGGCAGCTTGGCCGTAGTCCTGGTTCCACTTAAGAACCATGACGTAGGACACGATTGCCAGGGCGACGATCAGGATCGTGCGTTTAATATCCATGATTACTCGGCCATCGAAGAAGAACGGGAGGTAGGGATAGGCGGAACCGGGTCATAACCACCGGGATTCCACGGATGACAGCGGCCTAAACGACGAAAGGCCAGCCAGCCACCGCGCAGAAGACCATGATTTTCTATGGCCTCTAACGCGTAGCAGGAACAACTGGGGTAGAAACGACAGTGGTCAGCCATCAGAGGACTAATGGCATAGCGGTAAAACTGGATCGGAACGAGGGCCAGTTTACGCATTGGTGCTGTCTACCCCTACAGTTTCGGTGCTGACTGCTGGTGCTGGCTTGTTGGTACGCGCCAAACGTTTCCAGAGCTTGCCGAAATGCTGAATCAATTCGGGGTTTTCTACGTCCCCCAAGCCTTTGCGCGCGACGATAACAATATCCCAACCAATCAGAGTTTCCTGGTGGAGGCGAAACGATTCGCGCATCAGACGCTTGAGGCGATTGCGCTCAACGGAGAGCTTTACGCTCTTCTTGCCGATCACCAACCCGAGACGGGGGTGATCCAGATCGTTGTTACGCGCAAGGAGCAGGAGATTTTTCCCCGGAACCTTGCCGGTGGGGGAGTCAAAGACTGCCTTGAAATGCCGGGGGGTTAGCAGACGCTTTTCCCGACTGAAGTCCTGACTCACCACCAGTACCGGATTATCAAACTGCCAGACGCGCACGACCTTTGGCGCGGCGACGCGACAGGACAGCACGGCCGTTCTTGGTAGCCATGCGAGCACGGAAGCCGTGAGTACGGGCGCGTTTGATGGTGCTTGGTTGGAAAGTACGTTTCATGGCGTTGTTACCTGGTTCGTCCACAACGGGCCGGAATGGCCCCCGTTTTAAGAGACCGGCGATTCTAGAGAAAGCAAGCCTCTAGGTCAATTTCCAACCAGCTTTTCCTTTAATTAGTTCTTCGCAGGCATTCCGGCCTTTTCTGTTCGCTGGCCGTTCATGAGCAATGCCATAGATATAAAAATAAAGAAGGAAGTTATTTAAAGCTTTTCTGTAAAGCTTATAAAAGCTAGGGAGGCGATTATCTGTGGATAACTGCCTTGAGCCCATATTCTGCGTGATGTACAGAGGATGACAACTAGGCGGGGAAACGGTGCTTAGCCTGTGCTGCGCTATCGGATAAGCTGTGGGTGGAATGGCTTGTTATCCACAGGCCAGTTACCCACAGACTTTCGACCCCACTTGTACAACGAGCTTAGGGGCGCTTATCCACAGAGCTTATGCACAGACCATTGGTCGCCTTTTTTACGGTTAACGCATTGATTTTGGGTGCCCTGTGCGCAACCTACATGTGGATAAGTGGACGGCTGGCCGCTACAATGGCGGCTGTTTTTGCCTCACCGGCTTTCAACTTAGGGGATATCCGTGTCAGTGGAACTTTGGCAGCAGTGCGTGGAGCTTTTGCGCGAAGAGCTGCCTGCCCAGCAATTCAACACCTGGATCCGTCCGCTACAGGTCGAAGCCGAAGGCGACGAGTTGCGTGTCTACGCGCCGAATCGTTTTGTTCTCGATTGGGTTAATGAGAAGTACCTGAGCCGCGTTCTCGAATTGCTCGATGAACACGGCAACGGCCTTGCGCCTGTGCTTTCTTTATTAATAGGCAGCAAACGTAGCTCTGCACCTCGTGCAGCGCCGAATGCACCGTTGGCGGCGAGCGCCTCGCAGGCTCAGGCCGCAGCGGTACCTGTTAATAACTCGCCTGCGCAAATTGCCCAGACGCCTTCGAAATCCTCGGCACAGAAAAACGCGCCTATAAATGAAGAGCCGTCCCGCGACAGCTTTGACCCCATGGCCGGCGCCAGCTCTCAACAGGCACCAGTTCGTGCCGAACAGCGCACCGTCCAGGTAGAAGGCGCGCTCAAGCACACCAGCTACTTGAACCGCACGTTCACCTTTGAAAACTTTGTCGAAGGTAAATCCAACCAGTTGGCCCGCGCGGCTGCCTGGCAGGTCGCCGACAACCCCAAGCACGGTTACAACCCGCTCTTCCTTTATGGCGGTGTCGGTTTGGGTAAAACTCACTTGATGCACGCTGTGGGTAACCACCTATTAAAGAAGAACCCGAATGCCAAGGTCGTGTACCTGCACTCGGAGCGCTTCGTTGCTGACATGGTCAAGGCCTTGCAGCTCAACGCAATCAACGAGTTCAAGCGGTTCTACCGCTCCGTTGATGCCTTGCTGATCGATGACATTCAATTTTTCGCTCGCAAGGAACGTTCTCAGGAAGAGTTTTTCCACACCTTCAACGCCCTGCTCGAAGGCGGCCAACAGGTCATCTTGACCAGCGACCGTTACCCGAAGGAAATCGAAGGCCTGGAAGAACGCTTGAAGTCGCGTTTTGGCTGGGGCCTGACCGTTGCGGTAGAGCCGCCGGAACTGGAAACCCGCGTCGCGATCCTGATGAAGAAGGCCGACCAGGCGAAAGTCGATTTGCCGCATGACGCTGCTTTCTTCATTGCCCAACGCATTCGCTCCAACGTGCGTGAGTTGGAAGGCGCGCTCAAGCGCGTCATCGCTCACTCGCACTTCATGGGCCGCGACATCACCATCGAGTTGATTCGTGAATCCCTGAAAGACCTGCTGGCGCTGCAAGATAAGCTGGTGAGTGTGGATAACATCCAGCGCACCGTGGCTGAGTACTACAAGATCAAGATTTCCGACCTGCTGTCCAAGCGCCGCTCGCGTTCGGTGGCACGTCCACGTCAGGTAGCGATGGCGCTCTCCAAAGAGCTGACCAACCACAGCCTGCCGGAAATCGGTGATGTGTTTGGCGGTCGCGACCACACCACGGTCTTGCACGCGTGCCGCAAGATCAACGAACTTAAGGAATCCGACGCGGATATTCGCGAGGACTACAAGAACCTGCTGCGTACACTGACTACTTGATGACACCAGCGCAGCTTATTAAGGCAAGGGACTAGACCATGCATTTCACCATTCAACGCGAAGCCCTGTTGAAACCCCTGCAACTGGTCGCAGGCGTCGTCGAGCGCCGACAGACCTTGCCGGTGCTCTCCAACGTATTGCTGGTTGTCGAAGGCCAGCAACTGTCCTTGACCGGTACCGACTTGGAAGTCGAGCTGGTCGGTCGTGTGCAGCTGGAAGAGCCTGCTGAACCGGGCGAAATCACTGTGCCGGCGCGCAAGCTGATGGACATCTGCAAAAGCTTGCCTAATGAAGCGCTTATCGACATCAAGGTCGATGAGCAGAAGTTGGTGGTCAAGGCCGGTCGCAGCCGTTTTACGCTGTCCACGTTGCCAGCCAATGACTTCCCGACTGTCGAGGAAGGCCCTGGCTCGCTGACCTGCAGCCTGGAGCAAAGCAAACTGCGCCGTTTGATCGAGCGCACCAGCTTCGCCATGGCTCAACAGGACGTTCGCTACTACCTCAACGGTATGTTGCTGGAAGTCTCGGAAGGCATTATCCGCGCCGTGGCCACCGACGGACACCGTTTGGCGATGTGCTCAATGCGTGCCGATATTGGTCAGCCGGATCGGCACCAAGTGATCGTCCCGCGCAAAGGTATCCTCGAATTGGCGCGTCTGCTTACCGAGCCGGATGGTAACGTCAGTATCGTTTTGGGCCAGCACCACATTCGCGCCACCACCAGTGAATTCACGTTCACTTCCAAATTGGTCGACGGCAAGTTCCCGGATTACGAGCGCGTACTGCCTAAAGGCGGCGACAAACTGGTGATCGGTGATCGTCAGGCCCTGCGTGAAGCGTTCAGCCGTACCGCGATTCTGTCGAACGAAAAGTACCGTGGTATCCGTCTGCAACTGGCCAACGGTCAGCTGAAAATCCAGGCGAATAACCCGGAGCAGGAAGAAGCGGAAGAAGAAGTGGGCGTTGACTACAACGGCGGCTCGCTGGAGATCGGCTTCAACGTGAGCTACCTGTTGGACGTACTGGGTGTAATGACCACCGAACAGGTTCGTCTGATTCTGTCGGACTCCAACAGCAGCGCCCTGGTGCAAGAATCCGATAACGACGACTCGGCTTACGTTGTTATGCCGATGCGTCTGTAATCATGTTCAGCAGAAGCTAGATGTCCCTCAGTCGCGTCTCGGTCACCGCGGTGCGCAATTTGCACCCGGTGACCTTCTCCCCTTCCCCCCGCATCAATATCCTCCACGGCGCCAACGGTAGTGGCAAAACCAGCGTGCTGGAAGCCATTCATTTGCTTGGGCTCGCCCGTTCCTTTCGCAGCGCCCGTCTGTTGCCGGTGATTCAGTACGAGCAATTGGCGTGCACAGTGTTTGGCCAAGTCGAATTGGCTGAAGGCGGCCATAGCAGCCTGGGGATATCTCGCGATCGCGGTGGGGAGTTTCAAATTCGCATTGACGGGCAAAATGCCCGCAGTGCAGCGCAACTGGCGGAAATTCTGCCATTGCAACTGATCAACCCCGACAGCTTCCGCCTGTTGGAAGGTGCACCAAAAATCCGCAGGCAATTCCTCGATTGGGGAGTGTTCCACGTGGAACCGCGGTTCATGGCCACTTGGCAGCGCCTGCAGAAGGCCCTGCGGCAGCGGAACTCATGGCTGCGGCATGGTACACTTGACGCCGCTTCACAAGCAGCCTGGGACCGGGAACTGTGCCTGGCCAGCGATGAAATAGATGAATACCGCCGCGCCTATATCAAAGCCTTGAAACCAGTCTTTGAGCAGACCTTGAGTGAGTTGTTGGATCTCGAGGGGCTGACGCTGAGCTACTACCGTGGTTGGGATAAAGAGCGTGACCTGAGCGCAGTGCTCGCCACGTCCTTGCAACGGGATCAGCAAATTGGCCATACACAGGCAGGCCCCCAACGGGCTGATTTGCGCCTTAGATTAGGCGCACACAATGCCGCGGATATCTTGTCCCGTGGCCAGCAGAAGTTGGTGGTGTGCGCACTGCGTATTGCCCAAGGGCATTTGGTTAGCCAAGCCCGACGCGGTCAGTGTATTTATCTGGTGGATGACTTGCCGTCTGAACTCGACGAGCAACATCGACGGGCGTTGTGCCGCTTGTTGGAAGACTTACGCTGCCAGGTGTTTATCACCTGTGTAGACCACGAATTATTGAGGGAAGGCTGGCAGACGGAAACGCCAGTCGCCTTGTTCCACGTGGAACAAGGCCGTATCACCCAGACCCACGACCATCGGGAGTGAAGGCATGAGCGAAGAAAACACGTACGACTCGACCAGCATTAAAGTGCTGAAAGGTTTGGATGCCGTACGCAAACGTCCCGGTATGTACATTGGCGACACCGATGATGGTAGCGGTCTGCACCACATGGTGTTCGAGGTGGTCGACAACTCCATCGACGAAGCTCTGGCCGGTCACTGCGACGACATCAGTATTATCATCCACCCGGATGAGTCCATCACCGTGCGCGACAACGGTCGCGGTATTCCGGTAGATGTGCACAAAGAAGAAGGCGTTTCGGCGGCAGAGGTCATCATGACCGTGCTCCACGCCGGCGGTAAGTTCGACGACAACTCCTATAAAGTCTCCGGCGGTTTGCACGGTGTAGGTGTGTCGGTGGTGAACGCCCTCTCCGAACTGTTGGTGCTGACCGTGCGTCGCAGTGGCAAGATCTGGGAGCAAACTTACGTTCACGGCGTTCCGCAAGAACCGATGAAAATCGTCGGCGAAAGCGAAACGACCGGTACCCAGATTCACTTCCGTCCCTCCGACGAAACCTTCAAGAATATCCACTTCAGCTGGGACATCCTGGCCAAGCGGATTCGTGAACTGTCCTTCCTGAACTCCGGTGTTGGCATCGTCCTCAAGGACGAGCGCAGCGGCAAGGAAGAGTTGTTCAAGTACGAAGGCGGTCTGCGTGCGTTCGTTGAATACCTGAACACCAACAAGACTGCGGTCAACCAGGTGTTCCACTTCAACATTCAGCGTGAAGACGGCATCGGCGTGGAAATCGCCCTGCAGTGGAACGACAGCTTCAACGAGAACCTGTTGTGCTTCACCAACAACATTCCACAGCGCGATGGCGGTACTCACTTGGTGGGTTTCCGTTCCGCACTGACGCGTAACCTGAACACCTACATCGAAGCCGAAGGCTTGGCCAAGAAGCACAAAGTCGCCACCACCGGTGACGACGCACGTGAAGGCCTGACCGCGATTATCTCGGTAAAAGTACCTGATCCTAAGTTCAGCTCCCAGACCAAAGACAAGCTGGTGTCTTCCGAAGTGAAGACCGCAGTGGAACAGGAGATGGGTAAATACTTCTCCGACTTCCTGCTGGAGAACCCGAACGAAGCCAAGCTGGTTGTCGGCAAGATGATCGACGCTGCACGTGCCCGTGAAGCGGCGCGTAAAGCCCGTGAGATGACCCGCCGTAAAGGCGCGCTGGATATTGCCGGCCTACCGGGCAAACTGGCTGACTGCCAGGAGAAGGACCCTGCCCTCTCCGAACTGTACCTAGTGGAAGGTGACTCTGCTGGCGGTTCCGCCAAGCAGGGTCGTAACCGTCGCACCCAGGCCATCCTGCCGTTGAAGGGTAAGATCCTCAACGTCGAGAAGGCTCGCTTCGACAAGATGATTTCCTCTCAGGAAGTCGGCACCTTGATCACGGCGTTGGGCTGCGGTATCGGCCGTGACGAGTACAACATCGACAAGCTGCGCTATCACAACATCATCATCATGACCGATGCTGACGTCGACGGTTCGCACATCCGTACGCTGCTGCTGACCTTCTTCTTCCGTCAGTTGCCGGAACTGATCGAGCGTGGCTACATCTACATCGCTCAGCCGCCGTTGTACAAAGTGAAAAAGGGCAAGCAAGAGCAATACATCAAAGACGACGACGCCATGGAAGAGTACATGACGCAGTCGGCCCTGGAAGATGCCAGCCTGCACTTGAACGACGAAGCACCGGGTATCTCCGGTGAGGCGCTGGAGCGTCTGGTTAACGACTTCCGCATGGTGATGAAGACTCTCAAGCGTTTGTCGCGCCTGTACCCTCAGGAGCTGACCGAGCACTTCATCTACCTGCCATCGGTAAGCCTGGAGCAGTTGGGCGATCACGCTCACATGCAGAATTGGCTGGCTCAATATGAAGTTCGCCTGCGCACTTCTGAGAAGTCCGGCCTAGTGTACAAAGCCAGCCTGCGTGAAGACCGTGAGCGTAACGTGTGGCTGCCGGAGGTTGAATTGATCTCCCATGGCCTGTCGAACTACGTCACGTTCAACCGCGACTTCTTCGGCAGTAACGACTACAAAACCGTCGTTACCCTCGGCGCGCAATTGAGCACCCTGCTGGACGACGGTGCTTACATTCAGCGTGGCGAGCGCAAGAAGCAGGTCAAGGAATTCAAAGAAGCCCTTGATTGGCTGATGGCAGAAAGCACCAAGCGCCACACCATCCAGCGATACAAAGGTCTGGGCGAGATGAACCCGGATCAGCTGTGGGAAACCACTATGGACCCAGCCCAGCGTCGCATGCTGCGTGTGACCATCGAAGACGCCATTGGCGCAGACCAGATCTTCAACACCCTGATGGGTGATGCGGTCGAGCCTCGTCGTGACTTCATCGAGAGCAATGCCTTGGCGGTGTCCAACCTGGACTTCTGATCAGGTGTAGGTTCACAGATTAAATGGTGACATTAACAAATAGATGGTTCGGCTAAGCCCCAATGATTAGCTGACCATTCGAAGGAGAGCCCGCTGAAAGCGGGCTTTTTTTCGCGTCAATAAAAGTGGTTTTCCCCCTGTGTCGTGAGTCGGTAGCGGGAGTCAGCTGACAGGCGAGTGGCGTGTTTCAAGAGTGGTTTGCCAGAGTACGAGTGTTGCAGGAGTTTATGGCGAGGTTCCCTAAGCCAGCGCGTACCTCCAGCGGTTCTTAGGGCATTGAGCGTCGGCGGCTGATGTTTTAAAGCGTAGAGCTACGTCAGCCAGAGGATAATAATCCTGCCGTCATTACGGCGAATCGTAGAGTTTTTTTTTCAGTGAGGTTACGAGGGTTCTAGAGAATTCGGGGCGATTCACCGTGAACATCAGTCAGACCGGGTGATATGGCTGCTTTATAACGGCATGGCGATGATGTGGTATGTGCTCTCCTCCGCCCTGATCCTTTGTACAGACCTTTGGAAATTTCATAATGACAAACCAAGCTTTTTTAGTATGTGGAAAATAATTTTAGATGGGGGTTGACCAAGTATTTTAATACTGTATTATTCGCCTCCCGCTGACAAGCAACTTGAAGAAAGTTGCTACATAAATCTCTGATTTTATTGAAAAAATCTTATGATTTAAGTGTGTTAGCTGAGGTGCTGCTTTGGAAAGCACGCCTGGGTTTAGACGAAAGATCTTAACCAACCGCTCTTTAACAACTGAATCAAGCAATTCGTGTGGGTGCTTGTGGAGTCAGACTGATAGTCAACAAGATTATCAGCATCACAAGTTACTCCGCGAGAAATCAAAGATGTAACCAACGATTGCTGAGCCAAGTTTAGGGTTTCTTAAAAACCCAAAGATGTTTGAACTGAAGAGTTTGATCATGGCTCAGATTGAACGCTGGCGGCAGGCCTAACACATGCAAGTCGAGCGGTAGAGAGAAGCTTGCTTCTCTTGAGAGCGGCGGACGGGTGAGTAATGCCTAGGAATCTGCCTGGTAGTGGGGGATAACGTTCGGAAACGGACGCTAATACCGCATACGTCCTACGGGAGAAAGCAGGGGACCTTCGGGCCTTGCGCTATCAGATGAGCCTAGGTCGGATTAGCTAGTTGGTGAGGTAATGGCTCACCAAGGCTACGATCCGTAACTGGTCTGAGAGGATGATCAGTCACACTGGAACTGAGACACGGTCCAGACTCCTACGGGAGGCAGCAGTGGGGAATATTGGACAATGGGCGAAAGCCTGATCCAGCCATGCCGCGTGTGTGAAGAAGGTCTTCGGATTGTAAAGCACTTTAAGTTGGGAGGAAGGGCAGTTACCTAATACGTGATTGTTTTGACGTTACCGACAGAATAAGCACCGGCTAACTCTGTGCCAGCAGCCGCGGTAATACAGAGGGTGCAAGCGTTAATCGGAATTACTGGGCGTAAAGCGCGCGTAGGTGGTTTGTTAAGTTGGATGTGAAATCCCCGGGCTCAACCTGGGAACTGCATTCAAAACTGACTGACTAGAGTATGGTAGAGGGTGGTGGAATTTCCTGTGTAGCGGTGAAATGCGTAGATATAGGAAGGAACACCAGTGGCGAAGGCGACCACCTGGACCAATACTGACACTGAGGTGCGAAAGCGTGGGGAGCAAACAGGATTAGATACCCTGGTAGTCCACGCCGTAAACGATGTCAACTAGCCGTTGGGAGCCTTGAGCTCTTAGTGGCGCAGCTAACGCATTAAGTTGACCGCCTGGGGAGTACGGCCGCAAGGTTAAAACTCAAATGAATTGACGGGGGCCCGCACAAGCGGTGGAGCATGTGGTTTAATTCGAAGCAACGCGAAGAACCTTACCAGGCCTTGACATCCAATGAACTTTCTAGAGATAGATTGGTGCCTTCGGGAACATTGAGACAGGTGCTGCATGGCTGTCGTCAGCTCGTGTCGTGAGATGTTGGGTTAAGTCCCGTAACGAGCGCAACCCTTGTCCTTAGTTACCAGCACGTAATGGTGGGCACTCTAAGGAGACTGCCGGTGACAAACCGGAGGAAGGTGGGGATGACGTCAAGTCATCATGGCCCTTACGGCCTGGGCTACACACGTGCTACAATGGTCGGTACAGAGGGTTGCCAAGCCGCGAGGTGGAGCTAATCCCACAAAACCGATCGTAGTCCGGATCGCAGTCTGCAACTCGACTGCGTGAAGTCGGAATCGCTAGTAATCGCGAATCAGAATGTCGCGGTGAATACGTTCCCGGGCCTTGTACACACCGCCCGTCACACCATGGGAGTGGGTTGCACCAGAAGTAGCTAGTCTAACCTTCGGGAGGACGGTTACCACGGTGTGATTCATGACTGGGGTGAAGTCGTAACAAGGTAGCCGTAGGGGAACCTGCGGCTGGATCACCTCCTTAATCGACGACATCAGCTGCTCCATAAGTTCCCACACGAATTGCTTGATTCATGCGTTTGTAAAAGTGCAGAGCTAACTATTCGAATCGAATAATTAGCTCTGATCTTTTTCAGAACCGTTCTTTAAAAATTTGGGTATGTGATAGAAAGATAGACTGAGCGTTACTTTCACTGGTAACGGATCAGGCTAAGGTAAAATTTGTGAGTTACTCGTAATTGAGTATTATCGAATTTTCGGCGAATGTTGTCTTCACAGTATAACCAGATTGCTTGGGGTTATATGGTCAAGTGAAGAAGCGCATACGGTGGATGCCTTGGCAGTCAGAGGCGATGAAAGACGTGGTAGCCTGCGAAAAGCTTCGGGGAGTCGGCAAACAGACTTTGATCCGGAGATGTCTGAATGGGGGAACCCAGCCATCATAAGATGGTTACCTTACACTGAATACATAGGTGTAAGGGGCGAACCAGGGGAACTGAAACATCTAAGTACCCTGAGGAAAAGAAATCAACCGAGATTCCCTTAGTAGTGGCGAGCGAACGGGGACTAGCCCTTAAGTGGCTTTGAGATTAGCGGAACGCTCTGGAAAGTGCGGCCATAGTGGGTGATAGCCCTGTACGCGAAAATCTCTTAGTCATGAAATCGAGTAGGACGGAGCACGAGAAACTTTGTCTGAATATGGGGGGACCATCCTCCAAGGCTAAATACTACTGACTGACCGATAGTGAACTAGTACCGTGAGGGAAAGGCGAAAAGAACCCCGGAGAGGGGAGTGAAATAGATCCTGAAACCGTATGCGTACAAGCAGTGGGAGCCCACTTTGTTGGGTGACTGCGTACCTTTTGTATAATGGGTCAGCGACTTATTTTCAGTGGCGAGCTTAACCGAATAGGGGAGGCGTAGCGAAAGCGAGTCTTAATAGGGCGTCTAGTCGCTGGGAATAGACCCGAAACCGGGCGATCTATCCATGGGCAGGTTGAAGGTTGGGTAACACTAACTGGAGGACCGAACCGACTACCGTTGAAAAGTTAGCGGATGACCTGTGGATCGGAGTGAAAGGCTAATCAAGCTCGGAGATAGCTGGTTCTCCTCGAAAGCTATTTAGGTAGCGCCTCATGTATCACTGTAGGGGGTAGAGCACTGTTTCGGCTAGGGGGTCATCCCGACTTACCAAACCGATGCAAACTCCGAATACCTACAAGTGCCGAGCATGGGAGACACACGGCGGGTGCTAACGTCCGTCGTGAAAAGGGAAACAACCCAGACCGTCAGCTAAGGTCCCAAAGTTATGGTTAAGTGGGAAACGATGTGGGAAGGCTTAGACAGCTAGGAGGTTGGCTTAGAAGCAGCCACCCTTTAAAGAAAGCGTAATAGCTCACTAGTCGAGTCGGCCTGCGCGGAAGATGTAACGGGGCTCAAACCATACACCGAAGCTACGGGTATCACTTAGGTGATGCGGTAGAGGAGCGTTCTGTAAGCCTGTGAAGGTGAGTTGAGAAGCTTGCTGGAGGTATCAGAAGTGCGAATGCTGACATGAGTAACGACAATGGGTGTGAAAAACACCCACGCCGAAAGACCAAGGTTTCCTGCGCAACGTTAATCGACGCAGGGTTAGTCGGTCCCTAAGGCGAGGCTGAAAAGCGTAGTCGATGGAAAACAGGTTAATATTCCTGTACTTCTGGTTATTGCGATGGAGGGACGGAGAAGGCTAGGCCAGCTTGGCGTTGGTTGTCCAAGTTTAAGGTGGTAGGCTGGAATCTTAGGTAAATCCGGGATTCTAAGGCCGAGAGCTGATGACGAGTTAACTTTTAGTTAACGAAGTGGTTGATGCCATGCTTCCAAGAAAAGCTTCTAAGCTTCAGGTAACCAGGAACCGTACCCCAAACCGACACAGGTGGTTGGGTAGAGAATACCAAGGCGCTTGAGAGAACTCGGGTGAAGGAACTAGGCAAAATGGCACCGTAACTTCGGGAGAAGGTGCGCCGGTGAGGGTGAAGGACTTGCTCCGTAAGCTCATGCCGGTCGAAGATACCAGGCCGCTGCGACTGTTTATTAAAAACACAGCACTCTGCAAACACGAAAGTGGACGTATAGGGTGTGACGCCTGCCCGGTGCCGGAAGGTTAATTGATGGGGTTAGCTAACGCGAAGCTCTTGATCGAAGCCCCGGTAAACGGCGGCCGTAACTATAACGGTCCTAAGGTAGCGAAATTCCTTGTCGGGTAAGTTCCGACCTGCACGAATGGCGTAACGATGGCGGCGCTGTCTCCACCCGAGACTCAGTGAAATTGAAATCGCTGTGAAGATGCAGTGTATCCGCGGCTAGACGGAAAGACCCCGTGAACCTTTACTATAGCTTTGCACTGGACTTTGAATTTGCTTGTGTAGGATAGGTGGGAGGCTTTGAAGCGTGGACGCCAGTTCGCGTGGAGCCAACCTTGAAATACCACCCTGGCAACTTTGAGGTTCTAACTCAGGTCCGTTATCCGGATCGAGGACAGTGTATGGTGGGTAGTTTGACTGGGGCGGTCTCCTCCTAAAGAGTAACGGAGGAGTACGAAGGTGCGCTCAGACCGGTCGGAAATCGGTCGTAGAGTATAAAGGCAAAAGCGCGCTTGACTGCGAGACAGACACGTCGAGCAGGTACGAAAGTAGGTCTTAGTGATCCGGTGGTTCTGTATGGAAGGGCCATCGCTCAACGGATAAAAGGTACTCCGGGGATAACAGGCTGATACCGCCCAAGAGTTCATATCGACGGCGGTGTTTGGCACCTCGATGTCGGCTCATCACATCCTGGGGCTGAAGCCGGTCCCAAGGGTATGGCTGTTCGCCATTTAAAGTGGTACGCGAGCTGGGTTTAGAACGTCGTGAGACAGTTCGGTCCCTATCTGCCGTGGACGTTTGAGATTTGAGAGGGGCTGCTCCTAGTACGAGAGGACCGGAGTGGACGAACCTCTGGTGTTCCGGTTGTCACGCCAGTGGCATTGCCGGGTAGCTATGTTCGGAATAGATAACCGCTGAAAGCATCTAAGCGGGAAACTAGCCTCAAGATGAGATCTCACTGGGACCTTGAGTCCCCTGAAGGGCCGTCGAAGACTACGACGTTGATAGGTTGGGTGTGTAAGCGCTGTGAGGCGTTGAGCTAACCAATACTAATTGCCCGTGAGGCTTGACCATATAACACCCAAGCAATTTGACTACTTCGGACTTGGAAACAAGTAGAAGCATCAGATTGCGGTGTGTGAAGACGATAGAACCGAAAGTTCGAATCTCACGAAAACACCGAAAGCTATCACATACCCAATTTGCTGAAGCGAGGCCATAAGGTCACGACTCAGTACCCGAATTTCTTGACGACCATAGAGCATTGGAACCACCTGATCCCATCCCGAACTCAGCAGTGAAACGATGCATCGCCGATGGTAGTGTGGGGTTTCCCCATGTGAGAGTAGGTCATCGTCAAGATCAAATTCCGAAACCCCTATCTGCGCATACAGTTAGGGGTTTTGTTTGTCCTCAAAAAACATCCCAATTGCCAAAATATAGATCAAATACCTAGCTATGTTTAGCTGGGATTATCTGCTCGAGTTTGAAAAGTAGGCCGGGCCTCTTAGGTCAATGAGACCCTACCCCGCCACCAATGGTGTTGGCGGGACCAAGCTCAAGAACTCGGCGGCATGGGCGCTCACCTTGCGGCATTACCGGCATGCGCACTCTTATGGCTTCCTCTGCGAGTGCACAAACCTCGTTGATGAACTGCCAACCTGTGAAAACTACGGCTGTTCCGATAGATCATCTATTTTGTGAATCCAGCAGGCTTTTCTCATCTTTTCTGTTACTCCTCCCCCGCTCCGCACTCACAGAAAAGATGATTTTTTCCCAGCGTTTGCCGGGCCTCCTGAGGCATCTATTTTGTGTACCTACTTCAGGCAAACCCGCTAATACAAAAAGGCCAACGCTTAGCGTCGGCCTTTTTTATTGGGTGTTAAACCAGCAATTTTCAAATGCTCCACGTGGAACATCGAGGTTTTCAACCCGACGTTGCCGCCGCGACACTCTCCAACCGGTAGCCATATCCGTAGATCGTCAACAGCTGCCAGCCCCGGTCGGCTGTTAAACCCAGCTTGTTACGCAGACGGTAGATGTGCGTATCCAGCGGCCGCGACGACACCATTTCTTCATGCGACCAGAACCGCTCGTACAGATATTCCCGGGACAGCGGGCGGGCCAGGTTGGCGAACAAGCAACTGGCCAAGCGGTATTCACGCTCGGTGAGGTTGATAGGTTTGCCCGCGCGGGTGACGGTCAATTCAGCATCGTCGAAGGTCAGGTCGTTGAAGCTCTGTACTTCATGGGTAGTGGACTTCTGCAGGCCATGGCGACGCAGAACGGCACTGACCCGGGCCTTGAGTTCATTCGGTCGAAAGGGCTTGCTGACGTAATCATCCGCCCCGCTGTTCAGCGCCGTGACGATATCGCTCTCGGCATCCCGGCTGGTGAGCATGATGACGGCGGGCGGTGACTCCATGTGTTCACGGGTCCAGCGCAGCAATGCAATACCGCTGATGTCCGGCAGTTGCCAGTCGAGTATCAGCAGGTCGAAGGTTTCCCGGCGCAGTTGCCGCAGCAGGTCTTCACCGCGTTCGAAGCAATGCAATGACCAGGGTTGTTCTGCGGTGCTGGGGATTTGTCGCAGTGTCTGCTCAACCCGACGCAATTCCGCGGGCTCGTCATCCAATATTGCGACACGCATGGGTGGGTCCTTTCTGCTTAAAAAATACGGCGCAAATGCCAGTCATTGAATCTGAATAATTGTGGTCAGATTCATCGACCCTTGAATCTCTCGATACGCTGATATCAAAGAGCCTTTAATCCATTGAAAGACCTCGATACCTTGGAGGAAAGATACCGACTCCTGCCCGTAAGGAAAAGGTTCTGCACCAAGCACTCAGGAAAGTCTAACAATGAGACCGAAATGAGCTTCACTGGGTTCAGTACGCCGTACACATCGAACAGGGAGACGCCAGGGCATATGGCACGTTCAATTATCCATTATCAGCGTAGATGCAAACCTGCGGCGGTATCCCGATGATGCTCTGGCGCAAAGCCGAAAAACGCCAACCCACCCGGGCGCAACTGCTGTTCCATGGTTTGGTACGCGAATGGCTGTGGATTGGCCTGGTCTTGCTACCCTTCACCGCCTATCTGTCCCTCAGCCCGGGCCTAGCCCTCAACAACCCGCTGTATGACAGCCTTCGGCGCCTGACCCCGTTGCCGGTCGACCCACGCATCTTGCTGGTGACCATTGATGACCAGAGCCTGAAACAACTCGGCCATTGGCCATGGCCGCGTAGCCTGCATGCAGACCTGATCGAGCGGCTGAGTGCCGCTCGGCCAGAGGGTATATTGTTCGATGTCATCTTCAGTGAACCCGGCGATGCAGCGGATGACCAACGACTGGCCGACGCCGTGTGCAACGCCGGCAATGTGTTATTGCCGCTGGTGAACGATGGCGCTGCGAGCGCTGACTCACTAGGTGAGCACTTATTGCCACTGCTCAAGTGCGCCAAAGGCGTGGGGCATATCAATGTCGAAGCGGATAACGATGGCGTCGTCCGCAGCCTATACATGCGTGAGGGGCCGCCAGGTAAGACGCTTCCGCAATTAGCGTGGCTGGCTTATACGTTGAGTGGGCAAACAGCTCCCATGCCGGGTCTGCCCGAGGAACCGAGCAGTGAGCATTGGCATCGTGAGCACGCGATTCGTGTGCCGTTCACCGCGCAGAGTCATTTTCCCAGTGTGTCCTACGTCAGCGTATTACGCGGCGAGGTGCCGCCCGAAGTATTACGTGGTCGGCTGATACTGGTCGGCGCGACCGCCTATGGCATGGGTGATAGGTTTGTCACGCCGCTCTCCTCCACCGTCGGGTTCACTGCCGGGGTGGAGCTGCAGGCCAATATCCTCAATGGTTTGCTGCAGGGGCGTAGCATTGTCGATCTTCCCGGTTGGCTCGCGGCGCTGCTGGCAACTGCCTTGGTGGCGCTGCTACTGGGCCTGCTGCTGTACCGGCCGCGTTATGCGCTGTGGATGACCTTCGCGTGCATGGGCACCGCGTTGCTCGGCTCATGGGCCTTATTGATCCTGGGGTATTGGTGGTCGCCCGCAGCCTGTCTGATCGGCCTGCTGCTGAGTTATTTGATCTGGAATTGGCGCCGCCTGAGCGTGATCCTTGCGTACTTCGGCTGGGAACTGGCACGGCTGGATAACGAACCCAAAGTGCTGCCAGAGCGCCGCCGTGCGCCGGCCAGCAAAGGCGACGTGTTGCAGGGGCGCATCTTTGCGCTTGAACAGGCGGTAAGCCGTACGCGCGACACGCGACGCTTTATGGCAGATGGCTTGGAATGCCTGCCGGTGGCGACATTGATTACCGATCCACAGGGCAGCATTCTGCTGGCCAACCGTATTGCGCGTGATGTGTTCGGGAATGATCTGGTGAGTAGAAACTTGCTGGAACAACTCGCTGACCTGGGCTATCCGCCTCTGCACAACGGTGTACGCCCTGCCCTTTCAGCGTTGGAGCTCATCGAGTTTCGTGACATCCATCAGCGCAGCCTGCGCATGGAGCTGGCGCCCTTGCTGCCGGCCGAGGGTGACGTCGCCCTCGGCTGGCTGCTGAGCCTCACGGACTTAAGCAAAGAGCGCGAAGCCCAGCAACACCGCGAGACGATGCTGCGCTTCCTTTCCCATGACCTGCGTGCGCCACACTCGGCCATCCTGGCGTTGCTGGATGTGCACAACAGTGAGTCACCGATATTTGCCCAGATCGAACAACAGGTGAAGCGCGCCTTGAGCCTCACTGAATCCTTCGTGCAATTGGCCAAAGCCGAAGCCGATGGTTACCACTTCCAGACTACGTTGTTTGCCATGTTGGTCATGGATGCTTTTGACCAGGTGGCAGTGATCGCCCAGCTCAAGGGCATTCACTTGGTCCACGACCTGGATGAAGCGGATGAGGGCATGGTCTCAGCCGATCAATCACTGCTGACCCGAGCGCTGTTCAACGTGCTGGAAAACGCCATCAAATACTCGCCGTCAGGCACCACCGTCACGTTGAGCCATGGCAGCGCGCAAGGGTGGTTGGAATGCCGTATCAGCGATCAAGGGCCAGGCATCGCGCCTGAGGATTTGCCGGAGCTGTTCAGCCAGTACCGACGTTTTGACTCGGCCCAAGGCAGTGAAGGTTTAGGGTTGGGCCTGACCATGGTCAAAGCGGTGATTGAGCGTCATGGCGGCCGCATCCTGTGTGAAAGCGAGTTGGGTAAAGGCTCGACCTTCACCCTGCAACTGCCCCTGCTCGATGACTGAAAAAACGTACTTTTGGCTGTGCATAAAAAACCGGTCACAAGGACCGGTTTTTTAATGCTGAAAAAACTTATGCACGTTTTTAGCGATTTTATGAGCTTAAGAAATATGTAAGTAAATCAGCTTGTTATGAATAAAAAAGGCCGATTTTCCAACAAACCGTACACAGGTTATCCACAGAAGCTCAAATCGCCGGCGTCTCGACAACAACGGGCTCCGGAGGCAATGAACCCATGGCCCGTTGCTGTGCTTCGTTCCACGCTGCAGCGCGGTCATTCAAGGCGGCAATGGCGCGCGGCCCTTCGCCTTCTACGTACATCGGCTCGCCAATCACTACGGTGATAGTGCCTTCGCGTTTAGCCCAGCCAGTCTTCGGCCAGAACTTGCCGGCGTTATGCGCAATTGGCAACACCGGCAGGTTGGCGTTGACCGCCAAGGCGGTGCCGCCCCGCGAAAATTTACCCACGGTGCCGTAAGGCACTCGCGTGCCTTCCGGGAAGATCAGCACCCAAACGCCATCCTTGAGCAGCTCATCGCCTTTCTTGGCTACGTGCTTAAGCGCCGCCTTGGGGTTGTCACGGTCGATGGCGATCGGTCGCAACATCGCCATGGCCCAGCCGAAGAACGGCACGTACAGCAGTTCACGCTTGAGCACTTGGCTCAGCGGCGAGAAGTACGCCGAGAGGAAAAAGGTTTCCCAGGTGCTCTGGTGGTTCGACAGAATCACGCAGGGCTGGTCCGGGACGTTTTCAGCGCCTTTAATCTCGTAGCGAATGCCCAAAAACACCTTGGACAACCACAACGCACAGCGGCACCAATAGACGTTGATAAAGCGATAGCGCGCCTTGAACGGCAGGAACGGCGCAATAAAAAAGCTCAGGGTGCACCAGAGAAGCGAACTGGTGCCCAGCAGCAGGTAAAAGAAAAAGGTTCTGATGGCCTGCAAGATCGACATGGCGGCATTTACCGTTGCGGGACACGGCCCGCCTGTTAAAAGCGCACTCCCGAACAATCCTTGGTCAGGAAGTCGAGGGCGGCTAGTTGTTGATAAGTTCTGCGGCAACCGCCGCCAGATCGTCAAAAATCAAAGTGCCTACCGGCAGGTTTTTCGCCTGGGTCTTTTCGCCTTTCCCGGTCTTAACCAAAACTGGCTGAGAGTCGACGGACTTGGCCGCCTCCAGGTCACCGAGGCTGTCGCCGACGAACCATATCCCAGCCAAGGGCACCTTGTAATGTTCTGCAATGGTTTTCAACATGCCAGGCTTGGGTTTGCGGCAATCGCAGCCCTCGTCCGGCCCGTGGGGGCAGTACACCACCAACCCCACCTCACCGCCCTGCTCGGCCACCAACGTGCGCAAGCGCGCGTGCATGGCGTCCAGGGTGGCGATGTTGTAATAGCCACGGGCGATGCCGGACTGGTTGGTGGCGATGGCCACCGTCCAGCCGGCTTTGCTTAACTGCGCGATGGCCTCGATCGAGCCGGGCAGTGGAATCCACTCCGCCACCGACTTGATGTAAGCGTCGGAGTCGTAATTGATTACTCCGTCCCGATCGAGAATCAGCAGTTTCAACATGATCAGCCCAGTACGGAAATGTCAGCGATGTTGATGAACAAGCCACGCAGACGCGCCAACATGGCGTAGCGGTTTTTCCGCACGTCGGCATCTTCGGCATTGATCATCACCGCTTCGAAGAACGCATCCACCGGCTCACGCAAGGTGGCCAGGCGCGCCAGTGCTTCGGCGTAGTTGCGCTCGGCGAGCAGCGGCTTCACCGCGTTTTCTGCCTTGGCGATGGCCGAGTTCAGCGAGAACTCCTTGGCATCGGCGAACAGGCCCGGGTCAACCTCAGCATTGCCGAGGTTGTCGGCCTTGCTCAGCAGGTTCGACACGCGCTTGTTCACGGCGGCCAGTGCATCGGCTTCCGGCAGCTTGCGGAAGGCCTGTACGGCCTGCACACGCTGATCGAAGTCCAGCGCCGAACCCGGCTGTAGGGCGCGTACCGACAGGTACACCGAAACGTCCACGCCTTCGTCTTCGTAACGCGCACGCAGGCGGTCGAACACGAATTCCAGCACTTGCTCGGCCAAACCGGCTTGCTTGACCTTGCCACCAAACTGGCCGACCGCAAACACCACGGCCTGGGTCAGGTCGAGGTCGAGTTTCTTGTCGATCAGGATGCGCAGCACGCCCAGGGCGGCACGGCGCAGGGCATACGGGTCTTTGCTGCCGGTAGGCAGCATGCCGATGCCGAAGATACCCACGAGGGTGTCCAGCTTGTCGGCGATGGCCACGGCCGCACCGGTCAGGGTGGTCGGCAGTTCAGCACCGGCACCGCGCGGCATGTACTGCTCGTTCAGCGCCAGGGCCACATCGTCCGGCTCGCCGTCGTTGAGGGCGTAGTAGTAACCGGCAACACCTTGCATCTCCGGGAACTCGCCAACCATCTCGGTGGCCAGGTCGCACTTGGACAGCAGGCCTGCACGCGCAGACCAGGCGGCATCACCACCAATGCGCGGCGCGATGTAGGCGGCCAGCTTGGAAACACGTACGGCTTTGTCGTAGACGCTGCCGAGTTTTTCCTGGAACACCACGTTTTGCAGGCGCAGGTTGAAGTCTTCCAGCTTCTGCTTCTTGTCTTGCTTGAAGAAGAACTCGGCGTCGGTCAGGCGCGGGCGCACGACTTTCTCGTTACCGGCGATGATCTGCTGCGGGTCCTTGCTTTCGATGTTGGCCACGGTGATAAAGCGCGGCAGCAACTTGCCGTCCACGTCCAGCAGGCAGAAATACTTCTGGTTGTCCTGCATGGTGGTGATCAGGGCTTCTTGCGGCACATCGAGGAAACGCTCTTCGAACGAGCACACCAGCGGCACCGGCCATTCAACCAGTGCGGTCACTTCGTCAAGCAGGCTTGGCGGCACGATGGCAGTGCCTTCCTGCTGGCGAGCCAGCTCTTCGGTGCGCTTGCTGATCAGCTCACGACGCTCGTTGGCATCGGCCAGCACGTAAGCGGCGCGCAGGTCGGCGGCATAGTTGGCGGGCGAGGTGATACGCACCGCTTCTGGGTGATGGAAACGGTGGCCACGGGAATCACGGCCAGCCGTCTGGGCAAGGATCGTGCAGTCGATCACTTGGTCACCCAGCAGCATCACCAGCCATTGGGTTGGGCGTACGAACTCTTCCTTACGCGCACCCCAGCGCATGCGCTTAGGGATCGGCAGGTCGTTCAGGGAATCTTCAACGATGGTCGGCAACAGGCTCGCCGTCGGCTTACCGGTGATGACCTGGCTGAAACGCAGTTTCGGGCCGCTCTGGTCGATCTCGCTCAGCTCGACGCCGCACTTCTTGGCAAAACCCAAGGCTGCTTGAGTCGGGTTGCCTTGCGCATCGAAAGCGGCTTGGCGCGGCGGGCCGTCGAGGTTGATGCTGCGGTCCGGCTGCTGGGTTTCCAGCGCGGTCAGCAACACCGCCAGGCGACGTGGCGCGGCATAGACTTTCTTCGCCGCGAATTTCAAGCCGGCGCTGTGCAGGCCTTTTTCGATACCGGCCAGGAACGCGTCGGCCAGGGTGTTGAGTGCCTTGGGTGGCAGCTCTTCAGTGCCCAGTTCAACCAGGAAATCTTGAGCACTCATTGTGCAGCCTCCAGCTTAGCCAACACTTCATCACGCAAATCCGGGGTTGCCATCGGGAAGCCCAGCTTGGCGCGAGCCAGCAGGTAGGCTTGGGCGACGGAACGTGCCAGGGTGCGTACACGCAGGATGTATTGCTGGCGCGCGGTGACCGAGATGGCACGGCGAGCATCCAGCAGGTTGAAGGTATGGGACGCCTTCAACACCATTTCATAGCTTGGCAACGGCAGCGGCTGGTCGAGTTCGATCAGGCGCTTGGCTTCGCTTTCATAGAAGTCGAACAGTTCGAACAGCTTCTCGACGTTGGCGTGTTCGAAGTTGTAAGTCGATTGCTCCACTTCGTTCTGGTGGAACACATCGCCATACGTCACTTTGCCGAACGGGCCGTCAGCCCAGACCAGGTCGTAGACCGAATCCACGCCTTGCAGGTACATGGCCAGGCGCTCGAGGCCGTAAGTGATCTCGCCGGTCACCGGGTAGCACTCGATGCCGCCCGCTTGCTGGAAGTAAGTGAACTGCGTCACTTCCATGCCGTTGAGCCAGACTTCCCAGCCCAGGCCCCAGGCGCCCAGCGTTGGCGACTCCCAGTTGTCTTCGACGAAACGGATGTCGTGCACCAGTGGGTCAAGGCCGACATGTTTCAGCGAGCCCAGGTACAGCTCCTGGAAGTTGTCCGGGTTCGGCTTCAGTACCACCTGGAACTGGTAGTAGTGCTGCAGACGGTTCGGGTTTTCGCCGTAGCGGCCGTCAGTCGGGCGACGACTGGGCTGCACATAAGCGGCGTTCCAGGTTTCCGGGCCGATGGCCCGCAGGAATGTTGCGGTGTGGAAAGTGCCGGCGCCTACTTCCATATCGTAGGGCTGAAGTACCACACAACCTTGCTCGGCCCAGTATTGCTGGAGGGCGAGGATCAAGTCTTGGAAGGTACGCACGGCTGGCGTAGGCTGGCTCACGAAATTCACCTGTTACTTGGGCTGCGATTTAAAGAGCGGGAGTATACCCGATTCGGCCCTGCCACCACTCCCTGGAGCCTTATGCCACGCTGCTTTTGGTGTTCTGAAGATCCGCTGTACATGGCTTATCACGATCAGGAGTGGGGAACGCCGCTGCGCGATGCGCAGGGTCTGTTCGAGTTGCTTTTGCTCGAAGGGTTCCAGGCGGGCCTGTCCTGGATCACTGTTTTACGCAAACGCGAACATTATCGAAAGGTCTTGTTCGGCTTTGATGCACCGCGTTTGGCCAAGCTGACCGATGCTGAAATTGAAGCACTGATGCTCGACCCGGGTATCGTACGCAATCGTCTGAAGCTCAATGCTACCCGCCGCAATGCCGTGGCCTGGCTGGCGCTGGAAGACCCGGTGGGCTTGCTCTGGTCGTTTGTCGGCGGCGTGCCCAAGGTCAATCACTTTACGGATCGCAGCCAGGTCCCGGCTATCACGCCAGAGGCCGAAGCCATGAGCCGTGCCTTGAAAAAAGCCGGTTTCACGTTCGTCGGGCCGACCATTTGCTACGCGTTCATGCAGGCCTCGGGGATGGTCATGGATCACACCCAGGACTGCGACCGTTACGCGGACTTGGCCAACGCCGGTTAGAATGGCGGCTTTGCGCACCACACACGATCAGGAGTGACCTGTGGAAAAGTTTAAAGGCGCCTTGCTGGTAGGCGCTCTTCGGTTGTTTGCCCTGTTGCCTTGGCGGGCTGTTCAAGCCGTCGGCACGGCGATTGGCTGGATCATGTGGAAAACCCCCAACCGCTCCCGCGAGACGGTGCGGATCAACCTCTCCAAGTGCTTCCCGGACATGGACCCGGCCGCGCGTGAGCGCCTGGTTGGCCAGAGCCTGATGGACATCGGCAAGTCCCTGACTGAAAGCGCCTGCGCCTGGATATGGCCGGCCCAGCGCTCCATCGACCTGGTGCGTGAAGTCGAAGGCCTGGAAGTGCTGCATGAGGCCCTGGCCTCTGGCAAAGGCGTGGTCGGCATCACCAGCCACCTGGGCAACTGGGAAGTGTTGAACCACTTCTATTGCAACCAGTGCAAACCGATCATTTTCTACCGCCCGCCCAAGCTCAAGGCCGTGGACGACTTGCTGCGCAAACAGCGTGTGCAACTGGGCAACCGTGTAGCCGCGTCGACCAAGGAAGGCATTCTGAGTGTGATCAAGGAAGTGCGCAAAGGTGGCCAGGTGGGTATTCCTGCCGACCCGGAGCCAGCGGAATCGGCCGGTATCTTCGTGCCGTTTTTCGCCACCCAGGCACTGACCAGCAAGTTTGTGCCGAACATGCTCGCAGGCCATAAGGCCGTGGGCGTGTTCCTGCATGCGCTGCGGCTGCCGGACGGTTCGGGCTACAAAGTGATCCTCGAAGCGGCGCCGGAAGACATGTACAGCACCGACACCGCCACGTCCTGCGCGGCGATGAGCAAAGTGGTGGAGCGGTATGTCGGGGCTTATCCGAGCCAGTACATGTGGAGCATGAAGCGCTTCAAGAAACGCCCACCGGGTGAGGCGCGGTGGTACTGATATACGACTGACTTACGGTCGATGCAAAACCAATGTGGGAGCGGGCTTGCTCGCGAATGCGGTGTATCAGACACACATTAGGTGGCTGACACTATGCCTTCGCGAGCAAGCCCGCTCCCACATTTGGTTCCGATTAAGCCTGGCGGTCGAGTTTCTTCAGGAACACCGTCATCTCTTTTTCGGCCTGCTTGTCGCCATGGGCCTGGGCCGCTTCGATGCCCTTCTCCCAAGCGTTACGTGCTGCGGCGCTATCGCCCAACCCTTGCTGCGCCTTGCCCAACAACTTCCACGCCGCCGAATACTTCGGGTCAAACTCGACACACTTTTGCAAATGCTCTGCCGCCTTGGCGTTGTCCTTCACGTCCAGATAACCCTTGCCCAAGCCAAAGCGCAGCAATGAATTATCCACACCCTTGGCGAGCATTTTTTCCAGGGATTCGAGCATGGCTGTGTGTCCTTTAGCTAGGTAGGGCTTTCAATATCGTTATCGCGGGCAAGCCCACTCCCACAGTAGGAACGCGATCGCCTGTGGGAGCGGGCTTGCCCGCGATGACGGCGGCAGGCTCACCTGAATGTTTTGATCAGAAGAAGCTCAACCCCACGTGGAACAGCTTCTCCACATCGCGGATATGTTTCTTATCCACCAGAAACAGGATCACATGGTCACCCGTGGCGATCACGGTGTCGTCATGGGCGATGATCACCTCTTCGTCACGAATAATCGCACCAATGGTGGTGCCCGGCGGCAGGCCGATGTCGCGGATGGCCTTGCCAATCACCTTGCTCGATTTCGAATCGCCATGGGCAATCGCCTCGATGGCTTCCGCCGCGCCCCGGCGCAGGGAGTGCACGCTGACGATATCGCCACGGCGCACGTGGGTGAGTAAGGTGCCGATGGTCGCCAACTGCGGGCTGATGGCGATGTCGATATCACCGCCCTGGATCAGGTCGACATAGGCCGGGTTGTTGATGATGGTCATCACCTTCTTCGCCCCCAACCGCTTGGCTAACAGCGAGGACATGATGTTGGCCTCGTCATCGTTGGTCAGGGCCAGGAAGATATCGGCGTCGGCGATGTTCTCTTCCATCAACAGGTCGCGGTCCGAGGCGCTGCCTTGCAGTACGACGGTGCTGTCCAGGGTGTCGGACAAATGCCGGCAACGTGCCGGGCTCATCTCGATGATCTTCACTTGGTAGCGGCTCTCGATGGCCTCGGCCAAACGCTCGCCGATTTGCCCACCGCCGGCGATGACGATGCGTTTGTAAGTCTCATCCAAACGGCGCATTTCGCTCATCACCGCGCGAATATTCGCTTTGGCGGCGATGAAAAACACTTCGTCGTCTGCTTCGATCACCGTATCGCCCTGAGGCAGGATCGGCCGGTCGCGACGGAAAATCGCCGCTACGCGGGTTTCCACATTCGGCATGTGTTCGCGCAGCTGGCGCAATTGCTGGCCCACCAGCGGGCCGCCGTAATAGGCTTTTACAGCGACCAATTGCGCCTTGCCTTCGGCGAAGTCGATCACCTGCAAGGCACCCGGAATTTCGATCAGGCGCTTGATGTAGTGGGTCACTACTTGCTCAGGGCTGATCAGCACGTCCACGGGAATCGCGTCGTTGTCGAAAAGCCCTGCACGGGTCAGGTAGGCCGCCTCACGGACGCGGGCGATCTTGGTCGGCGTGTGAAACAGGGTGTGAGCGACCTGGCAGGCGACCATGTTGGTCTCGTCGCTGTTGGTCACCGCCACCAGCATGTCGGCATCGTCGGCACCGGCCTGGCGCAGCACCGTCGGGAATGACGCGCGGCCTTGCACGGTGCGGATGTCCAGGCGGTCGCCGAGGTTACGCAGGCGCTCGGCATCAGTGTCGACCACGGTGATGTCGTTGGCTTCGCTGGCCAAATGTTCGGCCAGCGTGCCGCCAACCTGCCCTGCTCCAAGGATGATGATTTTCATCCGGTCACTCCCTTAAAACCATTAGCCGCGCGCGGCGGCAATCTTGATCAGTTTGGCGTAGTAGAAGCCATCGTGTCCGCCTTCCTGTGCGAGCAACTGGCGGCCGTGGGGCTGCTTGATGCCGGCTGCCGTGGCGAGGTCCAGTTCGCGCGCGCCGCTGGTGCGCGCGAGGAAGGCTTCGATCACCTCGGTGTTCTCGGTGGGCAAGGTGGAGCACGTGGCGTAGAGCAGGATGCCGCCCACTTCCAGGGTTGGCCACAGGGCGTCGAGCAGTTCGCCTTGCAGCACGGCCAGGGCGGCGATGTCGTCGGGTTGGCGGGTCAGCTTGATGTCCGGGTGGCGGCGGATGACGCCGGTGGCGGAACAGGGTGCATCGAGCAGGATGCGCTGGAAGGGTTTGCCGTCCCACCAGGTGGCGGTGTCGCGGCCATCGGCGGCGATCAGGTCGGCGCTCAGCCCCAGGCGCGCGAGGTTTTCGCGCACGCGCACCAGGCGCTTGGCTTCAAGGTCGACAGCAACCACACCGGCGAGGTCTTTTTCGACTTCCAGAATGTGACAGGTCTTACCGCCCGGTGCGCAGCAGGCATCAAGCACGCGCTGGCCGGGCGCCAGGTCGAGCAGGTCGGCGGCCAATTGCGCGGCTTCGTCCTGCACGCTGATCCAGCCTTCGGCAAAGCCCGGCAAGGCGCGCACGTCGGTGGCCGCTTCCAGCACGATGCCGTCGGGGCTGTACACGCACGGCGTGGCGTTGATGCCGGCGGCGGTGAGCAATTGCAGATAAGCGTCACGGCTGTGATGACGACGGTTGACCCGCAGGATCATCGGCGGATGCGCATTGTTGGCCGCGCAAATGGCTTCCCATTGCTCAGGCCAGAAGGCTTTCAGGGATTTTTGCAGCCAGCGCGGGTGAGCGGTGCGCACCACCGGGTCATGTTCCAGCTCGGCCAGCAGCGCTTCGCTCTCGCGCTGGGCGCGGCGCAGCACGGCGTTGAGCAGGGCTTTGGCCCAAGGCTTTTTGAGCTTGTCGGCGCAACCGACGGTTTCACCGATGGCGGCGTGGGCCGGCACGCGGGTGTAGAGCAACTGATAAAGACCGACCAGCAGCAGTGCCTCCACATCGGCATCCGCCGCTTTGAACGGCTTTTGCAGCAGCTTGGCCGCCAGCGCCGACAAGCGCGGCTGCCAGCGGGCAGTGCCAAAGGCCAGGTCCTGGGTGAAACCGCGATCGCGGTCTTCAACCTTATCCATCTGCGTGGGCAATGAGCTGTTCAACGAAGCCTTGCCGTTGAGCACGGCGGCGAGAGCCTTGGCGGCGGCCAGACGCGGGTTCATTGAGCGATCGCTCCGAGAACCGTGCCCAGGGCAAATTTCTCACGACGGCTGTTGAACAAATCGCTGAAATTAAGCGCTTTACCGCCGGGCAATTGCAGACGCGTCAGGCACAGCGCCTGTTCACCGCAGGCGACCAACAGGCCTTCTTTGCTGGCGCCGATGATTTCACCGGGGGCGCCCTTGCCTTCAGCCAAGGTGGCGGCCAGCACTTTCAACGCTTCGCCGTTGAGGGTGCTGTGGCAGATCGGCCACGGGTTGAAGGCGCGCACCAGGCGCTCCAGCTCTACGGCCGGGCGGCTCCAGTCGATGCGCGCTTCGTCTTTGTTGAGTTTGTGGGCGTAGGTGGCGAGGCTGTCGTCCTGCACTTCGCCTTCCAGGGTACCGGCAGCCAGGCCAGCGATGGCTTGGATTACGGCCGGCGGGCCCAGCTCGGCGAGACGGTCGTGCAAGCTGCCGCCGGTGTCTTGGGCGGTGATCGGGGTGGTGACTTTCAGCAGCATCGGGCCGGTGTCCAGGCCCGCCTCCATGCGCATCACGGTCACACCGCTTTCGCTGTCACCGGCTTGCACGGCGCGCTGGATCGGCGCCGCACCGCGCCAGCGTGGCAGCAGCGAAGCGTGGCTGTTGATGCAGCCCAGGCGTGAGATATCCAGCACGGCCTGGGGCAGGATCAAGCCATAGGCCACCACCACCAGCAGGTCCGGTGTCAGCGCCGCCATCTCCGCCTGAGCCTCGGCGTTACGCAGGGTCGGCGGTTGCAGCACGGGAATGTTGTGCTCCAGCGCCAACTGCTTGACCGGGCTCGGCATCAGTTTTTGCCCGCGACCGGCCGGGCGATCCGGCTGGGTGTACACCGCGACGATGTCATAAGGGCTGGCAAGCAGCGCCTTAAGGTGTTCGGCAGCAAATTCAGGAGTGCCGGCAAAAACAATGCGCAGTGGCTCGGTCATGGGAGGTCTCGGTTAAAAACAGTCACAAAAGAAAAAGGCTTGCCGCAGCAAGCCTTTGGAAGAAGGGCATCAAGCTTGCTGGCGATGCTTTTTTTCCAGCTTCTTCTTGATCCGGTCGCGTTTAAGCGTGGACAGGTAATCAACAAACAGCTTGCCGTTGAGGTGGTCGCATTCGTGCTGGATGCACACCGCCAGCAGGCCTTCAGCGATCAGCTCGTAGGGCTTGCCGTCACGGTCCAGCGCCTTGATCTTCACGCGCACCGGGCGTTCAACGTTCTCGTAGAACTCCGGCACCGACAGGCAGCCTTCTTGGTATTCGCCCATCTCATCGGTCAGCGGTTCGAACTCAGGGTTGATAAACACCCGCGGTTCGCTGCGATCTTCCGACAGGTCCATGACCACGACGCGCTGATGCACGTTGACCTGGGTCGCGGCGAGGCCGATGCCCGGGGCTTCATACATTGTTTCAAACATGTCATCGACCAACTGACGAACCTTGTCGTCCACTACGGCCACCGGTTTGGCGATCGTGCGCAGGCGCGAGTCGGGAAATTCGAGGATGTTCAAAATAGCCATAAGCGTAATTGCTGCACATGTGAGGTAGAGGCAAATCGGCGGTGGGATGGACCCAGGCAGCCGGTGTGAAAGGTTCGAAAGCCGCGAAGGCTATGGCATTTCACGCGAACGTACATAATAAAGGAGATTCACCCCATGAGGAAATCGCTACTCGTCTTGCTGTTGTGGGCGCCGCTCACCATGGCCATGATTCCACAGCCCGGCCAGCGCCTGGAACAGGCGACGCAACAGGCTATCCAGCACTTCTTACTGCACAACCGCATTCTCGATA
The DNA here is from genome assembly GCF_022648765.1 of Pseudomonas sp. ArH3a. Classification (NCBI taxonomy): domain Bacteria; kingdom Pseudomonadati; phylum Pseudomonadota; class Gammaproteobacteria; order Pseudomonadales; family Pseudomonadaceae; genus Pseudomonas; species Pseudomonas sp. ArH3a. Next base: position 281,369 of record NZ_CP080330.1, read on the forward strand.
CGGCCCAGGACCTGGACAAAGCGCCTTACATTGTCGCGGCCGACGCGGGTCGAGTGCTGGGCGCCAACGGCGAGCGTGTGTATGCACGAGGCGTCCTGGACCCGACCCAGCCACAGTATGGGATCTTTCGCCGTGGCAAGGCCTACACCGACCCCGACACCCAGGAACTGCTGGGCATCAACGCCGACGACATCGGCACCGCACGCTTTGTGATGGCGGGCGACCTCACCACCCTGGCGGTGCAACGGGTCACCCAGGAAGTACGTCCTGGCGATCGACTGCTGCGCGCCGAACCGCCCGCCGAGCCGGCCACCCTGAAACCTGCGCGCTTTGTCCAAGGGCACATCATCGACGTTCCCAAAGGCGTCACCCAGATAGGTGTGCTGGACGCCGTGACCTTGAACAAGGGCCGCCGCGATGGGTTGGTTGAAGGCCAATTGCTGGCCGTGATCAAAGCGGGCGCCAGTGTACGCGACACCCTTACCGGCGCTTCAACCCAACTCCCCGACGAGCGCGCCGGCACCCTGGTGGTGTTCCGCACCTATGAAAAGCTCAGTTATGGCCTGGTGCTAAGTGCCTCACGCGCCCTGGCCGTGAGGGACAGATTCGAGACTGCCCAACAAACACAATAAATAGGCTGCTAAATAAGTTACCAACAGAGTTATCCACAGCTTGTTCCGGTCAAGGATGATCAAATGTATCCGATAAACAGCAGTGAAATTTCCCCGTCAGAACTGGAAGCCCGACTACGCTTGCACAGGCTGCCAGAACTGGGCCCCAAGCGTTTTGGTGTATTGATCGAGGCGTTTGGGTCTGCTTCAAAGGCCATCAGCGCCCCGGCCAGTGCTTGGCGTTCCCTCGGGTTGCCGGCCATCAGCGCCGATGCCCGGCGTAGCCCTGAAATTCGTGACGGTGCCGCTCACGCTTTGGCGTGGTTGGAGCACCCGGCCCAGCATTTGCTGATGTGGGACCAGCCTGAGTACCCTGCCTTGCTCGCCCAGATAGACGACGCGCCACCGTTGTTATTCGTCGCCGGCGACCCGAAAATCCTCGAAAAACCGCAGTTGGCCATGGTCGGCAGCCGCCGTGCTTCGCGCCCCGGCATGGACACTGCCGCCGCCTTTTCCCGCAGCCTGGCGAGTGCCGGTTTTGTGATCACCAGTGGCCTCGCGTTGGGCATAGATGGCGCGGCGCATCAGGCAGCCCTGGACGTTGGCGGCCAGACAATCGGTGTGCTCGGCACTGGGCTTGAAAACTTTTATCCACAGCGCCACCGAAAGCTCGCCGCCGCGATGATTGCCCAAGGCAGCGCGGTGGTTTCCGAGTTTCCGCTGGATGCTGCGCCCCAGGCCGCGAACTTCCCCCGGCGCAACCGGATCATCAGTGGCCTGTCACTGGGCGTGCTGGTGGTGGAAGCCAGCATGGCCAGCGGTTCGCTGATCACCGCGCGGTTGGCGGCTGAGCAAGGGCGTGAGGTGTATGCGATCCCGGGTTCCATCCATCATCCCGGCGCCAAGGGCTGTCACCAGTTGATCCGCGATGGCGCGACACTGGTGGAATCCATCGAGCATATTTTGGACGGGTTACGCGGCTGGCAGGCGCTGTCCCGTCCGGCACCGATGCCGGTCACTCATCCGCTGGTGGCGCTGCTGCACGCCGCGCCTCACACCAGTGAAGCCTTAGCCATTGCCAGTGGGCGACCTTTGTCCCAAGTGCTGGCGGCCCTCACCGAGCTTGAGCTCGAAGGCCAGGTGATCTGCGAAAGCGGGCGCTGGCTTGCGCGCTGCTAGGTTTTGTAACGAAGATCGGTAAACTGCGCAGAGCTTTAGTCCGGAGAGTGAGCAATGGTCAACAGGTGGCGTGTGCTGGAAACCGCACGAGAAATTCGCGCAGGCGCGGTGATCGCCTACCCGACCGAAGCGGTCTGGGGCCTTGGCTGCGACCCGTGGAATGAAGCAGCGGTGGACCGGCTGCTGGCGATCAAGAATCGGTCGGTGGACAAGGGGCTGATCCTGGTGGCGGACAATATCCGCCAGTTCGATTTTCTCTTTGAAGACTTCCCGGACACCTGGATCGAGCGCATGGCCAGCACCTGGCCTGGGCCTAATACCTGGCTGGTGCCGCATCAGGACTTGTTGCCTGAATGGGTCACCGGTGTGCATGACACGGTGGCGCTGCGGGTGAGTGATCATCCGCTGGTGCGGGATCTGTGCTCGCTGGTGGGGCCGCTGATTTCCACGTCTGCCAACCCGCAAGGCCGCCCGGCGGCGCGCACACGGCTTCGCGTGGAGCAGTATTTCCGTGGCCAGGTCGATCGGGTGTTGGGTGGCGCCTTGGGTGGGCGCAAGAACCCGAGCCTGATTCGCGATTTGGCGACGGGTGAGGTGGTGCGGCCTTCTTGAGACCGAGGCGCGGCCATCGCGGGCAAGCCCGGCTCCCACATTCGACTGCATTCCAACTGAAGGAACACAGTCAAAATGTGGGAGCGGGCTTGCCCGCGATGGGGCCCTTCAGACCAACAACTGTCTTAAGCCTTTATGGCAGGAGGATGGTCGACCCAGTCGTCCGCCGCCCCGACAACTCAGTCTGCGCCTTCGCCGCATCCGCCAGCGAAAACCGCTGGTTGATATCAATGCGCACCTTGCCGCTCTTGATCATCGAGAACAGGTCATCGGCCATCGCCTGCAGATCCTTCGGATTGCTGGCATAGGTCGCCAAGGTCGGCCGGGTGACATACAGCGAGCCCTTGGCCGCCAGAATTCCCAGGTTCACCCCATCCACCGCGCCCGATGCATTCCCGAAGCTCACCACCAGCCCACGTGGCGCTACGCTGTCCAGCGAGGTCAGCCAAGTGTCCTTGCCGACGCCGTCGTACACCACCGGCACCTTTTTGCCGTCGGTCAATTCCAGTACACGTTGTACGACGTTTTCCTTGCTGTAGTCGATGGTTTCCCAGGCGCCGAGGGATTTGGCCAGCGCGGCTTTTTCCGGCGAACTCACCGTGCCGATGAGCTTCACGCCCAAGGCCTTGGCCCATTGGCAGGCCAGCGAACCGACGCCACCAGCAGCGGCGTGGAACAGGATGGTTTCGCCGCCCTTCAATTCATAGGTCTGGCGCAGCAGGTACTGCACGGTCAGGCCCTTGAGCATCGCGCCGGCGGCTTGTTCGAAACTGATATCGTCCGGCAAGTGCACCAGATTGGCTGCGGGCAACACATGCAGCTCGCTGTAGGCACCCAGCGGGCCGCTGCCGTAGGCCACACGGTCGCCGACTTTGAATTGCGTGACCTCGCTGCCCACCGCGTCGACCACGCCGGCACCTTCGGCGCCCAAGCCCGATGGCAGCGCGGGCGGTGCATAAAGGCCACTGCGGAAATAAGTGTCGATGAAGTTCAGGCCAATGGCCTCGTTGCGCACACGAACCTGCTGCGGGCCAGGCTCTGCCGGCGTGTAGTCCACATACTCAAGTACTTCGGGGCCGCCATGGGCACGGAACTGGATACGTTTGGCCATCTGCACTTCTCCTGAGGTCGAATCGCGTAGCCCTCTATCCCACTCCTAAGCTTGACCTTCGTCAACTGCGGCGAAGCCGGGTGCGGTGGTATCCTGTGCGCCCATTTGCCGCCGACGCCCAATGGCCTCGCGTAGCTTTGCCCGATTCAAGGTGATGCCATGACTACCCGCACCGAGGCTGTTAAAGCCTACCTGCTCGACCTGCAAGACCGCATTTGCAGCGCCCTGGAAACCTTCGAGACGGACACTCGCTTTATCGAAGACGCCTGGACCCGGCCTGCCGGCGGCGGCGGTCGCACCCGTGTGATCGAAAACGGCACGGTCATCGAAAAAGGCGGCGTTAACTTTTCCCACGTATTCGGTAGCGGCCTCCCACCGTCCGCCAGTGCCCATCGCCCTGAGCTGGCCGGTCGCGGCTTCGAAGCCCTGGGCGTGTCGCTGGTGATCCACCCGCACAACCCGCATGTGCCGACGTCTCACGCCAATGTGCGCTTTTTCATCGCCGAAAAAGACGGCGAAGAACCGGTGTGGTGGTTCGGTGGCGGCTTCGACCTCACGCCCTACTACGCCAATGAAGAAGACTGCATCCACTGGCACCGCGTGGCCGAGCAGGCCTGCGCGCCGTTCGGGCCGCACGTGTACTCGCGCTACAAGGCGTGGTGCGACACCTACTTCCATATCAAGCACCGTAACGAACCGCGCGGCATCGGCGGCCTGTTCTTCGATGACTTGAACGAGTGGGACTTCGACACCTGCTTCGCCTTCATCCGCGCCATCGGCGATGCGTACATCGACGCCTACCTGCCGATCGTGCAGCGCCGCAAGGCCATGGCTTACACCGAACAGCAGCGTCAATTCCAAGAGTTCCGCCGTGGGCGCTATGTCGAGTTCAACCTCGTCTACGACCGTGGCACCCTGTTCGGCCTGCAGTCGGGCGGGCGCACTGAGTCGATCCTGATGTCGCTGCCGCCGCAAGTACGCTGGAGTTACGACTGGAAGGCTGAGGCCGGCAGCGAAGAGGCGCGCCTCACCGATTACTTCCTGCAAGACCGCGACTGGCTTGGCCTCGCCACGCCCACGGCGGCTGTCTGATGGACCGTTATGTCGTGTTCGGCAACCCCATCGGCCACAGCAAGTCGCCGCTGATTCACCGCATGTTTGCCGAGCAGACCGGTGAGCAACTGGACTACAGCACCTTGCTCGCGCCGCTGGAAAATTTCACCGGCTGTGCCCGTGAGTTTTTTCAGCAAGGCCGTGGCGCCAACGTCACCGTGCCGTTCAAGGAAGACGCTTACCGTTTGGCCAACAGCCTGACCGAACGCGCCCAGCGCGCCGGGGCGGTGAATACCCTGAGCAAGCTGGCCGACGGCACTTTGCTGGGTGACAACACCGACGGCGCCGGCCTCGTGCGCGACCTGAAGGTGAATGCCGGGTTGAGCCTGCAAGGCAAACGCATCCTGCTGCTGGGCGCCGGTGGCGCGGTACGCGGGGCGCTGGAGCCGTTGCTCGCCGAGCGGCCGGCGTCGCTGATCATCGCCAACCGCACGGTAGAAAAGGCCGAGTTGCTCGCCGAGCTGTTCGACGACCTGGGCCCGGTGTCGGCCAGCGGTTTCGACTGGCTGCGTGAGCCGGTGGACCTGATCATCAATGCCACGTCCGCCAGCCTGTCAGGCGATGTACCGCCGATTGCCGGCAGCCTGATCGAACCGGGTAAGACGTTCTGCTACGACATGATGTACGCCAAGGCGCCCACCGCGTTCTGCCGATGGGCTACAGAGCAAGGCGCAGCCGTGGCGATGGATGGTTTGGGCATGCTCGTGGAGCAGGCGGCGGAAGCGTTCTTCCTGTGGCGCGGTGTGCGCCCGGATTCGGCGCCGGTGTTGGCTGAGTTGCGCCGCCAGTTGGCCTGACACAAAGCCAATGTGGGCACGGTCAAAATGTGGGAGCAGGCTTGCCTGCGATTGGATCGCCTCGGTCTAACTGACTGACCGAGTCGTCTGCATCGCAGGCAAGCCTGCTCCCACAGTTTTAACTGCGTTCAGTCTTCGAAATGGAGGGGGCAGTTGTCGGGCCCTTCAAGTTTTTTTAACTCTTCCACCACCTGCGGCCGGGCCCGGCGCAACGTCAGGCTACGCCCCAACCCCTTAAGCCGCCGCGCCTCCTGATGCAGCATCTCCACCCCGGAATAGTCGATAAAGTTGATCTGCTGCGCCTCGATCACCACCCGCTCGCCCTGCAAGCTTTGCAGGCGCACTTGCAGGTAATGGCTGGCGCCAAAAAAGATCGAACCCCCCACCCGCAACACATCCTCGTCGCCATCACGCCACTGCTGCACGCGCGGCTGCGAGGTGCGCTTGAGGTAGAAAAACAGCGAGGCCAGCACCCCGGCGTAAATCGCTGTTTGCAGCTCCAGCAGCAAGGTGGCGACGCACGTCAGGCTCATCACCACAAACTCGGCGCGGCTCACGCGGAACAACGCGCGAATGCCGCGATGATCCACCAAGCCCCAGCAAATCAGCAGGATGCTCGCCGCCATGCTGGGGATTGGAATGTGCGCGATCAACACCGCGCCGAACAGCGCGAACAACGCCACCCACAAGGCGGAAAACACGCCTGCCAAGGGTGAGCATGCGCCCGCTTCGTAGCTCAGGCCGGAGCGGGTAAAGGAACCGGCTGACAGGTAGCCGGAGAAAAATCCGCCGACGATATTGGATAAGCCCTGCGCACGGACTTCCTGGTTGGCGTCGAGCAATTGCTGCGAACGCGCCGACAACGAGCGCGCAATCGACAGGCTGGTCACCAGCCCCAGCATGCCCACCGCCACGGCACTGGGCAGCAGGCGCAGGAGCATGTCCAGGTCCAGCGGCAATGGGCTGAACGGCGGCAGCTTGCCCACAAACGAACTGACCCGCGCCACATGCCCGAACATCGCCGGCCACAGCCACGCCACCAAGCTGCTCAACGCCAGGGCGATCAATAGCGTCGGCCAGCGTGGGACCCAGTACTTGAGTAACGCGCCCACCAGTAAGGTGCTCAAGCCTAGGACGAGGGAGGCATGGTCCCACTCGCCGCCGTGATCGATAAGCGCCAGCAAACTTTTGATTGCAGTGGCCTGGCTCGGCAAATCCAGCCCAAGCAGGTTGGGCAGTTGCCCCAAGGCAATCACCACGGCGGCGCCCAAGGTGAACCCAAGTACCACCGAATGGGAGACGAAATTCACCAGCGCGCCGAAGCGCAGCATCCCCAGCAGCCACTGGAAAACCCCGGCGAGAAAGGTCAGCAACAGGATCAACGTGATGTAGTCCTGAGACCCAGGCACGGCCAAGGGGCTGACGCTGGCGTAGAGCACGATGGAAATCGCCGCCGTCGGGCCGCAGATCAGGTGCCAGGAGGAACCCCAGAGGCAGGCGATCAATACCGGAATGATGGCGGCGTACAAGCCGTATTCAGGTGGGAGACCGGCGATCAGCGCGTAGGCAATCGACTGCGGCAGCGCGAGCACGGCGCCGCTGAGGCCGACCATCGCGTCCCGGCCGACGCTGGCGCGGGTTTGGCGTGGCAGCCAGGCGAGGAAGGGGAAGAGTGTATGGCGGTTGGGCCGGGGCATCGCAGACTCGGGTTGAAAGGTTTGAGCCAGGGTATCAGGCTGCTAATGATCGTTCCCACGCTCTGCGTGGGAATGCCGGCCCAGGGACGCTCCGCGTTCGCTCTTAAGGTCGTGACGCGGAGCGTCACAGGATGCATTCCCACGCGGAGCGTGGGAATGATCATTTCGGGGGTTAGAGCTTGGCTTTTACCGCCGCCAACGCATCCTGGCCATCCACGGTTTTTACGCCATCGAGCCACTTGTCCAGCACCGCCGGATTCGCCTTGATCCACGCCTTCGCCGCATCGGCATTGCTGACCTTTTTGTTGACCACTTCGGCCATGATGCTGTTCTCCATGTCCTGGGTGAAGCTCAGGTTGGTCAGCAGTTTCCCGACATTCGGGCAGGCCTGCGCATAACCTTTGCGGGTCAAGGTATACACGCTGCCGGTGTCGCCGAAGTACTTCTCGCCGCCCTTGAGGTAATGCATTTTCAACTGCACGTTCATCGGGTGCGGCGTCCAGCCGAGGAAGGTCACGAATTTCTGTTTTTTAACCGCCCGCGACACTTCGGCCAGCATCGCCTGTTCACTCGACTCGATCAGCTTCCATTGGCCGAGGTCGAAGTCGTTCTTCTTGATGATCTCCTGCAGCGAGATATTCGCCGGTGCGCCGGAGCCGATGCCGTAGATCTTCTTATCGAATTTGCCCGCGAATTTATTCAAGTCGGCAAAGTCATGCACACCGGCGTCCCACACGTAGTCCGGCACGGCGAGGGTGAACTCGGTGCCGTCGAGGTTTTTCGCCAGTTGCACCACGTCACCGTTAGCCACGAACTTGTCATAGAAGCCCTGCTGCGCCGGCATCCAGTTGCCCAGGAACACATCCACCTGGCCGTCCTTGAGCCCGCCAAACGTGATCGGCACCGCCAGGGTGTCGACCTTGGCCTTGTAGCCCATGCCGTTCAACAGAAAACCGGTGATGGCATTGGTGGCGGCGATATCGCTCCAGCCGGGGTCGGCCATCTTCACCGTGTCACAGCGGGTGTCCGCGTACACATTGGCGCTAGTCAGCACCAACATACCCAACACTGCAGTCAACTTTTGCATGGCCTTCTCTCTGTTTTATTAGTGTTGGCAGGGTTGTGGATAACGTGCCTTGCGCTCCAGGTCGTCGAGGTCGATATGGTTGCGCATGTATTGCTGACTGGCGTCCACCAGTGGCTGGTGATCCCAGCTCTTCAGCTTGCCTTGGGTCAGCGCCTCAAACACCAGGCGTCGACGGCGTTGGCTGGCGAGCACCTGCTGGTGGATCGCCGGGATGTCCCATTTGGCCCGCGCCTCACTCAAAAACGCCTCGAACAGTGCTCGGTGTTCCGCTGACTGGCTGAGGTTCTCCCGCTCGTGCGGGTCGTTGTGTAGATCGAACAGTAGACAAGGGTCGTCTTCGCTGTAGATAAATTTGTACGCGCCACGGCGAATCATCATCAGTGGGCTGATGGTGCCTTCGGCCATGTATTCGCCGAACACTTCGTCGTGCCCGCCCTGCCCCTGCAAGTGCGGGACCAGTGAGCGGCCGTCCAGCGGCAAACGCGGGTCTAACTCGCCGCCGGCCAGTTCCACCAGGGTCGGCAACAGGTCGGCGGTGGACACGGCTTTGCTCACGCGGCCAGCGGCAAACTGCCCCGGCGCACTGACCAGCAGCGGCACGCGGGCGGCCATTTCAAACCAGTGCATTTTGTACCAGAGGCCGCGCTCGCCGAGCATGTCGCCGTGGTCGCCCGAGAAGATGATGATGGTGTCGTCGGCAAGGCCGGTGTCTTCCAGGGTTTGCAGGAGCTTGCCGACATTGCTGTCGATGTAGCTGCACGCGCCGAAATACGCGCGGCGCGCATCGCGGATCTTGTTCAGTGGCAGCGGTTTGTCCCACAGGTCGTAAACCTTCAGCAGGCGCTGGGAATGCGGGTCGAGGTCGGCCTGGGCTGGTGTCGTAGGCATTGGGATGTCGCTGTCGTCGTACAGGTCCCAGAACGGCTTGGGAATGGTGTACGGGTCGTGTGGGTGAGTCATCGACACGGTCAGGCAGAACGGCTGGTCGCCGTCTTCACGAATATGGTCGAACAGGTATTGCTGGGCCTTGAACACCACCTCTTCATCGAAATCCAGCTGGTTGGTGCGCACGCACGGCCCGGCTTGCAGCACCGAGGCCATGTTGTGGTACCAGGTGGGGCGCACGTCCGGCTCATCCCAGTTCACCGCCCAGCCATAGTCGGCGGGGTAGATGTCGCTGGTCAGGCGCTCCTCAAAGCCGTGCAATTGGTCTGGCCCGCAGAAATGCATCTTGCCCGACAGCGCGGTGCGGTAGCCGAGGCGGCGCAGATAGTGGGCATAAGTCGGTACATCAGCGGGAAAATCCGCCGCGTTGTCGTAGGCGCCGATCTTGCTCGGCAACTGGCCGCTGACCAGGGTGAAGCGCGACGGCGCGCACAACGGGCTGTTGCAATAGGCGGCGTCGAACACCACGCCCTGCTCGGCGAGGCGGCTCAGGTTGGGCAACTTGATCGGAGAAGGTCCGTAGAACGGAAGCATCGGCGCGGCCATTTGATCGGCCATGATGAAAAGAATGTTCTTGCGCTTCATGAGTCTTCGGCATTCCATAGGCGATGTTTATGCGAATCAGCATGCGGCCCATGGAAAATGGGGTAAAGCCCAGGAAAAGCAATGTCTAGGATAAGCACAGCTTATGTATGAAGCCCTCGGCGATTTATCCCTCGACCTGCTGCGCGCTTTCGAGGCCGCGGCGCGCCACCGCAGCTTTACCGCTGCCGCGATGGACATGGGCACTACCCAACCGGCCATCAGCCAGCAGATCAAGCGCTTGGAAGAACAGCTTGGGCTGCGTTTGTTTGATCGGATTTACCGTGGCATCGAGCTGACCGACGCGGGCGCGTTGTTATTCGAGCACGTCCAGGGCGGCTTGCAGGCCATCAACCACGGCCTGAGCGTGATCACCCAGCAGGACCAGCATGAAGTGCTGCAAGTGGCCACCGACTTCGCTTTCGCCGCCTACTGGCTGATGCCGCGCCTGCACCGCTTCCACGCCGCCAACCCGCAAGTGGACGTCAGCCTGGTCACCAGCCAGCGCAACCACGCGACCTTGCGCAGCGATATCGATGTGGCGGTGCTGTTTGGCGACGGCCGCTTCAAGCAAGGCGACAGCCTGTGGCTGTTCAACGAGGAAGCGTTTCCGGTGTGCAGCCCGCAACTGCTCAAGGACCGCACCACGCCGCTGACCGTGCAGACGTTGCAGGACTACCCCTTGCTGCACCTGCGCCAGGAAAACAACAGCCAGTGGTTCGATTGGAACGGCATATTTCGCGAGCTGGGCATTACCACCGCACCCACACCCGGCCAGTTGCGCTTCGACAACTACACCCTGCTGATCCAGGCCGCCATTGCTGGCCAGGGCGTGGCCATCGGCTGGCGCCACCTGGTGGATAACTTGCTGGAACAGGAGTGGCTGTGCCGGCCGATCAGCGACACGGTGATCTCGCGCTTCGGTTACTACGTGGTGCAGCCGCAGCGCAAACGTCGGGGGCAATTGGTTGAGCGCTTTGTCGACTGGCTGGTGGCCGAGCAAGCCAGCAACGTGCAGTCGCTGACTGGGCTGGCCCTGCCGTCGATTGCGGTCTAGGATCGGCGCATATCGGATCCGGATTTCGCCATGCAACGTATCAAGGGCTACCACGCCCATATCTACTTCGACGCCAGCACCATAGACCAGGCGCGCACGCTCTGCGAAGACGCGGCCAAGCTGTTTCCGCTGCGTATGGGCCGCGTGCATGAGCGCCCGGTGGGCCCGCACCCGGACTGGAGCTGCCAGCTGGCGTTCGAGCCGGAATACATCGGCGTGGTGTTGCCGTGGCTGGCCCTGCATCGCGACGGGCTGGTGGTGTTCCTGCACCCCGAGACCGGCGATGACTTGAAGGATCACACCGATTACGCGATCTGGATGGGGGCGATGCGCGAGCTGGATTTGTCTGTTTTTTAACCACTGCTGATAAAAATCCCATCCCCTTGTGCAAAGACGATGGGATTTTTTATGTTTAAACCCTATATGTGGGACTGATATTTATATATTGAGATATTGCCAGGCATAGGTTTATATTCGCCCATCTGCTTTTTTCAGCACCCACTCATTTCAGGTGAAGCGATGCAGGCGCAATTGATCGCGCTCGACTGGGGGACCAGCTCCCTTCGTGCTTATAAACTCGGCCCAGCCGGCAGGGTGCTCGAACAGCGCGCGCTGGGGTTCGGCATCATGCACCTGCCCAGCGAACCCCGGGAGATTGCTGGCGTGCGGTGCAGCGATGGCTTCGAGTTGGCGTTCGATGCAGCTTGCGGCGACTGGCTGGATGCCGAGCCCGGCCTACCGGTGATCGCCTGTGGCATGGTCGGCAGCGCCCAAGGCTGGAGCGAAGCGGCCTATCGCAATACGCCGGTTGATGTCGCCAGCCTCAGCCAGGCCCTGCACTCCGTACGCAGCCTGCGCGGTGTGGAGGTGCATATCGTGCCCGGCGTGATCGAACAGGTCGGCTTGCCCAACGTGATGCGCGGTGAAGAAACCCAGGTACTGGGCGTGCTGCAAGGTCTCGCTGCGCAGGTATTGATCGGCCTGCCCGGCAGCCATTCCAAATGGGTCGAGGTGGCGGATGGCTGCATCACACACTTCGACACCTTCATGACCGGCGAGCTGTTCGCGGTGCTGAGCAAGCACAGCATTCTGGGGCGTACGCAAAAGCCCTCCGAACACTTCCAGGCCGAGGCTTTTGATCGCGGCGTGAACGTGGCGCTCTCCAAAGACGGGCAGCGCGGCGTGCTCTCAACCGTGTTCAGCGCCCGCACCCTGGGGCTGACCGCCGAACTGGCCCCCGACCAGCAAGCGGATTACCTGTCCGGCCTGCTGATTGGCCATGAACTCGCCGGTTTGCCCGAGCACGCCAAACATAAACCCATCGTTCTGGTCGGTAACGCCCCGCTCTGCGCCCGCTACCAACGTGCCCTCGCCCTCTGCGGCTTCGCCCACGTCAGCCTGGCGCAAGAGGCCAGCGAACGCGGCCTGTGGCAATTGGCAGTGGCCGCCGGGCTTACTCAACCTGTCTTGGAGGCCTGACATGCTCAAGCAAGCACTCGCACACAACGGTTTGATCGCAATCCTGCGCGGCGTACGGCCAGACGAAGCCGAGGCGATTGGCCAGGTGCTCTATCAGGCCGGCTTTCGCGTGATCGAAGTGCCGCTCAATTCGCCGGACCCTTACACCAGCATCCGCACCCTGCGCGACAGCCTGCCCGCCGATTGCCTGATCGGCGCAGGCACGGTGTTGACGCCTGCGCAGGTCGAGCAGGTCAAAGCCGCCGGCGGCCAAGTGATCGTCATGCCCCACAGCGATGCCAAGGTGCTGCGCGCAGCGAAAGCGGCGGGCTTGTACCTGTCGCCGGGTGTGGCCACGCCCACCGAAGCCTTCGCCGCACTGGCCGAAGGCGCCGACGTGTTGAAGCTGTTCCCGGCTGAGCAAATGGGCCCGGGTGTAATCAAGGCGTGGCTGGCGGTACTGCCGACGGGCACGTTGTTGCTGCCGGTGGGCGGTGTGACCCCGGACAACATGCAGGTGTATTTCGACGCGGGCGCCAAGGGCTTCGGCTTGGGTTCCGGGTTGTTCAAGCCGGGCATGTCCGTGGATCAAGTGGCGAGCAGTGCCCAGGCGTATGTCGCTGCCTGGAACGCGTTGAACTGATGCCCTGAATTGATTTCAAGCTTTGCGCCTTCGGCGCTGCATCGACAAGAGAGATAAGAAGATGAAAATCACTAAACTGACGACCTTCATCGTCCCGCCGCGCTGGTGCTTCCTTAAGGTCGAAACCGACCAAGGCGTGACCGGCTGGGGTGAGCCCGTAGTCGAGGGCCGCGCCCACACCGTGGCCGCTGCCGTCGAAGAACTTTCCGACTACCTGATCGGCAAAGACCCACGCAATATCGAAGACATCTGGACAGTGCTCTACCGCGGCGGCTTCTACCGTGGCGGCGCGGTGCACATGAGCGCCCTCGCCGGTATCGACCAGGCGCTGTGGGACATCAAGGGCAAGGCGCTGGGCGTCTCGGTCAGCGACCTGCTCGGCGGCCAAGTGCGCGACAAGATCCGCGTGTATTCGTGGATCGGCGGCGATCGGCCGGCCGACACTGCGCGGGCTGCCAAAGAGGCGGTGGCGCGTGGTTTTACCGCGGTGAAAATGAACGGCACCGAAGAACTGCAGTTCGTCGACAGCTTCGAAAAAGTCGACCTGGCCCTGGCCAACGTCGCCGCCGTACGTGATGCGGTGGGCCCTAACGTCGGCATCGGCGTCGACTTCCATGGCCGCGTGCACAAGCCCATGGCCAAGGTGCTGATGAAAGAGCTCGACCCGTACAAACTGATGTTTATCGAAGAGCCGGTGCTCAGCGAAAACTACGAAGCGCTCAAAGAACTGGCGCCGCTGACCAGCACGCCGATTGCCTTGGGCGAGCGGCTGTTCTCGCGCTGGGACTTCAAGCGCGTGCTCAGCGAAGGTTACGTCGACATCATCCAGCCGGACGCCTCCCACGCCGGAGGCATCACCGAAACCCGCAAGATCGCCAACATGGCCGAAGCCTACGACGTGGCCCTGGCCCTGCACTGCCCGCTCGGCCCGATTGCCCTGGCGGCGTGCCTGCAACTGGACGCGGTTTGTTACAACGCGTTTATCCAGGAGCAAAGCCTGGGCATTCACTACAACGAGAGCAACGACCTGCTCGACTACGTGCGCGACCCGGGCGTGTTCGACTATGACAAGGGCTTCGTGAAGATCCCCAACGGGCCAGGCTTGGGTATTGAGATCAACGAGGAATATGTGATCGAGCGTGCGGCCATCGGCCACCGCTGGCGCAACCCGATCTGGCGCCATGCCGATGGCAGCTTTGCCGAGTGGTAAGCCCCTCCTGAAGAAACACCGTCAATGTGGGAGCTGGCTTGCCTGCGATAGCGGTGGGCCAGCTTGTATCTCTGGCACTGGCACACCGTCATCGCAGGCAAGCCAGCTCCCTCACTGACCGTCCCCGTCCTCAATAAACATAAGAAGAGGCACCCCCATGCAACCTGAGTCCTTCACCGGGCAGGCTTCTTTAGTCACGCCCAGCAGAAAGCGTTTCTTCATCATGGTGCTGCTGTTTATCACGGTGGTGATCAACTACCTCGACCGCAGCAACCTGTCGATTGCCGCCCCGGCGTTGACCAGCGAGCTGGGCATCGACCCGGTGCACGTCGGGCTGATCTTCTCCGCCTTCGGCTGGACCTACGCCGCCATGCAGATCCCCGGCGGCTGGTTGGTGGATCGGGTGCCGCCGCGCATTCTCTACACCGTCGCCCTGCTGTTGTGGTCGATTGCCACCGTGATGCTCGGGTTTGCCGCCAGCTTCATCGCGCTGTTTGTGCTGCGCATGGCGGTCGGCGCCTTGGAAGCACCGGCCTACCCGATCAACAGCCGTGTGGTCACCACTTGGTTTCCTGAGCGCGAGCGCGCCACGGCGATTGGCGTTTATACGTCGGGGCAGTTTGTCGGGCTGGCGTTTCTCACGCCGGTGTTGGCGTGGCTGCAGCACGCGTTTGGCTGGCACATGGTGTTTGTCGCCACCGGTGGCGTCGGCATTCTGTGGGCACTGGTGTGGTACGCGGTGTACCGCGAGCCGAAGGATTTCAAAGGTGCCAACGCCGCTGAAATCGAGCTGATCCGTGAAGGCGGTGGTTTGGTGGATATGCAGGCGCAAGCCACCAAGGCGCCGTTCAGTTGGGTCGACCTGGGCATCGTGCTGAGCAAGCGCAAGCTGTGGGGCATCTACCTGGGGCAGTTCTGCCTGAACTCCACGCTGTGGTTTTTCCTGACGTGGTTTCCGACCTACCTGGTGAAATATCGCGGGATGGACTTCATCAAGTCCGGCCTGCTGGCGTCGCTGCCCTTCCTGGCGGCGTTTGTGGGCGTGCTGTGTTCGGGGATTTTTTCTGACTGGCTGATTCGCCGGGGCGCATCGGTAGGCTTTGCGCGCAAGCTGCCGATCATTGCTGGGTTGCTGATTTCCACGGCGATCATTGGTGCCAACTATGTGGACTCAACGGCGTGGGTGATTGCGTTCCTGGCAGTGGCATTTTTCGGCAATGGCTTGGCGTCGATCACCTGGTCACTGGTGGCCACCCTGGCACCGGCGCGCCTGCTGGGGCTGACCGGTGGGGTGTTCAACTTTATCGGCAACCTGTCAGCAATAACCACGCCGATTGTGATTGGCTTTTTGGCCAGTGGTGATTCGTTCGCGCCGGCGATTACCTACATTGCGGTGCTGGCGTTGCTGGGGGCGCTGTCCTACGTGTTGCTCGTAGGCAAAGTCGAACGCATCGAACTGAATGAATAACCTGTGGCCAGCCCGCTCGCCACAACAAGCCCGCCTGCCACAAAAGCACGGGCGTTAGTTGAGCACGCCGTCCAAAATCTCGTAGACGATGCCCGTGCCCACCGCGATCAACACCACGTCTGGCCCGGAGCGGCGCCATTCGTAACCTTGGTAAACCGGCAGGCGCGCCAGGGCGCGGTTGTCCAGGCGTTCGCCATAGTAACCACGTGGCAGTGGCTGGCCGCGCACCAGGCGTAGATTCGGTGGTGGCGGTGCACCACGGGAGAACTGGCCGTGGTTGTCGTGGATGATCTGCCGCACCGGGCCGAAGTCCTGAGGCGGGCCGCGGCGATTGTTCTGCGGGCCGCGATGGTCGTCGCCACGTTGCTCGTGTTGGCCTTGCGGGCCGCCACGGCCAGGGCCATCGCCATCACCGCGTTGGTCAGGGGGCGCGGCCTGCACCAAGGCACTCGCACCGAGCATCAGCACGCCGAGGCCAGCGATCAAGCGTTTAGGCATTTTCATGGGGCGTTTCCTCAGTACTTCACGAACAAAAAAGGGATTTCGAACGAGGTTCGAAATCCCTTGGTCTTGCCAGTTTAGGTACTGATTCGACAGTATGATTCCTCTGTATCCGGAACTTTACCTACCGCTACACGGCGTTTACTTACGGGCGTTACGGACACCTTCCGACAACGCCGCGCACAAGCTCAACACACCATCAATTGCCTGCTGATCATTTTTGGCATTGGCGATGTGGTCGATCAGTGCCGAACCCACCACCACACCATCGGCCAAGCGCGCGATGGCGGCTGCCTGTTCTGGCGTGCGAATACCAAAACCAATGCTGATCGGCAGGTCGGTATGCCGACGCAGGCGAGTTACGGCTTCTTCGACGTGTTCCAAGGTGGCGGCGCCAGCACCGGTCACACCGGCCACCGACACGTAGTACACAAAGCCGGAGCTGCCGTTCAGCACGGTCGGCAGGCGCACGTCATCGGTGGTCGGCGTGGTCAGGCGGATGAAGTCGATGCCCGCCGCCTGGGCCGGGTCGCACAGCTCGCCGTTATGTTCAGGCGGCATGTCGACCACGATCAGGCCGTCCACGCCGGCTTCTTTGGCGTCAGTGATGAACTGCGGCACGCCGTATTTGTGGATCGGGTTGAAGTAGCCCATCAACACCAGTGGCGTGTCGTTGTTGTCTTGGCGGAACTCGCGAACCATTTGCAGGGTTTTGGCCAGGTTCTGCTTGGCTTCCAGCGCGCGGATGTTGGCCAGTTGGATGGCTGGGCCGTCGGCCATCGGGTCGGTGAAGGGCATGCCCAACTCGATCACATCGGCGCCGGCTGCGGGCAAGCCCTTGAGGATCGCCAGCGAGGTGTCATAACCCGGGTCGCCGGCGGTGACGAAGGTCACCAGGGCAGCGCGGTTTTGTTCTTTCAGCTGCGCAAAGCGGGTTTGCAGGCGGCTCATCAGTGTTTCTCCTGCTTGGCTGGCTCTTGTGGAGAGTTTTCCATGTGGTGCATCACGGTCTGCATGTCTTTGTCGCCACGGCCAGACAAGTTCACCACCATCAGGTGATCTTTCGGCAGGTTCGGTGCGCGTTTGAATACTTCGGCAAGGGCGTGGGCAGTTTCCAGTGCGGGAATAATCCCTTCCAGGCGGCAGCATTTGTGGAATGCTTCCAAGGCTTCGTCGTCAGTCACCGACGTGTACTGGGCGCGGCCGATGTCATGCAACCAGGCGTGTTCCGGGCCGATGCCGGGGTAGTCGAGGCCGGCGGAAATCGAGTGGGCGTCGATGATCTGGCCGTCGTCGTCCTGCAGCAGGAAGGTACGGTTACCGTGCAGTACGCCCGGTACGCCGCCGTTGAGGCTGGCGGCATGCTTGCCGGTTTCGATGCCATAGCCTGCCGCTTCAACGCCGATGATTTCGACGCTGGTGTCATTCAGGAACGGGTGGAACAGGCCCATGGCGTTCGAGCCACCGCCGATACACGCCACCAGGCTGTCCGGCAGGCGACCTTCCTGGGCTTGCATCTGGTCACGGGTTTCCTTGCCGATCACTGCCTGGAAGTCGCGCACCATTGCAGGGTACGGGTGCGGGCCAGCCACGGTGCCGATCAGGTAGAAGGTGTCATCAACGTTGGTCACCCAGTCGCGCAGGGCTTCGTTCATCGCGTCTTTGAGCGTGCCGGTGCCGGACACTACCGGGATCACTTTGGCGCCCAGCAGCTTCATGCGGAACACGTTGGCCTGTTGGCGCTCGATGTCGGTGGTGCCCATGTAGATCACGCAGTCGAGGCCGAAGCGCGCAGCCACGGTGGCAGTGGCCACGCCGTGCATGCCGGCGCCGGTCTCGGCGATGATGCGTTTTTTGCCCATGCGCCGCGCCAGCAGGATCTGGCCGATGCAGTTGTTGATCTTGTGCGCGCCGGTGTGGTTTAGCTCTTCGCGCTTGAGGTAGATCTTGGCGCCGCCGCAGAACTCAGTCAGGCGCTCAGCGAAATACAGCGGGCTTGGGCGTCCGACGTAGTCGCGCTGGAAGTAGGCCAGTTCTTTGTTGAAAGCCGGATCAATCTTGGCCGCTTCGTATTCGCGGGCCAGTTCGAGGATCAACGGCATCAGGGTTTCAGCGACGTAGCGGCCGCCGAACGCGCCAAACAGGCCGTTGGCGTCAGGGCCGTTGCGTAGATCGGTCTGGGACTGAGTCATGGGGCGCTCCGATAAAGAATGTGAGGAGAGGCAATGACGGCCACTCTACCCCTGACGCGCTACGCTGAAAACCGATAAGATCGCCGTAACCTGTCAGGAAAACTCACAGATGAGCCGAGACCTTCCCCCTCTCAATGCCTTGCGCGCGTTTGAAGCCACAGCCCGGCTCAACAGCGTCAGCCAGGCTGCCGAGCAACTGCATGTGACCCACGGCGCCGTCAGCCGCCAGTTGAAGGTGCTCGAAGAGCATTTGGGTGTCAGCCTGTTCGCCAAGGACGGTCGCGGCCTTAAACTCACAGATGCCGGGGTTCGGCTGCGGGATGCCAGTGCGGAAGCCTTCGAACGTTTAAGGGATGTGTGCGCCGAACTGACCCAGGCCAGTGCCGACGCGCCGTTCGTGCTGGGCTGCTCGGGCAGTTTGTTGGCGCGTTGGCTGATTCCGCGCCTGGGTCGCTTGAACGCCGACCTGCCGGACTTGCGCCTGCACCTGTCGGCGGGTGACGGCGATCTCGACCCCCGGCGCCCCGGCCTTGACGCCCTATTGGTGTTCGCCGAGCCGCCGTGGCCGGCGGATATGCAGGTGTACACGCTTGCCAGCGAACGCATCGGGCCGGTGATGAGCCCGCGCTTCGTCGGTTATGAACGCCTGCGCCAAGCCCCGGCACAGGCTCTGTGCGGCGAAGCCTTGTTGCACACCACATCCCGCCCGCAAGCCTGGCCCAGCTGGGCGCAGCAACACGGTATCGCGCCCGGCGCGTTGAAACACGGCCAGGGGTTTGAGCATTTGTATTATTTGTTGGAGGCGGCGGTAGCCGGTTTAGGCGTAGCGATTGCGCCAGAACCGCTGGTAGCAGAGGACCTGCGCGCGGGCCGCCTGGTGGCGCCGTGGGGTTTCAGCGAAACCCCGGCGCACCTGGCGTTGTGGCTACCCAAGCGCGCCGCAGACGGGCGCGCGGGGCAGCTGGCGCAGTGGCTCAAAGCTGAGCTGTTGCGCCAGCCGCTATAGCCGGTCGGTCAATCAGTCACCGCGTTTGCACAGCAGGTAAGCCGCCAGCAGGCCCAGTGCACCAACGGCGACGCCGGCGGTAGTCCATGGGTGCTCTTGTGCGTAGTCCCGGGTTGCAACACCGGTTTCGCGGAGTTTGACTTTGCTTTCTTCGTAGGCATCGCTGATCAGATGACGGGAGTGCTTGAGGGCATTCTCGGCATTGCTTTTCAGGGCCTTCAGCGTTTTGCGCGACTCGTCTGACGCATCGTCCTTGAGACTCTCAAGGGATTTGAGCAGGCTCGAAATCTCGGCTTCCATGCTTTCCAGCGACGCTTTGCGTAACGAAGTGTTGGCCATGTGGACATCTCCTGAAGTGATTGAGTGGCATGTGTAGATACCGACTCCAGCGTTTTCAGAAAGTGCAGTAATTCTGAACTTTCGTGTAGGAACGGCCGCCAGAAGCAGTACGAACATTGACTGCTACGCTCACTAGAGACCTCAGGAGAAAACGCTATGTCTGATCATCACACGTACAAGAAAGTCGAACTGGTGGGTTCGTCGACGACCAGCATCGAAGACGCGATCAACAACGCCATCGCTGAAGCGCACAAGAGCATCAAGCACTTGGAGTGGTTCGAGGTGACTGAAACCCGTGGCCACATCAAGGACGGCAAGGCCGCACACTTCCAAGTCACGCTTAAGGTGGGGTTCCGAATTGCCAGTAGTTGATCACGCTGGTTGAACTTTGAGGACTGGCCGATTGCCATAACCTGCGCTACAACCTTGGGGTGCCGATGCGATGCGTCGGCACGCTCTTTTGGATCAGCGCAAGGAAAGTATCGGATGAAGAAGCTTCTGTTAGCGGTAGGTTTGTTGAGCATTGCGGGGACAGCAATAGCTGCGGGCAAGCCTTGTGATGAGCTGAAAAGCGAAATCGCGGCGAAAATCGACGCCAAAGGTGCCTCGGGTTATTCGCTGGAAGTGGTAGACAAAGGTGCGGCACCCACCGACCACACAGTTGTCGGCAGTTGCGAAGGTGGCACCAAGGAAATCGCCTACAAGCGCGGTTAACCCTGTGTTCCAGACATAAAAAACCGACGCGAGTGCGTCGGTTTTTTTTCGCCTGTGGGTTATCAGCCCTTCATCAACTGCGCCAACAGCTCGTAGGAATGAATCCGGTCGGCATGCTCGTAGAGGTCGCAGGTAAAGATCAGCTCATCGGCGCCGGTCTGCTCGATCAGTACTTCCAGTTTGGCGCGGATCTTCGCCGGGCTGCCGACCATCGCCAGGCCGAGAAAGCTGCCGACCGCGTCTTTTTCATGGGGCAGCCATAGGCCGTCCATGGTTTTCACTGGTGGGCGCTGCACCAGGCTTTGCCCGCGCATCAGTGCGAGGATGCGCTGGTACACGGAGGTTGCCAGGTAGTCGGCCTGCTCGTCGGTGTCGGCGGCTACCAGCGGGATGCCGAGCATCACGTAGGGTTTGTCCAGTACAGCCGAAGGCTTGAAGTGATTGCGGTACACGCGAACCGCCTCATGCATCAAGCGCGGTGCGAAATGCGAGGCGAAGGCGTAGGGCAAACCGCGCTCACCGGCAAGCTGTGCGCTGAACAGGCTGGAACCCAGCAACCACACCGGCACGTTGGTGCCGGTGCCCGGTACGGCGATCACCCGTTGGTCGGGCGTGCGCGGGCCTAGGTACGCCATCAGCTCGGCCACATCTTCGGGGAAGTCATCGGCGCTGCCCGAGCGCTCACGGCGCAGGGCGCGGGCGGTCATCTGGTCGGAACCGGGCGCGCGGCCCAGGCCCAGGTCGATACGGCCGGGGTACAGGCTTTCCAGGGTGCCGAACTGTTCGGCGATCACCAACGGTGCGTGGTTGGGCAGCATCACGCCGCCGGAGCCGACGCGAATGGTCGAAGTGCCGCCCGCCAGATAGCCCAGCAACACCGAGGTGGCCGAGCTGGCGATACCGTCCATGTTGTGGTGTTCGGCCACCCAGAAACGGTTGTAGCCAAATTTTTCCACGTGCTGGGCCAGGTCCAGCGAGTTGCGCAGCGACTGCGCCGGGCTGCCATTGGCGCGCACGGGCACCAGGTCCAGGGTCGAGAACTTCACGTCGGACAGCGATTTCATAAGCCTGCTTCTCCAATAGGTGCGCAGGCTTATAGACGAACCAAAACCTGCCGCTTCATGTGCATGTTCTATGCAATGAGGGCATATACCCGAGATTCAATAGCGGTTAGGGATATTTCCTACTATATCGCTAGGTTTCTCCGACAAGATGAACTTTGGCGGGCCGTCTATCCTCAGAACCCTTACTGAAGCAAAACCACCGTTCGAGGAGAAAGCTATGAGTATCGTTAAAAAGGCATCCGCGCATTGGGAAGGTGATCTGAAGACTGGCCTGGGTTCCATTTCCACGGAAACCGGCGTTCTGCGCGAAGCGCCCTACGGCTTCAAGGCCCGTTTCGAGGGCGGCAAGGGCACAAACCCTGAGGAATTGATTGGTGCGGCCCACGCCGGCTGCTTCTCCATGGCGTTTTCTATGATTTTGGGCGACGCCGGCCTCAAGGCTGACAGCATCGACACCCAGGCCGAAGTGACGCTGGACCAAGTCGACGGTGGTTTTGCGATTACGGCCGTGCACTTGGTTCTGAAAGCCAAGATCCCAGGCGCGAGCCAGGCGCAGTTCGATGAACTGAGCAAAAAGGCCAAGGAAGGGTGCCCGGTGTCCAAGGTGCTGAATGCGAAAATCAGCCTGGATGCCACGCTCGTCAGCTAATGCGGACTGCGTAACACCGTAGATCGCTGTGGGAGCGGGTTTGTGTGGGAGCCGGGCTTGCCCGCGATAGGTACACCTCGGCTTTGCAGTTGCACCGAGGCGCTGCCATCGCAGGCAAGCCAGCTCCCACACAAGCCCGCTCCCATATTTAGTTCTGCGTTAAATCAGAACTCGTGTTTCCCAAGTGTGGTCCTATAGGCTATGCAGCCTAGGCGCACACCCGTGCGCAGTGCATTCAGGGAGCTACACACATGAAACGTTTTGCCTTGGCAATCATCTGCGGTGTTTTGGCCACGTCGGCTGTGGCCGCGCCAAAAGATTGTGAAGAGCTCAGGAAAGAGATCGAGGTCAAGATCCAGGCTAACGCCGTTCCGTCCTACACCTTGGAAGTGGTCAGCAAGGAAGAAGCCGACAAGCACGACAGCGCCATGGTCGTCGGCAGCTGTGAGAACGGTACTAAAGCCATCGTCTACCAGAAGAACAACGACTGATCAGATGCAGTTCACGCTGCGTTCCTCCGCCAACAACTGCCGCGCGGCGTTGTAGAGCCGGATGTTGGGCGTGAAGGCCAGCGAGCGACCTTCCAGTACGTAGCGCTGGCCCGCCTGGAAGTTGTCGTACTGCAAGGTCATGAAGCAGGTCCGGTCCTGGGTCTGCGACAACCCGCCCAAACTGCCGCCGGTCGGTACTTCGAAATCAAAGCGCACCATCAGCTCGTGACTGCCCGGCGGGACCTGGAAGAAGCGCCCATCGTTGAGGTTTTTCCCATCCACACGTTGCGCCATCACCAGTTTGGCCCCCGGTGTCGGGGTGCTGAAATCGACCCAGGCCTGGTGCGGGTCGGCCGGCGGTATCGGCGTCAAAGCACAAGCGCTTAGAAACAGGGCGGTGACGAGTAGCAAGAGCTGACGCATGGCAGGTACTCAACGGTAAGAAGGAGTTGAGCCCGGCGCCGATGGCAGCAGACTCGTGATGAGTATAAACATGCTGAGCATGGAAACATTCCGTGCAGGCAGGATAGTCTGGCGAGCCAATCACCCAGGAGCAGTCGGAGCATGTTGAGGGGTTTTCTTCCAGGGTTAATGGTTGTGCTGCTCAGCGGCTGTTCCAGTGTCAGTTATTACAGCCAGTTGGCCGGCGGCCAGTGGCAATTGTTGCGGGCGCGCGAGCCGGTTGCCGAGGTTATCGCCGACCCTTCCCGCCCACAGGTATTGCGCGATCACTTGGTGCAAGCGCAGAAGGCGCGTGCCTTTGCCAGCGAGCACCTGTATTTGCCCGACAACCAGAGTTACCGGCTGTACGCCGACATTGGCCGGCCCTATGTCGTCTGGAACGTGTTCGCTACTACGGAATTTTCCCTGTCTCCCCAGACCCATTGCTTCCCAATCGCCGGTTGCGTCGCTTATCGCGGTTATTACAATCAGGGCGCAGCCCGCGGTGAGGCGGCGTTGTTGCAGCAAAAAGGCATGGATGTGTCGATTGGCGGTGTCGAGGCCTATTCGACCTTAGGTTGGTTCAACGACCCGATCATGAATTCGATGATGAACTGGGGCGATGAACGCCTGGCCACGCTGATCTTCCATGAGCTGGCGCACCAGCGTTTTTATGTGCAGGACGACACCGAGTTCAACGAATCGTATGCCAACTTTGTTGAGCAGGAAGGCACCCGCCAATGGCGCGCGGCGCGTGGCTTGGCGCCTTTGAACAATGCGGCGTTGCAGCAACGTGACCAATTTATCCGGTTGGTGCTCGATACCCGTAAGCGCTTGGAAAAACTCTACGCGCAACCGTTGTCGGCTGAGGTGATGCGCTTAGCCAAAGCCGCCGAGTTCGAGCGCTTGCGCACTGAATATCAGCACCTGCGTGACAGCCAATGGGCTGGGGATAAACGTTACGACGTGTGGATCAACCAGCCGATGAACAATGCGCGGTTGTTGCCGTTTGGGCTGTATGACCAATGGGTGCCGGCGTTTGCGGCGTTGTTTGCGCAGGAAAGTGGGGATTGGGTGAAGTTCTATACGGCGGTTGAGAAGTTGGGTGGGTTGCCGGTGGAGCAGCGTAATGCGGCGTTGAGGCAGTTGGAGGGTGGGGGCCGTTAGGGCTTCATCGCAGGCAAGCCAGCCCCCACACTTGATCTGTGTACGCCGATCCAATGTGGGAGCTGGTTTGTCGGGTCGCCGCATCGCTGCGATAGCGGTCTCAAGCGCGCTGCAAAAACGCCTGATGCATCTCCTCCAACGTCTCAAAATGCCAAGTCGGCGCCTCAGCACTCAGCTCTTCAAAACTGCCAAACCCATACCCCACCGCCGCCGAATCCAGCCCATTGCTGCGCGCGCCGATCAGGTCATGCTTGCGATCGCCAATCATCAAGGTGGTCGCCGGGTCTAGGCCTTCCTCGCTCATCAAGTGCGCAATCAACTCAACCTTATTGGTGCGTGTGCCATCGAGCTCGCTGCCGTAAATCACCTTGAAGTGCTTGGCAAAATCGAAATGCCGCGCAATCTCGCGGGCAAACACCCACGGCTTGGACGTGGCCACATACAGCTGGCGACCCTGGCCATTCAGCGCTTCAAGCAGCGGCATCACGCCGTCGAACACGCGGTTTTCGTACAGCCCGGTGACCTTGAAGCGCTCGCGATAGAAATTCACCGCGTCCCACGCCTTGGCCTCGTCGAAGCTGTAGAACTGCATGAAGGCTTGCAGCAACGGTGGGCCGATGAAGTGTTCCAGTTTGGTCAGGTCCGGTTCGTCGATACCGAGCTTGCCAAGCGCGTACTGGATCGAGCGGGTGATGCCCTCACGCGGGTCGGTCAGGGTGCCATCCAGGTCAAACAGGACGGTTTGGTAACGCTGGGTCATTGGTCGAATCCTTCAGCCAGGTGCAGGTCTTTGAGCTTCACGTAGTTCGCCGCGCTGTAGGTGAAAAAGGCACGCTCCTTGTCAGTCAGCGCACGGATTTGTTTAACCGGGCTGCCCACGTACAAAAAGCCGCTGTCGAGTTTTTTGCCCGGTGGCACCAGGCTGCCGGCGCCGATGATCACGTCGTCTTCGACCACGGCGCCGTCCATCACAATGCTGCCCATGCCGATCAGGATGCGGTTCCCCACCGTGCAGCCATGCAGCATGACTTTGTGGGCGATGGTCACGTCATCGCCGATCAGCAGCGGGAAACCGTCAGGATTAAAGGGACCTGCGTGGGTAATGTGCAGCACGCAGCCGTCCTGCACGCTGGTGCGTGCCCCGATGCGGATGCGGTGCATGTCGCCGCGAATCACCGTCAGCGGCCAAACCGAGCTGTCGGCGCCGATTTCGACATCGCCGATCACCACCGCCGAAATATCGACAAAAGCCCCGGCGCCCAGGGTTGGCGTGTGGTTCTGATAAGTGCGAAGGGTCACGATAGCCTCTCTCTTATGTGCTGATAGCTGCGGTGGGCGTTGATTGTAATTAAGATGGCCCCATCTTTGTTCTTACATGTTTCTTCAGCCAAGGTGCCAACCGTGAGCGCGAACAACCCTCTTCTGCAGTCCTACGACCTGCCGCCGTTCTCGGCGATCCGTGCCGAGCACGTGCAGCCGGCCATCGAACAGATCCTCGCCGACAACCGTGTTGCCATCGAAGGCATCCTGCAAAGCCAGGGCAAAAATCCGACATGGGCCGGCCTGGTGCTGGCCATGGACGAACTGAATGACCGCCTGGGCGCCGCCTGGAGCCCGGTCAGCCACTTGAATGCCGTGTGCAACAGCGCCGAACTGCGTGAAGCCTACGAGTCGTGCCTGCCGGCATTGAGCGCCTACTCCACTGAGATGGGCCAGAACCGCGCACTGTTCCAGGCCTTTGAAGCCCTGGCCAACAGCCCGCAAGCGGCTGGTTTCGACGTGGCGCAAAAAACCATCCTGGAACATTCCCTGCGCGACTTCCGCCTGTCGGGTATCGATTTGCCGCCTGAGCAGCAAAAGCGTTACGCCGAAGTGCAGAGCAAGCTCTCCGAGCTGGGCAGCAAATTTTCCAACCAACTGTTGGATGCCACCCAAGCCTGGACCAAACACGTCACCGACGAAGCCACCCTCGCCGGCCTGACCGACTCGGCCAAGGCACAAATGGCCGCCGCCGCCCAGGCCAAAAGCCTCGACGGCTGGCTGATTACCCTGGAATTCCCCAGCTACTACGCCGTGATGACCTACGCCCACGACCGTGCCCTGCGTGAAGAAGTCTACGCGGCCTACTGCACCCGTGCGTCGGACCAAGGCCCGAATGCCGGTAAGAATGATAACGGCCCGGTAATGGAACAAATCCTCGACCTGCGTCAGGAGCTGGCCAAACTGCTGGGCTACGCCTCGTTCTCCGAACTGAGCCTGGCCACCAAGATGGCCGAGTCCAGCGACCAGGTGCTGAGCTTCCTGCGCGACCTGGCCACGCGCAGCAAGCCGTTTGCTGCCCAAGACCTGCAACAGCTCAAGGCTTACGCTGCCGAGCAAGGCTGTGCTGATCTGCAAAGCTGGGACAGCGGTTTCTACGGCGAGAAGCTCCGTGAGCAACGTTACAGCGTGTCTCAGGAAGCGCTGCGCGCCTACTTCCCAATCGACAAAGTGCTGGGCGGCCTGTTTGCCATCGTGCAACGCCTGTATGGCATTGAGATCGCCGAGCAAAAAGGCTTCGACACTTGGCACCCGGACGTTCGCCTGTTTGAAATCAAGGAAAACGGCCAGCACGTCGGCCGCTTCTTCTTTGACCTGTACGCCCGCGCCAACAAGCGTGGCGGTGCCTGGATGGACGGCGCTCGCGACCGTCGTCGCACGGTCGACGGCGTGCTGCAAAGCCCAGTGGCTAACCTGGTGTGCAACTTCACCCCGGCCGACAGCGGCAAACCTGCCCTACTGACCCACGATGAAGTGACCACCCTGTTCCACGAATTCGGCCACGGCCTGCATCACCTGCTGACCCGCGTCGAGCATGCCGGCGTTTCTGGCATCAACGGCGTGGCTTGGGATGCGGTGGAGTTGCCGAGCCAGTTCATGGAGAACTGGTGCTGGGAGCCGGAAGGCCTGGCGCTGATCTCCGGCCACTATGAGACCGGTGAGCCGCTGCCGCAGGACCTGCTGGAAAAAATGCTCGCGGCGAAAAACTTCCAGTCCGGCCTGATGATGGTGCGCCAGCTGGAATTCTCGCTGTTTGACTTCGAACTGCACGCCACCCACGGCGATGGCCGCAGCGTGGCGCAGGTGCTTGAAGGCGTGCGTGATGAAGTCTCGGTGATGCGCCCACCGGCGTACAACCGCTTCCCTAACAGCTTTGCGCACATCTTTGCTGGCGGTTACGCGGCGGGTTACTACAGCTACAAGTGGGCTGAAGTGTTGTCGGCGGATGCCTTTTCCAAGTTTGAAGAAGACGGCGTGCTGAATGCCGAGACTGGCCGCGCATTCCGCGAGGCGATCCTGGCCCGCGGTGGTTCCCAGGCGCCGATGGTGCTGTTCGTCGACTTCCGCGGACGTGCGCCGTCGATTGACGCACTCTTGCGCCACAGCGGCCTGAGTGAGGACGCGGCAGCATGAGCGAAGGGCCTGTGATCACCAAAAAGCAATTTATCGCCGGGGCGGTTTGCCCGGCGTGCAGCGAGCCGGACAAGTTAAAGATGTGGACCGAAGACAGCGTGCCACACCGTGAGTGTGTGGCCTGCGGTTATACCGACACGTTGAATGACCAAGGTCTGTCGGTGCCCAAGGAATTGGGCACCCGGGTTAATACATCGGCGTTGAAAGCGCCGAACCCGAAGGTGCAGCCGGTGCAGTTTTTCCCCAATCCCAAGCTGAAAAAAGACTGAGGCCCTGTTAGGGCGTCAGTACCAGCTCAGTCTCTTTCTTTGGTTCAACACGGCTACTGCTGGTCGTGTTGAGCCAACTGTTCATCGAGCACAGCGCAAACGCGCTGGTGCTGCAATCGCCATTCGCCAGCGCTTTACGCAACTTGTCGACATCGGCCTTCATCATGTAGCGAACGCCGTCCTTGAAGCCATTACTGGTGCCGAAACCGCCTAAGGTCATCTCGTTCAGCGCGTCTTCTTTACTCCAACCCTGGATCACCACGCGGTACATCGCCGCCATCAGGCCGGTGCGGTCAGAGCCGTGTTTGCAGTGCATCAACACCGGACCGTTCGCTTGCGCTTCCTGAATAGCTCTTAGTGCTGCCAGCACGTCGGAATCGTCGACATGGTTGGTGCGATAAGTCAGCTGTACCTGTTTGATATCAGATGTTTTCAACCACGCCGCATCAGATTCCGGCAGGAAGTTGATCACCGTACCGATCTTGAGATTCTCCAGCACAGGCACCGCACTGCTGTCGGGCAGTGCGCTGCGATACAGCGTGGGCGTCATCTGGTGCAGGTTGAATTGGTCGCCCACCGGCTGGGCCCATTCCGGTGAGCGCAGCGAAGAGGCGCCGTCGGCTTGGGCGTGAGCGGTGGCGAACAAGGCCAGGAACGCCATGCCGAGGGCAGGCAGCAATCGAATCTCGAACATGCGTTGGGTGACCGAATAGGGAGTTGGCTGATGGGTCACAGATTCGCTTGCCGGGAGTCAACGCCGCGTGAGGTGCTCGTCAAAGGATCGTGAATATTCGGCCTGATCCGGTGTTTTTATCGCTGAATCGGTTCTTCTAATTCTTAGCCTGCTATCATTTGTAACTATTGTTTGCCAGTGTGTTCTATCCCTTTGGATCCCATTTCCTCGGCAAGCCTTCACGCTGCTCCCAGAAGCGGCTGATAAACCCGTGACCACATGATGAGGTGCACCCATGTCTGATCAAGATCAAGACAACCCCCGGCGTGACTTTTTGCGCAAATCCTTGACGTTGATCCCGGTGGTCACGGTTGCCAGCACCGGCTTTGGTGGCTCGATGCTGATGGCCACACCGGAATCGGCCCAGGCCGCCGAGGCTAAACCGCCCGCGAGCGACAAGGCCTACGAGCCGAGCTACTTCAGCGCCGAAGAGTGGGCGTTTATCAACGCCGCCGTCGCACGCTTGATTCCCGCTGACGCCCAAGGCCCTGGTGCTCTGGAAGCCGGCGCGCCGGAATACATCGACCGCCAGATGAACACGCCGTATGCCGCCGGCGCGCTGTGGTTCATGCAAGGCCCGTTCAACGCCGATGCACCGTCGGAGATGGGCTGGCAGAGCAAATTGGTGCCCAAGGACATCTATCGCTTGGGCATTGCTGCGACGGATGCTTGGTCGAAGGCGTTCAACGGGAAGCCTTTTGCTGCGCAAGACAGCGCTACCCAGGACGACATGTTGCGGCGCATGGAGGCGGGCGGCAGCGAAATGACTGCACATTTCGAGGCGGTGCCGGCGAAGATGTTTTTCAACTTGCTGCTGCAAAACACCAAGGAAGGGTTCTTCTGTGACCCGATCCACGGCGGCAACAAAGGCATGGTTGGCTGGACCATGATCGGCTTCCCCGGCGCCCGCGCCGACTTTATGGATTGGGTGGAACGCAACGAGCAATACCCCTTTCCGGCTGTTTCCATTCGCGGCGAGAGGGCATAAACGTGGCGACCATCATGAAGAAAGTCGATGCGGTGATCGTGGGTTTCGGCTGGACCGGCGCGATCATGGCCAAGGAGCTGACGGAAGCTGGCCTCAACGTGGTAGCGCTGGAGCGCGGCCCGATGCAGGACACTTACCCGGACGGCAACTATCCGCAGGTCATCGACGAACTGACCTACAGCGTGCGTAAAAAACTCTTCCAGGACATTTCCAAGGAGACGGTGACCATTCGCCATAGCGTGAACGACGTCGCCTTGCCCAACCGGCAGTTGGGTGCGTTCCTGCCGGGCAATGGCGTGGGTGGCGCGGGCCTGCACTGGTCGGGCGTGCATTTTCGCGTAGACCCTATTGAGCTGCGCATGCGCAGCCATTACGAGGAGCGCTACGGCAAGAACTTCATTCCCAAAGACATGACCATCCAGGACTTCGGCGTGAGTTACGAAGAACTGGAGCCGTTTTTCGACTACGCGGAAAAAGTCTTCGGCACCTCCGGCCAGGCCTGGACGGTTAAAGGTCAGTTGGTGGGCGAAGGCCGTGGCGGCAACCCGTATGCGCCGGATCGCTCCAACCCGTTCCCGTTGGAATCGCAGAAAAACACCGTCTCCGCACAGCTGTTTCAGAAGGCGGCTGCCGACGTTGGTTACAAGCCCTACAACCTGCCGTCGGCCAATACCTCGGGGCCATACACCAACCCCTACGGCGCGCAGATGGGCCCGTGCAACTTCTGCGGTTTTTGCAGCGGTTACGTGTGTTACATGTACTCCAAGGCCTCGCCGAACGTAAACATCCTGCCGGCGTTGCGCCAAGTGCCGAATTTTGAGCTGCGGGCCAATTCCCACGTACTCAAGGTCAACCTCGACAGCACCAAGAGCAAAGCCACCGGCGTGACCTATATCGACGGCCAGGGTCGCGAATGCGAGCAGCCGGCGGATCTGGTGATCATCGGTTCCTTCCAGTTCAACAATGTGCGCCTCATGTTGCTCTCGGGTATCGGCAAGCCCTACGACCCGATCACCAATGAGGGCGTGGTGGGCAGGAACTTCGCCTACCAGAACATGGGTACCATCAAAGCCTTCTTCGACAAGGACACCCACACCAACAACTTCATCGGTGCGGGCGGCAATGGCGTGGCCATCGACGACTTCAACGCGGACAACTTCGACCACGGGCCGCACGGCTTTGTTGGCGGTTCGCCGATGTGGGTCAACCAGGCCGGCAGCCGGCCGATTGCCGGTACGTCCAACCCGCCGGGCACCCCGGCGTGGGGCAGTGCATGGAAACGCGCCACCGCCGATTACTACACCCACCAAGTGTCGATGGACTCCCACGGCGCGCATCAATCCTACCGGGCCAACTACCTGGATCTGGACCCGGTGTACCGCGATGCCTACGGCCTGCCCTTGCTGCGGATGACGTTCGACTGGCAGGAAAACGACATCAAGATGAACCGCTTCATGATGGAGAAAATGGGCAAGGTCGCCGAAGCGATGAACCCCAAGGCGATTGCTGTGTTGGGCAAAAAGGTCGGTGAGCACTTCAACACCGCGGCTTACCAGACCACCCACCTCAATGGTGGCGCGATCATGGGCACCGACCCGAAAACCAGTGCCTTGAACCGTTACCTGCAATCTTGGGACGTACACAACGTGTTTGTCCCAGGCGCGTCGGCTTTCCCACAAGGCTTGGGCTACAACCCTACCGGCCTGGTAGCGGCGTTGACCTATTGGTCGGCGCGGGCGATCCGTGAGCAGTACCTTAAAAACCCCGGCCCACTGGTTCAGGCATAAGGAGCGATGACCATGAAAGCACTCGTTATCGCCTCCTTGGCGCTCTTCAGCAGCTGCTCGGTGAGCGCCGCCGAAACCGACCTGGTCAAACAGGGCGAATACTTGGCCCGCGCCGGTGACTGCGTGGCCTGCCACACCGCCAAGGGTGGCAAGCCCTTCGCTGGCGGCCTGCCGATGGAAACCCCGATCGGCGTGATCTACTCCACCAACATCACCCCGGACAAGACCGGCCTGGGCGACTACAGCTTCGAAGACTTCGACAAGGCCGTGCGCCATGGCGTCGCCAAGAACGGTAGTACGCTTTACCCGGCGATGCCCTACCCGTCTTACGCACGTGTCAGCGACAGCGACATGCAGGCGCTGTATGCGTACTTCATGAAGGGTGTTGAGCCGGTCGCCCAAGCGAACAAGGACAGCGATATTCCTTGGCCCCTGAGCATGCGCTGGCCGTTGGCGGCCTGGCGGTGGATGTTTGCGCCGACAGTGCAAGAGCATCCGGCACAAGCGGCTGCCGATCCGGTGGTTAGTCGTGGTGCGTATTTGGTTGAAGGCCTCGGCCACTGTGGCGCCTGCCACACGCCGCGCGCGCTGACCATGCAGGAAAAAGCCCTGAGTGCCACTGACGGCAACGCCTTTCTGTCCGGCAGCGCGCCGTTGGAAGGCTGGATCGCGAAAAGCCTGCGTGGTGACCACAAGGACGGCCTCGGCAGTTGGAGCGAGGAGCAGTTGGTGCAATTCCTCAAGACCGGCCGCAGTGATCGCAGCGCGGTGTTTGGCGGCATGAGCGATGTGGTGGTGCACAGCATGCAGTACATGTCCCAGGACGACCTGACCGCTATCGCCCGTTACCTCAAAAGCCTGCCGGCGGTGGACCCTAAAGATCAGCCGCACCAGTACGACAAACAGGTGGCCGAGGCGCTGTGGAAAGGTGACGACAGCAAGCCGGGCGCGTCGGTGTACATCGACAACTGCGCGGCCTGCCACCGTACCGACGGCCATGGCTATACGCGGGTGTTCCCGGCACTGACGGGTAACCCGGTGTTGCAGACGGCAGATGCTACGTCGCTGATCAACATTGTGTTGAACGGCGGCACCTTGCCGGCCACCCACACGGCACCCTCGACGTTCACCATGCCGGCATTCGCGTGGCGGTTGTCGGACCAGGAAGTGGCGGATGTGGTCAGTTTCGTCCGTGGCAGCTGGGGCAATAAGGGCGCGCCGGTAAAAGCCAGCGACGTGACGGACCTGCGCAAGAGTGATATGCGCACTACTTCGGGCGATGACCTGGGGCAAGTGACGCAAAAGCACTAATCCTGTGCTCGCCGCCAAACGGCACTGGTCATAACGATGACGCCTCTATACTGTACATAAAAACAGTATCGAGGCGTTTTCATGTCTACACCTCTGCCGCCCCGTGGCCGGGGCACGGCTACCAACCTGCATAACCGTTTTGCGCCTACCGTCAGCGTGGCCGAAGACGACGGCTGGTTCCAGGAAGTGCCGCCGACCCAGGGCACCGAAGTGCGTATCGAAACGGCCAAGAGCATCATCACCCGCAATAACTCGCCGGACTTGCCGTTTGATCGCTCGATCAACCCCTATCGCGGCTGCGAGCACGGGTGCATCTACTGCTACGCGCGGCCCAGCCATGCCTATTGGGATATGTCGCCGGGGCTGGATTTCGAAACCAAACTGATCGCCAAGACCAATGCCGCCGATGTGCTGGAACAACAGCTGTCGAAGCCGGGCTATGTGTGTGCGCCGATCAACCTGGGCTCCAATACCGACCCGTACCAGCCCATCGAGCGCGAATACAAGATCACCCGGCAAACCCTCGAAGTGCTGCTGCGCTACCGCCATCCGGTGACCATCATCACCAAGGGCTCGCTGATTTTGCGCGATCTCGACCTGCTGACCGAGCTGGCCCGGCAACGGCTGGTGGCGGTGATGATCAGCCTTACCAGCCTGGACGACGAGCTCAAGCGCATCTTGGAACCGCGCACGGCGGCGCCCAAGGCGCGATTGCGGGCGATTCGGGTGATGCGTGAGGCCGGCATCCCGGTGGGCGTGCTGTGCTCGCCGATGATCCCCATGATCAACGACAGCGAGCTGGAAAGCCTGCTGACCGAAGCCCACGCCGCCGGTGCGCAAAGTGCAGCCTATATGATGCTGCGCCTGCCGCTGGAGGTGGCGCCGCTGTTCGAGGAGTGGCTGGCGGCGCATTACCCGCAGCGTGCGGCCCATGTGATGAGCCTGGTGCGCCAGGTGCGCGGGGGGGAGGTTTACGACAGCCGCTTTGGTGTGCGCATGCGTGGCGAGGGGCCATTTGCCGATCTGTTGGCGCAGCGTTTCAGCAAAGCCATCAAGCGCCTGGGGCTGAACCGGCGGGAAGGGTTTAATCTGGATTGCAGCGCGTTCTGTCCACCGGGCAGGCAGATGGCATTGTTGTAAACTGAAGAGGCAATGCCGTTCGATTTTGTAGGAATAGTCGCGTATTGACATCACCTAAACCCGCGATTTAGAGCGGTTCATTCAGTTTGAGTTAAGTTTAGACGGCTACCTTGTCCAGTGAGTGACTGACGGGTCGAAAGCTGGGTCTTTGGCGTTCACAACTATTCCACTGGCTCAGCGTCGAATTGATCTGAACACTCTCCCTGCATTAATCAAGAGGATGAATCATGAGTGATAAGGATAAACAGCCGTCGGCTGCGTCGGCTTCAGCCTCTCAGGTGGCGGAAACCGCCGATGCAGCGCTAAAGCACATTGTTGACGGCTTTTTGCATTTCCATCACGACGTCTTCCCCCAGCAGGAAGAACTCTTCAAGAAACTCGCCACGGCCCAGAGCCCACGGGCGATGTTCATCACCTGCGCCGACTCGCGGATCGTGCCGGAGCTGATCACCCAAAGCTCCCCCGGCGACCTGTTCGTGACCCGTAACGTGGGTAACGTGGTGCCGCCCTACGGCCAGATGAACGGCGGTGTTTCCACGGCCATCGAGTACGCGGTACTTGCCCTGGGCGTGCAGCACATCATCGTGTGTGGGCATTCCGATTGCGGCGCCATGCGGGCGGTGCTCAACCCCCAGAGCCTGGAAAAGATGCCGACGGTACGGGCCTGGCTGCGACACGCCGAGGTCGCCAAGTCCATGGTCGAGGACAACTGCGACTGCGCCAATGAAGGCGAAAGCATGAAGGTGCTGACCGAAGAAAACGTCATCGCCCAGTTGCAGCATTTGCGCACCCACCCTTCCGTGGCTTCGCGCATGGCCAATGGTCAGTTGTTTATCCATGGTTGGATCTACAACATCGAGACCAGTGAAATTCGCGCTTACGATGCGGATCAAGCGGCGTTCCGACCGCTGAGCGGCGACGGGCCAATCCCTTGCGCGACGCCTAAAGCGCGCTTCTAAACACTTCCCTGCCGGGTAATGCGGTGGCTGTCATGGATGCAGCCAGGCATTGCCGCGCCCGGCGAATGCCTCGGGAGAGTCATCATGCGTGCTGCTCAATTAAAAGCTGTATTGCCGCGGGAGCTGCTCGCCTCCGTGGTTGTGTTTCTGGTTGCCCTGCCCTTGTGCATGGGCATTGCGATTGCTTCCGGTATGCCGCCGGCCAAAGGGCTGCTCACTGGGATTATCGGTGGTTTGGTGGTGGGCTGGCTGGCGGGTTCGCCGCTGCAAGTCAGCGGCCCCGCAGCGGGCTTGGCGGTGTTGGTGTTCGAGCTGGTGCGCCAGCACGGCATGATGATGCTCGGGCCGATCCTGCTGCTGGCGGGGTTCCTGCAACTGGTGGCCGGGCGTTTGCGCCTGGGCTGCTGGTTCCGTGTCACGGCGCCGGCGGTGGTGTACGGCATGCTGGCGGGGATCGGCGTGTTGATCGTGCTGTCCCAGGTCCACGTGATGCTCGACGGCGCACCCAAGCCTTCAGGGCTGGATAACCTGGCGGGCTTCCCGGCAGCAGTGATCGAGGCGATCCCGACCCTCGGCGGCGGCCTTGGCTGGCAAGCCGGGTTGCTCGGCCTGTCGACGATGCTGGTGATGTACCTGTGGGATAAATTCCGCCCGCAAAAACTGCGTTTCGTGCCCGGCGCCTTGTTGGGCGTGGGCTTGGCAACCGTCACCAGCCTGGTGCTGGCGTTGCAGGTCAAGCGCGTGGAAGTCCCGGAAAACCTCGCCGATGCCATTGACTGGCTGCGCCCCAGCGACCTGCTGAACCTGGCCGACCCACAGCTGTTGATCGCCGCGTTCGCTGTGGCGTTCATCGCCAGTGCCGAGACGCTGCTGTCTGCCGCAGCGGTTGACCGCATGCACAGCGGTCAGCGTTCCGATTTCGACAAAGAATTGTCTGCTCAAGGTGTGGGCAACATGCTCTGTGGTTTGGTCGGCGCCCTGCCGATGACCGGCGTGATCGTACGCAGCTCGGCTAACGTGCAGGCCGGTGCGACCACGCGCTTGTCGGCGATGTTCCACGGTGTGTGGCTGCTCGGGTTCGTGCTGCTGCTGTCGAGTGTGCTGCAAAGCATTCCGGTGGCGAGCCTGGCGGGTGTGCTGGTGTACACCGGGATCAAGCTGGTGGACGTGAAAGCATTCCGAGCGCTGGGCCGCTATGGGCGGATGCCGATGTTCACCTATGCCGCAACGGCGTTGGCGATCATCTTTACCGACCTGCTGACCGGCGTGTTGGTGGGCTTCGGGCTGACGTTGGTCAAACTCGCCTTCAAGGCGTCGCGACTGAAAATCAGCCTGATCGACCTGCCCCAGGACGGTGAGATGGAGTTGCGTCTGACCGGTGCGGCGACCTTTCTGAAAGTGCCTGCGCTGACCCAAGTGCTGTCCTCGGTACCTGCGGGGACTACGTTGCATGTGCCGCTGAGCAACCTGAGTTACATCGACCATTCCTGCCTGGAGTTGCTGGAGGAATGGGGCCGGGCCAATGCGGCCAAGGGCTCGAAGCTGATGATCGAGGCGCGCGGGTTGAAGCGCCGGCTGGAAGGCCGGGTGCGCACGACGGTGGGGATTGGTTCGGCCCCTGTCTGAGCACCACAAAACAATGTGGGAGCCGGGCTTGCCCGCGATGAGGGAGTGTCAGTCAACACATTAGCTGACTGACCCACTGCAATCGCGGGCAAGCCCGGCTCCCACATTTGGCTCGCGTCCGATCGGAAGTTTAAGCCGGCTGATCCAACGCCAACTCAACCCCCAACTGCCGCGACAGGCACGGCCAGCGCTTCCACGCCGCTTCCGTTTCCGGGCTTTTCAGCTGTTCGCGATACGCCTCGACCGACTCCAGCGCAAAGCTCTCCTCGTTGAGCATCTCATCCACTGCCAGGTGCACGGCTTCATCCAGCTTATTGGCGAATGTTTCACCAATCAGCTGATGGGCAATCACGTTAGCCACAGTGGTGTCCGCCGGAATCAGCGGCTGGCCGAAATGCTTGATGTACAGATCGTTGACCTCTTCCACCAAGCGGTGAGCCAGGTAAGCCTCGTCCAGCAGGCTGTCGAGGCCTTCATGGCCGGCCAGGATCGCGGGCGGCTGCAGGAAGAAATGCTCGGCGATTTTCAGCACCGGTTTGATCTGGCTTTCGATGCCGGCTTCGCGGGCCACGTCATTGGCGGCTTCGAGCAAGTCCGGGACGAGTTCGATGTAGGCAGTAACAAAACGGGTCATGACAATGTTGCGATCACCGTCAGTCAGGGAAATGGCCGAATGCAGGTGCGGCAATTGTTTTTCCAGTTGCTGGGCAAGCTGGCCAGTGCTGGCTTCGTGTTGATGGGCACGGGAAATCTGCTCGCGCAATGCGGCGGTGTTCATGAAAACTCCAGTGAAACAGGCGTAGGAAAAGGGAAAGGACAAGGTAGCTCGTTTATACGAGAGCCTAAGACGCGTTTGTCATAATTATTTCATGGTTATGCGCATGCGTTATATCGAATTGCCATCGTTCGTCGGATAAACGTTTGCGGCCCCGTAGTTATTAGGTCCGCCCGTCTGTTTTTGCTCATTTGGCCTTACACATTGCGGGGTTGGTGCGGCTGTCTATACTCGGTTTTGTACGCAATTAGCTGATGACGCCCAACTGCATGACGCAGGCAAGGCTTGGCGGTTGTAAGCAGTATGGAAGCCGCTCCCTTCGCCGCAGGTGCAAACCGGCGGGATAACAAGAAACATAAAGGGGAACCCGCAATGACGCGACATCCACACGTTTGGATGGGCCTACTGTTGTGGTCAGTATTCGGCCAGGCGCACGCCGCCTGGACAACGAATATGACGCCAGGGGCTACTGAAGTCAGTCACGCCGTGTTTGACCTGCACATGACCATTTTCTGGATTTGTGTGGTGATCGGCATTGTCGTGTTTGGCGCGATGTTCTGGTCGATGATCCTGCACCGTCGGTCCACGGGCCAGGTGGCCGCCAAGTTTCACGAGAGCACGACCGTGGAAATCCTCTGGACCGTGGTGCCCTTGCTGATCCTGGTGGCGATGGCGATTCCGGCGACCAAGACCCTGATCAATATCTACGACAGCAGTGAGTCGGATATCGATATCCAGGTCACCGGCTACCAGTGGAAGTGGCATTACAAATACCTGGGCCAGGACGTGGAGTTCTTCAGCAACCTGGCCACACCCGCCGAGCAGATCCACAACCAGGCCACCAAGGGCGAGCACTACTTGCTCGAAGTCGACCAGCCGCTGGTGCTGCCGGTGGGCGCCAAGGTGCGTTTCCTGGTGACTGCCGCCGACGTGATCCATTCCTGGTGGGTGCCGGCCTTTGCAGTCAAGCGCGACGCCATCCCCGGCTTCGTCAACGAGGCGTGGACTCGGGTCGAGAAACCCGGCATCTACCGTGGCCAGTGCGCCGAATTGTGCGGCAAGGACCACGGCTTCATGCCGATTGTGGTCGAGGTCAAATCCAAGGCCGACTACGACACCTGGCTCGGCGAGCGTAAGGCAGAAGCGGCCAAGCTTAAGGAGCTGACCTCCAAAGAGTGGACCCTCGAAGAGCTGGTGGCGCGTGGCGACAAGGTCTACCACACCACCTGCGTGGCCTGTCACCAGGCAGAAGGCCAAGGCTTGCCGCCGATGTTCCCGGCGCTCAAAGGCTCGCCGATTGCCATCGGACCCAAGGAAGACCACCTGCACCGCGTGTACTTCGGCAAGCCGGGTACCGCGATGGCCGCCTTCGGCAAACAGCTGTCGGAAGTGGATATCGCCGCCGTAGTGACTTACGAGCGCAACGCCTGGGGCAACAACAAAGGCGACATGGTCACGCCTAAAGACGTGCTGGCCATCAAGCAGGCGCAAAGCAAATGACAGCCCTTACTGCGTATGCCACGAAACGCCTCGCCCACTTGCCTGCAGGAGAACGGCCATGAGCACTGTGATCGATGACCATGGTCACACCGACCATGCCCACGGCCCCGCCAAAGGCCTGATGCGCTGGGTGCTGACCACCAACCACAAAGACATCGGCACGATGTACCTGTGGTTCGCCTTCACTATGTTCCTGCTCGGCGGCTCGTTCGCCATGGTGATCCGCGCCGAGCTGTTCCAGCCCGGCCTGCAGATCGTGCAGCCGGCGTTCTTCAATCAGATGACCACTATGCACGGCCTGATCATGGTGTTCGGTGCGGTGATGCCGGCCTTTGTCGGCCTGGCCAACTGGATGATCCCGCTGATGATCGGCGCGCCGGACATGGCCCTGCCGCGCATGAACAACTTCAGCTTCTGGCTGCTGCCGGCGGCGTTCCTGCTGCTGGTCTCCACCTTGTTCACCCCGGGCGGCGGGCCGAATTTCGGCTGGACCTTCTACGCCCCGCTCTCCACCACCTACGCGCCGGAAAGCGTGACGTTCTTTATCTTTGCCATCCACCTGATGGGCATCAGTTCGATCATGGGCGCGATCAACGTGGTCGCCACCATTCTCAACCTGCGCGCGCCGGGCATGACCCTGATGAAAATGCCGCTGTTCGTCTGGACCTGGCTGATCACCGCGTTCCTGCTGATCGCGGTGATGCCAGTGCTGGCCGGGTGCGTGACCATGATGCTGATGGACATCCACTTCGGCACCAGCTTCTTCAGTGCGGCCGGCGGCGGTGACCCGGTGCTGTTCCAGCACGTGTTCTGGTTCTTCGGCCACCCCGAGGTGTACATCATGATCCTGCCGGCCTTCGGCGCCGTCAGCTCGATCATCCCGACCTTTTCGCGCAAGCCACTGTTCGGCTACACCTCGATGGTCTACGCCACGGCGAGTATCGCGTTCCTGTCGTTCATCGTGTGGGCGCACCATATGTTCGTGGTCGGCATTCCCTTGGTGGGCGAGCTGTTTTTCATGTACGCCACGCTGCTGATCGCCGTGCCGACGGGCGTGAAGGTGTTCAACTGGGTGAGCACCATGTGGCAAGGCTCGCTGACCTTCGAGACGCCGATGCTGTTCGCCGTGGCCTTCGTGATCCTGTTCACCATCGGCGGCTTCTCCGGGCTGATGCTGGCGATTGCTCCGGCGGACTTCCAGTACCACGACACCTACTTTGTGGTGGCGCATTTCCATTACGTACTGGTGCCCGGGGCGATCTTTGGCATCTTCGCCTCGGCCTACTACTGGCTGCCGAAATGGACCGGCCACATGTACGACGAAACCCTGGGCAAGCTGCACTTTTGGCTGTCCTTCGTGGGCATGAACATGGCGTTCTTCCCGATGCACTTTGTGGGGCTGGCCGGCATGCCGCGCCGGGTGCCGGACTACAACCTGCAGTTCGCCGACTTCAACATGGTTTCCTCGATTGGCGCATTCATGTTTGGCGCCACGCAAATCTTCTTCCTGTTCATCGTCATCAAATGCATCCGCGGCGGCCCGCCAGCCCCGGCCAAACCGTGGGATGGCGCCGAAGGTTTGGAATGGAGCATTCCCTCGCCTGCGCCGTACCACACGTTCACCACGCCGCCGGAGGTCAAGTGAACACTCTGGCCCAGGCTACCTCGCTCTCCTGTGGGAGCTGGCTTGCCTGCGATAGCGGTGTGAACTGCCAAACCCTCATCGCAGGCAAGCCAGCGCCCACAGAAAGTCAAAAGCGGGGTGGCTGCCATGCTTGAGTCCGTGCCCATCAAGCGCCTGGTCACCCGCCTGCTGATCCTGGTGGTGGCGATGTTCGCCTTCGGTTTCGCCTTGGTGCCGATCTACGACGTGATGTGCAAGGCGTTCGGCATCAACGGCAAAACCGCCGGGCAGTACGAGGGCGAGCAGATGGTCGACCCTACGCGCCAGGTGCGCGTGCAGTTCCTGTCGACCAATGCCATCGACATGGTCTGGGAGTTTCATTCCAAGGCTGACGAGGTAGTGGTCAACCCCGGCGCAGTCACCGAGATGCTGTTCGTCGCCTACAACCCCACCGACAAGGCCATGACGGCACAGGCGGTGCCGAGCATTTCCCCGGCCGAAGCGGCGATGTATTTCCACAAGACCGAGTGCTTTTGCTTCACCCAGCAAGTGCTGCAGCCAGGTCAGCGCATCGAAATGCCGGTGCGTTTCATTGTCGACCGTGACATGCCCAAGGATGTGAAGCATTTGACCCTGGCGTACACCCTGTTTGATATCACTGCGCGCCAACCGCCGGTGGCTGTCCACACCGGCGGCTAGCTACTGTTTGCCCCCTCAATCAGGAGAGCGAATACATGTCGTCTCATGATACGTACTACGTACCAGTACAAAGCAAATGGCCAATAATTGCTACGTTTGGCATGTTGATCACCGTGTACGGCCTGGCCGTGTGGTTCAACGACCTGAAGGCGGCGCGCCCGGAATCCCACGGCCCGTGGATCTTTTTCGTCGGTGGCCTGCTATTGGCCTACATGCTGTTCGGCTGGTTTGGCGCGGTGATCAAGGAAAGCCGTGCCGGTTTGTACAGCCCGCAGATGGACCGCTCGTTTCGCTGGGGCATGACCTGGTTCATCTTTTCCGAGGTGATGTTCTTTATCGCCTTCTTCGGCGCGTTGTTTTATGTGCGGCACCTGTCGGCGCCGTGGTTGGCGGGTGAAGGCTCCAAAGGCGTCGCGCATATGCTGTGGCCGAACTTCGAGTTCGCCTGGCCGCTGCTCAACAACCCGGACCCCAAACTGTACCCAGCGCCGGAGGGCACTATCAGCCCGTGGGGCCTGCCGCTGGTCAATACCATCCTGCTGGTGAGTTCCAGTGTGACCATCACCATCGCCCACCATGCCTTGCGCAAAGGCCATCGCGGCGCGCTGAAAATCTGGCTGGCGATCACAGTGCTGCTGGGGCTGGCGTTTCTCGGGTTCCAGGCTGAGGAATATATCCACGCCTATAAAGAACTGGGCCTGACCCTCGGCTCGGGCGTGTACGGCGCGACCTTCTTCATGCTCACCGGCTTTCACGGCGCCCACGTGACCATCGGCACCATCATTCTGTTTGTGATGCTGATGCGCATCCTGCGCGGGCACTTCAATGCCGAGCACCAGTTTGGCTTCGAAGCGGCCAGTTGGTATTGGCACTTTGTGGATGTGGTGTGGATCGGCCTGTTTTTCTTCGTTTATGTGCTGTGAGGCGCCTTACCACGGCGCATGAGACACCAACTGGCCGCTGAAAAAGCCCCAGGCGATCAAGCCTACGGTGATCGCGGCCAGTACGACACGCACGGTCAAGGCGGTGACGAGGCGGTTGGAGTTGCCCTCGTCCTTGACCAGAAAAAACAAGCCACTGAACAGGCTCACGACAGTCGCGATCAGCATCAGGGCAATAGCTGCTTTGAGCATGGTCAGGTTCCATTCGGATGGGCGGGCAATGAAAACCAGTATAGCCAGCGCCATAAAAGACTTTCGCCCAGGGCTCGCACCCACGTTGGTGGTGCTGGTGCTGCTGCCGTTGATGGTGGGCCTGGGGTTCTGGCAATTGGCGCGCGGCCATGAAAAACAGCTGCTGGTGGACAGCTATGCCAAGCGGCGCGTGGCCGAGCCCATCGACAGTGTGCAACTCAATGACAGGGCAGACCCGGCCTTTCGCCGCGTACGCCTGCGTGGCCAGTTCGACGCCGAGCACAGCGTGTTGCTCGACAACCGCATGCGCGATGGCAAGGCCGGTGTCGAGCTGCTGCAACCCTTTCACGACCAGGCCAGCGGCGTGTGGCTGTTGCTCAATCGCGGCTGGTTGCCGTGGCCGGACCGACGCACGCCACCGGTCTTCAGCACACCCGAGCAACCGTTGAATCTTGACGCCTGGGTGTACGTCGCCCCCGGCGAAACCTTCCAGTTGCACGCCGACCCCGCGACCACGCAATGGCCGCGCCTGCTTACCGCGCTTCACCCCACCGCCCTCTGGGCTGAATTGGGCCGTAGCGGCTTTGCCTACGAGCTACGCGCGGAACCCGGCCCCGGTACGTACGACACCACCTGGCCGGTGGTCGCCATGGGCCCGGAAAAACACGTGGGCTACGCCGTGCAGTGGTTCGCCATGGCGCTGGCGTTGCTGGCGCTTTACCTCTACCTCGGCTGGCACAACAAAAAGGAGAAGTCCCATGGGAGCGGCCATGAATCCACCCAGCGCATCTGAGGCGCCCGACCGGCGCAAAGGCCGCTGGCAGCTGATTTTGATTTTGATGATGGTGATCGGCCCGATGGCGCTGGCTACCTTTATGTACAAACTGCAGTTCTGGGTGCCGGACAACCGCAGCTACCATGGCGAACTGATCGGCAATGGCCAGACCCGCGCCGACATCGGCGTGCAGGCCGATGAGGATCGCTGGCAGTTGCTGGTCACCGCGCCCGCTGCCTGCGCCGCCGACTGCCAGCAACTGGTGTACCTGGCGCGCCAGCTGCAAATCAGCCTGGGCCGCGATGCGTCCCGCGCCAGCCATGCCTTGGCCAGTGCGCAGCCGGTGAGCAGCGATTACGAGGCCAAGCTCAAAGCCGAATACCCGCAACTGCAACGCTACCCGCTGGACCTGTCGACCTTCAGTAAAGACGCCGCCGCACCTGGCGATGCGCAACTGTGGATCGTCGACCCGCACGGCAACCTGGTGTTGCGCTACGACGCCAAGGTCAAGGGCAAGGACTTGCTCAACGACCTGCGCCTGCTGCTGAAACTGTCGAACATCGGATAAGGGCATCGTCATGGCCAAACCTGGATTTCGCCTCGCGTTGTTTGCCACCTTGCTGGCGCTGATCGTCGTGCTGCTCGGTGCCTATACCCGCCTGACCCACGCGGGCCTCGGTTGCCCAGACTGGCCGGGCTGCTACGGCTTTATCAGCGTGCCGCAAAGCGAAGCCCAACTGGCGCATGCCGAGCTGCATTTCCCCGATGCGCCAGTGGAGGCTGACAAGGGTTGGGCGGAGATGACCCATCGCTATTTTGCCGGCACCTTGGGTGTGCTGATCGTGCTGCTGGCGGCGCGTTCGTGGAGCCATCGGCGTGATCCGGGCCAGCCGGTGAAGTTGCCATTGTTCCTGTTGGCGGTAGTGTTTGCCCAGGCAGCGTTCGGCATGTGGACGGTGACCTTGAAGCTGTGGCCGCAAGTGGTGACGGGCCATCTGCTCGGCGGTTTTGCCACCGTGAGCTTGTTGTTTCTGCTGACCCTTCGGCTGTCCGGCGTGCTGCCTGCGTTGATCGTGCCCAAACGCCTACAATATTGGGCAACCGCCGGGTTGGTGTTGGTGATCGGCCAGATCGCGCTGGGCGGCTGGGTCAGTTCCAACTATGCAGCGGTGGCCTGTATCGATTTGCCCACGTGCCATGGCGAGTGGTGGCCTGCGGCGGACTTTGCTAATGGCTTCCACCTCACCCAACACATCGGCCCCAATTACCTCGGCGGGCAGCTCGACAGTGAAGCGCGCACGGCCATTCACCTGACCCACCGGATCGGCGCGGTGCTGGTCACGCTGGTGCTGTTGGGCTTGGCCTGGCAGTTGCGCGCCGTGGGCATGACCCGGCTCGCGGGCTTGCTGCTGATCGCGCTGACGGCACAACTCTGTCTGGGTTTGAGCAACGTCTACTTTCACCTGCCGCTGCCGGTTGCAGTCGGCCATAACGCCGGCGGTGCGGCGTTGTTGCTGACGCTGGTGCTGGTCAATTACCACGCGCGCA
This sequence comes from Pseudomonas sp. ArH3a, assembly GCF_022648765.1. Taxonomy (NCBI): domain Bacteria; kingdom Pseudomonadati; phylum Pseudomonadota; class Gammaproteobacteria; order Pseudomonadales; family Pseudomonadaceae; genus Pseudomonas; species Pseudomonas sp. ArH3a. The sequence continues at coordinate 325,823 of NZ_CP080330.1, forward strand.
CCAGCCTGGTCCGGGTGCGCCATCAGTTGCCGTTCGGCTGGCGCTTCATTCCACGCAAACACGTTTCGGGCCTCATCACCCTTAAAGGAGAGATGCCATGGCGACCTTGATCGGCGCGCGTCACGATCAGGCGATCTGGCGGGACTATTTGGAGCTGACCAAGCCGAAAGTGGTGGTGCTGATGCTCATCACATCGCTGGTGGGCATGTTCCTCGCGACCCGCGCCGGTGTGCCGTGGGCGGTGCTGATTTTCGGCAACTTGGGCATTGCCCTGTGTGCCGGTGGCGCGGCGGCGGTCAACCATGTGGTGGATCGGCGCATTGATGCAGTCATGGCGCGCACGCATAAACGGCCAATGGCAGAAGGGCGCGTGTCGCCAGTGGCCGCCCTGGCCTTTGCTTTGTTTCTGGCTGTTGCAGGTTTGGCCCTGCTGCTGGCGTTTACCAACCCCTTGGCGGCGTGGCTGACGCTGGCCTCGCTGCTCGGTTATGCGGTGATCTACACCGGGTTTCTCAAGCGCGCGACGCCGCAAAATATTGTCATCGGCGGCCTCGCTGGCGCCGCGCCGCCGCTGCTGGGCTGGGTTGCGGTTACCGGGCATGTCAGCGCCGAGCCGCTGCTGCTGGTGTTGATCATCTTCGCCTGGACCCCGCCACACTTCTGGGCCCTGGCCATTCACCGCAAGGAGGAATACGCCAAGGCCGACATCCCCATGCTGCCGGTCACCCACGGCGAGCATTACACCAAGGTGCATATCCTGCTCTACACCTTCGCCCTGTTGGCGGTAAGCCTGTTGCCGTATGTGATCCACATGAGCGGCCTGCTGTACCTGGCGTGCGCGTTAGTATTGGGCGGGCGCTTTCTGCAATGGGCCTGGGTGCTGTACCGTGGCAGCAAGCCGCACGCGGCGATCAACACGTTCAAGTACTCTATCTGGTACCTGTTCCTGCTGTTTATCGCGCTGCTCGTAGACCACTACTTACTGTTGAACCTATGACTCGAACTCAAAAAACCGTCTTTATCCTGGTGGCCATCGTCGCGTTGATCATGGGCCTGACCGTTAACAAAGTGCTCAGCGGCAAGGGCCAGGGTGACCCCACCGCGCTGATCGACGCCGGCATCATCCTGCTGCCGCAAAGCCGCCAGTTGCCGCCAGTGACCATGACAAACCAGAACGGCCAGCCGGTGGTGGTCAATGAGTTGAAAGGCAAATGGAGCCTGCTGTTCTTCGGCTACACCTTCTGCCCCGACATCTGCCCGACCACCCTCGCTCAACTGCGTCAGATCAAGAGCGAACTGCCCAAAGAGGCTGTGGATAAGTTGCAGGTGATCCTGGTCAGCGTTGACCCAAACCGCGATACCCCGGCTCAGCTCAAGCAGTACCTGGGCTACTTCGACCCGCAGTTCGAAGGCCTGACCGGCGCGAATGTGGACGATGTGCAGAAGGTTTCGAATGCGGTGAGCATTCCGTTCATTCCGGCGGATACCAGCAAGCCCAACTACACCGTCGACCACAGCGGCAACCTGGCGCTGATCGGGCCGGATGGTACGCAGCGCGGGTTTATTCGTGCGCCGTTGAACAATCAAAAGCTGGTGGCGCAGTTGCCAGGGTTGTTGCAGCGTAAGTAAGCACGTAGGCGCTGATCGTTCCCACGCTCCGCGTGGGAATGCCTCTGGTGACGCTCCGCGTCACGACCTGAAGAGCGGACGCAGAGCGCCCTGGGTTGCAAGCGTGGGAACGATCGGAGCAACACAAAACAAATGTGGGAGCTGGCTTGCCTGCGATAGCGGTGGGCCAGTCACCATCTTCGGTGACTGACACTCTGCTATCGCGGGCAAGCCAGCTCCCACATTTTTTGATCTTCAGTGTTTTGGAGATCGGGTCAGATCAGAACGCCGGCAGAATCGCGCCTTTGTACTTCTCAAGAATGAACGCTTTGACTTCAGGCGAGTGCAGGGCTGCTACCAGCTTCTTCACGGCGTCCGAGTCTTTGTTGTCGTCGCGGGTCACCAGGATGTTGACGTAAGGCGAGTCGTTGCCTTCGATCACCAGGGCGTCCTTGGACGGGTCTAGTTTGGCTTCCAGCGCGTAGTTGGTGTTGATCAGCGCCAGGTCGACCTGGGTCAGCACGCGCGGCAGGGTGGCGGCTTCCAGTTCGCGGAATTTCAGCTTTTTCGGGTTACCGGAGATGTCCTTGATGGTCGACAGGATGTCTGTCGGGTCCTTCAGGGTGATCAGGTTGTGCTTGGCCAGCAGCAGCAATGCGCGGCCGCCGTTGGTGGCGTCGTTCGGGATCACGACGTTAGCGCCGTCAGGCAGGTCTTCCAGCTTTTTGTACTTGCTGGAGTAGGCGCCCAGTGGCTCCAGATGCACAGCGGCGACGCTCACCAGGTGAGTGCCTTTGGTTTTGTTGAACTCATTCAGGTACGGCTGGTGCTGGAAGAAGTTAGCGTCCAGGCGCTTTTCAGCCACCTGGACGTTTGGCTGCACGTAGTCGGTGAAAACTTTGACCTGCAAATCCACGCCTTCTTTAGCGAGTGCAGGTTTCACGAATTCGAGGATTTGCGCGTGAGGCACAGGCGATGCGGCGACTGTAATAGTCTCGGCAGCGTGGGCGGAAAACGCGGCAACGGCGGCGAAAGCAACCAGTAGTTTTTTCATCCAACAAGCTCCTTGTTCGGGCATGTGCCGGCGGGGGCCGGGCAATGGCCGTTATTTTCGAGAATAGTGTGTCACCAGCTTGTCGCCGATGGTTTGCAGAATTTGTACCAGCACAATCAACATGACGACGGTGACGACCATGACATCGTCCTGGAAACGCTGGTAGCCATAACGGATTGCCAGGTCACCCAACCCACCGGCACCCACCACGCCCGCCATGGCGGTGTAGCCCACCAGGGCAATTGCGGTGACGGTGATTGCAGCAATGATGCCGGGCTTTGCCTCCGGCAGCAGTGCCTTGACGATGATCTGCCGCGTGGTGGCGCCCATGGCCTGGGTCGCTTCGATGATGCCGCGATCCACCTCGCGCAAGGCGGTTTCGACCAGCCGCGCGAAGAACGTCGAAGCGCCTACCACCAACGGTGGAATCGCGCCGGCCACGCCAAGCGAAGTGCCCGTGATAAAGATCGTAGTAGGGATCATCACAATCAGCAGAATGATAAACGGCAGAGAGCGTATAGCGTTGACGATGAAGGCCAGCACGCCATAAGTGGCTTTCTGCTCGAGCAACTGACGTGGGCTGAACAGGAACAGCAGAATGCCCAGCGGCAGGCCCACCAGTACGGTGAAAAACAGCGAAGTGCTGAGCATCAGCATGGTGTCGCCCGTGGCAACCCAGATATCAGCCCAGTCAACTTTGTCGAAGTAATGCAGTAACACGTCCATTAACGCAGGACCTCCATGTGCACATCGGCCGCAGTGAAGCGGGCGAACGCCGCTTCCATGTCACCACCGGTGATGGCCAGGGTCATTTGCCCGTAGGGGGTGTCTTTGATGTGGTCGATGCGACCGGCAAGGATGCTGTAGTCCACCCCCGTTTCGCGGGCGACGGTGCCCAGCAGCGGCGCGTAAGTCGATTCGCCCTGGAACGTCAGGCGTACGATGCGCCCCGGCACATGGGCGAACACGTCATGCTGCTCGCCTTCGTCGACCTGCTCGGCTTCTTGCACAAAGCGCTTGGTGGTCGGGTGCTTGGGGTGCAGGAACACATCGGTCACCGAGCCTTGCTCGACGATCACGCCGTCATCCATCACGGCCACCTGATCGCACACGCGGCGGATCACGTCCATTTCATGGGTGATCAGCACGATGGTCAGCTTCAGCTCGCGGTTGATCTCGGCCAGCAGTTTCAGCACCGAGGCGGTGGTCTGCGGGTCGAGGGCGCTGGTGGCTTCGTCGCACAGCAAGATTTTTGGCTTGGTCGCCAGGGCGCGGGCGATGCCGACGCGTTGCTTCTGGCCACCGGACAACTGCGCCGGGTACTTCTTGGCGTGGTCCGACAGGCCGACGCGGGCGAGCAACTCAGCCACGCGCAGGTCGATTTCTTTGCGCGACAGCTCACCGGCCAGGGTCAGCGGCAGCGCCACGTTGTCGGCAACGGTCTTGGAGGCGAGCAGGTTGAAGTGCTGGAAGATCATCCCGACTTGCTGGCGGAAGCGGCGCAGGCCGTTGGCGTCCAGCGCGGTGACTTCTTCACCGTCAACGTGGATCTGCCCACCGCTGGGTTGCTCCAGGCGGTTGATCAGGCGCAGCAGGGTGCTTTTACCCGCACCGGAGTGGCCAATGAGGCCGAACACCTGGCCGTTTTCGACGCGCAGGCTGGTGGGGTGCAGGGCGGGGATTTCCTTACCGGCGACGCGGTAGGTTTTATGGACGTTATGAAACTCGATCACGTAGCGAACCTTGTGGGGCGCATGGAAAAGGGATCAGCTGTTAGCCGGGCGCGCATTTTAGCCTGTCCGTATAGTGTTTCTTAGCATTTATTTCGCATTCAACCAGCGATTTGGCAATAACGCGATCAAAGGTCATAAAAAAGGAACGGTGCAAAACCGTGTCAGTCACTACTTAAGCAACTCAATTTCCCAGGTGCCGTGCCTGGGTGTTTGCTCAAACGAGCCGGGGACCGCTCTGGCCACTTTGAATAAGGAGTTTTGACTGATGAGTACCAAGAAGCCAGCTACCCCGCCGAAGAGTGAGCTTGCGGGCACCGACACCCTGGACCGTGGCAACACCAACGCCAAGCTGCAGGCCTTGGAGGAATTCCGTTCCGACGCGACCGGCCAGGCGCTGCGCACCAACCAAGGCGTAAAGATTTCCGATAACCAGAACACCCTCAAAGTTGGCGCCCGTGGCCCGTCGCTGCTGGAAGACTTCATCATGCGTGAAAAGATCACGCACTTTGACCACGAGCGCATCCCGGAGCGCATCGTGCATGCCCGCGGTACGGGCGCCCATGGTTACTTCCAGACCTATGAGAACCATTCGGCGCTGAGCAAGGCCGGTTTCCTGCGTAACCCTGAGCATAAAACCCCGGTGTTCGTGCGCTTCTCCACCGTACAGGGCCCGCGTGGTTCGGGCGATACGGTGCGTGACGTGCGCGGCTTTGCCGTGAAGTTCTTCACCGACGAAGGCAACTTCGACCTGGTGGGCAACAACATGCCGGTGTTTTTCATTCAGGACGCGATCAAGTTTCCCGACTTCGTGCACGCAGTAAAACCTGAGCCCCACAACGAGATTCCTACCGGCGGCTCGGCCCATGACACGTTCTGGGATTTTGTCTCGCTGCAGCCGGAATCGGCGCACATGGTGCTGTGGGCCATGTCCGACCGTGCCATCCCCAAAAGCCTGCGCACCATGCAGGGCTTTGGTATTCACACGTTCCGCTTGATCAATACCGAAGGAAAGTCGAGCTTCGTGAAGTTCCACTGGCATCCCAAAGTCGGCACCTGCTCGCTGGTGTGGGACGAAGCGCAAAAGCTTGCCGGTAAAGACACCGATCACCACCGTCGCGACTTGTGGGAAGCGATTGAGGGCGGCGACTACCCTGAGTGGGAGTTGGGCGTACAAATCGTTGCGGAAGAGGACGAACACAAGTTCGACTTCGACCTGCTCGACCCGACCAAGATCATCCCCGAAGAGCTGGTGCCGATTACGCCGCTGGGCAAGATGGTGCTGAACCGTAACCCGGACAACTTCTTCGCCGAAGTCGAACAGGTCGCCTTCTGCCCAGGCCACATCGTGCCGGGTATCGACTTCACTAACGACCCGCTGCTGCAAGGCCGTCTGTTTTCCTACACGGACACACAGATCAGCCGTCTCGGTGGCCCGAACTTTCATGAGCTGCCGATTAACCGGCCGGTGACGCCGTTCCATAACGGCCAGCGCGACGCCCAGCATCGCACCGTGATCGACAAAGGCCGTGCGGCCTATGAGCCGAACTCGATTGATGGCGGCTGGCCGAAAGAAACCCCACCGGCTGCGCAGGATGGCGGTTTCGAGACCTATTACGAGCGCGTCGACGCCAACAAGGTGCGTGAGCGCAGTGAGTCGTTTGGCGACCACTTCTCGCAAGCCACGTTGTTTTTCCACAGCATGAGCCACCACGAGAAAGAGCACATCATTGCGGCCTACAGCTTCGAGTTGGGCAAGGTGGAGCGCGAGTTTATCCGTGCCCGTCAGGTCAATGAGATTTTGGCCAATATCGACCTGGAACTGGCCAAGCGCGTTGCGCAGAATCTCGGCTTACCGGCGCCGACCAAAGGCACTGTGGCGCCGCGTAAGTCCTCGCTGAAAGAGTCGCCGGCATTGAGCCAGGTGAACCTGCTCTCGGGCGATATCAAGACGCGCAAAGTCGCGATCCTGGCGGCTAACGGTGTAGAGGGTGCAGCGATTGCCGCGCTGAAGAAGGCGCTGGAGGCTGAGGGCGCACACGCCAAACTGCTGGGGCCGACGTCGGCACCGGTGACCACCGCCGATGGCAAGAGCCTGAAGGTGGATGCGTCAATGGAAGGTATGCCGTCGATTGCGTTTGACGCGGTGTTTGTACCGGGTGGCGCCAAGTCGGTGCAGGCATTGAGTGGCGATGGCGTGGCGTTGCACTTCCTGTTGGAGGCGTACAAGCATTTGAAGGCGATTACGGTTGCCAGTGATGCCAAACCGTTGTTGGATCTGCTGAAGCTGGAAGTGGATGCGGGGTTGATCGTTGGGTCGGATGCCAAAGCATTTAAGGCGTTTTTCGCCGCGATTGCACAGCATCGGGTTTGGGATCGTGAGCCTAAGGCTAAGGCGATTCCGGCTTAAGTTATTGGTTGACCGTTAGACCGCTATCGCGGGCAAGCCCGCTCCCACATTTTGAATTGTGAATACATTCAAGTGTGGGAGCGGGCTTGCCCGCGATGCTTTATTCCGCCTTGCGCGGCGTCAGCACAATCTGCGCCGGGATGTGTTTCACAACCTGCCGGTGAATTTTCAGGTCATATCCCGAATCAATTCGCTTCACCCGTTTGCTCAGCAACGTGGCCAGCCATGGGTAATCCTGGGTGCGCGGCGCCTGGATGGTCACGTCGCATTGGTAATTCACCACATCGGTGGCGATCGCATCCAATTGATGGCGAAGTTCTTCGATATCGGTGAGGTTCAGCGCAACCGTGGTGCTTTCAGCGGCCGGGTCGATGACCTTGGCTTGTGGTTTGGCTTCGGCAGCTTTTAAGGCAGCTTCGGCTTTATCCAGCTCGGCTTTGCGGGCGTGGCTGATGGCGCTGTTTACGCCGCCGGTCAGCGCCGGGGCCTTGGGCATCAGTGCACGGGCACGGCTCAGGGCAGTGGCGGCGGCGTTGACGTCACCTTTTTGCAGCACGATCTGGCTGCGCTGCAGGTAGGCTTCGGCCAATTGGCGCTGGTAAGCTTCCAGAGCCGGATCGTTGGGCGACTGGGCCTGCAAAGCGGCCAGCTCATCCTCGGCAGTGGCTAGCTCACTGCTGGCCAGGTTTTGCGCCAGCTGCGCGATGGCCGCAGCGCGTGCGTCCGGTGCCTCTGGGGCAGCGGGCGGTGTGCTTTGACAGGCGCCCAGCAGCAGGGAAAATGCGGCAAGGAGCAGATAACGGGCGTTGAACAGCTTCATTCCTGCGACTCTCTATTTGCGCAAAAAGCGAGCAAGTCTACACCCCTCGACGGGGCAGGACAAAACTCAGCAGAAAGAGGGCGGCCGCCGTGACGACAATCGACGGACCGGCTGGCGTGTCCTTGAACCACGACAGCGCCAGGCCCCCGCACACTGCTAGCATGCCCAACAGGCTGGCGCCGATCGCCATTTGCTCCGGTGACCGGGCGTGGCGCTGGGCGGCGGCTGCGGGAATGATCAGCAGCGAAGTAATCAACAATACGCCGACAATCTTCATCGCGACAGCAATCACCACCGCGATCAATAACATCAGGGTCATGCGCAGGGCCGGCACGGGCAAACCTTCCACCGTGGCCAGCTCTTCATGCACGGTGATCGCCAGCAATGGGCGCCACAGGGCCACCAGCAAGAGCAGCACCGCGGCGCTGCCGCCGAGGATCCAGGCCAGGTCGGTGGGGCTGATCGCCAGCAAGTCACCGAACAGGTAAGCCATCAGGTCGATGCGCACCTCATGCATGAAGCTCAGTACCACCAGGCCCAGGGACAGGGTGCTCGGCGCCAGGATGCCCAGCAGCGTGTCGGAGGCCAGCGGCTGGCGCTGTTGCAGGGTCACCAGCAGTACCGCCAGCAGCAGGCAGCCGACGGTGACGGCGATGGTGGGGCTCACATCCAGCAAAAAGCCCATGGCCACGCCCAACAGCGCGGCGTGCGACAACGTGTCGCCGAAGTAAGCCATGCGCCGCCAGACCACGAACGAGCCCAATGGGCCCGCCACCAGTGCCAAAGCCAAGCCTGCCAGCAGGGCGTAGAGCAGAAAATCAGCCATGCTTGCAGCTATCTCCATGGACGTGGGTATGGGGTGTGGCGGGATCGTCGACTACAGCGCCATGCAAATCATGAGCGTGGTCGTGATGGTGGTGGTAAATCGCCAGGCTCTGGGCGTTTTTGCCGAACAGTTCGACAAACGCCGGGTCGCTACTGACCTGCTCCGGGTGGCCGGAGCAGCATACGTGACGGTTGAGGCACACCACTTGGTCGGTGGTGCTCATCACTAAGTGCAGGTCGTGGGAGACCATCAGCACGCCGCAGCCATGGCGGTCGCGCAGGCGGGTGATCAGGCTGTACAGCTCGGCCTGGCCGGCGACGTCGACGCCTTGCACGGGCTCATCAAGCACCAGCAACTCGGGCTCGCGCAATAAGGCGCGGGCCAGCAGCACGCGCTGCATTTCGCCGCCGGAGATGCTTTGCACCGGGCTGTCGATCACCTGTTCGGCACCGACTTCCTTGAGCGCACCCTGCGCGCGGGCGCGGTCTACACCGGGTACCAGGCGCAAAAAACGCAGCACGGACAGCGGCAATGTCGGGTCGACGTGCAGTTTTTGCGGCATGTAGCCCACGCGCAGCTTCGGCTTGCGCCACACGCTGCCGGTGTCAGGCTTGAGCAGGCCGAGCACGGCACGCACCAGGGTGGTCTTGCCGGCGCCGTTGGGGCCGATCAGGGTGACGATCTGCCCGGGCTCCACGCTGAGCGCGATGTTATCCAGCACGTTTTGCCCGGCGAACGTGACCCCAACCTGTTCCAGGCGGATTAACGCGTTGCTCATCAAGCCCCCTGGCAACCCGAGCAGAGCCCGACCACTTCGACCGTTTGCCCTTCGACCCTGAAGCCGACCTCGGCCGAGCTCTTGATAATGGCGTCGCTGATGCTTTTTTGTTCAAGCTCAATGGCGGCGTGGCACTCGCGGCAAATCAGGAACTGGCCTTGGTGCGCGTGTTCCGGGTGGTTGCAGCCGACGAAGGCGTTGAGCGAGGCAATGCGGTGCACTAGGCCGTTTTCCAGCAGGAAATCCAGCGCGCGGTACACCGTTGGCGGCGCGGCGCGGCGGCCGTCCTGCTCGCTGAGCACGCCCAGAATGTCATAGGCGCCCAGCGGCTTGTGGCTTTGCCACACCAGTTCCAGCACCCGACGACGCAACGCGGTCAGGCGAAGGCCCTTTTGTGCGCACAGGGTATCGGCCTCCGACAGCGCGGTGTGCACGCAGTGAGAGTGGTCGTGGGGACGGCTGGCAAGCGGTGTTTTAGGCATGAGCGGCGACAGACATTTGATAGAGACGTTATTATGTTACCCGTTCCTACGTCATTGAGTGGTCATCGTGTCCCGACTTTTTCCTGTTTTTGTCGTATTTGTCACCAGTTTGTTCGTCGCCGGGGCGGCGCAAGCCGAGGTCAAGGTGCTGACCAGTATCAAGCCGTTGCAGTTGATCGCCGCGGCGGTGCAGGACGGCGTGGCCGTTCCAGAAGTTTTGCTGCCGCCCGGCGCGTCACCGCATAACTATGCCTTGCGCCCATCCGACGTACGGCGCGTGCAGTCGGTGGACCTGTTGTATTGGATCGGCCCGGACATGGAGAGCTTCCTGCCGCGCGTGCTCAAGGGGCGTAGTCTGCCCACCGTGGCGGTACAGGACCTTGCGGGAATGAAACTGCGTCGTTTCGGTGAAGATAGCCACTCGCATGCCGACGATGCCGACGAACACGACCACGATCACCGCCCAGGCAGCCTGGATGCGCACTTGTGGCTGTCGACGGTTAACGCGCGTGTGATTGCTGCACGCATGGCGGCTGACCTCAGCACTGCCGACCCGGCCAATGCTGCGCGGTATCAGCGCAATGTGAAGGCGTTCGATGAGCGTCTGGATGCGTTGGACGCGCGCTTGAAAGCGCGTTTGGCGAGCGTGGGCAACAAGCCTTACTTCGTGTTCCACGAAGCCTTCGATTACTTCGAGGACGCTTACGGGCTCAAGCATACCGGCGTGTTCAGCGTTGCCGCCGAAGTGCAGCCAGGCGCCCAGCATGTAGCGGCGATGCGTACGCGGTTGCAGGAAGTCGGTAAGACCTGTGTGTTCAGCGAGCCGCCGTTGCGCCCGCGTTTGGCTGAGACACTGGTGGCTGGTTTGCCGGTGAAGTTGGCGGAGTTGGATGCGTTGGGTGGTTACACGCCAGCGACGGCTCAGGGTTATGAGCAGGTGCTAGAGAAGTTGGGGAATGATCTGGCTGGGTGCCTGGACTCGCTCTAACCATTGCCGCATAACCAATGTGGAAGCTGGCTTGCCCGCGATGGCGGCGTGTCAGTCGACACCGCTATCGTAGGCAAGCCAGCGCCCACATTTTTTGACCGAGTAGGCCTTTTAGAGCGCGAACGGCAGGTGGATGGTTACCTGCTGACGCTGCGCCAGCCGATGCTCAAACTCCGCAGGGTCATGAATCAACACATCCTGCCCGGCAAACGACTCCGCGGCGATCAGGCGTGACAGCCAGAACCGCACGCATGCCACGCGCAACAGGGTCGGCCACAACTCGGCCTCCTTGGCTGTAAACGGGCGCAGACCCGCGTAGGCGCCCAGCAGCGCACGGGCGCGTTGCCCATCGATCACCCCGTCCGCATCCGAGCACCAGTCATTCAAGGCAATCGCCACGTCATACAGCATTGGGCCTGAGCAGGCGTTGTAGAAGTCGATCAACCCTGTCAGATGCGTGCCTTCGAACATCGCGTTGTCACGGAACAGGTCGGCGTGAACGTTGGCGCGTGGCAGGGCGAGGATCTCGGCCTTGTGGGTTTCGATCTCGGTCAGCGCATCTTGTAGCAGGCGCTGCTGCGCGTCGTTCAGGTGCGAAATAAGCTGCGCACCCTCAGTGAGCATCCAATCCAGCCCGCGATCGGTCTTGCGCTCCAGCACCTTTTCGCCTTGAGTGGCCAGGTGCAGATGGCCGAGCAGGTCGCCAACCTGGGCGCAATGCTGGGCGTTGGCGTCCTTGATGTGCTTGCCGGCCAGGCGCGGTTGCAGCAACGCCGGTTTGCCCTTCAGCTCGCGAAGCGCCACACCGTCGGTGGTGCGCAGCGCGTAAGGCACCGGCAGGTCGGCGTCATGAAGTACGTCGAGCAGTTCGATGAAGAATGGCATTTCTGCGACCGGGCCGCGTTCAACCAGGGTCAGGACGAACTCGCCCTGTTCCAGGCTGATAAAGAAATTGGTGTTTTCGCTACCGGCGGCAATCCCCTGGAAATCAAGCAGGCGGCCGAGCCCGTAAGGGGCGAGAAAGGTTTCCAGCTCGGGCCGAGCCAGCGGGGTGAACACAGACATGGTTAAAACTGCCAGTACGGGCGCCGTGGTGTGCGGCGCCAATTTAAGTTAAGAAATCATTTCCATTCGAAAATCTTCCATGACGGGATCAGCATATCCGGCTGGTCAGAGCGAATGAAATTCGCATCGGTTCCGTCCGCGCGCACCAGGAAATACGGTGGCGCGCCCTTCACGGTGACCTTGATCGCGTACAGGAAACCGTTTTGGCGGTACTCCTGGATGGTTCTGTCACCCTCGGTGCGGATCGTGACTTCCGGGTCTCCTGAGGGCGCGGTGTCAGCTGCCGTGGCGGCCAGCGGCAAGAACGCAATCAAGCCGGTCAACAACAGGCGATTTACTGTACGCATGATAACCTTGTCCCTTTGTCGTCATTGGTCCGGCTATTCTAGCGCCTGACCCGCCGAAAAGGTTGATCCTGCTCATGAGCCAAGCCCCCCTCGTCCTGGTGGACGGTTCTTCTTATCTGTACCGCGCCTTTCACGCGCTCCCACCGCTGACCACCTCCAAAGGCCTGCCGACCGGTGCGGTCAAGGGCGTGTTGAACATGCTCAAAAGCCTGCGCAAGCAGTATCCGGGCAGCCCGTTCGCCGTCGTATTCGACGCCAAGGGTGGGACCTTTCGCGATGACATGTACGCCGAATACAAGGCCAACCGCCCGAGTATGCCCGATGACATGCGCCTGCAAATTGAGCCGCTGCACCAAAGTGTGATCGCCCTCGGCTTCCCGTTGCTGTGCGTCGAAGGCGTGGAGGCCGATGACGTAATCGGTACTTTGGCCCGCAGCAGTGCGGCGGCGGACCGCCCGGTGGTGATTTCTACCGGTGACAAAGACATGGCGCAGTTGGTCGACGGGCACATTACCTTGGTCAACACCATGACCGGTAGCGCGATGGACATTGAGGGCGTGAAGGAGAAATTCGGTGTCGCTCCGGAGCAGATCATCGATTACCTGGCGCTGATGGGCGATTCGTCGGACAACATCCCAGGCGTTCCGGGCATTGGGCCTAAGACTGCTTCCGGCCTTCTGGTGGGCGTAAACGGCGGCCTCAAAGAGCTTTATGAGCAGCTGGATATCGTACCGACCCTGCCGATCCGCGGGGCCAAGAATCTGCCGGCCAAGCTCGAAGAGCATAAGGAGATGGCATTCCTGTCCTATCAGCTGGCGACGATCAAGATCGACGTGCCGCTGGATGTGGGGCTGGACGATCTGCACCTGATCGAGCCGGACCGCGAAAAGTTGCTGGAGCTGTATACGCTGCTTGAGTTCAAGAGCTGGATTGACGAGATTCAGCGCGATGCCAAGCGTGTTGAGCTCAAGGCGTCGACCGAGGCTGCTCCGGCTGCTGAAGAAGTGATTGAGGCGGCTGCACCGGTGGAAACGTCTTACACCACCATCCTTGACCAGGCCACGTTCGACACTTGGCTAAAAAAGCTGAATGCCGCAAAACTGTTTGCTTTCGACACCGAAACCACCGGGATCGACGCCCAGCAGGCGCAGTTGGTAGGCGTTTCCTTTGCCGTGCAGCCGCATGAAGCAGCCTACATCCCGCTGACCCATTCCTACATCGGCGCGCCGGAGCAGTTGGATCGCGACACGGTTCTGTTGGCGTTGAAGCCGCTGCTGGAAGACTCGACCAAGCTCAAGGTCGGGCAGCACGCCAAGTTCGACATGAACATCCTGGCCAACTGCGCCATCGGTGGCGACCCTGCGCAAGGCATCACCGTGCGCGGCATTGCCTTCGACACCATGCTTGAATCCTACGTGTTGAACTCCACCGCGACCCGGCATGACATGGACAGCCTGGCCAAGAAGTACCTGGACTACGACACCGTCAGCTTCCAGGACATCGCCGGCAAAGGTGCCAAGCAGCTGACGTTCGACCAGATCGCGCTTGAGCAGGCTGGCCCGTATGCCGCCGAAGATGCCGACGTGACCCTGCGCCTGCATCAGGCCTTGCATGCACAGCTGGCGGCCATACCGAGCCTGGCCAGTGTGCTGACGGACATCGAAATACCGCTGGTGCCCGTGCTGGCGCGTATCGAGCGCCAGGGTGCGCTGGTGGATAAAGAGCTGCTGGGTATCCAGAGCATCGAACTCGGTAACAAGATGGTTGAGCTGGAGCGCCAGGCGTTCGAGATCGCTGGTGAAGAGTTCAACCTGGGTTCGCCCAAGCAGCTCGGGGCGATTCTCTATGAAAAACTTGGCTTGCCGGTACTGAAGAAGACCGGCAAGGGCCAGGCGTCCACGGCTGAGGAAGTGCTGGCCAAGTTGGCCGAAGACGATTTCCTGCTGCCCAAGGTACTGATGCAGTACCGCAGCATGAGCAAGCTGAAAAGCACTTACACCGACCGCCTGCCGGAGCAGATTAACCCGCGTACCGGGCGCATTCACACGTCTTATCATCAGGCTGTGGCCGCGACCGGGCGCTTGTCGTCCAGCGATCCGAACCTGCAGAACATCCCGGTACGTACCGCTGAAGGGCGGCGGATTCGCCAGGCGTTTGTCGCGCCAAAAGGCTACAAGCTGCTGGCGGCGGACTATTCGCAGATCGAACTGCGGATCATGGCGCACTTGTCCAAGGACGAGGGCTTGATGAATGCGTTCCGTAACGATTTGGACGTGCACACCGCTACGGCGGCCGAGGTGTTCAAGGTTGAATTGGCTGAAGTCAGTTCCAACCAGCGTCGCAGTGCCAAGGCGATCAACTTTGGCCTGATTTACGGCATGGGCGCGCAGAAGCTGGGTAAAGACATTGGCGTCGATACCAAGACCGCCAAGGCCTACATCGATGTGTACTTCGCGCGCTACCCCGGCGTTCGCGAGTACATGGAACGCACGCGCGCCCAGGCGGCCGATCAAGGCTATGTCGAAACCTTCTTCGGGCGCCGGCTGTACTTGCCGGATATCAATTCCAACAAGCCTCAGGAGCGAGCGGCGGCCGAGCGCACGGCGATCAACGCGCCGATGCAGGGCACCGCAGCGGACATCATCAAGAAAGCCATGGTGTTGGTGGATAATTGGCTGACTGAGTCGGGCCTGGATGCCAAGGTCATCCTGCAAGTGCACGATGAACTGGTGCTGGAGGTGCGTGAGGATCTGGTTGCAGAGGTCAGCGAGAAGATCCGCGAGCACATGAGCGCGGCGGCCAAGCTGGATGTGCCTTTGGTAGTAGACGTGGGCGTTGGCGATAACTGGGACGAGGCGCATTGATTTCGCGGCTCTGCCGTCACCGGGCGTGGTGGCAGAGCGCTTTAGATCAGAAGCGGGCGCCAGTTATTTCCAATAGTTTTTTGGACCTGCCGGAACTTAACCCGTGAACTGCTACTCAGAGTTACTGAATGGGTGGTGAAGCCCTTCAATGCTCCTATGTTGTGTTAAGTGTTGGCAGATATCTGGACCCCGCCCTAGCGGTCCGGAACTTGGACCCCGAACTTCCCCTCCCCATACGAAGTCCGGGGTTTTTTTTGCCTGCAGAAAAGTTATTCCGCGATTTCCGCGCCTTTGTCGGCTAACTCCATCCAACCGGCCAGCACAGTGTAGGCGTCTTCCAGGCCCATGCGCTTAGGCGCTGAGAACAGCTGGATGGTGATCGCATCACCCCAACCCTTACGGATTTCGGACTGCACTTTGAGCAGCGTGTTCTTGGCCGCGCCGTAGGTCAGCTTGTCGGCCTTGGTCAGCAGGATATGCATCGGCATGCCGCTGGCGACGGCCCAATCGAGCATCAACAGGTCGAAGTCGGTCATTGGATGACGGATGTCCATCATCAGAATCAGCCCCTTCAAACTCTCGCGACCACCCAGATAAGCCTCCAGGTGACGCTGCCAGTGCAGCTTCAACGGGATGGGTACTTTTGCATAACCGTAGCCCGGCAGGTCGACCAGACGCCGATCATCGTCTAGCTTGAAGAAATTGAGAAGTTGCGTGCGGCCCGGGGTTTTCGAGGTGCGCGCCAGGCTGGCGTGGGTCAGGGTGTTCAACGCGCTGGATTTGCCGGCGTTGGAACGGCCAGCAAAGGCGACTTCAAAGCCTTCGTCATCGGGGCATTGGTCCACTTTGGCGGCGCTGAGCATGAACGTGGACTGTTGGCACAGGCCGAGGATGGGGTTCTTGAGTTGCATGAGATTTCCGATGTGGGCGGTGCCGAAAAAGGGTGCGGCAAGCGGTGTCGTTTCCGTTTCAGTAGCGCCAGTATATAATGCCGCAGATTTTGTGTGTGCTTTGTCCCAGCGAAGGATGAAGTTCACGGGAGCGAAAGACCTTCATTGCGCATTAGAACGCAAAACGCTCTCAAACCCTGAAAAGGTCGATGTATGACCCGATGGTTGCTCGCTTTTGGTGTCCTGATTCCGCTTTACGGCGCTCAGGCTACACAGGATCCGGAGGCGGTGTACAACCGAGTTTGCGTGGCTTGCCATGCTGGCCAACTGCCCAATGCCCCTAAACGGGGTGACCAGGTAGCTTGGGCGCCCAGACTGGCGCAAGGTATGGACACGCTGGTGCAACACGTGACCCAGGGTTTCAAGGCAATGCCGCCGCGTGGTTTGTGCATGGACTGCAGTACTGAGGATTACCAGGCCATCATTGAGTTGATGGTGAGTAAACCCGGTAGATAACTCTTAAACCCTTAGCCGTAGTTGGATTAGCTGATGAACAAACTGATCGTGAGTCTGCTGTTGACCTTGGGCATCACCGGTGTTGCCCATGCTGCAGGCGACGCTACAGCGGGCCAGGCGAAAGCCGCCGTGTGTGGTGCTTGCCATGGACCGGATGGCAATAGCCCGGCGCCGAACTTCCCCAAACTGGCCGGCCAGGGTGAGCGTTACCTGACCAAGCAGATGCACGACATCAAGGATGGCAAGCGCACGGTGTTGGAAATGACCGGCCTGCTGACTAACCTCAGCGATCAGGACCTGGCGGACATCGCGGCGTATTTTGCCAGCCAGAAGGGCAGTGTGGGAGCTGCCGATCCGAAGCTGGTCGACAAAGGCCAGGCGTTGTTTCAGGGTGGCAAGCTCGCTGAAGACCAGCCCATCGGCGGCATGCCCGCCTGTAAGGCTTGCCACATCGCAGGCGGCAGTGGCCTGGCAGAGGCTGGCTTCCCTCACCTGAGTGGTCAGCACGCCCAATACACCGCCAAGCAATTGAAGGAATTCCGCGAGAAGGTTCGCTACATCGATGGCGATGCCAGCAACAAAATGATGACTGACATTGCGGCAAAGCTGTCGGATAAAGATATTGAAGCACTGTCCAGCTATATCCAGGGCCTGCACTGATGAGTCCGGCGACGTTAACGCTCGATTAATCCATCGATGCAAGCATAAAAAGGGTGGCTTAGGCCGCCCTTTTTTGTGGCCGGTGCCGGTACACTAACGAACTCATGCCCGCGTAGACCTGTCACAACTAAAGGTCGCGTGAGGCGACTTTATTTGTCCAGGAGTAAAGCATGCGTAATCTGATCCTCAGCGCCGCTCTCGTCACTGTCAGCCTCTTCGGCATGACCGCACAAGCTGCCGACGTGCCGCTTGAAGCCGGTAAAACCTACGTTGAATTGGCCAACCCGGTCCCGGTTTCGGAGCCAGGCAAGATCGAAGTGGTGGAGCTGTTCTGGTATGGCTGCCCGCATTGCTACGCCTTTGAGCCGACCATCAATCCATGGGCCGAAAAACTCCCGTCTGACGTTAATTTCCGTCGCATCCCGGCCATGTTCGGCGGCCCATGGGATGCCCATGGTCAGCTGTTCCTGACCCTGGAAGCCATGGGTGTGGAGCACAAAGTCCACAACGCCGTGTTCGAAGCTATCCAGAAGCAAGGTAAGCGCCTGACCAAGCCTGAAGAAATGGCTGATTTCGTCGCCACTCAAGGCGTCGACAAGGATAAGTTCCTGGCTACCTTCAACTCCTTCGCCATCCAAGGTCAGATCAAGCAGGCCAAGGAACTCGCGCAGAAATACGGCGTGCAAGGCGTACCGAGCATGGTCGTTAACGGCAAATACCGTTTCGACCTGGGCACTACCGGTGGTCCTGAGCAAACCCTCAACGTTGCCGACCAACTGATCGCCAAAGAGCGCGCAGCCAAGTAAGGGGCCTACCATGCGCCGCTGGGGTACTGAACGCGTCGTTGGCCTGCACGACCCGCAGGTCAACGAGCACCACCTGGAAACCACAGGCCTGCCGGCAGACAGCCGCTTGCGCCTGCTCAGCTTCAATATTCAGGTGGGCATCAGTACCGAGAAGTATCGGCACTACATCACCCGTGGTTGGCAGCACCTGCTGCCACACAACGGGCGGGCCGTTAACTTGCAAAAGATCGGCCATCTGCTGAACGACTTCGACTTGGTCGCCCTGCAGGAGGTCGACGGCGGCAGCATACGCTCCGGCTACATCAACCAAGTGGAACACTTGGCCCAGCTCGGCGCGTTCCCGTACTGGTATCAGCAACTCAACCGCAACCTCGGGCGCCTGGCGCAGCACAGCAATGGTGTGCTCAGCCGCTTGAAGCCGACTGCCATCGAAGATCACCCCTTGCCAGGCCCTAAGGGCCGGGGGGCGATCCTTGTGCGTTTCGGCGAAGGCCCTGAAGCCTTGGTCGTGGTGATGATGCACCTGGCGCTCGGGGGGCGTACGCGCAACCTGCAGCTCGCCTATATTCGTGAATTGATTGGCAACTACAAACACCAGGTACTGATGGGTGACATGAACACCCATGCCAACGACCTGCTGCAGAATTCCCCGTTGCGGGACCTCGGGCTACTGGCGCCGCAAGTCGAAGCCACGTTTCCCAGCTGGCGCCCGCAACGCTGTCTTGACCATATCCTGCTTAGTCCCACCCTCACGCTCGAAAGCGTGCAGGTGCTGGCGCAGCCCATCTCCGATCACCTGCCGGTCGCGGTAGAGATTCGTCTGCCGGGTTCGCTCACGGCTGATGCATTACCCGCGTTGAGCCCAGGCCCTCGCGGACCCCTTGCATGAGCGACGACACCCAGCGCTGGAAAGAGAAATACCTCAAAAGCATCGAGCAGCAAGACAAGCTCGAGCGCCGCTGGGCTGCCCGCCTCGACCTGCTGCGCAGAGGGCTGGTGCGCAGCACGCTGGCGGCGGAAGGGACCGACCGCGCGGTCGACCAATGCATGAAGGAGATGCGCGACGTGGTGCGTACCGACGACATGGACGCCGCCCTCGCCGCCTTGCTGCCGCGTTTGGAAAAAGCCGTGCTGGATTCGGAGCAGCGCCGCGAAACGCGCGTCGACCAGATGAGCACTGCACTCACAGCCCTGGTCGCGCAGCTGCAAAAGCTGCCGCTGCCGCGTGAGGTGGCCCGCCCGCTGAAAACCTTCGCCAAGCAACTGGATAGCCGAGTCGGACAGGCGCGGGAGATTCCGCTGCTACTCAGTGAGCTGAGCAGCCTGCAGGGGCAAGCCCTCAATAACCTGGAGCCGGACGGCGAAACCACGCGCCCTGGGCCAGGCCTGCTGCAACGCCTGTTTGGCGCGAAGGAAGTCTCAAATGACGCGCCGCTGGTCGAAGCCACGCCAGAGCTGGCTGCACCAAAGCCCGTTGCGCCCAAACCCGCGCCTGAGCCTCAAGAGCCGGCGCAATCCGAAGAACTGACAAAAGCTTTGCGCGCCTTCGCGCCGTTGCCGCAAGCACCGACACCCTCGCAGCCTGAACGTGTTGCACCCGTTGCGCCCGTCAAAGTGGCAGAGGTCGCTGGTGAAACATTTGTGTTCGAAGCTCCGGCATCAGTGGAGCCTGCCGTCCTGTCTGTCGAGGCGCCTGAACCCGAGACGCCTGCGCCGCCGACAGAGGAAGCTGCTCCCGAAAGCGCGCTCGCCGCATTTATCGAAGAGCCGCAGGCTGCGGTCGACACGCCGGAGCAAACCACCATCGGCAGTCTGTCCCTGCCGCCGGTGCTGGAGAGCCCCGAGCCCGATCCGGATGAACTGCAATCGGACGGCATCTACGCTCTGCCCGACTCGCCGGAGCCGTCCTACAGCTCCGTCGCCAAGCATATTGAAGACACTTTGCTCGGCCTGCTGGAAGACCTGTCGCTGCCTGAGCGTCACCGGCCCCAGGCCGAAGCCATGCGCGAGCGCCTGGCCCACGGCTTGAACTGGTACGAGTTGCTGCCGATCCTCGACGACCTGGCCGTGCTGATGCTGGCGATCACCGACAGTGGCCAACACGAGTTCGAAGCCTACCTCAAGCAGCTCAACGAGCGCCTCGAGGCATTCCAGGGCCACCTGCAGGTAGCCAGTGAAGGCCATGCCGACAGCCGCTCGGCCGCGCAGGAGCTGGACACGCAGATTCGTGAACAGGTCGACGGTCTGCAAAGCAGCGTGCAGGACGCGGCCGATCTGGACAGCCTCAAGCACGTGCTGGAGAGCCACCTCGAAGGCCTGCTCGGCACGATGGACGCGCACCAGCAGCAGCGTGACCAGCGCGAGCAGGAAGTGGCAGCGCGCCTCAAAGGTCTGGCTGAGCGGGTGGCGAGCATGGAGCAAGAAGCCCAAGGCTATCGCGAGCATCTGGAAGTACAGCGCCAGAAGGCTTTGATCGATCCGCTCACCGGCCTGCCCAATCGTGCGGCCTGGAGCGAGCGCCTGGATTATGAAGTGAATACCTGGCACCAGAGCGGCAATAACCTGTCGCTGGCCATGCTGGACCTGGACCATTTCAAGCGCATCAACGACGGCTACGGCCACCTGGCGGGCGACAAGGTGCTGAAGATCATCGCCAATGTGTTGCGCAAACGCCTGCGCCCCACTGACTTTATCGCGCGTTTCGGTGGTGAAGAGTTTGTGTTGCTGATGCCGGACTCAGCCTTGACGGATGCCCTCGCCGTGGGCGAAGTGCTGCGTGCCGCGATCGAAGCGTGCCCTTTCCACTTCAAGGGCGAGCCGGTAACGATCACGGTCTCCATGGGTGTGGCGCAGTTCCAGCCGGGTGAGCGCAGTGACCTGGCGCTCAAGCGCGCCGATGAGGCGCTTTACCGTGCGAAGGCGGCGGGACGTAATCAAGTGCAGGCGGCCTAAAATATGTTCCATTTTTGTAATTTGGCCGCTCAGCCACGAACGGTACGTTACACTATTGCATTATCGTCTTCAGCGTAATGTCTTCTGCTATGAAATCCTTTTGCATCGCCTTTATGTTCCTCCTGCTCGCCGGCTGCGCCAGTGGCCCGCGCCTGGACACCAGCCACCCGTCGGTCAACCACGATAACCGCGTGCAGTTCGTGGTCGTCCATTACACCGCAACCAACCTTGAACGCTCCCTGGCGCTGTTAACCCACGGCCAGGTCAGCAGTCATTACCTGATCGGTGACGACGCCTCTGGCACCATTTACAAATTGGTGGACGAGAGCCAGCGTGCCTGGCACGCCGGGCAAAGCGAGTGGATGGGCCGTACCTGGCTCAACTCCAGCTCCATCGGTATCGAGATCGTCAACCCAGGCTATCGCGACACACCGACGGGCCGTGTCTGGTACCCGTATTCCGAGGCGCAGGTGCAGTCGTTGGTGGTGTTGCTCAAGGACATCAGTAAGCGCAATGGCATCGATCCCAAGAACATCATCGGCCATAGCGACATTGCGCCGCTGCGCAAGCTCGATCCGGGCCCTTTGTTTCCGTGGAAGCGTTTAGCGGCTGAGGGTTTGGGGATCTGGCCGGACGCGCAAGTCGTTGCTCGATTCCAAGTGCAGTACGCGGCTGACCTGCCGAGCGTCACCTGGTTCCAGGAAGAGCTGGCACGCCTGGGCTACCAGACACCGCAGACCGGCGAGTTGGATGTCGCCACACGGCATGTGATCGCGGCGTTCCAGATGCACTTCCGGCCAGCGCTGTTTGATGGCACGCCGGATGCTGAAAGTGCTGCGATATTGCGCGCATTGAACCGCAGTTAAGCGTGTAAGCCGATTCAAAATGTGGGAGCGGGCCCGCCACAGCAAGCCCGCTCCCACATTTCGTTCGGCGCGGCCGGTAGGTAACCCGAGTCGTCAGACTACAGCGGCAACGCCATATAGAACTGCGTACCTTGCCCCGGCCGCGAATACACACCCATGCGGCCACCGTGCAGTTGCACGATCTCTTTGCACAGTGCCAGCCCCAGGCCGGCGCCGCCTTTCTTGCGGCCCACCTGCACGAAGGGTTCGAAAATCCGCCCCTGCTGGCCGTAGGCGATGCCTTCGCCGTTATCTTCGACGCTGATAATCACGCGCTCGCCATGGCGGCGTGCCTGCAGGCGAATTTGCCCGCCATCGGCGGTATGGCGCAATGCGTTGCCTAACAGGTTGTCGAGTACACGCTCAAGCTGAGCCTGGTCTGCATACAGCCTGGGCAAATCAGGTTGGGCTTCCACCAGCAATTCGATGTTCTGAGCACTCGCCAGCTCAGTGAAACGCGCCCGTGCGTGCTCCAGCAGGTCGGTGACATCACAGGGCCCCAAGGTGAGTTTTTGCAGGCCATTCTGGTAGCGCGAAAAGTTGAGCAAGTCGTTGATCAACTGCATCAGGCGCTGCATTTCTTCATTGACCGTATCCAGCAAGTCCGCTTCACGGGAATCCGCCGGAAACTTTGCCCGCTCGCGGAACAGGCCGAAGGCCATGTGCATGCCGGTCACCGGCGTGCGCAGTTCGTGGGAGGCACGCAACACGAATTCGCTGCGCACGCGCTCAAAGGCACGCTGTTCGGTGACGTCATGCAACACCATCACTGCCCCGAGGATATGCCCCTGGGTGTGGCTGACCGGCGTCAGGCTGTAGGTCAGCAGGCGCAGTTCGCCTTCAACCTCCACTTCCAGATCTTCCGGCGCCCGCTCGAGGTTGCCGCCGCGCAGTACTAGCTGCAACTGTTCATCCATTTCCGCGCGGCCCAGCGCCTCGCCCAAGCCCTGGCCTAAACGTGCCTCGTCCCAGCCCAACTGGCGCTGAGCGACGGGGTTGAGATGCTCCAGGCGGCCTTGGCGGTCGATCATCAACAGACCGTCGTCGATGCTGTCGAGCACCGCTTGCAGGCGCTGCTGGCCAGCCAGCAATTCATCGACATTGGTCGCCTGATGCTGGCGCAACGCTTCGGCCATGATGCCGAAGCGCCGGGTCAGCAGGTTCATTTCCGCTGCTGAAGAGATCGGCAGCGTCACTTCGAAATCGCCCTGCCCGATCTTGTCGGCGGCTTTGGCCAAGGCTTCGATCGGCCCGCCAAAGCGCCGGGCGATGCCATGGGCGGTGATGAAGCCGATGATCAACACCGCCAGGCCCACCAGGCCCAGAAGACCGGCAATCAACAGCGCTCGGTCGCGGGATTTGTGTTCGCTGGCGTTGATATTCTCCAAGGCTTGTTTGTGTTCGGAGATCAGGCCGTTGCGCAACGCATTAAAGGTTTCGGTCAGCTTTTGGTTTTTATTGTTGATCAGCGAGCTTTGCTGGGCCTCGTCAAATGCCTTGATAAAATTCAGGTAGTCAACGCGTGCCTGGCTGAACCCGCTGAGCCTGCCGTCTTGCTGTTCATGGGCGATGCCCTCATCCAGCAAGGCGAAGTATTGCTGTTTTGAGGTTTTCAGCACCTCGGGGTCCGGTTTCTCCTGCAACATCAGGATCAACTGGTCGCCCAAGGTCTGGCGCAGCTTGAGGCCAAGGTCCAGGGTGATGAAGTTGCTGCGGATCAGCGACTCCTGGCTCTTGGCCATTTGCATAACACTGACCAGTCCCAGGACCAGTCCCAGCAGGGCGACGGTGATCAGCGCTGAGATACTCAGGAATAAACGAGTGCGCAGTTTCATCGCTAGCTTCATAAGGTACAGCTCACAAGTTGTACTGTTTGCGTTTGCGGTACAGGGTCGACGCGTCGATGCCGAGAGTACGGGCCGCCTGGTCCAGGGTGTCGCTGGTGGCAAGTACCGCGCCGATGTGGGCTTTCTCCAGCTCATCCAGGCTCAACGCCGCGCCAATACGCGGTGCATTGTTGGTCGGCTGTTCGGCCATGCCGAGGTGGCTGATTTCAACCTTTTCCTGTGGGCAGATAATGCTGGCTCGCTCTACAACGTTTCGTAGCTCTCGAATATTCCCTGGCCAGCGGTAGTTGAGCAGCGCTTCTCGGGCGTCATCGCTGAAACCGCGAGCGGGCCGCGCGTACTCTTTGACGAAGCGCGCCAGAAAGCGGTCGGCGAGGGTCAGGATGTCTTCGCTACGTTCACGCAGCGGCGGCAGGTGCAAGGTGATGACGTTGAGGCGATAGAGCAAGTCTTCGCGGAAACGGCCGTCGCGCACCATGTCTTCGAGGTTCAGGTTGGTGGCCGCCAGGATGCGCACATCGGCGCGCCGGGTGACCGGGTCGCCTACGCGCTCATATTCTTTGTCCTGAATGAAGCGCAATAACTTGGGTTGTAAGGTGAGGGGAAAATCGCCGATCTCGTCGAGAAACAGCGTGCCGCCGTCCGCTTGGTTGACGCGGCCCAAGGTGCTCTCACTGGCACCGGTAAACGCACCACGGCTATGGCCGAACAATTCGCTTTCCATCAGCTCGGCCGTGAGTGACGGGCAGTTGATGGTCACGCAGGACTTCTTCGAGCGCTTGCTCCAGCCATGAATAGCCCGGGCCAATTCACCTTTACCGGTACCGGACTCGCCGAGGATCAAGATGTTGGCGTCGGTGCCCGCGACTTGGCGCGCGGTCTCCAGCACCACCATCATGGCCGGGCTGTGGGAATCGAGGCCGTCTTTGGGTTGGCGCACTTCGCCTTCCAGCGCTTCCAGGCGTGCCGAGAGTTGGCGCACTTCCAACTGCTTGGCGGTGGCCAGGCGCAATTGGTCAGGGCTGCATGGCTTGACCAAGTAGTCGGCGGCACCGGCCTGGATCGCGTCGACCGCGGTATCCACGGCGGAATGCGCGGTAACAATCACCACGCGCATCCACGGCGCCTGAATGCGCATCTGGGCCAGTACGTCCAGGCCATTGTCTTCGCCCAGGCGCAGGTCCAAAAAGCACAGGTCGAACACCTGGCGTTGCATCAGGGCGTCGGCTTGGGCGGCGCTGTTGGCGGTGGCTACGGTATAGCCTTCATCTTCCAGGCAGTAACGGAAGGTGCGAAGGATCGCGGATTCGTCATCCACTAAAAGAATACGGCCTTGAAGTTCCTTGGCTGATTCCATCTGTCCCGCGCTCCTTAATATGAATGATGGTGTTTAGTCCCGGAATAATCGGGCAAGTTGCATGGTTTATTCTGATTGATAAAAAGCACCTTCGCGCAGGTATCTGCACACCCCTCTACAAACGCGCTGGTTGATGGCGTTTTCATGCCCTCTTGCCACTTCGGCAACTCGATATCCGATTTCGATCCCTTGACCCGACCATTGACCATCGTGCATTTCGCACGGCCTGGATAGGGGCATCGTGCAGGATGCTGGGCTCAGCGGCCGTAATGTATTTATAACTATCTGATTTTATTGAGTTTTATTTTGTAAAAGATCTGGCATGCACCCTGCAATACCTCTCCCAACAGTGTCATGACCGAATATTCAGAATGCGGGAGAAATGCAGCATGACTCGCCAAAGCCTCAGCCAATTGCGTGTATCGCCACTGCGCTTGCAGCAAGGTCTGTTCGCCAGCCTGGCCTTGATGGTCACGTTGATTGCCGGCCAGCAGATGCAGCATTGGCAGCAGAGTCAGCAGCAAGCCCCGCAATTTGAACGTCCGATGATGACCCAGACCCATTTCCGTTCCGTTGGCAGCGCGACTGCCGATGTAACCGCCCCGCAATTGAGAGTGGCTGACCAGGGTTCGACCCTGGGCGAATTGCCCGCTCAAGAGCGTTGGGTGTTCTAGGCAACAAAAGGTCGCTTGTGTTGAGCGGCGCACTGCACTACCGCTGTTACCCCTCTAGAAGCGTAAGGAGAATTACCATGTTGAGTTGGGCAATCACATTTCTGATCATCGCCATTGTGGCTGCAGTCCTGGGCTTCGGTGGTATCGCGGGCACCGCCACGGGTATCGCAAAAATTCTGTTTGTGGTCTTCCTGGTGATGTTCATCGCTTCGTTCTTCTTTGGTCGTCGCGGCCGAGGCTGAATATGACCACTTTGTCTATTAAAGCCATTGCTGCCGCCCTGCTCTTGGGCGGTAGCGGCCTGGTGATGGCCGCCAATGACGGCCAATCCCGGGCCAACGAGTTGCTCAGTGCGGACAAGCAGTACCGCGAAACCTGGCAAAGCGTGGTGAAGAAAGAAGAGCGCCTGCCGGAATGGGTGATGAACCTGTCGGGTACGGCCGAACAAATGAATGCGCTGGAAGAAGATGGCGAGAAATACTTGGTCGGGCCGCTCTGCGAAACAGCAGATACCTGCTTGAACAAGCGCCTGATCGTTGCCTTCAGCTACGACAAGGAAGATGCCTACGCCATGTTGGTACAAGTCCCGGCCGGTCTGCCGGCAGACAAGTCCCCGACACGGCATGCCGACTACCGTTTCATCGGTAAGCCGAACGAAGGCATGCAAAAGCTGCTGATGGAGCAGCTTAAGAAAGATCCGAATTGGTACTAGGTTCCGTCTGACGCTTCTGTCGTCAACGGGGCCGGCGTCCATAGAAAGAAGCTCCTTCGCTTCTTTCTGTCTGCATCGCCCGCCAAGGGTGATGCATGACCAGGGGGCCGGGTTGCTCTGATCCATCGAGATCGGCGTGACCTACGGGTACAGGGAGTGCCTGCGCAAGGGCTGGGTCAGGCGAAAAGCTGCGACGCAAGTTCACAAGTCCTCAAGCTTGCTGAACTTGCGGCGGGCTTATGGCACCCATTGCCCATCTTGTATGTTGTCCATAGCCGCTATTTTCTTTTCTGTCTCTTCGCAAACATTACTTGGTGTGTCGCGGTGACCTTCTATCGAGAAAATTTTGCGCGTGCCATAGGACATATCCGACGCCAAGCTCATCAAATCCCAGGCATTTTTGCCAGCGACTGAAGGTCGTCCAAAATCTCTGAGCGAGCCGGTATTGGCCGGTTAACGGCATATTCACCTGCCTAAATGGCGTATTTGAACTGACCGTTCGGACAGTTATTTACAAAAAAAGCCATGCCGATTCGGCATAGGGTAGGCGTTTACGGCATTAGACGTCGCTCTCTTGCATGGGAATAGTTGCGCCTTTTTTCGCCTGCCAGTAAGCCATTTCGGCCATGCGGCGGTGACCTTCTACGGAGGCAGATGCACACACTTTTTCGCTTCCGAGCGTTCCAGATGGCGCATTTGCCTTAAGTCCACTTGAAGTAAGGGTAATGACATGAAGAAGGCAAAGCTAAGCCTCGCCTGGCAGATCCTCATCGGTTTGGTGTTGGGGATCGCAATCGGTGCAGTGCTCAACCATTTCAGTGCTGAAAAAGCCTGGTGGATCAGCAATGTGTTGCAGCCGGCGGGCGATATCTTTATCCGCCTGATCAAGATGATCGTGATCCCGATTGTGATTTCCTCGCTGATCGTCGGCATCGCCGGTGTGGGTGACGCGAAGAAGCTCGGTCGAATCGGCGTCAAAACCATCCTTTACTTCGAAGTGGTCACCACCATCGCTATCGTGGTCGGCCTGTTGCTCGCCAACCTGTTCCACCCAGGTGCCGGCATCGACATGAGTACCCTGGGTACCGTCGATATCTCCAAGTACACGGCCACTGCCGCCGAAGTGCAGCATGAGCATGCGTTCATCGAGACCATCCTCAACCTGATTCCCTCGAACATTTTCGCCGCCGTCGCCCGTGGCGATATGCTGCCGATCATCTTCTTCTCGGTACTGTTCGGCTTGGGCTTGTCGAGCCTCAAGCCGGAACTGCGCGAGCCGCTGGTAACCATGTTCCAGGGCGTGTCCGAGAGCATGTTCAAAGTCACCCACATGATCATGAAGTACGCCCCCATCGGCGTATTTGCCCTGATCGCGGTGACCGTCGCCAACTTCGGCTTCGCCTCCTTGCTGCCGCTGGCCAAGCTGGTGATCCTGGTTTACGTCGCCATCCTGTTCTTCGCGTTTGTAGTGTTGGGCTTGATCGCGCGCCTGTTCGGCTTCTCGATCCTTAAGCTGATACGCATCTTCAAAGACGAGCTGGTCCTGGCTTACTCCACCGCCAGCTCCGAGACCGTGCTGCCGCGTGTGATCGAGAAGATGGAAGCCTACGGCGCGCCAAAAGCCATTTGCAGCTTCGTGGTGCCGACCGGCTACTCGTTCAACCTCGACGGTTCGACGCTGTACCAGAGCATCGCCGCTATCTTTATCGCCCAGCTGTACGGCATCGACCTGTCGATCGGCCAGCAACTGATGCTGGTGCTGACCCTGATGGTCACCTCCAAAGGCATCGCTGGCGTACCGGGCGTGTCCTTCGTGGTGCTGCTGGCCACCTTGGGCAGCGTGGGTATCCCGCTGGAAGGCCTGGCGTTCATCGCCGGTGTCGACCGCATCATGGACATGGCGCGTACCGCCTTGAACGTGATCGGCAACGCGTTGGCCGTACTGGTCATCTCTCGCTGGGAAGGCATGTACGACGACGCCAAGGGCGAGCGCTACTGGAACTCCCTGCCGCACTGGCGCAGCAAGCCAGCTTCGCCAACCGCGCAAGCTACCCGCGGCTGATAGCACGACTGCTTTGAGACAAACCCCGGGAAATCCGGGGTTTGTCGTTTCTGCCAGCCCCGCTATCATTCGCCCATCTTTCGGGGGATTTAACTGATGCTCAATGGCCTGTGGCTTGGCTTTTTTGTCGTGGCAATGGTGTCAGCACTGGCGCAATGGCTGATTGGCGGTAATGCCGGGATTTTTGCGGCAATGGTGGAAAGCATTTTCGCCATGGCCAAATTGTCGGTGGAAGTGATGGTGCTGCTGTTCGGCACCCTGACCTTGTGGCTGGGCTTCTTGCGCATTGCCGAAAAAGCCGGGATCGTCGACTGGCTGGCCAAGGCTCTGGGCCCACTGTTTCGCCGCCTGATGCCGGAAGTGCCGGCCGGCCACCCCGCCATTGGCTTGATCACCCTTAACTTCGCCGCCAATGGCCTGGGCCTGGACAACGCCGCCACGCCTATCGGCCTGAAAGCCATGAAGGCGCTGCAGGAACTCAACCCCATCCCCAACACCGCGAGTAACGCGCAGATTCTGTTCCTGGTGCTCAACGCGTCTTCGCTGACGCTGTTGCCGGTGACCATCTTCATGTACCGCGCTCAGCAAGGCGCCGTCGACCCGACGCTGGTGTTCCTGCCAATCCTGCTGGCTACCAGCGCTTCGAGCTTGGTGGGTCTGCTCTCGGTGGCGGTAATGCAGCGCCTGCGGCTGTGGGACCCGGTGGTGCTGGCTTACCTGATTCCCGGCGCGCTGATCCTCGGTGGCTTTATGGCGCTGTTGGCGACCTTGTCCGCCACGGCGTTGGCCGGCTTGTCTTCGATCCTCGGCAACCTGACGCTGTTCGGCCTGATCATGTTGTTTCTAGTGATTGGTGCGCTGCGTAAGGTCAAGGTGTACGAAGCGTTTGTCGAAGGCGCCAAAGAGGGCTTCGACGTTGCCAAGAACCTGCTGCCGTATCTGGTGGCGATGCTCTGCGCGGTGGGCGTGTTGCGCGCATCCGGCGCCTTGGACTTTGGCCTGGAAGGCATTCGCCACGTGGTGGCCTGGACGGGCATGGACACGCGTTTTGTCGACGCGTTGCCGACCGCGATGGTCAAGCCGTTCTCCGGCAGTGCCGCGCGGGCCATGCTGATCGAGACCATGCAGACCCAGGGCGTGGACAGCTTCCCGGCGTTGGTGGCGGCGACGATCCAAGGCAGTACGGAGACCACCTTCTATGTGTTGGCGGTGTACTTTGGCTCGGTGGGGATCCAGCGGGCACGGCATGCCGTGGGATGTGCGTTACTGGCTGAGTTTGCTGGCGTCGTGGCGGCGATTTCGGTGTGCTACTGGTTCTTTGGTTGAGGCTTAGATTGCTATCGCAGGCAAGCCAGCTCCCACCTGTTTGAATGTATTTACACATCAAAATGTGGGAGCTGGCTTGCCTGCGATGAGGCCCTCAGCGTTTCGCAGCAGTATTGCCCTGCTGCACCACCCAATCCACCACCTGCTTATTCAACTGATCCCCCGCCTGCCCAAACGCAGCCACTACGGCCGGCACCTTGGTGTCACCCACCGGCTGGCGCACCTCAAACCGCCGGCTGGCGATAATCCGCTGATCACTCCCGCGCACCAACCGCGCATCCAGGCGGATCACCACGTCCACCGCACTGGCGCGATACTCACTCTGAAACGCCTGCAACTGCCCGCCGAGCTCATAGTCGGCCTGCAGGTTCGTCTCGTCGGTGCTCAGCAGCGTCACGCGCCCATCGCGCTGGAAGCCGTCCATAAAGCGATTGCGCAGCAACACCGGCGTCGGGTCGCTCCAGCGTGAGTTCGCGTAGCTGCTGATCAGGTTGCCATTGGGCACCACGGCAATGCGCGGGCTGTCGAGGAATTCGCTGCTCTGCGGCTTGGACACGCGCAACGACCAGCTGACCGGTGTGCCTTGGGAGACTGTCTGGGCCGAAGCCAGGCGGTACACGTCGGAGGGGTCGGCCTTGGGCAGGATCGAGCACGCGCTGATCAGCGCGAGGGCCACGGGGGCGATCAGTTGGTAAGCGCGCTTCATGGCGTGAACTCCTTATTCTTGTCGCTGCCCAGCAGGTAACCGCTGGGGTTGGCTTCCAGGCGGCGAGAGATGGCGCGCAGCGAACCCAGGGTTTCGCGCAGCTCGCGCACGGCCGGCGCCAGTTCGTTGAGGCCTTGCATGCCGCTGTTCACTGAGTCCTTGTTGTTGGTCAGCAAGGTGTTGATGGTCGCGGTACTTTGCTCGAGGGATTTCATCGCTTGCTCGGCGCTGCCGAAGGCTTGCTTGCCTTGTTCGTTGAGCAAGCCGTTGGCGTTGCGCATCAGCACGGTGGTTTGCTCCAGGGCGGCAGTCGCCTGTTTGCTCACCTGCATCAATTGCTGCATCACCACTTTGATGTCGCCGCGCTGCTCGGCGATGGCGCCGGTGGTTTGCTGCAGGTTGTCCAACGTGTTGCTCAGACGCTCGACGTTCTCGCGGGAGAACATGTGGTTGGCGTTGTGCAGCAGCAGGTTAATGCTGGTCATCAGGTCGTTGCTGTTATTGAGCAGGCGTGCGATCGGCGAGGGCGAGGCGATGATTTCTGGCAGGTTGCCGTCTTTGCCCTTGAGCTCCGGGCTTTGCGGTGTGCCGCCGCTGAGCTGGATGATCGAGGTGCCGGTGATGCCGGTCAGGGCCAGCTTGGCCTGGGTGTCTTCCTTGATCGGCGTCTGCCCGGACAGGCGGATGCGTGCGAGTACACGGCGCGGGTCTTTGGGGTCCAGGCGCAGGCTGATCACATCGCCGACCTTGATCCCGCTGTACTGTACCGAACTGCCCTGGGACAGGCCGCTGACGGCCTCGTTGAACACCACTTCATAGTCCTGAAAGGCGCTATCGACGCTGGACTTGGCCAGCCACAGGCCAAACAGCATCGCGCCGACTACCACGATCACGCTGAACAGACCGATCATCACATGATGGGCTCGGGTTTCCATGTCATACCTCGTTGAGCGATTGAGCGGCATTCAATGCCGCGCGGCCCCGGGGGCCGTGGAAGTATTCGTGAATCCAGGCGTCGTCCGTTTCCGAGACGACATCGATGGCATCGGCCACCAGCACTTTTTTCTGCGCCAGCACCGCCACGCGGTCGGTGATGGTGTACAGCGTGTCCAGGTCGTGGGTGACCAGGAACACACTCAAGCCCAGCGCATCGCGCAGGGTCAGGATCAGTTGGTCGAATTGCGCGGCGCCAATCGGGTCGAGGCCGGCGGTGGGTTCGTCGAGAAACAGGATGTCCGGGTCCAAGGCCAACGCCCGCGCCAAGGCCGCGCGCTTGATCATGCCGCCGGAGAGTGACGATGGGTACTTGTCCGCCGCCGACAGCGGCAACCCCGCAAGGGCAAGCTTGACCGCAGCCAGGTGTTCGGCATCGGCGCGGCTGAGGCCGGCGTGTTCGATCAATGGCAGCGCGACGTTCTCGGTGACGGTCAGCGAGGAAAACAGCGCGCCTTTCTGGAACAGCACGCCGAAGCGCCGTTCCACCAGTGAGCGCTCATGTTCGGACAGGCTTGGCAGGTTCTTGCCGAACACCCGCACTTCGCCTTCGCTGGGGCGGCGCAGGCCGACGATGCTGCGCAGCAACACCGACTTGCCGCTGCCGGAGCCGCCGACCACTGCCAGGATCTCGCCTTTATACAACTCCAGGTCGAGGTTTTCATGCACGCTCTGGCTGCCAAAGCGGTTGCACAGGCCGCGCACTTCGATCACCGCCTCAGTGGGCGCACGGTGTAGACGACTCACCAGCCCATCTCCATAAAGAACAGCGCGGCGACGGCATCCAGCACGATCACCACAAAGATCGATTGCACCACGCTGGAGGTGGTGTGGGCGCCGACCGACTCGGCGCTGCCGCTGACCTTGAAGCCTTCGAGGCAGCCAATCGCGGCAATCAGGAAGGCGAAGATCGGCGCTTTCACCATACCGACCAGGAAATGCTGCACACCAATGTCCGATTGCAGCAGCGAGAGGAACATCGCCGGGGAAATATCCAAGGCCAAGGCGCACACCACACCGCCGCCGACAATCCCCGAGAGCATCGCCAGGAACGTCAGCATCGGCAGCGACACCAGCAGCGCCATCACCCGTGGCAGTACCAGCAGCTCCATCGGGTCCAGGCCCAGGGTGCGGATCGCGTCGATTTCTTCGTTGGCCTTCATCGAACCGATTTGTGCGGTAAAGGCGCTGGCGGTGCGGCCGGCGATCAGGATGGCGGTGAGCAGTACGCCGAACTCCCGCAGGAACGAGAACGCCACCAGGTCCACGGTGAAGATGGTCGCCCCAAAACTCTTGAGCACCGTGGCGCCGAGAAACGCCACCACCGCGCCGACCAAGAAGGTCAGCAACGCCACAATGGGCGCGGCATCCAGGCCGGTTTGTTCGATGTGCGCGACCATCGGTGTGAGACGCCAGCGCTTGGGGCGGAACATGCCACGGGCGAAGGTTTCGAGGATCAGGCCGATGAAGCCGAGCAGCTTCATGCCGTCTTGCCACACGGTATCTACGGCGCGGCCGATGCGCGCCAACACTTGGATGCCGGTCGCCTCTTCCGGCTCTTTGGTCGGTACGCAGAAATCATTGAGTGAGCGGTAGACAGTCTTGAGCAGCGCGCGGTCGGCGGCAGACAAGCTGCAATCGGTTTGCTCGGCGGACTGCTCGATACGCTCCGGGCCCAGCAGCTCCACCAGCAGCGACGCGCCGGCGGTGTCCAGGGCGCCCAAGCCATTTAGGTCGATGCGCGCGCCGGCGTCGTATTGGCCGTCGAGCGTGTCCGACAGCTTCTTCAGGTTTGCGTAGTGGGCAAGCGTCCAGTCCCCCGTAATCCTGAGTAACGGGGGGGCGGAAGAAGTATCCAGGTGGGCTGCGCCGGCTGTTGTACGGGTGGTCATAAGCTCCGAGCTTGTTTGGCTATCCAGAATCCCTACGTAATAGCACGATACAACCTACTTTGGGTTGTCCGTTTGTGCTGTGTCAGTGACTTTGAAGCGCAGCACACCGATGACCTGGCCGTCTTCCGTCAGCACTCGCACTTGCCAGCGGCCTACCGCATCGGCGGGGAAGTTCTGCTTGTGGGTCCAGGCGCGGTAGCCTTCCTTGCGCCCGCCGTGGATATCCAAGGCGATGCGGTCGACCTCTTGGCCGTTGAATTTCCACACGTGGTAAATCCGCTCGTCCAGCCCGCGCGGTGCGTTGATTGCGGTGTAGGCGTACAGCCCGCCGCTGCGCAATTGGGCGGCGCTGACTTCCTTGAGGTCGTCACCGGGCGTGCGGTCTTGCAGCTGCGTGCTGATTGCCACTTCGGTCATCCATAACGTGGCGGGCGGCACCCAGCTGCGCAGGAACCAACCCGCGCAACCAATGGCGGCCGTCACGCCCAGTAGCATCGCCCAGCCTTTGATACTGCGCAGCGGCAGGCTTGCGGCCAGGCTCGGGATCGACAGCGCCATGGCTACGCCCAGCGCCAATTTGTAGCTCTCTGCGGTCGTCAGGTGCAGGATGATCGGCAACGCGGTGAGCAGCGCGGCGAACAGGGTCAGAGTGTGCAGCGCCAGGAACAGCGAGCGTTTCGGCGCCAGCCACTTGTAGTACAGCGGGTCGGTGATCGACACCAGCGCCGCCGCGCCGAGCAGGCCGGTGAACACCGATTGGCCGCTGTTCCAGGCGGTGGTGACAAAAAAGAACGGCAGCACAAAGAACAGGCTTTCCTGGTGGATCATCTGGGTGGCGTAGCGCAGCAGCGGCTCGGGGATTTCCCGGTTGAAGACTTTGGTGAACAGCCGGGTAAAGCTGTTTTCCAGCATCAGCCACAGCCAGCTCACCAGCATGATCACCGCGATCCAGCTGGCCATGCCTTGCTGACGGTCCACCAAGATGAAACTGCACACGCCCGAGATAAAGCCGCCGAGCGCAATCACCCCAGGGTAGCGCTTGATCAGTACGAGGATGCGCTGGATAAGGGGCGGCAGGTTTGGCATGGGCGGTTCACAGTGTATGTAGGAAAAAACCCAGACAGAATAACGTCTTAGCCCTGTGTTCGGTGCCTCATTGCGCGGTCCGTTTGCGATAAAGCCGCAAGCCGCCCAGCACAATCGCGATTAACCCGAGCACGCCGGCGCCGATCCAGGTCAGGCTGTCGTAGCTCAGCAGTGGTTTTTCGATGCGCCAATAGCCCGGCTGCTCGAAAACCTGGCGCATGGCCTGGTTGGCCTGTTTCAGGTTCACGGCCTTGATGCGTTTGACTGGGTCGCTGAAGTGGCCGTCGGCGTAGTCGCCGGAGGCACTCCAGTAATAATCGGCCAACGCGCTGTTGCCCTGCACGGCCCAGGCTTGGCGCGCGATGGCGGCTTGCTGCAGGCGCACGAATGTCGTTGCGTCGAGACCGTCCTTGAGCAGTTGCGCCTTGAGGTCCTGCAGCACTTGTTCGGCTTCGGGCAGGTTATCCCGCTCGAGGTCGGCATTCAGGCTGAGGAAACCGACGCCGCCGAGCACTTCGCGCTCGCTCCATGGCCCGTAGGACAAACCGTGCTTGAGGCGCAGTTGGCGGTACAGCGCCCAGTCGAGGTAGTCCTTGAGCAAGTCGTAAGTTTCATCGTGCTGGTCGTCCAGCACCGGTTCGGGGAACAGCCAGTGCAGTTTGGCGCTGTCACCGACCCAGCCGTGGATCAGGTCACGGTGGCTGGCGGCGGCGTGCTGGATTTGCGGTAGCGGCAAATGCTCGCTCGGTTCGATGGGATCAAGTTGGCCGTAGGTGCGTTCCAGGTAAGCCGGCAACAGCTTGTCGAGGTCGCCGACGATGATCAGCGTCATGTTATTGGGCGCGTACCAGTTTTTGCGCAGGGTCTGCAGCTGATCGCGGGTCAGGTGGTCGACCTCGGCGCGTTCGGCGCATTTGAGGCCCAATTCAACAGCCAATTGGTTGCTGGCGGTGTGGCCGAGGTCCTGGCGGTCGAGCAGGCGTTGCAGGTGTGAGTAATGGCCGCCGTCTTCGCGTTCGACCACTTGCTTTGCCGCGTTGATGT
Organism: Pseudomonas sp. ArH3a; assembly: GCF_022648765.1. NCBI lineage: Bacteria > Pseudomonadati > Pseudomonadota > Gammaproteobacteria > Pseudomonadales > Pseudomonadaceae > Pseudomonas > Pseudomonas sp. ArH3a. The sequence continues at coordinate 361,223 of NZ_CP080330.1, forward strand.
TGGCGTCGGTCAGCTCGGAGCGGGTGAGGATCGCCAGCAGCAGGTCGAGCACCTTGCGCTGGTTCTGCGCCGGGGCTTCGATCACAAAGGTGGTGTCGGCGTTGCTGGTGTAGGCGTTCCACTCGCCGCCCAAGGCCTGCATGCGGTCTTCGAGGTCGCCTTCGCCACCGCCGTCGATGCCACTGAACAACAAGTGTTCGAGCAGGTGCGGCAGCTCCTTTTCTTCGCAGGGGAAGTCATCCAGGCCTACGCCTACCACCAAGCGGATGGCCACGTGCCCGCGTTCGGTGCCCGGCTTGAGCAGCAATTGCAGGCCGTTGGGCAAGGTGTAGCCCTCGACTTGCAAGCGGTCAAAAGCGAAGGCGTGTGCAGAGCCCATGAGCAGGCAGACGAATAACAGGCGACGCATAACAGCTTCCTGGCGAGTGGGGTCCACTGTTAACTGACTTCACTCGCCGTCTTACGTTCAGGGTGAATGGGTGATGTCGGCGATATCTTCGGCGGAGAGCGCGCCGGTGTCGGATGTTTCGAGCACCACATAGGCGCTGCTGCAGAATAGCGAGTTGAGGCGTTTCATGTCGGCAATCAGCTCCAGGTGCAAGGAGCTGGTTTCCAGGCTCTGTACGATTTTGCGTTGCAGACGGCTGACATGCGCGTGCGCCAGACGCCGTTCCTGTGCGCGGAAGCGGCGCTTCTCGCGCAGCAATTGGCGGGCGCTTTCCGGGTCGGCGCTGAGGAACACCGACAGGCCCAGGCGCAGGTTGGCAATCAGCTGAGTATGCAGGCCCGCCAGCTCTTCCAGGCCCACTTCGGAGAACTGCCGGCGCTGCGAGGTTTTCTGCTGCTGGACCTTGCGCAGCATGCGTTCGATTAGGTCACCGGCCAGTTTCAGGTTGATCGACAGTTCGATGATCTCGGCCCAACGGCGGCTGTCTTGTTCGCTGAGGTCTTCGCGGGGCATTTGCGCCAAGTAAAGTTTGATCGCGCTGTACAGCGCCTCGACGTCATCACTGAGGCTGCGCATTTCCTGGGTGATGGCGGTCTGCTTGCCGCGTAACACTTCGAGCATCGCGGTGAGCATGTTGTCGATCAGGTCACCCAGGCGCAGGGTTTCGCGGGCAGCGTTGGCGAGGGCCAGGCTTGGGGTGGCGAGTGCCGCAAGGTCGAGGTGGCGTGGTTTGGCTTTGCCGTTGGTCTCGGCTTGTTCCGGCAGCAACCAGGCGCACAGGCGTGACATCGGCCCGATGGTCGGCAACAGGATCAGACAGCGGCTGACGTTGTAGAGCAGGTGGAAGGTAATGACCATGCCTTGGGCGCTGTAGTCCAGACCGTCCATCCAGCCGACAAGCGGGTCGAGTACCGGAATGATCAACAGCAAGCCAATCAGTTTGTACAGCAGGCTGCCCAGTGCCACTTGCCGACCGGCTGCGTTCTGCATGCTGGTGCTGAGGAAAGCCAGCACGCCACTGCCGATATTGGCGCCGATCACCAGACCGATCGCCACGTGCAGGCCGATCACGCCGGCGCCGGCCAGGGTTGCCGTGAGCAACACGGCGGCCAGGCTGGAGTAGGAAATCATGGCGAAGAGTGCGCCGACCAAGGCATCCAACAAGATGTCGCCGGTCAGCGAGGCGAACAGCACTTTGACGCCTTGGGCATGGGTAATCGGCCCGGCGGCTTCGACGATCAACTGCAGGGCCAGAATGATCAGGCCCAGGCCGATCCCGACGCGGCCCATCTGCCCGGCCCGCGTCTGTTTGCGCGACAGGAAGAAAATCACCCCCAGAAAGATCAGCAGCGGCGACAGCCAGGACAGGTCAAACGTCAGCACCCTCGCCATCAACGCCGTACCGACGTCGGCGCCGAGCATGGTCGCCAGGGCGGGCATCAGCCCCATCAGGCCTTGGCCTACAAATGAGGTGACCAGCATCGCCGTGGCGTTGCTGCTCTGCACCATGGCCGTCACCAGGATACCGGCGATAAACGCCAGCCAGCGCTTGGACATGTTCTGCCCGATGACTTGGCGCAAGTTGGAACCGTAGACCCGCAAGATGCCGGTACGAACGATGTGCGTGCCCCAGATAAGCAGGGTCACGGCGGAAAGCAGATTGAGCAAGGTCAGCATGCTCGGCCCCCCGTGTGGTTTAGCTCAAAAAGAGCAAATAAGAATTGCCGCGTGCCGCTCTACGTCTTGTACTTAAGCTGTAGTTGGCGAATGGGCTGCGCGCCAGCATCGCATAGCTAAAGTAGGGTTTGAAATAAAACTGTCATGAAGATCGTTCCCACGCTCTGCGTGGAAATGCATCCTGTGACGCTCTGCGTCGCGTTGAGGGTAGGACGCGGAGCGTCTCCGTAGGCGACATACCCACGCAGAGCGTGGGAATGATCATGGGGCGCGAACGCCCCATTTCAGCAGCGGGTGTGTGTTATTGACCCGGAATGTCCTTGCGCAGTTTCACCGGATCCTGTTGTTTCCTGTTTTTCGCGATGGCGGTGCGCATCTTGATGTTGACCGCTTCCACCGCCAGCGAGAACGCCATGGCGAAGTAGACGTAGCCTTTTGGCACGTGCACACCGAAGGATTCGGCGATCAACACCGTACCCACGACCAGCAGGAACGACAGTGCGAGCATTTTCAGCGACGGGTGCTTGTCGATGAATTCGCTGATGGTGCCAGCCGCCAGCATCATCACCAGTACGGCCACCACGATCGCCGCGATCATGACGGGCACGTGGGAAACCATGCCGACCGCAGTGATCACCGAGTCCAGGGAGAACACGATGTCGATGATCGCGATCTGGATGATGGTGTAGATGAATTTGCCACCCTTGCCGCCTGGTTCGTCGTGGGTTTCATCTTCACCTTCCAGCGCGTGGTACATCTCCTGGGAGCTTTTCCACAGCAGGAACAGGCCACCGAAGAACAGGATCAGGTCGCGACCGGAAATGCCTTGGCCGAAGACCACGAACAGGTCGGCGGTCAGTTGCATGACCCAGGTGATCGACAGCAGCAACAGGATTCGCGTGACCATGGCCAGGGCCAGGCCGAAGATCCGAGTGCGCGCCTGCATATGCTTGGGCATGCGGCTGACCAGGATCGAAATCATGATGATGTTATCGATGCCCAGGACGATCTCGAGGGCCGTCAGGGTGAAAAAGGCAATCCAGATTTCCGGATTGGTCAGCCATTCCATGTGTATTCCTTTAAGCAAATGTTAAACCGCGCAAGCTGCAGCGCCGCGCGGGTGAGCGGGTACGACTATAGAGTGCTGAACAGCGGAAAAATCCCCATCAGCAAAGCAGCGAACATTATGCAAAGGCATACCAGCACTGCCCACTTGAGGGTAAAGCGTTGGTGGTCGCCAAATTCGATACCGGCCAGGGCTACCAGCAGGTACGTCGAGGGTACCAGCGGGCTGAGCAAATGCACGGGTTGGCCGACGATGGACGCGCGGGCCATTTCCACGGCAGTGATGCCGTAGTGGCTGGCGGCTTCGGCGAGTACGGGCAGTACGCCGTAGTAGAACGCATCGTTGGACATGAAGAAGGTAAATGGCATGCTGACCAGCGCGGTGATCACCGCCAGGTAAGGGCCCATGGCTTCCGGAATGACCGCCAGCAGGCTTTTGGACATGGCGTCGACCATGCCGGTGCCCGACAGGATGCCCGTGAAGATACCGGCGGCGAAGATCAGCCCCACCACCGCCAGTACGCTGCCTGCGTGGGCGGCGACGCGGTCTTTCTGCTGTTGCAGGCACGGGTAGTTGACGATCATCGCAATACTGAACGCCACCATGAACAGCACCGGCAGCGGCAAGAGGCCGGCGATCAGGGTGCACATCAGGGCGAAGGTCAGGGCACCGTTGAACCAGATCAGCTTCGGACGGCGGGCGTCCGGGAATTGCGAAACGCTGATCTCGCTGTGGTCGATTTCATCACCTTGCAGGTGCAGTTCACCCAGGCGCGCACGTTCGCGCTTGCCGTACATGTAGGCGATCACCAGGATCGCCACCACGCCGGCGGCCATGGCCGGGATCATCGGTACGAAAATATCTGAGGGGTCCACATGCAGCGCACTGGCGGCGCGGGCGGTGGGGCCACCCCACGGGGTCATGTTCATCACGCCGCCGGCGAGGATGATCAGGCCGGCCATGATCCGCGGGCTCATGCCGATGCGCTGATACAGCGGCAGCATGGCGGCGACGCAGATCATGTAGGTGGTGGCGCCGTCACCGTCGAGGGACACCACCAGAGCCAGCACGGCGGTGCCGACCGACACTTTCAGCGGGTCGCCCTTGACCATCTTGAGGATCTTGCGCACGGCCGGGTCGAACAGGCCGGAGTCGATCATCAGGGCAAAGTAAAGAATGGCGAACATCAGCATCACGCCGGTCGGCGCAAGTTTGGTGATGCCCGCAAGCATCATTGGGCCGATTTCGGGTGCAAAACCACCAAACAGGGCGAACAGGATCGGCACGATGATCAAGGCAATCAGCGCAGACAGGCGCTTGGTCATGATCAGGAACATGAACGTGATGACCATGGCAAAGCCAAGGAAGGTCAGCATAGGAATACTCCAGGCGTAGCGCGGCTAGGAAATGGCGAACCGAGTGGGGTCAGCGCAGTACGAAAGGCACGTAGCGTACGGTTGGAATGGGGGCGGACAGGCGGTTACGAGCGGACATCAGGAATCACCATTGTTGTTGTTAGCAGCCGGTCTGTTGCCGGCAGTGGGGCGATCCTAGACGTGGAAGCTTTCAGCCAGCTTTCGCTGTGTAATCAGATGATGAGAGGCTTATCCTGTTTTTATGTAGGAAGAGTCAGCTTGTATCTGGCGAATCAGGGAAGCTCAAGGCCCCCGGCCGCTTTGTGCAGCGCCCGCAGGTGCTCGCCCACCTGCTTGAGGTTGGCTTCGGAGGCGGCAATCTCGGCGGCGCGGGAAGGCTCCAGCAGCACCCTCACCTCTTTATCCAGCTCGCCGGTCAAGGATTGCAGCTGCTTCTGGCGTTCGGCGCTTTCCGATTCCAGGCGTTTGGATTCCGACGGTTGCGGCAGGCCGTAGCCGCCACTGCCAAGCAGTTCCGCCGGGCGGCTGAGGAAGCCGCTGTTGGCGAGGATTTGTTGCAGCGTGTTGTTGGCTTTTTCCATGCCACCGTTTTTCAGCTCGCGAGCACCCAGGTAGCGTTGTTTGACTTCGTCCTGGGCCAACATCAGTTGCCTGCGATAGCTGGCCTGTTCCAGCAGCAACAGTGCTGCGCTGGTGCGCAGGTCGGCCTGGCTGAACCATTGGCGGCGCTCTTCGGCGCTGAGGGCCAGCCAGTCTTCGACCTGAGTCTGTTTGATCGGCAAGTGTTTGCGCAGCACATCGAACATCGCCTGGTAGCGCTCGCGGAACGAGTCGAAGTGGTAACCCAGGCGCAACGCCTCGCGTTTGTCGTTGAGTACACTGGTGTCAGCCAGGCCGCGCGCGCTGAGAACTTCCAGCAAGCCGTTGGGGGTGATGTTGTCCAGGCCGGTCAATTGGGGGTTGGCGCTGCCGCTACGTAACAGCTTCAGGCTCTCCACCGCACAGTTGTTGGAAATGAAGAAATAGTTGCCGTCGTAGCTCCAATGCATTTCGGCGGCGTGCTCGACGGTGTCGTTGATCTCTTGACGCGTAAGTTTTAGCGGAACAGATGCCAGGCCACGAAGCTCAGTTTTGGTGTATTCGTCGATCACTTGGGACAGCGGCAGCACGAACAGTCGCGACGGGTACTTACCCACCAGTCCATCCCAGCTTGATAGTTGTACGTCACCGACGAAGGCGCGGTAGGACAACACCAGGTGTTGGTCCAGGTCCAGCCGACAATCCGGGCCGCGTGGGCGTCCGGGCGCGCAGATCACCAGGCGCAACATACTGTGGCCCCAGCGGCTGACCAGGTTCTGGTTGGCTTCGGCGAGCAGGTAGTCGATTTCATACACCCGCTCCGGGTCGACCTGGCCCAGCGGCGTCTTGGCGAAATCGTTGCCTGCGTTGAGGAACGCAAAGGTTTGGGCGCAGGTTTCTTGCTCAGGCGGCGCCCAGCCGAAGTGTTCCTTGTAATAGCGGAACAGCGAGGGGCGGCGGCAGGCGTAGCTTGGGTCTAGGAGGAAGTACTCCATGTTGACCGCCACGAACTCCAGCGGGCTGGTGGTTTCGTAGATATCTGGGCTGCGGGCGACTTGATGGTTGTTTTGTTCACGTTCGCCGCGACGGCCAACGTATTGCGGCCAGCCGGCAAGGTCCAGCAGGCGCGGGTCGTCACTTAGGGTAAAGCGGCGGTCATTCTGGCCGCGGCATTGATCGGTCAGGCCGATCAGGCCGGTGATGTTGTTCTGGCGGCTGCATCGACGGATCAGTGTGCGCTCGTCTTTGGACCACAGGCGCGCACGGTCATAGATGTGGGTCAGTTCATGCAGCACGGTGGCGAGCATTTCGCGGCGCACGGTGCCGTGGGGGCGGTTGGTCTTCTGGGTGGCGGCGCTGCCGTCGGTCAGGCTGGCGAGCAGGTTCTGGTTGAGGTCCAGTTCGGACACCAGTGAGGCCTGGCCGTAAGCGTTTTCAGGCATTTTGTCGGTCCAGCCGACATCAATGCGCCGGTCCAACTGCTCGATAAAACGCGGCGGCAAGGCGCGCATCGCTTCATCGAGCAATGCCTGGCTGGCCTGCTGTTCGGCCGGGCTCAAGCCATCGGTCTTGAGCCGCAGTTGCAGGCCGGCCTGAGCTGCGCTTGCACAGAGCAGCACAGTCCCAGCCAATAGCCAGGCGACTAGGCGCCTCACAGAGCGAGAATGGCTTCGGCGAGGGTCTGGTCACTGGCGTCGCGGGCTTGCGGCACGCGGGTTCGCAGGGTGTCGAAGGCAGCTTCGAGCTGTGCGCCGCGGATCTCGCCGTTGGTGGCGACGAAGCTGGCGGCGTCATCGTGGGCTTCGCGCACGATTTTGGAATCACGGATAGACGTGGTGGTGTCCGAGGTGAAGTCAATGGTGCGGGCCGATGCACGCACGATGATGTTACTGGTGGCCTTCAGGGTTTGCGCGTGGGCAACATCGGCCAACAACAGCAAGCCGAGAGCGGCGGCGATCAGCGGACTACGCATGGAAAAACTCCGAAATACAAAGATGATTATTGGACGAGAATTGCTTGCGCCAGTTCAAGGTCGCTGGCGTTAAGTTTTGGCTGGGTGCGGCGCAGATAATCCAGCGCAGATTCCAGACGAGCGCCCCGCCATTGGCCGTCAGTGGCGATAAAAGCGGCAGCGTCATCCTGGGCGGCCACTATCAACTTTCTGTCAAAAGGTGCGGAGGTCACCTTGCTGGTGGCATACGCACTGATAACGGTGCTCTGGGTGGCCACATCAAAGGCAAACACCGATGGCGACCAACAGGCGGAAAACAACACGGGAACGATCAACAAGCGGTATGAAAAAACCATGGGACTCGACAACTGAAAGCGAGCGCCAAGGCTAGCGCAATGCCCGGGCGAGAGCCAGCGCTGACACATTTGGTAGCGGCTGGCGCCCTCTTGCATTTGCCTTGGTCAGATGGCCAGGATCGCTTGGGCCAGCTGTGCGTCAGTAGCGGTATTGAGTTGGGGTGCCTGTTGGCGGATCTGCGCCAGGGCGCTCTCCAGTTTCACACCGCGGATGGCGCCTTCGCTGGCGACAAAGCTGGCGGCGTCGTCACGCGCGGCCTGCACGACTTTATTGTCACGCAGTGAGGAGGTGGCATCCGAGCTGGCGTCGGAGGTGGCTTTCAGCGCGCCGACGATTGAATCGGTGGTCACGATGAAGCTGCTTGCGTTGGCATTGGCAGCCACGGCCAACAGGGCGGCGGCACTGAGCAGGCGAAGACGGGACATGGAGTGACTCCTGTAGATGAACAAATAAAGCGGCGCAAAGCGGCCACTGTGAAACCGACAGTGTTGCGATTGAGCATCAGACGCCGGTTCTACAAGGTTCGCCACGTATTAGTGGGATCTTAAGCTGCCGTTTATCTGTTCGGAAAGTCCCGCGGGTGTCTATTCACGCCAGAACGGCTTGGACAGCTCGGCTATTCGGTCGCCCTGGCTGATGCCCGCGTCTGAGAGTTCGCGCGGGTCAAGCTGTGCCAGTTGATGCCGCTCATGGGCCTGTCGCGCCCATCTGGCCAATGCACTGGCGGTGCGAACGAGCAGCTGTTTAAAGGACGAGCGTTGCGTGTTCATGGCTGGAGCCTTTCATGAGGTCTTGGAGCTCCATGTTGGGCGCCTCATTTCTACCGATACAGATACACCAAGGTTAAATTGTACCGCTTAACTGTAGTATTTTTTTAACTGTACTGGTTGCTGCGTAAGCCTTCTGTTCAGCGGTGAAAAGAGCTGAATCCCAGAAACAACAAAGCCCGCCTCCGGTTTCCCGGGGCGGGCTTTGTTTTGACAAATCAGAGTGCTGGCGGTGGACCCGGTGGGTCAGGGCCAGCGGGCGCCAATTAGCGCCAGAACGGCTTGCTCAGCTCTTCGTAGCGTTGAGCTTCGCTGATACCAGCGTCAGCCAGCAGACGCGAGTCCAGACGAGCCAATTGGTGGCGGCTGGAAATGCGGCGCTGCCACAACATCAGGTTAGCGAGAACGCGCAAAGGCAGGGAAGCCTGGGTGTTTACAGCTTTTTCTTCGAAGAACAGATCGGAACTGAGTGTACGTTCCATGGTGACATCCTTCCGCTTGTGGCGGGATTAGGTAGTGGTTTAACTGATGCCAATGATCCTCCTCCGACGCAAGACTCACTAGATACAGTTCACCTGTATTGTGAGGGGCCAGTTAACTGTTTATAGCGGCTGTACTGTACGGAAACGGGGCAACTGTACCTGTCTGCACTTAAACGGTGCGAAATGGACGGTTTCGGCCGAAGTTATGGGATATGCATGTAGGAAAAGACCGGTACAGCAGTACAGTTTTTTACAGAAGTGACGGGTATGCCTTCGGGCTGATGCAACTGTCTTTGCATCAGCCCGAATCTGTATCAATCAGGCCTTGAGCATATGCCCGGTTTCTTCCAGGTTAATGTGCCAGCTCAGTGCTTCACGCAGGATATGCGGGGTATGCCCGCCGATAGCGCAGGCGGCGTTGAAGTAACTGTTCAGCGCATCGCGGTACGCCGGGTGCACACAGTTGTCGATGATCACCCGGGCACGCTCACGCGGTGCCAGGCCACGCAGATCGGCAAGGCCAACCTCAGTCACTAGGATGTCCACGTCGTGCTCAGTGTGGTCCACATGGCTGACCATCGGCACCACGCTGGAAATCGCGCCGCCCTTGGCAATCGACTTGGTGACGAAGATCGCCAGGTGCGCATTGCGTGCGAAGTCCCCGGAGCCCCCAATGCCGTTCATCATCCGCGTGCCGCAGATGTGGGTGGAGTTGACGTTGCCGTAGATATCAAACTCCAGCGCGGTGTTGATAGCGATGATCCCCAGACGTCGCACGACTTCAGGGTGGTTAGAGATTTCCTGCGGGCGTAGTACCAGCTTGTCCTTGTAGTGTTCCAGGTTGCCGAACACATCGGCATTGCGCCGTTCCGACAAGGTAATCGAGCTGCCCGAGGCGAAGCTCAGCTTGCCTGCGTCGATCAGGTCGAACGTCGAGTCCTGCAGCACTTCCGAATACATGGTCAGGTCTTCGAACGGCGAATCGAGCAAGCCGCACATCACTGCGTTGGCAATGTTGCCGATACCGGCCTGCAGCGGGCCGAGCTTGTTAGTCATGCGCCCGGCGTCCACTTCCTGCTTGAGGAAGTTGATCAGGTGATTGGCGATGCCTTGGGTGTCGGCGTCTGGCGGCGTCACGGTGGAGGCTGAGTCAGCCTGGTTGGTGATCACGATGGCGACGATCTTCTCGGGCGGGATCGGAATCGCGGTGCTGCCAATGCGGTCGTCGACCTTGACCAGCGGAATCGGCGTACGGGTCGGCCGGTAGGTCGGGATATAGATGTCGTGCAGCCCTTCCAGGTTCGGGTTGTGCGCGAGGTTGATCTCGACGATCACTTGCTTGGCGAAAATCGCGAAACTGGCCGAGTTGCCCACGGAGGTGGTCGGCACGATATGGCCTTGTTCGGTGATAGCGACGGCTTCGATGACGGCGATGTCCGGCAGCTTGAGCTGGTTGTTACGCAGTTGCTCGACGGTTTCCGACAGATGCTGGTCGATAAACATCACCTCGCCGGCGTTGATCGCGCGGCGCAGGGTGCTGTCCACTTGGAATGGCATGCGGCGGGACAGCACGCCGGCTTCGGTCAGTTGCTTGTCCAGGTCATTGCCCAGGCTGGCGCCGGTCATCAGGGTGATTTTCAGCGGCGAAGTCTTGGCGCGTTCGGCAAGTGCGTGAGGGACGGCCTTGGCTTCACCGGCTCGGGTGAAGCCGCTCATGCCGACGGTCATGCCGTCCTCGATCAGTGCAGCGGCGTCTGCCGCGCTCATGACCTTGTTCAACAACGAAGGCAAGCGGATACGATCACGGTACATGAATTGTTATCTCAGGCTACGGAAGCAAGGTGGGCAGTGTAGTGATTTCAAAAAAATTCGGCCCGCTACCATGGTCGAATGCCAGGCGGCGATTTAGAGCCTTTGGTCGGGTTTCATGTGAGTGTGCAGAGCGGGACGCAGAGCATCCCTGGCTGCATTCCCACGCAGAGCAGTGGAACGAAAAAACCCCAGCCTACTGGAGGCCAGGGTTTCGGGTATTGCGCTAGCGCAGTGTTATTCGACGGCCTTGACCATGTCTTCGATGACCTTCTTCGCATCACCGAAGACCATCATGGTCTTGTCCAGGTAGAACAACTCGTTGTCCAGGCCTGCATAGCCGCTGGCCATCGAGCGCTTGTTGACGATGATGGTCTTGGCTTTGAACGCTTCCAGGATCGGCATGCCGGCGATGGGTGATTTAGGGTCGTTCTTGGCGGCCGGGTTGACCACATCGTTCGCGCCCAGCACCAGCACCACATCAGCCTGGCCGAATTCGGAGTTGATGTCTTCCATCTCAAACACCTGGTCGTAAGGCACTTCCGCCTCAGCCAGCAGCACGTTCATATGGCCAGGCATGCGCCCCGCCACCGGGTGGATCGCGTACTTCACGGTCACGCCGCGGTGGGTCAGCTTCTCGGTCAGCTCTTTAAGCGCATGTTGCGCGCGTGCCACCGCCAAGCCATAGCCCGGCACGATGATCACGGTGTCGGCGTTGGTCAGCAGGAAGGTAGCGTCGTCGGCGGAGCCGGACTTCACCGGGCGCGCTTCTTTAGAGCCCGCCGGGCCGGCTGCATCCGCTGTGTTGCCGAAACCGCCGAGCAGCACATTAAAGAAGGAGCGGTTCATCGCCTTGCACATGATGTACGACAGAATCGCGCCGCTGGAGCCCACCAGGGAGCCGGCGATGATCAGCATCGAGTTGTTCAGCGAGAAGCCGATACCCGCCGCTGCCCAGCCTGAGTAGCTGTTGAGCATCGACACGACTACCGGCATGTCGGCGCCGCCAATCGGGATGATGATCAGCACACCGAGCACGAACGCCAGGGCCAGCATCAATGCGAAGGCACTGAGGTTGCCGGTGAACATGAACGCCAGGCCGAGGCCGAGGGTGGCCAGGCCGAGCACCAAGTTTAGCTTGTGCTGGCCGCCGAACTGTACCGGTGCGCCTTGGAACAGGCGGAACTTGTACTTGCCCGAGAGTTTGCCGAACGCGATTACCGAACCGGAGAAGGTAATTGCGCCGATGGCTGCACCGAGGAACAGTTCCAGGCGGTTGCCGGCAGGGATCGAGTCGCCCAGGTGCTTGACGATGCCCAGCGATTGCGGCTCGACCACGGCGGCGATGGCGATAAATACTGCGGCCAAGCCGATCATGCTGTGCATGAACGCGACCAGCTCAGGCATTTTGGTCATTTCTACGCGCTTGGCCATGATCGAACCGGCGGTGCCGCCGATCAGCAGGCCGACGATCACGTAGCCGATACCGGCGGTGGCCAGTTCAGCCCCAAGCTTATAGATGAGGCCCACGGTGGTCAGCACCGCCAGCGCCATGCCGAGCATGCCGAACAGGTTGCCGCGCCGCGAGGTAGTTGGATGCGACAGGCCTTTGAGGGCCTGGATAAAGCAAATCGACGCGATCAAGTAGAGCGTCGTGACCAGATTCATGCTCATGACGATGGCGCCTCTGCTTTTACTTTCGGGGCTTTCTTCTTGAACATTTCCAGCATTCTGCGGGTTACCAAAAAACCGCCGAACACATTAACTGCCGCCAAGGCCACGGCCAGGGTGCCCATGGTCTTGCCCAATGGTGTAACGGTGAGCGCTGCAGCCAGCATGGCGCCGACGATCACAATTGCTGAGATTGCGTTCGTCACCGCCATCAATGGCGTGTGCAGCGCAGGTGTCACGTTCCAGACCACGTGGTAACCGACATAAATCGCCAGCACAAAGATGATCAGGTTGTAGATACCGGGGGAGATAAGCTCTTCCATCGTCTGAATCCCTGCTTAGGCGTTTTTGCGGATGACTTGGCCGTCGCGGCACATCAGGCACGCGGCGACGATGTCGTCTTCGAGGTTGATTTCAAACTGCCCTTCCTTGTTGAAGACCAGCTTCAGGAAGTCCAGCAGGTTGCGTGCATACAAAGCTGAAGCGTCGGCAGCGACGGCACCGGCCAAGTTGGTCGGGCCACAGATGGTCACGCCGTTTGCCACGACGACCTGATCGGCCACGGTCAGCGGGCAGTTACCACCTTGGGCGGCGGCGAGGTCGATGACCACCGAGCCTGGCTTCATGTGTGCGACGGTTTCGGCGCTGAGCAGAGTCGGCGCCTTGCGGCCCGGGATCAACGCGGTGGTGATGACGATGTCGGCCTGCTTGGCGCGCTCGTGCACGGCCAGGGCCTGGCGCTGCATCCAACTGCTTGGCATCGGGCGTGCGTAACCGCCAACACCGACGGCGCATTCGCGCTCTTCATCGGTTTCGTACGGCACGTCGACGAACTTGGCGCCGAGGGATTCGATCTGCTCTTTCACCGCTGGGCGCACGTCGGACGCTTCGATCACCGCACCCAGGCGTTTCGCCGTGGCGATGGCCTGAAGACCTGCGACGCCAGCGCCGAGGATCAGCACGCGGGCAGCTTTCACGGTGCCAGCAGCCGTCATCAGCATCGGCATGAAGCGCGGGTAGTGATGGGCTGCAAGCAGCACTGCTTTGTAGCCGGCGATGTTGGCTTGCGACGACAGCACATCAAGGCTCTGGGCCCGTGAGGTGCGCGGCGCAGCTTCCAGCGCGAAGGCAGTGATGCCGCGCTCGGCCAGCTTGGCAATGGTTTCGTTGCTGAACGGATTGAGCATGCCTACAACGACGGTGCCGCTTTTGATCAGCCCCAGTTCGTTGTCGCTGGGGGCGACCACCTTGAGAATCAGCTCGGCGCCAAACGCCTCGCTGGCACTGCCAATGGTTGCGCCTGCCGCTTCGTAGGCACTGTCGACGACGCTGGCATTAACGCCTGCGCCGCTTTGAACAGTGACCTTATGGCCCTGGCCGATCAGCTTCTTGATGGTTTCCGGGGTGGCAGCCACCCGCGTTTCACCGGTCTGGGTTTCGAGAGGAACACCAATGTGCACGTCAAATCTCCTGCATGATCTTTTTGCTTTTGATCTTTTTGTAAAAAGGCCAGTGCACCGTGAGTGGCGCAACTGGGGCGGCCGATCAGCACGATCCCGCTGAAATGACAGCGGGGCGCGGCATTTTGCAGGCGAACTTTACGGCCTTCAAGGGATTATGACGGGTGACGAAAAATTAACTACAAGTCACCCTGTGACTGATTGTCGCAACGCCTCGAAATAACCTCTTTAAATACAGGTGTTTAAAGGGATTTAGGCGGTTTACGTATGTTTTACAATCGTGGTTGTGAATAGTCGGGCATTGGCCAGTGATAGTCGCTACAAGCCAAGTGAATCATGGCCTTGAGCCTTATCTATTGCAGAGAAGTACAGTCTGCTTAAATGCGACATATACGTATATCTGTAGTGCCAATAATTATCTGACTACAAAGTCAACGGCTCGGTTTTTGCCTTTAAACGCTGGGGCTATAGCGCTGCGACTGATCAATCAACCAGTCTCTGAATGCGTGCAGCGATGCAGATTCGACTTTTCTCTCGGGAATCATCAAGTAGTAGGCCTTCGAACTGCTCAGCGCCTCTGGGCTTGCGATCATCAGTTGGTTCTCCTCCAGCTCGCGCTGGATAAGGAACGGCGGTATCAGCGCGATCCCCATGTCATGCATGGCGGCCTGAGACAACATCGAGAATAGCTCGTAACGCGGGCCTGTCATGTCGCGGGGTATGTTCAGTTGTTGCGCGTTGAACCATTGGCGCCAGGCGTAAGGCCGTGTGGTTTGCTGCAGCAGCGGCAGTTCTGCGATCTCTTGGGGGCTGAAGTGGGTGCGGGTGCCCAGTAATCGCGGACTGCACACCGGAACCGGGTTTTCCCCCATCAGCCGGTGGGACTCGGTCCCAGACCAGTCGGCATCGCCAAAGTAGATTGCGGCATCGAATTCGGTATCGGCAAATAGAAACGGGCGCGTGCGGTTGGTGAGATTGACGGTGACTTCCGGGTGCTGGCGTTGAAAGTCCTTGAGGCGCGGGATCAGCCATTGGGTGCCGAAGGTTGGCACCACGGCGAGCTCGATGACGCTGGCGCCCTGCTGTCCCATTACTGACAAGGTGTCTCGCTCTACCGCGTCCAGCTGCATAGCGACGCGACGGCTGTAGGACAACCCCGCTTCGGTCAGCTTTACTCCGCGCCGTGAGCGCCGAAACAGCTCGACACTTAAAAACTCCTCAAGGCTGGCGATCTGTCGACAGATGGCGCCTTGGGTGATGGAAAGCTCCTGCGCCGCCTTGGTAAAGCTCTCGTGGCGGGCCGCGGCTTCAAAACTGACCAGGGCGGTGGTGCTGGGAATTTTTCTGCGCATGTACGTAGTACTCACTTATAAAGCGCGTCTGCGCCCTTCTCAGTCGTTTCGAAGTGAGAAATTAGCACAACCCTATGCAGAAACCTCGTTTGCCCTCTGCGACTGCCCGGCCTAGGCTGCATCCACGACTTCTGATTTTTTCCGCGAGGACTTATTCATGGCTGGTAAGGCAAGCTTCAACTGGATCGATCCACTGCTGCTGGATCAACAGCTCACCGAAGAAGAGCGCATGGTGCGTGACAGTGCTGAGCAATTCGCCCGGGACAAGCTGGCGCCGCGTGTGCTCGAAGCCTTTCGCCATGAAAAGACCGACCCTGCGATCTTCCGCGAGATGGGCGAAACGGGCCTGTTGGGCGCGATGATCCCCGAGCAGTACGGTGGCAGTGGCTTGAACTACGTCAGCTATGGGCTGATTGCCCGTGAGGTCGAGCGTGTCGACTCCGGCTATCGCTCGATGATGAGTGTGCAGTCATCACTGGTCATGGTGCCTATCAATGAATTTGGCACTGAGGCACAGAAGCAGAAGTACCTGCCGAAGCTGGCCTCTGGCGAGTGGATCGGCTGCTTCGGCTTGACTGAGCCTAATCACGGCTCCGACCCAGGCGCGATGATTACGCGGGCCCGTAAGGTGGACGGCGGCTACAGCCTGAGCGGCGCCAAGATGTGGATCACCAATAGCCCGATCGCCGATGTGTTTGTGGTGTGGGGCAAGGACGATGCCGGTGATATTCGTGGTTTTGTCCTGGAGAAAGGCTGGAAAGGCCTGAGTGCTCCGGCGATTCACGGCAAGGTCGGCCTGCGCGCTTCCATTACCGGTGAGATCGTCATGGATAACGTGTTTGTGCCGGAAGAAAACATCTTTCCGGATGTGCGTGGCTTGAAAGGGCCTTTCACCTGCCTTAACTCGGCGCGCTATGGCATTTCCTGGGGGGCGCTGGGGGCCGCCGAGTTCTGCTGGCACACCGCTCGCCAGTACACCCTGGATCGTCATCAGTTCGGGCGTCCATTGGCGGCGACGCAACTGATCCAGAAGAAGCTGGCCGATATGCAGACCGAGATCACGATGGCCTTGCAAGGCTGCCTGCGCTTGGGGCGTATGAAGGATGAAGGTACGGCTGCGGTTGAGATTACTTCGATCATGAAGCGCAACTCCTGCGGCAAGTCCCTGGATATCGCGCGTATGGCGCGGGACATGCTGGGTGGCAACGGTATTTCTGATGAGTTCGGGGTGGCGCGTCACTTGGTCAACCTGGAGGTGGTTAACACCTATGAAGGTACGCATGACGTGCACGCCCTGATTCTTGGGCGTGCGCAAACCGGTCTTCAAGCGTTCTATTAATAGGAGCACGGCATGGGCGCGCTTTCACATCTGCGGGTATTGGATTTATCGAGAGTGCTGGCGGGCCCTTGGTCCGGGCAAATCCTGGCGGACCTTGGGGCTGAGGTGATCAAGGTCGAGCGGCCGGGTAATGGCGATGACACGCGCGCCTGGGGGCCGCCCTTCCTTAAGGATGCGTATGGCGAGAACACCAGTGAGGCGGCCTATTATCTGTCGGCCAACCGAAACAAGGAGTCGGTGACCATCGACTTCACGCGGCCGGAGGGGCAGAAGCTGGTGCGTGACCTGGCGGCGAAGTCCGACATCCTGATCGAGAATTTTAAAGTGGGTGGCCTGGCGGCGTATGGGCTGGACTATGAGTCGCTGAAGGAGATCAATCCGGAGTTGATCTATTGCTCGATCACCGGCTTTGGTCAGACCGGGCCCTACGCGGCGCGCGCGGGCTATGACTTCATGATTCAGGGGTTGGGCGGGCTCATGAGCTTGACCGGTCGGCCTGAGGGTGATGATGGCGCTGGGCCGGTAAAGGTTGGAGTGGCGCTGACGGACATCTTGACGGGGCTCTACTCGACTGTGGCGATCTTGGCAGCGCTGGCGCACCGGGACCATGACGGCGGCGGGCAGCATATTGATATGGCGTTGCTGGACGTGCAGGTGGCCTGCCTGGCTAATCAGGCGATGAATTACCTGACGACGGGTGTGTCGCCCAAGCGGCTGGGCAATGCTCACCCGAATATTGTGCCTTATCAGGATTTCCCCACGGCCGATGGTGACTTCATCCTGACGGTGGGTAATGACGGGCAGTTTCGCAAGTTCGCTGAGGCGGCTGGGCAGCCGCAGTGGGCGGACGATCCGCGCTTTGCTACTAATAAGGTGCGGGTGGCTAACCGTGCGGAGCTGATTCCGTTGATTCGCCAAGCTACGGTCTTCAAGACGACGGCTGAATGGGTGACGCAGCTGGAGCGAGTGGGCGTGCCGTGTGGGCCTATCAATGACTTGGCGCAGGTATTCGCCGATCCGCAGGTCAAGGCGCGTGGGCTGGCTATGGCGTTGCCTCATGCGCTGGCGGGGATGGTTCCGCAGGTGGCCAGTCCGATACGGCTGTCCAAGACGCCTGTGGAGTACCGCAGTGCGCCTCCTCTATTAGGAGAGCACACGGTCCAGGTGCTGCAGGGTGTGCTTGGGCTGGGGCCCGCAAATGTGGCTGCTTTAAGAGAAGCGGGTGTTATCTGAGTATTCCCTTCTATATAGGGCGCGTAAAGCGCCTATATAGGTTGTTTTTTAATCAATCCTAAGTAATTGATAGAGACGCGAAATTAAGGGTTGACGGCAGATTCTGGAAGTCTATAATTCGCCCCACTTCCGGCGCAGTCGAAACGGAAAACTCCTTGGTAAACAAAGAGTTATGCAGAATTCGACAGCGGCTTGCTTCAGTTGATCGAAGCCCAGAAGGAGTTGGTAGAGCAGTGTTGTTTGGCTCTATTAACGTTTCGATCTTCTCGGTCGAAAGCGGAGAAAAAGAGGTGTTGACAGCAGCGTGTAACGCTGTAGAATTCGCCTCCCGCTAACGAGAGATCGGAAGCGCAAGTGGTTGAAGTTGTTGAAGAAATCTTCGAAAACTTCTGAAAATAATCACTTGACAGCAAATGAGGCTGCTGTAGAATGCGCGCCTCGGTTGAGACGAAAGATCTTAACCAACCGCTCTTTAACAACTGAATCAAGCAATTCGTGTGGGTGCTTGTGGAGTCAGACTGATAGTCAACAAGATTATCAGCATCACAAGTTACTCCGCGAGAAATCAAAGATGTAACCAACGATTGCTGAGCCAAGTTTAGGGTTTCTTAAAAACCCAAAGATGTTTGAACTGAAGAGTTTGATCATGGCTCAGATTGAACGCTGGCGGCAGGCCTAACACATGCAAGTCGAGCGGTAGAGAGAAGCTTGCTTCTCTTGAGAGCGGCGGACGGGTGAGTAATGCCTAGGAATCTGCCTGGTAGTGGGGGATAACGTTCGGAAACGGACGCTAATACCGCATACGTCCTACGGGAGAAAGCAGGGGACCTTCGGGCCTTGCGCTATCAGATGAGCCTAGGTCGGATTAGCTAGTTGGTGAGGTAATGGCTCACCAAGGCTACGATCCGTAACTGGTCTGAGAGGATGATCAGTCACACTGGAACTGAGACACGGTCCAGACTCCTACGGGAGGCAGCAGTGGGGAATATTGGACAATGGGCGAAAGCCTGATCCAGCCATGCCGCGTGTGTGAAGAAGGTCTTCGGATTGTAAAGCACTTTAAGTTGGGAGGAAGGGCAGTTACCTAATACGTGATTGTTTTGACGTTACCGACAGAATAAGCACCGGCTAACTCTGTGCCAGCAGCCGCGGTAATACAGAGGGTGCAAGCGTTAATCGGAATTACTGGGCGTAAAGCGCGCGTAGGTGGTTTGTTAAGTTGGATGTGAAATCCCCGGGCTCAACCTGGGAACTGCATTCAAAACTGACTGACTAGAGTATGGTAGAGGGTGGTGGAATTTCCTGTGTAGCGGTGAAATGCGTAGATATAGGAAGGAACACCAGTGGCGAAGGCGACCACCTGGACCAATACTGACACTGAGGTGCGAAAGCGTGGGGAGCAAACAGGATTAGATACCCTGGTAGTCCACGCCGTAAACGATGTCAACTAGCCGTTGGGAGCCTTGAGCTCTTAGTGGCGCAGCTAACGCATTAAGTTGACCGCCTGGGGAGTACGGCCGCAAGGTTAAAACTCAAATGAATTGACGGGGGCCCGCACAAGCGGTGGAGCATGTGGTTTAATTCGAAGCAACGCGAAGAACCTTACCAGGCCTTGACATCCAATGAACTTTCTAGAGATAGATTGGTGCCTTCGGGAACATTGAGACAGGTGCTGCATGGCTGTCGTCAGCTCGTGTCGTGAGATGTTGGGTTAAGTCCCGTAACGAGCGCAACCCTTGTCCTTAGTTACCAGCACGTAATGGTGGGCACTCTAAGGAGACTGCCGGTGACAAACCGGAGGAAGGTGGGGATGACGTCAAGTCATCATGGCCCTTACGGCCTGGGCTACACACGTGCTACAATGGTCGGTACAGAGGGTTGCCAAGCCGCGAGGTGGAGCTAATCCCACAAAACCGATCGTAGTCCGGATCGCAGTCTGCAACTCGACTGCGTGAAGTCGGAATCGCTAGTAATCGCGAATCAGAATGTCGCGGTGAATACGTTCCCGGGCCTTGTACACACCGCCCGTCACACCATGGGAGTGGGTTGCACCAGAAGTAGCTAGTCTAACCTTCGGGAGGACGGTTACCACGGTGTGATTCATGACTGGGGTGAAGTCGTAACAAGGTAGCCGTAGGGGAACCTGCGGCTGGATCACCTCCTTAATCGACGACATCAGCTGCTCCATAAGTTCCCACACGAATTGCTTGATTCATTGAAGAAGACGATAAGAAGCAGCCCGAAATTGGGTCTGTAGCTCAGTTGGTTAGAGCGCACCCCTGATAAGGGTGAGGTCGGCAGTTCGAATCTGCCCAGACCCACCAATTTTGTGTGGGAAACGCCTGTAGAAATACGGGGCCATAGCTCAGCTGGGAGAGCGCCTGCCTTGCACGCAGGAGGTCAACGGTTCGATCCCGTTTGGCTCCACCACTACTGCTTCTGAAAGTTTTGAAAGCTTAGAAATGAGCATTCCATCGAGGTGATGGTGAATGTTGATTTCTAGTCTTTGATTAGATCGTTCTTTAAAAATTTGGGTATGTGATAGAAAGATAGACTGAACGTTACTTTCACTGGTAACGGATCAGGCTAAGGTAAAATTTGTGAGTTACTCGTAATTGAGTATTATCGAATTTTCGGCGAATGTTGTCTTCACAGTATAACCAGATTGCTTGGGGTTATATGGTCAAGTGAAGAAGCGCATACGGTGGATGCCTTGGCAGTCAGAGGCGATGAAAGACGTGGTAGCCTGCGAAAAGCTTCGGGGAGTCGGCAAACAGACTTTGATCCGGAGATGTCTGAATGGGGGAACCCAGCCATCATAAGATGGTTACCTTACACTGAATACATAGGTGTAAGGGGCGAACCAGGGGAACTGAAACATCTAAGTACCCTGAGGAAAAGAAATCAACCGAGATTCCCTTAGTAGTGGCGAGCGAACGGGGACTAGCCCTTAAGTGGCTTTGAGATTAGCGGAACGCTCTGGAAAGTGCGGCCATAGTGGGTGATAGCCCTGTACGCGAAAATCTCTTAGTCATGAAATCGAGTAGGACGGAGCACGAGAAACTTTGTCTGAATATGGGGGGACCATCCTCCAAGGCTAAATACTACTGACTGACCGATAGTGAACTAGTACCGTGAGGGAAAGGCGAAAAGAACCCCGGAGAGGGGAGTGAAATAGATCCTGAAACCGTATGCGTACAAGCAGTGGGAGCCCACTTTGTTGGGTGACTGCGTACCTTTTGTATAATGGGTCAGCGACTTATTTTCAGTGGCGAGCTTAACCGAATAGGGGAGGCGTAGCGAAAGCGAGTCTTAATAGGGCGTCTAGTCGCTGGGAATAGACCCGAAACCGGGCGATCTATCCATGGGCAGGTTGAAGGTTGGGTAACACTAACTGGAGGACCGAACCGACTACCGTTGAAAAGTTAGCGGATGACCTGTGGATCGGAGTGAAAGGCTAATCAAGCTCGGAGATAGCTGGTTCTCCTCGAAAGCTATTTAGGTAGCGCCTCATGTATCACTGTAGGGGGTAGAGCACTGTTTCGGCTAGGGGGTCATCCCGACTTACCAAACCGATGCAAACTCCGAATACCTACAAGTGCCGAGCATGGGAGACACACGGCGGGTGCTAACGTCCGTCGTGAAAAGGGAAACAACCCAGACCGTCAGCTAAGGTCCCAAAGTTATGGTTAAGTGGGAAACGATGTGGGAAGGCTTAGACAGCTAGGAGGTTGGCTTAGAAGCAGCCACCCTTTAAAGAAAGCGTAATAGCTCACTAGTCGAGTCGGCCTGCGCGGAAGATGTAACGGGGCTCAAACCATACACCGAAGCTACGGGTATCACTTAGGTGATGCGGTAGAGGAGCGTTCTGTAAGCCTGTGAAGGTGAGTTGAGAAGCTTGCTGGAGGTATCAGAAGTGCGAATGCTGACATGAGTAACGACAATGGGTGTGAAAAACACCCACGCCGAAAGACCAAGGTTTCCTGCGCAACGTTAATCGACGCAGGGTTAGTCGGTCCCTAAGGCGAGGCTGAAAAGCGTAGTCGATGGAAAACAGGTTAATATTCCTGTACTTCTGGTTATTGCGATGGAGGGACGGAGAAGGCTAGGCCAGCTTGGCGTTGGTTGTCCAAGTTTAAGGTGGTAGGCTGGAATCTTAGGTAAATCCGGGATTCTAAGGCCGAGAGCTGATGACGAGTTAACTTTTAGTTAACGAAGTGGTTGATGCCATGCTTCCAAGAAAAGCTTCTAAGCTTCAGGTAACCAGGAACCGTACCCCAAACCGACACAGGTGGTTGGGTAGAGAATACCAAGGCGCTTGAGAGAACTCGGGTGAAGGAACTAGGCAAAATGGCACCGTAACTTCGGGAGAAGGTGCGCCGGTGAGGGTGAAGGACTTGCTCCGTAAGCTCATGCCGGTCGAAGATACCAGGCCGCTGCGACTGTTTATTAAAAACACAGCACTCTGCAAACACGAAAGTGGACGTATAGGGTGTGACGCCTGCCCGGTGCCGGAAGGTTAATTGATGGGGTTAGCTAACGCGAAGCTCTTGATCGAAGCCCCGGTAAACGGCGGCCGTAACTATAACGGTCCTAAGGTAGCGAAATTCCTTGTCGGGTAAGTTCCGACCTGCACGAATGGCGTAACGATGGCGGCGCTGTCTCCACCCGAGACTCAGTGAAATTGAAATCGCTGTGAAGATGCAGTGTATCCGCGGCTAGACGGAAAGACCCCGTGAACCTTTACTATAGCTTTGCACTGGACTTTGAATTTGCTTGTGTAGGATAGGTGGGAGGCTTTGAAGCGTGGACGCCAGTTCGCGTGGAGCCAACCTTGAAATACCACCCTGGCAACTTTGAGGTTCTAACTCAGGTCCGTTATCCGGATCGAGGACAGTGTATGGTGGGTAGTTTGACTGGGGCGGTCTCCTCCTAAAGAGTAACGGAGGAGTACGAAGGTGCGCTCAGACCGGTCGGAAATCGGTCGTAGAGTATAAAGGCAAAAGCGCGCTTGACTGCGAGACAGACACGTCGAGCAGGTACGAAAGTAGGTCTTAGTGATCCGGTGGTTCTGTATGGAAGGGCCATCGCTCAACGGATAAAAGGTACTCCGGGGATAACAGGCTGATACCGCCCAAGAGTTCATATCGACGGCGGTGTTTGGCACCTCGATGTCGGCTCATCACATCCTGGGGCTGAAGCCGGTCCCAAGGGTATGGCTGTTCGCCATTTAAAGTGGTACGCGAGCTGGGTTTAGAACGTCGTGAGACAGTTCGGTCCCTATCTGCCGTGGACGTTTGAGATTTGAGAGGGGCTGCTCCTAGTACGAGAGGACCGGAGTGGACGAACCTCTGGTGTTCCGGTTGTCACGCCAGTGGCATTGCCGGGTAGCTATGTTCGGAATAGATAACCGCTGAAAGCATCTAAGCGGGAAACTAGCCTCAAGATGAGATCTCACTGGGACCTTGAGTCCCCTGAAGGGCCGTCGAAGACTACGACGTTGATAGGTTGGGTGTGTAAGCGCTGTGAGGCGTTGAGCTAACCAATACTAATTGCCCGTGAGGCTTGACCATATAACACCCAAGCAATTTGACTACTTCGGACTTGGAAACAAGTAGAAGCATCAGATTGCGGTGTGTGAAGACGATAGAACCGAAAGTTCGATCTCACAAAACACCGAAAGCTATCACATACCCAATTTGCTGAAGCGAGGCCATAAGGTCACGACTCAGTACCCGAATTTCTTGACGACCATAGAGCATTGGAACCACCTGATCCCATCCCGAACTCAGCAGTGAAACGATGCATCGCCGATGGTAGTGTGGGGTTTCCCCATGTGAGAGTAGGTCATCGTCAAGATTAAATTCCAGAACCCCTGTTTGCTAACACAAACAGGGGTTTTGTTTATGTAGAAGTCCATGAATTTCACCAGCACGTTGCTCACGCAACGGTCTGGTACACAGAATTTCTTGACGACCATAGAGCATTGGAACCACCTGATCCCATCCCGAACTCAGCAGTGAAACGATGCATCGCCGATGGTAGTGTGGGGTTTCCCCATGTGAGAGTAGGTCATCGTCAAGATTGAATTCCGAAACCCCTGTCTGCTAACGCAGACAGGGGTTTTGTCGTTTAGAGGTTTAATAACTAGGAACCCTCGCGGCTGGAAACTTCCCGGCAAGTGAGCAGAATTGCACACTGCGTCGCTCGCTGGTGGTGGTCGCGAGGTCAGACGTCCAGCGCTGCCAGCTGTGTGATTTCCTCCAGAAACTCCAGTACCAACGCACGGGCTTCGGCGCTGTGTGCCAGCGCTTGCGGCAGATGGGCGATGGACTCGAGGTAAGCGCGCTCGATTTCTTCATGGCGCCAATGATCAACCACCAAGCCGCGAGCGATCGTGCGCAAAAAAGCCCGAGGCGCCTTGAGTTCAAAGCGTTCAGTCTTTTGCAGTAGCTGCACACAGGTGTCTTGCGCCAGGTCCGCCGCATCGGCGGCACTGCCCAGTGCGACTGTACCGCCTGTCGGTTTCCTACTCAAAATAAGGATGTATCTCACAAATTTCTAAGATTTTTCCTGAATTGGCCGAAAGACTGATGAGCCATGCGTGCACCGAAATAGAGCGGTCGCAGAGTTCGCCTATCCCGTTAGATGAAATGTTCCACTCGGCACGCTCATCCCCCTTTGGCAAAAAGAAGTCGATGAAATGAATCTCAAGTTCAGTCATAAAATTCTGTTGGCCGCGTCAGGCGTCGTGGTTCTCGCTTTCGCGTTATTCACGTTCTACAACGACTACCTGCAGCGCAGCACCATCAAGCAAAACCTGGAGTCGTCTATCCAGCAATCGGGTGAACTCACCGCCAGCAGTGTGCAGAACTGGCTGAGTGGCCGGATTCTGGTCCTCGAAAACCTGGCGCAAAACGTTGCGCATCAGGGCAGTGCTGCCGACCTTCCAGGCCTGGTCGACCAGCCTGCATTCACCTCGAATTTCCAGTTCACTTATGTCGGTCAAACCAACGGCGTGTTCACCCAGCGCCCTGACGCCAAGATGTCCGACGATTACGACCCTCGTCAGCGTCCCTGGTACAAACAAGCGGTGGCCGCCGATAAAACCATGCTCACCCCGCCCTACATGGCAGCTGTGGGCGGGCAGATCGTGACCATCGCTCTGCCGGTCAAAAAGAACGGCGAACTGCTGGGTGTGGTCGGCGGCGACCTGAGCTTGCAAACCCTGGTGAAGATCATCAATTCGGTAGACTTCGGCGGCATGGGCCATGCGTTTCTGGTCAGCGCCGATGGCCAGGTCATCGTCAGTCCTGACCAGGCCCAGGTGATGAAAAACCTCAAGGACATCTACCCTGGCGCTAATCTGCGCATCGAGAAGGTCAGCCAGGACGTTGTCCTCAATGGCAAGGACCGTATCCTTTCGTTCACCCCGATCAGTGGTTTGCCCGGTGCAGACTGGTACATCGGTCTGTCGATCGATAAAGACAAAGCCTACGCACCACTGGGCAAGTTCCGTACTTCTGCGCTGATCGCCATGTTAATCGCGGTCGTCGCCATTGCGGTGCTCTTGAGCCTGTTGATTCAAGTGCTGCTACGCCCCCTGACCACCATGGGTGTTGCCATGCAGGACATCGCCCAGGGTGAGGGCGATTTGACTCGCCGCCTGGACGTGACCACTAAGGACGAGTTTGGCGAGGTTGGCAGTGCTTTCAACCAGTTCGTCGAGCGTATTCACGCGTCCATCTCGGAAGTGTCTTCGGCAACGCGTCAGGTACACGACCTGTCCCAGCGCGTGATGGCTTCGTCCAACGCTTCGATCATCGGTTCGGACGAGCAAAGTGCGCGGACCAATAGCGTGGCCGCGGCGATCAACGAATTGGGCGCCGCCACTCAGGAAATCGCGCGTAACGCCGCCGATGCTTCGCAGCACGCCAGTGGTGCCAGTGAACAGGCAGACGACGGTCGCAAGGTGGTAGAGAAAACCATCCTGGCGATGTCGGAGCTGTCGCAAAAAATCAGCCTGTCCTGCACCCAGATCGAAACCCTGAACGCCAGCACCGACAACATCGGCCACATCCTTGATGTGATCAAAGGCATCTCCCAGCAAACCAACCTGTTGGCGCTCAATGCCGCGATCGAGGCCGCGCGTGCCGGGGAAGCCGGGCGCGGGTTTGCCGTGGTTGCCGATGAAGTGCGTAACTTGGCGCACCGTACCCAGGAATCCGCCGAAGAGATCCATAAGATGATCACTTCGCTGCAAGTGGGTTCGCGTGAAGCGGTGACCACCATGAACGCCAGCCAGACCTCCAGCGAAGAAAGCGTGGAAGTGGCCAACCAGGCCGGTGAGCGCCTGGTCAGCGTGACTCAGCGAATCGTCGAGATCGATGGCATGAACCAATCGGTTGCTGCCGCCACCGAAGAGCAGACCGCTGTGGTTGAAACCCTCAACGTCGACATCAACCAGATCAACCTGCTGAACCAGCAGGGCGTGGCTAACCTCAACGAAACGCTCAAGGACTGCGATGCACTGTCCCAGCAGGCCAGCCGTCTGAAGCAATTGGTCGACAGCTTCAAAATCTGACCCTGTTTATGCAGGAGCGAGGCCTCTCGCTCCTGCTGATCAGCCGAGCATCTGGCGCACGTTCTGCAGTGCGCTGTCGGCGAACGCCTGCACAAACTGTTCAAACTCTGCCTGCTCAGTTTCCAGTGGCTCGCCCATCAGGGTCCAGGTCGCCCTGGAGCACCCCTCGCCAAGCCCTTCCACGCGCATTGCAGCCCACAACCGCGCGACGCCCAACGTGTTGTAGATTGTGGTCCATGTCATGCACATGGCCTCGTCGTCCCTGCTGTTGAGTTGCTCTACAGCGCAATGGCCATCGTGGAAAAATTTCGTGCGCAATGCGCCTACACCTGTCCCCGTCATGTCGATGTGCGAAAGGGCGGGAATGAAGGCATCAAAGCCTGCAAAGTTGCCTACCACGTTCCACAGGCGAGCGGCTTCGCACGGGACTTCGACAGACGCCACCAACGGTGCGGCATTCGGGTTGCGGATCAATGTATCCGGTTGCAGCGGTTTCATAAGCGTGTCCTTTAGCGGTCAGAGAAAGCCAATGGCCCTGAGGTGGTCGCAGCCCTTACGCAACAGCGCCGGGTCCTTTTGTGGGTAGTGCTCGCCCATGGCTTCAACACCCTGGCGTGCGTTGTCGTGACAGATCATCGAGATGTCGCTGATGTCTTCTGAAAGGTCATCCAGGTAGAAACCCAGCACGCCAAACAGCGCGTTCTCGCAGCCCACCGTACGCAACGCTCTTTGCCAATGCGCAACACTCACCCGTTCGAAGGGGTGGCCCGCCTGACTGAATGCATCAAGGTAGTGATCCCAGCTCAAGGGCTGTGGGTTGTGCAGGTTGAAGACGTTGCGCCTGGCAGAAAATTGGCTGCAATGGAACGCAACGAAACGGGCAAAGAAGTCCACCGGCATCAGGTCGAAATTCACCTCAAGGCGGGGCGCCAGGCCCAGCTGCAACGACCCCTTGAGCATCAGCATCAAGCGGTTGTTTTGCGGCTGGCAAACACCGCTGCGGCTGTTGAAGGCGATATTGCCCGGGCGATAGATATTGACCCAGGCACCTTGCTCGGCCGCTCGTCCCAACAGCCGTTCGGCCACCCACTTGGAGAGGTTGTAGCCGTTCTTCAGATAGAGCGGCAACGTCGCCACTGCAAGTGTTTCAAGGATGTTCCCCTGAGCGTCGACGCTGCTGCAGGCCGACAGTGTGGAGATGAAATTGAAGACCTTCTTGCACTGGGTTTCACACAGGCGCAGGCACTCCAGCACCGGTTCGACGTTGTCCCTGGCGAGTGAGGCGTAGTCCATCACATGATTGACCCTTGCTGCGTTGTGCACCAACACGCCATAAGTACTGGCGAGGTGTTCATACACGTCGCTGGCCAGGCCCAGCCGGGGCAGGCTGATATCGGCGGCATGGACCTGCACGCGGCTCAGGTCCAGATGGTCCAGGCGATACTCGCGCAATGCCTCGGCAAACCGCGCCGCCGCCGAGCGCCCCGGCTGTTCTCGCACCAGGCAGGCCACCTCTTGCGCACCGCCCGCCAACAACGCTTCGACCAGGTGCACCCCGACAAAACTGTTGGCGCCTGTGACGATCACCTTGCGCGGATCACCAGCGCGGTCCTCATGCAGCATGTGTAGATTCAGCGCTTGCGATGCGTCTTTGTGCACTTGGCCTGACGGTGCATTGGGCAGTTCACCGTCCTCCATCAGCACGGCGAGCGTACGAATCGTCGGCGCCTCAAAGAAACGGCTCAATGACAGGCTGCGGCCAAACTCTTCGCGCAGACGCAGCAACAACGTCGACAGCAGGATGGAATGGCCGCCCAAGTTGAAAAAGCTGTCATCGATGCCAAGAGCATCGCCAGGTACCGACAGCAACTCGCTCCACAGCGCCGTCAGCCGCGTTTGCAGAGGCGTTTGTGGTGCGTGACGGGCAGTGTGGGGCGTGGGGTGCATTGGCATCGCCAGCAGTGCCTGGCGGTCGATCTTGTCGTGGCAGGTGCGCGGCATTATTGGCACCTCAGTCCACACTTCGGGGTGCATATAAGCCGGTAGCCATTGCTGCGCATGTCGCTTCAAGCCTGCCAGCGTGGCGCCGGGCTCGGGCTGGGCGGCAAAACTGAAAATCCGGCGATCACCATCAATCACCACGGCCACTTGGCGAAACAACCGGCTGCTGCGCAGGCACTCTTCGATTTCTTGGGGCTCGACCCGAAAACCACGGATCTTCACTTGGTCATCCCGTCGACCGCCCAGCTCTATACCGTCTTGCGTCCATTTCGCCAGGTCGCCGCTGCGGTAAGCCTGCAGCATCTGGCCATCCGGCAGTGTCAGCTCAACGAACGGGTTGTCCACCCGTTGCGGTGCGCTCACATACCCCAGGCTCACCCCAGGGCCGACGATGTATAGGTCGCCCATCACCTGCTCATCCACCGGTTGCAGGTGGTCGTCGAGGATCAGCACCCGGCTGTTGGCAATCGGATGGCCTACGTTGCGATGGCTGTCGCCGGCCTGAAACATGCGGTGGGTGGCGAGCACCGTCGTCTCGGTAGGGCCGTAGAGGTTGTGCAATCGGCACTGGCCCGCCAACCTTTCGATCACGTGCGGCTCGCAGGTATCACCGCCGGTCAACAGGTGGGTCAGGCCCAACGGCTGATCCAGTGGCAGGATGCTCAAAAGTGCCGGTGGCAAAAACGCGTGGCTGATGTTCTTTTGGCGAATCAGCTCGACCAACTGCTGAGGGTCGTGCCTCTGGCCCTCGCTGGGCACGATCAACTCGGCACCGGCGATCAGGGCAGGGAAGATGTCGATCAGCGATGAGTCGAAACTGAGCGGCGAAAATTGCAGCACACGGCTCTGCTCATTCAGCGCCACACAGGCCCCAAGCCAGGCGGTGAAATGCGCAAGGTTGCCTTGGCTGAGCAGCACGCCTTTAGGCTGGCCGGTGGTGCCGGAGGTGAAAAGCACGATGCAGGGTGCTTCGCCGCTGGCGCGATGGTGCGCCAAAGGCTGCGTGGTGTCAGTGTGCGTCGGGTCGAGTTGGCACACATTCAGGCTAACGAACTGGTCGCGCAAAGGGTGCTGGCCATCATCCAACAGCACGCTCGCCCGAGTACTTTGCAGCATCGTTTGCTGGCGCTGTGGCGGATGCTCCGGTGCCAGTGGCAGGTACACCGCGCCGCAACCCAACACCGCGAGAATGCTGGCGTACAACTCGGTGGACTTGCCCAGGCAAACGCCGACCACTGCTGGCGCCTCAATGCCTTCCAGCAGGGGGCGCAGGCGTTGCTGGATCGATAGGGCCCGTATCCGTAATTGCTGGTAGGTCACCACACTGCCGGCGATGTTCAGCGCCGGGCGTTCGGCGAATGTGTGCAGGCTTGCCTGTAGCCGTTCGATGATGGGCGCCTGGGCTGCTTGCAATAATGCCGGCTGCGCTGTGCGATTGAATCGATGCACAAACGCCAGCGCGTCCAGCGTTTGCAGGCCTTGCTCGGGCCAGGCGTTAACGGTGGTGGTTGCGGCGAAGAAGCCCACGTCCCTCGAGAAACCGCTGACCAGCGAGGCCACCCATTCCACCAGCGCGTTCGTCGCGTGCCGGCGTAGTTGCTGGCCGTTGCCGCTGGGTTCGTCGGCAAGGTCCTGTACCGCCAATACGCGTTGGTCATGGTCATAGCAGCGCAACTGCAGCGCGGGAAGCCCATGTTCGAACACCGGGCCGACACCCAGGCGCAGGCTTATCCATTGGGCGTTGTCGGAATGAGTCAGCGGTGGTTGGCTGCCATCTTCAATAACGATGTCGAGGGATTCTGTTGCGCTGACGTGCCCGTATTGCTCCAGCGTCTGCCTGAGCGCTTGCAAGGCATTGCTGCTGCCGTTCCAACCAATCTTCAAGCGCCTCATGCCGGCCTCCCCGGTTCGGGCAGGTAGTCGCTCAGGGCCAGGGCGACGCTCGGTGTGTGCAGCACGCCGCTCTGATGCAGGAACCCCATGATGTTACCGAGCAGTGGGTGCTGGCGGGTGATGGGAAAGTCCAGCGCTGCGACTTCGCCCTGTAGCGCGTGGCGAACATCGGCGCTGGCGTCCAGGTGTTCGATCAGGTGTAAATCAAAGCCTTTTTGCAGATCGTTGGTCAGGTAATGCGCCAAAAAGGTCGGCAGGGTAACAGCGATACTGTCGCGGTCGGCCGTGCTTGCCGCTTGCCAGTAGAGACGCACCAGTTGCGTCCAGAATTGCGCATGGCGCCCTTCATCAAACAAGTGATCGGCCATCAAGCCACGGATGGAAGGCTTGACGCTGTCGTCCTTGGAAAACGCCGCTACGTCATGGGTGACGGTGTTTTCGGCGATGGCCACGCCAATCAATTCCACGGCATCGCGCAGGTGTGCCGGTGCCATCGCCTGCGCTGCCGGCAGGGCATGGCTCAGTTCGATTTGCCCAGGCAGGTCGAGGGGCTGTATGCCGGTCATTTCCACGGTCTGTTGCAGGAAGTCCAGCGCGACCAGCGCGTGGTAGTCCTCATCCACCACGACGGTCATCGCGTCCACGCGACAGGCGAGGGGGAAGGGCAGCGAAAAGTGGTTCTTGGCAATGTTGCGGGCGGTCTTGCCGACGATCTCGGTTTCGAAGATCACCACATCGTTGATGAATTTGTAGAAGCTTTGCGCCAACACAAAGTCGCGGTACTGCGGGCAGTGCTCCAGAAAGGTTGCACTCAGCACCAGTGGTTGGCGGCACAGCGGATAGATCAACCTGTCATCGTTTTCCAGTAGGCGCCGAGGGCGTGTGCGGATCGTTGCACGGCGTTCCCAGTCTTCGGCAAAGGAGCGGTAGTCGACGGCGGTCATGGTTGCACCTCTTGAAGCGAGGCGCGCACGGCGTCCCAGAAGCTGAGGCGGTTTTGCACGGCGGCGAGGGCGGTCTCATCGGCCTGGCGTTGTCGGGCAGTGTCTGTCCCGATCAGGCGTTGGAGTAATTGCTGCGCCGCTGGCCCATGGTCTTGAGCGTCCAACTCGATGTGGCGGCTGAGGTAATAGTTCAGGGTGGGTGCTTGACGAGCAATGCATGGATTACTGTGCAGAATACGTTCGAACATCAACGGGATGACACTCTCGCGGCCGTGCAGGAAGGCCGCCGCCACGCAGTGGGTAGGTGCGTTTAACGCGATGTCCAGCGTGCTGTCGACAAAGCCGGCCACGCCGGGAAGCACCTCAAGCATGTGTAAGGCTGCACTTGCTTCCACGCCCTGGCGCTGCAATTCAATGAAGCGCTGGATGCTAGTGGTGTCGGCCCCTACCTCCCCCATGGCTTCCAGATACAGTTCGAAGTGGCTGCAATGGCCATGTGTTGGGTGTTCGTCCGACTCCTCTCCAAGCACGATTTCATTGATCAGGCGGGCGGCTTTCGGGTCGGCGGGCGGAAGCCAGGGTAAATGCGTGCAGGTCAAGTCCTGCTGCAGGCGTTTGGTCAAGGTCATGAAGTCCCAAACGGCAAATACATGGTGCTCCATAAAAACGTGTAACTTGTTGACTGAAGTTATTTCTATAAATAACGGATGGCTGCATAACTGCAGTTTTTTTTGTTTAAGTAAGTGTTGGTGCATGGTTGACGCCTAATAAGTTGTTGCGACTGCTCTGAAAACAGTAATGGGTTTTTAATTAACAACGTAAAGATGGCATTTAGCCGTGCCACGCGCGCAGCGCTAACCGCACATAGGGTTGTGCTGCCGAGCGAAATGTTTGTTTTATTGGCGAGAGATAATAGTCTGGTTAAACGTTTTGAGGATCTTATGAATGTGTTAGATGTTTTTTCGAGAAATATCTTGTTGTGGGTAAGTTGCCTGGATAGTTGTTTGAAGTTTCCTCGAAGTGAGCCGTCTTATTTAAATCGAATCGTTCTGGCGCTGGCGTATCAGTGCGGGCCCCTCGCCGAGAGGTAGGGAGCCCCACACCGTAGAGGCGTCAAGGAACAGAGCCGTAAACCTTACTGCGCGCCTTTCTTTGCGCAGGCTTCAAGACCATTGAGGTAGGTGGTGATTACCTCCATCCCTCGCATCAAGTGGTTGCGTAGCGTCAGGATGCTCTCGTCGACTTTCTTCTGCGCCACCAGGCTCAGCAGTTCTCGGTGATCTTCCTGGGACGTCTCGCCCAGGCCCATCGCCTCAAGGTTGAAGCGCAGAAAGCGTTCCTCCTCATTCAAACCGTGTTCAACCAGTTTGAGCAGCCGCTGGTTAGGTGCCTTGCCATACAACACCATGTGGAACAGGCGGTTGAGACGGCCAATCTCGGTGTAGTCTTTCTCCTGCTCCAACGCATTGATGTAGGCATCGGCTTCAGCGATGTCGGCGTCGGTGAGAAACGGAGTCGAGAGGCGCAACGCTTCGGATTCAAGCAGCATGCGCAGTTCATAGGTCTCAGCCGAATTGTCTTCGATCAACGGTGCAACCACGGCGCCCTTATGGGTCACCACATGCAGCAAGGATTGAGCTTCCAGTTGGCGTAAAGCCTCGCGCACGGGCATACGGCTAACGCCGAACAGGCTAGCCAGCTCTTGCTGACGCATCGCGGTGCCACACGGCAATCGACCATCGAGAATGGCATTACGCAGTGTTTCTTCAATAACGGCGCGAGCAAGATGGGCGGGAATAGGCCCGCTGATTTTGATGCTGCTTAAAGGGTTCGGCTTCTGCGTCACGGTTACGCTATCCTCCTTTCTTGAGTGGAGTGTGTTTAATTGGATCCAATGCACACTAGAGACGGGCCGCGCGCTTGTCAAACAACCAAAGTTTCCGTTTGTAAGGGCTTACGGGGCGTACTTTGTGCATCCCACAGGGGGCGGTTATAAACTCGCCCGACCGATGGATGATTGCACTGTGCCATTGTTTTTTGCCAGTCGAAGCATCACCATCCTTTGAAATTCCGTCTCTCTTCATGGACTGAACGCCTTGGCGGTAAGTTTTATTCCCTCTCGAATCTTTAGCTGGCTGTTTTCAGCGATTGTGTTGGCCGGC
The DNA here is from genome assembly GCF_022648765.1 of Pseudomonas sp. ArH3a. Classification (NCBI taxonomy): domain Bacteria; kingdom Pseudomonadati; phylum Pseudomonadota; class Gammaproteobacteria; order Pseudomonadales; family Pseudomonadaceae; genus Pseudomonas; species Pseudomonas sp. ArH3a. The sequence continues at coordinate 394,374 of NZ_CP080330.1, forward strand.
CTTATGCTCGGCGGGCTGCATGCTGATTGGGATTTTTCCCAGATCAGCCGCAAGGCCACGGCCTTGTACGGGCCGCTGGGGGAGGGCCAGCAGCGTATCGACGCCTGGCAGCGGTTGCTGGCGACCCAAAAGCAGGTCGACGAACAGGAGCAGCTCAAGGTGGTCAACCTGTTCTTCAACAAGCAAATGTCTTACGTGGAAGACACCGACCTCTGGCACGTGGTCGACTACTGGGAGACGCCCATCGAAGCACTCTGGAAGGGGGCTGGCGACTGCGAGGACTACGCGATCGCCAAGTATTTCAGTTTGCGTCATTTGGGCGTCTCCAGCGACAAATTGCGCATTACCTACGTCAAGGCCTTGCGTCAGAATCGCGCTCACATGGTCCTGACGTATTATTCGACCCCAGACGCGATCCCGCTGGTGCTCGACAGCCTGATGGACGAAATCTTGCCGGCCACCCGCCGTACCGACCTGATTCCGGTGTACTCATTCAACGCCGAAGGTTTGTACTTGCCCGGCGCCAAGGGCAACAAGAAAGTCGGTGACACTAAACGCTTGTCGCGCTGGCAGGATGTGTTGAAAAAAATGCGTGCGGAAGGCTTCCCAGCCGAGCCTGCCAACTAGGAGTAACTGATCGGATGTCTCTGTTCAAACAACTATTGATCGCAATCTGTCTGTTCCTGGTGGTCGCCTTCAGCGGCAGCTTCATGGTCAGCCTGGAAAGCTCGCGCACGCAATACGTCAACCAGCTGCGCTCGCATGCACAGGACGCGGCGACGGCGCTGGCATTGTCGCTGACGCCCAATATCGACGACCCGGCGATGGTCGAGTTACTGGTCAGCTCGATCTTCGACAGCGGCTATTACGCCAGCATTCGCGTGGTGGATCTGGCCACTGACAAAACCATCGTCGAGCGCAGCGGTATCCCCGACAACAACGGTGTGCCCAACTGGTTCGTGAAATTGATCGGCCTGGAGCCGGCCGGTGGTGATGCGCTGGTCAACCGCGGCTGGGAACAGGCGGCACGTGTAGAAGTGGTCAGCCACCCGATGTTCGCCCTGGCCAAGCTTTGGCAAAGCGCCTTGGGCAGCCTCGGCTGGCTGTTGCTGTGCGGTGCGGTGAGTGCGGTGCTGGGCGCGTTGCTGCTGCGTCGGCAACTGAAACCGTTGGACTACATGGTCAAGCAATCCCACGCCATTGCGCGCCGCGAGTTCCTCAGCGTGCCCGACCTGCCACGTACGCCGGAGCTGCGCCGTGTGGTGCAGGCCATGAACCAGATGGTAGAGAAGCTCAAGGCGCTGTTCCAGGAGCAGGCCGAGCGCAGTGAAAAACTGCGCAACGAATCCTATCAGGACAACCTCACGGGCCTCGCCAACCGCCGTTATTTCGAGATGCAGCTCAACGCCCGGGTGAGTAACCCGGAAGACACCAACTCCGGCTACCTGCTGCTATTGCGGGTCAAGGACCTGGCCGGTCTTAACCAGCGCCTGGGTGGTCAGCGCACCGACCAGTTGCTGCAAGCGGTCGGTGAACAACTGCTGCGCGAGTGCGAGCCGTACCCCGAAACCCACAACCTCGTCACCCGTATCCGCGGCGGTGAATTCGCGGTGCTGGCGCCCGGGCTGGTGCGCGATGAAGCGCTGCAATTGGCGCAGAACCTTGAAAGCACCTTACTCAGCCTGCAAGCCACCGGTGCCAGTGATGTGACGCCGGTCGCCTATATCGGCCTGGCGCCGTTCAGCCATGGCGATTCCCCCCAGGCGCTGTTGACCTTGGCTGACCAAGCCCTGGCCCAGGCCGAAGGGCAGGGCGACACCAGTTGGGTGTGCCTCGACCACAGTGCCGCCGCCAGCGTCGGTGATGATCACCATGCCTGGCACACCCTGCTTGACCAGGCCCTGACTCAGCAACGTTTCAAGCTGTACTTCCAGCCGGTCGTCGCCAGCCAGGACCCGCAGCTGGTCCTGCACTACAAAGTGCTGTCGCGTTTGCAGGATGAAGACGGCCAGACCATACCCGCCGGGCGTTTCCTGCCGTGGCTTGAGCGCTTCGGCTGGACCGCGCGCCTGGACCGCCTGATGCTGGAGCAAGTGCTCAAGCAGATGGCCGGCCACAGCCATAGCCTGGCGCTGAACCTCTCGGCGGCGACCTTGCAGGACGCCCAGGCGTTGAATCGGATTTTTGAGCTGCTACGCCAGCACAGCAACCTGGGCTCGCGCCTGACCCTGGAAATTGGCGAAGAACAATTGCCTGAGCAGGCGCTGCTGGAACAGTTAACCAAGCGCCTACGCGAGCTGGGCTTCTCCCTAAGCCTGCAGCGTTTTGGTGGGCGCTTCAGCATGATCGGCAACCTGGCGCGCCTGGGCCTGGCTTACTTGAAGATCGACGGCAGCTACATCCGCGCCATCGACCAGGAAAGCGACAAGCGCCTGTTTATCGAAGCGATCCAACGCGCGGCCCACAGTATCGACTTGCCATTGATTGCCGAGCGCGTGGAAACCGAGGGTGAGCTGAAGGTGATTCGCGAGATGGGGATTTTCGGCGTGCAGGGCCAGTTGTTTGGTGAACCCGCGCCCTGGAAATAATGCCAATCCAATGTGGGAGCGGGCTTATGTGGGCGCTGGCTTGCCTGCGATAGCATCACCTCGGGCTGCCTGATACACCGAGGTGCCTGCATCGCAGGCAAGCCAGCTCCCACAAAAGCCTGCCCACATTTAGATTCGGTTTGCCTGCCGAAATCAGATCAGCCCAGTCTCTTCATCATTGATCAAATGGCTCAACCCGCCCAACGCTTCCCGCGCGTGGTTACGGTCCATCAGCTTGGCCTGCGCCGCCGGCGGCAGGTCCGTCACGTTGATCACGCCCTTTTGGGTCAGTACCTGAATCAAGTCGTCCAGCACCCGGATCATCTCCAGGTCACTTTGCTTGAGCTGTGCCAGGCTGGTTTCCACCGCTTCGTTGGCGTACCAAGCCTGAATCTCAAGGTGATCGGCCGGCAGGGTTTCGGTTGACTCGGCAAAGGCGGCGGCCTCCACGCGACTCAGTGCACCCTGTGCATCACGTTGCACGTAAAACATAAGAAACCCTCGAAAATGAGCCACACGTTTTCACCCGCATAGGCCAGCGGTGTGTTTATTGAACCGAGTATGCGATGCAACCGCCCGCCAGGGCCAGCAACGTATCACCTAAGCAAATCGGCCGCCCCTGGGGGCGGCCGATAAACTGAAGCTTAGGCGGTGTGGTCGATCTTGATGGTTGGGTCGGCACCACTGATCAGCGAGTTGATGCTGGTGTGGGACCAATCGTTGCCTTCCAGCTTGATCGTCACATCGGCATTGGCCAGGCCGCCAGCGGCGTTGAGCTTGCCTTCAGTGCTGACTTGCAAGGTCGACACGCCGTCTACCGTGGTGATCTTGAGGTAGTTGTCGATGGTGCTGTCGGTCTCACCTCTCAACAGATCCTTCAGATCGATCCGGTCACCTTCCGATGCCTTGAAGTCCTTGATCACATCGTTGCCGATGTCACCCGCCTTCCACACGAAGGTGTCGGCACCCGAACCGCCGATCAGGATGTCGTTGCCCTGGCCACCGATCAAGGTGTCGTTGCCGGTGCCGCCCAGCAGGATGTCATTGCCTTTGCCGCCGTCCAGGGTGTCGTTACCGCCCTGGCCGAACAGGATGTCATCGCCTGCACCGCCCAACAGCGTGTCGTTACCGTCCTTGGCGCCGGACACGTCGAAGTCCGCGTAGTGCTCGGTGACGTACTGGTGCACGTTCGAGGCGGTCACGGCTGTGACGGCTACACCGGTTTTCTGTGCAACAAAGGCCTGCAGCGCGTTGTAACCCTCACCGGCAATCCCGCTGAAGCTCACCAGGTCGCCGAAGATGATGTCGTTGCCGTCGCCACCGCTGATGGTGTCAGAGCCTGGCAGCGTCGCCTCGCTGTGACCGAGGATGGCGTTGGCCAAGTCCTTCGGATCGATGTTGCTTTGTGGCTTGCCATCACTGTCGTACGGTGCCAACTGACTCAGGCTGACCCCGCTGTTGAGGCCGATGGCTTCTACACCACCGGTGGACAGGCCTTTGAGCAGTGCGAACGCGCTGTTGGAGTTGGTGGTGGTGGAGTAGTCGGTATCGTACCCGAGGCCGCCTTGTACCGATATTTCATAGGTGCCATCCCCTTGGGCGTGGATGATTCCCTTGTTGTACGACCCGCCGTAGGACCAGAGGGTTACCTTACCGACAGAGTTGATATCAAGGTAATTATTCGAATCGATGTTGATCCGGGTGGCTGTACCTATGGTGTAGTTGTTCATGGTGACGACATCATCGAGCCTGACGTTGCCGTACAAGTACGGGTTGGTCTGCTCGGACGCCTGGTAAAACGTCGGCTGACCATCGGTGATGAAGTACGTGGTGTTGATTGCGCCAGTGTTGCCAGTCGCCTGGGCACTTTGGAAGAAGTTGGATGCAGACTTGAACACGTCTTCGTAGTTGGTGCCGCCGGTCGACACCATCTTATCCAGGACTTTCTGCAGCGCATCCAGTGCACCTGGGTCTTTCAGGTTGACTGTAACTGTGCGATTGACCTGGTCACTGAAGTCCGCCAGGAAGACGTTCACGGTGCCAGAGGTGCTGGAGCCGACACTGTTTTTCAGTGAGTTGAACACGGTGGTCAGCGAGGCTTTCGCCGCCGCTACCGAGTCCGAACCCATACTGCCCGACGTATCGATCATGAACGCAATGTTGTAGTTCTTGCCCTGCACCACGTTCAAGCCGGCGATGTCGGCCACGACGATGTCGTTGCCATCGGTGCCATTGATGGTGTCACTGCCCGAGGTGCCGGTTACCGGGTTGTAGGTCGCCGGGTGCACCGTGACTGGCAATTGCGCGGTAGTAGTCGCCGAACCGCCGATGCTTTCGGTGGAGGTCGAGGTAACCGTCAGGTTGAACTGGCCGCTGTAGTAGGTCGGCGGCTTAATGGTGAGGGTGCTCAGGTCCCAGCCGTTCACGTTGACTTCGCCTACGGTTTTGGTCGCGGTGAAGGTGTGCCCGGAAGCGTCCGTGAGTACCGAGCCCGCTGGTATGCCGCTGATCTTCACGCTCAGGGTTTCCGAGCCGTCGGTATCGGTCAGCGCAGTGGTGACCTTGGACAGCTTCACGGTGCCGTTTTCCTGGCCTTCGTTGAGCTTGTAGCCCACGTAGTAACCGTCACCGTTGCTGCCATGCAGGTCGGACACGGTTACGCCGGCGTTGGTCAGGTCGGTGATGCCGGTGTACAGCGGCACGCCGCTGGTGCTCAAGTCTGTGGCCGGGGCGCCGTTGACCGACAGGTTGACGTCATAGCTGCCTGGGCCGGCCTGGTTGGCGTGGTAGATTTCAAGGCTGTAGTAACCGCTCACCGTCGGGGTGATCGAGCCGCTGAACTTGCCGCTGTTGGTGCCCCACTGCGCGCTGGCCACGTCTTTGCCGCCGACGTTGATCACCAGGCTGTCATCGCCGGTACCGCTGAAGGTGTAGGTCTTGCCGGCTTCCATATACATCAGCCCGGAGATCTTCGAACCCGCGCCTGCGGCGACGTTTTCGGTGGACTCGACGTTGGTGACGACGCCGCTGCTGTTCGGCGTGCCGGCCTTATCAATAGCGTTTTTCAGGTCGGTCGCTGACGCGCCGTTACCGTTAGAGCCAATGCCTGCAATGCTGTTCCAGCTTTGCTTGAGCAAGCCGATCGAGTTGACGTTGTTGTCGGCCACATTCAGGGTCGGTGCGTCGGCCACTGGGGTGATATCGACTTTCACCGTGGCGCTGGTGCCAAAGTCCTTGCCATCTGTTGGCTGGAACTTGAACTGTGCGTAATCGGCTTGCTTGTTGCCGATACCGTTGCCGCCATAACCATCGGCGCCGGACTCGTTGGCGTTTGGCATGAAGCGCAACTGGCCGCCGTCGATCTGGGCTTTGGTGAAGGTCTGGCCGGCAGTCACGTTAGTCCAGGTGGTGCCGTCTGTCGCCAGGTATTGCAGCTTGCCGGCAATGGGCAGGTCGGTGATTTTCACCGCCAGGCTGGCTGGTGGTGAGTCCACGTCGGTCACGCCGAAGTTAGCCCAGGTCAGGGCCAGCGGGGTGTCTTCGGTGCCGGTCACAGCACTGCCGGTCGCCACAGGCGCATCGTTGACCGCCACTACGTTGACCGTGGTGGTGGCGACGTTGGAGTAGTTGCCGCCGTCAGTCACGGTCACGGTGATGGTCCGCGGCGTGGTGCTCGGGTCGTGGCTGCTGTTGGTGAACGTGATGTTCTTGATCTGCTGCATGTAGTCAGCCAGCGACGCCGTGCCAGTCAGGGTCAGGGTGATCTTGCCGGTGGCAGGGTCTGTCGCCGAGGCCACGGTGATGCCGGTGACGCTGCTGAAATTCAGCGCGTCGCCCTGCTGGGTGTTGGTCAAGACCACGGTGGCGCCGGTCAGTTGAGTGCTGTCCGGGTCAGTAATCTTGATGTCGGTGTCAGCAATCGACACGCCCGTGCCGCCTTCGGTGAATGAGGTCTTGTAGTCGGCACCGGTGGCGCCACTGGAGTTGTTGGCATCCAGGTCGATGACCGGTGGTGCATCGTTGTCGATGATATCGGTGCTGACGCTGCCATTGCCGACCACCAGGTTCTCGAAGTTGCCCCCGGTGGTCTTGTCGATGGTGATGACGATTTTTTCCGTCGGCTCGGTAATCTTGTCGTCGAGGGTGCGGATATCAAACGGTACGCTGCTGGAGCCGGCCGGGATCTTCACGGTGTACACGCCATTGAAGTCCGAACCGTCGGTAGCGGTGCCGCTGTACTTGAGCGTTACGGTCACGTCGGTTTGCGCTGGGTTGCTCAGCGTCAGGGTGTAGTGCGCCGTGCCGCCTTCCGTCACCGACGCGTCGCCGGTGATGCTGATGGTGGTGTTGGTGACCACATCGGTGACCTTGGTGGTCACGGTGCTGCCGTCGACAATCAAGTGCTCGTACTTGTCGCCGCCGCTGACCACGTTGGTGATCTTGGTGCTGACATCGTTGGCACCGACATACACGTCGTTAGGCGCGGTGGCAGTGGTGGTGCTGCTGGACTTGCCGTTGCCGATGGTGATGGTCGAGCCGTTATCCAGCTTCACCACCAGGTCGGAACCGACGTTGTTCACCGCTGCACCGTTCTTGTCGACCAGGGACGCGGTGTAGACGATCTGACCGCCTTCACTCACCGAACCGGTGGCCTTGAGCACCACGGTCACATCATCGATGGTGTCGTTGATGGTGGTGGTCGCGCCGCCTGGAGTGACAGTCACACCCTCGAAGTTACCGCCGGTAGTGCCGGTGATCTTGACGGTCTGGGTGCTCTTGTCGATGAACACGTCATCGCTAGGCGCTGGGACAGTCACTGTACCCACGGTCGCGCCTTGCTTGATGGTGATGCTCGAACCGTTATCGAGTTGGACCACCATGTCGCTGCCGGCCTTGTTGCTCAAGGTGGCGGTATAGGTGATCTGGCCACCTTCGTTGACGGCCGTTGGGGCAGTCAGCGTGACACTGGTGAGATCGGTGGTGCCCGGGGTGTCCGTGACCGTGGTGTTAACCGGCGTGGTACCTGGCACCAGGTTTTCGAAATGCGCGCCGCCCGTCACGTTAGTGATCGCGGTGGTGACGGTCTGGTCGCCTTTGTAGACGTCGTTCGGTGCTACGACGGTGACGGTACCGCTGGACTGGTTCACACCGATGGTGATGGTTTTGCCGTTATCCAGGGTGACGGTCAGCGGGCTGGTGATGTTGGTCACCAGGGCGCCGTTTTTATCCACAAGGCTGGCGGTGTAAACGATGTTGCCGCCTTCGCCGATAGTGGTGGTCGCGGTCAGTACGACATCGACCTTGTCGATGGTGTCATTGATCGTCGTGGTTGCGCCGTTGCCTGCAACTTCCAGTTTCTCGAAGTTGCCGCCAGCGGTGTCGGTGATCTTGACGGTCTGAGTGCTCTTATCGATGAACACGTCATCGCTAGGCGCTGGGACAGTCACAGTGCCGACGGTATCGCCTGCCTTGATGGTGATGGTCGAGCCGTTGTCGAGTTTCAGCGTTACGTCAGTGCCCGCTTTATTGGAAAGCGTAGCGGTGTACGTAATCTGGCCACCCTCGTTCACTGCGCTCGGCGCGGTCAGCGTGACGGTAGTGGTATCAGCAGTACTCGGTGTATCGGTAACGGTAGTGTTAACCGGGGTAGTGCCTGGCACCAGGTTTTCAAAGTGCTCGCCGCCAGTCACGCCTTTGATGGCGGTAGTGACGGTTTGATCGCCCTTGTACACGTCGTTTGGCGCAACAGCCGTGACGGTACCGCTGGACTGGTTCACACCGATGGTGATGGTTTTGCCGTTATCCAGGGTGACGGTCAGCGGGCTGGTGATGTTGGTCACCAGGGCGCCGTTTTTATCCACAAGGCTGGCGGTGTAAACGATGTTGCCGCCTTCGCCGATAGTGGTGGTCGCGGTCAGTACGACATCGACCTTGTCGATGGTGTCATTGATCGTCGTGGTGGCGCCGTTGCCTGCAACTTCCAGTTTCTCGAAGTTGCCGCCAGCGGTGTCGGTGATCTTGACGGTCTGAGTGCTCTTATCGATGAACACGTCATCGCTAGGCGCTGGGACAGTCACAGTGCCGACGGTGTCGCCCGCCTTGATGGTGATGGTCGAGCCGTTGTCGAGTTTCAGCGTTACGTCGGTGCCCGCTTTATTGGAAAGCGTAGCGGTGTACGTAATCTCACCGCCCTCGTTAACTGCGCCAGGGGCGGTCAGCGTAACGGTGGTGGTGTTATCAGTACCTGGTGTGTCAGTCACAGTCGTGGTGACTTTATCGGTCCCTGGAACCAGCATTTCGAAATGCTCGCCGCCGGTTACACCTTTGATAGCGGTGGTGACGGTTTGATCACCTTTGTAGACATCATCAGGAGCTACAACCGTGACATTGCCGCTGGACTGGTTCACACCGATGGTGATGGTTTTACCGTTATCCAGAGTGACGGTCAGCGGGTTGGTGATGTTAGTCACCGGCGCGCCGTTTTTATCCACAAGGCTGGCGGTGTAAACGATGTTGCCGCCTTCGCCGATAGTGGTGGTCGCGGTCAGTACGACATCGACCTTGTCGATGGTGTCATTGATCGTCGTGGTGGCGCCGTTGCCTGCAACTTCCAGTTTCTCGAAGTTGCCGCCAGTAGTGTCAGTGATCTTGACCGTCTGAGTGCTCTTATCGATGAACACGTCATCGCTTGGCGCCGGAACAGTCACGGTGCCGACGGTATCGCCCGCCTTAATGGTGATGCTCGAGCCATTATCCAACTTGAGGGTGACGTCGGTGCCGGCCTTGTTGCTCAATGTCGCGGTGTAGGTGATCTGGCCACCCTCGTTCACTGCGCTCGGCGCGGTCAGCGTAACGGTGGTGGTGTTATCAGTACCTGGTGTGTCAGTCACAGTCGTGGTGACTTTATCGGTCCCAGGAACCAGATTTTCGAAATGCTCGCCGCCGGTTACACCTTTGATAGCGGTGGTGACGGTTTGATCGCCTTTGTACACATCATCTGGAGCTACAACCGTGACGTTGCCGCTGGACTGGTTCACACCGATGGTGATGGTTTTACCGTTATCCAGAGTGACGGTCAGCGGGTTGGTGATGTTAGTCACCGGCGTGCCGTTTTTATCCACAAGGCTGGCGGTGTAAACGATATTGCCGCCTTCGCCAACAGTGGTGGTCGCGGTCAGTACGACATCGACCTTGTCGATAGTGTCGTTGATCGTCGTGGTCGCACCATTGCCCGCGACTTCGAGTTTTTCGAAGTTGCCGCCAGCGGTGTCGGTGATCTTGACCGTCTGAGTGCTTTTATCGATGAACACGTCATCGCTAGGCGCTGGGACAGTCACAGTGCCGACGGTGTCGCCCGCCTTGATGGTGATGGTCGAGCCGTTGTCGAGTTTCAGCGTTACGTCGGTGCCCGCTTTATTGGAAAGCGTAGCGGTGTACGTAATCTCACCGCCCTCGTTAACTGCGCCAGGGGCGGTCAGCGTAACGGTGGTGGTGTTATCGGTGCCCGGAGTATCCGTGACGGTGGTGTTAACCGGCGTGGTGCCAGGTACTAAGTTTTCAAAGTGCTCGCCGCCGGTTACACCTTTGATAGCGGTGGTAACGGTTTGGTCGCCTTTGTAGACATCATCAGGAGCTACAACCGTGACGTTGCCGCTGGACTGGTTCACACCGATGGTGATGGTTTTACCGTTATCCAGAGTGACGGTCAGCGGGTTGGTGATGTTAGTCACCGGCGTGCCGTTTTTATCCACAAGGCTGGCGGTGTAGACGATGTTGCCGCCTTCGCCAACAGTGGTGGTCGCGGTCAGTACGACATCGACCTTGTCGATAGTGTCGTTGATCGTCGTGGTCGCACCATTGCCCGCGACTTCGAGTTTTTCGAAGTTGCCGCCAGCGGTGTCGGTGATCTTGACCGTCTGAGTGCTTTTATCGATGAACACGTCATCGCTAGGCGCTGGGACAGTCACAGTGCCGACGGTGTCGCCCGCCTTGATGGTGATGGTCGAGCCGTTGTCGAGTTTCAGCGTTACGTCGGTGCCCGCTTTATTGGAAAGCGTAGCGGTGTACGTAATCTCACCGCCCTCGTTAACTGCGCCAGGGGCGGTCAGCGTAACGGTGGTGGTGTTATCGGTGCCCGGAGTATCCGTGACGGTGGTGTTAACCGGCGTGGTGCCAGGTACTAAGTTTTCAAAGTGCTCGCCGCCGGTTACACCTTTGATAGCGGTGGTAACGGTTTGGTCGCCTTTGTAGACATCATCAGGAGCTACAACCGTGACGTTGCCGCTGGACTGGTTCACACCGATGGTGATGGTTTTACCGTTATCCAGAGTGACGGTCAGCGGGTTGGTGATGTTAGTCACCGGCGTGCCGTTTTTATCCACAAGGCTGGCGGTGTAGACGATGTTGCCGCCTTCGCCAACAGTGGTGGTCGCGGTCAGTACGACATCGACCTTGTCGATAGTGTCGTTGATCGTCGTGGTCGCACCATTGCCCGCGACTTCGAGTTTTTCGAAGTTGCCGCCAGCGGTGTCGGTGATCTTGACCGTCTGAGTGCTTTTATCGATGAACACGTCATCGCTAGGCGCTGGGACAGTCACAGTGCCGACGGTGTCGCCCGCCTTGATGGTGATGGTCGAGCCGTTGTCGAGTTTCAGCGTTACGTCGGTGCCCGCTTTATTGGAAAGCGTAGCGGTGTACGTAATCTCACCGCCCTCGTTAACTGCGCCAGGGGCGGTCAGCGTAACGGTGGTGGTGTTATCGGTGCCCGGAGTATCCGTGACGGTGGTGTTAACCGGCGTGGTGCCAGGTACTAAGTTTTCAAAGTGCTCGCCGCCGGTTACACCTTTGATAGCGGTGGTAACGGTTTGGTCGCCTTTGTAGACATCATCAGGAGCTACAACCGTGACGTTGCCGCTGGACTGGTTCACACCGATGGTGATGGTTTTACCGTTATCCAGAGTGACGGTCAGCGGGTTGGTGATGTTAGTCACCGGCGTGCCGTTTTTATCCACAAGGCTGGCGGTGTAGACGATGTTGCCGCCTTCGCCAACAGTGGTGGTGGCGGTCAGGACGACATCGACCTTGTCGATAGTGTCGTTGATCGTCGTGGTCGCACCATTGCCCGCGACTTCGAGTTTTTCGAAGTTGCCGCCAGTAGTGTCGGTGATCTTGACCGTCTGAGTGCTTTTATCGATGAACACGTCATCGCTTGGCGCTGGCACAGTCACAGTGCCGACGGTATCGCCCGCCTTGATGGTGATGGTCGAGCCGTTGTCGAGTTTCAGCGTTACGTCGGTGCCCGCTTTATTGGAAAGCGTAGCGGTGTACGTAATCTCACCGCCCTCGTTAACTGCGCCAGGGGCGGTCAGCGTAACGGTGGTGGTGTTATCAGTACCTGGTGTGTCAGTCACAGTCGTGGTGACTTTATCGGTCCCAGGAACCAGATTTTCGAAATGCTCGCCGCCAGTCACGCCTTTGATGGCCGTGGTAACGGTTTGATCGCCTTTGTAGACATCATCAGGAGCTACAACCGTGACATTGCCGCTGGACTGGTTCACACCGATGGTGATGGTTTTACCGTTATCCAGAGTGACGGTCAGCGGGTTGGTGATGTTAGTCACCGGCGCGCCGTTTTTATCCACAAGGCTGGCGGTGTAAACGATGTTGCCGCCTTCGCCGATAGTGGTGGTCGCGGTCAGTACGACATCAACCTTGTCGATGGTGTCATTGATCGTGGTAGTTGCGCCGTTGCCTGCAACTTCCAGTTTCTCGAAGTTGCCGCCGGTAGTGTCAGTGATCTTGACGGTCTGAGTGCTCTTATCGATGAACACGTCATCGCTAGGCGCTGGGACAGTCACGGTGCCGACGGTGTCGCCCGCCTTAATGGTGATGCTCGAGCCATTATCCAACTTGAGGGTGACGTCAGTGCCCGCCTTGTTGCTCAAGGTCGCGGTGTAGGTGATCTGGCCACCTTCGCTGACCTCAGTCGGAGCAGTCAGAGTTACCGTCGTGGTGTTGTCTGTGCCTGGTGTGTCGGTGACGGTGGTGTTAACCGGCGTGGTGCCTGGCACCAGGTTTTCAAAGTGCTCGCCGCCAGTCACGCCTTTGATGGCCGTGGTAACGGTTTGATCACCTTTATAGACATCATCAGGAGCTACAACCGTGACGTTGCCGCTGGACTGGTTCACACCGATGGTGATGGTTTTACCGTTATCCAGAGTGACGGTCAGCGGGTTGGTGATGTTAGTCACCGGCGCGCCGTTTTTATCCACAAGGCTGGCGGTATAAACGATGTTGCCGCCTTCACCAATAGTGGTGGTCGCGGTCAGGACGACATCGACTTTGTCGATGGTGTCGTTGATCGTGGTAGTCGCGCCATCGCCTGCAACTTCCAATTTCTCGAAGTTACCGCCAGCGGTGTCGGTGATCTTGACCGTCTGAGTGCTCTTATCGATGAACACGTCATCGCTTGGCGCTGGGACAGTCACGGTGCCGACGGTGTCGCCCGCCTTAATGGTGATGCTCGAGCCATTATCCAACTTGAGGGTGACGTCGGTGCCGGCCTTGTTGCTCAAGGTCGCGGTGTAGGTGATCTGGCCACCTTCGCTAACCTCAGTCGGAGCAGTCAGGGTAACGGTCGTGGTGTTATCAGTACCTGGTGTGTCAGTCACAGTCGTGGTGACTTTATCGGTCCCAGGAACCAGATTTTCGAAATGCTCGCCGCCAGTCACGCCTTTGATGGCCGTGGTAACGGTTTGATCGCCTTTGTAGACATCATCAGGAGCTACAACCGTGACGTTGCCGCTGGACTGGTTCACACCAATGGTGATGGTTTTACCGTTATCCAGAGTGACGGTCAGCGGGTTGGTGATGTTAGTCACCGGCGTGCCGTTTTTATCCACAAGGCTGGCGGTGTAAACGATGTTGCCGCCTTCGCCAACGGTGGTGGTCGCGGTCAGTACGACATCAACCTTGTCGATGGTGTCATTGATCGTGGTGGTGGCGCCGTTGCCTGCAACTTCCAGTTTCTCGAAGTTGCCGCCAGCGGTGTCGGTGATTTTGACGGTCTGGGTGCTCTTGTCGATGAACACGTCATCGCTAGGCGCCGGAACAGTCACCGTGCCGACGGTATCGCCAGCCTTGATGGTAATGGTCGAACCATTATCGAGTTTCAGAGTAACGTCAGTGCCCGCTTTGTTAGAAAGCGTAGCGGTGTACGTAATCTCACCGCCCTCGTTAACTGCGCCAGGGGCGGTCAGCGTAACGGTGGTGGTGTTATCGGTGCTCGGAGTATCAGTCACAGTTGTGGTGACTTTATCGGTCCCAGGAACCAGATTTTCGAAATGCTCGCCGCCGGTTACACCTTTGATAGCGGTGGTAACGGTTTGATCGCCTTTATAGACATCATCAGGAGCTACGACCGTGACGGTGCCGCTCGACTGATTAACGCCGATGGTGATTGTTTGGCCGTTATCCAGTGTCACGGTCAACGGGTTGGTGATGTTGGTCACCGCGTTACCCGACTTGTCGACCAGCGAAGCGGTGTAAACGATGTTGCCGCCTTCGCCGATAGTGTTGGTCGCGGTCAGAACCACATCAACTTTGTCGATGGTGTCGTTAATCGTCGTGGTCGCACCATTGCCCGCAACTTCCAACTTCTCGAAGTTGCCGCCAGTAGTGTCAGTGATCTTGACCGTCTGGGTGCTCTTGTCGATGAACACGTCATCGCTAGGCGCCGGAACAGTCACCGTGCCGACGGTATCGCCAGCCTTGATGGTGATGGTCGAGCCGTTGTCGAGTTTCAGAGTAACGTCAGTGCCCGCTTTGTTAGAAAGCGTAGCGGTATACGTAATCTCACCGCCCTCGTTAACTGCGCCAGGGGCGGTCAGCGTAACGGTGGTGGTGTTATCGGTGCTCGGAGTATCAGTCACAGTTGTGGTGACTTTATCGGTCCCAGGAACCAGATTTTCGAAATGCTCGCCGCCGGTTACACCTTTGATAGCGGTGGTGACGGTTTGATCGCCTTTGTAGACATCATCAGGAGCTACGACCGTGACGTTGCCGCTCGACTGATTAACGCCGATGGTGATTGTTTGGCCGTTATCCAGTGTCACGGTCAACGGGTTGGTGATGTTGGTCACCGCGTTACCCGACTTGTCGACCAGCGAAGCGGTGTAAACGATGTTGCCGCCTTCGCCGATAGTGTTGGTCGCGGTCAGAACCACATCAACTTTGTCGATGGTGTCGTTAATCGTCGTGGTCGCACCATTGCCCGCAACTTCCAACTTCTCGAAGTTGCCGCCAGCGGTGTCGGTGATCTTGACCGTCTGAGTGCTCTTATCGATGAACACGTCATCGCTAGGTGCTGGGACAGTAACGGTCCCGACGGTGTCGCCCGCCTTGATGGTGATGGTCGAGCCATTATCGAGTTTCAGAGTGACGTCAGTGCCCGCTTTGTTAGAAAGCGTAGCGGTGTACGTAATCTCACCGCCCTCGTTAACTGCGCCAGGGGCGGTCAGCGTAACGGTGGTGGTGTTATCGGTGCTCGGAGTATCAGTCACAGTTGTGGTGACTTTATCGGTCCCTGGAACCAGATTTTCAAAGTGCTCGCCGCCGGTTACACCTTTGATAGCGGTGGTAACGGTTTGATCGCCTTTATAGACATCATCAGGAGCTACGACCGTGACGGTGCCGCTCGACTGATTAACGCCGATGGTGATTGTTTGGCCGTTATCCAGTGTCACGGTCAACGGGTTGGTGATGTTGGTCACCGCGTTACCCGACTTGTCGACCAGCGAAGCGGTGTAAATGATGTTGCCGCCTTCGCCGATAGTGTTGGTCGCGGTCAGAACCACATCAACTTTGTCGATGGTGTCGTTAATCGTCGTGGTCGCACCATTGCCCGCAACTTCCAACTTCTCGAAGTTGCCGCCAGCGGTGTCGGTGATCTTGACCGTCTGAGTGCTCTTATCGATGAACACGTCATCGCTAGGTGCTGGGACAGTAACGGTCCCGACGGTGTCGCCCGCCTTGATGGTGATGGTCGAGCCATTATCGAGTTTCAGAGTGACGTCAGTGCCCGCTTTGTTAGAAAGCGTAGCGGTGTACGTAATCTCACCGCCCTCGTTAACTGCGCCAGGGGCGGTCAGCGTAACGGTGGTGGTGTTATCGGTGCTCGGAGTATCAGTCACAGTTGTGGTGACTTTATCGGTCCCTGGAACCAGATTTTCAAAGTGCTCGCCGCCGGTTACACCTTTGATAGCGGTGGTAACGGTTTGATCGCCTTTATAGACATCATCAGGAGCTACGACCGTGACGGTGCCGCTCGACTGATTAACGCCGATGGTGATTGTTTGGCCGTTATCCAGTGTCACGGTCAACGGGTTGGTGATGTTGGTCACCGCGTTACCCGACTTGTCGACCAGCGAAGCGGTGTAAATGATGTTGCCGCCTTCGCCGATAGTGTTGGTCGCGGTCAGAACCACATCAACTTTGTCGATGGTGTCGTTAATCGTCGTGGTCGCACCATTGCCCGCAACTTCCAACTTCTCGAAGTTGCCGCCAGTAGTGTCAGTGATCTTGACCGTCTGGGTGCTCTTGTCGATGAACACGTCATCACTAGGCGCCGGAACAGTCACCGTGCCGACGGTATCGCCAGCCTTGATGGTAATGGTCGAACCATTATCGAGTTTCAGAGTGACGTCAGTGCCCGCTTTGTTAGAAAGCGTAGCGGTGTACGTAATCTGACCACCTTCGTTCGCCTCGGTGGGCGCGGTCAGCGTCACGGTTGTGGTGTCGATCGAATCTGTGATGGTGGTGACCGCTGGTGTCGTGCTCGGCACCAGGTTTTCGAAGTTGCCGCCCGTCGCGCCCGTAATAGTGGTGCTGACAGTGCTGCCGTTGACGTAGACATCGTTCGGCGGGGTGTCGACGACTACGGTGCCGACCGACTCACCCGCTTTGATCGTGATCACCGAGCCATTGCTCAAGGTGACAGTCACTGGCGTCTGCGCTGGGTTGGTCAACGTGGCGGTGTAGGTGATCTGGCCACCTTCGGTCACGGTCTCACCGGCCGTCAACGTGACTGTAGTGGTGTCGATCGAATCAACAATGGTGGTGACCGCAGGCGTGGTGCTCGGCACCAAGTTCTCAAAGTTACCGCCGGTTGCACCGGTAATTGTGGTGCTGACGGTAGAACCGTTGTTGTAAACATCGTTAGCCGGCGTCTCCACGACTACAGTGCCAACCGACTCGCCTGCCTTGATGGTGATCACCGAGCCATTGCTCAAAGTGACAGTCACTGGCGTCTGCGCCGGGTTGGTCAAGGTGGCGGTGTAGGTGATCTGGCCGCCTTCGGTCACGGTCTCGCCTGCGGTCAGCGTGACCGTGGTGGTGTCGATCGAGTCCGTAATCGTGGTGACCGCAGGCGTAGTGCTCGGTACCAGATTTTCAAAGTTACCGCCGGTCGCACCGGTAATGGTGGTCGTGACGGTCGAACCGTTGTTGTAGACGTCGTTAGCCGGCGTATCCACGACTACGGTGCCAACCGACTCACCGGCCTTGATGGTGATCACCGAGCCATTGCTCAAAGTGACAGTCACCGGAGTCTGCGCGGGGTTGGTTAAGGTCGCGGTGTAAGTAATCTGCCCGCCTTCAGTCACGGTCTGGCCAGCAGTCAGCGTGACAGTCGTGGTGTCGATCGAGTCCGTAATCGTAGTAACCGCAGGCGTAGTGCTCGGTACCAGATTTTCAAAGTTGCCGCCGGTCGCGCCAGTAATGGTGGTCGAGACGGTCGAACCATTGTTGTAAACGTCGTTAGCCGGGGTATCCACGACCACCGTGCCGACGGACTCGCCGGCCTTGATGGTAATCACCGAGCCATTGCTCAAGGTGACAGTCACCGGCGTTTGCGCCGGGTTGGTCAAGGTGGCGGTGTAGGTGATCTGGCCGCCTTCAGTCACCGTCTCACCCGCCGTCAGCGTGACGGTGGTGGTGTCGATGGTGTCGGTAATCTGCGTCACGGCCGGGTTAGGGTCGATGGTCAGCACCAGGTTGTTGCCGCCGGTGGTGCCGGTGACGGTGACGCTGATCTGGCTTGGGTCGATGTACGGGCTGTCATTTGGCGCCAGCGGTACATTGACGGTGCCGGTCGTCTGGCCGGCAGGGATAGTGATCACCGCACCGTTGGACAGGGTGATGCTCAGGTTGCTGGACGGCGCCTGGGTCACAGTGGCGGTGTAGGTCAGTACGCCGCCCGCCTCGGTGATGGTCGGGGTCGCGCTCAGGGTCAGGGTCGAGGGCTGCAACACCAGGTTGCCTGTTTCGCTGGAGCCTTGGGCGCCCGTGAGTTGAGTTTGCGTCGAGGTGCCCTGGCCAAGCGGGCCGGTCGGGAAGCCGATGGTTGGGTCGACGCGGCCGGCGGTCGCGTCCAGCACTACGAAGCTGTGGCCGCCGCCCGCCGCGCCGGTACCCGTAGCGTTGGCGCCTGCGGCAGTGGCTTCCAGGTCGGTGGTCGGGTCGGCGCCGGCGGCGATGGCTTGCTGCAGCTCGGCAACCGAAGGCGCGGCTTGCTCGGTGGCGGCGGCCAAGTCGAGGCTGGAGTCCGGCAGATCGGCGCTCCACTGAGTATCCCGACCCAAGTCCAGCGTGCGGCCATCGGCCAGTTCAAGGCTGACCGCGCCGGACATGCCAGTGTCTATCTGGTCACCCGCGAACAGGCGGTCGCCTTCAACCAGAACGCGGCGCGCCCCCTCCGGAGAAATAACGAAAACTTGACCAACAATGCTTTTGACGATGGCAACAACACTGCTCATTAAAATTTTCTCCGGTGTTCCGTTCTGATGAAATCCATGTGGCAGCCCAAGTTAGGACGCCAGATAGGAGGGGCGTAGTCTATGATGTTAATGACGTCAAATAATTGGCTAGATTTTTTAGCAATCTAGTTTATGCCAAACTATTGACCTTCTGGTCGCCATCCTAAACAATCGCTTCCGTAATGTCACATTGATATTTATGCGGCGAACCGTCCTACATGTGTGAAGCAGTTCCGCTCTTTGAACTTTCCGACGTACGGTCATTACGGTAGCCATTATCCGACGCAGCGGTGCCAATCGCTGTGATTTAAGACAAGAAGTCCTGGGGAATTTTTTAAATGCGTCGTCACCTGTTCAAGGCAATACCGTTCGTTCTCGCCGCCAGTTTTGTACAAGCCCAAACATTGCCCCAGGCCATGCAACAGGCCCTGGATGTGCACCCGGAAATCCAAGCCGGGGTGAACAGCCGTATCGCTGCCGATTACCAATTGCGCGCCGCACAAGGTGGTTACCTGCCTCGCGTTGACCTGAACGCCGGTTACGGCCGTGAAGGCACCGACAACTCCACCACTCGCGCCGTCAACGGCCCAAACGGCAACCACTGGGACACGCTCAACCGCGGCGAGTCCAGCCTGCGCCTGCAGCAAATGATTTTTGACGGCTTCGCCACGTCCAGCGAAGTCGGCCGTCAACAAGCCAACGTCAATTCCCGTGCCTACTCCCTACTCGGCACCTCCGAGCGCACCGGGTTGACCGTCGCCCAGGTGTACCTGGATGTACTGACCCGTCGTGAGTTCGTGCGCCTGGCTGAAGAAAACCTGCGCAACCACGAACGCATTTACGACCAGATCAAGTTGCGCACCCAGCGCGGCGTCGGCAACGGTGCCGACCAGGACCAGGCCGAAGCGCGTCTGGCCCAAGCCCGCAACAACCTGATCACCGAGCAGACCAACCTCTCCGACTCGCAGGTCAACTACCTCAGCGCCGTCGGCCAGATGCCCGACCAGCTCGAGCGCCCGGCGCCGTTCATGGCCATGCTGCCGGCTGACCTGAATGAAGCGCGTCGCCAGATGCTCGACAACAGCCCGATCCTGCGTTCGGCCGAGTCGGATATCTCCGCCGCCGAAAGCCAGTACGAAGCCGCCAAATCCAGCTTCTACCCGCGCTTTGATGCCGAGCTTGGTACCAACGCCGACAACAACGTTTCCGGCGATGCCAGCCACAACAACGGCTGGGAAGCCATGGTGCGCATGCGCTTCAACCTGTTTGCCGGTGGCAGCAACAAGGCTGACCTGCAATCCAAGTCGTACCAGGCAAGCCAGGCACTGGACATCCGCAACAACGCTTTGCGCCAGCTCAACGAAGAACTGGGCTTGGCCTGGAACGCCTTGAACAACGCGAATTCGCAGTTGCCGGTGGCCCAGCAGTATGTGGATCACAGCACCCGTGTGCGTACCTCCTATCAGCAGCAGTTTAGTCTGGGTCAGCGAACCCTGCTGGATTTGCTCGACAGCGAGAACGAATTGTTCACCGCTTCGCGTCGTTTGGAAGAGATCAAGAACATTCAGTTATTTACTCAATATCGAATCAAGGCGACCATGGGTGAATTGCTCAAGAGCCAGGGAGTGGTCGCACCGATGGCCTCCGTCGTGCAGAACGACGTGAAGCCTAAAGTCCAACTGCCCGGGATGAATTGAGCTACACCTATAGCCCAATTGTTAGTCGAGAGTGCAGCGCGTGGAATCCGAAGTCGGTCGAGTTCATCTCAGTCATGATCCACGCACGCTGCACGACGACCCGTTATTAGACGGGTTGTTGGCGCTCTGTGCCCTGCATCAAAAACCGGCCAGCGCGGCCATGCTCACCACGGGCCTGCCGTTGCCCTCGCAGCGCCTGAGTGCCGAGCTGCTGCCGCGTGCAGCCGCGCGCGCCGGGCTGCAAGGCCGTGTGCTGCAACGCAAGCTGGAACAGATCCCGACGATTGCACTGCCGGCGCTGCTGTTGCTCAAAGACGGTCGCAGTGCCGTATTGGTGGGTTGGCAAGGCGAAGATGAAGCACGGATCCTGCTCAGCGAAAGCGACGGCGGTGAAGTGCTGATCAAGCGCGAGGCGTTGGCCGATGACTACATCGGCAAAGTCTTCTTTGCCCAGCCGCAGCACAAATTCGACGTCAACCACGGCACCCTGATCCCTCGGGCGCGTTCGTGGTTCCGTGACACCCTCAAGCGTTCGCGCTGGCTCTACACCGACGCCATTGCCGCCAGCTTCCTGATCAACATCATCGCGATGGCCGCGCCGTTGTTCGTGATGAACGTGTACGACCGTGTGGTGCCCAACCAGGCCACGGCGACCTTGTGGGTGCTGGCCGTGGGTATCTGCGGCGCGTACCTGTTTGACCTGATCCTCAAAAGCCTGCGCAGCCTGTGCCTGGACCTGGCCGGTAAAAAGACCGACCTGATCATTTCGGCCACGCTGTTCGAGCGCATTGTCGGCATGTCCATGAAGTACCGGCCGGCACGGGTCGGCAGCTTCGCGCAGAACATCCATGAGTTTCAGAGCCTGCGCGATTTTCTCGCCTCGCTGACCCTCACCAGCCTGATCGACCTGCCGTTTACCCTGCTGATCTTCTTGGTGATCGCCATCCTCGGCGGCCACTTGGTATGGGTGCCGGTGCTGGCGTTCCCCATTGCCCTGGGCATCGGCTACGCCCTGCAAAAACCGCTGGTGGCGACTATGGAACGAACCATGGCCCTGGCCGCCGAGCGCCAGTCGAGCCTGATCGAAACCCTCGCCGGGTTGGACGCGGTCAAGGTCAACAACGCCGAGAGCGAGCGTCAGTACGGTTGGGAACAGACCATCGGCACCCTCAGCCGCCTTGAGCTGCGCGTGAAATTGCTGTCGGGCCTGTCGATGAACATGACCCTGCTGATCCAGCAACTGGCCGGCGTGATCATGATCGTGTTCGGCGTGTACCAGATCATCGACGGCAACCTCAGCATGGGCGGCCTGATTGCCTGCTACATGCTCAGTGGCCGCGCCTTGAGCCCACTGGCCTCACTGTCGGGCCTGCTGACCCGTTACCAGCAAGCCAAGGTCACCATTACCTCGGTGGACCAGATGATGGAGCTGCCCCAAGAGCGCAATTTCGAAGAGCGCCCGATGAGCCGTCGCACCCTGCAAGGTGCCATCGAGTGCCGGGGCCTGAACTTCACCTACCCGAACCAACAGAACGCCGCGTTGAAAAACATCAACCTGGTGATCAAACCGGGCGAAAAAATCGGCATTATCGGCCGCAGTGGCTCGGGTAAAAGCTCCCTCGCCAAACTGATCGTCGGCCTTTACCAGCCCGACTCCGGCGCCTTGCTGGTGGACGGCGTGGACGTACGCCAGATCGACGTGAGCGAACTGCGCCACAACATCGGCTACGTCGCCCAAGACATCCAATTGCTGGCCGGCACCCTGCGCGACAACCTGGTCTCGGGTGCGCGTTATGTAGAAGACGAAATGGTCCTGCAAGCTGCCGAACTGGCCGGTGTGCACGAATTCGCGCGCCTGCACCCCCAAGGTTATGAGCTGCAAGTTGGCGAGCGTGGGCAGAACCTGTCCGGCGGCCAGCGGCAAAACGTCGCACTGGCGCGCGCGCTATTGCTCAACCCGCCCATCCTGCTGTTGGACGAACCCACCAGCGCCATGGACAACACCGGTGAAGAACGCTTGAAACAACGCCTGCAAGCCGTGGTGCAAAACAAGACCGTGGTGCTGGTCACCCACCGTGCCTCACTGCTCTCCCTGGTGGACCGCCTGCTGGTGGTCGACCGTGGGCAGATCCTCGCGGACGGCCCGAAAGCCGTGGTTATGGAAGCGTTGAAAAAGGGGCAGATCAGTGTTGCTTAACTCCATCAAAAGCGCGGTTGGCCGCTACTTCAAAGGCACCGACTCGTTGCAGGGCCAGCCCCTGCCTGAGGTCAACAAAGCGCTGATCGAAGATGCACCGCGGGTAATCCGCCTGACCATCTGGGCGATCATCGCGTTCTTCGTATTCCTGGTGGTGTGGGCGGGTTTCTCCAGCATCGACGAAGTCACCCGAGGCGACGGCAAGGCGATTCCGTCGTCCAAGCTGCAGAAAATCCAGAACCTGGAAGGCGGTATCGTCTCCGAGTTGTACGTCAAGGAAGGCCAGATCGTAGAGGCTGGCGCGCCGTTGATTCGCCTCGACGACACGCGGTTTGTCTCCAACGCTGGTGAAACCGAAGCCTTGCGCCTGGCCATGCAACTGCGCGTTGAGCGCTTGAGTGCGCAGGTGGATGACCGCCCGCTGAACATCCCCGATGACGTGCTCAAGGCCGCGCCGAGCCAGGCCGCCAACGAGCGCTCCTTGTATGAAAGCCGCCGCCAGCAGTTGAAAGACGAAGTCGGTGGTTTGCAGGAGCAACTGGTGCAGCGCCAACAGGAACTGCGCGAGTTCAGCTCCAAGCAAGGCCAGTACCGCAGCCAGTTGTCCCTGCAACGCCAGGAAATCAACATGTCCGAGCCGCTGGTGGCCCAGGGCGCGGTATCGCCGGTGGAAGTGCTGCGCCTCAAGCGTGCCGAAATGGAAACCCGTGGCCAGTTGGACGCCACCACCCTGGCGATTCCCCGCGCCGAATCGGCGATCAAGGAAGTGCAGCGCAAGATCGACGAAACCCGTGGCAAATTCCGCAGCGAAGCGCTGACCCAGCTCAACGAAGCCCGCACCGAACTGAACAAGGCCGAATCCACCGGTCGCGCCCTGGAAGATCGCGTCAGCCGTACGCTGGTCACCTCGCCGGTACGCGGTATCGTCAAGCAATTGCTGGTCAACACCGTCGGCGGCGTGATCCAGCCGGGCAGCGACATGGTCGAAATCGTGCCGCTCAACGACACCCTGCTGGTGGAAGCCAAGATTCGCCCGCAAGACATCGCCTTCCTGCACCCGGGGCAAGAAGCGATCGTCAAATTCACCGCCTATGACTACACCATCTATGGCGGCCTCAAGGCCAAGCTCGAACGCATCGGCGCTGACACCATCACCGATGAAGACAAGAAAACCACCTACTACATGATCACCCTGCGCACCGACCGCAGCCACTTGGGCACCGATGAGAAGCCACTGCTGATCATCCCCGGCATGGTCGCCTCGGTGGATATCATTACCGGCAAGAAAAGCATCCTGAGCTACCTGCTCAAGCCGATCATCAAGGCGCGGGCCGAGGCGTTGCACGAGCGGTAATCTCTATCGCCTGCCAGGGCCTCATCGCAGGCAAGCCAGCTCCCACATTTGAATGTGTTCACAAATCAAAATGTGGGAGCTGGCTTGCCTGCGATGGCGCCATCAGCATCACCGCAGATCCCAACCCTAATGCATATCGATATTCACTAACGGTATTTAATCGCCCGTTCTTATATCTATAAAGTCACTCCCCTGTCCGACCGGGAGTGCCTTCATGTCCGCCACCTCTACTGTTCCAACAGCGACCTCTACCGCTCAGTCCTTCGACATCCGCCCATTCCCCGGCAGCGTCGGCGCCGAGATCATCGGCCTGGATTTATCCCACCCGGTCAACGACCAGGACTTCGCACGCATCCACCGCGCGCACCTGGACCACCACGTCGTGGTATTTCGCGACCAACGCATCACCCCCGAACAACAGATCGCCTTCAGCCGCCGCTTCGGCGTGTTGCAGATCCATGTGCTCAAACAGTTCCTGCTGGCCAACCACCCGGAAATCCTGATCGTCTCCAACATCATCGAAAACGGCCAATCCATCGGCCTGGGCGATGCGGGCAAGTTCTGGCATTCGGACCTGTCCTATAAGGAACTGCCAAGCCTGGGCTCGATGCTGCACGCCCAGGAACTGCCCTCTGAAGGCGGCGACACGTTGTTCGCCGACATGCACAAAGCCTGGGACCAACTGCCCAAGCACCTGCGCAATGCCGTGGAAGGCCGCAGCGCCGCGCATTCATATACCGCGCGCTACAGCGAGACTAAATTCGAAGGCAACTGGCGCCCAACGCTGACCCCCGAACAGCTCGCCCAAGTGGCCGAAGTGGTGCACCCAATTGTGCGCACCCACCCGGAAAACGGCCGCAAAGCGCTGTTCGTCAGCGAAGGCTTTACCACCCGCATCGTCGACCTGCCGGAGGATGAAAGCCGCGACCTGCTGGCCCAGCTCTACGCCCACAGCGTGCTGGCGCACAACATCTACCGCCACCAGTGGCAGCCCCATGACCTGGTGTTCTGGGACAACCGCTCGCTGATCCACCTGGCGGCCGGTTGCCCGAGCCATCTGCGCCGCAAGCTGTTTCGCACCACCATCCAGGGCGATGCGCCTTTCTAACCCCCTGCAAGAGAGTTGAAATGAACGCGCCCCTGCAAGGCCACGCGGCCAGCAACCTGAACACCGCCGAACCGTTGCTGGCGGTGGACCATGTCAGCCTCGAATACCGCACGCCCGAGCGCGTGGTGCGGGCCACCCACCAGGTCAGTTTCGAAATCGACCCGGCCGATCGCTACGTGTTGCTCGGCCCTTCGGGCTGCGGCAAATCCACCTTGCTCAAGTCGATCGCCGGGTTTATCAAACCCTGCGAAGGCGAGATCCGCCTGCTCGGGCAAAAGGTCGAAGAGCCTGGCCCGGATCGCATCGTGGTGTTCCAGGAGTTCGACCAGCTGCCGCCGTGGAAAACCGTCAAACAGAACGTGATGTTCCCGCTGTTGGCGTCGAAAACCTTGAAGCGCCGCGAAGCCGAAGAACGCGCGCTGCACTACCTCGAAAAAGTCGGCCTCACGGCCTTCGCCGATGCCTACCCACACACCCTGTCCGGCGGCATGAAAGCCCGTGTAGCCATCGCGCGCGCGCTGGCCATGCAGCCGAAAATCCTGCTGATGGACGAACCCTTCGCCGCCCTCGACGCCCTGACCCGGCGCAAGATGCAGGAAGAATTGTTGCTGCTCTGGGAGGAGGTGCGCTTCACGCTGTTGTTCGTCACCCACTCCATCGAAGAAGCCCTGGTGGTGGGCAATCGCATCCTGTTGCTGTCGCCACACCCTGGGCGCGTGCGGGCGCAAATCCACAGCCATCAATACGACCTGCACAGCCTCGGCGGTGTGGAATTCCAGGCGTCGGCGCGGCGTATTCATCGCCTGTTGTTCGATGAAGCGCCCGAGGCCGAACGTGAGTTGGGTTTCGCCGATATCTGCATCGCTTACTGAAGGGGCCGCCCATGCGCCAGGAATTTGAAGTTAACCTCCAACCGCTGCTCAGCGTCCCCGTGGAGCGCGAACTGCCCTTGCGTCAACGTCTGTGGCAACAAGGCTGGCTGCGCAAGGGCCTGATCCTGATCGTGCTGGCGATCCTGTGGGAAGCGGTTGCCCGTTACCAGAACAACGATTTGCTGCTGCCGAGCTTTTTGCAGACGGCCCAGGCGCTGTTTGATGGCCTGCTCAGTGGCGAGCTGCTGAGCAAAGTGAGCATCTCGCTGGCGGTGCTGATCAAGGGCTACCTGATCGGCATTGTGCTGGCGTTTGCCCTGACCACGTTGGCGGTGTCGACCCAGTTGGGCCGCGACCTGCTCAGCACCCTGACCTCGATGTTCAACCCGTTGCCGGCGATTGCATTACTGCCACTGGCGCTGCTGTGGTTCGGCTTGGGGCAGAACAGCCTGATTTTCGTGCTGGTGCATTCGGTGCTGTGGGCCTTGGCGCTGAACACCTATTCCGGGTTTCTCGGCGTGTCCGAAACCCTGCGCATGGCCGGGCGCAACTACGGCCTCAAGGGTATGCGTTTTGTGCTGTTCATCCTGATCCCGGCGGCGCTGCCGTCGATCCTCGCCGGCCTCAAGATCGGCTGGGCTTTCGCCTGGCGTACGTTGATCGCCGCCGAGCTGGTGTTCGGCGCCACCAGCGGCAAGGGCGGGTTGGGTTGGTACATCTTCCAGAACCGCAACGAGCTGTACACCGACAAGGTGTTTGCCGGGTTGGCGGTGGTGATTCTGATCGGCTTGCTGGTGGAGAACCTGGTGTTCGACACCTTCGAACGGCTGACGGTGAAACGCTGGGGCATGCAGCGCTAAATAGGAATAATTGCCCTGCGGTGCTTATGAACCCGATAATGCCGACTGAGTTCGGCGCCTTGGGGGCGTCGCAATGGTCTGGTAAAGGGATTTACGAACATGCGATTTCTGGTGTTGGCGGCGGCATTATTCTGCTCATTTCAGGTGCTGGCGACCACCAGCCCTGAGGCGTTATACATGCCCAAGCCGGTGTACCCGGAGGGCATGAGCAACATTCGCGGCCACGCGCGAATCAGCCTCAACCTGCACAACGACGGCTCGGTCAGCGACGTGAAGGTGCTCAACGCCACCCATCCGGCTTTTGCCGATGCCGCTATCAACGCCGCCAAGTTGTGGCGCTTCAAACCGTGGACGCCCTCTGCCGATATGCCTGCGATCATCGACGCCAACAACGACATGATCTTTGCACCGCAGAACGACATCACCATCCCGTTTCAAAAACCGGTCACCGCCGTGGTATCGCAAACCTGCAATGCACTCAACGATGAGGTCGCGCAATGGCGCCGCGATCAGCCCAGCCGCCCGCTCAGTGCAATGCGCAGTTTCGCGCTGGTGCATGCCTACATGGTATTGCCGGTACTGAGCGGCAGCATTGAATACCCCGCCAGCTTGTCGGCCACGGACGATTTCGATAACGCTTTGCCGGAGATCGTGCGCAAGTGCCGCAGCCAACCTAAGGGGCGCTTCATCGATCACCTTCCCGAAACCGTGCGCGTACGCCTGTAACCCCGACGCTCAAGCCTGCTACGATTGCACGCAATACACTCCCCACTGACCACGAGTGCTTGGCATGCAACTTCCGGACATGAACCTGTTGGTCGCCCTCGACGCCTTGCTCGACGAGGGCAGCGTGGTCGGCGCCGCGCGGCGCATGAACCTCAGCCCGGCGGCCATGAGCCGCACCCTCACACGCATTCGCGAGGCGGTGGGCGATCCGATCCTGGTGCGCGCCGGTCGCGGCCTGGTGCCGACGCCCAAGGCCCTGCAGCTGCAAGGCCAGGTGCGCAGTGTGGTGGAGCAGGCGGCGTTGTTGTTTCGCTCGGCGGATCAGGTTGACCTGAGCACCTTGCGCCGGCGTTTCAGCGTGCGTGCCAATGACTTCTTTATCGGTGTGTATGGCGGTCGCCTGTTCGACACCATGGAACGCGTGGCACCGCTGTGCGAGCTGTGCTTCGTGCCCGAAGGCGACACCGACGACGAGGCGCTGCGCGAAGGGCGGCTGGACCTGCGAGTAAGCAACACCATGCCCTCCAGCCCCGAAGTGAAGGTGCAGAACCTGTTCTCCACCACCTTTGTCGGCCTGGCGCGGCAAGATCACCCGTTGTTCGACGAAGAAATCACCGCCGCACGTTTTGCCAGCTATTCCCACATCAGCATTTCGCGGCGCGGCATCGCTCGCGGGCCGATCGACACCGCGTTGAATGCCCAGGGCCTGGAGCGCCGCGTGGCGATGATCGCCCCAGGCTTCCATGGCGCGATGTTCATGCTGACCGACTCCGACCTGCTGCTGCCGGTGCCCAAGGAAGCCCTCTTGAGCGCCACCCGCCTGAACCTGCCACTGCGCTCATTCCCGCTGCCGATTTCCCTGCCGACCCTGGTGCTCGCGCAATCCTGGCACCCACGTTTCGACAAAGACCCGGCCCACAAATGGCTGCGCGAAACCATGCGCGAGAGCTGCCATGCCACCTGGCTGGAAGCCCAGCCCACCTGAATCTCAGGTGCACTCGATCAAAATGTGGGAGCTGGCTTGCCTGCGATAGCATCACCGCACTTTTGCAGGCAGACCGAATTGTTTGCATCGCTGGCAAGCCCGGCGCCCACAGGATCAAGCTACGGCCAACAGTTGCGTCTGACGCACTTATAACCTGCCGACAAGTAACTTTTTTGTCATGTGTGTGCCTGATTAAACTGCTCGGGTATTTCTAATCCCGAGTTACTTGTTCATGACATCCCTCGCTGCCCCCGCTCTCCAGGCTGCAGCCAAACCCACTGCGCTCAACCCGCCCGTGTTCGGCCCACGCATCATCATCGGCCTGGTCGGCGTGCTGTTGGCGGTGCTGGTGTCCGGCCTCAATGAGATGGTCACCAAGGTGGCCCTCGCGGATATCCGTGGTGCGCTGTACATCGGCTTTGACGAAGGCACCTGGCTGGTCGCCGCCTACACCGCGACCTCGGTGGCGGCCATGGCGTTTGCGCCGTGGTGCTCGGTGACGTTTTCCCTGCGCCGCTTCACGCTGTGCGCCATCGGCCTGTTCACGGTGCTGGGCATCCTGTGCCCGTTTGCGCCGAACTACGAGACCCTGCTGCTGCTGCGCACCGTGCAAGGCCTGGCCGGTGGCGCGTTGCCGCCGATGTTGATGACCGTGGCGCTGCGCTTCCTGCCGGCCAACGTCAAACTGTACGGCCTGGCCGGCTACGCGCTCACCGCCACCTTCGGCCCAAGCCTGGGCACGCCGTTGGCTGCGCTGTGGACCGAATACGTCGGCTGGCAGTGGGCGTTCTGGCAAATCGTTGCGCCGTGCCTGCTGGCGATGGCTGCCGTGGCCTACGGCTTACCGCAGGATCCGCTGCGCCTGGAGCGCTTCAAGCAGTTCAACTGGCGCGGCCTGCTGCTGGGCTTCCCGGCAATCTGCATGCTGGTGATCGGCCTGTTGCAGGGCAATCGCCTGGACTGGTTCGAGTCCGGCCTGATCACCTTCCTGTTGAGCGCGGGCACGCTGTTGCTGGTGCTGTTTCTGGTGAATGAATGGTCGCAGCCGATTCCGTTCTTCAAGTTGCAGATGCTCGGCCTGCGCAACCTGGCCTTTGCCTTGATCGTGCTGGCGGGCGTGCTGATGGTGCTGACCTCAGTGATCATCATCCCCTCGAGCTTCCTCGCCCAGGTCCAGGGTTACCGGCCGCTGCAAACCGCGCCAGTGATGCTGCTGATGGCGTTGCCGCAGTTGATCGCGCTGCCGCTGGTGGCGGCGCTGTGCAACCTGCGCTGGGTCGATTGCCGGTGGGTACTGGGGATCGGGTTGAGCATGCTGGTGCTGTGTTGCATTGGCAGCGCGCACCTGACCTCGGAGTGGATTCGCGACGACTTCTATGGCCTGTACCTGCTGCAAATCTTCGGGCAACCCATGGCGGTGTTGCCGCTGCTGATGCTGTCCACCGGCAGCATCCAACCGATAGATGGGCCGTTCGCCTCGGCTTGGTTCAACACCGTCAAAGGCCTTGCGGCGGTGGTCGCCACCGCCGTGATTGATGTGCTGACCACCCAGCGCCTGCACTTTCACTCAACCATGCTGGTGGACCGACTGGGCAACTCGCCCCTGGCCGACGGCGACGCGCCGGGCCTGGCGCACCGGCTGCATGAGCAGGCCGTGGTGCTGACCTCTTCGGACCTTTATTACGTCATGGCGGGTGTCGCAGTGGCGTTGATCCTGCTGATTTTCTGGATGCCCACGCGGATTTTTCCGCCGCGCGCACCGACCTAGCACAAGGAATTTTCATGAAACGCAAAGACAAAATTGCCGTCTCCGTTATCGCCGTGTTTGCCGTCGGCGTGCTGGTGTACCTGGTCGCGCCCGGCCTGTTGGGCAGCAAGCGCCAGACCACCAACGACGCCTTCGTCGCCGCCGACTTCACCCTG
The DNA here is from genome assembly GCF_022648765.1 of Pseudomonas sp. ArH3a. NCBI lineage: Bacteria > Pseudomonadati > Pseudomonadota > Gammaproteobacteria > Pseudomonadales > Pseudomonadaceae > Pseudomonas > Pseudomonas sp. ArH3a. Next base: position 424,496 of record NZ_CP080330.1, read on the forward strand.
GTGGCGCCGCGCGTAGCCGGTTTTATCAAGGAAGTGCTGGTAGAAGACAACCAGCGGGTCAAGGCTGGCCAACTGTTGGCGCTGATCGACGACCGCGACTTTCGCGCCGCCGCGCAGGCTGCCGACGCCGACACGCTTGTCGCCCAAGCCCAACTGAAAAACGCCACCGCGACCCTTGAGCGCCAGAGCTCGGTGATCGCCCAGGCCCAGGCCACCGTGGCGGCAGACCGCGCCGAAGTGGCCTTCGCCGAGCACGAACTGAACCGCTACAACCACCTCGCCGGTGTGGGCGCGGGCACCGTACAGAACGCCCAGCAGGCCAAGACCCGCATCGACCAGGCCACCGCACGCCTGGCCAATGCCACGGCGGTGCTGGCGGCCGAGCGCAAGCAGGTGGAGATCCTCACCGCCCAGCGCGATGCCGCCGAAGGTGGGCTCAAGCGCGCCCAGGCGGCGTTGGAAATGGCCAGCTATCAGCTGTCCTACACGCGCATTGTGGCGCCGGTGGATGGCATGGTCGGTGAACGCGCGGTGCGCGTCGGTGCGTATGTGACGCCGGGCAGCAAGATCCTCGCCGTGGTGCCGTTGGCCGAGGCTTATGTGGTGGCCAACTTTCAGGAAACCCAACTGTGGCATATGCACGCCGGCCAAGCCGTGCAGGTGCGCGTCGACAGCCTCGACGGCGAACTGCTCAAGGGCCACCTGGAAAGCCTCGCGCCGGCTACCGGGGTGACCTTTGCGTCGGTCAAACCCGACAACGCCACCGGTAACTTCACCAAGGTGGTGCAACGCATCCCAGTGAAAATCGTGCTCGAACCCAATCAGCCACTGACCGAGCGCCTGCGTGTCGGCATGTCGGTGGAAGCCAGCGTCGACACCCAATCAGTCGCGCAGCCGCGTGAGGTGGCCCAGCAATGAAGCCGTTTGCCTGGCTCACCTTGAGCCTGATCAGCCTGAGCGCCTGCACCGTCGGCCCGGATTTCCAGCGGCCACAAAGCCCGCAAGTCACCCAATGGAGCGAGCCCCAGGGCCGGCAGGCTGCCAGCCGCGCCGTCACCGATCCTTTGCAAGAGCGTTGGTGGGACGTGTTTCACGACGAACAGCTCTCGGCCCTCACACGCCGCGCCCTTACCGACAACCTTGACCTGAAACTGGCCAGCAGCCGCTTGCAACAAAGCCGTGCCGTGCGCCAGGTGACCACCGCCGAGCGCTATCCCAATGTCGATGCCACGGGGGCTTACCAGCGCAAACGCAATAGCGGCAAAGGCTTGAGCGACCCCTCCGGCGAGAACGGCCGTTCGGCGTTCAACCAGTGGGACATGGGCTTCTCCGCCGCCTGGGAGCTGGACCTCTGGGGCCGGGTCAAACGCGAAACCGAAGCCGCTGACGCCACCCTGCAAGTCGCCGAAAACGACCGCCGCGCCGTGCTGCTGTCGGTGCTTGCCGAGACCGCCCAGGACTACATCCAACTGCGCGGTGTGCAGAACACCCGCGCCGTCACCGAGCAAAACCTCGATGTTGCGCGCCACAGCCTCAAGCTCTCGCAACTGCGCCTGGCCGACGGCGTAGCGACTGACCTGGACGTGGCCGAAGCCGCCGCCCAAGTAGCCGCCATCGAAGCACGGCTGCCGGATTTGCAGCAGCGCCAGGACCAACTGATCAACGCCCTGAGCCTGTTGATGGGCGAGCCGCCGCAAGCGCTGCATGCGCAATTGTCCAAGGATGCTGCCGTGCCGCAAACCCAACGCCAGGTCGCCATTGGCCTGCCGTCGGAACTTGCCGAACGCCGCCCAGACATCCGCCAGGCCGAGGCGCGCCTGCACGCCGCAACCGCCACTATCGGCGTGGCCAAGGGGGATTTCTACCCGCGTATCACCTTGTCCGGCAGCCTCGGTTCACAGGCCATGCAACTGTCGGATTTCGGCTCGTGGGGCTCGCGCGCGTTTGCCTTCGGCCCACAGTTCAGCCTGCCGCTGTTCAATGGCGGCCGGCTGCAAGGCGTGTTGAACCTGCGTGAAGCGCAGCAACAGGAAGCCGCGCTCGCCTACCAGCAAACCGTGCTGCGCGCCTGGCATGAGATCGACGACCAACTGACCCGCTACAACGCCAGCCAACTGCGCCGCGACAGCCTTGCCGAAGCGGTGCGCCAAAACCAGATCGCCTTGAGCACCGCGCAACAGCAGTACGTCGAAGGCGTGGTGGATTTTGTCAACGTGCTGACCGTGCAAAGTGCGCTATTGGCAACGCAGGAGCAGTGGGTGGAAAGCTCCACCGGTGTGTCATTGGCCATGGTCGGGTTGTACAAGGCGTTGGGTGGCGGTTGGCAATCCGTCTATCCTGAAACAGCCTCCCTTCCTGCAGGCTGAATACAACGCCATGTGGGAGCGGGCTTGCCCGCGATGAGCATAGGTATCTACACATCTTTTTGTGGGTTGAGTTCTTTGGTTGCCGCGGGGGCGCTGGGTACATATCCGTTATTTGGGTAACGGCTGCTATGGGTTCCGCCCTTACGGCGGGTCACTTTTGGAAAAGAGCCCCAAAAGTAACCAAAAGGGCTCTTGCCCCACCACTCGGCACCTCGCTTAGGCTCGGTGTGCCCTCACTCCGGCTTTGGAGCGGGGGCCGCCGCCATGGGCCATCCTTGGCCCATCGCGGCTAAACCGGCGTCCTGCCGGTTTACCCCCGCTCCAAAGCCTGCGTTCGGCCAGCGTGGTTTAACGGGGCGCCTCAGATCAAGATCAAGATCAAGATCAAAAGCAAGAGCACGGCGGCCTAGTAGCCGACCTGAGTGGTTAAATCAAAAGCGAAGCCAAGGCGGCCTGACAGCCGACCTGATATTTGAAACTGAACTCAATCTAATGTGGGAGCTGGCTTGCCTGCGATGGCATCGGCTGGTTATGCCTGACACACCGAGGTGCTTGCATCGCAGGCAAGCCAGCTCCCACAGAAAAGCAGAGCACTGCGGTGCTGGCAGCCAAGCCCGCTCCCACAGTTGGATCTCGGTACATCAGACGGAGAGTGTGCTGCTGTGCCTTTGCCCTGCTTTTGCTTCTACCACTCAGGTCGGCTACTAGGCCGCCGTGCTCTTGCTTTTGATCTTGATCTTGATCTTGATCTGAGGCGCCCCGTTAACCACGATGGCCGAACGCAGGCTTGAATCCGTGGGTAACCCGGCAGGACGCCGGGTTAGCCGCGATGGGCCAAGGATGGCCCATGGCGGCGGCCCACGGATTCAAGCCGGAGTGAGCAACCGTGTCGAAATTCAAGCCATTTCAGCGAAATGCTTTTGATCGCGCACCATCGCATTCAAGATCGTCAGCAGCTTTCTCATGCATGCAACCAGCGCTACTTTCTTCGTCTTTCCTGCAGCAAGCAGATGGTTGTAGAACCTCTCGATCACCGGGTTATGGCTCTTCGAGGACAAGACGGCCATGTAAAGCACACTTCGAACCTCAGCTCGACCACCCCATATCCGTCTACGCCCTTTGTAGAGGCCGCTATCGCAGTTAAAAGGCGCCACACCAACCAAGGCAGCCACTTGTTTGCGATTAACCTTGCCCAGCTCCGGAACCATCGCCAGCAGCGAAAGTGCGAGCACGTTGCCAACACCAGCGACCTCGCGTAGCAAATCATAATTGGCCTTCCAGACCGGGGAAGCCTTGATGGCTTCGTGCAAGTCATCGTCTGTGCTTTTAAGCCGCTTTTGAAGCCAGGTGATATGTGCCTTGATGTCTCTTCGAAGTGCCTTGAATACCGCCTGCTTCAGCCGAGACTCCTCCGCCACGATCATGTCGATGAGTTGGCGGCGTCGAGTGAGTAGATCTGCCAGCTCACGAGTGTGTTCATCTGGCATCTCTCGAATCTCGGGTTTGACCGCCTGGGCAAACTCCGCAATCACCTGGGCATCCAGAGCATCGGTTTTAGCCAACCGACCGGTAGCTTTGGCGAAATCACGCACCTGGCGGGGGTTGACGACAACGACTGGCAGTCCCGCAGCGCAAAGCTCCGCAGCCGCAAGCCGCTCATATCCCCCAGTTGCTTCCAACACCACCAAAACCGGCTCCTGAGCCTTGAGATGTTTAGCTAAACGCTGGATATCTTCTTGAGTATTGAAAAACTGTTCGACTTGGCCAGTGGTGCTGACAAATGAGTCGAGCTTGTTTTTGGAAACATCAATTCCGACAAACGCAGAGTCATGGTCCATGGTGTTTTCCTCACGTCCAACCTTGCAGAATCGGGCTTCGCGCCCTGGCAACCGTTCGGACTAGTTTAGGAAGGAATCTGCTTCGACCCACGCTCACTCACGATCTCGAAATCCGAGGGCATAACGGTCTGAAGCAGATGAAAATCATCTTACAAGGGCATGCCGAGCCTAGGCGAGGCACCGAGTGGTGGGGCAAGAGCCCTTTTGGTTACTTTTGGGGCTCTTTTCCAAAAGTGACCCGCCGTAAGGGCGGAACCCTAAGCAGCCGTTACCGCAGCAACGGATATGTACTCACATCTACCTAAAAACCCCGCCAAAAACTTAGCGCAACACAAAAAGTTGCGTAGATGCCCATGCCGCGATGAGGACGTATCATTCAACACCACGTTGACTGAACTGACGCTATCGCGGGCAAGCCCGCTCCCACAGGGGATATTGCGTGATTACGGGTTCTGCAAAAACACCACATACCCCCGAAACCACTCACTCCCCTTCAAATACCCCGGTTCCTCCCACACGCCACCCTGAATCAACCCGAACTTGAACGGCAGCCCCAGCCGGTTCATCCGTGGCAGATACGCCGCGTAATCTGGGATGCTGTGGCGCCCTTGGTACGTCTGCACCACCACTTCATCCACCACGCCTTTGAGCTGGGCGATGGCGGTTGGGTCGGCGTTGCTGCTCCAGTCCATCAGGCCGGTGATGCTCAGGCGAAGGTCAGTCGGCAAGCGTTGGCGCAGGTCGCGCAGGAAGTCGGCGTATTCGTGCAGGTACTGGGTGCGAGCGTCGAAGTCGATCTGGATGCCGACCACTGGGTTGCCGGCGTCGCGCCAGCGTTGCACTTGGCCGAGCAATTGGCTGTAGACCTGCTCCGGCCAGTGCAGGGTGTGGGCGCGGTAGACCACCCAAACTTCACCCTGGGTAATGCGCGGTACGCTGATGCCTTGGGCGATGAACTGCACGCCGCGCTGAGGGGCGCGGCGGGTGGAGTTGATCTGGCCCTGGAGGATGTACAGGGTTTTCGCCTGCTTGAGCACCGGCTGCGGTGTGACGCCACTCCACAGCCAGAAGGCGTCGTAGTCGCGGGCGTCAACCGCAGCAAAGGCCGGGCTTGCCAGCAACAGCAAGCCTAGCCACAGGTGTTTCACCAGTAGTACTTCAGTGACTCGGCCCACTCGGTGTCGGCAAACCCGGTTTTCAGCTGGCGGAACCAGCCTTTGCGTACGGATTTATCCACATCCTCACCGCCGCAGTTGTTATAGCCGGACCGCGCATAGCAGTTGATCGCGCGAAACAGTGCGTAGGCCTTGTCGTTATGCGCAGCCTTGGGGTTGGCGATGACCTGGCGGTAACCGTCGAGCCGCGAAAAGGCTTCGCCTTTGAACAGCGAGGCAGTGCTGCCCAGGCTGCCGGCGGCGCGCGCCTGGTCCAGCGGCATGCCGTCCAGATGGTTGCTGAGGATGAACTCACCCAGGCAGTTCAGGCCCTTGGGGTTTTTCGGATCGGCCTGCAGAGTGCTGGCGATTTGCGCAATGCTCGGGCAGGCGTAGCCGGATTCGGCTTTGTCGCCGTTCCATTGGAACAGCTTCAGCGAGTAGCCATCGCTGTAGACGTAACCCAGGCTGGTGCCGAGTTTGTCCTCTGGCGCCGAGGCTGGCAGTTGCTTGAGGTCTTCGGCGAAGGTGGCGTATTGGCCGCGCAGCAGGTCTTTGTAGAGCAGCACAAATTGGGCGGTTTCGCGTTCGGCCGGGTCGCTGGCCTGGGTGATCTGCTGACGCAGCAGTTCCTGGCCTGCGATGTTGCGCAGCAAGATATAGCGCACCTGTTTAGCGCTGATCGGCGAGTCGCTCGCGAACACTTTGGCCAGTTGGCCGCTGCGCTCGTAATTCATCGCCAGGGCCAGCTCCAACTGGTCGCGCTGCAAGGGTTGCTTGGCCAGTGGCAAGAGTTTCAACCACAGCGCTTCGGCGCTGTTCCAGTCTTGCTTGGCTTCCAAGGCGAGGCCGCGCAGGGTCTGCTGGCTGAAGGCGAAGTAGTTCAGGCTCGCAGGCACGTCCTGAGGCAGCAGTTTCAAGGCGTGGTCGGGTTGATGCTCGACGTACAGGGCAAAGGCGGCTTGCACGTAGTCGTACAGCGCCGGTTCCTGGGCGAACACCGCCTTCTGCTCGGTCAAGGCCTCGCGGGTCAGTTTGGGCGGGTTGCCGGCGCGCATCCACATCAAGTCATTGAGCGCCAGCATCAGTGGGTTGGCCGCAGGTGTTTGGGTAGCGCTCAGCAGTTTGTTGTCGGTTTCCTGCACCAGGTCATCCAGCGACACGTTGCGCGGCTCAGCGCTCAATTGCGCAGCCAGCGCGTTCGCCAGCTTGTCGGTATCGCCCGCCAGCCAATGCACGCGGCGCAACAGGCCTTGGGCGGAGGCGGCGTATTCGCCCTGTGGGTAAGTTTTCAGGTACAGGTTGAAGCTGGTTTCGCTATTGGCCAACACCGACTTATCCACACGCTCCAACTGCGGCATGCCGTATTCATCGAAGGCGTTTTCCTGGGCTTGGTTCAGCTCGGTACGGGCGATCATGTACAGCGCCGTTTCCTTGACCCACGGCAGGCTGCCGGCGGCGGCCGCGACAAAGCCGCGTTGCGCGTCGCCGAACCGGCCGCTGTAGAAATCGCCGGCGGCTTGAAGGTAGGTGCGCAGCTCGCGGCCTGGGGCTGACTGGATTTGCTCCGGGTCGCCCAGGCTTGCGCCTTCCCAGGTACAGGCGCCAAGCAGGTGCAGGCGGCCCGCGATCAGTAAGCGGCGTTCCGGCTCGGGCAGGTCGGCCTTGATTACCTGGCTGACGAACGCCGTAGCGCTGCTGTCGTCGTTGCTGCGGCAGCGGCTGCCTTCGCCGCTCAGGAAGGTATCACCCGCAGCTTTGTCGCTTTCACGCGCGATACCCTGCGAGGCCAACAGCTCATCGAGCTTGTTGGGCGCAGGCGTCGCCTCGGGTTTTTCGGCGCTGGCATCGGTCATCGGTGTGAGGCGATACACCGGGAACGGCACCGGGCCGAAGCCTTCTTCCAGATCCGTTTCACCCAGCGCATTCGGCGTCAGGGGCGCCACCTGCTTGTCGGCCAGCAACAGGCGCAGGTTGACCCGGCTGTCATTGCCCGGGCTCAGAAAGGGCAGGTTGCTGCACCCTTCGAGGCTGTCGCGCGATACCCGCCAGTCGGGGTAGCACGAGTCATCGCCACTGGCTTGGGCCTGGAAGGAAAGGCCGGCGAGCAGCGCCAGGGCCAGGGGAGACAGAAAACCGATACGCATGACGTGTCCTTGATCCTTAGTCCTTTGAGGGGCCAATCATAGCGTGATCCGACAAGTGCATCGGTGAAGGCCTACACAAATCGCTGATTTGTCCGATTCCAGCAGCGAATAATGGGCTTTTGTCCTAGAGTGGCGGTCATTCACGCATGGGGCTTGTTTGCCGGCCTTAAAAGGCAAGGGTAGGGGAATTGAGGTGCGACGGTCTGTGGTAGAGCAAGATGAAAAGATTGCGGCAATGCCCGCATTCAATCGCCTCACCGGTGCCTGGGAAGGCACCGGTTGGGTCAGTCGCCTGTGGTGGGTGCCGATCCTGGCACTGGCCATGGCCCTGCGTTTTTACAGCCTGACGGCGGCGGCGATCTGGGGCGACGAAGGCTCCAGCCTGTTGCTCAGTGAATACGCCGTGGACGACCTGTGGTTTCACGCCGCCCATGATGTGCACCCACCGTTGTACTTTTTCATGCTGCGCGGCTGGATCGAGCTGTTCGGCGACAGCATCTGGTCGATTCGTGGCATGAGCGCGATCCCCGGTGTGGTCGCCGTGGGCCTGGGCACCTGGCTGACGCGCGCGCTGTCCACCCGGCGTGCGGCCGTGCTGGCGGGTGTGTTGCTGGCGCTGCTGCCGACAGCGGTGCGCTATAGCCAGGAAGTACGCATGTACTCACTGCTGGGTGTGTGGCTGCTGGCCGCCACGTTGGCGCTGGTGTACTGGGTGCGTCAGCCCGAGCGCACGCGTTATCTGGTGGCGTATGCCGTGCTGATGAGTGCCGGGTTTTACACCCATTACTTCACCGCCCTGTGTGTGCTGGTGCATTGGGCTTACCTGGGTGTGCTGTACCGCGCGCAACCAGGAGGCCAGCGCCTGCTCGGGCGGCCTGCGTGGTGGGCGGCCAACGCCGCGATTGTGTTGGTGTACCTGCCTTGGTTGCCGAACTTGTGGGGCCTGGTGCAACACGTCGAACAGCTCAAGGTGGGCGGTGATATTGGCTGGGAGGAACCGGTTAATCTGCTCTCCATGCCGTCGATGATCTGGCAATTTGTGGCGCAGGACGAGGGTATTGGCTTCTGGCCGCCGCTGTTTTGGCTGTTCCCGCTGCTGCTCGTTGCGATCGTGCTGGTGACTGCCTGGCGAGACCGCGAGGGTTATCGGCCGGCCACCTTGCTGGCGCTGTTTTTCCTGCTGCCGTTGCTGTTGGTGTACGGGGTGTCCTTTATTTCCCCGGTGTTTATCGAACGTTACCTCACTGTCTACGCGTTGGGTTTGCCTATCCTTGTGGCACTCGCCATCGACCGCTTACCGGCGCGCCTGTCTTGGTTGGGCGCGGCCTTTCTTGTGTTGTTCGTGGGGGTGGAACTGGTGGGGTTGAAGAACAATTTCACTGTCGATGAACATGACCAGTTCAACGTCCCCGTGGAGTTCGTCAATCGCAACTACCAGGAGGACGACCGCATCGTTCTGAGTGACATGCTGTGGTACCTCAGCTATGTGTATTACGACCAGACCGACGCCCAATTGCAGCTCTACACACCGCCCAAACCCGACGGCACGCCGACCCGGCCGAACGCCTACGGCTTCGGTACGCTGGTGGACCAGGATGGTGGGCGCATCTACCTCGACCGTTTGTCGGCATTGCCCGCCGATACCCGCCGCGTGTGGCTGATCAGCAGCAACGAAGCGCCGGATGATTTCGCACCACTGCCCGATGGCTGGCGCGAGCTGAGCCGTCAGGACGGCGGCGGTGCCAGGGCGCGGCTGTTCGTGCTGTGCAACGTACCGCAGCCGCAACCCGAAGGTTGCCGCTAGACTCAGTTAACACTTCTTTATCTGGAGCTTGCCATGGAATCGCCTGTGCACAGCTTACCTTCACTGTTCAAACAGCTTGGGCTGCCGCATGACCCGGTGAGTATCGAGAAGTTTGTGACGGTTCATTCACCGCTAAAGCCTGAACTGCATTTGGCGGATGCGTTTTTCTGGACGCCCAGTCAGAGAGCGTTTTTGCGCGATGGGATTCGGGAAGATGCGGATTGGGCGGAAGTCGTGGATCAGTTGAGTGTGTTGTTGCGGGCAGGGCGAGAGGCGTAAAAAATCTTTTCAAAAAGGCATTGATCGTTCCTACGCTCCGCGTGGGAATGCCGCCTGTGACGCTCTGCGTCACGACTTTAAGAGCGGACGCGGATGCACTCCCACGCAGAGCGTGGGAACGATCAATACCGCTGAACATCCAACATCCCTTCCGAAACCCGCTTTACTTACCCCAACCCCGCACCACCCATCACAAATTTGTTTCAAAACTTGACTGCTTTGGATCCATCCACCATATTGATAGTTAGCAAACTAACTGTATGCGAACACTCCAGTGCCTCAAACCCTCGAACAACTCCACATGAACCTCAGCAGCAGCATGGTGGTGGGCGCCCGTCATTGGCGCAAAATCTGCCAGACCACGCTGGTGAGTTACGGTATTTCCGAAGCCTGCGCCGTGCCATTGTTGATGATCGGCCGCTTGGGCGACGGTGTGCATCAGGTAAAAGTCGCCCAGGCGTCCGGGATGGAAAGCCCGTCGCTGGTGCGTCTGCTCGACCAGCTGTGCAGCGGCGGCTACGTGTGCCGTACCGAAGACGTCCATGATCGCCGCGCCAAGGCCTTGAGCCTCACCGAGCGCGGCCGTGAGCTGGTGCAAGCGGTGGAAGTGCAACTGGTGCGCCTGCGCCGGGAAGTGTTGGCGGATATCGCCAACAGCGACCTTGAGGCCGCCCTGCGTGTGCTGCGGGCGTTTGAAGCGGCTGGGGTTGCATCGCCTTGAACGGATTTTTTGCCGGCTTCCCGCCCGCCCGCGACTGGTTCTATGGGGTGCGTACGTTCGCGGCGTCGATGATCGCGTTGTACATCGCCATGCTCATGCAAATGCCACGTCCTTACTGGGCGATGGCCACGGTGTACATCGTCTCCAGCCCGTTCGTCGGCCCTACCAGCTCCAAGGCTTTGTACCGCGCCATCGGCACCTTTATGGGCGCGGCGGCGGCGGTGATTTTTGTGCCCATGTTTGTGCAGGCGCCGTATGTGCTGGTGGTGGTGATTGCGTTGTGGACGGGCATTTTGCTGTTCCTGTCCATGCACCTGCGTACCGCCAATAACTACGCGCTGATGCTCGCCGGCTACACCTTGCCGTTGATCGCGCTGCCGGTGGTGGATAACCCGCTGGCGGTGTGGGACGTGGCCGAGGCACGTACGGAAGAAATCTTCCTCGGCATCGCGGTCGCCGCGGTGGTGGGCGCGATGTTCTGGCCACGGCGCCTGATGCCGGTGTTCGATGGCTCGGTGGCCAAGTGGTTTGCCGACGCCCAGGTCTACAGCCTGCGCTTTTTGACGCGCAACGTGGCGCCTGAAGAGGTCAGCACCTTGCGCGGCGGCATGGTCGCCACTTTCAACACCCTGGAATTGATGATCGGCCAGTTGCCCCACGAAGGCGCGCGGCCGCAGACGGTGCGCAACACCAAGGAGTTGCGTGGGCGCATGATTCACCTGCTGCCGGTGATCGACGCCTTGGACGACGCGGTCTACGCAATCGAACACCGAGCCCCGGAATTTCTCGATCAGCTCACGCCATTGCTGGAAGAGGCCAATGTTTGGCTGCAAAGCACCACCGAAGAGGCACCCCTCGAACGTTGGCGCGTGCTGCGCGACAAGGTCGACGCCCTGCAACCTCAAGGCGAAGCGCTGGACGACCGCCACACGTTGCTGTTCTCCAACGCCTTGTATCGCCTGGCCGAGTGGATCGACCTGTGGCAAGACTGCCGCAGCCTGCAGGCCGCCATCCAGTGCGAAAGCCAGGACACCTGGCGCGCCGTGTACCGCCACTGGCGCCTGGGCCGGCTGACGCCGTTCCTCGACCGTGGCCTGATGTTCTACTCGGCATTTTCCACCGTCACCGCGATCATCGTCGCCTCGGTGCTGTGGATCCTTCTGGGCTGGACCGACGGCGGCAGCGCGGTGATTCTCGCCGCCGTGGCCTGCAGCTTTTTCGCGTCGATGGACGACCCGGCGCCGCAGATCTATCGGTTTTTCTTCTGGACCGCGATGTCGGTGCTGTTCGCCAGCCTCTATCTGTTTTTGGTGCTACCCAACCTGCACGATTTCCCGATGCTGGTGCTGGCGTTCGCGGTGCCGTTTATCTGCATCGGCACGCTCACGGTGCAGCCGCGTTTCTACCTCGGCATGCTGCTGACGCTGGTCAACACCTCGTCGTTTATCAGCATCCAGGGCGCCTACGACGCGGACTTCCTGAACTTCGCTAACGTCAACCTGGCCGGGCCGGTGGGCTTACTGTTCGCCTTTGTATGGACCTTGATTGCACGGCCGTTCGGCGCCGAACTGGCGGCCAAGCGCCTGACCCGTTTCAGCTGGCGCGACATCGTCACCTTGACCGAGCCTGCGACCCTGGCCGAACACCGGCACATGGCCGCGCAAATGCTTGACCGCCTGATGCAGCACCTGCCGCGCCTGGGCCTCATCGGCCAGGACACCGGCACCGCCCTGCGCGATTTGCGCGTGGCGCTGAACCTGCTTGACCTGTTGGCCTACTCGCCGCGCATCTACGGCGTGCCCCGGGTGCTGCTCAACCAGGTGGTGGAAGGCGTCGGCGGTTACTTCAAAGCCTGCCTCAAGGCGGGTGAACGCTTGCCCGCGCCGAGCGGTCTGCTGATGACCCTCGACCGCACGCGCCGCGCCCTCAACGGGCAAGGCCTGCAAGACGAAGATGACACCCGCCTGCATCTGCTGCACGCGTTGGCCGGCTTGCGCCTGTCGTTGCTGCCCGGCGTGGAATTTATTGGCGGCACCGAAATGGAAGCGCCGCTGCCTGATGGAGCGCCTTTATGATCGGTGATCTGGATATCAGCGGGGTGTTCCTGCCCACGCTGCTAGTGCTGATGGGCATTACGTACGCGTTGTTTCTGGTGGTGCACGGGTTGTTGACGCGCATTCACTTCTATCGCCTGGTCTGGCACCGGGCATTGTTCAATGTGGGGCTCTACGCGCTGTTGCTGGGCGCGGTGGACTCACTCAGTCGATATCTGATGACATGAAAAAACCTTTTTTGACCATCGGCCGTGTTGTCCTGACGTTATTGATAGTGACCTTTGCTGTCGTCGTTGTGTGGCGCATGGTCATGTACTACATGTTTGCGCCCTGGACGCGTGACGGGCATATCCGTGCCGACATCGTGCAGATCGCCCCGGACGTGTCCGGGTTGATCCAGCAAGTCGACGTGCGCGACAACCAGCTTGTGACCAAAGGTCAGGTGCTGTTTGCCGTGGACCAGGACCGCTTCAAGCTGGCCCTGCGCCAAGCCCAGGCTGCCGTGGCCGACCGCCAGGAAACCCTGGCCCAGGCCCAACGCGAAAACAAACGTAACCGTGGCCTGGGCAACCTGGTGCCGAGCGAGCAACTGGAAGAAAGCCAGTCCCGCGTGGCACGCGCCCAATCGGCCTTGGCCGAGGCGCAGGTGACGGTGGACGCCGCCCAGCTCAACCTCGACCGCTCGGTGATCCGCAGCCCCGTGGACGGCTACGTCAACGACCGTGCGCCGCGTAATCAGGAGTTCGTCACCGCCGGGCGCCCGGTGTTGTCGGTGGTGGACAGCAACTCGTTCCACATCGACGGTTACTTCGAAGAGACCAAACTCGACGGCATTCACGTCGGTATGGCCGTGGATATCCGCGTGATCGGCGACAACGCGCGTCTGCGTGGCCATGTGCAGAGCATCGTCGCCGGTATCGAAGACCGTGACCGCACCAGTGGCTCTAACCTGTTGCCCAACGTCAACCCGGCATTCAGCTGGGTGCGCCTGGCCCAGCGGATTCCGGTGCGCATTGCCTTTGATGACGTGCCGGCGGACTTTCGCATGATCGCCGGGCGTACGGCCACGGTGTCGATCATTGACGACAAGACCGCCGCCAAAGAAAAAGCGCAGCAGGGAGAAAAACCATGAAACCGGCGGCGTTGCTGGCCACGGCCGGCTTGGGTTTGCTGCTGTCGGCCTGCCAAGTGGTGGGGCCCGATTACAAACTGCCGGATAAGGCCGCCATCAACCGTGGCGACCTGCAAGGGCAGATCGCAGGCGAGGGTGGCAACGTGGTCTCGGCGCCGGTGCCAGCCGACTGGTGGAAGCTGTACAAAGACCCGCGCCTGGATGAGTTGGTACGCCAGGCCATGGCGTCCAACACCGACCTGCGTGTGGCCGCCGCCAACCTGCAACGCGCGCGTTTCCAGACCCAAGAGGCGCAATCCGCAGGCGGTTGGAACGCGGGCGTCAAGGCTGAGGCCCAGCGCCTGCAGGAATCGGGCGAAGCGTTTTTGCTGACAGAAAAAGTCCCGGTCGGCAACATCGGCAGCGCCAGCATTAGCACCTCCTACCAGTTCGACTTGTTCGGTACCTTGCAGCGCGGCATCGAAAGCGCCCAGGCCACCACCGACGCCGCCCAGGCTGCGGCTGACACTGCGCGCATTACGCTGGTAGCGGATGTGGTGCGCTCCTACACCCAGGTGTGCGCGGCCAACGAAGAACTGGCGATTGCCAACGAGTCCCTCGACCTGCAAGCCCAGAGCACCAAGCTGACCCAGCGCCTGCGCGACGCCGGGCGTGGTGACGAAACCCAGGTGACGCGTTCGCAAACCCAATACAAATCCTTGCGCGCCGACATGCCGCGCTACGAAGCGTTGCGCCAAGCGGGCTTGTTCCGTTTGTCGATGCTGCTGGCCAAGCCTGTAGACCAATTACCCTCGGGCACCGGCACCTGCGCCGAGCTGCCGCACATCGCCCAGTTGCTGCCTGTGGGCGACGGCGCGACCCTGCTCAAACGCCGCCCCGACGTACGCCAGGCTGAGCGCCAACTGGCCGCCGCCACCGCGCGTATCGGCGTGGCCACCGGCGCGCTGTACCCGGACATCAGTATCGGCGCCACCGTGGGCACGGTCGGTCTGCTCGATGACCTGGGTACGCCTGCGACCAACCGCTGGGGCTTTGGCCCGCTGATCAGTTGGTCGGTGCCGACCAACGGCGCCCGCGCACGCATCCACGAAGCCGAAGCCGCGACCCAGGGCGCCCTGGCCCACTTCGACGGCGTGGTGCTCAACGCCATCCGCGAGACCCAGACCGGCCTTGCGCAGTACACCGCGCAGTTGCAACGCCGTGACGCGCTGGCCGATGCCGGCGAGTCGGCCAAGGAAGCCTCGCAGCAGACGCACCGCTTCTTCCAGGCCGGCCGCGCCTCGTTCCTCGCCGACCTGCAAGCTACGCGTACCTACACCGATGTGCGTGCGCAGCTGGCAGCGGCAAACACCCAGGTTGCCATGAGCCAGATCGATCTGTTCCTGGCTTTGGGCGGCGGTTGGGAAAGCGGACGAACGCAAGCGTCACAGCCCGGCAAACCCTGAGCGAATAGCTATGCTTTGACCTGTGAGCCGCTGTGACGGCTCGCTCGTCACTGCTCGCGTTTGCTCATGGGGATTCCAATAATGAAAAACCCTTATGCTCCCGCTTTCTGGTGCGTGTGTTTCGCACTGGTGTTGTTATCGGCTGCCTATTTCTACGGCGTCATGCTTGCCCATCAAATCGACACGGCCATGGTCTTTCTCGACAGCGCGTGCCTGGTGATAGGCACCTTGTCTATCGGCGTGGTGGCGTGGGCGTCTTATCAAAACCAACGGGTGAAGAAAAAGCTCCTCGAACAAGGCAAGACCCGTGTGGCGATCTGGGACACCAAGGTCGCCCTGCGCCGTGTCGAAACCGTGTTCGACCGCTATTTCTGGGGCAGCTACTGGCAGCCCGGGCGCACGTTCCAGGAAGTCATGGGTGAACTCACCGGCACGCCCCTGGAAAAAAGCCTCGAAGCCCTGAAAAAGCAATGTGTGCTGCTCGACCAGCAGGTCGCCGAAGGTAGGCATTGGCTGAATAACGCTCGGGAATTGTCCGACGTGGCCAACGCCATGGCGCGCGAGCGCTACCAGCTGGACTTCTGCAATCCCAAGGCCGACACCCCCGGAAACGCCGTGATACACCGTGAATTTGAGGTGTTGGTGTACACCTGGACGGCACGTTTGAAGAGTTTTGATCACCAGCTCGACGAGATTGAATTGGAGTACACCTGAACCAACTGCAGACCTGACCCCTCTGAAAAGCTGGGCCGTTCTCGGCCGCCAGTGCTAATCTTCCCCCGTTTTCGGCGGGCTTGAGCCAACCCTTTCGGGGTTCAAGGAAGACAGCCCACTTCTCACAGGATTTGATCAGGTCACTTCATGAATAAGCCAGCAGTTGTTCTTTTGGGTTTCGTTGTCGCCGTTGGCGTCGTCAGTGCAGGCGGCGCCTGGTACACCGGTAAGCAACTGGAGCCGGTGCTGCAAACCGCGATCCAGAACGCCAACAAAGAACTACAGAGCTCCATGGCCGGCGTCGACGGCAGCGTGAACCTGGAGCTGGTGTCCCTGGACCGTGGCCTGTTCAGCAGCACCGCGCACTACCGTCTGAAGGGCCAAGGCAGCGTATTCGGTGAAGATAACCCGAACCCAGAGCTGCTGTTTGTCGACCACATCGAACACGGCCCGCTGCCGTTCTCGCGTCTGGTCTCGCTGAAATGGCTGCCGGTCATGGCCACCAGTCACTACGCGCTGGAAAAGAACGCCACCACTGAAAAATGGTTCGCCGCCAGCAAAGACGTATCGCCTCTCAAAGGCGTGGTCAACATCGGCTACACCCGCTCGGTCAGCGGCAACGTTGAACTGCTGCCTCTGGAGCTCAAGGACGACAAGTCTTCGGTCAGCTTCTCGGGCGCCAACCTGGACTTCGACGGCACCGCCGAAGGTCAGAAGGTCAAGGCTGAAGGCTATATGAACAGCCTGAAAGTCGCGGTGATCGATGCCAACGGCGCGCCGTTCGAAGCTGAACTGTCCGGCCTGACCGTGGCCAGCAACCTGGAGAAAACCTCGTTCGGTTTCTACACCGGGCAAAACACCGTTGAGCTGACCGACACCAAGGTCACCTTCGGCCCGCAGAAAGCCGTGCTGACCCTCAAAGGCTTCGAGCAAAAAGACACCAGCGAGGCCAAAGACAACAACCTGGCCGGCCGCGTCGACTACAAGATCGACGAGATTGGTTACCAGGGTAAGCCTGTCGGGTCGGCCGCCATGGCCCTGAGCATGAAGAACGTCGACATTCCGGCGATGCTGGTGCTGACCAAGCTCTACCAAGACAAGATGCAGCCGGTGCAAGCCGCCGCCGCTGCCGGCCAGCCGGTGCCTGAGCTGCAACTGACCGAAGCCGAGCAGACCCTGGCCGAGGCCAACGTCAACCAAGTGCTGGCTGCCAAGCCGCAAGTGGCGGTGGAAAACCTGTCGCTGAAAACCACCCATGGCGAAAGCAAATTCAACCTGGTGTTGGACCTGGCCAAACCTTCGACTATGGAGCTGCCGCCGGTTGAGCTGGGCAAGCAGGTCATCGCGCTGTTGGATGCCAACCTGACCCTGTCCAAGCCAATGATCGGCGACGTGGCTGCCCTGCAAGCGCAGGTAGGCGGCGTGACCGACCCTAAAGCCATCGAGCAGCAATCGCAGATGGCCGCCGAGATGGTCAGCGGCATGGCCGTCGGCACTCAACTGGCAACCCTGGTGGGCACTGACGTGGTCTCCAAGCTGCATTACGCCAACAATGAAGTGACCTTCAACGGCCAGAAGATGACCGTCGAGCAATTCATTGGTTTTGTGATGGCTAAAGCGGGTGCGGTCAGCAGCGCGCAGTAAGATTTCTTACACCAGTAAGAAATAAATAGTGGGGGAGCAGCGTTGCCTGAGGCAGCGGTCAAACAGTCGGCGTATAGGCCGACGCTGACCGATCAGCTCAGGCAAGTCTGCTCCCCCATTGGCTTTTCTGTTGTGCGCACAATTCTGAACAATTGTTCTGAATTAGGCATTTCCCTACGTCACTAGGGGATAGTTCCTACAGGAAAGCTTGGTCGGGTCATTAGACGCCGGCGCCCTGATGCAAACAGCTCAGGACCACCTATCGTTATAGCTTTCCGTGTGTAAGGAAGCTCACGATATGTTGCAAACCCTACCCATCAGTGCTTCAGGCCGGTTGCGACTGCTCATCGGGGCCGCCTTATGCAGTCAATTGTTGATGCCCGCCCTTGCCGTGGCCGATCCCGCCTACGATGCCCTGATCATTCAGGCGCGCAACGGCAACTTCACGCCGGCCCTCACTCAATTACGTCAACTGCCTGCCGAGCGCCAGACACCGGGCCAGATCAGCGATCACCTTGTGATTGCCGGGTGGGCCGGGCAAGACGCCGAAGTGCTGAAGGTGTATGAGGCCCAAGGCAAAAACCGCAACCTGACCACCCAGGCACTGGCCACCGTGGCCCGTACCTACCGCAATCAAAAGCAGTGGCCGCAGGCCTTGGCGGTGTATCAGCAGGCGCTGGTGCGTGAGCCGAACAATGTCGACCTGCAACTGGGCCAGGCCCTGACCCAGGCCGACGGCGGCCAAACCAATGAAGCGGTGCAACGCACCCGCGCACTGGTGGCGGCGCAACCGAATGACCCCAACCGCCGCATGGCCCTGGGCTATGCGCTGACCCGCGCGGGCCTGAACTACGACGCGCTGTTTGAGTTCGACCAGGCCTTTATTCGCGCTGGCGACAAACCTGACGTGATCCGCGAATACATCATCGCCCTGCAACGGGCCCGCCTGCCGGAACCGGCCTTGCGCCTGTCGGCCAAGCACCCGGGCGTGCTCGACGCCGTGACCCAGCGCCGGCTTGAAGGTGACCTCGCCGCCGAGCGTGTGCGCATGGCCGAGTTCGCGACGCGCACCGAGAAAGAACGTTACGTCATTGCCGATCGCGCGCTGCAGGACTACGACAAACTGCTCGCCCGCTGGACCCCGGATGCCAGCGCCCATGACGATGTGGTGCGCTGGCGCATCGACCGCCTGGGCGCCCTCAAGGCACGCACGCGCACGGCTGATGTGGTCCGTGATTACGAAACCCTCAAGGGCGAAGGCGTGCAATTGCCCACTTACGCCGTGCGTTGGGTGGCGGCGTCTTACCTCGACCAGCGCCAACCGGAAAAGGCTGAGCCGCTGTATCGCCAGGCGCTGAGTGCCGCCGATGCCGAGCCCGATGACCGGGTTGAAGACACCACGGCGTTGTTCTACGCCTTACAGGAAAGCGATAAAGGCGCCGATGCGCGCGAAGTCGCCAATGGCCTCGCCAATAGCCAGAAGCCTCGGGTCGAACTCAAGGGCTTGCCCATCGGTAACCCCAACGATGCCTGGATGGATGCGCAACAACTGTCGGCCCAGGCCGGCGTCTATGGCGGCGACCTGCCTGGCAGCGAAGCCGGCCTGGAAGCGTTGGTGGCAAAAGCCCCAGGTAACGTCGGCCTACGCCTGGCCCAGGCTGATATGTACCGCGCCCGTGATTTGCCCCGGCGCGCCGAGGGCATACTCAAGGAAACCGAAGCCCAGACCCCGCGTGACATCGGCCTGGAAGTGAGCCAAGCCTACACCGCCATGGACCTGCAGGAGTGGCGGCAAATGGACGTGCTGACCGATGACGTGCTGGCCCGCAACCCGGACAGCCGGCAGGTGCAGCGCCTGAGCCGCCTAAGGGATGTGCACGACATGGCCGAACTGCGTGTCGAGGCCTACACCGGTAAAAGCTACGGCGGCGGCAATAACGGCGACGTCGGTGCGGTAGCGGGCAGCCGGGATTGGGGCATTGAAAGTCGGATCTACACCCCGCCCATCGACGAAGACTGGCGGGTGTTCGCCGGTGCCGGGTATGCCACGGCCGACTTCAGCGAAGGCAGCGGCCAGCATCGCTGGCAAGTTGTGGGCGTGGAGCGGCGTACCCGTGACATGACCCTCGAAGCCGCAGTCTCCAACCACTCCTATGGTTATGGCTCCAAACAAGGCGCGAGCGTTTCGATTGCCCGCGACATCAACGACAACTGGCAGTACGGCGGCAGCCTCGGCTACCTGCTGACCACCACACCGTTACGGGCACTGAACGCTGATGTCACGGCCAACGGTGGCAGTGGTTTTATCCGCTGGCGCGCGAATGAAAGCCGCGAGTGGAAGCTGTCCTTGAGCCCGTCGCACTTCAGCGACGGCAACAACCGGCTTGAAGCCTTGCTCACCGGCCGCGAGGGCATCTACAGCTCGCCGGGCGTGCAAGTGGACCTGGGCCTGGAAGTCGGCGCCAGCCGCAACACCAAGGAAGACACGGTGTACTTCAACCCCAAGTCTGACCTCAGCGTGTTGCCCACCGTCACGGTCAACCATGTGCTCTATCACCGCTACGAGACCCAGTGGAGTCAGCAGTTCCAACTCGGTGCGGGTACCTACAGCCAGCGGGATTACTCCACCGGTGGCGTCGGTTTGATCGGGTATGGCCAGCGCTTTCGCTGGAACGATGTGCTGGACGTGGGCGCCAACCTGAGCCTGATCAGCCGACCTTATGACGGTAATCGCGAACGCGATCTGCGCTTGCTCGTCGACCTCACTTACCGTTTCTAAAAGAGCCTGACCATGACCGTCCTCAGCCGTTGCTTGTTGGTCCTGGGTTTAGTGCTGGCCAGTGCCTGCGCTCAACAACCCGCGCCATTTACCCCACCTGCCGAGCGGCCGACACTGGCCAATGAAGCGCCGTGGCCGAAAAACCATTTCCTGGGCATTGCCTACCATGACGTCGAGGATCGCGACCCCGACCAGGCGGTGGTGGCAGTGCGTACCGAACGTTTGATCGAGCAACTGGCCTGGCTGCGCGAGAATGGCTACCAGGCCGTTAGCGTCGACCAGATTCTGGCCGCGCGTCGTGGCGGCCCCGAGTTGCCGCCCAAAGCCATCATGCTCAGCTTCGATGACGGCTACTCCAGCTTCTACACCCGCGTCATGCCGATTCTGCGCGCCTATCACTGGCCGGCCTTGCTGGCGCCGGTGGGGTATTGGATCGATACGCCGCTCAATCAACCAGTGGACTTCGCCGGCTCGCCGCGCCCACGTGGGGAATTCCTCACCTGGCAACAGATTCGCGAGGTGTCCCAGTCCGGCCTGGTGGAAATCGCCGCGCATACCGACAACAACCACAAAGGGATCCTCGCCAACCCCCAGGGCAACCTAGAGCCTGCGGCGACCAGCCTGCGCTTTGACCCGGCCACCGGGCGTTATGAAGATCAGGCGAAATTCGATGCGCGCATGCGGGCTGATGTCGCGGCGATCTCCAACAAGATCCGCACCGTGACCGGTAAAGCACCACGCGTATGGGTGTGGCCATACGGCGCAGCCAAGGGCACGTCGCTGGCGATCGTCGGTGAGCAGGGCTACCAGATGGCCCTGACCCTGGAAGACGGCCTCGACAGCCTTGGCAACCTGATGAACAGCCCACGCTTCCTGGTGGCTTCCGACCCGGACGGCGAGCACTTCGCTAACAGCATGGTGGCGGTGCAAGCCCAGGCTCCGCTGCGCGTGCTGCACGTGGACCTGGACAACGTCTACGACCCGGACCCAGCCCAAGAAGCGCGTAACCTCGACCAACTGGTGCAACGGGTGGTGGATATGGGCGCAGGCACCGTGTTCCTGCAAGCGTTCGCCGACCCCAAGGGTGACGGCCTGGTGCATTCGCTGTACTTCCCCAACCGTCACTTGCCGGTGCGCGCCGACCTGTTCAACCGCGTTTCCTGGCAGTTGCATACTCGTGCCCATGCCAGTGTGTATGCGTGGATGCCCGTGCTCAGTTTCGCCCTCGATCCCAAGCTGCCACGTGTGACCCGCTGGGACCCGGAAACCGGCAAGGTTGGCATCGACCCGGATCAATACAAGCGCTTGTCGCCGTTTGATCCGCAGGTACGCAAGATCATTGGCGAGATCTACGAAGACCTGGTGCGCAACAGTGCCATCGACGGTGTGCTGTACCACGACGATGCGGTGCTCTCCGACTTCGAAGACGCCAGCCCCGCCGCGCTCAAGGCCTATGCCGCCAACGGCTTGCCGGACAGCATCGCTGCACTGCGCGCTGACCCGGCGGTGATGCAACGCTGGACGCGCTTCAAGAGCCGCTACTTGATCGACTTCACCCATGAGCTGACCGCCAAGGTCCGCGCCATCGGTGGCCCGCAGATATTGACCGCGCGCAATATCTTCGCCGAGCCAATGCTCAACCCGGCCAGCGAAGCCTGGTTCGCACAGAACCTCGATGATTTCCTTCAGGCCTACGACTGGACCGCGCCGATGGCGATGCCGCTGATGGAAGGGCAGGAACTGAAAACGTCCAACGCCTGGTTGGAAAAGTTGGTCGCCACGGTCAAGGCGCGCCCCGGCGCATTGGACAAAACCGTTTTCGAGTTGCAAGCCAAGGACTGGCGTACCCCCGCCGCCCCGGACCTCAGCGGTGCGCAAATGGCCGAATGGATGGGTGTGCTCAAGCGCCAGGGAGTCAAGAGTTTTGGCTACTACCCGGACAACTTCCTGGAAAACTCGCCGGACTTGAAGACAGTCCGTCCGGCCCTGTCCAACCAATGGAACCCTTGACCATGTTCGACAGACTCCTGGCTTTATTCGTGCTGGCATTGGTGTTGGGTGTGCCCCTTGGCCTGATCTTTTTGGTCACCGGGCAGTTCCTGATGGACTTCGTGTTTTTCTACCCGCTCTTCATGTCGGCGCTGTGGATCGCCGGCGGGCTGTACTTCTGGTTGCACTGGGAGCGTCACTGGCCCTGGAAAGAAGACACCCCCGCGCCGACCCTGGCCGGTAACCCGCTGATCTCGATCATCATTCCTTGTTACAACGAGGGCGATAACGCCGCCGAAACGATTCACGCGGCGCTGGGCCAGTTGTACCCGAACATCGAAGTGATCGCCGTCAACGATGGCTCCAAAGACAACACCGCGGCGGTCCTCGATGCGCTGGCATTGGAACACCCACGCCTGCGCGTGCTGCACCTGGCGCAGAACCAGGGCAAAGCCGTGGCCTTGCGCATGGGCGCCGTGGCCGCGCGCAGTGAATACCTGGTGTGCATTGACGGCGATGCTTTGCTCGATAAAAACGCGGCGGCCTACTTGGTGGCGCCGATGCTGGATAACCCGCGCCTGGGCGCCGTGACCGGCAACCCACGCATTCGCACGCGTTCGACGCTGATCGGTCGGGTGCAGGTGGGCGAGTTCTCCTCGATCATCGGCTTGATCAAGCGGACCCAGCGGGTGTTCGGTCGGATCTTCACGGTGTCGGGTGTGGTGGTGGCGTTTCGCAAGAAGGCGCTGGACCGCATCGACTACTGGAGCACCGACATGATCACCGAGGACATCGATGTCAGTTGGAAGCTGCAACTCGATCACTGGGCGATCTTCTACGAACCCCGCGCCTTGTGTTGGATCCTCATGCCCGAAACCGTCGGCGGCCTGTGGAAACAACGCCTGCGCTGGGCCCAGGGCGGCGCCGAGGTGCTGTTCAAAAACATTCGTGGCATCTGGCAATGGCGCCACCGCTACCTGTGGCCGCTGCTGTTCGAATACTGCCTGTCCACCGGTTGGGCCTTCACCTTCCTGCTGTCGGTGATCTTCTGGGGCGTGGGTAAATTCGTGGTGCTGCCACAGGCGATTGCTGTGGATTCGCTGATGCCACCGGCGTTTACCGGGCTGGTGTTGGCGATGGTGTGCCTGCTGCAGTTTGCGGTGAGCATCCTGATCGACCGGCGCTACGAGAAAGGCCTGTGGAAAACCCTGTTCTGGACCGTGTGGTACCCAATGGTGTTCTGGCTGGTCAGCTTGTTCACCACCTTGGTCAGCTTTCCTAAGGTGCTCTTCAACCAGCACCAGAAACGCGCGCGCTGGGTCAGCCCGGACCGTGGTATTAAACCTAGTGAAGAGGAGGCGTGACCATGAAACTGGTCAGAACTCGCCAAAACTCAGTGATGTGGGTCATCGATGTGCTGCTGACCCTGCTGGCCTGGGCTGGGCTGATTTGGCTGTTGGCGCGTGGGATGACCGCGATGCTGGAAACCCACGGCGGCCCACGCATTGAAGCGCCAATTTTTGCGGCGCTCAACACCTTGCAGATCTACCTGTGGATTGCCCTGTTCAATGCGGTGATCCTCATCAGCTGGGCGCGTTATCAGCAACGCCGGGGCCGCAAGTTCGCCCAACGCCGCGCCGAGGCCAATGCCCTCAGCGACAAGCAAATGAGTGAGAGTTTCAACCTCGGCGACGGCCACCTGGAGCAGTTCCGCAAGCCGGGTGTACTGGTGATCCACAACGACGAAGACGGCGGTGTGGAAGACGTGAAGTCGCACGTGTCCCGAGACGTCGAGCGCCCGGCGCTGACGTTGGTGCCGGGGATGGAAAAAGACAAAGGCGCCGGCTGAGGGGGTGTTGTGGCGAGCGGGCTTGCCCCGCGTTGGGCTGCGCAGCAGCCCCAAACCTTATGACACGTTCTTGCCTGACACACCGCAGAGGTTCTGATAGGGGCGGCTTCGCCACCCAACGCGGGGCAAGCCCGCTCGCCACAACAAGCCCTGCGCCAGACTAATCCGATAAATGGGATCCAATTCACAAAACCACCGCGAACTTTTCTGTATTCCTCGGTACTAATCTATCTCGACAAGAACTTGATGGCTAACTAATGGCATTTCATCAGTACTTGTTCGAAACGCTATCAAAACAGTAGCCGCTTGTCGGAATAAAACTTCCAGCAACAGGCTGTAACTCTTTTTTGATAATTATTTATTGTTATCTATCAATGGTTTGCAGGTGTAACTAGTACGAATGTGCAACTAATCCAGTTTCTTGGATAAGCGCAAGTTCGATGTTAGTTTGCCGCCCCTTGATTTTCGATGGATCGAACATGTCTTCGTTATTGCCACGGACTCGGTACTTGCTGTGCACTTTTCTGCTCGCTTACTTGAGCCTGAACACTGCCATGGCCGCCCCCACACCTGGGGATCAAGACCTGATCCGTGACCGGCAAAACCGCTTGCTCGAAGAGCAGCAACGGCGCCTGCAAGAACTGCAGGACCTGCCCGGCAAAGAAGCCAAGCCCCAGGCCCCGGCCTTGCCGGCGGACACGCGCTGCTTCCCGATCAAAGACATCGAACTCAAGGGCGCCGACAGCCTGGCCGCCGCAGACCGCGAGCGCCTGCTCAAGCCCTACATCGGCGAGTGCCTGGGCGTCTCGCAGCTCAATGAGTTGCTTAAGGTCATCACCGACTACTACATCACCAAAGGCCGCGTCACCAGCCGCGCCTACCTGCCGCAACAAGACCTCTCCAGCGGCCATCTGCAAGTGCTGGTGGTCGAAGGCAAACTCGAAGCCTTGAAAAGCGCCGAAGGCAGCACGGTGACCGACCGCGAACTGGCCATGGCCTTTCCCGGCAAGGTCGGCGAGGCGCTGAACCTGCGCGAAGTCGAGCAACTGGTGGACCAACTGAATCGCTTGCCCTCCAAGCAGGCGCAAATGGAACTGACCCCCGGCCGCCAGATCGGCGGCAGCGACGTGGTGGTCAAGAACACCGCGCAAAAGCCCTGGCGCGCCAGCCTGTCGCGTAACAACGACGGCCAGAAAAGCACCGGCGAACAGCAGTGGGGCGCTGGCCTTGAGTGGGACAGCCCGCTCGGCCTGGCTGACCAACTGGTACTGCGCGGCGGCCACGATGCCGTCAGCGACCACCAGAAAACCTCGAAAAACACCATGCTCTACTACAACGTGCCGTGGGGCTGGTGGAACTTCAGTTACACCTACAGCGAGAGCGATTACCGCGCCCTGGGTTACACCAACACCTTCAAGTTCAAACAGTCGGGCGACAACCAGAACCACCAGTTTCGCGCCGAGCGGGTGATCCATCGTGACGACGTGAGCAAGACCTCGCTCAACGTTGGCCTGGCGCACCTGCGCACCAACAACTACATCAATGAGGCTCACCTCGAGACCAGCAGCAACCGCCTCAGCGAACTGCAACTGGGCATCAACCATGGCCGGCGTATCGGCAATGCGTTCGTCAACCTCGACTTGGGCATGCAAAACGGCATCGGTGCCTTCGATGCTCAAGCCAACGACGAGCGCGACGCGTACGGCAATCGCCAGCCCAGTGCGCGCTATCGCAAATACACCGCCACCGTCAGCTACCTGCAGCCGTTCACGTTGTGGGGCGAGTCGTTCAGCTTTTCCAGCCTGGCCACCGGCCAACACAGCGAAGACATCTTGTTCAGCCCCCAGCGCATGAGCCTGGGTGGCTCGGCCTCGGTGCGCGGTTTCAAAGACCAGCAACTCAACGGCGACAGCGGCGGTTACTGGCGCAACGACGTGCGCTGGGCCCGCCCGGTGACCTGGGATTGGATGCGCCCAGCCTTTGCCGAGTACGGCGCCAGCGTCGGCTACGACCAAGGCGTGATCAGCAACGGCCGCTACAACGGCGAAGTGCACGGCCGGGTCTCCAGCAACTCGTTGGAGCTGTTCGCCCGTGGCAAATACGTCAGCACCAGCGTGACCTTTGCGCACTCTTTGGAACGCCCGGCAGTGATGAGCGAGCGCGAAGCGCCGATCTACTTCCGCATGGATTTCTTCCTGTAATTCAACGCCCCGTTACATCGAGACTATGACAATGGATGTTCGCCACTTTGCCTTCCTGGCCCGCCAACCTTCTGCTGCGCTGAAGCCGCGAGATTCGTTCTTCGGCTTGCCCAAGCGCGGCTTGGTGCTGATCCTGGCCAACGCGCTGTTCTGGCAGCCGCTGCTGGCCCAGGCCGAAGGCATTGTGGTCAGCGCGCCGGGCACCACTGTTGGCCAAGCCGGCAATGGCGTGCCCGTGGTGAACATCGCCACGCCCAATGGCAGTGGCTTGTCGCATAACCAATTCAAGGACTACAACGTCGGCCCCAACGGCGTGATCCTCAACAATGCCACGGGCGCGGTCACCAACACCCAGCTGGGCGGCTACATCGTCGGCAACCCGAACCTCAAGGGGGGCGCGGCCAGCGTTATCCTCAACGAAGTCAACGGCGGCAGCCCAAGCCAGTTGCGCGGTTACACCGAAGTGGCGGGGCAGTCGGCCAAGGTCATCGTCGCCAACCCTTACGGCATCACGTGCAGCGGTTGCGGTTTTATCAACACCCCCAACGTGACCCTGACCACCGGCAAGCCGGTGCTCGACGCGAGCGGCCAGTTGCAGCGTTATCAGGTCGACGGCGGCGCCGTGACCATCGACGGCCAGGGCCTCAACGCCAGTAACGTCGACCGTTTCGAAATCATCACCCGCTCGGCCAAGATCAATGCGCAGATCAACGCGCGTGAATTGACCGTGATCGCCGGGCGTAACGACGTCGATGCCCAAAGCCTGAAAACCACCGCGCGCGCTGACGACGGCAGCGCCAAACCAGAATTGGCCATCGATTCCTCGGCGCTGGGCGGCATGTACGCCGGTGCGATCAAACTGGTCGGCACCGAAGCCGGTGTGGGCGTGAAACTCGACGGCACACTGGCCGCCAGCGGCGGCGATATCCAGCTGGATGCCAACGGCCACTTGAGCATGGCGCAGACGTCGGCCACCGGTAACGTCAAAGTCACCGCGCAGAACGTCAACCTTACCGACAAGGTCTACGCCACCGGCAACGTGCAGATCACCAGCGCCCAAGGCTTGGTCAACCAGCAGAGCGTGGCTGCCGGCCAACGCATCGAACTCAACGCGACCACCGTCACCAACCCCGGTATCATCGAAGCCGGTGTGGCAGCGGACAACAGCCGCAACGCCACTGGCGACCTGGTGGTGAACGCGCAGACCGTCAACACCAGCGGCAATCTGCTGGCCAGCCGCGCCTTGGCGATCAGCGCCGCGCAAACGCTGACCAACCAGGGCGCGATCATCCAGGCCAAAACCGTCAGCGTCAGCACCGCCAAGCTGACCAACCAAGGCGCCACCGCGCGCGTGTACGGCGAGCAAAACCTGGCGCTCAGCGCGCCGGCCATCGCCAACCTTGGCGGGCTGATTCGCTTCGGTGAAGGCCAGGCCGCGACCCTCGACAGCGCCGCCCTGGACAACCGCCAAGGCCGCATCGAAATGGCTGGCGGCAGCCTGGTGCTGACCAGTGCCGCGCTCAATAACAGCGGCGGGCAAGTCATCGCCAACAACCTGACCGTCAACGCGGGCAGCCTGAACAACCAGAACGGTGTGCTGGTGGCCAGTGCCCTCACCGTGAATGCCGGCGACCTCGACAACAGCCTCAAGGGCTTGATCCAGGCTGACAACGGCGCGCTGAACCTCACCGTCGCCAATGCCTTCAACAACAGCCAGGGGTTCGCCCAGGCCAGCACCGATCTGAACCTCAACACCGGCAGCCTCAGCAGCAACGCCAACGGCGTGCTGAGCGCCAACACCGGCAAGTTGACCCTCGCCACCGCGCAACAGCTCAACAACGCCCAGGGCCGCTTGCAGGCGGGGCAGGGCGATGTCGAGCTGCATGCGGCGAACCTGGATAACCAGAGCGGCGTGATCGTCGGCAAGCAACTGCTGCTCGACGTAAGCGGCGGCGACATCGACAACCGCGCCGGGCGCGTGGTGGGTGACCACCTCGACGTGCGCGCCTCGGGCCTGGACAACCGCAACGCCGGCCTGCTGGCCGGTGGCGCGCCGGGTGTGAGCCTGCTGCTCAAAGGCCCGGGCCAATTGCTCAACGCCCAAGGCCGCATTCAAAGCGAAGGCCTGTTGCAGCTGCAAGGCGAGCGCCTGGACAACAGCGCCGGCATCCTGATCGGCACGTCGGTTGACGTCACCGCGCAGCACCTCAACAACAGCAACACAGGCTCGCTGGTCAGCAACGACGGCGACGTAACCCTCAACGTCAGCAACCTGCTGACCAATGCTGGCGGCGTGATCGACGCGGGCGAGCGCAGCGTGCTGGTCAAGGCCCTCACTACGCTGAACAACAGCGGCGGCACCTTGCGCGGCAAGCGCCTCGACATCGCCGCGCAGCACCTGAACAACGACGCCGGCCAACTGCTTGCCGGCAACCAAGGCCTGAGCTACAGCGGCCAGGACGTGAGCAACCGCAAAGGCTTGATCCTCAGCGGCGGCGCCCACACTCAGCTCGACACCGCCAGCCTGGATAACCTCGGCGGCACCGTGCAAGGCGACACCCTGACCGTCACTGCCAACACGGTCGATAACAGCAGCGGCGGCTTGATGGCCAGCCTGCTCGGCAACCTGCAATTGACCGTCGAAGCCTTGGCCAACCGTGGCGGCAAATTGTTCGGTAAAGAACAGGTGACGATCAGCGGTGCCACGCTCGACAACAGCGCCCAAGGCCAGATCAGCGGCAACCAGCTCAACCTGGCCTCACGCGACACGCTCACCAACCGAGGCGGCCTGATCGAAGCCAACCAGGGCCTGACCCTCAACGGCGGCAACCTCGACAACAGCGCAGGCGGGCAACTGCGCGCGCTGGGCGGCGCCAGCAGCAGCCTTAACCTCAGTAACAGCCTCAACAACCAGAACGGCACCCTCGAATTCGGCAGCGCGGCGTTCAGCCTCGACGCCACGCAACTGAACAACCAAGGCGGCCAGTTGCAACACGCGGGCACCGGCCTGTTCCGCATCAACACCGCCAGCCTCACCGGCAGCCAGGGCAGCATCAATGGCCTGGGCACGGCTGACTGGGCGTTTGGCAACGTCGATGGCCTGGGCCGCGTGCAACTCAACGAAGCCCTCACCTACAAAAGCAGCCAAGGCCTGAACCTTAAGGCCGGCGACCGCATGGCCAGCAGCAAGGGCTTGACCCTCGACGTGGCCAGCCTGAACAACGGCGGCGAACTGCTCAGCGACGGCAACGTGAGCATCACGCTCAGCGGCGACCTGAACAACAGCGGCCGCATTGCGACCCAGCAAAACCTCAGCGTGACGGCTAACAACCTCAGCCAGAATGGCGGGCGCTTGGCGGGCAACAACACCCAGCTCAAACTGAGCGGCACCCTCGACAACCTCGGTTTCCTTACTGCGCGTCAGCAGCTGGACATCGCGGCGGCACAAATCGGCAACCGTGGCACGATGGGCGCCCAAGGCGCGGTGAACCTCACTGCCGTCAACGGCATCACCAACGGCGCCGATTCGCTGCTGTTCAGCGGTGGCGACCTGACGCTGCGCGCCAATGGTTTCGCCAACAGCTACGGCGACGTCTACAGCAAAGGCAACCTCACGTTTGCGGGCGCGGATGGCGGGCGTGCGGTGGTATTCAGCAACCTGTCGGGCACTGTCGAAAGTGAGGGCAACATCGGCATCAGCGCCGCGTTCGTCGAAAACGCCAAGGCTGAATTCGAACTGGGTAAAACCCTGACCAGCGGCAGCGTGGTGTGGCAGTGCATCCAGCATTGCAAGGGGCATGATTGGTTCAAGCGCGGCCAGACTTTTATCGACCAAACCTACGTTGAATCGGCGATCAAAGACTCGGCCGCCGCACGCCTTGTAGCCGGGGCCGACCTGTTGATCCAGGGCGATAACGTACAGAACCGCTACAGCCTGATGGCCGCCAACCGCAACCTGAGCATTATCGCCAACGACCTGCTCAACCAAGGCGCAGGCACCCGTACCGGGCAGAACCATATCGTCATCGGCAACCGCATGAAGATCGACAAGGATTACTGGGACCTGGTGCAGTTCACCGAGATTCCGGCCTACAACGCTGCCGTCGCAGCGGGCGGTTTTGACCTGGCGAAGTTCGAAGCGCTCAAGGCACGCTCCAGCGATGAGCGATTTGTGGAGATGAGCAACGTCACCACCTGGACCGCCAACGACGGCAATGCCTACAACGCCACATTGCAGGCAGGTGGCACCGTCGACCTGTCCAAAGTCGCCAACAACGTGCAGAACGGCACGCTGCTTGAAAACCAAAAAGCACAACTGACCGGCACCCTCGGCGACGACCAGACCGGCATCCCCGTCGGTGGCATCAATATCAGCCTCAGCAAGCACGCCAACGATGCCAGCGCCCAAGCGCCAGGCTCCGTGCTGCCCGTGGTGACCCTCGCGCCGGGCGGCGGCTTCGTACCCGTGGACTACACCGGCACGCCGTTCGCCCCGGTCGACCCCACCACCTCGCCGTATTTCCAACTGCCCAAGGGTGACTACGGCCTGTTCGTCAAAAGCGCCGACCCCACCAGCCATTACCTGATCGAAACCAACCCCGAGTTCACCACCGCATCGGGCTTCTTTAGCTCCGACTACATGCTCGGCAAACTCGGCTACACCGCCGACAACGCCTGGCGCCGCCTCGGCGATGGCCAATACGAGACCCGCCTGATTCGCGACGCGGTACTCGCACAAACCGGCCAGCGCTTCCTGGCGGGCGGCCTGCTCAGCGACGCCGACCAGTTCCGCTACCTGATGGACAACGCCTTAGCCAGCAAAGACGCGCTGCGCCTGAGCGTCGGCGTGACACTCACCGGCCAGCAAGTCGGCGCCCTGACCCACGACATCGTGTGGATGGAAAACCGCGTGGTCGACGGCCAAACCGTGCTCGTGCCGGTGCTCTACCTGGCACAGGCCGAATCGCGCAACGTGCGTGGCAACAGCCTGATCCAGGGTCGCGACCTCAACCTCGTCACCGGTGGCGACCTGGTTAACGTCGGCACCCTGCGCGCCAGCAACAACCTCTCCGCCGTCAGCAGTGGCAGCATCTACAACGGCGGCCTGATCGAAGCCGGCAACAACCTGAGTCTGCTGGCCCAAGACAGCATCCGCAACGCCATGGGCGGCGAAATTCGTGGCAGCCAAGTCAGCCTTGCTGCCATCAAAGGCGACATCACCAACGACAACACCGCGATTCAAGTACGTGACGGCGCCGGCATGCGCACCCTCACCGATGCCAGCGCGAGCACTATCACCGCGCGTGGCAACCTGGCCATCGATGCCGGGCGCGACCTCACCAACCGCGGCGCACTGGTCGCCGGTAACGACGCCACCCTCGCTGCTGGCCGCGACCTCAACCTCGTCGCCGCCAGCGATACCAGCGTGAAACATGAATTCAGCAACGGCGGGCACAAATCCAGCATCACCACCGACGTCAAAAACCTCGCCGCTACCGTCACGGCAGGCGGCAACCTCAACATGCAAGCCGGGCAAGACGTCAACATCATCGGCAGCGATGCCACTGCCGGCAAAGACCTGAATATCCAGGCTGGGCGCGACTTCAACGTCGCCTCCGTCAGCGACATGCACAACGTCGAGGGCAAAGAAAAACACGGCAAAAAACGCATCAAGACGGCGGACGAGCAGACCACGCAAGTGGCCAGCGTGTTGACGGCGGGCGGCGACTTTACCAGCCAGGCCGGGCGCGATACGACGCTGGTGGCGAGCAAGATCAGTGCGGGCAATGAAGCGTATCTGTACAGCGGCGATAAGTTGAACCTGCTGGCGGCGCAGAACAGCACGCATACGTTGTATGACATGAAGGAGAACGGTGGGTGGGGCGCGAAGAAAACCAAGCGCGATGAAGTCACCCGCGTCACCAACGTCGGCACTGAGATCAAGACCGGCGGTGACCTGACATTGGCCAGTGGCGGCGACCAGCTGTATCAGCGCGCCAAGCTCAGCAGTGGCAACGATCTGACGATTGCCAGCGGCGGCGCGGTGACGTTTGAAGCGGTCAAGGACCTGCATCAAGAGAGCCACGAGAAGAGTAAGAGCGACCTGGCGTGGACCAGCGCCAAGGGTAAGGGCAATACCGACGAGACGCTGCGCCAGAGTGAGTTGATGGCGCAGGGGCAACTGGCGATCAAAGCAGTTGATGGCCTGAAGATTGATATCAAGCAGATCGATCAGAACACAGTCAGCCAGACGATTGATGTGATGGTGAAAGCAGATCCTCAGTTGGCTTGGTTGAAAGAAGCCGAGAAGCGTGGGGATGTTGATTGGCGGCATGTGAAGGAACTGCACGATTCCTTCAAATACAGTCATTCCAGCCTCGGCCAGGGTGCAATGCTGGCGATCATCATTGTTGTCACCGTACTGACCGCAGGCGCTGCGAGTGCACTTGCCGCATCAGCTGGCAGTGCTGTGGGTGCCGGCTCGACCATGGCTGCGGCGACAGCCGGAACTGTTTCGGCATCGGGTGCCGTAGTCGGCGCAACGTCCGCCGGCCTCGGCAACATCATTGCGACTGCCTCCTTGACCTCTTTGGCGAGCACGGGCGCGGTCAGCACGATCAATAACAAGGGCAACCTCGGGGCGGCGTTCAAGGAAACCTTTAGCAGCGACAGCATGAAACAGGCGCTGATCGCTGGCGCCTCAGCAGGCTTCGTGAATTACGCCAGTGGCAATTGGTTCGGCGCGCAAAGCGACCCTGTTACCAACAAAGTGAGCGGTCCCAGCGTAGTGCCTCACTGGAACGACCCGGCCGCTATTGGGCGTTTCGGAACGATCCAATTGGCGGGCGGAGCCGTGCGCGGCACGCTTTCTGAAGCGCTTGGGCAAGGCAGCTTCAAGGACGCCATGAAAGGCAGCCTTTTCGATGTACTGCAGGCGACCGCGTTCACAGGCGTTGGTGATTTTGGCAACGCTTTCAAACTGCAAGACAGTGGCCTGAGTAAAACAGCACTGCACGCCGTTGTGGGTGGGTTGCTTTCGGAAGCAATGGGCGGCGACTTCAAAACGGGGGCGATGGCCGCGGGTGCTAATGAGGCGCTTATTGTGGCGCTGGATAAGTCGCCTCTGCTCAGTAGCAGTGATCCAGCTGAGCACGATCGACTGGTCAATGCGGCGTCCAAGCTGGTGGGTCTACTCGCTGCGGCCAGTGTTAATGGCGATGTAGCCATGGGCTCTGAGATCGCTGGGAATGCACAATCGTACAACCGGAAGCTTCACGCTCTTGAGCGAAAACGTCTTGATGAAGAGGCTAAAAAACTTAACGGTTCTGGGGAAAGTCAGTCCGGACTCGCCTGGGGGGATTTGCTCACCTATGTGGCCGCAGGCGAAGTTGACAAGCAATCGTCTGGGCAGCTGAGTGATGCGTTGGACAAATATAATCCAAACAGCCCGACCGGTCAGCGTCTGCTAGAGGACCTGAGTACCGCTCAAAAAGTGATTACTCAAATACAGAACGAAAAGGTCTTACTCACGTGGACAGATGGTTCACCCATCGTGGCCAATGGAGAGAAAGTCTATGCATTTGGCGCGACGCCAAAGCAATACGCAGATTCGCTTCTGTTTAACTCTTCCAGCGAAACGACCTATAAAAATGCTGAGGGCGGGGCGAGTATCGTTCCTGATAAATGGGTCGAGCAATATGGTGAAGTAGTTGCTACCAAAAAATTGCGAGAAATTAGCGCCGCCAACAGTGATGCGGATCTTTCTTCGGAGCAGTGGGCGACGTTGCGAGACCACCTCCATTCTGGCGATAAGGCTAACGGAAATATAGATTTAGAAATTCTGTCAGCGTTATTGTTCAAAGGTCGACCGGTAGAAGCCAGCTTCCCAGTTGCAGTGAAAGAGCTGGCAGCGCGAGAAATACTGGCGAGTGCCGAAAAGATAACGTTGAAGGAACGTCTACTTGAGTTTAAAGCTAGCCGTGAAGTGGCTGAAGCCTCCACGCCAGACTATGGAGTGCTTTCTGCTGGACATCGCGATGCAAAAGAAGCGGAAGCATTGGTTAACACCGAAAAGGCTGCTTTGGAACGCATTGGGAGCAATCCTAAGGGACCTGATTTAACAGATAAAGCTCCTAATACGGTACTTGACCAGCAAGATGCAAAAAAAGCAGAGGCATTAGTCAACGCCGAGAAGGAAGCTCTGAAACGCATTGCAGACAATCCGAAAGGCGCTGATTTAACGGATAAGGTTCCAAACACGGTACTTGATCAGCAGCTCGCAAAAAGCACGGAAACGGCTAAGTTTAAAAACATGTTTCCTGATGATCCGATAGTTCCTGGTCCGCGCTATGAATTGATCAAAACCGATTCGGGAGGTTTTAAGTATCGCCTGCCTAGCGGAGAACTCAGAACGCCCAAAGGGCAATATGATTTTATTCAGTCGGATGGAAAAATCTATGTGGCGGTACAAAAAAATGATAGTAATGTGTCGGGTCACGTCGCCTTGTCGAGAGGTGCAGATGTCGATTTCGCTGGGCAGGTTCAATTTTCTCAGAAGGGCGGATTGAAGAGTTGGGATAACATGTCAGGCCATTATCAGCCGCCCGAAACGGCCGCCAAGAGAGTTGACTTGCCTCAAGATAAGTTCGTACCCGTTGAGTGAGAGTTGTATATGAGGTCCGAGGCTGAAAGAAAGAGAGTCGATGAGCTTGTCCGTAGTTTGCTAGTGTGGCGAGTTTCGTCAGTTGAAAATGAACTGTGCCATTTAGTGCGTCAGGTGTCAGAAAGTGACAAATTAAAAGTCGTCGAGGTATTGGGGGCGGCAAATGTTCGGCTAGCGGCCGCGGTAGCGCGCCGAACGCATTTAGCTCCTGTGCAGCAGGCGGCGTTGTTGTCTCGGCTGCTGGTCAATGGAGGCAGTAATGAGATTAAATACTATGTGTTAGGACTGTTTGTTTACCGTCTGCGGGCTAAAGTTATTTTAGGTATTCTCCATAAAAATAAAGAGAGTGCTCGCAGTCGAGTAAGTTTGGCTGCTTATTATGTGTTGTCTTCAAGGCGTTTTAATGTTGAGTATAAGAACGCACTTTCTGGATTGGCTCGTGATAAAGAAGGAGGCGTGGAGAACTCACGTTAGACGAAAGCGGAAGTAAGGTTAACAGCCGGGAGGTGCATTTTTATAGGCGTTGAAATGAGCGAGCGTAGGTTAACTTTTTAGCCCTCTGTCGCTAAAATGAAGAGGCCTGATTTTTTCCTATTATCTGCTCGTTCAACGTGCGCACCACTCCACTATTAAAACAAGGAAGTTCAATGGGCATCTCACTCCCCTTCTGGCTCATTATCACCGCCGTCACGGCTTACGTTGCAAGCACACGCGGGCGCTCAGGGCCCCGGTGGTTTGCAATCTCACTCTTCCTTCCCGGCGTCGCCTTGGTAGCCGTGTTGTTAATGCCCCGGTTGGCAAAGACCGGTGTTGACGCCTTGGTGCACCCGGACCTGCGCCCTTGCCCCGCCTGCAACCAACCGATCCAAGCGGCGGCATCTCGCTGTAAGCACTGCGGCGCCGACGTGGAGCCGATTGCCCTGAGAGATCGCAGCGGTTGGGTCGCACGCATGACCGCCGATACGGATGAGGCATTTGAACGCATGGCGGCACAGATGGCGCTCATCGATATACCGACCGTGCTTGATGAGCCGCCACACCTTTACGCAGGGCCGTTTGAGGAAAAGGCCGAGGCGCAAAACGTACTCAAATTCCTGAAGTCTGAACACGGTTTGGATGGGTTGGTGACGTGGCGGTCGGTGACCCGAGAACATGAGGTGCAGCCGTAAAAAATAGTAGCTGTGGGGAAATAAGTAGGCCTACGCATAAAGCGGGCGACGCTAAGGCCGCCCGGCTTTTACTCAGGATGGATCGGCATGGAGCCTGCGAACGATGACATCAAGCAAATCACACCCATCGCGCAGCGGAATAGCCAGCAATTGGGCGAAGTCTTGAAGCACCACAGCATCGCTGCTGAGCTGTTCTCGGAAGGCCAGGTTTTCCAGCAGTTGGGTGACGGCTCGAATCCGGTACACGGCGGCGTCGTGGAGGACGTCGAGGGGCGCACAGGTGTCGATGAGCAGAGCGGGGACGGTGCTGTCGTGGCCCGTAAGGGGCATGTATTGGTTCATTTTCAGTTCTCTGTTAGTGGATTAAGCCACCACTCATTCGTCGCCAAACGAAAGGGTGGCAGCTGTACGCAGGTTGGCGAACCGGCAACAGAGAAAACCGGCAGACCCGAAGGTCTCCCGCGCACAGCCGCCATAACATGCACAGCTTTGCGGGTGCAAAAACACCTGCATAGAAGCGGGTTGCTTTTGCACTCTGTTGTCAGGTCGCCAAACCTGATCGCCATTTGGGCGACGGGCCGGACTATAAGCCCCACGCCCAAACCCACGCAAGGCATCAAAGTACTGGCCCACGTTCATTGCCTCATGTCTTCAGCCCCATGGCCGACACACTGGCGATGATTAAACGCATCAAAGCACCCGCGTCGGTCAATCGCCGTCGCATCAACCCGCTCTACCGTTACACCACAAGGAAGAAGTACATGATCAAGCTGTTCTGCAAAGCTGCTGTTGTAATGTCCCTGGCCACGCTGTTTGGCTGCTCCTCGACACCGTCGGTAGAGAAAATGCAGGCGGACGTGGCGAACTACTCGCTGCCCAAGGCTGCTGTCGCCGACAAAGGCCTGGTGTACGTGGTACGCCCAAGCAACGTGGGGATGATGGTGCGGTTCAACGTGTTCCTGGATGACAAGGAAGCCGACTCGGAGATGGGTTACAACCGCGGCAACCAGTACATTTATTTCTTCGTGACGCCGGGCCAGCACGTGATCAGCTCCAAAGCTGAAAACTGGGCCGACATGCCGATCAACGTCAAGGCCGGTGAGGTGGTTTACCTCAAGCAGGAAGTCGAAATGGGCTTCGCCGTGGCGCGCAACAGCCTCAAAGTGCTGAGCGATGTGGAAGGCCGTTATCTGGTCAAGGATGCGTCCTTGGGCACCGTGGCAAAAGAAAGCAAGTGAGTTAAAAACGCTTGAGGCGGTCGGGCTCCAGGCTCGGCCGCTCACGTATTGCACCGACCCTGAGGCATTGCGCCGCGCGCTCAGGGGTATCACGCAGATCTCCAGTGGGTATCTGGTGAAAGAACTCAAATAAGCCCACACGTCAGTAACCTGCCGCGTAAAAAGCTCACGGAATGAATCCTGTCATCAAGGATGATCAATGAAATCCAGCAAGTTCTCCCTTCTCGCCTTCCTGATGTCCTGCCTGGTCGTCGGCTGGGGGTTGGTGTATGTCGGCCGCATCAAATGGGGCATTC
Source organism: Pseudomonas sp. ArH3a (assembly GCF_022648765.1). Lineage (NCBI taxonomy): Bacteria > Pseudomonadati > Pseudomonadota > Gammaproteobacteria > Pseudomonadales > Pseudomonadaceae > Pseudomonas > Pseudomonas sp. ArH3a. The sequence goes on from NZ_CP080330.1 coordinate 461,977, forward strand.
GGGTTGCGGCGTTGCTGTATGTCGGCGTGGTGTTGCTGGGGGTCACCGGGTTGGCCGCCACGCCTGTCGGGCTCTACGTGCTCTTGGCGTTCATCATCCTCGTTAAGCTGGCCTCCGCGATTGCCTCCGCGGTGCTGGCCCGCCGTTACGACGGCCCACCGGGCGTGCCACGCAAGCGTTTCCATGTACTGTACGTCGGCGTGCTGATCGCGATCACCTTGCTGATATTTGACGCGTTTCGCGCGCCGCTACTGGGTTTCAAAAACTATTACATACCCTCGGGCTCGATGATTCCTACGCTGTCGATCGGTGATTACATCGTGTCCGACTTGCGCCCCGGCGCACCCAAGGCCGGCGATATCGTGGTGTATCGCTGGAACGGCACCGAGGCGGTCAAGCGTGTGGCTGGTGTCGGCGGCGACACGCTGGCGATCGTCAACGGCGAGCTGATCCGCAATGGCGAAAACCTGGGGTTGTTCCACGCCCCGGCCGAGCGGGTGAAGAAGGACTACTCCTTGACACTGGCGCCGTTTTTGGTCGAGCCGGGGCACGTGTACCTGCTGGGCGACAACCGCGATGTGAGCAATGACAGCCGCTTCATGGGCCAGGTGGCTGTTGAGGATGTGGTCGGCAAAGTCACCGGCATCTGGTTCTCGAATGAACCGGTGCGCATTGGTACGAGGTTCCCATGACGCGTGAGGTTTCAATGGCAGGTTTAGCGGTAATAGGGTGGCGGTTGGCGCAGGGAATTTGCCTGCTGCTGATGTTCGGCAGTGCCAGCGTCTCTATGGTGGCATGGGCCTACTTCGACAGCTCTACCTCCGGCGCTTTCGGCTCGGCGCTGGGTGTTTTCCTGATGGGCGCCATTGGGCTGCTGTTCGCGTTTGTATTTGAGCGCACGCGCACGCCTCGGGCCACGGCGCGCTACATGGTGACGCGTTTGGCGGTGGTGCTCATGCTGGCAGCGGGCGCGGCGTACCTGGTCGACTCGGTGTGGTTTGCACCTGAGCGCGACGCGCTCGACGAGAGCCTGGAGGGGGCGAGCTGTGGCGAGTACACCGGCACTATCGTGAAAGGTTGGGAGCAATTTTGCGCGGAGCAGCGCGAGCGTGAAGCGCGTTGAGCGCTGCTTTTACCGGCGGCTTCAACTTCATCATCAAGGACTGAACAATGACCGAAAACGTTTTCGCCACCCCTACTGCCAATCTTGACGTTGCCCCACAGGCCTCGCCTGAGTTTTATGTCATCGCCGAGCGAAAGCTGTTTATTTTGTCGGTCTTGAGCTTGGGCCTCTACATGTATTTCTGGTCGTTCAAGCACTGGAGCAATTACAAGAAGGCCACCCAGGCCGATATCTGGCCCTGGGCGCGCGGGCTGCTGTGTATTTTCTTTGTGCATAAGTTGTACCGGCGTGCCGACCATCAGATTCGCATCACGGGCCGCTCGTATATTTTTGATTTTGAGCAGTGGGCGACGATGCTGGTGGTGATCACGGTGGCGGCGCATATCGCCGACAGGCTGTCTGATCACATCGAAAGCACGGCAGCGGTTGCGGCCTGGCTGTTTATCTCGATCCCGCTGCGCGCTTACCTGATGCAAAAGGGCCAGGCGATGCTCAACTTTGCGGCCGGCGATGCCGACGGCTCGAGCAATGCCCGCTTCAATGTCTGGAACTACCTGATCATGGTGCCGGGTGCGGCGCTGTGGGCGTTGATGCTTTACGTCACGTTACGCTCGTTCTTTTGAAGGGAAATAAACACGGTATGGATACGAATAGCCCCGCCAAACGACCGACCATTTTGGCCAGCATCCGCCGTCGCCTGTTGGCGAGGGTCATCGACGGCGCAATCACGCTGCTGATCTTTTTCATCGTCAAGTTCAGCGCCGAGGCGCTGTCGGCGTTCGTGCCTGCCGTGACGGCCAAGGGCGGGTTCCTCGCAGCATTCTTCGCAGGCGCGGCTTACCTCTTGCTCGCAGACGCGCTGCCCAAGGGTCAGAGCCTGGGCAAGCGCTTGCTGAGCATCGCCGTGGTGGACCGTAAAACCCGCAAGGGCTGCAGCCTTTCACAGTCATTTACCCGCAATGCCGGGGTGCTGGTGATCATCGACTGGGTGTGGATTTTTCTCGAGTCCAGAACCCGTCTGGGGGACATGTTCGCCAAGACCATCGTGGTTCAAACCGGCAACCTGACCCAGGTTCGCAGCCTTGCCGATATTTATGACGACGGCAAAAGCGCCGGTGGCAATGCTCACTGACCCGGGTGCCAGCGCTGATGAAGCAACGGCGCCACGCGCTCTAACCGAGGAGATAAATAAAATTGCAGCCCTATAACCTCACCGAAGGCCAGTTGAACGCCCGCGCCGACTCAGCGTTGGTAGACAGCCTGAGCGTCGCGCTCCCGCCGAGCTACCTCGATTTCCTCAATACCCACAATGGCGGTGAAGGCTTTATCGGCGAGCACTACATTGTTTTCTGGCAAGCGCAGGAGCTGGCTGACTTCAATCGCGAGTACGAGGTCGAAACCTATGCCCCGGGCATTTTTCTATTTGGCTCCGATGGCGGTGTTGAAGGTTATGGCTTCGACACCGATGATGCGTTGATGCCGATTGTGCGCATCCCCTTGGTCGGCATGGAGCGCCAGTACGCCGAGCCGGTCGCGCGGGATGTGCCCGACCTGTTTATGCGGTTAGCCCGTTGAACCTGCCCGATACGCTACTGGCCTGCGCGCAAGGCACTATCAGCGTGCCTATCTGCACGCTGGAAGCCCCGGCGCTCTGGTACGTCTACCCACCTGCGCTCACGCCCATCTGGAGCGACGGCTCCGGCCCCACTTACATCGGCTACTGGCAACACTGGTTCGTGGACCGCGAGCCGTGCTTCGTAAAGCTGTATGTCGACTCCGGGTGCATGACCTATGAAATCGCCAGAACCCCCGCGCAGTTGTTTGCGGTGATCGCGATGATGGCGATGAGTGTGGATGACGGCATCACCCCGCAGCTTGAGCAGTTCGCCGACGCGGTGGGGCTGGATTGCCTGGCTGAGCTGGATGCGTTGTCGTTGAAAAGCGGCGACGATCCAAAAGGGTTTGCTGAGCTCGAGCTGTTCAGAACACTGACGCCACTCGACAGTGTGCCCGGCAGCGGTGTGGCTTATACCGGGGGTTTTCCTGACCCGTCGAATGCGTCCAGGGCTTGGTGGAACAGCAGTTGCTCCTTCGAAATCGTGCATCGGGACATGCTCACGCCACCCGGTGTGGAACTGCCCGCCTGGTTTGATCCGCAGCAGGATAAAAAGGCTCTGTTCGAAGGGTTCCTTGCCGCCGGGCGTCTTGATTGCGCCTGGTTGACGTTGAACTCCACGGGCTGGTCGATTGCGGATGCCAGGCGCGCGATTGTTCAGTTGCAGGTGAAGGCAGGTGATGAAGCGTTTGATCGCGTGGTCGCCGCGTGGCTGGCAATCGCCAGCATCGACGCTGGCGGCTATTGAGGGGTTTGAGCTGCCCGTCGATGAGGTTAGCAACCCTTGCTCATGTGTTTGCCTGGGTTGCCGATACATTGGTGGCTCGGAGCTATCACTTTAAAAGCCTAGGATTTATGGACAGCGCAGCTGCGTTAAAAAACCAGCTGCCATAGGGAGTACTCAATGCGTTTTGCTGCATGGATTTTGCTGGGTGTTGCGCTGTTACTTGCCGGCTGCAACACCACACCCTACGACCGGGCGACGGTGTATTACGACCGCGCGCAGTACCCTGCCGACCTGGTGAAAGACTTCCCAGGCATCACGGACCCCATTGTTCAACATGGCCGTTGTGCCGTGGTGATGACCACGCCCAACTCCAATACCGGCACCTATTATTTCTGCACCTTTGCGCTGACAGCCAATGACCTGTACGTGATGGGTTGGAACGGCAAGACCATGAAGTATGAGTCGCTGGCGAACGTGGAGTTGTCGGCCCTGAAGAAGATCTCGATCTGGTCGTTCTTCCGCGCGCGGCAGGTGCAGCTCACCGAAAGCCAGCGTCTGTTGGGCTTTAGCGTCACCATCGATGACGGTGGCTATGACGACGGAGCGGCGACCGAGCGGTTGTTTGAAACCCTGAAAGGCAAAGGCATCACCGTGGTGGAAAGCGAAGGCCAGATCAAGCCGCCGCCTGCGCCTGCGCCGATGTTTATTCCGATCATAATTCCCAAGTAGGCGTTAAACCGCCGCGTCAATCGGGGCATACACCTTCCTTTCTCACCGTAGGGATCAACAGCGTTATGAACGACTCAGTTTCGGCCTCCGCCGGCTACGACCTTGCCAGCCCAGGCAAGCGCCTTTTGGGCTACGTCATCGATATGGCCGTGGTGTTTTTCCTGCTGTTCTTGAAGGGTTTGCTGGACTACGTCGCGGTGTATTTTTCTTCAGCAGGCAGCGCCGTGGTATTTCACTACCTGCACTTCCTGCTGTTTTGGCTGGCGGTAGGTTACATGCTGTTCTGCGATGCCTTGCCCAATGGGCAAAGCCTGGGCAAACGCCTGTGCCGCACCTCTGTGGTGGGTTACCCGTACCCCACCAACTGCACCGTGTTCCAATCGTTTTTGCGCAATGTGCCCAAACTGCTGTTCAGCCTGTTGGATGGCCTTTTTGTGTTGTTCGGCATGCGCCGCCGCTTGGGTGACATGCTGGCGAAGACGATTGTTATCAACAGCCCGCCTGCTCGACGCACCGAAACCGCTTGAGTACGTTGGGCAACCCCGTAAAATGCCGCGGCACGAGCAACATGCCACCTTTCAGGGACGAATAAAGCAATGCGCGTTTTTGCCTTTCTCCTGGCCATCTGCCTGATGGCCGGCTGCGCCTCCAAGCCGGATTACTACATCTCCCCGGCGCCGGTCACCATTCCCAAGACCGCCACCTACTGGCTCGACACCTTCGACGTTGAGGTGGTGGGCAAGAACGAGCGCTTTATGCCGGATGCCAAGGTTCGCCAGCAATTGGGCGTTGACCTGGTCAATCGCCTGCTCCAGGCCAAGCGCTACGCCACCAGTAAAGACAAGGCCGACTACCTGCTCGACATTGACGTTATCTATACGCGGCGCATCCAAGACACCCAAGGTGGCTTCATGACCGCCATCGTCGACGACAACACGATCCTCGCCAGTGTCGACTTTAACTATTCGGTCAAGATCAAGAAGGCCGACGCCGAGATACTGCATTTCTCACAAGCTCGCCAGGGGCTGATGCCCGCAGGTTACAGGGGCGACTGGCAAAACATGAAAACCATGGCCGGTGTGCTGACCAACTCCGGCAACTCGAGCGTGGAGTCCTATTACACCGGATTGTTGAGCCGCTTCATCGTTGATGACTTACGCAACATCCCGTCTCGCTAGCGTTACCTGCTGCACCCGATTTCTCACTCTAGGAGCACCCTGTGAAAACACTGTCCAAAATCCTGCTGTCGGGCCTTACCGCCGCAGCGCTGCTGACCGTGGCCGGTTGTGCCACGGAGAGCAACCGCGCGATGCCGGTTGAGCAAGTCGCCAGCGCCAACATCGGCTATTCCGGCGTGCGCGTACCCATTGCCGTGGGCAAGTTCGATAACCGTTCGAGCTACATGCGCGGCATCTTCTCCGACGGCGTTGACCGCCTCGGTGGCCAAGCCAAGACCATCCTGATCACCCACCTGCAGCAGACCAACCGCTTCAGCGTGCTGGACCGCGACAACATGGGCGAAATATCCCAGGAAGCCGCGATCAAAGGCACCGTGCAAAAGCTTAAAGGTGCTGACTACGTGGTGACGGGTGACGTGACCGAGTTCGGCCGCAAAGAAACCGGCGACCGCCAGTTGTTCGGCATTCTCGGCCGTGGCAAAACCCAAGTGGCTTACGCCAAAGTCGCGTTGAACATCGTCAACATCAGCACCTCCGAAGTGGTGTATTCCACCCAGGGCGCTGGTGAATACGCCCTGTCGAACCGTGAAGTCATCGGCTTTGGCGGCACTGCAAGCTACGACTCCACCCTCAATGGCAAGGTCCTGGACCTGGCCATGCGCGAAGCTATCAACCGCCTCGTCGACGGCATCAATGCCGGCGCCTGGAACCCGCGCAACTGATCAGCAGCACCTCAAGGAGCAGTACACGGATGAGCAAGGCAGTTAAGTTGGCGCTGATGCTGACAGCAATCGCGACGGTCGCCGGGTGCCACACGGCGCCCCAACCCCTGTATCAATGGGAAAGCTACCAGCCGCAGGTTTACGAGTACTTCAAGGGCGAGCCCAAGGAAGCACAGGTAGAGGCGCTGGAACGCGACCTGCAAAAGATCAACGCCAGTGGCCGCAAGGCTCCGCCGGGTTACCACGCGCACCTGGGCATGCTGTACATGACCATGGGCAAGGATGACCAGATGGTGCAGGAGTTCCGCACCGAGAAGGCGCTGTTCCCCGAGTCTGCTTCCTACATGGACTTTCTGCTGAAAAACGCCAAGACCGGAGTCGCCACTAAATGAGCCTGTTAAAACTCACCGGCGCCTTGCTGGCCCTGGCTTTGCTCGGCGGTTGCGCAGCCCCCAAGACCATTGATTACACGGCATACAAACAGGCGCGGCCGAAGTCGATCCTAGTACTGCCGCCGATCAATGAGTCACCGGAAGTGCAGGCGTCCTACAGCATGGTGTCGCAGGTCACCTACCCGTTGGCCGAAGCTGGCTATTACGTGTTGCCGATTGCCCTGGTGGACGAAACCTTCCGCCAGAACGGCCTGACCACCGCCAACGATATCCAGGGCGTGCCACCGGCCAAACTGCATGACATTTTTGGTGCGGACGCGGCGCTGTACATCACCGTGAGTGAGTACGGCACCAAGTACATGCTGATCTCCAGCGACACCAGCGTGACGGCCTCGGCCAAACTGGTGGACCTGCGCACCGGCACCACCTTGTGGACCGGTTCGGCGCGGGCCTCCAGTGAGGAAGGCAACAACAACAGCGGCGGCCTGGTGGGCATGCTGATCACGGCGGCGGTCAAGCAAGTGATCAACAGCTCCACTGATGCGGCGCACCCGATTGCCGGTATCACCAGTGCGCGCCTGCTGTCGGCGGGGCAGCGCACCGGGATTCTGTACGGCCCACGTAACCCGAAGTACGGCACCGACTGATTTGCCTGTGCCTGCGTGAAAAGCGTTTGCTGGCCCTCACAGGCCAGCATCACGCATCGCCGTCAGTGCACAATGATGTCTTTGGGCCTGATCAGTTGCGTACTTTTCATCAGGAAGTCCGTGGTGCGGTTGCCGGTCAGGTCGATGGCGATGAAGTAGCGGCCGCTTTGCGGGTTGTAGGTCACCCGGGTATCGCCAATGCGCCCGGTAAACTCTTCGACGAGCGTGAGGCGCGTGTTGGCCTCCTTCTCCACCCCGCGAAGGTCAATACTGTCAGTGCCGGTGGTGAAATCCGTCAGTAACCGAGCATTGAAAAAGGTCGAATCGCGGGCGCTGTTGAAGACGAAACGCGGTTCTGACACTGGGTTACTCACGGGTGGCTGAGCGCGCGTCGTAGGCGCTGGGGGCAGGCTACGTGTTGTTACCCTGCCAGCTCTGTGGGGCACGAGGTCACTTGGCCTGACTTGCCCATGGGTCTTGATAAACAGGTCAGCTCTGCCATTGCCGTTGAGGTCGATGGACACGGAGCCCATGCCGCTTCTTTCATCGTAGGTGAGCAGCGCCTCACCCGCTTTGCCGCTCCAGGCATTCACAACGGACAGTGAGGACAGGCCCGCATTCCTCAGCGCCTGCGTTACGTCGATCTTGTCGCTGCCGCTGGTGAAATCCATGATCTCATCCGGGTTTTGCGGCGTGGAATCGCTGGCGTGGTTATACACAAAACTATCGGCACCGCCGCCGCCGCGTAATCGATCGGCGCCGCCGCCACCGGTGAGTCGGTTAATCTGGTCGTTACCGATCAGCGCATCATGGCCTGAACCCCCTATCGCATTTTCGATGCTGACGCCCCGGGCGATAGAGACATTGCCCCGGCCGTGGCCCACATCAGAGAACGAACCGGCCTTGAGGTTGATGACTTGGTTAGTGCCATAGCCCGAGACGTCCAGCGTGTCGTTGCCGGCGCCGTCCCAGATGCAAAAAGCAGCAGCGTCACGGTTGCTCCGCAGCGAGTAGTAGTCCCTTCCGGTGTTGGAGTTGAAACCGTAGGTGTTGTTTTCTCTGCGGGTTTGATAGTTGGCGCCATAGTTTTGTTGGATGGCACTGATGTCATCCATCATGGGGGCATTGGGTATGACGCCCATACGTTTGCCACTGTCTTCAGCAAGGAAGTAGCTCATGACGGTGTGGGCTTTAGAGTCCTGTGCATAAACACGGTCTGAATGGCTCCATTTGCCGCTGGCATCGTATTTCCCCGGGTGAGTCAGGCCGAGGGTGTGACCGATTTCGTGAGTCATCACATGGCGAGCCAGAAAGCCCGGATTGTAAGTGGTATCGCCGCTGTCGTGATAAGGGCCGGGATAAGCGCCCCGTGCGCCGGGTTCGTCAGAAAGTCGGAAGGTCAAGCGTCCTTCGGCTTGCCCGCCGTTTTCCGTGAAGGCCAGATTCGCCACATCGCCCCAGGATTGGATGGAGCGCCGGGCGTCTTGTTTTTGGTATTCGTCGAATCCGCCGGCCAAGAAGGAATAGGAAATTTCGGTCTTATTATTTTGGTTCCAATCCCTCCATTTATACGCGCCCCGTGTGAGCTGCTCTACAGCCCGCTGTTTATCAAAGGACTGCCTGTTGGCTCTGCTGATGTATGGGTCGTTTTCGCGCAGGGTGGCGTCATAATTACCCCCATTAGTATTACTGCTTGCGCCTGGTGCGTCCCAACGGCGATTCGCTTGAGCGTTTTGCTGTTGAGGCGCACGCACAAAACGGTGGGCGCGCGCAGGTTGAGTCAATGGCCGGTAGATCGTCCGAAAAGAGGCCGGGCCAGAAGTTCCTTGGGCCTGTTGGGCGGCATCCGGTTGGGGGGGAAAGAAAGGCGCTCTGAAATCTATTCTCAACGTGATAATTCCCAGTGTTTATTTGTTGTTCTCCCTACATAAAAAGTTCGCAAACTCCGTTGCGCTAAGCGCAAAGCTGGCAGCGTTAGAAGAAATTTCCAAAGACCAATATGTGACTGAGTAAATCTTTAGCGTCTGGTTTATAACGGCATGAAGTGACTAGATTTTTATACCCGTGCTGCTTGTTCTCAACGTTTAGGCTCGTCACAGCTAGGGGCGCAATAGGAGGCTGATTTGTCTTACGTGTTTGTGGCGATTTCCCAAAAAGGTGCAGGTCATTAACCCGAACCTATGAGGCCTCGCGTCTTACCTTGTGATCGCATTATTCATTCACGAGGTTAAGCCAATGTCCCGCCCTCTTTTGCACGTGCGTCCTGTCGCCCAGGGCTTCACCGTTACCTTGCTGGTTGCACTGGCCGGTTGTGGGTTGTCTTCTTCCCGTGATGTCGCCAAGCCTGAGCACGCTGCACCTGTCGCAGAACTGCAAAGCGAACCTGTGCAGGGTGCGCTGAGCAAACGTATGCCGATGCCTACGCCGATGGCCATGCGCCTGATGAGTCAGGATTCGGCCGCGATGGCCTACCGCAGCGAGCCCCGCGAGCAATACGCAAACCTGCCGGACAACCCGGTGCATCGTGTTGCCGAAACCCCCGTCTCGACGTTCAGTGTCGATGTCGACACCGGCAGTTATGCCAACGTAAGACGCTTCCTCAGCCAGGGCCGCCTACCGCCTGAAGGTGCTGTGCGACTGGAGGAAATGGTCAATTACTTCCCCTACGACTACGCCCGACCCACCGACGGCTCGCCCTTTGGCGTGACCACCGAAGTCGCCACCACGCCGTGGAACCCGCACACCCAACTGCTGCGCATCGGCATCAAGGCATCCGACCGCGCGGTGGCTGACCTGGCGCCGGCCAACTTGGTGTTCTTGGTGGATGTGTCCGGCTCCATGGACCGCCGCGAAGGTTTGCCGCTGGTCAAAAGCACGCTGAAATTGCTGGTGGACCAGCTCCGCGACCAAGACCGTGTGTCGCTGGTGGTCTATGCCGGTGAGTCTCGCGTAGTGCTCGAACCTACGTCCGGCCGCGACAAAACCAAGATCCGTAACGCCATCGACCAACTCACGGCGGGCGGCTCCACGGCGGGCGCGTCCGGCATCGAGCTGGCCTACCAGATGGCCCGCACAGGCTTTATCGACAAAGGCATCAACCGCATCCTGCTGGCCACCGACGGTGACTTCAATGTGGGCGTCAGCGACTTCGACAGCCTCAAGCAAATGGCCGCCGACCAGCGTAAAAGCGGCGTGTCCCTGACCACCCTGGGCTTCGGTGTGGATAACTACAACGAACACCTGATGGAACAACTGGCCGACGCAGGCGATGGCAATTACGCCTACATCGACAACCTGCGTGAAGCGCGAAAAGTGCTCGTGGATCAGCTCAGCTCAACCCTGGCCGTTGTCGCGCGGGATGTGAAATTGCAGGTGGAATTCAACCCCGCCAAGGTCAGCGAATACCGGCTGCTGGGCTATGAAAACCGCGCCTTGAAACGTGAGGATTTCAACAACGACAAAGTCGATGCTGGCGAGATCGGCGCAGGGCATACCGTGACCGCGCTGTACGAAATTGTGCCGAAGGGCCAGAAGGGCTGGCTGGAGCCTTTGCGCTACGCCGCTGCACCTACGGCGCAAAACACCTCCACTGAGTTGGCGATGCTGCGCGTGCGCTACAAACCGGCGGCGGGCGGTGACAGCCAGCTGATTGAGCGGCCCATCAGCACCGAGTCGACCAAAGCCAGCGATGATCTGCGCTTCTCGGCGGCCGTTGCAGCTTTCGCCCAACAGCTCAAGGGCGATGGCCGCTACACTGGCAGCATGAGCCTGCAGGACACCGCCGCACTGGCCCGCTCAGCCCGAGGCGATGACCCGTTCGGCCTGCGCAACGAGTTCGTGCAATTGGTGGAGTTGGCGCAGAGCCTCAAGCACTAATCATTGGGTCCAATGAAGATCCAATGTGGGAGCCGGGCTTGCCCGCGATAGCGGTGGGCCAGGCGACATCTGCGGTACTGACCGACCGCTATCGCGGGCAAGCCCGGCTCCCACAATTCAAGGGTTTCAACGTCTAGAAAGGAGTTCGCCACCTACATGGCCGTTCCAGATGATTCACCCAGCGACGAATCGCTGCTGGCCCGCTACCGAGCCGGTGACGGTGCCGCGTTCGAGCTTTTGTACGCGCGGCACCGCCAAGGCCTGTACCGGTTCCTGGTGTCCCTGAGCAACAAAGCCGAACTGGCCGAAGAGGTTTATCAGGAGACCTGGCTCAGCCTGATCCGCAGCAGCACCCAGCCCCAAGGCCGGGCGAGTTTTCGTACGTGGCTGTTCCAGATTGCCCGCAACCGCCTGATCGACCACTGGCGCAAGCACGGCGTGCACAACCCATTGCACGACAGCTACGATGAGCAACTGCACGCCCAGCCCGACGACAGCGCCGGCCCCGAGCAGCAACTGAGCCTGAGCCGCGACCAGGCGCGCCTCGACGCCGCGCTGCAGGACTTGCCCGAAGACCAGCGCGAAGTCTTCCTGCTGCGCCTGCACGGCGACCTTGAGGTGCCGCAAATCGCCGCCCTCACCCAAGCGCCTCTGGAAACCGTAAAAAGCCGCCTGCGTTACGCCCAGCAGAAACTGCGCCGCCTGCTGGCCGAGGAGATACCCGCATGACCGACTCCCGACACACCCAGGACCCAGACGACGTGTTACTCCAACACTTTCGTCAACACAGCACAGGCGAACCGCCTGCGTCCCTCGACGCCTTCATCCTCAACACCGCCCGCCGCGAAGCCCCGGCGCCACAGCCAAGCCTGTGGCAACGCTGGCTGCACGCCTGCCGCCAGCCACGCTGGCAGATGGCATTCGCCACCGTCGCAGGCGTGGCACTGATGATCGGCGTGGTAATGCGCTCGCCAATGCCACAACCCGAGTTATCCACCGCGACGTTCTCTGCGCCTCAGCAGGAAGCCGCACGCCCGGTGGTCCAAGCGTATTCGGCGCCTGCACCTGCGCCCATGGCCCGGATGGCCGCCGCACCGCCAGTTCAGGCTGAGGTCGCCGGCGCGTTGGCGGATGAGTCCGCAGCGAAACTCAGCAAGCGTGCGGCGGTTGCGCTGCCATCGTTGGAGCAGGGGCTGCAGGAGATTGTGAATCTGCGCCTGGCTGGGGAGAGCAGAGCGGCGGATGAGAAGCTGCTGGCGTTGCATAAGCGCTTTCCCAAGGAAGACTTGCCGGCGCGGTTGGAGGTGTTGCAGAAGCGTTAAATCGGCGCCCACAAAAAAGCCCCAGGCCTTTCGACCTGGGGCTTTTTCATCTGTATCTGGTGCCCCGGCGGGATTCGAACCCACGACCCCTGCCTTCGGAGTCCTAAAAGTCGACGTTTAGAATCAATACGTTAGCGGGGATTAGCTGGAGAATCAATGGGTTGTGTTAGCTGGGGTTAGCTGGATTTCACTCCTGTTAGTGAGGCGAGTGTGGCAATTTTGTGGCATTTGATCATTATTTTTGCTCCTCCCCATCATAATCGACTAACACCATCCAGATTAGCTGATAGGGTAGTGCAACCGTCGGCTAAAACAGACGTTTACAGATGGGGCGATCAACCCCGAACCGAGAACAGGCACACTGTCTACGATTTTTGTAACCTCCATATAGGTCTGGCCGCTTTCCTCCTTAACTGTAGAACTGGGCGGCCAATTTAGCATCCAGAAACTCAAGGAAAGAGAATGAGCACTACCGCACCGCAAGAGTTGATAATTTCTGGTGTTGTCTTTCATGGCAATACGCCTTTTGCTTCGATAGGTGACGTACGCCTCCACCCTGGCGCGAATAAAACCGGCTATATTGATGGTTATATTTTTGATGGCCAGAAGTGGCGTAGCTTGGATTTAGAATCGTTCGGTAGTGCGTCCAGAAACTTTGGAGGGGCTGGGGCAATTGGCTCCGTTATGCGAAAAATAGACTCCATAGTCTCCGGTCGAAAAGGTATACCGGTACATTACGAGCTCGCGCCTTCCGGAAAAAAGAGTCGGTATGTGTTCCACGGTACTTTCCCCTAAAAATTTCAGTAAGAGCTCCATAAACCCCACATTCAAAGTCACCACCCTATCCTCGATGCTGTGCTCCCGATTCCGTTCCGGAGCCAGCACCTCATGATGCGACCTGAAACAAAAATCGAAAAAGTCTATCTCTACCCCAAGCCCGTTGACTTCCGAAATCCATTGATGGCCTCGCGGCTCTGGTCGAACTGGACATTAATGTCGCAGTGTTTGCCACGGGACTTTTCGCGGTCCTCAAAAAACCTCGAAATCGAGTGAAGAATTTGTATTGGTAGCGCAACGGCTTTTGCCTTTGACTAAAGCTACTGGAGTCCGAGCGCTTCAAAACATCGCCGAATTGTTCGGATGAAGCCATCGTGCTGACGCTTCAAGAACTCAACTGGTTATTGGACTGTTTTGATTTGTGGCGCAAACAGTGGGTACGTCACGTTCAGGAAAGTGGGATACCCGCACTGATCCTGCTCACAAAGCGACTAAAGGGCTACTGGCAGGGCATCGTGAGCAGGGTGCGTTGGCCTTGCATACTGGTCAGTTGGAAGGGATAAGCAATCGAATAAAGGTCATCAAACGGATGGCGTACGGTTATAGGGATAGCGAATTACTTTTCATGAAGATCAAGAGTGTCTTTCCCGGTAATCCGTGAAGAACGAATTTTTCGTATAAATAGATCTTCCTCTTCCTGCCCCACGGTCTGAAATCTTGGCGCAGGATATTGTGGGGCCGGAAGAAAAATACTTCCAGCCCTCCTAGGAGGTTATGAGAACTGTTCATTGTAATTAGATTGGCGGCAACCCCAATTCTTTGAGAAAGCTATTATGAAGTTCAGCCGCTTTTGCGGCACGCTTTTCAATTTCCTTGAGTTCAGTGTTCACAACCTGTAGATCAATTTTTTTCTCTGCTATGGCGGCGCTAACGTAACGGGAAATATTCAGGTTGAAATCATTTTTCTCAATCTCCTCCATCGAAACCCGCCGAGAGTAGTGCGCTTCTTCATTACGATATTGGTAGGTGCTCACTATCTTATCGATGTGTTCCGGCAACAGGCGGTTTTGACGTTTACCCTTCTCGAAATTTCCTTCAGAGTTAGCGTTAATGAATAGGATGTCATCCGACTTTTTGCATTTTTTCAAAACAAGTATGCAGACTGGGATGCCGGTGGAGAAAAACAGATTGGCGGGCAGACCGATCACTGTGTCGATGTGGCCGTCTTTGAGTAGCTTGGTGCGGATACGCTCTTCTGCACCACCACGGAAAAGTACACCGTGGGGCAGGATGATTGCCATTACGCCACTGTCGCTAAGGAAGTGAAAACCGTGCAATAAAAAGGCGAAATCGGCTGCGGACTTCGGCGCAAGGCCATAATTCTTGAAACGAAAATTTTCGCCCAATGCTTCGGTGGGTTCCCAGCGGTAGCTGAAAGGTGGATTGGCCACCACGGCGTCGAACTGCATCTTTTTCGCTGGGTTCATCTCATTAAGGATTTCCCAGTCGTTGAGCAGTGAATCACCATGGTGTATCTCGAACTCGGTATCCTTGACCCCATGAAGTAGCATGTTCATACGTGCTAGGTTATAGGTGGTTATGTTTTTTTCTTGCCCGTAAATCTTTCCAATAGTCCCACCTTCTTCACGAAGCTGCTTCCTTACATTGAGCAGCAGCGAACCTGAGCCGCAGGCGAAGTCCAACACCTTACTCAGTTTTTTCTTTTTGCCGTTGGCTGGTTCTTGGCTGTCCAGCGTGACGATTTCGGAAAGAATGGTGGAAATCTGTTGAGGGGTATAAAACTCGCCCGCCTTTTTGCCTGAACCTGCGGCAAATTCGCCGATCAGGTATTCGTAAGCATCACCCAAGATATCGGTGTTGGTGCTGAATTTCGAGATACCTTCAGCGATCTTCTGAATGATGTTACAGAGTTTGGCGTTCCGGTCTGCCGGTTTCCTGCCAAGCTTCTCGGAGTGCAAGTTGATTTCGGAAAACAGCCCCTGAAACGTACTCTCGAATGATTTCTCCTCGATGTACTTGAACCCCTTCCACAGGGTATCCAACAAGTCATGATTGTGCGTACGTGCCATCTCGGCAACGCTGCTCCAAAGGTATTGCGGTTCAATCACATAGTGCACCTTGAGGCGCATCTGCTTTTCAAAGTCTTCGGTATCTGCGGGATTTTCCTCGTACCAAATTGCCAGTGGCGAGCGCCTATCTCCCGCTTGAGGTGTGGGATAATCTTTGCCTAACTCCCTTTTCACTGCCATCTCGTAGTTGTCCGAGAGGTAGCGTAAAAACAGGAACGAGAGCATATAATCGCGGAAGTCATCCGCATTCATCGCGCCGCGTAAATGGTCGGCAATATCCCAAAGAGCTTTACCGAGGTTGTTAAGTTCGTCATTAGTCATAGTTGAATCAGCTGCTCAAAATTTAGGGGTGGACTTCTGGTAAGTCAAACGCATAGCGACTCAGAAATCCCTGTAAGATATTTTTAAACAGTTGTTTGTTATCTTCAGTTAATTCTTTTGGGTCGAAGAGTGAATAATCACTATGACTTAATAGATTCAAGGCGCGCGAGAATAAAATTTCATCCTCTATGCCATGAATACAGCTTGAAAAAGCTTCAAATCCAAAAAAGGAAGAGGTTTTTTCTAGAATGCCGCGCAGAACGTTGAAGTGATTAGAATATAGCTTCCCAGTATCTGATGCCTTCTTCAACTCGCTGAGCATCGCTACATGATGGAAAAATGGAGTGTCGGTAGTTGATTGCAGGCTATACCCGTTATTGTGTGTTCCAAAGATAAAATATGACGTGTGTGCCGTTTTTTTTAGCTCATTACACATCACATTAAAAAACAAACTGTGGTGCGACGATATGACAGTCTTAACCTTCCCTGCACATCGCCTTAGCAGTTTAGCCAAATCCGATCCAACGGCTATTGCATTATTGTCGTCGAGTGATGAGATGGGATCATCAATGTAAAGATACTTAACCCAATTGTAAGCCTCTGCTCCATCTAGCACTAGTTCACAGATTGCTAGGTAAATACACCAGATAAATATATTTTCTTCACCGCGAGATATCTTAATGTTATTCTGGATGATTGTTTCTGGTTCGTCAGAGCCAGGGCGAAACCTTGGGTTGGCGATCACTTTGCTGAAAGAAATTTTCCATGTGTCGTAATTAATCTTGAAATTAAACGTAGCATATCTTTCCAGGTATGCGAAAATTTTTTGTTCTAGCGCAAGCTCTCTAAATCCAGCAAAAAATCTAGAGGCGGAGTTGATATCTAAAGTCCGTTCAGTGTCATTTTCAAGGTCATTGTCCCAATTAAAAAGATCTTCAGTGAACGCATTGAAGTAAAGTGTGTCTCGATTAATACCTTTTTTGCGTTTGCCTGCGTCCTTAAACTCCATTGATAAGCGAGTTTTACCAGTGCCGTTATATGCATAGAGCAATACAAAATCGACACCACCATTAGCAGCGTCTCTCAGATCATCCCTTAATCGCACTACAGTATTGCGAAGGGTTTTATATTTATGGATTTTTGGCCTAACACTCATACATCCGCCTCATCAATGGCCGAGAAAAGCTGCTGCATCAGGCCTTTTTTATGGGCCCTGAGAAATTCGATTTTTTGTGCTTGCTCTATAATAATCTTGTCAATGGAGGCTAGGCAGTCAGCAATTTTTTGCTGTTCCCCACTTTCTATATCCGGATAAGAAAATGGTATACTTTTTATTAAGGTCGCACTTAAATTTTCTTGTCCCCCGGGATTACTTATCCTCCTGATCTCATCATATCGAACGGCAAGGTTCTGGAACACAAACTCGGTATTCATTCCCTTGTTCAATAAAAGTGCCGCACACGCTTGGTTGGTTGCTGCGTTTATACCAAGAACTGCTACCTTGCCCCGTGTTTTTCCTTGGCCATACATCGCCATCAATATTGTATTCTTGGGAAAGATTTTTGCAGGTGAGTTACTTAGTCCACTTTTGCTGATGTACTCATTCACGTTTTGAATTGTGTTGAAATCGATCAGCGTGGTCGAAACCCAGGGAATGTCTCCATTCCAATATTCTTGTATCGTTCTAGATGGTGTTCCCCCCGATGCAACATTGCGACAAATATCTCCGATTGTTGATGTTACCCACTCTCCTTTATTCCGAAACTCTGGGAAGCGGAGTTTTGGCATGGTGCTGCCTGCGGCGGGGAGGAGTTGCTGCATCAGGCCTTTTTTATAGGTCTTTAGGGATTCGATTTTTTGAGTTTGGACGATGATCAGTTCATCGATGGAGGAAATACAGTCGGTGATTTTTTGTTGTTCGGCCGGCTTCGGTACTGCAACTTTTATTTTTCCGATATTGGTTTTTGACAGGCTTGGAACACCACCTGCTTCATTATGACTTACCCAGTTAATTTGCTGGAAAATTGCATAAATAAATTTTGGCAAGCACTCTTTGAAAGAGTGGGTGTAGAAAAGGGTATCGACAGTCCAGAATTTACCCGCAAGGAAGATTGGGTTATCAATTGTGCCTTTTCGGCCGATGCAAGCACTTTCACCATCATATAGGTAATCATTAACTGAAAGCATATAGCCGCCAGAGCCGTAAACTGGGATCTCACCGCTTGTCAGATGCTTGTAATCTCTTCCATTTCCAATGGTAAACAACTCATTAAAGGTTTTTAGTTGCCACTCCCCGTCATCCCGAAACTTCGGAAAGCGACGCTCAGGCACCAATTCCTTCTTCTCTTGCTTACTCATATGCATTCAATCCCGATATCTCGCGCCCATCCGCGAGCTTTTGCAGATAAGGCACTAGGTCTTGCATTAATGCCAATTCGGCTTCACGCCGTGCTTTCCAACCCAGCCCAAGCGGGGCAAGCAGGTCCGTGAGCTGTTCGCCGTCGAAAATCATGCGCCCCATAATTGAGTCGACAAAAGCTTGAAGCGTTTCGGTTTGCAGGCCGTGTGTGTGGGCGAGGTTTGCCAAGTCAGCAGCAGCCTTTTGCGTTTTGAATGCCTGATAGCCTGCATGTATCTCTTTTTCACTCAGCACTTCGCCAGTTTTTAAACTGTTGATGTAGGCGATTATCTCTTCGCGTTCTTCCATCATGTTCGCGTTTGCGCTAATCAGCTCGATGATTTGTGTGCGGGTCATCTTCTGCTTGCCGGTCTTCTGGGTAGACTTGGCAATCAGCCCCATGATGTAGTCGTAATCTATGAGACTGGATGCGAACAGCACCAGGTCGAACTCCAGTTGTTCCACCTCCGGAGAGGTTTCGTCGCCTTTTCCTTGCTTACGCTTGAGTTCTTGTGCGGTATCGAGATACATGGCTTTGAAGCTGCGCAGGCTATCGGTGGGCAACTTTTCTTCGATTGTCTGTTTGCTATGCTCATCAAGATCGGTGTATTGCTCTAGTTGGGTCTTGAGCTTTTGCACTTCTTTAAAATGGTTGATGAATTCCGCTTTAGCAGTGTCGCCCCTGAGGTTGAGTACTTGCGAAGGTTCGCAGGGAAGTCCCTTGGAGGCCATAAAAGTTTTCAGGTTGTCCACTGCTGCTTGGTATTCTTTCACTACCTTTGGGGCGGGGTCGACCAGCCAGATTTCCCGCGCTCGGTCTATGGCCGCACCAGAAAAGAGTTTGATGGCGTCGTCTACTTCGCTTTCCTGATAGCGGAAATCGAGGATGTTGCCCCATGGCTTGCTGTCGTTGAGCACTCGATTGGTGCGTGATAAGGCTTGGATCAAGCCGTGATGTTTGAGATTTTTATCCACGTACAGTGTGTTGAGGTATTTGGAGTCGAAGCCGGTGAGCAGCATGTCCACCACGATGGTGATATCGATCTTGTTTTTACGCGAGTAATCGGCGGTGCTGTATTTCTGATCCTTGATGCGTTGCTGCACATCCTGATAGTAGAGGTCGAATTCGTTGATGCTGTGATTGCTGTCGTATTGGCGATTGTAGTCGCCAATAATGGTTTTGAGCGCGACCTTCTTTCTCTCTGGATCTTGCTTGTTGTCCTCCTTTTCCTGCACGAGATCTTCCTGTAGCTGCTGTACGTCTTTGTTCCCATCTGCAGGGGGCGAGAAAACGCAGGCGATGAGGAGTGGCTCGAAGGCTTCATCTTCGGCCTGCCTTTTTGCCTGTATGGCTTTGAATAGCTCGTAGTATTCAATGGCATTGTTGATGGAGGATGTGGCAAGTATCGCGTTGAAGCGACGATTGTTGGTGGCGCTGTCGTGTTTTTGCAGTATGGCGTTTATGACGGCTTCGGGCGGCGGTGTCTTCCCCTTCTTGGGCTTTTTATCCCCCTCTTTGCCGAAGTAGTCGATGTGGAAACTCAGAACGTTTTTGTCGTCGATGGCGTGGGTGATAGTGTAAGCGTGCAATTCTTTTTCGAAGATGTCTTTGGTGGTTTTGAATGAGCCGACAGTGCCATCAAACTGCTGATAGGTGGCGTTTTCGTCAAAGATGGGCGTGCCAGTAAATCCGAACAATTGTGCCTTGGGAAAGAATTCCTTGATTGTCTTATGGTTCTCGCCGAACTGGGAGCGATGACATTCGTCGAAAATAAAGACGACACGCTTATCGCGCATAGGTTCGAGACGTTCCTTGTAAGTCTGTTTGCCCGCCTTTTGCTTTGCCGTGTTGCGCTTGCTGTTTTCGTCCAGTGCGAGGCCCAGCTTCTGGATGGTGGTGACGATCACCTTGTCGGAGTAGTCGTCCGACAGCATGCGGCGCACCATGGCTTCGGTGTTGGTATTGTGCTCGACACAGCCTTCCTGGAATTTGTTAAATTCCTCGCGGGTCTGACGGTCGAGGTCTTTACGATCTACCACGAACATGCATTTTTCGATGTCGGGGTTGTCTTTCAGCAGGGTGGAGGCCTTGAACGAGGTAAGGGTCTTGCCGCTGCCGGTGGTGTGCCAGATATATCCGTTACCGCGATTCTGGTGGATACACTCAACGATGGCCTTAACCGCATAGATTTGATAAGGGCGCATGATGAGGATTTTTTGCTCGCTTTGAACCAGGACCATATAACGACTGATCAAGCGGCCTAGGCTGCACTTTTCAAGGAAGTCGTCTGCAAAGTCGTGCAGGTGTGCGATTTTGTTGTTTCTATCGTCGGCATGCTGGTAGATCGGCAAAAAGCGCTCTTCAGCGTTGAAACTGAAATGCTGGTTGCAGTTGTTGGCAAAGTAGCGGGTGTCGCTTTCGTTGCTGACGATGAACAACTGTATGAAACAAAGTAGCGAATTGGTGTAGCCGTTACCGGGCTCGTTTTTGTATTCGACGATTTGCTCCATGGCGCGACGCGGGCTAATTTTCTGAGTTTTCAGCTCGATTTGCACCATCGGCAAGCCGTTGATTAGGATGACGACGTCGTAGCGGTGGTGGCTGTTCTCGGTATTGATGCGAAGCTGGCTGATAACTTCGAACTCGTTCTTGCACCAGTCACGGATATTGACCAGCATGTATTCTAGCGGGGTGCCATCCTCACGAGTGAATTTGCCCTTCTCACGCAAAGCCTGTGCGGCTGCAAAAACATCGGGGGTTATGATCTCGAGGCGCAGACGGTCGAATTCATCATCTGTGAGATGGACGCGGTTTAACGCATTAAACTTCTGCCGAAAGTTATGCTGAAGGGTGGCCTTGTCACGGATGTCGTCGCGGTAGGTATATTTGAGATCGATTAGCTTGGCGATCAGGCTTCGTTCGATCTGATTTTCTTTTTGCGTCATCTTCACCAACTCGGCTCACTCAATATTGATTATTGTGACCCTCCAGCTATCGCAACGGTAGTCATTAGGTCAAATTTCGGCGTTACCCTGCTTCGCATTCGAGGTGCCGGCCGGTATACGGTTGAGCTGCCCGCACACGCAGATCTTCAGCAGGCGGACAGGATAGCAAACGGGCCAAAAACTCCGGTTTGGATCCAATGGACGAATAGTACGCGTCGTTGATTGAAATCCTTGCCTTCAGCACAGGCTCTTCCTGACTCGGATTTCACGCAGTAGCGTGAATAAAAGGTGTCTTCACCCATCGATGTTCGGGAAGCCTGGGGCAACCGATTTGTTAACAGACTCGGCCAATGCTGCCGTGCTGAGTGAAAGGTGAGGGTTGAAATTCTGGTTCATTCCTTCATGTTCTCATAGCTGAGTGCGTCGCCCCATGATTTCCTAGACGCTTTTGGCTGGCTGCTTTTGGCCGATAGTGTTGAAAAAGTCGCTCCGCTCGAACTGTCCGGAAATTGACTGGGCAAAACGCCATTTTTGCTCGCGGCTACGTAAAATATGAGCCCGGAAGCCTCAGCCAAAAGTAAGGATTTCAATCTCTGAAGCGTACTTTTCTGCCGTGGAAACCAAAGTCGACTTTTTCAACAGTACCGGCCGATTGCTGCCCTCGGGAAAAGTCGCTTAGGGGCGATCTCTGCCGGTTTGTCCTGCTGGATACAATCAGGATTGGGATGTATTACCCCTCTTTAAGGGCTTGCTCATACGTTCTGGAAAAGCTTGAGAGATCAGTCTTAAGAACGAGACAAAGATCGCGAAGCTGAACGATATCGAGCCTTCGGACTCCTCGCTCGACATCACTCATAAACGATTGCGGCCTCCCCAGGGCAGCAGAGCACTGTGCTTGAGTCATTTCGGACTCGACGCGCATGTGTTTTAGCACTTGAAGAAAAATTTCGTGCTCACGTCGATAGATCGCTTTGGTCATGGCCGCATATCTGGAGGGGCGGCTTGCTAAGCTATATCTGCTTTTAAGATATCTGATTATCAGATATTTTCTTGCTGAATATTAGCTGGAGGAAAAGTGATGAGGCAGATTTGGGAACTATTGCGAGTGCTATGGATTGTTGGAGGTCTGCCGGTCGGTGCGTTGCTGCTGGTTGTGGTGGTTTTGTGCGGTTTCAACCTGCCGTTCCTTTTGGGGTTTTCTGGCGGTGCTGATCCGGCCGTTCGATGGTTGTTCTGGGCCCTGGCTTTCTACTTCGCCGGAGGGGGTTGGTTGTTTTGGCGTGTTAACCAACGCTATGCAGAGAAGCTGAAGCAACTGGTTGCAGGTTTCCAGAGCGCGGGTTTTCAACCGCAGCTCGAAGTATTCGCAAAGATTAACGATGCCTACCTGGGTATCGATGGATCTGCACGTAGACTGTTGGCCTATCCAGTCAAAGGCGCAGAGCATTTTTTTAGGTTCGATGAAATTAATTCTTGGCGGATCGTCCCGGTAGGGAAGCACAATCATCGGTTGGAGCTGCTGACCAGCAATCTTGATGTTCCTGTGTTCAGCCTCGTTATGAGGCCGACAGAGGTACTCAATACTGAGGCTAGACTCGATACCTTGCTCGGCACCTAGTGGCGGCGCTGGACTACCGTTCCTGAGAGTCAGTTCATCATTCAGTAGGAGCAATCATGAGCAATCCCGTCAGAAGCACTCCTGTGCTGGCAGATATCATTCGACTGGAGCAGGCGAATGCGATGATGCGCTCGGCTAATCTGGCCCTGGCACGCGATGATGTTGCCACCCTTTTTGCCCTCGGATTCTCTGTTCAGCACGTCAGAGAGCTTAAGAAAAAAGGTGGATTCCGCTCTTCCTCGATGGCACAAAACATAAGAATGATTACACACCTTCGTAAGATTGGAGACTCGTATGCTCAGTAACAGCTTGCCGTTATCTATCGCTGCCAATGTGTTGGCGCGTGCGACCCTTGAATCTGTTCTGCGCTCTCCGTCTTATAACGCCCGTGGCTGGAAAATACTTGATCGTTGGGCGTTTGACTGTCCAGAGCAGCTTTGTAAGCTGGAGGCGGGCGGAGAGATCATCTTGTTGGGAAGATTGTTGGAGCAACAGGAAGTCGAGCATCAAGTGCTCAGCTCTATTGCAGGGTTGGAGCTGCGCAGTCATGGTCTAGCAGAGTACGAAGTCCTGGCATTGCATGAGATAAGGACAGAGCTGTAAGTCACCAAGGCGCCAACGGGTTTACCTCAACACCCTATACGCTTAATGGCCTCGGTAATCTCAACCAAGACGTTTGCGGACTCTTTGGAAAGCGCGCCGTTGCCCTCTGTGAAAAGATGCTTTTGAAGGCCACCTAGGCGCTGCAGCTCATTGATTACGTGGGAGTCAATTTTGCTTCTGGTCTGTCGCTTCGGTGCGGCGGCCAGCACGAACTGACCAACACTCATTCCGCTGTCGTGGGCTTTTTCGCATACCAGTGCTTCTTCTTCCTCAAAGCAACGAATTGCCGGCAGCCAACCTGTGCGTCGGCGTCGTCCGCTACGGCTCATAAGCTTTCCTATTCCAGGTGTCGGGGGCTCGGGGCTTGCCCTGAGCAGGGACGGTAGGCAATGCAGAGGGAGTGGAACGACTGGTGCGCGCCGGTTGTGAGGCGCCAGGTACTGGCGGTATAGCAAACCCTACCTTGTCCTAGTCTTTCCTTTCCGTATTTAGATAAGTTTTGCATCACTCGGTTACAGCTAGGATGAAAGAGGCATTGGCATTGAGGGGACGCTATGGGGACGAAAAAAACACGAATTCAAAACAATTACATAAGCAAAAAAACATCATCCATCAGCGGCTGAGGATACGACGATTGGACGGCGAGAAAGACGGTAGAGCGACGGCTAGGATTTACCGAATTGCCCCTAACCTTGAGCGACTTTCTAACACAGAGCTAGGAGGTAAGCAGCATGTGTGCACGCTTGACGTTGATAAGCGTGAGGCGATTTTTGGACGGTTGTGGTGATGCGGAAGCACAAGCGCTAAAGTGACGAATCTGAGAGAGCTATTTGACACTGCAGTTTAGTTCTCCGGTGATGCATCTCAAGATGCCTTGGAGGTTGTTATGGAACAACCCAGTGACGACGAAAGTAGCTTCGCCGAGATTATGCGTATGAAGCGCTCCAATCGTGAGCGGTTGATTCGTGCAATCCAGAATGCCTCCCCTGAAGAACTTGAGATTTCTGCTCAGCGCATTAAGGACGTTCTGCGTGACTCTGCCGATCCTATGCAGCGCCGACAGCGTATCGCCCCGCCAGCGTTCGTGAGAGGAAAATAGCTCCTCACGTGTTGAACGATTTTCGCGAGAAGCGGCAAGCGGGTCGCCGTTTTCATCGCGGAGATCGTACGTTTCATAGAGTATCTCGAGGTCGTAATCGTTAATGGTCAGGCTGCCTGCTATTGCCCAGGCTCTGCATGGGCGGTAGTAGGCAGCAGTTGTCCTTTGGATTCATTCCACTATGTTTTTTCCGCACCGGGATCATTGTGGAGCGATGTGCATCAATTCACCTTGGATGATGTGCTCGAATGATTTACCGGGCTCATTTTGTGCGGCGCTCAAAGTATCAGACGTGCGACATAGCACTTTGGTGAGCTTCCAAGTTTCGTGGGTTTCGCGTTTCCAGTGCCGAACTTGTATTGGCTGACCTGTTGGGCACTCCTTTGACAGCTGCGCCCATTAGCCAAACAATATCGAAATGCAGCTATCTCATCCGGACATCGACCCAACAGAAGCCTTCCAGTTCGTCTTTCGCGAGATTAAGCGTCATGAGGATACCGGTAGGAAAAATTTCGTTGTCCGCGTTCCTGTGGATATGGTCGAGTACCTGTTCTCCGGTATTGCTCTGAAGTCGGGCATGTCCAAGGTCAAGCTGGAGCGATTGCTTACTGAGCTTGGGATTTATGGTTTTAGGGACGCCGACGGTCGAATCCTGCGACGTTATGTGAGTGGCCATTCGCGCATGGCCTGGGATACCTACCATCGGTTGTTGTTTTGGGCATTCGCGAAGGGATGGATCTCTGAATGGGTTTTTCGCGATCTTCTATTCGGGGCATATCTGCGGGAGGCGGCCCAACTCAGCGCCCGCAAAATTCTGAACAGGCGCAAGCGCCAGATATCGGCGCCAAGCCTGACTCAGGAGCAGATTTTTGAGTGCTTCACCCAGGAGTATCTGGCCAAAGAGAAGGAGCGAGCGCAAGCAGTAGCAAGCCGTTTACGAGTAGATTCAGAAGCGCGAGAGCTAGCAAGCTCAATAGGCCTCGAAGTCACCGATGGCTCCGAATAATATGCTGCTTACTGCATTTTCCCACGTTAGCAACCAAGTGAAAGGAATCCTGATGTCCGTTCCTACATACGACAAATTCATTGAGCCGATCTTGCGTTACCTAGCGGCTAATCCGGAAGGTGCGACAGCACGCGACGCGCATGAAGCTGCGGCCCGGGCTTTGAATTTATCCGAACCACAGCTTCAAGAGCTGATTGCGAGTGGACAAGCGACCTATAAGAACCGCGCAGGATGGGCTCATGACCGTCTCAAACGCGCAGGATTATCCTCCAGCGCCAAACGAGGCTACTGGAAGCTAACCGAAGCTGGCGTTGTTTATTCCAAGCAGCACCCTTCACCGCTCACTACGGATCAGGTTGAACAACTTGCCATCGGCTTCATGGACGTGAAGCTTAGGAGCGCCTCCGATGCTGTCCCGCTAGATGAACGTGATCAGGGGGCAGACACACCGATATCAGCAACTGTAAGCCCAGACGATCGGTTGGAGCAGGCTCTGCGTGAGCTACGCAATGCGACAGCTGCAGATCTACTGGATAACCTGCTACAAGTCAGCCCCAACCGCTTTGAAGTCATTGTTCTCGACGTGTTGCACAGCCTTGGCTACGGGGCTAGCCGAAACGACTTGCAGCGTGTTGGTGGAAGCGGAGATGGCGGAATTGACGGCGTAATTTCGCTTGATAAGCTCGGACTGGAAAAAGTCTATGTCCAAGCAAAGCGCTGGCAAGGCACTGTAGGCCGTCCCGAGTTGCAAGCGTTCTATGGAGCACTTGCTGGGCAAAAGGCTAAGCGAGGGGTCTTTATCACTACTTCGGGCTTCACTGCTCAAGGCATCGACTTTGTCCGCTCAGTGGAAGGCATGGTGCTGGTGGACGGCATCCGCTTGGTCAACCTCATGATGGACCATGAGGTTGGGGTAACGTCTCGGCTTCTCAAACTGCCGAAATTGGATAGCGATTACTTCGACGAGGAATGAGGATTTTTGGCCTCGACATACGTTTCTCTCTACCGGGGCAGAGCTAGTGCACGGGCGCCGGACACTAGCGCCCCTATGATCAAAAAACCATCACCAATCAGACTCCAGCTCGGTGCTTAGGTGGATACCCATCACCTTGGCTTTGCGGTATTTCAACGGCTCCGCATTTATCTCCAGGGCAACAAGTCGATTAGCAGCGGTGACCAAGCTGTTGAAACGATCATTGTGAACGGCGACATATGCGATAAGCCTACTACCCGTCGCCTGCATGGAGCCGATGCAGAGAGGAACCGACTTTTCGCTTAGGAGCAGTGGATCAACGTATAGGTAGCATTCTAGGGTCGGGTATTTGAATGTTTCGGGGTATCGAATGGAGCCGTAAAGCCTGATCACAGTATGCTCTGAATAATGGTGGCCGATTGTTCTTGTATCGGTCCGCGTGGCCATGCTGAACGACCAGGACATATCCCACCCCCATATCCGAGCTTGGAGGATTATTCGCTCAACAGCGGCACGACCCCTTCTAGCCATGGCATTCATCCTCCCCGTTTGAGTTGGCTTCAGACAAACCTAGTTCACTTCGTTACCGCCATTCAGATTCTCGGACAGATACAGAGTTAAGGCCATGGCGTTATGCGGTTTACCTGAAGCAGATCGGTAATTTTCTGCCATCGCGTTGACTACGAGTTGCGGCCTATGTCTAAGTTTTCCGCTTACCTTCGCCTTCACAAGTGCTCTGTGGACATCCGTCCGATGTTCAGGAGGGATTCCTGACATATCCAATTCGTAAGAGGTGGGCAAAGACGTTGGTGTTTTGGTTGAGAGTTTGGGTTGAGGTTTAGTGTTAGGTATGACATTGGCTGATACGATATCGATATGGCATCCGTGTGATATCGAGTCCTCTTCTACGTATCGCTTTGAGCGCGGCCGGAGGGATTCATCTATCCAATCCTGCTGGTCGTCGCTCAGTCTTTCTTTGAAGTCATTCAGAAAGTCGTCTAGCCACTCGCTTGGGACACGGCGAATTTCTTCCAACGCTCTAGCTCGTAGTTTCGGCCCTGTCACTTGAGTAGCAGAGTGGTGATCCCACCAGATTTTTACCCAAACGATGAGTCTCACGTTGTCATACCTGGCTAGGTCTTCATCCTGGAGGCGGTGGATGACCTGCAACCACTGATCCGCCGTCCATCCAATTTCTGCTCCGGCAATGCGTGGAACAAGTGGGTACACGCCCGTAATGTTGCTGTCAGGAGCAGTTAACAGGTGAAGCAAAGCAACTTTGTCCTCTGTGGTGCAATTCAGTAAACGTGGGGAGCGCCAAAAATTCTGGTCCCGAATGGTTCGTTGTCTACTCATGCTCACTGCTCCCGGTGCAAAGGAGATGAATCCAGCCAGGACAGGTCATTGTCGCCCCTCCACCTGTGCTTTCTTTGTGGGCCTCCCTGTGCGTTTCTGATGTGAAAAAGGTGCGATGACGGTGGCTGAATCTCGACTCTCGGTGTTGCCGGTGCGCATCCAAGTTCTCAGGTCACCCAGTCTCCATCTCAACCTTGACAGTCCCGGTACAGGCTCAAGCCCCGGCAATTTTCGCTGACGGACCGTAAGCACGCTGAAGCCGGTCAGCGCCGCAACTTCAACCACGCCAATCAGAACGTCGTCGCCAAGCTTCTGTATTTTCTGGATGGTTTCATAATCTACTGTCATCGCTTTATCGCTCGATTGATCTGGTGAGGCCAGCTTTTGCCAATCAGACGCTCAATCACTAGGACAGCTTTTTAACAGATGAAAGGTTTTCTGAAGGACGGGGCCGCGACAAGAGGCGATTGTTGACTCGGCAACAGCGCCTCGTAGACCTATGCTGGGTTCGCGCGGGCGTGTTGCAAGATCAGTGGTCAGCTCCAAGCTGACCACTGAGAAGTAGCCATAGGTCTGATCAAGCCAGCTTTGCCGCGAGCTCTTCTGCGGTGATGTTGTAGTAACGCTTCAGCATGTTCACCTCCCGATGGCCCGTCACGCTGGCAAGCTCGATCAAATTCGGCAGCTTGGTCGCAAGCCGACATGTCGCTTCATGCCGCAGATCGTGAAAGCGTAGATTGATCAGGAAGTCTTCCTGAGGCGTTACCTGCGCCGCCCCACAATCCCCCAGGTATTTCTGCCTCGCTCGCTCCAGGCCTCGCACAAAGGCCTTCTTGAGAGCGTCGGCGGTGGTGGGGAAGACTCGACCGCACAGCGAGCGCGGCAAGTCCTTCAGCAGCTGAATAGCCTTTGGTGAAAGCGGGACGGTTCTGGGCAGTCCGTTCTTGGTCGCTGGAAGATGCGCGGTCCTGCGATCTAGGTTCACATGCTTCCAGCGCAGCTCGAAAATTTCGCCACGGCGCATGGCTGTCTCAATTGCCAGTTGGACAATGGGCCGTATCCATGGATTGTGGGAGGCGTCGGCATAGGTGCCGTCAGCACGGCGCTCACGAAGCTCCAGGGCGTTGAGGATGTATTCCTCTTCAATTGGGTCGAGCCGCCGCGAGCGTTCGTCGTTGTAGCTGGGACGGCTGACCATCCTGACTGGGTTCTCGGCAAGATGAATTCCCCATTCGCGGCGAGCGACCTCAATCACGCATTGGAACAGTGCGAGTTCACGTTTCACCGTATTGCCCTTCCGAATCTTCAGGCGCTCGTCGCGGTAGCGTGCAAAATCTGAAGAGGTGAGGGTGGCAACGATGCGTGTCGCCAGCGGATGACGCTTGAGCGCTTCCAGACGTTTGGTTTCCGAATACGCGCCTTTGTGTTTCGGTGCGATCTCGGAAATGTATCGATCAATGAGTTGATGAAAGGCGGTGCGTTCAGCCTCAACTCGAGAGACAAAAATCCCCCGGTCGATTTCGCTTTCGATCATGCGTGCCCAGGCCTGGGCATCGGATTTGGTTTCGAAGGTTTTGCGCTGGGCTGGGTAGCCCTTACGGCGTATTTGCGCTTCCCACTGATACTCGCCACGATTCCTGATTGTTGCCATTTCGACCAATCCCGCCACGTTCAAGTGTGGCAAATTTGTGGCAAAAACGACTTTCAGGACTAGGACAGGTTTCTGTCAGGAGCGCTATCCCCTTGTAATACAAGGGAAAGAAGATGGTGCACCCGGCGGGATTCGAACCCACGACCCCTGCCTTCGGAGGGCAGTACTCTATCCAGCTGAGCTACGGATGCTTGTGCGGGCGACATCATACCCATGTCGACCTTGGGCGTCCATGCCGGTCTTTGGCCCTTTATAGGTAGGAATTTGCCCCCCAGAGGCCCTGCGCCGGGTGCCAGTGGTCGCTGCGGTGGAACCCGGCTGAATCACGCGGATCAGAAAGATCTGGTAAATGCGCCGTTTTCGTTCTTTTTTTCGAACAGACTATTGCCCTGTACCCCCATTGATCCTAGGATTCGTTTGAGATTTCAAACGCTCTGTCTCCCGTGCGCTCTTTCACTTTTCCCGCGTGCTGGGGCTGATTTCCCTGACGGCAGCCCACAAGGCGCCTTTCAACAACTCTAATTCGCTCCGCGTGCGCGCGGTGCTGTTAAGGAAAGCCGACATGCAGCTCAAAGATACCCAGTTGTTCCGCCAGCAAGCCTTTATTGATGGCGCTTGGGTGGATGCGGACAACGGTCAAACCATCAAGGTCAATAACCCGGCCACGGGCGAGATTCTCGGTACTGTGCCGAAGATGGGTGCGGCCGAAACGCGCCGCGCCATCGAAGCGGCCGACAAGGCTCTGCCGGCCTGGCGTGCACTCACCGCCAAGGACCGCGCCAACAAGCTGCGTCGTTGGTTTGAGCTGATCATCGAGAACCAGGATGACCTGGCTCGCCTGATGACCCTAGAACAGGGCAAGCCACTGGCTGAAGCCAAAGGCGAAATCGTTTACGCCGCCTCGTTTATCGAGTGGTTCGCCGAAGAAGCCAAGCGCATCTACGGTGATGTGATTCCGGGCCATCAGCCGGACAAGCGCCTGATCGTGATCAAGCAGCCGATCGGTGTTACCGCGGCTATCACGCCGTGGAACTTCCCGGCCGCGATGATCACCCGTAAAGCCGGCCCGGCCCTGGCCGCCGGTTGCACCATGGTGCTCAAGCCGGCGTCGCAAACCCCGTTCTCGGCGTTTGCCCTGGCTGAACTGGCCCAGCGTGCAGGTATCCCTAAAGGTGTGTTCAGCGTGGTCTCCGGCAGCGCCGGCGATATCGGCAGCGAGCTGACCAGCAACCCGATCGTGCGTAAATTGTCCTTCACCGGCTCCACCGAAATCGGTCGCCAGCTGATGGCCGAATGCGCCAAGGACATCAAGAAAGTCTCCCTGGAGTTGGGCGGCAACGCGCCGTTCATCGTGTTTGACGACGCGGACCTGGATAAGGCCGTCGAAGGCGCGATCATTTCCAAATACCGCAACAACGGCCAGACCTGCGTCTGTGCCAACCGCCTGTACATCCAGGATTCGGTGTACGACGCCTTCGCGGAAAAACTCAAAGTGGCCGTGGCCAAGCTCAAGATTGGCAACGGTCTGGAAGAAGGCACCACCACCGGCCCGCTGATCGACGAAAAAGCCGTGGCCAAGGTTCAGGAGCACATCGCTGATGCCCTGAGCAAAGGCGCCAAGCTGTTGGCCGGTGGCAAGGTCATGGAAGGCAACTTCTTTGAGCCGACCATCCTGGTCAACGTGCCGAAAGACGCTGCCGTGGCCAAGGAAGAAACCTTCGGCCCACTGGCGCCGCTGTTCCGCTTCAAAGACGAAGCCGAAGTGATCGCGATGTCCAACGACACCGAGTTCGGCCTGGCGTCCTACTTCTATGCCCGCGACCTAGGCCGTGTGTTCCGTGTGGCCGAAGCCCTGGAATACGGCATGGTCGGCGTCAACACCGGGTTGATCTCCAACGAAGTGGCGCCGTTCGGCGGCATCAAGGCCTCGGGCCTTGGCCGTGAAGGTTCCAAGTATGGGATCGAGGATTACCTGGAAATCAAATACCTCTGCCTGGGCATCTAAGCCAGGCACGAGCATGCAGTAAACGCAGAGGGCACGAGAGCGCTGTCCCTTTGCGTGTTTCAAACCGTAATTCGTAGTGGCCGGGAAAGCTGTGGCAGTCGATCATCGCATGCTGCCGTAGTTGCCTCCCCGCCACGTATTCCTTGGACCACGCCACCCGATGAGTGGCGAATGAGGACTTTATGAGCAAGACCAACGCATCCCTGATGAAACGCCGCGAAGCCGCTGTACCGCGCGGTGTTGGCCAGATTCACCCGATCTTCGCCGAATCCGCGAAGAACGCCACCGTGACCGACGTTGAAGGTCGCGAGTTCATCGACTTCGCCGGCGGTATCGCCGTGCTGAACACCGGCCACGTGCACCCGAAAATCATCGCCGCCGTGACCGCGCAGCTGAACAAGCTGACCCACACCTGCTTCCAGGTACTGGCCTACGAGCCTTACGTGGAACTGTGCGAAAAAATCAACGCCAAGGTGCCAGGCGACTTCGCCAAGAAAACCCTGCTGGTCACCACCGGTTCCGAAGCCGTTGAGAACGCCGTGAAAATCGCCCGCGCCGCCACTGGCCGTGCCGGTGTGATCGCCTTCACCGGCGCCTATCACGGCCGCACCATGATGACCCTGGGCTTGACCGGTAAAGTCGTGCCTTACTCGGCTGGGATGGGCCTGATGCCAGGCGGCGTATTCCGCGCGCTGTTCCCGAACGAACTGCACGGTGTGAGCGACGACGACGCCATCGCCAGCATCGAACGTATCTTCAAGAACGATGCCGAGCCGCGTGATATCGCTGCCATCATCATCGAGCCGGTGCAGGGCGAAGGCGGTTTCTACGTCGCGCCTAAAACCTTCATGAAGCGCCTGCGCGAACTGTGCGACAAGCACGGCATCCTGCTGATCGCCGACGAAGTGCAAACCGGCGCTGGCCGTACCGGTACCTTCTTCGCCATGGAACAGATGGGCGTTGCTGCCGACCTGACCACCTTCGCCAAATCCATCGCCGGCGGCTTCCCGTTGGCCGGTGTGTGCGGCAAGGCTGAATACATGGACGCCATCGCTCCAGGCGGCCTGGGCGGCACCTATGCCGGTAGCCCGATCGCTTGCGCCGCGGCGCTGGCGGTGATGGAAGTGTTCGAAGAAGAACATCTGCTGGACCGTTGTAAAGCGGTCGGCGAGCGTTTGGTAACCGGCCTGAAAGCCATTCAAGGCAAGTACCCGGTGATCGGCGAAGTGCGTGCCCTGGGCGCGATGATCGCCGTGGAGCTGTTCGAAGAGGGCGACAGCCACAAGCCGAACGCCGCTGCCGTTGCCTCCGTGGTGGCCAAGGCGCGCGACAAAGGCCTGATCCTGCTGTCGTGCGGTACCTACGGCAACGTGTTGCGCGTGCTGGTTCCGCTGACCTCGCCGGACGAGCAGTTGGACAAAGGTTTGGCGATCATCGAAGAGTGCTTCTCCGAGCTGTAAGCGGATTGACCTGATCGACAAAAAAAACCCGCTTCGGCGGGTTTTTTTGTGGCCGATGCAACACATTCAGGCCTTGTTCATTGTACGTAGGCGGCTTGATTGTCTAAGGTGCAAGCATTGCCGATGGAGCGTGCTGGATGACTGCTGTTGATTTACCGGCTGTACCCCGAGTGTTGATTGCTGAAGCGGACCCTTGGTCGCGGGATTTGCTCAAGCAAGTGTTGTTGAACGTGCGCTGCGACGCACGGCTGGATGTATGTGGTGACGGGCAGCAAGCAGCGACGCTGTTGCGAGAAAAAACCTACGACCTGATCCTGGCGGATTGGGAGCTGCCGGGCATCGATGGTCTGAGCTTGCTGCGCAACGTACGCCAGCAGCGCCGTTCGCTGCCGTTTATCCTGCTGAGCAGTCGCAACGACAGTGCCAGCGTGCGCGAAGCCTTGCCGCTGGCGCCTACCGCGTACCTGACCAAACCGCTGAACATGGAAGGCCTGACCCAGCGCCTGCAAGACCTGCTGCTCAACGAAGGCGAAAGCGTGTATTGCGAAATTCCGCCGCTGGCGCCTGGCGTGACCTTGCCGGTGTTCCTGGAGCGGCGCCGCGAAGCCTCCGACGGCGCGCCGCTGCGCGTCGACGTGAAAGCCGCCGTGCAACACAGCCTTGAACCTGATGGCCTGGACCTCAAGCGCCTGGAAGACCAGGTGCGCATGGACCCACAGATTACCGCCGTACTGATCGCCGCCGCCAACAGCGCCGGGCATCACGGCACGCCGGTGCAAACCCTGTCGGCTGCGCTGCACAAGCTGGCGGCCGGGCAGAGCATGAACTTGATCCTGGGCCTAGCCCTCAAGCACAACGTGGTGCTGGGCGACCCTGCGCTGGTGGACTATGCCGAGCGCCACTGGCAGTTGTCAGAAGACACCGCCGACTACGCCCGCCGCCTGGCGCGCTTGCTCGAGCTGGACCACGAGCGCTGTTACTGCGCCGGCATCCTGCACCGGCTGGGTGACTTGGCGTTGCTGCGTTGCCTGGAGGATTGGCGCCAGGGCGGCGGGGCGTTGGATGACGAGGCGATTGGTGAGTCCCTTGATACCTTTGGTGCGGCCTACGGCTCGGCATTGCGTGCGCGCTGGCGCTTGCCGTTGGAGCTGCGCCAGTTGATTGCGGCGATCTATTCGCTCGAAGGCGGGGTGTATTCGCGTGAAGCGTTGGTGATGAACCTGGCGGCGCAGATGGCGCGCCTGACCGAGCACGAAGGGCTTGAGGCGCTGGCGAGGAGCAAGACTGCGCGGTTGCTGAGGGTCGGGTTGTCGGAGTTGATGCGAGTGCGCAAAAACTAGCTGGCAACGAGGATCAAGTGTGGGAGCGGGCTTGCTCGCGAATGCGGTGGATCAGTCAATATTTTCGGCGACTGGCACACCGCATTCGCGAGCAAGCCCGCTCCCACATTTTTGACCGAGTTCTAACTCGCTATGACGCGGTTCTTGCCCTGGCGCTTGGCCTCATACATGGCCGCATCAGCCCGCGCGAACAGGCTGTCCAGGGCTGAATCGTCTTCGCGCAAGTTGGCCAGGCCTTGGCTGACGGTCACCGTGAATTGCCGGCCTTCATAGCTGAAACTCAGCGCCTGGATTTCCTTGCCCAGCCGCTCGGCCACCTGCAACGCCATGTGCGGCGCACAACCGGGCAGTACGGCGGCGAATTCTTCGCCGCCAATGCGCCCGAACAGGTCGCCACGGCGCAATACACTGCGACCGCTCTCGGCGATACGCCGCAACACCTGATCGCCCTCCAGATGGCCGTAGGTGTCGTTGACGTCTTTGAAATCATCGATGTCCAGCAACAGGAACGCCAGCGGTGCGCCCTGGGCACAAGCGCTGTCGAAGGCCTGGTTGGCGCATTCGAAGAAGTGCCTGCGGTTGCTGCTTTGGGTCAGCACATCGGTGGTGGCGAGGCGGTGCAGTTCCAGCTCCATCTGTTTCTTTTCGGTGATGTCTTCGGCCATGCCGACCACAACCACCGGCTTGCCGGGCTGGACCTGCTGGTTGATATAGCACTTGTCGCTCAGCCAGCGAATTTGCCCGTCGGCGGTGATGATGCGGTACTCGCGGTCCTCCACGGCGCCTTGTTCCAGCACGCGGGCGAGGCTGTGTTCGGCATAGTCGAGGTCTTCGGGGTGAACGCTGTTGCGCCATTCGCGGTAGTCGGCGAGCAGCAAACCGGCCGTACGGCCAAATACCCGCTCATAGGCCGGGCTCACATACAGCACACGGCGCGTTTCCCAATCGATGGCCCACAGCACGGCATTTACACTGACCAGCAACGAACTCAGCAACTGCTCGCGTTCGCTCAACCGTTCGACTTCACCCTGGGCATGCATCAACGCCAACAGGGTTGCCGCCGCGGCCGGGCGGGGAGCCTCGGCAGCAGGGGCATCTGGCAGGTAGGGATGTTCGTGAACCATCGGTACAACTCTCTCTGGGCGCGCCGCAGGATGGAGCAGCGGTCACTACAAGGGTTCACCATGATGGCGAAGTGTTCTCTGAGAGAGGGTAAATGCAGTGAAGTTCCGTGAGCGGGCTAACTAAGAAATGGCGCCAAAAACCGGTGGTAAGCCAAGCCCTGTGCTGAATGGGTCGGTTTTAGTGAGCGGGCTTGTTGTGGCAACAAGCCCGCTCGCCACAGGAACGAGCGGGGTGTGCATGCCCGGTCAGACCGCTGCAGGGCGCAGCGAATAGGTCTTCAATTGATGGGCAAAATCGCGCAGTGACTGGATGCCGCTGGCTTCGGCCTCATGCACCCATTCCTTGATCGCGGCCAGCATGTCGTGGCCATTGGAACTGGTTTTCAGCCAGATCTGCTGCAACGCCAGGCGCTTCTCGTAGATCACTGTCAGCGCCTGGCTGTGCTCCAGCAGGCTCTGGATGCGCACGTGATGGCGGTCATCCAGCAAGCTGGTTTCACGCGACAGCAGGCGCTTGGCGCGGTGGAACTGGTGGCGCACCGAATGATCGACCTTTTCCAGCTCCTGCTTGACCAGTGGGCCGATCACCAACTTGCGGTACTGGGCCATGATCTGGAAGCGGTTGTTGAGGATCGCCATGGCGGTGTCCATGTCCAGGTGGCCTTTGCCCTCCACGCGGTGCGCGATAGGCGCCACGCGCTGCACCTTGGCCAGGCGCAGGAAGCTGAACACTTTGATCCACGCCCAACCCAGGTCGAACTCCCACTTCTTCACCGACAGCTTGGCCGAGTTGGGGTAGGTGTGGTGGTTGTTGTGCAGTTCTTCGCCGCCGACAATGATGCCCCACGGCACCAGGTTGGTCGCCGCGTCCCGGCATTCGAAATTGCGATAGCCCACGGCATGCCCCAGGCCGTTGATCACGCCGGCGGCCCAGAACGGAATCCACATCATCTGGATCGCCCAGATGGTGATGCCGATGGTGCCGAACAGCAGCAGGTCGATCACGCCCATGATCGCCACGCCCAGCAGCGGGTAAGGCGTGTAGATTTTGCGTTCGATCCAGTCATCCGGGCAGTTCTTGCCGTAGATGCGCAGGGTTTCGGGGTTTTCGGCCTCGGCGCGGTACAGCTCGGCACCTTTGCGCAACACGGTGGACAGGCCTTTGATGACCGGGCTGTGCGGGTCGTCGACGGTTTCGCATTTGGCGTGGTGTTTGCGGTGGATAGCGGTCCACTCGCGGGTGTTCTGCGCCGTGGTCAGCCACAGCCAGAAGCGGAAGAAGTGTTTCAGGCCGGCATTGAGCTCCAGGGAGCGATGGGCTGAATAGCGGTGCAGATAGACCGTGACCCCAACGATGGTCACATGGGTCATCAACAGAGTGACTGCAACCAGTTGCCAGGCTGACAAGTCAAGAAAACCGTTGTACCACATAGGCTGTATGGCCCTCAGATAAAGAAAAAAACAGCTCACGCATTATCACTAAGCCTACAGAGAAAACCAGCCGCCCTTTCAGATAGAAGTGACTGGATGTTTCTTATTCTATAATCCGCAGCCTTTGTGGGGCGATTTTGTTTTTTGGTAAGGATTACTGACTCTATGCTGTTTTCATACCGAGGTGCCCTGCGTGTGGGGCTGGTATATCTGCTGGTTTCCATTGTGTGGCTTCAGCTCAGCCACCACCTATTGATCAACTTTCTCGATGACCCACGGGAGTTGGTCCGCTGGCTGCAGCTGCGCGACTATGTGTGGGTGGCCCTGAGCGCGGTGGCGATTTACCTGCTGTGCGCGCGTTTTGCCCGCACCCACCAGGTGCAGCAACCCCTGAAAGAAAATCGTGAGCGCCTGCGCCAGGCGGCTGCCGTGTTCGATTGCACCCGCGAAGGCGTGCTGGTCACCGACGCCGACGGGCTGATCGTGCACGTCAACCGGGCGTTTATGGAGATCACCGGCCACAGCCGCAAGGACGTCATGGGCGAGCGGCCGAGCCTGTTCAAGTCGGGGCGCCATTCGTCGAATTTCTACCTGCAGATGTTCCAGACCCTGGAGCAAACGGGCGAATGGAGCGGCGAAATCTGGAACCGACGCAAAAGCGGTGAAATTTATCCACAGTGGCAAACCATCCGCGTGATCCGCGATGACCAAGGCAAGGTCAGCCACTACGTTGCGGTGTTTTCCGATATCAGCGCCATCAAGGATTCCCAGCACGAACTGGCGCACCTCGCCCACCACGACCCGCTCACCGACTTGCCCAACCGCCTGTTGTTCACTGACCGTGCCGAGCAGGCGCTGGCCTCGGCGCAAGTGCATAAACGCGGCTGTGCCTTGCTGTTGCTGGACTTGGACCATTTCAAGATCATCAACGACAGCCTGGGCCATAACGTTGGCGACCAGTTTCTCAAGGCCGTAGGCGAGCGGCTCAAAGGGCTGTTCGGCCCCGGCGTGACCTTGGCGCGCTTGGGTGGCGACGAGTTCGCTGTGCTGGCGGAAAGTTGTCCACAGGTGGTGCAGGCCGCCGCGATCGCGCAGCGCATGCTCGATGCGATGAAGGAGCCGTTCGTGTTTGATGGCAACCAGTTGTTTATCAGCGCCAGCATCGGCATCAGCCTGTTCCCCAGCGACGCGTTGAGCGCCGAACAGCTGCTGCGCAATGCCGATTCGGCGTTGTTCAAGGCCAAGAGCGCCGGGCGCGAAGGCTACGCGCTGTACACCGAAGAGCTGACCGCCCACGCGCAGAACCGCGTGGAAATCGCCAGCGAACTGCGCCGCGCCCTCGATCAGCAGGAACTGCGCGTCTACTACCAGCCGGTGTACGACCTGCGCGGCAGCCGCCTGGTCGGCGTCGAAGCGCTGGTGCGCTGGCAGCACCCGGCGCGCGGCTTGGTGCCACCGGGCGAGTTCATTCCGATTGCCGAGCGTACCGGGCTGATTGCCGACATCGACGCCTGGGTGATGGACCAGGCCTGCCGCCAGATGTGCCGATGGCTGGCCGATGGCGCACCGCTGAGCTTTATTGCGGTGAATGTTTCCAGCCGTCTGTTCGCCCGGCGCGAGCTGTACGAGCAAGTCGCCCAGGTGCTGCACGCCACCGGCCTCGACCCGGCGTTCCTGGAACTGGAAGTCACCGAAAGCGCGGTAATGGATGACCCGGAGGTCGCCCTTGAGCAACTGCACCGCCTGCGTGAGCTGGGCTTGCGCCTGGCCATCGACGATTTTGGCACCGGCTATTCCTCGCTGCTGCGCCTCAAGCGCCTGCCGGTGCAAAAGCTCAAGATCGACCAGGGCTTCGTCGCCGGGTTGCCGTGGGACGAAGACGACGCGGCGATTGTGCGCGTGGTGATCGCCCTGGCCAAAAGCATGGGCATGCAGGTGCATGCCGAAGGTATCGAGCAGGTTGAGCAGGCGCGGTTCTTGTTGGAGCAGGAGTGCGATATGGGGCAGGGGTATTGGTTTGGGCGCCCGATTCCTGCAAGTGAAATTGATTGGGAGCGTGCGCCTGCCATTCAATAGTCGACGCGTTTTCAATCTGAAATACAGTGAAATGTGGGAGCGGGCTTGCTCGCGAATGCGCAGTGTCAGTCGATACATCTGTGGCTGACCCACCTCATTCGCGAGCAAGCCCGCTCCCACCTTTGGATCTCGACACGGCTTATTTTCCGTGTCGAGCGCGCGAAAACCCGCGCAACCCCACGTCCTGCCAGAAAATTCTTTCTGGTTATATAAACATTCTTAAATAGTATTTTTAAGAATATCCGCGCTTATCTACTATCGCCCTCACGCCGCAAGCAGTGCCGCCACTGCCAGGCACTATTCATTTCAGGAGCGAGACCATGAGCGCATCTCTACGTAGCGTCGACGGCCAGGACGAAGCAGCCATTTTGCGTGAGATCCAGAGCGCCTTGCGCGACCTGCGGTTTGGCGCGGTGGAAATCACTGTGCACAACGCCCAAGTGGTACAGATCGAACGCAAGGAAAAATTCCGTTTGCAAAACCCGGGTAACAAACCGAGCTAAGCACTCACGGCGATAGACCCCCGCATCTATAAGAAAAGCCAACACCAAGAATTCTCAGGAGCCTTCTATGTCGTCGATTCGCCGTTACGCCCTGGCCGCACTGGCCAGCGCCGTGTTTGCCGGTTCCGCTGTTGCCAAGGATTACGAGTTGCTCAACGTCTCGTACGACCCTACCCGTGAGCTGTACCAGGACTACAACGCTGAGTTCACCAACCACTGGAAACAGTCCCACCCCGGCGACAACGTCAAGATCCAGCAATCCCACGGTGGTTCGGGCAAACAAGGCCGAGCAGTGATCGACGGCCTGCGCGCCGACGTGGTGACCCTGGCCCTGGCCGGCGACATCGACGAAATCGCCAAATTGGCCAAGACCCTGCCGGAAAACTGGCAAACCCGACTGCCGGACGCCAGCACCCCGTACACCTCGACCATCGTGTTTTTGGTGCGCAAGGGCAACCCTAAAGGCATCAAGGATTGGGGCGACCTGATCAAGAAAGACGTTTCCGTGATCACCCCGAACCCGAAAACCTCCGGCGGTGCGCGCTGGAACTTCCTCGCCGCCTGGGCCTACGGCCTCAAAGCCGGTGGCAGCGAAGCCAAGGCCCAGGAATACGTGAAAGAACTGTTCAAGCACGTGCCGATTCTCGACACCGGCGCTCGCGGTTCGACCATCACGTTCGTCAACAACGGTCAGGGTGACGTGTTGCTGGCCTGGGAAAACGAAGCCTTCCTGGCGCTGAAAGAAGACGGCGGCGCCGACAAGTTCGACATCGTCGTGCCTTCCCTGTCGATCCTCGCCGAGCCGCCAGTGGCGGTGGTCGACAAGAACGCCGAGAAAAAGGGCAACACCGAAATCGCCACTGAATACCTCAAGCACCTGTACAGCCCCGCTGGCCAGGAGATTGCGGCGAAGAACTTCTACCGCCCACGCGATGAGAAAGTCGCCGCCAAGTACGCCCAGCAGTTCCCGAAACTGGACCTGGTGACTATCGACAAAGACTTCGGCGGCTGGAAAACTGCCCAACCGAAATTCTTCAATGACGGTGGCGTGTTCGACCAGATTTACTCGGCGCAGTAAGCCAAAGTACCTGTAGGGGCCTGATTTTCTGTAGGCGCTGGGCTTCTATGGGAGCTGGCTTGTCGAATCGTCGCACCGCTGCGATAGCATCACCGCGGTGTGACTGACACACCAAGGTGCCTGTATCGCGGGCAAGTCCGGCTCCCACAGAAAAGCCGGCCCCCACAGAAAGCGCGCTCCTACCGTGGTTTCTACCTTTTAACCAAGGACTCTTATGTCGCGTCGTACTTCCCCCGTCATACCCGGCTTCGGGCTGACGCTGGGCTACACCGTGGTGTACCTCAGCCTGATCGTACTCATCCCCCTGGCGGCGATGTTTGTACACGCCGCTCAACTCACTTGGGATCAGTTCTGGGCCATTATTTCCGCACCACGCGTGCTGGCGGCGTTGAAACTGAGTTTCAGCACCGCTTTGTACGCTGCGCTGATCAACGGCGTGATCGGCACGCTGCTGGCTTGGGTGCTGGTGCGCTACACCTTCCCCGGCCGCAAGATCATCGATGCGATGATCGACCTGCCCTTTGCCCTGCCCACGGCGGTTGCCGGTATTGCGCTGACCGCGTTGTACACGCCGACCGGCCTGGTCGGCCAGTTCGCCGCTGACCTGGGCTTCAAAATCGCCTACAGCCCGTTGGGTATCACCCTGGCGCTGACGTTCGTCACGCTGCCCTTCGTGGTGCGCACTGTGCAGCCGGTGCTGGCCGATATCCCCCGGGAAATCGAAGAAGCCGCCGCCTGCCTGGGCGCCAAGCCGTTGCAGGTGTTCCGCTACATCCTCGTGCCCGCATTGCTGCCCGCCTGGCTGACCGGCTTCGCGCTGGCTTTCGCCCGTGGCGTGGGTGAGTACGGGTCGGTGATTTTCATCGCCGGCAACATGCCGATGAAAACCGAGATCCTGCCGCTGCTGATCATGGTCAAGCTCGACCAATACGACTACCGCGGTGCCACCTCCATTGGCGTGTTGATGCTGGTGGTTTCCTTTGTCTTGCTGCTGCTGATCAACTTGTTGCAGCGGCGCATCGAACGTCCATAAGGAGGCGCGGAACATGTCCCAATCGTCTATTTCCGCTGCGTCCTCGGCCAACGCTGCCCGTCGTGGCAGCGCGGTGTCCCGGCGCATCCTGATCAGCCTGGGCTGGCTGGTGTTCTTCCTGTTCCTGCTGCTGCCGCTGTTTATCGTGGTGTCCCAGGGCTTGAAGAATGGCCTCGGCGCGTTCTTCACCGCCATCCTGGAACCCGACGCGCTATCCGCACTGAAACTCACAGTAATCGCCGTGTTGATTTCTGTGCCGCTCAACGTGGTGTTCGGCGTCAGCGCCGCGTGGTGCGTGAGCAAGTACTCGTTCCGTGGCAAGAGCATCCTGGTCACGCTGATCGACTTGCCGTTCTCGGTATCGCCGGTGATCGCGGGTTTGGTCTATGTGCTGATGTTCGGCGCCCAGGGTTTCTTCGGCCCATGGCTGCAAGACCACGACATCCAGATCGTGTTCGCCTTGCCCGGCATCGTACTGGCAACCATCTTCGTCACCGTGCCGTTCGTGGCCCGTGAACTGATCCCGCTGATGCAGGAGCAGGGCACCCAGGAAGAAGAGGCGGCGCGCTTGCTCGGCGCCAATGGCTGGCAGATGTTCTGGCATGTGACCGTGCCGAACATCAAATGGGGCCTGATTTACGGCGTGGTGCTGTGTACCGCACGGGCCATGGGTGAGTTCGGTGCGGTGTCGGTGGTGTCCGGCCACATTCGCGGCGTGACCAACACCTTGCCGCTGCACGTCGAGATCCTCTACAACGAATACAACCACGTTGCCGCGTTTGCCGTCGCGAGCCTGTTGCTGATCCTGGCGCTCTTCATCCTGCTGCTCAAGCAGTGGAGCGAGAACCGTATCAACCGCCTGCGCAAAAGCGCCGGTGAGGAATAAGTCATGTCGATTGAAGTCCGTAATGTCAGCAAGAATTTCAACGCCTTCAAGGCCCTGAACAGCATCAATCTGGACATCCAGAGTGGCGAGCTGGTGGCGTTGCTGGGCCCGTCCGGCTGCGGCAAGACCACTTTGCTGCGCATCATCGCCGGCCTGGAAACCCCGGATGACGGCAGCATCGTGTTCCACGGTGAAGACGTGTCCGGCCACGACGTGCGTGATCGCAACGTCGGCTTTGTATTCCAGCACTACGCGCTGTTCCGCCACATGACCGTGTTTGACAACGTCGCCTTCGGCCTGCGCATGAAGCCGAAAAACCAGCGCCCGAACGAGAGCCAGATTGCGGTCAAGGTGCACGAGCT
The DNA here is from genome assembly GCF_022648765.1 of Pseudomonas sp. ArH3a. Classification (NCBI taxonomy): domain Bacteria; kingdom Pseudomonadati; phylum Pseudomonadota; class Gammaproteobacteria; order Pseudomonadales; family Pseudomonadaceae; genus Pseudomonas; species Pseudomonas sp. ArH3a. Next base: position 504,444 of record NZ_CP080330.1, read on the forward strand.
GCTGAACATGGTGCAGTTGGATTGGCTGTCTGATCGCTACCCGGAGCAACTCTCCGGTGGCCAGCGCCAGCGTATCGCCCTGGCCCGCGCCTTGGCGGTAGAGCCCAAAGTGCTGCTGCTGGACGAACCCTTCGGCGCCCTCGACGCCAAGGTGCGTAAAGAGCTGCGCCGCTGGCTGGCGCGCCTGCACGAAGACATCAACCTGACCTCGGTATTCGTGACCCACGACCAGGAAGAGGCCATGGAAGTCGCCGACCGTATTGTGGTGATGAACAAGGGTGTGATCGAACAGATCGGCTCACCGGGTGACGTCTACGAAAACCCGGCCAGCGATTTTGTGTACCACTTCCTGGGTGATTCCAACCGTCTGCATCTGGGCGAGGACAAGCACGTGCTGTTCCGGCCGCATGAAGTGTCGCTGTCGCGGCATGAGTTGGAGGATCACCACGCGGCTGAGGTGCGTGATATTCGGCCGTTGGGCGCTACCACTCGGGTAACGCTCAAGGTCGAAGGCCAAAGCGAACTCATCGAGGCTGAAGTGGTGAAAGACCACGACAGCCTGACCGGCCTGGCCCGTGGCGAGACCCTGTTCTTTAAACCCAAGGTCTGGCAAAAAGCTTAAGCACCCTGCAAAAAACCAATGGGGAAGCTGGCTTGTCGAATCGTCGCACCGCTGCGATAGCAACACCTCGGTGTGACTGAAGCACCGAGGTGCCTGCATCGCGGGCAAGCCCGGCTCCCACATTGGATCTCTATTAACCCTTAGACCGCTGCCCTTTTTCCGCGCACCGCCACCGGCCCTGACCGCTGCTCAATTTGCTGCTTAAGCCCCTGGCGCAACCCCAGCAAAAACGCCAACTCCGCCACCACAAACAACGGCCCGACGATCAGCCCCGACACGTCATCCACAAACGCGGGCTTTTTGCCCTCGTAATAGTGGCCGACAAACTGGATCACCCAGCCCACCACAAACATCCCAATGCCGCTGCTGAGCCACACCAGCGTGCTCTGCGCCGCCAGTACATGCCCGGCCCACACCGACAAGCCCATCAACAGCGTCATCAGCACGCCCAGCGCCAGTTCCAGGCGCAGGTAAAACCACGCCGAGAACAACGCGAGCAGCACCGCTGGCGACAGCCAGAGGCCGCCCACTGCCCATTCGGGGCGTGACAGCAGCACGGCCACGGCGACCACAATCAGCGGGATGCCGATAAAGTGGCTGGCGATATTGCGTGGGTCGCGGTGGTAGGCGGCGTATTGACTGAGGTGGTCGACGAGGCTTTTCATTGTTGTTCCTCCTGTAGGATGCTTGATCATGCCCTGCCAGCCTGCGCCTGACTGTCAGCTGGGCGACAATCATCGGAGTTCTCATGGGCACAGAGAAATGGCACTCGCGGCTGGCCACGGGTCATTGGTTCAGCCACTTGCCTGCCTCGTTTCAGCATAGCCTGCTGGCCCACGCCCGGCAGCGGCAGCTGGCGGCGGGGCAATACCTGTTCAAGCGCGGCGACCCGCCGTGTGGCCTGTATGCGGTGCTCGACGGCACCTTGCGCATCAGCGCGGTGAATGAGCATGGCAAGGAAGCGCTATTGAGCCTGGTGGAGCTGCCGTACTGGTTTGGCGAAATCTGCCTGTTCGACGGCCTGCCGCGCACCCATGACGCCTGCGCCGTGGGGCCATGCACGCTGTTGCAGGTGCCGCAGCAGGCGCTGCTGAACATCCTCGATGAGTCCCCGCAATACTGGCGCGACCTGGCCTTGTTGATGAGCCAGAAGCTGCGCCTGAGTTTTATCAATATCGAGCAACTGAGCCTGATGCCGGCCTCGGTGCGGCTGGCGCACCGCTTGTTGATGATCGTTGAAGGTTACGGCGATACCGAACACGCAAAAAGCGTGGTGCAACTGCCCCAGGAAGACTTGGCGGCGATGTTGAGCCTGTCGCGCCAGACCACCAACGCCTTGCTCAAGGACTTGCAAGCCCAGGGCATCGTGCGCCTGGGTTATGGCGAGATCGAAATCCTGGATGCCCAACGACTGCGTGAGGCGGCGCACACCTGAGGGTGGTAGCCTGCAAGCCTGATTAATCGAGGTGTGTTATGCGCGTCCTGTTAGTGGAACACGAATCCGAAGAGGCACAGCGGATGGCCCAAGGCTTGAACGAGGCCGGCTACAGCGTCGAAGTCGCAGCCAACGGCATGGCGGCGTTGCGTTTAGTGGAGAGCGCCGACTACGAGCTGGTGATTCTGGATGTGATGCTGCCGGGCTTGAATGCCTGGAAGTTGCAGCAGGCTATTCGGTTGAAGGGTGCCACGCCGGTGTTGTTCCTGACCACGACGGGCGGGATTGAAGACCGTCTGCGTGGGTTGGAATTACATGAGGATGATTATTTGCTCAAGCCGTTTGATGCCCGTGCATTAGCGGCTCGATCAGCCAAGCTGTTGCGTCGAGATCGAGGCCGCTGACAGGTGCATACCTGTCAAGTTTGACAGTAGATGAACGATGATCGGAATAGCACACTTGAGTTGTCAATTTTGACGCTCAAGGAATTAACATCATGTCAACTACTACTTCCGGCAGGGATACTGCTCCTGTTGTTATATCGCCGGCCCAAAATGGCAGGTATTCGCAAATGGTCGAGTTTTCGGGTACTGGCGCTCCGGGTTGGCTCGTCTGGCTTACACTCGTTCCAATTGATGCAGCTAATCAACAGCTCCAAGGTGCTCTCGTCGATCCGGGGGGGAAATGGAAATTTACCCAAAGAATTGACCGTGGCATTAAATCGGTAATTGCCTTTCAAAGCTTTAACCGTGAGCGATCCCCACTTTCGGGCATCATCAAATTCACGGTGTTGTAGTTCACTGGCTAGGCTAGTGGACGGGTGGCCGAGAGGGAGCAATAAGTTTGGGGCGCAGTTACCCCACACTTTCCCGAAAATGCCCCGGCGTCATCCCCGTCCAGCGCTTGAACGCCCGGCTGAAGCTGCTAGTGTCGGCAAACCCGAGCAAATGACTGATCTCGGCCAATGAGCACTGCGGGTCCCGCAGGTGCAGCAGCGCCAAATTCTCCCGGCACTCATTGAGCAACGCATCAAACCGGCACCCTTCATCCGCCAGATGCCGCTGCAAACTGCGCAAACTCAAGTGCAGCGCCTGGGCAATCCGTTCGGCACTCGGTTCACCTTCCGGCAATTGCGCCTCAATGGCCGCGCGGACCTTGCGCTCCCAGGTCAGCGGTTGCAGTTGGGCGAGAGTGCGTTTGAGCACGGTTTCGTTGTGTTCGGCCAGCTCCGGGTTGGCGTCATCCAGGTGGCTGTCGAAGTCATGCGCGGCAAACTCCAGGCGGTCTTCTTCGGCGCCAAAGAAGACCGGCGCGCGGAAGACCGTGTGCCAGGGCTTGGGGTCAATGGGTTGCGGACGGCGCAAATAAACAGCCAGCGGCGCGTATTCACGGCCCAGCCGATTACGGCAAGTGCGTACATAAATTGCCGCAAACGCATCAATCGCTTCCAGCGCCGGTGCCGGGTTGCCCGGCGGTTGCAGCAAGCGAAAACGGTAGCGTTCGCCGTCTCGGCTAAGTTCCAGCGTCAGGGCATCGCTGACCACCTGGTGGTAGCGCACGATCCGCTCGAACACCTCGCGCAAGCTGCCGCTGGCCACCAATGCATAACCCAGTGCATGAAAGGTGGTGGGGCTGACGAACCGCGACACCCGCAAGCCGATCGCCGGATCACCGCTGGCCTGCACCGCCAGCGCCCACAACCGCGTGGTCGCCGACAGCGGGTAGCGCGCGTTAGGGTCATCCATCTGCTGCGGGTCGAGCCCGGCCTGGGCGCACAGCGCGGCGCTGTCGAGGTCCAGGGCATCGAGCTGCTTGCGCAGGGCGCGGGTCCAGCTGGCGAGTGAGGTGGCTTCGGTCATGACGATTGGCGCTTGCGGTCAACAAGTTGGCGTCCGCGGCTAGCGTCCTGCCAGATCGCTTGGGGCAGGATGGACGTATCAATGAACAAGAGAATGGAAGCATGGACGGTACTTGTGCAAGCCCCCAACAGATGAACGCGCAACAACGCTCAGCGCATATCCGCGAAGTGGTGCTGGCCGAGGGCGTCAGGTTGCGCCAGCAGCACCCCTGGCTGCTGCATCAGGACGCGCTGGGCGCGGGCATCCTGGCGTTTGCGCTGGTCGGCATGCTCGGCTCGGCGGCGCTCTACATCAGCGGCCATATGGCTTGGTGGGTGTGCCTGCTGCTCAACGCCTTCCTCGCCTCGCTGACCCACGAGCTGGAACACGACCTGATCCACAGCATGTACTTTCGCAAGCAGCGCCTGGCGCACAACCTGATGATGGGGCTGGTGTGGCTGGCGCGGCCGAGCACCATCAACCCGTGGATACGCCGGCACCTGCACCTCAATCACCACAAGGTGTCGGGCACCGAGACCGACATGGAAGAGCGCGCCATCACCAACGGCGAGCCCTGGGGCATCGCGCGGTTGCTGATGGTGGGCGACAACCTCATGTCAGCCTTCATCCGCATGCTGCGCGCCAAAACCTGGAAGCACAAATTCAACATCCTCAAGCGTGCGCTGCTGGTGTACGCCCCGCTGGCACTGCTGCATTGGGGCGCGTGGTATGTGTTTTTGGGCTTTCATGCGGCCAATGGCATTGCCAGCCTGATGGGCGCGCCGATCGAGTGGTCAGCCGGCACCTTGCAGATGATGCAGGTGATCGACATCGCCGCCGTGGTGATCATTGGCCCTAACGTGTTGCGCACCTTTTGCCTGCACTTTGTCAGCTCCAACATGCACTACTACGGGGACGTGGAGCTGGGCAATGTGATCCAGCAAACCCAAGTGCTGAACCCGTGGTGGATGTGGCCGCTGCAAGCGTTCTGCTTCAACTTCGGCAGCACCCATGGCATTCACCATTTTGTGGTGAAAGAGCCGTTTTACATCCGCCAGATGACGGCCAAGGTGGCGCATAAAGTGATGCGCGAAATGGGCGTGCGCTTCAATGATTTCGGCACCTTTGCCCGGGCCAATCGGCTTGAACGCCAGGAGCGTTCGCAGCCCCGGCTTAATCCGGCTGAAACGGCGATGCGCTGAGTGCCGCGCCGGTTTTGTCCGCCAGGAAACCCAACCACGGCTTGCCGGGGTGGCGCGCACCGGCTAAACCCATGGCGGATGCGGCCTTTAATGCGGCTCGTGGGATGCCATCAGCGTTTGTACCGTTTGGGGAAGCAATAGTGCCAAACGATGAGTCCCCACGTAGCGGCTTTCCCGTGCGCCCTCAAATACAATGAGCAAATTGATAGCCAGTACCTCGTGGTTCTTGAAGCCTGCGGCACGGCACATCCCGATCAGATGATCGAGGTGTATGTGCTTGATCTCATCAAGCGCCACTCGCGCTGGATGTTCAGCATCGCTGACATCTAGTGCCTTATCCATGAGTTTGCAGGTCGGTTCGTCTGGCGACTGGATATAGGCATACATCATTTCTAACCAGCCGTTGAGTTCTCCACGCGGATCATTCAGATGCGCCTCGTGCAAGGCTTTCCACGCAGCTTCACTCGCTTTGTGATGCTCTCGAATGGTGGCTTCAATCAACATCTCCTTAGAGGCAAAATGCCGATACAAGGTCATTTTGTTGCTCTGCGCTGCTGCTGCAATCGCCTCAACGCCGACGGCGTGAATGCCGTATTTGTGAAACATCTCGCCTGCAGCACGCAAGATTCTCTCTCGCGGCGGAATTGAACTCGCCAATTTTTCGGCAGGCGGTACCTGGTCCGTTGAAGTGTTAGCCATCACATAACGCCTATTTTTTGGTATAGGTCCCGCTGCACTTGACATGTTACTTACCGGTAAGTAACATCGTGTGTAAGAGGGTAATTATCGCGCGGACTATACCGTGAATCTGGCTAGCGTTGCGCTGGGGGAGGCGATCGCTCAGGGAAAATACAGGCTTGGCGACTAAGGCTTAGGTGGCATCAAGCTCACTGCCGCAGGGGTGTTGTCGGTTTTGTATAGCGATGCCATCCCATCGACCATAGGCGTCGAGGATGTTTGGTGTGGCCAGGCCGTGCAATCGGATTTAGCGGTGAAGCTGAAAGGGTAGTCAGTAAAGAGTCTGTGTCAGTGGTTTCTTTGGGCGCACTCTTTAGTTTGAGAGTGTGTAGGGCAACCGCTTTTTCAAGAATGTTATTCAGGTGTGTTGTTGTTATGGGTCTGTGTTACGGGCGTTTATATAGCCCGTGCAGAGGTTGCCCTTGAGTCTGCCGAATATGCTTTAGTTGGTTCAATCGTCGTGCTGGACTGTTGGTCGGTGATTGGGTTTTGTTTTTAAAGTTTGGTCTTTCTCTAAATATAGTCTTGATGGCCTGAGTATTAATCCGTTCAGCGACTCACGTGTATAAGCCAACGTTACTGCCTAACTAGGTGGCCGGGCCACCTCTTGATGGCGCTTAAAAAACAGGGATGAAAAATGAATATATTTTCTCTTTCGAGACTTGTTAGTGGAAGGTTTATTCTCTCGTTTTGGGCAGTTTCATTAAGTATTTTTAATTATGCTGATGCAGGCGTGTTGGATCCTTATATTGGCATGCAGACGGGAAGTTCATCACCTTGCATTAATGCGCCTGGGGCTGCGTGGCGAGGCGGTTGTGCGAAGTGGAGCTCTACCGCAACTGATGTTATGGGGTTGAAGTTAGCTTATCTCTCGTCAGCGTCGTCCGAGACCGGAGGGGGCGTGTGGGCAGGATCAAAAAGTAGTGGTCTTTGGTTTGGTGGCGGCCCTTCTGGAGAGAACAGTGTGGTGGTCAACGCTGACGGTACGACCGTCTCGGGGGCGAACATAACGTTGAAATCCACTCAAGGTACGGTAGATGTTTCCAGCGCCAAAATAACTAATTTGTCTGCCGGAGATATTTCCTCGGCCAGTCAGGAAGCCGTCAACGGCAGTCAGTTGTCTGCTACCAATACGACTGTAGAAGGCCTTGGCACTACGGTGAACAACATCGTCAATAACGGTTCGGGGATCAAGTATTTCCATGCCAACTCGACGGCTCCCGATTCAAATGCAGTCGGTACCAACAGCCTGGCGGCGGGGCCGCTAGCTGTCGCCGATGGCATCGCCTCGACGGCTGTCGGCTACAACACGTCCGCAACCGGACTGGACACCACGGCTCTGGGCGCCAATGCTTCGGCAGCAGGTATTCGAGCGATTTCGGTGGGCAATACGTCGGCGGAAGGTGACGGTAGCATCGCGATCGGTGGCACGGGGTCGACGAATAGCAGCTTCAAACCAACGGCAACGGGTCAGGATGCTATCGCCATCGGTGCCAGTAATACGCAAGCGCTGGGGAATCGGGCTGTCTCCGTAGGCCGCGATACGTGGGCTAACGGTGATAACGCTACTGCCGTGGGTTACGACTCCGAAGCGTTAGGTGCCAATTCGGCCGCTTTAGGCTTCAACGCGACAGCGCGTGCCGATAACTCGATAGCGATCGGTACACAGGCCATCGCCAGTGTTATCAACGGTATCGCGATAGGCGAGGGCGCAAATGTCGACACCGCCAACAGTATTGCGCTGGGTAATGGTGCCGCCACCGCCGCAGCCAATGCCACCACCGGTGGCACCCTCAACGGCACGGCCTACACCTACGCCGGCGGCGCGCCAGTGGGTGTACTCAGCCTGGGCACAGCGGGCAATGAACGGCAAATCACCAACGTAGCGGCCGGCCAAGTCACGGGGACCAGTACCAATGCCGTGAACGGTAGCCAATTGTTCGCCACCAATACAGCAGTCGATGGCCTTGGCACTTCGGTGAACAACATCATCAACAACGGTACGGGGATCAAGTATTTCCACGCCAATTCGACCTTGGCCGATAGCTCCGCGACGGGCATCGACAGCGTGGCCATTGGTCCACAATCGGTAGCGGGTGGCGCGCAGTCCTTCGCGGCCGGCACCGGTGCAGTGGCAAACGCAACGGGCAGCGTTGCCCTGGGTAACCAGAGCAGCGTGCAAGTGCTGGGCGGTGTGGCGCTGGGCCAGGGCTCGGTCTCGGATCGTGCCATCGCGCCCTCCACCGGTTTGATTCCAGTGGGTAATGGCACCATTCGCTACGACACCTCCGACGCAACCTTATTAGGTGCCGTATCACTGGGTAAAACTGGCCAGTACCGTCAACTCACCAACGTAGCGGACGGTACCAGCGCCCAGGATGCCGTGACGTTGCGCCAACTGACCGGCGCGATTGGCTCGATCAGTACCACCGGTACGATGTACTTCCACGCCAACTCAACCAACCCGCAAGACGCGCTGTCGGTGGGGCAGGAATCGATTGCCGTCGGCCCGGCCACCATGGTCAATGGCGATAACGGTATCGGCATCGGCAACCAAGCCACCGTTGGCCAGGCAGGTGCTGGCGGCATTGCGATTGGTCGCAATACTCAGGTACTGCTGGCCTCCGGCATTGCCCTCGGTTCCCAGGCCCAGGCTCAGGGCGAGCAGTCGCTGGCTCTCGGTGCCGGTGCGGTGGCCAGTCAAGCCACCAGCATCGCGCTGGGCTCCAATTCGGTCACCACGGTTGGCGCCCAGAACGGCTACACCGCTTACGGCCTGAGCACACCGCAGACGTCTGTCGGCGAGTTGGGCATTGGCACCGTGACGGGTAATCGCAAAATCACCGGCGTAGCAGCGGGCTCAGCGCCGAACGATGCGGTGAACGTAGAGCAACTGACGGCAGTGGGTGACCAAGTGGCGCAAAACACCACCAGCATCACCAACCTCGGCGGGCGGGTCACCTCCATTGAGGGCAATATCAACAACATCACCAACGGTGGTGGCGTGAAGTACTTCCACGCCAACTCTACCCAGGCTGACTCGGTAGCCAGCGGCGTGGACTCGGTGGCGATCGGCGGCAATGCCAGTGCTTCGGGCAATGGCGCGGTAGCCTCGGGCAAGGGGGCCCAGGCGTCGGGCGCTGCGTCAGTGGCCTCAGGCAACGGTGCCCAGGCAACCGGTGCAGGGGCGGTGGCGCTCGGCAATGGCGCCACGGCGAGTGCCGATGGCAGCGTAGCCGTTGGCCAAGGTGCCAGTGACAACGGCCGCAGCGCGGAGAACTACCTCGGCAAATACTCCAATGCCGGCAACGCCAGTGTGGGCACGGTTTCGGTGGGCAATGCCGCCACAGGCCAGACCCGCACGATCAGCAACGTTGCCGATGGCCGGTTGGCCACCGATGCGGTCAACGTGCGGCAACTCGATGGTGCGGTGGCCGAGTCCAAGCAGTACACCGACGATTCGCTGAAAACCGTCAACACCAACATCGGGAACGTGACGGGTGCCATCACCGCCGTGGATAACCGGGTCACCCAGGTAGAAAGCAATGTCACCAAGGTGCAGAACGGCACCGACGGCATGTTCCAGGTGAACAACACCGGTGCTGGCGCCAAACCTTCCGCCACGGGTGCCAACGCAGTTGCCGGTGGTGCTGGCTCGGTGGCTTCCGGCAATAACAGTGCAGCAGTCGGCACCAATGCCAAGGCGTCCGGGGCCAACGCCGTGGCTGTTGGTAACGGCGCCAGCGCCACGGGGAGCAACAGTACGGCCCTGGGCGCCAACTCGGTGGCGGATCGCAATAACAGCGTCTCGGTCGGTGCGAAGGGCAGCGAACGGCAGATCACCAATGTGGCGGCCGCCACCCAGGGCACTGACGCGGTGAACTTCGATCAGCTCAATAAAAGCGTGTCGAACGTTACCAACAACGTGAATGCCTACACTGACCAGCGCTACTCGGAACTCAAGCGTGACCTGAAGAAACAGGACGCCACCTTGAGCGCGGGGATCGCCGGCGCCATGGCCATGGCGAGCCTGCCACAGCCCTACTCACCCGGCGCGAGCATGACGTCTATCGGTGCAGCCAATTATCGTGGGCAATCGGCGCTGTCGTTTGGTGTATCGAGCATCTCCAGGAATGGCCATTGGGTCGGCAAACTTCAGGCTACGACTAATACCCAGGGTGATGCGGGTGTGGGCGTTGGTGTCGGCTACCAGTGGTAAGGCTTAGTACCGAACGACCAGGCTGCGCCCGTGCAGCTTGGCGCTATCCATAACCGCCCAAGGCTAATGCCCTATGTCGTTGTTCAAGATGTCTGGATGGTTGCTCCCTGTGGTGTTGCTTATCGGCTGTGATAACGGCTCTCATACTGTCGCCACCCAAGGTAAACAAGGCGTAGCGCTGCCGGCACTGCCAATTATTCAAGGCGCTGTCATGTCGCTGGTGCCAATGCCCGATGGTCAGCGCAATGAATTGATGATGAGCCAGGTCTGTGCGTTGGCACGCGGCGAAAGCACGCAGCAGCAGGTGGCTCAGAACCTTTTGCAACAAGGCGTTGACCTGAGTCGCGTGCCTCAACAAGGCCACCCGCTGTCGTTACTGGTTGATCCGGATCTGTCTCGGCGCATCACCGCGTGTGCGGCCTACATCGCCACCTCAGTGATGATGCTGCCAAAAACGTCCGAGTTCATGGTGGAGGCAAACACCGCGCCCGTTTCGGGCAAGAAGAAGCTGAACGTCGACCCGCAAAAACTCAACTATTTCCTGGGCATACAACTGGCCATCGCGAAAGCCGATGCTTACTTTTTCGCGCTGATTGCCACCCGGCTGGAGAAGACCTCAGGCCTGACGCTGGAGCAATACACTCAGCAGGCCAAAATACAGTTCGCGGCCATCGCCCCGCTGTACTTGCAGCGGGTCAAGGACCTTTATGCGCAGGGGCAGAATGCCCAGTACTCGTTGGTTGAGTATTCCGATAGCAACTTCAAGTTCACCAGCAACAATGGCTATCTTTTTGAGTTCGGATACGACGGGCTGAACCTGAGTTTCAACCGAATGCCTTGGTATGGAGCGGGGAAGCTGTTGGGTAAAAGCTACTTGCTGGAGGTTGATTGTTTTGCCAAACACGCCATCGAAAAAAAACATAGGCGCAACGCATAGTTGGATTCGTTGCCATGCTGCGTGCGATAGCTTCCTGGCATGTGGTTTAGTGTTAATCAACTATGTCAGAACATTGGGCTGGGCGTGATTCAATCGTTGCCGTTTGGCCAGAAAGCCAGTGTGACCTCCTACGTTTTTCGAAAAAAATTACAAACACTGTAATGCATCGCTTTGATCTAACTCTACGTCCGTAACTCTCATTGTCATTAAGGAAAAACCCCCATGCACTCATCACTGTATTCCCGTTTTCTTCGTCAGCCGTTTGAGGTCGAGTTCATGCGCTGGGTGCTGGTTTTGATATTTCTGATGTTTGGCTACACAAAATGGTTTGATTACGAAGCCCAGGCTTTGATTCCGCTGATTAGTAACAGCCCCCTCCTTTCTTGGATGTACGGTGTGTTTGGCATTCAGGGCGCGAGTTATGCGCTAGGCACAGCTGAATGGGCGATCGGTCTGAGTCTGGCCATCGGCGCATGGTCATCGAGAGTCACACTGATTGCCGCGGCGGCCTCCTCTGTGACTTATCTGACAACCGCCAGTCTGCTCCTGACCACTCCGGGTGGGTGGGAGGCTTCGGCCGGAGGTTTCCCCGCCATGGGCGGCGCCACCTCTTTCCTGATCAAGGATCTGGTGTTGATGGCCGGCTCGTTGGTGCTGCTCAAGAACGCGGCGCAACAATTGACGGCACGCGCCAAACAGACTGATAGGGAGCATGCAGCGCTCTAGCCTAAAACCGTCACTGGTCCACTACAGCAACAGGTGGACCAGCGATTAGAACGGAACTCAAGATCAAGTACTTCGATTATTTCTACCTTGAAGGAAAACGAACGATGCAGTGAGAACGTTCTCACCGGCAGCGTTTCTAGGAGGATGTATGGCTCGAGTAGTGCCCTATGGGCTGATGATGGCGGCGGTAGCCTTGGCGGGGACCTATGCCCTGGCTGGAACCATTGAGAAGCAATCCAACGATGTCGGACAGCCTCTCCCAGCTGTGAAGCTCGTGTTTAACGAAGACGGTGAGGCGGCCCTCCCGAAAGGCTACCGCTCGTGGGTGCACGCCTATGCCGCGTGGGAATCTATCACTGTAACTCCCCTGGACAGCACCGTAACGAAGACGCCCGAATTCCATAGCGTCTATGTTGAGCCAAATGCCTATCGCGCCTTCATGAAAACAGGGAAATGGCCGGAAGGCTCTCTGATGGTCAAGGAGTTCAGTATCACGAGTATTGATCCGAAGAACTGCGATGGTCCGCCAGCTTATCTTTGCAACCTCGGTAGCAGTAAGGTCATTTTTGCCCACGGGCAAACAGGGCTCAGCCTAATGCTCAAGGACAGCAAACGCTATCCCGACGAGCCAGGCGGTTGGTCGTACTTCAGTTTTGGGCATCAGGCGCCGCCCTATGAACAATTTTCTCCAGCGCGAGCGCGTGCCCAGTGCGCCCAATGCCACATCGACAACGTGGGTCCCAAACACGACTACGTATGGTCCGTAAAGTTGAACCAGCCTGGCTTTCAACGGGAAGGCGGTGCGGCAAAACTTAATCTAGAAGCCGCTTTCGCCGAGTAGTCACGGCCAAGATTGGTCGTCTAACAGCGCAGCAATTTTTGCTATGTAAATGAGTCTGCAGCTAGCCTGCCGAGGAGGGTGAGATGGCCTACGATTTTGATCTTTATGTAGTGGGTGCCGGTTCTGGCGGTGTCAGGGCTGCGCGTTTTTCCGCAGGCTTTGGTGCCAAGGTGGCCGTGGCTGAAAGCCGCTACCTGGGCGGGACGTGTGTCAACGTCGGCTGCGTACCGAAGAAGTTATTGGTCTACGGCGCTCACTTTGCAGAAGACTTCGAGCAGGCTAGTGGTTTTGGCTGGTCCCTGGGAGAGGCAAACTTTGATTGGGCAACCTTGATTGCCAACAAAGACCGCGAGATCAATCGCCTCAATGGCATTTATCGCAACCTGTTGGTCAACAGCGGCGTGACCCTGCATGAAGGGCATGCGCGCCTGGTTTCCCCTCATCAAGTCGAGATCAACGGTGAGCGCTTCACTGCCAAACACATTTTGATCGCCACCGGTGGCTGGCCGCAGATCCCGGACATTCCGGGGCATGAGCATGCAATCGGCTCCAATGAAGCCTTCTTTCTCAACACGTTGCCCAAGCGCGTACTGGTGGTGGGCGGGGGTTACATCGCGGTGGAGTTTGCCGGAATTTTCCATGGCCTTGGCGCACACACGACGCTGCTGTATCGCGGCGATCTGTTTCTGCGCGGTTTTGACGGCGCGGTGCGCAGGCATTTGCAGGAGGAACTGACCAAACGTGGGATGGACTTGCAGTTCAATGCTGATATCGAACGCATCGACAAACAGGCCGACGGTAGCCTCAGGGCTACGTTGAAAGACGGCCGCGTGCTGGAAGCCGATTGTGTATTTTACGCCACGGGTCGACGCCCGATGCTCGATAACCTGGGGTTGGAAAACACCGGCGTCAAACTGGACGAGCGTGGCTTCGTTGAAGTGGACGACCTGTACCAGACGGCCGAGCCGTCGATCCTGGCCATTGGCGATGTGATCGGGCGTGTGCAATTGACGCCAGTAGCGCTGGCGGAAGGCACGGCGTTGGCTCGTCGCCTGTTCAAGCCTGAGCATTATCGTCCAGTGGATTACACGATGATCCCGACGGCAGTGTTCAGCCTGCCGAACATAGGCACCGTTGGCTTGAGCGAAGAGCAGGCCAAGGCTGACGGCCATACGGTGCAGATTTTCGAAAGCCGCTTCCAGCCGATGAAACTGAGGTTGACTCAGTGCCAGGAGCTCACACTGATGAAGCTGGTGGTCGATGCAGACACTAACAAGGTCCTCGGTTGCCACATGGTGGGTCCGGATGCGGGTGAAGTCATCCAGGGACTGGCTATCGCGCTCAAGGCGGGCGCGACCAAGCAGCATTTCGATGAAACTATCGGAGTGCACCCAACAGCGGCGGAAGAGTTTGTCACCCTGCGTACGCCCTTGTCAGGCTGATCAATTGTCGGCAGTTGCCTCTGGCGCCTGTGCAAAAACGCCCGCCAGTCGCAATGCCTCGATACTGGCTTAGGCATTTGACCAGGCCCCGAAAGCGACAGTAAGTTTAGTGCGCCGTGGTCACTGTCGCGTTCGCGAATTGAGTCCTTTAGGCCTCTACAACAACGAAAAGGCAGTTCTCTTTCAGCAAGCAATAAAAGCCAGCGGCAGGTCACGAATCTGTTCGCGCACGGGCGGCTGGTAGTGGTCATCGCTGATCAGTTCATGCAGCAGTTCTTCGCGCAGTTGGTGGAACTCGAAACTGCTGCGCTGGCGCGGGTGAGGCAGGGCGATATCGACGACTTGCTTGATGCGCCCGGGCCGGGGCTCCATCACCACCACGCGGTCGGCGAGGAAAATCGCCTCCTCCACATCGTGGGTCACCAACACCGTGGTGATCTTGGCGCGCGCGCGGATCGCCAATAGCTCGTCCTGCATCTGCTGGCGGGTCAGCGCATCGAGGGCGCCGAAGGGCTCATCCAGCAGCAAAATGCGCGGGCTGGCCACCAGGCCCCGGGCAATCGCCACGCGTTGCGCCATGCCGCCGGACAGTTGGTGAGGGTAGGCGCGGGTGAAATCGGTAAGGCCGACCAGCTCGATAAAATCACTGATGCGCCGGTTGCGCTCGGCCTCGCTCAGCGGCTCGTTGACCAGCCCTAGGCCGATGTTTTGCGCCACGGTCAGCCAGGGAAACAGGCGGTGCTCCTGGAACACGATGCCGCGCTCGCCGCCGATGCCGCTCACGGCTTTGCCGTCGACCTGAATCTCGCCGCGAAACTGCGTGTCGAGCCCTACCAACAGGCGCAGCAGGGTGGATTTGCCGCAACCGCTGGAGCCGACAATCGCGACGAATTCGCCTTCGGCAATCTCCAGGTTGAATTCACGAATGGCTTCCAACTCGAAGCCGTCGACGTCGAAGGACTTGCCCACCTGGTTGAAGCTGACGATAGGTGCGTTCATGCGTGTCTCCAGCGGGTGGCGCGGGTTTCGATGCGTTGGCCGATAAAATTGAGGGTGGCGCCGGTGAGGCCGACCAGCAGCATGCCGCTCATGATCACGTCCATGCGCAGCAACTGTTGGGCGCCGATCATCAGGCTGCCGATGCCGCCGTTGGACGGCATGAAATATTCCGCGCCAATGGTGCCCAGCCAGGCGTAGATCAGGCTCAGGCGCAGGCCGGCGAAAATTCCCGCCGCCGCGCCCGGTAACACCAAGCGGCGCAGGCGTTGGAACAGGCTCAGGCGCAGTACTTGCGCCGCTTCACGCAGCTGCGGCGAGAGGTTGAGCACGCTGCGTTGCGTGGCGATAAACAGCGGGAAAAACGCCGCCAGTGCGATAAACACCGACTTGGCCAATTCACCCAGGCCGAACCACGCGGTGAGCAACGGCACCCAGGCGAAAATCGCGATCTGGCGCAGCGCGGCCAAGGTCGGGCCAAGTACCCGCTCACTGCGCCGCGACAGCCCCAGCCACAACCCCATGGCAAAGCCCAAGCCGCCACCCAGAATCAAGCCGCCCAGCGTGCGCCCCAGGCTTTTGCCCAAGGCGCCGGACAAGCTGCCATCCAACACGCCGGCGGCTGCGGTGTGCAGCACCGACCATGGGCTGATCAGAATATTCGGGTCAACCCAACCCTGTTGCGTCGCCACCTGCCACAGCGTCAGCAATAGCAGCGGCAACAGCCACGGTTGCAGGCGCTGCCAACCTTCATAGCGCGGCCCGCGCCGAATCTGCGCGGTGGTCGGGTGCGGCCAGTGCACCCACTTGCGATCCAGCCCGCCAATGCCGCGATCCATCACCACGCCTAACACGCCGATGACCACGATGCACACGAAGACGATGTCGAGCATGAACAGCTGGCGCGCCCAGACCATCAGGTAGCCGATGCCTTCACTCGACGCCAGCAACTCCACCGCCAGCAGCGACGTCCAGCCGGCCGCCAGCGCCAGGCGTACACCGGCCATGAACGCCGGCAGCGCGGCGGGCAGGATCAGGCGGCGGATCAACAGGTGCGTGGGCAGGCGCAGCACGCGCGCGGCTTCACGCAGGTTGGGCTGGGCGTCGCGCACGCCGACCAAGGTATGCAGGGTGACGGGCACCACGATTGCCTTCACCAGCACCACCAGTTTCAGGGTTTCGCCGATGCCGAAAAACACCATGAACAGCGGGATCCAGGCCAGGGTCGGCACTTGCGACAGTGCGCTGAACGTCGGGAATACCAAGCGCTCGGCCCGCGCGCTGAAACCCAACAGCGCGCCCAATAACGCACCGGCGCTCACACCCGCCAACAGCCCCCAGAACAAACGCTGCAAGCTGATCGCCAAGTGGCTCCACAGCTCGCCGCCGGCCAGTTCCACCGCGCTGCTCCACACCAGCGAAGGAGGCGGCAGAATTTGCTCGCTCATCCAGTGATTGCGGCTGGCCAGCCACCACAACGCAAACAGCCCCAGTGGTAGCAGCCATGGCAGCAGGCGTTCGTTCAGCTTCGGCCAGCGCGCTACGGCGCCATGGCTGGGGGCCGCAAGAGGTAGGCTCAGAAGTGAAATTCGGGCCATGGAGGACCTCCGTTGTCGTCGAGGGCGTTATGTGATTTCGATCTTATAAAAACGCAATCAAGATGATTGAGGGATAAGAAAAATCATTTAAAGCCTCCGCCCGGCACGCATCCAATGCATTCGAAGAATATTTTCGATGCTGTTTATGCATATCCCTCTGGAGCCTGCGTTTTAGCTCGCATAGTCCTAAAAGCTATTAAATTGTGAATTTATAGTATTTAAAGTTTTGATCAGCCTGTGCCTACTTTCTGCTCCCCAGGCGACCGTCGCCCACCAGGAGCTGCGCTTATGAAACTGCCCTTCAAACGTCTGATCAGCCTGTTCGCGGGCACCGCCCTGGCCGGGCTGGTGCACGCTGCCGACCTCAAGGAAATTCGCATTGCCGTGCCCGACCTCAGCGCGGGCAGCCAGCACAGCGGCGGCGGAGTGACCGACGTGCTGCAAAGTCAGCAGATCTTTGAAAAAGCCTTTGCCGACCAGGGCATCAAGATCCAGTGGAATTACTTCAAGGGCGCAGGCCCCGTGATCAATGAGGCTTTCGCCAACGGTCAGGTGGACCTGGCTTACCTGGGCGATCTGGCGGCGATCATCGGCCGCTCCAATGGCCTGGACACTCGCCTGCTCAGTGCCTCGGCGCGCGGTGTGAAGCACTACCTTGGCGTGGTGCCGGGTTCTGGCATCAAGACCTTGCAAGACCTCAAGGGCAAGCGCGTGGCGGTGTTCCGTGGCACGGCGAGCCAGTTGTCGTTTGACACCGCGCTGGCCAGCCAGGGCCTGAGTGAGAAGGACCTCAAAGTCATCAACCTGGATTTCAGCGCAGCCATTGCCGCCCTGGCCGCCAAGCAGATTGACGCTACCTGGGGCGGTTCCGGCCTCACTGGGCTGCAAGCCAAGGGCCTGGCCGAGATCCCGCTGACCACCAAAGACATCGGCGGCGCCGGCAGCGTGCAGGCAGTGCTGGTGGGCAGTGCCAAGTTTGTCGATGAACACCCGGAGGTTGTGGCCAAGTTGCTCAAGGCCCAGCAGCAAGCGGTGCAGTGGCTGACGGATGACAGCAACAAGCAGGCCTACATTGACCTGGTGTCGGGGCGGGCCAGTTACCCGCCGGTCATCCTGGCCAATGATTTGAAAGACCAGAAACTCAGCGAGATTTTCCCCTCGACCCTGGACCCGGTGTTCCTCGGCAAATTGCAGGACGCGGTGGATCTGGCGTCCAAAGAGCGGCTGATTCGCAAGTCGTTTCAGGTGAGTGATTGGGTGGCGCCAAACTTGGCTGCGGCGGGGCGCTGAGTCGGGTGGTGTATGGGCTATTGCTATCGCAGGCAAGCCAGCTCCCACCTTTGAACGGTGCCTACATTCAAAGTTTGGGAGCTGGCTTGTCTGCGATGAGGCCCTCAAACCGCCACACTCACCTCTTGCCTGTCGACCTCCACCAACGTCTCAATCATCGCTTTCGCCGCCGGTGACAACCGCGACCCCGTGCGGCTGACAATCCCACACCGCGCGCTCATGGTCTCCATGTTCTGCGGCAGGTTGCGCCAGTGCAGCAGTACCAGTGAGCCCCTTGCGATGTCCTCGGCAAACGCTTCCTCAGTGCCCACGCCGATGGCGTTGGACTGCAGCACGATTTTTACCAATGCCGGGAAATGTTCGGTCTGAATGCTTGGTGAAAAATCCATGCGCCCGCTCAGGTTCGCCAGTAATTTGCGAATACCTTGGGAGATCAGCGGCGAGGCCAGCGGGTAGTCGAACATGTCGTTGGTCGACAGGCTGTCCTTGGCCAATAGCGGGTGCCCTGGGCGGCAGAAAAACACCCCGCGCTTGGGCGTCAGTGCGCGGGTCTGGAAGTTTGGGTCCGGCTCGAACTGGCGGATGTCGGCGATAAAAAATTCGATCTCTTCACGGCTTAAGGCACGGCTGAGTTTTTCCCAGTTATCCACCTGGAAACTGGTGCGGATTTTTGGGTGCGCGCCGATAAAGCGCGCCACCGCATCCGGCACCAGTTTCACCGCCGGCGCCGGGCCGGTGCCGAAGCGCAGGTCGCCGGCGTCGAGCTTGGTCATACGCGTGACTTCGCTGCTCAGCAAGGCGGCCCCGTGCACCAGGCTCAGGGCGTGTTGCAGCACCACTTGGCCTTCGGGCGTGGGGCGCAAATCCTTGTTGCCGCGGTCTACCAGCACGCAGCCGAACTCCTGTTCCAGCCCCTGAATGCTGCGGCTGAACGCCGGTTGGGTGATGCCCATGGCGTCCGCCGCACGCACGAAACTGCGGTGTTCGTTGAGGGCGATGAAGTACCGAAGTTGGCGAAGATCCATATGCTTTCCCGGCATTTGAAAAATAGGTCGAAGGCATTTGCGACCGTGGGAGCTGAGGTTTTAAATGCAAGCTCTTATTCCGTCAACGAAGCATTTGTTCAATTGCTAGATCTAAAATGCATATGAATAGAGCGTTGTTGGAAAGCATCCCACCATCAGCAGGCACAAGAGGGTCATCACAATGAGCAACGCCGCATTAGCTGTTCAACCCGTCGCCCAGGCACTCGACATCCACCCGGTCGCCGGCCGCATCGGCGCCGAGATCCGTGGCATCAAACTGTCCGGTGACCTGGACGCCGCCACCGTCGCAGCCATCCAGCATGCGCTGGTGCAGTACAAGGTGATCTTCTTCCGCGAGCAGACCCACCTCGATGATCAGAGCCAGGAAGCCTTCGCCCACTTGCTGGGTGAGCCGATTGCCCACCCGACGGTTCCGGTGCGTGACGGTACGCGGTTCCTGCTGGAACTGGACGGCACGCGCGGCCAGCGCGCCAATTCCTGGCACACCGACGTGACCTTCGTCGACGCCTACCCGAAAGCCTCGATCTTGCGTTCGGTGCTGGCGCCCAAGGCCGGTGGCGACACGGTGTGGGCCAACACCGCCAGCGCCTACAACGACCTCAGCGTGGAGCTGCGCGCACTCGCCGACAACCTATGGGCGGTGCACAGCAACGAATACGACTACGCCGGGCGCAAGCCGGATGTGTCGGTAGAAAAGCTTGAGGAATACCGCAAGGTCTTCACCTCTACGGTGTACGAAACCGAACACCCGGTGGTGCGCGTGCACCCGGTCAGCGGTGAAAAAACCTTGCTGCTGGGGCACTTCGTCAAGCGCCTCAAAGGCTACTCCCAGGCGGACTCGACGCAGCTGTTCAACCTGCTGCAAAGCCACGTCACCCGCCTGGAAAACACCGTGCGCTGGCGCTGGAACACCGGCGACGTGGCGATCTGGGACAACCGCGCCACCCAGCATTACGCAGTGGACGACTACGGCACCCAGGAACGCATCGTGCGCCGGGTGACGCTCAAGGGCGATGTGCCGGTGGGTGTGCAAGGGCAGCGTAGCCAGACCACCAAAGGTCTCTAAGCGAACACAGTTCCAAATGTGGGAGCAGGTTTGTGTGGGAGCAGGCAAGCCTGCTCCCACATTTGATTTGTGGTGTTTACCAGACGCCTATCTGTACGACCTTCTCTGCCTCCGGCTCGCCATACCGAAACCATTGGCCACGCTGATCAATCTCCGCGTGGCTGATGGTGGTGCGCCGTTTCAACCCGCGCAGCCATTCGAACAAATACCCCAAGTGCGTCTCGCGTACCGCCGCATAGGCCGGGTCGGCGCCCAAGTCGTGCAACTCCTGTGGATCATTTTCCAAGTCAAACAGCTGTGGACGAAACCCGTCATACGCCAGGTATTTCCAGCGTTCGCTGCGCACCATGGTCATGCGGCAACGGTCGATCGGCTGCGCCAGGCGCTCGCGGGCCGGGGCCTGGAAGGCGTAGTCGTATTCGGCGATGGCGTAGGTGCGCCAGGTGAGGGGCGCGCCGTGCAGCAGTGGGATCAGCGAGCGGCCTTCGAGGCGATGGTCGGCGTTGGGCAGGCCCAGGGCGTCGAGGAAGGTGGGCAGGGCGTCGATGGTTTCCACCAGGCGTTCGTCCACCGAGCCACGGCTGATGTCGGCACTGGCGCGCGGGTCGCGCACGATCAGCGGGACACCCACCGCAGGCTCCAGCAAAAATTCTTTTTCACCGAGGAAATGATCGCCGAGGAAGTCGCCGTGGTCGCTGGTGAACACGATCAACGTGTCGTCCCAACGGCCGTTGCTTTGCAGAAAGTCGAACAGCCGCCCGAGTTGATCGTCGATCTGTTTGATCAGGCCCATGTAGGTCGGAATCACCGTGAGCCGCACCTCATCACGGGAGAAATTCTGGCTCTCCTGATGCTGACGAAATGCCTGGTACACCGGGTGATCGCTCGTGTGCTGGGGCTGAATCGGCGCCTGGATATGCTCGGCGCCATACAACGCGTGGTACGGCGCCGGGGCGATATAGGGCCAGTGCGGCTTGATGTAGGACAGGTGCAGGCACCACGGCTGCTCGGCCTGCTCGCGGATAAAGTCGATGGCGCGATCGGTGGTGTAGACGGTTTCCGAATGCTCCTCGGCCACCCGTGCGGGCAGCCCGGCATTGCGCATGTGCCAGCCGCTGAGTACTTCACCGCCTTCGCCCTCGGCGGCGTTGGCCCATTCATGCCACGGGTTGGTGCCGTCGTAGCCTTTCGCGCGCAGGTAATGGGTGTAAGGCGCGGACTCGCGTTTGTCGTCGAACAGCGGGCTGTCGGGGTAGATGCCGTCGTGACGGAAATAGGCGTCGAAGCCAACCTCATTCAGCGGCTCGGCCTGCTCGCTGTCGGGGTCGATATTTAGGCGCTGCAAGGCCTCCAGATTCGGCGTGGCGTGGGTCTTGCCCACCAGCGCAGTGCGGATGCCATGGGGGCGCAAGTAGTCGCCAATCGTCAGCTCTTCCAGCGGCAGCGGCACCGCGTTCCACGCCACCTGATGGCTGCTGACATAGCGCCCGGTGTACGCCGACATCCGCGATGGCCCGCAAATGGTGCCTTGGGTATAGGCGCGGCTGAAGCGCACGCCGGCCGCGGCCAGGCGGTCGATATTGGGCGTGTGCAAATGCGCGTGGCCGTAGCACGACAGGTAATCGCGACGCAGTTGGTCGCACATGATGTAGAGCACATTGCGCACGGGTTTTGGTTGAGACATGGGGCTTCACCGAACAGAAGAAAGATGACGGTTTTCGCTGTTCGGATGGGGCACTGGCAAGTGCATTTGAGGACTGGGTTATATGCAATGAATGCATTTCAAATGGGGGCGCTGGCTTGCCTGCGGTAGCGCCCTTTCAGACAGCGACATTTTCCAGCGCACACACCTCCTCATCCAACTCATCCATCTGCTTGATCTGCTCAATCATCGCCTGCGCCAACGGCGACAACCGATACCCCGCGCGACTGACGATGCCATAGCGGGTGTAACGCTCCTCCAAGTCTTCAGCCAGCCCATCAATCTTCAAACACACCAACTCGCCCCGGGCCATGTGCAGCACATCGCTGTTGGCGCTGACGATGCCGATGGCGTCCGAGCGCAGCACCACCCCCATCAGGCTGTAGCCGTTTTCGCATTCCACATTGGGTAGGTAATCCGGTCGGCCGCTGAGGTCGACGATGACCTTGCGCAAGTTCGGTGGGCGGATGGTCACGGCCAGCGGATAACTCATCAGCTCGGCGGCGCTTACGCTGTCGCGCGCCGCTAACGGGTGCCCGGCGCGGCAGCAGAAATACCAACGCCGCGCGCGCAGGCGGTAGGTGTGATAGTCCGGGTTGGCTTCGAAGTGGCGGGTGTCGGCGACGAAGAATTCGAACTCTTCGCTGAGCAGGCGTTTGCTCAGGTTTTGCCAGTCATCCACCTGGAACTGCACGCGGGCCTTGGGGTAACGCCCGATAAAACTGCCGATGGCACGCGGGATCAACCCGCCCGCCGGGGCCGGGCCGCAACCGAAGCGCAGCTCACCGGCTTCCAGGCCATTGAACTGGCTGATCTCGTTGGCCAGTTGTTGGGCGCCGCTGACCAGCCGCCGCGCATGTTCCAGCAATACCTGACCTTGTTTGGTTGGCGCGAGGTCCTTGCGGCCGCGGTCCACCAACAGGCAACCGGCACTGTGTTCCAGCGCCTGGATACTGCGACTGAACGCCGATTGCGAGAGGTTCACGGCCAACGCAGCCGCGACAAAACTGCGTTGTTCAGCGAGGGCGATGAAGTGGCGAAGCTGGCGCAAATCGATATGCATTTTTCACATCAAAAATATCCGGGAAATGCATTGGCTATGCATTAGGTCGACTCCTTATAAAGGCTATCTCTTATGCAGTAAATGTTCGTAAAAACATAAATAAATAACCTAATGGAATATCTGGTGTTGGATATTCCTGGGTTTCGGAGCCGCTTATGAGTCTGTTGAAGTCCTTGCCCCTGGCCATGTTGGTGGCCGGCAGCACCAGTTGGTCGCCCACTCAGGCGGCCGAACCCCCCGCACCTGCCAGCAAGGGCGAAAACGCCAGCGGCCAGCTTGAAAGCGCCAGCGGCCGGCTTGAAACAGTCACCGTGACCGCCCGGCGGCGTACCGAAAGTGCTCAGGAGGTGCCCACGCCCATGAGCGTGATCGGCGGCCAGGCGCTGGAGAGCCAACGGGTGTATCGGATTCAGGATTTGCAGCAATTGGTGCCCAGCGTCAACGTCGCCTATATGCATGCGCGTCAGTCCAGCGTGTCGATCCGTGGGCTGGGCAACAACCCGGCCAGCGACGGCCTGGAGGGCAGCGTGGGGCTGTACATCGACAACGTGTACCTCGGGCGACCGGGCATGGCGGTGTTCGACTTGATGGACATTGAGCAGCTTGAAGTGTTGCGTGGCCCGCAGGGCACGCTGTTCGGCAAAAACACCACCGCTGGCGTGATCAACATCAGCACCCGCGCGCCGAGTTTTACCCCGGAGCGCAGCATCGAAACCTCGTTGGGCGAGGACGGTTATTTCCAGACCAAGGGCACCATTTCCGGCCCGCTCACCGATGATTTGGCCGGGCGTTTCTCGGCTTATCGCACGCGCAGCGACGGCGACATCAAGAACGAATACAACGGCCATGATCTCAATGGCGGTTCACGCCAGGGCTTTCGCGGGCAATTGCTGTACAAGCCCAGCGAGACATTCAACCTGCGCTGGATCGGTGACTACAACGAGGAAGATTCCAGCGCTGGCACGCGCGTGCTGTATAGCACCGGGCCGACGATCAATGGCACCAACCTGTATCAAGCCCGGGCAGCGGCGGCGGGGGCGACCCTGGTGAATGGCACCCACCGCAAGGTCAACCTGGACAACGACCAGCACGTCACGGTGTTCCAGGGCGGCACATCGGTGGAGGCCAATTGGACCCTGCCGAGTGACTTCACCCTGACCTCGGTCAGTTCCTATCGCTGGTGGAATTTCACCCCGCGCAACGACGATGGGCTCAACGTCCCGGCCTCGTACAACGCTGGCGTGTCGGTGGAGGATAAACAGTGGTCCCAGGAGTTTCGACTGGCCTCACCCACCGGCGGCTTCTTCGACTATGTGCTGGGCGCCTACTACTTCGGCAATTCGCTGGATAACAAATCCTTCGCCTACTACGGGCCCAAGGCCGATATTTGGAATGGCACGCCGACCGGTGCGTTGAACAATGTGAGCAGCGTCGGCAACGGGCATATCCGCACCGACAGTTTTGCGCTGTTCGCCCAAGGCACCTGGCACCTGACCGAGCGCCTGGATTTCACCGCCGGCCTGCGCGGCACCTATGAAGAGAAAAGCGCCTGGGTCACGCGTAACGCGCCAGTGGGTGGCGCTGCGGTGACCGGCGCGGCAGCCACCGCGCAGCGTGGGCGTGCCGGGGTGTATGACTCGGGCGACCTCAGCCAGTACAGCGCCACGCCGTCAGGGCTGCTCAACCTCACGTATCACTTCAACGAAAACCTGCTCGGCTACGCAACGCTGTCCCACGGCGAGAAGTCTGGTGGGGTCAACCTGGCCGTGGGTTCCGCGCCGACGGCCGGGGCCGATTCCTTGCTGATCGGCACCGAGCGCGCCAACAACGCCGAACTGGGCTTCAAGAGCACGCTGTGGGACCGCCGCCTGCAGCTCAACGCCAACCTGTTCTGGACCCAGGTCAACGGCTACCAGACCAACGCCTACGACCAGGACAACCGGGTGCAGTACCTGACCAATGCCGGCTCCGTGCGCTCGCGCGGGGTTGAAGTGGAAAGCACGCTGGTGCCGATCAAGGGCCTGACGCTGAACCTCAACGGCTCGTTCAACGATGTGAGTTACCTGTCTTACAAAGATGCGCCGTGCCCGCCGGAAATCAGCCTGCGCCGCGGTGCACCGGCGTCCTGCGACCTGACCGGGCACCAGGTGGTTGGCGCGTCCAAATGGATCGCCAACGCCAACGGCGAATACAAGTGGAACCTGGCTAACGGCTTCGAACCTTACGTCACCGCCAGCTATGCGTTCCGCTCCAAAGCGGTGGGCACCGTGGAGGATTCCGACTACGGGCAGATCCCTGCCTACGCGGTGGTCAACCTCTCCACCGGCCTGCGCGGCAACTACCAGCAAGGGCAGTGGGATGTGTCGTTGTGGCTGAAAAATGCCTTCGACAAAACCTACTACACCACCCTGTGGACCGGCGGTAACGGCGGCTATGAAGGCCTGCTGGGCACCCCGCGTACGCTAGGCGTGACCGGGCGCTACGACTTCTGAGCCGGTGCGGTAGGTGGCCGGGCTGAACACCCGCGTCACCAGCAGCATCGCCACCACCGTGACCGTCAGCACCACCCAGGCGCTGACGAAATTGCCGGTGAGTTCGCGCAGCCAGCCGGTCAGCCACGGCGAAACCGCGTTGATCAAAAAGCCCACGCCTTGCACGAAGGCCGCCAGTTGCCCGGCTTGGCGTGGGTCGCGGTGGTGGTCGAGGGTCAGCAGCAAGCTCAGGGCGAAACACGCGCCCAGGCCGAAGCCGCATAGCGCCACCCACACGTGCGGATACTCCAGCGGCGCGAGGATCAGGCCGAGGTAGCCGATGGTCTGCGCCAACAGGCTGATGCTGAGCAGTGGGCGGCGGTCGATACCGCGCTGCGCCAACACCGGCATCAACAGCGCGGCGATCACCTGGAAGATGGTCATGAACGCCAACAGCGAACCACTCGGCAATACGGCCCAGCCCAGCTGCTGATAGTACGCAGGCAGCCACGCCACCATGCTCATGTAGCCGCAGTTGACCAAACCGAAATACAACGCCAACAGCCAGGCGCGGCGATTGCGCAGGCCTTTGAACGCGGGGGCTGCCTGCAGCTTTCTCGGCGCACCCAACGGCAGCCACGCCCACAGCAACAATGCCCCCAGCGCCGGCAATAGCCACACGCCCAACCCCGCCTGCCATTGCTGAAAGTGCGTGGCCACCACCGGGCTGAGCAGCGCCGCCAACCCACCACCGGCCATCAACGACGCCGAGTACACGCCCATCGCCACCGGCACACGGTGATGGAATTCACGCTTGATCATCGCCGGCACCAACGCCTGGATCAGCGCCACACCGGCGCCGCCGAGCAAGGCGGTGACCAGCAGCGCCGAGGCCTGGCCCATCAGCCAGCGTACCAGGCACGCCAGCAGAATCATCATCAAGCCCAGGGCGATGCCGCGCCGTTCGCCCAGCCGCGCTTCCACACGCACGCCGACCAGCGCCACCAGGCCCATGCACACCACGGGCAGGCTGGTGAGCAAGGCGCTGCTCTGAAAGCTCAGGCCGGTGGCCTGGCGAATCTCGCCAAGCAACGGGCTGATGGAACTGAGGATCGGCCGCAGGTTGAGGCCCAGGACCACCAGCAGGCCCCAGCCGGCGAGTTTGCCCATGAGTGATGGGTTAAGCGGCATGCATGACCTCTCGGGTGCGCAAAAGAGGCATGCAGTATGCGGAGCCGTCGAGGTATTTTGAATTTAAATCTAAGCCTGGCAGGGTGTGTCCTAGGGCGCTTAAACCAACTTCAAGGCGAAAACCCCTGCGTCCGGCGTGCGCCCCAACGTGCCGTAGTCTTCTACTTTGCCATTGAGCACTGCGGCAACGTGGTCGTTTTGGGCTATGACCCCGGCCGCGCCATTGGCCAGCTCCCGTGCAGTCGCCTGCTCGACATGGTTTTGCAGGCCCAGGCGCTTAAAGCCGTTTATGGCAGGTTGAGAGTGGTTCAGAGCGCCCAAGGCATCGCCGAAACTGCCACCGTTTTCCTCCTGTTCCCGCTTGGCGCTGACCGCATACATGAAGTTGGCATCTTTGAGCATCTCTTTGTTATCGCCTTTGAACCCTGATTTCTGGGCGGCTTCATCGAGTTCTGCTTTGCTCACATGGTAGATTTTGTCAGAGTCTTTCATTTTGACGTCAAAGCCGTCGCCGCTTTCTTCTACCGATTCGTATACTTCTTTGGGGCCACCCTCTTTTTGCATGGCTGCCTTTATCGCACCGACGGTTACACAATTCTCCGTGCCCCCTTCTTGTCGAAATCCATCCACAAGTTCCGTCTCGCTATAGGGGCCACGTTTTTTGGGCACGTCACCCGCTTGGCCGCTGTATGAAGCCTGCCCGCCTTGCTGTGCATTGCTCTGGCCTGCCCCACTCGCACGCTTCGCCGAGTTATCGTAGTTAATGGCATTAGGGCTGGAGCCCGGGTTGTTGGCGTTTGAGGTCTGCGCCTGCGGCTGAGCTTTGTTCTGATCCGAACCACTCAAAATTGCTGCGAGTTTGCTCATAAAAGAGCTGATTAGGTCCCAGGCTTCCGGCGAGGCCGGGTTCGTGTTCCCAGCATTCGCTGCACTGAAGGCTGAGTTGGGTGCCGGGCTATTATCGCTACCAAAGTTAATCTGAGATCCCTGTCGGGCGCGTGGCACGTTCGGGGCGGAATCCTGCGTGCCTGGCTGGGGAGCGTGGGGCGAGTAACTAGCGAACAAGTTTCTGAGTTGGGAGCCGATGTTCATGGGGTTTTCCAATTAAGAGCGATCTCCCAGCACCAGGGAGCCTTTCGCGCGCGTTATCGAATGTGTATCGACGTGCTCTCAAGCTCGCCGTGTTGAACCCTTGGTGGTTCATGGCGGGTTTGGGTTCCAGGCGAGTGTGCGAATAAATACCCTTCGCCAGTAGGCCGAAGACGGGTCTGACGCCCTTCGGAGCGAACGCTGCGCACACTGACAATCGAGGGCAAACCCATGCCTTCGATGAATATTTTTCATGCCTGAAAAGCATTGAAAAACAACCCCTTCACCACAGGCCGCGCCGGTCGTGGCTTTGGCATATCAGGATGTTTCGTTTATTCAATTTAGATCTATGTATAACTTTAAAGATTACTTTAAGAGATAAGCGTCTGGCCCCGATGATTCAGCCCTCGACGGCCGCTTTGGCAGGCCTGTCGGTTTTTTTGTTTCAAAACCGTAGGGAGTGAATCAATGGGCAATGTCCAGACCGCCGCCAGTGCACCAGAGGCGCAGTGGCGCCAGGCACCGGGTGGTGAGTTGGTCGACCTTGGCCGGCCGCACCGCGCACCACTAGGGCAGTTGCGTTTGCAGAAGACCCCGAAGCGCTTCTCGAGCCGTCGTGAAGGGCTTCTGCTGGGCTTGCTGGTGTTGGCCTTGCACGGCGCGGTGATCTATTGGGTGAGCCAGAAGCCCACGCCGGTGCTGCCGATTGTGCCGCCGGAAATCCCGCCGATGACCATCGAATTTTCCCAGCCGGCGCCGCCGGTGGTTGAACCGCCCCCACTTGTTCCGCCCCCACCGCCACCACCGCCCGTGGTCGAGCCACCGCCGCCGGTTGTGGATGAATTGGCCGCCAAACCGGCGCCGCCAAAACCGATTCCAAAACCTAAACCCAAGCCGGTACCGAAGCCTGAGCCCAAGCCCGCACCGAAACCGGTCGAGCAGCCACCCGCGCCACCGAAGCCAGCGCCACCTGCACCGCCCGCGCCCGCCGCACCGCCGTCGCCGGCACCGGTTACACCGGCCTCGGCCAACGCCGCGTACCTGAAGAACCCGGCGCCTGAATACCCGTCACTGGCCCAGCGCCGCGGTTGGGAAGGCACGGTGTTGTTGCGGGTGCATGTGTTGGCCAGCGGCAAGCCGGGTGAGATCCAGATCCAGAAAAGCAGCGGCCGCCAGCAACTCGATGACGCCGCACTGACCGCCGTGAAGCGTTGGAGCTTCGTGCCGGCCAAGCAGGGCGATGTGGCCCAGGACGGCTGGGTCAGCGTTCCGGTCGATTTCAAGATTCACTAACTATTCGGCAGCGGTGTGTTGGACACGCCGCGACCTGCACAGAGGGAAAACATCATGGCATTAGCATCTCCACTTGAATCCATCGAAAGCACGGTGATCTGGCTGCTGGTGGCCTTTTCGGTCGCCACCTGGGGCTTCGCCTTGCTCAAGGGCGTGCAGTTCGGTCGCCTCAAGGCCCAGGATCGCAAATTCCACAAACAGTTTTGGGCGGCGTCGAGTCTCGACTCTGCCGCTGAACTGGCCGAAACCCAACCCGGCGCCGCAGCCCGTGTGGCCCAGGCCGGTTATGCCGCGATCCAGGTCGGTGACGCGCCACACGCTGCAGATTTGAGCCAGGCGATCAACCACCAGGACCGCCTCGAACGCGCCCTGCGCCAGCAGATCGTGCGTGAACGCCGCTCCCTGGAAACCGGCCTGGCCGTGGTCGCCAGTATCGGCAGCACCTCGCCGTTTATCGGCCTGTTCGGCACCGTGTGGGGGATCATGGAAGCGCTGAAGGGCATCAGCGCCGCCGGTTCCGCCAGCCTGGAAACTGTAGCCGGGCCGATTGGTGCGGCGCTGGTCGCCACCGGCGTAGGTATCGCCGTCGCGGTACCGGCGGTGCTGGTCTACAACTACTTCCTGCGTCGCCTGAAGCTGACGGCGGCTGACCTTGATGACTTTGCCCACGACTTCTACAGCCTGGCGCAGAAGAATTCCTTCCGCGTGCTGCTGCACCCTGCGCTGACCAAAAACGCGGCGGGCAACCCGCAAAAAGTGAAGGAGGCGTCCTGAGATGGCCTTCTCCACGCAAGACAGTGATGAGGTGCTGAGCGAGATCAACGTCACACCGCTGGTGGACGTGATGCTGGTGCTGCTGGTGGTGTTTATCGTCACCGCGCCGCTGCTGACCAACGCGATTCCGATCAACCTGCCCAAGACCGAAGCGGTCGCGCCGGTTGAGCAAAAGGACCCGCTGGTGGTGAGCATCGACGGCGCCGGCAAACTGTTTATCAACAAGGACGAAATCCAGCCGGACCTGCTGGAGTTCAACCTGCAGGCGGCCAAGGCCAAGGACCCCGATGTGCGGGTGCAACTGCAGGCTGACGATGGCGTTAACTATGGCGAAGTGGCGCGAGCCATGGCGTCTATCGAGCGTGCGGGCATTACCAAGCTGTCGGTGATTACTGCTCGTTAGTTTCAAAAGCCTCGACAAGTTTTTGGCCGTTTTCCTTGGCAGGGTGCGGCCTTTTTTTTGCCTGGGATTTACCTGGTATCCCAATTTCCAATGTGTAACCCAGTCAATGTAGGAGCTGGCTTGCCTGCGATAGCGGTTTATCAGCCAACACCTCTGTCGCTGAAAGATCGCTATCGCAGGCAAGCCAGCCCCCACATTTCGAATGTCGGTAGTTTTGATATTTTGGTTATTAATAAATAGCTTCTTATTCCTTAACGAATATAACCCTCGTCCCTATACTGGTCAGCAACGTTAAACGCTGCAGGAGGGCACACCCATGCACAGCGAGTCGATTCGTTATCTGATCGTGCCGGGCTGGCAAGGATCGCCAGAAGATCATTGGCAAAGTCATTGGCAGAACAGCCTGCCCAACAGCGCGCGGGTGGAGCAGGCCGATTGGCTGACGCCGCGACGCGAAGACTGGGTGGCTGCACTGGCCGAGGCCATCGCCGCCGACAGCACCCCCGTCATCCTGATCGCCCATAGCCTGGGTTGCATCACCGTCGCCCATTGGGCGGCCACCGCTCCTGTGCATTTTTTGCGTCAAGTGCGCGGCGCCTTGCTGGTGGCGCCGGCGGATGTCGAGCGCCCTGCCTGTTCACCGGCCCTGCGCAACTTTGCGCCGATACCCAGCGACCTGCTGCCGTTTCCCAGCCAAGTGGTCAGCGCCGATAACGACAGCGCCGTCAGCGCCCCTCGGGCTCTGGAACTGGCGCGCAATTGGGGCGCGGAGGCCGGGATTTTGTCCGGTGCCGGGCATATCAATGTGAAGTCCGGCCACCAGCGCTGGGAGCAGGGTTTCGCCTACCTCTATCGCCTGCAAAACCGCCTCGAGCATCACGCCCGGCGCAGTGCCTAAATTCTTTTCAACGCCCCGTCCCTGAGTGGATTTGGGGCGGGAGCCTGCCATGAGTCATGAAACCTTCGGTCAGCCACTGCTGACCTTCCCCGACGCCGAAAAGAGCCCGCTGAGCATCCGTGCCAAAGCACTGGTGTTTGTCGACCCGCGCTCGCGCCAACTGCGTGAAGACCTGGAAAGCCTGGCGCCGCGCGCCTTGCCCGTGTTGATTCGCGGCGAGACCGGTAGCGGTAAAGAGCTGCTGGCGCGGCATATCCACCGTGGCAGCGACCGCAGCGGGCTGTTTGTCTCGGTCAATTGCGGCGCGATCAGCCCTACTTACGCCGACGCCGAACTGTTTGGCTACGCCGCAGGCAGCCACAGCGGTGCAGCCAGCAGCCGCGCCGGCTGGTTTGGCTCGGCCAACGGCGGCACTTTGTACCTGGATGAGATCGGCGACTTGCCGCTGCCGATCCAGGTGAAATTGCTCGCCGCCCTGGAAAATCACGAAGTCACCCGCGTCGGCGCCCACCAGCCAAGCCCGGTGGATGTGCGCTTAGTCGCCGCTACCAGCATCGACCTGGCCCAGGCCGTGGCGGCGGGAAAGTTTCATGAGCGCCTGTTCCACTACTTGAGCGAAGGCCGTCTGGACTTGCCGGCGTTGCGCGAGCGCGTCGGCGACATCCTGCCCCTGGCGGAATACTTCCTGGGCATCTACAGCCAGCGCCTGGACCTGCCGGTGCCGCTGATCAGCGACGCCGCCCAGCGCGTGCTGGAGCACCACAGCTGGCCGGGCAATACCCGCGAGCTGGAAAACGTTATTCACTTTGCGTTGCTGGTCAGCAGTGGCGATGAAATTTTGCCCGAGCATCTGAATCTGCCGGCGGCGGGTTCGCCGCTTGCGCAAGTGCAGCAGATTTTCGCCAGTGCCAGCCCGGCTGAGCAGCAGACCCTGCTCAGCTTTCTAAATGAACAGCAGCTACATGAACAAAATGGAATATCAAAGTGAATAAAAGATATTGTTCGGGAATAAAAAATCTAGGTATTGTCCATTCCACGCCGCGATAGCACTTCGCTGGCACACCATAAAAACGGTCGTCAGAGACGCCCCGGAATTTCGATAAGGACACTGCATGAAAAAGGTTCTGTTGTTTACCGCTCTGGCGGCTGCCCTGACTGCAAGCTTCGCCCAGGCCAACGAGAAACTGGTGGTTGCCGCCACTCCGATCCCGCACGCCGAGATCCTTGAGCTGGTCAAACCGACCCTGGCCAAAGAAGGCGTGGACCTTGAGATCAAAGTCTTCACTGACTATGTACAGCCCAACACACAGGTTGCCGAGAAACGCTTGGACGCTAACTACTTCCAAACCCTGCCGTACCTGGAAACCTTCAACAAGGGCAAGGGCACCAACCTGGTCACGGTCATCGGTGTGCACGTTGAGCCCATCGGTGGTTACTCGAAGAAGATCAAGAATATTTCCGAACTCAAAGATGGCGCCACCGTGGCCATTCCGAACGAAGGCTCCAACAATGGCCGTGCCCTGTTGCTGCTGCAAAAGAACGGCCTGATTACGCTCAAAGACCCGACTAATCCCCTGTCCACGACGAAAGACATCGCCAGCAACCCGAAAAATCTCAAATTCAAAGAGTTGGAATCGGCCTTGCTGCCACGCGTGCTGGACCAGGTTGACCTGGACGTGATCAATACCAACTACGCCCTGGAAGCCGGCCTGAACCCAGCCAAAGACGCGCTGATCATCGAAGACGCCAAGTCGCCGTACGTGAACTTCCTGGTGGCACGCCCGGATAACAAGAACAGCGACGCTATCCAGAAGCTGGCCAAGGCCCTGACCAGCCCTGAAGTCAAAGCCTTCATTGAGAAGAAGTACAGCGGCGCGGTAGTGCCTGCGTTCTGATGTAAACAAAACCCCCTTCAAGGTTTCAACGCCGACGGCTTGCATAGCGTCGGCGTTTTTTTGATCGTTCCCACGCTCCGCGTGGGAGTGCCTGCTGTGACGCTCCGCGTCACAATGTTAGAAGCGGACGCAGAGCGTCCTGGGCAGCATTCCCACGCAGAGCGTGGGAATGATCAGGGGCTATGCGGCCCGGCTATTGATCGCCCTGCGCAACGCCACCAACCACTTCACCAGCTCCTGCGGATCAATCGGTTTCGCCTCGTTCATCTCTCATTCCCTCGATTCGGCTTTCCCTCGACCCAAGACCATAGCCGCCCCCGGTCAAACCCGCGAATCCGGCGGTTATCTTTTTGCGTGATATCAATATGCTATTTCGGTATTTAAATTTTACTTTTTATACCTTTAAAGTTCGCGCTACCCGACGTTACCCACGCCGGAACAGACTGCGCTCGCCGCATTACCCTTGCGGCGTTATGGACTCACGATGACCTTCGATTTCGCTTTTATCCTCAGCACCTTGCCGGCGTTTCTCAACGCCGTGGGGGTGACGCTGCAAGTGGGCCTGATCGCTATTGCCACCTCCTTGCTGGTGGCGTTGATCAACGCCGCGCTGCTGGTGTTTCGCACGCCGTACCTGTCGCGCCTGGTGGCGCTGTATGTGGAGCTGGCGCGTAACACGCCGCTGCTGATCCAACTGTTCTTCGTGTATTTCGCCTTGCCGGCTCTGGGTTTGAATATTTCCGGGTTCTGGGCGGCGATTATCACCATGACCTTCCTCGGCGGCGCCTACCTCACCGAAGTGCTGCGCGCCGGTGTGGAAGCGGTGCCGCTGGCGCAGATCGAGTCGGGCAAGTCCATCGGCCTGTCCGACTGGCAACTGCTGCGCCATGTGATTTTGCCCCAGGCCGGCATCCTCAGCCTGCCGGCGCTGTTCGCCAATTTCATTTTCCTGCTCAAGGAGACCACGGTGGTGTCGGCCGTGGCGGTGCCGGAGATTCTCTACACCACCAAGAGCTACATCGCGCTCTACTACAAGACTTACGAAATGCTCGCCGTGCTGACGCTGATTTGCGTGTTGTTGTTCTTGCCGCTGTCGCTGCTGCTCAGCCGCCTGGAAAGGAGGCTCCAGCATGGCCAGTTCGGGTCTTGAGTTGTTGTGGGTGTCGTTGCCGCAACTGGGCAAGGGCGCTGCGCAAACGCTGTCGATTTCGTTTTTAAGCATCGCCTTCAGTACGGTCGGCGGCGTGTTGTATGGCGTGCTGCGCACGTTGAACAACACACTGATCAACGCGGTGCTGCGGGTTTACCTGGAGCTGTTTCGCGCGATCCCGGTGCTGGTGTGGTTGTACCTGCTGTTTTTCGGCCTGCCGATTTTCTTCGGCTTGAGCATTCCGAGCTTCTGGTGCGCGGTGCTGGTGCTGTCGCTGTGGGGCGCCAGCGAGGTGGGCGAAGTGGTCCGTGGTGCGCTGCATTCGCTGCCGCGTGGTCAGCGCGAAGCGGGGTTGTCGATTGGGTTGTCCGATCCGCAGCTGTACGGCTACGTGCTGCTGCCCCAAGCCCTCAAACGCCTGACGCCGCCAACCATCAACGTCTACACGCGCATCATTAAGACCAGCTCCCTTGCGGTGCTGATCGGCGTGGTGGACGTGATCAAGGTCGGCCAGCAAATCATCGAGCGCACCTATGAGTCGGTGCTGATCTACGGCGTGCTGTTCCTGTTTTTCTTCTTTATTTGCTACCCGTTGTCGGCCGCCTCCAAGGTGCTGGAACGGCGCTGGGCCCAAGCATGAGCGCATTGATCGAGTTTCAGGGTTTCAACAAATTCTTCGGCGAGCAGCAGGTGCTCAAGGGCATCGACCTGAGCGTGAAAAGCGGCGAAGTGGTGGTGATCCTCGGCCCCAGTGGCTGCGGCAAAAGCACCTTGCTGCGCTGCCTCAACGGCTTGGAAGTGGCGCACAGCGGCAGCCTGCGGTTTGCCGGTAAGGAACTGTTGGACAAGCACACCGACTGGCGCCAAGTGCGTCAGGACGTGGGCATGGTGTTCCAGAGCTACCACCTGTTCCCGCACATGAGCGTGCTCGACAACATCCTGCTCGGCCCGCTGAAAGTGCAGAAGCGCGACCCGCGTGAAGCCCGCGACCAGGCGGAAAAACTGCTGGAACGCGTAGGCCTGGCCGACAAGCGCGACGCCTTCCCGCGTCAGCTGTCCGGCGGCCAGCAACAACGCATCGCCATCGTCCGTTCGCTGTGCATGAACCCGCAAGTGATGCTGTTTGACGAAGTCACCGCCGCCCTCGACCCGGAGATGGTCAAGGAAGTGCTGGAGGTGATCCAGGGCCTGGCCCGCGATGGCATGACCTTGCTGATCGTCACCCACGAAATGGCCTTCGCCCGCGCCGTCGCCGACCGCGTGGTGTTTATGGAGGCCGGTCGCATCCTCGAACACAACACCCCCGAAGAATTCTTTACGAACCCGCAAACCGCACGCGCGCAGCAGTTCCTGGAGAAGTTCTCCTTTGTGTCAACACTGCCCAAGAAAACCAAGGAATTGGAGCTGATATGAAAAAGTTACTGCTGCCACTGTTTGCCGTCGTCTTGCTGGCCGGCTGCGATAAGAAGGCCGAAGAGCCCGCCAAACCAGCGGCTGCTGCCGCCAGCTACATCGACAAGATCAAGGCGCGCGACAAGCTGATCGTCGGCGTATTCACCGACAAACCGCCGTTCGGCTTTGTGAACGAAGCCGGTCGCTACGTGGGTTTTGATACCGACATCGGCCGCCAATTCGCCAAAGACCTGCTGGGCGACGAGAACAAAGTTGAATTCGTTGCCGTGGAGCCGGCCAGCCGTATTCCGTTCCTGCAGAGCGACAAGGTTGACCTTATCCTCGCCAACATGACCGTGACGCCGGAACGCAAGGAGGCGGTGGACTTCACCAACCCCAACCTGAAAGTCGCGGTACAGGCCTTGGTGCCGCAGGACAGCTCGGTGAAAAGCCTGAATGACCTGGCCACTCGCACCATCATCGTCACCACCGGCACCACGGCGGATATCTGGCTGACCAAGAACCACCCGGACTGGAAGCTGCTCAAGTTCGAGAAAAACTCCGAGTCGCTGCAAGCGCTGTCGGCCGGCCGTGGTGATGCGTATGCGCAAGACAACCTGGTGCTGTTCAGCTGGGCCAAGCAGAACCCTGGCTACCGGGTGCTGGAAGAGAAGCTCGGTGATGAAGCGCCGATTGCACCGGCGGTGAAGAAGGGCAATATCGAACTGCGCGACTGGGTGAATGCCGAGTTGGCTAAGTTGGGTGAGGAGAAGTTCTTGCTCAAGCTGTATGACCAATATGTGCGTAAAGAGCTGAGCGATGACACCCAGCCTGAGAGCGTGATTGTTGAGGGTGGTAAGTGGCAGGGCTGATGATCGTTCCCACGCTCTGCGTGGGCATGCAGCTTTGGACGCTCCGCGTCCGCTTTTAAAGTCGTGATGCGCAGCGCCACAGGAGGCGTTCCCACGCAGAGCGTGGGGACGCTCTTCAAAATCAAAATGTGGGAGCGGGCTTGCCCGCGATGAGGCCTGTGCAGGCGCCGACTATTGCGGCCAATGCCACGCCGGTGCATCCAAAATCCCTTGCCCCACTATCCGCGTCTCTCCCATCACCTTCTCCAACACAATCGAATTGCACCCTTCATCCTGCTGTAACGCCGCAATCAAACGGCTGGCATGCGACACGACCCATACCTGGCAGTGGTTCGATGTCTGGATAATCAAGCGCGCCAACGCTGGCAGCAAATCCGGGTGCAGGCTGGTTTCCGGCTCGTTCAGCACCATCATGGTCGGCGGCCTGGGCGTCAGCAGCGCCGCGATCAGCAGCAGGTAACGCAAGGTGCCGTCCGACAACTCCGCCGCTGATAACGGCCGCAGCAAACCTTCCTGATAAAACTCAATTGCAAAGCGCCCGCCCTGCAACGGATGGATATTCAAGCGTGCGCCGGGGAACGCATCGCTCACCGCGCGCTGCAACGCCTCGGGGTCGCCAATCTCGCGAATGGTCTGCAATGCCGCTGCCAGGTCGCGCCCGTCGTGGTGCAACACCGGCGTGCGCGTGCCCAATTGTGGCTGGCGGACGGGCGCCTCTACATCGCTGCGAAAGTGATCATAAAAGCGCCAGCCACGAATGCTTTCGCGCAGCAGCAACACCTCCGGCGAGCCGCGCAGGCTGCCGACCTGATCGAACAGGCTGTGATAGTTGGGCGTGTGCTGGGCCAATACATCCCAGGCGCGCCCCTCACGGGCCCGCACCATAGGGCCGGAGCGCTGCACCAACAGGCTGGCAGGGCGATAGATATGGCCGGCCCAGATACATTCCTTCTTCACTTCCGGGTCCAGGGAGAAACACGACGCGCCAGGTTCCGGCAACCCCAAGGAAATGGCATAGCTGAAATCATCCCCCGCAAACCCCAGGCGCAGGCGTTTTACCCCTTGGCGCACAACCGCCTCCACCGGCACTTCGCCGTTGTGCATGCGCCGGCTGATGGTTTCCGGCCCGGCCCAGAAGGTCGAGTCCAGCCCGCCTTCACGGGCCAGCGCGTTGATCACGCTGCCTTGGGCGGTTTCGGCCAGCAGGCGCAAGGCGCGGTACAAGTTGGACTTGCCGCTGCCATTGGGGCCGGTGACCAGGTTCAGCCGGTCCAGCGGCACCACCAATTTATTGATCGAGCGATAATTGGCGATTGCGAGGGTTTTGAGCATAGGTATTCAGTCGGCGTGGGAACCATTGGAGTATGGGAGCCTCCATGCAGATAAGGAACCCTGATCTAAGCTCACAGTCGCATACACACTGGCACATCGCGTCACGCAAAGGAGCCTGCATGGGCGGTCGCATTTCGATAGTTGTACTCAGCCTTGGCTTGTTGGCGCTGTTGAGCGGCTGCGGCCAGGAAAAGGCCGAACCCAAGGCCCATTCGCGGGTGTTTGTGCAGACGGTGCAGCCGGCGGATTTTGCTGCGGCGGTCACGCTGACCGGCGATATCCAGGCACGTGTGCAAACCGATTTGTCCTTTCGCGTGGGCGGCAAGATCATCCAACGCATGGTCGACGTGGGCGACCGCGTGACCGCCAAGCAAGTGCTGGCCAAGCTCGACCCCAAGGATTTGCAGACCAATGTCGATTCCGCCCAGGCCCAGGTCGTGGCCGAACAGGCGCGCGTCAAGCAAACCGCCGCCGCCTTTGTGCGTCAGGAAAAACTGCTGCCCAAGGGCTACACCAGCCGCAGCGAATACGACGCCGCTCAAGCCGCGCTGCGCAGCAGCCAAAGCGCCCTGGCCGCCGCGCAAGCGCAGTTGGCCAATGCCCGCGAACAACTGGGCTACACCTCGCTGATCGCCGATGCCCCCGGGGTGATTACGGCGCGACAGGCTGAAGTCGGCCAAGTGGTGCAGGCCACCGTGCCGATTTTCAGCCTGGCGACCGATGGCGAGCGTGATGCGGTGTTCGATGTCTATGAGTCGCTGCTGGTAGAGCCGCCGGCAGATGCGCCGATCACCGTCAGCCTGTTGGATAACCCGAGCATCAAGGCCGTGGGTAAGGTCCGTGAAGTCACGCCGGCGGTGGCGGCCAATACCGGCACCGTGCAAGTCAAAATCGCCCTGCAATCCCTGCCCAAAGGCATGCACTTAGGTTCTGTGGTCAGTGCCACCGCGAATGGCCCGGCCAAGGCCAGCATCGAGCTGCCGTGGTCGGCCTTGACCAAAGACCTTAACGAACCCGCTGTGTGGCTGATCGACGGTGACGGCAAGGCGCAACTGCACAAGGTCAGCGTGGCGCGTTACCTCACCGGCAACGTGATCATTGGCGACGGCCTCAAAGGCGGCGAAAAGGTCGTGGTGGCCGGTGGGCAATTGCTGCACCCCGGCATGCTTGTCGAGATCGCCCAGCCGCCTGACAACGCCCAGGCCCAAGGAGTGCAGCCATGAAACACCTGACGGCTGTACTCGCCGCCAGCCTGTTGCTGGTGGCCTGCTCCAAGGAAGAACCTGCGCCTGAACCTGTGCGCCCGGTGTTGTCGATGCAAGTGAAGGCCGAAGACCAGGAAAACCTTGGCCGCTTCGCTGGGACTATCCAGGCCCGCTACGAAAGCAACCTGGGCTTTCGCGTGCCCGGCCGTATCGCCCGCCGC
The DNA here is from genome assembly GCF_022648765.1 of Pseudomonas sp. ArH3a. Lineage (NCBI taxonomy): Bacteria > Pseudomonadati > Pseudomonadota > Gammaproteobacteria > Pseudomonadales > Pseudomonadaceae > Pseudomonas > Pseudomonas sp. ArH3a. The sequence goes on from NZ_CP080330.1 coordinate 543,391, forward strand.
ACGGTCGATGTGGGCGCCGAAGTGGAGAAGGGCGCCGTGCTCGCCGTGCTCGACCCCACCGACCAGCAGAACCAATTGCGCGCCGCCCAAGGCGACCTCGCCCGTGTGCAGGCGCAGTTCATCAATGCCCAAGCTAACGCCCGCCGTCAGCAGGAATTATTCAACCGTGGCGTCGGCGCCCAGGCGCAGTTGGATGTGGCCCAGACCGACCTGAAAACCACCCAGGCCACCCTCGATCAGGCCAAGGCTTCGGTCAACCAGGCCAAGGACCAGCTCAACTACGCCCAACTGCGCACCGACCACGCCGGCATCGTCACCGCCTGGAATGCCGAGGCGGGCCAGGTGGTCAGCGCCGGCCAGCAAGTGGTGACCCTGGCGCGTCCGGATATCAAGGAAGCGGTGATCGACCTGCCGGCGGGCCTCGCCGAGCGCCTGCCCACCGATGTGGTGTTTCTGGTCGCCGGGCAACTCGACCCGAACGTGCACACCACCGCCATCGTGCGTGAGATCGAACCCCAGGCGCAAAGCGCCACGCGCACCCGCCGCGCACGCCTGACCCTGGCCGAGACACCGCCGGCCTTTCGCCTTGGCACCGCCATCAGCGTGACCTTGAGTTCTGCCATCGCGCCGCGTATCGAACTGCCGCTGAGCGCCTTGCAGGAAGTGGACGGTAAGACCCGCATCTGGCTGCTCGACACCCAAAGCCAGACCGTGCAGCCGCGCGACGTCACGGTGGTCAGCCGCGACGCCGACAGTGCCTTGCTCAACGGTGGCGTCAACCCCGGCGAACGCATCGTCACTGCCGGCGTGAACAGCCTGAAACCCGGGCAAAAAGTCAAAATCGACGAGGACAGCCCGCGATGAAAGGGAGCTTCAACTTATCTGACTGGGCCCTCAAGCATCAGTCCTTCGTCTGGTACCTGATGTTCGTCGCGCTGCTGATGGGCGTGTTTTCCTACATGAACCTCGGGCGCGAAGAAGACCCTTCGTTCACCATCAAAACCATGGTGATCCAGACCCGCTGGCCGGGCGCGACCCAGGAAGAAACCCTCAAGCAAGTCACCGACCGCATCGAGAAAAAACTCGAAGAACTCGACTCCCTCGACTACGTGAAAAGCTACACGCGGCCGGGTGAGTCCACGGTGTTTGTGTTCCTCAAGGACACCACCAGCGCTAAGGCCATTCCGGAGATCTGGTACCAGGTTCGCAAGAAGATCGACGATATTCGCGGCACTTTCCCCCAGGGTTTGCAGGGGCCGTCGTTCAACGATGAGTTCGGTGACGTGTTCGGCTCGGTGTACGCCTTTACCGGCGACGGCCTTTCTATGCGCCAGCTGCGTGACTATGTGGAGCAGGTGCGCGCCGAGATCCGTGCGGTGCCGGGGCTGGGCAAGGTCGAGATGATCGGCCAGCAGGACGAAGTGATTTACCTGAACTTCTCCACGCGCAAACTGGCGGCATTGGGGATTGATCAGCGCCAGGTTGTGCAAAGCCTGCAATCGCAAAACGCGGTCACCCCCGCCGGGGTGATCGAGGCGGGGCCGGAGCGAATTTCCGTGCGCACCTCGGGCCAGTTCGCCTCGGAGAAGGACTTGGCGGACGTTAACCTGCGGCTCAATGATCGTTTCTACCGTTTGGCGGATATCGCCGAGATCAGCCGTGGCTATGTTGACCCGGCGCGGCCGATGTTCCGCTTTAACGGCCAGCCGGCGATCGGCTTGGCCATTGCGATGCAGAAGGGCGGCAATATCCAGTCCTTCGGCAAGGCCCTGCACACGCGCATGGACGAACTGACCGCCGACCTGCCGGTGGGCGTCGGCGTGCACAAAGTCTCCGATCAGGCGGAAGTGGTGGAAGAGGCCGTCGGCGGCTTCACCAGCGCGCTGTTTGAAGCGGTGATCATCGTGCTGGTGGTGAGTTTTATCAGCCTCGGCATGCGTGCCGGGCTGGTGGTGGCGTGCTCGATTCCGTTGGTGTTGGCGCTGGTGTTCGTGTTCATGGAATACAGCGGCATCACCATGCAGCGGGTATCGCTGGGTGCCTTGATCATTGCGCTTGGCCTGTTGGTGGACGACGCGATGATCACCGTGGAAATGATGATCACGCGCCTGGAAAAAGGCGAAACCAAGGAGCAGGCGGCGACCTACGCCTACACCTCCACGGCGTTCCCGATGCTCACCGGTACGCTGGTGACCGTGGCCGGTTTCGTGCCCATCGGCCTCAATGCCAGTTCGGCGGGCGAGTACACCTTCACCCTGTTTGCGGTGATTGCCGTGGCCATGCTGGTGTCGTGGGTGGTGGCGGTGCTGTTTGCGCCGGTGATTGGCGTGCATATCCTCAGTGCCAACGTGAAACCGCATAATGCCGAACCGGGGCGTATCGGCCGTGCCTTCAATGGCGGCATGCTTTGGGCCATGCGCCACCGCTGGTGGGCCATCGGTATCACCGTGGGGCTGTTTGTGGCCTCGGTGTTTTCCATGCAGTTTGTGCAGAACCAGTTTTTCCCCTCGTCGGACCGCCCGGAAATTCTCGTTGACCTGAACCTGCCGCAAAACGCCTCGATCAACGAGACCCGCAAGGCTGTCGACCGCCTCGAAGCGATCATCAAGGACGACCCGGACATTGCGCGTTGGAGCACCTACATCGGCCAGGGCGCGATTCGTTTCTATCTGCCCCTCGACCAGCAATTGGAAAACCCCTACTACGCGCAGCTGGTGATCGTCAGCAAAGGCCTGGAAGAGCGCGGCGCGTTGATTGCGCGGCTGCAAAAACGCCTGCGTGATGACTTTGTCGGCATCGGCAGTTATGTGCAGCCACTGGAAATGGGCCCGCCGGTAGGGCGGCCGATCCAGTACCGCGTGTCCGGTAAAGACACCGATCAGGTGCGCAAACACGCCATTGAACTGGCGACCTTGCTGGATAAAAACACTCACCTGGGCGAGATCATCTACGACTGGAACGAGCCGGGCAAAGTGCTGCGGGTCGACATCGCCCAAGACAAGGCGCGGCAATTGGGGCTGTCGTCGGAAGACGTGGCGCAACTGATGAACAGTGTGGTCAGCGGTGCCTCGGTGACCCAGGTGCACGACGATATTTACCTGATCAACGTGGTGGGGCGCGCCGAAGACGCCGAACGCGGCACCCCGGAAACCTTGCAGAACCTGCAGATCGTCACGCCCAACGGCACCTCGATTCCGTTGCTGGCTTTCGCCACCGTGCGGTATGAGCTGGAGCAGCCGCTGGTATGGCGCCGTGATCGCAAGCCGACCATCACCATCAAGGCTTCGGTGCGCGATGAGATGCAGCCGACCGACCTGGTCAAACAACTCAAGCCCGAGATCGATAAGTTCAGCGCCGGCCTGCCGGTGGGCTACACCGTCGCCACTGGCGGCACCGTCGAAGAAAGCGGCAAGGCCCAAGGCCCTATCGCCAAAGTGGTGCCGCTGATGCTGTTCTTGATGGCCACCTTCCTGATGATCCAGCTGCACAGCGTGCAGAAGATGTTCCTGGTGGCGAGTGTCGCGCCGCTTGGGCTGATCGGCGTGGTGCTGGCGCTGATCCCCACGGGCACGCCCATGGGTTTTGTGGCGATCCTCGGCATCTTGGCGCTGATCGGCATCATCATCCGTAACTCGGTGATTCTGGTGACGCAGATCGATGCATATGAGCGCGACGGCTATACGCCGTGGGATGCGGTGGTGGAAGCCACCGAGCACCGGCGTCGGCCGATCCTACTGACCGCAGCGGCGGCCAGCCTCGGCATGATCCCGATTGCGCGTGAAGTGTTCTGGGGGCCGATGGCCTACGCGATGATTGGCGGGATCATCATCGCCACCTTGCTGACGCTGCTGTTTTTGCCCGCGCTTTACGTGGCGTGGTACAAGATTCGCGAGCCGAAAAAACAACAGGCCTGACCATCCGTGCCTTCCTGCAAGGATGTAGGAAGACTCTTGGAAACACTTTCCCTACAGCGCGCCTGGCGTTAACTGTTTTACCCTCCGGGCCTGATCTTGTTTGGAAGGCCTGCGTCATGCGCCGTTTAGTCCTGGTTTTTAGCCTGTTGCTGTCTCCTCAACTCTTTGCCGCCACCGTGCTGGAAAATGCGCAGTGGCGCGTCGAACTCGACCCCGCCACGTTAGCGCTGCGCGTTACGCCCTCAGGCGAAACCTCGGTGCAAGCCTCCAGCGGTGTAGCCGCGCACGCCGTCGCCGAGATGCAGGCCAATGCCGAACAGGCCACTTGGCAATGGGACAACGGCAGCTATCACCTGACCGCTCGCCTTGAGCAGCGCGACCTTGCCCTGACCATCAGTGCACGCGAGCCGGGTGAGTTAGCCCTTTTGCGCCAACCCGCCGAGGCCATGGGCAAAGGCTTGATCTGGCCCTTGGCCGAAGGGCATTACGTTCCCGCTGATAACCCTGTATGGAAGGCGTTTTTGCTGGAACAGGGCGAGGTCAATTCCACGCAGGACCTCAGCCTGCCGTTATGGGGCGTGGATCATGGGCGCTTCACGCTTAACTGGTTGCTCACCAATCCCTATAACAACCATCTGCAATGGCAAGCAGACGGTGGCGGGCTGGCGCTTTCAGTGGCGCATGAGTTCACCCGTCTTGAGCCCACCGCACCGATGACCCTGCGCCTGCACCTGGGCGATGCCGACCCGTTGGCCGGGGCCAAGCGCTATCGCGAGTGGCTGGTGGCGCAGGGGCGTTATGAACCGCTGGCGGACAAGCTGCGCCAGACTCCCGAGGCTGAAAAGCTGCTGGGTGCCAGCCATGCCTACCTGTGGGGCAATGACCTGTTAGGGCCGGAGGATGTGCGCGACTGGCCGCTGCTGGTGAAATTGCTGCGCGGCCACGAACTCAAGGGCTTGCTGGACAAAGAGGCCACGCAGGTGCTGACTCAAACCGGCACGTTGGATGGCTATCAAAAGACCGTGCTGCTGCGTGGCCTCAACGCGGCGATCAATAAAAAGGCCCGGCAAACCTGGCAGGCCACCGACGAGCCGGACATGCTCACGCTTGCCGACGGTTATGGTGTACTTCGCCGTGAACTGGCCACAGCGTTTGCCGGCGCCTTGAGCGACAGCCCCGAGACCTGGGGTAGCACGCTGTCGGCCAAGACCGTCAAAGCGCTGCAAGATGCTGGGCTGAAGCGCCTTTTGCTGACTTTGGGCGAAGGCTGGGAAGGCGGCCTCTGGCACCCCGAAGCGATTCAGTCGGGCGTTAAGGCGGGTTACCTGATGGCGCCGTACGACTCCTATGAAACCGCGTTATCCACCACCGAAAACCCGGATTGGACCACCGCCCACCTGGGCAGCAAGGCCTATCGCGACTGCGCTATCGTGTTGAAAGACGGCAAGCTCAAGACCGGCTTCCAGCAATCCGGTCATTACACCGACCCGCGTTGCGTACGGCCACTGCTGGAAGCGCGGGTGAAGGCAGTGCAAGCCAAGGCCGGTTTCAACGCCTGGTTCCTCGATGTCTACGCCACCAGCATGCTCTTTGACAGCTACCGTGACGGTGCCGAAATGACCCAGGCGCAAAACGCCGAAGGCAATATCGACGCGTCCCGCTGGCTGAATACGGCGCTCAAGCTGCCCGCCGGTTCCGAAGACGGCAACGCCATCACCGCCCAGGGCATTCTGTTCGCCCACGGCATGCAGACGCCGGTGATTGGTTGGGGGGATCGGGAGATGACCAAGGACAAGCAGTCGCCCTATTACGTCGGCAACTGGTACCCGCCTGAGCAACCCACGGTGTTCTTCAAAACGGTGCCGTTGAATGAGCCGTTCCGCACGGTGTATTTCGAGCCGACGATGCGTCTACCGCTGTATCAGGCGGTGTTCCACGGCTCGGTGATTACCACTCACCATTGGCTGTTCGATAGCCTCAAGCTCGGCAATGTGCAGGCTGAGAATGAGTTGACCCAACTGCTGTACAACGTGCCGCCGCTGTATCACCTCAGTGCCGCGACGCTTAAGCAGCGGATACCGTTGATGCAGCGCCAGGATCAGTTTTTCAGGCCGCTGCATGAACGCTTGGCGACTCAGGCGATGACGGGGTTTCGCTGGCTGACGGTAGACAAGCAGGTGCAGGAGACCACGTTTGCCGATGGCACGCGGTTGGTGGCGAATTTCTCGGCTGAAGAAAAACAGGGCTATGCCGGGCGCAGTGTGACGGCAATGGTGGTGGGCGAAAAACCTGTGGTGTATCAGGCGCATTAGCGGTGCCGGTGAGGCCTTCGCGAGCAAGCCCGCCCCCACATTTGGAACGCATTCCCCTGTGGGAGCGGGCTTGCTCGCGAAGATGTCAGGCCGGGCGACGAAAGTCTATGGTTTGCGCCACACACTCGCCAACCAAGGCTGCTGCTCCCGAGGCAGCCCGGCCGGCCGATAGTAATGCTCCAACTCCACAAAGCCGGCCGCTGTCAGCAGTGCCCGCCACGCTTGCAGGTCGTGATAAGACCCATACCGCGGTCCATTCCAGCCTTCCTGGTTTTCACCGCGTGGGTTGGAACTGAACAACACACCGCCAGGCTTCAACGCACTGTGCAGTTGCTTGAGAATGCGCGGCAATTCCTGCTTGGGAATATGAAACAACACCGCATTGGCAAACACCCCGTCGAAGCGTTCAGCCGGCAGCTCCAACTTGAGAAAGTCCTGCTGCAACACCTCACAGCCGCTGTCCTCGCGCGCCATTTGCGCAAACCGTTCAGAGCCATCGAGCCCTACGGCGATATGGCCCATGCGTGTAAACGTCTGCAAATCCCGCCCCGGCCCGCAGCCGAAATCCAGCACGGTAAACGGCGCCGTGCCTTGGATGTGTCGCAGCAGGGCGTCGATGTTCTGGCTCACATCGTGATCGCGGGTGCCGTCACGGAAGTCCTCGGCCACATTGTTGTAGTGGCCCAGGGTCGCGGAGGTAATCTGGTTCAGGTCGTCGGGGGCGAGTTTCATGGAGGGGCTTCGAGGTCTGAAGAGACGCTGACTATACGCCATGGCAGGGCTCAAAAAAAACGGAGCGGATAAGTGTTGTACTCCTCCGCTCCGTTGTATTTTGATGGCGTACTCAGCCCACTATCCGATTAATTGCACCAACGTCCAAGCGCCGAACACGTGGTTAGTACGACCGCCTGAAGCAATACCGCCGTTTTGCCAATGGTAAAAAACAGCGGTGGAGGGGTCTGTGGTAGGCCCAAACCAATAATGTTGATTCACCGGCAGTCTGGGGCCATAGACACGTTGCAAATCAGCGACGCCATCCCAGCCTAGTTGCCTGTGACCGGAATTAATGAATCCGAGTGCCACATTGAAATCGGTCCCCGCCTCGCTTGGCACTAAGCGGTATACATTACTGACGTTAACGGGGTACGAGACCATGGTGCCATACTGATCTCTCACATCAATTGTCGTAGAACCCCAGCCATTGCCGATTACCAACCCTTGGGCGTTCACTGATGCAACGCTGGGCTTGCGGGAAGTATAGGTGAGTGTCCCCAAACCACCCGTAGCGACGCGACTACCCGAATTACCGATTGACTCCAATCCTGTTGATTTTGCCCACCACGGTACTTTGATAGACAGCCCACTCAGAGTCATGGGCTCTTGCGCAATCTTAAGTTGGCCTACTATCGTCACTTCTTGAACATCTGACGTCGTTGTTTTGCCCCCCACCGTCACTTGGTAACTTAACTTGCTAAGTTGGCCCGCGCTCTGGTTGATGATTTGCGCACTGATGGGGAATAGCACTGTTCCACCGGTTGTCCCGGTCTGTGGCGCAATGTTGACGACGTTGCCATTTGGAATGCTCCAGATGAGGCGGATTACATCGGCAGGGGACATGCTCCGGTACGTCACCGCCACAGCGGCGCCATTGAGATAGTTCTGTAGCGTGATCGTCTGAGGCCCTGACATGTTGTCGAAGGCCGGCGCCGGATACGTCAATACCGGTGTGCCCAGCACCCGCACCGTGCTGCTGCCCGAGCGCCCAAGCAATACCCCTGTTGGGGTGAACAGCTCGAACGACATGCGAACAAACCCTTCCTCTTTGAAATATTCATTGGGCACCGGCGTTTGATTGCCGGCCCTTTGCGTGTGGGAAAACGGCGCCAAGCGCTTGCTCGTTTGTGTACCGTCAGCCTTGGTCAGGGTCAGCGTCACAACGATCTGGTTGGGTGGGCTGGCGATTGCTATCGAGCGTCGCACTGTCGCCAGCACGCTGAGTGGGAGATTACTTTGGGTGCCCAGGTCCAACAGCGTTGACTCAAGGCCATTGACATAAAACAACGGTGGATCAAACAGCGCGGGGTCCAGGTTGCTGCTCAATAGGTAGGGCGGCGAAAACTTATCGTTCCCCTCCGGGATGTTTCCGGCCACATCTATCACGGTGCAAATGAGCGCTACGGTGCCCGATTGACTGATCCTCTGGAAAACCGCCGACGGAATAAACACTCGATACGGCCCCGCCCCGGCGGCCTCTGCGGCGCTCAAACGGCGTTTGGTGGCGATACCGTCCAAATAGACGAAAATTTCGTCGTTCTCACGGGCGTTCTGATACTTATCAACCAGGGCCCACATTCCGTTTGCTGCTGTGCTTGCATCAATATCCGCGTCTGCCGAAAAACCTTCAGCCACCACGCGCAATCCATCGTGCCCGAAGATGTCCGGCCTACGGTCTATGCCGGCAGGGCGGGTTTTCTTGACCAGATACTTCTCGGTAGTCGAACGACTTCTCTGACCGCTAGCCTTGCGCACCACTTCCCAGTAAACATCGACTAAGCCCTCCTGCAGGCTGGTCGGGAGGAGGTTGTTCAGGAGGACGTTCAAGAAGTAACGCGGTGCCTTGGTGGTAATGCTGCCCTTGCTCAACTCTTTGCCATTACCGTACAGGTAGAATTCGTCACCGATGGTGTCAGCGAACCAAGCCTCGGAGGAGAACTCGGCATAAGGGTCGCTGGCGCGTAGCCCCAAGGCCCATTTAGCTTTTTCAGGGTAATCGAGCTTATCTGGCGGGTCGGTTTTATCAAGCTGGATGCCGAAGGTCGCGGTGGGTGGATCCAGGGATATGTCAACGGTTGAGCCGGTTGGAGTCGTCATCATCATTACCTTGCTGGTTCAGGGCGCGCGGGAACCGCGCGATGGGCAAGGTGAATGAAGCGCTTGGGGTATTAACCGAATCTACTGTCAGAATTGACAGTGCCGACGAGTGGCGCATCGCCCTGGTGGGGGCGATGCATGTATGCGGCGATTTGAACGGCACTCAGCGTTTGTTAAGCACTCGCGCCAACCGATCCCCGCCCAACTGAATCACCGCCACCAGAATCACCAGCAGCACGATTACCGTCAGCATGATCTGCGTATCAAAACGCTGGTAGCCATAACGGTAGGCAATATCACCCAAGCCGCCCGCGCCAATCGCACCGGCCATGGCCGATGAGTTGATCATTGTCACCAACGTAATCGTGAACCCGCCAACGATGCCCGGCAGCGCCTCCGGCAACAGCACATGCCAGATGATGTGCCAGCGGCGGCAGCCCATGGCTTGCGCGGCTTCGATCAAGCCGTGGTCGACCTCACGCAGGCTCACTTCGCCAATGCGCGCGAAGAACGGCGTGGCGGCGATGGTCAGCGGCACTACAGCCGCCCACACACCATAGGTCGTGCCGACGATCAGTCGGGTAAACGGGATCAGCGCCACCATCAGGATCAAAAACGGAATGGAGCGGAACAGGTTGACGAATGCGCCCAGCACGCGGTTCAGCGCGGGTGCCTGATAGATGCCGCCTTTGTCGCTGGTGACCAAAAACACCGCCAACGGAATCCCCACCAACAACGCGATCAACGACGACACACCGACCATCAACAAGGTGTCGATGGCGCCCTGCAATAAACGATCAAACCACATAGCCCAGCACCTCCACCTGTTGCGCCCAACGCCCGGCAAGGGTGCGCAGTTCTTCGGCGTTGTGCGGTGAGCCACTCACCGCCAACAGCAATTGCCCCAGGGCATGCCCCTGGATCCGTTCTACGCCGCCTTGCAGCAAGCGCACGCGCCCGCCGAGGGCGTTGAACAACGCAGCCAGGTCGGGCTCATCGGCGGCGCTGCCGGTGAACTGCAGGCGCAGCACCAACGCCGCGTCGGCCGAGGTTTGGGTGCGTTGCAGACGGCTTTGCAGTTCTTCCGGCAGCCCGTGTTGCAGCGGCGCCAGCAACGTTTTGCTGACCTCGTGTTGCGGGTTGCCGAACACTTGCCACACCGGGCCCTGCTCAACGATTCTGCCGTGTTCGAGCACCACCACGCGGTCGCAGATTTCGCGAATCACCGCCATTTCATGGGTGATCAACACGATGGTCAGGCCCAGGCGCTGGTTGATCTCGCGCAGCAGGCCGAGGATCGACTGAGTGGTCTCCGGGTCGAGGGCCGAGGTGGCTTCGTCGCATAGCAGGATCTGCGGGTCATGCACCAGCGAACGGGCGATGCCCACGCGCTGTTTCTGGCCGCCGGAGAGCTGCGCCGGATAGGCCTTGTGCTTGTCCTGCAAGCCCACCAGTTCCAGCAGCTCGCGCACTTTTTGCTCGCGCTGCGGCTTGGGCACGCCGGCGACTTTCAGCGGCAGCTCGACGTTCTGCCAAACCGTTTTGGCCGACATCAAGTTGAAGTGCTGGAAGATCATGCCGATGCGCCGACGCAGCGCCACCAGGCGGTCTTCGTCAAATTCGCCGATGTCCACCTGATCGATCAACACCCGCCCGCTGCTGGGCTGTTCCAGGCGGTTGATGGTGCGGATCAGCGAGGACTTACCGGCGCCGCTGCGGCCGATGATGCCGAACACTTCGCCGCGCTGGATAGCAAGGTCGATGCCTTGCAGTGCATGCACAGTGCCGTCATAGGTTTTGCCCAGGTTGATAAAGCGCACATGGGCGCGGTTCAAATCCGGGTGCAGTTCGGTCTGCTCGGCGTCCCTGGGCGGTAAACCCAGGTCGCGCAGTTGAGTGTTGGCGGCGGTCATTTTTTATCTTCCCAGCCCACTTGGTAGAGCTTGCCGAGGGATTTATCCAACGCGGCACGCACTACTGGCGAGTGCTGGTAGATGTCGACGAACTTGATCACGCGCGGGTCGGTTTTGCTTTTAGGCTGGATTACAAATTGAATCACGTATTCCGGGTGGTCGAGGCCGTCGAACAGCAGCGCCGACTCGGCATCGAAGGTCTTGGACAGGCGGATATACGCCGGGTAGCCCTGCACCAGGTCAGCATCGTCATAGGCGCGTACCAGTTGTACGGCTTCCACCTGCAGGATCTTGATCTTTTTCGGGTTGGCGACGATGTCTTCTTCGGTGGCCTTGTAGCCCACGCCCGGCGTGAGGGTGATCAGCCCGGCCTTGGCCAGCAGTTGCAGGCCGCGGCCGCTGTTGATCGGGTCGTTGGCGATTGCCACGCTGGCGCCTTGGGGCAGGTCATTGAAGCTTTTGTACTTCTTCGAATACAGCCCGACGTTGTTGATGATGCCCGGCGCGTACGGCACCAAGTCAAAACCGGCGGCGGCCTTGGCGTTTTCCAGGAACGGGATGTGCTGGAAGTAGTTCACGTCGATATCGCCGGCGGCCAGGCTGACGTTGGGCGCGATCCAGTCGGTGAATTCCACCAGCTCGACCTTCAGGCCCTGCTTGCCGGCCTCGACGACGGCGGCTTCCAGAGGAATCGCGAAGGCGGGGGTGGTGCCGACTTTTAAAGGTGCATCGGCGGCAAACACTGCCGAGCTGAATAAACCGAGGGCCAGGGCCAGTGCTTTGACTGGGTGGGTGAGCAGTGTCTTTTTCATAATGGTTTTCCAGTCATAAGGGGGTTAGTTAAGAACAATGCGGTCTACTGTGGGAGCTGGCTTGCCTGCGATAGCGGTCTGTCAGGCACAAATTTTTAGCTGATCTACTGCTATCGCAAGCAAGCCCGCTCCCACATTTTTTGATTAGTGACGGTAGGTAGAACCGGTGTGTTGTTCGGGTAAGCGAGCGGAGCCCTGGAACACTTTTTCGCGCAGCGTTCCCTGCTCGTAAGCGGTCTTGTACGACCCCCGACGCTGCAACTCCGGCACCACCAGGTCGATAAAGTCCACATAGCTTTCCGGCGTCACAATGCGCGTGAGGTTGAAGCCATCCAGCCCGGTTTCACTGACCCACGATTCCAGCTCATCGGCGACCTGTTCGGGCGAGCCGACCAAGGTGATATAGCGCCCGCCGAGGGCGTGCTGTTCGAGCAATTTGCGCCGGGTCCAGTCGTTGTTCTGCAGGTTCTTGGTGGCCGACTGGATCGCGTTGCTCTTCACGTACTGGATCGGTTCATCGATCTCGTATTGGGCAAAATCAATCGCCGTCGATGCCGAGAAATGCGCCACACCGGCCTCCGGGCTGGCATAGCTCAGGTACTCGGCGTGCTTGGCCCAGGCCAGCGCTTCGGTGGCACCCACGATCACGTTGAGGCCCATGAACACCTTGATGTCCTCCGGGTTACGCCCGGCCTCGACCGCGCTGGCGCGCACCTTGTCCACTTGGGCCTTGGTCGCGGCCTTGTTCTGGCCGCTGATGAACACGCACTCGGCATGCTGGCCGGCGAACAGCAAGCCCCGCTCTGAACTGCCGGCCTGGAACAGCACCGGCGTGCGTTGCGGCGACGGCTCGCAGAGGTGATAACCCTCGACCTGATAGAACTCGCCGTGGTGTTCGACCTTGTGCACCTTGCCCGGCTGCGCATAGACCCGTTGTTGCGGATCGTTGATGACCGCGTCGTCTTCCCAGCTGCCTTCCCAGAGTTTGTACAGCACCTGGAGGTATTCATCGGCCTGGTCGTAGCGCCGGTCATGCTCAACCTGTTCGGTCAGGCCCATGGCCTTGGCGGCACTGTCGAGGTAGCCGGTGACGATGTTCCAGCCGACCCGGCCACGGCTCAGGTGGTCGAGGGTGGACATCCGCCGGGCGAACAGATACGGCGGCTCGTAGGTGAGGTTGGCGGTGAGGCCGAAGCCAAGATTTTTGGTGACGGCGGCCATGGCCGAGACCAGCAGCAGTGGGTCATTGACCGGCAGTTGGATCGATTCTTTGAGCGGCACGTCGATGGAGTTCTGGTAAACGTCGTACACGCCGACGATGTCGGCGATAAACAAACCATCGAATAGCCCGCGTTCGAGGGTTTGCGCCAGGTCAGTCCAGTACTCGACGGTTTTGTACTGCGTCGAGGTGTCCCGTGGATGCGTCCACAGGCCGTGGTTGATGTGCCCGATGCAGTTCATGTTGAAGGCATTGAGCAGGATTTTTTTCTTTGCCATTTAGAGGGTCCCCCGCAGTGGCGGGTTTTCATCATTGAGGTAGTAATTGCCCACCGCGTGGTACTTCCAGCGCACCGGGTCGTGCAGGGTATGCACGCGGGCGTTGCGCCAGTGGCGATCGAGGCCGTGTTCGGCCAAGGTCGCCTGGCTGCCGGCGAGTTCGAACAAGGTGCTGCCGGCGGCCAGCGAGATCTCGGTGCTCAGGGCGCGCGCTTCGGCGACGGCAATGGACGCGGCGGCAACGGTCTCGGCCGTGCTGTCGGCCTGGGCGCGGTCGAGGAATTCGCCCGAGCGTTCCAGCAACGCTTGCGCCGCGTGCAGGCGGATGCTCAGGTGGCCGAAGCTTTTGAGCGTCAACGGGTCTTCGGTGGCCTTGTCGTTGCCGGAATCGATCCACGGGCGGGTCTTGGTGCGCACAAAGTGCAGCGCGTCCTCGAAGGCGGCGCGGGCGATGCCGGTGTCGATGGCGGCGTGAAGGATCTGCGCCAGCGGGCCGACGGTGGTCGGGCGCTCGAAGGCGCTCTGGAACGGGATCACGTCTTGCGCTGCGACCCACACGTTGTCGAACACCACCGAGCCGCTGCCGGTGGTGCGCTGGCCGAAGCCGCTCCAGTCGTCGATTACGCTCAGGCCTTCGCTGTCACGGGGCACAAACGCCAGTTGCTGCACGCCGTGTTCATCCACCACCGAGGTGGGGATGCGTTGGGCGTAGATGGCGCCGGTGGAGTAGAACTTGCGGCCGGTGATGCGAAAACCGTCACCGTCGCGGGTGATTTTGGTCACGCGGTCGTGAGCGGTTTTGGTGCCCAGCTCCGCCAAGGCATTGCCGAAACGTTGGCCGGCAAGCACTTCGGCATACAGGCGTTTTTGCTGCGCCGGGCTGCCATTCACGCGCAGCACTTCCAGGGCGTAGAAGTGGTTTTGCGGGATCTGGCCCAGCGACGCATCCGCTTGGGCAATCAACGCAATAACCTTGGCCAGGGTGACGTTGGACACACCGGCACCGCCGTGCTCCTTCGGTACGCTGATGCCCCACAGGCCGGAGCGCGAAAACACGTCCAGCTCGGGCAGCGGCAGGCGACGTTCGCGGTCGCGCTGGGCGCTGTCGCGACGGAAATCTTCGGCCAGGTCGCTGGCGACAATGAGGGCTTGTTCGTCGCTGGTGATGACCGCGACGTTAGGGGAAAAAGTCATAAGTTTCTCCAGAGGTCTGGTCGGTCAGATCCAGGAATGTCGAGCAGGCAAAGTGCCGTTCAGTCGATAAGCGCCCACGGCGTGGTACTTCCAGCGCACCGGGTCGTGCAGGGTGTGCACCCGGGCGTTGCGCCAGTGGCGGTCAAGGTTGAATTCAGCGAGGGTGGCGCGGCTGCCGGCCAGTTCGAAGAGCTTTTCGCTGACCAGCAACGACACTTCAGTGGTCAGCACTTTCGCCTCGGCCACGGCAATCGAAGCCCGCGCAGCGGATTGCGCGGTGATCGGCGCGGCACTGACCTCGTCCAGCACCTTGCCGGCCTTGCGCAACAGGGCTTCGGCGGCGTGCAGTTCGATTTTCAGCTTGCCGATGTCGGCGATTACATACAAATCATCACTGGCGCGTTCGACCTTGGCGTCGATCCACGGGCGTGAGCGTTCACGCACGAATGCGATGGTGTCATCGAGCGCGCCACGGGCGATGCCGGCGTCGATGGCGGCCTGGATCAATTGCGAGACGGCGCCCTGGATATTCGGGCTTTCGCCGATGCGCCAGTTCTCCACTACCAGCTCCGCGTCCACCGGCACTCGGTCGAGCAGTACGGTGCCGCTGGCGGTGGTGCGTTGGCCAAAGCCCGACCAATCGTCAACGATGCGCAGCCCTTCGCTGCCACGGCGCACAAAGGCCATGACCTGCTTGCCGTCATCGTTCAGCGCCTTGACCGCCACCCAATGGGCAAACAGCGCGCCGGTGGAATAGAACTTCTGGCCGCTGATCACGTAGCCGTCGCCTTCAGCGGTGATGCGCGCCTTGAGCTCCAGGGTGTTTTTAGTGCCGCGTTCCGGGCCGCCGTTGCCGATGCGCCAGCCGTCGAGGACGCTCTGGAACAGCTGCTTTTTCTGGCGTTCGGTGGCGGCGCCCTGCACCAGGTGCAGGATGCCGAAATGGTTCTGCGGGATCTGCCCCAGGGCTGGGTCCGCCGCGCTGATGATCGCGAACACGTCGGCCAAGGTGGTGAAAGACACCTGTGGGCCGCCGTATTCACGGGGAATGGAAATACTGCCCAACCCGCTGCGGGTGAATTGTTCGATTTGTGCCCATGGCAGCTTGCGCTGCTGGTCGCGCTTGGCCGCTTGCAGGCGCGCGGCCTGGGCCAATTCATGGGCTGCGCTCAACGCTTGCGCGTCGTTGCGCAGCACAGCGGCCGGCAACAGCAATGGGGCTACATCCAGATCACTCTGGGGGGGTGTTAGAGCCAAGTTAGACATCAGCGCCGCTCCTTGGCTGCACGTAATGCCCTGGCGTTATGCACCGGGGTAATTCTGACCATACCGACCTCGCATTCAATGAAATAGAAACAGAAAAATCAGAGATGTCCGGTGGTCCGGTGCATATACCCTAAGCGTGTTAAATTTTTAAATAAACTAACTTATAGGAATATGCATAGAAGGGCTGTCACCCAGGTTCGCACGGTGAACCGGGTTGGCGCGGTTGGTAGGTCGACGCGGCCCTGGCCGGGCGGGGCGGCGTCTGTGGAGAGCAGGTGGCAATGGTCAGGCTGCGCACCGGTGCCCAGCGTGAATTATTACCGACACGGTCAAGGATGCAGTACGTCACGTCCAGGCGGCTGTCGTCGCCCGCTTCGATGATCACCGTTGAGGGCACCCATACGTGTACCGCCAGGCCGACGCCTTTGGCTTGGATTGTCGGCAGGTCCAGACGCACGTCACCCCACCGCAGGGTAATGGCGTCGCCGCTTGCCATATTCAGGTACGGCTCGATGGTCAGCGGAATACCGCGCCGTACCTGGCTGCCATTGATGCCGTAGCGTCGGATCGTGTCGGGCAGGCTCACAGGCGCGAGGTTCTGGTTTTCGTCGCGCAAGAGCGCCGAAGGCTGGCCCCCTGGGTAGTTGGTTTTTACCTGCACGTGCGTGATGGCTGAGCATGCCGGGCCGTGGCCGATCTGCATGACTTGGTAGTGAACCTGCGCCAGTCCGTCCAGCACAAAACTTTCCGGAACCCGCAGGCGTGTGGGTGTGCCGATTTTGCACGCGGTCACGCGCCGAGCGTCGGCAAAGCAGTTGTTCCAGAACAACTCGATCAGGTCGCCTTCCTCCATGCCGGGGTAGGGGGCGATGTCCACCTGCAGTTGGGTGGCGGCGAGGGCATTGATGCCATGTGGATGAGCCTGTGGCAGGGTCGGGGCGGTGAGCAGGGCCGGGGTTGCAGTGCGCGTCATAAGTAATCTCCTTGATGCAGCCAGCAGCAATCGTTCCGGCGCCCGTGGCGCGGTTGTGCGCAGGGTGCCGAAAGGAACGATTCAGTGAATAGCCGGGATAGGATCCAATCCTCTGGGCGCTAGATAAGAGGGTTGGCCGGGGGGCGTCAATGGCGGCAAAGGGCTAAACGGCGGGTTGGGGTAGATTCAGACGAGTCTGACGAGGCGGGGGATTTTGAGGCGGGTACAGCGGTGATTTTTATGCGTTGCAATGAGGATTTCGTGTAGGAGCGGCTTATTGTGACGAGGGAGCTTGCACCCGCTGTAGCGCGAAGCGCTCCCAAGATTTTGGGGCGGCTACGCAGCCCAGCGGGAGCAAGCTCCCTCGCCACAGTGCGGGCCTGCTCTGAGGAAATTAATGAGCCAGAAACTTGCTCAAGAACTGCTTGGTTCGTTCTTCCTTGGGGTTGGCAAACAACGCCTTGGCTTCGCCCTGTTCCACGATCACGCCCTTGTCGAAGAAGATCACCCGGTTGGCTACATCGCGGGCAAAGCTCATTTCGTGGGTGACGATAACCATGGTGCGGTTTTCTTCGGCCAGGCTGCGGATGGTCGCCAGCACTTCGCCGACCAACTCCGGGTCGAGGGCCGAGGTGGGTTCGTCGAACAGGATCACCTCCGGCTCCATGGCCAGTGCACGGGCAATCGCCACGCGCTGTTGCTGGCCGCCGGAC
Source organism: Pseudomonas sp. ArH3a (assembly GCF_022648765.1). Lineage (NCBI taxonomy): Bacteria > Pseudomonadati > Pseudomonadota > Gammaproteobacteria > Pseudomonadales > Pseudomonadaceae > Pseudomonas > Pseudomonas sp. ArH3a. The sequence continues at coordinate 560,856 of NZ_CP080330.1, forward strand.
AAGCGCCTCGGGTAAGACTCTTCTTTACCCGCCAGGCCGACTCTGGCCAGCAGCTTGCGACCCAGCGCAATCGCGGCCTCGCGCGGCATCTTCTTGACCACGATCGGGCCTTCGATGACGTTTTCCAGCGCGGTGCGGTGCGGGAACAGGTTGAAGTTCTGGAACACGAAACCCACGTGCTGGCGCAAGCGCCGCACCAGGCCTTGTTGCTGGTTGAGCGGCTTGTTGCTGTCGATCTCGATGTCACCCACCTTGATGCGGCCGCTGGTGGGTTCTTCGAGGAAATTCAGGCAGCGCAGGAAGGTGGTCTTGCCGGAACCGCTGGGGCCAATGATGGCGACCACTTCGCCCTCCTTGACCTCAAGGTCGATCCCGTTGAGCACCACCTGACCTTTGAATTGTTTGGTCAGTTTTTCAACCACGATCATGCTTCAAGACTCCAGGTCATGCCGGTTGACCCGGTCTTCCAGACGATTTTGAAAATGCGCCAGGATGCTCGCCAGTACCCAGTAGATCAGAGCGGCGGACAGATACATGGTGAAAATTTCGAAGGTACGCGCCGACACCAGTTGCGCCTGGCGAAACAGCTCCGGCACCTGAATGGTGGCGGCCAGCGCCGTGTCCTTGACCAGCGAAATAAAGCTGTTGCCCAGCGGCGGCAATGCCGTGCGCATGGCCTGCGGCAGGATGGCCCGGCGCAGGGTCTGCGCGCGGGTCATGCCGATACTGGCTGCCGCTTCCCACTGGCCGCGCTCGATGGAGCTGATCGCGGCGCGCAGGATTTCACAGGCATAAGCGGCCATGTTCAGCGAGAAGCCGATCATGGCGGCCGGAATCGGGTCCAGCTCGATGCCCACTTGCGGCAAGCCGTAGTAGATCAAAAACAGCTGCACCAGCAAGGGCGTGCCGCGAAAGAACGACACATAGACGCGGGCAATCCAACTGACCAGCTTGAAGCGTGACAACCGCATCAGGGCCAGGCCGAAGCCCAGCAGCAGGCCGAAGAACATTCCGCCCAGGCTAAGAATCACCGTGTAGTACGCGCCCTTGAGCAGAAAGGGCGCGGAGTCCAGCGCGAGTTGGAAACCTGCTTCCATTATTGAGTGACGTCAGCGTTGAAGTACTTCTCGGACAGCTTCTTCAAGGTGCCGTCGGCGCGCAGCTTGTCGAGGGCCTTGTTCACCGCGTCGAGCAGTTCAGGCTCGCCTTTGCGCAGGGCAATACCGGCTTCCTGACGGGAGAAGGCATCACCGGCTGCTGCGGTGTCCGGGGCTTTCTTGGCGTACTCAAGTGCCGCCAGGCGGTCGATCAGGATGGCGTCGATACGACCGATGCGCAGGTCCTGGAACTTGGTTGGGTCATCGTTGTAGGTCTTGATGATGGCTTTAGGTTGGTTGTCCTTGAGCCATTGTTCGTAGTTGGTGCCCAGGCCTACGCCGACTTTTTTGCTGGCCAAGTCGTCGGCAGTCTTGATGGTGTCGACGTTTTTCTTCAGCACCAGCGCCTGAATACCGGAAACGGTGTAGGGCTTGGAGAAGTCGTACTTCTTCTGGCGCTCTTCGGAGATGGTCACTTGGTTGATCACGGCGTCCAGGCGCTTGGACTCCAGGGCCGCGAGGATGCCGTCCCACGGCGTGGCTTGCAGCTTGACCTTCACGCTCAGCTCCTTGGCCAGCGCTTCGGACAGCTCCACTTCGAAACCGCTGAGCTTGCCGCTCTCATCGACAAAGCTGAACGGCGGGTAGGTGCCTTCCAGGCCGATCTTGATCTCGCCGGCTTTCTTGATGTTGCCCAGCTGCTCACCAGCGATGGCTTGGCCCATCAGGCCAGCCCCGAGTGCCAAGCCCAATGTGCCAACCAGCAACGTGCGACGCAATACAGAAATAGTCATGAACAGCCCCTGTGTTTTTATGGTGAGCGAAGCAGGTGACGCAGTAGTCGTATCCTGCCTTAAAGCGCGAAGCGCGTCTTCGCCTTCGGCGCGACTATAAAGCGAGTTTTTAAGACTTGAAAATAATATAAATATAATTTGTTATGCTTTTTTAGAATATGACATTCAATCTAATGTGGGAGCAGGCAAGCCAGCTCCCACATGTGGTCCGTGTTCAGTCCGTTAGAACAGAGTCATAGGCAAACAACGCCGGCGCCCCGCCGGTATGCAGGAAAATAATCGGACCGTCCTCAAACCGCTGCCGCCCGATGCCATCCAGCAAACCGGCCATGGCTTTGCCCGTGTAGACCGGGTCCAACAGCAGGCCTTCCTGGCTCGCCAATAGCTTGACCGCAGCGAGGGTGCCGGCGTTCGGTTCGCCGTAGCGCGGGCCGAAATATTCGTCCCACAAAATCACGTTGAACGCCTCGGGGATATCCACGCCGAGCAATTCGGCGGTGCGTTCGGCCAGGCCCTGCACTTTCGGGAACTGAGCTTGCTCGGTGCGCGACACCGTAATGCCCACCACCGGCAAATTCGGCAGCACTTCACTCAAGGCCAGGGCGAGGCCGCTGTGGGTGCCGGCACTGCCCGAGGCGAGTACCACAGCGGCGAATTCAATCCCGCTGTCTTCGATCTGCCCGGCCAGTTCCAGCCCGGCGCGTACATAGCCGAGGGCGCCGAGAGCATTGGAACCGCCGATAGGCACCAGGTACGGCTTTTTACCGTTGCTGCGCAGGCGATCGGCGAGGGCGTTGAGTTGCTCGTCGACGTTGTCGAGGTTCTCGACCAATTCAACCTTGGCGTCGAACAGCTCCAGCAGCAGGCGGTTGCCGTTGGCCAGGTAGTTAGGGTCTTCGGTACCAGTGGGGTTTTCCAGCAGCGCAACGCAGCCCAGGCCGAGCTTGGCGGCCAGCGCAGCGGTTTGGCGCACGTGGTTGGACTGGATGGCGCCGGCAGTTACCAAAGTGTCGGCACCCTGGGCGATGGCATCGGCGGCCAGGTATTCAAGTTTGCGCAGTTTGTTGCCGCCCATGGCCAGCGGCGTGGTGTCGTCGCGTTTGACGTAGATGTCCCTGCCCAGCCAGGCCGACAGCCGCTCGAGTTTTTCCAGGGCAGTGGCGCCGCCCAGCAGTTCCAGGCGGTTAAAACGGTCGAGCTGTTGTTTGATCATGGCTACGCACGGTGGCTAAGTGATTGGGCGACTATAGGCAGGCACTTTTCATCGGGCAACCGCCAATCGCTTATTCCGTCTGGTTCTTTGCATCACACCATTGGTTCTTAAGGGCGGCCAGGGTGCATACCGTAAAGTGATGGCCATTACGTCAGGAGTGAATACCGTGAGTGAGCGTTCCAGCCATTGGCAATTGCAGACCATCGTCAGCCAACTGCGCGGCGCCCGGGACCAGTGGCGTACGCGCAATGGCCGCTTGAGTGGCGAGCACGGCGGCCGAGAGTTGCCGTCGCGCGAGGCGGTGGCGCAGATTCTTGAGTCGCTGTGCGGCGCGCTGTTTCCGATGCGCCTGGGGCCGGTGGACTTGCGCGAGGAAAGTGAAGATTTCTACGTCGGCCATACCCTCGACGTCGCCTTGAATGCCTTGCTCGGCCAGGCGCGCCTGGAGCTGCGCTACGCCGCACGCCAGGGCGGCGAGGATGACAGCGCGGTCGACGCCCTGGCCATCCGCCTGATCCAGGATTTTGCCCTGGCCTTGCCTTCCCTGCGCAGCCTGCTGGACACCGACGTGTTGGCCGCCTACCACGGCGACCCGGCCGCCCGCAGTGTGGATGAAGTGCTGCTGTGCTACCCGGGGATTCTGGCGGTGATTCACCATCGCCTGGCGCACCACTTATATCGCGCCGGGTTGCCACTGCTGGCGCGGATCAGCGCGGAGATTGCCCACTCGGCCACCGGCATCGACATTCACCCCGGCGCGCAGATCGGCCCGAGTTTCTTTATCGACCACGGCACGGGCGTGGTGATTGGCGAAACCGCGATCATCGGCGAGCGAGTGCGCATTTATCAGGCGGTGACCTTGGGCGCCAAGCGCTTCCCGGCGGATGAGGACGGGCAGTTGCAGAAGGGCCATCCACGCCATCCGATTGTTGAGGACGATGTGGTGATTTATGCCGGGGCGACGATCCTGGGGCGAATTACCATCGGCAAGGGCTCGACGATTGGCGGCAATGTGTGGCTAACCCGCAGCGTGCCGGCGGGGGCGAATATTACCCAGGCGAATTTGCAGCATGAGGATGGGGCGCAGAAGTAGTGCTTGAGCCACACACCCGATCCAATGTGGGAGCTGAATTGCCTGCGGTAGCGGTATGTCTGATCCGCCGCCATCGCAGGCAAGCCAGCCCCCACATTGGGCTGCATTTCAAATTTGAACCGGTTTTCACTCAGCCATCGCTGAACGATTTGCCATCTCCACCCGTCATACCAATCCTTGAGCTAGTGTAGGAATTGTCTACCGCTCAGCCCTGCGATTAGTCCCAGACCGCCTATCCATGTTTAACTTGAATGTTCGTTCAAGTTAAACCGGTGGTTCGCTGCCCGCTCACAACAGGAGGCTTACCTTTGCTGAGTCCGTTATTTACAGCCACATCCCACACCGTAGGGGTGCATCGTTCATGAGTGCATCGTCCACCCCATCCAGCGGCATGGTGCGCATGAATGCGCCCGTTTTCTACTTTGCCGCCAGCTTCATCCTGCTATTTGGCATCACGGTCATCGCGATCCCGCAACAGGCCGGTGCCTGGCTGCTGGCCGCGCAAAACTGGGCGGCCAACACGGTCGGCTGGTATTACATGCTGGCGATGACCCTGTATCTGGTCTTCGTGGTGGTCACCGCGCTATCGGGCTACGGCAAGATAAAACTCGGTGCCGACCACGACGAACCCGAATTCAGTTACCTGTCCTGGGCCGGCATGCTGTTCGCCGCTGGGATCAGCATCACGCTGTTTTTCTTCTGTGTGTCCGAGCCGCTGACGCACCTGGTGCAACCGCCTCAGGGCGCGCCGATGAACGCCGATGCTGCCCGCCAGGCCATGCAGATCCTGTTTCTGCACTGGGGCCTGCACGGCTGGGGCGTGTTCGCCTTTGTCGGCATGGCCCTGGCGTATTTCGCCTACCGGCATAACCTGCCGCTGGCGTTGCGCTCGGCGCTTTACCCGCTGATTGGTAAGCGCATCAATGGCCCTATCGGCTACGCGGTGGATGGCTTCGGCATCATCGCCACGGTGTTTGGCCTCGGCGCCGACATGGGCTTTGGTGTGTTGCACCTCAACTCGGGCTTGGATTACCTGTTCGGCATTGCCCACACCCAGTGGATCCAGGTTGGCCTGATCACGCTGATGATGGGCGCCGCGATCCTCGTCGCCGTTGCTGGCGTGGACAAGGGCGTGCGGGTGATGTCCGACATCAACATGCTGCTGGCCTGCGCGCTGCTGCTGTTTGTATTGTTCGCCGGGCCCACCCAGCACTTGCTCAACACCCTGATCCAGAACATCGGTGACTACCTCGGCGCCTTGCCGACCAAGAGTTTCGATGTGTACGCCTACGACAAACCCAGCGACTGGCTGGGCGGTTGGACGGTGTTCTACTGGGCCTGGTGGATCGCATGGTCGCCGTTCGTGGGCCTGTTTATCGCGCGTATTTCCCGTGGCCGCACTATCCGTGAGTTCGTCTTTGGCGTGCTGCTGATCCCGCTCGGCTTCACGCTGGCGTGGATGTCGATCTTTGGCAACAGTGCCATCGACCAAGTGCTCAACCACGGGATGACCGCGCTCGGCCAGTCGGCCATTGATGACCCGTCGATGAGCCTCTACCTGCTGCTGGAGACCTACCCGTGGAGCAAGACGGTCATCGCGGTCACGGTGTTTATCAGCTTCGTGTTCTTCGTCACCTCAGCCGACTCCGGCACCGTGGTGCTGTCGACCCTGTCGTCCAAAGGCGGCAACGCCGATGAAGACGGGCCGAAATGGCTACGCGTGTTCTGGGGCGCGATGACTGCATTGGTCACCAGTGCTTTGCTGTTCGCCGGCAGTATCGACTCGCTGAAATCCGCGGTGGTGCTGACCTCGTTGCCGTTCTCGCTGATCCTGTTGCTGATGATGTGGGGGCTGCACAAGGCGTTCTACCTCGAATCGCAAAAGCAGATCGCCCAGATGCATTCCCTCGCGCCGGTGTCCGGTTCACGCAAGGGCACGGGCGGTTGGCGCCAGCGTCTGACCCAGGCCGTGCATTTCCCGTCGCGCGATGAGGTGTACCGGTTCCTTGAAACCACGGTGCGCCCGGCGATCGAAGAAGTGACGGCGGTGTTTGTCGAAAAAGGCCTCAACGTCGTCACCCAGCCCGACCCGTCCAACGACAGCGTCAGCCTGGAAATCGGCCACGGCGAAGAGCATCCGTTCGTGTATCAGGTGCAGATGCGTGGCTATTTCACGCCGTCCTTTGCACGCGGTGGCATGGGCTCTAAGCAGCTCAACAACCGTCGCTATTATCGGGCGGAAGTGCACTTGAGTGAGGGCAGCCAGGACTACGACTTGGTGGGCTACACCAAGGAGCAGATCATCAACGACATCCTCGACCAGTACGAGCGTCACCTGCAGTTCCTGCACCTGGTGCGCTAGTCCCCTGTGCTCGCCCGTGATCGCATCAGCTCGGTGTTTGAGATACACCGAGTTGCCTGCATCGCGGGCAAGCCCGCGCCCACAAAAAAGCCCGCAAAGCCCCGTCCTACGGGGCTTTCTTAAATTTAATTTCATTCGCTCAAGCCCCGGTTTGACGCGCAACTGTCATCTGGCCACTGCGTAATTGTGTGAAGCGTTTGACGCTTTCATTTCAGAACAGTGACGGAGACCGGTAACAATGAAGACGTTAATAAGCCCCATGGTGGGGGTCGCCATGGCGAGCTTTATGCTGTCCGCCCACGCCGATTTTATTGACGACAGCCACGCCGATGTGACCTTGCTCAACCGCTACCTCAACCAGCAAGGGCGTGATGTGGTGAACAGCAACGCCAAGGCCCACAGCGTGCGTGATTGGGGCCAGGGTTTCGAGTTCAACTTCAAGTCCGGCTACACCGATGGGCCGGTCGGGTTTGGTCTGGACTTGCAGGCGTTCTACGGCTTGAAACTGGACTCCGGTGGTGACCTCAACGACAAGGATCACCAGGGCCGTTACCCCGGCAGCATGTTCCCGCTGGACGACGGCAAATCCGCCGACCAGTTTGGCGTGCTGAGCCCCACGTTCAAGATGCGCTTCGCCAAGGATGAGCTGCGCGTGGGCACGCTGTACGGCAACAACCCAGTGTTGGCCAACACTGACGGGCGCCTGTACCAGCAGACCAATACCGGTGTGCAACTGGTGTCCAAGGACCTCAGCGACTTCACCTTTACCGGTGGCGATATCTTCAAGACCAAGATTCGCAACGAAACCGGCGACCAGGGCATGATCACCGCCGGTGGTACCCAAGAAAGTGATCGCTTCCTGTTCGGCGGTGCGGACTACACCGGCATCCAGAACACCACCGTCAGCCTGTGGTATTCCAACCTTGAGAATTACTACCAGCAGTTCTTCCTCGGCGCCAAGCGTCATGACGCATTGTCTGTGGGCGCGATCGACACCGACGTGCGGGTGTTCCGCAGTCTGGGTGTGGGCGCCAACACCGATGGCGACAAGGACTTTGCCGGTGCCGGCCTCTACGGTGACGGCACCAGCAAAGGCCGCATCAACCAGACCACCGCCAGCTTGCTTGAGAGCTACAGCCTGGACGGCCATACCGTGGGCCTTGGCATCCAGAAAAACAGCGGTGACAGCGACTTCCCGTACCTCGATTCCGGCCTGAACAGCGGTGACGCGCGCCAGGGCCCAGGCTCAGGTGCCGACACCCCGGCACTGACCAACATGCAGTTGAACAAATTCCAGCACGCGGGCGAACGCACCTGGCTTGCGCAGTACAAATATGACTTCGGCAAACTCGGTCTCGCTGGCCTGACGTTCTCCGCCGCCTATGCCCACGGCGATGACATCCGCACTGCACAAGGCACCACCAGCGAATGGGAACGCAACATTGCGGTGGCCTACCAAGTACCGACCGGCACCCTCAAAGGGCTTGGCGTGACCTGGAAAAACGCGCACGCCAGCCCGGACATTACCGGTGCCACCGTGCAAGATGAAAATCGCTTCTATGTCAGCTATGTCGTTCCACTCTGGTAGGTAATTGCTGTAAAACGGAAGGGCATAGTTAAGCGATTCAGCGGGTTAAAAGGCCTGGGAATATCGTTATTCCCAGGCCTTATTTGCCCTAAGCCCAGAGAGGATTCGATGACGTATATTGCTGCCGAAAACCGCTATGAATCTATTCCCTATCGCCGCGTAGGCCGCAGTGGATTGGTGCTACCTGCACTGTCCTTGGGGCTGTGGCACAACTTTGGCGACAGCACCCCAATCGACACCCAGCGCGCTTTGCTGCGCACCGCGTTCGACCTGGGGATCAACCACTTCGACCTGGCCAACAACTATGGCCCGCCCTACGGCAGCGCCGAGATCAACTTCGGCCGTTTGCTGCGCGAAGACTTCAAGCACTACCGCGATGAATTGATCATCTCCAGCAAAGCCGGTTGGGACATGTGGCCCGGCCCTTACGGCCAGGGCGGCGGTTCGCGCAAATACATACTGGCGAGCCTGGATCAGAGCCTGCAACGCCTGGGCGTCGACTACGTGGATATTTTCTACTCCCACCGTTTTGACCCCGACACCCCGCTGGAAGAAACCGCCAGCGCCCTCGCTACCGCCGTGCAACAAGGCAAGGCGTTGTACATCGGTATCTCGTCTTATTCAGGCGTGAAAACCCGTGAAATCGCAGCCTTGCTCAACGAGTGGAAAGTGCCGCTGCTGATCCACCAGCCGGCCTACAACCTGCTTAACCGCTGGGTGGAAAAAGACCTGCTGGAGACCACCGAAGAACTCGGTGCCGGGGTGATTGCGTTCACGCCGCTGGCCCAGGGTTTGCTCACCGACAAGTACCTCAATGGCGTGCCGGCGGATGCGCGGGTTAACCGCCCGGGTGGCGGCTCGTTACAGGCCAAGCACCTGTCCGAAGCCAACATCGCCCACGTGCGTGCGCTGAATGAAATCGCCAAGCGTCGCGGCCAGAGCCTGGCGCAACTGGCGCTGGCCTGGACCCTGCGTGACCCACGGGTGACCAGTGCGCTGATCGGCGCAAGCCGGCCGGAGCAGATCATCGAGAACGTAGGGGCGTTGAAGAACTTGAGCTTCAGCGTGGAAGAGCTGGCGGAGATTGATCGGTTTGCGCAGGAAGGCGGGATTAACCTGTGGGAGAAGCCATCCACCGCTGAATAACCCACCACATCGTTCCCACGCTCTGCGTGGGAATGCCCCCTGTGACGCTCCGCGTCACGGCTCTAGAAGCAGGCGCAGAGCGCCGTGGGCTGCGTTCCCAAGCAGAGCGTGGGAACGATCTAGCAGGCATAACTCGGTCAATGTGGGAGCGGGCTTGCCCGCGATGACGGTGTTTCAGCCGATGAAGATATTGGCTGACCCACCGCTATCGCAGCGATGCGGCGACTCGACAAGCCAGCACCCACAGCTGATTTGCGGTGTGGCTTAGAAGGGTACGTCGCCCAAAATCGTCGCCCGATGCATCACCCGCCGCTGCGGCCGGTAGTCATCCACCGCGTAATGCTGGGTCACGCGGTTATCCCAGAACGCGACGTCATTCTCCTGCCAGCGCCAGCGAATGGTGAATTCGGGGCGGGTCGCGTGGGCGAACAGCAGCTTCAAAATCGCTTCGCTTTCGGCCGGCTCCAGCTCGTTGATCTTGGTGGTAAACCCATCGCTGACAAACAGCGACTTGCGCCCACTCACCGGATGCGTGCGCACCACCGGGTGCGACAGCGGTGGGTTTTTCTTGCGGGTTTCTTCCCAGCGGGCCAAGTCCTCGACGGTATTGCCAAAGCGCTCCAGCGGGAAGGATTTGGTGAAGTCGTGGGTGGCAGTCAATCCGTCGAGCAGCCGCTTGAGCGGCGCCGACAGCGCCTCATACGCTGCAATCCCGCTGGCCCACAGCGTATCGCCGCCAAACGCCGGCAACAGCTTGGCACTCAGTACCGCGCCGAGGGCCGGAGTGGGCAGGAAGGTTACGTCGGTGTGCCACACGGCGTTGTCGCGCACGTCGGTGACGGCGGTGTCGAGGATCAGCACTTCGGGCTGTTCCGGCACGTTGGGGTAAATCGGATGAATATGCAGGTCGCCAAAATTCGCCGCGAACCGCGCCTGTTGCTGCGGGTTGATGGCTTGGTCTCTGAAGAACAGCACCGAGTGCTTGAGCAACGCCTGCTCGATGGCGTCGCGTTCTTCAAGGTTCAGCGGCTGGGTGATATCGACGCCACTGATCAGGGCGCCCAAGGCGGTGCTTATTGGCGTAACGGTCAGGCTGCTCATGCGGTTCTCACTCAGTGTGCCTGGCCATGCCAAGGCACTAATTTACGCTGCAGGGCACGCAGGCCCATTTCCATGGCGAAGGCGATCAGGGCGATCACCAGAATCCCCAGCACCACCACATCGGTGACCAGGAACTGCGCCGCCGACTGCACCATGAAGCCCAGGCCGCTGGTGGCTGCGATCAGCTCGGCGGCGACCAATGTCGACCAGCCCACACCCAGGCCGATGCGCACACCGGTGAGAATGTCGGGCAGGGCACTCGGCAGGATTACATGGCGAATCAGCTGGGCACGGGTGGCGCCCAACGACTGAGCGGCACGCAGCTTGGCGGGGTCGACGGTGCGCACGCCAGTCGCAGTGGCGATGGCGATGGGCGCAAAGATCGCCAGGTAAATCAGCAGCACCTTGGACAGCTCGCCGATGCCGCACCAGATCACGATCAGCGGCAAGTAGGCCAAGGGCGGAATCGGCCGGTAAAACTCGATCAGCGGGTCGAGAATGCCGCGCGCGATGCGGTTGGAACCGATGGCAATGCCCACCGGCACGGCGGTCAGCACCGCAAAACCGAGGCCCAGGCCGATACGCTGCAGGCTTGCGCCCAAGTGCTGCCACAAGGTGGAGTCCATGTAGCCGGTGGTCGCCAGCAGCCAGCCTTTTTGCAGCACAGCGGACGGCGGTGGCAGGAACAACGGTTCGATCAAGCCGGTGGCGGTCACCGCCCACCAGATCGCCAGCAAGACGACCAAGGTGAGTACGCTGACCCAATGTGTGCTCAGGCTGCGACGCACCGGAATAACCGCGTGCGCTGCCGGCTTGGCGGCGGTGGCGGTGGCGGGGAGTTCGTAGCTGCTCATGCGGACACCTGCCGTTGCGAGAACACTTTGCTCAGCACGTGTTCGCGGGTTTCGATAAAGCGCGGGTCGGACTTGATCGCCCGCGCCGATTCACCGGCGGCGTAGCGCTGGCCGAAGTCCAGGTGCAGTCGCTCGACGATCTGGCCGGGGTTGGGCGCCAGCAGGATCAAATCGGTGGCGAGGAACACCGCTTCTTCAATGTCGTGGGTAATCAGGAACACCGGCTTGGCCGTGCGCCGCCAGACTTGCAGGAGCAATTCCTGCATTTGTTCGCGGGTGAAAGCATCGAGGGCGCCGAAGGGTTCGTCCATCAGCAACACGCGCGGGTCGGCCGCCAGTGCGCGGGCCAGGCCCACACGTTGCTTTTGGCCGCCGGAAAGCTGCCAAATGCGCCGGCTGCCGAAACCCGCCAGGTCGACCAGCGCGAGCATTTCCCGGGCGCGCACTTCGCGTTGCGCCTTGGGCACGCCAGCCAGTTCGAGGCCGAAACCGACGTTAGCCAGTACGTCCTGCCAGGGCAGCAGGGCGTCGTCCTGGAACACCACGCCGCGCTCGGCGCTTGGGCCTTTGACCGGCACGCCATCGAGGGTGATGCGCCCGGCAGAGGGTTCAACAAAGCCGGCAATCAGGTTCAACAGCGAAGTCTTGCCACTGCCGGACGGGCCCAGGGCCACCAGCAATTGCTGGGGCCCAAGGTCCAGTGAAATATCAGACAGTACCGGTTCTGTGGCGCCTGGGTACTGTGCGCTGATGCGCTCCAGTTGTAGCAAGGCCATCGCAATGAACTCCTGAATCAGTTGTTGATGAACTTGGCGCTGACGTACGGGGCGTAGTCCGGCAGCACGGCGTCGACCTTGCCTTGTTCCTTGAGGAACACGGCGGTGTCGGTCACAGCCTTGGTGGTCGGTGCGCCCAGCAAGGTCACTTGGTCAGCAGCCAGCGGGTAGACGTTGCCTTGCAGCAGCAGTGGGATGTCACTGGCCTTGGCGCCGGAGAGCTTCACCAGCTTGTCGACGTTGCCTTTATCGGCGAGCCAGGCTTGTGGGTCTTTGCGGTACGCGGCGTAGGCATCCAGAGTGACCTTGGCGAAGGCCGTGACGATTTCCGGGTGCTTCTCGGCGAAATCCTTACGCACGATCCACGCATCGAAGGTCGGCGCGCCGAACTTGGCCAGTTCGCCGGAGGTGATCAGCACCTTGCCGTTTTCCTTGGCCACGCCCAAGGCTGGGTCCCACACGTAGGTGGCGTCGATGTCACCGCGTTTCCACGCGGCGATGATTGCCGGCGGCGCGAGGTTGAGGATGGTGACTTTCGCGGGGTCGATGTTCCAGTGCTTCAACGCGGCCAACAGGCTGTAGTGGCCGGTGGACACGAACGGCACGGCGATCTTTTTGCCGATCAGGTCCTGCGGGCTGTTGATCCCTGAACCGTTGCGCGCCACCAAAGCTTCGGCGCCGCCGATTTGGGTGGCCACGAGGAACGTTTCCACTGGAACTTTGCGGGTAACGGCAGCGGTCAGCGGGCTGGAACCGAGGTAGCCGATTTGCACGTCGCCGGAGGCGATGGCGGCGATGATGTCGGCGCCATTGTCGAATTTGCGCCAGTCGATCTTGGCGTTGGTGGCTTTTTCATACGCGCCGTCGGCCTGGGCGACTTTCGCCGGGTCCACGGTGGTCTGGTAAGCGATCGTCACATCCGCCGCCTGGGCAAACAGGCTGGCACCGGCCAGGGACAATGCGGCCAAGAGGCGCAGAGGGGTTAAACGTTTCAAGGGGAAGCTCCTCAATCAGGCGGCCGAGGGTCGGCGTGTGAGGAGACTAAATGATCTAAGAATCCGAAAATAAATAACCTTTTCGAATTAGCTTATTAGGATAAGAGTGAATGCTGATGTTGAGGGCGCATCGGCCAAATGTGCGAGCGGGCTTGCCTGCGATGCGCACGACTCGGTATTCCAGATGCACCGAGTTGATGCTATCGCAGGCAAGCCCGCTCCCACAGGGGCGGCGTGATGCTTTTAGTTGCTGATCGCCAAGATGCTCGCCTGGTACGACCCGACAAACACATCAAAGTCGCCCACTTCGTTCTGCTCCAACTCCGCCTGCTGCGCCAGCGAATTGCGCGCCAGTTCTTCAAAGCGTGCCTGCTCTTGCGCCGGCAACGGCTCTTTACGGAAATATTCGGCGTGCACCTCGCTCTGGTGCAGGGAGAACTGCGCAAAACTCTCTTTACGTTCTGCCATCGCCGCCAACACCTGGGCAGATGGCGTCAGGGACGGATCCTTGACCTTCGCCAACTGAACATCCAACGCCTGGCTGTGCTCGGTGATGCCCTGGCTCTCATCGAGCAGGGCCGCCAACGGCGCGATCTGCTCCAGCAGCTCGGTGGCCCATTCCTTCATGTCCACAGGCTGGTCCTGACGCTGCAACTGCAGGCCCGGACGACGGCCTTCCTTGACCACGCTGAGGAAGTTGGAGGTGGCATTGCCGCATTCGTTATTGGCGAACAGCGGGCTGTCGTTCAATGCGCAATACAGCAGGAACGCGTCGAGGAAACGCGACTCCGGTAGGTCGATGCCCATCGGCAGGAACGGGTTGATGTCCAGGCAGCGCACTTCGATGTATTGGATGCCACGCGCCATCAGCGCCTGGATCGGCCGCTCGCCGGTGTAGGTCACGCGCTTGGGGCGGATATTGGAGTAGTACTCGTTTTCGATCTGCAGGATGTTGGTGTTGAGCTGAACCCACTCACCGTCCTTATGCGTGCCGACTTCGACGTAGGGCGCGTAGGGTGTTGCCACCGCTTCGCGCAGGCTGTCGGTGTAGCTGGCCAGATCGTTGTAGCACGGTGTGAGGCCGGCCTGGGCGTTGCTCTGGTAACCCAGGTCGCTCATGCGCAGGCTGGTGGCGTAGGGCAGGTAGAGCGTGTCGGCGTCCAGCACTTCCAACTGGTGCGAGCGCCCGCGCAGGAAACCGGCGTCCAGGGCCGGCGAAGCACCAAACAGGTACATCAGCAGCCAGCTGTAACGACGGAAATTACGGATCAGTGCGATATAGGCCGTGGACTGGTAGTCGCGGTCGGTGCCCACGAAGCCTTCCGTCTCCTTGAGCAACGGCCACAGCGCTTCCGGCAGGGAAAAGTTGTAGTGGATGCCGGCGATGCACTGCATGGTCTTGCCGTAACGCAGGGCCAGGCCCTTGCGGTACACGTACTTGAGCTGTCCGATATTGGAGGTGCCGTAGTAGGCAATCGGAATATCTTCCTCGGCCGGCAACGGGCACGGCATCGAAGGGCTCCACAGGTACTCGTTGCCGAGCTTGCTGTAGGCAAAGCGATGGATTTTGTCCAGGCTGCTCAGGGTATCGGCCGGGTTGGGCAGGGCTGGGGTGATGAACTCCAGCAGCGATTCCGAGTAGTCAGTGGTGATCTGCTCGTGGGTCAACGCGGCGCCCAGGGCTTCGGGGTGCGGCGTTTGCGCCAGGCGACCTTCACCTGTGACGCGTAGGCATTCGCGCTCGATGCCGTGCAAGCACTGCTCTAGCAGGGAGAGGTGTTCGCGCTTGCCGAGCAAAGCCAGGCGGCGGTTGAGAAGTTCGCTCAAGTTGGATTCCTTCACGCGTCAGTCGCCCCAATATGGGGGTGGGCAGGACGGTCTACAAGGGTGAAGTTGAAACTGGCGTTATCGCCTGGTTTTGAGTCGATTTGACCCGCTTTGAAAAAAGCCTACTTCACTCCATGAATTGGGCTATAGCGCAGCAAGAAAATTCCGACGCTGTTGTTACAGCGCCGAAATTAACTCAAATCGAGGGCGGGGAGCTAGAGGACAGCGAAGGTACCTTGTGCTTTTGCGATAAGTCTTTCGCCTTGATGCACATCGGCTTCGACCACCAGCGTGCGTCGACCGGCGTGAATCACGCGGCTGGTGCACAGCACGTCACCGTCTTCTACGGCACGGATATAGTTGATTTTGCACTCGATGGTCGCGCTCTGCTGGTCGAAACCATGGGCGCTGGAACACGCCAACCCCATGGTGATGTCCACCAGGCTGAAAATCGCCCCGCCATGGAGCTTGCCCGCGCGGTTGCGCAGCTGCGGCTCCAGGGTCAGGGCCACCTCGGCAACGCCTTCATCCAGGCGTTGCAGGCGGCAGCCGATCAGCTCGCTGAACGCGCTCTGGGTCAAGCCGGCTGGAATTTCCATCAGCGCTTCTTCAACTGCTTGGCATTGGCGAACAGCGACGCCATGGCGTTGTTGCTCGGCGCTGCGGTGGCGGCTTCCTTACGCGGTGCGTTGTTTTGCGACTGACGCGGCGCGGAACCTGGGCGTGCGCCACGGGCACCGTCGATTTTCTCGCCGGGCGTGTCGCTCATGCGCATCGAAAGGCCGACGCGTTTGCGTGGGATATCGACTTCCATGACCTTGACCTTGACCACATCACCGGCTTTCACCGCTTCGCGAGGGTCTTTGATGAACTTCTCCGAAAGCGCAGAGATATGCACCAAACCGTCCTGATGCACGCCGATATCCACGAAAGCACCGAAGTTGGTCACGTTGGTGACCACGCCTTCGAGGATCATGCCCAGTTGCAGGTCCTTGAGGTCTTCGACGCCGTCCTGGAACTCGGCGGTCTTGAACTCGGGACGCGGGTCACGGCCAGGTTTTTCCAGCTCTTGCAGAATGTCGGTGATGGTCGGCACACCGAAGGTTTCGTCGGTGTACTTCTTCGGGTCCAGGCGCTTGAGGAACGCGGCGTCGCCGATCAGCGAGCGGATGTCGCGGTCGGTCTCGGCGGCAATGCGTTGCACCAGCGGGTAGGCTTCCGGGTGAACTGCCGAGGCATCCAGCGGGTTATCGCCGTTCATCACGCGTAGGAAACCGGCAGCCTGTTCGAAGGTTTTTTCACCCAGGCGTGCGACTTTTTTCAGAGCCGCGCGGGTTTTGAACGCGCCGTTTTCGTCGCGATGAGTGACGATGTTCTGCGCCAGGGTGGTATTGAGGCCGGAGATACGGGCCAGTAGCGCAACCGAGGCCGTGTTCACATCCACGCCGACCTTGTTCACGCAGTCTTCCACCACCGCGTCCAGGCCGCGCGCCAGTTTCAGCTGCGACACGTCGTGCTGGTACTGGCCTACGCCGATGGATTTAGGGTCGATCTTCACCAGTTCGGCCAGCGGGTCCTGCAGGCGACGGGCGATGGAGACGGCACCACGGATCGACACGTCGAGGTCCGGAAATTCCTTGGAGGCCAGTTCCGACGCCGAGTACACCGAAGCGCCCGCCTCGGAGACCATGACTTTGGTCATCTTCATGGCTGGGTATTTTTTGATCAGCTCGGCGGCCAGCTTGTCGGTTTCACGGCTGGCGGTGCCGTTGCCGATGGCGATCAGGTCCACCGAGTGCTTGGCGCACAGGGCGGCGAGGATGGCCAGGGTCTGGTCCCACTTGTTGTGCGGCACATGCGGATACACAGTGGCGTGGTCCAGCAGCTTGCCGGTGGAGTCGACCACCGCCACCTTGCAGCCGGTACGCAGGCCCGGGTCGAGGCCCAGGGTTGCGCGTGGGCCGGCCGGGGCGGCCAGCAGCAGGTCGTGCAGGTTGTGGGCGAATACGTTGATCGCCTCGGTTTCGGCGCCGTCGCGCAGCTCGCCGAGCAGGTCGGTTTCCAGGTGGGTGTAGAGCTTGACCTTCCAGGTCCAGCGCACGACTTCACCGAGCCACTTGTCCGCAGGACGGTTCTGATTCTGGATGCCGAATTGTTGCCCGATCATGCCTTCGCAGGGGTGCATGGTGCCTGGCAGCTCGTCGCCGACTTTCAGCGCGGAGCTGAGAATACCTTCGTTGCGGCCGCGGAAAATCGCCAGCGCACGGTGGGACGGCATGCTTTTGAGCGGTTCGTCGTGTTCGAAATAGTCGCGGAACTTGGCGCCTTCTTCCTCTTTGCCGGCGATGACGCGGGCGCTGAGGATGGCTTCCTGCTTCAAGTAAGTGCGCAATTTTTCCAGCAGGCCGGCGTTTTCGGCGAAGCGCTCCATCAGGATGTACTTGGCGCCTTCGAGGGCCGCCTTGACGTCGGCGACGCCTTTTTCGGCGTCGATGAAGCGTGCAGCTTCGGCTTCCGGGGTCAGCGACGGGTCGTTGAACAAGCCGTCAGCCAAGTCGCCGAGGCCGGCTTCCAGGGCGATCTGGCCCTTGGTGCGGCGCTTCTGTTTGTACGGCAGGTAGAGGTCTTCGAGGCGGGTCTTGGTGTCGGCGAGCTTGATGTCGCGTTCCAGTTGCGGAGTCAGCTTGCCCTGTTCCTCGATGCTGGCGAGGATGCTGATGCGCCGTTCGTCGAGTTCTCGCAGGTAGCGCAGGCGCTCTTCCAGATGCCGCAACTGGATATCATCGAGGCTGCCGGTGACTTCTTTACGGTAACGGGCGATGAAAGGCACCGTGGAGCCTTCATCCAGTAGAGCGACGGCCGCTTCGACCTGTTGTGGGCGTACACCGAGTTCCTCGGCGATGCGGCTGTTGATGCTGTCCATAAAACCACCTGAAATTCTGAAAGCAGCTCGCAGGCCCGGAAAACAAGGCGTTGCGAGGCTGGTTGAGCGGCCCGACTGGCGCCGCTGCCTGGGTCAAGAGGCGCGCTTATGACCCTCGAAATCGGAAAATTGCTGCCCGGCACTGAAAAAACTGGCGAGGCAGTAAGCAGTAAAGTCTGACATTAGCCCCTACAAAGGCGGCGCATTATAACCAGCGTTCTGCCCTTGAGGGGTACTGTGCCTGAGGTTACAGGGCACGGCTTCACTGGCAGTGAAGGAAAAATCTGCTAACAATGCACACGGTGCGTATAACGGCAGCTACGCCATAATGCGCGCCGAGATAAGAGGAGCATCTAATGAGCAGCACTGCACAAACTGCTGAAGGCGAAAAAATTCTCATCGTTGACGACGATCCGGGGCTGAGCAGCCTGCTGGAGCGTTTCTTCAACTCCAAGGGCTACCGTGCCCGCGCGGTGCCGAACACCGAGCAAATGGACCGCCTATTGGGGCGTGAAGTGTTCAATCTGGTCGTGCTCGACCTGATGCTGCCCGGCGAAGATGGCCTCACCGCCTGCAAACGTCTGCGCGGTGCGAACAACCAGATTCCAATCATCATGCTCACTGCCAAGGGTGATGAGCTGAGCCGCATCAAGGGTCTCGAGCTGGGCGCGGATGACTACCTGGCCAAGCCGTTCAACCCGGACGAGCTGATGGCCCGGGTCAAAGCCGTATTGCGCCGCCAGGCAGCACCGGTTCCGGGCGCGCCAGGCAGCGAAGACGAAAGCGTCACCTTTGGCGACTACGAACTGTCGCTGGCGACCCGTGAGCTCAAGCGTGGCGAAGAAGTACACATGCTGACCACCGGCGAATTCGCCGTGCTCAAGGCCCTGGTGATGAACGCTCGTCAGCCGCTGACGCGCGACAAGCTGATGAACCTGGCCCGTGGTCGGGAATGGGACGCCCTGGAGCGCTCCATCGACGTGCAGATTTCCCGTCTGCGCCGGATGATCGAGCCGGACCCGTCCAAGCCGCGTTATATCCAGACGGTATGGGGCGTGGGTTATGTGTTTGTGCCGGATGGCACTGCAACCAAGTAATCGATGATTTGCAGGCGCGGGCAGCCCGGCGTTTGACTCCATGAGGGTCGACGGGCAGCCCGGCGTCTGCATTTCTGCGAGCGCCGCTCGTTTCTGCAAGCTGTCTGGCAGTCTCCTATGAAAACCCCGTTGTGGTTCCCGCAAAGTTTCTTCTCCCGCACCCTTTGGTTGGTGCTGATCGTCGTTCTGTTTTCCAAGGCACTGACGCTGGTTTATCTATTGATGAACGAAGATGTGCTGGTGGATCGGCAGTACAGCCACGGCGTTGCCCTGACGCTTCGTGCCTATTGGGCCGTCGACCCCGAAAACCGCGAAAAGGTAGCCAAGGCCTCGACGCTTATCCGGGTCGACGGCGCCGGTGTGCCTGAAGGCGAGCAGCATTGGCCTTACAGCGAGATTTATCAGCGCCAGATGCAGGCTGAGCTGGGGGACGATACCGAGGTGCGATTGCGCATGCATGTTTCGCCAGCGCTATGGGTGAGGGCGCCGAGCCTGGGGGACGCCTGGATCAAGGTGCCGCTTTACCCGCACCCGTTGCGGGGGCAGAAGATCTGGAACGTGCTGGGTTGGTTCCTGGCGATAGGCTTGCTCTCAACGGCGTCCGCGTGGATTTTCGTGCGCCAGCTCAACCAACCGCTCAAACGCCTGGTATTTGCCGCCCGCCAATTAGGGCAGGGGCGCAGCGTTCGCCTGCCGGTCAGCGACACGCCCAGTGAGATGACTGAGGTGTACGGCGCCTTCAATCAGATGGCGGAAGACGTCGAACAGGCCGGTCGCGAACGCGAGCTGATGCTGGCGGGCGTGTCCCATGACTTGCGCACGCCGTTGACGCGGTTGCGGTTATCCCTGGAGTTGATGGGCGAGCATACCGACCTCACGGATGACATGGTGCGTGACATCGAGGACATGGATGCGATTCTCGACCAGTTCCTGGCGTTTATCCGCGATGGCCGCGATGAAGTGGTTGAAGAAGTTGACCTGACGGACCTAGTGCGCGAAGTGGTAGCGCCCTACAACCAGAACGGCGAACAGGTGCGCATGCGCCTGGAGCCGATCCAGCCGTTTGCGTTGCGTCGTGTGTCGATGAAGCGCCTGCTGAACAACCTGATCGGCAATGCCTTGCACCATGCCGGTTCCGATGTGGAAGTGGCAGCGTATGTGTCCGGCGACAGTGCTGCGCCTTATGTGGTGTTGAGTGTGATGGACCGTGGCGCGGGTATCGACCCGGCGGAGCTGGAAGGTATTTTCAACCCGTTCACCCGTGGCGACCGTGCCCGTGGTGGCAAGGGCACGGGCCTGGGCCTGGCGATTGTGCGGCGGATTGCCTCGATGCATGGCGGCAATGTTGAGCTGCGCAACCGCGAGGAGGGCGGCCTGGAAGCGCGCGTGCGGTTGCCGCTTGGCCTGATGCTGCCGCGAGACGCGGTTTAACAAGCAACAGAAATCAAATGTGGGAGCTGGCTTGCCGGCGATAGCGGTGTATCAGTCAACGTATAGGTTGCTGACCCACCGCTATCGCAGGCAAGCCAGCTCCCACACTGTTTTGTGGTGTTTGATAAATGAGCTGATTCAGCCCTTACCCTTGGTCCGTGTCATATTCGGCCCACCATTCTTCTCCAGATGCTGAATGATGATCCCCGCCACATCCTTCCCGGTGGTGGTCTCAATCCCTTCCAGACCCGGCGATGAGTTCACTTCCATCACCAACGGCCCATGGTTTGACCGCAGGATATCCACGCCTGCTACCGCCAGCCCCATCACCTTGGCCGCCCGCAGCGCAGTCATGCGTTCCTCCGGGGTGATCTTGATCAGGCTGGCACTGCCGCCACGGTGCAGGTTGGAACGGAATTCCCCCGGCTTGGCCTGGCGCTTCATTGCCGCAATCACCTTGTCGCCCACCACAAAGCAGCGGATATCCGCACCGCCGGCTTCCTTGATGTATTCCTGCACCATGATGTTCTGCTTGAGGCCCATGAACGCCTCGATCACTGACTCTGCCGCAGTTGCGGTTTCGCACAGCACCACGCCAATGCCCTGGGTGCCTTCCAGCACCTTGATCACCAGCGGCGCGCCGTTGACCATGTCGATCAGGTCGGGGATGTCATCGGGGGAGTGCGCAAAGCCGGTCACCGGCAGGCCGATACCGCGCCGCGACAGCAGCTGCAGCGAACGCAGCTTGTCCCGCGAGCGCGCAATGGCCACCGATTCATTGAGGGGGAATACGCCCATCATTTCAAACTGGCGCAACACCGCGCAGCCATAAAACGTCACCGAGGCACCGATACGCGGGATCACCGCATCGAAGCCTTCCAGCGGCTTGCCCCGGTAGTGGATCTGCGGCTTGTGGCTGGCAATGTTCATGTAGGCACGCAACGTGTCGATCACCACCATTTCGTGGCCACGTTCGGTGCCGGCCTCGACCAGCCGGCGGGTGGAATACAGACGCGGGTTTCGCGACAGCACAGCAATCTTCATGCAGCACCTGGGGCAGAAATAGTAGAGACCGGGAACACCGGCTTGTCTTGAACGTACTTGACGCCGGGACTGACCACCAAATGGCCGTCAATCAGCGCCTTGGAGCCCAGCAACAGGCGATAACGCATGGCCTTGCGGCAGGCGAGGGTGAATTCCACCCGCCATACCCGATCACCCAGCGCCAGGGTGGTGCTGATCACGTAGCGCACCTGCGCATGGCCGTTGGAGCTCTTGATGGTCTTCATCGTCACCACCGGCGCCTCGCAGCGCCGGTGACGCAGTTGCACCACGCTGCCCAGGTGCGCGGTAAAGCGCACCCACTTCTCACCGTCGCGCTCAAATGGCTCGATATCGGTGGCGTGCAGGCTCGAGGTGCTGGCACCGGTGTCGATCTTTGCGCGCAGGCCCGCCACTCCCAAGTCGGGAAGTGCCACCCACTCACGCAGACCCACAACGGTCAAATGGTCAAATGTCTTCAATATGGGTAACCGATCAGTTCGCCCAGGCGTGAGGTGGAACCTCGGCCAAGGCTTTGAATGCAGGCTTGGCGAACCAGTAGCCTTGCATCAGAAATATTCCGCAGTCGGACAGGAAGTCACGCTCGCCGGCACTTTCGATGCCTTCGGCAATGACAGTAACGCCCAACTGCTCACAGATTGTGACAATCCCCTGGACGATTACCTGGCGGACACGATCCTGGTCGACATCGCGAATCAGCGCCATGTCGAGTTTGATCAGGTCAGGTTGGAAATCGGCCAGCAGATTCAGCCCCGAATAGCCCGCGCCGAAATCGTCGATGGCGGTCTTGAAGCCGAATTCGCGGTATTCACGCAGAATATTGGTCAAATGGCGATAGTTATCTACGTGCTCGCTTTCCAGCGTTTCAAAAATCAGCTGGTTCAGCGGAAAATTATGCGCACGGGCCGCCTCCAAGGTGCTGCGAATGCACAGCTCCGGCCGGTACACGGCATTGGGCATAAAGTTGATCGAAAGATGGGTTTGCATCCCCAAGGCAGCGGCGCCGGCAATCGCCTTGGTACGGCAACGCTGGTCAAAGCGGTAGCGGTTGCTTTCGTTGACCTGCTCCAGCACCGATAACGCCCCTTCGCCATTGATGCCTCGCACTAAGGCTTCGTGGGCGAAGATCGAATGATCCCTAAGGTCTACGATAGGCTGATAGGCGAACGCAAAATCGAAACCCAGGGGTTCGCTTTGCTGGCAACCCACGCAACGCTGGTCGGGCGAGGTGAGTGAGGCAGGGAAGTCGGTCACAGCGTATCCTCGCGAAAACAGGGTGGTGCCTGGCGTATCTTAGGTGAGCGTTGGGGTTTCTGCGTCGAAGGTCTTCAACGTTAAAGTTGCGACATTTTTCAGAGCGAGGAATTCAAGTGGCTCAAAAGCAGGAAGAGGAAGAAAAAGTCCGTTTGGACAAGTGGCTGTGGGCCGCGCGTTTCTTTAAAACCCGTGCCCTGGCCAAGGCCGCCATTGAGAGCGGTAAAGTGCACCATCGTGGGGAGCGCTGCAAGCCGGGCAAGGAACCGCGCGTCGGTGATGAGCTGCAGATTCGTGTGGGGTTTGATGAAAAGACCGTCGTGGTGCAGGCCCTGTCCGTTGTGCGTCGCGGTGCACCCCAAGCGCAGGCGCTGTACACCGAAACCGAAGCCAGCATCGCCAAGCGCGAAAACGCGGCGGCCATGCGTAAGGCGGGGGCTACCGGCATGACCA
Organism: Pseudomonas sp. ArH3a; assembly: GCF_022648765.1. NCBI lineage: Bacteria > Pseudomonadati > Pseudomonadota > Gammaproteobacteria > Pseudomonadales > Pseudomonadaceae > Pseudomonas > Pseudomonas sp. ArH3a. Next base: position 583,922 of record NZ_CP080330.1, read on the forward strand.
CCGATGGCAAACCGAGCAAGAAGCAGCGTCGCGATTTGTTCAAATTTCGCGGCAGTGGCAATGATGATTGATCGTGCAAATCTGCAGCAAACAAGGAGATCAACTGTGGGGGCCGGCAACCCAGCTCCCACATGAATAGGCGGTGTTACGCGGCAGTGCGCATGACGCTCAATCGCCCGATTATCGGCAACTTGCCCAGCAACCCAAACAACGGTGCCGTCACCCGCAACAATGCGCCCGACACCTTCGCCGCAAACGGCGTGTAGTAACCCCACCCCAGCGCCAACAACGCCAGCAACACGCCGCCGATGTAATCGTCCTGCCCCCAATGCGCACCCGCCACCAGTCGCGGCATCATGAACAGCAGCGCCAGGCCCCAGATCACCAGCACTTGGCCGATGCGCTTGGCAAATACCGTCATGAACATGCCCCAGATCAACAGTACCGACGCATGATCGCCAGGGAAACTCTGACCCGAACGGTCCTTCAGCTCCCAGGTTTTCTCCAGCCCTGGGAAATAGTCGCTCATGTGAGTCGCGCCACTGATCATCATCGACGGGCTGCTGTGTTGCCAGCCCATTTGCGCGGCAAGCTTGGAGAACAGCATGCGGATAAACAGCAACAGCAGAAGAATGCCAAGGAAACCAAAGAACGCCTGGCGTACCTGAACCGCCTTGAACACCCAATCACCGCGAATCAGCAGCGCCAGTAAAATCACTCCGACCACGGCATCAAACGGCCGCAAGCTGGCCACTGCCCACACATGCAGCCAGGTCGAATTGCTCGCCAGTGGGTCATTGAGCAGGTGAAACAGCCATTCGTCGAAAATCACACACAGCATCTGGCCAGTGGGCCACAGCCAAAAACACAGCAGCCCGATAGCGAGTAGATTGCATAGAGCCCATCGCCGGAGGTTCCACTTGGCTTGGAACAAACCCGGATTGTTCATAAACTGTCCCTCTTCGCTCTATTTAGCTCTCCGTTTCCAGGAGAAAGCCGCACCAATATGGTGCTAAAGCGTTTAATTTTATAAACCTTGTAATCATTTTGTCATCAATTCAGATACCCAGACCTATGACTGATCTACCGGATACCGACTTCACCCAACGCTTCATCTTCGACGAGAACGACGCCCGCGGCGAACTGGTCTCGCTGGAGCGCAGCTATGCCGAAGTCCTCGCCAAGCATCCCTATCCGGAGCCGGTCGCGCAGCTGCTCGGTGAACTGATGGCGGCGGCGTCGTTGCTGGTGGGCACCATGAAGTTCGACGGTTTGCTGATTTTGCAGGCGCGTTCCGAAGGCCCGGTGCCGATGCTGATGATCGAGTGCTCCAGCGAGCGCGAAATCCGTGGCCTGGCCCGTTACGACGCCGACTTGATCGCGCCGGACGCGACCCTTGGCGACCTGATGGCCAACGGCGTGCTGGCGATCACCGTCGACCCGACGGAAGGCCAGCGTTACCAGGGCATCGTCGACCTCGACGGCGAAACCCTGTCGGACTGCTTCACCAACTATTTCGTGATGTCCCAGCAAGTCGGCACCAAGTTCTGGCTCAATGCCGACGGCAAGCGCGCCCGTGGCCTGCTGCTGCAACAACTGCCGGCCGACCGCATCAAGGATGACGACGAGCGCACCGACAGCTGGCGCAAACTGACCGCCCTGGCCGGCACCCTGACCGCCGAAGAGCTGCTGGGCCTGGACAACGAAACCATCCTGCATCGCCTGTACCACGAGGAGGCCGTGCGCCTGTTCGACGCACAGGGCCTGCGCTTCCGTTGCAGTTGCTCGCGCGAGCGTTCGGCGAATGCCTTGGTCAGCCTGGGCCTGGAAGATGCACAAAATCTGGTGGTGGAGCACGGCGGCAATATTGAGATCGACTGCCAGTTCTGCAACCAGCGTTACCTGTTCGATGCCGCCGATGTCGCCCAATTATTCGCCGGTGCAGGCATTGACACCCCTTCCGATACCCGCCACTAAAACGTTTAAGCACAGGTAAATCACCTGACAAACGCCGGATTAGCGCAGTTCTGACGGGAGGGCCCTACTCTTTTTGGGCTTTTCTGGCATAATCCGGCCCACTTTTTTCGCGGTAGTAGTGCGCAACTTTCTACTACAAAACGTTTGGAGCACTCGGCCATAGGCCGACGGGGAACCTCATGACGCAAGCCAATAACGCCGTATACACCGATCTGAGTGTTGACGATCTGGTCAAAGAAGCCCTGCAGCGCGGTGAAGGCGTGCTTGCCGATACTGGCGCGCTGGTCGTAGAAACCGGTCACCGTACCGGCCGTTCTCCGGTCGATCGTTTCATCGTTGAAGAGCCTTCTACCCAGGACGCAATCGCCTGGGGCCCGATCAACCGCAAGTTCCCGGCCGACAAGTTCGATGCCCTGTGGAACCGCGTAGAAGCATTCAATAACGCGCAAGAGCATTTCGTTTCCCACGTTCACGTAGGGGCTGCGCAAGACCACTACCTGGCCGTGAAAATGACCACCCAGACTGCCTGGCAGAATCTGTTCGGTCGTTGCCTGTTCATCAACCCGGCCCAGTACAACCCCGCCGGCCGTGACGAGTGGCAAGTGCTTAACGTGGCCAACTTCGAGTGCGTGCCAGAGCGTGACGGCACTAACTCCGACGGTTGCGTGATCCTCAACTTCGCACAGAAAAAAGTCCTGATCGCCGGCATGCGCTACGCCGGTGAAATGAAAAAAGCCATGTTCTCGGTGCAGAACTTCCTGCTGCCGGCCGCTGACGTGCTGCCAATGCACTGCGCCGCCAACATCGGCGAAGCAGGCGACGTGACCCTGTTCTTCGGCCTGTCGGGCACCGGTAAAACTACCCTGTCCGCCGACGAAAGCCGTTACCTGATCGGTGACGACGAACACGGCTGGGGCGAAGGCGTGGTGTTCAACATCGAAGGCGGTTGCTATGCCAAGTGCATCGACCTCTCCGAGAAGAACGAGCCGGTTATCTGGAAAGCCATCAAGCACGGCACCGTGCTCGAAAACGTGGTAATCGACGATGCCAAACACGCCGACTACACCAATGTCAGCCTGACCCAGAACAGCCGTGCCGCCTACCCGCTGGAGCACGTTGCCAAGCGCTCCGAGCAAAACCTCGGCGGCGAGCCAAACGCTGTGATCTTCCTGACCTGCGACCTGACCGGCGTACTGCCGCCCGTGTCGATCCTCAGCGAAGAACAAGCGGCCTACCACTTCCTGTCCGGCTACACCGCGCTGGTGGGCTCGACTGAAATGGGTTCGGGCAGCGGCATCAAGTCGACCTTCTCCACCTGCTTCGGCGCGCCATTCTTCCCTCGCCCGGCCGGTGAATACGCAGAACTGCTGATCAAGCGCGTGCGCGGCTTCGGCTCCAAGGTCTACCTGGTCAACACCGGCTGGACCGGCGGCGGCTACGGCGTCGGCAAACGCTTCAACATCCCGACCACTCGCGGCGTCATCGCAGCGATCCAGAGCGGCGCGTTGATCGGTGCGCAAACCGAACACCTCGACACCATCAACCTCGACGTGCCATTGGCCGTACCGGGCGTTGAGACTGGCCTGTTGAACCCACGTAACACCTGGGCCGACAAGGCTGCTTACGACGAAGCGGCGAAAGCGCTGGCGGCTCTGTTCGTCGAGAACTTCAAGAAGTTTGAAGTGAGCGACGCGATCAAGGCGGCTGGGCCTAAGTTGTAAGGTTCGGTTGTTGTGAAAAAGCCGCCTCTTGTGGGCGGCTTTTTTGTGCGCGAAGGGTTAGTCGGCGATGTGCAAAACCACTGCACCGACCAGCACTAACACCACCCCCAGCACCTGAACCGCTGACAACCGCTCCTTGAAAAACACAAACCCCAGAATCGCCGCAATCCCACCCGACAACGTACTGATCACCGTCACCACCGAAACCGACCCCGCCATCACGCCCCACGAAAACGCCGAGAAACCACCCAGGTTCATCAAGCTCGCACCGGTCAACGTCGCGCAGTTTTTCAGCGGCGGAATCTTCAGGCCGTCCTTGATCTTCAGCACCATCACCACCAGTACGCACAGGCCCACCAGGTAACCCAGCCACAACATGGTGATCGGCCCCAGTGCGGGCAACGTGTAGCGGCCTTGCAGCCAGAAGCTGGTGCCGTACAGCAAGGCGGCGAGCAGGGCGTAGGCGATGGACAGGCGCGGGTTGTTGTGAGGGACGCCGTTGTCTTTGTGGATGCTGGAGAGGATTACGCCGACGACGCACAGGCCGATGCAGCCGAGTTGGATCAGGCTGATGTGTTCACCGCTGGCCCAGGACAGCAGTGTGGTGACAACGCCGTAGGACGTCACCAGCGGCGCGACGATGGCGGCTTTGCCCAGGGCGAAGGCCTTGGACAGCGCAAGGGCGCCGGAGACGGTGAGCAGCGCAGCCGTGAGGCCCAGGAGCCAGACGCTCAACGGGGCATTCAGGGATTTGAACAGGTAGGCCGGGAAGATGACCAGCAGCAGGGTCATGATCAAAAAACCGAGGGCTTGGCCGAAGTACACGGCGCGTTTAACGCCGACGGCCCGGGCGTTGAGGCCCACGAGGAAATCCGTGCCGCCCCAGAGCAGGGCGGCCAGCAGGCCCATGATTACGTCCATGTACGGTCCTTGATAGGTAGGCAATTCGCCAGGTTAGCGCATATCCAATGTGGGAGCGGGCTTGGGGTCAGCTGAGGTTTTCCAGGGTCTGCGTGTCCCAGCTATGGGTCTTGATGGCCAGGTAGAGCATGCCGATGGTCAGCGGCACCTTGTCGCCACGGCCTTTGGCCCGACGCTTGAGGAACACATCGAACGCCGGTGGTTTGAAGTAACGATAAGCGTCGTAGTCGCCCAGGTCGAGGGCAAACGCTTGCTCCATCGCTTCCATCAATTGCTGAGCCTCGGCGCCGTCGCAGCCGAGGTCGAGGTTGATCGAGGTTTCGAGGCGAAGAGTCTTGTGTTTCGGTAGGCCGATTTCTTCGTGCAGCAATTGCAGGAGCTGCTGCATGACGGGGTCTTCGGGGAAGTTGGGGGCCAGGTTCATGGTGGTGGCACGCAGGAGTGGGTGGGTTGGGCCGGGCGACGTTACGCGTCGGTGTTTGTTTCGTTCCAGCATAAAGCCAATGCCAGTGAAGAGGATGATATAGGCGATGGTACTGTTTATAGGCTCGTGTGCAGAAAAAGTCGGCGTGGGCATCGGTGCGAATATCAGTACTAGCCCACTGACTAGCAAGGTGAGCCCAAGGCCTATCCGATACTTGTAGTTTTTTATCAGCCAAAAGGTCAGCAGTTGCAGAGTGACGATCAAGGCTAACTCTAAATAAAAGTTCACGCTGTTTCTGCCGGGACAGTTGAGAGGGCGCTAGTTTCAGTCATGCGCAGGTGAGTTATGTAGGGGGGGAGCAGGTGTTTTAAGTAGTTTGGGAAGGGGACTACGTGATGTGTGACGGTTTCTCACGGCCTTTTCCGGTATTTGCGATTTACCAGTGATTTTTTGGGCAGCAACCATCAAATGAGTGAGCAGGGCACGCCAGCGCCTACAGGTTTTAGCTCAGTGGCTGGCTTGGTTGTGGTTGCTTATCGACCGCCGGTTGCAGCTTTACGTGCTGCGCTGCTTCCAGCAGGTCACAGCGGCTCCTTGTCGTCGCCGAAACGCATAGGGATCAACTGAGCGTTGAAGGCGATCCCATGCATGCCTTGATCGTTCTTGTTGGCGGCAAGAATGCCGGCCATTTGCGTGCCGTGCCCCTTGATGTCAACGACGTCGGGCTGTTGGCTTACAAAGTCGTAACCCATGCTGGCCAGGCGCCCTTGGAACTGCGGCAACGTGCTGTTGAGGCCCGAGTCGATCAATGCCACTTTCACGCCCTGGCCGTTGCCACCGCGAGCGTAGAGAGTGGATGCCTTAACGGTGGGCAGGGCGTTTGAGGCAAAGTATTCGGGGGTTTCAAAGGCATGTGCGGCTAATTGTTCGGATGGTGGTTTGGGTGGTGTTGCACAGCCCATCAGCAGCAAGGGCAATGCGGGCAAGGCGGCACGTTGCAGGGAAAACAGGAGTGTGTTGGGCATTCACGACTCCTTGTCGGGGCTTGCGATCAGGCGTGCTACTGTCTGCGTTTTTGCGCAGGCTTGCTGGTTTTCTCTGTATCAGTTTGTAGCGTTTATTCCCGACCTTTTCCTGATCGCTGGACTATGTTTTTGACTCGTTCAGCGGTCAATGGAGTGACAGCTTATGCACAACACCCTCCAACAGGTCTTTGGTTATCCACAGTTTCGTTTGGGCCAGGAAGCAGCGGTCAGCGCGGTGCTGGCCGGTCGCTCTGCGGCGGCGATTTTCCCCACCGGTTCGGGCAAGTCTCTTTGCTATCAACTGTCGGCGGTATTGCTGCCGCACCTGACGCTGGTGGTGTCGCCGCTGTTGGCGTTGATGCAGGACCAGCTGGGTTTCCTGCAGCGCCACGGCATTTGCGCGGGCAGTATCGACTCGGCGCAGAGCCGCGAAGACGCCAATGACGTAATGGCACGTGCGCGTTCCGGCGAGCTGAAAATCCTGATGATTTCCGTGGAGCGCTTGAAGAACGAGCGCTTCCGTAATTTTCTGCAAAGCGTGCAGATTTCGCTGCTGGTGGTGGACGAGGCGCACTGTATTTCGGAGTGGGGCCACAACTTCCGCCCGGACTATTTGAAGCTGCCGGACTACCAGCGCCAGTTCAATATCCCACAAGCTTTGCTGCTGACGGCTACGGCCACGCCCAAGGTGATTGCCGACATGCAGGCGAAGTTCGCCATTGCGCCGGACGATGTCATCACCACGGGCTTCTACCGGCCCAACCTCAACTTGCTGGTGGAGCCGGTGAGCGGTCACGACAAGCGTCGGCGCTTGGTCGAATGGATGAGCGAACGCGCCAATCAGCCGAGCATTGTTTACGTCACCTTGCAGAAAACCGCCGAGCAGATAGCCGATCACCTGAACCGCAACGGTATTCAGGCCGAGGCCTATCACGCGGGTTTGCCCCACGATAAGCGCGAGGGCATCCAGCAGCGCTTTATGGGCGGGCGCTCCAATTGCATCGTTGCCACCATCGCGTTCGGCATGGGGATCGATAAAAGTGATATCCGCAATGTGGTGCACTTCGATTTGCCCAAATCCATCGAGAACTACAGCCAGGAAATCGGCCGTGCAGGGCGTGATGGGCAGCCGTCCGAGTGCCTGGTATTGGCCAACCGTGACAGCCTCAACGTGCTGGAAAACTTTGTGTACGGCGACACGCCGGAGCAGCAGGGCATTCGTCGTGTGCTGGAGGAGTTGCAGGCGGCGCGGGGCGAGGGGCAGTGGGAGTTCTTACTGAGGTCGCTGTCGGACCACAGCAACATCCGCGAACTGCCGCTCAAGACCCTGTTGGTGCAGTTGGAGCTTAAGGGCGTGATCGCGCCGCGCTACGCGTTTTATGCCGAATACCGCTTCAAATACCTGATTGAGCCCGAGGCCTTGCTGGCGCGTTTTTCCGGTGAGCGGCAGCAGTTTGTCGCGGCGATTGTTCAGGTGTGCAGCCGCGCCAGGACCTGGGCGACCGTGGATTTCGACGCGCTTTATCAACAGCACAATGCTGAACGCAGCCGTGTGGTGAAGGCGCTGGATTACTTCCAGGAACAGGGCCTGATCGAGCTGGAAAGCAAGCAAATGACCGAGGTCTACAGCTTACTGAATACCGATTTCGATCCGCAGGTATTGAGCGAGGAGTTATACACAGGCTTCAAGCAACACGAGGTGACGGAAGTGGCGCGGATACACGCCATGCTTGACCTGTTCGCTACCGAGCATTGCCTGGGGCAGCGTTTGGCTCAGTACTTTGGCGATGAAAACGCGCCGCTGCGGTGCGGGCATTGTTCGGTGTGCCACGGCCACGTTGCGCATTTGCCGGCGCCGCCAAGCCTGCCGCCGCTTGTGGATAAAAACTTCATGGGGCTGTGCGGTGATTTTATCCACAGGCATCATGAGCACACCGGGAGTTTGCCTGGCGCGGAGCGACTGGCGCGCTTCCTCGGTGGTATCAGCGTGCCGTTGTTTACCAAGCTCAAAGCGCGGGGGATTCCGGGTTTTGCGGCGCTGGAGGACTATCCCTACGCCGAAGTGCGCGAGTGGGCCGAAGCCCATTTGAATGATCTGTAAGCCCACTTTCACGAGACTTGTCCATGCCTGACTCAATGCCTTTGCGCGCCGACTACCGTCACTTCCAGCCGATCATTACGCGTTGGCACGACAACGATGTGTACGGCCATGTGAATAACGTTACTTACTACAGCTTTTTCGACACGGCGGTGAATACCTACCTGATTGAAGAGGGCGGGTTGGATATTCATGACGGTGAAGTGGTGGGATTTGTGGTGAGTTCGGCGTGTGATTATTTCGCCTCGATCGCGTTTCCCGACCGCCTGGAAATTGGCCTGCGGGTCGGCAAGTTGGGTAACAGCTCGGTGCAGTATGAGTTGGCGGTGTTCAAGTCAGGCGAAGAGGACGCCTGCGCGGCTGGGCGCTTTGTGCATGTGTTTGTGGATCGGGCGACGAACCAGCCGGTGACGATTCCGGGGGCGTTGCGCGAGGCGTTGCAGCGGTTGGTGGTGTGACTCGCCATTTTGATCAGCGAAGATCAACTGTGGGAGCTGGCTTGCCAGCGATAGCGATGTGTCAGGTTCAAATGTGTTTCCTGACAGTACGCCATCGCGGGCAAGCCCGGCTCCCACAGGGATTTGCCTTGTGCTTTAGACCGTTGGCTTACCGATGATTACGGTAGTGATGCTTGTTCTTGCGATGCCCATAGGCATGACCACGGCCACGATGATCATCGCGGTCATAACGACGGTTATCCCGCCCACGATAACGGCGGTCGTCGTCATCGCTCTTGTTGCCCATGTAGTTGCCCAGCGCACCACCTGCGCCACCGCCGGCGGCTGCGCCGATCAGGCTGCCGGTGTTGCCGCCCATGCTGCGGCCTACCACGTTGCCGCCTGCCGCGCCCAGTGCGCCGCCGATAGCGGCTTCGCCACGGCTGCGCTTGTCGGCGCCGACCGCACTACCGCCCGCGCCGCCCAAGGCTGCGCCGATGGCCGAACCGGTGTTACCGCCTATCTGCTGGCCGACAACCGAACCTAGAACCCCGCCCAATGCGCCGCCCACACCGGCTTCGGTGGTGCCACCGGCCATGGCTGCGCCACTGACCAGGCCAAGGGACAACAAGAGAATCGAGGAGAACTTCATAGGGAGACCTCAAGAGGATGACGGCGCGATCCTGAGGTTGTATCGAGGCGCTGACAATCGAAAACCGACCGGTGGTATGGGTTGTATACAATTTGCTAAGTTACTGTTTTGTATGAGGAACTTAAGTCGTTTTTGCGAGTCTTTAGCTACTTGGGAAAGGCCGCTTTTATGCAAAAGCGGCCTTTTTTGTGCCTGCGGAATTAGTAGTCGTTAACGCTTTATTGTGGCGGCCGGGCTTGTTGAATCGTCGCACCGCCCGCGTTGGGCTGCGCAGCGGCCCCTGGTCCAGGCACTGCGTTCTGACTGAAAGAATGCGGTGACGTTATTGGGGGCGGTGCGACGATTCGACAAGCCGGCTCGCCGCAACAATCCCAGTCAGGCCGAATGCGCCATGATCAGGCCCGTCGCGCTCGCCGCTTCCAAACGAATCGCCACAAACTTAGACGTCGGCGTATGGCTGCCATCCCCAGTGCTTTCCAGCGGCACCAGTGGGTTCACTTCCGGGTAATAAGCCGCTGCCTGCCCCGCCGGAATATCAAACGCCAGCAAGGTGAAGCCTTTCACACGGCGTTCACGACCATCTTCCCACAGCGAAACGATGTCAGCCTTCTGCCCCGGTTTGAAGCCCAGGCGGATGATGTCGGCTTCGTTGACGAAGAGCACGTCACGCTGGCCTTTCACGCCACGGTAGCGGTCGTCCAGGCCATAAATGGTGGTGTTGTACTGATCGTGGGAGCGCATCGATTGCATGATCAGGTCCGGCACCCGGCCTGTGGCGTGGGTGCGTTCGTGGATCAGGTCTTTGGGCAGCACGTTCGGGCGGAAGTTGGCGCGGCCCGAAGGCGTGTTCCAACGGCGTGCACCGGCGGAGTTACCCAGGTAAAAACCGCCCGGGTGTTTGAGGCGTTCGTTGAAATCCTTGAAGCCAGGGATGGTGTCGGCGATCAGGTCGCGGATGCGCCCGTAGTCAGCCACCAGCCAGTTCCAGTCCACCGGTTTGCTGCCCAGGGTCGCGGCGGCAATACCGGCGAGGATGGCAGGCTCGGATTTCATCAGCTTCGACAGCGGCTGCAACTGGCCATTGGAATCGTGAACCATGCTGAACGAGTCTTCCACCGTCACCGCTTGCGGGCCTTCGGCCTGGATATCGATGTCGGTGCGGCCCAGGCACGGCAGGATCAGCGCGTCTTTACCGTGCATCAGGTGGCTGCGGTTGAGCTTGGTGCTGATCTGCACGGTCAGGTCGCAGCTGCGCAGGGCTTCGAAAGTGCGCGGGCTGTCTGGCGTAGCTTGGGCGAAGTTGCCGCCCAGGCCGATAAACACCTTGGAGCGGCCTTCGAGCATCGCGTGGATCGCTTCGACCACGTTATGGCCATTGTGGCGCGGCACCTGGAACTGGAAGCGACGTTCCAGTGAGTCGAGGAACGCCACTGGTGGACGTTCGTTGATGCCCATGGTGCGGTCGCCCTGCACGTTACTGTGGCCACGCACCGGGCACAGGCCTGCGCCTGGGCGGCCGATGTTGCCGCGCAGCAGCATCAGGTTGGCGATTTCCTGGATGGTCGGCACCGAATGGCGGTGCTGGGTGATGCCCATCGCCCAGCACATGATCACGTTTTTGCCTTTGGCATACATGCGCGCCGCTTGCTCGATCTCAACCAAGGTCAGGCCGGACTGCTCGACGATTTCATCCCACGAGGTGTCGTCGATCTGGCCGAGGTACTCGAGCACGTTGGTGGTGTGCTCGTTGAGGAAGTCGTGATCGAACACCGCTTCTTTGCCTTCGGCCTGGGCCTGGCGCTCCCACAGCAGCAGGAACTTAGCCATGCCACGCAAGATGGCCATGTCGCCACCCAGCGCCGGGCGGAAGTACGCGGTGTTGGTTGGTTTGTCGCCGTTGGTGAGCATTTCCAGCGGGTGTTGCGGGTGCTGGAAGCGTTCCAGCCCGCGCTCTTTCAGCGGGTTGACGCACACCACCTGGGCGCCGCGTTTAACCGCTTCACGCAGCGGTTCGAGCATGCGCGGGTGGTTGGTGCCGGGGTTCTGGCCCCACACGAAAATCGCATCGGCGTGTTCGAAGTCATCAAAGGTCACGGTGCCTTTGCCCACGCCCACGCTTTGCGCCAGGGCCACACCGCTGGCTTCGTGGCACATGTTCGAGCAGTCCGGGAAGTTGTTGGTGCCGTAGGCGCGCACAAACAGCTGATACAGGTACGCCGCTTCGTTGCTGGCCCGGCCCGAGGTGTAGAACTCGGCCATGTCCGGGCTTGGCAAGGCGTTGAGGTGCTTGCCGACCAGATCGAACGCCGCTTCCCAACTGATAGCCTTGTAGCGGTCAGTTTCGGCGTCATAGCGCATCGGTTCGGTCAGGCGGCCTTGGTATTCCAGCCAATAGTCGCTTTGCTCCAGCAGCGCGGTGACGCTGTGCTTGGCAAAAAATGCAGCATCCACACGGCGTTTGGTGGCTTCCCAGTTAACTGCCTTAGCGCCGTTTTCGCAGAACTTGACCATGCCGCTTTCCGGCGAATCGCCCCACGCGCAGCCCGGGCAGTCGAAGCCGCCGTTCTGGTTGGTCTTGAGCATCATGCGCAGGTTTTTCATCGCGTTGTCGCTGCTCAGCCAGGCCTGCGCCACACTGATCAGCGCGCCCCAGCCGCCGGCCGCGCCTTTGTAGGGCTTGTAGCGCGGGGTCGGGGTTTGGTCGGCTTGGTGATGCATGCTCATGGCTGGTTCTCCATCGCGGGGCTGTAGACCCGCGGCGCACTTTTCTGCGGCAGGTGGATGAGGTTGAGGTTGTGCCGGCGCGCCCATTGCAGGGCCAGGCCGGTGGGCGACGACAGGCTGACCAAGGTCTGGATGCCCGCGCGCAAGACTTTCTGGATCAATTCGAGGCTGCAGCGACTGGTAACAATCGCCAGGCCGCCGTCGGTCGGAATTTTTTGGCGGATCAGGGCGCCGATCAGTTTATCCAGGGCGTTATGCCGGCCGATGTCTTCGCGGCCCATGAGCAATTCGCCCTGGTTATTCATAAACACCGCCGCATGCACCGCGCCGCTGTACTGGCCCAAGGGCTGGAACGCGCTGATGCGTTGGCGCAGGCCGTCGAGCCATTCGGCGGGTGGCAAGGGCGCACCGGGCAGCACTTGAAGGTCGGGCAAGGCTTGCTCTACCGCCTCCACACCGCACAAACCGCAGCCGCTGGTGCCGGCCAATTGGCGGCGCTGCTGCTTGAGGTTCCAAAAGGCCCGGCTGGAAATCTGCACCTGGGCGTATTGGGCTGAGCCCGAACCGCTGAGTTTCAGATCATATATGTCGCTAACGTCGGCGATAATGCCGCTTCCGATGCTGAAGCCGACGATGAAGTCTTCCAGGTCCGTCGGCGTCACCAGCATGACGGCCTGGCTGATATCGTTATAAGCAATCGCCAACGCCACTTCTTCCGCCAACGCAGTGCTGGCGACTTCTGTGTGTTCGAGGTTGCAAAACTGGTAGCTCTGGCTGGCGGCGGGCGCGGGCGTTTCGAGGGCGGGCGCCGCGCAGACTGGGCGCTTGGCGTTCATGGGGCAGTACCACCGGCGGATTGATCAGTGTTCAGACTAGGCGCGACAAAGCGTCGCGTCTAATTGCCAGTACTGATCTACCGATAGATGACGTCGATCAAGGCTCTTGCTGCGATTTCTGAAACAGCGCAAAACAAGCTTCTGCCAATGCCGAACGCGGCGCGCTGCGACGCATGATCAGCCCAAGGCGGGCTAGGGTGTGAGCGTCCTCAATAGGTTGCAGACGCAGGTGCTCGGTCAGCGCATCAAGGCCGCCATCCAGTGGCATCACGGCGCAACACAGGCCGCCGTGCACGGCCTGTAACAATTGGTGCACCGCATCGGTTTGCAACAAAGGCTGCGGGTTGAGCCCACGGCTGTGGAAGTTGTGGTCGATGGATTGGCGAAAGTGCATGCCGCTGGTGAGCATGCCCAATGGCAATTCGATCAGCGCCTCCCAGCTCAACGGCTTGTCGCCGAAGCTAAAAAAACGCTGGTCGTAGAGCAGGCCCATGCGGGTTTCGCCCAGGGCCAGCGAGTCGAAGCGCTCGTTGTCCAGGCGTTCCAGGTAGGACACGCCCAAGTCCAGGCGATTGCTCGCCAGTTGTTCGAGGATTTGCTCGGAGCTTAATGCCGACAGCTCAAAGCGCAGGCTCGGATGCTCTTTATGCAGTTGCTGCATCAGCGTCAAGGGGTCGAAGCTCGACAGTGGCACCACGCCCAGGCGCAACGTACCGACCAAATTGCCGCGACACGCCGCTGCTTCGGCCTGCAAGCCGTCATACGCCGCCAGCACGGTGCGGGCCCATGCCAATACGCGTTCGCCCGGCGCGGTAAAGCCTTCGAAGCGCTGGCCGCGATTGACCAGCGGCAAATCCAACTCTTCTTCGAGGTTGCGCAGGCGCATCGACAGGGTCGGCTGGGTGATGTGGCAGCGCGCTGCCGCCTGGCCGAAGTGCCGGGTCTCGTCGAGGGCGATGAGGAATTTCAGCTGTTTGATGTCCATCTTCGCTCCGGGCTTATTCCAATGGCGGGGGATTCTAGCGCGTTTGGGTCTTTGGTCGGCCTGGAACCCAAGCCTGTAGGACTGGTCTAGTCTTGGGCATCTGGAACTTAAACCCCAAGGAGAGCGCACCATGAGTATTTTTAGCTTTGTTAAGGAAGCTGGCGAGAAGCTTATTGACCTGTTGACGCCGGGTAATGCGAACGCAAGTGAGGAGTTGAAGAAGCACATCAGCGATGTTGGGCTTGGAAATCCGAATGTCACCGCAACCGTTGATGGCGACAAAGTCACCGTCAAAGGCGAAGTTGCCACCCAGGAAGAGAAAGAAAAAATCATCCTGGCGGCAGGCAATATTGCCGGTGTTGGCAGTGTAGATGACCAGATCACCGTTTCTGGGCCTGTAGTCGCTGCAGCCACCTTTGTCGTGGTGAAAAAGGGCGACACCCTGAGCGCTATCTCCAAGACTGTTTACGGTGATGCGAATCTGTACAACAAGATCTTCGAAGCCAACAAGCCGCTGTTGTCGCATCCGGACAAAATCTACCCTGGGCAGACGCTGCGTATTCCAGCCAAGTAAGCACTCTCTGTAGAGCGCGCTTGTGTGGGCGCTGGCTTGTCGAACCGCTGCGATAACATCACCTCGGTGCAATTGATAAACCGAGGTGCCTGCATCGCGGGCAAGCCAGCGCACACATTTGATTAAAGTCCGGCAATGAGGTCCCGGTAGTCATCAACTGCCGCAAATTCCGCCGTGTCCTTTGGCCCCTTCTTACTGTCCGGCTCTTTCACCGCCAGCAAATGCCCCACGCCAAAATCCCGGGCACTGCGCAGGATCGGCAGGGTGTCATCAATAAACAGGCTACGGGCCGGGTCGAAGTGGATGTCGGCTTGCAGGGCTGCCCAGAATTGCGGGTTTTCCTTGGGGAAACCGTAGTCATGGGAGCTGATCAGCCGCTCGAAATACGGCGCCAGTTCAATGCGTTCCAACTTCAATGACAGCGAATCACGATGAGCGTTGGTGATCAGAATCACGCGCTTGCCGGCCTGTTTGATCGCCGCCAGAAACGTGTCCGCGTCCGGGCGCAGGGCGATCAGGTGGGCAGTTTCCAACTTGAGCTCGCGCACCGGAATATTCAGCTCCGTGCTCCAGAAGTCCAGGCAATACCATTGCAACTGTCCGGCGTTACGCTCGAACAGCGGCTGCAATTCCATCTGCGCCATGGCGCGGCTCACCCCGTGCAGCTCGGCGTAGCGCTGGGGCAGGTGCTCCATCCAGAAGTGGTTGTCGAAATGCAGGTCGAGCAAGGTGCCGTCCATGTCCAGCAAGACGGTGTCGATGGCGTGCCAGTTCAAAGCGGGCATGGGGCGTTCTCATGTAAGTAAAGATATCCGACACAGACAATCGGAAAAGCCACGGTATAGTAACCCGATCACGCCAAGGAGCCGCTTATGCGCCAGAAACCCACCGTCCTCGCCCGCGAAATAGTCGCCAGTAGCCGTTTGTTCCGCGTGGAGGAAGTGCAATTGCGCTTTTCCAATGGCGTTGAACGGACCTACGAGCGCCTGGTAGGCCGCGGTGCCGGCTACGGCGCGGTGATGATCGTGGCGATGATTGATGAGGACCACGCGTTGCTGATCGAAGAATACTGCGGCGGCACCGACGAATATGAGTTGTCGTTGCCCAAGGGCCTGATTGAACCCGGCGAAGACGTGCTGGCGGCCGCCGACCGTGAACTCAAGGAAGAGGCCGGCTACGGTGCGCGGCAGTTGGAACACATTACCGAGCTGTCGCTGTCGCCTGGCTACATGAGCCAGAAAATCCAGGTGGTGCTGGCCACCGACCTGTACGAAGAACGCCTGGAAGGCGATGAGCCTGAGCCGATGCGCGTGGAGCGGGTCAACCTGCGCGAGTTGTCGCAACTGGCGCAAAACGAGCAATTCAGCGAAGGCCGCGCCCTGGCTGCGCTGTATCTGGTACGAGATTTGTTGACCCAGCGTGGAGCGTTTAGCGCATGAGCGAACTGTTTTTAGGCCACCCGTTAATCGCCCCTGTGATTGAACTGGCCCGCCAGGCCGGTGAAGTGATCCTGCCGTACTGGCGCGCCGATGTGGCGGTCACCTCCAAGGCTGATGATTCGCCCGTAACGGCAGCGGACCTGGCCGCTCACCACCTGATTCTCGCCGGCCTTACCACGCTCGACCCAAGCATTCCGGTGTTGTCCGAAGAAGACGCGGATATCGACCAAAGTGTACGCGCGGCCTGGCAGCGCTGGTGGCTGGTGGACCCGTTGGATGGCACCAAGGAATTTATCTCGGGCAGCGAAGAGTTCACCGTCAACATTGCCTTGATCGAACAAGGCCGCGTGGTGTTTGGCGTGGTGTCGATGCCTACCAGTGGCCGGTGCTACTTTGGTGGCGCGGGCCTGGGGGCGTGGCGCTCCGATGTGAATGAAGCGCCCAAGCACATTCAAGTTCGTCGGGCCCCTGCAGCGGGCGAGGCTTTTACCGTGGTGGCCAGCCGTCGCCATACCAGCCCGGAGCAGGAGCGCCTGCTCGACGGTTTGAGCGAAGGCTTGGGTGAGCTGAAACTGGCGAATATCGGCAGCTCGCTGAAATTCTGCCTGTTGGCCGAGGGCAGCGCCGATTGCTATCCGCGTTTGGCGCCGACTTCGCAGTGGGACACGGCTGCGGCCCAGGGTGTGTTGGAAGGGGCGGGCGGCGAAGTGTTGGAGTTGAGTGGTAAACCCTTCAGCTATCCGGCGCGGGAATCGTTGCTGAACCCGTTCTTTTTGGCGTTGCCGGCGAAGGCCGCCTGGCGCGAGCGCCTGCTGACCCTGGCCCGTTCTTAAGGCCTCAAAAAATCAAAATGTGGGAGCTGGTTTGCCTGCGATAGCGATCTGACAGTCACCGCTTAAGTGACTGATCTACCGCTATCGCAGGCAAGCCAGCTCCCACATTGGTTTTTGTGTTGTGGCGGTTAGCGGTGCAGGACGTACTGGCCGGTGAAGGTCACCGCCTGCTCCTCACTGCCCTCATTCACAACCCACGTTTCCAGCGTCAACCGCGCCCGGCCATAACGCCTGTACGTCGCCAAAAAGCGCTTCCACACCTTCTCCTCTGGCGCCTGGCACACCACCGTCGCATCCCGCGTGACCGGCAGCGGGTAACTGATCTGCCCTTCCTGAATCACGATATGCCCGTCTTCAATACCTTCTTCACGTAATTGCAGGTGCAGCCAACCCCAGCCCGCCAGCACCGTGCCGCAGTAGAGGCTGCCACCGAACATGGTGCTCTTGTGGTTGATGTTGGCTTGCAAGGGCAGGTGCAGTTGCAGTTGGCCGTGTTGCCAGTCGAGCACCTTGAGGCCCATTTCTCGGGTCAAGGGGATGTCGTGGTGGAGGATGGATTCCAGGTAACGGCTGTTGCGGCTCATGGCGGCCTCTTGGCGGGTGGGCGGGGTCATTCGTCGTCGGCGCTGTGGCTGGCGCTGTCGGCGAAGTTCAGGCCGTGCTTGCGCAGTTTGTCGTGCAGGGTTTTGCGCGGTATGCCCAGGGCTTCGGCGAGGCTGCGCACGGAGCTGTGGGGGCGGGTCAGTTCGGCGGCGATCAGGCTTTTTTCGAACTGCTCGACCTGCTCACTCAAACCACCTGGGGTGGAAGTCAGCACGCCGGCGGCGGGGTTATCCGCTGTGGCGTCCAGTGCCAGCTCCAACCCAAGGGCAAAGCGTTCGGCTGCATTTTGCAGCTCGCGCACGTTGCCCGGCCAACTGTGGCGCAACAGCAGCGCCCGCTGGCCCGGTTGCAGCTCGTGCAAGGGTAGGCCGTGGCGGCTGCTGGCTTCGTCGGCAAAATGTTGGAACAGCATCAAGGCATCTTCACCGCGCTCGCGCAGCGGCGGAATGCGCAGCGGCGCGACGTTGAGGCGGTAATACAAGTCGGCACGGAAGCGGCCTTGATCGGCCGCCTGTCGCAGGTCTTCCTTGGTGGCGGCGATGATGCGGATATCCAGCGGGATCAGCTGATTGCCGCCCAGGCGTTCGACCACACGCTCCTGCAACAGGCGCAGCAGCTTGACCTGCACATCCAGGCTCATGCTTTCGATTTCATCGAGAAACAGCGTGCCGCCATTGGCGAATTCGAATTTGCCGATACGGCGTTTTTGCGCGCCGGTAAACGCGCCCGGCTCATGGCCGAACAGCTCGCTTTCGACCACCGATTCGGCCAGGGCACCAGCGTTGATCGCCACAAACGGCCCGCTGCGCCGGTTCGACAGGTCATGCAGCGCACGCGCCACCACTTCCTTACCGGCACCGGTTTCGCCGAGGATCAGCACGTCGGCGCGGGTTGCGGCCAGGGCGCCGATCTGCTCGCGCAAGCGCAGCATCTGCGGCGAGTGCCCCACCAGCCGCGTGCTCAATTGCTGGCGGTCACTGAGGGCCAGGCGCAGGCTGCGGTTGTCCAGCACCAGCCGGCGCAGGGCCAGGGCGCGGCGCACGCTGTCGAGCAGCGCGTCGCTGGCGAAGGGTTTTTCCAGGAAGTCGTAAGCGCCGGCGCGCATCGCTTGCACCGCCAGCGGTACGTCGCCGTGGCCGGTGATCAACAGCACCGGCAGCTCCGGGTCCTGGCCGTGCAGTTCGGTGAGCAGCTCCAGGCCGTCCATGCCAGGCATGCGGATGTCACTGACCACCACGCCCGGCCAGTCCCGCGACAAGCGCGCGGTGAGGCCGGTGGCTTCGCCCAGAGTCAGGACGTTCAGCCCGGCCAGGTCCAGGGTCTGGCACAGGGCCTGACGCAGGTGTGGATCGTCGTCGATCAGCACCACCTGAATCTGGTTATCGATACTCATACACTGCGGTCCTCGGACGGTTGCAGACTGACGCCCGGCGAGCCGGCACGCAATTTCAAGGTTAACAGCGCGCCGCCTTCCTTGTGGTTGGCGAACGACAAATCGCCGCCAAAGGCACGCATCAGCGTGTCACAAATCGCCAGCCCCAACCCCAAGCCTTGGGTGCGGGTCTTGGTGGTGTAGAACGGCTCGCTGGCGCGGCCCAGGGCTTCCATGCAAAAGCCTGGGCCATTGTCGCGAATGTACAGGTTGACGCCCTGTTCGGTGGCTTCGGCACTCAGCCAGAGCTTGCGCGGCGGGCCTTTTTCGGTGAGGGCGTCGAGGGCGTTGGCCAGCAAGTTGCCCAGCACCTGGCGCAGACGGGTTTCCCCGGCTTGCACCCACAGGGTCGCCTCCGGCAAATCGCGGATCAGCTCGACTTCCATCGACCGCCGCCGCTTGGCCAGCAACGCCAGCGCATCATCCAGCGCTGGCTGCAGGGCCACGCTTTCCGGGGCGTGACGGTCGCGCCGGGCGAACGCACGCAAATGCGCGATGATCGAGGCCATGCGCCCGGTCAGTTCGCTGATCAGTTTTAGGTTGCCGCGAGCGTCATTGGTGCGCTCGTGGTCGAGCAGGATCTCGGCGTTTTCCGCATAGCTGCGAATCGCCGCAAGCGGTTGATTGAGTTCGTGGCTGATGCTCGCCGACATGGTTCCCAGCGCCGACAGTTTGCCGGCTTGCACCAGGTCGTCCTGGGCGCGAACCAACTCCTGCTGGGCGTGTTCGCGCTCGAGCACTTCCTGTTTCAGGCGCCGGTTAAGGCCTTCCAGGTCGCTGGTGCGCTCGACCACACGGGCTTCCAGCTCACGGCGCGCCTTGGCTTCGAAGGCGATGCGCTCCAGGTAATGGCGACGGCGTTGCATCATCAACCCCAGCAGCAACATCAACACCAGCAACGTCGCACCACCCACAGCGACCACCGTGCGCACCGGGCGGTTGATCAGCGAGCGTGGCGCGAGGATTTCCACATTCCAGCCGGTCTCGGCGATGGCGGTGGATTGGCGCAACCACGCCGTGGAACTGAGTGCCAGCGGCTGCGGGTCGCGGGTTGGGTAGGGCTGGATCGCGATGATTGCCTGGTGCTCTTCGGCGGTCAGTGGCCGCGTGGCGCGGAATCGCCATTGCGGGCGCGAGGTGAGGATCACCACGCCGTTATGGTCGGTGACCAGCAGTTGTTCCGGCGTGTTGCCCCACAGGCTTTCGGTGTGGTCCAGGTCGACCTTGACCACCAGCACGCCAATGATGGTGTCGCCATCGCGCACGGCGGCGGCGAAGAAGTAGCCGCGCTTGGCCGACGTGGTGCCCAAGCCGAAAAACCGCCCCAGGCGCCCGGCCATGGCTTCGCTGAAGTAGGGGCGAAATGAGAAATTGCGGCCGACAAAGCTGTCCTGTTTATCCCAGTTGGAGGCGGCGAGGGTCTTGCCGGTGGTGTCCATCAGGTACATCACTTCCACCCCGGCCTGGGTGGCGACGTCCTTGAGCAGCAGGTTGGCATTGGCTAGGTTGGTGCTGACGTGGGGCGCATCCAGCACGGTGCGCAGGGCCGGCAAGTCACCGAGGATCTGCGGCAGCACTTCATAGCGGTGCAACGTGCCGAGCAGGTTGGCGACGTACAGGTCGAGGGTCTGGCGGTTTTGCCCGGCGAGTTCGCTGCGGTAATAGCGCTCGGCCAAGTGCTCCAGCGGCCACAGCAGCGGTGCCAGGCACAACGCCAACAAGGCGAGGCTGCGCCAGCGGGGTCTTCGCGGGAGGGGAGGAGTCATGGGAGTCGTGCGCCTGTGGGTACAGGCGCATTATGCCTAGCTGTGGTGCGTGATGCTTTGTTATGCGATCAGGTCTTTTGGCTCGGTGTTGCCAAGCCGTTCGCCTTGATAGCTACCGTCCTGGACTCGGCCGCACCAGTCGAGGTTATCGAGGTACCACTGCACGGTTTTGCGCAGGCCGGTTTCGAAGGTTTCTTGCGGAACCCAACCCAATTCGCGCTCGATCTTGCTCGCATCGATTGCGTAGCGTTGGTCATGGCCTGGGCGGTCTTTGACGAATGTGATCAGGTCGGTGAATTTATCCACACCGGCCGGGCGTTGTGGCGCTAGCTCTTCCAACAGGCCACAAATGCCGCGCACTACATCGATGTTCTTCTGCTCGTTGTGGCCACCGATGTTGTAGGTCTCGCCTACCACGCCTTCGGTCACGACTTTTAACAGCGCGCGGGCGTGATCTTCGACGAACAGCCAGTCGCGCACCTGCAAACCGTCACCGTAGACCGGCAGTGGCTTGCCTGCGAGGGCGTTGAGGATCACCAGCGGGATCAACTTCTCAGGGAAATGGAACGGCCCGTAGTTGTTCGAGCAGTTAGTCAGCAATACCGGCAGGCCATAAGTGCGCTGCCAGGCGCGAACCAGGTGGTCGGACGCCGCTTTGCTGGCGGAGTACGGCGAGCTGGGCGCGTAAGGCGTGGTTTCAGTGAACAGGTCGTCCACGCCATGCAGGTCGCCGTAGACCTCGTCGGTGGAGATGTGGTGGAAGCGGAACGCGCTCTTGGCCGGCTCTTGCAGCGTTTGCCAATAAGCACGAGTGGCTTCCAGCAGGCTGTAGGTGCCGACGATATTGGTCTGGATAAAATCCGACGGGCCGTCAATGGAACGGTCGACGTGCGACTCGGCGGCCAGGTGCATGATCGCCTGGGGCTCAAAGCGCGCCAGCACGGCGCTGACAGCGGCCTGGTCGATGATATCGGCCTGCACGAACTCATAGCGGCTGTTGGACGCGATGCTGGTCAGCGACTCCAGGTTGCCGGCGTAGGTGAGTTTGTCCAAGTTGAGCACTTCGTGCTCGGTGTTTTGAATCAGGTGGCGAACCAGGGCGGAGCCAATAAAGCCGGCACCGCCGGTGATGAGAATACGCATGTCGAGGGCCTTTTCCTTAGACGGACACTGGGCGAATGAGACATAGCTTGAGTTGTGAATCGGGCCCGTGCAAGCGCGGTATGCGTGAGGGGTTGATTAACGCCCCCGAACAATGGCGATATAGGCGCCTGAAAACGCAGAGGTCGCCACAATGTTACTCGCCACGTTGATCCACCGTGCCAGCTTGCCTTGCCCAGACGTGAGTGCTGATCAAGCTGCGCAGTTGCTCGAGCAACATTACGGCCTGACAGGCACATTGCAGTCGCTGGGCAGCCAACAAGACCTCAATTACCGAATCGACAGCGCCCGTGGCCGGTTTGTTCTGAAAATCTGCCGGGGTGACTACGCGGCGGTTGAGCTGCACGCCCAGCATGCCGCCCTCCATGACCTGCAAGCACACGTACGCGTACCCAAGGTTATCCGCGCACTGACCGGTGAGGAGTTGCTGAGCGTGGCCGTCGACGGGCAAACCGTGCACCTGAGGGTGCTGGACTACATCGACGGCCAGCCCCTGACCCATTTACCTCACCTGGGCCGCGACGTAATCGCAGGCTTCGGTGAACTGTGCGGCCAGGTCAGCCATGCCCTCGCGCGGTTCGAACACCCCGGCCTGGACCGCACGTTGCAATGGGACCCGCGCCATGCGCATGCACTGATCAAGCACCTGCTGGCCACCTTGGAAAACCTGCCGCATCGCGACGCTATCGAGCGGGTGGGCGAGCACGTAGAGGCGCGCATTCGGCCGTTGGCCGAGCACCTGCCGTGGCAAGCCGTGCACATGGACATTACCGATGACAATGTGGTCTGGCAGCGCGACGCCCAGCGGCACTGGCAGGTTCAGGGCGTGATTGATTTCGGCGACCTGGTGCACACCTGGCGCATTGCCGACTTGTCGGTGACCTGCGCAGCCCTGTTGCACCACGCTGACGGTGACCCGTTTGCCATCCTGCCGGCGATCCAGGCGTGTCACGCGGTGACACCGTTGCGGCGCCAGGAGCTGCAAGCGCTGTGGCCGTTGATCGTGGCGCGCGCGGCGGTGCTGGTGCTCAGCAGCGAACAGCAGCAACGCCTGGATCCGGATAACACCTACTTACTGAAAAACGCCGAGCACGAGTGGGAAATCTTCCATGTGGCGACCTCGGTGCCGTTTGAGCTGATGGAAGCGGCGGTTCTGGGGTGTGTCGGTGAAGCATTGCCGCCGATGGCCGACCAAGACTTCGCACCTTTGCTGCCGGGCCTGGTGGGGCGTGAATTTGCGCTGATCGACTTGGGCGTACTCAGCCCGCATTTCGAGGCCGGCAATTGGGCGTTGCCCGGCATAGACCGGCGGTTGCTGGATGAAGCGGCGGCAGTGCATGGGTTGGCGGCCAGCCGCTATGGGCAATACCGGCTGTCGCGGACCTGTGCCGACAGTGCCATCGAGCCGCAAACGTTCCCGCTTCACGTGGAATTGCACCTGCCCCATGGCACAGTATTGGACGCGCCGTTTGGCGGGACGCTGCGCCAGGGCGCCGACGGTTTGCTGTGCGTGCATGACGCCCAGTTGAGCCTGCGTTTATGGGGTGTAACCACCGCGTTGAAACCGGGCGCGGTGCTGGTGAAAGGCCAACTCCTCGGTGAGGTCCACGCGCCGCTCACCGTGCAGTTATGCCGCGCCGACCTTGAGCCGCCGTTGTTCTGCACGCCGTCTCAGGCGCAGGCCTGGCAGGCCCTCTGCCCATCGCCCGCCACGCTGCTGGGGCTGGCCTGTGATGCTGAACCCGAGTTGGACGCCGAGGCCTTGCTGGCGCGCCGTGATGCCAGCTTCGCCCGTTCGCAAAAACACTATTACGTCGACCCGCCACGCATCGAGCGCGGCTGGCGCAACCACCTGATCGACATGCAGGGCCGTTCCTACCTGGACATGCTCAACAACGTGGCGGTGCTGGGCCATGGCCACCCACGCATGGCGGCGGTGGCGGCGCGGCAATGGTCGCTGCTCAACACCAACTCGCGCTTTCACTACGCAGCAATTGCAGAGTTCTCCGAGCGTTTGCTGGCGTTGGCGCCGGAAGGCATGGACCGGGTCTTCCTGGTCAACAGCGGCACCGAGGCCAATGACCTGGCGATTCGCCTGGCCTGGGCCTACAGCGGCGGGCGCGACATGCTCAGCGTGCTGGAGGCTTACCACGGCTGGTCGGTAGCGTCGGATGCGGTGTCCACCTCGATTGCCGACAACCCGCAGGCACTGAGCAGCCGCCCGGACTGGGTGCACCCGGTGACGGCGCCGAATACCTATCGCGGCGAGTTCCGTGGGCAGGGCAGTGCGCCTGACTACGTGCGAAGTGTGGAACACAACCTGGCGAAAATCGCCGAGAGCAAACGCCAGTTGGCGGGTTTCATTTGCGAGCCGGTGTACGGCAACGCCGGTGGCATCTCCCTGCCGCCGGGCTATTTGCAGCAGGTGTACGGGTTGGTGCGCGCCCAGGGCGGCGTGTGCATCGCCGATGAAGTGCAGGTGGGTTACGGCCGCATGGGCCATTTCTTCTGGGGCTTTGAGGAGCAGGGCGTGGTGCCGGACATCATCACCATGGCCAAGGGCATGGGCAACGGCCAGCCGCTGGGCGCGGTGATTACCCGGCGCGAAATCGCCGAAGCGCTGGAGGCCGAGGGGTATTTCTTCTCCTCGTCGGGCGGCAGCCCGGTCAGTTGTCGCATCGGCATGGCCGTGCTGGATGTGATGGAGGAAGAAAAGCTGTGGGAAAACGCCCAAGTAGTTGGTGGGCATTTCAAAGCTCGGCTGCAAGCACTGATTGATCGCCACCTGCTGGTGGGGGCGGTTCATGGTTCCGGCTTCTATTTGGGCCTGGAGTTGGTGCGCGACCGCGATACCCTGGAACCCGCCACAGAAGAAACCGCGCTGCTGTGTGATCGCTTGCGGGAACTGGGGATTTTCATGCAGCCGACCGGCGACTACCTCAACATCTTGAAGATCAAACCGCCAATGGTCACCTCTAAACGCAGTGTGGATTTCTTTGTCGACATGCTGTCGAAGGTGCTGGAGGAGCTACGCTAGATAGCCGATTGTTATCGGCTATTAACCGTCATGTTTGCCAGCTATTATATTCAATCGCTTTTAAGGCCGATTTTTATCCGTTATAAAATCGGCCTTCATCCCATTCGGAGTCCTGAACGCCATGACCACCCTGCACAGCACACCTCGCGCCGATGGCTTCTACATGCCCGCCGAATGGGCGCCACAGACCCAAACGTGGATGATCTGGCCTGAGCGCCCCGACAACTGGCGCCTGGGCGGCAAGCCGGCGCAGGCGGCCCACGCGGCCGTGGCCAAGGCCATTGCGCGGTTCGAGCCGGTGACGGTCGGTGTGTCCGCCGGGCAGTACGAAAACGCGCGTGCGCGTTTGGACGTGCCCAATATCCGTGTGGTGGAAATGTCCAACGACGACGCCTGGGTGCGCGACACCGGCCCAACCTTCGTGATCAACAACAGCGGCGAAGTGCGCGGTGTGAACTGGGATTTCAACGCCTGGGGCGGCTTTGACGGCGGCCTGTACTCGCCGTGGAACCGTGATTCGCAGGTGGGTGGCAAGATCCTCGAGATCGAGCGCGCGCCGCGTTACCGCACTGAGGGTTTTGTGCTGGAAGGCGGTTCGATCCACGTCGACGGCGAAGGCACGCTGATCACCACCGAAGAATGCCTGTTGAACCGCAATCGCAACCCGCACCTGGATCGCGCGGCCATCGAAGCGGTGCTCAGCGCCAACCTGGCTGTGGATAAGATCATCTGGCTGCCGGACGGCCTGTTCAACGACGAAACCGACGGCCATGTGGATAACTTCTGCTGCTACGTACGCCCGGGCGAAGTGCTGCTGGCCTGGACCGATGACCCGCAAGACCCGAACTACGCGCGCTGCCACGCGGCCATGAACGTGCTGCAAAGCAGCACCGACGCTCAGGGACGCGCGTTCACCGTGCATAAAATGCCGATCCCCGGCCCGTTGTACGCTACCGAAGAAGAGTGCGCCGGTGTGGACCCGGTGGATGGCAGCCAGGAACGTAACCCGAGCGTGCGCTTGGCCGGCTCCTACGTGAATTTCCTGATCGTCAACGGCGGCATCATCGCGCCGAGCTTCGACGACCCTATGGACCGCCAGGCCAAGGAAATCCTGCAGAACCTGTTCCCGCAGCACGAAGTAGTGATGGTGCCGGGCCGCGAACTGTTACTGGGCGGCGGCAATATCCACTGCCTGACCCAACAACAGCCGGCGCCGCACAAAAACTGAGTGCAGTTGTAACAGCGCTTGAGCGAAACCCCGGCGCTACCTGTTTATAGCGCTCACAGCAAGCCCGCGGCCCAGCAAGGCCGCGGGCTTTTTTGTGTTCGAATGTCTATAAACACAGGACATTGGCATAGCTCTTGTATCGGTGTTGGCACAGTAACCCAAGGTCGTGACTGCACAGTTCTGTCATAAACCTTGAGTAAGTTAGCCGCTCAAGCAGTAGGAGAGAGCGCTGAAATGAATGCCGATATCAACCTGATCCACACGCGCCCATTCCACCCCACGCGGGTCAACGGTGAGGCGATCCAGGCGCTGGCGCTTTGGTTGAAGGCAAACGGCTCGCGACAGGCAAGGCAACAGCCTGACTTGCGCAGCGTGATGAGTGAACGTTACCCGGTAGGGTTGTTCAGTGAGGATGAAGTGCATGCGTTGTGTGAGTTGATGCAAAACTGAAAAAGCACCACGATCAATTGTGGGAGCGGCGGTGCGACGATTCGACTTGCTCGCGAAGACGTCGGCCCAGCAAACATGGATGTTGACTGACCCACCGCTTTCGCGAGCAAGCCCGCTTTCAACAACAAGCCCGCTCCTCACCACAAGCTTGCTCCCACATTAGAGCGTGATCGGCGTTAGAAACTGTAGGTGCCTGTGACCACCAAGCTACGCGGCTCACCCGGCTGAATCTGCGCCGCACTCGTCGCCGAGGCGTAGTAGTTTTTGTCAGCGATATTGTTCAGCGCCGCGCGCACGTCCCATTCCTTCTGGCGGAACCCCGCCAACGCATCCCAGCGACCATAACCCGGCAACACCACAGTGTTGAGGCTGTCGGCATAACGGTCGCCTACCAAGGTCAAACCAGTTTCTGCATACCAACCCATTTCCGGTTTCCAGGTGATAAACAGGCTGGCATTACGCTTGGCCACATCGCTGACACGCTTGCCTGCAAAGCCGTTGTTGTCTTTCTCGACCTTGGCGTCCTGCAGGCCGACGCCACCGCGCACATACCAGTTATCCACAATCTTGCCGGTGGCGGTCAGCTCCACGCCGCGTGAGCGTTGCAGGCCGCTGAGCAGGGTGATGGTGCGGTCCAGCGGGTCGCTGGTGCGGCGGTTGTAGAGTTCAAGCTCGTACACGGCGAGGGTGGTGCTCAGGCGGTCGTCGAGCCAGTCGCTTTTTACGCCGATTTCCTTTTGCTTGGTCAGCTCGGGGCTCAGGTCGTTGACGCTGCCGGCGGCATTCGGCGTGATGCCAATCAGGCCGCCGCCTGCCGGGGAGAAGGTCTTGCTCCACGAGGCATAAAACGAGTGCTGTTCCAGCGGCGTCCACACCAAGCCTACGCGCGGGCTGGTGCTGCGGCTGTCGACGTCCTGCTGTGTGTTGAGCACCTTGCTGGTGGTGTCCACTTCAAAGTGGTCGTAACGCAGGCCTGCCAGCAGTTGCCATTGATCGTTGAGGCGCAGTTGGTCCTGCACGTACACGGCACGGCTTTCGACTTCGGTGTGGTTGTTACTTGAAAGGCTCATCCGCCCAGTGTGGCTCAGGTGGCGGTTGGGCTGGTTGAGGTCCAGGCTCGGTACGGCCTGGCCGCCCCGGTTGACGGCGGTGGCGCTGTAGAGCTTCGGATCGCGACGTTGGCTGCCCAGCTCTATACCGGTGAGCAGGCGGTGCTCCAGGCCGAAGGTGTCAAACCCACCTTCCAGCTCAAGGTTGTTGAACACGTTGCGGGTGGTCAGGTCCTGCTGCCAACGCTGGCGCGTGACCTGGTTGGCTTTGGGGTCGTAGCCGGTCTGGTAGGTGTTGTCGAAATCGCTGTCGAGCTTGAACACGCCGAGGGTGTGGCGCAGTTGCCAGTTGGCGTTGAGTTCATAGGCAAGCTTGGAGCGCAGGGACTGGGATTTGTCGTCGATGTAGTCGCGGCTGTCAAAGTAAGTGCTGCTGCGGCTCACGTCCGCCGGGCGACCGTTGACCCCGGGGATGCCACGGTCTGGTGTGCGGTTGTAGCGGCTGTATTCGTATTGCACCAACCAATTCAGGTCGGGCGTCAGCTGCCAGCTCATCGACGGCGCGAACAGCTGGCGGTTGCCGCTGACGCCATCACGGAAGCTGTTGTTGTCCTGGTTGCCCATGTTCAGGCGCAGGCTGATGGTGTCGGTGGGGTCGGTGCTGAGGTCGGCATACAGGCTGCGCAGGTCGTTGCTGCCGCCTTGGGCTTCGATACTGGATTTTTGCCCCGCCGTGGGCAATTTGCTTACGCGGTTGACGATGCCGCCCTGGCCGCCTCGCCCGTACAGCACGGCTGCCGGGCCTTTGAGCACTTCGATGCGCTCGATGTTGTGCAGGTCGCGCACGTACTGGCTGTCGTCGCGAATGCCGTCCAGGTAGAAGTCATTGCTCGCGTCAAAACCACGGATGCGCAGGCTGTCGAAGCGCGTGTCGGCGCCGCTGCTGACGTTGGGAATCCCGCTGAGTGCCTGGCCCAGGTCGTTTGTGCCGTAAGAGCGCAGGCTTTCGGTTTTGACCGAGTCGATGGCCTGGGGCACATAACGCACCGACGTGGCCGTGCGGGTGGCGGTGTTGGTCTCTTTGACGCGTGGGTCGTCTTCGTCAGCTTCGGTGCTGATTGAAGTGGCGGGTAAGACCGTGGTCGCGCCGGCAAAACCGGCAGACAGCAAAACAGAAAGCCCAAGGGTGATGGGCGTCAGGCGAGAGGCAGGCATGGGGGCAGGCATCCAAAAAGTTCGGGAAGTAAAAAACGCGCGAATGTTAATGCTTTGCATTTGCGTGCGTTATCTATTCCCAAACATGTAGGCGCTAAATATTGTTACTTGATGTGTTTCTGAGAGGTGTAAGAAGATTTTTCAGCGTTTTGTATCAGCAGTTTAGAGCCGTCTTTAGACTTTTTTTGAATAAATACAGACGATTCACGAAATTGACACATAGTTCAACGCGCGCATACGATTGCGCCCAACGCCTGTGGCTAACAGCCATAACTCATCCAATAAAAAAGGCCTGCGGCAGTTCAGTCGTCCGCGGGCCTTCTTTTTCCTGGAGAAAGTTGACACCAGAAAAGCAACACGGGGCCTGGTGTCACAGCGCGTACTCAACCAGTAATAAGGAATATAAGAAATGTTGAAGCAACGGATGGGTTTGATCGCTCTGGGGATTTTGAGCGCCACTCAGGCAATGGCTAACGACCAGGAGCAATCCAAGGGTTTTGTTGAAGACAGCCACCTGAATATCGCAGCACGTAATGCCTACATCAGCCGTGACTACAAAAACGGCAGGCAAGACAAAGCCGAATGGGGCCAAGGCTTCATCGGTAAGTTCGAATCCGGCTTCACCCAAGGCACCGTCGGTGTGGGTGTGGACGTGATCGGTCAATACGCTATTCGTCTGGACGGTGGTAAAGGTCGCAGCGGCGCGGGCGGTATCGACTTCTTCAAACGAGGCGACAGCGGCGAAGCAGCCAACGACCTGGCCAAAGGCGGCGCAGCCGTCAAGGCGCGCATCTCCAACACCGTGATCAAATACGGTCAGCAGATGCCAGCCGTACCCGTTCTGCAATACGACAGCTCGCGTCTGCTGTCGGAAACCTACGAGGGCACCTCGATCGTTTCCAAAGAGATCGCCGGTCTGCAACTGGACGCCGGTCACTTCACCAAAGAAGCGCGCAAGAGCGCCGAAGGCACCGACAGCGGTCGCCTGAAAAGCATCGACTACATCGGTGGTAGCTACAAATTCACCGAAAGCCTGTCGGCTGCTCTGTATGCCTCCGACATGCAAGACGTGCTGAAGAAGCAATACGTCAACGTCAACTACGTGCTGGCCCTGCCAGAGAAGCAATCGTTGACCTTTGACTTCAACGGCTACAAAACCAAGCTGGACCGCAGCTTCGCCCTGGAAAACCAAGGTGATGCAGACGCCCGCGACAACAAAATCTGGAGCTTGGGCGCTACCTGGGCTGTTGGCCCGCACAGCTTCACCGTCGCTCACCAGCGCAGCACCGGCGACACCGGCTACCTGTACGGCGGCTACCGCAACGCTGGCGGCATCGGCGACGGCGGCAACACCATCCTGCTGGCCAACTCCTACTGGTCCGACTTCAACGGTAAGGACGAGCGCTCCTGGCAAGCAGGTTACGGCCTGGACTTCAGCGCCTTCGGCGTGCCTGGCCTGACCTACAACATCGCCTACGTGCGCGGCACCAACATTGACGACGGTACCAACCGCGGCCGTGGCACCGAGCGTGAAATCTTCAACCAGTTCAAATACGTCGTTCAGAGCGGCCCAGCCAAAGACCTGAGCCTGCGCGCTCGTGCCTCCTGGTTGCGCGTCTCCAGCAACGCCAGCGAGTACAACGTAGGCGGTAACGAAATCCGTCTGTTCGCCGACTACCCAATCAACGTTTTCTAATTGATTCGGCGTCGCGCCTGATTCCAGGCGATAAAAAACCCCGACTGGTTCGGGGTTTTTTTATGCGCGCCAACCGGCCTCTGACTTGTTACATCGCAGTACTAATGAAGTACTCCGCGCCACCTTTATGCCCTTCAGGCGCACGCCTAAATTAGCCCCACTTGCCCGCCCATCACCCCGATGGCCGGCCACTGGAGCCACTGCCATGCCCTTTGTCAGCCTGCGCATCACCCGTGACGGCGTTACCCCGGAGCAAAAAGCCCAGGTCATCGCCGAATTCACCGAAACCCTCGAACGCGTCCTCAACAAACGCCCCGACCTGACCCACATCGTGATCGAAGAAGTCGACACCGATAACTGGGGCTACGCCGGTATCACCACCACCCAATACCGCAAATCCCAAGCCTGAACCGGAGCATTGTCATGAGCAAAGTCGTCATTATCACCGGCGCCTCCCAAGGCATCGGCGCCGCCGTGGTCCACGCCTACCGCGCCCTCGATTACCGCGTGGTCGCCACCTCGCGCTCGATCCAGCCTACACCGACCCGAACATCCACACCGTGGCCGGCGACATCGCCGACCCAGCCACCGCCGAGCGCGTGATCCGTGAAGGCGTGGCGCGCTTTGGCCGCATCGACAGCCTGATCAACAACGCCGGCATCTTTGTTGCCAAACCCTTCACCAACTACACCCACGAAGACTACGCAAACGTGCTGGCCGTGAACCTCAACGGCTTCTTCTACATCACCCAACTGGCGATCACCGAAATGCTCAAACAAGGCGCCGGGCACATCGTCAACATCACCACCAGCCTGGTCGACCACGCGATTGACGGCGTGCCGTCAGTGCTGGCCTCGCTGACCAAAGGCGGCCTGAACGCCGCGACCAAATCCCTGGCAATTGAATACGCCAAACGCGGCATTCGCGTGAACGCAGTGAGCCCCGGGATTATCAAAACGCCCATGCACGACGAAGAAACCCACGCGGCGTTGGGCAGCCTGCATCCGGTCGGGCACATGGGCGAAGCGAGTGACATTGCCCAGGCGATCATCTACCTGGAAAACGCCGGGTTCGTCACCGGCGAGATCCTGCACGTGGACGGCGGCCAAAGCGCCGGGCACTGACAAAAAACGCCCCGGCCTGCTCAGACCGGGGCGCTCTATCAACTACCTATGTAGATCACCTGTGGGAGCCGGGCTTGCCCGCGATAGCGCCCGCCCGGCCAGCCCATTCACATCTTACTGCTCAGCATTGCAGGGCGACTCCAACACCTTCACCACATCATCAATCACCGCCTTTACCATCTTCTGCAAATAATGCGATGCCCAAGCATAACGGTCCGTCTCCTTCGTCATCGCCGCATCTTCTGCTAGCAGTTTGGCGACGTGGAGCAAATCGGAAACGTGGTGCAAGGCTTCATGCAGAGGGACGCCGCTGTTAACTCGGAATAGAGGTTGATCGCAGTGGAAGGAGAAAGGGGTGACGCCGAGGGTGGTTAACGCGGAGGGATTTGTAACGGTCATTGGTGAGACTCCCATATCGAGTGAGAGCTACCACGTTCGTAGTTTCAACGAATACGTGGCGCTTTGGGCGCCTGCATCAAAATCGGGTTCTCAGGCCCGGTCGCTGCATTGGCAGTGACGGAGCGGAGGTTAGCGTGGTGGGGAGAGGGGAGCAATCGGGAAAATGGATTGGTTGTTTTTTAGCCTATCCGAGCGGGATGGATAGGCTGCTGAGGAAATTATTTGTTTTATGGATACGCCATAATTATTGGCCAGCCATAATTTTGCATAAAGATAGAAGTGCCAGCGGAGGAGGTGGCTTCCGGGGCTATAACCCGTCTATTTCAACGCATGACGTACACCCAAACCCCAGAAACAACAAAGCCCTCACATTGCTGTGAGGGCTTCGTCTTATATGGTGCCGGCACCAGGAGTCGAACCCGGGACCTACTGATTACAAGTCAGTTGCTCTACCAACTGAGCTATACCGGCGTGTTAGGGCGACGATTATAGCGATTGGCAAGCTTCTGTAAACCCCTGAATTCTGACTATTTTTGCAGAAGTGAAGGTTTTTTTGCGATCACCGCTTTTTCGTCGCTTCAGGGCCTGCAAATCAGCTCAATTCCCGTCGCCGCAATCGTCGGTGAATTTCAGCTATTTCAGCATCTGCGCCTGGCCCTTGGAGTCCAGATACGTCATCCGCGCATTCACTACGCCGTAGCCCGTGCGGGCGTCCTCTGGGGCATCAACGGTGGGTTGGGCTCATTGAATGCCTGGGAGGTAGCTGGGCTGTGTGCGGGTTTTGTCGGGTTGTGTATTGCGTGGCGTCATGCCACTCATCTGAAAGCATTTCGTTACAAACATCCAAATACTGACAGCATCAGTTTGATATCACACAATGCGCGCCACAATAATTCAGCGGTTTAAGCCGGGGAGCAGTCAGTGGGGCGTGCAGATCACAGTTCAACACCAAGCACCGCGCTGGCTGAGCCTTTGCAGCGTTTGCTCGAGCAACTGAACCAAGGCGTTGCGCAATCTCTTCGCCCGCCTGAGGTGGTTGAAGGCCCGCATGGCGAGGTGTATTCGGATGCTTCGGCGCCGACGGTCGTGGTGGTGGTTTCTGCCACGGGCGGTGTGGGGCGCAGCACGTTGGCGGCGGCGCTTGCCAGTGGTTTGCAGCGTCAGGGGCATCCGGCGTTGGCGTTGGACCTGGACCCGCAAAACGCGCTGCGTGATCACTTGTGCCCGGGGTTTGATTTGCCGGGTCTCGGGGCTGTGAGCCTGCTCAACCAGACCTGGGAGGCCTTGCCTAAGCGCGGGTTTGCCGGGTGCCGTGTGGTGGCCTTTGGCGAGACCGACCCGGTGCAGCAGCAAAGTTTGAATCGCTGGCTGGGGCAGGACCTCGAGTTTCTGCGCAAGCGTCTGGCCGGGCTCGGGTTGAATGGGCAGGACACGGTGGTGATCGATGTGCCTGCGGGTAATTCGGTGTACCTCAGCCAGGCGCTGTCGGTGGCGGATGCGGTGTTGGTGGTGGTCCAGCCGGACGCGGCTTCGTTTCGCCGCTTGGCGAAAATGGACGAAGTGCTCGCGCCTTACCTCGCCAGCGAATCTCCACTGCAACGGTTTTACGTGATCAACCAAGTGGACGCTGGCCACGCCTTCAGCCAGGACATGGCCGGGGTGTTCAAGCTGCGCCTGGGCGATGCGGTGCTGGGTGCGGTGCACCGCGACCCTGCTTTCATCGAGGCCCAGGCCTACGGGCGCGACCCGCTCGACCCGTCGCTTAACAGTGTTGGCGGCCAGGATATAAATGCTTTATGCCGGGCCTTGAAGGGGCGACTGCACCAAGGCCATTAATTTGACTGTTTACCGCCTGTCTAAAAAATAACCAGTCAAAACATCAAAATAATGACACTTTCCTGCGCCTGTCACAGAATGCCTTACTAAGACGCCCATAATAAGACCTGCGGTAAGTGCCTGCTTGCCGACCTTCACGTCTTTAAGCTGCGTCGTGAGGAGCTGGCTATGAGCCTTAGCGAAGAACTTCTGGCGTTGTTCGGCAAGAACGTCACCCATGATGCCGAAGGCATTAATGCGCGCATGCACTTTTTTGGCAGCGTGCCTGCTAATGAAACCCTCCCTGCCCACTCCCAATTGACCGATATCGCAGCGCTGCGCCCCAAAGTGGTGGCGTTGGTGTCGATGAATGGCGGCGTCGGCCGCAGCACCCTGGCCACGGCCTTGAGCAGCGGTTTGCAGCGTTATGGCGAATCCGTTGTGGCGCTGGACCTGGACCCGCAGAACGCCTTGCACCATCACTTTGGCGTCAGTGCCGCGTTGCCCGGTATCGGCCGCACCAGCCTGGAGCACGGGCAGTGGAGCCCTTTGCAGCAGCTCGGCTTTGCCGGTTGCCAGGTTATTACCTTTGGCGATATCGACATTCAGCAGCAGGAAAACCTCGAGCGTTGGCTCAAGCACGAGCCCACCTGGTTGGCGCAGCGCCTTGCGTCTTTGGGGCTGAGCGAGCGGCAGACGGTGATCATCGATACCCCCGCCGGCAATAACGTCTACTTCCATCAGGCGCTGAACGTCGCCGATGTGGTGTTGGTGATTGTGCAAGCCGATGCCGCGTGCCTTGGCACCTTGGATCATCTGGATGTGCTGCTCGCCCCGCACCTTGAGGGCGACAACCCACCGACTGTGCAGGTGGTGGTCAATCAGGTGGATGAGGGCAACCCTTTCAGCCTGGACATGGTTGAGGCGTTCAAACAGCGCCTTGGCACGGCGCCGTTGGAGGTTCATCGCGATATGGCAATCAACGAGGCACTGGCGTTCGCCGCCGACCCGCTGGACAACGTGGCGAAACGCTTGGCGAGTGACGATATCGGCGAGATTTGTCGGGTGCTGAAGGCGCCGAAAAGACGCGCCTAAAGTGCGGTTTATACGCTTAACGCCAGATGCTTATGCACAATCGGTTGGTTGAACCTGCCCACAAACTGCCATTTTGTGGCGCTGTTCTCAATGCGCTGCAACTGCCTGTTTTGTGTGCATTTTATTTTATGAACAAAAAATGACCAGGGCACCTTTTGCCCTGTAGCGCTGATAACTACAGCCTCTGTAAAGATTTCATCAACAGAGTTATCCACAGGGCGCGTGTAAGATTTTTGCCCTCTAATCGCGCTCGGCCAGCACCATCAAGTTGCGCGGGGTCAACGTCGTTTCGCAGAAGTTGCCTATCTTGACCTTGTAGCCCTGTTCCTTCAGAAAAAGTGCCCGATCCAGCACCAGCCACATCTCCAGTGGGCGCCGAAACAGACCGCGCACCAACTCCAGGTTTCGCACGTGGGCCAGGCGCCGCCAGCCGTGCGCCTCCAGCGCCGCCCAATCCTGTTCACCTGTGGATAAACCTTTGAGGCTCGCCAGCGCTCGGCAATAGTCAGCGAAGGGTTTATCCAGCCAATTGGCGGGCAGGGACGGTGTGGGCAGGTACTCGTCGCAACCGCGCAGTTGCCGTTGTAGCTGATCGAACCCCAGGCGCCGGGCCATGGACGAGTCCCGTTGCTGGCGTACACGGTTGCCAGCGGTGACCGTTTCGCTCAGCGGCAGGCCGAGGTCATCAATCGACAGCTTAAGTTTCGACACGCGCCCCGCGCCAGACACGGCTTGATAGCGGTCGGCATTGATGCGGTTGTAACAGCAGGGCGCCAGCGCCAGTTGTTTGCAGCCAGCCGCGCTGGCCAATTGCAGCAGGCGCACGTGCAGGTCGCCGCAGGCATGCAGGGCGACGGGGGTTTGCTCGGAGCTGATCGTCACATCCGCCATCACGTCTTGCAGGCGATGGGTGACAGGCAAACCATGGTGCTCGCTCAGGGCCTGACCCGAGGCGATCAGGGCCGGGTCGTATTCCAGGCACGTCAGCTGCTGGCCGGGTTGCAGCAGGCGGCGGCCGAGGTGGCCTTTGCCGGCGCACCAGTCCAGCCAGTGCGTGGGCGTTTGCGCGAAATGCAGCGCGGCGCCGAAGGCTTCGATCTGTTGCCACTTGCGGCCCGGCACGTCGACATTCAGTCGATGGCGAGCGGGTTGCAGCGCCTGTGTCGGTAATTTATCCACAGCACTGAGCTGCAGCGCCTGTTCGGCCAGCTGTGGAAAAGGCGCGGGCGCCGGCAGGTCATGAGGGTGGTTGTGGCAGCTGTCGGCATCGGCTAACGAGCGTTGGCGCAGCCATTGGGCCAGCTCGGGGTGCTGGGTTTCCCAGGGTAAATGCAGATGGGTAAAGGGCCGTGGTCGCCACAGCCCTTGGTGCTCGATTAAAAACGCATCCAGCGCCGCAAAGCGTGCTTCAACGTCCTTGGCAAGCATCGACGCGCAGCCAGCGTTCGAGCAGTTTGAAGCCGCGTACCAGGATGTAAGCCATCAGCAGATAGAACAGCCCTGCGGCGAAGAAGATCTCCACCGGCAGGTAGGTGCGCGCGATGATGGTCCGCGCCATGCCGGTCAGTTCCAGCAAGGTCACGGTACTGGCCAGGGCGCTGGCCTTGAGCATCAGGATCACTTCGTTGCTGTACGCCGGCAGGCCGATGCGCGAGGCACGCGGCAGGATGATGTAGAACAGCGTCTTGGGCTTGGACATGCCCAGCGCGCGCGCCGCTTCGATTTCACCCGGCGGGATGGCCTGGATCGCGCCGCGCAGGATCTCGGCGATGTAGGCGGCGGTGTGCAGGGTCATGGTGGCGGTGGCACACCAGAACGGGTCGCGCAGGTACGGCCACATGATGCTCTCACGCACAGCATCGAACTGCGCCAGGCCGTAATAGACCAGGAACAACTGCACCAGCAGCGGCGTACCACGGAAGAAGAAAATGTAGGCGTAGGGCAGGGCGCTCACGTACCAACGGCGCGAGGAGCGGGCAATGCCCAGTGGGATCGCCAGCAGCAAACCGGCGATCACGGCGATGGCCACCAGTTCC
The DNA here is from genome assembly GCF_022648765.1 of Pseudomonas sp. ArH3a. Taxonomy (NCBI): domain Bacteria; kingdom Pseudomonadati; phylum Pseudomonadota; class Gammaproteobacteria; order Pseudomonadales; family Pseudomonadaceae; genus Pseudomonas; species Pseudomonas sp. ArH3a. The sequence continues at coordinate 620,674 of NZ_CP080330.1, forward strand.
AGGGTCAGGGTCGCGCCCTGGGCCAGTTTGGGCAGCCACTTGATGATCACGGCCCAGTTCAGGCCCAGGTCGAAGTGCGACAGCCAGCTGTAGTCACCGCTCATTGGGTGCTCCTCGCAAAGCCGCGGGCGGCGCGTTTTTCCAGGAAGTACATGCCGGTCATGGCCAGCACGGTGAGGCCCAGGTACATGAAGGCGGCGACCATAAAGAAGGTGAACGGCTGTTTGGTCACGGTCACGCCGATCTGAGCATGGCGCATGATTTCTTCAAGGCCGATCACCGACACCAGTGCGGTGTCTTTCATCAGGATCATGAACAGGTTGCCCAGGCCCGGCAGGGCGATGCGCCACATCTGCGGCATGATCAAGCGGGTGAAAATCCGAAACTTTGACAGCCCCAACGCCACACCGGCTTCGCGGTGGCCCTTGGGAATGGCGAGGATCGCGCCACGAAACACTTCGGTGGCGTAGGCGCCAAAGCACAGGCCCAGGGCGATAACCCCGGCGGCAAAGGCACTGAGCGAAAGGTCGGGGTTACCGAAAAACTCCCCCAGGGCACGCATCAAATTGACCGTGCCGAAATAAATCAGCAGTACCCACAACAGTTCGGGAATGCCACGAACGATGGTCGAGTATGCGCCGCCAAGCCATTGCAGCGGCTTGTACGGGGAGGTCTTGCCGAGGGCGCCGGCAAGGCCCAGCACCAGCCCCAGGCACAGGGCCGTGAGCGCCAGTTTGACGGTCATCAGCGCGCCGGCGGCGAGCGCCGGGCCGAATCCGTAGAGATCGAAATTCATGGTGTTTTCATATCGCGGCAGGCATTGCTGAAAGCCGGCGCGCTCAAAGCAGCGCGCCGGTCAGGCCGTTCAGATCATTCGATGCTGAACGGGAAGTACTTGTCGTTGATCTTCTTGTAGGTGCCGTCTGCCTTGATCTCTGCCAGGGCTTTGTTCAGGCGTTCGCGCAGTGGGTCGCCTTTGCGTACGGCGATACCGATCTTGTCGCTTTCTACAACCGGGTCGCCTTTGAATTCATAGGCCGAACCGTCTTTGCTCTTGAGCCATTCGTACTGCACGTATTTGTCGGCGAGGATGCCGTCCAAGCGGCCGGACGTCAGGTCGAGGTAGGCGTTTTCCTGGGTGTCGTAGAGCTTGGCCTCGGTGTCCGGCAGCTTGTCTTCCAGATAAGTACCGGCCAGCGTCGCGCGCTGGGCGCCGATGATCTTGCCCTTCAGGTAAGCCGCGTCAGTCTTGAAGTCCGCAGTGGCTTTAGGCGCGATGAATTGCAGCTTGTTGGAGTAGTACGGGTCGGTGAAGTCGACAGCCTGCTTGCGTTCATCGGTGATGGACAGCGAGGACACCAGGAAGTCGAACTTCTTGGCGTTCAGGGCCGGGATGATGCCGTCCCAGTCAGACACATACACTTCGCACTTCTCGACTTTCATCTTCGCGCACAGGGCGTCGCCGATGTCTTTGTCGAAGCCGACGACGTTGCCGCTGGCGTCTTTATTGTTGAAGGGCGGGTAGGCCGCTTCGATCCCCATTTTCAAGGTTTCTGCCATGGCCGTGGCGCTGAACGCCATCGAAACGGCCGCGGCCAGAAGGAATTTTTTATAGTTCTGCATGCATGTTGCTCCGTTAGCGGTTGCTGGACATGAATTGTTTGCAGCGCGCCGAAAGCGGGTTTTCAAACACCTGCTGTGGCGATCCTTGCTCTTCGACCAGGCCCTGGTGCAGGAACACCACTTCACTGGAAACCTGACGGGCAAAGCCCATTTCATGGGTGACCAGCAGCATGGTGCGGCCTTCTTCGGCCAGCGCGCGGATCACATTAAGTACTTCCTGGACCATTTCCGGGTCAAGCGCCGATGTCGGCTCGTCGAACAGGATGACCTTGGGTTGCATCGCCAGGGTGCGCGCAATGGCGGCCCGTTGTTGCTGGCCGCCAGACAGTTGCGCAGGGTAAGCGTGGCGCTTGTCGCCGATGCCGACCTTGGCCAGCAGGGCTTCGGCTACTTCTATCGCCTCGGCCTTGCTCTGGCCAAGCACACGGCGCGGCGCCTCGATGATGTTATCGAGGATGCTCATGTGCGGCCACAGGTTAAAGTTTTGAAACACAAAACCGATTTCACTGCGCAGGCGGTTGATCTGTTTGCCGTCGGCGGCCATCAGCTCGCCGTTTTTCATGGCCTTGAGCTTGAGCTCTTCACCGGCAACGAAGATCTGCCCCTGGTGCGGGTTTTCGAGCAGGTTGATGCAGCGTAGGAAGGTGGACTTGCCGGAACCGGAGGAGCCCAGGATCGAGATCACGTCACCGTCGCGAGCGGTCAGCGAGATACCTTTAAGCACCTCCAGCTCACCATAGCGTTTATGCAAGTTGCGGATTTCAAGCGCGGGCGCGGCCTCGGCCATGTGCGGTCCTCATTGTGTTCAGTGCGTTCTTGCTGTTGGGCCGCCTTCCTGGCGAGGCGCCAAGCTAGCATAGCGCTCAGATGGCAGCCAACAGCGCTGCGGACGGTTAACAGGTGGTCTGCGTCAGGGTGTCGCATCAGCGCAGCAGCGTGTCGCGCTATCAACAACCTAACAGACGTTTGAACCCGATAAATCCACAGGCTTCGCGTAAAAAAGGGCGCGATGGTGCCAGCTTTGGGCGGGTGTTGGAAGGGTTAACCGGGCAAACGGTGCACATCAGCCCTTTTGTGGGGCGTCACGCACTTTTTGTGTGTGTTTTTGGTGCGCGCATGCGGCTGGAATGTGGGTCGCACGGTAACGCTATAGCGGAATGCCATTGTTCTCAACGACTTGCGAGGGCTGATCAATTGTCCTACAGGCCGCGTCAATTGCGGCTCTGTAACATTTTGGCGCAAATCTTGCGTAAAAAATAAAGAACGCCCCGTTGGTTTCTTTTCACGAAAAAGATCGCGCGCCGGGTGGACCGTTTTCGCAATTCCTCGTAAAGGTGTGTCAATGAGTAGTACGCAAAGCTCCAATGACCTCGAACAGGGGCTCAAACCGCGGCACGTCACCATGCTGTCGATTGCCGGCGTCATCGGTGCCGGTTTGTTTGTTGGCTCCGGCCACGCGATTGCTGCCGCTGGCCCTGCAGTGCTGCTGGCTTACGCCGCTGCGGGTACGCTGGTGGTGTTGGTGATGCGCATGCTCGCCGAGATGGCGGTAGCATCGCCCGACACCGGTTCGTTCTCTACCTACGCCGACCGCGCGATCGGTCACTGGGCCGGTTTCACCATCGGCTGGTTGTACTGGTGGTTCTGGGTGTTGGTGATTCCGCTGGAAGCCAACGCCGCTGCGACCATCCTCCACGCCTGGTTCCCCGACGTGGCCATCTGGGCGTTTACCTTGATCATCACTTTGTTGCTGACGGCGACCAACCTGTTCAGCGTGAAGAACTACGGTGAATTCGAGTTTTGGTTTGCGCTGATCAAAGTCGTGGCGATTGTGGCCTTTGTGATCCTCGGCCTGGCCGCCATTTTCGGCTTCCTGCCGACCAGCCAGGTCAGCGGCGTGTCGCACCTGTTCGACACCCAAGGCTTCATGCCCAACGGCATGGGCGCAGTACTGGCCGCCATCCTGACCACCATGTTCTCCTTCATGGGCACCGAGATTGTCACCATCGCTGCCGCTGAATCCAAAAACCCAGGCCAGCAAATCACCAAGGCCACCAACTCGGTGATCTGGCGAATTGGTTTGTTCTACCTGCTGTCGATCTTCATCGTTGTGTCCCTGGTGCCATGGAACGATCCGACCCTGGCGGCCGTAGGTTCCTACCAGACCGTGCTGGAACGCATGGGCATCCCGAATGCCAAGCTGATCGTCGACCTGGTGGTTCTGGTTGCCGTGACCAGTTGCCTGAACTCGGCGCTGTACACCGCCTCGCGCATGCTGTTCTCCCTCGGCCGTCGCGGTGACGCACCGGCCATGGCCAAGCGCACCAACAAAAGCGGCACACCTTATTGTGCAGTGCTGCTGTCCACTGGCGCGGCGTTCCTGGCGGTATTCGCCAACTACGTGGCCCCGGCGGCGGTGTTCGAGTTCTTGCTGGCCAGCTCCGGCGCTATCGCGTTGCTGGTGTACCTGGTGATTGCCGTGTCGCAACTGCGCATGCGTCAGAAGCGTACGGCGGCGGGCGAGAAGATTGTCTTCAAGATGTGGCTGTTCCCTGGCCTGACCTATGCGGTGATGGTGTTCATCGTCGGTACGCTGACCATCATGCTGTTCCAGGAAGCGCACCGGGTCGAGATCATCGCGACCGGTATCCTGAGCTTGCTGGTAGTGCTGGCGGGGTTGTTTGTGGCGAGCCGTCGCAAGGCGCAGAAGGTAGGCGCTGCGGTACTCAATTGATGTAATGAAATGCGGTTTTTAATGTGGGAGCGGGCGTGCCCGCGATGACGGACTGACAGTCGATATCTTCATCGGCTGACACACCGCTATCGCGGGCAAGCCCGGCTCCCACATTTGGTTTGTGTCAGTCTGCTGAGTTGGCGAGTGCTTGGGACGCCGCCACGTAATCCGCCTGAAACTCCTCCGACTCGATCCACGCCAACGCCGCCGCCTCATCATCGGAATCCGTCGCCCACTGCCGATACTCGATCAGTGCCGCGAGGATAAAGTCGGTAGCTTCCTCTTCGCCTTCCTGCTCCAGCACCAACGCCAGCAGTGGGTGCGCCAGGAACACCGCACACAGCGCCTGCTGGCTGGTCTCGCCCGCCGCACGCATCTCTACAAACAACTCGGTCAAATCCACTGACTCTAGGTCAATGCGGCTGTCATCGCCGGAGAACGCATCCGGCTTGGTCGCAACGGCGCGCTGGGTACGATTTTGCTTGGCCTTGGCTTTTGCCCGGTGGGCACGTTTTTGCTGCTTGTTCGGCGAGGCCATGGGCTCACGTCCTTTGTTCAGGATCTGGGTGGGGTATTGAAGCGCAGGTTGGGGGAAATCCCAAGGGTTTCTAAACGCGCTGGCCGGGGGTGCTTTGTGCCAACTCGCCTCGTTGCAGCCAAGCCAGTGCAATCGGCCACAGCCGATCCTGATACTCACTGCGGAAAAATGCGAAATGCCCGACGGCTTTTTCACCGATATCCTCGGGGGCAATGCGCAGATGAGTACGCGCGCTGCCTTCAAAATAGCTCAGCAACCGCTCAATAGCCGCCACCGTGCCAAACGGGTCGTCGGTGATGCTGATGGCCAGCATCTGAGCCTTTACGCGGGCAAAGGGCAACTCACCCAAGGCACGCCCACTGGGGCGGGTTTCATACCTGGGCGTCGGCGTGCCCCAGTCGCGCACCACGCCAGCCGGCGTATCCTCCAGCCAGCCCAGGCGCTTGCCCGGGAAGTAACCGCACAGCGCGGTCACCAGCGGCATCACCACGTGCCATTTGCCGAACATTCGCCAGCGCCTGCTCGCTTCATAATCGCGCCAGTACGCAAACTGCGCGCCGACCGTGACGATTCGGCGAATCACCGCACCTGACGCGCCCAGCCCTGCTGCGCAACCGCCGAAACTGTGACCGACCACATCAATCGGCTGCCCCGGAAACTCCCGTTGCGCGCGCTGCAACATCGCCTCGAAATCCAGCACGCCCCAATCCGACCACGACGCCTTGAAGCCGCGCAGTGAGCCGCTGCGGGATTCGCCGATGCCACGGTAGTCGTAGGTGATCACGTCTAAGCCGTTGGCAAACAGGTAGTCGGCGAAGCGTGAGTAGTGGCGGCAGCGTACGGAGGTGGCGGCGTTGATGATGACGACTGGGCGTGTCGGGTCGGTTCTGACATGGCGCCAAGTGAAGCCGCCAACAGCGTAGTTATCCGGCGCGGGCTCGCGGAATGCTTCTGGGGCGGGTCGGGTGGGCAGGTTCATAGGTCGGCTTGATCCTTGCGCTTTTGGTGTGGGCTGTAGGGCCACGCGCTTTTATAAGAAACCGAAATTAACAAATTTAGGGCGGCATGGGCGTAAGAAATATCGTGATGCTCGACCTTAGCTCCCTGGGTGCTTAGGCTTGCGATCTATTGATCTGCCAGAGTCGGCCCATGACCCGCGACACCCTCGAACACCACCAAATCCCCATCTACTTCGTCGCCGTCCTCCTGGCGGCCGCATTTGGTGTGCTCGCGCCGTTGTCGGCCCACGGCCTCGGTGTATTGGTCACGCCCGCCATTGCGGTGCTGATGTATGCGATGTTCCTGCAAATTCCGTTTCTGGACCTGCGCCAAGGCTTGGGCAATAAGCGCTTTATTTCGGCGTTACTGTTGGCCAATTTCATTCTGGTGCCGTTGCTGGTGTGGGCATTGACCCGTGGCCTGCTGGAGCGCCCGGCGTTGCTGGTGGGGGCGTTGCTGGTATTGCTCACGCCGTGTATCGATTACGTGGTGGTGTTTACCCATATCGGCAAGGGCGATTCGCGGCTGATGTTGGCGGCGACGCCAGTGCTGTTGTTGCTGCAACTGGTGCTGTTGCCGGTTTACTTGGGTTTCATGCTGGGTGCGCAATCCGCCGTGGTGGTGGCGGTGGGGCCGTTTGTCGAAGCGTTCCTGTGGTTGATTGTGCTGCCGATGATCCTGGCGGTGCTGACGACATCCCTGGCGCGGCGCTCAAGCGTGATAAACGCGTGGAACAACGCCTGGGCCTGGTTACCGGTACCGGCGATGGCATTGGTGCTGTTTGTGGTGATCGCCTCGCAGATCACCTCGGTGGTGCGCGATATCGGCTTGTTATTGCCGGTAATCCCGGTGTATGTGGGCTTTCTATTGCTGGCGCCGCTGATGGGCGCGTTGGCTGCACGGTTGTTTGCGTTGCCGGCGGTGACGGCGCGCGCGGTCACGTTCAGTGCGTCGACCCGTAACTCCTTGGTGGTGCTGCCCCTGGCGTTGGCGTTGCCTGAAGACGTGCGCGGGCTGGCGGCCACGGTGGTCATCCTGCAAACCCTGCTTGAACTGGTGGGCGAGCTGGTCTATATCCGGCTGATTCCGGCGCTGGTGTGGCGCGTCGGTCGCTAAATCCATAAATGTTCGGGTTTGTTCAGGCGCTATTCAGGGGCTGAGTCGGCACCATAGAGTCGGCGCAGCCTACCTGAAAGGACATTCGATGGATCACCGCAGCCGTTTTCGCCTGGAGTCCCTGGGCATTTTCCTGATTGCTTTGTTGTTGTTCACGTGGGGCATCTGGGATGAGCAGCCCCAGGGCTTTGATGGGCGTTGGGCGCTGTTCATGCAGGAAATGTTTCGCCATGGCGCGAGTCTTTTCCCTACCACCTACGGCCAGCCGTACGCGGATTACCCCGGTACTGCGACCTTCTTCAGCTTTGTGTTCGCGCGCTTGTTCGGTGCACCGAATCACCTGGCCAATGTGCTGCCGACCGCGCTTGCTTCGGCGGGCATGATTGCCGTGGTCTATCGCCTGCTGGCGCCGTCCAGCCGGCCTTGGGCGTTGCTGACGGTGCTGCTCACGCTGCTCACCACCCAATTGCTCGATAAGTCGCGCTCGGTCTGCTTGGACCTGATGATCGCGCTGTTATGCGTAGGCAGTTTCTACCTGCTGCACAGCGGCGAGCGTCTAGGCTCGCGAGTGAGGCAGCTAGCCGTATTCCCGTTGTTTGCCCTGGCCTTTGCGATTCGCGGGCCACTGGGGCTGATCGAGGTCTGTGGTGTGGTCTGCGTGTATTGGGCGCTCGGTCGGCCGGGGCAGCGGGTCAAGCAGGTGTTGATCCACGGCTTCGTTGGGCTGGCGTTGCTGGTGGCGTGCTGGTGGGTGCTGATGAAGTTGGCGCGGATCAGCGGGGGCGATGCCTTTGCCGATGAGGTGTTCAAGATGCAGGTCGGCGGGCGCCTGGATGAGTCCGGCGAGCCGTTCTATTTTTACTTCAAGCTGAGTTTGTACCGCTACTTCCCCGTCGTGCCGTTGGCCCTGGCCACGATGATTGCGCTGCGCCATCGCTGGTCTGAACGTTGGGTGAATGATGACGTCCAGCTGGTCGTGCGCCTGGGGGCCTGCGGCTTGATGATTTTGCTCGGGCTGTCGGTGCCGCACTTCAAACGCGCCTACTACATTCTGCCGATGGTGCCGATGTTTGCCGCTGTGGCCGCCTATGGGCTGCTCCAGGCGCAAAACTGGCTGGTCGGCGTGCGTCGCTGCTATGAAGGGCTCGTCGCCGCGCTGCCGGCGTTGTGCGTGGTGGTGCTGTTTGTGTGTCGGCAGTCCTGGCACAAGCGCGGCTATTGGCCGGACGTGCCGTTGCCGCTGTTGATCGGTGGGCTGGTGGTTCTGCAAGTGGCGGCGTTGATTGCCTGGCACCGTGCCGTGCGCTTGGTGTGGCTCAGCCTGATCGCCCTGGCGGCGCAGTGGTTGCTGTTGGTGGTGGTGATCGACCCGGCTAAGGACCTGCAATTCGATACCCACAAGTTTGTCAGCCAGGTCGAGGCGCTGCGTGTGTCCGAGCCTGGGCCTTTGGTGTTCGTCAATTTGGGTCGCGACACCTGGGCGGTGCGCTACATGATGAACCTGGATCACGATGAGCAGCCGCTGTTCGTCGCGGGCTATGAGCTTGAAAAGTTGGCGACGTTGCCAAGGCCGTCCTGGGTTGTTGTGTCGCGCAAGGAGACTGCGCTGTTGAAGGGCACACCGATGGCGTCGCAGGCCCCCGTTTTCGAGGGCCGGCTGAACGACAACCCGCTGATGGTGTTTTTACTCAAATAAGCGGGCAAAGGAGAGGGGATGAGCCGCTGGCTATTTGCAGCGGTACCCCTCAGGCATCGTGACGGTGTAGTTGCGTTGCACGCGGTCATGGAAATTCAGGTTCTGCAGCCCCTGTTCCACCAGAAAGGCCTCGACCTTGGCAGCCTGGCAGTCTTCGTTGTAGGACGTCGCCCGCAACAGGTACACCGCACGCCTGCTGACTTCATCGCGTGCCGTGGCCGTGAAGGTGGTGAGCGTGGTGTAGCCGGTTCGCTCTGAGGTGCCCACCGGGCCATAGGTGGTGTTCGGTTTGCTGGTGCAGGTCAGTTGGTCTTCTTTTTTCTTGTTCTTCTTGCACTGAGTGGTGGTGCTGGTTGGCACCTGGCCATATTCGGTGGCGGTGTAGCGGTAGGTCACCTGGTGGCTGTCGACATCGAGGAGGATGGTCATTTTGATCGGTGCGTGGTTCTTGGGCAGGGTGGTGTCGGTAAACACTTTTTGAAAACCCTGGTCCTTCATGGCGCTGACCATATCGCGCAGGTAGTAGCGGGCGTTAAGCGTGCTTTCTGCGCTGCCGCCAACGGAGGTCGTTACCAGCACCGTTGCCTGTCGATCAAAGTGATAGTCCGGGTCGGGTGTTGCGTTGATCGCTACGTCCATTTGCGTGGCGCATCCACTGAGCAGCGCTGTCAGCAGTAATAGCGTGCAGAACAAGTACCGGGTCATCCAATAACTACCTTGCAGTAAAAAATTTAGTACCCGCTAAACGATTGAGCCGGGCGATAAATAAGCCTCGGCCATTAAATCGCAGGCAATAAAAAACCCCAAGGAATTATCTTCGCTTGGGGTTTTTCGGTATTAGTGGTGCCCAGAGACGGAATCGAACCGCCGACACGGGGATTTTCAATCCCCTGCTCTACCGACTGAGCTATCTGGGCAACGGGGCGCATTAAACGGGTTTTTCAGGGGGTCGTCAAGCAAGTTTTCAAAAAATATTTAATTATTACCGTCGCTTACGTGCCGACCCCGGTTTTTGATCAATTATTGAGCAGGCGGTACGTAACCGTCGGCTTTGGCGTAATCCTCGCCGGAAAAGAACTTGTCCATCTCGCCTGACAGGTATTTACGGTCTTCGGCGTTCATCATGTTCAGGCGTTTTTCGTTGATCAGCAGGGTCTGGTGTTTCAGCCAGTCGCCCCAGGCCTGTGCAGAGATGTGCTCGAAAATGTCCTGGCCCTTGGCACCTGGGTACGGAGGGCGTTCGAGGCCGGGCAATTCTTTGTGGTACTTGCGGCACATGATGGTGCGGGTCATGACGGAACTCCTGCGTTCAATACTTCGGCCGCGCGCTTCAGCAGTTTTTTCACCGGGGCGGCAAGGCCCAGGCGCGGCGGGGTGGCGAGGTTATACCAGAGCCAGTCGGCCTCGGCCACGTGATGGGCGGATTCCTCGACCTGGACCAGCCAGGGTTCGATAGCCAGCTGGAAATGGCTGAAGGTGTGGATCAGCCCCGGCAGTTCATGCGGCGTGCCCAGCTCGAGCGCGTGCTGGTTGGCCAAGTGTTCCAGGTCTTGGAGGTCGTCCAGCTCCGGCAAGCTCCACAAACCGCCCCACAGGCCCGTGGAAGGGCGACGGTAAAGCAGAATCGCGCCCTCGGCATTGGCCAGCATCGGCATCAGCGTGCGCTTTTGCGGGATGGTCTTGCGCGGCTTGGGGATCGGGTAGCGGGTCTCCAGGCCGAGCATATGGGCTTCGCAGCCTTTTTCCAGCGGGCACAGCAGGCAGCTCGGTTTGCTGCGGGTGCAGAGCGTGGCGCCCATGTCCATCATCGCCTGGGTGTAGGCGTTGACGCGATCGTGTGGCGTAAAGCGCTCTGCGGTCGCCCAAAGCTGCTTGGCGACCTTGGGCTCGCCTGGGTAGCCCTCTTGCGCGGTAAAACGCGCCAGTACGCGTTTCACGTTGCCGTCGAGGATCGGCGCGCGCAGGCCCATGCTCAGGCTGGCGATCGCACCGGCGGTAGACAAACCAATGCCGGGCAGTTCAGTGAGCTTTTCGACGTCCTTGGGAAACTCGCCGCCGTATTCGGCGACGACGATCTTGGCGGTCTTCTGCAGGTTGCGTGCGCGGGTGTAGTAACCCAGGCCGGTCCACAGGTGCAGCACTTCGTCTTCCGGCGCGGCGGCCAGGGCTTCGACCGTCGGCAGTGAGGCCATGAAACGGTCGAAGTAATTGAGCACCGTGCTGACCTGGGTCTGTTGCAGCATGATCTCCGAGACCCACACCCGGTAAGGCGTGATGCCTTGTTGCCAGGGCAGGTCATGGCGACCGTGGCGGTCGTACCAGTCCAGCACTGCCTGTGAAAACTGCTCGTTTCTCATCGTTTGAACAGGCCTTTAAGGGCGTCTTTCAACTGCGGGTTGACCTTGTCGAGTTTCTCTTCGAGCTTCTCGCTGAGCCTGTTGCCAGCGGCCTTGACTGCGACCTGAGTCAAGCCGTCCTTGTCCAGGCGACAGGCCTTGGCGCCCAGTTCCAGCGGGCCACGGCAGCGCAGCGGCACTTCGATGCCCTGGAAGTTGGAGCCGACCTGGCAGGCCGGGTCCGGCACGTCGCGCTTGTCGCCTTCGACGATGATGCCGACGCGGTAGTCCATGCCCAACACGCGCAGGTCGACGTCACCGTTGCCGTTGACCGTCAGGCCCGGGATGCGCACTTTCAGGTCAGGGTTGCTGGCCACACCGTTACGCAAGGTCAGGTTGCCGCGCAGTTCCTGGAACGGCGTGTCTTTGCCTTGTGGCGTGGTGCTCAAGGTCTTGCGGTTGAGCAGGGCGATGCCGGTGCACAGTTGTTGTTCAATGTTGGCGTTGAGCAGCGCGCCGTTATTGATCACAAAGCTGGCGGTGCCGTTCAGGCTGTCGATCAGCGCCTTCTGGCTGTTACCACGGCCGTTGAGGTTGCTGTCGAGGGTGATCTGGCCTTTCACCGGCGGGGTTTGCCCCTGGGCTTGCAGGATGCGTTCAACCGGTACCTGCTTGATGCGGGTCTGCAACGCCAGCACCGGGATGTCCTGGCGCACATCGAGTGTGCCGTTGGCCTGGAAGGTGCCGTTGTAGAGGCCGCCGCTGAGGGTCTCGAGTTTGAGCTGGCCATCGATGCCGGACGCTTTGAGCGCGGCGTTCTGGATCGGCAGTTTGCTCAGGGTCAGTTCGCCAAAGGCCAGGTCGGCGTCGATATCCAAGGTGCGCAGGCGGGTCAATGGCAGCAGCTTGTCGGTGCTCCACGCGCCTTTGGTCGGTGCGTCCGGCAGGGGTGTGGTGCCACCGGCAGCCATGGCGCCGGCTTCGCTGTTCTGTACTTCGGCCTGGCGTGCGGCGGCTGCACCTTTGGCGGTTTCGGATTTGGCCGGCAGGTAGTTGTCGGCGTTGAAGCTGTCGCCTTTGAGTTGCACACGCAGCGATTGCTTGGCGAAGTCGTCCACAGCGATGCGGCCGGTAAAGGTGCTGCTGTCGAGTTTCAGGTTCAAGTCTTCCAGCGCCATGCTGGTGGGCGTGCCTTTAAGGCGGCTGACCAGCTCGACTTTACTCAGGCTGCCCGCGGCCATGGCCGGCAGCGGGTGCCCCACGCTGTCGAGGAACTTGGCCAGGTCAAACTGGGCAATGGACAGGGCACCGCTCAGTTGCGGGGTTTTGTTCAGGTCGTTGACCTTAAGTTCGCCCAAGGCGCGCAGCTGGTTGGCGGAAAGTTTCAGGTTGGTCCATTCGGCGATGTTAGCCGCCAGGTCCACCAGCAACTGGCCTTGGGTCGAGAAGGTTACGGTTTTGCCTTGCAGTGGCTCGCCGGTGGCTTCGCCGCTGAGTTTCATGTCTTCGAATTGGTAACGCTGGAGCGCGCGTTGAATGCGCAGGTTGCCGTTCAGCTCGGTCTTGACGCGCATCAGCGGCTGGTTGCTGCCCAGGAATGCGGTGAGTTTGAGCGGAATGCTCGCGCCTTCGTGCACGGCGCCGGCGCTCAACTGAATGCTTTCGGCGCTGTACTGTTTGCCGGTCTGCTCATCGTTGTATTCAACGCGGGCGTTGTTGATGGTCAGGCTGTCGATGTCCAGGCGGATCGGTTTTGGCGGCTTTTCCGGTTCGGGCTCGGCTGGCGTTTCCACTGGCGCAGGCACCGGCGCATTGGCCGTTGTCTCGGCCACGTTCTTGCCGATGTCCTCCCAGTTGCCGTGGCCTTGTTTGTCACGGGTCAGGCGCAGGTTCAGGCCCTCGACACGCACATCGCTCATCTGCACTTCGCGGCGCAGCAGCGGCAGGACGCGCACCGACAGGCCGATCATCTGCAGGTCGGCGAACGGTTGGGTCGGGTTGGTCAGGGTCGCGACGCTGGCTTCGTGCAACTCAAGGCCCAGCCAGGGGAACAGGCTCCAACCGATATCGCCATTGAGCGTCAGCTCGATGTGGGCCTTGTCGCGGGCAATCTGGCGAATCTCGTCTTTGTAATCGTTGGGATCGAAGAGGTGGGTCAGGGCAAAGCCCAGGGCCACAATGATCAGCAACAGCCCGAGAAGTACCAGACCCAGGATTTTGCCGAACGCTTTCATGGGCGAGTCCTTGTATGTCGATTTCAAAATTTAGCCGCAGAGTATAACGCCCGACGGCCTGCGTCAGTTCATGCATCGTTACATTGTATCTAGACGCAGCAAAATCGGATTTTGCTGTCGGGCAGATCAGGTTGCGTGAAAAAGGTGATGTCAGTTTGGTTTTTCTGTCATCCACTGGTGCTAATCTGCGCGGGTTCGTCTGTCGTCTGCGACACAGCGTCGCGCTCAAATGGAGCTTTACTCAACAACAACGGCCAACGCTTTGCGTGCAAGGTCGAGGGAGAGAGCGCCTGACGGACACATACTAATAACTGGGGGAAACACCAATGAGCACAAGCACTGCGGCTGGCAGTACTGCCGCACAGCCTGCGTTCCTGTCCAAGGAACGCATTATCGCCAAGCCGGGGTTCAACCGCTGGCTGGTTCCACCGGCCGCCCTGGCCATCCACCTGTGCATCGGCATGGCCTACGGGTTCTCGGTGTTTTGGTTGCCACTGTCCAAAGCGCTGGGTATCACCGCACCGGTTGCCTGCGCGCCGGACATGAGCTTCATCGCACAAGTCTTCTCGTCGCAATGCGACTGGCCCATCTCCATGCTGGGCTGGATCTACACCCTGTTCTTTATCTTCCTGGGCTGCTCGGCAGCGATCTGGGGCGGCTGGCTGGAACACGCCGGGCCACGTAAAGCCGGCGTTGTATCGGCCTTGTGCTGGTGCGGCGGCCTGTTGATCTCGGCGTTGGGCATCTATACCCACCAGATCTGGCTGATGTGGATCGGCTCCGGGGTCATTGGCGGCATCGGCCTGGGCCTGGGCTATATCTCGCCCGTGTCGACCCTGATCAAGTGGTTCCCGGACAAGCGCGGCATGGCTACCGGCATGGCGATCATGGGCTTCGGCGGCGGCGCGATGGTCGGTGCACCGTTGGCCGCAGCGCTGATGGGCCACTTCGCTTCGCCAACCAGCGTGGGCGTGTGGCAGAGCTTCGTGGTCATGGCCGCGATCTACTTCGTGTTCATGATCGGTGGCGCATTGTCGTACCGCGTTCCGCCGACCGGCTGGAAGCCTGAGGGCTGGACCGCGCCGGCGAAAAAAGCCAGTAATGCGATGATCACTCACCGTCACGTGCACGTGAACGTGGCGTGGAAAACCCCGCAATTCCGCCTGGTGTGGCTGGTGCTGTGCCTGAACGTGTCTGCCGGTATCGGCATCCTCGGCATGGCTTCGCCGCTGCTGCAGGAAGTGTTTGGTGGCAAGTTGCTGGGTGTTGATGTGCCGTTCGGCCAACTGGATGCTGGGCAGCTTGCGTCTATAGCCGCCATCGCCGCGGGCTTCACCGGTTTGTTGAGCCTGTTCAACATCGGTGGCCGGTTCTTCTGGGCGTCGTTCTCCGACTACCTGGGGCGTAAAAACACCTACTTTGTGTTCTTCGCGCTGGGTTTTGCCCTGTACGCGCTGATCCCGAACCTGGGGCATCTGGGCAACGTAGCGCTGTTTGTGGCGGCGTTCTGCATCATCCTGTCGATGTACGGCGGTGGTTTCGCGACTGTCCCGGCTTACCTGGCCGACCTGTTCGGCACCCAGATGGTTGGCGCGATCCACGGTCGCCTGTTGACCGCATGGGCAGCGGCGGGCGTGTTGGGCCCGGTGCTGGTGAACTACCTGCGTGAGTATCAGCTGAGCATCGGCGTTGAACGCGCGGCGGCCTACGACATCACCTTGTACATCCTCGCCGGCCTGCTGGTGCTGGGCTTCATCTGCAACCTGCTGGTACGCCCGGTGGCTGACAAGTACTTCATGACCGACGCCGAACTGGCTGCCGAACAGGCGCTGGGCCATGACAAAGGGGCGGATGCTTCCACCTCGCTGGAATGGAAAGCGGCTTCCGGCACGGTGCCATTGGCGATTGCCGCCTGGCTGGTGGTGGGTATTCCGTTGGCGTGGGGTGTGTGGGTGACCCTGCAGAAGACGGCGGTATTGTTCCACTAACACCGCGTAACTCCTTGTGGGCACGGTTTCTGTGGGAGCCGGGCTCATGTGGGAGCTGGCTTGTGTGGGAGCCAGCTCCCACACTTGATCTTCACCCATCTGAAGATATCGGGTCGGCGCACCATTCTGGAGCGCCTGCTTGTACACACATGTCTATCGCCGACACTCCATCAGTCTTATCCCCTTCGATGTTTCTGTTTAGCGCCCGCGCCCCTATAATGGCTGCCTTTTTCGCCCAATGATTTTGCGGAGTTGGTGATGGCCGAACGTAAGGCGTCCGTCGAGCGCGACACTCTGGAAACCCAGATCAAAGCCTCGATCAACCTGGATGGCACCGGAAAGGCCCGATTTGATATCGGTGTACCTTTTCTTGAGCACATGCTGGACCAGATCGCCCGCCATGGGCTGATCGACCTGGATATCGTCAGCAAGGGCGACCTGCATATCGACGACCACCACACGGTGGAAGACGTCGGTATCACGTTGGGCCAGGCATTTGCCAAAGCCATCGGTGACAAAAAAGGCATCCGTCGCTACGGCCACGCCTATGTTCCGCTGGACGAAGCGCTGTCGCGCGTAGTCATCGACTTCTCCGGCCGCCCAGGCCTGCAGATGCATGTGCCCTACACCCGCGCCACCGTGGGCGGCTTCGATGTCGACCTGTTCCAGGAATTTTTCCAGGGCTTCGTCAACCACGCACTTGTCAGCCTGCACATCGACAACCTGCGCGGCACCAACACCCACCACCAGATCGAAACCGTGTTCAAGGCTTTCGGCCGCGCGCTGCGCATGGCGGTGGAGCTGGATGACCGCATGGCCGGGCAAATGCCTTCGACCAAGGGCGTTCTGTAATGCAGACGGTCGCGGTTATCGATTACGGCATGGGTAACCTGCACTCGGTGGCCAAGGCCCTCGAACACGTAGGCGCTGGCAAGGTGCTGATCACCAGCGATGCCAATGTGATTCGCGAAGCCGACCGGGTCGTATTTCCCGGCGTGGGCGCGATTCGCGATTGCATGGCTGAGATCCGCCGCCTGGGCTTTGACAGCCTGGTGCGTGAAGTCAGCCAGGACCGGCCGTTCCTCGGCATCTGTGTGGGCATGCAAGCCTTGCTCGACAGCAGTGAAGAGAACGACGGCGTCGACTGCATCGGCCTGTTCCCAGGCCAGGTGAAGTTCTTCGGTAAAGGCCTGCACGAAGACGGCGAACACCTGAAAGTCCCGCATATGGGCTGGAACGAAGTTCGCCAGGCCGTGGATCACCCGTTGTGGCACGAAGTGCCAGACATGGCGCGTTTCTACTTCGTGCACAGCTACTACATCGCCGCCGGTAACCCGCGCCAGGTGGTGGGTGGCGGGCACTACGGCGTCGACTTCGCCGCAGCGCTGGCCGAAGGTTCGCGTTTTGCCGTGCAATTCCACCCGGAGAAGAGCCATACCCATGGCCTGCAATTGTTGCAGAACTTCGCCGCGTGGGATGGTCGCTGGTAAATGGCCAAGAAGCCGAAAGTGCCGGTCTTGAACCTCACGCCCGAACAGGAGGGTGAGGCTACCCTCACGATCAAGCGCTTCATGGAAGACCGCTTCGAGCTCAAGCTGGGCTCGTTCGAGGTCGCCGAGCTTCTTGAGTTGTTCACCACCGAAGTGGCGCCGCATTATTACAACAGGGCGATTTTCGACACGCAGACGCTCCTTAAAGAAAGGTTCGAAAGCATCGAAAGCGACTTGTGGTCGCTTGAGAAACCCTGATTTCCCAAGCATTGCTGAATATCGAATAAGGTTTGCCAGATGCTGATTATCCCCGCTATCGATCTCAAGGACGGCGCTTGTGTACGCCTGCGCCAAGGCCGCATGGAAGATTCCACCGTGTTCTCCGACGACCCGGTGAGCATGGCTGCCAAATGGGTAGAAGGTGGCTGCCGTCGTCTGCATCTGGTGGACTTGAACGGCGCCTTCGAAGGCCAGCCGGTGAATGGTGAGGTGGTTACCGCCATCGCCAAGCGCTACCCGAACCTGCCGATCCAGATCGGCGGCGGTATTCGCTCCTTGGAAACCATCGAGCACTACGTCAAAGCCGGCGTGAGCTACGTAATCATCGGCACCAAAGCCGTTAAAGACCCAGCCTTCGTTGCTGAAGCCTGCCGCGCGTTCCCGGGCAAGGTGATCGTGGGCCTGGACGCCAAAGACGGTTTTGTCGCCACCGACGGCTGGGCTGAAATCAGCACCGTGCAGGTGATCGACCTGGCCAAGCAGTTCGAAGCTGACGGTGTGTCCGCCATCGTTTATACCGACATCGCCAAAGACGGCATGATGCAGGGCTGCAACGTACCGTTCACCGCTGCTTTGGCTGCGGCTACCAAGATCCCGGTGATCGCTTCCGGTGGTATCCACAACCTGGGCGACATCAAGTCGCTGCTGGACGCCAAGGCGCCTGGCATCATCGGCGCCATCACTGGCCGCGCGATCTACGAAGGTACCTTGGACGTCGCCGAAGCCCAGGCTTACTGCGACGCCTACAACGGCTGAGGACTGACCATGGCGCTGGCCAAACGCATCATCCCTTGCCTGGACGTCGACAACGGTCGCGTGGTCAAGGGCGTCAAGTTCGAGAACATCCGTGACGCCGGCGACCCGGTGGAAATCGCGCGTCGCTACGATGAGCAAGGTGCCGACGAGATTACCTTTCTCGACATCACCGCCAGCGTCGACGGCCGTGACACCACGCTGCATACCGTGGAACGCATGGCCAGCCAGGTGTTTATCCCGCTGACCGTGGGCGGCGGCGTGCGTACCGTGCAAGACATCCGCAACCTGCTCAATGCCGGCGCGGACAAGGTCTCGATCAATACCGCGGCGGTATTCAACCCGGAGTTTGTCGGCGAAGCCGCGCAGCACTTCGGCTCGCAATGCATCGTGGTCGCCATCGACGCCAAAAAAGTCTCCGGCCCGGGTGAAACACCGCGCTGGGAGATCTTCACTCACGGCGGCCGCAAGCCCACCGGGCTGGACGCGGTGGAGTGGGCGATGAAGATGGAAGGCCTGGGCGCCGGTGAAATCCTGCTGACCAGCATGGACCAGGACGGCATGAAAAACGGCTTCGACCTCGGCGTCACCCGCGCCATCAGCGATGCGCTGGGCATTCCGGTGATTGCCTCCGGCGGCGTCGGCAACCTGCAGCACCTGGCCGACGGCGTGATCGAAGGCCACGCCAGCGCCGTGCTGGCGGCGAGTATTTTCCACTTTGGCGAATACACCGTTCCCGAGGCCAAGGCCTACATGGCGGCGCGCGGTATCGTCGTTCGCTAAACGCTACTGGACACCATGGCAGGCGCGCGGCACTCTTTGCGCTTGCCATGGATTCCGGTAGCCTTCATGTTCAAGACCTTGTTGCTCGCCCTCGCCAGTACCTCCGTGCTTATGGCCGGTGCTGCCCACGCCGAAGAACCGTCTGACGCCGCCCTGGTGTTGCTGACGGAAAACTTTCCGCCTTACAACATGGCGAAAAACGGCAAAAATTTCGCCAAGGACGAGAACATCGAAGGCATCGCCGTGGACATCGTGCGCGAGACTTTCAAGCGTGCCGGCATTTCCTACAATCTGACCCTGCGGTTTCCTTGGGAGCGAATCTACAAACTCGCCCTGGAAAAACCTGGTTACGGCGTATTCGTGATGGCGCGCCTGCCGGATCGCGAAGCTTTGTTCAAATGGGTCGGCCCTATCGGCCCTGATGATTGGGTGTTGTTGGCCAAGGCCGACAGCAAGATAGAGCTGTCGGACCTTGAGCATGCCCGTCGTTACAAGATTGGTGCCTACAAGGGCGACGCCATTGCCCAGACCCTGGAAAAACAGGGCCTCAACCCGTTGGTGGTGCTGCGCGACCAAGACAACGCGCAAAAGCTCATGGATGGCCAGATCGACCTGTGGGCCACCGGCGATCCCGCCGGGCGTTACCTGGCGCGTCAGGTCGGCGTAACGGGGCTCAAGACCGTGTTGCGCTTCAACAGCGCCCAGCTCTACCTCGCGCTGAACAAAGACGTGCCGGATGACGTGGTGACCAAACTCCAAGCGGCACTCGATCAGTTACGGGGCGAGGGTGTCCTCGAACAGATCATAGCCCGCTATCTCTAGTGTGGGCTGTGCTTCAAGGGGGTCTACTCCAGGCGCTTTCTCAGGCAGTGGCTCCACGCTGGGGTACTGGCTCATGTACACGTGCTCGCCGCTGTTGTAGCTCACAGTGTCTGATACCTGGCTGCCATCCAGGCGTAGCAGGCGGTATTCACTGTTCAGGATGGAGCCCGCAACGGCTATCTTCGGCGGCGCATAAGTGATGATTTCCAGCGCTGAGGCGTTGCTCCAACCTTTCGCCGAGTGCTGCGTATGCGTGAAGTCACGGTCCAGCTGCGCCGAGAAACTCAGCGCGAATGCGCGAGTGTTTGCGGGCCATTGCTTGCTTAGTTCGACGCCGGTGCCAGTTGCCAGCACCCTGGTATTTTCTCCGATTTCGCCCTTCGTGGCTTTCCACGTAGAGGGGCGACTGGTCGCTTCGGTGTTGTGCTCAAAGCCGACGAAAACGTGACGATCAGTACGTTCCAACCGATAAGTGGGTGAGGTCTGCAGCTGCTCAATAGCGGTTAATTCCGGATCTTTTACGCAGAACCACGGCAGTTCGCACACCTTAATTATGGGGGTGGTCTCCTCCAGCATCGGGTTCTCATACCCGCTGAGAACGGGGAGTGGCGGTGCTTCGCTGGATTGCGCGGTGAGCGCCAGGCGCAGCGAATAGGCCAGGAGGCTTGGCTTGGTAGCGCTTTCACTGCCGATAAAGGTGCCAGGGGCCAAGTAAATTTCGCCGGCTGATGCATCGGGCGGAGTAATCGACCAAGTGTTCAGGTTTTGGGTAGCGCCACTGCCTTTATCGTCCCAGATCAGGTCGCCCACTTGGGCTGTTTGCACCAGATCTTCGCGTACGCAGCGCATGGCACTGGTCGAAGGTTTGTCATAGGCCACACCGCACACCAGCCCCATCGCGACATAGCCTTGCGGTGGCAGTGGGCGCCAGATGGATAAATTGCCTAAGGCCCCGGTTCCTTTATCGTGCCACACCAATTGGTAATCGAGCGGCGCGCGCAGGGCCGTGCCGTTGACCTTATTCACGTCGCTGACGACCGGGACGATCTTGCTCCGGTTGATATTGTCATGGTGACCAACCGCAACATCGCCCAAGGAGAAAAACGGGCTTAGTTCATCGGATGTTGTGCTGGGCCGCCAAAGGCCGACGTCTTTATGCGCGCCTGATCCCTTATCGCTCCAGAGCGGAAGAAACTCGCTGGTAAAGTTGATGAGCAGGTCGTTGAATTGCAGAGGCTTCATTGGAGGCTCTCCAGTTGATAGGAGTATCAACTATCGAAGAGCGAGCGCATTGCCGAGCTGTATTTATCTACGCAACGGAAGATAAATGCCGTTTTTCCCATGCCCGGCCATGGCCTGATTGCCACGTACGCTGATCATCAACTTGATATCAATCCAGTCGATGCCCTGGGCCTTGAGCTTGGGCAACTCGCGCTCCAATACCGCCAGGGTTTGCGGGTAAGGGTGGCCGATCATTACGGCTGAACCTTGTTTGTGCGCCAGTTTGATTGCGGTTTGCAGCTGCGTGGTGATCGCCGCTTCGGTGCGCTCGTCATCGAGGAATACATCCCGCGAGACATGCGCCAAGCCAATCTTCTGCGCCTCGGCGGCGGCGACGGTCTGTGCACTGGTGCGGCTGTCGACAAAGAACTTGTTGCGTCGTTGCAGCTCGGCCATCAGCCACGCCATGGCGGCCGGTTGGGCGGTCATGCGGCTGCCCATATGGTTATTGATGCCGGCGGTGTAGGGCACGGCCTTGAAGGCGGCCTCCAGGCGTTTGCCGAGTTCTTCGATGGGCAAGTCGGGGTGCCAGGCGAACGGGCCGGTAGCCGGGTCCATGGGCATGTGCAGGATCACGATCTTGCCGGCCTTGTGCGCTTCGCGGGCGAATTCGGCGGCGTGGGGCGTGTCCGGCATGATCGCCATGGTCACCGGCCCAGGCAGGGCCAGCACGCGACGATCCCGGGGCAGGTTTTGCCCCAGGTCGTCGATGATAAGGGTCAGGTAGGCTTTATGCGGCTCGCCCGCAGGCGTCGCGTGGGCGACGCCTGCCAGGCTGCACAGCACAGCGATGATCAGGGCAAAACGCATATCAACGGCTGCGCGTAATGCTCAGGCCTTTAAGCAGGCTCAGCGCCTGGGCCAGTTGATAATCATCGTCCTGCGGCATCGGCTTGGCTTTGGTGGCGCTGCCGGTCGGCTGGTCGGCGCCGCCGTTGCCATTGCCCAGGTGGCCTTGCAGGTCGGCCTCTTTGTAGTACTCGCTGTCGATCTCGTTGGTGATCTTGGCTTTACGTACTTCGATGTCCGGCACGATGCCTTGGGCCTGGATCGAGCGACCGTTCGGCGTGTAGTACAGCGCCGTGGTGATCTTCAGCGCGCGCTCGTTGTTGAGCGGCAACACGGTTTGCACCGAGCCTTTGCCGAAACTGGTGGTGCCCATCAGTACGCCGCGTTTCTGGTCTTGCAGGGCGCCGGCGACGATTTCGGAGGCCGAGGCGCTGCCGCCGTTGATCAGCACAGCCAATGGCACGTTTTCGCTGAGGTCATTGCCGGTCGCTGAGAAGCGCAGTTCGGAGTTAGCGATACGGCCCTTGGTGTAGACGATCAGGCCTTTGGTGATGAAGTGGTCGACCACTTCCACCGCCGACTGCAACACGCCGCCCGGGTTGTTACGCAGGTCGAGCACGATGCCGTTGAGTTTCTTGCCGTTGTCTTTGCGCAGCTTGGCCAGGGCCTTGGCCACTTCGTCGCCGGTCTTGACCTGGAACTGGGTGATACGGATGTAACCGTAGCCCGACTCCAGCAGCTGGCTCTTCACGCTCTTGACCGTGATGGTCGCGCGGGCCAGGGTTACGTCAAACGGGTTGCCGCCGTCGCGCACCAAGGTCAGGGTGATTTTTTGGCCGAGCTTGCCGCGCATCTTGTCGACGGCTTCGGTCATGGACTGGCCACGGGTCGGCTGGCCATTGATCTTCACGATCAAGTCGCCGGCCTGGATACCGGCCTTGGATGCTGGGGTGTCGTCGATCGGCGACACCACTTTGATCTGGCCGTCTTCGGAGCCAACTTCGATGCCCAGGCCGCCGAATTCGCCGCTGGTGCTTTCCTGCAGCTCAGCGAAATCTTCCGGGCCCAGGTAGGCAGAGTGCGGGTCGAGGTTGCTGAGCATGCCCTTGATGGCATTTTCCAGCAGGGTTTTATCGTCTACGGGTTCGACATAGGCTGCCTTGATCCGGTCCATGACCTCGGCAAAGGTACGCAGCTCGTCCAGCGGCAGCGGGGCCTTGGTGGTCGCTGCCGTGGTCGCGGTCGTAGCGGCGGGTGCAGCTCCAGCGGCCTGGTCGGCAAAAGCCAGAGGCGCGCCGATCACCAGGGCGATCGTCAGGGCCAGCGAAGTGAGGCGGGACAAATGCAGCATGTCGAACGAACTCCTAATGTAGATGCGGCCCTATCCTTGGGAACGGCACCATTGTGCAGGGTCGCTCGGGCGGCCCTGCTGACGAATAGCGAAGTACAGCGCTGGCGTGTCCTGCCCACCACTGTTACCGACAGTGGAGATGGATTCGCCGGCTTTTACAACATCACCTGCCGACTTGAGTAAAGTCTGATTGTGGCCGTAAAGGCTCAAATAGCCATTACCGTGGTCAAGAATCACCAACAAACCCGCGCCCCGCAGCCAATCGGCAAACACCACACGGCCACCATGCACGGCATGCACCTGGCTGCCGGCGCCGGCGCTGATCATGACGCCATCCCACTTGGCGCGGGTGTCATCGCCACGGGTTTCACCGAAGCGTGCCAGTAGTCGACCATCAACGGGCCATGGAAGTTTGCCGCGCGCTGATGCAAAAGGGCCGCCGAAGTTCTCGCCGGCGCTGGAAACCAGTGGCCCAGGGGCTGCGCGCGGCGGTTTACGGGGCGCCGGTGCGTCGGTGGTCGCTGCCAGTTCGGCCTCACGCTGGCGCTTTTTTTCCGCTTCCTGCTGGGCGATCAGCGCTTTCTGGCGCGCTTCTTCAGCCTCACGTGCCTGGCGGGCCAGGGTTTCTTCGATGGTTTTGAGCACTTTGCCGAGGTCGGCCTGGTCCTGCTCGCGTGCTTGGAGCTTGGCGTCGCGGGCTTTTACATCGTTATTGAGCTTGGCCAGTGCCAGCTGGCGCTCCTTACGTACCTTGTCCAGTTGGTCGCGCTGGGTGTCGAGGGCGCTTTTCTGGTCGAGCAGCTGGGATTGCTGGTCGGCAATTTCCTGTTCGACATTGGCCAATTGGCGCAGGGTTTCGTTAAAACCCTTAAGTTGCGCCAGGCGTGCCTTGCTCAGGTAGTCGTAATAGGTGAGGGTACGCGCGAATTTTTCTGGGTTCTGCTGGTTAAGCAGCAGCTTGAGGTATTCCTGGCGGCCGCTCTGGTAGGCGGCGCGGGCCTGGATCGCGATCAGGCGTTGCTGTTCAACGCGTGCGCTCTGGAGTTTTTTTTTCTCAGCGTCGAGTCGCTCCAGTTCCGACTCGCTCTTCTTTAATTCTTTTTGCAGCTCCTGGACCTGCTTCTCGAGCTTGCCCATCTCGGTTTCCGTGCCGCGCAGGTCTTTCTGCACCCCGGATTTTTCTTCCTGGAGCTTGCCGAGCAGTTTTTTCAGCTCAGTAATGTCCTGACGCGTAGCGTCCAACTGTTGTTGGGTTTGTGCGCGCTCATCGGCAAACGCCGGTTGGAGCAGGCAGACAAGAGCGAGGGTAATCAAGGCGCGAAGCATAGAGGCGGGCGACACCAGGGAAAGGGACAGCCTAGTATGCCCGCCAAGCGCCGCAAAAAAAACGCCCAATTGGGGCTTGCGGGCAAGATAGGTGCCGAGTGGCGTTGGTGTGGCAAAAAGATATCCTCAAAAGCACCTTCCAACCCTGTGGGTGCTGGCTTGCCTGCGATGCGGACACCTCGGTGCTTCAGAGATACCGAGTTGATGCTATCGCAGGCAAGCCAGCTCCCACAGGGGCTTGCGGTGCTTCTCAGGGTCAAACCAGAATCGAAGTCCCGGTCATCTCTTTCGGCTTCTCCAACCCCATCAGCTTCAGCATGGTCGGCGCCACATCCGCCAGCACGCCGCCTTCACGCACTTTCAGGTCGCGCTTGCCGACATAGATGAACGGCACCGGCTCGGTGGTGTGGGCGGTGTGGGCTTGCCCGGTGGATTCGTCGGACATCTGCTCGCAGTTGCCGTGGTCAGCGGTGATCAGCGCTTCGCCGCCGACTTTCTCCAGGGCGTCGACGATGCGGCCGACGCACAGGTCCAGGCATTCCACGGCTTTTACGGCCGCTTCCAGGTTACCGCTGTGGCCCACCATGTCGCCGTTGGCGTAGTTGACCACGATCACGTCGTAACGCTGATTGTCGATGGCATCGACGATCTTGTCGGTGACTTCGGGTGCGCTCATTTCCGGCTGCAGGTCGTAGGTGGCGACTTTTGGCGACGGGATCAGGATGCGTTCTTCGCCCGGGAACGGTTCTTCACGCCCGCCGGAGAAGAAGAAGGTCACGTGGGCGTATTTTTCGGTTTCGGCGATGCGCAACTGGGTCTTGCCGTTTTTCGCCAGGTAGTCGCCCAACACGTTTTCCAGGCTGCCCGGGGCAAACGCCGAGGGGGCCGGAATGTTGGCGGCGTATTGGGTGAGCATCACGAACTCGACTTTCGGTTGGCGTGCGCGCTCAAAATCTTTGAAACCGGTATCGACGAACACGTGGCTCAGCTCACGGGCACGGTCGGCGCGGAAGTTCATGAACACCACGGCGTCGCCGTCTTCGACTTTCACCGGCTCGCCGAGGGTAGTGGCTTTGACGAATTCATCGCTCTCGCCACGCGCATAGGCGGCCTCCAGGCCTTCCTGTGCGGTGGCGGCGTTGAATTCGGCCTGGCCGTCGACGATCAGGTTGTAGGCCTGGGCCACGCGGTCCCAGCGGTTGTCACGGTCCATGGCGAAGTAACGGCCGACCAGGCTGGCGATGCGGCCCTTGCCGAGGGCGGCGAAGGTGGCGTCGAGCAGCTCGATGGACGACTGCGCGCTTTTTGGCGGGGTGTCGCGGCCGTCGAGGAAGGCGTGCAGGTAGATCTTGTCGGCGCCGCGCTTGAACGCCAGCTCGGCCATGGCGACCAGGTGGTCCTGGTGGCTGTGCACGCCGCCGTCGGACAACAGGCCCATGAAGTGCACGGCCTTGCCGGCTGCGACTGCTTTATCCACCGCCGCGCAGATGGTCGGGTTCTCGAAGAACTCGCCGTCGCGGATCGATTTGGTCACGCGTGTGAAGTCTTGGTATACCACTCGTCCGGCGCCGAGGTTCATGTGGCCGACTTCCGAGTTGCCCATCTGGCCGTCCGGCAGGCCTACATCCATGCCCGAACCTGAGATCAAACCGTTGGGTACGGTGGCGGTGAGGCGGTCGAGTACCGGCTTCTTGGCCGAGTACACGGCGTTGTCGTGGTGGCTTTCACTGTGTCCGAAGCCATCGAGAATTATCAGGACCAAAGGTTTAGGCGTAGTAGTCATAGATCCTCTCGCGGCGGTAATAAAGGAAGGCAATCTAAAAGGGAGTAGCAGTCTAAAGCGAAGTTCCGACCACGTCACCGCTTTACGGGGGTTGGCCCCCCCTGACGGCTGTGTATACTTACCGCCATTTTAACGCCCTGGAACCTCCTTGATGGTTGATCACCTGATTGCATTTGCCACTGCCCACTACCTGCTCGCGGGTGCCTTCGTCATCCTGCTGGCGCTGCTGATCGCTCATGAAATGAGCCGCGGTGGCCGCAGCCTGAGCACGTCGGAGCTGACCGCGCTGGTCAACAAGGATGAGGCCGTTGTCGTGGATATTCGCCCGGTCAAGGATTTTGCCGCCGGCCATATCGTCGGCGCCCTGAACATTCCACAGGACAAGCTCATCGCACGCCTGGTCGAGCTGGAAAAATACAAAGGCAAGACCATTATTCTGGTCGACGCCCAAGGCCAGCACGCCGGGACCCACGCCCGCGAGATGCTCAAGGCTGGTTTCACCGCCGCCAAACTGTCCGGCGGTATCGGCAGTTGGAAGGCCGATAACCTGCCGTTGGTGAAGTGACATGAGTCAGGTTGTCGTTTACTCCAGCGATTGGTGCCCTTACTGCATGCGGGCCAAGGCCCTGCTTGAGAAAAAGGGCGTTGCCTTCGAAGAGATCAAGGTCGACGGCAAACCCCAGGTGCGCGCCGAAATGACCCAGAAGGCGGGGCGCACGTCCGTGCCGCAGATCTGGATCGGCGACAAGCATGTCGGTGGTTGCGATGACCTGTTCGCCCTGGAGCGCGCCGGTAAACTCGATGCGCTGCTGCTCGTCTGACTCCTAAACCCTAAAAGACCCCAAGATCAAGAAGGATCTGTGATGACTGACCAACAGAATACTGAAGCAGCAGAAACCCAAGGCCCACAATTCTCGCTGCAGCGGATCTACGTGCGTGACCTGTCGTTCGAAGCGCCGAAAAGCCCGGCCATCTTCCGTCAGGAATGGACTCCAAGCGTTGCGCTGGACCTGAACACCCGTCAAAAGGCACTGGAAGGTGACTTCCACGAAGTCGTGCTGACCCTGTCGGTCACCGTCAAGAATGGCGAAGAAGTCGCCTTCATCGCTGAAGTGCAACAGGCCGGTATCTTCCTGATCCAGGGCCTGGACGAAGCGTCCATGAGCCACACCCTGGGCGCGTTCTGCCCGAACATCCTGTTCCCGTATGCCCGTGAGACCCTGGACAGCCTGGTCACCCGTGGCTCGTTCCCTGCGCTGATGCTGGCTCCGGTGAACTTCGATGCCTTGTACGCGCAAGAGCTGCAGCGCATGCAACAGGAAGGTTCGTCGACCGTTCAGTAAGTCGACGCGGTAAAAATGTGGGAGCGGGCTTGTGTGGGAGCTGGCTTGCCTGCGATAGCATCACCCCGGTGTGACTGACACACCGAGGTGCCTGCATCGCGGGCAAGCCCGGCTCCCACACAAGCCCGCTCCCACATTTGTTTTTACGTGTTACTTGAAGCCGAGCTGGCGCCAGCCTTCGTAGACCGCGACGGCCACGGTGTTCGACAGGTTCAAGCTGCGGCAACCCTCGCGCATCGGCAAGCGCAGGCGATGGCCGTCGGGCAGTGCGTCGAGCACCTCGGCCGGCAGGCCACGGCTTTCCGGGCCGAACAGGAAGGCGTCGCCTTCGGCAAAGCTGGCATCATGAAACGGCCGCGAGCCCTTGGTGGTAAACGCGAACAGCCGTGGGTGGCCCAGGCTTTCCAGGCAACTGGCCAGATCGGCGTGGCGCTTGAGCGTGGCGTACTCGTGGTAGTCCAGCCCGGCGCGGCGCAGGCGCTTGTCGTCCATGTCGAAGCCCAGCGGCTCAATCAAATGCAGGTGGCAGCCACTGTTGGCGCACAGCCTGATAACGTTGCCGGTATTCGGCGGAATTTCTGGTTGAAAAAGGATGACGTGAAACATGCACGGCTCCGAAGGCAAAGATGCGCTGCATTCTACCCCTGAAGACGACCCAAGGCCGAAGCTATTGCCCAGGGTCTTGGGCTCAATGGTGATTGTCGGTTTGATGATCGGCCTGATGATTGGCCGCCTGACCACCCCGGAGCCGGTCGAATTGCAACAGGTAGAGCTGGCAAAGGACGGCGTGGTGGTGTGGTTCAACAGCGAGCCCAAGCTGCACGGCGAGCAGGTGGATGGCACCGTGGCGCTGCTGTTCGACGCGCAGGGCAAGGTGGCCAATGGGCAACTCAAGGTCAATGACAAGGACGTGAACTGGCGCATCCGCAAGACCGATAGCGGCTTGCTGCTCAACCTGGTGGCGGCTCGGCCGTTGCGCGGGGAATGGAAGGGAGAGAAGGCCGATGGCCGCTGGCGGCTTGAGATCCATCTCCAAGAGCAATAAAAGAGGGAATCCCCGGCCTGCCTGTACCGAGGTTCCCGAAACGGGTGTGGGGCACGACGCGATCCGCATCAAGCACCCCAGGTGTAAAGAGGGGATTCTCGGCCTGCCTGTACCAAGGTCCCCGAAACTGGGTAGTACAAGGGTTATTGCAGGGCGCGTGCCAGAGTTTGTAATTTGTGCCAAAAAATCACGCCATAAAGCGCAAAGCCCCGGAATACGGGGCTTTGGTGTTTTTGCTGTTCAAGGTTTTTTCAGCGTGGCTGATGTTTCAAGCGTTGGATCCATGCCCGATGCCGGTTCATGGTGCATTGAAGCGGTGCACTGCATCTGATCTGATCGTTCCCACGCTCCGCGTGGGAATGCATCGTGTGACGCTCCGCGTCACCAGTGCACAGACCTCAAGTTGCAGTGAGGCCTGGACGCGGAGCGTCCGGGGAGGCATTCCCACGCAGAGCGTGGGAACGATCAGTCAGCCCTCATCACCCTCATCTTCATCCCCGCCATCCACCTTCATCCCCAGCTCCTTGATCTTGCGCGTCAGGGTATTACGGCCCCAGCCCAGCAGCACGGCGGCGTCGCGGCGGCGGCCGGCGGTGTGCTTCAAGGCGGTTTCGATCATGATTCGCTCGAACGCCGGCACGGCGCTGTCGAGCAGGTTCGACTGGCCACGCGCCAAGGCCTGATCTGCCCATTGGCGCAGCGCCTGTTCCCAGTTGGTCACAGGGGCTGAGTCCTGCGGCAGGCTGAGCAGCTCCGGCGGCAGGTCGCTGATATGCACTTCGCGACCCGAAGCCATCACGGTGATCCAGCGGCAGGTGTTCTCCAGCTGGCGCACGTTACCTGGCCATGGCAGGTTCTTGAGGTATTCCTCAGTCTCGCTTTTCAGCAGCTTCGGCTCGACGGCCAGCTCCTGCGCGGCGCGGCTGAGGAAGTGGCGGGCCAGGGTCGGGATGTCTTCGCGACGGTCCGACATGCGTGGGATATGGATACGGATCACGTTCAGACGGTGGAACAAGTCTTCACGGAATTTGCCCGCGTGCACCAAGGTTTCGAGGTTCTGGTGGGTCGCCGCGATGATGCGCACGTCGACCTTGACCGGCGTGTGCCCGCCAACGCGATAGAACTCGCCGTCGGCCAATACGCGCAGCAAGCGGGTCTGGGTGTCGGCCGGCATGTCGCCGATCTCATCCAGGAACAGCGTACCGCCGTCGGCCTGTTCAAAGCGGCCGCGACGCAGGTTGGCGGCACCGGTGAAGGCGCCTTTCTCATGGCCGAACAGCTCGGATTCCATCAAATCCTTGGGAATCGCCGCCATGTTCAGCGCGATAAACGGCGAGGCCGCCCGTGGGCTGTGGCGGTGCAGTGCATGCGCCACCAGCTCTTTACCGGTGCCCGACTCGCCGTTGATCAGCACGGTGATGTTGGAGTGGCTCAAGCGCCCGATGGCGCGAAACACTTCCTGCATCGCCGGCGCTTCGCCGATGATTTCCGTGGTGCGGGTCAGGGCGGGTGGGGCTTGCTGGTTCTGTTGTTCCTGGGCGTGCTGGTTGGCGCGCTTGACCAGCGCCACCGCCTCATCCACGTCGAACGGCTTGGGCAGGTATTCAAAGGCGCCGCCTTGATAGGACGCGACAGCGCTGTCCAGGTCCGAGTGCGCGGTCATGATGATCACCGGCAGGCGCGGGTGCTGCTCACGGATGCGCGCGAGCAAGTCCAGGCCACTGGCGCCGGGCATGCGGATGTCGGAGATGATCACGTCCGGCTGCTGGCGCGCCAGGCGGCTCATCACGCCGTCGGCGCTGTCGAAGCTCTGGGTGGTCATGCCTTCCTGTTGCAAGGCTTTCTCGAGGACCCAGCGGATAGAACGGTCGTCATCGACGATCCAGACAGTTTCACTACGGCTCATGTCGATGGGGCTCCTTGTTCCAGAGGCAGAAAGATCGAGAACGTGGTGTGGCCGGGATGGCTTTCACATTCGATCAAGCCCTGGTGCTGGCTGATGATGTTCTGAGTAATGGCCAGGCCCAGCCCGGTACCGTCCGGGCGGCCGCTGACCATGGGAAAGAAAATGGTTTCCTGCAGTTCCGCAGGAATGCCCGGGCCGTTGTCGATGATCTCGACTTTGGTCACCAGGCGATGGCGCACATGGCCGATGGTGAACTGGCGCAGGGCGCGGGTGCGCAGGCTGATGCGGCCCAGGCGCAGCTCGTTCTGGCTGCTGATGGCCTGCATGGCGTTGCGCACGATATTGAGCACCGCCTGGATCATCTGTTCGCGGTCGATCAACACGTCGGGAATGCTTGGGTCGTAGTCGCGCACCAGGGTGATGCAGCCTTGGCTTTCGGCCTCGACCAGTTGGCAGACGCGCTCCAGCACCTCGTGCACGTTGGTCATCGCCAGCGATGGCAACTTGTTGGAGCCGAGCATGCGGTCCACCAGGTTACGCAAGCGGTCGGCCTCCTCGATGATGACGTTGGTGTAGTCCTTGAGGTGCTCCTCCGGCAGTTCGCGGGCCAGCAGTTGCGCGGCGCCGCGAATCCCGCCCAACGGGTTCTTGATCTCGTGGGCCAGGCCGCGCACCAGCATCTTGCTGGTTTCCTGCTTGGACAGCTGCGCTTCTTCCTTGGTGATGCGCAGCAGGCGGTCACGTGGGTGCACTTCGAGCAGCAGCAGGGTGGTGCCGTTGCTCAGGATCGGGGTCACGGCGTAGTCGACCGTCAGCGTCTGGCCGGTGAGGGCGGTGAGCATCGCTTCGCGCTTGGTGAACGGGTGTGCCTGCTCCACCGCCTGGCGCAAAGAACTCAAGGCTTCGGCCGACTCGGTGAACAATTCGCTGATGAACTGCCCATGGCTGCGCTGGCCGCTGATGGCCAGGAGCATCTCCGCCGCCGGGTTCATGTACTCAAGACGCAGGTCGTCATTGAGCAGAATGGTCGCGGTGGTCAGGTTGTCGAGTAACAAACGGTGCAGTGCATCGCTGATGGTCATCAGGACCTCTTTTGGAGCAAGGCGCGGGCTTGAGGCACACGCTGATACAAGGAAAATGCAAAAACCAAACCAAGGCTCCGAAAAGAAGCGTTAAACCCCTGAAATAGGGGTTTAAGGCGCGAAACTGTGGCGTTCTGCCAGCTTGTTCGGGAAGAATCGAACCAAAATGGGCTGGGCAGATGGGAAGCGTGCAGGCTATCGCACCAATATAGTGCGGTTTTGTGAAACCTGTTCAGGAAGTGAGGGCTGGCGATGAATTGGCATGAGTATCTAGGTCAATGTGGGAGCTGGCTTGCCTGCGATAGCAATATTGAATGTGCCGACGCTATCGCAGGCAAGCCAGCTCCCACAGTTCTGATTGGGTTTGCAGTCTTTAACCTTTGTAGATGCACAGCTCAGCGGTGGCGCGGATCATCGCCAGTTGGCGCATTGGTTCGTTCTGTGGCTCATGGACGGCTTGCGTCAACCATTGCGGGCACTGTGGGTCGGTGCGCTGTGGGGTGAAGTCCGCAAGCTGCTGGAGCAGGCGTTTTTGCAGTTGATCCAGCTGCGGACGAATCTGCTTCACCAGGTCCGGGCGCGGGTTGTCGGGCGCTTTGCCTTGGAACTGCCAGTCGGATAGATGGGTGTATTGCACCAACTTATTGGCTTCGATCTGCGCCGAGAAAAATTGCTCGGCGGCGGCGGGGTCCAGTTTGTAAGTAGGCGCCTGGGCGACGACGCTGGCGATCACTTCCTGTTCGCGCTTCTTGTCCTCTACGGGCTTGTGGCTGTCCCATTTGCTCAGGGCAACCTGGTCGGCGATCTCCAGGCGCTCGGCGATGCTGTTGAGCAGAGGCTCCAGGGTGGGCGGCGCGGCGCTCGCACTGGCGCTGATAAATAACAAAGCGAACACAAGTCGATGTTTCAAAGCAGATCTCCTGTGGGAGCTGGCTTGCCTGCGATGCGGGCAACTCGGTACAGCAGGTATACCCAGCTGATGCTATCGCAGGCAAGCCAGCGCCCACATGTTGATTGGGTTTGCAGGTTGGGGGCGGTGTCAGTCAGAGGCTACCTTAACTTGCGTGCTTGCCTACAGGTGAGCCAGAATCCGCCGGCTTGTACGGCTGGCTTGTCGTCTTTAAGGTTGCTCGGTCGCTGCTCATCAGCGATCAGGTTTAGTAGCCTGGATTCGAATTGTAGGTCGTGCATTCTCCATCAATCAGATTTCCCAAATCTGTGCTTGATGGTGGCTGTGCGCAGGGCATCCTCGGATGCGCCGGGCTTCTACATTCACCGGTCTACTAACCTGCGCACAGCCGCCACCCTTTCGTTTAGTAGCGAAGCGAAGGCGGCCTCATTGAGGAATGTAGAAAATGTTCAAACCAACCCCAAATCCACCTCCATCCGTCTTCACCATCGATCCCGGTAGCGACGACGAGTCCCTGCTGGTCAACAGCTTTGAAGCCTTCTCCTCGGTCAGCACCTTGTTGCTTGATTTGTCCGAGGCGCTGGAAGGCAAACACCGCGATACGGTTCTGGCGATTCACCAGCTCAGTGCCTTGGGTACCTTGATGATTGCCAAGATGCTCGACCGCCACGCCCCGGCCTGCTGAACCCCAGGCAAAAAAAAAGACCTCCCGAAGGAGGTCTTTTTTCATCACGCCACGTTAAGCAGCGCTACCGGATCAGCAGCTGTAGTACAGCTCGTATTCCAGTGGGTGTACGAAGGTGCGTACTTTGATTTCTTCTTCGCTTTTCAGCTCGATGTAGGCATCGATGAAGTCGTCGCTGAATACGCCGCCTTTGGTCAGGAACGCACGGCCCTTGTCCAGCTCTTCCAGGGCTTCTTTCAGGCTGCCGCACACTTGTGGGATCTCTTTGGCCTCTTCAGGCGGCAGGTCGTACAAGTTTTTGTCGGCGGCGTCGCCTGGGTGGATCTTGTTCTGGATACCGTCCAGGCCAGCCATGACCAGGGCAGCGAAAGCCAAGTACGGGTTAGCTGCTGGGTCCGGGAAGCGCGCTTCGATACGGCGAGCGCGTGGGCTGGACACGTAAGGAATACGGATCGAGGCGGAACGGTTGCGAGCCGAGTAGGCCAGCATTACCGGCGCTTCGAAACCTGGGACCAGACGCTTGTAGGAGTTGGTCGACGGGTTGGTGAAGCCGTTCAGGGCCTTACCGTGCTTGATGATACCGCCGATGAAGTACAGGGCGGTGTCGGACAGGCCGGCATAACCTTCGCCAGCGAAGGTGTTCTTGCCATCTTTGGCGATGGACAGGTGAACGTGCATACCCGAACCGTTATCGCCATACAGCGGCTTAGGCATGAAGGTAGCGGTACGGCCGTAGGCATCAGCCACGTTGTGTACGCAGTACTTCAGGGTCTGAACTTCGTCAGCCTTGGCCACCAGGGTGTTGAACTTCACACCGATTTCGTTCTGGCCGGCAGTCGCCACTTCGTGGTGGTGAACTTCGATGACCAAGCCCATTTCTTCCATGGCGTTGCACATGGAGGTACGGATTTCGTGGTCGTGGTCGAATGGCGGAACTGGGAAGTAGCCACCTTTGATACCTGGACGGTGGCCTTTGTTGCCGCCTTCGATGTCCTGGTCGGACATCCACGAACCTTGTTCAGAGAAGATCTTGAACATGGAGCCGGAGATGTCGGACTTGAACTTGACCGAATCAAAGATGAAGAATTCTGGCTCTGGGCCAACGAATACGGTGTCGCCGATACCGGTCGACTTCAGGTATTCCTCGGCACGCTTGGCGATCGCACGTGGGTCGCGGTCGTAGCCTTGCATGGTCGAAGGCTCGATCACGTCGCAGACGATGATCAGGGTTGGGTCTTCGGTGAACGGGTCGAGAACGGCAGTGCTGTCGTCCGGCATCAGGATCATGTCGGAAGCTTCGATGCCTTTCCAGCCAGCAATGGAGGAACCGTCGAACATTTTGCCTTCTTCGAAGAAAGCATCATCCAGCGCGTCGCGAGCCGGCATGGTCACGTGGTGCTGAGTACCTTTAGTGTCCGTGAAGCGCAGATCAATCCATTTAACGTCATGATCTTTGATGAGTTGAACCGACTTCGACATGGTGTCCTCCGGGTGGCTTCGGGCTGGGGTAGTGGAGTTAGCCCTTAGAATGTGGGTGATGCCGGCGCGAATACTCGACCAAGGCAACCTGCCTCACAAGAGAGCAAATTGCATGCCAGTGCGCCAACATGGCCTTTTTGCCTCAAAATGGCCCCTATAACGGTGCAATCCGCTGAAGCGGAATAATTAACGCACTGCAATGTAGCGTTAATTTGCGCAAATGACCCGTTTTGGTGCGCGGTATCGTCAATGCATATTAACTGGTTAAACCTTGAGCGATTTCCGCTATAATCCGCGCCCCCCTTTTTCAGCAGGCCCGGCGCGCGCTGTTTCCATGAAATTAATCGTTAAAGTGTTCCCCGAGATCACCATCAAAAGCCGACCGGTACGGATGCGTTTCATCCGTCAGTTGGCCAAGAACATCCGTGCCGTGCTCCGTGACTTGGACCCGGCTGTGGTGGTGAACGGCGTGTGGGACAACCTCGAGCTGGAAACCCGTGTCACCGACGCCAAAGCCTTGAAGGACATGACCGAGCGCCTGAGCTGCATGCCGGGCATCGCGCATTTCCTGCAGGTGGATGAGTACCCGCTGGGCGACTTCGACGACATCACCGAAAAGTGCAAACTGCATTTCGGCACAGAGTTAGAAGGCAAGATTTTTTCGGTGCGCTGCAAGCGCGCCGGCAAGCACACCTTCACCTCCATGGACGTCGAGAAATACGTCGGCAGCAAGCTGCGTCGCGAGTGCGGCGCCGCCGGAATTTCCCTGAAAGCGCCGCAAATTGAAGTGCGCATGGAAATTCGCGACCAACGGTTGTTTGTGATCCACAGCCAGCACAACAGCATTGGCGGCTACCCGTTGGGCGCCCTGGAACAGACCCTGGTACTGATGTCCGGCGGTTTCGATTCCACAGTGGCGGCCTACCAGATCATGCGCCGCGGCCTGATGAGCCACTTCTGCTTCTTTAATCTGGGCGGGCGTGCACACGAATTGGGCGTGATGGAAGTCGCGCATTTTATCTGGAAGAAGTACGGCAGCTCCCAGCGCGTGCTATTCGTAAGCGTGCCGTTCGAGGAAGTGCTGGGCGAAATTCTCGGCAAAGTCGATAACAGTCATATGGGCGTAGTATTGAAGCGTATGATGTTGCGCGCTGCGTCCCGAATCGCCGATCAGTTGCAGATCGACGCGCTGGTGACCGGCGAAGCGATCTCCCAGGTTTCCAGCCAGACGCTGCCGAACCTGTCGCTGATTGACTGCGTGACCGAAAAGCTGGTGCTGCGCCCGCTGATTGCCAGTCACAAGCAGGACATCATCGACCTGGCCGAAGAAATCGGCACGGCGGATTTCGCCAAGCACATGCCTGAATATTGCGGGGTCATCTCGGTGAACCCCAAGACCCACGCCAAGCGCAACCGCGTGGAGTACGAAGAACAACAGTTCGACATGGCGATTCTGGAGCGTGCGCTCGAGAACGCCAAAATGGTCCCGATCGATCGCGTAATCGACGAACTGGGCCAAGACGTGCAAATCGAAGAAGTCAGCGAAGCCCTGGCCGGCCAGATTGTCGTCGACATCCGTCACCCGGATGCCGCGGAAGATGAGCCGCTGGAAATCACTGGCATCGACGTGCAAGCGCTGCCGTTCTACGCATTGAACGCGCGTTTCAAGGAACTGGATAACAGCCGTCAGTACCTGCTGTATTGCGACAAAGGCGTGATGAGTCGCCTGCATGCCCACCATTTGCTCAGTGAGGGGCATGCCAATGTGCGCGTTTATCGACCGAGCTAAGAGCCCGGGGCTGTTTGCCTGTGGCCTGCGTCACCGGCCCCCCGACTCTGCCGTCAAGCTGTAACGGCAAGGCCTGACTCTACTGTTAATCGCTGCCACGACCTGTCAGCACACCGAATCCTCTGATCGAGATACACAAGTGATCGAAAATCTACGTAACATCGCCATCATTGCTCACGTTGACCATGGTAAAACCACCCTGGTAGACAAACTCCTGCGTCAATCCGGCACCCTGGAGCGCAACGAGCTCAACGACGAGCGCGTGATGGACTCCAACGACCAGGAAAAAGAGCGCGGTATTACCATCCTGGCTAAAAACACCGCTATCAACTGGAACGGCTACCACATCAACATCGTGGACACCCCGGGCCACGCCGACTTCGGCGGTGAAGTTGAACGTGTAATGTCGATGGTTGACTCCGTTCTGCTGCTGGTTGATGCCCAAGACGGCCCTATGCCGCAAACCCGTTTCGTGACCAAGAAGGCTTTCGAAGCCGGCCTGCGTCCGATCGTGTGCATCAACAAGGTTGACCGTCCAGGCGCGCGTCCGGACTGGGTTCTGGACCAGATTTTCGACCTGTTCGACAACCTGGGTGCAACCGAAGAGCAGCTTGATTTCCAAGTGATCTACGCCTCTGCCCTGAACGGTATTGCCGGTCTGGAACACACCGCCATGGCGGAAGACATGACCCCGCTGTACCAGGCGATCGTTGACCACGTTCCACCGCCGAAGGTTGACCGTGAAGGCCCGTTCCAGATGCAAATCTCGGCACTGGACTACAACAGCTTCCTGGGTGTTATCGGCGTTGGCCGTATCGCTCGTGGTAGCGTCAAGCCGAACACTCCGGTTGTTGCTATCGGTGCCGACGGTAAGAAGCGTAACGGTCGTATCCTGAAGCTGATGGGTCACCACGGTCTGCACCGTATCGACGTTGAAGAAGCTTTCGCAGGCGACATCGTGTGCGTCAGCGGTATGGACTCGCTGTTCATCTCCGACACCCTGTGCCAGCCGGACACTGTCGAGGCGATGAAGCCTCTGACCGTTGACGAGCCAACCGTTTCCATGACCTTCCAGGTAAACGACTCGCCTTTCTGCGGTAAAGAAGGCAAGTTCGTGACTTCCCGTAACATCAAGGAACGTCTGGACAAAGAGCTGCTGTACAACGTTGCACTGCGCGTTGAAGAAGGCGACTCGGCTGACAAGTTCAAGGTTTCCGGCCGTGGTGAGCTGCACCTCTCGGTACTGATCGAGACCATGCGTCGCGAAGGCTTCGAAATGGGCGTTGGTCGTCCGGAAGTGATCATCCGTCAGGTTGACGGCGTGAAGCAGGAACCGTTTGAAGACGTGACCATCGACACCCCGGAAGAATCCCAGGGCAAAGTCATGGAAGAGATGGGCCTGCGTCGCGGCGACCTGACCAACATGGTGCCGGATGGCAAAGGCCGTGTGCGTCTGGAATACAACATCCCTGCTCGTGGTCTGATCGGTTTCCGTAACCAGTTCCTGACCCTGACCAACGGTGCTGGCATCCTGACCTCGATCTTCGATCGCTACGACACCATGAAGTCCGGCGACATGTCCGGCCGTCAGAACGGTGTTCTGGTATCGGTAGAAACCGGCAAGGCGCTGACCTACTCCCTGGAAACTCTCCAGGCGCGTGGCAAGCTGTTCGTTGAACACGGTCAAGAGATCTACAACGGTCAGATCGTTGGTCTGAACAGCCGTGACAACGACATGGGCGTCAACCCAACCAAAGGCAAGAAGCTCGACAACATGCGTGCTTCGGGTAAAGACGAAACCATCGCTCTGGTTCCACCTGTTCGCTTCACCCTGGAACAGGCTCTGGAATTCATCCAGGACGACGAGCTGTGCGAAGTTACGCCTAAGTCGATCCGCCTGCGTAAGAAGATCCTGGACGAAGGCGAGCGTACCCGCGCTGCCAAGAAAGCCAAGAACTGAGTTAACTCAGGCTGAATGAAAAACGCCCCCGGTCGAAAGGCCGGGGGCGTTTTTTTATGCCTGATCGTTCCCACGCTCTGCGTGGGAATTTAGCTCTGGACGCTCCGCGTCCGCTCTTAAAGGCGGGCCGTGGAGCGTCCCAAGAGGCGTTCCCACGCAGAGCGTGGGAACGATGATCAGAACTTGTCGAGGGTCTTGAACTTAGTCTCGCGCACCACTTCCTTCGGCTTATACGCGCAATACCCAGGCCGCGGGCCGATTTTCGGGTGGTTGCGGCAGGTATCCGGGCGCTTGTCATAAATAGTGCAGAAGCGCGTCTTACGATCCAGGTACAGGCAATCGTTGTTGCTCATGCGCTGCAGGGTAAAAATTTCGGATTTGGAGTTGTAGCGCTCGACGATGCCTTCCTTCTGCAAACGCTTGGCGATGTTCTTCGGCGGGTCGCCGCGTTCGAACTCGTCAACGATGCCAATGCGGATCAGGTCCTTGATCTTCACCTCAACCGGCAGCGTGCAGCAGCTGGACACGCAGCCACCGCACATGTGGGCGGAATATTTCTGCCAGGTCTCGAGACGGTCGAGTTCCGCGGCGGCGATCAGTTGAGGCTTCATCAGGGTTCCAAGGTGGGGCTATATCCGGGCGCGCGATAATACCGGGATTGATGATTTTTTGAACAATATTTTGCGGTTTTCAGCCCGAAGGCTGCTCAAGCGCCGTTCGGGCACGACCCCTGCATCAATTTCCCGCAAAGGTGAATGAGTTAAAAAACTGCCGAACCAGCACGTCCGCCGTCTGTCAGACCGACTAGGCTCTAGCAACTCCTTCAATCTCGCCCGAGGTCGCACCGATGTCTCAGGAACCGCTTGCACGAGAAGCAGAGGTAGCCGCATTCCGCGATGCTGTCTTGACCAAACTCACCTACGCGGTGGGCAAAGACCCCGACCACGCCTTCGACCACGACTGGTTTGAAGCCATTGCCCTGGCCGCGCGCGACCAGATGGTCGACCATTGGATGGACCATACACGGCGTATTTACCGCAAAGGCCAGAAGCGGGTTTATTACCTCTCTCTCGAATTCCTGATCGGTCGTTTGCTCTACGACAGCCTGAGCAACCTTGGCGTGCTGGAGATCGCGCGCGAAGCACTCTCCGAACTGGGAGTCGACCTGGAGCGCATCCGCCTGCTGGAGCCCGACGCGGCGCTCGGCAACGGTGGCCTGGGCCGCTTGGCGGCATGCTTTATGGAAAGCATGTCGACCCTGGGCATTGCCGGCCACGGGTATGGCATTCGTTATGAGCACGGCCTGTTCCGCCAGGCGATTGTTGATGGCTGGCAGCAGGAACAGACCGAGCGCTGGCTGGACTTTGGTAACCCATGGGAATTCGAGCGGGCCGAAGTGATTTACCCGATCGGCTTTGGCGGTAGCGTCGAAACCCTGCCGGACGCCTCCGGCAAGCTGATCCAAGTGTGGACGCCCAGTGAAACCGTGCGCGCGGTTGCTTATGACACCCCAGTCGTCGGCTGGCGTGGCGCCAGCGTCAACACCCTGCGCCTGTGGCGTGCACGCGCCGTGGAAGACCTGCACCTGGAACGTTTCAACGCCGGTGACCACTTGGGCGCCGTCGCCGAAGTCGCCCGCGCCGAAAGCATCTCGCGAGTGCTTTACCCGGCCGACAGCACCGAAGCGGGGCAGGAACTGCGCCTGCGCCAGGAATACTTCTTCGTCGCCGCCTCCTTGCAAGACTTGCTGCGCCGCCACAAAAACATGCACGGCTCGGTATTGAGCCTGGGCGAGCACGCCGCCATCCAGCTCAACGACACTCACCCCTCGATTGCCGTGGCTGAGCTGATGCGCCAACTCGTCGACCTGCATGACATTCCGTGGGAAGCCGCGTGGGATGTGACGGTTGAAACCCTTTCCTACACCAACCACACCTTGCTACCCGAGGCATTGGAAACCTGGCCTGTGGGCCTGATGGAACGCATGCTGCCCCGGCACATGCAGATCATCTACCTGATCAACGCCCAGCACATCGACTCGCTGCGCGCCAAAGGCATTCACGACTTTGACGTGCTGCGCGCCGTGTCGCTGATCGAAGAAGACAACGGCCGCCGTGTGCGCATGGGCAACCTGGCGTTCCTGGGCTCCCACAGCGTCAACGGCGTGTCCGGCTTGCACACCCAGCTGATGCGCAGCACGGTGTTCTCCGAAATGCACAAGCTGTACCCGGAGCGCATCAACAACAAAACCAACGGCATCACCTTCCGCCGCTGGCTGTACCAGGCCAACCCCAAGCTCACCGAGATGCTGGTGGAAGCGCTGGGCCCGGACATTCTCGACACCATGGAAACCCGCCTGACGGAGCTGGAAACCTTCGCCGAGAAGCAGTCTTTCCGCAAAGCCTTCGCCGATCAGCGCCTGCACAGCAAGCGCGCGCTGGCCGAGATCATCCACGAGCGCCTGGGCATCTCCGTCAACCCGGCGGCGATGTTCGACGTGCAGGTCAAACGCATCCACGAATACAAACGCCAGTTGCTCAACCTGCTGCACACCGTGGCGCTGTACCAGGCGATACGCGCCGAGCCGGGCACTGACTGGGTGCCACGGGTGAAGATCTTCGCGGGCAAGGCCGCCGCGAGTTATCACCAGGCCAAGTTGATCATCAAGTTGACCAACGACATCGCCCGCACCGTGAACAACGACCCCACCGTGCGCGGCTTGCTCAAGGTGGTGTTCCTGCCCAACTACAACGTCAGCCTGGCGGAAAGCATCATCCCGGCGGCAGATTTGTCGGAGCAGATCTCCACGGCGGGCTTCGAAGCCTCGGGCACCAGTAACATGAAGTTTGGCCTCAACGGCGCGCTGACCATCGGCACCATGGACGGCGCCAACGTGGAGATGCACGAGCGCGTGGGCGCCGATCACATGTTTATTTTCGGCCTCAGTGCGCAGCAGGTGGAAGCCCGCAAGCACGCCGGTGAATTCAACGCCGGGCCGGAAATTGCCGCCTCCCATCGCCTCAACGATGTGCTGCAAGCGATCCGGGGCGGGGTGTTCTCGCCGGATGATCCGGGCCGTTATGTGGGTTTGATCGATGGCCTGATCGACTACGACCGTTTCCTGGTGTGTGCCGACTTCGATTCCTACTGGGATGCCCAGGCACGGGTCGAGGCGCATTGGCATGACTCCAAGGCGTGGTGGCGTTCGGCGGTGCTCAATACGGCGCGGATGGGGTGGTTCAGCTCGGATCGCACGATCCGCGAATACGCCACCGAGATATGGAAAGCCCTCGACTAAACACCGCTGATCCAAGTGTGGGGGCGGGCTTGCCCGCGATAGCGCAGTGTCAGTTTGCAAATATGTCGACTGATACACCGCTATCGCGGGCAAGCCCGCTCCCACATTAGTGCTGCGTCGATATACTAGCCCCCGGTTTGCCCGCCTCGGGCTGCTTAGGGATATCGACTATGCAATGGATCTTCATGCTGATTGGCCTGGTGCTCGGCTGGACACTCGATGAGTCGTTCACTGATGCCGGTTTCGGTGCGCTATTGGGCTTGGGCATTGGCCAGGCGATTCGCCTGTCGAGGCTGTCCGCCCAAGCGGACCAGCAAGCTCGTCAGTTGGAGACCACGCAGAAGGCGCTGATAGCGCTGGGTGAGCGCCTGCGGCAGTTGGAAGTGCCCCCGCCGACCAGCAGCGTGATTGTTGAAACCCCTCTCCCAGAACCCGTACCTGTGGTTGAAAAGCCCGAACTTGTTTGGGAACTGCCCGCCGAACTGGCGCCTGTCGCCACAGTGGCCGAAACCAGCCAGCCGCTGCCGGATGACGTCTGGGCCCCAGCGCCGACGCCAACACCTAAAGAACCTGCCATTCCCCGTGGCCCCAACCTGATCGAGCGCGCCATCAGTGGCGCACGCACTTGGTTGTTTGGCGGTAACACCGTGCTGCGCGTTGGCGTGGTGCTGTTGTTTCTCGGCCTGGCATTTTTGCTGCGCTATGCCACCGAAGGTGTGGTGGTGCCGATCGAACTGCGTTACGCCGGCGTTGCCGCTGCCGCCATCGGCCTGCTGGGCCTGGGTTGGTGGTTACGGCTGCGCAACAGCAATTACGGCCTGATGCTGCAAGGCACCGGGATTGCCGTGTTGTACCTGACGGTGTTTGCCGCGATGCGCTTGCACCCATTGATCGACCCGAGCGCTGCGCTCGGCCTGTTGGTGGCGGTCACGGTGTTCTCGGCGATCCTGGCGATCACTCAGGACGCCCTTGGCCTTGCGTGCGCGGCAGCGCTGGGTGGGTTTGCCGCGCCGATTCTTACGTCCACCGGCGCCGGTAACCATGTGGCGCTGTTCAGCTATTTTGCGTTGCTCAATGCCGGCATCCTCGCCATCGCCTGGTTCAAGGCCTGGCGCTTGCTCA
This sequence comes from Pseudomonas sp. ArH3a, assembly GCF_022648765.1. Classification (NCBI taxonomy): domain Bacteria; kingdom Pseudomonadati; phylum Pseudomonadota; class Gammaproteobacteria; order Pseudomonadales; family Pseudomonadaceae; genus Pseudomonas; species Pseudomonas sp. ArH3a. Next base: position 663,214 of record NZ_CP080330.1, read on the forward strand.
ACCTGATCGGGTTTGTCGGCACCTTCGGCATCGGTTTCGCCTGGGGCCTGCGTTCGTACACACCGGAACTGCTGTGGAGCACCGAGCCGTTTCTGATCCTGTTTTTCCTGATGTACTTGGCCATCGGCCTGTTGTTCGCCCGACGTAAGTTGCAAGAGATGGGCGATGCCCCCGAAGACCGTCATGCGCTGCTGCGCTGGTCGGCGGCCAAGGGCGATTATGTCGATGGCAGCATGCTGTTCGGGCCGCCGCTGGTGGGCTTCGGCCTGCAGTTCGCGCTGGTGCAGCACCTGGAATTTGCCGCCGCGTTCAGTGCGCTGGGCCTAGGGCTTATCTACATGGGCCTGGCGCGGTTGCTCAGTGGCGGTCGCGCCTTGCTGCTGGCGGAAACCTGCCTGGCCCTGGGGGTGATCTTTGCCAGCCTGGCGATTCCGCTGGGCCTTGATGCGCGCTGGACGGCGGCGGCGTGGGCGGTGGAGGGCGCGGGGATCTTCTGGCTCGGCTTGCGCCAACAGCGGCCGCTGGCGCGGGCATTTGGCCTGTTGTTGCAGTTGGGTTCGGCGCTGGCGTTCCTCAGCGAACTGCGCGTAGGCGAACTGACCTTACTCGACGGTGCACCGCTGGGCGCGCTGTTGCTGGGTGCGGCGCTGCTGTTCAGCTTCGATCAGTTGCGCAAGGCATCGACCGAACAGGCGGCGCACTGGGAGCGCAAAGGCCTGCCCGTGCTGGCGAGCTTGGGCCTGAGCTTTTTGTACCTGCTTGCACCGTTGCTGCTGCTGACCCAAGGCACCGCCGTCAGTTGGGCAATCGCGGGTCTTGTGACGCTGTTTGTCGGCCTGCGCATCGGCTCGCGCACCTTCCTGTTCACCGCCTTCGGCGTGCAACTGCTTGGCGGTGCGTTGTTCCTGTTGCGCTTGCAGGGCGGTGATGGGACGGCGGTATTCAGCGCCGGGTGGACCGGCTTATTGACCGCCTCGCTGATCGGCCTGGCGTTGGTCGGCGGCATGCTGATGGCCGCGCGCGATGACCTGGTGCGTAGCGATGTGCGGCTGCTGCGCGGGCTGTCGGTGGTGCTGCTCGCCGGTTTGGTGCTGATCAACCTCGCGGTGCTGTTTGTGCTGCCATGGGAAAGCGCCAGCGGCGTATGGGCGGCGAGTGGCTTGTTGATTATCTGGCTGAGCCTGTACTTGCAGCAGCGCGCGAGTTTCGTATTTGGGTTGCTGCTGCAACTGATCGGCGGCGCTTCGTTCCTGTTGGCGGTGCCGCAGTTGCTCGGGCCGTTGAGCAGCGAGGGCTTGCGCCCCTTTGCCCACAGCGGTTTCTGGACGCCAATGGTGCTGGGCCTGGCCGCGATGGTGGGCGCCTGGCGCTTGCAGCGTGAACCGCATGCGCCGGTGTTTGCCGTGTTGAAGCTGCAACGCCTGTCCGACCTGCTGCTGGTATGGGGCGCGGCCTGGTGGACGCTGGCGCTGATCGGGGAAGTGTTGCGGTTTATCCCGCAGGCGCTGCAGGGGCCATTTTTGCTCGGTATCGCGGCGATTAGCGTGGCGATCTGGGCAGTGCTGGCCGAACGTTTGCGCTGGGCATCGCTGGGCATGCTGTGCGCCTTGCTGATGCCGGCGGCGGGTGTGGTGTTGCTGGTGTCTGCCCATGACTACTACCACCCGGCGGCGCAGTACGGCTGGCTGGCTTGGTTGGCGGTGTTCGTTGTGCATTTCCTCTCGCTGCGCCGTTTGACTGCGCGGGTGCCGGGCAACGTATTGAGCATCGCCCACGTGCTCGGCTGCTGGATGTTGATCGGCGTGCTGGCGCTGGAGCTGCGTTACGGCCTGCTGTTGCTGTCGAGCGAATACAACGCCTGGCGCTGGTTGGGTTGGGCGATTCTGCCAAGCCTGTACCTGGTGCTGGCGGCTGCGCCGCGCAGCTGGCCGTGGCCGGTGTCGGCGTATCCGCGTGAATACCGCGTGCTGGCCGCGTTGCCGCTGGCGGTATTGATGCTCGGCTGGTTCTGGCTGGCGAATATTTTCAGCGACGGCACCGCTGAACCGCTGCCGTACGTGCCGCTGCTTAACCCGCTGGACCTGGGCCTGCTGTTCGCATTGCTGGGTATTTACCTGTGGTCGCGCAGCGTTGCGCCGCAACGCGGGCCGCGTGCCGAGCTAGTCGCCCAAGGTGTCGCGGGGGCTTCGCTGTTTGCCTTCTTCACCGCCTTGGTGATGCGCACCGCCCACCACTGGGCGGGTGTGCCGTTCCAGCTGGATGCGTTGCTGGCGTCCATGTTGGTACAGGCCGGCCTGTCGATTGTGTGGACCCTGATCGCCCTCGGCCTGATGATCGGCGGCCACCTGCGCCATCGTCGCGAAGTGTGGTTGATCGGCGCGGCGTTGATTGCAGTGGTGGTCGCCAAGCTGTTCTTTGTCGAGCTGAGTAACCGTGGCGGGCTGGCGCGGATTGTGTCGTTTATCGGCGTGGGCGGGCTGTTGCTGGTGGTGGGCTACTTTGCACCACTGCCGCCCAAGCGTGCCGAGCCTGTGTTGGAAACTGAAGGAGCATCCTCTTGATCGGTAAGTTGAGCGTAATCGCGGTGGGCTTGTGTACGACGTTGTCGGTATGGGCGCAGGAAACGCCCGCCGACTTCACCACGCAGGTGCCGTTGGCGGTGAGTGGCAACGGCCCTTGGTATCGCCTGGAGTTGCCGCTGTCTGTGCAATTGAGCGCGCGCCAGGCCGATCTGAGCGATGTGCGCGTGTTCAATGCCGCCGGTGAGCCTCAGGCGTATGCGTTGTCGCGCCAATCCGCGCAACGCACCGAAAGCCGCAATGTGGCCGATGTGAAGTGGTTCCCGCTGTACGCCGCCGACACCCGCGAAAGCGTGCCGGACGTGGTGATGAAATCCACTGCTGAAGGCACGCTGCTCGAGGTGCGCCCGTCCAAGGCCGGCAAGCAAGTACTGCGTGGCTGGGTGCTGGACGCCAGCGCGATCAAGGCGCCGTTGCAGCAACTGAGCCTGGACTGGAGCCGCGAACAGGACGGCTTCCAGCGTTTCAGCATTGAAGCCAGTGACGACTTGCAGCACTGGGAATCCTGGGGCGATGGCCAGGTGGCGCGCCTGTCGTTTGCCGACGAGCGGGTCGAGCAGCATGACGTGAGCTTGCCGGGGCAATCGGCGCGTTACCTGCGCTTGGTGTGGCAAGGCCAGGTCGCGCCGACGCTGACCTCGGCCAAGCTTGTGAGCGCCACCAGCAGCAGTCTGCCGATGCCGTTGGTGTGGTCGCAGCCGTTGTCGGGTACGCGGCTCAAGGCCGGGGAATACAGCTGGCAGCTGCCGACGGGTCTGAATGTCGAGCGCTTGCGTATCGAGTTGAAGCAGCCGAACACGCTGGCGCCGGTCGCCTTGGCGGGGCGCCGTGAAGCCAAGCAAGCCTGGCAGCCGCTGAGCAATGGCTTGTTGTACCGCCTGGCCCAGAACGGCCAAGACGTCGTGCAGGACGAGTTGCAACTGCCGGGCATTGCCGTCGGCGAGCTCAAGTTGCAGGTGGATGAGCGCGGCGGTGGCTTGGGCGTTGAAGCGCCGGCCCTGCGTTTTGCCGTGCGCGCCACGCAGTTGGTGTTCCTGGCGCGGGGTGAGCCACCGTTCACCCTGGCGCTGGGCAATGGCTCGGTCAAGGCGGCGAACCTGCCGTTGTCGACCCTGATCCCCGACTACAGCGCCGAACGTCTCAAGACGTTAGGCCAGGCCAGCGTTGCGGGAGAGGTGGTGGTCAAAACCGCCGCCGTCGCCGCATCGCCCGAAGCAGGCACCGACTGGAAGAAACTCGGCCTGTGGGCCGTGCTCCTGTTGGGTGTGGCGGCGCTGGGGGCGATGGCCTACAGTTTGTTGCGCCAACCTGCGGCCAAACCGTGAACTCTATTGGAGTTAAATCCTCTGATTAGAGGAAATACGCCCCGACTCGCGTTAAACTGCGCGGGTTTTTAAGCCCCCCATTCTCCGGAGCCTTCCATGTCCCGCGTTACCCTGAGTCGCTATTTGATCGAGCAGACCCGCAGCAACAACACGCCTGCCGATCTGCGCTTCCTTATCGAAGTGGTGGCGCGTGCTTGCAAGGAAATCAGCCACGCCGTATCCAAAGGCGCACTGGGTGGTGTCCTGGGCAGCATGGACACTGAAAACGTTCAAGGCGAAGTGCAGAAGAAGCTCGACGTGATCTCCAACGAGATCCTGCTCGAAGCCAACGAATGGGGCGGTCACCTGGCCGGCATGGCGTCCGAAGAAATGGACAATGCCTACCAGATCCCGGGCAAGTACCCCAAGGGCGCCTACCTGCTGGTGTTCGACCCACTGGACGGTTCGTCCAACATCGACATCAACGCACCGGTCGGCACCATCTTCTCGGTATTGCGCTGCCCGAACGAGTACCTGAGCCAGAACGAAGCCTTGAACGAAAAGGCCTTCCTGCAGCCAGGCACTGAGCAGGTCGCTGCCGGTTACGCGATCTACGGCCCGCAGACCATGCTGGTGCTGACCTTGGGCGATGGCGTCAAAGGCTTCACCCTGGACCGCGAAATGGGCAGCTTTGTGCTGACCCACGAAGACATCACTATTCCTGCATCCACCCAGGAATTCGCGATCAACATGTCCAACCAGCGCCACTGGGAAGAGCCGGTAACCCGCTACGTCGGCGAGTTGATGGCCGGTGAGGAAGGCCCGTTGAAGAAAAACTTCAACATGCGTTGGGTCGCCGCGATGGTGGCTGACGTACACCGTATCCTGACCCGTGGTGGCTTGTTCATGTACCCACGCGACAGCCGCGAGCCGTCCAAGCCGGGCAAACTGCGCTTGATGTACGAAGCCAACCCGATGTCGTTCCTGGTTGAGCAAGCAGGCGGCGCGTCCACCGACGGCCACCAGCGTATCCTCGACATCCAACCCGAGGGCCTGCACCAGCGTGTGGCCGTGTTCCTGGGTTCGAAGGAAGAAGTTGAGCGCGTGACCGGCTACCACAAGAAGTAATTCGCGGCGATAAGTTATCCGCCATGTTGTGAGGCTGTTCACTCTTCAAGAAGCCCCGAAACGTTTCAGCGTTTTCGGGGCTTTTTTGTTTTTGCACATCGGGAACCAGACACCTCTTTTCCCTTCTAAGCTTCTGGCAGATACCCAAGCTGCTTCGTCCCTCCAGGAGTTTTTCCATGTCGTTACGCCGTCTCGCCCTGCTGGCTTTTTGCGTGCTATTGGCCGCTTGCAGCAAGGTCAACCAAGAAAATTACGCGAAGTTGTCGGCTGGCATGGCCAAGGCTGAGGTGGAGTCGCTGCTGGGCAAGCCGACCGACTGTTCCGGCGCACTGGGCATGTCCAGTTGCACCTGGGGCGATAAAAACAGCTTTATCAGCGTTCAATATGCCGGTGACAAAGTTCTGATGTTTTCCGGGCAAGGCCTGAAGTAAACCGGGGCGCGAGCCTGCGGGAGAAGAAGAATGATGCGTTTTGTTTTGTGCCTTTGTGCCAGCCTGTTTTTGGCGGGCTGCGCCAGCCATTCTGGCGATGATCTGCAACCCAAGACAGCGAGCAACGTCAACCTCAAGCGTTACCAGGGCACCTGGTATGAGTTGGCCCGATTACCGATGTACTTCCAGCGCAACTGCGCGCAGTCCGAAGCCCGTTACACCTTGCTGCCTGATGGCGACATGTCGGTGTTCAACCGCTGCCTGACACCTGAGTGGCAGTGGCAGGAAGCCAAGGGCACGGCCACGCCGCAAGTGCCGGGCAAGACCGACAAGCTCTGGGTGGAATTCAATAACTGGTTCACGGCGCTGCTGCCGGGCGTCGCCAAGGGCGATTACTGGGTGCTGTACGTCAGCGATGACTACAAGACCGCCCTCGTCGGCAGCCCAAGCCGGCGCTACATGTGGATCTTGTCGCGCACACCTACGGTGAGTGCCGACACCCGCGAGGACCTGCTGAGCCGGGCGCGCCAGCAAGGGTATGACACGACGCGGTTGATCTGGCGTACGTCGGACACGCAGATGGCGAAGACCTCGCACTAAGCCTGGGTCACCGCCAATCAAAAAATGTGGGAGTTGGCTTGCCTGCGATGCAAACACCTCGGTGATGCTATCGCAGGCAAGCCAGCTCCCACATTTGTTATGTGTTGCCTGTTAGCCCAGCAGGTCTCTCAGGACTTGCGTAAAGGCGCGGCTGCTCTCTTCCTCACCCGCATGCCGCCCATCGCGCACCACCCACTTGCCGTTGACCAGCACATCGCGCACTTGCCGATCACCGCCGGCGAACAGCCAGCGATTAAGAATCCCATCCTCAGTCGCCGTCGCCAGGTACGGATCGTTGCCGTCGAGCACCAGCCAATCCGCGCGTTTACCCACTTCCAAACGACCAATAGGCTGGCCCAGCGCCTGGGCGCCGCCGTCCAATGCAGCATCAAACAGCGTGCGGCCGACCATCGGCTGATCACTGCGGTACAAGCGGTTGCGCCGCTGGTCACGCAGGCGCTGGCCGTATTCCAGCCAACGTAACTCTTCCACCACACTAAGCGACACATGGCTGTCGGAGCCAATGCCCATGCGCCCGCCTTGGGCGAGGAAATCCACGGCCGGGAAAATCCCGTCGCCCAGGTTGGCTTCGGTGGTCAGGCACAAACCGGCAATCGCGCGGCTCTTGGCCATGCGCGCCACTTCGTCAGCATCCGCGTGAGTGGCGTGCACCAGGCACCAGCGCTCATCCACCTCGACGTTGTCATACAGCCATTGCAGCGGGCGTTTGCCGCTCCAGGCCAGGCAATCGTCGACCTCTTTTTGCTGCTCGGCGATGTGGATATGCACCGGGCACGCCTTGTCGCTGGCAGCCAGGACATCATGGATTTGTTGCGGCGTGACGGCGCGCAGGGAGTGAAAGCACAGGCCCAACTGCTGCGCCGGTTGCGCGGCGAGGATCGGCTTGAGCTGCGCTTGCAGGTCCAGGTAGTTTTCAGTGCTGTTGATAAACCGTCGTTGGCCTTCATTCGGCGCCTGGCCACCAAAGCCTGCGTGGGAGTAGAGCACCGGCACCAAGGTCAGGCCAATCCCACTGCTGGCGGCCGCCTGGCTGATTTGCCGCGACAGCTGCGCGCGGTCGGCATACGGCTGGCCGCTGACGTCGTGATGCACGTAGTGAAATTCGGCCACCGAGGTGTAACCGGCCTTGAGCATCTCGATATACAGCTGGCGGGCGATGACGTGCAGTTGGTCCGGGTTGATCTTGCCGACCATGCGGTACATCAAATCGCGCCAGGTCCAGAAGCTGTCATTCGGGTTGCCGGCCACTTCGGCCAAGCCCGCCATGGCACGCTGGAACGCATGAGAATGCAGGTTCGGCATGCCCGCCAACACCGGGCCTCTGAGCCGTTCGGCGCCGTCTGCACTGGCATTAGGCTCAACGTGGGTCAGCACGCCATCGGCGCTGACTTCAAAACGTACATCGTTGGCCCATCCATTAGGCAGCAGCGCGCGTTCGGCAAAGAAAGCGGACATGATCAAGGCACCCCGGTCGTGTGTTTATTTGTATATACATATACAGACGTTTGCCTGCTCGGTAAACTCCGGCAATCTATGCATCTTTTCCCCCTGCAAGGATTCCCTGTGCCGACTCCGCCTGCCAAGTCTTCGCTGGCTGCCCACATGGACGAAAGTCCGGCGCCCTTGTATGCCCGCGTCAAACAGATGATCAGCCAGCAGATCCTCAACGGCAACTGGCCGCCGCATTACCGCGTGCCGTCCGAGAGCGAGCTGGTCAGCCAGTTGGGTTTCAGCCGCATGACCATCAACCGCGCCCTGCGCGAGCTCACCGCCGAAGGGTTGCTGGTGCGCATGCAAGGCGTCGGCACGTTCGTCGCCGAGCCCAAGAGCCAATCGGCGCTGTTTGAAGTGCACAACATCGCCGACGAGATCGCCTCCCGCGGCCATCGGCATACCTGCCAAGTCATCCACTTGTGCGAAGAGGCCGCAGGTTCCGAGCGCGCCGTCGCCTTGGAAATGCGCGAAGGCGGGCGGGTGTTCCACTCGCTGATCGTGCACTTCGAAAACGACATCCCGGTGCAAATCGAAGACCGTTTCGTCAACGCCTTGGTGGCGCCGGACTACTTGCAGCAAGACTTCACGCAACAAACGCCGTACGCCTACTTGAACCAAGTTGCGCCGCTGACCGAAGGCGAGCACGTGGTTGAAGCGATCCTCGCCGATGCTGAAGAGTGCAAGCTGCTGCAGATCGAGACGAGCGAGCCGTGCCTGTTGATTCGCCGCCGCACTTGGTCGGGGCGCCAGCCGGTGACCGCTGCGCGTTTGATCCACCCCGGTTCCCGTCATAGCCTGGAAGGACGTTTCAGTAAATGAGTGCAGTGAACGTCTGGCGCGCCGCCGATTACATCCGCATGCCGTGGAAAAACGGCGGCGGCAGTACCGAAGAAATCACCCGTGACGCAGGCTTAGGCCTGGATGGCTTTGGCTGGCGCCTGTCGATTGCCGATATCGCCGAGTCGGGCGGGTTCTCCACCTTCGCCGGCTACCAGCGCGTGATCACCGTGATCAAAGGCGCGGGCATGGTGCTGACGGTGGATGGCGAAGAGCAACGTGGCTTGTTACCGCTGCAGCCGTTTGCGTTCAGTGGTGAGAGCGAGGTTTCTTGCCGCTTGATCACCGGGCCGATCCGCGATTTCAACCTGATTTATTCGCCCCAGCGTTACCACGCGCGCTTTCAGTGGGTGGATGGTGTGCAGCGGTTTTTCACCACGGCGCAGACCGTGCTGGTGTTCAGCGTGGCGGATGAAGTGAAGGTGCTGGACCAAAAGCTGGGGCATCACGACTGCCTGCAAATCGACGGTAACACCGACCTGCTGGACCTATCGGTTACCGGCCGCTGCTGCGTCATCGAACTGACCGCACTCGGTTAAAAACTGTGGGAGCTGGCTTGCCTGCGATGGCGGTGTATCAGTACTGGATGTGCTGGCTGACACACCGTCATCGCAGGCAAGCCAGCTCCCACACTTGTTTCTGTGTTGTTCAAGGGATCTGTTTCCGGCCAGCGCACCAATTTGTTACCGAACGCCCCAGCGTGGCGCAACGCCACGCTGTTATGAACAATCTCCCTCGCTGCAAAACGCCTCCGCAAGAAATTTCACCAAGCCTCCAGGCCTTAATTTCCAAGGCTTTCACACACCTTCCCAAAAAATCTCACGCCCTCGCTAAGAAAGTTGGCCGCTCGATTGCATATGCTTGTATGTACAAGTAAAGATGTGTGCGTAAGACTCTCCTTCGCACCATCAATGTTCGCGCATCGATCGCCGAGGAGTCTTAGCTGTGACCAAGCCTACAAAATACCGTGACGTCGAAATCCGCGCCGCCCGCGGTAACAAGCTCACTGCCAAAAGCTGGCTGACTGAAGCGCCGCTGCGCATGTTGATGAACAACCTCGATCCGCAAGTGGCCGAAAACCCGAAAGAATTGGTGGTGTACGGTGGTATCGGCCGTGCGGCGCGCAACTGGGAGTGTTACGACCAGATCGTCGAGAGCCTCACCAACCTGAATGACGACGAAACCCTGCTGGTGCAATCCGGCAAGCCGGTCGGCGTGTTCAAGACCCACAGCAACGCCCCGCGCGTGCTGATCGCCAACTCCAACCTGGTGCCGCACTGGGCCAGCTGGGAACACTTCAACGAACTGGATGCCAAAGGCCTGGCCATGTACGGCCAGATGACCGCCGGCAGCTGGATCTACATCGGCAGCCAAGGCATCGTTCAAGGCACCTACGAAACGTTCGTCGAAGCCGGTCGCCAGCATTACAACAGCGACCTGACCGGCCGCTGGGTACTCACCGCCGGCCTCGGCGGCATGGGCGGCGCTCAGCCGCTGGCCGCGACCCTGGCCGGCGCGTGCTCGCTGAACATCGAGTGCCAGCAGGTCAGCATCGATTTCCGCTTGAGCAGCCGCTATGTCGACGAGCAAGCCACCGACCTCGACGACGCCCTGGCCCGCATCGCCAAATACACCAAGGAAGGCAAGGCCATCTCCATCGCCTTGCTGGGTAATGCGGCGGAAATCCTGCCGGAACTGGTCAAGCGCGGCGTGCGCCCAGACATGGTCACCGACCAGACCAGTGCCCACGACCCGCTCAATGGCTACCTGCCGGCCGGCTGGACCTGGGACGAATACCGCGCCCGCGCCAAGACCGAACCGGCTGCCGTGATCAAGGCCGCCAAACAGTCGATGGCCGTGCACGTAAAAGCCATGCTCGAGTTCCAGAAGCAAGGCATCCCGACCTTCGACTACGGCAACAACATCCGCCAGATGGCGCAAGAAGAAGGCGTGGAAGACGCCTTCGCTTTCCCAGGCTTCGTACCGGCCTACATCCGCCCACTGTTCTGCCGTGGCATCGGCCCGTTCCGTTGGGCGGCACTGTCCGGCGACCCGCAAGACATCTACAAGACCGACGCCAAAGTCAAAGAGCTGATCCCCGACGACGCGCACCTGCACAACTGGCTGGACATGGCGCGCGAGCGCATCAGCTTCCAGGGCCTGCCGGCACGTATCTGCTGGGTTGGCCTGGGCCAGCGCGCCAAGCTCGGCCTGGCGTTCAACGAAATGGTGCGCAGCGGCGAGCTGTCAGCGCCGGTGGTGATCGGCCGTGACCACCTCGACTCCGGCTCGGTTGCCAGCCCGAACCGCGAAACCGAAGCCATGCAGGACGGTTCCGACGCCGTGTCTGACTGGCCACTGCTCAACGCCTTGCTCAACACCGCGAGCGGCGCGACCTGGGTTTCGCTGCACCACGGCGGCGGCGTTGGCATGGGCTTCTCGCAGCACTCCGGCATGGTGATCGTCTGCGACGGCACCGACGAAGCCGCTGAACGAATTGCTCGCGTGCTGCACAACGACCCGGCCACCGGTGTGATGCGCCACGCCGATGCCGGTTACCAGATCGCCATCGACTGCGCCAAAGAGCAGGGCCTCAACCTCCCGATGATCAAGTAACGGCTGGCAAGGTTCCTGTGGGAGCTGGCTTGCCTGCGATGGCATCACCTCGGTTTTACTGACAGACCGAGTCGCCCGCATCGCAGGTAAGCCAGCCCCCACAGTTGACCGGCTGTGTACACAAGACATGTTTCACCCGCACCACCAAAAAACAATCCATCAGAGGTTGAACAGACATGGCTGCAAATGACGCACGTGCAAGCACCACCCCGTTGATCGAAAGGCGTTCGATCGACTACATCCCGGAAGCGGAAAGACACGGTCGTCTGTTTAGCCAGTTCACCCTATGGATGGGTGCCAACCTGCAAATTACCGCCATTGTCACCGGGGCCTTGGCCGTGGTGCTGGGCGGTGATGTGTTCTGGTCGTTGATCGGCCTGCTGATCGGCCAACTGGTGGGTGGCGGCGTCATGGCGTTGCATGCGGCGCAAGGGCCGAAGCTTGGCTTGCCGCAGATGATCTCCAGCCGCGTGCAGTTTGGTGTTTATGGCGCGGCCATCCCGATCGTGCTGGTCTGTTTGATGTACCTCGGCTTTACCGCGACCGGCACCGTGCTTTCCGGCCAAGCGCTGGGCCAGTTGTTTGGTGTCAGTGACAGCGTCGGTATCCTTATCTTCGCCAGTGTCATTGTGCTGGTCACGGTGCTCGGTTACCGGGTGATCCATTGGATCGGCCGCATCGCCAGCGTCATCGGTGTGATCGCCTTCGTCTACCTGTTCAGTCGCCTGATCAGCCAGACCGACATTGGCGCACTGCTGCAAATCCGCCACTTCAGTTGGAGCAGTTTTTTGCTGGCGGTGTCGCTCGCGGCATCCTGGCAGATCGCTTTCGGCCCTTACGTGGCGGACTACTCACGTTACTTGCCGAGCAAGACGTCCTCGGTGAAAACCTTTCTCGCCGCTGGCGCGGGTTCGGTCATTGGTGCACAGGTGGCGATGATCCTCGGCGTGTTTGCCGCGGCCATGTCCAACGGGCAATTCGCCGGGCACGAAGTGGCTTACATCGTTGGTTTGAGCGGCACGGGTGCCACCGCTGCGCTGCTGTACTTCAGCATCGCTTTTGGCAAGGTCACCATCTCTACGCTGAACTCCTACGGTAGTTTCATGTGCATCGCGACCATCATCAGCGGTTTTCGCGGTCGCCTGGAAGTCACGCGCCTGCAGCGTCTGGTTTTCGTGCTGGTTATTGTCGGTACTGCGACCCTGATCGCGTTGCTCGGCCAGCACTCGTTCCTCGGTGCTTTCAAGTCTTTCATCCTGTTCCTGCTGGCGTTCTTTACGCCCTGGAGCGCGATCAACCTGGTGGATTACTACTGCATCACCCGCGAGCGCTATGACGTGCCGGCGCTGGCCGACCCGAACGGTCGCTACGGTCGCTGGAACCTGCTCGGTATCAGCGTCTATGTCTTCGGCGTGTTGGTGCAATTGCCATTCATCTCCACCAAGTTCTACACCGGCCCGCTGGTGGCCGCGCTGGGTGATGTGGATATTTCCTGGATCATCGGTCTGGTACTTCCCGCAGCCCTCTATTACGTCTGTGCGAAAAAGTGGCACAGCGCAATTCCTGAACACCTGATCCTGCCGGTAGAGCAGGGCGCTACACCAATAGCAAACGGGCTGGTTGCACAGGCCTGATGGGACGTGGACAGGGCAGGACGCCTACTGACTGCCGTAATCCATTTCAAGATTGGGAGCGTCACAACAATGAAGATGAATAAGACCCTGCTGGCCACCTTGTTTTCTGCGGGCTTGCTGGCCTCTGCTGGCGCCCAGGCGGCCGGTTGGTGTGAATCCGGCAAGCCGGTGAAATTTGCAGGTTTGAACTGGGAAAGCGGCATGTTGCTCACCGACATCCTGCAAACCGTGCTGGAAAAAGGCTACGACTGTAAAACCGACAGCCTGCCGGGCAACTCCATCACCATGGAAAACGCCCTGAGCAGCAACGACATCCAAGTGTTTGCCGAAGAGTGGGTCGGCCGCAGCGAAGTCTGGAACAAGGCCGAGAAGGCCGGCAAAGTCGTTGGCGTGGGTGCGCCGGTCGTCGGTGCGGTGGAAGGTTGGTACGTGCCGCGTTACGTGATCGAAGGCGACGCCAAGCGCAAATTGGAAGCCAAGGCGCCGGACCTGAAAAACATCGCGGATCTGGCCAAATACGCCTCGGTATTCAAGGACCAGGAAGAGCCGTCCAAAGGCCGTTTCTACAATTGCCCGGCTGGCTGGACCTGTGAGTTGGACAACAGCGAAATGCTCAAAAGCTACGGCCTGGAAAGCACCTACACCAACTTCCGCCCAGGCACCGGCCCGGCGCTGGATGCGGCGGTGCTGTCGAGCTACAAGCGTGGCGAGCCGATCCTGTTCTACTACTGGTCGCCCACTCCGCTGATGGGCCAGGTGGACCTGGTCAAGCTGGAAGAAAAGCCCGGTGTGGATAAAAGCGTGAGCATCAAGGTCGGCTTGTCCAAGACCTTCCACGAACAAGCGCCGGAGTTGGTGGCGGTGCTGGAGAAGGTCAACCTGCCGATCGACCTGCTGAACCAGAACCTGGGCCGCATGGCCAAAGAGCGAATTGAGTCGCCAAAACTGGCGAAAATTTTTCTCAAGGAACATCCTGAAGTCTGGCACGCATGGGTGAGCGACGACGCAGCCAAGAAAATCGACGCGGCCTTGTAGGGCGAGCGTTCCCGGTTGTCTGAACAGGCAACCGGGCGCCCGGCCACAACCCACTGGATCGAGAGCACGATATGTTTCCTGAGAGTTTTACGTTTTCCATCGCCGACTGGGTCAACGGTTGGGTGGACTCGCTGGTCACCAACTACGGCGATGTGTTCCGGCAGATCTCCGACACCCTGCTATGGGCCATCGTCAACCTGGAAGGGCTGCTGCGCGCAGCGCCCTGGTGGCTGATGCTGGCCATCGTCGGCGGCATCGCCTGGCACGCCACCCGCAAGGTGGTGACCACGGCCGTGATCGTCGGCCTGCTGTTTCTGGTGGGTGCGGTTGGCCTGTGGGACAAGCTGATGCAAACCCTGGCCTTGATGATGGTCGCCACGGTGATCTCGGTGCTGATCGGCATTCCGCTGGGCATTCTGTCGGCGCGCAGCAATCGCCTGCGTTCGGTGCTGATGCCGTTGCTCGACATCATGCAAACCATGCCGAGCTTCGTGTACCTGATCCCGGTGCTGATGCTGTTCGGCCTGGGCAAGGTGCCGGCGATTTTCGCCACGGTGATCTACGCCGCACCGCCGCTGATTCGCCTCACCGATTTGGGCATTCGCCAAGTCGACGGCGAAGTCATGGAAGCCATCAACGCCTTTGGTGCCAACCGCTGGCAGCAACTCTTTGGGGTGCAACTGCCGCTGGCCCTGCCGAGCATCATGGCCGGGATCAACCAGACCACCATGATGGCGCTGTCGATGGTGGTGATCGCCTCGATGATCGGCGCCCGTGGCTTGGGCGAAGACGTGCTCGTCGGCATCCAGACCCTCAACGTCGGCCGTGGCCTCGAAGCCGGCCTGGCGATTGTGATTCTCGCAGTGGTCATCGACCGCATTACCCAGGCCTATGGTCGTCCACGGCATGAGGCGAGCAAATGAGTACTGTCAGCAAAATTGAAGTTAAAAACGTCTTCAAGATCTTCGGCAACCGCTCCAAGGAAGCCCTGGCGCTGGTTGGCCAGGGCAAGACCAAGGACCAGGTACTGGCCGAGACAGGTTGCGTGGTCGGCGTAAATGACTTGTCCCTGAGCATCGGCACCGGCGAGATCTTCGTGATCATGGGCCTGTCGGGCTCCGGCAAATCCACCTTGGTGCGCCACTTCAACCGCCTGATCGACCCTACCAGCGGCGCGATCCTGGTGGACGGTGAAGACATCTTGCAACTGGACATGGAAGCCTTGCGCCAATTCCGTCGGCACAAGATCAGCATGGTGTTCCAGAGCTTCGGCCTGCTGCCCCACAAGAGCGTGCTCGACAATGTCGCCTACGGCCTGAAAGTGCGTGGCGAAACCAAGCAGGTCTGCGCCGAACGCGCGCTGCACTGGATCGAAACCGTAGGCCTCAAAGGCTACGAAAACAAATACCCGCACCAGCTGTCCGGCGGCATGCGCCAGCGTGTGGGCCTGGCTCGCGCCTTGGCGGCGGATACCGACATCATCTTGATGGACGAAGCGTTCAGCGCCCTCGACCCGCTGATCCGCGCCGAGATGCAGGACCAGTTGCTCGAGCTGCAAAAGACCCTGCACAAAACCATCGTGTTCATCACCCACGACCTCGACGAGGCCGTGCGCATCGGCAACCGCATCGCGATCCTCAAGGACGGCAAGCTGATCCAGGTCGGCACCCCGCGCGAGATCCTGCATTCGCCGGCGGATGAGTATGTGGACCGGTTTGTTCAGCGGCGGGCGGCGGTGGTGTAAGTGATCGTTCCCACGCTCTGCGTGGGAATGCATCCCGTGACGCTCTGCGTCACACCTGATAGCGGGACGCGGAGCGTCCCAGGCGGCATTCCCACGCAGAGCGTGGGAACGATCAATTCAAGAGGCTTAAGATGTCCCAGGCAGCAAAAATCATCATCGCCGACGCCCCCATGCGCTGGCAGGACGTGGTCGCCGTCGCCCGCTTCGGCGCCGAGCTCGAACTCTCGGGCCACGCCTGGGCGCGCATCGACAATGCCCAGGCCATCGTGCAGCGCATCGTCACCAGCGGTGAGCGCGCCTATGGTGTGAACACCGGCCTGGGCGCGCTGTGCAATGTGTCGCTCAAGGGCGAGCAACTCAGCCAGCTGTCGCGCAATACGCTTTTGAGCCACGCCTGTGGCGTCGGCCCGGTGCTCAGCGACGAGCAAACCCGTGCGATCATTTGCGCGGCTGTCATCAACTACAGCCACGGTAAATCCGGCCTGCACCCGCAGGTGGTGCATTCGCTGCTGGCGCTGCTCAACCACGGCATCACCCCGCAAGTACCGTCCCAGGGTTCGGTGGGCTACCTGACCCACATGGCCCACGTCGGCGTGGCCTTGCTCGGTGTCGGCACGGTGAGCTATCGCGGTCAGATCGTGACAGCGCAAGAAGCATTACACGCAGAAGGCTTGCAGCCTGTGGTACTCGGCGCCAAAGACGGCCTGTGCCTGGTCAACGGCACGCCGTGCATGACCGGCCTGAGCTGCCTGGCCCTGGCCGACGCCCACCACTTGCTGCAATGGGCCGACGTGATCGGCGCCATGAGCTTTGAGGCCCAGCGCGGCCAGATCGACGCCTTCGACGAAGCCATCATCGCCCTCAAGCCGCACCCGGGCATGCAGCAAGTCGGCATCAACCTGCGCGCCTTGCTCGATGGCAGTGAAGTGATCGCCAGCAGCAAGGGCATTCGTACTCAGGACGCCTTGAGCATCCGCTCGATCCCGCAGATTCACGGCGCGGCGCGCGACCAAGTTGAACACGCCACCCGCCAGATCGAGACCGAACTTAACAGCGCCACCGATAACCCGCTGTTGCTGGGCACGCCGGATAACTACCGCGTGGTGTCCCAGGCCAACCCGCACGGGCAGTCCGTGGCATTGGCGGCCGACATGCTCGCCATCGCCATGGCCGAAATCGGCTCGGTGGCCGAGCGCCGTCTGGACCGCCTGATTAACCCGCACGTCAGCGGCTTGCCGGCGTTCCTGGTCAGCAACCCTGGGGTTAACTCCGGGATGATGATCGTGCAGTACGTCGCCGCCTCGCTGTGCGGGCAAAACCGCCAGTTGGCGCAACCGGCGGTGCTCGATAATTTCGTCACCTCGGGCCTGCAGGAAGACCACCTGAGCATGGGCACCAACGCCGCGCTCAAGCTGCACCAGCTGTTGGCCAACGTTACCCAGATTCTCGCCATCGAATACCTGTTGGCGGCCCAGGCTTTTGAGTTTCTCAAGGACCAGCGTTTCGGCGCGGGCACCCACAGCGCCTGGCGCCTGCTGCGTGAAAAGGTCCCGGCCTACGAGCAGGACCGCTGGTTGGCGCCAGATATCGCGAGTGCCGCCGCGTTGCTTAAAGACACCGCTTTGCTGCACCACGTATTACCTAATTTGCACTAAAAATAATTCACAAGGAGCATGAATGTGACTGCGCTAAATCTGATTCCAGGCCAATTGAGCCTTGCCCAACTGCGGGCTATCTACCAGCAGCCGGTAACCCTCAGCCTGGATGACAGCGCCACGGCGCAGATCGAAGCCAGTGTTGCCTGCGTGGAGCAGATTCTCGCCGAGAACCGCACCGCCTACGGCATCAACACCGGTTTCGGCCTGCTGGCCTCGACCCGCATCGCCAGTGAGGACCTGGAAAACCTCCAGCGTTCGCTGGTGCTGTCCCACGCCGCCGGCGTCGGTGAGCCGATCAGCGACGCGCTGGTGCGGCTGGTCATGGTGCTCAAGGTCAACAGCCTCAGCCGTGGGTTCTCCGGGATCCGCCGCCAGGTCATCGACGCATTGATCGCGCTGATCAACGCCGAGGTGTACCCGCACATCCCGCTCAAAGGTTCGGTCGGTGCCTCCGGCGACCTGGCGCCGTTGGCGCACATGTCGTTGGTACTGCTGGGCGAAGGCAAGGCGCGCTACAAAGGCGAATGGCTGGCAGCCACCGAAGCACTGAAAGTCGCCGGCCTGACGCCGCTGACCCTCGCCGCCAAAGAAGGCTTGGCGCTGCTCAACGGCACCCAAGTGTCCACCGCCTACGCCTTGCGTGGCCTGTTCGAAGGCGAAGACCTGTTCGCCGGCGCGCTGGCCTGCGGCGGCCTGACCGTGGAAGCGGTACTCGGCTCACGCTCGCCGTTTGACGCGCGTATCCACGCCGCTCGCGGCCAACGTGGGCAGATCGATTCGGCTGCGGCCTATCGCGACCTGCTCGGTGAAAGCAGCGAGGTGTCCCAGTCGCACCAGAACTGCGACAAGGTCCAAGACCCGTACTCCCTGCGCTGCCAGCCGCAAGTCATGGGCGCCTGCCTGACCCAGTTCCGCCAGGCTGCCGAAGTGCTGGTGGTGGAAGCCAATGCCGTGTCGGATAACCCGCTGGTGTTTGCAGCCGAAGGCGACGTGATCTCCGGTGGTAACTTCCACGCGGAACCGGTGGCCATGGCCGCTGATAACATGGCGCTGGCCATCGCCGAAATCGGCTCCCTGAGTGAGCGCCGTATCTCGCTGATGATGGACAAGCACATGTCGCAACTGCCGCCGTTCCTGGTGGGCAATGGCGGGGTCAACTCCGGCTTCATGATTGCCCAGGTGACCGCCGCCGCGCTCGCCAGCGAAAACAAGGCACTGTCCCATCCGCACAGCGTCGACAGTTTGCCGACGTCGGCCAACCAGGAAGACCACGTGTCGATGGCGCCGGCAGCAGGCAAGCGTCTGTGGGAAATGGCTGAGAACACCCGTGGCATTTTGGCGGTGGAATGGCTGGCCGCGTGCCAGGGCCTGGACCTGCGCGATGGCCTGAAAACCTCGCCGAAGTTGGAAAAAGCCCGTGGCATCCTGCGCGCCAAAGTGGGCTTCTACGACAAGGATCGCTTCTTCGCCCCGGACATCAATGCCGCCAGCGAACTGCTCGCCACCCGCTGCCTGAATGAGCTGGTGCCGGCCAAGTTGCTACCAAGTCTCTAACACGCTGATCGTTCCCACGCTCTGCGTGGGAACGCCTCCTGTGACGCTCCGCGTCACGGCACCGAAAGCGGACGCAGAGCGTCCAAGGCGGCCTTCCCACGCAGCGCGAGGGAACGATCTTCTCCTCATAAGAATAATTAGGGACGAGAAATGCACCAGCAAGAAAAAGGTTTGAAACGCGGGCTTAGCGCCCGACATATTCGCTTCATGGCACTCGGTTCCGCGATCGGCACCGGGCTGTTCTACGGCTCCGCCTCAGCCATCCAGATGGCCGGCCCCGCCGTGCTGCTGGCCTACCTGATCGGCGGCGCCGCGGTATTCATGGTTATGCGCGCCCTCGGCGAAATGGCTGTGCACAACCCGGTTTCCGGCTCCTTCGGCCAGTACGCCAGCACCTACCTGGGGCCTATGGCCGGGTTCGTCCTCGGCTGGACCTATGCGTTTGAAATGATCATCGTCTGTCTGGCTGACGTCACCGCCTTTGGCATCTACATGGGCTTCTGGTTTCCCGAAGTTGCGCGCTGGGTGTGGGTGCTTGGCATCGTGTTTTTGATCGGCGGCCTGAACCTGTGCAACGTCAAAGTGTTTGGCGAGATGGAGTTCTGGCTGTCGTTGCTCAAGGTCGGCGCCATTGTGGCGATGATCCTCGGTGGCTTCGGCATCATGCTGTTCGGCATCCATTCGGCCGGCGATACCCAGGCCAGCGGCCTGAGCAACCTGTGGGCCCACGGCGGCTTTATGCCCAACGGCATCGGCGGCCTGATCGCCTCGTTCGCGGTGGTGATGTTTGCCTTCGGCGGCATCGAAATCATCGGCATCACCGCCGGTGAAGCCAAAGACCCGCAGCGCGTGATCCCCAAGGCGATCAACGCAGTGCCGCTGCGCATCCTGTTGTTCTACGTGCTGACCCTGTTTGTGCTGATGGCGATTTACCCGTGGCCGCAGATCGGCAGCGAGGGCAGCCCGTTCGTGCAGATCTTTAGCAACCTCGGCATCGGCTCGGCAGCGACCATCCTCAACATCGTGGTGATCTCGGCGGCCGTCTCGGCCATTAACAGCGACATCTTCGGCGCCGGCCGCATGATGTACGGCCTGGCTCAGCAAGGGCAGGCGCCCAAGGGCTTTGCCCAGCTGTCCAAGCAAGGCGTGCCGTGGATGACCGTGGTGGTGATGGGCGCGGCGCTGCTTGGCGGCGTGGTGCTCAACTACCTGATCCCGGAAAACGTGTTCCTGCTGATCGCCTCGATTGCCACCTTCGCCACCGTGTGGGTGTGGCTGATGATTCTGTTCACCCAGGTCGCGATGCGCCGCTCGATGACCAAAGAACAGGTCGCCGAGCTGAAATTCCCAGTACCGTTCTGGCCGTATGCGCCCGCGGCTGCCATCGTGTTCATGCTGTTCGTGTTTGGTGTGCTGGGTTATTTCCCGGACACCCAGGCCGCTTTGCTGGTCGGCGCCGTGTGGATCGTGCTGCTGGTTCTGGCCTACCTGCTGTGGGTCAAACCCGCTGCCGGGCAAACGGCCAAGGTCCATTACGACACGGCTTTGTCTCATCGTTAACTTAGGGAGGCGTTGATGAAAACGCTTTGGCAACACTGCCACGTCGCAACCATGGCAGGCGGCAAGTACTCGATCATCGAGGATGCCGCCATGGTCACTGCAGGCCAGCTCATCGAGTGGGTCGGCCCCCGCAGCCAAGTGCCGCCGGCGGATTACGCCCAGGTGCATGACCTGCAAGGCGCGTGGGTCACCCCCGGGCTGATCGACTGCCACACCCACACGGTGTTCGGCGGCAATCGCAGCGGCGAATTCGAGCAGCGCCTTGAAGGCGTGAGCTACGCCGAAATCGCGGCCAAGGGTGGCGGCATTGCCAGCACCGTACGCGCCACCCGCGCCGCCACTGAAGATGAACTGTTTGCCAGCGCGCACAAGCGCCTGCGCAGTTTGCTGCGTGACGGCGTGACCACGGTGGAGATCAAATCCGGCTACGGCCTGGACCTGGCCAGTGAGCGTAAATTGCTGCGGGTGATCCGTCGCCTCGGCGAAGCGCTGCCGGTCAGCGTGCGCGCCACCTGCCTGGCGGCCCACGCGTTGCCGCCGGAGTACAAGGATCGCGCTGACGATTACATCGACCACATCTGCGCCGAGATGCTGCCGGCCCTGGCCGCGGAAGGGCTCGTGGACGCGGTGGATGCGTTCTGCGAATACCTGGCGTTTTCCCCGGAGCAGGTTGAGCGCGTCTTCAAGGTTGCCCAGCAACTCGGCCTGCCGGTGAAGCTGCACGCCGAGCAACTGTCGTCGTTGCACGGTTCCAGCCTGGCCGCGCGTTACCACGCGCTGTCGGCGGACCACCTGGAATTCATGACCGAAGATGACGCGATCGCCATGGCTGCCTCCGGCACCGTCGCGGTGCTGTTGCCGGGTGCGTTCTACTTTCTGCGTGAAACCCAGTTGCCGCCGATGGATGCCCTGCGCAAGCACGGCGTGAAGATTGCCATCGCCAGTGACCTCAACCCCGGCACCTCGCCGGCCTTGTCGGTGCGCCTGATGCTGAACATGGCCTGCACGCTGCTGCGCATGACCCCGGAAGAAGCCCTGGCCGGTGCCACCCAGCATGCGGCTACCGCGCTGGGCATGGGCGATACCCATGGCTCGCTGGAAGTGGGCAAGGTCGCTGATTTTGTCGCTTGGCAGATTGATCGCCCCGCCGACTTGGCCTACTGGCTCGGCGGTGAGCTGGATAAACGCGTTGTGCGCCACGGCGTCGATGTCACTGTTTAAGGCTGCCTTTGTGAACGAGGAGTACTGCTGTGGATAAGGTTCTGAACTTCAAACAAGGCCGCGTACCGCTGCTGATCAGCATGCCTCATGCCGGCCTGCGCCTGACGCCTGCGGTCGAAGCCGGTTTGATCCCCGAGGCGCAAAGCCTGCCGGACACCGACTGGCACATCCCCACGCTGTATGACTTTGCCGAGGCGCTGGGCGCCAGCACCCTGTCGGCGGAGTACTCGCGGTTTGTGATCGACCTGAACCGGCCATCGGACGACAAGCCGCTGTACGTCGGCGCCACCACCGGCCTGTACCCGGCGACATTGTTCGACGGCGTGCCGCTGTTCCGCGAAGGCCTGGAGCCGTCGGCAGAGGAGCGCGCCACCTACCTGCAAAAGATCTGGGGCCCGTACCACCGCGCCCTGCAAGAGGAACTGGCGCGGCTCAAAGCCGAGTTCGGCTACGCATTGCTGTTTGATGCGCACTCGATCCGCTCGGTGATCCCGCACCTGTTCGACGGCAAGCTGCCGGACTTCAACCTCGGCACCTTCAACGGCGCGGCTTGCGACCCCGAGCTGGCGAGCCAGTTGGAAGCCATCTGCGCCACGCATCCGCAGTACACCCACGTGCTCAACGGGCGCTTCAAGGGCGGGCACATCACCCGGCATTACGGCGACCCGGCGCAGGATATCCACGCCGTGCAGTTGGAGTTGTGCCAGAGCGCTTATATGGAAGAGTTTGAGCCGTTTCGTTATCGGCCAGATTTGGCTGAGCCGACGCGGGTGGTGTTGAAGCAGTTGCTGGAAGGGTTTTTAGGTTGGGGGCGGCAGCGTTATTCAAGGTAATTAAAGTGCGAGTTCTCGGGGACGGTAACTCGCACTGTTATATTGATATGTTAACAAGTGCACATTTAAATTGAGTGCATGCCTTTATTGAGAATGTTGTAAGCACCTTTGATTTCAAATGCCGTGTTGTCTGGATTTTTGACCTTGAAGTTAAAAGCGCCAGTAATGCGTGCTCTATTGTCTGGCCATGAGTAGACAAGTTCGCCTTTGATGGACGGGAATTCATAAGCCGTGTCGACCAAGTCGTCATCATCGTCCGGGCTGTCTTTCAATTTATAGTAGGCTGCCGAATTTTCTCGTATGTCGGGTGGAGACAGCGCTGAAACAATCTGAACGGGGCCGCCCGCGAAGTCTTTCTTTATATGAAGTCGGAGGGTGTTTATTTCAGTAGTACCGTCTTTTTTGTCCTGCGTATCTTCATAAGCCTTAAGGGTCCAGCAGACAACACCTGAAGGCGTAGTGGTTTCTTCTACGCTGACTCTGTTTGCTTTGAAGTGTTCTTCAGAGGTTGAAAAATATAGGGTTGCTTCAAAACTTTCCGGTCCAAAAACCTGAGTGTCTTGCGTAGTCATGTGTTTCTCCTGATCATGAACTCGACTGACTGAGCTTCTCCGTGCCTCGTGTGATTAAAGTTTGAACGGCGCGCGGCGTCTACTGGTATATGTAACAGTAGACAGTGTAGGTTTTACATGATAACTCCCTGCTGTTTTGGGGGGAAAGGAGCGTTCTGTAAAAGTGTCGCCATGCGTTTTGTTCTGCAATACCACAGTCGCCCCAGTGCAAAACAGGGTCGCTGTAGGTCTCTTTAAATAAGGTTTCGCCGGGTAAGGTGCTGGGCACGGCGCGCTAGACGCCACTCCCCACAATAAAAGCTGCCGAGTGAGACCTCTTTCCATGAAAAGACTGTTCAACCGCTACCTGTTGACCCTCACCGGCGCCGCGCTACTCAGTGCGCACGCCATGGCCGCAGAACCTGCGTCGTGCAAAACCGTGCGCATGGGCGTGGTCAGTTGGACCGACGTGGTCGCCACCTCCGGAATGGCCGACGTGCTGCTCAACGGCCTGGGCTATGACAGCAAACAGACCAGCGCGGTGCAGCAGATCATCTTTGCTGGCATCCGCGACAAGCGCCTGGATATCTTCCTCGGTTACTGGAAACCGGCGATGGACAACAACATCGCCCCGTTCCTGGCCGCCAAGCAGGTCA
This sequence comes from Pseudomonas sp. ArH3a, assembly GCF_022648765.1. Taxonomy (NCBI): domain Bacteria; kingdom Pseudomonadati; phylum Pseudomonadota; class Gammaproteobacteria; order Pseudomonadales; family Pseudomonadaceae; genus Pseudomonas; species Pseudomonas sp. ArH3a. Next base: position 686,670 of record NZ_CP080330.1, read on the forward strand.
AGGTCTTCGACACGCCCAGCCTGTCTGACGCCCAAGCCACCCTGGCCGTGCCGCAATACGTAGCCGACGCTGGGTTGAAAACCTTTGCTGATATCGCCCGCTTCAAAGACAAACTGGGCGGCAAGCTCTACGGCATCGAGCCCGGCAGCGGCGCCAATACCGACATCCAGAAAATGATCGACACCAATCATTTCGGCCTGGGCGGCTTCAAGCTGGTGGCCTCCGGTGAAGCGGGGATGCTGGCGGCGGTGCAGCGCGCGGTGAATCGCAAGGAGTTTGTGGTGTTTGTCGGTTGGACCCCGCACCCGATGAACATCAACATGAAAATGGCCTACCTCACCGGCAGCGAAGATGTGTTCGGCGCCGACGAAGGCCGCGCCACGGTTTCTACCGTCACTGCGCCGGACTTCGCCGAGCGCTGCCCCAACGCCAACCGCTTGCTGACCAACCTGACCTTCACCGCCGCCCAGGAAAGCCAACTGATGGTGCCGATCATGGAACGCCAATCGCCCCAGGAGGTTGCCAAGCAATGGCTGCGCGACCACCCCGAGGACTTGCAGCGCTGGTTGGCGGGTGTTACGGCGTTTGATGGCGGCGATGGCGCGGCGGCCGTGCAAGCCAGCCTAAAACCCTAAGCCGGGCACGAGCAAATGTGGGAGCGGGCTTGCCCGCGATGGCGGTGGGTCAGCCACTCATCAGGCGACTGATACACCGCCTTCGCGAGCAAGCCCGCTCCCACAGGTTGATTTCCATTGATAGGGATATTTGCGCATGTACCCGATTTCTCCGCAGATGGCGGCCTTTGTTGCCAAGACTGAGTCCTTCACCAGTGACGATTCATCGCTGACCGGCTTGCGCCAGAACTACGATCGCATGTGCCAGGCGTTCACCCCGGCGCAGCCTGATGAGCTGCAAGTCTCGGACGCTACGCTTGGCGGGGTGAAGGTTCGCTGCTATCACCCCGCAACGACCCCTCCAGCGCAAGGCTGGCCATGCCTCCTTTATATGCACGGCGGCGGCTGGGTGGTCGGCGGGCTGGATTCCCATGATTTCATCTGCTTCGAACTGGCCAGCGCGCTGCAGGTGCTGGTGATTGCCATCGACTACCGTCTGGCGCCGGAGCATCCGTTCCCGGCGGCGTACCAAGATTGCCGCGCGGTTTGGCAGGCGATCCAAGCGGGGCAGGGGCCGCACGCCATCAACCGGCAGCGCTTGGTGGTGATGGGTGACAGCGCGGGCGGCAATCTGGCGGCGGCGTTGTGCCTGGGCCTGCGCGACGACGGCCTGCCGCTGCCCTGCGCCCAGATGCTGATTTATCCCGGGTTGGGCGGGCCGGCCGATTTGCCGTCGCGCCGTGACTGCATGGACGCGCCGCTGCTCAGTACCGCCGACACTGGCGACTACCTGGCGCTGTACCTGCAGGGGGCGGGCAAGCCGTCTGCCTATGCCATGCCACTGCTGGCCGAGGATTTCAGCGGCTTGCCCAAGGCGCTGATCGCCGTGGCCCAGTTCGACCCGCTGCGCGACGACGGCATGCTGTATGCCGAACGCCTGCAAGCGGCGGGCGTCGAGGCCGTGCTGTATCCCGGCAAAGGCTTGGTCCACGGCTGTTTGCGCGCGCGCGGCCAGGCGCCGGAGGTGGATCAGCTGTACGACTACCTGTTGTCTTACGTGAGGAGCGAGCGGCTGACACAGGTCTAAGTACTCAAGGACATGCTCATTGCACAATTCGGGTTTATGATGCCAGACGGCAAAAATAATAGACGTCCCCTCAGGGATGAACCCGACACCCTACGGAGCGCGCAATGCAGACTTGGTACCCGCAGATCAAACCCTACGCCAGGCACGATCTGGCCGTCGATGACACCCACACGCTGTACGTCGATGAAAGTGGCTCCCCCGAAGGTTTGCCCGTGGTCTTTATCCACGGTGGCCCCGGCTCCGGTTGCGACGCCCAGAGCCGCTGCTACTTTGATCCCAACCTGTACCGCATTGTCACCTTCGACCAGCGTGGCTGCGGGCGCTCTACGCCTCGCGCCAGCCTGGAAAACAACACCACCTGGGATCTGGTCGCTGACCTTGAGCGCATCCGCGAACACCTGGGCATCGACAAATGGGTGCTGTTTGGCGGTTCCTGGGGCTCGACCCTGTCCCTGTCTTACGCGCAAACCCACCCCGAGCGCGTGCATGGCCTGATCTTGCGCGGCATTTTCCTGGCTCGCCCGCAGGACATTCACTGGTTCTACCAGGAAGGCGCGAGCCGCATGTTTCCGGATTACTGGCAGGACTACCTCGCACCGATCCCGGCAGATGAGCGCCACGATATGGTCGCCGCTTACCACAAGCGCCTGACCGGCAATGACCAGATCGCCCAGATGCACGCGGCCAAGGCTTGGTCCGGCTGGGAAGGGCGCATGTTGGGCCTGTGCCCGAGCCCGCAGCATGTCGAGCGGTTTTCCGAACCGCAGCGCGCGCTGTCGATCGCCCGTATCGAGTGCCACTACTTCACCAACAACTCTTTCCTTGAGCCCAACCAGCTGATTCGCGACATGCACAAGATCGCCCATCTGCCTGGCGTAATCATTCATGGTCGCTACGATATGATCTGCCCGTTGGACAACGCCTGGGAATTGCATCAGGCCTGGCCCAACAGCGAGCTGCAGGTGATCCGTGAGGCCGGCCATGCCGCGTCCGAGCCCGGCATCACTGATGCGCTGGTGCGCGCGACCGGCGAGATGGCACGGCGCCTGCTTGATCTGCCGCCAGAAGAAGCATGAAGGGCCTGTTGCAACGGGTGCGTGGCGCCCGGGTCGAGGTGGAAGGCGAAGTTGTAGGGGCGATTGACCAAGGTTTGCTGGTGCTGGTGGCCGTCGAGCCTTCAGATACGCCCGAGAGCGCCGACAAACTGCTGCACAAGCTGCTTAACTATCGGGTGTTCAGCGACGACGAGGGCAAAATGAACTTGTCGTTGAAGGATATCGGCGGCGGTTTGCTGCTGGTGTCGCAGTTCACCCTGGCGGCGGATACCAAAAGCGGGTTGCGGCCGAGCTTCTCCACGGCGGCCCCTCCGGCCCTGGGAGCGGCGCTTTTTGAACACTTGTTGTTACAAGCGCAACAAATGCATGGCAAGGTGGCGTCAGGGCGTTTTGGCGCGGATATGCAGGTGCATTTGGTCAATGATGGCCCTGTAACCTTCCTCTTACAGACGTGAATGTATTAAAAACGACTTTAATGCCTAAAAACGCAGGGTTTCGCTACAAATACTTCGTTGTCCCTGATGCGTTGTTTCGCGGGCTACTAGATAATCGCGCGCTACGGGGATCAGCGTTGTTTGGTCCATTTTGACTTAGGTAGAGACTTGTCCGACGGCCATTGGGGAATCATTTTGACCCAGGGGAGTCGGAACAATGCTCGCCAACCTGGCATATAGATAGCTGGCCGTTGGTTTTTTGATCTGTTTTCGGCGAGGGTTGCTCGTGATTGTTAGTCCCTGTAATGCACCAAAATTGTCTGCCAAACGGTTACGAAACGCACTGGTGACAGGCTCCGCCCTGTTTTGCCTGTTCGGCGCGGGTCAACTGTGGGCATTCAGTCTGGATGATGTGTCGGCCAAGGCAAAAGAGCTGGCCGGGCAGAAATACGAAGCTCCGCGCAGCAATCTGCCGAACGAATTTCGCGAAATGAAATTCGCCGACTATCAGAAGATTCGTTTCCGCAACGAAAAAGCTGAGTGGGCCGATCAAAACACCCCGTTCAAGCTGTCCTTCTATCACCAGGGCATGCACTTCGACACGCCGGTGAAAATCAACGAAGTGACCGCCGACAGCGTTCATGAAATCAAATACGACCCGACGCGTTTCGATTTCGGCGACGCGAAATATGATCCCAAGTCCACCGAACAACTGGGTTATGCCGGTTTCCGTGTGCTGTACCCGATCAACAAAGATGACAAGCAAGACGAAATCATGACCATGCTCGGCGCCAGCTACTTCCGCGTCGTCGGCAAAGGCCAGTCGTATGGCCTGTCTGCCCGTGGCATGGCGATCGACACTGCCTTGCCGTCCGGTGAAGAGTTCCCGCGTTTCACCGAGTTCTGGGTCGAGCGTCCAAAACCGGGTGAAAAGCAGCTGGTGATCTTCGCCCTGCTGGATTCGCCACGCGCAACCGGCGCCTATCGCCTGATCCTGCGCCCTGGCAGCGACACCATCGTCGACGTCAAATCCCAAATGTTCCTGCGTGACAAGGTCACCAAGCTGGGCGTTGCCCCGTTGACCAGCATGTTCCTGTTCGGCGCGAACCAGCCGTCCAAAGTGCTTAACTACCGCCGTGAACTGCACGACTCCAGCGGTCTGTCGATCCATGCCGGCAACGGCGAGTGGATCTGGCGCCCACTGAACAACCCTAAACACCTGTCGGTCAGCAACTTCAGCGTAGAAAACCCGCGTGGTTTCGGCCTGCTGCAACGCGGCCGCGACTTCAGCCACTACGAAGACCTGGACGACAACTACGACAAGCGCCCAAGCGCCTGGATCGAGCCTGAAGGCGATTGGGGCAAGGGTTCCGTCGACCTGGTCGAGATTCCGACCGCCGATGAAACCAACGACAACATCGTTGCGTTCTGGAGCCCGGCCGAGCTGCCAAAAGTCGGCGAGCCGCTGGACATCAGCTACCGCCTGCACTGGACCATGGACGAGAAAGCCCTGCACCCGGCCGACAGCGCCTGGGTCAAGCAGACCCTGCGCTCCACCGGTGACGTGAAGCAATCCAACCTGATCCGTCAGCCTGACGGCAGCGTGGCCTACCTGGTCGACTTCGAGGGCCCGTCCCTCAAAGCCCTGCCGGCGGACGCCCCGGTGCGCAGCCAGGTGAGTGTTGGCGACAACGCCGAAATCGTTGAAAACAGCGTGCGCTACAACGAGCACACCAAAGGCTGGCGCCTGACCCTGCGCATGAAGATCAAAGACGCAGGCAAACCGACCGAAATGCGCGCGGCGCTGGTCCAGGATGTTCCGCAGCCTGAGCCAGAGAAGCCTTCGACCCAAGTACTCAAGGCCGACAAGCTTCTGGCCAAGCAACACGAGAAACAGGCCAAGAAAGAAGCAAAAGAAGCCAAAGACAAGGAAGCCAAGCAGCCAGAAGCTGCCCCGGCCACGCCACTCTCTAATCCGGAGCCGAGCAAGACAGAACAAGTCCTGACCGAGACCTGGAGCTACCAGTTGCCTGCCGATGAGTAATTCTCAAGCCACGCCCGAGACGCTGTCCGAGTACCTGGCGCATCTCCCGATGACCGCAGAGCAGCGCGCCGAATTGGCGGGCTGCACCTCCTTCAGTGAGCTGCACGAACGCTTGTCGTCCAAGACCTTCGACGCACCGACCGATGCCGCCCAGGCCTCGGTCGGCCGTCGGCTGACCCTCAATACCGCCGAAGAGCTGCAAGACGCGGAGATGCTCGCGCTCGACGCCAGCGGCCGGGTTTGCTTGAAGGCCACGCCGCCGATTCGTCGGACCAAAGTCGTGCCTGAGCCTTGGCGCACCAACATCCTGGTGCGCGGTTGGCGCCGGATGACCGGTCGCACCAACCCACCCCTGCCGCCCAAAGACGATCGCGTATTGCCGGCCGCGCGCTGGCGTACCGTCGGTTCGATCCGTCGCTACATCCTGCTGATACTGATGCTCGGTCAGACCATCGTGGCCGGCTGGTACATGAAAGGCATCATGCCGTACCAGGGCTGGTCGCTGGTCGACTTCGACGAAGTGCGCAACCAGACCCTGCTGCAAACCGCGACCCAAGTACTGCCTTACGCCTTGCAAACCAGCATCCTGATCATGTTCGGGATCTTGTTCTGCTGGGTGTCGGCCGGTTTCTGGACTGCGCTGATGGGCTTCCTGGAACTGCTCACCGGTCACGATAAATACCGGATCTCCGGTAAAAGTGCCGGCGACGAGCCGATTCCGAAGGATGCCCGTACCGCGTTGGTGATGCCGATCTGCAACGAAGACGTGCCCCGGGTATTCGCCGGTTTGCGCGCCACCTTTGAATCTGTAGCCGCCACCGGCGACCTGGACCGCTTCGATTTCTTCGTGCTCAGCGACAGTAACGAAGCTGATATCTGCATCGCCGAACAGCAAGCCTGGCTCGACGTGTGCCGCGAAGCCGGCGGTTTCGGCAAGATTTTCTATCGCCGCCGTCGCCGTCGCGTTAAACGCAAAAGCGGCAACCTCGACGACTTCTGCCGTCGCTGGGGCGGTGACTACAAGTACATGGTGGTGCTCGACGCCGACAGCGTGATGAGCGGCGAATGCTTGACTAGCCTGGTGCGCTTGATGGAAGCCACGCCGGATGCCGGGATTATCCAGACCGCGCCACGGGCGTCGGGCATGGACACCCTGTATGCGCGCATGCAGCAGTTCGCCACTCGCGTGTACGGCCCGCTGTTTACCGCCGGCCTGCACTTCTGGCAGTTGGGTGAATCCCACTACTGGGGCCACAACGCGATCATCCGCATGAAGCCGTTTATCGAGCATTGCGCTTTGGCGCCGTTGCCGGGTAAAGGCGCCTTTGCCGGTGCGATCCTCTCCCACGACTTCGTTGAAGCAGCGCTGATGCGCCGTGCCGGCTGGGGCGTGTGGATTGCCTACGACCTGCCGGGCAGCTATGAAGAATTGCCGCCGAACCTGCTGGATGAGCTCAAGCGTGACCGTCGCTGGTGCCACGGTAACCTGATGAACTTCCGCCTGTTCCTGGTTAAAGGCATGCACCCGGTGCACCGCGCGGTGTTCCTGACCGGCGTGATGTCCTACCTGTCGGCGCCGTTATGGTTCTTCTTCCTGGTGTTGTCCACCGCGTTGCTGGCGGTGAACACCCTGATGGAGCCGCAGTACTTCATGGCGCCACGCCAGCTGTACCCGCTGTGGCCGCAATGGCATCCGGACAAGGCGGTGGCGCTGTTCTCCACCACCATCGTGCTGCTGTTCCTGCCCAAGTTGCTGAGCATCATTCTGATCTGGGCCAAGGGCGCGAAAGAGTTCGGCGGCAAGTTCAAAGTGACCTTGTCGATGTTGCTGGAGATGTTGTTCTCCATGCTGCTGGCACCGGTGCGGATGATATTCCACACCCGCTTCGTGCTCGCCGCGTTCCTCGGCTGGGCTGCTACCTGGAACTCGCCGCAGCGTGACGACGACTCCACCCCGTGGAGTGAAGCGGTCAAACGCCACGGTCCACAAACCCTGCTGGGCTTCCTGTGGGCACTGCTGGTGGTGTGGTTGAACCCAAGCTTCCTGTGGTGGCTGATCCCGATCGTCGGTTCGCTGATGTTGTCGATCCCGGTGTCGGTGATTTCCAGCCGGGTCAAGCTGGGCCTCAAGTCCCGCGACGAGAGCCTGTTCCTGATTCCTGAGGAATACAATCCGCCGCAGGCCCTGCTGTCGACCGAGAAGTACACCCACGAAAACCGTTGGCACGCCCTGAATGACGGGTTTGTGCGTTCGGTGGTCGACCCGCAGCAGAACGCCTTGGCCTGTGCCCTGGCGACCTCGCGTCACCGTGAGGCGGAGCCGATCGAGCACTTGCGTCAGGAGCGTGTGCGCCATGCGTTGAAAGTCGGCCCTGCCGGTCTCAACAACGGCGAGCGCCTGGCGTTGCTCAGCGATCCGGTAGCCCTGGCTCGCCTGCACCAGCAGGTGTGGAGCGAAGGCCACGCCGAGTGGCTCGGCGCTTGGCGTGCATCGATCAAGGCTGATCCGCATGCGCCCTTGCTGCCGCTGAAACCGCTGCTGTCCCAGGCCCAACCGGCCTGATTCAGACACCCCCGAGGGCTCACCTCGGGGGTGTTCGAAGCGCTGGTCCTACAGCGTTTCACGATTCTTCTTTTTATCCCTAACGCCTTGTTATTTCGAAACAAAAGACCTTTGTTCGAGACGTATTGTCGTGCCTGCGGCTGGGTTAGCATCGCCCCCCAAATTGACTAGGCCTCAGGGGGATTCATGATCAAAAGGTATTGTTCGGCATGGCTGATCGGCGCTGTCGTCTTCCTCTATGCCGGCTGGGTAAGCGCGGGCGCCCTTGATGATGCCGTGCGACGTGGTGTGCTGAAAGTCGGCACCACGCCGGTCTATGTCCCCTTCGAAATGACCGACAAGCAGGGGCGCATCGTCGGCTTCGAGGTTGATTTACTGCAGGCGATGAGCCGCGCCCTGGGCGTCGAGCTTGAGCTGGTCGCCGTGCCCTATACCGACTTGGTGCCGGGGTTGATGGCGAAGAAGTTTGACCTGATTGGCAGCGGCATGACCGTCACGCAGGAGCGCAACCTGAAGCTCAATTTCAGCGACTCCTTTATCGTGGTCGGCCAGACCGTGCTGCTGCATCCAAGCCTGGCCGGCAAGATTGCCAGTATCGAAGACCTGGACGAGGCCGGCTACCGGATTGCGGCTACCGAGGGCACCACCGGGGAGTCTGCGGCACAGCGCTTTTTGGGAGCAGCTCGGTTGAGCAGCTTCGCCACCCCCGAGGAGGGCGTGCGACAGGTGCGTGAGGGCAAGGTCGATGCGTTTATTCATGATGCGCCCTACAACCTGATTGCCATGGCCAGGGCGGAAAACCATGCCCTGTTGGCACTGGAGCAGCCGTTTACCTTTGAACCCTTGGCGTTCGGCCTGAAAAAAGGGGATTACGACAGCCTCAACTGGATCAATCACTTCTTGAGTCAGGTGGCCCAGGATGGGACCTACGATCGCTTGCATGACAAGTGGTTCAAGGACACTGCCTGGCTGGTGGAAATCGAGTGATCGCCATAACTACTTACATATCAGTCAATTGGCGCGCCCGCGGCCTGACGTGTCTATCTTTGCGCTTGGCTGCACCGTTGTGGGGCGTATCCGACATACGCCGTTAACATTTACCCGCGAAACCTTTGTGACGGGCAACGAGTGGGTTAGGATCGCACCCCGAATGGGTGCAGCCTTTTTGTGCCCCGACCTTATAAGAATCGTTCAGGGGACTTGATGATGAAAAAGTATCTTTCGATGCTGATGCTTGGCGTCACCGCGCTGGTCGCGGCCACTGCCGCTCACGCAGGTGCCATCGACGATGCGGTCAAGCGCGGCACGCTGAAAGTCGGCATGGACCCGACCTACATGCCGTTCGAAATGACAGACAAACGCGGTGAAATCATCGGTTTTGAAGTCGACATCCTCAAGGCCATGGCCAAGTCCATGGGCGTCAAGCTGGAGCTGGTGTCCACCGGTTACGACGGCATCATCCCAGCCTTCCTGACCGGCAAGTTCGACATGATCGGCAGCGGCATGACCCTGACCCAGGAACGCAACCTGCGCCTGAACTTCAGCGAACCCTTCATCGTGGTTGGCCAGACCCTGCTGATTCGCAAGGACCTGGAAGGCACTATCAAGTCCTACAAAGACCTCAACGACGAAAAATACCGCCTGACCTCCAAGCTGGGCACCACCGGTGAGATGGTCGCCAAAAAACTGATCTCCAAAGCCAAGTACCACGGCTATGACAACGAGCAAGAAGGCGTGCTGGACGTGGTCAACGGCAAGGCTGATGCCTTTGTGTATGACGCACCGTACAACGTGGTTGCCGAGAAAAAAGTCGGTAACGGCAAGCTGGTGTTCCTGGACGAACCCTTCACCTTCGAACCGTTGGCGTTCGGCCTGAAAAAAGGCGATTACGACAGCCTCAACTACATCAACAACTTCCTGCACCAGATCCGCAACGACGGCACCTACGATCGCATCCATGACAAGTGGTTCAAGAGCTCCGAGTGGCTCAAGGACATGGAATAAAGGCTGAGACCGAGTTGCCTGTATCGCGGGCTTGCTCGCGATGACGGCCCGCCAGGCGATACACCTCCCGGAACCTGAGATGAAACAGAAAAAAGCCCAATGGCCGTGGCACCTGCTAACCGTGGTCGTGCTGGTTGGCCTGGCGGGCGCGTTGTACTACGCCACCTCGCTGATGTCCTACGAGTGGCGCTGGAACCGCGTGCCGCAGTACTTCGCCTATCAGGCCGAAACGTCGCAGCGCGCCGCCGACATTTCCACCGTGGTCGAACTGGTGCGCAAGGGCGACGTAGCCGAAGTCACCCTGCGTAACGATGCCGGCGCTGAGCAAAAGCTCACCGTGGCCGACAACAGCCTGCAGGTTTCGCGCGGCGATGATGTCGCCGAAGGTGACGTGGTGGGCGTGACCCGGCATTGGGCCTTGGGCCCATTGATGTGGGGGCTGTGGACCACGCTGTGGTTATCGGTGGTCTCAGGCATCCTGGGCCTGGCCATCGGCTTGGCGACTGGCCTGTGCCGGCTGTCGAGTAACCCGACCTTGCGCGACTTGTCGACGATCTACGTCGAACTGGTGCGCGGTACGCCGCTATTGGTGCAGGTCTTCATTTTCTACTTCTTCATCGGCACGGTGCTCAACCTGTCCCGGGAATTTGCCGGGATCGCGGCGCTCTCGCTGTTCACCGGCGCTTATGTAGCGGAAATCGTCCGCGCCGGCGTGCAGTCGATCACCCGTGGCCAGAACGAAGCCGCGCGCTCGCTGGGCTTGAGTGCCAGCCAGTCGATGCGCCATGTGGTGTTGCCGCAAGCGTTCAAACGCGTGCTGCCGCCGCTGGCTGGGCAATTTATCAGCTTGGTGAAAGACACCTCGTTGGTGTCGGTGATCGCGATTACCGAGCTGCTTAAAAGCGGCCGCGAGGTGATCACCACCTCGTTCTCGCCGTTTGAAATCCTGTTCTGTGTGGCAGGCCTGTACCTGCTGATCAACCTGCCGCTGTCGAAAATGGCCAGCCGGCTTGAGCGGAGGCTCGCGCAAAGTGATTGAAGTTCGCGATCTGGTAAAAGTCTTCGACACCCGTGGCCACGTGGTGCGCGCGGTGGACCATGTCAGCACCCAGGTCGCCAAGGGCGAAGTGCTGGTTGTGATCGGCCCCTCGGGTTCAGGCAAGTCGACCTTCCTGCGCTGCCTTAATGGCCTGGAAGAATTCGATTCAGGCTCGGTCAGCATCGACGGCCTGCAACTGGCCGACCCGAAAACCGACGTCAACGCCTATCGCCGCGAAGTCGGCATGGTGTTCCAGCACTTCAACCTGTTCCCACACATGACCGTGCTGGAAAACCTGTGCCTGGCGCAAAAAGTCGTGCGCAAGCGTGGCAAGCAAGAGCGCGAGGCCAAGGCCCTGGCGCTGCTGGAAAAGGTTGGCATTGCGCAAAAAGCCAACGAGTTTCCGTCACGCTTGTCCGGTGGCCAGCAACAGCGCGTGGCGATCGCCCGCGCCTTGGCGATGGAGCCCAAGGTAATGCTGTTTGACGAGCCCACCTCGGCGCTGGACCCGGAAATGGTCGGCGAAGTGCTGGACGTGATGAAGACTCTGGCCCTGGAAGGCATGACTATGGTCTGCGTCACCCACGAGATGGGCTTTGCCCGCGAAGTGGCCGACCGGGTGTTGTTCTTCGACCATGGCAAGTTGCTGGAAGACGCGGCCCCGGCCGAGTTCTTCGATGCGCCCAAAGACCCGCGGGCCCAGGCCTTCCTGCGCCAAGTGCTGTAACCGCTGCAAAAAGATCGTTTTTTGTGGCGAGGAAGCTTGCTCTCGTTGGGCCGCGCAGCGGCCCCCAAAAAGGCATTTTCAGACCTTGAACTTGCCCACCCAGCGCTGCAAATCCGCGCCCAGGCGCGCCAGTTCGACACTGGCCGCCGCTGTCTCCTGACTCGCGGCCGAGGTCTGTTCCGACACGTCCTTGACCTTCAGCACGCTGCGATTGATCTCTTCGGCAACCGCCGTTTGCTCCTCGGCAGCGGCGGCAATCTGCGGGTTCATTTCCTGGATCACTGAGACCGTGCGGGTGATGTTGGCCAAAGCATCGCCCGCACGGCGGGTCAGTTGCACGCTGTTGTCGGTCAGGCTACGGCTGTTGTCCATGCTGTCGGCGACCTGCTGTGTGCCCCGTTGCAGGCTGCCGATCAGCTCTTCTATTTCCTCGGCCGACTGCTGCGTGCGTTGCGCCAGGCTGCGTACCTCGTCGGCAACCACCGCAAAGCCTCGGCCGGCTTCACCGGCGCGGGCGGCTTCGATGGCGGCATTGAGGGCCAGTAAGTTGGTTTGCTCCGAGACCGACTTGATCACTTCCAACACGCTGCCGATCTTCTGGCTTTCCTGCCGCAACCCTTGCATGGCCTGGCTTGAGTGGGTCATCTCCTGGGCCAGGTGCTCAATGTGCGCAATCGCCTCGGCCACCACGTGGTCGCCCGCGCTGGCCTGTTGATCGGCTTCGGTGGCGGCGTTCGAGGCTTGCTCGGCGTGGCGCGCGACTTCCTGGGAGGTGGCGAGCATTTCATTCATCGCCGTGGCCACCTGTTCGGTTTCCTGCCGCTGTTCGTCGATGCCGGCGCGGGATTGCTCGGTCACGCTGGATAATTGCTCGGAGGCGCTGGCGATCTGCCGCGCGCTGTCACCGATACCACCGATCAAACCGCGCAGGTTGACCGTCATTTGCCCGATGCTGCGCTGCAATTGCCCCAGTTCATCCCGGCGTGTGGTCTGGATATCGTGGCTCAAGTCACCCTCGGCCACTCGGTTCGCCACCACCAGAGCCCGGCGCAGGGGCGTGACGATCTGCCCGGCAATCAGCCAGGCGGCCAAGGCGCCCAGCAGCAGCGCGGCAGCGGTGACATTGATCAGTAAAGTGCGGGCCTGGTCGGCTTCTTTATCACGCTGCTCGGTCTGGTACTGGCTCAACAGGTCGCTTTGCTTGAGCAGCTCATCCAACCATTGTTCCAGTTGGTTCTGGGTGGTTTCGGTGGTGACTTGGGCGTCCTTGAGGCGGTTCAGCTGGGTGCGGTAGTCGCGCAGGGCGCCGGCCAGTGCAGTCGCGTCCACCGGCAGCTTGGCCACGGAGGCCTGTGCGCCGTCGAGGGCCTGGAGCGCGTCCGTGACGTTTTGTGTATAGGCCTCCAGCGAGGTGGCTGCCCAGGCTGCGCTTTGAGCACTGTCTTCGGCTTTTTCCATGGTCTGGCGCATGAGCTCTACGGTGTCCAGGGCCTTTTCGTCGTCTTGATTGGGCAAGTCACTGGACAGCTGGGCGAGGGTGTCGCTGGCTTGGGCGGCGCTTTTCTTGAGCCCCTCGCGCGCGTTTTCGCGTTGTTCGATCAGGTTGGCCAGGCCGCCCAGCGACGTCTTGAAGCTGGCGGTCAGACGCGTGGCGTCTTGCACTTGTTGCAAGCTGGCCGGATGGACCAAGCGGGTGGACATTTCCATCAGGTAGCGATCGATTTTTTCCATGTGCACGCCGACCTTGGTCAGGCTGGCCGGGTTATTCAGGGTGCGATACACAATGCGGTCAGCCCGCAGCTCTTCGCCGACCACCGCTAATTGCGAAAGAATGGTCAACGATTGCGAGCGAAACAATGAGGTGTTTAAGGCTTGCCAGCCCGTCAGGGCTATAGCCAAGCTGAGCGTCAAGACCAGGCCGAAGCCAAGGAAGAGTTTAAGGGTGACACTGGCGTTGCCGAGTGCGCGGGTCAGTGGACCAAACATGGTGAACCTCCTACGAGTAAAGGGAGCGTTTCGACAGTCCGGCTGACACGGTCAGGGGAGTTGAAACGCTACTTCTATTCGGCGGAAGGTGTGTAATCCTCGACCTGAAAAGCGTGTAGGAAATTTCACAACTTGTGAAGGCGACGGCCATGATGGCCGTCGCGAGGGGCTCAAACCTTGAAGCGGCCTACCAGGGTTTGCAGGTAAATACCCAGGCGCGCCAGTTCCGCGCTGGACGCTGCGGTCTCTTCACTGGCCGAAGAGGTCTGTTCAGACACATCACGCACATTCAGCACGCTGCGGTTGATCTCTTCGGCCACGGCGCTTTGTTGCTCGGCGGCGGTGGCAATCTGCGAGTTCATCGCCTGAATAGTCGAGACCGTGCGCGTGATGTTGCCCAGTGCGTTGCCGGCGCGGCGGGTCAGCTCGACGCTGCTGTCGGTGAGGCCACGGCTGTTGTCCATGATGGTCGCCACCTGCTGGGTGCCGCTTTGCAGGCCGACGATCAGCTCTTCGATCTCTTCGGTGGACTTCTGGGTGCGTTGGGCCAGGCTGCGCACCTCGTCGGCCACTACGGCAAAGCCACGTCCGGCTTCACCGGCCCGCGCCGCTTCAATCGCGGCGTTGAGTGCCAGCAGGTTGGTTTGCTGGGCCACCGACTTGATCACATCGAGCACGCTGCCGATCTTGTCGCTTTCGCGTTTCAGGTGGCCCATGGCCTCGGTAGAGTTGCCGACCTCGGTGGCCAGGCGCTCGATCTGGGCGATGGCCTCGCTGACCACCTTGTCACCTTCACGGGCCTGCTGGTCAGCCGCCACGGCCGCCTCAGAGGCTTCCTCGGCGTTGCGTGCCACTTCCTGCACGGTCGCAGCCATTTCGTTCATGGCGGTGGCCACTTGGTCGGTCTCGACCTTCTGGCTGTTGACCCCGGCGCTGGTTTGCTCAGTCACGGCGGACAGTTGCTCGGCGGCGCTGGCGATCTGGGTGACGCCGTCGCTGATACCGCCGATCAACTCACGCAGGCCGACGGTCATGCTTTGCATGGAGCGCTGCAATTGGCCCAACTCGTCCTGGCGTGCGGAGTTGAGGTTGTGGCTCAGGTCGCCGGAGGCCACGCGCTCAGCGACTTTGAGGGTCTGGTTCAGCGGAATGACGATTTGGCGCGTAATGGCCCAAGCGGCGACGATGCCGAAGATCAACGCCAGCACGGTGGCCAGCAGCAGCAACTGTTTGGCGTGTGCCGCATCGGCATCGCGCACTGCGGTTTGCGAGGTGGTGAGTTTTTCGCTGTGGCCCAGCAGGATATCGCCTTGCCCAGTCATGATTTTCAGCGCAGCAGCGCTGGCGACCTGGGAGTCGCGGTACTGGCTGACAGCCGCGCGGTAGGCTTGCAACGACACGCCGGCCTCTTGCAGGTTGGCCTGGTACTGGGCCGGCAGTTGACCTTGGAGTTCGGTGATTTTCTTCAGGGCGTTATCGATGGCATCCAGGGCCGGCTTTTCGGCTTCCGTCTTGCCGCTGTAGGTGTAACCGCGCACTTGGAAGCGCGATTGCTGGATCAGCTTGCTCAGGTCGACCACGCTGTTGAACTGGGTGACGCTGTCACCTTGCAGCAGGTTTTTTTCGACTTCGTTGATCTTGGCCACGGCGTTATCGGCGGTGTCGCCGAGCTTGCTGCGCGCGCCTTCACGCTTGAGACCAGCCTGGACCATGGCGGTGAAGGCCTTTTTGTATTGGTTCAGGGCATCCTGTTGTTGCTCGACCAGGGCCTTGTCGTCGGGTTGCTCGATCAGGGTTAGCGCGGTGTTCAACCCGTTGTCCAGCTGGGTGAGCAGGCCGTTGACCGCATCGGTGCCTTGTTCGCCGCGACGCATTTCAAAGTCCAGGCGCGCCAGGCGCAGGTCTTTGGTCAGCCCGTTGAGGCTGGAGATAAAGCCTAGCTTGTCACCCCGACTGATCACATCGCCCAGGCCAGTCCAGCCGGTGAAGGTGATCAACAACGTCAGGACCAACACCAAGCCAAAGCCAATGCTTAACTTGCGGTTGACGCTCACATTCCCCAGTTTTTCGGCTAACCAACGATACATACTGCGAACTCCCCTTGAACAAGGCTTGGACTTATTCAGAGGCTATCGGCGGCGTAGGATTATTCTGTAGGTGCGATGATCGTTCCCGCGCTCTGCGGGGAATGCATCCCGTGACGCTCTGCGTCACAAGAGCGGACGCAGAGCGTCCATGAGGGCGTTCCCACGCGGAGCGTGGGAACGATCGGGATAGAGTCAGAACAGGCGGGCGAGTAGGGCGGTTACGGCGGTTTCTACACGCAGGATGCGCGCGCCCAGTTGTACCGGCTGCAAGCCAGCCTTGGTCAGCAGGTCCACTTCGTAGGGTATCCAGCCACCTTCCGGGCCGATGGCGAGGGTTACAGTCTCATCCAGCCCACGCGGGCAGGCCGGGTAATCGCCTGGATGGCCGATCAGGCCGAGGGTGCCTTCGGTCAAGGCCGGCAGGCGATCTTCGACGAACGGCTTGAAGCGTTTTTCGATGATGATCTCGGGCAGCACCGTGTCGCGCGCCTGCTCCAGGCCGAGGATAAGCTGCTCGCGAATCGCCTCAGGCTCCAGGAATGGGGTTTGCCAGAAGCTCTTCTCCACGCGGTAGCTGTTGACCAGCACCACCTTGGGCACGCCCATGGCCGCCACGGTTTGCAGCACCCGACGCAGCATCTTCGGGCGCGGCAGGGCCAGCAGCAAGGTCAATGGCAGTTTGGCCGGCGGCGGCAGGTCGAAGCTCACTTGCAGTTCGGCTTCACTGGCCTGCAGGCGCAGCAGTTGCGCACTGCCCATCAACCCGCCAATGCGCCCCACCCGCAGGTTGTCGCCCACCACGGCGCGGTGGACTTCCTGCATATGCACCAGGCGCCGATCACGCAGGATCACCCGGTCGGCCGCGATAAAGTCGGCCTCTTCAAGCAACAGCAGGTTCACGGCTGAGTCGCTGGCGGCTGGTCGTCGTCGGCGGGTTGGTCATCCGGGTGCTCGCCACGCTTGGTGATCAAGCTGCTGAACAGGATGCCGACCTCGAACAGCATCCACATCGGCACGGCCAACAGGGTCTGCGAAAAGATGTCCGGCGGGGTCAGGATCATGCCGACCACGAAGCAGCCGATGATCACGTATGGGCGGACTTTCTTCAGGTATTTGACGTCGACCACGCCGATCCACACCAACAGCACCACGGCCACCGGGATTTCAAAGGCCACGCCAAAGGCGAAGAACAGCGTCATCACGAAGTCGAGGTAGCTGGTGATGTCGGTCATCATTTCCACGCCGGCCGGCGTGGCCGCAGCGAAGAACTTGAAGATCAGTGGGAACACCAGGAAATAGGCGAAGGCCATGCCGGTGTAGAACAGCAGGATGCTCGACACCAACAACGGCACCGCGATGCGCTTCTCATGCTTGTACAGGCCCGGCGCGATAAAGCCCCAGATCTGGTGCAGGATCACCGGGATTGCCAGGAACAGCGAGACCATCATGGTCAGCTTCAGTGGCGTGAGGAACGGCGACGACACGTCGGTGGCGATCATCGTCGCACCGGCCGGCAGGTACTGGCGCAGCGGCGTCGAAACGAAGGTGTAGATCTGCTGGGTGAAGGCGAACAGCCCGGCAAAGATAATGAAGATGGCCGCTACGCAACGCAGCAGGCGGGTACGCAACTCGGTGAGGTGCGAGACCAGTGGCATGTGCTGGTCGTTTTCCGGTTTATCAGCGCTCATGGGGCTCGCGGCGGCAATGTAGGGTCATGGGGAGCGGGCAACGCAACGGGCGTCGGCGCTGGCTCGGTCGGGGTGGGCGCAGTCGGCGTCGCTTGCGCAGCGGGCGCGATGCTGTGCTCGGCCACGGGCTCTGCCGGCTTGCTCGGTTCATTCACCGGCGACAGGATTTTGCGTGCTTCCTGCTCCAACGACAGAATATGTTCGTTGTGCAGTTGCCGACGGATCTCGTCGGCGCCGATTTCCCGTTCAACTTCCTGTTTGATGGCGTTGAAACTGCGTTTCAGGCGCCCGATCCATAGGCCGGCCGTGCGCGCGGCACCGGGCAGGCGTTCCGGCCCCAATACCAGCAGGGCCACGAGGCCGACGAGGAGCAGTTCAGAGAAGCTGATACCAAACATTAGTCAGTGCTCACGAGTCTTTGCGGGTCGGCTCTTCGACTTTTTCAGCCTGTACGTCGAAGGTACGACGCTCAGTGATCGGCTGGGTCGCCTGTGGGTGTACAGGCTGGGCCGGCGGCACTGGGTTTACGACCGGGTCCGCAGGCTTTTCGTCGTCGTTCATGGCTTTACGAAAGCCCTTGATCGACTCGCCCACGTCGGTGCCCAGGTTCTTGAGTTTCTTGGTGCCGAACACCAGTACCACCACCACCAGAATGACGATCCAGTGTTTCCAGTCAAAAATGCCCATGCTGCAATTCCTCTGTAGAAGTTATTCAGGCGGACGGGCGCGAGGCCTTTTCGGCGTGCCCGGACAAGCCATGGCGACGGTCCAGTTCATCAAGTACAGCCTGTGGATGCAGCCCCAGCTGGGCAAGCATGATCATGCTATGAAACCACAGGTCGGCGGTTTCGTAGATCACGTCGCTGCAATCCCCGCTGATTTGTGCGTCTTTGGCGGCAATGATGGTCTCGATGGATTCTTCGCCAAGCTTTTCCAGGATCTTGTTCAAGCCCTTTTCATACAGGCTGGCGACATACGAGCCCTCGGCGGTTGCGGCTTTGCGATCTTCGAGCACCTGGGCCAGGCGGTTCAGGGTGTCAGTCATGTTCAGTGTCCTGCCGAATAGATGGCGTGCGGGTCTTTGAGCACCGGTTCGACCACCTTCCACTCGCCGTTCTCGAACACGCGATAGAAGCAGCTGTGACGGCCAGTGTGGCAGGCGATGTCGCCGATCTGCTCGACCATCAGGATCACCACGTCGGCGTCGCAGTCGATGCGCATCTCGTGCAGGGTTTGCACGTGCCCGGACTCTTCGCCCTTGCGCCACAGTTTGCCACGCGAACGTGACCAGTAAATGGCACGCTGCTCAGTGGCGGTCAGGCTCAGGGCCTCGCGGTTCATCCAGGCCATCATCAGCACGCGCCCGGTCTTGTAGTCCTGGGCAATGGCCGGCACCAGGCCGTCACTGTCCCACTTGATCTCGTCCAGCCAGTCTTTCATGTTCCGCTCCGGCAATTTGCGACAGTGTATAACCGGATCGGCTATCGACGCACGATCAGATAAACACCCACGGCGACCATGATGCCGGCCGGCCAATGGCCCAGTTGGTTCAGCGGCCCACCGATGGCGAGCATCACACCACCCACCAGGTGCGCGGCGCCCAGCAGGCGCAGGAACCAGTCGTCCTTGCGTTTCTGCCAACGCGGCGCGGGGTCTTTGGCGTGCGGCTGGGACATGCGCTCCAGCAGGTCGCGGGTCATATTGGCCAGGTGCGGCAACTGTTCGACCTGGCTTTGCAGGTTGCCTAGCAAGGTTTTCGGGCTGACGCGTTCGCGCATCCAGCGTTCCAGGAACGGCTGCGCGGTGTTCCACAGGTCGAGGTCCGGGTACAACTGGCGGCCCAGGCCTTCGATGTTCAGCAGGGTTTTTTGCAGCAGTACCAGCTGCGGCTGCACTTCCATATTGAAGCGCCGCGCGGTCTGGAACAGGCGCATCAGCACCTGGCCGAAGGAAATATCTTTTAACGGTTTTTCGAAAATCGGCTCGCACACGGTGCGGATCGCCGCTTCGAATTCGTTGAGCTTGGTTTCCGCCGGCACCCAACCCGAATCGATGTGCAACTGCGCCACGCGGCGATAGTCACGCTTGAAGAAGGCGAACAGGTTGCGTGCCAGGTAGTCCTGGTCTTCCGGGGTCAGGCTGCCGACGATGCCGCAGTCGATTGCGATGTACTGCGGGCTCCACGGGTTCACGGTGCTGACGAAGATGTTGCCCGGGTGCATGTCGGCGTGGAAGAAGCTGTCGCGGAACACCTGGGTGAAGAAGATCTCCACACCGCGCTCGGCGAGCATTTTCATGTCGGTGCGCTGGTCGGCCAGGGTCGCGAGGTCGGTGACCTGCACGCCGTAGATGCGCTCCATCACCAGCACTTTTGGGCGGCACCAGTCCCAATACACTTGCGGCACGTACAGCAGCGATGAACCTTCGAAGTTGCGCTTGAGCTGGCTGGCGTTGGCGGCTTCGCGCAGCAGGTCGAGTTCGTCGTAGATGGTCTTTTCGTAGTCGGCGACCACATCCACCGGGTGCAGCAGGCGCGCGTCGGCGGAGAAACGCTCGGCGGCACGGGCGAGGATGAAAAGCCACGCCAGGTCCTGGCCGATAATCTGCTTGAGGCCGGGGCGAATCACCTTCACCACCACTTCTTCGCCGGTCTTGAGCTGCGCCGCGTGCACTTGCGCCACCGAGGCCGAGGCCAGCGGGTCGACGTCGAAACGGCTGAACACCTCGCTGATCTTCTTGCCCAGCTGCTCTTCGATCAGCTTCATCGACTGCTGGGAGTCAAACGGCGGTACGCGGTCCTGCAGCAGCATCAACTCGTCGGCGATGTCTTCGGGCAACAGGTCGCGACGCGTGGAGAGGATCTGCCCGAACTTGATAAAGATCGGCCCCAAATCCTGCAACGCCAGGCGCAGGCGCGCGCCACGGCTCAGTTCCAGCTGTTTGCGCGGGAACCAGCGCCACGGCAGCACGTAGCGCACCGCCAGCAGGAACCACGGCAAGGGCAGGGCGAACAGCAGGTCATCGAGGCGGTAGCGAATTACGACGCGCTGGATACGAAACAAACGGCGGACGGCGAGCAGCTTCATGCGTTATCGCTTGGATCAAGGGAACGGCTCAGGCGCTCGAAGCGCGCCTCGAGGCGTTCCAGGTCGATTTTGGCCTTGTCGAGTTCGCGAAAGCGCGCTTGCGCTTCGCGTTCTCCGACCAGGGTGCGCGATTCTTCGCTCAGGTATTCGGCAAGGTTCTGGTTGAGGCTGGCGAAGCCTTGCTGGTACCAGCGCGAACGGCTGCGCAGGTGCCCGCTGATCAACTGGGTGGCCACGGGGCCGATCCAGCGTGACAGCTCGTATTCCCAGTCCAGCTCCAGGTCTTGCAGCACGGCGGTCAGGTCCATCAGCACCGCGCTGTCGCCTTCCAATTCCACTTCAGGGCCGTGGAGGATGGCGGTCTTGTTGCGGCTCAGGGCCAAGTGCAACAGGCTCGACGCCGGTGCACGCAGCGTGCAGTCGGCTTCGGCGGCCCATTGGGTCGCGAGCAGCAGGCCTTCATCGCTGGGCAGGATAAACAGCTGCAGGGCCGGGCTCGTGCAGTCGACGGCAATGACTTTGCCGTTCAAGTGCGCGAGCCGCGCCAGGGCGGTGCTGTCCAGGCGCAGTACACGGTTGACGCCGTGTTCAACGCTGGCGAGAAGGCCTTTGAGCAGCATCAGGGCTTGATGCCGCGGTGCAGGGCGACTACCCCTGCGGTCATGTTGTGGTAGGTCACGCGGTCGAAACCGGCCTCCACCATCATCGACTTCAGGGTTTCCTGGTCCGGGTGCATGCGGATCGATTCGGCCAGGTAGCGGTAGCTCTCGGCGTCATTGGTGATCAGCTTGCCCATCAGCGGCATGAAGGCGAACGAGTAGGTGTCGTAGACCTTGGACATCAGCGCGTTGGTCGGCTTGGAGAACTCCAGCACCAACAGGCGGCCACCCGGCTTGAGCACGCGCAGCATCGAGCGGATCGCGTCTTCTTTATGGGTGACGTTGCGCAGGCCGAAAGCGATGGTCACGCAGTCGAAATGGTTATCCGGGAACGGCAGCTTTTCCGCATCGGCCTGAACGAATTCGATATTGCCGGCCACGCCTTTATCCAGCAGGCGATCACGGCCGACCTTGAGCATCGAACCGTTGATGTCCGCCAGCACCACCTGGCCGGTAGGGCCGACGAGCTTGGAGAACTTGGCGGCCAGGTCGCCCGTGCCGCCAGCGATGTCCAGCACGCGGTTGCCGGTGCGTACGCCCGACAGTTCGATGGTGAAGCGCTTCCACAGGCGGTGCATGCCGCCCGACAGCACGTCGTTCATCAGGTCGTACTTGGCGGCGACGGAGTGGAACACCTCAGCGACTTTTTCCGCTTTCTGGCTTTCCGGAACGTTCTTGAAGCCGAAGTGAGTGGTGGGTTCGGCATCGCTGCCTTTGCGCTGATCAGTCATATCGCTGTCACCAAAAGAGAATGCGGGACATGATAATCCCCAAGGCTTGCTTTGTCTTGGCAAGGCTGAAGGTAAGATAGGGGGTCACCGAGACCTTTTGCCGCATGGCAGGTGTTCTGAGTCGTTATAAAGAGGAGTCATTGCAATGGCCCGTATTACCGTTGAGCGTGCACATTCCCTGGGTAAAGACGGCGCGCGTGCGAAGGCCGAGAAGTTGGCGCAGAAACTCAAGGAGCAATATGGCCTGGAGCCATCCTGGTCCGGCGACACCCTGAACCTCAAACGTTCGGGGGTTAAAGGCACAGTATTAGTGGCGGATGATTCGCTGCGTATCGATGTGGAGCTGGGCCTGTTGATGTCGGCCATGAGTGGCACTATCAAGTCCGAAATCGAGAAAGCCCTGGATAAGGCGCTGGCCTGATCGAGGTGTTCTTAGGGTGCCGATTCTAATTTTTCGCCCTACTTTGTGCCCAAGCCCTCAACTCCTGTGGGCCGTTCCTCGACCCTAATTTGCGTGAGGTGCACCATGGCCAAAGTTATTTTGCAGAAAAAAATCGACGCACAGACCACTACCCTGAGTGACGTAAAAAGCTATGCCCGCAAGATCTGGCTGGCCGGTCTTGGTGCCTATGCCAAGGTTGGAAGCGAGGGCGGGGAGTACTTCAAAGAGCTGGTTAAGACTGGTCAACATGTTGAAAGTAAAGGCAAAAAAGTTGTGGTTGAACAACTTGATGCTGCCAACAGTCAGATTGACCAAGTAAAGAGTAACGTCTCAAGCGTCAAAGGTTTGGTTGAAGTTCAACTCGATAAAGTTGAGAAAGCTTTTGACACGCGTGTTGCAAGTGCCTTGAATCGGATCGGCATTGCGTCTAAACATGACGTTGAGACACTCTCTGCTAAGCTCGAAGAGCTGACGACATTGCTAGAACGTGTCGCGCGTAAACACTAAGGAGACATCGGGATGGCTGTTAAAAAGACTACTCAGAAAGAAGGCAGCTCGTGGATCGGGGAAGTTGAAAAATATTCCCGTAAGATCTGGCTTGCTGGTTTAGGCGTGTACTCGAAGGTTAGCAGTGACGGCGGTAAGTACTTCGAGACTTTGGTCAAGGACGGCGAGAAAGCCGAGAAGTTGACCAAGACCACAGTGGGTAAAAAAGTCGAGGCGGCCAAGGCGAGTGCAGGTTCTGCCAAGTCGAGCATTTCTGATACATGGGGCAAGTTGGAAGAGACTTTCGACAAGCGTCTTAACAGTGCCATTTCGCGACTGGGCGTGCCCAGCAAAGCGGAACTGAAGACGCTGCACAGCAAGGTCGATACGCTGACCAAGCAAATCGAAAAACTCACGGGCGCCAAAGTGGCCCCGGCTAAAACTGCCGCGGCTAAACCGGCTGCTAAGCCTGCCGCCAAACCGGCTGCAAAATCTGCGGCCAAGCCTCTGGTTAAAGCGGCTGCCAAGCCGGCTGCGAAACCTGTGGCCAAGGCCCCAGCTAAAGCAGCGGCAAAACCGGCTGCCAAACCTGCCGCTAAAACCGCTGCTGCAAAACCTGCCGCCAAGCCTGCTGCTAAACCAGTAGCCGCTAAAGCAGCTGCCAAGCCAGCGGCTAAACCTGCTGCCAAGGCCGCTGCGAAACCAGCTGCTAAAACTGCCGCAGCCAAACCTGCTGCCAAGCCGGCCGCTGCGAAATCTGCCGCCAAGCCAGCCGCCGCTAAACCGGCCGTCAAGCCTGCTGCAGCAAAACCTGTGGCTGCCAAGCCAGCGGCAAAACCAGCCGCCGCGAAGAAGCCCGCTGTAGCGAAAAAGCCAGCAGCGCCAAAGCCTGCCGTTGCGGCCAAGCCTGCAACCCCAGCGCCAACCGCTTCGACAGCCAACTCGGTGTCCGCACCGACCCACGCTGCTACTGCCCCGACTGCATCGCCGGTAACCCCGACGCCATCCAGTCAGTCCTGATTTTTTCAGGGTACAAAAAACGCCCGGCCTGCGAAGGTTGGGCGTTTTTTATTGGCGATCTTATGACCACCGCCGCTCCCACATTTTTAATCCATGTCATCCAGATATTTCAGGGCGAACCGCTCGGTCGCCTGCCGTGCCGGCAACAACAAGTGCGGCGCCACCAGCATCATGATCTGGTACACCACCACGCGCACTTCCCCTTCACGGTCGAGAATCCGCTGGTAATCCAGGGAAAACAGCAAGGTCATGGTGATCTGTTCCACCAGTTGCCCCAGCGCCTGGGTATCACTGACCAACTGCCCCGCCGCCTTGAGTCGCGCCAGTAATGAAGCCAGTGTTCGCTTCAGTGCCGTAAGCAAATTGCGAATGCCCTTGGCCAGCTTCGGCAGGCGCCCGGCCAGGTTCGACAAATCCTGAAACAGAAACCGGTAATGGGCCATGCGCTCGACGATCAAGTGCAGGAACAGCCAGTAATCTTCGGCTCTGAGTTGTGCATCCGCCGGCGGGTCGAGCAGCGGTGCCAGTTCATTTTGAAAGCGCTCGAACAGCCCGAGTACCAACGGCTCCTTGCCATGGAAGTGGTAGTAGAGGTTGCCGGGGCTGATCCCCATTTCATTGGCCACCTCCATGGTCGACACGTTCGGCTCGCCCTTGTGGTTGAACAACTGCAGGGCACATTCAAGGATACGGTCGCGAGTCTTCATCCAATCTTCTTAATGGGGTCGTTGAGCTCAGCGCACGCGCACGTAGGTGCCCGGCGCCGCTTCCATGGGTGGGTAATTCTGGTTGCCCAGGGCAGTCAATGTTTCGCGTTGTGCGCCGGAGCGCTGTTGAATCCACTCCAGCCACTGCGGCCACCAGCTGCCTTCGACATGGTTGGCGTCGTAGTACCAGGCGCGCGGGTCGCTGCTTAGCTTGGGGTTTTCGACGTAATTGGCCTTGGGGTTGCCTGGCGGGTTAAGGATGCTCTGCACATGCCCGCTGTTGGACAGCACGAAGCGCCGCTCACCGCCGAGCAATTGCGTGGAGCGGTACACCGCATCCCACGGCGTGATGTGGTCGTTGATCCCGGCCACGCTGAAGCTGTCCACCGTGACCTTCTGCAAATCGATAGGCGTGCCGCACACCTCAAGGCCACCAGGATGGCTCAGCGGGTTGTGCTTGAAGAAGTCCAGCAAGTCGCCATGCAGCGCGGCGGGCAAGCGCGTGTTGTCGTTGTTCCAGTACAGGATGTCGAACGCCGGTGGCTCCTTGCCCAACAGGTAATTGTTGATCCAGTAGTTCCAGATCAGGTCGTTGGGGCGCATCCAGGCAAACACCTTGGCCATGTCGCGACCGTCGAGCACGCCTTGCTGGTAGGAGCGGCGCTTGGCGGCTTCGAGGGTTTGTTCATCGGCGAACAGGGTGGCGGGGCTGTCGATCTGGCTGTCCAGCAAGCTCACCAGATAGCTGGCGCTGGAGATGCGTCGCAGCTGGCGCTTGGCTTGCAGATGGCCTTGCAGTGCGGCGATGGTCAGGCCACCGGCGCAGGCGCCCATCAGGTTGACCTCGCGGGCACCGGTGATCGCCCGGCACACGTTGAGCGCTTCCTCCAGCGCCGCCACATAGGTGGACAGGCCCCATTCGCGGTGGCGCACATCCGGGTTGCGCCAACTGACCATAAAGGTCTGCAGGCCGTTTTTCAGCGCGTACTGCACAAAGCTATTGGCCGGGCTGAGGTCGAAGATGTAGTACTTGTTGATTTGCGGCGGCACGATCAACAGCGGCTTGGCGTACTGTTTTTCGCTCATGGGCTTGTACTGGATCAGCTCCAGCAGCTCGTTGCGAAACACCACCGAGCCGGGCGTGGTCGCCACGGTCTTGCCGACTTCAAACGCATGCTTGCTGACCTGACGGGGCAGGCCGTTGTTGTGCAGTAAATCATCAAACAGGTTGCTCACACCGCGCACCACGCTGTTGCCGCCGGAGTTGAGCAGCTCCTTGATGGCCAGCGGGTTGAGCAGCGTGTTGGAAGGCGACACCGCATCATTGAGCAGCGAGAACGCGAAGTGCGCGCGGGCGCGGTCATCCGCGTTCAGGGCACTGTCGTCGATCCAGTGGCGGGTCTGTTTCTGCCAGCTCAAGTAGGCTTGCAGGCTGCGACGGTACAGCGGGTTGAGTTTCCAGGTGGGGTCGATGAAGCGCGCGTCGTTGGGGTTGGGTTCATGCATCGTTTCGCCCAGCAACACGCGACCCAACTGACCGCCCAGCGCCAGGGCGTGACGCGCGGTGTGCACCGGGTTGCGCAAGCCGTGGGCGGCGACGCTGCGCAGGGTTGCGAGTAAATCCCGACCGCGCAGGCCGGTGATCGCATTTTGCGCATTGATGAACACAGCAGGGGTGGGCGCCGGGTTCGTCACGGGTCTTTCTCGCATGAGCCAACACTCCTTCGTCAGGGCAACAACAGGCACGCCAATTGAGAACCATAGTCGGTTCTGGGCAAGTTGCGCGGCGGTGTAGTCCTTACACCGCCGGTCGCGGATGAATCACCGCCCGCAGGCGCTCCTCTTCGAGAAACTTCATGATGATCGGCGCCACGGCTTCAGCCCGGGTGATCAGGAACAGGTGGCCATCATCGATGATGTGCAGCTGCGCATTCGGAATGCGCCAGGCCAGCATGCGCATATTGATCAACGGGATCAGCGGGTCGTCGTCACCCGCCAGCACCAGGGTCGGTTGGCGGATCTTGTGCAGCCAATGGATGCTGGTCCAGCCAAACCCCGCAAACAGCTGCCAGTAGTAACCGAGCTTGCCGGCCGAGCGCACTTTGCTCGCGTGCTCGGCAGCCAGTTTTGAATCGCGGCGGAACGAGCCGCCATAAATCATTGGCGCGATGCGCACCACGTGGGACGGTTGGATATAGCGCCTTGGGCTTGCCATCAGCCACAGCACCTTAGGCTTGCCCGGCACCATAAAGGCACCGGCTGCGGTGGCGGCCAGGATCAGCTTTTTGCAGCGCTCCGGGTAGTCATAAGCGAACTGTTGCGCCAGCGCGCCGCCCCAGGACACACCCACCGCATTCACCTGGCCATAGTCGAGGTAATCGAGCATGCGCGCGGTGAGTTTGGCCAGGCCGGGAAAGCGATAAGGCCGATTGGGCGTCGACGAACCGCCCACGCCCGGCACATCAAAGGCGATCACTTCGAGGTCCGGGTCCAGCGCCTGGACGAACGGAAACACCAGCTCAAGGTTGGCGCCGATGCCGTTGAAAATCAGCAGCGGCGTCAAGTGAGGCTTGCCCGGGCGTACCGCCGTACGGATGGTCTGGCCATCCAGGTCGATGGTACGGAAGATGAACGGTTGCGGCATGCTCAAGCCCTGTGGAGTGGTGCTATTTATCGGTAGGAACTCGGTCTATGTGGGCGCTGGCTTGCCTGCGATGGCATTCTGTCACTTACCGGCATACCGCTATCGCAGGCAAGCCAGCTCCCACATTGATCTCATTTCAACTACACAATTTGCTTATCGTTCATGCACATAAGTACCCGGCGCCGCCTCAGCTACGGCATAGGTTTTGTTACCCAAGCTTGTAGGTGCTTTCTTCAATTTACCCGACCGCTCCGCCTGCCAGGCCTGCCAATGCAGCCACCAGGAGTCAGTATGTTTGGTGGCATTCTCCTGCCAATCCAGCGCCTTGCCCGCCAGGCCATCGCTGGTCTGGTAACGCGCCTTGGGGTTGCCCGGCGGGTTGAGGATGCTCTGGATATGCCCACTGCTGGACAACACAAATTCCACTTTGCCGCCAAACAACTGCGCCGACTTGTAGCAAGACTGCCACGGCGTGATGTGGTCGTTGGTGCCGGCCAGGGCGTAGATATCGGCGGTGACCTGCTTGAGGTCGATCGGCGTGCCGCACACTTCCAGGGCGTTGGCGCGTATCAGTGGGTTGTTCTTGAACAGTTCGATCAAGTCGCCATGGAACGCTGCTGGCAGGCGCGTGGTGTCGTTGTTCCAGAACAGGATGTCGAACACCGGCGGCTCGTTGCCCAGCAGGTAGTTATTGACCCAGTAGTTCCAGATCAGGTCGTTGGGGCGCATCCAGGCAAACACCTTGGCCATGTCGCGGCCTTCCAGCACGCCAGCCTGGTAGGAATGGCGCTTGGCTGCCTCCAGGGTCTGCTCGTCGACAAACAGCGCCACCTGGGTGTCCAGGGTGGTGTCCAGCACGCTCACCAGCAGGGTCAGGGCGTTGACCTTCTTCTCCCCCAGCGCCGCGTAGTGGCCCAGCAACGCGGTGCAGGTGATACCGCCGGAGCAGGCGCCGAGCATGTTGATGTCTTTGCTGCCGGTAATCGCCGTGACCACATCGACCGCTTCCTTGAGCGCCTCGATATAGGTCGACAGGCCCCACTCGCGCTGGGCCTTGGTCGGGTTGCGCCAGCTGACGATAAACGTCTGCAAACCATTGCGCAGGCAGAAGCGCGCCAGGCTCTTCTCCGGGCTCAGGTCGAATACATAGAATTTGTTGATCTGCGGCGGCACCACCAGCAATGGGCGCTCGTGCACCTGCTCGGTGATCGGCTTGTATTGGATCAGCTCCAGTACGTCGTTGCGAAAGACCACGGCGCCTTCGGTGGTGCCCAGGCTCTTGCCCACTTCAAAGGCGCCCATGTTGACCTGGCTCGGCATGCCGCCGTTGTGCACCATGTCCTTGGCCAGGTGGGACAAGCCATCGAGCAGGCTTTTGCCGCCGGTTTCAAAGAAGCGCTTGACCGCCGCCGGGTTGGCCGCGCTGTTGGTGGGGGCCATGGCTTCGGTCATCAGGTTGATCACAAAGTGGCCGCGGCTGATGTCCTGTTCCGACAGGTTACTGTCGCCAATCCAGTCGTGCAGTTCCTTGCGCCACGCCAAGTAAGTTTGCAGGTAACGTTTGTAGAGCGGGTTCTCGCTCCAGGCGGGGTCGTTGAAGCGACGGTCATCGCCTTCGGGCACCAGCGCGGATTTGCCAAACATCACGTTCTTCAATTCGACGCCAAAGTGGGCCACGTGCTTGACGCTGTGTAACGGTTGCTTGATGGCTTGGGTCAGCACCATCTTCGCCGAGGCTAATAAATCCTTTTTTCGTAACGCGATGATCGGGTTCAGCCCCAGGGTGTTTTCTGAGGCCTGGCGTTTCAAGTCATCGTTATTCTTGTTACTCATCTACGACGCTCCATTGTCCGAAAGACGAGTACCGGCGATTGCTGCGCACCCAGTTTCGATACACGACACCAGCCTGGTACTGCGACTCGGGTGACCGTAAATACCGCATCGTCAAATGCAGGGAACTTGCCAGTTCTATTGGTTACCCGAGTTTAATTTTTTTCGCAAGCGGGCCAATCGTTGGCCGCGCGACAGGGCATTCAAGCAGATGAAATTAGAAAATGCCCTCTAAAGAGCAAGACGCCTGAGTTAGAGCATTAGCCGCACGACCGACTCACTCGGGTCGCGGGTTTTTCCGGCCGCTTTAAGTTCAGCAAGATAGTCGGCCCACAGTGCTTCCTGGCGCATGGCCAACTGGTAGAGGTAGTCCCAGGTGAACAGTCCGCTGTCATGCCCGTCGTCAAAGGTCAATTTCAGTGCGTACTGACCGGCCGGTTCTATCTTGATCAGCCG
The DNA here is from genome assembly GCF_022648765.1 of Pseudomonas sp. ArH3a. Classification (NCBI taxonomy): domain Bacteria; kingdom Pseudomonadati; phylum Pseudomonadota; class Gammaproteobacteria; order Pseudomonadales; family Pseudomonadaceae; genus Pseudomonas; species Pseudomonas sp. ArH3a. The sequence goes on from NZ_CP080330.1 coordinate 716,059, forward strand.
GACATTGAGTTTGCCGAACTGCAGGATGGGTTTGCCGTGGCCCTGGACTTCGGCGGAAGGCGAGTGCACCCGCAGCAGTTCGGCGGGCAACTGGTAGACCTCATCGGGCCCGTACGTGAGGCCGAGGGTGTTGGAGGTTTTATGCAGGTTTACAGCGGTAGGGAATTGGGTCATTTGGGGGTTCGCTCAGAGATGATCCTCCTGAAGGAACCGGCTTAATGCGGGAGCAGGCTTGTGTGGGAGCCGGGCTTGCCCGCGATGCAGGCACCTCGGTGTTTCAGGAACACTGAGGTGATGCTATCGCAGGCAAGCCAGCTCCCACACAAGCCTGGCTCCTACACAAACCATTTCCTGTGAGGCTTACAGGATATAACGAGACAGGTCTTCGTTCTGCGCCAATTCGCCCAGGTGGCTATTCACGTAGTCAGCATCGATCTTGATCGCTTCGCCATTCTGCGAACCCGCCATGTCGCCCGCGCTGAAGGAAACTTCCTCCAGCAGACGCTCAAGCAAGGTATGCAGACGACGCGCACCGATGTTCTCGGTCTTCTCGTTAACCTGCCAGGCAATCTCCGCCAAACGCTTGATCCCGTCCGGCAGGAACTCGATACCCAAGCCTTCAGTTTTTAGCAGCTCGCGGTACTGCTCGGTGAGCGAGGCGTGCGGCTCGCTGAGGATGCGCTCGAAGTCGCCCGGGGTCAGCGCCTTGAGTTCCACGCGAATCGGCAGACGGCCTTGCAGCTCCGGCACCAGGTCGCTTGGCTTGCTCAGGTGGAATGCACCGGAGGCGATAAACAGGATGTGGTCGGTCTTGACCATGCCCAGCTTGGTGTTCACGGTACAGCCTTCGATCAGCGGCAGCAGGTCGCGCTGTACGCCTTCGCGGGACACATCAACGCCGCCGGAGTTGCCACGCTTGGCCACTTTGTCGATCTCATCGATAAACACGATGCCATGTTGCTCGACGGCTTCCAGGGCTTTGGCCTTGAGTTCTTCCTCATTCACCAGGCGCCCGGCTTCTTCGTCGCGCACCAGCTTCAGCGCTTCCTTGACCTTCAGCTTGCGGCTTTTCTTCTTGCCCTTGCCCATGTTGGCGAACAGGTTCTGCAGCTGGCTGGTCATTTCTTCCATGCCAGGCGGTGCGGAGATATCGACGCCGGAGACTTCGGCGACTTCGATCTCGATTTCCTTGTCGTCCAGTTGGCCTTCACGCAGGCGCTTGCGGAACAGCTGGCGGGTATTGGAATCGGATGACGGTGCGGCGTCTTCGTTGAAACCCATGCGTGCCGGCGGCAGCAGGGCGTCGAGGATGCGTTCTTCGGCGGCGTCTTCAGCGCGGTGGCTAACCTTGGTCATTTCCTGTTCGCGCAGCAGCTTCAGGGCGGCGTCGGCCAGGTCACGAATGATCGACTCGACGTCGCGGCCCACATAGCCCACTTCGGTGAACTTGGTGGCTTCGACCTTGATGAACGGGGCATTGGCCAGCTTGGCCAAGCGCCGGGCGATTTCGGTTTTACCGACGCCGGTCGGGCCGATCATCAGGATGTTCTTCGGCGTTACTTCAACGCGCAATTCTTCGGGCAGTTGCATCCGGCGCCAGCGGTTACGCAGCGCAATGGCAACGGCGCGCTTGGCATCGTCCTGGCCGATGATATGGCGATTAAGTTCGTGGACGATTTCGCGGGGAGTCATGGACATAGTGTTTGCGGCCTCAAGCGGGAATAAGCCTAGGGCTTACTCGGCGAGGTCCTGCTCCTCAATGGTGAAGTTGTGGTTGGTGAACACGCAGATGTCGCCGGCAATGCCCAAGGCAGTCTCGACGATTTCACGGGCCGACAGGTCGGTTTTCTTCAACAGTGCGCTGGCTGCCGCCTGGGCGTAGCCACCGCCGGAACCCATGGCGATCAAGCCATGTTCAGGCTCAACCACGTCGCCGTTACCGGTGATGATCAAGGAAGCGTCTTTGTTGGCAACGGCCAGCATGGCTTCCAGGCGGCTGAGGGTACGGTCGGTGCGCCATTCTTTGGCGAGTTCGACCGCGGCGCGCACGAGGTGGCCCTGGTGTTTTTCCAACTGGCCCTCGAAACGCTCGAAGAGGGTGAAGGCGTCGGCGGTAGCGCCGGCAAAGCCCGCGAGAACCTGGCCGTGGTACAGGCGGCGCACTTTTTTGGCGTTGCCTTTCATCACGGTGTTGCCAAGGGAAACCTGGCCGTCGCCGCCCATGACGACTTTGCCGTGGCGACGTACTGAAACGATGGTGGTCAAGGGGAGAGTCTCCACGCAGCGGGGCGAAAATGCCCTGATGGAATCTCATATGGGGGTGGCGAGGGGGATTTCAACCGTAGGGGGGTGTGGCGGACGAGTGGTGTTTATTGGTCTGACACATTTTTGGGAGCGTCCCAAAACCAACTGTGGGAGCTGGCTTGCCTGCGATGGCGGTGTGTCAGTCACTGAAAATAATGACTGTTACACCGCCATCGCAGGCAAGCCAGCTCCCACATGTATACCGAGTTGGCTATGAGTCAGCGGCTCTGGCGTTGTTGTAACAACAGGTTGCTAAACCCGGCGCCGGCCAATTGTTTCTGCGCCACGGTCAGCTGTTCACGGTTGCTGAACGGCCCTACCAGCACGCGATACCAAGTCGAGTCCTTCACCGTGCCGGACTCCACCGTCACCGTCTGGCCCAGCAGAATGATCTGCGCTCGCACCCGATCCGCGTCCGCCTGTTTCGGGAACGAGCCCGCTTGCAGGAAGAACTTGGTCACCGGTGCCGCTTTGGTCTGCGCAACCGGCGGTGGCGGCGGCGGGGTGATCCCGGCCAGCGCCGCTTGAGCGCGTGCGGTGTCGATTTTCGCCGCTTCCGCAGGCGTCACGGGTGTGGTCGGCACTTGCGGCGTCGGCAGGGTTTTCTCCGGCACGGCGTCGGGCGGCACGATCACTTCCGATTCCGGCAGCAGCGTGTAGAAATCGTACTTCGGCTTCACCGGCGCGGTCGGGCTCGGCGCCGTCTTGTTGGCTTCGGCCATTTTCGTGGCTTTCTGCTGCTCTTGCTTGACGCGTTTAACGTCATCGCCCTTGCCCGGCTCCAGCTTCATCAGGATCACGACAAACGCACCGACCGCCAGGCCGATGGCCATCCACAACCAGCCCGGAATCGGCTTTTTCGCCGGGGCTTGATAGCGGCTGGCGCCGCGCTTGGGTGCAGGTTTTTTCTTGGCAGCCAACTTACATACGCTCCAGGGTTTCCAGGCCTAACAATTCCAGGCCTTGCTTGAGGGTCCGTCCAGCCAGTGCGGCGAGGCGCAGGCGACTTTGCTTCTGGGCTTCGTCGTCGGCGGTGAGGATCGGGCAGTGCTCGTAGAAGCTGGAGAACAGGCCGGCGACTTCATACAAATAGGTGCAGAGGACATGCGGCGTGCCTTTCTCACCGACGCTGTTCAACACTTCTGCGAATTGCGCCAGTTTGGCCGCCAATTCCTGTTCGTGAGGAGCATCGAGCACGATCTGGCCTTCAACTTCGCTGAAGTCCTTGCCCAGCTTGCGGAACACGCCGGCCACGCGGGTGTAGGCGTACAGCAGGTACGGCGCGGTGTTGCCTTCGAAGTTGAGCATCAGTTCGAAGTTGAAGCTGTAGTCGCTGGTGCGGTGCTTGGACAGGTCGGCGTATTTCACCGCGCCAATACCCACCACGCGGGCGATGTTGCGCAACTCGGCTTCGGCCAGCTCCGGGTTCTTTTCCTTCACCAGGTTGTAGGCACGCTCCTGGGCTTCGTTCAGCAGGTCGATCAGCTTCACGGTGCCGCCATCGCGGGTCTTGAACGGGCGGCCGTCGGCGCCGTTCATGGTGCCGAAGCCCATGTGTTCCATGTGCATCGGGTGGGTGACGAAACCTGCGCGGCGTGCCACTTCAAACACCTGCTGGAAGTGCAGGGCCTGGCGCTGGTCGACGAAATACAGCGCGCGGTCGGCTTTCAGCACGCCGCTGCGGTAGCGCACGGCCGCCAGGTCGGTGGTGGCGTAGAGGTAGCCGCCATCGGCCTTGACGATGATGACCGGCAGCGGCTCGCCGTCGGCGGTCTTGAATTCTTCGAGGAACACGCACTGCGCGCCGTTACTCTCCACCAGCAGGCCCTTGGCCTTGAGGTCGTTTACCACGTTGATCAGGTCGTCGTTGTAGGCACTTTCGCCCATCACGTCGGCCATGGTCAGCTTCACGTTGAGCAGCTCGTAGATTTCCTGGCAGTGCGACAACGAGATCTCGCGGAAGCGGCCCCACAGCGCCAGGCATTCCTTGTCGCCGGCTTGCAGCTTGACCACCAGGCCACGGGCGCGGTCGGCGAACTCTTCGGACTCGTCAAAACGCTTTTTGGCGGCGCGGTAGAAGTTTTCCAGGTCGGCCAGCTCGTTGCTGGTGATCGGGTTTTCCTGCAGGTAGGCCATCAGCATGCCGAACTGGGTGCCCCAGTCGCCCACGTGGTTCTGACGGATTACGGTGTCACCGAGGAACTCCAGCACCCGCGCCACGCCGTCGCCAATGATGGTCGAACGCAAGTGGCCCACGTGCATCTCTTTAGCCAGGTTGGGGGCCGACAGGTCAATCGCCACGCGCTCCAGCGGGCCGGCCTTGCGCACGCCGATCTTGGCGTCGGCCAGGGCGGCGTCCAGGCGCGAAGCCAGGGCCTGGGTGTTCTGGAAGAAGTTGATGAAGCCTGGGCCGGCGATCTCAGCCTTGGTGACGCTCTCGTCAGCCGGCAGTGCGGCGATGATTTTTTCCGCCAGGTCGCGCGGCTTCATGCCCGCAGGCTTGGCCAGCATCATCGCGATGTTGCTGGCGAAGTCGCCGTGGGTCTTGTCGCGGGTGTTTTCCACCTGGATCGCCGGCGTCAGGCCTTCAGGCAACACACCTTCGTTGACGAGTTGGGTGAGGGCTTGTTGGATCAACTGGCGAATGGTGTCTTTCATGGTGTTCTCTTTCGACCGCAAGCGGCGGCGCGCGATGCGCAGGTGGAAAAACTGGGCATTATCCGTGGCGAGGGCGGGCTTGCCAACCGTTCAGACCAGATGGCGGACCTGCGGGCCTCATCGCGGGCAAGCCCGCTCCCACATTTAAGGGTATTCACATTTCAAAATGTGGGCGCTGGCGTGCCTGCTATCAATACAGGTCTACCGGGTCCACATCCAACGACCATCGCACTTGCCGGCCGCTGGGCATTTGCTCCAGGGCAAGTAACCAGCTACTTAATAGCCGATGCAGTGGTGCGCGGGACGTTGCCTGCAAGAGTAGCTGGGCGCGATAACGCCCGGCGCGGCGTTCCATAGGCGCGGGCACCGGGCCGAGCAATTCGATGCCGGTCAGACCCAGTTCGCCAAGCAAACGTTCGGCGGCGCTGCACGCCTCATCCAGAAAACTTTCTGCCTGCCCCGGTTTGTGGGCTTCGGCGCGCAGCAAGGCCAAATGGGAAAAGGGCGGCAGGCCGGCGGCGCGGCGTTCGCTCAAGGCCTGTTCGGCGAAGGCAAAGTAGCCTTGTTCGGTCAGCTGGATCAACAGCGGATGGTCGGCCAGGTGCGTCTGGATAATCACTCGGCCCGGCTCTTCGGCCCGCCCGGCCCGGCCCGCGACCTGCACGATCAACTGCGCCATGCGTTCGCTGGCGCGGAAGTCGCCGGAGAACAGGCCGCCGTCGGCATCCAGGATCGACACCAGCGTCACCCGTGGAAAGTGGTGCCCTTTGGCAAGCATCTGCGTGCCGATCAGGATGCACGGCTGGCCTTTCTGGATGGTCGCGAACAGCTGGTTCATCGCGTCTTTGCGCGACGTGCTGTCGCGATCGACTCGCAGTACCGGGTAGTCCGGGAACAAAATCCCCAGGCGCTCTTCAGCACGCTCGGTGCCGGCGCCCACTGGGCGCAAGTCCACCTTGCCGCATTGCGGGCAGTGGCGCGGCACCCGTTCCACATGGCCGCAGTGATGGCAGCGCAACTCGCCGTGGCGCTGGTGCACGGTCATGCGCGCATCGCAGCGCTCGCACTCGGACATCCAGCCGCAGTCATGGCACAGCAGCGTCGGCGCAAAGCCCCGGCGGTTGAGAAACACCAGCACTTGCTGGCCGGCGGCGAGGGTCTGGCCGATGGCTTGTTGCATTGGCCCGGAAATGCCGCTGTCCAGCGGGCGGCTTTTGACGTCCAGGCGCAGGAAACGCGGTTGTTTGGCGCCACCTGCGCGCTCATTCAGGCGTAGGAGCCCGTAACGGCCGGTGTAGGCGTTGTGCAGGCTTTCCAGGGAAGGCGTGGCCGAGCCCAGCACAATCGGGATGTCTTCCTGGCGTGCGCGTACCAGCGCCAGGTCGCGGGCGTGGTAGCGCAGGCCTTCCTGCTGTTTATAGGAGCCGTCGTGCTCCTCGTCGATGATGATCAGCCCGGGGTTTTTCATTGGCGTGAACAGCGCCGAACGGGTGCCGATAATAATGTCGGCCTCACCGTCCCGCGCCGCCAGCCAGGACTCCAGGCGTTCGCGGTCGTTGACCGCCGAATGCACCAGGGCGATGCGCGCATTGAAGCGCTGCTCGAAACGCGCCAGGGTTTGCGGACCCAAGTTAATCTCGGGGATCAGCACCAGTGCCTGTTTGCCGGCCTTCAGGGTTTCGCGGATGAGCTGCAAATAGACTTCGGTCTTGCCGCTGCCGGTCACGCCGGCCAGCAGGAACGCATGGAAGCTGCCTGCGCCTGCGCGGATGGCTTCATAAGCAGCCCGTTGCTCGGGGTTCAGCGGCAGTTCGGGTTGGGCCAGCCAGTGTTCGTGGCGCGGGTCCGGCGCGTGCTTGCGGATTTCCACCTGCACCAGGCCCTTGGCCAGCAGCAGGTCGAGGCTGTCCTTGCTCAGCATCAGCTTGCTTAATAGCTGATGCGCTACGCCGTGGGGGTGCTGCGCCAGCGTGGCCAGGGCTTCACGCTGGCGCGGCGCGCGGGCGATGCGCGGGTCGTCCAGGCGGGCGCCGGGCACCATCGACCAGAAGCGTTCTTGGCGTGCTTCGGCCAACTCGCCCTGGCGCAGCAGCACCGGCAGCGCCCAGCTCAGCGTGTCACCCAGGCTGTGCTGGTAATACTGGGCAGTCCACAGGCACAGCTTGAACAAGGCCGGGGGCAGTGGCGCAGTGGCGTCGAGGATAGCGATGGCGGGCTTGAGCTTTTCTGCGGGCACTTCGCTGTGGTCGGCGACTTCGACCAGGATGCCGATCATTTCCCGCCGCCCGAACGGCACGCGCACACGCATGCCCGGCTGCAACTGCGCGCGCAGCACGCCGGCCGGGGCGCGGTAGTCGAACAGGCGGCGCAGAGGCGAGGGCAGGGCTAGGCGCAAAATGGCGTCGGGCACGCGGGGGGTCTCTTATAAAGGCAGGCGGTGGCGCAGGGGCGCGAGCCTAGCAGACCTGCGGTGGAGGTGTCCCGTCTCGGGTGTTGGAGGCAGCACTTCTGTGGGCGCCGGGCTTGCCCGCGCTAGCGGCGTATCAGTCGCCGGATTGGGTGCCTGACACGCCGCCATCGCGGGCAAGCACGGCTCCCACAATGATCGTGGTGAACCGGAAGTTTTCTGATGAAAGGGGCTTTTATGTGCGCAAACGACAGGCGCCGCCGCTTGCGCGTTTAAAAAGGTCTGGTAGAATCCGCGGCCTAATTACGTGCGGTATTCGACAATAGTGTCGTGTGGCGGCACGCTAGCCCGAGGAAGTCACCATGAAAGCCGATATCCATCCAGCGTACGAAACCATCGCAGTAACCTGCAGCTGCGGCAACAAGTTCGAAACGCGTTCGAACCTGTGCAAGCCACTGGGTACTGACGTATGCAACGAGTGCCACCCGTTCTACACCGGTAAGCAGAAAACTCTGGACACCGGCGGCCGTGTACAGCGCTTCGCAGATCGCTTTGGTGCTTTCGGCAAGAAGCCTGCTGCTACTCCAGCAGAGTAAGGCTCAAAAGCCCTTTGGGTTTTTGTCAGCTGTTGAAAAAGGCGTCCCTTGTGGACGCCTTTTTTGTGGCCGCGATTTGGCGAAGCGTTGCAAAATTGATTTTTGAATAAAAAATTGTAGACATTTTTTAAGGTGATTGTGAACAGTTAAGCCCTTGTATCCCGTGGCTCTTGGCCAAAAGTCGTAGCGCAGGGCCCTTGACACCTGTGACTGCCCAGTCTTGTAGGGACTTTGCGACACGCGTATCCTCGGCGGTCCGTCGACCAACAGTAAAAGCGGAATGCCGATATGTCTGATTTGAAAATTGCCGCTCTCGAATATCATGCCCATCCTCGTCCAGGAAAGCTGAGTGTAGAGCTCACCAAAGCCACTGCCACCGCCCGCGACCTGTCGCTGGCCTACAGCCCTGGCGTTGCCGAGCCCGTACGTGAAATCGCCCGCGACCCTGAACTGGCGTACAAGTACACCGGCAAAGGCAACCTGGTTGCAGTGATTTCCGATGGCACCGCGATTCTCGGCCTGGGCAACCTCGGCCCATTGGCATCCAAGCCAGTCATGGAAGGTAAGGGTGTGCTGTTCAAGCGCTTTGCCGGCATCGACGTTTTCGACATCGAAGTCGACTCCGAAAGCCCGCAGGCGTTCATCGACACGGTTAAGCGCATTTCCATCACCTTCGGTGGCATCAACCTGGAAGACATCAAGGCACCTGAGTGCTTCGAGATCGAAAAGGCCCTGATCGAGCAGTGCGACATTCCGGTATTCCACGATGACCAGCACGGTACCGCGATCGTTACCGCGGCCGGCATGATCAACGCCCTGGAAATCGCCGGCAAAACGCTGGCTGACGCGCAAATCGTCTGCCTGGGCGCCGGCGCGGCGGCCATCTCCTGCATGAAGTTGCTGGTGAGCATGGGCGCCCGGCTTGAAAACATCTTCATGGTCGACAGCAAGGGCGTTATTCAGTCCGAGCGTACCGACCTGAACCAGTACAAGGCGATGTTTGCCCATGCGACCGACAAGCGCACCCTGGCTGACGCCCTCAACGGTGCAGACGTGTTCGTTGGCCTGTCCGGCCCGAACCTGCTGAGCGCTGAAGGCCTCAAGTCCATGGCGGCCAACCCGATCGTGTTCGCTTGCTCCAACCCTGATCCGGAAATTGCCCCGGAACTGGCGCACGCCACCCGTGACGACGTGATCATGGCCACCGGCCGTTCGGACTACCCGAACCAGGTCAACAACGTACTGGGCTTCCCGTTCATCTTCCGTGGTGCCCTGGACGTTCGCGCCAAGCGCATCAACGAAGAGATGAAAGTGGCTGCCGCCAACGCCCTGCGTGAACTGGCCAAACTGCCGGTGCCTCAGGAAGTGTGCGACGCCTACGGTGGCATCAAGCTGGAATTCGGCCGTGAGTACATCATTCCCAAGCCAATGGATAAGCGCCTGATCACCCTGATCTCCGATGCCGTGGCCAAAGCCGCCATCGAGACCGGTGTGGCTACCCTGCCGTATCCGAAGCACTACCCGCTGCAAAGCGTGGATGATGTGTTCAACGGCTAAGCCGTTGTAGCGCACCAACAAAAAGCCCCGGCTCTCGCGAGTCGGGGCTTTTTTGTGGCGGGGTGAATACGCTCTTCAGACGTCGGGTGAGCCCTGTGTAAGTCGGGCTTGCCCGCGATGGCGGTGTATCCGGTAGACCGCTATCGCAGGCAAGCCAGCTCCTACATTGGAGCTGCGCTCAGCCGCAGATCGAGTTAGAAGAGATCGATCGGTGCCCCCTCGTCCGCCGGCAGCGGGCTGCCCGGTGCAACGCCATTGCCCAGCTCGTTGACCGACGGTGGCGTGTCTTCGCTTTTGAACAGCTCGAAGAACGCATTCGGCGTGCTCGGCGATGCCGCACGGCCGCTCACCGGGTCAATCCGCAGGCTGAGAATGCCTTCCGGCTCGGGCTGGGTGTGCAGCGGCTTGTCCTTCAAGGCCGCGCCCATGTAGCTCATCCAGATCGGCAGCGCGACGGTGCCACCAAACTCGCGGCGGCCCAGGCTTTCCGGTTGGTCGTAGCCGGTCCACACGGTGGTCACGTAGTCGCCGTTGTAGCCGGAGAACCAGGCGTCCTTGGATTCGTTAGTGGTACCGGTCTTGCCCGCGATATCCGCACGGCCCAGTGCCAGTGCGCGACGGCCGGTGCCTTTCTTGATCACGTCTTCCAGGATGCTGTTGAGGATATATGTGGTGCGACCATCCACGATCCGCTCAGCCACTGCCGGCGCTTGTGGCTCGGTGGGCGCAGCGGCGTTTGCCGCAGGCGCTGCGCCTGGGGTCGGTTCGATGGTGATTCCGCCGTTGCTCGGTGCCGCGAGGCCATCCGTCGCGGCCACGCCATTGACCACGTCACCCGGCACGCGTGGCGGGTTGGCGGTGAACAGGGTGTCGCCGTTACGGCTTTCGATCTTTTCTATCAGGTACGGCGTGATCTTGTAGCCGCCGTTGGCAAAGGTGCTCCAGCCCGTGGCGATTTCCATTGGCGTGAGGGTCGCGGTGCCGAGGGCCAGGGACAGGTTTGGCGGCAGGTCCGACTTGGCGAAGCCGAAGCGCGTCATGTAGTCGATGGTCTTGCCCACGCCCATCGCCTGCAGCAAGCGGATCGACACCAGGTTGCGCGACTTGTACAGCGCCTCGCGGATACGGATCGGGCCGAGGAAGGTGTTGGTGTCGTTCTTCGGGCGCCAGACCTTGTCCAGGTACTCGTCGACAAACACGATCGGCGCGTCGTTGACCAGGCTGGCGGCGGTGTAGCCGTTATCCAGCGCAGCGCTGTAGACGAACGGCTTGAAGCTCGAGCCCGGTTGGCGCTTGGCCTGGGTCGCGCGGTTGTAGTTGCTTTGCTCGAAGGCAAAACCGCCGACCAGGGCGCGGATCGCACCGTTCTGCGGGTCCAGGGACACCAGCGCGCCTTGCGCCACAGGTACTTGGCTGAACTTCAGGCTGTCGTCTTTCTGGCGTTGCACGCGGATCAAATCACCCACTTGCGCCACGTCAGACGGCTGCTTGGGCATCGGGCCCATGCTGTTGGTGTTCAGGAAGGGGCGTGCCCACTTCATGCTGTCCCACGAAACATGACCTTCGCCGGTGCGGGTCAGCACCTGCACGCCATCTTTATTCACTTGGGTGACGATGGCCGGCTCCAGGCCGCTGATTGGGCGCTGTTTGCCCAATTCTGTGGTCCAGGCGCTCAAGGTCTTGCCCGGCAGGCGCGATTCAGGGCCACGGTAGCCATGGCGTTGGTCGTAGGTGACTAAGCCTGTGTGTACCGAGTTATTGGCGATTTCCTGCAGGTCGCTCGGAATCGTTGTGGTCACGCGGAAGCCTTCAGTGTAGGCCTCGCTGCCATAGCGGCCGACCATCTCGGCCCGCGCCATTTCCGCGATGTACGGTGCGTTCACTTCCGGCGTCGGCACGTGGTAGCTGGCGTTCAACGGCTCAGCCACGGCGCTTTCATAGGCGACCTGGTCGATCTTGCCCAGCTTGTACATGCGGCCCAGGATCCAGTCGCGGCGCTCTTTGCTGCGCGCCGGGTTGGCCAGTGGGTTGAAGCGTGAAGGGGCTTTAGGCAGGCCGGCAATCATCGCCATCTGCGCCAGGCTGGCGTCACGAATCGACTTGCCGTAGTAGACCTGGGACGCCGCTTCGATGCCGTAGGCGCGGTTACCCAGGTAGATCTTGTTCACGTACAGCTCAAGGATTTCATCTTTGGTCAGCTGGCGTTCGATCTGCAGGGCCAACAGGATTTCAGTGGCCTTGCGCGAAAAGCTGCGCTCGCTGGTGAGGAAGAAGTTCTTCGCCACCTGCATGGTGATGGTGCTACCGCCGGATTGAATGTGTCCGCTTTTTACCAACTGAGTGGCCGCACGCACCAGGCTGCTGGGATCGACACCGTAGTGGTTGGCGAAATTATCATCTTCAGCCGAGAGCAGGGCATTGATGAAATTGGGCGGAATATCGGCGAAACGGATCGGTGTGCGGCGCATTTCGCCGAACTCCGCGATCAGTTTTTCGTCGCTGCTGTAGACCCGCAAAGGAATCTGCAACTGGATACTTCTGAGTGCCTCTACGGAGGGCAAACCCGGACTAAGGTAGAGGTAGGCCCCGCTGAGTACGAGCATCAGCCCGCAGACGATCGCGACAATGGAGTACCCGAAAAACTTCAGCAGACGAATCAAGGCTTTTGGATTTCCAGAGAAAAGAATGAGTTACGCGTCGGGGCATGCATAACAAACGATGGATCAACCCGAGCAGCAGAAAAAAGCGGGGAAAAACGCTGGGCATTAAAGCATTTTCGGCCTGGGGCGTCATTCGCACCACTCAAACAAGTCGACCGAATGCACGATGCCTCGCGCTAATCAGGCGGTATGACAGGCAAAGTTTTAGGGAGTTTTATGAGAAAGGGATTTTTCAGGCGAAAAGTCGACACCATGCTGGGCGTCGACATCAATGACACCGGCATCAAGCTGATTGAACTGGGCCGTTCAACCCGTGGCTATAGCGTTCATGGCTATGTCACACAGCGCTTGCCTGCCAATGCGGTGGTTGATGGCACGCTGCTGGACCTTGAGGCGATTGGACGGGTACTGCAACAGGCGTTATCTGAGTTGCATACTTCGGCCAGGCAGGCGGCTGTGGCGGTGGCGGGCCCTTCGGTTATCACGCGGGTGATAGAAATGGCGGCAGGGCTCAGCGACGAGGAGATGGTCTGGAAGATCCAGATGGAGGCCGATCAATACATTCCTTACCCCTTGGACGACGTCGCCATCGATTTTCAGGTGCGCGGCCCTTCGGCTCACGACCCGGCCCGCGTCGAGGTGCTGCTGGCGGCGTGCCTCAAGCAGCAGGTCGAAGCCCGCGAAGCGGTTTTGGCCCTGGCCGGGCTGGTGACGCGGGTCGTGGATGTCGAAGGGTTTGCATTGGAGCGCGCTTGCAGTCAGGATTTCGCCAGCTTCATGCCGGGCCATCGAGTCGATGGCGCACAGTGGGCCGTGGATGCCCACGGGATGGGAATTGCTTGCGGGTTGGCCCTGAGGAGTTTCGCTGGATGACACGAATCAATCTTTTGCCTTGGCGCCAGGCGCTGGCGGAACGGCGGCGCAAATACTTCCTGATATTTTTGCTGGCGTTCGCTTGTGTGGCGCTCGCGGCGGTGTGGCTGGCGGATCAGGTGATCGACCAGGCAATTGACCGGCAAGCCGCGCGAAATAACCATCTGGGCAAGGAAGTCACCGTCGAGGATGCGCGCCTCAAGACCTTCGACAACCTTCAAGAACAAAGCCAGCAATTGGCGCAACGCATGAAGGTGGTGCAGGACCTGCACGAAGGCCGTTCGGCCAGCGCGCAGCTATTGGACCAGTTGGCGCGTGCGGTGCCCGATGGCGTGCACCTGCATGAGGTTGTCGCCAAGGGCGGCACGGTGAGTATCAGTGGCAGTGCCGAGTCCAGCCAGGATATCGCCCAGTTGATGCGCCGCTTGCAGGCCTCTGAAGGTGCCCACGCTACCCGGTTGCAGCATGTGCGTGCGCAGGGCGAGGGTGGCGGCAACGAATTCCAACTCATGGTGCGCCAGGGCGAATCCACCGAGGCCCAGCCATGAGCCTGCCCAGGCTCGACTTCTCTACGCTCTCTCACAACGCTGCGAAATGGCCCTTACCCGGTAAGGCCCTGTTGGGCTGCGCGCTGGCGGGCCTGGTGCTGCTGGTGGGCGATGTTGTGTTGCTGGCCCCGGCCCGTGAGCGGCTGCAAGCGTTAGAGGTACAGGAAGTAATCCTGCAACAGGCGCACGCGCAAAATGCCGGCAAGGTCGCGGGGTTTGAGGGGCTCACCCGTCAGGCTCAAGTGACGGAGGATCAGGTCGCCGGGCTTTTACGGCAGTTGCCCGGCGAATCCGACATGCCCGGCTTGTTGGAAGACATTGCCCGGCTGGCGGTTGCCAATGGTCTGGTGGTCGAGGACGTCACGGTATTGGATGAGCAGCCTCATCCGTTCTACATCGAGGAGCCCGTGCAGGTCGGTGTGTTTGGCGCCTACCACGACCTGGCAATGTTTGTGAGCGGCTTGGGCGGGCTGCCGCGCATCGTCACCGCACATGATGTGGTGCTTCGGCCTGATGGGTCGTTGCTGCGCCTTGATCTGCTGGCCAAGAGTTATCGAAGCGCCTCAGGCCATGGCAAGCCTGCCCAGGCAGTCGAGCAGGGCGCGCGATTTGTCTACGCCGCCGCCTCCCTGCGTGATCCGTTCCAGCCGCTGGCCTTGCAAGTGGGCCACGTGTCAGGCCGGCCGGCGCGTGCGCCGGACCTCGCGCGCAAGCGTGGCGCCTTGGAAGGTCTGGCCATCGACCGGTTCGAAATGGTCGGCACGTTGTCCCGTGGCTTACAGACCTTTGTATTGCTGCGTGCGGCCTCGACGGTGCATCGCCTAGCAGTCGGCGATTACTTGGGGCCTCACCATGGCCGGGTCACAGCTATTCATGACAGTTACATCGAACTGGCCGAACTGTTCCCGGATGAACAGGGCGCATGGCTGGAGCGTTCGCGAACCCTCGTGTTAAACGTCAACTCATAACGGAATCAAACAATGAAAAGGACTTTCTCGTCCTTCGGTGTGGCGCTATGGATAGCGTTCACGGCACCGATGGCATCTGCTGTGCCCAATCGTGTGGATCTGATCCAGCTGCCGCCTCCCGGTCAGGCAGCTCTGGGCACTCCCTATGCCGGCGACAAGCTGAACCTTAACTTCCAGAACATCGATGTGCGTGTCGTATTGCAGCAGATTGCGGATGTCGCGGGGCTTAACTTGGTGGCCAGCGATGAGGTGCAGGGCTCGATCACCCTGCGGCTCAAAGAGGTGCCCTGGGATCAGGCGCTGGACCTGGTGCTGCAAAGCAAAGGCTTGGACAAGCGCGTGAAAGCCGGTGTGTTGCTGGTGGCGCCGGCCGAAGAGCTGGCGGCTCGCGAACTGCTGACACTGGAGGCAAGTAAACAGATGGCGGATTTGGCGCCGTTGCGCCGGGAGCTGTTGCAGGTCAATTACGCCAAGGCGGCGGACCTGGCCAAGTTGTTCCAGTCGGTGACGGGCCTGGAAGGCATCACCGATGAGCGCGGCTCAGTGGCGGTGGATGACCGCACCAATAACATCATCGCCTACCAGACCAGCGAGCGGCTCGAAGAGCTGCGGCGGATCGTGGCGCAGTTGGACATTCCAGTGCGCCAGGTGATGATTGAAGCGCGGATCGTCGAGGCCAATGTCGATTACGACAAAAGCCTGGGCGTGCGCTGGGGCGGCCGACTCAACCGTGGCAACTGGGGCGCGGGTGGTATCAGCAAGCCCTTGGGCGAAGGGGTTGAGCCGCCGGTAAACCCGCCCAGCTCACCGTTTGTCGACATGGGTTCGCTCACCGGTACGGCAGGCCTGGGCATCGCCTATATCACCGACAACCTGTTGCTGGACTTGGAGCTGACCGCCATGGAGAAAACCGGCAACGGTGAAATCGTCTCACAGCCCAAGGTGGTCACCTCCGACAAGGAAACCGCGCGCATCCTCAAGGGCACCGAAATCCCCTACCAGGAATCCAGCGGCCGGGGTGCAACGTCAGTGTCCTTCAAGGAGGCTTCGCTGTCGCTGGAGGTCACCCCGCAAATTACCCCTGACGGCTGGGTGTTCATGGAGGTCAAGGTCACCAAGGATGAGCCCGATTACCTGAATAAGCTCAATGACGTGCCGCCGATCAAGAAAAACGAAGTTAATGCCAAGGTATTGGTCAAGGATGGCGAGACCATCGTCATCGGCGGGGTTTTCTCCAATACCCAAAGCAAAGTGGTAGATAAAGTGCCATTTTTGGGCGATGTGCCGTATCTTGGCCGCCTTTTCCGGCGCGATGTGGTTGCGCAAAGAAAATCCGAGCTGCTGGTATTCCTGACTCCGCGTATTATGAATAACCAGGCGATTGCTGTGAGTCGTTGATTCTGTGCGAAATTTGATTCTTGTAGGACCGATGGGGGCTGGTAAAAGCACCATCGGCCGTTTGCTGGCCAAAGAGCTGCGCCTGCCATTCAAAGATTCCGACAAGGAAATTGAATTGCGCACGGGCGCCAATATCCCATGGATCTTCGATAAGGAAGGTGAACTGGGCTTTCGCGACCGCGAGCAGGCGATGATTGCCGAGCTGTGCGGCTGCGATGGCGTGGTATTGGCCACCGGCGGCGGCGCGGTCATGCGCGATGAAAACCGTCGGGCGCTGCATGCCGGTGGTCGCGTGGTTTATCTGCATGCGTCGGTCGAGCAGCAAGTGGGCCGTACCGCCCGTGATCGCAATCGCCCGCTGTTGCGTACCGCCGACCCAGCCAAGACCTTGCGGGATTTGCTGGCGCTGCGCGATCCGCTCTATCGGGAAATCGCCGATCTGGTGGTGGAAACCGATGAGCGGCCACCACGAATGGTGGTTCTCGACATTCTTGAGCGCTTGCAGCAGTTGCCACCCCGTTAAAGCCAGACCCGAAATGCGCTATTCTCGGCGGCGCGCTATCAGCCTTAGGGGTGTGGCGCAGAGCCATCAGGCGACGTCAGATCCGAGCGTTGCCGATCGTACATACATCTTCACGCGGGGACACATGCAGACACTTAAGGTCGATCTAGGCGAGCGCAGCTACCCAATCCATATTGGCGAAGGTTTGTTGGACCTGCCCGAGTTGCTCGCACCGCATATTGCCGGGCGGCAAGTGGCGATCATCTCCAACGAAACGGTCGCGCCGCTGTATCTTGAGCGTCTGAGCCGCAGCCTTGCGGCGTACTCGGTGATTTCGGTGATCTTGCCGGATGGCGAGGCCCACAAAAACTGGGAAACCCTGCAACTGATCTTTGATGGCCTACTGACCGCGCGTCATGACCGGCGTACCACCGTGGTTGCCCTGGGCGGCGGTGTGATCGGCGACATGGCCGGCTTTGCGGCGGCCTGTTACCAGCGCGGTGTGGACTTTATCCAGGTGCCGACCACCTTGTTGTCCCAGGTCGATTCGTCGGTGGGCGGCAAAACCGGCATCAACCACCCGCTGGGCAAGAACATGGTCGGCGCGTTCTATCAGCCCCAAGCTGTGCTGATCGACACCGCCACCCTCAACACCCTGCCGCCGCGCGAGCTGTCGGCGGGCCTGGCGGAAGTCATCAAGTACGGGCTGATCTGCGACGAGCCGTTTCTGACCTGGCTTGAAGAACAAATGGACGCCCTGCGCGCTCTGGACCAGGTTGCACTCACCGAAGCGATTTCCCGCTCCTGCGCCGCCAAGGCGCTGGTGGTGAATGCCGACGAGCGGGAGTCCGGCGTACGCGCCACCCTGAACCTTGGCCACACCTTCGGCCATGCGATCGAAACGCACATGGGCTATGGTGTGTGGTTGCATGGGGAAGCCGTAGCGGCTGGCACAGTGATGGCGTTGGAGATGTCGCAACGGCTGGGCTGGATCAGCGCCCAGGAACGTGATCGTGGCATTCGCCTGTTCCAGCGCGCCGGTTTGCCGGTCGTTCCACCTACCGAGATGACCGAGGCGGATTTCCTCGAACATATGGCAATCGACAAGAAAGTGATCGACGGTCGCCTGCGACTGGTACTGCTGCGCCGCATGGGCGAAGCGGTAGTGACCGACGATTATCCGAAAGAGATTTTACAGGCCACGCTGGGAGCGGATTACCGCGCCCTGGCCCAGCTTAAAGGTTAATAAGATCCCGATGACTAGTTTGCATGCCGACGAGGCGTTCCTCGGCCATTACCAGCTAAGCCACGACCCCTTTGCTCCACGGGTGCCGGGCTTCAAATTTTTCCCTGCCCAGCGCAAGCCGGTGCTTGGCCAACTGCACCATTTGGCGCGCTACAGCCAATTGCTGCTGGTAGTCACTGGCCCGTTGGGCAGCGGCAAGACCCTGCTGCGCCAGGCGCTGGTCGCCAGCACCAACAAGCAATCGGTACAGAGCGTGGTGGTGTCGGCCCGTGGCGCCGGTGATGCGGCGGGCGTGTTGCGCCAAGTGGCCCAAGCGCTGAACGTGGCCACGGCCGAGCCGAACGCGATTCTCAAGCAAGTGGTGCAACTGGGCCTGACCGGCCAGGAAGTCTACCTGCTGGTGGACGACGCCGAGCAGCTCGACGAATCCGCTCTGGAAGCCCTGCTGGCGCTGGCCGCGGGCACGCCTGAAGGCCGCCCGCACGTGTTCCTCTTTGGCGAATCGTCGTTGATCGCTGATCTGGAGCAGATCAGTGGCGACCAGGAGCTGTTTCACGTTATCGAATTGCAGCCGTACGAAGAGGAAGAGACCCGCGAATACCTGGCTCAACGCCTCGAAGGCGCCGGGGCCGGTATCGAACTTTTCTCCGCTGCGCAGATCTCTGATATTCACGAAAGCTCCGACGGCTGGCCTGGCACCATCAACCAGGTTGCCCGGGATGCCTTGATCGAAGCCATGATTGCAAGCCGCTCTGCGGTTAAGCGTCCAAAGATGGGGTTTACTATGCCTAAGAAGCACGTATTGGCTATTTCCGCCGTTGTCGTGGTCGCTGTCGCCGCCGCCTGGTTGATCCCAGGTCGCAGCAAGGCACCCGCCACCGCCGGCGCGCCAACCGAACAGGCGCAGTTGCCACTGGGCAAGCCCACGCCAAATGTCGAATTCGCCAACTCCGGCCAACCGACCAACCTGCCGATGGTGGGCCAGCCGGTGATGCGCGGCCCGCTCGCCGAAGAAGCCGGTGGTATCTCCGAAGGCGACGACGGTGTGCCGGTGGAAGGCTCCAGTGCCACGCCACCGACCGTGACCACTACCGCGCCGCCTGCAGGCGTACCAGCCGGCCCGGCAGCCACGCCAGCGGCCAAGCCGACCCCGGCACCGACCGTCGCCACCGCCAAACCGGCTCCGGTTGCCAAGCCTGTCGCACCGGCACCAGCCGCCAAGCCGGCACCGGCTGCCAAGCCTGCTGAAAAACCAGCAGCCACTGTCGCCAAGGCAGGCGCCGCCGGCAGCAGCTGGTACACCAGCCAGCCGACCGGCAACTTCGTGGTGCAGATCCTCGGCACCAGCTCCGAAGCCAATGCCCAGGCGTTCGTGAAAGAGCAGGGCGGCGAGTACCGTTATTTCAAGAAAGTGCTCAACGGCAAGCCTCTCTACGTGATCACTTACGGCAACTTCTCCAGCCGCGCAGCAGCTGAATCCGCTATCAAGGCCTTGCCAGCGAAGGTTCAGGCTGGTAAACCTTGGCCTCGCACTGTTGCCAGCGTTCAACAAGAACTCGCAACAACTCGCTGAAGATTCGGCGGCCTTACCCAGGCCGCCCTCTCGGCACCTCAAAAAAAACGACAAAGCGTGCAGCCCTGAAGGCCGCGCGCTTTGTGGTGTCTGCACACGTCACTTTTGAGTCGTAGCGGTCAGAATTAAAAAAGTTTTGACTAGCACAGCATATCGCTTTAAACCTTTCATAAATGCGACATAGATTTGCGACATTTCGTCGCTAAATTTGTGAGCGTTCGTGTCGGTGTGTACAATGACCTCCCTTTTGCCCCCGCTAAGCCGGCGTACGTTCGGCGTGGAAGGTAACCGGTTGAATTAAAAAGAAATTTGCCTCGGTATAAGAGGCAGCCTGGTGAGAAAGTGTCTATGAAAGCAGGTCTGTACCAACCCGATGAATTCAAGGATAACTGCGGTTTCGGCCTGATAGCCCACATGCAGGGCGAGCCCAGTCATACCCTTTTGCAAACGGCCATCGAGGCCCTGACCTGCATGACCCACCGCGGTGGGATCAACGCCGACGGCAAGACCGGTGACGGTTGTGGCTTGCTGATTCAAAAGCCCGACCAGTTCCTGCGCGCTGTCGCCAAAGAGCAATTTGCGGTCGACCTGCCCAAGCAATACGCCGTGGGCATGGTTTTCTTCAACCAGGACCCAGTCAAAGCCGAAGCCGCTCGCGAGAACATGAACCGCGAGATCCTCGCTGCCGGCCTGCAACTTGTCGGCTGGCGCAAAGTGCCGATCGACACCAGCGTGCTCGGCCGCCTGGCCCTGGAGCGCCTGCCGCAGATCGAACAAGTGTTCATCGCAGGTAGTGGCCTGAGCGACCAGGACATGGCGATCAAGCTGTTTACCTCGCGTCGTCGTTCGTCAGTGTCCAACGCCTTGGATACCGACCACTACATCTGCAGCTTTTCGCACAAGACCATCATTTATAAAGGCCTGATGATGCCGGCGGATTTGACCGCCTTCTATCCAGACCTGAGCGATGAGCGCCTGCAAACCGCAATCTGCGTGTTCCACCAGCGCTTCTCCACCAACACCCTGCCGAAATGGCCGCTGGCCCAGCCATTCCGCTTCCTCGCCCACAACGGCGAGATCAACACCATCACCGGCAACCGCAACTGGGCTGTGGCCCGTCGCACCAAGTTCGCCAACGACTTGATGGACCTCGAAGAGCTCGGCCCGCTGGTCAACCGTGTGGGCTCCGACTCCTCCAGCATGGACAACATGCTCGAGCTGATGGTCACCGGCGGCATTGACCTGTTCCGTGGCGTGCGCATGATCATTCCGCCAGCGTGGCAGAACGTCGAGACCATGGACCCGGACCTGCGTGCGTTCTACGAGTACAACTCGATGCACATGGAGCCGTGGGACGGCCCGGCCGGCGTGGTAATGACCGACGGCCGCTACGCGGTGTGCCTGCTCGACCGTAACGGTCTGCGCCCGGCGCGTTGGGTCACCACCACCAACGGTTTCATCACCCTTGCGTCGGAAATCGGCGTATGGGACTACAAGCCTGAAGACGTTATCGCTAAAGGCCGCGTAGGCCCTGGCCAGATCCTGGCCGTGGACACCGAAACCGGGCAGATCCTCGACACTGACGCCATCGACAACCGCTTGAAGTCGCGTCACCCGTACAAGCAATGGCTGCGCAAGAACGCCCTGCGCATCCAGGCGACCATGGAAGACAACGACCACGGTTCGGCTTTCTATGACGTCGACCAACTCAAGCAGTACATGAAGATGTACCAGGTCACGTTCGAAGAGCGCGACCAAGTGCTGCGCCCGCTCGGCGAGCAAGGCTACGAGGCGGTCGGCTCCATGGGCGATGACACGCCGATGGCCGTGCTGTCCCAGCGTGTGCGCACGCCATACGACTATTTCCGCCAGCAGTTCGCCCAGGTGACTAACCCACCGATCGACCCGCTGCGCGAAGCCATCGTGATGTCGCTGGAAGTGTGCCTCGGTGCCGAGCGCAACATCTTCCAGGAGTCGCCTGAGCACGCCTCCCGCGTGATCCTCAGCTCGCCAGTGATCTCGCCAGCCAAGTGGCGTTCGTTGATGACCCTGGAGCGCCCAGGCTTCGACCGCCAGATCATCGACCTGAACTACGACGAGAGCCTCGGCCTTGAAGCCGCTGTGCGTAACGTCGCCGATCAGGCTGAAGAAGCGGTGCGTGCCGGTCGTACCCAGATCGTGCTGACTGACCGTCATATCGCTCCAGGCAAGTTGCCGATCCACGCTTCCCTGGCGACCGGTGCGGTGCACCACCGCCTGACCGAAAAAGGCCTGCGTTGCGACTCCAACATCCTCGTCGAAACCGCCACAGCCCGCGACCCGCATCACTTTGCGGTGTTGATCGGTTTCGGCGCCTCGGCGGTTTATCCGTTCCTGGCGTACGAAGTGCTCGGTGACCTGATCCGTACCGGTGAAGTGCTGGGCGACCTCTACGAGGTGTTCAAGAACTACCGTAAAGGCATCACCAAGGGCCTGTTGAAGATCCTGTCGAAGATGGGTATCTCCACCGTCACGTCCTATCGCGGCGCTCAATTGTTCGAAGCCATCGGCCTGTCTGAAGAAGTCTGCGAGCTGAGCTTCCGTGGCGTGCCGAGCCGCATCAAGGGTGCGCGTTTCGTCGACATCGAAGCCGAACAGAAAGCCCTGGCCGCCGAAGCCTGGAGCGCGCGCAAGCCGATCCAGCAAGGCGGCCTGCTCAAGTTCGTGCACGGTGGCGAATACCACGCCTACAACCCGGACGTGGTCAGCACCCTGCAAGCCGCTGTGCAGCAGGGCGACTACGCCAAGTTCAAGGCATACACCGCGCTGGTGGATAACCGCCCGGTGTCGATGATCCGCGACCTGTTCAAGGTGAAAACCCTGGACACGCCGCTGGCCATCAGCGAAATCGAGCCGCTGGAATCGATCCTCAAGCGCTTCGACTCCGCGGGTATTTCCCTCGGCGCCTTGTCGCCTGAGGCCCACGAAGCCCTGGCCGAAGCCATGAACCGCCTGGGTGCGCGTTCCAACTCCGGCGAAGGCGGTGAAGACCCGGCGCGCTACGGCACCATCAAAAGCTCGAAAATCAAGCAGGTCGCGACTGGCCGTTTCGGTGTAACCCCGGAATACCTGGTCAACGCCGAAGTGCTGCAGATCAAAGTCGCCCAGGGCGCCAAGCCCGGTGAAGGCGGCCAACTGCCAGGCGGCAAGGTCAACGGTTTGATCGCCAAGCTGCGTTATGCGGTGCCGGGTGTGACCCTGATTTCGCCGCCGCCGCACCACGACATCTACTCGATTGAAGACTTGTCGCAGCTGATTTTCGACTTGAAACAAGTCAACCCGCAGGCGCTGGTCTCGGTGAAACTGGTAGCCGAAGCCGGCGTGGGCACCATCGCCGCTGGCGTGGCCAAGGCCTATGCCGACCTGATCACCATCTCCGGCTACGACGGCGGCACCGGCGCTTCGCCGCTGACGTCCATCAAGTACGCCGGCGCGCCGTGGGAACTGGGCCTGGCTGAAACTCACCAGACCCTGCGCGGCAACGACCTGCGCGGCAAAGTCCGTGTACAAACTGACGGCGGCCTGAAAACCGGCCTCGACGTGATCAAGGCTGCGATCCTCGGCGCCGAAAGCTTCGGCTTCGGCACCGCGCCAATGATCGCCCTGGGCTGCAAATACCTGCGCATCTGCCACCTGAACAACTGCGCCACCGGCGTCGCGACTCAGAACGAGAAGCTGCGTAAGGATCACTACATCGGCACCGTCGACATGGTGGTGAATTTCTTCACCTACGTCGCCGAAGAAACCCGTGAGTGGTTAGCCAAGCTGGGCGTGCGCTCGCTGGAAGAGCTGATCGGGCGTACCGATCTGCTGGAAATCCTCGAAGGCCAGACTGCCAAGCAACAGCACCTGGACCTGACGCCGCTGTTGGGCAGCGATCACATCCCGGCAGACAAGCCGCAATTCTGCCAGGTGGAGCGCAACCCGCCGTTCGACAAAGGCTTGCTGGCCGAGAAGATGGTCGAGATGGCCAGCGCCTCGATCAACGACGCCAGCGGTGGCGAATTCGCCTTGGATATCTGCAACTGCGACCGCTCCATCGGCGCACGCATCTCCGGCGAAATCGCGCGCAAGCACGGCAACCAAGGCATGGCGAAAGCGCCGATCACCTTCCGCTTCAACGGCACTGCGGGCCAGAGCTTCGGCGTGTGGAACGCCGGCGGCCTGCACATGTACCTGGAAGGTGACGCCAACGACTACGTGGGCAAGGGCATGACCGGCGGCAAGCTGGTGATCGTTCCGCCTAAAGGCAGCATCTACAAGACCCAGGACAGTGCCATCATCGGCAACACCTGCTTGTACGGTGCCACCGGCGGCAAGCTGTTCGCCGCCGGTACGGCCGGTGAGCGTTTCGCCGTGCGTAACTCCGGTGCCCACACCGTGGTGGAAGGCACTGGCGATCACTGCTGCGAGTACATGACCGGGGGCTTTGTCGCGGTACTGGGCAAGACCGGTTACAACTTCGGTTCGGGCATGACCGGCGGTTTCGCCTACGTGCTCGACCAGGACAACACCTTCGTCGACAAGGTCAACCACGAGTTGGTCGAGATCCAGCGGATCAGCGGTGAAGCCATGGAATCCTACCGGAACCACTTGCAGCACGTGCTGGACGAATACGTCGAGGAAACCGGCAGCGAATGGGGGCGTAACCTCGCTGAAAACCTCGATGATTACCTGCGTCGTTTCTGGCTGGTCAAGCCCAAGGCTGCCAACCTGAAATCGTTGCTTTCCAGCATCCGTGCCAACCCGCAGTGATATGCGCCTGAACAGTTTGATGAGGTTTTAACATGGCTGAACGTCTGAATAACGACTTCCAGTTCATCGATGTCGGGCGCAAAGATCCGAAGAAGAAACTGTTGCGTCAACGCAAGAAAGAGTTCGTGGAAATCTACGAGCCCTTTAAACCCCAGCACTCGGCCGACCAGGCCCACCGCTGCCTGGGTTGCGGTAACCCGTATTGCGAATGGAAGTGCCCGGTGCACAACTTCATTCCCAACTGGCTAAAATTGGTGGCTGAGGGCAACATCCTCGCCGCCGCCGAGCTGTCGCACCAGACTAACACCCTGCCGGAAGTCTGCGGCCGGGTGTGCCCGCAGGATCGTCTGTGCGAGGGTGCTTGCACCCTTAACGACGGCTTCGGCGCGGTGACCATCGGTTCGGTGGAGAAGTACATCACCGACACCGCGTTCGCCATGGGCTGGCGCCCGGACATGTCCAAGGTCAAGCCGACCGGCAAGCGTGTCGCGATCGTTGGAGCAGGCCCGGCGGGCTTGGGCTGCGCCGACGTGTTGGTGCGTGGCGGCGTGACCCCGGTGGTGTTCGACAAGAACCCGGAAATCGGCGGTCTGCTGACCTTCGGCATCCCCGAGTTCAAGCTGGAAAAAACCGTACTGAGCCACCGTCGCGAAGTGTTCACCGGCATGGGTATCGAGTTCCGTCTCAATACCGAAATCGGTAAAGACATCACCATGGAGCAACTGCTCGCCGAATACGATGCGGTGTTTATGGGCATGGGCACCTACACCTACATGAAGGGCGGCTTTGCCGGTGAGGACCTGCCGGGCGTTTACGACGCGCTCGACTTTCTGATCGCCAACGTCAACCGCAACCTGGGCTTTGAAAAGTCGCCGGAAGATTTCGTCGACATGAAAGGCAAGAAGGTTGTGGTGCTCGGCGGTGGTGACACCGCGATGGACTGCAACCGCACCTCGATCCGCCAGGGCGCCAAGTCGGTGACCTGTGCGTACCGTCGTGACGAAGCCAACATGCCAGGCTCGCGCAAAGAGGTGAAGAACGCCAAGGAAGAAGGCGTGAAATTCCTCTACAACCGCCAGCCGATTGCCATCGTCGGTGAAGACCGTGTCGAAGGCGTGAAGGTGGTCGAGACCCGTCTCGGCGAGCCGGACGCCCGTGGCCGTCGCAGCCCTGAACCGATCCCGGGTTCTGAAGAGATTATCCCGGCTGACGCCGTGGTCATCGCCTTCGGTTTCCGCCCAAGCCCGGCGCCGTGGTTCGAGCAGTTCGAAATCCAGACCGATAGCCAGGGCCGTGTCGTAGCCCCGGAACAAGGCCAGTACAAGCACCAGACCAGCAACCCGAAAATCTTCGCCGGTGGCGATATGGTTCGGGGTTCTGACCTGGTGGTAACCGCGATCTTCGAAGGGCGTAATGCCGCTGAAGGGATCCTGGATTACCTGGGCGTCTAGGCCCGGCTAAGCCACACACAAAAGCGGGCGTGTTCTTTACGGACAAGCCCGCTTTTTGCGTTTCAGCGACGGCGGGTTTTCACTCGCTTCGTCACCTCCACAAAAAACACCGGTACAAACACCACGGCCAACGTCGCGGTGATCATCCCGCCGATCACGCCCGTGCCGATGGCCTGTTGGCTTTGCGAACTGGCACCGGTGGCAATGGCCAGGGGCACCACGCCAAGGATGAACGCCATGGAGGTCATCACAATCGGCCGCAACCGCTGCCGCGCGGCTTGCAGGGTGGCGTCGACCAGGTCGTGGCCCTCGTCGTAGAGGCTCTTGGCAAACTCGATGATCAAGATCGCGTTTTTCGCCGACAGGCCAATGATGGTGATCAAACCGACCTTGAAGAAGACGTCGTTGGGCATCTCGCGCAGGGTCACCGCCAGCACGGCACCGAGCACGCCCAGGGGCACTACCAGCAGGACTGACGTCGGGATCGACCAGCTCTCGTACAGCGCCGCCAGACACAGGAACACCACCAGCAGCGACAAGCCGAACAGGATCGGCGCCTGGTTGCCCGACAAACGCTCCTGCAATGACAGCCCCGTCCATTCCTGCCCCAGCCCGGCAGGCCCTTGCGCCACTAGGCGCTCGATTTCCGCCATGGCTTCGCCGGTGCTGTAGCCGGGCGCCGGTTCGCCGGAAATGCTGATCGCCGGGTAGCCGTTGTAGCGGTTCAGTTGCGCCGGCCCTTTAATCCAATTGGCCTGGACAAAAGCCGACAGCGGCACCATTTGTCCCTCGTTGTTGCGTACGTGCATCTTCAGCAAGTCCTCGACCTGCCTGCGTTGCTCGCCTTCAGCCTGGACCACCACCCGTTGCATGCGGCCCTGATTGGGGAAGTCATTGATATAGGCCGAACCGATGCTGGTGGACACGACGTTGCCGATATCGGCAAAGGCGACACCCAGCGCATTGGCATGTCGGCGGTCGACTTCCAGTTTTACCTGGGGCGCTTCGGCCAGCGCGCTTTCGCGCACATTGATCAGGATCGGGCTGGCTTGAGCGGCCTCCAGCAAATCGCTGCGTGCCTGCATCAATGTCGCGTACCCAAGGCCGCCACGGTCTTGCAGGCGGAACTCAAACCCGCTGGAAGTGCCAAGCCCGTCAATCGGCGGCGGCAATACGACGAACACTTCGGCGCCTTTGATTTGGCTGGCCACCGCGTTCGCCCGTTCGGCGATCGCGGCCGCCGTGTCATTGCTGCCCCGCTGCGACCAATCCTTGAGCACCGTGTAACCCAGCCCGGCATTCTGCCCGCTGCCGGAAAAACTGAAACCGAGCACAAAGGTGCTGTTGTCCACACCCGGCTCGGTGGCGTTGTGTGCTTCGATCTGCTTGATGACCTCGATCGTGCGGCTTTGGCTCGCCCCGGGAGGCAGTTGAATATCGGTGATCGTATAGCCCATGTCTTCGACTGGAAGAAACGAGGAGGGCAGACGATTGAAACTCACCACCAGCACGATCAGTAGCGCGGCATAGATGAACAAATAGCGGCCACTGCGTTTCAAGGCCTGTGCGACCCAGCCCTGATAGCGCTCGGTCAGTTGTTCGAATCGGCGGTTGAACCCGGCGAAGAATCCGCGGGCCTTGTGCTCACCCGGTGCAACGGGTTTCAGTAGCGTGGCGCACAGTGCCGGTGTGAGGGTCAGGGCAAGGAACGCCGAGAACAGAATCGACGTGGCCATGGTCAGGGAAAACTGCTGGTAAATGATCCCGACCGAACCTTGCATGAACGCCATCGGAATAAACACGGCCACCAGCACCAGGGTGATGCCGACGATGGCGCCGCCGATTTGTTTCATCGCCTTGCGCGTGGCGTCCCTGGGTGAGAGGCGCTCCTGAAGCATGATGCGTTCGACGTTCTCCACCACCACGATGGCGTCGTCCACCAGAATGCCGATGGATAGCACCATGCCGAACATGGTCAGCACATTGATGGAGAACCCCAGCACCTGCATGAGTGCAAAGGTGCCCATCAGGGCCACCGGCACAACCAATGTCGGAATCAATGTGTAGCGGATGTTTTGCAAGAACAGGTACATCACGGCAAACACCAGCACCATCGCTTCGAGCAAGGTGTAAACCACTTTGGTGATCGAGACTTTGACGAAGGGCGAGGTGTCGTAAGCGATCTGGTATTTCATGTCTGCCGGAAAGTAGCGCGTCAACTCATCCATTTTCGCGCGCACCAGCGTCGCAGTACTCAATGCGTTGCCGCCGGGTGTCAGTTGCACGCCCAATTCGCTGGAAGGCTGGCCGTTGAGGCGAGTACCGAACTGGTATTCCTGGCTGCCGATCTCGACCCTGGCAACATCACCTATGCGCACGCTGGCCCCATTGGGCTGGGCACGCAGCACAATATCGGCGAATGCTTCAGGGCTCGACAGTTGGCCGTCTACGAGGATGCTCGCAGTGATTTCCTGGCTGCCGGCGACCGGCAGCTCCCCGAGGCTGCCGGCGGCTATCAGGGCGTTCTGCGCGATGATCGCGGCATTCACGTCCGCCGCTGTCAGGTTGAAGGCAATCAGCTTTTGCGGATCGACCCAAATACGCATGGCACGCTCGGCGCCGAACATCTGCACCTTGCCGACGCCGTCCAGACGTTTGATCTCATTGACCACGTTGCGCGCCAGGTAATCACTGAGGGACACGTTGTCGACGTCATCGCTGGTGCCGATCAGTGAGATGAACAGCAGGAAACCCGTGGAAACTTTCTCCACGCGCAAGCCCTGTTCTATCACCGCTTGCGGCAGGCGCGACTCGATGACCTTCAAGCGATTGAGCACGTCGACCTGCGCCAGCTCAGGGTTGGTGCCGGGTTTGAAGGTCGCGGTGATCGTGGCGGAGCCTTGGCTGCTGCGCGATTCAAAATACAGCAGGTGATCAGCCCCGCTGAGCTCTTCTTCGATCAGGCTGACGACACTTTGGTCCATGGCCTGCGCCGACGCGCCGGGGTAGGTGGCAACGACCTCGATTTTGGGCGGTGCAATGTTGGGGTATTGCGCCACGGGCAACTGCGAAATCGCCAGGACACCGGCCAGCACGATAAACAGCGCAATGACCCAGGCGAATACCGGGCGATCGATAAAGAATTGCGGCATAAGCTAGCGTCCTGCTGACTGACCAATAGCTTGGTCGAGTGGAAGAGCGGCGTTGTCGAGCACGACCTGCTCGCCTGGTCGGGCATGCTGCAGGCCTTCGACGACGATGCGGTCGCCGGCGCTGAGGCCGTCGGTGACGACCCACCGGTTCTGGTGCACCGCGCCCAGTTGCACGGTTTTCAGGCTCACGCGCAGTTGGTCATCCACGAACAGCACCTGTGGCAACCCCGCGCTGTTACGCAGGATGGCGCGCTGCGGCACGCTGATGCCTTGTTGGTCGATGGCGTGCTCCAGCCGCACACGCACAAAGCTGCCGGGCAGCAAATCGAGGTCGGGGTTGGGAAATTCGCTGCGCAGGATGATCTGGCCGGTGCCGGGGTCGACGGCGATGTCGCTGAACAGCAGCTTGCCGGGCAACGGGTACGCGCTGCCGTCGTCCTGGAGCAAGGTGGCTTTGGCCTGGCCTGGGCTCAATTGCTGCAACTGGCCGGAGCGGAATGCGCGGCGCAGTTCGTTGAGTTCACGGGTCGATTGCGTGAGGTCGACATGGACCGGGTCCAGTTGCTGGATCAGCGCCAGCGGGGTTGATTCGTTCTGGCCGACCAAGGCGCCTTCGGTCACCAAGGCGCGCCCGATACGCCCGGAGATGGGCGCGGTAACGGTGGCGTAACCCAAATTAAGACGCGCGCGTTGTACCAAGGCCTCATTGGCCGCGACGTCAGCCTCGGCCTGCCGTGCGCCCGCCCGTGCGTTGTCATATTCCTGAGCACTGATCGCATTGCCTGAGATCAACTGGCGGTAGCGCTGTTCTTGCTGGCGCGCGCGTGAAGCATCGGCTTGAGACCTTTTGAGCCCGGCCAGCGCGCTATCCAAGTCAGCTTGGAGCGGCGCCGGGTCGATGTAGAACAGCACGTCGCCCTGTTTTACGTCAGCGCCTTGCGCGAACACACTTTTGAGCACCACCCCAGCTACCCGAGCGTTTACCTGGGCCGTTCGTGGTGCCGCAATGCGCCCACTGAGCTCGCTGGTGATAGACAGGGGTTTGGCTTGCAGGGTTTCGGTGCTCACCTTTACGGGGGCGGATGCCTGCGGCTCGGTTGCCGGAGTGCAGCCGCTCACAGCAATCGCCAACACCAGTGAACCTGATGCGAAACGCAGTTTTCTATACATCGACATGCCTCCATAAAGAGGCATGGATGCTAGGAACGAGCAGTTAATTTGCTGTTAAGTCGACGTTGCAAGAGTGCGAGCAAATGTGACGTTTAGTTTCAAGTTATTGCAGCGAAGAGGCTCAAGTGCGAGGTCCAATCACCGCGACAAATTGACCCGATAGACAAAAGGCACGGCTCACTCCGTGCCTTTTGCGTCGCGCTCTGAGAAAATGCCCGTACTTTTTTTGCGGATGCCGACATGACTGCCCTCAAGAACGACCGTTTCCTTCGTGCCCTGCTCAAGCAACCCGTAGATGTCACGCCCGTGTGGATGATGCGTCAGGCCGGTCGCTACCTGCCGGAATACCGCGCCAGTCGCGCCAATGCCGGCGACTTCATGAGCTTGTGCATGAACCCGGAGTTCGCCTGCGAAGTCACGATGCAGCCGCTGGACCGCTACCCACAACTGGACGCGGCCATCCTTTTCTCCGATATCCTCACCATCCCTGACGCCATGGGCCAAGGCCTGTACTTTGAAACCGGCGAAGGCCCGCGTTTCAAGAAAGTCGTCAGCACCCTCGCCGACATCGAAGCCCTACCGATCCCTGATCCGCACAAAGACCTCGGTTACGTGATGGACGCCGTCAGCACCATCCGCCGCGAGCTGAATGGCCGTGTGCCGCTGATTGGCTTCTCCGGCAGCCCATGGACCCTGGCCACCTACATGGTCGAAGGCGGCTCGTCGAAAGACTTCCGCAAGACCAAGGCCATGCTCTATGACAACCCACAAGCCATGCACCTGCTGTTGGACAAACTGGCCCAGTCGGTGACCAGCTACCTCAACGGCCAGATCATGGCCGGTGCGCAAGCGGTGCAGATCTTCGACACCTGGGGCGGCAACCTGTCGTCGGCGGCGTACCAGGAATTCTCCCTGGCCTACATGCGCAAAATCGTCAGCGGCCTGATCCGCGAACACGAAGGCCGCAAAGTACCTGTGATCATGTTCACCAAAGGTGGTGGCCTGTGGCTGGAAAGCATCGCCGACGCCGGTGCCGATGCACTCGGCCTGGACTGGACCTGCGACCTCGGTGACGCGCGCAGCCGCGTTGGCAACCGGGTGGCGCTGCAAGGCAACATGGACCCCACCGTGCTCTACGCCAAGCCGGAAGCGATCCGCACCGAAGTCGGCCGCATCCTGGCCAGCTACGGCAAGGGCAGCGGGCACGTGTTCAACCTCGGCCATGGCATCACGCCGGAAGTGAACCCGGAACATGCCGGCGCGTTCCTGCGCGCGGTGCATGAGCTGTCGGCGCAGTACCACGAGTAATGAAAAAGCCCGGCAGTGCCGGGCTTTTTATTAGGGTGTACACAAAACAAATGTAGGAGCTGGCTTGCCTGCGATAGCGGTGGTGAATTCACTACCGCTATCGCAGGCACGCCAGCTCCCACATACAGCAAATCGCGTCAGGCCTATACATTCCCCAGCGGCGCCAGCTTCGCCAGCTTCAACGCCACCAACAGCGCGCCAATCAACAGCGCCACGATAAACCCACCAATCCCATTCCACCCGGCAAAATGCCAGAAGAACCCACCCGCCGTACCCGCAATACTCGAGCCCACGTAGTAGCAGAACAAGTACAGCGACGACGCCTGCCCCTTGGCCTTGACTGCGCGGCGGCCGATCCAGCTGCTGGCCACCGAGTGGGCGCCGAAGAAGCCGAAGGTAAAGATCAGCATGCCCGGCACCACCAGCCATAGCGGGGTGAACAGTGTCAGTAACATCCCCGAAAGCATCAGCACGATGGTGCCCCACAACACACGACGACGGCCGAGCCGATCAGCCAGTGAGCCGATTTTCGCCGAGCTGTAGATGCCCGAGAGGTACACCAGCGACAGCAGGCCGACCAGGGCTTGGCTTAATTCGTAAGGCGAAGCCAGCAGGCGATAGCCGATGTAGTTGAACATCGTCACGAACGCACCCATCAGCAGGAACGCTTCGAGGAACAACCACGGCAGGCCCGCGTCCTTGAAGTGCATGACAAAGCCATCCAGCAGGTTGCGTGGCTTGAGGCTGCTGGCGCGGAAGTTGCGCGACTCGGGGAGGATCTTCCAGAACACCGTGGCCGCGATCAGCGCCAGGGCGCCGATGATCAGCGTGGCGGTGTGCCAACTGACGAAGTCGATCAGCACGCCCATGATCAGGCGCCCGCTCATGCCGCCAATCGCGTTGCCGCCAATGTAGAGCCCCATGGCCAGGCCGATGTGTTGCGGGTGAATCTCTTCGCTCAGGTAGGTCATCGCTACAGCGGCCAGACCGCTCAGTGACAAACCCACCAACGCGCGCATCAGCAGAATCCCTTCCCACGTCGGCATCAAGCCACTGGCGATGGTCGCCAGCGCGGCACAGAACAACGCGGACACCATCACGGGCTTGCGCCCCAGCCGGTCGGAAATCGGCCCGGTGATCAGCAATCCCAAGGCAAGCATCGCCGTGGCAACCGATAGGATCAGGCTGCTTTGCGCCGCATTGATGGAAAACTCGTGGGACAGCGCTGGCATCATCGGCTGCACGCAATACAGCAGCGCAAAGGTCGCAAACCCACCGGAGAACAGCGCCAGCACGGTGCGCATGAACATCGGCGTGCCTTTTTCGATGAACTGCTCGTTGAGCTGTGCCACCACCTCATCTAAGGCGGTAGGCGGGATGTCTTGAGCAGATGGAGCGACAGCAGATTTCACGGGGACCTCGGCGAGGGAAAGCCTGCCAGGACTGGCAATGCAAAAAAGAATATAGCTGCCTAATGATTCTTTCCAATATATTATTCGACCTGTTTGATAGCTTTAACGACCTAATGAGGTTTGCATGGAATTGCGTCACCTGCGGTACTTCATCGCCGTCGCCGAAGAGCTGCATTTTGGCCGTGCCGCGCAGGTACTGGGCATCTCGCAACCGCCGCTGAGCCAGCAGATTCAGGCGCTGGAGCAAGAGGTGGGCGCGCGCTTGTTTGAGCGGACCAATCGTCGGGTCGAGCTGAGTGAGGCGGGGCGGTTGTTCCTGCACGAGGCGCGGTTAGTGCTGGCGCAGGTCGACAAGGCGGCGGACGTGGCCCGGCGCGCGCAGTTGGGCGAACTGGGGGAGTTGAAGATTGGCTTCACCTCGTCGGCGCCGTTCAATTCCAGCATTCCGCAGGCGATCTTTGCGTTTCGTCAGGCGTTCCCGGCGGTGCACCTGAACCTGCAAGAGATGAGCAGCACCGAAGTGGCCGAGTCGCTGGTGGATGAGTCGATCCAGGTCGGGCTTATGCGGCCGCTGCCGTTGCCCGACTCGCTTAGCGTCATCGAACTGATGCGTGAGCCTCTGGTCGCCGTACTGAATGCCGGCCACCCGCTGGTGGAAGGCAGCGAGCGCGGTTTGCACCTGGCGCAACTGGCGCAGGAGCCGTTTGTATTCTTCCCACGCACCTATGGCAGCGGCCTGTATGCGCAATTGCTCAACCTGGCCCGTGACGCCGGCTTCAGCCCGCACTTCGCCCAGGAAGCCGGAGAGGCGATGACCATCATCGGTTTGGTGGCGGCGGGGTTGGGTGTGTCGGTGCTGCCGGCGTCTTACCAGCGCATACGCATTGATGGCGTGGTGTATCGCACGTTGCTCGATCAGGAAGCGGTGACGGCCGTGTGGCTGGTGCAACGCAAAGGCGCGCAAACCCCGATGGCCAAGGCGTTTGTGGAACTTCTAACCCGTAAGGCGTTGGTATGACGGGCGAATAACCTGTGGCGAGGGAGCTTGCTCCCTCGCCACAGGAAAGCGGGTGTATCAGTTCTGCTTCGACGTCCCCGTCTGCTCAAACAACTGCGCCGCCGACCCCGGCTCATTCGCGCCATTGCTGCGCAAACCCGCCATGATGTCGCTGTCCAAGTTGTTCACCCAGCGGTTGTAGTTGCGATGGATCTTGCCGTCCTTGTAGCCCAGGTCGCGGCTGTCGCGGTAGGTGATGGCGTAGCTGTTGCGGGTGTAACGGATGTCGATGGCGGCGTAGTACTGGTTACGCACGGTGATTTCGGCCTGCACCAGTTGCGGGCTCAGACGTTGCACGGTCCACTCGCGTTTTTGCAGGGCGTTGACGATGACCTGCTTCATTTTGTCTTCGCTGACCTGGGTGTTGGCCGGCAGCGCGTGCTGGGTGTTGAGCACCGGTTTGTTGGTGCAACCGGCGGTGGTCAGCAACGCCAGGGTGATCAGGGTGGCGCGTAGCAAGGAAGACATTCCGTTTTCTCCAATCGATTAAAAATTCAGGACCAGCGGCGGAAGATCAGCGAGGTGTTGACGCCGCCAAACGCAAAGTTGTTGTTCATCACGTAATCGTTGTGCATTTCGCGAAAGCCACCTTGCAGGTAATCCAGCTCGCCGCATTGCGGGTCGACCGAATCGAGGTTGAAGGTGTGCACGTACTGGTCGCGGTTCATCATTTCAATGCTGAACCAGGACTCCAGTGCGCCGCACGCGCCCAAGGTGTGGCCGAGGAAGCTTTTCTGCGAGCTGATGGGCATGCGGCTGCCGAACAGGCTGCTGGTCGCCAATGTCTCGGCAATATCGCCTTGATCAGTGGCAGTGCCATGGCCGTTCACGTAGCCGATGGCCGAAGGCTCAAGCCCGGCATCTTCCAGGGCCAGTTCCATCGCGCGGCGCATGGTTTTCTGCTCCGGGCGGGTGGTGTGCTGGCCGTCGGCGTTGCTGCCGAAACCCACCAGCTCGGCGTGGATGTGCGCCCCGCGTGCCAACGCGTGTTCGAGTTCTTCGAGCACCAACATGCCGCCGCCTTCGCCGATCACCAGGCCATCGCGGCCGCTGTCGTAAGGGCGTGGGCTGGTCTGTGGCGCATCGTTTTTCAGGCTGGTGGCGTATAGCGCGTCGAACACCATCGCTTCGGTAGGGCACAACTCTTCCGCGCCGCCGGCGAGCATCAACGGCAGGCGACCGAACTTGATCGCCTCGTAGGCATAGCCGATGCCTTGGCTGCCACTGGTGCAGGCGCTGGACGTCGGGATCAGCCGCCCAGTGAGGCCAAAGAAGATGCTGATATTCGCCGCCGTGGTGTGCGGCATCATGCGCACATAGGAGTTGGCATTCAGCCCCTCGGCCACGGAGTTCAGCAGCATATTGCCGAACGCCTTGATCTCATCGGTGCTACCGGTGGACGAGCCACAGGCCACGCCCATACGCCCGTCCTTGATCGACTCGTCGCCGAGCAAGCCGGCGTCCTGCAGCGCCTGCTCTGCCGCCCACACGGCCAGGCGCGAGACGCGGCCCATGCTGCGCAGTTGCTTGCGCGTCCAATGGGCAGGCACCACGAAATCGTCGATGGGCCCGGCCAGTCGCGTGTTCAGTTCGGTGAAACGGTCCCACTCGTCCATGCGCCGAATGCCGCTGCGGTTGGCGCGAAAGTTGGCGGCGATGGTGTCCCAGTCGCAGCCCAGGGAGGTCATGCCGGCCATGCCGGTGACGACGACGCGCTTCATCAGCACAGGCCTCCGTTCACGGCCAACACCTGGCGCGTGATGTAGCCAGCCTCGGCCGACATCAGGAAATTCACTGCACCGGCGACTTCTTCCGGCGTGCCCATGCGCTGTGCCGGGATCATTTTCATCAGCTCTTCTACCGGCACGTTTTCATCCAGCATCGCAGTGTCGATCAAGCCGGGCGCCACACAGTTGACGGTGATTTTGCGCTTGCCCAATTCAATAGCGAGGGCCTTGGCCGCGCCGATCAAGCCGGCTTTCGACGCGCTGTAGTTGACCTGCCCACGGTTGCCGATCAGCCCCGACACCGAGGTGATGCACACGATACGGCCGGCGGCGCGACGACGAATCATCGGCATCATTACCGGGTGCAGCACATTGTAGAAACCGTCGAGGTTGGTGCGCATCACCACGTCCCAATCGTCTTCGGACAAGGCTGGGAACGCACCGTCGCGGGTCAGGCCGGCATTGAGCACCACGCCGTAGTAGGCGCCATGTTGCTCCACGTCGGCCTCAAGGATTGCCTTGCAGCTGGCGCGATCCGCCACATCGAATTGCAGCACGCGAGCCTTGCGGCCCAAGGCTTCAATCTCGACCTGCACCGCGTCCGCTTCAACGCGGCCACTGCGGCAATGCAGCACGATGTCATGCCCGGCCTGCGCCAGGCGCAGGGCAATGGCGCGGCCGATGCCACGGCTGGAGCCGGTGACCAGTACGGATTCAGTCATGGCGTTTCGTCCTTCGGTTCATCTAAATAATTGGCCGCCTGTGGCGGTCGAAATACGTTCAAGCGTGCGCTGGCCTGGATACCGTCGCCGGTGAGGTGGCATTCGAACACACCCATGCCGTTGTCGTCTTCCAGCGAGCGCAGGCCGTGGATGCGCAACTCGGCGCCTGCCGGGAAGTGTTCCACGTTGCACTCGAACTTGCGGGTGCCGAGCAGGAAGCCCAATTCCACCGCATCGCCTTTCTGGCGCGCGCGGCACCCGGCATAGGCGGCGACGCTTTGCGCCATCAGCTCGATGCCGACCCAGGCCGGCAGGCTGCCGTCCGCGCGGTTGAACAGGCCGCCGGGCTTGACGGTGAGGCGGGTGTGAATCTGCTCTTCATCGAACGACAACACCTGGTCGATCAGGATCATGTCGGCCGCATGGGGCAGCAGTTCGGCGAGTGGCCAATCGATCATGGGGCCTCTGCGATTATCAGGCTGACGTTATTACCGCCGAAAGCAAACGAGTTGCTCATCAGGCAGCGCTTTTTCAGGGTGTCGCCGGCCTGCGCCCATTGCAAGGCCGGCAGCGCCGGGTCGGCGTGGCCGTCCCACACATGCGGTGGTACCAAGCCGTGTGTCAGGCTCAGCCAGCAGAACGCCGCTTCCAGCGCGCCGGCTGCACCGAGCGTGTGGCCAGTCATGGGCTTGGTCGAAGAACAGGCCACGCCTTCGGGAAACAGGCTGGCGACAGCCAGGCTTTCCATGGCGTCGTTGTGTTGGGTGGCGGTGCCGTGCAGGTTCAGGTAACCGATGTGCTCGGGCGCAAGCTTCGCGCTGGCCAAAGCCTTGCGCATCGCCTGCAACGCGCCCTTGCCGGTGGGCTCGGGCGCGGAGATATGGTGCGCGTCGCAACTGGCGCCACTGCCCAGCAAAGCAATGGGTGCAGGTGTTTTAGTCATCAGAAACAGCACCGCCGCTTCGCCGATATTGATGCCATTGCGGTTCACTGAAAAGGGATTGCAGCGCTCGCTGGAGACGGCTTCCAGCGAGGTAAAACCGTTCAGCGTCAGCTTGCACAGGCTGTCGACACCGCCGCAGATCACCGCGTCACACATGCCCAGGTCCAGCAGGCGTTGAGCACTCATCAACGCGCGGGCGCTGGAGGTGCAGGCGGTGGAAATCACATAGGCCGGGCCGCTCAGTTGCAGCCAGTCGGCAAGGAAATTCGCCGGGGCGCTGAGTTCCTGTTGTTGGTAGTCGTAGTCGCCGGGGAATTGCTGGTCGCGCAGGTAATTGGCGATGCCACGGCTGGCTTCGTCAATGCCCGAAGTGCTGGTACCCAAAACCACGCCGACTCGCGATGCGCCGTAATCGTGGATTGCCTGGCGGATCTCGCTTTCAATCTGCAACGCCGCTTCCAGCAGCAACTGGTTGTTGCGGCTGCTTTGCTGGTTCAGTTCGACAGGGATAGTCGCTAGCTCGCTGCGCACGCCACCCACCGGCAACACACGTTCCGGCACCCAGCCGCTCTCGGCGCGCATACCGGAGCAGTCGCCGGCAAACAGGCTGCGGCTGACCTCGGCCTGGCCGCGCCCCAAGGCACAGATCACGCCCAGCGCATTTAGATAAGCTGTCATCGGGCAACCCCAAGCGGCGTGATGCGGTAGCTCAACGGCTGGCCCGTCATGTTCACGCTAAACACCTCGGAAGACTGATACACGATTTGCCAATGGCCTGGCAGCGTGCGCGTGAGGTCCATGGCTTGGGCGCTGGGGTACAGCGCGCGCACGTCATCCGCCGAGGTCAGGGCAAACAGCAGTGCGGCGAACAACTCGCGGGCTTGAGGGTTGGGCGGCAGCAAGCCATCGGCCTGCCACTGGCCATCTACCAGCTTTTGCCGGGCCTGGGGAATGCCCAGCGGGTCCATCATCGACCAGCGAATGGCTGCGCCTTCGCGCTGGATCACCAGCAGCCAATCCTGGCTCTGGCTGCCTGCCAGGCGCTGCACATGCAGTTGCATCGGCAAGGCCAGGGCTGGGGGTTTTTCCGGCAATGGCGGCTGGCTAGCGCAGGCGCTCAGCAGCAACAGGCAGCCGATCAACAGCAGGCGGATCATGGTGCGGCGCTCACTAAAGGCTTACGCGCCACGCAGTTCACCAAGGTCTCTTCACGCTGGCCCACCGGTGGCGGGTTGCGCAGGCCCCAGCGCTCGAGCAAGCCGAAATCGCTGGAACGGCTCCACCATAAGTACGGATACGAGACGTTCTGCGGGCCGAATTCAAAGCCCTGCTCGCGCAGCATTTGCAAATACTCTTCGGCGCTTTTCTGCACGTGCATCGGGTGGCGGAACAGCCAGCGAATCACCCAGGTGTCGATGTAGGCTTCGGTGGACTCGGCAAACAGCAAGTAGCCGCCCGGTTTGAGCACGCGGTAGAACTCTTTCAAGGCGCGATGCTGTTCCACCAGGTGGTGGAAGGTCTGGTGGCAGAACAGGATATCGACGCTTTCATCCGGCACTTGCAGGGTGGCGCAGTCGCTGCCGATCAGCTCGATGGTCAGGCCCTGGCGCGCGGCTTCGGCCTTGCTCAGTTCCAGGCTGTGAGGGTCGGCGTCCAGGCCGATCAGCCGCTGCGGCGCGAACACGTGCTGTAAATACTGGAACGATTTGCCCTGGCCGCAACCGGCGTCCAGCAACACCGGCGCTACCGGTAGTGGCTCGGTGAACAAGCTGCGCAGGTCGTTGATCGCCACGCGCAACACGTGATGCTGCCAGGTGTGGCTGCGCAGGAACCAGAAGCCGAACTTGGTTTCTTCGACGTAGTTTTTACTCAGGTATTGAGTGCTCATACTGTTTCGCCCGCACAAATCTCCGACAACATCCGCAACCGCCGCTTGGGCTCGCTGACAAACGGGTTGCGCTCATCCCACGCATAGCCGGCGAGGATCGAGCTGATCATCCGGCGAATCTCCGGCGAGCTGCTCGGGTGGAAAATCACATCCTGGAAGGTGCCGGCGTACCAGCCTTCGACGTAGCAACGGAAGGTATCGACGCCGCGCTTCAACGGCTCGGCAAACTCGGTTTGCCAATCCACTGTTTCGCCCTTGAGTTGGCGATGCAGCAGCCCCGCGGCCATGCTTGCCGAGCGCATGGCGATGGTCACACCGGAAGAAAACACCGGGTCGAGGAATTCCGCCGCGTTGCCCAGCAGCGCAAAGCCCGGGCCGTGCAGGGTTTTGACGTTGGCGGAGTAGCCACCGATGGTGCGCGCGGGCGTGTCCCACACGGCGTTTTGCAGCACGCCGGCAAGGCTTGGGGTTTCTGCGATAAAGCCGCGCAGGCAGGCGTCGAGGTCGCTGTCGCGGCCGTCGAAATGCTCCTTGGCCGCAACCACGCCCACCGAGCAGCGACCGTTGCTGAACGGGATGGTCCAGAACCAGATGTCACGCTGGGTGGGGTGGGTGGTGATCAGGATCTTGGTGCGGTCGAAGCCTGGGTGGTCGATGTGGTCTTCAACGTGGGTGAAAACCGCCTGACGCAGCGGGAAATTTGACGGTGCTTCCAGGTCCAGCAGGCGCGGCAGCACGCGGCCGTAGCCGCTGGCATCGAGCACGAACTTGGCCTTGAGGTGGTACTCGCTGCCATTCTCGCGGCGCACGTGCAGGTAGCGGCTTTCGCCGGCGAAGTCCACGCCGACGATGGTTTCGCCATAGCGAATGTCCACGCCTTGCACGGCGGCCTGGTCGGCCAGCAATTTGTCGAATTCGCCGCGCTGCACCTGGAAGGTGGTGGGCTTGCCGTTGCTGAACGTGTCACCAAAATCAAACGCGCTGTAGCGCTCGCCCCAGGCAAACGCGGCGCCGGTTTTCAGCTGAAAGCCTGCCGCCTGGACGGCCTCGAGCATGCCGGCTTCTTCGATAAAATCGATGCAGTGCGACAGCAGGCTTTCGCCAATCGAGAAACGTGGGAAATGCTGACGCTCGATAATCAATACATCATGCCCGTTGCGCTTTAACAGCGCGGCAGCGATCGCACCGGACGGGCCGGCACCAATCACCACCACCTGGCGACGTTCCATTTCAACTGTGGGCACGATGGCTCCTTGCCATTTTGGCGGTAATCACATTCATAAGGCGTGCTTCTGTTGGCCGGCCCAAGGCGCCAGCATAAAGCTGAACGCCAGGCCCAAACTGACCGACAGGCCGAAATTACTCACGGCCGGCGTACTCGACACTGCCAGCAGGCCAAACGACAACCAAGTCGTCAGCGCTGCCAGTAGCGTACCTAAAAGACTCACGGCAGGGCCGCCGATTTGCTCGCGCATCAAGATCGCGTAGTCGACGCTGATGGCCGTGACCAGCAGCAGGCCGAACAGGCTGAACAGGGTCAGCGGTTGGCCCAACCAACCCAGGCTGGCCAGGCTGCACAGCGCCGCGAGCAGCGGCAGCGCGACGATGCGCAAGGCGCCGCCGAAGCCGAACGGCAGGATCAGCAACAGCACGATCAGCACGCACGACATCAATTTCAATTCAGCGGCGCTGATCTGCGTGTCGGCGAACACGCGGTTCAAGTCGCCCAGGCGATCGACCAATTGCACGCCGGGCAGGTCCAGCGCCTGCACCCGTAGCAACGCAGGGTTGTTCAAGCCTTGCAGGCTGACCATCGCCGCCACGCCGCCGTTTACCGGGCCCAGCCACAATGTGCGCCAAGGCTCGGCCAACGGGCCTGCCAGCGCGGCATCGATGTCTTCGGTGGGCAGCGCTTGCAGCTGCGCGACTTCGGCTTGCAGCGCGCTGGCGGGCACGCCAAGGTCCAGCAGCGGCTGCCAGTGTTGCGGCAACTGGTTCAGCGCATCGCGCAGTTGTTGTTGCTCGGCTGGCAGGCTGACCAGTTGGTTGAGCGCCAGGTAGCCCTGCAACTTGTCCATATTCACCAGTTGGTCCAGGCGCTGGCCCAAGGCCGCCTGACGCTCCAGCAACTGCTGCTGATTGTCGGCCCGTACCAGGAAGAATTGGCTGGTGGGCTGGAACCCGGTGATGCGCGCCACGGCCTGGGCTTCCTGCAGCAAGTGCGGCGGGGCGCCGATCCATTGGCGGATATCGTTTTTGCTGTTCAGGTGCCACAGGCCACCGGCGCAAAACACCAGCACCAGCGCCAGCAGCACCGGGCTTGGTACGCGTTTGATCAAGGCTGCACGCAGCAGCCACAGGCCTTCAGCGATGCGCAGCGGCCATTGCGCCGGGCGCAGCTCCACGCCTTTGAGCAGCGCGGGCAACAGGCACACGGCCGACAGGTAGGCGCCGACTAAACCGGCGGCGGAGAACACCGCGATTTGCGTCAGCGCCGGGAAGGGCGTCCAGGCCAGCGCCAAGTAGCCGATGCAACTGGTGGCCAGGCTCAGGCTCAGCCCTGGTAGCGTCAGGCGCAACGCCGGCCAACTGCGCCACGGCTGCAGGCTCCAGCTTTTGGACAGGTAGTGCAGCGGGTAATCCACCGCCACGCCGATCAGGCTGGAGCCCAGCACCAAGGTCATCACATGCATATGGCCGAACAGCGCCACACAGGCCACCGCGCCAAACAGCATGCCCACCAGCACCGGCACAAAGGCCAGCAGCACGCGCCAGCGGCGGAACGCCAACAACAGCAATAACAGAATGCCCAGGGTGGCGCCGCCGCCGACCCAGGTGATTTCGCGGGTCGCTTGTTGCTGACCATTGGCCGCGTAGAGCAGCCCGCTGGCGGCGAGCAATTGCGCGTCTTGTTCACTGGCCTGCGTGCGGCTGGCCTGGAGCAGATCCGCCACTTGCAGCGGCAGTTTCATATCGAAGGCATTGCCGGTGGTACGCGCGCGCAGCAGCACCCAGCTTTTGCCGTCGGCATCGGCGATCAACGCGCCGCTGCCGATATCCAGTTGCACCGAACCGTGCTGCGGCTGGCTGTTCTGGATACGCCCGGTGAGGC
Source organism: Pseudomonas sp. ArH3a (assembly GCF_022648765.1). NCBI lineage: Bacteria > Pseudomonadati > Pseudomonadota > Gammaproteobacteria > Pseudomonadales > Pseudomonadaceae > Pseudomonas > Pseudomonas sp. ArH3a. The sequence goes on from NZ_CP080330.1 coordinate 758,085, forward strand.
CCAGCCAGTCGTCCTGGCTTGGCACCAGGCTGAACCCGGTGAACGGGTCGAACAACGCTTGCACACGCTGCTGAATGAAGGCGTCGGGGTGCTCGATCAGTTGTTCGCGGTCTTTGGCTGAGAGCATCGCCAGTCGCCCGCGCAGCAGTTGCTCGCGCAACGCCGGCAAGTCGGCTTGCAGGTTCCACTGCACTTTTTCAAACAGCCCGCTGGCCTGCCAGTGCTCGCCCAATTGCTGCGCGAGCGCCACGGCTTTTTGCCGATCGGCATGCCCCACCAACACCAGCATTTCGCGGTTCAGCGGTTCCTGCATGCGCTGTTCGGCTTTGAGCTCCAGTGCATCCGGCGTGCTGCCCGGCACCAGCTCCATCAGGTTGGCCGACAGCGGCGCACCCTGGCGCCACTGCCACCCGGCCAGGGCCAGTACAGCAACCAGCAGGATCAGGAACAGGCGCGGTAACAGGCGCTCACTGGGCAAAGTCGTGGCTCTCCGCTTCACTCAACGGTTGGCCGGCCGTGCTGTCCTGCATGCGCAGCACGGTGCTGTCGCCTTGGGTTTCCAGCAGTTGGATGGTTTGGACCAGCTCGCCGCCGTCGATATTGATCTGGGTGAACACTTGCTTGAGCAGCAATGAGCGTGGGGTCAGCGTCAGCTTCCATTGCTTGGCCTCGCCTTGCAGTTGCAGGTCGAAGTCGCGCTGCAGGCCGCTGCTGTCGCCTTGGAGTACGGCGAGGAACAGACGGTTCTGCTCGGCACCGGCGCTCTTGTTCGGCAGCAGCTGCCAGCCGTTGGCGTCGCGGCGCGCGATGCCTTCGGTGCTGATGCGGTAGTCCTGTTGCAACGGCGTTTTCAACAGCCACAGCAGGCCGTGGTCTTTGGCGAGCACGAAGGTGCCTTTGCTGACCAAGGGTTGCGGCAGGGCGCGCAGGTGTTTTTCCTGGGTGAAGGTGCCGTGGATCACTGAGGGTTTAGCCAACTGGTCGCTCAGCTGTTGCAGGTCAAAAGCATGAGCGCTGAGGCTCAGCATCACGCTTGCAAACAGGATTAAAACTCTCATGCCAAGGCCCTTTCGACGGCGTCGGTGAATATTTTCGGCGAGGCTAGCTGCATTTCGCGGCTGGCAATCTCTACCGCCACTTGCACGGTGCTGGCGCGGGTCAGGCGTTCGCCGCTGGCCAGATCAGTGATCAGGTAATTCACCTTCAAACGGTTCTCCCATTCCACCAGGCTGGCGCGCACATTGATCGTTTGGCCAAAGGTGGCGCCGCGCACGTAGCGCAGCTGCATGTCGATCACCGGCCAGGCGTAGCCGGATTCGAGCATCGCGGTGTAGTTATGGCCGAGCTTGTCCAGCAGCGCGCAGCGCGCCACTTCCAGGTACTTCACGTAATGCCCGTGCCACACCACGTTCATGGTGTCGATGTCGAAAAACGGCACGCGGATTTCAGTGTCGCAATGCAACACGCCTTGGCTACGCATGCAGCCTCCAGTGTTGCTCGGCGATACGCTTGAGGCACAGGCGCAGTTCGCCTTCCAGCGCACGGTCTTCGATGACCGGCGGGAAGTCTTTGGCGAGTGCTTCATGCATGGCTGCCAAGGCCGGCGGCAGTGGCCGCGCATCCTCAGCCTGGGCACGCAGCCACACACCTTGGTTGGCCGCGAGCAGGGTGGCGGCGGCCACCTGTTCGGTCAGCTCCAGCACGCGGATCGCATCGCGGGCGGCGATGGTGCCCATGCTCACTTTGTCCTGGTTATGGCACTCGGTGGAGCGCGAGAACACGCTGGCCGGCATGGTGTTTTTCAGCGCTTCGGCGGTCCAGGCACTGGTGCCGATCTGCACGGCCTTGAAGCCGTGGTTGATCATCGCGCGGTCGGCCGGCGCGCCGGACAGGTTGCTCGGCAAGCCGTGGTTGTAACGCACATCCACCAGCAGTGCGAGCTGGCGGTCGAGCAGGTCGGCGACGTTGGCCACCAAGGTCTTGAGGCTGTCCATCGCGAAGGCGATGTGCCCGCCGTAGAAGTGCCCGCCGTGCAGTACGCGTTCTTCTTCGGCGTCGATAATCGGGTTGTCGTTGGCGCTGTTCAGTTCGATCTCGATAAATGAGCGCAGCCAGTTCAGGCTGTCGGCCAGCACGCCGAGCACGTGGGGCGCACAGCGCAGCGAGTAGCGATCCTGCAGGCGGTGCAGCGGTGCGGTTGGCGCATCAATCGCCAGGTCTTTGCGCAGCCACGCGGCGACTTGCATCTGCCCCGGGTGTGGCTTGGCGGCGAACAGGCGCTCGTCAAAGTGTTCCGGGTTGCCTTGCAGCGCCACCACGTTCAGCGCGGTGATGCGCGTGGCCAGTTGCAGCAGGTAGTCGGCGCGGGCGAAGGCCAGGCAGGCGAGGCCGGTCATCACGGCGGTACCGTTCATCAAGGCCAGGGCTTCTTTGGGGCGTAGCACCAGCGGCTCCCAGCCCAGTTCGCGGTGCACATCGGCGGCCTGGCGACGTTCGCCACCGAACATCACTTCGCGCTCGCCGGACAAGGTCGCGGCCACGTAGGACAGCGGCGTCAAATCCCCGCTGGCGCCCACCGAGCCTTCTTCCGGGATCAGCGGCAGCACGTCGTGCGCCAGGAATGCGTGCAGACGCTCCAGCAACTCCACACGCACCCCGGAAACGCCGTGGCACAACGACTGCAAGCGCGCCGCCAGCACCGCGCGGGTGGCTTGTGCGTCGAGCAACTTGCCCAGGCCGCAACCATGGAAGGTGTACAGGTGACGTGGCAACGCCTCGACGTGCTGCAACGGCACCGCCACCACGCACGAGTCGCCGTAGCCGGTGGTCACGCCGTAGATCACGCCTTCCTTGTCCAGCAGCGAGTCGAGGAACTGCGCGCCCTTGGCAATGCGCTGGCGATACGCCGCGTCGCCCTGCAACTGCGTGGGCGCCTGACGGTTGGCCAAGGCCAGCACGTCTTCAATGCGCAAAGCGCGTTCGCCAAAGGTTACCGGCTCAAGATGCGTCGTCATCGGTCTTCCAGAAAGGGTAAAAGTTGAACCATTGTTGGGGCGCTTTCAGGCAGAACTGGCCCAGGCGTGCGGCGTAGCGCGCGGTCCACAGGGCGATGACCTGCTCGCGGGTGCTGCGCTTCCATTCGATCAATTGCGCGAAGGGCTCGATGGTCAAGCGATAGCGGCCCTGGTGTTTCAGGCACATCAGCAGGTTCACCGGGCATTTGAGCAGCCCGGCCAGCAGCCACGGGCCTTGGGGGAATGCTGCGTCAAAACCGAGGAAATCCACACGCACCTTGCGCCCGCCGTGCAGGGGTACGCGGTCGCCGGCAATTGCCAGCCATTCGCCGTCGTCCAGGCGCTGGCTGAGCAGCAGCATGGTCGCCGGGTCCAGTTCGCTGACTTGGATCAGGCGCAAATGGGTGGCCCCGGCTTCGCCCAGCAGGCGGTTGAAACGCTCGGCGTGCTTGGTGTGCACCAGCACGTTCATGGTGACTTGTTCACCCATTTCGGCCAGCGCGCGGCACACTTCAAGGTTGCCCAAATGCGCGCCGACCAGCATCTGCCCGCGTTCACCGCGCAGTTGCCCGCGCAATTGCGCCGGGTCGTTGATTTCGATCTGTTCCAGGTGCAGCTTGCCGTTCCACACGTCGAGCTTGTCGAGCAATGAGTCGGCAAACGCCATGAACTGGCCGAAGACTTTTTTATGCGTAGGCCGCAGCTCATCGCGCCCGCTCCAGTCGGCCAGGCGCTGCTGGTATTCCCAGGCGCTGTGGCGTGCTGTGCGGCCGAACAGGAAAAAGTACAGCACGATGCCGTACAGCAACGGGCTCAGAAGGCGGCGGCCAAGGACTTTAGCGGCGACGGCGGTGAGTTTCATCAGCCAGAAACTGCCGCGCTCTTCGCGGTCGGCCCAGTGCTTGGTGTTGTCGCTCATGCCTGCCACCGTCGCCACAGGATCATCGGCGCACGCACCAGCATGCCGAAGAACAACCGCGTGTGCATGGCCGAGATGCGCACGTTGTCGCGCAGCAGGCGGAAGTGCGACACGCCGTCGGCGGGGTAGTGCACCTTGGTCGGCAGCCAGCGCATTGGCTGGTTACGCCAAGCCAGGCGCACCAGGATGTCGGAGTCGAAATCCATGCGCGTGCCGATGTAGGCCGAGTCCATCAGGGCCAGCGTAGGCGCCAGCGGGTACACGCGAAAGCCGCACATCGAGTCGCGAATCTGCAGCGACAGGGTGTTGATCCACACCCACACGTGGGTCAGGTAGCGTGCGTAGAGGCGGCCCTTGGGCACGCTGTCGTCGTATTCGGGGTAGCCGCAGATTACGGCGTCGGGGTGCCTGCGTGAGGTATCGAGGAAACTCTCGACTTCGCGCAGGTCGTGCTGGCCGTCGGCGTCTACTTGCAGGGCATGCGTGAAGCCCAGGCGCGCGGCTTCGCGGAAACCGGCCATCACTGCGCCGCCTTTGCCTTGGTTGTTGGGCAAGGTCAGCAGGGTGACGTTTTCGAGTGTGGCCAATTGCGCCAAGACCGCCGCGCAGGCCGGGCTGCTGCCGTCGTCGACCAACAGGCACGGCAGGCCGCTGTTCAGCAGGCTGTGGACCACGGCGGGTACGGCGGCTTCATGGTTGTAGACCGGGATCAGGGCGCAGGGGTTATGCATGGCTCACCCAACCGACTGGTGGCGGACTTCCTGTGGTGAGCAGGCTTGCCCCGCGTTGGGCTGCGAAGCAGCCCCAAAACCTGCCCACTCGGTATGTCTGACACAGCTCGGTTACCTTACTGGGGCCGCTTCGCAGCCCAATGCGAGGCAAGCCCGCTCGCCACAACAATCCCGCCTGCCACAAAAGCTTATGCATGCGCGTTTACCAGTTGGATCCGGCCGCTGGAGCAGGCCGCGACGCCGTTGCGGTAGGCGAAGTACAGCTTGGCGCGTTCCTGGTCGAAGCGCAGGTGCAGTTCAACGTGGTCGCCGGGGCGTACCAGTTGCTGGAACTTGAGCACTTCCATGCCGGCAAAGGTTGTGGGCAAATCCAGCAACTGCTGGCCGAGGTTAAAGGCCCATTCCACCTGCACCACACCTGGCAAAACCGGCGTGACCGGGAAGTGGCCGCTGAAATAGGCCAGGTCCGGCGGGATGCTCAGTTGCACGGTCCATTCACCGTTGGCTTCGACTTGCTCCAGCACTTCGGGCGCTTTTGGCCGTGGTGCGAGCAGCAGCGCCGCCACATCCGCCTGGGGCAGTTTGCCTTGAGCATTCAGTGGCAACTGGCGCAGCAACCGCCAGCGACGTGGCAGGGCCAGTGCTTCGCAGTGTTGGCTCAGGTGCTGGCGTAAGGTTTGGGTGACGGTGCGGCGGCCCTGATTGCGCAGCGCATGCAGGCCATCGGCGCTCAGCACCACCAGCGCGCCGAGGGAGGCGCGGTTTTCCTGCACCACGCCCAGGCGGGTTTCGGCGACCCAGGCGTGGGCCATCAGCGCCTGCTCCAACATGGGCAGGGAGATGCGTTTTTCTTCCAGCTTGACGATGCGGTCCAGGCGGCCCAGCAGCTCAAAGCGGCCATCGGAATGAATGCGGGCGGCGTCGGCGGTCTGTTCGATATGCCCCTCGGGCAGGTAAGGCGACGCAATGCGCAGGGCGCCGTCGGCATCCTGGCTCAGCGCTACGTCGGCGAACGGCTGCCACGGCTGCGCGCCTTGGCGCCAGGCGATGCCGCCGGTTTCCGAGCTACCGAGGATTTCCGTCGGCCATTGCTGCAAACGGTCATAAAGGCTGCCGGCGGCCTCGATGGGCAACGCGCCACCTGAGGAAAATACCCGTGACATCTGGCTCAGCGCGGGCCAGTCGAGGTTGTCGCCCATGCGCTTGAGCAGCGCGGGGCTGGCGACCCAGGCGAATTGTGGGTGTTCGCGGCTAGCGCGCTGCATGTCTTCGGGGAAGGCCAGTTGTTTGCGCACAAAGGTGCGACCGGCGCACAACGGCCACAACACCCGGAACAGCAAACCGTAGATGTGTTGGGTGGCAACGCTGCCGATGATGCACGCGTCTTTAAGGTCCGCACCCCACAGGGTTTCCAGCGCCTGAACTTCGTTAGCCAGTTGGCGCAGGGTCTTGTCGATGCGCTTGGGTTCGCCACTTGAGCCGGAGGTACACAGGCTCAGTTGGCAGGTATCCAGGTCGAGTGCGGCGGCGCTCAACGGCGGCTGATACAGCGCGTCAAGATCGGCGGCCTCAATCAGCCAGGCATCCACGGCGTCGTCCCAGCGCTGGCGCGTTTGGGGCTGCAGGTCGGCGGGCAGCAACACGCTGGCGCCGGCACGCCAGGCGCCGAGCAGGGCAATCGCCAGCAGGCCTGCGTCTTCCAGGTGCACGGCCAAACGCTGGATACCGCGCGCCTGCAAGCCTGCCGCTAGGCTCAGGGACTGCGCCCACAGCTGGGCGTGATTCATCGCAGGTTCGGTGGTGACCAAACGCTGTTCCAGCGGCTCAAGCAGCAGGTGCTCAAGTTTCAACCCATTCATACGCGGCCTCGAACCCTTTGTCGTACCAGCCATTCCACGGCAAACAACAACCCCATCAGCCCGTAGGCGATCAGGCCGTTGTACAACGTCCACCAGCTCAGCGGCGCCCATAAGGTGAGGGCTGCGGCGAGTAGGCCATTACACAGAAAAAACACACTCCACACCACGGTGACCTGGCGTGTATAGATAATTGCCTTGGGCGGCAGGTGCGGGTCGGTCATGCGCGCCAGGCGCTCGACCATTGGCGGGCCGTATTTCAGGCTCAGGCCGAACAGTGCCAGCATGAAGGCGCTGACCAGGCTGGGGTACCAGCGCAGCAGCTGCGGGTTGTCGAACCAGGCCAGCAACAGGCAAAACACAATCACCGCCACCGCCATCCAGCGGCTGCCGGGGCGTCGTGCGCCGGTCAGCGCACGCAGCAGCCACAGGCTGCCCAGCAGCAAGCCGAATTGCCACGGCGCAAAGTGCTCGGTGCCGTAATACACCGCAAACGGATACAGCAGCCCCGCCAGCAACAGGCCAAGGCCGATCAGCCGGCTCATGCGGCAGGTGTGACCAGACGGTACACCGCCTCAACCACGTCGTTTACGGTGCGCACAGCCTTGAATTCTTCGGCGGCGATCTTCTTGCCGGTTTGGCGTTTGATGTGGTCGATCAGGTCCACGGCGTCAATGCTGTCGATCTCCAGGTCCTGGTACAGGTTGGCATCGAGGGTGACGCGCGAAGGCTCCAGTTCAAACAGTTCCACCAAGGCGTCGCGCAAGGTGTTGAAAATATCGTCACGAGTTTGCATGGTCCGGTCTCAAGCTGCCTGTCTGGCCGTGACGAACGCCGCAAGGCTGGCCACGTTGGTGAAGTGATTGCGCGTGTCTTTGGCGTCGGCATCGATTTTGATGCCGTACTTTTTCTGGATCGCCAGGCCCAATTCCAGGGCGTCTACCGAATCCAGGCCCAAGCCTTCGCCGAACAGGGTCTGGTCGCTGCCGATGTCGTCGACGCTGATGTCTTCCAGGCCCAGGGCCTCGATGATCAGCGTCTTTATGTCGTGCTCAAGGCGGTGTTGGTCGCTCATCTTCGGCGAGCTCCTTAATAAAATAGTGGTGCAGGTAATCGTTGAGCTTGCGTGAAGCCTGGGGCGCGGGCCCGAGTGCGGCAAAGGCGTGTGGTTCTATATCGGCACCCACGCGCAAACTGAAATGAAATCGACGTTTAGGAATGCGGTACCAGGGTTCTGCCTTGGTCAAGGTGGTGGGGCTGACCTTGATCACCACCGGGGTGATGATTGTCGCACCGCGCAGCGCAATGGCGGCGCCACCGCGATGAAAGGCGGGCGCCGCGCCAGGTGTGGTGCGGGTGCCTTCCGGAAAGATGATCAGGGTCTGGCCTTGGCGCAGTGCCTCGGCGGCGGCATCGAGCATTTCGGCGCTGCCGTCATTGCTGATATAGCCTGCATCACGCACCGGCCCACGGGTGAACGGGTTCTGGAACAGGCTCTGCTTGACCACGCAATTGGTCTGGCGCATCAGGCCGATCAAAAACACCACGTCGATCAGCGACGGGTGGTTGGCGACGATCATCTGGCCCGGGCGGCCGAGTTTTTCTGCTCCTTCGACGCTGTAGGTCAGCACGCCGGCGCGCTGCATCATGCGGATGAAGAACCAGAACAGTTTGCTGATGGTGTGGCGAGCGCGACGCTGGTGTTGTTCAGCGCTGCCCGGCAGGCAACTGAGCAACGGGAATACCAGCAAACGCAGGCACAGCCCGCCCACGCCGAACATGAAGAAGCTGGCGGCGGTGGCGAACAGGCGCCAGTAATAGGCGTCCCGTGGTTTGTCGGTCAAGGCTTGCGTTGCCAGTTCCATACACGGTTCTTCCAAGCATGTTGGCAGGCGACCTGTTCAGTGAGCAGGGTGCGCAGCAGGTTCAGGGCGTGGGGCCACTGGGTTTGACTGAGTTGGACAGCGCCGCTGTTTAGTTCCATTTGCCACTCGTCGCCCGGTGTCAGCAGCAGGCCGACGGCGTAGGGAAAGGGCACGTCATGGATCCAGCTGGCATAGGCCTCGGGCGGTTGTTCTTCGGTGATTACCAGCAACACCGCGGGGGCGCCCTCGTTGAGCAGCGCGGCGGCTTCGAGCATGCCGTGCTCCAGGCCATCGCCGGCGGCGGCTAGGGCAGTCATTTCGCTGGTTTCATTGCGCAGGATCGACCACAGGCCGATCACCGCGTTGTGCACCGACAGGCTGAACTGGGTCGGCGATAGGGGCTGATCATTGGCCAGGTCGCTGAGAATATCGAGGGTGCGCGGGGTTTCGCCGTGTCGTGAAATAAACACGAGTGGCAGGTCTTGCAGGCCTTCGGCCAGCGGCCAACCCACGCTAAAGGCCATGCGCGCCAGTCGGCTCAGGCGGCGGCGCTGCATGGCCGGCAGGAAGGATACGTCCGGCGAAGCATCGCTGGCAGGCAGCAACACCGGGGCTTGGCACCAGGCGTGCCAGTCGTGCGCACTTTCCAGGCCGGGAGCCCAGGCGCGCCATTGGGCGATGTTGAAAGTGATCACTGAGAAGTTATCCCGCCCCTGCGGGCTTCCATGTGCGGCCGTTGGCCCCGAATACCGGGACAGGGAGCAATAGCCGAGTGGCGCGCATTATCCCGGTGCTGCGGGGTTCTAGCAAACGTTGGTAAAGAATTGTTCATGGCTAATTACAATTTGGTAGTAAAGATTTACCGATTGTCCTTTACCCGATGCCGGACTGGCTTGTAGGAATATTCCTTTTTGCGTATCGGCTACGTATGTCAGTCGAGGTGAGACGCGCGGTTGATGCAGCAGTGCATGAATGAACGAGGTAGCTAACAGGCGCTTTTGCCCTCTACACTCGGACATTCATTGATACACGGAGGTTTTTCCATGCGGCGTGTGGTGTTCAATCAGAAAGGCGGCGTTGGCAAGTCCAGCATTGCCTGCAACCTGGCGGCGGTCAGCGCCAGTGAAGGCTATCGAACCCTGTTGGTGGACCTCGATGCACAAGCCAACTCAACCCAGTACCTCACCGGGCTGACCGGCGACGATATCCCGATGGGCATTGCCGAGTTCTTCAAGCAAACCCTGTCTTCCGGGCCGTTTTCCAAGAAGAACCGCGTGGATATCTACGAAACGCCGTTCGACAACCTGCACGTCATCACCGCGACCGCCGAGCTCGCGGACCTGCAGCCCAAACTTGAAGCCAAGCACAAGATCAACAAGCTGCGAAAGCTGCTGGACGAGTTGAGCGAAGATTACGACCGAATTTACCTGGATACGCCGCCGGCGCTGAATTTCTATGCGGTATCGGCGCTGATTGCCGCTGATCGCGTGTTGATCCCTTTCGATTGCGACAGTTTCTCGCGCCAGGCGCTGTATGGCCTGCTGGCAGAAATCGAAGAATTGAAGGAAGACCACAACGAAGGCCTGGAAGTGGAAGGCATCGTGGTCAATCAGTTCCAGGCCCGCGCAAGCCTGCCTCAGCAGATGCTCGATGAGTTGATTGCCGAGGGCCTGCCGGTGCTGCCGGTGTACCTGGCCAGCTCCGTGCGCATGCGCGAGTCGCATCAGGAGAACAAGCCACTGATCCACCTGGACCCACGGCATAAGCTGACGCAGCAGTTTGTGGAGTTGCATAACTTGCTGGAAAACGCGTGACTCTTGCCGGCAGCGCAATAACCCTGTGGGAGCTGGCTTGCCTGCGATGCAGGCAACTCGGTCTGCCAGTTAGACCGAGGTGATGCCATCGCAGGCAAGCCAGCTCCCACATTTGGTTTTGCATTCCTGCAGGGGGATTTGGATTGTTCCCACAGGGGCTGTAGGAAGGGTCTGGCAAGCGGGGGTGTGCCTTGTCTCATTGCCTACAGATAAGCCAGAATCGCCCGGCTTGTGCGTCTGGATGGGCGTCTTTAAGGTTCTTCGGTCACTGAATGTTCAGTGATCGGGTTTAGTAGCCCGTGGTGAGACGTACAGCAACTCTTCGGTCAGGACCTTCCTGAACGTGATGGTGGCTGTACGGAGGGCGCTTTCGAGCGCGCCGGTTTGCGTCTCCCCGGTCTACTAACCTGCGTACAGCTGCCACCCTCCGTTTAGTAGCGGCTGGTTGCGGCTTCTACTAGGAGACGTTCCATGGTTAACCTTTATACCGTTGCACCCAACCTCCCCACCGAAACCCTCGTGCTTAACAGCTACGAAACCTTCTCTTCCGTGCGCACGCTGCTACTCAAGCTATCCAACGACCTCACCGGCGAACACCGCGACGTCGCCCTAGTCATCCACCAATTAAGCGAACTCGGCGTACAACTCGTAGGCCAGATGATGGACCGCGAAACCCCCGTACCCCAAGCTTAAAACGCGGTCAAACTGTGGGAGCTGGCTTGCCTGCGATGCAGGCAACTTGGTCTTCAGTTAGACCGAGGTGATGCCATCGCAGGCAAGCCAGCTCCCACATTTGACCGAGTTGATATTGGGTTTGGGTTACACGCCCTGGCTGCGCAACCAACTCATCAACTGCGGCAACGGAAACGCCCCACTCTGGCGCGCCACTTCGCGGCCGTTCTTGAACAGAATCAAACTGGGAATCGAGCGAATCCCCAACTGCGCCGACAGCTGCTGATTAGCCTCGCTGTCCAGCTTGGCCAACCGACACTTACCCTCCAACTGCCCAGCCGCCTGTTCAAACACCGGCGCAAACGACTTGCACGGCCCGCACCATTCGGCCCACACATCCACCAGCAACGGCAGGTCGCCTTTTATTTGGCTCGCGTAGTCGCCTTGTTTCAGCTCAAAGGGCTTGTTCAGCAACACCGGTTGCTTACAGCGCCCGCATTTCGGCGCATCACCCAGGCGCTCGCCGGGGATGCGGTTGAGGCCGTTGCAATGAGGGCAGGGGATGACGAGAGGTTCGGACATGGTGGGCTCCTTGGAATTGGCCATGGAGTGAATTTGGAGTCAGTGACCGGGTTTATCAAGGTGTGGAGCAAATGACTCATCCACTCACAGTTTGCCCAAGCTGGTGTGAGGCGGTCTATCTAAGCTGTCAGCGCTTGTTCTGTTTTACGCCATCTGTCTGTTTGCAAATATAGCAAATTGCGATAATTCGGATTCGGGTTTAACCTTCATAGCAAGATGCGATAAGGATGTTGCATGCGAGTGATCAGCGAGAAAAGGATCTGGGAAGCAAAGGAAAAGTGGCCACGTTCAGCAACGGCTTTGGATCAGTGGTATCGGGTAATGAAGCAAAACGCCCCCAAAGACTTCGCGGCGATGAAAGCCATGTTTCCCGCCACGGATAAGGTCGGGGAGTTTCATGTATTCGATATTGGAGGCAACAAGCTGCGGCTTATTGCTGGCGTGGAGTATCGGGCGCAGCGCGTTTACATCAAGCACCTGCTTGATCACCGCGATTATGAGAAAGATAAATGGAAGGAAAAAATAAGATGAGTGCGCTTATGCGAGTAGCGGCCGAACACTGGCAATTTGTTTCGCCAGTGATGCGCAAACCTGAAAACGAGGCGGACTACGACGCACTGGTGTGTGGTTTGGACGAGTTGTTAAGCCTGGTCGGCGAAAACGAGGACAGCCCGCTGATGAGCTTGGTAGATATCCTCAGTGACTGGATCGAAGCCTACGATCATGAGCATCGCCCAATGCCCGTCGCCAGTGGCGTCGACGTGCTGCGCTACATGATGCGCGAGCACGGTTTAAACCAGAGTGATCTGCCAGGTGTAGGTACACAGTCGGTTGTTTCAGAAATCCTGAGCGGAAAGCGCCAGCTCAACGTGCGGCAAATACGTTGGCTGGCGGAACGTTTCAGGGTGTCAGTGGAAACGTTTATCTAAAGGTTTTATGAAGAACAACTAATCTCCAAATGCTTACCCCAATCCGGCGGCCGCTGGGCGTATTGCTCCATCCCAGCCTGCTCTTCAAACGGCTTGCTCAGCACTTCATGCAGGCGCCGTACTTCGCTGTAATCGCCTGACTCGGCGGCGGCGATGGCGTTTTGCGCCAGATAGTTGCGCAGGATGTACAGCGGGTTTACCGCGTGCATGCGCTCGCGGCGTTGTGCTTCGCTGTAGTCGCCGTCCCGCGCAACGCGGGCCTTGTACTGCTCGGCCCAGGCATCGAACCCGGCGAGGTCGACAAAGTCATCACGCAGCCGCGCCACGGCCAGCGCCGTCGACTCATCGCCCAGGCGGCGGAAGAACAGCGTGTAGTCCACGCCGCTGTTTTGCATCAGCTTGAGCAACTGCTCCACCAGTTTCTGGTCATCCTCTTCGGCGATGGTCAGCCCTAGCCGGCGGCGCATCAGGTCCAGGTAATGGGCCTGATACAGCGGCAGGTATAGCCCGAGGGCTTCCTTCAAGGCGTCGACGCTGATAAACGGCGTGAGCGCCTGGGCCAGCGCGCTGAGGTTCCACTGCCCAATCGGCACCTGATTGCTGAAGGAATAACGGCCTTCGTGATCGGAGTGGTTGCAGATGAAGTGCGCGTCAAAGTCATCGAGAAACGCAAACGGCCCGAAGTCGAAGGTGATGCCGAGGATCGACATATTGTCGGTGTTCATCACGCCGTGGCAGAAGCCGTAGGCCTGCCATTTGGCGATCATTTCGGCATTGCGCTCGACGATTTCGCTGAACATCGCCAGGTACGGCTCGGGTTGCTCCATGCACTCGGGGTAGTGCAATGAAAGCACGTGTTCGGCCAATTCCTTCTGCTGCTCGGGCTTTTTGGTGTAGTAGAAATACTCGAAATGCCCGAAGCGGATATGGCTGTGCGCCAGGCGCAACACCATCGCGCCACGTTCCTGTTTCTCACGCCAAACCGGCGTGTTGGAGCCGATTACGCACAAGGCGCGGCTGCTGGGGATGCCCAAGGCGTGCAGGGCTTCGGAAGCGAGAAACTCACGAATCGAAGAGCGCAGCACCGCGCGGCCATCGCCCATGCGCGAGTAAGGCGTCAGCCCGGCGCCTTTGAGGTGCAGGTCCCAATGCTCGCCGGCTTGGTTGTACACCTCGCCGAGCAACAACCCGCGGCCATCGCCCAATTGCGGGGAGTAGCCGCCGAACTGATGCCCGGAATAGACCATCGCCCTAGGCTCCGCTTCGGCCCACAGCTTATGCCCGCTGAACAGCTCGGCAAATACTGGCGTTTCGGCCACCACCGGGTCGAGGTCGAGCAGGGCCATGGCCGCATTACTCGCCACCACCAGGCGCGGTTCGTCGAGGGGGTCAGGCAGTACGTGGGTCGAGAACGCGTCGCCCAGGCGTGCGAAGCGGTTGTCGAAGGTCAGTTCGTCGAGGGCTTTCACCGGCCATCTCCAGCAGAATGTCCGAGCATTCTGCTGGGGATAGGCGCGTTAGTCGAGTTTGCTCGGCGGCGGTTCTTGCGCGCCGCCGTCATTGGCGGGCTTGGCCGGGGTGTCGACTTCCACCAGTTTGTATTCCTGGCCGTGGAGGTTCTTGAGGTAGACCTCCATCTGGCGGAACGAGATGTTGATGTGGTGGGTCTTGAACTCGCGGTTGATAAAGCGGTTCACCTCGTCGATCACCGGGTTACGGTCACCGAGGTCGCGCACGTGCATACGCAGTTCATGGTCGAGGGTGCTTTCGCCGAAGTTGAGGAAGTACACATGGGGTTCCGGCTCTTTCAGCACGCGTGGGTTTTCTCGCGCGGCCTTGAGTAGCAATTCCTTCACCAGGTCCAGGTCGGAGCCGTAGTCCACGCCCAGTTTCAGGGTGACCCGGGTGATGGTGTCGGTCAGCGACCAGTTGATCAACTGGCCGGTGATGAAGGTCTTGTTCGGGACAATGATGTCCTTGCGGTCGAAGTCGGTGATGGTGGTGGCGCGGATGCGGATCTTGCTGACCGTGCCCGACAGGTTGCCGATGGTGATGGTGTCGCCGATACGCACCGGGCGTTCGAACAGGATCATGATGCCGGAGATAAAGTTGGCAAAGATCTCCTGCAATCCGAAGCCCAACCCCACCGTCAAGCCTGCCGCCAGCCATTGCAATTTGTCCCAGCTCACGCCGAGCGTGGACAAGGCGGACACGAAGCCGATGCCGGCAATCATGTACGACAGCAAGGTGGTGGTTGCATACGCGCTGCCTTGGGCCAAATCCAGCTTGGACAACACCAGTACTTCGAGCAAGCCGGGCAAGTTGCGCGCCAGGGCAACGGTTATGCCGACGATGATCGACGCTCCCAGCAAGTCGCCGATACTGATCGGCACCATGCTGATATTGGCGCCGGTGCCGCTGGAGTATTCGTAAAGAGTGATGTTGTCCAGGTAGGAGAACACGGTGATCAGGTCTTTCCACACCCAATACAGCGCCGCGATGAAACCGCCGAGCAAGGCCAGGCGGATCAGGCGCATGGACTGTTCGTTGACCTGCTCGATGTCCAGGGTCGGCTCTTCGATCACCGCTTCGCCATCACCGGCTTCCTTGGCCGCCTGGCGCTTGGCCAGGGCGCGCGCGTAGGCCAGGCGCCGTGCGGCAACGCCCAGGCCACGCACGAAGGTGGCTTCGACTACCAGCCAGAACATCAGCAGGTACAGGGTGTTGATCAAGCGGTCGCTGAGTTTGAGCGCGGTGTAGTAGTAGCCAAAGCACACCGCGATGAACAGGGCGACGGGCAGGGCGGTAAACACCAGGCCCATGGCTTTACGAAACAGAGAGGCTTTTTCGTGGGTCGGGCTGTGCAGCAGCAGGCGGCCCAGCAGCCAGGCCATCAGTGCGTAGCAGGTCAGCACCACGGCGATGCCCAGCACGTCGTCGGCCAGCGCCGCCGGTTGGTGCTCGGCGATTGCCACCACGGCCACCAGGGCCAGTACCACCAGCCCGAGCTTGCGCACCCAGCCTTGGAGGAATTGGACCTGGGTTTTTTCCCAGCGGAAGTGCAGTTCCGCCACGCCGCCCTGCGCGAGGATGCGGTAAGCGGTGTAGAACACCAACCAGGCCTGGGCGATTTGCAGCAGGGCCGAGCCCAGGTTGGCGTTTTGCCCACGGGCGTCGATTTGCAACGCGTAGCCGCACAGCGCCAGGCCCAGGGAGACCGGCATCGCCAGCAAGATATTGATCAGGATAGCCTGCGGCGTGTGCCATTGGCTGTCGCGCTTGAAGTGGCCGATGTCCAGATGGACCTTGTTCAGCCGTTGGTACAGCGCTTTGCGCCGCCACAACAGGGCACCGATCAACAGCAGCAATGGCAGGAACAGCAGCGGGCGCTGGGTCAGGCCGTCATACAGTTCGCTGACGCTGGAGGCCCATGGCAGGGTGGTGACTTGCTTGCTCAGGTGCGCCGGTACGGTTTCCAGCCACTCGGTGTCCAGCGGCTTGTTGCTGGGGATCCAGAACATTTGCTCGTCGAGTGTCGCGCGCAGGGTGGTGGTGGTGCTGAGTAGTTGTTTTTGGTTCAGTTGCAGGGTGATGGATTCGTTCAGCAGCGCGCTCAGTTCACGGCTCAGGCGCTCCAGCAGATCGCTACGGGTGATCGCCAGTTCCAGTAGGGTGCGGCGTAGTTGCGGGGTGACGTCATCCGGTGGCTGATTGGCCAGCAAGTTATCCACATAGGCGCTGGGGGTGTTGATTTTCTCGCGTTCCTGGTTGATCTCGAACTGGTACAGGCGAATGTTGGCGATATCGTCCGCCAGGTCGCGATCGACCCTGAGGCTTGGCAGTGCTTGTTTCTGCTTATAGAGAATCTTGGAGAGCAGCAGGCTGCCCTTGAGCACGTTGATCTGCTCGTCCAGCGCTGAGTCGCTTTGGGTCACGGTGTCCAGTTGCTGCTTGGTCTGCAGGTTTTTCTGGGTCAGGTCGTTGAGGCGGTCGGTGCTTCTGAGCAGGTAGTCGGACAGCTTCAGGTTGGCTGCGCTTTCGGTGGCCAGCAGGCTGCTGCCGCCAGCTTTCTGCGCTTCGATGGACTGTTGGGTAACGGTCTGCTGGGACTGGGCCAAGCGTTTCTGGTTGATCAGGGTTTGCAGGTCCTGGATTTCCTGCTCCAGGCGGCTGGTTTTCTCCGTCGCCAGGTCGCGCTGGCTGTTGCCCAGATCTTGCAGTTGGCTGTTGCCCGCCAGTTCCTGGCGGCGCAGAGGAATCAAGGCGTTGAGGGCGGCCAGTTCGGCGTTCAATACGTTGCGCTGGTCGCCAGTGAGGGGCTTGCCGTTATCTTTGCCCGCCTTGAGGATCGAATTGATCTGCTGGATGCGGGTCTGGCTGCTGCTGATTTCAGTCTGGGCGCGTTCGGGGCGGGTCTGGGCGGCGATAGACATGCTGTTGGCGTCAGACATGTATTTTTGCAGGTCGCCTTGCTGTGTCGTGCGCTGCACCAGTAATTGCTCAAGCTGCGGCACCGGCAGAGTGGCATAGCGTTGCGTCACTGGGATGATTTTGGTGGCCTTGAGCCTGGCCAATTCACGCTGGTTGTCGGTTGTCTGACGCGGGGCGTCTTCCAGCTGGCGCTTGAGGTCGATGAGGCGCTGTTCGTAATCCTGTTTGTTGCCCAAGTAAGTCAGGGTCTGTTGCAGGATGGTTTGCAGCGCCTTCATGTCGGCGTCAGGCAGCTTGCGGTCGGGCAGCTTGTCCAGGGTTTGCTGGATGGCCTCGGCGCTGGGTGGGTCGGCGGCGTAAACGCTGCCGACACAAAGGGTCAGGCCCAGCAGGGCGGTAGCTAAAAAGGTGCGCAGAGTCGTCATGGATACCGGTCGAACAAGGTAAATAAGGTGGGGGGCGTGGCGCCAATAGCCCGCAGTTTAGAGGAAGAGTCCAGGGCCTGGACGACTTCCTTCGGGGAATTTGACGCCGACTTTTCCGATTCTGTTCCCGTCCATGACCGCGACGGTCCACAGCGTGTTGTTCCATTCCACTTGGTCGCCCACAACCGGCGCACCGCCGACCTTCTGGGTGATGAAGCGGCTCAGTGGCATATCCGGGTCGATACCTTCGAGTTTGAGGCCGTAAAGGGCCGACACCGCGCCCAGCTGGGCGTCGCCTTCGAGGACGAAGTCGCCGAAGAAGCGCAGGTCGAGGCCGCGTTGCGGGGCCTGGCTGAACAGTTTGCCCAGGGCCGGCAAGTTGTGTTCGTGGCCGATCACGCAGAGCAAATCGTCGACTTCAAGCACCGTACTACCCGACGGATGGAGCAGTTGCTGGCCACGGAACAGCGCGGCGATGCGCGTGCCTTCGGGCATTTTCAGTTCGCGCAGGGCTGCGCCGATGCACCATTTTTCCGCGCCCAAGCGGTAGACGAATAGCTCCCACTCGCTCGTGACGTGGACTTCCAGGGCCGCGCGGGAGATCGGCGCAGGGTCCGGCGGTACGGTCACTTTCAGCAGCTTGGCTACCCACGGCAGGCTCGTGCCCTGCACCAGCAGCGAGACCAGCACGATAAAGAACGCCAGGTTGAAGTACAGCTGCGCGTGGGGCAGGCCGGCCATCAGCGGGAACACCGCCAGAATGATCGGCACCGCGCCGCGCAGGCCTACCCAGGCGATAAAGGCTTTTTCGCGACCGTGGAACGCCTTGAACGGCAGCAGGCCGACCATCACCGACAGCGGCCGCGCAAACAGGATCATCCACAGTGCCAGGCCCAACGCCGGCAGGGCGATGGGCAGCAAGTCATGGGGCGTGACCAGCAGGCCGAGTACCAAGAACATGCCGATCTGTGCCAGCCAGGCCATGCCGTCGAGCATATGCAAAATGCCATGACGGCTGCGCACCGGGCGGTTGCCGATCACCAGGCCGCACAGGTACACGGCGAGGAAGCCGCTGCCGTGCAAGGCGTTGGTCAGGGCGAACACCACCAGGCCGCCGGCGATTACCAGAATCGGATACAGGCCGGTGGCCAGGTTGATGCGGTTGACCATCTGCAGCATCAGCCAGCCGCCGCCCAAGCCGACGATGCCGCCGATGCCGAATTCGCGGATCAGGTGGGTCAGCAGGCTCCAGTGCAGGCCGGTCTGGCCTGTGGCGAGCATGTCGATCAGGGTGACAGTGAGAAACACCGCCATCGGGTCGTTGCTGCCGGATTCGATTTCAAGGCTGGCGGTGACCCGCTCGTTCAGGCCCTTGCCGCCCAGCAGTGAGAACACGGCGGCGGCGTCGGTGGAGCCGACGATGGCGCCGATCAGCAAGCCTTGAATGATATTGAGGTCGAACAGCCAAGCGGCGGCCATGCCGGTGAGGCCGGTGGTAATCAACACCCCCACCGTGGCCAGCGACAACGCCGGCCAGAGTGCCACGCGGAAACTCGCCACCCGTGTGCGCAAACCGCCGTCGAGCAGGATGACTGCCAAGGCGAGGTTGCCCACCAGGTAGGCGGTTGGGTAGTTATCGAAGATGATGCCGCCGCCGTCGACGCCGGCGAGCATGCCCACGGCCAGGATGATCACCAGAATCGGGATACCTAAGCGCGACGAAAGAGAACTCACCAGAATGCTCGCACCCACCAGCAACGCGCCGATCAAGAACAGGCTGTTGATGGTCGTCGCATTCAAAGGCAGTACTCCAGAGCTGGGAAGACGGGGCGCAAACTGACCATGCAGTCTGCGTGCCAGCGATTCTAACCTGTTGAATTGCTGCGCTGTCAAAAAGCTTTTGTGGGAAAACGCTGCTCAATGTGGGAGCTGGCTTGCCTGCGATTGCGGTGTATCAGTCACTGGGGATATTGACTGTTAGATTGCTATCGCAGGCAAGCCAGCTCCCACAAGGGGGCACCGGTGTCAGTTAAAGCCTGAACCGCCCCACCATCCCATTCAAATCCACCGCCAGGCGCGACAGCTCACTGCTCGCCGTACTCGTCTGGCTGGCGCCCGTCGCCGACTGCACCGACAAGTCACGAATATTCACCAGGTTACGGTCCACTTCGCGCGCCACCTGCGCCTGCTCTTCCGCCGCGCTGGCGATGACCAGGTTGCGCTCGTTGATCTCCACAATCGCGGTGTTGATGGTATCCAGTGACATCCCGGCGCCTTTGGCGATGTTCAGCGTCGATTCCGCGCGCTCGGTGCTGTTGCGCATCGAATCCACGGCATGCTCGGTGCCGGTCTGAATGCTGCCGATCATCCGCTCGATCTCGCTGGTCGACTGCTGGGTGCGATGGGCCAACGCCCGCACTTCATCGGCTACCACGGCAAACCCGCGGCCGGCTTCACCGGCCCGCGCGGCTTCAATCGCGGCGTTCAGGGCCAACAGGTTGGTCTGGTCGGCCAGGCCGCGAATCACGTCCAGCACTTTGCCGATGTCGCGCGATTCATTCGCCAGGTCGCCAATCAGCGTAGCGGTGGCTTGCACGTCGCCGCTCATGCGTTCGATGGCGCTGACGGTTTCCTGCACCAAGTCACGGCCGTCACCGGCGGAGGTGGTGGCGGCGCGCGAGGCTTCGGAGGTGCTTACCGCATTGCGCGCAACTTCCTCGACGGCGCTGGTCATCTCGTTGACGGCGGTGGCGGCTTGTTCGATTTCGTTGTTTTGCTGGGTCAGGCCACGGGCGCTTTCGTCGGTGACGGCGTTCAGCTCTTCGGCGGCGGACGCCAACTGGGTAGCGGAACCGGCAATGCGTTGCAGGGTGTCGCGCAGCTTGTCCTGCATCTTGGCCATGGCAGCCAGCAGGCGGCCGGCTTCGTCGTTGCCGTCGACCTTGATCGGGCGCGTCAGGTTGCCCTCGGCGACTTCTTCAGCCGCTTCCAGGGCTTGGGCGATCGGCAAGGTGATGCTGCGGGTCAGCAACCAGGCGAACAGCAACGTCAGCGCCGTGGCAACGATCAGCAGGCCCACCACCAGCTTAAAGGCCATGTCGTATTGGTCTTTGGCTTGCTGGTTGCTGGCGTTGGCCATCGCGTTATTGATGTCCAGCAGGCGCGTCAGCACCGCGTTGACTTGCTCGGAGTTGCTCAGCAGCTCGGTGTTGAGCATGGTGCGCAGCTCGTCGATCTGGTTGGCGCGAGACAAGCTCTTCATGCGCTCTTCGATCTGGTGGTACTGGCCGAGCAAACGCACGTATTCGTCATAGGCGGCGCGTTCTTCGCTGCTCTCGATGACTTTTTCGTAGACGCCCTGGGCGGTACGGATCTGCTGGTTGCGCAGTTCGAAGGCTTCCAGGGTCTTTTGCTGCACGTCCGGCTCGCGGTTGGTCAGCAAGCGGTACGACAACACCCGCAGGCGCAGGGTCAGCTGGGTGAATTCGTCGAGGGCGCGAATGCTTGGCACGCTGGACTGGGCGATGTCTTCCGTTGCCGCACGGATCTTGCTCATTTGGTTCAGGGCAAACACACCGAGAAACAACATGAGTGCACCAATAAACGCAAAGCCGAGGAAAGCCCTCGGAGCGATATTCATATTACGAAGAGACATGCTGGAATCCTGGGGAGAAGCGCGATCCGTGCGGCCACGAGACGGGGTGTGCATCTGTTATCGGCCATGCGACTAAAGTCTTAAGGGCGCGCGCGTTTTTATTGCATCTGACGAGGGGTTGGGGGGGATTCAGGAACCAGATGGGGTAAATGCAGTCACTAAGGGTCGAAAGCGCGGCCCGGCCCTTAAAAAACGGGCTGCCGGCCTGGGATAACCCTGGCTTCCGAGGTGAATTTTCTTTATCGTCACCGCCCTTTTAAAAAGCCCGAGAAATCAAAATGTTAGAAGCATCCCTCAGCCAATTGGAACAACTGGTCAGCGACCTGGTACAGCAAAATCAGAACCTGCTGGGCAGCAACGAATCCCTCAAGGCGGAACTGGCCCGCGCCAAGGACGAAAACGACAGCCTGCAACTGAACCTGATGGAACAGGAAGAAAAGCATGGCGCCACCGCCGCGCGCATCCAGGCACTGGTTGAGCGTGTGAGCGCAGGTCCTGTCGGCGCATGAATGAAGGGATAAAGGTCGTTTCGATTCTCGGAGAGGATTACTCGATCAAGGCGCCGGACGGGGAAGATCAAACCCTGATGCACGCCGTGACCATGCTCAAGGCTTCCCTGGCCACCACCAAGAAAAAGTACCCGACGCTGATCGGTGACAAGTTATTGGTACTGGCCGCGCTGAACCTGTGCGCCGAGCAGATCGAAATGCAAAAGCAGCACCAGCAGGAACTCGACCGTTACCAAGAGCAAGTCAGCGCCACGGTCGACGTCATCGCCAAGGCTATCGGCCAGCCTTAGCGGTTAGAACCACGCATCCTGCATCCCCAGGCACGTGTCATCGCGTGCCTCCAGAATCGCCAGTTCATGATGGCAGCTCGGCACTTCCCAGGTCAGGAAGTACCGAGCGGCCTGGAGCTTGCCTTTATAGAAGGCAACATCGGCCGCATTGCCCTTGGCCAAGCCTTCCTCAGCGCGAATCGCCTGCTCCAGCCAGCGCCAGCCAATCACCGTGTGCCCGAACACCTTCAAGTACAGTGCCGAATTCGCCAGGCTGCTGTTGACCTTGCCTTGGGCGAGGTCGGTCAGCAGGCCAATCGTCACGCTTTGCAGGCGGTTAACTAACTGTTCCAGGGGGTCGCGCAGCGCCGTGAGTGACGGGTACTGCTGCGCCCGCGCGCCGGTTTCTGCGATCAGGCGGATCAGTTGCTTGAGGCCCGCGCCGCCGTTCTGCGCGAGCTTGCGCCCGAGCAAATCCAGGGACTGAATACCGTGGGTGCCTTCGTGGATCGGGTTCAGGCGGTTGTCGCGGTAGTACTGCTCCACTGGGTATTCGCGGGTGTAGCCGTGGCCGCCGAGGATCTGGATTGCCAGTTCGTTGGCCTTCAAACAGAACTCCGACGGCCAGGATTTGACGATCGGTGTGAGCAAATCGAGCAGTTCGTGAGCTTGCTTGCGCGCGGTGTCGGTTTCCAGGGTGGTGGTGTCATCGAACAGCCGCGCGGCGTACAGGCCGAGGTCAAAGGCGCCTTCCACATAGGCCTTCTGCGTCAGCAGCATGCGCTTGATATCGGCGTGCTGAATGATCGAGACCGGCGCGGTGCTGGGGTCTTTGCTGTCGGGCAGGCGACCTTGCGGGCGTTCGCGGGCGTATTCCAGTGAGTACAGGTAGCCGGCGTAACCCAGCATCACTGCGCCCATGCCGACGCCGATGCGCGCCTCGTTCATCATCTGGAACATGCAGCTCAGGCCCTGGTGCGGTTTGCCCACCAGATAGCCGACGCAGTTACCGTTATCGCCGAAGTTAAGTGCCGTGGACGTGGTGCCGCGCCAGCCCATCTTATGAAACAGCCCGGCCAGCAGCACGTCGTTGCGCGCGCCCAGGCTGCCATCGTCGTTGACCAGGAACTTGGGCACGATAAACAGCGAAATGCCCTTCACCCCGGCCGGCGCGTCCGGCAACTTGGCCAGCACCATGTGCACGATGTTTTCCGACAGCGGATGGTCGCCACCGGAAATGAAGATTTTGTTGCCCTTGAGGCGATAAGTGCCGTCAGCCGCCGGCTCTGCCCGTGTACGAATATCCGACAGCGACGAGCCTGCATGTGGCTCGGTCAGGGCCATGGTGCCGAAGAAGCGGCCCTCGATCATCGGCTGCAGGAAGCGCTGTTTCTGCTCCTCGGTGCCGAAGCTTTCAATCAGGTTGGCGGCGCCCATGGTCAGAAACGGATAGGAAGTGGACGCTGCGTTCGCTGACTGGAAATGCGCGAAACAGGCCTGGGACAGCAGGGTGGGCAGTTGCATGCCACCGGCTTCGAAACTGCGCGCGGCGTTGAGAAAGCCGGCTTCGAGGAACGCGTCCACGGCAGGTTTGACGTCTGGGATCAGGATCGCCTTGCCGTCTTCATAGCGCGGTTCGTTTTCGTCGTTCTTGCGGTTATGCGGCGCGAAGTACTTTTCGGCAATGTTGCGCGCCGTGCTGATGGCGGCATCGAAGGTCTCGCGGTTGTGCTCGGCAAACCGCTCGCGCTGAGTCAGGCCCTCGGCATCGAGGACTTCGTACAGCTCGAAAGCCAGATTGCGGGAACTGAGCAGCGTCTCGGACATGGCGGCTTACCTTTTAGGGAATGGCCTGAGTCTAAGCGTGCGAATAGAGGCTGGATAGCAAGATTGATTTGCGTGATGGAGAGGCAGAACAGCGGCGGGGGATTTGAAATGCGGTCAAATGTGGGGGCGGGCTTGCTCGCGAAAGCGGTGGATCAGTCAATGCATCTGGCGACTGACACTCCGCTTTCGCGAGCAAGCCCGCTCCCACATTAGTTAGCCAATGGTCATCAGGCTGGCGTTACCCCCCGCCGCAGCGGTGTTAACACTCAACGCACGCTCGATCACCAGGCGCTCCAGCGCAATCGCCGTTTCACCCTGCGACAAACCATGCACCCCAACAATCGCTCCGCCACGCTGTGCCACTTGCTGGCACACCGCACGCAGTTGGTCGGAGTCGCCGTGGTGCAGGACTGCGTCGAACACCACTTCGTCCTTGGTCCAATCGGGCACGCGCTTGATCTTCGCCTGAATTTCCTTCGGCAGGCGTGGGAACACTGCCTTGGTCAGGTCAGTTTCCGGCCATACCGCCGAACCGCCGACGGCCAACACTGCTGCCAGTTGCGTCAGCAAGTCACCTTCCACTTCCGCCAGGCACAGCACGTGCTCGCGGGGCAGGATGGCGTAACTGTTGCGCTCGCCGGTCGGGCCGGCCAGTTGGCGGGTGATACCGCTTTGCGATTGCGCGGCGAACTGATTGCACAGGGCGCTCAGGTCGCTGAACTTGTTGCTGTCGGCCCAGGTTTTCAGGGCGGTCAGCGGTTGGCTCATGGCATCACGCAGACGCACGTCCGGTGCGGTCAGCTTGTCGCCACGTACGAAGGATTGCTCGATCGCATCGGTAGGACGAGTCGACAGCAGACGGTACAGGTACAACGGCCCACCGGCTTTCGGGCCAGTGCCCGACAGGCCTTCGCCGCCGAATGGCTGCACGCCGACCACGGCGCCGACGATGTTGCGGTTCACGTAGACGTTACCGGCATGCACGTTGTCGATCACCTTGGCGATGGTCTCATCGATGCGGGTGTGCACGCCCAGGGTCAGGCCGTAGCCAGAAGCATTGATCTGCGAAATAAGCTGGTCGATCTCTTTACGCTTGTAACGCACCACGTGCAGCACGGGTCCGAAGATCTCGCGTTGCAGTTCGTCGAAGCTTTCCAGCTCGATCAGGGTTGGCATCACGAAGGTGCCGCGCTTGATCTCTTCGCCGTCGGCAATTGCCACTTGGTACACATTGCGGCCTTTGTCGCGCATGGCCTGGATGTGTTTCTCGATGCCGGCCTTGGCTTCGGCGTCGATTACCGGGCCGATGTCCACCGACAGGCGCTCCGGGTTGCCCAGGCGGCATTCAGCCATGGCGCCTTTGAGCATTTCGATCACGCGGTCTGCCGAATCTTCCTGCAGGCACAGGACGCGCAGGGCCGAGCAGCGTTGGCCGGCGCTGTCGAAAGCCGACGAGACAACGTCGATCACGACTTGCTCGGTCAGCGCCGAAGAGTCGACGATCATCGCGTTCTGGCCGCCGGTTTCGGCGATCAGCGGAATCGGACGGCCCTGGGCATCCAGACGACCGGCGACGCTGCGTTGCAGCAGGCGCGCGACTTCGGTGGAGCCGGTGAACATCACGCCTTTGACGCGATCATCACCGACCAGGCGCGCACCCACGCTTTCGCCCTGGCCAGGCAGCAGTTGCAGTACGCCTTCCGGAATACCGGCTTCGAGCAAAATGCGTACGGCTTGTGCCGCCACCAGCGGGGTTTGCTCGGCAGGCTTGGCCAATACCGGGTTGCCGGCCGCCAGTGCCGCAGCGACTTGGCCACTGAAAATGGCCAGCGGGAAGTTCCACGGGCTGATGCAGACCACCGGGCCCAGTGGGCGGTGGGCATCGTTGGTGAAGTCGTTGCGTGCCTGCACCGCGTAGTAACGCAGGAAATCCACGGCTTCGCGCACTTCGGCGATGGCGTTGGCGAAGGTCTTGCCGGCTTCGCGGGCCAGCAGGCCCATCAGCGGCTGGATCTCGCCTTCCATCAAGTCGGCGGCGCGCTCCAGGATCGCGGCGCGCTCGGCGGGCGGGGTGGCCTGCCAGATCGGGCCAGCGTTGATGGCGCACTGGATAGCATTGTCGACGTCTTCGACGGTGGCTTCCTGTACGTGGCCGACCACGTCACGCAGGTCGGACGGGTTCAGCACCGGCGCAGCCGCTTCATTGCTGGACGCGCAGCCCAGCATCGGCGCAGCTTTCCAGTCGTTATGGGCGGTGGCCAGCAAGGCGCAGGACAACGACGCCAAGCGGTGTTCGTTAGCCAAGTCGATACCGGCCGAGTTGGCGCGGTCGCTGCCATACAGGTCACGCGGCAGCGGAATACGCGGGTGCGGCAGGCCGAAGCCGCCTTCCAGCGTGGCCATCTGCTCGATGTTGGCCACTGGGTCGGCCACCAGCTCCTGAATCGAGATGGTGTGGTCGGCGATGCGGTTAACGAACGAGGTGTTGGCGCCGTTTTCCAGCAGGCGACGCACCAAGTACGCCAGCAGTGTTTCGTGGGTGCCGACCGGTGCGTACACGCGGCACGGACGGTTCAGCTTGCCATCGGAAACCTTGCCTACAACTTGCTCATACAGCGGTTCACCCATGCCGTGCAGGCATTGGAATTCGTACTGGCCGGGGTAATAGTTCTGGCCGGCGATATGGTAAATGGCCGACAGCGTGTGGGCGTTGTGCGTGGCGAACTGCGGGTAGATGACTTCCGGCACCGACAGCAGTTTGCGTGCACAGGCGATGTAGGAAACGTCGGTGTACACCTTGCGGGTGTAGACCGGGTAGCCTTCCAGGCCTTCGACTTGGGCGCGCTTGATTTCGCTGTCCCAGTACGCGCCTTTTACCAGGCGGATCATCAGGCGATGGCGGCTGCGGCGCGCCAGGTCGATGACGTAGTCGATCACATACGGGCAACGCTTCTGGTAAGCCTGGATCACGAAACCGATGCCGTTCCAGCCGGTCAGTTGTGGCTCGAAGCACAGGCGTTCGAGCAGGTCGAGCGACAGCTCCAGGCGGTCGGCTTCTTCGGCGTCGATGTTCAGGCCGATGTCGTACTGCTTGGCCAGCAAGGTCAGGGACAGCAGGCGCGGGTACAACTCGTCCATCACGCGCTCGTATTGGGCGCGGCTGTAACGCGGGTGCAGTGCCGAGAGCTTGATGGAAATGCCCGGGCCTTCATAAATCCCACGGCCGTGGGAAGCTTTGCCGATGGAGTGAATGGCTTGTTCATACGAGGCCAAGTACTTCTGGGCATCGTGTTCGGTCAGCGCGGCTTCACCGAGCATGTCGTAGGAGTAGCGGAAGCCCTTGGCTTCGAACTTGCTCGCATTGGCCAGGGCTTCGGCGATGGTTTCGCCGGTGACGAACTGCTCGCCCATCAGGCGCATGGCCATGTCGACGCCCTTGCGGATCATCGGTTCGCCGCTCTTGCCGATGATGCGGCTCAGGGACGAGGTCAAGCCCGCTTCGTTGTGGGTGGCGACCAGTTTGCCGGTCAGCAGCAGGCCCCAGGTAGCGGCGTTGACGAACAGCGACGGGCTGTTGCCCAGGTGCGGTTGCCAGTTGCCGGTGCTGATCTTGTCGCGGATCAGCGCGTCGCGGGTGCCTTTGTCCGGGATGCGCAGCAGCGCTTCGGCCAGGCACATCAGTGCCACGCCTTCCTGGGACGACAGGGAAAATTCTTGCAGCAGGCCCTGAACAATCCCGGCACGGCCGCCGGCGCTCTTCTGATTGCGCAGCTTCTCGGCAATCGAGGCGGCCAGCTTGTTGGTGGCCTCGGCCATCTGTTGCGGCAGGCGGGCCTGCTCAATCAGCATCGGCACCACTTCCGGCTCGGGGCGACGGTAGGCGGCGGTGATCGAGGCGCGCAGTACGGATTGCGGCAAGATGCTTTCGGCGAACTCCAGGAAGCACTGGTGGGCGTGGTCCGACTGGACTTCGCCTGCGTCTTCAGCGTCCTTGCTGCCCGAGCCGTTGAGCTCGGTCAGGGTTGCACCACCCTCGAGTTTCTCCAGGTAATTGAAAATCGCCTGCTTGATCAGCCAGTGCGGCGTGCGATCAATGGAGGTCGCGGCCGCCTTGAGGCGTTCGCGGGTCGGGTCGTCGAGTTTGACCCCAAGGGTGGTCGTAGCCATCTTTTTATCCTCATGGGTGCCACTACTGCGTGGCATCTGCTGGCGGCAAGATTAGCTTTGCGCATCCAGAGGTGCAACCGGGTGCAACCCAAATTGTTCAGGAAATTTTCGATCGTGATCGGGAAAAAATTCGGCCTTCGACCGAATCCGCTCCACAGTGGTGCATTTGCTTCTGACATTGGCTGTTCTTGCTCCGAAAAGGAGCAAAAAACCGCTGTTTTAGTCAAAACACACATGGGTGCAACTTATTCTCAAGAAACTGGTTGCACCTTATTTACTTTGTTGAATAGCATTCGTGCCCAAGGTGCAACCACCTGAAGGGTTCGGTTCATCGGCTGGCGGCTTTCCTGGGGAAACGTCAGTCATAAATGCGCGGCACGTCGTTTCGTCTACCCGTTTATCCACGGGTGGCCGTCTGACAGACCGTCGCTACATAAAAACAATGCCAGGGCGTCACTCTTATGAGCGTTAGCAATCCCACCCTGATCACGTTTGTGATCTACATCGCAGCAATGGTGCTGATCGGCTTAATGGCCTATCGCTCCACCAACAACCTCTCCGATTACATCCTCGGCGGTCGCAGCCTTGGTAGCGTGGTCACCGCCTTGTCGGCCGGTGCTTCCGACATGAGCGGCTGGTTGTTGATGGGCCTGCCGGGCGCTATCTACATGTCCGGCCTGTCGGAAAGCTGGATCGCCATCGGCCTGATCGTCGGCGCTTACCTGAACTGGTTGTTCGTGGCCGGCCGCCTGCGGGTGCAGACCGAGCACAACGGCGATGCCCTGACGCTGCCGGATTACTTCTCCAGCCGCTTCGAAGATAAAAGCGGCCTGCTGCGGATTATCTCTGCGGTGGTGATCCTGGTGTTCTTCACCATTTACTGCGCTTCCGGCATCGTCGCCGGCGCCCGTCTGTTTGAAAGCACCTTCGGCATGTCCTACGAGACCGCGCTGTGGGCTGGTGCTGCTGCGACGATTGCCTACACCTTTGTCGGTGGTTTCCTGGCAGTCAGCTGGACAGATACCGTACAAGCCACGCTGATGATCTTCGCGCTGATCCTGACGCCAATCATCGTGCTGCTGGCCACCGGTGGCATTGACACCACCTTCCTGGCGATCGAAGCCAAGAACCCCGACAACTTCAACATGCTGAAAAACACCAGCTTCATCGGCATCATCTCGCTGATGGGCTGGGGCCTGGGCTACTTCGGCCAGCCGCACATCCTCGCGCGTTTCATGGCGGCGGATTCGGTGAAGTCGATCGCCAAGGCACGTCGCATCTCCATGACCTGGATGATCCTGTGCCTGGGCGGCACCGTGGCAGTGGGCTTCTTCGGCATCGCTTACTTCTCGGCGCACCCGGAAGTGGCTGGCCCGGTCAATGAGAACCACGAACGTGTGTTCATCGAGCTGGCCAAGCTGCTGTTCAACCCGTGGATTGCCGGCGTGTTGCTGTCTGCGATCCTGGCGGCGGTGATGAGCACCCTGAGCTGCCAACTGCTGGTGTGCTCCAGCGCGCTGACCGAAGACTTCTACAAAACCTTCCTGCGCAAAAACGCCTCCCAGGTTGAACTGGTGTGGGTCGGCCGCGCGATGGTGCTGTTGGTGGCCCTGATCGCCATCGCCATGGCAGCCAACCCGAACAACCGTGTACTCGGCCTGGTGAGCTACGCCTGGGCCGGTTTCGGCGCTGCGTTCGGTCCTGTGGTGCTGATCTCGGTGATCTGGAAACAGATGACCCGCAACGGCGCCCTGGCCGGCATCCTGGTCGGCGCGGTCACCGTGATCGTGTGGAAGCACTTCGAGTTGCTGGGCTTGTACGAAATCATCCCAGGCTTCATCTTCGCCAGCCTGGCGATCTACTTCGTCAGCAAGCTGGGCGCACCGACTGCCGGTATGGTCGAGCGCTTTGATGCTGCGGAAAAAGACTACAACCTCAACAAGTGATTCGTCGGGTGCTGAGCGCCCGCTGAATTGAAAAAAGGCCCGCGTCCTAAGGATGGCGGGCCTTTTTTATGGGCGGTTCAGTCGGTATCCGGCTGATTAAGAAAAATCAGCACACCCAGAATCGCCATGTAGAACTTGAACGCCGCTTCCTGGCCATTCCACTGATGGGATTGCCACATCAGAAACCATTCGCCGCCCACCACCATAAAACCAAAAAACCACACCAAAAAGCCGAGCGCGAGGCCGGTGGTTGCGCCTGCTTTGGCGCGGTTGAACGCGATAGCCGGCGCGTGCCGAGCGCGCCACAACGACAGCGCACCCCAGGCCAGCAACAGTGCAGTAAGCGCCTCGCCCAGGATGATCAGCGCGTAGGCCGCGTGCCACAGCCCTGGCGTGGTGATTGAGCGGTACATAGCGGCGTTGTCGGGGAACGTGGTGTCCATGCTCAACACGTGTTTGACGAAGGCGAAGTTGGAGCCGTAGTCGGTGATGTTGTTGAACGCAACTAAGCCGGCGAAGGCCGCAAGGACGAGGGTCAGGATGATTTTTGCGTAGCGGGTGGTCATGCTTTTTCCAAAGGGCCGGCGAGGGGAGGAGCATTAACGCTAGCACGGACATGAGCGGCCTTCGACTCGGCTGAGTGAGGATTTTTGTACTCATGACGTAGGACCTTACTGATTTGCCAGCGGCACGCTCAGGTCGGCAAAAAGCTGGTGCAGAATCGGCCGCCTACCCCTCGCAGAGAAACACCGGATGTTCGCTCCTGCCAACGAAAGCGCGTTTACCCTGACCCTTGATGGGCAGCCCAGCGATCTCAAGGTCCGTGGGTTCATGGGTGATGAGTTTATTAGCCTGCCGTTTCGCGTTGACCTTGAACTGGTCAGCGAGCAAGCCGATCTGGACCTCGAGAGCCTGCTGCACCGTCAGGCGTTCCTGGGGTTTGACGCTCAGGGGCATGGCATTCACGGCCAGGTATATCGGGTGGCCCAAGGTGATTCGGGCAAGCGTCTTACCCGTTACCAGGTCACGTTGGTGCCGCAGTTGGCTTATCTGGAACACAGCACTCACCAGCGGATTTTCCAGAAAAAAACCGTGCCCCAGATCATTGCGCTGGTGTTGGAGGCCCAGGCTATCCAGGGGGACACCTTCGCGTTTCAGCTGAGCGGCAAGTACCCCGAGCGTGAGTACTGTGTTCAGTTCGGTGAAACCGACCTGGAGTTCATTCAGCGCCTGTGTGTCGAGTCTGGCATTCATTATCACTTCCAGCACAGCCCCGAGCGCCACCTGTTGGTGTTTGGCGATGACCAGAGCGTGTTTGCCCAGCCGGCTCAAACCACCCCGTATTCGCCCGGTTCCGGGATGGTCGCTGACACGCCTGCGATCAAGCAATTTAGCCTGCGGCTAAAGGCGCGTACCACCGGTGTGAACCTGCGAGACTACGATTTCAAGAAGCGGAGTCTGGTGTTGGAAAGCTCGGCCTCCAGCGGGCAACGTCCCGCCCTGGTCGAACAGCGCTACCCTGGGCACTTTGCTGATCGTGAGCATGGTAAGTACCTGGCGCAACGCCTGTTGGAGCGTCACCGCAGCGATTATCGCCAGGCCAGCGGTTTTAGCGACCAGCCGGCCTTGGTTACCGGGCAGTTCTTGAAAATGGCCGGGCACCCTCGTCAGGAATGGAATGATTTGTGGTTGGTAACCCAATTGCACCATTCAGGGCATCAGCCTCAAGTGTTGGAGGAGTCTGTCCCCGAAGACGATGGCGATGAATCACCTCCGGGCTACAGAAATGAATTTGTTATCACCCCTTGGGACGTGCCATTTCGAACGCCCCTGATCCTGTCGCGGCCGCAAATATCCGGCTACCAAAGCGCGGTGGTCACAGGGCCTGCCGACAGTGAGATCCATTGCGACGAATACGGCCGGGTCAAAGTACAGATGGCCTGGGACCGCGACGGCGAGCACAACGACCATTCCAGTTGTTGGCTGCGAGTCGCCAGCGCTTGGGCCCATGACCGTTATGGTTCGGTGCTGATCCCCAGGGTCGGCATGGAGGTGCTGGTAGGCTTCGTGAATGGCGACATAGACATGCCGTTGGTGATGGGCTGCCTGCCCAACGCGGCGAACCCTGTGCCCCTCGACCTGCCGGCAGACAAGACCCGCAGCATCTTGCGCAGCCACAGCAGCCCGGGGGGTGGTGGCTACAACGAGCTGCGCATTGAAGACCGCAAGGGCGCTGAGGAAATCTACCTGCGCGCCCAGCGGGATTGGACCCAGCACGTCTTGAATGACCAACAGGTGCAGGTCGATAACCAGCGCCGGGTGACGGTGGGCGGCGAGTCGCACCATGAGCTTCAAGGCGAAGAGCAACGCATTACCCACGGCAACCGCCTGACCGAGCTCAAGCAGGATGATCATCTGGTGGTCGGTGGTTCGCAGCAGGTGCGGGCAGGGCGGGCCATTCAGATCGGAGCAGGGCAAAGCATTGTTATCGACGCCGGCGCCAGCGTGACGATCCAGGCGGGAGGGCAGTCGATCACGCTTTCGGCGAGCGGCATATTCAGCAGCGTGCCGATTCAGCTTGGCGGCGTGCCGGCTGCCGCCGCTGCGCCGTTAATGCCGGGCATCAAGGAAAAGCTGCTGGCGGTTATTCCCGCCCTGCTCAGCCGCGTGCAAGTAGCCAGCCTGAAACGCAGTGCACCGTTTTGCGAAGAGTGTGAGCGCTGCAAGAACGGTCAGTGTGATATTGCCGAACATCTCCAGGCTCGACCTTAAAAGGAGTTAACCCTTATGCCTCAGCCTTTGGAACCTCGTGCCTGGCTGGACCAATACCCTTTGCTCGCCAATGAGCAGATTTTCGCCGTGCTGGGCAGTGCCAGCGACGCCAAGCCGTTTACCGCTTGGCAAGCGAAGGCAGGTGCAATGCCGCCCCAGCCAATCTGGGCAGGCACGGCCTATGCGCAGTGGAATGAGGTGATGCCTTACGTTGGCATCATCGAGCCAGGCAGCCCCTTCCTCGACTGGATCGCAACCACCGAAGCAACGGATTGGGGGTGGTTGGCAGTGTCGTCCAGCCCGCTGGAAACAGTGGTCGCGCATCTGCAAAGCCTGACCAAGGTGTTGCTGCCCGAGGGCCAGGACGTGTTTTTGCGCTTTTGGGATGGCGGCCAATTTCTGCCGATTGTGCAGAAATTGGGCGACGAGGCGGGGATGGTGTTGCCGGTATTTCAGCGTTACCTGATCAACCGCCAACCGCTGACGGTTGCGACAGGCCCGGTGGTTGCCGCCAAAACCAGCCCATGGTGGCGCGTGCCCGCCGTGGTGTTGGAGCATCTGGCCGCGCAATCACCCCAGGTGTTGATCAATAACCTGCTGCAATGGCTCGAAGAACAACGCCCCGACCTGTACACCGCCTTCAAGCCTGTGACCTTGCAGCACAAGGTCGCCTACTTCGTGCGCGGGGCGGATGTCAGTCATGGGGCGCTGGCTGACTATTTGACCTCAGAGTTGAGTTGAACCCAGCGCCTGCTGCAGATCCTCGATCAAGTCTTCAATTGCCTCGATGCCTACCGACAGGCGAATCATTTCGGGCTTCACGCCGGCCTTGGCCTGCTCCTGCTCATTCATCTGCCGATGGGTGGTGGACGCCGGATGGCAGGCCAGGGATTTGGCATCACCAATGTTCACCAGGCGTTTGAAGATTTGCAGGGCGTCGTAGAAGCGTACTCCGGCGTCGTAACCACCCTTGAGGCCAAAGGACAGAATCGCTGACGGTTTGCCCTGCATGTATTTCTGTGCCAATGCGTGGTGCGGGTGATCCGGCAGCCCGGCATAGCTGACCCATTCCACCTCGACGTGGCCTTGCAGAAACTGCGCAACCTTCAGCGCGTTTTCAGTATGGCGCTCCATGCGCAGGGCCAGGGTTTCCAGGCCTTGCAGCAATAGGAAGGCATTCATCGGTGCGAGGGCTGCGCCGGTGTTGCGCAGTGGCACGGTGCGGGCACGGGCGATAAAGGCGGCGGGGCCGAATTTCTCGGTGTAGACCACGCCGTGATAGGCCGGCTCGGGGGTGTTGAGACCGGGGAATTTCTCTGGGTACTTCGTCCAGGGGAAGGTGCCGCTGTCGACGATGACGCCGCCCAGGGAGTTGCCGTGGCCGCCGACGTATTTGGTCACGGAGTGCACCACAATGTCGGCGCCGAACTGGATAGGTTTGCACAGGATTGGCGTTGCCACGGTGTTGTCTACCATCAGTGGTACGCCGCGTGCGTGGGCGACATCGGCCAGGGCTTCGATGTCGATGATGTTGCCTGCGGGGTTACCGATGCTTTCGCAGTAGACCAGCTTGGTGTTGTCATCGATCAATTCGGCGATGGCCTCGGCGCAGTCGTCGCGGGCGAAGCGCACATCGACGCCAAAGCTTGGCAACAGGTGCGCGAACAGGGTGTAGGTGCCGCCGTAGAGCTGCGGCGTGGTGACGATATTGTCACCCGCGCGGGTCAGCGTCTGGATCGCGTAATGGATCGCGGCGCTGCCAGCTGATACGGCTAGGGCGGCGATACCGCCTTCAAGGGCGGCAATGCGCTGCTCCAGCACGTCGTTGGTGGGGTTCATGATGCGTGTGTAGATATTACCGGGCACGTCCAGGTTGAACAGGTCGGCGCCGTGCTGGGCGTTGTCGAATTCGAAGGCGACGTTCTGGTAGATCGGCACGGCGACGGCCTTGGTGGTCGGGTCGGATTTGAAGCCGTGGTGCAGTGCAATGGTGGCGTCTTTCATGATTGTTATTGACCTCCTTGGTTTCCTTGAGCGCCCCGTACACGGTGGGCGCTGGCTTGCCTGCGATAGCATCACCGCGGTGCAAGGGTAATACCGCGTCGCCTGCCTCGCGGGCAAGCCCGTTCCCGCAGGGGCGATTAGACTGTTTTCGGCGGTGTGCCTGCGGTTATGACATAAGCACCGGCCGACACGCAGCCCTGCACCTTTGCCCCGGTAGAAGGTAAACTTCGCCCCCTGCGCAGGAGCAACCATGAATTATCGTCACGCCTTTCACGCCGGCAACCACGCCGATGTCTTCAAACACCTGACCTTGACCCGCCTCATCGCCTTGATGTCGCGCAAGGAGCAGCCGTTCGCCTACCTTGACACCCACGCCGGGATCGGGCTGTACGACTTACAAGGTGATCAGGCCAACCGCACCGGTGAATACCTGGAAGGCATCGCCCGCCTGTGGGGCGCGAGCGACTTGCCGCCGTTGACCGCCGACTACATGCGCGTGCTGCACGAGATGAACCCGGACGGCCAGTTGCGCTATTACCCGGGCTCGCCGGAACTGGCGCGCCGCCTCACGCGGCCCCAGGACCGTGTGTTGCTCAACGAAAAGCACCCGGAAGATGGTGTGCTGCTCAAGGACAACATGAAGGGTGATCGCCGGGTCAAAGTGCACCTGGGCGAAGGCTGGCATGTGCCGCGCGCCCTGCTACCCGTGCCGGAAAAACGCGCGCTGATGCTGATCGATCCGCCGTTTGAGCAACTGGACGAGATGCAGCGCTGCGCAGCGTCCCTCAAGGAAGCCGTCAGCCGCATGCGCCAGACAGTCGCGGCGATTTGGTACCCGGTGAAAGACCAGCGCATGTTGCGCCGCTTCTATCAGGACCTGGCCGGCACCGGTGCGCCGAAGTTGTTGCGGGTGGAGTTGCTGGTGCATCCGCTGGACACGCCCAACACCCTGACCGGCTCGGGCCTGGCGATTGCCAACCCGCCGTGGGGGCTGGAGGAGGAGTTGCGTGAGCTGCTGCCGTGGTTGTCCAAGAAGCTTGGGCAGACCCAGGGTGGGTGGCAGATGGATTGGCTCATCGCTGAGTAATTAGTCGCCTGTCAGGACGCCATCGCGGGCAAGCCTGCTCCCATATTTGGAATGCATTCCAAGGTGGGAACGGGCTTGCCCGCGATGCTGTTTGCGTCAGATCGGGCAGGTCACGCCCGTGCCGCCGATCCCGCAGTACCCCTGCGGGTTCTTCGCCAGGTACTGCTGGTGATACGCCTCGGCGAAGTACACCGTCGGTGCTTCTTCAATTTCTGTGGTGATGGTGCCCAGGCCAGCCTTGGTCAGCTCACCCTGATACGCCTCGGCGCTGGCCTTGGCCGCCTCCAGATGCTCAGGTTTCACCGCGTAAATCACCGAACGGTACTGGCTGCCGATGTCGTTGCCCTGGCGCATGCCCTGGGTCGGGTTGTGCAACTCCCAAAACATTTTCAGCAGCTCTTCGTAGCTGATCTTGTCTTGGTCAAACACTACCAGTACCACTTCGCTATGGCCGGTCAGGCCCGAGCAAACTTCTTCGTAGGTCGGGTTCGGCGTGTAGCCGCCGGCATAACCGACCACGGTGCTGACTACGCCGTCGCGCTGCCAAAACTTGCGCTCCGCGCCCCAGAAGCAACCCAGGCCGAATATCGCGAACTCTACGTTGTCGACAAAGGGGCCGAGCAGCGGGTTGCCGTTGACGAAATGCGTTTGCGGCAGATTCATCGGGGTTTCACGGCCAGGCAAAGCTTGTTCTTGAGTAGGCAACACGTTTTTGTTCACCAGAATTTCCGAGCGCAAGACCATGATCAGTCCTCTCAGTCAGATTGAGTTATGTATTAAGAAGACACTCAGTGTGCCCGAGTGTTACAGCGCTGTCAGGCGATTGGCCCGCGCGGGTAGCGTTTAAGCTTCTCGAGCAGCTCTGCACCGGGGATCGGCCGGTCGAACAAATAGCCCTGGCCCACATCACAACGATGCCGACGCAGGAAGGCTAACTGTTCGGCGGTCTCGACGCCTTCGGCCACCACCTTGAGCTTGAGGTTGTGAGCCATGGCGATCACCGCCGAGGTGATTTCCATGTCGTCCTGGTTGTCCGGGATTTCGTGGATAAAGCTGCGGTCGATCTTGATGATGTCGATGGGGAATTTTTTCAAGTAACTCAGCGACGAGTAACCGGTGCCGAAGTCGTCCATGGCCAGGGTCAGGCCAAAGCTTTTGAGCTGGTCGAGCTGCAAGCGCGTGTCTTCGGTGGCTTCCAGCAGCAAGCCTTCGGTCAATTCCAGCTCCAGCAGGTTGGCCGGCAGCTGTTCTTCCTTGAGGATGGTGGCAATTGAGGCCACCAGATCCGGGTCGGAAAACTGCTTGGGCGACAGGTTGATCGCCACCTGCAAGTTGCCCATGCCCGCGGCGGTCAACTGCCGGCTCATGCGGCAGGCCTGGCGCGCGATCCACTTACCGATAGGGATGATCAGCCCAGTCTCTTCCGCCACGCTGATGAACTGGTCGGGGCGAATCATGCCCTTTTCCGGGTGGTTCCAACGCAACAACGCTTCCATGCCCAGCAGGCGGCCGCTGCGCAGGCACAGTTTGGGCTGGTAGAACACGTCCAGCTCGTTCTGGGTCAGGGCGCGGCGCAGGTTGTTTTCCACGAACAGTTTGTAACTGGCCTCGGCGTTCAGGGCTTCGGTGAACACCTGCACTTGGTGTTTGCCGTTGGCCTTGGCTTTGTGCAGCGCCAGCCCGGCGTTACGCATCAGGGTTTGCGGGTCGCGGCCGTGTAATGGCGCGCACGCCAGGCCCACGGAGCCGGTGACGCTGATTAGCTGGTTATCGACGAACATCGGCTTGTCGAGGGTGGCCAGCAGCTGGCTGGCAACCTGCTGGCCAGTCTCAAGATCAGTGTCGTCGAGCAACACCGCGAACTCGTTACTGGCAAACCGCGCCAAGCTGCCACTGGCGCTCAGGCTGT
Organism: Pseudomonas sp. ArH3a; assembly: GCF_022648765.1. Taxonomy (NCBI): domain Bacteria; kingdom Pseudomonadati; phylum Pseudomonadota; class Gammaproteobacteria; order Pseudomonadales; family Pseudomonadaceae; genus Pseudomonas; species Pseudomonas sp. ArH3a. The sequence continues at coordinate 795,468 of NZ_CP080330.1, forward strand.
TGCGCAGGCGGCGTGCCAGGCTGATCAGCAGCTTGTCGCCGGTCTGGTGGCCGAGGCTGTCGTTGATCCGCTTGAAGTTGTCGATGTCCACCAGCAACAGGCTGATCGGGCTGTCGCTGTCGCGGGCAAAGCGCTCATCCAGGTTGCGGATAAACGCCGGGCGGTTGCCCAGGTTGGTCAGGTTGTCGGTGTAGGCCAGGCGCTCGATGCGCTGCTGGGCCAGCTTGGTTTGGGTAATGTCTTCGTAGATGCCGATGTAGTGGGTCAACTCACGGTTGTCGCCATACACCTTGGAAATCGACAGCTGGCCCCAGTAGGGTTCGAGGTTCTTGCGCCGGCTCTTGAACTCGCCCTGCCAGCTATTGCTCTTGGCCAGGCTCGACGGCGCATCGAAGAGCAACTCGCTGAGGTTCTCCAGCGCCGGCAGTTGCGCCAGGCGGTGACCGTGGACTTCTTCGGCGCTGTATTGGGTGATCGCGGTAAAGCTGGGGTTGACGTACTCCACCACGCCGTCGCAATTGACCAGCAAAAAGGCGTTGGCACTTTGCTCCACGGCACGCTGAAACAGGTGCAGGGCGCTGGTGGCGGTGCGCCGGTTGTGGTTGTTGATCACTTGCGCGAATTGGTCCGCCAGCTCACCGGCGAAGGCGATTTCATCGGTCTGCCATGCGCGGGGGCTGCCGCTTTGTTCCAGGCACAACACGCCAATGACCTGGCCATCGACGCGGATGCTCGCGTCGAGCATCGCGTATATATCCTTAGCGCGCAGGCTCTCGGCCATTTCCCGGGTGCGCGGGTCGCGCATCGCATGGGTGGCGTCGATGGCGCGGCTCGAGTGCAGGGCTTCCAGGTAGTCCGGGAAGCCGCTGGCGTCGATCGCTTCCGGCAAATGGTGTTGTTGGTCGGCGCGGTGGTAGGCCGAGATCGGCACCAGGCGCTGGCCTTCGAGGTTCCAGATGCTCGCGCAATCGATCTGGTAGATGTCGCACGCGCTGCGGGTGATCAGCTCGGCGGCTTCCTGCAGCGAGTTAGGCGTGGTGTAGCGCTGGCGCGCGAGCAGCAGAATCAGCTCCTGTTGGGCGCGCACGCGTTCCAGGTGCTGCAACTGTTCCAGCTGGGCGCGCTGGTTGAGCTCCAGGGCGATCTGCAGGCGGCTGTTCTGGTTTTCCAGGTCTGCGGTCGGGGCGGCGGCGGGGATTTCGCTGAACAGCCCGTCGACCACCATCAAGTAGCCGCGCAGCAGGTGGCGATTGTGTTGTTTGTAGGCCTCGCCCATTTCCAGCAGGCTCAGGGGGCCGTCGTTGGTGTGCAAGGTGTAGCGCACCAGGTAATGCGGGCTCTGGGTCAGTTGTTGCTGGATGGCGTCGTGCAGTTGGTAGCGCGCCTGCGGTTCCATCAGGCTGGCGTAGGGTGTGCCGAGCAAGGCACACAGCTCAACCGCCGGCAGGCCGAATTGGCGCTCGCAATTGGGGTCGAGGTACAAGAGGGCCCAGCTTGCCTCATTAAGCCGCTCGAAACGCAGCATGCCGAGGCGCGAAGGCACCGGTAACTGCGTCACTACCTCGGCCGCCATACGGGCGACATCGGGTTGGCTTTTCATGGGGGAACTCGCTTGGAAAAATGCGCACGGCGCCGGGCTCACGCCCTCTTTACTGTCACCTGCGGCAAGGTTGCATCATGCAGCACGCACTGACAAGAGAGGATGAAGGCTAAGTGCTATATGGCTGTTATCGGCCGCGGGAGCGGTTTCTACAATCGAGGTGATGGGTGGCGCATTGACGCAGGCACGGCGGGCCTAGCTCCTACAAACCGGCAGGCCAAAAAAAGCCCCGCCAAATGGCGGGGTTGAGGTACGAGCGTGGCGCTCGGAAATCGGTGCAGCCAAGCCTCCCCGGTGAAAGGGAGGCCCGTTGAGGCTTACAGCAGGATGGTGCGGATGTCGTTCAGCAGTTGGCTCAGGCGCTGCGTGAAGCGTGCAGCGGCTGCACCGTTGATCACACGGTGATCGTAGGACAACGACAGCGGCAGCATCAGCTTAGGCTGGAACGCTTTACCGTCCCACACAGGCTGGATCGTGGCCTTGGAAACACCCAGGATTGCCACTTCCGGCGCGTTGACGATTGGCGTGAAGCCAGTGCCGCCAATGTGACCGAGGCTGGAGATGGTGAAGCACGCGCCCTGCATATCGTCTGCGGTGAGCTTCTTGTCGCGGGCCTTGGCAGCCAGCGCAGCCGCTTCGGCAGCGAGTTGCAGCAGGCTCTTCTGGTCGACGTTCTTGATGACCGGTACCAGCAGGCCGTCAGGCGTGTCGACTGCAAAGCCGATGTTCACGTATTTCTTGCGAATGATCGCCTTGCCGCTTGGTGCCAGGGAACTGTTGAAGTCCGGCAGTTCCTTGAGCAGGTGCGCGCAGGCCTTGAGCAGCAGTGGCAGCACGGTCAGTTTCACGCCGGCCTTCTCGGCCACGGCTTTCTGCGCAACGCGGAAAGCTTCCAGGTCGGTGATGTCGGCTTGGTCGAACTGAGTCACGTGCGGAATGTTCAGCCAGCTGCGGTGCAGGCTCGACGCGCCGATTTGCATCAGGCGAGTCATCGGCACTTCTTCGGTTTCGCCGAAGCGGCTGAAGTCCACGACCGGAATCGGCGGAATGCCCGAACCACCAGTAGCAGCGCCGGCAGCCGGAGCTTCCTTGGCTTTCTGCATCATGGCTTTGACGTAAACCTGCACGTCTTCTTTCAGCACGCGACCGTGAGGGCCAGTGGCCGACACAGCGTTGAGCTCAACGCCGAATTCACGGGCCAGCTGACGCACGGCAGGGCCGGCGTGAACCTTGGCACCGCTTGGCGCAGGTGCGGCAGCCGCTGGGGCCGGTGCGGCCTCAGCTTTTGCAGCCGGTGCCGGGGCGGCAGCGGCCGGAGCCGCTTCAGCCTTGGCCGCCGGGGCAGCAGCGGCTGGCGCCGGTGCCGCAGCAGGCGCAGCGCCTTGTACTTTGAGCTTGAGGATGAAATCGCCAGTGCCGACTTCGTCTTCCAGCTTGACCGCGATGCTTTCCACCACGCCGGCAGCCGGCGAAGGGATTTCCATGGAGGCCTTGTCGGACTCCAGGGTGATCAGCGACTGATCGGCTTCGACGGTGTCGCCGACCTTGACCAGCAGCTCGATGATCTTGGCCTTGCCCGACGAACCGATGTCCGGAACATGAATGTCCTGGACGGTGGCGGCGGCAGGTGCAGCGGCCGGGGCTGCTGGAGCTTCGGCGGCGGCAGGCTTTTCAGCAGCAGGGGCGGGTGCAGCAGCGGCAGTAGGGGCTGGCGCAGGGGCCGCATCAGCGGCACCTTCGATTTCCAGCTCCAGCAGTTCGTCGCCTTCTTTCAGGCGGTCGCCCAGCTTCACTTTCAGGCTCTTGACCACGCCGGCTTTGGGAGCAGGGATTTCCATGCTCGCCTTGTCCGATTCCAGGGTCAGGATGCTCTGGTCGGCTTCGACTTTGTCGCCGACCTTCACAAACAGCTCGATTACTTCACCTTCACCGCTGCCGATGTCAGGTACGCGAATGAGTTCGCTCACAAAAAATCTCCTCAGCAGTCCAGTGGGTTGCGTTTTTCCGGGTTGATCCCGAACTTGACGATAGCGTCAGCCACCACCTTAGGTTCGATCTCACCACGGTCAGCCAAGGCTTCCAAGGCTGCCAACACCACGAAGTGACGGTCAACTTCGAAGAAGTGACGCAGCTTCTTGCGGCTGTCACTGCGGCCGAAACCGTCGGTGCCCAGGACTTTGAATTCCTTGGACGGGACCCACTGGCGAATCTGTTCAGCAAACAGCTTCATGTAGTCGGTAGAGGCAATGACTGGACCTTTACGGCCGGCCAAGCACTCTTCAACGTAGCTCAATGCAGGCTTCTGACCTGGGTGCAGGCGGTTGTTACGCTCCACCGCCAGGCCGTCGCGACGCAGTTCGTTGAAGCTGGTAACGCTCCACACGTCAGCGCCGACGTTGAACTCTTCACGCAGGATCTTCGCCGCTTCACGGACTTCACGCAGGATGGTGCCGGAGCCCATCAGCTGTACGTGGTGCGCCGCTTCCTTGGTGTCTTCTTCGAGCAGGTACATGCCCTTGATGATGCCTTCTTCCACGCCGGCCGGCATAGCTGGCTGCTGGTAGGACTCGTTCATCACGGTGATGTAGTAGAAAACGTCCTGCTGCTGTTCGGTCATCTTCTTCATGCCGTCCTGGATGATCACCGCCAGCTCATAGCCGTAGGTTGGATCAAAGGTGCGGCAGTTCGGGATGGTGGCAGCCAGAATGTGGCTGTGACCGTCTTCGTGTTGCAGGCCTTCGCCGTTCAGCGTGGTCCGCCCGGCAGTACCGCCGATCAGGAAGCCACGGGTACGGCTATCGCCTGCTGCCCAGGCCAGGTCGCCAATACGCTGGAAGCCGAACATCGAGTAGAAGATGTAGAACGGCAGCATCGGCTGGTTGTGGCTGGAGTACGAAGTACCGGCAGCGATGAAGGAGCTCATGGCGCCCGCTTCGTTGATGCCTTCTTCGAGGATCTGGCCCTTCTTGTCTTCCTTGTAGAACATCACCTGGTCTTTATCGACTGGCTCGTAGAGCTGGCCGACGGAGGAGTAGATGCCCAACTGACGGAACATGCCTTCCATACCAAAGGTACGGGCTTCGTCCGGGATGATCGGGACGATACGCGAACCGATTTCCTTGTCCTTGACCAACTGCGCGAGGATCCGCACGAAGGCCATGGTGGTGGAGATTTCACGGTCGCCCGAGCCGTCCAGGATAGCCTTGAGGGTATCGAGTGGCGGTGTCGGAATGTCGAAGGACTTGGCGCGGCGCTGTGGCACGAAACCGCCCAGTGCAGTACGGCGCTCGCTCAGGTAACGGGCTTCGGCGCTGTTTGGCTCTGGCTTGAAGAACGGCAGGTTTTCCAGCTCTTCGTCTTTGACGGGGATGTCGAAGCGATCGCGGAACAGCTTCAGGCTTTCAACATCAACCTTCTTGGTGTTGTGCGCGGTGTTTTTCGCTTCGCCGGCACCGGTGCCATAACCCTTGATGGTCTTGGCCAGGATGACGGTCGGTTGTTCTTTGTGGTTGACCGCTTCGTGGTACGCCGCGTAGACCTTGTACGGGTCGTGGCCACCACGGTTGAGCTTCCAGATCTCGTCGTCGGACAGGTCTGCAACCATCGCCTTGAGTTCAGGCGTGTTGAAGAAGTGCTCACGTACGAACGCGCCGTCTTTGGCCTTGTAGTTCTGGTACTCGCCGTCGATGACTTCGTCCATGCGACGTTGCAGGATTCCGTCGACGTCTTTGGCCAACAGTGGGTCCCAGAAACGGCCCCAGATGACTTTGGTCACGTTCCACTGAGCACCGCGGAACACGCCTTCGAGTTCTTGGATGATCTTGCCGTTGCCGCGAACCGGGCCGTCGAGGCGCTGCAGGTTGCAGTTGATGACGAAGATCAGGTTGTCGAGCTTCTCGCGGCCAGCCAGGGAGATGGCGCCCAGGGATTCCGGCTCGTCACACTCGCCGTCGCCCAGGAAGCACCAGACTTTCTGCTTGCCTTCAGGGATGAAGCCACGGGCTTCCAGGTACTTCATGAAGCGTGCCTGGTAGATCGCCTGGATCGGGCCAAGGCCCATGGATACAGTCGGGAACTGCCAGAAATCAGGCATCAGCCAAGGGTGCGGGTACGACGACAGGCCGCCACCGTCCACTTCCTGACGGAAGTTGTTCATCTGGTCTTCGGTGATGCGGCCTTCCATGAACGCACGGGCGTAAACGCCTGGAGAGGTGTGGCCCTGGAAGTAGATCAGGTCGCCGCCGTGTTCGTCGGTCGGGGCCTGGAAGAAGTAGTTGAAGCCGATGTCATACAGGGTTGCGCTGGAAGCGAAGCTGGAGATGTGACCGCCCAGGTCAGAATCTTTCAAGTTCGTGCGCATTACCATCGCCATGGCGTTCCAACGTACCAGCGAGCGAATGCGGCGTTCCATGAACAGGTCGCCAGGCATGCGTGCTTCGTGGGTAACGGGGATGGTGTTGCGGTATGGCGTAGTGATGGCGTAGGGCAGTTGCGAGCCGCTGCGGGTCGCGAGTTCGCCCATACGGGTCATCAGGTAGTGAGCACGGTCTTCGCCTTCTTTGTCGAGAACCGATTCCAGGGCGTCCAGCCATTCCTGGGTTTCGACGGGATCGAGGTCTTGCATGGCTTGCTCCAGGGCGGAAAGGCTACCAGAATCGGTTGCCTGAGTTTGCGACTGGCCTTGTGGGCAGACGACATAAATTCTTGGATGGCCGAAGGTTGCTTCGGCGTCCTGTAGTTTTACTACAAATCGTCGGCCATTTCAGCCTTTCGAATGTATATACGAGTAGTAAAACTACACAAGACTGAGCGTATGGCTCGGTCTGGCTGGTGAGCATAATCGTTATTGTTGATCTTTTGCGAACAAGAAAAGGTGAAAGTTTGATGTTGCCTGCCAAGATTAATTTAATTTCAGCTATTTATAACCTTTGTTCGACAGTCCTTCACCGAGCGTGGTTCTTGCGTTCACAGCTACAAGCCATTCACGCGCCGATCAAGGATAGACCATGAGCCTTCCAACGCTGGCCCCATTACCGGCCATTCTCTTGCCTTACGCCCAGCGGGCCGAGCAGTCATTTCGTGACGCAGTGGCCGCGCTGGACGCCGATCATGGCCTTTCTGAGTGGTCGCCGCAACGGTGGGCTGACTTCGCCCGCGTGTGCGCCGCCAGTGATTTCGTCATTGAACAGAGCCTGCGTGACCCTTTGATGTTGCTTGAACTGGTGGCCTGGGGCGAGCTGGACCGTGGCTTTGCGCCCGGCGAGCTGTGCGGCCAGATCGCCGGTGCCGTGCAACAGGCCGAAACAGAAGATGAGCTGGGCCGCGTACTGCGCCGCCAGCGCACGCGTCAACAAGTGCGCATCATTTGGCGCGACCTGACCCGCCAGGCCGACCTGGTGCAAACCTGTCGCGACCTGTCCGACATGGCCGACGCCAGCATCGACCAAGCCTACCAGTGGCTGTACCAGCGCCACTGTGTGCAATTCGGCACACCCACTGGCCGGCGCAGCGGTGAAGCTCAGCACATGGTCATCCTCGGCATGGGCAAGCTCGGCGCCGTGGAGCTGAACCTGTCTTCGGATATCGACCTGATTTTCGCCTACCCCGAAGGCGGCGAGACGGTGGGCGTGAAGCGCGCCCTGGATAACCAGGAGTTTTTCATTCGCCTTGGTCAAAAATTGATCAAGGCCCTCGACCCGATGACCGTCGACGGCTTTGTGTTCCGCGTCGACATGCGCCTGCGCCCTTACGGTTCGGCCGGGGCTCTGGTGCTCAGCTTCAATGCGCTGGAACAGTACTATCAGGATCAGGGCCGCGACTGGGAGCGCTACGCCATGATTAAGGCGCGCGTGGTCGCCGGTGATCAGGTGGCCGGTGCGCAACTGCTGGATATGCTGCGCCCGTTCGTCTACCGGCGTTACCTGGATTTTTCCGCCATCGAAGCGCTGCGCACCATGAAGCAGCTGATCCAGCAGGAAGTGCGGCGCAAGGGCATGGCCGAGAACATCAAGCTGGGCTCGGGCGGCATTCGTGAAGTGGAGTTTATCGCCCAGGCGTTCCAACTGATCCACGGTGGCCGAGACCTGAGCCTGCAACAGCGACCTTTGCTCAAGGTGCTCGGCACTCTGGAAGGTCAGGGCTACTTGCCGGCGGCGGTCATTGCCGAATTGCGCAATGGTTACGAATTCTTGCGTTACACCGAGCACGCGATCCAGGCAATTGCCGACCGCCAGACGCAAATGCTCCCGGACAGCCCGGAAGACCAGGCACGCATTGCCTTTGTGCTTGGCTTTGCCGACTGGGCCGCCTTCCATGAACGCCTGATGTACTGGCGTGGCCGGGTGGCCTGGCACTTCCGCCAAGTCATTGCCGACCCTGATGAAGCGGAGGGCGAAGAAAGCGAATTGGTCGTGGGCGGTGAGTGGTTGCCGCTGTGGGAAGAGTCCCAGGACGAAGACGCCGCGTGCCGCCAATTGCAGGAAGGTGGCTTTACCGACGCGCCCAAAGCCCTGAAAACCTTGGCCGGCCTACGCGGCAGCCCGCAGCTACGTGCCATGCAGCGCCTGGGCCGCGAGCGGCTCGATGCCTTTATCCCGCGCCTGCTGGCTCAGGCCGTCGAACACGCCAACCCGGACCTGGTGCTGGAGCGTGTGTTGCCATTGGTCGAAGCCGTCGCCCGCCGTTCCGCTTATCTGGTGCTGCTCACGGAAAATCCCGACGCTCTGCGCCGCCTGTTGACCCTGTGCGCCGCCAGCCCTTGGATCGCCGAACAGATCACGCGTTTCCCGCTGTTGCTCGACGAATTGCTCAACGAAGGCCGCCTGTTCAAGCCACCGTTGGCGCCGGAACTGGCTGCCGAGCTGCGTGAACGCCTCACGCGTATCCCCGAGGATGACCTTGAGCAGCAGATGGAAGCCCTGCGCCACTTCAAGCTGGCCCACCGCCTGCGCGTGGCCGCTTCGGAAATCGCTGGCAGCTTGCCGTTGATGAAAGTCAGCGATTACCTGACCTGGCTTGCCGAAGCCATCCTTGAACAAGTGCTGGCCCTGGCCTGGCGCCAGACCGTGGCGCGCCACGGCTCGCCGCAGCGGCTCGACGGCACCTTGTGCGACCCGGGGTTCGTCATTGTCGGCTATGGCAAAGTCGGCGGCATCGAGCTGGGCCATGGTTCCGACCTTGACCTGGTGTTTATCCACGACGGCGACCCGCAGGCCGAAACCGACGGCGCCAAGCCGATCGACGGTGCGCAGTTCTTCACGCGGCTGGGCCAGCGGATCATCCACCTGCTGACCACCCAGACCAACTCCGGCCAGCTGTATGAAGTGGACATGCGCCTGCGGCCTTCCGGCGCGTCCGGTTTGCTGGTGAGTTCGCTCGGTGCGTTTGAGCGCTATCAAGAAAATGAAGCCTGGACCTGGGAACATCAGGCCCTGATCCGCGCGCGAGTGCTGGTGGGCAGCCAGGACGTAGGCCATGCGTTCGAGCAGGTACGCGCTAAAGTACTGGGGCGCGAACGCGACTTGGCCAAGCTGCGCCAGGAGGTCGGCGAGATGCGCGCCAAGATGCGCGGCAACCTGGGCACCAAGTCTACGGCGGCCGGTACCGGCGCCAATGCCTTCGAGCCCACGGTGGCGTTCGACCTCAAGCAGGACGCCGGTGGTATCGTCGATATTGAATTTATGGTGCAATACGCGGCTTTGGCGTGGTCTGCGCAACATCCATCGTTGCTGCGCTACACCGACAATATCCGCATTCTGGAGGGCCTGGAGCAGGTGGGGTTGATGCCCGCCGCCGATGCTCATTTGCTGCGCGAGGTGTATAAGGCCTACCGTTCCGCCGCGCACCGCCAGGCCTTGCAAAACGAGGCCGGTACGGTGGCCGGGGATCAGTTCGCCGACGAACGGCGTCAGGTGATGCGAATCTGGAATGAACTGGGTTTAAGCTGAAACCCGATGAATTGAGCGATGCCAATCTAATGTGGAAACCGGCTTTATGTGGGAGCGGGCTTGCCCGCGATGCAGACGCTTCGGTGTATCAGGTATACCGAGGCGATGCTATCGCAGGCAAGCCCGCTCCCACAAAAAGCGCGATCTGCAGTAATTATCGATGCGGGGAGGCATAAGCCTCCCCGCATCGTTTGTGGACACTACATGAATATTCTGATCGTTGGGCCCAGTTGGGTCGGTGACATGGTGATGGCACAGACACTGTTCCAGTGTCTGAAACAGCGCCATCCCGACTGCCAAATCGACGTGCTCGCCCCCGAGTGGAGCCGGCCGATCCTTGAGCGCATGCCCGAGGTGCGCAAGGCCTTGAGCTTCCCGCTCGGCCACGGTGCCCTCGAACTGGCAACGCGCCGTCGCATCGGCAAATCTCTGGCCGGCCAGTACGATCAGGCGATCCTGCTGCCCAACTCGCTGAAGTCGGCGCTGGTGCCGTATTTTGCCGGCATCCCTAAACGCACCGGCTGGCGCGGCGAGTTTCGCTACGTGTTGCTCAACGACGTGCGCACCCTCGACAAGGCGCGCTACCCGCTGATGATCGAGCGTTTCATGGCCCTGGCCTACGAGCCCGGTGCTGAGTTGCCGACGCCGTACCCGCGCCCAAGCCTGCAGATCGACCCGGTGACCCGCGATGCGGCCCTGGCCAAGTTCGGCCTGATGCTCGACCGTCCGGTGTTGGCGCTGTGCCCAGGCGCGGAGTTTGGTGAGTCCAAGCGCTGGCCGTCGGAGCATTACGCCAAAGTCGCCGAGATGAAGATTCGCGAAGGTTGGCAGGTGTGGCTGTTCGGTTCGAAAAATGATCACTCGGTGGGCGAAGACATCCGCCAGCGCCTGATTCCCGGCCTGCGCGAAGAGGCGGTGAACCTCAGCGGCGACACGTCCCTGGCCGAAGCCATCGACCTGCTGTCCTGCGCCGATGCTGTGGTGTCCAACGACTCCGGCCTGATGCACGTGGCCGCCGCGCTGAACCGCCCACTGGTGGCGGTGTACGGCTCGACCTCACCAGGGTTTACCCCGCCATTGGCCGACAAAGTCGAAGTGGTGCGCCTGGGCCTGGATTGCAGCCCGTGTTTCGACCGCACCTGCCGTTTCGGTCACTACAATTGCCTGCGCCAGTTGCTGCCGCAACCGGTCAGCGATGCCTTGCAGCGGTTGCAGGGCTCTGTGGTCGAGGTTCGTTAGTTTGCGAGTATTGGTAATCAAGACCTCATCCCTGGGCGACGTGATCCACGCCTTGCCGGCACTGACCGACGCGGCGCGGGCGATCCCTGGCATTCGCTTTGATTGGGTGGTGGAAGAAGGCTTCGCCGAAATCCCCACCTGGCACCCGGCGGTGGACAAGGTCATCCCGGTGGCGATTCGCCGCTGGCGCAAAAACATCTGGCAAACCATCAAGAGTGGCGAGTGGCGGCGCTTCAAACAGCGTATCCAGTCGACTAAATACGACTTGGTGATCGACGCTCAAGGCCTGCTGAAAAGCGCCTGGCTGACGCGCTACGTGCGTGCCCCAGTGGCCGGTTTCGACAAACACTCGGCCCGCGAGCCAATGGCCTCGCGCTTCTACTCGCGGCGCCTGGCCGTAGCCCGTGGGCAGCATGCGGTGGAGCGTTTGCGCCAGCTGTTCGCCGTGGCGCTGGGTTATGACTTGCCCAAAGGGCTGGGCGACTACGGCCTGAGCGTCGACAAACTGCTCGGCCTGCCGCCGAAGAAACCTTTTGTACTGCTGCTGCACGGCACCACCTGGGACACCAAGCACTGGCCCGAAGCCTATTGGCGCGAGTTGGCTGAGCGCATGGGCCGCCTGGGTGTGGACGTGAAGTTGCCGTGGGGCAATGCCGACGAAAAAGCCCGCGCCGAACGCCTGGCCCAAGGCCTGCCAAACGCCGAAGTGCTGCCCAAGCTGAACCTGGCCGGTGTGGCCCGCGTCCTGGCCGGCGCCCGCGCTTGCGTGGCGGTCGACACCGGCCTTGGCCACTTGGCCGCTGCGTTGGACGTGCCGACCATTTCCCTGTTCGGCCCCACCAACCCTGGCCTGACCGGCGCCTACGGCAAGGGCCAGATTCACCTGGCCAGCGACTTCCCGTGCGCGCCGTGCCTGCAAAAACACTGTACCTATCAACCAACGGCCGACGACCTGCGTCGGTTCGACATCAAGCGCGAGTCGCCCCTGTGCTTCACGCGCTTGAACCCTGAGCGTGTGGCAAGCCGACTGAGCACGTTGTTACTGGCTGAGGAGCTGCACTGATGCAACTGGCTTTTGTTCTGTACAAATATTTCCCCTTCGGTGGCCTGCAGCGCGACTTTATGCGCATCGCCCTGGAGTGCCAGCAGCGCGGCCACCAGATTCGTGTCTACACGCTGATCTGGGAGGGCGACATACCGCCGGGCTTCGAAGTGCTGGTGGCGCCGGTCAAGGCGTTCTTCAATCACCGTCGCAATGAAAAGCTCAGCGCCTGGATGGAGGCCGACTTGGCCAAGCGCCCGGTGGACCGCCTGATCGGCTTCAATAAAATGCCCGGCCTGGACGTGTACTACGCCGCCGACGGCTGCTTTGAAGACAAGGCGCAAAACCTGCGTCATTCGCTGTACAAAAGCTTTGGCCGTTACAAGCACTTTGCCGAGTACGAGCGCGCGGTGTTCGCCAGGGGCGCCAAGACTGAAATCCTGATGATCTCGCAAGTGCAGCAGCCGCTCTTCATCAAGCATTACGACACCCCGCTGGAACGCTTCCACCTGCTGCCGCCGGGCATCGCCCAGGACCGCCGCGCACCGCCGAATGCCGCCGAAATCCGCGAAGGCTTCCGCAAGGAATTCAACCTCGCCGACGACGACTTGCTGCTGGTGCAAATCGGTTCCGGCTTCAAGACCAAGGGTGTCGACCGCAGCCTCAAGGCCGTGGCCGCGCTACCGGCGGAACTGAAAAAACGCACCCGACTGTTTGTAATTGGCCAGGACGACCCCAAAGTATTCCAATTGCAGAGTGCGACATTGGGGCTGGGCGATAACGTGCAGTTCCTCAAGGGCCGCAGCGATATCCCGCGTTTCCTGCTGGGCGCCGACCTGTTGATCCACCCGGCGTACAACGAAAACACCGGTACTGTGTTGCTCGAAGCCCTGGTGGCCGGGTTGCCGGTGCTGGTCTCGGCGGTGTGTGGTTATGCCCACTACATCCGCGAAGCCGACAGTGGTCTGGTGCTGGATGAGCCGTTTGAACAAACGCAGCTCAACCACTACCTGACCCAAATGCTCACCGACACTGCACAGCGCGCGGCCTGGGGCCGCAATGGGTTGGCCTTCGCCGAGACGGCCGACCTCTATAGCATGCCGCAGCACGCGGCCGATGTGATTCTGGCGGAGCCAAAGCGATGAAGTTGATGCTTGCCGAACCGTTCAAGACCCTCTGGGCTGGGCGTGATGCCTTTGCCGAAGTCGAGCGGCTGGAAGGCGAGGTGTACCGTGAACTCGAAGCCCGCCGTACCTTGCGTACCGAGGTGGATGGTCGTGGCTATTTTGTGAAGATCCACCGTGGCATCGGCTGGGGCGAGATCGTCAAGAACCTGGTCACCGCCAAGCTGCCAGTGCTCGGCGCAGGCCAGGAGTGGCAGGCCATCCAGCGCCTGCAGGAAATCGGCGTGCCGACCATGACCGCCGTGGCTTACGGCGAGCGCGGCAGTAACCCGGCCGACCAGCACTCGTTCATCATCACTGAAGAGTTGGCGCCCACCGTCAGCCTGGAAGATTTCAGCATCGACTGGGTCAAGCAGCCGCCGGAGCCACGCCTCAAGCGCGCGCTGATCGCCGAAGTGGCCCGCATGACCGGCATGATGCATCGCGGTGGGGTCAATCACCGCGACTGCTACATCTGCCACTTCCTGCTGCACACCGATAAGCCGGTGACCTTCGATGACTTCAAGCTGTCGCTGATCGACCTGCACCGCGCCCAGACCCGCGACAGGATCAGCCATCGCTGGCGCGACAAAGACTTGGCCGCGCTGTACTTCTCGGCGCTGGATATCGGCCTCACGCGTCGCGACAAGTTGCGCTTCCTCAAGGGCTACTTCCAGCAACCGCTGCGCCAGATCCTCGCCGAAGAAAACGCCTTGTTGCAATGGCTGCAAACCAAGGCTGACAAGCTTTACGCGCGTAAACAACGCTACGGGGATGCGCTCTGATGGCGGGTTGGAACCTGGAGCCCGCTTACGCCGCCCTGGCGGATGATTTCGGCAGCCTTGAGGCGGTATTTGCTCTGGAAGGCGAGCAACTGACCCACGACCCGCTGTCGGAAGTGGTTCGGGTAGAGCGCGGCGGGGTCAATTACTACGTCAAGCGCTACGTCGGTGCCGGCAAAGGCCTGCGTCGCTACCTGGGCAAACCACGGGTGAAGTCCGAGTGGCAGAACCTCAAGCGCTTCGCCAAATGGGGTATTCCCACTGCTGACGTAGTGGCCTGGGGCCTGGAGCGCAAGGGCCTGGCCTACGCCCGTGGTGCGATGATCACCCGCGAGTTGCCGAAAACCGAAGACCTGTCGGTGCTGGCTGATCGCAACGATCCGTGTTTGAAAGATCCCAAGTGGGTCAGCGCGATCAGCCGCCAGCTCGCCGAATATACGCGCACCATGCACGAGCACCGCTTCACCCATAACGATTTGAAGTGGCGCAACCTGTTGGTCGATGACCAGCAAACCCTGTACCTGATCGATTGCCCCAACGGCGACTTCTGGCGTGGCTTCTGGCTCAAGTACCGTATCACCAAGGACTTGGCCTGCTTGGACAAGGTCGCCAAGTATCACTTGTCGGCCACCCAGCGCCTGCGCTTCTACATGCAATACCGCCAACGCACGCACCTGACGGCGTCGGACAAACAGCGAATTCGCCACGTGGTGAAGTTTTTCGAGGGACGCGAATGAGTGATTTCCTGGCGGCCGAAGACCGCGCCTTACTTGAGCGCAACGGCCTCGCTACCTTCGATGCCCTGTGGGCCAGGCAACTGGACGCGGTGGATGAACCCAATACCAGCAAAGGCGGCTGGAGCAGCGTGTTTCGCCTGGAGCTCGAAGGCCAGGGTTACTACCTTAAGCGCCAAAGCGACTACTTGACGCGCACACTGCACAAGCCGTTTGGCGAGCCCACCTTCGCACGTGAATTCCGCAATATCAGCCGTTATCAGAAGCTCGGTATTCCGGCATTGCAGGCGGCGTTTTTCGGTGAGCGCAAGGTTAATGGCGAGCACCGCGCGATGTTGCTGACCCGCGCCCTGGACGGTTGGAACGACCTGGATTCGTTGCTGGAGCAATGGCCGCAACTCACGGACGCCCAGCACTGCGCGATCCTGCTGGCGTGCGGCCAACTGGCTCGTCATCTGCACAGCGTCGGCCAGGTGCATGGCTGTTTTTATCCCAAGCATATTTTTTTGCAGGCCCTCGGCGACGGCTATGCCGCGCAGTTGATTGACCTTGAGAAAACTCGCCCGCTGTTGTTCGGCCAGCGTGATCGGGTCAAGGACCTGGAGCCGCTGTTGCGCCGCGCGCCGCAATGGTCGGACGCGCAAGTGCGCCAACTGCTGGCCGCCTATCTGCAACAGCCTGAAGACAGCGCACCGGTGGCCGCCTGGTTCCAACGCCTGACGGCGCGCCGCAGCCATAAGGAGAACCGCTGATGCGTTTGTCCGAGCTGAAGAAAGCCGGCCGCACGCCTGATCTGCCGCTGACTATCGAGCTGGCGGACGCCGCAGGCCCAGGGCAGTTGCAACTGCTCAGCCTGTTGCGCGTGTTACCGGGCGAGCGCTACGTGGGTGCTGGCGTCTGGCGCGGGCGCACGGTGCTGGCCAAGTTATTGGTCGGCAGCAAGGCGGCACGCCACTTTCAGCGCGAACTCAGCGGTGTGCGCCTGCTCGCCGAGCAAGGCCTGACCACGCCATTGCTGCTTGCCGATGGCCTGCAAGAAGGCGAGGGCGGCTGGCTGCTGTTTGAATTTATTGAAGGCGCCCAAAGCCTTGCCGATGCCTGGCAGGCCGTCGAAGGCTTGCCGCCGCTGGCTGACGAACAAACCGCCGTGCTCGCTGAGGCCCTGGCGGCGATTGCCCAGATGCACGCCAAAGGCCTGTGGCAGGAAGACCTGCACCTGGACAACCTGCTGCGCCAGAACGGCAAGCTGTACCTGATTGACGGTGCCGGGATTCGTGTCGAAGAGGCGGGCAAACCGCTGTCGCGCAACCGCGTCCTGGAAAACCTCGGGGTGTTTTTTGCGCAGTTGCCGAAAAATCTTGAGCCGTTCACCGAAGAGCTGCTGGTGTACTACCTGCTGAGCAATGGCGAACATGCTGTGCCGCTGGAGGCCCTGGAAAAACAGGTGCGCAAAGTCAGCGCCTGGCGCTTGAGGGACTTTTTGAACAAGGTTGGCCGCGAATGCACGCTGTTCAGCGTGGTGCGTGGCGCCTTTGTCTTGCGTGCGATTCGTCGCGAGGAAGAGGCCGCGATGCTGCCGGTATTGGAGCAGGCTGATGCATTGCTGGATCAGGGCCACCTGTACAAAACCGGTGGTGCGGCCAGCGTGGGCAAGGTCGAGGTGGCCGGTCGGCCGCTGGTGATCAAGCGCTACAACATCAAGGGCTTTGCCCATTGGCTCAAGCGCTTCTGGCGCCCGAGCCGTGCCTGGCATTCGTGGCGCGAAGGCAACCGCCTGGCGTTTCTGGGGATTGCTACGCCCAAGCCGCTGGCGGTGTTGGAGAAGCGGTTCTTCTGGCTGCGCAGCCGTGCGTATCTGGTGACTGAGTTTTTGCCGGGGCCGGACATCATCGAGCGTTTCGCGCCTTACGTTGAGCACGGCGATGTGCCTGAAAGCGAGCTGCTGGCGCTGGATCATCTGTTTGCCGAGCTGATTCGTGAGCGCATCAGTCACGGCGACTTCAAGGGCCATAACCTGTTCTGGCACGCAGACCGCTGGGCGTTGATTGACTTGGACGCCATGTGTCAGCACAGCTCAGTCGCCAGCTTTGCGCCGGCGTATGCCAAGGATCGCGCGCGGTTTATGCGCAACTGGCCGCAGAGCAGTGCGCTGTACCAGTTGATCGATCAGCGTTTGCCCAAAGAGATCGGCGTCGCCGGTTAAAGCGGGCTTTCGGCCCTATCGCGGGCATAGGTATCTACGCAACTTTTTATGGGTTGAGTTCTTTGGTTGTCGCGGGGGTGCTGGGTACATATCCGTTGCTGCGGTAACGGCTTCGTATGGTTCCGCTCTTACAGCGGGTCACTTTTGGAAAAGAGCCCCAAAAGTAACCAAAAGGGCTCTTGCCCCACCACTCGGCACCTCGCCTAGGCTCGGTGTGCCCTCACTCCGGCTTTGGACCGTGGGCCGCCGCCATGGGCCATCCTTGGCCCATCGCGGCTAAACCGGCGTCCTGCCGGTTTACCCACGCTCCAAAGCCTGCGTTCGGCCAGCGTGGTTTAACGGGGCGCCTCAGATCAAGATCAAAAGCACGGCGGCCTAGTAGCCGACCTGAGTGGTTAAATCAAAAGCAAAACCGAGGCGGCCTGACAGCCGACCTGATATTTGAAACTGAACTCAATCTAATGTGGGAGCTGGCTTGCCTGCGATGGCATCAACTGGCTATGCCTGATACACCGAGGTGCCTGCATCGCAGGCAAGCCAGCTCCCACAGAAAAACAGAGTGCCACGGTGCAGGCAGCTAAACTCGGTCAAAATTGTGGGAGCGGGCTTGCTCGCGAAGGCGGTGGGTCAGTTACACATGAGCTGACTGACACACCGCCTTCGCGAGCAAGCCCGCTCCCACATTGGGATCTCATTAAATCAGCTAGTTAGGGTGGTGCTCTGCTTCTGCTCTGCTTCTGCTCTGCTTCTGCTCTGCTTCTGCCTTGCTTTTGCTTCTACCACTCAGGTCGGCTACTAGGCCGCCGTGCTCTTGCTTTTGATCTTGATCTGAGGCGCCCCGTTAACCACGATGGCCGGAGTGAGGGCATGCCGAGCCTAGGCGAGGCACCGAGTGGTGGGGCAAGAGCCCTTTTGGTTACTTTTGGGGCTCTTTTCCAAAAGTGACCCGCCGTAAGGGCGGAACCCATATCAGCCGTTACCGCAGCAACGGATATGTACTCATATCTACCTAAAAGCCCCGCCAAAAGCCTAGCGCAACACAAAAAATTGCGTAGATACCCATGCCGCAATAGGGCCACCTAGGCGCCGCGTGGCCTGATCAGAACTGATATTCAGCCCCAGCCCCCGCATACCATGACCTTCCCGGTGCCGCTTCGTAATAGCGGAAGTTGCCGTCCCCGACAATCACCGAGCCCACGTACTGGCGATCCAGCAAGTTATCCAAACGCAAGGTCTGGTGAAAGGTCCAGTGCTCGACCTTCTGCTCAAAGCGCGCACGCCAGTTGAATACGCTGTAGCCCGGCGCGGCGCGTTGCTGGTTGGTGTCTTCGACGTAGACCTTGCTGCGGTAAATGCCTTCGATGGCGGTGCTGACCCAGTCGCGGGGCTTCCAGTTCAGCTCGGCGAAAAGGGTGGTTTGGGGCACGCCCGGGAGGTAGTTGCCTTTGTCGATGGCTTTCCCGTTCCCGATGAAGTCACTGTCGTAGGTGGCTTGCAGTCGGGTGTAGGCGAGGCTTGTGCTCCAGTGGTCGCTGAGCTGGCTTTCAAGGCCCAGTTCGAAGCCACGGCGCAGGGTGCGGCCGGCATTTTGATAAGTGGTGCGCCCGTCCTTGGATTGCGCCACTACCAATTCATCCTCGGTGGTGATCTGGAAAAGGGCGGCGTTGAGGCGCGTGTCTTGGCCAATGCGTGCTTTCAGGCCGACCTCGTATTGTTTGCTGACGGAAGGCTTGAGCGCGAAATTGAAGCCGTTTGAGGTGCTGGAATACGCCGACTCCGCCTGAGTCGGCGTTTCGAAGCCTTTGCCCGCGCTCACGTAACCATGCAGGTCTGGCGTGAAGGCGTACATCACGCTCACTGACGGCGTGTTCTTCTGGTAGGTCTTGCTGCCGCTGTCGTTGCCGTCGCTGAGAAAGTGGTCGTCCACGTCCATCTTCAGGGTGCTGTGGCGCAGGCCGGCTTGCAGGGTCCAGTCGCCCAGCAGCCAGTTGGCTTGCACGAACGGGTCGAGGCTGGTGGCGGTGTCGATTTCGTCGCGGCCCAAGGCGCCTTTGACGCCGTGCACGCCGTTGAGGGTGTTGGAATAGCCTTGGCGATCATCCTGGCTGCGGTCGTAGTCGAGGCCGGTGATCAGGGTCAGGTCGCCGGGGGCGCTGGTGATCGGTTGCAGCCAGTGGATGGAGCCGCCGTAGAACTTGCGGTCGAAGTCCACGACGCCGCCGCGCTTGTCTGACGGCGTACCGCCGGGAATCGACAAATACTGAATCACACTCCGCCGCCCTGTATACGCGTTCACCTGCAACGTCGCATCACCGATGTAGCGCTCGTAATTCATACCCAATTGCTGATGATCGATGCTTTTTCGCGTGTTGTACTGCAGCGCGGCGGGATCCACAGAGCGCGGATCTGCTTTATAGGCTGCCCATTTCTGCCCCAGCGGGTCCTGCGTGCCGTTCTGCTCCAGGCTGCTGTAAATCAGCGCCAGTTTGCTGTCGTCATCCGGCTCGAAGTTCAGCTTGGCAAAGGTCTGGTCGCGACGGGCGCTGCTGTGGTCGCGGTAGCCGTCGGTGTCCATGCGCGAGGCGTCGAGCACGAAACCCGCGCCGTTGGCTGCGCCTTCGGCCGTCAGGTGGTGCTTGCTCAGGCCGTCGCTGCCCACCAGGGTTTCGGCGCCGATGCGCGGCGAGCCTTCGCCGTTGCGGGAAAACATCTGGATCACCCCGCCGGCGTTGCTGCCGTACAAAGTGGCCGCCGGGCCGCGCAGGACTTCGATGCGCTCGGCGGTGTCGAGGTTGAAGGTGGCGGCCTGACCCTGGCCGTCCGGGGTGCTAGCGGGAATGCCATCAGCCATCAGCTTGATGCCGCGCACGCCAAACGCCGAACGGGCACCGAAGCCGCGCGAGGAAATCTGCAGGTCCTGCGCGTAGTTCTGGCGGTTTTGCACCACCAGGCCGGGCACGCGCGACAGGGCTTCGGAGGCGTTGATGCCGAGTTGGCCGTCGCTGATTTGCTCGTGGCTGATGCTGTCCACCGAGTACGGCAGGTCGAAGGTCGGGCTGGCGCTGCGTGAACCGGTGACCACGCTGGGGTCGAGGATCAGTGGGGGCTCGTCGGCCCTGACGCTGTAGCTCACCCCCAAAAGGCCAGCAAGCAACATCGTGAAACAGATGGGGGTGACAACGTTCATAAGCAAGCCGACATCCATAGCGCGCAGCGCTGGCGCGCAAAAGTGCGCAAGTTTAACGGCTCGGCAGGCGTTTGCCGACTGACTCGTCGGTGGTTTGTCGATCTATCTGGAGTTCGCAACCCTAGGTTAAGCTGCCGTTTTCTACTCAAGAAGATGCTACTGATGAAGCTTGTAAAGAATGCCTTTCTTGCTGCGATTGCACTTTCGACTGCCGGTTGCGGCACGATCAATACGGTATTTAGAGAAGACGCGGTGACGAGCCGCAACCTTAAAGAACTGCGCAGTCACTGTGAGAATGTGCCGCGTGTTTACAGTGGCGTGGTGTATGACTTCTGCTCCCTCAATGGCGAGCCCAACAGTCACGGGAATATGGCGGACCAGCAGGTTAACTCGATTCCTTGGATGGCCATTGATTTTGTCGCATCAGGCGTTCTGGATACGTTGGTGCTGCCTTACACGGTCTATCGGCAGAGCAAGGACGGCAGTATTGAGATCTTTCGCTAGGGCGCAGTGACAACGGGTCGCCATAAACGCTAGATCATCACCGGACGTCTTTACGCTATAATCCCGCCCTTTAGCTGTTTCTCGTCCAGGCGAGAGGCACACTTTTTTCAGGCGCAACCCGCCTGTATGCAGACTAAAAGAGGCTAGACCCCTGTGGCATTGACGATTCTTGGCCTGTCCGGCGCCCTTAGCCATGATCCTTCCGCAGCCTTGTATATCGACGGCAAGCTGATCGCGGCCGCCGAAGAAGAGCGCTTCGTACGCGACAAACATGCAAAGAACCGCATGCCCTACGAGTCGGCGAAGTTCTGCCTGGAGCAGGCCGGCATCAAACCTTCCGACGTTGATGTGGTGGCGATCCCGTTCGCCCCGATCAGCCTGTTCGGCGAGGCGCGCTGGCACTATGCCAAGCGTTACTGGTACGCCCCGGACCGCGCCCTCGACGCGATCCTGATGGGCAACCGTCGCTACAAGCGCTATCGCAACAAGATCGTCTGGTGCCTGGAACAACTGGGCTTTGATCCGAAGAAAATCAAGATCGAACCGGTTGAACACCACTTGGCTCACGCCTCCAGCGCCTACCACTGCTCCGGCTTCCAGGAAAAAACCGCGATCCTGGGCATCGACGGCAAGGGTGAGTACGCCACCACGTTCTTCGGCTACGGCGAAAACGGCAAGATCCACAAGATCAAAGAATTCTACGACCCGGATTCCCTGGGCGGCCTGTACGGCGCGATCACCGAGTTCCTCGGTTTCGAGATGCTCGACGGCGAGTTCAAGGTCATGGGCATGGCGCCGTATGGCGACGCCAGCAAGTACGATTTCTCGCGTCTGGCCTCGTTTGAGAACGGCGAGTTGGTGATCAACACCGACTACGCCAACGTCATCGGCCTGCGCCGCTACAAAGAGAAGGGCAAGGGTTTCTACTTCTCGCCAAAGCTGATCGAGTGGCTGGGCCCCAAGCGCGAAGGCGACATCGCCGACGAACCGTACATCCACTACGCCGCCAGCATGCAAGCGCTGTTCGAAAAGCTGGCCTTGCAGATGATCGACCACTACCTGGGTGACATCCTCAAGGACACCGGCAAGCTGGCCTTCGCCGGCGGCTGCGCGCTGAACGTTAAGTTGAACCAGAAGATCATTGCCCGCGATGACGTCAAGGAGCTGTTCGTGCAGCCGGCGTCCGGCGATGCCGGCACCGCCGTCGGTGCGGCGGCCTACGTGTCCCACGCCCGTGGTGTACCGGTTGAGAAGATGGAACACGTCTATCTCGGCCCGTCCTACAGCAACGAAGACGTGATCGCCGCGTGCGCCAAGCACGCGAGCAAGCCGGTGTGGCGCAAGATCGAGAACATGCCTAAGCGCATCGCCAAGATCATGGTCGACGGCAACCCGGTGGCCTGGTTCCAGGGCCGCATGGAGTTTGGCCCGCGTGCGTTGGGCGGTCGTTCGATCATCGGTTGCCCGAGCGCGACCGGCGTGGCGGATCGCATCAACCACCAGATCAAGTTCCGCGAGCGCTGGAGGCCTTTCTGCCCGTCGATGCTCGACACTGTGGCCCCGCAGATGATCAAGGTCGATCACCCGGCGCCGTTCATGACCTTCACCTTTGAAGTGTCGGACGAGTGGAAAACCCGCGTGCCGGAAGTGGTGCATGAAGATGGCACGTCCCGCGCCCAGGTGCTCAAACGCGAATACAACCCACGCTACTACGACATGATGAAAGAGCTGGAAGTGCTGACCGGCAACGGCGTGTCGCTGAACACCTCGCTCAACCGTCGTGGCGAAGCGATGATCTGCTCGCCGACCGACGCGCTGAACATGTTCTTCGGCTCCGACCTGCAGTACCTGATCATGGAAGACATCCTGGTCGTCAAAGACGGCGTGGACCCTTATGACTCGGTCGGCTGAGCGCCACGTCCTGCAGTTCTGCCACGGCTATGACGGGCCGTTCCTGGATTGCGCGCGGCAGTACGCGAGCCTGTTCGCAGGCTCGGGCTATAAAGTGACCACGGTGTTTCTCACCGGGGTCGCTGACCCCGAGGTCGCCGCCGGTTGCGCCTCTGATGAAGTGTTGTTCATGGAATTCAGCTCCAAGGCCATTCGTGGCCTGAAGCTGGGCGCCATCCGTGAGCTGCGCAAGATCGCAGCGTCGCGCAACTTCAGTTTCTGCATCGCTCACCGGTTCAAGCCGATCTATATCGCCTTGCTTGGCACGCGCTTGCCGGTGATCGGTGTGCATCACGCGTTCGGTGACTATGAGCGCCGCACCCGCAAGCTGTTTGCCTCGATTTTCCGCAAACGCCTGAGCCTGCTCGGTGTGTCCGATGCGGTGCGCGATGACATGCGCCGTTGCCTGCCGACCTGGCCGGCGGCGCGTATTCAGACGCTGTACAACCGCATTGATGTCGACGCCCTGCAGGCCCAGCAGGTGTCGGCCGATGCGGCGCGGGATGCCTTGGGGCTGTCGCCGGACGAGTGGGTGGTCGGCAACGTCGGCCGTCTGCACCCGGACAAAGACCAAGCCACCTTGCTTAAGGGTTTTGCCCTGGCGTTGCCACATTTGCCTGCGCAGAGTCGCCTGGCGATCCTCGGTACCGGTCGGCTGGAACAAGACCTCAAGGCTTTGGCCCGCGAGTTGGGCATTGCCGAGCAGGTACTGTTCCTCGGCCAGGTGCCGGAGGCGCGCCGTTACTTCCGAGCGTTCGACGCCTTTGCCCTGAGTTCCGATCACGAGCCGTTCGGCATGGTGCTGTTGGAAGCCATGGCCGCTGGCGTGCCGCTGTTGGCAACTGCGTGTGGCGGCGCCCGGGAAGTGGTCGAGGGCGTGGGTATTCTGTTTCCGTTCGGTGACGCCGAACGCCTGGGCCAAGGGCTTCGGCACTTGGCGGCGATGGATCGTCAACAGCACCAACAGTGTGCCGAGATGATGCTCGAGCGCCTGCACGAGCGGTTTTCGGATCAGGCGGTACGCGATACGTTCTGGCTGTTGCCGCCTGTCATTGCACTGACCGCGAGGGCCTGATGCTCAATCGATTCCAAGGCTGGCGCGAGCGTGGCTGGGCGGTCGTTGACGCGCCCACTTACAGTGACGCCTGGCAGCGTTACGGTGGCAGTGTCGCCACCCATCCGCAGGTGGTTGAACGTCTGGCCGGGCTGGCCGACATTCCTGTGCGCTACTTGGCGTGGGAACAAGGCGGTGAGCTCAAAGCGTGCATTGCGACCTGGGGGCGCGACTTGGCCCTGTCCAAGGATGTGCTCAAGCGCCATGGCAAGAAGGGCTTGTTCGACTTGGGCAATGCCGAGTTGATCCTGCCTGCCGCCGCCGATGCCCAGGCGCCGTTGCGCCATCGCGGGCGCTACCTCTCGGCCCTGAATGAAGGCCGGTTTGCTGGCCTCAAGCTCCAGGCCGAGCAGTTGGCCATGGCGCGTACGCCGGAAGAACTGTCGAAGAAGTTTCGCTATAACCAGCGCCGTGAGTTGCGTTTGCTGGAAGAGGCGGGCGGCGTGGTGCGTGCGGTCCAGGAATTCTCCAGTGCAGAGCTGGCAGCGATTTACTGCGACCTGTTCCAGCGCCGCTGGGGTTTTGCCGCCACCGGTGCCGAGCGCATGGCGCAGGTGATCGAGTTGCTGCGTGAATGGCTGATCGGTTCGGTGATTTTCCTCAACGATGCGCCGATTGCCATTCAATTGGTCTACCGCGTTGAAGCGCCCGAATGGATCAGCGTCGAGTACATCAATGGCGGCGTAGACCCTGAAACGCGTGCGTTCAGCCCGGGCAGCGTACTGAGCTTTCTCAACACGCAAAGTGCCTGGGAGCAGGCGCGTGAAGCCGGCAAGCCGCTGCGGTTCTCATTCGGCCGGGCTGACCGCGAATACAAGGACCGTTGGTGCAACCCTGTACCGGTATTCAACGTATGAGCGAGTCGACGAGCCGTAAGCAGGCGCTGCTCAAGCGCCACCGCCGTAATAAACGCATCAGCCTGCTGATCGGCCTGCTGCTGTTGATTGGCGTGGGTGTGCTGGTGGCCTGGTGGCTGCCGCTGGTGCTTGCAGTGCTGGCCTGGGTGGCCCATGAAGCCTGGTTTGCCGACCACCTGTTTTACTCGCCCAAGGACGACTACCAGTATCAGTTTGCAGCGGATACCGAGCAGCCCAAGGTCACGCTGATCAACGGCCGGTTGGTGTTAGGCGAGGCGCTGGAGCTGGCGGGCAATGAGACCCTGATCCTCGCGCTGCGCCTCAAGAGCAGCGCGTTGGGCCGCTTTATCGACCCGTTTATTACCTTGCCTGGCGCTGATCGCCAAGTGTTCGAGCGCGGCGTCAATGGCCTGCGCTACCTGAACCTCACCGGCCAAACGCAAGCGCTGCTCGATGGGCAACTGCTGCTGGGGGCTCGGTGCTGCCGTGTGCTGGGTACGCCAGTGCTGTCGGTATTCCGTCAGCCTGATGTGCGCGAGCAACGGGTGATGGTCATTGCGCCGCACGCCGATGATGCCGAGTTGGCCGCCTTTGGCCTGTACAGCCAGGCGACTCAACCCTGGATCGTGACGTTGACGGCTGGCGAGATCGAAGCCGAGCACTATCAGCACATGGGCCTGGGCAAGCCTGAGGCGGCACGCCTCAAGGGCCGTTTGCGTGCTTGGGACAGTGTCGCCGTACCGCGTTGGGCTGGGGTGGCGCAGGAACATTGCGTTCAGCTGGGGTATTTCTGCCTGCAATTAGCGGCGATGAAAGCCGAGCCGGATCGCGCCGTGGCTTCGCGAGAGGCCGAGTTGAGCGACATTCGCCTGTTCCGCCAATTCAATCCGTTCCCTTTGCCGGCGGATGCCGATGGCCGGCCGACCTGGAACAACCTGCTGGCCGACCTGCGCGCGTTGCTGCTCATGGCCCGCCCGGAAGTCATCGTGTTGCCCCATCCGGTGCTCGATCCGCATCCTGATCATATCTGCGCGCAGCAAGCCGTATTGGAAGCCTTACAGGGGCTTGAATGGCAGCCGACGACGTTGCTCGGTTACGCCAATCACCTGCATGACAATGACCGCTGGCCGATGGGCGATTCGGGCGCCGGTATCGCTTTGCCACCATGTTTTGATTCCACGTACACTTTGCGTCCTTATTGCCTGCCGGTGTCCGAAGGCCGGCAGTGTGACAAGGCCATGTCGCTGGGCATGATGCATGACTTGCAGCCCAGGATGCCGTTCAAGCGGTGTGTGCGGCGTGTCATACAGCGCTGGCTGGCGGGAAGGGCTGTCTCGCCCTGGGGTGAGAACGAGTTTTTCCGCAAGGCCATTCGGCGGCATGAGCTTT
Source organism: Pseudomonas sp. ArH3a (assembly GCF_022648765.1). Lineage (NCBI taxonomy): Bacteria > Pseudomonadati > Pseudomonadota > Gammaproteobacteria > Pseudomonadales > Pseudomonadaceae > Pseudomonas > Pseudomonas sp. ArH3a. The sequence continues at coordinate 821,178 of NZ_CP080330.1, forward strand.
TTTGGTTCATCAAGCACAAGTAACGTTAAGCAACGTGTTGGAGCGCTGAGCGCTCCCGTAAAACTGACAGTGAGTCCCCAGTGATCAATCCGTGCCCCCGCATCCTCTTCCTCATCCCATACTTTGGCCATTGGCCTTTCTGGATGCCGTTTTTTCTCGAAAGCTGCCGGCGCAATGCGGATATTGACTGGCTGTTGTTCAGCGACTGCCCGATACCGGACAACGTCCCGGACAATGTCAGGATTGAAAGCATCAGCTTTGCTGATTACTGCGCGTTGGTTTCACAGCGTTTGTACATCAATTTTGCGCCGCAGGCCGCCTACAAGTTGTGCGACATCAAGCCTGCGTTGGGGCACATCCATGCCGATCGCCTAGAGGGGTACGATTTCTGGGCGTTTGGCGACCTGGACCTGATCTATGGCGACCTGCGCCGGTATTTCACGGCTGACCGCCTGGCCGGTTATGACTTGTTTTCGACCCATGAACGGCGGGTTGCCGGCCATTTGTGCCTGATGCGTAACACTGCCAGAAAGCGCCAGGTGTTTATGCGGATCAAGGATTGGGAAGCGCGTTTCACCGATCAGGAGCATCATGCGCTGGACGAAGGCGCGTTCAGCCGTATTTTCCTGTGGCGCAAGAATTTTCCCAAGCCGTTGTTCAATCTGGTGGGCAAACTCAACCCGTGGCGCCGTCGCAGTGAGTTCACCGAGGCGTTCAGTACGCCGGGTGGTGTGATCAAGTGGCATGACGGCACTGATCGCTTCCCGCACCAATGGTTTTGGAACAATGGTCGTTTGACCAACGACAGAGATGGCGACCGGGAATTTCCGTATTTCCATTTTGTCTGCTGGAAGCGTAATCAGTGGCCGTTGGTGCCCGCGCCAAGCGCTGAGTACACCGAGGCACTGGCCGCTGAGTCATCCTGGGTTGTTGATGCCACAGGTTTCCATCGAGGAGAGTTATGAGTCGGCCTTTCAAGGTCCTGCAATTGCAGCCTGACTACAATGTTAAATCCCATGATTTTGCCGACTTGGCCGAACAGATCGTCAAGGCATTGCCTGCGGACCGCTATGAAGTCACTGCCGCGTTCCTGCGTGGCCAGCCGGAGCCTGGGGGGCCGGTCAGTCGCGCGGCGACCTCCGTCTACTTCGAGTTTTCCGACGCGTCACTCAAGGGCTTGAGGCTGCGCGCCATGTGGCAGTTGTATAAGTTCTGCCGCAGGGAAAAGTTTGACGTCGTGGTGTGCAACCGCTTCAAACCGGTCAACATGATGTTGCAGCTGAACCGCTGGCTGAAGATCCCGTTGTGTATCGGCATCTCCCACGGCTTTGGCGAGTATGACCGTCTGTACCGACGCAAGCAGGCGCAGCGCTGGGTCGACGAGCACTGGCGTTTTGTCGGTGTGTCGCCGGCGGTCAAGCAGTACCTGTTGGACTGCAACTGCGGGTTTACCGATAGCAATACCTACGCCATCACCAATGCCATCGACATCGAGCAGGCCGAAGCCTTGCAGCATTCGCGTGAACGCGCGCGTGAGTTGCTGGGCATCGACCCTTCGGTGCGTTTGATCGGCGCCTTGGGGCGCCTGGTGCCGGTCAAGGGGCACACCTATTTGTTGCAGGCGTTCGCCGCACTCAAAGACAAATACCCCACAGCGCAGCTCGCCATCATTGGCGCGGGGCGTGAGGAGTCCAACCTCGCCGCGCAAATCCAGAGCCTTGGCTTGGCTGGGCGTGTGCACTTGTTGGGCTTCAAGGAAAATGCCCTGCAGTACGTTCGCGCCTTTGATATCTGGGCGATGCCTTCCCTGGCCGAAGGCCTGGGCCTGGCGCTGCTGGAAGGCATGAGCGGGCGCCTGCCGGTGATCGCGTCAAGCGTGCCGGCCATGCTGCCGCTGATTGAAGGGGCGGGCGGCCTGGCGGTTGAGCCGGCCAACGTCCCCGAGCTGACCCAGGCGCTGGATACCTACTTGGCGCTGCCCGATGAAACGCTCGTGCAAAAAGGCGAGCGGGCCTACCAGTACCTCCAGGCGGAGCACGACATTGAAGTGTTCCGTCAGCAATACCTCGAACTGATTGATTCAGGATTGTCTCAAGCCCGCAGGAACAATGTATGAACCAGAGTCAGCCCTTGGTCACGGTGATCATCGCGTCCTATAACCATGCGCCGTACATCGAGCAAAGCATCCTCAGTGCCCTGAACCAGACGTATCCAAACATCGAGTTGTTGGTGATTGATGATGGGTCGACAGACGACAGTGTCGAGCGTATTCGTCGGTTGCAGGAACACCATACCTTCGACTTTCGCGTCCAGCAGAACCAAGGCCTGACCAACACGCTCAATGGCGCGATTGCACGCTCCCAAGGCCCGTTGGTTGTGCCGTTCGGTTCCGACGACATCATGTTGCCAGAGCGGATTGCGACCCAAGTGGCCTATATGGATGGCAAGCCGGAGGTGGGGATCTGCGCGGGTAACATCGAACTGATCGACGCCCAAGGCGAGCTGTTTCCTGAAAAGCGCCAGCGTCGCGACGTGCCGTTTCGGCGCCTGGACTTCGACGATATGTTCCTGGAGCGCAAACCGTACCCGCCCGCACCCACGCTGATGATCCGGCGCGAGGCGCTGGAGAAGGTCGGTGGGTTTGATCCGAAGATTCGTCTGGAAGACTTGTTGATCGAGTTGAAAATTACCCACGCCGGATACTTTATCGATGGCTTGAACGTGGTCATGGCCCGCTATCGCAAGCACGCCACCAACTCGTACAAGAACCATCGATTCATGATCGACAATATCTTGCGTTCCTACGCGTTGTTCAGCGACCACCCGCTCTATGACGAGGTGCGTTACAAGTTCCTCAGCTCCATGTTCCTCAAGACCGCCAACCGTGATCGTAAGTTGGCGCGCGAGCTGCTGGCGCAGATCCCGTTCCGGGCCTGGAATAAGAAAACCTGGCGCGGCTTGAGCCGGTTGTATTTTTCCCCGCTGGAGAAAGACTGACAGCGCATTGTGCGCCCCAGCCCTGGGGCGCACAGGCTTGCTGTTAGGCGCCGGGGCGCGCGAGTGTCAGCACTTGCTCACGCAGCTTAACCGTGGCTTGCGGCGAGGCTACTGACGCATAGCCCTTGGCCAACTGTTCAAAATGGGTTTCGAACAACCAGCTGCGGTCCTGCGGGTAACGCTGCATGTGCTTCAGGTTGCGCTGGCGCAGCGTGTTGCGCAGTGCTGACGGGTAAATGCGCATGTCGGCCACGTCGATCAGCCCGAACTCACCATCTTCCAGAAGCAGGACATTGCCCAAGTGCAGCGAGCGGAAGTACACGCCGCGTTCGTGCAGCTGTGCCATGAACCGGCCAAAACGTTCGATCAGCGACTCTCGCAGGCTGGCGTCCAGGCTTTGCAGCGCCTGGCGCAGGGTCAGGCCCGGCAGCGGCCGATAACGCACGGCGCTGCTGCCATCTTGCAAGCTGTACAGGTCGAGGATGGGCGGCGAAGCAATACTCAATTGCTGCAGCTGTTCGCTGTTGCTCGCGAAGCGCTCCGAATAGGGATTAAACCGGCCGGAGGTGTACCAGCGGCGCGCCCTGAACAGTTTGAGGAAGCTGCCGTCCTCCAGGCGTAGCACCTTCGGGCCCAGACCATCCTCCTCGATGACGTGGGCACCGTTGCACAACGCTTCAAAGGCCTGTGGCTTGGGCGTTGCTACTGGCATGCGCAGCAGGCTGCGGCGGCGTTGGGCGATGCTCAGGCCGGCGATCAGTGCCAGTGGAACCCACAGCAAAAACCAGTGCTCCTTGGGCCGCGACAGAATGCCACCGCCTTCGGTCAGGCCGGCGCCGATGCCGTAGGCCAGCAGTGACGATGCCAGGATAAACAGTGGCTGCGCCCGCTCTTTGAGGCTTTTGTACAAGCCCCAGCCGAGCATGAAGAGCCATGGGATAAAGCCGATGATGCCGACGTAATACAGCACGCCCAAGGCAAAGTTGTGGGGCTCGCGAAGTGTCCCGTCGTAGTTCGCAGGCTGCACGTAGAGTTCGGAGTCGTAGCTGTGGCCGATCCATGGATGATCAGCGATACGGCCCAGAATGATGCGCCAGATCTCCAGGCGGAATGAGCTGCCGCGTTCGGTAATCAGTTGTGGGTAAAACAGCAGCAATGCGGCGGCCGCCGCTATCAGGCCTGCAACCATCAGCACCGAACGACGATTGCGGCTGAGCAAGCCCATCCAGAGCACCGCCAGAACCAGCGCAACCAACGGCGTCCTGGAGCCTGTGGCCAGCACTGCCAGGGTCATGATTGCCAGGGCGGGAACGCTGAGCCAGAGCATGTGCAAGCGTTTGGTGGTTACACAGACGTACAGCCAGTACACGCAGAAAAAGCCGAACAGGTGCGAACTGAGCAGCGGGTTGTCGAGGGCGCCCAGGCCGCCGATCATGCGCATGCCCGGCTCAAAACCTTTGGCGAACGCCACCAGGTTGCCCAGGCACACCACCAGTGCAATCACCGCGGCACTGAAGAAGACCGGCTTGAACAGCTCGTTGCGGTAATGCAGCAGCAACCCGCAGCCAGCAAACAACATGAACGTTTGCAGCGGTACCTTGAACAGGTTGGAGTCGCCGGTAGGTTCAGGGCTCCACAGCACGGTGGTCAGCGCCCAGGCGCAAAATGCCAGGAGGGCGACCACTAAGGGCTCACGCAGCAACTCTTTGAGTTCCTGGGGGCGCAAGCACAGCAGCAGCAAGGTCGGGACACTGAAGAAACCGTAGTAGAACCGGTGCATTACATTGCGATTAGTGACGTAGAACAGCGAGCTCAGCAGCAACAATAAGCCAATGGGCAAAATCCATAGGACCACGAAGTCGAAAACGCGATTTGAGCCATAAGTAAGGCGCTTGGAGTGCATACAGAAAAGCCATTCCAGAATAGAGAAAGCCGACCATCTTAAAGTAGTGGCTATATAATGTCGTCGGTTGGATCCAACCGGGCCGAGGGTCATGCCGGGTGCAAGTACAACAGAGAAGCTGTGCTAAAGTCAGCCTCCTTTTTCAAAACGCCGCGTGATATGACCGACTCCAGTCCGAGCGCAAGCCCTTCGAGCTTGAAAATATACTTCCGCCTGCTCATGTACGTTAAGCCCTACGCTGGCTTGTTCGCGTTGAGTATCGTCGGATTTCTGATTTTCGCGTCGACCCAGCCCATGCTGGGGTACATCCTCAAGTACTTCGTCGACGGTCTGTCCAACCCTGAAGCGGTGCTGTTCCCCAACGTACCGTTCCTGCGTGACCTGCAATTGCTGCAAGCCGTGCCGTTGTTGATCATTCTGATCGCAGCCTGGCAGGGCCTGGGTTCGTTCCTGGGCAACTACTTGCTGGCCAAGGTCTCTTTGGGCCTGGTCCACGACCTGCGGGTGCAGTTGTTCAACAACCTGCTGACGCTGCCCAACCGCTACTTCGACAACCACAACTCCGGGCACCTGATTTCGCGCATCACCTTCAACGTGACCATGGTCACGGGGGCGGCGACCGATGCTATCAAGGTGGTGATCCGCGAAGGCATGACGGTGATCTTCCTGTTTGCCTCGCTGCTGTACATGAATTGGCGCCTGACGCTGGTGATGATCGCTATCCTGCCGTTGATTGCAGTGATGGTCAGCACGGCCAGTAAGAAATTCCGCAAGCAGAGCAAGAAGATCCAGGTGGCCATGGGCGACGTGACCCACGTGGCTTCGGAAACCATCCAGGGTTATCGCGTGGTGCGCAGCTTCGGCGGTGAAGTCTACGAGGAGAAGCGCTTCCTCAAAGCCAGCCAAGGCAACACCGACAAGCAACTGCGCATGACCCGCACCGGGGCGATCTACACCCCGTTGCTGCAACTGGTGATCTACACTGCCATGGCGGTGCTGATGTTCCTGGTGCTTTACCTTCGCGGCGACGCTTCGGCCGGTGACATGGTGGCTTACATCACCTTGGCCGGCTTGCTGCCCAAGCCGATCCGCCAATTGTCGGAAGTCAGCTCGACCATCCAGAAGGGTGTGGCCGGCGCTGAAAGCATTTTCGAGCAGTTGGACGAAGAGCAGGAAGTCGACGGCGGCACCCTCGAGCGCGACAAGGTCAGTGGCCGGCTGGAAGTGCGCAACCTGAACTTCACCTACCCTGGCACCGAACGCCATGTGCTCAAGGACATCAGCTTTACCGCTGAGCCTGGGCAGATGATCGCCCTGGTGGGCCGTTCCGGCAGCGGCAAGTCGACTCTCGCCAGTCTGATCCCGCGCTTCTACCACCATGAAAGCGGCGAAATCCTGCTGGACGGCGTAGAGGTTGAGGATTACAAGCTGCTCAACCTGCGCAAACACATTGCCCAGGTAACGCAGCATGTGACCTTGTTCAGCGACACCGTGACCAACAACATCGCCTACGGCGACCTGGCCGGCGCGCCGCGTGCGGACGTTGAAGCGGCGGCGGCGGATGCCTATGCCAAGGACTTCATTGACCAGTTGCCAAAAGGCTTCGACACCCAGGTCGGTGAAAACGGCGTGCTGCTTTCCGGTGGCCAGCGCCAGCGCCTGGCAATCGCCCGGGCCTTGCTGAAGAACGCGCCGCTGTTGATTCTCGACGAGGCCACCTCGGCCCTCGACACCGAATCCGAGCGGCACATTCAGGCGGCCTTGGACAAAGTCATGCAGGGCCGCACCACCCTGGTAATCGCGCATCGCCTGTCCACCATCGAGAAGGCCGACTTGATCCTGGTGATGGACGACGGTCGAATTGTCGAGCGCGGCACCCACGGCGAGCTGCTGGCGCAGAACGGCTATTACGCCCGCCTGCATGCCATGGGCCTGGATGCCCCCGTAGCGGCCGATATTACTTAAAGGCCTTTGTGGGAACGGGCTTGCCCGCGATAACGGAGTGTCAGTCACCGAATGTTTCGACTGATTCAGCGCTATCGCGGGCAAGCCCGCTCCCACAGGTGTTCATCAGCGGATTCACTCCCGTGTCTGCCGCGACATCTTCTGTCACGCCCTCCACAAGCCTCCTGTAACCCTGTGCTAATATCGCGCCCCTGTTCATTTTGTATGTGGGTTGCTCCATGAAGTTGTCCATGCCGCGATTCGATCAAGCCCCTGTCTTGGTGGTCGGCGATGTCATGCTCGACCGTTACTGGCATGGCGGTACCTCACGGATTTCCCCTGAGGCACCGGTACCGGTAGTCAAGGTCGAGCAAATCGAAGACCGTCCAGGTGGCGCTGCCAACGTTGCCCTTAATATTGCCGCCCTCGGCGCCCCGGCCTCCTTGGTGGGTGTGACCGGCGACGACGAAGCCGCCGACAGCCTGGCTAACAGCCTGCGCGGTGCCGGCGTGCGTGCGCTGTTCCAGCGCATTGCCCATCAGCCGACCATCGTCAAGCTGCGGGTCATGAGCCGTCACCAGCAATTGCTGCGTATCGATTTTGAAGAACCCTTCGCCACCGACGCCCTGGCCCTCAGCGACCAGGTCGACAGTTTGCTCGAAGGCATCAAGGTGCTGGTTTTGTCCGACTACGGCAAAGGCGCCCTGAAGAACCACCAGATGCTCATCCAGGCCGCCAAGGCCCGCAACATCCCGGTACTGGCTGATCCCAAGGGCAAGGACTTTTCGATTTATCGGGGCGCCAGCCTGATCACGCCAAACCTCAGTGAGTTCGAAGCCATCGTCGGTGGTTGCGCCGATGAGCACGAACTGGTGACCAAAGGCGCCACGTTGATGGCCGACCTCGACCTGGGCGCCTTGCTGGTGACCCGTGGCGAGCACGGCATGACCCTGTTGCGCCCGGGCCATCCGGCGATGCACCTGCCGGCGCGTGCCCGTGAAGTGTTCGACGTCACCGGCGCCGGTGACACCGTGATTTCCACCCTGGCCGCCTCGATCGCTGCCGGTGAGGAATTGCCCCACGCCGTGGCCCTGGCCAATCTGGCCGCGGGCATCGTGGTCGGCAAACTGGGTACTGCGGCCATCAGTGCACCTGAGCTGCGCCGCGCTATCCAGCGTTCCGAAGGTTCCGAGCGTGGAGTGCTGACTATCGAGCAGTTGCTGCTGGCGATTGACGATGCGCGCGCACATAACGAAAGCATTGTGTTCACCAATGGCTGTTTCGACATCCTGCATGCCGGTCATGTGACGTACCTGGAACAGGCGCGCGCCCAAGGCGATCGCCTGATCGTTGCGGTCAATGACGATGCTTCGGTCAGCCGATTGAAAGGCCCGGGCCGCCCGATCAACAGTGTCGACCGACGCATGGCAGTCTTGGCAGGTTTGGGCGCGGTGGACTGGGTGATCAGCTTCTCTGAAGGCACCCCGGAAAACCTGCTGGCCCAGGTCAAGCCGGACGTGCTGGTCAAGGGCGGCGACTACGCCGTCGACCAGGTCGTGGGTGCCGATCTCGTCGGCGCCTACGGTGGTAAGGTCAAAGTGCTGGGGCTGGTTGAAAACAGCTCGACCACGGCCATCGTCGAGAAGATCCGCAACAATGAGTAACGCTGATAAGTGGGTCCTGATCACCGGCGGTGCCGGCTTTATCGGTTCGCACCTGGTTGATGCCTTGCTCGCCAGCGGCTACGCCGTGCGGGTGTTGGATGACCTGTCCACCGGCAAGCGCAGCAATCTGCCGCTGGGCAACCCGCGCGTACAACTGATCGAAGGCAACGTGGCCAATGCCGAGCTGGTGGCGCAAGCCGCCGTTGGCGTGACCGCCGTGGTGCACTTGGCGGCAGTGGCCTCGGTACAGGCGTCGGTGGATGACCCGGTGAGTACTCACCAAAGCAATTTCGTCGGCACCCTGAATGTCTGCGAGGCCATGCGCAAGGCTGGGGTCAAGCGGGTAGTGTATGCCTCCAGTGCGGCGGTGTATGGCAACAACGGCGAGGGCGATTCGATTGACGAAGCGACCACCAAGGCGCCGCTGACACCCTACGCCTCCGACAAGTTGGCCGGTGAGCACTACTTTGACTTCTACCGCCGCCAGCATGGCCTGGAGCCGGTGGTTTTCCGCTTCTTCAACATCTTCGGGCCACGCCAGGATCCGTCATCGCCGTATTCCGGGGTGATCAGTATCTTCAGTGAGCGCGTGCAGCAGGGTGTGCCGATTGCCGTGTTTGGCGATGGCGAGCAGACCCGAGACTTCATGTACGTGGAAGACTTGGTGGATGTGCTGGTGCAGGCCATTGAGGCACCTGAAGCACCGCTGGGTGCGATCAACGTCGGCTGGAACCGTACCACCACGCTTAAGCAGGTGTTGCAGGCGCTGGAAGAGGTGGTGGGTCAGTTGCCCGCGATCACTTACGGGCCGGCGCGCTCGGGGGATATCCGGCATTCGCGGGCGAACAATCAGCGGCTGCTGGCGAGTTTCAAGTTGCCTGAGCCTACTCCGTTGAAGGTTGGGCTGGAGCGGTTGCTCAACGGCTGAGCACCAGATCATTCCCACGCTCTGCGTGGGAATGCATCCTGTGACGCTCGGCGTCACATTGCACAAGCGCTGACATCAGGACGCGGAGCGTCCGGGGCGGCGTTCCCACGCAGAGCGCGGGAACGATCGACGGGTATCAGCCCTTGGCTTTTTTCTTCGGCACAATCTTGCGCAACATCAGCCGCGCCTTGCCAGTCAGGCGCTTGAGCTTCGACTCCTTCTCAGGCTCAGCCAGCCCTTGCTGCCTCAGCCAATCCTTCCAACGAATCCGCTCATCGCGCACTAACCAGCCTTCCTGTTGGGCAAAACTTTCGGCCAGGTACAGGCCGCGGGTACTGGCCGGATACAGTTGGTCTTTCTTCACCGTGTACAGCTCAGCCAACGGCTGGCCGTCTTTTAGCGGCATCAGGTACAGGTCCGGGCGCTGACGGTTCAGGCGCGCCACCAACTGGTCGCCTTCGAGCCGCTCATCCACGTGAAACAGGCTGAGGGATTTGGCTTCCTTCGGCACCTCAAGACGCAAGTCATAAATCAATTGCAGCGACGCGGTCGGCAGGTGCACATAAGCCCGTGGGCGTTCGATCAATTGCATGGTCGCGCAGCGCACCGGGCGTGCGGCGCCCGACAACGGGCTCAGGCGAAATGGCAGGGCTTCGCGGTAATGCAGGGCTGCGGAGTAGGGCGCCGGTAGCCACGTGTCGTTAAAGCGCCCGCCCAGCCAGCCTTCTGGCGTTTCCAGCAAGCATTCTTCGGCAATTTCCTGGATGGCGGTGTGCAGCGGCAGGTTCAGCTCATGGGCAGGGACGTAGCCGGAGATCAGCTTGAGCACCACATCGCCACGGTCCTGGCGGCGTTGGCGCACCAGCACCCAGTAATCCTTGTTTTGCCAATGCAGGGTCAGGCGCACCGACACGCCGAGGTTCGCCAGTTCCAGGGCGAAACGCTCGGGGTCTGCCACCTCCACCGGCTTGCGCCGTTGCAGGGTCTGGGCAAAGTTGAGCGGCATGCCCACGCTCTGGTAACTCAGGCCTTCGGGGGTGGCTTCGACGTGCAGCGGCAGTGTTTTAAAGTTGCTGGGGTTTTTTCTAATGAGCGTGCGCGGCATGTCGGCTCCTTCTTGCGACGGGGTCGGCCGCGTGGGCGGCATCAGAGTTGACGAATGACCTTGGCAGCGGTCGCCACGTTATGGGCCAGGTGCAGCGGATTAATGGTCCCGACAATAGCACTGGCGACGCCCGTTTGCGCAAACAACAAGATGAAACTGGCTTGAATTGGATCCATTCCTGGCTCCAGGCACACGTGGCCGCTGGCCAGGGCCTTTTTCACCAAAATGCCCTTGCCGTGTGCGGCTGCATAATCAATGACGGCTTTCTCGCACCGTGAGTTCAGATTGTAGGTGACCATGGCGCAATCGCCTTGTTCCAGAGCCTTCACGCCGCCTTCGACGGTTTTACCGGAGAAGCCGAAACCGCGAATCTTGCCCTCTTTTTTCAGCTCCGCCAGGGTCTGGTACACCTCGCAATCGTTGAGGATATGCAAATCGTTGCCGTCGGAGTGCACCAGCACCAGGTCGATAAAATCAGTTTCAAGTCGTTTCAAGCTGCGCTCGATCGACATGCGGGTATGGGCGGCACTGAAATCGTGATGGGACACGCCATCGGCAAACTCTTCGCCGACCTTGCTGACGATCACCCAGTCCTTGCGTTGGCCGCGTAGCAGCGGCCCCAGGCGTTCTTCGCTGCGGCCATAGGCCGGTGCGGTGTCGATCAGGTTGATGCCCAGCTGGCGGGCCTGGCGCAGCAACATTCGTGCTTCATCGTCATCCGGAATCTGGAAGCCGCTGGGGTATTTCACCCCTTGATCGCGGCCCAGCTTCACGGTGCCCAGGCCCAGTGGCGACACCAGCAAGCCGGTGCTGCCCAGCGGGCGATGCAGGTCGTGCAGGGTAGGCAGGCTCATGGCAACAGTTGCTCCCAGGCAGGTTGGCCCAGGGCCGGTTTTGGCAGTTCGGGCAGGGCTTCGGTAGCACGTGGGCGGATGCCGTCGCGTTCCAGGGCGCTGAGCACGCGGTCAGCGAAGTCCGGCGCCAGCGCCAGTTTGGTCGGCCAACCCACCAACAGGCGGCCCTGCTCGGCGAGGAAGGCGTTGTCGGGGCGGGACAGGCCGGATTGCAGCGGCTCGGCACGGTCGACGCGCAGGGTTGCCCACTGGGTTTGGCTCATGTCGATCCACGGCAGTAAGTGCGCCAGCTCTTTTTGCGCAGTGGCGATCTGTTCTTCAGGTGTGCGTGCCACGCCATCGGCTTCAGCGATGTCGCCGCCCATGTACCACACCCAGTTACCATCGGCGGCCGGGTGGGTGGTGATGGTGAGGCGCGGCTTGGTGCCGCCGCCCAGGCAGTGCGCGTACAGCGGTTTGAGGCCCGGGCCTTTGGCGATGATCATATGCAGCGGGCGCTTTTGCATGGCTGGCTGGCTGAGGCCCAGTGCACTCAGCAGATCAGCCGTGCCGCCACCGGCGCTCAATACGATGCGCTGGGCGCGGATCTCGCGGCCATCCACCTTCAAGCCGACCAAGGTGTCACCTTCCAACAGCGGTTCGATGTGTTGCCCGGCGAGCAAGCCGTCACCGGCCAATTGCGCCAGGCGTTCGATCAGGCTGGGCACATCGACGACCAACTCCGCCAGGCGATAGACCTTGCCCTTGAAGCGGCGGTCTTGCAGGGCCGGCGGCAACTCATCGCCTTTGACTTGGTCGACACGGCCACGCACGGCTTTGCTGGCGAAGAAGCTGGTGAGGTTGCCGGCGAGTGTGCCAGGCGACCACAGGTAGTGGGCCTCGGACAGCAGGCGCACGCCGGACAGGTCCAACTCGCCGTTACCGGCCAGGGCTTCGCGCCAGCGGCGCGGCATGTCGGCAATCGCTTCGGAGGCGCCGGTGAGGGCGCCGTGCAGGGCGTATTTCGCACCGCCGTGAATAATCCCTTGGGACTTCACGCTTTGCCCGCCACCCAAGGTGGCGCTTTCCACCAACACCGTGGAAAACCCCTGGCTGCGCAGGCGCGCATTGAGCCAGAGGCCGGCAACCCCGGCGCCGACAATCAGAACGTCGGTGGACATAACGGATGGCATGGGCGACCTCAGTGTTCAAGACAAGAGGCGCAGTATACAGGCTGTTGAGCGGTGATCAGTGCCCGGCGGTTTTCGAGAACAGCTGAATCACCACCACGCCCAGCACAATCAGGCCCATCCCCAGCATCGCCGGGATATCCAGCTTCTGGCCGTAGATAAACAGCGCGGCGACACTGACCATCACAATCCCCAGTCCTGCCCAGACCGCGTAGGCGATGCCCACCGGCACCGTGCGCACCACTAGGGTGAGCATCCAGAACGCTATGGCATACCCCACAATCATCAGCAGCAATGGGATCGGCGTGTTCAAGCCCTTGACGGCTTTCATGGAAACGGTCGCGACCACTTCCGAGCAAATGGCAATGGCCAAATAGAGGTAAGCGACATTCATGGGGTAATCCTCGGTGCGATGCGTGCTTGATAAGGTCGGCATTCTAACGCTTGGAAAGATGGGGTAAAGTCATTACCTATCCGATTTAAAGATGGGTTGAGCCATGAGCGTGCAGTGGAACCTGGAACAGATGCGCCTGTTTGTCAGTGTCGCCGAACAGCGTTCATTTTCGGCGGTGGCACGCGACCAGCGCAAGGCGCAATCGGCGGTGAGCAATGGCATTGCCCTGCTCGAGGCCGACCTTGGGCTGAGCCTGTTCGACCGTAGCAGTGGCCGCCAGCCGCGCCTGACCGAAGCCGGCAGTGTGTTGTTGGAAGAAGCCCGCGAAGTGTTGCGCCAGTGTGAGCGGCTCAATGGCCGCGCGTTGTCGCTGACGCGCGGCGAGGAAGCCTGCCTGCGTCTGGCCCAGGACGAAGCCATGCTGTTCCAACCGGTGCTCGACAGCCTTGAGGCACTGGCCGGGCGATATCCGCTGCTGGAAGTGCAGCTGTCCAGCGCCGCTCAGGGCGATGTGGCGCGCAAGTTGGTGGAGCGTAAGGCTGACCTGGGCTTGCTGTTCTATCACGACCAAATCCCCGAAGCCCTTGAGCGGCGTGTGGTGGGCAGTGTGGAAATGGTCACGGTGTGCGGCGTGAATCACCCGCTGGCCAAGGAGAAGTACGTGACGTGCCAGCACTTGGCGCAGTTCCGCCAGTTGCTGATGTCGACCCAGACCAGTGTCTACCCCGGCAGCGAAGCCGCCAGCCCGCTGGTGTGGCGCGCCGACAGTTTCTACGTGTTGGCCGAATGGCTGATGAGTGGCCTGGGCTGGGCCTGGCTGCCGCGGCATATCGTGCAGTACCCCACTTATCAACAACAAATGGTTGAACTGGACAGCGAATGGACGCCGCCTGCGCTAGTCGTGGAGCTGGTCTGGCGCCGTGACGAACACCTGGGCCCCGCTGCGCGCTTCCTGGCCGAACGATTTGCCGAGTGCTTGCAGGCGATCGACTGAAAAAGCCGATAAACTCCGCCGCCATGAATAGAACTCTCTACAGCTGTCTGTTTTACTTGGCGCTGCCGCTGGTGGCTTTACGTTTGTGGCTGCGTGCGCGCAAGGCGCCGGCCTATGCCAAACGCATCGGCGAACGCTTTTCCTACGGCCTGCCGGTCATGCAGCCCGGTGGCATCTGGGTGCATGCCGTGTCGGTGGGCGAAAGCATCGCCGCCGCGCCGATGATTCGCGGGCTGCTGGCGCGCCATCCGACGTTGCCGATTACCGTCACCTGCATGACGCCCACCGGGTCCGAGCGCATCCAGGCGCTGTTCGCCAATGAGCCGCGCATTCAGCACTGCTACTTGCCGTACGATTTGCCCTGCGCCGCCAAGCGTTTTCTCGATCGCGTGCAACCCAAGCTGGCGGTGATCATGGAAACCGAGCTGTGGCCTAACCACATCCACGCTTGCGCCCAGCGCGGCATTCCGGTGGCGCTGGCCAACGCGCGGTTGTCGGCGCGTTCGGCCAAAGGCTATGCGCGGTTCGCCAAACTCACCGCGCCCATGCTGTCTGAAATGAGCCTGTTCGCGGTACAGACGCACACCGAAGCCCAGCGTTTCCTGAGCCTGGGCGCGCGCCCGGAAACCGTCGAAGTCACCGGTTCGATCAAGTTCGACCTGACCATCGACCCCGAGCTTGCGGTGCGCGCCGCCGCGTTGCGTGAGCAATGGGGCGCCAGCGAGCGCCCGGTGTGGATCGCGGCCAGCACCCATCAAGGCGAAGACGACGTGGTGCTGGCTGCCCATCGCCAGTTGCTCGACAGCTATCCCAATGCACTATTGATTCTGGTGCCGCGCCATCAGGAACGTTTCGGCCCGATGTTTGAATTATGCGCGCACCAAGGATTTGCCACGGTGCGCCGCTCCAGTGGTGAGCCCGTGACCGCGCACACCTCGGTGCTGCTCGGCGACACCATGGGCGAGCTGCTGTTTCTCTACGCCCTGGCCGACAGCGCCTTTGTCGGCGGCAGCCTGGTGCCCACCGGCGGGCACAACCCGCTGGAGCCGGCAGCGCTGGCCAAGCCCGTGATCATGGGGCCGCACCTGTTCAACTTCCTCGAAATCAGCGCGATGATGCGCGAGGCGGGGGCGTTGCGTGAGGTGGATGATGCAGAGGGTTTGGCCGAGGCTGTGCGGCAACTGTTCGAGCTGCCGCAGGATGCGTGCAAGATGGCAGAGGCGGGGCTTGCGGTGATGCAGGCCAACCAGGGCGCGCTCAAGCGCTTGCTGGATGGCTTGGACAGGCTGATCAATCACTGACCCAACCTGATCCAAATGTGGGAGCTGGCTTGCCTGCGATAGCATCACCCAGGTGTAACTGATACACCGCGGTGCCTGCATCGCAGCCAAGCCAGCTCCCACATTGGTTTTGCGCTGTGCTTAGTAGCCGGGGCGGGCCTTTAGCTGCTCGGCAGCCGCTTTTGCCAGGTCTGGCGGCAGGAAGTCCTTGTCCGGGTTGTAATCAGCCTTGAGGTAACGCGACAGGTCCTGCAAATCCCCTGGGTTCAACGTGCCCGCGGCCTGCTTCAAGCGCAGGTTGTCGAGGATGTAGTCGTAGCGGCTGTTGTTGTAGTTGCGCACCGACGAGTAGAGCTGGCGCTGTGAATCCAGCACGTCGACGATGTTGCGCGTGCCCACCTGATAACCGATCTCCGTGGCTTCCACCGCGCTCTGGTTCGAGATGATTGACTGGCGGCGTGCCTGTACCTGTTCCACATCGGTGTTCACCGCGCGGTGCAGGTTGCGGGTGTTTTCCACCACTTGGCGGCGCAGGCCTTCGCGTTGCTGCTCGCTCTGATCGAGGCGCGAATAGGATTCGCGCACTTGCGAGCTGGTGAGGCCGCCGCTGTAGATCGGGATGTTCAGGCGCAGGCCGATGGTGCGTTGCGATACATCACCGCCGTAAGGGATCGGCAGTTGGTTGGGGTTGCTGAAACCCAGCGCGTCGTTGTCACCCTTTTCGTATTGCGCCACGGCGTCGAGGGTCGGCAAATGGCCAGCCTTGCGCTGGCGCAGGGTTTCTTCGGCGGCGGTGACCGCGTAGTTGCTGGCCAGCAGGTTGAGGTTCTGGCGGCCGGCGGTTTCGACCCAGGCCTTGGCGTCATTCGGCGCCGGCGGCAGCACCGGCAGCGTGTGCACGATGCCCTGGATGGCGTTGTACTCGCGGTTGGTCAGGGTGATCAGCGCTTCGAAGGCGTCGTCCACCTGGCGCTGGGCGACGATGCGGTTGGCGCGCGCGGTGTCGTAGCTGGCCTGGGATTGCAGCACGTCGGTCTTGTCCGACAGGCCCACGTCAAAGCGTTCGTTGGACTGGTCGAGCTGGCGCTTGAAGGCGTTTTCTTCGGCCTTGGTCGAGGCCAGGTTGTCCTGGGCGCGCAGCACGGCGAAGTAGTTCTCGGCGCTTTGCAGGATCAGGTTCTGTTCGGTAGCCGACAGTTGCAGGGAGGCTTGTTCGTTGACGGCTTCGGCGGCTTGCAGCTGGAACCAGCGGTCGGCGCGGAACAGCGGCTGGCTCAAGGTCGCACGCCAGGAGTGGGCGTCACGGTTGGCGGTGGCCGCCGGTTGGTTGATCTGGGTGCGCACGTTGTTGCTGTCGGCGCCGGCCGACAGGTTCGGCAGCAAGCCGGCGCGGGCCTGGGGCACCACTTCTTTTTGCGCGCCATATTGGGCGCGGGCGGCGGCCAGGTCGGCGTTGTTGTTCACCGCTTCTTGGTAGACGCTGACCAAATCGGTGTTGGCGGACAAGGGCGCTTCAGCTGCCCAGACCATTCCATTGGTCGCACAAGACACGGCAAGAGCCAGTGAGAGTTTGCGCAGCATGAGGCGATCCCTAGTGTGAATATTACGGCGATAATTTAGCGCCCAAGGCTAAGGCTGGCCATTCCTGGCGTCAAGCATTGTGGCAGTGCCCGAGTGTAGTGGCGCTGACCCGGCGCAACAATCCCGCAATCACGCCATTCATCACGCTGAATGCACCGCTATTGGCAATTTGCCCACGCCATGGTCTAGACTGGCCGCGTTCTTGTCGGGGTGCCTTGTTGGAAGGCTGAGATCGGTAAATACCGGATCCCGTTGAACCTGATCAGGTTAGCGCCTGCGTAGGGAACAAGATTTCTCGTCACCCGGCGAGTCCTCTTGTGCTTCGTCCGGGATGTTGTTCGACAATCGAACAGCTCTTGTGCGTCAAGCACAGCACTGGTTTCAGTGCGTCCATCCGTCACAGGTTCGCTCCGACAAAAATCCACCACCTGGATAGTTGGAGAGCCCGTGATGAGCACAGAAATAAAAAGTACAAAACTGAAAAACACCGTGCACTTGAGTGAGTCGGCCAAGGTCGATTCCGGTTCCGTGCAGCCGTTTACCCGCTCGCAAAAAATCTATGTGCAAGGCACTCGGCCAGACATCCGCGTACCGATGCGGGAAATCAGTCTTGACGTGACACCCACCGATCTCGGTGGCGAAATCAACGCCCCCGTGGTGGTCTACGATACCTCCGGCCCTTATACCGACCCGAACGTCATCATTGATGTGCGCAAAGGCTTGGCCGATATCCGTTCGCCATGGATTGAGGAGCGCGGTGACACCGAGCGCCTGGCAGGCCTGAGCTCCCACTACGGTCGGGAGCGCCTCAACGATCCGGAGCTGGCGTCGCTGCGTTTTGCCCACTTGCAAAACCCTCGCCGAGCCAAGGCCGGCGCCAACGTCAGCCAGATGCACTACGCGCGCAAAGGCATCATCACGCCGGAGATGGAATTCGTCGCCATCCGCGAAAACATGAAGCTTGAAGAAGCTCGCGCCAACGGCCTGCTTGAGCAGCAACACCCTGGCCACAGCTTCGGCGCCAGCGTGCCGAAAATTATCACGCCCGAATTTGTACGCGAAGAAATCGCCCGTGGCCGCGCAATCATCCCGGCCAACATCAACCACACCGAATTGGAACCGATGATCATTGGCCGTAACTTCCTGGTGAAGATTAACGGCAACATCGGCAACAGCGCCCTGGGTTCGTCCATTGAAGAAGAAGTGGCGAAAATGACCTGGGGGATTCGCTGGGGTTCGGACAACATCATGGACTTGTCCACCGGCAAGCACATCCACGAAACCCGCGAGTGGATCATCCGCAACTCGCCAGTGCCGATCGGTACTGTGCCGATCTACCAGGCCCTGGAAAAAGTCGGCGGCGCCGCCGAAGACCTGACCTGGGAGTTGTTCCGCGACACCCTGATCGAACAGGCCGAGCAGGGCGTTGACTACTTCACCATCCACGCCGGCGTGTTGCTGCGCTACGTGCCGCTGACCGCGAAACGCGTCACTGGCATCGTGTCCCGTGGCGGTTCGATCATGGCCAAGTGGTGCCTGGCGCACCACAAAGAGAACTTTGCCTACACGCATTTCGAAGAAATCTGCGAAATCATGAAGGCCTATGACGTTAGCTTCTCCCTCGGCGACGGCCTGCGCCCTGGCTCGATTGCCGACGCCAACGACGCCGCGCAATTCGGTGAGCTGGAAACTCTGGGCGAACTGACCAAGATCGCCTGGAAGCACGACGTGCAAACCATGATCGAAGGCCCCGGCCACGTGCCGATGCAACTGATCAAGGAGAACATGGACAAGCAGTTGGAATGCTGCGACGAGGCGCCGTTCTACACCCTCGGCCCGTTGACCACCGACATTGCGCCGGGCTACGACCACATCACCTCGGGCATCGGCGCGGCGATGATCGGCTGGTTCGGTTGCGCCATGCTCTGCTACGTCACGCCTAAGGAACACCTGGGCTTGCCGAACAAGGATGACGTGAAGACCGGGATCATCACCTACAAGATCGCCGCACATGCGGCCGACTTGGCCAAGGGGCACCCGGGTGCGCAGATTCGCGATGACGCCTTGAGCAAGGCGCGCTTCGAGTTCCGCTGGGAAGACCAGTTCAATCTCGGCCTGGACCCAGACACGGCGCGGTCGTACCACGATGAAACCTTGCCGAAGGACTCGGCCAAGGTCGCGCATTTCTGCTCGATGTGTGGGCCGAAATTCTGCTCGATGAAAATCACCCAGGAAGTGCGTGAGTACGCGGCCAACCAGCGTATTGAAGCGGTGGATGTGGACGTGGCCAAGGGCTTGGCCGAGCAGGCGCAGCGGTTCAAGCAGGAAGGTAGCCAGTTGTACAAAAAGGTCTGACACCCACGATCGTTCTCACGCTCTGCGTGGGAATGCATCCCGTGACGCTCCGCGTCACAAAGGCGGACGCAGAGCGTCCATAGCGGCATTCCCACGCAGAGCGTGGGAACGATCATGCCCCTCAGAGATAACACCCTTGAGCATTCAACCGAGTACCTACTCTCCTGATATAGCGGTGCCGAGCGACAAACGCGTGTTCGGCGCCCGCGACCTGTTTTCCCTGTGGTTTTCCCTCGGCATCGGCCTGATGGTCCTGCAAACCGGCGCCTTGCTTGCACCGGGCCTGGGCTTGTCCGGTTCGTTGCTGGCGATTTTCCTCGGCACCCTGGTCGGTGTGCTGTTGCTGGCCGCCGTCGGCGTGATTGGCAGCGACACCGGCCTGTCGGCCATGGCCGCGCTCAAGCTTAGCCTCGGTGCCAAGGGCGCCAGCCTGCCGGCGCTGCTGAACTTGCTGCAACTGATCGGTTGGGGCTCGTTCGAAATCATCGTGATGCGCGATGCCGCCAGCGTGTTGGGCACACGAGCCTTCAGCGAAGGCAGCCTATTGGCCAGCCCTTTACTGTGGACGCTGTTTTTCGGCGGCTTGGCGACGTTGCTCGCCGTCAGTGGCCCGCTGACGTTTGTGCGCCAGATCCTGCGCAAATGGGGCATATGGCTGTTGCTGGCCGCCTGCCTGTGGCTGACCTGGAACCTGTTCGCCAAGGCCGACCTGGCTGCACTGTGGGCCACGGCCGGTGACGGCTCGATGCCGTTTGCGGTGGGGTTTGATATCGCCATCGCCATGCCGCTGTCGTGGTTGCCGCTGATCGCCGACTACTCACGCTTCGGCAAGCGCGCCAAAAACGTCTTCGGCGGCACCGCCCTTGGCTTCTTTATCGGCAATTTCTGGCTGATGAGCCTGGGCGTGGCTTACACGCTGGCGTTTG
This sequence comes from Pseudomonas sp. ArH3a, assembly GCF_022648765.1. Taxonomy (NCBI): domain Bacteria; kingdom Pseudomonadati; phylum Pseudomonadota; class Gammaproteobacteria; order Pseudomonadales; family Pseudomonadaceae; genus Pseudomonas; species Pseudomonas sp. ArH3a. Next base: position 841,272 of record NZ_CP080330.1, read on the forward strand.
CGCCAAGTGGCGAGGTGAATGCGTTGTTGCTGGCGCTGGCGGGTGCGGGCCTGGGCATTCCGCTGTTGCTGATCCTGTTGGACGAGTCGGAAAATGCCTTTGCCGATATTCACTCGGCGGCGGTGTCCAGCGGGATTTTGCTGCGTTGGAAGGTCGAGCACCTGGCGCTGGCCATCGGTGTGATTTGCACCCTGATCGCCTGCTTTGCACCGTTGGCGCAGTACCAGAACTTCCTCCTGCTGATTGGCTCAGTGTTTGCGCCGTTGTTCGGCGTGGTGCTGGTGGATCACTTTATCCTGCGCCGCCGTGGCCAGGGCGCGGTCGCCCACCTGCAAAGGCCAGCGCTGGTGGCCTGGCTGGGTGGCATCGCTACGTATCACGTGCTGGCAAACCTGTATCCGGACATCGGCGCAACCCTGCCGGCGCTGGTGCTGGCAGGGCTGTTGCAACTGATCTTGGGCCGGGCCTTCAGTGGCGCGCGGGCGCCAGTTCAGGCTTGATTACGCCGGTGAGGCGCGCATAGGGGATGGTCATTTCGATCAGCCCCAATGCGTAAGGCGCAATGGTCGACACGTTGTACTTGAGCACCACGCCGCTGCTGGTGAGGGCGATGTTCGGGGTTTTCTGGAACGGCCAGTTCTTCACGAACGCCGGGTCACGGTCCATCTGCGAGTTGATCAGCCAGCTGTTGTGGGCGACTTTGGCGGCGTTCCAGAACGCTTGCTCCTGGCCCGGCAACAGCATGTCGTTCAGGCTTAGCTCTTTGTGCAGCACGCGTGAGTAGTTGATGAAACCACGGCCGGGCTGGCCTTGGGCGACACCCGTGTCTAGGTAGCTGGAGACTTCAATGATCACCAGTCCGTCATGCTGCTCACGTACCTTGGCCTGCAAGTACATGCTGTGGCGGTCGGCAGACTCGCGCAGGAACGTGTCCCGGTAAGCGTTCAGGGTCGGCGGCACGCTGGCGCCGGGGGTGGTTCGGGTCATCTGCAGCAGGCGTTGTTCCACCAGGCTGTCGAGCTGCGGCTCGCTGGGGAAGTGCACGGTATCAATGTTCACTAACGGGCAGTCGGGGCTGCCGCAGCCAGGCTTGATCTGCTCAGAGGCATCTTGTTGGGTGTCCAGCGGCTTGAGGTAGCTTGGCTGGAACAGGCTCTGGCAAGCACCCAGGGTCAAGGCAATACAGGCCATGGAGGCGATTTTTAAAAGCGACATGTGCGTCCTTCGGAAATCGATGGAAAGCGAAAAAGAGTAGCGCTTCGACTGCGAACAAAGCCGTCAGTTCGCCACTAAGCTGATTAGAGTGAGTTTGACGCCCGCCGTCTATCTCGGCAACTGCAAAGGGGCTGCACCAACCGGCATGGGCGCGTTAGGATGGCGCCAATTGCACGGCCTTAACGAGGAAGAATATGACGGACATTGCCAAATCGACGCCGAACACCATCGAGATTGTTCAGCGCGACAATGCCTACAAGGGCTTCTACAAGCTCGATCGCGTGCAGCTGCGCCACGAAAAATTCGATGGCGGCATGAGCCGGGTGATCAATCGCGAAGTCTTCGTTCGTCATGACGCAGTGTGCGTGCTGCCTTATGATCCGCAGCGCGATGAAGTGGTGCTGATCGAGCAATTCCGTGTCGGCGCTATGGGCCGTACCGACAACCCTTGGTTGATTGAAATGGTCGCTGGCCTGATCGACAAGGATGAAGAGCCGGAGGAGGTTGCGCACCGCGAAGCCGAGGAGGAAGCTGGGCTGACATTCTCCGCGCTGTGGCCGATCACTAAATATTTCCCGTCGCCCGGTGGCAGTACTGAATTCGTGCACTTGTACCTGGGCCGCTGCGACAGCGCCGGGGCGGGTGGCGTCCATGGACTGGAAGAAGAGGCAGAAGATATCCGCGTCACCACCTGGGCGTTCGAAGATGCCCTGCAGGCGGTGCGTGACGGCAAAATTTCCAACGCAGCCAGCATTATCGCCCTGCAATGGCTTGCGCTTAATCGCGCGGAAGTGAGGGGGTTATGGCAGTAAAGGCACGGGAACGTTATCGAGTCGACCTGATCGGGTTGCAAGCCGCCTGCGAGGCCAACTATGCGCGGCTGATGCGCTTGCTCCCCGACATGCGCCACACGCCCGAGGCGCGGCGCATTGCGGTGACCCACGGCGACCAGATGCTCGGCGTGCTGAACCTGGAGGTCATCGTCAACTGCCCGTACACCACCACCTTGCGCGTGCGCCAGGAGCACAGCCTGCCGTGGCTGCCGGTGCCGCAACTGGAAGTGCAGGTGTACCACGATGCGCGCATGGCCGAAGTGATCAGCGCCGAACATGCGCGACGCTTTCGCAGCATCTATCCTTACCCAAACGTGTTCATGCACCAGCCCGATGAGAAAGCACAGCTCAATGTGTTCCTCGGTGAATGGTTGAGCCACTGCCTGGCCTTGGGTCATGAGTTCGAAGTCGTGCGGTAGATGTGAACTGCATCTGCTTCCTTGGGTTTCCTCTTTGTGTCCTGCCCCAGCATAATCGCGCCAAACGTCCATTTCCTGTGATTGCCTTGGGAGAGCGCCTTGTCCCGCGTATCCACCGTGAACCCTGACGCGCCGGCGCTGCTGGTGCAATTGTCCGACAGCCACCTGTTTGCCGAGGCCGATGGCACGCTGCTGGGCATGAACACCCGCGAAAGCCTGCAGCGGGTGATCGAGTTGGTGCGCGAGCAGCAGCCGCACATCGATTTAGTGCTGGCCACGGGGGACTTGTCCCAAGACGGCACACTTGAGTCCTATCAACAGTTTCGCGACCTGACCCGGCAGATCGACGCCCCGGCGCGCTGGATCCCCGGTAACCACGATGAGCCGCAGATCATGGCGCATGCCGCTGTGCACAGTGATCTGCTGGAGCCGGTGGTCGACATCGGTAACTGGCGCGTCACCCTGCTCGACTCCGCCGTGCCCGGCTCGGTGCCGGGCTACCTGCAAGACCAGCAACTGCAATTGCTTGCCCAAGCCTTGAGCGAAGCGCCGGGCCAGCACCATCTGGTGTGCTTTCACCATCACCCAGTGCCCATCGGGTCTGCGTGGATGGAGCCGATCGGGCTGCGTAACCCCGAGGCCTTGTTTGCCGTGCTCGACCGCTTCCCGCAGGTCAAGGCCGTGCTCTGGGGCCATGTGCACCAGGAGATCGACCGCGACCGCAACGGCGTGCGCCTGCTGGCGTCGCCGTCTACCTGTATCCAGTTCGCGCCGGGCAGCGAGGATTTCAAGGTCAGCGAGCAAGCGCCGGGTTACCGGTGGCTGCGCCTGCATGCCGACGGACGGTTAGAGACCGGGGTAGAGCGGGTCAAAGGCTTTGCGTTCACCATCGATTACGGCAGCAACGGCTATTAAACGCTGCAAACACAGATCAAAATGTGGGAGCTGGCTTGCCTGCGATTGCGGTATGCCGGTTAACCAATGTGTGACTGATACACCGCCATCGCAGGCCAGCCAGCTCCCACAGTGGATCTTCTGTGTCCTTTAGATAGAGGGCCTCACACACCCCTGCGATCCCTGTAAACTGCGCCTCTTTGGCTGACGCACGGAGAGCCCGGCATGTCTGCTTCGATCTTGTATATCCACGGTTTCAACAGCGCGCCTGCGTCCAACAAGGCCAGCCAGTTGAGCACCGTGATGGACAGCCTCGGCCTGGCCGACCAATTACGCGTGCCGGCCCTGCATCACCATCCGCGTCAGGCGATTCCTCAATTGGAGGAAGCCATTGAGCAACTGGGGCGGCCACTGCTGGTAGGTAGCTCACTCGGCGGCTACTATGCAACCCATCTTGCCGAACGCCATGGCCTCAAGGCGCTGCTGGTCAACCCGGCGGTCAGCCCGCATCGGATGTTTGACGGTTACCTGGGCACCCAGAAGAACCTCTACACCGATGAAACCTGGGAACTGACCCACGACCACGTCGAGGCCCTGGCCGAACTGGAAGTGCCGGCTCCGCAGGACGCCTCGCGTTACCAGGTATGGTTGCAAACCGGGGATGAAACCCTGGACTATCGCCTCGCCCAGCAGTATTACCGGGCCTGTGCTTTACGCATCCAGGCCGGTGGCGACCACGGTTACCAGGGCTTTGCCCAGCAAATACCGGCCATGTTGAGCTTTGCCGGCATTGGCGCAGATCAGTATCAATCCTTCGATTTTTCTTCACTGTAAGAATCGCAGGTTACTTTTTAATCGAACGACTCACGACGAGACCCCATGGCCACTCCCAGCGCTAGCTCTTATAACGCCGACGCCATCGAAGTCCTCTCGGGCCTCGACCCGGTGCGTAAACGCCCAGGCATGTACACCGACACCAGCCGGCCGAACCACCTTGCCCAGGAAGTCATCGACAACAGCGTCGACGAAGCCTTGGCCGGGCACGCCAAGTCGGTACAAGTCATCCTGCACGCCGACCATTCCCTGGAAGTGTCCGACGATGGTCGCGGCATGCCGGTGGACATCCACCCCGAAGAGGGTGTGTCGGGCGTCGAGCTGATCCTCACCAAGCTGCACGCCGGCGGCAAGTTCTCCAACAAGAACTACCAGTTCTCCGGTGGCTTGCACGGTGTGGGTATTTCTGTGGTCAACGCCCTGTCGAACCATGTGCGGGTCAAGGTCAAGCGCGACGGCAACGAGTACCAGATGACCTTCGCCGATGGCTACAAAGCCACCGACCTGGAAGTGATCGGCACCGTTGGCAAGCGCAACACCGGCACCAGCGTGTACTTCGCGCCGGACCCGAAATACTTCGATTCCCCCAAATTCTCCATCAGCCGCCTCAAGCACGTGCTCAAGGCCAAGGCTGTGTTGTGCCCGGGCTTGCTGGTCAGCTTTGAAGACAAAGGCACCGGCGAGAAGGTCGAGTGGCATTACGAAGACGGCCTGCGCTCCTACCTAGAAGACTCCGTCAGCGACTTCGAGCGCCTGCCCAACGAGCCGTTCTGCGGCAGCCTGGCCGGCAATAAAGAAGCCGTCGACTGGGCGCTGCTGTGGTTGCCCGAAGGTGGCGACAGCGTGCAGGAAAGCTACGTCAACTTGATCCCCACCGCCCAGGGCGGCACCCACGTCAACGGTTTGCGCCAAGGCTTGCTGGATGCCATGCGCGAATTTTGCGAATACCGCAGCCTGTTGCCACGCGGCGTGAAGCTGGCGCCGGAAGACGTGTGGGAGCGCATCGCGTTCGTGCTGTCGATGAAAATGCAGGAGCCGCAATTCTCCGGCCAGACCAAAGAACGCCTGTCGTCCCGCGAGGCCGCAGCGTTTGTCTCCGGTGTGGTCAAGGATGCGTTCAGCCTGTGGCTCAACGAGCACCCGGAACTGGGCCTGGCCCTGGCGGAACTGGCGATCAACAACGCCGGCCGTCGCCTCAAAGCCAGCAAAAAGGTCGAGCGCAAGCGCATTACGGCTGGCCCGGCACTGCCGGGCAAACTGGCCGATTGCGCCGGCCAAGACCCGATGCGTTCCGAGCTGTTCTTGGTGGAAGGTGACTCCGCCGGTGGTTCCGCCAAGCAAGCGCGGGACAAGGAATTCCAGGCGATCCTGCCGTTGCGCGGCAAGATCCTCAACACTTGGGAAGTCGATGGCAGCGAAGTCCTGGCCAGCCAGGAAGTGCACAATATCGCGGTGGCCATCGGTGTCGATCCAGGCTCGGCTGATATTGCCCAACTGCGCTACGGCAAAATCTGCATCCTCGCCGACGCCGACTCCGACGGTTTGCACATTGCCACCTTGCTATGTGCGCTGTTCGTCCAGCACTTCCGCCCATTGGTGGATGCCGGTCATGTCTACGTCGCCATGCCGCCGCTGTACCGTATCGACCTGGGCAAAGAGATTTTCTACGCCCTGGACGAAGCCGAGCGCGATGGCATCCTCGACCGCCTGGTCGCCGAAAAAAAACGCGGCAAGCCACAGGTCACGCGATTTAAAGGCCTGGGTGAGATGAACCCGCCGCAGCTGCGCGAAACCACCATGGACCCTAACACGCGGCGCCTGGTGCAGTTGACCCTGGAAGACTTCGCCGGCACCTCGGAAATGATGGACATGTTGCTGGCGAAGAAGCGTGCACCGGATCGCAAAGCCTGGCTGGAATCTAAAGGCAACCTGGCCGAGGTTCTAGGCTGATGCGCACAGGTTTCGCCCTGGCGATCCTGATGTTGAGCGGGTTGGCGGCCACCGAGGTGGTTGCCGCGCCCGTGGCAGAACTCAAACTCGTGTCCGAGCACCCGGTGGACGGCATGCGCGGCGGTAACCTCTCGGGCCTGGCCTTGTGTGGCAAGGACCTGTGGACGGTTTCCGACCGCGATGACGACCAGATCTACCGCCTTGATATCAGCGCGCCGACCTGGCAAGCCGAAACGGTGAAGATCGACGTGCCGCCGGTGCCCGAGTCTGGCTTGCCCTGGGGTTTGCGTTCACGCACCAAGGCCGCTTCGTTTATTCGCGGTGGCGACCTGGATTTTGAAGGCATCACCTGTGATGCCGTCGGCAACCGTTACATCGTCAGCGAAGCCCACGCGGCCGTGCTGCAGGTGCCGGTGAGTGGTGCGCCTGAGTGGTTGAAAATCGCCCCTGGCATGGTGCGTGAAGCCCGTGCCAGCGGCATGTTGCTGCATTTTAATGCGTTGTTTGAAGGCCTGACGGTGAACCCGCAAGGCACTCAGATTTGGTTGGCGGCAGAGCGTGAGCGGCGTGGCTTGATCTCGATCAAGCGCGGGCAGAGCGTCTGGGATTGTGAGGGCCCCTGTGTGTTGTTGAGCGAGGCCGGCCAGGAAGTGCAGCCGGCGCAGTTCACCAACGCCAAGGCAGTGTCCAAGGACTTTGCTGACCTGGCGCTGTTCAACGGCAAGCTGTTTACCCTGGAGCGCAATGCGTTCCAGATTTGCCGGCGCGATGCGGTCACAGCCAAAGTCGAGCTGTGCTGGTCGTTTGCCGACGAAACCCTGACGCCGAACCGGCGCTATCCCCAGCCCTACGGCCTGGCCGAAGCCCTGGTGGTGGATGCTGACGGTGCGTGGTTGGGCATCGACAATAATTTTGGCCCACGTGCCGATGGTGAAAAACGCCCTGTGGTCTATCGTTTCGCCGCCCCTGCCGGTGGCTGGAGCGCCCAGCCATGAGTGCACAACCGCCCGGCAAGCGTGCCGGACGTGTATTGATGTTTTTGGCATGGGGGGCCGGACTGTTTTTGGCCACACGTTTTTTTGGGCAATGGGAAGCGCGTCAGGAAAACCCCAATGCTGTTGTGACCTCGGAGCAACACGAGGGTTACATCGAAGTGAAATTGCTGGGCAACGGCCAAGGGCATTTTGTTGCCAGCGGCCAGATCAACGGGCAGCCGGTGGAGTTTATGCTCGACACCGGCGCGACCGATGTGGCGGTTCCGGCCGAATTGGCTGACCGCCTCGGACTTAAACGTGGCTTGCCGGTGACCTTGAGCACCGCCAACGGGCGTAGCCAGGGCTACCGTACCCACCTCGATCGCCTGAAACTGGGCGATATCGTCCTGCAGGACGTCCGCGCACTGGTGGCGCCGGGCTTGGACGGGGAACAGGTGTTGCTGGGCATGAGTGCATTGAAACAACTTGAATTTACCCAGCGCAGCGGCACATTGCTGCTGCGCCAGACCAAATAATGATGAGGCCCGCATGAGTGACATCCTCGCAGACAGCTTAGATGGCGTAGAACGCCGGTCGCTGGCTGACTTCACCGAAAGTGCCTACCTCAACTACTCCATGTACGTGATCATGGACCGTGCCTTGCCGCATATCGGCGACGGCCTGAAGCCCGTACAACGGCGCATTATCTACGCCATGAGTGAGTTGGGCCTGGACGCTGATTCCAAGCACAAGAAGTCGGCGCGTACCGTCGGTGACGTGCTCGGTAAGTTCCACCCGCACGGCGACTCGGCGTGCTACGAAGCCATGGTGCTGATGGCCCAGCCGTTCAGCTACCGCTACACGCTGGTAGACGGCCAGGGTAACTGGGGTGCGCCGGATGATCCCAAGTCTTTCGCCGCCATGCGTTACACCGAAGCGCGCTTGTCGCGGTATTCGGAAGTGCTGCTCAGCGAATTGGGCCAGGGCACCGCGAACTGGGGCCCGAACTTCGACGGCACGTTGGAGGAGCCTTTGGTGTTGCCGGCACGTTTGCCGAATATCCTGCTCAATGGCACCACCGGCATTGCGGTCGGCATGGCCACCGACGTGCCGCCGCATAACCTGCGCGAAGTCGCCGCCGCCTGCGTGCGCTTGCTGGATGAGCCCAAGGCCACGGTCGAGCAGCTCTGCGAGCATATCCAGGGCCCGGACTACCCGACCGAAGCGGAAATCATCACGCCGCGCGCCGACCTGCTGAAGATGTACGAAACCGGCAAGGGCTCGGTGCGTATGCGCGCCGTGTACCACATCGAAGACGGCGACATTATCGTCACCGCGCTGCCGCACCAGGTGTCTGGCGCCAAGGTGTTGGAGCAAATCGCCGCGCTGATGCAGGCCAAACCGTCGAAACTGCCGCAAGTTGCCGACCTGCGTGACGAGTCCGACCACGAAAACCCATGCCGTATCGTGATCATCCCGACCAACAGCCGGGTCGACCACGAAGTACTGATGCAGCACCTGTTTGCCAGCACCGACCTGGAGTCCAGCTACCGGGTCAACGTCAATATCATCGGCCTGGACGGCAAGCCGCAGCTGAAAAACCTGCGCAACTTGCTGGTGGAGTGGCTGGAATTTCGCGTACAGACCGTGCGCCGCCGCCTGCAATTCCGCCTCGACAAGGTCGAGCGTCGCCTGCACCTGTTGGACGGTTTGCTGATTGCTTACCTCAACCTGGACGAAGTGATCCATATCATTCGTACCGCCGAGCACCCGAAAGCCGAGCTGATCGCGCGTTTCGAGCTGAGCGAGATCCAGGCCGACTACATCCTCGATACCCGCTTGCGTCAGTTGGCGCGACTGGAAGAGATGAAGTTGCGTGACGAGCAGGATGCACTGCTCAAGGAACAAGCCAAGCTGCAAGCCCTGCTGGGCAGCGAAGCCAAGCTCAAGAAGCTGGTGCGCACCGAGCTGATCAAAGACGCAGAGACCTATGGTGATGACCGTCGGTCGCCAATCGTTCAGCGCGCTGAAGCGAAAGCTCTGACAGAAACCGAACTGTTGCCTAACGAAAAAATTACCGTCGTTCTGTCGGAAAAGGGTTGGGTTCGTTCCGCCAAAGGGCATGATATTGACGCCACTGGCCTCTCGTACAAGGCCGGTGATGGCTTCAAGACCGCTGCCGCCGGGCGTTCCAACCAGTTTGCGGTGTTTATCGACTCCACCGGGCGGAGCTATTCGGTGCCGGCGCATACCTTGCCGTCGGCCCGTGGCCAGGGCGAGCCGCTGACCGGGCGGCTCACACCGCCACCGGGGGCGAGTTTCGAGTGCGTGCTGCTGCCGGACGACGATTCGCTGTATGTGATCGCCTCCGACGCGGGTTACGGGTTTGTGGTCAAGGGTGAAGACCTGCAGGCCAAGAACAAGGCGGGCAAGGCGTTGTTGAGCCTGCCGAACAACGCCAAGGTGATCCTGCCGCGTACGGTGGAAGACCGTGAGAGCAACTGGCTGGCGTCGGTGACCACCGAAGGGCGTTTGCTGGTGTTCAAGATCAGTGACCTGCCGCAGTTGGGCAAAGGCAAGGGCAACAAGATTATTGGGATTGCTGGGGATCGAGTTGCCAGTCGCGAAGAGTACGTGACCGACATCGCCGTGATCCCGGAAGGCTCAACCTTGGTGCTCCAGGCCGGTAAACGCACACTGTCGCTGCGCCCCGACGACCTGGAACATTACAAGGGTGAACGTGGCCGTCGCGGTAACAAATTACCGCGTGGCTTCCAGCGAGTGGATGCGTTACTGGTGGAAACACCCGTTTGAAGCGAATTAGAGCCCTCGATCTACGATTTAACGCGTAGATCGACGCTTTCGCGCTGGAGTCATGGCGAATATTCACGGATGATATGCCCTTTCCAGCGCCGGCGTGGCCGAGCGTGTTTAGGTTATTTTTAGTATTACATTGTGGTTCGCCTTGTGGCAGCCACCTGGATGGGATGATGACTGCTCCACGCCTTCCTCTATTTTTGATGCTCGCTGGCCTTTTGGGGCTGGCGGGTTGCAGCACGCACCAACCGGTGTCGCTGTACCAGCTGGACAGCGGAAGTCCGGCTCAGCCAGCACAAACCGCTGGCATGGCCGTATTGTTGGGCCCGGTAGTCGTTGCTGACTACCTGCAACGCGAAACCCTGCTGCAACGTCAGAACGACGGCAGCCTGCAAGGTTCCACCGATGGTCGTTGGGCGGGCAGCTTGTCGTCCGATATCAACCAACTGATGTTGCGCCAGGTGGCGGGCCAGTTGGACAGCCAGCGTGTGGTGCTCGCGCCTGCGCCGACCGGCTTCACGCCGGATGTGCAGGTATTGCTGACGATTACCCGACTCGACTCGGGTACTTCGCAGCCGGCGATCCTGGATGCACAGTGGCGCTTGATCGACCGCCGTGGCCAAGTGCGCGATAACCGCATTGTGCACCTGCAGGAAGAGCACGCTGGCACCACCGCGTCTCAGGTCCAGGCCCAGGGCGTGTTGTTGCAGCATCTGGCTCAGCAGTTGTCGGTGGCGCTCAAACCGTTGGCCAACCAGCCTTCGGTCGCCGAGGCGCCGCGCAAACAGGCTCCAGCACAGTCCAAACCGGCAGCGCCGGAAAAGCCGAAGATGCCGATGGCTACGCCGATTCGTACGGATATGGAAGTGTTCAGGTTTTGATCTGAAACCGACTCACAAAAAAGGCCCGCTTACTCAGCGGGCCTTTTTGTTTGATCGTTCCCACGCTCTGCGTGGGAATGCAGCCTGTGGCGCTCTGCGTCACCCTTGTACATGGCTTGGGCCTGGCAGGACGCGGAGCGTCCCAAGAGGCGTCCCACGCAGAGCGTGGGAGCGATCATTGGTCTAGCAGTGTTATTCAGGCTTGTTGCGGGTCTCATGCATGCGTGCCAACTGCCGCTCCAGCATCGACGGATACGGCTCCATCAGCCGCTCCACGCAGCTCGCGCCTTCAGGGCTGGCAATCGGGCGGATACGCGCGCGTTGACGGATCAACGTGTCTTCGCTGATCTTGCGCTCCACCAGCAGCAGGTTGCGACTGTGTTGCGACAAGGCCAGCGCGTCCTGGGCGATTTCGGTGAGCAGTAGGTCGATCTGGCTCATGCCGAACAGATCATCGCCCACCGTCAGGCCGAGCTGCAGTTGCAAGGTGATGCCGCTGTCGGCCACTTCAATCTGCAGGGCGTGGCCCAAGGCGCGCAACAACTCGCCGCAGCAGATTGCATTAGTCAGATAATCTTCGCCGCTGTCTTCGCTGTGGAACAGCATCAACGTGCTGCCATCGTTCAGGGTGTGCAGCTCGCTCTGATACAGCGAAGCAGCCTGGTCCAGGCAGTCGCGGTAGCGTTCTAGCAACTCCGTCAGGCGGGCGCGGGGCAGGCGACGCAGTTGGTCCTGGGCACCCAGTTGCACGGCCAAGACGGCGCTGTGCTGGGGTTCGCTGCTCTTCACTGGCGCAGGCTTGGGAGCGACGGCAGGGGCGGCGGCCGACGTGTCGCGCAAATCGGAGAACGGGTCTTCATCGTCCAGTTCATCTTCTTCGGCCCTGATCGCCTGGCGTGTCGCGGGCTTGAGGCCGGCCACCGGCGCGCTTTCGTCAAAGCCCGGGTCGCGCAGGTCGCGCACTTCAAACTCGGGTTCGTCGTCGTAATCGGTGTCGTCGTACTCAGGCTCGGGTTCAACCTCGGGCACCACCGGTTCCGGGGCGAAGCTGGCGTGGAGTTGGCGGGCGAGGTCGCCGATTTCATCCTGACGATCAGTGGCCGGGGTGTGTTCGTCGATATCGCGCAGCCAGATGCGCAGTTGCATCAGCGGCGTGGAGATATGCCGACCCAGGCGCAAGCTCAAGGCCAGGGCCAATGCCAGCAAAATGGCGCTGAGGATGCCCATGCTCTGCAGGCTGATGGTCATCGGCTGCTGGAACTGCTGCATGTCGAGGCTGATGCGCAGTTGGCCGGCTTTCACATCCTGAAACGTGATATTGCTCTGATACAGGCCTTCGGCTTCACCCAGCAGGCCGTTTTTCGGGCGCTGCCCGGCTTCGGCCATGATCCGGTTGTCCACGCTATAGATAGCCGCGTGGGCCACCAGCGGGTTCTTGGTCAGGTTGTTGAGCAGCACGTTGAGGCTGAGGATGTCATTGGACACCAGCAGCTCAGTCGCCGAGGTGGCGGTCTGAGTGGTCAAGCTCTCGCCCAGGGCGTCGGCTTGCTCGTGCATGGCCTGCTTGAATTGCAAACCCATCACGCAGGCGTAGATCACCAGGGCCAGAGCGACCAGGATCACGTTATGGCTGGCGATGCGTAATGCGATCGGTACACGGCGGTGGCGCAGTGCCCGGAAGATCAGCAGGAAGAAGTTGTCGGTTTTTATTGGCGTAGGCCGGTTCACTTGAGCTCGGCTCTTTAGTCCGTGAAGTTGACGCGCAGTATAGCGACAGGCCTAGGACCGGCAAAGCGCTGGCTGTGCCCGATGGTCACTGAAAGTGGGTAGAATGCGGTTTTTTTCCAGCCTGGGGGTGCGCTTTGCGCGAAATTGTCCTGATAAACATCACTGGCGAAGACCGCCCGGGTCTTACGGCAGCCATTACCGGTGTTCTGGCCCAGGGTGGTGTGAACATTCTCGATATCGGCCAGGCAGTGATCCACGACACCCTGTCGTTCGGCATCCTCGTGGAAATCCCGAGCACCGAACAGGCCTCGTCGGTGCTAAAGGACATCCTGTTTACGGCGTATAAGCTGGATCAACAGGTGCGTTTCACCCCGGTCTCCGAAGCCGATTATCAGCATTGGGTGGAAGGCCAGGGCAAAAAACGCCACATCGTCACTTTGCTGACCCGCAAGGTAACCGCCGAACAATTGCAGCGCGTCAGCTCGATCACGGCCCAGTACGGTTTGAATATCGATCATATTGACCGTCTGTCGGGACGCATGCCGTTGGACACGCCAGCCGACAAGGGCAAGGGCTGCATCGAGTTCTCCGTGCGCGGCGAGCCGGGGGACCCACAAGCCCTGCGCGCCGAGTTCTTGAGCGTGGCCCAAGAGCTGAATGTCGATATCGCCTTCCAGGAAGATTCGCTGTTCCGCCGTAACCGCCGCCTGGCGGTGTTCGACATGGACTCCACGCTGATCGAAGCCGAAGTCATCGACGAATTGGCCAAGGCCGCCGGTGTGGGCGAGCAGGTGTCCGAAATCACTGAGCGCGCCATGGCCGGTGAGCTGGATTTTCGTGCCAGCTTCAAGGAGCGCCTGGCCTTGCTCAAAGGCCTGGATGTGAGTGTGCTGGACTCGATCGGTGCCTCGCTGCGCCTGACCGAAGGCGCTGAAACCCTGTTCGCCGAACTCAAGCGCCTGGGCTACAAAACCGCAATCCTGTCGGGTGGCTTCACCTACTTCGCCAAGCAGTTGCAGGCCAAGCTGGGCATCGACTACGTGTTCGCCAACGAGCTGGAAGTGGTGGATGGCAAGGTGACCGGCGTGGCGGTGGAGCCGATTGTCGACGCGCAGCGCAAGGCGGACTTGCTGAAGGAGTTGGCCCACAAGGAAGGTTTGCGTCTGGAGCAGACCATCGCGGTCGGCGACGGCGCGAATGATTTGCCGATGCTGGCGATTGCCGGGCTGGGTGTGGCGTTCCGCGCCAAGCCACTGGTCAAGCAGTCAGCCAAGCAGGCGATTTCGACGTTGGGGTTGGATGGTGTGTTGTATCTGCTGGGCTTTCGCGACCGCGACGGTCAGCTGTAACTGTAGATACACGGACCGATCGTTCCCACGCTCTGCGTGGGAATGCTGGCCTTGACGCTCTGCGTCAGCCTTAAGGTCGCGACGCGGAGCGTCACAGGATGCATTCCCACGCAGAGCGTGGGAATGATCAGTATCGGCTTCGAATCAGGCTTTAGGCGATGCGATGCCTTGGCCCATCTGCACTGGCGTACCCGCCACCAGTTCTTCAGCCCACTTAACCTGATCCGGCCCAAACAGCACAATTGCCGTCGAACCCAGCTTGAAGCGGCCCAGTTCAGCACCCTTCTCCAAGTGAATCGGCGCGCGCGCGGCTTCGTCGTAGCGGAAGGTTTTCAGCTCGCGCTTGGGCGGAGTGACCAGCCCGGCCCACACGGTTTCAATCGACGCGACGATCATCGCACCCACCAACACCACCGCCATCGGGCCGCGTTCGGTGTCGAACAGGCAGACAACACGCTCGTTACGTGCAAACAGCTCAGGCACGTTTTCAGCGGTGGTCTGGTTTACCGAGAAAATCCGACCCGGCACGTAGACCATTTCACGCAGCGTACCGGCCAATGGCATGTGCACGCGGTGGTAGTCCTTCGGCGACAGGTAGACGGTGGCGAAATCACCGCCCATGAAGGGGGCCGCCAACGCTGCATCGCCGCCCAGCAGTTCCAGCACGCTGAAGCTGTGGCCCTTGGCCTGGAACACCCGGCCGTGTTCAATCGGGCCGAGCTGGCTGACAGCACCGTCGGCCGGGCTCAAGACCGCGCCTGGGGTCTGATCCAGCGGGCGCGCACCGTCTTTCAAGGCGCGGGTGAAGAAGGCGTTGAAGTGCTCGTAGGCGGTCAGGTCTTCAACCAGGGCTTGGGACATGTCCACTTGGTAGCGCTTGGCGAACCAGGCGGTGAAGGCATTCTTGAACCAGCGTACGCGGCACTCGGCAATGCAGCCGGCCAGACGCGAGAGCAAGTGGTGCGGCAGCAAGTACTGGCTGAGGATAAACAACTGCTTTTTCATTAACTGTCCTTAAACCTTAAATCTCAACGGGGGTGTCGGGGTGGTTGCCCCATTCGCCCCAGGAACCGGCATAACCTTTGACTCGCGGATAACCGAGCGCCTTGGCCACCAGGTAGGTGAAGCCAGAGCGGTGGTGGGTCTGGCAGTGGGTGATGATTTCTTTATCTTTGGTCAGGCCGAGGTCTTCGAGGATCTGTGGCATGTCGCGGCGGATACGCAGGTTGCGTGCCTTGTCCATGCCGGCGGTCCATTCGAAGTTCACAGCGCCAGGGATGTGACCACCCTTGGCCGCGAGGACCTTCTCGCCGGAATATTCCAACGGGCCGCGTGCATCCCAGATGCCCAGGTCGGCCTCGCCGAGTCGACTTTGCAAGTACTCGCGCGTGGCGGTGGGGCCATCGTGCAAGGTCAGGCTGACTGGGCCGCCGACCGGGGCGGGCACCTCGGTGGACACGGGGTGTTTACCGTCCAGCCAGGCCAGCAGGCCGCCGTCCAGGTAGTGGTATTTCTGGTGGCCGATCACGTCGAGCATCCAGATGAAGCGCCCGGCCCAGCCGCCGCCCTCGTCGTCGTAGACCACGTAGGTGGCATCTGGGGTGTGGCCCAGTTCGCCGAAGAGTTTTTCCAGCTCGGCCTTGTGCGGCAGCAGGCCGGGCGCGGGCGCCTGGCCGAGTTGGGTGCGCTTGGGGTCAACGAAATGCGCGCCGGGGATATGCCCTTCGGCGTAGCGGGCGGCACTGGTGAGGTCCACCAGAATCAGGTGTTCGGCATCCAGTTGACCGAGCAGGTCGCTGGACTCGATCACCAGCGGCAAGCCAGAGAAGTCAGGCATGTGAGGTCTCCTGGGCACAAATGTTGGCGATAAAAGAGGGCGATTGTAGCGCAAGCATCAAGCGCTGCGGTTGGTAAAGCAGTGCAGGGCTTTCTCGATGCATTGAGCGGTTTTGCCGAAGGCTTGCACGGTGGTTTCCGAGAACGGCCCGCCGCCCTGGTCGGCGACCATCAGCATCACCACCTTGCCGTTGCAACTCAAGGAGCGTAGCAACAGGTGTTCGCCGGTGAACAGGCGGCGCAGGGTCGGCGGCAGCAGTGCCGAGAACTGCGCGTGATTGTCTGGCGTGAGGCGCACCTGGGCGGACTTTTCCAGCAGGCGCTGCAGCAGCGTGCTGTTGACCACGTCCAGGCTCAGGTTGGCGGCGTCCTTAGGCAAACCGTCTGCTTGATGCGCACGCAAGGTGCTCAGGGTGCGGTCGGCCATAAACAGCAACACTCGCTGCATGCCACTGGCGACCAAGGCTTCCTTGGCGCAGGTGGTCAGGTGCATGGCATTGGCAAAACGGCTCGGTTCTACCAGTAGCTCAGTGCAGCGATTGCGCCACACGGCCAATGATTCGGCAGTGGGCGGCGGCGCCGGCAACAGGCCGCGATGGACTTTCTGCACATGCCACGGCCAGATCAGCGATAACGCCGGGTGCCAGAGGTCCGGCATCAAGGTGGTGCGTGCGCTGGTCACCGCTTGCTGGTGAACCTGTTGCTGCACGTCGCTCAACGGTTCTTGCAGGTACAGCGCGGTGAGGTATTGCCAGCGCTCGGTGTGCGGGCAGGTCCAGGATTCCTGTGCCGACATCGCCAGGCCGTTGGCCAGTAGCACGGTGTTGGCCGGCTGGTTCAGCCAGCGGCGCAGGTTGGGGGCGGCATCGAGCAATTGCTGGTGGCGCAGGGCGTCGTCTTCGCGGGCGATGTGCAGCGTCTTGACCAGCAAGCGTTGCTCGGTGAGCAGCAAGTTGTAGCCTTGGGAGACCCAGATCGGCAGGTGCCAGGCCTCGGTCAAGCCGAGGCACACGTCCAGCAGGAGCACGCCAAACAATTCCTGCTCGACTTTGCGCGCCGACTGGCCTTTGTGGATAACGCGCAGTTCCCATTCTTCCAGGAGCTTGGGGTAGGCGACGGCCATCGGCCACAGCGGCGACAGAAACAGCAGGCTGCCCCAATGAATGTCTTGCCATAGCCGCGCCAGGCGGCTGGCGAACAAACCGTTGGCCTGCTGGGACGCGTGTTGGCTCACCAGCAGCAGTTGGCGAAGGGCCACGGGGATGTCTTTTTCCGGCACCGAAGGCAGGCGCGCCAACAATTCCTCGGCGCGTTTAAGGCCCAGGCGGTTGAGTGCCACTTCGAGGTTTTCCGCCGGCCCCGACAGGCTGCCGTGGGCCTGGCTATTGGCCTCGCGTATCACGCTGAGCACGAGCGCGGGGCTGTGTTGCATCAGCTCGGCAATATCTCGCAATGAGCTGCGGCTATCGCGAATGGCTTTGCACACACGCTCGTGACTGGCTTGGGGAACAGGCAGCAGCACGTCGTCCAGGCGCTTGATCCAAGCGGCGAGTGTGGTGGGTTTTGCAGTGGGTACTGTCGTTTCATTAGCCATGAGTGGGGCGCGATCATCACTTGCGTTCTACATGCCCGGAACGGGCCGAATTGGCTTTTCGCCTTAACGGGCTATAGTCTGGCGCAGTTTTGCCGATAAGTAGAACAAGAGTTTTCGGCTGCACCCAATATGTCCATGAACCCGACGGCGCAAGTACCAATCCCCTATGGCTAAAATTATCGGCATCATCGTCGTCTTCGCAAGCGTGCTCGGTGGGTACGTCCTTTCCCACGGTAAAATCGCTGCGTTGATCCAGCCCTTCGAAGTGATGATTATCGGCGGTGCGGCCTTAGGTGCATTCTTGCAGGCCAACCCGGGTTACATGACCATGCATGTGATCAAAAAGTCGCTGGGGATGTTCAGTTCGCGCTTCTCCCACACCTTCTACTTGGAGGTTCTGGGCCTGGTCTACGAGATCCTCAACAAGAGCCGCCGTGAAGGCATGATGGCCATCGAAGGCGACATCGAAGACGCCGCGGCTAGCCCGATTTTCGCCAAGTACCCGGCCGTGCTCAAAGATGAGCGCATGACCGCCTACATTTGTGATTACCTGCGCATCATGTCCTCCGGCAACATGGCGCCGCACGAGCTCGAAGGCTTGTTCGACATGGAGCTGTTCAGCCTTAAAGAAGAGTTGGAGCACCCTTCGCATGCCGTGACCGGCGTTGCCGACGCCATGCCCGGCTTTGGTATCGTCGCGGCGGTACTCGGTATTGTGGTGACCATGGCGTCCCTGGGCGAAGGCGACCAGAAGGCCATTGGTATGCACGTGGGTGCGGCCCTCGTGGGTACCTTCTTCGGTATTCTTGCGGCCTATGGCTTCTTCGGCCCACTCGCTACCTGCCTGGCCCACGATGCCAAGGAAGAGGTCAACCTCTACGAAGCGATTAAGGCGTGCCTGGTGGCTTCGGCGTCCGGTATGCCGCCATCGCTGGCGGTGGAGTTCGGGCGCAAGGTGCTGTACCCGAAACATCGCCCAAGTTTTTCCGAGCTGGAACAAGCGGTTCGCGGTCGCTAAACCATGGAAAACAACCAGCCGATAATCATCAAGCGCGTCAAGCGCTTCGCTGCGGGGCACCATGGTGGTGCCTGGAAAATCGCCTTCGCCGACTTTGCGACGGCGATGATGGCGTTCTTCCTGGTGCTGTGGCTGATGTCGACCGCCACGCCCGAACAGAAAATCGCCATCGCCGGTTATTTCAAAGACCCGATTGGCTTCTCGGAAAGCGGTACGCCGTTTGTGATCGACCTGGGCGGCTCGCCGCAGTTGGCGCCTGAGCGCACCATCAACCCCGAGGTCAAGACCGAATCGCCGCAGGAAAACATCCCGATTGAGCGCGAAACTGTCGAGAGCATGGCCGATCAGGTCGAGAAAGAGCGCCTCGAGTTGTTGCTGCAGGAACTGCAGACCAAGGTTGAAGAGAACCCGCAGCTACTGAAATTCAAGGACCAGATTTCCTTCGAAATCACGCCTGAAGGTCTGCGCATCCAGATCACCGACGCTGCCAACCGGCCGATGTTCGACTCCGGCAGCGCGCGCCTGAAGCCCTACTTTGAAGACATCTTGCTGGCCATGGCCGACACCATCAAGGCGGTGCCGAACAAGATCAGCATCAGCGGTCACACCGACGCCAAGCCGTATTCGGGCCAGGGCGACTTCGGCAACTGGGAACTCTCGGCCAACCGCGCGAACGCCGCGCGCCGTGCGCTGGTGGCAGGCAGCTATCCCGACCCGCAAGTGGCGCGCGTGGTGGGTTTTGCTTCCTCGCAGCTGTTTGATCCTAAAGACCCGTTCAACCCGATCAACCGTCGGATTGATATCGTCGTGCTGACCAAAAAGGCCCAGCGCGCGATTGAAGGCGATCAAGGCGCAGCGCCGCCGGTACCGACCCAAGGCGAAGGTGCGCCAGGCGAAGTGCCGGCCGACCCGAACGCCATTCCGCCGGGGCAGGAGCCGTTGCCGGCGCATGAGCTGCGCCAGAAGCTGAACCTGTTTGATGATGGCGGGGTGAAAGACCCGACGGCGCCTGCGCCGGCGACCGGGTCGTAATCCACATGCAAAAAGGCCGCGATGATCGCGGCCTTTTTGTCAGTGCGGTTTAGTAACTGCTCTCAGGCAAGCTCGCAATAATCGACCGATAGCTGTTCATCCGCTGCTGCTGCACGCGGCCGTCTTCCAAGGCCTTGAGCAACGCACAGCCCGGCTCGCGGTCGTGTTTGCAGTCGCGGAAGCGGCAGGTACCGATCAAGTCGTTGAACTCGATGAAGCCCGCTTCCACATCGCTGCGGCTGACGTGGCCGAGGCCGAATTCGCGGATGCCTGGGGAGTCGATCAGCTCACCGCCGCCGGGGAAGTGGAACAACCGCGCGGTGGTGGTGGTGTGAGTGCCCTGGCCAGACAGCTCTGAGAGTGGGCCGACGCGGGTGTCGACTTCCGGTAGCAGGCTGTTGACCAGCGAGGACTTGCCCACGCCCGACTGGCCGACGAACACGCTGATACGCCCGTCCAACTGCTGTTGCAGCTGTTCCATGCCGTTGCCGTGATGCGCCGAGACTTCCAGCACCGGGTAACCCAGGGTGCGGTAGACCGCCAGCAACGCGTTGAGCGCCGGGGCGTTCTGCTCGTCGATCAGGTCGAATTTGTTCAGCAGCAACAGCGGGCGAATACCGGCATGCTCGGCTGCGACCAGATAGCGGTCGATCAGGTTGGCATGCGGCTCGGGCAGCGGCGCGAACACGATCACGATCATGTCGACGTTAGCGGCCACCGGCTTGAGCTGGCCACGGCTGTCGGGGCGGCGTAGTTCGGTGGTGCGTGGCAACTGGGCGACGATCACGCCGATACCCTGGTTGCCGGCACGCCACACAACCTTGTCGCCGGTCACCAGCGCAGGCAGGTTGGCGCGCAAGTGGCAACGGGAAACAGAGCCTGCGAGTTCGCCTTCGAGCGCCTCGACTTCGACCTGCACACCAAAGTGCGCGATCACCAAGCCCGTTTGTTCAGGGCCTAGGTCGCCGCCCTCGAGCGCTTCCACGGCGGAGGATTCACGTTTGGCGGCGCGAGCGGCGCGTTCACCTTGAATCTTTTCGATGCGCCAGTTTTGGCGACGATTGAGCTGGCGTTTGGCCATTGGTGTTCCGTGTCGATAATACAAAGGTTAGGTAAAACGGTCGCGAGTCTAGCACGGCCCCGCCTGCTAAACTGCGCAGCTACGCCAAGGTGCAAAGAGAATCAAGCCATGCAAAACCCACAGAACCTGATTTGGATCGATCTGGAAATGACCGGTCTGAACCCCGACACTGACGTCATCATCGAGATGGCGACGATTGTCACCGACAGCAACCTCAACACCTTGGCCGAAGGTCCGGTGATCGCCATTCACCACAGCGACGCCGTGCTCGCCACCATGGACGAGTGGAACACCCGCACCCACGGCAACTCCGGGCTGACACAGCGCGTGCGTGACAGCCGTATCAGCATGGCTGAAGCTGAGGCTCAAACCATCGCTTTCCTGGAGAAGTGGGTGCCCAAGGGCAAGTCGCCGATCTGTGGCAACAGCATCTGCCAGGACCGCCGCTTCCTTTATACGCATATGAAAGGGCTGGAAAGCTACTTCCATTATCGCAACCTGGATGTGTCCACCTTGAAAGAACTGGCCGCGCGCTGGGCGCCGGAAGTTAAAGATAGCTTCCATAAAGGCAGCACGCATTTGGCGTTGGATGACATTCGCGAATCGATCGCTGAGCTGCAGCATTACCGTAAGCATTTCATCAAGGCTTGAAGATGTAGTGCCAGGCCTGGCGCCTTCGCGAGCAAGCCCGCTCCCACATTCGACTGCATTCCAAAGGTGGAGCTCGGTCAAATGTGGGAGCGCGCTTGCTCGCGAAGGGCGCGCCTCGGTCTTTCGCCAAGCGCCCCCTTTTGGTGCCATCACCAAATGATTAGACTGCGCGCCTCTTTGCAAGGATCGCCATCATGCTGTTGATGCTCTACCTCATCGCCATCACCGCCGAAGCGATGACCGGCGCGCTGTCTGCCGGGCGGCGCGGCATGGATTGGTTTGGCGTGGTGCTGATCGCCTGCGTCACCGCCCTGGGCGGCGGCTCGGTGCGCGACGTGCTGTTGGGGCATTACCCGCTGACGTGGGTCAAACACCCGGAATACCTGGTGCTGACTTCCATCGCTGCCTTGGTGACGATCTTTATCGCGCCGCTGATGCGTCACCTGCGTTCGCTGTTCCTGGCGCTGGATGCCGTGGGGCTGGTGGCGTTCACCCTGATCGGCTGCATGACCGCCCTGGAAATGGGCCACGGTATGTTGGTGGCGTCGGTCAGCGGCGTAATCACCGGGGTGTTCGGCGGCATCCTGCGGGATATCTTCTGTAACGACATTCCGCTGATCTTCCGTCGGGAGCTGTACGCCAGCGTGTCGTTCCTGGCCGCCTGGTTCTACATGCTCTGCCTTTATCTGGAACTGCCCAGCGAGCAGGCGATTCTGCTGACCCTGTTCAGCGGCTTTCTATTGCGCCTGCTGGCGATTCGTTTTCACTGGGAAATGCCCAAGTTCGTCTACAACGACGACGTGCACTAGCGCGTAGCGTGTTGGTTGAGCGCCCACTCCACGTGTTCGCGCACCAGCTCCGAGGGGTAATCCCGGCGCGCCTTCAAGGCCTCCAGTACTGGAATGCTCGAGGGCGCATTGCCCAGGCCCACGGCCAGGTTGCGCAGCCAACGCTCGTAACCGGCGCGGCGTAGCGGCGAACCTTCAGTGCTGCTGAGGAATTTGTCCTCGTCCCACATAAACAGTTCGGCCAGCTCGGCGTTATCCAGATTGTGCCGCGGCTTGAAATCGCTTTCGGCGGTCGGGCGAGCGAAACGATTCCACGGGCAAACGATCTGACAGTCATCGCAACCGAACACGCGATTGCCGATCAGTGGGCGCAAGTCTTCCGGGATTGCGCTCTTGAGTTCGATAGTGAGGTAGGAAATGCAGCGTCGCGCGTCCAGTACATAGGGGCCGACGAAGGCATTGGTAGGGCAGATGTCCAGGCACGCCGTGCAGCGGCCGCAATGTTCGGTGGAGTGGGGTGGGTCTACCGGCAGCGGCAAATCGACAAACAGCTCGCTCAAGAAGAAATAGCTGCCGGCCTTGCGATTGAGCACCAGGGTGTTTTTGCCGATCCAGCCGAGGCCCGCTTGTTCGGCGATGGCTTTTTCGAGCACCGGCGCGCTGTCAACAAACGCGCGAAAGCCGAACGGGCCGATTTGCGCCTGGATACGGTCAGCCAGTTGCTGCACGCGTTTGCGGATCAGCTTGTGGTAATCGCGGCCTAGGGCGTATCGGGAAATGTAGGCTTTTTCTGGCTTGGCCAGCAGCTGCGCCATTTGGGTGTCGCCTGGCAGATAATCCATGCGCAGCGACACCACGCGCAAAGTGCCGGGCACCAGCTCATCGGGGTGCGAGCGTTTGCTGCCATGGGCGGCCATGTAGTCCATCTCGCCGTGGTAGCCCGCGTCGAGCCAGCGTTGCAGGTGCTGTTCATGCTCGGCCAGGTCCAGGCCGCTGATGCCGACTTGTTGAAAGCCCAGCTCACGGCCCCAGTCTTTGATCGATTGGGCGAGGGCGGGCAGATCGGTGGTGATGGCAGGCATGAGACAAGGGAAACCGCAGGTTAGATAGGTATAATTCTGCCAGACATCGGAGCTTGAAGACGCATGCCGCAGACAAAACACGCAATAACCGACGTACAGCCCCTGTTGCACGGCCATTTGCCGCAACTGGCTGCACGTTCCCCGGAGGCCCATAAAGGCCAATTCGGCCACCTCTTGGTCATCGGCGGCGACCGCGGCTTTGGCGGCGCCGCGCTATTGAGCGCAGAAAGTGCCTTGCGCAGTGGCGCGGGCATGGTCTCGCTGGCGACCCGCCCCGAACACATCCCCGCCGCGCTGGCGCGCTTGCCGGAAGTCATGACCGTTGGCGTGAGTTCGGCCAACCAGTTGATGGGGTTGCTGGAAAAAATCTCGGTCATCGTCATCGGCCCGGGCCTTGGAGAGGCTTCCTGGGGCAAAAGCCTGTTGTCCGTTGCCGCCAATGCCAAGCAGCCGCAGGTCTGGGACGCCGATGCCTTGAATCAATTGTCTATCGGCAGCGTGAGCCTGCCGGCGAACTCGGTGATCACGCCACATCCGGGTGAAACTGCGCGTTTGATGGGGATCTCGACAGCCGAGGTTCAGGCCGATCGCTCTAAGGTTGCGCGCGCGTTGAGCCAGAAATTCAATGCAGTGGCTATTCTCAAGGGGGCTGGCAGTTTGATTGCCAGCCCGGACGGTCGTATTTCACGCTGTGACCAGGGCCACCCGGCGATGGCCACGGCAGGGTTGGGTGATGTATTGAGCGGTCTGGTGGGCGCGTTGCTGGCCCAGGGCATGCCAGCCTATGAGGCAAGCTGCCTGGCCGTGTGGTTGCACGCCACGGCCGGGGATCGCCAAGGCACCTTTGGTCGCGGCCTGGCTGCCAGCGACCTGATACCTGCCATTCGTCAATTGCTGGAGGAACAGTCGCCGTGTCTGAAGTAACTCTTTTTCTGGCCGATGAAGACGCGACAGTCGCGTTGGGTCATCGCATCGCCCAGGTTGCGGCCGGTGCAGGGCTGATCTTTCTTGAGGGCGACCTTGGGGCGGGCAAGACCACGCTGTCGCGCGGGATTATTCGCGGGTTGGGCCATACGGGCGCGGTCAAAAGCCCGACGTTCACCTTGGTCGAACCCTACGAGATTGGCGAGATTCGCGCCTTTCACTTCGACCTCTATCGCCTGGTAGACCCCGAAGAGCTGGAGTACATGGGCATCCGTGATTATTTCGACGAAGACGCGCTGTGCCTGATTGAATGGCCAGATAAAGGCACAGGCTTTTTGCCAAAGCCGGACCTGACCATTACCATTACGCCGCGTGATCACGGACGTCAGCTGAAGTTGTTGCCCCAGAGTGCGCGAGGCCAGTCGTGGTGCGCCGCTCTGGCACTGGAATTCAAATAAAATTGGTGGGGTTAGGTATGCGCTTTCGCGCGATGGTTGCTGTCGTAGGGGTGTTGCTTGCGGCAATGACTTTCAATGCTCTGGCTGCTTCACAGGTGAAAAGTGTTCGCCTGTGGCGCGCGCCGGATAACACGCGACTGGTGTTCGACCTGTCTGGCCCGGTCCAGCACAGCGTCTTTACCCTGACGGCGCCTGATCGCCTGGTGATCGACATCAACGGTGCGACCCTGGCCGCGCCGCTGAAAGTCTCCACCGCCAACACGCCGATTACTGCGATGCGCTCCGCCCAGCGCACGCCGACCGACCTGCGTGTGGTGATCGACCTGAAAAAGGTCGTAACCCCGAAAAGTTTTGTGCTTCCCCCGAACGCCCAATACGGCAACCGGTTGGTGGTCGACCTGTTCGACAATGCCGCCGATGCCGCGCCGCCGCCTGCGCCGACGCCAAGTGTGGCCACTGTGCCGGCCGTGCCAGTCAGCCCGGCGCAGCCACAGGTCAAGCTGCCGCCGCCACCACCGGCGCCTGCGGGCAAGCGCGACATTATCGTGGTGATCGACGCCGGCCACGGCGGTGAAGACCCGGGCGCCTCCGGCTCGCGCGGCCAGCATGAGAAAGACGTGGTACTGGCTATCGCCCGTGAACTGCAGCGTCAGGTCAATGGCATGAAAGGCTATCGCGCCGAGCTGACCCGTACTGGCGACTATTTCATCCCGTTGCGCGGCCGTACCGAAATCGCGCGTAAGAAGGGCGCCGACCTGTTCGTGTCGATCCACGCCGACGCCGCACCGTCTACCGCCGCCTTCGGCGCCTCGGTGTTTGCCCTGTCCGATCGCGGCGCCACGTCCGAGACCGCGCGTTGGCTGGCCGACAGCGAAAACCGTTCCGACTTGATCGGCGGGGCCGGCAACGTGTCCCTCGATGACAAAGACAAAATGCTCGCCGGCGTGCTGCTCGATCTGTCGATGACGGCGTCGTTGACCTCCAGCCTGAACGTGGGCCAGAAGGTCTTGAGCAATATCGGCCGCGTCACTTCCTTGCATAAGCAACGTGTGGAACAGGCCGGGTTCATGGTGTTGAAGTCGCCGGACATCCCATCGATCCTGGTGGAAACCGGGTTTATCTCCAACGCCAACGAAGCCTCGAAGCTGGCCAGCGCCAGCCACCAGCAGGCGCTGGCGCGTTCGATCAGTGCCGGTATTCGCCAGTTCTTCCAGCAGAACCCACCGCCGGGCACTTACATCGCCTGGCTGCGTGACTCTGGGAAAATCGCTCAGGGCCCACGTGACCATCGCGTGCAGCCCGGCGACACCCTGGCCATGCTGGCCGTGCGTTTCCAGGTGTCGGCCGCTACCTTGCGCAGCGCCAACAACCTGAAAACCGATGAATTGAAAGTTGGCCAGGTGTTGACCATCCCTGGCACCGAATTGGCGGCGCAGTAATGAGCGAATCTGTCCTCAACAGCGGTTCGCGCATCGAACTGCTCAGCCCACGCCTCGCCAACCAGATTGCCGCGGGCGAAGTAGTTGAGCGCCCGGCGTCGGTGATCAAGGAGCTGCTGGAAAACAGCATCGACTCCGGCGCCAAGCGCATTGATGTCGACGTGGAGCAGGGCGGCGTCAAGCTGCTGCGCGTGCGCGATGACGGCAGCGGCATCTCCTCCGATGACCTGCCGCTGGCCCTGGCGCGTCATGCCACCAGCAAGATTCGTGACCTGGAAGACCTTGAACGGGTGATGAGCCTGGGCTTTCGCGGTGAGGCCCTGGCGTCTATCAGCTCGGTGGCGCGCCTGACCCTGACCTCGCGCACCCGCAGCGCCGAGCAAGCCTGGCAAGTGGAAACCGAAGGCCGCGACATGGCGCCTCGGGTTCAGCCGGCTGCGCACCCGGTGGGCACGTCGGTGGAAGTGCGCGACCTGTTCTTCAATACCCCGGCGCGGCGTAAATTCCTCAAGGCCGAAAAAACCGAATTCGATCACTTGCAAGAAGTCATCAAACGCCTGGCCTTGGCGCGCTTTGACGTGGCGTTTCACCTGCGTCACAACGGCAAGACCATCCTCAGCCTGCATGAAGCCCATGACGACGCCGCGCGTGCTCGACGTGTATCGGCCATCTGTGGCGCTGGGTTCCTGGAGCAGGCGTTGCCGATTGAAATCGAGCGCAACGGCCTGCGTCTGTGGGGTTGGGTCGGGTTGCCGACCTTCTCCCGTAGCCAGGCAGATTTGCAGTACTTCTTTGTGAATGGCCGCGCGGTGCGCGACAAACTGGTGGCCCACGCGGTGCGCCAGGCTTACCGCGATGTGTTGTTCAACGGGCGGCATCCGACTTTTGTACTGTTTTTTGAGGTCGACCCATCGGTGGTTGACGTCAACGTGCACCCGACCAAGCACGAAGTGCGCTTCCGTGACGGGCGTATGGTGCATGACTTCCTTTATGGCACCTTGCACCGTGCTCTCGGCGATGTGCGCCCGGATGATCAGCTGTCGGCGCCGATCGTGACGGCGGTGGTGCGGCCGAGTGGCCCGGAGGCCGGTGAGTTTGGCCCGCAAGGCGAAATGAGCCTGGCGGCCAATTTGCTGCAATCGCCGCAGCCTCAGCCTGCTTATACGGCGCCGGGTTCCGGGTCGGGTGCGGGTTACCAGTATCAATACACGCCGCGTCCGCAATCGGCGGTGCCGGTGGCCGAAGCCCAGGCGGCCTATCGCGAGTTTTTCGCGCCGCTGCCGGGTGCCGAGCCCGGCGCTGTCGCGTTGCCGGAGGGCGGTGGGGATATCCCGCCGCTGGGCTATGCGTTGGCACAGCTCAAGGGCATCTACATCCTGGCGGAAAACGCCCATGGCCTGGTGCTGGTGGACATGCACGCCGCCCATGAGCGCATCATGTACGAGCGCCTGAAGATCGCCATGGCCAGCGAAGGCCTCAGCGGCCAGCCGCTGTTGGTGCCGGAATCCCTGGCCGTCAGCCAGCGTGAAGCCGATTGCGCAGAGGAGCACCACAGCGTGTTCCAGAAGCTCGGCTTTGAACTGCAGCGCCTGGGCCCGGAAACTCTGGCAATCCGCCAGATTCCCGCGCTGCTCAAGCAAGCCGAAGCCAACCGATTGGTCGCCGACGTGCTGGCGGACCTGATGGAATACGGCACCAGTGACCGTATCCAGGCGCACATCAACGAGCTGCTCGGCACCATGGCCTGCCACGGTGCCATTCGCGCCAACCGCCGCCTGGCCTTGCCGGAAATGAACGGCTTGCTGCGCGACATGGAAAACACTGAGCGCAGCGGGCAATGCAACCATGGCCGACCGACTTGGACCCAAATGGGCCTGGACGATCTGGACAAACTGTTCTTGCGCGGCCGTTGATGAGTGCCTTGCCCCCCGCGATCTTCCTGATGGGCCCCACGGCCGCCGGCAAGACCGACCTGGCCATCGAGCTGACCAAGGTGTTGCCGTGCGAGCTGATCAGTGTCGACTCTGCCCTGGTTTACCGGGACATGGACATCGGCACCGCCAAGCCTTCAAAAGCGCTGCTGGCCGAGTATCCGCATAAACTGATCGACATTATCGACCCGGCGCAGAGCTATTCCGCAGCGGATTTTCGCACTGACGCACTGGCCGCCATGGCCGAGATCACCGCACGGGGTAATATTCCGCTGCTGGTGGGCGGTACGATGCTCTACTACAAGGCTCTGCAGGAAGGCTTGGCGGATATGCCGCCGGCCGACGCCCAGGTGCGCGCCGAACTTGAAGAAGAGGCTGTACGCCTTGGCTGGCAAGCCCTGCACGACCAGTTGGCGGCGATTGACCCGGTGTCTGCCGCGCGCATTCACCCCAATGACCCTCAGCGCCTCACGCGCGCTCTGGAAGTTTGGCGGGTCAGCGGGCAGACCATGACTGAACACCGGCTGAAACAAACTGCGCAAAGTGCTGATGCAGGCGCGTCTGGACAGGCACAATTGCCCTATACTGTGGCGAATCTGGCCATCGCTCCGGCAAATCGTCAGGTGCTGCATGAACGAATTGCACAAAGATTCACAATTATGTTGGAACAGGGGTTTGTGGATGAGGTCGTAGCACTGCGTTCACGAGGAGACCTGCACGCTGGGTTGCCTTCGATACGTGCTGTTGGCTACCGCCAAGTCTGGGATCATCTGGATGGCAAGCTGACGTCAGCCGAAATGCAGGAGCGCGGCATCATTGCCACGCGCCAATTGGCGAAACGCCAGTTCACCTGGTTGCGCAGCTGGAGCGATTTGCACTGGCTGGACAGCCTGGACAGCGACAATCTGTCACGCGCCTTGAAATACTTGGGAACGGTCTCCATATTGAGCTGAGTCCTTGCAATTGCCGTCTATCCTTGGGGGTGTGACGGCCATAAGCTATCTATTTTCCGAATTTTATTATTGATCCTTAAAGGAGTGCGGCACATGTCAAAAGGGCATTCGCTACAAGACCCTTACTTGAATACTTTACGTAAAGAGAAAGTGGGGGTTTCCATCTACCTGGTCAACGGGATCAAGCTGCAAGGCACGATCGAGTCGTTCGACCAGTTCGTAATCCTGCTGAAAAACACCGTCAGCCAGATGGTTTACAAGCACGCTATCTCGACAGTAGTTCCAGTTCGTCCTATCCGTCTGCCTAGCGCAACTGATGCCGAACAGGGTGACGCTGAGCCAGGTAACGCCTGATAGGAGTCTCCTTTGTTCTTTGAGCGCCACGGTGGTGGTGAACGAGTAATCCTCGTTCACTTGGATGGACAGGACCCTGAGGCGCGCGAAGATCCGCAGGAGTTTCAGGAGTTGGCAAATTCGGCCGGCGCCGAGACCGTTGCGTTTTTTAACGTGCCGCGTCATCGGCCAACCGCCAAATTCCTGATCGGCAGCGGCAAGGTCGAGGAACTGCGCGACCTGGTCCATGCTGAAGAAGCCGATCTGGTGATCTTCAATCACACCCTCACGCCCAGTCAGGAACGTAACCTCGAACGTGTTTTCGAGTGTCGCGTGATCGACCGCACCGGTCTGATTCTCGATATTTTCGCCCAGCGCGCCCGTACCCATGAAGGCAAGCTCCAGGTAGAACTGGCTCAGCTTGACCACATGAGCACCCGGCTGGTTCGCGGCTGGACTCACCTTGAGCGCCAAGGTGGCGGTATAGGCATGCGCGGTCCGGGTGAAACCCAGCTGGAAACCGACCGCCGTCTGTTGCGAGTTCGCCTGCGCCAGATCAAGGGCCGCCTGGAAAAAGTGCGCAGCCAGCGCGAACAATCGCGTCGTGGCCGTATGCGAGCGGATATCCCTACCGTGTCTTTGGTGGGCTATACCAACGCCGGCAAATCCACGCTGTTCAATAACGTGACGAAATCGGACGTGTACGCGGCCGACCAACTGTTCGCCACCCTCGACCCGACCTTGCGCCGTCTGGAACTGGACGACCTGGGGCCGATTGTCCTGGCCGACACCGTGGGTTTCATTCGTCACCTTCCTCACAAGCTGGTCGAGGCGTTTCGGTCTACGCTCGAAGAGTCGAGCAACTCCGACCTGCTGTTGCACGTGATCGATGCGGCTGAACCGGATCGCATGTTGCAGATTGAACAGGTGATGGTGGTGCTGGGCGAGATTGGTGCACAGGACTTGCCGATCCTTGAGGTGTATAACAAACTCGATTTGCTTGAAGGCGTTGAGCCACAAATCCAGCGCGACGAAGACGGCAAGCCCCAGCGGGTTTGGCTGTCGGCGCGTGATGGCAGTGGTTTGGAGTTGCTTGAACAGGCCATTGCCGAGTTGCTGGGCGGCGATTTGTTTGTCGGCACCTTGCGCTTGCCTCAGCGTTTTGCTCGACTGCGTGCACAGTTTTTTGAGTTGGGCGCGGTACAGAAAGAAGAATACGACGAAGAAGGTGTCAGCTTGCTGACCGTTCGATTGCCGCGCTCGGAGCTGAATCGGCTGGTTAGCCGTGAAGGTGTGGTGCCGACGGAGTTTATCGAGCAACACACTTTGCAATAAAAGCCTCCTAAAGCGGTTGTGCCGCGGCAGCAGGCATTCTGTAGCATTGGTCGGCGCGCCGTGGGTGCGTCTTTGCTTTATCAGATGGAGAGCGCTATGGCTTGGAATGAGCCGGGTGGCAACTCGAATAATCAGGATCCTTGGGGTGGTAAACGCCGCAATAATGGCGACCGCAAGGGGCCACCAGATCTCGACGAGGCCTTCCGAAAGCTGCAGGAAAGCCTGAATGGGTTGTTCGGTGGTGGGAAAAAACGTGGTGGTGACGACGGCGGTCGCACAAGCAAGGGCGGTGGCTATGGCCTGCTGGGCCTGGGTCTTGTCGTGCTCGCAGCCGTGTGGCTGTACAGCGCGGTTTACGTAGTCGACGAGCAGGAGCAAGCCGTAGTGCTGCGCTTCGGCAAGTACTACGAGACTGTCGGCCCGGGTCTGAACATCTACTTCCCCCCGATCGACAAAAAGTACATGGAGAACGTCACGCGTGAGCGTGCCTACACCAAGCAGGGCCAGATGCTGACCGAAGACGAGAATATCGTCGAAGTGCCGCTGACCGTGCAGTACAAGATCAGCAATCTTCAGGATTTCGTGCTGAACGTCGATCAACCTGAAATCAGTCTGCAGCAGGCGACTGAAAGTGCCCTGCGCCACGTGGTGGGTTCCACCGCCATGGACCAGGTGCTGACTGAAGGTCGTGAGTTGATGGCCAGCGAGATCAAGGAACGTCTGCAACGGTTCCTAGACACCTATCGCACCGGTATCACTGTTACTCAGGTCAACATACAGAGCGCAGCCGCACCGCGCGAAGTGCAGGAAGCCTTTGACGACGTGATCCGCGCCCGTGAAGACGAGCAGCGTTCGCGCAACCAGGCTGAAACCTACGCCAACGGTGTTGTGCCGGAAGCCCGTGGTCAGGCCCAGCGTATCCTTGAGGATGCCAACGGTTACCGCGATGAAGTGGTCTCCCGCGCCAAGGGTGAGGCGGATCGCTTCACCAAGCTGGTTGCCGAGTACCGCAAGGCTCCGGAAGTCACGCGTGAGCGTCTGTACCTGGACACCATGCAGGAAGTCTTCAGCAACACCAGCAAGGTTCTCGTGACCGGCAGCAAAGGTGGGCAGAACAACCTGCTGTACCTGCCGCTGGACAAGATGATCGAAGGTGGTCGTAGCAGCACCAGCGCACCGGCCTCCGGTTCAACGGCTGCTGCCAACGAAGCGAGCGCCCGTGCGGCCGCTGACTTGCTGCAACAGCAAACACGTACCAGGGAGAGTCGTTGATGAGCAATAAATCGCTGACCGCCCTGATTGTGGGCGTCGTCGTGGTCATCGCTGCCTGGAACTGCTTCTACATCGTGGCTCAGACCGAGCGCGCGGTGTTGCTGCAATTCGGTCGTGTGGTCCAGGCGGATGTCCAGCCGGGCCTGCATGTGAAAGTCCCCTACGTGAACCAGGTGCGCAAGTTCGATGGCCGCCTGATGACCCTGGATGCACCGACACAGCGCTTCCTGACCCTGGAAAAGAAAGCCGTGATGGTTGACGCCTACGCCAAGTGGCGCGTCAAGGATGCCGAGCGCTTCTACACCGCGACTTCCGGCCTCAAGCAGATTGCCGACGAGCGTTTGTCGCGCCGTCTGGAATCAGGCCTGCGTGACCAGTTTGGTAAACGCACCCTGCACGAGGTGGTATCCGGTGAGCGTGATGCGCTGATGGCTGACATCACGCGTTCGTTGAACACCATGGCTGAAAAAGAGCTGGGCATCGAAGTTGTCGATGTTCGGGTCAAGGCGATCGACCTGCCCAAGGAAGTGAACCGCAGCGTGTTCGAGCGTATGAGCACCGAGCGTGAGCGTGAAGCCCGTGAGCATCGCGCCAAGGGTAACGAGTTGGCTGAAGGTATCCGTGCGGATGCCGACCGTCAGCGCCGTGTACTGCTGGCAGAAGCCTATCGTGAGTCTGAAGAGGCCCGTGGTGATGGTGATGCTCAAGCGGCGTCGATCTACTCCAAGGCTTATGGCCAGGACCAGGAGTTCTACGCGTTCTACCGTAGCCTGCGTGCCTACCGTGAAAGCTTCGCGAACAAAACCGACGTCATGGTGCTGGACCCAAGCAGCGACTTCTTCCGCTACCTGGAAAAGTCCAAGTAACCAGCCGGTGATTCTGTAGGACCCACTCCGTCGGGCGGCTAAAATGCCTGGCGGGGTGATCCTTTCAGAAAACGGGTGTATGATGCGGCAGCCGGGAAATTCCCGGCTTTTTTGCGTCTGCATGTTTGATTCGGCAGGCGTGACAGGTTTTTCGAGGAAAGTGCCCGACGAGGCCGTTTGCAGGCCATTCGTCACGTCGTTCTTGCGCGTTGTTTATGCAGGGGCCGGGCATTTTCTGCTTCACTCAGGGCTCGGCCGAAGGCTGGTCGCCCGGATCATAGGGGAATGGCGTAATGGCAACGGTAGACCGCTGGCTGCTGCCAGATGGCATCGAAGAAGTACTGCCACCAGAAGCTGCGCGCATTGAAGTAGCGCGTCGTCAGGTGTTGGATCTGTTCCAGAGCTGGGGTTACGAGTTTGTCGTGACTCCCCATATCGAGTACCTGGAATCCCTGCTGACCGGCGCGGGCCAGGACCTGGATCTGCGCACCTTCAAGGTCATCGACCCGCAATCGGGCCGGCAAATGGGCTTTCGTGCTGACATCACGCCGCAAGTGGCGCGCATCGATGCGCACACCTTGCGCCGCGAAGGCCCGAGCCGCCTGTGCTACGCCGGCAGCGTGCTGCATGCGCAACCGCGAGCCTTGTCGTCGTCCCGTAGCCCGATTCAGCTGGGCGCCGAGTTGTACGGCGATGCCAGCCCGAGCAGCGACGTTGAAGTGATCAGCTTGATGCTGGCCATGCTGCAACTGGCTGACGTGCCGGATGTGCACATGGACCTGGGTCACGTCGGTATCTACCGTGGCCTGGCGCGAGCGGCCGGTTTGTCCGGTGAAGTGGAGCAGCAGTTATTTGATGCCCTGCAACGCAAGGCTATCGATGAAGTGATCGCCCTCACCGAAGGTGTGCCGGCAGACCTCGCCGAAATGCTGCGCGCACTGGTCAACCTGTGCGGCGGCCCTGAAGTGTTGGTGGCTGCGCGTGAGCGCCTGGCGAATGCGCCGGCGCCTGTATTGGCGGCGTTGGATGACGTGCTGGCGATTGCCGAGCGTTTGTCGGCACGGTTCCCGCAGTTGCCGCTGTATTTTGACCTGGGTGAGTTGCGCGGCTACCACTACCACACCGGTGTGGTGTTCGCCGTATTTGTACCGGGTGTTGGCCAAGCCATTGCCCAAGGCGGTCGTTATGACGATATCGGCGCCGACTTCGGTCGCGCGCGTCCGGCGACTGGCTTTTCCACCGATTTGAAAACCCTGGTGACCCTGGGGCGTGCTGAGGTCGAGCTGCCGTCTGGTGGCGTCTGGATGCCCGACAGTACGGACGCAGCACTCTGGCAGCAGGTTTGCCAGTTGCGCAGTGAGGGTCAGCGTGTCGTCCAGGCTCTGCCTGGGCAGCCATTGGCCGCCGCCCGTGAAGCGGACTGCGACCGGCAATTGATTCTGCAGAACGGGCTTTGGCAAGTTTCGCCACTGGCTTCTTGAGTTTTCCTGCCGGCCATCGCCGGCACCAAGTTTGCGCGAATGAGGACAAGTGTTATGGGTAAGAATGTCGTAGTCCTGGGCACCCAATGGGGTGATGAGGGCAAAGGCAAGATCGTTGATCTGCTGACCGAACATGCTGCCGCCGTAGTGCGCTACCAAGGTGGCCACAACGCTGGCCACACCCTGGTCATCGATGGCGAAAAAACCGTCTTGCACCTGATCCCGTCGGGCGTGCTGCGCGAAGGCGTGCAGTGCCTGATCGGCAACGGCGTGGTGGTTGCACCTGACGCTCTGCTGCGTGAGATCACCAAACTGGAAGAAAAAGGCGTACCGGTGCGCAAGCGCCTGCGTATCAGCCCGTCCTGCCCGCTGATCCTGTCCTTCCACGTTGCGCTGGACCAGGCCCGTGAAAAGGCCCGTGGCGAGCTGAAGATCGGTACTACCGGTCGCGGCATCGGCCCGGCGTACGAAGACAAGGTTGCACGTCGTGGCCTGCGTGTGGGCGACCTGCTCAACATGCCGCGCTTTGAAGACAAGCTGCGTGAGCTGGTGGATTACCACAACTTCATGCTCGTTGGTTACTACAAAGAGCCAGCCATCGAGTTTGAAAAGACCCTGGCTGAGTGCAAAGAATACGCTGAGCTGCTCAAGCCGCTGATGCTGGACGTGACGGCCGAGCTGCACGACCTGCGTCGCGCCGGCAAAGACATCATGTTTGAAGGCGCCCAAGGTTCGTTGCTGGACATCGACCACGGTACCTACCCGTACGTGACCAGCTCCAACACCACCGCTGGCGGCGTAGCCACCGGTTCTGGTGTTGGCCCGATGTTCCTGGACTACATCCTGGGCATCACCAAGGCTTACACCACGCGCGTAGGTTCGGGCCCGTTCCCGACTGAGCTGTTCGACGAAGTCGGCGCACACCTGGCCAAGCAAGGTCACGAGTTCGGCGCTACCACCGGCCGTGCACGTCGTTGCGGCTGGTTCGATGCCGTTATCTTGCGTCGCGCTATCGATGTGAACAGCATCTCGGGCATCTGCCTGACCAAGCTGGACGTACTCGACGGTCTGGAAACCATCAACATCTGCGTCGGCTACAAAGATGCAGACGGTAAGGACGTTGCTCCGACCGACGCTGACAGCTACGTGGGCCTGCAGCCTGTGTACGAAGAAGTGCCGGGCTGGACCGAATCGACCGTGGGCGCCAAAACCCTGGAAGAACTGCCGGCCAACGCCCGTGCTTACATCAAGCGCGTTGAAGAGCTGATCGGCGCGCCAATCGACATTATTTCGACGGGCCCGGACCGCAACGAGACCATCGTTCTGCGTCACCCGTTCGCTTAATAAGCTGTTGATGTAAAAAGCAAAGGGCTCCTTCGGGAGCCCTTTGTCGTATCTGTCTGGCAAACGGCACGACCCTTGCTATGGTTCTTTCTTTCGCGGTGCTATCAAATTAATGGCACCCGTGGTGGAGGGATTCCCAGTGTCTGCCGTTCTCTCATTGTTACAAAGCCGGCTGTTGCGGCCGGTGTTCGTTACCCTAGGTATCGCTCTTTTGGTGCAAGTGCTGGTGGCTGTCGCTCTGACGAGGAGCACGGTCACTGCATTGGAAGCTGATTTGGGCAATCGCCTGGGTATCGACAGCCAGAAACTCTCCGGTGAACTGGCGCAAGCCGGCAAGGAAGTCACATCGAGTCTGGACAGCCTGTCTTCCAGTACCCGTCAGCGTCTGACCGCAGGGCTTTCCACGCGTCTGCAGGAGGAGCAGAAGCAACTGCGTGCGACCCTGGAAAAAGACCTGCAAGACTCGGCCAACGACATGGCGCAACTGCTGGCCTCGGTGGCGCCGCGCGCCATGTGGGACAGCGACGTGCCGACGCTGTCGGAGTTTGCCCGGCGTGCCCAGCGCAATCCCAACGTGTTATTCGTGGTCTACGACGATGCGGCCGGGGAGCATCTGACCCGTTATCTGAACCGTGACAACCCGATCAACCAGGCATTGCTGGCCAAAGGTCAGGGCGACCGGGCCCTGGACAAAGTCTTGGATGCGGCGAAAAATGATCCTTCCGTGTTCTACGTCGAAGCGTCCATCAGCCCCAACGGCGTAGAGATTGGCAAGGTCCGCATGGGTGTCTCAACCACGGCGGTAGAGGCGGACCTGGCTGCGCTGGACAAGCGTTTTGCCGCGCTGATCGCCAGCAGTGATCAACTGGTAGGCGACAGCCTCAAGGGCGCTGCCGCAGACAGCGCCGCCGCCATGGGCGCGCGCCTGCAATCGGCGCAAGCCACCGCCACCCAGATGACCGCCAACACCACCAGTGCCGTACAAGATGCCGCAGGCACTTTGCGCTGGCGCATCGGCATGGGGCTCGCAGTGGTGGGGTTCGGCGTATTGCTGCTGATCGCTATCGTGCTGGGGCGGCGTGTGGTCAATCGCCTGAAGTTGCTGATCGCAGCCATGGATGACTTGGCGGCGGGCGAGGGCGACCTCACCAAGCGCGTGCAGATCAGCAGCAAGGATGAAATCGGCGACATGGCTTCGGCGGTCAATCGCTTTGTGGATAAGTTGCAGCCGATCGTGCGTGAGGCGGGGGATGTGGCTCAGCGTACCGGTGTGGAAATCGGCGCCATGACCTTGCGCAATGCCGGTGCCGACAAGGCGGCCGGTTTGCAGCGTGATGAAGTGGCCGAGAGCTTGCGCGCGCTGTCGCAAATGGCAGACGAGGCCCAGGCTGAAAGTCATGCGATGCAAGCGGCGTTGCAACAGGTGGTGGAAATCCGCCGGGCGACGGATGAAAACTCGCGCACTTCAGCAGAGGTCGGCAGCTTGATCGAAGCGTTAGCGGGGCAGGTGCAGGCAGGTTCTCAGGTTATTGAGCGCCTAGCTCAGCAAAGCGAACAAATTGAAGTGGTGCTGACGGTGATTCACGGCATTGCCGAGCAGACCAACTTGCTGGCACTTAACGCAGCGATTGAAGCCGCGCGTGCCGGTGAGACCGGGCGTGGCTTCGCGGTAGTGGCCGACGAGGTGCGTGCCCTGGCCAGCAAAACCCAGAGTTCCACGGGTGATATCCAGGCGCATATCGTGGCGTTGCAGCAGGGCGCACGTGAGGCGGTGGAAACCATCGGCAAGGCGGGTCGTCAGGCGAGCGAAGGCTTGCTGGTGCTGCGCGACAGCGTGCGCCTGCAGCAGACGGTGCAGGCTTCGGTGGAGCAGGTGCATGCAGCGATTGGCTTGGCGACGCGTGCGGCTGAGCATCAGGCCCAGGGCGCGCATGCGGTGCGTGGGCGGGTCGAGGTGATTCATGCCCAGGCCGAGCGTGCTGCGCAGGCGGTGGTGGAAACCACGGCCAGTGGCAAGGTGCTGGATGGGTTGGCGGCGCAGTTGAAGGCGAGCCTGGGGCAGTTTCGGGCTTAGCGTCGCCTGTTTCGGCGCAATCGCAGGCAAGCCAGCTCCCACATTCAACTGCATTCCAGCGTTGGAACTCTGCCAGCTGTTGGAGCTGGCTTGCCTGCGATTGCGGTCTCAGCGGCTCAGATACATCCGAGTCGTAAGCAGATACACCGGCAACCCCGACACCAGAATCAACAGCGCCGCGTAAGGCGCTGCCGCTGCAAACTCCACATTCGAGGTATGCGCCCAAACGGCGGTTGCCAGGGTATTCAGCCCGGTCGGGCTGAGCAGCAACGTCGCCGTCAACTCCTTCATCGCATCCAGAAACACCAAGGCGAACGCCGCGCCCAGTGCTGGGAAGATAATCGGTAAGGTCACCCGGCAAAATGCGCTGAACGACGATGCGCCCAACGTGCGCGCGGCCTCTTCCAGCTGCGGCGCCGCCTTGTTCAAGGCCGTACGAATCGGCGCCTGGGCCAGTGGCAGGAACAACAGCGCATAAGCGATCAGCAGCAGTGCCGACGTCTGATACAGCGCTGGCACATAATGCAGGGCGAAATACACCAGCGTCAGTGCGATCACCAGGCCGGGCAGGGCATGCAACAGGTACGGCAGGCGCTCGGCCCAGATCGCCAGTTGGCCTTTGTAGCGCACCACCAGCAACCCAACCGGCACTGCCAGCACCAAGCACAGCGCCGCGCCACCTAAGGACAGTGCCAGCGAAGACAACAGTGCTTCACCAATTTCGGCCACGGGAAATGCCGCCGACGAACCCACCGCCAGCCAGTACCCGAGCATCCCCAAAGGAATGCCGCTGCCAATGATCGCCAGCGCCAGGCAATAGAGTTGACCGAGCGGCGCCCATTTGCCCAATTGAACCTGTTCGGCATGCCGCGCCGCGCCCTGGCCGATGCGCACATGCCGGCCCTTGCCGCGTACGCGCAGCTCCAGCCACAGCAGCGTCAGGCACATCACCAGCAACACCGCCGAGAGCATCGCGGCATTGGCATTGCTGAATTCCAGTTCGAACTGTTGGTAGATCGCGGTGGTAAAGGTCTGCAGGCCGATGATCGACAGCGCACCGAACTCCACCAGCATATGCAAGGCAATCAGCAGTGCCCCGGCCAGTAGCGAAGGCCACAGCAAGGGCAGTGTGATGCGAAAAAATACGCCCCAGCGATTCAGCCCCAAGGTGCGGGCCGATTCTTCCAGGGACGGGTCGAGGTTGCGCAGGGTCGCCGCCACCGGCAGAAACACCAGCGGGTATTTGGACAGGGTCATCACCAGGATCGCACCGCCCAGCCCTTCGAAGTTGGCGCTCAGCGACACCCAGGTAAAGCTGCTGACAAACGCCGGCACCGCAAACGGCAGGCACAGGATCACGCCCCAGATACGCCGACCCGGCAGGTTGCTGCGCTCCAGCAGCCAGGCCAGGGACAGGCCGATCACGCCGCAGGCCACTGTCACGCCAATCATCAGCGCCAGGGTGTTGCGCAGCAGCCCGAATACATACGGCCGCCATAGCAGATGCACCGCTTGCGCCCAGCCCGCCTGCCAGGCTTTGGTCCCGACATACACCAACGGCAGCAGACTCAGGCCAACCAGGAATAGGACGGGGATCAGCAGCCAGATTGACGGGCGCTTGCGTCGCGGGCTGAAACCCCCGCGCAAGGCGGGGGCGGGGAGCGATGGGTTCATCAGTTCAAGCCAACGTCACGTTCCAGGTCCAGGGCTTCTTCGGCGTTGCCGAGGTCCGCAGGGGTGACTTTCGGCGGTTGCAGCTCGCTGAAAGGCTTGAGGCCACGGTTCGATTCCATGCCCTTGCGCAGCGGGTATTCGGCCGAGGTGTTGGTGATCACACGCTGGCCTTCTTCGCTGGTCATGAAGGCGAGTAATTGCTGGGCCTCTTTCGGGTGCTTGCTGGATTTCAGCGCGGCAGCCGAAGACACGGTGATCAGGCCGCCGGCATCGCCATTGGTGAAGTAATGCAGCTGCGAATCCAGGTTGGTTTTTTCTTTCTTGAGCGCAAACCAGTAGTAGTTGTTCACCAGCACGGTGGCCACTTCGCCGTTTTCCACGGCCTTAAGGGCGACCATGTTGTTGCTGTAGACCTTGCCGAAGGCGCGCAGGCCAGTCAGCCACTCTTCAGCGGCTTCGCGACCGTGCAGCTTGATGATTGCCACGGCTTGTTCCTGGAACGCGCCGCTGGTGGGTACGAAACCGACTTTGCCTTGCCACTCGGGGCCGGCGAAATCCAGTACCGATTTGGGCAGGTCTTTTTCGGCGATCAGTTTGGGGTTGAACGCTACAACGCGCGTGCGTGCGGTGACGCCCATCCAGTCGCCGTTGCTGCCGACATAATCCTTGGGCAATACGTCGAGGGTGCTGGCATCGATCTTGGCCAGCAGGCCTTGTTCACCGAGCTTGTTTAGCGGCGGCGATTCTTCGGTGTAGATCACGTCGGCGGGGGAGCGGTCGCCTTCTTCGACGACTTGGCTGGCCAGCTGGTTGCTGCTGCCTTTGCGCACGTTGACGTGAATGCCGGTCTTGGCTTCGAAGGCCTTGGCGAGTTCATCGCCGACTTCTTTGTGTTGGCCGTTGTACAGGGTCAGTGACACCTTGTCGGCGGAATAGGCGGCGGGCGAGAGCAGGGTCAGGCTGAGCAGAGTGAGGGTCAGGCCACGCAGAAGGGATGTCTTGAGACGGGTATTGCTAATCATCATCCGAAGTTTTCCTCGTTTAAATGCAACAAATCGTTGCCGATTTATACGGGCAGGATAAACGATAAAACTTCTCAAGTGCGCACGAGAGGGGAAATCGCCGAGGATGTTTTCAAGCCCCGGAAACGAAAAAACCCGCTTTCGCGGGTTTTATCTGAATTTGGTGCCCAGGAGAAGACTCGAACTTCCACGACCTTGCGATCACCAGCACCTGAAGCTGGCGTGTCTACCAATTTCACCACCTGGGCATTATCAACAACGCTTGCGCCGTTGATGGAGCGAACTATACGGAGGGCTTTTTGATCTGTAAACCCCTGATTCAAAAATATAAATCAGGATTCTTGTTAAAAATCAAAGGCCTGAAACGCAAAAACCCGCTTTCGCGGGTTTTTGGAGGCTCGAGGCATAACCTTGAGTTTGAAATTGGTGCCCAGGAGAAGACTCGAACTTCCACGACCTTGCGATCACCAGCACCTGAAGCTGGCGTGTCTACCAATTTCACCACCTGGGCAGCATCAACAACGTTGCCGTCGTCGATGGCGCGCACTATACGGAGGCGATTTTGAGCTGTAAAGCCCTGGTATGAAAAAATCCTGGAAAATTTCGCCAATGGTCGTGCAAGGTGTGTTCCGGGGGCGACAAAAGCCTTTTAAACGCTTGTTGATGCCTGAAATTTCCCGTTTCAATACGCGTATGCCAAACTAACCCGCATATAGACAAGGTGAAAACTCTCTAATGGCCGATTGGCAGTCCCTCGATCCCGAGGCCGCTCGTGAAGCGGAAAAATATGAAAACCCTATTCCTAGCCGCGAACTGATCCTGGCGCACCTCGCCGATCGTGGTTCGCCTGCTAGCCGCGAGCAGTTGGTTGAGGAATTCGGTCTGACCACCGAAGACCAGCTCGAAGCCCTGCGCCGCCGTTTGCGTGCCATGGAGCGCGATGCTCAACTGATCTACACCCGCCGTGGCACTTACGCGCCCGTGGATAAGCTCGACCTGATCCTTGGCCGCATCGCCGGCCATCGTGATGGCTTCGGCTTCCTGATCCCGGATGACGGCAGCGACGATCTGTTCATGAGCCCGGCACAAATGCGCCTGGTGTTCGATGGCGACCGTGCCCTGGCGCGCGTTTCCGGCCTGGACCGTCGTGGTCGCCGTGAAGGCGTGATCGTCGAAGTGGTGTCGCGTGCCCACGAGTCCATCGTCGGCCGCTACTTCGAAGAAGGCGGTATCGGCTTTGTTGTGCCAGATAACCCGAAGGTCCAGCAGGAAGTGCTGATTACCCCGGGCCGCAACGGCGCCGCCAAGGTCGGCCAGTTCGTGGAGGTGAAAATCACCCACTGGCCAACCGCGCGCTTCCAGCCGCAAGGCGATATCGTTGAAGTGGTCGGCAACTACATGGCGCCGGGCATGGAAATCGACGTTGCGCTGCGCACCTACGATATCCCTCACGTCTGGCCTGAGGCTGTGCTCAAAGAAGCCGCCAAGCTCAAGCCGGAAGTGGAAGATAAAGACAAAGAAAAACGCATCGACTTGCGCCATCTGCCGTTCGTCACCATTGACGGCGAAGATGCCCGCGACTTCGACGATGCGGTTTACTGCGAAGCCAAGCCTGGCAAACTGCGCCTGTTCTCCGGCGGCTGGAAGTTGTTCGTCGCGATTGCCGACGTGTCCAGCTATGTGAAGATCGGTTCGGCCCTGGATAACGAAGCCCAGGTGCGCGGTAACTCCGTGTACTTCCCTGAGCGCGTGATCCCGATGCTGCCTGAGCAGCTGTCCAACGGCCTGTGCTCCCTGAACCCGAAAGTCGACCGTTTGGCCATGGTGTGCGAGATGACTATCTCGAAAACCGGCGAAATGACCGACTACCAGTTTTACGAAGCGGTGATCCACTCCCAGGCGCGCCTGACCTACAACAAGGTCAGCACCATCCTGGAACAGCCGAAAACCAGCGAAGCCAAAGCCCTGCGCGGTGAGTACGGCCATGTCGTGCCGCACCTCAAGCAGCTGTATTCGCTGTACAAAGTATTGCTGGGCGCTCGTCATGTACGTGGCGCGATCGACTTTGAAACCCAGGAAACCCGAATTGTCTTCGGCTCCGAGCGCAAGATCGCGGCGATCACCCCGACCACGCGTAACGATGCTCACAAGCTGATCGAGGAATGCATGCTGGCGGCCAACGTGGCCACTGCCGAGTTCCTGAAAAAGCACGAGATTCCTGCCCTGTACCGGGTGCACGACGGCCCGCCGCCGGAGCGTCTGGAGAAGTTGCGCGCGTTTCTCGGCGAGCTCGGTCTGTCCCTGCACAAAGGCAAGGACGGCCCGACGCCGAAGGACTACCAGGCACTGCTCGCGAGCATCAAGGACCGTCCGGATTACCACGTGATCCAGACCGTGATGCTGCGTTCTTTGAGCCAGGCGGTGTACAGCGCCGACAACCAAGGCCACTTCGGCTTGAATTACGAGGCGTACACCCACTTCACTTCGCCGATTCGCCGTTACCCGGACCTGCTCACGCACCGCGCAATCCGCAGCGTGATCCACTCCAAGCAGAACACCCCGCACGTCAAGCGCGCCGGTGCCATGACGATTCCGAAGGCACGGATCTATCCGTACGACGAAGCGGCCCTGGAACAGCTGGGCGAGCAGTGCTCCATGAGCGAGCGCCGTGCCGACGAAGCCACACGCGATGTGGTGAACTGGCTCAAGTGCGAGTTCATGAAAGACCGTGTGGGTGAGTCGTTCCCGGGCGTGATCACCGCCGTGACCGGTTTTGGTCTGTTCGTCGAGCTGACCGACATCTACGTCGAAGGCCTGGTGCACGTCACCGCCTTGCCGGGTGACTACTACCACTTCGACCCTGTGCATCACCGCCTGGCGGGCGAGCGCACCGGTCGCAGCTTCCGTTTGGGCGATACCGTGGAAGTGCAGGTCATGCGCGTCGACCTCGACGAGCGCAAGATCGACTTCGGCATGCCTGACAAGCCAGTCGAACCGTCTGGCCGCAAAAAACGTGGCAGCGAAACCGCCGCACCGGCCGCCAAAGGCAAAGGCGCTCCTGCCAAAGCAGCGGCTGCCGAGCCTGCGCCAGCCAAGGCCGGTCGTCGTTCGTCGGCCAAGGATAAAGCCCCTGAAGCCTACCGCCCAAGCGACGCTGCGGCGAAAAACGCCGAGCTGCGCAAGAGCCGCGAGTTGAAGCAGCAGTTGCTCAGCGAAGCCAAAAGCGGTGGTAAAGCGGCGTCAGGGGGAAAGTCCCAGGGGGCGGAAAAGCCGTCGAGCAAGCCGAGCAAACATCGTAAAGGCCCGCCAAAAGCGGGTTCGGCTCCCGCGAAAAGCGGCGGGTCGCGCAAACCTAAGGCCAAGTCATGAGTCTGGAAAAAATCTACGGCGTGCACGCCGTAGAAGCACTA
Organism: Pseudomonas sp. ArH3a; assembly: GCF_022648765.1. NCBI lineage: Bacteria > Pseudomonadati > Pseudomonadota > Gammaproteobacteria > Pseudomonadales > Pseudomonadaceae > Pseudomonas > Pseudomonas sp. ArH3a. The sequence goes on from NZ_CP080330.1 coordinate 884,764, forward strand.
CTGCGTCACCACCCTAAGCGCGTCAAGCAAGTGTGGTTGGCCGAAGGTCGCAGCGAGCCGCGCGTACAAGCGCTGGTCGAGCTGGCGACCCAGAATAAAGTCGCCATCGGCCAAGCCGAGCGTCGTGAGATGGACGTGTGGGTAGAAGGCGTTCACCAGGGCGTGGTAGCGGACGTGAGCCCGAGCCAGGTCTGGGGCGAGGCGATGCTCGACGAGCTGCTCGATCGCACCGAAGGCGCGCCGCTGCTGCTGGTGCTGGACGGCGTGACCGACCCGCACAACCTCGGCGCTTGCCTGCGTTCGGCGGATGCTGCCGGTGCGCTGGCAGTGATCGTGCCTAAAGACAAGTCGGCCACCCTGACGCCGGTTGTGCGTAAAGTGGCCTGCGGCGCGGCGGAAGTGATTCCGCTGGTGGCGGTGACCAACCTGGCGCGCACTCTGGAGAAGCTCCAGCAGCGCGGCCTTTGGGTTGTGGGCACGGCGGGCGAGGCTGAGGTCAGCATTTATGACCAAGACCTCACCGGCCCGACCATCCTGATCATGGGCGCCGAAGGCAAAGGCATGCGTCGCCTGACCCGTGAGCATTGCGATTACCTGGTGAACCTGCCGATGGCCGGTAGCGTCAGCAGCCTCAATGTGTCGGTTGCGACGGGCGTGTGCCTGTTCGAAGCCCGGCGTCAGCGTGGTGTCAAGGCTAAAGCCAAGAAGTAAGCCTGTCAGTGATCGTTCCCACGCTCTGCGTGGGAATGCCTCTTGTGATGCTCCGCGTCATGCTTTTGATGCGCACGCGGAGCATCCAGGGCGGCGTTCCCACGCAGAGCGTGGAAACGATCGCCTGAGCGCGTGGTGATTGTTCAAATAATCACCAATCACCTTGCGCGGTTTCTCCCCCTTCTCTACAATTGCGCCCCTTGCCTTCCTGGCAGGCACCTATGTGCCTCCCTACGGCAAGATCCATAAGTGTCATTCACTCCTTGTCTGACCGTTTTTGAGCGGCAGGCTACAACCCGTAAGGAGCATTCATGCGTCATTACGAAATCATCTTTTTGGTCCACCCGGATCAAAGCGAGCAAGTCGGCGGCATGGTTGAGCGTTACACCAAGCTGATCGAAGAAGACGGCGGCAAAATCCACCGTCTGGAAGATTGGGGCCGTCGTCAACTGGCCTACGCAATCAACAATGTTCACAAGGCTCACTACGTGATGCTGAACGTTGAGTGCACTGGCAAGGCCCTGGCCGAGCTGGAAGACAACTTCCGCTACAACGATGCAGTGATCCGTAACCTGGTCATCCGTCGCGAAGAAGCCGTTACCGGCCAATCCGAGATGCTCAAGGCTGAAGAAAACCGCAGTGAGCGCCGTGAGCGTCGCGACCGTCCTGAGCACGAAGGCGCTGAAAGCGCTGATAGTGATGACAGCGACAACAGCGACAACGCTGACGAGTAATCCACGGACCTTTTAAGGAGCCTATCAAATGGCACGTTTCTTCCGTCGTCGTAAATTCTGCCGCTTCACCGCTGAAGAAGTGAAGGAGATCGATTACAAAGATCTCAACACTCTGAAAGCCTACGTATCCGAGACCGGCAAAATCGTTCCAAGCCGTATCACCGGTACTAAAGCACGTTATCAGCGTCAGCTGGCCACCGCTATCAAGCGCGCCCGCTTCCTGGCCCTGCTGGCCTACACCGACAGCCACGGCCGCTGAGACCGGGCAGTCGACAAGTAGTAAGGGATTGAATGCATGCGCGCCTTAGCTGAGTTCATCATGCGCGGTCGCGTGCAGGCCACTCTGGTAGTGGCTGGATGTGCGGCATTGCCGTTGCTTTATTGGTTGGGTGCTGCCGCGGGTTGCCTTGTGCTGCTGCGGCGCGGTTTGAAGGACGCCCTTGGCGTTCTTGCCCTGGGTTTGTTGCCGGCCTTGATCTGGTGGCTGCAAATGGGTGATCCACGGGTACTTCTGGTACTGCTGGGGTCATCGAGCCTTGCGTTGGTTTTACGCGCAAGTGAGTCCTGGGCCCGCACGCTGCTGGTCAGCGTGGCATTGGGGTTGGTGTACTCAGTGATGCTTGGCGCGGCTTTCCGCCCGCAAATCGAGGCGCTGTCGCAGGAAATCGTCAAGATCCTGCCGCTGGCCCTCGGGGATCTCTACCAGCAATTGTCGGTAGATGAGCGAGCGCGGTTTGCGTCACTGATTGCCCCGGTCCTGACCGGCCTGATTGCGGCATTGTTGCAGATCGTCAGCGTGCTGAGCCTGATTCTTGGGCGCTATTGGCAGGCGTTGTTGTACAACCCGGGTGGTTTTGGTCGCGAGTTTCGCAGTATCAGAATCCCCGCGGGGCCGGCGATGTTGCTGCTGGCGTGCATGGTTGTCGGGCCGAACTTCGGCCCACAGATGGCCGTGCTGGCGCCGATTTGCAGTGTACCGCTGGTGTTTGCCGGGCTGGCCCTGATTCATGGGCTGGTGGCGCGAAAGCGCCTGGCCAAGTTTTGGCTGGTGGGGTTGTACGTGACGCTGTTGCTGTTCATGCAGCTGATCTATCCGTTACTCGTGGTTTTGGCCATTGTCGACGGCCTGATTGATTTTCGCGGTCGTCTGGCGTCGAAAGACGCCGATAACGCGAACGGTGAAGGTTAAAAGTTAGAGGATTTTCACATGCAACTGATCCTTCTGGAAAAAGTCGCCAACCTGGGCAACCTGGGCGACAAAGTGAACGTTAAGGCCGGCTACGGTCGTAACTACCTGCTGCCATACGGCAAAGCCACCGCTGCAACCGCTGCCAACCTGGCTGCGTTTGAAGAGCGTCGTGCTGAGCTGGAAAAAGCAGCAGCAGACAAAAAAGCTTCGGCCGAAACTCGCGCTGCCCAACTGGCTGAGCTGGAAGTGACTATCACTGCCACCGCCGGTGACGAAGGCAAGCTGTTCGGTTCGATCGGCACCCACGACATCGCTGATGCACTGACCGCCTCCGGCGTTGAAGTGCAGAAGAGCGAAGTTCGTCTGCCGAACGGCACCATCCGCAACGTAGGCGAATTCGATGTAGCCGTGCACCTGCACGCCGAAGTTGAAGCCACCGTACGCGTTGTAGTGGTAGCAGCTTAAGCCGCACCTAACTGACTGGCACCTCGCGTGTCAGCCGGTTAACATCGGGCACGATCCTGTTTACAGGTCGTGCCTTTTGTTTTTCTACGATTCCCCAATTCCAAGTGGCCATGAACGATATTTCAGCTCCTGAGCAATATGATCTGCAAACCGCTGCCCTGAAGGTGCCGCCGCATTCCATCGAGGCCGAACAGGCCGTGCTCGGTGGCTTGATGCTGGACAACAACGCCTGGGAACGCGTGCTGGATCAAGTCTCGGACGGTGATTTCTATCGCCATGACCACCGCCTGATTTTCCGCGCCATCGCCAAGCTGGCCGACCAGAACTCGCCAATCGACGTGGTGACCCTGGCCGAGCAGTTGGACAAGGAAGGCCAGACCTCCCAAGTCGGCGGCCTGGGCTACCTGGGCGAACTGGCGAAAAACACGCCATCGGTCGCCAACATCAAGGCTTATGCGCAGATCGTTCGTGCGCGGGCCACGTTGCGCCAGTTGATCGGCATCGCCACCGAGATTGCAGACAGCGCGTTCAACCCGGAAGGCCGCACCGCTGAAGAGATTCTTGATGAGGCCGAGCGGCAGATCTTCCAGATCGCCGAGGCTCGGCCAAAAACCGGCGGCCCGGTCAGCGTCAACGACCTGCTGACCAAGGCGATCGACCGTATCGATACCCTGTTCAATACCGACAACGCCATCACCGGCCTGTCCACCGGCTACACCGACCTCGACGGCATGACCAGCGGCCTGCAGCCGTCTGACCTGATCATCGTCGCTGGCCGTCCATCCATGGGTAAAACCACCTTCGCGATGAACCTGGTGGAGAACGCCGTGTTGCGCAGCGACAAGGCCGTACTGGTTTACTCCTTGGAGATGCCAGGTGAATCGCTGATCATGCGTATGTTGTCGTCCCTGGGCCGCATCGACCAGACCAAGGTGCGTGCCGGTCGCCTGGAAGACGACGATTGGCCGCGGCTTACCTCGGCGGTCAACCTGCTCAACGACCGCAAGCTGTTTATCGACGACACTGCGGGCATCAGCCCCTCGGAAATGCGCGCGCGTACCCGACGCCTGGTGCGCGAGCACGGCGACATTGCCCTGATCATGATCGACTACCTGCAGTTGATGCAGATCCCGGGTTCCAGCGGTGACAGCCGAACCAACGAGATCTCCGAGATTTCCCGCTCGTTGAAGGCCCTGGCCAAGGAATTCAACTGCCCGGTGGTTGCCCTGTCGCAGCTCAACCGATCCTTGGAGCAGCGCCCGAACAAGCGCCCGATCAACTCCGACTTGCGGGAATCCGGAGCGATCGAGCAGGATGCTGACGTGATCATGTTCGTATACCGGGACGAGGTGTATCACCCGGAGACCGAGCATAAAGGCATCGCTGAAATCATTATCGGTAAACAGCGTAACGGCCCGATCGGCACCACGCGCCTGGCCTTTATCGGCAAATACACCCGCTTCGAGAACCTCGCGCCGGGTAGCTATAACTTCGACGACGAGTAAAAAGTCGTCCCGCCAATTCCGACTGCAAAGGTCGGAATTGGTCAAGATTTGTGCTATATTCCGCGCCCGCGATTTTTCATCTCAACACCGGTCATCGTCATGCAAACAGCCAAGCCGTTATTTGACTATCCCAAGTACTGGGCCGAATGTTTCGGTCCTGCGCCATTCCTGCCAATGAGCAGGGAGGAGATGGATCAGCTTGGCTGGGATTCCTGCGACATCATCATCGTCACCGGTGATGCGTATGTGGATCACCCGTCTTTCGGCATGGCCATCATCGGCCGGCTGCTGGAGGCCCAGGGCTTTCGCGTCGGGATCATCGCCCAGCCGAACTGGCAGTCCAAAGACGACTTCATGAAGCTCGGCGAGCCGAACCTGTTCTTTGGCGTCGCGGCCGGCAACATGGACTCGATGATCAACCGCTACACCGCCGACAAGAAAATCCGTTCCGACGACGCCTACACCCCAGGCGGCATGGCCGGCAAACGCCCGGACCGCGCGAGCTTGGTGTACAGCCAGCGTTGCAAGGAAGCCTACAAGAACGTGCCGATCGTGCTCGGCGGCATCGAAGCCTCCCTGCGCCGTATCGCCCACTACGACTACTGGCAGGACCGTGTGCGTAACTCGATCCTGATCGACGCCACCGCCGATATCCTGCTGTACGGCAACGCCGAGCGGGCTATCGTCGAAGTCGCCCAGCGCCTGTCGTGGGGCCACAAGATCGAAGACATCACCGACGTGCGCGGCACCGCGTTCATTCGCCGTGACACGCCGGCGGGCTGGTACGAAGTGGACTCCACGCGTATCGACCGCCCGGGCAAGGTCGACAAGATCATCAACCCGTACGTGAATACCCAGGACACCCAGGCCTGCGCCATCGAGCAGGAAAAAGGCCCGGTGGATGATCCTGAGGAAGCCAAGGTCGTACAGATCCTGGCCAGCCCGCGCATGACCCGCGACAAGACCGTGATCCGCTTGCCATCGGTAGAAAAAGTCCGTGGCGACGCGGTGCTCTACGCTCACGCCAACCGCGTGTTGCACCTGGAAACCAACCCAGGCAACGCCCGCGCCCTGGTGCAGAAGCACGGTGAAGTGGACGTGTGGTTCAACCCGCCGCCCATTCCGATGACCACCGAAGAAATGGACTACGTGTTCGGCATGCCTTACGCACGTGTTCCGCACCCTGTGTACGGCAAGGAAAAAATCCCGGCCTACGATATGATCCGTTTCTCGGTGAACATCATGCGAGGCTGCTTCGGCGGCTGCACCTTCTGCTCGATCACCGAGCACGAAGGCCGGATCATCCAGAACCGTTCCGAAGAGTCGATCATTCGCGAGATCGAAGAGATCCGCGACAAAGTGCCAGGCTTCACCGGCGTGATCTCCGACCTCGGCGGCCCGACCGCGAACATGTACCGCATCGCCTGCAAGAGCCCGGAAATCGAATCCGCGTGCCGCAAGCCATCGTGCGTGTTCCCGGGCATCTGCCCGAACCTGAACACCGACCACTCGTCGTTGATCCAGCTGTACCGCAGCGCCCGTGCGTTGCCGGGTGTGAAGAAGATTCTGATTGCCTCCGGCCTGCGCTACGACCTCGCGGTCGAGTCGCCGGAATACGTCAAAGAGCTGGTGACCCACCACGTCGGTGGCTACCTCAAGATCGCCCCGGAACACACCGAGGAAGGTCCGCTCAACCAGATGATGAAGCCGGGCATCGGCAGCTATGACAAGTTCAAGCGCATGTTCGAGAAGTACACCAAGGAAGCGGGCAAAGAGCAGTACCTGATTCCTTACTTCATCGCCGCCCACCCGGGCACCACCGATGAAGACATGATGAACCTGGCCCTGTGGCTCAAGGGCAACGGCTTCCGTGCCGACCAAGTGCAGGCGTTCTACCCGTCGCCGATGGCCACCGCCACCGCGATGTACCACTCGGGCAAGAACCCGCTGCGCAAGGTCACCTACAAGAGCGACTCGGTGACCATCGTCAAGAGCGAAGAGCAGCGCCGTTTGCACAAGGCCTTCCTGCGCTACCACGATCCGAAAGGCTGGCCGATGCTGCGTGAAGCATTGACCCGCATGGGCCGTGCCGACCTGATCGGGCCGGGCAAAGACCAGTTGATCCCGCTGCACCAGCCGGCCACCGACAGCTACCAGAGCGCCCGTCGCAAGAACTCGACGCCGGCCGGCAGCCACAAGGTCGCCAAGGAAACCACCACCAAGATCCTCACCCAGCACACCGGCCTGCCGCCACGTGGCAGCGACGGCAGCAACCCGTGGGACAAGCGCGAACAAGCCAAGGCTGCGGCCATGGTGCGCAACAAGCAGGCGGCCAAGGAGCGCGCCGACGCGGCTAAGGGCAAGGGCGGCAAGCCTGCGCGCAAGCCGGTCGTGCCGCGTTGATCGCAGCCTGAACATGCAAAACGCCAGCCTCGTGCTGGCGTTTTGCTTTCTAGCGGGTGGGTAGGCTGTTTGTTAAGGTGGCGCGCATTAGATTGCTATCGCAGGCAAGCCAGCTCCCACAGTGGACCGCCTTCCAACGTTGAGACCCGGTCAACTGTGGGAGCTGGCTTGCCTGCGATGGGGCCGGCCCGGCCACCGTCACTTTCAAGGAAGAACACTTATGAGCAACCCCCTGCTCAGCATTGGCATGGACTCCAACCGCTCCCAATTCATGGCGCGCCAGCGCATCGAAAGCCAGATCAACCTGCCACGGTTGTTTGCGGCCATCGACGCTGACCCCGGCATCGTCGGCGCTGGCGTGGTGTACATCGACGCTGACTTCAATGTCGTGACCCTGCGCGAATTCAAGCCCATCTGCAGCATCAAGCCCAAGCGCATCATTCTGCGTGAGGCGCAGAAGTACATTTCGCCTGCACAGTTTGTGGAGCAAGTGAAGACCGACCCTCGGGAAGGTCGCCTCAGGAAAGAGGCGTTTGATATGGGGTTGTCTTGTACCGCCGCTATTATCGGTTGGATTGTTGTGTTCAGTGGCAGCGTGGCCGTGCCCTTTACGGCGGGTGCAAGTGCGTTTGTGGTGGGCATTGGCGTGACGGCGGCATTGGCCAGTAGTGCGCAGTGCGGGTTCGGCGTGGCACGTACCTACAACGAGATCCTTGACCCTGATGCAAACGACCGCATGGATGACGCCGAATGGTATGGCGCTGTCTCACCCATCCTCGATGCAGCGTCTTTGGTGGGAATTGGAACCGGCGCCTTGACCACGGTAAAACTTTTGAAAGCCAACAAAGCCGCCGCGCTGGGCAAAAGCTGGTATGAACTGCTCAAGGGCCTGAGCCGTCAGGAACGCAAAAAGCTGACCAAGGAACTGCTGAGCCTGCGGGATCCGAGCCTCACGTCCAAGCTGCTTAAGTTGCAGCAACGTGCCGGAAAACTGACCAAGAGCTACAGTTCCACCGAAATCCGGCATGCGACGTTGACTCAACTCAAAGACGCGCTAGGCGGACTATTGGGCATCTGGGGTAGCTACCGAAGCGGCAGTGTGGGCAGCGCCAGTACTATTGCAATCGGCTTGTATGAGGACCTGACGCAATGAACGGCTTCCCCGACATGGGCAGCTTCCTCGCCCGCTATTTTCCGGTGTTTATGGGCACGATCTTCATGGCGATCTTTTCCGGGGCGTCCGCTGTATCGCTCGCGGGCGTGACGTACTTGCGTGGCGTGGATCCGGCGCTCAAAGCCGACTACTCCGGCCTGGCGATTTTGGTGCTGGTGGCGGTGCTGGTGTTTGGCAACGTAATGATTGCGCGCGGACGCTCATGGGCCACGTGGCTGGTGGCAGGTTACCTGGGATGTTGCCTGCTGTTCGTACTGCCGATGATTCAGTACCCCCCTCATATGCTGGTCTATGGCTCAGCTGTGCTCTTCCCGTCATTGGGATTGCTCCTGCTCAACAGCAAACGCCACCGCGAAATGCGCCAAAAGCTGCTCGAAGTTCGCCACCTGCGCGAAGCCATGATCGCCAAGCACAAAGCCCGCTGACTGGGTAGATTCACCACCCAGCCTCGCACGCACGCCACAAATAGGTGCAGCGCATGCACCATTGCACTGACGACGGCGCCGTTTAGAACTCGACGCCAGTTGGCAGCCACAAGGTCGCCAAGGAAACCACCACCAAGATCCTCACTCAGCACACCGGCCTACCACTGCGTAGCAGCGACGGCAGCAACCCGTGGGACAAGCGCGAACAAGCTAAGGCTGCGGCCCTGGCGCGCAACAAGCAGGCGGCCAACGGCAAGGACGGCAAGGCGGTCGTGCCGCGTTGATCGCAGCCTGAACATGCAAAACGCCAGCCTCGTGCTGGCGTTTTGCTTTCTAGCGGGTGGGTAGGCTGTTTGTTAAGGTGGCGCGCATTAGATTGCTATCGCAGGCAAGCCAGCTCCCACAGTGGACCGCATTGCAACGTTGAAACCCGGTCAACTGTGGGAGCTGGCTTGCCTGCGATGGGGCCGGCCCGGCCACCGTCACTTTCAAGGAAGAACACTTATGAGCAACCCCCTGCTCAGCATTGGCATGGACTCCAACCGCTCGCAATTCATGGCGCGCCAGCGCATTGAAAGCGAACTTAACCTGCCGCGGATATTTGCCGCCATCGACGCCGACCCCAACATCGTCGGTGCAGGCGTGGTGTATATCGACGCCGACTTCAATGTCGTCACCCTGCGTGAGTTCAAGCCCATCTGCAGCATTCAGCCCAAGCGCATCATTGTGCGTGAGGCGCAGAAATACGTCGCACCGGCGCAGTTTGCAGACCAAGTGATGAACAATGCGCGCGAGTCACGGTTGATCAGCGAAGCCTTCAACACCACCTTATCCTGCGGAGGAGCGGTGCTGGGTTGGCTGGTGATGTTAAGTGGCACCATCGCGGTGCCGTTCAGCGGTGGCGCCAGTTCAGTCATCACGGTCATTGGCTACACCAGCGCCACCGCCAGCACGGCGTCCTGCCTGATGGGGGCATTTCGCACCCGCAATGAGATCGTCAACCCTGGCATGAATGACTATCTGGATAATGAGGAGTGGTACCAGGCCGCTACCAAGATCATGGATGGCGCCGCCTTGGTTGGCGTGGGCGCGTCTGCGCTGACCACGGTCAAATTGGTCAATGTGGCCCGTGCATCCACCGGTAAAACCCTGCGCCAAGTGCTCAAAGGCCTGAACGGCCAGGAGCGGGAAAAGCTGACAAAAGAGCTGCTGAAAATCGCCGACCCACAGATGTCGACCAAGATGCGCAAGCTGCTGCAACTGCGCGGCGATTTGCCCAAGCGCTTTACCCACACTCAGCTCAAGCACGCCACCATCGTCCAGCTCGGCGACGCCTTCAGTGCAGGGCTGAGCGTCTGGGGGCTGGTGCGCTCGGACAACCCCAAACAGCTCAAAACCTTGGCGATAGGGTTGTACGAGGAGCTTGAATAATGAATGGCGTCCCATCGTTGAAACCATTTTTGCTGGAACATTTCCCCTCGTTCATCGGCGTGATTCTCGCTGGCTGCCTTGGCGGCTCCGGCGCAATTTCCCTGGCGGCTGCCACCTATTTTGCCGACGTGCCCATGGCCACCAATGCCACCGTGTCCTGGTTCGTGGTGATCTTCGCGGCCTTGTTCGTGGTCAACAGCAACTTCCTGGTCGTGCGCGGGCACGCCTGGGCGGTGTGGGGCATGGTCAGCTTTTTTGTGGTGTGCCTGCTGGTGGTGCTTCCGACGCTGCAATTTCACCCTCACTGGTTTATCTACAGTGAAAGCCTGTTCTGGCCATTGCTCGGGTTGTTGCTGATCAACAGCAAGGGCTATCGGGCGATGGTCAGGAAGTTGGTTGAGGTGCGGCGCCTGCGGACGGCGGCCAAGGCTGCTTGACTGGGTAGATTCACCACCCAGCCTCGCACGCACGCCACAAATATGTGCAACCCTTGCACCACGGCCCCCACGTTGGTGCCGTTTTGGTGCTGTACTGCACCGGGTCTTACGATAAAGCGCAATGACGGCCGCTCTGGCATAAGTCTTGCGCGCTTTGTTTCCATGCCCTGGCTCGCAGGAGGCCGCCGTGTCGATTCATGTCGCGTTGCACCACGTTACGCATTACCGCTATGACCGCGCTGTCGAACTCGGCCCACAGATCGTGCGTTTGCGCCCGGCGGCCCATAGCCGCACGCGGATTTTGTCCTACGCACTCAACGTGCTGCCCGAGCAGCACTTCATCAATTGGCAGCAGGACCCGCAGGGTAATTACCTGGCACGCCTGGTGTTCCCGGAAAAGACCACTGAGCTGCGCATCGAAGTCGACCTGGTCGCCGAGATGGCGGTGTTCAACCCGTTCGACTTTTTCCTCGAGCCCTATGCCGAAAAAATCCCCTTCAGCTACGCCACCGATGAGCAGCGCGAGCTGGCGCCGTACCTGGAAACCCTGCCGCTGACGCCGAAGTTTGCTGCCTACCTGGCCGGTATCGACCGCACACCCTTGCCGGCCGTGGATTTCCTGGTCGGGCTCAACCAGCGCTTGGCCGCTGATATCGGCTACCTGATCCGCATGGAACCGGGTGTGCAAACCCCGGAATTCACCCTGGAAAACGCTTCCGGCTCCTGCCGCGACTCGGCCTGGCTGCTGGTGCAATTGCTGCGCAACCTGGGGCTGGCGGCGCGCTTTGTGTCGGGCTACCTGATCCAACTGACCGCCGACGTCAAAGCCCTCGACGGCCCTTCTGGCACGGAGGTGGACTTCACCGACCTGCACGCCTGGTGCGAGGTGTACTTGCCCGGCGCCGGCTGGATCGGCCTGGATGCCACTTCCGGGTTGTTCGCCGGTGAGGGTCATATTCCGTTGGCCTGTAGTCCCGAACCATCTTCCGCCGCCCCGATTAGTGGGCTGGTGGAACCCTGCGAGTGCGAATTTACTCACGAAATGTCGGTGGAGCGCATTTGGGAAGCGCCTCGGGTTACCAAGCCCTACACCGAGGAGCAATGGTTGGCGATCCAGGCCCTCGGCCGGCAGATCGATGCCGACCTGCTCAAGGACGATGTGCGCCTGACCATGGGCGGCGAGCCCACTTTCGTCTCCATCGACGACCCCGACGGCGCCGAGTGGAACACCGCTGCGCTGGGGCCGGACAAGCGCCGCCTGTCCGCCGAGCTGTTCCAACGCATGCGCAAGCACTACGCACCCAAGGGGCTGGTGCATTTCGGCCAGGGCAAGTGGTACCCCGGCGAGCAACTGCCGCGCTGGTCGCTCAACTGCTACTGGCGCCGCGACGGCGTGCCGATCTGGCACAACAGCGCGCTGATCGCCGATGAGCAAGAGGATTACGGCGCCGACGGTGTAATGGCCGGGCGCTTCCTGGCCAGCGTCGCCGAGCGCCTGAAACTGCCGGCGCGCTTTGTGTTTCCGGCTTTCGAAGACAACTTTTACTACTTGTGGCGCGAAGGTGCGCTGCCGCAAAACGTCACCGCCCAGGACCCGCGCCTGAGCGACGACCTGGAGCGCGAACGCCTGCGCAAAGTGTTCAGCCAGGGCCTGGATAAAGTCATCGGCCAAGTGCTGCCACTGGCGCGTACGGCGGCCAATGATCGCTGGCAGAGCGGGCGTTGGTACCTGCGCGACAACCACTGCCGCCTGGTGCCGGGGGATTCACCGTTGGGTTATCGCCTGCCGTTGGCCTCGCAGCCTTGGGTGACGGCGGCGGAGTATCCGTTCGTGCATCCAACCGACCCGAACCAGGATCAACCGCAGTTGCCCTCCACCGAGCAACTGCATAGTCACGGCGAGCCCGCGCCGAGCGATGAGCGCGTACCGAAAGTCGATGAGTCCGCTGACTGGCTGACCCGCACCGCCTTGTGCGCCGAAGCGCGGGAAGGGCGGCTGTATCTGTTCATGCCGCCGCTGGAGCGCGTCGAGGATTACCTGGAGCTGGTGGCCGCCATCGAAGCGACCGCCGAGGAACTGCACTGCCCGGTATTGCTGGAAGGCTACGAGCCACCGTTCGACACCCGCTTGAGTAACTTCCGGGTGACGCCGGACCCGGGTGTGATCGAGGTGAACGTGCAGCCGTCCGCCACCTGGGACGAGTTGGTCGAGCGCACTGAATTCCTCTACGAAGAGGCGCGGCAAACCCGCCTCACCACGGAAAAATTCATGATCGACGGCCGCCACACCGGCACCGGCGGCGGTAATCACTTTGTGCTCGGCGGCGCTACGCCCAAGGATTCACCGTTCCTGCGTCGCCCGGACCTGCTGCGCAGTTTGATCAGTTACTGGCATAACCACCCCTCGCTGTCGTACCTGTTTTCTGGCCTGTTTATCGGCCCGACCTCCCAGGCGCCACGGGTGGATGAGGCGCGTAACGACGCGCTGTATGAGCTGGAAATCGCCTTCGCGCAAATGCCCGAACCCGGCGAGGAATGCCCGCCGTGGTTGGTGGACCGCCTGCTGCGCAACCTGCTGATCGACGTGACGGGCAACACCCACCGCGCCGAATTTTGCATCGACAAACTCTATTCGCCGGACGGCGCCACCGGCCGCCTGGGCCTGTTGGAGTTGCGCGCCTTTGAAATGCCGCCCCATGCGCGCATGAGCCTCACTCAGCAATTGCTGCTGCGCGCGTTGGTCGCACGCTTCTGGCGTGAGCCGTATGCGCCGCCGAAACTGGCGCGCTGGGGCACCGAGCTGCATGACCGCTTCGTGTTGCCGCACTTTATCGAGCAGGATTTCGCCGACGTGATTGTCGAGTTGAATGCCGCCGGTTACCCGCTGCGAGCCGAGTGGTTTGCTGCGCACCTGGAGTTCCGTTTCCCCAAGGTCGGCGACTACGCCGTCAGCGGTATCGAACTGGAACTGCGCCAGGCCCTGGAGCCTTGGCACGTGCTGGGCGAGGAGGGCGCAGTGGGCGGCACGGTGCGTTATGTGGATTCGTCGCTCGAGCGCTTGCAGGTGAAGTTGAGCGGGTTGGCGCCGCAACGGTATCTGCTGACCTGCAACGGCATCCCGGTGCCGCTGCAACCGACCGGGCGTGTCGGTGAGTTTGTCGCCGGTGTGCGTTACCGCGCCTGGCAACCGGCCAACTGCCTGCAGCCGACCATCGCGGTACATGCGCCGCTGGTGTTCGACTTGCTCGACACTTGGATGCAGCGCTCGTTGGGCGGCTGTCAGTATCATGTGGCCCACCCGGGCGGGCGCAACTACGACAGCTTGCCGGTGAATGCCAACGAAGCCGAGAGCCGGCGCATGGCGCGGTTTTTCCGCTTGGGGCATAGCCCGGGTAAGCTGGTGGTGCCGACCGTAGTGATCAACGACGAATTGCCCATGACTCTGGATCTGCGGCGTTTCCCCAATAAAAATGACTGAACCCAATCCAAATGTGGGAGCTGGCTTGCCTGCGATAGCGGTGTATCAGCCAGCCAATCAAGTGCCTGGAAAACCGCCATCGCAGGCAAGCCAGCTCCCACATTAGATTGCAGTGAATTTGAGTTAATCTGACTTCCCTTGCCCCTGCCGAGCGTTCCATGCCCGACTTGCTCGACCGTTACCCGCTGACCGCGGGCACCTATCACGAACTGCTGGACGACAGTGGCGCGGTGCGTGCCCATTGGCAGCGCTTGCTCGATCACCTGCAACGCAGCACGCCCGCGCAGTTGGCCCAGCGCCAGGCGCTGCTGACCCGGCAGATCCAGGAAAACGGCGTGACCTACAACGTCTACGCCGACCCCAAGGGCGCCGATCGTCCGTGGGAACTGGACCTGCTGCCGCATGTGCTGGCCTTTGACGAGTGGCAGCACCTGTCGGCCGGCATCGCCCAGCGTGCGCGCCTGCTCAATGCGGTGTTGGCCGATTTGTACGGCCCGCAGCGCCTGATCAAAGAGGGTTTGTTGCCGGCGGAGTTGGTATTCGGTCACAACAACTTCCTGTGGCCGTGCCAGGGCATTCAGCCGCCCGACGGTGCATTTCTGCACCTGTATGCCGTGGACCTGGCGCGCACCCCGGATGGCCGTTGGTGGGTCACCGCCGACCGCACCCAGGCGCCGTCGGGCGCTGGTTATGCGTTGGAAAACCGCACCATCGTGTCCCGCGCCTTCCCGGACTTGTACCGCGACTTGCAAGTGCAGCACCTCACCGGTTTCTTCCGCACGTTGCAGGAGACCCTGGCCCGTCAGGCGCCTAGCGACGACCAGCCGCCGCTGATCGTGCTGCTCACGCCAGGGCGTTTCAACGAAAGCTATTTCGAACACCTCTACCTCGCACGCCAGCTCGGTTACCCGTTGGTGGAAGGCGGCGACCTCACCGTGCGCGACAGCACAGTGTTCCTGAAAACCCTCAGCGGCCTGCGCCGGGTGCACGCGATCATGCGCCGCCTGGACGACGACTTCTGCGACCCGCTGGAGCTGCGCACCGACTCGGCCCTCGGCGTGCCCGGCCTGCTCGATGCGGTGCGCCAAGGTAATGTACTGGTGGCCAACGCCCTCGGCAGTGGCGTGTTGGAGTCCCCAGGTTTGCTCGGCTTTTTGCCGAAGATCAACCAGTTCCTGTTTGGCGAAGAATTGATCCTGCCGTCCATCGCCACCTGGTGGTGCGGTGAGGCGCCAGTGCTGGCTGAGGCTTTGGAGAAACTGCCCGAGCTGCTGATCAAACCCGCGTTTCCGTCGCAAAGCTTCACGCCGGTATTTGGCCGCGACTTGAACGACGAACAACGCCAGGCCCTGGCCGAACGCATGCGTGCGCGGCCTTACGCGTATGTCGCCCAGGAGCTGGCGCAACTGTCCCAGGCACCGGTGTGGCACACCGTCGATGACCATTTGCAACACCGCGCCATCGGCATGCGTGTGTACGCGGTGGCCAGCGATGAAGGCTACCGTGTACTGCCCGGTGGCCTGACCCGCGTGGCCGCCGAGGCCGATGCCGAAGTGGTGTCGATGCAACGCGGCGGCGCGAGCAAAGACACCTGGGTGCTCGGCGAGCGCGCTGCCGGCGGCGAGCAATGGCGCGCGCAACGGCCGATTGGTGCCCACGATTTGGTGCGCCGCGATCCGTACCTGCCGTCACGTGTGGTGGAGAACTTGTTCTGGTTTGGCCGTTACTGCGAACGCTGCGATGACAGTGCGCGCTGGCTGCGTATCGTGCTGGCGCGTTATGTCGACGGCGACGACCCACTGGCGTTGCAGGCGGCGGTCGAGCTAGGTGAGACCCTGCGCTTGCTGCCGGAAGAGGGTGAATTGCCCGAGCGCCTGCTCGCCGCCTTGCTCGGCGATGATTGGCCGTCGAGCCTGCGCGCCAACCTGCAACGCCTGCAGTGGGCCGCGTCTCAGGTACGCGGCAAGTTGTCCCGGGAAAACTGGCAGGCCTTGGTCGAGCTGCAACGCGAAGCCATGGAGCTGGAAAGCGAAACGCCGGACTTCGGTGAGCTGCTGGATTTTCTCAACCGTCTGGTGATGTCCCTGGCGGCGCTCTCCGGGTTTGCCCTGGACGACATGACCCGCGACGAAGGCTGGCGCTTCTTGATGATGGGGCGGCGCATCGAGCGTCTGCAATTCCTGAGCAGCAGCCTTGCGGCGTTCCTGCGCGGCGTGGCGGTGTTTGATCAGGCCGGGCTTGAGTGGCTGTTGGAGTTGGGCAACAGCAGCATCACTTATCGCTCGCGCTACTTGGCGGTGCCGCAGTTGATCCCGGTGCTCGACTTGTTGCTGCTGGATGAGCAGAACCCGCATGCGGTGCTGTTCCAGCTGAAACTGGTCAGTCGCACCTTGCGTCGCCTCAACGATGACTTTGGCGTGCCTCGGGAAACTGGCCTGGCGCCGTTGGTGGAGCGCTTGGCGCGTTTCGACCTGGGCTGCCTGGAGAACCCGTTGTTCGGCGAGTCCAGCGTGCGTGCCGCGTTGGATGGCCTGGCTGACCTGCTGCAAGCGGTGGCCGATGAGAGTGGGCAAGTGTCGGATCGCCTGGCCTTGCGCCATTTTGCCCATGTGGATGATGTCAGTCAGCAAACGGTGTCGGTGTGATGAGTGCGCGCTACCAGATTTTCCACGATACCCATTACCACTACGACAGCCCGGTGTCCCTGGCCCAGCAGCTGGCGCACCTGTGGCCACGGCCGTGTGCCTGGCAGCGTTGCAGTTCGCAGCAATTGGAGATCAGCCCGGAGCCGACAGCGCGGCGTGATGAGCTGGACGTGTTCGGCAACCCGATCACGCGCCTGGCGTTCGAACGGCCCCACGATGAGCTGCTGGTGAATGCCGGGCTGACCGTCGAAGTGCTGGCGCGGCCTGCGCTGGATTTTCAGCAGTCGCCGGCCTGGGACCAGACCCGCGACAGCCTGACCTACAGCAGCCAGCCACTCTCAGCCGAACTGATCGAAGCCTGCCGCTATCGCTTCGAATCGCCCTACGTGCACCTGAAAAAAACCTTCGTCGAGTTTTCCGAAAGCTGTTTTCCACCCGGCGAGCCATTGCTGCTGGGCGTGCAGGCATTGATGCAGAAGATTTTCAGCGAGTTCACCTTCGATGCCGAAGCCACCCAGGTCGCCACGCCGTTGGTGGAGGTGCTGGAGCGCCGACGCGGCGTGTGCCAGGACTTCGCCCACCTGATGCTCGCCTGCCTGCGCTCGCGAGGCCTGGCGGCGCGGTACATCAGCGGCTACCTGCTCACACAGCCACCGCCCGGCCAGCCACGGCTGATCGGCGCCGATGCGTCCCATGCGTGGGTCTCGGTGTATTGCCCGGTGTTGGGCTGGGTAGATTTTGATCCGACCAACAATGTGCAGCCGGCCCTGGAGCACATCACCCTGGCCTGGGGCCGTGATTTCTCTGATGTGTCGCCGTTGCGGGGGGTGATTCTGGGAGGTGGGAGCCATGACCCGGAGGTGCGGGTGACGGTGATGCCGCTGGAATAGGGGTGGGTTGGGGTGAGCAGGGAGGGCCTGCTCACCTCAACAGAATTTATTCCGCCGGGTCTTTCGGTGTCTCAGTCTCATCAGTCGCCACTTCACCTTCAGCATCCGGGTTCAGTGCGCCAGCTTCTTCATCTGCAGTGGCTTTCTTGCGTTGCAGCTTTTCCTCTTTCTTCTGCTCCTTGGCCAAGTCTCTCTGACGTTTGGCGAAGGAGTAATTAGGTTTGGCCATGGGCGATCCTCTAGGGTCGAAGGTGAGGGTGGGGCGGCGCGCAGCTGCCTTGGGTCGCTATGGTAGCAGCTTAGCACCTCGCTTGGCCTTCACTTACCGCAGGCGTACGCGGCCAGCAGGCCGTTGAACAGTTGGTTGAGGTGCATGGCGCAGGCTCCAAGGGGGGTGAGCCGATCATAAACCGCGGGCCGAAGGTTGGCTGGTAGATTGTGCTGATCAGTCTGATAGCCTAAAGTTGTATACAATCTGTTGATTCAGATCATAAGAATTTAAGCCTGCTTGAGGCACCCTTGTCGCAATATGCGTTTATTAAACCCTGCCTTGGAGATTCACATGTTTGCCAAACTCGTTGCTGTTTCCCTGCTGACTCTGGCGAGCGGCCAGTTGCTTGCTGCAGAGTGCAAGGTCACCGTCGACTCTACCGACCAAATGTCCTTTAACACCAAGGCCATTGAAATCGATAAAAGCTGCAAGACGTTCACCGTTGAGCTGACTCACTCCGGTAGCTTGCCGAAAAACGTCATGGGCCATAACTGGGTGCTGAGCTCCGCCGCCGACATGCCTGGCGTCGCCAGCGACGGCATGGCTGCCGGTATCGACAAGAACTACCTGAAAGAAGGCGACACCCGCATCATCGCCCACACCAAGATCATCGGTGCCGGCGAAAAAGACGCCGTGACCTTCGATGTGTCGAAGCTGGCAGCGGGTACGGATTACGCGTTCTTCTGCTCGTTCCCAGGCCACATCTCGATGATGAAAGGCACTGTGACCGTCAAATAAGCCAACCCTGGTCGAAAAAAAAGCGCCTTGCGGGGCGCTTTTTTGTGGGCGTTGAATACCTTGTGGCGAGCCAGCCCCCACAGGGGAGTGCATTCCAACTGTGGGCGCTGGCTTGCCTGCGATAGCGATCTACCTCACGGCGCGAATGGCATGACCCGCTTGTGCTCAGTCTTGCGATACGTGTCGCAGATGATCTTGAACGCTTCCGCGCGCACCGGTTCGCCCTGCAGGAAGGCATCGATTTCGGCGTAGGTCACGCCGTGGGACGCTTCGTCCGGCTTGCCTGGCGACAGGTCTTCAAGGTCGGCAGTCGGGATCTTCTCAACCAACGACTCCGGTGCACCAAAGTGCCGGGCAATGGCGCGTACTTGGTTTTTCACCAGCCCGCTCAACGGCGCCAAGTCGCACGCGCCATCACCGAACTTGGTGAAAAAGCCCATCACCGCTTCCGCCGCATGGTCGGTGCCGATCACCAGGCCGCCGGCCGCGCCGGCGATGGTGTACTGCGCCACCATGCGCATGCGCGCCTTGGTGTTGCCCAGTACGAAGTCACGCGACACCGCCGCCTTGCCTTCAAACGCCGCCACTTCATTGGCCAGGGATTTCACCGCCGGGCCGATGTTCACGGTGTGGCGCTCGTCCGGTTCGATAAAGTCCACCGATGCCTGGGCGTCGATTTCGTCGAACTGGGTTTCGTAAGGCAGGCGTACCGCGATAAAACGGTAGGCCTCATCACCGCTGCTGGCGCGCAGTTCCTGTATCGCCCGTTGGGCCAGCAGGCCTGCGGTCAGGGAGTCAACGCCGCCGCTGATGCCCAACACCAATGCTTTGAGCCCGCAATTGCGCAGGCAATCCTGGATAAAAGCCACGCGGCGGGCAACGTCGGCCTCAAGGGCGGCCTGGTCGTTGAAGGGCGCTTGGACCTTGAGCTGCTGCGCAATCTCACGCTGTACGGCTTGCATGATTCACTCCTTGCTAGGTAGGGCAGGTACTTTAAAAACGTGGCGCAAATAGGCGACGAAATTCGGGTCGGTGCAGTGGGTCTTGCCCGCTTCATCGGAGATCTTCGCGACGGGCTGGCCATTGCAGGCGGTCATTTTAAGCACGATGCTCATCGGCTCAACCCCTGGAATGTCACAGGTCAGGTTGGTGCCGATGCCGAAGCTGACATTAATGCGACCGCGCAACGCGCGGAAAATCTCCAGAGCCTTGGGCAGCGACAGGCTGTCGGAGAACACCAGCGTTTTGCTCATCGGCTCGATGCCGAGTTTGTGGTAGTGGGCGATGGCTTTTTCGGCCCACTGTATCGGGTCACCGGAGTCATGGCGCAGGCCGTCGAACAGCTTGGCGAAGTACAAATCGAAGTCGCCGAGGAAGGCGTCGGTGGTGATGCAGTCGGTCAGGGCGATGCCCAGCAGGCCACGGTATTCGCGTACCCAGCAGTCGAGGGCGGCAATCTGGCTGTCGATCAGGCGTGGGCCGAGTTGCTGGTGGGCCATGATCCATTCGTGGGCCATGGTGCCGAGCGGCTTCATATCGAACTCGCGGGCCAGGTGCACGTTGCTGGTGCCGACAAAGCGCCCGGGGAAATCGTGCTTTAGCACGCTCACCACTTCTTCCTGCACTCGGTACGAGAAGCGTCGGCGCGTGCCGAAGTCAGCCACTTGCAGCTCCGACAGCTCGTCGCTGCTGGCGTTGGCGGTCAGCCAATCGAACTTGCGGTACAGCTGCTCGCGGGCCTGCTCGAGGATCACGGTCTGGTAGCGGTAGCGGTTACGCACTTCGCTGACGATGGCCAGCATTGGCACTTCAAACAGGATCACATGCAGCCATGGCCCGCGCAGGCGGATAAACAGCTCGCCGTTTTCAATGCCGGTTTGCACATAGCGCAGGTTGAAGCGGAACAGCCCGAGGAAGCGCAAGAAGTCCGGCTTCATAAAGCTGATGCGCTCAAGAAAACCAAGCTGGTCGGGGCTCAGGCTCAGTTCGGCGAGGCGCTCGATCTGGTAGCGGATTTCCGCCAGGTACGGGCGCAGGTCTTCACTGTTGCGGCAACGAAACTCCCATTCAACTTCCACGTTCGGGTAGTTGTGCAGCACCGCCTGCATCATGGTCAGCTTGTAGAAGTCGGTGTCGAGCAGGTTCTGCACGATGCGATCGGCAAACACACTCTCGCTCATAACGGGAATCTCCAGACGGGTCGGCGATGGGCGCCGACCTTTACGCACAATTAAGGAATGGCGCTAGTGGCGCATAGACCTGTGGGGTTTTGCCAGTGATTTTTTTGGGAGTGGCCACTGGCGCCATCGCAGCATAGGTATCTACACATCTTTTTATGGGTTGAATTCTTTGGTTGTCGTGGGGGCGCTGGGTGCATATCCGTTATTTGGGTAACGGCTGCTATTGGTTCCGCTCTTACAGCGGGTCACTTTTGAAAGAGCGCAAAAGTAACCAAAACGCTCTTGCCCCACCACTCGGCACCTCGCTCACGCTTCGGTGTGCCCTCACGCAGGCTTTGGACCGTGGGCCGCCGCCATGGGCCATCCTTGGCCCATCGCGGCTAAACCGGCGTCCTGCCGGTTTACCCACGCTCCAAAGCCTGCGTTCGGCCAGCGTGGTTTAACGGGGCGCCTCAGATCAAAATCAAGAGCAAGAGCACGGCGGCCTAGTAGCCGACCTGAGTGGTTGAAGCAAATCAAAAGCGAAGCCGAGGCGGCCTGACAGCCGACCTGATCTCTGAAACTGAACATCAATCTAATGTGGGAGCTGGCTTGCCTGCGATGGCATCAACTCGGTGTACTTGATGGACCGAGGTGTCTGCATCGCAGCGGTGCGGCGATCCGACAAGCCAGCTCCCACAGAAAAGCAGATCTGCTTTTGCTGTGCTTTTGCCCTGCTTTTGCTTCAACCACTCAGGTCGGCTACTAGGCCGCCGTGCTCTTGCTTTTGATCTTGATCTTGATCTTGATCTGAGGCGCCCCGTTAAACCACGCTGGCCGCACGCAGGCTTGAATCCGTGGGTAACCCGGCAGGACGCCGGGTTAGCCGCGATGGGCCAAGGATGGCCCATGGCGGCGGCCCACGGATTCAAGCCGGAGTGAGGGCACACCGAGCCTAAGCGAGGTGCCGAGTGGTGGGGCAAGAGCCCTTTTGGTTACTTTTGGGGCTCTTTTCCAAAAGTGACCCGCTGTAAGAGCGGAACCTTACGAAGCCGTTACCGCAGCAACGGATATGTACCCAGCGGCCCCGCGACAACCAAAGAATTCAACCCATAAAAAGATGTGTAGTTACCGATGGCCATCGCAGGCAAGCCAGCTCCCACACTTGAAATGCATTCAAAATGTGGGAGCTGGCTTGCCTGCAATGGCGGTATTCCTGGCGCTAAACCACTTGCTCCATCATCCACTTCACAAAATCCCGCACTTTGGGCACTTCCGCCGAATGCTCCGGATACGCCAGGTAATACGCATCCTGGCTCGGCAACGCATGCTGCCAAGGGATCACCAGCTTGCCGTCCGCCAGTTCTTCTTCCACCAGAAAGCGCGGCAGCAGCGCCACACCGCAGCCCACCTGCGCTGCCCGAATACACATATAGAAGGTGTCAAAGCGCGGCCCGTGGTAGCTGTGCTCGGTGTGGAAGCCCTGGCTGGCAAACCAGTCATGCCAGCCCTGCGGCCGCGAGGCGTTTTGCAGCAGCACCAGGTCGCTCAGCTGCGTGGGATCGGTGAACGGCTGCGCGGGCAGGCTTTCCGGCGCGCACACTGGCACCAACTCCTCGCTGAACAGTTTCAGGCTCTCGGTGCCGGGGCGTGAGCCTTGGCCGAAGTAGAAGGCCATGTCGGCCTTGCCTTGCAGCAGTTCGTCGGGCTCCTGCTCGTTGCACAGGTCCAAATGGATTTGCGGGTGACGCAGGCGCCAGCCCTTGAGGCGCGGCACCAGCCAGCGTGCGCCAAAGGTGTAGGGCGTGGACACGCGCAGTACTTCGGTCTCGCCGCCGTAGGAGCGCAAGTAGTGAGTGGACATCTCCACCTGGGTGAGGATCTTGCGCACTTCCACCAGGTACAAATCGCCCGCCGGGGTCATCTGCAAGCGGCGGCGCACGCGGCGAAACAGCAGGTGCTGGAGCAATTCTTCCAACTGCGCCACCTGTTTGCTCACCGCGCTTTGCGTCAGGTTCAGCTCCTCGGCGGCGCGGGTGAAGCTCAGGTGGCGGGTGGCGGCTTCGAAACACTGCAGGGCGGTGATCGAGGGCAAATGTCTTTTGTTCAGCACGGCACGCCTCTTTTTATTCTATGCATGAATAAACGGAATGATATCTCGCCTAATCGTCGTTTGTTGGCAAGTCTTGGGCCAGCTACAAATAAGGTCTGGATCGCCGTGCGGGCCGCGGCGCAATTTTTCTGTTTGTGGATTGAAGGAGTGACCCATGGTTGCCGCATTGCTTGATCGTCTCGGGGTAAACCCGGCGCTGTACCAGTCGGGTAAACAACCCGTGCATTCGCCGATTGATGGCAGCCGTATCGCTAGCGTGCACTGGGAAGGTGCCGCCGAGGTGGAGCAGCAGGTCAGTCGCGCCGAGCATGCATTCGACGCCTGGCGCAAGGTGCCGGCACCGCGTCGCGGCGAGCTGGTGCGCCAATTTGGCGATGTGTTGCGCGAATACAAGGCCGACCTGGGCGAGCTGGTGTCCTGGGAAGCCGGCAAGATCACCCAGGAAGGCCTGGGCGAAGTGCAGGAGATGATCGACATCTGCGACTTCGCCGTCGGCCTGTCCCGCCAGCTGTACGGCTTGACCATCGCCTCCGAGCGCCCGGGCCACCACATGCGTGAAACCTGGCACCCGCTGGGCGTGGTCGGCGTGATCAGCGCCTTTAACTTCCCGGTGGCGGTGTGGGCGTGGAACACCACGCTGGCGCTGGTGTGCGGCAACGCCGTGATCTGGAAACCGTCGGAAAAGACCCCGCTCACCGCTTTGGCGTGCCAGGCGCTCTTTGAGCGCGTGCTGAAGAAATTCACCGATGCCCCCGAGTACCTGAGCCAAGTGATTATCGGCGGCCGTGACGCCGGCGCTGCCCTGGTGGATGACCCGCGCGTGGCGCTGATCAGCGCCACCGGCAGTACGCGCATGGGCCGCGAAGTGGCGCCGAAAGTCGCCGCCCGTTTTGCCCGCAGCATCCTCGAGCTGGGCGGCAACAACGCGATGATCCTCGGCCCAAGCGCCGACCTGGACATGGCCGTGCGCGCCATCCTGTTCAGCGCCGTCGGCACTGCCGGCCAGCGTTGCACCAGCCTGCGCCGGTTGATCGCGCATGAATCGGTCAAAGAAGAAATCGTCACCCGCCTCAAGGCGGCCTATTCCAAAGTGCGCATCGGCCACCCGTTGGAAGGCAACCTGATCGGCCCGCTGATCGACAAGCACAGCTTCGAAAACATGCAGGACGCCCTGGAGCAAGCCTTGAGCGAAGGCGGCAAGGTGTTCGGCGGTAAGCGTCAGTTGGAAGATACATTCCCGAATGCCTACTACGTGTCACCGGCGATTGTGGAAATGCCCGAGCAAAGCGACGTGGTGTGCACCGAAACGTTCGCGCCGATTCTGTATGTGATCGGCTACAGCGACTTCAACGAAGCCCTGCGCCTGAACAACGCCGTGCCACAAGGCCTGTCGTCGTGCATCTTCACCACCGATGTGCGTGAAGCCGAGCAGTTTATGTCGGCGGTGGGCAGTGACTGCGGCATTGCCAACGTCAACATCGGCCCGAGCGGCGCGGAGATTGGTGGCGCGTTTGGTGGTGAGAAAGAGACCGGTGGCGGGCGTGAATCGGGTTCGGACGCGTGGCGCGGGTACATGCGCCGCCAGACCAATACCGTGAACTACTCGCTGGAGTTGCCGCTGGCGCAGGGTATTACTTTCGACTGATCCCTCAAGTCGCAGTGAGATCAAAATGTGGGAGCTGGCTTGCCTGCGATAGCATCACTTGGGTGTACCCGATGCACCGAGGTGCCTGCATCGCAGGCAAGCCAGCCCCCACAGTTGGTTGGGTTTGCAATTCAAAATAATAGTTGTTTGTTAGGTCCTCTCCGGAGTCTGGCAATGCCATTACGCGAAACGTGTTTATGGGAACACCTCACCCCCGGCCGCCCGGACCGGGCCGCGCTCAAGGGCGAGGTCAAGGTGGATGTGTGCGTGATCGGCGCCGGGATCACCGGGTTGTCGGCGGCTATTCACTTGCTGGAACAGGGTAAAAGCGTCGCCGTGCTTGAGGCCCATCGCACCGGCCATGGTGGTTCGGGGCGTAACGTGGGGCTGGTCAACGCCGGCATGTGGATCCCGCCGGATGAGATCGAAGCCGGTTTTGGCGAGGCGGTGGGCAGCCAGCTCAACCGCATGTTGGGCGCGGCGCCGTCGCTGGTGTTCAGCCTGATCGACAAATACAGCATCGATTGCCAATTACGCCGCGAGGGCACTTTGCACATGGCGCATAACGCCCGTGGCGAGGCGGATTTGCGCAGTCGAGAAGAACAATGGAAGCGCCGTGGCGCGCCGGTTGAACTGCTGACCGGGCAGGCGTGCGAGCAAGCCACGGGCACTAAGAAGATTGCCGCCGCCCTGCTGGATCGGCGCGCCGGCACCTTGAACCCAATGGCCTACACCAGTGGCTTGGCCAATGCGGCGGTCGGCCTGGGCGGGCAGCTTTTCGACCATTCCCCTGTCACCCAGCTGGAACGTCAGGGTTCACACTGGTCGGTGCAGACCGCGCAGGGTTCTGTGCAGGCTGCACAGGTGGTGATCGCCTCCAATGCTTACACCGAAGGCGAGTGGACCGAGCTGCGGCGCAATTTCTTCCCTGGCTATTACTACCAAGTCGCGTCGGCCCCGCTGACCGACGACGCCGCCAAACAGATCCTTCCCGGCGGGCAAGGCTCGTGGGACACACGCCAGGTACTCAGCAGCATCCGCCGCGATGCTGACGGCCGACTGTTGCTTGGCAGCCTGGGCAACGGCAACCAGAAACCGGCATGGTTCCTCAAGGCGTGGGCCGACCGGGTGCAGCAGCACTACTTTCCGTACCTCAAATCGGTGCAGTGGGAATTCACCTGGACCGGCTGCATCGCGTTCACCCCAGACCACCTGATGCGCCTGTTCGAGCCGGCGCCCGGCTTGGTGGCGGTCACGGGCTACAACGGGCGTGGCGTGACTACTGGCAGCGTAGTGGGCAAGGCATTTGCCGACTACTTGTGTCACCAGGACCCCAAGGCGTTGCCGATTCCCTTTGCACCGATGCAGCCGCTGGCCGGAGTGGGCCTGCGCAGTTGCTTGTATGAGGCTGGATTTTCGCTGTATCACGCGGGCCAATGCCTGCGGATCGTGATCTGATCAGCGAAATACATGGCAAAAGCCTGCATTTTCTTAGCAGGCTACTAATCTGTATTGGTGCAAGTCGTAGCAATCACGCACTGTAAATGTGCAGTTCCGTTACGCACATTGTTACAGGTGCAGGAACTGTCGTTTATCCGACTGGTTGCAGGTGCGACCTGCCAGGGTTGTACTTTTTAGGCTCATTGGTTGCACCTCCCGATGCTAGACGGTTGCACGTCCTGGCAGAAGGAGGCGAAACGCCTGTAATAACAATGACACCGTGTCTTTTTGAAGAATAAAAAAGTAATGGCACGCGCCTTGCTCTGGGCTTTCCCTGAAAGTTTTGGTTGAAAGTCCGCAGTGAATTCGCTCTTTATTTATGAAGAATGCCAACAAACAAAAACCTCGGAGCACCACTCATGTCCCAGACGTTTTACAAGAAAGGCTTTCTGGCCCTCGCCGTTGCAGCGGCGCTGGGTGTTTCTGCGTTTGTTCAAGCTGATGTGAAGATTGGCGTAGCGGGGCCGATGACTGGCGCCAACGCAGCTTTCGGTGAGCAGTACATGAAGGGGGCCCAAGCGGCGGCCGACGTCATCAACAAAGCGGGTGGGCTTAACGGCGAACAGATCAAGCTGGTGGCCGGCGACGACGCCTGTGAGCCCAAGCAAGCTGTAGCGGTAGCCAACCGCCTGGCGGACCAAGACAAAGTGATCGGCGTGGTCGGGCACTTCTGCTCGTCCAACACCATCCCGGCCTCCGAGGTGTACGACGAAGCGGGGATCATCATGATCACCCCGGGCTCCACCAACCCTCAGGTGACCGAACGTGGCCTGGGCGCCGTGTTCCGTATGTGCGGGCGTGACGACCAGCAAGGTATCGTCGCCGGCGACTACATCGTCGACGTGCTCAAGGGCAAAAAAGTCGCGGTTATCAACGACAAAGACACCTACGGCAAGGGCCTGGCTGACGCCACCGCTCAGCAGTTGACTAAACGTGGCGTCAAGCCGGTGCTGGAAGAAGGCCTGACCCGCGGCGAGAAAGACTTCAGCGCCCTGGTCACCAAAATCCGCTCCACCGGTGCCGACGTCGTTTACTTCGGCGGGCTGCACCCGGAAGCCGGTCCACTGGTTCGCCAAATTCGTGAAGCCGGCCTCAAAGACGTCAAGTTCATGTCCGATGACGGCATTGTCACCGACGAATTGGTCGCCACCGCAGGCGGCGCGCAATACGTAGACGGCGTCTACATGACCTTCGGCGCCGACCCGCGCCTGCTGCCAGACAGCAAGACCGTGGTGGAAGAGTTCCGCAAAAATGGCACCGAGCCTGAAGGCTACACCCTGTACGCCTATGCCTCGATCCAGGCCCTGGCTGCCGGCTTCAACGGCGCCAAGTCCAACAAAGGTGAAGACGCTGCCAAGTGGCTCAAGGCTAACCCGGTAAAAACCGTAATGGGCGAAAAAGCCTGGGACGGCAAGGGCGACCTGAAAGTCTCTGACTACGTGGTTTACCAGTGGGATAAAGACGGTAAATACCACCAGCTGGAAAAGCAGAAGTAATCACGCGATCTACCCGGCACCCCTGAACCTTGTGGGCGCCGGGCTTGTGTGGGAGCCAGCTCCCACACAAGGCCAGCTCCCACAGGGAACTTGGTTGCCTGCCCCATCGTGACCGGCAACAGATCTGTCTTTTCCTCCAGAAGCGCCGCACACCCACGGGTGTGCAGGTGCTCACCGCGTGAGATTGCGTTATGGATGGTATTTTCCTGCAGCAACTGGTCAACGGTCTGACTCTCGGGTCGGTCTATGGCCTGATCGCCATCGGCTACACAATGGTCTATGGCATCATTGGCATGATCAACTTCGCCCACGGCGAGGTTTATATGATTTCCGCTTACCTCGCGGCGATCAGTCTGGCACTGCTGGCTTACTTCGGCATCGAATCCTTCCCGCTGCTCATTCTCGGCACCCTGATATTCACCGTTGTCGTCACCGGCGTTTACGGTTGGGTCATCGAGCGTGTCGCCTACAAACCGCTGCGCAACTCCACCCGACTGGCACCGCTGATCAGCGCCATCGGTATCTCCCTGATCCTGCAGAACTACGCGCAGATCGCCCAGGGTGCGAAACAACAAGGGATTCCTACCCTGCTGGCCGGCGCCTGGCGCGTCGATATCGGCAGCGGGTTCGTGCAGTTGACCTACACCAAGGTGTTCATCCTGGTGGCCGCGTTTCTCGGCATGGGGCTGCTGACCTACATCATCAAATACACCAAGCTGGGCCGCATGTGCCGTGCCACCCAGCAAGACCGCAAGATGGCGTCGATCCTGGGTATCAACACCGACCGGGTGATCTCCTACGTGTTCGTGATTGGTGCAGCCATGGCGGCCCTGGCCGGCGTGCTGATTACCCTGAACTACGGCACGTTCGACTTCTATGCCGGCTTCATCATCGGCATCAAGGCATTTACCGCAGCGGTACTCGGCGGCATCGGTTCCCTGCCTGGGGCCATGCTCGGCGGGATCATCCTGGGTATCTCCGAGTCGCTGTTCGCAGGGTTGATCAACTCTGACTACAAAGACGTGTTCAGTTTCTCTCTGCTGGTGGTGATTCTGATTTTCCGTCCTCAGGGCCTGCTTGGTCGTCCGCTCGTGGCGAAGGTGTAAACATGTCTGCTGCCAAATCTATCGATATCAAGAAAAGTGTGGTCGATACGGTCCTCGCCGGGCTGATTTCGTTGATCGTGTTCGGTCCGATCGTCGGCGTGGTACTCGACGGCTACAGCTTCAACCTGCAACCGGCGCGCGTGGCCATTCTGGTCGCCATCGTGATGGCTGGCCGTTTTGCCTTAAGCCTGTTCCTGCAAACCCCCAAGGGCGTGAAGATTCTGCAGGGGTTCGAGAGCAGCAGCTCCGGCGTGCACGTGCTGCCGCCGGACTACAAGTCGCGACTGCGCTGGATCATCCCGGCGCTGATCGTGATCGCCATCGTGTTCCCGATCTTCGCCAACAAGTACTTGCTCACCGTGGTCATCCTCGGGCTGATCTACGTGTTGCTCGGCCTGGGCCTGAACATCGTGGTCGGCTTGGCCGGCTTGCTCGACCTGGGTTACGTGGCGTTCTACGCCATCGGCGCCTACGGCTTGGCGTTGGGTTATCAATACCTGGGCCTGGGCTTCTGGAGCGTACTGCCACTGGCGGCCATCGCAGCGGCGTTAGCGGGGTGCATACTCGGCTTCCCGGTGCTACGAATGCACGGTGATTATTTGGCCATCGTGACCTTGGGCTTCGGTGAAATCATCCGGCTGGTGCTGAATAACTGGCTGTCGTTTACCGGTGGCCCGAACGGTATGCCGGTGCCTTCGCCGACGTTCCTGGGCCTTGAGTTCGGGCGTAAAGCCAAGGAGGGTGGGATTCCGTTCCACGAGTTCTTCGGCCTCGATTACAACCCCAACATCAAGTTCATGTTTATCTACATCGTGCTGTTCCTGGTGGTCCTGGCCGTGCTGTACATCAAGCATCGCCTGACCCGCATGCCGGTCGGCCGCGCCTGGGAAGCCTTGCGCGAAGATGAAATCGCCTGCCGTTCCATGGGCCTGAACCACGTACTGGTCAAGCTCTCGGCCTTCACCATCGGCGCGTCCACGGCGGGTCTTGCCGGGGTGTTTTTTGCCAGCTATCAAGGCTTCGTCAACCCGTCGTCGTTCACCTTCTTCGAGTCGGCGCTGATTCTGGCCATCGTGGTATTGGGCGGTATGGGCTCGACGGTCGGCGTGGTGATTGCGGCCTTCGTATTGACCGTGGCGCCGGAACTGCTGCGCAGCTTCTCCGAGTACCGCGTGCTGCTGTTTGGCGTATTGATGGTGGTGATGATGATCTGGCGGCCACGCGGCCTGATCCGGATCAGCCGTACCGGTGTGACACCACGTAAAGGAGTGGCGCCATGAGCAAAGAAGTCGTGCTCTCCGTCGAACATTTGATGATGCACTTCGGTGGCATCAAGGCCTTGAGCGATGTGAGCCTCAAGGTCGAACGCAACTCGATCTTCGCCTTGATCGGCCCCAACGGCGCCGGCAAGACCACGGTGTTCAACTGCCTCACCGGCTTCTACAAAGCCAGTGGCGGCAAGATCGAACTCAGCATACGCGGCAAGCAGACCAACGTGATTCAGTTGCTCGGCGAACGCTTCAAAGCTGTCGACTTCGTGTCGCCCAAAAGCTTCTTCAGCCGCGTGTACTACAAGATGTTCGGCGGCACCCACCTGGTGAACCGTGCAGGCTTGGCGCGGACCTTCCAGAACATTCGCCTGTTCAAGGAAATGTCGGTGCTGGAAAACCTGCTGGTGGCCCAGCACATGTGGGTCAACCGCAACATGCTCGCCGGCATCCTCAATACCAAGGGCTACCGCAAGGCCGAAAGCGATGCGCTCGACCACGCCTTCTACTGGTTGGAAGTGGTGGACCTGGTGGACTGCGCCAACCGCCTGGCCGGCGAGCTTTCCTACGGCCAGCAGCGCCGCCTGGAAATCGCCCGTGCCATGTGCACCCGGCCGCAGATCATCTGCCTGGACGAACCGGCAGCCGGCCTTAACCCGCAGGAAACCGAAGCGCTCAGCGAGATGATTCGCCTGCTGCGCGATGAACACGACCTCACGGTGGTGCTGATCGAACACGACATGGGCATGGTGATGAGCATTTCCGACCACATCGTGGTGCTCGACCACGGCAACGTGATCGCCGAAGGTGGCCCGGAAGCGATCCGCAACGACCCGAAAGTGATTGCCGCCTACCTGGGCGCAGACGAAGAGGAGTTGGTATGAGTGCACCTATCCTCGAAATGAAGGACCTGGACGTGTTTTACGGCCCGATCCAGGCCCTGAAAAAAGTCTCGCTGCACATCAACGAAGGCGAAACCGTCAGCCTGATCGGCTCCAACGGCGCGGGTAAATCCACGCTGCTGATGTCGATCTTCGGCCAGCCTCGCGCTGAGTCCGGGCAGATTCTCTATAACGGCGTCGACATTACCCACAAGTCGTCCCACTACATCGCCTCCAACGGCATTGCGCAGTCGCCGGAAGGGCGGCGGGTGTTCCCCGACATGACCGTCGAGGAAAACCTGTTGATGGGCACCATTCCGATTGGTGACAAATTCGCCCAGGAAGATATGCAGCGTATGTTCGAGCTGTTCCCTCGGCTCAAGGAACGGCGCACCCAGCGCGCCATGACCATGTCTGGCGGTGAGCAGCAAATGCTCGCCATCGCTCGCGCGCTGATGAGCCGGCCCAAGCTGTTGCTGCTGGACGAACCGAGCCTGGGCTTAGCGCCGATTGTGGTGAAGCAGATCTTCGCCACCCTGCGTGAACTGGCGGCCACTGGCATGACCATCTTCCTGGTGGAGCAGAACGCGAACCATGCGTTGCGCTTGTCTGACCGGGCTTACGTGATGGTTAACGGCGAGATTCGCCTGACGGGCACGGGTAAGGAGTTGCTGGTGAACGAGGAAGTGCGCAACGCCTACCTCGGCGGGCACTGATCTGAAGGCTTGATGCAATAACCCATGTGGGAACCGGCTGCCACATAAAGCCGGTTCCCACACTTGTTTTTAGGGGTGTCCACAGGCTCCCCGGCAAATTGTGGAAAACAAATCCAGCCGCCCTCCAAAGCGCGACATATAGCCGCCGCAAATCCCTGTTTTGTCACAGTTTTGACTTGTCCCCATTCGCTGTGGAACCGGCTGTGGGTAACGTGGGAGTAGCTGGCTGAAAGCCTTTAACCACGTGGCTTGTAGCGTGGTGGTTGTTTTATGATCAGCTGGTTTTTCGAGACCGATCAAGGGTTTTGTCAACCTGTTTAAAGACACAGGTATATGACCGATTTATGTCCCCTCAGCCTGTGGATAAGTCTGTGACTAAACTCTGGAAAGACTGCCACAGAGGCCGGAATGACTGGCCTGGAGCCATCGCTCAGATTTTCCCTCTTTACAAGGGGCTACATACGCCCCGCCCAAGGTCAAGCAAAAAACTTTCTAAAACTGCCTACAGGCCTTGCACACAGCGGCTTTTGGCTTTTTACACTTGCCCCCAAAGACTGTGGGCGCAGCTGTGGATAACCTGCGCGCATATGGCTGCAGGCCACGGTGTATAAGGCTCTGCTCGGCGTGGTTAAAAAATGATCAGCTGTACATGAAGTTGTGTGCTTAGCGGTTGCCGCAATCGCGGCGTAAGGGCATTCTGCTGGCAACTTTTTTTCCGATGCCCGCAAGGAGAACACCATGTCCGACACGCTGTTTATTACTGGCGCAACCTCAGGTTTCGGCGAAGCCTGCGCCCGTCGTTTTGCCGACGCCGGTTGGAAACTGGTGCTTACCGGCCGGCGTGCCGAGCGTTTGAATGCCTTGGTCGAAGAGCTTTCCAAGCAGACCGAAGTACACGGCCTGGTTGTGGACGTGCGTGACCGCAAGGGCATGGAAGACGCCATCGCCAACCTGCCGCCTTCTTTTGCCAAATTGCGTGGCCTGATCAACAACGCCGGCCTGGCCGTGGGCACCGACCCTGCGCCTAAGTGCAGCCTCGACGATTGGGAAACCATGGTCGACACCAACATCAAAGGCCTGCTGACCACCACCAGCCTGTTGCTGCCGCGCCTGATTGCCCACGGCCGTGGCGCCGGGATCATCAACCTCGGTTCCATCGCTGGCAGCTACCCGTACCCAGGCAGCCACGTGTATGGCGGCTCCAAGGCGTTCGTGAAGCAATTCTCGCTGAACCTGCGCTGCGACCTGCAAGGCACTGGCGTGCGCGTGACCAACATCGAGCCAGGCCTGTGCGAGAGCGAGTTTTCACTGGTGCGCTTCGGCGGTGACCAGGCGCGTTACGACGCGACCTACGCCGGTGCCGAGCCGATCCAGCCACAGGACATCGCCGACACCATCTTCTGGGTGCTCAACACGCCGGCGCACGTGAATATCAATCGGTTGGAGCTGATGCCGGTGAGCCAGACGTGGGCTGGGTTTGCGATTGAGCGTGGGGCTAAAGGTTAAGACCGAGTTGCGGCCATCGCGGGCAAGCCCGGCTCCCACATTTTGACCGTGTGAACCCGATCAAATGTGGGAGCTGGCTTGCCTGCGAAGGCGTCAAATCGGCCAAAACAAGACATAAGGTACACTCCACTCCGGAAAACCCCTCCGCGCTGTGCGGTTTAAAGGTTTTGACGGGAGGAAATGTGAGTAACCGAGGTGAGCAGGCACTGCTCAAACAATCGACCATCCTGATGTTCGCTGTAGCGATCGCCGGGATTGTCACGGGTGTGATGTCTGGCGCCCAATCCATTCTATTCGACGGCTTTTTCTCGCTGATCGCCACCGCCATCAAGGTGTTGATGCTGATCACGGCCAAGCTGATCGCAAAGAAAAGCAACGAGCGCTTCCAGTTCGGCTACTGGCACTTGGAGCCGATGGTATTGCTGATCGAAGGCAGCTTTTTGCTGCTGATCGCCATCTACGCGTTTCTCAACGGCGTGTTCGGCATTATCAATGGCGGGCGCGAAATCGAGTTAGGGCTGGTGATCGTTTACGCGGCGGTGTTTACCGTCGTCGAATTCGGCTACTTCTTCTACGTGCGCTACCGCAATCGCAAACTGAAATCCTCGCTGATCCAGTTCGACAACATCAGTTGGCTGGTGGACGCGATGCTCTCGGTGGGCTTGCTGATCAGCTTTCTTGCCGCGCTGTTGCTCAAGTCTCAAGGCTATGGCGAGTGGGCGGTGTATGTCGACCCACTGATTTTGATCCTGTTGGCCCTGAGCATGCTGGCGCCGGCGTTCAAGATCCTGCGCCCGGCGTTGCGCGAAGTGCTGGGGATTGCCCCGGACCACTTGGACGACAAGGTGCGCGAAGTGATGGACGCGGCCCAGGCCAAGCATGGTTTCGACGACTACGTGTCCTACGTGCAAAAGCACGGGCGGGCGCGGTTTATCGAGATTCATGTGGTGTTGCCGGCGGATTACCCGGTGGGCAGCGTCGCAACCCTTGATGGGTTGCGCGAAGAGATATCCACAGGGCTCGGTACGCCGGATGCGGCGCGCTGGCTGACGATCAGTTTTACCGGGGATCGCAAGTGGATTGCGTGATGGTCAGTTAGACCGAGGTGAGGCTATCGCAGGCAAGCCAGCTCCCACAGTTAACCGCATTCCAACGGTTGGACGCGGTCAAGTGTGGGAGCGGGCTTGTCGACAGGTCGCACCGCTACGATAGGGCCTTTGAGGTCAGCCCCTGATAGCAGGTCGCCAAGTGATACGGCGTAGTCGACGGCATATCCCGTCGGCTCACGGCGCCCTTGGCATCCAGGCACTCATGCCAACCCTTTTCATGCAGGAAGTGCTGTTGCAGCGCCAGCAATTGGCGTTGCAGCACCGCCTCACTCTCAGGCCGTAAGGTCAGTGCCCGCAGGTATTCCGCCTGGGCCCAGATCCGTTGAGTGCCATCACGCACCGTGCCGTCCAGGGCAAGCATGCCGCTGACCGCGCCGCTCAATTTATCCACACCCTTAAGCTCGGCGTAGGCAAATGCCCGCGTCAACGAGGCATGCAGCGGCGTGCCGCGCAGTACGTCTGAAGACTCGAGCAAAAAGAACCATTCGAACTGGTGGCCCGGCTCAAACCAGTTATCCACAGCGCCCAGCGGCTTTTCCATCATCACGCCGTGCTGGCGGTCGATGAAGCGCTTCTGCATGGCGGTGGCGAGGTCCAGCAGCGCATCTTGCGTGACGGCGTCTTCACGCACTGCCAGCGTGGCGAGAAAACCTTCGGCCAGGTGCATCAGCGGGTTTTGCAGCGGGCCGGACTTGAGGGACGACCAATTGCGTTCCAACACCGCTTCGTACAGGCCGTCGCCGGTGGCGAAGCGTTCGGCGACCACTTCCAGGGCTGCGTCGAGCACCGACTCCACCAACGGCTCACGCACTTTGGCCCAGTAATGGGCGCAGGCGAAGATGATGAAGGCGTGGGTGTAGAGGTCTTTGCGCTTATCCAGCGGCTTGCCGTGGGCGTCGATGCTGTAGAACCAACCACCGTGCTCGGCGTCGTGGAAGTGCCGCTGCAGGGAACGGAACAGCGCCGCCGCGCGCTCTTCGACAAAGGTTGCACCGGGCTCGCCGATCAGGCTGGCGAACAGGTACAACTGCCGGGCACAGGCCATCGCGCGGTAGCGTTGCGGGGGCAATGGCTGGTGATCGGCGTCCAGCGCCTCATAGGGCAACGCCAACTCGGCATTCCAGCCCGGGCCCTGCCAGAGCGGCACGATCAGGTCATGGAAGTGCGTGAGCACGGCGTTCAACGAAGGCTGGGAGGCGGAACTTGGAGCGATGGGCATCGGCTGGCGTCGTCACGGCAGGGGTGTAGGCGCGCATGGTAGCAGGCTGATCGTTCCCACGCTCTGCGTGGGAATGCATTTTGTGACGCTCTGCGTCGTGCTTTGGGACGCGGAGCGTCCTGGGCGGCGCTCCCACGCAGAGCGTGGGAACGATCAAGGTTAGCCCGCCAACAACCAAACCCCAGTCGCCGCCGAAGCCGCTCCAGCCACCCGCACCAGCGGCGCTGCGGCCGCCGGCAGGAAGCGCACTACGGCATAACCCGCCGCATGCAGAACCGCCGTCGCGCCCACAAACCCAGCCGCATACGCCCACGGGCTGGACATGTCCGGCAGTTCCAGGCCATGCGCCACGCCATGGAACAACGCAAACAGCGCTGTAGCACCCACCGCCACAAACAGCGGCGGCCGCACCGCCAGCGCCACTGCCAGGCCCAGCGCCAGCACCGAGGCAGCAATCCCGCTCTCCAGCGCCGGCAATTGCAGGCCTTCAAAGCCCAGCAGGCCGCCAATCAGCATGGTGCCGACAAAGGTGCAAGGCAGGGCCCAGCGCGCGTTGCCTTTTTGCTGCGCCGCCCACAGGCCGACCGCGACCATAGCCAGTAAGTGATCAATACCGCCCAACGGGTGGCTGATGCCGGCAACCAAACCATTATCACCATGCCCGGGGTGAGCGAAGGCGAGGGCTGGGGCGAGCAGCAGCGCAGCGGTTGCGAGAAATTTGTTGAGACTCATGAACAGGCTCCTTTTTTAGGGTGGGATCAGGCAGCAGTCAGCAGGCCCTGACGTTCGATAAAGGCGACGATTTCATCCAGGCCGACGCCGGTTTTCTGGTTGCTGAACACAAAGGGTTTGCCGTTGCGCATGCGCTGGGTGTCGCTGTTCATCAGCTCAAGCGAGGCGCCTACCAACGGCGCGAGGTCGATCTTGTTGATCACCAGCAAATCGGATTTGCAAATACCGGGCCCGCCTTTGCGTGGCAGCTTGTCGCCGGCCGATACATCGATCACATAGATGGTCAGGTCTGACAGCTCCGGGCTGAACGTCGCCGACAGGTTGTCGCCGCCGGACTCCACCAGGATCAGGTCCAGGCCGGGGAAGCGGCGGTTGAGTTGGTCCACCGCCTCGAGGTTAATCGAGGCATCTTCGCGGATCGCCGTGTGCGGGCAGCCGCCGGTTTCCACGCCGATGATGCGTTCGGGCGCCAAGGCTTGGTTGCGCACCAGAAAGTCGGCGTCTTCGCGGGTGTAGATGTCGTTGGTCACCACGGCCAAGTTGTAGCGATCGCGCAAGGCCAGGCACAGCGCCAAGGTCAGGGCCGTCTTGCCGGAGCCCACCGGGCCGCCGATGCCGACACGCAAAGGTTGTGTGTTCATGTGCTTCTCCAAAATTAAAGGCCCTAGCTACGAAACAAGCGGCTGTACTGGCGCTCATGGGCCATGCACGCCAGGGACAGGCCGAACGCGGCGCTGCCGAAATGGTTGGGGTCGATGCGGCCGGCGTCTTGCTGGGCTTGTTGCAACAGCGGCAGCAGTTCGCTGGTCAGGCGCTGGGCGGCCTGCTGGCCCAACGGCAACGTCTTCATCAATACGGCGAGTTGGTTTTCCAGCCAGCTCCACAGCCAGGCGGCGAGGGCGTCATCCGGGCTGATGTGCCAGGCGCGCGCCGCCAGGGCCCAGCCCAGGGCCAGGTGCGGTTCGGCGCATTGCTGCACAAATGTGCGCGCGGCGTCGTCCAGTTCCGGCAAGCCATTGAGCAGTTGTTGCAGGGAGTAGCCCATTTGCCGGCTCTCCTGATACAGCTCGCGGGTCTCGCGGCTGGCGCGATGTTCTTCGCACAATTGCGCCAGATGCGGCCAGTCTTCATCCGCCGCCGCGCGGCAATGGGCGAGCAGCAATGGCGCTTCGAAGCGCGCAAGGTTGAGCAGCAACTGGTCGCTGACCCAGCGTCGCGCACTGGCGGCATCCTTGACGCGGCCATTGTCCACGGCCATTTCCAGGCCTTGGGAATAGCTGTAGCCGCCAATCGGCAATTGCGGACTGGCCAGGCGCAACAGCGCCCAGGCTGGGTTCATAGACGTACGCCGAACTGGTGCAGCTTGGGCGGGTAGTTGAAGTCTTCATCGCCGTGGCGCGAATGGTGATGACCACCGCCATAGGCGCCGTGTTCCGGCTGGAACGGCGCTTCGAGGGTTTCTGTGTGAGCCCCTAGCTGTTCGAGCATGGCCTTGAGCACATAGTCATCAAGCAGGCGCAGCCAGCCGTCGCCGACTTGCAGGGCGACATGGCGGTTGCCGAGGTGATAAGCCGCGCGGGTCAGTTCAAACGCGTTGCTGCAGGTGACGTGTAGCAGGTGTTCAGGGCGGGCAACGACGCGTACGACACGTCCGTCTTCAGCCTGTAGGTATTCGCCATCGTGCAATGGCGGTTGGCCGCGCTCCAGAAACAGGCCGACGTCTTCACCGTCGGCACTGAAACAGCGCAGGCGGCTTTTGCTGCGTGCTTCGAAGTTCAGCAGCAGTTCAGCGGCCCAGAGGGCTTGGGGGGCGATTCGGCGGTGGATCACCAGCATCAGGAGGCTTCCAGCTATGAGCGATAAAAGAGCTAGAGCAAGGGGCTTGCCAACCGCACGTGCGAATGGGAAAACCCTGTAGGCAAGCATGGGCATGCCACCGAATAGGGCGTCAGTTGATTCCTACGGCGCATCCAAATGGTGCGTGATTGAATTTATAGCACCGGATGTGGGCGTTTTGAGTTGAGTTCTACTGAGTGCAGCATGAAATTTCTTTCATCTGATTCGCACTGGATTTTTTCTCGGAAGCGTCTTACGCATAACCAAGACTTGGCTCTCAAAAAGTTACGGGCTGTTTCATTACGATGTGCGCCGTCTTTAATTCTTAGCGACGTCGACCATGTTCCAAGTATTTTTATATGCAGTCATTGTCAGTCTCTCCTACGCCGTCATACCGGCGTCGGCCAATTTAAAGCCGTCTGTGGTCTTCAGTTCTGCTGCCTCCATCGATAATGTGATTGATCGTGCCCATGAGTTGCTCGGCACGCCTTACAACGGGCGTGGAGCCACGGTTGATCAAGGGTTTGATTGCAGCGGCTTCCTGGTCTATCTGTTCAAGACCGAAGCCAATATTCGCCTGCCGCGCACGACCACGCAGATGCATCGCTCAAGCGCCGCGACCGTCCCGAAAGAGGCTCTCATGCCGGGCGATGCGGTGTTTTTCAAAGGCAATGGGAGCGGCCAGGTCAGCCATGTCGGCCTTTATGTGGGCGAAGGCAAATTCATTCACTCGCCCAGTACCGGCAAGCGCGTTCGTATCGATTCGCTGAATAGCACTTACTGGAAAAAAAACTACACCAGCGCCAAACGCTTCCACCCGTAGGGCTGATCGGCTTACTCGGTGCTGCCCAGGCCTTGCCAGTGCTTGAGGCCGATAAAGATAAAGCGCAGTTGCTGGGTGATTTTCGCCTGAGGCGTGAGATGGGCAGGCAGGGCCTGGGCCGGCGGGTCAATGATGTCGGGCAGGGTGGCGAACACGCTCTTGACGATCAGGTCTGCCATTACGTGCAAGCCTTCGGCATCCAGGTGCTGGAGCTTGGGCATCAGTGTGAGGTCGGCCGCCAAGTCGCTGGTGATGTCTTCGCGCAAGGCACCGATGGCCTGGCGCACAGCCAGGCAGCCACCGTATTGTTCGCGGGCCAGGAACAGGAACTGCGAGCGGTTGGCCGAGACCACATCCAGAAAGATCCGTACGGACGCATCGATGATGCCGCCCATCACGAACTCGTTGTGGCGCACCAGGCGAATCGTGGCGCGGAAGGTCTGGCCGACTTCACTGACCAATACCAACCCCAACTGGTCCATGTCGTCAAAATGACGATAGAACCCGGTCGGCACGATCCCGGCGGTCTTGGCCACTTCGCGCAGGCTCAGGCTGCCGAACCCACGGCCACACTCCATCAGATGGCGGGCTGCGTCCATCAAGGCGAGGCGGGTCTGTTGCTTCTGTTCGGCGCGGGGCAGCATCGGCGGGCGGGCTTAGTCGGCAAGTACAGCGACGCACTCTAGCAAAACCGCTTCGCTGGCGTCGAACTTGGTGGTGTGGGGTGTGACGTGGTTTCTATAAAAAAGCAAAAGCCCGATCGGTCGATCGGGCTTTTTTCTGGGCCACCACGGGCTTAGCTCTGAGCTTGATGTAGTTCTTGCAGGCGATCAGCACCACCTTCGGCAATACCTTGGGTGTATGCGCGGTCGTTGGCTTGTTCAGCGCCGCCTTCTACCAGACCTTTCTGTTCCAGGCGATCACGGCCACCTTCAGCAACGCCTTCGGTGTAGGCACGTTTGTTGGCGTGTTCCGAACCGTTTTCTGCAACAGCGCCTTTGGCGTAGTCACGGTTTTCATCTTCTTGCGAACCGCTGCGAGCCACGGTTTGGCTGGATTGCACGGCTTGAGCTTTGTTCTGTGGGGTAGCTTGTTCAGCGGCTGGCAGGGCAAAAGCACTGGAAGCCAGGACAGACAGCAGAACGGTAGCGAGTATTTGGCGTTTCATGAGGGTTGCTCCTTGGGAGGGCGATAAAGTGGGTACAGGGCTAATGCTACTCTCGATAAGTCGATATAAAAGTTCATAAACACAATGGTAATAATCAACAGAATTGATTGTTCCCTGCGGAGGCTCTAGACCGAGCCTCTCAAGCCCGCGGTTTTGCACCATGGTGGGTATTTTCGACCCGTTCATGGGTAACACTGGTGCATTGTTGATGGTTTGGTCGACTTGAGCTGTAGGAGAAGTCGCTTTTTTTGCTGGGAATTCGTACTCGGGCTAAACCCCCAGACCATTTGTCAGTCGTAGCTCTATAAGCTGTAGTCAAAAGGCGCGCGGCAACGCGCGCCCTCAGTCGTAACCAGGAGTCCTGTGCAATGACGCGCACTCGTAAAATTGTCGTTTGGAGCTGCGCCAGCTTCGTTCTGTTAATCGCCGTGGTGGTCTTGGTGCTGGTGTTCTTTGACTGGAACCGCATCAAACCGCCGCTTAATGCCAAGGTCTCCGAGGAGCTGCATCGCCCCTTTGCCATCAATGGCAACCTGGCGGTGGTGTGGGCGCGTGAGCCGGATGAAGGTGGCTGGCGTGCCTGGGTGCCGTGGCCGCATGTGATTGCCGAAGACCTGACGCTGGGCAACCCCGACTGGTCGAAAAAGCCGCAAATGGTCACCCTCAAGCGCGTGGAGTTGCGCATCTCGCCCCTGGCGTTGCTGGTGCAGCGCGTGGTGATTCCGCGTATCGACCTCACCGAACCCAGCGCCGACCTGCAGCG
The DNA here is from genome assembly GCF_022648765.1 of Pseudomonas sp. ArH3a. Classification (NCBI taxonomy): domain Bacteria; kingdom Pseudomonadati; phylum Pseudomonadota; class Gammaproteobacteria; order Pseudomonadales; family Pseudomonadaceae; genus Pseudomonas; species Pseudomonas sp. ArH3a. Next base: position 925,300 of record NZ_CP080330.1, read on the forward strand.
CCTGGCCGACGGCCGCGCCAACTGGACCTTCAAGTTCGACCCCAAGGACCCCAACGCCGAGCCTTCCAGCTGGGTGGTGGACATCGGCGCCATCGGCTTCGACAAAGGCCACGTGACCCTCGACGACCAGACCCTCAAGACCCAGCTCGACGTGATCATCGACCCGCTGGGCAAGCCGATTCCCTTCGGCGAAATCGTCGGTGACGCCGATGCCAAAAAGGCCTTGGAAAAAGGCTCAGCGCCCCAGGACTACGCGTTCGGCCTCAAGGTCAAAGGCCAATACCACGGCCAGAAACTCGACGGCACCGGCAAGATCGGCGGGCTGCTCGCCTTGCAGGACGCGGCCAAGCCGTTCCCGCTGCAAGCCCAGGTGAAAATCGCTGACACCCGCATCGCGCTGGCCGGCACTCTGACCGACCCGCTGAACCTCGGCGCCCTGGACCTGCGCTTGAAACTCGCCGGCAGCAGCCTGGGCAACCTGTACCCGCTGACCGGCGTCACCTTGCCGGACTCGCCGGCCTATTCCACTGACGGCCACCTGATCGCCAAACTGCATGAAGCCAGCGGCGCCTCATTCCGCTACGAGAACTTCAACGGCAAGATCGGCGACAGCGACATCCACGGCAACCTGGCCTATGTCGCCAGCCAGCCACGGCCCAAACTCAGCGGCGCGCTGGTGTCCAACCAACTGCTGATGACCGACCTGGCACCGTTGATCGGTGCCGATTCCAACGCCAAGCAAAAAGCCCGTGGCGGTGAAAGCAAGCAACCAGCGACCAAAGTGCTGCCAGTGGAAGAATTCCGCACCGCGCGCTGGCGCGAGATGGACGCCGATGTGGAATTCACCGGCAAACGCATCGTGCACAGTGCCGATCTGCCTTTCACCGACCTCTATACCCACTTGGTGCTCAATGATGGCGAACTGAGCCTGGAGCCCCTGCGTTTCGGCGTGGCCGGCGGCAAGCTGGATGCGCAAATTCGCCTGAATGGCCGCACTGTACCCATGGAAGGTCGCGCCAAACTCACTGCGCGCAACTTCAAGCTCAAGCAGCTGTTCCCGACCTTCGAACCGATGAAAACCAGCTTTGGTGAACTCAACGGTGACGCGGATATTTCCGGGCGCGGTAACTCCGTGGCGGCGCTGCTGGGCAGCTCTAACGGCGATCTGAAGATGCTCATCAACGACGGCGCCATCAGCCGAGGCCTGATGGAAATTGCCGGGCTTAACGTGGGCAACTACGTAGTAGGCCGCCTGTTCGGCGACAAGGAAGTGAAGATCAACTGCGCGGCGGCGGACTTCGGCATCAAGACTGGCCTTGCGACCACTCGCCTGTTTGTGTTCGATACCGAGAACGCGATCATCTATATCGATGGCACCGCGAACATGGCGACCGAACAGTTGGACCTCACCATCACGCCGGAGTCGAAGGGCTTCCGCCTGTTCTCTCTGCGTTCGCCGCTGTACGTGAATGGGCCGTTTATCAAGCCGAATGCGGGTGTGAAGGCGGTGCCGCTGATGCTGCGTGGCGCCGGGATGGTTGCGCTGGGTGTCATCGCCGGCCCGGCGGCGGGGCTGCTGGCCTTGGTAGCACCTAGCGGTGATGAGCCGAACCAATGTGCACCGTTGTTGCAGCAGATGAGGGAAGGCAAAGCGCCAAAGACCGTGAAAAGTAACTGACGAAACCGCAAGCCAAATGTGGGAACTGGCTTGCCTGCGATAGCGGTGTAACAGTCGACAGATGCACTGACTGTTCGATAGCTATCGCGGGCAAGCCCGCTCCCACAGGGGTTCAGCGGTGTGGCGGTTACAGGTCCTGCAGAATATCCGCCATGTCATCGGCGTGTTCTTCTTCCTGGGCCAGGATGTCTTCGAAGATGCGACGGGTAGTCGGGTCTTTGTCGCCGATGTACTGGATGATCTCGCGGTAGCTGTCCACCGCAATCCGTTCGGCCACCAGGTCTTCGTAGACCATTTCCTTCAGCGAGTTGCCGGCCACGTATTGGGCGTGGGAGTTCTTCGACAGCAGGTCAGGGTTGAACTCCGGCTCGCCGCCCAGTTGCACGATGCGCTCGGCCAGTTTGTCGGCGTGCTCAGCTTCTTGGGTCGCGTGCTCGAGGAATTCATCGGCGGCGACGCTGGCTTTCAGGCCGGTGGCCATGAAGTAGTGACGTTTGTAGCGCAACACGCAGACCAACTCAGTGGCCAGGGACGCGTTGAGCAGTCGGATGATTTCTTCGCGGTCGGCGTTGTAGCCTTCGGTTACGGCGCCGTTTTCGACGTTCTGGCGGGCGCGGCTGCGTAAGGTCGCAACGTCAGTCAAATGTGCTTCAGTCATCTCAATCTCCTGGTGCTAATCCGGTTTTACGCCACGCTCTGCCGGCGTGATCGCTATAAGTTGTGAGTCCCGCGCGACGCAAAAAGTTTTATCGGATTTCACAACGCATGGCCGGACAGCCTCGCCTCCTCCTGCACCCACTGGAAAAACGCGCGCACCGGTGGATGCCGCTCCCGCCCCGGCACACACAGCGCGCTGTAGCCGGCGCCGCCGACGCTGACCTGCGGCCGATAGGGCACCAGTAAACCGCTGGCCACGCTTGCCGACACCAGAATGTTGCTCGCCAGCACCAACCCCTGGCCGGCAATCGCCGCTTGCAATGCGTAGTGTTCCTCATCGTATTCACGCGAAGGCAGCCGATGATCCAGCCACCTCTCCGAGGCTTTGTCGCACCACGCCTGCCAGCCCAGGGCGTAAAGCTCGGAGTTGTGCCAGCGCACGCTGATCAGCGTTGGCACCTGGGTGCTGGCCCGCGCGACCTGTTCGGGCGAGCCATACACTGCAAAACATTCATCGAACAGGCACTGGCCGTACAGGTTGGGGTAGTCGCCCATGCTGTAGCGAATCACCAGATCAACGCTGGCATCCTGCTGCAAGTCGACGACCTCGCACTGGGTGTCCAGGCGCAGGTTGATGTCCGGGTGGGCTGCGTAGAAACGCCCCAGCCGTGGCACCAGCCACAGCGCCGCAAAGGCTGGCGTGGTGGACACCGTGAGGTGCCCGGCGCTGCGTTGCGGGCGCAGGGTGTCGAGGCTTTGTGCCACATCCAGCAGGGCGCCATGCACGCTGTGAAACAGCCGCTCGCCGCCTTCGGTCAGGCGCACCTGGCGTGGCAGGCGTTCGAACAATTGCACGCCCAGCCAGGTTTCCAGGGCGCGAATTTGATGCGATACCGCCGTGGGCGTCACCGACAGTTCCTGGGCCGCCGCCTTGAAGCTCAACAGGCGCGAAGCAGACTCAAAGGTACGCAGGGCGGTCAGGGGTAGCGAAGTAAACATTCTGTCTCCATGGATGAAATGGATTCATCCGGATTAACTATTGCTCATTTGTCGGTCAGGGCGCTCAGCTCTAGATTTACTAGCAACAGCGGCGGCCATCCAGGTTGCCTGAGTGTATCCGGTGAAGGCTAAAACAGATGAAAAAAATGCTAGTGGTTCACGCCAGTCCACGTGGCGAGCGTTCTCACTCCCGGCGCCTGGCCGAGTCGTTTCTCGATGCCTGGCAGGCGGCTAACCCTGATGCACAGATCACCCGACGCGAAGTCGGCCGGGCTTTTATCCCGCATGTCACCGAGGCGTTTGTCGCGGCGAATTTCTACCCCGAGCCGCAATCGCTGCCGAAAGTGATGAAGGCCGACCTGCAATTGAGCGACGAACTGGTCGGCGAGCTGATCGAACATGAGCTGCTGGTGATCTCCATGCCGCTGTACAACTTTGGCGTGCCCAGCGGCCTCAAGGCCTGGATCGACCAGATCGTGCGCTTGGGCCTCACCTTCGATATCACCCAAGACAGCCAGGGCATCGCGCAGTACCAGGCGTTGCTCAAGGGTAAGCGCGCACTGATCATCACCAGCCGTGGCGGCAACGGGTTCGGCCCCGGTGGTGAAAACGAAGGGATGAACCATGCCGACCCGCACCTGCGCACGGCGCTGGGTTACATCGGTATCGATGACATTCGGGTGATCGCCGCCGAAGGTGAGGAGTCGGACAAAAGCGTATTCCTGCGCGCCTGTGAAGAGGCTGAGCGCCAGTTGCGCGACCTGGCCGTGCATTTTTAACCCGCCTCGGTCATGGGGCGGTCACGTCCAGTGGTCTAGGATGGCGTTATCGCTTGCCTGATCAGGATGCCCGCTGCATGCCCGAGTCTCTCGCCACGCGTTATCCCCTGGTGCTGGTGCCCGGCATGCTCGGCTTCGTGCGTCTGGGGTTGTTTCCCTACTGGTACGGCATCGTCCCGGCGCTGCGCAAGGGTGGGGCGCAGGTGTTTCCCGTGCAAGTGGCGCCGCTGGATTCCAGTGAGGTGCGCGGTGAGCAGTTGTTGGTGCAGATCGAGCGGATTCGCCGCGAGACCGGCGCCGACAAGGTCAACCTGATCGGCCATAGCCAGGGCTCGCTGACGGCGCGGTATGCCGCGGCCAAGCGCCCGGAATGGGTGGCATCGGTAACGTCGGTGGCCGGGCCTAATCATGGTTCGGAATTGGCGGATTATTTCCATGCCCATTACCCTCCGGACAGTTGGAAAGGCCGGCTCGTGAGCACGCTGTTTCATCTGGTCGCCTGGGTGATGGGCCTGCTGGAAACCGGCTATCGCGGGCCGCGCTTCAAGACAGATTTGCACGCCTCGCATCAGTCCTTGACCACTGCAGGCGTGGCCCTGTTCAACCGCCAGTATCCGCAGGGTTTGCCGCAAACCTGGGGCGGGCAGGGTGCTGAGGTCGTCAACGGCGTGCGTTATTACTCGTGGTCCGGCACCTTGCAGCCGGGCAAGACTGATCGTGGGCGCAACCTGCTGGACGGCACGAACCGCAGCTGCCGGTTGTTCGCGCGCAGTTTTGTGCGGGAGAAGGGCCAGTGTGACGGCATGGTCGGGCGCTATAGCTCACACCTGGGGTTGGTGATTGGCGATGACTACGCTTTGGATCACTTCGATATCGTCAACCAATCCTTCGGGCTGGTGGGCAAGGGCGCGGAGCCGATTCGGTTGTTTGTTGAGCATGCGCAAAGGCTGAAGGTTGCGGGGGGTTAGCAGGTTCACCGCGTTATCGTTCTTCGCGAGCAAGCCCGCTCCCACATTCGACCGAGTTTCACATTTGGAATGTGATCGAATGTGGGAGCGGGCTTGCTCGCGAAGGCTATTTATCAGGCAACACTGACCTGACGACGAACCGGCGTCGTCCAACGCTCCGACAAAATCACCCCGCCCAACGTCAGCAAACCACCCACCAAGTGGTACATCGCCAACTCCTCCTTCAACACCACCGCCGCAATCAACGCGGTAATCAACGGCAGCAGGTTGAAAAACAGCGTGGTTCGGCTTGGCCCCAGGGTTTTCACCGAGTGCATCCACGCCAGTGGCGCGACCATCGACGCCAGCAAGCACGCGTACAACACCAGCGGAATGTTCGCCCAGCCCAGGCCCGCCTTGGTCGAGAACAGGAACAGCGGAAACAGCACCACCACCGCCACCAGCACTTGCAGGTACAGCAGCACCAACGGCGGCAGGCGCAGCTGCCATTTTTTCAGCAAGGTGCTGTAGACCGCGTAGGCCAGGGTGGCAATCAGCATCATGGCGTCGCCCAGGTTGAGCCCGTGTTGCAGCAACGCGCCCAGGCTGCCGGCCGAGACCACCACCACCACGCCTGCGAACGACAGCACCGCGCCGGTTAGTGCGCCAAAGGTCAGGCGTTGGCCGAGGCTGATGATGGCGGCGGTCAATGACATCAACGGCATCAGCGAGAGGATGATGCCCATATTGGTGGCGCTGGTCAGGGTCGCGGCGTAGTAGGCCAGGCTCTGATACACCGCCATGCCGAGCACGCCGAGGATGAAGATCTTGCCCAGGTTCGGGCGGATCAGCGCCCAGTTGGCGATCACCGGCTTGAGCATGAACGGAGTGAACAGCAGCGCCGCCAGCAACCAGCGGTAAAAGCCGATTTCTGCGGGGAAGATAGTGCCCACGGCCAGTTTGTTGACCACGGTGTTACCGGCCCAGATAAAGATAGCCAGCAGGGGGTACGCGTATTGCATCGAAAGAAACCAGGTGTGTTGATGAGGCAGGATTATCCCCTGTCTGGATCGAAGCCTATACTGCGATCCAGACAAATGACCTTTGTATCCAGACAATATGGCCAGACATACCGTACGCCTCGCGGATTTCCACAGCCTGCCGAGCCCGGTCTACTTCCGTTACTCCGAATTTGCCCCGGACACCGAGTGCACACCGCACCGGCATTTGTGGGGTTCGCTGGACTACTCAGCCAACGGCGTGATGCGCATGGAAGTGGCCGGCAGCCGCTTTATGTCGCCGCCGCAGTACGCGGTATGGATCCCGCCCAATACCGAGCACAGCTCCTACAATGCCCAGGCGATTGTCTACCGCTCGGTGGGCCTGGCCCCGGCACTCTGCGAGCAATTGCCCAAGGCGCCCTGCACCTTGGCGATCAGTGAAATCCTCAAGGCCATTCTCAGTGATTTTGCCCAGCGTGACGTCAACATCCCGCAGACCGAGGCCGACATCCGCCTGGCCCAAGTGTTGGTGGATCAACTCAAGCAAGCGCCGATTCACGATTGCTTCCTGCCTTACGCGCGCCACCCCGGCTTGCTGGGTGTGCTCGAAGGCATGCAGGCCGAGCCCGGCGACAACCGCCCGCTGGCGCAATGGGCGCAGCAGGTGCATGTGAGTGAGCGGACATTGGCGCGCCAGTTTGTGCGAGAGCTGGGCATGAGCTTCGGCGAATGGCGCCAGCGTCTGCGTTACCTGGCGGCCATCGAAGCCCTCGACAGCGACCACAGCGTGCAACACGTGGCGTTTGACCTGGGCTACAGCACCGCCTCGGCCTTCATCGCCATGTTCCAGCGCCACGCCGGCTGCACCCCGGAGCAGTATCGTCGAACAAATATACGTAGCCGGTGAAGATGTAACAGGCTTTGACTACACTGCTGCGTAGGCCGTGCCCCCCGGCACGGTAACAGGGAGAAAACTCCATGAAGATGCTGCGTATTCCGTTGTTGATGATGGGCCTGCTGCTGTGTTCCCAAGGCTTTGCCGCTACCGCCCAGCAAAATAAAATGACCACCTGCAATGCTGACGCCACCACCAAGACGCTTAAAGGCGATGATCGCAAGGCCTTTATGAAGACCTGTTTGTCGGCGCCAGCCGCCAACGACGCCAAGACCCTGACCCCACAGCAGCAGAAGATGAAAGACTGCAACGCCACAGCGAAAACCAAGGCGTTGACCGGCGATGCGCGTAAGACCTTTATGAGCACTTGCCTCAAAGGCTGATCACGATTTCGCCAACGTTGGAGCTCAATGTGGAAGCTGGCTTGCCTGCGATAGCATCACCTCGGTAGGCCTGATAGGCCGAGGCGCCTGCATCGCGGGCAAGCCCGGCTACCACACTTGATCGCATTCACACCCTGGCCTCTCGCTTGATTCCCTCAAGGCTGGCAGACTGCCCATCCTTTAACGCCGTTCGTTTTGAGGCTGTATGCCAACGTTTTCTCAGCGTCACGTGTTGTTGTTGGTCAGTTGCATCATCATTTTCGGTGGATTACTGCTGGTCCTGCCGCTCAAGCTGCTGCCCAGCCTGTTGGCCGGCCTGCTGGTCTATGAGCTGGTCAACATGCTCACCCCGCAGTTGCAGCGGCTGATCGAAGGCCGCCGTGCGCGCTGGCTCGCCGTGGCCTTGCTCGGCACGTTGATCGTCAGCGTGCTGACGTTGATCTTCGCCGGCGCCATCAGCTTCCTGCTCCACGAAGCGGAAAACCCCGGGGCTTCCCTCGACAAATTCATGGGCGTGGTCGACCGCGCGCGCGGCCAATTACCGCCGTTTCTCGACGCCTACCTGCCCGCCAGCGCCGCAGAATTTCGCGTGGCTATCGGCGATTGGCTGAGCAAACACCTAAGCGAGTTGCAACTGGTCGGCAAAGACGCCGCCCACATGTTCGTCACCTTGCTGATCGGCATGGTCCTCGGTGCGATCATCGCGCTGCAACGCGTGCCCGACGTGACCAAGCGCAAACCCCTGGCTGCCGCGCTGTTCGACCGCCTGCACCTGCTGGTCCAGGCGTTTCGCAACATCGTCTTCGCCCAGATCAAGATTGCCGCGCTCAACACTATGTTCACCGCGATCTTCCTCGCGGTGGTGCTGCCGCTGTGCGGGATCCACCTGCCGCTGACCAAAACCCTGATCGTGCTGACCTTCTTGCTTGGCCTGCTGCCGGTCATCGGCAACTTGATGTCCAACACCCTGATCACCATCGTCGCGCTGTCGATTTCAATCTGGGTGGCGGTGGCGGCGCTGGGGTATTTGATCGTGATCCACAAGGTCGAATACTTTCTCAACGCGCGCATCGTCGGCGGGCAGATCAGTGCCAAGTCGTGGGAATTGCTGCTGGCGATGCTGGTGTTTGAAGCCGCATTCGGCTTGCCGGGCGTGGTGGCGGGGCCGATTTATTACGCGTATTTGAAGAGTGAACTGAAACTCGCCGGCATGGTTTGACTGACATCGGCGACGTTGGGCTGCGAAGCGGCTCCAGTTTCAGGTACTCCCGAGTGGCTGGTTTTGGGGCTGCTGCGCAGCCCAGCGCGGGGCAAGCCCTAATGCCGTTCAGTTAAGCGCCGCTCCCACATTTAATTTTCGCTGCTTTGGGCATTGCGTTCGCTTAACTGAACGGCATTAGGGCAAGCCCGCTCGCCACAGAGGGGGCTGTGGCAACTGGGGTTTCAGGTGTGCACAGGTCAAAATGTGGGAGCGGGCTTGCCCGCGATGGCGTCGGGTCAGTTGATAAATACATCGACTGACACTTTACTATCGCGGGCAATCCCGCTCCCACCTATGGATTTGCTGTGTTAGTGAAGGTCAGCTGCCGTAACGCTTGCTTGCTTCAATCGCCAAACCACTGCCGATACTGCCAAAGATATTGCCTTCCACATGCCGCGCATTCGGCAGCATCGCCGAAATGCTGTGGCGCAGTGCCGGTATCCCGCTGGAACCGCCGGTAAAGAACACCGTGTCCACCTGCGCCACTTCCACCGACGCATCGGTTAGCAATTTGGTAACGCTGTTACGCACGCGCTCCAGCAAACCATCAATCGCCGATTCGAACAGGCTGCGGCTCAGGTCCACGCTCAACCCTGGCTCAACCCGGTCCAGCAGCACATGGCGGTTGTCTTCGTGGGTCAGTTGGATCTTGGTTTCTTCCACTTCCATCGCCAGCCAGTGCCCAGCGCGCTGTTCGATCAGCTTGAACAGGCGGTCGATGCCGCCGGTGTCTTCGATGTCGTAGCGCATGCTGCCCAGGGCCAACTGGGATTTTTGCGAGTACACCGAGTTGATGGTGTGCCAAGTGGCCAGGTTCATGTGGTGGCTGGTGGGCATGTAGGCGCCGCTTTTCATGCGGCTGCCGTAGCCGAACAGCGGCATCATGCCGGCCAGCGACAGTTGTTTGTCGAAGTCGGTACCGCCGATGTGCACGCCGCCGGTGGCGAGGATGTCATCGTGGCGGTTGTCGTTGTGACGGCGGTCCGGCGACAGGCGCACCAGCGAGAAGTCGGACGTACCACCGCCGATGTCGACAATCAGCACCAGCTCTTCTTTCTCGATGGTGGACTCGTAGTCGAAGGCTGCCGCAATCGGTTCGTACTGGAACGAAATGTCCTTGAAACCGATCTTGCGTGCCACATCGACCAGGGTGTTCTCGGCCTCTTGGTCGGCCATCGGGTCGTCATCGACAAAAAACACCGGGCGGCCCAGCACTACTTCCTCGAACTCACGGCCGGCGGTGGTCTCGGCGCGGCTCTTGAGCTGGCCGATAAACAGCGCCAGCAGGTCGGTGAACGGCATCGCCGTGCCGAGTACGCTGGTGTCGTGCTTGATCAGCTTGGAACCCAGCAGGCTCTTGAGCGAGCGCATCAGCCGGCCTTCGTAGTTTTCCAGGTATTCGTGCAGGGCCAGGCGCCCGTAGACCGGGCGGCGCTCCTCGAAGTTGAAGAACACCACCGACGGCAACGTGATCTTGTCGTCCTCCAGCGCAATAAGCGTCTCCTCGCCGGGGCGGATCCAGCCGACGGTGGAGTTGGACGTGCCGAAGTCGATACCGCAGGCACGGGCTGGGGATGGGTTTTTCATGTCTATCTGGTTCCGGTTGAAAAACGGCCGCGCAGTGTATGCCAGTCGAAGGCGGATGCGTAGGCCGACCATCCGTTAAATCGTGCTTGAAAGTGCGGGATTTGCCCCCACATCTGTTGCATACGGTTAGCGCCGATAACACTTTTACGTACCCTCAGGCCACAACACTCAACAGGTGCAAAGCAACGCACGTTGTGGCCCAGGCTGTGCGATCTCGATTAAGGATGGTGAACCGCCGATGGATTTCAAAGACTACTACAAGATTCTGGGTGTCGAGCCGACGGCTGATGACAAGGAAATCAAGGCCGCCTATCGCAAGCTCGCGCGCAAATATCACCCTGACGTGAGCAAGGAAAAAGACGCCGAAGAAAAATTCAAGGACGCGTCCGAAGCCTATGAAGCGCTTAAAAGCGCGGACAAGCGCGCGGAATACGACGAACTGCGCAAATACGGCCAGCACGGCCAGCCGTTCCAAGGGCCTCCGGGCTGGCAGAGCCGTGGCGGTTATGGCGGTGGCGCGGGCACTGAAGACTTCTCCGACTTCTTCAGCTCGATCTTCGGCAACCGAGGCGACGGCTTCGGCGGTGGCGGCCAGCGCCGCTCAACCGGGCGCAAGGGCCAGGATGTGGAGATGCAACTGTCGGTGCTCCTCGAAGAGACGTTGTCCACCGAGTCCAAGCAGATCAGCTTCCAGGTGCCGCAATACGACGCCTCGGGTCGCCACGTGAGCAACACCACCAAGAGCCTGAACGTGAAGATCCCCGCCGGCGTGGCCGACGGCGAGCGCATCCGCCTCAAGGGCCAGGGCGCGCCGGGTATTGGCGGTGGGGCGAATGGCGACCTGTACCTGATCATCAAGTTCGCGCCGCACGCCAAGTTCGAAGTGGATGGCGAAAACCTGATCATCAACTTGCCCCTGGCGCCGTGGGAGTTAGCGCTGGGCGCTGAGATCGCCGTGCCGACCCTGACCGGCAAGATCAACCTCAAGGTGCCGGCCGGTAGCCAGAACGGCCAGCGCATGCGCGCCAAGGGCCATGGTTTGCTGAACAAGGCCGGGCAGCGTGGCTATTTGTTCGTGCAGCTCAAGGCCGTGATGCCACCGGCAGGTGATGACGAGGTGAAAGCGTTGTGGCAGGAGCTGGCGCGGAAAGCGGCCTTTAACCCGCGCGAGAACTTCTAAATCGACACCCAGTGGGGGCTGGCAAGCCAGCTCCCACATGGATAGTCAGAACAGGAAATACCGCTGGGCCATCGGCAGTACTTCGGCCGGCTCACACCACAGCAACACGCCATCGGCCTTGACCTGATAGGTCTGCGGGTCCACTTCGATGTCCGGCAGGTAGTCGTTGTGGATCAGGTCGGTTTTCTGCACGTCGCGGCAACCTTTAACCACCGCAATCTGCTTCTTCAACCCCAGGGCTTCGGGCAACCCGGCGTCCTGTGCTGCCTGGCTGATAAAGGTCAGGCTGGTGGCGTGCAGCGAACTGCCGAAGCTGGCGAACATGGGGCGGTAGTGCACCGGTTGCGGGGTGGGGATCGAGGCATTGGCGTCGCCCATCAAGCTTGAAGCAATCGCGCCGCCCTTGAGAATCAAGGTCGGCTTGATGCCAAAAAACGCCGGGCGCCACAGCACCAGGTCGGCCCATTTGCCCACCTCGATTGAGCCGACGATATGGCTGATACCGTGAGTGATCGCCGGGTTGATGGTGTACTTGGCGATGTAGCGCTTGGCGCGAAAGTTGTCATTGCCTGGGCCGTCACCGGGCAGGGCGCCACGCTGTTTTTTCATCTTGTCGGCGGTCTGCCAGGTGCGCGTGATCACTTCACCGACGCGGCCCATGGCCTGGCTGTCGGAGCTGATCATCGAGAACGCGCCGAGGTCGTGCAGGATGTCTTCGGCGGCGATGGTCTCGCGGCGGATGCGGCTTTCGGCGAAGGCCACGTCTTCGGCAATGCTCGGGTCCAGGTGGTGGCAGACCATCAACATGTCCAGGTGCTCGTCGATGGTGTTACGAGTGAACGGCCGGGTCGGGTTGGTGGAGCTGGGCAGCACGTTCGGGAAGCCGCAGGCTTTGATGATGTCCGGCGCGTGGCCGCCACCGGCACCTTCGGTGTGGTAGGTGTGAATAGTGCGGCCCTTGAGCGCGGCGAGGGTGGTTTCGACGAAGCCGGACTCGTTGAGCGTGTCGCTGTGGATCGCTACCTGCACGTCGTATTCGTCGGCGACGCTCAGGCAGTTGTCGATGCTGGCGGGCGTGGTGCCCCAGTCTTCATGCAGCTTCAAACCGATGGCGCCGGCCTTGACCTGCTCGACCAACGGCCCCGGTAAACTGGCGTTGCCCTTGCCGGTAAAGCCGATGTTCATCGGGAACGAGTCGCTGGCCTGCAGCATGCGCGCCAAATGCCACGGGCCGGAGGTGCAGGTGGTGGCGTTGGTGCCGGTGGCCGGTCCGGTGCCGCCGCCGATCATGGTGGTGACGCCGCTGGTCAACGCTTCTTCGATCTGCTGCGGGCAGATGAAATGCACGTGGGAGTCGATGCCGCCGGCAGTGAGGATCATGCCTTCACCGGCGATCACTTCAGTGCTGGCGCCGATGGCCATGGTCACGCCGGGCTGGATGTCCGGGTTACCGGCTTTGCCGATCGCGTGAATGCGGCCGTTTTTGAGGCCGACGTCGGCTTTGACGATGCCCCAGTGGTCGATGATCAGCGCGTTGGTGATCAAGGTGTCCACGACCTCATGGGCGAGCAACTGGCTCTGGCCCTGGCCATCGCGGATCACCTTACCGCCGCCGAATTTCACTTCTTCGCCGTAGACGGTGAAGTCTTTCTCGACTTCGACGAACAGCTCGGTGTCGGCCAGGCGGACCTTGTCACCGACGGTGGGGCCGTACATGTCGGCGTAGGCTTGTCTGGAAATCTTCATGTGTGTGTCCTCGATCGTTCCCACGCTCTGCGTGGGAATACATCCTGTGACGCTCTGCGTCACGACGTTAAGAGCGGACGCGGAGCGTCCATGGCGGCATTCCCACGCGTAGCGTGGGAATGATCAGTCGAGGTCACCCATGATCCGCCCGGCAAACCCAAACACCCGGCGCCCACCGCTCAAATCCACCAACTCGATTTCACGACTTTGCCCCGGCTCAAACCGCACCGCCGTGCCCGCCGCAATATTCAGGCGCATGCCACGGCTCGCGGCGCGGTCAAAGGTCAGCGCGTCATTGGTCTCGAAAAAATGGTAATGCGAGCCCACCTGGATCGGCCGGTCGCCGCTGTTGGCCACGCTCAGCGTGACGGTGCGCCGGCCCACGTTCAGTTCGATGTCGCCAGGCTGGATCTGATATTCACCAGGAATCATGCAGGTTGCCCCAGGGTCTTGAAGTAGATAGCGGTCGGGCTGTAGCGCCCGTCCGGGCTTTGGCAGTAGTCGGGCAGCTCACCGATCTTGGTGTAGTGCAGCGACTGGTAGAAGGCTTCGGCACCGGAGCCGGCCTCGGTGTCCAGGTACAGCAGGCCGCGCTTGTGCTGGCGCGCGGCGAGTTCCAACGCGCCCATCAGTTGCTGGCCCAGGCCATGGCGGCGCGCACTGCTGTGTACCAACAGCTTTTGCACTTCGGCGCGGTTCAGGCCGTTGGCTTTCTGGCACAGCGCCAATTGCACGCTGGCGATCACCTGTTCGTCGCGCACCACCACCCAGAGCAACAGGCTGGCGTCTTCAATACTGGCTTGTACGCCCTTTAGATAGTCGCGTGCCTGGGCGTCATCGAAGTCAGCCATGAAGCCGACCGACGCGCCGTGCTGCACCGCGTCCAGCAACAGCTCAATCAAACCCAGGCGGTAATGGGCAAAACTTTCAGCATTCACTCGACGCAGTTGTGCAGCGCTCATCGATCTCACTCCTTGGGCGGTTCTGCGCCCGGGTTCAATGTCAGTTGCATAAAGGTCAGGTCCAGCCAGCGGCCGAACTTGATGCCCACTTGCGGCATTTGCCCGGTGGTGATGAACCCCAGGCGCTCATGCAGGCGAATAGATGCCTGGTTACCGCTTTCGATGGCCGCGACCATCACATGCTTGCCGCAGGTGCGGGCACGCTCGACCAGCGCTTGCATCAGGCGCGGGCCGAGGCCTTTGCCGCGCTGGTCATTGCGCACGTACACCGAGTGTTCAACGCTGTAACGGAAGCCTTCGAAGGGGCGCCAGTCGCCGAACGAGGCGTAGCCGGTGACTTCATCGTTTTCCACCGCCACCAGGATCGGATAGGCCTGGGCCTGGCGCGCACTGAACCAGGCCTGACGATTGGCCAGGTCGACCGGTTGTTCGTTCCAGATTGCCGTGGTGTTAAGCACCGCGTCGTTGTAGATGTCTCGAATGGCCGGCAGGTCTTGCCAGGTTGCATCACGAATCATGGCCGTGCCTCACGCGATGGGCTGGTGGACGGTGACCAGCTTAGTGCCGTCGGGGAAGGTGGCTTCCACCTGAATATCCGGGATCATTTCCGGGATGCCTTCCATCACCTGTTCGCGGCTGAGCAGGGTGGTGCCGTAGTGCATCAGGTCGGCGACGGTACGGCCATCGCGGGCGCCTTCCATCAAGGCGGCGGAAATGTAGGCGATGGTTTCCGGGTAGTTGAGCTTCACGCCCCGCGCCAGGCGGCGTTCGGCGACAAGGCCAGCGGTGAAGATCAGCAGTTTGTCTTTTTCCCGTGGGGTCAAATCCATGGTTCAAGGTCCTTCAAAGAATGCATTTTTAACTACAACAGAGATCAACTGTGTGAGCGGGCTTGCTCGCGAATGCGGTCGATCAGTTAAAGAGGTGTCGACTGACACACCGCATTCGCGAGCAAGCCCGCTCCCACATTTTGATCTTCATGTGCTCCAAATTCGTGGGGCCACGGCTTCCCGCCCCAGCACCACCGGACGTAATAGTTTCCATAAATCAATCAACCAACCCCGCGCCAGCAGCGCTTCACTGGCCAGGCAACGGGCGACCAGCAGCCCGGGCAATTGGGTCAGGTCACCACGCACCGCGTGGGGCAGGGCGCGGCAGGTTTCCAGCAGTTCAGGTTCGATGTCGCCCGTCACCAGCAACGTGGCAAACACCGGTTGCCCGTCCAGCCCGATGGGCGAGTCGAGCAACCCGTCGGCGCCCACAATGCGCTGGCGCTCATGCCAGAGCAACTGGCCGTCGCGGCGAATATCCAGGTGCGATTGGAAGTGGCCGAGGTCGAAACGCTCGCCACTGGCCGGGCGGCCGAGGGCGACCACATCCCAGTAAAACAGCCGCGCATCGCCTTGCAGGTCAATGCGCGTGGTGAGTTCGGCCTGGGCAGCGCTGAACACGATGGTTTCCTGGGGCAGCCATTCCAGCGTGGCGCCAGCTTCCACGGTCAAGTCGAGCTGCTGAAACGCCGGGCCGCTGGCGCGGTACCACTTGGCGGCGCCGGGGCTGGTCAATTGCGCCCAGGCGCCTGCGCCGACATGGGCGCGGATGTCCAGGCGATCACCGCCGGCAATCCCGCCGGGCGGGTGCACGATGATGTGCTGGCACACCTCGGGGCCTTCGGCGTACAGGTGCTTTTGCACGCGCAGCGGGCCGAGGTGGCGGCGCATCACCGGGCGCGTGGTGTCGCCGAAACGCGCGTAGCCGAGTTCCAGCTCGGCGTGCCAGCTGGGGGTGAACAGGGCAGGGGAAACGGGCAGGTTCATGTTCTAGTGCTTATCGTTAGGACGCTACAGATTAGATGGTAACCAAGCCGCGCACACCCTCACTTTCCATATTTTCACCTCGGCCTTGCTGGACGATCTCTCCGCGAGACATCACCAAGTATTGATCCGCCAGTTCGGCAGCAAAGTCGTAGAACTGCTCTACCAACAGAATCGCCATGTCACCGCGCGCGGCGAGCTTCTTGATGACCATACCGATTTCCTTGATCACCGACGGCTGAATGCCCTCCGTAGGTTCATCCAGAATCAACAGGCGCGGTCGGCTCGCCAGGGCGCGGCCAATTGCCAGCTGTTGCTGCTGGCCGCCGGACAAGTCGCCGCCACGGCGGTGCTTCATCTGCAGCAATACTGGGAACAGTTCGTAGATAAACGCCGGTACTTCCTTGGCTTCGGAGCCGGGAAAACGCGAGAGGCCCATCAACAGGTTCTCTTCCACCGTCAGCCGCGCAAAAATCTCCCGGCCCTGGGGCACGTAAGCGATGCCGGCGTGCACGCGTTGGTGCGGCTTGAAGCCAGTGATGGCCTTGCCTTCCCAGTTCACCGCGCCTTCTTTGGCTGGCAGCAGACCCATCAGGCACTTGAGCAAGGTGGTCTTGCCCACACCGTTGCGGCCAAGCAGGCAGGTGACTTCGCCGATCTTCACGTCAAAGGACAGCCCGCGCAGGATGTGGCTACCGCCGTAGTATTGGTGCAACTTGTCGACTTGCAGCATGTTCAAAATCTCCTTAATTCCCTGGTAGGAACCGGATCAAATGTGGGAGCTGGCTTGCCTGCGATGCAGACAACTCGGTATGTCTGATGGACCGAGGTGATGCCATCGCAGGCAAGCCAGCTCCCACATTGATTCGGTTCCCACAGTAAGCGGTCTGTGTCTGGCTCAACGGCCGAGGTACACCTCGATCACCCGCTCATTTTCCTGCACCTGTTCCAGCGACCCTTCGGCCAGCACGCTGCCCTGGTGCAACACGGTCACGTGGTCGGCAATCGAGCCGACAAAGCCCATGTCGTGCTCCACCACCATCAGCGAGTGTTTGCCCGCCAGGCGCTTGAACAGTTCGGCGGTGAACTCGGTTTCGGCGTCGGTCATGCCCGCCACCGGCTCGTCCAACAGCAGCAACTGCGGGTCTTGCATCAGCAGCATGCCGATTTCCAGGAACTGCTTTTGCCCGTGGGACAAAAGCCCCGCCGGGCGCTGTACCGAGGCGGTCAGGCGGATGGTGTCGAGCACTTCATCGATGCGGTCTTTCTGCTCGCCACTCAGGCGTGCACGCAGGCTGGCCCACACAGATTTGTCGGTTTTCTGCGCCAGCTCCAGGTTTTCGAACACGCTGAGCGCTTCGAATACCGTGGGTTTCTGGAACTTGCGCCCGATACCCGCCTGGGCGATCTGCACTTCGCTCATGCTGGTCAAATCGAGGGTTTCGCCGAACCAGGCCTTGCCGTGGCTGGGGCGGGTCTTGCCGGTGATCACGTCCATCAACGTGGTCTTGCCCGCGCCGTTGGGGCCGATGATGCAGCGCAATTCGCCGACGCCGATGTAGAGGTTCAAGTCGTTGAGCGCCTTGAAACCGTCGAAGCTGACGCTGATGTCCTCCAGGGTCAGGATGGTGCCGTGGCGGGTGTTGAGGCCCTTGCCTGCGGCCTGGCCGAGGCCGATCGCATCGCGGCTGCTGCCCGCATCGAAAATAGGTTCGAGCATGACATTCCTCATTTCTTCAGCAAGCCGATAACGCCCTTGGGCAGGTACAGGGTGACGATGATGAACAGCGCCCCCAGGAAGAACAGCCAGTACTCCGGAAAAGCCACGGTGAACCAGCTCTTCATGCCGTTCACCACGCCAGCGCCGAGCAATGGCCCGATCAAGGTTCCACGCCCGCCCAAGGCCACCCACACGGCGGCTTCGATGGAGTTGGTCGGCGACATCTCGCTGGGGTTGATGATGCCCACTTGCGGCACATACAACGCCCCGGCCAGGCCACACAACACTGCGCTCAGCACCCACACAAACAGCTTGAAACCACGCGGGTCGTAGCCGCAGAACATCAAGCGGTTCTCGGCGTCGCGCAACGCGGTCAGCACCCGGCCGAACTTGCTCTGCGCCAGGCGCCAGCCGGTGTACAGGCTCGCGACCAGTAACACCACCGTGGCAAAAAACAACACCGCCCGCGTGCCTGGCTCGGTAATGCCAAAGCCCAGGATGCTGCGGAAATTGGTGAAACCGTTATTGCCGCCAAACCCGGTCTCGTTGCGGAAAAACAGCAGCATCCCGGCAAAGGTCAGCGCCTGGGTCATGATCGAGAAATACACGCCCTTGATCCGCGAGCGGAAGGCGAAAAACCCGAACACCAGCGCCAGCAAACCCGGGGCCAACACCACCAGGCACATGGCCCAGAGGAAGTGCTCGGTGCCGGTCCAGTACCAAGGCAGCTCGGTCCACGACAAAAAGGTCATGAACGCCGGCAGCTCATCACCGGAGGCCTGGCGCATCAGGTACATGCCCATCGCATAGCCGCCAAGGGCAAAGAACAAACCGTGGCCGAGGGACAACATGCCCGCGTAACCCCACACCAAATCCAGCGCGAGGGCGACGATGGCGTAGCAAAGGATCTTGCCCACCAGCGTCAGGGTGTAGGCCGACACCTGCAGCGGGTTGTCCGCAGGCAGCAGCGAGCACAACGGCAACGCCAGCAGCAGGATCAGGATCACCACGCCCACTGCAATCGTGACTTTGGGACCGGCCTTTTGCGTGGCCGTAAGCATCAATGGCTGGTTCATCAGTCGATCACCCGTCCTTTCAGTGCGAAGAGTCCTTGCGGGCGTTTCTGGATAAACAGAATGATCAGCGCGAGGATCAGGATCTTGCCGAGCACGGCACCGATCTGCGGTTCGAGAATTTTGTTGGCGATGCCCAAGCCGAAGGCGGCCATCACGCTACCGGCCAACTGGCCGACACCGCCGAGCACCACCACCAGGAACGAGTCGATGATGTAGCTCTGGCCCAGGTCCGGGCCGACGTTGCCAATTTGGCTCAGGGCCACACCACCTAAACCTGCGATACCGGAGCCCAGGCCAAAGGCGAGCATGTCCACCCGCCCGGTGGGTACGCCGCAGCAGGCGGCCATGTTGCGGTTCTGGGTGACCGCACGCACGTTGAGGCCCAGGCGGGTCTTGTTCAGCAGCAGCCAGGTCAGCACCACCACGCACAGTGCAAACGCGATGATCACGATGCGGTTGTACGGCAGCACCAAGTTGGGCAGCACTTGAATGCCACCGGACAGCCAGGCGGGGTTGGACACTTCGACGTTCTGCGCACCGAACACCAGGCGCACCAGCTGGATCAGCATCAAGCTGATGCCCCAGGTGGCGAGCAGGGTTTCCAATGGGCGGCCGTAGAGGTGACGAATCACCGTGCGTTCCAGGGCCATGCCGATGGCGGCGGTGACGAAGAATGCCACCGGCAGCGCGATCAGCGGGTAGAACTCAATCGCGGCGGGCACATAGCGCTGCATCATCAGCTGCACCATGTAAGTGGAATACGCGCCAAGCATCAGCATCTCGCCGTGGGCCATGTTGATCACGCCGAGCAGGCCGAAGGTGATCGCCAAACCCAAGGCCGCGAGCAGCAGGATCGAGCCCAAGGACATGCCGCTGAAGGCCTGGCCGAGGATCTCGCCGACCATCAATTTGCGTTTGACCTGGGCCAGGCTGGTCTCGGCAGCGGTGTGCACGGCGGCGTCGGTTTCGACACCGGGCGCGAGCAACGCTTCAAGGCGCGTGCGGGCCAGGGGGTCGCCAGTGCTGCCGAGCAAACGCACGGCAGCGAGGCGCACGACCGGGTCGGTGTCGACCAGTTGCAGGTTGGCCAGGGCCAGGCTGAGGGCGGTGTGCACGCCCTCGTTGGTTTCGGCGGCGACCTGCTGGTCGAGGAATTTGAGCTGCGCAGGTACAGCGGTTTTTTGCAGGGTTTGCGCGGCGACCAGGCGCACCTTGGGGTCGGCCGCGAGCAATTGCTGGCTGGCCTGTACGTTGTCGATCAGGCCGCGCAGGCGGTTGTTCAAGCGAACGGTTTTGGTTTCACCATTGACCGTGAGCTGGCCTTGTTGCAGCGCGTCCACCAGCTCGATGCGCGCCGGGTCGGGCTGGGCGGCCCAGTCCTGGAGCAGCTTGGCTTGTTGCATCGGGTTGGCGTTGAGGAAATCTTCGGCGTCGCTGGCGTGTGCGGCGAAAGGCAGCATGAGCAGCAAGGCCAGGATCAAGCGGTAGAGGGCAGTGGGCATAACAAAATGTCCTGATCATGCGCGGACGGTGTGGGCACTGGCTCGTGTGTGGGAGCTGGCTTGCCTGCGATGGCATCACTGCGGTGTGTCTGCCACACCGAGTTGTTTGCATCGCAGGCAAGCCAGCTCCCACACTGACCGTGCCCGACCTTTAGGCTTTAGTTGCTCTTGACGGTGTAGTCGGGTTTTTTGTCATTCCCCGGGATGTACGGGCTCCACGGCTGCGCCCGAATCGGCTCCTGGGTCTGCCACACCACCGAGAACTGCCCATCGGCCTGGATCTCGCCGATCATCACCGGCTTGTGCAGGTGGTGGTTGGTTTTGTCCATGGTCAGGGTGAAGCCCGACGGCGCGGCAAAGGTCTGCCCGGCCAGCGCTTCACGCACTTTGTCGACGTCGGTGGACTTGGCTTTCTGCGCCGCTTGCGCCCACATGTGGATGCCCACGTAAGTGGCTTCCATCGGGTCATTGGTCACGGCTTTATCCGCGCCTGGCAGGTTGTGGGCCTTGGCGTAAGCCTTCCAGTCGGCGACGAACTTTTTGTTCACCGGGTTCTCCACTGACTGGAAGTAGTTCCAGGCGGCGAGGTTGCCCACCAGCGGCTTGGTGTCGATGCCGCGCAGCTCTTCTTCACCCACGGAGAAGGCCACCACCGGTACGTCGGTCGCCTTCAGGCCCTGGTTGGCCAGTTCTTTGTAGAACGGCACGTTGGAGTCGCCGTTCACGGTGGAGATCACGGCAGTTTTGCCGCCTGCAGAGAACTTTTTGATGTTGGCCACGATGGTCTGGTAATCGGCGTGGCCGAACGGGGTGTAGACCTCTTCGATGTCTTTATCGGCGACGCCTTTGGAATGCAGGAACGAGCGCAAAATCTTGTTGGTGGTGCGCGGGTACACGTAGTCGGTGCCGAGCAGGAAGAAGCGCTTGGCGCCGCCGCCTTCTTCGCTCATCAGGTACTCCACCGCTGGGATCGCCTGCTGGTTGGGTGCTGCACCGGTATAGAACACGTTGGGCGACATCTCTTCGCCTTCGTATTGCACCGGGTAGAACAGCAAGCCGTTGAGTTCTTCAAACACCGGCAATACCGATTTACGCGACACCGAGGTCCAGCAGCCGAACACCACGGCGACCTTGTCCTGGGTCAGCAACTGGCGGCCTTTCTCGGCGAACAGCGGCCAGTTCGAGGCCGGGTCGACGACCACCGGCTCAAGCATTTTGCCGTTGACGCCGCCCTTGGCGTTGATCTCGTCGATGGTCATCAACGCCATGTCTTTAAGCGAAGTTTCGGAGATCGCCATGGTCCCCGATAACGAGTGCAGGATGCCGACCTTGATGGTCTCGGCGGCCTGCACGGTCCAGGTCAAACCCATGGCGGCAATGGATGCCGACAAAGTAAAAGCCTTGATCAAGCTACGACGCTGCATGGTGCGATCTCCGTAAACCGATATTTTTTGTGGGGCAGATACACCGGACTTTGCAAAGGCTGTGCCTGCGGCGCTTAACGTGAGCATTGATGGGGGTTAGCGGGTGAAGGCGCGGGCGTGGCGCACCAACTTGGCGCTGTAATGGCGGGCCCGTGCACGGCAAGCCCTCAAAAAGGGCGTGTGGGCAGACCCGAGCGCGGGCGAGCGGGTATTCACGCGGTTGTTGCTTGAATGGCGCAAAACCAGTCAGCGCTGAGGCAGTCCCGTACCGCCTTGCGCGAACAACTATCTACCGTCTTTAAGTCCGTCCTCAGTTCATCTTGAGTGCTGACACCGCTCCTGGCGTGTTGGCATTTTTTTGGATGAGACTACCTATGAATGACGTTGAAGATTTACCGCAACAAATCCCGGGGCATGTGCCGGAACTTCCGGCACTGAGCCCCTTATTTATCTCGGCGGATGACGCCGCCAACTGGGCCCACCAGCAACCCCGGCCGAACACGGGCATGGAGTATGGTGCGCTCATCCTCAAACGCCCGGACGGCAAGTTTGTGGCGACGATGCCGATCCTTGGCCAGAAGTTGGGTTTTGACTATAAAGCGCTGTTGGAGGCCGATGCCGATAACTTTTTCATGCATCCCCGTGGTTATACCTGCCACGGGCTTTTTCACTCTCACCCGGCGTTGCGCCAGGAGTTTGAAAAAGCCAACCCCAGCTTTTCCGTCGACCAGATCAAGTTGTTCATCAGTTTCTTTTCTGGCTCGGACATCATGCAGGCCTATCGCAGGGGGGACTTCGCCAGCATCAATTACCTTTCCGGCCCTTACGGCTCCTTGATCAAAAATGAAGTGCGCCTGACTGAGCAGAGCAAAAATTATGCGCACTGGTTGTTGGCCATTAAGCAGCAAACACCGGCAATCAGTGGTCATGGCGATGACCGGACGCCTGAGGGGATTGTCAGAAAGCTCGCCTCGCTTTGGGATGTGCGCGTACTGATCCCAGGCGCCGTTTTCCAGGGGTTGCGTGGGCGGATCACTGAAGATTGGCAGCCGTTTGAGCCCGTTGATTCAAGTGAAGTGACTGAGCTACCGTTGTGCGGGCCGATTTTCAGCCAGGCCCGGCAGGCGGTTGAGCATGCGCTGAGTCAGCAAGGCAGCACAGACCAGCGCGGCGGTTTTGTGTTGAAACGTGCGGACGTGGAGGAATATGTAGCCACCGAGGCGATGCTGCTGACTTCGCTGAACCCGACGGCCTCCCGACTTTTTCCCCTGGCCGCGAGCCTGTGGCCGTTGTTACCGGCGCAGCATTTTGTCGAGGGATGGTACTGCGCTGCGCCGCTGACGAAGGCGACGCCAGTGCCGTTGCAGCCGTGGCTATACGGAAACTTCTTTTCTCCTCAGGAACTCGCCGAAGGTATTGCCCAATCGAGACGGCTTAAAGCGTCGATCGAGCCAGGCAAACCGTTGAGCGTTTATCGTAGAACCCGCGACGGTGCGCTGCTGCGTTACCGTTTTTCGTTTTCTGCGCAGGAGGAGTTGCTCTATAGCGTCACGCCAGAGGGGCAAGTGACGGACAACGGCATTCAGGGCACGATCATGAACGCCCAACTCAGCCCCAAAGCGTTTATCCAGCAAGTGGCGGCTGCAGGTGAGTTGACGGTGCTGGAAGCCAGTAATGTGTGGGACAAGGTCGGCGCCGTGACGCCTGCTTGGCGGCCCTTCTCAAAGATTCCCGTGCCCGTTCTCAGCCCGGCCTTTATCAGCGCCGCCGACGCCGCCCGTTGGGCCCATGAGGCTATCGGCGCGAGGCGCGACGTCGAATATGGCGGTGTCATTCTCAAACGTGGTAACCGCTACTACGCGACCGAGCCCCTACCGGACCAGCACGAAAGCTTTGACCATGGGTTGTTGTTGGCCAAGGACAGTGAGGGCAACTTCATCGCGCCTGATGATTACAGCACCGAGGCGTTCTATCACTCCCATCCCGCCAACGCGACAAAAATCCGCGAACAGTTTCGAAGTTTCACGCCTGACCAGGTGCAGCTGTTCAACAACTTCTATTCGGTGGCGGACCAACTCTTCAGCTTCAAGCAGCGAGCGTTCGCCAAGACCCACTATTTTTCCGGGCCGGACAATGTGTTGCTCAAATACGTCAGCAGTGGTTCGGCGCTGGAAAAAACCTGGGAACAACAACTGCGCACCGGAACGGTTGAGGCCAGCAGCGATTTTGAG
The DNA here is from genome assembly GCF_022648765.1 of Pseudomonas sp. ArH3a. Lineage (NCBI taxonomy): Bacteria > Pseudomonadati > Pseudomonadota > Gammaproteobacteria > Pseudomonadales > Pseudomonadaceae > Pseudomonas > Pseudomonas sp. ArH3a. The sequence goes on from NZ_CP080330.1 coordinate 949,142, forward strand.
AACATGATTTGGAAACTGGCCGAGGCCGGCGAATTGTCGGTACTGATTGGCCATGGGGTTTGGGGCGGTGTTCGCGGCCAGGTTAAAAAAGGCTGGCGAATCAACACGCCAGTGACCCTTGGCAGTGCCGTACTGCAACAACCCTTTTTCACCTCAGTGTTCCCCACCTCGGAAACGGCCGTGCTGAGTGCGCTTTTGACTTCCGGCCCACTCGACGCGGGCGCCATGGGGTTCGTCCTCAAGCACACTCGCGAGGACGTCTATGTCGCGACGTTGGCAGTGCCCAAGACTCAGCCGCTGTTTTCGCCCAACAAAGTGTTTCTTGAACGCCCCGGCGGCAAGCTTCGATTGCCGTCCAATTTCCGCCTGGCGGCCATTTATTTCCGAAGCTGGTACGAGAACGACGAAGTCGCGGCCAGGGAAAAATGGCTGGCCAGTACCTTCTTTACGCCTGCGCAGGTTGTCGCAGCGGCCCGCCAGGCGCGGGCTACCTTGGACGTCCAGGACTCGGCTCGCGGGTTGTCGCTGTACATGCACGCCTCCGATGGCGCCCTGCTGACATTCAAGGTGCCCGAGGTCACGGCCATGTTGGAGCTGGTCGGGCAAAAAAATGACGGTGAGCTTGACGATAATGGCGCACAAGCAGCTCTGGCCGCCGGTACGCTCAGCCCGCGAACGTATGTGCGCAGGGTCATTGCGGCGACCGATCTGTCGGTGGTGCAGGCCGGAGGCCTGTGGCGCAGGGTGGGCGGGGTGGATAACCGCTCCGACCTGCTGACCTCGTTTTACACGGCGACCTTGAGTCGTTCGTTTCTTTCGGCGCGCGATGCGGCGGTGTATGCCCATGAGCGCATTGGCACTCGGCGGGACCGCTACTACGGCGGTTACGTACTCAAGGGCGAAGACGGCCGTTTTGTGATCACTGAGCCCATGGAAAGCGCGGCGAATCCATTTGCCTTCACGCTGTTTTTTCCACGCGACAACCAAGGCCCGCTTATCCCGCCAGAACCTTACGTATTGCAGGGGCGCTATGGCTCCCACACCGCCCTGTCGATGATTGACCCGGGCTGGGTCGCGCGGCGCCGTTGGACGCGGGATGAGGCACAGACCAACCTGCAGGTATTCTCTGACGATGAAATGTACTCGATCATCCCGGCCGGGCGGGTGGCGTACTTGTCGGGGGCGCGGGACTGCTTGCTGGAGTACACCCCGAACAATTTGCCTGAGGAACGGATACTGCTGGCCAATATTGGCCCGCACGCCGGTGATAACAGCCTCGGCAAGCGCCTCGACAGTGGGCAGATCCGCCCTATCGATTGGGTCCGGCGCCTGGCTCAAGCCGGGGATTTCAAGATTATTCTGGGCAACCCGTTGTGGGGCCCACGCTCGGTGGTCTACAGCGACTGGACGCCCAACTTCGATTACGCCCCGAGGTCCGGCGCTCCCACCTACGCTACCTACGGCGCCGTATTCGCCAGTGCCGATGAGGCTGCCCGCAACCTGCATGGGCGGGTCCATGCGCGTAACTTCGCAGAGCCGGCCTGCTTTGCCTTCATCCTCAAGCGCCGGGATCAGGAACAGTACATTGCGAGTGAGGTGGTGGGCGTCAGCCAGCAGAACAAACTGTTCAATCTCAACAGCCTGTTTGAGCCCAAGGCTGAGGGCGGCTACCGCTTGCCCGATGGGTTTGTATTGCACGGGCTGTTTCGCTCGCAGCAATGGTCCCCTGCAGGGCTAAACACGTCGTACGCTTGGCTGACGCTGTTTTTTATCACGCCGCAGGTGTTGTACGTCGCGCTCTATGAAGCGAATCGAAGTGGCGTGACCAACCTGCCGATTTACTGCTCAACCCTGGATGGCGCGCTGTTGCGGTATGTGCCCTCACCGGTTGACGTTAAGGCGGGCGGCCCGGCGGAAACCTTATTGACTCAGGCGCAGGAAGAGTTGAACTCCGGTAAAAAGACGCCCTCGGCTTTCGTCAGGGAGTGGGCGCTGAGGGGCAGGCTTCATGTGATACGTACCAGCCAGTGCTGGGATAAAAAAGGCGTAGTCGCCACTACCTGGACCGGTTACGAAACCTTGGCGCCTCGCCGATTAAGCCCGGCTTTTTCCAGCCCCGATGATGCGGCCCGTCACGCGGCAGCCTTGGTGGGCAACGGGCATCGTCGGCGTTATGGCGGGGTGATCCTCAGGCTGGGCAATCGGTTGTTCGCTTCGACGAACCCTTTGGCGATTCCGCCCCAGGGCTTGGCATTGCACTGGATCTACCCTGAACACGCGGCTGAGGTGGGGCTTTATCCGGGGGGCAGTACTATTGTTGCCCGTTACCGGTCCGAGGTGGACCAAGAAGTACCGCTGCTGCTGTCCTCCACTCAGAAATCCATCTACAAGAGCATGATCCCGAGCGCAGTGCTGTCGAACCTGTTGCACCGTGAAGCCCACATCAAGCGTGAATATGTGTTCGGCGCAAATGGCTCGATCCTCAGTTACGAGCTGTCGGGCACCGAGGAGGAGAGGCAGCTCAAGAGTCGGCTTGGCCCTCTGAACCTGGCCAAGGGTGATTACGGCGACAACGGCGTCGAACAGCAACTGCGCAGCGGTGCACTCTCGCCGCAGGCGTTTATCACTGAGGTGGCGAAGGCGGGTAAATTGTATGTGGTTGAGGGCGATCAGACATGGGGGCAGCCCAGGCAGATAACAGCGAATTTTGTGCCGAATCAATTTCGCCCCAACGCCGGGGATATTCGCCAGGTGTTCTTCGACTCGCCCTGCGGGCCGATTTTTACCCGCGCGTTGGATGCTGTTCGTTACGCCCAGCGCGCGTGGAAACCGCACACCGACGTGGCCTTCGGTTACGTGCTCAAGTCAGTCAACAAGCCGCTGTACATGACGACCTTGGCGCTTGTCAGAGATAACCTGGCCGACTTCGAGCAAGTGTTTGTCGACGGCCAGTTGCCCCAAGGCTATGTGCTCGATGGCCTGTATCTGTGCGCTTCCACGGTTGCCATCGCCTCGGCCGAGGATGAAATGGCGCGCAGCTTCCTGCCGCCCCAGTACCTCGCCAAAGCACTCAACTTCATGACCTCTGCGCGCAATGTCAATGTCCTGCCACTGTATGTGGCGTGCAGCGATGGTGCGCTGCTCACGTATGTGTTTCCCAAGACCGCGTCGCTGTCCGACTGGACCCGCACCGCGCACCTGGACCGCACGCACTTGCTCGAAGGCACCCTCACGGTGCGTGACTATGTGCGCCGCCTGGCAGGTGCGGGTGAGTTGTCCATTCGGGTGACCAGTGACGTCTGGGGCAGAAAGGAGCGAGTCACTGCCGAGTGGGTGCCAAAAAAAGCGCCCCATGCGTTTGCCGACGACCCGCGTTTGCATTCGTTTTGCGGGCCGCTGTTTCTTTACCCCGATGATGCGGCCCGCTATGCCGAAGGCTTGGTGGCGCCGTTCAGTACTCAGCAGTATTTGGGCGCGGTCCTGGTGCCTGGGCTCACGCAGGGCTACGTCGCCCTCGATCCGGTGGAGGATCAGGGCACGGGAGACACAAGTACCTTGCAACTGTTGTTCTGGATCGACCATGCCGGGTTCGACGTGCCTGACACCCATGAGCTCAAGACCTACAAAATCTCCGCTGTGCAGGCGTTCTACAAAACCATTGCTTCGACGTCCAGCCTGGAACCGATCGACACAAGCCTGTTGGCCAACTTCGTCTCCAAGGACGACCTGCGCGACTATGTGTCGGTGATCAAGAGCAACTTTCCCGACGCCAAGAGTTGTTACCTGTCCTGCCGGGGCGGTGCCCTGCTCAAGTACGTGCCGGCATTTACAGAGGCAGAAACCCGGGTTCTTGCACCAGGGGCCGCGCCAGATCCCAGGGTGCTGGTCAATCAGTTGCGCGGCCAGGGCAGTTTGTCGGTGCTGGTCACCGACGCCTTCTGGACACGTCTGGGGGTGCTGGGTGAAGAGTGGAATATCAGCGAGGTGCAGGCAGAACTGGAGGCCGAGGAGTTCTGGTACTCACGAACCAGGGACGAACTCTGACCTCAGCGCTTGCGCATCAAACCGATAAAAAACAACCCGCCAATCGCCGCCGTCGCCACGCCAATGGGCAGGTCTTCGGGGGCGATGAGGGTGCGTGCTGCGACGTCGACCCACACCAGGAACACGCTGCCCAGCAGCACGCACACCGGCAGCAATCGCCGGTGCTCGGCGCCCACCAGGCGTCGGGCGATGTGCGGCACCATCAGCCCGACGAAGCCGATGGAGCCGCTGATGGACACCAGCACGCCGGTCATCAGGGACGCGACCAGAAACACCTTGAGCCGTACGTTGCGCGCGTTCAGGCCCAGGGTCACGGCGGTCTGTTCGCCGGCCATCAACGCATTCAACGGCCGCGCCATGCCCAGCAGCAATACCAAGCCCAGCAGCACGGTAGCGGCGGGGATCGCCAGCAGCTCCCAGCGCGCGAGGCCCAAGCCGCCGAGCATCCAGAACATGACTGCCGACGCGGCGCGGTGGTCGCCCATAAACAGCAGCAGGTTGGCCACCGCCATCATCACGAACGACACGGCCACACCGCACAGCAGCAGGCGATCACTCTCCAGGCGGCCGTTACGACTGGCCACGGCCAACACCACCAGCATGCTCAGCAGGGCACCGACAAAGGCGGCGATGGGCAGGGTCAGCAGGCCGATGACTTCCCCCACATGCAGCACCACGATCACCGCGCCGAGGGTGGCGCCGGAGGTCACGCCGAGCAGGTGCGGGTCGGCCAGCGGGTTGCGTGTCACCGCCTGCAGCACCGCGCCGATCAAGGCCAGCCCGGCGCCCACCAGCGCGCCCAGCAGCATGCGCGGCACGCGGATCAGCCACACGATGTGCTCCTGCCCCGTGCTCCAGTTCACCGCGCCAATGCCGAACGCCTTGTTGAGTAAAATCCGCCACACCACGTCCACCGGCACCCGCGCCGAGCCGAACCCCAGCGAGATCACGCAGGAGACCAGCAACAACGCGCCAAGGGCACTCAATAGCAGGGCGTAGCGACGCGTGATCATTCGCCGTGGAACCCCTTGGCCAGGGTTTCAACCGCCAGCACATTGTCGATACCCGGCGTGGCCTGCACGTAGGGGATCACGATAAAACGTTGGTTCTTGATCGCGTCCACTGATTGCAGGGCCGGGTTGTTGAGCAGGAATTTCTCTTTTTGATCAGCAGTGATTTCGCTGTAGTCGACGATCACGATCACCTGCGGGTTGCGTTCCACCACGGTTTCCCAGTTGACGCGGGTCCAGCTGGCGTCGATGTCATCGAGAATATTGCGCCCGCCGGCTGCATCGATCAGCGCCTGCGGCATGCCCAGGCGGCCTGAGGTCATGGCGCGGTCTTCACCGCTGTCGTAGAGGAACACCCGTGGCTTGTCGGCGGGCAGGTCTTTTTGCACCTCGGCCACTTGCGCCTGCATCTGTGCGATCAGTGCGTTGGCGCGGTCTTGCACATCGAAGATCTTGCCTAGGTTGCGCACGTCGTTATAGGTGTCTTCCAGCGTGGCAGCCGGGCGCTTCATCACGAACGCGCACGACTCGGTCAGCTCATACACGTTGATGCCCAAGGGTTGCAGGGTTTGCGGCGTGAGGTCGCCGCCCACGCGCATGCCGTAGTCCCAGCCGGCGAAGAAGAAGTCTACGTTGGCATTGAGCAGGGTTTCCACCGACGGGTACTTGCTCGCCAGCTCCGGCAGGCCTTCGAGGTGCTCGGCCATTTCGGGCGTCACCGACTTCCAGCCAGTGACGCCGCTGTAGCCAGCCATGTTTGGCTTGAGGCCCAGGGCGAGCATCATCTGGGTCATGTTGATGTCGTGGCTGACCGCGTGTTTGGGCGCCTGCTGAAAGGTCACATCGCGGTTGCAGCTTTTGAGGGTCACCGGGTAATGGGTCGCGTCGGCGAACGCTTGGGCAGTGCCGAACAGCAAGGCGAGAGACAGCAGGGCGCGCAGGGTCATGGTTGGGTTATCCAGGTGATTCGGGGGTAGCCGGACAAAGGATGGGTGTCGATCAGGGCGTCGACGGCAAATACCTCGCGCAGCAATTCGACGGTAAGCACTTCGTGGGGAGGGCCGCTGGCGACAATGCGCCCGTGGTTGATCACGTACAGGCGATCACAGAAGGCGGCGGCCAGGTTCAGGTCGTGGATGCTGGCCAACGTGCCGATGTTCAAACGTTTTACCAGCCGCAACAACTCCAGCTGATAGCGTGGGTCGAGGTGGTTGGTCGGCTCGTCGAGGATCAGCAGTTGGGGTTGCTGGGCCAGGGCGCGGGCCAGGATCACTCGCTGTTTTTCACCGCCCGAAAGGGTGGCGAAGGCATGGTCTTCGAAGTCCTGCATGCCGACCGACGCCAACACGCTGCGAACAAGCTGTTGGTCGTGCAGCGTGTCGCTGTCGAACAAACCCTTGTGGGGCGTGCGGCCCATGGCGACCACTTCGTCCACGCGCAAACCGAAGGCGTCGGGGAATTCCTGAAGCACCACGGCGACGCGTTGCGCGCACCACTTTGCGCTGTGCTTCCACACATTCTGATGCTCAAGCAACACGTCGCCGTGTTCCGGTTTGCTGAAGCGATAGGCGCAGCGCAGCAGGCTTGTCTTGCCACTGCCATTGGGGCCGATCAGCCCGACAAACTCCCCCGCACCGACCTGCAGGCTGGCGTCACGCAGCTGGAACTGGTGCAGGCAGTGGTCGTGGCCCGGTGGTGTCCAGGCAAGGTCGGTGAGGGTGAGTGAGGTCATCAATGTTCTCTTGTTCAACACAATTCAAAGGTGGGAGCTGGCTTGCCTGCTATAGCGGTGGATCAGGCACACCGTTATCGCAGCATCGGTATCTACACAACTTTCAACGCCAGCCACAATCCTCCGTGGCGAGCGGGCTTGTTGTGGCAAGCCAGCTGCCACACTGGAGCCTGTGTTGTTCGGTTAAAAGGTGTAGTCCGCCGTGACGAAAAACGAGCGCGGTTCACCCAGGATCCACTGTTGGCCATCGTTGTATTGGCTGACGGCGTAGGTGCGGTCAAACAGGTTGTTCAGTTGCAGGCCCAGGGTGGTATTGCGCAGCGCCTTCCATGACACGGTGGCGTCAACCACGGTGTAGCTTGGCAGTTCGTTCTGGTTGGCCATGTCGGCGTAACGCGCATCGACATAGCGCACGCCGGCACCGGCGCGGATGCTGTCGGTCACGGCCTTGCTCAGCCACAGGTTGGCGGTGCGGCGCGGTACGTCCACCGGGCGGTTGCCGTCGCGCGATACCTGCACGCCGCCGACATCCTGTTTGAACGCGTCGTACTGCGCACGCACGATGGCGGCGTTGGCTTGCAATTGCCAGGCGTTGGGCAGTTGTAGGTCGAGGCTGGCTTCCAGGCCGTTGGAGGATTGCTGGCCGACTTGCTGCTTGAGGTTCGGGTTGCCCGGGACGTCGGTGAGCAGTTTCTTTTTAACGATGTGGTAGGCCGCCAACGTCCATTCGCCGCGCTGGTCCCAGAACGCCTGCTTGATGCCAATTTCGCCCTGCTTGGCCGTGGACAGGTCGAACTGCTGCTGGCCCGGGCTCAAGGAGATCAGGCCGCCGACGCCATCGGTGCTGGTGGCGTACTGGCCGTAGACCGAGGTGTCTGCGGTGATCGCATAGACCAAACCGGCCTTCCAGTTGTTGCCGGTGAGGGTCTTGTCGGACTGGTTGCCATCGCGCAAATCATCGCGGTCGATGTGCGCATAGTCGCGTCGAATACCGGTGATCAGCGACAGTTGGTCGGTGAGCTGCAAGCGGTTTTCGGCAAAACCGGCGACCGTTTTAGTGGTGGTGGCGAACAGCGGTTTGAACGGGTCTTTGCTTTGAAACGCAGCGGGCGCCGGATGGTACAGGTCGATCGGCTGGCCGTTTTTAAGCACGTCGTCAAAGGGCGAGTTGCTGGCGAGGCGGAAGCGAATACGGTTGTATTCCACACCGGCCACGGTCTGGCTGTCGAGGCCAAACAGCGTGTGCTTGAAGGTGAAGGTCTGGCGGTCGCCCACCTGTTCCTGGTTGTGCTTGATGCCGAAGTTACCGCTGCGGGTCAGCTGACCGTTGGTGAAGTTGTAGTTCTCGGCGTTCTGCCAGCGGCGCTGGTTTTTCAGGTAGTACAGCTCGTTGGTGGCGCTGACATTGTCGTTGAGTTGCCACTCGCTGGTCAGGCGCGTCCACTGATCGTTGTAGTGCAGGGTGTCGTTGCTGACGTTGTAGTTCTTGTCGCGCAGGCTCTTGTGCAATTGGCCGTTGAGCAGCGGTGTGCCGAAATAATTCTGTGGGCGCTGGTCGCCGTAGTCGCTGGCCAGGGTGAAGCTCAAGTTGTCGGCTGGTTGCCAGCGCAGAGCGGCGCTGACGAAGTCGCTGCCGGAGTCGCCACGGTCGATGAAACCGTTGCTGCGCAGGCGGTTGAGGTTCAGGCGATAGCTCAGGGTGTCGGTCAGCGAGCCGCCACTGTCCAGGGCTTGCTGCTGGCGATCATAAGAGCCGTAGCCCAGGCGGACATGGTTTTCGATGTCGCCGGTGAAGGGCTTTTTCGAGCGTGTATTGACCACCGCACCGGTGGCGCCTTCGCCGTACAGCACCGAAGCCGGGCCGCGCAGCACGTCCACGCGCTCCACCGCCCAGGTGTCCACCGGGAAGGTCGATGTGCCCATGCCGGTGTACATGCGGTTGCCGTCGTACAGTTGCATGACCGAACTCTGCCCGGTAAAACCGCGTGCCTGCAACGAGGTGCCACCGTCGCCCGGCGTGCCGGTGCGGCTAATGCCGGAGGCACGCGAGATGGCGTCCTGCACGCTGGCGTCGCCGCGTTCGCGGATTTTCTCGCCGGTCTGGCTCTCGACACTGCCGGGCGTCTGCAAGGCCGTGAGGTTCAAGCGCGAGCCGGCGGTGGTCGGGGTGTTCAGGTCGACGCGCTCGTCATCCACGGCGGGCGCAGTCACGGGGCTGGCGGGCAGAGTCAGGGCCTGGGCGCTGTTGTGCAGGGCGAGCAGGCACAGGCCGCACGCGAGGTACTTGTTCATCGGACGATCAATCACTTCTTGAAGGGTGTGCTCACCGCAGGGCGCGGCGAGCAACGATAACGCAGAAAGTGTTATAAGTTAACACTTATTGGCTGCGCGACGAAAGTCGCGCAAGGCTACAGAAGGGCTCTGCCGTGGGCATCTCGCCTGCTTCATGCAGAACCTGAGGCAGATTCACGTGGGTTGAAAAAACGCGCCAACACCAGACGATCCAATACCCACACCACGATCAACGACGCGCCCACCAACGGGAAGATAATCGCCAGCCCGAGCATGATCACCATCGCGGTTTTCCACTTCGGCAGGTCATGGCGCAACGGCGGAACACCCAGGCCACCGGCAGGTCTGCGCTTCCACCAGATCACCACGCCACTGACGGCGCTGAGCAGAATCATCAAGCAAATCATCAACACGATCAGTTGATTGACCCAGCCGAACATCTTGCCTTCATGCAGCATCACACCGGTCTCAGTAGCACGGGCGACGGTGTTGTAGTGTTCCCAGCGCACATCGGCGAGGACTTTGCCGGTGTATTGGTCCACGTGCAGGGTGGCGTCGTTGCGCGGGTCGTTGGCGAATACCGCGATGGTGAACACGCCTTCGGCGGTGGTGGGGAAGGTGATGCTGTAGCCGGGCTTGACCTGACGTGCGTTGGCCAGGTCGACCACGTGTTGCAGGCGCACGGTGGGGGCGGCCGGGCCAGAGTGCATGGCGCCGTGGTTCATGTGTTCGGCGTGGTCGCCGGACATGGGCATCGGCGTGTTTTCCATGGCCCAGGGCACGGTTTGCTGGCTGGCGGTATTGAGCACGCGGGCCTGCTGATCGGACTGCGGCATGTTGTTCCACATCGCCGCCGGGAAGGTGTTCCACAGCTCGGCGTATTGCTTGCCCCAGAAGCCGGTCCAGGTCATGCCGCTGAGCAGCATCACCAGTAAAAAGGCCGCGCCCCAGAAGCCGGCGACCGCGTGCATATCGCGCCAGAACACCCGGCCACGTGTGTTAAATCGCGGCCACAAGACCCCGGCCGACGACTTGCCGCGCGGCCACCACAGGTACACGCCGGACACCACGAGCATCACGCCCCAACCGGCGGCGAGTTCCACCAGGCGATCGCCGACGGTGCCGATCATCAGCTCACCGTGCAACGCGCGGGCGATGGCTTGCAGGTTGTATTTGGCATCCTGTTCGCCAAGCACGGTGCCGCGATACGGGTCGACGAACACGGTCACTTCGCGCCCATCGTGACGCATCACGAATTGCGCGCTGCTGGTGGCGTCGGCAGGCGGCAAATATTTGCTGATCTTGCCTTGGGGAAAGGCCGCCTGGGCGCGTTGCAATTGTTCGTCGGCGCTCAATGCGTGTTCGGCGCTTTGCACCTTGAGCAGGTCGCCATACATCAGCGGGTCGAGCTGGGGTTTGAACAGGTAGATGATGCCGGTGAGGGCCAGCAGCACCATGAAAGGGGCGACGAATAGCCCGGCGTAGAAGTGCCAACGCCAGGCCAGGTTGTAGAAGGAAATCTTTTGAGTGGTCATCAGGTGCTCCGCAAAGGCTTTAAAAATTTTTGTCAGTTATGCAGCCATCGCGGGCAAGTCGCACCGCCGCTCCCACAGGGGAATGTATTTCAACTGTGGGAGCGGCGGTGCGACGATTCGACTTGCCCGCGATGCTGTTAGAAGCTCATGTCCACCTTGGTCCAGAGCGTGCGCCCCGGTTCCTTGATGGCTTGCGGGTCGTTGGCCGGGTAGCCGAAGCCTGCGTTACCGGCCAGGTTCAGGTGCTCGGCGTAGGCCTTGCCGAAGAGGTTGTCGACGCCGGTGCTGACCTTGAAGTTTTTGTTGATGCGGTACGCCGCGTTCAGCGAGAACACGCCAAAGCCGCCGCTCTTGTCGAAGTCTTTACCGACCACGTTGCCCTTGTTTTGGTCGATGCGGTTTTGCGCCGCGACTACGCGCCACAAGGCACCGGCGCTCCAGTCGTCTTCGCTGTAGGTCAGGCCGAAACGGGCGTCCAGCGGTGGCATTTGCGGCAGCGCTTTGCCGTCGCTGCTGTTCTTGCCCCAGGCGTAGGCGAGGCTGGCGTCGGCCTTCCAGTTGCGCGTCAGCTTGTAGGCTGCACCCAGTTCGCCGCCCATGATCCGTGCATCGACGTTACGCGCCTGGGAGGTGGTGCCCATCATGCCGGGCTTGTAATCGAACAGGATAAAGTCGCGTACCTGGCCGATATAAGCCGAGGCCCAGGCTTCCACATCCGCGGTTTTGTATTGCGCGCCGAAGTCGAGTTGGGTGGTCTTTTCCGGCTTCACGCCATCGAAGGCATTCACCGAACCGGCCGCGCCGGTTTTGGGCGAAAACAGCTCCCAGTAATCCGGGAAGCGTTCGGCGTGGCCCAGCCCGGCGTAGACGGTGGTCGGGCTGTCGGCCAAGTCATGCTCATAACGCATAAAGCCTGACGGCAGGGTATCGGCGCGGGTGTTGTCGGCGGTCGGGTTGGGGCGCGACATCATTCCTGAGCCCGTGCGCTGGCGGAAATCCTTGGCCGAGGCCCGGTCCAGGCGCGCACCGGTGATCAGACGATCGCGGTCGGCGGCGTACCAGGTCAGTTCGCCGAACACCCCGTAGTTGTGGAAGTTGGCGTCTTTGTTGCGCGGCAGATTCTTGTAGGTGTCGATGCCCATGCTGCTGCGTTGGCGGTGCTCGTTGGTCTGCGCATCCAGGCCGCTGATCAACTGCACATCGGCCCAGCGCCAAGTGGCCTTGATCCGCGCGCCGAGGGTGCGGCGGTCGACGTTGGAGGCCATGGGCCCGGCCATCATCCCGGTGCCCGACGGCGTGCGCAGGCTGTAGTTGTCCATCACATGGTCGGCGTAGTTGTAGTAGACCTGGGCCTCGACCTTATCCAGCACCTCGCCGATATTGGACTTCTCGAAACGCAGGCCCAGGCTTTCGCGCAAGAACTGCGAACCGTCCATGCCGCGCCCGGCGTAGCGGGCTTCACCATCGCCACGGCCGGCGGTGAGTTCCAGCAGGGTGTCAGCGTCGGGGGTGAAGCCGACCGCGACGTCGCCGTTCCATTTGTCGTAGCGCGAGGCAACCGTATCGTTGTTGCCATCCTTGTAGTCATCGGCATGCGCTTGGTTGCCGATCACCCGCACATAGCCCAGCGGCCCGCCGGCGGCGGCATCGATGACTTTGTCGAAGCGCCCGTTGGAACCGGCCAGCACGCTGGCGTTGACCCGTGTGCCCAGTTCGCCGAACTGCTCCGGCTCACGCTCGAACAGGATGGTACCGGCCGAGGCGCCCGGGCCCCAGAGCACGGTTTGCGGGCCTTTGATCACGGTCAGCTTGTCGTAGGTCTCCGGCGAGATATACGAGGTGGGCGCATCCATCCGGCCGGGGCAGGCGCCGAGCATCATGCCGCCGTTGGTGAGGATATTCAGGCGCGAGCCGAACATGCCGCGCAGCACCGGGTCGCCATTGGTGCCGCCGTTGCGCACCAGGGCGAAGCCGGGGATGGTCTTGAGGTAGTCGCCGCCATCGCTGGCGGGCACCGGTTGGCGCGGGTCTTTCGGGTTGGTGATCACGGTCAGCGGCGAGCTGGGGGCAATCGCAGTGATCACCGTGGGGCTCAGATCATGATCTTCCGCGTGAACCTGTGGCACCAACAGTGCGCCACACAGAACAGCGAAAACAGGGGTACGTCCCAAACGGGTGTCAGCAGAAAACCTGGACATGAAAAATTCCATCAATCATTCGTAAACAACACGGCCAGCAGCCTGCGGCTGTCTGTCTAAAGTCGGCCGGGGTGAAGTAACGCGGTGAAGTGCTTACGCGGTGATGGGTGGCGCGCGGCTGCGGGCGCCGGGGAAGATGCTCTGCCGGGCATGGCCCAGGCGTGGGGCGGGGGTGAGGGCGTTGGCCGGCGGCGGGGTGCCAAGGGTGACGTAGGACACGCTGCCGGGCAGGGCCGGGCAGCTGAAGAGCAGGCTGCAATAGCCGCACTTTTCCCAGAGCACGTGGTGTTCGTCAGGCGTTTTACTGTGTTGCGGTGGGGCGCCATGGCAGTTGGGCATGTCCATGGACATTTCCATCGACATACCGGCGTGATGATCCATCGGCATCGCTTGGGAAATCAGCGGACCGATAAAGATCATCAGCATGGCGAACAGGCTGATCCAACTGCCGCGCATCAAGCCCATGGGCTTGCGGCGCTGCGCGGATAACCTGGCGCGAGGGGCGCCCATCGAGGTTGGCCTATTGAGCGTGCATATGCTCGTGGCCCGCCATCGGTGGCGTTTTCTGAACCGAGACTTCCACTTCAACCTTGCCGGCTTTTTCGAACGTCAGGGTCAGTGGGAATTGCTTGCCATCGGCCAACAGGCTACGGTCTTTGAGACCCAGCAGCATCACGTGATAGGCCATCGGCGCGAAGGTCAAATCACCCTTGGCCGGCACGGCAACGCTGGGCACTTGTTGCATCTTCATCAAGTCGCCTTGCATCACATGCTCATGCAGTTCGGCTTTGTCCGCCACAGGCGTCTCGACGCTAAGTAAGCGGTCCGGCGTTTCCCCGGTGTTATGAATCACAAAATACGCCGCGACGGTCGGCGCATTGGGCGGCAATTCCTGAGACCAGGGACCGCTGACCAGCAAGTCGCCGGCCTTGTAGTCATCGGCATTGGCAGCAACGCACACCGGCAGCAACAACGCAGCCAGAAGCAGGGAAGATTTGAGCATGGCAGTTCTCCAGAACGGTTCTAAACGCAGTTCACTTGCGAAGAAATCAGGCCGTTGGAGAGGCGCGCGGGTTGAGGCTCGGCCATTGCTGGCGCGGTGTAGGCGCTTGCAGTGAAGGTGGCGGCAGGCTCTGCACCGCCGCAAACCGTGTGACGTACAACTGCGGCACATGCCCCGGCAACGCCACCAGCGGCGGCGAGCCCGAGCAACACCAGCAATGCTGCATGGTGGAGTGGTCGTCCTGCTGCGGCGCCGGAATGTCCAGCTTGCCCAGGGCAATGGTCTTCAGGCTGGCGCCATTAGACGAACAGAAACTGCCCCACAGCAATTGCTGCACGGGGTCACTGGACTGCTGCATCGCACTGGCCATCGGCATGGCAAAGGCGTTGAACAGCACTGCAAAGCAGGCGATCCACACAATTGCAAAGCGTTGACGGGCCATGGCGGACAATCCGTAGGGTTAAACGATCAGGTGGGTATTTAGCCTGATCGGTGGGGATAAGTAAAAAGCGCAGGTGTGGTTTGGTGTCGCAGTGGTTGCCTTCATGATAGTCGGGAACCACGGATTGCCAATTTTTCAGACGGGTCGCGACATCCGGCGTGACGTTGAACCCTGTGGGAGCTGGCTTGCCTGCGATGGCATCACCTTGGCCTAACTGGAAGGCCGAGCCGTCTGCATCGCAGGCAAGCCCGCTCCCACATTGGAAAGGTGGTTTTTAGAGAGTGTTGACTGCCTGTAGCACCGCAGCCACGTCGGTGAACTCTCGATCTACCGCAGCCAACACTGGACGCTTCAATACAAGCACCGGCATTCCCAGCTCGCGAGCCACTTCCAGCTTCGGTTCAGTGGCCGTGCTGCCGCTGTTCTTGCTGATCAGCACATCAATCCCACGCCGCTCAAACAACGCGCGCTCATCCTCGATCAGAAACGGCCCACGCGCACCGATGACTTCACAGCGCGCATTCCCCGGATACACATCCAGCGCGCGCAGCGTCCAGAACTGCTCCGGCGGAATTTCCTCGAGATGCTGCAACGGCTCGCGCCCAAGAGTGAACAACGGCCGCTTGAAGGGTTTCAACGCTTCAATCAGCTCGGCCCAATCACTGACCTCACGCCAGTCATCGCCCGCCTGCGGTTGCCACGCCGGGCGGCGTAACGCCCAGCAAGGGATGCCGGACAGCGTTGCAGCCTCGGCAGCATTCCGGCTGATCTGAGCTGCATAGGGATGGGTGGCGTCGAGAATCAGGCTGATGTGTTCCTCACGAACAAACTGCACGAGGCCCTCAACGCCACCATAACCGCCGACACGCACGTGGCATGTGAGGTCCGTCGGTACGCGGCCCACGCCCGCCAGGCTGTAGATGTGCTCCGGGCCCAGAGTTCGGGCAATGGCCAGGGCTTCAGTCACGCCGCCCAACAGCAGGATGCGTTTCATAGTGGTTTGACCACTTCCAGCAAGGTGATCGGCAGCGCCTGGCGCCAGGTGTCGAACTCACCCAACGGCTGGGCCTGCGCCACATGAATGCGAGTCAGCTCGCCGCCGTGCTCCGCGCGCCAGGCCATCAGGGTCATTTCGCTTTGCAGAGTCACGGCATTCGCCACCAAGCGGCCACCGGGGCGCAGGTGCTGCCAGCAGGTGTCGAGTACGCCTTCGCGGGTGACGCCGCCGCCGATGAAGATCGCATCCGGTGCTTCCAGTCCGTGTAATACGTCCGGGGCCTTGCCGCGAATCAGGTGCAGGCCGGGCACGCCGAGGGCGTCGCGGTTATGTTCGATCAGGCCTTGGCGGCCGGCATCGGCTTCAATCGCCAGTGCACGACAGCTCGGGTGGGCACGCATCCATTCGATGCCGATAGAGCCGCTGCCCGCGCCCACATCCCAGAGTAACTCGCCGGGCATCGGCGCGAGGCGGGCGAGGGTCATGGCGCGCACATCGCGCTTGGTTAGTTGGCCGTCGTGTTTGAACGCCGAATCCGGTAGACCGGCGAGGCGCGACAGGCGCGGCGTATTGGCGTCGGCGAGGCAGTCGATGGCGACCACGTTCAAATCGGCGACCTGGGTGTGCTCCCATGACTGGGCCAGTCCGTCGATACGCTGCTCATCCACGCCGCCTAAGTGTTCAAATACGGTCAACCGGCTGGACCCAAACCCGGACTCAACCAAAAGCGAGGCAATCGCCGCAGGGCTGCGCCCGTCATTGCTCAACACCAGCAACCGCACGCCACTGGCCAAATGTGCATTCAGCGCCGCCAGCGGCCGCGCGACCACTGACAATGTCACCACTTCCTGCAACGGCCAGCCCAACCGCGCCGCTGCCAACGACACCGACGACGGCGCCGGCAAAATCAGCAACTCTTCAGCCGCCACCTGCCGCGCCAAACTGGCGCCCACGCCATAGAACATTGGGTCGCCGCTGGCCAGCACGCACACAGGCTCGCCGCGCCGCGCCAACACCGGCGCCAGGGAAAACGGGCTAGGCCACAACTGACGCTCGCCACGAATACACACCGGCAACAGGTCCAACTGACGCTGGCCGCCTATAATCCGGGAGGCGCGCAACAAGGCGTGCCGGGCGTTTCTGCCCAGCCCCTTGAAGCCGTCTTCACCGATGCCTACTACCGTCAGCCAGGGCGACATATCAATTCCTTGAACGACATCCGACGGGCAGGCTTTTCATGCCACCGGACAAAGCAGGCATAATACCGCGCCTTTACCCGTCAACCGGTAGCCCCGTGAACCCAACGCCTGCTCTGAACACCTTGCGCCCCTCGGCTTGTCCGGGGTTGCTGCGTATCGTCCAGGCGTTGGATGGTGGCATTTGTCGAATCAAATTGGCCGGTGGGTCGATCACTGCCGCCCAGGCGATTGCCGTGGCGGATGCAGCCCAAGCCTATGCGGGCGGGGTGATCGAGGCCACCAACCGCGCCAATCTGCAGATTCGCGGGATTGGCGCCGAGCAGGGCGCCTTGATTGCCGCGCTGCTGGCCGCAGGCCTTGGCCCGAACAACGCCGCTGGCGACGATGTGCGCAACCTGATGCTCAGCCCCAGCGCCGGTATCGACCCGCAGATGCTGTTCGACACCCGCCCGCTGGCCGACCAGATCCTCGCCACCTTGCAAAACCATCCACGGTTCCATGAGTTGTCGGCTAAGTTCGCCGTGCAGCTGGATGGCTTTGAGGCCCTGGCGATGCTCGAGCATCACCACGACCTGTGGCTGTCGGCGTTTGAGCGTGATGGTGAAACATTGTTGGCCTTTGGCTTAGCCGGTTGCCCGGGGTTGGATGCGCCATTGGCGGCTGTGCCCCTAGAGCAAGGTCATGCTTTGGTCGTTGCCGTGCTGGAGCTGTTTCTCGACTTGGCGACCCCGACGCAAACTCGCATGCGTCATCTGGCTGTGGATAACTTACTGGCCCGTCTAAACCTGCCGCTGCTGCCGGTGGATGGCTTCAAACGCCCGGCCAGTGAGGCTTTATTGCATTTAGGGACTTATCCACAGGGTCAAAAAAATCAGTTCTACGTCGCCGCCGTTGCGCCATTGGGTCGTTTGGATTCAACCATGCTTAAAGGCGTCGCGCAGCTGGCCAGTGAGTGTGGCGACGGCACGTTGCGCTTTACGCCTTGGCAGGGCGTGCTGCTGCCCAATGTTCAAAATCATGACGCCGTTACTGCGCGGTTGGAGCGGTTGGGCTTTCTCTGCTCAGTCGACCAACCCCTGGCGCGCATGATCGCCTGCACGGGCTCAAGTGGCTGCGGCAAAGGCCTGGCCGACACCAAGGCCGACGCCCTGCAATTGGCCGCGCTGCAACCCGGCGTTGAGGTGCACCTGTCCGGCTGCCCACGCTCCTGCGCCGCCGCACACACCGCGCCGGTCACCTTGCTGGCGGTGAGCCCCGGCCACTACGACGTCTATTTTCGCGACGCAGCCCAACCCGGTTTCGGCCGGCTGCACGCGCGCACTCTTTCCATTGAAGCGGCGGGCGCCCTGTTACGCGCACGCTCACGGAGCAACACCGATGATTGATTACATCCGCGACGGTCAGGAGATCTATCGCAACTCCTTCGCCATTATTCGCGCGGAAGCCAAGTTGGACCGCATCCCGGCCGACCTGGAAAAACTCGCGGTGCGGGTGATTCATGCCTGCGGCATGGTCGAGGCCATCGACGGCCTGCAGTTCTCCGAAGGTGCAGGCAAGGCCGGGCGCGATGCGCTGGCCGCTGGCGCACCGATTTTGTGTGATGCGCGAATGGTCTCCGAAGGCGTGACCCGCACGCGCCTGCCGGCCAACAACGAAGTGATCTGCACCCTGCGTGACGACAGCGTGCCGGAGCTGGCGCGGGAGCTGGGCAACACCCGCTCCGCTGCCGCGCTGGAACTGTGGCGCCCGCACCTGGAAGGCAGCGTGGTGGTCATCGGCAACGCGCCGACCGCGTTGTTCTACCTGCTGGAAATGCTCGATGCCGGCGCGCCGAAACCGGCGTTAATTCTCGGCTTCCCGGTCGGCTTCGTCGGCGCCGCCGAATCCAAGGCGATGCTGGCGGCAGACAGCCGTGGCGTGCCGTTCGTGATCATGCAGGGCCGCCTGGGCGGCAGTGCGATGGCCGCCGCAGCGGTTAACGCCTTGGCCACGGAGGTCGAATAATGCCGGCACGCGGACGTTTGATCGGCTTGGGCGTGGGCCCCGGCGACCCGGAACTGATCACGCTCAAGGCCCTGCGCCTGCTGCGCGAGTCGCCGGTGGTGGCGTACTTCGTGGCCAAGGGCAAGAAGGGCAACGCTTTCGGCATCATCGAAGACCACTTGGTCGCGCAGCAGACCTTGATGCCGCTGGTGTACCCGGTGACCACCGAAGTGCTGCCGGCGCCGCTGTCTTACGAGCAAGTCATTAGCGACTTCTACGACACGGCCAGCCTCGACGTCGCCGCGCACCTGGACGCCGGCCGCGATGTGGCGGTGATCTGCGAAGGCGACCCGTTCTTCTACGGCTCCTACATGTACCTGCACGACCGCCTCGCCGAGCGCTATGAAGCCCAAGTCATCCCCGGCGTTTGCTCAATGCTCGGCGGCGCCTCGGTACTCGGCGCGCCGTTGGTGTATCGCAATCAGAGCCTGTCGGTGCTGTCGGGTGTGCTGCCCCATGACGACCTCAAGCGTCGCCTGGCGGATGCCGATGCGGCGGTGATCATGAAACTGGGCCGCAACTTCCCCAAGGTGCGCCAGGTGCTGGAAGAACTCGGTTTGGCCGAGCGTGCGCTGTATGTGGAGCGCGCGACCATGGCCAACCAGAAAATCGTGCCGCTGGGTCAGGTCGACCCGGCGTCTTCGCCGTATTTCTCGCTGATCATCGTGCCGGGTGAAAGGTGGCAAGGTTGATGCGCCCGGCGATCGTCATTCTGGGTCAGGGCAGCCTGGCCACGGCGCGCAAGATTGCGCAGGTTTACCCCGGCGCGCTGATTCATGGTTTGGCCGGGCGGGTTGAAGGTGCCGACCAGACCTACAGTGAGTTCGGCGCGACCCTGCGCCAGCTGTATCAACAAGGCACACCGCTGATTGCCCTGTGCGCCGCCGGCATCGTGATCCGCACCCTGGCGCCGCTGCTGCTGGAAAAGGGTGAGGAACCCGCCGTGCTGGCTGTGGCCGAAGACGGCAGCGCCGTGGTGCCCTTGCTCGGCGGCCTCGGCGGTGTGAACCTGATGGCGCGCGACATTGCCGCCGCGTTGGGCGTGTCTGCCGCGATCACCACCAGTGGCGAGTTGCGTTTCGGCACCTGCCTGCTGAACCCGCCGGCCGGTTATCAGCTGGCGGACCTGGAGTTGGGCAAGCGTTTCGTCTCGGACCTGCTCGCCGGCGAAAGCGTGCGCATCGAAGGCGCGGCGCCTTGGCTGGACCAGGCCAATTTGCCGCAGGATCAGCACGCGCGCCTGGCGATTCATGTGGGCAGCACCGAACGTGTGCCTTCGGCTAACGAGTTGCTGATTTATCCAAAGAACGTATGCGTCACCTGCAAGCCCGGCGTGCAGTTGGCTGAGCGAGTGCGTGCGGCATTACATGACGCAGGCATTGCGCTGCAAGCCCTGGCCTGCCTGTTGGCCAGCGAGCTGCAGATGGCCGACGCTTCACTGCATGAGGCTGCATTGGAACTGGGTGTGCCGCTGCGTTTTGCTGGCGTGACTCAAGAGGCCGACATCGTCATCAGCGTTGCCGAGCAACCGCTGGACCTGGCGCATGTCGGGCGCCGGCGTGGTCGTTTGGCGGTGATCGGCTTGGGCCCGGGCGCCGCCGAGTTGATGGTGCCGGCGGTCAAGGCTGAACTGGCGCGCTGCACCGATGTGCTGGGTTATGAAACCTATGTGCGCATGGCCGGGCCGTTTCGCGACGATCAAGTGCAGCACTGCACGGACAACCGCGAGGAAATGCAGCGCGCGCGTCACGCGTTTGAGCTGGCCGCGCAGGGCCGTTCCGTGGTCGTGGTGTCGTCCGGCGACCCCGGCGTGTTCGCCATGGCCGCTGCGGTGATCGAGGCCTTGCACGAGTCCAGCGATCCGGCCTGGCATCAGGTCGACCTGGAGATCCTGCCGGGTGTCTCGGCCTCCCTGGCCACCGCCGCCCAGGCGGGTGCACCGCTGGGCCATGACTTCTGCGTGATGTCGCTGTCGGACAACCTCAAGCCCTGGTCGATCATCGAAAAGCGCCTGGACCTCGCGTCCCAGGCCGACCTGGCCCTGGCGTTCTACAACCCGATCTCGCGTTCGCGGCCTTGGCAGCTGGGCCGCGCGCTGGAGATCGTCGCGTTGCACCGCACGCCGCAGACCCCGGTGGTGCTGGGGCGCGACATCGGTCGCCCAGGCCAGACCCTGCGTGTCACCACGCTTGGGCAATTGACGCCGGAACAGGTCGATATGCGCACCATGGTGCTGATCGGCTCGTCCACCACGTGCGTGTTCCCACGTGCTGGTGGCGGTGACTGGGTGTATACGCCGCGCTGGTATGGCGAGAAGCCCGCCGGCTGAAAACGGCCTGGCGCACGCAAGAAGGCTCCGAGTAACGCTGGGTGAAAACCTGCTGCTACTCGGAGCTTTTTCTTTTTTTATCGATGAAATCCGGACGGCCTGCGTGTACGCCTCGTTATTGCTGGGTGGCGCTTTTTCCACGGGTGGGCCAAGCGATGTTTGTCGCCTGGAAAGCCCGCCCGCCACTGGACTAGTGTGGAGGAAAACCCCATGTGGGGTGCTTGTGGAGAACTGAAAATGGAGCGACATCACAAAAGGATCATCAGTGCGAAAAGGCGCAAGTTGATTGCCGCCTACAAGCTGCCAGGCGCACCGGGAAAGACGCCCTCTGTACCGGTGGGCACCGTGGAGGATGATTGCAACGCGGCCGTGGTGAACAACGGGGTGATCTCGTTTATCGAGGGCATGTCCGCCTTGAACCGCGAGTACGTGCGCAAGAGCTACCTGCTGGCGAGCAGCTATGTCAGCGATGTGTTGAGGGTGCAGCGCGGTACCGAGGTTTGGTACGACGAATTTATTAAGGTGATGGTCAGCCTGGGCTGGCTGCCGGTGCGCAGCCGCTTCAAGCGGGTGTCGAGTTCCGGCAAGGGCCTGACTGTACAACTGGCGGCGCTGAATATCATTGCGACAATGCTGGCATCGACTTCGCTGGCCGGGCCATTGCTCGCCGCACTGCCGAAATTAGCGGCCGACGCGCTGGAGGCGCTCAAGCGTCAACCCGTCTCGTTCGAGCTTTTCAAACGCAACAGCACGGTGCACCAAGGCGGTGATTTTGGCCTGGCGTCTTGTGCCGAAACCGATGGCGAAGTGACGATGGTGCTGGTGACTTACAGCTCCCACGGCGTGAGCAAACAGCTGGGGCTGCCGTTTCTGGAATGGGACAGTGCCTCGTTCGAGGCCTTCAGCGGGCAGACCTGCCTGGTGCTGAATACCTCGGTGGTCAACGAAAAAACTGTGCAGCTGATGCGCGAAAGCGCAGGTGACAAGGTGCAATTGGCAATCGCCAAGTACCGGATCTAGGGCACCAGGTAACCGCGCACCCCGGTAAAGATGATCTGCGCGGCGAGGGCGCACACGAACAACCCCATCAACCGGCTCACTATCTGCAAGCCCTGGTCACCCAGGATGCGTTCGATCCGGTTGGACAGGTACAGCACCACGCCCACCGTGAGGCTGGCCAGGGCGATACTGAGGATGGCCATGATCTTGTCATCCCAATGCGGTTGGCTGACGCCCATTACCAGCAGCGCACCGATGGTGCCGGGGCCGACGGTGAGCGGGATGGTCAGCGGCACGATGGTCACGTCCTGCTGCACATTGTCGGTCTGCACCGCTGACTTGCCCTGGGCCATGCCCAGGGCGGAGATAAACAGCACGCTGCCGGCGCCGATGCGGAAGGCGTCCACGGTGATGCCGAACACACTGAAAATGACTCGGCCGAACAGGTAGAGCAATACGCTCGAGACCAGTGTTGCCAGGGCCACTTTCCAGGCCAGCCGCCGGCGTTCCTTGCTGGAGTAACCCCGGGTCAGGCTGATAAAGCAGGACAGCACAAAGAATGGGCTGTAGAGCACCAGCATCTTCAGGTAAACGCTGAATAACACGTGGAGCATGGGGGGCGGCTCGCGGGCGGGGGAAGTGGGGAGAGTCTAACAGGCGACACTGATCAAATGTGGGAGCTGGCTTGTTGTGGCAAGTCCGCTCGCCACAAAAGCCTGTTCCCACATTGAGATCGCATTTTATGTCAGGACGGGGCGTGTTCCGGCCGCAGCTGACGCTGTGCCACCCAGAATTCCACCAACTCGCGCAACTGCGATAACTCCACCGGCTTGGCCATATGCCCATCCATCCCCGCCTGGCGCGCACGCTCTTTATGCTCCGAGAGAATGTGCGCTGTAAGCGCAACCACCGGGGTACGAATGCGTTGGTGGCTAACCTCCCACGCCCGCAGTTGCTGGGTAGCAGAGAAGCCATCGAGGATCGGCATTTCACAGTCCATCAACACCAAGTCGTAACGCTGGGCCTTCATCGCCTCGAGCGCTTCTTCGCCGTTACTGGCGGTGTCCGGGTTGAGGTTGAGCTTGCCGAGCATGCCGCGAATCACTTTGGTGGAGATGCTGTTGTCTTCGGCCACCAGGATGCGGAAATCGGCAGGCACGGTCACGGCTGCCGGTGCGCTGAGGGCCACGCGTGGCACCACCACGCCTTTGCTGCGCTGGGTCAGTTCGTCGGCCAGGGTGGTCTTGAGCGTATAGCCGGCCACCGGCTTGGCGAGGATGCGCTTGATCCCGCAGTTGCGCGCGATGATCTTGCTTGGCGCGTTGCTGATGCCGGTGAGCATGATTAGCAGGATGTCGTGGTTCAGGCTTGGGTCTTCCTTGATCTTCGCCGCCAGTTGCATGCCAGTCATGCCGGGCATGTTCTGGTCCAGCAGCACCACGTCGAAGTAGTCGCGCAAGTGCGCCTTGGTGCGCAGCAACGCCAGGGCCTCTTTGCCGGACGGCACGGCACTGACGTTCAGGCCCCAGGCTGTGCATTGTTGCACCAGCACTTTGCGGCACGTGTCGTTGTCGTCCACCACCAGCACCCGTGCGCCTTTGAGCGGGCCGTCGAGGTCAGAGGTCGGGTGCTCCAGGCGTTCCGGGTCCAGCGGCAGGGTCAGCCACAGGGTGCTGCCTTGGTGGCTGCCGCTCTTAATGCCGAACTCGCCGTTCATCAACAGGATCAGTTGGCGGGCGATCACCAGGCCCAGGTGGCCGCTCAAGCGTGTGGCCGAGAGGAAGTTCTTGCTGTGCAGTTCGCTGTGCAGCAACGCGTCGCGCTCGGCGGCTTCCATCGGCAGGCCGCTGTCTTGCACGGCAATGCGCAGGCGCGGTTTGGTGCTGCGCTCGTCGAGGGCGACGACGATCAACACTTCACCTTCATCGGTTTTTTGCAGGGCATTTTCCAGCAGGCTCAACAGTGCCTGGCGCAGGCGCGTCGGGTCGCCACTGATGACGCGGGGCACCTGGGGTTGAATAAAACTAATCAGTTCGACGTTCTGCTGCTCGGCCTTGGCGCGGAAGATACTCAGGCAGTCTTCGATCAGCGCATTGAGGTCGAATTGCACGTCGTCCAGCTCGATCTGCCCGGACTCCAGCTTGGAGATGTCGAGGATCTCGTTGATCAGCGTCAGCAGTTCGTTACCGGCGCTGTGGATGGTCTGTACGTAGTCGCGCTGCTTCACCGACAGCGGCGTGCCCAGCAACAACTCGGTCATACCCAGCACGCCGTTCATGGGTGTACGTATTTCGTGGCTGATCTTTGCCAGGAACTCGGCCTTGGCGGCGATCTCGGCATTGCTCGCCGCCAGGTCGCGGCTGAGGCTGAAGCGCGCCTCGACAATCGCGCGCTGGCGCTCGCCGAGGGCCAGGCTCATCAGCAAGCCGCTCAGGCAGATAAAGCCGAGCAGCGTGACGATCAAGCCTTGCGGGGCCACCAACGTCAGGCCGAGCAGGGCTGGCAGAATGATCAGCGTGCCGATGTTGAACACCACCATCGCCGCCATGAACAGACGCGCCGGCCGGTAGCCTTTTTGCCAGTGATACGCCGAGACAAACAACATGCTCAAGCCGGCCAGGGCGACCAGTGCATAGGTGATGATGTTCAACGGCAAGGTATTGACGAACAACAGCAGCAGGCCGCACAGCACGATCAGCAGGATGTCGGCCATCAACAGCTTGTTCAGCGGGTGCGGGCCCAACGGCATGAAAAAACGGTAGGCAAACATCAGCCCGCACGGCGCGGTCAGCAGCAGGGCGAGGTAGGCGCCTGGTGTCTGCACCGCGTGCCAGTTTGGCAGCCACGGCCCCACGAGGTTCAGTAACAGCGCCAGGCTCAGCATCAACAACACTTCGCAGGCCGCCAGCCACAGGCTGCTGCGTGAGCGGTGGTAGGCGAAGCGCGTGAGGTTGTGCAGGATCAGCATCAGCAGGCAGCCGAACAGCAGGCCGTAGATCAACGTCTGGTTCTGGTCGGCGGCGGCGAGCACGGCCGGTTCCAGGGTGATATAGGGACGCAGTTCGTGCTCCGAGACCAGGCGCAGGTACACCTCAAGCGGCTTCTGGCTCTGTGGCATCGGCAGCATGAAATTGCTGCTGGGCAGCGGGCGTTCCGCCTGGGGCTGGCGGGT
Organism: Pseudomonas sp. ArH3a; assembly: GCF_022648765.1. Lineage (NCBI taxonomy): Bacteria > Pseudomonadati > Pseudomonadota > Gammaproteobacteria > Pseudomonadales > Pseudomonadaceae > Pseudomonas > Pseudomonas sp. ArH3a. The sequence goes on from NZ_CP080330.1 coordinate 974,137, forward strand.
GCCGGTGCTTTGTTGTTCCACCAGGGTGTCGCCGTCCAGTACATAGAGGCTCAGGTGGGAGAGATCCGGGGCAAACACCCGCAGCACTTGCTCGTGCTTGCCGGGTTGCAGCTTGAAGCGTACCCACAACGCACCGTCCGGCTCGGCGGCGGTAATCCGGTCCAGTTCGATGGGGCTGAATTGATTGGTGTAGCGAGCCGAGCGGATGTCGCTCAGTTGCAGGTCGGCCTGTTCATCAAGCAATACTGCCCAGCCAATGCCTTGCGCGGCGGCCTGGGCCGGGAACAAGCAGAGCAGAGTCAGCAGACTGACTGTGAAACCTATGGCGATCCTGAGCCAGCGCACGGCGAAATCCCTTCGTAGGTTGATGCACGGGTTAACTATGCGCGGGGCGACATGGGTACGGCAAGGGCCAGAGGCCCTTGCCTAACCGAACGGATAGCTACTTGAATGTAGCGCCTCAGTTGTTCTCGCCACGTTCACGGGCAATGGCGCGGTAGCCGATGTCCGTGCGGTAGAAGCAACCTTTCCAGTCGATTTTCGCGGCCAGCTTGTACGCCTGTTGTTGCGCGGCGTCGACACTGGCACCCATCGCGGTGGCGCACAATACGCGGCCACCTGCGGTTACAACTTTGCCATCCTTGAGCGCGGTGCCCGCATGGAACACCTTACCTTCTAGCGTAGCAGCTGCGTCGAGGCCTTCAATCACATCGCCTTTGGCGTAGTCGGCAGGGTAACCACCGGCCGCCAGCACGATGCCAACGCTCGGACGTGGGTCCCACTGCGCTTCAACCTTGTCCAGCGCCTGGGCCAGCGCGGCTTCCACCAGCAGCACCAAGCTCGATTGCAGGCGCAGCATCACTGGTTGAGTTTCCGGGTCACCAAAGCGGCAGTTGAACTCGATGACTTTCGGGTTACCGGCTTTGTCGATCATCAGGCCGGCATACAGGAAACCGGTGTACACATTGCCTTCGTCGGCCATGCCACGCACGGTCGGCCAGATCACCAGGTCCATCACGCGCTTGTGTACGTCGCTGGTGACCACTGGGGCCGGGGAGTAAGCACCCATGCCGCCGGTGTTCGGGCCAGTGTCAGCATCGCCGACGCGTTTGTGGTCTTGGCTGGTGGCCATTGGCAAGACGTTTTTGCCGTCGACCATCACGATAAAGCTGGCCTCTTCGCCGTCAAGGAACTCCTCGATGACCACGCGCGAACCGGCGTCACCGAAAGCGTTGCCGGCGAGCATGTCGCGCACGGCGTCTTCGGCTTCCTGCAGGGTCATCGCTACGATTACGCCTTTACCGGCGGCCAGGCCATCGGCCTTGATCACGATTGGCGCGCCTTTTTCACGCAGGTAGGCCAGTGCTGGCTCGATCTCGGTGAAGTTCTGGTAGTCGGCGGTCGGGATCTTGTGGCGCGCCAGGAAGTCTTTGGTGAACGCCTTGGAACCTTCCAGCTGGGCAGCGCCAGCGGTCGGGCCGAAGCAGTCCAGGCCACGGCTGCGGAACAGGTCCACAACGCCGGCAACCAGCGGCACTTCCGGGCCGACGATGGTCAGGGACACATTTTTTTCGGCAAAGTCAGCCAGTTGCTCCAGGGCCAATACGTCGATAGCGACGTTTTCGCACTTGGCTTCAATGGCGGTGCCGGCGTTGCCGGGGGCGACAAAAACTTTCTGAACACGCGGGTCCTGGGCAACTTTCCAGGCCAGGGCGTGTTCACGGCCACCGCTGCCAATGATCAAAACATTCATTTCATAAACCTCAAATTCTGTCAGTTGATCGTTCCCACGCTCCGCGTGGGAACGCAGCCCGGTACGTTCCGCGTCCCTCGGACGCAGAGCGTCCGTAGAGGCATTCCCACGCAGAGCGTGGGAACGATCTGTCGATCTGTCAGTGGCGGAAGTGGCGCATGCCGGTGAAGACCATGGCAATGCCGGCTTCGTCCGCAGCGGCGATGACTTCTGCATCACGCATTGAACCGCCCGGTTGGATCACGGCGGTAACACCGGCCTTCGCGGCATTGTCCAGGCCATCACGGAACGGGAAGAACGCATCGGAAGCCATTACCGAACCGACTACCTGCAAGCCTGCATGCTCAGCCTTGATCGCGGCGATACGCGCCGAGTTCACGCGGCTCATCTGGCCGGCGCCGACACCGATGGTCTGGCGGTTTTTGGCGTAGACGATGGCGTTGGACTTAACGTATTTGGCGACTTTCCAGGCGAAGATCAGGTCGTTGATTTCCTGCTCGGTTGGCGCGCGTTTGGTCACGACCTTCAGGTCTTCGCTGCCGATCATGCCGATGTCGCGGCTCTGTACCAGCAAGCCGCCGTTGACGCGCTTGTAGTCCCAGGCAGCGGCACGGTCAGCCGACCACTCGCCGCAGGCCAGCAGGCGCACGTTGGCTTTGGCGGCAACAATGGCGCGGGCCTCGATGCTGACGGAAGGGGCGATGATCACTTCGACGAACTGACGCTCGACGATGGCTTTGGCGGTTTCGGCATCCAGCTCGCGGTTGAAGGCGATGATGCCGCCGAACGCGGATTCGGTGTCGGTGGCATAGGCCAGTTCGTACGCCTGGCGGATACCGCCTTCAGCGTCCGGGCTCACAGCCACGCCGCACGGGTTGGCGTGCTTGACGATCACGCAGGCCGGCTTGACGAAGCTCTTCACGCATTCCAGCGCGGCGTCGGTGTCGGCCACGTTGTTGTAGGACAGCTCTTTGCCTTGCAACTGGGTTGCGGTGGCGATGCCGACTTCAGCCGGCTTGGCCTCAACGTAGAACGCCGCGCTCTGGTGCGGGTTCTCGCCGTAGCGCATTTCTTGGGCCTTGATGAACTGGCTGTTGAAGGTGCGCGGGAACTGGCTGCGACCTTCTGTGCTGAGGGTTTCAGCCGCCTGGTTCACGGTGCCCATGTAGTTGGCGATCATGCCGTCGTAGGCGGCGGTGTGTTCGAACGCCTTGAGCATCAGGTCGAAACGCTGGGCGTAGGTCAGGCCACCGGCTTTGAGGCTTTCGAGCACTTGGGCGTAGTCGCTGGCGTTAACCACGATGGCCACGTCTTTGTGGTTCTTGGCGGCAGAGCGGACCATGGTCGGGCCGCCGATATCGATGTTTTCGATGGCGGTCGGCAGGTCGCAGCCAGGCTTGTTGATGGTGGCTTCGAACGGGTAGAGGTTAACGGCCACCAGGTCGATCGGCTTGATGCCGTGCTCGGTCATGATGGCGTCGTCGATACCGCGACGACCGAGGATGCCACCGTGGATTTTCGGGTGCAGGGTCTTGACCCGACCGTCCATCATTTCTGCGAAACCGGTGTAGTCCGCGACTTCTACTGCGGCCACGCCGTTGTCCTGCAGCAGTTTGAAGGTCCCGCCCGTGGAGAGGATTTCCACACCCAGGGCTTCCAGCTCCCGGGCAAATTCGAGGATCCCGGTCTTGTCGGAAACACTGATCAAGGCGCGGCGGATCGGCAGGCGGGTAGTCTGGTCGGTCATTTCAATTTCCATCAAAAGCAAAGGAGTCAGCAAAAAAGGCGTCCGTTTTTTACGCGGGCGCCTTTCTGGTTTGATTGAATGCTTACAGCAAATCGTACTGCTTGAGCTTTTTGCGCAAGGTGCCACGGTTGAGGCCCAGCAGCTCACTGGCTTTGGTCTGGTTGCCCTTGACGTAGTTCATCACGCTTTCGAGCAAGGGGGCCTCGACCTCGGAGAGCACCAGGTTGTACACGTCCGTGACGGAAGCGCCCTCAAGGTGGGCGAAATAATTGTGCAGCGCCTTCTCGACACTCCCGCGAAGGGTCTGGCCTTCTTCGCTCGGCGTGTTGAGGTGCTGTTTCAAATTGACGTTGTCGCTCACGGGTGTTGTTCCACTCACTAAAGTCTCGGTCATCATCGTCATGCGGCCACCCCCTCTCCGTCCCCTGTCCCCAGGCTCTTTTCGCGCTCGCTGAAAAACTCTCGAACGGTGGCGACCTGTGCTTGCGTATCATCCAAACGATTGAACTGGGCGCGAAACTCCCTGGCGCCCGGCAAGGTTGCGAGATACCAGCCGACATGCTTGCGAGCAATGCGTACTCCCATCACGTCTCCATAGAAGGCGTGCAGGGCGGCCAGATGCTCTAGCAGAATACGTTCCACCTCGGTCAGCTCCGGTGCCGGCAAGACTTCGCCGGTACGCAGAAAATGCTCGATCTCACGAAAAATCCATGGCCGCCCCTGGGCGGCCCGGCCTATCAACAAGCCATCGGCACCGGTTGCGTGCAGCACGCGCCGGGCTTTCTCGGCTGAATCGATATCGCCATTGGCAAACACCGGAATCGACACCGCCTGCTTGATCGCGGCAATGGTGTCGTACTCGGCTTCACCGGTGTAAAGGTCGGCGCGGGTGCGGCCATGCACCGCCAGCGCTGTAATGCCTGCCTGTTCGGCGATCTTCGCCACCGTCAGGCCGTTCTTGTTGTCCCGGTCCCAGCCGGTACGAATCTTCAGGGTGACCGGCACATCCACTGCCGCGACAACGGCCTGCAGGATCTCGGCTACCAATTGCTCATCTTTCAACAGGGCGGAACCGGCGGCCTTGTTGCAGACCTTCTTGGCCGGGCAGCCCATGTTGATATCGATGATCTGTGCGCCCAACTCCACGTTGGCCCGGGCCGCAGCCGCCAGCATCTGTGCATCACCACCGGCGATCTGGACCGAGCGGGGCTCGGGATCACCTTCGTGGATCATGCGCATCCGCGATTTGCGGGTGTTCCACAAGCTCATGTCGCTGGTGACCATTTCAGAGACTACTAGACCCGCGCCCAAACGCTTGCACAGCTGACGAAAGGGCTGGTCGGTGACGCCCGCCATCGGGGCGAGGATCAAGCCGTTTGGCAATGTGTATGGGCCGATGCGTACCGCCGACATAGGACTTCCCTGTTGTGGGGCCGGATCATTAGAGTTCGAAAAAGGGTTGGCATGATACCCGCTCTCGATGACTGGATAAAGGCTGAATTGGATAAAATCTGAACAGTTATTTCTTTATCGCCGCTGGTTTGGTTGCGCAGCCCAGTCAATAATCTGCCGTCAAACCTCGACGCGTGTGGCGCCTCACTCGGGCGAGTGGAAACTCAGGCTGTAATTCACGGCTTTATTGCCTGGATCGAGTATGTCCAAGGAGATATGGATCGGTGTCTGCGAAGGCATTTCGCTCACTCCGGCAAGCTCACCACTCAGGTATTCGGCCGGTTTGAAGCGACGACTGGCAATCAGTCCGCCGTTCAAATCGGCGAAGCGCAGTTCCAGCAGCGGGAAGGGCTGGGAGAACGTCGCGCGGTTATAGAGGATTGCATCCACCACCAGCGCTCCGGCGAACTCCGGGTTGCTGCGCACCACCAGGTTGCTGCTCTTGATATGTGCGATATCGACCCGTGATGGCACGGTGCAGCCCAGTGTGGGGCACAGTTGCTGGAACCATGGGCGGTAGGCGTCCTGGCGGGCCAGTTCGTCGAATTGATAGGCGATGTACTGGCCTGCGAGGCCCGCAGCAGCCAACAAAACCAGGATGATCCAGATAAGGCGACGGCCCCAGCCGGACGGACGTTTCTGCGCGTAAAGATGCAGTGGGTCGTCTTCCAGGTCCTGGAGGACGGCGTCGTGAAGGCCGGCATCGGGGCGCGGGCGCTTGCGACGCGGCTGAGGGCGTTCTTCAGGCTCGGGCTCGTCCACGGCATGGGTCAGGGGCGTGAACGGCGGGTCGAAGTCGTCATCGTCAGGGGAGGAGCGCAACAGCGGCTCTTTGTCGATATCGCCCGTGTGAAACGACATCGATGGCTCGGTGCGCTGCTTGGTCGCAGCCGCCGGTTCAGGCTCGTCTTCGGGCGCTTGGGGGCGTTCTTCAGGCGGTTCGCTGAACAGGCTGGCGGCCCATTTTTCTTCGTCGGCCTTAACGGTGCCGCGGGTGGCGCTGAGTGAGTCCTCAGGTTGCCGGCGGTCGACGTTTGCCTGACGGCGTTCCAGCTTGGCCAGTTCTTCGTCGAGGTCCAGGTTGTCGAGGTCCAGGTCTTCGGCGGCCCACTGTTTCTGGCTGATGGCCCTTGGTATTGCGGGGGCTGCCTTGGGCGTCGGTTGAACCGCTGGTTCAACCGCAGCTGGCTGTTCAGGTTTCGACGCTGATGCCCCGGCACGCTGCTCCAGCAACTGGCGAATCGCGTTGAACACTTGCAGGCACGAGCCGCAACGTACCACGCCACGGGCCACGTTCAATTGAGCGTGGCTGACGCGAAAACGCGCTTGGCAATGTGGGCACTGGGTGACGAAACTGTCGGTCATGCGGCCATCCGATTCAGGCAAGCGCTCATTCTAGCGCCGACGCCCACTGATGCGTACCCAGCCATCGCGGTTGGCGATCGGGTCCAGCTCGAAGTCCTTAGCATAGGCCGCCGCCACATCTTCGCCTTGCTCGGCGAGGATGCCCGACAGCGCCAGGCGGCCACCTGGCTTGACCAGGCTCGACAGCTGCGGCGCCAGGGCTACCAGTGGCCCTGCGAGGATGTTGGCCACCAACACATCGGCCTGCACCTGGGGCAGTTGCTCCGGCAGGTAGAGTGGGAATTTGCCCTCAGGGATGTGGTTGCGCCCAGCGTTATCGCGGGAGGCTTCCAGGGCTTGCACGTCGATGTCCGTGCCTACGGCTTGCTTGGCGCCCAGCAGCAGGGCGGCAATCGCCAGGATCCCTGAGCCGCAGCCGAAATCGAGCACGTTGCAGTCGGCCAGGTCCTGGCCGTCGAGCCATTCCAGGCACAGCGCGGTGGTGGGGTGGGTGCCGGTGCCGAACGCCAGGCCCGGGTCGAGCAGCAGGTTGACCGCCTCTGGCTCAGGCGCGGCGTGCCAGCTCGGCACGATCCACAGGCGCTGGCCGAAACGCATCGGCTGGAAGTTGTCCATCCAACTGCGCTCCCAGTCCTGGTCTTCGATCACTTCGCTGTGATGCTCGGGCAGCGGGCTACCGGTGAGCAGTTGCATATGGGCCAGGACGGCGGCGGCATCGGTGCCGTCTTCGAACAGGGCCAGCAAGTGGGTGTGGGACCACAGCGGCGTGGTGTTGAGTTCGGGTTCGAAGATCGGTTGGTCTTCGGCGTCCATGAAGGTCACCGACACGGCGCCCACTTCGAGGAACGCGTCTTCGTAGGTTTCGGCTTGTTCTGGGCTGATGGCGAGACGGACTTGCAGCCAAGGCATGGCGGGCACCTTTGAAAAAATGAGTGTGCGACCGGCTGGGTCGCGAAAGGGCGCAAGTTTACGCGAGCGGCGTGCAGAAGACGACTGTGCTGACTGCACACTCAGTCCAAATGTGGGAAGGGCTTATGTGGGCGCCGGGCTTGCCTGCGATGCAGGCGCCTCGGTCTTTCCTGGTACCGGTGCGATGCTATCGCAGGCAAGCCAGCTCCCACACAAGCCAGCGCCCACAGGATTTTGTGCTGTTCTTGATAGCCCAGAAACAACAAAGCCGCCCGAAGGCGGCTTTGTTGGGGGAACACTTACTGGTTAGCCAGCTTGTGTTCCAGGTAGTGAATGTTCACACCACCTTCGCAGAAGCCTTCATCACGAACCAGATCCCGATGCAGTGGGATGTTGGTTTTGATGCCGTCAACCACGATTTCGTCCAGGGCGTTACGCATACGGGCCATGGCCTCGTCGCGGGTAGCGCCCCAGGTGATCAGCTTGCCGATCAGCGAGTCGTAGTTGGACGGAACCTTGTAGCCGCTGTACAGGTGCGAATCGACGCGAACGCCGTTGCCGCCTGGAGCATGGAAATGCTTGACCAGGCCTGGACTTGGGATAAAGGTTTTCGGGTCTTCGGCGTTGATCCGGCACTCCAGGGAGTGGCCGTGGATCTTTACGTCGTCCTGGGTAAAGGACAGCACATTGCCGGCGGCGATGCTCAGCATCTCCTTGACGATGTCGATACCGGTGACCATCTCCGACACCGGGTGCTCTACCTGCACACGAGTGTTCATCTCGATGAAGTAGAAACGGCCGTTCTCGTAGAGGAACTCGAAAGTACCGGCGCCACGGTAGTTGATGTCGATGCAGGCCTTGACGCAACGAGCCAGAACTTCCTGGCGCGCGGTTTCATCCAGGCCCGGTGCCGGTGCTTCTTCCAGTACCTTCTGGTGACGACGTTGCAGCGAGCAATCGCGGTCGCCCAGGTGGATGGCGTGGCCTTGGCCGTCGGACAGAACCTGCACTTCCACGTGACGTGGGTTAGTCAGGTACTTCTCCAGGTAGACCATCGGGTTGCCGAACCAGGCAGCCGCTTCAGAGCGAGTCTGTTTGGCGGCTTCGATCAGCTCTTCTTCCTTGTGCACCACGCGCATGCCGCGACCACCACCGCCACCGGCGGCCTTGATGATCACCGGGTAGCCGACTTCACGACCAATGCGCAGAGCCGTTTCTTCGTCTTCAGGCAGTGGGCCGTCGGAACCTGGAACGGTGGGTACGCCGGCGGCGATCATGGCGTCCTTGGCCGATACCTTGTCGCCCATCAGGCGAATGGTGTCGGCTTTCGGGCCGATGAAGGCAAACCCGGATTTTTCCACCTGTTCGGCGAAATCGGCGTTTTCCGCGAGGAAGCCGTAGCCCGGGTGGATGCCATCAGCGCCGGTCACTTCAGCGGCCGCGATGATGTTGGAGACTTTCAGGTACGAGTTGGTCGCCAGTGGCGGGCCGATGCAGATGCCCTCGTCGGCCAGCTTCACGTGCATCAATTCGGTGTCGGCCGTCGAGTAAACAGCGACGGTCTTGATGCCCTCTTCCTTACAGGCGCGCAGGATACGCAGCGCGATCTCGCCGCGGTTGGCGATCAGGACTTTTTGCAGTTTCTTCGCAGGTTTCAACATCGAAGGCGCTCCGCGGTTCAAACGATGGTGAACAGCGGCTGGTCGTACTCAACCGGCTGACCGTTTTCTACCAGGATGGATTCGATGACGCCGGCTTTTTCAGCCGTGATGTGGTTCATCATTTTCATCGCTTCAACGATGCAGATGGTGTCGCCCACTTTCACGGTCTTGCCGACTTCAACGAAGGCTGGCGAGGTTGGTGCCGGGGTGCGGTAGAACGTACCGACCATTGGCGACTTGACCACGAAGCCGTTCAGTACAGGCGCAGCCGGTGCGGCAGGCGCTGCAGCAGCAGGTGCGGCGGCTGGAGCAGCCGCTGGAGCCGGTGCTTGCATTTGCGGTGCGTAGAACTGTTGGGCTGGGGTCTTGCTGTGACGGCTGATCCGTACGGACTCCTCGCCTTCCTTGATTTCCAGCTCGTCGATACCGGATTCTTCCAGCAGTTCGATCAGTTTCTTAACTTTACGGATATCCATGAATCATCAACTCCCAAGGGTCGGTCAGGGGCGCTTGGCCGGTTGTTCAAGCTGTTCCAGGGCGGCCTCCAGGGCCAGTCGGTAACCGCTGGCGCCAAGGCCGCAGATCACTCCTACCGCTACGTCGGAGAAGTAAGAGTGATGGCGGAAAGGTTCGCGTTTGTACACGTTGGACAAATGCACTTCGATGAATGGGATGCTCACCGCCAGCAGCGCGTCACGTAATGCAACACTCGTGTGCGTAAAAGCGGCGGGATTGATCAGGATAAAGTCCACGCCTTCGCCGCGCGCGGCATGGATGCGATCAATCAATTCGTACTCGGCATTGCTTTGCAGGTAGAGCAAATGGTGGCCGGCATCACGAGCCCTCTGTTCCAGATCGAGGTTGATCTGTTCCAGGGTCACTGCCCCGTAGACGCCCGGTTCGCGGGTGCCGAGCAGGTTCAGGTTGGGCCCGTGAAGAACCAATAAGGTCGCCATCGGCTGTTCCTTGTTATTGATGTGGGTACGGCAGAACTCGGCGACTATGCCGCAAAGCGTTTGTGACTGTCCAGTTCTATGCAGTAGGCGGCACGATTAGCGAGGATTGCGCAAAATTTGTGACTGCGGGTCAGATTCCGGTCATTGGTAAGACGGCCCGAAATCGGCGCGGATCCACTGTGGTAGCGGGCTTGCCTGCGATAGCGGCAGGTCAGCCAGCCTATCTTGCACAGGCATACCGCTATCGCAGGCAAGCCCGCTCCCACATTTTAATCTCCGCATGACGGGCGATTGGGTCAGACGCGGAAGGCTTGCACGGCCGTGTTGAGCTGCCCGCCCAGCACCAGCAGGTGTTCGCCTTGGCGACGGCCCTGGCCAATGCGCAGCAAATTGTCCTCACCCAGCTGGTGAATCCGCTCGCTGTTATCGCGAATCTCACTGACGGCGCCACTTTGCTGTGCGGTTACATCGGCGATGCGCACCGCCGTGTCGGAAATGGTTTGGATAGCCCCGACGATTTCATCCAAGGCACCGTCCGCCGCCTGGGCTTGCTGGGCAGTGGCTTCGGCGTGTTCGACCTGGGTGCGCATGCCTTGCACCGATTGGTGGGCGGCGGTTTGCAGGCCGGCGATCAGCGTCTGGATTTCGGCCGTGGCGCCGGCGGTGCGTTGCGCCAGCGAGCGCACTTCATCGGCGACCACGGCAAACCCGCGCCCGGCCTCACCGGCACGCGCAGCTTCGATGGCGGCGTTGAGCGCCAGCAGGTTGGTCTGGTCGGCAATCGCGCGAATCACCGTCAGCACACCGCCAATGGTGGCGGATTCTTCGGCGAGTTTTTCGATCATCTGCGCGTTTTGCTGCACTTCGCCCACCAGGGCATGCAGCCCGGTCAGGCTCAGGCCGATCACGCGTTGGCCCTGTTCCACGGCCTGGCCCGCACTGCGGCTGGCACCGGCGGCCTGGCTGGCATCACCGGCCACTTGCTGGATGGTCGCCTCCAGTTCACCCAGCGAATCACGGATCTGCGCGGTGTCCCCGGCCTGGCGCTCGGCACCGTCGTGCAGACCGCTGCTCAGCTCGGCGAGGGCGCGGCTGCTACCGGCCACTTCTTCGGCATTGCCGCGAATGGTGCCGACCAAATCGACCAGATAAGCGCGCAGGCGGTTGAGCGAGGCTTCGATATCGTGCAGCTCGCGGTTGGTCTTGCCCAAGGCAATCGGTCGGCTGAAGTCGCCTTCGGCCCAGGTCGACAAGGCGGGTGCGAGGTTGGTGAGTACGCGCGCCAGCTTCCTTTGTAGCGTGTCGATCAGCAGCGCGATCAGCAGAATCAGGCCGATCATCACGCCTTGCATCAGGCGCACTTCGCCCTGGATCTTGGCGTGTTGCGCGCGCACTACCGGCTCCAGGCCAGCGATGGCTTGCTGCACGGTAGCGATTTTCACATGGGTGCTGTCGGCCAGCGCGGTGCGCAGTTGGATCTGGTCGCGGGTGCGTTTGAGTTCGGCGGGGTAGCGGGTCAGCAGGCTGTTGAGTTCGCGCTTGAGGTCGACGCCAGTGTCTTGGGCTTCGGTTTTCTCGGTGTTTTCCAGGCCCATCATGGCGGAAAAGTCATCAGTGTTGGACTCGGCACTGGCCTTAACGCCGAGCAACGGCAGCTGCGCCAAGAGGTCCGCCTGGGTGCGGATGCTGGCGACTTCGCGCTCCACATCATCCGCCAGTTCCGCGCGCCCGCTGCTCACCAGCTTGTCGCGGGCCAGGGACAGCTTGCCCAAGTGCTGGGACGCGGCCAGCAACGGCGGCAGATAACGCGAGGCCTCGGGCGAGTTGACGCCCATGGCGTACTGGCTCAGTTGCTCCAGGTTCGCGCCCAATTCGCGTTCGGCTTGCAACAGCAGGGCTTGCGGGTCGCCGGCCAGTTTGCCGGCGGCCAGCAGGTCGGTTTTGCTGAAGGTATCGAGGTCTACCAGGCTGGGACGCAGGTTTTGCCCCAGCTCTGCGGGCAGTTCGTCCAAGTGCTGCAACAGGCTTTCGAGGCTCTGGCCGGCACTGCTCAAGCGCAGGGCATCGCCGCTGGCCAAATAGTCGTCGATGTTGCGCGCGGCTTGGTTCTGAAAGGTTTGCGACAGGCCCAGGTAGCGTTCCATCAGCAAATAAGGCCGCTCCAGCGCCCGTTGCGACCACCACAGCGTCGCTCCAAGCGCCAGGCACACGGCCACCAGAAGGAGGGTATTCAGATTGGTCAGCAGCTTCAGGCGCATGCGTGGTTTCAACCGACAGCAAAAGATAAGTGCCTGAAGTTATTGCGTTTCCATTACAGAGTTATGACGGATTCAGTGGATTCCGGTGAAAAGGTGGCACTTTGCTTTGACGTGCGCGCGGCTTGCACGCGGTTACGTCCGGCGTTCTTGGCTCGGTATAGCGCCTCATCCGCCTGGGCGGCCATCATCAAACTGTCGGAGCCGTCGCACAGCTCCACCAGCCCGGCGCTGAAGGTGCACCACAAATCCTGCGGCTGGGCCGGGTAATGAATTTCGGCAAAACGCCCGCGGATTTCGTCCAGCACCTTGCAGGCCGATTCCAGGTCGGTGTCGGGCATCACGATGGCGAATTCTTCACCGCCGTAGCGGCCGATGTAGTCGGTCTTGCGCAAACGCTGTTTGAGAAACAGCGCCAGGCTCTTGATCACACGGTCGCCCATCGGGTGGCCGTGGCTGTCATTGACCCGCTTGAAGTGGTCGATGTCGAGCATGGCAAAGCTCAACGGCTTGTTCTCGCGGCGTGCGCGGAAGCTGCAGTCTTCGAGCAATTGCAGGATATGGGTGTGGTTGTACAGCCCGGTCAGGCTGTCACGGACCATCCGCGCCTTGAGGTTGCGTGCGCGGGCGGCGCGGTTGCGCACGGTGGTGATCAAGTGGCGCGGCTTGATCGGCTTGGTGAGGAAGTCGTCGCCGCCTTCGCTCATGGCATCCAACTGCTTATCCAGGTCGTCTTCGGCCGACAGGTAGATGATTGGCACGCTGACGTAACGGTCGTTGTGGCGAATTACCTTGGCCAGTTCGGTGCCGGTACAGGCGGGCATGTACATGTCGAGGATAATCAGGTCCGGCTGGAAGTCCGCCAGCTCGGCCATCGCCTGGATCGGCTCGATCAAGGTGCGCGTGACGATGCCGGCGCTGTTGAGCAGGCGCTCGGTGTGCAGGGCCTGGGCGCGCGAGTCGTCGATGATCAGCACTCTATACGGCTCGTACTGAGCGACGCAGGTCAGCACTTCGATTTTTTCCAGCAGGCTCGAAGCCTCGAGGGTGCCGGTGAGAAATTCCTGACCGCCGGCGCGCACGGCGGCCAAGCGCGTCGGCGTGTCGGTTTCATGCAGGCTGAAAAACAGCAGCGGCAGCTTTTGTTCCAGGCCTTCCTGGGCTTCGGCGGCGAGCGTGAGGCCCAGGCCAGGGCCGCAGAAATCCACATCCATTACGATCACAGAGGGCAGGCGCTCGGCCAGGGAGGCGCGAAACGCCGCCACGCTGTCGAGGGGCTGGGCGCTCATGCCAAAGAATTCCAGCTGCTTGGCCAGACGTTCGGCGCGGTCGTGATCGGCCAGCATCACGTAGATCGGTTTGCGCATCGGCGGCAGGAAGGTTTGTTCCAGCTGGTCGCCCTGGCGCAGGCCGGTGCGGGACAGGCGCTGCATCAGGCGGTTGAGCTCGGTGATCACTTGGCTGCTCAGGCGGCCGCGATTTTCATCGACCACCTTGAGCGATTCGCCAATATGCCGCGCCAGTTGGCCATGCTCTGGCTGTTCGAAACGCTCGGCAAAGCGCAGCAGGCGCAGGTTGGCTTCGCTGAGTTCGGACAAATCGGTGTTCGACCATTCGCTGCGTTGCAGGCGCTGCCAGATCTCAAGAATTTGACGTGCCTGATGAATTACCCGCTGGGCAAAATGGTGCTTGAGACGCTCACGGCTCGGGTCTTCTGACTCGGTCATATCCTGACTACTAGTTAGGCTGCATGCTGAGGTCGACTGATGGCTCTATGCTAGCACCTCTTTTCTCTTACATGAGTGTCATACGTCAATTAAGTACAAGTCTGTGCCATTCAATTTTTGACTTGATGGTCGCGCAGCGTAAAAAACGTGCATCCTTTATAGTCCTACTTCCTCCCATGCGCCGCTTTCGGTTAAAAGCCCCGCGCCGATGGGCACGATGGGGTAGGGTTGTGGTCGGAGTGTTTGAACGCACCCGGATAAATGACGTGCATGAACTCAAGTGATTGAAAGGATATCGCCATGCTGGACTGGAAAAACCGCGCAGGCACTGCCAAAGGCCCCGCCCCTGAGCCCAAGTCGGCCAACCGTAGCTACGTTCGCAACCTGGTGATGAGCCGAGCCGTGCTCAGCGTGCTGGGTTTGTACCTGTTGGTCACCGGCGGCCTGGGTTGGTACTGGAGCGAAGAGCCCGCGCTGTTCCCGGTCCAGCAAAATGCCCAGCTTGCCGCCGAGAAGGAAGGCAAGCAGATGGTGGTGGGCTACACCACCGTCGAAACCCTCAAGACCGTGGTCAGCACCTTGCTGAACAAGCCTGGTGGCTACATTTCCAACGACCGTTTCCCGCCAGGCTTGTGGATGGACAACATGCCGAGCTGGGAATATGGCGTGTTGGTGCAGGTGCGTGACCTGACCCGTGCGCTGCGTAAAGACTTCGCCCGTTCCCAGTCGCAGTCGGCTGAAGACGCCGACTTGGCCAAGGCCGAGCCGCGTTTCAACTTCGACAACAAGAGCTGGGTGCTGCCGTCCAGCGAGTCGGAGTACCAGGAAGGCATTAACTCCCTGAGCCGCTACGAAGCACGCCTGTCAGACCCGAACCAACGCGGCGCGCTGTTCTATGCCCGCGCCGACAACCTGAACAACTGGCTGGGGGACGTCGCTACCCGCTTAGGTTCGTTGTCGCAACGCCTGTCGGCCAGTGTTGGCCGGGTGAAACTGAACACCGCGCTGAAAACCGAAGCCCTGGCGCCGGGTGAAGTGCCGCAGCTCGATGAGGAAGTGGTGGAAACCCCATGGATGCAGATCGACAACGTGTTCTACGAAGCCCGTGGCCAGGCGTGGGCACTGTCCCACCTGTTGCGCGCCATCGAAGTCGACTTTGCCGACGTGCTGGCCAAGAAAAACGCCACCGTCAGCGTGCGCCAGATCATTCGTGAGCTGGAGGCCTCGCAGGAGCCGGTTTGGAGTCCTATGATTCTTAACGGCAGTGGCTTTGGCATCCTCGCCAACCACTCGCTGGTCATGGCCAACTATATTTCCCGGGCAAACGCCGCAGTGATCGACTTGCGTCAGCTCCTCAACCAGGGTTGATGATGGACGCTAGTCACAACGAGGCCGCGCACCGCGCGGCCTCTGATGCTGAACTGATCGATTGGGTCGACGAGCAGGACAACCTGCTCGGCACCCTCGTCAGGTCCGACCTTCGCCAGCGCGGCCTTATCGGCCGTTGCACCTTTATTTTCCTGTTCAATTCAGCCGGTGAGCTGTGTGTGCATCGGCGCACCCTGAGCAAAGCCATGTACCCCGGCTTCTGGGACACGGCGGCGGGTGGGATGGTCGCGGCAGGCGAGAGCTACGCTGATTCGGCAGCCCGCGAGCTGGAAGAAGAGCTTGGGGTGGCGGGTGTGCAATTGACCGAGCATGACCATTTCTACTTTGAGGATGGCGACAGTCGGCTCTGGTGCAAATCCTACTCGGCGGTCTGGGATGGCCCGTTGCACCTGCAGCCGGAGGAAGTCATGGAGGCGCGCTTTTTACCCATAGAAATTGTCCTACAGGAAGCTGAGCAAAAGCCTTACTGCCCGGACGCTCAAGAGGGCTTGCGGCGCTATCTGGCCTCGCGTCGCTAAAGTTGCATAAATTGGCGCTATTTGGCTCTTAGCAAGTCGGCTTTTTGCCGTTACACTGCGCGACTTTTCCCCCGAACCACCTTTGCGGTTCGGTAGCGCTGCCCCTGCCTGAGTGGGGCTTCGCGGTCGGTGATCCTCATTGCGAGCACCGATCAGTCTTTGTCCTCCCAAGAGGATTGCCGGTGGCCAAAAAAGCCGCATCCTTCGCCGCCCTTGGTGGCCTGGTATTTTCCACCGACGCAGGTCGACACTGCCCGGACTGTCGTCAGCCCGTGGATTCGTGCACCTGCAAACAAACCCTGATCCCTGAAGGCGACGGCATTGCCCGCGTGCGACGCGAGAGTAAAGGCCGTGGCGGCAAGACGGTGACCACCATCACCGGCGCGCCGCTTGCAGAAGACGCTCTCAAGGAATTGGCCACCACGCTGAAAAAGCGCTGTGGCACCGGTGGCGCGTTGAAAGACGGGGTCATCGAGATTCAGGGCGATCACGTCGAGTTGCTGTTGGCCGAGCTGATCAAGCTCGGGTACAAGGCCAAGAAGTCCGGCGGCTGAAAGCCTCTTCCCAACCTGTGTCTAAACTCTGTCCTGCGAGTGAGGTCTTACCTTGCTCACAGGCAAATCGTCATTTTCATTCTTTAGACTGCGCCAGCCTCAAACCAGGGGCGGCGCCTTCGCCTTCATTTATAGGGGACTTCGATGTCCGTACGACGCACACGCAAAGACGATGGCAGCCAATGGACAGTTGCGGACAGCCGCAGTGTTTACGGGATTCGCCATTGGGGGGCCGGGTATTTCGCGATCAATGAAGCCGGTCGCGTTGAAGTCCGTCCGAACGGCCCGAACAGCACGCCTGTCGATCTGTACGAGCAAGTCGACGAGCTGCGCAAGAGCGGCCTGTCCTTGCCGTTGCTGGTGCGCTTCCCCGATATCCTGCAAGACCGCGTGCGCCAGCTGACCGGTGCATTCGACGCCAACATCGAGCGCCTGGAATACCAGAGCAAGTACACCGCGCTGTACCCGATCAAGGTGAACCAGCAGGAAGCGGTGATCGAGAACATCATTGCCACCCAAGACGTGTCCATCGGCCTGGAAGCCGGCTCCAAGCCTGAGCTGCTGGCCGTGCTGGCCCTGGCGCCGAAGGGCGGCACCATCGTTTGCAACGGTTACAAAGACCGTGAGTTCATCCGCCTCGCGCTGATGGGCCAGAAGCTCGGCCACAACGTGTTCATCGTGATCGAGAAAGAATCCGAAGTGGCGTTGGTGATCGAAGAGGCCGCCAACCTCAAGGTCAAGCCACAGGTCGGCCTGCGCGTGCGCTTGTCGTCCCTGGCGTCGAGCAAATGGGCGGACACCGGTGGTGAGAAGTCCAAGTTCGGTTTGTCGGCGGCGCAACTGCTGTCGGTGGTCGAGCGCTTCCGCGACGCCGGCCTCGACCAGGGCATCCGCCTGCTGCACTTCCACATGGGCTCGCAGATCGCCAACCTGGCCGACTACCAGCACGGGTTCAAGGAAGCCATTCGTTACTACGGCGAACTGCGCAACCTCGGCCTGCCGGTGGACCACATCGACGTCGGTGGCGGCTTGGGCGTGGACTACGACGGTACGCACTCGCGTAACGCCAGCTCGATCAACTACGACATGGACGACTACGCCGGTGTGGTCGTGGGCATGCTCAAGGAATTCTGCGACGCGCAGAGCCTGCCGCACCCGAACATTTTCTCCGAAAGCGGCCGCTCCCTGACCGCCCACCACGCCATGCTGGTGGTGCAAGTCACCGACGTCGAGAAGCACAACGACGAAATCCCGCTGATCGAGAACAAGGAAAACCTGCCGGAAACCGTGCAATGGCTGGTGGACCTGCTGGGCCCGACCGACATTGAAATGGTCACCGAGACCTACTGGCGCGCCACGCACTACATGAGCGACGTGGCCACCCAGTACGCCGACGGCAAACTGACCCTGGCGGAAAAAGCCCTCGCCGAACAGTGCTACTTCGCCGTGTGCCGCCGCCTGCACAACTCGTTGAAAGCCCGCCAGCGCTCGCACCGCCAGGTGCTGGACGAACTCAATGACAAGCTGGCCGACAAGTACATCTGCAACTTCTCGGTGTTCCAGAGCCTGCCGGACACCTGGGCCATCGGCCAGGTATTGCCTATTCTGCCGTTGCACCGTCTCGACGAAGAGCCGCTGCGCCGTGCGGTATTGCAGGACCTGACCTGCGACTCCGACGGCAAGATCAAGCAATACGTCGACGAGCAGAGCATCGAGACCAGCCTGCCGGTACACGCCTTGAACGACGGTGAAGACTACTTGCTGGGCATCTTCCTGGTCGGCGCTTACCAGGAAATCCTCGGCGACATGCACAACCTGTTCGGTGACACCGACTCGGTGAACATCTACCAGCGTGAAGACGGGTCTGTGTACAGCGCCGGGATCGAAACCCACGACACCATCGAAGACATGCTGCGCTATGTGCACTTGTCGCCGGAGGAGTTGATGACGCATTACCGTGACAAGTGCGCGAGCGCGAAGATCAGTGCGGCGGAGCGTACGCAGTTTCTGGATGCGTTGCGGTTGGGTTTGACGCGGTCTTCGTACCTGTCGTCGTAACTGAAGTGACCCGGCTCTAATGTTGGAGCCGGGCTTGTGTGGGAGCTGGCTTGCCTGCGATAGCATCACCGCGGACCGTTTGATCGATCGCGGTGCCTGCATCGCGGGCAAGCCCTAATGCCGTTCAGTTAAGCGAACGCAATGCCCAAAGCAGCGAAAATTAAATGTGGGAGCGGGCTTGCCCGCGATGACGTCGGCCCAGCAAACATGGATGTTGACTGACCCACCGCTTTCGCGGGCAAGTCGAATCGTCGCACCGCCGCTCCCACAGGGGATCTGCGCTTAACTGAACGGCATTAGGGCAAGCCCGGCTCCCACATTTTGATCTTCGTTTGGTAGTACCTTCTGTGTGAGGTCTGAACGATGTCGAGTAAATTCCTGCAAGCCTTCACCCTGGCATTCGCCGCGCTGCTTGCCGCGTGCTCCCCAATCAAAGTGCTCAATGCACTGACGCCCTCCAGCACCTTCACCAAAACCGCCTCCATTGCCTACGGCGATGACCCGCGCCAAAAACTCGATATCTACCGTCCGATCAAGGCCTCGCCCAACGCCCCTGTCGTGGTGTTTTTCTACGGCGGCAGCTGGAACAGCGGCGCCAAGGATGACTACGGTTTTGTCGGCGAAGCCCTGGCTTCACGCGGCATCGTGGTGGTGATTGCCGATTACCGGCTCTACCCGCAAGTGCGTTACCCACTGTTCCTACAGGACAACGCCCAGGCCGTCGCCTGGACCTATCAGCACATCGCCGACTACGGCGCCGACCCCAAGCAGCTCTACCTGATGGGCCACAGCTCGGGTGCTTACAACGCGTCGATGTTGGCGCTGGATGCGCGCTGGCTTGGCGAAGTGAATATGTCGCCATCGATGCTCAAAGGCTGGGTCGGCCTGGCCGGGCCGTATGACTTCCTGCCGATTGACAACCCTGACGTGAAACCGGTGTTTTTCTTTCCCGACTCACCGCCCGATTCCCAGCCGATCAACCATGTCAGTGCCGGAGCACCGCCGAGCCTGTTGATTGCCTCGACGTCCGACAGCCTGGTCAACCCCACGCGCAATACCGGCGGGCTGGCGAAGAAGTTGCGCGCGGCAGATGTGCCGGTTGAAGAGTTTTACTTCACCAAGACCAACCACGCGACGTTGGTGGCGTCGATCTCCCGGCCCTTACGATGGCTGGCGCCGGTGCTGGATCGGGTAACCGCATTTATCAGGTTCACGCCGGGCGATTGATCCGATAACGCCAAGGCTTATTGTAACGTCAGGCAGTTTTCCTGTTGGCAGGCACCGGTTTTGCCTGACAGTGTTATGAACTTCACGGCGTCCGTTTTGGTTGTGGTGGACAGCGTGATGACGCCATTGCTCAAGTCCATGGTCAATATGCCGTTAGGCTGGAGGGTTTCCTTCTTGCCTTTTTGGAATACAGAGACCACGAACGTGCTGTTATTTCGTACTTCCACCGGTTTGAGGACAACGGTTGTAGCAGGGGTTTCGGGTGCCTGTACGGGCGCTATGAAAACTTGCCCATCGGGCACGTTTTGCGTCGGTGCGGAGTCGGCGTTGGCCACTTGCATGAAAACGCTGACCAAAACGGCGGTGAAAACGGCGGGGCTTTTGCGATCCATGTCGGGTCCTTCCTGAAAGGATAGATGTCTGCGTTGCTTATTTTTCTCGATATTTTTGACGGTACAGGCTGTACACCGTTGAGGTCTCGGTGCTATTGCCGCCCATGTGGGTTCGTCCCTGGGTTGCAAGAAGGTTGGGGCCTGAATTTATCGCTCTTCAGGGCCCACCTCCATTCAACGCCGATGACGGGCTTTTGTAACCTGTGAGAACTAACAGGTCGAAGCGCCAAGCCATTCGTTCCTTTTGCTCAATCGCCAAGCGATCACCCACAGCGTAAGACTGCGCAAGGCCATGAACAGCAGAAAGGTTATCCACAGGCCGTGGTTGCCCAGGCTCTGCAGCGCCCAGGCGAACGGCAGCACCAACAGCACCGTCAGCAGCATGCCGTTGCGCATTTCCCGCGCGCGGGTGGCGCCGATGAACAGGCCGTCCAACAGGTAACTCCACACCGCAATCAAAGGCAGCACGGCCAGATAGGGCAAGTACATGTCGGCGGTTTCGCGCACGCTGGGGATGTCGGTTTGCATGGCGATAAACAGGTGGCCGGCGAAGGTGAACAACAGCGCGAAGCCGACACTGGCGATCAGCGACCAGCCGCACGCGACCACCAATGAACGGCGCAGCGCCTGACGGTCATGTGCGCCAATGGCATGCCCGCACAGCGCCTCAACGGCGTGGGCCAAACCGTCCAGAGCGTGGGCAGTCAGCAGCAGGCCGTTGAGCAGCAGCGCATTGGCCGCCACGGTGGCATCGCCCAGGCGTGCGCCTTGCACCGTGATCATGAAAAACACCGATTGCAGGGCAAGGCTGCGGATAAAAATGTCGCGGTTCACCGCCAGCAGCGGGCGCCAGCTTTGCCACAGCGTTAACGCCGCCCAGGCGATGTGCCCGGGATAGGCGCGCAGGGCTTTTTGTGTGAGCGCCAGGCCGAGCAGGGCGCCGGTCCATTCGGCGATGACGGAGGCGCGCGCGGAGCCGACCACCCCCCAATCCAGGCCGAGGACGAACCACAGGTTCAAGGCGATGTTGACCAGGTTGGTGGTCAGCAGAATCGCCAGCGGCGCGCGGGCGTTTTGTGTGCCCAGGAACCAGCCGACCAAGGCGTAGCTGGCCAAGGCGGCGGGCAAGCCGAACAGGCGCGTGTGGAAAAAATCGCGGGTCAGTTGATTCAGTTCGGGGGAAGGCTGCATCCACTCCAGGGCCAGATGGCTCAGGGGGATGCCGACCGTGCCCAGCAACATCGCCAGGCCCAGCGCCAGCAGCAAACCTTGCAGCAGGATTTGCCGCAGTGCGGCGCCATCATCTCGCCCGGCGGCTTGGGCGGCGAACCCGGTGGAGCCCATACGCAGAAAGCCCATGGCCCAGGCGAGGAAGGTATACAGGCTGGCACCGACGGCCACGGCACCCAGTTGGTGGGCGTGGGGCAGGTGGCCGATGACCATGCTGTCCACCAGGGCTACCAGCGGCACCGAGATGTTGGACAGGATCATCGGCGCGGCCAGGGCCCAGACGCGGCGGTGGGTGGGGCGGTGGCGCCAGTCGGTGAGCAGGGTTGTCATTTGGGCTCCTTTGGGGAGCGGCATTGTACCCACCCATCAGCCACGCAGCAGAATCAATGTGGGAGCTGGCTTGCCTGCGATGGCGGCCGTTCAGTCAACGTTGTGATAGCTGATACACCGCTATCGCAGGCAAGCCAGCTCCCACATGTTGATCTCCAATGGCTGTGGGATTTGGCTGGGATAAGAGAGGGCCCAGAACCAAACCACCCTCCGTCGGTCAATGTGACCAGTACCCCATCGGCCCCACTCGGGCTGATATATAGTTCACCCCTCGGATCCCTCTCACTACGAGTGCCCCAATGCTTAACAAAGGACTGTTCCTTGCCTGTGCGCTGGCGCTGCTGAGCGCTTGCGATTCCTCCGACAAACCGGCTGCACCGCCTACTCCAACGGTGTCGAGCGCGCCGAAACCGGTCAAGGCGGCGGTGGATGTGGCGGCGTTGAAGCAGCGTTATGCCGGCCGTGAGTTGAGCGTGGTGGACGTGTCCGAAGTCCAGTTGGACGGGGCCAGCACCTTGTCGGTGAGTTTTTCCATTCCGTTGAGTCCCGATCAAAAGTTCGCCGATAAACTCCATCTGGTCGACAGCAAGTCCGGCAAGGTCGATGGCGCCTGGGAGCTTTCCGATAACTTGATGGAATTGCGCCTGCGCCACCTCGAACCGCAGCGCAAGCTGGTGCTGACCGTCGACGCCGGTGTGAAGGCGGTCAACGATAATAAGCTTGCCGCCGAATACAGCACGCGCCTGGAAACCCGCGACCTGCAAGCCACCGTCGGCTTTGCCAGCCGCGGCACCTTGCTGCCGACGCGTCTGGCTGAAGGCTTGCCGGTGATCGCGCTGAACGTCGACAAGATCGACGTCGAATTCTTCCGGATCAAACCCGAATCCCTGCCGTCATTCCTCGCTCAGTGGGGGCGCAATACCAGCCTGCAAAGCTACGAATCCCGCGAGCTGCTGCCGATGGCTGACCTGGTCTACGGCGGCCGTTTCGACCTGAACCCGGCGCGCAACACGCGCGAAACCCTGTTGCTGCCGATCGCCGGCCTCAAGCAATTGCAACAGCCGGGCGTGTACCTGGCGGTGATGCGCGCCTCGGGCACCTACAATTATTCGCAACCGGCCACGCTGTTCACCTTGAGTGATATCGGCCTGTCGGTGCACCGTTACGCCAATCGCCTGGATGTGTTTACCCAGGCGCTTGAAGGCGGCAAAGCGCTGGATGGCGTTGACCTCGAAGTGCTGGATGCCGAAGGCCGTGTGCTGGGCCAGGGCAAGACTGAGAAGGGCGGCCATGCTGAGTTGCCGCTACCGAAAAAAGCCCAGGTGTTGCTGGCAAAACTTGGCGACCAAACCAGCATGCTGCGCCTGGACAGTGCGGCGCTGGATTTGGCCGAGTTCGATATCGGCGGCCAGCCGGCGCACCCGCTGCAGTTCTTTGTGTTCGGCCCACGTGACCTGTATCGCCCCGGCGAAACCGTGCTGCTCAACGCCCTGCTGCGCGACAAGGATGGCAACGCCGTCAAGCCGCAGCCGGTGAGCGTCGAAGTGCGTCGCCCGGATGAGCAAGTAAGCCGTAAGTTCGTGTGGGATGCCGATGCGTCCGGCCTCTATCAATATCAATTGCAACTGGCCGCTGAAGCCCCGACCGGGCGCTGGCAGTTGGTGTTCGACCTGGGCGATGGCAAACCACAGCTGTATGAATTCCTCGTCGAAGACTTCCTGCCCGAGCGCCTGGCGCTGGAACTCAAGGGCAGCGACACGGCTTTGAGCCCGGCGGATAACCCGGTGATCCACGTCAACGGCCGCTACCTCTACGGTGCGCCGGCGTCGGGTAACCGGGTCAGTGGGCAAGTCTACGTGCGCCCGTTGCGTGAAGCGGTCAAATCACTGCCGGGTTATCAGTTCGGCTCCGTGACCGAAGAAGAGCTGAGCCAGGATTTCGAGCTGGACGAAAGCGTACTCGACGCCAAGGGCCAGGAAGCACTGACCCTGGAAAGCAAATGGGCCGACGCCAAATCACCGCTGCAATTGATCGTGCAAGCCAGCCTGCAAGAGTCGGGCGGGCGGCCGATCACTCGGCGCCTGGTGCAGCCGATCTGGCCGGCTGAGCAACTGCCGGGCTTGCGTGGCTTGTTCGACGGCAAGGAAACCAATGGCGACGGCCCGGCGGAGTTCGAAGTGCTGGTGGCCAACCAGGACGGGCAAAAACTCGCCGCGCAGAACCTCAAAGTGCGCCTGGTGCGTGAGCGCCGCGACTACTACTGGAACTACTCGGAGAGTGATGGCTGGAGCTATCACTTCAACGAGAAATTCCTCAACCTCGACGAACAGACCCTGAACATCAAGGCCGGCGACACTGCCAAGGTCAGCTTCCAGGTGGAGTGGGGCCCGTACCGCGTCGAGGTCGAAGACCCGCAAACCGGGTTGGTCAGCAGCCTGCGGTTCTGGGCCGGTTACCAGGCCCAGGACAACACCGAAGGCGGCGCCGTGCGCCCGGATCAGGTCAAGCTGGCGTTGGATAAACCTGCCTATGGCGACGGCGACACCGCCAACGTCACCGTCACGCCGCCTGCAGCCGGTAAAGGCTACTTGCTGGTGGAATCCAGCGAAGGGCCGCTTTGGTGGCAGGAAATCGAGGTGCCGGCCGAAGGCAAAAGCTTCGCCGTGAAGCTCGACCCGAAATGGTCGCGCCATGACCTGTACGTCAGCGCCCTGGTGATTCGCCCGGGTGAGCGCAAAGCCAATATCACCCCAAAACGTGCCGTGGGCCTGCTGCACCTGCCGTTGGACCGTACCCAGCGCAAACTTGGCCTGACCCTTACCGCGCCGGAAAAAATGCGCCCCAAACAACCGCTGACGGTGAAGATCGTCGCCAAGAATGCCGACGGCAGCGTGCCGAAACAGGTGCATGTGCTGTTGGCGGCCGTAGACGTGGGCATCCTCAATATCACCGAATACCCCACGCCGGACCCGTACTCCAGCCTGTTTGGCCGCAAGGCGTATGGCGTTGATCAATTCGATATCTACGGCCAGTTGATCGAAGCTGGCCAGGGCCGTTTGGCCAGCCTGGCTTTCGGTGGTGATGCTGCGCTGGCCAAGGGCGGTAAACGCCCGGATACCAGCGTGACTATTGTTGCGCTGCAAAGCGCGCCGGTGACACTCAATGAACAGGGCGAGGGCGAAGTCAGCGTCAATATCCCGGACTTCAATGGCGAATTGCGCCTGATGGCCCAGGCCTGGAGTGATGATCGTTATGGCATGGCCGAAGGCAAGACGGTAATTGCCGCGCCGCTGATTGCCGAGCTGTCGGCGCCGCGCTTCCTGGCCGGTGGTGACCAGACGACGTTAGCGCTGGACCTGTCCAACCTATCGGGCAAAGCACAGAAACTCGACGTGCAACTGAGCGCCGAAGGGCAGTTGGAGTTGGTCAACAGTGGTGCGCAATCCGTTGAGTTGAAACAAGGCCAGCGCACCACCTTGCGCATCCCCGTTAAGGCCTGGGGCGGACTGGGGCAGGGCAAGGTCAAGGTCACGGTGAATGGCCTGGATCTGCCGGGTGAAAACCTGCCGCCGTTCAGCCGCGAATGGACCTTGGGCGTGCGCCCGGCCTACCCGGCGTTGCTCAAGCATTACCGCGCGGTACTCAAGGATCAGCCGTGGAGCCTGCCGGTCGGCACCTTGGATCAGTTCGATACCTCGGGGCGTGAAGCGCTGCTGAGCCTGTCGAGCCGGCCACCGCTGAACCTCGGCGCGCAGATCAGTGCGCTCAAGGCTTACCCTTATGGTTGCCTGGAGCAGACCGCCAGCGGCCTGTACCCGTCGTTGTATGCCGACGCTGCATTGCTCAAGCGCCTGGGCGTCAAGGGCGAGTCGGACAGCGAGCGCAAACGCAAGATCGAACTGGGCATCGAACGCTTGCTGGGTATGCAGCGCTACAACGGCAGCTTTGGTTTGTGGGGCGCCGATGGCGAAGAGGAATATTGGCTGACTGCCTACGTCACCGACTTCCTGCTGCGCGCCCGTGACCAAGGCTTTGCCGTGCCGCCCGAGGCGCTGAAGAAAGCCAGTGAGCGCCTGCTGCGTTACGTGCAGGAGCGCAACCTGATCGAGGTGGATTACAGCGACAACGCCGACCACACCCGCTTTGCCGTGCAGGCCTACGCCGGCATGGTGTTGGCGCGCAGTCAGCAGGCGCCACTGGGGGCGTTGCGCAGTATTTTCGAGCGTCGCAGCGATGCGCGTTCCGGGTTGCCGTTGGTGCAGCTGTCCATCGCCCTGCAAAAAATGGGCGACCAGCCACGTGCTGATCAAGCCTTGCTCGCTGGGCTCGCGGCGCAGCGCAACGCCAAAGAGTGGCTGGCCGACTACGGCAGCCCGTTGCGCGATCAGGCGATGATCCTGGCACTGCTTGAAGAGAACGACTTGGCCAAGGGTAAGCGCGAGGATCGTTTGTTCACGCTGTCGGACCAGTTGGCGGCCAGCCCGTATCTCTCGACTCAAGAGCGCAACTCGCTGTTCCTGGCCGGGCGTCTTGGGTTTGCGCAGCCTGAGGCCGATTGGAAGGTGCTGCTCGATGGCAGCGGCGGTGTGCATGAGTTGAATAACCAACAGTCGACGCTGGCGCTGGAAGGCAAGTTGCTGTCCAGCGACCTGACCTTGAGCAATCAAAGCGAGGCGCCGGTGTACCAGCAGCTGACGATCTCGGGTTATCCACAGGTGCCACCGGCAGCTGGCGGTGACAACCTGAGCATTCGGCGCGAATACCTGGGCATGAACGGCCAGCCGCTGAACCTGCGTAACGTCAATAGCGGTGATTTGGTACTGGTGCATTTGGCCGTCAGCGCCAAGCAGCGTGTGCCGGATGCCTTGGTGGTGGACCTGTTGCCTGCGGGCTTGGAATTGGAAAACCAGAACCTGGCGCAAAGCGCGGCCAGCCTGGAAAACGCCAGCAGCCAGGTGAAGGAATGGCGCGAGTCGATGCAGAACGCCTCGCTCAAGCACCAGGAGTTTCGCGATGATCGGTATGTGGCGGCGATGAATCTGGATGGCTCTGGCACCACGCACCTGTTGTACCTGGCGCGGGCGGTGACGCCGGGCACTTATCGGGTACCGCCGCCGCAGGTGGAGTCGATGTACCGGCCGAACTGGCAGGCGGTGGGGGAGACGCCGGCGGATTTGGTGATTAAAGGCCGCTGAGGTCTGGCTGAAGGAACTGGGTTCAAATGTGGGCGCTGGCTTGCCGGCGATAGTGGTGGGCCAGCCAGCACATTGGGTTCCTGATGTACCGCTATCGCAGGCAAGCCAGCTCCCACAGGGGATCGGGGTGGGTTGTGAGGTTAGTGGACTACCCAGCTGAGTAGCCACAGGCCGAGCATTAGCCAGATGACGCCTGCGATGATCGAGGCGCGCATGAAGGCGCGTACGGCTGAGTACAGGAAGAGCAGGCCAACGATCAAGGTGATGATGCTGATGATCGAGGTGTCCATGCCCAGTGCGCGGGACATGCCTTCGACGAAGTTGCCGCCGGCGTTGGTGAGCATGTTGAACAGCCCGCTGAAGAACTCGACGATGTAGTGGATGATCAAGCCGATTGTGTTACCCAGCCATCCGAAAAAGTCTGCTTGCATAGGTGTGTCTCGATGAATAAGTGGACGAAATTGCCAACACTGAGCCTTTGGTCGCGATGGGTCGCGGCTAGTTCCATGAAGCATAGAGGTTTGCGGTGTTGAATTTGCGATTTGTTGTGGCCGTGGCGGGGCAGTTGTGAGTGAGTTGACTGATAGGCCGTCATCGCAGCGATGCGGCGACCCGACAAGCCAGCTCCCACATTTACTGCGCGTGGCCGTGGGTTTTGTGTTGTTGCTGATTGTGCTGTTGTGGCTGGCTGATCGGATTTGGCCGTTGCCGCTGCCCAAGGATGATTTGGCTCGGGTGGTGCTGGCTGAGGATGGCACGCCGTTGTGGCGCTTTGCTGATGCCAATGGTGTGTGGCGCTACCCGGTGCAGACGAGTGAGGTGTCGCCGTATTACCTGGATGCGCTGCTCACTTACGAGGATCGTTGGTTCTATGAGCACCCCGGCGTGAACCCGCTGGCGCTGGTGCGGGCGACGTGGCAGAACCTGACCGGCGCGCGCGTGGTGTCGGGCGGTAGCACCTTGTCGATGCAGGTGGCGCGGTTGCTCGACCCGCATTCGCGGACCTTTCACGGCAAGCTGCGTCAGCTGTGGCGCACCGCGCAGTTGGAATGGCATTTGTCCAAGGACGAGATTCTTAACCTGTACCTGAACCGCGCGCCGTTTGGTGGCACGTTGCAAGGCGTGGCGGCGGCCAGTTGGGCGTATTTGGGCAAGTCTCCAGCCCAACTGACCCACGCCGAAGCTGCGTTGCTCGCCGTGTTGCCCCAGGCGCCGAGCCGCCTGCGCCCGGATCGCCACCCGCAACGCGCCCAGCAGGCCCGCGACAAAGTGCTGCGCCGCCTTGCTGAATTTCAGGTGTGGCCGCAATCGGCCGTGGATGAAGCCCTGGAAGAACCGTTGCTGCTGGCCCCGCGCCTGGAACCGAGCCTGGCGCCCTTGCTCGCCCGCCGTCTGAACCGCCCCGACAGCCCGCCGCTGATCCGCACCACCCTGGATGCCACCCTGCAACGCCGTCTTGAAGACTTGCTGCTGGGCTGGCGCGCGCGGCTGCCGGAACACACCTCCGCTGCCATTCTGGTGGTGGAGGAAGAAACCATGGCCGTGCGCGCCTACCTCGGTTCGGTGGATATCAATGACGCCAAGCGCTTCGGCCATGTGGACATGATCAGTGCGCTGCGCTCGCCCGGCTCCACCTTGAAACCCTTTCTTTATGGCATGGCGCTGGACGATGGGTTGATCCACTCCGAGTCGCTGTTGCAGGACGTGCCTCGGCGCTATGGCGATTACCGGCCGGGCAACTTTTCGATGGGCTTCAGCGGCGCGGTGCCGGCGAGCACGGCGCTGTCCAGTTCGCTGAATCTGCCGGCGGTGCAGCTGCTGGAAGCCTACGGGCCGAAGCGGTTTGCCGCCGAGATGCGCATCGGCGGCGTGCCCTTGGCGCTGCCCGCGCTGGCCGAACCGAACCTGGCGCTGATTCTGGGCGGCGCGGGCAGCCGCCTGGAAGACTTGGTCAGCGGTTACAGCGCGTTTGCCCGCGACGGCAGGAGTGCTGCTATTCGATTACAGCCGGACGATACGCTTAAAGAACGGCCTTTACTGTCGCCAGGGTCCGCCTGGATTGTGCGGCGCATCCTCAGCGGGCAAGCGCGGCCCGACCGCGACCCGCGCGCCGAGCTGGTGCAGCGCCCGGTGCTGGCCTGGAAAACCGGCACCAGCTACGGCTTTCGCGATGCCTGGGCAATTGGCGTGGGGCCGCGCTACTTGATCGGCGTGTGGATCGGCCGACCTGACGGCACGCCGGTGCCGGGGCAGTTCGGCCTGGCCTCGGCAGCGCCGTTGATGTTGCAGGTGCACGACGTGCTGACCAACCGCGACAGCCAGCGCGGGATCAGCGCGCCCGTCAAACCGGTGCCCGCCAATGTCGGCGTGGCGGCGATCTGTTGGCCGCTGGGCCAGCCCATGAGCCGCAGCGACCCCAATTGCCGTCGTCAACGCTTTGCCTGGACGCTGGACAACACCACGCCACCGACCTTGCAGGCATTGGATCAGCCGTTAAGTGTGGGCTTGATGGAAAGCGTGTGGGTCAATGCCAAAGGCCTGCGGGTGGACGCGCATTGCCCTGGCGCCGTGTCAAAAAACATCGCCCTGTGGCCTGCACCGCTGGAGCCCTGGCTGCCAAGGGTGGAGCGCCGTGAAGCACGCATTCCGCCCGCCGACCCCGATTGCCCACCGCCGGCGCTGGCCGCCTCATCACCACTGTCCATCGTCGGCGTACGCGAAGGCGATCAACTGCGCCTGCCCGCCGCCAGCCAACAAACCCTGCGCCTGAAAATCTCCGCCCTCGGCGGCAGTGGCCGACGTTGGTGGTTCCTCAACGGCGCGCCACTGGGCGACAGCGCCAACCAGGACAGCATCAACGCCAGCTTCGAACAGCTCGGCCGCTACCAGCTCAGCGTCCTCGACGAAGCCGGCCAAACCGCCCGCCTCGAATTCAGCGTCGTCGACTAGCCAAGCATCGCCCCTGCCTGCGAACACATATCAAATGTGGGAGCTGGCTTGCCTGCGATAGCGCCCGTAGCAACTCCTCCCCAATTTGATCTGCACCGATTCAAAGGTGGGAAGGGGCTTGCTCCCGAAGGCGTCCTCAAACACACCACCGGGATTCACTTGCCTTCATCCCTGATCCCCCCGAAGCTATACACCTTCAGGAGCCCCCGCATGAACCTCGAACACCTCACCGAACGCCTGCACCGCATCCGCGATAACAACGACTGGAAGCAGTTCCACAGCCCGAAAAACCTGGCCATGGCTGCCAGCGTGGAAATGTCCGAGCTGGTGGAAATCTTCCAATGGCTGACCGAAGACCAATCGCGCCAGCTGCCCGCCGACACACTCGCCCACGCCGGGCAGGAAGTCGGCGATATCGTGTTGTACCTGCTGTTGCTGTGCAGTGAGCTGGGCCTGGACATGAACGAGGTGGTGCGCGCCAAACTGGCCGACAGCGAACGGCGGTTTGCCCATGAGTGACCGTCATTTTGACCAGTTGGCCACGCGCTTCGCTGAAAAAATCTACGGCGGTGCCAAAGGTGCAATCCGCCTGGCAGTGCTGCAGGCCGACCTCGCCGAAGCCCTGCCAGACCGCCCGTTGCGTGTGCTGGATATCGGCGCGGGCCTGGGGCATATGTCGCTGTGGCTGGCCGAACGCGGCCATCAGGTGACCCTGGCCGAGCCCGCCGAGCCAATGCTCGACGGCGCGCGCCAACGCTTCGCCGACGCCGGCCAGACCGCGACCTTTATCCATGCGCCCTGGCAAGAGCTGCTCGGCCAACTCACCGAACCTTACGACCTGGTGCTGTGCCACGCCGTGCTGGAATGGCTGGCCGAACCCCATGCGATCCTGCCGGTGCTGCACCAGCTCACGGTGCCCGGTGGCTGGCTGTCGCTGGCGTTCTATAACCGCGATGCGCTGATTTACCGCAACCTGCTCAAAGGCCACTTCCGCAAAATGCGCAAGAACGACATGGCCGGCGAGAAACAGAGCCTCACCCCGCAACAGCCGCTCGACCCACGTGAGTTGGCGGCGCAACTCGAGGGGCTTTGGCAGGTCGAAAGCCAAAGTGGCGTTCGGGTGTTCCACGACTATATGCCGGTGGAATTCCAGGCCCGCGTCGATTTACAGGATTTGTTGGAGATGGAACTTGCTCACCGTCGTCACCCAAGCTTTGCCGGACTTGGGCGTTATTTGCACTGGATCTGCCGTCCGGTTTAAGCGGCCCAGTCTGCGGAGGTCGAAATGCGTCGTCTCTGTTTGATCTTGTTTTCAGTAGGCTTGAGCGCCTGCTCCAGCCCCAATCCCTACGTGGCCGCCTCGGCCCCGATGCCGCCGGCTCCGGCCCAGGCGGCCAGCACCTTTGACGCCAGCGCCTACCCGGCGCCGGTGCGCGACTATGGCGCGTACCGCAGCTGGGGCTGGCTCAACGGCCAACTACCGCCGGGCACCGTCTGGGCCGACTCGGCGCAGATCGCCGAAGCGGTCAGCGGCGCCCTCGACCAGCGTGGCTTGCGCCCCTTGCATGACAACCGCCCACCCGACCTGCTGGTGAGTGCGGATGTGCGCCTGGAAAAGCGCCTGCGCCAAGTGCAGGAAGACTATCGCAACGGTTACGGCGGCTATAACCGCTATGGCAACGGCTACGGCATGTACAACACGGTGCCGGTGGTGCGCACCTATGAAGTGACGGTCGCGGTGGCGCGTATCAGCCTGTTCGACGCCCGCACCCGCCAGCCGGTCTGGAGTACCAGCGCCGAAACCGCCAGCCAGGGCAGCCTGAGCGAACGGGCCGATGCATTGCGCGCGGCGATGCAAAAAGCAATGAGCGCTTACCCACCCAGTTAGCCGCTATTCTCATCTCAGGCTGAATTGTCTTTTGGAGATAGACCATGTTTCGTCGCATTGCTGCACTTGCTGTTGTCGTGTTGCTGGGCGGTTGCCAGACCAACCAGGTCAACCACGATTTTGACGCCAGCCGCGACTTTGGCGCCTACCGCAACTGGGCCTGGAAAGACCCGGCGCTGCAATACCGCCCGGATGATCCACGCATCAAGAGTGACCTCACCGAGCAGCGCATCCGCCAGGCCGTGGGCGAACAACTTGACCAGCGCGGCCTGCGCCCTGCAGCGGCCGGCACCAAGGCCGACCTGAATGTGCAGGCCTACCTGATCGTCGAAGACCGCCAGCAACAAGTCACCACCAACTACGGCGGCGCCTGGGGTGGCCCCTGGAATGGCTATTGGGGCGGGCCGATGTACAACGAAACGCGCAACATCACCTACAAAGTGGCAACACTCCAGATTGACCTGCTGGACGGCAAAGACGGCAAGCTGGTATGGCGTGGCAGTGACGAGCAAATGATGGCCAGCAGCCCAAACCCACAAGACCGCAACAACGCCATCCGCACCACCGTCAGCAAAATCCTCTCCAACTACCCACCGCACTAACCCAAGTCCACTCCCAATCCCCACCCAAAAACCACTGTGGGAGGGGGCTTGCCCCCGATAGCGGAGTGTCAGTCAATTATGCTGTGACTGACCCACCGCCATCGCGGGCAAGCCCGCTCCCACATTTGATCTTCATCACCTTCAGCCCTTGTCTACACTCATCTACACCCCAGGAGAGTAAGCGCTCGGCAACTCGCCGGCACAGGAGTGCTCGATGTCTCCCCGATTTCAGTGCAAGCAGCGTGGCGCTATCGGCTTGATGGCCGTCGGCGTATTGGCGGTGGTCTTAGCCTTTACCTTATTGGTGATCGACAGCGGCCGCTTGTACCTGGAAAAGCGCAAGCTGCAAGGCGTGGCCGACACCGCGGCACTGGAAGCCGTCAGCCGCAACGGCACCTGCCTGACCGGCTTGAGCGCGGCGGCTTACGCGGGGCAAAGTGTGGCGCGCAACCATTTCGTGGTAGGTAACGGCAACACCCTGGTCACCACCTGTGGCACCGTCACCACTCCCGCCTCGGGCCGGCGCACCTTTAGCGCAAACCCTGCGGTCTCGACAGCCATCCAAGTGGTGGCCAGCAAAACCGTTACCACCAGCGTGGCCGGTGGCGTCTGGTCGTTGTTTTCCGGCAACTCGGTCAGCCTCAACACCGTATTGACGGCCACGGCAGTGGCGGCCAAACCCACGCCAACCTTGGCCCAGCTGACCATCAACAGCACCCTGGCCAGCGTCGACACCGCGAGTGCCAGCCTGTTGAACCCGCTGTTCAGCGGCTTGCTCGGCGGCAACCTCAACCTGGCGCTCGCCGGCTGGAATGGCCTGCTCAATACCAACATCAGCCTGCTCAGTTACCTCGACCAACTGGCGATTAACCTGGGCGTGACCGCCGGTAACTACACCCAACTGCTCAGCACCAACGTCACCGCCTCGCAATTGATCCAGGCCGCGATCACCGTGCTCACCGCCAACGGCGCAACAGCCGACGTATTAACCGCCTTGGGCAACCTGAAAATCGCCGCGATCAACCCGACCCCGCTGACCCTTGGGCAGATCCTGCAACTGCAAACCGGCACCACCGCTGCGGCGTTGAATGCCAACCTGCAGGTGTTCCAGCTGATTCAGGGTGTGGTGCAACTCTCCAACAGCCAGAGCGCGGCGGCAGCGACCTTGCCCGTGAGCCTGCTGGGCCTGGCCAATATCACCACCCAAGTGAAGGTGATCCAGCCGCCGCAGTTGTCGGCCATCGGCAATCCGGCGCTGGCTGTCGCCAACCCTACCGGGCCGAATGCGATTTACGTGCGTACCGCCCAGGTGCGCACCCAGGTGACGGTCAGCCTGCCGGTGTTGAGCAGCTTGTCGGGGCTGACGACGGCAGTGAATAACCTGGTGGGGCCGCTGACGCCGGTGATCAATGGGCTGCTGAGCTTAAACCTGGTAACCACGCTGAATTCGGCGTTATGCCTGCTGGGGGCCGGCTGCCAACAGTTGGATTTGTTGGCGCTACCGGGCAATCTGCCGCTCAATATTGTGCTGGATGCCGGGGGCGCCAGCAGCTACGTCAAGGCCTACAGCTGCCCGACCGGCAGCGCGGGCACCAAGAGCCTGACGGCGTACACCACGACCTCGTTGGCTTCGCTGAATGTGGGCAATATCACCAATGCGTTTTCCTCCACGTTGCCGATGACCGTGGCACCTTTGGCGCTGATCGATATCGGCACCAAGACCTGTCATCAGATCCTGGGGGTCGGCACCTGTGGCGCTCGCGTGCCGTTTACCGGCGGTGGCGTGGCGATCAAGGTGCAAAGCCCGATTGCGGCTAGCGATCAAACCCTGGTGTTTTCCAGCACCACGCCGTTCGCCACGCCGCCAAACGTGGGGCTCACACCGACCTATCAGGCCGCCACCCCGGCGACCAATGTGGTGAGCAGCCTGTCGACCACGCTCAATGGCGTAGGCATCACCGCTTACCAGCCGGTGGGCGGAAACCCATTGGGCGCGCTGGCTCCGACCGTCGTGTCGCTGCTCGGCAGCGTCAGCGCCATCGTCACGCCAGTGGTGGATAACCTGCTGGGCCCGCTGCTCAACCCGATCCTCAACAACCTGCTGAACATGCTCGGCGTCAGCCTGGCGAATGTGAATGTCGGCGCCAACCTGACCTGCGGCCAGACCGGCGAAGCCTACTTGGTGATCTAAGCGTCGATGGCCCTGGGCAGTTCCACACAAAACCGTGCGCCGTGTTCGCCGTTGCTGACACTGAGGCGCCCGCCCATGTTTTCCACAATGCCGTAGCTCACCGACAGGCCCAGCCCGGTGCCCACGCCAATCGGCTTGGTGGTGAAAAACGGTTCGAAGATGCGCTCCAGCAAGCGTGGGTCGATGCCGCCGCCGTTGTCCTCGACCCAGATGCGCACGTGACGGCTGTCGTGTTCGGTGTGTACGGCGATCCACGGGCGCAGCTCTGGGTTTTTTTCACGTTGGCCCAGCAGTGCGTCGCGGGCGTTGACCATCAGGTTGATCAACACTTGCTCAAGCTGGTCGACATAGCCTTTGACCTGCACGGGAATGTCCGCCTGGGTCAGGCGCACGTCCACGCCTTTACCGCGCAAGCCTTCGCTGAGCAACGACAAGGTGCCCTCGACCGCCTGCGCCGGGTCGAAAGGTTGCTGCTCGACCTCCGAGCGGCGGCCGAACACGCGCATATGGTCCACCACACGGGCCGCGCGTTGGACCTGGGCGTCGATGCGCTGGAGTTTCTCGGTCAGGTAATCGATCTGCGCATCACCGTTGCCCAGGCGCTTGAGCACATTGACGATGGCCATGCGCATCACGTTCAGCGGCTGGTTGATCTCGTGGGCCAGGCCCGTGGCCATTTCGCCGAGGGTGGCCATTTTTGCGCTTTGCGTCAGTTGTTGCTGGGAGCGGCGCACTTCAGTGTTGTCGCGGCCCACGGCCTGCACCTCGACCAACGCACCGTGCTCATCGAATACGCCACGGTCCGACCACACCCACCAGGCATGTTCGCGCCCAGGCAGTTGCAGGCTGATCTCGGCGGTGCTGACCGGAAACTCCGGCGTCAGTTGCCGGATGCGCTGCACAAACGCTTCGCGCTGTTCGGCTGACAGCCAGTCGCCCAGGTTCAGCCCGCGCAACTGTGCGGGCCGGCATTCGAGGTAGTTGGCCAACGGCGTGTTGCCGAACGTCAGGGTCAGGTCCGGGCGGTAGCGGCAGATCATCGCCGGGGAGTCTTCCACCAGGATGCGGTAGCGCTCTTCGCTGTCTTTGACCTGTTGTGCGGCCAGCGTCGCGTCGGTCACGTCCAGCCATAGGCCAATTGCTTCCACCGGCACACCGAGGTCGTCGCGCAGCAGTTTGGCTTCGTCGAGCAGCCAGTGGTAATCGCCCTGTTTGTCTTGCACACGGTAACGGCTGCGCACGCTGCCTTCGCGCAGCAGTTGGCGCGTGCGCTGGAAGTACAGGTCGCGGTCGTCGGGATGTACCCACTGCACCAGGCTGTCGTGGCTGCATTCGGCCAGGGTACGGCCCAGCAGCGGCAGCAGGCTGTCACTGAAAAACACCGGCAGCAAGGCGCCGTTTACGTAGCGTTGCACGTAGATGACCGCCGGTGAGCTGGCAATCAGGTTATCCAGGCGCGCGTGGGCGGCGTCGGCCTGTAGTTGCTGGTTTTTGATGTCGCTGATGTCGAGCATGAAGCCGACCCAGCGCCGTTGTTCACCGCTTTCTAGCACTTGGCCTTGTACGCGGTACCAGGTCGGCGGCTGGGCGCTGTCGCCACGGTTGAGGCGTACGCTGGCGAGCAGCGGTTTGCCGAGGGCTTGCAGGTCGCGTAGGCGGCTGTGCAGTTCCTGGCGGTCGGCGGGGTGGATGAGCGCCAGCCACGTGTCGAGGGCTTGCCGAGTGGGACCTTCCTCCGGGCCGAGGTTGCGCATCAGTTGCGGCGCCAGTTGGATCTCGCCGCTGGCGGGCAACAACTCAAACCAGCCGGTGCCCAGCAGGCCTTGCAGGGCTTCCAGGCGCTCCAGTTGTTGATGGTGGCGTTGTTCGCGCAGGCGGCTGAGCAGGGGCGCTGCGAGGGCGGCGGCGAGGTTCAGCCAGTCGCGCTCGCGGGTGTGTGGTTGGCCGTTATAGGCGCCGCACAATAGCCACGCCGCCACGCCTTGGCCGTCGCGATACGGCACCAGAAAACCGTCGGCATTGCCGAACACACTGTGCAAACGCGGATGCTCTCCGCGTCCATAAGGCGCTTGCAGGCTCAGCGCGGTGGTGCCGTTGAGGCTGTCCAGGCAGGTGCCGAGGCGCTGCCCGGTGTGCCAGAACAGCGGCGCGTCGTGGTTGGCGTACTGGCTGTAGATCACCCAGGCCTGGTCCTCTTGATCAAGCAACGCAAGGGCCACACACGGGATGCGCCAGCGCTGCGCCACGCTGCACAGCTGTTCGTTGAACACCTCGGGCAGTCGGCTGAGGCTGCACACGCGCAGGTGTTCACTCACCAGGCTGACCAATTGCTGATTCTGTTCACGCTGCTCGGCCAGGTGCCGGCCGCTGAGCAAGTCGCCGATGTCCACGGCATGCAGCAGCCAGCCGTTATCCTCCGCCTCAAGGGTGCCGCGGGTGTGCAGGATTTGCCCGGCGGTGCCTTGGAAATCCAGGTCCAGGCTGTGGCGCTGCCAATCGGCCGGCACGCCTTCAACCGTCACCGCGCTGTGCGCGCACAGCAGGTCTTGCAGGGGCGCCGAATCAGCGTATTGCGCCAGTTGTGGGCGTAGCCTGCCGCTGATGTCGAGCACGCGGCCTTGCGCGTCCAAGTGCACGTGCAGCCCGGCGCAAGGCGCTGCCGGCCTGTCGATGGCCAGCGCGCTGCTTCTGCCGAGCAGGCGCCCGAAGAGTTTGTCCCCCGAGGTCAAAACTGCAGGCTCGAGGTGGCCTGCAGTGTCGCCGGCAGCTGCGGCACGGTGCCGATGCCGGGCAGCACAATAAGCGGCATCACCGCCTGGAGATTGGCCGTGGGGTAGGTGATCTGTACTGACAGCAGGCCACCGACGAAGGTGGTGCTGACTTGGCTGGCGTTGAAGTTGTACGCCGGGGGAATCCACACCAAGCGGTTGGTGACGGCGGCTTTGGCGGTGCTTTGCACGGCGGCTGTATAGCCGGCCATGTTTGGGTCCAGCGCTACACTCAGGCGCACGGCTTCAGCCGTCGCCTGGTTGAACGACTGCAACAGCAGCAACGGCAGGCTATAACTGACCATGCCGTAGAACACCGCGAAAAAAATCACGAACACGGCAATGAACTCGAGGGCTGCCGCGCCTTTTTGCTTATTCGGGAGGCTTGTTTTCATCACCGCGTTTACCCTGACAGCTACTACTTAATATCAGCATAGAATCAATCAGCAAAAAGGGATGTTTTTTAGTGATCCATGGCGCAGTGGTGTTGGTGTGGTTAGGGCTGTGTGCGGTGCAGGACGTTCGGCAGCGGCTGCTCGCCAATCGCCTGACACTGGGCGCGGCCCTGTTGGCGTTGATCTACCTGTTCTGGACCGGCACCACGTGGCTCGGTGCGCCGGCCGGGCAGGGGTTGCTAGCGTTTTTACTGGCGCTGCTGCTGACTTTGCCCGGTTACGCCCTTGGCCGCCTGGGTGCAGGCGATGTGAAGCTGCTCGCGGCGTTGGCGTTGGCCTCGGATGTCGAGTACTTACTGGGGTCGTTTGTAGGGGCTGCGATCGCCAATGTGCTCTGGCTCATCATCGCGCCAAAGCTTTGGCCGCATATGAATCAAGGCCTTAGAGAGCACATGGTGTATCTGGCGCCGGGAGAGTCAAAAAAGATGCCATTTGCTCCGTTTTTGCTGGTAGGTTTCGCCCTTGCTTGGCGTTGGATCCACTAGTCGTATGAGTGTATTAACGCTATGTACATAGTCATAAAGTACGTCTACGTTTAATAAACGGATGTACAGGAAATATGTGTCGTAAAGGGATGGTCAATCTTTTGGCTTGCAATGC
Source organism: Pseudomonas sp. ArH3a (assembly GCF_022648765.1). NCBI lineage: Bacteria > Pseudomonadati > Pseudomonadota > Gammaproteobacteria > Pseudomonadales > Pseudomonadaceae > Pseudomonas > Pseudomonas sp. ArH3a. The sequence goes on from NZ_CP080330.1 coordinate 1,012,308, forward strand.
ATGGAGTAGCGCGTGAACAAGCTTATCTCTGCGGTAAAAGTGCTCGTTGTCGATGATCAACCACTGATCGTAGAAGAGCTCTGTGAATTTCTTGAAAGCAGCGGTTTCCGCTGTGTCCCCTGTGAATCCAGCCAACAGGCCCTGAAGCGCTTCAGCGAAGAACCCGAGATCGGCCTGGTGCTGTGCGACCTGCACATGCCGGACATGGATGGCATTGAGTTGGTGCAGGCCCTGCAAAAGGTCGCCGGTAAGCAGCGGGTCTTTGAGGCGATCATGTTGACCGGCCGCGCCGACAAGCAGGACGTGATCAAGGCCCTGCGCGCCGGGATCGCCGACTACTACCAGAAACCCATCAACCTCGACGAGTTGCTCGAAGGCTTGCTGCGCCAGGAAGCTGCGTTGCAAGAACGCAAAAAGGATCTGCAACTGGGCGACCTGAACCAGAAGCTGCAATTTCTTTCCGAGTCCATCAACGACCTGTACCAGGACCTCGACAAAGTGCGCAGCAGTCGGCCAGGCCTGGACGGCGAAGAAGTGTCGGCCGAGGAGGCCGGGCCGGTTGAAATTCCGGCGATCTTCAACCAGCTTTCCCCGCGCCAATTGGATGTCGCACGGCTGGTGGGGAAGGGGCAGACCAACTATCAGATCGCCTGCGAATTGGGCATCACAGAAAACACCGTGAAGCTGTACGTGTCCCAAGTGCTGCGCCTGACGCACATGCACAACCGTACGCAACTGGCGTTGGCGTTGTCGCCGAACAACTCGGTGATGCGTCAGCGCGTGACGGCGCACTGATCTGTCTGTTTGGATGCAGTCAAACATGTGGGAGCGGGCTTGCTCGCGATAGCGGTGTATCAGTCACAGATGTATTGGCTGACACTCCGTCATCGCGGGCAAGCCCGCTCCCACATTTTGATAGAGACCTGGCGGGTATTTTCTTAATTACTCCCTCCAGTTTTCCCCCCCACCTTCTGCTCAAAATACTCCGGAATCGGGTACTTGTAGCTTTCCAACAACCGCTGATGAGCTTTGTCGCGTTCGGCCGCTGAGGCCTTCTGTGGGGTCTTAGACGCGGCGCTGCCGGTGGACTGCAGCGTCAGCCATTGTTCGGTCTGCGCCTGCTGCGGTGACGAGGGGCCGGGTTCGATGGCCATGACGCCCATGGGCAGCGCCAGCATGGCCAGGCTTGCGAGATAAGGCATTTTCATCATCAATTCCTCGGGTTGCTTGCGGCATCACTGACCGTGGCGATCTGGTCTTTGGCTTTGGTGGCGGCTGCACTTGAGCCTTTGAGTTTCTCGGCCCGCGCCTGGGCTTCGGTGACTTGCTCAGGGCTCAGGCCCATCTGGCTGACCAGTTGTGCGGCTTGTTTCCAGTTGTCCTGATAGATCAACAGCGTCACCAGGTTGACTGCCGCCAGCGGGTCGCTCTGCTTGAGCTCCATGGCGGTCATGAACTCGAAACGCGCGTCTTCCAGGCGCAGTTGGTTGAGGTACACCACGCCCAGGTCATTGCGGATTTTCTCATCGGTGGGTGCCAGCCGCGCCGCGCGTTGCAAGTGGGCCACGGCTTGCGCGTTATCGCCCTTGGCCGAGGCGATTTGCCCCAGGCCGTGCTCACCTTCGGCGGCCATGCAGGTGCCGAGCAGGCTGCGGAACAACGGCTCGGCTTCACTGCGCCCGAGCAGGCGATAAGCCTTGGCCTGCCGCAGGCGCACCTGGGGCAAATTGGCCGGCAAGCTTTGCAGGTTGGCGAGGCTGGCGTGCAGCTTGCCGTCGCCGGCCATTTCATCGGCCAGGTTCAACGCCAGCTCCTGGTCGGAGCTGGGTTTGGCGCAACTGCCGGTGCCCGTCAACGCGCCCCACGGGGTTTGGCCGTTGGTGGCGCAACCGCCCAGCAGCAACAGGCTAAAACCGGCTATCAAGGCTTTCATCGGGCGCTCCTCATAAGTTACTCAAGGCCCGGGTGATGCCGATAAAGGCAGGCCCCCCGAGCACGATCAGCAAGGCTGGAAACAAAAACACCATCATCACCACCGACATTTTTGCCGACATCTTCGACACGAATTCCTGGATCCGCGTGAGGCGTCGGTCGTCGAGCAATTGCTTGAGCGACAGCAGCGATTTCATCGCGCCGCCGCCTTGCTGTACCAACTGCTGGAGGATGGTGCAGGTGTCGGTGAACTCATCCACGGCCAACAGCCTGGCGGTCTTGCCCATTTCCTCGCTCAGCTCCAGGCCGGAGTCGACGCGGGTCAGGATCAGGCGCAGTTCATGAGTCAGCGCCGGCAGCAGGCGCTGCGCTTCAATGCTCAGCACGCGCAGCGCTTGTTCGACCGCCATGCCGGACTCGAACAGAATGCGCAGCAGCGGAATGAAGGTCGATACCTCGTGGGAGATGCGTTGCTGGCGAGCCTTGGCGGCCCTGGCGAGGATGCGCTTGGGCAACAGATAGCCGATGCCCAGGGCCAGCAAAGGCGCCAGCCACGGCGAGCCTACGTTAGGAAACAGGAACTCTTGGGCCGCTAAGGTAATGACCAACAGCAACAACGGCGTGCCGACCTGGAAGGCGGCGAACATCGAGCGCTGGTTGGCTTTGCGCCAGCCGACCCGGTTGAGCAGGATTTGGGTTTCGTTGTCCAGGCTCACCGAGCGTTGCGCGAGTGGGCTGCTGCCCAGTTGCCGCATCAGCGTGCCGAATGTGTGTTCGCGCGCCATCTGCCCCTGCAAGCGTTGGGCAACCAGGCGCTGGCCGCGCCGGTGCTTCATCAGGTTGGCCAGCACCAACCCCAGGGCGGCGATGAACAGTACAGCGCTGATCAGCAGTGCAATCGCCATCTCATACGCTCCGCAACATGCGCCACAAGGTGAAGCAGCCCAACAGCTGCATCACCAGCGCTACGAACAACAGGATGCGCCCGGTGCCGTCGTTCCACATGGTCATCAGGTACGCGGGGTTCACGGCCAGGAAGTAGCCGATCATCGAGATCGGCAGGGCGGTGAGCACATAGGCGGTCACCCGGGTTTCGCCGGTCAAGGCACGCAGTTGGCGGGCGGCTTGCTCGCGCTCGCGGATCATCTTGATCAGGTTTTCCAGCAGTTCGCTGGCGTTGCCGCCGTAGCGGTGGTTGACCTTCAAGCCCAGGGCGAACAGGCGAAACTCGTCACGCTCATAGAACTCGGCAAAGTCGTGGGCCGACTCCGGCAGGCTCACGCCCAACTGCACGTTACGGCGGATACGGCCCATGGCTTGTTGCAGCGGGTCTTCGGTGATCTCGATGCCGCCCAGCACCGCGTCAGCCAGCGTGCGCCCGGCCTTGAGGCTGCGCACGGTGTGGTCGAGCAATTGCGGCAGTTGTTCGATCATGCGCTTGATGCGCCGTTGATAGCGCCAGGCGATGTATAGGCGCAGCACCAAGGGCGGCAATACCAGCATCACCAGCAGGCCAATCCAACTGGCAACCAGCAACCCCAGCACCGCGCCGAGGGCCCAGGCTGCAAGCCATAGGCCGAGGTGATCACTGGGTTTGCCCAGGCCTGCGCGCAGGAACATGCGTTCCATGCCGCTCCACTGGCTGTTCGCCTCGACGAGCTGCGGCTGGCCTTCGGCAAGGCGGCCTAGCACACGCTCGGTCTGGGCGCGGCGCAAACCGTTCTGGAAGGAGCGAATCGACAGGCCGATCAGGATCAGGCAGATGAGCAGCAGGATAGCCCCGGTCATGCTTGCGTCTCCTTCAAGGCAGTAACGGTTCGCGGCGCAGTTTTTCACCGGCCGGGTTGACCGCCTCGCGCAGAAAGCCGAAGCCGGTACGCCGGTCGTGTCGGAACAGGGTGTTGGTCACGTACACGTCTTCACGGATGCCTACCACCTCGACCACTTCGCTCACGCAGCGACGGCCGTCCGGCAGGCGGGTCAGTTGAATCACCACGTCCAGCGCCGCGCAGATCATTTGCCGCAAGGTTTTTTCCGCCACCACGCGGCCGGTCAAGCCCACCAGGGTTTCCAGGCGCAGCAGCGCATCGGCGGCGTTGTTGGCGTGCACGGTACTCATGGAGCCGTCGTGGCCGGTGTTCATTGCGGTGAGCACATCGAGTACTTCCACGCCTCGGATCTCGCCGAGAATGATGCGGTCCGGGCGCATCCGCAGGGCGTTGCGGATCAGGTCGCTGGCCTTGACCTCACCATGGCCCTCGGCATTCGGCGGGCGGGTTTCCAGGCGCACGACGTGAGGGTGGCCCAGTTGCAGTTCGGCCACGTCTTCGATGGTCACCAGACGCTCATGCGGGTTGATCAATTGGCTGAGGATATTCAGCAGCGTGGTTTTACCGGTGCCGGTGCCGCCGCTGATGAGGATGTTGCAACGCTTGCCCACCGCTTCCTGGAAGAAATCGAAGATGTTCTGGTCGATGGTCTGCATCGCCACCAGGTCGCTGCTTTTGAGCATGTCCTTGCGAAACTTTCGGATCGACAGGCATGGCCCATCCAAAGCAATTGGCGGAATGATCGCGTTGACCCGGCTGCCATCCGGCAGGCGCGCATCGACCATCGGCGACGACTCGTCCAGGCGCCGGCCCAGCGGCGCCAGAATGCGTTGCATCACGCGCTCCACGTGGTGAGCATCGATAAAACGCAGGTCACTTTGGTGCAGAAGACCATCACGTTCGATAAACACCCGGTGCGGGCCGTTGACCAGAATCTCCGTCACCGACGGGTCGCGCAGCAGCACTTCCAGCGGGCCGAAACCGGTCAGCTCGTCGACGATTTCTTCGGCCAGGCGCTCCATCTCGTAACGGGAAATCGCCAGGTGCATGCGGTTGATGTATTCGGCGACTTTGTCGATGACAAATTGCGCCAGCAGCGGGCGCGAACCTTCCAGCAAGTTCTTTCCCGACTCTTCGATGGCATCGATGATGTAGCGATGCAGCACCAGCTTCAGCCCATCGTGGTCGGTGTTACCACCGACACTGCGCGCGGGTGCGCCAAAGAGTTTTTCGCCGTTCATTTGCCGCTTCCCAGCAGGCGTTCAAACCAGGTGTGAGAAGGTTTTTTCATGCCTTCCGAGCGTTTTGCCAGGCGTTCGCCCAGGGTTTTCATGCCTTGCGTGAGAGCTTCCCGCGGGGCCAGGCTGAACAAGGTCTGCCCTTGGTTTTTTGCATTCAGGCGCACCTCCGGGCTCAACGGCAACACGGCAATCACCTCCAGCCCAAAGCTCTTGCCCAAGGCCTCGGCGTCGGGCGCGCAGCCTTTGATGTAGCGATCGACCAACAGCTTGGCGTGCTCCAGCTTCATGCCTTTTTCGCGCCACTGGTTCAGCACCGCGAGGTTGCGGCGGCAGTCCAGCACGCTTTGATCGGTGCACCACAGCAGCTTGTCGCAATGGCTGACAAAGGTGCGCAGCGCTTCGCTGTCCGGCTGGCCGGCGAGGTTCACCACGATGTGCTGGAAGTGCTGGCGCAAGGCGCTGAGCAGCATGTACAGCTCGGCGGCGCTGGTCTGCTCCAAGGGCTCATCGCTGGAAGCGTAGGCGAGGATGCGCAGGCCATCCTCGGCAGAGGTAAAGGCACTGTTGATCAGGGTCGCGTCGAGCCGGCGCAGGTGACGCAGGGCATCACCGAAATTGAATGAGCTTTCAAGCCCCAGCAGTGCCAGGCTGTCACCCCTTGGCAGGCCCAGGTCCAGCAGCAGGGTTTGCTGGCCGCTTTTTTGTACGACCAGCGCCAGGTGGCTGGCGAGCAGTGCGCCGTCGGCATTGCTTTGAGTGCCGAACAGCACGGTGAGGCCGCCGAGCTGGGTGTTGGTGGTCACCGGCGGCAGGCGTTTGCTCAGGCGGCGCACCAGCCCGGCCACTTCGCTGGAGCGCGAGCCGTAGGCGACAAAATCCCGCGCCCCGGCGCGCATTGCATTGAGTACCAGCTGGTTGTCCATGCCGTCACCGAGGGCGACGATGGCCAGCATCGGCTTGGCTTCCAGCGCGCCTTCGATCAACGCGCTTTGGGCCACCACATGCTCGCGGTCGAGGCCGACAAACACTAGGGTGGCGAAGGTCACATCGACCAACGCCAGCAACTCATCCAGCGTGCCGCTGCCGGCGCTGACGACTTGGCCAAGCGGTGCCAGCGCGCCCTGTAGCCACTCAAGGTCAGTGGTATTACGGGTGATTGCCAGGTAGGTCTGGCTCAGGCTATCGCTCATTGGGATAACCCGTTGTTGCGGTCGAAATTGCCGTTTTCCAGGAAGTACAGGCGGTACCAATTCGGGTCATAGTTGCGCAGGTTCTCGCCGGGCAACGACGGCAGCTGGGCGTTGGCGGCCAGCGGCTGCACCAGGTGCGGCGTGACGATCATCAACAGTTCTTTGTCTTGGCGGTTGACCGAGGAATCGCGAAAGAACGCGCCCAGGATCGGGATGTCCCCCAGGCCTGGAAACTTGCTGATGCTGGTGGTGTTGTTGCTGCTGATCAGGCCGCTGATCACAAAGCTTTCGCCATCGGCCAGGGACACGCTGGTGTCAGTGCGGCGGATGGTCAGGGCCGGCACCTGGATGTTTTGAATCACCACGGCGTTGGTGTAGTCCAGCTCACTGACTTCCGGTGCCACCTTGAGGGAGATGCGATTGCGGTCGATCACGGTGGGGGTCAGGGTCAGGCGAATGCCGAACTCTTTGTACTCGATGGAAATAGTGTCACTGCCGCTGCTGGGCACCGGGATCGGTATCTCGCCACCGGCCAGGAAGGTCGCGCTTTGCCCGCTCATGGCGACCAGGCTTGGACGCGCCAGGGTGTAGGCAAAACCGCTGCTTTCCAGGGCGTTGATCATCGCGGAAACACGTCCGCCGCCGAAGCCGATATTGAACTGCTCAGCGCTCACCGGCAGCTTGAAGGTGCTGGGTGTGGGGAACAACAGGTTGGGGCTGCCAAGGAAAAAGTTCTTACCCATGCCGAGGATTTTGGTGCTGGCTTCCTTCAGCTTGGTGCGGCTGACCTCGACAAAGCGGATGTCGGTCTGCACCTGGCTGGGCAGTGAAGGGTCATCCGCTGGCGCCAAGGACAGGCTGGTCAGGGCTGACGTGGCCTTGCCCTTGACGAACACCATGCTCTGGCGCGGCGTGGTGGAGCAGGCAGTCCAGACCATCAGGCTTGTCGTACCGGAAGCGATGCCGGTCAGCAGGAAGCCGCGGTCGCCATTGAGGTGGACGTCGGCGATTTTTGGGTCGCCGATTGCCAGTCGCGTGATCGCTACCGGCGATTGCAGCTCCTGTTGCAGGCCTTCGCCTACCGAGAGCGCTGCGGGCAATTGGCCCAAGCTGGCGCAGTTGCCGGTGGCGGCCACGGCCAGGCCCACGGGCAGGTTCGACAGCAGCAGGGCACAGGCAATTTTCAGCGTGAACACCGGTGCGAAACGTCGGCTCATGCACAGCATCCTTGTTCAGTCGGGCGTTTGTTGGGTGGCTTGGTTGCCGCGTATCACCTCGACACCGGCGCGGCGCGGCGCGCTCTGGGCGAGCTTTTTCGGGGCTTGGGCGAAGGCCAGCTGGGTGAACTGGTAGAGGTCGCGGTTGGCGCTTTGCAGCTTGCCCTGCGTATCGCGTTCGCCTGCCCAATAGTGGCTCAACAGGCGTTCGTCGCTGCTGCGCACCGCCAGGCGCAAAGTACCGGCCTGGGAGGCGAGCATCAGCCGGCTCAGCAGTTGTTCGGGCACCGCCAGTACCACGGTGCGCGAGGGCGCGCGGCGTTGGGCTTTTTCTTCAGCGGTCATCGCGGGAGGGGAGGCGGGGGTGCCGTCGTTGGTCAGGCCCATTTGATCGCCGACACTGAGCAGGCGCATGGCGGGGACGACCACTTGGGCGGATTGTTCGAGGTTGGCGGTGTCCTGGCGCAGGTACAAAAGCACGTCCACATAATCGCCGGGGCTCAACTGCCCGGCCGCGCCGATCACTTCATCCACGGCCACGGCCAGGGCGCGCTCGTCTGGGCGAATCATGCGCGCCAGGGGGCCACCGGGGGTGAAGCTTTCTTCGTTCAGCCAGGTGCCGGCTTGCAGGGCGCGCCACGGTGTACGGCCGATGGCCTGGTCGACACTGGTCATGCTGCCGGCCGGCACGGTGCGTAATTTTTCGACGCTAAGGTCAGCAGCATTCAGCGCAACAAACGGCGGCACATCGTGAGCCAGCACCACCACGGGTTGGCGGGTTTGGTCTTCCACCACGGCGACGGCTTTTTCGACAGGAGCAGCCTGTGGCGGCGGTGGCGGCGCCGGAGCAGGTTCACGGCTGAGGACAAGCCCCCAATAACCGGCAAACAGCGCACCGATCAACAGCACACCAGCCAGAATCATGCTCAGACGCGTGTTCATGACGGCTCTCCTTTTCCTGTTGCACTACAACCCGTCTTCCGAACAGGCCAATTACGCAACCCGGCTGCTATGAACAGTGGACTAACTATTTCGCTATTTGAAGGTAGTTCAGCTAGGACGAAATGCCATTACTGACAGAAAAATTTCTTCGTGAAGCCCCAAGTACCCTCTGAAATCACGGATCTGAGGCACTGGAAATGCACCCACTACTTTGTGATTAATCCGTTCTTACAGTTGTGAGTGTGGGGTTTGTTGGCAATGCTCAAGTGGCACATCGCAATTACTGTGCAGCACCGAGCTAGGGCGCCTGGCCGCCCAGGGAGCAGTACGATGATTCTTGATTTCCTGATTAGACTTCACGTCCAACTTCAATTGCTTTTCCAGCGCAAAGAAGGCGCGACAGCCATTGAATATCTCATTCTCGTGGCAATTGTAGCGTTGGTGATACTGGCAGCTGGCACTACCTTAAAACCACAGATCACCGCCTTCTTCACAAAAATCACCACCGCCGTTACGCCACCGTAAATTCGCAGGGCATTCGACGACTGTGCAGTACCTTGTTGATCAGGCGCTGAGGCGCCAGAGGAGCCGTATTATGATCCTTGATATGTTGATGAGATGTTGCGTTCAACTTCAGTTGCTCTTTCGTCGTAAAGACGGTGCAACGGCGATTGAGTACCTCATTCTGGTGGCCATTGTAGCGCTGGTGATACTGGCAGCAGGCACTACGCTGTCGCCTCAGATCAGCGCGTTGTTTACAAAAATCACGACAGCCATTACGCCAACGTGACCTTGTAGACGGCATTCTGTGAGTACTTTTGTTATTGATTAGCAACGCCAGGTAGTACCCATGAATGCTGCAGCTGCACCTTTTCGCCAACAAATTCTGTTGGTGGACGACGAAGAAGATGCCCTCGTAGAACTGGCGGAGTCGCTGGAGAACGAGGGCTTCGTTTGTTTTACCGCCACCTCCGTCACCTACGCGTTGCAGGAACTGACCCTGAACCCCGACATCGCATTGGTCATCACCGACCTGCGTATGCCCGAGGAAAGTGGTATCTCGCTGATCAAGCGCCTGCGCGAACACACCGATCGCCAACACTTGCCGGTGATCGTGATGTCGGGTCATGCCGAGATGGATGACGTCAGCGACATGCTACGCCTGCAGGTGCTGGACCTGTTTCGCAAGCCCATCTATCTGGTGCGGTTAATCGACACCCTCAACAGCCTGTTCCCCCTGGCCAAACATAGATTTTAGGCGCGAGCTTTCTGTGGCAAGCGAGCTTGTTGTGGGCGCTGGCTTGTCTGTGGTCGGCGGGCTTACGTGTGGACACTGGGCTTCCTGTGGCGAGCGGGCTTGCCCTAATGCCGTTCAGTTAAGCGCAGACCCCCTGTGGGAGCGGCGGTGCGACGATTCGACTTGCCCGCGAAAGCAGTGGGTCAGTCAACATCAATGTTTGCTGGGCCGACGTCATCGCGGGCAAGTCGAATCGTCGCACCGCCGCTCCCACATTTAATTTTCGCTGCTTTGGGCATTGCGTTCGCTTAACTGAACGGCATCAGGGCTTGCCCCGCGTTGGGGCGCCGGCCCTGATCCAGGCACCGCGTTTTTCCAGTCAGAACGCATTGGCAGGTTTTGAAGCCCGCTCGCCACAGAAAGCCGCTCGCCACAGGAGACGGCCTTCCCTAACAAACGAGCTGCCACAAACACTCAGAGTTGATAGCTGAAGCTCAGCGTATACCGTGGCCGCCGATTGAAACTGTCCAGGGCGATGTCCGACATTGGCTTGGCCGCTTCAAGGGCAATGTTGTAGTACTTGTTGTCACCAAAACGCAGGCCGACAGCCGCCGATGACATGTCGTTGCCTTTGACCGGCAGCTCGTTGAACCAGGTCTTGGCGCGGTCGAGCACCACGTAGGGTTGCAGGACCTTCACCCAATCGCCGGCGCGGTTGAAGCTGTAGTTGACCTCATACGCCACGCCCCAGCCCTTGTCGCCCGAGCCTTGGTCATCAGGGTAGCCACGGCCGAAGTTCTGCCCGCCAAAGGTCGCGCGTTCACTGTCGGGCAAGGAGTTATCGCTCCAGTAGAACGCCCCCGACAGCACGCCTTGCCAGTTATCGAAGAACTTGTCGCTCTGCACGCCGGACAGGCGCAGGCGGAAGAAGTCCAGGTCAGGTTTTGTCCCTTCAAGGTCACTGCGAGTCGTGGCGCCCAAACCGTTGATGCCTTGGTACAAACCGGCGCTGAGAATACGCAATTGCCGAGTGTCGGACTTGCGCCAGTCGCCCTCGAACGCGAGCGCGCGCAAGTTGGTTTCGATGTCGAAACGGTTGGGGTAGCCCACCAGTTGATATCGCGTGGTCTGGTCCACCGCGTACAGGCGTGTGCCCAGGGTAAGCGATTCATTCGGTGAGGCAATCAGTGGGTGGGTGAAGCCGATGGTGTAGCGGTCGATTGCCTGGTGCGGTTTGAGTTGGAAGCCGCCATCGAGTTGCACGTTGGTGCCGGGGTCTGCGCGATAACGCTCGGCCGCCAGCGCCAACTGGGTGCCCTCGGCGTTGATGAATTGGCTGTAGCCCACGCGGTAGTAGTGCTCTTTGTCATCGCCCGGTGGAAACAGGCCGCTGATGTTGAGCTGTTCGCCCATGGATGTCTGCGAATTGCTGGTCGCGGTCAGCAACGCTTGCGTGCCGCCGCGGTTTTTTTCGACCAGGCTCATGCTGGTGGTGAACGGCTTGCGGCTGGCCTGGATGACCATGTGCGTGGCGCCATCGGTGGTACCCGGCGGCGGCACTTGTGCTTGCAGCGTCACCCCAGGAATGCGGCCCATGAGTGTGGTGTAGCGCTCGAAGGTCTTGCGTGTGAGCGGGCGTTCTCCCAGCAGCTTATTCGCCAATTTGTCGACGTAGGCCGACACGGAACCGATGTCGCCACTCTGTTGATAATCCTTGATATAGCCCTCCACCAATACCACGCGCACCAGGCCGTTTTCGAAGGTCTGTTGTGGCAGGAATGCGTAGGACAGCAGGTAGCCGTCCTGTTGGTAGCGACGGGTGATATTGCGGGTGGCGTCGATCAGCTGTGCGAGGTTGGTCTCATGCCCGATCAACGCCGCGTAGGCCTTGGCCGTCTCGTCCAGCGGGTAGATCGTGCCGCCCTCGATCTGCAGTTTGCGGATGGTGACTTTAGTGTCCATCAGCAAGGGCTGGTTCTGGGTCGGCGACGCTTCCGGCACCTGGGTCTGTGGTGTGACCGGCCGATAGGCGTCTGCGGGCAGGTTGGGCACCGGCAGGGTGCGGATAGTGTCGTTGCTATTGAGGAAGCTGGGAAGGGTTTCGGCCTGGACGTAGGAGGCACTGAGGGTAAGCACTAACAACGGCGTTAACACGCGCATAGGACACTCCATGGTCAAACTGCAGCAGCGTTTCTGGCCCGCCGGGTTCTGGGACGCGGTTCGGGAGAGCCAAGCATTGTTCTTTGAAACAAACCCCATAAAAAAGACGAGAGACTTATAGGGTCTCTCGTCTCAACCAAGCGTAGGCGCTGTAGGGGAGGCCGTCTAATCGGCCAGGTGCAATTTATTTTTTGCCGGTAAGGCCGTTCAATACACCGCCCAGGCCGCCGCTTGTGCCAGTGCTTGCGCTGCCGCTGGCCGAGGCACTGGCGCCTACGTTCAAGCCGCCGAGCAAGCCACCACCGCTGCTGGTACCGCCGGTGACCAAACCACCGACTGCGCCCACGGTATTGCCAACTGCCGTTACGGTGGTGCCCAAGGTGTTAGTGATCGGGTTGGCGTTGGCGGCGGTCAGGTTGGTACCCAAGCCGCTGACAGCGCCACCCACTTGTGTCACCAGGCCGTTGACCGGCGCACCGATACCGGTGGTGGTGCCGATGTTTTGTGTCAGGCTGCTGACACCGGAGGTCACAGGGTTCAGCGCTGCGCCGACGTTAGTGGCCAAGCCTGCCACCGGTGCTGTGGCGGCGGTGTTGGCAACGCCGGTGCCGCCGATGATAGTGCCGAGGGAGGCGACGGTGTTGCCCAGTGCGCCACCGGTGACACCTGCTGCACTGACAGTGCCGTTGGTGTTGCCGGCGTTCAAGCCGTTACCCACATTGGCCACCAGGCCACCCACCAGTTCCGGCAGGCCGGAAGCCGAAGCGCCGCCGGCAGGTGCGACATAGCCGCCCGACTTGTCGAGCGCGCCGCCGACGCCAGCCAATGCACCGCCGACAATACCAGTGACAGGGTTGCCGGTGCCGCCGGCGCCAGCCACTTGACCGCCCAGGCCGGTAACGGTGGAGCCGACTTTATCCAGCAGGCCATTGACTGGGTTGCCAAGGCCCGTGGCTTTGCCGAGGTTGCCGGTGGTGTTTTCCACCAGGGACACCACAGGCACCAGCACCTTGCCGCCGAGGGTGTTGGTCACGGAGCCCAGCGGGCCAGTGGTACTGGCGGTGCTGAGGGTGTCACCGAGCATAGTCACGGTTTGGCCGACCTTGTCCACCAGGCCGCCCGCTGCACCGCCTACGCCGCCGGTCAACCCGCCGACGACCGGAATGCCGCCTAATGTAGTGCCCAAGGACTTGCCGGTGTTCGATACGCCGGTGCCCAGGTCGGAGACGCCGTCACCTACGCCAGCGACGGTGATGCCCAGTGAATTGCTGTTGGTGCCCAGCGAGCCCAGGCCCGCGGTGACGCCGGTGCCAATGCTGGTAACGGCTTTGCCGGTCGCAGTGACCAAGCCTCCAGCGGTTACGCCGACGATGGGCACGGTGGTCAGGGTCGAACCCAGGTCGCCCACTGCTGCGCCGACATTACCCACGGTGGTGCCCACGGTGCCGACAATTTGGCCTGTGACCAGAGGCGTAGTGGTCGAGCCGGTGCCGCCACCTGTTCCACCACCGGTGCCGCCGCCAGTGCCGCCACCTGTTCCACCGCCGGTGCCGCCGCCAGTACCGCCACCTGTTCCACCGCCGGTGCCACCGCCAGTACCGCCACCTGTTCCACCACCGGTGCCGCCGCCAGTGCCGCCACCTGTTCCACCGCCGGTGCCGCCGCCAGTACCGCCACCTGTTCCACCGCCAGTACCACCACCGGTCCCTGCCCCTGAGTCAGGGGAAGATGCCGCCACGCTACTGTGATGTCCGCCACCACCGCTGCTGCAGCCGCCGAGGCTCATCGCCATGATCAGAGCCAGCGCGGTACTTGCTTTCCATAGCACTACTTGAGTTTGAGTTTTCATGATTCAGTTCCCTTGCACCTGTACAACCTTGGTTGTTTCAAACGCTCGCTATTTCTAGTAGTAGCGATACGTTTGTCCGTTTGGCTATCACAGACCCGGGCACTCTTTCGCGCAACGCTCAACTTGGTATTAACGATTTATATACTGGCCGCTTGGCAGCGCTTAGCGACTAATGCCAAGGGTATAAAGAGAGGGTGTGTCAGAATATATATATGTTTTATATCAGTGACTTAAATAAAATAAAGCGGACTGCTCAGGTCCGCTATAACTTAAGGTGTATATATACAATTAATCAGTGTTTTTCAGGTGATGGGTTGCCACTTCCCTACCATATGTTCAATGTCACTCGAGCCCTTTAACAGAAACTCACCGCTCGAACCCGGCGCACTGGCCAGCAACGTAACTTCACTGGGCAGGCGTACCGGCTTCTTGAACTCGACGTGTATTTCAATGTTGGCGGCCGGCAAGTGGTCGCACAGCGCGGCGAGGGTATGCGCCTTATTCCATAACCCGTGGGCGATGGCCTGGGGAAAACCGAATAACTTGGCGGTCAGCGCGCTCAAGTGGATCGGGTTGTAGTCCCCGGACACCCTGGCATAGCGGCGGCCGATATCGGCGGGGGCTTTCCAGCGAGTCAGCTCGTTGACCTGCGTGGGGCTGGGCAAGGTGTCATCCGCCGGCTCGCCTTCAAGCTTCACGCCCCGGCAGAGCAATTGGCTTTCGGCTTCCCACAGCAGGCCGAGGGAGTCCTCGACGGTGGTGATCACATCAAAGGTTGCGCCCTTGGCGTGCGGCTTGAGATTTTGCGCGTGCACGGCCACCGTCAGCTCACTGACAGCGCCCAGTGGGCGGTGAATGCGGATACGGTTGCTCAGGTGAATCAGCCCCAGCAACGGAAACGGAAAGTTTTTCGCCGTCAGCAATTGCATCTGCAGGCCGAACGCCAGGATATGCGGGTAAGTCGCCGGCAGGATGAGGCTGTCGGCAAAACCGCAGACGTTGCGATAAGCGGCCACGGCCTTGGGGTTGACGCTCACCCGGCAGCGCAGCCCCTGCTCGGGCAAGGTGCTGCCGGTGATCTTGCGTTTGAGCGCCGCATGCCAATACAGCGGCGGCAGAAACGGGGTATTGCCTAAGGTCAGCCACTCCATGTTTATGCTCCCAGCAGGCTTTGCCCACAGACCCGCAGTGCTTGGCCGCTGACCGCGCCGGAGCCCGGCTGGCCGAGCCAGGCCACCGCCTCGGCGACGTCCTGCGGCAGGCCGCCCTGGCCCAGCGAACTCATGCGCCGCCCAGCTTCACGCAGGGCGAAAGGAATGTGCGCGGTCATCTGGGTTTCGATAAACCCCGGCGCCACGGCGTTGATGCTGATCCCACGCTCACCCAGCAACGGCGCCCAGGCCTGGGCCAGGCCGATCAGCCCGGCCTTGCTCGCGGCATAGTTGGTTTGCCCGCGATTGCCGGCGATGCCGCTGATGGACGCCAGCAACACCACACGGCCGTTGTCGTGCAGGGTGCCGCTGTCGAGCAGCGCCTTGGTCAGCACTTGCGGCGCGTTGAGGTTGACCGCCAGCACCGCGTCCCAGTATTCCGGGGTCATATTGGCCAAGGTTTTGTCGCGGGTGATGCCGGCGTTGTGCACCACGATGTCGATGCCGTCTGGCAAGTGCTCGATCAACTGCGCGGCAGCGTCTTCGGCGCAGATGTCCAGCACCACGGTGCGTGCGCCCAAGCGTGCCGCCAAGGCTTCGAGATCGGCCTTGGCCTGGGGCACGTCGAGCACGATCACCTCGGCACCGTCGCGCGCCAGGGTTTCGGCGATGGAGGCGCCAATGCCACGGGCGGCGCCAGTGACCAACGCTTTGCGCCCGGCCAATGGGCGGGTCCAATCCTCAACCGGTGTGGCGCAGGCTTGCAGGCGAATCACCTGGCCTGAGATGTAGGCGCTTTTAGGCGACAGGAAAAACCGCAGCGCACCCTCCAGCTGGTCTTCGGCGCCTTCGCCCACGTACAACAATTGCAACACACCGCCGCTGCGCAGCTCTTTTGCCAGGGAGCGACTGAAACCTTCCAGGGCTCGCTGCGCACTGGCGGCGAAGGGGTCGCTGAGGCTTTCCGGCGCCCAGCCAAGAATCACCAAATGCGCGCTGTGGTCGAGATTTTTCAGCAATGGCTGAAAGAATTCGCGCAGCTGCTTGAGTTGGTCGGTGTGCTGCAAGTCGCTGGCATCGAACACCACGGCCTTGAGCTTGGGGCCATGCCCGGGAATCCACGCTGCTGCCCCCAATGGCTCAGCGCCGTAGCTGTAAGTGGCATCGGTGAGCTTGTTGGCAAACGCCAGCACCTTGGCGGCCAGGGCGCCGCCGCCTAGCAGCAGCGCACCCTCCACCGGGCGCAGGCGCCCGGCCTGCCAGCGCTCCAGGCGTACCGGTGACGGCAGGCCAATGGCGGCGACCAGGCGATGGCCGAGGCTTGAGTTGGCGAAGTCGATATAACGGTCAGACATGGAACGCTCTCCAAAGGCTGGGGTTCAAACGGTTGACCACCCCGGTGTGGTAGTCGTTCGATCAGCCTAGGCTAGGCTTGATGATTCCACCCACAACTATCAGGGAGCTTTCCATGACTCAATTGCGCCGTGTAGCGATCATTGGCGGTAATCGCATCCCCTTCGCCCGATCCAACGGTCCTTATGCTACGGCGAGTAACCAGGCGATGTTGACCGCTGCCCTGGAGGGCCTGATCGAACGCTACAATCTGCACGGCCTGCGCATTGGCGAGGTGGCGGCGGGGGCCGTGCTCAAGCATTCCCGCGACTTCAACCTCACCCGCGAATGTGTGCTGGGCTCGCGGCTGTCGCCGCAAACCCCGGCTTACGATATTCAGCAGGCGTGCGGCACTGGGCTTGAGGCGGCGTTGCTGGTGGCGAATAAAATTGCCTTGGGGCAGATTGACTGCGGCATTGCCGGGGGCGTCGACACCACCTCTGACGCGCCTATCGGTGTGAACGAAGGGCTGCGTAAGATCTTGTTGCAAGCCAATCGCAGCAAATCCATGGCGGATAAATTAAAAGTCCTGTTACAACTTCGTCCCCATCATCTTAAGCCGGAGCTGCCGCGCAATGGCGAGCCGCGCACCGGTCTGTCCATGGGCCAGCACTGCGAGTTGATGGCGCAGACCTGGCAGATTCCCCGCGCCGAGCAGGATCAGTTGGCGCTGGAAAGCCATCAGAAAATGGCCGCGTCCTACGCCGAAGGCTGGCACAACGATTTGCTTACGCCGTTTCTCGGCCTGACCCGCGACAACAACCTGCGCCCCGACCTGACCCTGGAAAAACTCGCCAGCCTCAAGCCGGCGTTCGAGCGCAGCGAAAAGGGCACCCTCACCGCCGGCAACTCCACGCCGCTCACCGATGGTGCATCGCTGGTACTGCTGGGCAGTGAAGCCTGGGCCAAGGAACGCGGCTTGCCGATCCTGGCGTACCTGCGCGATGGCGAAGCGGCGGCGGTGGATTTCGTCAACGGCGCCGAAGGCCTGTTGATGGCGCCGGTATACGCAGTGCCGCGCTTGTTGGCTAGGAATGGTCTGACGCTGCAGGACTTCGATTACTACGAGATTCACGAAGCCTTCGCTGCCCAAGTGTTGTGCACGCTCAAAGCCTGGGAAGACCCGCAATACTGCAAGACCCGCCTGGGGCTGGACGCGCCGCTGGGCTCCATCGACCGCAGCCGGCTCAACGTCAAGGGCAGTTCATTGGCCGCCGGGCATCCGTTTGCGGCCACCGGTGGGCGTATTGTCGCCAACTTGGCCAAGCTGTTGGACGCGGCGGGCAAGGGCCGTGGGCTGATTTCGATCTGCGCCGCCGGCGGCCAAGGTGTGACGGCGATTATCGAACGTTAAAAATGTACAAAAAAATTGGCATATTGGATGCATTCTTAAGTGCCAAAGGTCGGTAGCCTCTCCCCGAGGCGAGCCGATTGCCGTATAACGAGTGCCATACGCGTGTTTGGTAATAAAGGACCCACAATAAAAGCTGATGAAGACTCCTAAACGCATTGAACCCCTGATCGAAGACGGTCTGGTCGACGAAGTGCTGCGCCCACTTATGAGTGGTAAAGAAGCAGCTGTTTATGTGGTGCGCTGCGGCAACGAATTGCGTTGCGCCAAGGTTTACAAGGAGGCGAATAAACGAAGTTTTCGTCAGGCGGCCGAGTACCAGGAAGGCCGTAAGGTCCGTAACAGCCGCCAGGCCCGGGCCATGGCCAAGGGTTCCAAATTCGGTAAGAAAGAAACCGAAGATGCCTGGCAGAACGCCGAAGTAGCGGCGTTGTTCCGCTTGGCCGGTGCAGGCGTTCGCGTGCCTAAGCCGTACGACTTCCTCGAAGGCGTGCTGTTGATGGAACTGGTGGCCGACGAGTACGGCGATGCGGCGCCGCGTCTGAATGACGTAACGCTGGACCCGGACCAGGCACGTGAATATCACGCCTTCCTGATTTCCCAGATCGTGCTGATGCTGTGTACCGGTCTGGTGCACGGTGACTTGTCCGAGTTCAACGTGCTGCTTACGCCGACCGGCCCGGTGATTATCGACCTGCCTCAGGCGGTGGATGCGGCAGGTAACAACCATGCGTTCAGCATGTTGGAACGGGATGTGGGCAACATGGCTTCCTACTTCGGGCGCTTTGCTCCGGAGTTGAAGAAGACCAAGTACGCTAAGGAAATGTGGGCTTTGTACGAAGCCGGCACGCTGCATCCGGCCAGTGCATTGACTGGTGAGTTTGACGAACCGGAAGAGTTGGCGGATGTGGGCGGTGTGATCCGCGAGATCGAAGCGGCGCGGTTGGATGAAGAGCGTAAGCAAGCGATTCGGGCCGCGGATGATGCGCCACCGAGTAAAGCGTCGGAAGAACCTCCGCCGCCGCCTTGGATGCAATGATCTTCAGGCCCATGAAGCGCTAAAAATATAGGAGCTGGCTTCCTGTGGGAGTTGGCTTGGCTGCGATACAGACACCTCGGTGTATCAGGCATCACCCGTTGATGCTATCGCAGGCAAGCCAGCTCCCACAGTTGGTTTGGGGTTGAATCAGTTTAAGCGTCAGGCGCAACAGCTGCCCGACGCCAACTCCTTGAGAATCGGGCAATCCGGCCGATGATCGCCTTGGCAGTGTTCCACCAAGTCCTGCAACGTATCGCGCAGTTGCCCAAGCTCCAGGATTTTCTGATTCAGCTCATCGATGTGCTGGCGCGCCAAGGCTTTTACGTCGGCGCTGGCTCGCTGCCGGTCTTGCCACAGTGTCAGCAACTTGCCGACTTCCTCCAGGGAAAACCCCAGATCCCGCGAGCGCTTGATAAACGCCAGCGTGTGCAAGTCGTCGGCGCCATACACGCGGTAGCCGCTGTTGGTGCGATGGGCGGCTTTGAGCAGGCTGATGGACTCGTAGTAACGAATCATCTTCGCGCTCAGCCCGCTCTGGCGGGCGGCTTGGCCGATGTTCATGGGCGTTTATCCTCCAAATGCTCCGGTTTCCAAGTGCTCGGCTTCCAGGTTTTTAACAGTAACGCATTGCTCACCACACTGACGCTGGACAACGCCATGGCGGCGCCCGCCAATACCGGGTTGAGCAGGCCGAACGCCGCCAGGGGAATACCGATCAAGTTATACACAAAGGCCCAGAACAGGTTCTGGCGGATTTTGGCGTAGGTCTTGCGGCTGATCTCCAGCGCCGCCGGCACCAAACGTGGATCGCCGCGCATCAGGGTGATACCGGCGGCGTGCATTGCCACATCGGTGCCGCCGCCCATGGCGATGCCGATATCGGCGGCGGCCAGGGCCGGGGCGTCGTTGATACCGTCGCCGACCATCGCCACCACCCCGGTCTTTTTCAACTCGGCGACGGTGGCGGCTTTGTCGGCCGGCAGTACTTCGGCGTGTACATCGTCAATGCCCAGCGCCTCGGCCACCACGCGGGCGCTGCCGCGATTGTCGCCGGTGAGCAAGTGGCTGCTGATGTGCTGGGCCTTGAGCCGTTCCACGGCCTCCAGTGCGCCGGGTTTAAGCGTGTCGCCAAAGGCAAATAACCCCAGCACACGCGGTTGCGCACCTTGTTCGATCAGCCAGGACAAGGTGCGGCCTTCGGCTTCCCAGGCGTTGGCGGAATCAGCCAAGTCACCCACGCTCAAGCCGTTCTCTTCCAGCATGCGACGGTTGCCCAAAGCCAGTTGCCGGCCATCGAGCGTGCCCGCGATGCCGCGCCCGGTCAGGGATTGGCTAGCAGTCACATCCGCCACGTTTAGGCCTTGTTCGCTGCAGGCATCCAGCACCGCCTTGGCCAACGGGTGTTCGCTGCCGCGTTGCAGTGCACCGGCCTGTTGTAACAGTAGGGCTTCATTGCCATCCACTGCCGCCAAGTGCGCAATTTTTGGCGCGCCGGAGGTGAGGGTGCCGGTCTTGTCGAACACCACGGCGCTGACGGCATGGGCGCGTTCCAAGGCTTCAGCGTCTTTGATCAGGATGCCGTAGCGCGCGGCGACGCCGGTGCCGGCCATGATCGCGGTCGGCGTGGCCAGGCCCAAGGCACAGGGGCAAGCAATCACCAGCACCGCGACCGCATTGATGATCGCGGTTTCCAGCGATGCACCGTACAGCCACCAGCCCACCAGCGTGATCAACGCCAGCACCAGCACGGCGGGCACAAATACCTGGCTGACTTTATCCACCAGTTTCTGGATCGGTGCTTTCGCCGCCTGGGCGTCTTCCACCAGGCGGATGATGCGCGCCAACACACTTTCGGCGCCCAAGGCCTGGGTGCGCACCAGCAAGCGGCCTTCACCGTTGATGGCGCCGCCGGTGACCTTATCCCCCGGTTGTTTCGGCACCGGCAGGCTTTCGCCGCTGATCAAGGCTTCGTCGGCATGGCTTTGGCCGTCCACCACTTCACCGTCGACCGGGAAGCGTTCGCCGGGTTTGACCAGCACCAGGTCATCGAGCTTCAACGCGCTGATGGCAACGTCTTCTTCGCGGCCATCAAACACGCGAATCGCGCGCTCCGGGCGCAAGGCTTCCAAGGCACGAATGGCGCTGGCGGTCTGGCGCTTGGCGCGGCTTTCCAGGTATTTACCCAGCAGCACCAGGGCGATCACCACCGCTGAGGCTTCGAAATACAAGTGCGGCATGCTGCCTGCGGGCGCGGTGAGCCATTCGTAGATACTCAGGCCGTAACCGGCGCTGGTGCCGATAGCTACCAGCAGGTCCATGTTGCCGGCGCCGGCGCGGACGGCTTTCCACGCGGCTATATAGAAGCGCGCGCCAAAGATGAACTGCACGGGGGTGGCCAGGGCGAACTGCACCCAGGCGGGGAGCATCCAGTGCAGGCCGAAGGGTTCCACCAGCATCGGCAGCACCAGGGGCAGCGCCAGCAAGATCGCCAGCAGCAGCGACCAACGCTCGTGGTGCAGGCGCTGGGCTTGGTTGGCATCGGTGACGGTTTCACTTTGCGGCAGGGTGGCGGTGTAGCCAGCTTTGTCGACGGCGGCGATCAAGACGCCGGGGTCCATCTGGCCCAGCACTTCGACATGGGCACGTTCGTTGGCCAGGTTGACGCTGACGCTTTGCACCCCCGGCACCTTGCCCAGCGCGCGCTCGACACGGCCGGCACAGCTGGCGCAGGTCATGCCGCTGATGGGCAGGTCAAACGTGGTGGATCCATTCATGGGGCAGTCCTCCAGGAGACGTTGCCCCTAGAATCAACCTTGACCTGTGGGGAAGGTCAAGCGCGATCGTTCCCACGCCCTGCGTCGCAATGCCGCTCTTAAGGTTTGTGACGCGGCGCGTCACGGGATGCGTTCCCACGCGGAGCGTGGGAACGATCAGGCGCGGGTTTAATATTCCAATGCGGCAGGTTTCAGGTACATGCCATCCGGGCCCTGGGCGATACGCAATTTGCGCACGTCACCGGCCTTCAGTGTGATGTTCTGCGCCGGCGGCGCCAGCATGCCCGGCAGGCAACCGGCGGCTTGGCCCGGCAACAGCTTCAGGCGCAGCGACACATTGCCTGCCGGCAAGTTGAACGAGGTGGCTTGTTCCTGGAACAGGCGCCCGGCCAACTGGTCCTGAATGTACAGGCCAATCTCGCAATTGGTCAGCACTTCCAAGCGTTCGCGGGAAATGATCAGCACGGCGTAGTCTTGATCGGCGCTGGCCTGGGGCGCAACGGCAGACAAGCTCAACAGGCTGACAAGGGCAAAAAGCGACCAGCGCATGGCGAATGCTCCGTGGTTCATAGCTAAGATGCATGAAGCTTGGCCGACGCGGCGGCCGAATACCAGCCCGGCCGGTATTTATGAAACTTGACCTTGCCATCGTGGCAAGGTCGAGACTCAATTCACTCTCAATACAGGAGTCATATCATGCAAATATTCAGCGTTGAAGGAATGACCTGCGGCCATTGCGTTCGAGCGGTAACCCAGGCCGTGCAAAGCCAGGACCCGGCGGCGAGCGTCAACGTCAACCTGGCGGCCAAAGAAGTGGGCGTTGAAAGCCACTTGTCGGCCGAGCAGGTCATCGAGCTGATCACCGAAGAAGGCTACAGCGCCAAGCTCGCGTAAGTTTTCTGATAGTTAGCGAGCTAACGTAATGTTCATGGCACCCAAGCGCGGCTAGACTGTCGAGCTGCCGACTCACTTGGGTGTCTGATGAACCTCCGCATAATCCTGATTCTGGGCGCCTTGAGCGCCTTCGCGCCGTTGGCGATCGACTTCTACCTGCCGGGCTTCCCCGCCATGGCCACGGCGTTCGCCACCGACGAAAAACATATCCAGCTGACCCTAGCGGTGTATTTCGGCGGTCTGGCCATCGGCCAACTGATCTACGGCCCGCTGGCCGACCGCTTTGGTCGGCGTGTGCCGCTGCTCAGCGGCGTGACCCTGTTTACGGTGGCATCCTTTGCCTGCGCCTATGCGCCGTCGCTGGATTGGCTGATCGGCGCGCGCTTCGTGCAAGCCCTCGGCGGCTGCGCGGGCATGGTGATTTCGCGCGCAGTGGTCAGCGATAAATGCGACGCCGTGGGTTCGGCCAAGGTGTATTCGCAACTGATGCTGGTGACTGGCCTGGCGCCGATCCTCGCGCCGTTGGCGGGTGGGGTGATGGTCGGGTTGTGGGGCTGGCAGTCGATTTTCCTGGCGCTGTCGATCTTCAGCGTGATGGCGGCCATCGCGGTGGCGGTCGGCTTGCCGGAAACCTTTCCGGCCCATCAGCCGCGCCAGCCACTGTCCGGCTCGCTGCGCCGCTATGGCGCGCTGCTGTCTGACCGGGTTTACCTCGGCTACGCCTTGACCGGCGGCATTTCGATTGCCGGGATGTTTGCCTACATCGCCGGTTCACCTTTCGTGTTTATCAAGCTCTACGGCGTGCCTGCGGAGCATTATGGCTGGCTGTTCGGCTCCAACGCGGCCGGCTTTATCCTGGTGGCACAGCTCAATGCGCGGTTGCTGGCCAAACGTGGCCCGGCGTTTTTGCTGTCGCGCACCGTGTGGGTCTACGTAGCGGCGGCGTTGTCGCTGTTGGGCATTGCTGCCTTGCGCACCGAAGCCCTGTGGCCGTTGCTGGTGCCGCTGTTTATCTGCATCGCGAGCTTAGGCTGCATTTTGCCCAACACCTCGGCGTGCGCCATGAGCGGCCAGGGTGCACGGGCCGGTAGCGCATCGGCGCTGCTGGGCTGCATTCAGTTTGGCGTGGCAGCGGGTGCGGCGTCCCTGGTCGGCGTGTTGCACGATGGCACGGCGATGCCGATGGCGATGGTCATCAGTTTGTGCGGTGTCTTGGCGGTGACCATTGCCATGTCGACCCAGCGCCTGCAACGGGCGCGGGCCGTGCAAGCGCAGGGCTGAGGTGTTCGATCAGCCGGCGGCGGCGCGCTGCTGGCTGAGAGGGATGCGGTGGGGCGCCTGGATACGGGCTTGCAGGGTGTCGGCAAAGGCGCGGGCCTCGGCCTCACTGCGGAAGGTGAACGCGTCGCCGTCGAGGCTGACCTGCCATTTGTTGCCGGGGGATTTTGCTAACGCTCTTATCAGGATCTTCATTGCTGACTTCCTCACGTAAAAGAATCGTGGCAAAGGCGGCCAATATAAACCCGAATGCGCTCACAAATATGACAAAGATCAACTCTCTGACTAATGGTGCCGTCCATTACTCACAGGAATAAAAGACGACACTGACAGAAGTTTTTTCAGAAACCTTCCAACACGATCTTGCCCTTGGCCTTGCCGCTTTCCAGCAACGCGTGGGCACGGCGCAGTTTCTCGGCGTTGATCACACCGAAGTGCTCGCCCACCGTGGTCTTCAGGGTGCCGGCGTCGATCAGCTCGGCCACACGGTTGAGCAGGTGGTGCTGTTCGATCATGTCCGGCGTCTCGAACATCGAACGCGTGTACATGAACTCCCAGTGCAACGACAGGCTCTTGCGCTTGAGTTTGCTCACATCCAGCGCCTTGGGATCGTCGATCAGCGCCAGCTTGCCTTGGGGCTCCAGGGCCTCCACCAGTTGGTCCAAGTGATGGTCGGTCTGGGTCAGGCTGGCGACGTGGGTTACGTGTGGGTGGCCGGCGTTTTTCAGCGCTTCGCTGAGCGGTTGGCTGTGGTCGATCACCAGGTCGGCGCCGAGGGCTTTGGCCCACTCTTGAGTTTCCGGGCGCGAGGCGGTGCCGATGACTTTCAGCGCAGTGAGTTGGCTGGCCAGTTGCGTCAGGATCGACCCCACACCCCCGGCGGCACCGACGATCAGCAGGCTCTGGCCTTCATCCTCCTTGCCTTCACGCACCTGCAGGCGCTCGAACAGCAACTCCCAGGCGGTGATGGCGGTCAGCGGCAGCGCGGCAGCTTCGGCAAACCCCAGGCTCTTGGGCATGTGGCCGACGATGCGTTCATCCACGGTGTGCAGTTCGCTGTTGCCACCCGGGCGTACGAGGGAGCCTGCGTAGAACACCGTGTCACCGGCCTTGAACAGCGTCACGTCGCTGCCAACGGCCTTGACCACGCCGGCCACGTCCCAGCCCAGCACCTTGGCGGCGCCATTTTCCGGGGCGACGTTCTGGCGCACCTTGGTGTCCACCGGGTTGACCGAGATGGCTTTGACTTCCACCAACAGGTCGCGCGGGCCGGCGACCGGCTCTGGTAGTTCGATGTCTTGCAGGGATTTTGCATCGGTGATGGGCAGTGCGGCGTAGTAGGCAATGGCTTTCATAAGGGCTCCGGAAAAGGGCGTTGATCAGGCAAGAAATTTCAGGCGCTTGAGTTCGAAGTGTTCGATCACGTCAGCGGCCTTGGCACGGAAACTCTGGATATGCGCGCTCTGGTCGTGGTCGGCCAGCGCCGCGTCGTCGCTCCAGCGTTCGAGCATGTAGAAGGTCTCGGGGTGTTGCAGGTCCTGGTGCAGGTCGTACTGCTCGCAACCCGCTTCCAGGCGGGTCGGTTCCAGCAGGCCGCGCAGCAGGGTTTCCAAGGTGGCCTGTTGGCCGGGTTTGGCGATCAGCGTGGCGATGACGTTAAAGGCAGCGGACATATTCAACTCCAAGCACGTGATGAACGGGATGGGCAGATGATTGGCTATTTCCCAGGAAGATAAAACCCGCTAAAACAGCAGTCTGTTTCAATAGAATTTTGATAATTGGCGAGAATGCATGCTGCGTTTTGATGATTTGCAGTTGTTTGTGCGCGCGGCGGACCTGGGCAGTTTGTCCGCCGCGGCGCGGGTCATGGACCTGTCGCCAGCGGTGGCCAGCGCCGCGTTGAAGCGCATCGAGCAGCAACTGGGCACGCGCTTGCTGGCACGCTCCACGCGCAGCCTGCGTTTGACCGCCGAGGGTGAAGGTTTTCTGGGGTACGCCCGCGCCGCGTTGAGTTCGCTGGACGAGGGGCGGCGTTTATTGGCCAGCGGCCAGGACCACGTCAGCGGCGTGCTGCAGCTGTCGGCGCCTTCAGACTTCGGGCGCAACCAGTTGCTGCCGTGGCTCGATGAGTTCCAGCGTGAATACCCGCAACTGACCGTGCGCCTGCTGCTGGGTGACCGCATTGCCGACCTGTTCCGCCAGCCGGTCGACATCGCCCTGCGCTATGGCGAGCCCGAAGACTCGAGCCTGATCGCGCTGCCCATCGCCCCGGACAATCTGCGCGTGCTGTGCGCCGCGCCCAGTTACCTGGCGCGGCATGGCGAGCCGCGCCATCTGGAGCAACTGGCCCAGCACAATTGCCTGCTGTACATGCTCGGCAGTCGCGTGCACGACCATTGGAGTTTTCACGACGGCAAGCGCGAGGTCAGCCTGACGGTGACCGGCGACCGCTTCAGTGACGACGCCGACGTGGTTCGCCGCTGGGCGGTGGCGGGTGTCGGCATTGCCTACAAGTCTTGGCTGGACGTGAGCAGTGACGTGCTGGCCGGGCGCTTGCGCGTGATCCTGCCGGAGCTGCGCGGTGAGCGTACGCCGCTCAATCTGCTGTGCGCCCATCGCGCGCGATTGAGCAAACCCATCAACCTGCTGCGCGAAATGCTCGTGGCCCGTTGTGCGACATTGACCGCGCAATGGCCGGAGCGATTGAACGCGGCGCAGTAGCCTCCACCAAAGTAAGAAATTTCACTCAGAGCCTGTCCCTTTCCGCGCTGTCAGACGCCGCGGAGCGGGCGGTTTGCGCCCCTATACTTCGTTCCAACCGCAGCAGACAAATGCTTAACAAGGAATGAATACATGGAAGCAGCACCGTGCATCAGTCATATCGCCGGCTTGCTCTGCGAGCCCAAGCGTACCGCCATGCTCTGGGCCTTGATGGACGGCTCGGCCAAGTCCTCAGAAGAATTGGCGACGTTGGCCGGGCTGTCGTCGGCGTCGGCTATTGCACATTTGTCGCGGCTCACCGGGGGCGGTTTGCTACGGGTCGAGGCCCGGCGTGGCAAGCGGCTGTTTCGCGTGGCGGCCGCCGATGTCAGTGCGGCCATCGACGCCTTGGCCAATACCACCATGGCCAGTGCCGCACGCATGACGCCGGATGTTTTACCGAAGGCCCTGCTGGCGCCGGCGCCATTGCGACACGCCCGTTTGTGCCATGGGCACCTCGGCGGTGAGTTGGCGGCGTGGCTTTACCAGCAGATGGCGGATGCTGGCTGGATCGATCGCCATGAGCAGCGTACCGATATTACTGTCGCGGGTGCGCAGCACTTTGCGCGCCTGGGCATTTTTACCCAGGCGCTGGCATCGCCTGTGGTTTGCGACTGTTTTGACTGGAGCCAGCAGCAACCGCACCTGGGTGGCCCGTTGGGCGCGGGGCTGCTGCAACTGTTTTTACAGTCCGGCTGGATCAGCGTGGCCAACGAGTCCCACGCCTTGCAGGTTACCGGCACCGGGCATGTGGAAATCAACCGGCTGGTTGCGTTGTAGGCGGGCCATCGTCGCTCAGAGTTTCAGTCAGGTCGCATCCAGCAATTACCGGTGAAAACGATGCCGCACACTCGCTCTGGGGCTTTTTCACACAGGGGGTGCGGCATGGGTATGCAAGGCTATAGCGCAGCGGAACGGCTGGAACGGTTGCCGATCAGCGGTTACCACCGAGTCATCTTCATCATCATCGCCCTGGCGTTTTTCTTCGATTCCATGGACCTGGCGATGATGACGTTTCTCTTGGGCTCGATCAAAACCGAGTTTGGCCTGAGCACGGCCCAGGCCGGGTTGCTGGCCAGTTCGAGTTTTTTTGGCATGGTGATCGGTGCCTCTTTATCCGGGATGTTGGCAGATCGCTTCGGACGCAAGCCGGTGTTCCAGTGGAGCATCGTGTTGTGGGGCGTCGCCAGTTACCTGTGTTCCACCGCGCAGACGGTGGAGACATTGACGCTGTTTCGCATCCTGCTGGGGATCGGCATGGGCATGGAGTTCCCGATTGCGCAGTCGATGCTCTCGGAGCTGATCCCAGCCAAGAGGCGCGGGCGCTATATCGCCTTGATGGATGGTTTCTGGCCGCTCGGTTTTGTGGCGGCGGGCGTGCTGTCTTATTTTCTGCTGCCGGTGATTGGCTGGCGCGACATCTTTTTGGTGCTGGCGGTGCCTGCGGTGTTTGTATTGGCGATTCGGTTTTTTATCCCGGAGTCGCCGCGCTGGCTTGAGCAGGCCGGCCGGCAGGCGGCGGCGGATAAGGTGTTGCTGGGCATTGAGCAAAAAGTGCGCAATTCGCTGGGGCGCGCCGACTTGCCGGAACCGATTGCCTTGCCACGGGTTGAGAGCGTGCCGGGGACGTTTTTCTCGGCGTTTCAACAACTGTGGTCGGCGCAGTATCGCCAACGCACGATGATGATCTGGAGCGTATGGTTCTTTGCCTTGCTGGGCTTTTATGGGCTGACGTCCTGGCTCAGCGCATTGTTGCAGCAGTCGGGTTTTGCCGTGACCCAATCGGTGTACTACACGGTGATCATTTCCCTGGGTGGGATTCCCGGGTTCTTGATGGCGGCCTGGCTGGTGGAGCGCTGGGGGCGTAAGCCGGTGTGCGTGGTGACGTTGCTGGGCGGCGGGGTGATGGCATTTCTGTATGGGCAGAGCGCGGTGTTTGGCGGCAACGTGGGGCTGCTGATTACCTCGGGGCTGTTGATGCAGTTCTTTCTGTTTGGCATGTGGGCGGTGTTGTACACCTACACGCCGGAGCTGTATCCCACTTCGGCGCGGGCCACTGGTTCCGGGTTTGCCTCGGCAATTGGCCGGGTTGGTTCGTTGCTGGGGCCGTTGGTGACCGGGCTGGTGTTTCCGATAACCGGGCAGGGCGGGGTGTTTGCCTTGGGCGCGCTGTGTTTTGCGGTGGCGGCGCTGGTGGTGTGGGTGTTTGGGATGGAGACGAAGGGTAAGACGTTGGAAGAACTGGCCGAGGCTTAGAGGGCGACATAGAACACGTGTGGGAGCGGGCTTGCCCGCGATGGCGGTCTGTCAGTCACCTTCACGGTTGACTGTTAAACCGCTATCGCAGGCAAGCCAGCTCCCACATTGTTAACGGGTGTTTATCCAGTTATGGCTTTACCAACCGCGCATCCAGGCTGTTCTGCGCCAGGCGTTTGGCCTGGTCCTGGGTCATGCCCAGCGAGGTGTACAGGGCGTGGAAGTTCTCGGTGACATAACCGCCGAAGTACGCCGGGTCGTCCGAATTCACTGTCACCTTCACGCCACGCTCGAGCATGTCGAGGATGTTGTGCTGGGCCATGTCGTCAAACACGCACAGCTTGGTGTTGGACAGCGGGCACACGGTCAGCGGGATCTGCTCGTCGATGATCCGCTGCATCAGGCGCTCGTCTTCGATGGCGCGCACGCCATGGTCGATACGCTGGATTTTCAGCAGGTCGATGGCTTCCCAGATGTACTCGGGTGGGCCTTCTTCGCCGGCGTGGGCCACGGTGAGGAAGCCCTCGTGACGGGCACGGTCGAACACGCGCTGGAACTTGCTTGGCGGGTGACCCATTTCCGAGCTGTCCAGGCCCACGGCCACGAATGCATCACGGAACGGCAGCGCCTGGTCGAGGGTTTTCTCGGCTTCGGCTTCGCTCAAGTGGCGCAGGAAGCTTAAGATCAAACCACTGGTGATGCCCAGTTGCTGTTCGCCATCTTTGAGTGCAGCGGCGATGCCGTTGAGCACCACTTCGAACGGCACGCCACGGTCGGTGTGGGTTTGCGGGTCGAAGAAGGGTTCGGTATGGATCACGTTCTGTGCTTTACAGCGCAGCAGGTACGCCCAGGTCAGGTCATAGAAATCCTGGGAGGTGCGCAGCACGTCGGCGCCCTTGTAATACAGGTCGAGAAACTCTTGCAGGTTGTTGAAGGCGTAGGCCTTGCGCAGGGTTTCGACGTCGTTCCAGGGCAGCGCAATCTTATTGCGCTCGGCCAGGGCGAACAGCAGCTCAGGCTCCAGCGAGCCTTCCAGGTGCAGGTGTAATTCAGCCTTGGGCAGGGCGTTGAGCCAATCGTACATTTGTAAAATCTCATCAGGTGCAATGGCGGCATTCTACAGGCCATCGCCGAAATAATCGGCAAAACCTGACCAGCAGGAGAGTATTGGATTTATTCACGCAAGGGCCGCGTGAACTAAGGTGTAACGAAACGTTAGCGGCGTGGCGCAGTCTGTACCCCATCAATGACTGATTAGCCGTATGAAAAGGCCCGGAATGCTCACATCCCTCAAGCAAGAAAAATACATGTTACTGGCGCTGATTGCCGCCATCGCCGCTTACCCGTTGGAGCATTGGATGCTGCACAGCGGGCAAATGGTGGCGCTGCTGGCCGGTATCGGGCTGATCGGCTTTATCGTCGTGGCCTCGATGCGCGTGGCCCACCATGCCGAGCAGCTCGCGGAGAAGGTCGGCGACCCTTACGGCACCATGATCCTGACCCTCGCCGCCGTGCTGGTGGAAGTGGTGATCCTGGCGATCATGATGAGCAACGAGCCGTCGCCGACCCTGGTGCGTGACACCATTTACTCGGCGGTGATGCTCGATATCAACGGCATCCTCGGCCTGGCCGCGCTGATGGGCGGCATCAAGCATGGTGAACAGTCCTACAACGATGATTCGGCCCGCACCTACAGCGTGATGATCCTCACGGCGATGGGCGTGTCGATGGTGGTGCCGGAATTTATCCCCGAGGCAGACTGGAAAATTTACTCAGCCTTCACCATCGGCGCGATGGTGGTGCTCTACACCCTGTTCCTGCGCATGCAGGTAGGGCCGCACAGTTATTTCTTCAGCTACAGCTACCCGGAAAAACGCCGCAAGAAACAGCCCGAAGAGCAACAAGAGCCGCCGATCAGCCTCGCGTTTTCCATCGGTACGTTGGTGTTTGGCGTCATCGTGATTGGCGCACTGGCTGAGGTGATGTCCAAGACCCTCGACCTCGGCCTGGAAGGCACAGGCGCGCCGCCGGTGATCACGGCGATTGTGGTCGCGGCGATTTCAGCCGCGCCGGAAATTTTGACGGCGTTGCGCGCGGCCCTGGCCAACCGCATGCAGTCGGTGGTGAACATCGCACTGGGCGCGTCCTTGTCGACGGTGATCCTGACCGTGCCGGTGATGGAGGCTATGGCGCTATACACCGGCCAGCCGTTCCAGATGGCGATGACACCGGTGCAAACCGTGATGGTGTTGATCACGCTGATCGTCAGCGCGATCAACCTCAACGATGGCGAAACGAACGCCATCGAAGGGATGACCCATTTTGTGTTGTTTGCGACGTTTATTATGCTGTCGCTGTTGGGTCTATAGAGACCGCAGAACTCAATGTGGGCGCTGGGTTTTGTGGGAGTTGGCTTGCCTGCGATGCAGACACCTCGGTTTTTCAGTTGCACCGAGATGATGCTATCGCAGGCAAGCCAGCTCCCACAGAAGCCAGTTCCCACATTTGCATGTGTATTTGGCTTAGGTTCCGGCGATCAGCTGTTTCGCCGCCTGGGTGTGATCGGCGATCAAACCTTTCAAATCCAGGCCTTCAACCTGGCCGTCAATCACTCGCCATTTACCCCCGACCATCACTCGATCCGCGCGGTCGGCGCCGCACAGCAGCAGCGCCGAGATCGGGTCATGGCTGCCGGAGAAGCGCAGCTCGTCGAGCTTGAACAGCGCCAGGTCAGCCTGTTTGCCGACCGCCAGCTCACCAATATCCGTGCGCCCCAGCAATTGCGCCGACCCTTTTGTCGCCCAACCCAGCACGCCTTCAGGCGTGATCTTTTCCGCGCCGTAACGCAGGCGCTGGATATACAGGGCCTGGCGCGCTTCAAGGATCATGTTCGAGGCATCGTTGGAGGCGGAGCCGTCCACGCCAAGGCCAATCGGCGCACCGGCAGCGAGCAGGTCCAGGGTCGGGCAGATGCCGGAGGCCAGGCGCATATTCGAGCTTGGGCAATGGCAGATACCGGTACCGGCGGCGCCGAGACGCGCGATTTCATCCGGGTTGAAGTGAATGCCGTGGGCCAGCCAGGTGCGTGGGCCGAGCCAGCCGACGCTGTCCAGGTAGTCGACGGTACGCAGGCCGAAGCGCTGCAGGCAGAAATCTTCCTCGTCCAGGGTTTCTGCCAGGTGGGTGTGCAGGCGCACGTCGAGGCTGTTGGCCAGTTCGGCGCTGGCTTCCATGATTTGCGGCGTGACCGAAAACGGCGAGCAGGGCGCCAGGGCAATTTGGATCTGTGCACCGTCGCCGCGCTGGTGGTAGGTGCGGATCAGGCGCTGGCTGTCGTCGAGGATCACTTGGCCTTGTTGCACGGTCTGTTGCGGCGGCAGGCCGCCGTCGGCTTCGCCCAGGCTCATGGAACCACGGGTGAGCATGGCGCGCATGCCCAGTTCGCGCACACTTTCTACTTGCACGTCGATGGCGTTTTCCAGGCCGTCGGGGAACAGGTAGTGGTGATCCGCCGCGGTAGTGCAGCCCGAGAGCAGCAATTCGGCCAGCGCGACTTTGGAGGCCAGGGCGAGTTTTTCCGGGGTCAGTCGCGCCCACACCGGGTACAGGGTTTTCAGCCAGGGAAACAGGGGCTGATTGACCACCGGCGCCCAGGCGCGGGTCAGGGTTTGGTAGAAGTGGTGGTGGGTGTTGATCAGCCCCGGCAGGATCACATGTTCGCGAGCGTCGAACACTTGTCCGCACGGCACGGCGGGCTCTTTGCCCCAGCCCAGCACTTCGGTGATCACACCGTCTTGCAGCACCAGGCCGCCACGGGCGTCGAGGCCATTGGCAGTGAAAATCGCGAGGGGGTTTTTTAACCAGATACGGGTCGCAGGCATTGGCCGGCTCCTCTGAATGATGGGTTCAGGTTTGCCAGCTCAGTGTTGCCCTGTCTGCTGATCCAGGGTCGCCGGTGAGGGCGAGGTCGGTAGATTACGTGGAGTTCTGAAGCTGGTCCAGCGGTAGGGGCATCCCCAATGCCGTTCAGTTGAGCGCTGATCTCTTGTGGGCGCGGGCTTGCTCGCGAAAGCGGTGGGTCAGTCAACATTAATGTTTGCTGGGCTGACGTCATCGCGGGCAAGCCGCACCGCCGCCCGCATATGTTGATCCGTGGGGTTACCAGGCGATGGTGTTGCCTTTGTAGTCGATAAAGTGATGACCGCCCTTACCGGTATAGGCATTCACTTGATCCACCAGGCCACGCACGCTGGTCTCCACATCAATGTGCGCGTTTTCACCGCCCATGTCGGTCTTCACCCAGCCCGGGTGCAGCGACAGCACGGTGAGCTTGTGATCACCCAGTTGGGTGATGAAGCTGTTGGTCATGGAGTTGAGTGCGGCTTTGCTGGCTTTGTACAGCGCCAGGTCCGAACCATCGGGCATGGTCACGCTGCCCAGCGCCGAGCTCATGAAGGCCAGCACGCCGCTGTCTTTGCGGATCTGCCCGACAAAACGCTGGGCCAGGTTGATCGGCGCCACGGCGTTGGTGAAAAACAGCTGGCCGACTTCCGCCAGGGTGGCGTGGCCCGGTTCCTGGTTGGCCGGGCCCTTGACGCCGGCGTTGACGAACAGCAGGTCGAAGGTGCGGCTCTTGAGGCGCTGGCTCAAGGCGATCACGGCTTGCTGGTCGTCCATGTCGAGCTTTTCGATGTGTACCGGGCCTACGGCTTTCAGGGCATCCGCCTTGTTCGGGTCACGCACGGTGGCGGTCACGTCCCAGCCGTCCTGGAGCAATTGCTTGACCAGGCCAAGGCCCAGCCCGCGCGAGGCGCCGATGATCAGTGCAGTTTTTGGCGTAGGCATGCAGGGCTTCCTTTGACGTCGCGGTTCAGGGGCATTGAGCGAACAACATTAGCAGCTTCAGCGCTCCAGCAGGATGCGTCCACGGCTCAGGTCGGCGAGTT
The DNA here is from genome assembly GCF_022648765.1 of Pseudomonas sp. ArH3a. Taxonomy (NCBI): domain Bacteria; kingdom Pseudomonadati; phylum Pseudomonadota; class Gammaproteobacteria; order Pseudomonadales; family Pseudomonadaceae; genus Pseudomonas; species Pseudomonas sp. ArH3a. The sequence continues at coordinate 1,045,746 of NZ_CP080330.1, forward strand.
GGGTTTGCAGGGTGCCGATGTGCGCCTCGCCCAGTGCCAATTGCAGCTCCACGCCATTGGCGGTGAAAGTCTCCTCCACCACCAAGCCGCCGAGTTCGGCGACGCGCAGCTTCACCAGGTTCAACTCGGAGAATCCACAGGCGCAACTCAGCGGCACGCGGCTGATCAGTTCGATGCGTTCGGCATTCTGCAGGCATTTATTCGCGCCGCCGCCGTACGCACGGGCCAGCCCACCGGTGCCCAGCTGAATGCCGCCGTACCAGCGAATCACCAGCACGGCGACTTGATCAAACCCTTGGGCTTCGATGGCCGCCAGAATCGGGCGCCCGGCCGTACCACCGGGTTCGCCGTCGTCGTTGCTGCGGTACTGGTCGGCCAGTTTCCAGGCCCAGCAGTTGTGCGTGGCGTTGAGGTCGCTGTACTGCTCGAAAAACGCCTGGGCGTCTTGCGCGCTGGTGATCGGCGCCGCGAGGGTGATGAAGCGGCTTTTGCGTATTTCTTCACGAAATTCGCAAAGGCCGGTAAGGGTGAAAGGCATAAGTCGCTTCGTTTATAGGGCTGGCTTGACGCCACAGCCTTTGAGAATGATGTGGATCAGGTTGGTGCCGGCGTCTTCCATGTCTTGCTTGGTCAGCTTGGTGCGACCGGTGACGCGGCAGATCTGGGTGGCGAAGTCGGCGTAGTGCTGGGTGCTGCCCCACAACAGGAAGATCAGGTGCACGGGGTCGATGGGGTCCATCTTGCCGGCGTCGATCCAGGCCTGGAGTACTGCGGCGCGGCCGCTGAACCAGGCGCGGTAGTCTTGGCTGAAATATTCGGTGAGGCATTCGCCACCACTGATGATCTCCATGGCGAAGATCCGCGAGGCCTGCGGGTGGCGCCGGGAAAACTCCATTTTGGTGCGGATGTAGCGGGTGAGCGCCACGGCTGGGTCGTCCTCGGCGGTCAGCGCGTTGAAGGTGCTGTCCCACAGTTCGAGGATATTGCTCAGCACCGCGATGTACAGGCCGAGCTTGTTGGTGAAGTAGTAATGCAAGTTGGCCTTGGGCAGCCCGGCACTCGAGGCAATGGTGTTCATGCTGGTGCCTTTGTAGCCATGGCGCGCGAATTCATCTTCAGCAGCCTGGAGAATTGCTTGTTCATTCTTTTGCCGAATGCGGCTGGCGGGTTTACCGGCGTGGTTGCTGTGGGCAGGAACTTCGAGGCTCATGGAGGTTTCCGTGCTGATCGATAGAGACGACGTGTGCACAGATAACCCACCCTCAAGCCTCAGACAAGTCCCGATGCAATAAAACCGTCAAAGCGGTTCCAGCGTGTCGCTTTCCGGCGCGTGGTTTGCGCCAGCGCAGGTCACTTTGGCTTCCGGTAATAACAGGCACAACACGATGGCGGTCAGGCCGCCGCTGGTGATGGCGGAATCGAACAGGTTTTGCACCAGGGCTGGCATCAAGTGCAGCAGGCCCGGTTGGGCGGCAATGCCCAGGCCGACGCCGAACGAGGTGGCGATAATCAGCATGCTGCGCCGGTCCAGCGGTGCCTGGGCGAGGATGCGCACACCGGCGGCGGCGACGCTGCCGAACATCACCAAGGTCGCGCCGCCCAATACTGGCTTGGGGATTTGCTGCAGCACGGCGCCAATCAGCGGAAACAAGCCGAGGCAAAACAGCAACACGCCGATGTATAAGCCGACGTAACGACTGGCCACGCCAGTGAGTTGGATCACGCCGTTATTCTGCGCGAAGGTGGTGTTGGGAAAGGCGCTGAATGTGGCGGCGATCATGCAACTCACGCCATCGCCCAATACACCGCCTTTGAGCCGGCTTATATAAGAAGGGCCGCTGATGGGCTGGCGGGCGATCATGCAGTTGGCGGTGAGGTCGCCGACGGTTTCGATGCTGCTGATCAGATAAATCAGCGCGATCGGTAGGAACGCGCTCCAGTCGAAGTTGAAACCGAAGCGAAACGGCAGTGGCACGCTGATCAACGGCAAGTCTGGCAAGGCTTGCGGGACCAGTTTGCCGCTGAACCACGCGGCCAGACTGCCGAGGGCCAGGCCGATGATAATCGCCGAGAGGCGCACCCATGGCGTGTTTGAGCGGTTGAGCACAATGATGGTCAGCACTACGAACACGCCCAGCGCCAGATTGATGGGCGCGCCGAAGTCCGGCGCGTTAAACCCGCCGCCTAGGTCGGTGATGCCGACTTTGATCAGGCTGATGCCGATCAGTGTGATGACAATCCCGGTGACTAAGGGCGTGATCACGCGACGCAGTTGGCCGATAAAACGGCTCAACACGATCTGCACGGCTGCGCCGAAAAAACACACGCCGAAGATCATCGCCATGATGTCTTCCGGGCTGCCGCCGCGTTGTTTCACCAGGAAACCCGCCGACAATATCGCGCCGAGAAACGCAAAGCTGGTGCCTTGCAGGCAGATCATTCCGGCGCCGATGCCAAATGGCCTGCGTGCCTGAATGAACGTGCCGACGCCGGAGACCATCAACGCCATGCTGATCAAGTAGGGCAAATGGGCGGTGAGGCCCAGGGTGGAGCCGATGATCAGTGGCGGGGTAATGATCCCTACGAAAGCGGCCAGCACATGTTGCAGTGCAGCCAGTAGGGCGGGCAGCGGTTTTGGCCGGTCATCGAGGCCGTAGATCAGGTCACTGGGGCTGGAGGATTTTGGTGGCATGGTGGGCAAACTCAAGGCGGACGGTTCAAGGTCCTGCTCTCTTGCAAAAAGCTGTCCAGTTGCTCAGCTTTTGGCGAGAGGCCCGAGTTAGCGCGTTGCCGCCAGACTCTCGAGAAAACTTTCCAGCACCAAATGAGGGCGACGGCCTTTGCGTGTGACCGATGCGAGGCTTAAATCGTAAAAACGTGTAGTCGGTTTCAGCGCGCGCAGTCGGCCTTGTTGCACCCACAGGCTGGCGTAGTGATCGGGCAGGTAGCCGATATAGCGGCCGGTGAGGATCAGGAACGCCATGCCTTCGCGGTCCGAGGCGCTGGCGGTGCAGGTGAGTGCTTGGTAATGCGCCTGGATGTCGGCGGGCAGGCGGAAAGTGGGGGCGATGGCGTCCTGGGTGTCGATGCGTGCGTCGTCCAGCTGTTTGTCGTCGGCATAAAACAGTGGGTGTCCAACCGCGCAATAGAGGAGCGAACGTTCGCTGTACAGCGGCTGGTATTCCAGGCCGGACAGCGCGCTGGCCTGGGGCACCACGCCGACATGCAGGCGGCCGTCGAGCACGCCTTGCTCGACTTCGTTGGGGGCGATCATGCGGATCTGGATTTGCACGTCCGGGCCGCGTTCCTTCAACTGTGCCAGGGCGTGGGTGATGCGCATGTGGGGCAGGGTGACGAGGTTGTCGGTGAGGCCGATGATCAACTCGCCGCGCAAATGCTGGTGCAGCCCGTTGACCTCGGTGCGAAAACTTTCCAGGGCACTTAATAGTTGCAGGACCGATTGGTAGACCTCGCGGCCTTCTTCGGTCAGGGAGAAGCCGGCGCGCCCGCGTTGGCACAGGCGTAAGCCCAGGCGTTGTTCGAGGTCGCTCATCTGCTGGCTGATGGCCGAGCGGCCGATGCCGAGCACGGTTTCTGCCGCCGAGAAGCCACCGCACTCCACCACGCTGCGAAAGATGCGCAGCAGGCGGATATCGAAGTCGCTGACTTGGGCCAGTGGGTCGGGTCGACGGCTGCTCATAGTTTAGTGAAGGCCTGACTAAAGGTTAGAAGAGTTGGATTTCACCGACTTTATCCCCATGGCAATTTAGCTGCAACAACGCGTTTCAATCCCGACGCTGCCTTTTGCCTTGCGAGGTTTTGCTGATGAACATGCCCGAAAACGCCCCTTCGTCCCTGGCCAGCCAACTGAAGTTGGATGCTCACTGGATGCCTTACACCGCCAACCGCAACTTCCAACGTGACCCGCGTCTGATCGTGGCGGCCGAAGGCAGTTGGTTGATCGATGATAAGGGCCGCAAGGTGTACGACTCGTTATCGGGCCTGTGGACCTGCGGCGCCGGGCACACACGCAAGGAAATCCAGGAAGCGGTCTCCAAGCAGTTGGGCACCCTGGACTACTCCCCGGGCTTCCAATACGGTCATCCGCTGTCGTTCCAGCTGGCGGAAAAGATTACCGACTTGACCCCAGGCAACCTGAACCACGTGTTTTTCACCGATTCCGGCTCCGAGTGCGCCGACACCGCGGTGAAAATGGTGCGTGCCTACTGGCGACTGAAGGGCCAGGCCACCAAGACCAAAATGATCGGCCGTGCCCGTGGCTATCACGGTGTGAACATCGCCGGCACCAGCCTGGGTGGCGTCAACGGCAACCGTAAGCTGTTTGGCCAGGGTTTGATGGATGTGGACCACCTGCCGCACACCTTGCTGGCGAGCAATGCTTTTTCCCGTGGCATGCCGGAGCTGGGTGGTATCGCCTTGGCCGATGAGCTGCTCAAACTGATCGAATTGCACGACGCGTCGAACATCGCTGCGGTGTTCGTTGAGCCGATGGCCGGCTCCGCTGGTGTGCTGGTGCCGCCACAGGGTTACCTCAAGCGTCTGCGTGAGATCTGCGATCAGCACAATATTCTGTTGGTGTTCGACGAAGTGATCACCGGTTTCGGCCGTACCGGCTCGATGTTCGGCGCCGACAGCTTTGGCGTGACCCCGGACCTGATGTGCATCGCCAAGCAAGTCACCAACGGCGCAATCCCAATGGGCGCGGTGATTGCTAGCAGCGAGATCTATCAGACCTTCATGAACCAGGCGACGCCGGAATACGCAGTGGAATTCCCCCACGGCTACACCTACTCGGCGCACCCGGTTGCTTGTGCTGCGGGCCTTGCGGCATTGGACTTGTTGCAGAAAGAAAACCTGGTGCAGAGCGTAGCCGAAGTCGCCCCGCACTTTGAGAATGCACTGCACGGTTTGAAGGGCAGCAAAAACGTGATCGATATTCGTAACTACGGCTTGGCCGGTGCGATCCAGATTGCCCCGCGTGACGGTGATGCCATCGTGCGTCCATTCGAGGCTGGCATGGCCTTGTGGAAAGCCGGCTTCTACGTGCGCTTTGGCGGCGACACGTTGCAGTTCGGGCCAACCTTCAACAGCAAGCCGCAGGACCTGGATCGTCTGTTTGACGCGGTCGGCGAAGTGCTGAACAAGATCGACTGATTTCTCCTTCTATATAGAACAACTTTTCAGGAGCCCTGCATGAGCCTTATCCAACATTTGATCAATGGCCAGTTGGTCAGTGAGTCCGGCCGCACCGCCGACGTGTACAACCCGTCCACCGGCCAGGTGATTCACCAGGTGCCGTTGGCCAGCCGTGAAACCATTCAAAGCGCTATCGACTCAGCCAAGGCGGCGTTCCCTGCCTGGCGTAACACCCCGCCGGCCAAGCGTGCCCAGGTGATGTTTCGTTTCAAGCAATTGCTGGAGCAGAACGAAGCACGTATCTCGCAGTTGATCAGTGAAGAACACGGCAAGACCTTGGAAGACGCCGCGGGCGAGTTGAAGCGTGGCATCGAGAACGTGGAGTACGCGTGCTCGGCGCCGGAGATTCTCAAAGGCGAGTACAGCCGTAACGTGGGGCCGAACATTGATGCGTGGTCGGACTTCCAGCCGTTGGGCGTGGTGGCCGGTATTACGCCGTTCAACTTCCCTGCCATGGTGCCGCTGTGGATGTACCCGCTGGCGATCGTCTGCGGTAACTGTTTCATCCTGAAACCTTCGGAACGTGATCCAAGCTCTACGCTGCTGATTGCGCAGTTGTTGCAGGAAGCTGGTTTGCCGAAAGGTGTGTTGAGCGTGGTGCACGGTGACAAGGGCGCGGTGGATGCGCTGATCGAAGCGCCGGAAGTCAAAGCGCTGAGCTTTGTGGGATCGACGCCGATTGCCGAATACATCTATTGCGAAGCGACCAAGCGCGGCAAGCGCGTGCAGGCACTGGGCGGGGCGAAGAACCATGCGGTGCTGATGCCGGATGCGGACTTGGATAACGCCGTGAGTGCCTTGATGGGCGCGGCCTATGGTTCGTGCGGTGAGCGTTGCATGGCGATTTCGGTCGCCGTATGCGTAGGCGATCAGGTGGCGGATGCATTGATCGCCAAGCTGGTGCCGCAGGTCAAGGCGTTGAAAATTGGCGCGGGCACATCCTGTGGTCTGGATATGGGGCCGTTGGTGACGGGCCAGGCGCGGGATAAGGTCAGTGGCTATATAGAAGACGGCGTAGCGTCGGGCGCTGAGCTGGTGGTGGATGGTCGTGGGTTGAGTATTGCGGGCCATGAAGAAGGTTTCTTCCTGGGTGGCAGCCTGTTCGACCGCGTGACCCCGCAGATGCGTATCTATAAAGAAGAGATCTTTGGTCCGGTGCTGTGTGTGGTGCGGGTGAGCAGCCTGGAAGCGGCGATGCAACTGATCAATGATCACGAATACGGTAACGGTACGTGCATCTTTACCCGTGACGGGGAGGCGGCGCGTCTGTTCTGTGACGAGATTGAAGTGGGTATGGTTGGTGTGAACGTTCCACTGCCGGTGCCGGTGGCGTATCACAGCTTTGGTGGCTGGAAGCGTTCGCTGTTTGGCGACTTACATGCCTACGGGCCGGACGGGGTGCGTTTCTATACCCGTCGTAAGGCGATCACCCAGCGCTGGCCGCAACGGGCCAGCCATGAAGCGTCGCAGTTTGCCTTTCCTAGCTTGTAAGGCGTTGTAGTTGAAAGCCGGCCCCTTGGGGCCGGCTTTTGCGTTTC
>NZ_CP080330.1:1057500-2527500 GCF_022648765.1 Pseudomonas sp. ArH3a
AGGTACGAAAGTAGGTCTTAGTGATCCGGTGGTTCTGTATGGAAGGGCCATCGCTCAACGGATAAAAGGTACTCCGGGGATAACAGGCTGATACCGCCCAAGAGTTCATATCGACGGCGGTGTTTGGCACCTCGATGTCGGCTCATCACATCCTGGGGCTGAAGCCGGTCCCAAGGGTATGGCTGTTCGCCATTTAAAGTGGTACGCGAGCTGGGTTTAGAACGTCGTGAGACAGTTCGGTCCCTATCTGCCGTGGACGTTTGAGATTTGAGAGGGGCTGCTCCTAGTACGAGAGGACCGGAGTGGACGAACCTCTGGTGTTCCGGTTGTCACGCCAGTGGCATTGCCGGGTAGCTATGTTCGGAATAGATAACCGCTGAAAGCATCTAAGCGGGAAACTAGCCTCAAGATGAGATCTCACTGGGACCTTGAGTCCCCTGAAGGGCCGTCGAAGACTACGACGTTGATAGGTTGGGTGTGTAAGCGCTGTGAGGCGTTGAGCTAACCAATACTAATTGCCCGTGAGGCTTGACCATATAACACCCAAGCAATTTGACTACTTCGGACTTGGAAACAAGTAGAAGCATCAGATTGCGGTGTGTGAAGACGATAGAACCGAAAGTTCGATCTCACAAAACACCGAAAGCTATCACATACCCAATTTGCTGAAGCGAGGCCATAAGGTCACGACTCAGTACCCGAATTTCTTGACGACCATAGAGCATTGGAACCACCTGATCCCATCCCGAACTCAGCAGTGAAACGATGCATCGCCGATGGTAGTGTGGGGTTTCCCCATGTGAGAGTAGGTCATCGTCAAGATTAAATTCCAGAACCCCTGTTTGCTAACGCAAACAGGGGTTTTGTTTTGGGCGGTCGAAAAGCGTAGAGGCAAGTTTGCTCGCCAAGCACGTTAACGTTAAGCGGCCAACTGATACTAAGCATCACCTAAGTGCCCCACCGTTCTTGCATCTCAAATCCACCAATACCTCCCGACAAAATTGCACAGTTATTTCTGAACCAGACCACTAGAATAGGCACCTACCTTTTTTAGAGCTCGAGCCCTATCTATGCCCGATCCGGTTGATACCCTCGAGGTGTCGGACTTACCACTGGAGGATCTGGTGGCATGCCATGAGTGCGACTTGCTGATGCGCAAGCCCATACTCGCCCTCGGTGAAAAAGCCCAATGCCCACGCTGCGGTTACGAGCTCTATGCTCACCGCCACAACGTCGTTGAGCGCAGCCTCGCCTTGGTGCTGGCAGCGCTATTGCTGTACATCCCCGCGAACTTTTTACCCATCATGCAGCTCAATCTACTCGGGCAGTCCTCAGACGACACCGTGTGGAGCGGCGTTATCGGCCTGTTTGATACCGGTATGCAAAGTGTCGCGGCCGTAGTGTTTCTGTGCAGCATGGGCATCCCGCTGCTCAAATTGCTCTGCCAATTGGCCGTGCTGCTCAGCATTCGCTGGAAGATCGGCCGCAGTTATGGGCTGCTGCTCTACCGCATTTACCATCACCTCAAGGATTGGGGGATGTTAGAGGTCTACCTGATGGGTGTGCTCGTCGCGATCGTAAAGCTCGCCGACATGGCCTCCATCACCATCGGCCTCGGGCTCATTTGTTTCGTCAGTCTATTAATCGTTCAGGTACTGCTTGAGGTGGTGATGTCGCCCCACCAGATCTGGCAGGCGTTGTCAGGAGAGGATGATCATGCGGGCGATTGATGCGGGCATTCTGATTTGTACTGAATGCCACGAGTTGAACAAGCAGAAGACCGATACTGATGAGCAGCTCTGCACCCGTTGCGGCGCGCTGATCCATGCCCGTCGCCCCAACAGCCTCACGCGTACCTGGGCGTTGCTGATCACGGCGGCGATCTTGTATATCCCCGCCAATCTATTACCAATTATGACCGTCAACTCCCTTGGCCAGGGCGAACCCAGTACCATCATGGCCGGCGTGATCCAGCTGGTTCAGCACGGCATGTTCCCCATCGCAGCGGTGGTGTTTATCGCCAGTATCCTGGTGCCGACGTTCAAGCTGGTAGGCATTGGCCTGCTGCTGTTCTCGGTGCAGCGTCACCAACCGCTGTCCGCGCAACAACGCATTATCATGTACCGCTTTATCGAATTCATTGGCCGCTGGTCCATGCTGGATATCTTCGTGATCGCCATCCTGGTTGCGGTTGTTAACTTTGGGCGACTTGCCAGTGTCGAGGCCAATCTCGGTGCTGCAGCGTTCGCCAGTGTGGTGATCTTGACGATGCTTGCCGCAGTAACTTTTGATCCCCGACTGATTTGGGACAACACGGAGTCGGACGACGACCATGAGTGATTTGCCAAAAGCTAAAACCCGCCCAGCCTCCAACTGGTCGGCCATTTGGGTGTTGCCCTTGATTGCCCTGATCATCGGCGGCTGGCTCGGATGGCGTGCTTATTCCCAGCAAGGCATCGAGATCCAGGTGCGCTTTGAAAGTGGCGAAGGTATCCAGGTCAACAAGACCGAAGTGGTTTACAAAGGCATGACCGTCGGCAAGGTCAAGACCTTGGCGCTGGACGATGAGGGCAGCAATCGTGGGGTGATCGCCACCGTCGAGATGAACAAGGATGTCGAGCAATACCTCAAGACCAATACGCGTTTCTGGCTGGTCAAACCCAGCGTCAGCCTTGCCGGTATCACCGGCTTGGAAACCCTGGTCTCGGGTAACTACATTGCCGCCAGCCCAGGCGACGGTGAGCCGACTCGCAAGTTCAAGGCCCTCTCCGAAGAGCCGCCTTTATCTGATGCCAAGCCCGGCTTGCACCTGACCATCAAAGCCGATCGCCTCGGCTCGCTGAATCGTGGCAGCCCGGTGTTCTACAAGCAGATCCAGGTCGGCCAGGTCAAAAGCTATCTGCTGTCCGAAGACCAGAGCACCGTCGAAATCAAGGTCTACATCGAACCGACCTACGCCAGCCTGGTGCGCAAACATACGCGTTTCTGGAACGCCAGCGGCATCAGCATCGACGCCAACCTCTCCGGCGTCAAAGTGCGCAGTGAATCCCTTTCCAGCATCGTCGCCGGCGGCATCGCTTTCGCCACACCGGAGAATCGCAAGGACAGCCCGCCAACCGACCCGAGCCTGCCGTTCCGCTTGTACGAAGACTTTGACGCTGCCGCCGCCGGTATCAAGGTCAAGGTCAAACTCACCGACTTCGAAGGCCTGCAGGCTGGGCGCACCCCGGTCATGTACAAAGGCATTCAGGTCGGTAGCCTGAAAACCCTGAAGATCGACCCGGACCTGTCCAGCGCCAATGCCGAGCTGACCCTCGACCCACTCGCCGAAGACTACCTGGTGCAAGACACCCAGTTCTGGGTGGTCAAGCCGTCCATCTCCCTGGCCGGTATCACTGGCCTGGAAGCCTTGGTCAAAGGTAACTACATCGCCATTCGCCCCGGTGACAAAGGCAGCGCACCACAACGTGAGTTCGTTGCCCGGGCCAAGGCGCCACCGCTGGACCTGCGTTCCCCTGGCCTGCACATGGTGCTCTTCACCGATAACCTCGGCTCGCTGGATGTCGGCAGCCCGATCCTCTACAAGCAGGTCAAGGTCGGTTCGGTGCAGAGCTACCAGTTCTCGCGCAAGAACAAGCAACTGGTGATCGGCGTTCACATCGAGAAGGAATATGAAAACCTGGTCAACGGTTCGACACGCTTTTGGAATGCCAGCGGTGTCACGCTGACGGGCGGGCTCACCGGCGGCATCCAAGTGAAAAGTGAATCCCTGGCCAGCCTGATGGCCGGCGGTATCGCCTTCGAAACCCCGGAACCGAACGTGCCGCTGAAAAAACGTATTCCGCGCTTCCGTCTGTTTGCTGATCGCGAGGCTGCCAATCAACACGGCACCTTGGTAACCATCAAGGTTGATCGTGCCGACGGTTTGCGCCCCGGCACGCCGGTACGCTTCAAAGGCCTGGACGTGGGCAAGATCGAGAGCGTCGACCTGAGTGCCGACATGCAGTCGGTGTTGCTCAGCGCGCGCATCACCCAAGTGGCTGACCGGATCGCACGCACCGGCAGCCAGTTCTGGGTGGTCAAGCCAGAACTGGGCCTGATGAAAACCTCGAACCTGGAAACCCTGGTCACCGGCCAATACATCGAAGTACAGCCCTCCGCGAAAAACGCCGGGCCACAAAAAAGCTTCGTTGCGTTGGATAAGCCACCCGAGGCGGTCCATCAGGAGGAAGGCTTGAGCCTGGTGCTCAGCGCTGCACGCCGTGGCTCGCTGAAGGAAGGCGTCCCCGTCACCTACCGCGAAGTCACGGTCGGCAAAGTCACCGGCTACGAGCTGGGCCAGACCGCCGACCGCGTACTGATCCATATCCTGATTGAGCCCAAGTACGCGCCACTGGTACGCAGCGGCAGCCGCTTCTGGAACACCAGCGGCTTCGGGCTCGACTTCGGCCTGTTCAAAGGCGCGACGGTACGTACCGAGTCCCTGGAGACCCTGGTCGCGGGCGGCATCGCCTTCGCTACGCCAGATGGCGAGCGCATGGGCAACACTGCACGGCCGCAGCAGACTTTCCCGCTGTTCGACAAGTTTGAGGACGAGTGGCTGACGTGGGCGCCTAAAATCCCGCTCGGCAAATAAACCGAGGCGCGGCCATCGCGGGCAAGCCCGGCTCCCACATTCAACCGCATTTATCTTGTAGGAATGCGCTCACCTGTGGGAGCGGGCTTGCCCGCGAAGAGGCTGTAACAGGCGACAAAAAAGGCCCCTGGATTCTCACCCAGGGGCCTTTTTGCATTTCAGTTCAACCGATCAAACCTCATCCAACTCCGGCTCATCCGCCTGCACATTCACCGTAGCCTTTACTGCATCGTGACGACGGATGTACTTCCAGTCCGCCTCATCAATGTAGATGCCATTCGGCCCGCTGCCGCCTTCCAGGTCGATCGCCACTTGGGCGGACACCTGCGGCTTCACACTGGCCAGAATCGGCACGAAGCCCAACTGCAAGCTGGTTTCCAGCAGCGCCGCCTGGTTCTTCTCATCGATGTCCGCCGCCTCGTCGAGGTAGTACGGCAAACGCACACGCCCGGCCTGATCACGGTCCATCAAGTGCAGCAACAAGTACATGTTGGTCAGCGCTTTGATGGTCATGGTGGTGCCGTTGGACGCCGCACCGTCGATGTCGGTGTGAATCACCGGCTGGCCATGCACCTTGGTGATCTCGAACGCCAGCTCGAACAAGTCCTTGAGGCCCAACTGGTTATGGTTGGCCGCCACCAGGCGCGCGAGGTATTCCTTGGCCTCTTCGTTCTTGTTGTCCTGCTCGGCGCTCTGGCTTAAGTCGAACACCGACAGGGTTTCGCCTTCTTCATACTGACCGGCACTGTGGATGATCTGGTCGATATGCTTGAGGGCTTCCTTGTTCGGCGCCAGCACGATGCGGAAGCTTTGCAGGTTGGACACCTGGCGCTTGTTGATCTCGCGGTTGAACAAGGCCAACTGGTGTTCCAGGCTGTCGTAGTCGCTGCGGATATTGCGCAGGGTCCGCGCGATGTCGGTCACCGCCGCACGGCGTGCCTTGCCGAGTGTCAGGGCTTCATCGGTACGGTGTGCATAGGCGTTGATCAGCAGGTGCAGGCGACGCTCCATATCATCTTCACTGTCGAACTTGGCCACGCCTTTGAGGCGCACCTGTGCATACAGTGCGTCGATCTGGCCATCGGCGCGCAGCAAACCTTGCCAGCTGTCCTGATAGTCATTGAGCAGCGGCAGCAGATTGTCCATGGAGTCGTCGACCGGGTCCATGAACGGCGTGCCGAACGGCAAGTCCGCCGGCAGCAGCTGGCGACGGCGCAGCGCGTCATCCAGCGTGCGTTGCTTGGCTTCCATATCGCCGATCTGACGCCCAACCAATTGCAGCTTGGCCGACAGTTGCTGCACACGTTCGGTGAAGGCATCACTGGAGCGCTTCAACTCATCCTGCGCGGCTTCCATCTGCGCCAGGTTTTCCAGCTTCTCGCCTTCTTCGGCGCTCAAGGTCTGCGCACGACGGAAGTCTTCCAGCGCTTTCTGCGCATCCAGCACTTGCTGGTACAGCGCTTCGGTCTGGGTCTTGCTCGCCGCACGATCAGAAGCTACAGCCTGCTGCGTCTTGAGCTGCTTGAGTTCTTTTTCCAGGCGCTCTTTCTGGTCACGCAACGCCGCGCGATCCGCCAAGGCCTGCAACGCAGGTGGCTCGATGTGGGAAATGTCGATGGACAGCCCCGGCACTTCAAAATGCTCACCTTTGAAGCCATCAAGGATCTGCTCCAGGGATTTTACCCACTGGCCGTCCTCGTCCAGCGTGATGCCATGCTCGCCCAATGGCAGGCTGAACAACGAACTGTTGAACAAACGCATCAGACGCTCGACATCCTGCTGCGAAAACTCCTCGCGCAGTTTGGCGTAGCTGTTGTTGTCTGCGTGGTCGAGCTGTTGCTTGACCGACTTCAGGCGCTTTTCCAGGTCGCGCAGACGCTCGTCCAAGTCCTCGGCGCTGAACTGCCGGGACTGTGCCAACGCACCTGCCAACTCATCGTGGGCATCCTTGGCGGCCAGCAGTTGCTGCTCCAGCACCTTGACGTCATCCACCAGCGCAAAGCGATGCTTGAGCACCGACAGCTCGCCCAACCAACGCTGAATGCCACTGATTTCCCGCTCCAGGCGCATCAGCTCCTGGGTGCCGCCGCGCTGATCGTTTTGCAGCGCGTCCTGTTCATTGCGGTAGTGCTCGGCCTGGATGGTCAGCTCTTCCTTGCGCGCACTGGCGTAGTCCGACCAGGTGCCCAGCAACGAGTCCAGCAATGGCGACAGGCGATGCAATTTGCCGCGCAACGTGTCGCGCTGGCGAACGCCATTGGCCAGGGCTTCAACCAACGGGCCGGCAGCCACCAGCGAGTTGTAGTCCTGCTCCATGCGCCGCACATCGCGGAAGGCTTCTTCGCACGCGGCGATGTAATCGACACTGCCGGAACGCAGGCTGTGTTCGAAGGCATCCAGGAACAATTGCTTGAGTTTGGCCGCGGTGATTTCGCGCATGTGCAGCAGGTTGATAAACAGTGCGCGAAAGGTCTTCAGACTCTGCTCGCTGGTGGAGCGCAGCGGAATCAGGGTCAGGTCCAGCGGGATCGACGTGTGGCCGCCCACCAGCAAACGGCGCAGTTCATCCGGCTTGAGTTCGTAGGCTTTCAGGCCTTCGCGCTCAAGGTTGGTGAACAGCTCTTTCTGGCGCAGGCAGGTGTCGTTTTTCTGGTAGTGGGCCAAATCCAGCTTGCCGGCATAGGCAAAGAACTGGTGACCAAAACCACCGCCGGGGCCACGCCCGACCACGCCGATCACGTGCGGGCCGTGGGGCAGCGAGACTTCCACGAGGATGTAGCTGGTGTCGGTGGCAAAGTAGAAGCGCCGCGATTGCTCCAGGGTGTACTTGCCGAAACTCATGTCCGACATGCGCGCCAGAATCGGGAATTGCAGGGCGTTGATCGACGCGGATTTACCCAGGTTGTTCGCGCCATACACCGACAGCGGCTCTTCCAGCGGGAACAGGCCCAAACTGTAACCGGCGGTGTTCAATAGGGCGAAGCGGCGGATGCCGTAGCGTTCCTTACTCATGCATCGGTCTCCTGTTCTTCGGCAATGGCGCGGGCCATCGCGTCTTCTTCGCTTTCTTCTTCGAAGTCACTCAAATCCAGCGGGTCATCGGTCTTCAGCAGTTTCTCGTCGCTGTCTTCGTCGATGATCACCGGCGCCGGCAATGGCAACACGCTGTGCACGCTGGCCGCGAGGTCACGGTCTTGCTGCACCGACAGGCACACGTCGAGGAAACGGTGCATCGGCGGTAAGAAGCGGTACACGCCGTTGTCTTCGCTGGCAAAGCCCAGTTGGGTCATGCGGCGCATGATCTTTTCTTCGAGTTCTTCCTGGGTCTGCACTTCGGCCTGGATAAACAGGTCGCGGTACTTCTCCAGTAGCGAGGGCAACTCATCGCGGCCCAAGCTGCCACCGTCGAGCACGGCGATCGGGTCGCGGCCTTGGTCGGCCAAATGCTCGACGATGATGAAGGTGAACAGCGCCAGGCGCTGGGCGGTCTTGTTCACCTGCGCGCTGGCGATGGCGGAGTCCGGTACGAAGTAATAGAAACCACGGGTATCGCACACCAGTTCAAAGCCCAGGGCCTTGAACAGCGTGCGGTACTGGTCCTGGAAGTTCGACAATTGCGCGTACAGCTCCGGGTCGCGGCGGCTGACGTGATAACCCTTGAACAGCTCGCGAAAGATCGGCGCCAGCTGGGACAGTTCGGATAGATCAAGTTGCATTAGGTGTACTCGCAGAATTCTCGGCCGTATCAGAGCCGGCCGGGAGCAGGGCGAATGAGCGCAGGCTGACCTGGTGCTCGTGTGTGTGATAGTCGCGGCGTTCCAGGCGTTCGCGCTTGAAACGTTTCTCGCGTGAGAGTCGCGAGAACCAGTACAGCAATTCGTCGGTGGCGCCGTCCGGTTCCTGCTCCAGCAGCCAAGTCATCAGGTCCGGCATCGGCAGTGCATCTTCGCAGCGCTCGAGCATTTCCTTGACCGTGCGCGGTGCACGCTGGGCTTCGCCCTTGTGGGATTTGTGCGCCTTGGGGAAACGCGCCGGTTTCGGCTCGAAATTCGCCAGGGCATACACATAGGCCTCGACCTGGCTGGCACTGCCGAGGAAGGTGCTTTGCGGCCGGGTGAACATCGGCATCGCCGCCTGCGGCACCGCGTCCAGGCCTTTACGGCGAATGGCCGACAAGGCCAACGCCGCACCACGGGTCACGGCGTTGTGCCGGCGTGCTTCTTCACGCAGCGGCAACAGCAGTTCGCGGGCGTGACGCAAGGTCAGCTGGGCGCTGGTCTGCATTTCGAGGATGCGCGCGTGGGTACGCAGCAGCATGTCATCGTCCACCAGGTGGCCGAGGCGCTGCTGTTCGGTAAGCATGCGCAGCAGCACGTTCTCGACCTTGCGCACGCCTTGCTCGAAGGCACCGTCGGCGTTCACCAGTTGGATCATCGGTTCGACGTATTCGTCCCACGTCGCCAGGACCTCGGCGTAACGCTGGCGCAATGGGATCTGCCGGTCGCTGGTCTTGGCGCGGTCGGCCACGGCGGCGAGGGCTTGTTCGTCGTTGGCGAGCTTTTTCAGCACGTCGCGTACGCGCATATCCAGCAGGCGCAGTTGACGGGCCAGGTCGTGGCCATCGCGGATGTCGAAGGCGTCCTGGATATAACCGGCCAGGCGCTCAAGGTGGCGCAGGTAGGCTTCGATTTCCAGGCACAGGCCAAGCCGGTGCTCCTTGCGAAGATAAGCGAGGAAGTCGTGGATCTGTGCGTTGAGCTCGAAACGGTTCGGGCTCTTGGCGACAGGCACCAGGATATCCAGGCGAATCCACACGTCCAGCAGGCTGGTGATGTCCTGGGGCGTGCTGTCCAGTTGTTGGGCGGCCAATTGCGCGCGCAGCTCGCCCAGGCTCAAGGTGCCTTGGTCGAAGTGTTCGCACAGTGGCTCAAGTAAGGCCCAGTGTTCGGCGAGGGCGCGCAGGACGCGCTTGGGTTCGATCATGGAATGGCCGGCTGGTTGGCGATTAAAAGTCGCGATTGTACTGCATCAGGCGCGGGATTTATCCACAGCCGGTCAGTGCGCAGTGGGCGATTGTTACCGAACAGCGGTAGAATCCCCGCTCTTTACTTATCCACAAGTGGCCGAGCTGTGCTTATCGAGTCCCGACGTCGCGCTTACTTGACCGCCATGCAGGTGGTCAACTGGCTGCCCCGCACCGAACTGCCGTTCGCCGCCCCGTCGCGGCCCGAGCTGCTGCAAGCGCTTGAGCCCTCTGAGGCGTTCGAAGTTTCGGGGGAGGAGGCCGCCGCACCGGTGGCGGTGGTCAAGCCCGCCCCCGAGGCGCGTCCTGCCGTCGAGCGGGCGAAGATTGAAGTGCCGCGCCCCTCTGCGATGGTCAAGCCGGCAGTGGTTGAAGAGCCTGCGCCGGTCGCCAAGGCCCCGGTGGTGCCGCCGCCGCGCTTTGCCCTGCAATTGTTGCGCGCCGGGCGTTGCCTACTGCTGGTGGAATTGCCCACCGGCGAGCGTTTCCAGACCCGCGACCCGGCTTACATGCTGCTCAAAGACATGCTGCGCGCCGCCGGCCTGCCCGACAGCCCGCAAATTGTCGGCGACCCGGTGCGCTGGCCGCTGCTGGTGCGCGGCACCATGGACCAGGGCCCGGAAGCCGCGCGGGATTTTGTACAAGGTTTTGTTTCGGCACGCCTGGAAGACGAACCCTGCGTGTGCCTGTGGCTGATCGGCCTGCCCGCCGTGCGGTTTGCCGGCGAAGCGAATGCCGAAGCCTGGTACCGCGAACTGCAGGTCGAAGGCCTGGGCTCGGTGTGGGCCCTGCCGGGCCTTGAATTATTAATGGAAGAGCCACAGCGTAAGGCTGATGTCTGGCAAGCCATGCGCCGGCTGATGGCGCGCTGGAAAAGTACCGATGAGTGAAGCTTTATCCTTCCGCCCGATGACCGAGGCGGACCTCGACGCTGTACTGAAGATCGAATACGCGGCGTTCAGCCATCCCTGGACCCGTGGGATTTTTCTCGATGGGTTGGGCAAATACCAGATCTGGCTGATGTTCGAGGGCGAGCAGCAGGTGGGGCACGGTGTGGTGCAAATCATCCTCGATGAGGCGCATTTGCTGAACATCACCGTCAAACCGGAGAACCAGGGCCGTGGCCTTGGCCTGGCGCTGCTTGAGCACTTGATGTCCCGCGCGTATGCGGCCAGTGCGCGCGAGTGCTTCCTGGAGGTACGTGACAGCAACACCGGCGCGTTCCGCCTGTACGAGCGCTACGGTTTCAACGAAATCGGCCGCCGCCGCGATTACTACCCCGCTGTGGGCGGGCGTGAAGATGCGGTCGTCATGGCCTGCACCCTGATCGACTAAAACGCAGGCATCCCATGTGCAAGCAGGCCCCTGTGGGGGCTGGCTTGTCGAACCGCTGCGAGAGCCTCACCTCGGCCTCACTCGGGCACTGAGGCGCCTGCATCGCGGGCAAGCCCGGTTCCCACAGGGGCAGTGTTCACCGCTGGGCCTGTGGTGCGTCAGCGGTTACCGTCTACGGGATCGATATCGGCCAACTCGGCTTCATCCAGCCCATTCCCGCCGCCGATCTCATCTTCCTCGACGATGCTCAAATCGTAATCCGCCGGGTTGTCTTCACCCGCCTCCTGCGCATCCCGCGCGCCATCCTCATGGATCAGCGTTTCCGGGCTCATATCATCATCGGTGGACTCATGGTCATCCGTCGAAGCACCGGTCATCCCAGCTTCGCGTACCCGTTCGTCGGGCATCAGGTGCTCACGCTCGCGAGGTGGGATTTCATCGCCGATTTCTGCAGTCGGTGTCTCCTCGTCAAAGTCCAGCTCGCGCATCTCGCCCATGCGATCTTCGTTGTCATCAATCGGTTCCGGCTGTGTAGCGCCGTAGGGACGTCGTGATTCAGTCATGGCCAATCCTCATACTGTGGGGCTTATAGTGTGTGGACAGGCACGGCGCCCTAAAAATTCAAGCTAATTACGGCTTGGCGTGACCCGGACGAGCGGTTGTCTGTCACACAGCTGCGCATCATTCCTGAGGCTTTCCCTGATGAACGAACTACAAGACCTGCTTGATAACAATGAACGCTGGGCGGACGCGATCAAACAGGAAGATCCCGAATTCTTCGCCAAGCTCGCCCGCCAGCAAACCCCGGAATACCTGTGGATCGGCTGCTCCGACGCCCGGGTGCCGGCCAACGAGATCGTCGGCATGCTGCCGGGCGATCTGTTTGTGCACCGCAACGTCGCCAACGTGGTGCTGCACACCGACCTCAATTGCCTGTCGGTGATCCAGTACGCGGTCGATGTGCTCAAGGTCAAACACATCCTTGTCACTGGCCACTACGGCTGTGGCGGTGTGCGCGCCTCGATGCAGGACCGCCAGTTCGGCCTGATCGACGGCTGGCTGCGCACCATTCGTGACCTCTACTACGAAAACCGCGACCTGCTGGCCCAACTGCCGACCGAAGAAGAACGCGTGGACCGCCTTTGCGAGCTGAACGTGATTCAGCAGGTGGCCAACGTCGGTCATACCAGCATTGTGCAAAACGCTTGGCACCGTGGGCAGAGTCTGTCGATCCAT
Source organism: Pseudomonas sp. ArH3a (assembly GCF_022648765.1). NCBI lineage: Bacteria > Pseudomonadati > Pseudomonadota > Gammaproteobacteria > Pseudomonadales > Pseudomonadaceae > Pseudomonas > Pseudomonas sp. ArH3a. Next base: position 1,069,731 of record NZ_CP080330.1, read on the forward strand.
GGCTGCATCTACGGCATCAAGGACGGTCGTTGGAAGAGCTTGAACACCACCATCAGTGGCTTCGAGCAGTTGCCGCCGCAATACCGCCTACGCCCGTTGGGTGAAGCTTAAAGGCGCGTCTTGTCGTCCCGTTGCTCCAGGAACAGCTTGCCTTCCAGGCTGAACTGTTCCTCCGGGCCTTTGATCCAGCCCCTGCAGTTGGGGCTGCCGCATTGGCAGGCGAACTGGCGGTGCAAGACGTCGCCGGTCTTGGCGTAATCGATGGTCAGCCACGTGCCGGCGGCAATCGGCATGACTGACCAGAGCTCCAGATAGGATGTATCGAGATATACATTTGGATCGCAGGAGTGATGCAGTTGGCCGCAGACCCACGGGTCGTACAGCCGGATGCGTGCCGAGATCTGGAAGGTATGCGGGCGCCGTTCGCTCAAGGCATAGCCGAACACGCGGGCAATGAGTGTGCGGCTGTCGAAGCCCACACGGGCTTTGATGCCGATGACCTCGCCGTGTTTGTCACGTATTACCTCAAATTGCCGGGACGACGGATAGCCGCACACGGCCAGCGTTGTCGCGAAGGGGTACAGGCAGTCATCGTCCGCACTATTAGCCTTATCCATGGCTTGAGTTTTCATCACTCTCCTGTGGTGGGCTGCATCGACTTGCGAACGGTGTCTGACTGCCAGTCTTGCAGCGAATGGGCCTGGATCAAGACTCGCTGAACACGTCAGCGATTTCTACTGTCAACCTTCACAGTAGAACTCGCTGATTTTTTGTGCGCACTACAGCGCTGGCGCTGTGACTAGGGGGGCTGGGGCGGTGTTCTTGAGCTGTTTCAACTGTGCCTTGATGGCGGGCGTGGCGCATTTTGCGTTGGCCTGCTCCGGGGTCAGGCTGCGCACCGAGGTGTAGAACAACTCACAGGTCTGCTCCTTGCGCGTGACTTGCCAAGTGTTCATGCAGGCCTTGAGCAATACATTCGGGTCGCTGGCGGGTTTTTGCCCCATGCCGGCCTGCCAGCAGGCAGCGCTCAGATCCTGGCCCATCACCTTTAAACCAGCCTCGTCGGCCTTTTGTTCATTGCCGTCATAGGTGGCCGGGTCTGCCGCATACCAGATGTAGCTCGGATGGTTGGCGCCCAGTACCGACACGGTTTTGCCCGCTGCCGGGCTGATTTGCGCCAAGCCCAGCACGCTCACCGTCTGGCCGTACTGTTGCTTGATCCAGCTGCGCACCGGGGCACCGAACGCGACCATCGGCAACGAGCCGTTAGCGCGCAGGCTCAGTTCCTTGACCATGCGTGTCTGATAGTCGGCGAAGTAGCTGTAGACGTTTTCCAGGTCTTTACCCGCGTTGGACGGCGCGGCGATCGGTGCAATATCGATGATGGTCTGGTAAGCCGGTGTTTCGGTGGCCGGGATGCCATTGTCGGTGAGCAAGCTGGCCCATCGGTCAGTGGTGGCCGATTCCAGGTAATCCTGGGCCTGGGTCAGCGAATAGTCAGGCGGGAAGTGCAGCAACTCGATGCTTTTGCGGTGTTCCAGCGCCATGCCCAGCGGCAGGAACAGGTACCAGTTGTAGGCCCACTTGCCGTCGGCGTTGAGTTTGCTGGCGCCTTGGTAGGCAAGGTCAGCGGTATTGAGCAACGTGGTCAACGGCTGCCCGTAGTGGTCCGGCACGCCGCTGAAGGTGGCTGAGACCTGGCCGTCGTGGGTCTTCACGCTGACCTTGGCACGGCTGTAGCCGTCGCGCTGAAGGCTCTGGTTCAAGTAGTGCTCGGCAGTCTGCTCCAGCGTCCATGGCCGAAAGCAGATCACGTTGCAGTTATTGGGGAACGCGAACAACTGGGTGACGCGTTGCGTGCTGCCCAGTGGTACTTCGATATCGGCCTGTACGACCGCACTGGCCAGCAGTGCGGCCAGGGTGAAGGACAGCCTGGTCGGTTTAAACATAGTTGGTTCCTTGTCAGCGAAAGCCCGTCTGCGCGGGTTGAAAGCCCACCTCCACACAGTAGCGGCTGACCAGGAAAATCGCGTGTTAAATCGCCAGGCGTGTCGCTATTGGATAAGAAAACCTACGCCTTGAATTCCAGCGCGTTGCTCAAGTCGCCCATGGGCTTCTGGCCGCGGGCGGTCATCGCGTCATCACGCAGCTTGAGGCCGTCCAGTTTCTCCAGCTGGAACACCCGGGTGATCAAACGCAGGATCGACGCCGTGTCGTACACCGTATGGTCCACCGTGCCTTTGCGCGCAAATGGCGAGACCACCACGGCCGGAATCCGCGTGCCCGGGCCCCAGCGGTCGCCTTTTGGCGGTGCAACGTGGTCCCACCAGCCGCCGTTTTCATCGACGGTGATGATCACCACCATGTTTTTCCATTGTGGGCTTTCCTGCAGCACCTTCAGGGCGCGGGTGATATGGCGGTCACCCGAGGCCACGTCGGCGTAACCGGCGTGCATGTTGAGGTTGCCCTGGGGTTTGTAGAAGGTCACCGCCGGCAGTGTTCCCGCCTGGGCATCAGCCAGGAAGTGGTTGGTGCTCGGTTCATCGCCCAGGCCGCCGTCGCGCAGGCGTTTCTTGCGCTCAACCGGGTTTTGCGGGCCTTGCTGCTTGAAGTAGTTGAACGGCTGATGGTGATACTGAAAACTCGGAATCTTCGGGATCGCTGCCGAATCCTTGTGTTCGTCGATCGTCGCCTGCCAGGCACCGCCATACCAGGCCCAGTCCACGTTTTTCTTCGACAGCTTGTCGCCGATGTGTTCGTGAGACTGCGGCACCAGCACGCTGGGCAAGTCGGGTTTGGCGTAGTCCGGGCGCTCCGGGTCGCGGATCCAGGTCGGCCAATACGGCGGCGCCATGGTGTTCACCGCGTAGCCGTCCGGCGTCAATGCGCTGGGGCCGAATTGTGGCGGGCCAGTCATGGCACTGGCCGGGGACTTGTCCAGCGGCTTGAGGCGCGTGTCGGTCGGGTCGTCGCTCTGCAGCGTGGCGATCTGCGATTTGGCCACTGAATTGGCAGCATCCGGGTAAAACGGCACTTGAGCGCTGATCAAATACTGGTGGTTGAGGTAAGAACCACCAAAGGCGCCCTGGAAGAAGTTGTCGCAGAGCACGAACTCCTTGGCGACGTCCCACAGGCGCAGTGAGTAGCGCGTTTGCGGGTAATGGCCAAACGTCAGCGCACCCGAGTCGGCCCAGGCGACAAACTGGTCGTTCTTGCCACCATTGATCTGCATTTGGTTCTGATAAAACACGTGCCACAGGTCGCGGGTGATCAGGCTCAACGGCAGGTCTTCGCCGTCCGGGCCTTTCAATGCGTAAGGTGCATTGGGTAAGTGTTCTTGATATTGGGTGGCGACGGGGTAAACCACGCCGTCGATCGTCTGCGGCCCAAGCTGAGTCACGCCGCCCCACACTTGCGGCAGCGTCTGCAGCAGGCTGCCATCACGGTCACGTTGCTGGTAGTCGGCGGGTTTGAGCGCGGACAGCGGGCTCTCTACGCCGGGGAAGCCGGCAAACAGGTTGTTGAAGCTGCGGTTTTCACCGTAGATCACCACCACATTTTTCACGTTGTCGTGCAGGGCCTTGTCCAGCTCTTGCGGCGTGAGTGGGCGCACTTGCGGTTTGCCCGAGGGCTCGCCGGTATTGCCGCAGGCACCCAAGGTCGCGCCGACCCCCAGTACCGCTGCGCCTCCCAGGAAGCGCCGGCGGCTGGTATCCACCGGTGGTAGAGCTGTGGAATCGGAGGAAGGGCGGTCTTGGTGCTCGTCACTCATTACTGGGAGTCCCTGCTGGCTAGTTGTTGCAAGATGTTTCGCCAGGACGGTAGCAACCGAATATGACCGAACGAAGACAGCGAAATGAATCGGGCGATTACAACAGGCGCAGCGCCAATTGGCTACCCGCGCGCAAGTACTCAACCTGGGCCGTCACCGCATCCTTGACGATGGCTTCGCCGGTATCGGTCAACCTGGCTTTCTTCGCATCGATGACACTGGTCTGCAGCAGTTGCATGGCGACATCCATGGCTTTTTGGAAGGCTGTCACGTTGTTATGCAGACCAAACTCTTTGATCACGGCAGCCATGCGCCGATCGGCATCGTCTCGCAGGGTTGTGTACTCAACGACCGATACGTTGTCGTCCTTATAAATATCATTGATCAACTCTTCCAGTGATTTGGACAGGGGCGTCATCGGATTTTCCTTGGCGATTGGTGAGTGGTAATCCGAGTCAGGTTAATCAAAGGCGCTGGCGATAGAAGTCAGGCGTTGTCGACACACAGAGTGGGACGAACCCCACACATTGCATCAGAACGGCAGCTTGCGGCTTGTCGTTAATAATGTGGGAGCGAGCCAGTCACACCGCCGCTCCCACACTGACCGCGTCAGGGCATGACGGGCGGCAAATACTTCAACGTCGTCCCCAACGCCCACAGCAGGAACAACACCAACGGCGTGTGCACCAGCAACTGCACAAACGAAAAACCGATCAAGTCCCGCGCCTTGAGCCCCAACACGCCCAGCAGCGGCAGCATATAGAACGGGTTGATCAGGTTCGGCAGCGCCTCAGCTGCGTTGTAGATTTGCACCGCCCAGCCTAGGTGGTATTGCAGGTCGTTGGCCACTTGCATTACGTAAGGTGCTTCGATGATCCACTTGCCGCCGCCCGACGGAATAAAGAAGCCCAGCACCGCCGAGTACACGCCCATTAATAGCGCGTAGGTGTCGTGGGAGGCGATGGACGTGAAGAAGGTCGAAATGTGGTGCGCCAGGGTCTGGCCGTCGCCGCCCTTGACCACGGTCATCAACGCGGCGATCGAGCCGTACAGCGGAAACTGGATCAGCACGCCGGTGGTGGTCGGCACGGCGCGCGCTACCGCATCCAGAAAGCTGCGTGGGCGCCAGTGCAGCAGCGCACCGACCATGATGAACAGGAAGTTGTAGGTGTTCAGCCCCGAGATGGCGCTGATTGCCGGCTTGGTTGAAAACTCATGGAACAGCCAGCCGGCCGCCAGCAGGGCCAGCAAAATGGTCAACAGCGGGCTGTGTTCCAGCCATTCGCCCGGGCGGGTTGGTGCTTGAATCTTGGGCAGGTTAAAGGCCGGGTCGACGCCGCAGGCTTTTGCATCACGGGCGCTGTTCGGCCCCGGCGCGGTAGCGTAGGCGATGATCAGCGACACCACGATCAGCGCCAGCAACATCACCCCGGATTGCCATAGAAAGATGGTATCGGTGAATGGAATCACCCCTGTAATCGACAGAATCGACGGCGGCAAGCTGGCCGGGTTGGCCTGCAATTGCGCGGCCGACGACGACAGCCCCAGCGCCCACACCGCGCCCAGGCCCAGGTAGGCGGCAGCACCGGCCGCGCGGTAATCCATGCGCAAATCCGTGCGACGGGCCAGTGCGCGCACCAGCAAACCGCCGAACACCAAGGACAAGCCCCAGTTGAGCAGGGAGGCAACCATCGAGATCAGCGCCACCCAGGCCACGGCCGAACGGCCGTTCTTCGGGATGCGTGCCAGGCGGTCGATCAGTTTCACCGCAGGCGGTGAGCTGGCCACCACATAACCGCCGATCACCACAAAGGCCATCTGCATGGTGAACGGGATCAGGCTCCAGAACCCATCACCAAAGGCTTTGGCGGCTTCGGTCGGCGCGGCGCCCATGCCCAGGGTCGCCACGGCGACGATGATCACCGCAAGGGCGGCAAACACCCAGGAGTCAGGAAACCAGCGTTCGGCGAAATTGGAACAACGCAGGGCAAATCGGGCATAGCGGCTTTCTTCGATAGCATCGGCCACGAGTCTTTCCTCTTGTATTTATTATGGTGTTGGCAGTTTTACGGCATGTTCCGCTACGGCCATTGATATGGGAATGCAGTTATTTTCATCGATCCATGAGGAAAACAAATATATCTGTCGTGATTGCCATCATTGGGCTCAGCTCATAACCTGCACGCCATTTTGTTTGTCTGCCGAGCCTCCACATGACTGCCACCTTTTCTCCACAGGCGCAGCGTTTTTCCCGCTCCGACTACAAAACCCTGGGCCTGGCCGCCCTCGGCGGCGCCCTGGAAATCTACGACTTCATCATCTTCGTATTCTTTGCGCTGACCCTCAGCCAGCTGTTTTTCCCGCCAGAAATGCCCGAGTGGCTGCGCCTGCTGCAAAGCTTCGGCATCTTCGTCACCGGCTACCTGGCGCGTCCGCTGGGCGGCATTTTGATGGCGCACTTCGCCGATCACCTGGGGCGCAAACGCGTGTTCAGCCTGAGCATCCTGATGATGGCCTTGCCCTGCCTGCTGATCGGGATCATGCCGACCTACGCGCAAATCGGTTATTTCGCCCCATTGATCCTGCTGGTGCTGCGCGTGCTGCAAGGCGCGGCAGTGGGCGGCGAGGTGCCCAGCGCCTGGACCTTCGTCGCCGAACACGCGCCAACCCAGCATCGCGGCTATGCCCTGGGCTTCCTGCAGGCCGGCCTGACCTTCGGCTACCTGCTCGGCGCATTGACTGCCACCCTGCTGGCGCAAGTTTTCACCCCCGCTGAAATCCTCGATTACGCCTGGCGCTTCCCGTTCCTGCTCGGTGGTGTGTTCGGCGTGATCGGCGTGTGGCTGCGCCGCTGGCTCAACGAAACCCCGGTGTTCCTCGAAATGCAGGCGCGTCGCCAGGCCGCCGCCGAACTGCCTCTGCGCACCGTGCTGCGCGACCATCGCGCCGTGTTGCTGCCGGCGATGATCCTCACCTGCGTGCTCACCTCGGCGGTGGTGGTGCTGGTGGTCATCACCCCAACCATGATGCAAAAAACCTTCGGCATGAGCCCCAGCCACACCTTCGCCTTGAGCGCATTGGGCATCGTCTTCCTGAATATCGGCTGTGTCCTGGCCGGCCTGCTGGTGGACCGCATCGGCGCCTGGCGCGCGGTGCAGGTCTACAGCTTGTTGCTGCCGGTGGGCATTGCGGTGCTGTACGCCAGCCTGATCAACGGCGGCGTATGGCTGGGCGCGGCATATGCCGTGGCGGGCTTGAGTTGCGGCGTAGTGGGCGCGGTGCCGTCGGTGATGGTCGGCCTATTCCCGGCGCAGGTGCGGGTGTCGGGAATTTCCTTCACCTACAACATTGCCTACGCGTTGTGGGCGAGTACTACGCCGCTGCTGTTGATTGCGCTGATGCCTACCAGCCCGTGGATTTGCGTGGGCTATTGCGTGGTGATGGGCGCGGTGGGGGTGGCGAGTGTGGCGATTTTTGGTAAGCGCCACACCTTGGCCTCCTGAGGTTTAAGTCAGAAAGTGCCACAGCACCAACGTACCCACCAAGCCGACGACGGAAACGATGGTCTGCAACACCGACCACACCCAGATCGTCTGCTTCAGCTGCAAGCCAAAGTACTCCCGCACCATCCAGAACCCGGCGTCGTTGACGTGGCAGAAGAACACCGAGCCGGCGCCAATCGCCAGCGCTACCAATGAACTCTGGGTCGCCGCCAAACCCGCCATCATCGGTGCGAGAATGCCCGCCGTGGTAGTGGTAGCAACGGTCGCCGAGCCGGTGGCCTGGCGCAGGGCCACGGCGATCAACCATGCCAGCAGCAAGTAGGGCATGTGTGCGCCTTCGGCGACCTTGCTGATAGTCTGGCTGACGCCGGCGTCCAGCAGGGTTTGCTTGAGGCCGCCGCCGGCACCGATGGTCAACAGCAGCACGGCGATAGGCGCGAGGGCTTTGCGCAGGGTGTTGCCGACGTCGCTGCGTGGCATACCGGCGGCCCAGCCCAGGCAGATCACAGCGGCGATGACGGCCAGGCCAAGTGCGATCAGCGGCTCACCGAGGAATTTCAAGGTCAATGCCACCGGGTTTTCCGGCGACATCGCAACCTTGGCCAAGGTGCTGCCGAGCATCAGAATCACCGGCAGCAAGATGATCAGCAACGACACCCCGAAACTCGGCTGGCGTGGCGCCTTGGGCGGTGCGCTGAACAGCGCGCCGATGTCGGCCGGTTCATCCACGTGCAGGCGTTTGGACAGCCAGTTGCCGTAGAGCGGGCCCGCGAGAATCACCGCCGGCACCGCCAGGCAAAAGCCCAGCAGCATAGTCAGGCCCAGGTCGGCGTGCAGCGCGCTCACCGCAATCAGCGGGCCCGGATGCGGTGGCATCAGGGCGTGCAGGGTGGTCATGCCGGCCAGCGCCGGGATCGCGATTTTCAGCAGTGGTTGGTTCGAGCGTTTGGCCATCACGAAGATGATCGGCACCATCATCACCAAGCCGACTTCGAAGAACAGCGGCAGGCCGATCACCATGGCGACCAGCGCCATTACCCAGGGCAGCGACTTGCCTTTGCCCAGCCCGAGCAGGGTGGTGGCAATGCGGTCGGCCGCGCCGGATTCGGCCATCAACGCACCGAGCATCGAGCCCAGGGCGATGATGATCCCGGCTTCACCGAGGATCGCCCCGGCGCCTTTGCTGAAGGCTTTGGCGACTTCTTCCGGGGGCAACCCGGCGCCGACACCGGCGATAAACGTACCGATCAGAATCGACAGGAACGGCGGCAGCTTGGTCGCGCTGATCAACACAATGATGCTGACGATCGCCAGCAGCACGCAGAACATAAGGCGGGTGTCGTGAACCATCCACGCGGCAGTCGATAACTCCAAAACGGGGCTCCTTATCGAACAGGTTGGCTAATTTGTTTCTTTTTGTTTCCTGTCCGAAAAGCATACCTGATAGAACCGTGCCACAGCGCTATTGCGCAGTTTTGGTGCGAGCCTGGTTAACGCTTGGCTGACAGCTGAATGACAATTTCGCAAGGCGTGCCGGTGCTATGGTTTTATGGCCCTATGATCAGCCCATTCCGTTATGACGAGGACATCACATGAGCGCCGGACACAATCACGCCCAGGTACGCGCAGGTCACGAACGCAAGTTGTGGATGGCGCTCGGCTTAACCGGGAGTTTTATGATCGCCGAGGTCATCGGCGCCTTCGTCACCGGCAGCCTGGCGCTGTTGTCCGACGCGGCCCACATGATGACGGACACCCTGGCGATGGCGATTTCCCTGGTTGCCATCCAGATGGCCAAGCGCGCCGCTGACCGTAAGCGCACCTTCGGGTATGCGCGTTTCGAAATTCTGGCGGCGTCGTTCAATGCGCTGCTGCTGTTTGCCGTGGCCTTTTACATTCTGTATGAGGCCTATCAACGGCTGCAGGCGCCGCCTGAAATCCAGTCCACCGGCATGCTGGTGATCGCGGTGTTGGGGCTGATCATCAACTTGATTTCGATGCGCCTGCTCAGTGCCGGCAGCGGCGAAAGTCTCAACGTCAAAGGCGCCTACCTGGAAGTGTGGAGCGACATGCTCGGCTCCATTGGCGTGATCATCGCGGCGCTGGTGATCATGCTCACCGGTTGGGGCTGGGTCGATTCCTTGGTGGCGGCAGGGATTGGTTTCTGGGTATTACCACGCACCTGGATCTTGCTGAAGGAAAGCATGAACGTGCTGCTGCAAGGCGTGCCCGACGGCATTGATATTGATCAGGTCGAGCAGGGCATCCGCAACGTGCCTGGGGTCAAGGACGTGCACGACCTGCATATCTGGGCCCTGACCAGTGGCAAGAATGTGCTGAGTGCGCACTTGGTGGCGGACTCGGCGCTGGGCACCGAACAACAAATCCTCACGCTGGTGACGGAGTTGCTGCACGAACAATTCGATATTTCCCACGTCACGTTGCAGGTGGAAGGCGAGGGGTTTGAGCACGATGAACATGACGACGTGCATGCCTGATCCCGGCTAACAGATTTGTAATGTTCCGCCCACCGCCCTGATAAGTACCGAAAGTTACATTGCCCTCGCTGGGAAACCTCAGCGACTTTCTGGGCCTGGAACTCTCGTTATGGCACTTTCCGTTAGAACACTGTTGGCCGTTAGAACACTGTTAGGGGCGACTGCGTTGTGGGTGGCAGCCAGTGCTGCTCAGGCGCAAACCCTCACGCTTGATGCAGCCCTGCAAGCTGCCTTCGCCAACAACCCCGACCTGGCTGCCGCGCAATGGGAAATCGAGATTGCCCAAGGCGGTCGCCAACAGGCTGGCTTGATCCCCAACCCGGTAGCCTCATGGGATGCCGAAGACACGCGCCGCAACACGCGCACCACCACGATTAAACTCAGCCAAACCCTGGAACTGGGCGGCAAGCGCGGTGCGCGGATTGACGTGGCGACACGTGCCCAGGATGCCGCCGCGCTGACCCTTGAGCAGCGTCGCAATGGCCTGCGCGCCGATGTGATCGACAGCTATTACGGCGCGCTGCGAGCCCAGGAACGCCTCGACCTGGCGCAACGCTCGATGGCGCTTGCCGAGCGCGGCCTAGTGGTCGCCAAGGGCCGCGTCACCGCCGGCAAGTCATCGCCGGTGGAAGCCACGCGCGCGCAGGTGCAGCTGTCGGAGATCCGCCTGGAGTTGAACCGCGCGCAGGTCGGCCTGAGCGATGCCTATCGCCGCCTTGCCGCCAGCACCGGCAGCGCCACCCCCGACTTCCAGGCCGTGGCCACTCAAAGCCAATCCGCACCGCCCTTGCCGGCCTCCGCACAATTGCTGGCGCGACTTGAGCAAACCACCGAACTGCGCCTGGCCGACATGCAGATTATCCAGAGCGAAGCCAGCGTGGGCCTGGAAAAAGCCCAGCGCATTCCTGACCTCGATGTGTCGATCGGCAGCCAGTACGACGCCAGCGTGCGTGAGCGGGTGAACCTGGTGGGCGTGTCGATGCCGATCCCGCTGTTCAACCGCAACCAGGGCAACGTGCTCGCCGCCAGCCGCCGCGCCGATCAGGCCCGCGACCTGCGCAATGCCGTTGAGCTGCGCCTGCGCACCGAAACCCGTCAGGCCCTGGACCTGTGGCAAACCGCCAACACTGAAGTGCGCACGTTCAACCAACAAATCCTGCCCGCCGCCCAAAGCGCGGTGGACAGCGCCACTCGTGGCTTCGAGATGGGCAAGTTCAACTTCCTCGACGTGCTCGACGCCCAGCGCACCTTGATCGCAGCCCGCACCCAATACCTCACGGCGACCGCCCAGGCGACTGACGCCTGGGTACGCATCGAACGGATTTACGGCGACCTCGCCCGGTTTTGATTTTTTCTGGAGTCTTTTATGAAGCATAAACACGGTGTGGCGCTTGCCGTCGCCCTGGGCCTGATGCTGTCTGGTTTTGCCCATGCCGAAGAGGAAGAAGAAGGCAAACTCGAACTCACTGAGCAGCAGATCCAGGCTGCCGGTATCCAACTCGCCCAGTCCCAACCCCGCGCGATCAGCACCCTGCTGACGCTGCCGGGCGAAGTGCGTTTTGACGAGGACCGTACCTCGCACATCGTCCCGCGTGCGGCCGGTGTGGTGGAGGAGGTCAAGGTCAACCTCGGCCAGTCGGTGAAGAAAGGCGAACTATTGGCGGTGATCTCCAGCCAGCAGATTTCTGATCAACGCAGCGAGCTGGCGGCCAGTGAGCGTCGTGTCGAACTGGCACGCACCACTTTCCAGCGCGAGCGCCAACTGTGGAAGGACGAGATCTCCGCCGAGCAAGATTACCTGCTGGCGCGCCAGACCTTGCAGGAAGCTGAAATCGCCTTGAACAACGCTCGTCAGAAGATGACGGCGCTCAGCGGCAGTGCCGTTCTGGCGGGCGGCAATCGCTATGAGCTGCGTGCGCCATTCGCCGGTGTGGTGGTGGAAAAACACCTGGGCGTCGGTGAGGTGGTGGGCGAAACCAGCAATGCCTTCACGCTCTCGGATTTGTCCCAGGTGTGGGTCACCTTCGGCGTGTTTCCCAAGGACTTGAACAAGGTGCGCGTCGGTAAACCGGTGAAAGTCACCTCCACGGAAATGGGCACTGAAGTACAAGGCACCGTGGCCTACGTCGGCAACCTGCTCGGCGAGCAGACGCGTACCGCCACCGTGCGCGTGACCGTGCCCAACCCCGACGACGCCTGGCGCCCCGGGCTGTTTGTCACCGTGCAATTGGCCACCGACACCTACCAGGCCAAGGTCACCGTGCCGCAAACCGCGATCCAGACCGTCGAGGACAAACCTTCGGTGTTTGTGCGCACTGCGGACGGTTTCATCACCCGCCACCTCGAACTGGGCGTGAGTGAAAACGGCTATGTCGAAGTACGCAAAGGCCTCGACGTCGGGGCGCAAGTGGCGACCGAAGGCAGCTTCATCCTCAAGTCCGAACTGGGTAAAGGCTCGGCCGAGCACGCCCATTGATCCTGCGAGTGATTTCCCATGTTTGAGCGCCTTATCCAATTCGCCATCGAACAGCGCATCATCGTGCTGCTGGCGGTGCTGTTGATGGCCGGTGTCGGCATCGCCAGCTATCAGAAGTTGCCCATCGACGCAGTGCCCGACATCACCAATGTGCAGGTGCAGATCAACTCGGCGGCGGCCGGGTTTTCGCCGCTGGAGACCGAACAGCGCATCACCTTTCCGATTGAAACCGCCATGGCCGGCTTGCCGGGTTTGCAGCAGACGCGCTCGTTGTCGCGCTCCGGCTTGTCCCAGGTCACGGTGATCTTCAAAGACGGCACCGACCTGTTCTTTGCCCGCCAATTGGTCAACGAGCGCCTGCAAGTGGCCCGCGAACAATTGCCCACCGGCATCGAAACCGCGATGGGGCCGATTTCCACCGGTCTCGGGGAGATTTTCCTATGGACCGTCGAAGCCGAAGACGGTGCACTCAAAGAAGACGGTACGCCTTACACACCGACCGACCTGCGGGTGATCCAGGATTGGATCATCAAGCCGCAACTGCGCAATGTGCCGGGCGTGGCCGAGATCAACACCATCGGCGGCTTTGCCAAGGAATACCAGATCGCCCCGGACCCCAAGCGTCTGGCGGCCTACAACCTGACGTTGACCGATTTGGTCACTTCGCTGGAGCGTAATAACGCCAACGTCGGCGCCGGTTACATCGAGCGCAGCGGCGAGCAACTGTTGATCCGCGCTCCGGGGCAAGTGGCGTCCATCGATGACATCGCCAATATCGTCATCACCACCTCGGATGGCACGCCGATTCGCGTGCGCAATGTGGCGCACGTCGAAATCGGTCGTGAGCTGCGTACCGGTGCCGCCACGGAAAATGGCCGTGAAGTGGTGCTGGGCACGGTGTTTATGTTGATCGGTGAAAACAGCCGTACCGTGTCCCAGGCGGTGGCGAAAAAACTGGAAGAGATCAACCGTTCGCTGCCCCAAGGCGTGGTGGCCGTCACCGTCTACGACCGCACCAACCTGGTGGAAAAAGCCATCGCCACCGTGAAGAAAAACCTCTTCGAAGGTGCGCTGCTGGTCGTCGCCGTGCTGTTCCTGTTCCTGGGCAACATCCGCGCGGCGTTGATCACTGCGATGGTGATCCCGCTGGCGATGCTGTTCACGTTTACCGGAATGTTCACCAACAAAGTCAGCGCCAACCTGATGAGCCTTGGCGCGCTGGACTTCGGCATTATTGTCGACGGCGCGGTGGTGATCGTCGAAAACGCCATCCGCCGACTGGCCCATGCGCAGCAGCGCCATGGCCGCCTGCTGACCCGCAGCGAACGCCTGCACGAAGTGTTCGCGGCCGCCAAGGAGGCTCGACGGGCTTTGATCTACGGGCAACTGATCATCATGGTGGTGTACCTGCCGATCTTCGCCCTCACGGGTGTGGCTGGGAAGATGTTCCACCCCATGGCCTTTACCGTGGTGATTGCCCTGCTCGGCGCGATGATTCTGTCGGTGACGTTCGTGCCAGCCGCGATCGCGCTGTTCGTCACTGGCAAGGTCAAGGAAGAAGAAAACCTGGTGATGCGCACGGCACGTCGGGTCTATGCGCCGGTGCTGGATTGGGTGATGGCGCGCCGCCCTCTGGTGTTTGGCTTGGCGGTGCTGACCATCGTCGCCTCGGGCGTGGTGGCCAGCCGCATGGGCAGCGAATTTATCCCCAGCCTCAGTGAAGGTGACTTCGCCCAGCAAGCCTTGCGTGTGCCGGGCACCAGCCTGACGCAATCGGTGCAGATGCAGCAGCAGCTGGAAAAAACCTTGATGGCTCAGGTGCCGGAAATCGAACGGGTCTTCGCGCGTACCGGCACCGCGGAAATCGCTTCCGACCCTATGCCGCCGAATATTTCCGACAGCTATGTGATGCTCAAGCCGAAGGACCAATGGCCGGACCCGAAGAAATCTCGTGAAGCGCTGATCGAAGATATCCAGCGCGCCAGTGCGATTGTGCCGGGCAGTGCGTATGAACTGTCGCAACCGATCCAACTGCGTTTCAACGAGCTGATTTCTGGGGTGCGCAGTGATGTGGCGGTGAAGGTGTTTGGCGACGACATGGCGGTGCTCAACAAGACCGCCGGGGAAATCGCCGAGACCCTGCAAAAGCTTGAGGGCGCCTCGGAAGTGAAGGTGGAACAGACTTCCGGGCTGCCGGTACTGACGATCAATATTGACCGCGACAAGGCCGCGCGTTTCGGCCTGAATGTGGGCGATGTGCAGGACACCATTGCCGTCGCTGTCGGTGGGCGCCAGGCCGGTACGTTGTACGAAGGTGACCGCCGCTTCGACATGGTTGTGCGTTTGTCCGACGCGTTGCGTACCGATATCGACGGGCTATCACGGCTGTTGATCCCGGTACCGGCGCTGGCCAGTAACGCGTCGGGGCAGTTGGGTTTTATCGCCTTGTCCCAGGTTGCCAGTTTGGATTTGGTACTCGGGCCGAACCAGATCAGTCGCGAGAATGGCAAGCGTCTGGTGATCGTCAGCGCCAACGTGCGCGGGCGGGATATCGGTTCGTTTGTTGATGAGGCCGAGACGGCCATCAGCAGCCAGGTGAAGGTGCCGGCGGGTTACTGGACGACATGGGGCGGCCAGTTCGAACAGTTGAAGGAAGCCTCCGAACGTTTGCGCATCGTGGTGCCGGTGGCGTTGCTGCTGGTGTTCGGGCTGCTGTTTATGATGTTCAACAACCTCAAGGACGGGCTGCTGGTGTTTACCGGGATTCCGTTCGCGTTGACCGGTGGGATCATGGCGCTGTGGTTGCGCGATATTCCATTGTCGATCTCGGCGGGGGTGGGCTTTATCGCGTTGTCGGGTGTGGCGGTGTTGAACGGGCTGGTGATGATTGCCTTCATCCGCAACCTGCGCGAGGAAGGGCGCTCATTGTCGGTGGCGATCAACGAAGGCGCGCTCACCCGTTTGCGCCCGGTACTGATGACGGCGCTGGTGGCGTCCCTGGGGTTTATCCCAATGGCCCTGGCCACCGGCACCGGCGCCGAGGTGCAGCGCCCGTTGGCGACGGTGGTGATTGGCGGGATTATTTCTTCCACGTTGCTGACCTTGCTGGTGCTGCCGGCGTTGTATCAGTGGGCGCATCGCAAGGAGGAATGACGAGTAGCTGGTGAGCGGGCTTGCTGTGTTGAATGGACTTGCTGTGGCGAGCGGGGCTGTTGTGGCAAGCCCGCTCGCCACAACAGGTGCGCTTGCCACACCGATCAGGCTCAGCCTAGAGGCGGCTTAGACTTGAGGAAACACCAGGCGGAACAAGGTAAAGCCACCGGGCAGGCTGCGCACATCAGCCTGCCCTTGGTGCAGGGTCATGATCGACCGTACGATCGCCAGGCCCAGGCCGGTGCCGCCCTCAGTGCGTGCGCGGCTGCTGTCGACACGGTAAAAACGCTCGAACAGGTACGGCAGGTGTTGCGCTTCGATCCCCGAGCCTGGGTTGCTGACGGACAACGAAACGTTGTTGTCGTAAGCCTCCACCAGCAACGAAATATGCGCGCCCGATGGGCTATGGCGGATGGCGTTGGACAGCAGGTTGGAGAGGGCACGTTGAATCATCAGGCGATCGCCGTGTACTTGGGCCTCGCCGCTGAGGGTCAGGGTCAGCTGTTTGTCTTCGGCACTCAGGGCGAACAAGTCCATCACCCGGTTTGCCTCAGCCGTCAGCGACACGGCAGTAAACGAAGCTCGCGCCGCCGGGTGGCTGACTTGGGCCAGAAACAACATGTCGGAAACGATACGCGCCAGGCGCTCCAGCTCTTCGGTGTTGGATTCCAGCACCGCTTTGTAGGCCTCCGGCGGGCGTTCGCGCGACAGCGTCACCTGGGCCTTGCCCATCAGGTTGGTCAGCGGCGCGCGCAGTTCGTGGGCGAGGTCATCGGAGAATTGCGACAGCTGCTGCACCCCGGCGTCCAGGCGGTCGAGCATCACGTTGAAGCCTTGCGCCAGCTCGCCCAGTTCGTGCGGCAGGTTGTCGACGGACAGGCGATGGGTCAGGTCCTGCGTGGTGACTTTGGCCGCCACTCGGCTGAACTGCTTCAGCGGCGCCAGCCCGCGCTGCACCAGCCACCAGGCGCCCATGCCGATCAATATCAAGAGCATCGGCAACGCGATCACCGTGGCGCGCAGGTAGGCACTGAGCAGTGCCTGGTCGTCCCTGCGGTCCAGGGACAGCAAAACGCGCACGCGTTCGCCGCTGGCCAGGCGCATTAGGCTGGAAGCGCTGAGTACTTGGTTGCCATCGCTGTCGGCCCAGTTGAGGTAACCGAGAGTTTCACGCGGCGTGAAGTCGGTCAGCAACGGTTCCTGAGGCTTGGCGCCGGCGCTCAGTAACACGCTGTTATCGGGGGCCGTGCCGACAATGGTCAGGTAGAAATTGTCATGGCCGATCACCAGGTCCATCAGCGAGTGCGGGCGGGCGCGGATGCCGCTGGCGTTGAGGCCCTGTGACAGGCTGTGCTGGATCTGTTCCATCTTGCTTTCCAGGCCTTTGCGCGCCAGTTTTTCCAGCTCGTGGGTCAGGGCCAGGTACGCCAGGGTTGCCAGCAACAGCACCAGGCCTGCGCCCATCAGGCTGACCGTCAGCCCCAGGCGCATCGACAAACTGCTGACTTTCATTGCCGTGCCTCCAGCACATAACCCACACCGCGAATGGTGTGGATCAGCTTGACCTCACTCTGGTCATCCACCTTGGCGCGCAGGCGGCTGATGGAAACCTCCACCACGTTGGTGTCGCAGTCGAAGTTCATGTCCCACACCAGCGAAATAATCTGCGTGCGGGTCAGCACTTCGCCGGTCTGGCGCATCAGCACCTGCAGCAGCGCGAACTCCTTGGTGGTCAGGTCGATACGCCGACTGCCGCGGTACGCGCGATGGCGACGCGGGTCCAGTTCCAGGTCCAGCACACGGAACACGTCCGGCTGTGGGATATGCTCGCTGCGCCGCAACAGGGTGCGCACCCGCGCGAGCAATTCGGGAAACTCGAAGGGTTTGACCAGGTAATCATCGGCGCCCATGTCCAGGCCCTTGATCTTGTCGGCGAGCCGGCCACGGGCAGTCAGCATCATCACGCGTTGGCTGCCGTTGCGGCGCAATTGCTCCAGCACTTCCCAGCCATCCTTGCCCGGCAGGTTGACGTCGAGAATGACCAGCTCATAGGCGTGCTGCCCTGCCAGGTGCAAGCCATCGATGCCATTGGACGCGCAGTCGACCACATAGCCACTTTCGTTCAGGCCTTGCTGCAGGTAGTCGGCGGTTTTTTGCTCGTCCTCAACGACAAGGATACGCATGGGGTATTTACCTTTTTTAGGTGAAAGAAGGGCTCCATTTCCTTATGGAATCGGGTGCTTTGGGAGTAGGGAAAGTCTGAACGGTGAAGTAGCTTCAGGGTCAACTGCGACCATCGGTCGCAACGCAGTGCCGGTGCGCAAAAAAAAACGCCCCGAGGGGCGTTAAAAATTCATCTCTTTCCAAAGGAGCTCCAAAAAAGCTTCAGAGACGAATGTTGCTCGGTGCACATAAGTTGACGCGAGTATAGGCGTTCAACTTAACGGGAAGCTGAGGCTAATATTACAGTCTTGTTACTTGTGCATTTGTG
Source organism: Pseudomonas sp. ArH3a (assembly GCF_022648765.1). Lineage (NCBI taxonomy): Bacteria > Pseudomonadati > Pseudomonadota > Gammaproteobacteria > Pseudomonadales > Pseudomonadaceae > Pseudomonas > Pseudomonas sp. ArH3a. The sequence goes on from NZ_CP080330.1 coordinate 1,087,624, forward strand.
AGCAAATGTTAGTTAAGGGCGAACGAATGTAAGCACTCACCGTGGTGATTATTCAGAGTGCCACCAGTGGGTATTCGGCAATCAAGCGCACTTCCTCCAAGTCCGACTCGAAAGTACTGGAGCGCACGGTGGCTTGGCGCAAGCGCAACGACAAATCCTTCAGGCTGCCACTTTGCACCACGTACTTGGCCTCGACGTTGCGTTCCCAGCGGCGTTGGTCCGTCAGCGGGTTGCCCGCCGAATCGCGGCGCATATACACCGAGTTGGCGTTGCTGTAATCGGCGCCGGAGCCTTTGGCGTAGCGGGTCATGAATGATAGGCCGGGAATGCCGAACGCCTGCATGTCCAGGTCGTAACGGGCCATCCACGAGCGCTCCTTGGGCGAGTTGAAGTCGCTGTACTGGATCGAGTTGTTGAGGAAGATCGAGTCCGATTGGCGCAAGTAATCGAAGTCGTCATCGCCGTTGTTGCGCTGGTGCGACACGGCCACGCTGTGGGCGCCGACCTTTACCCCAAGCCTGGCGCTCCAGATGTTGTTGTCGAACTCACCCAGCCGTTTTTTGCCTTCGTCCACGGCCTTGTAATAGTTGAAGTCGCCGAACAATGAGACGTCGTCGGTCAACGGGTAATTGGCGGCGCTGCCGAAGTAGTATTGGTCCCACGCGTCCTTCAAACGGCTGCTGTACAGGCTGACTGTAAGGTGTTTATTGACGGCATATTCACCGCCTAGATAGCCGATCCACGGCGAGTCGACCTTGCCCGCATAGAAGGTCGCAAAGCCTTTGTTCATGCCACTTTCACTGGGTTGGCTCATGCCGCTCAGGCGTCCGCCTTGCAGGCTCAGGCCCTCAAGGCTGGTATTTTGCGCGGTGACGCCGCGAAAGCTTTCCGGCAACAAGCGCGAGTCGCCGGCTGCCACCACGGGGGTGGCGGGGAATACGTCGCCGGCCTTGATGACGGTGTCCAGCACGCGTAATTTCGCCGCGCCGCCGAATTTGCTGTAGCTGCTTTCGGGGCGGTTGTCGCTGTCCACCGGCAACACGCCGAACGAGCCCTTACCGCCGCTGCGGCCGGTGCCCGAGTCAAGTTTCAGGCCATACATGGCAAACGCATCCAGGCCGAACCCCACGGTACCTTGGGTAAAACCCGATTCGAATTTGCCGATCAAGCCCTGCGCCCAGGCTTCGGAATAGCCATTGCCGGTGGGGCTGGACTGGCCCTTGCGGTCATCACGGTTGAAGTAAAAATTGCGCGCCAGCACGCTCACGCTGCTGCCTTCGATAAAACCTTCGGGTTTGTCTTCCACGGCCACGGCGGCCAGAGGCAGTGCGGCAATCAGTGAAAAGGGTAGGGTGTAGTAAGCAATACTCATGTTTCGCTCCTGGGTGTCGGCAGTTTTCAGCTTTTTATAGGATCGGGCGTTCTTATTGATTTGGCCCAGGCTGATAGTTGCAAACCGCAGATAACGAACTCGTTGCGTGAACATTACAATTCTGGCAGCTCGCGACCACCTAACAGATAAGTAATGTTTCAGTGAACATGGCGACAGGGTTGGTTGATTAGTCTCGTTACTGAACTTTTCAATCGAGGAACCTGTTATGAACGCTTATAAAATTGGCTTGGGTGTATTAACGGCAGTCTTGTCATTTGGCGCGTTGGCCGAAGGCGGGGGTGATCGCACCTTTGCCCTGATGATGGAGCGCAATGAAAAAGCCATGGCGGCCTACGCCGAGAAAAAGGGCAAACCGATGCCCGAGGTACAGGCCTACCGCTATGGCATGAAGCTGGACATTGCCAACGTGGTCAACGTCACACCGCCGATCCGCTCGTGCAACCCGGTGCCGTCGCGCATGACCTATGAAGACTCCAGCGGCAAGCTCAATACCCTTGAGTATCAAGTGATGGGCATCTGCCGAAACAACGGTGGTTGATCGGGCCAAAAAACAGTTGGGGGCGGCGCAAAAAAGCGCTTCAGAAAACGCCGGCAGCGCCGATGCAGGTGAGAATCCTCTCCCAATATGACCATCGGTGCCCCATGTTCAACACCCGTTTGAAGCAGGAGCTGTCGGCTCTTCGTGAAGAGTTGTCCAGCTTGCAGCAGGTCAAGGAGAGCCTGGAAAGCGAAATGCTGTGCCTGACGCTGGACGCCGAAGGCCGGGTGGAGTGGGCGAACGCCAACTTCCTGCAAGAACTGTCGTACCAGGCTACAAACATACTGGGGCGCCACATTGATGAGCTGGTGCCCGCATATCTGCGTCAGGACGAATTCCAGCGGCGCTTCAAGAATGCCCTGGTGCGGGGCGAACACTTCGCCGGCACCGTGCGCCTGATGCGTGGCAACGGCAAGGAAGCGTGGCTGCGTTCGATCCTGCAGCCGGTGCGCAACTCGGACGGGTGCATCAAACATTTTTCGATTTATTCCAGCGACCTCACTCGCACCATCGAGGCGTCGCGCGAGCACGAAAACCTGATCACCGCGCTGGTGCGTTCCACCGCGGTCATCGAGTTCGACCTCGGCGGGCATGTGCTGACCGCCAATGACCGGTTCCTGAGCGGCATGGGTTACAGCCTGGCGCAAATCCAGGGCAAACATCACCGTATGTTCTGCGAGCCACAGGAATACAACAGCCCGGAGTATCAGCACTTCTGGAAACGTTTGAATGCCGGTGAGTTTGTTGCCGCGCGCTTCAAACGGGTCGACAGCCATGGCCGTGTGGTGTGGCTGGAGGCGACCTACAACCCGGTGCTGGATGCCAATGAACGGTTGTACAAAGTGGTCAAGTTCGCCACGGTGATCACCGATCAAGTCAATCAAGAGCAAGCGGTGGCCGAGGCCGCCAACATCGCCTACAGCACCTCGCTGCAAACCGACGACAGTGCCCAGCGCGGCAGCACCGTCGTGACCCAGGCGGTGGATGTGATGCGTGATCTGGCCAAGCACATGCAACAGGCCGGTGATGGCATCGAGGCGCTGAACGCGCAGTCCCAAGTGATCGGCACCATCGTCAAGACCATCAGCGGCATCGCCGAGCAAACCAACCTGCTGGCACTCAATGCGGCCATCGAAGCAGCACGTGCCGGTGAGCAGGGCCGTGGCTTTGCGGTGGTGGCTGATGAAGTTCGTCAATTGGCCTCGCGTACCAGCAAGGCCACCGAGGAAATCGTCGGTGTGGTGCGTCAGAACCAGGACATGGCCCGCGATGCGGTGTCCTTGATGACTGAAGGCCGCGAGCAGGCCGAGCAAGGTTTAGCGCTGGCGGCCGAGGCGGGCACGGTGATTGTCGAGATCCAGGACGGTGCAAAAAAGGTGGTCAGTGCGGTAGGACAATTCGCAAATCAGCTGTCGACCTAACCCGTGGGACTTGCGCTTGAGGTATCGTAGGTTTTTTCTTGCTTGAAGAGCCGCCCCTCCATGAGCCCTACCCACCTTCTCCCCGTTCCGTTGTCCAAGGCTTACCGCTTGCTCAATCACGGGCCGACCGTGTTGGTGAGCGCGGCCCACGACGGCAAGCGCAATATCATGGCCGCTGCCTGGGCGATGCCGCTGGATTTTGAACCGCCGAAAGTCGCCGTGGTGCTGGACAAGGCCACCTGGACCCGCCAACTGCTGGAAGGCGCCGGCACCTTCGTGCTCCAAGTGCCTTGTGTGGCCCAGGCCGATCTGGTGCAGACCGTCGGCAACACCACGGGCTCAGACACCGACAAATTCGCCGCCTACGGCCTGCAGACGTTCAACGGTGAACACACCGAAGCGCCGCTGCTGGAAGGTTGTGTCGCCTGGCTGGAATGCCGCCTGCTGCCCGAGCCCCACAACCAACAGGCCTACGATTTATTCCTCGGCGAAGTCGTGGCCGCCTATGCCGACGAGCGCGTGTTCAGCGAAGGGCACTGGCACTTTGAAGGGCATGATGAGTTACGCACCTTGCACCATATCGCCGGCGGCAATTTCCTCAGCATCGGCGAGCCCATTGTTGGGCGTCAGCTGTAAGCCTTACCCGCGTACGTCTGCCAGGCAGCAGATCGGCGGGGCGTTGGGCCTGGCGGTGCGGGTGTCGGTGGGGTCGAACGGCGTGATTTGCGTTGGTGGGCACGGTGTTGGCGTTGCGCCTCAAGCAACGCTCGCCCGAGCCGCACGCGATATTGGAAACAACATAGATAAAATGTGGGAGCTGGCTTGCCTGCGATAACGCCGGCTCAGCAACACATGTGTTGACTGACGCGCCGCTATCGCAGGCAAGCCAGCTCCCACATTGACTGCATTTCAAGCCAAAGGCTCAGCGCCCGAGCATCTTCACCCAACGCGACGGCGGCATGCCGTAGGTGCTGCGAAATTGCCGTGTCATGTGGCTCTGGTCGGTGAAGCCGGCGGTCAATGCCGCATCCACCAACGATTGGCCTTGGACGAGCAAGCTGCGCACCAGGTCCAGCCGCCGCATGGTCAGGTAGCGATAGGGGCTGGTGCCGAACAACAAGCGAAAATCCCGCGATAACGCCCAGCGATCACGGCCGCAATGGTCGGCCATTTCATCCAGGGTGATGCTGCGGCCCAAGGCGCTGTGGATAAATTCCCGGGCGCGCTCGGCGGCGACGTAATCGAAAGATTTACGGCTGATGATCACCCCCGATGCAGCGCTCAGCGCCTGGGCCAGGTCGTACAGAGCGTCCTGTTCCTGCATCGGGTCAATCGGGCAATCCAGGCTTTGCAGCAATACTTCGCTGGCGCGGAACAGTCGCGGGTCGGTTGATAATCCGTTGTGGATAAACGGTAACGGCCTGCCGCCAAGAATCTGTTGGATTAGCGCCGGCTCCACATAAATCATGCGGTACTTGAAGCCTTCTACACTGCTGGCGCGGCCGTCATGGCATTCATCGGGGTGAATCACCATGGTCGTACCGGGCAAGCTGTGGGTCATGCTGCCGCGGTAGTGATAACTCTGCACGCCGAACAGCGTGCGCCCGATGGCGTAGGTGTCGTGGCGATGCGGGTCGAACGCAAAGCCTGCAAAGTACGCTTCGATACGGTCCAGGCCGCTGGCGTGCGGGGCGCGGTGCAGCCAATCGAGGGTAGAAGTGGGTTGGCCCATGGTGACTGGTCACAAGTAGAGGTGGAAACACGTTAACCCAGTCTGGCGCGGGTTGTCTGCCGAGGTCTTGTACGATTGTGCGTGATCTGGATGAGGCTTCTTGTAATGATCGCATTGCTTTGCGTTAAAAAATGATTGTTTTACGATAATTAATCTATTATTTTGTGCGCTCACTCACTCACCGAGGTTGTTTATGAATACCCAACGTCTGGCCCAGCTCAGTCAGCGCATGTCGCTGCTTACCCTTTTGCTGCTTGTCGTTATGCTGGTGCTTAACACTGCCGTGTGGCTGTTTCCGGTGCTGGGTTCCTCCGCCGATGGCCTGGGGTTTGGCTTTGCCTTGACTGACCGTCTGATCGAGGCGCACGCCGCTAAAGTTGCGCTGTTCCCGTGGTGGCAGACGGCGGGTGGCATTGTGCTTTCCACCATCCCATTGATGGCGTTGGCGTCAGGCTTGAACCATCTGCGCCAACTGTTTCGCAATTACGCTCGGGGTGAGTACTTCTCCAGTGCCGCGGCGCAGCACCTTGGCAAAGTTGGGCGAGCAGTGGCGATATGGGTGCTGCTGGACTTTTTATGCGAGCCGTTGCTCAGTGTCTGGGTCACGATGAATGAGCCGGTCGGCCAGCGATTGATTACGCTGAGTGTCACCGCGCCAAGCTTCGTCGCGTTGTTTCTCGCTGCCTGTATCGCGGTAATCGCGCGTATCCTGTGGCAGGCCAGTGAAGTGGATTCTGAAAACCGTACTTTTGTTTGAGATCGAAATGCCCATTGTGATTGAACTGGACGTTATGCTTGCCCGGCGCAAGGTCAAATCCAAAGACCTGGCGGCCGCCATAGGGATTACCGAACAGAACCTGTCGTTGCTCAAACAAGGCAAGGTCAAGGGCATACGGCTGGGCACGTTGGATGCTATATGTGCCTACCTGGAGTGCCAGCCTGGCGACTTGTTGGTGCACACGCCTGAGCCGGCGGCCGAATAGGTTTAACCACTGACGAAGAGGGACGCCCCATGCTGTTCTCCGACTTGCCGTACGCAGCACCGTTGCTGTCGCTGGGGCTGCTTTGGGCTGTCGCGGTGGTGACGCCGGGGCCGAACTTCTTCAACACTGCCCAACTGGCGGCGAGTTGCTCGCGTCGTCATGGCGTGGTGGCGTCCGCCGGGGTGGCCACGGGCACGGTGATATGGGGGCTGGCAGGCGGCTTGGGCATCAAGTCGCTGTTCACCGCTGCGCCCATGCTCTATCTGGCCTTCAAGATCATCGGCGGCTGCTACCTGATCTACCTGGGGCTGAAACTGTTCAAGCGTTCGGCTCCTATCAATCAAGCCGCATTGCCTGACGAGCCCCAGCGCTCGCTGTTCTCTGCCTGGCGCTTCGGTTTGCTGGGCAACTTGTCCAACCCCAAGGCCGCACTGTTCGTTGCCACGGCCTTCGCCTCGACCATGCCGCCGTCACCGTCGCCAACGTTGTTGGCGCTGGCGGTCATCACCATGACCACCTTGTCGTTCAGCTGGTACACCAGCGTAGCCCTGGTGTTTTCCAGCGAGCGCATGGCCAATCTTTACAGCCGTTCACGCAAGTGGCTCGACCGGTTTGCCGGTGGCTGCTACCTGTTGTTTGGCGCACATCTGGTAGCGAATCGCTGACCGCTCATGGTAAGAAGCCTTACTTTCAATAGTGAGGCCGAGTCATGAGCAAGGTGCGGGTAGGTATTATTTTTGGTGGCCGTTCGGCCGAGCACGAAGTCTCGCTGCAATCGGCGCGCAATATTGTCGATGCGCTGGACCGTTCGCGCTTCGAGCCCGTGCTAATCGGCATCGACAAGGCCGGCCACTGGCACCTCAACGACACCTCGAACTTCCTGATCAACCAGGAAAACCCGGCGCTGATCGCCCTCAACCAGTCCAACCGCGAACTGGCGGTGGTGCCGGGCAAGGCCAGCCAGCAAGTGGTGGAAACCTCGGGCCAGGGCCTGCTGCAACACATCGATGTAATCTTCCCTATCGTCCACGGCACCCTCGGTGAAGACGGCTGCCTGCAAGGCCTGCTGCGCATGGCCGACCTGCCTTTCGTCGGCTCCGACGTACTGGGTTCGGCCGTGTGCATGGACAAGGACATCAGCAAACGCCTGCTGCGCGATGCCGGCATTGCCGTCACCCCGTTCATCACGCTGACCCGTGGCAACGCGGCGCGCACCTCCTTTGAGGCTGCGGCGAACAAACTCGGTTTGCCGATGTTCGTCAAACCCGCCAATCAGGGTTCCTCGGTGGGCGTGAGCAAAGTCGCCGACGCCGCCGAGTACCACGCCGCCGTCGAGCTGGCCCTGGGTTTTGATGAAAAAGTGCTGGTGGAATCCGCCGTTCAAGGCCGCGAAATTGAATGTGCCGTGCTCGGCAACGACAACCCCATCGCCAGCGGCTGCGGCGAAATCGTGGTGAGCAACGGCTTCTATTCCTACGACAGTAAATACATCGACGACCAGGCCGCCCAAGTGGTGGTGCCGGCCGATATCAGCGTTGAGGCCAGCGAGCGTATTCGCCAACTCGCCATCGAAGCGTTTGAGGTGTTGGGTTGCGCCGGGCTGGCGCGGGTCGACGTGTTTCTCACCGACGACGGCGAAGTGCTGATTAACGAAATCAACTCACTGCCTGGCTTCACTCGCATCAGCATGTACCCCAAGCTGTGGCAGGCGGCGGGGATGAGTTACAGCGAGCTGGTAAGCCGGTTGATTGAGCTGGCGCTGGAGCGGCATGCGGGGCGGAAGGGGTTGAAGATAAGCCGCTGATTGTTGTGGCGCTCTACCTTTTGTGGCGCGCGACTTACTGTGGCAAGCTCGCTCGCCACAGTAAGCCGGTTAGCCTGCCAGCCATAGGGGACAGAGGCTCTTTAGGTTTTGCGAGCAATCCACGAATAGATCAACGTCTTCGCCTCCTCCGGGTGATGCGTCCTCCTGCGGTAGCTGGCGAAGGACGGTGATGTGCAGTAAGTGCACATCTCACTGACTTCGATCTGCTCACGCTTAACTCCCGCCGCTTGCAGCAGCATCACCCCGTATCCACTCAAATCAAACCACGCACTTCCCGTCTGCCGCGCATGCGGCGGTGCAATCTGCGGCGCCAGCCGTGGCGCCGGCTGCTCGAAGCGCCACGGTGCCTGTCCGTCACGCCACAAGTGGCCTTGGTCCGCCTGAAACTGGGCGATAAACCCTTCGCTCACCTCGTAACAGCACGGCTTGATCGACGGCCCGATAGCGACCTGCAACTGGTCAACGGCAATGCCCTCGGCGGTAAATTGCTGCACGGCGTTGGCGATAATTCCGCTTTGCAACCCCCTCCAGCCGCCATGCACGGCGGCAACCATTTCACCACTTTTCGCGGCAATAAGAATGGGCAAGCAATCAGCGGTAATCACTGAGATTGGCGGGTGCGCGCGAGTGAGCACGCCATCGGCCTCAACGGTATTGGCCACCTGATCAGGCTGCCATTCAATCACCGTCGCACTGTGCACCTGCTTGCAGATGAACACCTCATCCGGCCGCAATGGATCATCGATCGAACAAAAACCGTGGTCGACGCCGGGGAGGGCGCCGAGATTGTTTGCCTGTTGCAAGGGGCTCTCTGCGCTCAATAAAGTCAGTCGCCGACCGCTTCGCCTTCACGCCGAGGATCCGCGCCGCCGCTCAGCGACACCTTACCCTGAGCATCGCGTGTGCGAACAATGGCCTGGATGCCGCTGGTCATATCGATCTCACTCAACGCATGGCCCTTGTCCCTCAGTGCCTGTTTCAACTCAGGGCTGAACAACCCTGCTTCCAGCTCGGTCGCACCGTTGCGGCTACCAAAGTTGGGCAGGCTGATGGCCGCTTGCGGGTCGAGCTTCCAATCGAGCATCGCCACCAGGGATTTGCTCACGTACTCAATGATCTGCGAGCCGCCCGGTGAGCCCACGGTGGCCAGCAACTCGCCGCTCTTGCGGTCGAACACCAAGGTCGGTGCCATGGCCGAGCGTGGGCGTTTGCCGGGCTCGACGCGGTTGGCCACCGGCTGGCCGTTTTCTTCAGGGATGAACGAGAAGTCGGTCATCTGGTTGTTGAGCAAAAAGCCCTGGACCATCACATGCGAACCGAATGCCGCTTCCACCGTGGTGGTCATCGACACAGCGCCGCCCAGGTCATCCACCGCCACCACTTGCGAGGTGGAGATGCGCAACGGCGAGCGGTCCGGCGCGTAGGCCACCTGAATGCCCACAGGCTGGCCTGGTTTGGCGATGCCCATGCTGCGTTCGCCGATCAGCGCAGCGCGCTTGGCCAGGTAGTCTGGGGCGACGAGGCCAGCGGTCGGCACCGGCACGAAGTCGGCATCGGCCACGTACAACCCACGGTCGGCGAACGCCAGGCGACCCGCCTCGGCAAGCAGGTGCACGGCTTCGGGTGTGGGTTCAAGCCCTGCGGGCGATGCGCTTTTAATCGGTTTCATCGGCGCTATGGCCTGGCGTGGGGCGCGGGCTTCCACTGCCTGCAATGTGCCGAGGATCTGTGCGATTGCAATCCCACCCGACGACGGCGGTGGCATGCCGCACACCTGATACTGCTTGTAGTCGGTGCACAGCGGCGTGCGTTCCTTGGCGGTGTAGGCCTTGAGGTCGGCCTGTGACAGGCTGCCCGCATTGCGGTTGCCTTGGACCTTACGCGCGATCTCATCAGCAATCGGCCCGTGATACAGCGCGTCCGGTCCTTCCTTGGCGATGCGCTTGAACACAGCGGCCAGCGCCGGGTTTTTCAACAGGGTGCCGGTGGCTTTAGGCGTGCCGTCGGCATTCAGAAAATACGCCGCCATTTCGGGGGATTGCGCGATGTAACGGTCAGCCGCGATCAACGCGTGCAGGCGCGGCGAAATCGCGAAGCCTTGCTCCGACAAACGAATCGCCGGTTCAAACAGCCTGGCCCATTGCAGGTGCCCGGTCTTCTTGTGCGCCATTTCCAGCGCACGCAATACCCCCGGTGTGCCGACCGACCGCCCGCCAATCTGCGCCTCGGGAAACGCCATCGGCGTGCCGTCCGCTTTTAGGAACAAGCGCTCAGTTGCGCCGGCTGGGGCGGTTTCGCGGCCGTCATAGGCGTGCACTTTTTTGCCATCCCACAGCATGATGAACGCGCCGCCGCCAATGCCGGAAGACTGCGGCTCCACCAGCGTCAGTACGGCCTGCATGGCAATCGCTGCATCAATTGCCGAACCGCCTTGGCGCAACATCTCGCGCCCGGCTTCGGCGGCCAGTGGGTTGGCGGCGGCGGCCATATGGCGCTCGGCGTGGCGGGTGGTGAGGTCGGTGCGGTAACCCGAGCCCAACTCCGGTGCCGGCGGCTGTTCATTGACGGGGGTGTGACAGCCGGCCAGGGCGAGGGCTGCGGCTATCACTGACAGTTGACGGCGGGAAATCAAAAACACGCGCTGAACTCCGTTCATTTTGAGAATGATCTGTTGTCCTTGGGGTGGTACTTTTTACAGGTAAATCACGCCTTGCAGGTAGAGCACCGCATGGCCCGAGATGATCACGCGGTCGCCCTTGAGCTCGCAACGCAGTTGCCCACGGCGCTTGCCGCCCTGTTCAGCAGTCAATTGCGACTTGCCCAAACGCTCAGCCCAGAAAGGTGCCAGCGAGGTGTGTGCGGAGCCGGTGACCGGGTCTTCATCGACGCCCACGTTCGGGCCGAACCAGCGCGAAACAAAATCAAACTGCGTGCTTTTGGCCGTCACCGCGATCCCGCGTTTGGGCAGGCCCTTGAGGCGCGCGAAGTCTGGCGTCAGGGCGGCGATTTGAGCCTCATCGTCGACCAGCACGATGTAGTCATCGGTGGCAAACACCTCGGCGTGCTCAATCCCTAATGCGCTCAACAGTCCACTGGGCGGCTCGCAGCGCTGAGGCTGTTTAGCCGGGAAATCCATCGCCAGTTCGTCGCCATTGCGCGTCACGCGAAGCTCGCCGCTGCGGGTGGCAAAGCGCAACACTTCAGGTGCGTCCGCCAGTTGATGAATCAGCACCCACGCCGCTGCCAACGTGGCATGGCCGCACAGGTCCACTTCGACTTGCGGGGTGAACCAGCGCAACTCATAGAAGTCGCCACGGGGCACGAAATAGGCGGTTTCGGAGAGGTTGTTTTCCGCGGCGATGTCTTGCAGTTGTGCGTCGGGCAGCCACTCGGTCAGCGGGCAGACGGCTGCCGGGTTGCCACCGAAAGGATGTTGGCTGAAAGCGTCGACTTGGTAGATGTCCAATTTCATCGGGGGCACTCCGTCTTGTGGAGGCTGGACACTAACAGTGGGTCAGGAGGGCGTCAAAATACAGATACGCAGTTTTTTTGAGCGCACGCCCCCTGGCCTGCTCAGCCCAGGCGCAACAGCATCGCCCCGGCGGCAATGACACATGCGGCAACAATGCGAGCGCGGGTCAGATGCTCTTTCAGCACCCATGCCGAAATCCCCACGCCGAACAGGATCGACGTTTCCCGCAGCGCTGAAACGGTGGCGATGGGGGCAGCGGTCATGGCCCAAAGCGCCAGACCATAAGACGCTATCGTGCCCACACCGCCGACGATCCCCAGGCGCCAGTTACGGCTTACGTAGTCACGGAACACGCCGCGCCGGGCCGCTAAAGCCCATGCGGCAAGCGGAATGCCGGTCAGCAGGAAGATCCACAGTGTATAGGCCACCGGCGTGCCGGACTTGCGCACGCCCAAGCCGTCGATAAGGGTGTAGCTGGCGATCACCCCCGCGTTGATCAGCGCCAGAATCAAGCCTTTTCGCTGTCCTGATAACGGCGCTACAGCCATGCTCAAGATGCCCAGAGAGATCACCGCAATGCCGAGCCAGGCAAATGCCGACAATGGCTCCGCCAACACAAACACACTCACCGTCGCCACCACCAACGGCGCGGTGCCGCGCATGATCGGGTAGGTCTGGCTCATGTCGGCAATGCGGTATGTCGAGGCGACCAGCACGAAATACAGCACTTGGAGAATCACCGACGCGCCGATGAACGGCCAGCTTTCTGGCGCCGGCAGCGTCAGAAACGGGATGGCCGCCAACGCGATCAACGAGGCGACTGACGCAATCAGGCAGGTGGTCAACAGCTTGTCGACGCCACCTTTGACCACGGCATTCCAGGTGGCGTGGAGCGCGGCGCCCAGCATGATAATGGCGAATACGTGGAGGCTCATGAGGCGTGGCTTGCGCCGTTGATCAGCGCCGTCAGCACATGGTCCGCCCACACGCCATTGATCTTGAGATAGGCCCGCGCCTCACCCTCGCGCTCAAACCCCAGCCGTTTGAGCAGACGCGCACTGCGTTCATTTTCAGGCCGGTAGTTGGCCATGATTCGATGCAGTTTCATGTCATCGAACACATGGGCAATCGCGGCTTTCAGCGCTTCGTGCATCAGCCCCTGGCCCTGGGCAGATTCGTCGAGCGCGTAGCCCAAGTGACAGGCTTCAAATGCACCGCGCACGACGTTGGTGAAGTTGCAGACGCCGATGACTGTGCCGTCGTGCAGTATCAGCAGATGCAGCGCTTCGCCGCTGGCGGTTTTCTCGGCCATGGTTTTGAGGCGTTGGGTGATGGCGTCGAGTTCGAAGAAGTCATCGCCGTGCGTGGGTTCCCAGGGTTGAAGGTAAGCGCGGTTTCGCAGCAGATACGTTTGCAGAGCGCCAGCGTGAGACGGGCGAGCGGCTTGCAGCGACAGCCGTTCGGTGGTGATGCCGTGGGTGGGGAAATGGGGGTTCACGTATCGCCTCCTTGTGGTTGGGGGCGAGTATGCCTCAGGGCTTTTCTTCAGGCATAAAAAAACGGCCTACCTTTCGGTAAGCCGTTTTTAGTACTTGGTGGCTACACAGGGACTTGAACCCCGGACCCCAGCATTATGAATGCTATGCTCTAACCAACTGAGCTATGTAGCCAAGTGGCGCGCATTATTCGCGTAGAACGGGAATGCGTCAAGCGTTTATTTTGAATTTTTATCTACGCTTTCAACTGTTTAACCGAAAATGCCGGGTCTGGCGACGAGTGGCTCGGGGATTTTCACGTCTCTGGGCTACACAAAAAACGCCTGTGGGAGCGGGCTTGACTGCGATTATGGTGGGTCAGCCGATGACGAGGTTGAATGTGCCGCCGTCATCGCAGGCAGGCCCGCTCTCACATTTGATCGGTGTTTAGCGTTACTGCGCGCGTGGTTGCGGGTGATCGCAGCAGTCGAGGCGTTGGCTGAGGTGCTGCGGATCAGGGGGAGAGGTAGAGCTGGGTATCTTCAACGCTGAGGTTTTCGTTGACGACGAGGCAGTCGGGCAGTTGGCGATCTAGTTGCCGCGCGTGCGCAGGTGTAATTCGGTTGGGCAGATATCCCTGCCGCCCAACGATTACCCTTTAGAGCGCCTTACGGTTGCGGCGGGTTGTGCGTGACGCGCTTGAGGTGTTCACGCGCCCGTGACAGGCGTGAGCGAACGGTGCCGATAGGGATGTCCAATACGTCGGCTGTGTCCTGGTAGCTGCCGTCGGTTTCCAGCGAGGCGTACAGCGTCTTGCGCATTTCTGCCGGCAGGTGGTCGATGGCCGTCAGGGTTTTTTCCAGCCGGCGGTTGATCTCGAACTCCCAATCCAGGTTGTTGTTTTCCTCCTGGCCATGCCACAGCGATTCATCGAATTCGCAATGCACCGGTTTGGCATACAAGCGCCGAAAATGGTTGCGGACCAGGTTCTGCGCAATGCCGCACATCCAGGTGCTGAGGGTTGCCTGTCCACTGAAACGCTCCCTGTTGCGCCAAGCTTCCAGGTAGGTCAGTTGTAGGATGTCGTCTGCATCTTCGTGGTTGAGCACGCGTTTGTGGATGAAGCGCCGAAGTTTTTTTTGTTGATCGTCTGTCAGGTGAAGCATGAATTGAGGCGAGCTGCCAACGAGGTGGGCTAAAGCTTCAATAGGGATATTCATGATTTTTTCCTCAGGGTAGACGCTATCGAAATGTTTACGATGCGAACCCCTTTTGCACTGGCTGTGCCAAAGGAAAAAAACTCTCAACTTTCTGATTTATATAAATAAATATATTGAGATGAAGCGTTTTTGCGCAGTAATTTGCAAAATGCGCTGATGATTTGTGCCGGTCTTTTCAAAAGTGTCGAAAGTCGAGTTTTGATGGAACCGTATCGGCAGGCCTCGCCACATAGGGACACACTCTTCCCTTCTTGGCATGCTTATGAAAGTCGAATCCCTTCAAGATGCGCCCTCTACCCAGCGCCTGGATCAACCCGCCGCTGCGCCTGTCTCGCCGCCCACCTCAGCGAAAGTCGATGAGCTTGCTCCGTTCTTCGACCAGGAAGTGATTGCCAGCAATCGGGCCTCGCGGTTGATGCCTATACACGTTCCGCCCGCCGAGCAGCTTGCTCAACTTTATGATCAGTTGGGCCATCCGGCCCAGGAATCCTTGGCGGCTATTTCTCGTCGGTTCAGGCACCAATTGCAGCACCATCCCAGTGTCGACAAGCTGCTGGAGCTTGCCGAGGGGGACCCCGCTCGTGCGTTCGTGGTGCTCAAGCATTTGGAGGCCCAGGCGAACAATGAAGTACGCCTCTCCGACGCTACCTTGGCGCGGGATGCGGTTGCCCTGCTGACGGTCAGCTTCAAAGGGGAAATCCAGGCGGGCCTTAAAATTGCCACGGCGTTGACGCAGGCCGGTGGTGATCCGCAGGAGCGCCAAGCGCTGCGGGCGCTCTACTACTCAAGCGTGGCCACCCGCCAGTCCCTGGTGACAATGATGCAGGCCTTGCTAGGTGTGTACGGTGGCGATACGTTTTCCGCCAGGCTCAGTAGCATGCGTAAAGCCTTGGCTGACGACATTGCGGTCCTCGTGTCGTCAATGACCACGCCGCGGTTGCGCACTTTGTTGCTGGCCCTGCAGAGCTGTGGGAAGTTGGGCTCCGTGTTGTCCGACTGCCAGGCGTTGATCCAGCGCCTGGGCATAAGCCATGACTCCGTGAGCCTTTTGCAGCGCCTGCTGGGGTATGCCGGCAGCGGTATCGATGCGGGTGAAATCCTGCGACTTGGGCATGATCTGGGCAGTGGCCTGACCATTCGGCAAGTGGTACTCCTCAACGCGCTTTACCCGATGATTCGGGAGTTGCCGTTGGCCTTGTGGCCCGACAGTCGCGTACGCCAGGGGGCCCTGGACAGCTTTTTGGCGGTGATGGGCGAACTGGACCGCGTCGAGCGCGGCCCCCTGAAGTTTGCCGGTGACCTGGGGACGCTGGCGTGACTGCACTGTCGGCCATCAACAACGTCTTGCTCAAAGTGGCACAGCGTGCCGAAGTGCTGGGCGCGGTGGTGGTCCTGGGCATTGTGTTTATCTTTATCGTCCCGCTGCCGACCTGGCTGGTGGACATCCTGATTGCGGTCAACATTTGCATATCGTGCCTGTTGATCGTGCTGGCGCTTTATTTGCCAGGGCCTTTGGCGTTTTCATCGTTTCCTTCGATTCTGCTGCTGACCACCATGTTTCGTCTGGCGCTGTCGATCGCCACTACGCGGCTGATCCTGTTGGAACAGGACGCTGGTGACATCGTAGAGGCGTTCGGCAATTTCGTGGTGGGCGGCAACCTGGCGGTGGGGATGGTGATCTTTATGATCCTGACCTTGGTCAACTTCCTGGTGATCACCAAGGGCTCGGAGCGGGTCGCCGAGGTAGCGGCGCGGTTCAGCCTGGATGCGATGCCGGGTAAACAGATGTCCATCGACAGTGACCTGCGTGCCGGCCTGATCGATGGTATGCAAGCGCGGGACAAACGTGAGCAATTGTCCCGCGAGAGCCAGTTGTTCGGCGCCATGGACGGGGCCATGAAGTTCGTCAAGGGCGACGCCGTCGCCGGTTTGATTATCGTCGTGGTCAACCTGTTGGGTGGTTTCACCACTGGTATGTTTCAACACGACTTGAGCGCTGCCGAGTCGATACGACTGTATTCGGTACTGACCATCGGTGATGGCTTGATTGCGCAGATTCCTGCACTGCTGATCTCCCTGACTGCCGGCATGATCATCACCCGCGTGGCGCCAGATGGGCGCAGGGGTATCACTAACATGGGCGCGGAAATCGCCCGGCAAATGACCAGTGAGCCCAAGAGCTGGATGATTGCATCGGTAGGGATGCTCGCGTTTGCAATAGTGCCCGGCATGCCCACGATGGTTTTTATTCTGCTCTCGGCGGTAACCGGCTCCCTGGGTTATTACTTGATGCGCCAACGTCAGCGAGCGGAAAAGCCCGCTGATGAGGCTGCCGAAGCCGTCCGGCCCGAAGAGAACGGGGAAGAGGACTTGCGCGGGTTCGATCCATCGCGGCCTTACCTGTTGCAGTTTCCCCCCGCCTTGCGCGGGACTCCCGAGGTTACGGATCTTATTCACGGAATCCGCCAGGCACGAAATTCGCTCGTCGCCAATATCGGCCTGACATTGCCGCCGTTCGAAGTCGAACTCGATGATTCACTGGCCGCCGATGAAATGCGTTTCTGCGTGCATGAAGTACCGATGGTCAAGGCATCGGTTGTCAACTACCTGGCCGTCGAGCGTAAGGCGCTGACGATTGAGCCTGAGCACGCAATACGAGGGCTGGCCGAACGTGATGAACAGGACTGGCTCTGGCTGGCACCTGATGACCCTCTGCTTGATGACCCGCAGCTGGAGCGCTTTACCGCCACGAGCCTGATCATCGACCGTATGAGACAGGCGATGATGCTCAGCGGACCGCAGTTCCTGGGCATTCAGGAAAGCAAGGCGATCCTCGGTTGGCTTGAGCACAACCAGTCGGAACTGGTGCAGGAGCTGCAACGCATCATGCCGCTCTCGCGGTTTTCAGCGGTGTTGCAACGCTTGGCCAGTGAAGGTGTTCCGCTGCGTGCCGTGCGGCTGATTGTGGAGTCGCTGATCGAGTACGGCCAGCATGAGCGTGAACCCGATGCCCTCGCCGACTATGCACGCATTGCCCTCAAGGCGCAGATCTTCCACCAGTACAGCGAGGAAGATGGCCTGCATGCCTGGTTGCTGTCGCCTCATACCGAGAACATCTTGCGCGAAGCGTTGCGTCAGACCCAGACCGATGTGTTCTTTGCACTGGATAACGAAAGCAGCGCCGCATTGATCAACCTCCTCAACCAGGCCTTTACCTTACGCGCCAAGAGCAAGAGCGTGATGTTGGTGGCGCAGGACCTTCGCAGCCCCTTACGCACCTTGCTGCTGGAAGAGTTCAACCATGTGCCGGTGCTGTCCTTTGCTGAGTTGGGAAGCACGTCCAAGGTGAAAGTATTAGGGCGCTTCGATCTTGGTCAAGATGAGCTGATGCGGGGTGCCGCGGCATGAATCGTCAGCCAGGTTCAACGCACGGGAGGGCTCGATAATGTTTGAGTTACGGGTGCTCAATGGTCTGAACCAGGGCGCTGCATTGCCGCTGTTTGGTGAGCAGTGGAGCATCGGTGCTCACCCGGACGCTGACCTGATGCTGAATGATCCGGGCATTGCCGAGCATCACGCGCGGTTACGACTGATCGACTCAAACTGGTCGGTGCAGGCCGAGGCCGGGCTGCTGCACGGCGATGAAGGACAAGTGCTGGCACAGATCGCGAGCCTGGCACTGAACGTACCGTTTTCAGTCGGAGCTATCCGACTGTGCGTCACCTTGGCCGATCAACCATGGCCTGAAGTACCCGCTCCAACACCCTCACCGCGCACTACTGAAGCGCCGCGGGCGCTGCAGTTATCGTCGATCCCGCACACGCAGCAAAAACGACTGATCAGCGTAGTGCTGGTGGTTGCAATCATCGTCGCAGTGGTAGGCATAGCCTCCTCGGTGGAGCGTGGGGCACAGGCCTCGTTGATGCCTCCCGTAGTAACCAAACACGAGCTGGCCACGCCGTTTGAAGTGCGCCAGCAGTTGGTGAAGATGCTCAGTGAGCGTGAGTTGGGCCAACGGGTCAGCTTGCAGGTGATCAATGGGCAAGTCGCGCTTAACGGCGACGTTTCCCAGGACGATGTGGAACTGGTGTCGCGCATGCTCAGCCGTTTTGGTGAGCTGTTTGACAGCGCGGTGCCAGTGATCAGCCGCGTACGTGTACGCGACGGAGCCCTGCCGTTCAAGATTGTTCAAATCGTCGGTGGGCCCAATGGCCATGTCGTGCTGGACGAGGGTAGCCGGGTGTTCGTCGGTGATGAAGTGGACGGCTTGCGCCTGGTGCTGATCGACAATAGCAAGGTGGTTTTCGATGGCGCGCAGCGTTACGAGGTGCGTTGGTGAACGAGCAAATGCAGGCGCGTCTTGATGCCTGGCAGGAGCGCCAGACGCAGGCGCTGGCCAACCTGATGCCGGTGACCATGCGCGGGCGCGTCCAACGCGTCAACGGCATGCTGTTGCAGTGCCGATTGCCCAGCGCGCGTATCGGTGACTTGTGCCAGGTTGAAAAGTCTGCCGACGAATACATGCTGGCTGAGATCATCGGTTTCGATCAGCAGGATGCCGTACTCAGTGCCTTGGGCAACCTTGAAGGGATACGCGTGGGTGCCAGTGTGCAGCGCCTGGGGGTGTCGCATCGGGTACGGGTCAGTGATGAGCTGTTGGGCCAGGTGCTGGATGGTTTCGGGCGGCCGATTACCGGCGTTGGCCCAAGCGCCTTCGTCGACACCGACGGCCCGGATGCGAGCATGGTGTTGTGTGAGGCGCCGTTGCCGACCGAGCGGCCGAGGATCAATCGGGCCCTGGCGACCGGCGTGCGCTCGATCGATGGTTTGCTGACGCTTGGCGAGGGCCAGCGTGTGGGCCTGTTTGCCGGTGCAGGTTGTGGCAAGACCACGTTGCTGGCGGAGATTGCCCGTAACGTGGAGTGCGATGTGATTGTGTTTGGTTTGATCGGCGAGCGTGGTCGGGAACTACGGGAGTTTCTCGACCATGAACTGGACGATCAATTGCGGGCCAAGGCTGTGCTGGTGTGTGCGACGTCCGACCGTTCAAGCATGGAGCGCGCCCGTGCAGCGTTCACCGCCACGGCGCTGGCTGAGGGCTATCGGCGTAAGGGTAAACGGGTGCTGCTGCTGATCGACTCCTTGACGCGTTTTGCCCGCGCTCAAAGAGAAATCGGCCTGGCGGCCGGTGAACCCCTGGGCCGCGGCGGCTTGCCGCCATCGGTATACAGCTTGTTGCCGCGGTTGGTGGAACGTGCCGGGTTGACCCGCGACGGCGTTATCACCGCGATCTACACGGTACTCATCGAACAGGACTCGATGAGTGACCCCGTGGCTGACGAGGTTCGCTCGTTGCTCGACGGCCATATTGTGTTGTCCCGCAAGCTGGCAGAGCGCGGTCACTATCCAGCGGTTGATGTGCTGGCCAGCCTTTCGCGGATTTTGAGCAACGTCGCCACGCCTGAGCATATCCAGGCGGGCACGGGGCTGCGCCGCCTACTGTCGGCGTACCAGCAGATCGAGCTGATGCTGAAGCTGGGCGAGTACCAGGCCGGCAGCGATGCGCTGACTGACTTGGCGGTGGACAGCCGTTCTGCAGTGGATGGCTTTTTGCGCCAGGACTTGCGTGAGCCTTCACCGATGGAGACGACCCTGGATCAACTGACGGAGCTGACCGCCTATGTTCCTTTCTGAGTTGGAAACCCTGAGGCGTCTGCGCAAACACCGGGCGGACAGGGCCGAGCGCGCATTGGGTGAGGCTAAAAGGCAGCAACGGGCGTTGCAGTTGCAAGTTGAGCAGGCGCAGCAGGCCCTTGAGCAAACGCGTGTGCAGGAAGCTCAAGAAACTGCGCAGCTATTGAGCAAGCATCAAGGGCAAGTGCTCTCGTTTAAGGAACTCAAATCGTGGAGTGCCCAGGAGCGCACGTTGTCCGCCAGTACGCAGCGCGAAGAGGCGCAGTTGCATGAATTACACGGGCAGCGGAAGCAGCAAGTGGTGCACGTCGACAGTATGCAAATACAGGCCACCCGATACTTGCGCGAGGTCGAAAAACTTTCGGAATTATCCCAGTTACTGGTGCAGGAGAGTCATGAAACGATTACCTGTGAGCAGGTTTAACCGGCCCCGTATGCGTGAGACAAGGGAAGATCGTGAGGCCGGTGTTGAGGCCGTGGTGCCCTGGGTCCATGTGCAGTTATTCACCCAAATTTTCGCCAAGGATGATGGCCAAGGTGGTTACGCTTCCCGCTTGCCTACGAAGAGTGCTGCGGCGGATAAAGTAATGCTCGAGGCATTGACGGAGCAGTTGGCGCTTCGCGTTCAGGGCGTCACGCAATGGCCATTGCTGGCGGTGCTTTACGTGCCACGGCTGGGGCGGATCAACGCCAGTGTCCAACGGCAGCCTGGCGCCTGGAACATCGAGCTGGAAGCCGAAGAACAACACACAGCGAATTGGCTCGGCACGGTGAAAAAGCGCTATCAGGACAGGCTGGTCGAGGCGTTGGGGCAGCCTGTCGATATCCACATCAAAAGCGCGGGCCCCGCATGATCATGTCCGCTTTGACACCGCCATTGGTTGAGGGCGCAAGGGTTGCGGCGTTGCATCGACTGGGGCGCGGGTTACGCATGCCGTTCCACGTGGGCGATCAAGAGGGGGCATTTGTGCTCGAACCCGGTCGCGCGCCTGAAGGGGTAAGCCCTTTGTGTGTCGAGAGTGCCCTCGGTGTGCTGGCGTTCTCGGAGCCCAATGCGATGTTCAGCCTGATGGGCGAATGCCCGGTAACCCTGGCAGAGGTTGGCAACGACCCGAAGTCCTGGTTCTGGGAATTGTTCCAGCATCACCTCAGCCCGCAGGTGCGGGCGTTGTTCGGTTATCTGCGCGTGCTGCCGGCGCCTGAAAAGTTGGGCTTTGGTTGCCGTTTTACCGTGATGTTGGGGCCGTCCAAGGTCGCAGGTTACCTGTGGCTGGCCCCGCAAAGCTTGCTGGCGATGTGTGCGGCTGGCGCTTGGCGGTCGACGGCCAGCCCATTACCTGCATCGTTTCCGCTGGCAATAGCCGTGACGTTGGGCCGCTTGAGTTTGCCCATTGCGCAATTGCGTGGCGTACGTGCGGGTGACGTGCTGATGCTTGAACGCGCCTTTTTTGATGTACAGGGCCGTGGTCATTTGAGTATCGGCAGTCAACGGCTGCAAGGGCGTATTGACGATGAGTCCGGTCCGTTATGCCTGAACCTTATTGCGATAGAGGAAGCGTCCATGGACGAAGAGTTTTTAATAGAAGAAGTCCCGGGGCCTGAATTTGATCAACCGGTGGAGGATGTTTTCGGCCGGGAGCTCTTTGATGACTTGAGTATGGCGCTGACAGTGCGCTGTGGTGTCCTGAACCTGACCCTGGGCGAACTGCGCAATCTTGCTCCCGGTGCGGTGTTGGGCATCAGCGGGTATGCCCCGGGCGTGGCCGGCCTGTATTACGGTGAACGGCCTATTGGCCAGGGGCAGTTGGTGGAAGTCGATGGACGTCTTGGCTTGAAATTGTCTCGCGTGGTGTTCTCCCGATGATACTCCAGGGCGTTGACCCGATTGTAATTGCGCTGTTTTTCGCGGCGCTGTCGTTGCTGCCGATGCTGTTGATCATTTGCACGGCGTTCTTGAAGATCGTCATTGTGCTGATGATCACCCGCAACGCCATCGGCGTTCAGCAGGTGCCTCCGAACATGGCTATCAACGGAATAGCGCTGGCCGCTACCCTGTTTATCATGGCCCCCATGGGTTACCAGATCGCCGAGAACCTAAAGGGGGCGCCCCTGGACATGAGCAATGTTCAGACGGTTCAAGCGACTGGCCTTGTGGCTATAGAGCCGCTACGTGCGTTTATGAAACGCAACACTGATCCGGATGTGTTGACCCACATGCATGAAAACAGCGTGCGCTTGTGGCCACCGGAAATGGCGCAAAGCACCCAGCGCGACGACCTGATCCTGCTAATCCCCTCCTTTGTGTTGTCGCAGGTGCAGGCGGGGTTTGAGATCGGCTTCCTGATCTACATTCCGTTCATCGTCATCGATTTGATTGTGTCCAACCTGCTCTTGGCGTTGGGGATGCAAATGGTCTCGCCCGCGACCATTGCCCTGCCGCTCAAATTGCTGCTGTTCGTGATGGTCTCCGGATGGTCGCGGTTGCTCGACAGTCTTTTCCTTTCATACCTTTGAGTAGCCCATGGAACCGATCGTGCTTTTCAAGCAGGGCATGCTGCTGGTGGTGGTGTTGTCGGCACCGCCGCTGATCGTAGCGGTGGTCGTCGGCGTGCTGACGTCCCTGGTTCAAGCCCTGATGCAGATACAGGACCAGACGTTGCCCTTTGGCATCAAGCTGGTCGCGGTGGGTATCACACTGATATTGACGGGACGCTGGATCGGCGTGGAGCTGATTCAACTGATCAACCTGATGTTCGACATGATCGCCCGCTCGGCGCTGAACTGAGGGCCTGCACGTGCTGCCTTATCTTGACTATCTGCCAAGCCTGCTGGTGGCCATGGCGAGGATCTACCCCTGTGCCATTCTGGTGCCGGCGTTCTGCTTCCAACATATACGCGGCATGCCTCGGCACGTCATCGTGATGGTCATGGCATTCATTCCGGCGCCAGGTATCCATGCTGTACTGGTGGACCAGGACTACTCCGCGCTGATGATCATCGGCCTGATATTCAAGGAGGCCGCCTTGGGCATTTTGCTGGGTGTCCTGTTGGCTATGCCTTTTTGGATGTTCGAGTCAGTCGGCGCGCTGTTGGATAACCAGCGTGGCGCCCTGGCGGGTGGTCAGCTCAACCCTTCACTGGGGCCGGACGCAACGCCCATCGGGCATCTGTTCAAGCAGTTGGTGATTTACTTGTTGATCGCTGTCCTGGGTTTGAGCGTGCTTACCCAAGTGATCTGGGACAGTTATTTGATCTGGCCGGCCACGGCCTGGGTGCCGCTGCCGGCAGTCAATGGTTTCAGTACGTTCCTTGGCATACTCGGCGATACCTTTACCCACATGATGCTTTACGTTGCGCCCTTTATTGCCGTGTTGTTATTTCTGGAGTTCGGTATCGCACTACTGGGGGTCTACAGTCAGCAATTACAGGTGAGCACGTTGGCACCACCGCTCAAAAGCCTGGCGGGTATCGGTATTCTGTTGTTGTACTTTGCGTTGCTGCAGGACCTGATCGTCGGGCGCTTGAACCTACTGGGTGACCTCAAGCACTCACTCGGAGTGATGTTCCAGGTCTCGACGCCATGAGTGACTCCGGTGAAAAGAAGCACCCGGCGTCTGCCAAGAAACTGCGCGATCAACGCAAAAAAGGCCAGGTTTCCCAAAGCCAGGATGTCAGCAAGTTGCTGGCGCTGACAGCGATCAGCGAGGTTGCTTTGTTCACCGCCGAAACGAGCTTGCAACGCTTTCAGCAACTGATGGTGTTGCCGATGTCGAGCATGGCTCAGCCCTTCACTCGAGCGCTGGAGGAGGTGCTGTTTGAAGGGTTGTTGATGTTTTTCTCGTTCGCCCTGTTGATGGTTGGGATGGCCATTGCCGCGAAGCTGATCAGCAGCTGGATGCAGTTCGGGTTCCTGTTTGCGCCAGAGACCTTGAAGCTGGATTTCAATCGTCTCAACCCTCTCAAGCAGCTCAAGCAGATGTTCTCCGCCCAATCGGTCATGAATCTGTTGATGAGCATTACCAAGGCGGTGCTGTTAGGGGTGGTTTTGTACGTGGTCATCAGGCCTTCATTGGGCACATTGATGAACTTGGCCAACAGCGACCTGCAAACCTACATCCTTGCGCTGATCATTCTGTTCCGCCACTTGCTGCATACCTGCCTGGGGCTATTGCTGGTGTTGGCGCTCATTGACCTGACGATGCAAAAGCACTTCTTCGCCAAGCGCATGCGCATGACCCAAGTCGAGGTGGTTAAAGAGTACAAGGATATGGAGGGTGACCCCCATGTGAAGGGGCAGCGCCGCGCGTTGGCGCAGCAATTGGCCCAGGAGGAACCGAAGGTCAAATTGCCCAAGCTGGAGGAAGCCGACATGCTGGTGGTCAACCCGACACACTTTGCTGTCGCCCTGTATTACCGCCCCGGTAAGACGCCGTTGCCGATGTTGGTCAACAAAGGCACGGACGACGGAGCACGTGAATTGATTCGGCAGGCGAAGGCTGCCGAGGTTCCGGTGATTCAGTGTGTATGGCTGGCCCGCACGCTCTACACGAACAAACTGGGAACAAGCATCCCTCGCGAAACCTTGCAGGCGGTGGCGCTGATCTATCGCACATTGCGTGAGCTTGATGATGAAGCCAAGCGCGAAACCCTGGAGTTGCCGGAGCTTGAGCAGCGCTGATCGGTGCCAGGTGTATACCGCAAGCAAGAACGGGTGAGCAGCAATGCTGCTCACCCGTTAGCCCAGGAACACCTGGTGTTGATCGTTGAGAAGTAACCGAAGGTTCAGCGTTCCAGCGAGATCGTTTGGTAGTCCGCCCGTTCACCGGAGGGCCCTGGCTCGACGCGCATCTGCGGTGGCCACCAGATCACCATTTTATCCTTGGTCGCTTGCGGGCGTGAGCAGGAGTCGCCTCTGCAGGTGGGGCTGCAGCCGGCGATGAGCAGCACGGTGCTGATCAGGGTGAGGCACAACAAACGGCGTTTCATGGCTTGGCCTTTTGAGCGGGAGTGATCAAGGAGGGACGGGGCACGCCGATGTGTTCATCCTTCACCACCGGGCGCATGGCGATAAACACCTCGGCTTCTTCACCCGGTTTGAGCCAGGCACGCGGCCACACGGTGACGGCCAAGGTTTGCGAATTGCTGCACTCCTTTTCGTCGATCCGCACCGTGCGCTTGAACTGGTTACGCAGCACTATCACCGCCACATTGAACTGCGGGCCGGCATACCACTGGCTGCGTTCGGTGTTCATTGCCAGTAGATCGCGGGTGTTGCACAAGGTGCCCAGGCCCAGCGGCATGGGGGCCGCCTTGAATGCCAGGGGAACCTCCCCGCTGACGAGATGCGCCAGGGTGCTGGTGATGTCACTGCGTTTGATGACCGGCTCGTGTGCGGCATAACGCCTGGCCAGTGGCTTGAGTGCGGCTTGCAGCTCTGCCTGGTCGTCCTGCGGCAAATAACGTGAAGGGTCAGCTTGGTCACCGATCACGCGTGGCGTCAGGATAAACAGGCGTTCGCGCCGGTTGTTCTTGCGTTCGGTGGAGGAGAACAACGCCTTGCCCAACAGCGGTATATCCCCCAACAGGGGAATCTTGTTGCGCTTGTCGGTGCTTTCGGTGACATGGAACCCACCGATCACCAGCGAGCGCTGTTCCGCCATGACCGCCTGGGTACTGACATTGCCCCGGCGTACATCCGGGCCTTTGCGATCCGGGTTTGACTCGTCGAAGTTTCCGTCTTCGATATCGACCAAAAGGTGAACCTGATGGGTGCCTCGGGTGGTAATCACCCTCGGTACCACCTGTAGGCTGGTACCGACAGTGATGGGCAGAACGGTCGCGACCTCTGTGCCTGCCGTCAGGTATTGGGTGCGGTTGAAATCAATCACTGACGGCTGGTTTTCCAGGGTGAGGACCGACGGGTTGGACACCATGGTTGCCAGGCCACGTTGCTCCAGTGCGCGTATTTTGGCAAAGAAAAGATCACGGTTTGTGATCGACAGCTGCGATGAACTCCCAGGCGATATTCTCGTGTCGCTACTGAAGTGACTGTTGCCCCAGTTGACCCCGAATTCGCGCAATTGGGTGCGCTCTATATCGAGGATGATTGCGTCGATCTCCACCATTTTTCGCGCCACGTCGAGCTGGGCAATCAGCTCGCGGTACATCGCCTGCCGTTCCGGAATGTCATAGATCAATACGGCGTTGTTGCGCACATCGGCTTCGACGCGGATTCTGCCGGCAGACACCGGCGCTCGCGGGGTGAGTGTCGCGCCGGTTTCCAACTGCCCCTGGTTCGCTGTCTGTCCAAGCATTTGCCCCAATAGTGGGTTGTTCAACCGGGGAAAGTTGGGTGTGATGGGAGAGGGCTGTGAGCGGCTTGGTGGCGTGGTCGAAAGGGAGGAGGCGGACCGAGGCTCCAATAACCCACGCAGCATGCTGGTAACGCCTGGGATGGTGATTTTGTCGCCGCGATAATCGATCTGGCGATCCCCTGCGTTGGCGAATTTCAGCGGGTAGCTGAGCACGCTCTGCTTTTCGTCGGGTGTTTTACGCTGGCTGCTGAATTGCTTGATCTGTTCGATGTAGCGCTTGGGGCCAGAGACCAGCACAACTCCATCATCAGGCAGTTCACCCCAGCCGAAACGGCTATCGAGCAAGCCGATATCGAGCAGCGCTCGCTTAAGGTCGGCGACGGTCTCGGCAGAAACTTCCAGGCGCGCGGACTCTTGCAGGTCGAGGGTGCTGATATAGAGGGTGTTGTTGTACAAGTACCACTGGAAACGGTGTTCTACCGCCAGCCTGTCGAGCATTGACTGGGGAGTATTGGCGCGTATCTTGCCATTGACGATCCCGTCCAGGAGGCCGTCCACTTGCAGTTGGGTGCCAAACGTCTGAGCGAAGTCCTCCAGTACATCGCGTAGGGGCTTATGCTCGGCTTCATAGGCATAGGCCGTGTTTTTCCATTCGGAGGGGATAGCGGCGAGGGTGCTGTGCAGCGGCGCCAACAACAAGGGCAGCGCGAGCACACAACGCCAGTGAGCGCGTTTTGCCAGAGCAGCGGGCGAGTTTAAACGCAAGCTGGTGTGCTTGTTGATCTTGCTATACATGACTGGTTCTCTGTTTCAGTGCGGTAGCTTACGTAGGGAAGTGGGCCGGAGTTTGCGCCCAGCCTTTATCAGGCGTGCAGTTACGCTGCGCCAGGTGTTACGTTGGTTGAGAGGTGCCTCAGGGGATTTCAGCGGGTGTTCCTGACCTGCAATCCCGTGCCGGCATTGCACCAACCAGAGATGGCCTATGTCTGGAGCCAAGGCAATGCTGACCTCATCGCCTGTTCAAACCGCAGAGTATTCTGCTCGCGGCTATTCAAACGCTCGGTCAGCTTTTGCTGGCCTGCCACTAGACGACATTGATACTCGACTTAATTGTTTCGTGCTTAAAGCTGAGGTAGGTCGAGCTCACGGCATAATTGTTAATAAGCTTGGCCTTTTCTTCATTCAGAAGCTCCAAGAACCTATTGGTGTCCTCGATCTCTCCGCTGTATGAACTATCGCTACCAATGCTTGCGATATCTTTTTCGGAGCGGGCTTGCTGCCTGTAGAAGCTATTGAGTACGCGAGTGTCACCATTCATCGCTTTACCTCCAGTGAGTTGTATCCCTGTGTGGCGCCAGATTGATGACCAGTTCCATCAACTGCCTGTTTTGTAAAAAAAGAAAAGCTTTTACCAAGAAAAGTTGTCACTTGATTTGGCCTGGGGTGGGATCGCCACCAGGTTGTCGAGGGCATGCGCCCAGTTGATGTGAAAGCCGCCATCTTCGGTCTCAAGCAACAGCGACTGTGCAGCACGCCCTTCTTCCACTCGAAGTGTCCATGGCACGCCACAGTGGAGGCTGAGCCATAGCTCGACATGTTCACGGTCCTGCGGGCTGCACATTAAGTGTGCCTCGACGGTCGGCAATTGCGCCTCCAACAGTTTATTGAGCAGTGCAGAGAGGCGTTGAGCGGGTACGGTGTCCTGCAAGAGGCTTCGGATGGCCGTGTTGATGACGCAGGTGGCGGCCTGTTCCAGGTTCTCGGCCATCGCCTGGCGTTCTGACTCCCAGCGCTGCAGTTGGGCATTGGCGAGTTGCCAGAACTCGTCACTGGCACTTTCAAGTATCGTCTCGCATTGCGCCTGGGCCTGGCTTATGAGTACCTGCGCCTGGGTTTCGGCGTGTTCAAGCAATTGCCGGGCCTGGGTGTAGTCAGAAAGCATTTCCCTGGGAATCAGGGCCGTCGGCAGATTATGGGCGAGGGGGTTCAGCTCAATCTTGTGGGCGCAAAACATGGTCGGACTTCTCGTTTGGGGCGTGTGGCGCGTCGCCGACTGCGGTAGAGGTTGCGCGCCAAATAGTGGCTTTCCACAGGGTATCCAACCGACCATGCGTGTCCGCCAATTCAGGATGCTGCTCCACCTCAAGCACCGTTGGTCGAGCAAAGCTCAAGCGTAGTCGGCGCCAGATTTCGGGGGAAACCCACGCGCGCAGAGCGTGCAAGGGGTCTTCGATGCCCACCGGTATTGAGCTAGGTGGCAGTGCCTTGGCCAGGCGCTGGCACCATAGCCGCTGATCTTGATTCAACCGGCTGTCGTGGCGCGCGTTGTACACCTCACTGACCAGTGTCAATACCAGGTCTCGTTGTTGGGCGCTGCTCAGTACCAGTTGGAGTAAGGCCGGCGACGTGGGAGGAGGAAGCTCGGGTTCGATGCCGAACAGGCTACTCACCCGGCTATGATGGCTGTATGAGAGCGCTGTGGTATCGACAAAGCCCGTTTGCGTTAGCCAGTCGATATGGGCGTTTTTCCATGGAAACGCCCACCATCTTATCCAGCTGAGATCTTCACTCATGAGCGTTTGCTATCGCCGGGGCGGGTGCGGGTGTAAGCGTTTTCCTGCGTCGCCAGAACATCCAGGCAATGCCTCCCAGCGGGAGGATAGCCAGGGGCGCTATGAAGCTGGCGCGCCAGAAGCCAAGGTCCTGCTCTGGCACCAGAAAAGGGCCGAGATAGGAAAGTTGTCGCTGCTCGGTGTAGGCCGCGGCGGGTACAAAGATGACGGTCAGTTTTGTGGTGTTGTCCAGGGCTGAGGCCATGCCCGGAATGCTGCTGGCCACCATCCTGCGCACGCGCGGGTTAATATTGTCTGGTTCCAGTCGCGGGTCGTGCTTGATGAATACCGAGGCGGAGGCCGGCTGTACCGGCTCACCTGGCGCTACGCGCTCAGGCAGTACCACGTGAACCCGCGCGACGATAACACCATCTATGTTTGACAGCGTCGATTCCAGTTCCTGGGACAGGGCGTAAATATAGCGTGCGCGCTCTTCCAGTGGCGTGGAGATGACACCTTCTTTGCGAAAGATATCCCCCAGTGTCGAGCGGGCTGTTCTGGGCAGCCCCGCGGCGTCCAGGGTACGGACAGCCCGACTGATGTCACTGGACTTGACGCGAACTGCGACGCCATCTTTTCCTGGAATCTTCTGGGCACGTATTTGCTTGTCTGCCAGTTCCGCGACGACTTCATTGGCTTCCTGCTCAGAAATATTGCGATGAAGTTCTACGCTGTCACCACAGCCAGACAGCATCAACACCGATGATAAGAGCACTAGGGTGGACAGATGACGGAGCATGCATCTAGCCCATGCTTGAAATTTTATCGATGCCTTTTGCGAGAGCGCTAATGACCTTGACACGTGACGTCAATTCAATGTGCGCTTCGGCGAGCAATTGGGGGAACTCATTTGCCTCCGTGGTCTTCTTGTTCTGACTCGCGTCCCGAAATGCTTTGGATACGCGTCTGGATAACGTAGCCGACTCGGTAGAACCCCATGAAAAAGAGGGTGATGCCATGGCGGGAACGATTCCTTTGCCGGAGTGTTCGGTCTGGCTCACTTGAGCGTTAAAAAAATTGATGTCAGACGTTCGGTTGATCGCGGCAGGCATTTCAGCCTGAGGGGTAATGTTTTCGTTTACAGCGAAACCTTTGTTGGTGATGTACATTGGAACCTCTATCGATTGTTACGCCTGCAATGACAGTGAAAACCTCCTCGGCCTGTCGAGCAGAGGAGGCTGGCATTTTTTAACCGAACCGGATCTTGCCACAACGAGCGGCCGCCGCAGTACACTTCTCATTTTCGATACCGCGCCTGGTCTCTTCTACGAGTTCTAGTCTTTTTTGGTTATCGAGTTGGTTAATTTGAGCTTGGGTTGATGAGGCGTTGCTGCCGGAGACTTGAGACATAGGCCACCTATTTGAGTGAGAAATAATGACTGTCAGCTATTGTTAGCTGCCTGTGGTGTAATGAGCAACTTGTAGGTTGCTCATTTATTGTGTGGCCAAAGGAAGTGAAAGCGTTCCATATTCGTTGTGTTTTTTTCTCACCTCTCCAGAATGCTCGGTAGTTGTTATATTGCGAGTTGTTTCATGCGGTAGTAAAGAGTGCGCTTGGCGACCTTCAGCTCAATTGCCACGTTATCGACACAGTGGTCGTTACGTCGCAGCGACTCTTCAATCAGGGCTTTTTCAATTTGCTGCAGGCGAGCCTTCAGGCTCATTTCGCTGTCCTGTGGTTTGCCCTTGGGAGTTGAGAGCGCTGGCAGACCTAGCACAAACCGCTTGGCCGTCGAACGCAATTCGCGGATATTGCCCAGCCAGGAGTGGCACAGCAATTGTTGCAATAACCCACCAGGCGGGGTCGGGGCAGGGCATTTGAAGTGGTCGGCTTCTTGCTGGACCATCGTCAGGAACAGCGGAATGATCCTTTCTCGCTGGTCGCGCAGAGCTGGAAGCTCGAGGCTGACCACATTCAGACGAAAGTACAGGTCGCGCCTGAAGGTGCCCTGTTCGACCATTTGGTGCAGCGACTGCTGGGCTGATGCAATAACGCGCATGTCTACCGGGATGAAGCGCGTTGAGCCCAGGCGCTCGACGCCACGCGACTCTAGCACTCGCAGCAATTTGGCTTGCAGGTTCAAGGGCATGCTGTCGATCTCATCGAGGTACAGGGTGCCCAGATGAGCGGCTTCGACAAACCCGGCCCGCGACTGCAAGGCCCCGGTAAAGGCGCCGCTGTTGACGCCGAACAATTGGCTTTCAGCGAGGCTTTCGGGGATGGCCGCACAGTTCACCGCAACGAAGTTACCTTTTCGCCTCGACAAGCGATGAACCCGTTGGGCCAGCGTATCTTTGCCTGTACCGGTCTCGCCGAGTAGCAGGATGTCAATATTGAGTGATGCGGTGCTGTTAAGCGTGCTTTCAATGTCTGAACCTTCAATGATTGAAAGGTCCGTTTCAATTTCCCTGGGGTAGGAGTCCGACATCAAGTAGGTGCTCCATTATCACTGTGTATTTGTCAGGAAGCGGTCAGCAGAACGAGATTATAGATTTTATATGCTCATTTTTAAGTAGGAACTTGCGCGGATGGTGTAGGAAAAGTTAGATAGGTTTAGGGTTTATCTTTCCCAGGTTTTAATGCGGATATGCTTGTAGGGTTAATAAGAAAAGTCTTAAAGAGTGAGATGTTTGGATATAAAAAGTACTGTTTTTTCTTAAGCAGTCGCCCACAAAAAAGCCGATGCAATGCATCGGCTTTTTGTTTGCGGTGAAACCGCGGGCGTTACTTACACGTTAAAACGGAAGTGCATCACGTCGCCATCTTTAACGATGTATTCCTTGCCTTCCAAGCGCCACTTACCGGCTTCCTTGGTACCGGCTTCACCCTTGTACTGGATGAAGTCGTTGTAGGCGATGACTTCGGCGCGGATAAAGCCTTTTTCGAAGTCGGTGTGGATCACGCCGGCAGCCTGTGGCGCGGTGGCGCCGACTTTGACGGTCCAGGCGCGGACTTCTTCGACACCGGCGGTGAAGTAGGTCTGCAGGTGCAGCATTTCGTAGCCGGCGCGGATCACGCGGTTCAAGCCAGGCTCTTCCAGGCCCAGGGCCTCGAGGAACATGTCTTTCTCTTCGCCGTCATCGAGCTCGGCAATTTCCGCTTCGATCTTGTTGCACACCGGCACCACGATCGCGCCTTCTTCCTCGGCGATGGCCCTGACCACGTCGAGCAATGGGTTGTTCTCGAAGCCGTCTTCAGCGACGTTGGCGATGTACATCACCGGCTTGGTGGTCAGCAGGTGGAAGCCCTTGATCACCGCTTTTTCGTCAGCGTTCATGCTCTTCATCAGGCTGCGCGCGGGCTTGCCTAAGGTGAAGTGAGCGATCAACTGCTCCAGCAGGCCTTTCTGAACCACTGCATCTTTGTCACCGCCTTTGGCGTTACGCGCGACTTTCTGCAACTGCTTTTCGCAGCTGTCGAGGTCGGCGAAGATCAGTTCCAGGTCGATGATCTCGATGTCGCGTTTCGGGTCGACGCTGTTGGAGACGTGAATCACGTTCTCGTCTTCAAAGCAGCGGACCACGTGAGCGATGGCATCGGTTTCACGGATGTTGGCCAGGAACTTGTTGCCCAGGCCTTCACCTTTCGACGCGCCGGCTACCAGGCCTGCGATGTCGACGAATTCCATGGTGGTCGGCAGGATGCGCTTGGGATTGACGATGGCCGCCAGTTCCTGCAGGCGCGGGTCCGGCATGGCCACGATGCCGCTGTTGGGTTCGATGGTGCAGAAGGGGAAGTTCTCCGCCGCAATACCGGACTTGGTCAAGGCGTTGAACAGGGTGGATTTGCCGACGTTGGGCAGGCCGACGATGCCGCAATTGAATCCCATGGTGTTTCCCCTCGGTAAGAGTCAGGCCTTCTGGCTGTGCAGGTTTTTCATCGCACGGTTCCATTCACCGGCGAAGATATCCGGCAGCACGCCGAGGGCAAAGTCGATGCTGGCATCGAGTTTTTCCTGTTCGGCGCGTGGCGCACGACCCAGGACGAAATTTGAAACCATACTGGCAACGCCTGGGTGGCCAATGCCGAGCCGCAGGCGGTAAAAATTATTCTGATTACCCAACTGCGCGATGATGTCGCGCAGGCCATTGTGCCCGCCATGCCCGCCGCCGAGCTTGAGCTTGGCAACGCCGGGTGGCAGGTCCAGTTCGTCATGGGCCACCAGGATTTCTTCGGGTTTGATCCGGAAGAAGCCCGCAAGCGCCGCGACAGCCTGGCCGCTGCGGTTCATGTAGGTGGTGGGAATCAGCAGACGAACATCCTGACCCTGATGCGAAAAGCGCCCGGTCAGGCCAAAATACTTGCGATCGGCCACCAGGTTTACACCTTGGGCGTGGGCGATACGCTCAACAAAAAGGGCCCCCGCGTTATGCCGGGTCTGTTCGTATTCGGCGCCTGGATTTCCCAGGCCAACGATCAGTTTAATGGCAGTCACGACAGGGGCCCTTCCTTTGGAGTTGTGGATAACATCGCCGCGACCAACGTGCGGCGAAAGTGGACAACAAAAGATCATTTACTCAAGAGTAAACGCCGCGTTATCGCCCGCTTTCTCGCTACGTTTCGGTCCGCGATGTTTCCTCAAGCTCCGGCAGTACAGAGTGAATTACTCTGCAGCGCCTTCTTCAGCTTCTGGTGCAACGCGTGGAGCGTGAACGTTTGCAACAGCTTTGTCATCACCGTGAGCCAGTGCGACAAACTCAACGCCTTTAGGGGCTTTGAGGTCGGACAGGTGGATGATGTCGCCGATTTCAGCAGCCGACAGGTCGACTTCGATGAACTCAGGCAGGTCTTTCGGCAGGCAGGTCACTTCGATCTCGGCAACAACGTGCGAGATTTCGCCGCCTTTCTTGACCGGAGCAGCTTCGCCAACGAAGTGCACAGGCACGATAGCGGTCAGTTTCTGACCGGCTACTACGCGAACGAAGTCAGCGTGCAGCACGTGGCCTTTAGCTGGGTGACGTTGCAGTGCCTTGATGATGACGTTCTGCTTGGAGCCACCAACGTTCAGCTCGATGATGTGGCTGTAAGCCGCGTCGTTTTCGAGCAGTTTGGCAACTTCTTTAGCCAGCATGCTGATGGATTCAGGGGCTTTTTCGCCACCGTAAACTACAGCTGGAACCAGGCTTGCGAGACGACGCAGGCGGCGGCTCGCACCTTTCCCCAGGTCGGAACGCAGTTCAGCATTCAAAGTAAATTCGTTCATGTTGTATCTCCAAAATAACCACATTCGCCCCAGCGTTTGCGACCAGCGCTAAAGGCGATATGGGCAAAAAAGCCCCGCCCCAACAGTAGGTTGGGGCGGGGCGCTTTTCGTCA
Organism: Pseudomonas sp. ArH3a; assembly: GCF_022648765.1. Classification (NCBI taxonomy): domain Bacteria; kingdom Pseudomonadati; phylum Pseudomonadota; class Gammaproteobacteria; order Pseudomonadales; family Pseudomonadaceae; genus Pseudomonas; species Pseudomonas sp. ArH3a. The sequence goes on from NZ_CP080330.1 coordinate 1,121,620, forward strand.
GTGGGATGTTTCGTAAGGTTTGACCCTTAACGGAACATCGCGCTGATCGATTCTTCGTTGCTGATGCGGCGAACCGCTTCGGCAACTACCGGTGCGATATCCAGTTGACGGATACGCGAACAGGCTTGAGCTGCTGCGGACAACGGGATGGTGTTAGTCACCACCAGTTCGTCCAGCATGGAGTTCTCGATGTTTTCGATCGCTCGGCCCGACAGCACAGGGTGTGTGCAGTAGGCGAAGACTTTTGCTGCACCGTGCTCTTTCAAGGCTTTAGCCGCGTGGCACAGCGTGCCGGCGGTGTCGACCATGTCATCAACCAGAATACAGGTACGCCCTTCGACATCACCGATGATATGCATCACTTCAGAGTGATTAGCTTTTTCACGGCGTTTGTCGATGATCCCGAGGTCCACGCCCAGGGATTTGGCAACAGCCCGTGCACGCACGACGCCACCAATGTCCGGGGACACGATCATCAGGTTTTCAAAGCGCTGGTCTTCAATGTCATCCACCAATACTGGGGAGCCGTAGATGTTATCTACCGGAATATCGAAGAACCCTTGGATTTGGTCAGCGTGCAGGTCAACCGTGAGAACACGGTCAATGCCTACCACGGTGAGCATGTCAGCCACGACTTTCGCGCTGATAGCTACACGTGCAGAACGCGGACGGCGATCCTGACGGGCATAACCAAAGTAGGGGATTACAGCTGTGATTCGAGTCGCTGAGGAGCGGCGGAAGGCATCAGCCATCACGACGAGTTCCATCAGGTTATCGTTGGTCGGAGCGCAAGTCGGCTGAATAATGAAAACGTCTTTACCGCGGACATTTTCATTGATCTCGGCTGTAATTTCGCCGTCGGAGAATTTACCGACAGAGATGTCACCGAGAGGGATATGCAGCTGACGTACGACACGTCGAGCCAGATCGGGGTTGGCGTTCCCCGTAAAGACCATCATCTTGGACACGCGCAGTACCTAGAGGCTGAGGGTAACCTGGATGAGTATTAGAAAATGGCAGGGGCGGCTGGATTCGAACCAACGCATGGCAGGATCAAAACCTGCTGCCTTACCGCTTGGCGACGCCCCTGTATTTGTTGCAACGAGTACCCAGTACTCGGTTCCTTTTAGAGCAGACTCTGCAGCTTGCGATGCAACATCGAAACGTTGCTTCCCTTTGCTACAAACCCTGTAAGGGTCTCTGTAAGAAGGGCCGAGACTTTATCAGCTTCAGCTTTGCTTGGGAAGCCCCCAAACACACAACTTCCAGTTCCGGTTAATTTTGCTTCGGTAAATTTACCTAACAAATTCAAAGCGTTACGTACCTCTGGATAACGCCTTGCTACAACCGGTAAGCAGTCATTTCGACTGTTTCCCTTGGGAACGGGGCGCACTTTAATGGGAGGAGAGTTACGTGTCAACAGTGGATCTGAAAAAATTTCTGCTGTACTTACAGATACTTGCGGAACAAGCACGACATACCACGGCTCTTCGGGGTATTCCGGGGTGAGTTTCTCGCCCACGCCCTCGGCAAAAGCTGCATGCCCACGCACGAAAACCGGGACGTCGGCGCCCAGTGTCAGGCCCAGTGTGGCCAGGCGATCGTGGTCCCAACCCAGCTGCCACAAATGGTTCAGGCCGAGCAGCGTGGTCGCGGCATTTGAGCTGCCGCCACCGATGCCGCCACCCATGGGCAGGATTTTATCGATCCAGATGTCGATGCCGAGCGGGCAACCGGATTGCGCCTGAAGTTTTTTTGCGGCCCTCACAATCAGATTGCTGTCGTGGGGCACGCCTTCGAATTCGGTGTGCAACTGGATCACGCCATCATCGCGTACGGCGAAGGTCAGTTCATCGCCGTAGTCGAGAAATTGAAACAGTGTCTGCAACTCGTGATAGCCGTCTTCACGGCGACCCAGGATGTGCAGCATCAGATTGAGTTTGGCGGGGGAGGGCAGAGACAGCGTGCGAGTTTCTGAAAAAGACACGGTTATTGCCCCAGCTTGCGCGGTTGCCAGTCCTTGATCACCAGCGTGACATCAAGGTCGGTGCCGTGCAGCTTGATGCGTTCGGGCAGCCAATAACCGCTTTGTTGTACGTAGCTGAGGTACTCGACCTGCCAGCCATCCTGTTCAAGGGTGGCCAAACGGCTGTCGCCATTGAGGCTCAGGCGGCTTTTGCTGCCTGGCGCAGGCAAACCGCGAACCCACCACACCAAGTGCGAAACCGGCAGCTTCCAGCCCATCTGCTGTTCCAGCAGTTCTTCCGGCGACGCCGCTTCATAGCGTCCCTGGTTGGCCACTTCCAGGCTCACTTGGCCCGGTCGGCCGGTCAGGCGCGCGGCGCCTCGGCCCAATGGGCCAGACAAGCGAATGTCGTAATAGTCCTGGCGTTGCAGCCAGAACAAGGTGCCGCTGCCGGAATCTTTCGGCGCGCGAACCCCGACCTTGCCTTCGATCTGCCAGCCGTCGATGCTGCTGAGCTGGTCCTTGTGCTGTTTCCATTGCGCCGGGGTGCCCTGGCCTTCAACGGATTCGCGGCTGCCTATGCCCGCGCAACCGGCGAGCAAGGCGATGAGGCTGAAAACAATAACGTGGCGCAAGAACATAAGCTTAAAGGGTCTCGGATCCGGTCAGGCGCTTGATGGTGCCGCGCAGGATGGGGCTTTCGGGTTGTTCCTTGAGGAATTTTTCCCAGATTTGTCGCGCTTCGCGCTGTTTGCCGTTGGCCCAGAGCACTTCACCCAGGTGGGCGGCCACTTCCTGGTCGGGAAAGCGTTCCAGTGCCTGGCGCAGCAAGCGTTCGGCTTCGTCCAGGTTGCCCAGGCGGTAATTCACCCAGCCCAGGCTGTCGAGCACCGCCGGGTCTTCCGGGTTGAGCTTGTGGGCTTGTTCGATCAGCACCTTGGCTTCGGCGTAACGCGTTGTACGGTCAGACAGGGTGTAGCCCAAGGCGTTCAGCGCCATGGCATTGTCCGGGTCGCGCTTGATGATCAGGCGCAGGTCTTTTTCCATCTGCGCCAGGTCATTGCGTTTTTCCGCCTGCATGGCGCGGGTGTACAGCAGGTTCAAATCATCGGGGTACTGCAGCAAGGCCTGTTGCAGCAGTTTCCAGGCGCGTTCGCCCTGTTTGTTGGCTGACAAGGTCTCAGCCTGGATCAGGTACAGCTGAATCGCGTAGTCCGGTTCGGCAGCGCGCGCAGCCGCCAGGCGTTTTTCCGCCTCGTCGGTGCGGCCATTGCTCATCAGGATGTCAGCTTGGCGCAATTGGGCAGGCAGGTAGTCATTGCCGGGGCCGACCTGGGCGTATTCAAGCAGGGCGGCCTGCGGGTCGTTGTGCTCTTCAGCGATACGACCGAGGTTCAGGTGGGCCGAATCCACATGGCTTTCGCGCTGAATCAGCTCTTCCAGATAACCCTTGGCCTCGTCCCAGGCCTTGGCCTCCAGGCACACCAGTGCCAGGGAATAGCGCAATTCATCGTCTTCCGGGTATTGCTGGACCAGGTTGGCGAACTGCACTTTGGCGTCTTCCATGCGGTCCTGCTCAACCAGCGTGCGCGCATACGTCAGGCGCAGGCGCTTATCGTCCGGATACTTCTTGATGCTTTTTTCCAGCAACGGAATCGCTTCCTTGCCGCGATTAAGGGTCTGCAGCAAGCGTGCGCGCAGCAAAATCGGCGCGATCTCGCCGTCGTCCGGTGGGTTCTGCTCCAACAGCTTCAATGCGGCGTCAGCTTCGTCATCCTGTTGCAGCAGCAACGCTTTGCCGAAAATCAACTGGCTGTTCTTTGGGTGCTTTTGCAGCAGGCGGTCGAAACTCTTCATCAGGCCATTGCGCGTGTCCTGATCGGTGTCGGCGGCCGACAGCGCGAGGAAGTCGAAATGCGTGTCGCCCTTGCCCTGCAGGACTCTCTCCATATAAACCATGGAGTCGTCATAGCGCCCCGCGCGCGCCAGCTGAATGGCTGCGGCCCGCTGCGCTTCCAAGTCGTCCGGCGCGTTTTTCGCCCAGATCAGCGAGGTGTCCAGCGCTGCCTGGTCGGCGCCCAGGTATTCGGCGATGCGAAACGCGCGTTCCGAAATGCCCGGGTCCTGGGTATTGATGGCCTGGGTCACGTAGTTATCCAGAGCAATATCGAAACGATTGCGCTGGCCAGCGAGTTCCGCGGTCAGCAGGCTGTAGATCGTTTCTTCATTGAACGAGGAATAAACCTTGGGCTTTTCAGGGGCGGGGGTGCTGTCTTCGACCGGCGGCGTACCGTCCGGCGACACGGGTGCCAAGGCCTGGCAGCCGCTGAGGAAGACAAAAGCAAGGAGCAACGCGGAAGATCTATTCATATAGGAAGAGGACGACTAACCTGCGGTCGGATCATCATGACACAAGCCTTCGGCCAAACATAACCGAGTCTCAGTTGGCGCCTTTATAGGCATAAGCTACTAGGACAATAGACGACGGTGGTTGTTCTGGGTCTTTCGAAGTAGGACAATTGTCGGCTTCCCGACATCATCAGCGATATTGAATGGCCTTCCTTGCACTCGGTATTAACCACAAGACTGCATCCGTAGACGTGCGCGAGCGCGTGGCGTTTACGCCAGAGCAGTTGGTTGAGGCCTTGCAGCAGCTCTGCCGGCTCACCGACAGCCGCGAAGCTGCGATCCTTTCGACCTGCAATCGCAGTGAGCTTTATATAGAGCAGGAACATCTTTGCGCGGATGTGGTACTGCGCTGGCTGGCCGATTACCACCATTTGGACCTCGATGACCTGCGCGCCAGTGCGTATGTGCACGAAGAGGATGCGGCAGTTCGTCACATGATGCGCGTCGCCGCAGGGCTCGACTCGCTGGTGTTGGGCGAGCCGCAGATCCTCGGCCAGATGAAATCTGCCTACGCCGTCGCGCGTGAGGCCGGAACCGTAGGGCCGCTGCTGGGCCGGCTGTTCCAGGCCACGTTCAATTCCGCCAAGCAGGTGCGTACCGACACGGCCATCGGTGAAAACCCGGTGTCCGTCGCGTTTGCCGCCGTCAGCCTGGCCAAACAGATTTTCAGCGACTTGCAGCGCAGCCAGGCGCTGCTGATCGGCGCCGGTGAAACCATCACCTTGGTCGCCCGTCATCTGCATGAGTTGGGCGTGAAACGTATTGTGGTCGCCAACCGTACCCTGGAGCGCGCGAGCATCCTGGCCGAGCAGTTCGGCGCTCACGCCGTGTTGCTGTCGGATATTCCGGCCGAACTGGTGCGCAGTGATATCGTCATCAGCTCCACCGCCAGCCAGTTGCCGATCCTCGGCAAGGGCGCGGTCGAGAGCGCGCTGAAGCTGCGTAAGCACAAACCGATTTTCATGGTAGATATCGCCGTTCCTCGGGATATCGAGCCGGAAGTCGGCGATTTGGACGACGTTTACCTCTATAGCGTCGATGATTTGCACGAAGTGGTCGCCGAAAACCTTAAGAGTCGCCAGGGCGCAGCCCAGGCCGCTGAGGAAATGGTCAGCGTCGGCGCCGAAGACTTTATGGTGCGCCTGCGTGAATTGGCGGCGGTCGACGTGCTCAAGGCGTATCGTCAGCAGGGCGAACGCCTGCGTGACGAAGAGTTGATCAAGGCCCAGCGTTTGCTGGCCAACGGCAGCAGCGCCGAAGAAGTGCTGATGCAACTGGCCCGTGGCTTGACCAACAAGTTGCTCCACGCCCCCAGCGTTCAGTTGAAAAAGCTTACCGCCGAAGGCCGCCTCGATGCGCTGGCCATGGCCCAGGAACTCTTTGCCCTCGGTGAGGGCGCGTCAGATAGCTCTTCGGATAAAAAACCGCAATGAAAGCGTCACTGCTCAATAAACTGGACGTGCTCCAGGACCGTTTCGAAGAACTGACCGCCTTGCTCGGCGATGGCGAGGTCATCTCCGATCAGACCAAATTCCGTGCCTATTCCAAGGAATACGCCGAAGTTGAGCCGATTGTGGCCACCTACAAGCACCTGACCAAGGTGCAGGCCGACCTCGAAGGCGCCCAGGCGCTGCTCAAGGACAGCGACCCGGACATGCGCGAAATGGCCGTGGAAGAAGTCCGCGAAGCCAAGGAAAAACTGGCTGAGCTGGAAGGCGACCTGCAACGCATGTTGCTGCCCAAAGACCCTAACGATGGGCGCAACGTGTTCCTCGAAATCCGCGCCGGCACCGGTGGCGACGAGGCGGCGATCTTCTCCGGCGACCTATTCCGCATGTATTCGCGTTTTGCCGAGCGTCGCGGCTGGCGTGTCGAGATTTTGTCCGAGAACATCGGTGAACACGGCGGCTATAAAGAAGTCATCGCCCGGGTTGAAGGCGACAACGTCTACGGCAAGCTCAAGTTCGAATCCGGCGTGCATCGCGTGCAGCGGGTGCCGGCGACTGAATCCCAGGGCCGTATCCACACCTCGGCATGCACCGTGGCCGTATTGCCCGAGCCGGACGAGCAGGAAGCCATCGAGATCAACCCGGCGGACTTGCGTGTCGACACCTACCGCTCATCGGGCGCCGGTGGTCAGCACGTCAACAAGACTGACTCGGCGATCCGTATTACGCACTTGCCGTCGGGCATCGTGGTGGAGTGCCAGGAAGAACGTTCCCAGCACAAGAACCGTGCGCGGGCCATGTCCTGGCTGTCGGCCAAACTCAACGACCAGCAGACCAGCGCCGCCGCCAACGCGATTGCCAGCGAGCGCAAATTGCTGGTGGGGTCGGGCGACCGCTCCGAGCGCATCCGCACCTACAATTTTGCCCAGGGCCGGGTCACCGACCATCGGGTCAACCTCACGCTTTATTCCCTCGACGAGATTCTCGCCGGTGGCGTCGACGCGGTAATCGAGCCGTTGCTCGCCGAATATCAGGCCGACCAATTGGCGGCGATAGGTGAATAAATGACCATCATTGCCAGCCTGCTGCGCGCCGCCGACCTGCCTGACTCGCCTACTGCGCGCCTGGATGTGGAACTGTTGCTGGCCGCTGCCTTGGGCAAATCGCGCAGCTACCTGCACACCTGGCCGGAAAAAATCGTCAGCAGCGAAGCTGCGCTGACCTTTGCCGACTACCTGCAACGCCGCCGTGGCGGTGAGCCAGTGGCGTATATCCTCGGTCAGCAAGGCTTCTGGAAACTGGACCTGGAGGTCGCGCCTCACACGCTGATCCCGCGTCCGGAAACCGAGCTGCTGGTGGAAGCCGCTTTGGAATTGTTGCCTGCCACGCCGGCCAAGGTCCTCGACCTGGGCACCGGCAGCGGCGCTATCGCCCTGGCCCTGGCCAGCGAACGCCCGGCCTGGCAGGTCACGGCGGTCGACCGCGTGCTGGAAGCCGTGGCCCTGGCCGAACGTAATCGCCAGCGCCTGCACCTGAAAAACGCCACGGTGTTGAACAGCCACTGGTTCAGCGCCCTGCAAGGCCAAACGTTCGACCTGATCATCAGCAACCCGCCTTACATCGCCGATAACGATCCCCATCTGGTGGCCGGTGACGTGCGTTTTGAACCGGCCAGTGCGCTGGTGGCGGGGCATGATGGCCTGGACGACTTGCGGCTGATCATTGCCGACTCGCCAGCCCACTTGAATTCGGCTGGCTGGCTGTTGCTCGAGCACGGCTACGATCAGGCTGCGGCCGTGCGTGACCTGTTGCTTGGCGCAGGCTTTGAAGACGTACACAGCCGCATCGACCTCGGTGGCCACGAGCGCATCACACTGGGACGTCGCCCGTGCTGAGCGATCATGAACTGTTGCGCTATAGCCGACAGATTCTGTTGCAACATGTCGACATCGACGGCCAATTGCGCCTGAAAAACGGCCGCGCGTTGATCGTCGGCCTCGGTGGGCTGGGCGCGCCAGTCGCGCTGTATCTGGCCGCCGCCGGCGTCGGCGAGTTGCACCTGGCCGATTTCGATACCGTCGACCTCACCAACCTGCAACGCCAGATCATCCACGACACCGACAGCGTCGGGCAGACCAAGGTCGACTCGGCCATGCGCCGTCTGACCGCGATCAACCCCGAAGTCACCTTACTCGCCCATCGCACGGCCCTGGATGCGGACTCACTCGCGGTGGCAGTGGCAGCGGTCGACGTGGTGCTCGACTGCAGCGACAACTTCGCCACCCGTGAAGCCGTCAATGCCGCCTGTGTCGCCGCCGCCAAGCCATTGATCAGCGGCGCGGCGATCCGCCTTGAGGGCCAGTTGTCGGTGTTCGACCCGCGCCGCGTCGACAGCCCGTGCTACCACTGTTTATACGGGCACGGCAGCGACACCGAACTGACCTGCAGCGAAGCCGGCGTCGTTGGCCCATTGGTGGGCCTGGTCGGCAGCCTGCAAGCGCTGGAAGCCCTGAAACTGCTGGCCGGTTTCGGTGAGCCATTGGTCGGCCGCTTGTTGCTGATCGATGCGTTGACCACGCGTTTTCGTGAATTGCGGGTCAAGCGTGATCCTGGCTGCAGTGTCTGCGGGACGCAGCATGGTTAAGAGCGCGCCCATCGGTGTGTTCGACTCCGGTATCGGCGGCTTGACCGTGCTGGACGAAATTCAGCAGTTATTGCCCCATGAGTCGCTGCTGTACGTGGCCGATGGCGGGCATATCCCTTACGGCGAGAAAACCCCGGCGTTCATTCTTGACCGCTCCCGGCGCGTCGCCGAGTTTTTCCGCGAGCAAGGCGCCAAGGCCTTTGTGATTGCCTGCAATACGGCGACCGTCGCGGCTGTTGCCGACTTGCGCCAGGACTATCCCGACTGGCCGCTCGTAGGCATGGAACCCGCCGTCAAACCCGCCGCCGCCGCCACCCGCAGCGGCGTGGTCGGTGTACTCGCCACCACCGGCACCCTGCAAAGCGCCAAGTTCGCCGCCTTGCTCGACCGCTTTGCCACCGATGTGCGCGTGATCACCCAGCCCTGCCCGGGCCTGGTGGAGTTGATTGAAAGCGGCGATCTCAATAGCCCCGAACTGCGCCAGATGTTGCACGGCTATGTCGAACCGCTGCTCAGCGCCGGTTGCGACACGATTATTCTCGGCTGCACCCACTATCCCTTCCTCAAGCCGCTCCTGGCGCACATGCTCCCCCCGAGCATCATCCTGATCGACACCGGCGCCGCCGTGGCGCGTCAGCTCAAACGTCTATTGGGCGAGCGCGACCTGTTGGCCACCGGCAATCCTGAACCTGCCCAGTTCTGGACCAGCGGTCACGTCGACCACCTGAGAAGTATCCTACCGACACTATGGAAACATCCTGGAGTTGTGCGAAGCTTCGACGTGTGAAAATTTTGTGAAATAACGCAATAAGACGCTGAACTTCTGACTCTACGTCGGCTTCTATAGCGAGTTAGTCTGTGCAAAAACATACAACCTCGTTCTCAAAGGACTGTTTCTTATGAAGCGCTTGTTCTGTTTGGCTGCGTTTGCGGCCGTGGTGGTAGGACACTCTGTTTCGGCCCAGGCCGCCGGCCTGGAACTGGGTGTGGGGAGCACCGGCGATTCGACCATGACCTATCGGTTGGGGCTGACGTCGGATTGGGATAAAAGCTGGTGGCAGAGCGACGTAGGTCGACTGACCGGCTACTGGAGCGGGGCCTACACCTATTGGGATGGCGACAAGCGCGCCAGTGTCAGCAGCCTGTCGTTCTCGCCGGTGTTTGTGTATGAGTTTGCCGGTGAGTCGGTAAAGCCTTACATCGAAGCGGGGATCGGCGTAGCGGTGTTCTCACGCACGCGGGTTGAAGACAACAATATCGGCCAGGCCTTCCAGTTCGAAGACCGCCTGGGCTTTGGTTTGCGCTTTACCGGTGGGCATGAAGTGGGCATTCGTGCCACGCACTATTCCAACGCGGGCATCAGCAGCAATAACGACGGGGTAGAGAGTTACTCGTTGCACTACACCTACCCGTTGTAAGCCATCAGGCACCTGCTGACTAATGTGGGAGCTGGCTTGCCTGCGATAGCATCACTTCGGTGTAACCGACAGACCGAGGTATCTGCATCGCAGGCAAGCCAGCTCCCACAGTTGATTAGCGCCACCTTCAGGTTCAGCGATACGCCGTCGCAATCCCTTCACGCTCGGTCAAGCACTCCGGCGCGCCCATCTCGAACTCCCGGCAGATCAGCGGTCGTCGCTCGTAAATCGTGCACATCATCGTGTCCCGATCCAGCGCCGCGCACCAACCGTCGTCCAGGCGCAGCATCACTTCGCCGCCCCAGTCGTCCGTATCGATATAGCGTTCCGGCACGCCGGTGTCGGTGATCAGCATGACTTCCAGTTGGCAGCAGCAGGCCGCGCACGTTGAACAGGTCACGGCGGGTTCGGTGATTTGAGTGTGGGGGATGTTGGTCATAGGCGCGCAGTGTAAGGCAAGCACGTCGGGTAGGTGTGAACACTCTGACAGACGTCAGTGCCCCAGTTGCCGGGCGATCCAATGCAGCATGGGGAACAGCAGCGCCCACAGCAGCGCCAAGCCGATCATCGTCGGCACTGTGCCATAACCGAAACTCACGCCGGCCAATTGGCTGCCGGCGTAATAAGACACTGGCCCGCCGACTGCACCTAATACGCTGGCGCGCCACCAGGGCTGTGCGCTCCAGGCCAGGCAATGGCGCAGCGTGGTGGCGAGCAACGCCCACAGCAGCATCAGCCAGAACGGAATCAGCGGCCCCGGAACGCTGAAATGAAACACGCCGAAGGTGCGCAACGAAGTGTCGACCACTGTACCCAGCAAGGTCACGGCGAGGATCACTTGCCCTTCGGCAGACCATGAACTTATCCACAGCAGGTGGATGGCCAGTACGGCGGCGGCCACCAGCAGCCAGCGGCTGTCGCCACCGAGCACGCAGGCAAACCAGCCGCACTGGAACAGTACGGCATTGGCCAGCGGTTTAAGCATTGAAACGCCCGAGCAACGGCGGGTTGATTGCCGCCGGCTTGGCCAGTAGTAGCTGCGCGGTACCAATCGTACGTTCCATGAAGCCACCTTCGCAGTAGCACAAGTAGAATTCCCACAAGCGCAGGAAGTACTCATCGTAGCCCAACTCTGCAAGACGGCCATGGGCGCGGCGGAAGTTCTCGTGCCACAGGCGCAGGGTTTTCGCGTAATGCAGGCCGAAGTCCTCCATGTGCAGCAGGTTCATGTCGGTGTCGCGGCTGACGATGTGCAGCATGTTCTGCATACAGGGCAGAGCGCCACCGGGGAAGATGTAGCGCTGGATAAAGTCGACGCTGTTCTTCGCCTGCTCAAAACGCTGGTCACGAATCGTGATGGCTTGCAGCAGCATCAGGCCGTCGCTCTTGAGCAAGTGCGCGCACTGCTTGAAGTAGGTCGGCAGAAAGCGATGGCCCACCGCTTCGATCATCTCGATGGACACCAGCTTGTCGTATTGGCCGCTCAGGTCGCGGTAATCTTGCAGCAACAACGTCACTTGGTCCTTGAGCCCCAGCGCCTCGATGCGTTTTTCGGTATAGGCAAACTGCTCTTTGGACAAGGTCGTGGTGGTGACCTTGCAGCCGTAATGCTGCGCCGCATACAGCGCCATGCTGCCCCAGCCGGTGCCGATTTCCAGCAGGTGGTCGGTAGGCTTGAGCGCGAGTTTCTGGCAGATGCGCTCCAGTTTGTTCAACTGTGCCTGTTCCAGGGTGTCGTCGGGCGTCAGGAACTGCGCCGCCGAATACATCATGGTCGGGTCGAGGAATTCTTCGAACAGGTCGTTGCCCAGGTCGTAGTGGGCGGCGATGTTTTTCTGCGAGCCTTTGCGCGTATTGCGGTTGAGCCAATGCAGGCCTTGGGTGAACGGGCGTGCCAGGCGCGCCAGGCCACCTTCCATGGCATCGAGCACCTCCAGGTTGCTGACCATCACCCGCACTACCGCGGTCAGGTCCGGGCTGGTCCAATAACCGTGGATAAACGCCTCGCCGGCGCCGATCGAACCGTTGGCCGCCACCAGGCCCCACACCGCCGAATCGAGGATCTGGATCTCCCCCAGCAGGTGCGCTTCGCGTGCGCCGAACACTTGGCGTTCGCCATCCTCGATCACCACCAGCTGGCCGTGGCGCAGTTGGCTGAGTTGGCGCAGCACGGCCTTGCGCAGCAATGCGCTGGTCATGCCATTGACATTCAGGCGGCTGGTTTTGACCGATAAGCTAGGGGATTTCATGGCGGCGATCCTTGGTATACCCGACTGCGGTGCGAGAGGCGCCATCGGCGGCCTGATGGGAAAAAATCGGAGTGCGTTTGAGCAACAAGCGCATGGCCTGCCAGTAGATCGCCAGGCAAGTCTTGGCGGTCATCCACGGGAAGCGCCACAAGTAGCGATGCAGGCTGGCGCGGCTGAGCGCTTCTCTGTGCAGGCTCAAGGTGGCGTCAAAGACTTTCACCTCGCCCTGCCAGTCGGCCATGTGCACGCCGAGCTTGGCGGCGGGCGGGCTGAAGCTCATGCGGTATTCCAGGTCGCGCGGCAAAAACGGCGACACATGGAAGGCCTTGGCCACGGCGAAGTGCTGATGCTCATCGGCGCCAAGGGCCTGGGCCGGCAGCACGTAGTGATAGCGCTCACGCCACGGGGTGTTGGTCACTTCACACAGGATCGCGGCCAGTTGCCCATCGGCCTCGAAGCAGTAGAAGAAACTCACCGGGTTAAAAGCCAGGCCCCAACTGCGGGCCTGGGTCAGTAGGCAGATAACGCCCTGGGGCTCACGCCCCAGCGCCTTGCCAACTTCCTGGCGCACGGCATCGCTCAAGCTCATGCCGTGGCGCGTGAATTCACGCAGGTAATCCTGCTGGCGAAAGCCGAAGGGTGCCAGGCGGCCTGCGCCGGCCAGGGGCGAGAGCCCGAGCACTTCGTCTTGTTCGCTCAAATCCAGGTACAGCAGGCCGATGCGGTAGCGAAAGGCGTGGGCCTTGGGCGCAAACCGGCGATGGGCGATCCAGCCGCTGTACAGGGCGCTGTTCACAAGGTTTCTCCAAAGGCCTGGGCCACGCGCAATGCGCTGACCACGCCATCCTCATGGAAACCGTTGGCCCAGTAGGCGCCGCAATAAAAGGTGTTGCGTGCGCCGGCCAATTCTTCCCAGCGCGCTTGGGCAGCTACCGCCGCGAGGCTGTATTGCGGATGTGCGTAGGTGTAGCGCGCGAGGACCTTCATCGGGTTGATCATCGACGTCTGGTTAAGGCTCACGCAAAAGGTCGTGGCGCTGTCGATGCCTTGCAGGATGTTCATGTCGTAAGTGACGGCGGCCTGGGTCTGCGCGGTGCCGGTCAGCCGGTAGTTCCAGCTGGCCCAGGCGAGTTTGCGGTCGGGCAGCAGGCGCGTGTCGGTGTGCAGCACCACGTCGTTGTCGGCGTAAGGCAGGGCGCCGAGGATCTCCTGTTCGGCCTGGCTTGGGTCGGCCAGTAAGGCCAGGGCCTGATCGCTGTGACAGGCAAACACCACCCGATCAAATGTCTCGCTGCCGGCGGCGCTGTGGATAACTACGCCGTCGTCGGTGCGCTCGACGTTATGCACAGGGCAATTGAGGCGCACCTGTTCGCGAAAGCTGCGCGTCAGCGGCTCGATGTAGCTGCTCGACCCGCCTTCGATCACGCACCACTGCGGCCGGTTGTTCACAGAGAGCAAACCGTGGTTCTTGAAGAACCTTACAAAAAATTGCAATGGAAAACCGAGCATGTCCGCCAGGGACATCGACCAGATCGCCGCGCCCATCGGCACGATGTAATGCCGGATAAACCGCGGGCCGTAACCCCCGGCTTCGAGGTAATCGCCCAAGGTCATGTCGGCGCTGATGCGCTGTTCTTGCAGGTCCAGCGGCGCCTGGCGGTTGAAGCGCAGAATGTCGCGCAACATGCCCCAGAACCCCGGCGACAGTATATTGCTGCGCTGGGCAAACAGGCTGTTGAGGTTATTGCCGTTGTACTCGAAGCCTTCGTTCTGGTCGCACACCGAAAAGCTCATCTCGGTGGGTTTGAACTTCACGCCAATTTGCCCCAGCAGGCGAATGAAGTTGGGGTAGGTCCAGTCGTTGAACACGATAAAACCGGTGTCCACCGCATAGCTTTTACTCTCGACCGTCACGTTGACCGTGTGGGTATGCCCGCCGATGCGCACGCCGGCTTCGAACACGGTGATGTCGTGGCGGCGGCTGAGCAGGTAGGCGCTGGTCAGCCCGGCGATGCCGCTGCCGATAATGGCGATTTTCACAGGTTGTCCTTCTGCGGCGGCGGGCTGCGCAACATGCGCTTGCCGATGAACAGTTGCGCGCGGTTGGGCAGCTTCGACAACGGCCACAAGGTGGCGATAAACATAGCGGGGAAGGCAATTTCCAGCGGGCGCTTGTCCAGCTTGGCGAAGATATGCCGCGCGGCCTTGTCGGCCGACCAGCTCAAGGGCATCGGGAAGTCATTGCGTTCGGTCAGCGGCGTGTCGACAAAGCCCGGGCTGATCACCGTGACGTCGATGTTCTCGGGCGACAGGCTGATGCGCAGGGATTCAAACAGGTAGCGCAGCCCGGCCTTGGAGGCGCCATAAGCTTCAGCGCGTGGCATCGGCAGGTAGGTTACGGCGCTGGCCACACCGACCAAGTGTGGGGTGAGCCCTTTGCGCAACAACGGCAGCGCCGCTTCGATGCAATAGCTGCTCGCCAGCAGGTTGGTGCGTACCACGTGCTCGACGATAGAGGCGTCAAACTGCCGAGCGTCCACGTATTCACAGGTGCCGGCATTCAGGATCACCGTGTCGAGTGAGCCCCAGACCACACCGATATGCTCGCCGATCTCACGCACGGTCTGGCTGTTGGTCAGGTCGCCGGCTACCACCAATACTTGCCCCGGGTAACGGTGGGCGAGTGCTTCCAGTGGGCCTTTGGTTCGCGAGCTGAGTGCCACATGGGCGCCGCTGTTGAGCAACTCCACGGCCAGCGAAGCACCGATGCCACTGCTGGCGCCGGTCAGCCAATAACGGCGGGGTGGTGTAAGGCTCATCCCATTCTCCTTTTCAGCCAACTGACTACGCGGCCGAGTACTGGCAGGTGTTCGTAGAGCAGAGCGCCGGCATCGAAATAATCGCGATGGCGGTAGACCTTGTCGCGCCACAGCAGGTGCGAGCAGCCTTCCACGCGGATCAGCTTGCCGCTGTTGAGCCGTGGGTGGCAGAAACTCATTTTCCAGCGCAAATAGCCTTCACCTTCGGCCACTTGGTCGAAACCGTGGAAGTCGAAGCGTAGCTGGCTGACATTGCCGTACATCTCGGCGAAGTAGCGGCGCAGCGCGGGCAACCCGTGCACTTCATGCAGCGGGTCGGTGAAGGTGATGTCCTTGCTGTACAGGCTGTCGAGCCGGTGCAGGTTGTGCTTGTCCAGGGTCGCAAAGGCCTGGGCGAACCTGGGCAGGAAGTCACTCATGCTCGGCAACCTCCTGACGTGAAGGCAGGCTGCGGAAGGCTGCCAACGCGCGTTCGCGGGATTTTTTCAGGTCGACAATCGCACGCGGATAGTCCGCCACGCCAAACAGGCCGCCGACTGCCTCGGGGTTGTGCACTTCCTTTTTATTCAGCGCGGCCAGCTCTGGCAGCCAGTGCTTGATGAACACGCCTTCGCTGTCGAATTTCTCCGATTGGCTCAATGGGCTGAAAATCCGGAAGTACGGGGCCGAATCGGTGCCGGTGGAAGAACTCCACTGCCAGCCGCCGTTGTTGGCCGCCAGGTCGCCGTCGATCAAGTGGCGCATAAAGAAACGCTCGCCTTCGCGCCAGTCGATCAGCAGGTTCTTGGTCAAAAACATTGCCACCACCATGCGCAGGCGGTTGTGCATCCAACCGGTTTCGAGCAACTGGCGCATGGCGGCGTCGATGATCGGCAGGCCGGTGCGCGCTTCCTGCCAGGCGGCGAGGTCTTTGGGCGCATCGCGCCACGCCACCGCTTCGGTCTCGGGGCGAAAGGCGCGGTGGCGGGACACCCGTGGGTAGCCTACGAGGATGTGTTTGTAGAATTCGCGCCACAGCAGCTCGTTGATCCAGGTGATCGCGCCGATGTCGCCGCTTTCGAACTCGCCCTGGTTGGCTTGCAAGGCGGCATGCAGGCACTGGCGCGGCGAAACTACACCGGCGGCGAGGTAAGCCGAAAGCTGGCTGGTGCCGGGTTTGGCCGGGAAGTCGCGCTCGTCTTTGTAGTAGCTGATTTGTTGATCGGCGAAGGCATCGAGGCGGCGGCGCGCTTCGTCTTCACCGGCCGGCCAGAGGGCGCGCAAGCTTTCGCTGGGTGGCGCGAACCCTTCGACCTGCTCAGGGACCGGGTCGCTTTTCAGCTCGGTGGGCGCCTGGGCGTTCGGGGTTGCCACCTGACGTGGGAGGGCGCTGTGCAGGCGGTTGTAGCAAACCTTGCGGAACTGGCTGAACACCTGGAAATAAGTGCCGGTCTTGGTCAGCACACTGCCGGGTTGGAAGAACAGTTGGTCCAGGTAACGGTGGAACTTCACGCCATCGGCTTCCAGCGCCTGGGCCACGGCGGTGTCGCGACGGCTTTCGTGGATGCCGTACTCCTCGTTGACGTGCACCGATTCAACCGACAGTTCCCGGCACAGCGTACTCAATACGCCGGGTACCTGGTCCCAGGTCGCGGTGGTGCGGATCAGCAAGGGAATGTTCAGCTCGCCGAGCGCCTGGCTCAGGTGCCGCAGGTTGCGCAGCCAGAAGTCGACTTTGCACGGCGCGTCATCGTGGGCCCGCCATTGTTCGGGGGTGATCAGGTACACGGCTGCAACGGGGCCTCGCTGGCTTGCGGCGGCGAGGGCGGTGTTGTCGTGTAGGCGCAGGTCGGTGCGCAGCCAGATCAAGTGCATTTAAACAATTCCACGCTGGATCAGTATCTGGTGGGCCGACAACGGGTCTTCGGCCACGAACAATTCAGGGGTGTCACGGGTTAATACGGCCAACTCTGCCTGGTGGATGCATACCGTTGGTCCGGCAATCAAGGTTGGGCAGCGGACACCGCCCAAAAGTTTACTGAGTGCCGGCACATGGATAGCCTTGCTCGAATACAGCAGCACGGCGCGCGGTTGCAGGTGTTCCACCGCCAGGGCCAGTTCGCCCGCCGGCAATGGCCAGTCGAAGACTTCCACCGGGCAGTCGGCGCTGCTGGCCAGCCAGGCGCTGAGCCACAGGTGCGGCTCCAGCGGCAGGTCGGAGTGGTTGACCAACAGCAACGGGGCGCCTTGCAGTTGGCGGTTGTTGTGGTAGATGCGCGCGCCAAACTTGCTGCGCAGCCAGGACAGGAAAAACACCCGCTCCATCTGCGCGCCGAACTGGCCTTGCCAGCGTTGCTCCAGCGCCTTGAGCAGCGGCAGCATCAATTGCCCGCATAAGGTACGCGGCGGGTACAACGCCATGGCTTGGTTGAAGGCGTCGTCGACCCTGCGTTCGGCCAACTCGCTGATCGCATTCACCAGGTTCTGGCGCAGGGCGTGCCATTCGTTTTCGACGGTGTCGGGGCTGGCTTGGGCTGAGTCGATCAGGCTTTTCACCTGGCTGACCGGTACACCGCGGTTGAGCCAGGTGAGGATGGTGTGGATGCGTTGTACATGTTCGGCACTGAACAGCCGATGACCCTTGGGCGTGCGCTGCGGCACGATCAGGCCATAGCGGCGTTCCCAGGCGCGCAGCGTTACGGCGTTGACGCCGGTCTGGCGCGCCACTTCGCGTATTGGCAGCCAGCCGTCTTGGAGGGCTTGGGCGATGTCTACGCCGGGTTCGTCTTGGGGGGCTGCTTTCATGATGGTCTTTTCATGGGTCAGATCGCATTACGCAGGCTGAGGTTTTCCGGGTGCGGCTGCAGGTAGGCCTGCTGCGCAATGTAGCGATCAGGGTGTTGGCGAAAGTGGTGTTTGAGCAGGGTCAGCGGCACCACCAACGGCACGATGCCGCTGCGGTATTGGCTGATGACGGTTTGCATTTCCTGCTTGTCGTCAGCGCTGATGGCCTGCTTGAGGTAGCCGCTGATGTGTTGCAGCACATTGGTATGGGTGCCACGGGTGGCGCACTTTTTCAGGCCGGTCATCAGCTCGCTGAAATAGTTGGCGGCTAGCGCGTCCAGATCAGTGGCCTTGCCCATGCTGCCGAGCAGGTGGCCGAGGCTTTTGTAATGCACCGGGCTGTGGGCCATCAGCAAGTATTTGTAGCGTGAGTGAAAGGCCAACAGGCGGTGGCGGGTCAGGCCCTCAGCCAGCAGTTGCTGCCAGCTGGCGTAGACGAAGACCCGGGTCAGGAAGTTTTCCCGTAACACTGGGTCATTCAGTCGGCCGTCTTCTTCCACCGGCAGGTTGGGGTGGCGCGCGCAAAACGCCTGGGCGTAAATGCCACGCCCGCCGCCGTCGACGGGCGTGCCGTTGTCGCGGTAAACCTTGACCCGCTCCAGGCCGCACGACGGCGATTTCTGCATGAAGATGTAACCACACAGGTCAGTGTGTTCCTGGGCCATCTGCTGGCCGTAATCGTCCAGCGGCTGGGTGACATTCAGCTCACGGCGCACCGTGCCGACGGCCTGCGGCCGGGCCGGGTCGCCTACCAGGCGAATCGGTTCGCGGGGGATGCCCAGGCCGATCGCGACTTCGGGGCACAGCGGCACAAAGTCGAAGTAGTCGGCGAGGGTTTGGCTGCACAGCAGGGATTGTTTGTGTCCGCCGTTAAAGCGCACGTTCTCGCCCAGCAAGCAGGCGCTGATGGCAATCTTTGGTTTGACGGTGCTGGACATGGCCGAACCTCTGCATAATTCCTGTACACGCTATAAAACTTGTACAACGAAATCTCATCATAGATTCGAAGCTGTACAAGTCAAATAGTTTGTATAAGTATTTTCGGCTGAGCTATTTCCAGCCGATTCGCCAGTCCTCAGCGTTCTGCAGGGTTTGCCAGGTCAGGCGTTCCGCACGGCGGGTCATGACAGCTTGCAGCTCGATTTCGAGCACGGTGCCTTCTTCATCCCGAAACAGTTCGGTGACCAGAAAGTGTTTTTCCTTATTGCGCGGGCGCGCTGCTGTCCACTTCGACAGCAGCAATTTAGCGGGATTGATGCGGTTCATTGCAGGTGCTCGATCAAGCGGCGCGCAGCTTCCTGACCGCTGAGCCAAGCGCCTTCGACGCGCCCGGACAGGCACCAGTCGCCGCATACATACAAGCCCAGGTCGGCGTCGGCCAGCACCCCGAATTCATGGGCGCTGGAAGGTCGGGCGTAGAGCCAGCGATGCGCCAGGCTGAACGACGGCGCGGGCATGGCGCTGTGCAGCAATTCGGCGAAGGCACCGTGCAGGTGTTCGATCACGGCTTCCTTGGGCAGGTCCAGGTTCGCCTTGCTCCAGGTGCTGGTGGCATGCAGTACCCAAGTGTCGAGGGTGGTGTCGCGCCCAGGTTTGCTGCGGTTGCGCGCCAGCCAATCGAGGGGGCTGTCTTGCACGAAGCAGCCTTCCATCGGTGTATCCAAGGGTTTGTCGAAGGTCAGGGCGATGGCCCAGGTCGGGTCCATTTTTACCCCGGCGGCGGCACTCGCCAGCTTGGGCGCGGCGGCCAGCAGGGCGGTGGCCTGGGGCGCCGGCGTGGCGATGACCACATGGCTGAAGGGGCCGTGATTGCCGCCGTCGGCGTCGAGCAGGTTCCAGTGCTGTTTGCCTTGGAACACTTCGGTGATGCGGCAACCGAACTCCACCGGCAAGTCGTCGAGCAATGCGCGGGTGATCGCGCTCATGCGCGGCGTGCCGACCCAACGTATTTGCTCATCGGGGGAGGGCGTGAGTTGCCCGGACTTGAAGTTGTACAGCTGCGGCTTCCACTGCTCGGCCCAGCCGTGGCTTTGCCAGCGCTGCACTTCGTTGACGAAGCGCCGGTCGCGGGCGGTGAAGTACTGCGCGCCCATGTCCAGTGCGCCAGCGTCGCTGCGCTTGCTGGACATGCGGCCACCGCTGCCGCGGCTTTTATCGAAGAGTTGTACGACGTGCCCCGCGTCTTGCAACGCTCGGGCGGCGGAGAGACCGGCGATGCCGGTGCCGATGATCGCGATGGGAACAGTCATGGGAGGCCTCGTTTTACCGTTGGGTACAGACTACGCCGACACCAATAGCTGTACAATATTGTTTTTTGGTATAAGTTTTGGCGTACCTGTTCTTACGGCGTGGCCTATGGTTAAAGCGTGGGCTTAAACGAAAAGCCGCGCCGTACTACAAATGATCCCTGCTTATAAAATAGACCAGTGATCGGCGGCGAACGTTACATGAGGAGTGTTCCATGCACATTTTGCTGACCGGCGGTACAGGCTTGATCGGTCGTCAGCTCTGCCAACGTTGGCTTGCCCAAGGGCATCGCCTGACCGTGTGGAGCCGCGAACCGGACACCGTCGCCAAATGGTGCGGCCCTGAGGTGTTGGGTGTCGGCCGCTTGCAAGACGTAATCGGCAACGTGGATGCGGTGGTCAACCTGGCCGGTGCACCCATCGCCGATCGCCCGTGGACCAAAAAGCGCAAGGCGTTACTGTGGAGCAGCCGCATCAGCCTCACCGAAACCCTGCTGGCGTGGATGGACGGGCTGGCGCAAAAACCGGCGGTACTGATTTCAGGTTCGGCGGTGGGCTGGTACGGCGACGGTGGCGAACGTGAATTGACCGAGGCCAGCGGCCCGGTGCAGGACGACTTCCCCAGCCAGTTGTGTATCGCCTGGGAAGAAACCGCCCTGCGCGCCGAAGCCATGGGCATCCGCGTGGTGCTGGTGCGCACCGGCCTGGTGTTGGCGGCGCAGGGCGGCTTTTTGTCGCGGCTGCTGCTGCCGTTCAAACTGGCGCTGGGCGGGCCTATCGGCAATGGTCGGCAGTGGATGCCGTGGGTGCATATCAAAGATCAAATCGCCCTGATTGATTTTCTTCTGCACAAGGAGGATGCCAGCGGTCCTTATAATGCCTGCGCGCCACACCCGGTGCGTAACCGCGAGTTTGCCAAGACCTTGGGCCGGGTGCTGCACCGCCCTGCGTTCATGCCGATGCCGGCATTGGCCTTGAAGGCCTTGCTGGGCGAATTGTCCGGGTTGTTGCTGGGCGGGCAGAGGGCCGTTCCCGAACGGCTGCTGGCTGCCGGTTTCACTTTTCAGTTCACTGAGTTGCATGCGGCCCTGGAAGACTTGTCCAGCCGCCTCTAGCCATAGGATGTTGCATGACGGATCACGCGTTGTTACTGGTCAACCTGGGTTCACCGGCGTCCACTTCGGTGGCCGATGTGCGCAGCTACCTCAATCAGTTCCTGATGGACCCTTACGTGATCGACCTGCCGTGGCCGGTGCGGCGTTTGCTGGTGTCGCTGATCCTGATCAAGCGCCCCGAGCAGTCGGCGCATGCCTACGCGTCGATCTGGTGGGACGAGGGCTCGCCGCTTGTAGTCCTGAGCCGCCGCCTGCAACAGCAAATGACTGCGCAGTGGACTCAGGGCCCGGTGGAGCTGGCGATGCGTTATGGCGAGCCATCGCTTGAAACGACGTTGACGCGCCTCGCGGCCCAGGGCATTGAGAAAGTCACCCTGGCACCGTTGTACCCGCAGTTTGCCGACAGCACCGTGACCACGGTGATTGAAGAAGCCAGGCGCGTGGTGCGTGAGAAAAAGCTCAAGGTGCAGTTCTCGATCCTGCAACCTTTCTACGATCAGCGGGAATACCTCGATGCGCTGGTCGCGAGCGCCCGGCCGTACGTAGAACAGGATTACGATCATTTACTGCTGAGTTTTCACGGCTTGCCTGAGCGCCATCTGAAAAAGCTCGACCCTACCGGCGGGCATTGTTTCAAGGATGCCGACTGCTGCCAGAACGCCTCGCCTGAGGTGCTTGCCACCTGTTATCGCGCCCAATGCTTCAGCGTTGCACGGGACTTTGCCGCGCGCATGGGCTTGCCGGAGGGCAAGTGGTCGGTGGCGTTCCAATCGCGCCTGGGCCGGGCGAAGTGGATCGAACCCTACACCGAAGCCCGCCTTGAGGCGTTGGCCCAGCAAGGCGTGAAAAAGCTGCTGGTGATGTGCCCGGCGTTTGTCGCGGACTGCATTGAGACGCTGGAAGAGATTGGTGACCGCGGGTTGGAGCAGTTCCGCGAAGCGGGTGGCGAGGAGTTGGTGTTGGTGCCGTGCTTGAATGATGACCCGCAGTGGGCGGCGGCGCTGAACACCTTGTGCGAAAGGGCGCCGTTGGCACTCTAGCCCAGCCGAGTGAGGACTAAATGTGGGAGCGGGCTTGCTCGCGAATGCAGTGTGTCAGCCACCTAATGTATTGGCTGACCCACCGCCTTCGCGAGCAAGCCCGCTCCCACACTGACTGTGCCCACTCTAGATTTTGGTGTTATTCGTGATGCGGTTCACCGAGGAACGTCAGCGAAGTGAACAACCCGCGCGTTGCCACATCAGCATCTTTTAGCGGCAGCTCCACCTGCGCCGTAATCACATTCAACCCTTCATTACGCACCAGCACCTCGGCCCGGCCATCCTTGTCGGTCTCGGTGCTCAAGGTGTTCGGCGCATTGCGATAATCGCCCACCAACTTTATCCCCGCCGCCGGCTTGCCATCCAGCAGCACCCGCACCGGCAGTGACCTGCCCGGTCCTACGGTCAGCGGATCAACTTCCGGCAGGATCAGCAGCTTGATCTGATCCAGCTTCGGCAACTTCGCCCCCGGCTGGTAAATCGCCAGGCTGTATTTGAAGGTCTGGGTCGACTCAATCGCGCCAGGCACTTGGCTACGGCCCTGGTTGATCCACTTCTTGTCTGGCGTCTGCGACCACATCCCGTTATCCAACGCCACGGCTAAAACGGCGGGCGATTTGAGCGGCTTGAGGCGTGCGTGGTCGGCGAGGCGCTCCACGGTGACCGGGATCATCTTGCCGCTGGCGTCATACGCCCAGGCACCGCTGATTTTCTGTGCCTTGAAGGCATTGTCTTCGGCGCCGTGGCCGTAGATCACTTCGATATTACCGCGCCGTTGTTCGGTCCACAGGCCGTGGGCCGAGACTTGGCTGGCAAACAGCAGGCCGATCACGGCCAAGGATTTGAAGGCTTGCATGGGGGCGTCCTTTTACAGGTTGAGGGTCAGGCTGACGGTGAAGTTGCGCGGCTCGCCGGGCGTGACCCAGTAGTTGCTGTAGGAGCGCTCGTAGTACTTTTCGTCGAATAGGTTGTTGAGGTTCAGGCCCACGGTGACGTTGTCGCTGGCCTTGTAATGCGCCAGCAGGTCGACGGTGTGGTAGGCGGGCAGTTCGAACTGGCTGCCGGCTTCGCCGGAGCGATCACCGACGTAGGTGAACGCCGCGCCGAGGTCCGAGCCGCGTAGCGCGCCATCCTGGAATTCATACACGCCCAGCAGGCTGCCACTGCGCTTGGCCACGCCGAGAATCCGGCTGCCGGTGGGGATGGCTTTGTCGCCCTTGGTCACTTCGGCGTCGATGTAGGCGAAGGCGCCGATGACCCTTACCGCGTCAGTCACTTGCCCGCTCAGTTGCAGGTCAAAGCCCTGGCTGCGCGCCTTGCCTATGGCGCGGCTGTTGTTGATGGTGGCCGGGTCCAAGGCCAGGACATTTTCCTTTTCGATATGGAAGGCGGCGAGGGTGGTGCTCAGGCGGTCGTCGAACAGCTCGCTCTTGATCCCCACTTCATACCCTACGCCTTCTTCCGGCGTGAAGGATTTGCCGCCGGCGTCCAAGCCGTTGTTGGGTTTGAACGAGGTTGACGCGTTGGCGAACACACCGACTTGCGGCGTGAGTTGGTAGAGCAAACCGGCGCGTTGGGTGAGGGCGTCGTGGGTTTGCCGGCTCTTGGCGTGGTTGCGGGTGAAGTCGACGGTGCTTTGCTCGACGTGTTCGAAGCGCGCACCGAGCATGCCGCGCAGGCGGTCGGTGAAGACGATCTGGTCTTGCAGGTTCAGCGCCTGGCTTTTCGTCTGTTCGAAGGCGTCGGTGCCGGTGCGTGCGCCATTGGGTTTGGTCTGGCCGTAGATCGGTTTATAGATGTCGATGGGGTAGAGGCTGCCGGCAATCGCCGACACGCGCTCCTTCTTGCGGTAGTCCTCGTATTCGCTGCCGATCAACAGTTCGTGCTGCCAGCTGCCAATGTCGAACAGGCCGCGCAGTTCCAGCTGGGTGATGCTGTCGTGCCAACCGGTGGAGCGTTCGCGGTAGCGGCGGTTGACGGTATGGCCGTCGGCATTCAGCGCACGACTTTCCGAGGCGTCACCCCACAGGCTGCCTTGTTTGTAGTGGCTGGCCAGGCGCAGTTTCCAGGCGTCATTAAGGTGATGCTCCAACGCGGCCTGGATGCGGTTGTTGTGGTTGCGGATATTGCCGTCGTTGGGCTCGCCGAGGAAGGTGGAGCGGGACATGCCATGGTTGGCGACGATGCCTCGGTCGAAGGTGGAGCTGTGGCGCACGAACTCGCTTTCTACGAGAAGGCTGGTGTCCGGGTCCAACTGCCAGCTGAACGACGGCGCGACGAATACACGCTTGGCGTCGACGTGATCACGGAAGCTGTGGTTGTCTTCCACCGCCAGGTTCACGCGCGACAGTAGGCGGCCTTCGCTGTCCAGCGGGGTGTTCACATCCAGCGCGGTGCGATAGCGGTCCCAACTGCCGGCACTGGTTTGCACGGTGGTGAAGGCTTGCGGCTGGGGTTTTTTGGTGACGATATTCACCGTGCCGCCGGGGTCGCCGCGCCCGTAAAGGCTGGCAGCGGGGCCTTTGAGCACTTCAATGCGCTCGATGTTGGCCGCGTCCGGCGTGCTCGGGTAGCCACGGTTGGCGCTGAAACCGTCCTGGTAGAACTCCGATGTGGTGAAGCCGCGCACGCTGTATTCGTAAAGCGTCAGGCCGCCGAAGTTGTTCTGCTTGGACACGCCGCCGGCAAACTCCAGGGCGCGTTCCACGCTGGTGCTGCCCAGGTCTTTGAGCACCGTGGCAGGAATCACGCTGATTGATTGTGGGATGTCGCGCAGTGCGGTGTCCGTCTTGGTGGCGCTGGCGGAACGGGTGGCGCGATAACCTGTGACCGGGTCGGTGGCGGATTCATAGGCGTCGCTGGTGACGTTGATAGTGTCCAGTTCTACAGTGTTGTCGTCGGCGTAGGCGGGGTCGAGCAGCAAACCCAAGGCCAGGCCAGCCACGGGGGCGAATCTTCGAGACGGCATGATAGAGCGTTCCAATAGCGATATTGAAACAATATAACATGACCGATGAGAATGGATTTCTTTTGAAATATTAGGTAACAGGAGCCCGCGAACGGGCTCCCGCAGCTGTCATTCCTCTTCTTTCACCGGGGCAGGTGGTGGGCGCAGACCGATCTCTGCCGACAGCTTGATCTCTTTGCCGTTGCGCATTACCAGGATCGACACCTTGTCGGTCGGCTTGATCCGCGCGACTTGGTTCATCGACTTGCGGCCATCACCGGCGGGTTCGCCGTCGATGTTCAGGATCACATCGCCCAATTGCAGGCCGGCTTTCTGCGCCGGGCCGTCGCGGAAGATACCGGCGACGACGATGCCTGGGCGCCCGGTCAAGCCGGACGACGCGGCCAGGTCCTTGGTCAGCGGCTGTACTTCGATGCCCAGCCAGCCGCGAATCACCTGGCCGTGCTCGATGATCGATTTCATCACTTCCATCGCCAGCTTCACCGGGATCGCAAAGCCGATGCCCTGAGAGCCGCCGGACTTGGAGAAAATCGCCGTGTTGATGCCGGTCAGGTTGCCATTGGCATCCACCAATGCGCCGCCGGAGTTGCCCGGGTTGATCGCCGCGTCAGTTTGGATAAAGTCTTCGTAGCTGTTGAGCCCCAACTGGTTACGCCCGGTGGCGCTGATGATGCCCATGGTCACGGTCTGGCCGACGCCGAACGGATTGCCGATGGCCAGCGCGACGTCACCGACGCGCAGCCCTTCGGAGCGGCCAATGGTGATCGAGGGCAGGTTCTTGAGGTCGATCTTCAGCACCGCAAGGTCAGTTTCCGGGTCGCTGCCGACCACGCGGGCCAGGGTTTCGCGGCCGTCACGCAGGGCCACCACAATCTGGTCGGCGCCGGTGGTCACATGGTTGTTGGTGAGGATGTAGCCTTCCGGGCTCATGATCACCCCGGAACCGAGGCTGGATTCCATCCGGCGCTGCTTGGGCCCGTTGTCGCCGAAATAGCGCCGAAACTGCGGGTCTTCAAATAACGGATGCGCCGGTTTGTTGATGACCTTGGTGGTGTACAGGTTAACCACGGCGGGCGCGGCGATGACCACGGCGTCGGCATAGGTCACCGGGCCTTGCACCACCGAGTTGGTCTGCGGGGCCTGTTGCAGGTTCACATCAAGGCTGGGTAAGCCCACCCATTGGGGGTAACGCTGAATAATCATCATCGCGATCAGCACGCCAGCCAACAATGGCCATCCAAAAAAACGCAGTGCCTTGAGCATCAAGTAAGTCCTGACAGGTTGCAGGGGGCGGGAGAGCGCCCATAATGTCGCGCATTATACGAGGCTGCGAGCGCCTCGGAACGGGATATTTAGGAGTCTTTTATGGCCGTCCCCCTTACCACCCTCGTCGAGGAAGCGGACCGCTACCTTGGCAGTGCAAAAATTGCCGATTATTGCCCCAATGGCCTGCAGGTCGAGGGCCGCCCGCAGGTGATGCGCATCGTCAGCGGCGTGACCGCAAGCCAAGCCCTGCTGGATGCCGCCGTCGAAGCCCAAGCTGATTTGGTGCTGGTGCACCACGGTTATTTCTGGAAGGGCGAAAACCCGTGCATCACCGGCATGAAGCAGCGCCGCCTGAAAACCCTGCTCAAGCATGACATCAGTTTATTGGCCTACCACCTCCCGCTGGATCTGCATCCGGACGTGGGCAACAACGTGCAACTTGCCCGTCAGCTGGACATCACTGTCGAGGGCCCGCTGGACCCGAGCAATCCGAAAATCGTCGGGCTGGTCGGTTCTCTCGCCGAGCCATTGTCGCCCCGCGACTTCGCCCGTCGTGTGCAGGATGTGATGGGCCGTGAGCCGCTGTTGATCGAAGGCAGCGAGATGATCCGCCGCGTCGGCTGGTGCACCGGTGGTGGCCAGGGCTATATCGACCAGGCGATTGCCGCCGGTGTCGACCTGTACCTGAGCGGTGAAGCCTCCGAGCAAACCTTCCACTGTGCGCGGGAAAACGACATCAGCTTTATTGCTGCCGGGCATCACGCCACTGAGCGCTACGGCGTCCAAGCGCTGGGCGATTACCTGGCTCGGCGGTTTGCCCTGGAGCATTTGTTCATCGATTGCCCGAACCCGATCTAACCTCGGCGAGGGACAACATGTGGGAGCCGGCTTGCCTGCGATGGCATAAACTGTGTGTCACTGATACACCGAGGTGCCTGCATCGCAGGCAAGCCCGCTCCCACACAAACCCGCTCCCACATTCGACCGAGTTGGGCCAAACCTCGCGGCATATTCATATACCGTTTCGATCTAGCTGGCGCCCTGAATAGAAGTAGGCGCTGTGCTAGCATGCCCCGCTCGAACACGGCCCGCTGGCCGTCCATAAGATCGTTTTTCCGTGAGTAGCCATGGTCGACAAACTGACGCATCTGAAACAGCTGGAGGCGGAAAGCATCCACATCATCCGCGAGGTCGCCGCCGAGTTCGACAACCCGGTGATGCTCTACTCGATCGGTAAAGACTCCGCCGTGATGCTGCACCTGGCGCGCAAGGCTTTCTTCCCGGGCAAGCTGCCGTTCCCGGTGATGCACGTCGACACCCGCTGGAAATTCCAGGAGATGTACAAGTTTCGCGACAAAATGGTCGAAGAGCTTGGCCTGGACCTGATCACCCACGTCAACCCCGATGGTGTGGCGCAGAGCATCAACCCGTTCACCCACGGCAGCGCCAAGCACACCGACATCATGAAAACCGAAGGCCTCAAGCAGGCCTTGGACAAGCATGGTTTCGACGCAGCGTTCGGCGGTGCCCGTCGTGATGAAGAGAAATCCCGCGCCAAAGAGCGCGTGTACTCATTCCGCGACAGCAAGCACCGCTGGGACCCGAAGAACCAGCGCCCGGAGCTGTGGAACGTTTATAACGGCAACGTCAACAAGGGTGAGTCGATCCGCGTGTTCCCGCTGTCCAACTGGACCGAGCTGGACATCTGGCAGTACATCTACCTGGAAGGCATCCCGATTGTGCCGCTGTACTTCGCCGCCGAGCGCGACGTGATCGAGAAGAACGGCACGTTGATCATGATCGACGACGACCGCATCCTCGAGCACTTGTCCGACGAAGACAAAGCCCGAATCGTCAAAAAGAAAGTACGTTTCCGTACCCTTGGCTGCTACCCGTTGACGGGCGCGGTGGAGTCCGAAGCCGAAACGCTGACGGACATCATTCAGGAAATGCTCCTGACGCGAACTTCCGAGCGCCAGGGCCGGGTCATCGACCACGATGGCGCAGGCTCGATGGAAGATAAAAAACGTCAGGGGTACTTTTAAGCTTCGAGTTACAAGCGGCAAGCTGCAAGTTAGAGGCGGTATGCGTAATTTTGCAGTTTGGTGCTTGCAGCCGGTTGTTGCGAGCCGCTATTGAGTGACTCGTAATGGGTTTCGAGAAACTGATTGTCTGGCAGAGAAGCAAGTGTTTGGCGGTGAAAATCTATAAAGAGTTTGCGGGCTGCGGGGGTTTCGGTTTCAAGGATCAAACCACCCGGTCCGCACTTTCGGTACCTTCCAATATTGCGGAAGGTATGGAACGTCGCAGCAACAAAGAGAAAGCTCACTTTCTTTGGATTGTAAAAGCTTCCTGTGGGGAGCTACGCACTCAGATTTTCATTGGCCGTGACATCACTTACATCGCCCGCCCGCTGGCTGAAAACTGGATTACAGAAACTCGCGAGCGCTCAAAAATGCTCTGCGGCCTGATCAACAAAATTTCTGACTAGCTGTACGCCGACAAGCTTGCCGCTTGAAGCTTACAGCTTGGAGCTTGAATGCAATGAGCCATCAATCTGATTTGATCAGCGAGGACATCCTCGCCTACCTGGGCCAGCACGAGCGCAAGGAAATGTTGCGCTTCCTGACCTGCGGCAACGTCGACGACGGCAAGAGCACCCTGATCGGGCGCCTGCTGCACGACTCCAAGATGATCTACGAAGATCACTTGGAAGCCATCACCCGCGATTCGAAGAAATCCGGCACCACTGGCGACGATATCGACCTGGCCTTGCTGGTCGACGGCCTTCAGGCCGAGCGTGAGCAGGGCATCACCATCGATGTCGCCTACCGCTACTTCTCCACCGCCAAACGCAAATTCATCATCGCCGACACCCCCGGCCATGAGCAGTACACGCGCAACATGGCCACCGGTGCATCCACCTGTGACCTGGCGATTATCCTGATCGATGCCCGCTACGGCGTGCAGACCCAGACCCGTCGCCACAGCTATATCGCCTCGTTGCTGGGCATCAAGCACATCGTGATCGCCGTCAACAAGATGGACATCAATGGCTTTGACCAAAGCATCTTCGAGTCGATCAAGGCCGATTACCTGAAGTTCGCCGACGGTATTGCTTTCAAGCCAAGCACCATGGCCTTCGTGCCGATGTCGGCGCTCAAGGGCGACAACGTGGTGAACAAGAGCGAGCATTCGCCTTGGTACACCGGCCAGTCGCTGATGGAGATTCTCGAAACTGTCGAGATCGCCAACGACCGCAACTACACCGACCTGCGTTTCCCGGTGCAGTACGTCAACCGTCCGAACCTGAACTTCCGTGGTTTCGCCGGCACGTTAGCCAGCGGCATCGTGCACAAGGGCGACGAGGTTGTAGTGCTGCCGTCGGGCAAGAGCAGCCGCGTCAAATCCATCGTCACCTTCGAAGGTGAGCTGGAGCACGCCGGCCCAGGCCAGGCCGTGACCCTGACCATGGAAGACGAGATCGACATCTCCCGTGGCGACCTGCTGGTGCATGCCGACAACGTGCCGCAAGTGACTGACGCCTTCGACGCCATGTTGGTGTGGATGGCCGAAGAGCCGATGCTGCCGGGCAAGAAATACGACATCAAGCGCGCGACCAGCTACGTGCCGGGTTCCATCACCAGCATCGTGCACCGCGTGGACGTGAACACCCTGGCCGAAGGCCCGGCGAGTTCGCTGCAGTTGAACGAGATCGGCCGGGTCAAGGTCAGCCTCGACGCCGCCATCGCGCTGGACGGTTACGACAGCAACCGCACCACCGGTGCGTTTATCGTCATCGACCGTTTGACCAATGGCACTGTGGCCGCAGGCATGATCATCGCGCCGCCGGTCAATCATGGCGGTTCTGCGCAACACGGCAGTCTCGCTCATGTCGCCACCGAAGAACGCGCCCTGCGCTTCGGCCAGCAGCCGGCCACCGTGTTGTTTAGCGGCCTGTCGGGCGCGGGCAAAAGTACCTTGGCCTACGCGGTTGAGCGCAAGCTGTTCGACATGGGCCGTGCGGTGTTCGTACTGGACGGCCAGAACCTGCGTCATGACCTGAACAAAGGCTTGCCGCAGGACCGTGCCGGGCGTACTGAAAACTGGCGTCGTGCCGCTCACGTCGCGCGCCAGTTCAACGAAGCAGGCCTGCTGACCCTGGCCGCCTTCGTTGCCCCGGATGCCGAAGGCCGCGAACAGGCCAAGGCGCTGATTGGCGCCGATCGCCTGCTGACGGTTTACGTCCAGGCCTCGCCACTGGTGTGCGCCGAGCGTGATCCGCAAGGCCTGTACGCCGCTGGTGGGGATAACATCCCGGGCGAATCCTTCCCGTACGACGTGCCGTTGAATGCCGATCTGGTGATCGACACCCAGGCCCTGTCGCTGGAAGACAGCGTCAAGCAAGTGCTGGAACTGTTGCGTCAGCGCGGCGCGATCTAAACCTCGCCGCCACAAAAAAGCCCGCCACCGAGCACTCGGTGGCGGGCTGATCGTTCCCACGCTCTGCGTGGGAATGCATCCTGTGACGCTCTGCGTCACAACTTCAAATGTTGACTCGGTCAATGTCGGAGCTGGCTTGCCTGCGATGGCGGACGGTCAGTTTATTTTTACTTTGCTGACCCACCGCTATCGCAGGCAAGCCAGCGCCCACATTAAATTGCATCCACATGTTGATCAGTGGCGGTCTGGGAAATCTGTGTGCAGTTTGGCGAGCAGTTGGTCTTTGTCTTCCCACAGCTGGTTAATCCACCCCTGAAACGCCAACCGATACTCGCCATCCTGCTCATAATTCTTGCCGATAAACCCGGCTGGAATCTGCACCTCTTCAAAGTGCACCACCACATCCTTCACATTCCCACACAGCAAATCCCAATACCCTGGGCGCCCGCCAGGGTAGTGAATGGTCACGTTGACCAATGACTTCAGCTGCTCACCCATGGCATCCAGCACAAACGCAATCCCACCCGCCTTAGGCTTGAGCAAATAGCGAAACGGCGACTTCTGCTGGGCATGCTTGCCTGGCGTAAAGCGTGTGCCTTCGGCAAAGTTGAAAATGCCCACCGGGTTGTCACGAAACTTCGCACAGGTCTTGCGGGTGGTTTCCAGGTCTTTGCCTTTCTTCTCCGGGTGCTTCTCCAGGTAGGCCTTGGTGTAGCGCTTCATGAACGGAAAGCCCAACGCCCACCACGCCAGGCCTATCACCGGCACCCAGATCAGTTCCTGCTTGAGGAAGAACTTCAGCGGGCGAATCCGGCGATTGAGCACGTATTGCAACACCATGATGTCGACCCAGCTCTGATGGTTGCTGGTCACCAGGTAGGAGTGCTCATAGTCCAGCCCTTCAAGGCCGGTCAGGTGCCAGCGCGTGCGCCGTACCAGGTTCATCCAGCCCTTATTGTTGGTCACCCAAGCTTCGTGGGTGTGGTTCATCAGCCATTCGCTGAAGCGCTTGGCAAACGGCAGCGCCTTGAACAGCGCGACGATAAACAGAAACGAGCACAGCAGGATCGTGTTCAGCGCCAACAATAAGGACGCGATCACCCCGCGCACGGCGGCAGGTAGAAAATCCAGCATTTAGATATCCATAGGTCGGTTGGCGGCTTGAATCGCAGTGAGTGCGATGGTGTACACGATGTCATCCACTTGGGCACCGCGCGGCAGATCGTTTACCGGTTTGCGCAGGCCTTGCAGCATTGGCCCCAGGCTTACGCAATCGGCGCTGCGTTGCACGGCCTTGTGCGTGGTGTTGCCGGTGTTCAGGTCCGGGAACACAAACACCGTGGCTTTGCCGGCGACCAGGCTGTTGGGCGCCAACTGCCGGGCCACGGTTTCGTTGGCGGCGGCGTCGTACTGCAACGGCCCGTCGATCAGCAGCGAGCTTTGTTGTTCGTGGGCGAGCAGGGTGGCTTCACGGACTTTTTCGACTTCCTCACCGCTGGCCGAATCGCCGCTGGAGTAGCTGATCATCGCCACGCGCGGGGTGATGCCGAACGCGGCCGCCGAGTCGGCACTTTGCAGGGCGATTTCCGCCAGTTCTGCGGCGCTTGGGTGCGGGTTCATCACGCAGTCGCCGTAGACCAGCACCTGCTCCGGGAACAGCATGAAGAACACCGATGAGACCAACGTGCAGCCGGGCGCGGTTTTAATCAGCTGCAGGGCAGGGCGGATGGTGTTGGCGGTGGAGTGGATAACCCCGGAAACCAGGCCGTCCACTTCATCCAGTGCGAGCATCATGGTGGCGATCACCACTGTGTCTTCCAGTTGCTGCTCGGCCATCGGCGCGTTGAGGCTCTTGCTCTTGCGCAGCGCGACCATCGGTTCTACATAACGCTGGCGAATCAGGTCAGGGTCGAGAATCTCCAGGCCTTCAGGCAACTCAATGCCGTGGGCGCGGGCGACCGCTTCCACATCCGCAGGTTTAGCCAGCAGCACGCAACGTGCAATGCCGCGTGCCTGACAGATGGCGGCGGCTTGCACGGTCAGTGGCTCGCTGCCTTCGGGCAACACGATGCGCTTGTTGGCGGCTTGGGCGCGCTGGATTAACTGGTAGCGGAACACGGCCGGCGACAGGCGCATCTCCCGTGGCGTGCCGCAGCGTTGGTGCAGCCAGCGCGCATCGAGGTGGCTGGCGACGAAATCGGTGATGATTTCTGCGCGCTCGCGGTCATCAATCGGGATTTCTTTGTTGAGGCTGTTGAGTTGGTTCGCCGTATCGTAGGAGCCCGTGCTCACCGACAGCACCGGCAGCCCGGCCTGGAACGCACCACGGCACAAATCCATAATGCGAGGGTCGGGCAGTGTGTCGCTGGTCAGCAGCAGCCCAGCCAGCGGCACGCCGTTGATCGCGGCCAGGCTGACGGCGAGGATGATGTCATCGCGGTCGCCCGGGGTTACCACCAGCACGCCGGGCTTGAGCAATTCCACGGTGTTACGCATGGTGCGCGCGCAGATGATGATTTTGGTCATGCGCCGGCTTTCATAGTCGCCGGCGTTGAGGATCTGCGCGCCCATCAGGTCGGCCACGTCGCGGGTGCGCGGTGCGTTGAGTTCGGGCTGGTAGGGGATGCAGCCGAGCAGGCGGAATTCACCGCTGCGCAACAGCGGCGAATGCTCTTTGAGGCGCGCCGAGAACGCTTCCATGCTTTCGTCGGTGCGCACTTTGTTGAGGATCACGCCCAGCACTTTCGGGTCTTTCGGGCCGCCGAACAGCTGGGCCTGCAATTCCACGCGGCCGGAGAGCTCGGTGAGCACTTCGTTTTCCGGCGCCGACACCAGGATTACTTCCGCGTCGAGGCTCTTGGCCAAGTGCAGGTTGACCCGTGCCGCATAGCTGGCGCTGCGGGTCGGCACCATGCCTTCGACAATCAGCACGTCCTTGCCCACAGCGGCTTGCTGATACAGGGTGATGATTTCTTCGAGCAGCTCGTCGAGCTGGCCGTCGCCGAGCATGCGCTCCACGTGGGCCAGGCCCAGCGGTTGCGGCGGTTTCAGGCCGTGGGTGCGGGCCACCAGCTCGGTGGAGCGCTCGGGGCCGGTGTCGCCAGGGTGTGGCTGGGCAATCGGTTTGAAAAAGCCGACTTTCAGCCCGGCCCGTTCAAGGGTACGCACCAGCCCAAGGCTGATGGAGGTCAGACCCACACCAAAATCGGTGGGCGCGATAAAAAAAGTCTGCATGCGAATTCTCTGGAGGTGCATGGCTTCGGTGGCGCTCTATGGTTGAGCGCCTACCGGGAATCAGGCACCAAGGTTATCGTTATTCGTGCTCTTGCGCACACCAGCCGCACGCAAAGGGTTGGCCTATTTTTTCAACGCGTTGCGCGGGGTCGAGTACCCAGGCGCGGGACTGCCAGGGCGGCAGATGGCGCAGGTGTTGGGTGTGGCAGCAGGACAGCTCGGCAACCCAATGCTGGTCGTCATCCTGGCGAAAGCCGATGATGAAGGATGCCGTTGATCGACCCCGTCTGTCCGGGTTGTGTTCGCTTTCGGGCAAATCCTTGTTTAGACTTGTCCGTTCTTCATTCTTATGCAAAAGGTCTCGCCCCATGACGATCGCCGCTAACAAGGCTGTCTCCATCGACTATACCCTGACCAACGACGCTGGTGAGGTCATCGACAGCTCCGCCGGCGGCGCGCCGCTGGTCTACCTGCAAGGCGCAGGTAACATCATCCCGGGCCTGGAAAAGGCTCTGGAAGGCAAGAACGTCGGTGACGAACTGACCGTCGCCGTAGAACCTGAAGAGGCTTACGGCGAATATTCCGCCGAACTGGTTAGCACCTTGAGCCGCAGCATGTTCGAAGGCGTTGACGAACTGGAAGTGGGCATGCAGTTTCACGCTTCCGCGCCGGACGGCCAAATGCAGATCGTCACCATCCGCGACCTGGACGGCGACGACGTGACTGTCGACGGTAACCACCCACTGGCTGGCCAGCGTCTGAACTTCCAAGTGAAGATCGTTGCGATCCGCGACGCCTCCCAAGAAGAAGTTGCTCACGGCCACGTTCACGGTGAAGGCGGTCACCAGCACTGATTGATGGTTTAATCAGCTGCTAGCAAAAACGCCCCGACTGGTTCGGGGCGTTTTTTTTGTTTGAAAATATCTATCTCACACCCCGCTCCCACATTTTGAACTGCGCGCGCCGTCTATATAAGGCACAAACAAAAATGCCCCGGACCTTTCGGTACGGGGCATTTCTTAACTGTTACGTAACCTAGGCTACGCGGCAGTTATTACCACTTAGGCTGCTGCAGCGACGTTCAGAGCCTTGATGTGGCCATTCAGGCGGCTCTTATGACGAGCGGCCTTGTTCTTGTGGATGATGCCTTTATCGGCCATACGGTCGATAACTGGCACGGCCAGAACGTAAGCAGCTTGGGCTTTTTCAGCGTCTTTGGTGTCGATGGCTTTAACTACATTCTTGATGTAGGTACGAACCATGGATCGCAGGCTGGCGTTGTGGCTGCGACGCTTCTCAGCCTGTTTTGCACGTTTTTTGGCGGAAGGTGTGTTGGCCACCGTCGAGCTCCTCGAAAGACTTTTTAGGAAATAGCAAACAAAATAGGCCGCGAATCATGCCGATGACTTGATGGGTTGTCAAGGGCGGCTGATGCGAACTGCTGAGTGGTCGATCTGAAGAGGCGGGTGATTTATTTCCGGCGCTTGACCTGTAAACTCGCGAGCTTTGGCTCTGTGCTGTTGCAGGCGCGCAGTATCGCATAAGTGGGCGCTTAGTTCGCCTGCTCTTTATCTATAGGCGCAAACTCTTTCAATGAATCTGCTCAAGTCGTTGGCTGCCGTCAGCTCTATCACGATGATTTCCCGGGTATTAGGGTTCGTGCGTGACACCCTGCTGGCGCGTATTTTTGGCGCCAGCATGGCCACGGATGCGTTCTTTATTGCCTTTAAACTGCCCAACCTGCTGCGGCGGATCTTCGCCGAGGGGGCTTTTTCCCAAGCTTTCGTGCCGATCCTGGCCGAATACAAGACCCAGCAGGGCGAAGAGGCGACCCGCACTTTTATTGCGTACGTTTCGGGCCTGCTGACCCTGGTGCTGATGCTGGTGACCATCGCCGGCATGCTCGCCGCGCCCTGGGTGATCTGGGCCACGGCGCCAGGTTTTGCCAACACCCCGGAAAAATTCGCGCTGACCACTGATCTGTTGCGGGTGACCTTTCCTTATATATTGCTGATTTCCCTGTCGTCCCTGGCCGGGGCGATCCTCAACACCTGGAACCGCTTTTCGGTGCCGGCCTTCGTGCCGACCTTGCTGAACGTCAGCATGATTATTTTTGCGCTGTTCCTCACGCCGTACTTCGACCCGCCGGTGATGGCCCTGGGCTGGGCCGTGCTGGCCGGCGGCCTGGCGCAGTTGCTCTACCAGCTGCCGCACCTTAAAAGGATCGGCATGCTCGTGCTGCCGCGCCTGAACCTCAAAGACACCGGCGTATGGCGCGTGATGCGCAACATGCTGCCGGCGATCCTCGGGGTTTCCGTCAGTCAGATCTCCCTGATCATCAACACCGCGTTCGCCTCGTTGTTGGTCTCAGGCTCCGTGTCGTGGATGTATTACGCCGATCGCCTGATGGAGTTACCGTCCGGTGTGCTCGGCGTGGCCTTGGGCACGATTTTGCTGCCGACCCTGGCGCGCACCTATGCCAGCAAGGACCGCCAGGAGTACTCGCGCATCCTCGATTGGGGCTTGCGCCTGTGCTTTATGCTGGTGCTGCCGTGCTCCCTGGCGCTGGGGATCCTGGCCGAGCCGCTGACCGTCGCGTTGTTCCAATACGGCCAATTCGACGCACATGATGCATTGATGACTCAGCACGCGCTGGTGGCTTATTCCGTCGGCCTGCTCGGCATTATTGTGATCAAGGTGCTGGCTCCGGGCTTCTACGCCCAGCAAAACATCCGCACGCCGGTCAAAATCGCGATTTTCACCCTGATCGTCACGCAACTGCTCAACCTGGTGTTTATCGGCCCGCTGGCCCATGCCGGCTTGGCCCTGGCCATCAGCGTCGGTGCCTGCATCAATGCCGGCCTGCTGTTTTATCAACTGCGCAAGCAGCAGATGTTCCAACCGCAGCCAGGCTGGGGCATGTTTGCGCTCAAGCTGGTGGTGGCGGTGGCAGCCATGTCGGCGGTATTGCTTGGCCTGATGCACTTTATGCCGGCCTGGGACCAAGGCCATATGCTGGAGCGCTTCCTGCGCCTGGGTGTATTGGTGGTCGCCGGTGTGGTGGTGTACTTCGGGATGTTGCTGCTGCAGGGTTTTCGCCTGCGGGATTTCAATCGCAAGTCGCTGAGCTAGAGACTTTCCGGCGATAAAACGGTTGTTTTATCGATTCGATCCATTTGGCCTGCGCTGTTGCCTGTCGTCCGGGGCTGGGTGTGGTTATAATCGACCACTTTATGAGCAAGAAGCGCGTTATGCAGCTGGTTCGAGGTCTCCACAACCTGCGCCCCGAGCATCGGGGCTGCGTCGCCACTATTGGCAACTTTGACGGTGTTCACCGTGGCCACCAGGCTATCCTGGGCCGGCTGCGTGAACGTGCGGTCGAGTTGGGCGTGCCCAGCTGCGTGGTGATTTTTGAGCCACAGCCACGGGAATTCTTCACCCCGGAAACGGCGCCGGCACGTCTGGCCCGCTTGCGCGACAAGTTGCAGTTGCTGGCCGAAGAGGGCGTGGACCGTGTGCTTTGCCTGGCTTTCAACCAGCGCTTGCAAAGCCTCAGCGCCGCCGAGTTCGTCGACCGTATCCTGGTGGACGGCCTGGGCGTGCAGCACCTGGAAGTCGGCGACGACTTCCGCTTCGGTTGCGACCGCGTCGGCGATTTCGATTTCCTGCAGCACGCTGGTGTGATTCAAGGTTTTACCGTCGAAGCCGCGCAAACCGTCGAACTGGACGGCCTGCGCGTGAGCAGTACCCAGGTGCGTAACGCCCTGGCCGCTGCCGACTTCGCCTTGGCTGAGCGTTTGCTCGGTCGCCCGTTCCGCATTGCCGGGCGGGTACTGCACGGCCAGAAGCTGGCGCGCCAACTGGGCACGCCAACCGCCAACGTGCAACTCAAGCGCCGTCGTGTACCGCTCACCGGGGTTTATCTGGTGAGTGTCGACATCGACGGCCAATCGTGGCCGGGAGTCGCCAACATAGGCGTCAGGCCCACGGTTGCAGGTGATGGCAAGGCCCACCTGGAAGTTCACCTTTTGGATTTTGCCGGTGATTTGTATGACCGGCGTTTGACGGTGGTTTTCCACCAGAAGCTGCGTGAAGAGCAGCGTTTCGCCTCACTTGAGGCGTTGAAAACGGCGATCAATGCGGATGTCGCCGCCGCCCGTGCACTAGCCGCACCTAGCGCCCATCGCTAACCGAAGAGCCTTAAATGACCGACTATAAAGCCACGCTAAACCTTCCGGACACCGCCTTCCCAATGAAGGCCGGCCTGCCACAGCGCGAACCGCAGATCCTGCAGCGCTGGGACAGTATTGGCCTGTACGGAAAGTTGCGCGAAATTGGCAAGGATCGTCCGAAATTCGTCCTGCACGACGGCCCTCCTTATGCCAACGGCACGATTCACATCGGTCATGCGCTGAACAAAATTCTCAAGGACATGATCTTGCGCTCCAAAACCCTTTCGGGTTTTGACGCACCTTATGTCCCGGGCTGGGACTGCCACGGCCTGCCGATCGAACACAAAGTCGAAGTGACCTACGGCAAGAACCTGGGCGCGGATAAAACCCGCGAACTGTGCCGTGCCTACGCCACCGAGCAAATCGAAGGGCAGAAGTCCGAATTCATCCGCCTGGGCGTATTGGGCGAGTGGGACAACCCGTACAAGACCATGAACTTCAAGAACGAGGCCGGGGAAATCCGCGCCTTGGCCGAAATCGTCAAGGGCGGTTTCGTGTTCAAGGGCCTCAAGCCCGTGAACTGGTGCTTTGACTGCGGTTCGGCCCTGGCCGAAGCGGAAGTCGAGTACGAAGAGAAGAAGTCCTCGACTATCGACGTGGCCTTCCCGATCGCCGACGACGCCAAGCTGGCCGGGGCTTTTGGCCTGGCGAGCCTGAGCAAGCCGGCTGCCATCGTGATCTGGACCACCACCCCGTGGACCATCCCGGCCAACCAAGCGCTTAACGTGCACCCGGAATTCACCTACGCCCTGGTGGACGTCGGTGATCGCCTGCTAGTGCTGGCCGAGGAAATGGTGGAGGCCTGCCTGGCTCGCTACGAGCTGCAAGGTTCGGTGATCGCCACCACTACCGGCACCGCGCTGGAACTGATCAACTTCCGTCACCCGTTCTATGACCGTCTGTCGCCGGTGTACCTGGCTGACTACGTTGAGCTGGGTTCGGGTACTGGCGTGGTTCACTGCTCGCCCGCCTATGGCGTGGACGACTTTGTGATCTGCAAGAAGTACGGCATGGTCAACGATGACATCATCAACCCGGTGCAAAGCAACGGCGTTTATGCGCCTTCGCTGGAGTTCTTCGGCGGCCAGTTCATTTTCAAGGCCGACCAGCCGATCATCGACAAGCTGCGTGAAGTCGGTGCGCTGATGCAAACCGAAACCATCAAGCACAGCTACATGCACTGCTGGCGTCACAAGAGCCCGCTGATCTACCGCGCCACCGCGCAGTGGTTCATCGGCATGGACAAAGAGCCGGTCAGCGGTGACACCCTGCGTGTGCGCTCGCTGAAAGCCATCGAAGACACCCAATTCGTACCGGCCTGGGGCCAGGCGCGCCTGCACTCGATGATCGCTAACCGTCCGGACTGGTGTATCTCCCGTCAGCGTAACTGGGGCGTGCCGATCCCGTTCTTCCTGAATAAGGAAAGCGGCGAACTGCACCCACGCACCGTCGAACTGATGGAAGCAGTGGCCCTGCGCGTTGAACAGGAAGGCATCGAAGCCTGGTTCAAACTGGACGCCGCCGAACTGCTGGGCGACGAAGCGCCGCTGTACGACAAGATCAGCGACACCCTCGATGTGTGGTTCGACTCCGGCACCACTCACTGGCACGTGCTGCGCGGTTCGCACCCGATGGGCCACGAGACCGGCCCGCGTGCCGACCTGTACCTGGAAGGCTCGGACCAACACCGTGGCTGGTTCCACTCGTCGTTGCTGACCGGTTGCGCCATCGACAACCACGCGCCGTACCGCGAACTGCTGACCCACGGCTTCACCGTCGACGAGACGGGCCGCAAGATGTCCAAGTCGCTGAAGAACGTGATCGAGCCGAAAAAGATCAACGACACCTTGGGCGCCGACATTATGCGTCTGTGGGTGGCCTCGACCGATTACTCGGGCGAAATCGCCGTGTCGGACCAGATCCTGGCCCGTAGCGCCGATGCCTACCGCCGTATCCGCAATACCGCACGCTTCATGCTGTCGAACCTGACCGGTTTCAATCCAGCCACCGACATCCTGCCAGCCGAGGAAATGCTCGCCTTGGACCGTTGGGCCGTGGACCGTACCCTGTTGCTGCAGCGTGAGTTGCAGGAGCACTACGGCGAATACCGCTTCTGGAACGTGTATTCCAAGATCCACAACTTCTGCGTGCAGGAGCTGGGTGGTTTCTACCTCGACATCATCAAGGATCGCCAGTACACCACCGGCGCCAACAGCAAGGCGCGCCGTTCGGCGCAGACCGCGCTGTATCACATCTCTGAAGCGCTGGTGCGTTGGATCGCGCCGATCCTGGCCTTCACCGCCGATGAGCTGTGGGAATACCTGCCGGGCGAGCGTAACGAATCGGTGATGCTCAACACCTGGTACGAAGGCTTGACCGAACTGCCGGCAGACTTCGAACTGGGCCGCGAGTACTGGGAAGGCGTGATGGCCGTCAAGGTTGCGGTGAACAAGGAGCTGGAAGTGCAGCGCGCGGCCAAGGCTGTTGGCGGCAAC
Organism: Pseudomonas sp. ArH3a; assembly: GCF_022648765.1. Lineage (NCBI taxonomy): Bacteria > Pseudomonadati > Pseudomonadota > Gammaproteobacteria > Pseudomonadales > Pseudomonadaceae > Pseudomonas > Pseudomonas sp. ArH3a. Next base: position 1,162,435 of record NZ_CP080330.1, read on the forward strand.
TTGCAGGCCGAAGTCACCCTGTTTGCCGAGGAAGGCCTGACCGCCGACCTGGCCAAACTGAGCAACGAACTGCGCTTCGTGTTGATCACCTCGACCGCCAGCCTTGCACCGTTTGCCCAGGCGCCAGCGGACGCCGTGGCTACCGAAGTGCCTGGTCTCAAGCTTCAAGTGGTCAAGTCGGCCTTCCCTAAGTGCGCGCGTTGCTGGCACTGCCGTGAAGACGTTGGCATGAACCCTGAGCATCCGGAAATCTGCGGTCGTTGCGTCGACAACATCAGCGGTGCCGGCGAGGTTCGCCATTATGCCTAAAGCCAGCCGTTTCGGACGTCTGGGCTGGCTCGTACTGAGCGTGCTGGTGCTGGTTATCGACCAGCTCAGCAAGGCTCATTTCGAAGGCGCCTTACAGATGTACCAGCAGATCGTGGTCATTCCTGACTACTTCAGCTGGACCTTGGCCTACAACACCGGCGCCGCCTTCAGCTTCCTCGCTGATGGCGGTGGCTGGCAGCGATGGCTGTTCGCCGTGATCGCCGTGGTGGTCAGTGCGGTGTTGGTAGTCTGGCTCAAACGCTTGGGCCGCGATGACACCTGGCTGGCTATCGCCTTGGCCCTGGTGCTGGGCGGCGCGCTGGGCAACCTGTACGACCGCATTGCCTTGGGCCATGTGATCGACTTTATCCTGGTGCATTGGCAGAACCGCTGGTATTTCCCGGCGTTCAACTTTGCCGACAGCGCCATCACCGTCGGTGCAATTATGCTGGCGTTGGACATGTTCAAAAGTAAGAAAACCGGAGAGACCGTCAATGACTGATCAGGTATTGGCTGAGCAACGCATCGGCCAGAACACGGAAGTCACTTTGCATTTTGCACTGCGCCTGGAGAATGGCGACACGGTCGACAGTACGTTCGACAAAGCACCGGCGACCTTCAAGGTCGGCGATGGCAACCTGCTGCCGGGTTTTGAAGCGGCCCTGTTCGGTTTCAAGGCCGGCGACAAGCGTACCCTGCAGATCCAGCCGGAAAACGCCTTTGGCCAGCCCAACCCGCAAAACGTGCAGATCATCCCGCGTTCGCAGTTCCAAGACATGGACCTGTCGGAAGGCTTGCTGGTGATCTTCAACGATGCGGCGAATACCGAGCTGCCCGGTGTGGTGAAAACCTTTGATGACGCGCAAGTGACCATCGACTTCAATCACCCGCTGGCCGGTAAAACCTTGACGTTTGACGTTGAAATCTTCGACGTTAAAGCGCTCTAACTGACGAAACATAGCAAGTGTGGGAGCGGGCTTGCTCGCGAATGCTGAGGCACATTCAGTAAATATGTTGGCTGACACACCGCTTTCGCGAGCAAGCCCGCTCCCACATTTGATTCGTGTTGTTAAATAGAGACCAGCCGCGCCTGCGGTTGCAATGATCCAATTTCTTGCCCTGCAAGACACGAGGCACAGCATGCAAATCAAACTCGCCAACCCCCGTGGCTTTTGCGCCGGTGTGGACCGGGCGATCGAAATCGTCAATCGCGCCTTGGAAGTCTTCGGGCCGCCGATTTACGTGCGCCATGAAGTTGTCCACAACAAATTCGTGGTTGAAGACCTGCGCGCACGCGGTGCCATTTTTGTCGAAGAACTCGACCAGGTGCCGGACGACGTTATCGTCATCTTCAGCGCCCACGGCGTTTCCCAGGCCGTGCGTACCGAAGCTGCCGGCCGTGGCCTGAAAGTATTCGACGCCACCTGCCCACTGGTGACCAAGGTGCACATCGAAGTCGCACGTTACAGTCGCGACGGCCGTGAATGCATCCTGATCGGCCACGCCGGCCACCCGGAAGTCGAAGGCACCATGGGCCAATACGACGCCAGCAATGGCGGCGCCATCTACCTGGTGGAAGACGAAAAAGACGTCGCCAACTTGCAGGTGCAAAACCCCGAGCGGTTGGCCTTTGTCACGCAGACCACGTTGTCGATGGACGACACCAGCCGTGTGATCGATGCCCTGCGCACGCGCTTCCCAGCCATCGGCGGCCCGCGCAAAGATGACATCTGCTACGCCACGCAAAACCGTCAAGACGCGGTCAAGCAACTGGCCGATGAATGCGATGTAGTGCTGGTGGTCGGCAGCCCTAATAGCTCCAACTCCAACCGTTTGCGCGAGTTGGCTGAGCGCATGGCCACACCGGCGTACCTGATCGACGGCGCCGAAGACATGCAGCGCAGCTGGTTCGACGGTGTTGAGCGTATCGGCATTACGGCCGGCGCTTCGGCTCCGGAAGTCTTGGTGCGTGGTGTGATCCAGCAACTGCAGGCCTGGGGCGCCACCGGTGCCGATGAATTGGCCGGTCGTGAAGAGAACATCACGTTCTCCATGCCCAAGGAACTGCGGGTTCGCTCGCTGCTGTGAGTGCAAAGGTGCCGGAATCATTCCGGCACAACGCCTGCTCGGTGGCCTCACTGCGCAGGCTGATGCGTCCACTGGGGGCGAGCACCACCTGAAACAGGCTTTGCGCCTTGTCCGCGTCGCACACATGCACGGTGCCCGCGCGGAAACCTCCCGCTGAAAATATCGGCTCGCCCAACCCGCTGAAGCGCACTTGGCTTTTCACCGGCCCATTGCCCACGATCGGTATTCGCCCGCTGTCCTGTCGCTCCAGCAGTACCGGGTTGTCGTCGTCCAGGTTGCCGCGCCCGCTCTCGTCCAGTATCACCCGCCATCCCTGGCTCCAGTCCTCATTCCGCGCATAAATGACCACCGCACGATTGCGTGCAATGGCCTCGGTGCGTGCGTAGCGCAGCCCGCCGGCCAAGGCCTGCGCAGCAGTTTGTCGCTGCTGCGATTCAAGTAAACCTTTAAAACCGGGTATTGCCAGGTTCGCCAAGATGCCACTCAGAACCACGCTGAGCAGCAGTTCGATCAGGGTGAATCCGTGTTGTCTCATGTGCCGTCCCTCCGTGGACGTGGTCAGTGTTGCCGGTGACAGGCATAGGTATAGCCTCTCGGTCCTGGTGGTGGATGATGGCCTTTATGTCCAAAGTATTTCCCTTTATTCCGGAAGCAGCACGAGTCAAAAACCGGCGCTAGTCTTGGGCCGCACAGCAGGGTTTTCCTGCTTTTTTTCGGCCTTCGACAGGGATGACGACGGTAATGCTTGCTTACCCGAACACACACGCTGCCTGTGTTTTACCCAGGCTCCAATCCGGCATGACGTTGATCGAGGTGCTGGTGGCGGTACTGATTCTCGCGGTTGGCCTGCTGGGTGCGGCGGTGATTCAGCTCAATGCGCTCAAGTACACCGACGGTGCAAGGATGATCAGCCAGGCCAGTTTCATTGCCTACGACATGCTGGACCGGGTTCGCGCCAACTCGGGTGTCAATTACTCATGGGGCCGAACTGAAGGTGCACCGCCCATTACCTCCAGCGCCAGCGTGCGTGACGTGGACCTGCATGATTTCGAAGCCAATATCGTCGGGTTCGCTGGGGCCAGCGCCAAAGGTTCCGTGGTGGTCAGCGGCAGCGAGGTAACCGTCAGCATTACCTGGGATGACGCCAGAAGCGCGAACACCGGTGGAGCGCGAGAAACCTTCACCCTCACCAGTCGCATTGCCGGCGAGTTGGGGGTGACGCAATGAGTCGCCTTTCGCGGGGCTTCAGCCTGGTGGAGCTGTTGCTGGCGCTGGCAGTCGGGCTGGTGCTGATACTCGGTGTCAGCCAAGTAGCCATCAGTGCCCGGATTACCCACGCCAGTCAGCAGGCCGCCATGCTGCTGCAGGATGATGCGCGCTTTGTGCTAGGCAAGATGATTCAGGATATTCGCCAGGCGGGCATGTTTGGCTGCTTGGCGACGGCCTACATCGATAACGCGCCAGCGGTCTTTGATCGACCGGTTGGGTGGAGTGCCACAGGCAGCTCCAAGTCATTGACGGTGGTCACCGCCGATGCAGCAAGTGAGGGTGGCAAGCCTGACTGGACGGTACTCTCCGACTGCACCAGCGCCGCCCAAGCCTATGCGGGCAGCTCGCCGCCGCCAGCACCCGGCCAAATTCGGTTTGCGATACGCCAGCTCACCTACACCTTTGAAGCAGGGCAATTGAAGGTCAGCACGCCCGCAACGCCCGCCAGGACGGTGCTGGTCGATAACGTACAGGCGCTCGACATCAGTTTTGGTGTAGCGGCCAAACCCGGTTCGACTCAGGTCGTACGCTATGACCCCAGCCCGGCTGACGAGTCGCTGATACGTAGCGTACGCATACAGATGACGCTGCAAGACCCGGCCGGGCGTGCTCAGGATCAGGCCTACAGTGTCGTGGCGGCGCTGCGTAATCGGTTGGGGTAGGGCGACCATGCAGAGCTATCACTGCTTTTATCGGCGACAGACGGGCATGGTCCTGCTAATTAGTCTGGTGTTTTTGTTGGTGTTGTCACTGATCGGCCTGGCCTCGATGCAAGGGGCCGTGTCCCAGCAAAAGATCGCCAGCGGCGTCTGGCATCGCAACCAATCATTTCAAAGTGCCGAAAGCGGCTTGCGGCTTGGGGAGTCGATTGTCCGGCGCGTAGGGGTGGTGCTGCCGTTGTGCAAGTCGATCAGTACCTGCGCACCGCCGGGGGAGTCGTTTTCGGTAATGGGCGTTGGGGCGAATCCTGTTTCAGCGGTCAGCTGGTTTGCCTTGACTGGCGGCTTGTATGGCATTCAATCGCTGGGGCAGAGCATAGGGCTGGCGGGTTTACCGCCGCAAACGGCTGCAGCGTTGTACCGCGTGACGGCGGTTGGGCTCAGTGGCCAATCGCGCACGGTCTTGGAAACGGTGTATGCCCAGGTGAACGAAGAGGCAGGCCCGCGATTTCGTCGGGTTTTATGGCGACAACTTCAATGAGGTACGTATCAATGGGCAAGGATTGCCAAGGTTTTACCCTGATCGAGTTACTGATCGCTGTAGCGATCATCGCGGTTTTGGCCGGGATTGCTTACCCCGGATACACCGGCCATGTAAAAAAAGCCTATCGCGCAGAAATCGTCGCGTTGTTGTCCGAGCAAGTGCACTACCTGGAGCGTTTTTACACGCGCAACGGCACTTTTATTGATGCAAGCGGCGTCAGTGCGGGCAATGATCGCTATAGAATCAGCGCTGCATTAAACCCCCAGGAATTTCGCCTGGTGGCAACGCCTGTTGTCGACTCGGTCATGGTGGGCGACCCTTGCGGTGCCTTTAGCCTGACCAGCTCAGGTGTGCGCAGCAACCCGGGCGCGGCACCTGAAATGTCGCGCAAGGCGTGCTGGGGGCAATGATGAGAGTGCTGGATGATTGGGCGCCGTGTGCGCTTTTCCCTTTTTATCGGCTGGATCAAATGATGGCTAAGCAACAGCAAGTGGTGATTGTCGGTGGTGGAGTAATCGGGTTGTTGACGGCATACAACCTGGCCACCCAAGGGCAGGCCGTCGTGCTGCTGGAGCGTTCGGGCCTCGGTCAGGAGTCTTCTTGGGCGGGAGGCGGAATTGTTTCGCCACTGTATCCGTGGCGCTACAGCCCGGCGGTCACTGCTCTGGCCCACTGGTCGCAGGATTTTTACCCGCAACTGGCGCAGCGATTGTTCGCCGCCACCGGTATTGATCCAGAGGTTCATACCACAGGCTTGTACTGGCTGGACCTGGATGATGAGGCCGAGGCACTGGCTTGGGCTGCACGCGAAGGCCGACCACTGAGCAAAGTTGATGTGTCGGCCGCCCATGATGCGGTGCCGGTGCTGGGCGGGGGGTATTCCCAGGCGATCTACATGGCGGACGTGGCCAATGTGCGCAACCCGCGACTGGTCAAATCCCTCAAGTCGGCGTTGTTGGCGCTGCCCGGCGTGACCATCCATGAGCAGTGCGAAGTGGCTGGGTTTGTTCTTGAGGGTGAAGACGTAGTGGGTGTGAACACGGCTGCGGGGCAGGTTCTTGGCGATCAGGTCGTACTGGCTGCCGGTGCCTGGAGCGGGGAGTTGCTGGGCACGTTGGGTTTGTCACTGCCCGTAGAACCGGTCAAAGGCCAAATGATTTTGTACAAATGCGCGTCGGATTTCTTATCGAGCATGGTGTTGGCCAAAGGTCGCTATGCGATCCCGCGGCGGGATGGGCACATTCTGATCGGCAGCACGCTGGAGCATGAAGGGTTCGACAAGACCCCGACCGAATCGGCGCTGGAAAGCCTCAAAGCGTCAGCTGTGGAGTTGATTCCCGCGTTGGCGGACGCCGAGGTTGCGGGCCACTGGGCCGGTTTGCGGCCCGGTTCGCCGGAAGGTATTCCTTATATCGGCGAGGTCCCTGGCGTGAAAGGGCTGTGGCTCAATTGCGGGCATTACCGCAATGGTCTGGTGCTCGCCCCGGCATCCTGCCAGTTGTTTGTCGACTTGTTGCTGGGGCGTACACCGATCATCGACCCGGCGCCCTATGCGCCCGCCGGTCGGATCAACGCTGGATAGACTTCGGCCCTTGCTCCAGGTGCGCCTGGGTGCAATACCACTCTTGGCGTGAGCTCAGTGCGCGATTCTGCGGCAGGTGTACGCCGCAGTGGGCGCAGCGCACCATCAAGGCGGCGTCGGGCTCGCTGGCGCGTTGCTGTTTGGCGGCTGGGCTTTTGAATTTGCGCCAGAACCATACTGCGGCAGCAATGACGGCAATCCAGAACAGTAGACGGAGCATGATGGGCAGTTTCTCGACAGGGAATGTGCCAGTTTAGCCAAGGTGGTGGCAGGCGCACAGCGCAATAATGCTCGGCAATAAAAAAGGAGCCTCGAAAGGCTCCTTCTTGATGACGCCGGGTGCAATCAGTCAAACACGCCGAACGTCATGTAGCTGAACCACGAGCGATCTTCGTTGTTGCCAAGGGCCTGTGGCTCTTGCTCTTCGATCACGTCACCGTTTTCGTCATGCGGCTTGAGCTCCGAAGGAATCGATTCCTTGGCATCCTGGAACTGCTTCATCACGTCCTGGTTGGCGCGGGTTTCGCCCGGCGGCAGCGGTGGACGGGATTCGATCAGGCCCAAGGTGTACTTGCTCAGCCACGAACGGTTGTCCGCTTCAGCAACCTGAGGCACGAACTGGCCGTCCTTCAGGCTTGGGTGATCCGGGTAGTTGAGTTTCAGGGTTTCCAGGCTGGTGGTCGCCAGGGCGTCCAGGTGCAGGCGCTGGTAAGCCTCGGTCATCACTGCCAGGCCGTCACCCACGGATGGGGTTTCCTGAAAGTTTTCCACTACATAGCGGCCACGGTTGGCGGCAGCGACGTACGCCTGACGGGTCAGGTAGTAGTGGGCCACGTGAATCTCGTAGGACGCCAGCAGGTTGCGCAGGTAGATCATGCGCTGCTTGGCGTCCGGCGCGTAGCGGCTGTTAGGGTAGCGGCTGGTCAGCTGGGCGAACTCGTTGTAGGAGTCGCGGGCAGCGCCCGGGTCACGCTTGGTCATGTCCAGCGGCAGGAAGCGCGCCAGCAAGCCAACGTCCTGGTCGAACGAGGTCAGGCCCTTCAAGTAGTAGGCGTAGTCCACGTTCGGGTGCTGCGGGTGCAACCGGATAAAACGCTCGGCGGCAGACTTGGCAGCCTCAGGCTCGGCGTTCTTGTAGTTGGCGTAGATCAGCTCGAGCTGTGCCTGGTCGGCGTAGCGCCCGAACGGATAGCGCGACTCCAGGGCCTTCAGCTTCGCTGTGGCGCTGGTGTAGCTATTATTGTCCAAGTCTTTTTGAGCTTGTTGGTACAGCTCGACTTCGCTCAGGTTTTCGTCGACGACTTCCTTTGTTGACGAGCAAGCAGCAGTCATGGCGAGGATGGCGATCAGCAGCAGGTGTTTCACTTGCATGGCGGCTTGCGTCCCTATGACGGCCGCTGTCTTGGGCGGGGCCGTCCTGTTATGATGAGCGCCCCGTTGAAAGCCTCGGGGCAAAAGACGCCGTATTTAACCACAAGCGCGCAGCCGAAACCAAAGGCTGTGCCACGCCTAGTCTGAGCATGTCCGATAAAATTGAACTTCGCGCAGAGGTGCCGTCCGAATTGGGCGGCCAACGCCTCGATCAAGTCGCCGCACAATTATTCGCTGAGCACTCGCGCTCGCGCCTTTCCGCCTGGATCAAAGACGGCCGCCTGACTGTGGATGGAGCGGTTATCCGCCCGCGAGACATAGTTCATGGTGGTGCGATTCTTGAGCTGACTGCCGAGCAGGAAGCCCAGGGAGAATGGGTCGCCCAGGACATCGAGCTGGATATCGTCTATGAAGACGACGACATCCTGGTCATCAATAAACCCGCAGGCCTGGTGGTTCACCCGGCGGCCGGGCACGCTGATGGCACCTTGCTCAATGCCCTGTTGCACCACGTGCCGGACATCATCAATGTCCCGCGCTGCGGCATCGTGCACCGCCTGGACAAGGACACCACCGGCTTGATGGTGGTGGCCAAGACTATCCAGGCCCAGACGCAGTTGGTCACACAATTGCAGAGCCGTAGCGTCAGCCGCATCTACGAATGCATCGTGATCGGCGTGGTGGTAGCGGGTGGCAAGATCAACGCCCCTATCGGCCGACACGGCCAGCAGCGCCAGCGTATGGCGGTCATGGAGGGCGGCAAACAGGCCGTCAGCCACTACCGTGTACTCGAGCGTTTCCGGTCCCACACTCACGTGCGGGTCAAGCTGGAAACCGGTCGTACGCACCAGATTCGCGTGCACATGGCGCACATTAACTTCCCGTTGGTCGGAGATCCGGCCTACGGCGGTCGCTTCCGTATTCCGCCGGCGGCGAGTCAGACCATGGTTGAATCGCTGAAGTCCTTCCCGCGCCAGGCACTGCATGCCCGGTTCTTGGAACTGGACCATCCGACGAGCGGTAAGCGGATGAGCTGGGAATCGCCTCTTCCGGACGATCTGGTCTGGTTGTTGTCGCTGCTCAAGCAGGATCGTGAGGCGTTTATCGGATGAGTGACTGGCTGATTCCTGACTGGCCCGCGCCGGCCGGGGTGAAAGCCTGCGTTACCACCCGAGCGGGCGGCGTCAGTCTGGCGCCGTTCGACAGCCTTAACCTGGGCGATCATGTCGAAGACAGCCTTGAGGCCGTCCTTGAGAATCGCCGTCGTCTGACCGATGCCTTTGATATTCAGCCTGCGTGGCTGCGCCAAGTCCACGGGACAACCGTGGTCGAGGCTGACCCGTCGCGCATCGCCGAAGCCGATGGCAGTTGGACCAGCACGCCTGGGATTGCCTGCACAGCAATGACCGCCGATTGCCTGCCCGCGTTGTTCTGCAACCGTGCCGGCACTCGCGTGGCGGCCGCCCATGCCGGTTGGCGAGGGCTGGCAGCAGGCGTATTGGAAGCAGCCTTTGAAAGCTTGAACACCGAACCCGGCGAAGTGTTGGTCTGGCTGGGCCCGGCAATCGGGCCGCAAGCTTTTGAAGTTGGCCCGGAAGTGTGTGAAGCCTTCATGGAGCAACTGCCGATTACCGCCGAAGCTTTCGTTCCAAGCCACAACCCCGGTAAGTACTTGGCCGACATCTACCAGTTGGCACGCCTGCGCCTGGCCGCGCGCGGTGTCACCGCTATATATGGTGGCGGTTTCTGCACCGTGACCGATCCGCGCTTCTTTTCTTACCGCCGCAGCCCTCGCACCGGTCGGTTTGCCTCCCTAATCTGGCTTGACCGCTAGACTCTCTTGATCTGGGTCAACCCTGGTCCATATCGACCATTGATCGCTTGAATCTTCCAGAATCCACCCCATCTATAGGGGTATCTGGCAGGTTTCTTCATTCAGGATGTGTTTATAGCTCCGGCCTGCTCAAAAGGAAGGTGACTAATGCGTATTGATCGTTTAACCAGCAAATTGCAGTTGGCTTTATCTGACTCTCAATCCTTGGCGGTGGGCCTTGACCACCCGGCCATCGAGCCTGCTCACTTGATGCAGGCGCTTCTGGAGCAGCAAGGTGGTTCTATCAAGCCCTTGCTGATGCAGGTGGGCTTTGACGTCAACAGCCTGCGCAAGGAGTTGAGCAAAGAGCTCGACCAACTGCCGAAAATCCAAAACCCTACCGGCGACGTGAACATGTCGCAGGACTTGGCGCGCCTGCTTAACCAGGCGGATCGTCTGGCCCAGCAGAAAGGTGACCAGTTCATCTCCAGCGAACTGGTGCTGCTCGCCGCGATGGACGACAACAGCAAGCTTGGCAAATTGTTGCTGGGCCAGGGCGTGAGTAAGAAAGCCTTGGAAAACGCCATCAACAACCTGCGTGGCGGCGAAGCGGTGAATGACCCCAACCATGAGGAGTCGCGCCAGGCCCTGGATAAATACACCGTCGACCTGACCAAGCGCGCCGAAGAAGGCAAGCTTGACCCGGTGATTGGCCGTGACGACGAAATTCGTCGCACTATCCAAGTGCTGCAACGCCGCACCAAGAACAACCCGGTGCTGATCGGTGAACCTGGCGTGGGTAAAACCGCGATTGCCGAAGGCTTGGCCCAACGCATCATTAATGGTGAAGTGCCGGACGGCCTTAAAGGCAAGCGCCTGCTGTCTTTGGACATGGGCTCGCTGATCGCCGGTGCCAAGTTCCGTGGCGAGTTCGAAGAGCGCCTGAAATCCCTGCTCAATGAGCTGTCGAAGCAGGACGGGCAGATCATTCTGTTTATCGACGAACTGCACACCATGGTCGGCGCCGGTAAAGGCGAAGGCTCGATGGACGCGGGCAACATGCTCAAGCCAGCCCTGGCTCGGGGTGAGTTGCATTGCGTTGGTGCGACCACGCTCAACGAATACCGCCAGTACATTGAAAAGGACGCAGCCCTTGAGCGTCGTTTCCAGAAAGTACTGGTGGAAGAACCGAGTGAAGAAGACACCATCGCGATCCTGCGTGGCCTGAAAGAACGCTATGAGGTCCACCATAAGGTGGCGATCACTGACGGCGCGATCATTGCGGCGGCCAAATTGAGCCATCGCTATATCACTGACCGTCAGTTGCCGGACAAGGCCATTGACCTGATCGACGAAGCGGCCAGCCGCATTCGCATGGAGATCGACTCCAAGCCGGAAGTGCTCGACCGCCTGGATCGGCGCCTGATTCAACTGAAAGTCGAATCCCAGGCACTGAAGAAGGAAGAGGACGAGGCGGCGAAGAAGCGCCTGGAAAAACTCCAGGAAGAAATCCTGCGCTTGGAGCGTGAGTATTCGGACCTCGAGGAAATCTGGACCTCGGAAAAAGCCGAAGTGCAGGGTTCTGCTCAGATCCAGCAAAAAATCGAGCAGTCCCGTCAGGAACTGGAAGCGGCACGCCGTAAAGGCGACCTGAACCGCATGGCTGAGTTGCAGTACGGGGTTATCCCGGACCTGGAGCGCAGCCTGCAAATGGTCGATCAGCACGGCAAAAGCGAGAACCAGTTGCTGCGCAGCAAGGTGACGGAGGAAGAAATCGCCGAAGTCGTCTCGAAGTGGACCGGCATACCCGTGTCGAAAATGCTCGAAGGTGAGCGCGACAAGCTGCTGAAAATGGAAAGCCTGTTGCACCAGCGCGTTATTGGCCAGGAAGAGGCGGTGGTGGCGGTGTCCAACGCGGTACGCCGTTCCCGGGCCGGCTTGTCCGACCCGAACCGTCCGAGCGGCTCGTTCATGTTCCTCGGCCCGACCGGCGTGGGTAAGACCGAGCTGTGCAAGGCCTTGGCCGAGTTCCTCTTTGATACCGAAGAGGCCATGGTGCGGATCGATATGTCCGAATTCATGGAGAAACACTCGGTGGCGCGCTTGATTGGTGCCCCACCAGGCTATGTGGGCTACGAGGAGGGCGGTTACCTGACCGAAGCCGTGCGGCGCAAGCCTTACTCGGTGATCTTGCTGGACGAGGTCGAGAAGGCCCACCCGGATGTGTTCAACATCTTGCTGCAGGTGCTGGAAGATGGCCGCTTGACGGACAGCCACGGGCGTACCGTGGATTTTCGCAACACGGTGATCGTGATGACCTCCAACCTGGGCTCCTCGCAAATCCAGGAACTGGTCGGCGATCGTGAGGCGCAGCGTGCTGCGGTCATGGATGCGCTGACCTCGCACTTCCGCCCGGAATTTATCAACCGGGTCGATGAAGTGGTGATCTTCGAGCCTTTGGCGCGGGATCAGATCGCGGGCATCACCGAGATCCAGTTGGGCCGCCTGCGCAGCCGCCTGGCCGAGCGCGAACTCGACCTGGAGCTGAGCAGCGAGGCGTTGGACAAGCTGATCGCGGTGGGTTACGACCCGGTGTATGGCGCACGGCCTCTCAAACGTGCGATTCAGCGCTGGATAGAGAACCCGCTGGCGCAGTTGATCTTGTCGGGCAGCTTCATGCCGGGGACCAGCGTCGCGGCCACGGTGGAAAACGACGAAATCGTCTTCCACTGAGCCCAGCCTGTATGGCGATAAGAGGAGGCCCCGCATTGCGGGGCCTTTTTTTTCGATAGGGCGTTGAACTGTAAGGCAAAGGCTTGTAAAGTGCGCCCCGCAGCAACGTCAGCCCACGGGTTTCTTCTCCCCAAGAAGAAATCAGAAAGAAGCGCAAATCATTGTCTTAAAAGCAATTTAAAGGGTTGACAGGGGTTTTTAAGATTGTAGAATAGCGCGCCTCAGAGACATGAACGTAGCGATACGGACGGGTCGAAGAGAAGGTTACAAAGCGGTAAAAGTTGTACATTTGAAATATGTAGTTCCGTGATAGCTCAGTCGGTAGAGCAAATGACTGTTAATCATTGGGTCCCAGGTTCGAGTCCTGGTCACGGAGCCAATTTCAAAACCGGGGTATAGCGCAGTCCGGTAGCGCGCCTGCTTTGGGAGCAGGATGTCAGGAGTTCGAATCCCCTTACCCCGACCATTTTTGGGTCGTTAGCTCAGTTGGTAGAGCAGTTGGCTTTTAACCAATTGGTCGTAGGTTCGAATCCCACACGACCCACCATTTTTGAGACCAGTTAACGCTGGAATCGAATCTTAAGATCAGAGGCCAAAAGCACTGATCGAAGAAGGCGACTGAAAGGTCGCCTTTTTTTTACCGGGGTATAGCGCAGTCCGGTAGCGCGCCTGCTTTGGGAGCAGGATGTCAGGAGTTCGAATCCCCTTACCCCGACCATATTAAAAATCCTCGTATCGAAAGATACGGGGATTTTTTTTGCCCGTTGGTTAGCCTGCTTGTGCGAATTCCAAACAAATATTGTGCTGATTAGTGCGTTGGTGCGGTGATGACGGGCTCCTAGACTGGGTCTCGTCAATTTACTCACCTCAGGAACTCGCACCATGACCCTCGCTATTGCCACTCATCCCGTCCGCTCATTACCTGCCATGCTCAAGTCCACACTGGTGGGCCTCGGCATGATGATGGGGTTCGGCCACTACGCGGTCGCCGCCGACACCGCCGCGAATCAGCAGCCCACCATTCGCGCCATGTTGGGTGCCAAACCCACAGAACGCCTGGACCCGAAAACCACCGCCCTGCTGGTAATCGACTTCCAGAATGAATACTTCACCGGCCGCATGCCGATCCCGGACGGCATGAAGGCTCTGGAAAACACCCAGCGCCTGATCAAATTCGCTGACAAAGAAAAAATCCAGGTCATTCACGTGCAGCACATCGCCCCTGATGGCGCGGCGGTATTCGCCAAGAACGGCAAGACCGTTGATTTTCACCCGCTGATGAAGCCGCGTGCGCAAGACACGCTCGTGCAGAAGACCACCGTCAGCGTATTCGCCAGCACTGACCTGGATGCGCAATTAAAGAAGGCCGGCGTCAAGACTCTGATTATCAGTGGCCTGATGACCCACGCCTGTGTCGCCGGCGCCGCCCGGGACGCCGCGCCGTTGGGTTATGACGTTGTGGTAGCATCCGATGCCAGTGCCACCCGGGCGATTACCCGCGCCGATGGCCATTCGGTAACCAAGGATGAGTTGCACAACTCGGCGCTGGCGGAAATTGAAGACACTTTCGGCTCGGTGCTGACCACCTCGCAAATTATCGCGTTGCCGGTTAACTGATTCCCCAAAACCCGCAGGGACCGCCTGTTGCATGAACCAGTTATCCGCCATGCGCGCCTTTCGGTGCATCGTTGACGCAAAAGGCTTTTCTGCCGCAGCAGAGCGCCTGGACACCACGCACTCGACGATTTCCCGGCAGTTGCAGCAGTTGGAGATTGAGCTGGGCGCCCAGCTGATCAACCGCAACACGCGGCGCTTCAGTCTGACGGCGGCCGGGGAGCAGTACTACGCTGCGTGCGTGGATATCCTCGACCGTCTCGACGCCGCATCCCAAGCCATCGCCCATGGGCACCAACGCCCTGAAGGCGTGCTGAGAGTCAGTGTGCCGCTGGTGGTGGGGACCTTGGATCTGCCGCACTGGCTGCCGGGTTTTCAGCGGCGCTATCCCGATATTGAGCTGCAACTGTGTTGCGATGATCAATTCGTCGATTTGGTTGCCGATGGGTTTGATGTCGCGATACGCATCTCCAGCGCCTTGGCGGACACGTCGCTGATTGCACGCACGTTGACGGTTTCCAGTCAGGTTCTGGTGGCTTCGCCGGGCTACATCGGCCGTCATGGTTTACCGCGTTCGGCCCAGGAGCTCGACAAGCATCACTTGCTGAGCTTTGTGGGGGCGTCGTCGGATTGGCAGCTGAACGCGGCACGCGGCGCTGTAGTCAACGTCACGCCGTCGGGGCGGTTCAGTACCAACACTATCAGCGCGCTGCACGCGGCCACGTTGGCGGGGGCGGGCATTGCGTGCTTCACCCAGGCCACCGTGCACAATGATTTGGCGCTAGGCCAGCTTGTGCGCATTCTGCCCAATTGCTCATTGGGCGAGCGGCACTACTACGCCCTTTATCCACAGTCCCGGCATCTGGCGCCCAAGGTGCGAGCGTTTGTCGACTATATGGCCGAGTTCTACCAGCAGAGTTAGCCCAATAAAAAATCCCCCTATCGCTCGATAGGGGGATTTTTTTGTGGCCGTTCAGTCGATCAGTGCAGCTTGAGCCGAGGCTCAGTCCCGCGCCCAATCTTGCTGCCCAGTATCAGCATCGCCGTGCGGAAAAAACCGTACAGCGCCATCTGGTGCATGCGGTACAGCGACACATAGAACATCCGCGCCAGCCAGCCTTCGAGCATCACGCTGCCAGTCAAATTGCCCATCAAGTTACCCACCGCGGAGAACCGCGACAGCGAGATCAGCGAACCGTAGTCGGTGTACTTGTAGGACGGCAGGTCCTTGCCTTCAATGCGCAGCTTCAGCGACTTGGCCAGCAACGAAGCCTGCTGGTGAGCGGCCTGGGCGCGTGGTGGCACATTGCGGTCGGTGCCCGGTTGCGGGCAGGCGGCGCAGTCGCCAAAGGCGAAGATGTTCTCGTCGCGAGTGGTCTGCAGCGTTGGGAGCACTTGAAGCTGGTTGATGCGGTTGGTTTCCAGGCCATCGATATCCTTGAGGAAACCTGGCGCGCGAATCCCGGCGGCCCACACCTTCAGGCTGGCAGGGATGACCTGGCCGCTGCTGGTGATCAGCGCGTCGGCGGTCACTTCGCTGACCGCTGAGTTGGTCAGCACGGTGACGCCGAGTTTCTCCAGGGTTTTATGCACCGGCCCGCCAATTCGCTCCGGCAGCGCAGGCAATACCCGTGGGCCGGCCTCGATCAGGGTGATGTGCATGTTTTCCGGTTTGATCCGGTCCAGGCCATACGCCGCCAGCTCATGGGCGGCGTTATGCAGCTCGGCGGCGAGCTCAACACCGGTGGCACCGGCACCGACGATGGCGACGCTGATCTGCTCAATGGTATCGGTCTGCCCGGCATGGGCGCGCAGATAGTGGTTGAGCAACTGCTGGTGAAAGCGCTCGGCTTGTTTGCGCGTGTCGAGGAACAGGCAGTGTTGCGCCGCGCCTTCGGTGCCGAAGTCATTGGTGGTGCTACCGACCGCGATCACCAGGCTGTCGTAGCCCAGCACGCGCCCAGGCACCAGTTCGCGGCCTTCTTCATCAAGGGTGGCGGCCAGCTGGATTTTCTTCTTTTCACGGTCAAGCCCGCTCATGCGCCCCAGCTGGAACTCGAAGTGGTTCCATTTGGCTTGGGCGACATAATTGAGTTCGTCTTCCGAAGAATTCAGCGAACCGGCCGCCACTTCATGCAGCAGCGGCTTCCAGATATGGGTCAGGTTGGCGTCCACCAGCGTGATGCTGGCGGTGCCGCGCTTGCCCAGAGTCTTACCCAGGCGGGTAGCCAACTCCAGGCCGCCGGCGCCGCCGCCGACGATAATAATACGATGGGTCATGGGGATATCTCGCAAGGCTAAAAGAAATCGGAGCAGTTACCCCCGCGAGCGCCAGGCAGCTCATAGCGTCAGGTAACTCAAAAGGCGGCTCAGCAGACCGAGCCCGATCACCACTACCAGCACCACACCAAGGAGCAGCCACGGCCGGAAAGGCTTGCGCTCGACTTGGTTCTGGGAGAGTTGCAGGTACTCTTCGACATGCTGTTGGTCATCGGGGTTCAGGCGGCTGGTCATAAAGGCCTCGTCAGATAGACGTTGCAAAAGGGCGCCACGTTACAGTCAGGGGGTTGGCGGTATTGCCACAAGCGTAGCCTGTACCCGAGTCACAAGCTGATGCCCACGTCGAATACTATGCTGCGCCCCAGGTTGTTGCGCAAGAAATCCGGTGCGTCGGGGTGGGCGAACAGTACCCGGGCAAAGGTCGGCCCTACCAGGGACAACGAGCGCCAGCCCTGGCGCAGGTATTCGGTGGGGGGCGGGAAGTGGCTGTTGAGGTCCAGCACTTCGCGTTTGAGGCTGGTGAAGGCGATGAGGTCTAACTCGCCCAGGTCCATACCGCGCTCTTTGTAGTTATGCGCTTTTTTGCGCAGCGTCGGTGCCAGGCGCAGTAGGAACTCATGGGCCGGAATGCGCCGCGGCTTGGCCTCGCGGCGTACCAGTTGGCTCAGGGAAAATGCACTGCGTCGGCGCAGCAGTTCATCGCGCCATTCGTCGTTCAGGCGTCGGCCTTCATCCAGCACGAAAAACACCTCAAAACTGGCGTCGCGAAACAGCACATCCGGCGGCTCTTGACCGGCGGCATGAAACTCTTCGGCGCGGTAGGGCACATTCAAGCCTTGCAGCAGGCGCTGGCAGACCCAACGCTCACGCTCCCATTTGCGGGCATTGGACAGGAACGCATTGGCTTGTTCGGCCGCTACGGTGAGCAGGCGCAAATAATCTGAGTCATCCATATTTGCAGCTTAGCGTTCAAATGATGACCACAGGAAGTCTTGCTTTAAAAGGCCGGTGTAGACTGGCTACTCGACCATCATCCAAACCAAGGAGTAAGCAGTGAAGTTTTTCGCAGTGCTGTTTCTAAGCCTTTTACCGTTGTGGGCCCAAGCCGTCGAGGTGGGTGAGCGCGTGGCGCCGTGGACCTTGCTCGACCAGTTCGACCAAGCCTACACCCTGGATGATCAGGCACAGATTCTGCTGGTAGCTCGCAGCATGGACGCCGCCAAGTTGCTAGACGCGGCGTTGCAAGGCCAGCCCAAGGGCTACCTCGAAGCGCGGCATGCGGTGTTTGTTGCGGATATCCAGCGCATGCCCCGGCTGGTCGCCAAGCTGTTCGCCGTGCCGGCCATGCAAGCCTACAACTACCTGGTCATGCTCGACCGTGACGCGCGTATCGCCCCGCGTTATCCGGGGGCTGTGGATAAAGTGCTGTGGCTGCAACTCGATAGCGGCAAGCTGGTCGCGCAACACGAATACAGCTCAGCCGCTGAACTGCGCCAGGCCCTGGAGCAGGTGAAGCCGTGATCAGCGCCGCCGTGCTGGCGCCGGAAACCCTCAGCGTCGGCTGGCTGTTGTATGCGCCGGTGGTGATGTGGGCAATCCTGCGCTCACCCTGGGTTGAGCTGTTTGCCGACCGACGGCGCCAGCATCTGCTGTTCGGTACGGTGTTTGCGCTGTTCATGTTGTGGCTGGTGCGGCGGGATTTTGATACGGGCGTTTCTTACCATTTTATTGGCATGACCGCTGTGACCCTGCTGCTCGATTGGCCTCTGGCAATCGTCGGCGGGTTGGCTTCGCAGTTCGGTCTGGTGCTGCTGGGGCGCCAGGACTTGGCCGCCGTCGGCATCAACGGTCTGCTGCTGATTGTGTTGCCGGTGCTGGTCACGGAGGCCTGCGCCGTGCTGGTTGAGCGGGCGCAACCACGCAATCCCTTTGTGTATATCTTCTGCTCGGGTTTTTTTGCCGCCGCGCTGTCGGCGCTGCTCTGCCTGTTGGCCGCATTGGGCCTGCTGTGGTTCGACGGCCGTTTCGCAATGCCGGAATGGCTGGAGGATTTTGTCGGTTACCTGTGGCTGATCATCTTCCCCGAAGCCTTTATCAACGGCATGGTCGTCAGCGCCCTGGTGGTGTTCTGCCCTGAATGGTTGGAGACCTTTAACCGCACGCGCTACTTGTCGGCGCCGTGGAAGGATGACGATTCGCGGCGTTGATCCAGATCAAATCCCGGGCACCTGCGCAGGCCCATGCTTTGCGAAAATCTTGAAGGGGCTTTAGGCATGAGTGTGTACGAATGGGCACGGCAGGAGTTGCGCAGAAGTCAGGACGCTGCACAGGAAATCGGTTTTGACCCAGGCTTGACCCTGCGCGCCATGCTCAGTGCGGTGGTGCAGCAGAGCAAGGGCGTACGCAGTTTTGAAGACTTGGCCGACGAGCTGCAATACCTTGCAGAGAACCTCGACGACCAGCAGGAATACGCCTTTATGCGGCCTTAGTGGCGCGGCGGCAGGTCTTCGGAGAACAGGTCGTCCTCGGCATCCGGGCTGACCGGAATCTTGTGCTCTTCCGACGCCCAGGCGCCCAGGTCGATAAGTTTGCAACGGTCCGAGCAGAACGGCCGGTTGGCGTTGTCTGTTTTCCATTCCACGGGTGCACCGCAGGTTGGGCAGTCGACGGTCTTAGGTTGGCTCATGATCGGCCTCCACGCAAAGTAAGGTAAAAGTGGTGCAGTCGCTCGACCTCGCTGTGCAGCCAGGCAAGGTCCTGGTCATTGACCAGCACGTCATCGGCATGGTTCAGGCGGTCTTCACGGCTGGACTGAGCCTTCAGAATCGCCTGCACCTGCTGTTCGCTGATGCCGTCGCGCTGCAGGGTACGCTGAATCTGCAGTGATTGCGGCACGTCGATCACCAGGATGCGCTGGGTCATGCTGTTCTGGCCGGATTCGATCAGCAGCGGTGATACCAGGATCGCGTAAGGCGACCGAGCGCGGGCCAGGTGGCTGCGAATTTCCTCACCGATCAGCGGGTGCAGCAGGGCTTCCAGCCAGCGGCGCTCTTCGGGCACCTCAAAGATCAGGTTGCGCAACGCCGCGCGGTCCAATTGGCCGTCGGGCAGCAGCACGCCTGCACCGAAGTGCTCAGCGATGCGCGCCAGGGCCGGCCGGCCGGGTTCGACCACCCAGCGGGCGGCATGGTCGGCGTCGACCAGGTCAATGCCCAGGTCGACAAAGTGCTGGGCGGCCGCGCTTTTACCGCTGCCGATGCCGCCGGTGAGGCCAAGAATCCAAGGTGTTGCAACAGAAGTGGTCATCTGAAACCGACAGACTGCAAATAGAAGTCGGTTATTTGACCACCCCAGAGCAATGCAATCCAGCCGGCAATCGCCAGGCACGGACCAAACGGCATCGGTAACGACGCCTGGGGCTTGCGCAAGCGCATCAGGATCAACCCGGCGAGCACCCCGAGCAGCGATGACATCAGCAGCGTCATCGGCAGGATCTGCCAACCACCCCAGGCGCCGAGCAGGGCCAATAACTTGAAGTCGCCATAGCCCATGCCGTCCTTGCCGGTGATCATCTTGAACAGCCAGAACACCGTCCACAGGCTCATATAGCCGATCACCGCGCCCCATAGCGCATCGGGCAGCGTCGCCAGCATGTCGGCACTGTTGAGGATCAACCCCAGCCATAACAGCGGCAGCACCAGAACGTCGGGCAGCAGTTGATGATCCACATCGATCAGGCTCATCGCCAGCAACCCCCAGCTCAGCAACATCACCGCACCTGCTTGCCAGCCGAAGCCGAAATGCCAGGCGACCGTCGCCGAGATCAGCGCGCAGGCAAGCTCCGTGAAGGGGTAGCGCGCACCGATCGGCTCACGACATTGGGCGCAGCGCCCTCTGAGCAGCAGATAGCTGAGCAGCGGGATATTTTCCCACGGGCGAATCGGCTGTTTGCATTGCGGGCAGCAGGAATTGGGGTGCATCAAGTTGTAAGTTGGGCCCGCCGGGTCGGCAGGTAAGCCGAGCACCTCTTGGGCCTGGGCGCGCCATTCGCGCTCGAGCATCTTCGGCAGGCGCCACACCAGCACGTTGAGGAAACTGCCGACGATCAAGCCCAGTACCAGCGCCATCCCAACGAAGACCCAAGGTTGCTCGCTCAGCAGCAGGCTCAAAATGCCGACCCCAATTGGAACACCGGCAGGTACATGGCGATGACTAACGCGCCGACAATGCCGCCCAGTACCACCATGATCAGTGGCTCCATCAGGCTGGTGAGGTTGTCGACCAGATTTTCCACGTCTGACTCAAAGTGATTGGCGACTTTTTCCAGCATGCGGTCCAGCGTGCCTGACTCTTCACCGATCGCGGTCATCTGGATCGCCATACTGGGAAACAGCCCTCTGCCGGCCATGGATTGATGCAACTGCATGCCTGTGGATACATCGTGACGCATATGCTCGATCGCCTGTTTGAACAACCCATTGCCCACCGCGCCTGCTACCGAGTCCAGCGCCTGCACCAAAGGCACACCTGCTGCGAAGGTGGTCGAGAGTGTGCGGGCATAACGGGCGACGGCGGTTTTTTTCAGCAGTGTGCCTGCCAGGGGCGTGTTCAACAAACCTGCGTCCAGCCAGTGGCGAAAACCAGGAGAGGCTCGGTAGGCCTGGCGCAAGCTTGCAAATGTAGCGCCCAGGCCCAGCACGAGCATCCACCAGGCCTGCTGCAGGAATTCGGACAGGACGATGACGGCCAAGGTAAACCCGGGGAGTTTGCCGTCGACCCCGGCAAACAGGATCTGGAACTGCGGCACTACATGAATCAGCAGGATGCTGCTGACCACGCACGCGACCACGATCACCGCGATGGGGTAGGTCATGGCCTTTTTGATTCGCGCCTTGAGCTGTTGGCTTTTTTCCAGGTGCACCGCCACCCGCTCCAGCAGGGTTTCCAGGGCGCCGGCTTGTTCCCCGGCAGCCACCAGGTTGCAATACAGGTCATCGAAGTAACGCGGTTGCTTGCGCAGTGCCGCCGCCAGGTTGTTGCCGGCAGCGATTTCCTGTTTCAAACCCTTTACCAGTTCGCGCATCAGGCGGTTGTCGAAGCCTTCGCGGATAATGTCGAAGGCTTGCAGCAGCGGTATGCCAGCCTTCAGCAAAGTCGCCAGTTGGCGAGTGAACAGCGCAATATCGGCGGGTTTTATCGGCGGGGCGAAGCTCGGCAGGCGCGTGGTTTTCTTGCGCACGCGGCCGGGGAAGATTCCTTGTTGGCGCAACTGCGCCTTGATCAGCGCCAGGTCATGGCCGACGGTTTGCCCGGACACCCTGCGCCCTTTGCGGTTGATGCCTTCCCAGGCGTAGATCGTTGCAGCGTCATTCATGTCACGTTTCCGCACGCGGGTGGTTGAAGATTTATAGCTTAGTCAGGTCATGGATTCGGACAGGCCGGTGGCGAAGGATAAAATGTCAGATTGTGCGTCTTGCACGCGATTGGTTGCCCACGGATGAGTACACTGGCGCCGTTGCACAACGCGAGGCGCAGGACGCGCCTTGGTATGGGTTCTATATCTGGAGAGTGAATGTGATGCGTCAGAAAGGCTTTACCTTGATCGAATTGTTGATCGTCGTGGCAATCATCGGCATTTTGGCAACCATCGGTTTGCCCATGTACACCAATAACCAGGCCAAGGCCAAGTTCACGGCGGGGTTGGCTGAAATCTCCGCGTTGAAGGCCGGTTTCGAAGATACCTTCAACCAAGGCACCGTGCCGACCCTGGCCTTGATCGGTGGCAACAGCCCCACCGCCAATTGCAAGATTGACGTGGCAGGCGATGTGGCGACTGGCGTCGGTTCCATCAGCTGTGAAATCCTCGATGCACCGGCGCCCGTGCAAGGCAAGACCATCACCTTGACGCGCAGCGCCACCACGGGCTGGAAGTGTGCCACTACGGCTGATGCGCAATACATCGCCAAGGGCTGCGGCGCCGACGGGGCCTAGCGGCTGCTGGGCGGCATGCGAGTTAGTTGCTGCCCGCCCAATGCGGTGCTAGCTTTAGCCCACTGCCCGTGTAGCTCAGCCGGTAGAGCAGCGCACTCGTAACGCGAAGGTCGCAGGTTCGATTCCTGTCTCGGGCACAGTGCTAACTTCCCACGCTTTACCAAGCATTCCCACCGAACCAAATAAGAAGCCGCTTTAAGCGGCTTTCTTATTCCCGCCTCTTTTCACATCTTCCCACATCTTCCCGATATTTTTAGTACATTGCGCAGCACATGCTAATTCGATTGCTCAGGCGATGTACTAAATGACCCTCACTGATACCGCTGTTCGCCAGGCCAAGCCGGCCGACAAGGACTTCTCGCTCACGGACGCCAGCGGCCTGTCATTGTTCGTTGCCAACAACGGCACGAAGTCGTGGCACTTCCGATTCTCCTGGCTCGGCAAGCAGCCGCGCTATTCCCTCGGCACCTATCCAGAAATAACCCTCAAGGAAGCCCGCGAGCTGCGAGACCAAGCGCGTGCGTTGGTGGCAAAGGGCATAGACCCGCGCGCCCAGCGTCGAGCCGAGAAGGACGAAGCAGCGGCGCAGGCTCTGCACACGTTTGAGGCTGTCGCCAATGAATGGCATGCCTTCAAGGCGCCCCGCATGGCTGCGGCGGTTCGCGGCGGCTCGGTGCAGGCCCGGTTCTACTTGGACAAGGATCTGATCCCTGCCCTGGGCAAGATTCCGATAGCTGACGTGAAACGGGCCGATGTACTGGCGGCGCTGCGCAGGATTGAAAAGCGCGGATCGCTCAATTCGGCCCGCAAGTGCCGCTCTTGGCTGAACGAGATTTTCCGTTACGGTATGGTCTCCGGATACCTGGACATCAACCCGGCCTCGGACCTAGACATCGTAGCCCAGCCTGAGCCGCCGGTGAGGCATAACCCAATGCTTGTGCGCAGCGAGCTGGCCGAGTTCTTTCGCACGCTTGAGGCTTCGACAACAGCGGCGTACGTCAGATGCGCTATTCGCATTCTGTTCCTGACGGGCGTGCGCACCACTGAGTTGCGCAACGCGCTGGTGGCGCATATTGATCTTGAGGCCGGGTTGTGGTCGATTCCGCCGGACGCGGTAAAGCAGCTTAAAAAAAGGGTTCGCAGGCAATCAAAGGAGGATGAAGTGCCGCCGTATCTGGTGCCACTGTCGCGGCAGGCGGTCGAAGAAATGCGCAAGGTGCACCAGTTGACCGGCGGTTACCGCCTGCTGATCGCGGGTCGCAATGATCCACGACAGCCGATCAGTAACGGCACGGTCAATTCAGCACTGAAACGCATGGGGTACGAGGGGAGGCTCACCGGGCACGGTATCCGTGCAACGATATCTACAGCCTTAAACGAGATGGGGTACAACGCGGATTGGATCGAGGCACAGCTATCGCACGCCAGCGGGAGTCAGGTGCGCAGGTCTTACAACCATGCCGAGTACGTGGAGCAGAGGCGGGTGATGATGCAGGAGTGGGCGGATTACTTGGACTCGGTGGCGACTGGCGTCTGACCGGCCACCGTGCGCGATGCCGCCCATTGCTCAACCTCGGCGCGCACCCAGGCCACGGCCTTGACGCCAAGCTTGCGCTGCTTGGGAAAGTCGCCAGCCACCGCCATGCGGTAAATGCTGGTGGTGCTGAGCCCCGAGATTTTGCGGACCTCGGGGAGTTTGATGTACTCGATGTGCTTCGCTTGTTGCTCGTCGGTGCGCGCAGTGTTCATAGGGATACCTCGCCACGCCGTTGCCGGGTGGATTGTTTAGGCTTGATAGTGGGGGGGTTACTTGGTGTTGAGGCGGGCCCGGACTTGCCAAACAGTCCAGGCTTGGTGCTTGCGATAGTCTTGATATATTACGGACTGGCGCCGCTCTTCAACGTAGAAGTCACCACGCTCGTAAGCAGCTTCAAACAAAGTGCGCTCCGGCAGCACCACCGCTACCGGCGCGGGCTTTTCGGCGTAGAGCGCAGTAATATCGAAGTAACTCACCACTGAATCACTGTCGATGATCGCATCGTCAGACGTGACCCGGTGGAACCTTCCCAGTGCAGGCTGATCCTTTGGTGAGAGCCAATACCCGAACGGCGCCACCGGATCGCCCAGGGGCTTTGCGGATGGCACTTTCTGGCAGTAAGCCGATTCACTTGCTGTCTGAGCAAAACTTTTTACGGGCGCATCCAGCAGGGCGCGCAGCTCATCTACAGCTGTTCGGCATTCGTCGTAGTTCGCCGCATAGGTGAAGCCAAGCATGTGATTTGCTTCGGTCGCAATACGCTCCAGCAGCTCGCGCGGCACGCCGTCAATCGTTTGGTTGGTGGTCATGAGTTGATCGCCTGTACGGAAAGGTGTTCAAGATGGTTAGCTTCGTCTTGAAAGTGATCCTCGGTGTAGGCGACAGAATCACCTTGATGCGCGCGCTGCTGGTTCGCCGCCTGCATCCCTACAACGCGAGCGTTTGCCGCGTAGATCAGGGCCAGCAGCTGCACTTGTTCATTCGTCATAAATCACCTCAGCAAATCAGTTGTGCTAGTGCCATCAGGCACCAGCAGTAGGCGGGGAGTTGGGATTTCATGGCTTGATGCCCCGCAGGTGGTGCTGCATGTTTTTGATTCGGGCGTTGTGCGCCTTGATCGCCCGCCGGTACTCCGAAAGCATGCGTTTCTTTTCCGCTTCGATGATCCTGATTTCGGCCTCAATCAACATGGCATTGATCATGAAGCGCTGATCATCTGGCAGCGCGTTGTAACGTTCAGAATATTCACTCATCGCCACCACCCTCTGCTGGCTTGAGTGCGGCCTTAAACCCCCTGGCGGTCGTCAACTTGCGGGCGAAGTCGAGAAGTTCCTCAGACCATTCTCGGCCCACGCCGTCATCGAACGCGAACAACATGCCCGAAAGTGCAGTCTCCAGCACATCCGCCCGCTCATCCGCTGCGGTCAGGCGCTGTTGCAGGGCTTCACTGATTCGCTCCAGCTGCGCAAAGTCACCGCGCGAACACTCAAGCTCAGCGCGTAGCCGTTCAGCATCGGCGGTCACCCGATCGTGATCAGCCCCCAGCACCACGTTGATTCGGCCAAGGGCCTGACCCTCAACGAGACCGGCCTCAGTTACGTGGTAACGCTTAACTTCACTCATGATCAGCCTCCGGCTTTGCGGTGGTGGATAGGGCGGCGTCGCACATGTCGTCGATACGGCGACTTTCGTATTCGGAAGGCTGCGACCATTCAGGATGTGGAGAAGGGAAATTCTCTACGGCCATGTGTTCACGCAGGTATTCGTAACGCTCAGCGTTGAGCAGTAACCGCTGGTAAACATCGCTCACCCCATCAGGCTCTACGCCTAAGTCAGTGAGCAATGCATCCCGCTCGGCCATCAGCGCACGCAGGGTGTCGCGCTCTTTCTTCAACTCCTCGATATGCAAGCCATGCTCTACGCAGAAACACTCACTATCAACCTCGCCCGCCGCTCACCGGCAGGCATGTAGGGGGATTGGGGTTAGGGTTGCTTCATGAAGCTGATCCAGTGCGTTTTCTCGCGCTTGCCGGACTTGTGGCCAAACAGCGGCTGCTCGTCGGTAAGCGCCAGGATTTCGCTGACCCGGATCTGGGTCTCGTTCCACTTGAAGATCAGGAACTGGCCGGGCCGCAGAACACGGAAGCACTCGGAGAAGCCTTTGCGGAGATCATCCCGCCAGTCGTCTGTGAGGATGCCGTACTTCAAACGCAACCAGCTTTCGCGGCCGGCGCGCACCAGGTGCGGTGGATCGAACACCACCATGTTGAAGCTGGCATCAGGGAAGGGCAGGTGCCGGAAGTCCATGATCACGTCCGGCTCAACCTTCAGCACCCGGCCATCACACAGCACATGCTCTTCATCGCGGATGTCGCCGAACAGGGCGCGCTGGTCGCCCTTGTCAAACCAGAACATCCGGGAGCCGCAGCAAGGGTCGAGTATCATCACGCCCCCCCTCAACATATCGATAACGATCTTCACGCCGCTGGCCACGCTGGCCGGTTGCTGCACGGCGTACCGAGTCAGGTCGGCAATGGCCTTTGTCCGTACGGGCTCGCGCCGGATCGATGCGCCCAGCGCCTGGACGAACTCCACGGCCCAACGCCTGCCCTGCAATTGCATGACGCGGTTTATAGGGCCGGTAATGACCAGTTCGGGAAGCGGCTCGTTGGCCACGATTGGTGGGAGAAGCTTTGATTTCGGCGCGGGCGCCTGGAACTGGCGATCAAACGCATCCGCCAGCGCCTTGAGTGCTGTTGAGTTCATGGATACCTCAAGGGCGCCCACGCGGGGCGCCAGCAGAATTAAGCCACCTGAGCAGGCGGGTTCATGGCGAAGTACACGCGGGCGCAGGCCTCGGTGTCGGGCCGCGCGCGGTGGCCACCGACCAGCTCTTCACCGGTGAAGTGGCGCAGGGCCTCGGCTACGGTAGGAACCTTGAACTGCTTGCCGAATCCGGCGGCGATCATCTTGGGCGTCGGCGGGCACTGAACAATGTTCTTGCTCGACTGGCAGGTGCAGTAGCCGGGCGTAGCCTTGAAGGCGTCGGCCGCTTCCTTGCCCCGGTACCGTGACAGGGCAATGCGCATGATCCGGTCATCAAAGGCGATGTTGTGGGCAATGCGCAGGCCGGCGCGGTCGTGAATGGCCATGAAGCCATCCAGCGCTTCCGCCTCACTGATGCCCAAGTCCATTGCCATTTCGTTGGTGATGCCGTGGATCGCGGTCACGTCGGCGGGGATCACCCAGCCATCAGGACGCACCATCGCCTCGAAGGAATCGACCAGGGCGCCGTTGGCGTCGTAGGCCAGAATGCAGATGTCTACCAGGTGGGGCTGGCGCGGATCGTCGTTTGGTTCGCGGAACAGCGGCAGGCCGGTGGTTTCGGTGTCGTACGGGGTCAGCAGGTTCATGGGGCACTTTCCTTTGGGCGAGAGAAAGGCGCCCGTAGGCGCCTGATGGTGTTGCGGGTTGGGTTAGACGACTTCTTCCAGCGTGGCGATGACCTTGAAGCTGTGGTCAAAGGCCGATTCACCCTCGGTTTCGATTTCAAGCACCTTGTCATCGAGCAGGCGTAGCAGCAGGGTGGCTGTCTTGTCGCTGTCGATGGCCAGGCGGCTTTGCACCCAGTGGCCCTTGAACGCCTTCTTGTTGGCCTTGAGAACGATCAGCTGCTTGGCATCGTCGTAGGTGAAGTCGCCGAACTCTTTTTCAAGGTCAGCACCAGCGTTGCCAGCGCCACCAGTGCGCTGCGCCAGTTCTTCGGCTGTGCCCAGCTGGCTCTCACCGTCCGGTTCGTCCGGGCCTGTAGCCTGGTGTTCGAACAGGCTGCCGGTCAGGTCGCTGACATGCAGGGGCAAGTCCTTCTGGTCGCGATCTGGATGGATGGCGTCGATTCCATCGCCATATTCGTTTGGTGCTAGCGCCAACAGGCACAGCTTACCGGCCACCCTAGACAGGGCCACACCATTGGGGTCGCCCACGTCGATCGACGCCGCGATCGTGATGGCCTTCGGTTTGAATTTCGCATCCTGGACGGTGAGCGGGATAGTGATCACACCTTTGGCTGCAATGGTGCGTATTGCCACGTTGACCGCATCTTTAACCCCGAGCGTCACGCGCTCGATGGTCAGCTGTTGGGTGTTCTCGCTCCAATCACCAAAGTTCGGGATCTGATCGATAACCATGTTGATCAAATCATGCTCCAGCAACTCGCTGGCGATTTCCGAAGGCATGCAGCCGTGGAGTTGTGCGCGCTCAATAATGGCTCGGTGTTCAAGTTTCATGGGCATTCCTCAGTGCTTGGCGATTCGCTCAAGCTTCGATTGTTGAGCCGGGCTCAGATTGGTATGGGCGCCGTAACGTTTGAAGCTGGCGCGGATGTTCTCGACGAATTCCAGTTCCCACTCCCCGCTGGCGTGCAGCTCAGCGGCGACCAGGATGGAAGCGAACTCCTCGACACTGTCGTAGATGTCGAGGATGGACTGGGCAGCCATCAGGCTGCTGCCAGTTGGGCCTGTACTGCCTGGATGTGATTGACCAGGGCGGCACAGATGCGCGAGAAGTCGCATTCCCGGTACAGCGTTGCGCCACGCTCACGGGCAGCCGCTTCGAAGCCCAGCGAACTCATGAAGCTGGCCGACACGACAAAGCCGAGGCGGTCGCTCAGGTCTCCAAGCTTGAAGTGCCGGCCATCGTCGGCATTGGCGTGAGCGATGACCGCGACCGTAGCCGTGGCTGGTGTAGCAACCAAAACCTGTTCGCCAGCCTGCGGTGCGGGTTCAATCGTCTGCACTGCCTGCTGCTCAACACCCGGCTCAACAACCTGCTGCTGCTGTTGGGCTGCTAACTGCTGCGCCTTTTCTTCTTCCTGGCGCTTGAGTTCGGCCTGTTGCTGGCTGTACTCGTTGATCTGGACCTTGATCAACGCCACCAGGTCATCATTTGCCTTGAGGGCCAAATCCTGGAAGTCCTGGAACAGGAACTTGTGGTCACCTGCCAGCTCGTTCAGGCTGGCTTGGTTGACTCGGATGCCATCGGCGATCCGGCTGGCCTCGATCTTCGCCCGTGCCAGCTCGGCATCGGCCGCTTCCCTCAGGCTGTCGATGGTGCGCTTGCCCTTGATGGCGCCTGCAAAGTCAGAAGCCACACGCGGCATGCGAATACGGCCACCCAGCGTTCCATTGATCTGGTCGATATGGTCCTGCAGGGCCTTGGCCGCATCCATGACGATATCGCTGCGGATCATTTCCTTGCGCGCCTTGATCAGCTTTTCCAGTTCCAGGCGCTTGCGCTTGGTCTCGGCCGTGATGTCATCAATCGCCTTGAACAGCACGTCGATGCTCTCGGTTTGGCTCAGGGCGTGTTCTTTCGCTGCCTTGAGCTTGTCCTCGACTTCGCCGCACCACTGGACCGTGGCGTCAGCATCAGCAAAGTCCTTGTCCGTTTTCAGCTCGGTACTGATGTTGCTGATAACGGTCAGGGCGTGCGACTTGAAGGCGTCCAAGTTGCTGGCGGTAACCATGCCCGTGACGTCGATGCGCAGCGCTGGCAGTTGATCAGGGGCTGCGCCGATTGCTTCGACCTTGGTTTCCTGGGGGACGAATTCGCCCAGGTCCTGTTCGAACTGGGCCCAACCGGCGATCAGTGCTTCACGGCGGCCCGGTACAGGGGTGTATTCCATGCTGACGTACTTGTCGCGGGTGCCATCCGAGCAGACGAACAGCACGCGTTCGGCGCCGCTCACCAGCAGCTGCTGCTCAAGCTGCCAGTAATAGTGCGGGTCCAGCTCGCCGGCGCGGATCTGCGTTGCGACCTTCTCGTACCACAGTTTGTGTTCGAACAGGACGTCACCCAGCATCGTGGCTCCATCCATCGAGGCCAGCAGGTTGCCGCTGGTGCCGACGATTGGGTACAGCTCTTCGCCGATATCTTCCTCGGCCAGGGGGCGCGCCATTTCCTCGGTGGCGTGGCCACGGTCGAACGCGGCCTGTTGCTGCGGGGTGACGTCCGGAACAATGCCGGTCTTTTTCATCGCCAGCAGATCGTTGCGGGTCTGGAACTTCGAAGCGCCCATCATCGCGGGCGCCTCCGAGGCGGTGAAGTGACTTGCGCGGAGGGCCAGCCATTCCGGCGTGCCCTGCTGGACGTTATGCACTTTCATTGGTGGCTTCTCCTTCGATTGGGGCCAGGGCGCGGATGCGCTCTTCTTGCTCCGGGGTGACGGTGTACTTGCTGACCAGGTTGGTGAGCAGGTGGTCGGGACTGGTACGGCTGGCAGCGATCATTGCGCGCCACTTGTCCGCGTTCTCGTCGAGCTTGCTGTCGGGGTAAGCCGGCAGCACCTTGGGCTCTTCGGTTTTGCGGGGCAGGGACTGGTTGAGCTCGCGCTCGGTCGGGATGTCCTGGACCTCTTCGGCCATCGGCATGCCGCGCAGCACGTCGGGGAACACATCTCGCAGGGCAAACGACCGGGCGCGCATTTGGCGCATACGTTTCGGGTACTGAGTCCACGGACCCTGTTTGTTGCTGAGCCCGGCCGCCGTGGCATCTTCCACGCTGAACGTGCGGACCTGCTCATCTTCGCCGACGCGCTTTACCCGGCAAGTGGCCGCTTTACCGTCGTCGGTCTCGTACACGTATTCACATAGCGGCGAGCTGCGCACCAGGGCGATCACCGCGTCACCCCAAAGCGATGGGCGCCCGTTAATGACCGCGATGCTCTGCATGGCCTGCATCGGTTGCAGGCCCAGCTCCATGCCCCACTGCACGGCCACCAGGATGTTGGCGGGCTTTTTCTGGAAGTCCTTGGGGACAATGTCGGAGTTGGCGAGGTAGTCGGCGAACTTCAACGCCTCGTCGAGGTTCTGCGGCGCCAGGCTAAACGTGGGCTTGATGACTAATTCGGACACAAGAGTTTCCTTGCCGCGACTTGCGCAGCATTGAAGGAGTTAAAGGGGGTTGGGGAAGGAGTTAGATGGCGCGGGCGGCGCGGCATTCGGCTTCGGTAGCAATCGAAACAAGGCGCTTGTCGTCCTCATTCTTGGGGTGTTCGTAGAGCTTCACCTGCGCAGCGTGGAATTTCTCCCGATCCCACACGCGGTGGCAGTTGATGACCGGGGCGTGCTTGCCGGTCGGATCAGTGAGGCGCAGGTACAGGTCGCGGCCCAACATTTTGTTGTTCACTTCTGGTTTCGTGGACATGGTGTTTACCTATTGAGTGATCAGGCCGCCGATTGCGGGTCCCAGTAGAACGATGGTGAGGAAGGTCAGGCCAACGATGGCCGAGGTCCAGCGGATGGCGCGCCGCCGGTCACGCTGGCGGGCGGTCATGCCATCCTCGCAATCAGCATGCTGCGGCGAATCTCAACCCGCAGAGGGCGCGGCAAATCAGTGACCAAGAAAAAGCCCCGCTTATGCAGGGCCTCTTTCAACTCTTTGGCTGTTCGACAAACGATCGTCATGGTGCACACCTCCGAATGTCTGCCGCGAATGCTTCGGCCTGTCTGGCATAGATGCGGTCACGGCGTTCAACGTAATGCCGGTGTTCATCTATATCGATGGCACCCAGCGAGTAAGCCAGCTCCACGGCCATGCTCGCTTCGGCGTGCACCACCGCCGACGTTTCACCGGCCTGTAACAGGGCAAACCGTGAATCAATCATGTCCACGGCGATCTGATGTTGGTTGCTCATGCTGCCCACCGTTGCCGGCGCTTGATGGCATCAATCTCAACCCACAGCGCCAAAGTGATCTGTGGCCCGTGCTGGTGAGCCAGCACCGGCAGTTGATAGTCCGGCACATCCATACGGACGCCGTCTTCGTCGTAGCAGATGCCCGACACTAGGTTGAATTCCAGCTCACGTTCGCCCTGGGCGTCCCAGTCGCTGTTCCAGCTTCCAGGGCAGGGCGGTTCATTCACGCAGTGGGTAACCTCCACGTGGAGGACAAGCTCCTCAACAACTATTTCGTGTTCCATGGTGCCTCCAGGGCGGTGATTACATCCGTCTGCCCACTCGGTGGAATGGACAGAGGTGATGCGGTCGGTCAGCCTTCGCGGCTCATTTGCTCGTGGCTGTAATGCTCTTCGCTACAGAACGGCAGGTTCTGGGTGCGCACATACTTCTTGCGGCGAACTGGGTCGTAGGCCTGATCAATGATGTTTCGGTAGATCGGCTTATCCACAGGCTGGCGGCATCGAGCGCATTTAACGGTTGCTTCTGTTTGTGCTTCGTTCATCGGGTATTCCTCCGGTTGTTTTCCCAATGCACCCGTCGCCAGGTGCATCAGTGAAAATTTCCGTTGTCTTGCACGCCGACGTACCGAGGTCTATACGGCGCATCAGGGTGGGAGTCGCCCACGCCCGATGCGTCAAAGCCTTTCCCGGTCGACGCTTTGTTGCAGCTGGTTGTTAAAGAGCGGCTGTCAATCTGCGCTAATCGCAGAACATGGATTGCATTATGCGCAGATTGCTTTCTGCGTCAAGCGCAGATTATAAAATTCAGGCACAAAAAAGCCCGCGCATTGGCGGGCTTATCTGGGAACGGGTGGGAAGACTGTTAAGAGCCTTTTAATTCCGGCGAGCAGACTGTGTTTATTTCAGTGGCCGTGCAGTGGAACGTTTTCCCGCGGCATGATGCGGTCCAGGTTCCGGTTGTTAGCTGAGTCTCGATGTTAGTCACGATGACTTCATTGACTGGGCACCCAACTATCCCTGAGGTCATGGCCTCCCTGTTGGCGCAGCCGGCAAGGGCGACAGCTGCCATCAGAGTAAAAATAGTCCTATACATGTGCTGAGTCCTCCCTTGGTTGTTATAGGCCGGTCATCTTGGTGTCTATCACGCGACCTATGACCTTGCAGTCGCCATCAATCTGGATGGTTCGATAGCTGGGGTTGAGGGGGCGCAGGTATCGCAAGCCCGCGTCCTCTATGTACTGCTTAAAAGTGCTTTCGCCGTTTTCCAGCTTCACCACGTAATACTTGCCGCTGATCAGGTCCGCTTCGGGCATCACCAGGATGCGCGACCCCTCTGGAAAGCTTGGGTTTCCGGCACAGGTCATTGAATCCCCGCGAACGTCCAGCCAGAAGCCGTTTTCACCTGCGTTCTCGGTGGAGGCGAGCCACGTTTCCGCATCGCCTGGGTGGAAGTTGTCGCAAGACTCCGCCCATTCGCCAGCAATCACCCAGCTGATCAAAGGATATTCCTTAGAGCCCCGGCTTGGTTGCAGGGCCATCTGCACATTCGACATTCCACTGTCTTGGGGCGAGTCCATTCCCTGGCCCGCCTGGGCCAGTTTAATGCCAAGCACGTCCATGATCCGCTTGAGCTTCTCAGGCGTAGTGCCTTGCTGCCCTCGCTCCAGGCGTGACAGGTTGCCCGTGTCCGAATCGACCTGGTTAGCGAGCTGTTCGAGGGAAAGCTTTTTGGCCTTCCGCGCGGTTCTGATGATCTGACCTATTTCCATGAACTGATTTTCCGGTGTTGCTGCGTTGTGCGCAAAGCGATAGGCGCAGAATTTGTTTGCTTTAAATCTGCGCTAATCGCAGAATCACCCTTGAAATCAATTCAGGGCCCCGCCATGACTCCTTTAAAACGTGCACGAACCGCCAGGAAATGGACGCTCGCCGATGTCGCGGCACGTCTTGCTCAGCTCGGCGACACCATCGATTCCGGCAACTTGTCTCGCGTAGAGCGCGGCGTGCAACGCGCCTCAACCACCTTGGCCGAGAAGCTGAGCCAGGTTTTTGATGGGGAGATCACTGAAATCCACATCCTTTACCCGGAGCGCTTCACAGGCGCTTCTGAGGCTGCATAGCCATGTCGACGAACTCATTAGGCCAAGAAGGCGATGAAACCGCACGGGAGACGGAAACCCTGATCTTGCAGCGGGTTTTGTCTGTCGGTCAGAAAGAGATAGCCCGTGAAACTGGGTTGAGTGAGTCGACCGTGTCCCGCTGGAATGAGGGCGAGTACGCAAGATGGGCCAAGGTGCTTTCGTTCCTGGGCCTGCGCGTCGTTCCCCAGTCCGCCATCGTCGTTACGCCTGCATACCTGCACTCGCTGGAAACCCTGGCTGAAATCGGTTTGAAGGCCGAGAAGAAGCGGCCCGGCCCGCTGGGATGGGACTGATCATGGCCGCTCGCAAACCATTCACTGCCGCCGATTACGCCGCCATGGCTACTGCCGTGCTGCCGGTGCCTGAATCAGCGCTTCGCCAATCCCTGCAACGCCACATGGTTCGTTACTACCAGGTGCTGGCTGCACGGTTCAATGGGAGCCAGTCTCATGAGGCCTGAGCCACCAATTTCAGCTGATGTTGACCTTCGCGGCATGCCGTTTATGCCCCTTGACGTCAACAGATTGCGCGACAGCGACCTAGCAATTGAGGCAACTGGCGAAGAATTTCGCGCCGCCGTGATGCTTTGGTGTGCGTCTTGGAACCAAATTCCCGCAGGTTCTCTACCAAATTCCGACACGGCGCTGGCTGCTTACGCTGGTTTTGGTCGTGATGTTAAGGGTTGGAAAAAGGTAAAAGTAGGTGCGCTTCGTGGATTTATCGAGTGTTCTGATGATCGCTTGTACCACTCAGTCGTCACCGAAAAGGCGATGGAAGCGTGGGCTGAGCGCGTCGAGTACCGCGAAATAAAAGAGAACGAAAAGTCCCGTAAACAAAGGGAGAGAGAGGATCGCAAGCGCATGTTCGAAGGGCTTCGAGCTGCTGGAATCGTCCTTCCTTACAACGTGACAACCTCCGAGCTAAGGTCTCAATACGACCTCATAAAATCCAATGACGATGGCGTGACAGGTCACGAACTTGTCACTGTGACAGGTCACGCACAGGACACGGCTAAGACAGGGACAGGGACAGGGACAGGGACAGGGACAGGGACAGGGATTAAAGATCAAAAGACACTCGTCGACGCTGGGCGTCAACCGGACCAGAACGACGATTCTGAAAATCCCGATTCGCGTGTTCCATCGTGCCCAGCCCAGGCCATTGTCGACCTGTATCACAAGGCCCTTCCCGAACTCCCGAGTGTTTCCCAGCTCAACGACACCCGCCGTCGCCATCTGCAAGCCCGCTGGCGTGAAAACCCGGTGCACCAGGACCTGCAGTTCTGGGCCGATTACTTCGTGCACGTCAAAAAATCCCCATTCCTGCTGGGCAACGCCGCTGGCCGCGATGGCGGTAAACCATTCCGCGCCACGTTCGACTGGCTGATCAACGCCAGCAACTTCGTGAAAGTCATCGAGGGTAATTACCATGCGTGACCCCTACAGCCTCGAAGCCGAGCATGCCGTTCTGGGCGCAATGCTGATCAAACCTGAGCTGATCGACATCCTGTCGGCGGATCTCAAGACCTCGGATTTCTTCTTCGCCGACAACCGCTCTGTGTTCGAAGCCATCCAGGTTCTGAAAGCCAAGGGCACCCCGATTGACTTCCTGACCGTGGCCGAGCAGATCGGCAACTTGGCCGAAGACGTTTCAGCACTGGCCTACTGCGCTGAGCTGCACCGCAACACTCCAAGCGCTGCCAACGCCAGGGCATACGCCAACACCGTGCTGGAGCGCAGCACCGTCCGCGCCCTGATGACCGCCGCCCAGGCCATCCACGAAATCGCTCAGGGTGATTCCGGTACCGAAGACAAAATCACGCAGTCCCAGGCCGAAATCAACGCCATCGGCAGCAGCTCCGCAGGATCGGAAACCATCACCGCCGGCGAAGCGGTGCGCAAACACATCGAGGAACTGGAGCGCCGCGAAGCCCTTGGCGGGCAGATGGATGGACTGCCAACCGGTATTCCATCGCTCGACGCCAAGATCATGGGTTTGAAGGGCGGCCAACTGATCGTGATCGCCGGCCGCCCGAAGATGGGCAAAACAACCCTGGCAATGAACATCGTGGACAACGTCGCAGTACGCAGTGACAAGCGCGTGCTGGTGTTCAGTCAGGAAATGTCCCACGGCGAGCTCATGGATAAATCCCTGTCATCCCTGGGCAACATCCCACTCAAGGCGCTCAAGGACGGGTCGGCTCTCAGCACTCACCCGACCCAGATGCTTGAAGCCTCCAACCTGATCCACGGCGCCGCCATCGAGCTGTACGACCGCAGCGGCGTGACCGTGAACCGTATCCGCTCAGTTGCCCGCCGGCAGAAGATGAATTTCGGTCTCGACCTGATCGTGGTGGACCACATCGGCCTGGTGGACGTGGACGACGCCCGCGCCAACGCAGTTCAGCGCATCAGCGAAATCACCCGCCAGCTCAAGCTGCTCGCCAAGGAACTGGACGTGCCTGTCATCGCACTGTCGCAGCTCAACCGCCAGTTGGAGCAACGCCCGAACAAGCGCCCAATCCCGTCTGACCTGCGCGACTCCGGCTCAATCGAGCAAGACGCCGACATGATCATCTTCGTGTACCGCGACGAGGTCTACGAGCCAAACACCCAGCAGCGCGGCATTGCCGAAATCATCATCGGCGCAGCCCGTGGCATCCAGGCTTGCACCGTGCGCGTGTCGTACCAGGGTGCTTACAGCCGGTTTATTGAACTCGTAGCCCAGGCCGATAGCGCACCGCCTGACCTGTTCGACGAGGACGCGGATTATTCGCCGAAGCCAGAAAGCGCGCTCGCCAAGGTCACCAGCATGGCGGATCGATACAAAAATTACGGGAGTCACCGGACATGACTGACCTCAACCCCGTGTCGTTCTTCGTGCCAGGTGAGGCCATCGGCAAGGGCAGGCCCCGTGTCACCACCATCGGCGGGCATGCACGCATGTTCACGCCGAAGAAAACCGCCAACTACGAAACCCTAATCGCCATGGCCGCGCACGAAGCCATGCAAGGCCGCGAACTGATTGCCGGCCCAGTGATGATGGAGCTGGCTATCCGTGTGGCCGTGGCCGCGTCCTGGTCCAAGAAGAAAACGGCTGCAGCCCTCGACGGCGATGTCATGCCCACCAAGAAGCCCGACGCCGACAACGTGCTGAAAGCGATCTGCGACGGCATCAACGGCATCGTGTTCAAGGATGACGTTCAGGTGGTCAACGTCTCGCTCAGCAAGCGATTCAGCGCAACGCCTGGTGTCACCGTCAAAGTCGTACCGCTGGTGGGGGATTGCTCATGAAACCATTGCTCAAGTGGTCCTGCCGCGAACTGAACGACGGTTGGGTGATGATCGGCGTCGACGTGGACCTGTCTTCGCCCGAAGAGCCGGAAGTGCTGATGGGGCTGCGCAGAGCCGTGCATCCGTTCCAGTTCGATGAAGCCAACGACCCGGTTATAGCGTTTGCGGCGGTTATATCCGAAATGGATGTTTTGATACGTCGAGGGGCGGGGGTGGGCCCGACAACTCACCCTACCTCGCGCGCGTGCGCGTTTGGGGGTGTCCAGTGAAATTACCGACGATGGATCAGCTCCGCTTACGGCACGAACTGGCAATGGCGGGCCCCCACGCTGAATGGGAGGCGTTGTGGAATCGGGTCTGCACTCACGGCTCCGACTACGTGAGCTTTGAGTGGCCAACTTTCACGACTGAACAATATGGGCGTGGCGAACTAATCAGGATTAACACGTTGTGGGCGCGGGATTTTCTGCTCGCCCTCAATCCGCGTGATCCAACGGTGTGGCAGTTAGAGGACTTCCCCCTTAGCACCCTTGCCGATGCTGTGTCGCGTGCAGTGAGCGCCTAGCCATGCTCGCCCTGGTCGAACAGCGGGTTGATTGGTTCACGGTGATCACCGGGCTTTCGCGTGCCGGCTACTCCCCGCAGTCGGTTGCTGATGCGATTGGGGTGGCGCGCACGACGTTGCTGGGCTGGAAGCAGGGCGCCGAGCCGCGTTACACCGAAGGTGAGCGGCTTGTGTTGTTTTGGTCCCAGGCCACTGGCTGGGATCGTTCAAAGCTGCCCATGGTCGCCGTCGGCGACTGGTGGGCGTACCATTCCAAGGCATAACCAAGGGGATTAATCATGAGCAACATAAAGGAACTCATCAGGCGCTTTGAGAGCGGCCAGCAAGCTGGGCCCGTGTTTGCGGAGACCGCTAATGACCTTGCTGAAAGCCTCGGCGGGACGCGCTGCATCACTGCTCACGCCACAGATCAGACAACTGCGATGTTCTATTTGGTGGCGCTGACCGCCGTCAAGATCGCCGATGCCGAACTTGGAGGGGGGAAATAGTCGGGATTCCGACACCTGACCCCGACGACTCTTGCGGTCATCGATGCCCAGCCACCGTGCTGGGCTTTTTTTTTGACCCTGGAGGCGACATGAAGCATCCAGTCAGGAGTAACAGCATGGCCAACCCAGCACCGGAAAGCATCGTTGAGGCTGTGGGCGTGTCAGTCGCCAGCAAGGGGATGATCACCGGCGGCGCTGTCGGTCTGGTGGGTTGGCTGTCCCAGGTCAACTGGATAGGTATGGCGGGTGTGGCGGTTGCCGTGTTGGGTTTGGTGATCAGCACGTACTTCCAGATCCGCAAGGACCGCCGTGAGCACGCCGAGAGTGTCGAGCGCATCAAGGCATTGCGCGAGCAGTGCCGATTATGAGCCCCCTCAAGCAACGAATCCTCGCCGCGTCACTCGCAGGCGCCACTGGCATGGCGGGTGTGCTGGTCTCCAACTTCGAAGGCCGCAGCCTGGTGGCATACCTTGATCCTGTTGGCATTCCCACCATCTGCGAAGGCGTTACCCGTGGTGTGCGGCTTGGCCAGAGCAAGACCCCGGCGCAGTGTGACGACCTGCTGCGCGCTGAGCTGTCCGTCGCCATGGCTGGCGTTGACCGCAACGTCACCAAGCCCCAGCCCGAGACCCGCCGCGCCGCCCTCGCATCGTTCGTCTACAACGTCGGCGAACCCCAGTTCAAGGCATCCACCCTGTTGCGCAAGCTGAACGCCGGCGACGCACGCGGAGCCTGTGCCGAGCTGAGCCGGTGGGTGTACGCCAAGGGCCAGAAGCTGCAAGGCCTGGTCAACCGTCGCGCAGCTGAGCGTGAGCTGTGCGAGGTTGGGCTGTGACCAAGTACGCGCTGGCAATCACCGCAGGGCTATTGATAGCGCTGGTGGCGGCGCTTTGGCGTCTAGACCATATCAGCACCAGCCTAGACACAGCATCGCAGCGTGTGAGCGAGCTGGAGAGCGCCAACACTTCACGCAAGAACACCCAAAAGCTGCTGACCCAGCTCGACACCGACAACACCAAGGTACTCACCGATGCTCAAGCCAAGAACAAAGACCAGCTTGCTCGCGTTGGCACTGGCGCTCAGCGGCTGTCAGTCCCAGCCAAGTGTCCCGTCGTGCGAGCCAGCCCAGGCCCCGTCCGCGTGGATGATGCAGAAGCGCGAGCCGAACTTGACCCAGCGGCTGGTCAACGAATTGTCGCCATCACCAACGACGGAGACGAAGCCATCATCGCCCTGAACAGCCTGATTGATTACGTCAACGCTGGTTGCAAGCCCCTCAAATAGTCGGGAACCCGACAGCCCTCCCCATTGATTCTGGCCCTCGTTGATCAACAACCATCATCGAGGCCAGCCCAATGCCAGCTCCAGAACTCAACGTTCAAACCCCAGGCGATCCCGCCGCCAACACCCAGGCAACCGCCAGCACCGAAAGTCCGGCCGCCACGCCAGCGATTCCGGTCTATTCCGCCAAGCACAACGGCGCCGGCCGCTGGAAGATCTGGTCGACCGCTACCGATGATTGGTTTAGCGACTTCCTTGTCGTTGGCGAGGGCGCGAAGACTCAGGCCGAAGTTGAGGCGGACCGCCTGAATGCCGGTGGTGAACCCTTGGTGCTGGACCCGCAGCGCGAGAACGAGCCTGCCCCCCAGGCAACCGCCAGCACCGACGCCATAGACGCAACCACGCTCAAGCAGGCAGTCATGACGCCCGAAGGCTGGTTGTGCCCTGAGCCCAAAGCAAAGGACTGACACCATGGGAAGCAAGCCAAGCAAGCCCAAGACCGTTGCCGCGCCTGATCCGCAGATCGAGGCGCAGAAGGCTGCCGACCTGGCAGCCCAGAAGGCCAACGAAGAAACCGCCACCCGCAAGAAGCGCAAAGCCGAGAGCAGCTTGCTCTCAACCGGCGGCGCGGCGGGCAGCGTCCTTGACTCGGGCAAAAGGACACTCGGCGCATGAATGCAGACCAGATCGCCAAAACGCTGAGCACGTTGAAGTCGTTGCGCGTCCCGCATGAGACGGTCTGGCGCGATTGCTTCGACCACAGCTATCCCATCCGGGGTAGCGGCTTCTGTACCGAGCAGATAAGCGCCGTTGAGGCGCAGATGCGCAAGGCCAGGATGATCGATGGCACCACCACGGACGCGGCGCGGATTCTGTCGTCCGGGATCATGTCGGGCCTGACCCCGGCCAACTCGCTGTGGTTCGGCATGGACGTTGGCCAGGAAAGCGAGGACGAACGCCGCTGGCTGGACGACTCGGCCGATATCCTCTGGCAGAACATCCACGCATCCAACTTCGACGCAGCCGCCTTTGAGGGGCTGATTGACGTTGTGTGTGCTGGGTGGTTTGCCCTGTACATCGATCAGGACATGGAGAAGGGTGGCTTCACGTTCGATCTTTGGCCTATTGCGAGCGTGTACTGCTCTGCATCCAAGGCTGGCGGCAAGATCGATACCGTCTACCGCGAGTACAAGCTCACCGCTGAGCAGGCTGTAAACGAGTTCGGCGAAGAGAACCTGAGCGATGCCACGCGCAAGCTGGCCAAGGACAAGCCGCAGGAAATGGTGGACTTCGTTCATGCGATCTACCCGCGCACCACGCACATGGTTGGCGCTCGACTGGCGAAGAACATGCCGGTGGCGTCGTGCAAGGTCGAGGTCAAGGCTAAGAAGCTGGTCAGCGAGTCGGGTTACCACGAGATGCCCGTCGTCGTGCCGCGCTGGATGATGATCCCGGACAGTGCGTACGCCGTGGGCCCGGTGTTTGATGCCTTACCCGATGCTCGCACCCTGAACGAACTTTGCCGGATGGACCTGGCAGCCGGTGACCTGGCCATCGCCGGTATGTGGATTGCCGAGGATGACGGCGTGCTGAACCCGCGTACCGTCAAGGTCGGGCCGCGCAAGATCATCGTGGCCAACTCCGTAGACAGCATGAAGCCCCTGCAAAGCGGCTCTAACTTCCAGTACGCCGAGACCAAGATTGCGCGGTTGCAGGCCTCTATCCGCAAGATCCTGATGGCTGACCAGCTCCAGGCCCAGGACGGCCCGGCGATGACCGCCACCGAAGTGCACGTGCGCGTGAACCTGATCCGCCAACTACTGGGGCCGGTGTATGGCCGGCTGCAAACCGAGTACCTGCAACCGATGATCGAGCGGTGTTTCGGCATCGCTTACCGCGCTGGCGTGCTGGGCGCTGCACCTGAGTCGTTGGCTGGCCGCAACTTCACCGTGCGCTACCTGTCGCCGCTGGCCCGCTCCCAGAAGCTGGAAGAGGTCAGCGCAATCGACACGTTCATCAACGGCGCGCTGATCATCGCCGCGACCGACCCAACCGTTATGGACAACATCGACATGGATGAGGCCCAGCGCTTCAAGGGTGAAGCCTTGGGTGTTCCTGGCTCGATCATTCGCAGTTCCGCCGACCGGGACAAGATCCGCGCCGACCGCGCCCAGGCTCAACAGCAGGCCATGGAGCAGGAGCAGCAGGCAGCCATGATGCAGCAGGCCGGTGACGCAGCACTGAAACAGCAAGGGGCCGCAGCATGAGCATGACGCCGGAACAGATCGACGCGATGTTCAAGCGCGTTTTCGAGGATCGCCACGAAGGCCGCATCGTGTTGGAGCTGCTGATTCAGCGCTTCGCCAAGAACGCATGCACCGTCGGAGGCATCGACGCAATCCTCACCACATACAAACAGGCCGGGGCCCGTGAAGTCCTGGACCACGTTGTAAACCGCATCAACCGCGCCAACGGCGTCCAAGCCGATCCCAACGAGCAAGAGGAATAACGATGAACATGTTTATCCATGGCCGCCTGGGCCATTTTTTCATGGCTGAAACAACCGAGGGCGAGCCGGGTTCGGTTGCTGCTCCCCCAGCAGCAGCGCCCACAGCAGGCTCTGTGCTGGACGCCGGCAACACCGGCAACGACTACATCCCGGAGAAGTACCGCACCAACAAAGAGGACGGCACCCTTGATCTGGAAGCGTCGAGCCGCAAGGTTGCCGAAGCGTACAAGCACCTTGAAACCCGCCTGGGCTCTGGCGATGCGCCGCCCAAGACTGCCGACGAATACACGGTCAAGCTGGAAGGCGTCGAGGGCTTCGACTGGGAAGAATTCAAGGCCGACGAGGGCACCCAGTCGTTCCTCAAAGGTGCGCACGCCAAGGGCCTGACCAATGCCCAGGTCGAGTACGTCATCGGCGAGTACATGAAGGCGGCGCCGGGCTTGGTCGAAGGTGGTGTGCAGTTGAGCCAGCAGGATTGCGCGGCAACGCTCAAGGCTGCGTGGGGTGATGAGCAGGCCATGACCCAGAACGTGCGTGCGTCCTACCGTGCCGCTGAGGCCTTCGCCAGCGAACCGGGCAAGCCTGGCAACTTCGCTGCGCTCCAGGCCAAGTATGGCAATGACCCTGACTTCATCGCGTTCACCGCCAACATCGGCAAGGAACTCAAGGAGGATAGCGCCATCAACGGCGGCGCCCAGGCCAGTGAAGCGGACTTCGCCGTCAAATCGGCCGAGCTGCGCAGCCAGCTGCAGGCCTTGCCGGCGCACGATCCGAAGCGTCCAGGCATCCAGGCCCAGCTGGACGACATGTACAACCGCAAGTACAGCAAGCAGCAATCCCGCCTTGGCTGATCCCCGCTTCAAATAGTCGGGAAACCGACACCCTCCATGCACAAACATCGCAGGCATCCCAGCAATGGGCCGGCCTGCGATGGCACGCAGACACCCGGAAAGCCCCGAGGCGCAGCAAAGCCGATGCACGCCAGGTAATACCGGCCCGCGATGCGGATACCCGGCAGGCAATCCCTTATCTGCATTGGAGTGCACCGCATGTCTCAGCAAATCACCGAAGCGTTTGTTCAGCAGTTCGCGGATAACTTCCGCCACGTTGCCCAGCAAATGACCTCTCGTTTCGAATCGCACGTAACCATCGAGCCAAACATCGTGGGTATG
The DNA here is from genome assembly GCF_022648765.1 of Pseudomonas sp. ArH3a. NCBI lineage: Bacteria > Pseudomonadati > Pseudomonadota > Gammaproteobacteria > Pseudomonadales > Pseudomonadaceae > Pseudomonas > Pseudomonas sp. ArH3a. The sequence continues at coordinate 1,205,369 of NZ_CP080330.1, forward strand.
TCGAAGTCGATCAACCGTTTGGGCCAGCGCACCGCGCAACGTCGCACCCAGCGCCACGCCGACACCCCGATCAACGACCAGCCACACAGCACCCGGTTTGTGGACCTGTTCGACTGGGACGACGGCGACATGATCGACGACCAGGACAAGATCCGTATGTTGGTTGACCCGACTTCGGATTACGTCAAGGCCATGGTCAGTTCGCTGAATCGCGCCAAGGATGACGTGGTTATCGCATCCATGGGCGGAAACTCCCGCGCCACCACCGGCAACATCATCTTGCCGAACACCCAGAAGATCGTTGTTGGCGGTACCGGCTTGACCAGGGCCAAGATCATCCAGGCCCGCAAGCTGTTCCGCCGCAACGAGGCCGACAACCACAACGGCGAAGAGCTGTTCATCACCTACACCGCCGCTGCCGCTGCCGACATCCTGGCTGACGCCACCTTGACCAGCGCTGACTACATGGCTGGCAAGTTCCTCCAGGAAGGCGACGTAGAAGGCAAATGGATGGGCTTCACCTGGATTCCGTCCGAGCGCACCCCATACGACGGCAGCACCCGCCGCCTGTACGCATGGGCCAAGTCGGGCGTCACCCTGGGCAAGGGCGCCGACATCACCACCAAGGTTGGCGAGGATCCAGGCAAAGGCTTCAACGTCCGCGTCTACGCCAAGATGTCCATCGGCTCTGTGCGCGTCGAGGAAGAAAAGGTGGTTGAGATCGCAGTAACTGAGGCTGCGTAAGCGGCTTCGGCTTCACCCCCTTTCCCGGCTTAGGAGTTTCAAACCATGGCAACCGTAAACGCTTCCGTCTCGGCCGCACGCGCGGCACTCCCGCAGCAGTTGGTAAAGCCCAACCTGCAAGGCGCTGACATTCAGATCCTGGTCAGCACCTTCACCGTTCCCGTCGGCGGCACCCCTATCGGCGACAAGATCAGCTGGGGTCTGCTGCCGTTCGGCTCTCGTCTGATGCCCGGCACCAAGCTGTATTTCGGCGCCGGCGCTGCGTCTTCGACGCTCAACCTGGGTGACGTAGTTGCGCCTGCTCGCTACCTGGCTGCCACCTCGGTTGCGGCTGCTGGTAACGCGGTAGCCGAAGCCCAGTTCGCTGCTGGCGCTCTGTTTGAAGTGTCGGTCGCCCAGCAGGGTCTCGCCACCGACCAAAGTGAGTTGCTGTCCACCGTGGCTGGCGCCGCGCTGCAGGCCGGCCAAGTCATCACCCTGGTTGCGCAATACGCCGGCCAGAACTGATTCACGGGCCGCCAAGGAAGGCAAAACTTTACCGGGGCCTAGCGCCCCGGTCTTTTTATCTGGAGGTTGGGAATGACAATGGCCACCGGTGTTTCGATCTGCTCCAACGCGCTGCTGATGCTTGGCTCGCAGACCATCAACGATTTTGCCGACCAGGAAAACCTGGACCGGGCGAAGCTCTGCGCAAACCTATACCCGACCGTGCGTGATGATTTGTTGCGGTCCCATCCTTGGAATTGCTGCATCAAGCGTGCGGTGTTGGCGCCTGACGCAGACGCTCCGCTGTTCGGTTACTCGCACTCCTTTGAGCTTCCGGCCGACTTCTCTCGGGTTCTGGAGGTCAGCAGCAGCGGCTGCATCATCGATCACCTGGTAGAGGGTCGCTCAATCCTTGCCAACACCACCGTGCTGGAGCTGCGTTACGTGTTCCGCAACGAGATTGAGAACACCTGGGACGCACACCTTGTAGCGCTGGCCACCCAGGCGATGTGTGCGGCGCTGGCCTACCCGGTTACCCAATCCACGGCCAAGCAAGCAGGCGAGGAGCAAAAGCTTGAGCTGATGCTGCGCCGGGCCAAAGCCGTGGACGGCCAGGAGGATCCACCGCAGACCTTGGGTGATGAGCGCCTGTACGCGGCCCGCTTTGGGAGTTACTGGTAATGCCCCGCCTGACGCTGAATCAAACCAACTTCACCGCCGGTGAGGTTTCCCCGCGCATGCTGGGCCGTGTCGATATCGCCCGGTACCAGAACGGCGCCGAGATTATCCAGAACGCCTGGCCGGTAATCCACGGTGGCTGTGTTCGCCGTGACGGCACGCTGATGTGTTCGCCGGCCAAGTTCCCCGACAAGAACTGCCGGCTAATCCCGTATGTGTTCAATGCCTCTCAGGCGTTCATGGTTGAGTTTGGCGATCTGTACGTACGCATCCACTTCCCCGATGGCACCTACAGCGGGATTGAGCTGGTCAGCCCATACGCACATACCATCCTTGACCACATGGATTACGTGCAGGGCGCCGACACCATGTTTATCTTCCACAACACGGTGCCCGTGGGCAGGCTACGCAGGATCACCAACATCGAGTGGAGCCTTGCGCCGGCGCCGTTTGTGACCAAGCCTTTCGACGAGAAAGGTATAGATTTCCTCACCGTGTTCACCATCAGCGACCCATCCGTTGGCGCTGGCCGCACCGCCACCGCCGCAGAAGCTGCATTCCTGGCTGCCGACGTTGGCCGTGAAATCTGGTCCGGTGGCGGTGTGGCCAAGGTCACAGCTGTTGTGAGCGCTACCGTGGCAACTGTGGAAGTGACCAATGCATTCAGTGGCACGACTCGCCCGACCTGGTCGTTGAAAGGATCGCCGCAGACCACCAACACCCTGAGCGCCGCCACCCCTGTTGGCGCATCGGTAAGCATGACGCTAGGAGCTGCCGGGTGGCGCATATCTGACGTCGGCAAGTTTGTGAAGGTCAACGGTGGGCTTCTGGAGATTGTCACCTACACGAGCCCTACAGCTGCGTCCGGGATCATCAGATCGGCGCCGACATCGGCGGTTGCATCCCCTGCCAATGCTTGGTCGCTTGAGGCTTCGGTGTGGAATGACATTGATGGATACCCAGGCACCGGAACTCTGTTTGAGCAGCGTCTAGCCCTCGGCGGCTCGCCAAACTTTCCCCAAACTATCTGGGAATCGCGCACCGGGGAGTACCTGAACTACGAACTTGGCACCAAGGACGATGACGCCATTTCGTACAACCTGTCGTCTGACCAGATCAATCCAATCCTGCACATGGGGCAGATCAACGCGCTTATCCCGCTGACCTATGGCGGCGAGTTCACCGTGAGCGGCGGTGTCGAGAAGGCAATTACCCCGACCAACATCCGCGCCAAGAACCCATCGGTGTACGGTTGCAACAAGGTGCGCCCGGTACGGATCGGCAACGAGCTGTATTTCATCCAACGCGCAGGGCGAAAACTGCGCGCCATGGCCTACAAGTACGACTCCGATACGTTTGGCTCTCCAGATATGTCCGTGCTGTCTGAGCATGCGACCAAGTCCGGCATCATCGACATGGCCTACCAGCAAGAGCCCGAATCCATTCTTTTCATGGTTCGGGCTGACGGCGTTATGGCAACCATGACCGTCGACCGTGACCAGGACGTGATTGGCTGGGCCCGCCAGATCACCGATGGGGCTTTTGAGTCTGCCGCGTCCATCCCTACCGAAAACGGTGATCAGGTGTGGGTAGTGGTGCGCCGCACCGTTAATGGTCAGAACGTGCGCTACATCGAGCGTTTCGCTTCCGGCGTGCGGGTCGACTCCGGAGTAAACGCCACCAGCGTTGGAGGTTCCACGGTATGGGGCGGACTTTCGCATCTGGAAGGCAAGATGGTCGACATCGTTGCCGATGGCGTTGTGATGCAGCAGCAGCTCGTCGCTGGTGGGCAGGTCACTATCCTGCGCAAGGCCTTCGCCACATCAATTGGCCTAAATTTCGTTACCAGGATCAAGACGCTGACACCTGAAGCTGCTGGTAACACTGGCAGCTCCCAGGGCAATAGCATGCGTATTGGTGAAATTACCCTGCGATTCCTCGAAACCATCGGCTGCAAGATCAACGGCCAAATCATCGCGTTTCGCGACCTTGGGCCGCAGATCCTCGATAAGCCACCTGTTTTATTCACTGGCGTGCATCGGCTTGAAAACCTCGGATGGGAGCGGGGCCAAGCCACGCTTGAGATTACCCAGGACCAGCCGCTGCCGTTCCACCTGCTGAGCGTCATCAAGAAAATCACGATCAACGATTGAGGTAACACCATGATCAGGCCCGCCAAGCACTCCGACGTTCCCCGGCTGATCGAGCTGGGGATTCTGCTGCACGCAACAACCAGCTACTCGAGCATGAGTTTTTGCCCAGACAAGTCGGCTCGCTTTCTTCATGAACTGATCAATGGGCAGGGTGTTGTCTTCGTTGCAGAGGTGCGCGGCGAGGTGGTTGGCGGAATGGCTGGGGCCGTCGTTGATCAGTGGTTCAGCGATGACTTGATCGCCTATGACTACTCGCTGTTTGTCGAGCCATCCAAGCGTAACGGTGTGATTGCGGTCCGCTTGATCCAAACGTTCAAAGAGTGGGCAAAGCTCAAGGGTGCGAAACAAATTTACATGGGTATCGGGACCGGCGTCAGTGTCGAGGGAACCACCCGGCTTTATGAGTCTCAGGGCTTGCGCAACATCGGTCCGCTTTTGATGATGGAGATCTGACATGGCTGTAGGCGCAGTAGGAATGGCCGCTTATGCGGCTCTCGCGGCGGCGACGGTGTACTCGGTCTACACCACTCAGCAAACCGGCAAACAGTCGCAGCTCAACGCCAATGCCCAGGCCGACCAGGCCCAAAGCGATGCGGATGCGGCAGCCAGCGCAGCGGTAGTGCAGGCCGATCGTATCCGTCGCCTTGCCCGCAACCAGGCGAGCGAAGCCAACGCCTCTCTGGCAGCTTCTGGCGTTGAGATAGGTGCGGGTACCGCGATCAATATCAACGAAGAAATCATCGGAAACGCCGAGCAAGATGCGGCCTTAACCATCTTCAACGGGCAAAACCAGAAGGCCCGCGGCTACACCGACGCCAGTAACTACAGCCTGGCGGGCACCCAGGCGCGCGGCAATGCCAACGCTCAATCCATCGGCACCGTTCTGTCCGCTGGCGCGCAGGCTGGCATGGCTTGGAAGGCGTCCGCTGCCGGCACGAATGCCACAGTTCCGAAAGTAGGGGGGGCTTCCTGATGGCGCAGATTCCGCTGGGCAGTTTCGCGCAAGCGCGCGCCGTACCTGAGGCACCACAAAACCGCGTCATTACCGTGGACAATCGCGGGCAGGCCCAGGCCGCGCAACAGGTTGCGTCCACCGTGCAGAACGCTGCTCTTGGCGTGCTGGACAACATCAACAAGGAAGATCAGGCGTTGGCCAGGGTCAAGGCCAGCAATGCGCTGATCGACCGAGAGTCGCAAATCAAGACCATTGCTACGGACCTGGACGAGCAGATCCGCACCGGCAAACTGAGCTATGACAAATCCGAGGAGGCCTATACCGCAGCCGTTGGAAAGCTTGACCCAATCGAAACGCCAGGTCTTGACCAGGCCCAGCAGGGCGAGATTGGCAATTCACTCAAGCGCATGCAGCTGGGCGGGCTGGATAGCGTCAAGGTTGCCGCCGCCAAGGGGCGCGTCCTCTCTGCGCAGAGCGATCTGGTGTCACGCATGGACATGCTTGGTAAGGACGCGGCCATGCCTGGCGCCAACGTCGAGCAGATCAACGCGCGCATGGATGCCGAAGACATCGACACCGCCGGGCACCTGGCTTACGGCGAAGCCTGGACCAGCAAGAAGCAGGAGTTCAAGGACGGCAACTGGACCACGCACGCTACTCAGCGTGTCATTGAGTCGCGCGAAAGCATCGGCAGCCTGCAAAAGCTTGAGCATGACCTGACCGCCGAGGATGGTTTCTACGCCAAGAAGCTGGACCCGGAGAAGCGTAATCAGCTGCTCAACACGGTGACCGGTCGTATCTTCCAGGTGCAGGAGCACCAGCAGCGCCAGACCGAAATGCGGGAAATGAAGGCAGAGCGCATCCTCACGCAGATGGATCGCCAGGCCGCCACGGGTGTCCCGCCGACCCCGGCTGATCAGCAGCGGTGGAAATCCACGCTGGCCGGAACGTCTGCCGCCGGTGAGTTCAACACCCGCATGCAGGAAATGGAGGAATCCCAGAAGCTGTTGCGCGCCCCGATCCAGCAGCAACAGCAATACATCGACCAGAAGCGCCAGCAGATGCAGGCAAGCGGTGGCAGCGTTGCCGATCAGGCAAACTTGAATCGCTTGCAGACAGCCGTGGACAACAACCTCAAGTTGATGCGCGACAACCCCGTCACGTTCAGCGACCTGCGCACCGGCCAGACTTCTGAGCCGCTTGACGTTTCCGGCATTTCAACGCCAGAAGGCCAGCAAAGGCTGGGTGAGCAGGTTGCCGAGCGCTTCGACAAGGTAGGGGCTGTTCGCAAGGCTTACGGCCCAGAGGTCAACCGCAACCCTTGGAAACCCGAAGAGCAGGTCATGCTGTCATCGCTGATCAAGCAGGCCGACGACAGCACCAAGCTGCAGCTGTTCGGCGCTATCGCGGGTTCATCGCCATCGGGCGCCGACTTCGCCGCCGCCATCAAGCCCCTGGTTGCGGATGATCCAATCGCCACACTTGCAGGCATGGCCCAGTTCCGTGGGCTTAAGGGCGCAGACGGTACCGACGTGCCGCGAACGCTACTGGCCGGGGCCAAGGTACTGACCGATAAATCAACGCCGATGCCGAAAGATGCGATGTTCCGCGAGGCCTTCGACGGCGCCGTGGGCAATTCTTTGGTGCCTGGTACGCCACAGCGGGAGCAGGCCTATTTGGCCTACAAGTCGCTTTACGCCGGTATGGCTGGGCCCAAAGGGGTCAAGCATGACGGCCCGGCGCCGGAGCTGAATAAAGACCTCGCCGAACAGGCCGCCGAAATGGCTACCGGCGGCATCATGGAGCGGGGGGGCGCCAAGGTAATCAAGCCTTACGAAATGGATGAGGGGACCTTCAACGCCCTAGTTGATATGCAGATTGAAGGTCTTTCCATGCACAGCAAGCTCCCGATCAGTCAGCTTGAGGATATGCCGCTGTCGCCGGTGCCTGGGAAGGAAGGGTCGTATTACTTGATGAATGCAGGCCGGGTGCAGGTCGACCCGAAAACAAATCAACCCATGGTGGTGAAAGTCAAATGAGCTGGCTAGACGGGATGGTCGAAGACGGCGAAGCCGCCAGCCAGGACCAGCGCCTTGGGCGCACGGCTGAAAAACTCAAACCTGGATTCTTTACTGGTGCCCTGGACGTGGTCGGCCCGAACCTACTGCGCGGCGGGATCGAGGCCGGTACTGCTATTGAGTCTGGGCTTAGTTCGGTATGGCAAGGCGGCCTTGACGCCGCCGCCAGCCTTTTGCTGCCTGAGCCTAAGTTTGGCGGAAAGCCCAATGTTACCAGCGCCGAGGAATCCAGCCAGGAAACGTTAGGTGAGGGTGTTGGCGAAATGGCCAAGGCGTATCGGCCAGACCCTACAGAGGTTGGCGTCGCGGGCCAGATCATCGGAGAGGCTGCCGCGATTCTTCCGCGAACAGTTGCGGGCGCCGTGCTGGCTGGCCCTGTTGGCGCCGCTGCCGCTGCTGGCGGGCCTGCCGGCTACTCGCGCAAGCGGACGGCAATGGAAGATGGTATCGACGAGAACACCGCCACCTGGCTTGGCGTCACCGAGGGTGCTGTTACGGCTGTCGGTGCCGCTATACCGGCTGCCGGATTCGCCAAATCGGTGGGCGGTGACGCTGCCCTGGCCATTGGTGCAAACGTTGGGTTGGGGATGGCGCACCGTGGTGTATCGGCGGCACTCCTTGAGTCCGGCGGATACCAGGCCCAGGCCGCGCAGTACCGCGCAATGGATGCGACGGCCATTGCCACTGACGCCATCTTGGGCGCTGCCTTCTTCGGGATCGGGCGCGCCACCATGCGCAGGCCGACCACTGAACAGATTGATGCGGCCCTGGCGGATCGCAACGCACAGCACGCCGATATCGATACCGCGCCAGGCGCACCGATTGACGCCCGATCCGCTGTGGCCCACCAGGATGCATTACGTGCCGCTATTGATTCGATCAACAGGGGCGAGCCGGTGGTACTTCCGGACAACATCCAGTCGGCCCGATTCCTGCGCGACATCGATGAGTTACCGGTAACTGCCCCAAACCGTGACAAGGCCCTGGCCAGCGCTCGTGAAGAGCTGTTGCCAGTCATCCGCGCAGAGGCTGAGCAGGCCGCCGCCGGCAGCCTTCCCAACGTGAAGGACGTGAAAGCCGAGTTGTCCGCTGTAGCCCGCAGTATTGATGCCTTGGACGACACCTTTCGTGCTCGTGCAAAAGAGTTACAGGGCGAGGGCATGGGGCGCAAACAGGCCGAGCAAGCTGCACGCCAGGCCATTGCTGATGAACGTGCACAACTGGGTGACCGCAAAGCAGCGCTCAACGAAAGTCTTAGCGGCAACCGTTCGGCCGAGCAGGCCCGCGCCGACCTGAATGCTCTAGACCGTGGCGAGATTCCCGCCCGCGTTGCTGAGCGCTTTAATGCGCGCGCCGACGAAATAATCCAAGGCTTCCAGCGCAAGCCGTTGGCCGCAGGAGTTGCCGAGGCCCGCCGGACGCCAACCCCGCGCCAAGTCAATGAGCGTGTAGCTCGAGAGGAAATAGACACCCTGGTACGTGAGCACGAAGCGACGTTGCCGCGTGAGCCTGAGGCGGCGCCCGCTCTGAGAGCTGAGCCTCGACCAGGTGGAAAACCTGCTGAACCAGCGGCAGCCACCCCGGATAGGTCTGGGCCTGACACGGCGAATAGTGCAGCGAAGCCAGCAGGCGATGGCAAGCCGGCGGCCGAGACCTCCCCAGAACTTGAGCTACTGCGCGGCGCGGTGGCCAAGAATCCGGAGGCAATGGTGCGCACAGGGTACGACGCTGACGGGAGCCCAGCCAGCGCCCGGGCTGACCAAGTGCTGGCGGAAATTGAAGCCGAACACGCCGCCGGCATTCGCGAGGCCAATTCGTACGCCGCCGCTGTTGGCTGCCTTCTCGGCCTGTAACGCCATCCCAAATAGTCGGGAAACCGTCTACCTCGACCCCATAGGCTTGCTTCCATTCTCACTGGAGGCAAGCCCATGGCCATGCGTGCCGATTGCATCAAGCAAGTTGAAGCGGCTATAGGTCGCCCCCTCAAAGCGGCAGAAGCCAAGGCCATTGAGGACAAGATCAGCTTTCACATTCGCGACCTTGCTCGTACTGATCCCGCTAAATTCAATGCCATGACCGAGCAGCAGCGCCAGCTGGCCGCCGCTCAAGCCGCTATGGCTGACCACATTGCGTCTGTCGATAAGGCCGCTCAGCGCAAAGGGCAGAACTTGCTGGCGCAAACCCGTGAACTTGCTAATCAGGAGGCGCGCGCGGCGGTCATCGGCGGAAAGCAGCCGTTTACGTCAGCACTGTTTGAGCGCCTGCGGCAGGTAGACGTCCGAATCAAGGGTGAGCGGAACCGGGCGTTCAGCTCGATCATGGAAACCATTGAGGCAGCAGCCCCAAAGTTCTTGGGCATGATCACCAACAAGGCCGCCGAGCGCGATTTTGTTCATGAGGTGTTTGGCCGCGATACCGGAAATCAGGTGGCCGCGAAGGGCGCGAAAGCTTGGCGTGAACAAATGGACGCAGTCCGCGAGCGAATGAACGCCGCCGGCGCAAACATCGGGCGCCTGGATTACGGATGGCTGCCGCAGCCGCACAGCCTTGTGAAGGTTCGCGCCGAAACCCCGGACGCTTGGGCCGGGTTCGTGCTGAATCGCCTTGACCGAAAGCGCTACCTGAATGAAGACGGTACGCAGATGAATGACGCCCAGGTAACGGACTTCCTGCTGGCTGCCCATGAAACCCTAAAGACCGATGGACTGAACAAGATGACGCCCGGTGTCGGCGGCAACGCCAGTCGGGCAGCCAAGCACGACGAAGCCCATCGGCAGATCCACTTTAAAGACGGTGACGCCTACCTTGAGTACATGCGCGACTTCGGCCCTACGTCTGTGTTTGAGGCAATGCAAGGCTCTGTCCACGCCCAGATCAAAGACACCGTGATGATTGAGCAGCTTGGGCCGAACTCTGCGCAGACTTATCGCCTGCTGCATGACACTGCCAAAATGAAAGACGGGATTGGCGATGGCTTTTTCTCCGGTACCGAGTTTGGCGCCACCCCGGACATGGTATGGAACGTGCTGAACGGAAGCCTGGGCGTTCCGGTCAATGCCCGCTTTGCTGAATTCAATCAAGGTATCCGCAACTTCATGGTCGCAGCCAAGCTACAGGCAACCCTCATATCCTCGGTGGTCGGTGACATCCAATCCCTGGCCATCACCAGCGCTTATCACGGGCTGCCCATCGGCAAGACGCTGGTGAGTGCCCTCAAGAGCGTTTCCAAGGACTACCGCGCCGAAGCCAATCGCATGGCCATCGGCCTGGACAGCATCACCAACGACATGGTGACGTTCCACACCGACAACCTGTCGGCGGGCTGGACCTCAAAACTTGCCAACGCCACGATGAAAGTGACCCTGCTGGAACAGTGGACCACTGCCATGCGGCGCGGCTTCTCGGTTGAAATTATGTCCCGGATGGCGGCCGACACGCGCGGCGCCTGGGGGGCTGACCCTAAGCTACAGAAGCGGCTGGAGGTATACGGCATCGGAAAGGATGACTGGGACGTGTGGCAGGCCGCAACGCCGGAGGACTGGCGCGGGCAGGCAATGCTGACGCCCGAATCCATCGCCTCGCTCCAAGGATTCAGCGCCAAGCAGAAGAACGATGCCGTGGGCAAGCTGCTGGGTTACATCCAGAACGAATCCGAATTTACCTCGATCCTGCCGGGCCTCATGACCCGGGCAACGATGCGCCAGGGTACCCAGTCGGGCAGCTTGGGCGGGGAGTCGCTGCGCCACCTGACGCTGTTCAAGTCCTTCGGCGTGGCGATGTTCGAACGCCACTGGAAACGCGCCTCACAGATCGAATCCACCGCCGGAAAGCTGGCCTATTCGGCGTCCCTGTTCACTGGCCTGCTGATGGCTGGGGCGATGACCAACCAACTGATGGACATCATGAACGGGCGCGATCCTCGCAAGATGAACGACGGCAAGTTTTGGGTGCAAGCAATGCTGCGCGGCGGGGGCGTGGGCATCTTCGGCGACATCTTGAACACCGGACTTGGCGGCGACAACCGTGGCGGACAGTCGAACCTGACGGGCTTGCTTGGGCCGGTATATGGCACCGCCGCCGACGTAGGCCTGACGGCCGGCAGTGTTTTTAAGGAGAAGACGGAGCCCGCAGATGTGGGAGCGAACCTTTTACGGATCGGCTACCAGAACACTCCCTTTATTCGCAACTGGTACACCAAGGCTGCCTTTGAGCACGCAGTGTTCCACGACATGCAAGAGTTGCTATCGCCTGGATACCTGCGCCGGATGAAGCGCCGCGCCCAAAAGGACTTTGGTCAGTCGTTCTGGTGGGAGCCGGGCGAAGCAACGCCAGATCGCGCACCGAACATGGGCGCAGCAGTGGGGGCGAAGTAATGCGAGTCGACCAAATTGAACGATTGAAAGCGCTTTCTGAGGGATTGGCGGATGTCGTCCTTAACGAGGCGAACCCTAAAAACTGGCCGGGTAACGGCAAGACCATGGCCGACCTTACCCGAGAAGAACGAGGCGATAGGCACTGGAGCAAGAAGAACGCCGCCGCCACCATGACGCTTCTTGTCAAGGTGATCAGCATCACAGGACATATCCAGGGCGGTACGCTGCCTAAGGACAGCACCGAGGACGATTTGGATAAGGTACAGGCCCAGGCCGAGCGCGAGGCGGTAGCACTACTGGAGCGCGCACAGGCGGGCGTGCATGTCCACTAAGTACATCTCGTTCCTGGCGTTTTTCCTGATCTGGGCAAAACGCATGAAGTGGGAGGTTCCGGACATCCATATCCGGGCCTGCCATTGGCTTGAGCACCGCGGTGATCATGCGGTGCTTCGCTGTTTCCGTGGGTTCGGCAAGTCCACCATCCTGGCTTTGTATAACGCCTGGCGGTTCTACTTGAACCCGACGTACCGAATCCTGCACCAGGGTGACACCGACCCCACGGCCTACAAGACAAGCCGGGACACCAAGGCGATCTTGATGCGGCACCCACTGACGATGGATGCCCACCGCAAGATGAAGGGCGACACCGCGTTCTGGTGGGTTCCTGGCGCAGTGGATGAGCGTAACCCTTCCATGCAGGCATCCGGCATCATGTCGAACATCACCAGTTCGCGCGCCGACGAGTGCCAGAACGATGACGTTGAGGTTCCCAAGAACATCGCCACGCCCGAGGCGCGTGAGAAATTGCGCTACCGCCTGGGCGAGCAGATCCACATCATGGTGCCAGGTGCACGTCTGCTGTTCGTAGGCACACCACACACCCATGACAGCCTCTACGACGAACAGGAAGCGTTGGGCGCCGACTGCCTGACCATTCGAATGTTTGCCCGTGAGCATCGGATTGAAGACGCCAAGTTGACGGCCTATGACCTGCCGTTCGTGCCGGAGTTTGTGCTTTCCGGGATTGGTAAGCACGCCCGCGCCCTGGCGCTGGGCAAGGATTACCAGCAGACGAAAAGCGGCATCGCCTTCTTTACGCCTCCCGGCACGCTGATTGACTGCTATGCCGGCATTGCCTGGGTTGATCGCTTCGACCTGCTGGAGCTTGAGAAGCGCCGCAAGAAAACCCGCACCATCAACGAATGGGATTCGCAGTACCAGCTCCACTCGAAACCCGTCACGGAGGTTCGTTTGGACCCTGCGCGTATCATCCCGTACGACGTTCAGCCCATCATGCGCTACGCCAACAACGCGGCGGCTATGTACCTGGGCGCCACACAGATCGTCGGCGCCGTGGCGTACTGGGACTGCTCACTGGGCAAGATCAAGTCTGATGCCTCGGCTTTCTCGCTGATCCTCACAGACGCGCGCGGCCAGTTGTATTGGCACCTGGCCGTTGGGCTCACCGGGGAAATTGCGGAGTTCGGCCCCAAGGACCAGATCATTGGTGGCCAGGTGCACCAGATCCGCGAACTGGTCATCAAACACCAGATTCCCCGCGTGATCATCGAGACCAATGGCCCCGGCGGCTTTGCGCCTTCAATCCTAAAACAGGCCCTAAAGGGCACGGGCTGTGGGGTTGGTGAGGAGCACTCCAGCACGAACAAGCAAAAGCGCATCCTCGACGCTTTCGAATCTCCGCTATCGGCGCGCTTCCTGTGGGCGCACGTCGATGTGCTGCGCACGATCTGGGACCAGATGCGCGACTTCAATCCGGCACTCACCAACCAGGAAGACGACTACATCGATTCTGGTGCCGGCGCTATCGCCCAAACCCCTGTGCGCATTGGCCGAATAGTCGGGAAACCGACAGAGACCCGTCGTGACAATTGGCGTCCAGATGCGGGCGTTCATGAGGTTCAAGTGGACTACTAGGCCCGCCACCACCCAGGGGGCGCACCATGGCAGTTCCAGCAGGACCAACCGAGAAACGTTACACCGGCAACGGTGTAACCACGATATTCACCATCCCTTTTCTGCTGCTGGCTGCATCCGACCTTGATGTCTTCATCAATGGGGTTGAGGTTGTATCGGGCTTCACCATCACCGGCGTAGGAAACCCGACAAGCACCATCACGTTCACAGCGGCCCCGCCAAACCTTTCGAGCATCTTGCTGAACTTAAACGTTCCGTTTGAGCGCGTGAACGACTACCAGGAAAACGGCGACTTTCTGTCGTCAACCGTGAACCGAGACTTTGACCGGATCTGGCAAGCCCTGAAACAGTTGTTCCGGGTTTCAACAAGGTCGCTGACGCTTGGTTTTTTTGATGTCGACGGTGCAGGCGCATACCAGGCCAAAGGCAACAGGATCTCAGGACTTGGATCTGCCGAAGGGGTCAGCTCTAATGCTGCGACCTATGGCGATGTCTTGCAGGCGGTATCGTTGATTCCAGGCCCTGGCCTGCCGATTAATTACGTCGCTACCATTTCCACAATGCGCAACCTGATGCTGACCACGCCAGCAGTGGACAACGTCGAGTACAACCTGCGCGAGTACATCAGCGGTACCAGTAAGGGGGGCGGTGTATTTTACTGGTCGGCAGGCACACTCAAGAGCAAACACAACGGCGGCACCATCATCAGCCCATCCGTCCCGTTCAGTGGCCTGCAGGCCGCGCTGCCTGCGTTTTTGGCAGGCACTGGCGAGACAAATCCGACCGGCAGTGGCTGCTGGATTCGTCGGTACGATGATCTGTACGGCGAGTTCTTCGGAATGTGTGGTGGTGCCTACAGAGACCCCGAAGCGTTCTCGGCGGCGCACAAATTTGCAGCCCAGAACTTCACTACGCTTCACCTAAACGGGCAGTATTACGTGGCAGGCGCCCAAGTTATGGGCGGGCGGATGCTATTACAGGGGCATAACAACGCGTCTCTCACCGGCAACTTGAAATACATTTGCCTGACCTTTCCGCCAGCCGCCGACACTACTACACCCGTCACAGACACAGACCCATACTTCGATTCTAGAGGGATGGCCTGGAAGGCTTTGGAGGGTGATTTTGCACTGGATGTGCAGGCGCAATACGGTGACAAATTTATTGATACTTGCAACCTGAACAAGAACAAGTTCTATGGTCAGCTCGGCTTCAAGGGCACCCATCTGATTGGCGGTGTAATGTCGGACAACGATTTCTACACCACCATTGCAGGCATCATCCAAGAAGGCTGCACTAACTGGACCTACAGCGAACAGCGATTCCGCCAAGCGGCTCGTTATGGAATGATATTCCGGCCTAACACTGCAAACCCAGGCCGCAAGGGTGGCGAGAATCACAAACTTAGCCTGTGCGAGTTTGCAGTTTGCACAGTCGGCCTGCGCCAGATTCGTACACAGTGGTGCACGGTCGATAACTCGCTTTTCGATTATTGCGGCCTCCCTGTGTGGTCTACTGGCTGCCTATACCAGAAGTATTCAGATACTTATTTCGGATCGTCAAAACAAGGCTCGCTGGAGTCAATGCCGGGCTACACGGCACCGCCTACCGTTGGTACCGCGTTCTTCTCCGAGCCTTATATTTCTGGAACAGTTGCAGGCGGCAATGCCGTTGTCGAGCCTCACAGCTGGACCGCTATAGGTTGTGAGTATGTCAACTACACTCCAGGGGTAACACAGCCGCTGATTAACTCTACGGGGTTTAACGCTGATCAGCCGACTGGCAGATTTAGTCAAAAGGTGCAGATGTCCAAGTGCAAACTTATAGCTGGCGCTAACCATGCAGCATCGCAGCTGATGGCAATATCGTATTGCACGGACGTCGACCTTGACGGCCTAGTTTTTGATTCATTCAACAAATCTACAACGATGACAGACCCGTTCTTTCTAAATACCGTTGATACATACAATGTTCGCGGTACTGATACATACGCCTGCTATCAGTCCGGAGTGCGGATGTTTTCGAAATATGAGCGAGAATCTTTGGGCCGTCTGGCTATGGTTGACGACACATTGGGGCTCTTAATTCAGAACGCTGCAGGAGCAAATTGCATAGTGGTGCGTGGCAGCGGCAGTGACCGCGTAGACATGTACGTAGGAGGGTCGCTAAAGAGCGTTGGGGTGGGCGTTACAAACAGCGGCGGGACAGGGTTTAGAGCCCTGATCGTTCCTAACTAAATGAAAGCGGCGCCTTCCTTGGCGCCGTTTTTTATGCTGTTTTTGCTGCGACCTTACGTCTCGCGGACAGGCTAGATGCAACCTGTCTTGCATAATCCCGATATGGATTTTCAACCAGTCGATACACAACCTCGCAGGCGATCATAATCAAAACAAACAGGTAGACCCTGTTAGCGGTTACGCCATTTGCACCGATCACCGGCATCAAGTATCGGTCAGCGTAAATGATCGCAAGCAGGTGAATCATGTACATCGAGAAGCTCAAGTTACCCAGGTGCACCAAGAAGCTGTTGGACAGCAGTTTCGATACCCAGCCTTTTGCCACCGAAAAAATGTATATGCAGAAAGCAAATGCCGGGAGATAGATTTGCACGTAATCAAGTGGCAGTCGTGCTTTCGCGTTGTCCACGATGGTCCAGTAATAGGCGGCAGCAATAATCACCAGCGCGGCAACCTCAAGCACTGTGGCGAAACCAACTGAGAAATCACGGCTACGCGTTTCTTTCGATACGTAGAACGCGATACCCGTACCGATAAGGAATATGAACAGGTTCATAGGGGAAACCCTGATCAGCCATGTCGAGGATCCCACGCGCGCCGGATCAAGATAAAGCCATAGGCTGAACGTCAGTAGGATTGCAAAGCATATTCCTGAAAGCATCAGCCCAGCAGCTGCACTCTTGTCGAACCCTAGCTTCTTTATCAGCACAATCAGGAACGGGAACGCCAAGTAGAACGCCCATTCGACCGATAGCGTCCACGAAACGGAATTCAGCGAGAAGAAATCGCTATGGCTGGGAAACCAGCTATGCATCAACAGAGCATTGGACACGCCCATCATGAAGGTGGTGGGGGCGTCAGTGATGAACACCAGCGGCAAGGCAAAAAGCAGCGTCAGTAGGTGAACCGGGAAAATTCGGCCGATCCGCTTGACGTAGATGCTGGCCAAGCTTATCGGGTCGATGCTGTTGATCTTGCTGGCATAGGTGTAGGTGATGATGAAGCCAGAAAGAATGAAGAAGAACACGACGCCCAGGCCACCGGTGTCTGTGTCAGTGCCAAGATGGTCAATGTAAACAGCGAGCGCTGCGAAAAAGCGCAGCGAGGTTAATGGCTTAATCAAAGCTATTTCCTTATGTTTTGTTATAAGACATGCCCAGGCTTTGGCAATCGGCGTGAGATTGTATCAATGACCAAGCACATCAATGCGTGCGCTGCGTCAGGCTCGGTCCGCCTCTATGAAAGCGCGGCGAGAAATTATCCGGGTGGCGCTCAATCAGCAGAGTGCCTATTATCGTTTGGCTAGCCTGGTTCGGAAAGGCCCAGCGAAGCCTGAAAAGTACACTGGCTAGTACAGCGGTTTAGACGACGACCGAAGACAGCCAGCAAACGCTGGTGATTGATCGCCAAATGCGATTCCTGTCTCGGGCACAAAGGCAACACTGTTTCAAAGGCAACGTTTTCAGATGATCCCAGAATGGTTCTGAAGGCCAGACGAGCCGGCATTCGTGCCCGCTCTTTCGTATCTGCGCAACCTTGATGACCCAGATGCATCCCCATTCCTCGATCTAAGAGAACAACATGACCACATCAGAGATGACCCAGGAAGCGCGGCACGAAGCAGCCCTCAAAAAGTACGTCGCGGAGTCGCCGGAACTGCTGCATGAGATCAAGGACCTGAGCGCCGATGATCAAAAGGACCAGATCAAATGGGCATTTGAGGATGAGGCTGAGGCCCAGGGCCTGCAGCCATGGGAGCTGAGCCTCAAGTACACCTCCACCCCTGAAGAGTTCGAGGCGGCGCGACTGGCCTTGCACAAAGAGGCTGCCGAGGTGCTGGGTGTCGACTGGAACGAGTATTGCGGGATGAATAATCTCGCGATCTAAGCACTAAGCCTGCAACGAGCTTGTTGTGGAGGCTCGCTTGGTTGGCGAGTGGGCTTGTTGTGGTGAGGCTTGAACTGGTGAGTGGGCTCGCCACGACAGCCCCGCTCACCGCAACAAATCGCCACACAAATTTCGGTCATGCGCCTCAGATACTGAGGCGCATCGACAAATCCACCGCCTTCACATCCTTGGTCATCGCACCGATGGAGATGTAATCCACCCCGGTTTCAGCGATGGGCAGCAGGGTGGTTTCATTGATCCCGCCGCTTGCTTCCAGCTTGGCCTTGCCGGCGTTCAGGCGCACGGCCTCACGCATGTCATCCAGGCTCAACTCGTCGAGCATGATGATATCGGCACCCGCCGCCAGTGCTTCGCGCAGTTCATCCAGGCTTTCCACTTCGATTTCCACCGGCTTGCCCGGGGCGATTTTGTGGGCGGCCGAAATCGCCTGGGCAATACCGCCACAGGCGGCGATATGGTTTTCCTTGATCAGGAACGCGTCATACAAACCGATGCGATGGTTGTGGCAACCGCCGCAGGTGACCGCGTACTTCTGCGCTAGGCGCAGGCCTGGCAGGGTTTTGCGGGTGTCCAGCAACTTGACCTGGGTCGTGGCGACAAAATCCGCCAAGTAGTGGGCGCGGGTGGCGACGCCTGACAGCATCTGCAGAAAATTCAGTGCGCAGCGTTCGCCACTCAGCAGCGAACGGGCCGGGCCTTCCAGATGGAACAGCGCCTGGTTGGGGCTGACGCGCTCACCGTCGGCCACCTGCCAATGCACCGCGACCCGAGGGTCGAGCTGGCGGAAGACGGCGTCCACCCAGGCAGTACCGGCGATAACGGCGGCATCACGAGTAATGATCGTGGCCTTGGCCAGTCGTTCGGCGGGGATCAATTGCGCAGTGATATCGCCGCTGCCGATGTCTTCCAGCAGTGCACGGCGCACGTTGGCTTCGATTTCGGCGGTAAGGTCGGCAAGACGGAGATTCGGCATAACAGGCTCCACAAACAAGGTGCCTCGATTATAGGGGCTGTGCGCCTTTGAACCCAGGCTCCCCACTCATTTACACCGCAATGGCAGAGTTTGCTGGCGCAACTACCCTCGTTTGCAAGATAATCTCGCGCCTTGCAATTGGCGTCATAGCTTTGACGTCTTGGTGGTAACCGGCTTTTGCAGCCCAATTGGACCTGTCGCCGATTTTTCCCCACCCCAACATCGCCGTTTCAGGAGGCCAGGATGCACATTGACGGAAAGGTGGTGCCTATCAACAAGGCACAGGCCACGCCATCCCCGCTCGCGCGCCTGCCGGTGGTGTTGATGCAGGTTCGCGACAAGGCTGCCCAACAGTTGCAGCAAGGCTTGCAGGAGCTGTTCGATAACGCCGACGACACCCTGTTCGAAATGGCCGACAAGGCCCGCAGTAATGTTGACCATCACATTTTCTTTGAAGCCATGCGCGACTTGCGCCTCAAGCGTAAGAACTTCGAACGCGTATTCATGGAGCAACTGTTCGCCGCCTTCGCCAATCTGGACCCCAGCGGGCCGGGCGAGCCGCACCTGGTGCCGGTAGTGTCCTACGAGGCGGCGCCCGGCACTTCCAGCGATGCCCTGGAAAAAGCCGTTGCACTGGAGGCCATGCTGGGCCGGGTGCGGCACCGCGATGGCCTGGCGCTGGGGCAACTGACTGCACGCTTGGGCGCTGTGCTCGGCAAGCCCCTGGACGAGCGAGATAACCCATTGGGCCCGGCGCTGCTTTGTGAGTTCTTTTTGCGCGCGGGGCGCAGCTTGGGGGTGGAGATCCGCGTCAAGCTGATCATGCTCAAGCTGTTTGAAAAGTACGTGCTCAGCGACGCCGATCAACTGTTCGGCGAAGCCAACCAGTTGCTGGTTGCCACCGGGGTGCTGCCTGAACTCAAGGCGGTGCCGTCACGTCGGCCCGGCGGGCGTGCGGCGCGCGAACAACAGCAAGAAGGCAGCCTGCCCAGCATCGACCCGCCGCTGGATGAAAACGGCCAGGAAGCCTTCGCCGCGTTGCAAAAGTTGCTGGCGGCGGTACGTGGCAGCGTAGCGCCCACCCTTGAGGCCTGCGCCGAGCCGCAACCCATTGCCACCCGCGACCTGCTGCGCCTGCTCTCCCATTTGCAACAATACGTGCCGGAACCCGAGGCCGAAGACGACTTTGACCTGCGCAACCAGCTTGGGCAGTTGTTGACCCGGGTCAGCGTCAAGAGTGGCAAATCCCGTGTTGTGGAAGACGCCGATGAGGATGTGATCAACCTGATCGCGCTGCTGTTCGATTTCATCCTTAACGACCGTACCGTGCCGGATGCCTTCAAGGGCTTGATTGCCCGCTTGCAGATCCCGATGCTGAAAGTCGCGGTCCTGGACAAAAGTTTCCTCAGCCGTAGCAATCACCCAGCGCGGCGGTTGCTCAACGAGATCGCGGCTGCCGCCATGGGTTGGAGCCCGCACGCGGACTATCAGCGTGACAGCCTGTACCTGCAGATCGAGCAAGTGGTGCAGTGCTTGCTGAATGACTTCGTCGAAGATCTGGCGATTTTTTCCCAACTGCTGGCGCAGTTCAGTGCGTTTACCTTGGATGAACGCCGCCGTAGCGAGCTGCTTGAACAGCACACCCGCGAAGCCGAAGAAGGGCGTGTGCGTACGCAAGCCGCCCGTGAGCGTGTGGCTGACCTGCTTAACCGGCGCTTGCTCGGCAAGGTGTTGCCGCAATCCGTGGTGGAGTTTCTGCAGCAGGCCTGGAGCCAGGTGCTGTTGTTGGCCAGCCTCAAGCAAGGCGAACAGTCGGTGCAGTGGCAGTCGGCAGTACGGACCATGGACGAGTTGATCTGGAGCGTGGGCCTGCAGAAAGACACCGAGGCCGGGCGGCACCTGCTGGAGCAACTGCCTGGGTTGCTCACGGCGTTGCGCAACGGCTTGACCCGCGCGGCGTTCGATTCCTTCAGCACCCGTGAGTTTTTTGTGCGCTTGCAGGCCATGCATGTTCAATCGTGCGAAGGCGAGCCCCTTGATGTGCTGATCAAGGTGCGTGAGCCGTTTTCATTCGGTGCCGTGTTGCCTGACGCCATGGAAGGCCTGCCCAGCGATGACCCGGACCTGCTCAAGGCTCATCAACTGCGCATTGGCGGCTGGGTTGAGTTCCAGCAAGAGGCAGTCGCCACCCTGCGATGCAAGCTGACGGCGATCATGGCACCGGCCAACCGCTATATTTTTGTCAGCCGTACCGGGCTCAAAGTCCTGGACAAAACCGCCGGCCAATTGGCCATGGCGTTCAAGCGCGGCGCGCTGCGCACCTTGGACGATGGGTTGCTGTTCGACCGCGCGTTGGCGTGCGTAGTGGGTAACCTGCGTCAACTCAATCGCGGCAAGTGATCGCAACCGCAGGGCTGAACGCGGCATACTGGTGATACCTCGTCTCATTCAAGGAACCTGTATGCAGTTGGACCCCACCAGCGGTTGGTGCCAGGGCATTCGTCATTGCCCTTCGCCCAACCACAACGAGCGCCCCGCAGGCGAAATCTCACTGTTGGTGGTGCATAACATCAGTTTGCCCCCGGCGCAGTTTGCCACCGGCAAGGTGCATGAGTTTTTCCAGAATCGCCTGGATGTCACGGAACATCCCTACTTTGAAGGTATTGCCGACCTACGGGTATCTGCGCATTTTCTGATTGAGCGCGACGGTACCGTGACGCAATTTGTATCGTGCCTGGACCGCGCCTGGCATGCCGGGATATCCAGCTTTGGGGGGCGTGAAGTCTGCAACGACTTCTCTTTAGGCATCGAGCTGGAAGGGACCGATGAGCTACCGTTTACCGAGGCCCAATATGCATCCCTGATCGACCTGGCCCGCCAGCTGCTGGTGGCGTATCCGGACATTACCCAGCAGCGTATTTGTGGCCACAGTGATATCGCCCCGGGACGCAAGACTGACCCGGGCCAGGCTTTTGATTGGACGCGCTTTCGCAGCGCCCTGCAGGATGGAGGACACGCACGATGAGTTTCCTGGTGTTAGTGCTGGCGGTCTGGATCGAGAAGTTTTCGGCCCTGCGTCGGCGGTTGCAGCGTGACGGTGGATGGCTGCGTGAGCTGGCCAAGCTGGAATCTAGCGCGCGCATGGGCAAGCGGCCCTGGTTGATTTTAGTACTGCTGGTGTTGTTGCCGGTGGCCTTGCTAGCCCTGTTGCTGATGGTGCTGGAGCCGGTGGCTTATGGCCTGTTGGCGCTGCCGGTGCACTTGCTGGTGGTGATTTATAGCCTGGGGCGTGGCGATCTATTGGCCGGGCTTGGACCGTTTCGCGATGCCTGGCGGCGCGGCGATCTGCAGGCCGCCGAACACGTGGCCGAGCGCGACCTGAAGATGGCGGCCGACAGTGGCGAGCAGCTGCTGGAGCGGGTGCAGGGCCATCTGCTGTGGCAGGCCTATCAAAGCTTTTTCGCGGTGATTTTTTGGTATTTCCTGTTGGGCCCGGTCGCCGCACTGGCCTATCGACTGCTGGCGTTGGCCAGCGAGCATAGTCAGAACCCCTTGGTCGCCGAACGTGCCGGGCAGTTGCGCCACGCGTTTGACTGGCTGCCGGTGCGCCTGCTGGCGGCAAGTTTTGCGCTGGTGGGTAATTTTGTTGCGGTCGGTCGGGTGATGCTGCATGAGCTGCTGAGCTGGGACATCAGCGCCGCACAACTGGTGGAGAAGGTTGGCCTGGTGGCCGCTGAAATTCCGGCGCCAGTGGTGGGGGCTGACGGTATCAATAGCCTGGATCGGCTGTGGGAGTTGCTGCTGCGTGCGGCGGTGCTGTGGTATGCCGGGTTTGCTATCTGGACTGTGTTGCCGTAATTAAGCGAACGCGGTCAAAAATGTGGGAGCGGCGGTGCGAGGATTCGACTCGCACCGTCGCTCCCACCGTTGTTTAAAGTCGTTAACCTTACGTTACAAAACTCCCTTTCAAATTGAGCTATACAGACACAGCGCCAAATAGTGGCTATCTGCCGTGCCCCTGCGCCTCAATAAAAATAAGAAAGGGAGTTCACCTGTGAAGAGCTTGCTCTATCCCGCCGTAGCGCTGATGAACCGCCTGAGTTTCGGCATGAAATTCAGCCTGATCAGCGTGCTGTTCCTGCTACCGATGCTGGCAACCAATTATTTCCTGGTGCGCGATTCCTGGTCTGAATTCCAGGGCACCCGCATCGAGCTGCAAAGTCTCGACCTGCTCGGCAGCAGCCTAGCCCTACGCCGCGATCTGGAAACCCTCAACAACCAGGTGCAGATCAACGCGGTGCTCGGCCAATCCGGCAAGGCCGGCGATCTTGAAAGCCAGATCAGTGCTTTGGAACAAAGCGTGCTGAGTCGCTTGCAAAGCCTTAATGCGATGACCACCGACCCTGAGCAAATCAGCGCCTTTGACGGCAAACGTGACGAGATGATCGCCGCGTTCAAGGCTCAGCAACAAGAAACCTCGCTGCTGAGCAAAAGCGCGCTGATCGGCAAATTGCTCAACAAGGCCCAGATGCTCAGCCAGATCATCGCCAGCCAGTCTGGCTTGAGCCGTGACGCCCAGAGTGATGTGCGCCAACTCTGCGAGCTGGTCACCAGTATCACCCCGCAAGTCACCCAAACGTTGGGCGAAGGGCGCGCGATGGGCGCGTATTCCCTGGGCCAAGGCTTTCTCAATTCATCCTCCAGTACGCGCTTTGACGAACTGCTGCAACAGGTGGAGAAACTCCAGGCCGAATACGCCTTGAAGTTGCAGGATGCCCTGGGCGGCAGCGGTGCCGCGCATGCCGCGCTCGACAGCCAGGCCAAGGCCAGCAGCGCGAGCCTCAAGCAAGGCAGTGAAGTGTTTGAAGAGCAGGTGGTGATGGCCGAAACCCTCGATGCGCCCTGGCAGGCCTTCTACGAAGACGTCAGCAAGCTGATGGCCCAGACCTACCGGCTCAATGAAGCGACTTTGACCTTCCTCGAGCAGCAACTTGAGCAGCGCCTGGCGCAAAACCGAACGCACATGGTGGTGCTGGTCTCGGCCCTGGCGGCGGTATTTTTGCTGATTTTTTATCTGTATGCCGGTTTCTACGCCTCGACCCGCACCACCTTGCGGCGCTTGGGGGCGATGATGGGCAAGGTTGCGGCCGGCGACATGACCGTCACCTTTGTCGCCGACAGCCGCGATGAACTGGGGGATTTGGGCCAGGTATTCAACGGCACCGTGGCCAAGATTCATGACCTGATCGAGCGTGTCGGCCACACCGTCAGCCAGGTCGAGCTGCAAGCCGGCCAGGTGCAGGCCGTATCCGCTCAGAGCAACCAGGCGGTATCCGGGCAGCGCAGTCAGATCGAACAGGTGGCGACGGCCATGAACCAGATGTCTTCCACCGCCCAGGAAGTGGCGCGCAGCGCGGCGGCGGCGGTCAGCAGTGCCCACAGCGTCAACGATGAAACGGTCAGCGGCCGTGGCCTGGTGCAATCCCAGCAGAGCAGCATCGCGCGCCTGGCGTCGGAGATTGATGAGTCGGTACGGGTCATCAACCAATTGGCCACCGACAGCCAGTCCATCAGCAGCGTGTTGGAGGTGATCAAGAGCGTCGCCGAACAAACCAACCTGCTGGCGCTGAATGCCGCGATTGAGGCGGCGCGTGCCGGCGAGCAGGGCCGAGGCTTTGCGGTGGTGGCCGATGAGGTCCGTACCCTGGCCCGGCGCACCCAGCAGTCCACCGAAGAAATCGAACAGATGATCAGCCGATTACACAGCGGGGTCGGTGCGGCAGTGAAGGCCATGGGCACCAGCCATGCGATGGCGAATGGCACCGTGGGGCAGTCGGAAAAGGTCCAGCAGGCCTTGGAAAACATCCACGGTGCCGTCGGCATGATCGTCGATCAGAACCAGCAGATTGCCGCGGCCGTGGAGCAGCAAACCGCCGTCGCCCACGATATCGATCAGAACATCGTCGAAATCAATCGTGCCGGCGAGCATGCGGCCGAAGGTGCGCATCAGACCGAGGCCGCCAGCCGACTGCTATCAATACAGGTCATCGAGTTGAAGCAACTGATTGGGGCGTTTCGCGTGTAGGTCCGGGGCGTAGGAATTTATCCTTGTGTGGTGTGGTGCCCGTCCTGATTTGCCTGTGGATCTTTTCTGAGTGCGTGAAGGGGTGAGAGTTTGTTTCAACCAGTCACAGACCAAGGGAGGCACGGCGATGACCGCTGTTATCGGCGTCAAAGGGCACTGCGCCCATTGCGACATCACGTTTTCACTCAAGCCTTGGCAACTGAACGCCATTGCTATCCATGAGCCCTTTGGATGCCCGTACTGTCAGCGCATCTTGCAGTTGAACTGCCCCAAACAACAGCGCCAGTTCAAGTCGTTGGACCACTGGGCGATGGTGCGCCCGAGCATGATCGTGCTGACTTGCGTGGTGATGGTCGTGGCGCTGGTGGCCGAGTGGGTAGGGCTGATCAGTGTGATCGGGCAGCTGAATATTTCATTGGTAGTGGTGCTGGTGCACTTTCTGGTGCTGCGTTATGCCCGTCACCGGCAACGGCTGACGTTGGACTTGCAGGCGGTCAACACGCTACCAATTGAACAGCTCGCACGCGTTGCGCGTACTCGACTCGGCCAACAATAAAGGGCTGATGCCCATGTGTTCAGCCAGGGCGGTGCAGATGTCCGGCAAGTGTTGCGGGCTATTGCGCTGGCCCGGGTACATGGCGGGCGCCATGTCCGGCGAATCGGTTTCCAGCACCACGGCTTCCAGGGGCAGTTGGGCCAGTACTTTGTGCATGCGCAGCGCCTGGGGCCAGGTGGCCGCGCCGCCCAGGCCCAGCTTGAAGCCGAGCTTGATGTACTCGCGAGCCTCCTCAACACTGCCGGCGAACGCATGAATGATGCCGCCGCGTGGCAGGCGGATGCGCTTGAGGGTCGCGATCACTGCTGCGTGGCTGCGGCGTACGTGCAGCAAGGCCGGAAGCTGGAAGTCCACCGCCAGTTTCAACTGGGCTTCAAACAGGCTTTGCTGGCGCTCGCGGTCCAGCTGTTCGAGAAAGTAATCCAGGCCGATCTCGCCGACGGCGCACAGTTGGCGGTGGCCGTGCAGGCGGGTAAGCCATTCGCCCAGCGCGGTCAGGTCGGCGGGGCGATGCTCATCGAGGTACACCGGATGCAGGCCGAAGGCGGCGAACAAGCCTTCATCTGCTTGCACCAGGTCCCACAGCCGTTGCCAATTTTGCTGATACACCCCCAACACCACCATGCGCTGCACGCCGAGTTGGCGGCTGTGCGCCAGCACTTCCCGGCGATCAATGTCGAAGTCCGGGAAGTCCAGGTGGGTGTGGGTGTCGATCAGTTCCACGCTCAAGCCTCGTGAATACGCTGCTTGAAGGTCCGGCCGATGGCGTGCACGCCCGGTTGGTACTGTTCTTCTTCGATGGCGGCCAGGGCCAGACGCAGCGCGGTGTCGGCAATCAGCTGATGTTGCTGGGCCATGGCGTTGACCGGCAACGGCAGAAAGTCCAGCAATTGGGTGTCACCAAAGGTGCCCAGGCGCAGCGGTCGGGATTTGAGCGGGAAGTCGTGCAACGCGTCAAACACGCCTTGCAGCAGCACGTAGGAGGTGGTCACCAGTGCGTCAGGCAAATGCCCCAGTTGCTGGAGAAGTTGCTCCATCAGCTGTCGGCCGCAATCACGGCTGAAGGCTTCACCCTCTTCGATGATGACGTCACCGGTGAACCCCTGCAGGGCTTCGCGGAAACCGGCGGCACGCTCCTGGCTGATGCTTAGCTCGGGCCGTGCACCTATTAATGCGATCTCCTTGGGCACCGGTTGCAGCAGGCTGCTGGTCAATTGCTGGCAGGCCTGGCGGTCGTCGCTGACCACCGAGCAGAATTGCCCCGGCTCCATCACCCGGTCGATGGCAATCACCGGCAGGCCTTTGGCTTGCAGCTCGCGGTAGCTGTCATCGCTGGCCGGCAGGCAGCTGGCGACGAACAACGCATCGCAGCGCCGCGCGCGGAACAGTTGCAGCAACTGACGCTCGCTGTCGGCTTCATCATCGGAGCTGGCAATCAGCAATTGATAGCCGCGTGCTCGCGCGCCTTGTTCCAACAGCTTGGCGATCCGTGCGTAACTGGGGTTTTCCAGGTCGGGCAGGATAAAGCCCAAGGTGCGTGTATGCCGGCTGCGCAGCCCGGCCGCCTGGGGGTTTGGAGTAAAACCATGAGCGTCGACCACCGCCCGCACCCGCTCCACGGTTGTGGGGCTGATGCGTTGCTGTGCGGCCTTGCCATTGATGACGTAGCTTGCGGTGGTAACGGACACACCGGCCAGACGTGCGATATCACTGAGTTTCAAACCGGGATTTCCTTGTTTTTTAGAGCCTGCCCCGACATTTTGTCCGATCGTAACCGATTACTGCACACGACTATTGTCTGAGCTCAAGTGCCGAGTGGTCCTTCAAGCTTGCGCAATTAACGCGTAATCTGCCATAAATTCTAGATTAAACGTTTCAGCAGGCGTATTTTTACGATGTTCGCCGCTGAGTGGCTACTGCCAATTGACCACTTAGTCAGTTATTTATGAACGCCCGTACGCTGATTTATTCAAAACAATACCTAGTGCGCACACCGCACTAACTAGGAGAACGGCATGCTTGAGCTCACTGTAGAGCAGATATCCATGGGCCAGGTGGCTGTGGATAAATCTGCTGCCTTGCACCTGCTTGCTGACAAATTGGTGGCCGATGGCCTGGTCGCCGAGGGTTACCTCAGTGGCTTGCAAGCCCGTGAAGCCCAAGGCTCGACCTTTCTCGGCCAAGGTATTGCCATCCCCCATGGCACCCCGCAAACCCGCGACCAAGTGTTTTCTACCGGCGTGCGCCTGCTGCAGTTCCCCGAAGGGGTGGACTGGGGCGACGGCCAGATCGTCTACCTGGCCATTGGCATCGCGGCCAAATCCGATGAACACCTGCGCCTGCTGCAATTGCTGACCCGCGCCCTCGGCGAGACCGACCTGGGCCAGGCGCTGCGACGTGCCAGTTCCGCCGAAGCCTTGCTGAAACTGCTGCAAGGTGCGCCGCAGGAACTGGCGCTGGATGCACAGATGATCAGCCTCGGCGTGTCCGCCGATGATTTTGAAGAGCTGGTCTGGCGAGGTGCACGCCTGCTGCGCCAGGCTGACTGTGTGAGCAACGGCTTTGCCGCCGTGTTGCAACAAGTTGACGCGCTGCCGCTGGGCGATGGCCTGTGGTGGTTGCACAGCGAGCAGACCGTGAAGCGCCCGGGCCTTGCGTTCGTGACGCCGGACAAACCGATGCGCTACCTCGGCCAGCCACTCAATGGCTTGTTCTGCCTGGCCAGCCTCGGCGAAGCGCACCAGACCTTGCTGGAACGCCTATGCGCGTTGCTGATTGAAGGGCGCGGCCAGGAACTCGGCCGCGCCACCAGCAGCCGTGCGGTGCTCGAAGTGCTCGGCGGCGAACTGCCGCCGGACTGGCCGAGTGCGCGCATCACCCTGGCCAACGCCCACGGCCTGCATGCCCGGCCGGCGAAGATCCTTGCGCAATTGGCGAAAAATTTTGACGGCGATATCCGCGTGCGCGTCATAGATGGCCCGGTGGGCGCCGTGTCGGTGAAAAGCCTGAGCAAGCTGCTGAGCCTTGGCGCGCGTCGCGGCCAGGTGCTGGAGTTTGTCGCTGAGCCGACGATTGCCGGCGATGCACTGCCGGCGTTGCTGGCGGCGGTCGAAGAAGGCCTTGGTGAAGAGGTCGAAGCGCTGCCGACCGTCAGTGCCCAACCGGCAACACTCGATATTGAACCGGTGATCAGCGCGCCGCAGGCCGGCAGCCAGGTCCAGGCCATCGCCGCCGCACCGGGCATCGCCATTGGCCCTGCGCATATCCAGGTTCAGCAAGTCTTCGACTACCCACTGCGCGGCGAATCCTCAGCGGTTGAACGCCAGCGCTTGCACGCCGCGCTCAGCG
This sequence comes from Pseudomonas sp. ArH3a, assembly GCF_022648765.1. Classification (NCBI taxonomy): domain Bacteria; kingdom Pseudomonadati; phylum Pseudomonadota; class Gammaproteobacteria; order Pseudomonadales; family Pseudomonadaceae; genus Pseudomonas; species Pseudomonas sp. ArH3a. Next base: position 1,233,878 of record NZ_CP080330.1, read on the forward strand.
ATGTGCGCGCTGATATCCAAGGCTTGATCGAGCGCAGTCAATCTAAAGCCATTCGCGAGATTTTCATCACCCACCAGGAAATGCTCGACGACCCGGAACTGACCGACGAAGTCGACACCCGGCTCAAGCAAGGCGAAAGCGCTGAAGCCGCGTGGATGAGCGTGATCGAAGCCGCCGCCAAGCAGCAGGAGTCGTTGCAGGATGCCTTGCTCGCCGAGCGCGCTGCCGATTTGCGTGACATTGGCCGCCGGGTGCTGGCGCAACTGTGTGGCCTCGACACCGCCCAGGAGCCGAATGAACCCTACATCCTGGTGATGGACGAAGTCGGCCCCTCCGACGTCGCCCGTTTGGACCCGGCCCGCGTTGCCGGCATTCTCACCGCCCGTGGCGGCGCCACGGCGCACAGCGCCATCGTCGCGCGCGCCTTGGGCATTCCCGCCTTGGTTGGCGCGGGCGCGGCGGTGTTGCTGCTGGCGTCCGGCACGCCGTTGTTGCTTGATGGCCAACGCGGTCGCCTGCACGTCGCCCCCGACGCCGCCACCTTGCAACGCGCCACGGTCGAACGCGACACCCGCGAACAACGCCTGCAAGCCGCCTCGGCCCAGCGCCATGAGCCGGCCCTGACCCGCGACGGCCACGCCGTGGAAGTGTTCGCCAATATCGGCGAAAGCGCCGGCGTCGCCGCTGCGGTGGAGCAGGGCGCCGAAGGCATTGGCCTGCTGCGTACCGAGCTGATTTTCATGGCCCACCCGCAAGCGCCGGATGAGGCCACCCAGGAAGCCGAATACCGTCGCGTACTCGACGGCCTCGGCGGTCGCCCGTTGGTGGTGCGTACCCTTGATGTGGGCGGCGACAAACCCTTGCCGTATTGGCCGATTGCCAGGGAAGAGAATCCGTTCCTCGGCGTGCGCGGTATTCGTCTGACGTTGCAACGCCCGCAGATCATGGAAGCGCAATTGCGTGCACTGCTGCGCTCGGCGGATAACCGGCCGTTGCGCATCATGTTCCCCATGGTCGGCAGCGTGGATGAATGGCGCGCCGCCCGTGACATGACCGAGCGCCTGCGCCTGGAAATCCCGGTGGCCGACTTGCAGCTGGGCATCATGATCGAAGTGCCGTCCGCCGCGTTGCTGGCGCCGGTACTTGCCAAGGAAGTCGACTTTTTCAGCGTCGGCACCAACGACCTGACCCAGTACACCCTGGCCATCGACCGTGGCCACCCGACCTTGTCGGCCCAAGCCGACGGCCTGCACCCGGCGGTGCTGCAACTGATCGACATCACCGTGCGCGCCGCCCATGCCCATGGCAAATGGGTCGGCGTGTGTGGCGAACTGGCGGCGGACCCACTGGCGGTGCCGGTGCTGATCGGCCTGGGTGTGGATGAGTTGAGTGTGTCTGCCCGTAGCATTCCTGAGGTGAAAGCGCGGGTACGTGAATTCAGTCTGAGCGAGGCCCAGGGCCTGGCGCAAAAAGCCCTTGCGGTAGGTTCGCCTGCGCAAGTGCGAGCCCTAGTGGAGGCCGTGTAAATGGCGAAGATTCTGACCCTGACGCTGAACCCGGCGTTGGACCTCACGGTGCGCCTGGCGCACCTGGCACCGGGTGACGTCAACCGCAGCGAAACCCTGCTGACCCATGCCGCTGGTAAGGGTGTGAATGTCGCCCAAGTGCTGGCGGACCTCGGCCATCAAGTCACCGTCGGCGGCTTTCTCGGCGAAGACAATCCACAAGCCTTTGAGGCGCTGATCGCCCGGCGTGGTTTTGCCGATGCGTTCATCCGCGTGCCGGGTGAAACCCGCAGCAATATCAAGATCGCCGAGCAGGACGGTCGGGTCACCGACATCAATGCGCCAGGGCCGCAGGTCACTGAGCAGGCCCAGCAGGCGTTGCTCAATCAGTTGACGCTGATCGCACCGGGTCACGATGCGGTGGTGGTCGCCGGCAGCTTGCCGCGTGGCATCAGCGCGCAGTGGTTTCAAGGCTTGCTGGAGCACCTGAAAAGCCTCGGTTTGAAAGTCGCCCTCGACACCAGCGGCGAAGCCTTGCGCGCAGGCCTCAAGGCTGGCCCGTGGTTGATCAAACCCAATACTGAAGAATTAGCTGAAGCGCTCGACTGCTCCACCGATTCCCTCGCGCAACAGGCCCTGGCCGCCGAACGCCTGCACGCCCAAGGCGTGGAGCATGTGGTGATCTCCCACGGCGCCGACGGTGTGAACTGGTTCAGCCCGGGCACTGCGCTGCACGCCACACCGCCCAAGGTCAGCGTCGCCAGCACGGTGGGCGCGGGCGACTCGTTGCTGGCCGGGATGCTGCACGGTTTGCTCAGTGTTGATCTGCCGGAAACCACCCTGCGGCGCGCCACGGCGATTGCGGCGATGGCGGTCACGCAGATCGGGTTTGGCATCAGCGATCACGCGCAGTTGGCGCGTCTCGAAAGCGGCGTCCACGTGCGCGCGCTGACAGAACAATAAGAGGGTTTGTGATGAAGTTAGCCATTGTTACCGCCTGCCCGAACGGCATGGTCACCAGTGTGCTGTGCGCCCGCTTGTTGGACGCTGCCGCGCAGCGCCAAGGCTTGCGCACCAGCGTCGAAGTGGTGGACGTGCAGCGCCCGGAACGCCAGTTGTCCCAGGCCACGATCGATGAGGCCGAGTGGGTGTTGCTGGTCAGCAGCACGCCGGTGGATATGCAGCGGTTTGTCGGCAAGCGCGTGTTCCAGAGCACGCCGGCCCAGGCGCTGGCGGATGTGGACGCGGTATTGCGTCGCGGCGCCGAAGAGGCCGCGGTCTATGTGGCGACTGCGCAAACCGCTAAAAACGCGCCGCGTATCGTTGCAATCACTGCCTGCCCGACGGGCGTGGCCCACACCTTTATGGCTGCCGAAGCCTTGCAGCAAACCGCCAAGCGCCTGGGCTACGACTTACAGGTCGAGACCCAAGGCTCGGTGGGCGCGCGCACGCCTTTAAGCCCGGAGTCCATCGCCAATGCCGACGTGGTGTTGCTGGCCGCCGACATCGAAGTCGCCACCGAGCGCTTCGCCGGCAAGAAGATTTATCGCTGCGGCACCGGCATTGCCCTCAAACAATCCGAAGCCACGCTCAACAAGGCCTTGGCCGAAGGTGCGGTGGAAAGTGCCGCCAGCGGCGCGGTGGCCAAGAAGTCAGAAAAAACCGGTGTGTACAAACACCTGCTCACCGGCGTGTCGTTCATGTTGCCGATGGTGGTGGCGGGCGGTTTGTTGATCGCCTTGTCGTTTGTGTTCGGTATTCATGCCTTTGAAGAAAAAGGCACCTTGGCCGCCGCCCTTAAGACCGTCGGCGACCAGGCCTTCATGCTGATGGTGCCGCTGCTGGCGGGCTACATCGCCTACTCGATTGCCGACCGTCCTGGCCTGGCGCCAGGCATGATTGGCGGGTTGTTGGCGGGTACTCTGGGCGCGGGTTTTATCGGCGGCATCCTCGCCGGTTTCCTCGCCGGTTATTGCGTGAAGCTGATCACCCGTGCGGTGAAGTTGCCGCAGAGCCTGGAGGCGCTCAAGCCGATTCTGATCATTCCGTTACTGGCGAGTTTGTTCACCGGTCTTGCGATGATCTATCTGGTTGGGCCGCCGGTCGCGCGGCTGCTCACTAGCCTGACGGACTTTCTCAGCACCATGGGCACCACCAATGCGGTGCTACTGGGCATCCTGTTGGGCGGCATGATGTGCGTCGATTTGGGCGGGCCGATCAACAAGGCGGCGTATGCGTTTTCCGTCGGCTTGCTGGCGGCTTCCAGCGGTGCGCCGATGGCCGCTACCATGGCCGCTGGCATGGTGCCGCCGATTGGCATGGGCATCGCCACGTTCCTGGCACGGCGCAAGTTCGCTCAGACCGAGCGCGAAGCCGGCAAGGCCGCGATGATTCTGGGCCTGTGCTTTATCTCCGAAGGCGCGATTCCGTTTGCGGCCAAAGACCCGCTGCGCGTGATCCCGGCCAGCATCGCCGGTGGCGCCTTGACCGGCGCGCTGTCGATGTACTTTGGCTGCAAGCTGGCAGCGCCCCACGGCGGTTTGTTTGTGTTGGTGATCCCGAATGCCATGAACCATGCGTTGCTGTACTTGCTGGCAATCGTTGCCGGCAGCCTGTTGACGGGGTTGGTGTACGCGCTGATCAAGCGCCCGGAAGCCGTCGAGCTGGCGGCCGTACCGACCTGACGGCGCGAACCGGCAATGGGATTACGGCGTGGTAGCTGAGCCTGGGTGATCGCAGTTGCCCATCGGCGTGGAAAGGCGACCTCGGGGTCGCCTGGCATCTCAACGGTGTTACGTTCGCCTAAGCCCACCTAATATGCCGCCCGCTGGCGTCAGGCTGGCAGTCAGCATATCCAGCAGAGCGCTGACCTTTGGCAGCGCCTGACGGCTTTTGACCCAGGCCAGGTTGATCGGCATGCCCTCGGTCGCCAAATGGGGCAGCACCTCCACCAATGTTCCCTCTTCCAGCTGCTGATTAATCAGCCACGAGGGTAGTTGCGCGATCCCACAGCCCGCCATGACCGCCATCAACAACCCCTCTCCATTGCCAATCACCAACTGGGCGGGTACTGGCTGGCGCTTTATGGCGCCGGGGTGTGCGCCTGCGAAACCCCACGGGGTGATGTTGCCGTCCACCCAGCCATAGGCGATGCACTGGTGGTGCTCCAGGTCCTGATCCGTGAGAGGCGTGCCGTGCTTGGCCAAATAGGCCGGGGATGCGCAGAAGGTATGCCATTCACTGGCCAGGTAACGATGCGCCACGCGTTCGGGCCAGATGTCTGTGCCACCAATGCGCACGACCACGTCCACTCCCTCCTGGAACGGGTCGATCAAACCGTCGGAGAACGTCACGTGCGGAATCAGCAGCGGATGATCCTGCATAAATCGCAGGAGGGTGGGCAGCACTTGCGCACGGCCGAACGCGCCTGGAAGGTCAATTCGAATCCGGCCACGCGGTTCGGTATTTTCGATTTGCAGTGACAGCTCGGCCTCTTCAAGGTCGGCGAGCACACCGATGCAGGTGCTGTAGAACGCGGTCCCCGCATCTGTCAGCGCCAGGCTTCGGGTGGTGCGTTGGAAGAGTCGGGTGCCCAATCGGCTCTCCAGCCGGGCGACGCTTTTACTGATGGCGGAGCCTGTCAAATTCATTCTCTCGGCAGCAGCCTTGAAGCTACCGGTCTCCGAGACGCAGACGAACACATCAATCCCTTTCAAGCGTTCTGAGGAAAACATACACACCCTGTATCCATGAATTCAGTTCCACCTATCTGGTAAAAAAGATCATAAATCAGAACGTGGCACGGCGGTAATCTAAGTGCATGAACATCTGTCAGTGATTGGCTATAAACGCTGTTATAAAAGTGACCTATTGATCGACGAGGCAAGGATGCTGGTGGCGTTAAAAAGATATCGGGTGACAGTCAGTGTCCTGTTTTCAGCACTTCTGATATTGAACCCTTTTCGAACCCGCAACTTGTTTGCTCTGGTTGCCTGTTCATGGGGCGGCTTTGTTTTGCTCCCCCGACGCTCTTTTGTATCAGGGCTGGGGTGAGAACGCCTACCTCTGCTGCGGCGCAGCTGATTAATAGCGCGCCGTTCGGCATCGACAGCCCACGTTTCCTCATGAATTAATATTCCCGTCTTATGCCGAATAAAGGCATTTGTCCGGCAGGCAGCGCTTTGTCTAAAGCGCAGCGGTTAGTGGATATAGGTAGAGGCATTTGTAATACGTTAATGTGCTGTTTTATAAGAAGCTTGTAGTTGCGCAACCCTCGTTAGTAAGGAGAAAAAAGTGCCGTCCAAGGAAATTTATACACTGGCGTGTGCAGGGCTTAAGAAGTTGGCGCTTAATCAGGAATGTCGTGACGCATTCAATAAAGACTCTTTATTTTTCAAATTGTTCGAGCAGGCTGCCCATCGCTACATTATTGCCTCGGACGCGCAGGAACTGAACCGTAAGTTGCACACATTGGCGGCTAAAGGCTATCAGCTTGGTGTGGAGTATGTGGGGGAAGAGAATCACGACCCGCAGGTTGTCCAGCGCTTCGTCAGCGAGTACCTGAGTGCTGTTCAACGATTTGCCGACGCTGGTTTAAAACCACAGTTGGGCTTTGATTTAAGTGCTGTGGGCATGCTCATTTCTCAGGAGACGGCTTATCGCAACGCTGCGACTATTTTGTCGGCGGCGGCTCAGCACGATATCCCGATAATGATCAGCATGGAGCACTCTTCGGCCGTCGATAAAATTCTAGAAGTGTATGCCGAACTTGCGCCGGCTCATCACAATGTGGGTATGACCGTACAGGCGCACTTGCACCGAACCGTCAATGACTTGCCTCGCCTCATTAGTTATGGGCGAAAAGTCAGATTGGTCAAAGGCGTCTATAACGAAGCGCACGACATTGCTTTGCCCCGTGGTGAAGAACTGGATAACCGTTACTTGATGTTGCTTGATGATTTACTGGCCGCCCATGTTCCAGTGAGTTGTGCAACGCAAGATCCCAACTTGATCAAGCGCCTGTTCGAGGGGGGTTACCACTCGAAGATCGAGGAGCTGGAAATGCTCCACGGCGTCCAACCTGAAGTATTGCGCAGCGCCCGAGAGGCCGGCCTGACCTGCCGCATTGCGGCGGTCTATGGTGACAGTTGGTACCTGCATTTCCTGCACCGCCTGGCGGAGTCACCGGACAACGTCCTCGAGGCTCTTGCCGACTTCTACGACCCATCCCGTATCACGTTTGGCGCAGGTTATTAACGGAGCATTTATGTTTATCGATCTCAGAAGCGATACGGTCACCAAGCCAACGGAAGGCATGCGCAAGGCTATTTACCAGGCGGAAGTCGGGGATGAATGTTTCGGTGAAGACCCGAGTGTGCGTGCGCTTGAAGAGTTCTGTGCCAATTACTTCCAGAAGGAAGCGGCGCTCTTCACCACGGGTGGCACCTTGAGTAATCAGTTGGCTATCAAGTCCCTCACCCAGCCAGGTGATGAGATTTTTCTGGATGCCTCCTATCACATCAACTATTACGAGGCCGCGGCGACGTCGGCGTTTTCGGGGGTCAACTTTTCGCTGTCATCCCATGAAAACGGCTTGTTCGACGTCAGTGACCTGGAAAAGCTCTACGCCTCCCGCTGCCGCTGGAATCAGAACTATGCCTTGCCGCGCGTGGTGGTGGTTGAAAATACCCTGGGGTGCAAAGGCGGCGCGATCTTTCCCTTGGCGCAGATGAACGACGTCTTCAGTTATGCCAAGTCGATCGATGCCTATCGTTATCTGGACGGTGCACGCATCCTCCATGCCTCTATCGCCTCCGGCATTGACGTGACGTCGTACACGGAAAACGCCGACCTCATGTCCATGTGCCTGTCCAAGGCATTGGGCGCACCTGTGGGCTCGATCATGGTCGGCTCCAAAGAGTTGATTCAGCGTGCCAAAAAATACCGTAAGTGGTTTGGCGGCGATCTTCATCAGGCCGGCATGATGGCCGCTGCCGGGCTTTACGCGATGCACAACAATATTGAGCGGTTGGCCGAAGATCATGAGCATGCGGCCCTGCTGCATCGTTTGCTCAGCGATATCGATGAGACCCCTGCGCATTACAAAGGCACGAATATGGTGACCCTGGATGTTTCTTCGCTGGGTGTCACGCCGATGCAATTCAGTACGTTCCTGAGTCAACAAGGTGTCGCCGGCTTGCCTTATAACGCGCGGGAAATGCGCTTCATGCCGCACATCAATATTAGTCGTGCCGATGTCCTTAAGGCGGCCGGCATTATTAAGGCCGCTGTGCGTGAATTCGCTTCAGCGCGGGAGGTCGCCCAGTGATTTATAAGAAAAATATTGTACTGATCGTCGATGCTTATTCGATTGGCAGTTTGATCGCGCCCGCGTTCATCTCACGTGGGTATGAATGTGTGCACGTGCGCTCGACCGCCGAAGTGAATGGGTTTTACCAAGCCTGGTTGCGTACCGGGGACTTTATCCACGACCTGCTTTACCGTTCGGATGCCGAACTGCAGCAGGCATTGTCCGAGTACAACGTGCAGTTCGTACTGGCCGGTTGTGAGTTCGGGGTTGAAATGGCTGCGCATCTGGCTGCGCTATTCAATGTCGAGCGCCACAACAATCCGGCCCACGCCGTGCGCTGGCGCGACAAGTATCAAATGCATGAGGCCTTGTCGCAGGCGGGTGTGCGTTCGATCAAACACTTCAAATCAGATTCGCTGCCGAGCATTCTGGAGTGGGTCAAGGAGCACAACATGTTGCCGGTGGTGTTGAAACCGGTGAAAAGCGCGGGCTCCGATAATATTCATATTTGCACGCAAGTCAGCGAAATTGAACACGCCTTTGAGGTCATCAAATCCAGCCGCAACATCTTTCTGGAAAGTAATGAAACGATTCTGGTGCAGCAATACCTGGATAACTCCGATTTCAAATCCGAGTTGTTGCTGAGCAAATCCAAAGATGTCGACATCGAATACTGCGTGAATACCGTGAGTGTCGATGGCCTGCACTATGTCAGTGAAATTATCCGCGTTTACCGCACCCGTATCGGTGCCTCGCCGGTGCATGACTACAACCAGCTGATGTGCCCGGTGGACAATGCTGACGTCTACAGCCGACTGTCGAGTTACATCTTTTGCGTGCTCGACGCCTTGGGCATCCGGCACGGTGTCGGGCATAGCGAATTGATGATTGTCGATGATCAGCCCGTGTTGCTTGAGACGGCTGCACGCATGCCGGGTGGCATCGATCTGTCGGCCTATACCCGCGCTTTGGGGCATAACCAGTTGAGCTTGTGGATCGACTCGCTAGTTAACCCTCAAGCGTTTCTCGATTACCGCCAGCGGCCGCGAAAAAAGCTCTACTTTCATTCCAGCTGTGTGTTCCTTATTGCTCGCCAGGCAGGGCCGATCAAACGTACACCGGACATCACAGCGTGGAAGGCGATCCCCGGCGTACACAGCATAAAGATCCAGGATGAAGGCGTGCTCAAGCCAACCATCTCCCTGGAAAACAGCCCCGGTCATGTATTCATCCTCGATAGCAACCGCGCGAACATTCAGAACAGCATTGAGCTGCTGCGTGAGCACGAGCCAAGCGTCTACAGGGAAATGTTGATATGAAAGAAGTCTCGGAGGGGCTGGTAACCCAGAGTCAAGCCAAAGTCTATGACCGGCCAGTGATCCTGCTGCTGTCGGCGACCTTTATCTTGACCATTGCCCGGGCGTTGGCGCTGCCCTATCTGGTTATTTACTTCTCTGAGGCGTTCGGTCTGGGAGTGGCCGATATTGGCCTTGCCGTCGGCGGGGCGTTGATCGTCAGTTCAGTCCTTGGGGTCTATGGTGGGTTTCTGGTGGACCGGTTCTCCAACTACCGGATCATGCTCGCTGCCGCCACGGTGTTCGCGCTCGCGTTTGCGGTGGCCTTCCAGGTCACCAGCCTGGTGCCGTTCATCATCGCGATTGTGGTGGTGAACCTGGCCTACGCGGTGGTGGATATCGCGGTGAAATCCGGCATAGGTTTCCTGGTGGCGCCGGACAAGCGCGGCGGGGTGTTCTCGCTCAAGTACACCTTGACCAACGTCGGCTATGCCATCGGCCCTTTTCTGGGTGTGCTGTTTGCCAAAGTCAGTCCCGGCCTGCCGTTTGCGGCGGCCGCGCTGATCGGGGCGGTTTTTGTCGTACTGTATGGGCTGGTTGGGGCGCGAATTCCTCGGCCATTGGCCGTGGCGAGTGACGCGGCCGGGACGAGTTTTGCCAACGTGTTGATGCATTTGCTGAGGAACTACCGGCTGGTGTGTTTCACCGTCGGCGGCATTCTCAGTGCGATCGTCTTCGGGCAATTCACGGCCTACTTGTCGCAATACCTGATCGTGACGAGTGACCCGCAAAACGCCTATCAAATTATCAACTACCTGGTGACCACTAACGCCTGTGTGGTTATCAGCCTGCAATACCTGATCGGTTCTCGGATTAATCAGCACAACATGTTCCGCATGTTGATGCTGGGGATGCTGTTCTTTGTGGTTGGGCTGATGGGCTTCGCTCACGCACAGGTACCGGTTGTCTGGGTACTCGCGATGATTATTTTCACCGTGGGCGAGATCATCATCATACCGGCGGAATACTTGTTTATTGATTACATCGCGCCGGAAGATATGCGTGGCGTTTATTACGGCGCGCAGAACTTGTCGAACTTGGGCGCGGCGCTCGGGCCGGTACTTTGTGGCGTGGCGTTGTCGTTTTATGCGCCTCAGGCGATGTTCTATGTGTTGTCCATGTGTATCGTGTTGGCGAGCGGTTTCTATTTTATGGGTTCACGGCACAGGGCTGATTAATGATCCATTTCAATACGGCAGGCGCGGGGCGAATTTCCTCTGAAACATTGCGTTTGATGCAGACTTACCTGCAAGAGGAATATGAAATCGGCGCCTATGAAACCGAACTGTCTTACGCGGCAACGCTGGACGGCGAAGTGTATGAAAACATCGCTCGGTTGCTCGGCGCCAAACCACGCAACATTGCACTTTTCGACGGTGCTACCAAGGCCTGGATCACTGCGCTGAACGCGCTGAACTGGTCCCCCGGTGCGCGTGTCGTGGTCACGCCTTACGAGTACGCCGGCAACCTGATCGCGCTGTCCGAGTTACAGCGCCGCTACGGTATCGTGATTGACGTCATGCCACTGCTGCCCAATGGCGACTTGGATCTGCAATGGCTGGCGCAGCACATGAGTGCGCAAGTCATGCTGGTCTCGGTGGTGCATGTGCCTTCGTGCTGCGGCATCGTGAATGATGTTGAGGCGGTGGGTCACATCCTGCGCGATTTCCCGTGCTACTACTTTGTCGATGCCTGTCAATCTGCGGGCTTGCTGCCTCTGGACATGCTGGCGATTGGCGCTGATGTGCTGACGGCTGCGGGCAGGAAGTTTCTTTGCGGGCCTCGAGGTACGGGGTTTGCCTACCTGTCCGATGCTTTTCTGGCGGCTGCACAACCGCGCTTCACCGACCTGAGCAGGGCCAGTGTGGACGCCCAAGGGGGCGTAAGCCTGGGGGCCGATGATGCCCGGCGTTATGAATATGCCGAGCGCAATAACGCGGCCGTTGTTGGGTTGAATCAGGCGATCAAAGAGCGTCTATCGGTGGCTTACAGCGTTGAGCGTGGGGTCTACCGACACCTGTATCAGCAATTGGCACAGACGGCGCACATCCATGTAATCGCCCCGGGTACGCAACAGGCGGGAATCATTGCATTTACCCATGATCGCTGTTCGGCTACCGAACTGGTGGCTTATATGCGCACGCAGGGTGTGAACAGCTGGCCAGGTTATGCCTCGCACACGCCATATTATATGTTGGGGCAAGGCCATGATCGCTTCGTGCGCCTGTCAATTAATAACAAGAATAATCTTGATGATGTCGGTGTGTTTATGGCGTTGTTGGCCAAGTTGTAATAATCGCATGTTATAAAACTGAGGGAGGTGTCGCGCCAGCGTCGCCGGTCATGTGGGATGACCAAGTGCCAATCAAAGCAGTCTCCTTATGTGAATGAATCGATCAGGCAAAGCATTTATAAACGTCGGAAGTTACTTCGGGTATTAATGGGTGACCATCAATCTCGTGGGGTGTGACTTGTTGCCATAGTGTCGCGCATCAGCGTTAATTGCACTGAGCGCCTCGAGTTGAGGAAAAGGAATTCTGATGGGTAACGTAAAAAGATTTAAGCCTTCCAATGAAGTGAAACAGCGCCTGCGTGCACTTTACCAAAAGGACAACTGGCATTGGATGTTGGCAGTATTGGCCGACGTGGCCGTTATCGCGCTGGCGGTGTTTTTTGCCGATCGCTACCACTACCTATACCCGCTGGCGCTGCTGTTTATAGGGTCCCGCCAACGCGCCTTGGCTTCGCTGCTGCACGAAGCGGCGCACATGACGCTGACCCAAAGTAAGAAGCTCAACAAAATCATCGGCGAGTACCTGCTCGGGTACCCGATCTTTCAAAACTATGAGGCTTACCGTCGCTCGCATGTGCAGCTTCACCATCACAACCTCGGTGACCCCGATAAAGATCCGGACCATCGCTATTACATTGAATCGGGCTTGTATAACGCGACCGACCGCTTCGATTTCTTGATCGGGCATTTGCTCAAGAGCCTGACACTGGCCAATACCTATCGCTACTTCCTCTACCTCGTGAAAAACCGAGCTGGGGACGTTGTGGCCAACCCGTCGCAGGGCTTGAAACTGTTGGCTGCTCACGCGGTGTTGCTGCTGGTTTTCAGCTACTTCATCGGGCCATGGGCCTATGTATTGTTTTGGCTGGTGCCGTATTTCACGGTGTTCCAGGTGATTGGCTGGTTATCCGAAGTCTCTGAGCACTTCGGCAGGTTCGGTCTCTACAACGAAGAGGTGGAGCTCACCCGTAACCGCTTCCCCGTGCTGCTTGAGCGCTTGATCATCGGTATGCATGGCGATAACTACCACCTCACCCACCACCTGTTTGCCGGTATTCCGTTCTGGAACTTGAAGAAAGCCCATCAGGTGCTGATGGACGATGAGCGTTACGCCGCTGCCAACCAAGGTTGCGGCGGGATTTTCACGGCGAAGGGCGATGCCCAATCCAGCATTGGCCAGATATTCGAGGCTTATCGCAGCGGAAAAATCAGCGCAGTCTTCGTCGCCGAGTAATGCGTTGACGGCTGCATCCCACACTGGGGCTGTCATAACCGCTTCATCCGGGCATGGTTAAGTTGCCCTTTTGAATATTCAGAGGGCACCTGCATGAGCCACTTCGACCTCGGCCGTCGCCGCGTGATGCAAGCCGTCGGCGCTGGCCTGTTGCTGCCGGGCCTCGCTCCGGCTGTGATCGCGTCGGTCAAGGACCGGCCGCAACTCACTGATGGGGTGCAGTCCGGCGACCTGCTGGGCGACCGCGCGATGATCTGGAGCCGCAGCGACCGCCCGGCAAAAATGGTGGTGGAGTGGGACACCCGCAGCGTGTTCAGTAACCCGCGCAAATTCATTTCGCCGCTGGCCGACAGCCGCACCGACTTCACCGCGCGCGTCGAGCTCACTGGGTTACCGGTCGACCAGGCGATCTTTTACCGCGTGCATTTTGAAGACGCCCAGACCGGCGTTGCCAGCGAGCCGTGGTTCGGCCACTTGCGCAGTGTGCCGCAGCAACGTCGCGACATCCGTTTTGTGTGGAGTGGCGACACCGTCGGCCAAGGCTTCGGCATCAACCCCGACATCGGCGGCATGCGCATCTACGAAGCCATGCGCCTGCGCCTGCCGGACTTCTTTATCCACAGTGGCGACACCATCTACGCCGACGGCCCAGTGCCGGCGCAGCTGACCACCGAAGGTGGGCGCATCTGGCGCAACATCACCACCGAAGCCAAGAGCAAAGTGGCCGAAACCCTGGATGAATATCGCGGCAACTACCGCTACAACCTGCTCGACGAAAACGTGCGCCGCTTCAACGCCGAGGTGCCGCAGATCTGGCAGTGGGACGATCACGAGGTGGTCAATAACTGGTCGCCGAGCAAGCAGCTCGATGAGCGTTATCAAACCCGGGATATCAACACCCTTGTTGGCCGTGCACGCCAGGCCTGGCTGGAATATTCACCGATGCGCAGGCAAAGCGCCGACGGCGGCGGGCGGATTTATCGCAAGCTCAGCTACGGCCCGTTGCTGGATGTGTTCGTGCTGGACATGCGCAGTTATCGCGGCCCCAACGATGACAACCTGGGCGCTGAAAAACCCTTCCTTGGCCGTGAGCAACTGGACTGGCTCAAGCGCGAACTCAAGGCCTCCCAGGCGCAGTGGAAAGTCATCGCCGCTGACATGCCTATCGGCCTAGGTGTGCCCGACGGCGAGGTCAGCCCCGGCGTACCGCGTTGGGAAGCGATTGCCAACGGCGACCCTGGCCCGGCCCAAGGCCGTGAACTGGAGATTGCCGAATTGTTGGGTTTTTTGCGCGCGCAACAGGTGCGTAACCACGTGTGGCTGACGGCGGATGTGCACTACTGTGCGGCGCATCACTATCACCCGGACCGGGCGGCGTTTCAGGATTTCGAGCCGTTTTGGGAGTTTGTCGCGGGGCCGTTAAATGCGGGGAGTTTTGGGCCTAACCCATTGGATAAAACTTTTGGCCCCGAGGTGGTGTTCGAGAAGGCGCCGCCTGCGCAAAACACCTCGCCGTTTGCCGGGTTTCAGTTTTTTGGTGAGGTGCAGATTGATGGGCAGACGGCTGAGTTGACGGTGATTTTGCGCGACCTGGATGGAGTCTCCGTGTTCGAGCAAAAACTGCAGCCCGTATAGACGATCATTCCCACGCTCTGCGTGGGAATGCCGGCTTGGACGCTCTGCGTCCGCTCTTAAGGTCGTGACGCGGAGCGTCACAGGATGCGTTCCCACGCAGAGCGTGGGAACGATCAGTCAATACACATCGCGACGATAGCGCCCTTGCTCAATCAAGCGCTCCACCGCCTCGCTGCCGAGCACCTCGTGCAGCACCTGATCCACGCCTGTCGCCATGCCCTGCAAACTGCCGCAGACATAAATGGCGGCGCCATCCGCCAGCCATCGACGTAGCACATCCGCCGACTCGCGCAGGCGATCCTGTACGTAGATCTTCTCTTCCTGGTCGCGGGAAAACGCCAGGTCCAGCAGCGCCAGATCACCGCTGGCCAGCCAGCCTTGCAGCTCGTCCTGGCACAGGTAGTCGTGGGCGATATTGCGTTCGCCGAACAGCAACCAGTTGCGCTGCTGGCCATCGGCAATGCGCGCCTTGAGCAAGCTGCGCAGGCCGGCTAGGCCGGTGCCGTTGCCCAGCAAGATCAGCGGTACCGGCGCGTCCGGCAGGTGGAAGCCACTGTTGCGACGCAGGCGCAGGCTGATGCTGGAACCGAGGGCGGCGTGTTCGGTCAGCCAGCCGGAACCCAGGCCTAGGCTGCCGTCGGGGTGACGTTCCTGGCGTACGATCAGCTCCAGCACACCGTCAGCGGCAATCGAGGCGATGGAGTATTCGCGCATGCCCAGCGGCACCAATGCGTTCACCAGTGCCTGGGCATGCAGGCCGACCAAGTGCGCGCGGTTGTCCGGCAGTTGGCGGGTTGCCAGTGCCTGGTTGAGGGTTTGCGCCAGGCCATCGATCAGCACGCCGTCGCTGCCGGCCAGGCCCAGGCCTGCGAGAAAGTGCTCGATGGCCCATGTGCAATTGCGTGGCAGGATTTCCACCAAGTCACCGGCCAACCAGCTGTGTGGCGAGGGCGGTGTGAGGCCCAGCAGGTAGATGGCCGAGCCGACGCTGTCGCGGTTGAGCAGGGTGCGCTGGCTCAGGGTCCAGTTTTCGTACTGGGCGGGCTGCCAGGCTGCTGCCGGCGCGTGACCGGTGATCTGGCCGAGTTGCTGTTGCCAGGTCTGCAAGGCCTCGGTGTCACCGCTGTCGACTTCCACTGGGGCGAACAGCGGGTTGCCGCCCTGGTTGGTCAGCCAGAAGTGCAGGCGCCGGGCAAAACCGCAGAAGTGTTGGTACTGGCGATCACCCAGGGCCAGTACCGAATAGTTCAGGCCTTTGAGCGACAGCTCCTGGCCGAGCACGCTGCGCTCAAAACCACGGGCGCTGTCGGGGGCTTCGCCGTCGCCAAAGGTGCTGACCACGAACAGTGCATTTTCTGACTGGCGCAGGTCGTCCTGGCTGACGTTGCTCAAGGGCTGCACCTTCACCGGCAGGCCGGCGGCCTGCAATTGCCCAGCCGTCTGCCACGCCAGCTGTTCGGCGAAGCCGCTCTGGCTGGCAAAGCCGATCAGCCACGCCGGGGCATCGCTGTGGTTGGCGCCGAGGCCTTTGCGCGCATCGCGCACATGGCGTTTTTTGCGGCGCCGGTCGAGGTACAGCAGCCAGCCGGTAATAAAGAACAGCGGCATGCACAGCGCACTGACGGTGAGGATGATGCGGCCTAGCAAGCCGAAGTAACTGCCGGTGTGCAGCGCGTAAACGCTGGTGAGCAATTGCGACTTGAAGCTTTTGCTGGCGTAGCGGTCGTGAGACTTGACCTCGCCGGTGGCCGGGTCGAGGTTGATCTGGTTCTGCGCGCGGTCATGGGGCGATGTTTTGAGCAGGTAATAGACGATGGCCGGCGGCCCGGCGACGGCCGGCATACGGATGTTGTAAGCGCTCAAACCAGGGCCGGCGTTAGCGTAGATGCTGCTCCAGATCGCAGCGTAGTCGGCCACCGGCGCCGGGCCTGCGGGCGGCGGGCCGCGTTTGCGCATGCGCTCATTATGCGGGGCGTCGGAGAGCAGTTTGGTCACGCCCTGGTTGTACCAGTCATAGGACCAATACAAGCCGGTCAGTGCGGCAAACAGATAAAACAGCAGGCACCAGGTGCCGAACACCGAGTGCAGGTCCCAGTTGAAACTGCGGCCCTTTTTGCGCCAGTCCAGCGTCAGCCAGGCACGCCAGCTGGCCACTTGGCGCGGCCAGCGCAGGTACAGGCCCGAGAGGCAGAAGAACACCAGGATCAGCGTGCAGGCGCCGGTGATTTGCCGGCCGGTGTCGCCAGCGGCCAGGAAGCGGTGCAGCTGCAAGATGAAATCGAACACATCCTGGCCGACGGCGTCGCCCATGTAGTCGCCGGTGTACGGGTCGAAGTAGCGCATCTGACCACGGCGCTCGCCCGGCGGCGGGGTGAAGAACACGCGCGCGGCGTTGCCGCTTTCGTTTTCCACCCACAGCATCGATACGGTTTTACCTTCGGTGGCTTCGAGCTTGCGCACCAGTTCGGCGGGCGGCAGCACACCGGCTTCGCGTTTTTGCACGCTCAATACCGTGGGGTTGAGCGCGCGCAGAATCTCATCCTGAAACGAGACCGCAGCCCCGGTGATCCCCATCAACGCCAACACCAGCCCGGCGGTAATGCCGAAGAACCAGTGCAACTGGAACAGGGTTTTCTTCAACACGTCTGACGGCCTCGCTGAGCTGGATAGTTAGGTCACGGCGCGCATTATGCCGTGGGTTAACGAGAAAAATTCTGTTTTACACGCAAAAGCCCCGCGCATCCGATGCGTGGGGCTTTGGGCTGAAGGAGTGCCCTGTTTAGAAGTGGAAACTGGTGGTCAACAGCGCCGTACGACCGGCGGCCTGGTTGGCGAAGTGTGTCGAGAAGGCCTTGTCGTAATAGGTCTTGTCGGTGAGGTTCTGCACGTTCAATTGCAGGTCGACGTTCTTGGTCAGTTTGTAGCTGGCCATGGCGTCGTAGCGGGTGTAGGACGGCACGTACACGGTGTTGCCTACATCGCCATACACGTCGTCGACATAGAACGCACCGCCACCGATGGTCAGCTTCGACGTGATGTCGTAAGTTGTCCACAGGCTGAAGGTGTTCTTCGGCGTATTCGGCATCTGGTTACCTTTGTTCGAACCTTTGCTGACTACGCCGTTACGCCCATTGAGACCGGCGCTGACCAGTTCGCTGTCGAGGTAGCTGTAGCCGGCGAACACTTGCCATTGATCGGTGATTTTGCCGCTGGCGGACAATTCCAGGCCATCGACCTGCGACTCACCGGCGTTCTGGTAGGTGAAGGCGTCGACTAGGATGCGCGTGTTTTTCTTCTCGGTGCGAAACACAGCGGCGGTCAGCGACAGGCGATCGTGGAACAGGTCCCACTTGGTGCCCAGTTCATAGTTGACGGTTTCTTCCGGCTGCAAATCGCTGCTGGCGGCACCAGCAGTCAGTGGATTGCCGTCGGAGCCTTCGCCCACCAGGCCGCCGGGCGGTGTAGCCGAGGTGGCGTACGAGGCGTAGATGCTGCCGTTTTCCATCGGCTTCCAGACCAGGCCGGCCTGCCAATTGAAGAACTGGCTGTCTTCCTTGATTTTGCTGCGCCCGGCGGCGGCATTGGTGCTGGCTTCGGTGTCGAAGGTGTCGTAGCGCAAGCCGACGTTCAGCAGCCATTTCGGGTCGAGCTCAATGGTGTCGAATACATAGGCGGCGCGGCTGACGGCTTTGGTGTTGGTGCCGTAGTAATTACGTGCGACGCTGCCGGTCCAGGCGTCGTCTGGTGTCGGGTTGCTCAACGATGTGCACTGGCCGCCCAGGCTCCCTTTGGCCATGGTGCAGGTCGGGTTGGCGTTCGGGCTCACGGTGTAGCTGCTCACGCGGGTTTCTTCGCCGGTGAACTCCAGGCCGGTGGAGTAGGTGTTCTTGAAGCCCAGCGCCTGGAAACTGCCGAACAGGTCGGTCTGGTTGGTGGTGGTTGTGGTGGTGGACACGCGGCTGTTGGCGCGGCGCCATACAGTGCCGAACTTGTTGACGTTGAGCTTGCTGTCGTCCGGTTGGGTGAGGACATAGTCCTGGCCGGTGCTGCCATGGCGCAGGGTGTTTTTCAGCGTCATGTTGTCGTTCAGGTCGTGCTCGATGGAGACGGTGCTGATATCGGCGCGGGTCTTGCGGAAGTCGCGGCTCTTGAGCCCGTAGAAGTTGTTGCTGTCGCCGCCGTCATTGGGTTTGTCATGCACGTGGGCGGTGGCGGTCGGCGAGCCGTAGCCGTAGGGGATCCCCGAATCTGGCAGATCGTCGCTTTCCATGTGGTAGTAGCTGAGGTTGACGCGGGTCGGTGTGCCCAGGCCGAAGGTCAGCGAGGGCGCCACGCCCCAGCGGTCATAGTTGATCGTGTCGCGACCCGCCACATTCTGCTCGTGGCTCATCAGGTTCAGACGGAACGCGGCGTTGTCGAGGAACTGGCGGTTCACGTCGAGCACGTAGCGACGGGTCTGGTCGGAGCCGTAGGTGAAGCCGCCGTTGGTGAAGTCGCGCGCTTGTGGGGTTTTGCTCACCAGGTTGAGGCTGCCGCCGGCCGAACCGCGGCCGCCGAACGAGGAGTTCGGGCCTTTGCTGACTTCAATCGATTCGATGTCGAAGATCTCGCGGCTTTGGCCGCCGGTGTCGCGTACGCCGTCCAGGTAGGTGTCGCCCTGGGCGTCAAAGCCACGGATAAATGGACGGTCGCCCTGTGGGTTACCGCCTTCACCGGCGCCGAAAGTAATCCCCGGTACGGTGCGCAAGGCATCCTGCAACGAGGTGGCGGCGGTGTCCTTGAGCACTTGTTGCGGCACCACGGTTACCGAGCGCGGGGTGTCCACCAGTGGCGCGGTGTACTTCTGCGATGAGGCTTTTTCCACCTGGTAGGAGGTGTTGTCCTGTTCCTGGCCGGTAATGCTCGTGGCACCGAGGGAGATGCTGTTGCGCTCGCCTTTTTGTTCAGTGTTTTGCGCTGCTTGCGCCAAGTGGGCGGCAGAGCTGGCGCTGAGCGCGACGCCGATGGCCGAAGCCAACATACGTGGTGAACTGGCAGGTGTTTTTAGCATTGTGCGCGACATCGACGTGTCCCTTCCCCAAGGTTGTGAGGCCGCGGAATATAGGATCAATAAGAGTTTCTATCAATTGCGATACATTACTATTCGCACTGAATTTACATTCTTTACACTTTTTGCTTACGGTTTTTACCAACTCGTTCGTCTCGCGCGTTTTACAGGGCGGATAAGAATCAATACCATTGGCACCTCTCTGCATTCAGGTACTGCCCCATGCTGCTGCACATTCCCGGCCTGTTCTCTCGCGAGGAGGTGCTGCGCATTCGCCAAGCCCTGGAAAACACCGAGTGGGCCGACGGTAAAATCACCGCCGGGCACCAATCCGCCAAAGCCAAACACAACCTGCAATTGCCTGAAGGGCACCCTTTGGCCAAGGAAATCGGCGCGGCGATGCTGGAGCGCTTGTGGAAAACCCCGCTGTTTATGTCAGCGGCGTTACCGCACAAGGTCTTCCCACCTTTGCTCAATTGCTACACAGCGGGCGGCAGTTTCGATTTCCATATCGACAACGCTGTACGCCAGGCGCGGGGCAGTCACGAGCGCGTGCGAACAGACCTGTCGTCGACGCTGTTCTTCAGCGACCCGGATGAATACGACGGTGGCGAACTCGAGATCCAGGACACCTTCGGCCTGCAGCGGGTCAAACTGCCGGCCGGCGACATGGTGCTGTACCCCGGCTCCAGCCTGCACAGAGTCAACGCCGTGACCCGTGGCGCGCGTTACGCCTCGTTCTTCTGGACCCAAAGCCTGGTACGTGAAGACAGCCAGCGCACTTTGCTGTTCGAGATGGACGGCGCGATTCAGCAACTGACCCGCGATGTCCCTGACCACCCGGCGCTGATCCAGCTCACCGGCACCTACCACAACTTGTTGCGCCGCTGGGTCGAGGTCTGAGATGGGCTTTTTAGTGCGCCGTGAAGAAGTGCTCAATGTTGAGCAACTGCAAAGCATGCTCGACGACTCCCCGGTGCGTGCGGCCCAGGCGATTCTGATGGCGGCGAGAGAGGGCGTGGTCGACGCTCAGGCATTGCTGGGGCAAATCCTGCTGGAAGGGCGCGGCATCGCACGCGATGAAGCGCTGGCGCTGCGCTGGTTCCAGATCGCGGCCAATGGCGGGCACTTGATGGCACGCAACATGGCCGGGCGTTGCCTGGAGCATGGTTGGGGTTGCGCCGTCGATGAAGCAGCGGCGGTGCGCGAGTACCGCCTGGCGGCAGAGGCCGGGTTGGATTGGGGCCAGTACAACTACGCCAACCTGCTGGCCACCGGTCGTGGTGTCGCGCAAGACCCACCGCAAGCGCTGGGGTTTTATCGGCTGGCCGCAGAGCAGGGCCACGCCAAGTCGATGAACCTGTTGGGGCGTTATCTGGAAGATGGCGAGTATTGCCCAAGGGATCTGGAGGCGGCTGTCGAGTGGTATCGCCGCTCAGCCGAAGGCGGGGATTTTCGCGGGCAGTTCAGTTATGCGGCAGTGTTGGCCGATAGAGGCCAGGTCGAAGAGGCGTTGGCATGGTTGCGCAAGGCGTTGGTGGGCGGCAATTTGAAGTTTTTGCGGGTGGCGCATATCGCGCTATTGAATGCAGTGCAGCCTGAGATCAGGTGCTTGGCGAAGGATTTTGAGCATCGAGCAATTCTATTAAGCGATGAACGTCCTCGCGCAGAGGTTGCTGCACAAGCCTAAATCACCATGATTGAGGCTGATTCAATTTTAATCAGAAATTTCGCGATGTTGCGAATATAGGATGCATGGGCGCCGACACTAAAGTACTGACAGCTCACGTCCCCACGGCCTTGGCGCAAAAAGTCGATCAGATGGCGGCGCGAATGGATCGTCCGCGTGGCTTGCTTGTTAAGCAAGCCCTCGAAATCGGATCGCGGCGGCGTGCACAGTGCAGTCACTTTCCCGGGCACCTACGAGCTTATTGAGTCATCCGCGCATAGGTGAACGAGTTGAAGAGTTCGAGCCGCGAGACGTAAGAACACTATTGGTCGGCCCCTACGAAATGCGGTACGAAATTCAAACATCAACACTCTATATTCTGCGCTTGTGGCACGTCCGCTAAGACCGTTAATAGTAGGCATCCATAAAAAAACCCATGACATGTCATGGGTTTTTTGTGTGCGAAGTGCTTACACGTAGTAAGACTTCAACGGCGGGAACCCGTTGAACTCAACCGCGCTGTAGCTGGTGGTGTACGCACCGGTCGACAACCAGTACATCCGGTCACCAATTGCCAGGTTCAGCGGCAGGCCGTACTTGTAGTTTTCGTACATGATATCGGCGCTGTCGCAGGTCGGGCCGGCGATGACCACTTCTTCCATCTCGCCTTTCTTCTCGGTCCAGATCGGGAACTTGATGGCTTCGTCCATGGTTTCGATCAGGCCGGAGAATTTGCCCACATCGGTGTACACCCAACGCTCGACGGCAGTGCGCGATTTACGCGCCACCAATACCACTTCACTGACCAGGATACCGGCGTTGGCGATCAACGAACGGCCTGGTTCCAGGATGATTTCCGGCAGGTCGTCGCCGAAATCTTCCTTGAGGAAGCGGATGATTTCTTCGGCGTAGGTTTCCAGGCTGTTGGTACGGGTGATGTAGTTGGCCGGGAAGCCGCCGCCCATGTTGATCAGCTTCAGATGAATGCCGTCTTCTTCTTTCAGGCGTTCGAAGATCACTTTGACCTTGGCGATGGCTGCGTCCCACACGCTGATGTCGCGCTGTTGCGAGCCGACGTGGAACGAAATGCCGTAAGGCACCAGGCCCAGGTCGCGGGCCAGGATCAGCAGGTCCATGGCCATGTCGGTCTGGCAGCCGAATTTGCGCGACAGAGGCCAGTCAGCCGTGGTCGAGCCTTCGGTGAGGATACGCACATAAACTTTCGAACCCGGCGCGGCCTTGGCGATGTTGCGCAGGTCGGCTTCGGAGTCGGTGGAGAACAGGCGCACGCCCTTATCAAAGAAGTAGCGAATGTCTTTGGATTTCTTGATGGTGTTGCCGTAGCTGATACGGTCGGCGCTGACGCCACGGTCCATGACCTTGTCCAGCTCGTAGATCGAGGCGATGTCGAAGCTCGACCCCTTGTCTTTCAACAGGTCGATGATCTCGACGGCCGGGTTGGCCTTGACCGCGTAATAGACTTTGGCGAATTCGAAACCGGCGCGCAGGTCATCGTAGGCCTGGCTGATCATCGCGGTGTCGATCACCACGAACGGGGTTTCTTGCTTGTCGGCGAACGCCTTCATTTTGTCAAAAGTGGCGCGCGCGAAATAATCTTCGACGTTGATCGACATGCTGGGGACTCCTAAGGGCAAACTAAAATTAGCAATGGGTGCAAATGAACGTCCTCCGTATCCCCACTTTGGTTCGCCTACTTCCCAAGGCATGTCGCCGAAAGCAAAAAGGCCATGGGAATAAACGCTGCCCTTGGCCTTGCTGTCTCGTCGTCAGTACTTGAGCCGGATGGATCGTTTCCAGCATGGACGTTCGGCGCGAACTTTAGGACGTGAGGGGCTATAGATCAACTAAAAATGTCGCGTTTTTGCACGCGTTCGTCGCGCGACCTCGTGCAGCTACTTATGTAACCGACAGGTGTGACGGATTGATGTTCCCCGGATGGGGTAAATCAGGAGGATTTGCGGTGCCTTCATCGCAGGCAAGCCAGCTGCCACATTTGAATTGCATTCATCTGTTGGAATGCATTTCCCTGTGGGAGCCGGGCTTGCCCGCGATAGCGGTCTATCAGGCCAACGCTGTCTCGGCGGGCGAAACAATGCTGGTCTTACCGCCACGCGACTTACCAGAACTCAGGTACTCAGCAATCGACTCCTGAGTCACTTCACCCAGGAACACCCGCTCCGCATCCATCACCGGCAACCACGAACGGTTGAACTCGTACATGCGCGACAACAGGATGCGCAAATGCTCGTCATACGCCGCCGTGGCGTTGAATTCGCGCAGGTACTGGCCGCAGGTACCGGTCTGGCGGTGCAGGTCGCGACGTCGTACATAACCCAGCGCTTTGTTCTCGGCGCAGGTGACCACCACGTAGCGACGGTCGGTTTCGTCCATCAGCTCCAGCGCCTCGGCCACCGGGGTTTCCGGGCTCACCGACGGCGCGTTGTCCGCCGCGTCTTCGGCTTTCACCAGCAGCAGGCGCTTGAGGGTGCTGTCCTGACCGACGAAGCTGCTCACGAACTCATCAGCCGGATGCGCCAGCAAGGTGTCCGGGTGGTCGATCTGCAGCAGCTTGCCGGCACGGAAGATCGCAATCTTGTCACCCAGCTTGATCGCTTCGTCGATGTCGTGGCTGACCATGATCACGGTCTTGTTCAGCGCGCGCTGCATCTCGAAGAACTCGTTCTGGATCATCTCGCGGTTGATCGGGTCGACCGCGCCGAACGGTTCGTCCATCAATAGCAGTGGCGCATCGGCCGCCAGCGCGCGGATCACACCGATACGCTGTTGCTGGCCGCCCGACAGTTCACGCGGGTAGCGATGCAGGTACTGCTTGGGCTCCAACTTGATCATGCTCATCAACTCGCGGGCGCGGTCGTGGCATTTCTGCTTGTCCCAGCCGAGCAGCTTTGGCACGACCACGATGTTTTCCTCGATGGTCATGTTCGGGAACAGGCCGATCTGCTGGATCACATAACCGATGTTGCGGCGCAGGGTCACTTCGTCGAGGTCGGTGGTGTCTTCGCCGTTGATCAGGATCTTGCCCGAGGTGGGCTTGATCAGGCGGTTGATCATTTTCAGCGTGGTGCTCTTGCCGCAACCCGACGGGCCGAGGAATACGCAAATTTCGCCTTCGTTGACGGTCAGGCTTACGTCGTTCACGGCAGAGACTGTTTTGCCGTTGCTTTGAAAAGTCTTGGTCAGGTTTTGAAGTTCGATCATTTGAGCAGTCCTTTTGGAGTCAGCGAGCGTTGCAGCCATTGCAGAAGCAGGTCGGCGAAGATGGCCAGAAGACTGACCAGTACGGCGCCAACGATCAGCATCGACATGTCGCTGCGGCTGATGGAAGCCAGAATAAGTACACCCAGGCCACCGGCGCCGATGGTGGCGGCGATGGTCATCACACCAATGTTCATCACCACGGCGGTGCGCACACCGGCGAGGATCACCGGCACGGCGATGGGCAGTTCGACCATGCGCAGGCGCTGGCCGAAGGTCATGCCGATACCCCGCGCGGCTTCGCGAATACCCGGATCAACCCCGGTCAACGCCAAGTAGGTGTTACGCATGATCGGCAGCAGGGAATAGAGGAATACCGCAGTAATCGCCGGCATCGGGCCCAGGCCCTGGCCGAACTTGGAGTAGAACGGCAGCAGCAGGCCGAACAGGGCGATGGACGGCACCGTCAGCAGTACCGTGGCGCTGGCTTGCAGCGGGCCGGCCAGGGTCGGGAAGCGCGTCATCAGCACGCCGAGCGGTACGCCGACGACGATTGCCAGGATGACGGCAATGCCGACCAACGTGATGTGCTGCCAGGTCAGATGCAGGACAAGTGCCCAATCAAGATGGGAAAAGGCGTTCAGGAATTCCATGTCTTCTCCTCTTATTGATTGATCGGATGTTGGCGCAGGAAATCTGCAGCGACAGCGGACGGGCTTTCGTGGTCGACGTCGACCCGTGCGTTCAGTTGGCGCATGGTTGCGTCGTCGAACAGCGCGGCAAGAGGTTTGAGGTCAGCTTCCAGCTGCGGGTGGGCGTCCAGATAAACCTGGCGCACTACCGGTGCGGCGGTGTAGTCCGGGAAGTAGTGCTTGTCGTCATCCAGCAGCTTCAACTTGAAGGCATCCAGGCGACCGTCGGTGGTGTAGACCAGACCGGCAAACACCTGGCCATTACGCAGCGCGGTGTAGACCAAGCCGGCGTCCATCTGCCGGGTGTTTTTGCGCGTGAGGTTCATGTCATACAGCTTGACCATGCCGGCCATGCCGTCGGAACGGTTGGCGAACTCGGTGTCCAGGGCCACCAGGCGCGTGCCTGTGTTTTTTTCTGCCAGGGCTTGGGTCAGGTCGCTGATACTGTTGATCTGCGGGAATTCCTTGGCCACGTTTTCTGGCAGCGCCAATGCGTAGGTGTTGCTGAATTTCGACGGCGACAGCCAGACCAGGCCTTTCTTTGCGTCGAGTTCTTTCACCCGTGCGTAGGACTGCTCGTTGTCGAGCTTCTCGTCTACATGGTTGTAATTCACCAGCGACACCCCGGTGTATTCCCAGAGCATATCCAGTTGCCCGCTTTCCTGGGCACTGCGTGCCAGGTTACTGCCCAGGCCGCCGGTCACACGGGTGTCGTAACCCTTGGTGCGCAGGTACTGGGCGGTGATTTCTGCAAGCAGGGTCTGTTCGGTGAACACCCGGGCGCCGATGCGGATGACCGGTTTTTCGGCGGCTTGCGCAATGCCTGCAAACAGCAGGACGCAGCTTAATATCAACGTCAGTTTTTTCATGTGATTTCCTTTGCCAAGCCTTAAGACGGACGCAACCCGCGTTCCAGCCAGAGGCGGCTGGCCATGGTCACCAGACCGTCGAGCAGCAATGCCAGCAACGCGGTGCACGCGGCGCCGAGCAGCAATTGCGGCTGATTGTTCAAGGCGATGCCGGGGAAAATCAGGCTGCCCAGGCTGTTGGCGCCGATCAGGAACGCCAGCGGTGCGGTGCCGACGTTGATCGCCAGGGCCACGCGCACACCGCCGATGATGATCGGCACGGCGTTGGGCAACTCCACGCGAAACAGCACCTGGCGCGGCGTCATGCCGATGCCGGTGGCGGCTTCTTTCAGCGAGCCTTGAACGTTTTTGAGGCCTTCGTAGGTGTTGCGCACAATGGGCAGCAACGAGGCGAGGAACAACGCGAAGATGGCCGGGCCACTGCCGATGCCGAGGACGCCGAGGGCGATGGCCAGTACGGCCAGGGGAGGGACGGTGTTGCCGATGTTGAAGATCTGCATGAAGCGTTCTGCGCGCCCGACCATGTTCGGTCGGCTGAGCAGGATACCGGCGGGGATCCCTACAACGAGGGCTGCCAGCATGGAGACAAAAACGAGGATCAGGTGTGCTTGCAGGTAAAACAACAAATCGTCGCGGTACAGTTCGATCGTGTTGATGCCGATCCAGTGGACCAGCAGGGCCAGGAGAGCGACGACAACCGCTCCACCTATCAGCCCTTTGCCATAGCGAATAGCCACAGGCGGACTCCTTTTTTCTTTTGTCGGCGAACACATTTCTTCGTGGCATGCCATTGCTGGCTGCCTCTAAATGTGGTCGCGAAAAGCAGCTCGCCAATGCCGGTAAGACGGCATGAGGTCAAGCCATGAGCGCAGCCTCGTCAGGCTAACTTGCTGATTTATCAGCCCCTGTTCCGAGTGCG
The DNA here is from genome assembly GCF_022648765.1 of Pseudomonas sp. ArH3a. NCBI lineage: Bacteria > Pseudomonadati > Pseudomonadota > Gammaproteobacteria > Pseudomonadales > Pseudomonadaceae > Pseudomonas > Pseudomonas sp. ArH3a. The sequence goes on from NZ_CP080330.1 coordinate 1,260,643, forward strand.
ATAGCAGGGGAGTGGACGTCTCTACCTTTTAAAAGGTTCCACACTTGGCTGCATTTAGCCACCCTCAATGGGCTGAACGGTGGTCCGGCTCCCTGGGTTTGCGCTATACTCGCCGCCCTTTTTTGACTCACCTGCCAGGCGATTTCCCATGACCCACCAGGCCGCCGAAGTCGCGAAACGCCGCACTTTCGCCATTATTTCCCACCCCGATGCCGGTAAAACCACCATCACCGAGAAGCTCCTGCTGATGGGCAAGGCAATCGCGGTGGCCGGCACGGTGAAATCCCGCAAATCCGACCGCCATGCCACCTCCGACTGGATGGAAATGGAAAAACAACGGGGTATTTCCATTACCACGTCGGTCATGCAGTTTCCGTATCGCGACCACATGGTCAACCTGCTCGACACCCCGGGCCACGAAGACTTCTCCGAAGACACCTACCGCACCCTGACTGCAGTGGACTCGGCCTTGATGGTCCTCGACGGCGGTAAGGGCGTTGAGCCACGTACCATCGCGCTGATGGACGTTTGCCGCCTGCGCGACACGCCCATCGTCAGCTTTATCAACAAACTCGACCGCGATATCCGCGACCCGATCGAGTTGCTCGATGAGATCGAAGCGGTCCTGAAGATCAAGGCCGCGCCGATCACTTGGCCGATTGGTTGCTACCGCGACTTCAAGGGTGTCTACCACCTGGCTGACGACTACATCATTGTCTACACCGCCGGCCACGGTCACGAGCGCACCGACGTCAAGATCATCGAGAAACTCGACTCCGACGAAGCCCGCGACCACCTGGGTGACGAGTACGACCGCTTCGTCGACCAGCTGGAACTGGTGCAGGGCGCCTGCCACGAGTTCAACCAGCAAGAGTTCCTCGACGGCCAACTGACGCCGGTGTTTTTCGGTACCGCACTGGGCAACTTCGGTGTCGACCACGTGCTGGATGCCGTCGTGAACTGGGCCCCCAAGCCTCTGGCCCGGGTTGCCAACGAGCGCACCGTGGAACCGGTCGAAGAGAAATTCACCGGCTTCGTGTTCAAGATCCAGGCGAACATGGACCCCAAGCACCGCGACCGTATCGCCTTCATGCGTATCTGCTCGGGCAAATACGAAAAAGGTATGAAGATGCGCCACGTGCGCACCGGCAAGGACGTGCGCATCGGCGACGCCCTGACGTTCTTCTCCTCCGAGCGCGAGCAACTGGAAGAGGCGTTTGCCGGCGACATCATCGGCTTGCACAACCACGGCACCATCCAGATCGGCGACACCTTCACCGAAGGCGAAGCGCTGGGCTTCACTGGTATCCCGCACTTCGCCCCGGAACTGTTCCGCCGCGTACGCCTGCGTGACCCGCTCAAATCCAAGCAACTGCGCCAAGGCTTGCAGCAGTTGGCGGAAGAGGGCGCCACCCAGGTGTTCTTCCCCGAGCGCAGCAACGACATCATCCTCGGCGCCGTCGGTGTGCTGCAGTTCGATGTGGTCGCCAGCCGTTTGAAAGAGGAATACAAGGTCGAATGCTCTTACGAGCCGATCACCGTGTACTCCGCGCGCTGGATCGATTGCAGTGATAAGAAGAAGTTGGAAGAGTTCTCCAACAAGGCTGTGGAAAACCTTGCGATCGACGGCGGTGGTCACCTGACCTACTTGGCGCCGACGCGGGTGAACCTGGCGTTGATGGAAGAGCGCTGGCCGGATGTGAAATTCCGCGCGACCCGCGAGCATCACTAAAAACCGATGCGGGCCATACGCTACGTATGGCCCGTCTTGGAGTGTTTCGTATCAGCGACAACTACGCAAACGACTCAGGCTGGCATTCAACTGACTATCGTTTAGTTGGAAAGTAACTGTCGGTCTTTGCCTCATTGATAAAACGGTCGTATTCGGGGCGTGAGATAAAGCCGTTAGCATCTTTGTCTGCAGCCTTAAAGGCAACGTCATCAAATTCTGACTTGTTCGAGTAACCCAATTCGGTTGCTGTTTTAACGTAGCGGTCATCCATATATAAGTTCCATTCCTGTCTTGAAAGTTGTCCATCTTTATTTCGATCGGAATAGTCCCAGTTGTCATTGTAAATCGTGTTGTAGAGGCCTCCGCAGGCGGTGGTATTCACAAAGACGGCGATGAGTGCACAGGCGACAAGGATAGGCTTCACTTTGTTTTTCTCGATAGGAGTTCGTGGAGCTAAGACTTTAGTGATGGGTGTTCGCTAGATGCAATAAACTCGTTGAATAGTTAAAACTTTCAGAATCGTCCTACGGGTGGGATGGAAATGGTTGTGTGCGTAACCTTTACGGCAGGCCGGGTGGCGCATGGCCTCAATTGCGAAAACCCTGATGCGCGACTAGGTTGATAAAGGGGCCTGAAACAGTTCACCCATCGACTGAAAAGGAGGCCGTCGTGCCGAGAATTCAACGTGCTACCCAACTGGTGCTGCTGGCAACCTTGGGCGTAGCCAACGCCTGGGCGCACACCCCAGTGCCGGTCTCCGGCCTGCTATTTGCGGATGCGGGAACGCCCCAGTGGAAAGACACGGGCCCAGTCACCAAGAAAAAGCAGAACGAGGTCAATTCCGGCAGTTGGCAACCACAAGCCCAACCTGCTCCCAAGGAGGACGCAGAAAACCCCTACAACGAAGGTGAAGACAGCGAAACCTACGATGACGGCGACACCTGAAGCCTGGCGCAAACCGGGCATTGGGACTAGCTTCTTACTGGGCGACGGTAAACAGCTGTCGTGCAGGATTCATCTACTGACTGGACGGAAATCGACCATGAGTATTTTTCAACGAGTTGTGCTGTTGCTAAAGGTGTTGGTGCTGTTGTCGTTGGGGATGTCGACGGCCTGGGCGCATAACCCGGCGCAGGGCAGCCAGGCGGGCTTTTCGGCGGTGCAGACGACGCAGGGGAAAGGGTTGCAGTTGGCCAAGTCTGAATCCGAAGCGGGTGACGAAGATCAGGGTGGCTCCAAGGACGATGACGACCAGCAAGTCCCGCCAGACGACGATGACACGCAAGGTGACAGCGATACCTGAGTCGCCGTAGAAAAAAGCCCTTCCCGCCAGGGTTATGCGCCACCTGATCGGAAGGGCTTTCGACAACCAAACTCACCCCACGCGTGAATCAACCGATTTCTTTGAAATGGTCGTTGCTCAGGATGTGTTCAATTGAAAGCCCTGGCTCTGGGATATAGTCGGCGCCCTTTGCGGCAGTAAACTTAATATCCTTACTGCCCTTTGTAATACTCCGCTCACCTGCAGTTTGGGTCGAGGTGGTGTAAACGGTACTGCGCATTTTCATATAGCCGCCCAGATCATTTTTGATCGTTGCGAGCCGTTCTTCTATCTGCTCGGGCGTGAGGTTGAGTTTCTTTTCCAAGCGAACGCCCCAGCGCGTCAGGCATGTTTCCGCAAAGTGGCGAACAAGCTGGCCGGGTTCTGCATAAACCTTTGCACCTTCGTTCCCATTGGCGGCAGCATTACCCACTAAAGTCGCATGGCGGCCGGGCATGGGGTAAATATGAACCTGGGTAGTTTTATCACATTCTGGAACAACACAGGCGAACCCCAGGGAGCGCTCATCTCTGGCGTAAAACGCCACATACTCTTTGACGTTGCTACCGAGTCTTACCCTGCTGTCCTGGAAGTTCAGCAGCCCGGGAACAGGGTCCACAGCAAAAATGTTGACAGGCACATTTTTTAAGGCGCTGTCATTCAGCATGGCATTGGCCAGCATATGGCAGCTGATCCCGCCGCGGCTCCAACCGACCAGATTCACTTGGGTCGGAATAATGCCGTCTTTTCGAAAGGTCTTGATGATTTGTTGTTGCAGCTGTTGCTGCGTCACTTTGCGCGTACCGTAATCGTACGTGCGCCAATACCAACTGCCTGTGACGTTGACTTCTTCAATGGGGACGCCGGCGTTCTGCAGTTGGTTGTAGTTTTCCTCGGTCAGTTTTAAGCGCTGCCACAAAACCGTTCCCTTCATGATGTTGACAGCGTGTGCCACATTTTCTTCCCAACCGGAACCCAGGGCTGTTCCCTTCAGCTGAAGGTAGTTACCTGACGCAGTGAACATCTCGTCTGCTTGCAAGTTTCCGCTGCCGGGGCCGTCAATGACGATCCATTCGGCAAACTCCTTACTGAGGCTTTGGGTATTTTGCGCCAAGGTAGAAATGAGTTCGCCATTCCAATAATTGGCGTTGCTATCATCAAATTTAGTTGAGCCGGTGCCGCAGAAAAAAACCGTAAAAGTTGTCATGAGTACATACCCTTCCGTTGGATAAAGGTCGTGCGCTCATGAAAGGTTAAACAGGTCGTGCTGGCTACTGTGAGAACTCACAGGTGATTAGATTGCTTTCGAATACTTAATGGGGTTTGTTAACAGAAAGCACTCGGTGATAAGCCGAAAAAAACCCCTCCCAACAGGCTGATGCGCAACCTGATGGGAAGGGCTTGTAGAACACACTTAATGCCCTGGGTTGACCCCCAAGGCATCTTTTATCGGTCAGGCCACAAACTGCTCCGCATAGTGGCAAGCCACCTGACGGTTATCCAAGGCACGCAACTGCGGCTCCTCGCTGCTGCACCGCGTGGTCGCATACGGGCAGCGCTTGTGGAACGCGCAGCCAGGTGGCGGGTTCAGCGGGTTGGGCAGTTCGCCGACGATTTTGATCTTCGGCTTGTTCGGGTCCGGGTGGATGGTCGGGGTGGCCGACAGCAGCGCCTGGGTGTACGGGTGCAGAGGGCGGGCGTAGATGTCGTCCTTGGGGCCGACTTCCACCGGGCGGCCGAGGTACATCACCATCACGTCGTCGGCGACGTGTTGCACCACCGCCAGGTTGTGGGAGATGAACACGTAGGCGGTGTTGAATTCCTGCTGCAGGTCCATGAACAGGTTGAGCACCTGGGCCTGGATCGACACGTCCAGCGCCGAGGTCGGTTCATCCGCCACCAGCACTTTGGGTTGCAGCATCATGGCGCGGGCCAATGCGATGCGCTGACGCTGGCCACCGGAGAACATGTGCGGGTAGCGCTGATAGTGCTCAGGGCGCAGGCCCACTTGCTTCATCATCGCCTGGACTTTCTCGCGGCGTTCAGCGGCGGACAGATTAGTGTTGATCAGCAGCGGCTCGCCGAGTTGATCACCGACTTTCTGGCGCGGGTTCAACGACGCGTACGGGCTCTGGAACACCATCTGCACGTCTTTGCGTAATTGCTTGCGCTGGGCCTTGTTGGCGCCGGCGACTTCCTGGCCGGCGATTTTCAGCGAGCCTGACGACGGTTCTTCAATCAGCGTCAGGGCGCGGGCCAGGGTGGATTTGCCGCAACCGGATTCGCCAACGACCGCCAGGGTCTTGCCGGCTTCCAGCTCAAACGACACACCATTAAGCGCGCGTACCAGCGCGTGGCCCTTGAACAGGCCACGGGACACTTCGTAGTGACGGGTCAGGTCGCGGGCGGTAAGAACGACGGCCATTACGCCACCTCCTGGTTCAAGGGGTAGAAGCAGCGCGCAAGGCTGTTGCTTTTCGGGTCAAGGCCTGGCCGCTGGGCACGGCAGGATTCCTGCACATACGGGCAGCGCGGCGACAACAGGCAACCCTGCGGCCGGTCATAACGACCGGGAACAATCCCCGGCAGCGTGGCCAGGCGCGTGGCGCCCAGGCTGTGCTCCGGGATTGCCTTGAGCAGCGCTTCGCTGTACGGGTGCGCCGGGATGTCGAACAACTGCGGCACCTGGCCGACTTCCACGGCTTGGCCGGCGTACATCACGCACACACGCTGGGCGGTTTCGGCCACCACGGCGAGGTCGTGGGTGATCAGCACCAGGCCCATGTTCTGCTCTTTCTGCAGGGCCAGCAGCAGCTCCATGATCTGCGCCTGGATGGTCACGTCCAAGGCCGTGGTCGGTTCGTCGGCGATCAGCAGTTTCGGCTCGCCGGCAATCGCCATGGCGATGGCCACACGCTGGCTCATACCGCCGGACAGTTGGTGCGGGTAGGCATCCATACGGCTGGCGGCGCCTGGGATTTCAACTTTTTCGAGCAGCTCGATAGCGCGTTTACGTGCTTGTCTGCCGGACATTTTCAGGTGCAGGCGCAGCACTTCTTCAATCTGGAAACCCACGGTGTAGCTGGGGTTCAGCGCGGTCATCGGGTCCTGGAACACCATCGCCAGGTCTTTGCCGACGATCTGGCGGCGCTGACGGTTACTCAGCTTGAGCATGTCCTTGCCGTCGAAGTTCAGCGCGTCGGCGGTGACGATTCCGGGGTGCTCGATCAGGCCCATCAGCGCCATCATGGTCACGGATTTACCCGAGCCCGACTCGCCAACGATCGCCAGTACTTCGCCTTTGTCGACGCAAATGTCGAGGCCATCGACCACCGGCACGGCGGTCTTGTCGCCGAAGCGCACATTGAGATTCTTGATTTCTAACAGTGACATGGGAATCTCCTCAGGCGGCGTTCTTGAGTTTCGGGTCCAGCGCATCGCGCAGGCCGTCACCCATCAAGTTGATTGCCAGCACGCTGAGCAAAATGGTCAGACCCGGCAGGCTCACGACCCACCAGGCGCGTTCGATGTAGTCACGGGCCGAAGCCAGCATGGTGCCCCACTCAGGGGTTGGCGGTTGTACGCCAAGGCCAAGGAAGCCCAGGGCCGCGGCATCGAGAATCGCCGAAGAGAAGCTCAAAGTGGCCTGTACGATCAGCGGCGCCATGCAGTTAGGCAGCACGGTGATGAACATCAGGCGTGGCAGGCCGGCGCCGGCGAGGCGGGCGGCCGTCACGTAGTCGCGGTTCAGTTCGCCCATCACTGCAGCACGGGTCAGACGCACATAGGATGGCAACGACACGATGGCGATAGCGATCACGGTGTTGATCAGGCCAGGGCCGAGGATCGCGACAATGGCGACAGCCAGCAGCAGCGACGGCAGGGCCAGCATGATGTCCATCAAGCGCATGATGGTTGGGCCAAGCAGGCGCGGGAAGAAGCCAGCGAACAGGCCTAGCAGGATGCCTGGAATCAGCGACATCACCACCGACGACAAGCCGATCAGCAAGGACAGGCGCGAACCCTGGATCAGGCGCGAAAGCAGGTCACGGCCCAGCTCGTCGGTACCGAGCAGGAACTGGATCTGCCCGCCTTCCAGCCACGACGGCGGGGTCAGCAGGAAATCGCGGTATTGCTCGCTGGGGTTATGCGGCGCAACCCACGGGGCGAAGATCGCGCAAAACACGATGAGGGTCATGAATAGCAGGCCGGCAACCGCACCTTTGTTCTTGGAGAAGGCTTGCCAGAATTCTTTGTAAGGGGACGGGTACAGCAGGCTTTGATCGACTGCTACCGCTTGTGTAGATGGGGTCATGGTCATGATCTCAGCGCTGGTGACGGATGCGTGGGTTAGCGAAGCCGTAGAGGATATCCACCACGAAGTTCACCAGGATCACCAGGCAGGCGATCAGCAGGATGCCGTTTTGCACCACCGGGTAGTCTCGCGCGCCAATGGCTTCGATCAGCCATTTGCCGATGCCGGGCCACGAGAAAATGGTTTCGGTCAGGACCGCACCGGCCAGCAGGGTGCCGACTTGCAGGCCGACCACGGTGAGTACTGGGATCAGCGCGTTACGCAGGCCGTGTACGAACACCACGCGCGCCGGCGACAGGCCTTTGGCCTTGGCAGTGCGGATGTAGTCTTCGCGCAGTACTTCGAGCATCGATGAACGGGTCATCCGGGCGATCACCGCCAGCGGGATGGTGCCGAGCACGATGGCCGGCAGGATCAGGTGGTGCAAGGCATCCCAGAAAGCGTCCGGCTCGTCAGCCAGCAAGGTGTCGATCAGCATAAAGCCGGTGCGTGGCTCGATGTCATAGAGCAGGTCGATACGCCCGGAAACCGGGGTCCAGCCCAGGCTTACCGAGAAGAACATGATCAGGATCAGGCCCCACCAGAAAATCGGCATCGAATATCCCGCGAGGGAGATGCCCATCACCCCATGGTCGAACAGGGATCCTCGTTTCAAGGCCGCGATCACCCCGGCCAACAGGCCCAGGATACCGGCGAACAACAGGGCGGCCATGGACAGTTCCAGGGTCGCGGGGAAGAGGGCGGTGAATTCGGTCCACACGCTGGTGCGGGTGCGAAGGGATTCACCGAGGTCGCCCTGGGCGAGCTTGCCTACGTAGTCAAAATATTGCGCGTACAGCGGCTTGTTAAGGCCGAGGCGTTCCATTGCCTGTGCGTGCATCTCTGGGTCGACTCGTCGTTCGCCCATCATGACTTCGACAGGGTCGCCGGGGATCATGCGAATCAACGCAAACGTCAGCAACGTGATGCCGAAAAACGTGGGGATCAATAACCCCAATCGGCGGGCAATAAAGCTAAACATCTTGTTGTGTACCTCAATCAGCCGGTTAGGCAGGTTCGGCACCGTCAATGTCGACGGTGCCGAGCGTCTCTTATTACTTCACCTGGGTGGTGGCGAAGTTATTTGTAGTCAGAGGGCTTTGGGTAAAGCCTTCGACGTTTTTGCGCATGGCGGTGAACATTTTCGGGTAAGCCATGGGAATCCAGGGTTGATCCTTCTCGAAAACGTCCATGGCTTGTTCGTAGAGTGCAGCCCGTTTCGAGGGTTCCTCGATGGCGCGTGCCTTATCGATCAAGTCTTGAAACTCTTTGTTACACCAGCGGGCGTAGTTTTCGCCGTTTTTGGCTGCATCGCAACTCAGGTTTGGCGTGAGGAAGTTATCCGGGTCACCGTTATCGCCTGCCCAGCCAGCCGACACCATGTCGTGCTCGCCGTTTTTTGCGCGCTTGAGCATTTCGCCCCATTCCATGACTCTGATGTTGACCTTCAGGCCAATCTGCGCCAGATCCGCCTGCATGCGCTGGGCGCCGAGCATTGGGTTAGGGTTGGTCGGGCCACCGCCATTACGGGTGAACAAGGTGAACTCGGTGCCTTCCGGTACGCCGGCTTCCTTGAGCAGGGCGCGGGCCTTGTCCAGGTCGCGCGGTGGGTTCTTCAGCTTGTCGCTGAAACCCAGCAGCGTCGGTGGATACGGGCCAGTGGCGTCGATGGCGTTGCCTTTGCCATACAGGGATTCGTTGTAGCCTTTCTTGTCGAACGCGATGTTGATCGCGTGACGCACCCGCGCGTCGCTCATGTACTTGTGGGTGGTGTTCATGGCGGTGTAGCTGGTGGTCATGGCCGCCAGTTCCGCGACTTTCAGGTTTGGATCAGCCTTGGCGCTCGGCACGTCATCGGGCTTGGGATACAGCGCGATCTGGCATTCGTTGGCCTTGAGCTTTTGCAGGCGCACGTTGCTGTCGGTAGTGATGGCCAGGATCAACGGGTCAGCTGGCGGCTTGCCACGGAAGTAATCCGGGTTGGCCTTGAAGCGCACTTGGGCGTCCTTGGCGTAGCGGGTGAAGATGAACGGGCCGGTGCCGATCGGCTTGGCGTTCAGGTCATCGGTCTTGCCGGACTTGAGCAACTGGTCGGCGTATTCGGCGGAGTGGATCGAGGAAAACGCCATGGCCAGGTCGGCCAGGAACGGTGCTTCAGGACGGGTCAGGGTGAAGACAACGGTGTGGTCGTCGGTCTTCGTTACGCTCTTGAGCAGTTCCTTGAAACCCATGCTTTCAAAGTACGGGTAGCCCACAGCGGACTTGTTATGCCAAGGGTGGTTCGGGTCCAGCTGGCGCTGGAAGCTCCAAAGCACGTCGTCGGCATTCATGTTGCGCGTGGGTTTGAAGTAGTCGGTGGTGTGGAACTTGATGTCGTCACGCAGGTGAAAGGTGTAGGTCAGGCCATCGGCGCTGATTTCCGGCAGGGCCTTGGCCAGTGCAGGAATCACTTCGGTGGTGCCGGGCTTGAAGTCCACCAGGCGGTTGAACATGGTTTCGGCAGCGGCGTCAGCGGTGACGGCCGTGGTGTACAGGACCGGGTCGAAACCCTCCGGGCTGGCTTCGGTGCAGACCACCAGCGGTTTGGCCGAAACGCCGATCGCGACGCTCAACAGCGCAGCGGCAATGGCAGCTTGTAGCGGGAGCATTTTCATTCAGAGCCCTCTGCAATCGATTGAACCAGACAAGCGTAGACGGCGGGTTCGTCATGAACCCGCCGTCTACCTGGCGCTAATTAAAGGATGTTGAACGGGATGGTAGTGACCAGGCGGAACTCACGGATGTTGCCGTCAGCCTGTTGGGCGCTGGCACGGTGAGTGACGTAGGTGCCACGGATGGTGGTGGCTTTCAGAGGGCCGCTCTGGATAGCGTAGGAAGTACCTACGCCGTATTCCTGGTGCTTCTCGCCGTCTTGGGACTGAATACCGTTGTAAGCGAAGCCTTTCACGCCGCCGTCGCCGGTGTAGTGAGTACCATCAATGCCCCAGCCGCGAGCCGAGTAGATGTTGAACTTCAGGCCTGGCACGCCGTATTCAGCCATGTTGAGGCCGTAGGCAACCTGGAAGGACTTCTCGTTCGGACCGTTAAAGTCAGAGGTCAGGGAGTTGGCCAGGTAGATGCCGTTGGTTTCGTGCAGGTAGTCGAAGTACTCGTTACCGTTAACGGCCTGGTAGGAGAAGGTCAGGCTGTGGGCTTGGTGAGTCAGGCCCAGAGACAACGAGTAAGTGTCGTTGTCGATTTTGCCCATCTTCTTGCTGCCGGTGTCGGTGGTTTTGTAGTAGTTCAAGCCGGTGGTCAGTGCCAGAGTCTGGGCATCACCCAGTTCGTGGGTAGCGCCGAAGTAGTACTGGTTCCAGAAGTCTTCGACGTTAGCGGCAAAAACGCTGGTTTTCAGGCTTTTGAACGGCTGGTAGTTGAAGCCCAGGGTTTTGACCTTGTCGGTTTCCTGGCCATTGCCGTACTCGGAGCGGAATTTCGACAGGCTCTGTTCGGTACGTGGCGAAACGCGGTCAAAGATACCGCCCTGGAACGACAGGTTGCTGAGTTCCTGGCTGTCGAACGACACACCTTCAAAGCTTGAAGGCAGTGCACGGTTACCGATGGTGTCGACAATGCCGCTGCTGAAGTTCTGGCGACCGGCGGTCAAGGTGGTGTTCGAGACACGGAACTTCACGTTGGCCAGGCCCAGTTTGCTCCACTGGCCGACGGCATCGCCGTCGGAGTCAGCCAGCGTACGGTTGGAACCGCCCTTGATGTCACGCTTGCTGCGGTCCAGGGCCACAACGTTGTAAGCCGCCACTTCGGTCGCCACGCCCACGGTGCCTTGGGTGAAGCCCGAGGAGTAGTTAAGGATGGTGCCTTGCAGCCAGTTCGTACGGTTCGCGTCGGTTTCTGTCACGCCGTGCTTCTTGTAAGAGAAGCGCTGGCCACGGAATTTACGCTCGCTGGAGAACCAGTTACGGGTAGTACCGCCCAGGCTTTGACCGTCGACAAAGCCTTTGGCCTCGCTTTGGGCGCTGGTGCCGGCCAATGTGGTAGGAACGAAGTCCTGGCTTTGAGGTTCAGCGAAGGCGGTTGCCGTGATGCTGCTGATGGCCAAGGCCAGAAGCGCTTTGCTGCTCAGTTTCATGGGTGAAGCTCCTTTGGTTCTCTTTTTAATGCCGGTCTTTTTAGGTGAACCGGCTATTGGGTGTGTAACTCGTTCAAGCCTTGCAAACGTTTGCCGTAGGAAATTTCCCAACAAAAGGCTGCACGTTTGCCAGGGAGCTAACTTCGCTCCCTGCAAATCCGGTTATTTTCTTATGGGGTGATACTGACGCCCGAGAACACGTTGCGGCCGAAGGGGCTGACTTTGAACCCTTCAACTTTGGCGCTTAACGGCTGGTTGACCGTCGAGTGGGCGACTGGCGTGATCGGCACCTGTGTTTTAAGCAGTTGCTGCGCCTGTTTGTACAGAACAGTCCTTTGTTCGCGGTCGGTGACGACCTTGGCTTGCTTGATCAGCTTGTCGTACGCCGGGTCACACCACATGGAGTAGTTGTTCCCGCCGATGGCGTCGCAGCTATACAGGGTGCCCAACCAGTTGTCCGGGTCACCGTTGTCGCCGGTCCAGCCGATCAGGCTGATATCGTGCTCACCGTTCTTGGTGCGCTTGATGTATTCGCCCCACTCGTAGCTGACGATCTTGACCTTGAGGCCGATCTTGGCCCAGTCGCTTTGCAGCATCTCGGCCATCAGTTTGGCGTTGGGGTTGTACGGCCGTTGCACCGGCATCGCCCACAGGGTGATCTCGGTGCCTTCCTTCACGCCGGCAGCCTTGAGCAGTGCCTTGGCTTTTTCCGGGTCGTAGGCGGCGTCCTTGATGGTGTCGTCGTAGGACCACTGGGTCGGCGGCATGGCGTTGACCGCCAGCTGACCGGCGCCCTGGTACACGGCGTTGAGGATGCTCTGCTTGTTCACCGCCATGTCCAGCGCCTGGCGCACTTCGAGCTGGTCGAAGGGTTTGTGGCGCACGTTGTAGGCGATGTAGCCGAGGTTGAAGCCCGGCTTGGTCAGCAATTGCAGATTCGGGTCGGCCTTGAGAGCGTCGACGTCGGCCGGGCGCGGATGCAGGGTGATCTGGCATTCGCCGGCCTTGAGCTTCTGTACCCGCACCGATGCGTCGGTGTTGATCGCAAAAATCAGCTGGTCGAGCTTCACGCGGCTCGGGTCCCAGTACTGTTTGTTGCCCACATAACGAATCTGCGAGTCTTTCTGGTAGCGCTGGAACACAAACGGGCCAGTGCCGATCGGCTTCTGGTTGATGTCGCTCGGTTTGCCTTCTTTAAGCAGCTGCTCGGCGTACTCGGCCGACAGAATCGAGGCAAAGCTCATGGCGATGTTTTGTACGAACGCGGCGTCGACCGTGTTCAGGGTCATCACCACGGTGTAAGGGTCGGTTTTCTCGACCTTGGCAATGTTCTTGTTCAGGCTCATCCCGGTGAAGTACGGGAACTCGGTGGGGTAGGCCTTGCGAAACGGGTATTCAGGGTCAAGCATACGGTTGAAGGTGAACAGCACGTCGTCGGCGTTGAAGTCGCGCGTCGGCTTGAACTCCTTGTTGCTGTGGAACTTCACCCCTTCACGCAGGTGGAAGGTGTAAGTCAGGCCGTCTTCGGAAATATCCCACTTGGTTGCCAGCCCAGGTACCACATTGGTTGAGCCCTTTTCGAATTCAACCAAGCGGTTGTACAGCGGCTCGGCGGCATCGTTGTCGGTGGCGGTGGTGTATTGCGCGGTGTCAAACCCTGCCGGACTGCCTTCAGAGCAGAACACCAGGCTCTTCTTGTCGGCGGCTTGGCCCATCGTAGCCACAGCCAGCAGGCTGGTGCCAAAAATTGCGGATAGAACGGTGGTATGGCGCATGACGATCCCAATCCTTGTTTGTTGTTGTCATCAGCGAGCAATCACCCAGGCTTTTGCCTGGGAGACATCACTGATCCCACACACAGCAAGTGCCTTTCCGTGCTTGGTGCTTCTGCTGTCCTACGACGTTATGGGTCTCGGACTTCGCAGTAAATACGCCAAAACGGATTGACCTTGTAGGTAACGGATGCACAGGTCGCGGCTCATTGCTGTAGGACGGCAACGTTTCGGATGTGGTCTGTTTCCTATGGTCCAGGCGGATGCAATAACGGCGACGTTATGACGCGTCGCCGTTACTAATCCTTACTTGCCGCTTACGCTCACGCCGTAGAAGGAGTTCAAGCCAAACGGGCTGATCTTGAAGTCCTGCACGGTGTTGCGCATGGGTTGATACACCGTCGAGTGCGCGATAGGTGTCAACGGGACTGCATCTTTGAGGATATGTTGCGCCTGCTTGTACAGCTCGGTGCGTTTGGCGACATCCGATGTGGCCTTGGCATCTTTCACGAGGCCATCGAATTTTTTGTCACACCATTTGGAGAAGTTGTTACCGGCCAGCGAGTCGCAACCGAACATTACGTTCAGCCAGTTGTCCGGGTCACCATTGTCGCCGCTCCAGCCAATCAGCATGGCCTGGTTCTCGCCGCCTTTGGCGCGCTTGACGTACTCGCCCCACTCGTAGCTGACGATGTTGACCTTCAGGCCGATCTGTTTCCAGTCGTTCTGCAGCATCTCAGCCATCAGCTTGGCGTTCGGGTTGTACGGACGCTGAACCGGCATCGCCCACAGGGTGATTTCGGTGCCTTCCTTGATACCGGCTTCCTTGAGCAAAGCCTTGGCTTTGGTCACGTCAAACGGAACATCTTTGATGGTGGTGTCGTAGGACCATTGGGTTGGTGGCATGGCGTTGACGGCCAGTTGGCCAGCGCCCTGGTAAACCGAATCGATGATCTGCTGCTTGTTTACCGACATGTCCAGGGCTTGGCGCACGCGCAGGTCCGACAGCGGGTTAGGCGCAGTCTGGCCTTTGAGCACCGGCATTACGTTGTAGGCGATGTAACCCAGGTTGAAACCGGCCTGGTTCGGCATTTTCAGGTCTTTGTCTTCGCTCAGCGTCTTCAGGTCGGCTGGACGTGGGAACAGAGTGATCTGGCATTCGTTTTTCTTGAGCTTCTGGATACGCACCGACGGGTCAGTGGTGATGGCGAAGATCAGGTTGTCGATCTTCACATCTTCAGGTTTCCAGTAATCCTTGTTGCCGGTGAAACGGATGTTGGAGTCTTTCTGGTAGCTCTTGAACACGAACGGACCAGTGCCGACCGGCTTCTGGTTAATGTCCTGGGCTCTGCCTTCCTTCAACAGTTGGGCGGCATATTCAGCCGACTGGATCGAAGCGAAGCTCATTGCCATGTTCTGGATGAAAGCAGCGTCCACGGTGCCAAGGATGAACTTGACGGTGTGGTCATCGACTTTCTCGATGTTCTTGATGTTGGTGTCCATCCCCATGTCCGTGAAGTACGGGAACTCGGTGGGGGAGGCTTTGCGGAACGGGTCGTCCTTGTTGATCATGCGGTTGAACGTGAACTGCACGTCATCGGCATTGAAGGTACGGGTCGGCTTGAAGTACGCAGTGGTGTGGAACTTGACGCCTTCGCGCAGGTGGAAGGTGTACGTCAGGCCATCCGGGGACACGTCCCAGCTGGTGGCCAGCCCAGGAACAACAGCGGTGCCGCCGCGTTCGAACTGGGTCAGACGGTTGAACATGGTTTCGGCCGAAGCATCGAAGTCTGTTCCGGTGGTGTACTGGGCGGCGTCGAAACCAGCCGGGCTCCCTTCGGAGCAGAACACCAGGTTAGTCGCCGCTTGGGCGAATGGGGCTGCGGCCATAAGGCCAGCGCTCACTAAAAGCGGAATGACTGCGTGTTTAAGCATGTTGGCCTCATGATTTGTTGTCATTTTTGGTGGTGAGGGCGACCTCGTGAGTCGGCCTGCGGATACTTATGCAGGCGCCATACCCATTGCAAGATGCTGAACCGTCGCGAGAGCCAAACTGTGGTACGAACGTACAGGAATGTCGCATTTATGAAAGTTTGTACATAAATGCATATATATAGAGGGTTTTTTCAGTGCATTTGACGCACCAAAAAAGCCCGACCGAGGCGTCTGGCGCACTCGGTTGGGGCGTCGCTGTTACTTATCTAGACTGACACCATAAAACGGTGTCAGGCCAAACGGGCTGATCTTGAAGTTCTGCACTTCTTTGCGAATAGGCTGGAAAACCGTCGAGTTTGCGATAGGCGTTATAGGTACTTGTTCCTTAAGGATTTTCTGTGCCTGTTGATACCACTTGATGCGCTGCTCACGGTCACTGCTGACCTTGGCCTGTTGCACCAGTTTGTCGTAGGCCGGGTTACACCATTTAGCGTAGTTGCTGCCCTTGACCGCGGCACAACTGTAGAGCACGCCAAGCCAGTTATCCGGGTCGCCGTTGTCGCCGGTCCAGCCGTAAATCATCGCGTCGTGCTCGCCATTTTTGGCGCGCTTGATGTATTCGCCCCACTCGTAGCTAACGATATTGGCTTTGATACCGACTTTTTCCCAATCCTGTTGGATCATTTGTGCCGACATTCGCGCGTTGGGGTTCGAGGCGCGCTGCACAGTCATCGCCCACAGATTGATGGTGGTACCTGGTGCAACCCCTGCTTCTTTTAGTAGCGCCCGCGCCTTGATCGGGTCGTGCGGCGCGTCCTTGATGTTGGGGTCATAAGACCACTGCGCCGGTGGCAGTGCGTTCTGCGCCAATTGCCCGGCGCTTTGGTAAACGGCCTTGATAATCGCCGGTTTGTCGATGGCCATGTCCAGGGCCTGGCGCACTTTGAGCTGGTCCAGCGGCGGGTGAGTGACGTTGTACGCCAGAAAGCCCAAGTTGAAACCGGCTTGCTGCAGCACGCGCAGATTCGGGTCCTGCTTCATCACTTCAATGTCGGCGGGGCGTGGGTAGCCGCTGACCTGGCATTCGCCGGCCTTGAGTTTCTGCAAGCGCGAGGCCGCGTCCGGGGTGATGGCGAACACCAGGTTGTCGAGCTTCACATCCTCGGGCTTCCAATACTGTTTATTGGCCGCGTAGCGAATCTGCGAGTCTTTCTGGTAGCGCTTGAACACAAACGGCCCGGTGCCTACGGGCTTTTGATTGATATCCGAAGCCTTGCCTTCTTTTAATAGCTGCGCGGCGTATTCGGCCGATTGCACCGAAGCAAAGCTCATCGCCAGGTTCTGCACGAACGAGGCATCGACGTTGTTCAGGTTGAAACGCACGGTGTGATCGTCGAGTTTTTCGAGGTTTTTGATCGTGGTGTTCAAGCCCATGTCGGTGAAGTACGGCGACTCGGACGGGTAGGCCTTGCGAAAGGGGCTGTCGGCATCCAGCAGGCGGTTGAAGGTAAACAGCACGTCATCCGCGTTGAAGTCGCGGGTAGGGGTGAAGTAGTCGGTGGTGTGGAACTTGACGCCATCGCGCAGATGAAAGGTGTAGGTCAGGCCGTCTTTGGATACCTCCCAGCTCGTCGCCAGGCCGGGTTCGACTTCGGTGCCGCCGCGCTTGAACTGGGTCAGACGGTTGAACACGGTTTCGGCGGAAGCATCGAAGTCGGTGCCGCTGGTGTACTGGCTGGGGTCGAAGCCGGCGGGGCTGGCTTCTGAGCAGTAGACCAGGGTGCTGGCCGCTTGGGCCATCGGCATAAAAGCCAGCAGGCTTGCAGCCAGGAGTAGCGGTTTGAACGCAGAACTTTGCATGGAAACTCCTGAAGTAGCAGGCCTATAAAGCCGCCCAAACAAAAACGGCGGTCACCGAGGTTACCGCCGTTCAGGTTTGTCAGGTAGGGGTCACTGCATCTGTACTTCGATCACGCCATCAGCGCTCATGTTGACCTGGCTGGTGCCGGCTTCGACTTCCGGCGTCGGCGCCGAATCCGCCATGGCTGCTTTCATCATCATCCCGCCACTGCGGGCGTAAGGCATCGGATAGCCATTGGTGTTGAAGTTCAGGTTAACGATTTTGTAGCCCTTGCCGCCCAGCGCATCGGTGGCCAGTTGGGCGCGCGCTTTGAAGGCGGCAACCGCGTCTTTGAGCAATGCATCTTCGCTGGCCTTGCGCGTGTTGTCGGCGATGGCGAAGTCCATGTTTTCCATTTTCAGGGTATTGAGCAGCTCGCCGGTAAGCTTGGACAGCGCCGGGAAGTCCGCACTCTCCAGGCGCAGCTCGGCGCGCTCACGCCAGCCGGTGATCTTCTGGTTCTTGTTGTCGTAGATCGGGTAGCTGCTACGGCTGCCCTGGCGCAGGGTCACGCCTTTGACTTCGCGCGCTTCGCCAAGGGCCTTGTTCAGGGTGGTGGTGATTTCGGCGGCGAGCTTGGCCGGGTCGGTATTTTGCGACTCGGTATAAAGCGTGACGATCATCTTGTCGCGGGCCACTTCCTGGCTGACCTCAGCGCGCAGGGAAATCTGGTTGTAATGCAGCTCATCGGCGGCCATCGCCGGGAGGGTGGCCAGGGCGCTGGCGCTCAGGGTCAGTACGGCTGCACTGCGAGTGAAACGAGACATGGAAGCTCCTTGGGATAGTCGTGTTCGGTATGACTGTAGACGGTGCTGTCGGGTTCTTCGGGTTTACACATTCGCTACAAGTTGTGGGGGCGCCGACGAACGGTCATTCGCTCGGCCTGCGTCAAAGAGCCACACGCGCCGTGCCAGGCGGCCTGCTTCGTTTATACTCCTGGCGATCCGCCTGCAGCGCTCACCGGGAGAGCTCATGCTCGCCGCCGTAAAACTGACTTCCGCCACCCGCCAGAACCTCTGGCGCCTGACGTTCATTCGTACCCTGGTACTGGCCGCACAGGCCGGTTCCGTCGGGCTCGCGTATTGGTTCGACCTGCTGCCATTGCCGTGGCTGCAGCTGGCCGTGACCCTCGGCTTTTCCACCGTGCTGTGTGTGTTTACGGCCATTCGGCTGCGTACCACCTGGCCGGTGACCGAGCTGGAATACGCCCTGCAGTTGGCTTGCGACCTGTTTATCCACAGTGTGCTGCTGTATTTCTCCGGTGGTTCCACCAACCCGTTCGTCTCGTATTACCTGGTGCCACTGACGATTGCCGCCGTGACCTTGCCATGGCGCTACTCGGTGGTGCTGTCGGGTATCGCGCTGATGCTGTACACCTTGCTGCTGGCACAGTTCTACCCGTTGCAGACCTTCCCTATCGCTAGGGAAAATCTGCAGATTTATGGGATGTGGCTGAGCTTTGCGCTGTCTGCGGCGGTGATTACTTTCTTTGCCGCGCGCATGGCCGAAGAGCTGCGTCGCCAGGAAGAATTACGCGCCATTCGCCGCGAAGAAGGCCTGCGTGACCAGCAACTCCTGGCCGTCGCCACCCAGGCCGCCGGTGCCGCTCACGAGCTGGGCACGCCGTTGGCGACCATGAGCGTACTGCTCAAGGAAATGACCCAGGACCATCACGACCCGGCCCTGCAAGAAGACTTGAGCGTGCTGCAGGAACAGGTCAAGCAGTGCAAGCTGACCCTGCAGCAACTGGTGCGGGCCGCCGAAGCCAATCGCCGCCTGGCGGTGGAAATGCAGGACGTGACCCAATGGCTCGACGAAGCCCTGAACCGCTGGCACCTGATGCGCCCCGAAGCCAGTTACCGCTTCAACCTGCTGGGCCAGGGCAGCGTGCCGCGCATGGCGCCGCCGCCGGACCTGACCCAAGCCTTGCTCAATCTGCTCAACAACGCTGCCGACGCCTGCCCCGAAGGGCTGGGCGTGCAGCTGGATTGGGATGCCGAAGACGTGACCATCAGTATCCGTGACCACGGCGCTGGCGTGCCGCTGGCCATTGCCGAGCAGATCGGTAAACCCTTTTTTACCACCAAGGGCAAAGGCTTCGGCCTCGGCCTGTTTTTGAGCAAGGCCAGCGTGACCCGCGCGGGCGGCTCAGTGAAGCTCTATAGTCATGAGGAAGGTGGCACGCTCACCGAGCTGCGCCTGCCCCGTGTCGCACGAGGAGATATCGATGAGTGACGAGATCCAAGTCGAAGGCGAAGAACTGCCGCACCTGTTGCTGGTAGATGACGATGCCACCTTTACCCGCGTGATGGCGCGTGCCATGAGCCGCCGTGGTTTCCGCGTAAGCACCGCAGGCTCGGCCGAAGAAGGCCTGACCATCGCCCAGGCCGATTTGCCGGACTACGCCGCGCTCGACCTGAAAATGGACGGCGACTCCGGGCTGGTGCTACTGCCTAAACTGCTGGAACTCGACCCGGAAATGCGCGTGGTGATCCTCACCGGCTACTCCAGCATCGCCACCGCTGTCGAGGCCATCAAGCGCGGCGCCTGCAACTACCTGTGCAAGCCGGCAGACGCCGACGACGTGCTGGCCGCCTTGCTCTCCGAGCACGCTGACCTCGATACCCTGGTGCCGGAAAACCCGATGTCGGTGGACCGCCTGCAGTGGGAACACATCCAGCGCGTACTGACCGAGCACGAAGGCAATATCTCCGCCACCGCCCGCGCCCTGGGCATGCACCGACGGACTTTGCAGCGCAAGCTGCAGAAGCGCCCAGTACGGCGCTGAACAAAGTCTGAACAATCCGCTTCAGGCCGCAGGGAGCTCTGAACCGATCGTCTATGATCGGTTCAAACGCCTGTCATCTTTTCCCTATCGAGCCTGAACGATGAATCAGAACGCTGACTATGGCGCGGTCAATGACGCGGTGCGTGGGCAATTCTTGCGCCGAACCTGGGCGATGATCACGCCCTATTGGCGCAGTGAAGAGAAGGGCAAGGCTTGGTTGCTACTGGTCGCACTGGTTGGCCTGTCGCTGTTCAGCGTGGCGATCTCGGTGTGGATCAACCACTGGTACAAGGATTTCTACAACGCCCTGGAGAAGAAGGACACCGCCGCCTTCTGGCAGTTGATCGGCTATTTTGGCGGGATTGCCGCCGTGGCGATTCTCGGCGCGGTATACCGCCTGTACCTGACCCAGATGCTGACCATTCGCTGGCGTGCCTGGCTCACCGAAAAGCACTTCGCACGGTGGCTCGCCGACAAGAACTACTACCAGCTGGAGCAGGGCGGCTACACCGATAACCCGGACCAGCGGATATCCGAAGACCTCAATAACTTCACCTCGAATACGTTGGGCCTGGGCCTGGGTCTGCTGCGCAATATCGTCAGCCTGGTGTCCTTCTCGATTATTTTGTGGGGCGTTTCCGGCAGCATCGAGGTGTTTGGCTTTACCATCCCGGGTTACATGTTCTGGTGTGCGCTGGTCTACGCCGGGATCGGCAGTTGGATAACCCACTTGATCGGCCGTCGCTTGATCGGCCTGAGCAACCAACAGCAACGCTTCGAAGCGGACCTGCGTTTCTCCATGGTGCGCGTGCGCGAGAATGCCGAGAGCATCGCCCTGTATAACGGCGAGCCGAATGAAAACCAGCGCTTGAGCGCACGTTTCGGCAAGGTCTGGCGCAACTTCTGGGACATTATGAAAGTGTCCAAGCGCCTGACCTTCTTCACCGCCGGGTATGAACAGATCGCAACCATCTTTCCCTTTATCGTCGCTGCGCCGCGCTATTTCGCCGGCAAGATCGAACTGGGTGAGCTGATGCAAATCAACTCGGCGTTCGGCAATGTGTAGGGCAACTTCAGCTGGTTTATCAGCGCTTACGCTGACCTCGCCAGCTGGCGCGCGACCAGTGATCGTCTGCTCAGCTTCCACCAGGCCATGAGTGAAAACGAGCAGCGTGCCCCGGCCATTGATGTGCGCCCGGAAGGCGAGCGTCTGGTGGTGAAAGACTTGGGCATGGACTTGGCCGACGGTCGCCACTTGCTGACCGATGGCGACATGACCGTGGAGCCGGGCGAGCGTGTGATGCTCAGCGGGCGTTCCGGCAGCGGTAAAAGTACCTTGCTGCGCGCCATGGGGCACTTGTGGCCGGCGGGCCACGGCAGCATCCGCCTGCCGGCGGCGCGTTACCTGTTCCTGCCGCAGAAACCGTATCTGCCGATTGGCACCCTGAAGGCCGCGCTGAGTTATCCACAGGCCGACAGCGTCTACCCGCCGGAACGTTATGCACAGGTGCTCGAAACCTGCCGCTTGCCGCACTTGGTCGGCCGTCTGGACGAAGCCAGCCACTGGCAACGCATGCTCTCGCCGGGTGAGCAGCAACGCCTGGCGTTTGCCCGCGCGCTGTTGTTTGCACCGCAATGGCTGTACATGGACGAAGCCACCTCGGCGATGGATGAAGAGGATGAGGCAACGTTGTACCAAGCCTTGATCGATGAGTTGCCGGGGCTGAGCATCGTCAGCGTCGGCCATCGCAGCAGCCTCAAGCGCTTCCATGGGCGGCATGTGCGGATCGAGGGTGGGCATCTTCAGGAGCAACTCGTCTCCTGAGGCCGAACTCGATCAATGTGGGAGCCGGGCTTGCCCGCGATGGCGGTGTAAGCTGGCACACCGCGATCGCAGGCAAGCCAGCTCCCACATTTGATCGGTGTTGGCTGATGAAGTGAGTGCCCAACAAAAAGCCCGGCTGATCATCGATCAGCCGGGCTTTTTTTATTGCTTGAAAATGACTTACTTCTTCAAGCCGTAATGCTCATCCAGCATGCCCGGGGCGTTCGGCGTTTTTGGCGCGTAGTCCCGTGGTGGCTCCTGGTTTTCCCGCGGTGGGGTCAGGCGCTCCCGCGCAGTTTGCGGGGCATCGGAATGCAACGCAGCCAGCAGGCGCTGACGGGTGATGTCGTCGAGGGCCAGGCGGTTGGCGCCATCGGCGAGGTGATCCTGTACTTCCTGGTAGCTCTGGGTGAGCTTCTTGACCAGGGTCGCGGTGCTGTTGAAGTGGGTAACAACCTCGTTCTGATAACTGTCAAAACGTTCCTGAATGTCATCCAACTGACGCTGCGTGCGGTTAGGCGCGGCATTCGGCAGCAGACGGGCAACCAGGAATCCAATGGCGACACCGGCAACCAAGGCGAGAGTCGGCAACAACCAAACTAAGAGCGAGTGTTCCACGAGTCCTTCCTCTATAAACGGCTTTGCTTTACGTTAACGGCTCAAACCTGCGCTGTATACCGCGATTAAGCTCGCAATGATGCCATGCACAGACTTTTAGCTAGACGAGTCGACCCTTTGAGAGGTCACGGAGTTCATTCCTTGCTCATGCGTGAAACCCCCGTTTTGATCGATGGCCCGGTTGGCCAATTGGAAGCCCTGTACCTTGATCACCCCGAGCCACGTGGCCTGGCGCTGATCTGCCACCCTAACCCGGTGCAGGGCGGGACCATGCTCAATAAAGTTGTCTCGACCCTGCAACGCACCGCCCGCGATGCCGGTTTGATTACTTTACGTTTCAATTACCGTGGCGTCGGTGCCAGCGCCGGTACACACGATATGGCCACCGGTGAAGTGGACGATGCCGAAGCGGCTGCCACCTGGCTGCGGGAAAAACACCCCGACCTGCCGATCACCCTGCTCGGTTTTTCCTTTGGCGGTTACGTGGCCGCCAGCCTCGGCGGCCGTTTGGAAGCCAAGGGTGAAAAGCTCGCGAACCTGTTCATGGTTGCCGCCGCCGTGATGCGCCTGCGCGATACCGACCTGCTGCCCCA
The DNA here is from genome assembly GCF_022648765.1 of Pseudomonas sp. ArH3a. Classification (NCBI taxonomy): domain Bacteria; kingdom Pseudomonadati; phylum Pseudomonadota; class Gammaproteobacteria; order Pseudomonadales; family Pseudomonadaceae; genus Pseudomonas; species Pseudomonas sp. ArH3a. The sequence goes on from NZ_CP080330.1 coordinate 1,283,610, forward strand.
AGGCTGCCCATTGACCCTGATCCAGCCGGAAACCGACGAAGTGGTCGACCCGCAGCTGGTCTACGACTGGTCTGGCGCCTTGAAACGCCCCCATGAGCTGCTGAAAGTGGCAGAATGCGGTCACTTTTTTCATGGCAAGCTGACCGATCTCAAGGATCTGGTGCTGCCGCGCCTCTCGAATTGATAGCAGTCTGATAAGCGATTACCCATGACGACTCGTACCCGTATCCTCACCGGCATCACCACCACCGGCACGCCGCACCTGGGCAACTACGCTGGCGCGATCCGCCCGGCGATCCTTGCCAGCCAAGACGCGAATGCCGACTCCTTCTACTTCCTGGCCGACTACCACGCCTTGATCAAGTGCGATGACCCGCAGCGCATCCAGCGCTCGCGTATGGAAATCGCCGCGACCTGGCTGGCCGGTGGCCTGGATGTGAACCGGGTGACTTTCTATCGCCAGTCCGACATCCCGGAAATTCCCGAGCTGACCTGGCTGCTGACCTGCGTCGCCGCCAAGGGCCTGCTCAACCGCGCCCATGCCTACAAGGCCTCGGTGGACAAGAACGTGGAAACCGGTGAAGACCCGGACGCGGGCATCACCATGGGCCTGTACAGCTACCCGGTACTGATGGCGGCGGACATCCTGATGTTCAACGCACACAAAGTGCCGGTCGGTCGCGACCAGATCCAGCACGTGGAAATGGCCCGCGACATCGGCCAGCGTTTCAACCACCTGTTTGGCAACGGTAAAGAATTCTTCACCATGCCCGAGGCGTTGATCGAAGAAAGCGTCGCCACCTTGCCGGGCCTGGATGGCCGCAAGATGTCGAAAAGCTACGACAACACCATCCCGTTGTTCACCAGCGCCAAGGACATGAAAGACGCCATCTCGCGGATCGTCACCGATTCCCGCGCGCCTGGCGAAGCCAAAGACCCGGACAACTCGCACCTGTTCACCCTGTTCCAGGCGTTTGCCACCAAGGCCCAGGAAGAAGAGTTCCGCGCTGAGTTGTTGCAAGGTTTGGGCTGGGGCGAGGCGAAGAGCCGTCTGTTCCAACTGCTCGACAGCCAACTGGGTGAGGCGCGCGAGCGTTATCACCAGTTGATGTCGCGCCCTTCGGACATGGAAGACCTGCTGCTGATCGGCGCCAAGAAGGCCCGTGCCGTAGCGGCGCCGTTCCTGGCCGAGCTGCGTGAGGCGGTGGGCCTGCGTTCATTCGTCAATGAGGCTGCGGCGCCGGTGGCGACCAAGAAGAAAACCGCCAAAGCCGCGCGCTTTGTGAGCTTTCGCGAAGACGACGGCAGTTTCCGCTTCCGCTTGCTGGCGGCCGATGGCGAGCAACTGCTGCTGTCGCGCAACTTTGCCGACGGCAAAGCGGCCGGTGCGGTAACCAAGCAATTGCAAAGTGGTGACGCGCTGGACGTGCGAACTGAAGTGCTGAGCTTCAGCGTGTGGCTGGACGGCGCTGCTGTGGCCGACAGTGCGACCTTCGCCGATATGGCATCGCGTGATGCTGCCATCGAAGCCCTGCGCGTCGCGTTGACCCCCATCGAGGATTAACCCGACCAAGGGTTGATTGCCATTCTCCAGGGCCGTCGTTACAGTGACGGCCCGTTTTTGTTGCCTTGCTAACGAAATTATGACGCCCCTAGAACGATATCAAGCTGATCTGAAACGTCCTGAATTCTTCCATGACGCTGCCCAGGAAACTGCGGTGCGTCATTTGCAGCGCCTGTACGACGACCTGGTCGCGGCCTCGCAAAGCAAGCCAGGGATGTTCAGCAAGCTGTTTGGCAAGAAAGACCACACGCCGGTCAAGGGCTTGTACTTCTGGGGTGGCGTGGGCCGCGGCAAGACTTACCTGGTCGACACCTTCTTTGAAGCGCTGCCGTTCAAGGAAAAGGTACGTACGCACTTCCACCGCTTCATGAAACGCGTGCACGAAGAAATGAAGACCTTGCCGGGCGAGAAAAACCCGCTGACCATCATCGCCAAGCGCTTCTCCGACGAAGCGCGGGTGATCTGCTTCGATGAATTCTTCGTCTCCGACATCACCGATGCCATGATCCTCGGCACCCTGATGGAAGAGCTGTTCAAGAACGGCGTGACCTTGGTTGCCACCTCGAACATCGTGCCCGACGGCTTGTACAAGGACGGCCTGCAACGCGCGCGCTTCCTGCCGGCCATCGCGCTGATCAAGCAGAACACCGAGATCGTCAACGTCGACAGCGGCGTCGACTACCGCCTGCGTCACCTTGAGCAGGCCGAGCTGTTCCACTTCCCGCTGAACGAAGCGGCGCACGAAAGCCTGAAAAAAAGCTTCCGCGCGCTCACGCCGGAATGCACCCAGGCGGTGGAAAACGACAAGTTGATGATCGAGAACCGCGAAATCATCGCGCTGCGCACCTGCGATGACGTGGCCTGGTTCGAATTCCGCCAACTGTGCGACGGCCCGCGCAGCCAGAACGACTACATCGAACTGGGCAAGATCTTTCACGCGGTGATTTTGAGCGGCGTGGAGCAGATGAGCGTCACCACCGACGACATCGCGCGCCGGTTTATCAACATGGTCGACGAGTTTTACGACCGCAACGTCAAGCTGATCATCTCGGCGGAAGTCGAACTCAAGGACCTCTACACCGGCGGTCGCTTGAACTTTGAATTCCAGCGCACGTTGAGCCGCTTGTTGGAAATGCAGTCCCACGAGTTCCTGTCGCGTGGGCATAAGCCGTAAGCGGTGTGATTGATATAAAAGGCCCGCAGCGATTGCGGGCCTTTTTATTTTGGGTGTTGGTTAAAAAGTGATCTGGTCTTCAGTGGGCGGCGCCGGTTTTACGAGCGTCTTTATGTCACCCTCCACCTTGTAGATCGCGCCGTCCGCCCCCTTAACAAATTCGGGCGCCGCTTCCTCTTCCTTCTTTTTTCGATCCTTTTTTAACTGTTCAGTCTCATTTTCCTTGGATGTAATTGCGCCTGTCTCGTTCGGCTGTACAGCCGACCTGAAAGAGCTGCTTCCTATGGATGACATGATTGAGTCTCCGTCCTAGTTTGAGCCAAGTGAATTTAGAAAAAGCCCTGCGTGATCCGCAGCGCAGTTCGGCAGAAATAGGCGACTTTTTCCTCGCTTAAAATGCCAGAGGTCCCGGGCGTTGCGGGTTCGTCCTCGTCCTGTCTAGCTGTAGGAATTGGAGGTCTTGCAGGCAGGTATTGCTTAAGGCCTTGGTTAAGGCTGCATGGGGTTTTCAGTTCGACCCTGCACCATTGCGGTATGGCAGGGTCGTTTGCATCGTCAGGGGCTGTATCTACGCGGCTTGCTGAAATTGCTGCCGGTACTGGTTTGGCGACAACTCCGTGTGCTGGCGGAACAACCGCGCAAAGAAGCTCGCATCGTCGTAACCCACCTCATAACTGATGGTCTTGATACTCTTGCGGCTGCCCGAAAGCAAGCCCTTGGCGGTCTCGATGCGCAGGCGTTGCAGGTAATGCAGCGGCTTGTCACCCGTCGCTGTCTGGAAGCGGCGCATAAAGTTGCGAATGCTCATACCGTGTTCCCGGGCGACGTCTTCGAAGCGGAACTTGTCGGCAAAATGCTCTTCGAGCCAGTGCTGGATCTGCAGGATGATCACGTCTTGGTGCAGCTTCTGCCCACCAAACCCGATGCGCCCCGGCGCGTAGCTGCGCTGCACTTCGTAAAGAATATCGCGGGCCACGGCTTGGGCGATGTTGGCGCCGCAGAAACGTTCGATCAAGTAGATGTAGAGGTCGCACGCCGAGGTGGTGCCACCGGCGCAATACAGGTTGTCGGCGTCGGTCAGGTGCTTGTCCTGGTTGAGCTGCACCTTGGGGAAGCGTTCGCTGAAGGCATTGAAGAAGCGCCAGTAAGTGGTTGCCTCCTTGCCATCCAACAGCCCGGCTTCAGCGAGCCAGAACACCCCGGTGGCTTCGCCGCAGAGCACGGCGCCACGGGCGTGTTGCTGGCGCAGCCAAGGCATCACTTGCGGGTAGCGCGTGCACAGCGCGTCGAAGTCATCCCAGAAGGCCGGTAAGACGATGATGTCGGCGTCTTCCAGGCCGCCGTCCACCGGCATGATCACATCACTGAAGCTGCGCACCGATTGCCCGTCGGGGCTGACCAGGCGCGTTTCAAACGCTGGGGTCAGGCCCAGGCCTTGTTGCTTGCCATATCGCAGGCTGGCGAGATGGAAGAAATCCTTGGCTTGCATGAGGGTTGAAGCGAATACCCGATCAATGGCCAAAATGCTGACGCGCCGCAGGGGCGTGGAGATTTGGTTAGACATAATTTCATTTATTCTTATAGGGGAAAGTGGTCACCAGACGGCTGGATCGTCTTATTTTTTGTCGCATGTGTCCAGTGTCCCGTGACGCCTTCGCGGCTTAGTCTCTGTGGTCTGGTCTTTGTCCGACAATCCCCACAGGTGACCCATGATCCCCAGAACCTTGTTCAGCTCGGAGCACGAACTCTTCCGCGAGAGCGTGCGCACCTTCCTCGAAAAACACGCTGCGCCGTTCCATGGGCAATGGGAGAAACAGGGCTACATCGACCGTGATCTGTGGAGCAAGGCAGGGGAGGCGGGCATGCTCTGCTCCCACTTGCCGGAGGAATATGGCGGCCTGGGCGCGGACTTTCTCTACAGCGCGGTAGTGATCGAGGAGATCAGCCGCCTTGGTTTGACCGGCATCGGTTTCTCGCTGCATTCGGACATCGTCGCGCCGTACATCCTGCATTACGGCAGTGAAGCGCTGAAACACAAATACCTGCCCAAATTGATCTCTGGCGAGATGGTCACGGCCATCGCCATGACCGAGCCGGGGGCCGGTTCCGACTTGCAGGGCGTTAAGACCACCGCCGTGTTGGAGGGCGATGAGTACGTGATCAACGGCTCCAAGACCTTTATCACCAACGGCTTTCTCGCCGAGTTGGTGATCGTGGTGGCCAAGACCGATCCCAAGGCCGGTGCGAAGGGCACCAGCCTGTTTCTGGTGGAAGCCGATACGCCGGGCTTCGACAAGGGCAAGCGCCTGGAGAAGGTAGGCATGAAGGCTCAGGACACGTCGGAGTTGTTCTTCCAGGACGTGCGCGTGCCCAAGGAAAATCTGTTGGGTCAGGCGGGCATGGGCTTCGCGTATTTGATGCAGGAGTTGCCCCAGGAGCGTCTGACCGTGGCGATTGGCGCGCTGTCGTCGGCCGAGGCGGCGCTGCAGTGGACCTTGGAATACACCCGCGAGCGCAAGGCGTTCGGCAAGGCGATTGCCGATTTCCAGAACACCCGGTTCAAGCTCGCGGAGATGGCGACTGAGATTCAGATTGGCCGTGTGTTCGTCGACAAGTGCATGGCGTTGCACCTGGAGGGCAAGCTAGACGTGCCTACGGCGGCGATGGCCAAGTATTGGGCCACGGACCTGCAGTGCAAGGTGCTCGATGAGTGCGTGCAGTTGCACGGCGGCTACGGCTACATGTGGGAATACCCGATTGCGCGGGCCTGGGCGGATGCGCGGGTGCAGCGGATTTATGCGGGGACCAATGAGATCATGAAGGAGATTATCGCGCGGGCGCTTTGATGGTTTTGTAGTGCTGCGTAAGGCTCCATCGCAGGCAAGCCAGCGCCCACATTTGACTGTGTTCACAGTTCAAAATGTGGGAGCCGGGCTTGCCCGCGATGGGGTTTAGGGATCAATCAAGGCGCGGGGTTCGGATGATCCTTCTGAATCGCCTCAATCCCTTCGAGCACTTCCTTCGACAGCTTCAGGTCAGCACTGGCAATGTTGCTGTCCAGCTGTTCCAGTGTCGTGGCACCAATAATGTTGCTGGTCACAAACGGCTGTTGCGTCACAAAGGCCAGGGCCATCTGTGCCGGGTCCAGACCCTGTTCCCGCGCCAGCGCCACATAACGGCTGCATGCCGCTTCCGACTGCGGGTTGAAGTAACGGCTGAAGCGGCTGTATTCGGTCAGGCGAGCCTTTGCCGGGCGTGCGCCACCTTCGTACTTACCGCTGAGCATGCCGAACGCCAGCGGCGAGTAGGCCAGTAGGCCGCACTGCTCACGCATGGCGACTTCCGCCAGGCCCACTTCAAAGCTGCGGTTGAGCAGGTTGTAGGGGTTCTGGATCGACACCGCGCGTGTCCAGCCACGGGCTTCGGCCAGGGCCAGGAATTTCATAGTGCCCCAAGGGGTTTCGTTGGACAGGCCGATGTGGCGGATCTTGCCGGCCTTGACTTGTTCGTCCAGCGCTTCGAGGGTTTCTTCCAGCGGGGTCAGGTCGTCTTCGTCTTTGTGCTTGTAGCTCAGTTGGCCGAAGAAGTTGGTGCTGCGTTCCGGCCAGTGCAGCTGGTAGAGGTCGATCCAGTCGGTTTGCAGGCGTTTGAGGCTGGCATCCAGGGCGTCGACGATGTGTTTGCGGTTGTGGCGCAGGTGGCCGTCGCGGATGTAGTCGATGGTGTTGCCGGGGCCGGCGATTTTGCTGGCGAGGATCCAGTCGGCACGGTCGCCGCGGCTTTTGAAGTAATTACCAATGTAGCGCTCGGTGGTGGCATAGGTGTCGGCCTTGGGCGGCACCGGGTACATTTCTGCCGTGTCGAGGAAGTTGATCCCCGCGGCCTTGGCCCGTTCGATCTGCGCGAAGGCCTCTGCCTCGCTGTTCTGCTCGCCCCAGGTCATGGTGCCCAAGGCTATCGCGCTTACGTTCAGATCGGTGCGGCCCAGCTGTCGATAATCCATCCGGTACTCCTTCGGGGAAAACAATCATAAAAGCAGGTTGAATTTTTTTTCGCAATCTGCATAATTGCCCACCTCTTTCTGCAGTGGAAGTGATGCGCCGCCTGCCGAAGAATCTTGCCGTTGAACGGACGCGCCGACCCGAGCCCCCGATAGCGTCTGTATCCGGCTGCCTTTGACTTGTCAAAGTACGCACTATTCAGTAAGATCCGCCGTCTAATTTACAGGGCGGCCCCTGAGGCTATTAAAGAATGACAACTTTTACTGCAAAACCGGAAACAGTTCAGCGCGACTGGTTTGTCGTCGACGCCGCTGGTCAGACCCTGGGTCGTCTGGCCACTGAAGTCGCCAGCCGTCTGCGTGGCAAGCACAAGCCTGAGTACACCCCTCACGTTGACACCGGTGACTACATCGTGATCATCAACGCTGAGCAGGTACGTGTTACCGGCAACAAAGCGCAAGACAAAATGTACTACCGTCACTCCGGTTTCCCAGGCGGTATCAAGTCTTCCAACTTTGAAGGCCTGATTTCCAAGAAGCCTGAAGCCCCGATCGAAATCGCGGTCAAAGGCATGCTGCCGAAGGGCCCACTGGGTCGCGATATGTTTCGCAAGCTGAAAGTCTATGCGGGCGCTGTACACCCTCATGCTGCTCAGCAGCCCCAAGAACTGAAGTTTTAACGGAATAGTTCATTATGTCGGCGACTCAAAATTACGGCACTGGCCGTCGCAAAACCGCAACCGCACGCGTTTTCCTGCGTCCGGGCACTGGTAACATCTCGATCAACAACCGCACTCTGGAAAACTTCTTCGGTCGCGAAACTGCCCGCATGGTAGTTCGTCAGCCGCTGGAATTGACCGAGACAGTTGAAAAGTTCGACATCTACGTCACCGTTATCGGTGGCGGTGTAAGTGGTCAAGCTGGCGCAATCCGCCACGGTATCACTCGCGCTCTGATGCAGTACGACGAAACCCTGCGTGGCGCTCTGCGCAAAGCTGGCTTCGTAACTCGCGATGCTCGTGAAGTTGAACGTAAGAAAGTCGGTCTGCGTAAAGCGCGTAAGCGTCCGCAGTACTCGAAGCGTTAATTCGCTTTACGTTCCACAAAAACGCCCAACTCCTCACGGAGCTGGGCGTTTTTTATTGCCTACGATTTATGCATAAATTTCGCCGTGACAACTTGCCACATCCGTAGACCCCCTATACTACAAGGCCTGGGGAGGGAGCCTTGGGCAATTCCCTTGTCATACGTGGGGCTTTTCATTACCATTCGGCAAAATTTTTATAAGTAAAGATTCAACACTTAGTAGACGCCTGATTTAACAGGCCAAAAAGCTGATGGGAGAGGACTGAATGAGCAATGACGGCGTGAATGCAGGCCGGCGTCGCTTCTTAGTAGCAGCCACATCCGTGGTGGGTGCTGCAGGAGCGGTGGGGGCTGCGGTCCCGTTCGTGGGGTCATGGTTTCCCAGTGCCAAGGCGAAAGCCGCTGGTGCACCGGTGAGGGTGAATGTCAGCAAGATCGACCCAGGCCAGCAGATGATTGCTGAGTGGCGCGGTCAGCCGGTCTTCATCGTTCGTCGTACTGAGGAAATCTTGGGGAATTTGAAGAAAATCGAAGGTCAGCTGTCTGACCCCGACTCGAAGAATTCCGACCAACCCGCCTACGTCGATAAGGAAATTCGTTCGATCAAGCCAGAGATCCTGCTGCTGATCGGTATCTGCACCCACTTGGGTTGCTCGCCTACTTTCCGCCCCGAAGTTGCTCCAGCAGACCTGGGAAAAGACTGGGTTGGGGGCTATTTCTGCCCTTGCCACGGCTCCCACTACGACCTCGCTGGCCGCGTCTACAAGTCACAACCCGCACCACTGAACCTGCCAGTTCCGCCGCATCATTACGAGACTGACAGTGTCATTGTCATTGGCGTCGACGAGGGGGAGAAAGCCTGATGAGCAAGTTCATGGATTGGGTGGATGCGCGCTTCCCCGCTACCAAAATGTGGGAAGACCATCTCAGCAAATATTACGCGCCAAAAAACTTCAACTTCTTCTACTTCTTCGGCTCCCTGGCGCTGTTGGTGTTGGTCAACCAACTCGTCACCGGCGTCTGGCTGACGATGAGCTACACGCCGTCGGCAGAAGAGGCCTTTGCGTCCGTTGAAGGGATCATGCGCGATGTCGAGTACGGCTCGATCTTGCGTCTATTGCACTCCACCGGCGCTTCAGCGTTCTTTATCGTGGTCTACATGCACATGTTCCGTGGCTTGCTCTACGGTTCGTACCAGAAGCCACGCGAGCTGGTGTGGGTGTTTGGCATGCTGATCTACCTGGCACTGATGGCCGAAGCCTTCATGGGCTACCTGCTGCCGTGGGGCCAGATGTCGTACTGGGGCGCCCAGGTGATCATCTCGCTGTTTGGTGCGATCCCGGTCATCGGTAACGACCTGACCCAGTGGATCCGCGGTGACTACCTGATCTCCGGCATCACCCTGAACCGCTTCTTCGCCTTGCACGTGGTGGCCTTGCCGATCGTGATTCTGGGCTTGGTGGTGCTGCACATTCTGGCGCTGCACGAAGTGGGTTCGAACAACCCAGATGGCGTGGATATCAAGAAACACAAAGACGAAAACGGTATCCCGCTGGATGGTATTCCGTTCCACCCGTACTACACCGTGAAAGATATTGTCGGCGTGGTCGTGTTCCTGTTCATCTTCTGCTCGATCGTGTTCTTTTTCCCGGAGATGGGCGGTTACTTCCTCGAAAAGCCTAACTTCGAACAGGCCAACGCCTTCAAGACGCCTGAGCACATCGCCCCGGTTTGGTACTTCACACCGTTCTACGCCATCTTGCGGGCGATTCCAGACAAGCTAATGGGCGTAGTTGCCATGGGGGCTTCGATTGCTCTGTTGTTTGTACTGCCTTGGCTCGACCGTAGCCCGGTCAAGTCCATGCGTTACAAGGGCTGGTTGAGCAAGATCTGGCTGTGGGTGTTCTGCATCTGCTTCGTGCTGCTGGGTTGGACGGGCGTCAAGGCGCCGACGCCGCAATTAACGTTGCTGTCGCAGGTCTGCACCTTCCTGTACTTCGCCTACTTCATTCTGATGCCGTTCTACACCCGGCTCGAGAAGACCAAACCGGTTCCGGAAAGGGTGACTGGCTGATGAAAAAGTTATTTGTTGCTTTGATGCTTGCGGCACTGCCGCTACTGTCCTTCGCGGCCGAGCATGGCCCCGAGCTGGAAAAAGTCGATATCGACGTGTCTGACAAGGCCGCCATGCAGGACGGGCTGCGTACCTTCAGCAACTACTGCATGGGCTGCCACAGCGCCAAGTTTCAGCGCTACGAGCGTGTCGCCGATGACCTGGGCATCCCCCATGACGTGATGCTCAGCCACGCGGTGTTCACCGGCGCGAAGATCGGCGACCACATGAGCATCGGCATGCAACCGGCTGATGCCAAGGCCTGGTTCGGGGCTGCACCGCCCGACCTGACCCTGGTGGCCCGTGTTCGCGGCACCGATTGGCTCTATGGTTACCTGAAATCCTTCTACGAAGACCCGGCGCGCCCTTATGGCGTCAACAACAAAGTCTTCCCGAACGTCGGTATGCCTAACGTTCTGGTCGGCCTGCAGGGTCGCCAAGTGGTAGGATGCAAGCAGGTTCAGGTCGTCGAAGACGGCAAGAAGCAATATGATCCGTTGACCGGTACGCCTTTGACTCATGAAGCGTGCGATCAACTGACCATCGTGCCCAAGACTGGCGCGCTGAACGAAGAGCAGTTTGACGAGAAGGTCAAGAATCTGGTGACCTTCCTGGCCTACTCGGCCAACCCGGTCAAACTGGAACATCAGCGCATCGGTACCTATGTATTGCTGTACCTGGCTTTCTTCTTTGTGTTCGCCTATCTGCTCAAACGCGAATACTGGAAGGATGTGCATTGATCCAACTGTAAGCAATTGCTGTTAATCTTGCGCGCCCAGCGGCATCTCTGAACACGTAGCGCTCTGGTTGAACCAGGCACTGCAGAGATGCTCTCTGGGCGCGCTCGTTTTTGAGCTTTCGATAATTTCAACAAGCGAGGAGGACCGCCATGGGCGTGACCAACCGGTTGGCCTGTTACTCCGACCCCGCCGACCACTATTCCCACCGAGTACGCATCGTGCTCGCAGAGAAGGGTGTCAGCGCCGAGATCATCAGTGTGGAGGTGGGTCGTCATCCGCCGAAACTGATCGAAGTGAACCCTTACGGCAGCTTGCCCACCCTGGTCGATCGTGACCTGGCGTTGTGGGAGTCAACCGTGGTGATGGAATACCTGGATGAGCGTTACCCGCATCCACCTTTGCTGCCGGTCTACCCGGTGGCGCGTGCCAACAGCCGCCTGCTGATCCATCGGATTCAGCGTGACTGGTGCGGGCTGGTGGATTTGATTCTGGATACACGCAGTAAAGAAGCCGCTCGAGTGCAGGCGCGCAAGGAATTGCGTGAGAGCCTGACCGGTGTTTCGCCGCTGTTCGCCGACAAACCTTTTTTCCTCAGCGAGGAACAAAGCTTGGTGGATTGCTGCCTATTACCCATACTCTGGCGCTTGCCGATCCTGGGCATTGAACTGCCACGGCCGGCCAAGCCGTTGCTTGATTACATGGAGCGCCAGTTTGCGCGTGAGGCTTTCCAGGCGAGTCTGTCTGGCGTCGAACGCGATATGCGCTAAGGCTTAAGGAGCCGCTGATGAACTCCAGTCGACCCTACTTGGTCCGCGCGCTCTATGAGTGGATTGTGGACAACGATTGCACCCCGCACATGTTGGTCAACTCTGAATTCCCCAAGGTTGATGTGCCGCAGGGTTTCGCCAGTGATGGGCAGATCGTGCTGAACGTATCACCCAGTGCTGTGCGCCACCTGCATATGGACAATGAAGCTGTCAGCTTCGAAGGGCGTTTCGGCGGTGTGCCGCATACGCTGTTCGTGCCGATTGGTGCCATCCTCGGGATCTATGCCCGGGAAAATGGCCAGGGCATGGTGTTCGATCTGGAGTCGCCTTTCGAGGACGACGAAGCGATCGAAGGCGAAGGCGGTGATGATGTGCCACCACCAGACTCCGAGCCTCCGCGTCCAAGCGGCCGGCCGAGCCTGAAAGTGGTGAAGTAAGCGGCTTTCACCCTAGGGTGAGCCTGAAAAATGCCTCGACTTGTGTCGGGGCATTTTTTTGCGCGAAGGATGTGGGTGAAAGTCGCGACCGGACGGTGATCGTACAACCGCCATGGGCTATGATGCGGGCTCAAGTTCGCCGAGAAAGATGGATTCATCATGGAAAATGCCAACACCGCCCCTCGTCTTCCCCGCAAGCGCCGCAGCCTTGCCCAGGAATTGGTCACGGTGTTGTCCGAGCAGATTCGCGACGGCCAACTCAAACGCGGCGACAAGTTGCCTACCGAATCCGCAATCATGGAAGCCCATGGGGTCAGCCGCACCGTGGTGCGTGAAGCCATCTCGCGTTTGCAGGCGGCGGGGCAGGTGGAAACCCGCCACGGTATCGGCACTTTTGTATTGGACACGCCAAGCCCCAGCGGCTTCCGGATTGACCCGGCCACGGTGGTGACGCTGCGTGATGTGCTGGCGATTCTGGAGCTGCGTATCAGCCTGGAAGTGGAGTCCGCCGGCCTCGCAGCCTTGCGTCGTAGCGACGAACAGCTGGCCGCCATGCGTGCTGCCCTCGACGCCTTGAATGAAAGCGCCGCCCACGCTGGCGATGCTGTCGCGTCAGACTTCGCGTTCCACCTGGAAATTGCGCTGTCCACTGGCAATCGCTACTTCACCGACATCATGACCCACCTGGGCACCAGCATCATTCCGCGTACCCGCTTGAATTCAGCGCGCCTGGCCCATGATGACCAGCAGCACTACATGGGCCGCCTGAGCCGCGAACACGAAGAGATTTATGAGGCGATTGCTCGCCAGGATTCGGACGCGGCACGCGCGGCCATGCGCCTGCATCTGACTAACAGCCGCGAACGGCTGCGCCATGCCCATGAAGAGGCACAAGCGCAGCGCTGATCTAGTGTGGGAGCTGGCTTGCCTGCGATAGCATCACTTCGGTCTGTCTGACAGGTCGAGTCGCCCGCATCGCAGGCAAGCCAGCTTCCACAGTGATCATTCCCACGCAGAGCGTGGGAATGATCAAACCTACTTAGCTCGCAGGTTGGTTTGGCTTGTAGTCCTTGAGCAGCAGGTACGTACTCCAACCCCACCAATCATTGGTCCAGTGCTTGTCGTTCAGGTCATTCACGTCCTTGCGGCGCAGCACCTTGTTGCCTTCCATCTTGAACAGCGGCGAAAAGTTATTCGCCGGGTTCTGCGCCGCGTTCAAATCCGGCACATACAGCGGCGCCTTGAAGTTGGCCGGGGAGGGCGCGACACCGCTGATAAAGGTCTCGAAGATTTCATCTGCCGACGCCTGCACCGCACGTTTGACCATCGCCCGATTGTCCGCGTCGATGGCATCGAAGTAGCGTTTATCCCCATAGGCATGCCATTGATCACCCTTGGCGTTGCGCACCTTGAGCCCAAACTTGCTGTCTTCATCGTGCATGAAGCGGCTGATCAGCGAGCCCAGTTCCCCTGGCGTCACCACGGCCGCCAATTGTTTACGCGGCACGCGCAGGTGGCCGGCGGAAAACAGGTCGGTCAAAAAATGATCAGCAAAGCTGTTCATGGCATAGGCCAATTCCAGTGCTTGGTCGGTGCCGGTTTGATGCGCCACCACCGCCTGTTGCAGCGCCGCCGTATGGCCGGCCAGATAGGCTGACAGCGCCCACTCGCCAAAGTGGTCGGCGTTGTCTGCCGCCAATTTCAGATAGCGCCCCAGCGGAATCAAGGCCGACACCGCACTGCCACCGCCGGTGATGCGGTTCCATTCCTCGGACAACGTATCACCCAGCGCGTCATAGGCTTCATGGGGTTGTTTGCCGTCCTTGATCGCCTGCTTGACCGCGTTGATCTCCTTTTGCATCACCGCGAGGATTTTCCCGGCTTCTGCCCGTGAGGCTGGCAGCACAGCCAACGAATTGAACGCAGCGCTAAAGCGTTGCACACGCTCTGCGGGGGAGGCGCCATCGCTGATGGGCTGGCCGGGAATGCCATAGAAGTCACCGCCCAGGGCGATCACCTGGCCGTAGGTCAGTGCCAGCCCGTTGGGCAAGTGCAGTTCGACTTGGTGCGCTGGAATCGCCGGGGCGTCCTTGACGAAACGCAGCAGGGTTTCATCGCCGATAGCAGTGTGTTCACCGCCTTCGAAGCGCAGGGCCGGTGGGATTTTTTCGGGTGCTGCGAGTTCAAGATCTGACATGTTAGCTCCTTGCTATGTCGTAGGAATCTTCCTTGATAACTGTATGTATATACAGTTGTGTCGAGCATAGAGGAAAAAAGTCCTACGTCAAGAAGCCACGTTTAAACACTTAGCCGCAGATGAGGCCCGATGAATTGCAGTTGACGAATAGTTTTATAGTTGTACGATGACGTACGACATCGCCACAACCAACAACAACCTTTCGACAGAAAGTCTTCGCCCAGGGTGTTCGAATAATGAATCCACAAGAACTGAAGTCCATCCTCTCCCACGGTCTGTTGTCTTTCCCCGTGACCGATTTCAATGCGCAGGGTGACTTCCACCAGGCTGGCTACATCAAGCGTCTGGAATGGCTGGCCCCTTACGGCGCCACCGCCTTGTTCGCCGCCGGCGGCACCGGTGAGTTTTTCTCCCTGGCCGCCAGCGAATATTCCCAAGTGGTGAAGACCGCTGTTGATACCTGCGCCACCAGCGTGCCGATCCTTGCCGGCGTCGGTGGTTCGACCCGCCAAGCCATCGAGTACGCCCAGGAAGCCGAGCGCCTGGGCGCCAAAGGCTTGCTGCTGCTGCCGCATTACCTGACCGAAGCCAGCCAGGACGGGGTTGCCGCTCACGTAGAAGCGGTGTGCAAATCGGTCAAGATCGGTGTGGTGGTCTACAACCGCAACGTCTGCCGCCTGACCGCGCCTTTGTTGGAACGCCTGGCTGAGCGCTGCCCTAACTTGATCGGCTACAAAGACGGCCTGGGTGACATCGAGTTGATGGTGTCGATCCGCCGTCGTCTTGGCGACCGTTTCAGCTACCTCGGCGGCTTGCCGACTGCAGAGGTTTACGCCGCTGCCTACAAGGCCTTGGGCGTGCCGGTGTACTCCTCGGCGGTGTTTAACTTCATCCCGAAAACCGCGATGGACTTCTACCACGCGATTGCCAAAGACGATCACGCCACCGTCGGCAAGATCATCGACAACTTCTTTCTGCCTTACCTCGATATCCGCAACCGTAAGGCCGGGTATGCCGTGAGCATCGTCAAGGCCGGTGCAAAAATCGCCGGCTACGACGCAGGCCCGGTGCGCACGCCGCTGACCGACCTGCTGCCGGAAGAATATGAAGCCCTGGCCGCGCTGATAGACAAGCAAGGTCCGCAGTAACTTATCAACAAGGCCGCTGAGAGATCAGCGGCCTTTTGCGTCAGGAGAAGATGTGTGTCCCAAGCCAAACGTTTTGAAAACTACATCAACGGCGAGTGGGTGGCCGGTGCCGACTACTGCAACAACATCAACCCGTCGGAGTTGTCCGATGTTATTGGCGAATACGCCAAGGCTGACGTAGCCCAAGTCAACGCTGCCATCGACGCCGCCCGTGCCGCTTTCCCGGCTTGGTCGACCTCCGGCATCCAGGCTCGCCACGATGCCCTGGATAAAGTCGGCAGCGAAATCCTTGCCCGCCGTGAAGAACTCGGCACCCTGCTGGCCCGGGAAGAGGGCAAGACCCTGCCCGAAGCCATCGGCGAAGTGACCCGCGCCGGTAACATCTTCAAGTTCTTCGCCGGTGAATGCCTGCGCCTGTCTGGTGACTACGTGCCGTCGGTGCGCCCGGGCGTCAACGTTGAAGTGACCCGCGAAGCCTTGGGTGTGGTCGGCTTGATCACCCCGTGGAACTTCCCGATTGCAATCCCCGCCTGGAAAATCGCTCCGGCCCTGGCCTACGGCAACTGCGTAGTGATCAAACCGGCCGAATGGGTGCCCGGCTGCGCCTGGGCCCTGGCCGAAATCATCTCCCGCGCCGGCTTCCCCGCCGGTGTGTTCAACCTGGTGATGGGCAGCGGCCGTGTGGTGGGTGACGTGCTGGTCAACAGCCCGAAAGTCGACGGCATCAGCTTTACCGGCTCGGTCGGCGTGGGGCGTCAGATCGCCGTCAGTTGCGTATCGCGCCAGGCCAAAGTGCAGTTGGAAATGGGCGGCAAAAACCCACAGGTCATCCTCGATGACGCCGACCTCAAGCAGGCCGTCGAGCTGTCGGTACAGAGCGCGTTCTACTCCACCGGTCAGCGTTGCACCGCCTCAAGCCGTTTGATTGTTACTGCCGGTATCCACGACCAGTTCGTCGCGGCCATGGCCGAGCGCATGAAGTCGATCAAAGTTGGCCACGCGCTGAAAAGCGGCACCGACATCGGCCCGGTGGTTTCCCAGGCCCAGTTGGACCAGGACATGAAGTACATCGACATCGGCCAAAGCGAAGGCGCGCGACTGGTCAGCGGTGGTGGCTTGGTGACCTGCGACACCGAAGGTTACTACTTGGCGCCGACGTTGTTTGCCGACAGCGAAGCCGCCATGCGCATCAGCCGTGAAGAGATCTTCGGCCCAGTGGCCAACGTGGTGCGCGTAGCGGATTACGAGGCGGCGCTGGCCATGGCCAACGACACCGAGTTCGGCCTGTCGGCGGGCATTGCCACCACCTCGCTGAAGTACGCCAACCACTTCAAGCGCCACTCCCAGGCCGGGATGGTGATGGTCAACCTGCCGACCGCCGGGGTGGACTACCACGTGCCGTTCGGTGGCCGTAAGGGCTCGTCTTATGGTTCGCGCGAGCAGGGTCGCTATGCGCAAGAGTTCTACACCGTGGTGAAGACCAGCTACATCGGTTCGTAGGAAACGCCCCGGTAGGCACCGGCTTGTGTGGGCGCTGGCTTGCCTGCGATGCAGTCACCTTGGTGCTTCAATGAGACCGAGGCGATGCTATCGCAGGCAAGCCAGCTCCCACAGAAAGCGGCTCCTGCAGTTAAAACAGAAATGATTACCCGCAAAAAAAATAATTAGTGGGAGTACTTCTTCATGCAAGCGACCAAGCCGACCCACGTCCGCTATTTGATCCTGCTCATGCTGTTTGTGGTGACCACGATCAACTACGCCGACCGGGCAACTATCGCCATCGCCGGTTCCAGCCTGCAAAAAGACCTCGGCATCGACGCGGTCACCCTCGGTTACATCTTCTCCGCATTCGGTTGGGCCTACGTGGCCGGGCAAATTCCCGGTGGCTGGCTGCTGGACCGGTTCGGCTCGAAAAAAATCTATGCCCTGAGCATCTTCACCTGGTCGCTGTTCACCGTGCTGCAAGGCTATGTGGGTGAATTCGGGGTCTCCACCGCCATCGTCGCGTTGTTCATGCTGCGCTTTTTGGTGGGCCTGGCTGAGGCGCCGTCGTTTCCTGGAAATGCCCGCATTGTTGCGGCGTGGTTTCCTACGGCTGAACGCGGCACGGCCTCGGCAATTTTCAACTCGGCGCAGTACTTCGCTACGGTGCTGTTTGCACCGCTGATGGGCTGGATCGTCTATACCTTCGGCTGGCAGCACGTGTTTATCGTGATGGGCAGCATCGGCATCCTGTTCTCGCTGATCTGGCTGAAACTTATCCACAGCCCGCGCCAGCACCCGATGATCAACGCGGCCGAACTCAAGTACATCGCTGAGAACGGTGCGATGGTCGACATGGATCAAGACAAGGCCAAAGGCCAGAAAATCGACGGCCCGAAGTGGGATTACATCCGCCAGTTGCTGACCAATCGCATGATGCTCGGCGTGTACCTGGGCCAGTACTGCATCAACGGCATCACCTATTTCTTCCTCACCTGGTTCCCGGTGTACCTGGTGCAGGAGCGTGGTATGACGATTCTCAAGGCCGGCTTCATTGCTTCGCTGCCGGCGGTCTGCGGGTTTATCGGCGGGGTATTGGGTGGGTTGATTTCCGATTACCTGCTGCGCAAGGGCCATTCCCTGACGTTCGCGCGCAAGGCGCCGATCATTGGTGGGTTGCTGGTGTCGTCCAGCATCGTGGCGTGCAACTACGTGGATATCGAATGGATGGTGGTGGGCTTCATGGCCTTGGCCTTCTTCGGTAAAGGCGTTGGCGCACTCGGTTGGGCGGTGGTGTCTGACACCTCGCCGAAACAAATCGCCGGGCTCAGTGGCGGCCTGTTCAATATGTTTGGCAACCTGGCGTCGATCAGTACGCCGATCGTGATTGGCTACATCATCGCCACCACCGGCTCGTTCAAGTGGGCCTTGGTGTTCGTCGGCGCTAACGCGCTGCTGGCGGTATTCAGCTACCTGGTGATTGTCGGCCCGATCAAGCGTGTGGTGCTCAAAGAACCGCCCAGCAAAGGCCCTGAGCTGACCCAACTTACCGAAGCGCATTCCTGAGGGGCGATGTAATGCAGTTGATTGAACATGCCGACTCGCCGCGCTCGATCCGTTTGCACGCGCGCGACAACGTGGTGATCGTGGTCAACGACCAGGGCGTACCGGCGGGCACCGAGTTCCCGGACGGCCTGGTGACCGTGGATTTCATCCCACAGAGCCACAAGGTGACCCTGGAAGACATCCCCGAAGGCGGTCAGATTATTCGCTACGGCCAGACCATTGGTTACGCCCTGGCGCCGATTCCACGCGGCAGTTGGGTGCAGGAAGACCAACTGCGCATGCCCACCGCGCCACCGTTGGACAGCCTGCCGCTGTCCACCGAAGTGCCGCAAGCCCAGGCGCCGTTGGAAGGCTTCACGTTTGAGGGTTACCGCAACGCCGACGGCACCGTGGGCACGCGCAATATCCTGGGCATCACCACCACGGTGCAGTGCGTCACCGGCGTGCTGGACCATGCGGTCAAACGCATCAAGGAGGAGTTGCTGCCCAAGTACCCGAACGTCGATGACGTGGTGGCGCTGACCCACAGCTACGGCTGCGGCGTGGCGATCACTGCGACGGATGCGTATATCCCGATCCGCACCGTGCGCAACCTGGCGCGCAACCCGAACCTGGGCGGCGAAGCGCTGGTGATCAGCTTGGGCTGCGAGAAACTGCAGGCCGGGCAGGTGATGCACGACAACGACAGCTCCGTCGACCTGAGCGAGCCGTGGCTGTATCGGCTGCAGGATTCCAGCCATGGGTTTACCGAGATGATCGAGCAGATCATGGCGCTGGCCGAGGTGCGCTTGAAGAAACTCGACCAGCGCCGCCGCGAAACCGTGCCAGCGTCGGAGTTGATCCTGGGCATGCAGTGCGGTGGCAGTGATGCGTTTTCCGGCATCACCGCCAACCCCGCGCTGGGCTACGCCTCGGACCTGCTGCTGCGGGCTGGGGCTACGGTAATGTTTTCCGAAGTCACTGAAGTGCGTGATGCGATTTACCTGCTGACGTCGCGCGCTGAAAGCAAAGAAGTTGCCCTAGCCCTTGTAAGAGAAATGGACTGGTACGACCGTTACCTGGCCAAAGGCGAGGCGGATCGCAGCGCCAACACCACGCCGGGTAACAAGAAGGGCGGGTTGTCGAATATTGTCGAGAAGTCTCTGGGCTCCATCGTCAAATCCGGCAGCAGCGCGATCAATGGCGTGCTCGGCCCGGGCGAGCGTTTCAAGCGCAAAGGCCTGATCTTTTGCGCCACGCCGGCCAGTGACTTTGTGTGCGGCACCTTGCAATTGGCGGCTGGGATGAACCTGCATGTGTTCACCACCGGGCGTGGCACGCCGTACGGGCTGGCGATGGCGCCGGTGGTGAAGGTTTCCACGCGTACGGAATTGGCGCAGCGCTGGCCGGACCTGATCGATATCGACGCCGGACGCATCGCCACCGGGCGTGCGAGCATTGAGGCATTGGGCTGGGAGTTGTTCCACTTCTACCTGGATGTGGCCAGCGGCAAGAAGCAGACGTGGGCGGAGCAGCATAAGCTGCATAACGACATCACCTTGTTCAACCCGGCGCCCATTACCTGAGACCTACCCGTACGTTGTGGGAGCAGGCAAGCCAGCTCCCACATCTATGGTTACCCCCTTTTCTGCAATACTGTCTTTGATGGCGTGTATGGCTTGCTTTCATCTATTCGGCGTCTGAGTGGGGTATTGGCCCCGCGCCTCGATGAGAATTGATGCCCAACGACCCTAATTATTTGGACGGCCTTTCAGCCGTGTGGGAGCTCAGGGTTGTCGTCAGGCCGGTTGGCCGTTCACGTCATCTGTTATCCAGCATCGCAAAACCAGGTGGGTGGTGCTTGGGTGACAGCAGGGTCAAGCGTTCATCGCGCTTGGCCCTGCATCAAATTCAGTGTGGTTTGCCGCGATCGACCAAGCGATTCTTGCCAGCTTGTTGGCTAGCGCGCAGACCACTAAATTGGAGTGCCGATGGCCTGCCAGCAGCTTGCGAACCCAATCGGCCAAACTCCCTTTTTGCTTATCCAAGTGCATCAAGTAGATACGGGCACATTGAACAAACAAGCGTCGCTGGTTTCGATCTCCGCGCTTGCTGATGCCCAAAAGTACGGTTTTACCGCCAGTAGAATGCTGCTTTGGCACAAGTCCTATCGAGGCTGAATAGCCTCGACCACATTTGAACTGCTTGCCATCGCCCAACTCCGCAGCCAAGACGCTGGAGGTGATCGGGCCAACGCAGGGAATTGTCATCAAACGAGAAGCCAGATCATCTTCAGCGACTTGGCTCTCAACTTCTTTGTCGAGAACCTTAACCTGACGATCCAGGTAGACGTAGTGGTCATACAGCCCTTGCAGCAGCTTTTTGATCAGCCCATGAAATGAGGCTGTTTCGAGTAACGCGGGCACCTCTTTGACTGATTTAAAGCCCGGTGCCAAGCTGACACCCACCTCCAAAAGCCCTGCATGAATTCGATTAACGGCGGCTGTGCGTTCCTTGATAAGCGAGTCGCGGACCGAGTTGAGCATGGCCAACGCTTGCTGAGCTTGGGTTTTTACTGGTACGAAACGCATCGTTGGGCGACTAGCTGCCTCACAAATCGCTTCGGCATCAGCGAAGTCGTTTTTATTGCTTTTTACGTAAGGGCGCACGAGATGAGGAGCAATAAGTTTGGGGGTGTGTCCCAGCATGGCGACTTGTTGCGCCATGAAGTGGGCGCCGCCGCAGGCTTCCATCACAACAGTACAAGGCTCGATGGAAGCTAAATGCTGGAGCAATCCTGCTCGATTAAACTTTTTGCGCAGCAGTACATGGCCACGCTCATCTTGTTCGTGAGCGTGATAGCTGTGCTTACCAAGGTCAACGGCGGTGATGTCTACTTTGCTCATGGCTGCGGTCTCCGATAGATCCCCCTGTGAAAGCTTAGTGGGCGTTCACAGGGGGCGGCGGGGGTAGCCATCTCATTATTTGATCGGTGTTGCCCGGACGAACCGGGCCGCATGGCTTATCATTAGCCACCTGACGACACCCACCAAGGTTCTCCCCGGCATGCTGGCTATCTTCCTCACCACCCTCACCATCACCGCGCCGGTGTTTGCCATGCTGTTCCTTGGTGTGCTGCTCAAGCGCATCAACTGGATCAACGACAACTTTATCCACACCGCGTCGTCACTGGTGTTTAACGTCACCATGCCGGCGCTGCTGTTTCTGGGCATTCTGCATGCCGACCTGCACTCGGCGCTCAAGCCGGGGCTGCTGATCTATTTCGCCGTTGCCACGTTGCTCAGCTTTGCCCTGGCCTGGGGTTGGGCGCTTTATCGTTGCCCGCGTGAAGACCGCGGCATCTACACCCAGGGCGCGTTTCGCGGCAATAACGGCGTGATCGGCCTGGCCCTGGCGGCCAGCATGTACGGCGACTATGGCATTTCCCTCGGAGCGATCCTCGCCGCGCTGGTGATCCTGTTCTACAACACGCTGTCGACCATCGTGCTGGCGGTGTACAGCCCGGTGATCAAGTCCGACCCGTGGAGCATCTTCAAAAGTGTGGTGGCCAACCCGCTGATCATCAGCGTGATTGCCGCCGCACCGTTCGCGATCTTCAAGATCGGTCTGCCGGGGTGGCTGGAGTCGTCCGGCCAGTACCTGGCGGACATGACCTTGCCGCTGGCGTTGATCTGCATCGGCGGCACTTTGTCGTTGGCGGCCTTGCGCAAAAGCGGGAGCATGGCGTTGAGTGCCAGCCTGGTGAAGATGATCGGCCTGCCGCTCTTCGCGACGCTGGGCGCATGGCTGCTGGGCTTTCGGGGGCCGGAACTGGGGATTTTGTTTCTGTATTTTGGCGCGCCGACGGCGGCAGCGAGTTTTGTCATGGCCCGCGCGGCCGAGGGTAATCATGAGCTGGCGGCGGCGATTATTGTGATTACTACCTTGATGGCGGCGGTGACCACCAATATCGGGATTTTTGTGTTGCAGGCGGGTGGTTGGATCTGAAGGTTGTGGTGGGGTTGAAGGCCAATCGCAGGCAAGCCAGCTCCCACATTCGACCGCATGCTCATGCTGCAACTCGGTCAAGTGTGGGAGCTGGCTTGTCGGGTCGCCGCGCCGCTGCGATAGCTATCTAACAGTCACTGCTTATCTGCCTGATACGCCTCAATCACTTCCTGAGCCGCCCGAAACGCATCAATCGCCGCCGGCACGCCCGCGTACACCGCGCAATGCAGCAGCGCTTCGCGAATCTCCTCCACCGTACACCCATTGTTCAGCGCGCCACGCACGTGGCCCTTGAGTTCCTGCGGGCACTTGAGGGCGGTAAGGGCGGCGAGCGTGATCAGGCTGCGCGTCTTCAGCGGCAGGCCTTCGCGGTTCCACACGCTGCCCCATGCGTGGTCGTTGACGAAATCCTGCAGCGGCTGGGTGAACGCGGTGGCGTTGCCCAAGGCGCGGTCGACGAACACATCGCCCATGACCTGGCGGCGCATTTCAACCCCGGTTTTTTTCTGATCGGTCATTGCGGTTCCCTCTTGTGTTGGCGGCGCCAGGCTTGCAGCGAGGTGAACAACAGGAAGGCCACCAGCGCTGGCAGGACGTAATACAGCATCAATTGTTCAAGCTGGGTGGCCAGCGGCATGCCAAAGGTGAACGACACCACATGCAGCCCATACACCAGGTACAGGCCCAGGAACACCAGGCCTTCGGCACGGGTGACCCGGTAGCCGGTATAAAACACTGGCAGGCACAACACAATCACGCCGAGCATCACCGGCAGGTCGAAGTCGAGGGCGTTGGGTGACACCGACAGTGGCGAGGGTGCCACCAGCGCGGTAAACCCAAGCACTCCAAGCAGATTGAACAGGTTGCTGCCGATCACGTTGCCCACGGCAATCTCCCGCTCGCCGCGCAGCGCGGCAATCAGCGAGGTCGCCAGGCACGGCAGCGAAGTGCCGACACCGATCAGCGTCAGGCCGATGATGCGCTCCGACAGGCCCAGATCGCTGGCTACATCCACTGCCGCACCCAGCAGCAAATGCCCGGCCAGTACCAGGATCAACAGCCCGCCGAGCATCAGCAACGCGCTGCTCAGCCAGGGCGCCCTGGCCACCGTATCCAGCGTGCGTGGGCGGCGCGAATGGCGGGTCTGGTAGTGCAGCACGCCGAGGTAGGCAACCAAAGCAAGCAGCAGCAACAGGCCGTCGAACGGTGTCAGTGTTTCATTGGCCGCCAGGGTAAACACCAGCAAGCCGGCGAAAATCATTACGGGGATGTCCAGGCGCACCAGTTGCCGCGAGACCCGCAGCGGAATGATCAACGCAGCCAGGCCCAGGGTGACGAGGGTGTTGAAGATACTGCTGCCGATCACGCTGCCCACAGCGATATCGGTATTGCCGGCCAAGGTGGCTTGCAGGCTCACGGTCATTTGCGGCGCGCTACTGCCGAAGGCGACGATGCTCAAGCCGATAATCAACGGCCGCACCTTGAGGCTGGCTGCCAGGCGCACGGCGGCGCGCACCAGGATTTCGGCGCCGACGATCAGCAGCACCAGGCCGCTGATCAGTTCGATCAGGCTCCAGGGCGAGAGGGCAGTTAATGCGGAAATGGCCAAAGCTCCCTTGATTTAGTTGCTCATGGCTTGCACGCGAACCCGTGCAGTGCCGCTGCTCAGCATACCGAGTTGTTCGGCAGCCTTGCGTGAAACGTCGATCAGGCGCCCACGGGTATGCGGGCCGCGGTCGTTGATGCGCAGCACCACGGATCTGTTGTTGTCGAGGTTGGTCACCTTGACCTGAGTGCCGAAGGGCAGGCGCCGATGGGCGGCGGTCAGGGCGTTCTGGTTGAAGGGTTCACCGCTGGCGGTTCTGTTGCCATGGTGCTTGGCGCCGTAATACGAGGCGGTGCCGGTTTCGTCGTAGCCGTTGGGGTCGATGAGGCCGCTGGCGCAACCGGCCAACAGAGAGAACAGGGCCAGGAGGCCGAGTAGACGCTTCATTTTCAGGAAATCCCCAATTAAATGTGGGAGCTGGCTTGCCTGCGATACAGGCACCTCGGTATTTCAGTTGCACCGAGGCGATGCTATCGCAGGCAAGCCCGCTCCCACACAAGCCCGCTCCCACAAGGGGTCCGAGTTGGGCATGAAAGCCCACCCGGACCATTTCACCGCGATCAGCCTTCGAGCTTGCTTTTCAGCAGTTCGTTCACTTGTTGCGGGTTGGCCTTGCCTTTGGAGGCTTTCATCGCCTGGCCGACAAAGAAGCCGAACATCTTGCCGCGCTTGGCTTCGTCTGCCGCACGGTATTGCTCGACCTGTTCGGCGTTGGCCGCCAGCATCTCATCGAGTACGGCCGAAATCGCGCCGCTGTCGGTGACTTGCTTGAGGCCGCGCTTCTCGATGATTTCGTCCGCACTGCCTTCGCCGCTGGCCATCGCTTCAAACACGGTCTTGGCGATTTTGCCGGAGATGGTGTTGTCCTTGATGCGCAGCAGCATGCCGCCCAGTTGCTCGGCGGTAACAGGCGCATCGTCGATTTCCAGGCCCTGTTTGTTCAACAGGCTGCCCAGCTCAACCATCACCCAGTTGGCCGCCAGTTTGGCGTCGCCGGCGATGCTCACGACTTTTTCGAAGTAGTTGGCTTGCTCACGGCTGGACGCCAACACGCTGGCATCGTAGACCGACAAGCCGAACTGCGCCTGGAAGCGCTCGCGTTTCTGCTGCGGCAATTCCGGCAGGGTGGCGCGGATGTCATTGAGGAACGAGTCCTCAAGCACCACCGGCAACAGGTCCGGGTCGGGGAAGTAACGGTAGTCGTTGGCTTCCTCTTTGCTGCGCATGGCGCGGGTTTCGTCTTTGTTCGGATCGTACAGGCGCGTTTGCTGGATCACCCTGCCGCCGTCTTCAATCAGCTCGATCTGGCGACGCACTTCGCTGTTGATCGCCTTTTCGATGAAGCGGAACGAGTTGACGTTCTTGATCTCGCAGCGGGTGCCGAACTCGACCTGGCCTTTTGGCCGGATCGACACGTTGCAGTCGCAACGCAGCGAGCCTTCGGCCATGTTGCCATCGCAGATGCCCAGGTAGCGCACCAGCGCGTGGATCGTCTTGACGTAGGCCACGGCTTCCTTGGCGCTGCGCATGTCCGGCTCGGACACGATTTCCAGCAACGGTGTGCCGGCGCGGTTCAGGTCGATACCGGTGGCACCTGGGAATTCTTCGTGCAGGCTCTTGCCGGCGTCTTCTTCCAAGTGCGCGCGGGTCACGCCGACACGTTTGATGGTGCCGTCTTCCAGCGGTATGTCCAGGTAGCCCTTGCCGACGATCGGCAGCTCCATCTGGCTGATCTGGTAGCCCTTGGGCAGGTCCGGGTAGAAGTAGTTCTTGCGCGCGAACACGTTGTGCTGGCCGATCTCGGCGTCAATCGCCAGGCCGAACATCACCGCCATGCGCACCGCTTCCTGGTTCAGCACCGGCAATACGCCGGGCATGCCCAGGTCAACCAGGCTGGCCTGGGTGTTGGGCTCTGCACCGAACGTGGTGGCGCTACCGGAGAAAATCTTCGATTGGGTGGCGAGCTGGGTATGAATCTCCAGCCCGATCACAACTTCCCATTGCATAGTGTTCTCCTCAGAAGCCGGTAGGGGTGCGAGTGTGCCAGTCGGTGTTCAACTGGTACTGGTGCGCCACATTGAGCAGGCGGCCTTCCTGGAAATACGGGGCGAGCAATTGCACGCCGACCGGCAGGCCATCGACGAAGCCGGCGGGCATGGACAAGCCCGGCAAGCCCGCGAGGTTGGCGGTAATGGTGTACAGGTCTTCCAGGTACTCGGCGATCGGGTCGCCGGTCTTGGCGCCGATCTTCCAGGCCGGGTTTGGCGTGGTTGGGCCGAGGATCACATCGACTTCTTCAAAGGCCGCCATGAAGTCGTTCTTGATCAGGCGACGGATTTTTTGCGCCTTGAGGTAGTACGCGTCGTAGTAGCCGGCCGATAGGGCGTAGGCACCGACCATGATCCGGCGTTGTACTTCGCTGCCGAAGCCTTCGCCACGCGAGCGTTTGTACAGGTCGGTGAGGTCTTTCGGGTTTTCGCAGCGATAGCCGAAACGTACGCCGTCGAAACGCGACAGGTTCGAGGAGGCTTCAGCCGGGGCGATCACGTAGTACGCAGGAATCGCGTGCTGGTTGTTCGGCAGGCTGATTTCCTTGATCACGGCGCCGAGCTTTTCCAGTTCCTTGACGCTGTTGTGGACCAGCTCGGCGATACGCGGGTCGAGGCCGGCGCTGAAATACTCTTTCGGCACGCCGATGCGCAGGCCTTTGATCGACGTATTCAGGCTGGCGCTGTAGTCCGGCACGGGCTCATCGATGCTGGTGGAGTCCTGTTTATCGAACCCTGCCATACCTTGTAACAATATTGCGCAGTCTTCGGCAGTGCGTGCCAATGGGCCGCCCTGATCGAGGCTGGAGGCGTAGGCGATCATGCCCCAACGGGAAACGCGACCGTAGGTCGGCTTCAAGCCAGTGAGGTTGGTGAACGCGGCGGGCTGACGGATCGAGCCACCGGTGTCGGTCGCGGTAGCCGCCGGCAGGAAGCGCGCGGCAACGGCCGCCGCCGAACCACCCGACGAGCCGCCTGGCACGTGTTCCAAGTTCCACGGGTTTTTCACCGCGCCGTAGTAGCTCGACTCGTTGGCCGAACCCATGGCGAACTCGTCCATGTTGGTCTTGCCCAGGGTCACGGCCCCGGCGGCAGCCAGCTTGGACACCACGGTGGCGTCGTAGGGCGCTTTAAAGTTGTCGAGCATCTTCGAGCCGCAGCTGGTGCGAATGCCCTGGGTGCAGAACAGGTCTTTGTGGGCGATCGGTGCGCCCAGCAGCGCGCCATTCTCACCATCGGCGCGACGCACATCGGCGGCCTTGGCCTGGCTCAGGGCCAGTTCTTCGGTGAGGCTGATGAAGCTGTTGACCTTGGGATCGTGCTCGGCGATGCGCGCAAGCAGGGTCTTGGTCAGCTCTTCGGAAGAAAACTTTTTGTCGGCGAGACCGCGGGCGATCTCGGCCAGAGTCATGTGATGCATTGCAGGCTCTTTCCCTTTAGTCGATGACTTTCGGAACCAGGTACAGGCCGTTTTCGACCGCTGGCGCGATGGACTGGTAGGCCTCGCGATTATTACGCTCGGTCACAACGTCTGCGCGCAGGCGCTGGCTGGCTTCCAGTGGGTGAGCCAGGGGCTCGATGCCGTCGGTATTGACGGCCTGCATTTGGTCGACCAGCCCGAGAATGCTGTTCAGGGCTGCGGTGGTCTGTGGAAGATCGGCTTCAACCAGGTCCAAGTGGGCCAGGTGAGCGATTTTTTCCACGTCGGAGCGTTCAAGCGCCATGGGATTCTCCAGTGGAAAACAGAACGGAGGGCGTCCGTGTGTTAGATTGTCGGAACACTACCGCATTTCTACGGTCATAAGGCCGCGATTGTGGGGGTTGGTGCACAGAAAGTCGGCCAATTTAGCACATTGGCGCCTTGCCCAAAATCCCTGTCGTTGTTAGAGTTTGCCGCACTTTTTTACCCACGCGTTGCCTAGGGTCCTTTCCCCATGTTCAAGAAACTGCGTGGCATGTTTTCCAGCGATCTTTCCATTGACCTGGGCACTGCCAACACCCTTATTTACGTGCGCGAGCGCGGTATCGTTCTGAATGAGCCATCGGTTGTGGCCATTCGGACCCATGGTAATCAGAAAAGTGTTGTTGCCGTTGGCACCGAGGCCAAGCGTATGCTCGGCCGAACACCAGGCAATATTGCTGCCATTCGTCCGATGAAAGATGGCGTGATCGCCGACTTCAGCGTCTGCGAGAAGATGCTGCAGTACTTCATCAATAAGGTTCACGAAAACAGCTTTCTGCAGCCCAGCCCTCGTGTGCTGATCTGCGTTCCGTGCAAGTCCACCCAGGTTGAGCGTCGTGCCATCCGTGAATCGGCCCTTGGCGCCGGTGCCCGTGAAGTGTTCCTGATCGAAGAGCCAATGGCTGCTGCGATCGGTGCTGGCCTGCCGGTTGAAGAAGCGCGCGGTTCGATGGTGGTGGATATCGGTGGTGGTACCACTGAAATCGCCCTGATCTCCCTGAACGGTGTGGTGTATGCCGAATCCGTGCGTGTAGGCGGCGACCGCTTCGACGAAGCGATCATCACTTATGTACGTCGTAACTACGGCAGCCTGATCGGCGAATCCACCGCCGAGCGCATCAAGCAGGAAATCGGCACCGCTTACCCGGGCGGCGAAGTTCGCGAAGTTGATGTTCGCGGTCGCAACCTGGCCGAAGGCGTTCCACGTGCTTTCACCCTGAACTCCAATGAAGTGCTGGAAGCTCTGCAAGAGTCCCTGGCCACCATCGTTCAGGCCGTGAAGAGCGCACTGGAGCAATCGCCTCCGGAACTGGCTTCCGATATCGCCGAGCGTGGCCTGGTGCTGACCGGTGGTGGCGCCTTGCTGCGCGACCTCGACAAGCTGCTGGCCCAGGAAACCGGTCTGCCGGTGATCGTCGCCGAAGACCCGCTGACCTGCGTCGCCCGTGGCGGTGGCCGTGCACTGGAAATGATGGATAAACACACCATGGACCTGCTCTCCAGCGAATAAGATCGCTTGGATGGTTCATGCTTCGCCCGCAGGCAGCACTTTGCAGTGCTGCCTGTTGGCGTTTATCTTCTTCAATCTGCATCCAGGCCGGTTTGATGCCGTATGAATAAAGAGAACATTTGCCTGGGAGGAGCGGATTATTAAACCGCTTTTCGCCAAAGGCCCCTCATTGGGCGTGCGCTTATTGGTGCTGGTCGTGCTTTCGGTCGCGCTGATGGTGGTCGATGCCCGCTTTGCACTGCTCAAGCCCGTGCGCAGCCAGATGTCGCTGGTGTTGATGCAGACTTACTGGATCACCGACCTGCCGCAACGTCTCTACCAGGGCGTGGCCAGCCAATTCGGCAGCCGCACTGAGCTGGTCGCCGAGAACGAAAAACTCAAGACTGAAAACCTGCTGTTGCAGGGGCGCATGCAAAAGCTGGCGGCCCTCACCGAGCAGAACGTTCGGCTGCGTGAGTTGCTCAATTCCTCCGCACTGGTCAACGAGAAGGTGGAAGTGGCCGAGTTGATCGGCATGGACCCTAACCCGTTTACCCACCGCATCATCATCAACAAAGGTGAGCGCGACGGTGTGGTCCTCGGCCAGCCGGTGCTTGATGCCCGTGGCCTGATGGGTCAGGTGGTCGAGTTGATGCCCTACACCTCGCGTGTATTGTTGTTGA
This sequence comes from Pseudomonas sp. ArH3a, assembly GCF_022648765.1. NCBI lineage: Bacteria > Pseudomonadati > Pseudomonadota > Gammaproteobacteria > Pseudomonadales > Pseudomonadaceae > Pseudomonas > Pseudomonas sp. ArH3a. Next base: position 1,313,159 of record NZ_CP080330.1, read on the forward strand.
CGGACACGACTCACAGCATCCCCGTGCAGGTGAACCGTAACGGCTTGCGCGCCATTGCCAGCGGCACCGGTAACCCGGAGCGTCTGGAGTTGCGTCATGTGGCGGACACTGCCGACATCAAGGAAGGCGACCTGCTGGTCAGCTCCGGCTTGGGCCAGCGCTTCCCGGCGGGTTACCCAGTGGCGACGGTCAAGGAAGTGATCCACGATTCCGGCCAGCCCTTCGCCATTGTACGTGCCGTGCCGACTGCCGCCTTGAACCGCAGCCGTTACCTGCTGCTGGTCTTCAGCGACAACCGCACGCCGGAAGAGCGTGCCAACGACGCCGCTCAGGCGCAGGAAGCGGAAGACAAGCAGAACGGCGCTGCGCCGACCATTCCTGCCACGGTGCCAAAACCTGCGTTCGTGGGGCCACCAGCCCCTGTGGCCGCCGCGGCAGCGCCAGTGGCAACGCCAGTCAAACCTGCGGCCCACAACGCTCGCCCGGCCAAACCGGCTGCGGCCAAGCCACCCGCGACGACGCCAACTGCTGCAACTCCGGCGGTTAAACCGCCTGCTGCTACCACCCCGGCAGCCCGGCCAGCGGCCGCAGCCCCGGCCACCACACGGCAGAGGGAGGAATAATGGCCGGTACTCATTCGCACAATGGCTGGATCGTCTGGCTGACCTTCGCCGTCGGCCTGCTGCTCAGCGTTTCGCCGTTACCGCAATTCATGGAAGTCCTGCGTCCTTTATGGCTGGCCCTGCTGCTGGCGTTCTGGTCGCTGACCTTGCCGCATAAAGTCGGAATGGTCACCGCAATGTGCCTGGGCTTGGCGGAAGATGTGCTCTATGGCACTTTGCTCGGTCAGAATGCGTTGATCCTGACCCTGATTACTTTTCTGGTGCTGTCGTTGCAGCAGCGCTTGCGCATGTTCCCGATGTGGCAGCAGTGCCTGGTGATCCTGGTGATCTTCGGCCTGGCGCAGTTGGTGCAACTGTGGCTCAGCGCCTTGACCGGTAACCGCCAGCCAACCCTGGCGTTGGTGCTGCCTGCGCTGGTCAGTGCATTGCTGTGGCCATGGGTCAGTTTTGGTCTGCGTGGGTTACTTCGTCGCTATAAAATCAATTGAATGGATTGCGAGGCTCTGCCTGGTTATCGAACCCTACAGGGAGAGTCTGCAATGAATTTGCTTTATCTGGCCTCGGGTTCCCCAAGGCGGCGTGAATTGCTGACCCAGATCGGTGTGCCCTTCACCGTGGTCAGCGCCGCCATTGATGAAACGCCTCTTACAAACGAATCTGCTGTTGCCTACGTCGAGCGCCTTGCGCGCGGCAAGGCCACGGCGGGTTTTGCTGCGCTTGAAAAAACGGCGGGCGCCTGCGTTTTAGGCGCCGACACGGCTGTGATCGTGGAGGGTCATATCCTCGGCAAACCGATGGATCAAGCGGATGCCTTGGCCATGTTGATGGCTTTGGCAGGGCGTGAACATGAAGTGCTCACGGCCATTGCGCTCACCGACGGCGAGCGCTGCGAAACCCGATGTGTAAGCAGTCGCGTACTGTTTCGCGGGATTTCTGTCGAGGAGGCTACGACCTACTGGCACAGTGGCGAACCTCAGGACAAAGCTGGCGGCTATGCTATCCAAGGGCTCGGGTCGGTGTTTGTCGCCGGGCTCAATGGCAGTTACTCCGCCGTGGTTGGCCTGCCGGTGTGCGAAACCGCGCAACTGCTCGAGCAATTCGGCATACCCTGTTGGCAAAACCTTACCGCGCGCTGAACGCCTTACTTGCGCGCCAAGCCTTAAGCGATCGGTCACTATTGTGAAAACGCCTGAACGAGACCCAGCCATGAGTGAAGAGATTCTGATCAATATCACGCCGATGGAATCGCGCGTGGCGGTGGTAGAGAACGGTGTTCTGCAAGAAGTGCACGTCGAGCGCACGCAGAAGCGCGGCATTGTCGGCAATATTTATAAAGGCAAAGTGGTGCGCGTGTTGCCGGGGATGCAGGCTGCATTCGTCGATATCGGCCTGGACCGCGCCGCGTTCATCCATGCTTCGGAAATCTCCCTGCGCGAAGGCCCTGCGGTCGAAAGCATCAGTGCGTTGGTGCACGAAGGGCAGAGCCTGGTGGTGCAAGTCACCAAGGACCCCATCGGTTCCAAGGGCGCGCGGTTGACGACTCAGTTGTCGATTCCTTCGCGTTACCTGGTGTACATGCCGCGTACTGCTCACGTCGGCATTTCCTTGAAGATCGAAGACGAAGCCGAGCGCGAGCGCCTGAAAAAGGTGGTCAGCGACTGCGTGGCTGCCGAGGGCATCAAGGAAGCGGGTGGCTTCATCCTGCGCACCGCCGCAGAAGGCGCCGGCGCCGATGAAATCCTCATGGACATCCGTTACCTGCGACGCCTCTGGGATCAGATCGGCGCGCAGATCAAAACCATCGGCGCACCCAGCGTCATCTATGAAGACTTGGGCCTGGCCCTGCGCACCCTGCGCGATCTGGTCAGCCCGAAGATCGAGAAAATTCGCATCGACTCGCGGGAAACCTTCCAGCGCACCACGCAGTTTGTCGCCGAACTGATGCCTGAAATTGCCGATCGCCTGGAACATTACCCTGGTGAACGGCCGATTTTTGACCTGTATGGCGTCGAAGACGAAATCCAGAAAGCCTTGGAACGCAAGGTGCCGCTCAAGTCCGGCGGCTATCTGGTGGTGGACCCGGCGGAAGCCATGACCACCATCGACGTCAACACCGGTGCGTTCGTGGGGCATCGCAACCTTGAAGAGACCATCTTCAAGACCAACCTCGAAGCGGCTACCGCGATTGCCCGCCAGATGCGCCTGCGCAACCTGGGCGGCATCATCATCATCGACTTCATCGACATGGAAGACGAAGAGCATCAGCGCCAGGTGCTGCGTACCCTCGAGAAGCAGCTGGAGCGCGATCACGCCAAGACCAATATCATCGGCATCACCGAGCTTGGCCTGGTGCAGATGACCCGCAAGCGTACCCGCGAAAGCCTCGAACAAGTGCTCTGCGAGCCTTGCAGCAGCTGCCAGGGGCGGGGCAAGTTGAAGACCCCAGAAACGGTTTGCTACGAGATTTTCCGCGAAATCTTACGGGAGGCGCGTGCCTATCAGGCCGAAGGTTATAGAGTGCTCGCCAACCAGAAAGTGGTCGATCGGTTGCTGGACGAGGAGTCTGGTAACGTCGCCGAATTGGAAGGTTTTATCGGGCGTACCATTCGTTTCCAGGTCGAAACCATGTATTCACAGGAACAATACGACGTGGTGCTGCTCTGATCCCCAATCGCTTTCTTTCTTCGAGACCGGCAGACCTTGATCTGCCGTCCGCTAATTGCCTTGAGGGTCGCCTGACATGGAGCGTCTGAAACGCTTTTTTGCCGCTTTGACCCGCTGGGGCCTGGGCTTGTGCGCCTTGCTGCTGGTACTGGCGGCGGTGTACGTGAGCCTGGGTCGTGAACTCACCCCGTTGGTGGCCGAATACCGCGCCGAAATCGAAGCCAAGGCCCAGGCCGCGGTGGATATGCCTGTGCGCATCGGTAGCCTGGAAGGGCGCTGGAGCGGTTTCGCACCGATATTGCTGGCCCACGATGTGATGGTCGGCGAGGGCAGCAGTGCCTTGCGCCTGGACCAGGTTGAAGTGGTACCGGCTATCTGGGCCAGCCTGATGGCGCGCGAGGTGCGCATTGCCCACTTGGAAGTCAGCGGGTTGCAGTTGAGCATCAAGGAAGACAAGGACGGCCACTGGGCGCTGCAAGGCCTGCCGGTACAAGATGATCAGCCGCTGGACCCGGAGCAGTTGCTGACACGCATGCAGATGGTCAAGCGCGTGTCGGTGCTCGATAGCCAGGTCACGCTGCAACCGTTCGCTCAGGCGCCGCTGACCCTGACATACGTGGGCCTTAGCCTGCACACCGGCGCCACGCGCCAACGCCTCGACGCCCGCGTGACCTTGCCGGACGGCCAGCCACTGGCCGTGAGCCTGCGCACGCGTATCCGCGCGAGCGAATGGAAAGACGCGCAAGTCCAGGCCTACCTGAGCCTTCCCCAGAGCGACTGGGCCAAATGGATCCCGGCCAAGCTGACCCAGCAATGGAAGCTTTCGCAATTCAAGGCGGGCGGTGAGTTCTGGCTCGACTGGGCCAAGGGTACCGTGCAAAACGCCGTGGTGCGCCTCAACTCGCCTCAGGTGAAGGGCAGCTACGCTGACCGCAAACCGGTGCATATCGAAAACCTTGCCCTCACGGCTTACCTGCAACGCAGTGATACCGGCCTTAAAGTGCTGTTTGATTCGCTGGCGATGAACATCGGTGAGACGCGCTGGGAATCACGCCTGCAATTGCAACAGAGCCTGGCCACCGATAGCGCTCTGGAAGTCTGGAAGCTGCAGGCCGACCGCCTCGACCTGACCCCGATCACGCCGCTGCTGAATGCCTTGGCGCCCTTGCCGGAAGGCGTTGCCAAGACCATTGAACACCTGAAGGCCACTGGCGTGCTGCGTAACGTGCTGGTGGATTTGCGTCCCCAGGACACCACTGACCAAAAGGTCAGCTTTGCCGCCAACCTTGAGCGTATCGGCTTTAATGCCTACTTCGGCGCACCGGCTGCGCGGAACGTGTCCGGCAGCATCAGCGGCGACCTGGGCCACGGCGAGTTGCGCATGGACAGCAAGGACTTTTCCTTGCACTTGGACCCGATCTTCGCCAAGCCATGGCAGTACATCCAGGCCAATGCGCGCCTGACATGGAAGCTGGATAAGGAAGGTTTCACCCTGATCGCACCGTACATCAAAGTGCTGGGCGAAGAGGGCAAGGTCGCTGCGGACTTCCTGATTCGCCTGCATTTCGACCACAGCCAGGAAGACTACATGGACCTGCGGGTCGGCATGGTCGATGGCGACGGGCGCTTCACGGCCAAGTATTTGCCGGCCGTGTTAAGCCCGTCCTTGGATGAGTGGCTGCGCACGGCGATTCTCAAAGGCGCGGTTGACGAAGGTTTCTTCCAGTACCAAGGCTCGCTGAACCACGACGCGCTGCCGGCTGCACGCAATATCAGCTTGTTCTTCAAGGTGCATGATGCCGAACTGGCGTTCCAGCCGGGTTGGCCGCACGTAAGTAAGGTCAATGGCGAAGTGTTTGTCGAGGAGAGCGGTGTGCGTATCCTGGCGAGCAAGGGCCAGTTACTCGACACCAAGGTCAAGGACATCTACGTCAATATTCCTCATGCGCCTTCCGGCCAAGACAGCCACCTGCTGATTACCGGTGGGTTTGCTGGCGGCTTGGGCGATGGCTTGAAGATCCTCCAGGAAGCGCCGATAGGCACCGGTTCGACCTTCGCCGGTTGGAAGGGCGAGGGCGACCTGCAAGGCAAACTGGACCTGGACATTGCGCTGGTCAAAGGCGCCGATCCGAAGATCGTGGTGGACTTCCAGACCGACAAGTCCCGCCTGCAATTGGCCGAGCCGACCCTGGACCTGACCCAGCTCAAAGGCAATTTCCGCTTCGACAGCGCCAAAGGCCTGAGTGGCCAGAACATCTCGGCCCAGGCGTTCGACCGGCCGATCACTGCGCAGATTTTTGCCGATGGCAAACCGGGCAAAATCAGTACGCGCGTCAGCGCCAAGGGCCAGGTCACGGTCAAGCGCCTGACGGATTGGTTAAAAGTCAGCCAGCCGCTGCCGGTGTCCGGTGATATCCCTTACCAATTGCAACTGACCCTGGACGGCGCCGACAGCCAACTGATGGTCAGCTCCACCATGAAGGGCGTAGCAGTGGATCTGCCGGCACCGTTTGGCATGCCTGCCAGTCAGGGCCGTGACAGCGTGTTCCGTATGACCTTGCAGGGCGCCGAGCGGCGCTACTGGTTTGATTACGGCGAGCTGGCGAGCTTTACCTTTGCCTCGCCTCCAGACAAGTTCAATGACGGTCGTGGGGAATTGTTCCTTGGCGATGGCGCTGCCTTGTTGCCAGCTAGCAAAGGCCTACGTATTCGCGGCGTGCTGTCGGAGCTGGACATCGACCCGTGGAAAAAACTGGTAAACCGCTACGCCGGCAATGATCCGGGCGGCAGTGCCAAGCAACTGCTCAGTGGCGCTGATTTCAAGGTGGGCAAGTTGACTGGCTTCGGTACCCAGTTTGATCGGGTCAACTTGCAACTGGGTCGCAAGCCGGCTGCGTGGGGTTTGCAGTTTGACAGCCAGCAAGCCAAAGGCGCGGTGAACCTGCCGGATGCCAAGGGTGCGCCTATTGCGATCAACTTGCAGTACGTGAAATTGCCGGCGGTGGACCCGACGGTGCAGGCGAATGAGAACGCGCCGGACCCGTTGGCTGATATTGATCCCAAAGACATTCCGGCACTGGATATCGCCATCGATCAATTGTTCCAGGGGCCTGATCTGATAGGTGCCTGGTCGCTGAAGATCCGCCCAACCGCCAAGGGCCTGGCCTTCAACAACCTGGACCTGGGCCTCAAAGGCATGCAGCTCAAGGGTGCCGGTGGTTGGGAAGGCGCGCCGGGTGACAGCAGCAGTTGGTACAAAGGCCGCCTGGATGGCAAGAACATCGCCGATGTGCTCAAGGGCTGGGGCTTTGCGCCGACCGTGACGAGTGAAGACTTCCATCTGGACGTGGACGGTCGCTGGCCGGGTTCGCCAGCCTGGGTCGGGCCCAAGCGTTTCTCCGGTAGCCTGGACGCTGCATTCCGCAAAGGCCAGTTCGTTGAAGTGGAAGGCGGCGCCCAGGCCCTGCGGGTATTTGGTTTGCTCAACTTCAACTCCATCGGTCGCCGTTTGCGCCTGGACTTCTCGGACTTGCTCGGCAAAGGTTTGAGCTATGACCGGGTCAAAGGCTTGCTGGCGGCCAGTAATGGCGTGTTCGTGACCCGTGAGCCGATCACCATGACCGGGCCATCCACTAACCTTGAGCTCAATGGCACGCTGGACCTGGTGGCCGACCGGGTCGACGCCAAGTTGCTGGTCACATTGCCGGTGACCAACAACCTGCCGATTGCCGCATTGATTGTCGGTGCGCCGGCCATTGGTGGCGCGCTGTTCCTGATCGACAAGTTGATCGGCGACCGTGTGTCGCGCTTCGCCAGTGTGCAATACAAGGTGCAAGGTCCATGGAAGGATCCAAAAATCACCTTCGACAAGCCATTTGAAAAACCAAACTGAGAGCCTGTGGAGTAGCATGGCCGCATGCCCTTTACGGAGTGTTGGCCTATGTCCTTTGCGGTAATTCAAATGGTCAGCCAGAGTGACGTCCTGGCCAACCTGGCTCAGGCCCGGCGCTTGCTGGAGCAAGCGGCGGCGGGCGGTGCGAAGCTGGCGGTACTGCCGGAAAACTTCGCCGCCATGGGCCGTCGTGACGTCGCCGACATTGGTCGCGCCGAAGCCTTGGGCGAAGGCCCGATCCTGCCGTGGTTGAAACAGGCCGCCCGCGACCTCACCTTATGGATAGTGGCCGGCACATTGCCGTTGCCGCCTAAGGACCAACCGAACGCCAAATCCAACGCCTGCTCGCTCTTGATCGATGATCGGGGTGAAATCGTCGCCCGTTACGACAAACTGCACCTGTTCGATGTCGACGTGGCGGATGCTCGAGGTCGTTATCGCGAATCCGACGACTATGCTTTCGGTGGCAATGTTGTCGTGGCGGACACGCCGGTGGGGCGCTTGGGCCTGACGGTATGCTACGACTTGCGGTTCCCCGAGTTGTACAGCGAATTGCGTGCGGCGGGGGCTGAATTGATTACCGCGCCCTCGGCCTTTACGGCGGTGACCGGCGCTGCACATTGGGATGTGCTGATTCGTGCGCGAGCCATCGAAACCCAGTGCTACCTGCTGGCAGCCGCCCAAGGCGGCGTACACCCAGGCCCACGGGAAACCTTTGGCCACGCAGCAATTGTCGACCCTTGGGGGCGCGTGCTGACACAACAGGATCAAGGCGAAGCGGTGTTGTTGGCCGAACGCGATAGCAGTGAACAGGCGTCGATACGGGCGCGCATGCCGGTGGTCAACCATCGGCGCTTTTTCTCGCAGGGCGCGCAGCGGCCTGCTTCGGAACGATGAATTTAAGGCCAAACCTATGAGCGAGTTGTTGTCCTCAGTCAGTGAACACCTCCTGGCACCCGGTGGCGTGACCATCGAAAGCTTGCAAACCGTGCTCGGCGATCTGGCCGGGCCAGGCATCGACGCGGCCGACCTGTATTTCCAAGGGCAGATTTCCGAGTCTTGGGCCCTCGAAGACGGCATCGTCAAGGAAGGCAGCTTCAACCTTGATCAAGGTGTGGGCGTGCGCGCGCAATCTGGTGAGAAGACCGGGTTTGCCTACAGCAACGCCATTACCCTTGAAGCCCTGGGCCTGGCGGCGCGTGCGGCACGCTCGATCTCCCGCGCCGGCCAGAACGGCACGGTGCAGGCATTCAGCACCCAGGATGTGGCTCAGTTGTACGCGCCGGATAACCCTCTGGAAGTGATCAGCCGTGCGGAAAAGGTCGACTTGCTCAAGCGTATCGATGCGGCCACCCGTGCCCTCGACCCGCGTATCCAGCAAGTCACCGTGAGCATGGCCGGTGTGTGGGAGCGCATTCTTGTGGCGTCCACCGACGGCGGGTTGGCGGCGGATGTACGGCCGCTGGTGCGGTTCAATGTCAGTGTGATCGTCGAGCAGAACGGTCGCCGCGAGCGCGGTGGCCATGGCGGCGGCGGGCGCACCGACTACCGTTATTTCCTCACTGAAGACCGCGCCATGGGCTACGCCCGCGAAGCGCTGCGCCAGGCACTGGTCAACCTTGAAGCCATTCCGGCGCCAGCCGGTACCTTGCCGGTGGTACTGGGCTCGGGCTGGTCTGGGGTTTTGCTGCACGAAGCGGTGGGCCACGGCCTGGAAGGCGACTTCAACCGCAAGGGCAGTTCCGCCTACAGCGGGCGCATGGGCGAGATGGTCGCGTCCAAGCTGTGCACCATTGTCGATGACGGCACCCTGGCCGGTCGTCGTGGTTCGCTGAGCATCGACGACGAAGGCACGCCGACCGAGTGCACCACGCTGATTGAAAACGGTGTGCTCAAGGGTTACATGCAAGACAAGCTCAACGCCCGCCTGATGGGCGTGGCGCGTACTGGTAACGGCCGCCGCGAGTCCTACGCGCACCTGCCGATGCCGCGTATGACTAACACCTACATGCTCGGTGGCGAAAGCGACCCGGCGGAAATCATCGCCTCGGTAAAACGCGGGATCTACTGCGCCAACCTCGGCGGCGGCCAAGTGGACATCACCAGCGGCAAATTTGTGTTCTCCACCAGCGAGGCGTACCTGATCGAAGACGGCAAGATTACCGCGCCGGTCAAAGGGGCAACGTTGATTGGTAACGGGCCGGAAGCCATGAGCAAGGTGTCGATGGTCGGTAACGACCTGTCGCTGGACAGCGGCGTGGGCACGTGCGGTAAAGATGGGCAGTCGGTGCCGGTCGGCGTTGGTCAGCCAACCTTGAAGATTGATGCGATCACCGTGGGTGGCACGGGGTCGTAAAAGGTGGAGCTTCGGGTGGCGCAGAACGCCACCCGGGGAAGAGGATCAGCGCAGGCCGCGTTGAGTCTCGTCCAGCTCACGGATGTACTTGAAAATTTTACGGCTGGTGGCCGGAGCCTTGTTTTGCGCCAGTTCGTGCTGGGCCTGACGGATCAGGGAGCGCAGTTGCTGGCGGTCCGCGTCCGGGTAGTCCAACACGAACTTCTCCAATACAGCGTCATCGCCCGAAATCAGGCGGTCACGCCAACGTTCCAGGTTGTGGAAACGTTCGTTGTATTGGCGAGTGGAGGCATCGAGTTGATCGAGCAGGGTCAGAATGGCGTCAGTGTCCTGATCGCGCATCAGTTTGCCGATAAACATGATGTGCCGTTTACGCGCGATATTCGCGGTGTGCTTAGGTGCATCAGCCAGGGCCCGGCGCATTTCGTCGGTCAGTGGCAGTTTTGCAACCAAGTCAGGCTTGAGCGTTGTAAGGCGCTCGCCAAGGTCAACCAGAGCATGCAGCTCGCGTTTGACCTGGGTTTTGCTTTTCTCCCCATCGAGGGAGTCGTCGTAAGAATCAACCATGGTGGCAGTCCGCAAAGAAACGCCGCCATGATAACCAGTCGGGGGCCGCTTGTCCGGCCCGGTCGCTCGATGGCCTTAACCGAAAGCAGAATTTGAGTGGAGAAAACCATGAGTGCAGCCCAAAGCGTCGGTCCGCAAGCGTTACCGGCACTGCAGGAACAAGTCGAGCAGATCCTTGCCGAGGCCAAGCGCCAGGGGGCCAGCGCCTGTGAAGTGGCGGTGTCGCTGGAGCAGGGGTTGTCGACGTCGGTGCGCCAGCGGGAAGTGGAAACCGTCGAATTCAATCGCGACCAGGGTTTTGGTATCACCTTGTATGTAGGGCAGCGCAAGGGCTCGGCGAGTACGTCGGCCAGCGGGCCCGAAGCGATTCGCGAGACGGTCGCCGCTGCGTTGGCGATTGCCAAGCACACCTCCGAAGATGAAAGCTCAGGCTTGGCTGACAAGGCACTGATGGCCAAGGACTTGAAGGATTTCGATCTGTTTCACACTTGGGACATCACGCCTGAACAGGCTATCGAGCAGGCGCTGATCTGCGAAGCGGCAGCGTTTGATGCTGATCCTCGCATCAAGAATGCTGACGGCACCACCTTGAGTACCCATCAGGGCTGCCGCGTGTATGGCAACAGCCACGGGTTTATCGGTGGTTACGCCTCCACTCGCCATAGCCTGAGCTGCGTGATGATTGCCGAGGCCGATGGCCAGATGCAGCGTGATTACTGGTATGACGTGAGCCGCCAAGGCGAATTGCTGGCTGACCCGGTCAGCATTGGCCAGCGCGCAGCCCAGCGTGCGGCGAGCCGCCTGGGCGCGCGCCCGGTACCGACCTGTGAAGTGCCGGTGCTGTTTTCGGCAGAGCTGGCCGGCGGGTTGTTCGGCAGCTTCCTGGGCGCGATTTCCGGCGGCAACCTCTACCGCAAGTCTTCGTTCCTTGAGGGCGCAATCGGCCAGAAACTGTTTCCTGAGTGGCTGACCATTGATGAGCGCCCGCACCTGATGCGCGCCATGGGCAGTTCGGCGTTCGACGGTGATGGCCTGGCCACTTATGCCAAACCGTTTGTCGAAAAGGGCGAGTTGGTCTCCTACGTTCTCGGTACTTACGCTGGCCGCAAGCTTGGCCTGCCAAGCACCGCCAACGCCGGTGGCGTGCACAACCTGTTCGTGACCCATGGCGACGAAGACCAGGCGGCGTTGCTGCGTCGTATGGGCCGTGGCCTGCTGGTGACCGAACTGATGGGCAGTGGCCTGAATATGGTCACCGGTGATTATTCCCGCGGCGCGGCGGGTTTCTGGGTAGAAAACGGCGAAATTCAATTCGCCGTGCAGGAAGTCACCATCGCCGGCAACATGCGCGACATGTTCAAGCAGATCGTTGCCGTGGGTAACGACCTGGAACTGCGCAGCAACATTCGCACCGGTTCGGTGTTGATCGAGCGGATGACTGTCGCCGGCAGCTAATCACTCTCGCGCTCAAAAAAAGGCACGCCATCGTACAGATGGCGTGCCTTTTTTTATGGCCGAGTCACAGGTGGATTAACGTGCTGTACTTGTTTTGATTCTCAATATCATTTAATAATAAATATCATTATCGAATGAGTGTGGATCATGAGTTCTGTCCTGCATGAGGATCCGTACCTGGAAAGCTGGCGCTGGATGAGTCGTCAGATTCGCTGCGGCCTCGATCCCAATGAACCTCGCCTGATCGAACATTACCTCAATGAGGGTCGGTACCTGGCGTGTTGCACCGCGACCCATCCGTGGACGATCGCCGAAACCTCATTGCGCCTGCTGATCGACACCGCCCGCGATATCGCCTTGCCCTGGCATTGGCGCTCCATGTGCCTGGACCAGGCGTGGCGCCCGCTGCGCGACCTGGAAAACCTCTCCCACTGTGCCTGCCGCCTTAAGCGCTGGCAGGCCTTTGCCTGGCAATTGGCGACCTGCGAATTGCTGCCTTCCATTTCTGTTTCTGACCTGGTGCAAGGATCTTCCGATGAGTAACACCCGTATCGAACGCGACAGCATGGGCGAACTGCAAGTACCGGCCGAGGCCTTGTATGGCGCACAAACCCAGCGCGCGGTGAACAACTTTCCGATCAGCAACCAACGCATGCCGGCGCAATTCATCCGCGCCCTGATCCTGGCCAAAGCCGCTGCGGCCAAGGCCAACGTCGACCTAAAGCAGATCAGCGAAGGGCAGGGCAAAGCCATTGTCGATGCCGCCCAGGGCTTGCTGGAGGGCGATTACATGCCGCACTTCCCGGTGGATATCTTCCAGACCGGCTCCGGCACCAGCTCCAACATGAACGCCAACGAAGTGATTGCGACCCTGGCCACACGTTTGTTGGGCGAGGCGGTCAACCCTAACGACCACGTGAACTGCGGCCAAAGCAGCAACGACATCATTCCCACCACCATCCACGTCAGTGCCGCCTTGGTGCTGCATGAGCAAACGCTGCCGGCGCTGTTGCACTTGGTGCAGGTGATCGAGCAAAAGGCCGAGCAAGTGCATCCGTTCATCAAGACCGGCCGCACCCACTTGATGGACGCCATGCCGGTGCGCATGAGCCAGGTGCTCAACGGCTGGGCGCAGCAGCTCAAGGCCAATATCGGTCACTTGCAGGACTTGCTGCCGAGCTTGCAGGCCCTGGCTCAGGGCGGCACGGCGGTCGGCACCGGGATCAACGCACACCCGGAATTCGCCGCGCGTTTCAGCCAGCAACTGAGCAACCTGACTGGCGTGAAATTCACCCCGGGCAGGAACCTGTTCGCATTGATCGGCTCCCAGGACACAGCCGTTGCCGTGTCCGGCCAGTTGAAAGCCACCGCCGTCTCGCTGATGAAAATCGCCAATGACCTGCGCTGGATGAACTCCGGACCGCTCGCAGGCCTGGGTGAAATCGAGCTGGAAGGCCTGCAACCGGGCTCTTCGATCATGCCGGGCAAGGTCAACCCGGTGATCCCGGAAGCCACTGCCATGGTCGCGGCCCAAGTGATCGGCAATGACACGGTGATTACTGTCGCGGGGCAATCCGGCAACTTCGAGCTGAACGTGATGCTGCCGATCATCGCCCAAAACCTGCTCAGCAGCCTTGAACTGCTGGCCAATTCGAGCCGCTTGCTGGCCGACAAGGCCATCGCCAGCTTCAAGGTCAACGAAGCCAAGCTCAAGGAAGCGCTGTCGCGCAACCCAATCCTGGTCACCGCACTCAACCCGATCATTGGTTACCAAAAAGCCGCTGAAATCGCCAAGAAGGCCTATCAGCAAGGCCGTCCGGTAATTGATGTCGCTCTCGAGCACACTGACTTGTCACGTAGCCAACTGGAGATCCTGCTGGATCCGGAAAAGCTTACGGCGGGCGGCGTGTAATCACCGACTCTGCTTTGGAGGCTCACCATGGAGCACTGGAAACGCACGATCGAACGGGCCAATCGCTGCTTTATGCAGGGCGAACTGGTCGACGCTCGCGAGGCCTATTTGCAAGCCCTGGCCCTGGCTCAAGTGTTATTCGAGCGTTGGGCGGATGCCGACGAAGCAGTGGCGGCTTGCGTCATTTCCCATCACAACCTGGCGGACCTGCACCTGCGCCTGAACCAGCCTGAGGAAAGCGCGGAGTACCTGTGTGCTATCCACCAGCGCCTGCTGCAGACCCTGCAGGACCCGCGCCTGAGCCGGCAATTGCGCGAGGCGGCGCTGCGCCAGAGCAGCAAGACCTACGTCGAACTGTTGAACTTCATCAGCGATCACGGCGAGTACCCGCGAACCCATCGCTTGTTGGGTGGCGCTGCGGTGCAAACGGATGCGTCGATCCGCAACAGTCCTTATTACGGAGCACATTGATATGTCCTACACCTTGCCTGCCCTGCCTTACGCCTACGATGCCCTGGAGCCGCACATCGATGCGCAAACCATGGAAATCCACTACACCAAGCATCACCAGACCTACATCAACAACCTGAATGCGGCGGTTGAGGGCACTGAGTTTGCGGGCTGGCCGGTTGAGAAGTTGGTGTCCAGCGTCCAGCAGTTGCCGGAAAAACTGCGTGCCGCAGTGATCAACCAAGGTGGCGGCCACGCTAACCACTCGCTGTTCTGGGCGGTGATGTCGCCCAAAGGCGGCGGCAAACCTGAGGGCGTGCTGGGCAAAGCGATCGAGGAACAGTTGGGTGGTTTCGACAGTTTCAAGGAAGCCTTCACCAAGGCTGCCCTGACGCGTTTCGGCAGTGGTTGGGCCTGGCTGAGCGTTACCCCACAAAAGACCCTGGTGGTCGAAAGCAGCGGCAACCAGGACAGCCCGCTGATGAACGGCAATACGCCGATCCTCGGTCTGGACGTCTGGGAGCACGCCTACTACCTGCTCTACCAGAACCGTCGTCCGGAATACATCAACGCCTTCTACAGCGTGATCAATTGGCCGGAAGTCGCCGCACGCTACCAGGCCGCCTTGGCCTGATATTGACCCTATAACACGACCTAAGGCCGACTATGGGCACTGAAATACTGGCGATCAGCAGCGGACGAATGTTTCGTTATGCGTTTGGCTCACTGCTGCTATTGGCAGGTACTGCATTGCTGGTGGCCCACGGGCTGGCCTGGCTGGACCTTGAACCGCGCATCCTGCGTGCCTTGCAGGGCGGGTCGATCTGCGCGCTCGGCACGGCGCTGGGCGCGGTGCCGGTGCTGGTGATTCGTCGGATGCCGGTAGCGCTCAGCGATACATTGTTGGGCTTTGGTGCTGGAGTGATGTTGGCAGCAACTGCCTTTTCGCTGATCGTGCCGGGTATCACTGCCGCTGAAGGCCTGGGGCTTTCGCCCTGGGGCGCCAGCGGCTTGATCAGCTTTGGGATCATGCTGGGAGCGTTCGGGCTGTACCTGGTCGACCGCAAGGTCTCCGGCGCCAGCCCGGAAATGCTGGTGGGCACGCCGGATAAACCGGTGATCCCACCCCGCATCTGGCTGTTTGTGTTCGCCATCATTGCCCACAACATTCCGGAAGGCATGGCGGTGGGCGTCTCTGCCGGTGGCGGCATGCCGGATGCCGATAGCCTGGCCATGGGCATTGCCCTGCAGGACGTGCCGGAAGGTTTGGTGATTGCGCTGGTCTTGGCCGGGGCCGGGATGTCGCGGGTCAAAGCGTTCCTGATCGGCGCCGCGTCAGGGTTGGTAGAGCCGGTATTCGCTGTGTTGTGCGCGTGGCTGGTGAGCCTGGCAGAAGTTTTGTTACCGCTGGGCCTCGCGCTTGCGGCTGGTGCGATGTTGCTGGTGGTGACTCACGAAGTGATCCCCGAATCGCGCCGCAATGGTCACGAAAAGCTTGCCAGCTTGGGGTTGTGCATCGGGTTCTGTTTAATGATGGTGATGGATACAGCTCTGGGGTGAGGCTGTTGCAGCCTCACATCCCTCTCAAAGGGTGGATTTACTCACCCTCGTCGAAGTAGTTGTTGATCAGCGCCACCAAGGCATCCATCGCTTCCTGTTCCTGCTCGCCTTGCGTCTTCAGGTGAATCTTGGTGCCCTTGCCGGCGGCCAGCATCATCATCGACATGATGCTCTTGCCGTTGACCATGGACTCCGGCGTGCGCCCGGCGTAGATCTCGCAAGGAAATTGTCCGGCAACGCCGACGAATTTAGCGGAAGCGCGAGCGTGCAGGCCCAGCTTGTTGATGATTTCAATTTCCAGAGCGGGCATCGCGGGGTGGTCCTTTCAGCTAAGGTCGCGGTGGCGAACCTGGACGTTCTTGAGGGTTTGCTGCAGCACCTGGCCCAGGCGTTCGGTCAGGTAGACGGAGCGATGGTGGCCGCCGGTACAGCCAATGGCAATGGTGACATAGGCCCGATTGCTCGCAGCAAAGCGCGGCAACCATTTGAGCAGGTAGCTGGAGATGTCTTGGAACATCTCCTCTACATCCGGCTGCGCGGCCAGGTATTCGGCTACAGGCTGATCCAGCCCCGACTGTTCGCGCAGTTCTGGCTTCCAATAAGGGTTAGGCAGGCAACGCACATCAAAGACCAGGTCGGCGTCCACCGGCATGCCGCGCTTGAAGCCAAACGACTCGACCAGAAAAGCGGTACCGGGCTCCGGCTGGTTCAGCAGGCGCAGCTTGATGGCATCCCGCAATTGATACAGGTTCAGGCTGGTGGTGTTGATCTTGAGGTCGGCGAGGTCAATGATCGGGCCGAGCAGCGTGGTCTCGTCCTCAATGGCTTCGGCCAGGGAGCGATGCGGGCTGCTGAGGGGGTGGCGTCGGCGGGTCTCGGAAAAGCGCTTGAGCAGCGTTTCTTCGTCCGCATCCAAGTAGAGCACATCGCAATGAATGTGCTTGGCGCGCACTTCCTCGAGCAATTGCGGGAATCGCTCAAGGTGGCTGGGCAGGTTGCGGGCGTCAATCGAAACGGCAACCAGGGGTTGTGCCAATTCAGTGTGGATCAGCGCGCGCTCCGCCAGTTCAGGCAGCAGGCCCGCAGGCAGGTTGTCGATGCAATAGAAGCCGTTGTCCTCAAGAACGTTGAGGGCAGTGCTTTTACCCGAGCCGGAACGGCCGCTGACGATGATCAAACGCATGATTACTGCCCGCTTTGTTCATCCAGGACAACCTGATAGAGCGCCTCGTTGGTGCTGGCACTGCGCAGTTTGTCGCGTACTTCCTTGCGGTCGAGCATGCTGGCGATCTGCCGGAGCAGTTCCAGGTGTGCATCGGTGGCGGCTTGCGGGACCAGCAGAACGAACAGCAGGTCGACCGGTGCGCCGTCGATGGCGTCGAAATCAATTGGTGCATCGAGGTGCAGCAGGGCGCTCACTGGGGCTTCACAGCCTTGCAGGCGGCAGTGAGGAATCGCGATACCGTTGCCAAAACCGGTTGAACCGAGTTTTTCACGGGCGATAAGTGCCTCATACACAGCTTGCGTATCCAGTTCGGGCACTTCGCGGCCGATCAGGTTGGCAATTTGTTCTAGGGCGCGCTTTTTACTGCCGCCCGGCACGTTCACGAGGGAACGGCCGGGGGTCAGGATGGTTTCAAGTCGGATCATGGGTGGGGAGTGTTAGCGGCCTGTGCCCTGAAGAAGGCTCTGCTGCTTTTCCTTATGCTTTTTGATTTGGCGATCCAGCTTGTCGGTCAGGTCGTCAATGGCGGCATACATATCTGAATGCTCAGCATTGGCGACGACTTCCCCGCCGGGTATACGCAAGGTGGCTTCGATTTTCTGCTTCAGCTTTTCGACAGTCATGATGACTTGCACATTGGTGATCTTGTCGAAATGCCCCTCAATTCTTTTGAGCTTTTCGCCTATATAGGCGCGCAGCGGTTCGGTCACTTCCAGTTGGTGTCCACTGATATTGACTTGCATACAGCTTCTCCTTCGTTGCCAGTGCATAAAGCGGCGGGTAGGAATACCCGCCACTGGAACGCTATGGCCCGCCCGTCACATCAAACGCTTACGCTCGCTGGAAGGCGCGATCCCGAGGGACTCGCGGTACTTGGCGACGGTTCGACGGGCGACCTGAATGCCTTGTGCCTCCAGTAAACCAGCGATCTTGCTGTCACTCAACGGCTTTTTCTGATTTTCCGCGGCAACCAGTTTTTTGATGATCGCGCGGATCGCCGTGGACGAGCATTCGCCGCCTTCGGAGGTGCTGACGTGGCTGGAGAAAAAGTATTTCAACTCATAAATACCCCGTGGGGTATGCATGAATTTTTGCGTGGTCACCCGGGAAATCGTCGATTCGTGCATGCCCACCGCCTCAGCGATGTCGTGCAGCACCAGCGGTTTCATGGCCTCGTCGCCATATTCCAGGAAGCCGCGCTGGTGCTCGACGATCTGGGTGGCCACTTTCATCAGGGTTTCGTTGCGGCTCTGCAGGCTCTTGATGAACCAGCGCGCTTCCTGCAACTGGTTGCGCATGAAGGTGTTGTCGGCGCTGGTGTCGGCGCGGCGCACAAAGCCTGCGTATTGCGGGTTGACGCGCAGGCGCGGCACCGATTCCTGGTTCAATTCCACCAGCCAGCGCTCGTTGTCCTTGCGCACGATCACGTCGGGAACCACGTATTCGGCTTCGCTGGACTCGATCTGCGAGCCCGGGCGAGGGTTGAGGCTCTGTACCAGCTCAATGACCTGGCGCAGGTCGTCTTCCTTGAGCTTCATGCGGCGCATCAGCTGGCTGTAGTCGCGGCTGCCCAGCAGGTCGATGTAGTCGGTGACCAGGCGCTGGGCCTCAGCGAGCCAAGGGGTCTTGGCCGGCAGTTGGCGCAGTTGCAGCAGCAGGCACTCGCTGAGCGTGCGAGCGCCGATACCGGCGGGCTCGAATTGTTGGATGCGGTGCAGGACGGCTTCGATTTCGTCCAGTTCAATGTCCAGTTCAGGGTCGAAGGCCTCGAGGATTTCATCAAGGGTTTCGTCCAGGTAGCCCTGGTTATTGATGCAGTCGATCAGGGTGACGGCGATCAGGCGATCGGTGTCCGACATCGGCGCGAGGTTCAGTTGCCACAACAAATGGCTTTGCAGGCTCTCGCCGACGGACGTACGGGTGGTGAAATCCCACTCGTCATCATCATTGCTCGGCAGGCTGCTGGCGCTGGTCTGGTAGACGTCTTCCCACGCGGTGTCCACGGGAAGCTCGTTGGGAATGCGCTCGTTCCATTCGCCTTCCTCAAGGTTATCCACCGTCGGGGCGGTTTCCTGATAAGAGGGTTCCTGCACGTCGGCGTTGGGTTTTTGCTCGATGTTGTCGGCCAGCGGGTCTGCATTATCGAAGTCGTCGCCTTCTTCCTGGCGTTCGAGCATCGGATTGGACTCCAGGGCCTCCTGGATTTCCTGTTGCAGGTCCAGGGTCGACAATTGGAGCAGGCGGATGGCCTGTTGCAGCTGCGGTGTCATCGTCAGCTGCTGGCCCATTCTCAGGACTAGCGATGGTTTCATGGCAGGGGCTTAACACCTTATTCGCCGGCGCAATGCGCCATCCACGACAGGGCGCGTGAGCGCCAAACATAAGCAAATTATATGCCTGATATCGGGGGCTTTGCCTAGAGCGCGGTAACAATAAAAAAAACGAGGTTTTTATTGACTCCCGCGCGCCTTGGCGAATGGCCAGACACCACAGTGCTTACAGGCGGAACTCATGGCCCAGGTACACTTCCTTGACCAGTTCGTTGGCCAGGATAGTGGCGGAATCGCCTTCGGCGATCAGCTGGCCATCGTTGACGATATAAGCTGTTTCACAGATATCGAGGGTCTCACGGACGTTGTGGTCGGTGATCAATACGCCGATACCCTTGGCCTTGAGGTGATAGATGATCTGTTTGATGTCGCCGACCGAGATCGGGTCGACGCCGGCAAACGGCTCGTCCAGCAGGATGAACTTAGGCGCAGTGGCCAGGGCGCGGGCGATTTCCACACGGCGACGCTCACCACCGGACAAGCTCATGCCGAGGTTGTCGCGAATGTGGTTGATATGGAACTCCTGCAGCAGGCTTTCCAGCTCCTTGCGGCGGCCATCACGGTCGAGTTCCTTGCGGGTCTCAAGGATCGCCATGATGTTGTCGGCCACTGACAGTTTGCGGAAGATCGACGCTTCCTGGGGAAGATAGCCGATACCTGCGCGTGCACGACCGTGCATGGGCTGATGGCTGACGTCCAAGTCGTCGATCAGTACACGCCCTTGATCCGCCTGAACCAGCCCGACGATCATATAGAAGCATGTGGTCTTGCCGGCACCGTTCGGGCCAAGCAAGCCGACGATCTGGCCACTGTCGATCGACAGGCTCACGTCGCGTACGACCTGACGGCTTTTATAGGCCTTGGCCAGATGCTGGGCTTTCAGGGTTGCCATTCGTTAGTTCGCCTTCTTCGCGTCAGCTTTCTGCTTCGGCTGGATAACCATGTCGATACGCGGGCGAGGTGCGGTGACCTTGCTGCCATTGGCGCGGCCGGCCTGAGCGATCTGCTTCACGGTGTCATAGGTGATTTTTTCACCTTCCGTGGTGTTGCCATCGGTGCTGACCACTTTGGCCTGATCGATCAGGACAATGCGGTTCTGCTGGGCGTGGTACTGGATGGTCTTGCCGTAGCCCTTCATCGGGGCGGTATCGGCGGGCGCCTGCTTCTGTTCGAAATAGGCCAGGTTGCCCACCGACGTCACCACGTCAATATCGCCGGCCGGGGTACGCGTGAGCGTCACCGTGTTGCCGGTGATTTTCATCGAGCCTTGGGTGATGATCACGCCGCCGGTGTAGGTGGCCACACCTTGTTTGTCATCCAGCTGCGCATCGTCAGCCTGAATGTGGATCGGTTGCTGGCTATCGTTCGGCAGAGCCCAGGCGCTCACGCTTCCCAGTGCTGCGCCCAGACCGAGCAAAATAGGGAGGGTTTTAACGAGCCTCATACTGTCCTCTTACGTTCGATAGCAGGTGTATCCTGCTTTCTTTCAAATACGCTTTCATTCCCTTGCCAGTCGATACACCGCCAGCGCCGTCGATTCTAACGTCTTGCTCGGTCTGCGCATATTGCTGTTGTGGGAAAACGGTCATGCGACTGCTGGTAATGATGGTGTCGCGGTTCTTATCGTCGGTGCGTGCAACGCGGACCGAGTCGATCAGTTCTACCTGGGTGCCACCCTTGTTCACCTCACCGCGCTTGCTGGTGACATGCCATGGGAACTCGGTACCGCGGTAGAGGTTCAGGTCGGGGTTGGTCAGTAGGCTGACGTCCGTGGCCTTGAGGTTTTCGACTTTATCGGCGGTCATTTCGTACTGAACCTTGCCGTCAGGCAGGAACTGTATGGTGTGGGCGTTGATGGCGTAATAGGCGATAGCGCTCTCGTCGACGGCCACTACAGGCTTGTCGAGAAAGCGCTCCGGGCTGATATTCCAGTAGCCCACCGCCAGGAACAGCGCGGCGATCACCCCGAATAACAGAAATTTGCGAATCTTTTTGCTCAGCATAAAAAGCTCTATAGGTAGGCGGCGTGGGCCGCTTCAAGACTGCCCTGGGCACGCAGGATCAACTCGCAGAACTCGCGGGCAGCACCTTCACCGCCACGTGCGGTAGTGATGCCATGGGCGTGTTCGCGCACAAATGCCGCGGCGTTCGCGACGGCCATGCCCAGGCCTACCCGGCGAATGACCGGCAGGTCAGGCAGATCATCGCCCAGGTAGGCGACCTGCTCATAGCTTAGGTTGAGCTGTCCAAGAAGCTCGTCCAGAACCACCAGTTTATCCTCGCGGCCCTGATACAGGTAAGGAATCCCCAGGTTTTGTGCGCGGCGTTCCACAACCGGTGTTTTTCGACCGCTGATAATCGCCGTTTGCACGCCCGCAGCCATCAACATCTTGATGCCTTGGCCATCGAGGGTATTGAACGTCTTGAACTCGCTGCCGTCTTCGAGAAAGTACAGGCGGCCATCGGTCAGTACGCCGTCGACGTCGAAAATCGCCAGTTTGATGTTTTTACCGCGTTGCAACAGGTCGCTGGACATTTACATCACTCCCGCACGCAGCAAGTCGTGCATGTTCAGGGCGCCGACCGCGTGATCGTCACCGTCGACGACCACCAGCGCAAGAATCTTGTGGTCTTCCATGATCTTCAGCGCTTCGGCCGCCAGCATTTCAGGGCGTGCGGTCTTGCCGCGTGGGGTCATGACTTCGTCGATCGTAGCCGTTTGAATGTCGAGGTTACGGTCCAGGGTACGGCGCAAGTCGCCGTCAGTGAACACCCCGGCCAGGCGGCCATCGGATTCCAGGATGACTGTCATGCCCAGGCGCTTGAGGGTCATTTCCATCAGGGCGTCCTTAAGCAGGGTACCGCGCGGGACGTGAGGCAATTCATCACCGGAGTGCATGACGTTTTCGACTTTCAGCAGCAGGCGGCGGCCCAAGGCGCCACCCGGGTGGGAAAATGCGAAATCCTCGGCGGTAAACCCGCGTGACTCCAGCAGCGCCACTGCCAAGGCATCGCCCATCACCAGCGCTGCGGTGGTGGAGGAGGTCGGTGCCAGGTTCAGCGGGCAGGCTTCGTGGTCCACGTGAACATTCAGGTTGACCTCGGCGGCCTTGGCCAGCGTCGAGTCCGGGTTGCCGGTAATGCTGATCATCTGGATGCCCAGGCGTTTGATCAGTGGCAGCAGGGTCACGATTTCATTAGTGCTGCCGGAGTTCGACAGCGCCAGGATAATGTCATCCTTGGTGATCATGCCCATGTCGCCGTGGCTGGCCTCGGCCGGGTGCACGAAAAAAGCCGTGGTCCCGGTGCTTGCCAAGGTGGCGGCGATTTTGTTGCCGACATGGCCTGATTTGCCCATGCCGACCACGACAACGCGGCCCTTGCTGGCCAGAATCATTTCGCAGGCGCGTACGAAATCCGCGTCGATATGGGCCAGCAAACCTTCTACGGCTTCAAGCTCGAGGCGGATGGTGCGTTGTGCGGATTGAATAAGGTCGCTGGATTGGCTCATGTCTGAAATCGTATAGCCTGACGAAAAGTCGGCGATTATAGCGGTAATGATCAATTCCCTCACGCAAGTTCGTCAGGGTTTATTCTGCAAGTGCCTAAGATTAGTGCACAGCAACGTTTTTTCCCTGTCCCGAATCTGAACGAGCGCTGTTCCGGCCTTGGGGGCGCTGTACCAGCAGTGATATAGTTCGCCGTCAGTTCGGTCCGCCCAACCCATGTGGCTAACTATTTATTGCGCATCTGTCGCAAACGAATGTCGCAAACATGGTGTCTGAGTGAAAGGCTGCATCCCAAGGAGATTAGATGAGTGCCGATAACGCCTACGCGGTCGAGCTGAAGGGCCTTACCTTCAAGCGCGGGACGCGCAGCATCTTCAATAACGTCGATATTCGCATTCCCCGCGGAAAAGTCACGGGCATCATGGGGCCTTCCGGTTGCGGCAAGACCACCCTGTTGCGCCTGATGGGTATGCAATTGCGCCCTAGCGCCGGCGAAGTGTGGGTCAACGGCCAGAACCTGCCGACCCTGTCGCGCAGCGATCTGTTCGATGCGCGCAAGCATATGGGCGTGCTGTTCCAGAGTGGCGCGCTGTTCACTGACCTCGATGTGTTCGAAAACGTGGCGTTTCCGCTGCGGGTGCACACGCAACTGTCCGATGAGATGATTCGTGACATTGTGTTGCTGAAGCTGCAGGCCGTCGGCCTTCGCGGCGCCATCGACCTGATGCCTGACGAATTGTCCGGCGGCATGAAGCGTCGTGTCGCGTTGGCGCGTGCCATCGCGCTGGATCCGCAAATCCTCATGTATGACGAGCCTTTTGTAGGCCAGGACCCGATCGCCATGGGCGTGCTGGTACGCCTGATCCGCCTGCTCAACGACGCGTTGGGGATTACCAGTATCGTGGTGTCCCACGACCTGGCCGAAACCGCGAGCATTGCCGACTACCTTTATGTAGTAGGCGATGGTCAGGTGCTGGGGCAGGGCACGCCTGAAGAACTGATGAACGCTGATAACCCGCGTATTCGCCAATTCATGACCGGCGATCCCGATGGCCCGGTGCCTTTTCATTTTCCGGCAGCGGACTACCGCTCAGATCTTCTGGGGAAGCGCTGATGCGCAAGACATCTTTACTCGAGAAGGTTCGCCTTTTCGGTCGCTCCGGCATCGATCTGGTCGAAGTGCTGGGGCGTTCGACCATTTTTCTGTTTCACGCACTGCTCGGTCGCGGCGGCATCGGCGGCGGTTTTGGCCTGCTGCTCAAGCAATTGCACTCGATCGGCGTGATGTCCCTGGTCATTATCGTGGTGTCCGGGATTTTCATCGGCATGGTGCTGGCGTTGCAGGGGTTCAATATCCTCTCCAGCTACGGTTCGGAGCAGGCGGTGGGGCAGATGGTCGCCCTGACGCTGTTGCGTGAACTCGGCCCGGTTGTCACCGCCTTGCTGTTTGCCGGGCGCGCAGGGTCTGCATTGACCGCCGAGATCGGCAACATGAAGTCCACCGAGCAGTTGTCCAGCCTGGAAATGATCGGCGTGGACCCGCTCAAATACATTGTTGCCCCGCGCCTGTGGGCCGGCTTCATTTCCCTGCCTCTGCTGGCGATGATCTTCAGCGTGGTCGGTATCTGGGGCGGCTCGTGGGTGGCGGTTGACTGGTTGGGCGTCTATGACGGCTCGTACTGGGGCAACATGCAAAACAGCGTGACCTTCAGCGGCGACGTGCTCAACGGCATCATAAAGAGCATCGTCTTCGCCTTTGTAGTGACCTGGATCGCCGTATTCCAAGGCTATGACTGTGAGCCCACTTCAGAAGGGATCAGTCGCGCCACCACCAAGACCGTTGTGTACGCCTCGCTGGCGGTACTGGGCCTTGACTTCATTTTGACCGCCTTGATGTTTGGAGATTTCTGATGCAAAACCGCACTGTGGAAATCGGTGTCGGCCTTTTCTTGCTGGCTGGCATCCTGGCTTTACTGTTGTTGGCCCTGCGAGTCAGCGGCCTGTCGGCCAGCCCCACCGCCGACACTTATAAACTTTACGCGTACTTCGATAATATCGCCGGTTTGACTGTCAGAGCCAAAGTGACCATGGCCGGTGTAACCGTCGGCAAGGTCACGGCAATCGATCTGGATCGCGACAGCTTCACCGGCCGAGTGACCATGCAAGTCGATAAGAAGGTAGATAATCTGCCGACTGACTCCACTGCATCTATCCTCACTGCTGGTTTGCTGGGCGAGAAGTACATCGGTATCAGCGTGGGCGGGGAAACAGCCTTGCTCAAGGATGGTTCGACAATCCACGACACACAGTCGTCGTTGGTGCTTGAAGACTTGATCGGTAAATTCCTGCTCAATACGGTCAATAAAGACGCCAAATGAGGAATCTGTTCATGATCTCTACCTTGCGACGTGGCCTGCTGGTGCTGCTTGCAGCACTGCCGATGATGGCCAACGCGGCGGGTTCTGCGCACGATCTGGTGCAGGACACGACCAACAAAATGTTGGCTGACCTGACTGCCAACAAAGAGCAGTACAAGCAAGACCCAACGAAGTTCTACGATGCGCTGAATACCATTGTGGGCCCAGTGGTCGATGCCGAAGGCATTTCCCGCAGCATCATGACGGTCAAGTATTCACGCAAAGCTACGCCTGCGCAGATGCAAACATTCCAGGAAAACTTCAAGAAGGGCCTGTTCCAGTTCTATGGCAACGCCCTGCTGGAGTACAACAACCAGGGCATTACCGTTGCTCCGGCCGGGGATGAGTCGGGTGACCGCACCAGCGTTAACATGACCGTTAAGGGCACCAACGGCGCCGTTTATCCTGTGCAGTACACACTGGAGAAGATCAGCGGCGAGTGGAAACTGCGTAACGTGATCATCAACGGCATCAACATTGGCAAGCTGTTCCGCGATCAGTTCGCTGACGCGATGCAGCGCAATGGCAACAACCTGGACAAAACCATCAATGGTTGGGCCGGTGAAGTCGCCAAGGCCAAGGAAGAAACCGACAAACAAGCTGGGAAGCCTGCGCAATGACCGAGTCGGCTGTTCGTCTTGGCGACGCCGGTGAGTTGTTTCTCAGTGGCGTGCTCGATTACCGCTCCGGGCCTGACCTGCGCAAGCAGGGCCAGGCGCTGATCAACAGCAGCAACGCGCCTGCGTTGGTGCTTGATTGCTCGGCGGTGACCAAGTCCAGCAGCGTCGGTCTGTCGTTGTTGCTGTGTTTCATGCGCGATGCTGAAGCGGTCAAGAAGCCGTTCAGCATCCGTGCGTTGCCCGAGCACATGCGCGAAATTGCCGAGGTTTCCGGTATTACCGAACTGTTGGCGCATCCTTAATACACATTATTAAAGAGGCCCCCCGTCAGAGTCCTGCTATGCGGGGTTCGCAGGCGCGGGGCTTTTTTGTATGATGTGCGACCCGTGCGCACTTGGCGCCGATAGAGGTTGAGCATGCAGGCCTACGAAGTTAAGAGCTTCCTTGAAGAAAAGCTGTCGAATAGCCTTCCTTCACAAGTGCAGGTTGAAGTTGAAGGCGAAGGCTGCAACTTCCAGCTGAATGTGATTAGCGATGAACTGGCGGCACTGAGCCCGGTCAAGCGTCAACAGCAGATCTATGCCCATTTGAACCCGTGGATCACCGATGGCAGCATCCACGCGGTCACTATGAAATTTTTCAGCCGCGCGGCCTGGGCCGAGCGCACCTGAGCCCCCAAGGCGTCGAGATTCTTATGGATAAATTGATTATTACCGGCGGTGTCCGCCTTGATGGCGAGATCCGCATTTCCGGTGCGAAAAACTCCGCCTTGCCGATCCTGGCAGCGACCCTGCTGTGCGATGGCCCGGTGACTGTGGCCAACCTGCCGCACCTGCACGACATCACCACCATGATCGAACTGTTCGGTCGCATGGGCATTGAGCCGGTGATCGACGAGAAGCTGTCTGTCGAAATCGACCCGCGCACTATCAAGACCCTGATCGCTCCGTACGAATTGGTGAAAACCATGCGTGCGTCGATCCTGGTACTGGGCCCGATGGTTGCCCGTTTTGGTGAAGCCGAAGTGGCGTTGCCTGGCGGTTGCGCCATCGGTTCGCGTCCGGTCGACCTGCACATCCGTGGCCTTGAAGCCATGGGCGCCACCATCGACGTCGAAGGCGGCTACATCAAGGCCAAGGCGCCAGAAGGCGGCTTGCGCGGTGCCAATTTCTTCTTTGATACCGTCAGCGTGACCGGTACCGAGAACATCATGATGGCCGCTGCCCTGGCCAACGGTCGCAGCGTGCTGCAAAACGCCGCGCGCGAGCCTGAAGTGGTCGACCTGGCCAACTTCTTGATCGCCATGGGTGCCAACATCACCGGCGCCGGCACCGACACCATCACCATCGAGGGTGTTAAACGCCTGCACTCGGCCACCTACAAAGTGATGCCCGACCGTATCGAGACCGGCACCTACCTGGTGGCTGCCGCCGTGACCGGTGGTCGCGTCAAGGTTAAGGACACCGATCCGACCATCCTTGAAGCCGTCTTGGAAAAACTCAAGGAAGCGGGTGCTGAAATCACCACCGGTTCCGACTGGATCGAGCTGAACATGCACGGCAAGCGGCCAAAAGCTGTCAACGTGCGTACTGCTCCGTACCCGGCGTTCCCGACCGACATGCAAGCGCAGTTCATCTCCTTGAACGCGATTGCCGAAGGCACCGGTGCCGTGATCGAGACCATCTTCGAAAACCGCTTCATGCACGTGTATGAACTGCACCGCATGGGCGCCAAGATCCAGGTCGAAGGCAACACGGCCATCGTTACCGGCATCGAGAAGCTCAAGGGCGCGCCAGTCATGGCCACCGACCTGCGTGCCTCGGCCAGCCTGGTGATCTCGGCGCTGTGCGCTGACGGCGATACCCTGATCGACCGCATCTACCACATCGACCGTGGTTACGAGTGCATCGAAGAAAAACTGCAGATGCTCGGCGCCAAGATCCGCCGCGTACCGGGCTAGTCCCCGGAACTGCAAATACCTTTACTGTGGTGAGGGAGCTTGCTCCCGCTGGGCTGCGCAGCAGTCCCGCTCTTGGGGGCCGCTTTGCGACCCAACGGGAGCAAGCTCCCTCG
The DNA here is from genome assembly GCF_022648765.1 of Pseudomonas sp. ArH3a. Classification (NCBI taxonomy): domain Bacteria; kingdom Pseudomonadati; phylum Pseudomonadota; class Gammaproteobacteria; order Pseudomonadales; family Pseudomonadaceae; genus Pseudomonas; species Pseudomonas sp. ArH3a. The sequence goes on from NZ_CP080330.1 coordinate 1,340,812, forward strand.
CCACAGGAAGGTGTTTGTTGTTAAATGGTTTGTTTCAAATCGAGGCTGTAATGGCCTCGATCTGTGTCTGGCGCCGTTTGCGACCGGACAGCAATAGCCTGATGAAGGACTGACGTTTCCCATGTTGACCATCGCACTGTCCAAGGGCCGCATCCTTGACGACACTTTGCCGCTTCTGGCTGAAGCGGGCATCGTGCCGACCGAGAATCCGGACAAGAGCCGCAAGCTGATCATCCCTACGACCCAGGACGACGTTCGCCTGCTGATCGTTCGGGCTACCGACGTGCCGACCTACGTTGAACATGGCGCGGCCGACCTCGGTGTGGCCGGTAAAGACGTGCTGATGGAATACGGCGGCCAGGGCCTGTACGAGCCGCTGGACCTGCGTATCGCCCTGTGCAAGTTGATGACCGCCGGCCGCGTCGGTGACGTCGAACCTAAGGGCCGCCTGCGCGTGGCAACCAAGTTCGTCAACGTCGCCAAACGTTACTACGCCGAGCAGGGCCGTCAGGTCGACATCATCAAACTCTACGGCTCGATGGAACTGGCCCCGCTGATCGGCTTGGCCGACAAGATCATCGACGTGGTCGACACCGGCAACACCCTGCGTGCCAACGGTCTCGAACCCCAGGATTTTATTGCCGACATCAGCTCCCGTCTGGTCGTCAACAAAGCTTCAATGAAGATGCAACACGCCCGAATCCAGGCGTTGATCGACACCCTGCGCAAGGCAGTGGAGTCTCGACACCGCGGTTGACTCACCTGCGCGGCCCTAGGCCGCGCCCGTCTATCCGCCTCATAGCCAGAATTCTCAGGTGCCCAAGCGGATCGACTGCTAACTTTCGGCGCCTGAGTATTTTTGCCAATCCTATGAGGCCCTCGCTATGACCACGTCCACTGCAATTGCCCGACTCAACGCTGCCGACCCGGATTTCGCCCATCATCTGGATCATCTGCTGAGCTGGGAAAGCGTGTCCGACGACTCGGTCAACCAGCGGGTGCTCGACATCATCAAGGCCGTGCGCGAGCGCGGCGATGCGGCGCTGGTGGATTTCACTCGCCAGTTCGATGGCCTCGACGTGGCGTCGATGTCCGACCTGATCCTGCCGCGCGAGCGTCTGGAGCTGGCTTTGACGCGCATCACTGCGCCACAGCGTGAAGCCCTTGAAGTCGCGGCAGCACGGGTGCGCAGCTACCACGAAAAACAGAAGCAGGATTCCTGGAGCTACACCGAGGCCGACGGCACGGTGCTGGGCCAGAAGGTTACGCCGCTGGACCGCGCTGGGCTGTACGTGCCCGGCGGTAAAGCCTCGTACCCATCGTCGGTGCTGATGAACGCGATCCCGGCCAAGGTGGCGGGCGTGACCGAAGTGGTCATGGTGGTGCCAACCCCGCGCGGTGAAATCAACGAGCTGGTGCTGGCGGCCGCGTGCATTGCCGGTGTGGACCGCGTGTTCACCATCGGCGGCGCTCAAGCCGTTGCCGCGCTGGCCTATGGCACCGAGAGCGTGCCGAAGGTCGACAAAGTGGTTGGCCCCGGCAATATCTATGTGGCCACCGCCAAGCGCCACGTGTTTGGCCAGGTCGGTATCGACATGATCGCCGGCCCCTCGGAAATCCTCGTGGTGTGTGACGGCCAGACCGACCCGGACTGGATCGCCATGGACCTGTTCTCCCAGGCCGAGCACGACGAAGACGCCCAGGCAATCCTGGTCAGCCCTGACGCCGCGTTCCTCGACAAGGTCGCCGCCAGCATCAACAAGTTGCTGCCGACCATGGACCGCGCCGAGATCATCGAAAAGTCGATCAATGGCCGTGGTGCACTGATTCTGGTGCGTGACATGGAACAGGCCATCGAAGTGGCCAACCGTATCGCGCCGGAGCACTTGGAATTGTCCGTTGCCGACCCACAAGCCTGGCTGCCGTCGATTCGCCACGCGGGTGCGATCTTCATGGGCCGCCACACCAGCGAAGCCCTGGGCGACTACTGCGCCGGCCCCAACCACGTGTTGCCGACCTCCGGCACCGCACGGTTCTCGTCGCCTCTGGGGGTGTATGACTTCCAGAAGCGTTCGTCGATCATCTTCTGCTCGCCACAAGGCGCTTCCGAACTGGGCAAGACCGCTTCGGTGCTGGCCCGTGGTGAATCGCTGAGCGCCCACGCTCGCAGCGCCGAATACCGCATCCTTGAAGAGGGGAAATAAGACATGAGCAAATTCTGGAGCCCCTTCGTCAAGGACCTCGTGCCTTACGTGCCCGGCGAGCAGCCGAAGCTGACCAAGTTGGTCAAGCTCAACACCAACGAGAACCCCTACGGCCCGTCGCCCAAGGCGCTCGCGGCGATGCAGGCCGAGTTGAACGACAACTTGCGCCTGTACCCGGACCCCAACAGTGACCTGCTCAAGCAGGCCGTGGCCAAGTATTACGCTATCGACGCTGGCAAGGTCTTCCTCGGCAACGGTTCCGATGAGGTCCTGGCGCACATTTTCCACGGCCTGTTCCAGCACGACTTGCCGCTGCTGTTTCCGGACATCAGCTACAGCTTCTACCCGGTTTATTGTGGCCTCTACGGCATCACGTCCGACCCGGTGCCGCTGGATGAGCAGTTCCAGATCCGTGTGGCGGACTACGCCAAGCCTAACGGCGGGATCATCCTCCCCAACCCGAACGCGCCCACCGGCTGTGTGCTGGCATTGGACGCCGTGGAGCAGATCCTCAAGGCCAGCCCGGATTCAGTGGTGGTGGTAGATGAAGCCTATATCGACTTCGGCGGTGAAACCGCTATCAGCCTGGTGGACCGTTACCCGAACCTGCTGGTGACTCAGACCCTGTCCAAATCGCGCTCACTGGCCGGTTTGCGTGTGGGCCTGGCGGTGGGTCACCCCGACCTGATCGAGGCGCTGGAGCGGGTCAAGAACAGCTTTAACTCCTATCCGTTGGACCGTCTGGCGATTGTCGGCGCGGCAGCGGCGTTCGAGGACCGTGAATATTTCGAGAAGACGTGCAAGCTGGTGATCGACAGCCGTAACAAGCTGGTCGCACAGCTGGAGGGTAAAGGCTTTGAAGTGTTGCCGTCGGCGGCCAACTTCATCTTTGCCCGTCACCCGCAGCACGATGCCGCCGGGTTGGCAGCCAAGTTGCGTGAGCAGGGTGTGATCGTGCGGCACTTCAAGCAGGCGCGGATTGCCCAGTTCTTGCGGATCAGCATTGGTACGCCAGAGCAGAACCAGGCGCTGATTGATGGGCTCGGGGAGCTTTAAGCTGCGCTGAAAAACAAGTGTGGGAGCTGGCAGGCCAGCTCCCACACTTATTTGCGTTGGGTCAGTTAGAGCAGCGGCTCATCCGGCTTCTTGTTTTTCCAACCATCATTACCCGGCAGCAGCAGGTTCAAACCAATCGCTACCACCGCGCACAGGGCGATGCCCTTGAGGCCGAAATCATCCGGGCCGGTGCCCGTACCCACCAGCACACCGCCAATCCCGAACACCAACGTCACCGACACAATCACCAGATTGCGCGCCTCCCCCAGGTCGATCTTGTGGCGGATCAGCGTGTTCATGCCCACAGCGGCAATCGAGCCGAACAGCAAGCACAGAATCCCGCCCATCACCGGCACCGGGATGCTCTGCAGCAGCGCCCCGAACTTGCCGATAAACGCCAGGCTGATGGCAAACACTGCCGCCCAGGTCATGATTTTGGGGTTGTAGTTCTTGGTCAGCATCACCGCGCCGGTCACTTCGGCGTAGGTGGTGTTCGGCGGGCCGCCAAACAGCCCAGCAGCCGTGGTGGCAATGCCGTCACCGAGCAGCGTGCGATGCAGGCCGGGCTTCTTCAGGTAGTCGCGACCAGTCACGCTACCCACCGCAATTACACCGCCGATGTGTTCGATCGCCGGGGCCAGGGCCACCGGGAGGATAAACAGGATCGCCTGCCAGTTGAATTCCGGCGCGGTAAAGTGGGGCAGGGCGAACCACGGTGCGGCGGCGATCTTCGCGGTGTCCACCACACCGAAGTAGAACGCCATGGCGAAACCCACCAGTACGCCGGAGATAATCGGCACCAGGCGGAAAATGCCTCTGCCGAATACCGCCACGATCAACGTGGTGAGCAGCGCCGGCATCGAGATCAGCATGGCTGTCTTGTAGGGGATCAGTTCGGCACCGTCGCCGCCTTTACCCATCGCCATGTTCGCGGCGATCGGCGCCATGGCCAGGCCGATGGAAATAATCACCGGCCCGATCACCACAGGTGGCAGCAGCCGGTCGATGAAACCGGTGCCCTTGATCTTCACCGCAGCGCCCAGGAACGTATAAACGAAACCGGCCGCCATCACCCCGCCCATCGTCGCCGCCAGGCCGAACTGCTGCTTGGCGAGAATGATCGGGGTGATAAACGCAAAGCTCGACGCCAGGAACACCGGCACTTGGCGGCCGGTGACCACTTGGAACAACAAGGTCCCCAAGCCTGCGGTAAACAGGGCGACGTTTGGATCGAGGCCTGTGATCAGCGGCATCAACACCAGCGCACCAAATGCTACGAAGAGCATCTGTGCGCCAGACAGGATCTGGCGCCAAAGCGGGTCGTTGAATTCATCCTGCATGCTCACGCGTCCTTCTGCTTGGTGCCGAAGATCTTGTCACCGGCATCGCCCAGGCCTGGGATGATGTAGCCGTGTTCGTTCAGGCGCTCATCAATCGACGCGGTGTAGATCTGCACGTCCGGGTGGGCCTTCTCGACGGCAGCAATGCCTTCGGGCGCAGCCACCAACACCATGGCACGGATGTCCTTGCAACCGGCCTTTTTCAGCAAGTCGATGGTGGCAACCATGGAGCTGCCGGTGGCGAGCATCGGGTCGATGATCATCGCCAAGCGCTCGTTGATTTCCGGGACGAGTTTTTCCAGGTAGGTGTGCGCCTGCAATGTTTCCTCGTTGCGGGCCACGCCGACGGCGCTGACTTTGGCGCCCGGGATCAGGCTGAGTACGCCTTCGAGCATGCCGATGCCGGCGCGCAGGATCGGCACCACCGTGATTTTCTTACCGGCGATTTTCTCCACCTGGACGGGACCGGCCCAACCGGGGATCTCGTAGGTTTCCAGAGGCAAATCTTTGGTAGCTTCGTAAGTGAGCAGCGCTCCGACTTCCTGAGCAAGCTCACGGAAGTTCTTCGTGCTAATGTCGGCACGGCGCATAAGGCCGAGTTTGTGTCTGATCAGCGGGTGGCGGATCTCGCGAGTGGGCATGGGAAAAGCTCCGGCGGCGGGCAAAAAAACCGGCCTAGATTAATCTATCCGAGGGTGTTGTCCTATAGACATCTAGTACGTTAGTCCATTAAGGCTTGATCGTTGCGCCTCACATGCGTACCTTTGCCCGCTTTTCTTGCCACAGCACCCCCTTGGAGAGCGCCATGTCTGCTGATCTCGAGCATATCCGTCAAATCATGCGCGAGGCTGACTGCCTGTACACCGAAGCGCAAGTCGAAGAGGCAATCGCCAAGGTCGGCGCTCACATCACACGCGAAATGGCCGACACCAACCCGGTGGTCTTTTGCGTGATGAACGGTGGCCTGATCTTCGCCGGTAAATTGCTGACTCACCTGCAGTTCCCGCTGGAAGCCTCTTACCTGCACGCCACCCGTTATCGCAACGAAACCACCGGCGGCGACCTGTTCTGGAAAGCCAAGCCGGAAGTCTCGTTCATCGACCGCGACGTGCTGATCATCGACGACATCCTCGATGAAGGTCACACCCTGGGCGCGATCATCGACTTCTGCAAACACGCCGGCGCGCGCAAAGTGCACACCGCCGTGCTGATCGACAAAGACCACGACCGCAAGGCTCGCCCGGACCTGAAAGCTGATTACGTCGGCCTGCCGTGCATCGACCGCTACATCTTTGGTTACGGCATGGACTACAAAGGCTACTGGCGTAACGCCAATGGGATCTTCGCCGTTAAAGGGATGTAACCCATGGCCCGCTTTCTTGATCAGTCCCTGTTCACCGAACTGGCCGAGAAAGCGGCCGCCAGCCCCCGTGGTCGGCACCACCACAACTTTCATCAGATGGAAGAGCCGTGCCATCGCCTGGCCGTTGGCCTGCAACTTGACACCTATGTGCCGCCGCATCGGCACCTGAGCGCGGACAAGGCGGAAACCCTGCTGGTGCTCAAGGGCAGCCTGGGCGTGTTGGTGTTCAGCGACACCGGCGAGGTCATCGCCAAGCGCGTGATGCAGGCGGGCGGTGAATGCTCGGGCGTTGACCTGCCCCCCGGCGTGTTTCATGGTTTGGTGGTGCTGGAGCCCGACAGCGTGATGTTCGAGTGCAAAGCCGGGCCGTATCGCCCGGTAGGCGAGGGCGAGTTGGCTGACTGGGCACCCCGCGAAGGCGATGCCGAGGTGGAACGCTATCAGGCATGGATGCGCTCACAATTTGATTGGGTTTCAGCTCAGCGGTAGCCCTTGTTCGACCAGTGAGGCCAACAGGCCGGCGCCCAGTGGAATAACGCTGTCATTGAAGTCATAACGGTCATTGTGCAGTTGGCAATGACCGACCCCTTCGCTTGGCGAGCCACCCTGGCCGAGATAAATATAGGCGCCCGGCCGCTCCTGCAGCATGTATGAGAAATCTTCGGCGCCCATGGTGAGTGGTTCGTTGCACCTCACGTTGGCTTCGCCAACCAGGCTTCGTGCAACCTCAGCGGCAAACAGCGCCTGCTCAGTGTGGTTGACGGTTGCGGGGTAACCTCGCTGATAGTCATAGCTGGCGGTGGCGCCAAACGCGGTTGCAACACCCTGGGCGATTTCACCGATGCGCCGTTCCAGGAGGTCTCGATTGGCGCTGGTAAAACTACGCGCGGTTCCGATCATCTTCACGTGGGCGGGGATAACGTTGTTAGCGTTAAGTTGACTGGTTTGCAGGCTGGCCACCGTCACTACACCGGACTCGAGTGGGTGCAGGTTGCGACTGACGATGCTTTGCAATGCAACAACGATATGGCTGGCAGCCAGTACCGGGTCGATTGCCGCGTGAGGGATCGCCGCGTGGCCGCCAAGGCCGGTGACGATAATTTCAAAGCTGTCGGCCGCCGCTTCCACCGGCCCCGGCTGCACGGCGATGACCCCGGCGGGGTAGTCGGGGTTGTTGTGCAGTGCATACACCGAATCCATTGGGAATTGTTTGAACAGCCCTTGTTCAATCATCACTTTGGCGCCGCCGCCGCCTTCTTCGGCGGGCTGGAAGATCACGATCACTTTGCCACTGAACCGGCGTGTCTGCGCCAGATAGCGCGCCGCCGCCAGCAACATCACCGTATGCCCGTCGTGCCCGCAGCCGTGCATCAGGCCTGGGTGGATGGAACGGTGCGCGAAATCATTGGCTTCGACCATGGGCAGGCAGTCCATGTCGGCACGCAGGCCCATGCTCCCGCCGGGTTGTGCGCCTTCAATGATGCCGATAACCCCGGTGCCGGCCAGCCCTCGATGGACTTCGATACCTTGCTGTTGAAGAAAGTCAGCAACAATTGCGCTGGTACGGTGCTCATCGAAACCCAGCTCTGGATGGGCGTGGAGATCGCGCCTCAAGGCGGTAAGTGCTTGAAGATGGGCCTGGATGGCGTCAACAGGATGGGTGGTCATGGGCGGGACTCTTGTTATTTTGATTGAGCTGGAAAATCTACAGCGTTCAGGCGTTCTTTCAACCATGGTGGCTTGATTCAATGCAACCAGAGGTGTCAGGGGTTATCTCGGCCGTTTATGCGTGATCTGCGTGCTAGCATGGTTGCCCCTTTGGAGGTGTAAATGAGAGCGTTGATTTGCAGCTGCGCCGCCCTGGCGCTGACCCTCAGCCTGCCCCTCGCGGCGGCCCCCGCGCCGATGCACAGCCAATTCCTGCCGCCGGACGACCTCACCCTGCGCGCCGACATCCCTGACCAGCAGCAACTGCTGCAAGTCACCGAGTACGCGGTGGTGGTGGGCAACCAGCGGCAATCGACCCAGCAGCCGATCCCGGTGACGTCGCCGTTGATGATCCGCCTCAAGGGCAAGTCCTTGAACAAAGGCGCGACCATCAGCCAGGTGGTGCTCAATTTTGATGCTGAAAGCAAAAGCCTGAAAAAACCGGTGTTCGATGACACCAGCAAAACCCTGACCTTGTCCTACCCACTGGCGCAGTACCGCGTGATTGTCGACCTGCTGCGCAATGACACGGTGTATGTGCAGTTCCTCAGTTATGCCAACGGGCATATCTGGGCGGACCTGCACACCGGCGCCGTTCGCGCAAAGTAATTAAGCCGGCACACGCTCATCCATGTGAATGCAGTCAATGTGGGCGCTGGCTTGCCTGCGATGGCAAGCCAGCGCCCACATGAGTGTTTGGTTGTTTTCGAAGGTGGTGTCTGGCAGGTAGACTTCCTCTCCCGTGTAAATGTCTGCAGGCTGGAGTCGGTAATGCGTAAAGATAAGAAACAGGTGATTGGTGACGAGATCGGCGACGACCAGATCAAGTTGTTCCTGGACTTCGAGCCGGTTGATGCGACTTCACCGTCCCTGCACAAACTGATCAAGGCCTACCGCGGCCTGCGTATCGACGACTTCGAGCGCTTCCTGGGCTTTTTCAAGCAAGCAGGCCTGGATCTGGACGGCAAGGACGAGCATGGCCAGACGTTCGTCGAGTTGATCAAGGACCAGCGTAACGCTGCCGAGTACATCGCGCTGATCGACAACGCTCGCAGCTGATTATCCGAGACATAAAAAAACGCCCCGAGGGGCGTTTTTCTGATGGTTCCCACGCTTTGCGTAGGAATGCATCCTGTGACGCTCTGCGTCAGGTCCTCAAGCGTAGCTTTCGGCTTCGTTGCTTTGCTCAACCAGTTCCAGGCTGATGTTGTTCTGCGTATTGATCTTGCGGTACAGCTCGGCGTCAGTCTCGAGGATTTTCTCCCGGGCCGGGAAGATCTCGTGCAGCTTGGCTGCCCACTCACCGGCCGTCTTCTCTGGGAAGCAACGCTCGATCAGTTCCAACATGATCGAGACGGTCACCGAAGCGCCCGGGGATGCGCCCAACAACGCCGCCAGCGAGCCGTCTTTGGCCGCAACCAGCTCGGTGCCGAATTGCAGCACACCGCCTTTTTTCGGGTCTTTCTTGATGATCTGCACCCGTTGGCCAGCCACTTCCAGGCGCCAGTCTTCGGCTTTCGCCTCGGGGTAGAAACGGCGCAGGGATTCCAGGCGTTGCTCCATCGACTGGCGCACTTCGCTGACCAGGTATTTGGTCAGGTCCATGTTGTCGCGGGCCACGGCTAGCATCGGGCCGATGTTGCCGGCACGAATTGACAGTGGCAGGTCCAGGAACGAGCCGTGCTTGAGGAACTTGGTGGTGAAGCCGGCGTATGGCCCGAACAGCAGGGACTTCTTGCCATCCACCACGCGCGTGTCCAAGTGCGGCACGGACATCGGCGGCGAACCCACGGCGGCCTGGCTGTAGACCTTGGCCTGGTGGTGCTTGACCACTTCTGGGTTGTCGCAACGCAGCCACTGGCCGCTGACTGGGAAGCCGCCGAAACCTTTGCTTTCTTCGATGCCCGAGGCTTGCAGCAACGGCAGGGCCGCGCCACCGGCGCCGAGGAACACGAACTTGGCGTCCACTTCACGGCTGTTGCCGCTGTTGACGTCCTTGATGCTCACGGTCCAGCCCGCGCCGTTACGCTTGAGGCCAGTGACGCGCTTGCTGTACTTGACCTGGGCATCCGGTGCGCTGGTCAGGTGCGACAGCAGTTGGTTGGTCAGGGCGCCGAAGTTGACGTCGGTGCCGTTCATCACGCGGGTGGCAGCGATTTTTTCGTCGAGCGGGCGGCCCGGCATCATCAGCGGCATCCACTCGGCCATTTCGCTGCGGTCTTCGGTGTAGTGCATGTCCGAGAACGCGTGGTGCTGGCTGAGGGTTTCAAAGCGCTTCTTGAGGAAGGACACGCCTTTGTCGCCCTGCACGAAGCTCAGGTGCGGCACCGGGCTGATAAAGGATTTGGACGAGCCAAAGGTGCCTTTTTTGGTCAGGTACGCCCAGAACTGCTTCGACACCTCGAACTGGGTGTTGATGTGCACAGCTTTCTTGATGTCGATGGAGCCATCGGCGGCCTGCGGTGTGTAGTTCAGCTCACACAGCCCGGCGTGGCCGGTACCGGCGTTGTTCCACGGGTTGGAACTTTCCGCGGCACCCGAATCCATCAGCTCAACGACTTCCAGCTTGAGGCCGGGGTCGAGCTCTTTGAGCAGTACGGCCAGGGTGGCACTCATGATGCCGGCCCCTACCAGAACTACGTCGACTGCTTCGTTATGCGCCATTTAACGCGTCTCCAAAATCTGCAGCACCAAATTGACGGCATGGCTGCCAGGAGTGACGGGGCGGTTCACGTGTTGCCCCAGGTTACCCATGGCCAGGATCGCCATGTCCGTTTCGCAATTCTTTGCAACTTCAGCGCACGCTTCCTGCCGGGCTAATCTGCCTATGAACGCATTCATGGGCGCCTGTGGCAATTCGACTTATGGTCAACGCGTGCGATTTGTGCAACCAATCCGTAGCGGACAGGCTCAAGCTCCGGTGTTTGAGGAGTACTCGGTCCTGTGTGGTTGGGCTGTTACAGACGCTGATGGTGCTTGTACAAACGCAAAACTATTCATTTGCTCGCCACACTCTTGTGAAGTTGTGAAAACCCGTTTTTTCACGCTCTTTTGAAGACGTGAACCTCAAAAAAGGGCTGCCCCAGCCTGGCACCTGGCCCGCAAACCTCTGCCGACACGCGGCAAAACGGGCAAACAACTCAAGTGGCCGAGCGCAATGGCAGCTCTGGCAGATTCGGTAAGGCGGGTGGTTTGCAAAGAAAACAGCAAGCGCGCCAGCTTCACTCGATCTGTGTGGGCGGCTCTCTGTGGGCGATTTGGGGGTTAATACCGAGGCATTAACGATGCTGCGAGGCCCGATCAGGAGACGTCCTTATAATCGGGGGGAGATTGTAGCGAAGAACGCCAGGGAAATGGGCGTGTTTTATGACTTTAATTCGTGTCTCGGTCAGGAGGCCAACGCATGCCGGGTTTGCGCGTGCGTAACTTTCGGGCTGACCCGGGCGCTCGCTGGCAGCGGGCGGTGCATCCAGGCCAGGTGGGTCTCTGCGACCTCCACCCAGCCTTCACCGACGGGCGGCAAGCTGCACTGCTTGAAGGCCTGGCAATGGCCGCGGGCGTCCAGCAGGGCATAGTGGCGATGACGGGCGCGGGGCATGAACAATGACTTGAGAAGGCGCATGGCTTTGTACCTGTTACGTTACATGCTTGAAGGTTGCCAGTGTGCCATGACACTGGAATGACGGATTTATGTGAAATTGTAATTTCAGCATGCCTTCAGCTGCCGTTCAGGATGGCTGGTGGGTGGCGCGTGCGCACCGTTATACTGGCGGCCTGTTTGCATCTAGTCCTGGAGAAATGAGTATGTTGCAACGCCTGTTGTTCGGTTTGATCACTGTGACCAGTTTGACCCTGGTTGGCTGCGCCAACAGCCCGCAACAACTCAGCCCGCAACCTAAAGTCACCGCGCAGTTGGCGCCTGTCGGCCATGGCCAGCCGGTGTCGGTGCGTGTAGTGGATGGTCGCCCGTCGCCGACCCTGGGTTCGCGCGGTGGCCTGTACCCGGAGACCGCGCTCATTTCGGTCACCGGTCAAGACGTGCTGCCCAAGCTGCAAGCCCAGGCTGAAGCCGCCGTGCGCCTGCTGGGCTTCACCCCGGCCAACTCGCCGGGCGCGCCTCAGTTGACCATCACCCTGGCCGAGCTGAAATACCAGTCGCCCAAAGATGGCCTGTATGTGACTGAAGCCTCCATCGGCGCAACGTTCAAGTCCGACGTCAGTGCCGGTACCCGTCGCTACAGTGGCCGCTACGGCGCTTCGCTGAACCAACGCTTCGGTATGTCGCCGAACCAGGAAACCAACACCAAGTTGGTCAGCGATGTCCTGAGCGACGCCCTGACGCGCCTGTTCAAAGACCCAAGCATCGGTCAACTGCTCAGCTCGCAGTAATACCGTTCAACAAAAAGCCGGGCTCAGCGATGAGCCCGGCTTTTTTATGCTTGTTGCGTTCATGCAGCTGTTTCGACATAAAAGTCCAGCACACTCACGCCAGTGAGCAAGTCCAGCTCCGGCAAGTCGGCATGCTGGTGCCCGCCCAGCGCGCAATACACCAGCCAGTGGCGATCCTGAACGTTAAACGCCAAGCCGCCGACCAGCGCCTCTTGCTCATCGGTCTGGGCGATCAGATACAGCCGATCCTGGTTCTGCGCATGCAACATGACAAGCTCCCGAACGTTCGAAGGGCAACAGAGTGGCCTGTTAAGGTGACGTTCAGGTGACGCTGTAAATTACTGGATACATTGATCGTACATGGGGGATGGAACGTTTCTGCGGCAGGAGGCCAATATCGTTCAGGTTTGTATCTGAATGGATACCAGAACACTGTACCACTGAGGTTTGCGATGGCGCTGCCCGCACTGCTGATCAATGCTGTGGCTTTATTGGTAGCCTGCCCGGGTGCAGCGCTGCTGTTCATTACCCGCCTGCGCGAGCAACGCGCACTGGCTGACCTGAGCGCGCAAAGCGAAGAGCGCGCGATCGATCAACCGATGTTGTTTCTGGATGTGCGCACCGAACGGGCGCATCGCCTGGCTTACCGCGTCGGGTTTGCCTGCCTCGGGCTGGCGCTGGTCGCTTCTTGGCTCAGCACCCGTTTGTAAAAACACTGCAAAACTAAATGTGGGAGCGGGCTTGCCCGCGATAGCAGTGTGTCAGTCGATAGATTCGATTCTGACACACCGTCATCGCGGGCAAGCCCGGCTCCCACATTTTGTCCCGGTGTTTACAGCGGGATGCCCGCTTTAACCCGATATTGATTACGCACTGGCGTCGCATACTGCACCACCAGAAACGGCCGGTGCTCAGCCGGGCACTCGTTCAAACGCCGCTCCCACTCCGCCTTCGCCTTGGCCAACTCATCAGCCGGGAACACCTCGGCCGCTGTCGGCACCTGCAATTGCGGGTCGGCGTCGCTCCACTGCGCGTACGCCAGGTAGTGCACCGGGAACAAGCGATAGCCGCCGAGAATCTGCCGGTCCATTTCCACCGCCAGCAGTTTGGTGTCTTCAAAACGCTCGGTAATCGGCGGCGCAAAGTTCACATGCACACGGCCCTTGTAGCCGGTGATGCCCAAGGCAATGCTCACATCATCCTCGCCCGGCGCCTTGCTGTAGGTGCCAGTGGTGGCGCGGATATACAGCTCGCGGGCCTTGGCCGTGTCGCACGGGTCGTATTCATAGCTGATCGACACCGGCGTCAGGTTCAACGACTGGATCACCTCGGCAAACGGCTCGTCCTTGCGGCTGACGTGGAACATCTTGAGGATCGCCGACTCGGTGCGATCATCCCCGTCCTTGGCACGGCCTTCGGCCTGGGCGATCCAGATCGACTGGCAGTCGTTGCGGATCGAATGGTTGATGTAGGCCGACAGCAGGTTATACGCCGCCATCTTTTCCTTTCGCCCGGTGATCGAGCGGTGCACGATAAAGCTCTTGTTCAGGCGCATCAGGTCGCTGACGAACGGCTTTTGCAGCAGGTTGTCGCCGATAGCGATACGCGGCGTCGGCAGACCGGCGTGGTACACGGCATAGTTGACGAAGGCTGGGTCCATCACGATGTCGCGGTGGTTGGCCAGAAACAGGTAGGCGGTGCCGGACTTGAGCTGCTCGACGCCGGTATAAGTGACGCCGTCGGTCGCGCGATCAATGGTGTGGTCGACGTAATATTCGACTTTGTCCTGCAGCGTTGCCACGGTGGTGACGCCGGCGAACTCACGGCGCAGCTTGCGGGCGATCATCGGCTTGAGCAACCAGCCCAAGGCGCCGGCAAAGCGCGGAAAGCGGAAGTGGGTCAGGATGTCCAGAAAGGCCTTGTCACTGAACAGACGTGCCAGCACTGCCGGGACTTCGCTGTCGTTGTAAGGTCGGATGGTATCGAATTCGCCCATCATGCTCTCTTGTTAGAAACGGCTAGGGTAAGTAAAGGAAGTATCAGGGTGCGGCCGCAATATTGGCTCTGCCGTGAATAGCCCTGTAAATAGACCGGCGATTATACGCACAAGTCACCTGGGAGACCGCGATGCTGGAAACCGAGTCGTACGATTGTCCTTATTGTGGTGAACCGGCCGAGGCCGTGCTGGACCTTTCCGGCGGCGATCAGTCATACATTGAAGACTGCCCGGTGTGTTGCCGGCCAATTATCTTTGATCTGCAGGTACACGATGAAGAATGGATGCTCACGGTCCGCAGCGAGAACGAGTGACAGGTACGCCCATGCAGCGAATCTATGAACCGGAAAACCTGATGGAGGGCGAGCTGCTGCAACAGATGCTCGCCAGCGAAGGCATCGAGGCGCACCTGGTGGGGCGCCATTTGCTCGGTGGCACCGGCGAATTGCCGATTTTCGGCCTGCTCGGGCTGGAAGTGGACAACGACCAGGCCGCCTACGCCCGTGAGCTGATTACCGCTTACAACGGTGCGCAACCGCTGCCCGGCGATGAACCCGACAGCTTCCCCGACGTATTGGTCTGTTAGGCTGTCGGTCGGTTTACCCAAGAGTCGTGTTACCCCATGTGTGGACGTTATGCCCTGTTTCGCTGGAACCCTACGTTTGCTGCCTTGCCGGGCTTTCCGGCCGACCAGCAGGCCCAGTGGAACATCTCCCCGAATGATTCGGTGCTGATCCAGCGCTTGAGCGAAGGCCAGCACACCCTGGCGCGCGCCCGCTGGGGCCTGACGCCGCCCTGGCTGACCGACCTTTCCCGCACCCCAGCCCACGCCCGCGCCGAAACCCTGGCCGAGCAACCGATGTTCCGCGAAGCCTTCCGCCAGCGCCGCTGCTTGCTGCCGGCCAACGGTTTTTACGAATGGCGCGGCACCCAGCGCAAGCGACCCTACTGGCTGACGCCGGGGGAGGGGTCGACGCTGTTTTTTGCGGCAATCTGGGAAGCGTATCCGGTGCAGGAACAGGTGTGGCTGAGTACGGCGGTGGTGACCCAGGCGGCGCAGAGCCAGCGGCGGCCGTTGATCCTCGATGCTGCGGGGCAAGAGGCCTGGCTGAATCCGCAGACGCCGTTGCATGTGTTGCAGGGGTTGTTGGCCGGTGAGCCGGCTGCGCTGCGCGAGCGGGTTCTGGCCAATATGGTCAATGATCCGAAGCTCAATGGGCCTGAATGCCTGACCCCAGGCTGAGGTTGGATTCACGGGCCTCATCGCAGCATAGGTATCTACGCAACTGCTGGTGAACGCAAAATCTGTAGCTGGCGAGCTTTTGTGGCGAGCGGGCTTGCCCGAATGCCGTTCAGCTAAGCGCATATCCCCTGTGGGAGCGGCGGTGCGACGATTCGACTTGCTCGCGAAAGCGGTGGGTCAGTCAACATCAATGTTTACTGGGCCGACGTCTTCGCGAGCAAGCCCGCTCCCACTTTGACTGTATTCACAGATCCAAGCGTGGGAGCTGGTTTGCCTGCGATAGCGCCCTCAAAACCACCGCAAATCCCTAAACCTTAAACTGGTTGATCAACCGCCGCTGCTGCTCTGCCAACTTGGTCAAATCCGCACTGGCCGCGCTGGACTCATCCGCGCCGCCCGCCACTTCATTGGCCACCTGGCCGATATTGATCACATTGCGATTGATGTCCTCAGCCACCGCGCTCTGCTCCTCAGCTGCGCTGGCAATCTGGGTGTTCATGTCGTTGATCACCGACACTGCCTGCGTAATCGTTTCCAGTGCCTCAGCGGCCTTGGCCGCATGTTGCACGCTTTCATCGGTGCGGTTCTGGCTGTCTTCCATCACCTTCACCACGTCCCGCGTGCCTTGTTGCAGTTGCTGGATCATGGTCTGGATTTCTTCGGTGGCTTTCTGCGTTTTCTGCGCCAGGTTGCGCACTTCATCCGCCACCACCGCAAACCCACGGCCTTGCTCGCCAGCCCGCGCCGCCTCGATGGCGGCGTTGAGCGCCAGAAGGTTGGTCTGCTCGGCAATGCCACGAATCGCCGTGAGGATCGCGTTGATGTTCTCGCTGTCCTTGGCCAGAGTTTGCACCACGACGACCGCGCGGCCGATTTCTTGCGCCAGCGCGCCGATTGACGTCGAGGTGTCGCGCACGACGCGCATGCCTTGGCTCGCGGCTTGGTCCGCGTGGCTGGCAGCTTGCGCAGCCTGGGTGGCGTTGCGCGCCACGTCTTGGGCGGTGGCGGTCATCTCGTGCACGGCGGTGGCCACTTGGTCGATCTCGACCATTTGTTTGTGCACGCCCTGATTGGTGCGGATCGCGATGTCGGCGGTGTGCTCCGACGAATCGCTGACCTTCTGCACCGAACTCACCACCTGGGTAATCATGCCCTGCAGCTTGATCAGGAAGGTATTGAAGCCCGTGGCAATCGCGCCCAGTTCATCGGCGCGGTCGCTGGTCAGGCGGCGCGTCAGGTCGCCTTCGCCTTGGGCGATGTCGTTGAGCATGGCCACCATTTGCTTGAGCGGGCGGGCGATGCCGTGGCCCACCAGCCAGATCACCAGCAAGCCGATGCCAGCGATCAACAGGCCAACCATGGCCATGCCGAAGGTGTCGGTTTTGCGCTGGGCTTGCAGGTCACTTTGCAGTTTCTGCGAGTCGGCCATTACTGCACTCAGCGGCAGTTGCATCATCAAGGTCCAGCGCGCTTCAGCCTGGCCGATGTTGAAGGGCAGGAACAGCACGATATGCCCGTGTTCCTTGTCGATGTCGTAGCGCACTTCGCCGACTTTCAGCTGGCTGAGGTTGGCCAGTTCGTTGCTGTCGAGCAGGTCGGTGGCCTTTTCGCCGAGCTTGCTGGCGTCCTTGGTGTAGGCCACCAGGCGACCGTTACTGGAGATCAGCGCCAGCTCGCCGGCGCCGTCATAGAGGTTCTGGTCGGCGCGGGTGAGCATGTCCTGGATGAAATTGACTGACAGGTCGGCGCCGACGATGCCCTGGAAGGCGCCGTCAATCATGATCGGTTCGATAAACGAGGCCAGCATCACCATCGCATTGCCGACCTTATACGGTGCCGGGTCGATGGCGCAGGGCTTCTTGCTCTCTTTGGAGCACAGGTAGTACTCGCTGGCGCGCACGCCGGTGGCGAGGATGTTCTGG
Organism: Pseudomonas sp. ArH3a; assembly: GCF_022648765.1. Classification (NCBI taxonomy): domain Bacteria; kingdom Pseudomonadati; phylum Pseudomonadota; class Gammaproteobacteria; order Pseudomonadales; family Pseudomonadaceae; genus Pseudomonas; species Pseudomonas sp. ArH3a. Next base: position 1,358,032 of record NZ_CP080330.1, read on the forward strand.
TCGTTGACGTCGGCGAGTTTATCCAGGCCCAGGCTGCCATCAGCGTTGCGGTACCACCACGGCAGAAAGCGCCCGTCGGCGGCCATGCCGACAATCGGCGTGTTGACGTAGGCGGCGTCGTTATGGTCAATCGCATTGGGCTCCCAGCCGATATAAGCGCCAAGGATTTTCGGGTTGCGCACCACGGTCTCGTGCAGCAGGTTGATCAGTTGTTCGCGCCCGACCTGCAGCGCCGGTTCGCCCTTGGCGTCTTTCATGCCGAGCAGGGCGTTGGCGGTGGCCAGGCCTTTGGCGGTCACCAGGGGTGCTTCCAATTCGCGCTGGATCAGCGTGGCCTGGGTTTGCGCCAACGCTGTGAGGCGCTGCTCGATGACCTGCTCAAACTGCGCCTGGGTGCGGTCCTGCACCAGTTCCTGGGTGCGCGCGCCGGCAAACACGGCGTAGAGCACCAACACGGCAACCACACTCAGCACGATGGCGCCGGTCAGTGCTGCGACAGAAAACTGAATCGACTTGAATTTCATGAAGGCTCCGGGCGCAGGGGCAGAGGGCTGCCTTCTTGTATCGGCCGCGGGCTCGGGAGGCTTAAGGGTGGGCCGGTAAAAGAGCGCCGGATGTCGCAAATGGGCTGTTCGCCGCCGCAGTGGGCGTGTGGGGCGTATCTGAAAATCTGCGGTTACACGTCTTGTGTATCTGGCGCAGATACATTTGACCGCCTACGATACGCGCCAGGATTCTAGGGAGAGCGTCATGAAAAAATCATTGGCAGTAAGCGTACTCAGTGCAGCGATGCTGCTGGCCGGTTGTCAGTCGGTCAATACCACCAGCGGCGGTGCCGTTGGGGTAGAGCGCAAGCAGTACATGTTCAGCATGCTGTCGAGCCAAGAAGTCGACCAGATGTATGCCCAGTCCTACCAGCAAACGCTGGGTGAGGCGAGCGGCAAAGGCATGCTCGACAAGACCAGCGCCAACGCCAAGCGCGTGCAGGCGATTGCCAAGCGTCTGATCGCCCAGGCACCGACGTTCCGCCCGGATGCGGCGCAGTGGAAGTGGGAAGTGAACCTGATCAAAAGCGATGAGATGAACGCCAATTGCGGGCCTGGCGGCAAGATCTTTGTGTACAGCGCGTTGATCGACAACCTCAAGCTCACCGATGACGAACTGGCTGCGGTGATGGGCCATGAAATCGCCCACGCCTTGCGCGAGCACGGGCGTGAGGCCATGTCCAAGGCCTACGGCATTCAGATGGCCAAGCAGGGCGCCGGTGCCTTGTTCGGTTTGGGTCAGGACAGCCTGGCGTTGGCCGATACCGTGGCCAACTACGGCATGACCTTGCCCAACAGTCGCGCCAATGAAAACGAAGCGGACCTGATCGGCTTGGAGCTGTCGGCCCGGGCTGGTTATAACCCGAACGCGGCCATCACGTTGTGGAACAAGATGGCCAAGGCTTCGGAAGGTGCGCCACCGGAGTTCATGAGCACACACCCGGCTTCCGACAGCCGAATCGCCTCGTTGCAGGCGGCGATTCCGAAGGTGATGCCGCTTTACCAGCAGGCCAAAAAGTCCTGATTGATCGTTCCCACGCTCTGCGTGGGAATGCCGCTCTGGACGCTCTGCGTCCGCTCTTAAAAGCGTGACGCAGAGCGTCACAGAATGCATTCCCACGCGGAGCGTGGGAATGATCAGGTCGGGCTAGATCCAGCCGCTGCTTTGCATGGCTTTGTACACCGCAACAATCGCCAGGATGAAGAACGCCGTAGCCGCCAGTCGACGAATCAAGGTCAACGGCAGTTTTTCCGCCGCGAAATTCCCCGCCAGAACCACCGGCACGTTGGCAATCAGCATGCCCAAGGTGGTGCCGATAATCACCAGCCACAGCTCAGGGTATTGCGCCGCCAGCATCACCGTGGCGATCTGCGTCTTGTCACCGATTTCTGCAAGGAAGAACGCAATCAGCGTGGTCAGGAACGGGCCGAACTTGCGCGTGGTACTGGCTTCGTCATCGTCGAGTTTGTCCGGCACCAAGGTCCATAGCGCCGTGGCACAGAAGCTTGCCGCGAGGATCCAATGCAACACTGCATCCGAGAAGAAACTGCCGAACCAGGCCCCGACGGCACCGGCGGCCGCATGGTTGGCCAGGGTCGCGGCGACGATGCCGGCGATGATCGGCCAAGGTTTGCGAAAGCGTGCGGCAAGGATGAGCGCGAGCAGCTGCGTCTTGTCGCCGATTTCGGCCAAGGCAACGATTGCGGTAGGTACGAGTAATGAATCCAGCATCAGGTAAGTTTCCAGGGGCGGGTCGACACGGCTATGACACGTACAGCCTTCCCGCCCCGGGTAAGGTGTGCGTGTCATAGGTCTTGTCAAACCCCGGTCCGTCTGTGCGGACTCCTGGGTCGCATACGCCATGGTCTGTTGACCAAGTATGTTGACGTATGCCGGACGAGCATGGCGCTCGTGGGAGACTACTCCCCTAGGACGGAGCGGATTTTGCCTAGGCAAAACCCATTCGGCAAGCCTTCTTTTTCAAAAAACCATCAGCCGCGTTTGGCACGATAAATGCGAAAACCATTGCCTTCGGTCTTGATTGCGCACACGCCCAAGTGCTCTTCGATCAGGGGTTGGTACTTGAGGAAACTGTTGGCGACCAAGCGCAGTTCGCCGCCTTTTGCCAGGTGTTTCGCCGCTTTTCGCAGCAAGTTTTCCGTGGCGAAATAATCCGTATGCACGCCGACATGGAACGGTGGGTTGCTCAAAATCGCGTTCAAACCCATCGGCGCGGCGTCGATGCCGTCACCGGTCAACACCTCGGCTTCCAGGCCATTGGCTGCCAAGGTCAGGCGACTGCTGGCGGCAGCAAAGGCATCCACGTCCAGCAGGGTCACCGTGTTATGCGGGTAGCGACGCTTGACCGCAGCTCCCAGCACGCCGGCGCCGCAGCCAAAGTCCAACAAATGCCCACTGGGCAGTTTGTCCAGATGCTCAAGCAACAGCTCGGTGCCGCGATCCAGGCGACCATGGCTGAACACGCCTGGCAGGCTCACCACCTTGAGCGGCCCTTCGGCCAATGGCACGTCGAACACTTGCGCCAGGCTTTCCAGCTCGACCGCTTGCGGGGCGTTGGCCACGGTGACTTGCCACAGCTGGCAATGCCGCGCGTTATCGAGCTTGCGTGGCTTGCCGAACGGGATCATCTGCTTGGCGGCGCTTTCGATACCGCCTTTTTTCTCGCCGACCAGATACAGCTCGGCGCCGGGCAGGCGCGCGGCCACGGCATTGAGCAGGTAGTCGGTGAGGTCCTTGGACTTGGGCAGGAAAATCACCGCCGCATCAAACCCACGCTCGGGCACGTTCACGCCGAACTGGCTGCGCTCAGGGAAGCGCGCATCGAGCGCCGCCTGGTCGCCGGCATGCCAGCTCCAGCCGTGGGCATTGGGCAGGCGGCCGAGCAAGTCGTCGGCGGGCAACCCTACCAGCAGCAGGTTGCCTTGAAAAAGTTCGGCCTGACGAAGCAGTACTTCACTGCGCGGATCCATGGTCTGCTCCTTGAAAAGGGGCGCAGTTTATCAACTGACGACGCGCAGCGGGGCGCCGCTGAAAAAGGTCCGGGCGTTTTCTGCCAATTGGCCGACGATGCGCTGCCGCGCTTCGCGGCTGCCCCAGGCGTTGTGCGGCGTGACGATCAAGCGAGGAATGTCGCCGGCCAGCAGTGGGTTGCCATTCACTGGCGGTTCCACGCTCAGCACATCGGTGGCCGCGCCGCCCAGATGGCCGCTGCGCAAGGCGTCTGCCAGCGCCTGTTCGTTGATCAAACCGCCGCGCGCGGTGTTGACGATAAATGCGCCGGGTTTGAGCAGTGCCAATTCGCGAGCGCCGATAAAGTCGCGGGTGTGTTCATTGAGCGGGCAGTGCAGGGTCAGCGCATCGACCTGCGCGAGCAGTTCATCCAGCGGCACGCGGTCGGCGCGGGCAGGGCGCCCTGGAATCGCGCCAAGCACCACGCGCATGCCAAAGGCTTCGGCCAGGCGTGCGACGGCGCTGCCCAGTTCGCCGTGGCCGAGCAGGCCAAGGGTTTTACCTTGTAGCTCGACAATCGGGTAGTCCAGCAGGCAGAACTGCTTGGCCTCTTGCCATTTGCCGGCGGCGACCTCTCGTTGATAGTCGTTCAAGCGTGTCGCCAGGTTGAGCAACAGCATGATCGTGTGCTGCGCCACCGACGGCGTGCCGTAGCCCTGGCAGTTGCTCACGGTGATGCCCAGGGCGCGGGCGGCCGCGAGGTCGATGTTGTTGGTGCCGGTGGCCGACACCAGGATCAGCTTGAGTTCGGGGCAGGCCTGCAGGGTCTCGGCGTTGAGCGCGATCTTGTTGCTGATCGCCACCTGGGCGCCTTGCAGGCGTTCGATCACGTTCTGCGCCGTGGTGTGCGCGTACAGCTGCAGGTCGCTGAAGCTGTTGCGCAATGCGCTGAGGTCGAGGTCCCCCAGGTCCAGGGACGGGTGATCAAGGAAGACGGCGCGGCGATTGTTCGTCATCAACTGTACCTTTTGCGACAGGGTTCGAAGGCGTAATCTGCCGAGCCTATCAGATGAAATAATCCGTTACTTAATGGAGTGAGTATGTACGCCGCCGAGTTTTTGACCGTAGCCCTGATTCACTTGTTGGCGGTGGCCAGCCCCGGCCCGGATTTCGCCGTGGTGGTGCGCGAGAGTGTTACCCATGGCCGCCGCGCCGGGACCTGGACTGCGCTGGGTGTGGGTTCGGCGATTTTCCTGCACGTGGGTTACTCGTTGCTGGGCATTGGTTTGATCGTGTCGCAGTCCATCGTGTTGTTTAACGCGCTGAAATGGGCGGCGGCGGCGTACCTGTTGTACATCGGCTTCAAGGCCTTGCGCGCGCAGCCGGCCAAGCCTGTTGCCGAGGGCGAGTTGCACCGTGAAGTGGGCGAACGCACCCCACGCGGGGCATTCACCGCAGGGTTTGTGACCAATGGCTTGAACCCCAAGGCCACGCTGTTCTTCCTGTCGCTGTTTACCGTGGTGATCAACCCGCACACGCCGCTGGCGATCCAGGCCGGTTACGGCCTGTACCTGGCGGTGGCGACGGCATTGTGGTTTTGCATGGTGGCGATGTTGTTCAGCCAGCAGCGGGTGCGTGCTGGTTTTGCGCGGATGGGGCATTGGTTCGATCGGACGATGGGCGCGGTGCTGATTGCGATTGGCGTGAAGCTGGCGTTTACCAGTATGAAATAACGATTATCAGGTAATGGTTTCGAGGGGGCGTTCCAGTTTTCGGCTTCTTTCTGCAACTTTTGCCATAGGCGCTTGCCGGTCAGCAAGGGCTCTTCGACACGGGTGAGTCGCGTAAGCGGTTGCTTATTAGCTATTTTGCCGTATTCGGATCACGCTCAGCGCCAGCATCCGCCCAGCTTCTATTAGCAGTACGTAAAAAAGGCCCGCTGGGGAGGCGGGCCTTAAATGTTGCAATCACCAGATAATTTGTAACTTTGCTGTAGTGCTTTGTACCTGCTTAGTTGATGCTGCGGATGTTGCCTTTGTTGCCTTTGACGATAACGCTCACTTTCTTGAAGATGAAGTAGTTTTCTTCGGTTACTTCGTAGCGCGGTGCGACAATCATGTCGGCACCTGAGGCTTTAACTGCTTTAAATGCAGCAGCAGATTTAACCGAGCTTACTGGGTCCAGACCCAGGCCACCCAAGGAACCACCGGTGTCGCCGCCGTAGCTAACACCGTCAGCAAACTGGCTGTCGCCACCGAACTTCAGAACACCGAACAGAATGTTGACCGAGGAAGCGCCGGAGATGGCTTCGCCAACCGCGATGTCTGCTTTTAAAGAGGTCTTGACCTGGCTGTCGATAGGCGAAGAAGGTTGGCTTGCGTTGTAGCTCACGCAACCACTGGCGGCGGCAATGAGCGTGGAAAGTGCGACGAATTTAAACAGCATTTTCACGACGATGTTTCCTTACTATCTGATCAGAGAAGGCACCTGTTGCCGGTGGCAAGCTCGGGCTATTAAGTGAGTTTTAAGAGTAGTCATTATGGGGTAGTAGTTAAATAGGAGGATTCTTAGAATGTGTTTTTTATTCTCGCGTGTTGCGCGCAGCTATGAAAAAAATAAAATGGGAGATTTATTTGTCTGAATGATGGTTCGCGATAACGGGAAATACTGAGGTTTTCATCGCTTTTTATGCTCCCATTGTTTAATGGTTCCCGTGCCATAAAACGATGCAACGGATAAACATCAAAAAAACGTCGTCTTTCCAAGCGCTAACATTTTTCTTAACGTCTTTCCGCTCTTCATCGTTATTTCGCCGCTGTGGTTGGTTGTGCGCTTGCAGGCGGGCAGTTCGCGAGTGCTATTAAGGGGCGGGATGACAGACGCGCGGTTGGTTTTTCAGGCGTTTTCATTCTCTTGTTGTTGTTGTTTGTATTGGCGCGGAACCTGCGCAGCAAAATCTGCAGCATCGACCGTTGAAAGCTGAGGGTGTGGAGAATACGAATTTACTGTCGGAGGCAGCCGGAATGAGAGTGGTCGATAGCAGGAAACTCCCCACATTAGATCGCCGTAAGATCCAGGCGATGGCAAAAGGCTAGTAATTGATGGAGTCTCCAAATCATTCCTTTGGCTGATTTAGCTGACACATAAGCGCTCTACAGTGCTGGTCTTCAAGCCACGACCGTGCAGTCAGATAAGGGATTAGTATGTTGCAGACCCGTGTTATCCCACCCGCCGAAGGCGCTTACCAATACCCACTGTTGATCAAACGCCTGCTGATGTCCGGGGCGCGCTACGAGAAGACCCGGGAAATCATCTACCGCGACAAACTGCGTTACACCTACCCGACCCTGATCGAGCGCGTTGCGCGCTTGGCCAATGTGCTGACCGAAGCCGGGGTCAAGGCCGGCGACACTGTCGCCGTGATGGACTGGGACAGCCACCGTTACCTGGAGTGCATGTTCGCCATCCCGATGATCGGCGCGGTGATCCACACCATCAACGTGCGCCTCTCGCCGGAACAGATTCTCTACACCATGAACCACGCCGAGGACCGCTTTGTGTTGGTCAACAGTGAGTTCGTGGGGCTCTACCAGGCCATTGCCGGGCAACTCACCACCGTCGACAAGACTTTGCTGCTCACCGACGGCGACGCCAAGACCGCCGAGCTGCCCAACTTGGTCGGCGAGTACGAAACCCTGCTGGCTGCCGCCAGCCCCAAGTACGACTTCCAGGACTTCGACGAACATTCCGTCGCCACCACCTTCTACACCACCGGCACCACCGGTAACCCCAAGGGCGTGTACTTCACCCACCGCCAGCTGGTGCTGCACACCATGGGCGTGGCGACCATCATGGGCAGCGTCGACAGCGTGCGCCTGCTAGGCACCAACGACGTATACATGCCGATCACGCCGATGTTCCACGTACACGCCTGGGGCCTGCCGTACGTGGCGACCATGCTCGGTTTGAAACAGGTCTACCCCGGCCGCTACGACCCGGAATACCTGGTGGAGTTGTGGCGCAAGGAAAAGGTCACCTTCTCCCACTGCGTGCCGACCATCCTGCAAATGGTGCTCAATGCCAAGGCTGCCCAAGACGTGGATTTTGGCGGCTGGAAAATCGTCATCGGCGGCAGCGCGCTGAATCGCACGTTGTACGAAGCGTCCAAGGCGCGTGGCATTCAACTGACCGCCGCGTACGGCATGTCCGAGACCGGGCCGCTGGTGTCCTGCGCCCACCTCAACGAAGAACTGATGGCCGGCACCGAAGACGAGCGCACCACCTACCGCATCAAGGCCGGCGTGCCTGGGCCGTTGGTAGAAGCGGCGATTGTCGACGCCGAGGGGCACTTCCTGCCCGCCGACGGCGAGTCCCAGGGGGAGCTGGTGCTGCGTGCACCGTGGCTGACCGAGGGCTATTACAACGAGCCGCAAAAGGGCGCCGAGCTGTGGGAAGGCGGCTGGATGCACACCGGCGACGTGGCCACCCTCGACGCGTTTGGCGTGATCGATATTCGTGACCGCATCAAGGACGTGATCAAGACGGGCGGCGAGTGGATCTCCTCCCTGGCCCTCGAGGACCTGGTCAGCCGTCACCCGGCGGTACGCGAAGTAGCGGTGGTGGGCATCGCCGACCCGCAGTGGGGCGAGCGCCCGTTTGCGCTGCTGGTGGTGCGTGATGGCCATGTGATAGGTGCTCGCGAGCTCAAGGAACACCTCAAGCCTTTTGTCGAGCTGGGCCATTTGAGCAAGTGGGCGATTCCGAGCCAGATCGCCGTTGTTACTGAAATTCCCAAGACCAGCGTAGGAAAACTCGACAAAAAACGTATCCGCATCGACATCATTGAATGGCAGGCCAACAACAGCACCTTCCTCTCGACCCTGTGATGCACCTCGCCGCGCCCGTTCGGGCGCGGCAATGCTCTATCTCGCGCCTTCACTTGTGATTTGCCAATTTTCAGCCATCCTTGCCTCGCCGGCCTTCGTCGGCGTGGCGAAAGGACTGTGGCAGACGGGTTGGTGATGCAAATCACACTTTAGAGGGATCAAGCGGTACCCCCTGCTGGCTATAGTCCCTCTCAGAGTTTTTCAAGGATGTTGCGCTTCGAGCCAAGGGGGCTCGGTTGCCGTTCGGCATTGGAATCTTTGTATTCCGGCCGGTACATGCATCCAGAAGACAGAACTCACTGCCATAACAATAATGCACATGGAGTAGCGTCGATGACCTCAGTAAACCAGTTCTGGCGCCGGGCAAGACTGCCCCTGGCCGTCAGTCTCGCTTCTACGCTCGCCGGGCCCGCATTCGGCGTCAGTTTCAACATCGGTGAAATCGAAGGTAGCTTTGACTCATCCCTGTCGGTGGGGGCGAGTTGGTCGACTGCCGGTCGCAATAAAGACCTGATCGGTGCCAACAACGGTGGCAAGGGGCTTTCGCAAACCTCCGACGACGGCCGCCTGAACTTCGACAAGGGTGATGCCTTTTCGAAGATCTTCAAGGGTATCCATGACCTTGAGTTGAAATACGGCGATACCGGCATCTTTGTGCGTGGCAAGTACTGGTATGACTTTGCGCTGCAGAACGAAGACCTCGACTTCAAAAACGTCAGCAACGACAACCGTAAAGAGGGCGCCAAGTCCTCTGGCGGGCAGATTCTCGATGCTTTCGTCTACCACAACTACACCATCGCCGATCAGCCGGGTAACGTGCGTCTTGGCAAGCAGGTAGTGAGCTGGGGCGAAAGTACCTTTATTGGCGGCGGTATCAACTCGATCAACCCGATCGACGTGTCTGCGTTCCGTCGCCCGGGCGCTGAGATCAAGGAAGGCTTGATTCCGGTCAATATGTTCTACGTGTCCCAGACCCTGACCGACAACCTCTCCGCAGAGGCGTTCTACCAGTTGGAGTGGGACCAGACCGTGGTGGATAACTGCGGTACGTTCTTCTCCCAGCCGGACGTGATTGCCGACGGTTGCAGTAACAACCTGCGGGTCTTGAACAAACGTTCCACCATTCCTGGCGCGGCCTTGCCAACCCTTAACGCGCTCGGCGTCGATGTGAACAACGAAGGCGTGCTGGTACGTCGCGGCGGTGACCGTGATGCACGCGACAGCGGCCAGTTCGGCGTGGCCATGCACTACAACTTCGAGCCGCTGGACACTGAGTTCGGCGCGTACTTCATGAACTACCACAGCCGTGCGCCGATCTTCAGCGCGACAGGTGCGCCAAACTCGGCCTACACCCGTCCGCTGGGACCACTGGCGGCATTGCGTCCGTTGATTGTGGCGGGCAGCTCCCAGTACTTCGTCGAGTACCCGGAAGATATCCGCTTGTATGGCTTGAGCTTCTCCACCACGTTGCCGACCGGCACCGCCTGGAGTGGTGAATTGAGCTACCGGCCAAACGCTCCGGTACAGCTGAGCACCACCGATATTCTGTATGCGGGCGTCACGCCGATTCCGGGCTTTGGCAATGCTTCGGTGCTCAAGGGCAGGCCGGGGCAGGACCTGCACGGCTACAACCGTAAGGAAGTCACCCAGTTCCAGACCACCTTCACGCACTTCTTCGACCAGGTTATGGGCGCCACCCGCCTGACCACCGTGGGTGAAATCGGCGTGACTCATGTAGGCGGCTTGGAGAGCAGAGACAAGGCGCGCTACGGGCGTGATCCGGTCTTCGGTCCCGGCAGCCTGCCTGGCGGCTTCTGTAACGGGCTGAACAATTCGACCGGTCAAGGTGCAGGCCTGCCCAATGCGTCCGGCCTGAACACCAACTGCAACAACGATGGCTATACCACGGCTACGTCCTGGGGTTACCGCGCCCGGGCGATCTGGGAATACCCGGACACGTTTGCCGGTGTAAACCTCAAGCCTAGCGTGGCCTGGTCCCACGACGTCAAAGGTTACTCGCCGGGCCCTGGCGGCAACTTCGAAGAAGGTCGCAAGGCTGTCAGCCTGGGTGTCGATGCCGAGTATCAAAACACCTATACCGTTGGCCTGAACTACACCAACTTCTTTGGTGGCAAGTTCAGCACCGTGGACGATCGTGACTTTATCGCCTTGAGCGCAGGCATGAACTTCTAAGCACACTCTCTTTAAGCAGTCTGTTTTCAGGAAGAACCAGAACATGAAAATAACTAAAAGTCTGTTGCACGTGGGTGTGCTTGGGCTGTCGATCCTGGCGGGTAGCGTCATGGCGGCAGTCTCGGCGGATGAAGCCGCCAAGCTGGGCACGAGCCTGACCCCGATGGGCGCTGAAATGGCCGGTAACGCAGCCGGCACCATCCCGAAATGGTCGCCACTGCCCACCAATGCCGGTGCCGTGGATGCCCGGGGTTTCCTGGCCAACCCGTATGCCAGCGAACAACCGCAGTTCACCATCACCGCGCAGAACGTCGAGCAGTACAAAGACAAGCTGGCGCCGGGGCAGTACGCGATGTTCAAGCGTTACCCGGACACCTTCAAGATGCCGGTCTACCCGACCCATCGCGGCGCCACGGTGCCGGCTGATGTGTTCGCCGCCATCAAGAAGAACGCCACCAACACCAACCTGGTGTCCGGCGGTAACGGCCTGGAAAACTTCGAAACCGCGATTCCGTTCCCGATCCCGAAAAGCGGCGTGGAAGTCATCTGGAACCACATCACCCGCTATCGCGGCGGCAGCGTGACCCGTCTGGTCACCCAAGCCACCCCGCAAACCAACGGCTCGTACAGCCTGGTGTACTTCCGCGACCAGTTCGTGTTCCGCGACAAAATGAAGGACTACGACCCGAAAAACCCGGGCAACGTGCTGTTCTACTTCAAGCAGCAAGTGACCGCGCCGGCACGTCTGGCCGGTGGTGTGCTGCTGGTGCACGAAACCCTGGACCAGGTGAAAGAGCCGCGTTCGGCGTGGGTCTACAACGCCGGCCAGCGCCGTGTGCGTCGGGCGCCGCAAGTGTCCTATGACGGGCCGGGTACTGCGGCCGACGGCCTGCGTACGTCCGACAACCTCGACATGTACAACGGTGCACCGGACCGCTACGACTGGAAGCTGGAAGGCAAGAAAGAAATCTACATCGCCTCCAACAGTTACAAGATCGACGATCCAAAGCTCAAGTACGCCGACATCATCAAGGCCGGCCACATCAACCAGGACTTGGCTCGCTACGAGCTGCGCCGCGTCTGGCACGTGGTCGCCACCCTGAAGGAAGGCCAGCGCCACATCTACGCCAAGCGTGACTTCTTCATCGACGAAGACACCTGGCAAGCGGCGGTGATCGACCACTACGACGGCCGTGGCCAATTGTGGCGCGTTGCTGAAGCGCATGCCGAGAACTACTACGACAAGCAAGTGCCGTGGTACGCCATCGAAACCCTCTACGACCTGCAGTCCGGCCGCTACCTGGCCCTGGGCATGAAGAACGAAGAGAAACAGGCGTATGACTTCGGCTTCACCGCCAGCACCAGCGACTTCACCCCAGCGGCCTTGCGCCAGGATGGTGTTCGCTAAGCAGCACTCGCTCGACAATGTGGGAGCTGGCTTGTGTAAAGCTGGCTTGTGTGGGAGTCGGGCTTGCCCGCGATGCAGGCGCCTCGGTGTATCAGTTACACCGAGTTGATGCTATCGCAGGCAAGCCAGCTCCCACACAAGCCAGCCTTGTGCAAGGCAGCTCCCACATTTTTTGTCGCAGTTCTTTTTCAGTCAAATGTTGCAAAGATCTACAAACCCGCCGCTTTTACCGCTAGTCTGCGGACATCTGCAATGCCGACAACAGCCTTCTACAAGAGCCCGGCGATGACTGATCTGTCCCGAATCCAAGGGCCTGCAAGCGCGGTAATTCCGACCCTGGAAGCGCGCTTCTACAGGCCACCTTTGCCTGACGGCTATGTGCTGCGCCCGCGCCTGTGCGAACGGCTGAGTGCGGGGCTTGCGGGGCGATTGTTATTGGTCAGTGCCCCGGCCGGGTTCGGCAAGAGTTCGTTGGCGGTGGAGTTCTGCCAGAGCTTGCCGGCGCATTGGCAAAGCCTGTGGCTGGGTCTGAGCCCACGGGACAACGACCCGGGCCGTTTCCTCGAGCGCCTGCTCGACGGTTTGCAACAGTACTTCCCGCAACTCGGTGCCCAATCCTTGGGCCTGCTGAAAATGCGCCAGCGTCACCAACCCTTTGCCTTTGAAGAATGGCTCGACGGCCTGCTCGATGAGCTGACGTTGCACCTGTCCACGCGCGCGCCATTATTGCTGGTGCTGGATGACTACCATCTGGCCCAGGGCCCGGTGCTGGATCGCTGCCTGCAGTTTTTCCTCAATCACTTGCCCGATGGGCTGGTGGTCATGGTCACCAGCCGCCAGCGCCCCGACTGGCACTTGGCACGGCTGCGGCTGTCGCGGCACCTGCTGGAGCTGCACGAACAAGACCTGCGCCTGACCCATGACGAATCGCTGGCCGTGCTGGATCGTCACAGCAGCTCGTTGCGCGGCGAGGCCCTGGACAACTTGATCCGGCGCAGTGAAGGTTGGGTGGCCGGCCTGCGTTTCTGGTTGTTGGCCATCGCCGAAGCCGGCAATGAAAGCGCGCTGCCGCAAAGCCTGCACGGTGGCGAAGGGCTGATTCGTGATTACCTGCTCGAAGAAGTCATCGACTGCCTGCCGGTTGAGGTTCAAGCCTTCCTGTACGACACCGCGCCTCAGGATCGTTTTTGCAGCGAATTGTGCGACGCCGTGCGCGAAGCCCACGACAGCGCTGAGATCCTGTGCTACTTGCAGGCCCACCAAGTGTTTCTGGTGCCGCTGGACGAACAAGGCCACTGGTACCGTTATCACCACCTGTTTTCCGATTTGCTGCGCACCCGCCGAGCGAGCAATGCCACCTTGCCGATTGCCAGCCTGCACCTGCGGGCTTGCCGCTGGTTCAACGCCCAGGGCTTGATCGACGAAGCGGTGGAGCAGGCGTTGCGCGCCGGTCACCTCGATGTGGCCGCCAACTTGGTGCAGAACCTGTCGGAGGAGCAACTGCTCGCCGAGCAGAATGTCGGCATGCTGCTGCGCTGGAAGATGGACTTGCCCGACAGCCTGCTGATCAGCACGCCGCGCTTGATCGTGCTGTACAGCTGGGCCTTGGGGCTGGCCTGCCAGTTGGATGCGGCCGAAGAGTTGTCCGGCTACCTCAGCCGCTTCCTGCCGGCGCCGTCGGCCACCGCGCAAAAGTCGATGCTGGCCCAATGGCTGGCGCTGAGCGGGATCATCGCCCGTGGGCGTGGCGACCGCGAGCTGACCCAGCGTTATTGCAGCGAGGCCTTGGAAAGCCTGCCGCACAAACGCTACGGCCAGCGCCTGATGTGCCTGTCGACCCTGTCCAACCTGGCCATCGTCGATGCCGACCTGTGGCGCGCCCGTGGTTTGAATCGCGAATCCTTGGAGCTGGCGCAACGCGTCGGCAACCCGTTATTTGAAGCCCTGGCCCATTACGACCGCGCGCGAGTGTTGCAGGCGCGCGGCGAAATCCTACGTTCCCTGGACGAAGTGCGCCAAGGCCTGCAACGCCTGCACGGCCTTGCGCCTCAGCGGCTCTACGCCGTGCGCGCGCGGTTGTCGCTCTACGAAGGCTACTTGCTGCTGGTGCGCTATCAGCCCGAAGCCGGCCTGGCGCGTTTGCGTGCCGGTTTGAGCGAGGCCCGCGCCTGTCGGGATATCAGCGTGTTGATCGGGCACTGCGTGATCGCCAGCTTTGAAGGGCGGCGCGGTGATTTCCCCAAAGCCTTCGCCGAACTCGCCGAAGCCGAGCGCTTGATGCATATCTGGGACGTGCCGCCGATCTACTACCTGGCGATGATCACGCTGATCAAATGCGAATTGTGGCTGGCCCAAGGCCGTACCGACCTTGCCGACGCCTGGCTGACCCGCCTGGGGCAGACCTACAACGGCGAGCACGCCGCTGCCGCGCCTGAGTTTCATCCACATTTGCCGCAACACATCGGGCTGCAACAGGCGGCGTTGGATGCGATTCGTCATCAACCGGCGGCGGCCCTGCAACGCCTCGAAGAGCTGGCGCAGCAGGCGCACAACAGCGGGCGCCAGATGATTGCCTTGATGGCCCTGACCCAACAGGCGCATTTACTGCTGGAGTGTGGGCAGGAAGCCAAGGCGCGGCCGATCGTGGCCCTGGCGCTTGAGGCGGGCGCCGGCGGCGCACTGCAACCGTTCCAGCGCCTGCTGGAAGGCTACCCGGACTGGATGCGCGAACAACTGCGCAAAGACCCGCACGGTTTGTTGAGCCAGAGCCTGTTGGCGCTGCTGCCGGTGGTGGCTGCTGTCGAGACCTCGCCCACTCACGAAACCCTCAGCACCCGCGAGTTGGCGGTGCTGCAACTGATCGCCCAAGGCTGCTCAAACCAGGAGATCAGCAATCAGTTGTTCATCTCCCTGCACACGGTGAAAACCCACGCCAGCCACATCAACAGCAAGCTGGGCGTGGAGCGCCGCACCCAGGCGGTGGCGCGGGCCAAGTCGATGGGCTTGCTGGTCTGATAGCCGATCTGCTTTCCTGTGGGCGCTGGCTTGCCTGCGATGGCATCAACGCTGTGTGCCTGATGTCTCCAGTCGTCCGTATCGCAGCATAGGTATCTACACATCTTTTTATGGGTTGAATTCTTTGGTTGTCGCGGGAGCGCGGGGTACATATCCGTTGCTGCGGTAACGGCTGATATTGGTTCCGCCCTTACGGCGGGTCACTTTTGAAAGAGCCCAAAAGTAACCAAAAGGCTCTTGCCCCACCACTCGGCACCTCGCCTAGGCTCGGTGTGCCCTCACTCCGGCTTTGGACCGTGGGCCGCCGCCATGGGCCATCCTTGGCCCATCGCGGCTAAACCGGCGTCCTGCCGGTTTACCCCCGCTCCAAAGCCTGCGTTCGGCCAGCGTGGTTTAACGGGGCGCCTAAGATCAAAAGCAGATCAAGATCAAAAGCAAGAGCACGGCGGCCTAGTAGCCGACCTGAGTGGTTAAATCAAAAGCAAAACCGAGGCGGCCTGACAGCCGACCTGATATTTGAAACTGAACTCAATCTAATGTGGGAGCTGGCTTGCCTGCGATGGCATCGGCTGGTTATGCCTGACACACCGAGGTGCTTGCATCGCAGGCAAGCCAGCTCCCACAGAAAAGCAGAGCACTGCAGTGCTGACAGCCGAACCCGCTCCCACATTGGGATCTCATTACATCAGCTAGATAGGGTGGTGCTCTGCTTCTGCTCTGCTTCTGCCTTGCTTTTGCTTCTACCACTCAGGTCGGCTACTAGGCCGCCGTGCTCTTGCTTTTGATCTTGATCTGAGGCGCCCCGTTAACCACGATGGCCGAACGCAGGCTTGAATCCGTGGGTAACCCGGCAGGACGCCGGGTTAGCCGCGATGGGCCAAGGATGGCCCATGGCGGCGGCCCACGGATTCAAGCCGGAGTGAGGGCATGCCGAGCCTAGGCGAGGCACCGAGTGGTGGGGCAAGAGCCCTTTTGGTTACTTTTGGGGCTCTTTTCCAAAAGTGACCCGCCGTAAGGGCGGAACCCTAAGCAGCCGTTACCGCAGCAACGGATATGTACTCATATCTACCTAAAAACTCCGTCAAAAGCTCAGCGCAACACAAAAATTTGCGTAGATACCCATGCGTATCGCAGGCAAGCCAGCTCTCACATGTTTACCGCGTATTACTTAAGGTTTACGGCGCCGTAGGGCACGCTTGCAGGGACTTGTCGACCGTTTGGCTGATCAGCGCAGCGAAGCGTTTGACGTTGTTCTGGTGCGCAACCACCACGTCGTCGATGCTCGGGCCTGCGGGTGACTGCAAGGTGGTGCGGCAGCTCAGGGCAGGGCGATCACCGCCGCCGGTCGGCCTTAGCCGCCACCTCACGTCGAACAACGCGTACTGCCCGGGCACCGAGTCGAAGCGCTGCACTTCAACGCGCAACGACATGGCTTGCCGGGCGTTGCTGTTGGCCAGTTGATCCACCAGCGCACTTTTGAGCTCATCCGCCAGGCTGGCGGCCCACCATTGGGTTTCAAGAATCGCCACGCCGCTGTCGCCTTGGCGAATCACGATCTGCGGCCGGTCGACCTGCGGCGGCACGCTGATGCTTTCGATGCGGATACCGGCGGCTTCGGCGCGCGTGCTGTTGTTCCAGTGCGCCGGGGTCAGGGTGTGGAACGCAATCGGCTCACTGCTGCAGGCCGTCAGTAACAGCAAGGCGGTGACCCAAGTGATTTTCAACGGAAACGTCATGGCTGCTCCAATGCTCATTTGCGGGGTGGGCCTTGCAGGCCGGTCGGCGCGGCGTTGTCGGGGCGCCCGCGAATCAGCGATTCGGGGTGCCGGCCGAGGTAATCCGACAGCTCGCGCAAGGAGCGCGACATGCGGCCCAGTTCATCCAGGGTTTGGGTCAGTTGTTCGCGTTGCGGCGAGTCTTCGGCCAGGGTTGAGTTGGCTGATTGCAAGGTTTTGCTCACGTCAGACAGCGTGTTCTGCACACTCGGCAGGGTCTTGGCATTGAACTGGGTCAGGCCCTTGCGCAGCTCGACCAGGTTACTGTCGAGGTTACCGGCAATGCGCTCGATGGGCAGTTGGTTGATCTTGTTGACGATGCCTTCGAGTTTTTCCTGCAGTTGCTCCAGGTTGCCAGGGATTGTCGGGATGTTGATCGGGCGCAGGCTCGAGTCAAACGCGACTTTCTCGGCTTTCGGGAAGAAATCCAGGGCGATGTACAACTGACCGGTCAGCAGGCTGCCGCTGCGAGCCTGGGCGCGCAGGCCATTTTCGATGAACGTGCCGATCAAGCGCACGCCGCCGGCCTCATCGTTGGGGTCATGGTTGGTGGCCTGGAGCAGCTTGGTATTGGCCTCCCCGAGCAATTGTGGATAAATCACGATGCCGACGTTGATCGGAAAGCTGCGTTTCTTAGCGTCGTAATCCAGGTTGATCGACACCACTTTGCCAAATTCAACGCCGAGGAACTCAACCGGCGCGCCGACTTTAAGGCCACGTAATGCCTGATCAAAGCGCAAGGCCATGTATTGCCCTTTGCCGTTGGGAGGGGCGAGGGCGCTTTGCTGGTCGTCGAATAGCTCATAGGCATGGTCTTCGTCGGCGGGTTTGTCATTGGGGCTGTAGGGCGGCGCTTGGAACGCGATGCCGCCGGCCAGCATCGACGACAAGGATTCGGTTTTCAGCGCGAAACCATTGGCGCCGACGCTCAGGTCAATGCCGCTGGCATTCCAGAACCGCGTGTTTTCGGTGACATACACATCGTTGGGCGCATGCACGAACACCTCGATATTCACCCCTTTGCCTTCGGCATCCAGCTCATAGGCCACGACCTGGCCCACGGGGATTTTGCGGTAATACACCGGCGAGCCGATATCCAGCGACCCCAGGCCTTGGGTGTGCAGGGTGAAGCGTTTGCCCGGCTCGCCGTAGGTGATGGGGGGCGGGTTTTCCAGGCCCTTGAACTGTTTGGCGCGGGTATCGGACTGGCCGATGTCGGCACCGATGTAGTCGCCGGACAGCAAGGTATCGATGCCGGACACGCCACCGGCGCCGATGCGCGGGCGCACCACCCAGAACTTCGAGTCTTCGCGGGTGAAGCTTTCCGCCTGCTTGGCCAGCTTGATGGTGGCGTTGACGCTTTTCTGGTCATCGCTCAAGGCAACGTCGGACACCTGGCCGATCACCACGTTGCGGTATTTGACCTCGGTTTTGTTGGCGACCAGGCCGCTGCCGGTCTTGAAGTTGAGGGTGATGGTCGGGCCTTGTTGCAGGACGTTGTGAACCACCAGCGAGATGCCCACCAGCACCGCGACAATCGGCACGATCCACACCAGCGAAACGCTGAAGCGCCGCGTCTTGATCGCGGGCGTGCCAGCAGATGTGCTTGTATGCGTGTCAGTGTTGTGTGGCGTCATCCAAGCGCTCCTCGTTGTGTGGGTTTTCCCAGATCAACCGGGGGTCGAAACTCATGGCCGCCAGCATCGTAAACACCACCACCAGGCCAAAAAACAAAATACCCAGGCGCGGCTCGATGGTGCCCAGCGCCTGGAACTGGACGAGTGCGGCCACCAGCGCAACCACGATCACATCGAGCATCGACCAGTAGCCGATGAGCTCGACAAACCGGAACAGCTTCGAGCGCTCCTTGCGCGCCCACAGGCTGTTGCGCTGCACGGTGATCAGCAGCAGGGCCAGCGACACGAACTTGATGCCCGGCACCGCAATACTGGCGATGAAAATGATCAGGGCAATGTCCCAGGCGCCATGCTGCCAGAACTCCAGCACGCCGCTCATGATAGTGCTGTCTGCGCCAGAGCCGAGCATCGTTGTTTTCATCACCGGCAGTAAGTTCGCCGGCACATAAAACGCCAGGGCCGTGAGCAGGTAGGCCCAGGTGCGGGTCAGCGAGTGCTCTTTGCGCCAGTGCAGGGCCGCGCCGCAGCGGTCGCATTCGGTGGGCGCGGCGCTCATGTCGCAGGGCTGGCCGCAGGTGTGGCACAGGCACAGGTTGAGCTCGCGGGCGGTCGGCGGTGAGTTCATAAGGTGTCCCACAGGTCGCGCACATCCCGCCCGGCGATGCGGATCAGCAACAGGCTGAGGGCCGCTAACGCAAACAGGCCGGTGCCGGGTATCACGTCGAGCATGCCTGCCAGCTTGAACACCGCCACCATGGCGCCGAGCAGGCAGACTTCAAGCATGCTCCACGGCCTCAGCGCTTCCAGCCAGCGCATGCACAGCTTGAACGCCGGTGAGCGCCTGCCGGACAGGGCGAAACTCAAGACCCAGATCAGCAACAGCAGCTGGAACACCGGCGCGATGATGATGGAAATTGCTGCCACCAACGCAATAAAAGTGATCGGCCCCAGGCTCAACGCAACCACTGAATCCCAAAGGGTCGCGCTGTTTTTCAAACCTTGCAGGCTGATGCTCATCACTGGGTAGAAGTTAGCAAACGTCCACAGGACGGCGGCGGTGACGCTCAGGGCGAGGCGCTGTTGCACCGACAGGCCGTTGTAGCGCTGCAATACGCCTTCGCAGCGTGTGCACAGGGCTTTTTGATGCTTGGCGAGCGTAACTTTTTCGTACACGCAGTCGCAGTGTTCGCAGATGACCCTTTGATTCGCCATATGTCTTGCTCCAAACGCGATGCGCTGCGGTCTTGGACAGTGCTACTGATTCAATGGCGCTTGAACAGCTTAGCAGTTGAGATGCCGCAGGTTTGATCCCTTCCGGAGCGGGGCGGGGGTAAGGTCAACCATACTGCGCCTGGAATGTGCCATAGCGCTTGCAGAAACGCCCATGAATATCGAAAAAGGCGCGCTGATCCGTGAAACCTTTCCCGTCGGGCCGTTGCAGTGCAACTGCACGATCATGGGTGACCCGGTTACCAAAAAAAGCCATTGTGGTTGACCCGGGCGGTCATCATGAGCTGATCCTGGCGCGCCTTAATGCGTTGGGGTTGAAGGTGGTGAGTATTATCCATACTCACGCGCACCTTGAGCACCTCCTGGCGTCGGGGCAGTTGAAACAGAGGGCGGGCGCCCGGTGACCACTCGGCGATAGCGTCAGCAGTCCGGGCAGGGCATGTAGTGATCGAACCAGTCGACGATGCGCCGTGCGGCATCGGCGGCGTTGCTCGGATTGCGCAGCCGATGCCCTTCGTCGGCGTAGATCATCAACGTCGTGGGGACGCCTTTGTCGCGTAGAGCCTTCCAGAATTCGCGGGACTGGACCGGCGGCGTCTCGATATCCCGCTCGCCGACATAGATGAACGTGGGCGTCGTGACGGTGTTGACGAAGTTGAGTGGCGATGCCGCTTCATAGGCCTTGCGGTTGTCATGGGGGGTGCCGCCGAAATAGGGCAGCAACCATTTGTCGATCCCGTTCTGCCCGTAATAACTGACCCAGTTGGCGATGCTGGCGCCCGCTGCCGCCGCCTTGAAACGTTGGGTTTGCGTCACGGCCCACATAGACATGAAACCTCCGTAGCTGAAGCCCGTGATTCCGATCCGGTCGGGATCGATCGATATCGTCTTTTCGACCTTGTCCACGCCCGACAGAATGTCGCGTAGGTCGCCGCCGCCCAGATCGAGCAGATTGGCCTGTCGGAACGCTTCGCCCCGGCCGGCGCTGCCACGGAAATTGGGAAAGAACAGCGCATAGCCACGCTCAATCAGGCCGCGACGCCAGCCTTCCCAGATGAATTCTGGTCCGCCGTAGTCCGACGGCCCGCCATGGACGACGACGACGAGCGGCCTGCGTTTGTGCTGGGTGGACGCCAGAGGCGTCACCAGCCAGCCTTGGACGTCGTAGCCGTCGCTCGACCAGGTGATGCTTTGTCCGCTGGCAATACCTGCCATCGCGCGGTTGGCATCCGACACGACCGTGGGATGCGGTATATCGCCCGCGATCAGCTCGGGCGCACGATCATAGCCCTCGTAAATGCCCGCGATGCTTTTGCCGTCCTGCGACAGAACGATCCGGTTGTGACCGCCATTGGCTGAGACGGCGGAGGTGGCGTCGGACCAGAGCGTCTTCAACCGGCCATCTGCAGGATCGAGTTTGACAACGATCACGCTGTTCTTGCGAACGCCCGCTGCAACCAGCTGCCGCCCCTGCCACTGGACTGCATTAAACGTCGCGTCGGCACCTGCCGTGACGTTGCGCGCCGGTCCGCCGGCGATAGGGACGGTGTAGATGTCGCCGCCGCCCTGATTATAGTCCGACATCAGACCGCTGATGAACGCGACTTGCGTACCGTCCGGCGAGACGCGGGCACCCATGAGCTGCCGCTGCGGGGCCACGACCAACCGTCCCGCGCTTTCAGTATTCGCGCAGAATGCGAGCAGTTCGGCATGATACCAGTCGTTGTCGCCATCGCCCGCGACCGCGATGCCGACCAAGCCTGCACCGTCGGGCGCCCAGTCGAAATCGAATACGAACAGCTCGGGCGTGCTGGCGAACCGGATCGCGCCTGTTGCTTCATCGACGATCGCGAGCCGCTGGCGATCTTCGTTCGCTCCCTGCTCACCGATCGTGCGCGCGCCCGGCTGGGTCGGGCCGGTTTCCTTGCGCGGCGCAATCGTGACGAGCAGGCCGAGCGCCGATCCCGATGGCGACCAGCGCGGCGTCGAGGCATTGCCATCGATGCTCGCCAGCGTGCGCTGCTGGCCGGCGGTATCGACGATCACGTCCGTGCGCCCGTCGGGACGTCGCATCAGGTAGGTGACCGCACCGTTGCTGGCCACCGCGACCCCCGAAAAGGTGCAATGGTCGCAGGTCGCAACCTGCCGGACCGGCGCCAGCCGCGCTTCGCCGAGCCGACGCAGGACGACGGCATTGTGCGTCGCTTGGACGCCGGTCGCGGCTACGTCGCCCTCGATACTGGCGACAAGCCTGCCTTCGGGATCGAGCGCGATCTGGTCGAAGCAGTGCAGGTTTTGCGCGGTTACTACGATGTCCGAGTTGGAGTCAGCGGCCGCGTCGCGACTCATTGCAATGCTGCCATTGGGTACGGCGCTGCCATTCGTTGCCGCCTGAGCAAACGCCGGAAACGCCACACCAGCTGCCAATGCGGGGTCAACCAAATTCACTGGCTTCTTCATTTCAAGCCCCCCCAAAAACAATCACGACCGACTGCATAAAAAATAGTCAACGCAACACCGGTAAGAAAACCGACAGAAGTATCGCTCAAATTAAACGCGTGCTTGATGGGTTCTATTAACGTGGAAAGCACAAAACGGTCGGCCATATTTATGATGTATACGATGGTCAATAGGAAAAGTGTGATCCACGCGCCAGCAACACGGAGAATACCGGGATGTTCGGCGCTTGATGAAGCGGGTATGTCAGTCACGGTGTGTATCGACATCATAACCTCCGATGCGGGCAGACCCAGTTAGGCAACCAGCGTTGACGGGGAAAGAAGGCTCGGGCTTTGGTACTCAGATGTTTGAGCACCCAATGGGCTAGGTCGATAGCGGGGGAGAACTTTCCATGGGGGTTACCTTAACTGAATTATTGTTATGTCGAAGGGGCGCGGGTGGACACCTGCTGCCAGGGCAACGTTACCCACAATTAGCTCAAGGTGGAAACGCAAAGGCGTTCTGGTTTGCATGCAAAATTTGCAGGCAACGGAAAACGGTCATCAGGTTCAGTATGAAGTCCTTGGGCCTTACTGACATGACTGTCCTCTCTGTCAACAGAAACTGCCGCATGAATTCGAAAAAAGCCTTGAGGGCTATTTCGACGAAACATTCGAGGCTGATACTAGCGCTCTATCGCGTTTCGGGGTATTTACAGTTCGGTAGCAGATGGCCTTTTAGTTCAGGACTCAAACAGTCCTAGCGACGGATTGTTCTCACTTAGATAAAGAGAAGCTTAATCTTGAGTTGCAAGCCATGAATGCAGTCATTATTCCTGTAATAGATTCATCTCTCTATGTGGTTAATCAGCTCAGTGCTCAAGCGTCTGCTTCAGAAAAAAACGCATCGATATCCTCCCTCGTTTTTTGAGCGTAAGCGACGAGCCAATTTCTGAACACTTCGTGAGCCGATGACTTTTGGAGTAACGGTGCGTGGATCAAATATTCTTTGTGGCCCGTCCTCACAAAAACGTCGATGGGCCGGATCAGACGTCCGGCTCGGAATTCCTGTAGCGGCGCAACATATGACCACATTAACGTGATGCCCTGACCTGCTTGAGCTGCCCGTGATGCCAAGTCGTAGTTGGATACCATTAATGAGTATCTCGCCTCTCCGATCGGCATACCCATTTGACGAAACCAATCAGACCATCCCCTGACAGTTCGTAAATGCTTGATCTCAAAATCAATCAGTGTCTCGCTCATTAAATCAGCCGCAGCTGCGATAGTACGGGGGGGCAGATAGAGCGGTGAACAGGCCGGGAAGATTAATTCGTCGAACAGTTCTGTTCCCTCAAAGCCGTACGATGGCAATTGATCATAAATAATGGCGAAATCTGTCTCACCATTGAGAAGTCCTGAGTAACCATGCTCGTCAGCGGCGATGACACGCACGCGCATTTCTGGGTAGGCAGCTTTGAATTCCGCAATGCCAGGCAGTAGCCAGAAACTCGCGATAGCGGTACTGGCAGAAATGGTAATGGTAGGGCTCAGGATAGAATGGATAGCGTCTATACTTCGCCTTAATTCATCAATGCTACGCCCCACCCCCTCCAGTAAAATTTGCCCTGCTTTGGTAAGTTCGAGAACCTTGTGACGTCGCAGGAACAGAGGCACGCCTATTCTGTCCTCCAGTTGCTTCACTTGACGACTGACAGCGCTTTGAGAAAGGTTCAGCTCTACCCCCGCCTTGGTAAAACTGAGATAAGTGGCGGCAGCCGCAAAGGCTTCCATGGTCTGCAAGGGAGGCAATCGCTTTCGATGGCTGTTCAAATTGGCACGCGCCTCTGGGTTCGTCAGTATTCTTTTCGCCCTTTCCAACACTCCTTGGCGAGGTAGGCTTTTACACCCAAATCCAATAATGGCCGGGGAGGCAAGCGTGTAGGCTCCCCCAAAGCGTACATGTCGTCAATCAACGGGTTTTCAATGCCACACGCCAGATCCGCGAGTGTTACCCCAGAAACAGTTTGCTTTGAGATTCCCACGCCATTACAGCCCGCCGCCGCATAAGTATTGGACCTTACCCGCCCCCAACGCGGGGATCCATTTCGTGTAATGCTAAAAAAACCCATCCAGAAATGTTCCATTTGAACATTGCTCAACTCCGGAAAACGCGAAAGAAAAACGTCCCGATGCTGCCCGCGAACGTGAATTCTTGATTGTTCGGTGACGCTCATTGATGGGGTGTAATCGAATTGCTGTCGAATAAGAAGACGATGATCCTGCGTAAAGCGCATTGTTGCCCCGCTAATAGCATTAGCAGGTGTGACGCCCCATTCTTCGATGTTGCCCAGTCGCAACCTTTGTTCTTCACTTAAAGGGTGCGTCAGGCTTGCATATGAAGCCACTGTAAATAATTGCCGTTCGAAGCCGGGTAATTGGCCGATACTTCCGTTATTCGCAAGAATGAGTTTCCGAGCCCGCACCTCTCCGAACGCTGTTTTGGCATGCACTTTCCCCTCGAAATCCAGCCACGTAACAGGGCTGTTTTCATACAACACAACGTTATTGGGTAAGGTGTCCGCCAAGCCTCGGGTCAAGGCAGCAGGATTTAAAAGAATGCATCCCGGCGTGTAGATGCCCGAACGGAAAAAGGACGTCCCAAGCCTTTCGCGCAACTGATCGCGATCGAACCATACGTAAGGTTCTTTGAGCCTCTCCAATTCTTCAGCATGGTGTTTGAGCAGAGAGTCAACGAGTTTAGCGGATGCAGCACAGTGATATTTACCGCGTTGACTCCAGCTACAGTCAATGGAATGCGTATCAACGACCTCTTTGAGGTGAGCGATGCCGGCGTTCATTAAACGCTTGTAGTTGACGGCTTTTTCAAGCTCGGCGGTTGAGCTCCCGACATTGTGCGGCACGTCGATCGCGAAACCCGAGTTACGCCCTGAGGCATTGTCGCCGGCAACACCCGCTTCCAAGATGATAATACGATCATTAGGACAGTTTTGCGCAAGACGACGTGCCGTCGCCAACCCGGCAAAACCTGCGCCGATGACCAGCCAGTCGGCATTGATCGCTTCTTTTAGAGCAGGAGCAGGCGTTCGGGGATGCAGAATTGCCGACCAGCCATTAGTACAGTCGTCATTCGGGCGAAGTTTGATCTGCATATATTTTTCGCTCTGCTAAGTTTAACTGGGCGGGTGGAGTAATGACGAAAAATGCTTTGGCACACTCACCAAAATAGCGTACCCGTGTCCACTTCGATATTCTCAACGTGTCGCCCGGTCCACCTACAAACCGTTGACCGTCCTCAAGTTCAAAACCAAAGCAACCTTCAAGCACTAAAATAATTTCATCGTAATCCAAGGTCTTGAAAGGAGACTCATCGCCATCCCAGTTGGTAAAACCCGCGCACAGTGGCGACACGCCGTTATCCGGTATACTCCAGCCCAACGTGACGTGTGCGCTACCGGACAAGGGTCTAGATAAATAGGCGATGTCAGCATGCGGAATATGCAAAGGCAAGATAGGTTTAATCATGTTCTAAGCTCCATGTTTAGATAGTACGCTGCTGCCCAGTAGTGATAGGCAGCCCAGGATCCAGTAAATGCGCAGCCTAAAAGGACGAATCGTAGCGAACTTTCGGGTTCACTAATTAGGTGGGCAGGGCGTCTGAGAGAAATCCTATTAATTGTGGAACTCTCGCAAGCTTCGCAAAACGGGCAACAAAAAGTAGAATCGCAACTCCTTTCGCGCTCATGGGCCCAGGGAATAAGTTTTGTACCAAGCCAGTAGTAGGGCCGATATAGTTGGCGTGGAAAGAATGCTCGGGCTTTGGTACTCAGATGTTTGAGCACCCAATGGGCTAGGTGGATAGCGGGGGAAACTTTCCATGGGGCTTACCTCAACTGAATTATTGTTATGTCGAATGGACGCGGGCGGACACCTGCTGCCAGGGAAACGTTACCCATAATTAGCTGAAGGTGGAAACGTAAAGGCGTTCTGGTTTGCATGCGAAATTTGCATGCAACGGAAAATGCTCATCAGGTTCAGTGAGCATGGAAGGACATCCCCGCATCACGATCTTAAGAAGCAAAGTCTTTTGACTCTGTCTTAGACGATCTGCCTGACGTTACTCAACAAAGATGGCTGCACCTAAGTGTCTTGCTCCGGACGTGGGAGGAAGAACAAAGATGATATCTCCCGCCCGCACTGCCATGTGGTTGAATGGGTCATCCTGATTGTTATCGAATTGTTCCATTCGAGGTCATCTGGTTATGCCTGATACACCGAGGTGTCTGCATCGCAGGCCAGCCAGCACCCACATTTGACCGAGTACAGCCTAAAGAGCAGTACACCCTTTACCGGATGTACTGAGCTTCGAATCGGGCTCTTTTCCAAAAGTGACCCGCCGTAAGGGCTCAGCCCATATCCGCCATCACGTAAATACACCCCGCTTGCGAAAACACAGCCCGCGTTCAGCCTACGTCTGCTACGTTTTCCAAAGCAGCAAACGTGGCCGGCCTTTTGTCGCTGCTCTGGAAACCGCCACGGAATTTTTACCGTTTGTCGCGTTCAAAACTCGGCACAGGCCCATTGCCAATGTCCTCTGCACCACAGAATGAAAAAGTAGGAGCTCCCTTCATGTTTACTCCGCGTCGTCTTCTTGTTGTTGCTACCGCTGTAGCCCTGTTGTCCGGCTGCGCCTCACCCAATCCTTATGACGGCAGCCAGGGGCAGGCTAATAACGGTTCGCAAGGCGGTATCAGCAAAACCGCCAAGTACGGCGGCCTGGGTGCCCTCGCCGGTGCATTAGCCGGTGCAGCCATCGACCATAACAACCGCGGCAAGGGCGCGCTGATAGGGGGTGCCATCGCCGGCCTCGGTGCTGCCGGCTACGGCTACTACGCTGACCAGCAGGAAAAGAAACTGCGTGAAAGCATGGCCAACACTGGGGTTGAAGTGCAGCGCCAAGGCGACCAGATCAAGCTGATCATGCCGGGCAACATCACGTTTGCTACTAACTCGGCGGATATTGCCGGCAGTTTCTACACCCCGCTGAACAACCTGGCCAACTCGCTCAAGCAGTTCAACCAGAACACTATCCAGATCGTCGGCTACACCGACAGCACTGGCAGCCGCCAGCTGAACATGGACCTGTCCCAGCGCCGTGCGCAGAGCGTGGCCAACTACCTGACGTCCCAAGGCGTTAGCCCGACCAACCTGAGCGCACGCGGTGCCGGCCCGGATAACCCGATTGCCAGCAACGCCGACGTGAATGGCCGCGCCCAGAACCGTCGCGTCGAGGTTAACCTCGGCCCGATCCCAGGCCAGCAGTACGGCCAGCCTGGCCAGCAGCAGCAGCAGGCGCCTGCGCAGAACAACCAGTTCCAAGGCAACCCGTACCAGCAGTACCAATAAACGCAGGCCACTAAAAAGGGCGCCGTGCAGTCAATGCACGGCGCCCTTTTTTGTGGCTGTCGTTTACATCAATCGATGTATTCGAACACTTTCACGATCTTCTGCACGCCTGACACGCCCTGTACCAAGTTGGACGCCCGAGTGGCTTCCGCCTGGGTCAGCAGGCCCATCATATAGACGATGCCGTTGTCGGTGACGATCTTGATGCGCGAGCCCGGAATGGCGTTGTCGGTGAGCATCTGTGCCTTGATCTTGGTGGTCAGCAAGGCATCGTTGCTGATCGCCAGCAGCGTGATCGGGTCCATGACTTGCAGTTCGTTGTGGACCTTCTTCACCCGTTGCACGGTCGAGGCTGCTTGTTCAGCCTGGGCCTTGAGGTCGGCACGCGGGGTTTGGCCAGCGAGCAGCACCACGCCGTTGAAGCTGGTCACGACGATGCGCGATGCGCCGTTGCCCAGGTCTGTAGCAGCCTTGGCGACGTTGACTTCTACCTTGGTTTCGATCAGCGAGTCATCAATCTTGCTGCCGAAAGTGCGTGTGCCCCGGTCATCCTGAATGGGTGTGTCGCGTGTCGCGGTGATTGCCGTGCTGCAGCCGCTAATGGCGAGGCACAGCGTAATGGCCAAAAGGCTGAGGCGGTTAACGGTCATTCTTCACTCCCGAACAGTTGGCTGTCGATCAGATCGCACAGGCAGTGGATCGCCAGCAGGTGGACTTCCTGAATGCGTGCGGTGACATTGGCCGGGACGCGAATCTCCACGTCTTCCGGCAACAGCAGCGAGGCCATGCCGCCGCCATCGCGTCCGGTCAATGCTACGACAATCATTTCGCGATCATGTGCGGCCTGGATCGCTTGAATAATATTGGCCGAGTTGCCGCTGGTGGAAATCGCCAGCAACACGTCACCCGGTTGGCCCAGGGCGCGGATCTGCTTGGAGAAAATTTCGTTGTAGCTGTAGTCGTTGGCGATCGAGGTAATCGTCGACGTGTCGGTGGTCAAGGCGATGGCCGGCAGGCTCGGGCGCTCGCGCTCGAAGCGGTTGAGCAGCTCGGAGGAGAAATGCTGGGCATCACCGGCCGAACCGCCGTTGCCGCACGAAAGCATTTTGCCCTCGTTGAGCAAGGCATTGACCATGACCTGACTGGCTTGCTCGATGTGCGGTGCAAGTACGTCCATCGCCTGTTGCTTGGTGTCGATGCTGGCCTGGAAAAGCTGGCGAATTCGGGATTGCATGTCCATCTGTGTGACCTTAAGTAGCGCGGCTGTTTGGCACAGGTGTGTGCAGCCCGCAAAGCAAAGAGCAAAAGTGTGTGGTGAAAATGTCCGGTGAATCAGCTGTCGAAGGCATCTTTCAGCCAGTTCAGATCAGCGTGGCCAGACGGTGTGCTTTCTATGGCAACCACATCGAAACGGCAGGGGGAGTCAGCCCAGCGATGCTCTTTTTGCAGGAAAAACTGCGCGGCGAGTATCAGCTTCTGACGCTTGCGCCCGTCGATACTGGCGAGCGCGCCACCCCATTGTGCGTGTTTTCTGTAGCGGACTTCGACGAATACTACTGTATCGCCGTCAAGCATGACCAGATCAAGCTCACCGCGTTTACACAACCAGTTCTGCGCCAGGAGGCGCAGGCCCTGTTGTTGCAGATACTGGAGAGCTTGAAGTTCGGCATCCTTGCCGCTTTGTGCACTGGACCGCTCGGGCATCAGCGCGGGGTGTCCGGCAGGCGTTGAATGTCGCCGCCGACGAACTTCGCCCACGGCATCTGGCGGTCAACGCGCTGGTAGCCGCCGATGCCCAGGCTGCCTGAGAGGCCGTCAACGCGCGTATCCGGCAGCGCCTTGAGTTGGCCCAGGCGAGGTGCCAGGCGGTAGGCGTCGGCGCCCATCGCGTACAAACGGCCGAGGCTGCCATTGGCCTGTGGCCATTGTGCGGCAACCTGGTTGCGCAGCGGGTCAGTGGTGTTGAGCAACCAAGGGGTTTCACAGAACATGACGTTGGTCATGTCCAGGTACTGGTTCTTGTCGCCGCTGGCACTGAACACGTGGGACGTCGCATACACAGGCACGTCACCGGCGTATTGGAAGTTCAGGGTCGGCTTGATCTGCTGGGCCAGTTGCGGCGTCACAGCCAGGAAGATGAACTCGATGTCCTGGCGGCGCGATGGTTGGGCCGCTACGTCGGTGCCAACAGTGTTTTGCAGGCTCTTGGCGCGGCCTTCGCTTTTACGCAGTTGGAACAGCTCGGCAATCTGCTGGGCGAGGGCCACTGGCTGGTCGACGTACTCGACGCCGACGACGGTGCCGCCATTGGCTTCCCAGTCCTGGCGGAAGGCCTTGTAGACACGCTCGCCCCATTCGCCTTTGGGCACCATGGCGGCGGCGCGGTGAAGGCCGTCGGCGCGGGCGCGACGCGAGACTTCACGGGCTTCGTCTTCAGCGGCCAGGCCGAACTGGAACAGTTGCGGCGGGTTTTCATTCAGTTCGCTGTAATTCAGCCCCAGGGTTGTGATCGGCAATTGCCCACGCGAGGCGAGTTGTCTGACCAGCGGTTTTTCCAGCGGGCCGACCACCAGTTGCACGCCAGCGGCCTGGGCCTTGGCATAGAAGTCGTCAATGGAGGACATGCGCGAGCTGTCATAGAACTCGATGACCGGCGGCTTCTGCCCGGCTAGTTCGGCCTGGTAGTGAGCGGCCATGAAGCCCTCGCGCAGCGCCTTGGCGACACCTGCCAGCGGACCTTCTTGCGGCAGCAGCAAAGCGATCTTGTTCAGCGGTTGGCTGGCCAGTTCCTTGAGCTTGGTCAGCGGGGTTGGCAGATTGACGGCCGCTGGATGCCCTGGGTTCTGCGCGCGCCAGGTATCGATGGCGGCTTGTTGTTGCTCCAGGGTTCCGGCGCCCTTGACCGCCTTGGCCAAGCTGATCCAGCCGTCGAGCGTCGGGTTGCCACTGGCTTGCAGTTGTTCAGCCGGCAGCGCCGCAATCAGCGACCAGATGGCGTCGTGGTTGCTGGCCGCGGCGTCGCCCGTCAGCAGCGGGGCCATGGCGACACGCTCACGCGCGGCAGCCAGGGTCTGGCCATCGGCTTCATAGGCGCGGGCATGCACGGTGCCCGTACGGATCTGCTGGTCGGTCGGCAGCTCCTTCAGGCTTTGCAGGCTGGGATGGTTCAGCGCCGTCAACGCAGCCTTGGGCTGGTTGCGAGTCATCGCCAGTTCGGCAGCCAGCGTACTGGCAAATACTTGCGCGGCAGGCTTCAGGACATCCAGGGGCACTTGCGCAAGAATCTGCGACGAACGGCCTGGGTTGTTCTGGTGGTAGGCCAGGTCTGCCGCACTCAGACGCAACATCGCGGCCTTTTCTGGCGTATTGGCGGAGGTCGCCTGTTCGAGCAGTTGCTCGATACTGGCATCCGGGGTCCGGGGGAGTTCGCCAAGGCTGGACGAGGGCGAGCTGGCGCAAGCGGCCAATAAGGCAGCGAGGCAGAGGGCGGAGAGCAGCCGCAGGCAAGCGATCATGTAAGTGTTCCTGATACCGATCAAGTTAGCGTGGAATTGTACCCAAGCACTGGCCCAGGCGCGATGTTACTGGCGTGAAACCGTCAATTTAGGTCGTACAAATGTTGCCGGCAGGTATAGACGGCCGACCTCGGAGGCATAGTATCGAGGCGTCTACGCGCTACAATGCGACTTTTCCCAACCATCGAGGTGTGCGTTTTGACTGCTCCAGGTCCTTTGAATTCCACTGCAGGCTCGCTTTTTGTCGTGGCGACGCCCATTGGCAACCTGGACGATATCAGTGCTCGGGCGCTGAAAGTGTTGCGCGAGGTAAAACTGATCGCGGCGGAAGATACGCGACACTCCCAGCGTTTGATGCAGCACTTTGGTATCAGCACGCCACTTGCCGCCTGCCACGAGCATAACGAGCGCGAAGAGGGCAGCCGTTTTATCACGCGCTTGCTGGCCGGTGACGATGTGGCGCTGATCTCCGATGCCGGTACTCCGCTGATTTCCGATCCTGGCTACCACTTGGTCCGACAGGCGCGTGCTGCTGGTATCAATGTAGTGCCTGTTCCGGGGGCGTGCGCGCTGATTGCTGCATTATCAGCAGCCGGGTTGCCGTCGGATCGCTTTATCTTCGAGGGTTTTCTGCCGGCCAAGACCGTTGGGCGCCGCGCGCGTCTGCAGGCCTTGAAGGAAGAGCCGCGCACGCTGATCTTCTATGAAGCCCCGCACCGCATCCTTGAATGCCTGCAAGACATGGAACTGGTCTTCGGCGGCGAGCGCCTTGCGCTGTTGGCGCGTGAGCTGACTAAAACCTTCGAAACCCTCAAAGGCCTGCCGCTGGAGGAGCTACGTGCCTTCGTCGAGGGCGACAGCAACCAGCAGCGCGGCGAGTGCGTGGTGCTGGTGGCTGGCTGGACGGCTCCGGAAGACGAAGATGCGGTGGGCAGCGAGGCCATGCGTATTCTCGATTTGCTGCTCAAGGAAATGCCGCTCAAGCGGGCTGCAGCCTTGGCGGCCGAAATTACCGGCGTACGCAAGAATGTGTTGTATCAAGCCGCGCTGGATAAACAGAAGGCCGAATAGTTCCGGGGGCAAAGCGGTATTCCGTCTGAACGTGATGGCATTGGCGCACTTTTAATACTTGTCCTCAGCCCGCCGTGCCGTTAACCTTCGCGGCGGAGAGTCGATTGGACAGTCGCTGCCCTCTATGAAAATTAGGGGGGGGAGGAAAGTCCGGGCTCCATAGGGCGAAGTGCCAGGTAATGCCTGGGAGGCGTGAGCCTACGGAAAGTGCCACAGAAAATAACCGCCTAAGCACTTCGGTGCCGGTAAGGGTGAAAAGGTGCGGTAAGAGCGCACCGCACGACTGGCAACAGTTCGTGGCTAGGTAAACCCCACTTGGAGCAAGACCAAATAGGGTCCCAAGGCGTGGCCCGCGCTGGGACCGGGTAGGTTGCTAAAGATGTCCAGTGATGGCCATCGTAGACGAATGACTGTTCAAGACAGAACCCGGCTTACAGATCGACTCTCCACCTTTTTTCCTTTTGTCCGAATCTCGGGCAGAAACCCGGTAGTAACGCAAGAATCCCTCCCTGCCAAATCATTGGCAGATGCGTCTTCGTAATACCAAAAAAATCTTACTCTTAATAAATTACTTTAACTTCAAGCCGTAGCTCTATGAGCTATTTGCGATTGTTGAGTCAAAAACATCGCAGAACTCGCGTTTCTCCTCCTTTTGCGTTCCTAAATCTCCGTTCTGTAAGGCTTTTCCTTGAATCCGTGCCTTGACGGTGTGGTGGGCGCATTCCTATAGTGTGCGCAAGTGGCGGAAAGTGGCACAAAGTGGGTTTTTTGAACGTAAAACGCTAAAATTTGGAGAAACGCATCTGTGTTTCGCGGAGCTAACGCTATCAGTCTCGATGCAAAAGGCCGTCTCGCTATGCCGAGCCGGTATCGCGACGAGCTGATTTCGCGAAGTTCCGGGCAGTTGATCATCACGATCGATGCCGTTGACCCTTGTTTATGTGTTTACCCGCTCGATGAGTGGGAGTTGATCGAAACCAAGTTGCGCGCTCTGCCTTCATTGCGTGAAGAAAACCGCCGCCTGCAGCGTTTGCTGATTGGTAATGCCGTCGACCTCGAACTCGATGGCAGTGGGCGCTTCCTGGTGCCTCCGCGTCTGCGCGATTACGCCAAGCTGGATAAGCGCGCAATGCTGGTCGGCCAACTGAACAAGTTCCAATTGTGGGACGAAGATGCCTGGGATGCTGTTTCTGCAGCTGACCTGGCTGCTATTCAACAACCGGGCGCTATGCCTGATGAACTGCGTGATTTGATCCTGTGACTATTGATAGCGGCTTTAACCACATCACCGTACTGCTTGACGAAGCCGTTGAGGCTCTCGCCGTACGCGCGGATGGCTGCTATTTGGATGGCACCTTCGGCAGGGGCGGGCACAGTCGGTTGATCCTCAGTCAGCTCGGGCCCGACGGTAAACTCCTCGGGTTTGACAAAGACCCCCAAGCGATTGCCACCGGGCAAGCGCTAGCGGCCGAAGACGGCCGCTTTGTCGTTGTGCAGCGCAGCTTTGCCGAGCTGGGTGCCGAAGTCGCCGAGCGCGGTATGGCAGGCAAGGTGGCCGGGGTTTTGCTCGACCTGGGCGTGTCTTCGCCGCAGCTCGATGACCCGGAGCGCGGCTTCAGTTTCATGAACGACGGCCCGCTCGACATGCGCATGGACCCTACCCGTGGGATCAGTGCGGCGGAGTTCATCGCCACCGCGCCCCATGAAGAAATTACCCGTGTATTCAAGGAATACGGCGAAGAACGCTTCGCCGGTCGCATGGCCCGTGCCGTGGTCGAGCGCCGCGAAATCCAGCCGTTCGAACGCACCGCCGACTTGGCCGAAGTGCTGAAAGTCGCCAACCCTGCCTGGGAAAAGGGCAAGAACCCGGCGACCCGCGCGTTCCAAGGCCTGCGCATTCACGTCAACAACGAATTGGGCGATCTGGAAGCCGGCCTCGAAGCCGCACTGGAAGCCTTGGAAGTGGGCGGTCGCCTGGTTGTGATCAGCTTCCACTCCCTGGAAGACCGCATCGTCAAGTTGTTCATGCGTCGTCTGGTCAAGGGCGAGTCCGATAACCTGCCGCGTAACCTGCCGGTACGTTTCGAAGCCTTTGTGCCGAAAATCAAAATCCATGGCAAAGCGCAGTTCGCTTCCGAAGCGGAACTCAAGGCCAACCCACGTTCCCGTAGCGCCGTTATGCGCGTCGCGGAGAAGCTGCGGTGAGCAAGCTTTTCGCCAAGCCCCTCCCGGGCGGCAGCTTCTTTATGTTGCTGCTGTTTGTCGGCGTGCTGGTGTCCGCGATTGCGGTGTCCTACAGCGCCCACTACAACCGCCAATTGCTCAATACCCTGTACGGGGAATTGAGCGTGCGTGATAAAGCGCAGGCGGAGTGGGGCCGGCTGATCCTCGAGCAAAGCACCTGGACCGCGCACAGCCGCATCGAAGTGCTGGCCACCGAGCAGCTGAAAATGCACATTCCGGGCGCGGCCGAAGTTCGCATGGTGGCGCCATGATGAAACTTGAGGGCGCACTCTACCCATGGCGCTTCCGTCTCATGCTGGGCTTGCTGGCATTGATGGTGGGCGCGATTGCCTGGCGGATCATCGACCTGCAGGTGATCGACCGTGAGTTCCTGATCGGCGAGGGCAATGCCCGTAGCATGCGGCATATCCCGATCCCTGCGCACCGCGGCCTCATCACCGACCGTAACGGTGAGCCTCTGGCCGTGAGTACGCCGGTGACCACCCTGTGGGCCAACGCCAAAGAATTGCAGGTGGCCAAGGACAAGTGGCCGGCGCTCGCCGCCGCCCTGGGCCAGGACCCAAAAGCCTTGTCTGAACGCCTGGAAGCCCAGGCCAATAAAGAATTCATCTACCTGGTTCGCGGGCTCACCCCTGAACAAGGTCAGCAAGTGCTCGACCTTAAAGTCCCCGGTGTTTATGGCATCGAGGAATTTCGTCGTTTCTACCCGGCCGGTGAAACCACCGCCCATATGGTTGGCTTTACCGACATCGATGACCACGGCCGTGAAGGGGTGGAGCTCGCCTACGATGAATGGCTGGCCGGGGTTCCTGGTAAACGGCAGGTCATCAAGGATCGGCGCGGCAGACTGATCAAGGATGTCCAAGTCACCAAAAACGCCAAGGCCGGTAAGCCCTTGGCGTTGTCGATTGACCTGCGCCTGCAATACCTGGCCAACCGCGAGCTGCGTAACGCAATCATCGAGAACGGCGCCAAGGCCGGCAGCCTGGTGATCATGGACGTGAAGACCGGCGAGATCCTCGCCATGGTCAACCAGCCGACCTACAACCCGAACAACCGTCGCAACCTGCAACCGGCGATGATGCGCAACCGCGCGATGATCGACGTGTTCGAACCCGGTTCGACCATGAAAGCCATCTCCATGAGTGCCGCCCTGGAGACCGGGCGCTGGAAGCCGAGCGACAAAGTCGAGGTATACCCGGGCACCCTGCAACTGGGTAAATACACCATTCGTGACGTGTCCCGCACCGAAGGTCCGGTGCTGGATTTGACAGGTATCCTGATCAACTCCAGTAACGTGGGCATGAGTAAAGTTGCCTTTGATATCGGCGGCGAAACCATTTACCACTTGGCGCAAAAAATCGGCTTGGGCCAGCCTACCGGCCTGGATTTTCCCGGCGAGCGCGTGGGCAACCTGCCGAACTACCGCGAGTGGAAAAAAGCTGAGACCGCCACGCTTTCCTATGGCTACGGCCTATCGGTAACCGCGATCCAGCTGGCCCATGCTTTCTCTGTATTGGCCAATAATGGCCGCATGGTTCCACTGAGCCTTATTCACGTCGACGAAGCGCCGAAAGCCACCCAGGTGATTCCGGAAAACGTCGCCAAGACCATCCAAGGCATGCTGCAACAAGTGATCGAAGCGCCGCGCGGTGTATTCCGTGCCCAGGTGCCGGCCTATCACGTGGCAGGCAAGTCGGGTACCGCGCGTAAAACGTCGGTGGGCACCAAGGGCTACGCCGAAAACTCGTACCGCTCGCTGTTCGCCGGCTTCGGCCCGATGAGCGACCCGCGCTACGCCATCGTTGTCGTGATTGATGAACCGAGCAAGGCCGGTTACTTCGGTGGCCTGGTGTCGGCGCCGGTGTTCAGCAAAGTGATGTCCGGGACGTTGCGCCTGATGAACATCACGCCGGACAACCTGCCGCCCACCCAACAAGCGAACGCCGGACCACCGGCCGCCGCTGCCAAAGCCAATGGAGGGCGCGGCTGATGTCTCTTAGCTTGAACAAGATTTTTGCCCACGCCGGACGCGATCTGCTAATTCGCGAGTTGAGCCTGGACAGCCGTAATGTGCGCGCCGGTGACCTGTTCCTGGCCGTGCCTGGCGGCAAGTTCGACGGCCGTGCGCACATCGCCGATGCCCTGCAACGCGGCGCTGCCGCCGTGGCGTACGAAGTGGAAGGCGCCACCGTGCTGCCGATCACTGACGTGCCTTTGATTCCAGTCAAGGGCCTGGCTGCGCAGCTGTCGGATATCGCCGGGCGCTTCTATGGTGACCCGAGCCGTCAACTGAACCTGATCGGCGTGACCGGCACCAACGGCAAGACCAGCGTGACCCAGCTTGTCGCGCAAGCCCTTGACCTGCTGGGCCAGCATTGCGGCATTGTCGGCACCTTGGGCACCGGCTTTTATGGCGCGCTGCAAAGCGGCCTGCACACCACGCCGAACCCGATTGCCGTGCAAGCCACCTTGGCCGACCTGAAAAAGGCCGGCGCCAAGGCGGTTGCTATGGAAGTGTCCTCCCATGGCCTGGACCAGGGCCGCGTGACGGCACTGGCCTTTGACGTGGCGGTGATGACCAACCTGTCCCGCGATCACCTCGACTACCACGGCACCATGGAGGCCTACGCCGCCGCCAAGGCCAAGCTGTTTGCCTGGAATGATCTGAGGTGCCGGGTGGTTAACCTGGATGACGCATTCGGTCGCCAGTTGGCTGCGCAAGACAGCGAAGCGCGCCTGATCAGCTACAGCCTGGAAGATTCCAGCGCGTACCTGTACTGCCGCGATGCCCAATTTAATGACGAAGGCGTGCTCGCCACGTTGGTCACGCCTCAGGGCGAACACCACTTGCGCAGCACCTTGCTGGGGCGTTTCAACCTGAGCAACGTGCTGGCCGCCATTGGCGCACTACTTGGCCTGGATTACGCGCTGGATGAAATCCTGCGTGTGCTGCCCAAGCTGGAAGGCCCGGTCGGTCGCATGCAGCGTTTGGGTGGCGGCTCGCAGCCGCTGGTAGTGGTCGATTACGCCCACACCCCGGACGCCCTGGAAAAAGTTCTCGAAGCCCTGCGCCCACACGCCAAGGGCAAGCTGCTGTGCCTGTTCGGCTGCGGCGGTGATCGTGATCGCGGCAAGCGTCCGTTGATGGCCGAGATCGTCGAGCGCCTGGCCGATGGCGTACTCGTCACCGACGACAACCCACGCAGCGAAGCGCCGAGCCAGATTTTCGACGATATCCGCGTTGGCTTCAAAGATGCGTCGAAGGCTACTTTCGTCGCCGGCCGTGGCGCTGCCATTGCCCAACTGATCGCCAGCGCCAGTGCTGACGACGTGGTGGTGCTGGCCGGTAAAGGTCACGAGGACTATCAGGAAATCAACGGCGAACGCCATGCCTTCTCCGATCTGGTCGAGGCCGATCACGCCCTGACCGCCTGGGAGGTCGCCCATGCTTAAAGCGATGACGTTCAGCGAACTGACCCAGGCCTTGTCGGCCCGCGTAGTGTCGAGCGACTGCAGTTTCGACGGCGTCAGTATCGACAGCCGCAACATCAAGCCTGGGCAACTGTTTGTAGCCTTGGCGGGCCCGCGTTTTGATGGTCACGACTACCTGAACGACGTCGCCGCCAAAGGTGCCGTGGGTGCCTTGGTGCAGCGCGAAGTGGCGGACTCCACCTTGGCGCAATTGCTGGTCGCTGACACACGCCTGGCCCTAGGCCAGCTGGGTGCACTGAACCGCGCCGCCTTTAATAAGCCGGTTGCAGCCATCACCGGCTCCAGCGGCAAAACCACGGTTAAGGAATTGCTCGCCGGTGTCCTGCGCACGCGCGGGCCGGTGCTTGCCACCCGTGGCAACCTGAACAATGATTTCGGCGCCCCGCTGACCCTGCTCGAACTGGCCCCGGAACATACGGCGGCGGTGATCGAACTGGGTGCTTCGCGCGTCGGCGAAATCGCCTACACCGTGGCGCTGACCAAGCCCCACGTTGCGATTATCAACAACGCCGGCACCGCCCACGTGGGTGAGTTCGGTGGCCCGGAGAAAATCGTTGAAGCCAAGGGCGAAATCCTTGAAGGCCTCGATGCGTCCGGCACAGCTGTATTGAACCTCGACGACAAAGCCTTCGAGACCTGGCGTATACGCGCCGCCGGTCGCAAGGTACTGACGTTTGCCGTGTTGAACGCGGCAGCTGACTTCCACGCTTCCAACATCATCGTCGACGCCCGTGGCTGCCCGTCCTTCACCTTGCACACCCCGCAAGGTAGCGAGCACGTGCAACTGAATCTGCTGGGCAACCACAACGTCGCCAATGCCTTGGCCGCTGCCGCTGCCGCGCATGCCTTGGGTGTGTCGCTGTTTGGTATCGCCACCGGTCTAGGCGCGGTGCAGCCGGTCAAAGGCCGCACGGTTGCGCAACTGGCGACCAACGGCATGCGCGTGATTGACGACACCTACAACGCCAACCAGTCCTCGGTTTGCGCGGCCATCGATCTGCTCAAAAGCTTCGACGGGCGCAAGGTGCTGGTGCTGGGCGATATCGCCGAACTGGGCGACTGGGCCGAACAATCCCATCGTGAAGTCGGCGCTTACGCTAGCGGCAAAGTCGACGCGTTCTACGCCGTCGGCCCGAACATGGCTTACGCCGTTGACGCCTTCGGTCTTGGTGCACGGCATTTCGCAACCCAGGCCGAGCTGATCCAGGCACTGGCTTCGACTGAACAACACAAAAACACAACCATTTTGATCAAGGGATCGCGCAGCGCGGTGATGGAAAACGTCGTCGCGGCCTTGTGTGGCTCAAGTACGGAGAGACATTAATGCTGCTGCTGCTGGCTGAGTATCTGCAACAGTTCCACAAAGGCTTCGCGGTCTTTCAGTACCTGACCCTGCGCGGGATCCTGGGTGTGCTGACTGCGCTGTCTTTGTCGCTGTTCTTGGGGCCGTGGATGATCCGCACCCTGCAGAGCCTGCAAATTGGTCAATCGGTTCGCAATGACGGCCCGCAGTCGCACCTGTCAAAATCCGGCACCCCGACCATGGGCGGCGCGCTGATCCTGTCGTCCATCGGCATCAGCACTTTGC
Source organism: Pseudomonas sp. ArH3a (assembly GCF_022648765.1). Taxonomy (NCBI): domain Bacteria; kingdom Pseudomonadati; phylum Pseudomonadota; class Gammaproteobacteria; order Pseudomonadales; family Pseudomonadaceae; genus Pseudomonas; species Pseudomonas sp. ArH3a. The sequence goes on from NZ_CP080330.1 coordinate 1,397,470, forward strand.
TCTGGGCTGACCTGCATAACCGCTACGTCTGGACGGTGCTGCTGGTGACCCTGTTGTTCGGCGCCATCGGCTGGGTCGATGACTACCGCAAAGTGATCGAGAAAAACTCCAAGGGGCTGCCAAGCCGCTGGAAGTATTTCTGGCAGTCGGTGTTCGGCCTCGGCGCTGCGATCTTCCTTTACACGACAGCGCCAAGCGCGGTCGAGACCACCTTGATCATCCCGATGCTCAAGGACGCCAGCATCCCATTGGGCATCGGCTTCGTGGTGCTGACCTACTTCGTGATCGTCGGCTCCAGTAACGCGGTGAACCTGACCGACGGCCTCGACGGCCTGGCGATCATGCCGACGGTGATGGTTGGCGGTGCGCTGGGCATCTTCTGCTACCTGTCGGGTAACGTGAAATTCGCTGAATACCTGCTGATTCCGTATGTACCGGGCGCGGGTGAACTGATTGTGTTCTGCGGCGCGCTGATCGGTGCTGGCCTGGGCTTCCTATGGTTCAACACCTACCCGGCACAAGTCTTTATGGGCGACGTCGGCGCACTGGCGCTGGGCGCGGCCTTGGGCACCATCGCGGTGATCGTTCGCCAGGAAATCGTGCTGTTCATCATGGGCGGTGTGTTCGTGATGGAAACCCTGTCGGTGGTCATCCAGGTGGCTTCCTTCAAATTGACCGGGCGCCGCGTATTTCGCATGGCGCCGATTCACCACCACTTTGAACTCAAGGGCTGGCCCGAGCCACGCGTGATCGTCCGCTTCTGGATCATCACCGTGATTCTGGTACTGGTCGGCCTTGCCACCCTGAAACTGAGGTAGAAACGAGTGTCCCTGATCGCTTCAGACCACTTCCGCATCGTTGTCGGCCTCGGCAAGAGCGGCATGTCCCTGGTTCGCTTCCTGGCGAACCGGGGCACGTCGTTTGCCGTGGCTGATACGCGGGAAAATCCACCGGAGCTGGTCACGCTGCGCCGTGACTACCCGCACGTGGAAGTGCGTTGTGGCGAGTTGGATGTCGAGTTTCTGTGCCGCGCTGATGAGCTCTACGTGAGCCCGGGCCTGGCCTTGGCGACACCGGCCCTGCAAGCGGCTGCGGCGCGTGGCGTTAAGCTGTCCGGCGACATCGATCTGTTCGCACGTAACGCGAAGGCGCCAATCGTGGCGATCAGTGGCTCCAACGCGAAAAGCACCGTGACCACGCTGGTCGGTGAGATGGCCGTTGCCGCCGGTAAGCGCGTGGCCGTGGGCGGTAACCTCGGCACACCGGCGCTGGACCTGCTCAGCGATGACGTCGAGCTGTACGTGATGGAACTGTCGAGCTTCCAGCTCGAAACCACCCACGACCTGGGCGCCGAAGTCGCCACCGTGTTGAACGTCAGCGAAGACCACATGGACCGTTACAGCGGCCTGCCGGCGTACCACTTGGCCAAGCACCGGATCTTCCGGGGTGCCAAGCAAGTGGTGGTCAACCGCCAGGATGCCTTGAGCCGTCCGCTGATGGGCGAGGGCTTGCCATGCTGGACCTTCGGCCTGGGTAAACCTGATTTTAAAGCCTTCGGCATTCGCGAAGAGAACGGCGAGAAATACCTGGCCTTCGAATTCCAGAACCTGATGCCGGTGCGCGAACTGAAAATCCGTGGTGCGCATAACCAGTCCAATGCCCTGGCGGCCTTGGCGCTGGGCCATGCTGTAGGCCTGCCCTTCGATGCGATGCTTTCCAGCCTGCGCACTTTCGCCGGCCTTGAGCACCGCTGCCAGTGGGTCCGCGACCTCAATGGCGTCAGCTATTACAACGATTCCAAGGCCACCAACGTCGGTGCTGCATTGGCTGCTATTGAAGGCCTTGGCGCCGACATCGAAGGCAAGCTGGTGCTGATCGCCGGCGGCGACGGCAAAGGCGCTGACTTCAAGGACCTCAAAAGCCCGGTGGTTGCGCATTGCCGCGCCGTGGTGCTGATGGGCCGTGACAGCGACTTGATCGCCGCCGCCCTCGGTGACGGCGTGCCGCAAGTGCGCGCCACGTCCCTGGACGACGCCATTGCCCAATGCCAAGCCCTGGCCCAGCCGGGTGACGCAGTGCTGCTGTCACCGGCGTGCGCCAGTTTCGACATGTTCAAGAACTACGAAGAGCGCGGCCAACTGTTCGCCCGCGGCGTGGAGGCCTTGGCATGAATTTGCGAGATATCATCAAGCCGTACCCGTCGCCGATCATCACTGGCCGTGGCGTCGACCTCGACTTTCCGATGCTCGCCGGTTGCCTCGCGCTGCTGGGCCTGGGCCTGGTGATGATCACGTCGGCTTCTTCCGAAGTGGCCGCCGTGCAGTCGGGCAACACGCTGTACATGATGATCCGTCACTTGGTGTACCTGGTGATCGGCCTCGGCGCGTGCTTCGTTACCATGATGATCCCCATCGCCACCTGGCAGCGCCTGGGTTGGCTGATGCTGATCGGTGCGTTCGGCCTGCTGATCATGGTGATCCTCCCCGGCATCGGTCGTGAGGTGAACGGTTCGATGCGCTGGATCGGCTTCGGTGCGTTCAACGTGCAGCCGTCGGAAATCGCCAAGGTGTTCGTGGTGATCTACCTCGCCGGCTACCTCGTACGTCGCCAGAAAGAAGTGCGCGAAAGCTGGATGGGCTTCTTTAAGCCATTCATCGTGTTGCTGCCGATGGCCGGCCTGTTGCTGATGGAGCCCGACTTCGGTGCCACCGTGGTGATGATGGGCGCGGCGGCGGCGATGCTGTTTCTCGGCGGCGTGGGCTTGTTCCGGTTCGCCTTGATGGTGGTGCTGGCGGTGGTTGCCGTTTACCTGCTGGTCGAGGCACAACCGTATCGGATGGCGCGCCTGATTACCTTTACCGACCCTTGGTCCGATCAGTTCGGTTCTGGCTACCAGTTGACCCAGGCGCTGATCGCCTTTGGTCGCGGTGGGTGGCTGGGCGTCGGCTTGGGGAACAGCGTGCAGAAGCAGTTCTACCTGCCGGAAGCGCACACCGACTTCGTGTTCTCCGTGCTTGCCGAAGAGCTCGGCGCCGTGGGCTCGCTGTGCACCGTTGCGCTGTTCGTATTCGTCTGCGTACGCGCCCTTTACATCGGTCTTTGGGCCGAGAAAGCCAAACAGTTTTTCGCCGCCTATGTCGCGTACGGGTTGGCGTTTTTGTGGATTGGCCAGGTGCTGATCAACATCGGGGTAAACATCGGTCGTCTGCCGACCAAGGGTTTGACCTTGCCGTTTCTCAGCTACGGCGGCAGTTCGTTGGTCATCTGCTGCGTGTGCCTCGGCTTGTTGCTGCGCATCGAGTGGGAGAGTCGAACCCACCTGGGCAGCGAAGAGATGGAATTCAGCGAGAGCGATTTTGCCGAGGAGCCGAACCATGGGCGCTAACGTGCTGATCATGGCGGGCGGCACCGGGGGCCACGTGTTCCCGGCCCTGGCGTGCGCCCGCGAATTCCAGAACCGTGGCTACACCGTGCATTGGCTCGGTACGCCGCGAGGCATTGAAAATGAATTGGTCCCGAATGCCGGCTTGCCGCTGCATTTGATCAACGTCACCGGCCTGCGTGGCAAGGGCAAATTGTCCCTGCTCAAGGCGCCGTTCGTGTTGCTCAAGGCCGTGTGGCAGGCGCGCAAAGTCATCCGCGAATTGAAGCCGGTATGTGTGCTTGGTTTCGGTGGGTATGTGACCGGCCCTGGCGGTGTCGCCGCCAAGCTCGCTGGCGTGCCGGTGATCGTGCACGAACAGAACGCCGTCGCCGGTACCGCGAACCGCTTGCTGGTGCCATTGGCCGCGCGGGTGTGTGAAGCGTTCCCGAATACCTTCAGCGCCTCGGATAAGCGCCGCACCACCGGCAACCCGGTGCGCACTGAACTGTTTATGGACATTGACCGTGAGGCACTGGCCGGGCGTAAGGCGCATCTGCTGATTCTCGGCGGAAGCCTGGGCGCCGAGCCACTGAATAAATTGCTGCCGCAAGCGCTGGCACAACTCCCTGTGGAGTTGCGCCCGGAGATCTTCCACCAGGCTGGCAAGAACCACGATGAAATCACCGCTACCCGCTATCGCGAGGCCGGTGTCGAGGCGGATGTACAGCCGTTCATCAAAGACATGGCCCAAGCCTATGGCTGGGCCGACCTGGTGGTCTGTCGCGCTGGTGCGTTGACCGTCAGTGAACTGGCCGCCGCCGGTCTGCCGTCCTTGCTGGTGCCTTTGCCCCACGCGATTGACGATCACCAGACCCGCAACGCCGAATATTTGGCCGGGGAGGGCGCTGCCTTCCTGCTGCCGCAAAGAACGACTGGCGCCGCCGATTTGGCCGCACGCCTGACCGAGGTTTTGATGCAACCGGAACGACTCAATAGCATGGCGAGCACCGCAAGCCGCCTGGCCAAACCTGACGCAACCCGCACCGTGGTCGATATCTGCCTGGAGGTGGCCCATGGTTGAGAATCAGAAAGCCATGCCGCAACCGGAAATGCGCCGCATCCGTCGTATCCACTTCGTCGGTATCGGCGGCGTGGGCATGTGCGGGATTGCCGAAGTCCTGCTGAACTTGGGCTACCAAGTGTCCGGCTCCGACTTGAAAGAGTCGCCGGTCACTGACCGCCTGAAGTCCTTCGGTGCACAGATCTTTATCGGCCACCGCGCCGAGAACGCTGCCGAGGCTGATGTACTGGTGGTCTCCAGTGCCGTGAACACTTCCAACCCGGAAGTGGCCACAGCCCTTGAGCGCCGAATTCCTGTGGTGCCGCGCGCCGAGATGCTCGCCGAGCTGATGCGCTATCGCCACGGCATCGCCGTGGCCGGTACGCACGGTAAAACCACCACCACCAGCCTGATCGCCTCGGTGTTCGCCGCCGGTGGCCTGGACCCGACGTTCGTCATCGGTGGCCGTCTGAATGCAGCGGGCACCAATGCTCAGCTCGGCACCAGCCGTTACCTGATTGCCGAAGCCGATGAAAGTGATGCCAGCTTCCTGCACCTGCAACCGCTGGTCGCGGTGGTCACCAACATCGACGAAGACCACATGGCGACCTACGGTGGTGACTTCAACAAATTGAAGAAAACCTTCGTCGAGTTCCTGCACAACCTGCCGTTCTATGGTTTGGCCGTGGTGTGCTTGGACGATCCGGTAGTGCGTGAAATCCTGCCGCAGGTCAAGCGTCCGACCGTGACCTACGGCTTCAGCGAAGACGCCGACGTGCGCGCGATCAATGTGCGCCAGGAAGGCATGCAAACCTACTTCACCGTACTGCGCCCTGACCGCGAGCCGCTGGACGTTTCGGTGAACATGCCGGGCAATCACAACGTGCTCAACTCCTTGGCGACCATCTGCATCGCCTCCGATGAGGGCGTCAGCGATGAAGCCATCGTTGAAGGCCTGTCGCGCTTTGCCGGTGTTGGCCGTCGCTTCCAGGTCTACGGCCAACTGCCGGTTGAAGGCGGCGACGTGATGCTGGTCGATGACTACGGTCACCACCCAACCGAAGTCGCGGCCGTGATCAAAGCTGTGCGCGGTGGCTGGCCGGAGCGCCGCCTGGTGATGGTTTACCAGCCGCACCGCTACAGCCGCACGCGTGATTTGTACGACGATTTCGTCAATGTATTGGCCGATGCCAACGTGCTGCTGCTGATGGAAGTGTACCCGGCCGGTGAAGAACCGATCCCGGGCGCCGACAGCCGCAAGCTGTGCAATAGCATCCGTCAGCGTGGCCAGTTGGACCCGATCTACATCGAGCGCGGTGTGGACCTGGCGCCGATCGTCAAGCCGCTGCTGCGTGCCGGTGACATCCTGCTGTGCCAGGGTGCCGGTGACATCGGTGGCCTTGCGCCTAAATTGCTGGCGAGCCCGTTGTTTGCCGCTGCGCAGGGGAAGTCGAAATGACCACGAATTACGACGCCCTGTTTTCCACCCTCGCGCCTGCGGACTTCGGCCGCGTGGCCGTGCTGTTCGGCGGCAAGAGCGCTGAGCGCGAAGTCTCGCTCAAGTCCGGCAATGCCGTGCTTGAAGCACTGCAAAGCGCCGGTGTGAACGCGTTCGGTATCGACGTGGGCGATGATTTCCTCGCCCGCCTGTTGGCCGAGAAGATCGACCGTGCTTTCATCATCCTGCACGGCCGTGGCGGTGAAGATGGCAGCATGCAAGGCTTGCTCGAGTGCGCCGGCATCCCTTACACCGGCAGCGGCATTCTCGCTTCGGCACTGGCGATGGACAAGTTGCGCACCAAGCAGGTGTGGCACAGCCTGGGTATTCCAACCCCGCGTCACAGCGTGCTGTGCAGCGAAGACGATTGTATTTCTGCAGCCAAGGAACTGGGCCTGCCTTTGATCGTCAAACCAGCCCATGAAGGCTCCAGTATCGGCATGGCTAAAGTGAACTCGGCCGCCGAATTGATCGACGCATGGAAAGCGGCAAGTACCTACGATTCGCAAGTGTTGGTGGAACAGTGGATTCAAGGCCCTGAGTACACCATCGCCACCCTGCGTGGCCAGGTATTGCCGCCTATCGCATTGGGCACGCCCCACACCTTTTACGACTACGACGCCAAGTATGTGGCTTGCGATACTCAGTACCGCATCCCGTGTGGCCTCGACGCAACCAAGGAACAGGAATTGATGGACCTCACGGCGAAAGCCTGTGAGGCGCTGGGTATCGCCGGTTGGGCGCGGGCAGACGTGATGCAGGATGACCAAGGGAATTTCTGGTTCCTGGAAGTCAACACCGCTCCCGGCATGACCGATCACAGCTTGGTACCTATGGCAGCCCGTGCCGCCGGTTTGGATTTCCAGCAGTTGGTGCTGGCGATCCTGGCCGACAGCATTGAGCCAAGAGGCTAAACACATGAACGGCGCATCGCTTCGTCATCAGCCCCCACAAGCACCGAGCCGCAAGCCGGTGCCACGGGGTGCCAGCCGCATGGTGGCTAAAGAGCCGATGTCGGCGCGCCTGCCGAAAGCCAACTTTGGTTTTATCAAAGCGCTGTTCTGGCCGGTACTGCTGGTGGCGTTGGGCTTCGGTACTTACGAAGGTGCACAGCGCTTGTTGCCGTATGCCGACCGTCCGATCACCAAGATCAGCGTGCAGGGCGACTTGAGCTACATCAGCCAGCAAGCGGTGCAGCAGCGCATTGGCCCGTACTTGGCGGCGAGCTTCTTCACCATCGACCTGGCCGGTATGCGCTCGGAGTTGGAACAGATGCCGTGGATCGCTCACGCCGAAGTCCGCCGCGTCTGGCCGGACCAGGTGACGATCCGCCTGGAAGAGCAACTGCCCGTGGCCCGTTGGGGCGATGGTGCGCTGTTGAACAACCAGGGCCAGGCATTCACCCCGCGTGAGCTGGCCAACTACGAGCACCTGCCGCAGTTGTTCGGGCCGCAGCGGGCGCAACAGCAAGTGATGCAGCAGTACCAGGCCTTGAGCCAGATGCTGCGGCCACTGGGTTTCTCCATCGCGCGCCTGGAATTGCGTGAGCGGGGCAGCTGGTTTTTGACCACCGGGGCCGGCAGTTCCGGCCCGGGCATCGAGTTGTTGCTGGGACGCGACCGCTTGGTGGAAAAGATGCGCCGCTTTATTGCCATCTATGACAAGACCTTGAAAGAACAGATTACGAACATTGCGAGCGTCGACCTGCGTTACGCCAACGGCCTGGCCGTCGGCTGGCGTGAACCAGCTGCGCCGACGACAGCCAAACCCGCTGTCGCGAAGAATTAAGAAGAGGCAGGACCCATGGCAAACGTGCAAAGCGGAAAAATGATCGTCGGTCTCGATATCGGCACCTCCAAAGTGGTGGCCCTGGTCGGCGAGGTCGGGGAAGACGGTGTTATCGAAATCGTCGGTATCGGCACGCATCCGTCCCGGGGCCTTAAGAAGGGCGTGGTGGTCAACATCGAGTCCACCGTGCAATCGATCCAGCGCGCTATCGAAGAAGCGCAGTTGATGGCTGGCTGCCGGATTCACTCGGCGTTCGTCGGCGTGGCCGGCAACCATATCCGCAGCCTGAACTCCCACGGCATCGTGGCGATCCGCGACCGTGAAGTCAGCGCGGCTGACCTTGAGCGTGTACTCGACGCGGCCCAGGCTGTGGCAATTCCGGCTGACCAGCGCGTGCTGCACACCCTGCCGCAGGACTACGTGATCGACAACCAGGAAGGCGTTCGCGAGCCGCTGGGCATGTCGGGCGTGCGTCTGGAAGCCAAGGTTCACGTGGTGACCTGCGCGGTCAACGCGGCACAGAACATTGAAAAATGCGTGCGCCGCTGCGGCCTGGAAATCGACGACATCATTCTCGAGCAGTTGGCTTCGGCCTACTCGGTACTGACCGACGACGAAAAAGAACTGGGCGTGTGCCTGGTGGACATCGGCGGCGGCACCACCGACATCGCGATCTTCACCGAGGGTGCGATCCGTCACACCGCCGTGATCCCGATTGCTGGCGACCAAGTCACCAACGACATCGCCATGGCGCTGCGTACACCGACCCAGTACGCCGAAGAAATCAAGATCCGTTACGCCTGCGCCCTGGCCAAACTGGCCGGCGCCGGTGAAACCATCAAGGTACCAAGCGTGGGCGATCGCCCACCGCGTGAGCTGTCGCGCCAGGCCCTGGCCGAAGTGGTCGAGCCACGTTACGACGAGCTGTTCACCCTGATCCAGGCTGAACTGCGCCGCAGCGGCTACGAAGATTTGATCCCGGCCGGCATCGTGCTGACCGGTGGCACCTCGAAGATGGAAGGCGCGGTCGAACTGGCCGAGGAAATCTTCCACATGCCGGTTCGCCTGGGCGTGCCCCATGGCGTCAAAGGCCTGGGCGACGTGGTGCGCAACCCGATTTATTCCACCGGTGTGGGCTTGCTGTTGTACGGGCTGCAAAAGCAGACCGACGGCATTTCCTTGTCGGGCCCGAGCATCCGTGACAGCTACCGCAGCGATGACGAGGCCAAAGCGCCGTTGTTCGAGCGGTTGCAGGCTTGGGTAAAAGGCAATTTCTAAAGATTTACCGTGACACCGCAACACCGCAACAAGCAGTAGGCGAAAAAACTAGAGAAAACGAAAGGAGAGGGAACATGTTCGAACTCGTAGACAACATCCCCGCAAGCCCGGTTATCAAAGTAATCGGTGTCGGCGGTGGCGGCGGCAACGCTGTCAACCATATGGTCAAGAGCAACATTGAAGGCGTTGAATTCATCTGCGCCAACACTGATGCCCAAGCGCTGAAAAGCATCGGCGCGCGGACCATCCTGCAATTGGGCACAGCCGTGACCAAGGGCCTCGGCGCTGGCGCCAATCCGGAAGTCGGCCGTCAAGCCGCCCTGGAAGACCGCGAGCGTATTGCTGAAGTGCTGCAAGGCACCAACATGGTGTTCATCACCACGGGCATGGGCGGCGGTACCGGTACCGGTGCTGCGCCGATCATTGCCGAAGTGGCCAAGGAAATGGGGATTCTGACCGTTGCTGTTGTGACGCGTCCGTTCCCGTTCGAAGGCCGCAAGCGCATGCAGATCGCCGACGAAGGTATCCGTCTGCTGTCTGAAAGCGTCGACTCGTTGATCACTATTCCCAACGAGAAGCTGCTGACCATCCTGGGCAAGGACGCAAGCCTGCTGTCCGCATTTGCCAAGGCTGACGATGTACTCGCCGGTGCCGTTCGCGGTATCTCCGACATCATCAAGCGCCCAGGCATGATCAACGTCGACTTTGCCGACGTACGTACCGTGATGAGCGAAATGGGCATGGCGATGATGGGCACTGGCTGCGCCAGCGGTCCGAACCGTGCACGTGAAGCGACTGAAGCGGCGATCCGCAACCCATTGCTGGAAGACGTGAACCTGCAAGGTGCACGCGGCATCCTGGTGAACATCACCGCCGGCCCTGACCTGTCCCTGGGTGAGTACTCCGACGTGGGTAGCATCATCGAAGCCTTCGCTTCCGAGCACGCGATGGTCAAAGTCGGTACCGTTATCGACCCGGACATGCGCGACGAGCTGCACGTGACCGTCGTTGCTACCGGCCTGGGCGCAAAAATCGAGAAGCCTGTGAAGGTCATCGACAATACCGTTCACACCGGTCACAACAGCCATGCTAGCCACGCCAGCCAGCAAGCTGCCGCTCCAGCGCCTTCGCGCCAGGAACTGCCGTCTGTTAACTACCGTGACCTGGACCGTCCGACCGTGATGCGCAACCAGGCTCAGGCCGGTGCTGCGGCGTCCCGTAGCCCGAATCCGCAAGATGATCTGGACTACCTGGACATCCCGGCATTCCTGCGTCGTCAGGCCGATTAATGGAATGTATCAGGGCTATGAAGGTGATTGGTGTTCAGCAAAGGTCTGGTCTGTTATTATCGCCAGCCTTTGTTGATACCAGTTCGCAATTTGCGCTGAAGCGGTCCAAGCCATGATTAAACAACGCACCCTGAAGAATATTATTCGTGCCACAGGTGTAGGTCTGCACTCCGGGGAGAAGGTATACCTGACCCTCAAGCCCGCACCTGTCGACACCGGCATCGTGTTTGTTCGTGCCGACCTGGACCCTGTGGTGCAGATTCCTGCTCGCGCGGAAAACGTTGGCGAAACCACCATGTCGACCACGTTGGTCAACGGTGACGTCAAAGTGGACACGGTGGAGCACTTGCTCTCGGCCATGGCTGGCCTGGGCATCGATAACGCCTACGTCGAGCTCTCCGCGTCCGAAGTCCCAATCATGGATGGCAGCGCCGGACCCTTCGTATTCTTGATTCAATCTGCCGGCCTGGAAGAACAGGACGCAGCCAAGAAGTTCATTCGCATTCTGCGGGAAGTGACAGTAGAAGACGGCGACAAGCGCGCCACCTTCGTCCCGTTCGAAGGCTTTAAAGTGAGCTTTGAGATCGATTTCGATCACCCGGTATTCCGTGACCGCACCCAAAGTGCAAGCGTGGATTTTTCCAGCACTTCGTTCGTAAAAGAAGTCAGCCGCGCCCGTACCTTTGGTTTCATGAGTGACATCGAGTACCTGCGCAAGCACAACCTCGCACTCGGCGGCAGCGTTGAAAACGCCATTGTGGTCGACGCGGATGGTGTACTGAACGAAGACGGCCTTCGCTATGAAGACGAATTCGTGAAGCACAAGATCCTCGATGCAATCGGTGACCTCTACCTGCTGGGCAATAGCCTGATAGGCGAGTTCAAAGGCTTCAAGTCGGGCCACGCCCTTAACAACCAGCTGCTGCGCAAGTTGATTGAGCAGACAGACGCTTGGGAAGTCGTGACCTTCGAAGATGCCAGCACCGCACCGATCTCTTACATGCGTCCCGTTGCGGCGGTGTAAGTAACAACTCTCTTTCTTTAGTTTTGAAAGGCCACCTTCGGGTGGCCTTTTTTTTTGTGTCTAACACACCATGATACTAATGTGGGTTATCAATGGTTTGCCTGTAGGAACTGATACCTAGCCGCGTACCACAATAGGTTTGTGAGGCCGTTGAATTGGCGACATCGTAGCGAGTGAGCCGAAGGCCGAGCGATTGATGAGTAAAGCAAGAGAAGCCAATACATCAAACTTACTGTGAGCGGGTATTACCCTTGAATAATGTATCTCCAAACTACGCTTACCGTGGCCCAGCCCCTCAGCAACAAAATGGCGGCTATGTTAGCGGCCAGCAGCAAAACGTTAATAATCAGCCGCCGCGTTCCTTTGCCGCGCCCTTCACGGCGAATGTTTTCGGCGGTGAGGCTAAGTTTCAAGCGATTCCCACGCTGTCTTTTTATCCCCGGGCGTATGCCACTATTGCGGCCAGGCTTACCCCAATTCCTGGCGGCCCCAGCGTGGGCGTGAGCGCAACAGCACGTTTTGACCCGGCAATCACCTTGCGCCCAACAGACGCCGGTGGCTTCCAAGTCAGTTTTGTACCCAGGATGCAGTTAGCCGCAAGCGGCGATGTCAGGGCAGGCATTCCCAATATTCTAAATACGGGGCTTGGTATCAATGCAGGTGCTCGCCTGACACAGGTGCTTAATTTCAGTGCTCCAGAGTTCAGCGCGACGGTCGAACCAACGGGTGAATTCAAAGCTAAAGCTAATTTTAATCCCACCCTTAGCACTCAACAGTTTGCTGGGGTGAATGGTGGGCTGGAGGGTAATGTCTCGGCCCCGATCCCTGGCCCTATTCCAGGTTTAAGTGTAGGCGCCGGCGGTGGTGTAAACCAAAGTATTACGGGCGGCCCCGGGCATGAAATAAAAGTCGGTGGTCCTGGCGTGGAGTTCGCATTGTCTCCCACCGGGCAGCCATCAATAACGCAGAACTTTGATCGTACTGTTTCTGTCGCAAACAGTTATACCTTCTTCCCAAGAACGAGTATTAACGCGAATGTTCAAGCAGGTCCGTTAACCGTTACTACGGGAGGGGGCGTGACACCGACATTTACCGTTCAGCACAGGGTTACCTTCAGTACCGACCTTGGCAGCAAGATAACGCCCAAGCACGAGTTCTCTGTGGTGCCGGGGGTAGCTGTTGATGGTTCCTTCGGTTTCCGAGTCTCGCTGCTTCCTCGCGAATGGCCGGTGAGCCTTACCGCAGAAATCGGTGTCGATCCGAGGGCAACGGCGACAGCGCGCGGGAGTTACACGGTATAGCGTTCCTTCACGCCTGACTCCATTGGAGCAGGCGTTACCCTTTCAGGAACGGGCTTTGGCATCGACAATCCGATTGCGTCCGCTGTGCTTGGCCTCATACAGCGCCTGGTCCGCACTCAGCAACAACGCCTCCAACGAAGTGCGGCTGCGTTTATCCCAAGTGCTCATGCCGATACTCACGGTAATCGGCCGCTCGGCACCGGCCACCCGTGGCAAATGCTCGACGCTGCTGCGGATGTGCTCGGCGATCACCCACGCACCCTTGGCGTCGGTATTCGGCAGCACCACGGCAAACTCTTCCCCGCCATACCGCGCGGCCAGGTCGGCCGGGCGTCGGATGTTGCCACCGATCACCTGCGAGACCGCGCGCAATGCCTCGTCGCCGCTATGGTGGCCATGACGGTCGTTGAAGGCCTTGAAGTTGTCCACATCGATCATCAACAGTGTCAGCGGCTCGGTCGAGCGCTGCGCGCGGTCCCATTCCAGGCGTAGGCGCTGGTCCAGGGTGCGGCGGTTCGCCAGGCCTGTGAGCGCATCGGTGGCTGCCAGTTCTGACAGCACCTGTTCGGCACGATGGCGACGGCGCAGTTCGCGGCGCAACATCCAGGTCAGCCACAACAGGCCGATACACAGCACGCCGGTAGCGCCACTGGTCAGCAGCGCGGCACGTTGCCAGGGGGCGAACACGTTTTCGCTGGCCAGTGCCACCACCACAATCAACGGCAGCTCACCGACCTTGGTGAACGTATATAAACGCTCTGTGCCAGAGAGGGCGGAGATGGCCTGAAAGCTGCCTTCGCCTTCGCGCAGTATGCGTTTGAAATTGGGCCGGTCGCTGAGGTCCTTATCAATCATGTCGCGCTCCAGCAGCGGCTGCTGGGCCAGAAGAATGCCACGGGTGTTCAGCAGGTTGACGGAGCTGCCGTTGCCGATGGTGAGGCGGTTGAACAGTTGATCGAAATACGCCAGGCGAATCGTCGCCACGGCCACGCCGGCGAACTCGCCGTTGGGGCCCTCCACTCGGCGACTGAATGCCATGCGCCACACTTGATCGCAATCGCAGCGGATCTTGAACGGGCGGCTGATAAACAGCCCTGCCTGTGCATTTTGTTTATGCACCTGGAAATAGTCACGGTTGGCGAAATTGCGCGGCGTCGGCTGCAACGTCGAAGAATCGGCAACCACCGCACCATTGGCATCCAGCAACAGCACTTCACCCTTGAACGGCGCTGCGGTGGATTGATCAAACTGCACCATGTGCCGGATGTCCGGCGGCGTCCGCGACAGGTCATTGCGTGTGGTGGCCGTGATCAAGCCCTGCAGCGCCAGGTCGTAGAGTTCGGCGTTGCGCAGCACATCGGCATTGATCAGTTGGGTGATATTGGTGGTCTCGCGCTTGGCCGCCTGCAGGGTGCTGGCGTGTTCGCGGGTGAGCAAGGCTGCGACGATAACCACGATCAGGATGACGGTCAGGCCACTGCCCAGAATCAGCAGAAGCTCCGAGCGTGCAGGTAAAGAAGGAGGGCGGAGTTGACTCATCGCGCAGGCTTCAACAGGAAGATACTGGCAGTTTAGTTCTACGCGATGAAAATTAGAGCATGGGCTAAAAAAGAAAGATCAGCGGGTTAGAACACGTTGATCGGGTAGTCCACGATCACCCGGTATTCGTCCACGTCCCGATCCACCGCCGCGTAGCCGTTGCCGCCGCGGTTGGTCGCCCACTGCAGGCGCACGGCCAGGTCTTTGGCTTTGCCGCCTTGCACCACGTATTTCAGGTCGATATCGCGCTCCCAATGTTTCGCGTCCTTGCCGTCGGCGCTGTACCAGGCGCTGTAGCCACGGCTTTGCGGGTCGACCTTGGTCAGGTCGGTCTTGCCGCTGATGTAGGACACGGCGGACGTCAGCCCAGGCATGCCGAGGCCTGCAAAGTCATAGGCATACTTGAGTTTCCAAGAGCGCTCGTTAGGGCCGTTGAAGTCCGAGTATTGCTGGGAGTTATCCAGGTAGATGCTGTCGCCCTGGCTGATGTAGTCGAACGGCGTGTTGCCGTTGACCCGCTGATAAGCGGCGGTGACGCTGTGGTTGCCCACGCCTACGGTGAAATGCAGGCTGTAGGTATTGTTGTCGATGTTGCCCAGCAGCGATTGGCCGGTGTCCTGGGTGTGGTAGTAGTGCAGGCCTGGGTTGAGGCTGACCAAGTCGTTCAGCGCGTAGGTGTAGTCCAGGTCGTAGTAGTACTGGTGCCACACATCCTTGAGTTCGGAGGCGTACAGGTTACTGGTCAAGCCCGCAATGCCGCTGAAGGACGCGCCGGCCCAGTTCAGGTGCTGGCTGTCGGCATGCTCCGGCAGCGCGCCATAGCTGGTGCCGATGCGCCGGTGGCCGCTCTGGTTGTAAAGCTTGGTGAAACTGGCCTGACCGCCTTCGAGCATCCAGCCGTCGAAGCTGTGGTTGGTCAGGCTTACACCACGGAAATCCTGCGGCAACATGCGGGTCATACCGCCGGCGATCACCGGGTTATTGAGGAACAGGTCCCCGGCCTTCAGCTCGGTGTCGAAGGCGCGCATTTTCAAGGTGCCGCCCGCGGTGGAGAACGAGCCGGGCGCTTTGCCGTTGCCGGAACCCACCGGCAGGATGCTGGAACCGTCGGTGCCGCCACCGCCGTCGAGCTTGAGGCCGAGCATGGCGTTGAGGTCCAGGCCGAAGCCGACGGTGCCTTGGGTGTAGCCGGATTCAAACGTGCCGATGAAGCCTTGGCCCCATTCCTTGCTGTCATCGGTGTGAATGTCGCGACGGTCGCGGTTCATGTAGTAGTTGCGGGTGTTGATCTTGAGGCTTGCGCCTTCGACGAAACCATCGGCGGGGGTGGTGTCTGCTGCTTGGGCGAAAGGGGCAATCGTTGCTGTAATTGCGAGGAATAGCGGGGTAAACGTCAGCGAGTTCTTCACCGGTGGAGCTCCTTTGGTCAATCGTAAACGGCCAATGTCGTGGGGGTGTGCCTGGCCTTTTTTACGGCAAAAAAAAGCCGCTGAAGTCAGCGGCTTTAAGACAGATTCCCAGTGTAGAGCCCTGGAAAAAAGTCGAGGGGAATTGGGGTGAGCGGGGAGCTGTCTTTGCCATTGCGCTCATCGGTGCGTCAAATTAACGCAGGTGAGCGGTGTGATACAGAGTGTAACAAGATAATGACTGTTGCCCAAACCGCAATAGTCAAGGTGGCAGAGATCCACTGTGGGAGCTCGGTGTTAAACCGGCAACGTGATGCCAAAGGTATTGCCGCTGCCATCACTGCGTACAAACACATCCCCGCCATGCATCAACGCAATCGCCTTGACGATCGCCAGCCCCAACCCATGATTCGCCCCGCTGTTACTGCGCGACGCATCCACCCGATAAAACCGCTCGAACAACCGTGGCAAGTGCTCACTGGCAATCTCATCCCCAGGGTTGGTCACCGCAATCGCCACCTGATGCGCCTGCACCTCGATAGCCACCTCAATCACCTGCCCCGGCGCGGTGTGCTGCACCGCATTGCTCAGCAGATTAATCAGCGCACGGCGCAAGTGCGCTTTTTCAATCTGCACCAAAGCGTCACCGCGCACTCGCACTTGGACCTGGGCGTCTTCGAGGATGAAGTCCAGGTAGTCGAGCGTGGTAGCCACCTCATCCGCCAGCGAACTTTCGATCAGCTTGGTCGCCTTGCTACCCTGGTCAGCACTGGCAAGAAACAACATGTCATTGATGATCGAACGCAAGCGTTCCAGCTCTTCAAGATTAGATTGCAGCACCTCGAAATAATGCTCGGCCGAACGCCCGCGCGTCAGCGCTACCTGGGTCTGGCCAATCAGGTTGGTCAGCGGCGAACGCAACTCATGCGCCACGTCGGCATTGAAAGACTCCAAGCGCGAATAAGCCTGTTCCACCCGGTCCAGCGTGGAGTTGAACGAATTGACGAACTGGCTCAATTCCGGCGGTAACGGCGACAGTTGCAAGCGCCCCGAGAGCTTGGGCGGTGCAAGTTTCTGCGCTTCATCCGAGAGTTTGCTCAACGGCTTGAGGCCGATACGCGAGACCCAAAACCCCAACAGCGCCGCCAGCACCACGCCGACAAATGCCAGGCTGATCAGCGCCACCAGCAATTGGTGTTGGGTCGTGCGGAAGTTTTCGGTGTCGATGGCGATCATAAAACGCAGCGGCGGGCGCTGTTCTTTCGCCGCGAACTGGCTCACCAGTACCTTGAACGGGTACTCACGCTCCGGCAGACGCAAGTCGCGCTTACCGGTCGGCCCTGCAGCGAACGCGCGGATCTGCGCATCCGGGTTGCCGTACTCGTAGTTTGGATCGCTGCTCACCACCCAGAAGCGAATGCGCTGGTCTTCCTCACCAAGCAATTTCAGTTTGGCGGTGATTTTCGCCCAGTGCTCCGGCGTGCCGAAGCGGTTCACCGAGGATTCAAGCACGCTGTAGCGCGCATCCAGCTCGGCGCCCGGCAACAACCCCAGGCCCCGGTCCACTTGCTGGTACAACGCGCCGCCGATCAACACGAAGATCAGCAACGCCACCAACGTGAACATGCCGCTCAGGCGCAGGGCGATGGAGTTAGCCGACACTGCGGTTCTCCAGCACATAGCCCATGCCGCGAATGGTGTGCAGCAGCTTGGTATCGAACGGCCCGTCGAGCTTGGCGCGCAGGCGCTTGATCGCCACTTCCACGACGTTGGCATCGCTGTCGAAATTGATGTCCCAGACCATCTCGGCAATCGCGGTCTTGGAGAGGATTTCACCCTGGCGCCGCGCCAACACGCTGAGCAGCGAGAACTCCTTGGCGGTCAGGTCCAGGCGCAGGCCGTTGCGGCTGGCTTTGCGGCTGATCAAGTCGATCCACAGGTCGGCGACGGTGACCTGCACCGGTTCATGCCCGCCACTGCGCCGGGTCAGCGCTTGCAGGCGTGCCACCAGTTCCAGGAATGAAAACGGTTTGCCCAAATAGTCATCGGCGCCTTCACGCAGGCCACGAATGCGGTCTTCCACGCGCTCGCGGGCGGTGAGCATGATCACCGGCGTCTGCTTGCGCGCACGCAGCGCACGCAGCACGCCGAAGCCGTCGAGGCCGGGCAGCATCACGTCGAGCACGATCACTGCGTAATCGTTCTCCAGCGCCAGGTGCAGGCCCTCGATGCCTTCGCGTGCCACATCGACGGTGTAGCCTTGTTCCGTCAGGCCGCGGTGCAGGTAATCCGCGGTTTTTTCTTCATCTTCAATAATCAGGACGCGCATAAGCCTTTTGCTCCAAGGCGGGGCTTCAGCCTCTGTGTGTGGTCGCCAGCTCGTTGGCTGGTTTGGGCCTGTGGAAAAACTTCTCAAGGTACAAGTATATGACCGGTGTGGTGAACAGCGTCAGCGCCTGGCTCACCAGCAAGCCGCCTACTACGGCGATCCCCAGCGGCTGGCGCAGTTCCGCACCCGGGCCGGAGCCCAGCATCAACGGCACCGCGCCGAGCAAGGCGGCGAGGGTGGTCATGATGATCGGCCGGAACCGCGTGACGCAGGCTTCATAAATCGCCTCCTCGGGCGGCAGCCCACGCACACGCTGGGCGTCCAGGGCGAAGTCGATCATCAGGATGCCATTCTTCTTCACGATACCGATCAGCAACACCAGGCCGATCAAGGCCATGATCGAAAAATCCTGGCCCAGCAGCCACAGCATGATCAGCGCACCCAAGCCCGCTGAGGGCAGGGTGGAGATGATCGTCAGCGGGTGCACAAAGCTCTCATACAGCACACCCAGGATAATGTAGACCGCCACCAGCGCCGCAAGGATCAGCCAGGGCTGGCTGGCCAACGAACTCTGGAACGCCTGGGCGGCGCCCTGGAAGGTGCCGATCATGGTCGCCGGCATGCCGATTTCGTTCTTGGCCTGGTTGAGCATGATCACCGCATCGCCCAACGCCACGCCGGGCGCCAGGTTGAACGACAGGTTGGCCGCCGGGAACATGCCGTCATGGCTGATCGACAACGGCCCCACGGTGGGTGGATCGACTTTAGCCACTGCCGACAGCGGCACCATCTCGTTGGTCAACGGCGAGCGCAGGTAGAAGTAGTTCAGGCTTTCGGCCTTGCCGCGCTGTTGGCTGTCGAGTTCCAGCACCACTTGGTACTGGTTGATCTCGGTCTGGAACTCGTTGATCTGGCGCTGGCCGAACGCGTCATACAGCGCCTGGTCGACATCGGTGGCGGTCAGGCCGAAACGCGCGGCGGCCTGGCGGTCGATGCTGATGTGGGTGATGCTGCCGCCCAGCTGCAGGTCGTTGGACAGGTCGCGGAACGCCGGGTTGGCGCGCAGTTTTTCAGTCAGGCGCTGGGTCCAGGTGTTCAACGTCGGGCCGTCGTTACTCTTGAGCACATATTGGTACTGGGCGCGGCTGGGGCCGGAGCTGAGGTTGATGTCCTGGCCTGCGCGCAGGTACAGCACAATGCCCGGCACCGCGGCCAGTTTCGGGCGGATACGGTCGATGAACTGGCTGGCTGACACGTCACGATCACCGCGGTCTTTCAAGGCGATCCAGAAGCGGCCGTTGGCGATGGTCTGGTTACTGCCGGTGACGCCCACCGAATGGGAAAACGCCTCCACGGCTGGGTCGGCCTTGACGATCTCGGCCAGGGCCTTGTGCTTGGCGACCATGTCCGGGTACGACACGTCGGCCGCCGCCTCGCTGGTGCCGAGTACAAAACCGGTGTCTTGCACCGGAAAGAAACCCTTGGGGATAAACACGTAGCCGACCACCGCCAACGCCAGGGTGACCATGAAGATCGCCGCCATGGTGCGTTGATGGGCCAGCGCACGGCGCAGGTTGCGGGCGTAGGCGGCGAGCAGGCGTTCGCTGAAACCGGGTTTGTCGTGGGCGTGATGGGTGGGGGCGCGCATGAACAGCGCGGCGAGGGTGGGCGCCAGGGTCAACGAAACCACGACTGAAATCAGGATGGTCGAGGTCGCCGTCAGCGCGAACTCCTTGAACAACCGCCCGACCACGCCGCCCATGAACAGCAGCGGAATAAACGCCGCCACCAGTGAGAAACTGATGGACACCACGGTAAAGCCAATCTCGCCGGAACCTTTGATCGCCGCCTCGCGTTTGCTCAGGCCCGCTTCCAGGTGCCGGTGAATGTTCTCCACCACCACGATGGCGTCGTCCACCACAAAACCCACGGAAATCACGATCGCCACCAAGGTCAGGTTGTTCAGGCTGAAACCCATCAGGTACATCAAGGCGAAACTGGCGATCAGCGACACGCCGAGCACGCTGGACACAATCAGCGTCGCCGACAATTGGCGCAGGAACAGCGCCATCACCGCCACCACCAGCAAGATGGCGATCAGCAAGGTGACTTCCACTTCATGCAGGGACGCGCGGATGGTCTTAGTACGGTCGGTTAACACGCTGACCTGCACCGAAGCGGGCAGCATGCCTTCCAGGCGCGGCAGTTCGGCTTGAATGCGGTCCACGGTCTCTACGATGTTGGCGCCGGGCTGGCGCGAAATCACCAGGTTGACCCCAGGTGTGTCGCCGGACCAGGCCTGCACGTAGGCGTTTTCCGAACCGTTGATGACTTTTGCGACGTCACGCAGTTGAACCGGCGCGCCGTTCTTGTAGGAAACGATCAACTGGCCGTATTCATCCGGGTGAAACAGCTGGTCGTTGGTGGACAGGGTCGACACGCTGTTCTCGCCGTAGATCGCGCCCTTGGCCAGGTTCAAGCTGGATTGCTGGATCGCCACGCGCACGTCGGCGAGGGTCAGGCCAATCGCCGCGAGTTTGTCGGGCGAGGCCTGTACGCGAATCGCCGGGCGTTGTTGGCCGGTGATGTTGATCTGGCCGACGCCGTCGATCTGGCTGATCTGGCGGGCCAGCAAGGTTTCTACGTAGTCACTCAGCTCGGTGCTGGGCATGCTGTCGGAGCTGACGCTGAGGATCAGCACCGGGCTGTCTGCCGGGTTGACCTTCTTCCAGGTCGGCAGGCTCGGCATGTCGCTGGGCAACTTGCCGGAGGCGGTGTTGATCGCCGCCTGCACTTCTTGCGCGGCGGTGTCGATGCTCTTGTTCAGGGTGAATTGCAGGGTCAGCAGGCTTGAGCCCAAGGCGCTGCTGGAAGTCATTTGGGTCATGCCAGGGATGGCACTGAATTGCACCTCCAGGGGCGTTGCCACCGACGAGGCCATGGTGTCCGGGCTGGCGCCGGGCAGTTGCGCGGTGACCTGGATCGTCGGGAATTCCGCTTCCGGCAGTGGCGCAACGGCCAGGCGCGGGAAGGCAATGATGCCCAACAGTACCAGGGCAAAGGTCAGCAGCAGGGTGGCGACCGGGTGATCAACGCACCAGGCGGACGGCGAGCGGTTGGCGCTCATGGCTGCACCTTGGCGTCGACGGTCTGGATCACTTGCGGCGGTTCCTTGAGTACTTCTACCTGGGCACCGGCTTTGAGCCGCGACTGGCCATCGCTGACCAGCACATCACCGGCCTGTACGCCCTTGATGATGTTCACATCGCTGTTCTGATAAGTGACTTGCACCGGCACACTCTCGACCTTGTCACCCTTGACCCGGTACACAAAGTGCGAGTCCAGGCCGCGTTGCACCACGGTGGGTGGGACCACCAGGGCATTTTTGTCGAGGGCGGTCTGGATCTTGATGGTTACCAACTGGCCCGGCCACAGGCGCTGCGAGGCATTCTTGAATTCGGCCTTGGCGCGCAGGGTGCCGGTGGTGGAGCTGATCTGGTTGTCGATCAGGCTCAAGTGGCCTTCGCCGAGCAAGTCGCCGGTCTGGCCGTCGGTGTCGGCCCCCATGTAGGCATCGACGCTGGCCGGGGTAGGCGCTGCGATCAGGCCTTGCAGGGTTGGCAGCATTTGTTGCGGCAATGAGAACTCCACGGCAATCGGGTCGATTTGCGTGACGGAGAACAGGCCCTGGGTATCACTCATGCGCAGGAAGTTGCCTTCATCCACCGTGCGAATGCCGACACGGCCGGTGACGGGAGAGCGAATCTGGGTGTAGGAAAGCTGTACCTGAGCCGAGTCAATCGCGGCCTGATTACCTTGCGCCGTGGCCTTCAGTTGGTTGACCAAGGCTTGCTGCTGGTCGTAGGTCTGCTTCGACACGCCGTCGTCGATGCTCAGTTCCTTGTAACGCTTGAGGTTGACCTGCGCCACTTGCAGCTGCGCCTGGCTTTCCCCCAGTTGCGCCCTGGCCTGGTCGAGGCTGGCGCGGATCGAGCGATCATCAATGGTGGCCAGCAGGTCGCCGGTTTTGACCAGTTGGCCTTCCTTGACCAGCAATTTCGTGAGGATGCCGTCGATTTGCGGGCGAATCATCACGCTGTGCAACGACAGCACCGAGCCGATCCCGCTGACAAAACGGGGGATGTCCTGCTGTACAACGCTGACCACGCGTACCGGGATGGCGGTCGGCGCCGCCAGTTTGGTCTTGGCCGGCCGGGTCAGGGCCCAGGCTGCAATCGCCACGACCACGAGGACGCCCACGATCAGGGCGGTTTTTCGTTGAATGTGCATGGGGATGGGGCGCCGGGGCAAAGGGTTGGGAGAATGAAAGGTCTTTATAGCCCGCCAACCCGGTCAGCACGGTGACTGCTAACTGACAGCGCTGTCAGTAAAGTCCAACCATTCGTACCAGCGGTGGTTAAAGATCCGAAGCGCGCAGGTATACTGCGCGCCAGTGTGGCCCGCAAGCCGGCCCCGCCTCATTTTTTGCACGCTCCGGAGCTTCCATGACTTCCCCGACACAATCCCCTGTTGAAGCGGCCGACCTCGTCGATCCGGCCGACGCTCAAAGCGTTGAACAAGCCGAGATCCCGGCGTTCAAGTTCCCGTTTAAACCGGGTGAGTTGGCTGGAGCCAAGAATGCCGCCCAGCCTTGGTACAAGAATGGCGCCAAAAACGGCCATACCAAGTCCCCAGGCATGGCCCCGCCAGGCACTCGCCGTTCGATGGGTAAACGCTGAGAGTAATGTGTCGGACGCTGTATCGGCTTTTGCCTACGTGGTTCGCTGACGTTTCTGATTGTAGGTCCACGACCGTTTCTTGAAAGTTTGCACTGCCTCTTTACCACCCCCACGTTTTTACAGGGGAAGGAGGTTGGTCTTTCCGGAAAAGGACGTTTCCCGTGGCTCTGATTTGCCTCTATGCAGCGCTTGCGCTATTGCTGTCGGTCGATACCGTTGCGGCCAGTGACCCCCCGCGGCGCGAAATCCGCTTCGCGGTTGTTGCGCACTTCCCCCCCTTCCAGAGCCGCAGCCCGCAAGGGCAACTGGTCGGTGTGAACATCGAATTGGGCAATGCCCTTTGCAGGCAGTTGAATGTGCGTTGTACCTGGGTCGACCAGGTCCTTGTCGAGAATTTCTCCGCCCTTGAAGCCAGGCAATTTGACGCGATCATGGGCATAGCGCCTACGTCCAATCGGCGGCGATGGGTGAGCTTTACCGATGAACTCTATGCGTTCACCACGCGGCTGGTTGGCCGCAGGGCGTCAGGCCTGACGCCTACCGTACGCTCGCTCAAGGGCAAGCGTGTCGGAGTGTTACTGGGAAGTAATCGTGAAGCTTTCGCCCGTTCGCAGTGGGCGCCCAAGGGGGTCATCATCAAGAGCTTCTGGCTGATTGACGAGGTGATCCGCAGCCTGGTGGCAGGCGAAATCGACGCTACCCTGCAAGGCCCCGTGGAATTGCGTGAGTCACTGCTCGACACCTCCCACGGTCGCGATTTTGCCTTCCTTGGCCCCGAAGTCTCGGCAGATCTATTGGGCAGCGGCGTGGCGATCGCGCTGCGCAAATCTGATATCGAACTGCTCAATGATCTCAACGGTGCCCTTGAACAGTTGGTACAGAACGGCGAGTACCAGCGAATCATCCAGCCCTACCGCCTCTACGAACACCTGGCCACGCCATGATGGCTAATTAATTGTGCGGAATATGAGCTGGATCAGTATTTGCCCCTCCCGTGAAAATCAATCTGCCGGTCACCGGTCGACATGTGGACTTAGCCCCCGACGCCAATATCCTCTCGACCACTGACCTGACCAGCGCGATTACCTATGCCAACCAGGGTTTCATCGACGTTTGCGGTTATAGCCGTGACGAGTTGATTGGTTCGCCGCATAACCTGCTGCGCCACCCCGACATGCCGCCCGCAGCGTTTGCGCATAGCTGGCAGACCCTGAAAAGCGGCCGCTCATGGATGGGCATGGTGAAAAACCGTTGTAAGAACGGCGAGCATTATTGGGTCAGCGCCTATGCCACGCCGGTCAATCGGGAAGGGGCGGCGGTGGAGTATCAGTTGGTGCGCCCCGCGACGCCGGTGAGGCCACCGTCAGCGCCGGGCAGCAAAGCCCGCGCAGCTCGGGGGAGGTGGTCGCGCTGGCGGAAGATTTGCGCCAGTTGGCACAAGAGTTTTGGGGCCTGAGGCGCTAAAGCAAAAAGCTGTCTACTATGACTTTGGGAATTCTCCTACTCAACATACAGGCGTGTCGTAGTTAAAGACCGGTCAGTGCTTGTTAGAACACTGGGTGCATTTGGGTCATGAGTGACCGAGCCCGGATGCCTCACACCACTTTTGCATAGGACTGGTTTATGACTACGGCAACAAGAATGCTGGCGCTCGCTCTGCTTATGTTCGCCGGGAGCGGGTGTGCTGTAACTCCCCCTGGCCCGAACCCGTGGAGCGAGATACGGTTTGGAGTCGAGGCGGATGTACCGCCCTTTGAATACCGTACTGCGCAAGGCGAGCTTGTGGGGTTGGATATCGAGTTGGGTAACGCCCTGTGCGCTGAGCTCAACGCGCGTTGTGTGTGGGTCGATCAGCCTTATGCGACCAATATTGCCGCGCTCCAGGCTGGGCGTTTCGACGCGATCATGCCGATGACCGCAACCCCGGCGCGGCGCGAAGTGGTCGACTTCACCCACGACCTCTATGCCCTTGAAAGCAAGTTGGTCGCCCGCACGGGTTCAAGCCTGCTGCCAGATCCCCAATCGCTCAAGGGCAAACGTATTGGCGTACTGGCGGGCACCAGCCGGGAAGCGTTCGCCAAGGCGCGGTGGGCACCTCAAGGCGTGACCGTGCGCAGCTTCAACCTCAATGGTGAGTTGATCAAGAGCCTGCTGGCCGGGGAAATTGACGCCACCTTGCAAAACACCATTGAAATCACCGAAGCGTTGTTGAACACGCCTCAGGGCGCCGCGTTCGCTTTTGCCGGGCCCGCGGTTGTCGACGAAATGCTGGGCGGCGGCGTCGCCATTGCCACGCGCAAGAACACCCCTGAATTGACGGTGGCGCTGAACAAGGCATTGCAGCGCTTGAAGGACAATGGCAAGTACGCGGCCATTACCCAGCCTTACCTGGCGCCGGCCGCAAGTAAACCGGCCTCGGCAAAGATGATTTACACGCCGGCAGACGGTGGTTTGCCGTTCTCAGAAACCGTGCAAGTGGGGCAAACCCTCTATGTGTCGGGTTTGCTGGGGCTGGATGACCACGGCAAGCTCGTGCGCGGTGGCATTCGTGCAGAAACCGCCCAGGCGTTGACTACTCTGCGCAGCATTCTGCAAAAAAACGGCGTGGGGATGGACCGAGTCGCCAAATGCACGGTGATTCTGGCCGACATTAAGGAGTTTGTTGCGATGAACAGCGTCTATGCCGGCTACTTCCCGGCTGACCGCCTTCCGACCCGCACGACCTTCGCTGCCGGCAAGCTGTTGGCGGGCGCGCGGATCGAAATCGAGTGCCTGGCCAGCCTTTAAGCCCGCAACGAAATAAACGCGTAGTTGGCCGGCACCTGGGTGGCAATCTGGGCGCCGGCATCCAGCAGTTGTTCGGCGATGTCCATGCCGGACACATGAAACACCCACTCATTGGCCACGGACGGTTGTTCAAGCGCCAATTCGATCGCTTGGGCAAAGGCGTTCATGTCCGGCAAGTACGCGGTAAACCCGTCGCCCTTGAGCGCGGTGGTGCAAATGCCCAGCAAAGCGCACACCGCCTCCTTGGTCTGCACGTCATCGCGGTCGGCCTGGCGCGAGCGGCGGATCAGCTCAGCCAGCTCCTGATCCATCAACTCGCCACCGACGATCAACGCGGGGCCTTGCTCCCAGGACTCCGGCGGGCAGTCTTTGGCGCCAGGGTTGAGCGGGATATGCGGGTTGATTTCCATCGGATAGATGCGACACACCAGCGGGCGACGTTCATAAATGCCGCAGCGGTTGTCTTCGTCAAGATTCCGGCAGCGCCCGGCGTTGTAAGCGGCAAAGGTGATTGCCACGAACGCCTCGGTAGTACCGCTGGGCACCACCACCGAACGGCGCTCGGCGTGCTCGCGTTGTTGCGGGGGCAAACCCAGGCCATTGCCGAGAAAACCCTCCACCAGCACGATGACGTTACCGCCGTCAGCCGCCCAACTGCGGGCCTCTTCGAGGGTCAGGGGCACATGGTGGTCGGTGCAGCATTTGCCGCAACCCACACAGGAAAAGTGAGTGTTCATGGAGGATCTGTCACCAGGCTAGGTCAGAGGGCACTCTTGAACAGTGACGGGTTTTTGCCTCTATGCACTGTTCAGGCTCTTGCGAAGCAAGTTATGCGCCAGTGCCGGTCAGCCCTCGGGTACCCGGTCGCGCAACACAAAGACCATGCCGGCGCTTTCATACAGTTGCCGGGCGCGCAGGTTGCTCTCGCGCACCTTGAGGTCGACGTAGGGTTCGCCGCGCTGCTTGAATACCTCAAAGGTGTGCAGCAACAAGGCGCGGCCCAGCCCCTGGCCTTGGGCGCAGGGATGTACGCAGAGGTTTTTGATAAACGCACTGGTCCAGCATTGGGCCACGCCGAGAATGCCGTCGCCATTACTGACCACCAGGCACAGCGTCGGGTCGAATTCGGCATCGGTGACGAACCGGTGTTGCCATTGCTCCAGGCTGTCGACGCGGCCGCCGCCTTGGTCTTGGGCCATGCGCAACACGGCATGAATCGCTGGGGCCAGCTCTGCGCGGTAATGATCCAGCTGCGTGCCCACCGGCCACTGCGGCGCGGGCAGGCGTGTGGTGAGGTCGCGGCGTAGCAGTTGGAAGTATTCCGCCACCGGCTACAGGCCCTTTTGCGCCACGTGTTTTGCAGCGACGACCAGGCACTTGGTCAGTTCAGGCGACGAGAATTTGGTCAGCACTGCGTCGGCACCTGCCAGCCGCGCCTTTTCACTGTTCATCGCACTGTCCAGGGAGGTGTGCAGCAGCACGTAAAGCTCCTGGAAGTCCGGGGTTTCGCGCAAAGTGCGGGTGAGGGCGTAACCGTCCATTTCGGACATTTCGATGTCCGACACCACTACGTTGATCTGCCGGGCCGTGCCTTGCAGCTCGAGCAGCACATCGATGGCTTCCTTGGCGCTGCGGGCGGTGTGGCAGGTCAGGCCGAGGTTGCGCAAGGTGTGTACCGACTGCTGCAGGGCGACCTGGCTGTCGTCCACCACCAGAATCCGCGCATTGCCGAGTACTTCGGCCTCTTCCATGGTCAGGTCGGTCGGCGCCGCTTCAGCCGGTGCCGGGGCGATGCCGTGGATGACCTTTTCGATATCCAGCACCTGCACCAGCCCGCCTTCGACTTGGGTGACCCCAGTGATGAACGAGCGATTGCCGCCGGAGCCATACGGTGGCGGGCGTATATCGGTGGTCAGGCAGTGCACGATCTTGCTCACCGCCTGCACATGCAGGCCCTGCTTGGAGCGGCTGACGTCGGTGACGATCAGGCAGCCGCCATTCGGGTCTGCCAGGGGCATTTCGCCCAGGGCTCGGCTCAGGTCGATCACCGACAGCGAAGCACCGCGCAGCGTGGCGATGCCCTTAACGTGAGGGTGAGACTCGGGCAGCTTGGTCAGCGGCGGGCAGGGGATGATTTCACTGACTTTCAGCAGGTTGATCGCCATCAGCTTGCCGCTGCGCAAGGTAAAGAGCAGAAGCGAGAGTGAATCTGCGCGGGCTTTGGTGGTGGACATAAAAACCTTCTGTGGATCAGGGATGACGATCTATAGAGGGTTATCGACTTGGGCGCGCCAGGCTTTAACCGGATTTGTGTGGGGGAGTGTGTCAGCCCTTCCATACCTGTGGGTTCACCAAGTCCTGCGGGCGCTGACCCAGCAAGGCACTGCGCAGGTTGTCCAGGGCGCGGTTGGCCATGGCTTCTCGGGTTTCGTGGGTGGCCGAGCCGATGTGCGGCAGGGTCACGGCGTTGCTCAGCTGGAACAACGGCGATTCAGCCAGCGGTTCCTGCTCATACACGTCCAGCCCGGCGCCACGAATTTTCTGGGTTTGCAGGGCTTCGATCAGCGCCGGCTCGTCCACTACCGGGCCACGGGAGATATTGATCAGGATCGCGCTGGATTTCATCAGGCCCAGCTCGCGGGTGCTGATCAAGTGGCGGGTCTTGTCGCTCAATGGCACCACCAGGCAGACGAAGTCCGACTCGGCCAGCAACTGGTCGAGGCTGCGAAATTGCGCGCCCAGTTCCTGTTCCAGCACGGTCTTGCGGCTGTTGCCGCTGTAGAGGATCGGCATATTGAAACCCAGGCGCCCGCGACGGGCGATGGCCGCGCCGATGTTGCCCATGCCAACGATGCCGAGGGTTTTGCCGTGTACATCGCAACCAAACAATGGTGCGCCAACACTGGCTTTCCACTGGCCGGCCTTGGTCCAGGCGTCCAGTTCGGCTACGCGACGTGCGCTGCTCATCAGCAGGGCGAAGGCCAGGTCGGCGGTGCTTTCGGTGAGCACATCGGGAGTGTTGGTGAGCATGATCCCGCGCTCGTTGAAGTATGGCACGTCGTAGTTGTCGTAGCCTACCGACACGCTGGAGACCACTTCCAGTTTGCTTGCGCCTTCGAGCTGTGCGCGGCCGAGCTTGCGGCCTACGCCGATCAGGCCGTGCGCGTGGGGCAGGGCTTCACTGAATTGAGCGTTGATATCGCCCAGCTTGGGGTTGGGGGCGATCACCTCGAAATCCTGTTGCAGGCGCTCGATCATGTGCGGGGTGATGCGGCTGAAGGCGAGGACGGTCTTTTTCATTGCAGGCGGGCTCATCGACTACGGAAGAATGGTAAGCACGCTAACATTCCTGCCGACAATTGTCAGGGCGACCCTTTAACGGGTGGCTGGCTTGCCTGCGATAGCAATCTGTCAGTGATACATCTGCAGTTGGCCCACCGCTATCGCAGGCAAGCCAGCTCTCACAGTAAATTGATGGTGGTTGTGGGGTAGCAATCCAAAATCAGTTCGCCAACCGCGCCCCACTCAGGCTGCCGCTCAATTCATACGCCACCAACTCGGCCTGATGCGCCGCCAGAATCTCCGGCAACGACCCACGCAGGTATTCCACCCACGTCTTGATCTTCGCATCCAGGTACTGGCGCGACGGGTAGATGGCGTACAGGTTCAGCTCTTGCGAGCGATAGGTCGGCATCACCCGCACCAAGGTGCCATTGCGCAGGCCTTCGATGGCGGCATACACCGGCAACAGGCCGACGCCCATACCACTGGTAATCGCGGTTTTCATCGCGTCGGCCGAATTCACCAGAAACGGTGAAGTGTTGATCGCCACACTTTCCTGGCCTTCAGGCCCGTTGAAGGTCCATTTATCCAGCTGGATCACCGGGCTCACCAACCGCAGGCAGGCGTGGTTGAGCAAGTCCTGCGGCCGCTGCGCACACCCCTTGGCCTTGACGTAATCCGGCGAGGCACAGGCGATGCTGTAGGTGATACCTAGGCGCTGAGACACGAAACCCGAGTCGGGCAGTTCGCTGGCTAGCACGATGGACACGTCATAACCCTCATCGAGCAGGTCCGGCACGCGGTTGGCCAGGGTCAGGTCGAAAGTCACGTCGGGGTGGGTACGGCGGTAGCGGGCAATCGCGTCGATGACGAAATGCTGGCCGATGCCGGTCATGGTGTGCACTTTCAACTGCCCGGCGGGGCGTGCGTGTGCATCGCTGGCTTCGGCCTCGGCTTCCTCGACATAGGCGAGGATCTGCTCGCAGCGCAGCAAATAACGTTTGCCGGCTTCGGTCAGCGCGATGCGTCGGGTGGTGCGGTTGAGCAAGCGGGTTTGCAGATGGGCCTCAAGGTTGGAGACCGCGCGCGAGACGTTGGCAGTGGTGGTGTCCAGTTGCCCGGCGGCGGCGGTGAAGCTGCCAGCTTCGGCCACGCAACTGAAAGCGCGCATGTTTTGCAAAGTGTCCATGGAGTGTTCTCAGGGGAGATAACAAATTGTGACAGAAAGTTACGCCGTTCAGTGATCCCTACCAACGGATTATCGCCTGAACGGTAATAAAGATTCACAGGAATGCCAGCTTATCGTCCTCCATCGCGCCCCCTAGAATTGCGCCACCTCTCCCGCAACACCACCTCAGGAATACGCTTGCCGTGCCGCGTCGCATCAGCAGAGAGCCGAAGACTCTTATTAACCTAGAGCTGAAGGCTCTCATCAACAGAGGGCAGCAGGCTCTCAGTGTTTGCGCCTTATCGTTAGCAATCAGCGGCTGCATCGGAACCGGAGGAATCGCCCCCCAAGGCCAGGCCCTAAACGCCAATAACCTGGCCACCGACGAAGCCATCCAAAGCGCCGCCCAAGACGCCCACTGGCCCACCACGCAATGGTGGCAAGCCTACGGTGACCCGCAACTCAATCGTTGGGTCCAACTCGCCACGCAAAACAGCCCGAGCCTGGCCATGGCCGCCGCGCGGGTGCGTGAGGCGCGGGCCATGGCCGGGATTGCCGAGTCGGCCGAGTCGTTGCAGATCAACAGTGACACCACCCTCAAGCGCCACAACTGGCCCAAAGATCAGTTCTACGGCCCGGGCGAACTGAGTGGCGCCAACACCTGGGACAATAATTCGTCCCTGGGCCTGAGCTACGCCCTCGACCTCTGGGGCCGCGAAAGCAATGCCACCGAACGCGCCGTCGACCTGGCGCATATGAGCACCGCCGAAGCGCGCCAGGCCCAGCTCGAACTGCAAAACAACGTGGTGCGCGCCTATATCCAGCTGTCGCTGCATTACGCCAACCGTGATATCGCCGCCGCGACCTTGGCCCAGCAACAGCAGATTCTCGACCTGGCCAACAAACGCCTGGACGCCGGGATCGGCACCCACTTCGACGTGAGCCAGGCCGAAACGCCGTTGCCAGAGACCCATCGCCAGCTCGACGCCTTGGACGAAGAAATCGCCCTGAGCCGTAACCAGCTGGCTGCTTTAGCGGGCAAGGGCCCGGGTGAAGGCGCGCAACTGCAACGCCCGAGTTTGTCCCTGGCCGCCCCGCTGAAATTGCCGTCGAGCTTACCGGCGCAATTGCTCGGCCAACGCCCGGACGTGGTTGCCAGCCGTTGGCAGGTCGCCGCACAGGCCCGAGGCATCGATGTTGCCCACGCCGGTTTCTACCCCAACGTCGACCTGGTCGGCAGCCTTGGCTATATGGCCACCGGCGGCGGCATGCTGGCGTTTCTGGCGGGCAAGAAATTCAACTACAACGTCGGCCCGGCGATCACCTTGCCGATCTTCGACGGCGGCCGTTTGCGTGGAGAATTGGGCGAAGCCAGCGCCGGTTATGACATCGCTGTGGCCAAGTACAACCAGACCCTGGTCAACGCGCTCAAGGGCATCAGCGACCAGTTGATCCGCCGCGAATCCATGGACAAGCAGTCGAGCTTCGCCGCGCAATCGGTGGCCTCGGCGCAGAAAACCTACGACATCGCGATGATCGCCTACCAGCGCGGCCTCACCGATTACGTGAACGTGTTGAACGCCCAGACCCTGCTGTTTCGCCAGCAACAGGTCGAGCAACAGGTGCAGGCCGCGCGCTTGAGTGCGCATGCCGAGTTGGTCACCGCCCTCGGCGGCGGACTCGGTGCCGGCGACGATGTACCGCAACACGCCAAGACCCTCCCGAGCAAAACCCCGGCGGCACTGGCCGTGTTTGATCACTGAGTAGCCTTTAATGACGCCCTTGCCTGCACCGCTGCGCTGGTTGCACTCCTTGGAGTGGCGCCGTGGTTTTTTCGACTGGGCACGCAGCGATGGCGTGACCTGGGTGTACATCTTCAAGGTGCTGATCGCCGCGTTCCTCACGCTGTGGCTAGCGATGCGCCTGGAACTGCCGCAACCGCGCACCGCGATGATCACCGTGTTTATCGTGATGCAACCGCAGAGCGGCCAGGTGTTCGCCAAGAGTTTTTACCGCTTCCTCGGCACCTTGGCGGGGTCGGCGGTGATGGTCTTGTTGATCGCCTTGTTTGCGCAGAACACCGAACTGTTCCTCGGCGCACTGGCGATCTGGGTGGGCATTTGCACCGCAGGCGCGACGCGTAATCGCAACTTTCGCGCCTATGGGTTTGTGTTGGCCGGCTACACGGCGGCGATGGTCGGTTTACCCGCCCTGGCGCACCCGGACGGCGCCTTTATGGCGGCGGTGTGGCGGGTGCTGGAAATTTCACTGGGGATTCTCTGCTCCACCGTGGTCAGCGCCGCGATCCTGCCGCAAACCAGCAGCGCCGCCATGCGCAATGCCTTGTATCAACGCTTTGGCGTGTTCGCATTGTTCGTCACCGACGGCTTGCGTGGGCGTAGCCAGCGCGAAGGGTTCGAGGCCAGCAACGTGCGCTTTATTGCCGAAGCCGTGGGCCTGGAAGGGCTGCGCAGCGTCACCGTGTTTGAAGACCCGCATATGCGCCGAAGGAATGGCCGGCTCAGTCGCCTCAACAGCGAATTCATGAGCATCACCACGCGCTTCAACGCCTTGCACCAGTTGCTTGAGCGGCTGCGCACGGATGCGGCGGATCACGTGGTCGCCGCGATCAAACCGGGCCTGCAAGACCTGGCCGAAGTGCTTGATGGTTTCTCCGGCCGCGCCCTGACCAGCCCCGACGCTGGGCGCTTGGTCAATCAACTGAGTGCCTATAAAGATGGCCTGCCCGCCAAGGTGCGCAGCCTGCGTGCGACCTTCCAGGAGGGTAACCCGAGCGAGGCCGAGCAGCTGGATTTCCATACCGCCTACGAGCTGCTGTACCGCTTCGTCGACGACCTGCACAACTACGCGCAAACCCACGCATCGCTGGCCGATCACACCCACGCGCGCGAGCAGTGGGACGAAGCCTACACGCCGAAAACCAACTGGCTGGCCTGCGCCGCTTCGGGGATTCGCGCGTCGTTTATTCTGATTGTGCTGGGCAGTTACTGGGTCGCCACCGCCTGGCCCAGCGGCGCGACCATGACCCTGATCGCCGCCGCCACCGTTGGCTTGTCCGCCGCCACGCCCAACCCCAAACGCATGGCCTTCCAGATGGCCTGCGGCACGTTGATCGGTGCGCTGGTGGGCTTCGTCGAAATGTTCTTCGTGTTCCCCTGGATCGACGGCTTCCCGCTGCTGTGCGTAATGCTTGCGCCGGTGATCATCTTCGGCGCCTTCCTCGCCTCACGTCCGCAGTACGCCGGCGTCGGTGTGGGCCTGTTGATTTTCTTCAGCACCGGTTCGGTGCCGGACAACCTCACGGTCTACAACCCCTACACCTTTATCAACGACTACATCGCCATGGTTATCGGCATGTTGGTGTGTGCGGCGGCGGGCGCGATTATCCTGCCGCCGAACAGCCGCTGGTTATGGCGCCGCCTGGAACAGGACCTGCGTGAGCAAGTGGTGTACGCGATCAGCGGCAAGCTCAAGGGCCTGGCGTCAAGTTTCGAAAGCCGCACCCGCGACCTGCTGCACCAGGCCTACGGCCTCGCCGTCGGCCAGCCGCACGTGCAGCGCGACCTGCTGCGCTGGATGTTCGTGGTGCTGGAAGTCGGCCACGCGATTATCGAGTTGCGCAAGGAGCAGGCGATTTTGCCGGTGCACCCGGCGTATGCCGAGTCCCAACCCTGGCGCCAGGCGATCCGCGTGATGGGCCGCTCGCTGGTGCGGCTGTTCCTGCAACCGAGCGCGAGCAACCTGGAGCGCGGCCTGATTGCCGTCGACCATGCGATTAGCCGCGTGCAGGCCACCGATGAACCCTTCGCCCCGCACTTCGACACCTCGGCCCTGCGCCGGGTGAAAAGCTACCTGCACTTTATCCGCACCTCGTTGCTGGACCCGCAATCACCCCTGGCGGCCCTTAAAGGAGCCCCGCATGCCTCGTGAAATCGCATTCCACGGCGTCTACATGCCGACCATGACCCTGATGTTTTTTATCGCCGCAGGGCTGGCCTGGGCCTTGGACCGCTTCCTGGCCGGGTTGGACCTGTACCGGTTTTTCTGGCACCCGGCGTTGCTGCGCCTGAGCCTGTTCGTTTGCTTGTTCGGCGCCCTGGCGCTGACCGTCTACCGTTGAGAATGCCCCGATGAAAAAGTTTTTCAGCCTGCTCGCGACCTTGCTGGTATTGGCTTTGGCGATCTGGATTGGCCGCACGTTGTGGGTGCACTACATGGAAACGCCGTGGACCCGCGACGGCCGCGTGCGCGCCGACATCATCAACGTGGCGGCCGACGTCACCGGCGAAGTGGTGGATGTGCCGGTGCGTGATAACCAGTTGGTGAAAAGGGGCGACCTGCTGATGCAGATCGACCCCGAGCACTACCGCATCGCGGTCAAGCAGGCGCAATCGCTGGTCGCCTCGCGCAAAGCCACCTGGGAGATGCGCAAGGTCAACGCCCACCGCCGCGCCGACCTCGACGCCCTGGTGATTTCCAAGGAAAACCGCGACGATGCCAGCAACATCGCCGACTCGGCCCTGGCTGATTACCAGCATGCGCTGGCGCAACTGGAAGCGGCCGAACTCAACCTCAAGCGCACCCAGGTGGTGGCGGCGGTGGACGGCTACGTCACCAACCTCAACGTGCACCGCGGCGATTACGCGCGCATCGGCGAAGCCAAGATGGCCGTGGTCGATATGAACTCGTTCTGGGTATATGGCTTCTTTGAAGAGACCAAGTTGCCCCACGTCAAAGTTGGTGACAAGGCCGATATGCAACTGATGAGTGGCGAGACGCTCAAGGGCCACGTGGAAAGCATCTCGCGCGGCATCTACGACCGTGACAACCCGGAGAGTCGCGAATTGATCGCCGATGTGAACCCGACCTTCAACTGGGTGCGCCTGGCCCAGCGCGTGCCGGTGCGGATTCACATTGATGAAGTGCCTGAAGGCGTGCTGCTGGCGGCGGGGATTACTTGCACCGTCATCGTCAACCCGACGCAAAACTGAATGTGGGAGCTGGCTTGCCTGCGATAGTCATGGGTATCTACGCAACTTTTTTTGTTGCGCTAAGCTTTTGACGGGTTTTTTAGGTAGATATGAGTACATATCCGTTGCTGCGGTAACGGCTGCTTAGGGTTCCGCTCTTACAGCGGGTCACTTTTTGAAGGACCAAAAAGTAACCAAAAAGTCCTCGCCCCACCACTCGTTGCCTCGCCTAGGCTCGGCATGCCAGAACGAAGGCTTGAATCCGTGGGCCGCCGCCATGGGCCATCCTTGGCCCATCGCGGCTAACCCGGCGTCCTGCCGGGTTACCCACGGATTCAAGCCTGCGTTCGGCCAGCGTGGTTTAACGGGGCGCTTCAGATCAAGATCAAGATCAAAAGCAAGAGCACGGCGGCCTAGTAGCCGACCTGAGTGGTTGAAGCAAAAGCAGAGCAGAAGCAGAGCACCATCCTATCTAGCTGATGTAATGAGATCCCAATGTGGGAGCGAGTTCGGCTGTCAGCACTGCAGTGCTCTGCTTTTCTGTGGGAGCTGGCTTGCCTGCGATGCAAGCACCTCGGTGTGTCAGGCATAACCAGCCGATGCCATCGCAGGCAAGCCAGCTCCCACATTAGATTGAGTTCAGTTTCAAATATCAGGTCGGCTGTCAGGCCGCCTCGGTTTTGCTTTTGATTTAACCACTCAGGTCGGCTACTAGGCCGCCGTGCTCTTGCTTTTGATCTTGATCTGAGGCGCCCCGTTAAACCACGCTGGCCGAACGCAGGCTTTGGAGCGGGGGTAAACCGGCAGGACGCCGGTTTAGCCGCGATGGGCCAAGGATGGCCCATGGCGGCGGCCCCCGCTCCAAAGCCGGAGTGAGGGCACACCGAAGCGTGAGCGAGGTGCCGAGTGGTGGGGCAAGAGCCCTTTTGGTTACTTTTGGGGCTCTTTTCCAAAAGTGACCCGCTGTAAGAGCGGAACCCATAGCAGCCGTTGCCCAAATAACGGATATGTACCCCGCGCCCCCGCGACAACCAAAGAATCCAACCCATAAAAAGATGTGTAGATACCTATGCTGCGATGGGGGACTGTCAGTTGAAGGATGTGCAGTTGACCCACCGTTATCGCAGGCAAGCCAGCGCCCACATTTTTTGACCGCGTCAGGCCTTGATGAAGGTTTCGTGCAAATGGCGCCACAACAGCGCGCCGCTGGCCTGTTTTTCAAACACCACGGTGGCGCGGCGATCGGTTTGCGTGCCGCTGTCGTCAACCTGATGCTCGCGGTAAGTCACCGTCGCGCCGCGTGCATGCCGGTCAATACCGGCCATTTCGCTCAAGGTGATCTTCAACCCCGGGCGCATGCCGCCCAAACGTGTGAACAGCGCTTTAACGCCGGCTGCATTCACCCTAGTCCCCGTGGCGGGCGCGACCATGCTGAATTCAGGTGAGAACCGCGCAAGCAAGGTTTCCAGAGTTTCCTGGGGCGCAACGCCGGCAAACCATTGTTCGATCTCGACGTGGGTCTGGATCACTTCCTCAAAAAAATCGCTGTAATCAATCATTGCTGGGACTCGCTGGCAGGGTGAAGCAGTGTGCGTACCCTGGACGCATCCAGGCGCAACACGGCAAAAAGGGGCAACAATGTCAGGGCTGCGGCCATCGTGAAGGTTATGGCAAAGGAATCCAAGGCCGACAACAACGCACTGAGGGCGGCAGCGCCCAGGCAGAAGCTGACTTGCCGATTGATGTTCCACAGGGCACTGGCATGGCCCATACGCTCGGCGGGTATGTCGAGAAACGCCAGGGTCTGTGCGGTGCTGCTGCACAGGCTGCCGCCCAGGCCCATCAACGTATAGGCCAGAATAATCAAGGCCGGTTCGGGTTTTGTCAGCAGCAGAATGCCGACACATTGCAGGGCCATGCCCGCCAGCAGCAAGGGTTTGGGGCCGCTGCGGTTGAACATTTTTTTGCTCAGGAAAATCGCCAGCGCCGACGCCAGCGCCCACGGCAACATCAGCGCGCCGGTGCGTGTGGCGTCGTAGCCCAGGCCGCGCAGGTAGAGGATGGCGATCAGGCTGGTGCCGATAAATACGCCGGGGATGAACAGATAGACCAGCATCGCCACGCGCAGCATCGGGCTGCGGATCTGTTTGAAAATACTGCCCAGGGCCAAGGCCGGGTGCACCGTTGCCGGCGCGTCAGGTTTTATCCACAGCAGTGCCAGCAGCAGCGTGAGCAACGCCAGCGGTAGGTTGGCGTAGAAGATCCAGCGCCATGACACGCTGTCGACGATCAGCCCACCCAACGCCGGGGACAGCGCCGGTACCAGCAGGGCTACCGACATCACCCGCGCCGTGAGTTGGCTGCGTTCTGCCGCCGGGTAATGCCGGTAAGCCATGGCTTGCCCCACGGGAATCAGCAAACCACCGCCCAAGCCTTGCAGCGCGCGCCAGCCAATCAACGTTTCGATTGAACCCGCCTGGCCGACCATCACCGAAGCCCCCGCGAATAACAGCAGGCTCGCCGCGATCAGCGTGCGTTCACCCAGTATCGCCGCCAGCCACACACTCAAAGGGATGATCACGGTCAGCCCCAGCATGTAGGCGTTGCTGATCCAGGCCAGTTGCGTCACTGAGGCATGCAGCTCGCGGGCGATGTCCGGGTAGGCGACCGTGGCGACAAACATGTTCACCAGGTCCAGGGCGAAGCCGAGTAAGAAGATCCAGGCGACT
The DNA here is from genome assembly GCF_022648765.1 of Pseudomonas sp. ArH3a. NCBI lineage: Bacteria > Pseudomonadati > Pseudomonadota > Gammaproteobacteria > Pseudomonadales > Pseudomonadaceae > Pseudomonas > Pseudomonas sp. ArH3a. The sequence goes on from NZ_CP080330.1 coordinate 1,435,042, forward strand.
TTCGAGCGGTAGGTCATGAACGCGATCCTGCGAGTGAAGCGGGCAGGGTAGGCCGCCTGCAGGGTTTGGGATACGCCGGTTTGCCTGTTAGTTTGTCAAAAATATTTTGACAAAGGAGGGCGCGGCCGATGGTCAGCCTGGACCGATTCGACACCTTCAAGGCTGTAGTAGAAGCCGGTTCGCTCACCGCTGCGGCGGATATGCTGGGCCAGACCCGCGCCGTAGTCAGCTTCAACCTCAAGCGCCTGGAAGCGGAACTGGGTGTCACTTTGCTGACCCGCAACACCCGCCAACTGGCGCTGACCGATGCCGGCGAACGCTTCTACCTGCGTTGCACGCGCATGCTCGAAGAAGCGCGACTGGCGGTAGAAGAAGCGCGCTCCGAACACGCCCAGCTCAAAGGCACGCTGCGCATCACCACCACCGTGGAGTACGCGCTGGCCGTGGTCGCCCCGGCGGTGGAAGCCTTCCGCCGCTTGCACCCGGATCTGAACATTCACTTATCCACATCCTCCACCCACGCCGATTTGATCTCGGAACGCTTTGACGTGGCGATTCGGTTGGGCCGCCTGCTGGACTCCAACCACCGCGCAGTGCAGTTGTCGACCTTCGAAGTGTTTGCGGTGTCGGCGCCCGAGTTTGCCGGGGTGCAAACGTTGGATGAGTTGGAGCAGGTGCCCAAACTGGGCCATGGCCGTTTAACCGAACTGAGCGTGACCGACCCGGCCGGTGGCGAGCATCAATACCGCCCCGGCCCTACGGCGCTGGTGGCCGACAGCGCCGCCGTGCTTCAAGCGTTCGCCGTGCGCGGCCACGGCGTGGCAGTGCTGCCGCAGTGGCTGGTGCAGGAGGATCTGGACGCGGGGCGGCTGGTGCGGTTACTGGCCGACCATCGCTTTGCGCCGCAGGGGATCTACGCGATGTACCCGGACACCCGGCATTTACCGCTGAAGGTGCGGGCGTTTATTGATTTTATGAAGGGTTAGAGTGAACCCGTCAGCCCAAAGCGCTTCTTCAACACCGTCTCCAGCAATGCCTTGGGCAACAAGGCTGCCATCAACGGCAGCGCGCGGCTGCCATTGCCCGCACGCAGCAGCCGTGGCGGCGTGGGCTGTTGCACAGCCTTCAACACCTGCGCCGCGAATTGCTCGGCTGAGGTCGGGTTGTTCTGCGAGGCCTGGGAGCGCGCGCGAATGCCTTCGCGCAACGGCCACCAGGGCGATTTTTCGTTGATCAACAGCTCAGCCTGGGCTCCGGCGTTTTTCGCGAAACGCGTATCGATGGCCCCCGGCTGTACTTCCAATACCCGCACACCAAACGGTGCCAGCTCCATGCGCAAGGCATCGCTCAATGCGTGCACCGCCGCTTTCGACGCGCAATAAGCCCCGGCAAACGGCGTGACCAGCACCCCGGAAACGCTGCCGATATTCACCACCAGGCCTTTGCTGCGACGCAGCGCCGCAAACAGTGCCTGGGTGACGCCGACGATGGAAAACACATTGGTCTCGAACTGGCGCTGCATCGCCTCGGTGCCGCCGTCGAGCAGCGGGCCCATGGCGCCGTAGCCGGCGTTGTTGATCAACACATCCAGCTCGCCCCACTGCTCGGCCAGGTGCTGCAAGGCGGCGCTGTCGTTGACGTCCAGCTTCACCGCGTTGAAGCCGGCGGCGGCGAGGGCGGCGACGTCGTCTTCGCGGCGCGCGCTGGCCCACACGTCGAAGCCTGCGGACTTGAACGCATCAGCCAGGGCGCGGCCAATGCCGCTGGAGCAACCAGTGATCAGTACGTTGGGCATGGATCAATCCTTTGTCAGTCCGAGAAGCTGCCTTGCAGGTGCTCGGCGCGAAATTCCAGGGTTTGCGGGCGGTAGCCAGGGCGCAGCGGTGGCGTCGGCAGGCAGTCGTCCCAAGTAGCGCCGGCCTGCAGCTCGCCTGGGCCGCGGTAGCGTGGTGCAGCGTAGACGTTGTCGGCCAGGTTGACCGAGTCGCCTGGCGCATAAGCCGCGACGCGCCAGCGCAGCTCGGTCAGCGGTACGTCGTTGCCGTTACTCAGGATCAGTTTAAGTGGGCGATCAGCCGGGCATTCCTGCGGTGCATAGCTGATGCGCAGTTCCAGGCGCGACAGTTGTGAGGCTTCGCGGTTGTCCAGCCACACCACCCAAATCGCCACAAAGCCCAGGCCGACGGCGGCGGCAAGGGATACCGGCAAGGCCTTGGCGGGGTAGCGCAGCAGCAGGATCAGCCAGGTGATGATCAGAAGAACGCCGAAGAACATGGGGGCAGCCTCGCGAATGGATGAACCATCCTACCCGTCGTCGGGCGCGGTTGCCTATGTACATGTCCCAGGAGGAAGGGGAGTGAACGGACTTTACGCAAGTGTGCCTACAAGGGCATCAGGTGCTGGCTGATAGTGCCAGGGTACTTCGTCTTACATTTGCGAGGGAACCGTCACGCATTGAACCGTCACTTATCTGGCGACCTACAGGGAGCGTAGCGATGACATCCATTCCTCCAATTAAGGCTCTTTTATGCTGCAATCCACTCAAAATTCGTCTCGCCTTATCACCCCGCACGCTCACGACGATTCAAACGAAATCGAAGCCCCCCTTGCCAATAATTTACACAGGCTGGCGCCTTCTCCACCTGTTTTGACCTACGCGCCTGGGGGCATTCCTCTACCCACTTCCCCCGCAATACCACCGGTCAAGGTGCAGTACCCTCAACTGGTCAGTCAATTCAATGTCAGCAATCAGGAAGCATTCAACTATCAGCACCGCAACCTAACCCATGACATGCAACGTTTGCACAGTCAGCAACCGAAATTTCAAGATTTCCTGAACCAGCAACTGGCCCAAATGTTGGCGGGCCGGCCGAACCTGAAGCCAGAAGACCTGACCTTCGAGCAACGGACCACACTGCGCGATGGCAGCGTGAAAACGCTGTCTTCGGAACCGCTGCTGGACGCCTTGAACCGAAAGGTTGCGGCACGCCTGGCCAGTCCTGACAAGAAGGTCGAAGACGACAGCGCTGTGCGTTCCGATGTATTCGCCCCAAGCACGGCTACCTATACGAGGGCCTCAGTCGCAACGAAATTCTCGCTGGATGAGCTTGCCCAGCGCGTTGTCACGCAATTTGCGCAGGCCCTTCAGGCATTTTGGACAACCCCCCGCCCGACGTTGCGAGATCCCGACGTTGTGGAATCTCCTCAAAACCATGTGTTGACGTTGCACAAGCAGCAACTGTCGACCCTGGCCGCGTTGCGCGTCAGCGATGGAACAATGAGCAATGCGAGCAAGCGATTGATCGACGTCGCGCTGCAATACCCAACGCTGGCCGAACGGGAACAAGCCTTTCCTAATGGTGCACGCCCTGGTGTCTACCCGCTGACCATCGATGACGGTACTGAGCGGGGTGCGTTGATGGCGGGCAGCTTCCTCATCACCAGCACCGATGGTTCCCACGCCACGCCACCCACCTGGACGAACGGGCGGACCCTGCCACTCGATGATGCTAATGGGCCGGTCGTACTCTACACCCCCGGCGAAGGGCTCGAAGAGTTCGCGACCCCAGCTCAGGCACGCCAGGCGGTTGCACAGCGCATTGATGCGGGCGGAGCCAGTGCTGAACTGTTGCTGCAAACGCTGCCATTGTCGTTGCAAAACAGGCCGGAGCCCCCTTCTGGTAACGATGTGACGTTGAGCGCTGAACCCTTGACGGGGGATGTGCTGGCGGAGGGGATACCCTGGATGCTCAAGCGCCAGCAAGAGGAAGTCAAAGGGGCTTTTGCCCGACTAGCGGACGATCCAAAGGCATTGCAGACAGTCGATGATGCCGCTGACTGGTCGTACTTGCTCAGTGGCGATAATGCCATGGCGGCGCGGGATGAAAAGCTGGCCGATAAGTTGGCGCCTGAGTGGCTGAAAAACCTGAACCCTGCGCAAAACGAACTGTTTGATGTCCTGGAGCTTTCCGAGGCAAACAGCAGGCGGGCACTGACACCGTTGCTTGAAAAAATTCCGCCCTTGGGCGTCTTTTCCCGAGATCAGATGAACAAAGCCATCAAAACGCTGTACCCCTCCGCGCAGGTGGATGCGGACAAGCTAATGGTGCAGGTGCAAGTCAGGTCTAATCTTCACGGTGGCGGGTCCAGTAGTTCTAATACGGTCAGTGTCCGAAACCACGAAGTGTCGCTGACGGATCTGGCGCTGAAAAACCCCAGCGAATTTCCGGAGCTCCAGAGAGGTCGTTTCGCCCAAGCCGTTTACAAACTGCCGCTGATCGATATTCACGGCCAGCCCATCCTGGGAGATGACGGTAAGCAGGTGGTCCTGGAGGACTCGCAGCTCAGGGGTGTGGTCAATACCGTTGATGTGGGAGGCGCGTATACCCAACTGCTTAAAAAGGAGTTGGCTACGGACGCCGAGTCGGGGGCTGCAGGCGAGCTGCGTAAAGCGTGGAAAGCCAACGTGAGCGACAGTTTGGATAAAGAGGCGTTTGTCTCTGCACTCAACCCGGACACCTATAAGGCACAGGCTACCCAAGACACCAGCAGCAAACGGGGGGCGCAGTGGCTTGCGGCTGTTCTTGATTATCCTGACCCGGCCAACCGACCTCAGGTTGATGGAAAAAACATTGTCGCCAATACCCTTGTCCAACGTGGTTTGCCGGTTCAGGGCGTCATGGTAATTGGCAATACCACTGACCCGCAGTTGGTGCTGCACACGCCAGATGCACCCGACGGTATTTCTATTCGCGAAGTGGCCGATATGAGTGCCCTGAATGCCTTGATGGATAAAAAAGAGTGGAAGCTCTACACCGCGAGTAGAAAAACACCGGTTAGTAAAGATGATGTGGTTAAGGCGGGCAGGGCAGTCAAGGAATACGCGCTCGATGTGACTAAAAGCCCAGGCCGCACCGTTGGTGCGCTCGTCAATATACTCAAATTGACGAAAGATCCCATCACACTCACGCCCATTAATGGCAATTTTCAGGATGAACTGTACAAGCAGAAAGTAGCGTTGGTCATCGACCAAGCGGACCACCAATCCGTCAGCAGCGCAGAGGTCGCGGCTCAATCGAAAACCAACAAAGCCTTGTTTGGCGTTGAAGTGGCCTTGATCTTTATGGACTTGTTGCCAGTTATTGGCAAAGGCGTGTCTATGGGCGTTCGCTTAGGCAAGGCCGGCGTGACGGCTTTGCGCGCCGGTACTCGAATCCTGCCGAGGCTGATCAAAAACCCGGGCGTGGCGCGTGCGCTCTATTCGGATTTTTCCGTGACCGCATCGGGTATCCCCACCCTTCGTGCCGCACCGTTGCGGCCGGTATTCAAAAACCCGGTGGTCCTGCAGCCCTCTACAGGCATCGTCCCGACGCCCAAGACGACTGCGGGCCCACAGCTCGACCTGAGCGCCGTCGCCGTGTCGGATGACGTCATCAAAGGCCGCCCTTTGCGGCCAGACGGCACCTACAACGTCGGCGACAATTGGTACGTGCGCTTTACCGACAAAACCATGGTTGAAAGGGTGTACCAGATTGATTCGGCCTTCCATGCACGGGATCAACGCGTTGCCATCGTAGACCCCAGCCTGCCCTTGACTACGCCAAAAATTTATAGAATACAGGCGTTTTTGCAGGGCGCCGGAAACGGTCAATGGCGATCGAGCCAATTGCCGGGAGGCGCTCCCAATCCTACGGTGACGTCCCAAGGGACCAAACGTGCGGCGGGCCAGGGCAGTTCTTCAGGCAGCTCCGGCTCCAGTAGCGCGGCAAACGGTCAACCTGCCTTTAAGCGGCCTAATGTGCCTGAAAGTTTTCCGGGCGAAAAGGCGCTGATGGAACCACCCGTCAAAGGGAAAAATATTTTTTATCACTACACCAGCCGTAAGGCGCATGACACGATCAACGTCGATTACATGCTTTCTTCGTCAGGTAAGGACTTCAGAGGTGTTGATCTGCCCCGAGGCCGGGGCAGGCATTACTTTACGGACCTGGCGCCAGGAGATATGCCGACCAAGCAGATTTCACAGACCATTTTTGGACAACGTAAACATGGCAATGCCTTGGATAAAATGTCGCACTACTATGAAATCAATACGTCAGGGTTAAACGTGATTCAAACCCCTGATAACCCGCATATTTTCTATGTGGATGTACCGCACTCCATCCCTTTGAAGTACAGGGGCGGTCCTGATCGTGACCCCGTCAGTCGCATTATTAGTAGTGGTCTAACGCGCTTAAAAATATGAGCCTATAGCACTGGCCGGTATTGGGTGGGGCCAATCATGGCCTCGCAGTCAGCGTAAACAGAAAGAAAAAGCCCCCACCCAACCCACTGCGGATAGGGGACGCAATGGGCTGGGTGAGGGCTTCTTTTACGACTGTTTTACTGCGCGATAGTTTTCACCGACACGCCACGCTCAACTGGTGTGGAGCGGCCGTAGATATCTTCGAACCGCTCGATATCGTCTTCGCCCAAGTAGCTGCCCGATTGCACTTCGATGATCTCCAACGGGATCTTGCCTGGGTTGCGCAGGCGGTGCACCGAGGCGATCGGGATGTAGGTGGACTGGTTCTCGCAGAGCAGGAACACGTTTTCGTCACAGGTGACTTCGGCCGTGCCGCTGACAACGATCCAGTGTTCGGCGCGGTGGTGGTGCATTTGCAGTGACAGGCACGCGCCCGGTTTTACCGAGATGTGCTTGACCTGGAACCGCCCGCCCATGTCCACCGAGTCGTAGGAACCCCATGGGCGATAGACTTCGCAGTGGTTCTGGGTTTCGCTGCGGCCCTGCTCGTTGAGGGTGCTGACCATCTGCTTGACGCCCTGGACCTTGTCCTTGTGGGCAATCATCATCGCGTCCTTGGTTTCCACCACCACGATGTTGTCCAGGCCGATCACCGAGACCAGCTTGCCGTTGCCGTGGATCATGCAGTTGCGGCTGTCCTGGATCACCACGTCGCCTTTGCTGACGTTGCCGTTGGCGTCTTTGTCGTTAACCGCCCACAACGAAGCCCAGCAACCCACGTCGCTCCAACCCGCACTCAGCGGCACCACGCAGGCGCGCTGGGTTTTTTCCATCACGGCGTAGTCGATGGAATTGTCCGGGCAGCAAGCGAAGGTGGCTTCGTCGAAGGTCACGGTGTCGGCGGTTTGCTCGCTGCGTTCCAGGGTCAGCAGGCACGTGTCGTAGATGTCCGGATCGTGCTTTTTCAGCTCTTCGAGGAAGCGGCTGGCACGGAACAGGAACATGCCGCTGTTCCAGAAGTAACCGCCGCTTTTAACGAACTCGACGGCGCGTTTTTCATCGGGTTTTTCCACGAACTGCTGTACGCGGCTCACGCCTTCGGGCAGCAGCGAATCGTTGGTGGACTTGATGTAGCCATAACCGGTTTCCGGACGGGTTGCTGGCACGCCGAACAGCACCATCTCGCCACGCTCGGCCGCCACGGTGGCCAGGGCCAGGGCGCGCTGCAGGGCTTTCTGGTCGTCGAGCACGTGGTCGGCCGGCAGCACCAGCATCAGTTCGTCGCGGCCTTCGTTGACCAGCATCATCGCGGTCAGGGCCACAGCCGGTGCGGTATTGCGCCCGAACGGTTCCATCAGGATGCGCTGGCACTCAAGCTTACGCGTGCTCAGTTGCTCATTAACGATAAAACGGTGGTCCTTGTTGCAGACCACGATTGGGGAGTCCATGCCTTCGAACACCAGGCGCTCCAGGGTTTGCTGGAACAGCGTGTGCTCACCGGTCAGGGCCAGGAATTGTTTCGGGAACTGTTTACGGGAAAGCGGCCAAAGACGTGAGCCGCTACCACCGGAAAGGATTACTGGGATCATGGATGTTTCTCCTTGAATCGATTTGGGTCAGAGCCTGTGGGAGCGGGCTTGCTCGCGAAGGCATCACCTCGGTGTCACTGATGCACTGAGGTGTCAGCATCGCGGGCAAGCCCGGCTCCTACAGGGGGAGCGTCAATTTCAAAAGCTAATCAGCGGGTCGACACTGGGCGCTTGACCCAGACTGGCGAAATGCTCGAACCAGAACCGGTCACATACAGCACCGCCGCTTCACCACGTTCCAACGCAACCGGCTTCACATCACCGACTTTCTTGTCGCCGTCATACAACGCCAGGCTCACCTTCACCGGGTTGATTTCACGCTCGCCACGGCCTTTGGCGGCCACCGACTTGACCACGTCGGTCTTGCCGTCGGCGGTTTTCAGGGTCAGGGCCTTGTCGCTGAGGTTCTGCACGCGTACCAGGGATTTCTGCTTGTTCTTGAATGGAGGTTCTTCGATCAGTTGCGGCTGGCCGCTGCCACTGTTGACCAGGGTGTAGTAGTGGTCGGCGGCGAGTTTGACCGGCACGGTCTGGCTGCCGACCTTGGCGCTGTAGTCGCCGCCGGGCATGAAGCTGAAGTCACTGCTGGCCAGTGGCGCAACGTCGCTCAGGTTGGTCGCGCCGACGGTGGCGCTCACTTCTTGGTTGGAAGCGTTGTAGACACGCACGAAGCTTGAGCCTTTCGGTGCGACAGGGCCGTACAAGGCAGCGTCACCGGCGAAGGCGGACAGGGATACCAAGCTCATACCGGCAGCCAGGGCCAGAGTCTTAGCGAGATGACGCGCAGTAGTAGTGAAAGTCATGTGAGTTACCTCTCTTTCAGTTTTGCGCCCGGTCGGGCGTCTCGGATTTTTGGTGTTTAGCGGGTGTATTCAGTGCCATGTTCTGTTGGCGCGAACCGGCTTTTTTAAGCTGCGCAACCCACTGCGGGTCGGCGTCACCGATTTCGTTGTTGACGGGCAGATAACGTTCAGGAAACTCCCAGATCAGCACCTGTGGCGGGCTGTTCTTGAAGTCGTCGCTTTTCAGGTAGCTGAGCATCGGCAGAATCGGGCCGTGGCCGTCTTCGGAGTAGTTGATGACATCGCTGTGCAAGGCTTGCTTGAGCGCGCCGACGAAGTTCCAGTTAGGGTTGGCGCTGTAGCTGGTGCCGACCAGTGCCACCGGGGTTTCGCTGTTGCTGAACAGCGCGTCGTCGCCTTTGTTTTCAGCCAAATGCGTCACGCGTTTTTGCAGCGGTTCTTTGGGCGGCATCAGGTTTTCAAACAGCGGGTCCAGCGGCAGGAACAGACGCAGGTCGCCTTTGTGCGGTTCGGTCTTTTCAGCTTCGGTGACAAAGCGCTGTGGCTCGCCACTGAGCGGGGTCTTTTCGCTAATCACCTTGGCCAATTGCTTGGCAGCGATTTCGGCGCCGTCCGGCGTCCAGTGGGTGTCGGTACGCAGGAACACTTGCTGGCCGCCCAGCTTGGCCTGTTGCAGGGGCCCAAGCAGGTCAGGGGCGATGATCTTGTCGGCGGCGACACGGGCATGGAAGTCCTGGTACAGGTTGGCGTGGATGCTCGCTGGTTTCACTTCGCCCAAGTGTTCTGGGTACAAGCGCACCTTGGCCGGCACAATCGCCATCACCAATTGAATGCCCTGGGCCTTGAGTTTCTGGCGTACGCCTTCGACCAGCGCGTAGTTGCCCTCAAGGTTCTGGTCTTCATTGACGGCGGGGTTGAACTCCTCGTCGCTGTACAGCCAGTGATCGCGGCCCAGCACCACGCCAGGGCGGCCTTCGTTGAACAGCTTGTAGTCCAGCGCCGCCCACAGGTTGGTGCCGATACGCTTGATCGGGAACTGGTCGTCGTAGTGGGTCTCGACGGCCTTGGTCCAGCGGCCGTTGAGCACCGTCGCGTCGGCATTGGTGCTGAAGCCGAAGAAGCTGCGCATCGACCAGGCGCCCAGGGCCAGCAGCACCAGTAGGAACAGCGCGATATAGAGGACGCGGAATGAACGGGTCATGGTCGGCTCCCTCAGAATTGGAAGTAAAGGAACGGCGAGAAACTCTGCGCCGACAGTTTCAAGATCGATGCCACAAACAGCAGCAGTACCGCAGCGCGCATGGCGTAGCGTGGCCAGTCAGCGGTCCAGTAAGCCGGTTGCACGGCGGCGTCCTGGCCGACGGTGAAACCTGGCTGGTGGATGCTGTCCGGGTTGTCACCCGGCACGGCCTTGATCAGGCTCGGGTCGGCCGGCTTGGCTTTCTCGGCAGGGCGGTTGGTGTAGAAGTCGCGCAGGCCGAAGAACGCCAGCGTTGCGTACGCCACCACCAGGGTTGCCACTTGCAGGCCAGTGAGGTTGGCGCGGTTGAGCTCCGACAGTGACCACTCGCCAAAGCTGAACATCGCACCGTACATACGGCCGGCGACGTGCAGGTTCTCCGAGCGGAAGATCACCCAGCCCATCACCACCAGCAGGAAGGTGAAGGCCCAGCGCACCACGTTGAAACTGCGCGGCGCGGTGTTGAGGCCGATGGCTTTTTCAATCGCCAGCCACATGCCGTGCCAGGCGCCCCACACGATGTAGGTGATGTTCGCACCGTGCCACAGGCCACCGAGCAGCATGGTCAGGAACAGGTTGCGGTAAGTGGTCAGCGTGCCTTTACGGTTGCCGCCCAGGGTGATGTACAGGTAGTCACGCAGCCAGGTCGACAAGCTGATGTGCCAGCGGCGCCAGAACTCGGTGATCGACTGGCTGATGTACGGCTGTTTGAAGTTTTCCATGAAGCGAAAACCCATCATCAAGCCCAAACCAATGGCCATGTCGCTGTAGCCGGAGAAGTCGAAGTACAGCTGCGCGGTGTAGGCCAGCGCGCCGAGCCACGCATCGCCCGTGGTCGGATTTTGCAGGGCAAAGCAATGGTCGGCCACCACCGCCAGGGTGTCGGCGATGAAGACTTTCTTGATGAAACCCTGCATGAACCGCGTGCAGCCCTCGGAGAATTTGTCGAGGGTGTGCGTGCGGTTGTTGAACTGGTCGGCCAGGTCGCGAAAGCGCAACACGGGGCCGGCAATCAAGTGCGGGAAGATCGCCACGAACGCCGCAAAGTCGATGAGGTTACGGGTGGCCGGGGTGTCGCCGCGGTACACGTCGATGATGTAGCTGATGGACTCGAAGACGTAGAACGAGATCCCGATCGGCAACAGCACGTGAGTGAGAATGAACGGCTCCAGGCCCGCCGACTTCATCATCACGTTGATGCTGTCGACGCCGAAGTTGGCGTACTTGAAGTAGCCGAGGATGCACAGGTCGACTGCCACGCCGAGCAGCAGCCAGCGTTGAGCCGGCTTGGTGCGCACGCCGGCCGCACCGACCTTGAGGCCGATCCAGTAATTCCACAGCGTGACGGCGGCGAACAGCGCCAGGAAGTCCACTCGCCACCAGGCGTAGAACACATAGCTGGCCAGTAGCAGCAGCAGGTTGCGATAGCGTTGCCCGCTCCAGTAATACAAGCCGAGAAAGATCGGCAAGAACAGAAACAGGAACACATTGGACGAGAAAACCATCCCGATCTCTCCATGTTTAACAGACAGTCAAGGGCCAACGGCCCCCCCAAACCCCCCATCAAATTCGGGAGGGTGTACACGTTTCAGTGTGGGAGCTGGCTTGTGTGGGAGCCGGGCTTGCCCGCGATGGGATCAACTCGATTTGTCTGAATCACCGAGGTGTCTGCATCGCAGGCAAGCCAGCTCCCACATAAAGCCAGCGCCCACTTTTGGACCGAGTCCAGGTGTGGGAGCTGTGTATCAGTTGCCTTTGTTGCCTTTTTCATGCGTCGGGTCGTAGACCTTGGTCAGGTCACCGCCCAGCCGGAAGGTCTTGAACGGCTGCATGCCGTGCTTGCGCTCGATCACATCCGGGGCGCAGGTGTAGAGGGTGCAGAAGGGCTCAAGCCAGGCGAATTTCATGTCCTCCTTGAGGTCCTTCATGTCCTGCTCTTTACCGTTCTTCTTCTCGAAGATCTCCGGGTCTTTGACCCCGGCCAGCACTTTGTCGCCCAGGCGTTTCAACGCGCCGTTGTTTTCCTGGCGCAGATCCACACCGTTGACCAAGGCAAAACTGGCGATCATCGACAGCGGCGGCAGTGCGTAGTTGTGGTACGACAAAGCCCGTTGCTGGCGCTTCAATTCATTCGGCAAAAAGCCCTGGTCATCGACCTGGTTGGCGCCGACCTTGTATTCCTTCACCGCCCAATCAAACAGGTCACGGCGGTTGACGGCGACGGACGTGGCCATCACCGACCAGGCGGCCCAGTAGGAGTGGTTGTTGGTTTTTTCCAGCGGCAGGTTGTCCCAATCGCTGACGACCTGATCGGCCATTTTGCTGAACCAGGCTTCGATCAACTGCGATTCCTGCTGGTGGTTGGCCAGCGGGTGCGAGTCGGAGAACTTCAGTCGCACATAGGCCGAAGCCATGCTGCCCAGCGCCCATTTGCGCATGGACTTACCGGTGTGGTTGAAGTCCTTGGACATCAACGCATCCGCCTTGGCCCAGCTCGTAAGCCAATTGAGCGTGCATTCCAGCTGCTGCGGGCGACCGTCGCGCATGAACTGCATCACGCGCTTGCTGGTGTCTTTTTCCAGCTTGGTGATGTCGGCGGTGCTGTCGCGAAAGGCTTTTTCGGATTGCACATTCAGGGTGGAACGGGCTTTGTCCGAACCTTCGTACTTGCTGCGAAATTGCAGCGAGCCGGTGTACGGCGCCGGCATGGCGTCGCAGTCATTTTTGAAGTCGCCGGTCTTGAACGCTTCGATCGGTGCGAAGTAGCCCTGAGGCGGACGCAGCGGGGCGGCGGCGTTGGCTGCGCCGGCGAAGATCGCCAGGCCCAGCAACGATGGAATCAATAACTTCTGCATAGGTAACCTCATTGCGCGCTTATTTCACGGCCTTGAAGCGGTCTGTTGACCGCTGGCCGGGAATACGTTGCGTGTGCAAATTTTCGCTTCGACTTTCTGCGCGGCAGCGCCCGCTTCGGGGCCTTGTACTTCCACGGCCAGCAAGTTCTGCGAGGCCCAGTCTTCATCGGTGCGCAGTTCAAAGGCGAAACGCCCGTCTGTGTCGGATGTTTCGGGTTTCTCGATCTTGATGTCCTCGTGGCGCCCGTTCATGTACCAGAGGGTGGCTTGCAGGGTTTTCACCGACGGGTCGGCGAAGCGGATATCAACCTGATGGTTGGCGTTGCGCAGGTCTTTGTTCGAACTGTTAACCAGCAATTCGTTCTTGCCGGGTTTCAACGTCGTGCTGGCGGTCATCTGCGCAGTCTTGCCTTCGCAGCCGTTGTCGAGCAGCGACATCATCTGGCGGTAGATGGTCTCCTGGTCGAGGCGATACAGCGGCGAGAACTCCCAGATCAGAATCTTTGGCGGGGTTTTCTGGAATTCTTCGCTGCCCAGGTACTGGATCATCGAACCTTCGAGGCCACCGCCAGGAAAGGCGACGTTGAGGATGTCGGCACCGATTTCCTGTTCGAGGAAACCGGCGAAGTTGTAGTTCTTGCCACTGTGGCTGGTGCCCACCAGGGTGATCTGCGGGTTGCCCGAATCGCTGAACAGGTCGCCGTCGCCCGCTTCGCCCTTGGGCTCAGTGGTGAACTGGTCCATGTACTGGATCGCGTAGCTGGTGCCGCACAGTTGCCCGGCCATGTTGTGCAGGGTGCCGGTCTTGCCCATGCGGCCCGAGCGCTTGGTCTCGAATTCGCGCTTGGGAATCTCGGCGTACTCGGGCATGGCACGCACTTTGGCACCGACGATTTTCGCCGTGCGCTGGGCACCGTATGGCGTCCAGTGTTGGTCGCCACGGAAGTAGAAATCGTGGGCCGGCAGTTCATCCGGCAGTTGCTCATTGGTGAGCGGCGACAGGTCCGGCACCACGTAACCCATCTTGGCGAAACGGCCGAGCATGGTCTTGTAGTTGCCCAGCGCCTTGTCGAAATCGAACTTGGCTTTCTCGTCGGGGTTGAGCTTGTTGCGGTTTACCAGGCCACGGGTCGGCTGGTACACCACCACCAGCTCCACGCCCTTGGCCTTGAACGCATCGTGCAGCTGTTGCATGCGTTTGTAGCCGGCGGGGCTGGTGTCGAATTCGGTGCGCAGGTCTTCCTGGGTACGGAACAGCCAGTCGCCCTGGGCTTGCACCAGAGTGGTGAAGTTCTGCTGGTAACGCGTGGTGTAGTTTTTCGCGTCGTGGGCAGCCGGGCACAGGCTGCAGCACGGTTCGGCAGTGAAGGTCGGCGCCTTGATTTCGTCGGCGCGTACGCCTTGGCTGGCCGCCAGCAGGCCGAGGGTCAGACCCGAGAGGCTCAGCAGTTTGATCATGTGTGGGTGCATAAGGGTCATCCTCAGTCCTGCATTTCGGTCTGGCGTTCGACAGGGTCGATCAGCACGGCTTTCTGTTGGCGCACCAACAGGTCGAGAATTTCTTCCTGCCGATCACCCAGCACGCCGTTGAAGCTGATGCCGCTGGATTTGGTCGGCGCCAGCATCGACACGCGATACAGTTCGACACTCAATGGCGAATCGATCGACAGCGGCCCGCTGCCGTTACCGGCAAGCTCACCGCCAACCACGATCAGCGAGACCTTGGCGTCGAACGGGTCGAGGGCGATGTCGCGGTCGGTGTCGGTCAAATCCTTGATGTGGCCGTACACGCCGGTCAGGCCGTTGGCCATCGAGGTGTTTTCGTACAGGCGAATGTTCACGCTGTTACGGATGCGAATGCCGTGGCGACGGTTGGCGATCACTTTGTTGCCCCACAGCAGGTTGTCGCCGCTCTCATAGAGCGTGATGCCGTCGGTGTGGTTGCGGTAAATCTCGTTGTCGGCGATCAGGTTGTTCACGCTGTTACGGTCGATCACTAGGCCCGAGAGCTTGTTGTCGTAGCTTCGGTTGTTGAAGATAAAGCTGTCGTTCACTTCCCGGGAAATGATGATGCCGTGCTTCTTCTTGGTGCCGTAGACGGTGTTGTCGGCGATGATCAGGCCGTGGGAACGGTCGTGCGGGTCAATGCCGTAGACGATGTTGTCTTTGTAGGTATTGCCCTTGAGCACAAAACCTGTGGTTTCGTAGCAGTAGAAGCCGTACCACATGTCCGAGAACTCGGAATCGATGATCCAACCGGTCGGCTCAGGGCGCTTGAGCACCTTGGCCATGTTCGGCGTGTACTGGGAAATACTCACCCCGTACGACTTACTGTTGGCATAGCCGAAGCTGGCCATCTTGCTGTTGGCGACGTAGGTCTCGGTACCGCCCCAGGCCAGCAGGAACGGGCGGAATTCCTTGGGCGACTGGAACAGCGCCGGGCCATTGGTTTTTTCGTTCCAGCCGGTGATCTTGGTGTCACGCACAAACAGCTGGCCGTCGTTGATCAGGAACGAGCCGGCTTGTTGTGACAGGCGCAACTCCTGAGTCTTCTTGTCGATTTCGAGGATGCCCTTGCGCCCGACCACGATCGGCAACTTGGCCAGGAACACACCCGGCGAGGTTTCGCTGAGGTACTGCTTGGGCACTTTGCCGAGCAGGTCCTTGAGGTTCATGTAGCCGTCGTCGACAAAGATCGCCTGGGGAATGCCGTGCTGGCGAACCACCCATTCGGCCATCTTGTTGTCGCCGCCGATGAAGTCCTTGAGGGCGTCTTCCTGCATCATGCGTCGGATGCTGACTTTGCCCGTCTTGCTTCTGACGATCTTCTTTTCCATCGCTGCGGCGGTGTAGCCCGACAGGTCCGGCAGGGCCGGTTTAGCCATTTCCAGCGGCGCGGTTGGCGGGCTGGAAATGGTGTAGGTCTTGGCCTGTTGCAGTTCTTTGGCGATGGTCGGCGCCTTCACCGCCGCACCGTCGGCAAAGGCCGAAGTGCTGGCCAGCAGCATGGCTGCGACCAGCAGGCTGACCGAGCCTTTGAGGGCTTGAGGGTTCATTGCGCAGGCTCCCATCAGAATTTCCAGATCACGTCGACAAACGCGCGGTGCATGTACGAGTCGACCTGGCTGCCATAGGCATCACCCGGCTTGAACACACCCGCCCGGAAGCGCACCAGGGCCGACGGTTCGTCGATCGACTGGCTCAGCGCGGCCGGCAGCAGGCCTTTCTTGAAGTACTTGGTGACTACCACGTCCATCTCCTGGCCCAAGTCTTTCTTGCCGTCTTCAAGCGGCAGGGAAGTGCTGGACAGGATCGCGCCGGTCACGTCGTCGGTGTTGTTCTGCACGGCATCGATACCGTTGCTGCCCACCGGCTTGTTGCCGTCGACGCGCCAGAACTTGTGATAGACCAGGCTGGCGTCATAGTCCTCGCGCAGTTGCCAGGAACCGAACAGGCTCATGGACTGCACGTTGTTCATCTCGCCGCGAAACGCTTCGCCGAAGCGGTGCACGCGGGACTGGGTGCCGGTCCAGTTCGAACGGTTGCTCTGCAGGCCGTTCTGCTCGTAGTTGGCACTCGCACGCGAATAAGCCGCGCCGACTTGCCACTGCGGATCCAGACGCAGGCGGATACCCAGGTCGGTAGCCCAGCCACTCACGTCATCGCTGCGCTTGGCTTCTGTCGGACGTGAGCCGTCGGCGTTCAAGGCGTTGACCGTGTTGCGGTCGCCTCTCATGCCGGTGACGCTGGCCCAGTAATTGACCGTGTTGGTGTTGCGCCAGTTGTAGGCGTCGCTGTTGGCTTCGATGCCGAGCCAGGTCAGGTCGCCGTTTTCGCGTTTGTCCAACGAGTCGGTGGCCACGCCCGGTTCCGGGTAGTCGAGCTTGCCGTCGTCATGGGTGTGGTGGGCGCGCAGGCCGATCCACTGGCCGGGCGTCCACTGGTAGGCGGCGTCGGCGTAGAGGTGCTGGCGGTCCTTGTCCTTGGGCGACAGCTCCTTGAGGTCGGTGCGGTATTCGCTGAAGCGTTCGGCAACGCCGACATTGGCCTTGAGCAGGGTGGTGTCGAAGGTCCAGTTCAGCGCTTCGATATTGGTGTCGCGCCATTGGCCGTCGTCATTGCGCAGGCGTTGGCGACCCAGCTTGAGCAGCTCGCCCGGGTAAGGCGTGAAACCGCTGTAGCCGACCCAGAACTCGCGCATGGCCAGGTAGTTTTTCTTGGACTTGCGGTCGTTGTTGGTGGTTTGCTGATTTTCGTCATCGGCCGATTGTTGCAGGGGGTCGGTCTCGATGATGTCGCTCGACACGACCGCCTGGCCCATGGCGTAGGCGCTCCACGCGCCACTTTCGCCGTAGACCCACGGGCGCAGGTCGAGGCCGATACCGTTGACGTCGCCGCCTTTCTGGGTACCGAGGTCGCGGTCATCTTCGGACTGCGCGGTGGCTTTGACTTCCAGGCCGAAGTTCTTGGCTTCGGTCAGCGCGGCCAGGGTCGGGCACGACCACAGCAGGGCGAAGGTCAGGCCGATGCCGGCCTTGACGAATGGGTTGAGCTTCATAGGGATTCCTCGCCGTCTTCTTCTTGCAGGGCGTGCAGTTGCAGCGTGCTCTGGGCCAGGGTGCCGCGTGTCGCCAGCTCCTGTTGCACCAGGCGTTGGCCTTCGGCGCGTTGCTCTGGCGTGAGCGGGGCTTCGAGCTGCGTGGCCAAGTCATTGGCCTCTGGCGTGTCCTGGGCTTTCGCCAACTGGCTGAAGACGTAGGCGTTCAATGGGTCGGGCTTGGTGCCCTTGCCTTGGGAAAACAATTGCGCGATGGCGAAGTCGGCGCTGTTCTGGCCGTTGCGCGCAGCGGTCAGCAAGTGGTCGAGGGCTTTTTGCGAGTAGACCTTGCCCAGGTAGCCACGGCGGTAGATCTGGCCGAGGTAGTAATCGGCGGCGACTTCCTTGCCCACGGCTTTTTCGAAATGCGCTTCGGCGGCCTTGGCGTCTGCCGGCACCCACTTGCCTTCGTAGTAGAGCTTGCCCAGCAATAGCTCGGCGCGCGGCTGGTCGGCGGCGCGGCCGTTGTCCAGGTATTTCATCATCTGGTCGACGTCGCCCAGTTCGGGGAAGTCGTAGAGCAGTTGCGCCAGGCTGACCCAGGAAGCGGGGTAGCCGGGGGCGATTTTTTCCAGCAGGGCTTGCGCGGTTTTTTCATCGGTCTTGCCCAGGGTCGCATCGCCCAAGACACGCGCAACGCTATCAACACGCTGGGCGGTGACGGTGCCACGGCTGTAGCCTGCTTCCATTTGCTTGAGCAGTTCGGCCTGTTTTTCCGGCTCGGCTTTTTTCTGGTAGACCGTGGCCAGCTCGACGTAGCAGATGTCGGTGGTGTTCAGCGCAGCCTTGCAGATGCGCTCTACATCATCCAAGTGCTGGTCGTAGGTGTCCTGGGTGCGATACAGCAGCACCTGGGCTAGACCTGCTTCCGGGTAACCCGCTGCTTGCCATTTGGTGATCTGCTGCTGGGCATTCACGTTGGGGAAGCTGTGCGGGTATTGCAGGTACAGCATGGCCAGCGGGATCAGGGTGTTGCCTTCGCCATTGGCAAAGGCTTTTTTCAGCAAACCTTCAGCCTCGTGCTGCTCGGCCTCGGTGGCACCCGGCTTGGCCACCAACAGGCGACCCAGGCGGGCTTGGGCCCGTGGCGAGGTATCGGCGGCCGCGCGGTAAGTGGCTTCGGCTTGGCGGATTTGCTCGGGGTCGCGGGTGGTCACCTGGATATCGGCCAGGCCTACTTGGGCCTCGCTGTAACCCAGGTCCGCCAGCTGCTGGTAGTTCTGCTGGGCGGTGACGGTGTCGCCACGCTTGAGGGCTTCGTTGGCCAGGCGCTGGTCGGGCAGGCCGGCGCAACCGGCCAAAGAAACTGCCAGTGCCAGCGCGCAGTAGGCCGCGGCGAAGTGCGATCTGCTCTGTGTGGGAGCTGGCTTGCCTGCGATGGGCTCACCTCGGTGCATCTGAAAAACCGAGTCGCCTGCATCGCGGGCAAGCCCGGCTCCCACATGGGTCAGTGCTGTTTTTGAAATAGGGTTCACAGGCATGTCCTCGCTTACAGACCGTGAGCCATGGCTTTATCGATCAGCCAGTTCAGCGATGGGCCACGGTCGCTGGTCACTTCTACCGGGCGGCCGGCGTAGGTGCTGTCCAGCGGGGCATCCGGCTTGATTTGCACGCGGATGTCGGAGGACAGGTCTGCGCTGTTCAGGCTGGTGCTGCTGACGATGGTGCCGGTGCGGATCTGTTCTTCGTCGGCGATCTGGAAGTTCACCTGTGTACCTGGGCGAACGTCGGCGAACTGGCGGTAGGTGAAGCGCGCTTCCACGTTGGCCAGGCTGCCGCGTGGCACCAGTTGGAAAATCACATCGCCCTTGCTGGCGTACTGGCCGTCGGCGACCAGTTGCTGGGCGACGATGCAATCGCATGGGGAGGTTAGGGTGCCGGTCATTTGCTTGCCGAACAGCTCTTCCACCTTGGCCGGTTGCAGCTGCTCTTCGTCCAGGTGGCCCTTGAGCACATCGAGCATGCTGGTGCTGAAGGTCGCCAGTGGTGCGCCTTTGGCGGCGACCGCGTCACCTTTGAGCAGGCTTTGCACAGTGCCGTCGCGCGGCATGGTCACGTTCATGCCGGGTACGCTGACGAGGCCAGCCTGGGCATGGCTGACGAAGTACATGCCGTACACCGATTTGAAGATGAAACCGAAGGCTGCCAGGCCGACGATGAAGATACCTGCGCTGAACACCACGGCGCGCAAGCGGCCCGCGGCGCTCATGTTGCTGCCGCCGTCCTTAACCTTGCGCGCCTTGGTGAAGTTGTCACGTTGCAGGGTCGCCAGCACGTCGCCCATGGTCACGATGTCGCCGGACAAGTGCGAGGTGATCAAGTGGCGCAGGGTGGAAATATCCTGGGCGTCGAGGTTCTGGAACTGGCAACCGGTACGGCCAGTCTGGCGGTCGTAGGAGCGAATCTGCAGCTCGACATCCATCGCCAGGCCGAGGTTATCGATGACGAATTGCAGGCGGCCTTTGTGCACTTCACCGACGGTCAACGGCTGGGTGGCGGTGAACGCCAGGCCGCCGGCAGACAGGTCGATCACCCGTGCTTCGGTCTGGGTGCGGTCGGTGTTGAAAAAGCGCAGCTTGGCCGGGATTTTGACCCGGGCATGTTGGCGCTGGGCTTCGGATTCGTGGACAACGTTGGCGTTTACTTGGCTATTCATGGTGCTTTAGTTCCTAGTTAATTCAGGCTTGGCAGGGTCAGACCATCATCAGCAACACGGCGACGAAAATGCTGCCGGCGGAGAAGGTCATGGTCCGAGACGACCAGGTGTTGAACCAACGTTGAAAGCTGGCCAAATCGCGGGTCAGTTTGGTGTCCTGGCGAGTCCAGGACTGTTGATCAAGGCGGAAGAACACGTAGATCTTCACCAGCGCGCCCATGATCTGGTTGTAATAGAGAATCACCGGGTAAGCCGGGCCGATCTTGTGACCGGAGCACGACAGCAGCAGGGTCAGGATCAGGCGAGTGATGCCGATCCACAGCAGGTACGCGAGGATGAACGCGCCGCCGTATTTGAAGGTGGCGATGACGGCCACGGTCAGGCCGAGCAGCGAGGTCCACATCGACACGCGCTGATCGAACAGCACCACGCTGGTGAACAGGCCGAGCCGGCGCACACCCAGGCCCAGGGCACGGGAGTTCTGACGCAGGTTGTTGCCGTACCAGCGGAACATCAGCTTGCGGCTTGCC
Organism: Pseudomonas sp. ArH3a; assembly: GCF_022648765.1. Lineage (NCBI taxonomy): Bacteria > Pseudomonadati > Pseudomonadota > Gammaproteobacteria > Pseudomonadales > Pseudomonadaceae > Pseudomonas > Pseudomonas sp. ArH3a. Next base: position 1,455,556 of record NZ_CP080330.1, read on the forward strand.
TTTATAAAGCTCTTTTCCGGTGGGTGTTCCACGGTATTGATCGCGGCATCCGGCACGTAGAAGGTGTCGTAACCCAGGCGCATCAGGCTGAACCAGCTGGACTTGTCATCACCGGTCAAGAACTTGAAGCGGCCCAGGCGCCAGTGTTGCAGCGAGTCGCTTTCCACATCGGCGATAAAGCCCGGGTCGGTGACCACGCTGGCACGGAACACCGACATGCGCCCGGTCATGGTCAGCACGCGTTTGGACAGGGCCATGGAGCACATGTTGATGTGACGCTGGGCGAAGCGCAGCTTGTGCCATTCGCTCATGATGTAGCCGCCGCGCACTTCGCAGAACTCGTTAGTGGTCAGGCCGCCGACATTGCCGAACAGTTGGAACCACGGCACGGTCTTGCGCACCACGCCTTCGGCGAGCACGGTGTCGCCATCGATCACCGCAACCACGGCACGGTCATCCGGCAGGTGGCGGGAGATGGCGCGGAAACCAAAGGCCAGGCCGTCGCGCTTACCGGTGCCGGCAATGCGCACGAAATCGAGCTTCACGTGTTCCGGTGGGTTCATGCGTTCCCACAGGCTTTTCACCAGCAGCTCATCGGACATTTCCACCAGCGAGCAGACCACGGTGGTGGGGAAGCCGCATTCGATGGCCTCGCGGATCACTGAGCTGTAGACCTGCGCGGTGGTCAGCGCGTCAATACGAAAACTGGTCACCATCAGGAACACATGGGAGGGGTCCGCCGACTTGCCCAGCTTGCGCACTTTACGGCGCAGGTGCGGGTAGACCACGTACAGGAACAGCATGCCGCGAAAGAAATGCGTAGCACCCATCGAGTAGCGCCAGATACCGACGGCGCCAATCAGGAAAATAAAATTCTTCGACTCGGAGTCGAACGTACTCGCCGGTAACAGCAGGGCGAGTCCCATCAGCAGGCTCAGAAAGAACAGCCAGCCGGCGGATTGGAGCAGTACGTGTTTTAACTTGGACATAAGCGTCATCCGAAGGTGAAGAAGGCTCCAGGCTGCAAGCGCTGGGGATGGGTACGCTTGCAGCCTGAAACTTGCCGTTGCTGTTACCAGCAAATGCCTTCGGTGCGGCCTGTCGTACTGGTGGCCTTGGACATGAAGCCCACCAGGTCGATGACTTGCTTGCCGTGCGGCGCGTTCTGCGCCAGGGCACGGAACTTCTCATCGCGGTTGCCGAGGATGATCACGTCGGAGTTGTTGATCACATCATCGAAGTCCGAGTTGAGCAGGGACGACACATGCGGGATCTTGCCTTCGATGTAGTCTTTGTTCGCGCCGTGGACACGGGCGTACTCGACGTTGCTGTCGTAGATGCTCAGGTCGAAACCCTTGCCGATCAGCATTTCCGCCAGCTCCACCAATGGGCTTTCGCGCAGGTCGTCGGTGCCGGCCTTGAAGCTCAGGCCCAACAGGGCGACTTTGCGTTTGTCGTGGCCGGCGACGATGTCGAAGGCGTTTTGCACCTGGGACTCGTTGCTGCGCATCAGCGAGTTGAGCAGCGGCGCTTCCACGTCCAAGGTGCTTGCGCGGTAGGTCAGGGCACGCACGTCTTTGGGCAGGCACGAGCCGCCGAACGCGAAGCCTGGGCGCATGTAGTACTGCGACAGGTTGAGGGTTTTATCCTGGCAGACCACTTCCATCACTTCGCGACCATCGACGCCGACGGCCTTGGCGATGTTGCCGATTTCGTTGGCGAAGGTGACTTTGGTGGCGTGCCACACGTTGCAGGTGTACTTGATCATTTCGGCAACGGCGATGTCCTTGCGGATGATCGGTGCGTCGAGTTCTTCGTACAGCGACTGCAAGACATCACCGGAGGCTTTGTCGAACTCGCCGATGACGGTCATCGGTGGCAGGTCGTAGTCGGCGATGGCGGTGGATTCACGCAGGAATTCCGGGTTGACCGCGACGCCGAAGTCGACGCCGGCTTTCTTGCCGGAGCAGTCTTCGAGGATCGGGATCACCACATTGGCCACGGTGCCTGGCAACACGGTGCTGCGCACTACGATGGTGTGGCGGGTGGCTTTGTCACGCAGGACAAAACCGATCTCGCGGCATACCGATTCGATGTAGTTGAGTTCCAGGTCGCCGTTTTTCTTGCTCGGCGTACCGACGCAAATCATCGACAGGTCGGTGTCGCGGATGGCCTCGGCGAAGTTGGTCGTGCCGCGCAGTCGGCCGGTTTCAATACCCTGGCTCAACAGTTCACCCAGACCCGGTTCAACGATTGGCGATTTGCCCGCATTGATCAGGTCAATCTTTTCCTTGGAGATGTCTACGCCGACCACTTCATGGCCACGGGCAGACAGGCAACCGGCACAGACTGCGCCAACGTAACCGAGACCAAATATGCTGATGCGCATCGCATTTACCTCTTTGTCATTGAAGACGATATTAATCATGCCAATTAGATGGCTGGAGTTCATGTTTGCAAGCGTCACTGATGCCGCGAAAGTTGGGCGAATAGACGCCGACTTACCGTGTGCAGGCATGTTAAATAACGAGTGACTAACGAGTGCACTCAAGTTGTGCGAAACGTGGCCTTGTTATTGGCACTTGCCCTGAAATGCAGCCAGCCTTCCTGGGGGAAGGGCTTGGCGCCAGCGCCGCAGGGCATAGATTGAGGCAATTAGCCTTTAAGTATCAATGCCTTGGGTTATATCGCTGACCCATTAGGGGAAGCTGAGCCTTGGCCTTGTAGTTGCTGGCGATTCATCCTTATCGCCGCTATTAACTAATCGGTTGGTAATATGACTCCTGAGTCAAAGTTCAATATGACAACTTTGCTACTTCCGTTGGTCGGTCATGTAAGTCATCTCTTACAGCAACAGAGAATTTCGTTACCGGTGGTATGAGCAGTGCTTTGGGGTGAAGTTCCTAGCCGCTCATCCTGTTTCCGGAAATTTCTTGAAATATTAGAAAAGATGGCACTGGTACTATACTGATAGCACTTGCTATTTGGGCCAGTAGTTATAGGGAGTTGGTGCGACGGGATAGTTTTGTGCCACCAGTGTTTTAAAAAATGGGTGCCACTACGAAAAAAAAAGAGAAATGTCGAGTGAAAGATTCGTTAGGAATTCGCCAGTATGTTTTTTGGCGCCAAATAAATGACGATTACAGTTATCGAATGCGAACGAAAATGTGGGAGCTGGCTTGCCTGCGATGACGGAGTATCAGTCGACTTATCTCTGACTGAAACACCGTAATCGCAGGCAAGCTAGCTCCCACATTGGTTTTTTAGCGTCTGTGAGGCGGGTGCAGGGCCTTATTCCGGCGCGTGATCGCGTAGGAACACCAGGTTATCCGGCTTGGACTGCTCGGCATTGAAGCGATAACCCTGCACATCGAACTGCTTGAGCTTGGCTGGGTCGTTGATGCGCTCTTCGATCACAAAGCGGCTCATCATGCCCCGCGCTTTCTTGGCGTAGAAGCTGATGATCTTGTACTGGCCGTTCTTCAGGTCTTTGAACTCGGTGTTGATGATCCGCGCGTTCAGGGCCGTGCGTTTGACTGCCGAGAAGTACTCGTTGGAGGCCAGGTTGAGCAGTACGTCATCGCCTTGTTCGGCGAGGGCTTCGTTGAGCCACTCGCTGATGCGAGTGCCCCAGAAGGCGTAGAGGTCTTTGCCACGGGCATTGGGCAGTTTGGTGCCCATCTCGAGGCGGTACGGCATCATCAGGTCCAGCGGGCGCAGCAGGCCGTACAGGCCGGAGAGCATGCGCAGGTGGTCCTGGGCGTAGGTGAAGTCGGCGTGACTGAAGGTTTCGGCGTTGAGGCCGGTGTAGACGTCACCCTTGAAGGCCAGCAGGGCCTGCTTGGCGTTCTCCGGTGTGAAAGCGGGGTTCCAGCTGCCGAAGCGCGCGGCGTTGAGGCCGCCGATCTTGTCGGAGACGTGCATCAGGTCGCTGATTTGGGCTGGGCTCAGTTCACGCAGTTGTTCGATCAGCTCCTGGGAGTGGTCGAGGTACTGCGGCTGGGTGAAGCGCGGGGTTACCGGCTTGGACTCGAAGTCGAGGGTTTTGGCGGGGGAAATCACCATCAGCATGAGGTTGGCTCCTGTAATCGTGGCGTGTAGCGTGGGCGGGATTCTAGGGGTTGGGGCGGTTTGACTCCACCTATGATGGCGATAGGCGCGATCCGCTATGATGGGCGGTGACTCTGGAGAGGGAGACCCTAGGTGCGAATCGCGCTTTTATTATCTGCTTGCCTGTTATGCCTGACCGCCAACGCGGCGCCGGTTGATGTAGCCAGCCTGGACCGCACCACCTGGCCAGAAAAACTCAGCAGCCCCGCGCTGTTCGACGTCGCCTCACGCGCCGAAATCCTGATGTTCGCCCACAGCTTGATCGCCAGCGAAGCCCAGGACGAAGCCGCACTCAAGCAACGCCTGGGCCTGAAGATCATCAACCTGGCGGCCATCGACGACCTGCGTCGCCAGCTCTGGCAGCGCCTGCTGGAAAACTACACCTTCGCCCAGCAAAGCTGCGAAGAAGACGCCTCATTCTGCTACCTGGTCGAAAGCATGGACGACCTGCGCGAGCAAGCCGGCAAATTCCAGGTCAGCGACAACTCTTTCTACATAGGCTGGGCTGGCCCCAGCCATAACTTCCACGAACGCTACTTGGACGAACTCCTGCGCAAAGCCGCACTGTTCCCACAGATCAGCAGCGAAATCGCCCGTTTCGGCGACCACGAACGCAATGGCGACGAATTCAACGACCGCCTGTTCCTGCTCACGTTCGACGGCGGCCCCGCGCCGGTCAGCGGCCATACCGACTGGCTCACCGACTACCTGCGCAAGCAGAAGATGAACGCCACCTTCTTCGCCCTCGGCAGCAGCCTGCAAACCCGCGTAGAACGAAGTTCCGCCGCCGATGTGCAGGCGCTCTACCAAGGCCAGTGCGTGGGCACCCAAGGTTGGCAATACCGTTCCCACAGCCATTGGGTCGACTGGCAAAGCTCGATCACCCGCAGTGCCGCGCTGGCGCAGAACCTGATGCCGGAAAACTACGTGCCGCTGTTTCGCCCGCCATACGGCCAGCGTCGCGCCGACAGCCAGGGCTTCTTCCAGTCGCAAGGTTTGCAGGTAGCGCTATGGGACATCGACTCCCAGGACGAGCCCGGCAAACTCAAGGCTGATGAGTCGGCGCAGCGGGTGCTGACACTGATGCTGTTGTGGCGCAAAGGTGTGATTGTGTTTCACGACACCCAGGACAAGGCGCGGGTCGCATTACCGATGTTGCTGCAGGCAACGGCGCAAAGTGGGCTGGGTTGGCAGGACTGCCGGGAGGCGTTTCGCTGAAAAAGCGCAAATGCCCGGCCCTGTTGGGGATGAGGCGTTTCGGGGGTGATTTTGTGCGACATTTCGATGCAGGCGGACTTCCGACTTTAACGGGGTGGCTGGCACTCGGCTAGTGCTATTCGTCATCCTGAAAAATAAACTTCAAAAAAGCGTCAAAGTGCTTTTTCCTGTCATGGTTTTTGCGGTATTACGAAGTCAGATCGCCGAAACCTGCAACACAGGTGGCGTCTTCCAAGACTCCTCATGTGAGCACTGCACTTGACGTCACTGCGGTGCAGTCGGTGGTCGAATCGAGGCGCAGCACCGCCCAGGTATTGCGTCGACTGGCTCCCACAAAGGTGACCGAGTATGGATGATCATGGACGTAACCCTTCTTCCGACCAGCCAATCCTTTATGTGCTTGATACCAACGTATTGATCCACGATCCAAACGCACTGCTTAATTTCGAAGAACACCACGTCGCCATCCCGATGATCGTGCTTGAGGAGCTCGATAAGCTCAAAAGCGGCCACCACAGCGTTGCCGCCGAATGCCGCCAGGCCATCCGCCTGATCGACAAGACCCTGGGTGAAGCTTCACCTGAGGACGTTGAAGTCGGCGTGCCGATCCAGCGTGGCAAAAGCGGGCCCAAGGGCTTGCTGTCGATTCTGATGAGCAAGCGCAGCGAGCCCAACAGCCTGCTGCCGGAAAACCTGAACGACAACAAAATCATCAACCAATTGATCGACCTGCACGCGCGTGACAAGGACCTGCGCCTGGTGCTGGTGACCAAAGACATCAATATGCGCCTCAAGGCACGAGCGTGTGGGATCGCTGCCGAGGACTACAGTACCGACCAACTGGTCGACGACGTGTCGATGCTGTCGCGGGGTTATCACACCGTGACCGGTTCCTTCTGGGACCTCGTCAGCAAGGTCGAAACCCGTCAGGACCATGGCCGCACCTGGCACCAGGTACAACTGATCGACAACCTGCCGGCCGTGCACATCAATGAATTCATCATCGACGAACAGGGGTTTGTGGGCTGGATCAAAGAGATCCAGGTCGACAAATTGCTGATCCTCGACCTGCATCAGGAACCCCTGTTGCACCAGGAAGCCTGGGGCCTGAAACCGCGCGACATCTATCAGAGCCTGGCGCTGTACGCGCTGCTCGACCCGGATATTCACTTGGTTAACCTGACCGGCGCCGCAGGCTCAGGGAAAACCATCCTCGCCCTGGCTGCTGCCATCGAACAGACCATGGTGACCAAGCGCTATCGCCGCATCATCGCCACCCGCAGCGTGCAGGGCCTGGACCAGGAGATCGGCTTCCTGCCCGGCACCGAAGCGGAAAAAATGGAGCCGTGGCTGGGGGCGATCACCGACAACCTCGAAGCCTTGCACATGGATGATGAAAACACCCATGGCAGCGTCGATTACATCCTCAGCAAAGTGCCGTTGCAGTTCAAATCCCTCAACTACATCCGAGGTCGCAGCTTCCAGCAAAGCCTGATTTTGATCGATGAATGCCAGAACCTCACGCCGCACCAGATGAAAACCATCATCACCCGTGCCGGCGCCGGTTCCAAAGTGGTGTGCCTGGGCAACCTGGCACAGATCGACACCCCTTACCTGTCCGCGACCAGCTCCGGGCTGACTTACCTGACGGAACGCTTCAAAGACTTCCCCAACGGCGTGCATATCGCGCTGCAAGGGGTACCTCGTTCGATACTCGCCGAGTACGCCGAGTCCCATCTGTAAAACACACTGATGTCGCAGTTGGTGGCTAAATGCCACGAACCGCCCCGGATTTCTCGCGAAATCCGGGGTTTTTGTTGTGCGCGACATTTGTCTTCGTTAATGCGCCGTGGGTGCTTGTGGGGTTTGTAATTATTTTGTTACATTTTTTCGCGCCGCAAAAACAATAAGAACGCTGTGTGACCCCGTCGGAACACCACCTCATTGATTCGACGATGTTTTAAAAAACCTATGGGTTTTTCGCGTGACCCTGCCTATTACAAAAAGCCCGATACATCGCTCATTGACGACGCACATATCCAAAGGGAAAGGAATAATGGACGTAGCAGGTAATGGCTTCACTTTGTCTCAAAAAAGCAAGCGCGCTACAGGTTTCAAATCGATACCCCTCACGCCCATCGCACTCGGGCTGGCTTTATGGCTAAGCCAGGGGCCGATGGCCATGGCCGATGACGCCAGCCCCTACACCTCTCAAGTGTTGGATGCGGCGTTCAGGAAAGCCGTTGCATCGTTTGGCCCCGACACCGATGTCTACAAGAACCTGCGGTTTGCCTACGCCGATATCGTCGACCTCGCCGCCAAGGACTTTGCCGCCCAATCGGGCAAGTTCGATTCAGCCCTCAAGCAAAACTACGAGCTGCAGCCGGAAAACCTGACCATCGGCGCCATGCTTGGCGATACCAAACGGCCGCTGGACTATGCCTCGCGGCTGGATTACTACCGCAGCCGGCTCTTCAGCAACAACGGCCGCTACACCACTAATATTCTCGACTTCTCCAAAGCCATCATCGCCAACCTGCCGGCTGCCAAGCCCTACACCTACGTAGAGCCGGGCGTCAGCAGCAACCTCAACGGGCAACTCAACGCCGGCCAGTCCTGGGCCGCCGCCACCCGTGACTGGAGCGCCAACGCGCAAACCTGGAAAACCCCCGAAGCCCAGGTCAACTCCGGCCTGGACCGCACCAACGCGTATTACGCCTATGCCTTGGGCATGACCGGCAAGGGCGTGAACGTGGGCGTGCTGGACTCGGGCATCCTCACCGAACACTTCGAGTTCCAGGGCAAAAATGCCCAGGGCCAGGATCGCGTGCAGGCGGTGACGTCCACCGGCGAGTACTACGCCACCCATCCGCGTTACATCCACGACACGCCGGACGGGGAGTTTCAAAAAGGCGAGCATTTCAGTATTTCCGGTGAGTACGACCCGACCATCAACGACGGTCACGGTACGGAAATGTCCGGCGTGCTGGGCGCCAGCCGCAATGGCACCGGCATGCACGGCATCGCGTTTGACGCGAATATTTTTGTCGCCAATACCGGCGGCACCGACGACAACCGCTTCCAAGGCTCCAACGATCTGGACTACAACGCGTTCATGGCCAGCTACAACGCCCTGGCGGCGAAGAACGTGTCGATCGTCAACCAGAGTTGGGGGCAGAACTCGCGTAACGAGGTGGAAAACCACTTCGGCAATGTCGGCGACAGCGCGGCGGACAACGTGCGCGATATGAAGGCGGCCTATCGCCCGTTCTGGGACAAGGCCCACGCCGGGCAGAAAACCTGGATGGACGCCATGGCCGACGCCGCACGGCAAAACACCTTTATCCAGATCATTTCGGCGGGCAACGACAGCCACGGTGCCAACCCGGACACCAACGCCAACCTGCCGTTTTTCAAGCCGGATATCGAAGGCAAATTCCTCTCGATCACCGGCTACGACGAGACCAGCGCCCAGGTCTACAACCGCTGTGGCACCTCGAAGTGGTGGTGTGTGATGGGCGTTTCGGGCATTCCGTCGACCGGGCCTGAAGGCGAAATCATCCCGAATGCCAACGGCACCTCCGCGGCCGCGCCGAGCGTGTCCGGGGCCTTGGCGCTGGTGATTCAGCGCTTCCCCTACATGACCGCCAGCCAGGCTCGGGATGTGTTGCTGACCACCTCCAGCCTGCAAACGCCGGATGGGCCGGACACGCCGGTGGGCACCCTGACCGGTGGCCGCACCTACGACAACCTGCAACCGGTGCACGATGCCGCGCCAGGCACGCCGCAAGTGCCGGGCGTGGTCAGCGGTTGGGGCTTGCCCAACCTGCAAAAAGCCATGCAGGGGCCAGGGCAGTTTCTCGGCTCGGTGGCAGTGGCTTTGCCCTCCGCCACACGCGATATTTGGGCCAACCCGATTTCCGACGAAGCCATTCGCGCCCTCCGTGTAGAGGACGCCACCGAGCAGGCCACCTGGGCGGCCACCCAGCAGCAAAAAGGCTGGCTGAACGGCTTGCCGGCCAATGCTTCGGCGGATGATCAGTTTGAATACGACATCGGCCACGCCCGGGAACAGGCGACGCTGGCACGCGGCAAGGATTTGCTCACCGGCACCACCTACGTCGGCAGCCTGGCCAAGTCCGGCGACGGCGAACTGGTGCTGGAAGGCCAGAACACCTACTCGGGCAGCACTTGGGTGCGCGGTGGCAAGCTGTCGGTAGATGGTTCGCTGACCTCTGCCGTGACCGTGGATGGCAGCGCCGTAGGCACACGCAATGCCGACAACGGCGTGATGACCACGCTGGGCGGCACGCTGGCCGGCAACGGCACGGTGGGTGCGTTGACGGTCAACACCGGTGGCCGCGTGGCACCGGGGCACTCGATCGGCACTCTGCACACCGGCGACGTGACCTTCAACCCGGGCTCTGTGTATGCCGTGGAAGTTGGCCCCAACGGGCAAAGCGACCAGATCCAGAGCAGCGGCGTCGCCACCCTCAACGGCGGTGTAGTGACCGTTTCCCTGGAAAACAGCCCCAACCTGTTGTCCGCCACTGAAGCCCGTAGCTTGCTGGGTCAGCCGTTCAATATCCTCAGCGCCAGCCAGGGCATCAATGGGCAGTTTACGGCGATCACGCCCAACTACCTGTTTATCGGCGCCCAACTGAACTACCAGCCGAATCAACTGAGCCTGGCGGTGGAGCGCAACCAGACGACCTTTGCCAGCATTGCGCAAACCCGCAACGAACGTGCCGTGGCGACGGCCGCCGAGGCGTTAGGCAGCGGCAGCCCGGTGTATGAAAGCCTTCTGGCGTCGGACTCGGCCGTCCAGGCGCGGGAGGCGTTCAAGCAACTCTCGGGGCAATTGCACTCGGACGTGGCGGCGGCGCAAATGGCTGACAGTCGCTACATCCGTGAAGCGGTCAACAGCCGCCTGCAACAGGCACAGGCGCTGGATTCCAGCGCGCAAATCGAGACCCGCGACAACGGTGGTTGGGTGCAGTTACTGGGCGGTCGCAATAACGTCAGTGGTGACAACAACGCCAGCGGTTATTCCTCGTCCACCAGCGGTGTGCTGCTGGGCCTGGACACCGAGGTCGGCGACGGTTGGCGTGTGGGCGCGGCTACCGGTTACACCCAAAGCCACCTCAACGGAGACGCTTTCGCCTCGGCCGATAGCGACAACTATCATCTGTCTGTTTACGGCGGTAAGCGTTTCGACGCGATTGCCTTGCGCCTGGGCGGCGCCACCACTTGGCACCGCATCGACAGCTCGCGGCGCGTGGCTTACGCCAACCAGTCGGACTACGACAAAGCCGACTACAGCGCGCGCACCGATCAAGTGTTTGCCGAGATCGGTTACACCCAGTGGAACCTGTTCGAACCCTTCGCCAACCTCACGTACCTGAACTACCAGAGCGATTCGTTCAAGGAGAAAGGCGGCGCCGCCGCCTTGCATGCCAGCAAGCAAAGCCAGGACGCCACGCTCTCGACCTTGGGCTTGCGCGCGCATACCCAAGTGCCGGTCAGCTCGACCTCGGCGGTCACGTTGCGCGGTGAGCTGGGCTGGGAGCATCAGTTTGGCGACACCGATCGTGACGCTTCGCTGAAGTTCGCCGGTAGCGACACCGCCTTTGCCGTCAACAGCGTGCCCGTGGCGCGTGACGGTGCGGTGATCAAGGCCAGCGCGGAAATGGCCTTGACCAAAGACACGCTGGTGTCCTTGAGCTACAGCGGTTTGCTCTCCAACCGGGGTAACAACAACGGGATCAATGCCGGGTTTACCTTCCGCTTCTAATCCTGGCGCTGTTGTTATAAAGGGCATAGGTATTTACGCAACTCTTTGTGTAGCTTTAAGCCTGTGGGGGGGTAGGTAGATTGAGTACATATCCGTTGCTGCGGTAACGGCGGCTATTGGTTCCGCCCTTACGGCGGGTCACTTTTGGAAAAGAGCCCCAAAAGTAACCAAAAGGGCTCTTGCCCCACCACTCGGTGCCTCGCCTAGGCTCGGCATGCCCTCACTCCGGCTTGAATCCGTGGGCCGCCGCGATGGGCCATCCTTGGCCCAGCGCGGCTAACCCGGCGTCCTGCCGGGTTACCCACGGATTCAAGCCTGCGTTCGGCCATCGTGGTTTAACGGGGCGCCTCAGATCAAGATCAAGATCAAAAGCAAGAGCACGGCGGCCTAGTAGCCGACCTGAGTGGTAGAAGCAAAAGCAAGGCAAAAGCAGAGCAGAAGCAGAGCACCACCCTATCTAGCTGATGTAATGAGATCCCAATGTGGGAGCGGGCTTGCTCGCGAAGGCGGTGTGTCAGTCAGCTCATGTGTAACTGCCACACCGCCTTCGCAAGCAAGCCCGCTCCCACAATTTTGACCGAGTTCGACTGCCAGACCGCAGTGCTCTGCTTTTCTGTGGGAGCTGGCTTGCCTGCGATGCAGACACCTCGGTGTATCAGGCATAACCAGTTGATGCCATCGCAGGCAAGCCAGCTCCCACATTAGATTGAGTTCAGTTTCAGAGATCAGGTCGGCTGTCAGGCCGCCGTGCTCTTGCTTTTGATCTTGATCTTAGGCGCCCCGTTAAACCACGCTGGCCGAACGCAGGCTTTGGAGCGGGGGTAAACCGGCAGGACGCCGGTTTAGCCGCGATGGGCCAAGGATGGCCCATGGCGGCGGCCCCCGGATTCAAGCCGGAGTGAGCAACCGTGTCGAAATTCAAGCCATTTCAGCGAAATGCTTTTGATCGCGCACCATCGCATTCAAGATCGTCAGCAGCTTTCTCATGCATGCAACCAGCGCTACTTTCTTCGTCTTTCCTGCAGCAAGCAGATGGTTGTAGAACCTCTCGATCACCGGGTTATGGCTCTTCGAGGACAAGACGGCCATGTAAAGCACACTTCGAACCTCAGCTCGACCACCCCATATCCGTCTACGCCCTTTGTAGAGGCCGCTATCGCAGTTAAAAGGCGCCACACCAACCAAGGCAGCCACTTGTTTGCGATTAACCTTGCCCAGCTCCGGAACCATCGCCAGCAGCGAAAGTGCGAGCACGTTGCCAACACCAGCGACCTCGCGTAGCAAATCATAATTGGCCTTCCAGACCGGGGAAGCCTTGATGGCTTCGTGCAAGTCATCGTCTGTGCTTTTAAGCCGCTTTTGAAGCCAGGTGATATGTGCCTTGATGTCTCTTCGAAGTGCCTTGAATACCGCCTGCTTCAGCCGAGACTCCTCCGCCACGATCATGTCGATGAGTTGGCGGCGTCGAGTGAGTAGATCTGCCAGCTCACGAGTGTGTTCATCTGGCATCTCTCGAATCTCGGGTTTGACCGCCTGGGCAAACTCCGCAATCACCTGGGCATCCAGAGCATCGGTTTTAGCCAACCGACCGGTAGCTTTGGCGAAATCACGCACCTGGCGGGGGTTGACGACAACGACTGGCAGTCCCGCAGCGCAAAGCTCCGCAGCCGCAAGCCGCTCATATCCCCCAGTTGCTTCCAACACCACCAAAACCGGCTCCTGAGCCTTGAGATGTTTAGCTAAACGCTGGATATCTTCTTGAGTATTGAAAAACTGTTCGACTTGGCCAGTGGTGCTGACAAATGAGTCGAGCTTGTTTTTGGAAACATCAATTCCGACAAACGCAGAGTCATGGTCCATGGTGTTTTCCTCACGTCCAACCTTGCAGAATCGGGCTTCGCGCCCTGGCAACCGTTCGGACTAGTTTAGGAAGGAATCTGCTTCGACCCACGCTCACTCACGATCTCGAAATCCGAGGGCATAACGGTCTGAAGCAGATGAAAATCATCTTACAAGGGCACACCGAAGCGTGAGCGAGGTGCCGAGTGGTGGGGCAAGAGCCCTTTTGGTTACTTTTGGGGCTCTTTTCCAAAAGTGACCCGCCGTAAGGGCGGAACCAATAGCAGCCGTTACCCAAATAACGGATATGTACCCAGCGCCCCCGCGAAAACCAAAGAACTCAACCCGAAAAAAAGATGTGTAGATACCGATGCTATAAAGGGCGCACTACGCCCCTTTATTCATGGGATAAACAGCCTGCGCAAAATTGACCCACGGGTTTACAATTGCCGCTCCTGATCAGGAGTATCCCTGTGCTGACTCATCTCGATTCCCAAGGTCGCGCCCATATGGTCGACGTCACCGACAAAGCCGTGACGTTCCGCGAAGCCGTGGCCGAAGCGCGGGTGCGCATGCTGCCCGACACCCTGAAAATGATTGTCGACGGCGCCCACCCCAAGGGCGACGTATTTGCCGTGGCCCGTATTGCCGGGATCCAGGCGGCCAAGAAAACCAGTGACCTGATCCCGCTGTGCCACCCGCTGATGCTCACCGGCGTCAAGGTCGAGCTGCGCGCCGATGGTGTGGACGCTGTGCATATCCTCGCGCGCTGCAAACTCAGCGGCCAGACCGGCGTGGAGATGGAAGCCCTCACCGCCGCCAGCGTCGCGGCGCTGACGATCTACGACATGTGCAAGGCCGTGGACCGTGGCATGACCATCGAAAGTATTCGCCTGCTGGAAAAGCTCGGCGGCAAAAGCGGGCATTTCAAGGCGGACCAGGCATGAGCATCAACGTATTGTTTTTTGCGCGCTACGCCGAGGCGGTCGGCTTTGACTCGCTGGAGATGGAAGGTGATTTCGCCACGGTTGATGCGGTGCGCCAGGCGCTGGCGGCAGACCCTGAGTTTGCAGTGCTCAACGAACCCAGCTTGATGTGCGCGCGCAACGAGGAGCTGTGTGGCCTCGATGAACCGGTGCAAGCAGGCGATGAAGTCGCGTTTTTTCCGCCCGTGACCGGAGGCTGATCATGGCGATTCGCGTACAGGCCGAGGCATTTGATCCAGGCTTCGAGGTCAACGCGATGCACGCGGCGAATGTTGGCGTGGGCGCGGTGGTGAGTTTTGTCGGCTATGTGCGCGACTTCAATGATGGGCGCGATGTGTCGGGGATGTTCCTTGAGCACTACCCCGGCATGACCGAAAAAGCCCTGGCTAAGATCGCCGTGGAGGCCGAGCAACGCTGGCCGTTGCTCAAGCTGGAAGTGCTGCACCGTATCGGCGCACTTGAGCCGGGCGAGCCGATTGTGTTCGTGGCCGCCGCCAGTGCGCATCGCCAGGCCGCGTTTGATGCCTGCGCATTTGTGATGGACTACCTGAAGACCCGCGCGCCGTTCTGGAAGAAAGAAAACACCCCGGAAGGCCCGCGCTGGGTGGAAGGGCGGGGCAGCGATCACGCGGCGGCGGATCGCTGGAAATAAGCCTGATGCAAAACCAAATGTGGGCGCTGGTCAGCTCCCACATTTTTTACCGCATTTGAGCCTTAAGGGCGCTTGCGCTCCACAGCCCGCAGCAAGTGCGTCGGCGGCGTTTCGCAGCTGATCTTGCGGCCCAGCAACGTCTCGATGGACGGCAACTGGTACGAGTCATCTTCACCGGCAAAGCTGATCGACACACCCGCAGCGCCTGCACGGCCGGTACGGCCAATGCGGTGCACGTAGTCGTCCGGCACTTCCGGCAGGGTGAAGTTGATCACGTGGCTGATGCCGTCGATGTGAATCCCGCGCCCGGCCACGTCGGTGGCCACCAGCACGCGAATCTTGCCTTCGCGAAAGCCTTCCAGGGTCTTGATGCGCTTGTGCTGCGGCACATCGCCCGACAGTTGCGCGGCGTTGACGCCATCACGCACCAGGCGTTCTTCGATGCGGCGCACTTCGTCCTTGCGGTTGGCAAACACCATGACGCGCTCCCAACCGTTGTCGTTGATCAGGTTGTAAAGCAGCTTGTACTTGTCGGCACCGGCCACGGCGTAGATGTGCTGTTCGACGTTTTCGCTGGCGACGTTCAGCGCTTCGATCTCGACGATGGACGGGTCGGTGGTCCACTGCTTGGCGAGGTTCATCACGTCTTCGGTAAAGGTCGCGGAGAACAGCAGGGTCTGGCGCTCGTTTTTCGGCGGGGTCTGGCGAATGATCTGGCGTACTTGCGGGATGAAGCCCATGTCGAGCATGCGGTCGGCTTCGTCCAGCACCATCACTTCGACCATGTCCAGGTGCACGTCGCCGCGCTGGTTGAAGTCGAGCAGGCGGCCAGGGGTGGCGACCAGGATGTCGCAGTGACGGGCTTCAAGGTGTTTGAGCTGCTTGTCGAAGTCCATGCCGCCCACGAACGTCATGACGTTGAGGCCGGTGTACTTGGTCAGGTCGGCGGCGTCCTTGGCGATCTGCACCACCAGTTCGCGGGTCGGGGCGATGATCAGTGCGCGCGGCTCACCCATGTAGCGCTCTTTGGGCGGCGGCGTCTGCAGCAACTGGGTGATGATCGAGATCAGGAACGCGGCGGTCTTGCCGGTGCCGGTTTGGGCGCGGCCAATGGCGTCTTTGCCCGCCAGGGTGAAGCCCAGCACTTGCGCCTGGATCGGTGTGCAGTACGGGAAACCCAGGTCCTGGATGGCGTGCATCAGTTCCGGGGCCAGCTTGAAATCGTGGAAGCGGGTTTTACCTTCCAGGGGCTCGACGGCGAAGTCTTCGAGCTTCCATGGCGTCACGGGCGGTTTGGGTGCACGTTCGCGGCGCGGTGCTTTGGGCGCAGGTGCAGGCTCGGCTTCAGCGGCTTTTACCGGTTCAGTCGGTGTCACCGGTGGCTTCTTCGGCGCGGCGACAGGTGCGGTCCGTTCTGGCTGTTGACCGTCGTTGCGGTTGCCGGGCTTGGGGGCAGGAGCACTGGGAACAGGCGCGAGCGGCTCAGCCTCGCTTTTGCCGAACATCTTCTTAAGTGCTTTGAGCACGGTGATCTCATTAATTGGTTAAGGAATGTACGCCGGCCAGTGTAATGCAAGAATCGGGCGCGGCGTAGTGCGTTGGTCATACGGCTACATAATGTATGGATTTCAGCCCAGCCGGGCGCTCAACCAGGTGCCGATATCGCGTATCTCTTCAGGTAACACTTCGTGGCCCATTGGGTATTCCTGCCATGTCACGGTGACACCACGGCTCTTCAAATGCTCGTAGGCGCTGCGGCCCATGGCGTTCTGCACCACGTCATCGTACTGGCCGTGCAGGCACAAGGTCGGAATACGCTGCTGGCTGGCGGAAATTTCCAGCTCGTCACCGAAGGTCGGCGCATAGGTGGAGAGGGCGATAACGCCACCCAGTGGTCCCTGCCATTTCAGGAAGGCGGTGTGGAAGACCACGGCGCCACCTTGGGAAAATCCGGCGAGGAAAATCCGCGAGGCGTCTATTCCGGTTCTCTTCTGCTCCTCGATCAAGTCCGTGAGCATTTTGGCGGACACTTCCAGCTCTTCCAGGCTGATCGAGCGGGCCGGGCTCATGGCCTTGATGTCGTACCAGCTGGGCATCTCGTAACCGCCATTGATGGTCACCGGACGCGTCGGCGCCTGGGGCAATACAAAGCGTGTGGACTGCAAGGTTTCCTGTAGCGCCTCGGCCACCGGCAGGAAGTCGTAGCGATCGGCACCCAGGCCATGCAACCAGATGACGCAGGCGTCTGCGGGCTTGGCGGGCTGAAGAATCAAGGGTTCGGTCATGTCTGCTCCATATATGTGCGTGCGCTCCGATAGGGTGCGTCGGAACGGTGCGCGACAGGTTGATCTGTTAAGAGAATGTCGCAAGGGTGAAAGTTTTTCTATTGACCATGGGCTGAAACGGCTCAGCCATCACTCTGGTACGGGCCTTGCTATGTGTAGGTCGATGTCAGAACTATCCCATGACGGTAACACTATCAGTGACTGCCGCTTGTGGGATAGCCACTGGAATTACCGCGACAACTTCATGCCGCTTGACCCCAAAAAAAGCCAACACGGGTTGATATCGCCTCATAAGGGTGCGCTGAGGTTGGAGCTCCGACACAACAAGAGCAAAACTGGAGGTTTGAATGAAGGTATTGAAATCCACCCTGGCCATTGTGACCGCGGCCGCTGTACTGGGTGTCAGTGGTTTTGCCCAAGCCGGCGCCACCCTGGACGCCGTGCAGAAGAAAGGCTTCGTGCAATGTGGCGTGAGTGACGGCCTGCCGGGTTTCTCGGTGCCGGATGCCAGCGGCAAGATCCTTGGGATCGATGCTGACGTTTGCCGCGCTGTGGCCGCTGCCGTTTTCGGTGATGCGACCAAGGTCAAGTTCAGCCAGTTGAATGCCAAGGAGCGTTTCACCGCGCTTCAATCCGGCGAAGTCGACATCCTGTCGCGTAACACCACCATGACCAGCTCTCGCGATTCGGGCATGGGCCTGAAATTCCCAGGCTTCATTACCTACTACGACGGCATTGGCTTCCTGGTTAACAACAAACTGGGCGTAAAAAGTGCTAAGGAACTGGACGGTGCAACCATCTGCATCCAGGCCGGTACCACCACTGAGTTGAACGTCTCTGACTTCTTCCGCGCCAACAACCTCAAATACACCCCGATCACCTTCGACACCTCTGATGAAAGCGCCAAGTCGCTGGAGTCGGGCCGTTGCGACGTGCTGACCTCCGACAAGTCCCAACTGTTCGCCCAGCGCAGCAAGTTGGCCTCGCCGAAAGACTACGTGGTGCTGCCGGAAACCATTTCCAAAGAACCACTGGGCCCAGTCGTGCGTAACGGCGACGACGAGTGGCTGGCCATCGTGCGCTGGGTTGGCTACGCCATGCTCAACGCTGAAGAAGCCGGTATCACCTCGAAAAACGTTGAAGCTGAAGCCAAGTCCACCAAGAACCCGGATGTTGCGCGTCTGCTCGGTGCTGACGGCGAGTACGGCAAAGACCTGAAAGTGAAAAAAGACTGGGTTGTACAGATCGTCAAGCAAGTCGGTAACTACGGTGAAGTGTTCGAGCGCAACCTGGGCAAGAGCACCCCGCTGGAAATCGACCGTGGCCTGAACGCGCTGTGGAACAACGGCGGCATTCAATACGCACCACCTGTGCGCTGATCGCTGATGGTTCTATCACCCGGTGGGCCAACCGCCGGGTGATGTTCTGTTCCATTATTTCCGGGGCACTTCATGCAAAATCAAATCGGCGCACCAAAGCAGAAGCTCAGCTTCAGCGATCCCAAAGTGCGTGCGTGGCTCTTCCAGATCATCACGATTGTGGCGGTGGTCTCGCTGGGCTGGTACCTCTTCAACAATACGCAAACCAACCTTCAGCACCGGGGCATTACCTCGGGTTTCGACTTTCTTGAACGCAGTGCCGGCTTCGGCATTGCTCAGCACCTGATCGACTACACCGAATCGGACACCTACGCCCGCGTCTTTGTGATCGGCCTGCTCAACACCTTGCTGGTGACCGTGATCGGCGTGGTCCTGGCGACGCTGCTGGGTTTCGTCATCGGTGTGGCGCGTCTGTCGCCGAACTGGATGATCAACAAACTGGCGACGGTGTATGTGGAGGTGTTCCGCAACATTCCGCCGCTGCTGCAGATTCTGTTCTGGTATTTCGCGGTGTTCCTGACCATGCCGGGGCCGCGTGCCAGCCATAATTTCGGTGACACGTTCTTTGTCAGCAGCCGTGGCCTGAACATGCCGGCTGCATTGGCGGCTGACGGCTTCTGGCCGTTTGTGGTCAGTGTGGTCATCGCCATCGTGGCAATCGTGCTGATGACGCGTTGGGCCAACAAGCGCTTTGAAGCGACCGGGGTGCCGTTCCACAAGTTCTGGGCTGGCCTGGCATTGCTCATCGTGATCCCGGCGTTGTGCGCCTTGATGTTCGGCGCGCCGCTGCACTGGGAAATGCCCAAGCTGCAAGGTTTCAACTTTGTCGGCGGCTGGGTATTGATCCCTGAACTGCTGGCGTTGACCCTCGCGCTTACTGTCTATACGGCAGCGTTTATTGCCGAGATCGTGCGTTCGGGCATCAAGTCCGTCAGCCACGGCCAGACCGAAGCCGCGCGCTCCCTGGGCCTGCGCCCTGGGCCGACGCTGCGCAAGGTCATCATCCCGCAGGCCCTGCGGGTGATCATTCCGCCGCTGACCAGCCAATACCTGAACCTGGCGAAAAACTCGTCGTTGGCCGCCGGTATCGGTTACCCGGAAATGGTGTCGCTGTTTGCCGGTACGGTGCTCAACCAGACCGGGCAGGCGATCGAGGTTATTGCCATCACCATGAGCGTGTACCTGGCGATCAGCATCAGCATTTCCCTGCTGATGAATTGGTACAACAAGCGCATTGCGCTGATCGAGCGGTGAGGAAACACACATGAGTTCGCATACGTTCAAACCTGATATGCCACCGCCGAGCAAAGTCTTCGGGCCGATCGCATGGATGCGCGCCAACCTGTTTTCCAGCTGGCTCAACACCCTGCTGACGCTGTTGGCGTTTTACCTGATCTACCTGATTGTGCCGCCGATCCTGCACTGGGCCATCCTCGACGCCAACTGGGTCGGGACCACACGCGCTGATTGCACCAAAGAGGGCGCCTGCTGGGTGTTTATCCAACAGCGCTTCGGGCAGTTCATGTACGGCTACTACCCGGGCGATCTGCGCTGGCGCGTGGACCTGACCGTGTGGCTGGCCATCGTCGGCGTGGCGCCGTTGTTCATCTCGCGTTTTCAACGCAAGGCGATCTACGGCCTGAGCTTTCTGGTGCTGTACCCGATCATTGCCTACTTCCTGCTGCACGGCGGCATCTTCGGCCTGACCAACGTGGCCACCAGCCAATGGGGCGGCCTGATGCTGACCCTGGTCATCGCCACGGTCGGCATTGCCGGCGCGTTGCCGTTGGGCATTGTGCTGGCGTTGGGGCGGCGCTCGAACATGCCGGCGATTCGAGTGGTCTGCGTGACCTTCATCGAATTCTGGCGCGGCGTGCCGTTGATCACCGTGCTGTTCATGTCGTCGGTGATGCTGCCGTTGTTCCTGCCCGAAGGCATGGGCATCGACAAACTGCTGCGCGCGTTGATCGGCGTGATCCTGTTCCAGTCGGCCTACGTGGCTGAAGTGGTGCGCGGTGGCTTGCAGGCGATTCCCAAGGGGCAGTACGAAGCGGCCGCGGCGATGGGCTTGGGTTACTGGCGCAGCATGGGCCTGGTGATTCTGCCGCAAGCCTTGAAGCTGGTGATCCCGGGCATCGTCAACACGTTTATTGCGCTGTTCAAGGACACCAGCCTTGTGATCATCATCGGCCTGTTCGACCTGCTCAACAGCGTCAAACAAGCCGCCGCCGACCCGAAATGGTTGGGCATGGCCACTGAAGGCTACGTGTTCGCCGCCCTGGTGTTCTGGATTTTCTGTTTTGGTATGTCGCGCTATTCCATTCATTTGGAACACAAGCTCGACACAGGCCACAAGCGTTAGGAGTTGTTGTTATGAGCGAAGCGATCAAACAGCCTGTGAGCCCTGAAGGCATTATCCAGATGCAGGGCGTCAACAAGTGGTACGGCCAGTTCCACGTGTTGAAAGACATCAACCTCAACGTCAAGCAGGGCGAGCGTATCGTGCTGTGCGGCCCGTCGGGTTCGGGCAAGTCCACCACCATCCGCTGCCTCAACCGCTTGGAAGAGCACCAGCAAGGCCGCATCGTGGTCGATGGCGTGGAACTGACCAACGACCTCAAGCAGATCGAAGCGATCCGCCGTGAAGTCGGCATGGTGTTCCAGCACTTCAACCTGTTCCCGCACCTGACCATCCTGCAAAACTGCACGCTGGCGCCGATGTGGGTGCGCAAGATGCCCAAGCGCAAGGCCGAAGAAATCGCCATGCATTACTTGGAGCGTGTGCGCATCCCGGAGCAGGCCCACAAGTTCCCGGGGCAACTGTCCGGCGGCCAGCAACAGCGCGTGGCCATCGCGCGTGCCCTGTGCATGAAGCCGAAAATCATGCTGTTCGACGAACCGACCTCGGCGCTGGACCCGGAAATGGTCAAGGAAGTACTCGACACCATGATCGGCCTGGCCGAAGACGGCATGACCATGTTGTGCGTGACCCACGAAATGGGCTTTGCCCGCACCGTGGCCAACCGCGTGATCTTCATGGACAAGGGCGAAATCGTCGAGCAGGCGGCGCCGAATGACTTCTTCGACAACCCGCAGAATGATCGGACCAAGTTGTTCTTGAGCCAGATTTTGCATTGATCGACGTTTGAAGCGATAAACCCGGCCTGGTGCCGGGTTTATTTTTGCTTGTCTAGGACGCTTTGAGGGCGTCTTGCGTTTCGTTGTTGAGGGTGTAGGTGAAGGCGTTGCGCAGGTCTGCGCCTTCGGCCAGTTCTTTGGCATCGGTGAGCAAGTAGGGGTAACGATCCAGCAGGCGCATCAGCACCATCAACGGCTTGGGCGGTGCTATTTCGCCGCGTTCGTAGCGTGAGAATGCGTTGTGCCCGCCACCGGATAGCAACTCCACGGTTTGTTTTTGCGTGAGGTGCAGTTTGCGGCGGATGCGCTTCAGTTCGGCGCCCATCATCCGTCGTGCGGCGTGGAGCAGATCATCACCTGCCTTGGCATGGCGTTCGCAGCTATCGGGGTCATACATGCCGTCCTCGCACACCTGGCATTCCCAGCCCGACAGATCATCAATGCGCCGCTCCATACCTTTGATGCACAGGGTTTCGCTGCGGCCTTCAAAGCGTGTCATGGCGTCGGGGGCGCCACAGATATAGCAGTGTTGGGTGTTCATGGGTTCATCCCTTTGAAGGAGATCACCGGTGGGTTACTACCGGAGCAGTAAGTGACCTTGATGTAAATCTCCCGACCGTGTGAATGGATGTGGTAGACGTCATGCCAGACGCGGTGATCGGCATAAGTGGTCATCGACTGGTACAACATCCTGTTTTGCAGTTCGAAGACGACCGCTTGCATCTCAGTGAGATCAAGGTCGAGAGCCTCGCCGGTTTTCTTTGCCGCACGTGTGAAAGCCTTGGCACCAAGCCGCCTCACATCTGCCTTGACCACTGTCAGATCGTAATGAAGTGTGTACTTTTCCATAAGACACCTGAGTCCAACAATTACCCTCAGAGGGTAATTTTACCAATCGAAAATTCAGTTCCTTTTGTTGCCTCCGAACCCTAGTGCGTTGCCTTTGTAGGCAATTCCGAATAGGCTGTAGGAAAATTCATCCTATGATTGGACGAAAGCGAAAAACCCATGACAGACATCGCCCCTCTGATCAAACGCTCCCTCGTTGACCAGGCCCTGGAGCAGTTGCGTCGGCGCATCACCGAAGGCAAGTGGGCCATCGGCGAGCGCCTGCCCACCGAGCCTGAGCTGTCTGCCGAGTTAGGCATCAGCCGCAACACCGTGCGCGAAGCCATGCGTGTGTTGGCGTTCTGCGGCTTGATCGAAATCCGCCAGGGCGACGGCAGTTATTTACGCTCGATGACCGACCCGCTGGGCGCGATGCGCGCATTGTCCCACTGCACCTTGGAGCAGGCGCAGGAGACGCGGCAGATTCTGGAAGTGGAGGCCATCGGGCTCGCGGCACTGCGCCGTACTGAAGACGATCTGAAACATTTACGCCAAGCCTTAAGCGTCAGCGCCGAGCTGTACCACGGTGACCTGGAGGCCTACATCAGCGCAGACCTGGTGTTCCACAAACACTTGGTCGATGCCGCGCACAACCCGGCCTTGAGCGAGCTGTACCAGTATTTCTCCGCCATTGTCGGCGCCCAGTTGCGCCAGACCCTGAATATCTCACCGCGTCGCCAGGCCGTGTTCGACCTGCATATCGCCCTGCTCGACGCCGTGGAGCACCAAGACCCGGAACGCGCCAAATCCCTCTGCCGGCAGTTGATCAATGAACCTTGAAGCCAAACGCACTACCGAACTCAAAACGCTGCTGATCGACGCCGAAGCCGACGACGACGTGGTGCAGCACACCCCGCCGGTGGTCGCGCGGCCATGGCTGTTGCTGTTGGGCCTGATACTGGTGGCGTTGAACCTGCGCCCGGCGCTGTCGAGCCTGTCGCCGCTACTGGCTGACGTCTCGCACAGTCTCGGATTGTCGGCGGCCAAAGCCGGCTTGCTGACCACCTTGCCGGTGTTGTGCCTGGGGCTGTTTGCGCCCATGGCGCCGATCCTGGCCCGGCGTTTTGGCGCCGAGCGGGTGGTGCTGGGGATTCTGCTGACGTTGGCTGCCGGCATTATTCTGCGCAGTTCGTTCGGTGAGGTCGGCCTGTTCGCCGGCAGCCTGATTGCCGGTGCGAGCATCGGCATCATCGGCGTGTTGCTGCCGGGTATCGTCAAGCGTGACTTCGCCAAACAGGCCGGCACCATGACCGGCGTGTACACCATGGCGCTGTGCCTGGGCGCCGCGTTGGCGGCCGGCTCGACGGTGCCGCTGAGCCGGTATTTCGGCGACAGCTGGAGCATCGGCCTGGGCTTCTGGATTCTGCCGGCGCTGGTGGCGGCGCTGTTCTGGTTGCCGCAAGTCGGGCAGAAACACGGCGCGCATCAAGTCGCCTATCGCGTGAAGGGTTTGCTGCGCGACCCGCTGGCCTGGCAGGTGACCTTGTACATGGGCCTGCAATCGTCGCTGGCCTACATCGTGTTCGGCTGGTTGCCGTCGATCCTGATCGGCCGTGGGCTCACGCCGACTCAAGCGGGGCTGGTGCTGTCGGGCTCGGTCATCGTGCAACTGGCCAGTTCCCTCGCCGCGCCGTGGTTGGCTACGCGGGGTAAGGACCAGCGGCTGGCGATCGTGGTGGTGATGCTGCTGACCCTCGGCGGCCTGTTCGGGTGCTTGTATGCACCGCTCGACGGCCTGTGGGGTTGGGCGATCTTGCTGGGCCTGGGCCAGGGCGGCACCTTCAGCCTGGCGCTGACCTTGATCGTGTTGCGCTCGCGGGACGCCCACGTGGCCGCCAACCTGTCGAGCATGGCCCAGGGCATCGGCTACACGCTGGCGTCCCTCGGGCCGCTGGCGGTTGGCCTGGTGCACGATTGGACCGGTGGTTGGTCGGCGGTCGGCTGGATTTTCGCGGTGCTCGGTTTGGGCGCAATCATCGCCGGGCTTGGCGCCGGACGCGCACGGTATGTGCAGGCTACCTGCGAGAAGCGCTGAGGCTACACCGCGCGTGTCCGGTTTGAGGTCGCCGTTACAGGTACTTCACTTCCACTGTTGTCGAACCATCGATAGTCACTTCACTGCTCAGGTCCATGTCCTCGGTACCGTAGATGATGCTTTGTACATGCAGGTCGACGACCAGCTCCTTCGTCGGCAGCGGTAGGTTGTCCCCGTCGATAGTGGCAACGGACATATAGTAGCTTGGCGCCCAGTCGTCTTCCTTGGACCAAGTGGTGTTGTCCCAGGACGTAATGGTCTGCACCGCCACGCCGTCGGCGATAGGTTTTTCCAGCCACAGCAAGTAAGCGCCCAATGTTTGCGTGCCTTCGAGCATGCCCAGACGGTAGTAGGATTGAACGCCCGAGGCGCGGTTGTCGGTGGAACGAAAAGCAAATGCAAGCGCTGCGTCGCAGCTTATGGTCAGGGTCAGGGTGTGATTGCCGATGACGGTGGGGTTGTCCGGTTTCAAGTCTTTAGCGGCGATCTTGCCGTGATCAATCACGCCCCCGTTGGACATATTGGGGGTGCAGGCGCTGGGCGTGATCAGGCCCTTGACTGCCAGGTCGACACTGCTGGCAGCTGAAACACCGGTGGCAGCAGTCAGTAACACCGCGGCGGTGACGGCAGGGAAAAGCATTTTCATTTGTTGGGTACTCCTGGGGGTTGAAAGAGGTGGGTACTACAGGTAAACCACTTCCAGCGTGGCGGAGCCGTCCATGAGCGTCTCCACACTCAAGTCCAAGTTCTGCTTGGCGTTGATCACCGCTTCCAGCGTCAAGGTGCTGGTCAGGTTCTGGATAGCCGAAGGCCCGGCGGTGCTGCCGGCCACATCGGTAAAGCCGAGCAAGCTCTTGGAGCCGATATCGATGGGGTTGCTGTTGGACGTGCGCCACGCCAGGCCACCGGTGGTGGATTCGGTGCCGTAGGTCACCGGCAGGGCATCGGCCACTGTCTGTTTGGGATCGAAGCTCACCGAGTACACGCCGAGTTTGTTGCCCGCGCTGTCCAGCCCCAGCCCGTAATAGATCTCGCTGCTGACGTGGGCGCTGCCGTCGCGGTTATCGCGCATGCGCAGGGCGAAACGGCCGGGGGCGTTGCAACTGATGGTCAAGGTCAGCGACTTGAGCGGCAGCCGAGTGCCCGTGGCCTGGTTGAGGTCCTTCTGGGAGATCTTGCCGAAGTCGATCACACCGCCGGCGGACAGCACGGGGGTGCAGGCCATGGGCGTGATCAGGCCGCCGACAGTGAGTTCGGCGGTGGAGGCGGCTTGGGCCGTGGATGCGTTGGTCAACCACGCACAGGCAGTTAACGCCATCAACAACGTTTTCATAGTTAAGCTCCTATAGGTACTTCACGGTCAGCGTCATAGAGCCGTCGATGGGGACTTCTTGCGTCAACGACAGCGTGTTGGCCGGGGCGATGCTGGGCTCGATCGACACCACCGCGGTCAACCGTTGTATCGGCGCCGGGGCTGTCACTGTTTTGTTGGGGGTGAATGCGCTCAGGAAGTGCGGCGACAGGATGGTCGTCGGAGCCCAGCTAGAGGGGCCACTCGAGCCGATGGGGTACATCTGGACGCCGTCGGCCATGATCGAATCGACTTCTAATATCACTGAGCCCAGCCTTTGGGTGCCGTTGATCAACCCCAAGCCGAACTTAAAGCTTTCATCGCCGGCGTAACTGGAGCCAAGGCGGTTGTCCCGTGGCTCCAGGGCCAACAAGGTCGATGCTGCGCAGTTGATCGACAGTTGCAGGCTGTGAGGGGGCAGCTTGGTAGGTTGATCGAGGTTCAGGTCGCTGGCAGCAATCTTGCCCAGGTCATACACGCCACCATTGGACAGGCTCGGTTCGCAGGCGCTAGGGGTTATCAGGCCAGTGACGCTCAGGTCAACGCTGGAGGCCGCCTGTGCTGCCAAGCCGGTGGCCAGGCATGAAAAGGCGGTCAGTAAGATCAGAATCGGTTTCATCGTGTGCCTATAAATAGTGAATTTCGAGAGTGCCCGCACCGTCCAGCCGCACCTCACTGCTCAGATCCAGTGAGCCCAAGGGCGCTATGACCGCTTCCAGGCTCAACGTGGCGTTGAGGTTTTGAATGGCGCTGGGGCCGCCGGTGCTGCCGGATGCAGCGCTAAAACCCAGGTAGCGATTGGCGCCCACGGCAGCGACGCTTGCACTGGCGCTGCTCCAGGGCTGCGTGCCGGTGGCGGAGTCGGTTTGGAATACTCGAGCGAAGTTGTCGGCGGTGATGCGCGCAGGGTCGAACAACAGCCGGTAGCGGCCGATCTTCTGTCGGCGCGCGTCCAGGCCCAGCCCATAAGCGCTTTCATCGGCGCCGCCGGTGGCTGAGCCCAGGCGATTGTCTTGCATGCGCAACGCGAAGGCGGTCGGCCCGTCGCACGTCACACTCAGTGACAAGGGGCGTGGGGCCAGGACGGTGTCCTTGTCCAGATTCAGGTCGCTGACCGACAGCTTGCCCAGCTCCACATGGCCGCCGTTGGACAGCACGGGTGTACACGCCGCCGGGGCAAAGCGCGCTTGCAGGCGCAGTTCCCGCGAGCGCCCGGCAGCGACGGCGTCGAACAACCCGGCGACATCCCAAGTCACGGCATCGCGCACCCGCGCGGCGTCTTCGCGGGCCCAGGCACTGGCGTTGATTTGCATCGACAAGTTGCGCCCGGTCACTGCCACGCCGCCGCGCATCGGCACGAGGCCGTGGTCCGGTTGCCAGTGCAGTTGGGCGCTGACAGCGGAGGGCGGCTGCCCCTGGCCCGCAATCAAACCCAACTCCACCGCCTGGCCGTCCAGCACGGCTTCGCTGACACGCAGGCCGTAGCTGCCGCGCTCGGTAAAGAGAAAGCGCTCCGGCCCCGCGCCCAGCCCGCGATAAAACACGCCCAGGTCGGTGGGCTGCGGGCAGTTCAGCGTCAGGCTGATACGCCGCTCGCCCAGCAAGCGTTCGGGCGCGGGGGCCAACGCCACGGCGCGGTTCATCAGGCCGAAGTCCAGTTGCGCCTGGCTAAGGTTGAGCTGGCATTCTTCGGCGCCCCAGGCACTGGCGCTCAGCAGCACCAGGCTCAGGGGGTAAAACGTGTATTTCAGGCCCATGGTGTGAGTCCTCATGGCTGGTGGCACCGGGCCGGTGCGGTTTCGAAATACACCTCGGGGTCGGCGTCTTCCGGCAGTTCAAAGGTGAGTCGGCAACGTGGCTGCCCCGGTGCCTTGACCCACAGCGGGCGCGGGTCAAGCACGTCGGGCAGGAACACTTGGCTGCCTTCCTGCATCAGGGTGATGAACTCGCCTTCAGTGGTGCTCACGGTTGCGCCGCGTGGCAGCGGCTGGCCGTTATCGGTGGTCACGTTCAGCAGCGCACGCCGGGTGATGGCCACACCGAATTGGACTTTGTCCACGGCACCACGGCCGGCGGCGATCACTGCCAGGCCGTTGTGGATATCGGCGTTGCGCGGCAGCGAACGGGTCTGCACTTCCACCGGGCTGCGCCCATAAGCGCTGACTTGCGGCACCACGGCCTGGCCTTGCCAGTCGGTCCATACCGGGCCGCTTGGGGTGGTGACCTTGATGCCGGCCATTTCGCCCACCGACACCAGTGCAAACGTGTCGCGCACCGGGTACGGCGAGAAGGTCACGCCGTCCCCATGCAACACCACCCCGCCGCGCGCGCCACCTTGGTAGCTGGCTCGTTCGTCGTCGCTGCGGGTGTAGTTGAAGTCCAGCTGGCTGTACCACGGCAGTGCCGACACGCCGACCGACGACTCGACTTCACGGTCACGGCTGTCACGCTCCACGCCCACTCGGTAACTCAGTTGATCGTTGAGTTGCTCGTTCACGCCCACACCCAGGCGGTGCTCGCCGCCGGCGTTGCGTGCCCACGCGCGACCACGGCGGGTTTCACCCAGCGGCACGCTGATGTTCAGGTAAATGCTGTCGTCGTTCTGCTGGCGGCCGCCTACCTGCCATTCGGCGCTGGCCGACACCGATACCCGGCCAAAACTGGTGCCCCAGGACGCCAGCGCGCGGCTGCTGCTTTCACCGTTGTAAGACGCCGTGCGTGAGACCCCGGCGCTGAATGCACCCAAGGCCGGATGCGCCCACGACGCAGTAGCGCTCTGCTGGTCGCGGTAGCGCGAGCGCTGTTGATCGTCGCTATTGCCGACGTAGGTTGAATCCTCAAGGTCGCGGTAACCCTGGGAACGCCAGGAAGCTGCGGTGCTCACCGACCAGCTGTCATTCAAGCGCTGCGACCAGGACACATCGCTTTGCACCCCGCGCTCTGTGCCCTCGCGCTTGGGGCTGGCTTGGGCTGCCTGTGCGGAGAACTGCAGTTGGCTGTCCTGCCAGGGCAACCAGCCAAGGCTTGCGCCTGCTGAGCGATAGGCGTCCGCCACCAGCCCGCCTGCGCTGAGGCTCAGTTGCGGGTGCAGCGGGCCGCTCCAGCCCGCGCTGACCACCCAGGGCTCGCGGCCATCGCTGTCGCCGATCTGACGCACACGCCCGGCCGCCACCGAATAGCCCGGCGCCGGTAGGCCCAGGCCGAGCATGGCGGCGGGCACGGTAAAGCGGCGTTCTTCGCCGGTGGTTTCCTTGACCGTGACTTCCACGTCGGAACGGCTGTTCAAGCGGCGCACATCGGGCAGGGCAAACGGCCCGGCGGGTACCACGGTGGAGTGGATCAACGCGCCGTTCTGACGGATTTCCACCTGGGCCGGGCTGTTGGCGATACCGGTGATAGTCGCGCCCTGGTTCTGGTCTTGCAGCGCAGTTTCGGTCAGCACTTGGGCGCCGGTAATCTGCGTGCCGGCCAGCACCGGGTTGTAGAGGCTGATTTGCCCGGCCTGCAACACTGCCTGCTGCTCGGCGAAGGTGCGCTGGGCGTAGGCATCCAAGTGGGTGGTGCGCGAGCGGCGGTCCTGCCAGGTTTTCACCTGGCGGCTGCGCACGATCCAGTCGCCGGCGTTGAAGCCGACTTCGGTGTTGGCTGAGCCGAAGCGGCTGGTGGTGTCGCCGAACTCGTTGTAGAGGCCGGTCAAGTCGTAGTTGAGCAGCAAGGCCTGGCCACCGGTCTGGTAGCCGGAGATGTCTTGCTGGGCAGGGCGCAGGGCGTCGGTTGACACCACCAGGGCCAGGCTCAGGGCGGCGGGGTCTTGCTCGATCACGGTTTGCGGGTAGCGTTCGATAAACCGCTGGCAGGTGGGCACCCCGTTCTCATCGGGCACTGTCAGGTTGCCCGCATCCAGCAGGGCGCGGTTGAAACAGAGGCTGCCCTGGCGGTCGAACTCCACATCCACTCGGCCGCGACGCAGGCCGTTGACACTCAAATTGACGGCATGCCGGCCTGCCGTGAAACGCGGGGCTTGCAGCAGCAGGTTGGCCAGTTCCGGGTCGATGCCGCGCCGTGACAAGGTCTGGGGGTCGAAGGAACCGGCGATCAGCGCGTCACCCGCCAGCACTGCTTCGCACGGCAGTGCGCCGCCCAGGGTCAGTGCCAGCCCGGTGAGTAGGGTGCGTGCGCGGTGCGGTGAAACGCCAGGCACGGCGCTGCCGTCGCGGTCAGTTATTACTGTGCTCACAAGGTCGTACTCAAGTGTTGGGTGGCTTTGGCAAGCCACTCTTTTTTATAGGGCGATGAGTTTTTATAAGGTGATGAGTTTTTAGAGGGTGAGGGGTGCTTCGTAAGGTGCCACGGCAAAGCCATACACCGTGGCCGGCTGCAGTTGCACGCGGTTTGCGCCGGTGCCGCTGGCTGTTACGTTCAGGGTTTCACCCGGCAGCACATAGGTGCGCGGCAGCAGGGCCGAGCCGCTGCCGGGCAGCAGTCGCAGTTCCTGGGCCAGGCGCACCACGTAAGGGCTCGGGTTGTGCACGCTCAATTGGTCACGGTTCAGGCGCCACTCCAACCCGGTCCAGGGCGTGCGGTTGGGGGCCAGGCCCTTGGGATGCACAATCACCGGCAGGTTCTGGCGCACCGTCACACCGACTTGGGCGTGGCCGGCCTGGGCCGCTGAACGACCTTGGGGCATGCCTTCGAAGATCACCCGTTTCAAGCGTTGGGTGGCCAAGGGCTCGGGCGATTGCAGGATGAAGCGGATGAGCTGGCTCTTGCCCGGTTCGACCCGGGCCAGGGGCGGGGTGACAAACAGCAGCGTCGCCTTGTCTTCGGGAATGTCTTCAAGGGTGACGTGCAGCAGGGCCAGCTTATCGTCGGTGTTGGTCACGGTCACCGACGCTTCGCCATCGGCCTCGTTAACGATCACCACCGAGGTGTCGGGCACCATGCCGTCGGCCAGCGCCAAGGCAGGGCCGCCGATTGCCAGCGTGAGCGCAGCGAAGTAAAGACCGCTCACGCGAGCGAAGATGAAGGCGCGGGTGAAAAAGGGTAGGGCAGGCATGGCTACAAGTACCTCAGGTCAAGCACGATGGAACCGTCCAACGGCACTTCCTGTTTGAGAGTCAAATAGGCGGCGGCATTGATGGACGTGTTGATTTGCAGGCTGGCGTTCACCAGGCGGTGGGGTTCGGGCACCAGCGTGCCCGGGCGGGCGAACCCCATGTAGATGTTCGGGAAGGCATTGGACTCTGGAAACCAGGTCTCCCCTTTGTTGCTGGAGGCCAGCACGAGTAGGCGCTCGCCGTCGCCCATGGCCTCGCGAAATCCCAGGGAAACCGTGCCCAGCCGCTCGGAAGGCACATGGATATTGGTACCCAGGCCGTAATAAAAGCCCGGCCCCAGCGAGGAGTCGGCGCGATTGTCCACACCCACCAATACGTACAGCACCGGCTCGTTGCAGCTCACACTCAGGTCCAGCGTTTGAGTGGGCAAGGGGCTGAATTCGTGCTGGTTGAGGTTGCGTGCCGGCACCTTGCCGTGGTCGACGATGCCATTGGCAGACAACGTGGGGATGCAGGCGCTGGGTGTGATCAGACCGGTAACGTTGAGCTCAATGCTGGACGACGCCAGCACCAGCGAGCTGGCACCGAGCAGGCAAAACGTGGCGATAAAGCGTGAATAAATATGCTTCATGGGATGGGGGCCGGCTGCCTGATTCATCGTGTGTGTACAGGGCAAGGGCAGACGTTTTAAGGCCTGCCTTTGCTCGACTCGGATGCCGTTACAAGTAGCGCACGGTGAGGGTCACCGAACCGTCGATGGCGACTTCGTTGGTGAGGGTCAGCTCACTGGTTTTGGCGATCTGGGGCTGAACGTACAAGTCCGCGGCCCACAGTTGGACTGGGATCGGCGAATTGACGCCGGCCACGGCGGGTGCGAGGAGGTTGTCGCGCATCAGGTTGCGCTCGGAGCTCCAAGTGACGCCACCGTCGTAGGAACCGACGCTGTTGATCGGCACGCCATCGGCGACCGAATTCAACAGCTGCAGGGTCATGTTGCCGAGTTTTTCCGTGCCGTTGATGAGGCCCAGGCCAAACTCCATCAAATCGTTGTTGCTGTCAGACCCTTCGCGGTTGTCCTTGGCCTCCATGGCCATCAGGGTGGCGGCGTCACAGGTGACGGTGAATTGCAGGATGTTTAGGGGCAGAGCGGTCTGTTTGTCGGCGTTCAAATCCTTGGCCGAAATTTTGCCGTAGTCCACCGCGCCCCCGTTGGACAGCGCCGGGACGCAGGCACTTGGGGTAATCAGACCTTTGACCGTCAGGTCGACGCTGGAGGCGGCAAAGGCAGTGCCAGCAGCCGCGAGCATCAGGCCGCCGAGCACGGTATTGAGGGACTTGCTCATGGTGTTGCTCCTAAATGAGGGACTGAGGAGAAGCTCAATTACCAGTACTTGAGTTGCAGCGTGGCCTGGCCGTCGATGGGCACTTCATCGAGCAGGGTCAGGTCGCGGGACGGCACGATGACGGTAAAGGCGCGCAGCCGCGCCCTGAGGTCTTTAATGGCGATGGGCGTGTTCGGGCCGCCCGTTGCCGCGAACGAGGTCAGTGCTTCGTGCCCCAAGTAGGGCGATAAGCTCCAGTTAGCGCCGCCGTTGCGCGAGACGATCACGTTGACTGCGGTTTCATCCGCAATCGGATCGAACAACGTGAAGGCGACACTCCCCAGTTTTTGGTCTTCAGGCGTGGTCCCCAGGCCGTGGTGCGCCGGGTTGATGGCCGAGGTGCCGGCGCGATTGTCCGCGGTGGTCAGGGTGAAAAATGTCTCGCCGTCGCAGTGCACTTCAAACTGCATTTCGGAGGGGTCCAACAACGTGGGTTTAGTCTGTTGCAGGTCCTTGGCGGTCATTTTTCCATGGTCGATCACGCCGCCATTGGACAGGTTTGGGGTGCAGGCATTGGGGGTAATGATCCCAGTGACACTCAAGTCGGTATTACTGGCCGCAAATGCGCCGGGGGCGCAGGCAGCCAGCAGCAGGGCAAGAGCGGCGGGCGTGAATCTTTCCATGGGCACAGGTCCTTGTGAGCGATGCAGTGAAGCCGGTGGGTTACAGGTAGCGCAGTTCCAGGGTGGCGGAGCCGTCGATCGGTTGTTCCTGGGTCAGCGTCAGGCCACTGGTGGCGGCGATAGAGGGATGGATCGTCAAGTCGCTGTTGAGCGTCATGATCGCGATGGGCGCCCAGTTGCCGCCGGCGTTATTACCGAAGGCGGTGAGCCTGCTGCGCATCCAGATAGCGTCCTCGCTGTTCTCGATCCAGGTGGCGCCGTTGTCCCTTGAGGCCAGCTTGCTGACCGGCTGGTTGTCGGCGCGGTAGTTGGTGAGAACGATCAGGAAGTCGCCGAGCCGCTCTGTTTCATTGATGAAGCCCAGGCCATAGGAATCATCGCCAGGGCTGCTGGCCGAGCCTGCGCGGTTATCCACACCGTTGAGTGCAAACAGCGTCGCGGCCTCGCAGTTCACGCTCAATTGAAAGGTGGTGGTCGGCAATGGGGTGGCCTGGTTTTCCTGCAGGTCCTTGGCGGCGATCTTTCCATAGTCGGCCATGCCGCCCTGGCTCAGCATCGGTGTGCAGGCGCTGGGGGTTATCAGGCCTTTGACGGTCAGGTCGACGCTGCTGGCGGCGAATACAGTGCCGGCGCCGATCATCAACAGTGTCGCGGCGAGGGTGCTGAAGGGGCGAGTCATGGCATTACATCCTTGTGGTTAGCGGTGGTTTACAGGTACTTCACTTCAAGGGTGGCGGAACCGTTGATGGGGACCTCGTTGGTCAGGTTCATCCCCGCAGTGGGGGCGATAAGGGTGTGTATGCCGAGCTCTGTCGTCAGGTGCTGGACCGGAGTGGGGGCCCAACTGCCCGTTGAACGATCACCAAACGAGGCGAGATAGGAGGCCGGCCACAGATCGCCGGGAATGTTTTCCCGCCAGGTGAGGCCGTTATCCTGGGACTCGAGCACGGAGATCGGTGCGCCGTCGGCTGTTGGGGTGGCGAACACCAAGGCGTAATTGCCCAGTTTTTTTCCGTCGACCAGGCCCAGGCCATAGGTGTTTGACGGGTCATGGGAATTGCCCTGGTTATCGATGCCCTTCAGGGCCAACAGGGTTGGCGCATCGCAGGTGATCTCCAGTTGCAGGGTGTGGGTGTCAAGCGATGTCCAGTTGTCCGGCTTCAAATCCTTGGCCGCGACTTTTCCGTGGTCGACGATCCCACCGCTTGAAAGGCTGGGCGCGCAGGCGCTGGGGGTAATCAGGCCCTGGACGGTCAGGTCGATGCTGCTGGCGGCGAATACAGGGCCGGCGCCGATTATCAACAGGGTCGTGGCGAGGGCGCTGAAGGGACGAATCATGGCATTGCATCCTTGTGGTTAGCGGTGGTTTACAGGTACTTCACTTCAACGGTGGCGGAACCGTTGATGGGGACCTCGTTGGTCAGGTTCATCCCCGCAGTCGGGGCGATAAGGGTTTCCACTCTGAGTTCTGAGGTCAGGTGCTGGACCGGTGTAGGTGCCCAGTTGCCCGTTGAACGATCACCAAACGAGGCGAGGTAGGAGGCCGGCCAGATATCGCCTGGAAAGTTTTCCCGCCAGGTGAGGCCGTTATCCCGGGACTCGAGCACGGAGATTGGTGCGCCGTCGGCTGTTGGGTTGACGAATACCAAGACGTAATTGCCCAGTTTTTTGCCATCGACCAGGCCCAGGCCATAGCTGTTCAGCGGGTCATGGGAATTGCCTTGGTTATCGATGCCCTGCAGGCCCAGGAGGGTTGGCGCATCGCAAGTGATCTCCAGTTGCAGGCTGTGCTTGCTAAGGAGCGTCCAGTTGTCCAGCTTCAAATCCTTGGCCGCGACTTTTCCGTGGTCGATGATCCCGCCGCTTGAAAGGCTGGGCGCGCAGGCGCTGGGGGTAATCAGGCCCTGGACGGTCAGGTCGATGCTGCTGGCGGCAAACACGCTTGAGGCGCCGGTCACCAACAAGGTGGTGCTCAGCAGGGCGAAGAGGTTTTTCATTTAGGGCGCTCCAGTACGTTGAGCCACGCCGTGGGGACACTCGCTGCCAGTTGCTGCTGGAACGGGGTCAACGGTTGCTAGGCGGCTGTTCACTTTTTAAGAGTTGCCGGGGGCGGCGCACCGTCCCCGGCAAGAGTGGGCGGTAATCTAGCGAGGGGGGGTTATGGGGGACATACAACTATTACGACAATGACGCTGAGGAGGGAAAACAGCCTGTTCCGTGTCAGAATAGTTAACGGCTTAATGTAGGCAAAAGATCAGTTTCGTAGTTGTTGTATCGCCAAGCTGGCATTCGAAAGGCTAGCTTCGCTGCGCGATGACAGTCACTTGAGTGCTTTTGAGACGCCACAGCGTGCTCAGCCTTCAACTGTCGCGTCAGCGCTCCTCATCCAGTTCCAGGCTTATCGCTGAACCACGGGCGCTGCACCACCGACAACAACTACGAGGTGAGCGAGAGTGCTTTCGAGCGATGTCTCTTCGCAGCAGGGTCCATCGCGTTTCGTCCCCCCAGAACACTGGCGACACCTGGTGGTATTGGTGGCGGAGGATCATTCGGCCTATCGGCTGCTGCTGGGCTGGTTCATGCAAAAGCTCGGGCTGGGTCACGAGGTGGTCGGTGATGGCTGTGAAGGTTTGGCTTGCATCACCCGCAGACGCTTCGACCTGGTGATCAGCGACTGCCATATGCCGCGCATGGATGGTTATGCCCTGGCCCGTGCAATACGCCTTCACGAGCTGGAAAACGGTCACCGACGGGTACCGATTATCGCGCTCACCGCCAACCTGCTGCCTGATGACCCCCAGCGCTGCCGCGATGCCGGAATGGATGCCTGGCTGCTCAAACCACTCACGTTTGCACAGCTGTGCGAGGTGCTTGCGCGGTGGCTGCCTGGCCCGCCGTGCGAAATGTCGGCACCGGAGTCTGAGGCCGCCATGGGCTGGCCAACTCGCGCGGGCATGGTCCAAACCTTTGGCAGCGAACAGGTGGTGGACCAGATGCTCGCCAGCCTGTTGTACGAAGCCCGCAACGACTGTGCGGACCTTGCGCATGCGCGCATCACCTCGAACACCCAAGTCGTGTTGGATCGGCTGCACCGTCTGTTGGGCGGCTTGGCGTTCTTAGGCTGCGATGATCTGGAGGTGCGGGGCAGTGTGCTGATTGAGCAGGTCCGCACCGATGGCGTGGCGGTGCACCTGTTGAGCCTGGAGGTGTTTGAGCACGACCTCGAACGCTATTTCGCGTACGTCAGTGCGCTATGACGTACTTTTTGTAGGAATTCATTCCTTCTGTTGTGGCTTTTGTATGTGGGTGCTTTCTTTTTATTTTGTAGGTTTATAGGTAGTCGCTACAGGGCATTGGGCGCGGCTGAAAAGTGCGTGCGACCGGCGGTTGTTGAAGATCGCCGGCGGGGGTATTTTGCCCGGATTCAAGTTGCCATCATCCGTGAGTATCTATGCTTCGAGTAATCATTGCCGACGATCACCCCATTGTCCGCATCGGGCAACGGGTGGTGATTGAAGCGAGCGGCCAGTGCAAAGTCGTCGGTGAAGCCAGCGGCCCCGATGAATTGCTGGTACTGCTGAGCACCACACCCTGTGACTTGCTGGTGACCGATTTCGCCATGCCCGGCGGGCTTCAAGCCGACGGCTATGTGTTGCTGAGCCTGCTACGGCGCCAGTACCCGACGCTGCCGGTGATTCTGGTCACCATGTTCGCCAACGTCGCCACCTTGCGTGCCTCTTTCGCCCATGGCGCGCGGGCCATCGTCGCTAAAAAAGCCTCGGCCAAGGAGCTGCCCTTGGCAATCAAGGCGGTTGCCAAGGGCCAGACCTACGCCAGTGAGTGCTTGCGCGAGCAGTTGATCGAGGCCGGTACGGGGGATCAATCGCAAACGCCGCAGTTGTCCGGCAAGGAGCGCGAGGTGGTGCGCATGCTCGCCAGCGGCATGACCGTCAGCCAGATTGCGGCGCGGGTCAACCGCAGCATTTCCACGATCAGCAAGCAGAAAAGCACGGCCATGCACCGGCTGTGTATCTCGACGGATGTGGACTTGTTCGCCTATGCGCGTGCCGCTGGGATGGTGCCGTAGAACGTTGCAGATAGATCACGACCGTTAACTAACCGCGCGCGCCGGTGGGATTCGTATTACGTGTATTCAGCGTGAACAAACCATCCTTTAACTTGACGCCGTTGCCCTGCCAGTCGTGTGGGCGGCATCCATTCCTAGTCTATTAGATGAGTCGAACTTTCAGGTTGGCGACGCGCCTTTTTGTGCCTGTTCAACCTGTGAATAATCGACCGAAAGTGAGCAGTGAATGCAAGCGTCTCGTGTACCTATTTCCGCCGCATTATTGCTGGCCGGTGTTTCAAATGTGATGGCCGCGTCCAGCGTGGATCTCGGTGTCGTCGGTGTGATCACACCCTCGGCCTGTACGCCAATCTTGTCCAACAACGGGGTGGTGGATTACGGCAAAATCTCGCTTCAGGAGTTCCCTGCGAACGAGAAAGAACTGCCAGACGCAACGCTGCAGTTGGAGGTTAGCTGTAATGGGCCGATGATGATGGCCGTTAAAATTACGGATAACCGCCCCGGTACCGCGACGTCTACGAATGGGGGAGGGGATACGTCAAGTTTTGGTTTGAACTTGGCGAGCAACGGTCAAAAGATCGGTCGGTACCAATTGAAAATGGCCAATGCTACCGCCGATGGTCAAGTCGGTAGCCTGATCGAATCCTGGGAGGGGAGTGATACGTGGTTGGAGGCCAACAATGCGGTCTGGCAGCCGGGGTTCAGGCGCACCGTCAGAGACCCGAGTAGCGCAGGGCTTACGCCCTTGACAATGACGGCCTTCAAAGTCGATGTCGTCGTGAGCACAACCCTCACGCGTAAGCAGTATCTGCCATCGGCTGAAGAAACAAAGATAGACGGCAGCGCCACCCTGGAGGTCAAGTACCTGTAACCCCGCCGGGCGTCACTCATTCCCGTGGCGAATAGCCATGGCTTTCCGGCGTGGCGCGGACTATCGTTCAGCACCCCTGACCATCGTGCGAAACCTGCCCATGAGTGATGCCCACAACGCCCTGATCACCGAGTTCTACAGTGCCTTCCAGCGCCTGGACGCTGAAGCGATGGCGGCCTGTTACACCGACGATGTGCTGTTCAGCGACCCGGCGTTCGGCGAGTTGCGCGGGCGCGATGCCGGGGACATGTGGCGCATGCTGACCACCCGCGCCAAGGATTTTTCCCTGACGTTCGACCATGTGCGCAGCGATGAAGCCACCGGCAGCGCGCACTGGGTGGCGACCTACTTGTTCAGCGCCACCGGTAATACCGTGGTCAACGATATCGGTGCGCGGTTCGTGTTTCGCGATGGCAAGATCTGCGAGCACCACGACCACTTCGACCTGTGGCGCTGGTCGCGCCAGGCGTTGGGCCTCAAGGGGCTGCTGCTGGGCTGGTCGCCGGCGCTGAAAAACGCCGTGCGCGCCCAGGCGCTCAAAGGCTTGAAGGCATTCCAGGCCAGTCGTTGATAAGATTGGCGCTCCTCTGGTTTGCCGAAATGACCTGTGACTGATCTTCCTGAACCCAAACCCTGGTTCGTCTACCTGGTGCGCGCCGCCAATGGCTCGCTGTATTGCGGCATCAGCAATGACCCGGTGCGCCGTTTTGCCTCGCACCAGAGCGGCAAGGGTGCGCGGTTCTTCCTGTCCAGCCCGGCCGTGGCGTTGGTATACACCGAGCAATGCGCGAGCAAGGGCGAGGCGCTGCGCCAGGAGCGGCTGATCAAAAAGTTGAAGAAAAGCGCCAAGGAGTGCCTGGCGGCGAGTGGCTCATTGATTTGACTGATGGGTTCCCATCGCCCCCGCGCTGAGTGTTGCGGGCTAAGCTAGCGGCTCACTGACTTGAGCGGAGCCAAGCATGTCTGAGTTGATCCTGCACCACTACCCGCAGTCCCCCTTCGCTGAAAAAGCCCGCCTGCTGCTGGGTTTCAAAGGCTTGTCCTGGCGCTCGGTATTTATCTCGCCGGTAATGCCTAAACCGAACCTGATCGCGCTGACCGGCGGCTACCGCAAGACGCCGGTGCTGCAAGTCGGCGCCGATATCTACTGCGACACCGCCTTGATCGCCCGCCGCCTGGAGCAGGAAAAGTCCACACCGGCGCTGTTTCCTCAAGGCCTGGAACTGGTCACCCAAAGCTTCGCCGCCTGGGCCGATTCGTTGGTGTTCTCGCATGCCGTCGCACTGGTGTTCCAACCCGAATCCCTGGCCGTCAAGTTCGCCAAGGTGGCGCCGCAGATGCTGGAAGTGCTGGTGGCTGACCGCGCCAAATTGTTCAGCGGCGGCACTGCCGCCCGCGTGCAATTGGACCTCGCCAAGCATCAATGGCCGACGATCATCAGCCGCATCGATCAGCAATTGCAGCACCAGGCGGGCGACTTCCTGTTCGGGGAGCCGTCGATTGCCGACTTTGCCCTGGCGCACCCGTTGTGGTTCCTCAAAGGCTCGTCGGTGACGGCGCCGTGGGTGGATGCCTATCCGGCCGTCGCCACCTGGTTGAACCGGGTGCTGAGCTTCGGCCATGGCACCGCCAGTGAGATGAGCGCCGAGCAAGCCCTGGAAGTGGCGCGTAACGCGACACCTGCGGCCTTGCCGGATGAACAGTTCGAAGACTTGAACGGCTTCAAGCCCGGCCAGCAAGTCAGCATTTGCGCCACCGACTACGGCACCGACCTGGTGGCCGGCGAGCTGCTGTTTGCCGGGCGCGAAGAGCTGATCCTGCGGCGCGCCGACGAGCGCGGCGGCACCGTGCATGTGCACTTTCCACGCCTGGCTTTCCGCATTCAAGCGCAATGATCGTTCCCCTCGCTCTGGGTGGGAACGCAGCCCGTGACGCTTGCGTCGCCCCTGCGCAGGCGTCAACGGCGGGACGCGGAGCGTCCTGAGCGGCATTCCCACGCAGAGCGTGGGAACGATCGTGATAAAAATATTTGCAAACAAAGGTGAGGTAAATCCACCGCCCATCCGTGTAGTGCTTGAAACTGCGATCTATTCGCATTAACAGCGTTTTCTACACGGGTTCTCACAGCATGAAATCGACGGCGGGCGGTTGGGTAAAACAGTGGCTGGGAGCCTCGGTATTGGCGGTGTCGGGGCTGGCGTTGCTGCCCCTCGGCGTGGCGCGCGCGCAGGAGCAGCAAAGCGCCCAGTTCAACTTTGCCCTGGCGGCCAAACCGCTGCCCCAGGCCCTGAGTGATTTCAGCCGGGTCACCGGCATCAGCGTGATCTACACCGACGAAGCGCCCTACGGCCTCAGTGCCCCGGCGGTCAGCGGGCAGATGAGCGCGACCCAGGCCCTGCAACGCCTGCTCGGTCACTCAGGCTTTACCTTCCGCCAGATCGACGCCCGCACCCTGGCCCTGGAGCCCGTGCCCACCGACGGCGCGGTCAACCTCGGCGCCACCACCATCAGCGGCGCCGGCCAGACCCAGGACAGCACCAGCTACCAGCCACCGCCCACCAGCTCGGTGATGCGCTCCCATGGCCTGCTGCTGGAAACCCCGCAAACCGTCAACGTAGTGCCCGCCCAAGTGCTGCGCGACCAGACCCC
Organism: Pseudomonas sp. ArH3a; assembly: GCF_022648765.1. Lineage (NCBI taxonomy): Bacteria > Pseudomonadati > Pseudomonadota > Gammaproteobacteria > Pseudomonadales > Pseudomonadaceae > Pseudomonas > Pseudomonas sp. ArH3a. Next base: position 1,495,900 of record NZ_CP080330.1, read on the forward strand.
ACGCAACCTGGATGACGCCCTCGCCAATATCAGCGGCATCACCCAGGCCAACACCTTGGCCAGCACCCAGGACGCGGTGATGCTGCGCGGCTTTGGCGATAACCGTAACGGCTCGATTATGAAAGACGGCATGCCGGTGGTGCAGGGCCGTGCCTTGAACGCCACCGCCGAGCGCGTCGAAGTGCTCAAAGGCCCGTCCTCACTGCTTTACGGTATTCAGGACCCAGGTGGCGTGGTCAATATCGTCAGCAAAAAGCCCGAGCTGGTGCAGTCCACTTCCCTGACCGCGCGCGGCTCGACCTTTGGTGGTGGCAAGAACGGCAGCGGCGGCAACCTTGATACCACGGGCCCGATTGGCGACAGCGGCTTGGCGTATCGCCTGATCGTCGACCATGAAGACGAAGATTACTGGCGCAATTTCGGCACCCACCGCGAAACGCTGGTGGCACCGTCCCTGGCCTGGTACGGCGACACCACCCAGGTGGTGTTCGCCTATGAACACCGCGAATTCCTCTCGCCGTTCGACCGTGGTACCGCCATCGACCCCAAGACCAACCGCCCGCTGAACATCCCCACAACCCGTCGCTTGGATGAACCCTTCAACAACATGGAGGGCCGCTCCGACCTGTACCGCCTGGAAGTCGACCACGACCTGAACGACGACTGGAAGGCGCATTTCGGCTACAGCTGGAACCGCGAGACCTACGACGCCAGCCAAGTGCGCATTGTTTCGGTGAACCCCAACGGCACCCTGACCCGCAGTATGGACGGCACCCGGGGCGCGTTGACCACCGACCGCTTCACCACGATGAGCCTGGAGGGCAAGGTGAACGTCGGTGGCATGCAGCATGATCTGGTATTCGGCCTGGACGATGAGTACCGCAAGATCTATCGCGCCGACCTGATCCGCCAGTCGCAACGCAGTGCCTTCAGCTACCTCAACCCGGTCTACGGCAAGGATGTGCAAGGCACCACCGTCAGCGCCAAGGACAGCGCTCAGACCGACCTGCTGCGCAGCGACTCACTGTTCTTCCAGGACGCCATTCACCTGACCGATCAGTGGATCCTGGTGGGCGGCGTGCGCTATCAGATGTACGACCAATACGCCGGTAAAGGTGTGCCATTCAAGGCCAACACCAACGGCAATGGCCAAGCCTGGGTGCCGCGTGCCGGCCTGGTGTACCGCTACACGGATGAGTTGTCGTTCTACGGCAGCTACACCGAGTCGTTCAAACCCAACTCCACCATTGCCGCGTTGGCCGATGGCAGCACCTTGACCGGCGACCTCACACCGGAGGAATCCAAGTCTTGGGAATTGGGGGCCAAACTCGACATTCCTGGGCGGATTACCGCCAGCGCGGCGTTGTTCAATATCGATAAACGCAACGTGTTGGTGTCGGTGGGTTCTGGGGCGAACACCATTTACAGCATTGCTGGCCAAGTGCGTTCCCGTGGCCTGGAGTTGGACGCCACCGGCCAGTTGACCGACCAATGGAGCGTGATCGGCAGCTACGCCTTCACCGATGCCGAAGACATCAAGGACAAAGACCCGACACTTGAGGGTAACCGCCTGCAAAACGTGGCCAAACACACCGGCTCTCTCTCGGCGGTCTACGACTTCGGCAATGTGTTCGGGGGTGATCAACTGCGGGTTGGCGCGGGCGCCCGTTATGTCGGCGAACGCGCTGGCGATGCCGCCAACGACTTCAACCTGCCCGGCTATACCGTTGCAGACGCGTTTGCCACCTATGACACCAAGATCGAAGGCCAGAAGGTCAAGTTCCAGCTCAATGTGAAGAACCTGTTTGATCGCACTTACTACGCCTCCGCCGCGAGCCGGGTGTTTGTGTCGCTGGGTGATGCGCGGCAGGTGTCGGTGTCCAGTACGCTTCAGTTTTAATGTGTAAAGCGGGGCTTGTTGTGGCGAGCGGGCAAGCCCGCTCGCCACAACAAGCCCGCTAGCCACGACAGCCCCCGCTCGCCACAAAGGTAAGGAGCTGGTAGCGTTGCCGCCACTGAAGACTTTGCGGGAAAACGGTACTGATGCAGTTGGGCAGATGGATACACACCAGCACCCTGTTGGTGGGCTTGAGCTTTTTACTGGGCGGCTGCGCGAGTGTTTCGCCGACCTCCAACGCCCTTGATCAATTGCTTGCCGACCCGGCGCTGCAGGGCGCCACGGTGTCGCTGATGGTGCGTGACGCGCGCAGCGGCAACACGCTTTACCAACACAACCCACGCACCCGGCTGGTGCCCGCCTCCAACCTCAAACTACTGACCACCGCCGCAGCGATGGACGTATTGGGGCCGCAATACCGGTTCGCCACGCAACTGCTGAGCAACGGCATACGCCAGGGCGATCGCCTGACCGGCAACCTCTACCTGCGCGGCCTGGGCGACCCGACCATTCAGTTCGCCGACTACCAGGCCCTGGCGGCGCAACTGGCCAGCCAAGGCGTTCGCCAGGTGCAAGGCGATCTGGTGTTCGACGACACCTGGTTTGACGCCGAGCGGCTGGGCGTCGATTGGTCCCATGACGATGAAACCACCTACTACGGCGCGCAGATTTCAGCGCTGACCGTGTCCCCCAATTCGGATTTTGATGCAGGCAGTGTGCTGGTCACGGCCAAGGCGCCGGTGCGCGTCGGCGTGCCTGTGAACGTCGAGATCTTCCCGCCCACCGACTACCTGCAATTGAGCAACCGCGCCGTCAGTGGGCCGGGTAACACCTATGGCATCAACCGCCGCCACGGCACCAACCTGCTGCAGCTCAGCGGCGCCGTGGCACCGGGCCGGCAGAGCCCACAACTGGTCAGCGTCTGGGAACCGACGCAACTGGTGGCCAATCTGTTTGAACAAGCCCTCAAGCAGCAGGGCATCACCGTGCTGGGCCGTCGAGTGATGGGGGCTACCAGCCCGGCCGGCGTGACCGTGCTGGCTGAGCATCAATCGGCGCCGTTGCAGGAACTGATCACGCCGCTGCTGAAACTCTCGAACAACAACATGTCCGAAGCGTTGCTCAAGGCCATGGGCCGCCAGACCGCGAATAGCGGCACAGCGGCGGCGGGGGCGATGGCAGTGGCCGGGTTTCTCAAGCGCCAGGGTGTGGATACCGCGACGCTGAAGCAGGTCGACGGTTCCGGCCTGTCGCGGCAGAACCTGGTGTCGGCGCAAACCCTCACCGACCTGCTGCTGGCCGCGAGCAAACAGCCGTGGTTCAACGCCTGGTACAACGCGCTGCCGATTGCCGGCAACACCGACCGCATGACCGGCGGCAGCCTGAGTTATCGCCTGCGCAGCACGCCGGCTGAAAACAACCTGCACGCCAAGACCGGCTCCATGGGCGGCGTGTCGTCCTTGAGCGGCTACATCACCGACGCCCATGGGCGCCAGCTGGTGTTCTCGATGCTCAGCAACAACTACGTGGTCGCCGGCGCGCAGGTGAAGGCCTTGGAGAACCGCGTGGCGGTGGCCCTGTCACGCTGGGGCGATTGATTCAGGGCTGATAGCCCATGCGCCAACTCACGGCCCGGGTCGCCGCCAGCAAGCGCTGCGCCGCCGGGCCATCCTCGTCGGCATGGAACAGTGAAGTGGGGCCGACCACGGTCATCACCGCCGCCACGTGCCCGACCGCGTTGAACACCGGCGCCGACAACGCATCGACGCCGGGCATCAGCAAACCATGCACAAAGTGCAGGCCACGGCTGCGGATCTGTTCACAGGCGGTGGCATACGCCTGATCGTCCGCCAGCGCATGGGCGATACCGGCCTGAATCTCACGCTCGCGCAATTCCACGGTTTCCCGCGATGGCAGGTAAGCACTGAACACCAGCCCGGTGGACGAGCTGAGCAGCGGCAACACCGAGCCCAATTGTGTGACCACGGTGATCGCGCGCACCGCAGGCTCGATGTGCACCACGGTCGCGCCCTGGTTGCCCCACACCGCCAAAAAGCAGGTTTCATTCAGTTCATCGCGCAGCTCCGCCAGGGGCAGGGCACCGACCTTCAACACATCCATGCTGCCCAGCGCGGCCAGGCCCACACGCAATGCCTCGCGGCCCAGGCCATAGTGGTTGGTGGCGGTATTCTGTTCAGCAAAGCCTGAGGCAATCAGCGCCTGCAAATAGCGGTGGACCTTGCTGGCCGGCATCTGCACATGCTCGGCCAGGCGCGACAGCGAAGTGGCCGGGGACAGTTGCGCAAGGGCCTTGAGGATGTCGGTGCCGACTTCGGCCGAGCGGACTTTCTGTTTACCGGTGTCGCGGGGCTTTTCCATGGAAGGGCGAGAATCCGAGAGATGAATGGGCGTCTTTATAGCTTGACGGTCGATAGTGATCAAATTACGTTATGCGTAACTGGATTACGATAAAAACAACTTCCGCTCAGAGGATGATCCATGCACCTCGAATACCAATCGGGCTTCGGCAATGAATTCGCCAGTGAAGCCCTGCCTGGCGCGCTGCCCGTCGGCCAGAACTCCCCGCAAAAAGCCCCTTACGGCCTGTACACCGAGCTGTTCTCCGGCACTGCCTTCACCATGGTGCGCAGCGAAGCCCGCCGCACCTGGCTGTACCGCATTCAGCCGTCGGCCAATCACCCGGCGTTCGTCAAGCTTGAGCGGCAGTTGGCCGGTGGGCCGTTGGGCGCGGTGACGCCGAATCGGTTGCGCTGGAACCCATTGGATATTCCCGCCGAGGCAACGGACTTTATCGACGGGCTGGTAGGCATGGTCGCCAACTCGGGGTCGGAAAACCCCTCAGGTATCAGCATTTACAACTACCGCGCCAACCGCTCGATGGAGCGCGTGTTCTTCAACGCCGATGGCGAACTGTTGATCGTGCCGGAGCAGGGCCGGCTGCGCATCGCCACCGAGTTGGGTGTGCTGGAAGTGGCGCCGCTGGAAATCGTGGTGCTGCCGCGTGGCCTGAAATTCCGCGTCGAACTGCTGGACGCCCAAGCGCGCGGCTACGTCGCGGAAAACCACGGCGCGCCACTGCGCCTGCCGGACCTGGGGCCGATCGGCAGCAACGGCCTGGCCAACCCGCGCGACTTCCTCACCCCGGTGGCCCACTATGAAGACCACAAAAAACCGACAACGCTGGTGCAGAAGTTCCTCGGCGAACTGTGGGCCTGCGAGCTGGACCATTCCCCGCTGAACGTGGTCGCCTGGCACGGCAATAACGTGCCGTACAAATACGACCTGCGCCGTTTCAACACCCTCGGTACGGTGAGTTTCGATCACCCGGACCCGTCGATCTTCACCGTATTGACCTCGCCCACCAGCGTGCACGGCTTGGCCAACCTCGACTTTGTGATTTTCCCGCCGCGCTGGATGGTCGCCGAAAACACCTTCCGTCCGCCGTGGTTTCACCGCAACCTGATGAACGAATACATGGGCCTGATCCTGGGCGCCTACGATGCCAAGGCCGAAGGCTTCCTGCCTGGCGGCGCGTCGCTGCACAGCTGCATGAGCGCCCACGGCCCGGACGGCGAGACGTGCACCAAGGCCATCAACGTGGAACTGGCGCCGCACAAGATCGATAACACCATGGCCTTCATGTTCGAGACCAGCCAAGTGCTGCGCCCGACTCAGTTCGCCCTGGAATGCCCGCAACTGCAACCCTCTTACGACGCGTGCTGGGCCTCGCTGCCCGCCACCTTCAACCCGAACCGGAGATAACCGATGACTCAACCCATGCCAACCCGCAGCTGGGTGACCTCCGCCAACGGTCACCGCGATTTTCCCCTGCAGAACCTGCCGCTGGGCGTGTTCAGCATCAACGGCTCGGCACCGCGCAGCGGCGTAGCGATTGGCGACGCGATCCTCGACCTGCATGCTGCCCTGGACGAGTTTGACGGTGAGGCGCGTCGCGCTGTCGAAGCCACCGTTGGCGGCCAACTGAACGCCTTTTTCGAACTCGGCCGTGGCCCGCGTGTGGCCTTGCGCGAACGCCTGCTGGAGTTGCTCGCCGAAGGCAGCAAGCTGCAAACCCGTGACGCGCAGGTGCTGCACCGCGCCGTTGATTGCCAGATGCACCTGCCGGCAAAAATCAGCGACTACACCGACTTCTACGTCGGCATCGAACATGCGCAGAACGTCGGCAAGCTGTTCCGCCCCGACAACCCCTTGCTGCCCAACTACAAATACGTGCCGATTGGCTATCACGGCCGCGCCTCAACCATTCGCCCCTCGGGCACCGAGGTACGTCGCCCTAAAGGCCAGACCCTGCCGGCCGGCCAGACCGAGCCAACCTTCGGCCCCTGCGCGCGCCTGGATTACGAATTGGAACTGGGCATCTGGATCGGCCAGGGCAATGCCATGGGCGACTCGATTGCGATTGGCGACGCCGCCGAGCACATCGCCGGTTTCTGCCTGCTCAACGACTGGTCGGCGCGGGATATCCAGGCTTGGGAATACCAGCCGTTGGGGCCGTTCCTGTCGAAAAGCTTCATCACCAGCGTCTCGCCATGGGTGGTGACGGCCGAAGCGCTGGAACCGTTCCGTAAAGCGCAACCGGCGCGTCCGCAGGGCGATCCACAACCGCTGCCGTACCTGCTGGACACGCGTGACCAGGCGGCCGGCGGCTTTGATATCGAACTGGAAGTGTTGCTGAGCACCGCCGCGATGCGTGAGCAAAACCTGCCGGAACATCGCCTGACCCTGAGCAATACCCAGCACATGTACTGGACCGTGGCGCAAATGGTTGCGCACCACAGCGTCAACGGTTGCCAATTGCAGGCCGGTGACTTGTTCGGTTCGGGCACCTTGTCCGGGCCGCAGCCGGGGCAGTTCGGCAGCCTGCTGGAGATCACCGAAGGCGGCAAAAAGCCGATTGAACTGGCCTCCGGCGAGGTGCGTAAGTTCCTCGAAGACGGCGACGAAATCATCCTGCGTGCGCGTTGCAGCCGCGAAGGGTTTGCCTCCATCGGCTTCGGCGAATGCCGTGGCACCGTGGTCGCGGCACGCTAAGAGGGCAGGGCGATGGAACTCTACACGTACTACCGCTCTACCTCGTCCTACCGGGTGCGTATCGCGCTGGCGCTCAAGGGGCTGGATTTCACTGCAGTGCCAGTCAACCTGCTGGTGCCACCGGGCGGTGCCAACCACCAGCCTGAATACCTGGCGATTAACCCACAAGGTCGGGTGCCGGCCTTGCGTACGGATGACGGCGAACTGTTGATTCAGTCGCCGGCAATCATCGAGTACCTGGAGGAGCGTTATCCACAGGCGCCGCTGCTGTCCAAAGACCTGGCGACCCGCGCCCATGAGCGTGCGGTGGCGTCGATTATCGGCTGCGATATCCATCCGCTGCACAACTCCAGCACCCAGAACCTGCTGCGCCAGTGGGGGCACGATGAGGCGCACGTGGTCGAATGGATCGGGCACTGGATCAGCCAGGGCTTGGGCGCCGTGGAGCAGTTGATCGGGGATAAGGGTTATTGCTTTGGCGAACAGCCGGGGCTGGCGGATGCGTTTCTGATTCCGCAGCTGTACGCGGCGGAGCGCTTCAAAGTGCCGCTGGCGGCGTACCCGCGCATCGGGCGGGTAGCGGCGTTGGCGGCGCAGCATCCGGCATTTGTGCAGGCGCATCCGGCTAATCAACCCGATACCCCTGCCACACCCTAAATCAATGTGGGAGCTGGCAAGCCAGCTCCCACAGTTGATCGGCGTCATCCTTATAAAAATAACAGGTACCTTGCGATGCACAATCAGATTGCCAGCTTTCGCGCGGCACTCGACGCCCGTCCGGTGTCGCGCTACCAGTGGTTAATCCTCCTGTTGCTGGCGTTGCTGCTGGTAACCGATGGCTATGATGCCCAGGTGCTGGGTTATGTGGTGCCGGCATTGGCCAAGGATTGGAGCCTGGAAAAAGCCGCGTTCGGCCCCGTGTTCAGCGCCAACCTGCTGGGCCTGACGTTGGGCTCGTTGCTGGTAACGCCGCTGGCCGACCGGTTCGGCGTGCGACGTATCCTGCTTGGCTGCGTGTTGATCTACGCAAGCCTCACGGTACTGATGGTGTTCGCCAATTCCCTGACCAGCCTGATGGCCGCGCGGTTTATCTGCGGCATCGGCATGGGCGGCGCGATGCCGAGCGCCATGGCGCTGATGTCGGACTATTCGCCGCCCCGCATGCGCACCTTGATGGTGACGTTGGCAGCCTGTGGTTTCTCGTTCGGCGGCGCAGCGGGCGGTTTCGTGGCGGCGGGGTTTATCGAAGGCTACGGGTGGCAGGCGGTCTTCCTGGCCGGTGGTGTGACGCCGTTGCTGCTGTTTCCTTTCCTGGTGTGGCGGCTGCCTGAGTCGCTGCCGCGCCTGTTGCGCGATGCATCGCCATATACGCGGTTGCGCACAGTCACGGCGCGCATGCTGCCCGACTGGCAACCGCCGCCGGCGAGCGAGGCCGAAAACCGCCAGGAACAAGGCAGCAAACTCACGGTGGTGGAGCTGTTCCGCAACGGCTACGCGCGCCCGACCCTGCTGATCTGGGCGACGTTTTTTGTCAGCCTGATCCTGCTGTATTTCATGATCAGCTGGTTGCCGTCGCTGCTGCTGGAAAGCGGCCTGGAATTGAAGGAAGCCAATCTGGTGACCTCAATGTTCCTGTTTGCCGGCACCTTGGGCGCGATTGGCATGGCCTGGTTTGCCGACCGCCTGAAAAGCAAAGTGCGGCTACTGTCCGGTGTGTTGGCGGCGGCTGCCGTGTGCACCGTTCTGCTCGGCTTGAACCACGATAATCCGCGCTATCTGGTGGCCTGTGTGTTCGCCGCGGGGTTCTGCATTATCGGCGGCCAGCTGACCCTCAATGCGTTCGCCAGTAATTTCTACCCGGCGCATGTGCGCGCCACCGGCACCGGCTGGGCGCTCGGAGTGGGGCGATTTGGTTCAATCCTGGGGCCGCTGTTTGGCAGCCTGTTGCTGGCAATGCATATTCCGGTGGAGCAGATTTTCTTCTTCTGCGCGATTCCGGCGGTGATCGCCGCGTTGTTGATCATTCAAGTGCGTTCGCCTGGCTCAAATGCGCCGAAGGAACCGCTGCACAGCGATATTCTCAAAGCGCCGGCCAATCACTGATTCAACGCGAATCAAATGTGGGAGCTGGCTTGCCTGCGATAGCCATGGGTGTCTACGCAACTTTTTGTGTTGCTTTTAGCCTGCGATGGTTTAGGTAGATTGAGTACATATCCGTTGCTGCGGTAACGGCTTCGTAGGGTTCCGCTCTTACAGCGGCTCACTTTTGGAAAGACCCAAAAGTAAGCAAAAGGTCTTCGCCCCACCACTCGGTGCCTCGCCTAGGCTCGGCATGCCCTCACTCCGGCTTGAATCCGTGGGCCGCCGCCATGGGCCATCCTTGGCCCATCGCGGCTAACCCGGCGTCCTGCCGGGTTACCCACGGATTCAAGCCTGCGTTCGGCCATCGTGGTTAACGGGGCGCCTCAGATCAAGATCAAGATCAAAAGCAAGAGCAAGAGCACGGCGGCCTAGTAGCCGACCTGAGTGGTAGAAGCAAAAGCAAGGCAGAAGCAGAGCAGAAGCAGAGCACCACCCTATCTAGCTGATGTAATGAGATCCCAATGTGGGAGCGGGCTTGCTCGCGAAGGCGGTGGGTCAGTTACACATGAGCTGGCTGACCCACTGAAGTGCGCCCCAAAAGTTGGACAGCTAATGGTTAGGCTACCGCGGACCGGGTTCTGTAAGCCACAGGGCTCAGTCCGCCAAGCTTCGTTTTGATTCGCTTATGGTTGTAGTAATGGATGTACTTATCCAGCCCGGCCTGCAGCTGAGCAACGCTGTCGAAGCTTTCCCGATAGTAAAACTCCGACTTCAGGGTACCGAAAAAGCTTTCCATTGTGGCGTTGTCATAGCAGTTCCCTTTGCGAGACATACTCTGTTCCAACCCAGCTTTTTCCAGTTTTTCCCGATACTTTGAGTGTCGATAGTGCCAGCCCTGATCCGAGTGCAGCATGGGTTTGGCGCCTTCGGGCAAGCGCTCAAGGGCAAGCTCCAGCATGTCGCCTACCAAGGCGTATTGGGGGCGGACGGCGGTCTTATAGGCCACAATCTCTCCGTTGTACAAGTCCAGTACTGGGGACAGATACAGCTTTTTGCCGGCCACTTTGAACTCGGTGACATCGGTTACCCATTTCTGATTTGGTTGCTCAGCTTCGAACTGACGAGCCAGGATATTGGGCGATACCTCTCCCATTGGCCCTTTATACGATTTGTATTTTTTCGGTCGCACTGTGCATTTCAGGCCTAACTCTCCCATCAGCCGTCGTACCGTTTTACCGTTGATCAACGGCGTTTGCTTACGTAGCTCTAAAGTCATCCGACGGTAACCAAGGCGGCCCTCATTCTCGTCTTGGATAGTCTGGATAGAGGCTTTGATCGAGATAAACCGGTCCGCAACGCCCATCGCCTTGAGTTGGTAGTAGTACGTACTTCGCGCAAGACCTACCAGCTTGAGCAAATCACTCAAGGGGAAAGCTTGTTTGAGCTCAGTGACTAATCGGGCTTTTTCTTCGCTTCTCTCTCTCGCCTCATCACCGCCTCGCCCAACTCTCCAAGCTTTTTTAGGTAGGCGTTCTCCATGCGCAAATACTGCAGTTCATCGAGTAATGCCTTGTGTGCAAGCTGTGCGTCGGTGAGTGGGGTGGTAGTTTTACGCGGTTTAGAAGGCGGCTTGGGCATAGCGGTAATCGATCCTTTTTTCCCTGACTCCAGGGCTTCAATACCGCCACTGTAATACTGCTGTTGCCATCTGCCCACCTGGCTTGAGTTACCCAGGTTGAAGAGCGCCGCTGCGCGGCGCAAAGATAAGGAGTCGCGCCACATGCGTTGCAGCACTGAAAACTTGAACAAGGGACTGTAGCGTTCGCCGGTTCTGCTTAGACAGGCTTCGCCATGTAATCGGTAAGCCTCCACCCAACGACGAAGCAAGGTGGGATCCATTTGAAATTGAGCGGCTATGCGGCGAAAGCCTCGGCCCTGTTCAAGGAAAGTGGTAATGGCGGAAAGCTTGAACTGCGTCGTGTATTTGCTCATGAAAAGCCTCAGGAGTTGGACGGGTGTCCAACTTCTGGGGCGCACTTCACACCGCCTTCGCGAGCAAGCCCGCTCCCACAATTTTGACCGAGTTCGGCTGCCAGACCGCAGTGCTCTGCTTTTCTGTGGGAGCTGGCTTGCCTGCGATGGCATCAACTCGGTGTACTTGATGGACCGAGGTGTCTGCATCGCAGGCAAGCCAGCTCCCACATTAGATTGAGTTCAGCCATCAAGATCAGGTCGGCTGTCAGGCCGCCTTGGCTTCGCTTTTGATCTAACCACTCAGGTCGGCTACTAGGCCGCCGTGCTCTTGATCTGCTTTTGATCTTAGGCGCCCCGTTAACCACGCTGGCCGAACGCAGGCTTTGGAGCGTGGGTAAACCGGCAGGACGCCGGTTTAGCCGCGATGGGCCAAGGATGGCCCATGGCGGCGGCCCACGGTCCAAAGCCTGCGTGAGGGCACACCGAGCCTAAGCGAGGTGCCGAGTGGTGGGGCAAGAGCCCTTTTGGTTACTTTTGGGGCTCTTTTCCAAAAGTGACCCGCTGTAAGAGCGGAACCCATAGCAGCCGTTACCCAAATAACGGATATGTACCCAGCGCCCCCGCGACAACCAAAGAATTCAACCCATAAAAAGATGTGTAGATACCTATGCTGCAATGGCGGTGCATCAGCCACTGATGTGTTGGCTGGCAGACCGCTATAGCAGGCAAGCCAGCTCCCACCCCATTAATGCACCACTGAGTTGGGCGGCAGGTGCCCCAGCCGCTCGGTCAGGCGCAGGCGCTGGATCGGGTCTTCGCTGAGCAACAAGGCGTGTTCCAGGTCAAAGCGCTCGGCGCTTGGGCAATCCAGGCGCTGGTACAGACTGGCCCGCGCCAGGTAGTCGGCGGCGCTGGCATTGCCCAGCTCCAACACACGTTCGGCATCGACCAGAGCGGCCAATGGGTTATCGTTGGAGAGGTGCAACTGGCGCAGGTTGCGTGACAAGCGTTGCAGGATCGAGCGTGGTTCGGCGCTGAGCAGATGGTCGGCCTGCAACTTCAGATTCGGCCCGTACTGACGGTGCAGCAACTCGCGGCAGTCATTGGGGTACAAACGCCGCCCACCGCACGGGTCCAGCAGGTGATCGGCACCGGGCACCCGCAGCAGGAAATGCCCCGGGAAGTTCACGCCCGCCATCGGGATATCCAGGCGCCGCGCCATCTCCAGCGCGATCAGCCCCATCGCCAGCGGCTGCCCGCGTTTGCGCTGCAGCACCTTGTCGAGCAGGGCGGCGGCGGGGCGCAGGGGGGTGAAGTCGTCCTGGGCGAACCCCAGGTCATTCAGGCGCCGCAGCAGCGGCTGGCCGAGTTCATCCGCCGGCAACATGGGCATGCCCACGCTGACCTGTTGCTGCAGCACGGTGAGGTCTTGCAGGATCACCTGCGGCTGCACGGCCGGGTCATGCTCGGCAGCAATCCACAGCGCCGCTTCAAACAGCGCAGGGGGGGAACGGTCCAGGCAGGCGAAAAAGGCTGTGCGGGGATTCATTGCATTCTCCGACGGATGCCCCTGTTTTAGCCTTGCGGTGAATTTTCGTCCAGTGACTTAAGCAATATCCGACCTGCTTATGTCGCTGGGGCTGTGAAATCGGGCGGCTTATTCCAGCGCACTTCGGCAGTTTCCTGGCGTAAGCCTATACTTGGGCCTCTACCAGAAGTGATTCGGGAGCCCGACGATGTTTGCTCTCATGCACAGCACCCGCCTTGAATCGCTGCACCTGAGCATCGACCCGGCGACCGGGCTGAAGGCGGTCATCGCCATCCACAACAGCCGCCTGGGACCTGCCTTGGGCGGTTGCCGTTACCTCGCCTACCCCGACGATGAAAGTGCCGTGGCCGATGCCGCGCGCCTGGCCCAAGGTATGAGCTACAAAGCCGCCCTGGCCGGTTTGCCGGTGGGCGGCGGCACGGCAGTGATCATCCGCCCCGTGCATGTGGAGAGCCGTGCGGCACTGTTTGAAGCGTTTGGCCGCTGCATCGAAAAACTCGACGGCCGTTTCATCACTGCCATCGACAGTGGCACCTCGGTCGCCGACATGGACTGCATCGCCCAGCACACCCGCTTCGTCACCAGCACCACCGCCGCCGGCGACCCGGCGCCCCATGCCGCCATGGGCGTGTTCACCGGCATCCGCGCCGCTGCCATGGCGCGCCTGGGCAGTGACAACCTCGAAGGCTTGCGCGTGGCCGTCCAGGGCCTGGGCAATGTCGGTTACGCCCTGGCCGAGCAACTGCACGCCGCTGGCGCCGAACTGCTGGTCAGCGACATTGACCACGGCAAAGTGCAATTGGCCATGGAGCAATTCGGCGCGCACCCCATCGCCAACGACGCCTTGCTCAGCACCCCGTGCGACATCCTCGCGCCTTGCGGCGTCGGCGCCGTGTTCAATCGCCACAGCGTCGGCCAACTGCGCTGCGCCGCCGTGGCCGGTTCCGCCAGCGCGCAACTGACCAACCTGGACATCGCCGACCAGTTGGAGGGGCGCGGCATCCTTTACGCCCCGGACTACGTGATCAACTCCGGCGGCCTGATCTACGTCGCCCTCAAACACAGCGGCGCGGAGTTGGCAGGTATCACCGCCCATCTGTCCAACATCGGCACACGCCTGACGGAAATCTTCGCCCACGCCCAAGCCGAAAAACGCTCCCCCGCACGGGTGGCGGATGAGCTGGCCGAACGCCTGCTCTACCCATAAGCCAGGCATTAAAAAGGCCCTGAATCAATGATTCAGGGCCTGTTCAATTCGGGCTTTATTCCGCTGCCGGGTTCAGCAACTCGGACAGCGCGTCCGGCTGGCTCTTGAACGCCTTGGCAAATACATCGCGGTTCTTCGCCATGTAGATCCCGGCTTCCTCCACCTGTTGCTCGCTCAGGGACGGCACGGCTTTTTGCAACACTTCTGCCAGCAACTCAGCGAGTTCAAGCATCTTGTCATGACGGTCAGCTTCGGCTTTATCCATGAACAAACGCTCCAGATCTCGGCTGCTGCGGTATACCACTTCGACGGCCATTCACCACCTCACATGCCTTCACGATAGTTGTCTTTTGCGACTACTGTATTTATATACAGCTAAAAGGGTAAGCCAAACCACGGGGTTTGGGTAGCAGTTTTTTAATGTAGCTGGGAAATAGGGGTTTGCTAGAACGGAAATTTCTGACAACACGCTGAGGTTGCCGAGTAATCCTACGGTGGCTTACCTTCTCCGGGCCTTGCATCGCGGGGCCGAGCTTGGCGGCTCGAACACGAAAAAGAGAACTTTCTTGATTAATACCGGAGCCGCACCATGGAAAACAATACTCACCGTACCGCCGATGCTTTGAATTCCGAGCCGCCCGTCACGCTATTCAGCGTCACACCTACAGTGGACACAGAAACCCTTCTGGCAAACGCCAGCGAAACCCTAAGCAGCGCCCGTGAAATGGCCAATATGCTGGCATTCGACCTTGAAGGCCCGCAGCGAAGCCTGGTCTTGGCGATTCACCAACTGGTCGAAATGGGCGGCTTATTAGTCGACCGAGCGCTGGAGCAAGTCGCACCCGCCTGAGGCAAAGCGCGTAACTGTGGCGAGCGAGCTTGCTCGCGTTGGGCTGCGAGGCAGCCCCAATTCAGGCGAAGGTATTCTTCCAGTTAAAACCCATTTGCAGGTTTTAGGGGCGCTACGTGCTGGAGCGTCAGCCCGGCCCAACGGGAGCAAGTTGTGTTGTCACCCTGTGCCTCACGTCACGTCGCCATCATCTTATACCTGCCTCTGGCCTTTTTTCTGCATGCAGAACACCCGTTACGTCCAACCCGCATTATCCGGTCGAGCCGACCTAAGGAAGCATCATCGTGAAATTCAACTGGGCCGAAAAGCTGCGTCAAAATGTCCATGGGCTGGCTGAGTCGCTGGGCAATCTGTTTGTCGAGACGTTCCACTACCTGGCGTTGTTCGCCATTGGTGCGGTGACCGCCTGGGCGGCGGTGATGGAATTTTTGGGAATGCTGGAAACCGGGCACATCAAGATCGATGACATCTTGCTGCTGTTCATCTACTTGGAACTGGGCGCAATGGTCGGGATTTATTTCAAGACCAACCACATGCCGGTGCGCTTCCTGATCTACGTGGCGATCACTGCGCTGACGCGCCTGCTGATCTCCAACGTGTCCCACCACAACCCGCCGGACATCGGCATCATCTACCTGTGCGGCGGCATTCTGCTGTTGGCGTTTGCGATTCTGGTCGTGCGCTACGCTTCGTCGGCGTTCCCCTCGGTGAAAGTCGAAGGCCCGCGTCGCAAAGGCGAGGCGAGCCTGGAGACCGAGAAGGGCGAGCTTTAAAGCCCGACGCTGAAGGGCAGGGTGTGGGCGGGCGGTCGCTGCAGGAGCTTGTGGTCGCCGTCCGTCATCACCGCCAGGATTTCCATGGCGCTGTGGCCCTGCTCGATGGCGATGCCGAACTGAATACTTTGCACCAGCCGTTTGAGCCGTTGCGGGTCGTTGCGTTGTTCGGCGCTGATCATGCGTTTGGCAACCACGCCGTCCTCATTCGAGAGGGTGAGCATGATGCTGCCATCCAGCCGTTGGATGCTTAGGTTGACGCGGTATTTAGGCGTGAAGGTGTCGGTGATGATCTGAAAAGGATTGTCCATGGTGCGTTACCGCCTGATAAGAACATGCATTCATTGACGACCGGTGTCTGGAATAGTTCGCATTGCCTGACCACCGGCCACTCCGTCGCTGAGGGTTCACAAAGTCCGTTTGCCTCATAGGCTGTACAGCAAAGGGCGTGCCGTATGGCGACCTATCTGACTGTTTCTAACCCCTGTGGGGGCGGGCTTGCCCGCGATTGCGGTGGATCAGCTTAATAATTTCTGGCTGACAGACCACTATCGCGGGCAAGCCCGCTTCCACATTGGATTGGTGTTGTGGGCTATTTCAGGGCAACACAGAGAAAACGATCGCAGACAGCGCAATTAGCCCGATCACCACCACAAATACATTCGACACCTGGCCCGAGTACTGGCGCAGAGAGGGCACGCGGCGAATCGCATACATCGGCATCAGGAACAACAGGCACGCAATGATCGGCCCGCCCAGGGTTTCGATCATGCCCAGGATGCTTGGGTTGAAAGTGGCCACGGCCCAGCAGGTCAGCACCATGAACAACGCGGTGCAGCGTTCCAGCCCTTTGGACGACATTGAGCGGTTACGCCCACGCAGGGATTTGACGATCAAACCCTGGAAGCCTTCGCTGGCACCGATGTAGTGGCCGAGGAAGGATTTGGTGATTGCCACCAGCGCAATCAACGGCGCGGCGTAGGCGATCACCGGGGTCTGGAAGTGGTTGGCCAGGTACGACAGGATCGAAATGTTCTGCGCCTTGGCAGCCGCCAAGTCAGCTGGCGACAGGGCCAGCACGCAGCTGAAACAGAAGAACATCACCGTCAGCACCATCATGCCGTGGGCCGTGGCGAGGATGCCGCTGCTTTTGCGCTCGGCCTGGGCGCCGTATACGCGCTTCTGGTCGACGGCGAAGGCGGAGATGATCGGCGAGTGGTTGAACGAAAACACCATCACCGGGATCGCCAGCCACAAGGTCTTGAAGAAAGCCGGCAGCGGCATGCCCTCGCTGGCGGAGGCGAAGAACGCGCCGTTCCAGTTGGGGATCAGGCTCACGGCCAGCAACAGCAGGGCGGCGACGAACGGGTACACCAGCACGCTCATGGCTTTGACGATCACGCCCTGGCCGCAGCGCACAATGGCCATCAGGCCGAGGATCAGCACCAGCGACAGGATCGCCCGCGGCGGCGGGGCCATGTGCAGTTGGTGTTCCATGAAGCTGCTCAAGGTGTTGGTCAGCGCCACGCTGTACACCAGCAGAATCGGGAAGATGGCGAAGAAGTACAGCAGGGTGATCAGCTTGCCGGCGCCGACGCCGAAGTGTTCTTCGACCACGTCGGTGATGTCGCCGGATTTGCCTGACAGCACAAAGCGCGTCAGCCCACGGTGAGCGAAGAAGGTCATAGGGAAGGCCAGCAGTGCCAGCACGATCAGTGGCCAGAAGCCGCCGACGCCGGCATTGATCGGCAGGAACAAGGTGCCTGCGCCGATGGCCGTGCCGTAGAGGCCGAGCATCCAGGTGGTGTCGTGTTTGGTCCAGCCTTTGGTCACGGTTGTTGCTATAGCAGGATTTTCGGCAGCAGGTGTACGTACATCGGTCATCGATATTGCCTCGTTATTATTTTTGCGCGGGCTCACGTTGGGGCGGGTAGAGGTGCTCCGATCAGCACTCCACCCAGCTGACCGCCAGGCCGCCCCGTGAAGTTTCTTTGTATTTGTCATGCATATCGGCGCCGGTATCGCGCATGGTGCGGATCACCCGGTCGAGGGAAATGAAGTGTTTGCCGTCACCGCGCAGGGCCATTTGCGTGGCGTTGATCGCCTTGACCGCAGCGATGGCGTTGCGCTCGATGCACGGCACTTGCACCAAGCCGCCGACCGGGTCACAGGTCAGGCCGAGGTTGTGTTCCAGGCCGATTTCGGCGGCGTTTTCCAGTTGTTCCGGGGTGGCGCCGAGGATATCGGCCAGGCCGGCGGCGGCCATGGCGCAGGCTGAACCCACTTCGCCCTGGCAGCCGACTTCGGCGCCGGAGATCGAGGCGTTTTTCTTGCAGAGGATGCCGACAGCGGCGGCTGCCAGGAAGAAATTGACCACGTCGTCGTCAGACGCGTCCGGGTTGAACTTCATGTAGTAATGCAGCACCGCCGGGATGATGCCTGCCGCACCATTGGTGGGTGCGGTGACCATGCGCCCGCCGGCGGCGTTTTCTTCGTTGACGGCGAGGGCGAACAGGTTGACCCATTCCATCGCCGACAAGGTCGAGGTGATTACGTTGGGCTTGCCGATTTCCAACAGGCTGCGGTGCAATTTCGCCGCTCGGCGTGGCACATCCAGGCCTCCGGGCAAGATGCCTTCATCGCGCAGGCCTTGCTCCACGCATTCGCGCATCACCGACCAGATATGCAGCAAACCGCTGCGGATGTCTTCGTCGCTGCGCCACGCGCGTTCGTTGGCCATCATCAGCTCGGAAACCCGCAAGCCGTGCTTGTTGCACAAGGCCAGCAGTTCGACGGCGCTGGAAAAGTCGTAGGGCAATTCAACATCGCTGGTCGGCGCGATACCGGAAGCTGCTTCGGCCGCCTCGATGATGAAACCGCCGCCTACCGAGTAATAGGTTTGTTCGCTCAGCAACCCATTGTCGCCATAGGCGTGCAGGGACATGGCGTTGGGGTGGTAGGGCAGGCTTTCGTCCAGCAGCAGGAGGTCGGTGTGCCAGTTGAAGGCAATTTCCTGTGTGCCCGCGAGCAACAGTTGGCCGGATTCGCGCAATTGCTGGATACGTGCGTTGATCGAGGTGGGGTCGACTTTGTCTGGCCATTCACCCATCAGGCCCATCACGCAGGCGCGGTCGGTGGCATGGCCCACGCCGGTGGCGGACAGCGAGCCGTACAGGCGCACCTCGACACGGCGCGTGTCACTCAGTAAATCTTGGTCGGTGAGTGCCTGGGCAAAGGTCGCCGCCGCCCGCATCGGGCCGACGGTATGGGAGCTGGAAGGGCCGATGCCCACCTTGAATAGATCGAAAACACTGATAGCCATGCTAAAGCCTTACAAGCAATGGAGTAGAAATCGCTGCCATGTTTTGTAGAGCAGGCGGAATTGGCGCGATACTGAGCCTCTGGATCGGCACTGACCAACGAATTATCCTAAGACACCCTTTAGCAGGACTAAACTCTATGACCCGGCCCCTTCATGGTCAGACCTACGTCTGGCTGCACGTTTTTTCCTGCGCTGCGCGGCATTTGTCGTTCACCCGCTGCGCCGAAGAACTGCACATCACGCCGGGGGCGGTGAGCCAGCAAATCCGCCAGCTGGAGGAGCGTTTGGGTTTCCGGCTGTTCCATCGGCGTGCGCGCGGTGTGGAGTTGAGTGCCGAGGGGCAACGGCTGGCGGCGACGGTGGGGGAGGCTTACGGCAGCATCGATGCGGAGTTGCAGCGGCTGGACGCGGGGATGATCAGCGGCACCTTGCGCCTGCGCTCAATCCCGTCGTTTCTCGGCAAATGGCTGACCCCGCGTTTGCCGCGTTTGCAGCAACGCTTTCCGGATATCCAGCTGCGCATGGTCGCCGAAGACAGCAGCATTGCCCTGCACGAAGGCGACTTCGACTTGGCCATCGACTTGAACGACGGCAGCTACCCCGGCCTGTTATCCACAGCCCTGCTCGATGAGCAGATTTTTCCGGTGTGCGCCCCCAGCCTGTTGCGCGGCCGCCCGCCACTGCATGGCCCGGCCGACCTGGTGCATTTTCCGCTGCTGCACGACATCACCGCCTGGCGTGGGAGTTATGAATACGCCGAGTGGGAGTTTTACCTGAATGCCATCGGCTACCACCAGGCCGACGTACGGCGCGGCCACACCTTCAACCGCAACCACCTGACCATCGAAGCCGCCATCGCCGGCATGGGCGTGGCCATCGCGCGGCGCACTTTGCTCAATGATGAGTTGGAGCGTGGCACCTTGATCGTGCCGTTCGGCCTGGCCGTGCCCAATCACAAACGCTACGTGCTGCTGTATGCGCCGGGCGCACTGAGCCATCCGGGCGTACGCGCGGTACATGACTGGCTGGTGGAGGAAGCGGGGATTTTTCGCGGATTGCACCCGTTGGGAGAGGGGCAATTATGAGGTTCGCTGGGCGTAAGAAGATGTAACTAACTCCCCACCCTAACAGCGTTTTTGCTCGTCGTCAGACTTAATTTGTAATGTGGGATTTATCTTTGCAAAGGGCTTGAAATGTTCTTCTGACTGCTCAATTGTGTAGTCAAGAGGTCATGGTTTCACCACCCCGGTGTTGCAGTTTGTGACCTCCCGCGAGCTAGCTGAAATAAGGGAAGAACTATGCAAATCCAAGTCAATAGCGATAACCATATTGAAAGCAGCATCCGACTGGAGGAGTGGGTACGTACTACCATTGAGAGCACGCTCGAACGTTATGAAGAAGACCTGACCCGCGTCGAGGTCTACCTGAAGGATGAGAATGGCGACAAGCCCGGTCCCCACGATCTAAGTTGCCGCCTGGAAGCGCGGCCAAAAGGCCATCAACCACTGTCGGTCCTGCATAAGGCCGATACCCTGGAACAGGCGATTGATGGCGCAGCTACCAAGCTTGAGCATGCGCTGGAACATCTTTACGGCAAATTACGCGGCAAACCACGCGCCGCCGGGCAAGCATTGCCTAATACCAAGGTCGACGAGGCCGAGCTCGAAGAGGAATTTCTGGAAAACGAACAGGCTGCGCTTAACAGCTGATAGCTGAGTGTTTTTTCAACCCCAATCAAACGGGCCTGCATCTGCAGGCCCGTTTTCGTTTACCGCCCGCGTCGGAAGAAATACCCACTCAACATCGCCAACCCGCCCGCGCCAAGGCCTGCAAAGAGCATGGCCCAACCGGCACCCTGGCGCAGCGCCGCCCGGGCATCTGCGGGGGGCAGCACCAACGCGTCCAGCTTGCCTGCCGCAATGTTCTGGCTGATCGCGGGCCAGTCCAGCGCCGAAGTTTGGGGCAGCAGGCTGGAAAGGTGATGGCTGATGCCCAGCAACAACACCAGGCCCATCAGCGCGATGTTGAGCGCCAAGGTGATCAGCCGCGCGCTGAGGTCAATGCCTGAGGCCATGCCCGCGCGGTCGGCCGAGACGGAGCCGGTGGTGGTGTTGGTGGTCGGTGAGTTGGTCAGCGCCAACCCGACGCCGGTTATCACGCAACTGAGCAGTACCCATACGATGGTTGGCTGCTCGGCCGTATTGATCGCCGCCATGACGATAAACCCCGCGCCCATCATGCCCAGGCCCAAAGGAATGATGCGCTCGGCGCCGTAGCGCAGGGCCAGGCGCTCGGCCAGCGGCGGCACCAATAAGGTCGGCAAGGTGTAGGCGAGTAGGGCGCCGCCGGTGGTCAGCGTGTCGTAGCCCAGGCCCGCCTGGAAGTAGAGCGGCAGGTAGATCATGAACGGCCAGAAGCTGAAATTCATGCCGATCGAGCCCATCAGCGCGCCGTTGAAGCGCTGGATGCGGAACACCGAGAAATCGAACATCGGGTGCGCGCTGCGTCGCTCGACAGTGATGAACAACAGCAGCCCGGCCAACGACAAGCCTGCCCAGCCAAGCATGGCCGGCGTGCCAAAGCCGTTCTCGCTGCCCTGGGTGATGAAGTAAACCAGCGCGAACACCGACAGCGTCAGGGTCAGCATGCCGGCGATGTCGAGGCGATGGCCGGCCGGGTCACGGGACTCTTGCACGCTGATGCGTAGCAGCACGAGTGTCAGCAAGGTCAGCGGCACATGCACCAGGAACACCCAGCGCCAGTCCGCGACCGCCAGGATCAACGCCCCCACCATCGGCCCAAAGCCCAGGCCCACACCTGCGATCACGCCCCATATCGCAAAGGCCCGAGCCCGCGCTGCCGGCTCACGGAACTGGTGCGACAGAATCGCGAACTGGCAGATCATCATTGCCCCGGCCCCCACGCCCTGGACAAACCGCGCCGCGATCAGCGTGGGCGCATCGTTCGCCAAGCCACACGCCAGCGAGGCCAAGCCAAACAGCCACAGGCACAACACCAGCATGCGCCGCCGCCCAAAGCGATCGGCCAGTGTGCCGGCTGCCATCAGTACGCTGGTGCAGGCCAGGGTGTAGGCATTCATGATCCATTGCGCGTCTTGGAAGCCCGTGCCCAGTTGCTGTTCCAGGGTTGGCAGGATGATCGGCACGCTGGAAATTTCCAGGCCGAACATCAGGGCTACGAGGCAGACGGCGGTGAGGGCCAGGCCATCTTTGGCGGTGCGCGGTGCGCTGACGGCCGATACGGCGGCGGCGGGCGGCATGGGATATTCCTTTCGATTAGGTGAGCGCACTATTCTCACGGGAACAAGATTCTTTATTCGTGATAAGTTTTCCGTTGATAAGGGAATCAAGAGCGACAATGAAATCATGGCCACACCGCGTTTTGATGGCGTTGAACTCTTTCTGCAAATCGTCGAAAGCGGCAACCTGACCGAGGCCGCCGAACGGCTGAACCTCACGCGTTCGGCCGTGGGTAAAGGGTTGGCGCGACTGGAGGCTCGCCTGGGCACGTGCTTGTTGCAGCGCTCCACGCGCCGCCAACGGCTGACCGAGGACGGGCAGGCCTACTACGAACATTGCCTGCGTGCGCTGGCCGAACTTGAAGCCGCCGAATCGGTGCTGGAGAGTGGCCGGCAACAGCCGCGTGGAAGGTTGAGGGCGAGCCTGCCGTTGGCGTTCGGTCATCACTATGCGGCGCCTGCTTTGTGGGGCTTGATGGACCGTTACCCGGAGCTGGAGATCGAGATTTCGTTCTCTGACCGGCTGATAGACCTGGCTCAGGAAGGTTTCGACGTTGCCGTGCGCATCGGCCCGCTACCGGACACCGACCGCCTGAGCGCACGCCGCCTGGGCGAGCAGTCCGTGTGCCTGGCCGCTTCACCGGCGTACTTGCAGCGTGTCGGGCGGATTGAGTGCATCGATGACCTCGCCGCACACCGAGGCATTGCCTACCGTTGCAATACCTCGCATCGCTCGGGTGTGCCGTCGCCCTTGGTGCTGGACGACCTCCAGGCCGTGGCCGACGCCGCCATTGCGGGCGTGGGCCTGGCCTGGTTGCCGAGCTGGCTGATTGCGCACTATGTACTGCGCGGCCAACTGGAAGCGGTCCTGCCGAGCTACCGCGACCAGCCTGCGCCGATCCATGTGATTTGGCCCACGGCCGCACACATGCCGGCCAAGACTCGCTGCGCCATCGATGCCTTGGTCGCCGGCACGCCGAGTTGTTTGGCAGGTAGTTAGACCCCGTTGCCATCAGGTCAGCCGATCCCCTGTGGGGCTCGACAGCTCCCCCAGTTGATCTTCTTCGTGGGTGAGATTTGGACTTGTCGCGATGCTTTTGCGAGCCGAGATCTGACCGACACAACCGATCCCCTGTGGGAGCTGTCGAGCTTTAGCGAGGCTGCGAAAGCGGTGGGTCAGGCACCTTAGATAGAGCCTGTGCCGCCGCCTTTGCAGCCTCGCTGGGGCTCGACAGCTCCCCCAGGTTTTGCACCGTTTGTAAGGTCCCACTCCTTAACTGGAGCTCTATGACTCAGGCAATCAGAACGCGATAGACGTCTGCACGTACACCGTGCGCGGCTCGCCGACGTATTTGCCCTTGTTGTTATCGTCGAACGAGCGTGTGTAGTACTGCTTGTTGAGGATGTTTTTCACCCCGACTGCCACGTTCAAATCCGACAGCTGTGGGCCGAAGTCATACGCCGCGCGGCTGCTGAACAGCATGTAGCCGGGGATGCGTCCATTGGCACCGTCGGCCGTTTCGGCCTGGGTGTTGGCGTTGTCGGCGAACTGGCTGCTCTGGTAGCTGCTGTCCAGGTTGAGCTTCCAGCGGCCTTCGGTGTAACCGACGCCCAAGGTGCCTTTGTGCTTGGACGAGAAGGGCACACGGTTGCCTTTGTTCGAGCCGTCCTCGCGGATGGTTGCATCGACGTAGGCGTAAGTGGCGTACACATCAAAACCGGCCAGCGCCGGGCTCAAGCCGTCGAGGGCGTAGTTGATGCTCGACTCGATGCCCTGATGGCGGGTCTCCCCACGGGCGATTACCGAATCGTTGGTTTGGTTGCTGTCGTACTGGTTGTCGAAGTTGATCAGGAACGCGCCGATTTCCGCACGCAGGGTGCCGTTGTCGTAGCGCGTGCCGAGTTCCCAGGTGCGGGCTTTTTCCGGTTTCACTTCGCCGCTGGTCACGCGGTTGGGCATCTGGCTGTACTGCACGCTGCCGAACGAGCCTTCGGTGTTGGCGTAGAGGTTCCAGTCTTCGGTGAGGTGGTAAAGCACGTTCAACGCCGGCAACGCGGTGTTGTAGTCGCCCTTGTATTTCACGTTGGTCAGGTTGTTGGTCTGCTGGGACTCGATCATCTCGTAGCGAATGCCCGGGGTGATGGTCCACTTGCCGATATCAATGCGGTCATCGAGGAAAAATGCATTGGCTTCAGTGGCGCCACGCGTATCGCGGTCGTTGCGGCTGTTGGTGTCGGGCAGTTGCTGGTTGGCGCTGATCGGCGTGCGGTAGCGCAACTCGTGGCCGGCTTCGTTGATGTAGCGGTAGCCGACGCCGACTTCGTGGCTGGTCGGGCCGAGGTCGAAGCCTTGGGCGAAGCGGGTTTCCAGGCCGCGTACCCAGTACTCGCGCGGCGACAGCGAGAGGAAGTTGCCCTGATCCAGGTAGCCATTACGCAACGTGGTGGTGAAGAAGGTATTGGCGGTGAATTCGCGACGGTCTTCCTGGTAGCGGTAACCGGCGTTGAACATCGTACGGCGGCCCCAGAATTTGTCGTAGGGGCGCGTGGATTGGTACGGGTCGGCCTTGTAGTCCTTGACGTTCAAACCGCCGGGCATATCGGCCTGGCCTTCGTAGTACTGCGCCATGGCGTTGAAGCTGTTGGCATCGTCGAGCTGGTATTTGCCCTTGAGGATCAAGTCGTCGATGCGCGTGTTGCTGTTTTCGCGCCAGTCGCCGCCACGGGTGCCGGAGTACAGAATCGCGCCGCCCAGGCCGTTATCGGCCGTGCCGCCGGCCAGCAGGTTACCGGTGGTCTTGAAGCCATCGTGGCTGGAAGACGGGCTGGTCTCGGTCTGTAAACCGCCTTTGACGGTCGGTGCATCCGGGATTGCGCGGGTGACGAAGTTGACGATGCCGCCGACGTTCTGCGGGCCGTAGCGCACCGCGCCGCCGCCGCGAACCACGTCCACCGCATCCATATTGCCCATGCTGATCGGCGCGAAGGACAGTTGTGGCTGGCCATACGGCGCGAAGGGCACCGGGATGCCGTCCATCAGCACCGTAGAGCGCGAAGCCAGGCGTGGGTTGAGCCCGCGAATGCCGAAGTTCAGCGCCATGTCATGGCTGCCGGTGCCGTTGTTTTCCGGTGCGTTGACGCCGGGGATGCGGTTGAGCACGTCACGCGCCTGGGTCGCGCCCTGGCGCTCGAATTCCTCGCGGCGGATCACATCACGCGCGCCGGGGTGTTCGAACACGTTAGTTTGCGCCGCGTCGCCGAGCCAGTCGCCGACTACGTTTGAAGTTTGCAATTCGAGCGTGGCAGGGGCGCTCGCCGGTTGCAGGCTGTAGGCGTTTTCGCCCTCGGCGCGGGCTTGCAGGCCGGTGCCTTCGAGCAGTTTTTGCAGGCCTTCGTCGGCGCTGTAGTTGCCCGACAAACCACGGCTTTGCATACCCGCCGTAACCTCGGAGCCAAAGGAAATCAGCACGCCGGCCTCACTGCCGAATTGATTAAGCGCCGCTTCCAGCGTCGCCGGGGCGATGTGATACGGCTTGGCATCCGCCGCCATTACAGGCGACAGCACCGTAAGACTCAGGCTGGCGCCCAGTAGGAGTTGGCGCAAGGTACGGGCGAGGAGCGTCGGTTGCTGGGGCATGAAGGGCGGTCCTGAGAAGGAAGGATCAAGGTGGCTTTCCTTCTCTGTCACGCGAGGTGTGGAAAACGGCTCATATTTTTTAAAAATAATTTACGCGCGTGCCTGGACGGTCACCCAGTAGCGGGTAAATCGCCGCACTTTCACTGGCAGGCTGACTTCCAACAGGTCGAGGATGCGTTCGCTGTCATCCAATGGGTAACTGCCGGACAGCAGCAAGTTAGCCACTTGCGGGTCGCAATTAACCTGGCCGCGGCGATAACGGCCCAGCTCGGCGAGGAATTCTTCCAGGCGCATGTGCGCAGCCACCAGCATGCCGTCTGCCCAGGCGCCGCTGTTGGCATCGGTAGGGCGCGGGGTGTCCCAGCCTTTGCGGGTGACGTTGACTTGGCGCGAGGCCTCGACCGTCAGAGCTAGGCCGCTGTAGCGGTTGGGCATCACGTCGACATGGCCATCGAAGACCGCCAGTTGGGTATGGTCGTTGAACTGGCGCACGTTCAGCCGTGCAGCCTGGCTGCTCAGCAGGCCTTGCCCGGTCAGCACGTGCAGCGGCGTATCGCCGGGGCGGGCGGTCAGCAGGATTTCGCCTTCAAGCAGGCGGACCAACCGTTGGCGGCCATCAAAATGCACATCCACCGCGCTGCCGGTGTTGAGCTGCAATTGGCTGCCATCGGCCAATTGCACCTTGCGACGCTGGCCGACGGGGCTGCGGTAGTCGGCGCTCAGCGGCGGCAGAATATGCTGTTGGCGCAGGCTCCAGGCCGCAGCCGAACCGGCGCCGAGGATCAGCAGCAGCTTGAGGGCCTGGCGCCGGCTGCTGGATTTCGGCGCGTTCAACGCCGCGTGCGCCAGCGGCGAGGGCATGCCGCGCAGGCGTTGGTTGACGCGCTGGATATGGTCCCAGGCGCGTTGATGTTCGCTGTGGGCCTGGAGCCATTGCTGCCACGCAGCTTGCTGGCGCGGGTTGAGCGCGCCTTGCTGCATTTCCATCAGCCAGTGCACGGCTTGCTCTGCGACTTGCGTGGAGAAGTTCATAGGGCGAAGTAGCAGCGCATGGCGGCTTTGTTCAGGTGGCGTTTGACGGTGGCGATGGAGATGCCCAGTTCGGCGCCGACTTGCGCGTAGGTCAGGCCGTCGAGCTGGGCCAGCAGGAAGGCGCGTTTGGCCTGCACGGGCAGGCCGTCGAGCAGTTGGTCCAGCTCCAGCAGCGTCTGCAGGATGATTGCGCGTTCTTCTTCCGACGGCGCCACGTGTTCGGGCATTTGCGCCAAGGCGTCGAGGTAGGCGCGCTCCAGGTCCTGGCGGCGGTAGAAGTTGAACAGTACGCGCTTGGCCACGGTGGTGAGAAAGGCGCGGGGTTCGATCAGCGTCGGTATTTCCCGCGCGGTGAGCACGCGGATAAAAGTGTCCTGGGCCAGGTCGGCGGCGCTTTGCGGGCAGCCGAGCTTGCGTCGCAACCAGCCGGTGAGCCAGTGATGATGGTCGTTGTACAGAACTTCGACGGTATTGGACGGCTGCAACGCAATCACTCCACAAGCATCGGCATGCTTTAGAGAACAAGAATTGTTCGCATTGTAGGGTGCGTGACAAGGTTCGGCAATCCGGTAAGGCCGGTGATTCATCCGTTCTCTTTTGCTTATGAGAATATTTATCATTAATATTGCGCGCTGATGAACCTGGCGCCTCCTGCATGAAAAGCAAACGCACACTTCCCGTTACCTACCGTCTAGCCGTCACCTCGCGGGTGCTGGCTGCCGTGGTGGGCGGTTATCTGATGGCGTCCCTGGCAGCCGTCTGCCTGGCGCTGTGGATGCCGACGTCGCGCGCCGACGCGGTGATCACCGGGATGATGAGTTCGTTTGTGTTCTACCTGTTGGCGGTGCTCTGGTGTTTTGCCTGCCGCACGGCGTGGCGCGCCTGGGCGGGTGTGATGCTGCCGAGCGCGCTGTTTGCGACCCTGGCCGGCGTGGGTTTCTGGATGGCACGCACATGAAAGAGGGCTTTCGCCAGGCGATGGCCTGGTTGCACACCTGGGCCGGATTGATTTTTGGCTGGCTGCTGTTTGCGATTTTCCTGACCGGCACCTTGGCCTATTTCAAAGACGAAATTACCCATTGGATGCAGCCTGAAGTGCAGGCCCACCCACTGGACGATGCGCGCAGCCTGGCCGCCGCGCAAACCTATCTGCAGCACCAGGCGCCCAACGCCGCGCGCTGGTTTATCACCCTGCCTGGCAGCCGCGACCCCGGCCTGTCGGTGATGTGGCAAGACAAAGTCGACCCCGGCAAGCGCGGCAACTTCATCCAGAAAGTCCTCGACCCAGTCACCAGCCAGCCCGTGCAGGCCCGTGAAACTATGGGCGGCGAGTTCTTCTACCGCTTTCACTTCCAACTGCAAATGCCCTACCCGTGGGGCCGCTGGCTGTCGACCATCGCCGCGATGGTGATGTTTGTCGCGTTGATCACCGGCATCATCACCCACAAGAAAATCTTCAAGGACTTCTTCACCTTTCGCCCGCGCAAAGGCCAGCGTTCCTGGCTCGACGGGCACAATGCGGTGGGCGTGCTGGTACTGCCGTTTCATTTGATGATCACCTACAGCAGCCTGGTGATCTTCATGAGCATGGTGATGCCCGCGCCGATCGTGGCTTCCTACGGCGACGACAGCCGTGGGTTTTTCAATGAAGTGTTCCCCAACACCAACAATGCGCCGGCGCTCGGCCAGCCGGGTAAATTGCTGCCGTTATTGCCGATGTACCAGCTAGCGCGCGAGCAATGGGCAGGCGGGCATGTTGGCCGTTTAGTGGTCAACAACCCGGGCGATGTGAACGCCTCGGTCAATGTGGTTCGGTCCGGTTCCGACCGCGTGGTGCATGATTTTGGCAGCAGTGTGTCGTTCAACGGCACCACCGGCGAGTTGTTGCGGGTCAGTGGCGAGCAGTCGCTGCCGGCGGCGATTAGTGGCAGTTTCTACGGCCTGCACATGGGCCATTTCGCCGGCCCGGTGCTGCGCTGGTTGTACTTTATCTGCGGCTTGGCGGGTACAGCCATGATCGGCACCGGCCTGGTGATCTGGCTCGGCAAGCGCCAGCTCAAGCACGCCAAAACCGGTGTGATGCCGTTTGAGCTGCGGCTGGTGGAAGTGCTGAATATCGCCAGCATGTCTGGGCTGATGATCGCTATTGCGGCGTTTTTCTGGGCCAACCGTTTGTTGCCGATGAGCTTCGCCGAGCGCTCCGACTGGGAAGTGCAGGCCTTCTTTATCGCCTGGGGCTTGAGCCTGCTGCACGCCGTGCTGCGTCGAGGCCGCCAAGGCTGGGTTGAGCAACTGAGCGTCGGCGCGTTGCTGTTTGTGGCGATTCCCCTACTCAACGCGCTGACCACCTCGCAGCATTTGGGTGTGTCACTGCTCAGCGGTGACTGGGCCATGGCCGGCTTCGACCTGACGTGCCTGGCCAGCGGCCTGTTCCTGGCCTGGGCGGCCTGGAAGATGCAGCGCCGCATGGCGCCGCAGCCCAAGGCCGAACGCGCGCAGGCATTGACGCTCAAGCAGGAGGCGAACTGAATGCTGCTCGCCCTGTTGATGTGCTACGCCGGGTTTGCCGCGTTGTGCCTGTCTACCGATCGCCATCACGGTGAATTGCTGCACAGCAAACCATCGCCCAGTCGGCGCTTGAGCCTGCGCGCATGCGGTTGGCTGCTGCTGATGCTGGCGATCTGGCCGGCCGTCGCTGGCTCGGGTTGGGCCCAGGGTTTGGTGCAGTGGTGCGCCGTCTTGATGCTCAGTGCACTGCTGCTGGTGTTGCTGCTGCCGTATCGGCCAAGGCTGGCCTTGACCCTGGCGGGCGTCGGCCTGTTGGCCAGCCCGGTTGCGGCGTTCGCCTTATTCTGAGCGTTCCATGATGATCAGCACTCCGCCGGAATCCCAAGACAGCCCGCACACCGATGCGGCCGGTGGACGTGCGCATTTCCTGCAGGTGTTTTTGTCCCAGCGCTCGCAAATGGAAGCGCTGGTCAGCCGACGCGTGGGCTGCCGCGCCACCGCGGCCGACCTGGTGCAAGACCTGTTCCTGCGCTTCTGGCGCCGGCCACTGGTGCAGGTCGAAGAGCTCAGCACTTACCTGTTGCGCTGCGCCGGCAACATCGCCATCGACCACCTGCGCAGCGAAGGTGCACGCGCACGCAGCAGCGAAGGCTGGTTGCCGGAGCAGCAGGACAATCAGGGCTCCGAGCCCCAGGCCGCCCTCGAAGCGGGCAATGACCTGCGTCATGTCGAGGCCGCCTTGCGCAGCTTGCCGGAACGCACCCGGCAGATTTTCCTGCTCAACCGCATTCACGGGCGCAAATACGCGCAAATCGCCAAGGCCATGGGGCTGTCCCAAAGTGCCGTGGAAAAACATATGATGCGTGCCCTCGAAGCCTGCAAAGCCAGCCTTCGCGAACCCTCTTGCCCACGTACGCCAGGGAAAGCACCGTGACCGTCACCCCCACGCCCGCCCAGGAGCAGGCCGCACTTGACTGGCTGAGCCTGCTGCACGATCAGCCCAGCAGTGGCGACCAAGCCACCTTCAGCCGCTGGCTGCGTGCCGACCCTGCGCACGTCGAGGCCTATGCCCAGGCCCAGGTGTTGTGGGAGTTGAGCGAGGTGCCGGCGCGCGCACTGGCGGACGAGGACGCCTTGGCCTTGCAGGGCTACCTCAATGCGATGAACACCTCCAAGCGCTCACGTATTGTGCGCAGGTGCAGCGCCTTGGCCATGGCTGCGTGCCTGCTGGTGATGGTCGCGATGGGCGCCGGTTGGCAGCCGTCGCGCTGGGTCGATGACTTCGGCGCCGATTATGTGACGGCGCCGGGGCAGGTGAAGACCGTGACCTTGGCCGATCAATCCCAAGTCACCCTGGATGCCGACAGCGCGATCGCCGTGGATTTCAGCCAGGGCGAGCGTCACATTCAGTTGCGTCGCGGGGCGGGCTTTTTCAATGTGACCCACACCGGCCAACCGTTTGTGGTCGAGGCCGGCAGCGGTGAAGCGCGAGTGCTGGGTACCCAGTTCGAAGTGCGCCTGCAACCGGCGGGCGCCCAGGTGACGGTGCTGTCCGGTCGGGTGGGTGTGACGCCGTCCAAGCAGGGCTCGCAGCAAGTTCTGACGGCAGGCCAGCAAGTGGCCTACGCCGAAGGTGTGGCTGAGCCCTTGCATGCCGTCGACAGCGAATCACGCCTAGCCTGGCGTGACGGCTGGCTCAATTACTACAAGGCGCCGCTCGCCGAAGTGGTCCAGGACCTGGGCCGTTATTACCCGGGCCGCATCCTGCTGCTTAACGACGAGATGGCCGCCAAACGCGTCAGTGGCAGCTTTCCGAGCAACGACCCGCAGGCGGTGTTGAATGCCTTGCAGGCGGTGTTGGGGTTTGAGCAGCACAGCCTGTTGGGCCGGATGATTGTGTTGCGTTAGCGATACATCAGGCTTCAATTTTCCTTTCGCAATTCTCCGCCAGGTCTGCGCAGGCCACGCCTCGCGGTGCCTGCGGACCTTTCACCGAACCTTCATCGCAATCACCCCAACCTGTCACCAAACCGTTACACGTGGCGCGGATCATCGCCGGGTTCCTGAGTGAGTGGTCAGGAACCTCGGCGTCGTCAGCCAACCAAGTTCCGGCGCGACTGCCCCATACCACAGAGCAACGTCAGTAAGGGATCTACAGGTGAACTACAACAATCTTTATGCCCTACTTTTAGCCTCGGGCCTGGGTGGCTTTGCGCCGCTGGTTTTGGCGGACGACGCGCAGGATGTGGGTTCGGTGAATATCGCCGGCAAACAAACCCTGGGCAACGGGCACATGATTCGCGAAGAAAGTGCCAAGGCGCGGTCGACGGTGACCAAGGAAGCCATGGACCAAATGTCGGCGACCGCCAACGCCATCGACAAGCTCAAATACACGCCAGGCATCAACGTTTCCAGCGATGACGCCAGCGGCACCAGTGGCACCAACTTCACCATGCGTGGCATGAGCTCCGACCAGGTCGGGGTGTCCGTCGACGGCGTGCCAATCAACGACTCGGGCAACTACAGCGTCTATTCAAACCAGCTGGGCGACCCGGAAAACCTCGCCGAAGTGTTTGCCACCCAAGGCTCCTCCGAGGCCGACGGCCCGCACATCGGCTCCAGCGGCGGCAACATCGGCATGATCACGATTCGGCCAACCAAAGAGTCCGGGTTGTTTGCCAAACAGACCGTCGGGTCCAATGACTTGCGCAAGACTTTCGTGCGTTTGAACACTGGCGATTTCGGCGGCCTCAGGACCTGGGTGTCGGCATCGCACCTGGAAGGTGACAAGTGGCGCGGCAAAGGCACGCTGCGTAGCGACAAAGTCGAGTGGAGCAGCCTGTTTGAAGACGGCAACGGCAACTCCACGCAGGCGACAGTCAAGTACAACAACCAGGAAAACTACAACTACAACACCCTGAGCAAAGCGCAATTTGAGAACGAAGGGCGACGCAAGGACTACGCGCAAACGCCGGTGTACAAGTCGGGTTTGCTGTCGTCGTCCTACAAGCTCAACCGCAACCCGTTCGAAAGCGTCAACGCCACGCTCACGCAGCGCTGGCAGTTGCAAGACAACCTGGCGCTGACGGTCACCCCGTATTACTACTGGGCCAACGGTGGCAGCTTCAGCGGCCAGACCGCGTCGAACCTGGGGCCCAAATCCGACAAGGCCGGCAATTACGACCTGAGCAACCTGAAATCGGCCAACTACTACCGCCCTTCGTGGACCGAAACCTGGCGCCCTGGCGTCACCGCGAAAATGAAGTGGGACATCAACGAAGAACACAGCCTGGACTACGGCTACTGGTATGAACGCGCACGCCAGCGCCAGACCCAGCCCTTTATCGGGATCAACAGTGAAGGCGCGCCCAGTGATGTGTGGGGCGACTACAACGGCGGCGGTCAGGTGGTCGACAAGAACGGCGCCACCGTCCAAGGCCGCCACTACTACACGGTCACCCCGTCGCAGAAACTCTGGGTGCAGGACAGCTGGCAAGCCACGCCGGACCTGAGTTTCGTCGGTACCCTGGCCTACCAATACGTCGAGCGTGACGGCAACAACCTCGGCAGCCTGTACGACAAAGCGGAAAAACGTAACACCCGCTACCACCAGTTCCTGCCCAGCTTCAGCGCCAAGTACCAGGTCGACGAAAGCAACCAGACGTTCTACAACGTCACCCGCAACATGCGCACGCCGCCGAACTACGTGCTGTACAACAAGGGCGACTCGGTGAGCCTGAAGTCCGAGTTGAGCTGGAACCAGGAACTCGGCTGGCGCTACAGCGAAGACGACATGGCGTTGAGCGCAACCTTGTTCTACATCAGCTTCAAGGATCGCCAAGTGTCGACCACCGACTCCGCCGGTGACTACATGGTGCTTAACGTCGGCAGCGTCGAGAACAAAGGCCTGGAATTGGAGTGGAGCGGTTTGTTGCCGCACAACTTCAACTACTACGCCTCGTACACCTATACGAAGTCGGAGCAGCAAGACAATTTGCTCAGCAAGAACGTGTTGTTGCCAACGGCGGGCAAGCAGCTGGCTAACGTGCCGGAAAACATGTTCAACCTGGTGTTCGGGTATGACGACTCGCGCTTCTACGGCAACATCGCGGGCAAGTACGTCGGCAGCTTTTATGGTGATTTGACCAACAAAGAAAAAATCGACGGCCGTACGGTGTTTGATTTGAACGCGGGTATTTACTTGCCGGTGGACAAGAAGGTCATCAAGTCAGCGACCTTGCGGTTTTCAATGCTTAACGTGTTCGATAAAGAATACTTGAGCTCGGCACGCACCGTGGCGTTCAACTCGGCACCGGTGAATGGCTTGGCGCCGAGTACGGCGTATTACAACGTGGGGGAAGAGCGTACGGCGATGGTGTCGTTGGAAGCTAACTTCTAATAAGGCCACCGCTGGGCTAAATGTGGGAGCAGGCAAGCCAGCTCCCACATCAGTTGGCTCTCATACCGATTGGGTTACTTCAACGCGGCCATGATTGCTTCAGGGTTGAACTCGCGAATCAGCGTGCCATTCACGTCCACAAACGGAATTCCGCCTCCGCCCAACGCCTCATACGCCTTGCGCGCCTGGGCGTCCTTCTCGATATCCAGGGCCTGGTACGGAATGCCTTTCTGGTCCAGAAAGCGCCGGATCTGCTTGCAGTAGCCACACCACTCGGTGGAATAGAGCACCACGCGCGCCGAGGCGCGTACCTGCTCCGAAACCACCTGTGAGGGGTTGAACAGCCGCTCGATCTTGCCCCAGTTCTGGATCACCACCACGACCAGCAACACCAACAGGACTTTCTTGAGAACCCCGCCGAGCATCAGTTACGGCGCTTGAGCTGGTCGGTCAGTTGGGTTGGCAGGCCCTTGATGATCAAGGTGCCGGCGGCTTCGTCGTATTCGATCTTGTCGCCCAACAGGTGCGCTTCAAAGCTGATGGACAAGCCTTCGGCGCGGCCGGTGAAGCGGCGGAACTGGTTGAGGGTGCGTTTGTCGGCCGGGATTTCCGGTGACAGGCCGTAATCTTTGTTGCGGATGTGGTCGTAGAACGCTTTTGGTCGATCTTCATCGATCAGGCCTGAGAGTTCTTCCAGGCCCATCGGCTCGCCGAGCTTGGCCTGGCTGCTGGCGTAATCCACCAGGGTTTTGGTTTTTTCGCGGGCGGATTCGTCGGGCAGGTCTTCGCTTTCGACGAAGTCGCTGAACGCCTTGAGCAAGGTGCGGGTCTCGCCCGGGCCGTCGACGCCTTCCTGGCAGCCAATGAAGTCGCGGAAGTACTCCGAGACTTTCTTGCCGTTCTTGCCCTTGATAAAGGAGATGTACTGCTTGGACTGTTTGTTGTTCTGCCACTCGGAGACGTTGATGCGCGCCGCCAAGTGCAGTTGGCCCAGGTCCAGGTGGCGCGAGGCGGTCACATCCAGGTCCTCGGTCACTGCCACGCCTTCACTGTGGTGCAGCAGGGCGATGGCCAGGTAGTCGGTCATGCCTTGTTGATAGTGGGCAAACAGCACATGGCCGCCGGTGGAGAGGTTGGACTCCTCCATCAGCTTTTGCAGGTGCTCGACCGCCGTGCGGCTGAAGGTGGTGAAATCCTGGCCACCGTCGAAATATTCCTTCAACCAGCCGCTGAACGGGTGCGCGCCGGACTCGGCATGGAAGAAACCCCAGGCCTTGCCTTGTTTGGCGTTGTAGCTCTCGTTGAGGTCGGCAAGCATGTTCTCGATGGCGGCCGACTCGGCAAGTTCGGAGTCGCGGGCGTGGAGAACTGCAGGTGTGCCGTCGGGTTTTTTGTCGATCAGGTGGACGATGCAATGACGGATCGGCATGGGCTTCTCGGCTGGTTGAAGGGGAGCGGTTGGCCTCCCCGAAAAGTCGCCCAGTGTACCGCACCCGTTGGGCATGACGCGCTCCGAAGGGTGTTTTGGCTACCCTCCGACGCCCTATATGCCCTTTTTTCACGGTTTAGAGCGATAAAGCTGACCAAATGGGTATGTTGAAGCGGATATTTCCCCGTCTCTGTGCTAGTTTTGCCCCGTCTTACGCCAAGACTCGGCGTTAAGCGTGCATTCAGCATCTGTCAGGTCGAACCAATCCCCGTTTCAAGCATCTATAACCCCGATCTCCGTGGTTATGGCCGGGGGTGCCAGGCCATGACGGTCGGGCTCGACGGCTGACACTGCACTCTGCAATCCATATGAATTTGATAGGGAAGGAACACCACAATGGCTATTACTAAAGACCAACTGATCGCTGACCTGGCTGAAGCAGTAGACGCACCGAAAACTACCGTGCGCGCTCTGCTGGACCAACTGAGCCAAGTTGTTGCTGATCAGCTGGAAAACGGCGGCGAAATCACTCTGCCAGGCGTTGGCAAACTGAAAGTGACCGAGCGTCCAGCCCGTACTGGCCGTAACCCTTCGACTGGCGCTGCCATCGAAATCGCTGCCAAGAAAGTTATCAAGCTGGTTGTGGCCAAAGGCCTGACCGACGCTGTTAACAAGTAAGACGCAGCAAAAAAAACCGTGCTCCGGAGAGATCCGGGCACGGTTTTTTGTTGCCTGCGATTTGGCGGTAGTGGCGGATTTATTGTGGCGAGGGAGCAAGCTCCCTCGCCGCACGTTTAGTCGCGCACCCAGCGCTGGCGCCACAACTGCTGTTCGTTCTTGGTCTGGAAGGTCCAGGCCACAAAACGGCTTTGCTTCTGGCCCTGGGACATCTCCACCACCTGGCTTTCCAGCACGCCGGCTTTTCTCAGGGCGGTCTCGATCGCGGGCAAGTTCGACGCTTTTGACACCAGGGTGCTGAACCACAGCACCTTGTGGGCAAAGTGCGCACTCTCAGCGATAAGCTGCGTTACAAAGCGCGCTTCACCGCCTTCACACCACAACTCCGCCGATTGGCCACCGAAGTTCAGTACCGGCAGCTTGCGCTTGGGATCGGCCTTGCCCAAGGCGCGCCACTTACGCTCGCTGCCCTTGGTGGCTTCGTCCATGGACGCATGGAACGGCGGGTTGCACATGGTCAGGTCAAAACGCTCACCTGGCTCCAGCAGGCCCAGCAAGATCTGCTTGGGATTGGATTGCTGACGCAGTTGAATAACCTTGCTCAGGTCATTGGACTGCACGATGGCCTTGGCGGCAGCCACGGCAATAGGGTCGACCTCCGAGCCGAGGAAGTTCCAGCGGTATTCCATGTAGCCAATCAGCGGATAGACGCAGTTGGCGCCCATGCCGATGTCCAGCACCTTGACGATGGAGCCGCGCGGAATCTTGCCGTCGTTGACGCTGGCCAGCAGGTCGGCGAGGAAATGCACGTAATCCGCACGCCCCGGCACCGGTGGGCACAGGTAATCCGCCGGGATGTCCCAATGCTGGATGCCATAAAAGGACTTCAGCAATGCCCGGTTGAACACCCGCACCGCGTCCGGGCTGGCGAAGTCGATACTTTCCTTGCCATAAGGGTTGATGATCACGAATTTCGCCAGTTCCGGCGTGGTCTTGATCAGCGCCGGGAAGTCGTAACGGCCCGTGTGGCGGTTGCGCGGGTGCAAGGTGGCCTCTTTGCGCGGCGCGACGGGTTTGGCCGTGGCTGCGGTTTTAGGCTTCTTGCGCGGTGGTTTAGGTGTGCTGGGGGCGGTCATGTTGACTCTGGAGTAGGCTCAAAAATGGCGGGTATTATCCCACATTCATGAGGGAAAACAGGAATATCTACCGGTGGAGCAAAACCAGAGTGGGCAGCCTATTCGAAATAATAGAAAGCCTAGTTATTCCTTAAGGGTTAGCTGACCTGTGATTTCTGACAGTAGATTGCCGCCGTTTGAGCGTGTAAGTTTTTTAGTTGCAACGCAAAAAAAAACTGACTTCAATTTACTTAAAGGAATAAGTACTCTGTGATGACGTTGGCGGGAGCGATGTTGCTGGCGATGAACGCATGGGCGGCTGGCACGAGCCCTTCGCAAAATAAGATGCAGGGTGTGGCTGAGGGGAGCATCATTGTAGAAAACGCAGGCGCTAGTTCTTTTTATGTCAGCGACACTGATCCAACCGTTGGCTATGCCAGCCCTCTTAGTATTGATGTGGCCGGGTCTGCTATTCGAGTGGGCAAGGAACTCGAAATTAAAAATCGAGGTTCAAAGGCAACGACAATTGGTACTAAAAATACCACGCTGGCTGCACCGCTCACTCTTCCAGCAAAAAGCGGTGTTTTATTTATTAATACGGCTGGCGGGTGGGTGTCCCATGGTGTCATGTCGGATAACACACCTCCACCACCGGGGGCTCCCGCGTCAGGTCAGGTAAATGTTCCGCCTGTGTCGAATTAGGGGTGAGGCGGTGAGGGGTTAACACCTTAAGTCTAGGGTGGTCGGTCGCAGATATTAACGATCTGCGATCGATTTAGAGTGATCGATGCGATCATAGTGAAAGCCTTGTTGCGTCAATTCATTAATCAAATCGCTTAACAGTACGTTGCTGGCTGATCTGATCGTGGCATTGTTGGGGGGCATGTCGAGTACAGTTAAATTGGACGCTGCAGTTTCCAGCTGCGTCCCATCTGCGGAGTAAGGTGTGTAATAAAACTTCAAGTCTGGGTTCGGGGCTAAACCATTATTTCCAACTAATTATGCTATAGGGATAATGAAAAAAATCCGCCTGTAAAGTGATTGACTCTGTGAAAGCTTAGACTGCATTCATTAATATATGTTCACCACTCTTTTATTTGGTCATTTGGGATCTCCTGAAAAAGATTGCCCTGGCCAAAAACAATTAAAGGTGCAGAGGCTTTATCCCAGAGTAATACGGCTTTCCAGTGCGCCAATACTGTCAATCTTGACAGTTATTTATAATGTTTGCGATGACCCTTGTTTGTGCTTTGATACCGTTAATTTTGAGCAAAAAAAAGAGACCCGAAGGTCTCTCTTTTTAATCCAGTATTTATTTACAAACTGGAAATCCGTGCATGTTGCTCCGCCAACTTGCCCAGCGCCTGTTCAGCCTCGGCCAACTTGGCGCGCTCCTTATCGATCACCTCAGCCGGTGCCTTGTCGACGAACGCCGCGTTGGACAGCTTGCCGCCAACCCGCTGCACTTCGCCTTGCAGGCGCAGGATTTCCTTATCGAGACGGGCCAGTTCCGCACCCTTGTCGATCAGGCCGGCCATCGGCACCAGCACTTCCATGTCGCCGACCAGCGCGGTCGCGGACAATGGTGCTTCAGCGCCGTCAGCCAATACGGTGATCGACTCCAGCTTCGCCAGCTTTTTGAGCAGCGCATCGTTCTCGGTGAGGCGGCGCTGATCTTCGCTACTGGCGTTCTTCACAAACACGGCCAGTGGCTTGCCCGGCCCGATGTTCATCTCGGCGCGGATGTTGCGCGTGCCGAGCATCAGGGTCTTGAGCCATTCGATATCGCTTTCGGCGGCCTCATCAATGCGTGCTTCGTTGGCCACCGGCCAAGGTTGCAGCATGATGGTCTTGCCTTCGATACCGGCCAGCGGCGCGAGGCGCTGCCAGATTTCTTCGGTGATGAACGGCATGAACGGGTGCGCCAGGCGCAGCGCCACTTCGAGCACGCGTACCAAGGTGCGACGTGTGCCACGCTGGCGTTCGACCGGCGCGTTTTCGTCCCACAGCACTGGCTTGGACAGTTCCAGGTACCAGTCGCAATACTGGTTCCAGATGAACTCGTACAGGGCTTGTGCGGCCAGGTCGAAACGGAACTGATCGAGTTGGCGGGTCACTTCGGCTTCGGTGCGCTGCAGTTGCGAGATGATCCAGCGGTCGGCCAGGGACAGCTCATAGGCTTCGCCGTTCTGGCCGCAGTCTTCGCCTTTGTCCAGCACGTAGCGCGCGGCGTTCCAGATCTTGTTGCAGAAGTTGCGATAGCCTTCGACGCGGCCCATGTCGAACTTGATGTCGCGACCGGTGGAGGCCAGCGAGCAGAAGGTGAAGCGCAGGGCGTCGGTGCCATAGCTGGCGATGCCGTCGGCGAACTCGTCGCGGGTCTGCTTCTCGATCTTCTTCGCCAGTTTCGGCTGCATCAGGCCCGAGGTGCGTTTCTGCACCAGGGTTTCCAGGTCGATACCGTCAATGATGTCCAGCGGGTCGAGGACGTTGCCCTTGGACTTGGACATCTTCTGGCCTTGGCCATCACGTACCAGGCCGTGCACGTAAACGGTCTTGAACGGCACCTGCGGCGTGCCGTCTTCGTTTTTCACCAAGTGCATGGTCAGCATGATCATCCGGGCAACCCAGAAGAAGATGATGTCGAAGCCGGTGACCAGCACGTCGGTGGAGTGGAATTTTTTCAGGAACTCGGTCTGCTGCGGCCAGCCCAGGGTAGAGAACGTCCACAGGCCCGAGCTGAACCAGGTGTCGAGTACGTCGTTATCCTGTTGCAGCGCAACGTCCGGGCCGAGGTTGTGCTTGGCACGTACTTCGGCCTCATCGCGGCCCACATAGACCTTGCCCGACTCGTCGTACCAGGCTGGAATACGGTGGCCCCACCACAGCTGACGGCTGATGCACCAGTCCTGGATGTCACGCATCCACGAGAAGTACATGTTTTCGTACTGTTTAGGCACGAACTGGATACGGCCATCTTCCACGGCAGCAATCGCAGGTTCAGCCAACGGCTTGGTCGACACGTACCACTGGTCGGTCAGCCAAGGCTCAATGATGGTGCCAGAACGGTCGCCCTTCGGCACTTTCAGGCCGTGGTCGTCGACGCTCACCAGCAAGCCGGCGGCGTCGAAGGCTGCAACGATCTGCTTACGTGCTTCAAAACGGTCGAGGCCGGCGTATTCGGCCGGGATTTTGCCGTCGATGCTCTCGTTCAGCGTGCCGTCCAGGTTGAACACCTGGCAGGCTGACAGTACGGCGGCGTTCTTGTCGAAGATGTTCAGCAGCGGCAGGTTGTGGCGCTTGCCGACTTCGTAGTCGTTGAAATCGTGGGCCGGGGTGATTTTCACGCAGCCGGTGCCGAATTCAGGGTCGCAGTAGTCGTCCGCGATGATCGGGATGCGACGACCCACCAACGGCAGCTCAACGAACTTGCCGATCAGCGCCTGGTAGCGCTCGTCGTTCGGGTTAACCGCGACGGCAGCATCGCCAAGCATGGTTTCCGGACGGGTGGTGGCGACGATCAGGTAGTCGTTGCCCTCGGCGGTCTTGGCGCCGTCGGCCAACGGGTACTTGAGGTTCCACAGGAAACCTTTCTCGTCGTGGTTTTCCACTTCGAGGTCGGAAATCGCCGTGTGCAACTTGGTGTCCCAGTTGACCAGGCGCTTGCCGCGGTAGATCAGGCCGTCTTCATGCAGGCGCACGAAGGCTTCTTTCACCGATTCCGACAGACCGTCGTCCATGGTGAAGCGCTCGCGGCTCCAGTCGACGGACGAACCCAGGCGACGGATCTGACGGCTGATGTTGCCGCCGGACTGATCCTTCCATTCCCAGATCTTTTCCAGGAATTTCTCGCGGCCCAGGTCGTGACGGCTCTGGCCGGTGGCTTCGAGTTGGCGTTCCACCAGCATCTGGGTGGCAATGCCAGCGTGGTCGGTGCCCGGTTGCCACAGGGTGTTACGGCCCTGCATGCGGCGGAAGCGGATCAACGCATCCATGATCGCATTGTTGAAGCCATGGCCCATGTGCAGGCTGCCAGTGACGTTCGGTGGCGGAATCATGATGGTGTAGGAATCGCCGGCACCTTGTGGGGCGAAATAATTCTCGGACTCCCAGGTGTTGTACCAGGAAGTTTCAATGGCGTGCGGCTGGTAGGTCTTATCCATGCGCGGCGGGACCCTATTGGCATTTATTCAGGAAAGCCGGCAAGTATAACGGGGGATAGGGCGCAGGGCGAGGTGAAGACAGGCTTGAGATGTACGCAGTGCAAATGTGGGAGGGGGCTTGCCCCCGATAGCAGTGGGTCAGTGACTGATAAGCTGGCTGACCCAGCGCTATCGGGGGCAAGCCCCCTCCCACAGTAGATCCAGGTGTGGCTCAGGACTGGTATTGGCTGAGCAACCGTTCCATCCGCGCATCCAACCTGCGTTTGATCTCGGTTTCGATATGCGGCGCAAAGTCGTCGATCACATCCTGCATGATCAGTTGCGCAGCGGCGCGCAGCTCGTTGTCCAGGTGCAGCAGCAGGGCGTCTGGCGCCTTTTCGGTAGCCGTCGCAGCCGGCGCGGGCTCTACAATCGGGGCTTTGGCGACAGGCTGCGGTACGGCGGGCTTGCCACCGACCATGTCGAACAACAGCGGAATCTGTACCTCACCGTCGACCGTTTCGGTCAGCAGCGGCGGTTGCAAGCCATCATCACCGAGCAACTGTCGGATCGACTCAAGGTCGTCCAGCAGGTGGTCGTCTTTTTTTGTAGGTTTTGGCGTGTCCATCATGTACTCAAAGTCGTTGTAGCCGGTGATCTTGCAGAGAATAGCCCTGTTCGCGGTAGAAACGGAAACTCTCCCGCGCGGCTTGACGAATAGCCGGGTCTTCCACCACCACTTCCGCCACACGGGCAAACGCTTTGGCAAAAGCCGGTACTTTCAGGTCCAGGTTGACCAGCAGGTCATGGTGATCGCCGCAGCTGTCGCCTAGACCCAACACAATCAGGCCTTCGGGTTCGGACTCGGCAGGGCCGTGGGGCACAAAACTTTCGCCCTTGAAGCGCCACAGACGGGCGTCGAGGTCGTCACGTTGGGCGGCATCGCTGCAATGCAGGTAGATGCGGTGGCCCATGCGCCAGGCTTTTTCGGTGAGTTTGCAGGCAAAGTCCAGGCGCGCAGAGGGATCGGCGCTGGGCAATATATAGAAGTCGACTTGGGTCATTGCGGTTCCTGAGACCGGGGCGCCATGGGGGCCGCCCCGGAATCTTCAGTTTCAGGCTTTGGCGCGATCCAGCAGGTATTGGGTCAGCAGTGGCACCGGACGGCCAGTGGCGCCCTTGTCCTTGCCGCCGCTGGTCCAGGCCGTGCCGGCAATGTCCAAGTGCGCCCAGTTGAAGTTCTTGGCAAAACGCGACAGGAAGCAGGCAGCGGTGATGGTGCCGGCTTTCGGCCCGCCGATGTTGGCGATGTCAGCGAACGGGCTGTCCAGCTGTTCCTGGTACTCATCGAACAGCGGCAGTTGCCAGGCGCGGTCGTCGGCGGCCTTGCCGGCGCTGAGCAGTTGCTCGATCAGCTCATCGTTGTTACCCAGCAGGCCCGAGGTGTGGGCGCCCAGGGCAACCACGCAGGCACCGGTCAGGGTGGCGATGTCGATCACGGCTTGCGGCTTGAAGCGCTCGGCGTAGGTCAGCGCATCACACAGCACCAGACGGCCTTCGGCGTCGGTGTTGAGGATTTCCACCGTCTGGCCGCTCATGGTGGTGACGATATCGCCCGGACGGGCTGCGCCGCCGCTCGGCATGTTCTCGGCACACGCCAGGATGCACACCAGGTTGATCGGCAGCTTGAGTTCCAGCACGGCACGCAGGGTACCGAACACGCTGGCGGCGCCGCCCATGTCGTATTTCATCTCATCCATGCCTGCGCCCGGCTTGAGGCTGATGCCGCCGGTGTCGAAGGTGATGCCTTTGCCGACCAGGGCGTAAGGCTTCTCGGACTTCTTGCCGCCGTTATATTGCATCACAATCAGGCGGGGTGGCTGGTCGCTGCCCTGGCCTACGGCATAGAACGAGCCCATGCCCAGTTCCTTGATCTTCTTCTCGTCCAGCACTTCAACCTTCAGGCCCTTGAACTCTTTGCCCAGTGCCTTGGCTTGCTCGCCCAGGTAGGTTGGGTGGCAGATGTTTGGTGGCAGGTTGCCCAGGTCGCGGGTGAACGACATGCCTGCAGCGATGGCCTGAGCGTGGGTCACGGCGCGCTCGACTTCAGCCTGGGCGGCCTTGATAGTCAGCAGGGTGATTTTCTTCAGGGCGCGCGGTTCGGCTTTCTGGCTCTTGAACTGGTCGAAAATGTAACCGCCATCCACCAGGGTTTCGGCCAGCAGGCGGGTCTTGCCGTAGCTGTCGCGGCCTTTTACGACGATTTCATCAAGTGCCAATGCTGCATCGCTGCCGCCCAAGCCCTTGAGGGTGGTGAGGATACCGCTGATGATCTTGCGGAACGGGCGGTCGCCCAGTTCGGCTTCCTTGCCCACGCCCACCAGCAACACGCGGTCGGCTTTGAGGTTAGGCAGGCTTTGCAGCAGCAGGCTCTGGCCGACTTTGCCGGCCAGGTCGCCGCGCTTGAGCACGGCGCTGATGGCGCCACCGCTCAGTTCATCCAGTTGCTTGGCGGCGACGCTGAGCTTGCGGCCTTCGCCGACGGCGACCACGAGGGTGGCGGTTTTCAACGTTTCGGGGCTAACGCTTTTTACAACCAATTCCATTTTCGGGTCCCTTATAAAGGTCTGTGAGCCTGAGTCTGTACGCAGGCTTTCAAGCGTGGCAGCTCTGTAAACCGCCCGCGACAAAGGCCGCAGTTTGAACCTCGCCGGCGGAACCTGACAACCCTTGGCGC
Organism: Pseudomonas sp. ArH3a; assembly: GCF_022648765.1. NCBI lineage: Bacteria > Pseudomonadati > Pseudomonadota > Gammaproteobacteria > Pseudomonadales > Pseudomonadaceae > Pseudomonas > Pseudomonas sp. ArH3a. The sequence continues at coordinate 1,539,563 of NZ_CP080330.1, forward strand.
ACGCTTTGTGCGCGCGCATGAGGTTGCGCAGTGACAGGCGCGGTCAATCACAGGATAATGCGCCATCTTTTTAGCCGGCCTGTGTAAACGGGTCGACTCGGTATGCTTGCTTGTTTGGCCGCCTTAGCCTGACAACCCTGGAGTGTCTGGTTTGATCGTCTTCCGTTATCTATCCCGCGAAGTCCTGTTGACCCTGAGTGCCGTGAGTGCGGTGCTGTTGGTCATCACCATGAGTGGTCGTTTCGTCAAATTTCTCGCCCAGGCCGCTTCCGGCGCCCTGGATCCGGGCTCGTTATTCCTGATCATGGGCTTTCGTCTGCCGGGCTTTTTGCAGCTGATCCTGCCACTTGGCCTGTTTCTCGGCATTCTGCTGGCCTATGGCCGGTTGTACCTTGAAAGTGAAATGACCGTGCTTTCCGCCACCGGCATGAGCCAGCAGCGTTTGCTTGCCATGACCATGGTGCCGGCCACCGGCGTCGCCCTGGTGGTGGCGTGGTTGAGCATGAGCCTGGCGCCTCAGGGGGCCATGCAGTTCCAGCTGCTGCTGAACAAGCAGGATGCGATGACCGAGTTCGACACCCTCGAGCCAGGGCGCTTTCAGGCGCTCAACGATGGTTCGCGGGTGACCTACACCGAAACCATGACCAATGACCGTGCCAACCTCGGTGGTGTGTTTATTTCGCAGAAAAACCTCGGGGAGAACCAGAAAGATCGCGGTATTTCGATTCTGGTGGCCAACAGTGGGCGCCAGGAAGTACGCCCTGACGGTTCCCGCTACCTGATCCTGGAAAATGGCTATCGCTACGACGGCAGCCCCGGCTTCGCGGATTATCGAGCGATCAAGTACGACCTCTATGGCGTCATGCTCGCCAAGCCTGAGATCAGTGAAGAAGTTACCGACCGCGACGCGCTCCCGACGGCGTCACTGTTCGGCAGCCAGGAACTGCGCTCCATCGCCGAGCTGCAATGGCGCATTTCCCTGCCGCTGTTGGTGTTTATCGTGACCTTGATGGCCGTGCCGCTGTCCCGGGTAAACCCGCGTCAGGGCCGTTTCCTCAAGCTGTTGCCGGCGATCCTGCTGTACATGGCCTACCTGACCATCCTGATTTCCGCCCGTGGCTCCCTGGAAAAAGGCAAGTTGTCGCCGGTCCTGGGGCTGTGGTGGGTACACGGGATTTTCCTGATGATCGGCCTGGGGCTGCTCTACTGGGAACCTATCCGTTTGAAAATGAAGAGCCGTCGTGGCCTGAAGGAGTTGGCTCGTGACTAAGCTCGACCGCTACATTGGTAGCAGCGTACTGATCGCCATCCTGGCGGTATTGGGCATCATTCTCGGCTTGGCCTCGTTGTTCGCCTTTATTGATGAAGTGAGCAACGTCACCGACACCTACACGGTCACCGACGTGCTGAGCTACGTGGCGCTGACCGCGCCACGTCGTCTGTACGACATGATGCCGATGGCCGGCTTGATCGGCTGCCTGATCGGCCTGGGCAGCCTGGCCAGCAACAGTGAACTGACCATCATGCGCGCCGCCGGTGTTTCCATCGGTCGCATCGTTTGGGCGGTCATGAAACCCATGCTGCTGCTGATGGCCTGCAGCGTGCTGATCGGCGAGTACGTGGCGCCGCCGTCCGAAGCCACGGCCCAGGCCAATCGTGCCCTGGCCCAGGGTTCGGGCGATGCGCAAAGCGCCAAGCACGGCCTGTGGCACCGCCAAGGTGATGAATTCATCCACATCAACGCCGTGCAGCCGGGCGGCCTGTTGATTGGTGTGACGCGCTACACGTTCGACAAAGAACGCCACATGCTGACCTCCAGTTTCGCCAAGCGCGCGCAGTATGATGCCGAGAAGTGGACGCTCAGCGACGTCAGCACCACTCACTTCCGCAATGTGGGCCAAGGCAACAATGCCAGCACCGAAGTGATCAATGTGCCGACCGAGCCATGGGATATCGCCCTGAAGCCGGAACTGCTCAATACCGTGGTGATGATCCCGGAAAGTCTGCCTATCTCCGGTTTGTGGAGCTATATCCACTACCTTAAGGATCAGGGCCTGAATAACGGCCGCTATTGGTTGGCATTTTGGGTCAAGGTGTTACAGCCGGTTGTGACTGCTGCGCTGGTGTTGATGGCGATCTCGTTCATCTTCGGCCCGCTGCGTTCCGTGACCCTTGGCCAGCGGGTGTTTACCGGCGTGCTGGTGGGCTTCACCTTCCGCATCGCCCAGGACCTGCTCGGCCCGTCTAGCCTGGTATTCGGTTTCTCGCCGCTGTTTGCGGTGCTGGTACCGACGGCTATCTGCGCCCTGGCCGGGTTCTGGCTGTTGCGCCGAGCCGGTTGATACCGCGCTTATGAACAAAAAATGCCCCGTTCGAGAGATCGGGGCATTTTTGTTCTGGTCAGCAAAGATGACGTTTGGCCTGAGCATCAGGTACAATTCCCGGCTATTTTTCAGCGGGCAATCTGCCTGCAGCCTTTTTGAGTGTTGATCCGTGAGTGATTTGAGTCATATCCGCAATTTCTCCATCATCGCCCACATTGACCATGGCAAGTCGACGCTGGCCGATCGATTCATCCAGATGTGCGGTGGCCTTGCCGAGCGTGAAATGGAAGCCCAGGTACTGGACTCCATGGACCTCGAGCGTGAACGCGGCATCACCATCAAGGCCCACAGCGTTACCCTGTACTACACCGCCAAAGACGGTATCAGGTACCAGCTGAACTTCATTGACACCCCCGGCCACGTTGACTTCACCTACGAAGTCAGCCGCTCGCTGGCAGCCTGTGAAGGCGCCTTGCTGGTGGTCGACGCGGGCCAGGGCGTTGAAGCCCAGTCCGTAGCCAACTGCTACACCGCGATCGAGCAGGGCCTTGAGGTCATGCCGGTACTGAACAAGATCGACCTGCCTCAGGCCGATCCGGACCGCGTCAAAGAAGAAATCGAAAAAATCATTGGCATTGACGCCACCGACGCCGTCGAGTGCAGCGCCAAGACCGGCCTGGGCGTTGACGAAGTGCTCGAGCGCCTGGTCAAGACCATTCCTGCGCCAACCGGCAACTACGAAGATCCGCTGCAAGCGTTGATCATCGACTCCTGGTTCGACAACTACCTGGGCGTTGTTTCCCTGGTACGTGTACGCCACGGCCGGGTGAAGAAGGGCGACAAGATCCTGGTTAAATCCACCGGCAAGATCCACCTGGTGGACAGCGTCGGCGTATTCAACCCCAAGCACACCGCCACCACTGACCTTAAGGCCGGTGAAGTAGGCTTCATCATCGCCGGTATCAAGGACATTCACGGTGCACCGGTTGGTGACACCCTGACCTTGAGCTCCACCCCTGACGTCGACGTGCTGCCGGGCTTCAAACGCATCCAGCCGCAGGTTTACGCTGGCCTGTTCCCGGTCAGCTCCGACGACTTCGAGGACTTCCGCGAAGCCCTGCAAAAGCTGACCCTCAACGACTCGTCGTTGCAGTACACCCCGGAAAGCTCCGACGCGCTGGGCTTCGGCTTCCGTTGCGGGTTCCTGGGCATGCTGCACATGGAGATCATCCAGGAGCGCCTGGAGCGCGAATACGACCTGGACCTGATCACCACCGCGCCAACGGTTATTTTTGAACTGTTGCTGAAAACCGGTGAAACGATTTACGTCGACAACCCGTCCAAGCTTCCAGATCTGTCCTCCATTGAAGACATGCGCGAGCCGATCGTGCGGGCCAATATCCTGGTACCGCAGGAACACCTGGGCAACGTGATTACCCTGTGTATCGAAAAACGTGGCGTACAACACGACATGTTGTTCCTCGGTACCCAAGTGCAAGTGACCTACGATTTGCCGATGAACGAAGTGGTCCTGGACTTCTTCGACCGTCTCAAATCCACCAGTCGCGGCTATGCTTCGCTGGATTACCATTTCGATCGCTACCAATCGGCTAATCTGGTGAAACTGGACGTGCTGATCAATGGCGACAAGGTCGATGCCCTGGCACTGATCGTGCACAAGGACAACGCCCACTACAAAGGTCGGCAGTTGACCGAAAAGATGAAAGAACTGATTCCGCGCCAGATGTTCGACGTCGCGATCCAGGCCGCCATTGGCGGGCAGATCATTGCACGGACCTCCGTCAAGGCACTCAGAAAGAACGTACTGGCCAAATGCTACGGCGGTGACGTAAGCCGTAAGCGCAAGCTGCTTGAGAAGCAAAAGGCCGGTAAAAAACGCATGAAGCAAGTGGGTAACGTGGAAATTCCACAAGAAGCCTTCCTTGCGGTGCTCAGGTTGGATAGTTAGGTCCTATGTCGCTAAATTTCCCGCTGTTGCTGGTCATCGCCGTTGCCGTTTGCGGTCTCCTGGCGTTGCTCGATCTGGTGTTCTTCGCCCCGCGTCGTCGGGCGGCTATCGCTTCCTATCAGGGCAGCGTCAGCCAGCCTGATGCGGTGGTGGTCGAGAAGCTGAACAAAGAGCCTTTGCTGGTTGAATACGGCAAGTCGTTCTTCCCGGTGTTGTTCATCGTGCTGGTACTGCGTTCGTTCCTGGTGGAGCCGTTTCAGATCCCTTCGGGGTCGATGAAACCTACCTTGGACGTGGGCGACTTCATCCTGGTGAACAAGTTTTCCTACGGGATCCGCTTGCCGGTAATCGACAAGAAAGTCATACCGGTCGGTGACCCGCAGCGCGGCGATGTGATGGTGTTCCGCTACCCAAGCGACCCGAACGTCAATTACATCAAGCGCGTCGTGGGCCTGCCGGGTGATGTGGTTCGCTACACCAGCGACAAGCGCCTGCTCATCAACGGTGAGTCGGTGGCCGAGAAGCTGATTGGCGCTGAGCCGAACACCTTGGGCAGCGCTGAGCTGTACCAGGAAAAACTCGGTACGGTAGAGCACGAAATCCGCAAGGAAATGAGCCGCTACCGCGCGATGCCTGATGGCGAGTGGAAAGTGCCTGCCGGGCACTACTTCATGATGGGCGACAACCGCGACAACTCCAACGACAGCCGTTACTGGGATGACCCTAATATTCCCAAGGACCTGCTGGGCATGGTTCCCGACGAGAACATTGTCGGCAAGGCCTTTGCGGTTTGGATGAGTTGGCCGGAACCCAAACTCAGCCACCTGCCGAACTTCTCGCGGGTCGGGCTGATCAAGTAATACAGGCGGCGCTGTGAACACAGCGCCGAATGCTTTTCTGGGGTTGGGACAATGCATCGTCCGGCCTCATGCGGCACCCACCAGGATTTGAATTTGAACACTGCGTCAATCTTCGATGGCCGCCGGTGCCACCAACTAGATATGGATAAACCGTGACCGTTTCTCTCAGTCGTCTCGAGCGCCAGCTCGGCTACACCTTCAAGGATCAGGAATTGATGGTCCTTGCCCTCACACACCGCAGTTTCGCGGGGCGTAATAACGAACGCCTCGAATTCCTCGGTGATGCCATTCTCAACTTTGCCGCCGGTGAGGCGCTGTTCGAGCGTTTCCCTCAAGCGCGCGAAGGCCAGCTGTCGCGCCTGCGTGCACGCCTGGTGAAAGGCGAGACCCTGGCCGTGCTGGCCCGTGGTTTCGGCCTGGGCGAATACTTGCGCCTGGGTTCCGGTGAGTTGAAAAGCGGCGGTTTCCGTCGTGAGTCGATCCTGGCCGATGCGCTCGAAGCATTGATCGGTGCGATCTACCTGGATGCCGGCATGGAGACGGCCAAGGAGCGCGTGGTCGCCTGGCTGGCTTCGGAGATCGAAAGCCTGACGCTGGTCGACACCAACAAAGATCCCAAGACCCGCCTGCAGGAATTCCTGCAGTCGCGCGGTTGCGAACTGCCACGCTACGAAGTGGTGGATATCCAGGGAGAGCCGCATTGCCGCGTGTTCTTCGTGGAATGTGAAATCACCTTATTGAATGAAAAAAGCCGAGGTCAGGGTGTGAGCCGTCGTATTGCCGAACAGGTAGCGGCGGCTGCAGCACTGATTGCCCTGGGCGTGGAGAATGGCCATGACTGATTCAACCGCAACACGCTGTGGCTATGTTGCCATCGTCGGCCGCCCGAACGTGGGCAAGTCCACGCTGCTGAACCACATCTTGGGCCAGAAGCTGGCGATCACCTCGCGCAAGCCGCAGACCACCCGTCACAACATGCTGGGCATCAAGACCGAAGGCGCCGTGCAAGCGGTCTACGTCGACACCCCGGGCATGCACAAAGGTGGCGAGAAGGCGCTTAACCGCTACATGAACAAGACCGCTTCGGCGGCGTTGAAAGACGTCGACGTGGTGATCTTCGTGGTCGACCGCACCAAGTGGACCGACGAAGACCAGATGGTTCTCGAGCGTGTGCAGTACGTCACCGGCCCGTTGATCGTTGCGCTGAACAAGACCGACCGCATCGAAGACAAAGCCGAGCTGATGCCGCACCTGACGTGGTTGCAGGAACAACTGCCGAACGCCCAGATCATGCCGATCTCGGCCCAGCACGGTCACAACCTTGAGGCGCTGGAACGCGTGATCGCCGGTTACCTGCCGGAGAACGAGCACTTCTTCCCGGAAGACCAGATCACCGACCGCAGCAGCCGTTTCCTCGCCGCCGAACTGGTACGCGAGAAAATCATGCGCCAGATGGGCGCCGAGCTGCCGTACCAGATCACCGTTGAAATCGAAGAGTTCAAGCAGCAGGGCAAAACCCTGCATATTCATGCGCTGATCCTCGTTGAACGTGACGGCCAGAAGAAAATCATCATTGGCGACAAGGGCGAGCGCATCAAGCGCATCGGCACCGAAGCGCGCAAGGACATGGAATTGCTGTTTGATTCCAAGATCATGCTTAACCTGTGGGTGAAGGTTAAGGGTGGTTGGTCCGATGACGAGCGCGCGTTGCGCTCCCTCGGCTACGGCGACCTGTAATAGGCCTCCAGTAACACCGCAAGACAAATGTGGGAGCGGGCTTGTGTGGGATCTGGCTTGCCTGCGATAGCATCACCTCGGTACAACTCAAGGACCGAGGTGCCTGCATCGCGGGCAAGCCCGGCTCCCACACAAGCCCGCTCCCGCATTGGATAGTCGCAGTTTTCAAGGCCGTGCTTGTCAGCGAGAACCCCATGCCCCAAACCCCACCTCCCAGTCAACTCGCCTACGTGCTGCATAGCCGCGCCTACCGCGAGACCAGCGCCTTGGTGGACTTCATCACGCCCCAAGGCCGCCTGCGCGCAGTCTTGCGTAGCGCCCGAGGCAAGGCCGGCACGTTGGCCCGGCCATTCGTGGCCTTGGATGTGGAGTTTCGTGGCAAGGGCGAGCTGAAGAACGTCGGTCGCCTGGAAAGCGTCGGCACCTCCGCTTGGCTCAATGGCGAAGCACTCTTCAGCGGCCTCTACCTCAATGAACTGCTGATTCGCCTGCTGCCCGCCGAAGACCCGCACCCGGCGGTGTTCGATCACTACGCCGCCACGTTGTTAGCCCTGGCCGAAGGCCGCCCCCTGGAGCCGCTGCTGCGCGCTTTCGAATGGCGTCTGCTCGACGACTTGGGCTACGGCTTTGAACTGAGCAACGACCTGCACGGCGATCCCATCGCCGCAGACGGCATGTACCGCCTGCAAGTCGACGCTGGCCTTGAGCGTGTGTACCTGCTGCAACCGGGCCTGTTCCGCGGCACTGAGTTGCTGGCCATGAGCGAAGCCGACTGGACCGCTCCGGGCGCTTTGTCTGCCGCCAAGCGCTTGATGCGCCAGGCGCTGGCCGTGCACTTGGGTGGCCGGCCGCTGGTCAGTCGCGAGTTGTTTCGAAAGCCCTGACAACCCCGTGTATGCTGTGCAGCGTTTCTTTCCCTTTTCAGGAGCGCTTCCGTGACCACCAGCAATCGCATTCTTCTTGGCGTGAACATCGACCACGTCGCTACCCTGCGCCAGGCCCGGGGCACCCGTTACCCTGACCCGGTCAAGGCCGCGCTGGACGCCGAAGAAGCGGGTGCCGACGGCATTACCGTGCACCTGCGCGAAGACCGCCGCCACATCCAGGAGCGCGACGTGTTGCTGCTCAAGGACGTGCTGCAAACCCGCATGAACTTCGAAATGGGCGTCACCGAAGAAATGATGGCGTTCGCCGAGCGCATCCGCCCGGCGCATATCTGCCTGGTGCCGGAAACCCGCCAGGAACTGACCACCGAAGGCGGCCTCGACGTGGCCGGCCAGGAAGCGCGGATCAAAGCTGCCGTGGAACGCCTGTCGAAGATCGGCAGCGAAGTCTCGCTGTTCATCGACGCCGACGAGCGCCAGATCGAAGCCTCGCGTCGCGTAGGCGCGCCGGCCATCGAACTGCACACCGGCCGTTACGCCGATGCCACCACGCCCACCGAAGTGGCTGACGAGCTGCAACGCATCATCGACGGCGTAAAGTGCGGCCTGAATGAAGGCCTGATCGTCAACGCCGGCCATGGCCTGCACTACCACAACGTCGAAGCCGTGGCGGCGATCAAAGGCATCAACGAACTGAACATCGGCCACGCGCTGGTGGCGCATGCGCTGTTCGTCGGTTTCAAAGGCGCGGTCGCCGAGATGAAAGCCCTGATTCTGGCTGCCGCCAAGGCCTGATACCACAACCTATGGTCAGCGGGCTTGCCACAAGACCCAATGAAATCGCCAGTGCGGCAATGCGAAGCCTTACTGTTTAGCCGGGTCAGGTGTATCGTATCTGCCCTTTGCGGGCCTATGGCTCGCGGCAGATACGTGAGGTTGTTGTGTCCCAAACTTTTTCCCGTCGACAAATCCTGGGTGGTCTTGCAGGCCTGGCCGTAGTGGGCGTCGGTGCCGGTGGCGCCTACCGCTACTGGCTGGGAAAAGTCGCCGAGGCCGAAGCGGGTCACGATTACGAGCTGATCGCCGCGCCGCTCGACGTGGAACTGGTGCCGGGGCATAAAACCCAAGCCTGGGCGTTCGGCCCATCGGCGCCGGGCACCGAGTTGCGTGTGCGTCAGGGCGAATGGCTGCGGGTGCGCTTTATCAACCACCTGCCGGTCGCCACCACCATCCACTGGCACGGCATCCGCCTGCCGCTGGAAATGGACGGTGTGCCTTACGTCTCGCAATTGCCGGTGCTGCCTGGCGAATACTTCGACTACAAATTCCGCGTGCCGGACGCCGGCAGCTACTGGTATCACCCGCATGTGAACAGCAGCGAAGAACTCGGCCGTGGCCTGGTCGGCCCGTTGATCATCGAAGAGCGTGAACCCACCGGTTTCAAACACGAACGCACCCTGAGCCTGAAAAGCTGGCATGTGGACGAAGAGGGTGCCTTTGTCGCCTTCAGCGTGCCCCGAGAAGCCGCGCGTGGCGGCACGGCCGGGCGGCTGTCGACGATCAATGGCGTGTCCCAGGCGGTCGTCGATTTGCCTGCCGGGCAGATCACCCGCGTGCGCCTGCTCAACCTCGACAACACGCTGACTTATCGCATCAACATTCCCGGCGTCGAAGCGCAGATCTATGCGCTGGACGGCAACCCCATCGAGCCGCGCCCAATGGGCAAGGAATACTGGCTGGGCCCGGGCATGCGCATTTGCCTGGCGATCAAAGCGCCGCCGGCCGGTGAAGAACTGTCGATCCGCAATGGCCCGGTGCGCCTGGGCACCTTTCGCTCGGTGGTCAACACCGACGCGCCCAACGAATGGCCACCGGCGCTGCCGGCCAACCCGATTGCCGAGCCGGACCTGGCCAATGCCGAGAAACTCAACTTCAATTTCGAGTGGGTCGGCACTGTATCAGTGGACAACGGCAAGCCGCCAAGCCTATGGCAGATCAACGGCCAGGCCTGGGACATCACCGACAAGACCTGCGCCGACCGCCCGATTGCCAAGCTTGAGAAGGGCAAGAGCTACATTTTTGAATTGAAGAACATGACCCAGTACCAACACCCGATCCACCTGCACGGCATGAGCTTCAAGGTGATCGCCTCGAACCGCCACAAGGTGATCCCGTACTTCACCGACACCTACCTGCTGGGCAAGAACGAGCGCGCTCGCGTGGCGTTGGTGGCGGATAACCCAGGGGTGTGGATGTTCCACTGCCACGTGATCGACCACATGGAAACCGGCCTGATGGCCGCCATCGAGGTGGCGTGATGCGCCAGGTTCGCCCTACAGCGATCATCGACCGCAGCCGCGACCAGGACTTCATGCGTGAGGCCCTGGCCCTCGCCGCCCAAGGCGCGGCACTGGGCGAAGTGCCCGTGGGTGCAGTGCTGGTGCAGGACGGTGAAATCATCGGCCGTGGCTTCAACTGCCCGATCAGCGGCAACGACCCCAGCGCCCATGCCGAAATGGTCGCCATCCGCGCCGCCGCGCACGCCATCAGCAACTATCGTCTGGTCGGCAGCACGCTGTATGTGACCCTGGAGCCCTGCAGCATGTGCGCGGGCCTGATCGTGCATTCGCGCATCGCGCGGGTGGTGTACGGTGCGCTGGAGCCCAAGGCTGGGATCGTGCAAAGCCAGGGGCAGTTTTTTACCCAAGGGTTTCTTAACCATCGGGTGCTGTTTGAAGGTGGGGTGTTGGCCGAGGAATGTGGGACGGTGTTGAGTGAGTTCTTTAAGGCTCGCCGAGCCAAACCCGCACTCTAAAGAGTACTGAAAACCAATGTGGGAGCAGGCAAGCCAGCTCCCACATGTTGATCTCCATTTTTTTCAGGGAGATTCGGGTTACTTCTTCGCGATGATCACTGCCCGCATCGGCGCCGGCAGCCCTTCAATGGTCTTGCTGTGATCCTCCGGATCCAGGAAATCACTCAGCGACTGGAACTTCATCCACGGCGTCCCGCGCTGTTCCTCGACCGTGGTCACGCTCACATCCACGCAGCGCACCTCACTGAACCCCGCACGTCGCAGCCACAGCATCAGCGCCGGCACCGATGGCAGGAACCACACGTTGCGCATCTGCGCGTAGCGGTCTTCCGGCACCAGTACTTGCTGCTGATCGCCTTCCACCACCAAGGTTTCCAGGACCAGCTCGCCGCCTTTGACCAAGCAATCTTTCAGTGCCAGCAAGTGCTCGATGGGTGAGCGACGGTGATAGAACACGCCCATGGAAAACACCGTGTCGAAGCCTTCCATGTTTGGCGGCAAGTCTTCAAACGGGAACGGCAGGTGCCAGGCGTTCGGCGCCGACAGGTAGCGCTGCACGGCCTGGAACTGGCAAAAGAACAGCCAGTTCGGGTCTACGCCAATCACGCTGTCAGCCCCGGCGCCGAGCATGCGCCACATGTAGTAGCCGTTGCCGCAGCCCACATCGAGGATGCGCTTGCCGTTCAAATCCAGGTGCGGCGCAACGCGCGACCACTTCCAGTCCGAACGCCATTCGGTGTCCACATGCACGCCGAACAGGTGGAACGGGCCTTTGCGCCACGGGCTCAAGCCCATCAACGCGGTGTGCATTTGTGCACGGGTGGCGTCGTCGCAATCGGTATCCAGCGTCAAGCCGTTGAGCAAGTCGACTTCGCTGGGCTGGATGTTCGGCAACGCATCCAGCGCACTCTGCCAACGCTCCAGGTCGCCGTGACCCTTTTCCATCTTGCTATCGAGTTGCGCTTGCAGGCCCTGGGCCCAAACGGCCAAAGGAGTGCCGACCAAGTGGCGGGCGAGGGGAGACAAATCAATCATGGCAAGGCAATCAACGAGGCAAAGTTAAGACACTGGAACCACGGCACGACTTTCGAGAACCCGGCGGCCAGCAGGCGTTCGCGGTGTTCTTCGAGGCTGTCGGGCTTCATGACGTTTTCGATGGCGCTGCTCTTCTGGGCGATTTCCAGTTCGCTGTAGCCGTTGGCGCGTTTGAACGCGATGTGCAAATCGGTGAGCAGCGCATGCTCTTGTGGGTCATTGAAACGCAGCTTTTCCGAGAGGATCAACGCACCGCCCGGCAACAGTGACTGGCGGATGCGCCCGAGCAACGCCAGGCGCTCATCGGGGGCGATAAATTGCAGGGTAAAGTTCAGCGCCACCACCGAGGCCGGCTGGAACTGCAACGCGAGGATATCGCCCTCAATCACCTCCACCGGCAACAGCTCCTGGAACATCGAGTCCTGGCCATTGAGGTATTGGCGGCAACGCTCGACCATCGCCGCCGAGTTATCCACCGCGATCACCCGGCAGCCGTCGGTACGCACATGGCGGCGCAGCGCTTGAGTGACTGCGCCCAGAGACGAGCCCAGGTCGTAGAGCACGCTGTTGGGTTGGGCAAATTGCGCCGCCAGCACGCCGAGGTTCTCGACGATGGTCGGATAACCGGGCACCGAGCGCTTGATCATGTCCGGGAACACCCGCACCACGTCCTCGTTAAAGGCGAAGTCTGGCACCTGGGGCAGGGGCTGGGCGAATAGGCGATCGGGTTCTTTGCTCACGGCTGTTCCGGCGACGAAGGGGGAAAGGCCGGCATTTTAGCCAAATTGGCCCTCGGATGCGCGGGTTGTCTGATGGAAAGCCGAGGCGGTGATGCCCCACTGACCGAGCCAATACGTGGTAATCAACAAATACGGTGCCGCTTCAAAGGCGACCACAAACCGATTGATGCCGATGAGTGTGTCGGAAAACACAAACGACACCGCACCCGCCGCCGCCAGCAGGGCCGATTGCTTGGGTACGTTACTGCCCAGCCGTGCCAATGCACGCCAGAGCATGGCGCTGATCACCAGTGCATAAACCACGACGGGTATCAGCAAATCGCCCAGGCCATGGGAAATCAGGATGCCCAGCAAGATAGCGCCCACGCCCAGCGCCAATACCAGTGGCAACACCGCCAGGCGGCGGCAATCGCTGAAGTAGGCTTTCAAGTACGCCAAGTGCGCAAACAGAAAGGCGCCGAGGCCAAAGATAAATAGGTCGCCCGGCCATGCGAGCAACACATCGCCCACCAGGGAAAAAATCAGCCCCAGGCTGATCCAGCGTCGATAGTCGGTGGGCGGCGCATCATGCAGCCAGCCCAGCAGCGCCAATACCGGCAGCGGTTTAACCAGCAGGCACAACAGCGCTGCATGAGTGGCCAAACCGTAGAAAAAGGTGCCAGCGCCCATTAACGCAAGAATCAACCAAGGCATATCAGTTCACCGTAATGGCGCAGTCGAAGGTTTCGGCGGGTTCGGCTTCCGGTTCCCAGGGTTGCTGGGAGGTCAGGCGCAGACGGCCTTGGCCGGCAGCAAACGCCTGGAAGCGCCAGGTCGACTGGCCACCGCCACCGATCACACCGGATTCTGTGCTGCTGTAAACCTCAGGGCTGAGCGCGCGCAGCACGCCGCCGGCGGAATCCTGGATGGCCCAGCGGTAGCCGGTGGTGGGGTTACTTGGCAAGGTGAGGGTCAGGTTTTGCCCTGTTTTAAGCTGGAGCGGGCAGGCGCTCTGGTTTTCCACTGTGACGTTTTGCTTCGGTGCGCTGGCGCACGCGGCCAGCAGGGTAAGGCTCAAGGGGAGAAGCAGGCGGGCAGCGGTCATAGGGGCTCCGTTGTTTGGCGACGAAGGGCGAGCATAACCGAAGATGAGACAAGGTGTGACAGCGGGGGATTTGATTGTTCCCACGCTCTGCGTGGGAATGCAGCCCGGGACGCTCCGCGTCCCAAGAGCGGACGCAGAGCGCCCAGAGAGGCATTCCCACGCAGAGCGTGGGAACGATCGATCAGAAAAGCACCTTCGCCACATCCGCAAAGCGCTTGGCAAAGTGCACGGTCATGCCTTCTTTCAGGTACTCCGGCAGTTCTTCAAAACTACCGCGGTTCGGCTCCGGCAAGATCAGCTCATGAATCTTCTGGCGCCGCGCCGCGATGACCTTCTCACGCACCCCGCCAATCGGCAGTACATGCCCGGTCAGCGTCAGCTCGCCGGTCATGGCCACGCCTTTTTTCGGCGGCTGGTTACGCGCCAGCGACAGCAGCGCACTGGCCATGGTCACGCCCGCGCTCGGGCCGTCTTTCGGTGTGGCACCTTCCGGCACGTGCAAGTGCACGAAGGCTTCGTCGAAGAACTTCGGGTCACCGCCAAACGACTTCAGGTTCGAACTGATGTAGCTGTAGGCAATCTCGGCGGACTCCTTCATCACCTCACCCAACTGCCCGGTGAGCTTGAAGCCGCGATTGAGCGTATGGATGCGCGTCGCCTCGATCGGCAAGGTCGCGCCGCCCATGCTGGTCCAGGCCAGGCCTGTGATCACGCCAGTGCCGGACAACACTTGTTCATTGCGGAACACCGGCATGCCCAAGGAGCTTTCCAGGTCTTTGTTGCCGATCTTGATCACCGAGTCCGGCTCATCCAGCAGCTTGACCACGGCTTTACGCACCAGTTTGCCCAGCTGTTTCTCCAGCTGGCGCACCCCGGCTTCGCGTGCATAGCCGTCAATCAACGCGCGCAGGGCGCCGTCGCTGATGCTCAGGCTCTTTTTCGACACGCCGGCTTTTTCCAGCTGTTTGGGCCATAGGTGGCGCTTGGCGATGGCAACTTTTTCTTCAGTGATGTAACCCGACAGGCGAATCACTTCCATCCGGTCGAGCAGCGGGCCAGGGATTGAGTCCAAGGTGTTCGCCGTGCACACGAACAGCACTTTGGACAGGTCCAGGCGCAGGTCCAGGTAGTGATCGAGGAATTCGACGTTCTGTTCCGGGTCGAGGGTCTCCAGCAGCGCCGACGCCGGGTCGCCCTGGTAGCTCTGGCCCATCTTGTCGATCTCGTCGAGCATGATCACCGGGTTCATCACTTCCACATCTTTGAGCGCCTGCACCAGCTTGCCCGGCAGGGCGCCGATGTAGGTACGGCGATGGCCCTTGATCTCGGCCTCGTCGCGCATGCCGCCGACGCTGAAGCGGTAGAACGGCCGGCCCAGGGACTCGGCGATGGATTTACCGACGCTGGTCTTGCCCACGCCCGGCGGGCCTACCAGCAACACGATGGAGCCGGCGACTTCGCCTTTATAGGCGCCCACCGCGAGGAACTCGAGGATGCGGCTCTTAATGTCATCCAGGCCCGCATGGTGTTTATCCAGCACCTTGCGCGCGTGTTTCAGGTCGAGCTTGTCTTCGCCATACACGCCCCACGGCACTGAGGTGGCCCAGTCCAAGTAGTTGCGGGTTACGGCGTATTCCGGCGAACCCGTTTCCAGGATCGACAGTTTGTTCATTTCTTCGCTGATGCGCTTTTGCGCCTGGGTCGGCAGCACTTTTCCCACTAGGCGTTGTTCGAACTGTTCGACGTCCGCACTGCGGTCGTCCTTGGTCAAGCCCAGCTCTTGCTGGATGACCTTGAGCTGCTCCTTGAGGAAGAACTCGCGCTGGTGCTCGCCGATCTTGCGGTTCACCTCGGCAGAGATTTCCTTTTGCAGGCGCGCGACTTCGACTTCCTTGCGCAGCATCGGCAGCACTTTTTCCATGCGCTTGAGCATGGGCACGCAGTCCAGCACTTCCTGCAACTCGTTACCGGTGGCCGAGGTCAGCGCGGCGGCGAAGTCGGTAAGCGGCGACGGGTCGTTGGGGCTGAAGCGGTTGAGGTAGTTCTTCAACTCTTCGCTGTACAGCGGGTTGAGCGGCAGCAGTTCCTTGATCGCATTGATCAGCGCCATGCCGTAGGCCTTGACCTCGTCGGTCGGCTCGGTCGGCTGGTGCGGGTATTCGACCTCCACCAGGTACGGTGGGCGGTGGTGCTTGAGCCAGGTCTTGATGCGCACACGGGTCAGGCCTTGGGCGACGAATTGCAGCTTGCCGTTCTCGCGGCTGGCGTGGTGCACCTTCACCAGCGTGCCGTACAGCGGCAGGCTGGAGGTGTCGAAGTGGCGTGGATCTTCTGGCGGGGTGTCCATGAAGAACAGCGCCAGGGAATGGTGGTCGGATTTGCTCACCAGCTCCAGGGTCTCGGCCCACGGTTCTTCATTGACGATCACCGGCAGCACTTGCGCCGGGAAGAACGGCCGATTGTGGATCGGGATGATGTAAACCTTGTCTGGCAGATTTTGCCCGGGCAGGGCCAGGCCGGTGTTGGACGATGTTTCGTGTTCAGCGTTTTCCGGATCGGCGTAATCGTTCAGGTCGATGTCCGGGAATTCTTGCTGGTCGCTCATGGGGCACCTGCATAAGGAAGTATGCAAGTTAGATGGGGCGGTGCAGCGGTGGTTTCAATGGCCGGGCGCAGTTAGCAACATATTGCATAATATTTTCGACAGCGGCGCTTTACACCTGTGGGAGCTGGTTTGCCTGGGTTTAGGTAGATTGGGTACATATCCGTTGCTGCGGTAACGGCTTCGTAGGGTTCTGCTCTTACAGCGGCTCACTTTTGGAAAGACCCAAAAGTAAGCAAAAGGTCTTTGCCCCACCACTCGGTGCCTCGCCTAGGCTCGGCATGCCCTCACTCCGGCTTGAATCCGTGGGCCGCCGCCATGGGCCATCCTTGGCCCATCGCGGCTAACCCGGCGTCTTGCCGGGTTACCCACGGATTCAAGCCTGCGTTCGGCCATCGTGGTTTAACGGGGCGCCTCAGATCAAGATCAAGATCAAAAGCAAGAGCACGGCGGCCTAGTAGCCGACCTGAGTGGTAGAAGCAAAAGCAGGGCAGAAGCATAGGAGCACACTCTCTGTCTGATGTACCGAGATCCAACTGTGGGAACGAGCAAGCCCGCTCCCACAATTTTGACCGAGTTTAGCTGCCAGCACCGTGGCGCTCTGTTTTTCTGTGGGAGCTGGCTTGCCTGCGATGCAGGCACCTCGGTGTATCAGGCATAACCAGTTGATGCCATCGCAGGCAAGCCAGCTCCCACATTAGATTGAGTTCAGCCATCAAGATCAGGTCGGCTGTCAGGCCGCCTCGGCTTTGCTTTTGATCTAACCACTCAGGTCGGCTACTAGGCCGCCGTGCTCTTGATCTGCTTTTGATCTTGATCTTAGGCGCCCCGTTAAACCACGCTGGCCGAACGCAGGCTTTGGAGCGTGGGTAAACCGGCAGGACGCCGGTTTAGCCGCGATGGGCCAAGGATGGCCCATGGCGGCGGCCCACGGTCCAAAGCCTGCGTGAGGGCACACCGAGCCTAGGCGAGGTGCCGAGTGGTGGGGCAAGAGCCCTTTTGGTTACTTTTGGGGCTCTTTTCCAAAAGTGACCCGCTGTAAGAGCGGAACCAATATCGGCCATCACCCAAATAACGGATATGTACCCAGCGCCCCCGCGACAACCAAAGAATTCAACCCATAAAAAGATGTGTAGATACCTATGCTGCAATGGCGGTGCATCAGCCACTGATGTGTTGGCTGGCAGACCGCTATCTCAGGCAAACCAGCTCCCACATTTCAGAGCACGTGGGGTCAGCTGATCTTGTGGAGGTAGGCGGGAATCGGCTGTTCCGGTAGCACCGACAACACCTTCAAACGCTGCAACATACGCTGACTGGCCCGTTGCAAATGCTCACGCAAATTCAGCGCCGCCGCATCGAAGGCGCCGTGCAGCAATAGCTCCAGAATCAAGCGATGTTCGGCGAGCATGGCGGGATCTGCGCCTATCCCCAGTAAACGGTAGAAAATTCGACTGATGATCATCGGGCTCTGGCCCTGGCGAATCAGCGCGGCGATCTTGCGGTTTTGCAGGCCGGCCAGGCAGCGCTGGTGCAAGTCCTCCTCGATCTGCTCGATGGCTTGCAGGCTGCACTGCGGGCTTTGCTGGGCCTCCAGCACGCGCTGCAACATGGCCTCAAGCATCTCGCGGTCCAGGTTTGGCGCGCTCTGGCGCAGGGCTTCGGGTTCCAGGCAGGCGCGCAGTTCATAGTCTTCGGTGACTTCGCGCGCGGTCAGCGGCCCCGCCAGCCATTGGGAGTAAGGCTCTTTTTCCACCAGGCCACGGTCGCGCAGGCGCATTAGCGCTTCACGCACCACGGCGCGGCTGACACCGTAGTGGTCGGCGGCGGCTTGCTCGTCCAGGCGGTAATGGCCGAAGGCTATGCAGGTGGACAGCGCCGCGCCGATTTCCTCAACAATCCGCTCGCCCAGCGGCCGGGTGTCTACCAGCTCGTCGTCGCCATTAAGGCCCAGGTGTGCATGGCTCAGCGGCAGGCGCAGCGGCTCCATGACCAGGCCTTCGGGGTTGATCAGGTAACCGCGTCCGTTGAAGCGGCAGATCAGGCCTTCATCGTGCAGCAGGTCCAGCGCCTTGCGCACCGGCACGCGGCTGGTGCCGAACAGCTCGGCCAGCGGCGCTTCCAGCAAGACCAGCCCGTGGCGGGCGGTGCCGTTGACGATGGCGTCACGCAACACGGTGTGAATCATCGCGTAACGGGAAGCGGAGGCGGACGCTGCTTTCATCTGCTTCTCTAGGTAAAGAGTGGATGGGTTTGTAGGAAAGTGGCTACGGATTCTCTCATAGTTGCCGCTGTCACTCTGCGCCACGGTGGTGGCACTTTTTTGGGGCCTTACCCGTCACGTTGTTACTTTTCTGCACCAAAATGTATTGATTAATAAAAGATACATTATTTCATTCAAGGTCTGTTCCAGCACCTTCATCCGATATTTTTGCCGCCTACAAAACCATCTAGTCCGTAGCTCCAGGCAATAAAGCGCATTCGCGAAAAATGCGTGTTGAGAGACTGGCACGAAAGCTGCCTTTGTAAAACGTACATTTTAATAATATGTACGTTTTAAGAGGGTCATCTTGATGTCAGACGCCACCTCAATGGCCGAAGCTTTTGCCAGTGGTCGCAGCGACCCGGTGCAGGTCCTCGAACAGGCACTGGTTCACGCGAGCCTGGCCCCCAGCGTGTTTATCTCCCTGACGGCCGAGCGTGCCCGCCGAGAAGCTGAAGCCAGCGCCGCTCGTTGGCGTGCCGGCCAGCCGTTGAGCGTGTTCGATGGTGTGCCGCTGGCCTGGAAAGACCTGTTTGACGTCGCCGGCAGCATTACCACCGCCGGCGCCAACTACCGTCGCGAGGCGCCAGCCGCGTTGCTCGACGCGCCGAGCGTGGGGCTACTGTGTCGCGCCGGGATGGTCAGTATCGGCAAGACCAACCTCAGTGAACTGGCGTATTCCGGCCTGGGCCTGAACCCGCATTTCGGCACGCCCTACAACCCGAGCGGCGGCGATCAACCGCGCATTCCCGGCGGTTCATCCTCGGGTTCGGCCGTTGCCGTGGCCGCCGGTATCGTGCCGATCGCCATGGGCACTGACACCGCCGGTTCGATCCGCATCCCCGCAGCATTCAATGGCGTAGTGGGCTACCGCAGCAGCAGCCGGCGCTACAGCCGCGACGGCGTCTTCCCGCTGGCGCACACCCTCGACAGCCTCGGCCCGCTGACCCGCAGCGTGCGCGATGCGCTGACGATCGACGACCTGCTCAACGGCCGTGCGCAAACCCACACTGCCCGCAGCCTCAAGGGCCAGCGCTTTGTGCTTGAGCAGGGCACGCTGGAAGACATCGAGCCGGCCGTACGCAATAACCTGCTGCGCGCGGTGGACCAACTCAAGGCCGCGGGCGCGCTGATCGAGGTGCGTGCGTCCGCCACCTTCCAGGCCACCCTCAACCTGATCAAGCAGGACGGCTGGCTCGGCTCATTCGAAGCCTTCGCCCTGCACGAAGCCTTGCTCGACAGCCGCGACGCCGAGCAACTCGACCCGCGCGTACGCCGCCGCCTTGAAGCCGCGCGCGCACTGCCCGCCAGCCAATTGCTGCACCTGATCGACGCGCGCTGCCGCTTGCAATACCAACTGGTCGACGAGCTCGACGGCGCCTTCCTGATTACCCCCACCGTCGCTCATGTCGCACCGCCGTTGGCCGCGCTAGAGGCAGACGATGACCTGTTCGTGAAAACCAACCTCGCCACCCTACGCCTGACCATGCCCGGCAGCTTGCTCGACATGCCGGGCGTTGCCCTGCCCAGCGGTCGTGATGCCCAGGGCTTGCCCACCGGGCTGCTGCTCAGTGCCCCGACGGGGGAAGACGCGCGGCTGTTGCGCGCGGCGTTGTCCGTCGAATCCGTAATGACTATTTAAGGAGACACACCATGGCTAAAGACATCCTCTGTGCATTTGGCGTCGACGTAGACGCAGTCGCCGGCTGGCTCGGTTCCTACGGCGGCGAAGACTCGCCGGACGACATCTCCCGTGGCCTGTTCGCCGGTGAAATCGGCGCGCCGCGCCTGCTCAAATTGTTCGAACGCTACGGCCTGCGCACCACCTGGTTTATCCCTGGCCACTCGATGGAAACCTTCCCGGAGCAGATGAAGGCGGTGGCCGATGCCGGTCACGAAATCGGCGTGCACGGCTACAGCCACGAAAACCCCATCGCGATGACGGCCGAGCAGGAAGAAATCGTCCTGGATAAGTCCATCGAACTGATCACCCAAGTCACCGGCAAACGCCCGACCGGCTACGTCGCGCCCTGGTGGGAATTCAGCAAGGTCACCAACGAGCTGCTGCTGAAAAAAGGCATCAAGTACGACCACAGCCTGATGCACAACGACTTCCACCCCTACTACGTGCGCAAGGGTGACAGCTGGACCAAGATTGACTACAGCCAGCACCCCGACACCTGGATGAAACCCTTGGTGCGCGGCGAAGAAACCGACCTGGTGGAGATCCCGGCCAACTGGTACCTCGACGACCTGCCGCCAATGATGTTCATCAAAAAAGCCCCCAACAGCCACGGCTTCGTCAACCCGCGCCACCTGGAAGAAATGTGGCGCGACCAGTTCGACTGGGTCTACCGCGAGCACGAACACGCGGTGTTCACCATGACCATCCACCCCGACGTGTCCGGCCGCCCGCAAGTGCTGCTGATGCTCGAGCGTTTGATCGAACACATCCAGAGCCATGCCGGCGTGCGCTTCGTCACCTTCGACGAAATCGCCGACGACTTTATCCGTCGCCAACCGCGTTCCTGACCCTTAGCCCACACCCCCGAGGCGCGATCTATGTCCATCTACAACAAGCTTGACCTGACTGGCTGGAAACCCCGGCAACTGACGTCCAAGGAGGTGCGCTTCGCCACCTGGATCGCGTTTTTCGCCTGGGTGTTTGCGGTGTACGACTTCATTCTGTTTGGCACCTTGCTGCCGGAGATCGGCCGGCACTTTGGCTGGGGTGAAGTGGAGCAAGCTGAGATCGCGACCTGGGTGGCGGTGGGCACGGCGGTGGTCGCCTTTGCGATTGGCCCTGTCGTCGATAAGTTGGGGCGGCGCACAGGCATTATTGTCACCGTGGCCGGTTCCGCGCTGTGCTCGGCGCTGACGGCGATTGGCGGGGCGTGGGGCAAGTCGCCGCTGATTCTGATCCGTTCGCTGGGCGGCCTGGGCTATGCCGAGGAAACCGTCAACGCCACGTATTTGAGCGAGCTGTATGGTGCTTCTGAAGACCCGCGCCTGACCAAACGTCGCGGGTTTATCTACAGCCTGGTGCAGGGCGGCTGGCCGGTCGGTGCATTGATCGCCGCCGGTTTGACCGCGCTGCTGCTGCCGATTATCGGTTGGCAGGGTTGCTTCATCTTTGCCGCTATCCCGGCCATCGTGATTGCGATCATGGCGCGCAAGCTCAAGGAAAGCCCGCAGTTCCAGATACACCAGCGCATCAGCGAGCTGCGTAAAAGCGGCGCGGTGAAAGAAGCGCAAAACGTCGCCGTGACCTACGGCGTGGACTATGACGAACACAGCAAGGCCGGCCTCAAAGCCGCCTTCCGTGGCCCGGCTCGCCGCGCCACGCTGGTGATCGGCGCCGCGCTGTTGCTCAACTGGGCGGCGATCCAGGTGTTCAGCGTGCTGGGGACTTCGGTGATCGTCAGCGTGCACCACCTCTCGTTCGAGAACTCGCTGATCATCCTTGTGCTGTCGAACCTGGTGGGTTACTGCGGCTACCTGACCCACGGCTGGATGGGCGACAAGATCGGCCGTCGCAATGTTATCGGCTTGGGCTGGATGCTCGGCGGCCTGGCGTTTGCCGGGATGCTGTTTGGCCCCAGCAATATGCCCATGGTGGTCGGGCTGTACAGCCTGGGCCTGTTCTTCCTGATTGGGCCGTACTCGGCGGCGCTGTTCTTTATCAGCGAGAGTTTCCCTACCAGCATCCGCGCTACCGGCGGCGCGATCATCCATGCCATGGGCCCGATTGGTGCGGTGGTCGCCGGCTTCGGCGCCACCCAAGTGTTGTCCGCCGGCAGTGACTGGCAGACCGCCGCGCTGTGGTTCGGCGCGCTGCCGTGCTTTTTGTCCGGCGCCTTGATGTTTGCCGCCCGCCATGTGCGCCCGGAAACCGTTCAGTAAGGAGTGTTTGATGAGCCGTAAAGTTGCCTTGATTACCGGTGCCGCCAGCGGCATCGGCCAAGCCCTCGCCGTGGCCTATGCGCGCAGCGGCGTGGCGGTGGTGGGCGGGTATTACCCGGCTGACCCGCATGACCCGCACACCACCGTGGCCCAGGTAGAAGAAGCCGGTGGTGAATGCCTGATGTTGCCGCTGGACGTGGGCGATACCGCCTCGGTAGACGCGCTGGCCGCGCAAGCCGTGCAGCATTTTGGCCGCCTCGATTACGCGGTGGCCAATGCCGGTTTATTGCGCCGCGCGCCGTTGTTGGAGATGACCGATGCGTTGTGGAACGAGATGCTCAATGTCGACCTGACGGGGGTGATGCGCACCTTCCGCGCGGCCACCCGGCATATGGGCGAGGGCGGGGCGCTGGTGGCGATTTCGTCGATTGCCGGCGGTGTGTATGGCTGGCAGGAGCACAGCCATTACGCCGCGGCCAAGGCCGGCGTGCCGGGGTTGTGCCGGTCGCTGGCGGTGGAGTTGGCGCCGTTGGGGATCCGTTGTAATGCGGTGATTCCGGGGTTGATCGAGACGCCGCAGTCGTTGGATGCGAAGAACTCGTTGGGGCCTGAGGGGTTGGCGAAGGCGGCGCGGGCGATTCCGTTGGGCCGGGTTGGGCGGGCGGATGAGGTGGCC
Source organism: Pseudomonas sp. ArH3a (assembly GCF_022648765.1). NCBI lineage: Bacteria > Pseudomonadati > Pseudomonadota > Gammaproteobacteria > Pseudomonadales > Pseudomonadaceae > Pseudomonas > Pseudomonas sp. ArH3a. Next base: position 1,562,455 of record NZ_CP080330.1, read on the forward strand.
TCGTTGGTGCAATTCTTGACCAGCGATGCGTCGAGTTATTTGACCGGGCAAAGCATCGTCATCGACGGTGGCTTGACTGTGCGCTGGCCGGACTGACTCCACGCTCTGCAAAAAAGGTGGGAGCTGGCTTGCCTGCGATGGCGGTGGGTCAGTTGAAATATTTGTAGCTGACCCGCCGCTATCGCAGGCAAGCCAGCTCCCACAGTGGACCGTGTTTGCCTTAGGAGATTCTGCATGCATCAACTCACCCACCGCCGCGCCGTCATCACCGGTGCCGGCAGCGGCATCGGCGCTGCTATCGCCCGCGCCTACGCCGCCGAAGGCGCGCGGCTGTTGCTGGCCGACCGCAATGCCGCCAGCCTTGCCGAAACCGCCATTTCCTGCCGCAACCTCGGTGCCGAAGTGTTCGAATGCCTGGCTGACGTCGGCACTGTCGAAGGCGCCCAGGCCAGCGTCGACCGCTGTGTCGAGCACTTCGGCGGCATCGATATTTTGGTCAATAATGCTGGCATGCTTACCCAGGCGCGTTGCGTCGACCTCTCTATCGAGATGTGGAACGACATGCTGCGAGTCGACCTCACCAGTGTGTTCGTGGCCAGCCAGCGCGCCTTGCCGCACATGCTTGCGCAGCGCTGGGGGCGGATCATCAATGTGGCCTCGCAACTGGGCATCAAGGGCGGCGCCGAGCTGACCCACTACGCCGCCGCCAAGGCTGGCGTGATCGGTTTCACCAAATCCCTGGCGCTGGAAGTGGCCAAGGACAACGTGCTGGTCAACGCCATTGCGCCGGGCCCTATCGAAACGCCGCTGGTGGGCGGCATCAGCGCCGACTGGAAGCGCGCCAAGGCCGCCGAGTTGCCCCTGGGCCGTTTCGGCCTGGCTGATGAAGTGGCGCCCACCGCCGTGCTGCTCGCCAGTGAGCCGGGCGGCAACCTGTTCGTCGGCCAGACCCTGGGCCCGAACTCCGGCGATGTCATGCCATGAGCGAGGTGTAGCCATGTGCGGACTCTGCGGCTTGCTCGGTGAAGACCTGCACTGGAGCGACCCCTTAGGTGATGAACTGCCACGGCGCCGCGAACGCTTGCGCCGGATCGCTGCGATCAACCAAGTGCTGGCGGTGTTCCGGCTCAAGGTCGAAGACTTCCAGGGCGCGTCGTACCTGCTGTTGGGCGCCACCGGCAAGCAAGAACTGGCGAGTGGCCTGGATCAACTGTGGCAGGCGGCTGAAAACATGCTCGGGCGCCCGCTGGACCCGCTGGATCCGCGCTTGCTTGATCACTTGGAGTCATCATGAGCATCGCCCTCAATGTCATCACCGGTTTCCTCGGCAGCGGCAAAACCACCTTGCTCAAGCGTCTGCTACAAGGCGAAAGCCTTGGCGACACCGCGTTGCTGATCAACGAATTCGGCGATGTCGGCATCGACCATCTGCTGGTGGAAGAAGTGGCGCCGGACACCGTGCTGCTGCCCAGCGGCTGTGTCTGTTGCTCGATCCGTGGCGAGCTGAAAGACGCGTTGCTCGGCTTGCTACAACGGCGTGAGCGCGGCGAAATCCCAGCGTTCAAGCGGGTGATTCTTGAGACCACCGGCCTGGCTGATCCGGCGCCAATCCTCGCCACGCTGAACAACGACGTGCAGCTGCGTGGGCGTTTCCATATTGGCCTGGTGATTACGTTGGTCGACGCCAGCCACGCTACCCTGCAAGAACGCCTGCACCCGGAATGGCTGGCCCAGGTCGCCGCTGCAGACCGCCTGTTGCTGAGCAAGACCGACCTGGCCGGCGACTGTGACGCACTGCGCGCGCACTTGCAGGCACTCAACGCCGGTACGCCGATCCTCAATACCCATGAGGTTCACAGCGGCGACCAACTGCTGCTCGGCGAAGGGTTGCGCAGCGCCGAACCGGCTGTTGAAGTCAGCCGTTGGCAATTGCACCAAACCACCACCGCCACCCACGGCGCGGCGCAAGTGTGCTGCCTGAGCTTCGACCAGCCGCTGGACTGGGTTGGCTTCGGGGTGTGGTTGTCGATGCTGCTAAGATGCCACGGCGAACGAATCCTTCGCGTCAAAGGACTGCTCAACGTGAACGCAAGCTCGGCCCCTATCGTCATTCATGGCGTGCAGCATTGCCTGCATGCCCCGGTGCACTTGCCCGCGTGGCCGGGCACCGACCGCCAATCGCGGCTGGTGTTTATCCTGCGTGGCCTCGACCCGGCGCTGTTGCGGCGTTCCTTTGAAGTGTTCTCCCGACGGTTTGCCGCATGATCACGTTACGCGTGCTCGGTACCTCCGTAACCTTGCTGGAATGTTTGCGCGTGCGCGCCGAACAGGAATTGGGTATTCGCCTGGTGTACCAGGTACACGACGTTGCGCAGGCCCAGCGCATCGCGGTGATGCAGCCCGACAGCTACGACCTGTACGACCAGTGGTTCCACAACGTCGACTTCGTGTGGCCGGCGCGCGCGATCCAGCCTATCGACACGCGGCGAATCGCGCTGTGGCATGAGATCAACGACCTGCCCAAGCGCGGTCGCTTGTCGGCCAACGATCGCTTGGGCAGCGGCAGCGTGCCCAGTGAGCGCCTGTTCGTGCAGCACGACGGCAGCCTCGGCAGCACCGTGACCGATCGCATCAGCATGCTGCCGCTGACCCACAACGCTGACAGTTTTGCCTACCGCCCCGAACGTTTGCCCGAAGGCTTCAGCCACGGCAATGAAAGCTGGGGCTGGCTGCTTGACCCGGCCTGGCGTGCACGCACCGCGTTGCAAAGTGATGCCGCGATTGGCGCCCTGGACGCCGCGTTGGCAGTGCAAGGCGCGGGGCTGGCGCAGTTCAAGGACATCGGCAATATGAGCATCGAAGAGATCGATGTGCTCGCCGACATCCTGGTGCGCAAGCAGAAGGGAGGGCACTTTGCGGCGTTCTGGTCGGACGATGAAGAGGCGGCGCAGTTGATGCTCAGCCCCAGCATCGATATCCAGAGCCTGTGGTCGCCGACCTTGATGCGTTTGCACCGTGCCGGGGTGAAATACCGGCTGGCGGTGCCCCGCGAAGGCTATCGGGCTTGGTTTGGCGGGTTGTCGTTGTCACGCCATGCCCAGGGCCCGGTGCTGGATGCGGCTTACGCTTATCTGAATTGGTGGTTGTCCGGCTGGCCTGGGGCGGTCATGGCGCGCCAGGGCTATTACATCGGCAACCCGGCGCGTACGCGCGATCATTTGAGCAGTGCCGAGTGGGATTATTGGTATGCTGGCAAGCCTGCCCGGGAGGAGTTGTTGGGCAGTGATGGTTTGCCGTTGATTGATGTCGGCGATGTGCGCGATGGAGGTTCCTATGCGCAACGCATGGGGCACATTGCGGTGTGGAACTCGGTGATGGATGAGCACAATTATCTGGTGCGCCGGTGGGGGGACTTCATGCGGGCGCGCACCGCTTAGATCAATGAGTGCCATGGCGTCAATAGACTGACGATGATGTTCCTGTCTTTGTTGGGTGTACTTATCCCAAGTCCCAGCTAATCTGCTAAAACAAAATATCCAATAAAAATAGATGTTTTTTTGACGCCAGGGCAGCAGTCGCCAGGAACACGTATGACAAAGGGACGGATTGGCAAAGAACGGCGAACGCTGCCGGAGGGCACGGCAATGCAGTGGCGCCACACCTTCCAAACCCGCATAGCCGGGGTGTTGGCGCTATTGCTGCTGGTGGTTATGGCCGCCACCTATTTTGCGGTCAAGGCCGCCACTACTCGCGCGGTAGAAAACCAGGCACAGGTGCAACTCACGACCGGCAGCCAAGTGTTCGAGCGCCTGCTGGACCTGCGCGGGCGGCGCCTGCAATACGGGTTGGACTGGCTGACTGTCGACGGGCCCTTCAAGCAAGCGGTGATCGAGGGCAAGACCGAATCGATTCAGGCGGCGCTGCGTCGCCATGGCACGGGCCTGCACTCCAGTGAGGTATTTGTGTTGAGCCTGGATGGCAAGGTGATCGTCAGCACCTTACCCGTACTGACCTACGGCCAGTCGTTTCCCTATGAGGAGGCTTTGCGCCATGCGCGGCGCAGTGGCCAGCAGATGCTCATCGTCGCCTTGGACGGGCAACCGTATTTGCTGGTGCAGGATGAAGTGCTCGACCCCGAGCCCATCGCTCGCGTGGTCATGGGTTTCCCCATGGGCAAGTTGTTCGCCAATGAGCTGCGCTCCATGAGCAACCTTGAAGTGTCGTTCCTCAGCGTGCAGGACGGCCGCGCGGGCGAGCTGTTCAGTACCCAGCCCGAGGCCTACCAGACCACCGTCATCAGTACGCTGCGCGAAGCACACCTGAACCCTGAAGCCCAGATCTCCGTGTTTTATGGGCAGCGTGTGCTCAGCCAGGTGCTGCCGTTGGCCAACACCGGCGATGGTGATGAGGTGCGCGTGTTGCTGCAAAGCCCGCTCGACCATGCGCTGGAGTCCTTTGCGCCGCTGGACCGGCAGTTCCTCGGGATCGCCCTGGCGGTGCTGTTGGTGTCGCTGGCGGCGGCGTTGCTGCTCGCGCGCCGCGTATCGCGCCCGCTCAACGCCTTGGTCGAGGCCGCCGAACGCATTGGCGCCGGTGACTACCGCACGCCGGTGCGGGTGCGCAGCCACGATGAATTCGGTTTGCTCGCCCGCGCCTTCAATGCCATGCAAAGCGGTATTGCCGTGCGCGAGCGCCAACTGGCGCATAACGCCCTGCATGACCCGCTCACCGGCTTGCCCAATCGCGCCCTGGCCATGGAACGCCTGGGCAGTGCGATCAGTGCGCGGCGGCCCGTGGTGTTGCTGTACCTGGGGATTGAAAACTACCGGGTGATCAACGAAGGCTTCGGCCCCCAGGGTGTAGAGGAAATGCTCCGTGAAGCCAGCCGATGCCTGTCCATGAGCCTGCTGGCCAGCGACACCGCCGCGCGCATTGCCGGCAGTGAGTTTCTGCTGTTGCTGGAAAATACCGAGATCGACCGTGCCGTGGCCCGCGCCGACCGCTTGTACGGGCTGCTCACCGAACCCCAGCGCATCGGCCATGACGAAGTGCGTCATGAAGTCAGCATCGGCATTGCCGCATACCCCACCGACGGCCAGCAGGTGGAAGAGCTGATCAGCCGCGCCGCGATCGCCCGGCATGATGCGGCGAGCCTGCCCGGGCATCTGCAGATCTACCAGCAGGACCGCGACCTGGCGCACCAACGCCAGATCACCTTGATCCGCGATCTGCGCCGCGCCGCCATCGAAGGCGAATTGTTCCTGTGCTACCAGCCCAAACTCGACCTCAACCATGGCCATGTGCACCAGGCCGAAGCCTTGCTGCGTTGGCAGCACCCAACCCTGGGCCAGGTGTCCCCTACCGAATTCATTCCCTTGGCCGAGCGCACCGGCAGCATGGGTGGCTTGACCTTGTGGGTGATCGAGGAGGCGATCCGGCAAATCGCCGATTGGGCACAGCGTGGTTTGCACATGCAGCTCTCGGTGAATATTTCGGTGGACGACCTGGGCGATGATGACCTGGCCATTCGCGTCACCGCGTTGCTGGTGCAATACAACGTATTGGCCGAGCAGTTGATCTTCGAGATCACCGAAAGTGCGATCATGCACAACCCGCAGCAGGCCCTCAGCGTGCTGGAGCAACTGCGCGGCTGTGGCATCAGCCTGTCGGTGGATGACTTCGGTACCGGCTATTCATCCCTGGCGCAATTGCAGCGTTTGCCGGTGCAGGAATTGAAGATCGACCAGTCCTTCATCCGCAACCTCGACAGCGCCAGCGGTGACGGCGTGATCGTGCGTTCGACCATCGAAATGAGCCACAACCTGGGGCTCAAGGTGGTGGCCGAAGGCGTGGAATTTGAGCCCAGCCTGAAGCTGCTCAAACAGTGGAAGTGCGACACGGCCCAGGGTTACCTGATCAGCCGGCCGTTGACTGCCATGGCGTTTGAGATGTGGATGCGGCGTGAGCGCGTACCGACTTAACCGCGGTTTAAACCACCAGGGTTTGCAATAACGCCCATAGCCTTTCGACATGCGCCCGTTCGGTGCCCAGAGCGCCGATGGACACGCGCACCATCCAGCGTTCGTCGAGAATGGCGGGGGTGACGTAGGCGCTGCCTGACTGGTTAAGCCTGTCTGCCCAGGCACGCGTGTGATTATCCAGCGCCTCGCCGTTCAACCCTGGCGGTTCATGGCGAATACACAAGGTTTGCAGGGCGGGCGCGGCCACCAGCTTCCAGTGCTCGCTGCCTTCAATTTGCTCCGCCAGCCAGCGTGCATTGGCAAGGTCTCGCCGTAGCCGTGCTTGCAGGCCGCTGACGCCCTGCTCACGTATCAGGAACCACAGCTTCAGGGCGCGGAAGCGGCTGCCCAGGGAAATCCGCCAGTCGCGGTAGTTTCTGACTTGGCCGTCGGCGTTGGACTGCAGGTAGCTCGGGTTGGTGGTCATGATGCGAATCAAATGCTCGGGGTCGCGAACAAAGTACACCGAGCAATCGAAGGCTGCGCCCAGCCATTTGTGCGGGTTGAGGACCAGGGAATCCGCTTTTTCGATGCCATTCCACAGTGCCCGGCATTCCGGCAGGATCATCGCGGCGCCGGCCATGGCCGAGTCGACATGCAGCCACACGCCATAGCGTTGGGTGAGTTCGCCAATCGCATCCAGAGGGTCGATCGCCATGGCCGCCGTGGTCCCCGTGGTGGCAATCACCACGCAGGGCCGGTTGCCGGCGGCCAGGTCCTGTTCGATCGCTTGCGCCAATGCCTGCGGCGACATAGCGTTGTGTTCGTCGGTGGCTACCGTGCGGATATTGTTCTGGCCGAATCCGGCCAGGATGGCCGCCTTGTTCACCGAACTATGCGCGTGGGCGGAGGTGTAGACGATCAGCGGTGCGCCGCGGGTTTGCAGGCCGTCATGCATCAGTGCGTACTGGGAGCTACGTTCCCTGGCGCTGATGAGTGCCACCAGGGTGGAGGTGGATGCAGAGTCCTGGATCACACCGCTCCATTCACGGCTCAGGCCGATCATGTCGCGCAGCCAATCGGTGGTGACTTCTTCAATTTCGGTGAGCGCCGGGCTTGATTGCCAAGACAACCCCACGACACCCAGGCCGGTGCTCAGGCAATCGCCCAGCACTGAGGACAGCTCCACATTGGACGGGAAGAAACCGAAAAAACTCGGATGCTGCCAATGCAGCAGCCCGGGCATGATCAGTTTTTCCACATCGCCCATGATGTGTTCGAACGGTTCGGAGCTTTCAGGTGGGCTCACCGGCAGGGCGGCTTTGATTTCGCCAGGTACCGTGGTGGGCTGTACGCCGCGCTGCTCTATATTTTGTCGATAGTCTGCGATCAGGTCGATCATGGCGTAGCCATGGCGACGGAATTCCTCGGGTGTCATAAAAAGATGTCCATATGCAAGCGTGTTAAAAGTATTAGCACCAGAAATAAAACGGTTCGCCAGCGTTGTAGCCGATAAACGACTGCATGCTGATGCGTTTTCCCGAATCGAACCCGCAAATGGCGTGGGGGCGGCGGGTATTGATGATCACGAGTTCGTTCTTTCGTGGCTGGATTCGCAGTGGCTTTTGTAAGCGGTGCTCGGGCAGTTGAGCGCCCTCGAAACGCTTCACCTCGTCATAGGCAAAAGCCTCGGTATCCCAGATGACCAACTCTCCCCCCGCAGGCGGCGTTTCAATATAAATATTGGCGCTGAATTGATGTTCCAGTTCAGCAATTGAGAGGGGCAGGCAATCAACATGGGGCACCTTTTCCGAGAGGTGCGCCGTCTCGGGAAACATGGCGCGGATAATCCCGCAAAACATCGGTTGGCCTTGAAACGCAGCGGCTACTGCGCCTTGCGGCCAGATGTCCTGGAGCTGTTCCATCAGCAACTGGATGGGCGGCTTTTCTGGGGCACAGATGCTGTCGATCACGCTGCGCATATGGGCCGCGTCAGCATAATATTTGTGTTGCGCATCACTGCCTGCGGCCTTGCCGTAGGTGGAGTTGAACGGTGTTCCCCAACGATGTACACCATAGAAGTGCTGTACGACGCGGCCATTCTCGTAGGTTTCATGACTGTATTGTTCCAGCGTGGCGGTTTCGTCGAGGGTGTGACTTAACTGTGCGCTGGTTTTCTCGCTCGCAAACTGGGGGACTCGAATAGCGAGTACGGCTCCGCTGATAAGTTTTTCCAAACTTGAAGTGTCGAGATAGTTAAGTTCTATGACTTTTGCTGATTTAGACAGGGTTGGGTTTAGCGCGGTATGGTCCATCATGTAGAGAAGCTCCCTTTAAAATTTATCTGTGCGCACCTGTATTACGCAGGGCGTGCGCATTAAATTAGTTTTAAGGGCACAGAGGGAGGATAGGATTTTTCTTCAACTGCCAGTTTTTGCGGGCCAGTGACCCGCTCGTTAATGTGTTTTTATTTTTTCAGGGCGAAAAAAAGGCGGCTACCCATCAGGTAGCCGCCTTTGTTTTACCGCCGGTTCTACTTAATCCGGCAGTTTGAACGCCATCACATAGTCACCCTGCTTGGTGCCCAGCGAGCCGTGACCGCCGGCCATGACCAGCACGTACTGCTTGCCGTCCTTGCCGGTGTAGGTCATCGGTGTGGTTTGCGCGCCTGCAGGCAGGCGGCCTTCCCACAATTGCTTGCCGTTTTTCACGTCATAGGCACGCAGGTACTGGTCGAGGGTGCCGCTGAGGAAGGCCACGCCACCGGCAGTGGTGAACGTACCGCCCAGGCTAGGCACACCCATGGTCAGCGGGATTGGAACCGGCGAGCTGTCACGCACGGTGCCGTTCTTGTGCATCCAGATGGTTTGGTGGTTGGTCAAATCGACCGCGGCCACATAACCCCACGCCGGTGCCTGGCACGGCAGGCCCAGAGGCGACAGCAGTGCTTCGAGGATCACGCCGTACGGCGCGCCTTTGTTCGGCTGTACGCCTTCGGTTTCGCTGACGCGTGGGCCTTGCTTGGCAATGTCGGCGGCCGGGATCAGTTTCGATTTGAACGCCATGTAGCTCGGGTTCACGAAAGCAATCTGGCGAACCGGGTCGACGGAAATGCCGCCCCAGTCGAACACGCCGAAGTTACCTGGGTAAACGATCGAGCCTTGCAGCGATGGCGGGGTGAACGGACCGTCGTAGCGCATGGATTTGAAATCGATCCGGCACAGCATCTGGTCGAACGGGGTTACGCCCCACATGTCGCGTTCTTTCAACGGCGGCGGCATGAAGTTCAGGTCGGACTTCGGTTGAGTCGGCGAGGTGTGATCACCGGCCACTGCGCCTTGCGGTACAGGGATTTCGTTGATCGGCACCACCGGCTTGCCGTTGCTGCGATCCAGCACGTAGATGCTGCCTTGCTTGGTCGACGCCATGACGGCTGGCTTGACGCCGTCAGCGGTCTTGATGTCGATCAGCGAAGGCTGGCCGCCCACGTCCATGTCCCACAGGTCGTGATGGGTGAACTGGAAGGTCCACTTCACGTGGCCGCTGTCGATGTCCAGGGCGGTCAGGCCGGCGCTGTATTTTTCCGAATCTTCGGTACGGTCGCCGCCGTATTGGTCGGGCATTTGGTTGCCCATCGGCAGGTAGAGCATGCCGAGTTTTTCATCAACGCTGAACATGGACCACATGTTCGGCGAGTTGCGGGTGTAGGTTTTGCCTTCGGCCAACGGGGTGGTGTCGTCCGGGTTGCCGCTGTCCCAGTTCCACACCAGCTTGCCGGTGTGCACGTCGAACGCACGGATCACGCCGCTCGGCTCGTCGGTGGAGACGTTGTCGGTCACGTGACCGCCGATCACGACCAGGTTCTTGGTCACGGCCGGTGGCGAGGTGGAGTAGTAACCGCCGGGTGCGAAGCTGCCGATGTTAGCACGCAGGTCGACCTGGCCTTTGTCACCGAAGTCTTCGCACATTTTGCCGGTGTCGGCGTCCAGGGCGATCAGACGGGTGTCGGCAGTCGGTACGAAAATGCGTTTTGGGCATACAGCGCTAACCGGAGCAGCGCTGGCGCTGCCGGTAGGGCTTTGCTCGGAAGCGTACACAGCGTCATCGTGATACGACACGCCACGGCAGGTCATGTGTGCCCAACCCTTGAAGTTCGCGGCGCCTTCGCTGCTGATCTTCGGGTCGAAACGCCAGATTTCTTTACCAGTGTCCGGGTCCAGGGCAATCACCTGGCTGTGCGGGGTGCACACGTAGAGCATGCCGTTGACTTTCAGCGGGGTGTTTTCCGCGGTGGTTTCACCGGGGTCGCCTGGGCCAGGAATGTCGCCGGTGCGATAGGTCCACGCTGGTACCAGCGTGTGGGCGTTTTGCGGAGTGATCTGCGCCAATGGTGAGTAGCGATCACCAAAGGCCGAGCGGCCATAGGAGTTCCAGTCGCCATCGGCCTGGGTCGGCGCAGCGCTGGCCATGCCAGGCACGGCGTCGCGGTCCAGTTGGCCGGTCTTGACCATTTCACCCGGGTTGGTGAATTGGCTGGCCAGGGCGGCAGCACCGGCGAGCACCACGGCGACGCTCAGGGCGCCAGTGCCCAGCGGCGCGGGTTGGCCACGCAGCAACGGACGGCGAAACCACGGCAGCAGCAGGACGATGCCCAAGGCAAACAGCAGCGCCAGGCGCGGCACCAACTGCCACCAATCCAGGCCGACTTCCCACAGTGCCCACACGGTACTGGCGAACAACACCAATGCGTACAAGCCCAGCGCAGCGCGGCGGGTAGCCAGCAGCAGGACGCCGGTGAGGGCGATACCGATACCGGCCAGCAGGTAGTACAGCGAACCGCCAAGCATGCTCAGCTTAACGCCGCCGGCCAGCAAGGCCAGCCCCATGATCAGCAGCAAGACGCCTAGCAGCCTGGGCAGCAGGCGGCTTGGACTTGAAGCACCATCAGTGCTCATAGTGTGTTTCTCCGTGACGTTGGAATTATGTAACCCCGTGCTTCACTGTAGATGACGATTCAGCGCGGGCTTGGTTCAGCGTTAATTCGGTTTTTCTGGGGATAAGAGGGTTATCCACAGGCGGGCGATTTATCCCCGGGTGCAGGCTGGTAAGAGACAGCGCTGTCTTCGAAGAGAGAGAATTTCAGCAAGATGGGGTCGACCGCGGAAGTGAAACGTTTCAGTTTGTTGCCGCAAGGATAAAGGGCTGGTGCACCAAGAGAAAGCACAAATCGCAAGATGCATCATTTCAGATTTGGTAACAGTGACAGAACGTCGCGCGACAGATCTTTCCTGCGCTCTGCGTGGGAATGCCGCTTGTGACGCTCTGCGTCACGGTTTACAGGGCGGACGCGGAGCGCCCAAGGCGGCATTCCCACGCGGAGCGTGGGAACGATCATTGGAGGCTGTTGTGGCGAGCGGGCTTGCCACAGTAAGCCCGCTCGTTACGACAGCCCCGCTGGCCACGACAAACTGCACTTGCCAGCGGAAGCCGCTTTCACAGGGGCTTAGAAGGTGGTGCGCAGACCCACTTGCACGCTTCTGCCCGGTGCCGGGGCGATGTCGCGCAGGATCGAGCTGGCATAGCGCACGGTCTGGTTGGTCAGGTTTTCGCCGTTGACGAATGCCAGCCACTGGCTGCCGCCGACATTGAAGCGATAACCCGCGCTCGCGCCCAAGGTGGTGTAGCCATCGGTGCCGCTTTCGTTAGCCGGCGCACGCCCTTGGCCCGCCGCGTGTTCCACGTCGATCCGCGCCTGCCAGCGGTCCAGTTCCCACAGCAAGCCGCTGTTAAAGCGCAGCGGTGCAATGCGTGGCAAGGCTTCGCCGGTATCGAGGTTGGTGGCACGGGTGTAATCGCCCGACAGCTCAAGGGCGAACTTGCCGTAGGCACCTTCGCCGAGTTTCCAGTGATCTTGGGCTTCGAAGCCTGCGAAACGTGCACGCACGCCGGAGTATGTGTACTCAGGGATGCCGCCTGCGTCTTGCTCACCTTCGTCGTTCAGCGTACGACCGGTGCCCAACAGACCGATGTAATTGGAGAAGCGGCTGTAGAACACGCCGAAGCTGCCCTTGTGGGTGCCATTGTCAAAGCGCAGCGCCAGGTCGCTGGACACGGCTTTTTCTTTCTTCAGGTTGGCGTCGCCCAGCTCGTAGGTGCCGGTGGCAACGTGGGCACCGTTGGCATACAGCTCGTAGAAGGTCGGTGCGCGCTCGGTGTAGCCCAGGGTCGCGGCCAGGGACCAGATCGGCGTGAGGGTGTAGACCGCGCCCGATGACAGGCTGCCGGCCGTGAAGTCTTTGGACTTGTCGGCACCGGCGAAACGCGCGTTGCCCTTGGCGTTCGGGTCGACGTTGGTGTGTTCCAGGCGCCCACCGAGGCTGAGTTTCAGGCGTTCGGTGGCTTGCATTTCTTCGAGGATAAACAGCGCACCGGCGTTGGTGTCGGTCTGCGGTACGAAGGCTTCTTCGCCCAGGGCCGAGAACTCGTTACGGGTTACCTGTGCGCCGACCACGCCGTCAAACGGGCCGATCGGCTGGTGGCGCGCTTCAACGCGGGCCTCATAACCTTTGTTCTTGAAGACGGTGCCGGTTTCGCCGCCTTCGATTTCGCGGTGTTCGTAGTCGGTGTAGCCCGCGTCGAGTTTCACCGAGGTAAACGGGCCTTGCAGGTTGCGGATCTCGGACGCAAAGGCGTAGTGATCCTGCTTCATGCGGATGCGCACATCCTGCTCGGCGGGTGAGCCGTAGTTGGCGTCGTAGTTGCTGTAGGACAGCCCGGCGTAACCGTCGTCCCAGGTGTAGGAACCGCCGACTGCGCCGCCGTCCTGACGGCCGTCGCTGTTGCCCAGACGGCCGTTCTTGCCGGGGCCGTCGTCGGTTGGCGGGGCGTGGCGGCTACGCGCCTGGCCAGGGATTTTCAGGTCGTTGAATTCCCGCGCATTCGCGTCCAGGTGCAGGGCGAAGGTGCCGTTGCCGGCCTCCAGTTTGCCCGCGCTGCTGCGGGTGGTGTCGGCGCCGCCGTAGCGCAATTCACCGGCACCGTGGATGCCTTCGATGGCTTCGGTGGGGATGCGGTTATCGAAGGTGTTGACCACGCCGCCGATGGCGCTGCCGCCGTACAGCAGGGCGGCCGGGCCGCGCACGATCTCAATGCGCTCGACGTTGACCGGGTCCAACGGCACCGCGTGGTCGTAGGACAGCGACGACGCATCCAACGCGCCCACGCCGTTGCGCAGGATGCGAATGCGGTCGCCGTCCTGGCCACGAATGATCGGCCGGCTGGCGCCTGGGCCAAAGTACGAAGACGACACACCCGGCTGCTTGTTCAAGGTTTCGCCGAGGCTGCCTTTTTGTTGCAGGGTCAGGTCATCGCCTTCCAGCACCGTGGTGGGCGAGGCGAGTTGTTCGCTGCCCAGCGGGTTGCCGGTGATGACTTGGGGTTGCAGCTCAAGGGCGTGGGCTTCAGAGCAGATCAGCAGAGCGGCAGCGAGCGGGGTCAAGCGCCACAGGGAAGAGAGGGACATCGGTACATTCCTTGGCAAAACGGCAGAAAAGAGAAGGCTTAAAACGGTATCGGGCACGTTACTTTTGATAGGTATGGTTACAATATAACATCTCTTTTTGGCCGTGAAGCGGAACTTTCTGCTGATGATCATTCCCACGCTCCGCGTTACCCGTACGCCTGCCTTGATCCTTGCGCGAATGGCGGGACACAGAGCGTCCCAGGCGGCATTCCCACCCAGAGCGTGGGAATGATCATGCGACTACAGTTAATGCAGTGCTTCCACCGGTACGCCCCGTCGGCTAAGGTGCGCGGCTGTGTTTCCTCTTTTTGCAAAAGGCCCGGCATGACCGCGACAAGCAACGACCCGCTCCACGGTGTGACCCTGCAGCACGTCCTCACCACCCTGGTGGAACATTACGAATGGGCAGGCCTGGCCGAGCGCATTGATGTGCGCTGTTTCAAGAGCGACCCGAGCATCAAGTCGAGCCTCACATTTCTGCGCAAAACCCCGTGGGCGCGGGAGAAAGTCGAAGGGCTGTACGTCAAGCTGATGCGCACCAAACGCCCGTTGGACTGAGCCAATGAAGCGCTTTATCGCGGCGTCGGCGCTGGCCGGTTGGGTGGGGTTGGCGATCCAGCAATACCTGATTCTGTATTCGCGCTGGGACGCAGGCGCCAGCCTGCTGGGCGGGCTGATCAGCTTCTTCAGTTTCTTCACTGTGCTGACCAACACCTTGGTGGTGGTGGTGTTGAGCTATGCGCTGGTCAGTCGGGATTCAGCGGCAAAACGATTTTTCCTGGCGCCCCCGGTCAGCAGCGCAATCGCCGCAAGCATCATCGTGGTGAGCCTGGCCTACAACCTGCTGCTGCGGCATTTGTGGAGCCCCCAAGGCTTTCAATTTATTGCCGACGAATTGCTCCATGACGTGATGCCGGTGCTGTTTGTCGTGTACTGGTGGCGGTGCGTGCCCAAGGGGTTTTTGCGCCTCAAGCACATCGGCGCCTGGGTGATTTACCCCGTGGTGTATTTCGCCTATGTGCTACTGCGTGGGCATTTGCTTGGGCAGTATCAGTACCCGTTCATTGACGTGGACACGCTCGGTTATCCACAAGTGTTTGTGAATGCCGGGGGGATTCTGGCGGGGTTTATCGTGATCGCATTGGCAGTGGTGGGGCTGGATAAAATCTTGAAGCCAACCCGACATTAAATGTGGGAGCAAGCTTGTGTGGGAGCGGGCATGCCTGCGATAGCATCAACTCGGTGTAACAGATAAACCGAGTTGTCGGCATCGCGGGCAAGCCCGGCTCCCACAGTTGATTTGAGTCCGGCTTTACTCTTCTTCGCTACCTTCCGCACGCCAGTAACCCACGGCCTTGAGGAACGCTTCATTGACCTGATGCGTGTCCAGCAGCACACGCCGCACTTGGCGCGACAGCTTGGTTTCCGTCGCCACGAAGCTGTACAGCGAACCGCTCGGCAGTGTCAGTGTGCGAACGGTCTCGAGCAGGTCGCCCTGGCCGCGTATCACCCAGATCACCTCCACATCCGCAGCACTTTTCAGCGATTGCTGTTCCGCCGCATTGGCGATTTCAATCACTGCCAGCACCTTACGGCCCGCCGGTAATTCTTCCAGGCGCCGCGCAATGGCGGGCAGGGCGGTTTCGTCGCCGATCAGCAGGTAGCTGTCAAAAATATCCGGCACGATCATCGAGCCGCGTGGCCCGCCGATGTACAGGTGCTGGCCGACCTGCACCTGCTCGGCCCAGGTTGAGGCAGGGCCATCGCCGTGCAGCACGAAGTCGATGTCCAACTCGCCAAGGCTCAGGTCGAAGCGCCGTGGCGTGTAGTCGCGCATGGCCGGTTGCGGGCCCTCGCCCTTAATGTTGAAGGTCGGGCTTTGCAGTGCGGCCTGTTCGGCGGCGTTCTGCGGGAACAGCAGCTTGATGTGGTCGTCGCTGCCCAGGCTGATAAACCCTGCCAGTTCCGGCCCGCCCAAGGTGATGCGGCGCATGCGCGGGGTGATGTCGACCACCCGCAGCACGTGCAGGCGACGCCGTTTGATTTCGTGGGTAACGCGGTGGATAGCTTGCGTATTCATTGGTTTTTCCCGTCGGCAATAGCTTGAGCGGTGCCGTTGAGCAGCGCCGCGACACGAACGATTTCTTCCGGGCTCCATTGCCCGTGGTGCGAATGCAAGGCGTGGCGCAGGTTGTGCACCGCTTCGTGGATCTCGGGTGGGCGGTCCTGGCCCCGCAGCGCGCGCTTGCTCACGTCGATGCGCATGCGCACACCGTCCAGCGCAACGGCTTGCTCGCTTAAGAAGAGACGACCGGCGTCGGTGATTGTGTAACGTTTTTTTCCACCATCGGCGTCGCCCTGGATCAAATCGCTCTCTTCCAGAAAGGTCAGGGTCGGGTAGATCACGCCGGGGCTTGGGGTGTAGGCGCCGTCGAACAAGCTTTCGATCTGGCGGATCAAGTCATAGCCATGGCACGGCTGTTCGGCGATGAGGGCTGGCAGCAGCAGTTTCAAATCACCGGGTGCAAACACCCGGGGGCCGCGACCGCGGCCGGCGCGGGGGTCAAAACCGTCGCGCTGGTGAGGATGGTCTCGCATGGTAGGCGCCTCTATGTGTGTCTAGATATAACGTAAGATATATCTTACGAGCTACGCAAGGGCTCCTGACAGACGGTCTGCTGCTGCTCATGCATGCTCGTGCTTCGTTAGTTGCTTTGCCCAAGTAAATGTTATTGTTTTTTAGTCTATGTAATCCTGTTCTTACATACGGGTCTTACGCTAAAAAATTCTCATTAATCCTCATGTAGTTCAATTCTTACAGCCGGTTTTAAAGTTTTGGCACATTGCCATAATTTTCCTATGTGTCTTGATGTAACCCGGCTACGCCATTCAGCGAATTACCCGGCTTACATCCGCTGGTTTGAAATAGAAACTTGCCTCGCCTCGAACGGGTCCTGATTAGCAATACAAATAGTTGGAGAAACGCTTCACGCACCACAGCGTGATCCAAACGTTTGCTGAGTTGATATCAGGCACTACCACCGCTCGGCGCTTGCTGAATAAGTCCTACGCACCATTGCGGCAGGGTTTTTTATGACATTTATCAATGTGTGAGTACTTGCTAATGAAAACCAAAATGAAAACTGCGCTGTTGTCTATCGGGCTGCTGATGGGTTCGACTTCCGTTGCTCTTGCGGCCGATGGAACGGTTACGTTTTTGGGTTCGGTCCACTCCGGTGCTTGCTCTATCAAGCCTGACTCTGTTGACCAGACAGTTAACTTGGGTGCGATCGCCAAGCATCAGCTGGAATCGGGCGGCAAGTCTGAAGCCCGGCGCGTGCTGATCGAACTTGAAGGCTGCGACCTGACTGGCCTCACCGATAACACGGTGACGACCACCTTCACCGCTGCACCTTCCAGCGCTGTTCCGGGTGCGATTGGCACCGTGGGTGGCGCGGGCGGCGTGGGCATCATGATGAGCCATGGCGGTAAAGCCATTGAACTGGGCGTACCGACCACCCCGCAGGCCATTTCCACCGGTAATAACACGTTGGAATTCGGTGCCTATGTACAAGGCGCGGCAACCGGCGCAATCGTCCCAGGTGGTTTCAGCGCAGTCACCAACTTCACCTTGGCTTATCAGTAAGTTTTGCCCCCGCCACTTCGGTGGTGGGGGGCAACTTGGCGGGAGATAAAGGTGAACACATTCATAAGTCTCGCTATTGCCTCTTCCTTGATGTTGCTCCTCAGCCCTTGCGCTTTCGCCCAGGCGCCTGCGCAAGGCGAGGGTGTGGTCACGCTCGGAGGCGAGGTCGTTGACTCAGCCTGCGGGCTGGAATTGGCCAGTGTCGATCAAGCCATCGATATGACCCCTGAACCGATCGGCCGGCTGTTGCGCAACGCGAGGGGCGAGGTACATCCCTTCGAGCTGCGTTTGGTCAATTGCTCACTGAGTCGTCCCGACCCGTCGCGCCCCGGTGCAAGCCTGCCGGATTGGCAGCATATGCGCGTGACGTTTGACGCACCGACGGACCGAGCCGGGCAATCCTTTGCGCTGTTTGGCAACTCAGAGGGGGTGGCGCTGCATATTGCCGACGCTTTGGGCCAGGAGAGTGTGCCGGGCGTGCCAATGGCGTTGGTTCCATTGGTGGATGGCGACATGACGCTTAGCTACACGATGTGGTTGGTCGGCAACGGATCACCACTGACGGCCGGGCCTCACAGCGCCGCAGTGCGGTTCAAGTTGGAATACTTTTGAACATTGATGGACTGCTTTCATGTTGAATACGTCGAAAGTTAAAAATACGCTGCGCCCAAGCTTGTTTGGCGGGTTGATATCACTGGCGGGAACGGCATTGGGTGCCGGGGATATCGAGTTTAATACCGACGTTCTTGATCTGAGTGATCGCTCCAATATTGACTTGTCCCAGTTCGCGCGCAGTGGTTTTATTCTGCCGGGTACTTACTCGATGGTGGTGCAGATTAATTCACAGGCGCTCTCTGAGCAGTCGGTGGCGTTCTACCCTCCCGATAATGATCCCAAAGGCAGTCAGGCCTGTATATCGCCCGCGCTCGTGCAGCAGTTGGGGCTTAAAGAGTCCGACGCAGACAAACTGACGTGGTGGAAAGGCGGGGAGTGCCTGGACACAGAAGGCTTGCCGGGCATGGAGGTCAGTGGCGACCTGGCCACCTCCACACTGAGCATCAGCCTGCCCCAAGCCTACCTTGAATACAGCGACATTAATTGGGACCCGCCCTCGCGTTGGGATGAAGGCGTGCCGGGGCTGTTGGTTGACTACAACCTGACGGCGCTGACCAGCTACCGCAGGGACAACGGCAACCGTAATAATCTCTCAGGTAACGGCACAATTGGCGCCAATGCCGGGGCTTGGCGCCTGCGTGCCGATTGGCAGGGGCGTGTCGAAAAAACACGCGATGGCGGGTCTAGGCCGCAACGGCTGGAGTGGAGTCGCTACTACGCTTATCGCGCCATTCCAGCGCTCAAAGCGCGCTTGGTGGTGGGCGAGGATTACCTGTATTCGGACCTGTTCGACAGCTTCCGCTTTACCGGTGCCGCGCTCAATTCGGATGAAAGCCAGCTGCCACCTAACCTGCGCGGCTACGCCCCGGAAGTGGTCGGCGTGGCCAAGACCAATGCCAAGGTCGTTATCAGCCAACAGGGACGTGTGTTGTATGAAACCCTGGTGGCAGCAGGCCCTTTTCGCATTCAAGACCTCAATGACGCCGTCAGCGGCAGGCTGGATGTGCGGGTGGAAGAGCAGGATGGTTCGGTGCACACCTCTCAGGTCGATACGGCCGGTGTTCCCTACCTGACACGCCCGGGTCGCGTTCGCTACAAACTGGCGACGGGGCGGCCGTCCAATCTCCAGTACGGCGCCGAGGGCGACTTTTTCGGCACGGGTGAATTCTCCTGGGGCGTGAGTAATGGCTGGTCGCTGTTTGGCGGGGGCATCACCGATAACAACTATCGAGCGCTTTCCGTTGGGGTGGGTCGAGACTTGTTGGCGTTCGGGGCCATTTCGTTGGATGCCACACAGTCCCGCGCCGAGGTGTGGAACCAGACGCTGTCGGGTAAATCCTACCGCCTTCAATACTCCAAGAACTTTGAAGAGTACGACAGCCAAGTGACCTTCGCCGGTTACCGGTTCTCCGAAAAAAACTACTTGAGTATGAGTGAGTACCTGGACGCCCGGCATTACGGGATGAACGGTGAACGCCGTGGGGAGGGCGTGTACGACCAGTACGGTAACTACATCGAGAACTGGAGGCCGATTGGCGGCAGCAAGGCGCAGTATACGGTGACGGTCAACAAGCAGTTTCGTGACCTGGGCGCCACCGTCTACGCCAGTTACAACAAGCAGACGTATTGGGATCGGCCGGACACTCATCGCTGGAACCTGTCGGTGTCGCGCTACTTCAATCTGGGCACGGTCAAAAACATGAGCCTGTCCCTGAACACGTACCGCACCCGGGATTACAACTACAAGGACAACGGCGTGTCGCTGACGGTCAGCCTGCCGTTGGGGCCTACCGGCACACTGTCGCTGGATGCCAACCGAGGCGCAGGCACTAACCGTTTTTCAACGCGCTACAGCGATCGAATCGATGAGCGCAACAGCTACCAACTCACAGCCGCCAACAACTCCGCCAGTGGTTATCTGAGCCATGTTGGCGAACAGGCCGACGTCAATCTCAGCGTCAGCCAGCAAGAAGGCAATTACAGCAGCCTGAGTATGTCGGCTCGCGGCGGCGGCACGCTCACGGCTGACGGGGGCGCGTTGCATCGTTCCACCAGTACCGGCGGCACCCGCCTGATGGTCGATACCGCAGGTGTGGCCGATGTGCCGGTGCGCGGTTACGGCACACCGACCCGCAGTAACGCCTTCGGCAAGGCCGTCATTGCCGATGTCAGCAGCTATCAACGCACGGCGGCCAGTGTTGATTTGGCGAGCCTGCCGAGCAACGTCGAAGCCACGCAATCCGTCACTCAACTGACCCTCACTGAAGGGGCTATTGGTTACCGCTCGCTGGAGGTGATTTCCGGTGCGAAGGCCATGGCGGTTCTGCGCCTGAGCGATGGCAGTTCACCACCCTTCGGCGCCACGGTGAAAAACCTGAAGCAGCAGGACACCGGGATTGTGAATGACGGCGGCAACGTCTACCTCAGCGGCATTCAGGCCGGCGATCAGATGGTTGTCAGTTGGGGCGGTGCCGAGCAATGCAGGCTCACGCTTCCGGTCATTTTGCCCGCTGATGGCTTGACCGACGCCTTGCAACTGCACTGCCAAAGAGTCGTTGCTGAGCCGTCCTTGCCCGAACCCACCTTGCCCCAACCAGCCGCGCTGACTGGCAACTCTATCGACACGGAGAACACATCCTCATGATGCTCAACACACGCCTTACCGCACAGGCTTTTGCGCTGCTGGTTCTAGGCTTGAGCCAGGGCGCTTACGCCGCCGTTGGCCTGGACCGCACCCGGGTGATTTTTGACGGCGGCAAAGACGCCACCAGCGTGAACATCACCAACAACAACACCCAGTTGCCGTATCTGGCTCAGGGCTGGATTGAGGATGAAGCGGGTAAAAAAATTACCTCACCCTTGATCGTGCTGCCACCGGTGCAACGCTTGGAGCCGGGCAAACAAAGCCAGGTGAAAGTGCAGGCGCTGCCGGCCGCCAAATCGCTACCGCAGGACCGAGAGACGGTCTTCTACTTCAACCTGAGGGAAATTCCGCCACGCAGCGATAAGGCCAATACCCTGCAGATTGCGCTGCAAACCCGCATCAAGTTGTTCTACCGCCCGCAAGCTATTACGCCCAGCCAGCAAGACTTGTCCAACCCGTGGCAAGAAAAGCTGACCCTCACCCTGCAAGGCGAGCGTTATCAGGTGAACAACCCGACGCCTTACTACGTGACCCTGGTGGATGCGCGCAGCACCAAGGACGGCAAGACCGTGGCCGGCTTTGAGCCGCTGATGATCCCGCCCAAAGGCTCGCTGCCCATGGGCCCAACGGCCAAGGCTCTCGGCGCCAAACCTTATCTGGCCTACGTGAATGACTACGGCGGACGCCCGTTGATGGCCTTCACCTGCACCGACAGTACGTGCACGGTGAACACGCAAGTATCCGCGCCTAATGAGTAGCGCCTGCTGCCGGAGAAAATCATGAAGTCGCATAACGTGAAGCTCTTGGGCGGTGTGTTACTGGCCTTGGCAGGGCGCGCCTACGCCGAGGATGTCGAAGGCATGAATGGAATGCTCAACGTGAGCGGGTCCATGCACGAAATGCTGTGCAGCCTGGAGATGACCTCGCAGCATCAAACGATTGACCTGGGCGCTCTATCAACCAGCCGCCTGCAGCGGCCCGGTGATCAGGCCGCAACGGTGGTCTTTCAACTACGGTTTGCCGATTGCCAACGCAGCGCGGGCGGCATCCGTAATGAACGCACGGGGAACCTGACGTGGAGTGCCCATCAACCCGTGGTGTCGGTGATGTTTTTTGCGCCCGCCGATGCCGATGACCCACGGCTGGTCAAAGTGCAAGGCATCACCGGGATGGGCCTGCGCTTGACCGATTCCCTAGGCCGGGATGTACAGCTGGGCTCAAGGGGCCAACCGCTGTTTTTGCCCTTGGGCGGCAGCACCCAGACCTGGAATGTCCAACCCACGCGCACCTCCGCGCCGTTGACCAGCGGGGCATTTCGGGCCGTGGTGGATTTCAGGCTCAATTATGAGTGAGGGCAGAACAATGGCTAAGTCAACCGGCTCGTGGGCCATTCTTGTCGCGGGCGGCCTGCTGTGGGCGGCCAGCCAAGGTGTGCAGGCCGACACCAACCTGACCATCCGCGCGGTCATCATCGCGCCTCCGCCGTGTGTCATTAACAGCGGCGGTACGCTGGATGTGCCGTTTGGCAATGACCTGCTGACGTCACGGATTGACGGGGTCAATTACCGTCGAGCGGTGCCTTACACCGTCGTCTGTGATTCGCCCTTCAACAACGCGATGACCCTGGAACTCAAGGGCACAGCGGCTTCGTTTGACCGCAACGTGCTGTTGACGCGCAAGCCGGACCTTGGGGTGAAGCTGTTCGTGAACGGTGCCGATTGGCCGCTGAACACAGCGGTGAATTTTACTCACCCAAACTTCCCAACCGTGCAGGCGGTGCCCGTCAAGCGGGCTGGCAGCACGCTGACGGGCGGGGCTTTTGATGCCGCCGCCACCCTTGTGGTCGATTACCAATGAAGTCGATTACCCATGAAGAGAAATGACCCATGACCTGTTGGCAGCAGCGAGCGTTGCTCGCCTTGTGTTCCATCGGCCTTTGCAGCGGTGCGTCGGCCAACCTGACGTTCAGCGGTACGTTGAACGAGCCCCCGCCGTGCACGATTGATGCGGGCAACACGATTGAAGTGGATTTTGGCGATGTGGGGGTCAAGCGTGTCGACGGTGAGCGATACCGCAGGGCGGTTGCCTACACCATCAGCTGTAGCGCCGCCACGCTGCCGTGGGAACTGAAGTTGAGTGTCAACGGTACCGCCACGACGTTTGACGGCGCAGCGGTGCAGAGCAGCGTGCCTGCGCTGGGCATTCGGCTGTTTCAGAACAACGTGCCGTTTTTACTCAATACGCCACTGGACATCACCGTGTCGTCACCGCCGGTATTGGAAGCCGTCCCCGTCAAACAGCCCGGTGCAAACCTGACCCCCGCAAGGTTTACAGCGGTGGCCACGCTGCTGGCGGAATACGAGTAGGAGTCACATCTATGCGATATCAAAGGGTTCATAAGGGGTGGCCACGCGCCGGGCTGGCCGTACTGCTCAGCGTTGGCCTGATCGCCCAGGGGCAAGCAGCGGACAATCTGAGTTTCAAGGGCAACCTGGTGGAAGAGGCCTGCACTATCCGGCCGGGCGACGAAGCCATCACGCTGGAACTGTGGGACGTGACCAGCAAGCACCTCTACATCAACACGCGCACGCAAGGTAAGGGTTTCAAGCTGCACCTGGAGGACTGCGACACCACCATCGGCAAGACGGTCACCATCCTCTTTGGCGGCACGGAAAACACCGCGCTGCCCGGCTTGTTCGCGCTCGATGGTGGCAGTGGCGCCTCAGGCATTGGCGTGGGCCTGGAGACCGTCGCCAACAAGCCGTTGCCCTTGAATGCCGTCAGTGACGAACAGGTATTGATTGACGGCAACAATGTGATCGACCTCAAGGCTTATGTGCAGGGTGAGCCGCAGGCCATCCGGGATGAAACCATCGGGCATGGGACGTTCACGGTGACTTCTACTTTTACGCTGGACTATCCCTAAACCTCAACTCTCTTCTGGGCAGCCTCAAGGCACGAACCGAATGTTCGTGGGGCGGTGTCTGGGTGGGTGAGCAACGAGAGATCAAAATGAAACGACTCTATGGAGCCACTGTGCTTCTGGTTCTATCAGGCGCGGCGACGACCGCACAGGCGGTTGATTGTCGAGTTAATGGCGGCCCCTGGGAGACGGGCAATCCCAACCAGCGGGTGCCTGTCACGGTTACCCTGACCGCAGATCGCACTCGGATCATGCTGGAAGGGGCAAGGCTGGAATGTCGATACAGCCTTAACCAGGGCCCCGTTGGGGGCCAGGACTATTGGGCGACGGGGAGTCGCGCAGGCGCCCCTTGGACGGCCGGGCCAAAATTTGGCAGCGAAAGGACCGGTTTGCGAATCAATGGTGCTTTCCTCAACACCCCGGTTCAGACGGGTATACGGGTGGTCACGATTCCCAACAATGGGGCCGCTTACCCGATCAATATCACGCCCTATATTCTGATGCGTAACAATCCGTCCACTCCGATCGATGTTCGAATCGGCGACACCCTCGGGCTGTTGCGCCTCACCGCCACCAACAACTACAACGGAGCCTCGGCGGATCTTACGGTGACGTACACCGCCGCCAACAACTTCACCGTCTCGCCATCAACCTGCACGATCAATAACAACAACCCCATCGAGATCAACTTCGGTGACGTACACCAGCGGGCCATCGGCAGCGATCCGCTGACAACCTCCATCCGAAGCGACCGCAGGCTTACCTATGCCTGCCCGGACGGCGGGATTACTACGCCGATCACTATCACTTACAAAGGCACCTCATCGTCGTTCGACAACCGCCTGCTGCGGATGACCAATGCTGACGTGGGCACAGCCATGGTCCGTGGGGGCAGTGCCGTTCAAGTCGGCGGCTCGTTCCTGACGCGCATCACCAACAGCGTGGGTGGGGACGATGTGACGTTTTCTCTGGTTCGGCGAGCGGGGTCCTTGCCGACGCCTGGCGCCATCAGTGGCAGCGGTGTACTGGTGATGGGCGTGCCATGAACTAGATTCATTATTCAGGTTTAAAGCAGGTATAACGTTGTGCCCTGTTAACGGTGGGTAGTTATTGTTTTAGAGCGGGTTGTGCGCTTATTCTTGCAGTGACATCCCGCAGTAAAATATTCTCGTTTGCCTGCATGTAGTCTGCTTCTTACAGTTGCTTTTAAAGTTTGGTCAAAATGCCATCTTTTTCGTAAGTTAATAGTGATCAAAAGCCACGCGCGATAAGGACGTGGCTTGCATGTTTACCTTTTTAATTAGGCGATGATCGCCCTGCGCTGCAAGTTTTCCTGGGTGTCAACTTGCAGCCTCTCAACGCATCGCTAATAAAGGGTAATGACCATGTTCAAGACGTTCGCTCTCTCTCTTCCTCTGGCTGTTGCGGTATTGGGGTCTACAGCTGTTATGGCCGCCAACGACGCCAGTACGCTCATCAACATCCGAGCCGATATTCCGACTCAGCAGTTCCATGCCCAGCCCCTGGACCCTAACTTTGGTCGCGACGAGGTCATGACCTTCAACACCGTGACCAGCGAACTGAGCCCGCTGTCGACGGTGTACGCGCTGAAAAACACGGGGGGCTCGATTGACGCTTACCTGCAGGACGGCCCTGCGTCACTGACCAACGGTACCCAAGCTATCCCACTGACCATCTCCATGGGCACCGTGGCGCTGGATGGCACACCTAAGGAAGTGGCCGCAGACGAGGAGTCCAACCCAGGGCTGCAGAGAACCATGACGATCAGGGCCGACAAGCCAACCGCTGCGCAGACCGGCCGGTTTACCGCGGTGGCTACCGTGATCTTCGATAACAACCCACGCACGGTCACGCCTTGATCACCGGCTTTAAATAAGCCCACACCTTATTGAAGTTGCCGGCCGCTGCGCGGTCGGTATTCAACCTGTCTGTCGTTCGCAAACAGAGTATCGAGTTCATGTTCCCTTTGAGACCCCTCGTGGCAGCCATAGCGCTGGCCACCTGTTCGGTCGTTATGGCCGCGCCTGATAACAATCACACCCTTCGCAGTTTGCTGGCTCAGGCCAAAGGGTTGCCGAGCGATTTCGAAGCGCATTTTTTTGATGTGCCTCTGGCGGTTCGGGTTGAACGGGATCAACAGTTCGTGGGCGAAGCGATGGTTGTGCTGACCCGTGATGACCGGCTCACCCTGCTGGAGTTTACCGACCATAGTGACAGCCCGATCAGCGGCACCGAGCGCGATACCTGGGAGGACTACCTCAAGCCGAGTATTCCCTTGGGGCCATGCACGCAGAGCTGCCCCGGGCAACTGCTGGCGGTGCATTACAACCTGGAAAACTCCCTAGTCTCCATTCTCACCGAAAATGCCGAGCGCGATGCTGCTCCACAGCAGTATTACACCCAGCCCGACGGCGGCAGCACCGGGCTCATCATCAATAACCAACTGAACCTCAATGGCGGGCAGAACCAGGACCTGGGTGGGCGTTTTGGCGTTGAAGCCAGCAGCAGCCTGGGCAGTTGGAGCCAAACCCTGAACGTTCAATTGGCACGTCTGGGCGGGCCGGACACCCAGCTTTACCACGCACTTTATTCGGCCTACGCCCAGCGCGAGTTCGAGGGCCAATTTTTGCGCCTGGGTTATTTCACCCCCAACTCCGAGGGCCTGAACCGCCAACCCCGTGCGTTCGGCGCGGCGCCGGACGTGGCGGTTGGGGTCATGGTTGGCAGCTCCGACAGCCTGGCGATGAACAACCCCAAGCCCAGCGTCTACCCGATCTACGTCACCGCCAACCGCCAGGGCTCGGTGGAGATCTTCCGTAACGGCTTGCTGATCAACACTCAACGTGTGCCGGCCGGATTACAGACCCTCGATACCCGGCCCTTGCCTGGCGGCATCTATGAAGTGGAAGTGCGCTTGGTCGAAGACGGCCAAGTCACCTCCACCAGCCAGGAGCTGGTGTACAAGCCCAACAACTGGCGTAACCATGACGAGCGTTGGCGCTACAACCTGTTTGCCGGGCGCGAAAGCACCTTGCTCAACAACTGGGAGCAGCGCGACAAAGGCGACATGACCGCCGGTGCCTCGGTCAACTACCTGCTGCACCCACGCGCGGTGCTCGGTGTGTCCGGCCGCCAAGTGCAGGACCGTTTGCAGCTGGGCACCTCCATCGACTGGAGCCTGGCCCAGGGCGCCAGCGTGTATGCCAATGTCTACCAGACTCGCGACTACGGCACCGGCCTGGATGTGCAAGGGCTCTACAGCTACGGCTTGGGCAGTGTGATTGTCAGCCACAACCGCAGCTGGCTCGACACCCGTAACACCTACGAGACCCTGCCCGACGGCACGCGTCTGCGCCAGCGCAACACGTTTGTCGGCCAAACCAGTACATCGTCGCTGTCGATCAACCACCGTTTGGGCAACCGAAATTCGGTGAATGCTCGCGTATCCCACAGCCAGGGCAATGTCGAAGGGGTGGGGTTGGACCTGGGTTGGACGCGTCACGACACCTTGTTCGGCAGTGATGCCAATTGGCGCCTGTCGGTGTTCGATCGACCCTCCAGCAGCAGTACTGGCGACAAGCGTAACCGTGGCGTCGACCTGACCCTCAACCTGGCCCTCGGTGGCCCGGGCGAAAGCTGGTCAGGCAGCATCGGTTCGCGCACCGCGCGCGAAGGCCAGCGCGACAACAATGCCTCGCTGACCTACCGCAAAGAGCTCAAAGATCACGCCCTGCAAAACGTCTCGGTCACGGCCCTGACCGATGTCTACGGCATGGGCCTGTCGAGCATGACCAGCTTCGCCACCGACACCCTGGCGGGTGATGCCTTTGCGCAGCGCTCGTCCTTTAACGGCAATTTGACCGGCGGCCTCAACCTCAACAACACACTCGCAGTGGGGGCGCAAAAGATGGTCCTGACCAGCCAGTACCACGGCAGCGGCTCGGGAATGATCATTGACGTGGAGACCGATGTGGAAGACATCGCCCTGCGCGCCGATGACATGACCGGCACCAGCGTGGCGCTGCGGCCCGGGCGTAACTTCGTGCCTATCACCGCTTACAAGAGCAGCTCGGTCGCCTTCGACTTCGAGGGCAATCACCCACCGGCCGCCACCATCCAGCCGGCGCGCACTGCTTACCACATGAACAAGGGTGGCGTCGGTTATCGCAAGATCAGCGTGATGAAAACCGTGACCGTGCTCGGTCGCCTGGTCGACCCGCAAGGCCGCCCGCTCAAGGGCCACCACATCATCAACCACGCCAGTCGGGGCGTCAGTGAGGTGGATGGGTTCTTCTCGATGGAAATGAACGCCGGTTCACCGACCCTGGAAGTCCGCCGTGGCACCGAGTTGCTGTGCCAGTTCCGTCTCGACCCGAGCAAGGCCCTCAGCGAGAACGATGTGCTGATGATCGGTGATCTGCGCTGTACCCCAGACACCTTGGCCGATGCCACCGCCACCACTGAAGCAGCAGGTTGATATCCTATGTTCTTGAAACAACGATCCAGAAATAGCCCTGTCGGGGGCCTGTTCAGTACCGCGCTACTCTGGTGTGTCGCGTTTTCAGTCAGCGCCGCAACACAAGAGCTGACGGCGGTGTTCTCTCCGGACCCGCAAAATCCGCAGAACAACAAGTTTATCAATACCACACCGCAAAGTGGGGTCTGCCCGGGGCACATACCTGCGCGATGCAAGCAGTTGGGGATTTTCAGTATCCGCACGTGGGACATCACTTTTCGCTCCAATGGTCCGATGCTGGTCGACCCCAGCGGCCCTGCGGATGCGCGTAAAGGAGTGATGTTCAAGATGCCCTCCGAATGGCGCAGCCTGGAGGTGGTGTCAGAGGGTGGGGCGAAGGAAACTGTCGAAGTGCGTATCGCGGGAATTGGTAACCGGTTTAACGTCGCCGGTCCTGCAACCATTAACTCGTGGGGCCCCAGAACCTGGCAGTACGCGCCAGCACCTTGTTTGAGCACCGGGTTTCTTACAGGCACTACCCAATATGCGCTGTGGTTCTGGCTGGTGCCTGAGGCCGTAGGCGCCTGCAACCTTGTTCACAGAGTGGATGTGCCGGGGTTGGACTATGTCAACTTCGAATACGCCTATGAACTGAGGACGCCCAATCCTTTGACCATGCCCACCGGGACTTACCGGGGAACCATCGCCTATTCGCTAGGCCCGAATCAGGATTTTGATTTCGGTGACATCATGATCCCCAACGACGACACCTTGGTTTTCAACTTTACCCTGAGCGTAGAGCATATCCTCAAAGTCGAAATCCCGCCGGGGGGCAATAACGTCGAGCTGGTGCCCCAGGGCGGCTGGCAATCCTGGGTTCAACAAGGCCGACGGCCAACGCGCTTGTTCCGTGACCAGACCTTCAATATCTGGTCCTCGGGGCGCTTCAAGATGGAACTGCAATGCCAGTTCCCCAGCGGCAACACCTGCGCAATCGAGTCCGAAGACGGCACCGGTGTACCGCTGAATATCAGCGTCAGCCTGCCCAATGGTATCGGTGATGTAAGCGGCCAGAGGGTCAGCCGATTGCCCTTGCTGCTCGACGGCAGCACCACCAGCCTGTTTGCCCCAACCCACTACGTTGATCGCCGGCCGGGCACCCTGCATTTCGAAGTGCCGGCTGACGCGATGCCGCAGATGTTCGTGCCTGGCGCGCCGAACAAGTACACCGGCAACGTCACGGTTATATGGGATTCAGAAGTCTAGGGCAGTCGTGCTGCCTGCCATTCACATGAGGTTTGATTGTCATGAAAAGTTTACTGTCATTGCTGGGGTTGTGTTTGTTTGCCCATGCTGCCCATGCCGGGCCGAGCATCAACGTGGGGGTGGTCTATGACTACCTCGACGGCGACAAAAGTACTTATCTCAAGCGCATTTTCAACGGCGGCACCAGCACCGCGTTTGTGAAGGTCGAGGTGCTGGAAATTCTCTACGACGAACAGGGCGTTGCCAAGGAAGTGCCGCTTCAAACCCAGCTCGACAGCAGCGCCCGTGACGGCCTGATGGCCAGCCCGGCCAGGCTGATCGTGCCGGCCAACGGCATGCAGGGCACACGCCTGGTGTTCTTGGGTGAGCGCAATAACGAGCGCTATTTTCGCGTGCGTTACATCCCCGTGGTGCCGGAGAAGGAGGACGCGTTTGCCGTCACCGAGGAGGAACGTGAGGCTTACCAAAGCACCTTGCAGGCCGGGGTTAGTGTATTGGCCGGTTATGGCACGGTATTTTTTGTGCGGCCCAAGGACACCCGCTACGACACCCGCATTGAAAACAGCGGTGCTCAATACGCTCTGCACAACAACGGCAACAGCGTGATCGAGGTGGATGAGTTCAAAAACTGCGTGGTCGGCAAGGCCGACGACTGTCACCCCACCACCAAAAACCATGTGTTGCCGGGTCGCACTTTTTCGTTCGACAAGGAAGCGGGCCGTGAATATCGCTTTAAACTCGTCGAGGGCCAGGCCAGCAAAGACCAAGTGGTGAAAGGGTGAGCCGGAGGGTGCCGCAGTGGCGATTGTCCGCGATAGTGCTGTTTTGTGTGTTGGCACTGCTCAGTTTTTCAGCCGTCGCTGTTCGAGAGGAAGCGGTGTTTCATGTCTCGGTTCAGGTGCCCACTAGCGCCTTTTACGTGCTGCCGGTCAACCCAGGCTTTCTCGAGCGCGAGCAGGTCATGAGCTACAACCTGGTGACCGGGCGCCTTAGCTCGTTGCGTGAACCTTTTGATGTGAAGAACGTGCTGGGCGGTATCAATGCGCGCCTGGGCTTTGCGCCGGTGCTGTCCAATGGCACTGACGTGATTACCCTGCAAGTGACCTTCAATGGCCATCGCCTGGATGTGGTCGACACCCTCGTGGTGCCGGAAGACGAGGCCAAGGTCGGCAAGCGCGTGCCGCTGGTGGTTGCCGCCGAGCAACCCGCTGACGGTTACCTGCCGGGCCAGTACTTCGGCAATGTGCAAATCATCTTTGATGCGTTGAGCCCTTGAGGTCCTCGATAGAGGCGAGTGGTTGCGAAGGCATAACCTGGGTTTTGTGTAGCGATAGGGTTATCCGTGCCGGCCGGTGTCAGTTGTGAGGGCACCCCACGCGAATGCCCACACTAATGACCCGCGAGACAGCCCCAATAACCCCTACATCGCGCCGTTCGTTGTTGTCGCGGGTGTACGGCAACAGAAGGGTGTTAAACGCCAGCGGCCACCATGGCCTGGCGAGTCAGGCGTCGCCCCAGTTCCTGTTCGTCGTAGAAACTCTTGAGAAACAGGCTCAGGTACAGCTCCTCGCTCATGGGTTCGCCGGTCAAGACCTGCGCTCGGGCCACCTGCAGCGCGTCGGCCAGCTCCACCAGGCGCTGCTTGAGTGGGGCGCCGGTGGCCGGGTTTTGCTGTTCCGGCGGCAGTTGTTCATGGGCCGCCCAGGCGTTCTGAGCCAGGCGCAAATCGTCGATGTTTTCACTGACCTGTTCGTGCTGACAGTTGATCTGTCGGTACTCATCGGGATGGGTACCGCGCAAATAGTCGCTCCAGAAGTACTGCTCGAGCATTTGTTCCACCAGCCCATCGCCTTGCTCCTCCTCGATCACCTTGTTGTAGGCACTGATCAGTTGCCGGGTTTGGACATTGCCGGTCTCGCGGTAGAGCATGTGGTCCGCCAGCCAGGGCAGGTCCAGCTGCGTCTTTAGACCGGTCTGGTAGGCGCTGTACACCTCGACCTCATCCAGGGTGCCCGACACGCCGTCGACGACATCGGTGGTCAGGCGCAAGGCGGGGCCTGCGCTGCCATCTCTGTTGCGCGTGGGTGCGCGAAGGCGCGCCTCAATATCTTTTTGGGCAATCCGGTTGACCTTGTCCAGTCGCGCTTTCTGTTTTGCCAGCAGCACCAGCGCGTCAGTCCGGGTTTGGGGGGAAGGCTTGTTCCACGCCTCCAGCTTCAGGGTTTCGATGCCCATGGCATTGAACACTTGAGCACCCGCATCGGCACAGTGGGTGGGGGTGGCGGCAAGGTTGAACAGCGCAGTGCGAGTGGGCTCATCGCTGTCAGCCGCCCTCAGCAGGCGCAGCACATTGGTGCGCAGATGCGCCCGGTTGAGCTCATAGCGCGTCAGGTCATCCGGGTCCTGGACGACTTCGGGAGACGGGTGCTGCTGGCTTTTGATGACCTCAAAAAAGCCTTGGGAGCCGTGTTCCCGTTCCAGATCATCCCAGACCTCCTGCCATAACGGGCGCAGCTCCTCCGGCAAGTGGCTGAGCCAGTGTTGGCTGTCCAGCTCGCCTCGCGGGGGGTACGTGCGATAAGGGTCCAGGCCCGCCGCGCGGCGGTAGCTGACCAGGCGGTCCTCGGCGCCCGGCTCAAGCTTGTTGCGGTCCAAACGCGTGCGGGCCACCAGCTCCGCCGACGCGGAGCCGGGCTCGACGGTGGGCACCTGGGTGACGGGCGTGTTCAGCAGGTTCAGGTTGAAGTCCGGCGAACGCGGCAACTCGAACAGGCCCGTAGGCCATTGGCTGAGCGGGGTGTTATTGAGCACCAGTATGCGCAGTTCCGGCATGCGGCTGATGTCCGGCGGTGCCACCAGATGCGGGTTGTGCGAGAGGATCAGCACGCGCAGATGGTTCAATTGCTTGAGCTGTTCCAGGTGCTGCGTGCTCCAGCGGATCGGGTTTTCGGCCAGGCCCAAGTGCGTCAGCCGGCGCAGGCCGGCGACGGCCTCGGGCAAGCTGACCAGGCGCTTGCCGGTGATATCCAAGCTGCGCAGGTTGGGAAAGTTGCACAGGAACGGGCTGTCGGCGTCAGTGAAATCGGTGCCCGCAAGGTTGAGGCTGGTGATGTGCTCCAAGGGTCTTTCAAGGGTGGGGAAATTCTGTAAAAAGCCGAAGATGGTTTCGCCCTGTAGGTCCAGTTCGCTGCCCAATCGGCGGCCGCCGAAATCGGTTTCGTAACCCTTGGCCGATTGCTCCCAGCTTTCCTGAATGAGTGTGGTCAAACGCTTCCTGAACAGTTTCTCCGGCAGGGGCGGTCGGCGTTGCTGGGTGCCTGCGGCAGGTTGGTTCTGCCATTTTTTCAGTGCGTTGAGCAGGCTTCGCTTCTGGGTTTCAAGTGCGAGCAGCAGGCGTTTGCCATCGGCCGTGTTCAAGGACTCGGCATAGGCCGTCACGTCCTCTTCGCTCAGCGTCGGGTAGAGCAGCTTGAGCCGATCCTCAACACGGGTGCGGCCCAGCCGTTGGCGCAGGGCGCTGAACAGGGGCTTTTGCAGCAGCAACTGGGTCTCTCTGGAGGCGGTTGCGAGGGTCGGCGGGGCGGCCAGCACGGTACGCCGTTCTGCGGGCGGTTGCAGGGTCTGCTTGAGCCACTGGCGCAGCCCTTCGCCTTCGCCCGGCGCGAAGCCCAGGGTGTTACGCGGCACGTTGCGCAGCACGGCTTCATACAGGTCCCAGGTGGTCTGCAGGCTTGCGCCGTCGAGTGCGTACCGCCCTGGCGCGGTGCGGATCAGCAGCGTATCGGTGCTCGCATCGTCCGGGCCGACACGGCAGCGCAGTTGCCCGCTGGGCAGTTGCTCGCGGATGCTCAGGCGCTGGTTGCCGAAGGCGTTACTGTGGATTTTCAGGGTGTTGAGCAGCATCCGCTCGGTGTCGGGTGTGGGGGTGCTGCCTTGGTAGATGCTCTCATAGGCGCGGGTGGCGCGGGCTTCGAACTGCAGCTCTCGGGCCTGATGTTTGAGGCGCAACGGCAGACGACTCGCGTCGTTCATCAACTGCACTTCAGCGGGCCGGGCCTGGGCCAGTATCGCTTGTGCCAGGCTGTCGGGCAGGTTGGGGCATTGTCTTTGCAGCAACTGCCCGTGGGCGCTGGATGACTGGCGTTTGAAGCCATACAGATGCTCGAAGATGTCGTCTTTGCGCGAGGCCACGTAACGGCTCAGTTGCTCCCGCAGCGTGTGGACCCGCGCGCTGGGGGCGGCGGGCAAGGGCGCGCCGATCAGCCCCGCGAGTTCGGCTTCGTCGAGAAAGCCCACCACCCGTTCCGCCAGCCGACCGGCCGCCAAGTCTTCACGGCTGATGGCTAATGTCGCATCCGGCGCTGCCTGGCTTGCGC
Organism: Pseudomonas sp. ArH3a; assembly: GCF_022648765.1. NCBI lineage: Bacteria > Pseudomonadati > Pseudomonadota > Gammaproteobacteria > Pseudomonadales > Pseudomonadaceae > Pseudomonas > Pseudomonas sp. ArH3a. The sequence continues at coordinate 1,595,884 of NZ_CP080330.1, forward strand.
CATGTTGCATCGACTCGCCGCTCAGGTCGGCGGCCTCGAACACGGCGATGGCTTTGTCGCTGGGCCAGCCGTCCATTCGCGTGACCATGTCGGCGGACCAATAGGCGGCTTCCCCGGTGTCGCCGGACGGCTCGCTGAGCGTATCAATGTGCTGCCTGAGTTCGAGACGGTCCAGCGTGTCGGCCAACAGCGGTGGTGGTGGCTGGTTTTCGCTGTACATATGCCTCAGCGCGCCGGGTTCGATGCCACTGATATCGCGCAATTGTTGCAGGCGTGCCTCTGGCCAGTTGGCGGTCAACGGGCTTAGGCGCTGGAACAACTGCGAGTCGTTCCAGCGCCTGGGTTCCTCGCCCTCGAGCACCACGGCCCCGCGACCGTTAAGCACCACTTCGGGGCGATAAGCCTCGGGGCGTTGTGGGTGAATAATGCGCTGAAGGCCGGTGTCGGGCTCCTGGCTGACGGCGTAGTGCTTGTCTTCCAGACGCAGGATTTTTTTGCCCTCATGCTGATGAAACCCTTGCGCGTCGGGCTGCGATGCGGGCGCCAGGGTCAGGTTTTTTTGTTCGTAGGGGCTCAAGTCCGCATGCCATAAACGCAGTTTTCCGTCACTCAGGGCCACACGCTTCAAACGCTCGACGAAGGGTGACAGCGTGAGGTGGGCAGCGCTGAACGCGAGCAGTTGCAACACGTTTTCCGCGACCCCAACCACGTGTTCAATGGCTTCTGTGCCCTGGCCCTCAGCCCAATCCAACAGGCCTTCGAAGACCTCGTCCGCGAGTTGATAGGCGGTATAGGCCAGCATCAATTCGCCTAAAAAAGGCACGAACGGCGTCACGACGAGTAACGCCAGGTTAAGCACGTCCGAGAGGATTTTCTCCAGGTTGTCCCACCAGGCCCAGCGTGCCATGCGGTCGGCGTAGGCGGTGGCGATGGCCAGTTCACACGCATCGTTGAGGGTTTTGTTGATTTGTTGCTGGTACAGATGCTCCCACAACGGTGTTCGGATACGGGTCACGCTGAACTGCAGGTTGGGGTTGTCGAGCGCCGTGTCGTGCCAGGTCGGCTGGGGATCGCCCGGCACATGTTGGTGCCATTTCACCTGGCTGAGGCGCGCGCCTAACTGGCTGAAAAAAAGCCCTTGGTATGAATGGTCGATGAACCGGCTGAAAAACTGTTGATAGTCGGGATGGCGCAGTTGCCGGGTCAGCGCCAGCATGAACTCGAGCGTGGAGGCGTAGCGCTTGAGTGGGTGCTGCGGGTCATCCGGTACATACACGATGACAGGAAGCGCCTGGCGGCTGGTCTCCAGGTCGGCGGCGATCAGTACAACACCGGTCAAGGTCGCGTCCATCAGGCTCAGGCCATGGCAATGCACAGCCTTGCCGTCCAGCGTCAGCCCTTGGCGACCGGCAATCAGCTGCGTGATCAGGCTATGGTCCTGCGGCTGGATATCGCCTTTCATCAGCGCCATCTGCGCTGCGACCTTGAGGGCCGCCTGGTGGTTGCGGGTGACATGCGCGCGCAGCACGCCGTCCACCACCGGTTCGGAACGGCCCAGGTAACGCTCAAGGTGCTGTTGGTACTGGGCGCCGATGTCCAGGGTGCGCACCAGGGTCTTGAACTGTTGGATCGACAGCTGTTTTTTCAGCGCGAGCACCTCGAAATGGTCGAGGGCGTCAGGCCGGGTGATGAACTGCGAGTCGTCGGTGAACACCTCTGAATCGGCAAAGTTGTGCAACGCCGCCTCCAGCAGCGAGACCGTGCGGCTTTTTACGCCTGGGCGAATGTCAGTGACCCACCAGGCTTGTTTGACCGGCGCATAGAGGCGCAGGTAGGTGCTGTGAACGTCCACATCGAGGTTGTAGTGCTGCTTCAGTGCCGCTTTTAACACGGGTTCGGCAAAGCGTTTGAGGTCGGTGATTGCTGAGAGTTTTTTGTCGACGTGGGATTGGGTTTTCCACTGTTCGGCAATCGCGGTTTTCAACAGTTGATGCGGCTGCGCCAAGGCACTTTTGTACCAGGGCGCAATGGTTTTTCGGCTGGATTTCAAGGCGCTGATTCTTGCAGCGGACAGCGTTTTGACCCAGTCGGGCAAAGCATCCCGGATGAGTTCGTAGTGTTGGCCTTTATCTTCGGGGGCCTGTGAAACAAGTGCGCTCATGGCGTGGTGTTCTGTGGCAAATAGGGCACTCAGACTAGGCCCGTACAGGGGCTGGTCTGGCAGTAACTGTGTATGGTCATCGGGCGCCTGGCAGCGTGTAGCGTCCGCGGGTCTATATCACTGAGAAGCCCTGTCATGACGCCCTCCGAGCCTCGCGCAACGTCTGCGCGCCAAGTGCATATCGAGCAAATCGAGACGCTATTTTTAAGCCCCGCGCCGTTGCAAGCGGTGGCGCAAGAAGCTGCCCAGGCCTACTTGGACCAGTATTTTGCGGCGCAAAAATGGACCGCCGGCCTGATCCATCTGGGCACCCCCACGGCTGACAGCTCTACCTACCAGCCTTTGCCCGAGCTGCTGGTGCAGCGCCTGGCCAATGCCAGGCCTACGTTGCTGGTCGAGGGCTATCACCTCGTGGTCTGCCGGGTTCGCGAGGTGTTCGAGCCCGGTGGGCCGAGCCTCGCCGATGTCGAGAAGCTGATCAATCACTGCGGCGCGGTGCTCCTGAGGTCTTTTGGCAACCGTTTGCAAGCCTGGTGGCGTGAGCCTGTGCCGATCAACATGACCCGTTGGCGTTATCTGTCCGATCACCTGCTGGGGCTGCTTTACGACTCACCCAAGCCACCCGGTATGGACGAAAAGGGCTTCGCCGCGCTGTTCCCCAAGACCCTGCTGCGCCCCCTGCGGCCCTCTGTGCAATGGAGCCTGCATGACGGCCCGCTGCAGGTGCGGACCGTGCACCTGCTGGGCGCGGGGCTGGCGGGCGATCAGGCGCAGACGTTGCCGCTGCTGATACTCAGCCATGCCGCGAAAACCCTGCTGTTCAGCCCGGCCAGCGGTGTGCACGAACTCAATAGCCTTGACGACGTTGGCGCGTTGTTACCGGCCTACACCAGCCCGGTACTGACGGGCGCGGCTGACCAGTGGTTCACCCAGCAGGCCCAGGGCGACCCCTTCGATGCTTTGGCGGCGAGCTACCTGGCCCGCCAGCAGTTGGAAATCGACAGCATCGAGCGTGACGTGCCGCGCACCGTTGAGGCATGCCAGGCGCTGCTCGATTACATCGTTGATCCACGGCGCTGGTTCGTCTGCGAACTGAGTGCGCGCCAACAGCGCCTGCGCCAAGCCATGCCGTTGTGGCTGGCCCAGGCGGGTGCCGAGGACAGCATCGCCTATGCGCGCTTGTTGCAGCAGTGGGTGTTGGCTCAGCACGACAGCGGGGCCACGCATTTCCTGGCGGGTATCGAGTCGATTCAAGCCTGTGCCGACCGCCAGTTGCAGCATTGCCTGAAGGCGCAACCTGGCGCGACGCGTATCAAGCCGGGCGAGGTTTCCCTGACCTTTGATCGGGTGATTGCCGCACCCGTGCCGGTGCAGGGCGGGTTCATTGCCGGCGAGGTGGACCCGGTCACGGTGACGCTGACCGAACTGGCCCTGGAAAACCTGGCCGGTTTCCCGCATACCGCCAAGCGCATTACGCTGAACGGCAAAGCGGCGCCGACGTGGCTGACCTACACCCTGATCAAACGGTGCGTAGAGGAGGCGGACGTAGGCCAGACCTATCCCGCCCTGCTGAAAAAAATGCTGATCGACGACACCGCCGAGGCCACCCGCCGCCGGCAACAGTTCAGCCGGCAACTGCGTGTGCAACTGCCGCTGTGGGCGCTGGCGTCGAAGCTCACGGGCGAGCACGGTGTGACCTGGGTCGGTTTTCAGCGAGTACGGGCGGCCTTGCAGGCCAGCGCCGCCGAACGCAAGGTCGGCACACAGGCTGTTGCGCTGTGGCCGCTGGCGTTCAAGGCCACGGCGGACGCCCACGCGGATGGGGTCGCTAACATGTTCATCATTGGCCCATTGCTGGGGCAAAGCGGGCCGCACCTGCTGTACCGGCCGTTGTTCAGCCCGATGCTGCAGGAATATGAGTCATTGGAGGCCTTGTTCACAGCGATCAAGAACCCAGGCGCCTTACAGGACAACGTGCTGACCTGGCTCGCGCACGCGCGCCGGGCGGTGTATGCCAACAAGGGTTTTAACCAGCCGCATATCCGCCGCTTTTTGCAGGGCGATGAATTCACCGTGTATGAAGCGCCTGCGCCGGCTCAACTGAGCAAACAGGTGAGCAACACAGACCCTGCGCACCAAGTGTTCGAGGCCACGGCCAAGGCCCTTGTGGCCTTGGCCGATCGCCAGGCGGTGTCCAATGCCGAGCAGCGTTGGGCTAACTTGAAGCAGGCTGGATGGCTGCTGTTCGGTACGGTGCTGCCGTTGCTCAACGGGCCGTTGGCGCTGGGCGGTTGGCTGCTGCAGGTGGTGGACAGTGCGCAGCGCGATATCGACGGTTTACAGAGCCAGGACGGGCAAACCCGCAACGCCGCCCTGACGGACATGCTGGCGAACCTGATGGCGATTGTCGCCCATCAAGCCACGCCCCAGGATACCCAGCAGCATGTGGCGCTCGAGCACCCAGTGTTTGCGCCCCTGGCGCGTGTCGAACCCGCCGCTGGCGAGCCAATCGCAGTGCCGCTCAAGCCGATTCCCGCACCCGTGACCTTCTACGCACCTACGCGCTGGGCTAACGCCCGGCAGGTGCTTAGCACACAACAACAGGCGCTGATTCAGCCGTTGCGGCTCAAGACCTTTGCCGAGCCCTGGCCGGTCACCCTGGACAATGCCGATGCCAGTGGCCCGACCCAAGGTTTGCTGCGCGATACCTCGCAGGTCCCGCAGCAATGGCAGGCACTGGTTCAAGGGGCGTTGTACCGGGTTAACGTCATGCAGGGCCTGGTCCGGGTGGTCAGCGCGGATGGCGCCACCCTTGGCCCTTGGCTCAGGCACTTGGGGCAGGGCCAGTGGGATTTTGACCTGGGCCTGCGTTTGCCGGGGGGCAATGCTGACGAGGCGATTGAGCGTACCCGGCAAGCGCAGCTGGCTACCCGCGTTTCGCTTGAGGTCGACTATGAAAAGACGGTGGCGGACCGGGCCAGGGCCGACCGCGCGATGAGACTGGCGCGCACGTTGGCGACCCAGCCGGCCGGGCAGATCACTGAGCAGCAGCGCGCGCAGGCATGGGAGACTTATGGCCGGGAAATGAGCAACAAATTCGAGCATGGGCAGTTGGAGCTGCAACGACTCAAGTACCTGCGGGAGCTGGGGCCGCGACCCGGCTATGAGGCGCATCTGTGCCAGGCGCTGGAGTCAGTGATTCTGACCGCGCAGCTGTTGGATGCACAGTCGCGACGACAAATCGTTGCCCTCAATACCCGGCTCAGGCCAGTCGTGGATCGGCTGAGCGGGGAAACCGCGGAGGAGGCCGAATCGGCTATCAACCGTGAAGATCACGCCGAACTGGACACGATCATGCGTGAATTGGCCGCGGTGCAAGAAAAGGCTATCCGCTGGCGAACCCTGGAAGCGGGCTATCTGGATGACCTGAGCCAGGTGCCCCGTCTGGGGCGCGACAAAGCTGGGGCGCTGACGCTGGGCGTACGTCCTTCGATACGGGACCTGCAATCCTTGCTACTGACGACGTTGTGGCGCATCTCGATCGATGTGGCAGGGCCTGTGCTCAGCGAAGATTTCTTCAACAGTGTCGATGAAACCGTTAACCGTGCACGTCTGGCGAGTCGATCCCTGGCGGATTTGCAGCAGCTTCAAGCAACGTCGGCAGAGCGTATTGAACTGCTCAAAAGCATTGACCACGTTTATGCGCAAACCGACGATCAGATTGAGTTCTGGCGTGCCATGGCGCCTGACACATTCGATCTGGAGTTTCTGCAAAAACTGCAGGAGCTGCTGGCCAGCTTGCACCAACAGGCCGAAAAAGACCTTGCAGACCTCCTGCAAGTGCCACCCCAGGCAGCACCGCCGGCGGTGCCTGCCCCCGCGCCCCAAGGCAGCCGGCGCAAAAAAATCATCCGTACACGCAATCACGATATGTATGTGGCACAGGTCAGTGAGGCCACCCAGCCGGGGCCTGTCACCGCAGCGCTGCACGAGGCGGGCGGCGAGGTCATTGGTTCGTTCACCGAGGCGGATGATGGGGTGTGGGAACCGGTGAAACCGGCGCCCAAGGCGGATGCGCAACTCGGTAGCCTGTTGCAAAAGGGCCAGGGCCTGTTGGACGACGAGCATAGGGCTATTCAGCAGGTCGAAGCCTTGATTGAGCGGGCCAACGATCCGTCGTCCTTGGAGTACCTGCTGGAGGCTCAGGCCAATATGCGCCGGTGGACTGCCGAGGCGATTGCCCGCAGACGCCAGGGCATGGAAAACACCCGGCTGGTGGCCCCGCAACAGGCCAAGGCACTGACAATGGAGCGTGATCTGCGGCTGGCGCAAGCCCGGCTGAGCGCTGCCGGGGTAAACGCACGAACCCGCGCGACTCGGCGTCGGCCAGCGACTCAGGGCGGCGTCGATTTTCTTTTCTCACGCGGTGAAGTGCGGATTTTCCGGCAGGGTGAACGCGTGTTGCTCAAGGGCACCGTCGATGATTATTTGCAGGTCTATGTGGTCACCGACGCACGGGATACCCAACAGGCGTTGTGTTATGCCCACTTCCACTACAAACGACGCGACAGCCCGGATGATCATTACGAGGGTGAGCCTCATCTCAAGCGCCCTGAGCAGGAGCGCCTGGGGCGCCAGGCCCAAGCCCGGGTCGAGGCCGAGGCGTTCGCCCGTATGCGCACCGGCCAAACCGGGCGTGTGCGCCAGACCCTGGACATTGACCGGGCAACGATTACCCGGCCTTTTGCCCGGCGGCTGTTTTTCCGTGCGGGCCCTCTACCGGCAGGCACAGCGTTTGGCTCCCCGGCTTCAAGTACGGCATAAGAATCGGCGCCATGCCTTTGAGCACCTGCACGGGCAGCGCCGAGGTGAACTTGAAGCCTTGCGCCGAGCTGCCCGGAACAAACGCGGTGAGGGTGCCAAAGTGGCGCTCGCCGATATAGAACACAAAGGTGGCGGTGCGGTTGATCGCCTTGGAACTGAGCACCCGCCCACCGGCGCCGATGGCTTCGATGCGGTTGTCGCCGGTGCCGGTCTTGCCGCCCATGGCCAGCGGTGTGCCGTCATCCAGCTTGAAGCTGCCGGCCACGCGTTTGGCCGTGCCGGCGTCCACCACTTGGGACAAGGCCCCGCGCAGCGCCTGCGCCACTTCCATCGGCAACACTCGTTTGCCGGTGGCGGGGTCGTTGATCACCCGGGTTTCATACGGCGTATCGGCGGCAAAGTGCAGGCTGTCGATGCGTACCACTTTGGCGCGCACGCCATCGTTGAGGATGATCCCCATCAATTCCGCCAGCGCCGCCGGGCGATCGCCGGAGCTGCCGATGGCCGTGGCCAGTGACGGCACCAAGTGGTCGAACGGGTAACCGACCGCCTGCCAGCGCTGGTGAATATCGAGGAAGGCTTCCACTTCGAGCATGGTCCGGATGCGACTGTCGCGCGCGCTCTGATGGCGGCTTTTGAACAGCCAGCTGTAGACCTCCTGACGCTCGAACTGGCCGGCTTTGACCACTTCGCTGAAGGTCGCCTCGGGGTGGTTTAGCAGGTAGCCCATCAGCCACAGGTCCAGCGGGTGGACCTTGGCGATGTAGCCTTGGTCGGGCAGGTCATAGGTGCCGGGGCCATACGCGGTGTAGAGTTTTTGCAGGCGTTCGTCGCTGAGCTTCTCGTTGGTTTTCACCCCGGTCAGGTGCGCGCGCACGAACAGGTTGAAGCTTTCCTGGTTAGCGTTGGGCAACAAATAGCGGTGCACGGCGGCCAGGCGCATTGGCGTGGGACGCAGGCCGTCCAGAAAGGTGTCGAGGCGCGCCTGGGTGTCTTTTTTCTGGTACTTCTTCCAGAACTTGCGCAGGAAGGTCGTGCCCTCGCGGTCGGCAAAATCGGCGAGGTATTCCTGGCGGCGCGGGTCATTGTCGTCCTTGAGCAATTGGGCGCTGTTATTGGCGCCGGAATAGGTGGTGTAGCGCACCACATCACGCATCAGGCGAATGAACGGCAGGTTGATCGACTCGCGCAGGGCGTCGCGCAAGCTGGGGCTGCGGCCGTTGTCTTCGTTGCGAAAGTTATGGAAGTGATGCAGGCCGCCGCCGGTGAAAAAGCTTTCGCCGGGGCTGGCCGAGTAGGTGCGATCAAGGGCGGCTTCGAGCATTTTTGCCAGGGATTTGTCCGGGGTCTGGATCAGGTAATCAAGGGCCCAGCGGCTCAAGCGGTCCTGGTCGTCGACCGTGATTTTTTTCAGCGCAGCGGGGGCTTGGGCGGCGTACTTATCGTGCAGTTCGGTGATGATTTGCAGGTAGGTGGTCAGTACCCGCAGCTTGGCGGTGGAGCCCAGTTCCAGTTTGCTGCCTTCGTTGATATCGAAGGGTTGGTCGGTGTTGTCGGTTTGCACGCGCACCCGTGAGCCGTCCGGGGTCAGCTCGAACAAGGTGAAGCTGTAGCGCACTTGCGCGGTGTTGGCCTCGCTCAGCAGGCGTTCGCCGAGCAGGCCGACCTGGCGCGCAAAGTCGGGGTCGGCCAGGTGCTTGAGGTATTCGCTGACTTGGCCCTGCAACGGGGCTTGCAGGGTGGTGGTCGCCGCAAGGTCGAGGCGGTCCAGGTCATACAGCGGCCGGTCGAGCAGGGTGGCCAGGCGCGCGCGGGCCATGCTGATGCCTTTGTTGGTCTCCACCGTTTGCAGCGTCGGTTGTTGCAACCAGTCGCGGTAGTTGACCTTGGCCGCCAGTGCCGCTTGGAGTAGAGCAGGGGTGATGACACTGTTTTGCGCCATTAGGCGCAGGTGGCTGTCGGTGAGTTCGGCGAGTTCTTCGCGACCCTTGGCCAGGTAGTGCGAAGGTCGGCGCTGGGCAATGATCAACGACAACACCTGACGCAGTGCCAGGCCTTGCTCGGCGTTTACCGAGCCCACCAGCGCCAGGTTGACGTGGTTGAAGTCGGCGCCGTACCACACCCGCAAACCCTCGGCCAGGCCATGCACTTCGCCGTGGCCGGGCACCGCCGACAGCGGCACGCTGTTGAGGTAGTCACGTAGGATATTCTGCCGCGCCGGCAAGGTCTGCGGCCCATCCCGATAGGCGCGTACAGCGGCGGAAAACATCTGCCGCAGTTTTTCCTCGCCCGACACGGTCAGGCCGTCCGGGGAGTGGCGGTATTTTTCCAGCTGGGTGGCCAAGGTGCTGCCGCCGGCACTTTGGCCCGGCAGGTGCAGCACCTTGGCGACTTGTGACCACGCGGCCTTGGCAAAGCGCGGCCAGTCGACGGCGGGGTTGGCCTGGGGCTGGCTGGGGTCGAGCAGGTCGCGGTTTTCGATAAATAGCAGGCTGTTGACCACCACGGGCGGGATCGCGGCGAAGCTTTCGTACAGCTGTTGCGGGTAGTTGTACTGGTAAAGCGGCACGGCGCGGCAGTCGCTGATGGTCAGCCCGGCCTGGATCTTCTCTGCGTAGGGCACGAACAGGCCCTTGGCGGTGTAGTCCATCAACGCGGGCGAAAAGCGCGCCTGGGCCTCAATCACATAACCGCGCTTGAGCAGGCGCGGCAGGAAGCTGCCGAGGTTGCTGTAACCCAGGCGCCGGTCGAAGGGGCCGGCCCCCGGATAAACCATGGCCTGGCTGGGGCCGGGCTCAACCTGGTAGGTGAGGCTGCGGGCCAGGCGGCTGAGCTCCTGGGCTTGCAGGCGGGAGGTGCGCAGCTCTTTGGCGGCGGCAAACCCCAGCGCTATCAGTGCCATCAACACGATCAACCAGAACAGGCGCCGCCCATGGCGGGGCCTGGGTTTATTTTTGGGTAAGGGCGCTGGGTCCGAACTGCCTTGTAGTTTCGCAGCCTTGCTCGATTCGGTTTGCCAGAGTGCGCCCATAGTCGATTGATCCCTTCACGCAGATAGATCGGACCTGCTTGAAGCGTAGTCGCTGAGGGCTGGTTGTGAGGGATTTGTGTGTGGTGCGCGGGTTCTTATGGCGAGCGGGCTTGCAGTGGCAAACCATTTGTCAGCGTGGTGCTGTGCGACGTTTTGTCGCTCAATGCAGGTAAGATGCTCCTGTAAAATGGCATTTTGACCGGTGCTTCCCCTAAATTTGCCCATTTTTATAGTGAAAGACCCTGCTCTGGGCTTTTTATACTGACGCCCCGCTGATCTTGCCTGGCAAGAAGGGCCCGTCCATGAGGCGGTCCCGTTTCAACAAGGGCACAGGCTTACCGGCCTGCACCCCGGAAACTCGACGGACACTCCAATAACAAAATGAGGTTGTACCCCTATGCCAGTCGGCAACCCACTGCCCCATGGCGAGACCGCTCAAGGCGGCCCGCTCAAACGCGAACTCGGTGAACGGCATATTCGCCTGATGGCCCTTGGCGCCTGTATCGGTGTCGGCCTGTTCCTGGGCTCGGCCAAGGCCATTGAAATGGCCGGCCCGGCGATCATGTTGTCCTACATCATTGGCGGCCTGGCGATCCTGGTGATCATGCGCGCCCTGGGCGAAATGGCGGTGCACAACCCCGTCGCCGGCTCGTTCAGCCGTTACGCCCAGGACTACCTCGGCCCGTTGGCGGGCTTTCTCACCGGTTGGAACTACTGGTTCCTGTGGCTGGTGACCTGCGTGGCGGAAATCACCGCCGTCGCCGTGTACATGGGCGTGTGGTTCCCCGACGTGCCGCGCTGGATCTGGGCCTTGGCGGCCCTGGTCAGCATGGGCACCATCAACCTGATCGCGGTCAAGGCGTTCGGTGAATTCGAGTTCTGGTTCGCGCTGATCAAGATCGTCACGATCATTGCCATGGTCATCGGCGGCGTCGGCATCATCGCGTTCGGCTTCGGCAATGACGGCGTGGCGCTGGGCATTTCCAACCTGTGGGCCCACGGCGGCTTTATGCCCAATGGCGTCACCGGTGTGTTGATGTCCCTGCAAATGGTGATGTTCGCCTATCTGGGCGTCGAGATGATCGGCCTCACCGCCGGTGAAGCGAAGAACCCGCAGAAGACCATCCCCAGTGCCATCGGCTCGGTGTTCTGGCGCATCCTGCTGTTCTACGTGGGGGCGCTGTTCGTAATCCTGTCGATCTACCCATGGAACGAAATCGGCACCCAAGGCAGCCCGTTCGTGATGACCTTCGAGCGGCTGGGTATCAAGACGGCCGCCGGCATCATCAACTTCGTGGTGATCACGGCGGCGCTGTCCTCCTGCAACGGCGGCATCTTCAGCACCGGGCGCATGCTCTACAGCCTGGCGCAGAATGGTCAGGCGCCGGCCACGTTCGGCACGACCTCAAGCAACGGCGTACCGCGCCGGGCGCTGCTGCTGTCGATTTTCGTGCTGCTGCTGGGCGTGTTGCTCAACTACATGGTTCCGGAAAAAGTCTTTGTGTGGGTCACCTCCATCGCCACCTTCGGTGCGATCTGGACCTGGCTGATGATCCTGCTGGCCCAGCTCAAATTCCGCAAAAGCCTGAGCCCAGCCGAGGTGGCTGGCCTCAAGTACCGCATGTGGCTGTACCCAGTCAGCTCCTACCTGGCGCTGGCGTTCCTGGTGCTGGTGGTGGGCCTGATGGCGTACTTCCCGCAAACGCGTATTGCGCTGTACGTCGGCCCGGTGTTCCTGGTGTTGCTGACGGTGCTGTTCTACGTGTTCAAGTTGCAGCCGAGTCAGGCTGGCGAAGGTGCGACGCTCAGGCAGATATGAGCCACTGAGCGAGAGTGCTCGGATGCGCTTGAGAATAACGCGGGCTCCCCGCGTTATTGCCTTTCTCCCTGCTTGCCTACTTATCTATCCCTCCCATCGGTTATTCATTCTTTAGGCTGACTGCTTCGACTGCCCTCTTTGAACAGTGACGCCATGCCTGACAGCAATCCACTTCTAACGCCCTACGATCTGCCGCCGTTCTCGTCTATCCAGGCAGAACACTTGGTGCCCGCCATTCAACAGATCATCACCGAAAGCCGCGGCACCACCGCCACGATTATCGCCAGCCAGGCGCCATTCCCAACCTGGGATGACCTGGTGCAGGCCGTGGAGGCACTGGAGGCTCGCTTGGATGGCGTTCTCCAAATCATTGAACTGCTTAACTCCATTTCCCAAGGGCCGGCCTGGCAGCAGGAATCAGTCCGTAGTCACGATCTGGCAATGCAGTACAAAGCCGAGTTGACTGAGAACAACGACCTGTATCAGCTTCACCGACAACTTGCCAATAGCCCGATCGCGGCTCTTTTCAATGAACAACGCAAAAGCGCGCTGCAGAAAATACTGCGCAAGTACCACTTGGCCGGCCTTGATCTGTCCTGCGACAAGCAGTTACAGCTGAAAACGTTGAACCTGGAAATCGGCACATTGGGCCAGGAGTTTCTGGACCGTATAGAAGACTCGAACAGGGCGTGGCGTAAGCACATCGACGACAAGTCGCTGCTGAGCGGATTGCCTGATGCGACCCAGGCACGCATGGAGGACGCCGCTCGAGCCGCAGGCCTGGAAGGCTGGTTATTGACTCTTTCGGATCAATCCTTTCGCGAGGTGATGACCTATGCCGATCATCGAGCTTTGCGCCAGGAAATGATGGTGGCTTATTACAGCCGTGCCGTGGGTACCGGCCCTGACGCTTTTGCCACCGACAATGAACTGGTCCTGACAGTGCTGCTCTCCAGCCGTCACCAGAAAGCACAGCTGTTGGGCTATCCCAATTTCACCCAACTGGCTCTGGTCGATCAGATGGCGCAGACGACCGATGAGGTCATTGCATTTGTGCATCAACAGATTGAGCAGGCACGAACGACGGCTTCCTATGACGCGCAACAACTGCAGCACTATGCCGCGCAACGAGGTATCGATGATCTGGAACCTTGGGATAACGACTATTTCGCGGAAAAAATTCGCCAGGATCTGGCTGGCGTCTCTCAGGAGGCATTGCGCAACTACTTCCCGTTGGAGACGGTACTGCAACGCTTGGGCATGTTCACCAAAACACTGTTCGGCGTTGACCTGGTCGAACAAACCACTGTCGATACCTGGCACCCGGATGTGCGGGTGTTTGAAGTCAGGGAGTACGCGGAGCCGATCGGCCATTTGTTCATTGACCCTTATCGCCGCAAGGCGGACGCAGGGCTTGGCTCCATGTCGAGCCTGCGCAGCCATCGGATGACTGCCGAGGGGCGACCACGACGGCCTATCGCAGTACTACGTACCCAGTTGCCACGACCGACAGCGACCCAACCGTGCTTGCTGGATCATCTGCAATTGAGGGTCTTATTGCATGAATTTGGCCATTGCCTGCAGCACCTGTTGACCGCCGCCCCCTACCGGGTGCTCTCCAGTATTGGTCAATTAAGCCATGACGCGGCGGAATTCGTTAGCCAAGTGCTGGAGCAGTTTTGTTTTACTTCAGCGTCCCTGATCTGGCTTTCAGGCCATTTCCAGACGGGAGAATCGTTGCCTGAGGATATGGCCAACAAAATGAGCCGATTTATTCACACTCAAACCAGCCAGGAAACCGCCCGGGTTTTACTCACGGGCCTGGTCGACTTCGAGTTGCACCGTACTTATGGTGACGGGCGCACACCTCATGAGGTTTTCACCCGTGCCAGCGCTGACGTCGGGTTTGTGCAGTGGCCTGATGGCGCTCGCCCGCTCAACTGCCTCGAACAACTTGTGGGTCACTATGGCGCCAAAATGTATTCCTACAAGTGGTCGGGTGTCCTGGCCAAACAAGCCTTTGAACGATTTGAGCGTGACGGCCTGCTCAACCCTGAAACCGGGAAAGCCTTCCGTGAAGCGTTTATTACTGCGGGGGACACCCGTACGCTGTTGAAGTCACTTGCGCTTTTCCGTGGCGAAGGCGACCTATACGCCGATCACTCCACCGGGGCCTGAGGCGTTGCTGCATATGTAACGCCTGGACTGAAATCTGAAATGCCAGAGTTGATCCTTTCAGGTCACTCGTAGCTGCACTGCCGGCAGCCGAGCCTGTTTGGAGAGCACTCGATGGACAATGACAACCGACCGTATTTTTTCAGCGAAACTCAAGCCGATCGCACACAGCTAAGCCAGCGCCAAAGCACGCGTAACTTTACCCTCAAGGACCTGGACTGGCTCGACTCGGTCTATCTGGCAACCGATGCTTTGCGACGGGCACACACCGCACCGATGCACGTCCAAACCCTGCAAGTGAACGTGCCCGGCCAACCGGCAGTTGAACTTGCGGGCGCATTCGTCATGGGCCCCGCCCCGGAAGGTGGGGTTTTTCTCTACTCGCCTGCGCGTGGCCTGGAAAAGCTCGAAAGCCATGAAACACTCAAGACGCAACTGGGCACTTGGTTCAAAGACCCGGTGCAGCGCCAGGCTTTGCTCGATTACCTGTCGATCTCCCAGCAAGCCACGCTAAAGTCCACTGCGGTTATGACCTTTACTCTACAGCCCGTGGCTGGAGCGGTCTTCGAAGCACAGCAAAATACCCTCTCCAATAACCTGCTTGAAAATGCCCGGCTGATGCGCGAGGAATTGCTCAAGCTGCCCAGTTTCACTTCTCTGCTGGATGACTACATTTGCGCTGAACTGGCCCAGTCTTTTGCAGGTGTCGACTTGCGCCAAATCCAGGTACAGAGCTATGTCGTCGGCACCTCCAGTCAATCGGGTGACACTGACACGTCAACACCTCGACACATCGCTACCCGCTCGTTGAGCGATACCGTCCTCAGGTATTTCGTCGCCAATGGCTGGCCAACGGGTGAAACCCGACGCTACGACAACCCCCAACGCACCCCGGTCTCCCAATCGTCCACGCAGGAGGCCGATGATCAGTTGCGTTGGGAGGTATCAGTCCAAGGACTGGCCCAGGGTTTGAAAACACACATGAAGCAACGGCCCAAGGCGTTCTGGGCGCTGCCGGCTTCCACCGGGCTCTCGCGGCTGCAACTTTTTACGCACGCCATGGCCAATGCCTTTTTAACGGTGTTACTGGACCGACAACAGCAATCCACGATTACGGTTGACCAGCGTCTGCAACTACAGGCCCTGCCGCTCAGGACGGCACTCCCCGAGACGACGCTGCCTCCAGCCCTGGATGTTGAAAAAGCAATGCTGGACGAGCCCGAACAGCCCCCCACCGAGCTGGCCGGTACACTGATCATCAGCAACAAAGGCGACGATGACTCGCCCTGGCTGCTGTATAGCCCCCACCATGGGCTGCAGGCGTTTACCGAGTTGGACTCACTGAAAACCCGTCTTCTGGAGAGTCTCAACCCTGGGGAGCATCCCGATGCCTGGAGAAAGCATCTGTCGAGGCCCGAACGCTATAGCGAAGTAGATCTGCAGGCCTGCGACGTCACTACCGCGCCCATCACCGGGGTCATTTTCCAAAGCCTCATAGAGGGCGTCATTGAAAAACAAGCTCGCAACCTTGAATACGCCCTCGATCAGTATCGCCTGAGCCAAGGCACGATGGACCTCGATGCCCTGGTCGATCATGTGCTGGATGTGCGGGCCATGATTGAACAAAAATTATTGACCCTCGAGCCCATGGGCCGTTGGAGTACACAATTGGCGCCCCTCTGGACAGCGTCTGCGACACAGCCCAGGGTCCCGCCCACACTGTTGGCAATGCGTAGCGCTCAGCATTCGCTCGAAAATACAATCACCGAAGTCGAACGACAACTAGCTTCTCGCCCCTCGCTGGAGCGCTCCGCCACCACCTACCTCAACACCAAGCTGTACGCCATCAAACAGCAACACCTGCAGGCTGCATGCCTTTGGGTGCACCATTACAGCAACCCCTCGGGCACCGATGAAAAACCTCAGTTGCTGACATCAAGCAGCATGGTCGAGCATTTTCTGGAACGTTTATGTGGCGAAGTGGAGCCTCTCCCCGATTCGCCGCACATCCACTTCTACTCAACGGCTGCTGAAAGACCCGCCACTAGAATTCCAGGCGTGGATGTCACGGCCTTCAATACGCTGATCGACACTGCCATCGGCGGTTTTACCCAGTATCTGCGCAGAACCCACAGCGTGTACCCCGACATGCAGCCCTTGCTGAGAAAGGCAATGGAGATGGGCTTGACCGGGGAAATGCAACTCAGGCTCTGGAATAACGCTTTACTGCCCCTGGACTACGAAGTTCTTTTAGCCGTACTAGGTATTTACGCCAGAGACCTGCGCCTGAGTGTCAATGGGTTCCGCCCTGACGCGTTTTGCTTGAAGGTCGCGACCGTGGGGCAAACGACCTCGCAACCGCTTAATAACTGTTTCGTGCTGACCGAGCGCGGCGGGCTTGACCCTCAATATTGCGGTCGCACGCTGCTATGGACGCCTGCGTTGGGGCTGGAAAGTTTTCATTCATTGAGTCACTTCAAGGCAGAGGTAGATCGACGCCTGGCAACCCTGGACGAACGACAGGCTTTCCTGGCGAACCTGGCGCAACCGGACTGGCATTCACATCCGACCTATGCATTCAGCGGCCTTGAGCTGATCGAAGCCAACCTCGTCGAGTACTTGCAACGGACTTACGTCCAACAAAAAGACCGTGAACTGGAGCAAATCCTGTCCAAGAAACTGTCGGTCGAACAGTTGCGCAACCTGTGGCAGGTTCAAGTCACGCAAACCCTGGCGCCTACTAACCTGCGGCGAGCCATGGACATGGTCGAGGCGATGATTGTGCAACATGGCACGCAATGGCTGGGCCAAGCCAGCGCGATCGATCAACAGCTCTATGCTGAACTGTTGGAGCAGTATCGAAACAACGTCATCGACAATCAGGATTACCTGCACGGGATCGACTCGCTGGCTCAGTTCACGCGAAACACGCTCAGCGCTTTGCTAAAGGAACTTGACGGCCAGAGTAGCGTCACTGCTGATGAAATCGAAGTCGGGCTTCCGGCACAGGGCAACATGCCTGCCCGCAGCCAGGCGCTGCTGGACTATGCCTTGAGCCACCAATCGTATTGGAACGATGCGGTTCCGCTCTTCGCCAGCACCGGCACAACGCCGCTGCCCAATACTATGGATGCGCAGACGCTAAAAACGCGGATACAGGCGCTGAACATCAATGCGGCTTATCAAACTTACGTCAAATCTTCCCTGGGCCCTGCCAGCCCGGACTTTGAGCAACGCTCTACGCGATTCGCCAAGCAACTGCCCTGGCAACTGATGCAGTACGCTCACAGCCTGACGTTGCAAGGCCAGCTTTCACCGGCGACCTTCGGGCTCATTCAACAGGTCATGGATATGCCGGATGCTATCGCCCGTGCGACCGTGGTAGACGCCAGCGCCATGATCCGCCCTCTGGAGCTGCTGATCGATGCCGGGGAGAAAACGATCAAGGTGCCTGGTAGCTACGTGATCAGCCCCGCCTCAGCTGACAAGACGCCTCACGTTCTCTATGCCCCTTATAGCCCAGGCCATACCCTCAAAGAATATGCCGATGAGGCTGGGCTGCTCGCCGAGCTGACGGCGCCCGGGGCCTTACAAAGCTGGGTCCAGCAGGTGGTCCCGGCAGTAGACCAGGCCGCACTGACAAAGGCGTTGGGGCAACCCCAAGACGGCACTCCCATGCAGCTGGCACACACCCCCATAAACACGCCCCTGTTCAAACAGTTGTACACCGATAATCTCGAGTTGCTGACAACCTTGCTGAGTGGCCAGCAAGTCGACAATGCGGATACCGCTTGGGATACGGTAAAAGCCGTATTTTCAGAGGGGGTGCATGAGGCCGTTATGTTTTTTGCCGGCAAACTGGCTTATCCCTTGATCGTCTGGCGCAGCTACAAACTGTTCAAAGCCTCGGCTGAAGAACTGCAAAGCCACCAGTGGCATGAGGCACTTGGCCATTTCATCGCCGGTATCGCCTTGATGGCCGGTTTACGCCGTTCCATGCCCTCCGTGCCAGAGAGCGGTATATCCCCGACGCCCGAGCCGAGCCCGGCACCTCCTGTACCTGCGACCTCTCTGGTGTCCTGGCCCGCGCTCGACATAACGGCTGCGCCACGCACCCGGCTACAACGTTTCGATGTCCTTGAGCCGACCTTGAACAGCTTGATTAAAGACACCACGCTTAACCTTTACCGATCCGACTCTAACCGCTACTACGCAGCAGTGGCTGGGAAAGTGTTTCAGGTCATCCAACACAGCGTGGATTGGCACATTACTGGCAATGGAGAGGTCGGCCCTTTGGTGCAAAGCAACACACGACAACAGTGGATGCTCAGTAGCAGTGATCCGCTGCTGATGGGCCGAAGAACCATTGCGCGATTGACCAATCGCTTCTACTCCGAGCCATTTGCGCGGCCCAATATGAATATATTGGCCATTGGCATGCGCGACATTCGAGCGCTGTATGCTCAAGAATCGTTGATGATCACCGAGGCATTGGCATTGGCCACGTTTTATACAAAAAATGCCCAGGAAAATTTACGCCTGCTCGTGCAAACGCCCCTTGCCGCCCCTGAGCTCGTCAAACAAGTCCAAACGTTTTTTGGCCTGCATACGCTCGAAGTCGAACACCTTGAAAAAATTCAGGAGACCGTCGACAAGATGTGCAACGCGTTGATGGAGCCTTCACTGACCTCCCCGAACTCAACGCGATTTGTCATTGGCCGCTCGCGAATGCCAGCGCTTGCGGGGGCCTACAAGGTGATGGCGTTTACGATTGTCCCCGACCCCCTTCAATTGCTGTACTTGACCGAGGCATTTTTTAACCCCGGTCTGAATTACAGTCATCTGTTGATAAAACCGTTCTACGTCAACGTCCATGCCCGTGCGACCACCCTCATTCATGAAGTCTCCCATCATGTAGGCCTGACGTTGGACTTGGCTTATGTGAACGCCACTCATCCTTTTCATGACCTGATCGATGCTCAAACTTCTACGGGCCGCACCACTAAAGCGGTCCTGGAAAACCGTCAACTTTCAAGGCTGTCGCTCAACACCCCGATCCAGCAGTTATTCCAAGTGGTCGACATCGCAACCGGCATCAAAACAGACCCATCCATGGGCACGTCAACCGAGCCTGTTCTCAACAGGCTGCTCACCGTCACGGGCACCCAAACCCTCAGCGATGCTCGGCGAGTATTCCGTACCGATCCGCTCAAACGTGTCATCACGGTGCTCAACAATGCCGATTCCGTTGCTTACCTGATCGCACAGTTGGGGCGTAGAAAAGAGACACCGATTGGCCAAGTCGGCAATTCGCCATAATTCGAGGTGGGTATTATCGAGGTGCCAGGTCATCGCCCCGAAGCTTGCCCGCTGTGCAAGCTCCAGGGCGCCGGCTCACGCGCGCAGCAAAGCCGCCTGCGTGGCCTCGGTCAGTTGCCGCACCAGGCGGTTTTGTTCATCCTGCCCCAAGTCAATCAGTGACTGGCGCCGCTCCAGGTAGGCTTCCGAACGCTTGTCTGTTAGCTCTTCATCCAACGCTCGCACTTTGTGCTTGATGCTGTCCTTGACTGTGGAAAAGGGTCCCGGGTGACTCCTCGCCAGGTACTCGATCCAGAACGCCTCCATCAACAGAAACTCTTGCAGGGCCGTGGACTCGCCCATGGCCAGCAGCAAGGTCCAGACCCGTGTGGTCAGCGCGTGCTTGGATGGCCACACGGATCAGCAACAGCGGCAACGGCGTTGCAAGGTCGTAGGGCGTGGCATCCATGCTCTGGGTGTCAAAGGGCAAGGCGGTGCCGGTGCCGTCGATGGCCTTGACCAGTGTGTCGTAGAGGGCCCGCGTGACCCCGGTGCTGTCGCGGTTGCGATAGGCTTCCAGCGCTTGGAGCCACAGGCAGGTACGTGCGCTGGTTTCGATCAGCGTCTGGAGTGTGCCGCCTGGGTCAAGCGCCGGTTGCAGGCTGGCGTGCAACTGGCCACCCAGGTTCAGCTCGCGGCTGATGGTGACAAAGCGTGGCACATCCAGTTGGTGTTTCTCGACGCCGGTGAGGTAGGTCGAATCGACAAAACTGTGCCCGGACCTCTGCTTCACCTGCGTGGCAAAATCGAAATTCAGGCAGGCGGCATCCCAGAGTGACAGCGTGGACAGGTGAGGGCGGTATTTCCATTCATCATAGGGGCGGCGAAAGCGTGAGCCTGAAACCGGCTTGGCCGTGCTGGTTCGTAGCTCCCACGGCAGGGGCACGCCCACTTCCTCCCGGTAGCGGGTGTGGATAAAAATCGCCTGCGGGTCCAGGCCGCCGAGTTTGCTGCGCAATTGCGCCAAACCCTTGGTCTTGAAGGCGTTGATCAGGGCGGTGTTTGCCGTGTCCACCGCCTTCAGTGCCTGCAGTGCTTCGCGTTGCAGGCGCACGTACGTGCGTTGTTGGCTGGGCGTCAGGCTGGAGAGGTTGCGCGAGAGGATCTGGTGAATCAGTTCCAGGGCCTCTTGCCGGGGCCAGGATTGGTTGGACTGCAGGTTGCCCGACAGGCCGTTGAGCCGTAGATGGGTAGCCAAGGGCATTTCCTTTCACAATCGAGTGGAAGGCAAATGGAAACACCCAGTGGGTACCGGCGGGCGCTAGCTATGTAGCCCTGTCGAGCGTGGCGCCTGGTTGAGGCGCTTAATGAACTCTAACCACACGGCGAGCCCCGACATCAGCAACACACCGACCACGGCGGTCAGCAATTGCATGGCCACGGCGTCATCCGCCAGTGCATTGAGCATGTCCGCCAGGGGCGCCAGCACCACGCCCAGGCAGAACACTTCCAGGGAATATCGGCCCATTTGAC
The DNA here is from genome assembly GCF_022648765.1 of Pseudomonas sp. ArH3a. NCBI lineage: Bacteria > Pseudomonadati > Pseudomonadota > Gammaproteobacteria > Pseudomonadales > Pseudomonadaceae > Pseudomonas > Pseudomonas sp. ArH3a. The sequence goes on from NZ_CP080330.1 coordinate 1,616,725, forward strand.
AGACCCGTTCGGCCAGGCGGTTTTGCGTCCATTCCCGGCCGGGCAGGAGCTTGGCTGTCACATAGGCCAGCGCCAGGAAATGGATGAGGCGCACCGGTGACAGGTCGGTTTTGCTGATGGGGTACAGCCAATTGCTGAGCACCTCTGGCATTACCGCGTCATGCAGGTGCGGCCACAGCCACGACACTGTAATCACCCCGGCGACCACCACATACACCGCCGCCGCGACAAACAGCGGCTGGCGTTGCAAGGGGCGCGTGTCGGGCACGGTTGGCCGCTGGCTGTAGATCGCCGCAGCGCCGCCCAGTACAAACAGCAACTGCCAGGTGACGGGGTTGAAGTACCACACGCCATCGGCGATGGCCCGCAGGTTCCAGCCCATCCACGGCGCCATCAGGTACACCGCCAGCGAGACGCCGACCACCGCCCACGTGGCGCGCACCATCAGTGGCAGCACCACCGACAAGCCTGCCAGCAACACGATGTACAACGGCAAGGGGTCCATCAAGTTGGGTTTGAAGCGCAACAGCAGCTCATCGGTCAGCGCCTGCTGTGGGTGGGTGATGAAGTGCGTCAGGCCCATCTCCGCCACCAGGTCGCGGGTTTGCACATGGTTGTTGGCGTAAAACACGATGCCCATCAGCAGCGCCAGTAAGAAGATATGCACCACGTAAAGCACCCAGGTGCGACGCAGGATTTTCAGGCAGGCCATCCAGTAGCCTTCGCGTTGCATGACTTTGCCGTAGGCCAGCACCGAGGCAAACCCGGCGAGGAACACGAAGACTTCCGCCGCATCGCTGAAGCCGAAGTTTCGCAGGGTGATCAAACCGAGGGGATTGTGGGGGACGTGGTCCCAAAAAATGAAGATCAACGCCAGGCCCCGAAAAAAATCGATGCGCGGGTCGCGTCCGTTCAGCATGGCAGCGGGCTCTTGAACAAATGGTTTAGTAATGACCGGCGAACGGAAGGTTTTCGCACGCCGAACGTCGGGCGGGCGCAGGTTGGCGGTATTTGTAAGCAATTGCAAAGGCTGGGTATTACTGAATGTCTCTAGACATCAATGATCACCAACGTGCCGTAGCTGCCTGCAAGCACACCATGGGCGGTACCGGCTTCAACGAGGTACATCTGGCCGGCTTCCACACGGATTTCCTCTGCGCCGACGCTCAAGCGCAACAGGCCGCTGACCACCAATAACCCTTCGTTGTAATCATGGGTTTCTTCCTCATACGCCTGCTCATCCATGCGCAGCACCTTGATCCGCGCCGGGCCTACCTGGCCCAGGCGCGTGGATGTCCAACTGCTGGGCAGTTGCCCGGCGATGGCGGCAAAGTCGAGTAACGGCATGTGAATCTCCTGGTTTCAACGATGCCGTCGGTGGTCCGGTTCAGCAGCAATAGGGTGTTTAGAACGCATCCATCAACAGTACCCGACAGGGCTTGGCTTGGTGCGCATTGATTTGCGGCACCAGCCGGGTGAAGTGTTCGGTTTGGCAGTGAGCATCGAGCGCGGCCTGATCGGGCCATTGCTCGATGAAAGTGAAGTGCCCCGGGTCTTTCTGATCGACAAACAACGCGTAGGCAATGCACAGCGGTTCCAGGCGGGTTTTTTCGACCAGCTCGGCGTACCACGGTCGCACGGTTTCCAGGTGTTCGGGCTTGATGAAGTCTTCAGCGATGACGTTGAGCATGGTCGGTGCCCTCACGCCGCCGCGATTTCATGTGGCTCAAAACTGTCCGCCCGCGCCATCTGCCACATGCGCGAATAGAACTCGCCGCTGACTTCACCGGTGAGCAATTCACCCGGCTTGAGGAACACATGCAGCTGCGAGAACAGCTTGATCTCAGTCGCCGACATACGCCGCACCAAGTGCTTGGCCGACAGCTGCGACGGATGATCCAGGCCGGCCGCTGCGAGCATTTCCGCCAGGGCCTTGAGGGTGTTGCGGTGGAAGTTGAACACGCGCTGGGCTTTGTCCGGCACTACCAGGGCGCGCTGGCGCAACGGGTCTTGAGTGGCGACGCCGGTCGGGCATTTGTTGGTGTGGCAGCTTTGCGACTGAATGCAGCCGATGGCGAACATGAAGCCGCGCGCGGAGTTGGCCCAGTCGGCGCCGATGGCCAGGACGCTGGCGATATCGAACGCGCTGACGATCTTGCCGCTGGCGCCCAGCTTGATCTTGTCGCGCAGGTTCAGGCCGACCAGGGTGTTGTGCACAAACAGCAGGCCTTCACGCAGCGGTACGCCGATATGGTCGGTGAACTCCACAGGTGCGGCGCCGGTGCCGCCTTCCTTGCCGTCGACCACGATAAAGTCCGGGAGGATGCCGGTTTCGAGCATGGCCTTGGCAATGCCCATGAATTCCCACGGGTGGCCCAGGCAGAACTTGAAGCCCACGGGTTTGCCGCCGGACAGTTCGCGCAGTTGGGCGATGAACTGCATCATTTCAATCGGCGTGGAAAACGCGCTGTGACGCGACGGCGAGATGCAGTCTTCGCCCATCATGATGCCGCGGGTTTCGGCGATTTCCTTGGTGACTTTATGCTTGGGCAAGATCCCGCCATGGCCGGGCTTGGCGCCCTGGCTCATCTTGATTTCGATCATGCGCACTTGCGGGTTCTGCGCCTGCACGGCGAAGCGTTCCGGGTCGAAACGGCCGTCGCTGGTGCGGCAGCCAAAGTAGCCGCTGCCCAGTTCCCAGGTCAGGTCACCGCCGTTTTCGCGGTGGTAGGGGCTGATGCTGCCTTCGCCGGTATCGTGGGCAAAGTTGCCGAGCTTGGCGCCTTGGTTGAGCGCGCGAATCGCGTTGGCGCTCAGCGAACCGAAGCTCATCGCCGAGATATTGAACACCGACGCCGAGTACGGCTGCTTGCACTGCGGGCCGCCGACCATTACGCGAAACGCGCTCGGGTCGCTCAACGGCGCGGGGCGCATGGAGTGGCCGATAAACTCAAAACCCGACTGGTAGACGTCGATCAAGGTGCCGAACGGCTTGTCGGCGGTTTCGTTCTTGGCGCGCGAGTAAACCAGCGAGCGCTGCGAGCGCGAGAAGGGCAGTGCATCGCTGTCGGACTCCAGCAGGTACTGGCGGATTTCCGGGCGTATGGCTTCCACCAGGTAACGAATATTGCCCAGGATCGGGTAGTTGCGGCGCACCGCGTGGGGGCTTTGCAGCAGGTCGAACAGGCCGATCAGGCTGAGAATGCCGGTGACCACGGTGATCGGCCACAGCCATTCATGTTCAATAAAAGGGAGGCTTACCAGGGTGAAAATGACGCACACGGCAAAGAAGGCGTAACGGCTTAGTAACGACAGGCTCATACGGTTTTCCTTGGTTCACTCATCGGCTAGGCGCTTTGCGCCTGAAGAAAGATCGAGAACAGCTCCGACTGGGATTTGATCCCTAGCTTGCTGTAGATGTGTTTCTTATGGACTTTCACGGTTTCAACAGAGATTTGCAGCTTACGAGCGATTTCCTTGCTGGAGCAACCACTGAGCATCAAGCGGCCTACATCCAGCTCTCGGGCGGTGAGTTGCGCGCCCCAATCATCATTGTGCATCGGCGGCTGTGGGGCGCTGACCTGATGGAGCTCATAGGGCAGGCGCTGGCGCAGCAGGCTCAGCACCCAGGGCTGGATCAGCGACAGCAAAGCAATCTGCTGCGGGTCAAAACGCTGTTTCGAGCCCAGGGACAGGCACAGGGTACGCCCATCCGGCAGGTGGCAATTAAATTGGATTTCATCCGCCACCACGTTCAGGCGGAAATAACGCTGGTAGTACTCGGTGAGTTCGAAATGCTCGGGCGCGACGTCAGCCAGGCGAAACAGCCCGGTGCGTGAGTGCTCGCGGCTGGCGATGTAGAAGGGGTCGAGCAGGTACAGGCCGTTGAGGTAATCCTGGAACAACTGGTCTGGCGTGCCGTCCGCGCCTGGGCATTCGGCGAACACCAGCGGGCGGTGTGCGCTGCTGAACAGCAATACCACCCAGCTGTCGAATGGCACGTATTGGTCCAATAAACGCACCAGTTGGGTCCAGAAGTTGGCCTGGTCCAAGGCGTCTATCATTTGCCCCACCGAACGGTGCCAGGCGATGTCTTGCAGCGACATGGTCATTGATCTACCCCTATCGGGTTACCCCTGCCGCGTAATTCCCTGGCGGGGTGTGGCTGCGCATACTGCGGCACAGATTGAGAACAAGGAATACCCATGAAGGTCGAATTTGCCCAGTTGGCAGGTCGTGATAACGGTACAGCTTATAACCTTGAGCGCGCCTTGGCGGCAATTGCGGCCTGCGCCGCCGATACACAACTGATCGTTTTCCCGGAAACCCACTTGATGGGCTTCCCGTCGGCCGAGACCGTCGCCGACATCGCCGAGCCGGTGGATGGGCCCACCGTACAGGCCGTTATCCGGGCCGCCCGTGCGCGCACTATCGCCGTGGTGATCGGTATAGCCGAAAGCGATGGCGGCCAATTCTACAACACCACTTTGTTGATCACGCCCGAAGGCATCGCCCTGCGTTATCGCAAGACCCATTTGTGGGCCTCGGATCGCGGCGTGTTCACGCCCGGGGATCGCTACGCCACGTGCCTGTGGAACGGCGTGCGCGTCGGCCTGTTGATCTGCTACGACATCGAGTTCCCGGAAACCGCCCGCGCCTTGGCGCAACTGGGCGCCGAACTGTTGATCGTGACCAACGGCAACATGGACCCCTACGGCCCCACGCACCGCACCGCGATCATGGCCCGCGCCCAAGAAAACCAGGCGTTTGCGCTGATGGTCAATCGGGTGGAAGAGGGCGATGGCGGCCTGCTGTTTGCCGGCGGCAGCGCCTTGGTCGACCCGATTGGCACGCTGCTGTTTGAAGCAGGGCGCGAGGAAGGGCAGTTCGCGGTCGAGTTGGACCTCGACCAACTGGTAGCGGCTCGCAAGGACTACCGCTACCTGGATGACCAGCGCTTGAAATTGCCGGGTGAGGTGATTGAGCGCGCAGACGGGACGCGCGAACTGCTGATTCCACAAGTTTAACGCTAACCCCCATGTGGCGAGGGCGCTCGCCACAACAAGCCCCGCTCGCCACATAAACAGGCTTAACCATAAGAAAAATGACATCCGCTTCACCGACTTCAGTTCTGCCATAAATCTAATAAATCAGCGGAGAATCGCTCATGGCTCGTTTGCAACGCACCCTGTCGTTAGGGTCGGTGGTGCTGTTTGGCATCGCCTATATGACGCCGATCATTGTGCTCGGCACCTTCGGCATCCTGGCGCAATCCACTGCAGGCATGGTCCCCGCCGCGTACCTGGCGGCGCTGGTGGCGATGTTCTTTACCGCCATGAGTTACGGGCGCATGGCGTCTGCCTTCCCGGTGGCCGGTTCCGCCTACAGCTATGTGCGCAAGGCCATCAGCCCCAAGCTGGGTTTTATCGCCGGCTGGGCGGTGCTGCTCGACTACCTGTTCTTGCCCATGGCCATCTGGCTGATTGGTGCGGCGTACCTCAACTCGGCGTTCCCTGCGGTGCCGCAGTGGGTCTGGGTCTTGGCGTTTATCGGCGTCACCAGCGCTATCAATATTGTCGGCCTCAAGTTGGCCAACGGCATCAATGCCTTGCTGATGCTCGTGCAGTTTCTGGTGCTGAGCGCGTTTGTCGTGCTGTGCATCCACTACATCGGCGGTGACGCCAGCAAACCGCTGTGGACCCTCGCCCCGTTCTTCAACGGCCAGATGCACATGCCGTTGATCATGAGCGGTGCGGCTATCGCCTGCTATTCGTTCCTGGGCTTTGACGCAGTGAGTACCCTCACCGAAGAAACCCGCGACCCGCGCCGCACCATCCCACGGGCGATCATGCTGATCACTTTGATCGGCGGGCTGATCTTCGTGGCGGTGTCCTACTTTGTGCAGATCGCCCATCCGTCGTTCGAGTTCGCCAACGTGGATTCGGCCGCGTATGAAATCGCGCGCAATATCGGCGGTGACCTGTTCGTGTCGATCTTCTTGATCGGCCTGATTGTCGGCCAGTTCGCCTCGGGGCTATCGGCCCAGGCCAGTGGTTCGCGCCTGTTGTTCGCGATGGGCCGTGACGGTGTGTTGCCCAAGTCGTTCTTCGGCACCTTGCATGCGCGCTTCGGCACGCCGGTTAACAGCATCTTGTTGTGTGCGGTTGTGGCGTTGCTGGCGCTGAAGCTGGATGTGACCACCTCCACTTCGTTCATCAACTTTGGTGCATTCCTGGCCTTCAGCCTGGTGAACCTGTCGGTGATCTTTCACTACTGGGTCGGCGCGAAAGCGCGTGGTGTGCGCGAGCTGATCCTGTTTCTGCTGTTCCCGGCCATCGGCCTGCTCGCGGACCTCTGGCTGATGGTCAGCCTGGATCATCTGGCGATTTACCTGGGCGTGGCGTGGCTGGCGATCGGCCTGGTTTACCTGGGTTTGCTCACCCGTGGCTTTTCGCAACAGCCGCCGGAAATGGACTTCCAGGAATCCGCATAGAAGCCCGAGGTCTATTCTTATTGCAATCCGTTCTCGTTTGAGTGCATGATTTGTGTTACTGTATAACACATCAAATGCACCCAGACGCCCCGGAGGCCCTATGAAAGCTGGTATCCATCCTGACTACCGCACCGTGCTGTTCCACGACACCGCCGCCGACGTGTTCTTCCTCATCGGTTCCACCGCCGACAGCGACCGCACCCAAAAACACAGCGACGGCAACACCTACCCATACATCCCGCTGGACGTCTCCAGCGCCTCGCACCCGGTCTACACCGGCCAGCAGCGCAAGACCCAGGCCGAAGGCCGGATTGCCGGGTTCAACAAGCGTTTCGCTTCGTTTGGTTCGAGCCCGAAAAACGCCGAGGCGTGAGGGCGGTTAAACTGTTTGGCGAATGGGCAGCACCACCCTAAAGGTGGTGCCTTTGCCCACTTCGCTGCTCACGGAGATAGTGCCACGGTGTTTTTTGACGATGCCGTAGGAGAGTGACAAGCCCAACCCCGTTCCTTCACCCACCGGCTTGGTGGTAAAGAAGGGGTCGAAGATTTTCTGCACGCTGTCCGGGGCAATCCCGCAGCCGTTGTCGGCGACTTCCAACCAGATATTCTCGCTTTCCACTCCGGTGCTGATCGTGATGGTGCCGCGTTCCGGACCCATGGCCTGCGCGGCGTTGATCACTAGGTTCATCACCACTTGGTTAAGCTGCGATGCCAGGCATTCGATGTCCGGCAGCGGTGTGTAGTGCTTGATCACGTCGGCCTTGTACTTGAGTTCGCTGGCGACGATGTTCAAGGTCGAATCGATGCCCTGTTGCAGGTTTGCCCATTGCCAGGTCTGGTCGTTGTCCACCCGGGAAAAATCTTTCAAATCCTTGACGATCTGCACCACGCGGCCAATGCCTTCCTTGGATTCGCGCAGCAGCGTGGGAATGTCTTCCTTGAGAAAATCCAGGTCCAGGCGCCGACGCAGGGCTTCGAACTGGTCGCTGCCCAGTGCGGTTTCTGCCTGTCGATAGGCATCGAGCATCTCTTGCAGCTGGTTGAAGTAGCCGCCCAAGGTGCCGAGGTTGGAGGAAATAAACCCCACCGGGTTATTGATTTCGTGGGCCACGCCGGCCGCGAGTTGGCCCAGGGACGCGAGTTTTTCCGATTGCACCAGCTGGCTTTCCAGTTGTTTGCGCTCGTCGATCTCCAGCTGTAACGCCTGGCTTGCCTGGGTCAGTGCCAGGGTGCGCTGTTCCACCAAGTGTTCCAGGTGGCTGGTTTGCAAGGACGCGTGTCGCGCCATGTCCCATTTCGCGGCCAGGGTATTGGCCATCTGCTGCACTTCAATGTTGTCGAATGGTTTTTTCAGGATCAGCAGCCGGTCGTGGGCGTGCAGGCGGAACAGCAGCTCTTCCCACGAATAATCCGAGTAGGCCGTGCACACCACCACTTGCAGGCTTGGGTCGACTTTCCACAGTTCTTCAATGGTCTGCGCGCCGTCCCAGCCTTGGGGCATGCGCATGTCGACAAACGCCAGGGCATAGGGTTTTTGCTCGGCCATGGCCACCTCCAGCAACTTCAACCCTTCCTGGCCACCGTAGGCCGAGTCCAGCTCAAAAACGGGTCCGTGCTGGGGCTCGCTGGCACCGAATAGTGCGGCTTCCATATCGTCCAGTGCCTGGTTCTGCTCCATGGGTGGCATGAGGATTTTACGGAAGTCGTCGTGAATTGACGGCGTGTCGTCGATCAGCAGAATGCGTCGATTGGGGGGGCGGTTCATGCTTGGCCTGCGGCATCGTTGAGGGGGATTTGCAACGTGAACACGGCGCCTTTGCCCGGTCCATCGCTGTGGGCGGTAAGGCGGCCATTCATTTCAATGGCCGCCAGGGCGCAGCTGTGCAGGCCGAAACCGTGGCCTTCCTTACGCGTGGTGAACCCGTGGGTGAAGATCCGCGTCATGTTCTCGGCCGGGATGCCTTCGCCTTCGTCTTTGACGCTGATCTGCAAGAGGCTGCCCTCCACCGTGCTGATCGACAAGGTGATCTGTCGCGAGCGGTCGGTGAGGTTCGACATGGCGTACTTGGCGTTGCTGATCAGGTTGACCATGATCAGCAACAGCCGGTGTTTGTCCGCCATCAGTTCCGGCACCTCGGCGTACTCCTTGACCACCGTCACATGGTGACGATTCAGCGCCCCGGAATTCATGCGCAGAGCGTCGTCCATCAACGCACTGATCTGCACCGGCTCCAGCAGGGTGGACACGCCGGCGTAGGATTGCTGGGTAGAAACGATGTCCTTAATGTGGTCCACGCTTTTGCTCAACTGCGCCAGTTCGTCGGTCAGGCCCTGCTGCTCAATGGCGATGGCCTCCACCAGTTGGTTGAGGTAGCCGGGCAGCAATTTGCCTTTCTCGTCTTCGCGCAGGTAGGTGCCCAGGTCATCCGGGTGCTCGTTGATCAGTTGCATGGCTTTGCCCAACCCCAAGGCCTTGCTGGTGCGCAGCTTGCGCGTGACCAGCTCGGCGGAGATGTTCACGCTATTAAGCACGTTGCCGACGTTGTGCAGCACATTGGTCGCGATTTCCGCCATGCCGGCCTGGCGCGCACTGTCGAGCAGTTCGCTCTGGGCGTCTTTGAGTTCGCGCGTGCGCGCCTCTACACGCTGTTCAAGGCTTTCATTGACCGCTTGCAAGGCGCGGTTGACCCGGTTGATCTCGGCAAAGCTGCGCAACAAGCGAATCGCTAAGTACAACAGCACCACCACCAACAGTGCGGAAAACACCAGCAGGTAGCGGTGGTACTTCTGATCAATCAGGTCGGCGGCGGCCTGGTCCTGATTGAGTTGGGTGGTCATGGCGTCGAGTTGATCGGACAACGGGATCGCGGCAATGCGATCAAGCAGGTCATTGACGAGGGGTTGCTCGCGCAGGATCAGCGCAATGTGGTTACTGAGAATCTCCACTGGCACCTGAAACTCTGGCGGCAGGCTTTGTTTGTTGACCGCCAGCTTGTTCAGGCCCACGAGGATGTCTGCGGCTTTGTCATCGCTCGTCACCTGGGCAAACTCCAGGGCGCTGAGCAGCAAGTCGTAGGTGTCGGTGGCGATGCTTTGTTGTTGCAGTTTTTCGGCGTCGTCCAGTTGCAGGAAATGCGCCTGGATGTCGTCCTCGGCCGTCGGCAAAAAGGCCAGGGAATTGCGCAGCACCGCGTTGTGCGACTTGAATTGTTCCACCTGCCGCGCCTTTTCCTGGAACGACTGGCGATACGCATTCTGCTCGGCCTGCCATTCGGCCAGGTTTGCGTGGCGGTGTTGCCCCTCGCGACTTTCCAGGGTGGCCCACAGCGCGCTCATCTCTTTGAACGGGACCACCAGCGGGTCATAGTTGTGGGTGAGGGCGATCCGGGCCTTGAGCACTTCAACGTCCCATTGGGAGTTGAGTTGCTTGATCTGGCTGATCAGGTCGCGGGACTCGGTGTAGGTGGTGGACTGGTCGCCGATCGACTTGAGGTACAGAAACACCAGCACCGAGGCCAGTATCAGGGCGATACCGCTGAGCGTGAGTAGGCTGGCGAGGCGGGATGATTTCATAAGGGCTTGCCCGCCCATTCGCCGGTCAGTGTCTTGAGGAATTGGATGATCAGTGTCTTGTCTTCAGCCGTGGGGATTCGCCCCAGCTGGTACGTGAACATGACGTCGACAGCCTCCTCGAGGGTCTTGGCCGAGCCATCGTGAAAGTACGGGGCGGTGACCGCCACGTTGCGCAGGCTCGGTACTTTGAACACGTTGCGGTCATCTTCGTCCTGGGTCAGCAGGTAGCGGCCCAGGTCGGCTTCGGTCGGGTTGCCACGGGCCTTGAAGTAATCGCCCATCACGCCGAACTTCTGGTACATGTTGCCGCCGATATTGGCGCCTTGGTGGCAGGCGATGCAGCCATAGTCCTTGAAACGCTGGTAGCCGTATTTCTCTTGAACGGTGAGGATCTCGGTGTTGCCTTGCAGGTACTGGTCGAAGCGTGAGTTGGGAGTGAGCAGGGTGCGCTCATAGGTGGCCAGGGCGTTTTGAACGTTGGCGGCCGTCACGCCGTCGGGGTAGATCCGCTGGAAGGCGGCCTGGTAAGTGGGCAGTGCCGACAAGGTCTGGACCACGGTTTTCCAGTCGTTGCCCATTTCCATGGGGCTGGTGACCACCTGCTCAACCTGCGCCTCCAGGGTGTCGACCCGGGCGTTCCAGAATTGTTTGAAGTTCAGGCTGGCATTGAACACCGTCGGGGTGTTGAGCCCGACCGGTTTGCCATCGAAGCCCAGGGAAAACGCCTGGTTGTCGTCACCCCCCGCTTGCAGGTTATGGCAACTGGCACAGGACTGGGTGTTATTCACCGACAGGCGTGTCTCATTGAACAGCTGGCGTCCCAGTTCCACGGTGGCGGCATCCAGCGTCGGCACCGGCGGCAACGGTTTAAGCGGTTCATCCAGCGGCGCAGCGGTGGCGGGCAAGCAGGCGCCATAGCCCAGGGCAATGGCAATGCCGAGCACCTGTGGCGACAGGCGCAGAGAACGTGGCGGGGTGCGGCTCAAGCGCTCGCTCCTTGGGGCAAAAGGTCAGTGGCCGGGCATCAGGCTGTGGTGCCCGGTTTGCAATAATTGGGCGAACTCATCGGCCGCCACGGCTTTGCTGAACAGGAAACCCTGGCCTTCCTCGCACTGGTGGGCTTTGAGGAATGCCAGTTGTTCAAGCGTCTCCACGCCCTCGGCGACGATGTTCATGTCCAGGCTTTTACCCAGGCTGATGATTGCACTGATCAGTTGCGCGTCTTGGCTGTTGTCGTTCAAGCCGCGGATGAACGATTGATCAATCTTCAGCACATCAATCGGAAAGCGTCGCAAGTAACTGAGGCTGGAATACCCGGTGCCGAAATCGTCGACGGACAGGCGCACGCCCAGGGTCTTGATGCCGCGCAGGGTGATGAGGGTGTCCTCGACGTTTTGCATCAGCACGCTTTCAGTGATTTCCAGCTCCAGCAAGCGCGGCTCCAGGCCCGTGCGCTCAAGGATCGTCGCCAGGTTGGCGACAAAGTTACGCTGGCGAAAATCAATCGCTGAGATGTTCACCGAAATGCAGATGGGCGGTAGGCCGGCAGCTTGCCAGGCACGGGCCTGCTCACAGGCCTGGCGCAACACCCATTGGCTCAACGGTACGATCAGGCCGCTGTCTTCGGCCACGGGAATGAACGCCGACGGGTAGATCCAGCCATGGTCGGGCTGGTGCCAGCGGATCAACGCTTCGGCGCCGACGATCTGCCCGCTGTTCAGGTCCAGTTTCGGCTGGTAGTGCAAGATAAACTCATCTCGCTGCAGGGCCTGCCGAATGGCGCTTTCCAGGCTTTGCTGTTCCTGGGCGCGAAGGTTCATCTCGTCGATGAAAAAACTGAAATCGTTGGGGCCGTGGTCTTTGATGGCGTGCATGGCGGTTTCGGCTTTTTTGATCAGCTCCACGGCGCTGCTGCTGTCATCGGGGTACACACTGATGCCCAGGCTTGCCGTAACACTCAGGTCGTGGCCGGCCACATAGCGGCTGGTGCTGACGGCGGCGAGGAGTTTTTCGGCAATGTACTGGGTTTGCTGGGGGTGCTTGATGTCGTTGAGGATCAGCACAAATTCGTCGGAGCCGTAGCGAAACACTGAATCCGATTCGCGCACTGTGGCCACCAGGCTTTGGCTGACGTGCTTGAGCATTTCATCGCCGACCGGGTGGCCCAGGGCGTTGTTGATGCGTTTGAAGCGGTCCAGGCCGATAAACATCACGGCCAACTGGGTGTCATGGCGCCTGCACACGGCAATCGCCTGGCTCAGGCGGTCGCCCAGCAGTGTGCTGTTGGGCAGTTCGGTCAGGGCGTCGTATTGCAGCAGGTGCGAAACTTTGAGCAGTTCCTGCACGCGTTCCTCAATTGTGCGCTCAAGCCCCTGCAGTTTAAGTGCCGCGTCCTGCGCCAGCTGCCATTTCCAGGTCAGGGCGGTGGCCATCTGGCGGATTTCCAGGTCGTCGAAGGGCTTTTTCAGGATCAGCAGTTGGTCGTCGTATTTGAGGCGCGCCTCGATGGCTTCGAAAGAGTAGTCAGAGTAGGCCGTGCACAGGGCAATTTGCAGGTGAGGGTCGACGTTCCACAGCTGTTCGATGGTTTCCAGGCCGTCCCAGCCCGGCGGCATGCGCATGTCGATGAACACCAGGGCATACGGGGCGTTGTCGGCCAGGGCTTGGATCACCAGTGCCAGGGCTTCCTGGCCTTGATAGGCGGAATCCAGCACAAAGGTCTGGCGCACGGCCGGGGCGGTGCCGAACAGGGTTTCTTCGATGCTGGCCAGGGACGCGTGGCCGTTAGCGTCGGCGCACAGGATCTTGCGGAAGTCCGCGTGGATCGAAGCCGTGTCGTCGACGATCAGAACCCGTCGATTGGCGCGTCCCGAGCGCGGGTTCATGGCTGGTTCCGAGAGGCGCGTGACGGCGATTTCTGGCGCATAGGGCTTCCTTACCGTGAATGCTTCAGTAAACAGGGCGGGTCACGGGCTTCATGGCACAAGCATAGTTGGCTCCCTTGAATAAGTCGGCCAGTTGGCGTCAAATCAACACCAATTACCCCGGCATTCATCTAGCGCTCAATGCTTGCGCAAGTACAGCGATTGATCATGTCGGGGCGCAATGAAGCAATTATGTGTCATTGTCAGGAGGTGTCGCCATGGATGAAAAAACTGCTACTACGTCCCCCTACACCCCCACTATTTTGCTGGTCGATGACGAAGAGTCGATCCTCAACAGCCTGCGCCGCCTGCTGCGTGGCCAACCCTACGACGTGCTGCTGGCCGGCAGCGGTGCCCAGGCCCTGGAGATCATGGCCGCCCAGCCCATCGACCTGGTGATGACCGACGCGCGCATGCCGGCCATGGACGGTGCGATGCTGCTGGCCGAGACCCATCGCCTGTACCCGTCCACCACCCGCATCCTGCTGACCGGCTATGCCGACATGAGCATGATGATCAAGGCGATCAACGAGGGGCAGATTCACCGCTACATCAGCAAACCCTGGAACGATGAGGAAATGCTCCTGACGTTGCGCCAGTCCCTGGAGCACCAGCATTCCGAGCGCGAACGCCTGCGTCTTGAACAGTTGACCCGCGAGCAGAACGACCAGTTGAAGGCCCTCAACGCCACCCTGGAAAAACGTGTCGACGCCCGCACCAGCGAGCTGCAGCAAACCGCCGACATGCTCGACCTGGCCTACGATGAGCTCAAGCGCAGCTACGTGACCGGCACCGAAGTGTTTTCACTGCTGGCCAACCTGCGCCTGCCCAAGCAGAAGCAGACCAACCGCCAGTTGATCGAGCTGATACGCGTGTATTGCAAAGCCCAGGTGATGGACGAAGCCAGCGCCCGCGACCTGACCATGGCCGCCGCGCTGTATAACATCGGCAAGTTGAGCTGGAGCGACAGCATGATGGTCGCGCCCTCGGACCTGCTGCACAGTACCGACCGCGAGCGTTATCGGGCTTACCCGGCCCAGAGTGAGTCGTTGCTGATGACCCTGGAGCCGATGAAGGACGCCGCCCGCCTGATTCGTCATCACCAGGAGCGCTGGGACGGCACGGGTTTTCCGGACCACCTCAAGGGCGAGCTGATCCCCTCGGGCGCGCGCTTATTGAAGCTGGCCGTCGACTTTATCGAGCTGCAAAAGGGCTTGATCCTCGAGCGCCATATGAACAGCGATGAAGCGCTGCTGTACATCCGTAAATACGCCGGCAAGCTCTACGACCCGGACATGGTCGAAGACTTCGTGCAGGCCTGCGCCGCGTTTTTAAGTGACGTGACCTTGGGTGACCCGAGCGTGAAGGTCTTGACCACCCGCGAACTGGCCGAGGGCATGGTGCTGGCGCGCAACCTCAACGCCGATAACGGCATGCTGCTGCTCAACGCCGGCAAGGTGTTGAACCTGCCGCTGGTGGACAAGTTGATCGCGTTTGAGGCGATGGAAGGGGCCAAGTATTCCGTGTTTATCAAGGAGCCGGATGATGCGCCGCTACTGACGTAGCGGCGACGGTGTGGGTGTTTTGACCTTCTATACGCCCCAGGCGACTGGTTTACTGGCGTGATAATCAAAAACGCCTCTGATTATAAAGAGATCTTTTTCGTTTTCTTGTCCGGCTCTTTCAATCGCCACTCGCCATCGACCACGGCCCGCGCCCTCCTGCGCTTGCGGTAAATCTACATAGGTGTAGTTACCTATTTTTTTTCGGCTGACACGACCGGCTTCAATATCCTGAATGATGTGCTCAAGTTTGGCTTTGGCATTGTCTGGCAGGAGCCCTTTTTGAGTGTCTGCCAGCTCATCCAGTTTCACGATGTTGATGGCGGGATCGCGGATAGGGATTGGATCTGGGACGGTCGAGGGCTTTGGCCGAGTGGAGGGTTTATCAATTTTGTGTGTTTGAACGCGGGGTGTTTCAAATTCTAAAGGCGTTGAGAATTGAGGCAGCTCATTTTCAAATTTTGTGATGGTGTTACTGTCGACCATGTGTGCACCCGCCTGCGGACCTGAGGGGTTGCCTCGCGATATCACGACATAAGGAACGCCGGATTTTTTAAAATCCTCTGAATAGGAAGGTACCTGAAGCCGTTCGAGTTTCTCCTTGAATTTTTTTGCCCTGAAAGCGCGATAAACCTGCAGGGTCTCACCGTCTGCCAGAAGTTGATCCAGTGCCGCTTGAGGTGTGATGTTGTGATCTGACGCTATTTTGTTAATCGTTGCTTGCCGTCCATGTTCACCCAGAAAAGCCTCGAACACGTCCCTTTCCCAGGTCGAAAGCTCGTATTTTTCCGAGAATTTCTTCAGCGCGTTCAGCTGTCTTTGGGTGATGGCGTAGCCGGCAAATTGTGCGCCAGTGTCGGTGTCTGTAATGCTGATCGAGTACCTGATTTGTTTTGAAAAGTTCTCATTTTTTCCAATGATTCTTTTTACTTTGTTAAACAGTTGGTCCTGTTCTGAGGCAGACAGAGGCGGGATAAAGAATCGTGCGGAGCCGTTCAGGTGGTAATAAATGTCCAGTTCAGACTGTAGGTTTAACAGGGCGTTGCGTAATACATTTTTAGCGCGTGGGCTTAAACGGTGGTGTTCCGATAGCCTGCGGCGAAACTCGGCTTCATCTACATGGCCACCCACCTGTTGCCGGGCGTTGGTGAGTAAGTTTTTTTTCTGGGATTCACTTAGCTTTTCAATGAGCTCTTCGGAAATACGGATGTCCGATTCTTTTGAGTAAACCCGCAGTGCCGCGATCAGGTCGGCATCCACTTGCTGTGCCGCGGTGAGAGGGCGCAGGGCGCCCAACACGGAGCCTCCCCCTTTAGCGTTTCTTTCGAAACGCGGCTTCCAGCTTTTTGCGTCTCCCGGCACGACCATAAAGTCCACGTTGTTGCCTGCCGGGTCTTTTACATAGCGCGCGCCGCCCTCTGCATAGGACTGAAACAGGTGATAGCGCCCGGCGTCGTCCCGCATCGCGATAAGTGGGTTATTGTGCCGGTCGAAAAAAATCGGGGCGCTGCCCGACTGGCGCGACAACGCGTATTGGTTCATCCGGGCAAATCTTTCTACGTCAAAGAACGAGTCAGTTTGTTTGGGCAGCCGATACGGTGCGACATCGATCCAGGCGGGCTCCAACGGCCGGATTGAGGCCCCTGACATTGCGATGCTGGCTTTTTTGCCCGGGTCGATTTTATTGACAAGCCCCGGGATCCGGTGCCCCAGCTGTTTGGCCCGGGCTAACCCTTTATGGATACTCTGGCGCAAAAGCGACAATGCGGGTTTGCCGGGTATCAGCCCGAGCAGACTGTCGGCTATCTCAGCGCCAAACATAAAAGCGTTTACCGCTGACTCCCGGGAAATTTCAGCATTGCTCCGTGAGCGGTGATCGGCGTGTGCGAGTTGAAAGCCCAGTTGCGCCGAATACAGGTACGCATGGAAATGACCGGTGATCGGCGTCAGGGCGTAGCGGTGTACACCGCGCGTATCGTTGAAGATCCGCGTTATCTCTTGCGCATCTTTAGTGGCCATACGCGGGATGAAGTAGGCCTTCCATTCGGGCTTGGCTTTCAGTGTGTCCAACTCCGCCAGCCCGTTGACCAGTTCCCTGAAGGGCACGCCATCCGGAGCATCTGGGGTATGCAGCACACTGACCCCTTGGGGCTTTGTACCTTTTCGGTTGATGACGAGGACGTTATTGATGACCTGTCCCCCTTGACCCCTTTCCTGCGCACCGCCCATCACTAGCAGGTTGACCACTATCTCGAACGCGTTAACCCGGGGGCGCGTGGTTGAGTCGGGGTGTTCCGTAATGGCTTTGATCCAGTCAAACCCACTGCCGGGTGTCTGGAATATAAACAGCTTGGAGGCGTCAGGATTCAGCCGGCTCTCGAGGGAGTCCTGGTTTATTTTCGCTGCGTAGGCGCGCTGCCAGGCCGTCGCAAAAGTGTTTCCCGCGCCGGTGTGCGAGAAGGCTGATCTCAGGTACTCGGCGTATTTTCTGCCGATGTCGGCCTCTGTGGCGAGCGCACGCAAATCTGCGTTGTCGAGCGTGCCCCACTGTTTACCGGCGGTGTCGACAACAGTGGCGGTGGCGCTGATGGTTCTGTGTATGTCATGCGCAGACCAGGGGTCGACATTGCGCTGGGTATAACTTCCCAGTGTCCGCAGGTCCACGATGACCTGGGTACTCCAGGTGCCCCATGTCAGTTTTCGTCCCGACATAAACTGTGGGATGTTTATCTTGCGGTCTTCACTGACATAGACAGTGGCGGTTTCCTCGTCACGATACCCCGTCGCCTTGTAAGCGCTGGAAGCCGATACACGCAGGCGTACCAGGCTTCTATAGGGGGCAATGTCCACGTTGGCATAGGCCGGCTTTTGCTGTTTCAACACGGTGTCGGTCTCCTCCTGGGAGAACGCTTCCAGCGTCGAGACCTTCTCGAGAAGAGGCGCGAGCGCCTGATTGCTCTCAATCATCGCCTTTTCCAGTTGCCTGTACCGCACCTGATCTTGCCCATCGGCCGTTTTCAGCCAGGAGGGCTCGACCTCTATCAGGCGCAGGTTGCGCTGCGTAAACGCATCGGTGGCATTTAACTGCGGCGTCAGATCCGCGACCTGATCGAGCGCGCCTGTCGAGGGTAATGTCTCCTGGCGCAAGGCTTCGCGGATGGCAAAATATTGCCGGATCCGCAGTGAACGGATGCTATCTGTCATGACATCAGCACTTATCTGCGACGGATGCGCTGCCAGCATGGGCCTGTTACTCAGCCCTGCACGTGCGGCAGTCGGCAGGCTTGCGATCAGCAATTTCCCCGCCGATCCGCCAGCCTGTAGACGAGTGGAGACGGTTTCATTCAGGCGCTCCAGGCTTTCAAACTCCTCAAATTCCTCGCTCGGGCTATACAGCATCACGCTGCCCGTGGGAGGCGTGCCGTCGCCAGTGCTGAGGATGAATGCGCCGGCAAAATCACTGCCACCCTCCAGCGTCAACCGGTGTACCGCAGGCCTGTTGTCGGCGCTAAACGCCTGTTCCCGCGCCGCAGCACTTGGGTACTTGAGCACATTGTCGGCCAGTGTTCGTCCATTCGCCGACAGCGTGCCGTCAACTGAGCGCAATGCCAGTTGATGGGCCAGCAGTTGCCGGCGCAGTGCGACCAGTTGTTCCTCTGGATTAGGGTGTGCATCGCGCGCTGTCCTCCAGAAACTATTCAGGCTTACGGTGATGGCTACTTCCAGAACGCTCGCCAGCGTCGCTGTCGGCACCACCGAAGGGAGGCGTTTATCGGCGTCAAGGGTGCCGCTCTCTCGGAAAAAGGCGCCGGCCTCTTGGGCCAGATAGGCCTCTGCGTCAGGCGCGCGCAAACGCTTCAGTAGCAACCCCAACGGTTCGCTGGACAGGCGTTGCTTTTGCCCCTGCTGGTCCTCCCGGTAACAGCTGTAAAAAATCTGGTTTGGATTGATGGGCCGATGCATGTCGGGAAAAATCGCGGCCAATTGCTGCTGGTAAAGGCTGTCTGGGCTTGGCTGTTGTCGTAGCAGTTCATGGGTTCGGGAACTGAGCCTATCAAGCTCACGGATAAGGTGTATCTGTTGTTCGTCGGTCGATAACGAAGCCGGCGGCACCACTGGCAGCGTCAAGGGGGATGAGGGATCAAGGGGGGCGCTGTCGGCCTGGACCGATTGCGGGTCGTCAACCAGAGATTCCTGGGAGGAGGGCAGTGAACTATGCATAGGTAAACTCTTATAACTGGGGCAGCGCATCGCAGGTACTGCGTGCCTGGCTGAATATGAGTTTGCGAGTGTAGGAGCGCCGGTATAGGGCTTAGTGGTATATGTCTGTCGGATAGAAGCAGCCTTGGCAGCGTGTCTGGGTGGACACTTCAGTGGCCCCAAAAGTAAGCGGTTGCCTGCGCATGGAGCGCATGTGATCCTTGGCGCTTTTCAATCCGAGGCGTTTATTCCATGCCCATGACTATCCGCATCGCCGCTGCCCTGCTGATTGGCAGCGACGGTCAAACTCTGCTGGTGCGCAAGCGCGGCACCCAGGCGTTCATGCAGCCGGGCGGTAAGATCGACGCCGGCGAACAACCCGCCCAAGCCTTGGCCCGTGAGCTGTTTGAGGAGTTGAACCTGCGCATTGAGCCGAGCGACGCCGTGTACCTGGGCCACTTCTCGGCACCGGCTGCCAATGAGCCGGGGTTTACCGTGCAAGCCGAGCTGTTCCAGGTTCACATCGACGTGGCGGTGATGCCCGCTGCTGAAATCGAAGAAGTGCGCTGGATCGACCCAGCCGGTGATGGCGGCCTGCAACTGGCGCCGTTGACGCGCGATTTGATCCTGCCGTTCTATCGCCAATCGCTGACCTGCGACGCATGATTATTCGCGCGCTTGGGGCCAGTAACGCCGAGGCTTATCGGGCGTTGATGCTTGAAGCCTACGGTGCTTATCCCGAGGCGTTCACCTCCAGCGTGGCGGAGCGCGCCCGGATGCCGTTGAGCTGGTGGGAAAAGCGCCTGGACAACCCGCTGGATCAATTGCTCGGCGCTTTTGAAGGTGAAGTGTTGGCCGGTATTGTCGGCCTGGCCTTCGAGCCGCGTGAGAAGGCGCGCCACAAGGTGACCTTGTTCGGCATGTACGTGAATGGGGCTTACCAGCAAAAAGGCCTGGGCCGCCAGTTGGTGGAGGCGGCACTGGCCGAGGCGCGCAAACATCCGCGCCTTCAAGTGATTCAGCTGACCGTCACTGCCGGTAACGACGCCGCCTTTGCGTTGTACCAGCGCTGCGGCTTTATCCAGTACGGCCTGGAGCCGCTGGCGGTGCGGGTGGGTGAGGAGTATTTCGACAAGATCCACATGTGGCGTGAACTCAACGCTGACTGAAATCCCCGGTGCCCACTCAAGCCAATGTGGGCGTTGGCTTGCCTGCGATGCAGACCCCGCGGTCTGGCTGTAGCACCGCGGCGATGCCGTCCCAGCATAGGTATGTACACGGCTTTCAACGGCCGTCACATTCCTCCGTGGCGAGCGGGCTCGTCGCACCGCCCGCGTTGGGCTGTGTAGCAGCCCTCAGTAAAGACACTGAGATGTTCCTGATAAACCTCAGCGCCTGTTTTAGGGCCGCTACGCAGCCCAACGCGGGGCAAGCCCTAATGCCGTTCAGTTAAGCGAACGCAATGCCCAAAGCAGCGAAGATTAAATGTGGGAGCGGGCTTGCCCGCGATGACGTCGGCCCAGCAAACATTGATGTTGACTGACTCACCGCTTTCGCGGGCAAGTCGAATCGTCGCACCGCCGCTCCCACAGGGGATCTGCGCTTAACTGAACGGCATTAGGGCAAGCCCGCTCGCCACAACAAGCTCGCCTGCTACAGATTCTGCGTTCAACCTATGGCTATCGCAGGCAAGCCAGCTCCCACAGGTTGATCGGTGTTGTCTAACGCACGGCGCTGACGCCGTCCAACGTCGAAAACGACGTGTCCTTGGCCGTCAGCAAAAAGTCGCGCATGTACGGCGCGTCCAGCATGTCCGCACGAATCCCCGCATACAACGTCGCAAACAAACCTTTCTCGCCCAACCGCTTGGCCTTCACGTACCCGCGCGAGCTGTATTCATGCAGCGCCCAATGTGGCATGCCGCATACGCCACGGCCGCTGGCCACCAGTTGCATCATCATCACCGTGAGTTCCGAGGTGCGAACCTGGGCCGGTTCCACATCGGCCGGTTCCAGGAAGCGGGTGAAAATGTCCAGGCGGTCGCGCTCCACCGGGTAGGTAATCAGGGTTTCGGTGAGCAGGTCTTCGGGCAGGATGTACGACTTGTTCGCCAGCGCGTGCTGGTTGGCCACGGCCAGCATGGCTTCGTAGGTGAACAACGGCACATAGGTGATGCCCGGCAGTTCCAGCGGGTCGGAGGTCACCACCAGGTCCAGGTCGCCCCGCGCCAGCGCCGGCAGTGGGGCGAAGGCGAAACCGGATGCCAGGTCCAGCTCGACTTCCGGCCAGGCATCGCGGAACTGGTCGATGGTCGGCATCAGCCACTGGAAGCAGCTGTGGCATTCGATCGCCATGTGCAGGCGCCCAGCGGTACCGCCGGCCAAGCGTGCAATGTCACGCTCGGCGCCCCGTAGCAGCGGCAGGGTGGCGTCGGCCAATTGCAGCAGCCGCAAACCGGCGCTGGTGAAACGCAGCGGTTTGGTCTTGCGCACGAACAATTGCATGCCCAGGCGTTCTTCCAGTTCCTTGAACTGGTGGGACAGCGCCGACTGCGTCAGGTGCAGGCGCTCGGCGGCTTCCACCAGGCTGTCGGCTTCGCGCAGGGCATGCAGGGTCTTGAGGTGGCGGATTTCCAGCACGGCGGCCTCCATGAATAAATTTTGTGCTCAATGATAAAGCATTGAACATTATTCATGTTGGCCACGGTGCCATTCGGATTATGTCCGTGGCAGGAAGTGCTTCTCGGCGATGGGGGCGTGTTGTCGACGCGGTACCCAATGGTTGCCTGGGGATCGAGTTCGATGGTTGAAAACAAGGTTTGCTGGTGGTCGAGCAGCCAGCGCTCCATGTCTATGCGCTGGGCGAAACACCTCCAGGCAGGCGCTTGGTCGGCAGGTACAAACGTTGGCTGACTGGCGGATTGCCGTCGCGTGTCAGCACCCAGGCCCCGGGCAGGGTGAGCGTGCTGGCCGTGGCAAGCGTGAGGAAAATTTGCTCCGCATAATCCTTGTGCCCTTCAGGCCCAGGCGTAGGCGGATGAAAAAGAGCAAGTAGCGGTTGGAGTGCAGGTGTCTGCACGTTTCCTTGGGCCAGCAGCGTCAGGCCGGACGCTTCGAAGTGGATTTTATAGCGTTCGCCGGCTTTGGCACGCCATGACAGGGGAGAGTGAGTGGCCCGCTGGGTCCAAAGGTAGCGTCGCCAGTTGTCCTTGATCGCTTGCTCCAGGTTCAGTGTCTTGAGCTCATCAAACAGTATGGCCCGCGTGTAATTCGTCAATCGGTGGTGGGGCGGCAAATAGAGGGTTTTGCCTTCGAGTATTTGCCGCGGGTCTAGGGTGGGACGCTGTTGCTGGTAAAGGCAGGCCTCGGTCATGGACAACCGGGATGCCCCACGTTTGCCGGTGGCAAAAAATTTCACCCCAGTGCGTTCGCCATCCAGTTGCAAGTGTTCTTGGAGCCTCTGGTTGATGGTGTTGCGTACCGATGGGGTGCCCGCCATCAGCTCGCGCATTTGCAGGCAGCAGCCTTGCCAGCGTTGCGTGCTTGGGTGTCGGTCATGGTGGAGGCTCATTCATTTAAACAATGATTACAGAGCGATCGCCATGCCCCAGGGTGGGATGTAACTATCGGACGACCGTTGAGCGGCCTTCATCAAACTGTCACGTAACCGTGGCAGCGCGCTTGAACAAACTTCATCAGACTCGCGCTCTACTGGGGTTCTGCGTTTCGGTGTTTTTCATGCGCGTGTTGCTTTTACTGGCCGCTCTATTAGTCGGCCTGCCGTCTTTTGCGGCGTCTCGATGTGATGTCAATGTTCCGACCCAAACGGTCGACCTGGCTCAGGTGAGCATCGCTTACCAGAGCATCGGCCGTGCGTCCGACCCTGCCTTGTTGCTGGTGATGGGCCTGGGCGGGCAGTTGATCCACTGGCCGGATGAAGTCGTGGTGGCCTTGTGCGAACAAGGTTTTCGGGTGATTCGCTACGACAACCGTGACGTTGGCCTATCGACTTGGCGTCAGGCACCGGCCAGCGCCAACCTGACCTTTGAAGTGCTGCGCTACAAGCTCGGCCTGCCGGTAGCGGCGCCGTATACGCTGACCGACATGGCCGACGATGCCTTGGGGCTGATGGACGCCTTGCAGATCCGCCAATTCCACGTGCTGGGTGCGAGCATGGGCGGCATGATCGCCCAGCACCTGGCGGCCATGGCGCCGCAACGGGTCGAGAGCCTGACCCTGATCATGACCAGCTCCGGCGCCGAAGGCCTGCCGGCGCCCAATGCGGCGTTGGTGCAGTTGTTGTCGCGGCGCAGTGCACCCAACCGTGAGGTGGCGCTGGAGCAACAGGCCGACCTGCTGGCGGCGTTGGGCAGCCCGAATGTGAAAGATGATCGCCAGGTGTTGCTGCATCAGGCGGCGCTGTCCTACGACCGCGCTTTCAACCCGGAGGGGGTCAAGCGCCAGATCATGGCGATCCTCGCCGAGCCCAGCCGCGTGCCGTTGCTCAACCAGTTGCGCGTGCCGACGTTGGTGGTGCATGGCACCGCCGACCCGTTGCTGCCGGTGATGCACGGCGTGCACTTGGCTGCGCATATCCAGGGCAGCCAGTTGAAGTTGATTCCCGGCTTGGCGCATCGTTTTCAGGAGGCGTTCAAGGCGCCGTTGCTGGCGGCGGTGTTGCCGTACCTGCAAGCCCACCGCGAAGATGCCGCGCATTGGGCGCAGATTGACTTGGGGCAGCCTTCGAAGGTGTTGTGAAGTTGGTGTATCGTGCAACTTTTGCGGCACATTAATGCCAGCGAGGTTGCCTACCATGAGTACTCCCCTGAAAATCGATTTCGTCAGCGACGTGTCTTGCCCCTGGTGCATTATCGGCCTGCGTGGGTTGACCGAGGCGTTGGACCAGTTGGGCGCTGAGGTGCAGGCTGAGATTCATTTTCAGCCGTTTGAGCTGAATCCGAATATGCCTGCGATTGGGCAGAACATTGTTGAGCACATTACTGAGAAATACGGCTCCACTGCTGAGGAATCGCAGGCTAACCGTGCGCGTATTCGTGACATGGGGGCGGCGTTGGGCTTTGCTTTTCGCAATGACGGTCAGAGCCGTATCTACAACACCTTTGATGCGCATCGTCTGCTGCATTGGGCGGGGTTGGAGGGGTTGCAGTACAACCTTAAGGAAGCGCTGTTCAAGGCTTACTTCACTGATGGGCAGGATCCGTCCGACCATGCGACTTTGGCGATTATTGCTGAAGGTGTTGGGTTGGATATCAAGCGTGCTGCTGAGATTTTGGCCAGCGATGAATATGCGGCAGAAGTGCGTGAGCAGGAGCAGCTGTGGATTTCTCGGGGGGTGACTTCGGTGCCGACGATTGTGTTTAACGATCAGTATGCGGTGAGTGGGGGGCAGCCGGCTGAGGCTTTTGTTGGGGCGATTCGGCAGATTATCAGTGAGGCTAAGGGCTGATGGTTTCGTTTGGTGGTTTGAGTACATATCCGTTGCTGCGGTAACGGCCACCTAGGGTTCCGCTCTTACAGCGGGTCACTTTTGGAAGGACCCAAAAGTAACCAAAAGGTCCTCGCCCCACCACTCGGCACCTCGCTTAGGCTCGGTGTGCCCTCACTCCGGCTTGAATCCGTGGGCCGCCGCGATGGGCCATCCTTGGCCCAGCGCGGCTAACCCGGCGTCCTGCCGGGTTACCCACGGATTCAAGCCTGCGTTCGGCCAGCGTGGTTAACGGGGCGTCTCAGATCAAGATCAAGATCAAGATCAAGATCAAGATCAAAAGCAAGAGCACGGCGGCCTAGTAGCCGACCTGAGTGGTTGAAGCAAAAGCAGGGCAAAAGCACAGCAGCACACTCTCTGTCTGATGTACCGAGATCCAATTGTGGGAGCGGGCTTGCTCGCGAATGCGGTGGGTCAGTCAGCTTATTTGTAACTGAACCACCGCATTCGTGAGCAAGCCCGCCCCCACAGTTTTGACCGAGTTCAGATGCCAGTACCGCAGTGCTCTGCTTTTCTGTGGGAGCTGGCTTGAGTTCAGCTTCCAAGTTCAGGTCGGCTGTCAGGCCGCCTCGGCTTTGCTTTTGATTTGCTTCAACCACTCAGGTCGGCTACTAGGCCGCCGTGCTCTTGATCTGCTTTTGATCTTGATCTTAGGCGCCCCGTTAAACCACGCTGGCCGAACGCAGGCTTTGGAGCGTGGGTAAACCGGCAGGACGCCGGGTTAGCCGCGATGGGCCAAGGATGGCCCATGGCGGCGGCCCACGGTCCAAAGCCGGAGTGAGGGCACACCGAGCCTAAGCGAGGTGCCGAGTGGTGGGGCAAGAGCGTTTTGCTTACTTTTGCGCTTTTCAAAAGTGAGCCGCTGTAAGAGCGGAACCCATATCAGCCGTTACCTAAATAACGGATATGTACCCAGCCACCAGCCACCAACATCCAGCCCTTCAATCAAACTTGTAACTGATCGCCGTCTGCACCTGTCCCTGATTCACATTACCCGTCTCTTTGACGATGGTGCTGTTGGCCGCCGACCCCACCAAGTGCGTCCAACTGGCGCTGGCCAACAACGACCAATGCGTCGCCAGCGGAAATTCAAAACTCTGGGTCAACGTCAGGTTCTGGAACCCCGCACTGGCGTTATAGGCGCGAATACCCGAAGCCGCAGACTCCTTGTCATCAACACCAAAAAAGGCCTGCGTCTGACGAGCATCGGCAAAGTGCGCCATCAGCCCGGTGCTGCCGATGATGCCGCCACCGAGCGGGTAGCCCAGCTCGCCGCCGAGTTTGCCCAGCACACCACTGTGATCACGGCTGCCGCCCACCGCTTGGCCGACCTGCGCATACACACGCCAAAACTCAGCCGGTGCGTATTGAATGAAACCCCCGACCTCCGCCATATCCGGTACATCGCGCAACCCGCGCAGTGAGCCATTGGCCGTGCGGCCCGGCAGGTAGTTGATGTACGGGCCGGCAGTGATGCCATTGGTATTGAGCGCGCTCCAAGTCAGGCCGTCGTCGGTACCCAGGCTGACATTGCCCCAGTCCAGGTCGAAGTAGGGAATCGGCTGGGTTTCGTAGCGGCTGCCAGTGGGGTCGTGGGGTTGGTAGCTGACGCCTGCGCCCACTTCGCCGGTAATGCCTTCGGCGGCTGCCGAGCTGGAAAAGCTCCACAGCCCAAGCAAGCCGGCGAATACAGCAGAAGTAACCTTGACCATGGAGCGTTTCCTTATCTGAACTTGCGCGCATTCACGCGCGAAGGGCATCCCTGACGCAAGCACTCATCTTGTTTGTAGCAAGCTACAAAAATTGTAGCTCCTGCGACACATTTTACCCGCAGTAACGGCCAAAGCCCCAGCCCCGCTGGGCTTTAACCAGTTGGCACAGTCCCTGCTATATCCCTGTAGCAAGCGCATTTAGCGCGCTCCTCTTCAAGCCCTCCAACTCAAGGACAGGCAATGATCCAGTGGCATATCGTGTGCGACTTCGACGGGACCATCACCCCCACCGACGTCATCGACAACGTCCTCCAACGCTTCGCAGGCGAAGAGTGGGAAACCATCGAACAGGAATGGCTGGATGGGCATATCGGTTCACGCGAATGCCTGAGCCGCCAACTGGCGCTGATCAAGGCGACCCCGGCTGAACTGCTGGCGTACTTCGACAGCGTTGAGATCGACCCGGACTTCCCGGACTTCGTCGATCACGTCATGGGCCTGGGCGCGACCATCGAAGTGGTCAGCGACGGCATCGAACAAGGCATCGCGCGCATCTTGTCGCGCAACTACGTGACCTTGCTGCCGATCCTCGCCAACCGCTTGCGCCAGGTCGACCAGAACAGCTGGCGCATCGACTTCCCGTATTCCAGCGATGCCTGCCGTGCCGCTTCCGGCAACTGCAAGTGCAAATCCACCCCGCGCAACAAGCGCGTGCTGGTGATCGGCGACGGCAAGTCCGACATGTGCGTGGCCTCCACCGCTGACTTCGTCTTTGCCAAAGGCAGCCTGGCCGACTACTGCGAAACCAACAACATTCCTCACGCGCGCTTCGACACTTTCGCCGAAGTGACCGCATTGCTGGCCAAGCTGCCTCAGGGCATCGCCGCCAACGCTGGCAGCTTTACTGCCGACCTCTCTATTGAAAATCAGGAACTCTTCCACCATGTCTGATATCCGTATCGCCACTGCCGAAGACCAGATCCTTCTGGATAAAGAAGCCAAGTACTGCTCCTACGGCGACACCGTTCACTACATCGAGCCGCCGCGTATTTTCAGCCGTTGCGAAGGCTCCTACGTGTGGGACACCGAAGACCAGGCCTACCTCGACCTGCAAATGTGGTACTCGGCGGTTAACTTCGGTTACGCCAACCCGCGCCTGAACAACGCACTGAAACAGCAGATCGACACCCTCCCGCAAATCGCCAGCCAGTACCTGCACAAAGGCAAGATCGAGCTGTCGGAAATGATCGCGGTCGACGCCAAGAAAAAATTCGGCCTCGACGGTCGTGTGCACTTCAACGTTGGCGGTTCGCAGTCCATCGAAGACTCGTTGAAAGTGGTGCGTAACGCCTCCAACGGCAAGAGCCTGATGTTCGCCTTCGAAGGCGGCTACCACGGCCGTACCCTCGGCGCCTCGTCGATCACCTCGAGCTTCCGCTACCGTCGCCGCTATGGCCACTTCGGCGAGCGCGCCAACTTCATCCCGTTCCCGTACCACTTCCGTGGCCCCAAAGGCATGACCAAGGAAGAATACGGCAGCCACTGCGTGCAGCAGTTCGCCCGTTTGTTCGAGACTGAATACAACGGCGTGTGGGACCCGAAAACCAACCAGTGCGAGTACGCAGCCTTCTACGTCGAGCCGATCCAGGGCACCGGTGGCTACGTGATTCCGCCGATGAACTTCTACCGCGAACTCAAGCACGTGCTGGACCAGCACGGCATCTTGATGGTGTCGGACGAAATCCAGATGGGCTTCTACCGTACCGGCAAGCTGTGGTCGATCGAGCACTTCGACGTGCAGCCGGACGTGATCGTCTTCGGCAAGGCGCTGACCAACGGCCTGAACCCGCTGGGCGGCATCTGGGCGCGTGAAGAGTTGATCAACCCGAAGATCTTCCCACCAGGTTCGACCCACTCCACCTTCGCCTCCAACCCACTGGGTACGGCGGTCGGTTTGGAAATGTTCAAGATGACCAGCGAAGTCGACTACGGCGCAATGGTCATGGCCAAGGGCAAATACTTCCTGGAAGGTCTGCAAGACCTGCAGAAACGTTTCCCGATCATCGGCGATGTCGACGGCCTGGGCCTGGCCCTGCGCTGCGAAATCTGTGGCCCGGATGGTTTCACCCCGGACAAGGCGACCCTGGACTACATGGTCGAGGAAGGCATGAAGGGCGACATGGTCGTGGATGGCCAGAAACTCGGCTTGATCCTCGACGTGGGCGGCTACTACAAAAACGTCATCACCCTGGCACCGTCGCTGGAAATCAGCTACCCGGAAATCGACCTGGGCTTGAAGCTGCTCGAGCAACTGCTGGTGCGAGCGACAAAACGGTGAGTACTTCCGGGTTCGACCTCGGCGAAGGTGATGCCGGCTTCGTTCTCGGTGAAGGTCCGGTCGGGATCCTGTTGATCCACGGCCTGACCGGCACCCCGACGGAATTGCGTCAGGTGGCAAAAGGGCTGGCCAAAGCGGGTAACTGCACGGTGTACGTGCCCACCCTGGCCGGGCATTGCGGTGACAACAGTGACCTGCAGGCCACCGGCTGGCTGGACTGGTACGAAGGCGTGCGCAAGACCTTCGTACAGGTCAAGCAACGCCACGAGCAGGTGTTTGTCGGTGGCTTGTCCATGGGCGCGGTGATGTCGATGTACGTGGCCGCCGAGCACCCTGGCCAAGTCGCCGGGCTGTTGATGTATTCCACCACCTTGAAGTACGACGGTTGGAGCATTCACAAGCTGGCGTTCCTGACGCCGTTGCTGATGAAGATTCCCTTCGGCGTGCACATCTGCCGCTTTGAAGAAAAGCCGCCTTACGGCATCAAGAACGAGCGCCTGCGGGCCATCGTCGAGCGCCAGATGAAGGAAGGCGAGAGCAGCGAGGCCGGCTTGCTGACCATGGAGGGCATCACGGTGCGCGAGTTGCACCGCATGAACGCCGTGGTCAAGAAGCGCATGCCCGAGATCAAGGTGCCGGCCCTGGTGTTGCACTCCATCGAGGACGACATCACCAGCCGCTGGAACGCCGACTACGTGGAACGCCACTTGGGCGGCCCCGTGACCAAGATTTTGTTGGACAACTGCTACCACATGATCACCGTCGACCTGCAATACCGCCGGGTGATTGAGTTGAGCGCTGAGTTTGTCGAGCAACACGCCGAGGCTATCCAGGCACCCGTAGACTATCGGCAGCGGGCATAAGCCTAAGGACGCGACGTGATCACCGCCCAAGCCTTTTCAACCATCCGGGCCATCCAGCGCAGTGCCTGGAACGACTGTTTTCCCGGAGCTCTGGAGGATTGGGATTTTTACGTCGCCGTGGAAAACGCCGCCATCGATGATTTCAAATGGCGTTACCTGGCTGTATACGACGATGAAACGCTGGTGGCCGTCGCCGCCGCGTTCATCACCCATTATCGCCTCGACACCACGGTGTCGGGCGCCGGTAAGCGCTTTACCGAGCGCCTGGAGCGACTGTGGCCGGGTGTTTTGCGTTTGCAGTTGTATGCCATCGGCTCTCCGGTGGCCGAGCGTTGCGATGCGGGAATTGCCAGTAGCGTTCCTGAGGGGCAGCGCCCGCTGTTGATCAAGCACTTGCTTGAGGCTGCACGCCAGGATGCCCACGCATTTGGGATTGGCCTGGTGGCGGTCAAGGACGTGCCGACCAAAGACCCGCACTGGGCGGCGAGCTGCCGCGCTGCGGGATTTCAAACTATGCCCAGCTTGCCCAGCGGTTTGCTGACGGTGCCTTACGGTTCGGTGGACGCCTACCTGGGCTCGTTGTGCAAATCGACCCGCAAGGACCTGCGCCGTAAACTGCGTGCGCCGGGACCGCGCGTGGAGTGGCGGCATAATATCGATGACGTGCTGCCTGAGGTGATGCGCCTATACGAGGCCACGCTCAGCCGCGCCGATTTGCAATTCGAACGCCTGCCGGCCACTTACTTCACCGGCGTCCTCGAACGGCTTGAAGGGCGTGCGGTCTGTGTTTTGTATTGGGTGGACGAGCGTCTGGTGGCGTTCAACCTGATCCTGTTGGACCAGCACCGTTTGATCGACAAGTTTTTCGGGCATGACATGCAATTCAGTCGCGAATACAGCTTGTACTTCAGATACTGGCTGACCAATGTCGGCTATTGTATTGCGCACAATATTCCCGTGTACGAGTGCGGTCAGGACGGGTACGCGAGCAAGCTGCGCCTGGGTTGCGAGTTCCGGGGCAACAGTATGTTCTTCCGTCACCGTAACCGGCTGGTCAATGGCCTGCTCAAACTCGTGAAAATGTACATAAGACCGGATCGTTCCGACCCTGCCATGGCTGCTGCGATAAGCGAAACCTGATGATCACCAAAACCCGCCAGAAAGCCCGCCCCTTTGCCATTTCGCGCTGGAGCGTCCAGCGCAAGCTGGTGCTGGCGTTCTGGCTGGTCAGCGTCATTCCCACCATGATCGCCGCCGAGCTGGCCGCGACCACGCTGTCGCAGATTTTCGACAGCAACGTGCGCATCTGGCTGCAAGAGTCGACCAAGATCGTCAAGGACGAGATTGGCGATATCCTTCATGACAACGCGCGCATGGCCAAGCTGTTCATGCGCTACACCAGCCCGCCTTCGAGCCGGCAGGCTGCCAAGCATGACCGACTCACGGCCGACATTGCCCAGGCCACGGATATAGACGTGGTCTCGCTGATTCGCGTGAGTGACCACAAGATCGTGTTCAGCACGGCGCCTGACGATGTCGTCAAGCAGATCAGCCTGACCAGCAATGCGGTGCTGCAAACCATCCAGGTAGCCGGCGTGAATACGGGCCTGGTGGTCTCGACGTTCGAAAGCAACCAGGAAGGCGTCGACTACGTATTGTTGGTGGCCACTTACCTGGACAGCAGCTTCCTCACCAGCGTGGCCGATGTGCACTCCCTCGACCTGCGCCTGTACCTGGCCAACCCGTCGGGCTTTAACGAAATCTTCTCGACCCAACGGTTCGAAAATCACCCCTCGCGCATCCCCAAGGATGTCGAGACGGCGATGCGCAGCACCAAGCAGCCGAGCGAGCAGTTCACCAACAATTACAGCGGTTTGTACTGGCCGATCTTCAATGACGCCGGCGAACTGCAAGGCGTGATCTTCAGCGGCCTGCTGCGTCACACCAGCCTGGTGGGGCTGGTGAACCAGAGCAACCTGTTCGTGCTGATTTTCCTGCTCAGCTCGGCGCTGTCCCTGGGCGCCGGTGTGCTGGTGTCACGGCGCCTGACCAAGCCGCTGCGCGATTTGTCTCAAGGCGTGGGGGCAGTGATCTCGGGCAATTACGAGCACCGCGTGTTGGTCACCGGCGGCGATGAGCTGGCCCAACTGAGCAGCACCTTCAACCACATGACCGAGCGCCTGGGCGAGTTGCATCACCTTGAAGCCCAGTTGCGCCGCCGCGACCGGCTGCACGCCCTGGGCGAAGTTGCCATGGGCCTGGCCCACGAAATCCGCAACCCGCTGGGCATTATCAAGACCGCCACCCAGTTGTTGCACCGTCGCGCTGACTTGCCGGAAACCGACAAGCGCCACTTGGAATACGTGATCAGCGAGGTCAGCCGCATCAACGACCTGATCACCGAATTCCTCGATTTCGCAAAGCCCAACCCGCCGTTGCGCGTGTTGCAGGCAGTGCGCCCGCTGGTGGAGGAAATACTCGGCTTTTGCGGCCCGGAACTGGCCACCCATAACATCGACGCGCACATCGATGATCAGGCGCCCGGTGCGACCATCTATGCCGATGCCAAGCAGCTCAAGCAGGCGTGCCTCAACCTGATTCTCAACGCCATCGATGCGATGCCCGAAGGCGGGCGCCTGACCCTGGGCATTCGCAGCGTGGGCGGCAACACGGTGATCAGCATCGCCGACACCGGCCAAGGCATCCCGGTGGATATGGTCGAGCGGATCTTCACGCCATTCGTCACCACCAAGGCCTCGGGCACAGGCTTAGGCCTGGCAAAAGTCTATTCGATCATGGAGAGTCACGACGGCAGCATTGAATGTGCCAGTGAGAAAGATGCCGGCGCCACCTTCAGCCTGTACATTCCGGCCCACGGTGAAGACGACGGCGACGATGAGGAAGGTCA
Organism: Pseudomonas sp. ArH3a; assembly: GCF_022648765.1. Lineage (NCBI taxonomy): Bacteria > Pseudomonadati > Pseudomonadota > Gammaproteobacteria > Pseudomonadales > Pseudomonadaceae > Pseudomonas > Pseudomonas sp. ArH3a. Next base: position 1,648,803 of record NZ_CP080330.1, read on the forward strand.
TGACGCATAACGTATTGGTAGTCGACGACGAGCCCAAGCTCTGCGACTTGCTGTCCTCGGCCTTGAGCCAGAACGGCATTCAGGTATTCACCGCGAGCAACGGCCTGCACGCACTCAAGGTGCTGGAGCAGGAAGACATCGACCTGGTGATCAGTGACTGGCGCATGCCGGGCATGGACGGGCCGGCGCTGCTGGCTGAGATCAAGGTGCGTTTTCCAGAACTGCCGGTGATCGTGATGACCGCCTATAGCACGGTAAAGAACGCTGTGCAGTCGATGCGCAACGGCGCCTATGACTACATCGCTAAGCCGTTCGACATCGACGAGCTGGACATCACCGTGGCCAAGGCCTTGCAGTTTCGCGACATCATGCGCGACAACGCGCGGCTGCGTGCCGAGCTTGACCACCATGCGCAGTTCGACAGCCTGGTGGGCGACAGCCCGGCGTTTCGCCAGGTGCTGCACGCAATCGACTCGGTGCGTGACAGCAACGCGACCATCCTGCTGACTGGCGAAAGCGGCACCGGCAAGGAAATGGTCGCCCGCGCTATCCACAAGCACGGCAGCCGCGCCGACAAGCCGTTCGTGGCGGTTAATTGCGCGGCCATCCCCGACGGTTTACTGGAAAGCGAGATGTTCGGCCATCGCAAAGGCGCGTTCACCGGCGCCGTGGCGGACCGGGTCGGGCGCTTTATGCAGGCCGACAAGGGCACGCTGTTCCTTGATGAAGTGGGGGATATGCCCCTGGCCTTGCAGGCCAAGATTCTGCGCGCCTTGCAGGAGCGGGTGATCGAGCCGGTGGGCGACCCGCGTGAGCGTAAGGTGGATGTGCGAGTGATCGCCGCCACCAATAAAAACCTGCTGGACGCGGTGGCCAATAAAGAATTTCGCGAAGACCTGTATTACCGCCTCAACGTGTTCCCGATCCCGCTGCCGGCCCTGCGCGAACGCGCCGAGGACATCGTGCCGCTGGCCCGACACTTTGCCCAGACCCTGAGCGCCACCGCCGGCAAACGCGTCACTGGCTTCAGCCCTGAGGCGTTGCAGGCCATGGCGGCCTACAGCTGGCCGGGGAACATTCGTGAACTGCAGAACTGTGTGGAGCGCGCGACCATTGTGGCGGCATCGCCTGTGATCGAAGACATTGACCTGCCGGCGTATCTGTTTGCGTCCAGGCCTGCTGGAGATGGCGTTACGGCGCTGCTGGGTGACAACCCGAGCGTGCCTGCGGACCTGGACGCGGCGCTGGCAGAAGTCGAGAAAACCTACATTCTGGCGGCGTTGAATGAGAGCAACGGCGTGCAGGCGGCGGCTGCGGCTAAGATCGGGATTTCCGAGAGGAGCTTTTGGTATCGGTTGAAGAAGTTGGGGATTCAGGTCGACAAGATCGTGCGCTGATTTTCCAGGCATCCCATCATTGTTCTAAATGTGGGAGCTGGCTTGCCTGCGATAGCCATAGGTTTCTACGCAACTCGGGGTTGGGTAGATATGGGTACATATCCGTTGCAGCGGTAACGGCTACCTAGGGTTCCGCTCTTACAGCGGGTCACTTTTGGAAAAGAGCCCCAAAAGTAACCAAAAGGGCTCTTGCCCCACCACTCGGTGCCTCGCTTAGGCTCGGCATGCCCGCACGCAGGCTTGAATCCGTGGGCCGCCGCCATGGGCCATCCTTGGCCCATCGCGGCTAACCCGGCGTCCTGCCGGGTTACCCACGGATTCAAGCCTGCGTGCGGCCAGCGTGGTTTAACGGGGCGCCTCAGATCAAGATCAACAGCAAGAGCACGGCGGCCTAGTAGCCGACCTGAGTGGTTGAAGCAAAAGCAGAGCACCACCCTATCTAGCTGATGTAATGAGATCCCAATGTGGGAGCGAGTTCGGCTGCCAGCACCGCAGTGCTCTGCTTTTCTGTGGGAGCTGGCTTGCCTGCGATGGCATCAACTCGGTGTACTTGATAGACCGAGGTGTCTGCATCGCAGGCAAGCCAGCTCCCACATTTGATTGAGTTTCAGCCTCCAAGATCAGGTCGGCTGTCAGGCCGCCTCGGCCGTGCTTTTGATCTAACCACTCAGGTCGGCTACTAGGCCGCCGTGCTCTTGCTGTTGATCTTGATCTGCTTTTGATTTTGATCTTAGGCGCCCCGTTAAACCACGCTGGCCGAACGCAGGCTTTGGAGCGGGGGTAAACCGGCAGGACGCCGGTTTAGCCGCGATGGGCCAAGGATGGCCCATGGCGGCGGCCCCCGCTCCAAAGCCGGAGTGAGGGCACACCGAGCCGGAGGCGAGGTGCCGAGTGGTGGGGCAAGAGCGTTTTGCTTACTTTTGCGCTTTTCAAAAGTGAGCCGCTGTAAGAGCGGAACCCATATCAGCCATCACCCAAATAACGGATATGTACCCAGCGACCCCGCGATAACCACATCAGGTATGGAAGCGCACCCACACACTCACCAACACCGTCGCCGCCATCAACCACGCCACCGCCGCCACGGCGAGTGAGGCTTCCAGGCGCATCCGGTCGACCATCACATACAACGTCGCCAAATACACAAAATACGGAATGATCGACCACATCCCAAACACGATGGTGGTCTTCAAATCCTCCACCGAACGGCCCTTACCGACGATGTAATGCGCAATCAACGCAAAGGTCGGAAACAACGGTACTAACCCTGCGATGTAATAGTTTTTGGTCTTGGCCAACGCCGCCAAGATCAGCACCACTGCCGCGCCAATGGCGGCCTTCAGGAGTAGATCCATCAGTGACTCAACCCATATTTTTTGACCTTGTCGAACAGGGTGGTCTTGGCCATGCCCAGTTCCTGGCTGGCCTGGGTCAGGTTGCCACCGCTGCGTTGCAGGGCATCCACCAGCAGGTTGCGCTCGAAGGCTTCCACGGCTTCAGTAAAGGCCAGGCCATGGTTGACGGTGCCGTTGCCGGTTTTCTTGAAGGCCGGCAAGCCCAAGGCGAAGCGCTCGGCCACGTTGCGCAGTTCACGCACGTTGCCTGGCCAGTCATGGCTCATCAGCGTTGAAACGGTCTGGTTGTCCAGCTCCGGCGCGGTGCGGTCGAAACGCAAAGAGGACTGCTGCAGGAAGTGTTCGAATAATTGCAGGATGTCTTCGCGGCGCTCGCGCAGGGGCGGCAGTTCCAGGGTTACCACGTTGAGGCGGTAGTAAAGGTCGCTGCGAAATTGGCTGGCGCGGCTCAGCTCGTCGAGGTCGGATTTGGTGGCGGCGATCACCCGGCAATCCACCGCCACGCTCTGGTTCGAGCCCAGGCGTTCGAGGGTGCGTTCCTGCAACACCCGCAGCAATTTGATCTGCAGGTTGATCGGCATGCTTTCCACTTCATCGAGAAACAGCGTGCCCTCGTGGGCATGCTCTATTTTGCCGATGCGCCGCTTGCCGGCGCCGGTAAAGGCGTTGGCTTCGTGGCCGAATATCTCGCTTTCGAATAGGTTCTCCGGCAGGCCGCCGCAGTTCAAGGCGACGAACTGGTGGGAATGGCGCCGGCTGAAGTCATGCAGGCAGCGTGCAACCAATTCCTTGCCGGTGCCGGTTTCGCCTTCGATCAGCACGTTGGCCGATGTGTCGGCGACGTTGGCGATCAGTTCGCGCAGGTTCTGCATGGCCGGCGAGCGGCCGATGATGCGGCCTTCCAAGGAATCGCGTTCGGCCAATTGGCGGCGTAAAGACCACACTTCTCTCGCCAACCCGCGTTGCTCCAGGGCGCGGCGCGCCACGTCGACCAGGCGCTCGGGGGAGAAGGGTTTCTCCATGAAATCGTAGGCACCGTTACGCATGGCGCCGACGGCCATCGAGATATCGCCATGCCCGGTGATCAGCACCACCGGCAGGCTTTTATCCAAGGCCTTGAGGCGTGTCAGCAGTTCCAGGCCATCGATGCCCGGCAGGCGAATATCGCTGATGACGATGCCGGCGAAGTTCTCGCCGATGCGCTTGAGCGCTTCTTCGGCACTGCCCACGCCCACGCTGGGAATGTCTTCCAGCGCCAGCGCCTGTTGGCAGCCGAGCAGCACATGGGGGTCGTCTTCGACGATTAGAACGGTGAGGTCGTCTTTTGCGGCTGTCGTGTCTGTATTCATGTCGACTCAGCTTTTTTGAGCGCCCACCAACGGCAGGCACAAGACAAAGGCAGTACCACCACTGGCTGGGTGTTCCACGGCAAGGTTGCCGCCGGTGGCCGCCGCGAGGCTGGCGGAAAGGGTCAGGCCCAGCCCCAGGCCTTGTTCGCCGGGTTTGGTGGTGAAGAACGGTTCGAATAAATGTTTGCGCGTTTCGGGGTCGATACCATGGCCGTTGTCACGCACGCGCAGGCGGTATTTGCCCTCAAACACGTGGCCATCCAACCACAGTTCGGGCGCAGGTTGGGCCTGCATCGCGTCTAGCGCATTGCCGATCAGGTTGACCAGGATCTGTTCCAGGCGCGTCTGGTCGATCTGCAAGTGGGCGTTGGCGAAGTCGCGGTGCACGGTCAGCGGCAGGCTGTCGAGGCGGGCACTGAGCACCTGGAACGTTGCGTCCACGGCTTTACCGAGGTTGGCTTCGCCCTGGTCATCGCCGCGCCGGGCAAAGGAGCGCAGGCTGGCGGTGATGCGGCCCATGCGGTCGATCAGTTCGTTGATGGTCTTGAGGTTAGCGCTGGCGGTGTCGAGGGCGCCACGTTCGAGGAAACGTACGGTGTTGCCCGACAGCGTGCGCAGCGCCGCCAGTGGCTGGTTCAATTCATGGGCGATGCTGGTCGACATCTGGCCGATGGCTGCCAGCTTACCGGCCTGCACCAGCTCATCCTGGGCGCGGCGCAGGGTTTCTTCGGCCTGGCGCCGTTCACGGATCTGGCCCTTGAGTCGTTCGTTGCTGGCGCGCAGGTCGCTGGTGCGTTCGGCAATTCTGCGTTCCAGCTGGCTGTTGGCTTCCTGCAAGGCTTCCCGTGCGGCGAGGCGGGTGGCGATGACCTTGCGCCGCTCGTTCCAAGCGATCAGCAAAAACGCGACCAGGCCAAATGCGACGGCCACCAGAATGCCCTGGTTGATCGCCGCTCGGCGCAGGTCATTGAGCGGGGTCAGCAGGGTGAAATTCCACGGTGTGTCGTAGAGCGGGCGGGTTTGTGCGAGGTAGCTGACCTCGTGGTCGTCGTTGACCACTTCACTGTTGGCCAGGAAGGTCAGCTTCTCGGTGCCTTCATTCAGACGTTCACGGGCCAGGGGCTCCAGCTCGTTCAGCGTCGCCCAGTAATATTGCAGGCTGTGGGCCAGGCGTTCCTTGGTGTCATCGCTCAGTGGGCGTACGGCCTTGAGCCGGCGCGCCGGGTCGCTGGAGAGGATGATGATGCCGTTCTCGTCGCTCACAAAGGCTTCGAGGCGCGCACGCTGCCAGCGTTCCTCAAGGGCTTCGAGGCGCACCTTGACCACGGCAACACCGATGATCTTGCCGTGTTCTTCCAGGCCGTGGGCCAGGTAGTAGCCGGGTTCGCCGTTGGTGCTGCCAATGCCATAGAAGCGCCCCGGCTGGCCGCGTACGGCATTTTGGAAATAGGCGCGGAAGGACAGGTCTTCACCCTGGTAACTGTCGGCATCGCGCCAGTTACTGGTGGCCAGCACCCGGCCGGTGGTGTCCATCACATAGATAGCCCGGCTGCGACTGCGTCGGTTCAGGCCTTCGAGGTAACCGTTGACGGTTTTGCGGGTTTCCTGGCTCGGGTCGGCCAGCAGCGTGGAGACGCTGGACTCCAATTCCAGGAGGCTGGGCAGGTAGGTGTATTTGCTCAGTTCGCTTTCGACGGTGCGCGCGTGCAGCTCCAACTGGCGTTCGCCGTTGTCACTGAGGGTGCGGATGCCATAGTACTCACTGACCCAGAAGCCGATATAACCCAAGCCGATCATCAGGGCGATGATCAACGGCGGCAGGAACAGTTGGCGAATCAGACGAGGTTTCACGGCAAGTGATGGCGGTGCGGCGCGAAATTGGTTGGGGTCGCATTTCATCACAGATGCCTTGGGTCAACCAGAGCTTGCCAGCCCTGGCACGGACCTGTTTGTGTGGGAGCCTGGCTTTTGTGGGAGCCGGGCTTGCCCGCGATGCAGACGCCTCGGTATCACAGGGGCACCGAGGTGATGCCATCGCAGGCAAGCCAGCTCCCACACAGGCCCGCTCCCATATGGGCGCGGTTTCCACAGTGGAAGCTATATAGGGCTTAGTGCTGCAGGATTTTCTCAAGGAAGTGCTGCGCGCGTTCGGAGCGGGCGCTGATGTCGCCGAAGAACTCCTCTTTCGGGCAGTCTTCGATGATCTTGCCGGCGTCCATGAAGATCACGCGGTCGGCCACTTTGCGGGCGAAGCCCATTTCGTGGGTCACGCACATCATGGTCATGCCTTCCTGGGCCAGTTGCACCATCACGTCGAGCACTTCGTTGACCATTTCCGGGTCGAGCGCCGAGGTCGGTTCGTCGAACAGCATGACGATCGGGTCCATGGCCAGGGCGCGGGCAATCGCCACCCGTTGTTGCTGGCCGCCGGACAGCTGGCCCGGGTGCTTGTGGGCATGCGCCGACAGGCCCACGCGCTCAAGCAGTTGCAGGCCTTTCTTGGTGGCTTCTTCCTTGCTGCGGCCGAGCACCTTGATCTGCGCGATGGTCAGGTTTTCGGTGATGGTCAGGTGCGGGAACAGTTCGAAGTGCTGGAACACCATGCCCACGCGCGAGCGCAGTTTCGGCAGGTTGGTCTTCGGGTCGGCGATGGACGTGCCATCCACCACCACGTCGCCTTTCTGGAACGGTTCCAGCGCGTTGACGCACTTGATCAAGGTGGATTTACCCGAGCCAGACGGCCCGCACACCACGATCACTTCGCCTTTTTTAACCTCGGTGCTGCAATCGGTCAGCACCTGGAAGTCGCCATACCACTTGTTGATATTCTTGATAGAGATCATACGGCAAACCTTTTTTGCATACGCTTGACCAGCAGCGAGGCGGAAAAGCTGATGATGAAGTAGACGACACCGGCGAAGATCAGGAACTCATTGGAGCGGCCAATGATGTCGCCGTTGGAGCGGGCGGAGTTGAGGAAGTCCACGAGGCCCACGGTGTAAACCAGCGAGGTGTCCTGGAACAGGATGATCGACTGTTGCAGCAGCAACGGGGTCATCTTGCGGAACGCCTGGGGCAGGATGATCAGACGCATGGTCTGGCTATAGGTCATGCCCATCGCTTGTGCGGCGGCCATCTGGCCCTTGGGGATCGACTGCACGCCGGCCCGCACGATCTCACAGAAGTACGCGGCTTCGAACATCATGAAGGCCACGACGCAGGATGCGAACGCACCGATCGGAGTGTCTTCGCCGGTGATCCAGCGCAGCACGAACGGCACCGCCAGGTAGAACCAGGTGATCACCAGCAGCAGCGGGATCGAACGGAAGTAGTTCACATAAGCGCCGGCCAGGCGCGACATGAGTTTGCTGGACGACAGGCGCATCAGCGCGAGGATCGTACCCAGCGCGATGCCGCCGACCACGCCCATGACCATCAACTGCAAGGTCATGACCATGCCGTTCCACAGGCCGGGAATGGCGGGGATGATACCGCTGAAATCGAGTTCCATTATTTACCCCCCACAGAGATCAGGCCGGGCACGGCAACTTTCTTCTCGACCACGCGCATCAGCAACATCAGGCTCATGTTCAGGGTGAAATAGATCAGTGTGGCCAGGGTGAAGGCTTCAAACAGGTTGGCCGAGAACTCGGCGGTCTGTTTGGTTTGCGCCAGCAACTCCATCAAGCCGATCAAGGACGCCACAGAGGAGTTCTTGAACACGTTGAGGAATTCCGAGGTAAGCGGCGGAATAATGATGCGGTAGGCCTGGGGCAGCAGCACATTCCAGTAGATCTGCGGCAGCTTGAAACCCATGGCGCGTGCCGCCGATTCCTGGCCACGTGGCAGCGCCTGGATACCGGTACGCACTTGTTCGCACACACGGGCGGCGGTGAACAGGCCCAGGCACACGACAACGCTCAGGTAGGCCGAAGTGGTGGGGTTGAGGTCTTGTTTGTACCAGTCCTGCAGGTTTTGCGGCAGCAGATCGGGTATCAGGAAGTACCAGATAAACAGCTGAACCAGCAGCGGCACGTTACGAAACAGTTCCACATAGCAGGTCGCGATGCCCGATACGATGCGGTTTGGCACGGTGCGCATGACGCCCAGAATGGACCCCAGCAACAAGGCGATAATCCATGCCACGACAGCGATGGCAATGGTCCAGCCCAAACCGGCGATGTACCAGTCGAGATAAGTCTCGCTGCCCACGCCAGTGGACTTGAAGAACACGCCCCAGTCCCAGTTGTAATTCATTAGGGTCTCCCCTCAAGATCGATCAATGTACAAGCACCTGCCTGGGGAGATCCTTTCCCGCCTGGCGTTGAACGCCGGGCACACGCGATCGGCTCGAAAACCGCCAGGTCGAGTGTTCCAAAATTAAAGCCAGCAGGTAGTAACAGACGCCTGAGGGAGGGTTGGCTCCCTCAGGACATAAGCTTAGTCAGGTATCAGATTTTTACATCAGGCGCTGGTTTGTCGCTTGGGTTAGCGATCAGCTCCTTAACCTTTTCGCTCATCGGGAAGTTCAGGTTCAGGCCTTTTGGTGGAATCGGGCTCTCAAACCATTTGCTGTAGATCTTGTTGATCTCGCCGGACTTGTACAGGGCGACGATGGCGTCATCCACGGCTTTCTTGAAGTCTGGGTCGCCTTTGCGAACCATGCACGCGTAGGCTTCGAAGGACTGTGGAGTACCGGTGATGACCCAGTCGTCCGGCTTCTTGGCCTTGGCTTCTTCACCGGCCAGCAGGGCGTCGTCCATCATGAAGGCGACGGCGCGGCCGCTTTCCAGCATCTGGAAGGATTCGCCGTGGTCTTTGGCGGAGATGACGTTCATGCCCATCTGCTTGTCGGCGTTCATCGCTTTGATGATGCGCTCGGACGTGGTGCCGGCGGTGGTCACGACGTTTTTGCCTTTCAGGTCGGCGAAGTCAGCGTAGGACGGCTTGCCATCCTTGTCTTTCTTGACCAGCAGACGGGTGCCGATTTCGAAGATGTTGACGGTGAAATCAACTTGCTGGGCGCGTTCGGCGTTGTTGGTGGTGGAGCCGCACTCGAGGTCCGCGGTGCCGTTCTGGATCAGCGGGATACGGGTTTGCGAGGTGACCAGGTTGTACTTGGTCTTCAGGTCGGGTTTGTTCAGGTCTTTTTTCAGGGCTTCAATGACAGCCAACTGAACGTCGTGGGAGTAGCCCACGGGTTTGCCCGAGGCATCCGCGATGTAGGAAAACGGAATGGAGCTGTCGCGGTGAGCGAGAGTGATGGTGCCGGAGTCGTTGATTTTCTTCAGTGTGCCGGTGAGTTCGGCGGCGAAAACTGGAGTGCTGATCAGAGCAGCAGCGATAGCTGCGCCCAAGATATGGGGAACGATGCGCATCAATACTTCCTCGACATTTGTTTTTTTTATGAAGCCGGCTAAACGGCTCTCTTTTGTACAGCGAATGCCCGTGACGGCTCCTGAAGCGTCGCAAGCAATCGTCAGGGAGTGTAGAGCATGAGTCGTGCCATACCTGGAATAAAAGGTTATCTATTTGATTTATAAAGAGATTAACTTTTTGTTGTGGAAGAGTTGTGACTAGAAGGTCCGGCAAACCGAATAGGGCGGGGTATGCCGTTCGGAAAACCGAATAGCGGGAGCGCTATAAAAAAAGCCCCTGAACCTTACGGTGCAGGGGCTTTTTGTGAGGCTTGACTGTCAGGCCGCTTCAATCTTTGCGCGGTTCTGCTCAACCTTGGACAGGTAACGCTGCACGTTGTCCTGTTCCTCTGGGGTGGTGAACAGGCCAAGTTTGGTACGGCGCCACAGCACGTCCTGCGGTTGCGTCGCCCACTCTTCGGTACACAGGTAATCGACTTCGCGGGTGTACAGGCCGCCACCGAGGTGGTCGCCCAAATCAGCCAGCGATTGCACGCCTTCCAGCAGGCGCCAGGTGCGGCTGCCGTAGGTGGTGGACCAGCGGCGGGCGATCTCGCTTGGCACCCAGTCGAACTTGGCGCGGATGGCTTCGGCCAATGCTTCTGGCGTGGTCATGTTTTCACCGCCAGGCAGGCTGGCTTTTGCCGTCCAGCTTGGGCGCATCTGCGTGAAGTACGGGGCCAGTTGGGCCATCGCCGACTCGGCGAGTTTGCGGTAGGTGGTCAGCTTGCCGCCGAACACCGACAGGATTGGCGCCTCGCCCGTGCCACCCGACAGCGACAGGGTGTAATCGCGAGTGATGGCCGACGGGTTGTCCGATTCGTCGTTGCACAGTGGGCGCACGCCGGAATAGGTGTGGACGATGTCGTCACGGCTCAGTTGCTTCTTGAAGTGGGCATTGACCACTTGGAGCATGTAGTCGGTTTCACCCTGGGTAATCGCCACTTTGGCCGGGTCGCCGGTGTATTCGCGGTCGGTGGTGCCGATGATGGTCAGGTGGTTCAGGTACGGAATGGTGAAGACGATGCGCTGGTCTTCGTTCTGCAGGATGTGCGCGTGGGCGCCTTCGTACAGTTTCGGCACGATCAGGTGGCTGCCCTGGATCAGGCGGATGCCGTAAGGCGAATCCAGCTTCAGGTCTTCCTTGATGAACTTGGCGACCCATGGGCCGGCCGCGTTCACCAGTGCCCGGGCGCGGATCGAGAACAGACTGCCATCGGCGCGTTCCATGTTCATTTCCCACATGCCGTTGCTGCGGTGCGCGCTGACGCAACGGGTCTGGGTGTGGATATGCGCACCTTTTTCGCGGGCGGCCATGGCGTTGAGTACCACCAGGCGGGCGTCGTCGACCCAGCAGTCGGAGTATTCGAAGCCTTTGGTGATTTCGCTTTTCAGCGGGCTGTCGGGGCCGAACTTGAGGCTTTTGGAGCCGGCGAGTTTTTCGCGCTTGCCCAAGTGGTCATACAGGAACAAGCCGGCGCGGATCATCCACGCCGGGCGCAGGTGCGGGCGGTGTGGCAACACGAAGCGCATCTGCTTGACGATGTGCGGGGCCTTGGCCAGCAGCACTTCACGTTCGGCCAGGGCTTCGCGCACCAGGCGGAATTCGTAATGTTCGAGGTAACGCAGGCCGCCGTGGATCAGCTTGCTGCTGGCGGAAGAGGTGTGGCTGGCCAGATCGTCCTTTTCGCAAAGGAATACCGACAAACCGCGCCCGGCTGCGTCTGCTGCAATGCCGACGCCATTGATCCCGCCACCGATTACGGCAACGTCATAGACTTCGGCAAGCGGTGGGGCAGGCAAGGTGGAAGGGTTCATCGGCAGGCCTCGCGAATTTTTCGTCTTGGAATTCGAACATTAATGTTCATTTGCGAAAATGGTAGCTGATAAACGCGCGCACAGCCACCCGACTTCGATTGAAAAAACTCATCGAAGGGCGGGAAAAGGAAAATTTGTGAACATGAGCCTGGGAAAGGCGCTAGAAATGTGGTGTCGGGTCCATCGCCATCGCGGGCAAGCCCGGCTCCCACAGTTGAAACCATTCCAATGTGGGAACTCGGTCAAATGTGGGAGCGGGCTTGCCCGCGATGGCGGCGGAGCAGGCGCTAAACTACTTCCAGCCTGACCTTATGCTCATTCAACAACTGCACCAGCGCCGGCACCGGCTGCTGATCCGTCACTAAACAGTCCACCAGACTGATCGGCCCCAAGCGAATCATGGCATTGCGCCCGAATTTGCTTGAGTCCGCCGCCAGGATCACTTTGCGCGCATTGGCAATAATCGCCTGGGAAACCCGCACTTCCTGATAATCAAAGTCGAGCAAACTGCCGTCTTCATCGATACCGCTGATGCCCACCAGCGCAAAGTCGACCTTGAACTGGTTGATAAAGTCGACACTCGCCTGGCCGACCACACCGCCATCACGGCGCACGTTACCGCCGGTCAACAGCACATCGAAGTCGTCCTTGGCACTGAGCATGGTGGCGACGTTGAGGTTGTTGGTGATGATTTTCAGGTGATTGTGGTTAAGCAACGCGCGCGCGATGGACTCGGTGGTGGTGCCGATATTGATAAACAGCGAGGCGTGATCAGGGATTTGCGCGGCAATGGCTTCGCCGATGCGTTGTTTCTCATCGCGCATCTGGTCGGCACGCATGGCGTACGCGGTGTTCTCGACACTGGAGTCATAGGCCGCGCCGCCGTGGTAGCGGCGCAGCAGATTGGCGTCCGCCAGCTGATTGATATCGCGGCGGATGGTTTGCGGGGTGACAACGAATAGCTGCGCCATCTCCTCGATACTGACGTAGCCGCGTTCGCGGACCAGTTCGAGGATTTGTTGCTGGCGGGGAGGCAGATTCATGGGGCGTCCTTTGGGCTGCCGTACAAAAGTGGCCCATGATGACGCAGCAAGCGGCTCCCCGCCAGTTACAACCCTATGTGGGTCCGGCGCTTGGCTTATTCAGCGCCTTCGTGCGGTTCCCAATCTCGGGTGCGGCTCACCGCTTTCTGCCAGCCGGCATAGAGTTTCTCTTTGGTGGCTTCATCCAGCGTAGGTTCGAATTCGCGCTCGATCACCGCCTTGCCGCGCAATTCGTCCAGGCTGCCCCAGAAACCACAGGCCAGGCCTGCCAGGTAAGCCGCGCCGAGTGCGGTGGTCTCGCGCATTTGCGGGCGCTCGACCTGGGTGCCGAGGATGTCGGCCTGGAACTGCATCAGGAAGTTGTTGGCGACCGCGCCGCCGTCCACGCGCAGGGCTTTGAGGCGTTCGCCCGAGTCCTGTTGCATGGCGTCCAATACGTCGCGAGTCTGGAAGGCAATCGACTCCAGGGCTGCACGAATAATGTGATCCACGCGTACGCCACGGGTCAGGCCGAACAGCGCGCCACGGGCATACGGGTCCCAATACGGAGCGCCTAGGCCGGTGAAGGCGGGCACCAGGTACACACCGTTGCTGTCCTTGACCTTGCCGGCGAAGTATTCAGTGTCGGTGGCGTCGGCGATGATCTTCAGCTCGTCACGCAGCCACTGCACAGTGGAGCCACCGTTGAACACGGCGCCTTCCAGGGCGTAGGCCACTTCGCCGCGTGGGCCGCAAGCGATGGTCGTCAGCATGCCGTGTTTGGATTTGACCGCTTTGTCGCCGGTGTTCATCAGCAGGAAGCAGCCGGTGCCGTAAGTGTTCTTGGCCTGACCGGCTTCTACGCACATTTGGCCGAACAGCGCCGCTTGCTGGTCACCGGCGATGCCGCCGATAGCGATGCCGCTTTTGGTGCGGCCGTAGATTTCCGAGGAGGACTTCACTTCTGGCAGCATTTCGCGCGGTACGTCGAGAATCTCCAGCATCTTCGCATCCCACTCCAGCGTGTGGATGTTGAAGAGCATGGTGCGCGAGGCATTGGTGTAGTCGGTGACGTGGGTTTTGCCGCCGGTAAATTTCCAGATCAGCCAGCTGTCGATGGTGCCGAACAGCAGCTCGCCATTGCGTGCACGCTCGCGGCTGCCTTCGACGTTGTCGAGGATCCACTTGAGCTTGGTGCCAGAGAAGTACGGGTCGGTGACCAGGCCGGTGGTGTCGTTGATGTATTGCTCGTGGCCGTCGCGCTTGAGCTGCTGGCAGATCTCGGTGCTGCGGCGGCACTGCCAGACGATCGCGTTGTAGATCGGGCGGCCGGTGATTTTGTCCCAAACCACGGTGGTTTCACGCTGGTTGGTGATACCGATGGCGGCGACCTGGTCATGGTGCAGGCCGGCTTGTGCCAGGGCCTCGACCATCACCGCGCTCTGGGTGGCGAAAATTTCCATCGGGTCATGTTCGACCCAGCCGGCTTGCGGGTAATGCTGGGTGAATTCGCGCTGCGCGGTGCAGACCACGTTGGCGTCACGGTCAAAAATGATCGCCCGCGAACTGGTGGTGCCCTGATCAAGGGCAATGATGTAGTTCTTATTCTGAATGTCGGTCATGTCGATTGCCTTAGACGAAAAATAAGGAAGTAAGGAATCAGCCTGGGCCGCAAAGGGGCAGTGCGGACCAGGCCGGCGCTATCAGGAAATACGCGTCTTGCCGTTGACAGCCGTGTCAGGTGTTTCATCTATAGCAGGTGCGGCGCTCGGAAGATGACGGGCAATCAGCCCGCGATAGGCCGCGGCACCAAGGCACGCACCGACAATCGGCGCGAAAATCGGAATCAGGAAGTAAGGAATATCGCGACCGCCGGTAAAGGCCATTTCACCCCAGCCAGCGAAAAAGGTCATCAGCTTGGGTCCAAAATCCCGTGCCGGGTTCATCGCAAAGCCGGTCAGCGGGCCCATGGCGCTGCCGATCACGGCGATCAACAGGCCAATCAGCAGCGGGGCCAACGGGCCGCGTGGCAGGCCATTGTTATCGTCGGTGAGGGCCATGATCACGCCCATCAAGATGGCGGTGATGACCATTTCCACCAAGAACGCCTGGGCTGTGCTCAGCAGGGCATGGGGGTAGGTGGAGAACACCGACGCTAACTCCAGGCTGGCCTGGGAGCCGCGCACCATATGGTGGGTTTGTTCGTAATCGAAAAAGAGGTTGCTGTACAGCGTGTACACCAGCGCGGCGGAGCAGAAGGCGCCGGCGACTTGGGCGAGGATATAGAACGGCAGTTTGCGCTTGTCGAAATCGGCAAAGATGCACAGGGCGATACTCACCGCCGGGTTGAGGTGAGCCCCGGAAATACCGGCGCTCAGGTAGATCGCCATGCTCACGCCGATCCCCCAGATGATACTGATTTCCCACAGCCCAAAGCTGGCACCCGCGACCTTGAGCGCAGCGACACATCCTGTACCGAAGAAGATCAGAAGCGCAGTCCCCAGGAATTCGGCCATGCATTGGCTCGAAAGTGAAGGCTGTTGAAGAGCAGTTGTCATGGAAAACCTCGATTGTTGTTCTTGTTTGGCGCGCAGCCTCAACGGGCTGTTGCGCGATTTTCACCGTGGCGTGGATCCCCATCCAAGACACGGCTTACTGCTGGAGTACCGCAGGTGCTATTCCTACAGTATTCGGAAACGAAAAAATATAGACAAGAATGACGGCTGTCAAAGGTCGAAAGTGAACCGGCGGTCATTTTCAAACTATTAGTCTCATGAATGATCACGCTTGCCTCAACCTGCACGCGTTGCGCGAGGCGCGCACTAGAGCGTTTTGCTTGGGCTTGGCCTAGAATTGGCCCTCTGTTTGCCACGCCCGGAGTAGCCATGACCCCCGCACTGGACCTGTTGAAAAAAGTTCGCGCCGAACATCATATCCACAGTTACGAACATGACCCCAAGGCAGCGTCCTATGGCTTGGAGGCCGCGGAAAAGTTGGGGCTCGACCCAGCGCAGGTGTTCAAGACCTTGCTGGCCAGCAGTGAGAAGGGCGAATTGTTGGTGGCAGTGGTGCCGGTCGTCGGAAGTCTGGATTTAAAAGCGCTGGCCCATGCGGCCGGGGTGAAAAAAGTCGAGATGGCTGATCCCGCAGCGGCGCAGCGCTCCACCGGTTACCTGTTGGGCGGTATCAGCCCGCTGGGGCAAAAGAAGCGTTTGCGCACGTTTATCGACGAGACGGCGCAACCGTTCGCGACCATTTTTGTGAGTGCCGGGAGGAGGGGGTTGGAAGTTGAACTGCCGGCGGCGGTGCTGGCTGAGCATACGCAGGCTAAATTTGCGCCGATTGGTCGGGTGTGAAACTCGCATTTTGAATGCGACGAGATCTAATGTGGGAGCTGGCTTGCTTGCGATGGCATCACCTGGTTATGCCTGATACACCGAGGTGCCTGCATCGCAGGCAAGCCAGCTCCCACAGAAAAACAGAGCGCCACGGTGCTGGCAGCTAAACTCGGTCAATATTGTGGGAGCGGGCTTGCTCGCGAAGGCGGTGGGGCAGTTACACACGAGCTGGCTGACCCGCATTCGCGAGCAAGCCCGCTCCCACATTTTGATCTGGTTTCGTCAGTGGCTCAGCTAGCGGGGCTGTAACGGCGTACGCCGGAGTCGGATTTAGAAACCTGCGCCGCAACGCTGCCCGAGGCCTGAAACAACACCAAGTGTTCAGCCGCCACACGAATCCCCACATCGGCACCGACCTGATGATCAGCATGGCTGGGGAAAATCGACTCCAGCTGTGCACCGGTCGGCAGTTGCAGGCGGTACAAGGTCGAGGCGCCGAGGAAGGTCTTGCCGACGATCCGCGCTTTCAGTGCGCTGTCCGGCGCGTACACGATGTCATCCGGGCGCAGCAGCACATCCACCGCGCCACCGGTGGGCCAGGTGTAGGCACGATTGCCGCGCAGGTCGCCCAGTTCGGTGCTGACCGACTCCGGCGAACTCAGTTGGCCACGGATGAAATAACCCTGGCCGATAAAGCTGGCGACGTACGGCGTTTGCGGTTCGTGATAGAGGTTGTAGGGCGTGTCCCATTGCTCAAGACGGCCTTCTTTGAACACCCCTACGTGGTCACTCACAGCGAAGGCTTCTTCCTGGTCGTGGGTGACCAGAATCGCACTGGTGCCGCGCGCCTTGAGAATGTCGCGCACCTCGTGGCTGAGTTTGCGCCGCAGTTCACCGTCGAGGTTGGAGAACGGCTCATCCAGCAACAACAGTTGCGGTTCCGGCGCCAGGGCGCGGGCGAGGGCGACGCGTTGTTGCTGACCACCGGAAAGCTCGTGGGGGAAACGCTTGCCCAGGTTCTTCAGGTTGACCAACTCCAGCAATTCGGCGACCACGCGGTCTTTTTGCGGGTGCTTGCGAATGCCGAAAGCGATGTTGTCGGCCACGCTCAGGTGTGGGAACAGAGCGTAGTCCTGGAACACCATGCCGATCCGGCGTTTCTCCGGCGCGAGCGTGAACCCAGCGCTGGAGATCACTTCCCCGGCCAGGCTGATTTCACCTTCGTGCACCGGTTCAAACCCGGCAATCGCGCGCAAAGTGGTGGTTTTACCGCAACCTGAGGAGCCGAGCAGGCAGCCGATGTCGCCAGCGTTGAGGTGCAGGTTGAGGTTCTGCACCACGCGTTGATCTTGATAGCCGCATGCCAGATTGCGCAGGTTCAGCAGTAATGGCTGGCTCATGCGTGGTGGTACGACGGCGGGACGAGGAATTCGAGCAGTGCCTTTTGCGCGTGCAGGCGGTTTTCGGCTTGGTCCCAGGCCACCGAGCGCTCATCGTCGAGCAGGTCTAGGCTGATTTCCTCGCCACGGTGGGCAGGCAGGCAGTGCATGAACAGCACGTCCGGCGCGGCCAGGTCGAGCAGGGCGCGGGTCACTTGGAATGGCGCGAACAAGGCCAGGCGCTTGGCGGTTTCTTCTTCCTGGCCCATGGAGGTCCAGACGTCGGTGCTCACCAGGTGCGCGCCGACCGCCGCGTCACGCGGGTCGCGCACCACGGTGACTCGGTCGCCGGCCTGTTCCAGGAAGCGCGCATCAGGCTCGTAGCCTTCCGGGCACGCAACGCGCAGGTGGAAGTCGAACTGGATCGCCGCTTCTATATAGCTGTTGCACATGTTGTTGCCGTCGCCGATCCAGGCCACGGTCTTGCCTTGGATCGAGCCACGGTGCTCAAGAAAGGTTTGCATGTCGGCCAGCAACTGGCAGGGGTGCAGGTCATCGGACAGGCCGTTGATCACCGGAACCCGGGAGTTCTCGGAAAATTCGGTCACGGTGCTGTGGGCAAAGGTACGGATCATGACCGCATCGAGCATGCGCGACATTACGCGGGCGCTGTCTGCGATCGGCTCGCCACGGCCCAGTTGGGTGTCGCGCGAGGACAGGAAGATGGCTTGGCCACCCAGCTGGATCATGCCGGCTTCGAACGACACGCGGGTGCGCGTCGACGACTTCTCGAAAATCATCCCGAGTACACGGTTTTTCAAAGGCTCAAACAGTACGCCGCGGTTACGCAGGTCTTTAAGCTCAATGCCTCGACGGATCACGCTGACCAGCTCTTCGGGCGTGCAATCCATCAGGGAGAGAAAGTGCCTTGCGCTCATCATTAACTACCTTTTTGCAACAGACCGCAGATACTCAAAGCCTTGTTTATTGTGACAACGGGCGAGACCTGCGGCGAAAGCCGCACGGGGCGACGAAATAGGGGAAGGCGCGATCTTATAATTAAATGTCGCGTCTTACCAATAGGGCTACGGTTTTTAAGGGTGTTCATGCAGGGCGCGAGAGCGCTTTTGAAGACTGATTCCTGACAGCAGCGGCCCATTTGTACACTGGCGCCGAGACCTTTTGCAATCTGTGGAGGCGGGCTCAGGCCAGGCTACGTCGGTTTCAGCGGCTGTTCGAAGGTTTCTGAAACATTTGCTCACGCTTAGCCATGTCCTGGCCTGATGCTTGTCGATTCACAGCACTGACGTTGCTGGCACCCGCACCAGTCGCGGCCCATAGTGATGCCAAAGCCCAATAAAGAGACTGGCCATGACCAAGACTCTCCACCACCGTGCCTGCCATCTGTGTGAAGCCATCTGCGGCCTCACCCTGGAAACCACCCAGGCCGACGACGGCAGCCTGGCGATCACCTCGATCAAGGGCGACCCATTGGATACCTTCAGCCGTGGGCACATCTGCCCCAAGGCCGTGGCGCTGCAGGATATCCAGAATGACCCGGACCGCCTGCACCAGCCCATGTTGCGGGTGGGCAGTGAATGGCAGCCGATCCCGTGGGATGAGGCTTTCACGCTGGTCGCCGAGCGGCTGGCGGGCATTCAGGCCCGCCATGGGCAAAACGCGGTGGCGGTGTACCAAGGCAATCCCAGTGTGCACAACTATGGGCTGATGACCCACAGCAATTACTTCCTTGGCCAGCTCAAGACACGCAATCGGTTTTCCGCGACCTCGGTGGACCAGTTGCCCCATCACCTCACCAGCCACTTGATGTACGGCCACGGCCTGTTGCTGCCGATCCCGGATATCGATCACACCGACTTCATGCTGATCCTGGGCGGCAACCCGCTGGCGTCCAACGGCAGCATCATGACCGTGCCCGATGTGGAGAAGCGCCTCAAGGCCATCCAGGCGCGGGGCGGCAAAGTGGTGGTGGTCGATCCACGGCGCAGCGAAACGGCGGCGATAGCTGATCAGCATCTGTTCGTGCGGCCCGGTGGCGATGCGGCGCTGCTGTTCGGGCTGCTCAACACCTTGTTTACCGAGAACCTGACGCGTGAGAGCCATTTGCCGGTTGAAGGCCTTGAGGACGTGCGCCGCGCGATCGCCGGGTTCACCGCTGAGGCCATGAGCCGCCAATGTGCAGTGCCTGCCGAGCAGATCCGCCAGTTGGCGCGGGACTTTGCTGCGGCGGACAAGGCCGTGTGTTACGGGCGCATGGGCGTATCGACCCAGGCGTTTGGCACCTTGTGTCATTGGCTGGTGCAACTGATCAACCTGGTGACGGGTAACCTCGACCGAGTGGGCGGTGCACTGTGCACCAGCCCGGCGGTGGATCTGGTGGCCTCCACCGGAGGCGGGCATTTCAATCGCTGGCAGAGTCGTGTGTCCGGGCGCCCGGAATATGGCGGCGAGTTGCCGGTGTCAGCCTTGGCGGAAGAAATGCTCACCGAAGGCGAAGGGCAGATCCGCGCCTTGGTGACTGTGGCCGGCAACCCGGTGTTGTCGACGCCTAATGGTCGGCAGTTGGAACAAGCCTTGGACGGATTGGAGTTCATGGTCAGCATCGACCTCTATATCAACGAGACCACGCGCTACGCCGACCTGATCCTGCCGTCCACGTCGGCGCTGGAAAACGACCACTACGACACCACCTTCAATATGTTCGCCGTGCGTAACGTCACCCGCTTCAACCGCGCGATCCTGCCTAAGCCTGCGGGCGCGCTGCACGACTGGGAGATCTTTGTCGGCCTGGCCAAGGCCTTTGCGGCGCAGACGGGCGTGGCGCTTAAACCGACCATGGCACCGGCGCAGATGATCGACTTCGGGTTGCGCGCGGGGGCTTACGGTGATGCCTCTGATCACAAATTGTCGGTGGCAATGCTGGCGGATCATCCCCATGGCGTGGACTTGGGCCCGCTTAAGCCCAACCTTGCCGCGCGCATGAAAACCGTCAGCGGCCAGGTGCAGGCGGCGCCTGCAGTCATACTCGCTGACTTGGCGCGCTTCGCCTCGCAACCTGGGCCTGAGGTGGATGAGCTGCTGCTGATCGGCCGCCGCCATGTGCGCAGCAACAACTCGTGGATGCATAACTATCACCGCCTGGTGAAGGGCAAGCCGCGCCATCAGCTGCATATGCACCCCGATGACCTGGCCAGCCGGCAGTTGAGTGATGGGCAGCGCGTGCGCGTGAGCTCGCGCATCGGCATGATCGAAGTGGAAGTGGTGGCCAGCCTGGACATGATGCGCGGCGTGGTCAGCCTGCCTCATGGCTGGGGCCACGGGCGCCCGGGCGTGCAGATGACGATTGCCAGCGGGCAGCCGGGGGCGAGTGCCAATGACCTCACCGACGAGCGGCAGTTGGACGAGTTATCCGGCAACGCCGCGTTGAACGGCGTGCCGGTGCAGGTAGCCGCTGCCTAAGGAGCCCGACCACCGGGCTGGAATTTTGCGTTACAATGCGCCACCGTGCCGACCTGTGAGTCGCAAAGTTCCAGCCGAGGTGTTCCATGGATATCATCGAAACGATCAAAGAGCAGATTGCCAACAACACCATTCTGCTTTACATGAAGGGCGCGCCAAACGCTCCTCAGTGCGGTTTCTCCGCGAAGGCTTCCCAGGCCATCATGGCGTGTGGCGAGAAGTTCGCTTACGTGGATATCCTGCAAAACCCTGAAATCCGCGCCAACCTGCCGAAGTACGCCAACTGGCCAACCTTCCCACAACTGTGGGTAGCGGGTGAGCTGGTCGGCGGCAGCGACATCATCACTGAGATGGCTGCGGATGGTTCGTTGCAAGCGTTGATCAAAGAAGCAGCGGTAAACGCGGCAGCTAAGACTGACGCTTGATCCTGTGTAGAGTCGGCCTGCAATAAAAAGCCCCGCTTCTCGAAAGAGAGCGGGGCTTTTTTGTACCCGGTAGAACTACGGGTTATTCACCCATCTGCGATTGCAGGTAGTTTTCCAGGCTGACTTTGTCGATCAGGCCCAGCTGGGTTTCCAGCCAGTCGATGTGTTCTTCCTGGTCTTCCAGGATATCTTCCAGCAGTTCACGGCTGCCGAAGTCGCCCTTGGTTTCGCAGTGAGCAATGGCGGCCTTGAGGTCGCTGTGGCTCTTCTGTTCGAACTTCAGGTCGCTGCTGATCATTTCCTGGGTGTGCTCGCCGATGTTCAGCTTGCCCAGGTCCTGCACGTTCGGCAGGCCTTCCAGGAACAGGATGCGCTTGATCAGCGCGTCTGCGTCCTTCATCGCCTTGATCGATTCTTTGTACTCACGCTTACCGAGCTTTTCCAGGCCCCAATCGTCATACATGCGTGCATGCAGAAAGTACTGATTGATCGCGACCAGTTCATTGGCAAGGATTTTGTTGAGTTGCTGGATGACTGAGATGTCGCCTTTCATGACTGGGGTCCTGCCCTGTAATAGCTGTGTATAGGGCGGAGTTTGAGCGGCGAAAACGCTAGTGTCAAACCTAAGTTATTGAATAATAAATGAAAATTAATCGGAATAAGAATGTTTGTGTTCCGCGTCTTGGCGCTAACTAATTGAATTGCAGGCATAAAAAAACCGGACGCTAAGTCCGGTTCTTCAAAACACGCCTATTTAAGCGTGCGTAAATTCTGCTGAGTAGGGGAGCGCGGCCTGGGCTGTTTGCAGCTGCGTCAGGGTTTCCCGTACCACTTGCTTGGCGAGGCAAGCACATTTACCACACTGGCTGGCAACGCCGGTGGTTTCACGTACTTCCTTGTAGCTGCAGCAACCTTCATAGATTGCTTCGCGGATTTGTCCGTCGGTGACGCCAGTGCAGAGGCAGACATACATAAGGGAGAACCATCGCGGGTTTAAGGCTTAAGTGCGATGGATCTTAATGTTAACGAGAATGATTGTCAAAGTAGATTCGTAGGGTATTGCTGGGTGCTGCCGGCGCGCTGACGAACGGTTTTTTCAGTGTATGATGGTCGGTCTTCACGAAGCGTGACTGCGTCACAGGGCTGTCGCTTATCTGCGCCAGACTTGGGCCGGTCCTTTTACTTCAATCGTCACCCCCTACATCAGGAGATAACCAATGAGCGTACTCGTCGGCAAACAAGCCCCGGATTTCGACGTACCAGCTGTCCTTGGCAATGGCGAAATCGTAGACAGCTTCAAACTGTCTGAAGCCATCAAAGGCAAATACGGCCTGGTGTTTTTCTACCCGCTGGACTTCACCTTCGTCTGCCCTTCGGAGCTGATCGCTCTGGACCACCGCATGGACGATTTCAAGGCGCGCAACGTTGAAGTGGTCGCCGTTTCTATCGACTCCCATTTCACCCACAACGCCTGGCGCAACACCGCCATCAATGATGGCGGCATCGGCAAAGTCAAATACACCATGGCTGCCGACATGAAGCACGACATCGCCAAGGCCTACGACGTTGAGTCCGAAGGCGGCGTGGCCTTCCGTGGCGCGTTCCTGATCGACGACAAGGGCGTTGTGCGCTCGCAGATCATCAACGACCTGCCGCTGGGCCGTAACATGGAAGAGCTGATCCGTCTGGTTGACGCCCTGCAATTCCACGAAGAGCACGGCGAAGTCTGCCCTGCCAACTGGAAAAAAGGCGACAAAGGCATGAACGCTTCGCCAGAAGGCGTTGCGGCTTACCTGACCGAGAACGCTGGCAAGCTGTAAGCCACGTTCGAAGCAAAAAAAACCGGCCTGAGATGGCCGGTTTTTTTATGCGTGGGATAAAACCCTGTGGCGAGCGGGCTCACCACAAAGCCTGCCCAGACCTCAGTCGTTGAAATCTTCCCAGCCGCCCATCTGCTTCCACCGGTTGACGATGCCGCAGAACAGCTCGGCAGTCTTCTCGGTGTCGTAGCGAGCCGAGTGAGCCTCACGGCCGTCAAAGTCGATACCGGCTGCCTGGCAGGCTTTCGCCAACACGGTCTGGCCATACGCCAAGCCTGCGAGGGTCGCCGTGTCGAAGCTGGAGAACGGGTGAAACGGGTTACGCTTCATGTCCAGCCGCGTCACGGCGGCATTCAGGAAGCCCAGGTCGAAGCTGCTGTTGTGGCCGACCAGGATCGCGCGTTTGCAGCCATTGGCCTTCAACGCCTTGCGCACGCCACGGAAGATATCGGTCAGCGCCGCTTCTTCACTCACCGCCATACGCAGCGGGTGATCGAGCTTGATACCGGTGAATTCCAAAGCGGCTGCTTCGATGTTCGCGCCTTCAAACGGCTCGACGCGGAAGAAGTGGGTGTGCTCCGGGAACACAAAACCCTGTTCATCCATGCCGATGGTGGTCGCGGCAATTTCCAGCAAGGCGTCGGTGGCGCAGTTGAAACCACCGGTTTCTACGTCGATGACAACCGGCAGATAGCCGCGAAACCGCTCGGCCATTGGGTGACGGGAACCGCCACCACTGTGCTCGTGTTCGTCATCGTAATGGTCTTCACTCACTTGCTTTCCTCCAGCAGGCGCCAGCGCAGTGTTTCACCGGCGCGCAGCGGGATAACAGTCAGCTCGCCAAACGGCAGGCTGGCAGGGGCGGTCCAGTCTTCACGAACCAGGGTAATGCGGTCGGTATTCGCCGGCAGGCCGTAGAAACGCGGGCCATTGAGGCTGGCGAAGCCTTCGAGTTTGTCCAGGGCATTGCGCGCCTCGAACGCTTCGGCGTACAGCTCGATCGCCGCATAAGCGGTGTAGCAACCGGCACAGCCACACGCGGCTTCTTTGGCGTGTTGGGCGTGGGGCGCGGAATCGGTGCCGAGGAAGAATTTCGGGCTGCCGCTGGTGGCGGCATCCAGCAAGGCCACTTGGTGGGTGTTGCGCTTGAGGATCGGCAGGCAATAGAAGTGCGGCCGAATCCCGCCCACCAGCATGTGGTTGCGGTTGTAGAGCAAATGATGCGCGGTGATGGTCGCACCGACGTTGGCCGAAGCCTCGGTGACAAACTGCACGGCGTCAGCGGTGGTGATGTGTTCGAACACCACTTTGAGCGTCGGGAACAGTTCGACCACACGGCGCATGTGCTCGTCGATGAAGATTTTTTCGCGATCAAACACGTCCACATCGCCACGGGTGACTTCCCCGTGGATCAGCAGCGGCATGCCGACTTCAGCCATGGCTTCGATCGCCGGCAGGATCTTGTCGATACTGGTCACGCCGGAGTCGGAGTTGGTGGTCGCGCCCGCCGGGTACAGCTTGGCGGCGTGCACGAAACCGGTGGCCTTGGCCTGGCGAATTTCTTCAGGCTGGGTGCGGTCGGTGAGGTAGAGCACCATCAACGGTTCGAAGCGGCTGCCGGCCGGCCGTGCAGCGAGGATGCGCTGGCGATAGGCGTCGGCCTCAGCGGCATTACGCACCGGAGGTACCAGGTTAGGCATGATAATCGCGCGGCCAAACGTGCGCGCTACATCGGCCACGGTTTGGGGTAACGCAGCACCATCGCGAAGATGAATATGCCAGTCGTCGGGACGCAGCAGGGTCAGGCGGTCGGACATTGGGGATTCCAGGCGGGTCAATCTGGTGGGAATGCTACCGGAAAAGACTCTTGCAGGCACTCGCTATCAAGTTTTGCAGCAGGTGTCCGATATCCCTGAGTATGCCTTAACGACGTATGACGCTTTGAAGTGTTGTAGAAACCAGTGGAGCCGCCCGTGCGCCAGCATTATCTAGCCCTGCTCAGTGTGTTCGCCAGCCTGCCTGCGATGGCACTCACATTCCAGACACGCCTGGAGAACATTGAGTGGAAGGTGGAAGGTGACCAATTCGAGTGCCGCCTGACCCAGCCGATCACCGATTTCGGCTCGGGTGAGTTCGTGCGTCGGGCCGGCGAGCAGGCGACCTTTCGCCTGAAAGCCTACAACGGCTCCCTGGGCGCGGGCTCGGCAACCTTATTGGCTGCCGCTGCGCCCTGGCAGCCGGGCCGCGGTGATATCAACCTCGGCGCCGTGCGTGCCGGCAGTGGCGATGTACTCTTCAACAGCTCCCAGGCCCAGGCCGGGCGGTTGTTCACGGGGTTGCTGGAAGGGCGCAGCCCCACCGTGCGGCATTACGGGCGCGAAGGCGGCTACTCGGAAATCCGTCTGTTGCCGGTAAAATTCAACAAGGCTTACAACGACTATCAAGTGTGTACCACCAAGCTGTTGCCGATGAATTACGATCAGGTCAAGCAGACCGAAGTCGGCTTCCCCGGCGGTGGAATTGAGCTGGACGCGGCCGCCAAGAAGAGGCTGGACGTGATTCTTGCGTTCATGAAAGCCGACCCCACGGTCAACCACGTCGAGTTGAATGGCCATTCGGACAACAGCGGCAACCGCCTGACTAACCGTGATGTTTCAAGGCGTCGTGCGCTGGCGGTCATGGACTACTTCAAGGCCAACGGCATCCAGGAATCGCAGATCACGATGCGGTTCCACGGTGAAAGTTACCCACTGGCGCCCAACACCAATGCCGCCAACCGCGCGCGCAACCGTCGCGTGAATATTCAGCTCGAACGCGTGGCAGCCCCCGAGAAACCGGCGCCGCAGGCCACGGGCCCGAGTAACCCCGCACACACGTCATAAAGTGCAGCCATAAGGTGCGACCATCGGTCGCCCGTTCGACATAATCTGTCGCTTTATCTTCATTTGCTGTCGCGCCTCTGTAAATTCACGGTTTTGGTCGGTAGAATCGACGGCTTTCCGTACAACCCCGTGGAGTGATGGCATGGCCGACGTAAACAAGGTCGTTCTCGCGTATTCCGGCGGCCTGGACACTTCGGTGATCCTCAAGTGGCTGCAGGATACTTATAACTGTGAAGTGGTGACCTTCACCGCTGACCTGGGTCAGGGCGAAGAGGTCGAACCTGCACGTGCCAAGGCGCAAGCCATGGGCGTGAAAGAGATCTACATTGACGACCTGCGCGAAGAATTCGTCCGCGATTTCGTCTTCCCGATGTTTCGCGCCAACACCGTCTACGAAGGCGAGTACCTGCTGGGTACTTCCATCGCGCGTCCGCTGATCGCCAAACGCTTGATCGAAATCGCCAACGAAACCGGCGCCGACGCCATTTCCCATGGCGCTACCGGCAAGGGTAACGACCAGGTGCGTTTCGAGCTGGGTGCCTACGCACTCAAACCCGGCGTGAAAGTGATTGCCCCTTGGCGCGAATGGGACCTGCTGTCCCGTGAAAAGCTGATGGATTACGCTGAAAAGCACGCAATCCCGATCGAGCGTCACGGCAAGAAGAAGTCCCCGTACTCGATGGACGCCAACTTGCTGCACATCTCCTATGAAGGCGGCGTGCTGGAAGACACCTGGACCGAGCACGAAGAAGACATGTGGAAATGGACCGTCTCCCCGGAGAACGCGCCCGACAAACCACAGTACCTGGAACTGACCTACCGCAACGGCGACATCGTCGCGCTGGACGGCGTCGAAATGACCCCGGCCACCGTGCTGGCGACCCTGAACCGCATCGGTGGTGAACACGGTATCGGCCGTCTCGACATCGTTGAGAACCGTTACGTGGGCATGAAGTCCCGTGGCTGCTACGAAACCCCGGGCGGCACCATCATGCTGCGCGCTCACCGCGCCATCGAGTCCATCACCCTGGACCGCGAAGTGGCTCACCTCAAAGACGAGCTGATGCCTAAGTACGCCAGCCTGATCTACACCGGCTACTGGTGGAGCCCTGAGCGTCTGATGCTGCAACAGATGATCGATGCCTCCCAGGCCCACGTGAACGGCGTTGTGCGCCTGAAACTGTACAAGGGTAACGTGATCGTTACCGGTCGCAAGTCCGATGAGTCGCTGTTCGACGCCAACATCGCCACCTTCGAAGAAGATGGCGGCGCTTACAATCAGGCGGACGCAGCAGGCTTCATCAAGTTGAATGCCTTGCGTATGCGCATCGCTGCCAACAAGGGTCGTAAGCTGTTCTGAGTGACCTCTCGTTGTAAAAAGTGGCCCCTTGTTTAAGGGGCCATTTTTTTGCCTGCATATTCAACGCGCTAGCCGCACTACAACGCAGTGTTTAAAAGTTGTTTGGCAAATGTTTATCGGAGTTCAGATTGGAAGTTATTGGATTGTATTTTTGTTTTGGAATTTTGTTTTACGTGCATGAATGAATTTTTAACACCTGACATAGGAACTATGTCTTACAGAAGATTCACTATGTACCTGAGAATGGTATGCAAGATGATGAAAATTCTGTAGGAATTAAGGATGTTAGAAAATATGTTGGATGGAACTAAAAGAGTAGGAGTTTTCTCACCTGTTCATTCGCCTGGCAGCGGCACGCAATGGGTATTTCCTGAAAGTCATGTGCGTTACGTTTACCTTGCGTCTCAACGGCTGCGGATATTTCACTCAGAATATGTATGCCGCCGGAAAGGTCTGAAAGTCTCCGTAAAAGCGGACACGTCTGAGTTAGTGTTTTTTTGTAGGCCAATTCCTATATCGTTGTGGGTTGGGTCTCTGCTTGCTGTTGCTTGGGGTGGAACGGTATGCCAACTAGGAAACGACTAGGCTATTGTGCTTACTCTAAATAATTCGAACAGCGAAATTGGACTTTCTCATGAATAAAGTGCTGATCGTGGATGATCATCCCGTCATTCGTCTTGCTGTGCGCATGCTAATGGAGCGTCATGGTTATGAAGTCGTTGCCGAGACTGATAACGGCGTCGATGCGTTGCAACTTGCGCGCGAGCATGTGCCTGATATTGTCATACTGGATATCGGTATCCCCAAACTCGATGGCCTGGAAGTTATTTGCCGCCTGGCCTCTACCAAGCAGGCCACGCCTGTCAAGGTGTTGGTGCTGACGTCGCAGGCGCCCGGGCATTTTTCCATGCGCTGCATGCAAGCGGGGGCGGCTGGGTACGTGTGCAAGCAGCAGGACCTGACTGAGTTGTTGAGCGCCATCAAGGCGGTGCTCTCCGGCTACAGCTATTTCCCTAACCAGGCACTCAACTCCGTGCGCTCCACCATGGGTAACGCCAGTGAAGCGGATATGGTCGAGCGCTTGTCGGGTCGAGAGATGATGGTGTTGCAGCAACTGGCGCGTGGCAAAACCAACAAGGAGATCGCCGACGGCATGTTCCTGAGCAACAAGACGGTCAGTACCTATAAGACGCGTCTGCTACTCAAGCTCAATGCACGTTCGCTCGTGGATCTTATCGAGCTGGCCCAGCGCAACGGCCTCGTATAAGGAGGGCGTCGTCCCAGACGAGCTCGTACAACCGGCAAAAAAAAGCCTCCGTCAGGGAGGCTTCCGGTCGCCAACGGCTCGATCAGAGATCGAAGTCGTAATCGGCCAGCTGTTTTTGCAAGCGTCGCTCTTCCAGAAGGTTATCGATGGTGCGGCGTTTGCTTAAATTGGTCTTGGCCACCTCTGCAACGGGGGCTTCCCCGTCGTCATCCGCTTCAACGAGGTCGTCTTCTACATCCAGTTGTTCTTTGCCAGTGCTCATAAAGTTAACTCCAGGCTAAGACTGCCGTTGGCGCTCCTTATAACGATAATCCATGAAAGGGTAAAAAAGATTTTTTCAATCGACTGATCGAGAAAACCAATGAACCCTCAATCGTCGGATGTCTTGTCCTTGTATTCGCACAGGTCTTCGATGCGGCAGCTCCCGCAGCGAGGTTTGCGCGCCTGGCAAACGTAGCGCCCGTGAAGAATCAGCCAATGGTGGGAATCGAGCAAATACGGCTTGGGCACGAATTTCATCAGCTGCTTTTCCACCTCCACCACGTTTTTGCCGCGAGCAATACCGGTTCGGTTGCTGACGCGGAAAATATGCGTGTCCACCGCCATGGTCAGCTGCCGAAACGCGGTGTTGAGCACCACGTTAGCGGTTTTACGGCCTACGCCGGGGAGGGCTTCCAGGGCTTCGCGGGTTTGTGGCACCTCGCTGCCGTGCAACTCCACGAGCAGGCGGCAGGTCTCGATGACATTCTTGGCCTTGCTGTTGTATAGGCCGATGGTCTTGATGTATTCGGACAACCCGGCCACGCCCAAGGCATAGATGGCCTCTGGCGTATTGGCTACTGGATACAGTTTGGCCGTGGCCTTGTTGACGCCAACGTCCGTGGATTGGGCCGACAGAATCACCGCAATCAGCAACTCGAACGGCGAGGAGTAAGCCAGCTCGGTCTTGGGTTCTGGATTGTCTTCGTGAAACCTGCGGAAAATTTCCAGGCGTTTTGCGGCGTTCATGGGGCAGGCATTTCCTTGCAGACGGTCAACGTGGTTTCAAAAGTGAGTGCAGGCTTGGCAGGATAAACCATCGCCACCACGCCCGGCAGCGCCTGTGGTGGATCAACCGTCGGTGTGGGCGTCCACTTGGCGCTGCGCTTCATCCAGCTTGTGTTGTGCGGCATTCAGCTCATCCACGCTGGCGCCCGGTTGGCGTTGCAACTTGCTCACATCGGCCCGTGCATAAGCCAGGGCGGTTTTGAGTTGGCGCAGTTGGGCGTCGATGGGGCGCTTTTCAACACGCTGCAAGTCGGGTCGTGGCTGCTCGCTGGCAGCTTCTGCGTCATGCAAGGTTTGCTCGGCAGTGGCCAGTGCAGCATTCAAGGTGGCCAGTTGCTGTTCGTCAGCGTTCTGGTCCTGAGCCTTTTTTAACGCGGCGCGGCGCATGGCTAGCTGGATTTTCGCACGCTTGAGTTCAGGGTCTTTCAGGGTTGGCGGTGGCGGCGGATTGCCCACCTCCAGTGCACTGAGCGCCTGCTCCGCTGCTTCGAACTGTTGCTGCAGAACAATCAGCTGCGACTGTTGCTCAGAGGTCGGCGGGTGACCAAACGCCTTCAGTGACTTATGCAGTTGGGCCCGACTCATCGCGACCGTGATTTTGGCTTTCTTGACGGCTGCATCCCTGGCCGCCTGAGCGGTGTCAGCGTGCACGGGCGCAACAGGCAGTGAGCGCTTGGCGCGTGCAAGGCGTTCGGCGAGCCTGTGTGCTTCTTCCCGTTGCAGCCGCGTATTGCGTTGCTCAAAGCGCCGCCGCGCACGATCGCGCTTGAGGCCACGCTCGTGGCGCTGGTGATCACTGGCCGCCAGGTCGCCCACAATCGGCAGCGCGCTGGCCGCTGGGCGCATCTCAATGCAATCGACAGGGCAGGGCGCGACGCACAGGTCGCAACCGGTGCACTCATCCATGATGACGGTGTGCATCAATTTGGCGGCGCCAACAATCGCATCCACCGGGCAGGCCTGGATGCATTTGGTGCAGCCGATGCACTCGGCCTCGCGGATATAGGCGACCAGGGCTGGGGCTTCACCTCGGCTGGTGTCCAGTTCCAGCACTGGCACACGCAGTAATTGCGCAAGGCCCGCGATGGTTTCCTGCCCACCGGGCGGGCACTTGTTGATCGCCTCGCCAAGCGCAATGCCCTCGGCGTAAGGCTTACAGCCAGGGTGCCCGCACTTGCCGCATTGGGTCTGCGGCAGCAGCGCGTCGATACGTTGAATCAGCGTCATGGGGTGATCATTGGCATGCCGGTTGAACAAACAGGGCCGGTTGGGGTGAGCCCGCTGGTTGTGGCAGATGGGCTTGTTGTGGCGAGCCCGCTTACTGTGGCGAGCCGGGCTGTTGCGCCAAGCGGGGCTGTCGTGGCGAGCGGGCTTGCCCCGCGTTGGGGCGCGCAGCGGCCCTAAACCAGGCACCTTGTTCTATCTACAGGAATAAGGTGTCCCTGATGGGGCCGCTACGCAGCCCAGCGCGGGGCAAGCCCGCTCGCCACCTAGTTTTACTTGATCCGTTGCCCCGGCTTCGCGCCGCTGTCCGGGCTCAGCAGGTAGATTTCTTCACCACCAGGACCCGCCGCCATCACCATGCCTTCGGAAATGCCGAACTTCATTTTCCGTGGCTTGAGGTTGGCGATCATCATGGTCAGCCGACCATCGAGCTTGGACGGGTCCGGGTAAGCGCTCTTGATCCCGGAGAACACGTTGCGTTGCTCATCACCGATGTCCAGGGTCAGGCGCAGCAGCTTGTCGGCACCCTCCACGGCTTCGGCCTTGATGATCAGCGCGACGCGCAGGTCCACGGCGGCAAAGGCGTCGAAGTCGATTTCCGGGGAGAGCGGGTCTTTGGCCAGTTCGCCGTTGCCGGCAGGTGCAGATTCGCCGGTGTCGGTCTGGCTGGCGACCAGGTCTTCTTTCGAAGCATCGGTCATCGCCTGCACCTTGACCGGGTCGATACGGGTCATCAGCGGCTTGAACTCATTCAACGGGTGGTTGCTGAGCAAGGTGGTGTGGTCGTTCCAAGTCAGCGGCGCGACGTTGAGGAACGCCTCGGCGTCGGCAGCCAGCAATGGCAGCACCGGCTTGAGGAAGAGCACCAACTGGCGGAACAGGTTGACGCCCGTGGCGCAGATCGCCTGGACTTCAGCCTGCTTGCCTTCCTGCTTGTTCAGCGACCATGGTGCCTTGTCGGCGATCCAGGCGTTGGCACGGTCGGCCAGCCCCATGATCTCGCGCATGGCACGGGCGAAGTCGCGGGCTTCATAGGCGTCGGCAATGCTTGGCGCGGCGGCCAGGAACGCTTCGGTCAGTTCCGGCGCAGCGTTTTCGGCCACCAGCAGGCCGGCATTGCCCTTGTGGATAAACCCGGCGCAACGGCTGGCGATGTTGACGACTTTGCCCACCAGGTCCGAGTTGACCTTTTGTACGAAGTCTTCCAGGTTCAGGTCGAGGTCGTCGACGCCACGGCCCAGCTTGGACGCGTAGTAGTAGCGCAGGTATTCCGGCGACAGATGGTCGAGGTAGGTGCGCGCCTTGATAAAGGTGCCACGCGACTTGGACATCTTCTGGCCGTTGACCGTCAGGTAGCCGTGCACGGCAATGCCGGTTGGCTTGCGGTAACCTGAACCTTCGAGCATCGCCGGCCAGAACAGCGCGTGGAAGTTGACGATGTCCTTGCCGATGAAGTGGTACAGCTCGGCGGTGGAGTCCTTGGCCCAGAACGCGTCGAAATCCAGCTCCGGGGTGCGGTCGCAGAGGTTCTTGAAGCTGGCCATGTAGCCGATCGGCGCGTCCAGCCACACATAGAAGTACTTGCCCGGCTCGTCCGGGATCTCGAAACCGAAGTACGGCGCATCGCGGGAGATGTCCCACTGTTGCAGGCCGGCATCCAGCCACTCGGCGATCTTGTTGGCCACGGCGTCCTGCAGGGTGCCGCTGCGGGTCCAGGTTTGCAGCATCTGCTGGAAATCCGGGAGCTTGAAGAAGAAGTGCTGGGAATCCTTGAGCACCGGAATGGCGCCGGAGATGGCCGACCTTGGGTTTTTCAGGTCGGTCGGTGCGTAAGTGGCACCGCACTTCTCGCAGTTGTCGCCGTATTGGTCTTCGGTGCCGCATTTCGGGCAGGTGCCCTTGATGAAGCGGTCGGCCAGGAACATTTTCTTTTCCGGGTCGAAATACTGCGTGATCGAGCGCGTGGCAATGTGCCCGGCGTCGCGCAGGCGCGTGTAGATCTGGCTCGACAGCTCGCGGTTTTCGTCGGAGTGGGTCGAGTGGAAGTTGTCGAAATCCACCAGGAACTCGGCAAAGTCGGCGCTGTGTTCAGCCTGCACATTGGCGATCAGTTGTTCCGGGGTGATCCCTTCCTTTTCGGCGCGCAACATGATGGCCGATCCGTGGGCGTCGTCTGCGCAGACATAAATGCATTGATTGCCGCGATGCTTCTGGAAGCGCACCCACATATCGGTCTGGATGTACTCAAGCATATGGCCAAGATGGATAGAACCATTGGCATAGGGCAGGGCGCTGGTGACGAGGATCTTGCGTGGCTCTGACATGGGGCTCGGCTACTTGATGAAACGGAGGTCGGCCACTATAAAGCGCCGGGAAATATATTTCACCCCGTGACGCGGTTTCTGAATATTCCTAAGTCTGGAAAGCATGCCGTTGGGCGCCTGGAACGGTTAGGATAGCCGCCTGTTTCAGTCAGTCTTTTTTCGGGAGTAGCCCATGAGCGCCGTCAATCGCGCAGCGGTGGAAGCCGTTCTTCGCCAATACACCGACCCCTATTTGAACCAGGACCCGGTCAGCGCCGGCTGTGTACGCGCCATCGAGGTCCAGGGCGACCAGGTTTCAGTCCAGTTGGAACTGGGTTATGCCGCCGGTCTGTTCAAGAGCGGTTGGGCGCAGATGCTGCAAATGGCCATTGAGGGCTTGGACGGCGTGCGTTCGGCCAAGGTCGACATCCAGTGCGTGATCGCCGCGCACAAGGCCCAGGCGCAGATCCCGGGCCTGGCCAACGTCAAGAACGTGGTCGCCGTGGCGTCCGGCAAGGGCGGCGTGGGTAAATCCACCACGGCCGCCAACCTGGCGCTGGCGCTGGCCCGCGAAGGTGCCCGCGTGGGTATTCTCGACGCCGACATCTACGGCCCCAGCCAAGGCGTGATGTTCGGCATTGCCGAAGGCACCCGACCCAAGGTCAAGGACCAGAAGTGGTTCGTACCGATTGAGTCGATGGGCGTTGAGGTCATGTCCATGGCTTTTCTCACCGATGACAACACGCCGATGGTCTGGCGCGGGCCGATGGTCTCCGGCGCGCTGCTGCAACTGGTCACCCAGACCGCCTGGGGCGACCTGGATTACTTGGTGATCGACATGCCGCCAGGCACCGGCGATATCCAGCTGACCCTGGCGCAGAAAGTCCCGGTGGCCGGCTCGGTGATCGTGACCACGCCCCAGGACCTGGCGCTGCTCGACGCCAGAAAAGGCGTGGAGATGTTCCGCAAGGTCAACATCCCGGTGCTGGGCGTTGTGGAAAACATGGCGGTACACATCTGCTCCAACTGCGGGCATGCCGAGCATCTGTTTGGCGAGGGCGGCGGCGAGAAGCTGGCAACCCAATACGGCGTCGAACTGCTGGCCTCGTTGCCGCTGGCGATGGAAATTCGTGAGCAGGCTGACGGCGGCAAGCCCACTGTGGCGGCCGAGCCCGACGGGCAGCTTGCAATGATCTACCAAGAGTTGGCCCGTCATGTGGGCGCGCGGATCGTCTTGCAAGAAGCAGCAGCGCCGGCAATGCCGACGATTACGGTCAGCGACGACTGATCGGTTTGAAGGAAAACAAGCCTCGACTGTGTCGGGGCTTTTTCATGCCTGAGGATTCGTCAACGGTTTCCAAATACGCATTTACGCAATGGCGCGTGTAAGCATTCGCCTACTTTTGGGTAAGTGTTTGGTTTTTTTACCGCGCGTGTACGTCTTGAATCGGCGAAAGACTTTTCTATCTTATTGAAATTAAACAATTATTTATTTCAATTCGAGTGCTGAAGTCTGTCAGCTCAGCGGTTGGATCCCGTTGAACTTCCCTTGGAAGTCTCTAACATCAGCCCTGTGTCCACGGATTGACACAGCCATCAAGGAACGATGGTTGAAGGAACGTCGCAGGATGCGATTCATCAGGACGATGAAAAGGAATACAGGGACTAGGGAAAAAATGTGGGCGGGTCATACCGCCCCTTTTTTTTGCCTGTAGAAAAGTGAAACTCACCCTGCAGAAACGCAAAAAGGCCCGCAAAGGGCCTTTTTATTGGGCGGCGGCGCGTTTAGCGCTCGAGGTTTGCAATCTTACCTTTCTTGCCATCCCACTCCGCTGCATCAGGCATCGGATCTTTACGCTCAGTGATATTCGGCCAGATTTCCGCCAAATCAACGTTCAACTGAATAAATTCCTGCATCTCTGCCGGGACTTCGTCCTCGGAGAAAATAGCGACGGCCGGGCACTCTGGTTCACACAGGGCGCAGTCGATGCACTCATCCGGGTGGATAACCAGGAAGTTCGGGCCTTCGTAGAAGCAGTCCACCGGACACACTTCGACGCAGTCGGTGTACTTGCACTTGATGCAGTTGTCGGTAACGACGAAGGTCATTTCTAATTCTCTCCTCAGGCGGCGGCAGCGAAACCCCTTGTGGTGGGGTTCGCGAGGTTCGGGAGCGATAGTCTGCAGGCCAGGCTAAAAGCCTGCAGCATCCCAAACCGCGCGAGAGTCTACCAGCTTGCAAGCGTCTGCGTTATATCCGAGTCTGCAGTGCATATAACATTTCTAGCGCTTTGCGCGGCGTCAAGCCGTCCAAGTCAAGCTTAGCCAACTCATCCAGCACCGGATGCGGCAAACTGGCGAACATGTCGCTCTGGTGCGGCGCGCTCGGTTTATTGCTGGCTTTAGCTGGGCTTGCCACGGGCATCTCGTGGGGCAAGGCGGTTTCTTCCAGGCGGCTCAGGTGCTCGCGGGCACGGGTGATCACCTCGCTCGGCACACCGGCCAGTTGCGCCACGGCCAGGCCGTAACTCTGGCTGGCCGGCCCCGGCAGCACGTGGTGCAGGAACACGATGCGCTCATTGTGCTCGGTGGCATTGAGATGCACGTTAGCCACCAGCGGCTCGTTTTCCGGCAGTACGGTCAGCTCGAAATAGTGCGTGGCAAACAGCGTATAAGCGCGCAGATGCGCCAAGCGCTCGGCCGCCGCCCATGCCAGGGACAGACCATCAAAGGTGCTGGTGCCGCGCCCCACTTCATCCATCAACACCAAGCTGCGTTCGGTGGCGTTGTGCAGGATGTTGGCGGTTTCGCTCATTTCCACCATAAAGGTCGAACGGCCACCAGCCAGGTCATCGCTGGAACCGATCCGGGTGAAAATGCGGTCCACCAGCGACAGCTCGCAACTGGCCGCCGGTACAAAGCTGCCGATATGCGCCAGCAACACGATCAGCGCGGTCTGGCGCATGTAGGTGGATTTACCGCCCATGTTGGGACCGGTGATCACCAGCATGCGGGTATCGTCATCCAGCGACAGGTCGTTGGCAACGAACGGCGTAGTCAACACCTGCTCCACCACCGGGTGGCGCCCCTGCACGATGCGCATGCACGGCTCACTGACAAAGCGCGGGCAGTTCAGGTCGAGGTTCAGCGCGCGCTCAGCGAGGTTGCTCAACACATCCAGTTCCGCCAGGGCGGCGGCGGTGTCTTGCAGCGGCGCCAAACGGCTGATTAAGTCTTCGAGCAAGGCTTCATACAGCATCTTTTCCCGCGCCAGAGCGCGGCTCTTGGCCGACAGTGCCTTGTCTTCAAACTCTTTGAGCTCAGGCGTGATAAAGCGCTCGGCACCTTTAAGGGTTTGACGCCGCTGATAGTCGATCGGCGCCGACTCGGCCTGCTTGCTCGGCAACTCAATAAAGTAGCCGTGCACGCGGTTGTAACCGACCTTCAGGTTGGCCAAGCCCGTGCGGGCTTTTTCGCGGGCCTCCAGGTCAATCAGGAACTGCCCGGCGTTCTCGCTCAGCGATTGCAGCTCATCCAGTTCGGTGTCGTAACCGGTTTTCAGCACGCCGCCGTCACGGATGATCGCCGGCGGGTTGTCGATAATGGCTTTTTCCAACAGCGCCGCGAGGTCCGGGTAAGTGCCGGCCGTCACGGCGAGTTGTTGCAGGTGCGGTGTGTCCAGTTCAGTCATCGCCACTTGCAGTTGCGGCAGCGCGCTCAAGGCATCGCGCAGGCGTGCCAAGTCACGCGGCCGCGCATTACGCAGACCGATCCGCGCCAGGATGCGCTCGATATCACCGATTTCTTTCAACTGCGGCTGCAGCATTTCAAAGCGATAGCCATCCAGCAGGCAGGTAATAGACGTCTGGCGCGCTTGCAGCACAGTCAGGTCGCGCAGTGGGCGGTTCAACCAACGGGTCAGCAAGCGGCTGCCCATGGCGGTCTGGCAACGGTCGACCACCGATTGCAGCGTGTTATCGCGGCCACCGGCCAGGTTGGTGTCCAACTCCAGGTTGCGACGGCTGGCGCCATCGAGCACCACGGTGTCGTCCAGGCGCTCATGGCGCAGGCTGCGCAAATGCGGCAGGGCGGTGCGCTGGGTTTCCTTGGCATAGCCGAGCAAACAACCGGCGGCGCCGATGGCCAGGGTCAGGTTTTCGCAACCGAAACCTTTAAGGTCTTGCACTGAGAATTGCTGGCACAGACTCTTCAGCGCCGAATCACGCTCAAAGTCCCACGGCGCACGACGCTTGGTCCCACGACGCTTCTCCGCTGGCAAGTCCTTAGGCCAATCATCCGGAATCAACAACTCCACCGGATTAATGCGCTCTAGCTCCGCCAGCAGGTTCTCCCAGCCCTTGATCTCCAGCACGCTGAAATTGCCACTGGTGATGTCCAGCACCGACAGGCCGAACAAACGCTCATCGCCCAACACCGCCGCGATCAAGTTGTCACGACGCTCATCCAGCAACGCCTCATCACTCACCGTGCCCGGCGTAATAATGCGCACCACCTGACGTTCCACCGGCCCCTTGTTGGTCGCCGGGTCGCCGATCTGCTCACAGATCACCACCGACTCGCCCAGCTTCACCAGCTTGACCAAGTAGCCTTCCAACGAATGGTAAGGAATCCCACACATCGGAATCGACTGCCCCGCCGACTGCCCGCGCGCGGTCAAGGTGATGTCCAGCAACTTGGCGGCCTTCTTCGCGTCTTCGTAGAAGATCTCGTAGAAGTCGCCCATGCGATAGAACATCAACTGATCAGGGTGCTGGTTTTTCAGGCGCCAGTACTGCTGCATCATCGGCGTGTGAGAGGACAGATCGGACGTGTTTTTACTCATTGGATAGTAGGCAAATTCGTTGAAAGTGATGGGGCAAAGGGCGCGCGTGGTCCAGTGTCGATCAGTTGCGGAGCCCGGACTTCCCAACGACGCAGGCCGAATGTGGGAGCTGTCGAGCCTTAGCGAGGCTGCGAAGGGATCGCCGCGCTGTACCTACAGGCCGCAGCCCCTGCATCGCTGAAGTTCGAAAGCTCAACATCGTGCCCAATCGGGGTCGCTTAACTGATCGGCATTGGGCGCTTGGCCCAGCATTTGTTGCGATGGGCGCAAGGTTAACACGTGAAGTCGGGGCTTCGCAGGTCGTAAACGGCTAGGTAAAACACAAAAAAGGGCGGCGCCTTTATATAAGCGCCGCCCTTTTTTACTGTCGGCCCTTAATGATTGTTAACAGGCGAATCCAACACCTTCACCACATCATCAACCACCGCTTTCACCATCTCCTGCAAGTAATGCGATGCCCAGGCATAACGGTCCGTCTCCTTGGTCATCGCCGCATCTTCTGCAAGCTGCTTGGCAACGTGGAGGAGGTCGGAGGCGTGATGCAAGGCTTGGTGCAGGGAAACACCGCTGTTGACGCGGAATAGAGGTTGGTCGGAGTGAAAGGAGAAGGGGGTGACGCCGAGGGTGGTTAACGCAGACGGATTTGTAGCGGTCATCGGTAAAACTCCCATATCAATTGAGAGCTACCACGTTCGTTGTTTGAACGAATGCGTGGCGCTTTTGGCGCCTGCATCTAGACGGGTTATCAGGCCCGGTCGCTGAATTGGCAGCGACGGAGGGAGGGTAGCGTGGTGGTGGGGTGGGTGCAACTGGGAAATGGGTAACCTCCGTGCTTCGCCAGTTGCCATCGGACCCAGGCGGAAGGATACGCCCCGGAAATGATCACCTAAAGATGTAAGACCTCTGGTCAGTGGCTTAAAGGTGAAGGCAGCTTTCGGCCAAAAGCGGTCAGTCGTCCCTACGAAATTTTGGACGATTCAGCGTGCTACCTGAGGGCAGTAGCTTGTTAAAGGAGTTGGGTGACATCTTCATCGGTGTCACGACTATGCACAGCTGTTATGAAAGTGATACACGAGCCTGTGCAAGATTATTAGCCGGAAGGCGAGCCCGCGCTGATGCCCGTCAGCACCAGAAAATAAGGAGATTGATCATGTGGCTCAAGAATGTGGCATTTGCGCTGTTGATTTGCCCCCTCGTCACCGCATGTTTCAGCGAGCCTTTTCAGCCCCCTACGGCTGATGCTGATTTATGGGAGAAGCCGGGAGCGAGCAGGAATGATGTCTTGGCGTCCATGCTAGCTTGCGGTGAGAAAAATGGCTCCGGCATCGATCCTAATGCCAGCTTCCAAGAGATGGCCCAGCGATTTGTATGTATGAAGCGTGCGGGCTATACCCGGCGTGACGGTTTCGACATCTGTGCATTGCACCCGAAGGAGCCGTTGAAGGCCTGTGAGTCGGCGCAATGAAGCCATAAAGGCGTCGCACGGTATTGAGGGAGTCGGCATTGAACTCTTTAGGGTGAATTGGCCCAAGTATTTATAGGTACATGCGACTGACTGCTTCCGACCCGAAGGCGACAATCAAGCTATGCGACCAAAGGGAGCGAACTTGAGCGTAGGGTTAGGGCTCCGAGTGCTCGGCATAGATTGCCATGGCCTTTTCGTAGCTGTCGGTGCTGAGGAAATCATTCTCGTATGCGCCCTGAACTTTTGTCTTGCCACCTTCGACCCCAGAGAGTGCAATTGCTAGAGCTAGTGAATTGTTGTGGCCGCACTCCTCGACGGGAAAACCACGTAGCAGGATATCCGCCACGTCCTTCAACATTGGAGGTGGCAGCTTCCCAAGGTAGTAAGCAGCAGCGGGCGGTGCGTCGCCTTGATAGTCTTTCTCGTCAATTGCGATCTCCGCCAGTTGGACGAGAAAACGGGTGCAGTTGGCGTGAGATAGAAAGAACAAGTCTGCTACTTGGGATGAGTGCCAGCAAAGAATAAGCAGTGCGCGAAGCATCTCTTCTGATTGGATGCCTTCATCGATGATGGTTTGCGCCCGAGCTTCCGTGATGTTGTGAAAGTCAGCCATGAAGAGCCTCAACGAATGATGAAAGATAGCATTTTAAACTGATCGATTGACCGCTACGGCGCTCATCTGCGAACGGCGGCTCATGGCCGAATGCTGCCCCTCATGACAGGCAGCAATCGGCCAAAAGCTGACGGTGGCTACAGGCAGAAATCGACCCACTGCAGCCGTCTAGATCAGATGTGATCTTTGTTGGAGCGGGCTTACCCGCAAAGAGGCTGCTTGAGCAACGCACATACTCTTCGAGCGATGTCATCTGCGCCATCGGGAATGTCCACTGAAATGCCTAAATAGTGTTCAAGGTGTAGGGTGAGCGTGTGTTCATCTACCAACAGATCCCAGTAGCGCTGGTCTTGGCCATTGAGCCTCTCTTTCCAGCAACCTCCCAGCCCTTGCTCAAGCACCCGGGCCACGTCCTCGAAAAGCGTCCAGTCGGCTTCTTCTGATACTTCAATCCTCACCATGCGTCACCTCACCACCAGAAGTCCCCCGATTCTGGTGGCTCCTGCGAATGGTCGCAATGGGTCGATAGCGGCCGGTTTAGCGGTGCATTGGCTGCTGGGATCAGGGTGATGAGGGCTTCGACGCTGATCACTAGCGTCGGCAGACATTTCCTGTGTTATCGCTGATACACTATTTTTAACCGTACACCTGTTGGCCGCCAAAACACTAGGGCGTGAGATGGATATCAAAGAGTTTTGCCTTGCTCATAGATTTGATATGAGCAAATGTGGAGTCGCGTTAGGCGGTGGTGGTTTTGGAATGACAGAGTTGAAAACCTCACCTGTCGAATTCTTGACCTTAGCGGAAGACGATTTTGAACGGGGCGGTTTGGCGGCTCTCGTCAATGCAACGACCAATGCAAAACGCGCCATTGTCTGTCAGCTTGATCAGTTGTTGATCTCTTTTGGTTACCCGTCACTTCGATGGAACGTGCCGAAGAAGATCGAACGGCTAAGGGCACTTGGGTTATTGGCGCCGAGTCTGTTGCGTAAAGTCGTCGATATACGAAATATTCTTGAGCACGAGTATGCGACTCCTGAGCTTGAAAAAGTTGAAGAGGCGTTGGATATCGCGAGCCTATTTGTTATGTCCGCCTCAGCTATGTTCATTCCATTCGATGATGTCTTGGAGTTTTCACTTCCTGACTTGAGCGTGACAGAGAGTTCTGCCACTCGTGTCTCGGCAGGACTGAATCGCGAGTCTGGCAGGGTTTTTTACACTGTCTACGCTTATGAGCCTGGGGAGTATGCCGGGCGTTGCGTCGGTCAGTGTGAGATTCAATCAGGACATGTCTTGTTCGAGGCAATGGTAAAGCTTTCCGCTTCGCTGATGCTTCGATACAAGGTAAACCAAGCGCTCCGTGATTTTGAAGCTGCGTATGCCAAGCTATGAATCGTTGAATTAGAGTTGGGGCTTGAAGGGGCGGCAATCGGCCATTAGCGGACCTAGAAGCTCCTGCAGGTAGACTGCTTTGGGCACGGTTAAAATGAAACAGGGACGGATCGTTCAATAGCGCTAGCTAAATCATCAAATTCGCTCGCGGATAGGCTCTAAACGTCCGCTAATGAATTTGAAGCGGCGGAGTTAAGCACTGCGTGCGCTTGTCATCATCAAGATAATAGAGTCCGTCGATTTGCCCCGTCATCTGTGCCATTCCAAGCAAAGGCTCGGATTCAAACGTGATCGGAAAAACCAAGCGTGCGGCTTCACCCTGAATCCAGTCCTCCCATACAGCTTTGATAACTCCTCCCCAAAAGGTCATGGAGGACCCATCGGGTAAAAACAGGTTAGGTTGGATATGACCGATGTCGTCGGTAAGACTCCAGTACACATACCCAGCGTAACTGGCTCCATCAGCGCCGCGAAAAACTGTTCTCACCAGCACAGTCGTATCGCTCTCTTCCAGGCAGGGGCGAACAATTTCCCAGTCATCATCGTCCATCGGGAAATACCAGACACCGTGCTCTCGGAAGTCTTCCTCAGTTAATTCATAAATTAGCTTGCCTTGCATGCTGACCCTCCATCTACGCCGCCGAGCTCATCCATTGCCCGCCCTGAGGCAACGTTACTTCGCCGTTAAGGCGTTGTCGATCATTCTAAGGAGCGATTTACACACGGTCTGGGGAATGCTCGACGTCCGCTTTTGGCCGATAGCAGCCTCTCAGACTTTGAAATTGACGAGTGCCTAGGCCCCCATTGCTTACTGACGTGTTGGCTAACGCCTTCTGGATTTGCATTAAATATGCAAATTAGCATTTGCCAACCCTGAAAACACCCGGCACTATCCCCGTTATGCAAAAACGCAACGTTTCTATCGTCTTAAGAGAACTGCTGGACCGCGACCGGATCTCCCCCACGGAGCTTCACCGGCGTACCGGCGTGCCTCAATCCACACTCTCGCGGATCCTCAGCGGCAAGATCGTTGACCCGTCGGACAAGCACATCTCACGCATCGCCGAGTACTTCCGCGTCAGCACCGACCACTTGCGCGGGCGCGCGGCGGTGGGCGCTTTGCGCGATGACGGGCGCGACCCGATGCATTCGGAACTCAAGGACATAAGCCTGTGGGACGACGACACGCCCGTTAATGATGACGAGGTGTCGATCCCCTTTCTG
Organism: Pseudomonas sp. ArH3a; assembly: GCF_022648765.1. NCBI lineage: Bacteria > Pseudomonadati > Pseudomonadota > Gammaproteobacteria > Pseudomonadales > Pseudomonadaceae > Pseudomonas > Pseudomonas sp. ArH3a. The sequence continues at coordinate 1,691,223 of NZ_CP080330.1, forward strand.
CGCGAGGTTGAATTGGCTGCTGGATCAGGAAGATTCGTCATCGAGGAAAGCGAGAAGGCTAGCCTGCGTTTCGGCAAGCGCAGCCTGCGGCATAACGGTGTGCAGTTCGACCAGGCCAAGTGTGTGACGGTGCGCGGCAACAGTATGTTGCCGGTACTGCGCGACGGCGCCACGGTGGGCGTGAATGCCGGCAAAAGCGGCATTGGCGACATCGTTGATGGCGACTTGTATGCCATTAACCACAATGGCCAGTTGCGGGTGAAACAGCTCTACCGTCTGCCTTCCGGGATTCGCCTGCGCAGTTTTAATCGCGATGAGCACCCGGACGAGGACTACAGCTTCCAGGATATCCAGGATGAGCAGATCAGCATCCTCGGTCATGTGTTCTGGTGGGGCATGTACGCTCGTTAACCTTCTGCCGTAAGACCAAGCCCGCCAACGAGCGGGCTTTTTTTCGCCTGTAGAAAACCGTCAAACCCTTACCCCACAAGGCTGTAAATGCATTGATGCATTTGACTGGGAAAAATAAATGCATTTGTGCATTGACTGTGTATGCATACATGCATATTCTTCATCTCAAGCCAGCCAACAAGGCTTGGTGGCGGCGGCAAGGATGCTGCCAAGGAAGACAAGGAAGGCACGCAACTTCGGCAAGGACGCCATCGAAGCGATGGCAGGGATGCCAGGCAACACCGGCAAGGATGCCGACGCTCTTTAGTTTCACCGCTTCAAAAAACAGGCAGCGATGAACCGGCCTTAACGGTTCAGAGGGTTGGCAACTGACCCGGGTGTGCAGCGTAAAGCACCAGAAGCAGTTATCCGGCAGACAGGGATCGTGGTCGGAAAAACATTGAGGAAAGAACCGTACCGCGCCAGTAGCGCCGAAGGTTCGAGGACATCATTACTGAAAAGCCCGGGCAACCGGGCTTTTTGGAATGCCTACCGATAAATGGATTTACCCCAACAAAGCCGGCACCGCGCCGGTAATGCTCAGCCAGGAGGCGTGACATGACAAACGAGCAGCAAGCGTTAGCGGAAATGCCTATCTGGCTGGTGATCGCACTGGCCGTGATCGGCGGTGTATCCGGCGAAATGTGGCGCGCCGACAAGGAGGGCGCGCGGGGTTGGTCGCTGATTCGGCGCCTGGCCTTGAGGTCCGGGGCGTGCATGGTCTGCGGGGTGTCAGCCCTGATGCTGTGTTACGCCGCCGGCATGTCGATCTGGACGGCCGGCGCCATTGGTTGCCTGACCGCCATGGCCGGTGCGGATGTAGCCATCGGCCTTTATGAGCGGTGGGCGGCCAAGCGCATCGGCGTCGAGGAAGCCTCGCGCTCGGATAAACAGTGAGCACTCGCAAAAAATGATACGGCGTGATCGCCGCTTGTATGAAGGCTTTACACAGGAACCCAGATGCCTATGACTGACGAAGAATTGGCCGCGATCAACCGTTTGATCGCCGCCCTGCAAACCCAAACCGACGGCCAAGTGGCGCTCAACGCTGCCATTCGGCTGTTGGCCCAGAGCAACCAGGCATTGGTCGACCTGATCAAGAGCCGTGAACCGGACCCGAATGCTCCGCCTTATCTGGATGGCAAACCGGCACCCTGATTCACCTCGACCACCGCCCTACAGCCGTTGCACCCCCACAGCCCGCCTTTGCGGGTTTTTTAATGTTCATGGAGAACACTCGATGTCGATTCTTACCCAAGGTACCCAGATTTTTGCCCTCGTCCCGCCGGTCTCCGGTACCGGGCCTTACACCGTGCTGGAAATCGAGCACGCCACCTCGTTCGAACCGGGCGGTGCGCCGGCCGAACAGATCGAAGACACCAGCCTCAATGCCGAAGAGCGCAGCTACAAAAAAGGTTTGCGCACCCCTGGCACCGCAAGCCTGGGCTTGAACGCCGACCCGACCAACGCCAGCCATATCCGCCTGCACCAGTTGTCCGAAGCCAAGGGTGATACCGGCGTGAAATGGGCCGTGGGCTGGTCCGACGGCAATGGCGTACTGCCTGCCGTCAACACCAAGGGCGATGGCTTTGAACTGCCGGCGACCCGTACTTGGTTCACCTTTGACGGCTACGTCTCGGACTTCCCGTTCAACTTCGCACTGAACGCGGTCGTGACCACCACCGTCACCATCCAACGTACCGGCGGCAGCGCCTGGATCAAGAAAGCCTGAGAAATGCCATGAACCTCAAACAACTGAAAGCCAAGGGCGGCATCGTTGATGGCCAGCCGGTAAAGAAAGAAATCAGCTGGACGCACCTGGACAGCAAAACCGGCAAGGAAGTGACCGACACCTTCACGCTGCACATCCGCCGCCAGTCGTTCGGTGTGATCGAGCGCCTCTTTACTCAGGGTGAATCTGCCCAGAGCCGCAACGCCAGTTACCTCGCCGCGTCGGTGTCGTTGGGTACCGACGGCACTGAAGCGCTGAGTTACGACGATGCCTTCGGGCTTGAGCCGTCATTGGGGTTTGTGATCCTCAATGCAGTCAATGAGGTGAATGGCACCAGCGGTGGCGGAGCAAAGAGCTGACGGTCGCCGATGAGTTCTGGCACGAACTGGTGCTGAACGGAGTGGGCGGCCGCACGATTGCGCAAGCCAAGGAACGTATGACCTACCACGAAGCCCTGGCCTGGGGCCGCTATATCGACCGATATGGCTCCCTGCATGCCGGTAGGCGGCTGGAGGCGGGCAGCGCGTTGGTGGCGCTGCAGACCCACCGGCTGGGCGGCGGTACGGCCGAGTTGATTGATTTTATGCCCCATGAGCTGCGCCGGGGCGTGTCACTCGAACGTGCGATGAACGAGTGGCGTTAAGGACGACGCCACTTTCCTTGAAACCCGCGTCCAGCGGGTTTTATCCATGACCCGGAGAAACCTATGGCAACTGCTTCCCAGGGTAATCTGACGCTCAACCTCGGCAGCCTGGAGCAGGCCCTGGCGAAGGCGTCACGGATTACCGAACAAAGCATGCGCGAGATGCAGCAGAAGATCGAGGACGCCGGTAAAAAGGTCAGCGCGTCTGCTGCAGCGGCGCTACAGGTCACGTCCGGCCAGTTCAAGGACTTCCAAAAGTCCTATGACCCGGCCACGGATGCGGCGGAAAAATTTATCCAGAAAAATGCGCAACTGGTGGAGGTGCTCAAGCAGAGCCAGGGGGCGCAGAGTAATTTTGTCGGCGCGTTGGATGGGCCGTCGAGTTACACCGAGCGGGCGGGTTTGAAGTTCCCCACGGGTGGGCCGTATGGGGATGCTGCGCCGAAGCCTTCGGGTGACGAAGAGGTGATGGCATTTCTGGACGATGAAAAAACTCGCCAAGTGAAGGGCAACTTCGCCGAGATGACGCGTTTGCTGGATGATTGGCAACAGGGCGCAAGTGCTGCGTTCGAAGAGTATTCGAACAAGGCCGGCACGGCGGCCGAGCAATCGAAAGCGGTGTTTGCCAGTGCTTTCGAAAAGATGGACCAAGCTGTCCTGACGTTTGCGACCACGGGAAAATTTAACTTTTCGGACTTTGCCACGTCCGTGCTCAAAGACATGGCCGCGATGGCGGCGAAGACGGCGGCGTCGAGTGCGTTGAGTTCGTTGTTCGGGCTTGCCAGTTCCGCGATCAGCGCATGGTGGAGCGGGGGCAGTGCGCCCACTTCGACGACTACCAGTGTCGGCCCCTTCAGCAACACCTTCACCCCCCAAGTCAATACGGCGGGTCTCAGTTATCACGCGAAAGGGAGCGCGTGGAACGCGGGTGTCCAAGCGTTCGCCAACGGCGGAGCGTTTACCAACGCCATCGCCACTGGCCCGACCTTGGCGCCTTTAGCGCTCTTCGGCGAAGCCGGCCCTGAAGCCATCATGCCGCTGAGCCGTGGTTCCGATGGTTCCCTGGGCGTGCGCGCATTGGGCGCTGGCCAGTCGGGCAGCACCAGCAGCAACCAGGTGGTGATTTCGCAAACCATCAACGTTGCCGACGGCCAGGGTTCCGGCACCGATGGCAATGCCCAGAACGTCGCGCGTGCCTATGCCGGCTCCGCCCGCCAAGGCGCCGCCGAGCAAATTGCACGCGACCTCAAACCGGGCGGGCAAATCTGGTCGGCTATCAACGGCCGCTGACAACCAACGGCTTACGCCTGGAGAAAACATGAGCACAGAAACCTTCACCTGGGAGCCCAAAGTGGAGCCGGTCGGCAGCGTCGAGTTTCGCCTGAAAACGGCCAAGTTTGGCGATGGCTACCAGCAAACAGCCGCTGACGGCATCAACAGCAAGACCCAATCGTGGCCACTGACGTTTGTCGGCGATGAGGCGCGGATCCAGGCGATTGTCGCGTTCCTCGACCGCCACGCCGGCGCCAAAGCATTCAACTGGACCGCGCCGTTGGCCACGCCTGCGCTGTTTCGCTGCAAGGGGTACCAACCGACGCCGATGGGCGCCGGGCTCTACTCCCTCACGGCGACGTTCGAGCAGGCTTTTCATCCCTAGTGCCAACAGCGGCGCCCACACCCCGGCCCGTACGGGGTTTTCTTTGCGCGGAGAATCACATGTCCATTACCGCAGATATCCAGACCCTGGAACCCGGGGCCTGGGTGGAGCTTTTTGAACTCGACGCCACCGCCCTGGGCGCCGAGTTGTACCGGTTTCACGGTTACGCCCAAGCGTCGCCGATCTTCTGGCAGGGCCATGAATATTCACCCTGGCCGATCCAGGCCGAAGGCTTTGAAATGTCGGGGCAAGGCACGCAGCCCACGCCGACATTGGCCGTGGGTAACGTCGGCGGTTTCATTACGGCGCTGGTGCTGTATTTCGAAGACCTGGTGGGCGCGCGGCTGATCCGTCACCGCACCCTGGGCAAGTACCTCGATGGCCAGCCTGAGGCCGACCCGGAAGAGGAGCTGCCGCCGGACATCTGGTACATCGAACGCAAGGTCGCCGAAAGCAGCGAAACGGTGAAGTTCGAGTTGGCCAGTGCGCTGGACTTTAACGGCGTGCAACTGCCGCGCCGGCAGATCGTCGCCAACGTGTGCTGGTGGCTCAGCTGCGGCGGTTATCGCGGCCCTTACTGCGGTTACAACGGCGGGCCGGTGGCGGATGCCAATGACGTGATTGTCACGGATGCAGCCAAGGACAAATGCGGTGGGCGGCTGACCAGCTGCAAGCTGCGTTTCGGCGAGAACAACCCACTGCCTTACGGTTCGTTTCCGGCAGCGGGCCTGTTGCGGAGCTGAGTATGAACAAGACCAACCTGGCGGCGATTGCCCGGCATGCCGTGGCCGACTACCCGCACGAGTGCTGCGGCCTGCTGATTCGCGAAGGGCGCAAGCGCGTGTACGTGCCGTGTCGCAACACGGCGAGCACGCCCAGCGAACACTTTCGCCTGGCGCCCGAGGACTATGCCGCCGCCGAAGAGCGCGGCGAAATCCTCGCGGTGGTGCACAGCCATCCAGATTGCCCGGCGGCCCCCAGCGAGGCGGATCGCGTGGCCTGTGAGGCCAGCGGGTTGCCTTGGCACATTGTCCAAGTGTGCAGGGGCGACGATGGGCAGGCCCGCACAGGTGAATGGGCCAGCTGCACACCCAATGGCTACCAGGCGCCCTTGATCGGCCGCGCCTTTGCCCACGGCGTGCATGACTGCCTGAGCATCATCCTGGACTACTACCGCAGGGAAATGGGCATTGAGCTGGGCGATTACCAGCGCGAAGACGGTTGGTGGGACAAGGGCGGCAACCTCTATTTGGACAATTTGCCGGCCGCCGGTTTTGTGCAGGTCAACCACGTGCAGCACGGCGACATCGTACTGATGCAGATTCGCTCACCCGTGCCTAACCATGCCGCGATCTACCTGGCCGATGGCGTGCTGCAAAGCGAACCTGAGCATTACCCGGCCCCCTGCTCGATCCTGCACCACCTCTATGGCCGCGACAGCAAACGCGACACCTATGGCGGCTATTGGGGCGAGGTGACGGTGAGTTTTTGGCGACATCACCTGCGGGTCAAACACTAATCACAGGGGCGGTTCATTCGCCCGGAGGATGCCATGCATCATGAAAAAGTCAGGACGGTGCGCCTCTACGGCAGCCTGGGCGCCAGCTTCGGGCGCGTGCATCGGTTGGCGGTCAGGAATGCCTCGGAAGCGATTCACGCGCTGTGCATTTTGGTACCCGGGTTTGAGCGTTTCCTGATGGAGTCCAAGGACCGGGGCGTGACCTATTCGGTCTTCCTCGGCCGGGAAAATATTGGCCACGACCGCCTCAGGGCGCCTTCCGGGGCGTCGGACATTCGCATCGCCCCGGTGCTGATGGGCAGCAAGCGCGCAGGGTCGATGCAAACCATTATCGGCGTGGCGCTGATTGTGGCCGCGTCGTATTTCTCCGGCGGCCTCGCCGCTTCCGGTGGTTCTTCGACCTTGATCGGTGCCACATCCACCACCGGATGGACCTTTGCCGCGAGCGTGGGGATGTCCATGGCCATGGGCGGTGTCATGCAACTGATATCACCCATGCCCAAAGGCCTGGGCACCATGGACCGCCCGGAAAACCGGCCGAGCTACAGCTTCAACGGCCCGGTCAATACCAGCATCCAGGGCAGCCCGGTGGGCCTGCTGTATGGCGAGCTGACGGTGGGCAGTGCCGTGGTCAGCGCAGGGATCTACGCACAGGACCAACTCTAGCCATCGCTTTGAAATGACCAGGAGAGCACTCATGGGATTGGCAGTCGAACACCAGACAATGCGAACGGTCCTGCTATCAGGTTCGCTCGCCAGACTTTTCGGTCGAGAACACCGCGTGACCACCTCGGGTGGTTTCAGGGATGTGATGGGCTATTTCAAACAGTTTCAAGGCTTTGAACGCTACATGCTGCAAAGCGCAGATAAAGGCCTGCGCTTCGCCGTGTTCAACGGCAAACGCAACATGGCCGAAGACGATATCCAAAAGCCGCTGGGCAAGGACGTGATCCGCATCGCGCCGGTGTTGACCGGCTCCAAGCGTGCTGGTGGGTTGCAGACGATTGTTGGCGCGGTACTCATCGCGGTGGCGTATTTCAACCCGTTCGGCTACCTCACCGGGCCCGCCGCCAGCATGATGATGATGGCAGGCGCGTCAATGGCGATGGGCGGCGTCATGCAAATGTTGTCGCCGCCGCCCAAAGGGCTTGGCGCCCAGGACAGCCCCAATAACCGCCCGAGCTACAGCTTCAATGGCCCGGTCAACACCAACGCGCAGGGCAATCCGGTGAGCTTGCTCTACGGCCAGTTGATGGTCGGCAGTGCTGTGATCAGCGCGGGCATCTACGCCCAAGACCAACTCTAACCGTCCTCTTCACCCAGCCCGCCTTGCGCGGGCTTTATTTCGCCTGAAGGAAAGCCATGACTGACTTCACTCTCGCTGGCAGTAAAGGCGGTGGCTCCAAGCCCCGTCCCTCCGTGGAGGCGCCAGACAGCCTGCAAAGTACGGCCTATGCCCGTATCCTCGATCTCGTCAGCGAAGGCGAGATTGTCGGTTTGAAAAACGATAAGCGCTCGGTGTTTCTCGACGAGACGCCTTTGGCCAACGCTGATGGCAGCCTCAACTTCAGCGGTGTCACCCTCGACACCCGCAACGGCAGCCAGGACCAGACCCACATCCCGGGCTTCCCCGCGGTGGAAAACGAAAGCCCGGTGTCCATCGAGCTGCGCAGTGATCAGCCGTGGACCAAGTCCTATTCCAACCTGCAACTGTCGGCAGTGCGCGTGCGCCTGGCGGTCACACGGCTGTCGCAGACCAACACCAGCAACGGTGACACCAACGGCTACACCGTGCAGTACGCGATTGATCTTTCAACCGACGGCGGTGCATTCGTGCAGGTATTGGCGGCGGCGTTCAGCGGTAAAACCACCACCAAATACGAGCGCTCCCACCGGGTTGACCTGCCGCCCGCCAAAAGTGGCTGGGCCGTGCGCGTGCGCCGGATCACACCCAACTCCACCAGCGGCGCGATTGCCGATACCACCACCGTGGAATCCTCCACCGAGGTGATTGACGCCAAGTTGCGCTACCCAGGTTCGGCGCTGATCGGCCTGCAATTTGATGCCGCGCAATTTCAGTCGATTCCTTCGCGCTCGTTCGAACTGCGCGGCCGGATCATCAAGGTGCCGAGCAACTACGACCCGCAAACCCGCGTGTACAGCGGTGTGTGGGACGGCACGTTCAAATCCGCCTGGACCGACAACCCGGCGTGGATCTACTACGACTTGCTGCTACACCAGCGCTATGGCCTCGGCCACCTGCTCAACGCCGGCCAAGTGGACAAGTGGGAGCTGTACCGCATCGGCCAGTATTGCGACCAGCCGGTGTCCGACGGCAAGGGCGGCACCGAACCGCGCTTCACCTGCAACCTGTACCTGTCGGTACGTGCCGATGCCTTGAGAGTCTTGCAGGACTTGGCGACCACCTTCCGTGGCATGTCCTATTGGGGCGCAGGTTCGGTGATGGCCGTGGCGGATATGCCGGAAGACCCGGTCTACACCTACTCCAACGCCAACGTGATCGGCGGCCAGTTCATCTACGGCGGCTCGGCGAAAAAAACCCGCTACACCGTCGCCCTGGTCAGTTGGAATGACCCGACCGATTTCTATCGCCAGAAGGTGCAATACGTCGACGATGCCGAAGGCATCGCCCGCTATGGCATCCAGCAAACCGAAATCAGCGCCACCGGCTGCACCTCCCAGGCGCAAGCCCAGCGCATCGGCAAGTGGGCGTTGCTGACCAACCGCCTGGAAACCGAAAGCGTGACCTTCTCGGTCGGCCTCGACGGCACGCTGGCCCGCCCCGGCCAGATCATCCGCGTGGCCGACAACGACCGCGCCGGCCGCCGTATTGGTGGGCGCTTGCGGGCTGCGACCCTCGACACCCTAACCTTGGATGCCGAAGTCAAAGCCGCTGCCGGCGACACCATCACCCTGGTGATGCCTAACGGCAAGGCGGTGTCGCGCGTGGTGAAATCCGCCAGCGCCGGGAACGCCGACGAGCAGCAGATTGTGCTGCACAGCAAACTCGACGAAGTGCCGCCGACGCAGTCGATCTGGGCCATCGACTCGGCCACCTTGGCCTTGCAACAGTTCCGTGTACTGTCGATTTCCGAAGACTTCGCGGACAACGAAATCAAGTACAGCCTCAGCGCGGTCAAGCACGTGCCGAGCAAATTCGCCGCCATCGACAACGGCGCAAAAATCGACAGGCCGCCGATCACCGTGATTCCGCCGAGTGTGCAAGCGGCGCCCACCGACGTGACGGTCAGCAATGACCATTTTGTCGCGCAGGGCAGTGCGGTTAACGTGATGACCATCGCCTGGCAACGCCCGGCGAATGCGATTGCGTTCGAGGCTTACTGGCGCAAAAACGATGGCGAGTGGGTGTACGCAGGGCGCACCGGTGGCACCTCGATTGAGGTCTCCGGGATCTACGCCGGGCGCTACGTCGCCAAGGTGCGGGCGATCAACGCGCTGGACATTGGCTCGCTGTACAGCGAATCCATCGAGACCGTGCTCAACGGCAAAACCACCTTGCCACCGACGGTTGCCGCGCTGACGACTGAGTCGCTGGTGTTTGCGATCAAGGTCAAATGGCAGATTCCGCAGGACGTGAGCACGGCGGATTTGCAGCGCACCGAGATCTGGTACGGCAAGACGCGCGACCTGGCGCTGGCGACCAAGTTGGGCGATTACGCCTATCCACAGACCGACGTGACGCTGATGGGCTTGGGCGCGGGCACGTCGTTGTTCTTCTGGGCGCGCTTGGTGGATCGTACGGGCAATATCGGGCCGTGGTTCCCCACCGGTGCGGGCGTCAACGGGCAGGCCAGCTCCGATGCTTCGCCGATCCTGGATTTGATTGCCGGCCAAATCAGCGAGACGCAGTTGGGCAAACATCTGCTCGATCGCATCGAGCTGATCGACGGCACGGGTGCCGGTTCGGTCAACGCGCGCCTGGACACAACCCGCAAGGAGCTGCAAGCGCTGGTGGATCAAGTGACGGATGCGTTGCTGTATGACGCGACCAAAACCTATGCGAGTGGCGAGTTTGTACGCCAGGGCAGCCACCTTTATCAGGCAATCCAGGCCGTGCCGGCCAGCAGCCCGCCACCGAATGCGGCCTATTGGTTGGACATCGGCTCCCTGGTGCAAACCACCCATGCCTTGGCACTGCAAATCCAGCAGAACAAAACCGCGATTGAAACGGTGGACGGCAAGCTCACCGCCCAAGCCTCGCAACTCAACAGCGTACGGGCCAAAGTGGAGGACCCGGTCAGCGGTTTGACGGCAACTTCTACCGCGTTGAATGGCTTGAAAAGCCAAGTCACCACCTTGGATGGCAAGGTCACCAGCACCTCGGAAAAAACCGATGGGGTGTATGCCCAGGTCAATCCGAAGATGGCCGGTGATGAGAAAACCTCTTTCGCCGGGGATGACGTTTCCCTTGCGGGCGCCTGGTCGGTGATGTCGGCGATTGCCGAGGGTGATATTGCCCAGGCGATGAAGACCGATGCGTTGGAGGTGAAGGTCAATCAGAACCGGGCCAGCATTACTAATGTGGATACGGCCTCGGCTTCGCGGGACGAAGCGCTTGCGCAGCGGGTTACGCGGTTGGATGCGCGGGTCAAGGACAATTCGGCTTCGATTGAAACCAAGTTGACCACGTTAGCCACTGTAGACAAAACACTCGCGCAAAGCATCGACACGGTTCAAACCAAAGTGAATCAGCAGTCGGTGAGTATTCAAACTAACGCTACGGCGATTGCGGACACCAACGGGAAGTTGGCGGCGAATTGGTCGGTGCGGATGCAGGTGGCTGCGGGGGGCGGTTACAAGTTCGCCGGTATCGGGTTGGGGATCGAGAACGGTCCTGGCGGATTGCAGAGCCAGTTTTTGATTTCGGCAGATCAGTTCGCGATTTATAACGAAAATACACCGGGGAAGCCCACCACACCCTTCGCCGTCAAAGGCACTGAGACGTTTATTGACAGTGCGTTTATTCAGAACGGCGCTATCACCAACGCAAAAATTGGCCAGGTTATTCAGTCCAATGATTACGAGGCGGGTGCGCGCGGCTGGAAACTTGATAAGGCCGGTGGGCTGGAACTTAACGGCGTCGGCGGCGGCGGGCGTATGACGATCAGCAACCAACTGGTTCAGGTATTCGACGCCAATCAGAAGTTGCGTGTTCGGTTCGGTATTTGGGATTAATCCCTGAAGTAACTAACAGGAGCATTATCATGACGGCAGGGTTTCAAGCGTTCAATGCCCAGGGCGAAGTGTTGGTGGACGTCAACACACGGCTCGCCCGGGTGATTGGCAGGATAAGCAGCGGAGCGCAAGCGGGTTCTTTAGTCGTCGATGCTTTCGCTCAAGGCCGTCCCTGGTACATGGTGACGCTTGAAGCCGGCATCAATGTCACAGATGGCCCGCAGTGCGGTATTACCGGTAATACGCTCACGTGGAGTGCATCCGTTAACCCTGGGCTTATTACTTACGGAATTTCATAATGAGTATTGGCTTTCAAGTATTCAACGCCGATCGCAGCGTACTGCTGGATCAGAACTTCAAAACCTATGGGTTCGTAAGTAAAACCACTCAGGTCAGTACGGCGACCAGCAGTAATCCGGCGTGGGGACAGTTCTTGGATGTCTGGATTGCGGACGCTGAGGAAATTGTCGCCGTCAGAGCGCAGAATGAAGCCCACTCAGTCTGCCTGGCCAATGTATCGCGCAGTGGCAGTGGTTATATTCAGCGTTATGTAACCGACGGCTCAACGATCGTTAATCTCGACGTTTATCGTTTCCGGCCGGGCGTATCGGCGGGTGGCACGTTCGGCATGCAAATATTCAATGAGCATGGCGAACTGGCGTACGACGCGACCACGCCGCAATTGATTGTCAGGGATGTATTGGTCGGGAGCGGAAACTTTGAGGCTGTTGTCGGTGATCATAATTATGATCCAGGCCGAAAGTATGCAGTGGTTTTCGGTGGTCGCTGTGGACGAAGTTGGCGAACAACGCAATTCACCGGCGGCGGCGGGAATTACAGGATTAATGAGTATGCGAGTACTAACTATGCCTCGCAGAGCCCGGGTAAGGTGAGTTTCAAAGTGAAGATTTATTATTTCAATGGCTACACAAAGCAGCACGAGGTCAAGCAGTTTAATTATCGGGCGGAAGCCTACAGTTATCTAATTGTGGACGTCAGCGGGATTTGATTGTTATCGAACAGGGGCAGTACCAACGGTGTATTGCTGAATGAGGAAATGGACTTTTTATTGGGAGGCAGGGATGTCACGACAAGAAATTGACCTAGGCACGCGGCCTGCTGGCGTCGGCGGCGATACCCCGCGCAGCGCCAATGTAAAAATCAACGCAATGACCCAAGAGCTATACAACCGGGTCGATGCACTGGGCACAGCCGCTTCGGGCACGCTTACTACCAGCACCGATGATCACACGCCGGGCCGAGTAGTCCGCGTCGGCGACTTTGGCGTAGGTGCAGTCAACTCGATAGTAGGCGTTGACTTGGATGGCCTGCGTGCTATCGGTACCTATTATTCGATGTCCGGCGTGAATACGCCAAACGCAACAAATGGCTGGGTAACCGTCAACGAAGCCGGCCGTGGCTACACCCTGCAGGAGTACGTCGGCGTTGACAGTGCCAAATGGGTGCGGATCGAGGCTGCCGGCGTGTGGCAACCCTGGCAAAAAGTCCTCACCGACGGCCCGGGCCTTGCCTCCACACAGCAACGGCTGGGCCTCAAGTCACGCGCCTTTCAGGCGGATGGCGAGCGCCTGCTCGGGCTAAACATTACCGAGGCGGGCAAGGCCAGTGGCGGGTTAGTTTCTTCGCTGACTGTCCACACCACCATGCCCTATACCGAAAGCGAATCGCCGTTGATTCGCTGCGTAGGCTGCATCAACGGCTACACGTCGCCGTTTACCCTCGATCTCTCCTGGTACTACTACCAGGGCTCGTTCAACTCGGGTGTTGCGCTGCTGAATTCTGCATCGCCAGGCATCAGCAGCGTGCAAGGCGTGCCGCGATTGAAGATCATTGTGTACCGGCGTCCGGAGACGGGCCTGATGTCCATTTACATCGGTTTTCCGGGTGCGGTCTATCTGCCGCGATTTGCCATGTACTCGATCCAGACCGGCGCCCTTGAGGTGCCCGCAGCCTATACAGCGAACTGGACCACTGTGGCCGACATCGCACCGCCAACCGCGGCCATGAACATGGGCGCGCTGACGGTCATCACCACTCTGAACACGGCCAACTGCGCAAGGCAGGCGGATGGCTTGATAAAGGCGATTTGAGTATGCGAGCAGTTATTGAACTACGCGGGGCTGAGGGGGCTTGCTCGGTCGTTCCGTTCAGCAGTCAAAAAGTCACCGCCAAGCGAAAGGCTCAAGGTATTTATGAAGTGCGCGGCACACTGGGGCTTATCCCTCTCGCACCCGAAGGCAACGGGTGGGGCTATAGCATGGGCGTGGGTGAGAAAGACGTGTTGGCCGTCGTCACGTACGCGCGAAAAGTCATGACCATCAAGCTGCAAAAAGACGGGCAGCCCTATGAGTTGGTCGGGGCCATGTCTGTGCATTGTGAGATCGCAGAATCTGCGCCTGTGATGCTGCCTGCATTCTGATCGAATCCCCGACACCTATCCAAAACCCGCCCGAGTGCGGTTTTTTTTGGCCTATTTTTTAGGATGTTCAAATGGCACGACAAGAAATCGATGTAGGCACGCGCCCCAGCGGGGTCGGCGGTGATACGCCGCGCAGTGCCATGATCAAAATCAACGCGATGACCGACGAGCTGTACAAAGGTGATGCATTGGCAAAGGCCAGCGGCTGGGGCGCAAACTTGCCTATCCCGATGAAGGCCACCGAAAGTGCCGATGGATTGCCGGTAGTGAATGGGTTGTTCATGTTTGGTGACGGCGGTGTATCGCTGCCATTCCCTTACGTTTACATCATTCAGATGCTTTCGGGGGCGGGTGGGTATGTCAGGCAGGTCGCCTACAGCCTTGTCGACAACATGACATGGGAGCGACAGTTCCGACAGGGCGCGGCCGCAGGCAAGGCCTGGACTCAGGTGGTTAAGGCGGGCGATTTTGGCTACGGCGGCGCCGTTAAACTGCTGACAACCAGTGCGGACGACGTGCAAGCCACCGGCGAGTACTACGGCAACAATATCCCCGGCCCAAATGGGCCCAACAGTTATGGTTTTTTGTCGCATAAATACTTGTCAGCCCAGTACGCCACCCAGGAGTGGGTCAATCCGGATACCACGAATACGTTATTCAGAAGGGTCAATGCAAACGGCAGCTGGACGGACTGGGCACGCGTGTATACAGCGGCAAATGCTCTGACCGATCCGTCCACAGGCACTGGCCTGATGAATAAAACGGTAGTGAGTGGCTGGGCCGTCAGTAAGTACGCGAATGGCCAAATCTGTATCCAGGGTGTGGGCGCGGTAACCGCGGTACTGCCGCCGAACCAGTCGACGTTGGTGACGGTTTCAATGCCGGTTGCGATCCTGCCGGGAACCGGCCGGGTGTTCGTCAACGCACAACCGCAAAATACCTACGACCACTACGGGGCATTGAATTGCTACGTCAATGGCGCCGCCGCTGTCGACATCGTTATCAGGAATGGCCCTGGCAGCCAGGCGTTCCAACCCGCGGTCACCGTGTGGGGGTATTGGAAATGATGAAAATAAAGCTGTTTCCCTTTCTGACGGATGAGCCATTGACGGTTTGCGTCGAAGAGGAAGTGATGACCCTCTGTGGTCAGGTTATCGATCTTTCCGTCATTCCCGAAGGCTATCGCCTGCCTGCGTCTGCGACAGGGTGTGATCACTTTGTCGAATACGTCGAGCGCATCAACGGGACACTCTGCTTGACGCTGAAATTACCGGTCAGGTGGAACTCCCCGGAGTCCCTGCGCAACCCCGCCAAGCCCCTGGTTATCGAGGTGACAACCAACGGTCCGGTTGAACTGCCGGCATCTTCTCTACCTAAAGCGCCGCCGGTCCCGCCGGTCGAGGGCCTAACCCATGATTGATATCAGTAAGCTGGAAAAAATTAAGAGCGCCCAGGATCAGGAGAATGATCTGGCCCTCGACCAGGCCCGTAGCTACCTGCGGGAAAGTGATTGGTACGCGCTTGCTCAACTGGAAGAAGGCACGCCAGTTCCGGCTGATATCCAGGCCGCTCGCAATGCCGCGCGTGCCACGATTTACAGGCTGGGCGAAAAACCAAAGCCCTGAAGAGAGGCCTACTCACTTTGAACCCGCTTATCAGCGGGTTTTTGTTGCCTCGACGATGGAGAGTCCTATGGCACGACAGGAAATCAACCTGGGCGCGGCGCCCACAGGCACAGGGGGTGATACACCCCGCAGTGCCAATATCAAACTCAATGCGATGACCCAGGAGTTGTACGACACCAAGATTGCCAAGTCTGAACTACAGGCCATGGGCGTGGTGGGTGACTCGCGAAGCGTGGGGGCAATCAACGCCAATGATCAGCCGACCGGAACCTGCTATGCCTACAACGGCAGTGACTCGCAGGCAGCCACACTTAACTGGCCGGTTCTATATCCCGGCAGTGACGGGCCTGTGTGGTGGAACATCGAGACGCGGGGTATCGCCGGGCGTAAGACCCAGATCGCCGTACAGGCCTATCACCATGCAAGCAATCACGGTGTGATGTTCACTCGAAGTTGGCATGACGCCGCGTGGAGCCCGTGGGGCAGGGTATTAAGGCAAGGAACATTCGGCCTCGCCGGCAGAAATTTTTTCACCGGCAATATCGATCAGATTGGCAACCCCACCAACGGTGGTTTCTCGACCTTCCAGCTTACCGGCGAAACAACCGGGACGCGTCCTGCAGGATGGCCTGGGCTGCATGGAGGGCTGCTTGAAGCGCATTCATGGGATGCCAACACTGCCATGCAGAACCTGTACCTCGGCGGCTCCAACTACACCCGTTTTTTTAACGGCAGTGCTTGGTCTGAGTGGGCGTTGATCTACACCGGTGCCAACGCGTTTACCCAAGTAGCGGGTGGCGCGGGCCTGATGGACAGTAACTACATCGGCACCTGGCGTATCGCCAGATTCCAGAACGGCTTCACCGTGCTCACCAACTCTGTCAATCCGGACGTTGAGCTTCCGGCTTCTGGGATTGTGCATACCAATATCCAGTTGCCCGTCGCCTTTGATGATTACGGCAGGGTCAGTGTCGACGTCCAATGCCAGCCCTCGGCGACCTGGGATCATTTCGGAGTGATTGCGAAGTACGCCTCAACCCCTTCGGTCATCACCTACGCCATCCGTAATGGGCCGGTTGCTCAGCGATTCGGTGCAATCCGCGTGTGTGTAACAGGGTACTGGAAACCATGAAAATCAAACTATTCCCCTTTCTGACCAATGAAACACTCGTTGCCAGTGTGTTCGGTGACTCGCTGTGGCTCAACGACGAGGAAATCGATTTATCCGCCATTCCGGAGGGGTATCGGCTTCCCGCTTGCGCGATAGACAGTCCTTGGCTCTCGGCCTCTGACCCCATCGAACGAGTAGGAGGCGTGATCAGCTTGACGCTCAAGTTTCCCGTGACATGGGACAGCCCGGACGCTTTGCGTATTCCCCCGGAGCCTATCGTTCTAGCAATCACGCGTGGTGACGTCAGGTTTCCCTCTGCTGAGCCGCAGAAGCTTGAAAGAACGGTTGCGCCGCAGGTCTGACCGACTTCGGCGAGCGCCCATCTATCGCCTCGACTATGGAGAGTCCAAATGGCACGACAGGAAATCAACATTGGTACGGCACCCACCGGCGTGGGCGGCGACACCCCGCGCAGTGCAAGCATCAAAATCAACGCAATGACTCAAGAACTGTTTGCCCGGCAGGCACAGTTGGGGACGGCAGCCACTTTAGACGCCGTGACCGGCAGCGATGATTTCACACCCGGCCGGGTCTCACTGATGGGCCACGCAGGGTGGGGCAGCTCGCCGATTTCAAAAGCGCCCACCGATGATGCCAACGAGTTGCCACGCGTCAGCGGCCTGTTTCAATTTGGCAATGGCGGCATAAATCTGCCCAACCCGTTTGTGCAGATCCTGCAGATCGCCAACTCCGGCGGGTATGTCTGGCAAACCGCGAAGGCCATGCTTGATGAATCGGTTTATACGCGTGGTCGGCGCGGGGATGGCGCGTGGTCTCCATGGCGTGCTGATATTAATTCGTCGGTTTTCGCGCTGGGCACCGGGCAGGGCACAGTGCCAGGGGAACTGATAGGCCTGTCGGCTGCGCAAACAGCGTCACCGAACAAAGCCAATACGGGGCTCTACAGCTACTACCTGCACCCCGACGGCGTACCGGGTTTTGGCGCAATCAGTGTGCTGTCCCAGGCATGGGGGCATGACCCGCAATGGCGCGCGCAGCTGTCGATGGCGGTATCCGGGGACGGTCTGCACTTTCGCCAGTTCAGCGTTAATCCGGGTTCCCCGGCACCGAACTGGCGCAGCGTTCTTCATAACGGCAATGCGATTTCCGGCGTGCTCAATGCTGGCCCCTCGGGGGCTTTACCGATCAACTCCGGGCTCATCGAGCGTGGGGGTGCGCTCGACAATTGGTATTTCCGTTTTGCCGGCGGCCTGCAAATCTGTCAGCAGCGGTTCACCGGTTACACCGCCGGCGCCACGCGCAACGTCGCCTGGTTGGCGGCTTTCGCAGATACGCCGGTGGCGGTGTTTCACAACATCTACCCGTCAGTTAGTTGGGATTCGACGGCCCGGTGCTACGGCAATGTCGGCTCCTATTTCTTTACCTCCGACGTCACCCTGAACAATATCGTGACGGTCACTGCAATCGGGAGGTGGCACGCATGATTATTCACCACGTACCTTTTCGGCCGCTTGGCACCGCGACGCCGACGACGGCCTTCGTCGAGGGTGAAACGCTGATCCTGAATGACCAAAGGATTGATCTTTCGCTGATTCCCGAGGGCATGACCTTGCCTATGTCTGCGATCGGGCATGAGTTGTTCGCAGGGCCCGTCAGCCGTCGCAACGGTGAAGTCGAGTTGACCTTGAAACTTGCGGTCAACGCGGGCGCGCCGGCCTATATGTGGCTGAGCGGAAGGCTCCAAGTATCGGCCGGGCCTGTGCCTTTTCCCGTTGAGCCCGTCGAGGCCTCAGCCCACGCAGCCAAGCCCCAGGAGGGCAAGCAGGATGTTTGACTTGTCGAAGCTGGAAAAAACCCCAACGCCGCAAGAACTCCAGGCGCAAGCGGAGTCCCGCGAGGCGCTTGCCTATCTGGCTTCTACCGACTGGTACAGCTTGCGGTTCATCGAGGAGCAGACGCCGGTGCCCGAAGCGGTTCTTGCGGCGCGGGCGACGGCTCGCGCAAAGGTCATCCCGTGACGCTTGAGCAGCTTCAGCAAGTGTTCCCGCACGCCCGCTCCTTAGCGGGCGTTTTCCTATCTGCGCTCAATGCAGCCATGCTGAACCGGCAAATTAACACGCCTCAACGCACTGCTGCCTTCCTTGCCCAGGTCGGTCACGAATCCGGCGAACTGCGCTACGTTCGCGAACTGGGCAGCGATCAATACCTGAGTAAATACGACACCGGCGCCTTGGCCGAGCGCCTCGGTAACACCCCCGAGGCGGATGGCGATGGCGCGAAGTATCGGGGCAGGGGGCTTATCCAAATCACCGGGCGGCGTAACTACCTGGCCTGCAGCCAAGCGCTGTTTGGTGATGATCGTTTGCTGCGCCAGCCCGAGCTGCTGGAGCAACCGCAGTGGGCGTGTGAGTCGGCCGCGTGGTTCTGGCAGAGCAATGGTTTGAATGAACTCGCTGACCAAGACGAGTTCACCACCATTACCCGGCGCATCAACGGCGGGCTCAATGGCCTGGAGGATCGTTTGCAATTGTGTGCACGTGTGAAAGCGGTGTTATGCGCGTCCTAGAGGTGCAGGCTTGGCGTTATGGCGCGCAGCTTGAGCTGCAATCGGTTGAACATGCCCAGGCACTCAGCCTGCAACGCAAATTCTCGCCATCACCGACGACGGTGATAGCGCCCTGATCGCCTTGCGTGCCTGCCAGGCGTATGTACGCGCCGTCGGGCGTTAGCATCTTGATCCAGTCTGTGGCTTGCGCGCGCGATTTGCTCCTGTAGGGTAGGCAAATCCCCCGCCGACTTCTGGAGACGACTGTGAAGGAAATCACTCAACTGGCCGCTGAATTGGGGCGCCGCTTGCAGGTGCTCAATGCCCACGTCACCACCGCCGAGTCTTGCACCGGGGGCGGTATCGCTGAAGCCATCACGCGGATACCGGGCAGTTCGGCCTGGTTCGAGGCGGGGTATGTCACTTACTCCAATCGGCAGAAGACCCGGCAATTGAATGTGCCGGAGGCGTTATTCCCCAAAGTCGGCGCCGTCAGCCAGGAAGTGGTCGAGGCGATGGTGCGGGGCGCGCAGGAAAAAAGCCTGTCGCGCTATGCCGTGGCGGTCAGCGGCGTGGCGGGGCCCGATGGGGGGTCGCCGGACAAACCGGTCGGCACCGTATGGCTGGCCTTTGGTGTGGGCGAGGAGGTGACGGCGGAGCTGGCGCACTTCCCCGGCAACCGTGACGAGGTCCGCCGACAAACGGTAAAAGCCGCGTTAGAGGGCTTGTTGCGACGAGCTGCAGCAGAAATAGAAAATCAGGGGTAGGCGATCTTCGATCTTTGTGGAACAATACTGTCTACTTATACAGGTGTTGGCCGTCAGGCCTTATTGATTACGTGAGGACTTTAATGGACGACAACAAGAAGAAAGCCTTGGCTGCGGCCCTGGGTCAGATCGAACGTCAATTCGGCAAGGGTGCCGTAATGCGTATGGGCGATCACGACCGTCAGGCGATCCCGGCTATTTCCACTGGCTCTCTGGGTCTGGACATCGCGCTCGGCATTGGCGGCCTGCCAAAAGGCCGTATCGTTGAAATCTACGGCCCTGAATCTTCCGGTAAAACCACCCTGACCCTGTCGGTGATTGCCCAGGCTCAAAAAATGGGCGCCACCTGCGCGTTCGTCGACGCCGAGCACGCCCTCGACCCTGAATACGCCGGCAAGCTGGGCGTCAACGTTGACGACCTGCTGGTTTCCCAGCCGGACACCGGCGAGCAAGCCCTGGAAATCACCGACATGCTGGTGCGCTCCAACGCCATCGACGTGATCGTGGTCGACTCCGTGGCCGCCCTGGTACCCAAGGCTGAAATCGAAGGCGAAATGGGTGACATGCACGTGGGCCTGCAAGCCCGTCTGATGTCCCAAGCGCTGCGTAAAATCACCGGTAACATCAAGAACGCCAACTGCCTGGTGATCTTCATTAACCAGATCCGTATGAAGATCGGCGTGATGTTCGGCAGCCCGGAAACCACCACCGGTGGTAACGCGCTGAAGTTCTACGCTTCGGTCCGTCTGGACATCCGCCGTACTGGCGCGGTTAAAGAAGGTGACGAGGTTGTTGGTAGCGAAACCCGCGTTAAAGTCGTGAAGAACAAAGTGGCCCCGCCATTCCGTCAGGCTGAGTTCCAGATTCTCTACGGCAAGGGTATTTACCTGAACGGCGAGATGATCGACCTGGGCGTGCTGCACGGTTTCGTCGAGAAGTCCGGTGCCTGGTATGCCTACAACGGTAGCAAGATCGGTCAGGGCAAGGCCAACTCGGCCAAGTTCCTGGCGGATAACCCGGATATCGCTGCCACGCTTGAGAAGCAGATCCGCGACAAGCTGTTGACCCCAGCCCCTGACGTGAAAGCTGCAGCCAACCGCGAGCCGGTTGAAGAAGTAGCAGAAGCCGATACTGACATCTGAAGCAAACGATGACTGTTGTACTGGATACACTCGTCGCCGTCCGGCGCACTGCAATGGACCTGCTCGCTCGACGCGAGCATGGTCGAGTCGAGCTGACGCGTAAACTGCGTCAGCGCGGCGCAGAGCCCGAGATGATCGACACTGCCCTCGACCGCTTGACGGAAGAAGGGCTGCTGTCGGAAGCCCGTTACCTCGAAAGCTTTGTTTCCTACCGAGCGCGCTCCGGCTATGGCCCGGCGCGAATTCGCGAAGAGCTTAGCCAGCGCGGCCTGCAACGCGTCGATATTGATCTCGCCCTGCGTGAGTGCGGTATCAGTTGGCAGTCGCAGCTCGAAGACACTTGGCGCCGCAAGTTTGCCGGCCATCTGCCGATTGATGCCAGGGAGCGTGCGAAGCAAGGTCGCTTTCTGAGTTATCGCGGGTTTTCGATGGAGATGATCAGCCGCCTATTAAGTGGCCGAGACATGGACGACTGACCGGGACGATAGGCGAGCTTTTGTGGCGAGGGAGCTTGCTCCCGCTGGGCTGCGTAGCAGCCCCATTCGCTTCACTGTAAGGTCACCTGAAACACCACAAAAAAGGCCCACTATGAAAATAGTGGGCCTTTTTTTTTGCCTTCAACAAGTCACGCTGGCTCGGGCGTCACTCGCTGCTGGGTCTTCCCTTGAGCCTGCGCCCAGTTCTCCGGCAAGTTGATGTAATCCACCAATTCCCGCAGACGGCCCTGATCACGCCCATTGAAGTTGAACACCAACCGCGTCAAATGGCCGAACCTCGGCTCATCATGTTCTTCGCCCGTATACGCCTGCTGTTGGAACTCCCCACTCAGGCGCAGGCTGGCAAACTCGCTCTGCAAATGGGCCAAGGCACGCTCGCTGAGCGGGTGATTCATGCGCACCACAAACTCGCGCTTCAACCAGCGGGTGGAGTGGAAGTTGGCGTAGAACTGGTTGATCTCGTCCACCGCCTCTTCAGCGCTGTACACCAGGCGAACCAGCTTGAGGTCGGTGGGCAGGATGTAGCGGTTGGCTTCCAGCTGGCTGCGGATAAAGTCCAAGGCGCCTTGCCAGAAGCCGCCGCCCGGAGCATCCAGCAGTACCACCGGCACCAGCGGGCTTTTGCCGGTCTGGATCAAGGTGAGGACTTCCAGCGCTTCATCCAGCGTGCCAAAACCGCCCGGGCACAGCACCAATGCATCGGCTTCCTTGACGAAGAACAGCTTGCGGGTGAAGAAGAAGTGGAAGGACAGCAGGTTCTCAGTGCCATCAATGGTCGGGTTGGCGTGCTGTTCAAACGGCAGGGTGATGTTGAACCCCAGGCTGTGTTCCAGGCCTGCACCTTCGTGGGCTGCCGCCATGATGCCGCCGCCACCGCCGGTGATCACCATCAGCTCTGATTGCGCCAACTTGGCGCCGACTTCCCGGGCCAGGGCGTACAGCGGGCTTTCGACCGGCGTTCGCGCCGAGCCGAATACCGTCACCTTGCGGCGGTCCTTGAACTGTTCCAATACGCGGAAGGCATTGTCCAGTTCGCGGATCGCCTGCAAGGTGATTTTCGCGTTCCAGCGGTTGCGGTCGTCCTGGGCCATGCGCAGAACGGTGAGGATCATGTCGCGATAAAGGGGGATATTCGAGCTGTTGGGAGCGATCAGCTGGAGTTGCGCATCGACCTGCTGTGTGAGGTCGGCCCCGTGTTCTTCAAAATGACGGAGCAGGTGGTCATTCGATTCGTAAGGCATTCAACTTCTCCTTCTTCACAGAGCCAGGGCCATCGACGAGAATTCGTCTGCGGCCTCGACACTGCGTGTGTCGCTGCATACCGAAGGCTTGCACGGTGTTCGCCGAGCGGCAAAGCGGGCTCTGTATGTTCCTTGTGATTTGGAAACCTTTGCACTGCAAGTCGCAGGAGGGCAACCCTCTTTTGCCCTGAAAATGTTACAGAACGGCGTGGAAAACGCGGTGGAAGGGCTGCCGAGATAACGTGATCATGAGCCGAAAAACCCTTGGCTGGCAACCGGTTATTGGCAACACATCAGGCAGTTTAGTTGTTGGCAGGCAGAGGCTGCGAGGGAAGTGCGCGCCACTGGACAGCAGCGCGCGACGGTCGAGCAAACGTTACTTTTTCTTCTTGGCTGCCGCAGGTGCCGGGCAATCCGCTTCTACAAACTTGACCGACGCCACAGGGCGGTTGGTCTTGTTCTCGGTGATTTCGTAGCGCATCACTGCGCCCTTGGCCATCAATTCGCGGTAACCCTTGTTCAGGCACACGCTTTGACCCAGTTGGAAGTACACGGCCTTGGGGTTGGCGCGCATCTGTTCAGCGCGGTCGGGCTGTACGCTGAGGTGGTCGATCAGCTGCATGCCTTCAACGGTGTAGGCAACTTCCAGGGTTTTTTCGTCGATTTCCCGGGGCAGGTCCTTGTTGCTTTCAGCCGCGACGCTTTGCAGCTTGCGGTTCATTTGGGCCTCCAGCAGCGAGGCCGCGTGGGCGCCCATAGGCAATACCAACGCAAGGGCGACGGATGGGGCAACAACGCGCAGCATGGAACGCAGCATGAAACTCTCCTGATTCGGTTACTGGTGCATAGACCAGCCACTGCGCTGTGCGTTCAGTGGCGCGCAATTATAGGTGAGCCGTTGCCACTACAGCCAGGCGTATCGCTCGGAAGTGCGGATGGCTCTGGTAAACTGCGGCCACTTAAAGCCTGCCTCGAGTTTCCTCAGTGTCGATTTCCCCTTTTACGGGTTGCACCCGATGAGTCACGCCGTCTCCCGTTTGCGTACTCAGCGCCTGGCGCGGGCCGTGCGGCCTTTTCTCAACCGTGGTTCGCGCGCCGAACGCTGCCCCGGCTGTCGGGTGATTCCCGAGTACTGCCTGTGTGCCTGGCGGCCGAAGGTAGAGGCGCGCTCGGCCATGTGCCTGCTGATGCACGATGTTGAGCCGATGAAACCGAGCAATACCGGCTGGCTGATCGCCGATGTGATCGAAGACACCACCGCGTTCGCCTGGTCGCGCACTGAGGTCGACCCCGAACTGTTGACCTTGCTGGCCGACCCGCAATGGCAGCCCTATATCGTGTTCCCCGGCGAATTCGTCGCGCCTGAGCGGGTCGTCGGCGAAGTCACGGCGGCGGCGGGCAAGCGCCCACTGTTTATCCTGCTGGACGGCACTTGGAGCGAAGCGCGCAAGATGTTCCGCAAAAGCCCCTACCTGGAACACTTGCCGGTGTTGAGCCTGGCGCCCGAGCAGCTGTCGCGCTATAAGCTGCGCCGCTCCAAACGTGATGACCATTTCTGCACCGCCGAAGTCGCGGCGCTGTGCCTGGAGCTGGCCAGTGACCAAGCCGCCAGTGAAGTGCTGGATGCCTACCTCGACGTCTTCAGCACCCATTACCTGGCTGCTAAGTTCCAGTTACCGCTGGACCCGACGGACATCGTCCATACTCGCCTTGCACCCTATATTCCGGTGCTATAACCACACGACGTTTGCATGATGGCACCGTAAACCCGCGCGCCGCTAAAATGCCCGCGGGCGTAGTGCTTGACCCTCTAGGCTACGCTGGGCATGCTGGGCGCCGATTGGGGCGTAACCGTGAATTTTCAGCGTCGTTGCAGGTGTTTTTGACGTTGAGCATGCCCTGTGGTGATGGCTGCCTGGCCGTTACCTTGTGTACTGGCGAACCCTGAACCCATCAGGGCTGCCATAAAAAACAGGATCATTTAATCAATGGCCACATACGAAATCCTGATAGCCGATGACCACCCGCTGTTTCGCAGCGCGCTGCATCAGGCCGTAACCCTGGGCCTTGGGCCGGACGTGCGCCTGGTCGAAGTGGCCAGCATTGCCGAGCTGGAAACCCGCCTCACCGAAAAATCCGACTGGGACCTGGTGCTGCTCGACCTGAACATGCCCGGCGCCTACGGTTTTTCCGGGCTGGTGCTGTTGCGCGGGCAATACCCGCAGATCCCGGTGGTGATGGTCTCGGCCCAGGAAGACGCTGACGTGGTGGTGCGCTCCAAGGAGTTTGGCGCCAGCGGGTTTATTCCCAAGTCCAGCTCAATGGAAGCGATCCAGAACGCCGTGCGTACCGTGCTGGATGGCGACGTGTCCTGGCCGCCGCAGGCGTTTGAAGAAATCAACGTGTCCGACGAAGCCAAGGCCGCCCGTGATGGCCTCGCCAGCCTGACGCCCCAGCAGTTTCGGGTGCTGACCATGGTCTGCGAAGGCTTGCTGAACAAGCAGATTGCCTACGAACTGAGCGTGTCAGAAGCGACCATCAAGGCCCACGTAACAGCGATCTTCCGCAAGCTGGGCGTGCGGACGCGCACTCAGGCGGCGCTGCTCTTGCAACAACTTGAGTCAATTTCGCAGCATTAAGTTGTTACTGATTCACGCTTTTTTGACTTTGCGTGATCTAGTTTCCCCACTCCTTTGGTTCAGTTGCCTACATCTATGTCGCCTTTCAAGGGTCAAACCGGTATCAAACGTATCTTCAATGCAGGGGGCTATTCCCTGGATGGCCTGCGTGCGGCTTTCACTGGCGAGGCGGCTTTCCGTCAGTTGGTGTTGCTCAACGTGATCCTGATCCCGCTGAGCTTTTTCCTGCACGTCAGCCGGGTCGAGCGCGCTTTGCTGATCGCGGTGTGCCTGTTGGCCTTGATCGTCGAGTTGCTCAATTCGGCGGTGGAAGCGGCCATCGACCGGATTTCCCTCGACCTGCACCCACTGTCGAAAAACGCCAAGGACATGGGCAGCGCCGCGCAATTCGTCGCGCTGACCATGATCACCCTGGTGTGGGCCGTGATTCTGATCTGAGGATCAGGCGATGCTCGGCAGCACGATCTCGTCGCTGCGCTGAACCCCGGCGGTGAAGGCGCGGCACAGCTCCAGAAACTCGCGCATCGCCGAGGTCTGGTACTTCTGCTTATGCCAGATGAAGTAGAACTGTCGCGCCAGGTCCAGGTCCGGGGTTTCCACCGGTACCAAGCTGCCACGGCGGAACGCATCGCGCAGCGCTAGCCTGGAAATACAGCCAATCCCCAACCCCGATTCCACGGCACGCTTGATCGCCTCGGTGTGCTCCAGCTCGAGGCGGATATTCAGCGCGCTGCGGTGATGCCGCATGGCCTGGTCAAAGGTCAGGCGCGTGCCGGAACCTTGCTCGCGCAGGATCCACGCTTCGTGGGTCAGCTCTTCCATGGTCGCCACGCCGCGCTTGGCCAAGTGATGCTGCGGTGCGCAAAACACCACCAGTTCGTCTTCCACCCAGGTTTGCACCTCGATGTCCGGGTGGCTGCAGTCGCCTTCGATTAGACCCAAGTCAATTTCGTAGTGCGCCACTTGGTGCACGATATGTGCAGTGTTCTGCACATGCAGCTTCACCTGGCTTTCGGGGTGCTGCTGCATAAAGCTGCCGATCAGCAGCGTCGCCAAGTAATTGCCGATGGTCAGGGTGGCGCCGACCGCCAGGGAACCGAAGCCGGACTTGCCGTTAAGCAGGTCTTCGATCTCCTTGGCCTGGTCCAGCAGCGCCACGGCCTGGGGCAACAGCTGATGGCCGAGGGCGTTGAGGCTAAGGCGTTTGCCCGCGCGGTCGAATAATTGGCAGCTGGATTGACGCTCCAGCTCGGTAATCGAGGTGCTGGCGGCGGATTGAGATAAGGCCAGAAGGCCAGCAGCGCGGGAGACGCTTTCCTGCTGGGCGACGGCGACGAAGACTTGCAGTTGACGGAGAGTAAATCGCATATCGATATAACCGATAACCCTTATCTTAATAATCCAGTTAACAGATATTGTCGCCGCCATTAGAATGCTGTGCAATTGCGCACTTCAATTTTGGCGCAGACCCATTTCCAGGAGTTCCCCGTACATGAGCAACATGAACCACGAGCGTGTCCTCAGTGTTCATCACTGGAACGACACTCTGTTCAGCTTCAAGTGCACCCGCGACCCGGGCTTGCGCTTCGAGAACGGTCAGTTCGTGATGATCGGCCTGCAACAGCCTAATGGCCGCCCGCTCATGCGCGCTTACTCCATTGCCAGCCCGAACTGGGAAGAGCATCTGGAGTTCTTCAGCATCAAGGTGCCCGATGGCCCGCTGACTTCCCAATTGCAGCACTTGAAGGAAGGCGACGAGATCATCATCAGCAAAAAACCGACAGGCACCTTGGTGCTTGACGATTTGAAGCCGGGCAAACACCTGTACCTGCTCAGCACGGGTACTGGCCTCGCTCCATTCATGAGCGTGATCCAGGACCCGGAAACCTACGAGCGTTTCGAAAAAGTGATCCTGTGCCATGGCGTGCGTTACGTCAACGAAGTCGCCTACCGCGAATTCATCACCGAGCACCTGCCGCAGAACGAGTTCTTCGGCGAGGCCCTGCGTGACAAGTTGATCTACTACCCGACCGTGACCCGCGAGCCGTTCGAAAACGAAGGCCGCCTGACCGACCTGATGCGCAGCGGCAAGCTGTTCAGCGACATTGGCCTGCCACCGATCAACCCCGAGGACGACCGCGCCATGCTGTGCGGCAGCCCAAGCATGTTGGACGAAACCAGCGAAGTGTTGAACAGCTTCGGCCTGAAAGTTTCGCCCCGTATGCGTGAGCCGGGTGATTATCTGATCGAGCGTGCGTTCGTCGAGAAATA
Source organism: Pseudomonas sp. ArH3a (assembly GCF_022648765.1). Classification (NCBI taxonomy): domain Bacteria; kingdom Pseudomonadati; phylum Pseudomonadota; class Gammaproteobacteria; order Pseudomonadales; family Pseudomonadaceae; genus Pseudomonas; species Pseudomonas sp. ArH3a. Next base: position 1,718,740 of record NZ_CP080330.1, read on the forward strand.
ACCGCCGATCCAAATGAATGTGGGAGCTGGCTTGTGTGGGAGCTGGCTTGCCTGCGACAGCGTCACCTCGGTTCTACTGAATGACCGAGGTGTCTGCATCGTAGGCAAGCCAGCTCCCAGACAAGCAGCTCCCACATTTGTTTTCGACGTTTACTTGGCCGGAATGACTTCCAGCACGCAAATCATCCCGGCTTCCGGATAGTGCCACCGCACATCCACATCCCAGAACTGCGCACCATATTCACGCTCCGGCCCCGGCGTTTGATACGCCGGCCGTGGATCCTGCGCCAGACACTGTTCGATCAACGCCACCAATGGTTCGTCAAGGCGCTGCGCATGGCCCTGTGCCTGTTGCAGGGCTGTCTTCAGCCACTGCACAGGAATCAGCTGTGGCGCACTGTTGGCGATGCTGTTGGTGGCGGTGTCAATGATGTCTGCGTACGGCACATACGGCTTGATATCCAGCACTGGCGTGCCATCCAGCAGGTCAATCCCGGAAATCCACAGCCGCCCCGGCTCGACCTTGTCCAGCTTGACCACTGACTGGCCAATGCCGTTGGGCCGATGAGTGGCGCGGGTGGCAAACACGCCCATGGACGTGTTGCCGCCCAACCGTGGCGGCCGCACTTTCAAGCGTGGTTTGTCTTCCAAGGCCTGGTGGAACAGAAACAGCAACCACACATGGCTGACCTGCTCCAGGCCCTGCACCGCCTCACCTTGGTCGAACGGCGCCACCAGTTCCAGCACGCCACGGGCGGCCGGTGCCAGTTGGGGCTGGCGTGGGATGGCGAACTTCTCCTTGAAGCAGGAGCGCACGAAACCGACGGGCGAGACGTGGTAACTCATGGCTTACGCACGAACCCGCAGGGTCAGGCCCTTGAGGAAGTTACGCAGCAACTGGTCGCCACAGGTGCGGTAGTTGGTGTGGCCGAACTTGCGGAACAGTGCGCTCAGCTCAGGCTTGGACACTGGGAACTCGGCAGCCTTGAGGATCGCGTGCATGTCGTCTTCCTTCAGTTCGAAGGCCACGCGCAGCTTCTTGAGGATGATGTTGTTGGTCACCGGGGTTTCGATCGGCTGTGGCGCACGGCTTTCGTCTTTGCCGCGCTTGAAGATCACCAGGCCATCGAGGAAGTGGGCCATGACGTCATCCGGGCAGAACACAAAGCCTTCTTCCTCGTCTTTCTTGAGGTAAGTCAGCAGGTCTTCCTTGGTCACGTCCATGCCGCCGAGCTTAATGATCTCGACCATCTTGTTGTCGCTGATGTCGAGCATGTAGCGCACGCTACGCAATACGTCGTTGTGAATCATGGTGGGCAATCCTGGTATTCAACTGAAGACACCGCCTAATCAGGCGGTGTCGAGAAAAGGGGAACGGCTTAGAACTTCTCTTTGCCGGACAGGTAACGCCATTGGCCGACCGGCACTTTGCCGATGGATACCCCGCCAATGCGGATGCGGCGGATGGCGATGACTTTCAAGCCGACGGCTTCGCAGAACAGGGCAATCACCCCCGGTTGCGGGTTCTTCATCGCAAAGCGCAGGCGGTTTTCGTTCTGCCAGCTAGCCTTTACGGCCGGCAGCTCCTTACCTTTGTAGGTCAGGCCGTGGTTCAGGCGATTGAGGCCGTGGGCAACCATGTCGCCTTCAACCTCCACCACGTATTCCTGCTCGATCTTGGCGGCATCGGCGGTCAACTTGCGCAGAATCTTCCAGTCCTGGGTGAACACCAGCAGGCCGCTGGCCTTGGCTTGCAGGTCGGCACTGGCGGTCAGGCGCAGGAAGTGGCCTTTAAGCGGGCGTTTGCTGAAGCGGTGTTCTTCGGACAAGGTTTCTGCGCTGATCGAGGCCATCGCCGTTTCGGCATCCACACCCACCGGCGCGTGCAGCAGAATGGTTACCGACTCCGGCGCAGTGGCTTTCGCCTCTGGGTCCAGCTCGACCTTCTGGGTGGTGACCTTGAACTGCGGCTCGTCGATCACTTCTCCGTCCACCGAGACCCAGCCGCCTTCGATAAACAGCTCAGCCTCCCGACGGGAGCAACCGACCAGTTCGATAAGGCGTTTGGAGAGGCGTATGGGGTCAGTCATGACAAGGGCCGTAACAAAAGGGGGCGGCTATTGTACCTGCCTGGCGCCGGTTAATCCCGGCCCTATTTCAGCAGGGTGGCTTTTTGTGGGCGCTGGCTTGCCTGCGATGGCATCACCTCGGTCGACCTGAGCTACCGCGTCGCCCGCATCGCAGGCAAGCCAGCTCCCACAGATGTGCGCAAACGCATATGCAGCAGCGGGTACGGCTGGCCCAGGCCGTCATGCTCCGCGCGGCCGATTACCTCGAAGCCCTGCTTGAAGTAAAAGCCCAGGGCCTGCGGGTTCTGTTCATTGACGTCCAGCTGGTCGGCGTTCATGTGCTCGATCGCATAACGCAGCAGTTGCCGGCCCAGGCCCTGGCCGCGGTGCTGCGGGTCGATAAACAGCATTTCGACTTTTCCCGCTGCCACCCCAGCAAACCCGGTGATGCGTTGGCGTGCGTCCTTGGTGCAGATCAGCATCACCGAATCCAGGTAACGCGTCAGCACCAGCTCTTTGAGCAGGACGATGTAGCTGTCCGGCAAGAAATCGTGGGTTGCCCGCACCGAGTCTTCCCAGAGTTGCGCCAAGTGCGCGAAGTCGCTGATTTTGGGTGTGTGGATGACCGAAAGCTGACGCATGCCCGCTGCCCCTTGCCTAGATCTTCGCCAATGGGCAAACGATAGACCTAAAAAAGCCCCGCATCTTGTCTAGAGGCGGGGCTTTTGTATTTTTTTTACACGCCAGTGACGATCAGTCGCGCTTTTGCGCCCACAGGTCGTATTCGTCAGCGTCAGTTACCGTGCACCAGACCTTGTCGCCCGGCTTCAGACTGCTGGCATCGTCGATAAACACGTTACCGTCGATCTCCGGCGCATCGAAGAAGCAGCGGCCTACGGCGCCTTGCTCGTCGACTTCGTCGATCAGCACTTCGATCTCCCGACCAATGCGCAGTTGCAGGCGTGCCGAGCTGATGGCCTGTTGGTGTGCCATGAAACGCTCCCAACGGTCTTGCTTGACGTCGTCCGCAACGACGGCAGCGTCCAGCAGGTTAGCCGGAGCGCCTTCCACCGGCGAGTACTGGAAGCAACCGACACGGTCCAGTTGCGCTTCGGTCAGCCAGTCCAGCAGGTACTGGAAGTCTTCTTCGGTCTCGCCAGGGAAGCCGACGATGAAGGTGGAGCGGATGATCAGGTCCGGGCAGATCTCGCGCCAGTTCTTGATACGCGCCAGGGTCTTGTCTTCGAAGGCCGGGCGTTTCATGGCCTTGAGGATTTTCGGGCTGGCGTGCTGGAACGGGATGTCCAAGTACGGCAGGATCTTGCCGGCGGCCATCAACGGGATCAGCTCGTCCACGTGCGGGTACGGGTAAACGTAGTGCAGGCGCACCCACACGCCCAGGCTGCTCAAGGCTTCGCAGAGTTCGGTCATGCGGGTTTTCACCGGCGCGCCGTTCCAGAAACCGGTGCGGTACTTCACGTCGACGCCGTAGGCGCTGGTGTCCTGGGAGATCACCAACAGCTCTTTCACGCCGGATTTAACCAGGCGCTGAGCCTCGTCCAGCACATCACCCACCGGGCGGCTGACCAGCTTGCCGCGCATCGACGGGATGATGCAGAAGCTGCAGCTGTGGTTGCAGCCTTCGGAAATTTTCAGGTACGCGTAGTGGCGCGGCGTCAGCTTGATGCCTTGCGGCGGCACCAGGTCGATCAGCGGGTTGTGGTCCTGGCGCGGCGGCACCACTTGGTGCACGGCATTGACCACCTGCTCGTACTGCTGCGGGCCGGTCACGGCCAGTACGCTTGGGTGCACGTTGCGGATAGCGCCTTCTTCCACGCCCATGCAGCCGGTGACGATGACCTTGCCGTTTTCCTTGATGGCTTCGCCAATCACTTCCAGCGACTCAGCCTTGGCCGAGTCGATGAAGCCACAGGTGTTGACCACCACCACGTCGGCGTCCTGGTACGTGGACACGACGTCATAGCCTTCCATACGCAATTGCGTGAGGATGCGCTCGGAGTCGACCAGAGCCTTTGGGCAACCCAGAGATACAAAGCCGACCTTGGGGTTGGCTTTTGCGATGGTGGTGGACATGTCTAACCTCGGTATTGAATGACGCCGCCGGCTAGAAGGGCAGGGCAGCGGATGGGCACTTGGTGTGCCTCTGATCAAAAAGTGCGCAATTCTAGCGACGGGCAACGCACTTGACCAGCTTTATGCAGGGAAATGCGACGAGTGCTGCGCTATGCTTCGCGCCGTTGCGCACGGGTAAAACCCTTGGGTCAATAAAACGTCTGTTACGAGAAGTAAAACAGCGCATGCTACGGTCAGCTTAGACGCGTTGTTTATAAAAGACCTTGGGTCAAAGGGCAGGAGTGGTTGATGGGTCAGGCAAATAGTCAGGCGGCAGGTGCCGAGCATTCCAATGCAAAGCCGATTGGCATGCTAGTGGCAGCAGTCGGGGTGGTGTACGGCGATATCGGTACCAGCCCGCTCTATACCCTTAAAGAAGTGTTTTCTGGTGGTTACGGGGTTCAGGTCAACCATGACGGGGTCTTCGGCATTCTGGCGCTGATTTTCTGGTCGCTGGTGTGGGTCGTGTCGATCAAGTACGTGCTGTTTATCCTGCGCGCGGACAACCAGGGCGAGGGCGGCATCATGGCCCTGACGGCACTGGCACGGCGGGCGGCGGCGCCGTACCCCAAATTACGTTCGGTGCTGGTGATCCTCGGCCTGATCGGTGCCGCGCTGTTCTACGGCGACAGCATGATCACCCCGGCGATCTCGGTGTTGTCGGCGGTCGAGGGCCTGGAACTGGCCTTTGATGGCCTGGAGCGCTGGGTGGTGCCGCTGTCGCTGGTGGTGCTGGTGGGCCTGTTTCTGATCCAGAAACACGGCACCGATCGCATCGGCAAGCTGTTCGGGCCGGTGATGGTGGTGTGGTTCCTGGTGCTGGGCGGCCTCGGCGTGCACGGCATCCTGCGACACCCCGAGGTGCTCAACGCGCTGAACCCCGTGTGGGGCGTGCGTTTCTTTATCGTCCACCCCGGCATGGGCGTGGCGATTCTCGGCGCGGTGGTGCTGGCGTTGACCGGTGCCGAAGCGCTGTATGCCGACATGGGCCACTTCGGCCGCAAGCCGATTGCTCGCGCATGGTTCGCCCTGGTGCTGCCGGCGCTGGTGCTCAACTACTTCGGCCAGGGCGCCTTGCTGCTGGAAAACCCGGAAGCGGCGCGTAACCCGTTCTACTTGCTGGCGCCGGAGTGGGCGTTGATCCCGCTGGTGGCACTGTCGACGCTGGCCACGGTGATTGCCTCCCAGGCGGTGATTTCTGGTGCGTTCTCCCTGACCCGCCAGGCGATCCAGTTGGGTTACATCCCGCGCATGCATATCCAGCACACCTCCAGCGCCGAGCAAGGCCAGATCTACATCGGTGCGGTGAACTGGGCGCTGATGGTCGGCGTGATCCTGCTGGTGCTGGGCTTCGAATCTTCGAACGCCTTGGCCTCGGCGTACGGCGTGGCAGTGACCGGCACCATGCTGATCACCAGCATCCTGGTGTCGGCGGTGATGTTGCTGCTATGGAAATGGCCACCGGTGTTGGCGATTCCGGTGTTGATCGGCTTCCTGTTGGTGGACGGCCTGTTCTTCGCCGCCAACGTGCCGAAGATCGTGCAGGGCGGTGCCTTCCCGGTGTTGGCGGGGATTGTGCTGTTTATACTGATGACCACCTGGAAGCGCGGCAAAGAACTGTTGATGGACCGCCTCGACGAGGGCGGGCTGCCCTTGCCGATCTTTATCAGCAGCATCCGCGTGCAGCCGCCGCATCGCGTGCAGGGCACCGCCGTGTTCCTCACCGCGCGGCCCGACGCCGTGCCTCACGCGCTGTTGCACAACCTGCTGCATAACCAGGTGTTGCATGAGCAGGTGGTGATGCTGACGGTGGTCTACGAAGACATTCCGCGCGTGCCTGCCTCACGACGCTTTGAGGTGGACGCCTACGGGGAAGGCTTCTTCCGGGTGATCCTGCACTTCGGGTTTACCGATGAGCCGGACGTGCCCGAGGCACTGAAGTTGTGCCATCTGGACGACCTGGATTTCAGCCCGATGCGCACCACTTACTTCCTCAGCCGCGAAACGGTGATCGCCTCGCGCATCAAGGGCATGGCCCGTTGGCGTGAAAGCCTGTTTGCGTTCATGTTGAAGAACGCCAACGGCAACCTGCGCTTCTTCAAGCTCCCGGTAAACCGCGTGATCGAGCTGGGCACCCAGGTCGAAATGTAAGCTGCTGCGACACGGGAGCCGGCAATCGGCTCCCGTTTTCCTTCTGAACCCTATGCAAGCCACCGTTGTCGACTAGGCTCTAAGCACTGTTTGAATAGTGCCCACAGAACCCAGAAGAGGTGCGCCATGAGTCAGCTGCTCGAACCCTACACCCTCCGTCAATTGACCCTGCTCAACCGGATCGCCGTCTCGCCAATGTGCCAGTACTCCTCCGAGGACGGCTTGGCCAATGACTGGCACCTGGTGCACCTTGGCAGCCGCGCCGTCGGCGGCGCCGGGCTGATTTTCACCGAAGCCACCGCCGTGACCGCCGATGGCCGCATCACCGCCCAGGACCTGGGCCTGTGGAAGGATGAACAGATCGAACCGCTGCAACGCATCACGCGGTTTATTGCCGCCCAAGGCGCGGTGGCGGGCATTCAACTGGCACATGCCGGGCGTAAGGCCAGCACGCATCGGCCGTGGATCGGCAAGCACGGCAGCGTCAAGCCGCAAGAGGGCGGCTGGGTGCCGGTAGGCCCATCGCCGATTGCCTTCGACCCCAATCACACGCAACCCCAGCAACTGGACGAAGCGCAGATCCAACACGTGATCGCCGACTTTGTGGCCGCCGCCAAACGCGCGCTGACTGCCGGTTTTGAAGTGGTGGAAATCCATGCTGCTCACGGTTACCTGCTGCATCAATTCCTCTCGCCCATCAGCAACCAGCGTCAGGACCACTACGGTGGCTCGTTTGAAAACCGTATCCGCCTGGTGCTCGAAGTCACTAAGGCTGTGCGTGAAGTCTGGCCTCAGGAGCTGCCGCTGTTTGTGCGGGTATCGGCCACCGACTGGGTGGAAGACGGCTGGAACCCGGATGAAACCGTGGAGCTGGCACGCCGCCTCAAAGACTTGGGCGTGGACCTGGTCGACGTGTCCTCCGGCGGCACCGCCGCCAACGCCGAGATCCCCACCGGCCCCGGTTACCAGACGCGCTTTGCCGAGCGTGTACGCAAAGAGTCGGGCATCGCCACCGGCACCGTCGGCATGATTACCGAGCCGGCCCAAGCCGAGCACATCCTGCGCACGTGCCAGGCCGACATCATCTTCCTGGCCCGTGAGCTGTTGCGTGACCCGTACTGGCCGCTGCATGCCGATGATGACTTGGGTGGGCGCAAGGCGATCTGGCCGGCGCAGTACCAACGGGCGACCCATCGCGATCAGCCGATCCATGAGTCTGATCTGAGGGATTGATCCCACACCTGATCCACCAAAACCCACCCTGACCCGGTGGGTTTTTTCTTGCTGTTGTTTTTTGCGGCCTCACCTGCGCCGGCCGCCGCGTGGGAAAGTGCTGTAGGTCTTTGTTACTTTGGCGATTTATTTAAGTTAATACTCTAAAAAAATCCCACACGGGAGCCGATTGTTTCTACGCTTAGGGTAAGTCTGATTTCTGGCCCAGGGAGTCAGTCAGCTTGTTCGTGAAGGCATCGCGTCTCAGGGAAGGCAGGTGATGGGCGCCAAGCGTCTTAGTTTGATATCAGGAGAAACAGTCCATGGCCAAGTCCTATGATGTTGCGGGTGCGGTGGTGAGTTTTCTGACCGGCAAAATGTCTTTGCGTGGTCGAAGGTTGAGCTCGGATGAGGTGCAATTACTGGAGCAGTACCGCGCGCTGACCGAGAACGATCAGGTGGCGATGCGGTACTTGATTGGGGCGATGAAAAGCGTGTCGCGCTTTTAACGTGTGGGGGCGGGCTTGCCCGCGATTGCAGTGTGTCAGTCAACACAGGCGCGACTGACCCCAGGCTATCGCGGGCAAGCCCGCTCCCACAATGGGTATCAGGTGTACTTGCGCTTGTCCGGCGCCGGCGGGAAGTACTGGTACAGCCAGGTTTCACTCAAGGTGCGGTCCTGGGTGCGGATAAACAGACGCAGTTCCACCGGCTCCACGCTGTCGCTGGTCGGGTACCAATCGAACAGAATGCGATAGCCCTTGATGTTGTCGAGCACCAGCACGCTGAAATCTTTCACTTCACCGTGGGAACAGGTCACCACCGGCTCAATGCCGGTGCCCGCGGGCAGGCGATCGAGGCCGCCCCCTTTGAAGTCCACCGCAAAGCGGCGTGCCCATACTTCGGGGTAGTGCTCGCCCGGTGCCCAACCTTCGGTAAAGCCGCCCATGCCGGAGCGGGTGGCGTCGACTTGCGCCAGCGGTGTGCTCACCGGTGGTAGCGCGCTCCAGTACAGCTTGTAGCCGTAGTTGAGCGAATCGCCGGCGGCCACGGGCTTTTTCGGGGTCCAGAAGGCCACGATGTTGTCCAGGGTTTCGCCGGTCGTGGGGATTTCCAGCAGGTCGATCGAGCCTTCGCCCCATGCCGTGGTGGGTTCGACCCATAGGCTTGGGCGCTTGCTGTACCAGTCCACGGTGTCCTGGTAGCTAGCAAACTCATGGTCGGTCTGCACCAGGCCGAAGCCTTTCGGGTCGGTGTCGGCGAATGCGTTGAATTGCAGCTTGGCCGGGTTGTTCAGCGGGCGGCAGATCCACTCGCCGTTGCCGCGCCACATCGCCAGGCGGTCCGAGTCATGGATTTGCGGGTGGATGGTGTCGCACATACGGCGCTCATGGGTGCCGCAGCTGAACATACTGGTCATCGGCGCGATGCCGAGTTGCTCGATGGTGGTGCGTGCGTTGATATTCGCGTCGATGGCCATCACCACCTGGTTGGCCTGGCAGTCGATGTCGAAGCGGTAGGCGCCGGTGGCGCTCGGCGAGTCGAGCAGGGCGTAGACCACAAAACGCGTGGCGTCCTTGGTCGGGGTTTCGAACCAGAACTGCGTGAAGTCGGGGAATTCTTCGCGTTTTTTTGCGTAGGTATCAATCGCCAGGCCGCGTGCGGACAGGCCGTACTGGCCGGTGGAATCCACCGCGCGAAAGTAGCTCGCGCCGAGGAATGACAGCACGTCATGGCGATCCAGTTCCGGCGCCTTGAACAGCTTGAAGCCGGAGAAACCCAGGTCGCCGGTCAGCTGCTTGGTGTCGACTGTGGTCTTTTCATAGTTGAACAGCGAGGGGCGGAAATGCACCTCGCGTGCTTCGCGGGTCTTGGGGTCGACGCTGTGCATGCGCACCGGCGTCTTGAAACCCATGCCGACGTGGAAGAATTGCACGTCGAGCTGGCCGTTCAATTCCTTCCACAGCGAGTGGTTGCCGTCGTAGCCGATGGCATTGAAATTCTGCGGCGTCATGGTCGCCAGGGTCGGCGGCAGCACCTGTTTGGTGTCTTTATAGGCGGTGCCGGCGAGCTGCTTGGCCTGGGCTTTAAGCGTTTCAAAATCAAACGCCACGGCCTTGCCATCGGCGGCACGGTTCCCAGCCCAGGCCTGCGCGGCGAGTAGGCCGCTGGCCGACAAACCGGTGTAAGCCGCAATGGCCATGGACGCTTTGAGCAAATTCCTGCGGTGCATAGAGACAACCTGTCGTGAGCAAATCCCGCGCCGTTCCTGGCACGTGCTGGATCAGAAATAACGGTTCGGACATGCCTTCGGCCAAACGCAACGGACTATAAACAGACGCCGGTTAGCTTAAGCGGTTCGATGAGGAAGGAAAATTGATTGATAGCGGGATGATGGCGTCGCATATGAAACAAGACGTTTCCGGTATTAGCAGGTGACGTTACAACTCGAAGCACTCTAGATCTGGGTTTTTTGGCACTTAGTTTTACGCTGGGGGCCTATTGGTCCTACGAACCCAAGTGTCTGGAGGCTATATATGAATACCCGTGGATTGCTCGATCAGTTACTCAAGTCTGGCCAGGACATGTTGCAGAAGAAGGCCGGCGACCCGCGCAAACCGAATGATAAAGGCGCCCTCGGCGGGCTGCTCGGCGGTGGCGGGCTCGGCAGTTTGCTTGGCGGTGCGGGCGGTGGAGCCCTAGCGGCAGGTGCCATGGGCTTGCTGCTGGGCAACAAGAAGGCGCGCAAATTTGGCGGTAAAGCCCTGACCTATGGTGGCTTGGCGGCCTTGGGCGTGATTGCCTACAAGGCTTATGGCAATTGGCAGGCGCAACAGGCCAATGCACCCCAGGGCGAGCCGCAGACCATCGACCGCTTGCCGCCGGCGCAGGTCGAGCAGCACAGCCAGGGCATTCTTAAAGCGCTGGTCGCGGCCGCCAAAGCCGATGGGCATGTGGACGACCGCGAACGCGCGCTGATCGAAGGCGAGTTCACCAAGCTCGACAACGACCGCGAGCTGCAAGGCTGGCTGCACGCCGAGCTGAACAAACCCCTCGACCCTGCCGACGTGGCCCGCGCAGCCGGCACTCCGGAAATGGCCGCCGAAATGTACATCGCCAGCGTGATGCTGGTGGATGAAGAGAACTTCATGGAAAAGGCCTATCTGGACGAATTGGCCCGCCAGCTCAAACTGGAGCCTGGCTTGAAGCTCGAACTGGAAAAACAAGTACGCCAAGCCACCCTCTGACCTGATCATTCCCACGCTCGCGCGTGGGAATGCCTTGCGGGGCGCTCCGCGTCCCGCCCTCTGCAACACCGCTTGAATCCTGCCAATGTAACGGGCTGCATGCCCACACAGAGCGTGGAAACGATCCCCAGCCAGCCCTCCCACAGGTGTTTTTGCATTCTGTGTGCACTGCATCAAAAGCCATTGATAAGTGAGGCCATCTGCTCAGCTATACTCCCCTCCATTTGAATGGCCCTTCGAGGAATTACTGTGAAGAACTGGACCTTGCGCCAAAGGATTTTGGCGAGCTTTGCGGTAATTATCGCGATCATGCTGCTGATGGTCGTGGTCTCGTATTCGCGCTTGCTGAAAATCGAAGTCAGCGAAACCTCCGTTCGCGACGACGCCGTGCCCGGGGTGTTTTTCAGTTCGATGATTCGCAGCGCCTGGGTCGACAGCTATTTGCAAACCCAGGAATTGGTCGGCGCGCACCAAAGCCAGGGCATCTCAGAGGCCGACAAGCAGGACTACAAGTCCTTCGAGGCGCGTCTTGAACAGCACATGGCCAGTTACGCCAGCACCATCAATATTGGCCAGAATCGCAGCGAATTCGATGCCTTCGAAAAACTCCATCAGAACTACAACAAGATTCTCGCCCAAGTCCTGGACGCCCATCAGGCCAACAACCCCGTCGAGGCGCAAAAGCTCTTCGACGAGCAACTGACGCCCGCCTGGACCGCAGGCCGCGCGAAGCTCAATGACATCATCAATGAGAACAAGCAGGTTGCCGATAACGCCACCGCCGCTATCGACGAAGCCGTCTCGGCTGCCAAAATCAGCATGGGCGTTTCGCTGCTGCTGGCCATTCTTGCCGCGGGCCTCTGCGGCCTGCTGCTGATGCGCGCGATCATGGCGCCGATGAATCGCATCGTCGAGATCCTCGACATCATGCGAACGGGTGACTTGAGCAAGCGCCTGAACCTGGAACGCAAGGATGAGTTCGGCGCCGTCGAAACCGGCTTCAACGACATGATGACCGAGCTGACGGCCCTAGTGTCCCAGGCCCAACGTTCGTCGGTACAGGTCACCACCTCGGTCACCGAGATTGCCGCCACCTCCAAGCAGCAACAGGCCACGGCCACCGAAACTGCCGCGACTACCACTGAGATCGGCGCCACTTCGCGGGAGATCGCCGCCACTTCCAAGGATTTGGTCCGCACCATGACCGAAGTGTCCACCGCCGCTGACCAGGCATCGGTCGCCGCCGGTTCTGGCCAGCAAGGCTTGGCGCGCATGGAAGAAACCATGCACTCGGTGATGGGCGCCGCCGACTTGGTCAACGCTAAGCTTGCGATCCTCAATGAGAAAGCTGGCAACATCAACCAAGTGGTGGTGACCATCGTCAAGGTCGCCGACCAGACCAACCTGTTGTCGCTCAACGCCGCCATCGAAGCTGAAAAGGCCGGTGAATACGGGCGCGGTTTTGCCGTGGTCGCCACCGAAGTGCGGCGTTTGGCGGACCAGACCGCCGTGGCCACCTACGACATCGAGCAGATGGTGCGTGAGATTCAGTCGGCGGTGTCGGCGGGCGTGATGGGCATGGACAAGTTCTCCGAAGAAGTGCGCCGCGGCATGTTTGAAGTGCAGCAAGTGGGCGAGCAACTGTCGCAGATCATCCACCAAGTGCAGGCGTTGGCGCCGCGTGTGTTGATGGTCAACGAAGGCATGCAGGCTCAGGCCACTGGCGCCGAGCAGATCAACCACGCGCTGGTGCAACTGGGTGATGCCAGCAGCCAGACCGTGGAATCCCTGCGCCAGGCCAGCTTTGCCATTGATGAGCTGAGCCAGGTTGCGGTCGGCCTGCGCAGCGGCGTCTCGCGTTTCAAAGTCTGATGAGCGAGCTTGCCGCTAAACGCGGCGCCGTCCCGGCAGCGAAAAAGGCGTTGTTCCTGGTGTTTCACATCGGCGGCGAACGGTATGCCCTCAGGGCCACGGAAGTGGCTGAGGTGCTGCCGCGCCTGCCGCTCAAGCCCATCGCCCATGCACCGGTCTGGGTGGCGGGGATCTTTGCCCACCGTGGCGCGCTGGTGCCGGTGATCGACCTGAGCGCGCTGACCTTTGGCACGCCGGCCCAGGCCCGCACCAGCACGAGGCTGGTGTTGGTCAATTACCAGCCGCAACCCTGGGTTGAAGCACGCTGGCTGGGGCTGATCCTGGAACAAGCCACCGACACCCTGCGTTGCAGCCTTGAGGAGTTCCAGCCGTATGGGCTGGACAATCGCGAGGCGCCGTACTTGGGGCTGGTGCGTGAAGATGCCTTGGGCTTGATGCAGTGGATTGGCGTCAACGAGTTGCTCACCGAGCCCGTGCGCGCCTTGCTATTTTGCGCCGAGCTGAACCTATGAGTAATGATCCGCGCTTCTTTGCCTTCTTAAAGGAACGCATTGGCCTGGACGTCGCCTCGGTGGGCGAGGCGATCATCGAGCGCGCGGTACGCCAACGCAGCCAGGCCACGCAGGCGCAGACGCCAGAGGCTTACTGGCAGCACTTGCAAAGCTCCCAGGATGAGCAGCAGGCGCTGATCGAAGCGGTCATCGTCCCCGAAACTTGGTTTTTTCGTTACCCCGAATCCTTTGCGACCCTGGCGCGCCTGGCTAAGGCGCGCCTGGCCGAGATCAAGCAGATGCGCGCGCTGCGTATCCTCAGCCTGCCGTGTTCCACCGGCGAAGAGCCCTACTCGATTGCCATGGCCTTGCTTGATGCCGGGTTGGCGCCGCACCAATTCAAGGTGCTGGGCCTGGATGTCAGCCCGCTGTCGGTGGAACGCGCGCGGCGCGGGGTGTATGGCAAGAATTCGTTTCGCGGCAGTGATATCGAGTTTCGCGAGCGCCACTTCACCGAAGAGGTGGAGGGTTATCGCATCGCCGACCGCGTGCGCGAGCAAGTGCGCCTGCAAGTCGGCAACCTGCTCGACCCAGGCCTGTTGGCGAATGAGCCAAGCTACGACTTTGTGTTCTGCCGCAACCTGCTGATCTACTTTGACCAGCCGACCCAGAAGCAAGTGTTCGACGTGCTCAAGGGCCTGACCCACGAGGATGGCGTGCTGTTTATCGGCCCGGCCGAGGGCAGCCTGCTGGGGCGCCATGGCATGCGTTCGATTGGTGTGCCGCAGTCCTTTGCCTTCAGCCGGTATGTAGAACCGGTCAAGCCCGAGCCGGTGCCTGTACTGATGCCTGTACCGATGTCCGTGCCGCGCAGTGCGGCGCCGATGCCTCTCAAGCCACGCCCGTTCAGCACGCTCAGCAGCCACGTGACGCCGATCAAGGTGGCGCAGACCGATGCAGGCGACCTGCTCAGCCGCATCGCCACGCTTGCCAACGAAGGCAAAAGTGCTGAAGCCCGTGCCGCGTGTGAGCAGTATTTGAGTAACCACCCGCCGGCCGCCCAGGTGTTTTACTGGCTGGGGCTGCTCAGCGATGTGGCCGGCAGCGCCCTGGAAGCCCAGGGTTATTATCGAAAAGCCTTGTACCTGGAACCGCAGCACCCGCAGGCCTTGATGCATTTGGCCGCGTTGCTCCAATCCCAGGGCGACAGTGCGGGGGCGCGCCGCTTGCAAGCGCGGGCCGCGCGTAGCGAGCGAGCTGACAGTGAGTCCAAACGATGAGTAGCAACGACGCGCTCGATACTGCGGGCCTGGACCTGACCCTGACCGACACCCAAGCCATCGACGACTGCTGGAACCGCATCGGCATCCATGGCGACAAGTCCTGCCCGTTACTGGCGGAGCATATCCATTGCCGTAACTGCTCGGTGTATTCCGCCGCCGCCACGCGTTTGCTCGACCGCTATGCCTTGCAGCAGGACGACCGGCGGCCACAGGCGGCAACCGAGGACCACGGCGATGTGGTCACGCGCTCCCTGTTGATGTTTCGTCTGGGCGAGGAATGGCTGGGCATTGCCACCCGCTGCCTAGTGGAAGTGGCGCCATTGCAACCGATTCACTCGCTGCCGCACCAACGCTCGCGGGCGCTGCTCGGCGTGGCCAATGTGCGGGGCGCGCTGGTGGCGTGCCTGTCGCTGGTCGAGTTGCTGGGGCTGGACGCCACCACCGGCGGGGCCAGTGGTGGGCGGGTCATGCCGCGCATGTTGATCATCGCCGCGCAGGACGGCCCGGTGGTGGTGCCGGTCGATGAAGTCGACGGCATCCATGCCATTGATGAGCGCACCTTGAAGGCGGCGTCGGCCTCCGGCGCCCAGGCCAGTGCGCGCTTCACCCAGGGCGTTTTGCAGTGGAAGGGCCGCAGCCTGCGCTGGCTGGACGAGGCGCAATTGTTGTCCGCCGTGACCCGGAGCCTCACATGACCCCCGACCAGATGCGCGATGCCTCGCTGCTGGAACTGTTCAGCCTGGAAGCCGATGCGCAGACCCAGGTATTGAGCGCCGGTTTGCTGGCCTTGGAACGCAACCCGACCCAGGCCGACCAGTTGGAGGCGTGCATGCGCGCCGCGCACTCGCTCAAGGGCGCGGCGCGGATCGTCGGGGTGGATGCCGGGGTCAGCGTGGCCCACGTCATGGAGGACTGCCTGGTCACTGCTCAGGAAGGCCGCCTGTACCTGCAACCCGAACATATCGACGCCTTGCTGCAAGGCACCGACCTGCTGATGCGCATCGCCACGCCGGGCAATGACGTGGGCCCGGCGAATATCGAGGCGTATGTAGCGCTGATGGAGCGCCTGCTCGATCCGTCCGCCACCGTCGCTTCACCTGCGCTGCCCCCGCCGGCTGCGGCGCCTATGGTCGAAGCGCTGCCGCCCGAGCCCGAGCCGCCGGTCACCAGCGAGCCGCCGCGCCAGAACAAACACATGACCGAAGGCGGCGAGCGCGTGCTGCGCGTCACCGCCGAGCGCTTGAACAGCCTGCTCGACCTGTCCAGTAAATCCCTGGTCGAAACCCAGCGGCTCAAGCCGTACCTGGCGAGCATGCAGCGCCTCAAGCGTATTCAAAACAACAGCGCCCGCGCCTTGGACACCCTTGATGGCCACCTCAAGGCTGTGGTGTTGAACCTCGAAGCCCAGGAAGCCCTGGCTGACACCCGTCGCCTGCTCAGCGAAGCCCAGGCGTTGCTGGCGGAAAAAACCGCCGAGCTGGACGAGTTCGGCTGGCAGGCCGGGCAGCGCGCCCAAGTGCTGTACGACACCGCGCTGGCCTGCCGCATGCGCCCGTTTGCCGATGTGTTGGCCGGGCAGGTGCGTATGGTCCGCGATCTGGGCCGCAGCCTGGGCAAGCAGGTGCGCCTGGAGATCGAGGGCGAAAAGACCCAGGTCGACCGTGATGTGCTGGAAAAACTCGAAGCGCCGCTCACCCACTTGCTGCGTAATGCCGTCGACCACGGCATCGAAATGCCTGAGCAGCGCCTGCTGGCGGGCAAGTCGGCTGAAGGCTTGATCCGCCTGCGCGCCTCGCACCAGGCGGGTTTGCTAGTGCTGGAATTGAGCGATGACGGCAATGGCGTCGACCTGGAGCGCCTGCGCGGCACCATCGTCGACCGGCATTTGTCACCGCTGGAAACCGCCCTGCGCCTGAGCGAAGAGGAGCTGCTGACGTTCCTGTTCCTGCCGGGTTTCAGCCTGCGCGACAAGGTCACCGAAGTGTCCGGCCGTGGTGTTGGCCTGGACGCGGTGCAACATATGGTCCGCCAACTGCGCGGCGCGGTGGTGCTGGAGCAGACGGCGGGGCAGGGCAGCCGCTTCCACCTCGAGGTGCCGTTGACCCTCTCGGTGGTGCGCAGCCTGGTGGTGGAAGTCGGCGAAGAAGCCTACGCGTTCCCGTTGGCGCACATCGAACGCATGTGCGACCTGGCGCCCGATGACATTGTGCAGTTGGAGGGGCGCCAGCATTTCTGGCACGAAGGCCGCCACGTCGGCCTGGTCGCCGCCAGCCAGTTGTTGCAGCGCCCGGCCGGGCAGAGCAACGAAGAAACCCTGAAAGTTGTGGTGATCCGCGAGCGCGATGCGATCTATGGCATTGCGGTGGAGCGGTTTATCGGCGAGCGCACCTTGGTGGTGTTGCCGCTGGATGATCGCCTGGGCAAGGTCCAGGATATTTCCGCCGGTGCGTTGCTCGACGACGGCTCGGTGGTATTGATCGTTGATGTCGAAGACATGCTGCGCTCGGTGGACAAACTACTCAATACCGGCCGCCTTGAGCGCATCGCCCGGCGCAGCCAGCAGGCCGCCGAAGCGCCGCGCAAACGCGTGTTGGTGGTGGATGATTCGCTCACCGTGCGTGAGTTGCAGCGCAAATTGTTACTTAATCGTGGTTACGAAGTGGCCGTCGCTGTCGATGGCATGGATGGCTGGAACGCCTTGCGCTCCGAAGACTTCGACCTGCTCATCACTGACATTGATATGCCTCGTATGGACGGTATTGAATTGGTCACACTCTTGCGTCGTGATAGTCGCCTGCAATCGTTGCCGGTGATGGTGGTGTCGTACAAGGATCGCGAAGAAGACCGACGTCGTGGACTGGACGCTGGGGCCGACTATTATTTAGCTAAAGCCAGTTTCCATGACGACGCCTTGCTGGACGCCGTGGTGGAACTGATCGGAGGCGCCCGGGCATGAGGATTGCGATCGTCAATGACATGCCCATGGCGGTGGAGGCGTTGCGCCGTGCCTTGAGTTTCGAGCCCGCGCACCAAGTGGTGTGGGTGGCCGGCAATGGCCAGGAAGCGGTGCAGCGTTGCGCCGAGCTGACCCCGGACTTGATCCTGATGGACCTGATCATGCCGGTGATGGATGGCGTGGAAGCCACCCGGCAGATCATGGCGCAGACCCCGTGCCCGATTGTGATCGTCACCGTGGACCGCCAGGCCAATGTCAGCCGGGTGTTCGAAGCCATGGGCCATGGCGCCCTGGATGTGGTGGATACGCCGGCGCTGGGCGTGGGCAATGCCAAGGATGCGGCGGCGCCGTTGCTGCGCAAGATCCTCAATATTGGCTGGCTGGTCGGCCAGCGTGGCAGCCGGGTACGCACCGAAACCGCGCCGCAGCGCAGCACCGGCAAGCGCCAAAGCCTGGTGGCGATTGGTTCGTCGGCCGGCGGGCCGGCTGCCCTGGAAACCCTGCTCAAGGGGTTGCCCCGGGACTTTTGCGCGGCCATCGTGCTGGTGCAACATGTGGACCAGGTGTTCGCCGCCGGCATGGCTGAATGGCTGAGCAGCGCGTCAGGCCTGCCGGTGCGCCTGGCGCGGGAGGGCGAACCGCCACAAAGTGGCGTGGTCCTGCTGGCCGGCACCAACCACCACATTCGCTTGTTGAAAAACGGCACGCTAGCCTATACCGCAGAGCCGGTGAACGAGATTTACCGGCCTTCCATTGATGTATTTTTTGAAAGCGTCGCCAGCCATTGGAACGGCGACGCTGTCGGCGTATTGCTGACCGGCATGGGGCGCGACGGTGCCCAGGGGCTCAAATTGCTGCGTGAACAAGGATATTTGACCATCGCCCAAGATCAGCAGAGCTCGGCGGTGTATGGCATGCCCAAAGCGGCGGCGGCAATTGATGCCGCTGTTGAAATTCGCCCACTGGACAGAATTGCGCCCCGATTGCTGGAGGTCTTTGCAAAATGATCAAAACCTCCCGCAGTGCCGGCTTGCAGGAAAGTAATTCAGGTGACTGCACATGAGTGATTTACAGATCGACGGCATCAAAACCGACGAAAATGCCGCCATGGTGTTGCTGGTCGACGACCAAGCCATGATCGGTGAAGCCGTGCGGCGTGGCCTGGCCCATGAAGAAAACATCGACTTCCACTTCTGCGCCGACCCCCATCAGGCGATTGCCCAGGCGATTCGCATCAAGCCCACGGTGATCCTGCAAGACTTGGTCATGCCCGGGCTCGACGGCCTGACGCTGGTGCGTGAATACCGCAACCATCCGGCCACGGCGAATATCCCGATCATCGTGCTTTCGACCAAGGAGGACCCGCTGATCAAGAGCGCGGCGTTCTCGGCGGGCGCCAATGATTACTTGGTCAAGCTGCCGGACAACATCGAGCTGGTCGCGCGCATTCGCTATCACTCGCGCTCCTACATGACCCTGTTGCAGCGGGACGCGGCGTATCGGGCGCTGCGGGTCAGCCAGCAGCAGCTGTTGGACACCAACTTGGTGCTGCAACGGTTGATGAACTCCGACGGCCTTACTGGGTTGTCCAACCGCCGCCACTTCGACGAATACCTGGAGCTGGAATGGCGCCGTGCCATGCGTGACCAGACCCAACTGTCGTTGCTGATGATCGATGTGGACTTCTTCAAGACCTACAACGACAGCTTCGGCCATGTCGAGGGCGATGAAGCCCTACGTAAAGTCGCGGCGACCATTCGCGAAGCCAGCAGTCGCCCCTCGGATTTACCGGCGCGTTACGGCGGGGAAGAGTTTGCGCTGGTGTTGCCCAATACCTCGCCGGGCGGTGCGCGGCTGGTGGCCGAAAAGCTGCGCATGGCGGTGGCGGCGCTGAAAATCCCGCACATTGCCCCGGCAGAAGGCGCGAGCCTGACCATCAGCATCGGTTTGTCGACGATGACGCCGCAGCAGAGCAGCGATTGCCGGCTGTTGATCATGGCGGCGGATAAGGGCTTGTACACGGCTAAGCATAATGGGCGCAATCAGGTCGGTATCGAGTGATTCAGAACGACGCTGATCCTCTGTGGGAGCTGGCTTGCCTGCGATAGCGGCCTGTCAGTTATCACCTCCGTATCTGATACACCGCAATCGCAGGCAAGCCAGCTCCCACATTTGATCGCAATCGTTCTTGAGATCGGGCATATACCCGCCTTTTCGCCAAGCGGGCTGCCGTTAGCCCCGGTTTGTCGTTATACTCGTCGGCTTTCAAAAGTTCGCCAACGAGTGCTGCCCGCCATGGAAATCAACCCGATCCTTAACACCATCAAGGACCTGTCCGAGCGCTCCGAAACTATTCGGGGGTATCTTTGACTACGATCAAAAGCATGAGCGTCTGACCGAAGTCAATCGCGAGCTTGAAGATCCGGCTGTCTGGAACAAACCTGAATACGCCCAGGAACTGGGCCGCGAGCGCGCTGCGCTGGCGCAGATCGTCGATACCCTCGACGAGTTGAACACCGGTCTGGGCGATTGCCGCGACCTGCTGGACATGGCCGTCGAAGAAGATGACGAAGGCGCAGTGGGCGATGTCGTCGCCGAGCTGGCCCGTCTCGAGGAAAACCTCGCCAAGCTTGAATTCCGCCGCATGTTCAGCCACGAAATGGACCCGAACAACGCCTACCTGGACATCCAGGCCGGCTCCGGCGGTACCGAAGCCCAGGACTGGGCCAACATTCTGTTGCGCATGTACCTGCGCTGGGCTGACAAACGCGGCTTTGACGCTACCATCATGGAGCTGTCGGCCGGTGAAGTCGCCGGTATCAAAGGCGCCACCGTGCACATCAAGGGTGAATACGCCTTTGGTTGGTTGCGGACCGAGATCGGCGTGCACCGCCTGGTGCGCAAGAGCCCGTTCGACTCCGGCAACCGTCGCCACACCTCATTCTGCGCCGTGTTCGTCTCGCCCGAGATCGACGATAAGGTGGAAATCGAGATCAACCCGGCTGACCTGCGGATCGACACCTACCGCTCCTCCGGTGCCGGTGGCCAGCACGTAAACACCACCGACTCGGCCGTACGTATTACCCACGTACCGACCAACACCGTGGTCAGCTGCCAGAACGAACGTTCCCAGCACGCGAACAAGGACACCGCCATGAAAATGCTGCGGGCCAAGTTGTACGAGCAGGAAATGCAGAAGCGCAATGCCGCTTCCCAGGCGCTGGAAGACACCAAGTCGGATATCGGCTGGGGTCACCAGATCCGTTCGTATGTGCTCGATGCGTCGCGGATCAAGGATCTGCGCACTAACATCGAACGCAGCGACTGCGACAAGGTGCTCGACGGTGATATCGACGAATACCTGGAAGCCAGCCTGAAATCGGGGCTTTAAAGACTGTGTAGAGCCGGCTTGCCGGCGATCCCCGGCCTACGCCTGGGGCAACGAACCTGTGATGGAATTTCAAAAGACATGAGCGACCAACAACTCGACCCGCAAGCCCTGCAACAGGAAGAAAACTCCCTGATCGCCCTGCGCAAGGAAAAGCTTGCCGCCGAGCGCGCCAAGGGCAATGCCTTCCCGAACGACTTCCGCCGTGACAACTACTGCGATGCCTTGCAGAAACAGTACGCGGACAAGACCAAGGAAGAGCTGGCAGAGGCTGCAATCCCGGTCAAGGTGGCAGGTCGCATCATGCTCAACCGTGGCTCGTTCATGGTGATCCAGGACATGACCGGTCGCATTCAGGTTTACGTCAACCGTAAAACCCTGTCTGAAGAAACCCTGGCCTCGGTGAAAACCTGGGACATGGGCGACATCATTGCAGCCGAAGGCACCCTGGCGCGTTCCGGCAAGGGCGACCTGTATGTTGAAATGACCACCGTACGCTTGCTGACCAAGTCGCTGCGCCCGCTGCCGGACAAGCACCACGGCCTGACCGACACCGAACAGCGCTATCGCCAGCGCTACGTTGACCTGATCGTCAACGAAGAAGTGCGTCAGACCTTCCGTGTGCGTTCGCAGGTTATCGCGCACATCCGCAGCTTCCTGATGCAGCGTGACTTCCTGGAAGTGGAAACCCCGATGCTGCAAACCATCCCCGGTGGTGCCGCAGCCAAGCCATTCGAAACCCACCACAACGCGCTGGACATGGAAATGTTCCTGCGTATCGCGCCTGAGCTATATCTCAAGCGCCTCGTTGTTGGCGGCTTCGAAAAGGTCTTCGAGATCAACCGCAACTTCCGTAACGAAGGCGTCTCGACCCGTCACAACCCAGAATTCACCATGTTGGAGTTCTACCAGGCTTACGCCGACTACGAAGACAACATGGACCTGACCGAAGAACTGTTCCGCGAACTGGCGCAGCTGGTTCTGGGCAGCACCGACGTGCCGTACGGCGACAAGGTGTTCCACTTCGGCGAGCCGTTCGTGCGTCTGTCGGTGTTTGATTCGATCCTCAAGTACAACCCTGAGTTGACCGCTGACGACCTGACCGACATCGACAAGGCCCGCGCCATCGCCAAGAAAGCCGGCGCCAAGGTGCTGGGCTTCGAAGGCCTGGGCAAACTGCAGGTGATGATTTTCGAAGAACTGGTGGAGCATAAGCTGGAACAGCCGCACTTCATTACCCAGTACCCGTTCGAAGTGTCGCCGCTGGCCCGTCGCAACGACGACAACCCGAACGTCACTGACCGTTTCGAGCTGTTCATCGGCGGGCGCGAAATCGCCAACGCTTACTCCGAGCTTAACGACGCGGAAGATCAGGCCGAGCGCTTCATGGCCCAGGTGGCCGACAAGGATGCCGGCGACGACGAAGCCATGCACTACGACGCCGACTTCGTTCGCGCCTTGGAATACGGCATGCCGCCGACTGCCGGTGAAGGGATCGGCATCGACCGGTTGGTGATGCTCTTGACCAACTCGCCGTCGATCCGCGACGTGATCTTGTTCCCGCACATGCGGCCACAAGCGTAACCGTAGCGAAACCCGAAGCCGCCTTTTATAAGGCGGCTTTTTTATGTGGCGTATTCAGCCGTCAAGAGAACGGCGCCAGGTAATCGGTGATCGTTCCCACGCTCTGCGTGGGAAGGCATCCCGTGACGCTCTGCGTCACAAGTAGACGGCATTCCCACGCAGAGCGTGGGAACGATCATTTATCGGTGTAAAAGGAAGATCTGTCGTGAACCGCGTAATGGCTCAAGAAGGTGCCGCCGGCATTGCTGCTGCCGTGGCTGAAAGCGTCCAGTACCAGGGCCGCAAGGCCAGCCGCCGGGGCAGCGAGCAGCGCCGGCAAGACATTCTTGATGCAGCCATGCGCATCGTGGTGCGCGATGGCGTACGTGGTGTGCGCCATCGCGCGGTGGCGGCAGAGGCCGGCGTGCCGTTGTCGGCCACCACTTACTACTTCAAGGATATCGATGACCTGCTTACCGATACCTTTGCCCAATACGTCGAACGCAGCGCCGCCTTCATGGGCAAACTGTGGGTGCGCAACGAAAGCCTGCTGCGCGAGATGGTCGCCTATGGTGATGGCAGCCCGCAGTCGCGCGCGCAATTGGCCGATGACATCGCACGGCTGACCGCCGACTATGTATTGCGCCAACTGACCAACCGCCGCGAACACTTGATGGCCGAACAAGCTTTTCACCAGGAGGCCTTGCTCAACCCGCGCCTGGCTGAGCTGGTGCGTTCCCATCAGCAGATTCTGTTGCAGGGCACCGAGCAGTTTTTCCAGGTGCTGGGCTCCCGGGAGCCGCAACAGGATGCCAAAGTGTTGACGGCGATTATCAGTCGGATGGAATATCAGGGCCTGCTTGGCGGCCCAGAGCCTCTGACCGGTGAAGAGATGCTTGAGATTCTCAAGCGTTATATGCATTTGGTGTTGGCCTCGGTCTAGCCCAATGTGCGATCCGCTTTATGTGGGAGCTGGCTTGCCTGCGATACAGGCGCCTCGGTGCAACAGGTAATCCGAGGTGATGCTATCGCTGGCAAGCCAGCTCCCACACTTGATGGAGTACGCAATGAAAGCCTGGCGTGTCGCGCTAATCGCCTTGTCGTTCCTATTGCTCAGCGGTTGCCTGGTGACCTTCAAGGACCCGTTGCCGGCGCGCGAATCAGCGCCGGATGCCTTGCTCGGCCACTGGTCGAGCAAGAATGCCTGGGGCGAGCCGCTCAACTTGCAGATCACTCGCGCGGGTGAGCACCGTTATAAAGCCGTGAGCTACCCTAAAGCCAAGCCGGGCCAGCGCGATGAGTACCTGTTTACTGTCTCTCGCCATGGTAGCCGTTGGTATTTGTCGGCGCCGTTGCCGGACACGCTCGGCGGGCATTTCATCCTCACAGGCTTTGACTTTGAAGGTGAGAGCGACAAAACGCCTGAATTGGTGGTCTACAACCTCGACGTTGAGCAGATCCATCAAGCCATCGGCCAAAAGCTTTTACACGGCAGCACCGTGGACACCGTCGAAGGCGCCGGTGTTTTGGTGGACAGCCCTATGGACCAGGTGTTTGCCTACCTGGATGACCCGGCCAATGCCGACGTGTTCGTTGAAGCCGTGCGCTACCAGCGCGCGGGCAAATAACGTTTAAAGAGGAAGCACCGGGTGGACGATTACCAGCAGACGATACGCACCTTGTCTGATCGCATTGTGCTGGCGCAAACACCGATTCGCGTCCTCGACGCCGTGAAATGGGACGAGAACATTCGTCAGGGTTTCCTCAAGGCCAAGGGCAAGGCCATGCCCGCCGTAGACCGTGATTATTACCTGAGCCGGCCACTGTCGTTCGACTCCAGCGCGGTTAAGCTGGAGTTCCAGAACATCGAGCGCGACATCACCCGCCAGCTTGGCCAATTCAACCCGGTCGGGCAGATCATGCGGCGGATGTGCAAGGAGTACCGCATGGTGGTGCGCATGCTTGAGGCGCGCGGCACCGAGGACTTCGGCCTGATCTCCCAGGAACTCTACGGCGCCGCCTCCGATGCGTTTCACGCCGGCGACCCGACCCTGGCTGACCTCGGCCTAATGCTGTCCGACTACCTCAACAACATCGACGGCCGTGGCGACCTCAAAGACGAAGCCAAGACCCTGACCGCCAAGGATGCCGTTGCGTTGCTGCAAACCCGTCTGAACAAAGTGTTTGGCGAGGCGGAAGAAACCATTCGGGTATTTGAGTCCGACGGTATCGTCGCCGATGCGGCGGCGGGCGCCGACTACATCAAGATCCGCGCCGACGCGATGTTCAACGACCGGGATGTGCGCGCGCTGGAAGTGCATGAAGGCCTGGTGCACGTCGGCACCACGCTCAATGGCCAGAACCAGCCGATCTGCACCTTCCTGTCCAAGGGGCCGCCGTCGTCGACCGTGACCCAGGAAGGCCTGGCGATTCTGATGGAGATCATCACCTTTGCCTCCTACCCCAGCCGCTTGCGCAAGTTGACCAACCGCACCCGCGCCATCCATATGGTGGAGGAGGGCGCTGACTTCTTGCAGGTGTTCGAGTTCTTCCGTGAGCAAGGCTTTGAAATGGCCGAAAGCTACGGCAACGCCAGCCGGGTTTTCCGTGGCTCAACACCGACCGGTCTGCCGTTTACCAAAGATTTGTCCTACCTCAAGGGCTTCATCATGGTCTACAACTACATCCAGCTGGCTGTGCGTAAAGGCAAGCTGGAACAAGTGCCGCTGCTGTTTTGCGGCAAGACCACCCTGGAAGACATGCGTACCCTGCGCCAATTGGTGGATGAAGGCCTGGTGGTGCCGCCCAAATACCTGCCCGAGCAGTTTCGCGACATGAACGCGTTGGCGGCGTGGATGTGCTTCTCCAACTTCCTCAACCACTTGAGCCTGGACCGGATCGAGGCGGATTACTCGAATATCCTGTAGAGGATATGACCGGCACAACCGAATCAAAAATGTGGGTTTCAAGAACTGTTTTCCAACCTGCTCACGAGGCTTCAACGGATGAGAATCCTCGGCATTCTTTGCCTGCTACTCACATTGAACGGCTGCAGCTCATTGCTGTTCTACCCCGAGCCCGGCCTGCCGTTCACACCGGAAAAAGCCCACCTGCAATACCGTGACGTGACGATCACCACCGCTGACGGGGTAAAACTTCACGCCTGGTGGCTGCCGGCCAAACCCGGCGTGCCCGTCAAAGGCACGGTGCTGCACCTGCATGGCAACGGCGGCAACCTGGCCTGGCACCTGGGCGGCAGTTGGTGGCTGCCGGAACAGGGCTATCAAGTGCTGCTGCTGGACTATCGCGGTTATGGCCTGTCGGAAGGCAAACCGTCATTGCCGGCGATCTATCAAGACATCGATGCGGCCTTCAATTGGATTGACACGGCGCCCGAGACCCAAGGCCAACCGCTGATAGTGTTAGGCCAAAGCCTGGGTGGCGCACTGGCGGTGCATTACCTGGCGGCGCACCCGGAGCGTCAGCCGAAGCTCAAGGCCCTGGTACTGGACGGCGTGCCCGCCAGTTATCGTGACGTGGGACAATTCGCCCTCAGCACCTCCTGGTTAACATGGCCGTTTCAAGTGCCCCTGTCTTGGCTGGTGCCCGACGGCGACAGTGCGATCAATGCCATGCCTCAGCTGACCGGCGTGCCGAAACTGCTGTTTCATAGCCTGGATGACCCGATCGTGCCGCTGGCCAATGGCATTCGCCTGTACCAGGCCGCGCCGCCGCCCAGGGTGCTGCAGTTGACCCGTGGCGGCCATGTGCAGACCTTTGCCGACAAGACCTGGCAAACCGTGATGCTGCGTTATCTGGACGACCCGCAGCACTTCAATGGTCTGCGTCGCCTGGGGGAAATCCCCAACTACCCCAACCCTACAGTTGATTCATCAGAGAGCCCGCAATGAGCCAAGAACGCAACATGATCCCACTGATCCTCACCGGCATCGGCACCATCATCGGCACCGTCGGCTGCCTGTGGTTTTACGGCTACCTGCACTTCGCCAAGCCGGAGGATGCGTTGCTGCTCAGTGATTTCACCATGCTCAAGACCGTTCCGGGTGAGGACTACAAGATCTCCCTGACCCCGGCTGCGCAAGTGGCGCAGTGCGTCGATGGCGTGCTGGTGATGTTTGATACCGAACAGAAAGGCTTGAGCGGTGTGCTGGTGAACAACAAGAAGCAGGCGGTGCGCTGCATGGGCCAAGAGACGCCGCAGCTGCAAGAGTAGCTCGCTGGTTATTAAATCGCCTGATTACGGAAATATCTGGAACCGTATTGCGTAAGACGCCACTGATTGGTTTGTCAGTGTTGCTGATAGTTAACTTACGTATAACGACTCTGGAGTGTGATCATGATTGATGGGATTGGCGGAATTGGCGCGTTAAGTAAGTTCTTGGAGATGGCTCAGGGCGCCTCGAAGATGGCCAAGGGCGCGAGCGAGGGTGCGCAAGGTGCGGAAGGTGGGCAAGGTGGGCAAGGTGCTCAGAAACAAGACGCGATGAAGCTGCTCATGGACATGCTGGCGAAGGCGGCGGGTGGTGCCCAGGGCGGCGGTTCCTCAGGCTCTGGTGGCGCTGATGAGCAGATGGATCCAGAGCAACTTGAGAAAATGATGAGGGGTCGCCAAGGCATGGAAGCTAGGATGCCTGCCGATGACACCAACCGTAAAATAGAAGTCTGATAGATAAAAAAACCCACCGTAAGGTGGGTTTTTTTATGCAGCGCCAATCAATCAGTTAGCAACGGAAGACCGTGGCTTGACCGGCTGGTTGTCGTTGGAGATGGTCACTTCAACGCGGCGGTTCATGGCACGGCCCGAAACGCTGCCGTTGTCGGCAACCGGGTATTCCTTGCCGTAACCCTGGGTCACGATGCGCGAGATATCCACGCCCTGTTGCGCCAGTGCACGTTGTACCGAAGCTGCACGACGCTCGGACAGGCTCTGGTTGTACGAGTCGGAACCGGTGCTGTCGGTGTAGCCTTCGACGATCACTTTACGGTCCGGGTTATCACGCAGGAACTGCGCCAGCTTGGTGATGTTAACCAGACCGCTGGATTTCAGGTCGGACTTGTTGGTGGCGAACAGCACATCACCGAATGTCACCAGAGTACCGCGCTCGGTCTGCTTGGCGTTCAAGCTGTTTTGCAGTTGCTTGATCTGCGCGTCACGGGCGTCCAGCAGGGCACGGGCACGTTCGTCGCCAGCGTTTTTCAGCTTGGCTTCGGATTCACGCAGGGAGATGGTGTCTTTAGCCACTTCAACGCGCTGGTTGGTCAGGTAGGCCAGTTGGTCGACCTTCTTCTCGTCTTCCTTGTCACGGTAGGCTTTGTCAGCCTTGTCCAGCCACTCGCTGGCGTCTTTGGTTTCCAGCGCCGCAAGCTTGGTGGCTTGTGGGTTGGTTTGCAGGGCCGAGAAGTTGGTCCGTGCGTTTTCCAGGTTCGCGTTCGGCGGGGTGGAGCAGGCCGCCAGGGCAACGCTCATCGCCAGCAGAGCAGGGATCATCAATTGTTTACGCATAGTCGTGTCGTCCTTTCAATTCGATATCAGGTGCGATGCAGTCAAGAGGCAGTGGCTTACTTCTGCTGGATAAGAGCAGGGCGCATGCCTTCCTTGCGCAGCTCGTCAACGGCCTTCTGGGAATCCTTCACTGCCTGTTGAGCCTTGGCAGCCTGGGACTTACGCTCAGCGACGCGAGCGTCCCACTCGGCTTGTTCAGCCAGTTGGCGAGCCTTGTCGTAGTTCTTGTCGTGCATGGCGATTTCGGCTTCTTTGAGCTTGTCCTGAGCCGACTTCATTTCCACTGCTGCGAACTCGGTGCCGCCGGCGCTGACCGCGCTGTTCACTGCAGATTGGGTCACAGCGTATTGCTCGGTCGGCGGGTTACCGGCGCAGCCCGCCAGAACGAAGCTGGTGCCGATTGCCAGCGCGGCCAATTTCAGCCCGCGCAGGTGGTTAAACGAGGATTTGGCAGTGCTGGTCTTCATCGTCTTCAACTCCATTGGGTAACTCCTGAAAAACATCAAAATCCATGTCACTGGTCAGCGGTTTTAGGTCGGGCGGGTAAAGCTCGAACTACCTTTTCAAACGGCCGTTCCAAGTGATGGCTTACTGGCTGTGACCGGAGCCTTTTTTCAAAAGTTCAGAGAAGATGGCGATTTGCCTAAAAAAATATCTGACTGAGTGGTCAGTGCCTAATAGTTGGAACTTTTGCAACGCGTAGAGGTATTCCGGGCCTCTAGGAGGCCCGGAATAAAGGGGTTAGGTTGGTTTTTACGGATGTTTATCAGTGCTTCTGTTCGTCAGCACTGGCCGACAAATCATGCAGATAGCGGCGTGACAGCGTCAGAAAGCGTGGCGTAGGGCCGACGTCTTCATACAGCGGGTCACCCTCTTCATCGGTGGCGATCACATGCTGGCCCTTGATGTAAGGAAAGCTGGCTTCCAGCTCTTCGAGGGCGGCGCCGATCAGCTCGCCGAGCAGTTCTTCGGTGTGGCGCTTGGGGTACATCTCGGCGATGGCGGCCAGCCTTGCGGCCGACTCCACGTCCAGGTGGATCGCGTACTCGGTTTTGGTCAGGCGACCCTTGGCGTTCTCTTCCCAATGCTGGGCCAGTTCTCGGATTTTCATGGCAACCTCAGTAGGCCCGCGATGGCAGGCGGTGATGAGTGTCCAGTCAGCTGCGTGGATAACGCGGTGACTCACAGTTGAGACTAGCTGCAAGTCACAAGGTTTAAAGTGTCTTGTCAGAAACCGGCGCGGGCGGCACTCTGGAACCCCTGCGCGTCCCGGATTTCTGGCTGGAGATTGGCTGATGAGTGATATCGATGCACGCTTGCGTGAGGATGTTCACCTGCTGGGTGAGCTGTTGGGCAACACCATTCGAGAGCAGTACGGCGATGATTTTCTCGACAAGATCGAGCAGATCCGCAAAGGCGCCAAGGCTGACCGCCGGGGTGCCGTAGCCGAGCAAGCCGCCGGCGAGGAACTCAGCGCCAGCTTGAACCAGTTGCAGGAAAGTGAACTGCTGCCTGTGGCGCGGGCCTTCAACCAGTTCCTCAACCTGGCCAACATCGCCGAGCAATACCAGTTGATCCACCGGCGCGATGAGTCGCAACCGGCACCTTTCGAAGCCCGCGTATTGCCGGAGTTGCTCGCCCGCCTGCAACGCGAAGGCCACAGCAACGAATCCCTGGCTCGCCAGTTGGCGCGGCTGGAGATTGAACTGGTCCTCACCGCGCACCCCACCGAAGTGGCGCGTCGCACCCTGATCCAGAAATACGATGCGATTGCCGCGCAACTGGCGCTGCAGGATCACCGTGACCTCACCACCGCTGAACGCGAGCAGATCCGCGAGCGCCTGCAACGGCTGATCGCCGAAGCCTGGCACACTGAAGAAATCCGCCGCGTGCGCCCGACGCCTGTCGACGAAGCCAAATGGGGCTTTGCGGTGATCGAGCATTCGTTGTGGCATGCCATCCCCAATTACCTGCGCAAGGCCGACCAGGCCTTGCACGCGGCCACCGGCCTGCATTTGCCCCTGGAGGCAGCGCCGATTCGCTTTGCCTCGTGGATGGGTGGCGACCGTGACGGCAACCCGAATGTGACCGCGCCGGTGACCCGCGAAGTGCTGCTGCTGGCGCGCTGGATGGCGGCGGATTTGTACCTGCGCGATATCGACCACCTGGCATCCGAGCTGTCGATGCAGCAGGCCAGCCCGGCGTTGCAAGCCAAGGTCGGTGACAGCGTCGAGCCGTATCGCGCCTTGCTCAAGCAACTGCGTGAACGCCTGCGTGCTACGCGCCAATGGGCGCACACAGCGTTGACCGCCAACACCCCGGCGCCGGCTGACGTGTTGCAGAACAACCGCGACCTGCTCGACCCGCTGGAGCTGTGCTACCAGTCGCTGCACGAGTGCGGCATGGGCGTGATCGCCGATGGCCCGCTGCTCGATTGCTTGCGCCGTGCCGTGACCTTTGGCCTGTTCCTAGTGCGCCTGGATGTGCGCCAGGATTCCAGCCGGCATTCATCGGCCATGACCGAAATCACCGATTACCTGGGCCTGGGTCGTTATGAAGACTGGGACGAAGAGGCACGCATCAGCTTCCTGACCAAGGAGTTGGCCAATCGCCGGCCGCTGCTGCCGGGTTATTTCAAGCCGTCGGCGGAGACTGCCGAGGTGTTGAACACCTGCAAGGAAATCGCCGCTGCGCCCGCCGCGTCGCTTGGCTCGTATGTCATCTCGATGGCCGGCGCCGCCTCGGACGTGTTGGCCGTGCAACTGCTGCTTAAAGAGTCGGGCGTGCAACGGCCGATGCGGGTGGTGCCGCTGTTCGAAACCCTGGCCGACCTGGATAACGCCGGGCCGGTCATGGAAACCCTGCTGCAATTGCCAGGCTACCGCGCACGCTTGCAAGGCCCGCAGGAAGTGATGATTGGTTACTCCGACTCGGCCAAGGATGCCGGCACCACCGCCGCCGCCTGGGCGCAGTACCGGGCGCAGGAACGCTTGGTGGATATCTGCCGCGAACAACAGGTGCAATTGCTGTTGTTCCACGGTCGTGGCGGCACTGTCGGCCGTGGCGGCGGCCCGGCGCACGCGGCGATCCTGTCGCAGCCACCGGGCTCGGTGGCGGGGCGTTTTCGCACCACCGAACAAGGCGAGATGATCCGCTTCAAGTTCGGCCTGCCGGACATCGCCGAGCAGAACCTCAACCTCTACCTGGCCGCCGTATTGGAAGCCACGCTGTTGCCACCGCCACCACCCGAACCTGCCTGGCGCCATTTGATGGATGAATTGGCAGCAGACGGTGTCAGCGCTTACCGCGCCGTGGTGCGGGAAAATCCGCAGTTCGTCGAGTACTTCCGCCAGTCCACCCCAGAGCAGGAGCTGGGTCGCTTGCCCCTGGGCAGCCGCCCGGCCAAGCGCCGCGCTGGCGGTATCGAAAGCCTGCGGGCGATCCCGTGGATCTTCGGCTGGACCCAGACCCGCCTGATGCTGCCCGCCTGGCTCGGCTGGGAAGCGGCATTAAGCAAGGCGCTGGAGCGCGGTGAAGGCGAGCTGCTGGGGCAGATGCGTGAGCAGTGGCCGTTCTTCCGCACCCGCATCGACATGCTTGAAATGGTGCTGGCCAAGGCGGATGCCGATATTGCGCGGCTGTATGACGAGCGTCTGGTGCAGCCTGACCTGCTGCCATTGGGCGCGCACTTACGCGACCTATTGTCGCAGGCGTGCAGCGTGGTGCTTGGCCTGACTGGCCAGTCGCAACTGTTGGCCCATAGCCCAGACACACTTGAGTTCATCCGCTTGCGCAACACCTACCTCGACCCTTTGCACTTGCTGCAGGCCGAGTTGCTGGCGCGCTCGCGTCAGCAAGAGGCGGCGCAGGACAGCCCTCTGGAACAGGCGCTGCTGGTGTCCGTGGCCGGTATTGCCGCCGGTTTGCGCAATACCGGCTAAGGTTTCTTGCGTGTTCTCAACGGCTTGCAGATAAACCATGACGGCCGCCCTGAAACGGGCGGTCGGCGTTCAAGGGGTAGGGTTGCACTCAGTCACACCCGACCTGTGACGCATGCGCGGCGCGGGTTCTTGCGACTTTCGGCGGCTTGTATGGATAGAGCCTGCTGTGTATCTTGATCAGCCTTTGGCCGTTTGATCGGCTAGACCCACATTTCTACGAGATTGGCCCCACGCGGCGAATCCGAGCGTCATCTCTATAAAAAATTGAGGAGCACATCGATGCGCGTCATTCTGCTGGGAGCTCCCGGGGCCGGTAAAGGTACTCAGGCAAAGTTCATCACTGAAAAATTCGGCATTCCACAAATTTCCACCGGTGACATGCTGCGCGCTGCGGTCAAGGCCGGCACCGAGCTGGGCCTGATCGCAAAAAGCGTGATGGACAGCGGCGGTCTGGTCTCTGATGACCTGATCATCAACCTGGTCAAGGAACGCATCAGCCAGGACGACTGCAAGAACGGTTTTCTGTTCGACGGTTTCCCACGCACCATTCCCCAGGCTGAAGCCCTGGTGAAAGCCGGCGTAGAGCTGGATGCGGTGGTTGAAATCGCGGTTGAAGACGAAGAAATCGTCCAGCGTATCGCTGGCCGTCGCGTTCACGAAGCGTCGGGCCGCGTTTACCACATCGTCTACAACCCGCCTAAAGTGGCCGGCAAAGACGATGTCACCGGCGACGACCTGGTGCAGCGTAAAGACGACACCGAAGAAACCGTACGTCATCGCCTGTCGGTCTACCATTCGCAGACCAAGCCACTGGTGGATTTCTACCAGAAGCTGTCCGCT
This sequence comes from Pseudomonas sp. ArH3a, assembly GCF_022648765.1. Classification (NCBI taxonomy): domain Bacteria; kingdom Pseudomonadati; phylum Pseudomonadota; class Gammaproteobacteria; order Pseudomonadales; family Pseudomonadaceae; genus Pseudomonas; species Pseudomonas sp. ArH3a. The sequence continues at coordinate 1,751,411 of NZ_CP080330.1, forward strand.
GCCCATGGCAAGCCGAAGTACAGCCACATCCCAGGCGTTGGTTCGGTAGAAGCCATCACCGCCAAGGTGTTGCAAGCGCTGAGCTGATCAAACGATTAGCTGCACGCACAACGGCCCGCTTGCGGGCCGTTGTTGTTTATACTGGCGCACTTTTTTTCGATTTGGACACCTGCACCCATGAGCACCCTGCTGGCCCTGGACACCGCGACTGAAGCTTGCTCCGTTGCCTTGCTGCACGATGGCAAGGTAACGAGCCACTACGAGGTGATCCCGCGCCTGCATGCGCAGAAGCTGTTGCCGATGATCAAGCAACTGCTTGAAGACGCGGGCACCACGCTTTCTGCTGTCGACGCCATTGCCTTTGGCCGCGGCCCCGGTGCGTTTACCGGTGTGCGTATTGCCATCGGCGTGGTGCAGGGCCTGGCGTTTGCGTTGGAACGCCCGGTGTTGCCGGTTTCCAACCTGGCAGTGCTGGCCCAGCGCGCCCTGCGCGAGCACGGTGCCTCGCAAGTCGCAGCGGCTATCGATGCGCGTATGGATGAAGTGTATTGGGGTTGCTACCGCGAGACCGCCGGCGAGATGCGCCTGGTAGGCGTGGAAGCGGTGCAGCCGCCGCAGGCGTCTGTATTGCCCGCAGATGCCAGCGGTGATTGGTTCGGCGCGGGCACCGGCTGGGGTTATGCCGAACGCATCGGTGTGAAGCTGGTCGGCCAGGACGCCGCGATGTTGCCCCATGCTGAAGATTTACTGACCTTGGCGCGCTTCGCTTTTGAACGCGGCGAAGCGATTCCGGCTGATCAGGCTGCACCGGTTTACCTGCGCGATAAAGTTGCGCAAACCAAGGCTGAACGCGGGATTATTTGACGTCAAAAATGCTGGCATTTTGAGGCAAAAATCTCCAATCGTCAGAATTTGCCCCTGTTTCTAAACCTTTTACAAATTATGTGTTCTAGTTATCACCAGAGCATTTGCGCACTACGGAAAGTGCCGCTAAATTGCCATCATTGATACCGAGTCTGCATGTATGCGCATAGACGGCTTTTCCTCACAGTCCTACCCACTCAAGCGTAAGCCGCGTAAGGCTAACGTGACGGTAGACGATTCCGTCGAGGATTCGCCAGACTTCATCGAAGTCCAGTCCGAGTCGCATGCCAACACGCATTCGAGCGCTCAAGGTTCCGCCGGTGCACGTATCAGTGGTCTTCCCGCCCGTCAGCAAGACATGGTCTTCCCCCGCTCCATGAGCAAAAGCGTCGCCACCGCCCTGGCCAGCTACCTGACCACCGCCGGCTTTGTCGAATGGGATATGGAAGTGCTGGGTCTCGACATCCATATCTGATGCGTCTGCCTTACTTTATTGGTTGCCCGTCCTGGAGTGAAAATGCCTGGCGCGAGTACCTGTACCCGGCTGATGCGCGCTCCGGCGATTACCTCGCCTTGTATTCCCAGGTCTTCAACGCCGTTGAAGGCAACACCACGTTTTATGCCCGACCCTCGGCCGCCACCGTGCAGCGCTGGGCCGAAATCATGCCTGAGGATTTTCGCTTCACCGCCAAATTCCCAGGCGACATCAGCCACGGTGGCGACTTGCGCGAGCAGTTGCCGGCGGCAGAAAGTTTTGTCGGTTTGATGAGCCCATTGGGTGAGCGTGTTACGCCGCTGTGGCTGCAACTGCCGGCGAGCTTTTCGCCACAACGCCTCGGTGAGCTGGCAGGTTTTATTGATGGCCTGGAGCGCCCGCTGGCCGTGGAAGTGCGCCACCCGGAATTCTTCGCCAAGGGCGATGCCGAGCGCATGCTCAACCGCTTGCTGCGTGACCGTGGTGTCGAGCGAATCTGCCTGGACCCGCGCGCGCTGTTCAGTTGCACCTCAACCTCAGCCGCCGTGCTGCACGCCCAATCGAAAAAGCCCAAGGTGCCGCCGCGCCCGGCCGCGCTGACGCTGTTTCCCCAAGTGCGCTTTATCGGTCATCCGGAACTGGAAGCCAACGACCCGTTTCTGCTGCCGTGGGTAGAAAAAGTCGCCGGCTGGATCGAGGAAGGCCGCACGCCCTACGTGTTCCTGCACACCTCGGATAACCGCCTGGCTGCGCAACTGGCGCTGCGCTTTCATGAAAAACTGATGGCGCGTTTGCCGGGCCTGCCGCCGCTGCCGACCTTGCATCGAGAACCCGCAGCGGAGCAACTGGGGTTACTCTAAGGCTCCTTTTTCCGCCAGGAGTCAGACATGGATGCCCAAACCCTTCGCGCCGAAACCTTCAAAGCCTTGCACGCGCGTGATCGCGCGTTCGTGATGCCCAACCCGTGGGATGCAGGCTCAGCCATCATGCTTGCCAGCCTCGGCTTTGAAGCCTTGGCCACCACCAGTGCAGGTTATGCGTTCAGCCTGGGGCGGCCGGATGCAGAAGGTGCGTTGTCGCTGGAGGACACATTGGGCAATGCTTCAGCGATTGTTCGGGCGACCGCGCTGCCGGTGGCGGCTGATCTGGAAAACGGCTTCAGTGATACCCCTGAGGGCTGCGCCCAAACCATCCTGCGCGCGGCAGCCACGGGCATCGTCGGCGGCTCCATCGAAGACGCCACGGGTATCGCCGTCGACCCCATCTACCCTTTTGATTTGTCTGTTGAGCGCGTAGAAGCGGCGGTTGCCGCTGCCCGCAGTCTGCCATTCCCTTTCACCCTGACGGCCCGCGCAGAAAACCTCCTGCATGGCCGCCTGGATTTGCCTGACACCATCCGCCGCTTGCAGGCCTACGCCGAAGCCGGTGCCGACGTGCTGTATGCCCCAGCGCTACGCAGCGCCGAGGAAATACTGGCAGTGGTCAAGGCCGTCGCGCCCAAACCGGTCAACGTGTTGATGTCCGGTGGCTTGAACCTCAGCGTCGCGCAGTTGAGCGAGCTGGGCGTGCGCCGTATCAGTGTCGGCTCGGCCATGGCGCTGGCCGCGTATGGCGAGTTCTACCGCGCCGCACAGGAAGTGTATGAGTTGGGCACCTTTACCTTCACCGAGCGCAAGATGCCGTTCAGTCAGGCCAACCAATTCTTCAAGGGCTAAGCCGTGCGCTTTTTCAACGTGATCGGTGCGCTGCTGTTGCTGGCGGGTGTGTTCGCAGTGGGTGTGTGGCGAGGCTGGGTGCCGTTGCCTGCTGAGTGGAACCCCTGGGCGCCGCTGGATGTGCGCGCCAACCCGAACCTGCTGACGCGCTTCAAGCTCGGCCGGCTGCAGGATGATCCGGCGCTGTGCGACCACGTGCTGAACACCTCCGGCTTGCGCGTCAGCCATCAGGCAGATAGTCCTGCTGACGCTGCGTGCCCATTGCGCAACGTCTTGCGCGTGCAGGGCGCCGACGTGGCCTTGAGCAGCAGCTTTCTCGCCAGTTGCCCGCTGGCCGTGGCGTTTGCCCTGTTCGAGCGCCATAGCCTGCAACCGGCGGCCCAGGCGGTGTTTGGCCAGGCGGTGACGCGGGTCGATCACCTCGGCAGCTTTGCCTGTCGCAACATGTATAACCGCGCAGACGGGCGGCTCAGTCAACATGCTTCGGCCAATGCCCTGGACATCGCCGGCTTTCGTCTGGCGGATGGGCGCAGCATCAGTGTGCTTAAGGATTGGCCGGGGGAGGGCGACAGCGCGCGCTTTTTGCGACAGGTACGCGACGGTGCCTGCGATGATTTCAATGTGGTGTTGAGCCCGGACTACAACGCCGCCCATCGCAACCATTTCCATCTGGACATGGGCCGTTGGTGGGTGTGTCGCTGAGGCTCAGGCGGCCAGGCGCAGGTTGTTGAGGATCAGAGGGCGCGCCCAGTGGTAGTCGAAGTCCAACGCTTTCTGTTGCGCCACCAGTGCTTCGGTCGGGTACGGCGTGGCAGGCGGTGGCAACAGGTCCAGTTCGAACTCGGCAATCGGCAGGTGCAACGGCTGGGGGTCTGGCGCGGGGCCCGGCTTAGGCAGCGGTTGACCGGCGCTCAGTACGATCGGGCGTACCCAGCCACTGTCGAAGTTCTGCTGGCGCTGTTGGGCGACAATTTCTTCATCTGGGAATGGCGTGGCGGGCGGCGGCAGTAATTCGGTTTCAAATTCGGCGATTGGCAGGAACAACGGCTCCGGCGGGGCGATTTCGGTGTCTTTCACGTCGCATTCACGCTGGGTGAGGATCTGCGACAGCAGGTCGGCGCCTTCGCTGGGCTCTACCGCCGGGTCCTTCGGCGCCGGTGCTTTGGCGGCGAGCGCATCCGGCGTATCGCCGAGCTGTTCGGCCAACGCACGGGCAAAGAAGTCCTGCCACACATGACTCACCCCGGCCAGCGCTTGAGTATTGCGCAGGCCGTAGTGGTTGTGGGTCGGCAGTACACCGATGGTTAGGGGAAGAATGTCTGACATTTTTCTCGGTCGACGCTCAGCTCTGGCAAAATACCTGACTGTTGTTTTTATCGGCCGCTGTTTGCCGATCCTTAATATTTTTGAGCGTAGCGATTGATGAGCGAACAACCAGCGGCCAGCCGCATTCGGGTCGAGGCTTTGGCCGAAGGTTTCCAGGCGCGTGCCGAGCACTGGGCGTCGCAGCTTGGCCTGCCTTTGCAGCTGGAAGAGGCGGATTTTTCCCTGCAAGTCGGCGAGCACGGCCTGCAGTTGCAACAGCTCGGGCCTGATGCGCCGGGGCCGGTGCGTGTGGATTTTGTCGAGGGTGGCTCGGCGCACCGGCGTTTGTACGGTGGTGGCAGTGGGCAGATGATCGCCAAGGCTGTGGGTATTGCTCAAGGCGTGCGTCCACGGGTGCTGGATGCCACGGCGGGTTTGGGTAAGGACGCGTTTGTGCTGGCCAGTCTGGGGTGTGAGATGAGCCTGATCGAGCGTCAGCCGTTGATTGGCGCCTTGCTTGAAGACGGCCTGGCCCGGGGTGCGGATGACTTTGAGGTGGCACCCATTGTGGCGCGCATGAAGCTGCTCAAGGGCAACTCCATCGAGGTGATGCTCAACTGGGAAGGTGAGCCGCCGCAGGTGATCTACCTGGACCCGATGTTCCCTCATCGTGAGAAAACTGCGTTGGTGAAGAAGGAGATGCGCCTGTTCAGGCCACTGGTTGGCGATGATCCGGATGCGCCGGCGTTGCTCGCTGCTGCCTTGGCGTTGGCCAGCCACCGTGTGGTAGTCAAGCGCCCGCGCAAGGCGCCGTGCATTGAGGGGCCCAAGCCGAGCCATGCGTTGGATGGGAAGTCGAGCCGGTATGACATTTATCCGAAGAAAGCGCTCAAGCCTTGAATTGGTTTGAGTACATATCCGTTGCTGCGGTAACGGTTGCTTAGGGTTCCGCTCTTACAGCCAGCCCTTTCAAGGTCTTTGGAAAAAGCCTCAAAAAATGATCATTTTTTGACCAAGAGAGAGGCTGACTGAACCAAATTCAACTCGTTTTTTTCTTAATTTCAGCCTGGAATTGGCGTAGGACGCGATTTAGGCAAAGACCTTGAAAGGGCTGGCTGTAAGAGCGGAACCCATATCAGCCGTTATCGAAATAACGGATATTCACCCAGCAGCCCCTCAACAACCCGGCGTCAGGCCCTATAGGCCCGCATAAACAACCCCACCACCTCCTGCACATGCGCTTCGGCGGCTTCTTCACTCAGTTGCCCACCACAGCCATACAGCAAACAGAAATTCGCCGTGCCCTTGAGCAGGCAAAAGAAGTGCTCGGCCGCCGTAAACGGTTTATCGATGCTCAGGGCGCCGCTCTGGTCGATGCGGCTGAGCAGGCGCTCCATGCCTTGCAGCATGCGCATGGGGCCGGCTTCAAAGAAGATCTGTGAGAGTTTCACGTCCTGATTGCCGGTGGTCATCATCAGGCGGTGCAGGTTTACCGACTCCTCGCTGTTGATCAGCCGATGAAAGCCGCGTGCGATGTTCAGCAGCACGGTGTCCACGGGCATGCCTGCGGGCAGCTCGAAATACATCACCGGCAACTGTTCCTCGCATTTCGCCACAACGGCGGCGGTGAACAAGGTCTCTTTGTCGGTGAAGTGGCTGTAGACGGTCAGTTTTGACACGCCGGCCTCAAGGGCCACGGCATCCATGCTGGTGCTGGCGTAGCCATTGCTCAAAAACAGGATTTTCGCTGCTTCGAGAATTGCCTGGCGTTTTGCCATGTCCTTGGGACGCCCGGGGCTATTGGTGTTTACAGGATTGTCGGACATTTTCACCTTTAATACTGGACTGGCGAGTTTGGTATTAATAACATACCGGCAAGTATAATTATTCCTAGCTCCATTTGCGAAAGGTCCTTCAGCATGCGCAGCACTTTCCTGCCCCTTGCGTTGCCTGTCAGCCTGGTCTTCCTGTTGGCCGCTTGCGGCCATGAAGAAGCGGCCCAAACCACCATCCGCCCCGCTATGGTGGTGCAGCCGCAGCCCTCGGCGCAGGCGATGGACAGTTTCCCTGGCGAGGTGCGTGCCCGTTATGAGCCGGACCTGGCCTTTCGCATTGGCGGCAAAGTCAGCAAACGCCTGGTGGAGGAGGGTGAGCGGGTCAAGGCCAACCAACCGCTGGCCGAACTCGACCCACAGGACGTGCGCCTGCAACTGGAAGCCACCCGTGCCCAGGTCGCTGCCGCCGAGGCCAACCTGAGCCTGGTGCGCGCCGAGCGCGATCGCTACAAGACCCTGATGGACCGTCAGATGGTCAGCCGTTCCCAGTACGACAATTCCGAAAACCTCTACCGGGCAGGCGAAGCACGCCTGAAGCAGATCAAGGCCGAGTTCGACGTGTCCAGCAACCAGGCCGGTTACGCTGTGTTGCGTGCGCCCCAGGACGGCGTGGTTGCCAAGCGCGCGGTGGAAGTCGGCCAAGTGGTAGCGGCCGGCCAGACCGTGTTCACCCTGGCCACCGATGGCGAGCGTGAAGTCCTGATCAGCCTGCCGGAACAAGGCTTTGGCCGGTTCAAGATCGGCCAGCCGGTGTCGGTGGAATTGTGGAGCCAGCCCGACCAACGTTTTGCCGGGCGCATTCGTGAGCTGTCACCCGCTGCCGATCCGAAATCGCGCACCTTTGCCGCCCGCGTCGCGTTCACCGGCGGTAAAGTCCCGGCCGAACTGGGCCAGAGTGCCCGCGTATTCATACAGGCCGATGGCGTGATTGCGCTGTCGGTGCCGCTGTCGGCCCTGAGTGCGGAGAACGGCGCGTCCTACGTCTGGTTGGTGCAACCGGACAACACGCTCAAACGCACCCCGGTGCGCATCGGTGCTTTCGGTGAAAAAACTGTGCCGGTATTGGAAGGCCTGACCGCCACTGATTGGGTGATCGCAGCGGGCGTGCATGTGCTCCATGAGGGCCAGCAAGTGCGCCCGGTGGATCGCTCCAACCGTGTGGTGAATCTGGCGGCCAACAAGGAGTAGTCCCCGATGGGTTTCAATCTTTCCGAATGGGCGTTGCGTAATCGCCAGATCGTACTGTTCCTGATGATCCTGCTGGCGGTGGTCGGCACGCTGTCCTACACCAAGCTTGGGCAAAGCGAAGACCCGCCGTTCACCTTCAAGGCCATGGTGATCAAGACCAACTGGCCCGGGGCCACGGCTCAGGAAGTCTCGCGCCAGGTTACCGAGCGCATCGAGAAAAAACTCATGGAGACCGGCGAATATGAGCGCATCGTCTCCTTCTCGCGGCCCGGTGAATCCCAGGTCACCTTTATCGCCCGCGACTCGATGCATTCGGCGCAGATTCCTGACTTGTGGTACCAGGTGCGCAAGAAGATCAGCGACATTCGCCAGACCTTGCCGCCGGACATCCAAGGGCCGTTTTTCAACGATGAATTCGGCACTACCTTCGGCAATATCTACGCGTTGACCGGCGACGGCTTCGACTACGCCGTGCTCAAGGACTACGCCGACCGCATCCAGATTCAACTGCAACGCGTGCCGGATGTGGGCAAGGTCGAGTTGCTTGGCCTGCAGGATGAGAAGATCTGGATCGAGCTGTCCAACCTCAAGCTCGCCACCCTCGGCCTGCCGTTGGCCGCCGTGCAGCAGGCCCTGCAGGAGCAGAACGCGGTCTCGACCGCCGGCTTCTTCGAAACCCCGACCGAGCGCGTGCAACTGCGCGTGTCGGGCAACTTCAAGACAGTGGAGGAGATTCGCAATTTCCCGATTCGTGTGGGTGACCGCACCTTCCGTATCGGCGACGTGGCCGACATCCACCGTGGCTTCAACGACCCACCGGCACCGCGCATGCGCTACATGGGCGCGGACGCCATCGGCCTGGCCGTGGCCATGCGTGACGGCGGCGACATCCTGGTATTGGGCAAAGCCCTCGAAGGCGAATTCGCACGCCTGCAAAAGAACCTTCCGGCAGGTATGGAGCTGCGCAAGGTGTCGGACCAACCGGCAGCGGTGAAAACCAGCGTCGGCGAGTTCGTCCAAGTGCTGGCTGAAGCATTGGCCATCGTCTTGCTGGTGAGCTTCTTCTCCCTTGGCGTGCGCACCGGCATGGTCGTGGCTCTGGCGATTCCGCTGGTGCTGGCGATGACCTTTGCGAGCATGTATTACCTCGGCATCGGCTTGCACAAGATCTCCCTTGGCGCATTGGTATTGGCCCTGGGCTTGCTGGTCGACGACGCGATCATCGCCGTTGAAATGATGGCGATCAAAATGGAACAGGGTTACGACCGGCTCAAGGCCGCGAGCTTCGCCTGGACCAGCACCGCGTTCCCGATGCTCACCGGTACGTTGATCACCGCTGCGGGCTTCCTGCCGATTGCCACTGCGCAATCGAGCACCGGTGAATACACACGCTCGATCTTCCAAGTGGTGACCATTGCGTTGCTGGCTTCATGGGTTGCCGCCGTGGTGTTTGTGCCCTACCTCGGAGAAAAGCTCTTACCGGATTTGGCAAAAATTCATGCCGCCAAACACGGCACCGATGGGCCAGATCCCTACGGCACACCGTTCTATCAGCGTGTAAGACGTCTGGTTGAATGGTGTGTGCGTCGGCGCAAAACCGTGATCGTGCTGACCCTGCTGCTGTTTATCGGCTCGGTCGCGCTGTTCCGTTTTGTGCCGCAACAGTTCTTCCCCGCCTCTGGTCGCCTGGAGTTGATGGTCGACCTCAAACTGGCTGAAGGCGCCTCCCTGAGCAACACCGCTGACCAGGTCAAACGCTTGGAAGCCTTGCTCAAGGAACACGCCGGCATCGACAACTATGTGGCCTATGTCGGCACTGGTTCACCGCGCTTTTACCTGCCATTGGACCAGCAGCTGCCAGCCGCCAGCTTCGCGCAATTTGTGGTGCTGGCGAAGACCATCGAGGAGCGCGAAAGCCTGCGCACCTGGTTGATCGAAACCCTCAACGAACAATTCCCCGAGCTGCGTTCGCGGGTCACACGCCTGGAGAACGGCCCGCCCGTGGGTTACCCGGTGCAGTTCCGTGTGACCGGCGAACACATTGAAGAAGTCCGCGCCCTGGCGCGCAAAGTCGCGGCCAAAGTTCGCGAAAATACCCACGTGGTCAACGTGCACCTGGATTGGGAGGAACCGAGCAAGATCGTCTACCTCAATATCGACCAGGACCGTGCGCGCGCACTGGGTGTGAGCACCGCCAACCTGTCGAAATTCCTGCAGAGTTCACTCACCGGTTCCAGCGTTAGCCAGTACCGCGAGGACAACGAGTTGATCGAGATCCTCCTGCGCGGCACCGTGCACGAGCGCACCGAGCTGTCGTTGTTGCCGAGCCTGGCCGTGCCGACCGACAACGGCAAAAGCGTGGCGCTGTCGCAGATCGCCACCCTCGAATATGGCTTCGAAGAAGGCGTTATCTGGCACCGCAATCGCCTGCCGACGGTGACCGTGCGCGCCGATATCTATGGCAAGGAGCAACCGGCAACCCTGGTCCAGCAAATCCTGCCGACCCTTGAAGGTGTGCGCGCCGAACTGCCGGATGGCTATCTGCTGCAAGTCGGCGGTACCGTCGAAGACTCTGCCCGTGGCCAGAACTCGGTCAAGGCCGGGGTGCCGCTGTTTATCGTGGTGGTACTGACGTTGCTGATGCTGCAGCTGCGCAGTTTCTCACGCACCGCCATGGTGTTTCTGACGGCGCCGCTGGGCTTGATCGGCGTGACGTTGTTCCTGCTGGTATTCCGCCAACCCTTCGGCTTTGTCGCCATGCTCGGGACCATTGCCTTGTCGGGGATGATCATGCGTAACTCGGTGATCCTGGTCGACCAGATCGAACAAGACATCAAGGCCGGCCTGGCGCCGTGGCAAGCGATCATCGAAGCCACCGTGCGACGCTTTCGCCCGATTGTGCTGACGGCCCTGGCGGCGGTGCTGGCGATGATTCCACTGTCACGCAGCGTGTTCTTCGGGCCAATGGCCGTGGCGATCATGGGCGGGTTGATTGTGGCGACGGCGTTGACGCTATTGTTCCTGCCGGCACTTTACGCGGCATGGTTCCGCGTCAAGAAGGACGCACACTAGTTTCCTGGGGGGAGGCGTGAAGGCTTTTCGGTTGAGGAGGAGGGGGCGTGGGAAAAGCCTGAAATCCGATAGCTGCCGTTAATGCCTGAATGTCTCCCAGGTGTTTATTTAAAAAAGGGCAGTTTTTTATCAACGGTTTTAATAATCGATGTGTTGGTATCGGCTAACGGTGTAATGCGTTGCAGTGTGTGGTCAAGGTGGTTGACGGATTCGGTATACAGATGACAGACAAAACTGTCCTCTCCGGTAATTTTGTAACAAAGAATACACTCGGCCATTTCTGACAGTAGTTGTTCCACTTCTTGAAACTTTCCAGTGAGCGGTTTTATCCGTACAAGTGCCTGTAGCGCAAACCCCAGGGCCTGCGCGTCCAACTCCACGCTGAACCCCGTTATAACGCCCGCGACCTCCAGGCGCTTGAGGCGCTCGCTGCATCCTGGGGCGGAAAGCCCCACCTGCCGACTAAGCGCACGGATAGACGCGCGGGCGTTCTGGTGCAGGGCAACAATCAGCGCGCGATCAACGGGGTCGAGTGTCTGATCGTTTTTTGTAAGCCTTTTCATTAGATGGACCTTACGAACATTGATGAAATAGCGTGAAAATCTTACATACCACAGATCCATCAAAAAAAAATGGATTTTTAGGAAATCCCTACCTATTGTTTTGCCTGCAGTCATACGCAGTACTGTGCTGCTATTTCAACTTGATCTATTTGTCGAGGGATTGAAATGAACGATGTACTTGATGAGGCTCGCCTGAAAAAACACCATGATAATAACTTTCCCGAAGAGCGAGTGTTTTCACTGCGTCATGAGTTTGCGCGCAATGGGTTTATACAGTTGCGCGATATTGTCGATGACGGTGTGCGCGAAAAGATAACGGCTGCCGTCAATAGTTTGATCGAGCACCCACTTGAACGTCGTGACTTGCATTTGGCAACGACCGATAACACGCCGCGCTACATGAGTGTGGTACGCAGTGAATTTATCGCTGAGAACAGCCCGCTGATCAACACGCTGTCGAAGTCCGAAGTGCTGCTCGATACCTTATCCGTGATCGCAGGTACCCGTGTTGTCCCCTCCGTCTCCAGGGACGAGGAGTATTTGATCACCAAGCAGGAACGCAAAGGTGATACCCACGGCTGGCACTGGGGCGATTACAGCTTCGCGCTGATATGGATTATCGAAACACCGCCGATTGCCAAGGGAGGAATGCTGCAATGCGTGCCTCATACCTCGTGGGACAAAGCCAACCCGAGGATTCACGAGTTGCTGTGCAGTAACCCGATTGCGACGTACGGCTTTAAGACTGGGGATATTTATTTCCTGCGCACCGACACCACGCTGCATCGCACCATTCCACTCAATGAAGATGCCACCCGGATCATCCTCAACATGACGTGGGCGGCTGAAAAAGACCTTGTCCGAAATCTGCACGGCAATGATCGCTGGTGGGAAGACCAGCATGCAGAGGCCGCTAAAAACCTGACGTAAAACGCGGCTGTCTGGTTGTTACATAAACCCACGGGATCATGATCATGCATGACATTCACTGTCTCCGGCGCGCTAATGCCTTGCTCAAACAGGCGCAATCACACTCAGCCATGGCCGATCTGGTCCGGGCGGCAGTCGTTCGAAATGAACAGTGGCGCGCTCAGCAGTGCATCAATCTCGTGGCTGCTGAGTCACCTACCAGCCCGTCCGTGCGCGCGCTGCTGTCCAGTGAAGTCGGCACGCGTGCATCGGGCGGGAATATCGGACGTGACAACCGGTTTTTCTCCGGCATGAAGAATATCGACGAGCTGGAATCGCTGTGCGTGGAACTGCTGAAAATGACGTTGCGCGTCGAGCACGCCGATCATCGATTGATGGGCGGAATGGCGGCTGTCATGGCCGCCTACACGGCACTGGCGCGGCCCGAGGACAATGTTATGACCGTCCCGGTGATCAGGGGCGGTGATACCAGCAATCGCACCAATGGGCCGCCCGGTGTGCGTGGGCTCAAGGTGTGGGACATTCCCTTTGTGCACAAAACTGCGGACATCGACCTCACACGTTTCAGCGAAGTCGCCCAGGCCCTGAAGCCTGCGGTGATTGGGTTGGGCATGACGCTGACCTTGTTTCCGCTGCCCCTGGCCGATATCAAAGGGATCGTTTCACCCTGGGATGGAAAGGTCTATTTCGACGCGGCCCACCAACTGGGCCTGATCAGCGCTGGTTTGTTTCAGGACCCGTTGGCAGAGGGCGCCGACCTTATGACAGGCTCTTCTGGTAAGACATTCAGTGGCCCCCAGGGCGGAGTCATCGCATGGAACGATGCAGCATTGACCGCGCCTCTGCACGACGCCATTTTCCCCACCCTGACCGGCAGCCACCAGATCAACCGCGTGGCTGCATTGGCGGTGGCTTCCACCGAGATGTTGGCGTTCGGGCAGGTTTATATGAAGCAAGTGGTGAGCAACGCACAGGTGTTGGCGCTGGAGCTGGACCGTAGAGGCGTGACCGCCTTCTATCGAGAGCAGGGATACACCCGAACCCATCAGATCGTGATTGATTCCAAACCCTTTGCCAGCGGTCGCGAAGCTGTGCAGTGCCTGGAGGCGGCCAATATCATCGCCAACGAGATGCCGCTGCCCTGGGACACCGACCCTTACAGAGAAACGGGCATTCGACTGGGCACCGTTGAAGCCACACGTCTAGGCATGAAAGAGCCCGAGATGGCCTGGATCGCCGAGCAGATAGCCAAGGTACTGCTGCACAAAGAGGACCCGATGGCGGTTGCCAATGGTGTGATCGACTTCATGAAAAACCATAGGACCGTCTATTACTGTCACGAAAATGGACTGCCCCGCTAAGTCGTCGCGAGCGCTGTTGTGGAGGATTCATCGATGCCCGATTCCCCGCTTTCCATGTACCAGGCGACATTCACCTTTACCGTCGCAGCCATCGCCTTACTCGCCAGCCCTGGCCCCGCTACCCTGGCGTTGGCGGCGAGTGGGGCAGCCTATGGGATGAAGCGCTCGATGCGGTTTTTCCTCGGCATCACGCTGGGGTTAGTCATTGCCATGGCATGGGTTGCCACGGGCCTGTATGTGGTCTTGCACAGCTTCCCGGTACTGGCCACGGCACTGGCGGTTATTTCCATTGTTTATATTTTTTGGCTGGCCTATCGCATTGGTACTGCGCCGCCCATAAACGACGAACAGTCCGTCATCACGCCGGGATGGGGTGCCGGATTTGTGTTGGGGGCTGCGAACATAAAAGCGTATGCCGCGTTTGCGGCGTTGTTGGGCAGTTTTACCCTGGGCGCGACACCCGCCTGGGAACAGGCTGTAAAAGCGTTTATCTGTCTATTGGTGTGCGTGGTATTCGACTTTTTGTGGCTCTTAGCGGGCAGCAAGATGCGTAGGTTATTTATCCATCCCACGTGGAGTCGACGACTTAACGTAAGCTTCGCAATTCTGATGGTAGCGACGGTCGCCTGGTCATTCACATTGACGTAGTCGCACTGACGCAGAGTCATTTGCGGCCGAGGATAATCCCCATGTTTGGGACCGTTTCTGCATTGCTGTTACTGCTGGTCGTGCCGGGGCCGACGAACACCCTGTTGATGCGTGCGGGGTTGCTGTTTGGGTTTGCCGCGTCGTGGCGCATGGCATTTATCGAATGCCTGGCTTATCTGCTTCAGGTCTCTGCCTGGGGGGCGGCGTTGTTCTACCTTTCGGCCTGGTCTCCATGGGCCGTAAAAGCCACGCAATTAGTGGCTGTCTGCTACTTGCTCAAGCTTTCTTACACGTTGTGGCAACGTCACAACAGCGCCGTCGATTCGAGCCGTGACCGTTTCTCCGGCCTGTACTTCTTCTGGCTCACCGTGATGAACCCAAAAGGCTTGCTGATCGTTTCGTTTATCGCACCGCTCAGCGCCTTTACCTCGTTGCAAGGCTATGTCGGGTTCATGGCCACGCTCGCGCTGGTGGTGATACCCGTAGGGTCTGCCTGGATCGTGCTGGGCAGTCGCTTCGAAGGGGGGCAGCAGGCGTGGTTGACGCCGTTGAAGATCAACCGCGCGACGTCCGTGGCGATCGGCTGTTTTGCCACGCTCATGATGGGGCGGTTGGCGGACTCGGTTATTCATTGATTTACATGCCGATGCAAAGCGGCATCGAGTCATGTGGAACGCTCACCTTTTTTACTCCACTCAGAAATGCCTGATGGACAGGCACAGGTTTCGACTTTGCCTGTTGGCGGTCGAGGCTATTTCAATGAGTTAATGGAGTGTTACATGTCTTTTTTTAATGCGATTGCTGCTTTCAAAGGTGCGTTTCTTGGGGCTTTGTTGGGCAATACTGTGTCCCCTCGAGGGTCTGAGCCGGCAAGGCCGCGCACGCCAGTGTCTGGGCAACCCAACATTGGCCACACTCATCCATCCCAGCCAGCCGTCGGTCATACCCACCCTGCCAAACCGCATCACCACACGCCGCACCTGCACCCGTTTGCGGTCAGTGAGCATCAGTTGCCCTACCAGCCTTTGTCCCCGCTTTTTTCGCTGAACCGCTAAGAGGCTTAGCCTGAAACAACTGCGCCAAGGCCCGTGATAAGCGGCCTTGGCGCAGTGATTGATGCACAGTGTTGAGGTTTACAGCGCGCCAAACACCTTCTTCGCCAGGCTGGTGGCCGCCGCCGCCGGGTTCTTGCGAATGGTTTCTTCCTGCTGCGCGATCATCTTGAACAAGCCGTCCAGCGCCTGTTCGGTCACGTAGCTTTCGACGTTGGCACTTTTGGCATCAACTGCGCCAAACGCTGCCGCCTTGCCGGCCAAAGCGTTGTACTGCTGGGCGACGCCGACCTTGTCGGTGGCGGCCTTGACGATCGGCAGGAACTTGGCCCGGATCTCTTCACGGCTGCTTTTGTTCAGGTATTGCGTGGCCGAGTCCTGGCCTCCAGTGAGAATGCCCTTGGCGTCGGTCACGCTCATGTTCTTCACAGCATTGACCAGGATCGGTTGAGCCTGGGTCACGGCGGTTTCTGCCGCTTTGTTCATGCTGGTTTCCAGTTGCGTGACCTGATCACCCATGCCGAACATTTTCAGTTTGTCGGCGACTTTGCCCAGCTTGCCGGGCAGGCCGATCTTCACTTCGGGGTTGCTGCTGAATCCACCGGGTTTGCCCAGTTGTTTCACGGCGATCTGTGCGCCTTGGGTCAGTGCATCCTTGAGGCCGCCGCTGGCGTCACCTTGGGACAGGCTGCCAAGGTCCAGGGCCATGGCGTTGGCACCGAACAACAGGCCGGCGCACAGGGCAGTGAGGCGAAGGGAGTTACGGAGCATGAGCGCTTCCTTTAAAAATGGACTGATCAGTGTGCGACCGCATCAACCCGCAGGCGCAGCGGTTGTGGGTCTTGGCCGTTGAGCTGCACCGCGTGCCGTTCGGTGGTGATAAACAGTAGCTTGCCATCCAGCTCGATGCGAGCGCTCACCGAGTAAGTGTGGCCGGGCTTGATCTGGGCCGGGTCGTAGCTCAGGTGAAACGCCAGCGGCACTTGGCCTTTGACCGGGCCTTTCTGTTCGGCGAGGGTCACGGCCGGGGCGTCCATCAAGGACACGTCTTGCAGGCTGACGCTCAGGGTGGCGGCGGGCGGCAGCGCGATGCGTTGCAGGTAAAACACTTCGCCGTCGAGGCTGGCCTTTGGGGCTGGGGTCATAGATTGGCAGGCTCCGAGCAGGGCGGTCAGGCCCAGGAGGATGATCTTTTTCATGGTACAGCTCCTTTTCAACGGCGCCGGAAACCGCCCGACGCCTCATTCAATCTAGCGGCTTTCTTCAGGTTTGACAGCTTGAGCTTCGGCTGGCGCCTCGGCTGCGCCATCCACGCGATGCAAGGCCACTTGGCGGATCGACAGGCGAATATCGGCCGGCAGCACGCGTTTGGCCGCACCTTCGGCCAATTCACCGAGCAGGTCGTGGTAGCTCAACTTGCCCGCCTCATCGCGGCGCAACACATCTTGCTCCAGCAACGTCTGGATAAAATGTCGGAAAAGGCTCTTGTCGAAGAACTCTGGGGCGTTGAGACCGTGCAGGATCGACAGGCGCTGGGCCATGATCGTGCACAGGTCTTCCAGCTCTTCGGCGCTGATGCTGTTCTGGCCGCTGTTGAGCAGCAGCGAGATCGCCATGTAGAAGCGTTGCAGCGTTTGGGCGATGCTCTTGGACAGCAGCGTCAGCAGCACAAAATGCCGTGAGCTCGGCGCCGGGCGCAGGTACACGTCATTCTCGAAACGCAGCAGGCCTTGTTCAACGAATGCCTCAAGCCATTGGTCGACCACCGCGTCCAACTCGTCCAGTGACCAGCGGATAAACAGCTCCGATTGCAGGTACGGGTAGAGCGCGCGGGTGTAGCGCAGGATCTGTTCGCGGCTCATGCGCGAGCTGCTCTGGAAGAAGCTCGCCAGCAACGCCGGCAGGGCGAAGATGTGCAGCACATTGTTGCGGTAATAGGTCATCAGGACGGCGTTCTGCTCGTCCAAGTACAAAATCTTACCCAGTGCGTCGCTCTGTTCCGACAGCAGGTCCATGTCCTTGACGTGCTTGATCAGGGCCAAGCCCTCGCCTTCCGGCAAGGTGGTATGGGGCGAGTAGGGCACGCGGCGCAGCAGCGCCAGGTACAGGTCCAACTGGCGCGCCATGGCCTGTTCATCCAAGGCCAGGCGCGTGGTGGAGAGCAGCGCCAAGGCCACCAGGTTCACCGGGTTCACCGCAGCGGCTTCGTTCAAGTGGCGGGCCACCTGTTCGCCGAGGCGGTTGGTAGTTTCGTTGAGCCATGCCGGTTTGTAGTTCGGGCCCAGCTCCTGGGCGCGCCAGTCGGGTTGCTCGGCGTCGAGGAACTCGGCCAGTTTGATCGGCTCGCCGAAGTTGACCGCGACCTGGCCAAAGCGCTGCTTGAGCGCGCCGACCACCTTGAAAATATCGAAGATCGACTCTTTCTTCTTGCTCGCGCCGCGCAGCTCGCCAAGGTAGGTGCGGCCTTCCAGCACACGTTCATAACCGATATACACCGGCACAAACACGATCGGCATGCGCGAGGAGCGCAAGAAACTGCGCAGGGTGATCGCCAGCATCCCGGTTTTCGGTTGCAGCATGCGCCCGGTGCGCGAGCGCCCGCCTTCGACGAAGTACTCCACCGGGAACCCCTTGGTGAACAGGGTGTGCAGGTATTCGTTGAACAACGAGGTGTACAGCGGGTTGCCCTTGAAGGTGCGGCGCATGAAAAACGCGCCGCCACGACGCAGCAGGCTGCCGATCACCGGCATGTTCAAGTTGATACCCGCGGCGATGTGCGGCGGGGTCAAACCGTTTTTGAACAGCAGGTAGGAGAGCAGCAGGTAGTCGATATGGCTGCGGTGGCAAGGTACGTAGATCACCTCATAACCTTGGGCAACCTTTTGCACTCCTTCGATGTTATTGACCTTGATGCCGTCGTAGATCTTGTTCCAGAACCAGCTCAGCACCACTTCGAGGAAGCGAATCGCGGTGTAGGTGTAGTCCGAGGCGATCTCGTTGCCGTATCGCAGTGCCAGGGCCTTGGCTTTTTCCGGGGAAATCTTTTCGCGTTCGGCTTCATCCAGGATGGCTTGGCGCACCAGTGGCATGTTCACCAGGCCTTTCACCAGATTGCGGCGGTGCGACAGGTCCGGGCCGATTACCGCAGTTTTCAGGTTACGAAAGTGCACCCGCAGGATGCGTTGGGCCATCCGCACGGTGCGTTCGTGACCTTTATTGTGCTCGATCAATTCACGCAGGTTGATAGGCGCGGAGAATTGCACACGAGTCTTGCGCCCCAGGATCAGGATGCTCAACAACCGGCGCAGGCGCCCGGTGACGGCCCAGCTGTCGGCAAACAGCAGTTTCCACGGGCTGGACTCGCTCTCGGGCGACTGCCCCCAGAACACGCTGACGGGAATGATTTGTGCATTCTCTTCGGCGTGTTCGCTCAGGGTGTTGACCAGCCGGTTCAGGGTCGGCGGCGCGCCGCGCTTGTCCTGACGGCCGAGCCAGTCGGGCTCCGGCGTGAGGTAGAAGAACGCCGCCGGTTCGATCAGCGGGCCTACCGATACCGGCAGCACCGGGCGCGGCAGGCCGGCCTTGGTGCACTCGGTATCGACCACGGCCAATTCGGTGAGGGAGGGCGATTGCAGGACGTAGAACACCGGCCGGCTGCGGTCCAGGTTAAGGGTTAGGGACGACTGGTTGATCGTCTCGGAGCGAACCCAGAGGTACAACAGTCGGCGCAAGGTGCCAAACACTAGACGGCGGAACGGGGAGCGGGTCATAGGCGTGCTGCTTCAAGTGGAAAAAACCGAGCAGGTGCTCGGGCGGGTAGTGTGCCGTATTCGCCGAAAATCGGCAAAAAAGCAGCGATGTAAACTTGAGTTGATCGTTTTTGAGCCTGTCTTATACTCGGCAGTTCAATGCGAGCGACTCAACAATAAAAGCATGTGGGAGTAAAACAGATGGCAACGCGCGAAACCGGCAATGTGAAGTGGTTCAACGATGCAAAAGGCTACGGCTTTATTCAGCGTGAGGACGGCAAGGATGTGTTTGTACACTACCGCGCCATTCGCGGTGACGGCCACCGCTCGTTGGCCGAAGGCCAGCAGGTGGAATACGCCGTGGTGACCGGCGAGAAGGGGTTGCAGGCGGAGGATGTAGTGGGGCTGTAAGGCAGACCACATCCTGCCTTGATAACCCAATCAACGCTGGGAGCTGGCTTGCCAGCTCCCACATTGATTGGGTTTGCAGGTTTAGATCAGGCGGTTTTCCAGGTGATCTCTTCTTCACCGTCCACGCTGATACGCATCCAGCGATCGGCGCTTTCTTCACCTTCTTCCTCAACCCACGTACCCGGCGCGCAGCGCACTTCTACGTTCAGCGCGGCAAACGCAGCGCGGGCGCAGGCGATGTCGTCGTCCCACGGGGTCTGGTCGCTTTCCAGGTACAGGCTGTTCCACTTGCCTACTGCCTTAGGCAGCCAGGTAACCGGCACGCTGCCGGCTTTACACTTGTAGGTTTGGCCTTTCTGGACCCAGTCGGTGCACGGGCCCAGGGCGGCGCCCAGCCAGGCGGCGATGGCCTTGTGGTCGACGTCGGCGTCCTTCAGGTAAATCTCGATATCAGGTTGGCGCATGGATGTTCCTCGTTGCGGGATTCGAAAATCCATTCGCGGATACTTAAAAGTGGGTTATTGAAGCACGAAATAATCGTAGCGCATCGACACCGTGACCTGCAGCGGCTCGGCAGCCTCGATCACTTCGGTGCGGCGCTCGGCACTTGCGCGCCAGCCGTGGGGCGTCATCGCCAGCAGGTTGGCGCGGTCCTTGGGTTCGGCCAGGCGCAGGGTGAACTCAAGGGTTTCGCTATGCGCCAGGCTCATGCCGTCCGGCACCAGGGCCAAATGCTTGTCGTCGGTGTATTCGCGTACCTCGTCGTACAAACGCTCGCGCAACTCCATCAGGTGGCCGGCAGTCGGGCCGACCTTCATCAGGCCGCCGCCGGGGCTGAGCAGGCGCTTGGCCTCTTCCCAATCCAGGGGGCTGAAAACGCTGGCGAGAAATTGGCAACTGCCCGAGGCCAGTGGCACACGCGCCATGCTGGCGATCAACCAGGTCAGCGCCGGGTTGCGCTTGCAGGCACGTTTGACCGCTTCCTTGGAGATATCCAGCGCATAGCCGTCGGCATGGGGCAGGGCATCGGCGATCTGCGCGGTGTAGTAACCCTCGCCACAACCGATGTCGACCCAGCGCTGCGGCGCGCGTTCGGCGGCCAGTTCCGCAAGGCGCTTGGCCACCGGCGCGTAGTGCCCGGCGTTGAGGAAGTCGCGGCGCGCCTCGACCATGGCCAGGTTATCGCCGGGGTCGCGGCTGTTCTTGTGCTGCACCGGCAACAGGTTCAGGTAACCCTGGCGCGCACGGTCGAAACGGTGCCCGACCGGGCAGGCCACGCCATTGTCCACCGCGTTGAGCGGTGCGCTGCAAATGGGGCAAGCGAGCATCAGGCGAGCAACTTGATCAGGGTCTGGTAGTAGATTTCGGTCAGCACATCAAGGTCACTGGCCAGGATACGTTCGTTGACCTGGTGAATCGTCGCGTTGACCGGGCCCAGTTCAACGACCTGAGTGCCGAGGGTGGCAATGAATCGCCCATCGGACGTGCCGCCGCTGGTGGATGCCTTGGTCTCACGACCGGTAATCGCCTTGATGCTGGCGGAAACCGCATCCAGCAGAGCGCCCGGTTCGGTGAGGAACGGCAGGCCCGACAGCGCCCACTCCACGTGCCAGTCCAGGCCATGTTTGTCGAGAATCGCCGCAACGCGCTGTTGCAGGCCTTCGACGGTGGATTCGGTGGAGAAGCGGAAGTTGAATACCGCCGTCAGGTCACCGGGGATCACGTTGGTGGCGCCGGTGCCGGAATTGAGGTTGGAAATCTGGAAGCTGGTCGGCGGGAAGAAGGTGTTGCCGTCATCCCAATGCTCGGCGGCGAGTTCCGCCAAGGCCGGGGCGGCCAGGTGGATCGGATTCTTCGCCAGATGTGGGTAGGCCACATGGCCTTGCACGCCGCGAACGGTCAGGGTCGCGCCGAGGGAGCCGCGACGGCCGTTCTTGACCACATCGCCCACCAGCGTGGTGCTCGACGGCTCGCCGACGATGCACCAGTCCAGGCGTTCCTTGCGGGCGGCCAGGCGCTCGATCACAGCTTTGGTGCCGTGGTGCGCCGGGCCTTCTTCATCGCTGGTGATCAAAAAGGCCACCGAGCCTTTGTGGTCCGGGTAGTCGCTGACGAAACGCTCGGCCGCCACCAGCATGGCGGCCAGGCTGCCTTTCATGTCCGCCGCGCCACGGCCGCAGAGCATGCCATTTTCATCGATCAACGCGTCGAACGGGTCGTTTTGCCAGGCCTGCACCGGGCCCGTCGGCACCACGTCGGTGTGGCCGGCAAAGCACAGCACCGGGCCGTCATGCTTGCCATGGGTGGCCCAGAAGTTGTCCACATCTTCGATGCGCATCGGCTCCAGCGCAAAGCCGGCGTCGCCCAGGCGCTGCATCATCAGCTTCTGGCAGTCGGCGTCGATCGGCGTCACCGAGGGGCGACGGATCAGGTCGATAGCGAGTTGAAGGGTCGGCGAAAGGTCGGCGTGGGCCGTCATGGGAAAACTCCGGGAAGCGTGTAATGGGCGCTGGACGAATGTGGAATACAGAACCTGAATCGGCGCAGGTTCAATGTGGGAGCTGGCTTGCCTGCGATAGCATCGCCGCGGCGTACCTGCCAGACCGCGGCGTCTGCATCGCAGGCAAGCCAGTTCCCGTAGAAAGCAGGGCTAGGCCAAGTCTCACAAAACGGCCGTTATCTTATAGCAAAACGGCGGCCAGAGGCCGCCGTTTAGTGCATTGCGCAAGTTTTTACTCAGCCGTTGCCGGCTCACCCGCTGGCGCAGGTTTTGGCAACGACGACAGGAACGCCATGATCAGCGCAGCGACGTACGGCAGCGATTGCACCAGCAGCATCACCACCCAGAAGCGTATGTCATTGCTCGGCAGGCCCTGCACCAGGTAGATCCCCAGCGCCGCGCCCCACAACAGCAGCATGATGAACATTTCTTCGCGAGCTTCGGAGATCGCTACCCAGAAGCCGTGGTTATCCGCGTTTTTCGGTGTACGAAAGAACGGAATACTGGTGGTGAAGAAGCCATACAGCACCGCCTTGGCGATGGTGTGGGACAACGCCAAACCGGCCAGCGCCGCGCAGAACGCATCTTTCAAGTTCACACCCACCGCACGGCGGTAGAGGAAAACGATCTTGCCAACCTTGAACACGAACAGCGCCAATGGCGGGATCGCGAAAATCAGCAACGGCGGGTCGACACGGGTCGGCACGATGATCATCGCCGCCGACCACAACAGCGCGCCGACGGTGAAGAAGATGTTCATGCCGTCCGCGACCCACGGCAACCAGCCCGCGAGGAAGTGGTAGCGCTGGCCACGGGTCAGCTCGGTGTCTTTGCCGCGCAACAGGCTGGCGGTGTGGCGCTTGATGATCTGTATCGCACCGTAGGCCCAGCGGAAACGCTGTTTCTTGAAGTCGATAAAGGTATCCGGCATCAAGCCTTTGCCGTAGCTGTCGTGGTAATACGCCGCCGACAGGCCTTTCTCGAACACACGCAGGCCCAGTTCGGCGTCTTCACAGATGCACCAGTCGGCCCAGCCGAGTTCTTCGAGCACCGAGCGCCGGGTCATGGTCATGGTGCCGTGCTGGATGATCGCGTCGCGGTCGTTACGGGTGACCATGCCGATATGGAAGAAGCCTTTGTATTCCGCGTAGCAGAGCTTCTTGAAGGTACTTTCGTTCTGGTCGCGGTAATCCTGCGGCGACTGCACCACGGCGATTTTCGGGTCGGCGAAGTGCGGCACCATGTGCTTGAGCCAGTTTGGCGACACGCAGTAGTCCGAGTCGATCACCGCGATCACTTCGGCATCCTTGGCGGTGTGCGGGATCAGGTAGTTCAGTGCGCCGCCCTTGAAACCGGCCAGGGGCGAGACGTGGAAGAACTTGAAGCGCGGGCCGAGGGTTTCGCAGTAGTCGCGCACCGGTTCCCACACCGCAGGGTCCTTGGTGTTGTTGTCGATGATCAGGACTTCGTAGTCCGGGTAATCAAGGGCAGCCAGGGCGTCGAGGGTCTGTTTGACCATCTCCGGCGGCTCGTTGTAGCACGGCACATGGATCGACACTTTCGGGCGGTAGTCCGAATCGCCTTCCACCGGCAGAAATTCACGCCGGCGTTTGTGGGTCCACACGGCTTCTGCCAGTTCGTGGGCCTCGGTCAGCAACACGATAAACACGCCGAGGGCGCCGAGTGCCAGCAAGATACCGACGGTCACGCTGAACCAGGTGCTGTATTGCTGGCTGTAGTCGTAGCCGATCCACACCAGTACCGATCCACAAAGGAACGCGATAAAAGTCAGGAACGTACGGCCACGCTGGCGCAGCGACGAGCCGTCGATCATCAGCAGGGTCAGCGACAGCAGCGCAAGCACCACCGAGCCGATGGCCAGCACCCGCCACTGCGGGATCGCGACGACAGGGCCTTCAAAGTTGAATTTCTGCTGGCGCGCTGCGTTGTACACGCCCCAATAAGCGCCCGCCGAGCCTTCGTCGCTGACTTTCCACGGCTGGTCGAACGCCTCGATCACGAAGTAGTTATAGCCTTGGCGGTTCAGCTTGTTGACCAGCGTACGCAGGTAAATCGCCTGGTCTGCCGGGGACGTTTCATTACCCCCGCGCATACGGCCGTTACTCGGCCAGCCAACTTCCGACAGCAGCAGCGGCTTTTTCGGGAACAATTTCTTCAGGTCCCGGGCGCGGTCGAGTACGTACTGGCCGGCCTTGTCCATCGGAATAAATTCCCAGAACGGCAGGATGTGCGCGGCGATCAGGTCGACGTGCTTGGCCAGCTGTGGGTTCTTTTCCCAGATGTGCCATTGCTCGGACGTCGTCACCGGCACTTTCACGGCGCCGCGCACGCGGTCCAGCAGCACAATCAGCGCTTCAGGGGTGATTTCTTCACGGAACAAGGCTTCGTTACCGACCACCACCCGCACCACGCTGCGCGAGCTGTTGGCCAGTTCGATGGCGCGTTGGATCTCGCGCTCGTTACGTTCCAGGTCCGGGCTGATCCAGATACCGAGGGTCACGCGCAGGCCGAACTCTTCCGCCAGCTTAGGGATGTCCCCCAGGGTGCCGTCGACCGAGTAGGTACGGATGTTGTCCGTCAGCTTGCTCATGATTTCGAGGTCGCGACGCATTTCTTCGTCGCTTGGGTACTGGTCTTTCTGCGGGAACTGGCCTTGCTGGAACGGCGAGTAGGAGAACCCGGAGATTTGTTCAGGCCAGTTGGGAGCAGTGACCGGGCGGTTGATCAGCGCCCAGAAGCCGGTGAACAGCGCGGCAATTGCCAGCACCACTACCAGGTTGAGTCCAAATTTACGCGATGACATGGCTATTTCGGGTTCCAAAAGGTGTGGAACGAAAAGAGGTGTCGGCCTACACCGAACGGCGCGCATCCTACACCGGCCTTTCCCTGAGCGTACAGCAGACAGAGAAAAGCCGGACGTTAGTCAGCGAAAGACCATCGAAGTTCTTTACTTGTAGCTTGTCGCTTCGATCTTGTCGCCGTGTAGTCCATAATGCGCGCCGGTTTTTGGGGTAATGGTCATGAGCACAGAAGATCCGCGGTTTGCAGGCGTTGCCCGCTTATATGGCATTGAAGGCCTGGAACGCTTGAAGGCGGCCCATGTGGCGATCGTCGGCGTCGGCGGCGTGGGCTCGTGGGCGGCGGAAGCCATGGCCCGTTGCGGGGTGGGCGAAATTTCGCTGTTTGACCTGGACGATGTGTGCGTCAGCAACAGCAACCGCCAGTTGCACGCCCTGGACAGCACGGTGGGTAAGCCCAAGGTCGAAGTCATGGCCGAACGCCTGCGCAGCATCAACCCGGATTGCACCGTGCATGCGGTGGCGGACTTCGTCACGCGAGACACCATGGCCGAGTACATCACCCCGAACATTGATTGCGTGATCGACTGCATCGACGCCGTCAACGCCAAGGCCGCGCTGATTGCCTGGTGCAAGCGCCGCAAGATCCAGATCATCACCACCGGCGGCGCGGGCGGGCAGATCGACCCGACGCTGATCCAGGTCTGCGACCTGAACCGCACCTTCAACGACCCATTGGCCTCGAAAGTGCGTTCTACGCTGCGCCGTGACTACGGTTTCTCGCGCACCGTGACCCGCCATTACAGCGTGCCGTGTGTGTTTTCCACCGAGCAACTGCGCTACCCGAAGCCGGACGGCAGCATCTGTTTGCAGAAGAGTTTTGTCGGCGATGGGGTGAAGCTGGACTGCGCCGGTGGGTTTGGCGCGGTGATGATGGTGACAGCCACCTTCGGCATGGTGGCGGCGACCAAGGCGGTGGACAAGATCGTGGCGGGGGTACGCAGGCCTTCAGAGCGGGTCAAGCCTGCCTGAATTTCACTTAAATGTGGGAGCAGGCAAGCCAGCTCCCACATTTAGTTTTATATGAGGCTTAATTCGCGCATGCGCTGCAGGACTGCATTGAGGCCATTGCTGCGCGAAGGTGACAACTGGCGGGAAAGCCCCAACTGAGTGAACCAACCCGGCAAATCGACCGCCTGCAACTCGGCCGCCGACAGCCCATTAACCCGCGCCAGCAACAACGCCACCAGCCCTCGAATCATGCGCGCATCGCTGCTCGCTGCGAACTGCCAATGGCCGTCCTGCAAACGGCCCACCAACCACACCAGGCTTTCGCAGCCCTGCACCAGGTTGGCTTCAACCTTGTCCTCATCCGCCAAAGCCGGCAGCCGCTCGCCCCATTGCATCAGCATGCGCGCACGTTGCTCCCAGCTGCCTACCGCCTGAAAAGCCTCCAGCGCGGCCACTGCTTCCACCGGCAGGCTCATCGCAACATATCCAACGCCTGGTCCAGCGCTTCAAAGAAGCGTTCCAGGTCATCGGAGTCGTTGTACAGCGCCAGGGACACACGGATCGCCCCGGTCAAATGCATCGCCTTGAGCAATGGCATTGCACAGTGATGGCCGGCACGCACGGCGATGCCTTGCTCGGTCAGCAGGTGCGCAAGGTCGGCGTTGTGCACGCCTTCCACCACAAAGCTTGCCAGCGCCACCTGCGGCGAGCCCAATACGCGAACGCCTTTGCGCGCGGTCAGCCCGCGTAGCAGGTAGTCGTGCAGCGCCGCTTCATGGGCGACCACGGCGGTTTGATCCAGCGAGCTGAGGTAATCCAGGCTGGCGCCCAGGCCGATCACGCCGGCAATCGGCGGTGTGCCCGCTTCAAAACCCAATGGCGCGGGGCGAAAGCTGGCGCTGTGGTAGTCCGCCAGTTGCACCATCTCGCCACCAAACTGCCAGTGACGCAGGTGATGCAGGGCTTCGTTGCGGCCATACAGCACGCCAACGCCATCCGGGCCGTAGAGTTTGTGGCTGGAAAATACGTAAAAGTCGCAACCCAGCGCCTGCACGTCGTGGCGGCCATGCACGATGCCCTGGGCGCCATCGACCACGGTCAGCGCGCCGTGAGCTTTGGCCATCGCCAGTAAGGCCTCCAGCGGCTGCCAGGCGCCGAGCACGTTGGATAACTGGCTCACCGCCAGCAGGCGCGTGCGCGGCCCGATCAGTTCGGCGGCGGCGCGCAGGTCAATCACGCCGTCATCGCTCAGCGGCACTACCACCAGCGTGAGCGCGCGACGCTTGGCCAGTTGCTGCCAAGGCAGCAGGTTGGCGTGGTGTTCCAGGGCGCTGATGACAATCTCATCGCCCGCATTGAATAAGTGCTCCAGGCCATAGGCCAGGAGGTTCAGCGCAGAGGTTGCGCCGTGGGTAAAGATGATTTGCCCGCTGTCCCCCGCGTTCAACCACTGCGCGACCTTGCTGCGACTGTCTTCAAAGGCCTGGGTCGCATGGGCGCCCGGCAAATGCTGGGCACGGTGCACATTGGCTGCGCCATTGGCGTAGTAATGGCTGATGGCATCCAACAGGGCTTGGGGTTTTTGCGTGGTGGCGGCGTTGTCCAGGTAGGTCTGGTCTTGCCGTTGCAGGGTGGCGATGGCCGGGAAATCGGCGCGCCAGGGAGAGGGCACAAGCATGGTGTTCAAGACTCGTATAAGCGAGCCCCAGGAGCGGGGCCCGCTAGTGGCATCGAGTGGCTGCTTAGTTGTGAGCGTGCAGCGCTTCGTTCAGTTCGATGGCCGATTTGTGGGTTTTGCACTCCACGGCACCGGTCTCGGAGTTACGGCGGAACAGCAGGTCCGGCTGGCCGGCCAGCTCGCGCGCCTTGACCACTTTGACCAGTTGGTTCTGCTCGTCGAGCAGCGCAACCTTGGTCCCAGCGGTGACGTACAGGCCCGATTCCACCTTGTTACGGTCGCCCAACGGGATGCCGATACCGGCGTTGGCGCCGATCAGGCACTCTTCGCCGACTTTGATCACGATGTTGCCGCCGCCCGACAGGGTGCCCATGGTGGAGCAACCGCCGCCCAGGTCCGAATTCTTGCCCACGAACACGCCAGCCGACACGCGGCCTTCGATCATGCCCGGACCTTCAGTGCCGGCGTTGAAGTTGATGAAACCTTCGTGCATCACGGTGGTGCCTTCGCCCACGTAGGCGCCCAGGCGGATACGCGCGGCGTCCGCGATGCGCACGCCGGCTGGGACCACGTAGTCGGTCATTTTCGGGAACTTGTCCACCGAGAACACTTCCAGCAGATCGCCACGCAGGCGCGCTTCCAGTTGGCGTTCAGCCAGTTCGCTGATGTCGATCGCGCCCTGGCTGGTCCAGGCCACGTTCGGCAGCTGTGGGAACACACCGGCCAGGCTCAGGCCATGCGGCTTGACCAGGCGATGGGACAGCAGGTGCAGCTTGAGGTAGGCCTCAGGCGTGGAGGTCAGTGCAGCGTCTTCGGCCAGCAGGGTGGCGACCAGCGGGGTGTGGCTTTCAGCCAGGCGGCTCAGCAGGGCGGCTTGGGTTGCGTCGACGCCTTTGAGCGCGTCAGCCAGTTGCAGGGCCTGGGAGACGGTGAAGGTGATGGCCTGGTTGCCTTCGGTGTAACCGAGGATCGGTGCAATGGCGGCAATGATTTCAGCCGACGGGTTGAGCAAGGGTTGTGCGTAAAACACTTCCAGCCAAGCACCTTGGCGGTTCTGAGTGCCGACGCCGAAGCCCAGGCTGAACAGGGAATTGGACATGCTGTTACCTCTACAAAAATGGAAAGGGCTGGCCTACTTGAGGGCCGCCGAATAACTATCTGGCTTGAAGCCAATCAGGGTTCTGTCACCGAGATCGAGCACGGGGCGCTTGATCATCGAGGGTTGTGCGAGCATCAATTCAATGGCTTTCGACTGATCGAGATCGGCTTTGCGTTCGTCTTCGAGTTTGCGAAAGGTGGTGCCCGCACGGTTCAAAACCACCTGCCAACCGTGCTCGTTGCACCATTGGGTCAAGTGTTCGCGGTCGATACCGGCCGTTTTGTAGTCGTGGAATTCATAGCTCACGCCGTGCTCATCGAGCCAGGTACGGGCTTTTTTCATGGTGTCGCAGGCTTTGATGCCGAAAAGGTGCAACGTTTTGCTTGAAGCGGTCAAGGAATTGCCCCCCTTTGGACAAATAGAAACTAAAGGTCACGGATTATGCCACGACCAGCGGGTTTGGGTGCCGCTCGTCATGCCTGCTTATGGCTCAGTGCGACTTTTGTGCAAAAGCCATCGCACAGCATAGGCGAGTAACATAGACGGGTAATATGGCACTTCAACGGCCAGTTGTTGCCTGATATGTGTCGTTGCAAGTCGCTTGTCCGGGAAACCCGTGTTATGCAAACCGCCTACACCGTTCTTATCCTGCTGATGTTGGTCAGCGTTTCGCGCCTGGTCGGGCGCATCATTCCTCTGCCGTTACCCTTGGTGCAGATCGCCGCCGGCGCCTTGCTGGCGTGGCCGACGCTGGGGCTGCACGTGGCCCTGGACCCTGAGTTGTTCCTGTTTCTGTTTCTGCCGCCGCTGCTGTTCTCCGATGGCTGGCGCATGCCCAAGCGTGAGTTGTGGCGCCTGCGCGGGCCCATCCTGACGTTGGCGGTGGGCCTGGTGTTGTTCACCGTGGTCGGGGCCGGCTACTTCATTCATTGGCTACTGCCTACGATCCCGTTGCCGGTGGCCTTCGCCCTGGCGGCTGTTTTATCACCGACGGATGCCGTGGCGGTGTCGGCCATTTCCCAAAATCGGTTGCCCAAGCCGCTGATGCACATGCTTCAGGGCGAAGCGTTGATGAATGATGCCTCGGGCCTGGTGACCTTCAAGTTCGCCCTGGCGGCGGCGTTGACCGGGGTGTTTTCCTTGGCGGACGCCAGCCTGACCTTTGTGCTGGTGGCCGTGGGTGGCCTGGCGGTGGGCGTGGCGCTGAGCTGGCTGGTCGGGCGTTTGCGTGCCTGGATGATCGCACGGGGCTGGGACGACCCGGCCACCCACGTGGTGTTCATGTTGCTGCTGCCGTTTGCCGCGTATGTGCTGGCTGAACGCCTGGGCGCATCGGGCATTCTCTCGGCGGTCGCGGCGGGCATGATGCAAAGCTGGCTCGACCTGTTGCCGCGCCAGACCAGCACCCGGCTGCTCAATCGCAGTGTCTGGTCGCTGCTGGAGTTCGCGTTCAATGGCTTGATCTTTTTGCTGTTGGGCTTGCAACTGCCAGACATCATCAAGGCGGTGGTGAGCCATGAGACGACACTGTGGCCAACCCTGTTGTATCGCTGCCTGGATGTGATCGCGATCTTTCTGGTGCTGGTGGTGTTGCGGTTTATCTGGGTGCAGAGCATCTGGCGGCTGTCAGGCCTGCTGCGACGGCTGCGTGGGAAAAGCGAACTGACTCTGGTGCCGACGGCCCGTTCCTGCTGGCTGCTGACCGTCGGGGGCGTGCGCGGCGCGGTGACCCTGGCGGGCGTGATGTCGGTGCCGTTGCTGTTGGCGCCGGG
Organism: Pseudomonas sp. ArH3a; assembly: GCF_022648765.1. Taxonomy (NCBI): domain Bacteria; kingdom Pseudomonadati; phylum Pseudomonadota; class Gammaproteobacteria; order Pseudomonadales; family Pseudomonadaceae; genus Pseudomonas; species Pseudomonas sp. ArH3a. Next base: position 1,781,458 of record NZ_CP080330.1, read on the forward strand.
GCAGGACTTTCCAGAGCGAGACCTGCTGATCTTTATCGCTGCGGGCGTGATCCTGCTGTCATTGATCGCCGCCTGCATCGCCTTGCCGTTGCTATTGCGCGGCATCGAAAAGAGTCCGGACGAAAAGCGTCATAACGAAGTGCGCGAGGCCTGGAAGAAAACCGCCGTGGCTGCCATCCATGCCCTTGAGGCGGAAGAACCCGCAGGAAGCGAAACCCCGGACGCCGCCCAAGCGGCCCTGGCCGCTGAGCTCAAGGCGCGGCTGATGTCGGAATATCGCCATCAATTGGAAGTGTTTAATGACTCGGCCGAAGCCCAGGCGTTGGCGCAGCAGATGGACCAGCTTGAACGCAAACTTCGGCTCAAAGCCCTGCGCGCGCAACGCTTGGAGTTGTACAGCTTGAGCCGTCATCACCAGATTGGTGATGACGTGTTGCGCGAGGTGCTGGCGGACTTGGACATGAGCGAAGCGAATTTGGGCTCAGTCCATTAATGATGGGGTTTTAATGCTCATGCCCAAGATGACACCCCGCCAAGGGTAACGAGCGTTATGGCTTTCTTGTACGGATACACAGAGTTGAATCGTTAGGCAGCTTTTTTGGGAAGGATAATGTTGGTGAAACCTAACGCCTTGGCAAAGGTGTGCTTGGTGGCTCGAGCGGTTTTCTTTTTGTCACTGTCCCAATGAATACCCATTGTTGGGCTTGAAATATCCGTGCTTTTGGCATGTGTGCCTACTTGCGAGCATTACGTCGCTGACAGGGGCGAGTTGCTTTGATCTCCACTGCATCGCCGAAGCTAAGGTGATACAGATGACAAACTTGAACGCAAACTGCGCCTCAGGCCCTGCGGGCGCGCCACTTGGAGTTGTACAGCTTGAGTCGTCATCACCAAATGGGTGATGAGGTATTGAGAGAGGTGTTGGCGGATCTGGATATGAGTAAGGCGAATGTGGGGCGCGTCCATTGAATTCGAAATAACGTCAGGATCGGCTGATAAAAAATTGCGTAAGGCTGTATAGAAACTTACCCGCCGGTGATTCATCTATGGGGTACATGGACCTCATGAATTTTTTATCGCCGACTGAAAGTTTAGTTTGAAATACAATCTCGTCACCGCCATTGAGTAATGAGGCGGGGAAGGGGTAATGCATGATGGAGTCTTTATCATATTCCGACGTTTTAACTTCAGAGGCGTCGAACTGCCCCAGTATATTATTGCCTACATCGTCCTTTGTAAAATTCTGCGAAGTAAAATGCTCATAGGCGGCCTGCTCATCAATATTCAGGGAGCACTCCGGGTGTTGGTGCTCATGCAGTAAGCCCAGGGCGTGGCCGAACTCATGTAATACGTGCGCTCGTGCGGTGTCATCAGGGTTTGTAAAGTCGATGGACATTGTGGGTTCGGAGCGGTGCAGATGAAGGGCATCCGTTCCGAGTGCGGACCAGCTTCCGAGGCCTATGTTGTCTCCAGCAATTCTGATGTCGCCGTCATTGCCTTTAATAAACTTAAAGTGAAGGTTAGTGTGCGGGCTCCATTCGTTAATGGCTTTCTTGACCAAGGACGTTTGCTCTGGCGTCATATTCGACAGAGAGATTTTTACCGTTGAGTGTTGTGGCCAAGCCTTGCTTTCATCCGCGACGCCACGTTTTTTTCGAGCGTGGGGTGTTACAGCATCAGAAGGGCTACCCGTATATAAGTGTGGGTCGAGAGGCGGCGAGAGAGTGGAGAGGTTGCTGATAGTCATATTTTCACCAAGGAAGAATCAGTAATCCTTGGTGGGAACTTATGCAGAGGCGTTCCATGAAATATGTACCTGGGTTTGCCAGGTGGGGCCCACTCCTGCCAGTCAGGAGCGGGCACTGAGTTAGCGCTTGCGCTGGATAAAATCCCGAATCCGCTCAGCCGCTTCCACACACTCCGCCAACGGCGCAACCAGTGCCATGCGCACACGCCCGGCCCCCGGGTTCACGCCATCCGCTTCCCGCGACAGGTATGAGCCCGGCACCACGGTTACGTGTTCTTCCACGAACAAGTCCCGGCAGAATGCGGCATCGTCGCCGTTCACATTCGGCCATAAGTAAAATCCGCCGTCCGGGCTTTGCACGTCTAATACCGGCTTGAGAATCGCCAGCACAGCGTCGAATTTCTCGCGGTACAGGTCACGGTTGGCCAGCACGTGGGCTTCGTCCTGCCAGGCTGCGATGCTCGCCAGTTGGGTTTGCACCGGCATCGCGCAGCCGTGGTAGGTGCGGTACAGCAGGAAGGCCTTGAGGATATCGGCATTGCCGGCGACGAAACCGGAGCGCAGGCCTGGCAGGTTGGAACGCTTGGACAGGCTGTGGAACACCACGCAACGTTTGAAATCCTGGCGGCCGAGTTCGACGCAGGCGCTGAGCAGGCCCGGCGGCGGGGTTTGTTCGTCGAAGTACAGCTCGCTGTAGCACTCGTCAGCGGCGATGACGAAATCGTATTCGTCGGCCAGGGCGATGAGTTTTTTCAGGGTGTCGACCGGGATCAGCGCGCCGGTCGGGTTGCCTGGGGAACACAGGAATAGGATCTGGCAGCGTTTCCAGGTGTCTGGCGACACAGCGTCGAAGTCTGGGTTGAAGCCGTTGGCGTCCAGGCACGGCAGGTAATGCGGCGTGGCCCCAGCCAGGAACGCGGCGCCTTCGTAGATCTGGTAGAACGGGTTCGGGCTGACTACCAGTGCATCGTCACTGCGGTTGACCACGGTCTGGGTGAAGGCGAACAGTGCCTCGCGGGTGCCGTTGACCGGCAGGATATTGCGCGCCGGGTCCAGCCACCCCTTGGGCACGTTGAAACGGCGTTCACACCAGGCGCCGATGGCCTCGCGCAATGCCGGGATGCCCAGGGTGGTCGGGTACACGGCCATCTGGTCGAGGTTGTTGCTCAGCGCTTGGGCCACGAAGGCCGGTGACTTGTGCTTGGGCTCGCCGATGGACAGCGCGATCGGGCGTTTGTCCGGGTTCGGCGTGACGCTGCCGAGCAGGGCACGGAGTTTCTCGAACGGGTAGGGCTGCAGCTGGTTCAGGGCGTTGTTCATGTAAGCCTCGATCAAGATGAGTACGGCCTTTTTGTGGGCGCTGGCTTGCCTGCGACGCGGGCACCTCGGTGTATAAGCCATGCCGGGTCGACGCTATGGCAGGCAAGCCAGCTCCCACAGGGGTCGTGCGCACTGGGAAGTTAAATCAATTCATATAGTCAGTCTGGACAGCTCGACGCCGGGCTCCTGGCTCACGCTCAATTGCTGCACGATGGCATCCTGCAAGCGTCGGCACAGTTCCGGGTCGGACAGCGGCTGGTTGTCGGCGTCGGTAATGAAGAACACGTCTTCCACGCGCTCGCCGAGGGTCGCAATCTTCGCATTCTGCAACGACAGGTCGAACTCCAGGAAGATTCCACCGATGCGCGCGAGCAAGCCCGGACGATCCGGGGCGCTGAGTTCCAGCACGGTGACCGGGCGCTGGGCGTCATTGGAAATGGTCACCTGGGGCGCAAAGGCAAAATGCTTGAGCTGGCGCGGTACCCGACGCTGGATGATCGTCGGGTAGTCGTCCGGGTTGCGCAGGGCTTCAGTCAGGCCTTCGCGGATCTTTTTCACGCGCACCGGGTTATCGCCGATGGAGTCGCCTTCGGTATCGAGCACGATGTAGGTGTCGAGGGTGAACTGGCTGCTCGAGGTGATGACCCGCGCGTCATGAATGTTCAGGTTGAGCTGGTCCATGGCGGCCACGGTCACGGCGAAGAAGTCGTGCTGGTCGGGCGCGTAGATGAAGATCTGCGTGCCGCCCTCGAACTCGCGCTGGGTGGTTTCCTTGATCAGTACCAGCGGGCCACCATCGGCCGGCTGCTGCAGGATCGCGTCACTGTGCCAGGCCACATCGCCGGCAGTGTGGCGCAGGAAGTAATCGTCACCCAGTTGCGACCACAATTGCTCGACATCGTCCGGGTCATTGCCGCCACGCACCAGGATATCCAGGGCTGCGCTTTGGGTGCGGCGGATCTGCTCTTCGCGGTCCACCGGGTTTTCCAGGCCACGGCGCAGCGCGCGCTTGGTCTCGGTATAGAGCTGGCGCAGCAGGCTGGCGCGCCACGAGTTCCACAGCGTCGGGTTGGTGGCGTTGATGTCGGAGACGGTGAGCACGTAGAGGTAGTCCAGGCGTGTCTCATCACCGACGATCCCGGCGAAGTCGTGGATCACCTGCGGGTCGGACAAGTCCTTGCGCTGGGCGGTGGTCGACATCACCAGGTGGTTCTGCACCAGCCACACAATCAGGCGGCTGTCCCACAACGGCAGTTGATGGCGCTGGCAGAAGGCCTCGGCATCGACCGCGCCGATTTCCGAGTGATCGCCATGCCGGCCCTTGCCGATGTCGTGGTACAGGCCGGCCAGGTAGATCAGCTCCGGCTTGGGCAGCTTGGCCATGAGCTTGCTGGCCAGCGGGAATTTCTCTGACACCTGGGTGTACTGCAACTTACGCAGGTGTTTGATTAAGTTCAGGGTGTGGGCGTCCACGGTGTAGATGTGGAACAGGTCGTGCTGCATCTGGCCGACGATAAAGCCGAACTCGGGCAGGTAACGCCCGAGGATGCCGTAACGGTTCATGCGCCGCAGGTTGCGGTGGATGCCGATCTTGCACTTGAACAGCTCGATAAACAGGCTGGTGTTGCGGATGTCGTTGCGAAAGTCATCGTCGATCAGGTGACGGTATTCGCGCAGCAGGCGGATGGTATCGGCGCGTACGCCTTTGATTTCCGGCTGCTGGGCCATCAGCACAAAGATTTCCAGCATGGCGAACGGCGTGCGGTGGAACACGTTGTCGTTGCGCGCTTCGATGTAGCCGTCGTGCAGTTGGAAGCGCGAGTTGATCGGCTGTGGTGGCGCTTCGTCTTCGGGGGCCAGGATCACTTCTTCGAAATGCTGGATGATCAGGTCGCTGAGCTGGGCAATGCTCATGACCACCCGGTAGTACTGCTGCATGAAGCTTTCGATACTGGTCTTCGCATCCTCGCCTTCAAACCCCAATAGGGTGGCGATGGAGCGCTGATGGTCGAACAGCAGGCGGTCTTCGGAGCGCCCGGCGAGCATGTGCAGGGCGTAACGTACCTTCCACAGAAACTCCTGGGACGAGGCCAGCAGAGCGTTTTCGCTTTCTACCAGAAAGCCTTCGCCGGCCAGGGCGCGCAGGTTCAGGGTGCCGTATTGGCGACGCGCGACCCACAGGATCGTCTGGATATCCCGCAGCCCGCCCGGGGAGCCTTTGACGTTGGGCTCCAGGTTGTATTCGGTGTCGTTGTACTTGTGGTGCCGAGCTTTCTGCTCGGCGCGCTTGGCCAGGAAGAAATCCTTGCTTGGCCACATGTGTGCGGTGCTGGTGACTTCCAGCATGCGCTGACGCAGGCGTTCGGGGCCGGCGATGGTGCGGCTTTCCATCAGGTTGGTGATCACGGTGAGATCGGCGCGGGCTTCTTGGGCGCATTCGTCCAGCGAGCGTACGCTTTGGCCGACTTCCAGGCCGATGTCCCACAACAGCGTCAGAAAACGCTCGATGGAATCGCGAAAGATCTCATGATCGGCGCTGTCCAGCAGGATCAGCAGGTCGATGTCGGAGTAAGGGTGCAGTTCGCCGCGGCCGTAGCCGCCGACCGCCACCAAGGCGATATCGGCATCTTCGCTCCAGCTGAACTGTTCCCAGGCCTTTTGCAGGATGTTGTCGACGAACCAGGCACGGTCTTCGATCAGCCGACGAATGTCTCGGCCACTGCGAAAGCGCGCATCGAGCACCTCGCGGGCCTGGCGGATAGCCTTCTTGAAGGCGCCGATGGGGCTTGCCTTCAATGCCAGTTCAGCCTGGAACTGGCCACGGTCGAAGAGTTCGGGATCCACCTGGGGCATTGATCGGCTTTCCTTTCTATCTATAAGCGGTCACAGGGTTACGGGGGAAAACCGAGGCAAACATTAGGCCGAAATACGTGGGATCGTGTCGTCGGCGCGCAATGTGAAGATCTCGTAGCCGGTCTCGGTGACCAGCAAGGTGTGTTCCCACTGGGCCGACAGCTTGCGGTCCTTGGTGATAGCAGTCCAACCGTCGCCCAGCACCTTGGTGTCAGCCTTGCCCTGGTTGATCATCGGCTCGATAGTGAAGGTCATACCGGCTTTGAGTTCCATGCCGGTGCCGGCGCGGCCGTAATGCAGGATCTGCGGCTCTTCGTGGAACACCTTGCCGATGCCGTGGCCGCAGAATTCGCGGACTACCGAGAAGCCGTTCTTTTCAGCGTGCTTCTGGATCACTTCACCGATATCGCCCAGGCGGCAGCCGGGTTTGACGATCTCGATGGCCTTGTACATGCATTCCTGGGTGACCTGGGACAGGCGCTCAGCCCAGACCGGCACGCTGCCGACGTGGAACATGCGGCTGGTGTCGCCGTGGTAGCCATCTTTGATCACGGTGACGTCGATGTTCAGGGTGTCACCGTCTTTCAACGGCTTGTCGCCCGGAATGCCGTGGCAGACCACGTGGTTGATCGAGGTGCAGATCGACTTGGGGAAGCCTTTGTAGTTCAGCGGCGCAGGGATGGCCTTTTGCACGTCGACTATATAGTCGTGGCAGATGCGGTCCAGGGCTTCGGTGGTGACGCCTGGCTTGACGTGTTCGGCAATCATTTCCAGCACGTCGGCAGCCAGTTTGCCGGCAACGCGCATGCCGGCGATGTCTTCGGCGGTTTTCAAAGTAACGGTCATACAGACTCTCTCTAGCGCGAGGCGCTGAAATCAATACGGTTTACGGGTGTGCGACAAAAGGTTGCAGAATTCGCACAAGCCCCAAAAAAACGTGATTCTACCAGACGCTGGCGGCAAATCATGAGCGTCTGACGATCGCTTCTCTCTATAAGGTGGGGGCATGTTGGCTCTATTCAAAGGCTTACACAAAAGCCGAACACGGCAACTGTGATTGCGGGTTTCGTTTTTGTCCTTCGTGTGGTATAAAATGCGCCGCTTTCCGGGGATGCCCCGCAGAGCTTAAATCCACACACGTGTCGACACGATGACCTGGGTGCCGGAGGCGAATGCCGCTGGTTGGTCATTGGGATACGTGGAGGCCAAACCCGACTTATTAAGGAACTATCATGTCCCAAGTCAATATGCGCGATATGCTGAAGGCCGGTGTGCACTTCGGTCACCAGACCCGTTACTGGAACCCGAAAATGGGTAAATACATTTTCGGCGCGCGTAACAAGATCCACATCATCAACCTTGAAAAAACCCTGCCAATGTTCAACGAAGCTCTGACTTTCGTAGAGCGTCTGGCCCAGGGCAAAAACAAGATTCTGTTCGTCGGCACCAAGCGTTCCGCTGGCAAGATCGTTGCTGAAGAAGCAGCACGTTGCGGTTCGCCGTACGTCGATCACCGCTGGTTGGGCGGCATGCTGACCAACTTCAAAACCATCCGTGCTTCCATCAAGCGTCTGCGTGACCTTGAAGTGCAAGCCGAAGACGGTACTTTCGCCAAGCTGACCAAGAAAGAGGCGCTGATGCGCACTCGCGACCTGGAAAAGCTCGATCGTTCCCTGGGTGGTATCAAGGACATGGGCGGTCTGCCTGACGCACTGTTCGTTATCGACGTTGATCACGAGCGCATCGCGATCACCGAAGCCAACAAGCTGGGCATCCCGGTTATCGGCGTAGTCGATACCAACAGCAGCCCGGAAGGCGTTGACTACATCATCCCAGGCAACGATGACGCAATCCGCGCTATCCAGCTGTACATGGGTTCGATGGCTGACGCTGTAATCCGTGGTCGCAACCACGTTGCTGGTGGTACCGAGCAGTTCGTTGAAGAAGCTCCGGTAGCTGCCGCTGAGTAACTGACGCCCTGGCGTTGACTCAGTAAGCAAAAAGGGGGCTTGGCCCCCTTTTTGCCACCTCGAAAACCATTTGTCGGCAGCGCAGCTACAACTTCTGTAACGTGCAGCGGCCTACAAGGGTGATTCGGGAAGAATTGATCGCCCGTTTGATCGGGTGGAATGGTTGAAAACCTATCCAAGAGGATTTTGAAATGGCAGAGATTACTGCAGCGTTGGTTAAAGAACTGCGTGAGCGTACCGGCGAAGGCATGATGGATTGCAAAAAGGCCTTGACCAAGGCCGGCGGCGACATCGAAAAAGCCATTGATGACATGCGTGCTTCCGGCGCCATCAAGGCTGCCAAAAAAGCAGGCAACGTAGCTGCTGAAGGCGCTATCGCTCTGGTTGAAGACGGTAAAGCCGCAGTTCTGCTGGAAGTGAACTCGCAGACCGACTTCCTGGCTCTGCAGGACGACTTCAAAGCGTTCGTTGCTGCCAGCGTCAAGAAAGCATTCGACGACAAGCTGACCACCGTCGAGCCGTTGATCGAAGCTCAAGAAGCTGCTCGCCTGGTACTGGTCGGCAAGGTTGGCGAAAACGTCAACATCCGTCGTCTGGCGCGCATCGAAGGTGATGTGGTTGGTGGCTACCTGCACGGCAACAAAATCGGCGTTGTGGTTGCCCTCAAAGGCGGCGACGTTGAGCTGGCTAAAGACATCGCTATGCACGTAGCAGCCAGCAACCCTGAGTTCCTGCTGCCATCGGAAGTGTCTGCTGACGCAATCGAGCGCGAAAAAGCTGTGTTCCTGAGCCTGAACGCCGACAAGATCGCCGGCAAGCCAGAAAACATCGTTGAAAACATGATCAAAGGCCGTATCAGCAAGTTCCTGGCTGAAGCGAGCCTGGTTGAGCAGGCGTTCGTCAAGAACCCTGAAATCAAGGTTGGCGAGCTGGCTAAGAAAGCCGGTGCTGAAATCGTTTCCTTCACCTACTACAAAGTAGGCGACGGCATCGAGAAGCCGGTCGACAACTTCGCTGAAGAAGTTGCTGCCCAGCTGGCTGCCGCCAAGCAATAAGACAGTTTTTAACTGTCGCCGAAAGAGGCTGCCCGCTCACGCGCGCAGCCTCTTTTCAAATGGGAAGGCCAATTTTTATTTGGTTTCCTTTCGGAACTGGCTTACAAAGCCGTGTTCCGATGGCGCTGTGATAGCGTCCAGCTAGAGTGAACGCAAGCCGTAAACGGCTCGCCAAGAATTTTTAAAAAATACGCCGCAGGAGAGATTCGCAATGGCTCAGCAGGGCAGTGGTTATCAGGCTCGCTATAAACGCATTCTACTCAAGCTTAGCGGCGAGGCCCTGATGGGCTCGGAAGAGTTCGGGATCGATCCCAAGGTACTCGACCGCATGGCACTGGAAGTCGGCCAGTTGGTCGGTATCGGTGTTCAGGTGGGCCTGGTGATCGGCGGCGGCAACCTGTTCCGCGGTGCGGCGCTCAGCGCTGCCGGGATGGATCGGGTAACAGGCGACCACATGGGCATGCTGGCCACTGTGATGAACGCCCTGGCCATGCGTGACGCCCTCGAGCGCGCCAATATCACCGCTATCGTCATGTCGGCTATTTCCATGGTTGGCGTAACGGATCACTATGATCGGCGCAAAGCCATGCGTCACCTGGATGCCAAAGAGGTGGTGATTTTTGCTGCCGGTACCGGCAACCCGTTCTTCACCACCGACTCGGCTGCGTGCCTGCGTGGTATCGAGATCAACGCGGACGTGGTGCTCAAAGCCACCAAGGTTGACGGTGTTTACACTGCAGACCCATTCAAAGACCCGCATGCCGAGAAGTTCGATCATCTGACTTATGATGAAGTGCTGGATCGCAAGCTGGGCGTGATGGACCTGACGGCTATCTGCCTGTGCCGCGACCACAAGATGCCGCTGCGCGTATTTAACATGAACAAGCCCGGCGCCCTGCTGAACATCGTACACGGCGGCGCGGAAGGGACTCTGATCGAGGAAGGCCAACAATGATCAACGAAATCAAGAAAGACGCTCAAGAGCGTATGCAGAAATCCCTGGACTCTCTGAACCACGCATTTGGTCAGATTCGTACCGGCAAGGCCCACCCAAGCATCCTGGGTAGCGTGATGGTGCCGTACTACGGCGCAGACACTTCGATCACCCAAGTGGCCAACATCACCGTAAAAGACTCGCGCACCCTGCAAGTCGTCGCCTTCGAGCGCAACATGCTCGGCGCTGTCGACAAAGCGATCCAGAGCGCCGGTCTGAACCTCAACCCGACCAACCTGGGCGAGTTGTTGCTGATCTCCATGCCAGCCTTGACCGAAGAAACCCGTAAGGGCTTCACCAAGCAGGCGCGCAGCGTAGCCGAAGATGCTCGCGTTGCTGTGCGTAACATCCGCCGCGATGCGTTGGGTGACCTGAAGAAACTGGTCAAGGATAAAGAAATCAGCGAAGACGAAGAGCGTCGTGCCGTCGCTGATATCGACAAGCTGACCAAAGACGCTGAGGCCCAGATCACCAAGGCCACGGAAGAAAAAGAAAAGGACCTGATGGCCGTATAAGGGGTCAGGACGCCTTCATGGAAAAGACCAAGCAGACTGTGCCCTCCGTGGTGCCGCGCCATGTCGCGATCATCATGGATGGGAATAATCGCTGGGCGAAGAAACGCTTTATGCCGGGCGTTGCCGGGCATAAAGCGGGTGTCGATGCGGTGCGCGCCGTGATTGAGGTGTGCGCCGAGGCCAAGGTTGAAGTGTTGACCCTGTTTGCCTTCTCCAGCGAGAACTGGCAGCGGCCCGCCGAAGAAGTCAGTGCCTTGATGGACCTGTTCTTCAAGGCGCTGCGTCGTGAGGCCAAGCGCCTCAACGACAACAACATCAGCCTGCGCATCATTGGTGATCGCTCGCGGTTCCAGCCGGAGCTGCAAGCGGCCATGCGCGAAGCCGAGGCCATTACTGCGGGTGCCAACCGTTTTGTGCTGCAGATTGCAGCCAACTACGGTGGCCAGTGGGATATCGCCCAGGCAGCGCAGCGGCTTGCCCGCGAAGTGCAGGCCGGGCACCTGCGGCCCGACGACATCACGCCCGAACTGTTGCAAACCTGCCTGGTAACCGGCGACCTGCCGTTGCCAGACTTGTGCATCCGTACCGGTGGCGAGCACCGCATCAGCAACTTCCTGTTGTGGCAACTGGCCTACACCGAGCTGTACTTCTCCGACCTGTTCTGGCCGGACTTCAAACACGATGCCATGCGCAATGCGCTGGCCGATTTCGCTTCCCGTCAGCGTCGCTTCGGTAAAACGAGCGAGCAGATCGAAGCTGGAGCCCGGGTTTAAATGCTTAAACAACGAATCATCACAGCACTGATCCTGCTGCCGATTGCCTTGTGCGGTTTTTTTCTGCTCGACGGTTCCGGCTTTGCGCTGTTTATCGGCCTGGTCGTGACCCTGGGTGCCTGGGAATGGGCGCGCCTGGCGGGTTTCAGCGAGCAGTTGCCGCGTGTGGTGTACGCCGCTGTGGTGGCGCTGCTGCTGTTTCTCATGCATACGCTCTCAAGCATTGTCGTGCCTTGGGTGCTGGGCGCGGCGGTACTGTGGTGGGCGCTGGCGACCTTCCTGGTGCTGACCTACCCGCGTACGAGTAGCCAATGGTCGAGTGTGGCCAGCAAGTTAGTGATTGGTTTGTTGATTTTGCTGCCGGCCTGGCAAGGGTTGGTGGAAATCAAGAATTCGCCAATGGGTAACTGGCTGATCATGGCGGTGATGGTGCTGGTCTGGGGGGCTGATATCGGTGCCTATTTCTCGGGCCGGGCTTTCGGCAAGCGCAAGCTGGCGCCGTCAGTCAGCCCGGGCAAGAGCTGGGAAGGTGTTTACGGCGGCCTGGCATTCACATTGGTGATCACGCTGGTTGTGGGGGTTGTGCGCGACTGGTCGGTGAAGGAAATACTCCTGGCCCTGTTGGGTACGGCTGTCGTGGTGTTTATCTCGGTGGTGGGCGACCTCACTGAAAGCATGTTCAAGCGCCAGGCCGGGATCAAGGACAGCAGCAACCTGCTGCCGGGCCATGGCGGCGTGCTGGATCGTATCGACAGCCTTACCGCGGCGATCCCGGTCTTTGCCGTGCTGTTGTGGATGACCGCTTCGTGAGCCGCCTGCAGCAGGTAACCGTGCTAGGTGCGACCGGCTCGGTCGGGCTGAGCACGCTGGATGTGATTGCTCGTCATCCGGATCGTTACCAAGTGTTCGCCCTGACCGGCTTCACGCGTTTAAGTGAGTTGCTGGCTCTGTGCGTGCGCCATGCGCCACGCTTTGCGGTCGTGCCGCAAGCAGCTGGCGCACGTGGTTTGCAGGATGATCTGCGCGCCGCCGGCCTTGCCACGCAGGTGTTGGTGGGCGAGGAGGGCTTGTGCCAGGTCTCGGCGGACTCCGAAGTCGACACCGTTGTGGCGGCCATTGTCGGGGCGGCAGGTTTGCGCCCGACGCTGGCGGCAGTCGACGCGGGCAAGAAGATCCTGCTGGCGAATAAAGAAGCGCTGGTCATGTCCGGCACACTCTTTATGCAGGCGGTACGCAAAAGCGGTGCCGTTCTGCTGCCTCTGGATAGCGAGCACAACGCGATCTTCCAATGCATGCCCGGTGATTTTGCCCGTGGTCTGAGCCAGGTGGGTGTGCGGCGGATTCTTCTTACGGCTTCCGGTGGCCCGTTCCGGCAGACTCCGCTGGCTGATCTTGAACATGTGTCGCCAGATCAAGCCTGTGCACACCCGAACTGGTCCATGGGGCGCAAAATCTCCGTGGATTCGGCGAGCATGATGAACAAAGGCTTGGAGTTGATCGAGGCGTGCTGGCTGTTCGACGCGCGGCCTGATCAGGTCGAGGTGGTAATCCATCCACAAAGTGTGATTCATTCCCTGGTCGACTACGTGGATGGTTCGGTGTTGGCTCAGTTGGGCAACCCCGACATGCGTACGCCAATCGCCAACGCCCTGGCGTGGCCGGAACGGATTGACTCCGGCGTGGCACCGTTGGATTTGTTCGCCATTGCACGCCTGGACTTCGAAGCGCCGGACGAGCAGCGCTTTCCATGCCTGCGCCTGGCGCGTCAGGCGGCCGAGGCGGGTAACAGCGCGCCGGCGATGCTCAATGCGGCCAATGAGGTGGCGGTGGCGGCGTTTCTCGAGCAGCGTATTCGCTTTCCGCAGATCGCGAGTATCATCGAGGACGTTCTGAGTCTTGAGTCGGTGGTAGCAGTGGATGATTTGGGCGCAGTGTTCGAGGCGGATACCAAGGCCCGTGCGCTGGCTGAGCAGTGGTTGAACCGCAACGCGCGTTAGTCTGTGGGCAGGTTTGAGCCCTCAGGCACTGGATTGGAATGCGGAGAAATTAGATGAGTGCGCTCTACATGATCGTCGGCACCCTGGTTGCTCTGGGTGTGCTGGTTACCTTCCACGAATTCGGCCACTTTTGGGTGGCGCGTCGTTGCGGCGTCAAGGTACTGCGCTTTTCCGTCGGTTTCGGCATGCCGTTGCTACGTTGGCACGACCGGCGTGGTACTGAGTTCGTGATTGCGGCCATCCCGTTGGGTGGCTACGTCAAGATGCTCGATGAGCGCGAAGGCGAAGTGCCTGCTGATCAGTTGGACCAATCCTTCAACCGCAAGACCGTTCGTCAGCGTATCGCTATTGTTGCGGCCGGCCCGATCGCCAACTTCTTGTTGGCGATAGTGTTTTTCTGGGTCTTGGCCATGATGGGCAGCCAGCAGGTGCGCCCGGTCATCGGCGCAGTCGAGTCGGACAGCATGGCGGCCAAGGCTGGCCTGGTCGCAGGGCAGGAAATTGTTTCTATTGATGGCGAGCCGACCACCGGGTGGGGCGCTGTCAATTTGCAGTTGGTGCGCCGCATGGGTGAAAGCGGCACCATCAATGTAGTGGTGCGCGAACAGGATTCCACTGCCGAGACGCCGCGCGAATTGGCTCTGGACCATTGGCTTAAAGGGGCGGACGAACCTGATCCGATCAAGTCCCTGGGTATTCGTCCTTGGCGCCCGGCGTTGCCGCCGGTGCTCGCCGAGCTGGATCCGAAGGGCCCGGCGCAGGCTGCCGGCCTGAAAACCGGCGACCGTCTGTTGGCCCTTGATGGTCAGGCGCTGGGTGACTGGCAGCAAGTGGTCGATCTGGTGCGTGTACGCCCTGATACCAAAATTGTGCTGAAAGTTGAGCGCGATGGTGCTCAAATCGACGTCCCCGTGACCTTGTCGGTTCGTGGGGAAGCCAAGGCAGCCGGGGGGTATCTCGGTGCAGGGGTGAAAGGTGTCGAGTGGCCACCGTCGATGGTGCGCGAGGTCAGTTTCGGGCCTTTGGCGGCGATTGGTGAGGGTGCAAAGCGCACTTGGACCATGAGTGTGCTGACCCTCGAATCGCTCAAGAAAATGTTGTTCGGCGAGCTCTCGGTAAAAAACTTGAGTGGACCGATAACCATTGCTAAAGTGGCGGGCGCTTCTGCCCAGTCGGGTGTCGCGGATTTCCTGAATTTCCTGGCTTATCTGAGTATTAGCCTTGGAGTTCTGAATTTGCTGCCCATCCCAGTATTGGATGGGGGGCATCTGTTGTTTTATCTGGTCGAGTGGGTGCGTGGTCGCCCCTTGTCGGATCGGGTGCAGGGTTGGGGGATACAGATCGGTATCAGTTTGGTGGTCGGAGTGATGTTGTTAGCTCTGGTCAACGATCTGGGACGACTGTAACGCTTCGCTGAATTGCGAATCTGCCGCATTTTGCGGCAGTTTGTTTATTGCCAGTTGGAATAAGAAAGGACTTCATGAAACGTCTGCTGCTAACTGCGGTTCTCACCGTATTGATGATCGCCGAAGTTCACGCCGAGTCCTTCACTATCTCCGATATTCGCGTCAACGGCCTCCAGCGGGTTTCCGCCGGTAGCGTGTTTGGTGCCTTGCCGTTGAACGTCGGGGAACAGGCGGATGATCGTCGCCTGGTGGAATCCACTCGTGCGCTGTTCAAAACCGGGTTCTTTCAAGATATCCAACTGGGTCGCGAAGGCAACGTCCTGGTCATCACTGTCGTCGAGCGACCTTCCGTCGCCAGTATCGAGATCGAGGGTAACAAGGCGATCTCCACTGAAGACTTGATGAAGGGTCTCAAGCAATCCGGCCTTGCCGAGGGTGAGATCTTCCAGCGCGCCACCCTTGAAGGTGTGCGTAACGAACTGCAACGTCAGTACGTTGCCCAGGGTCGCTACTCAGCGTCAGTGGAAACTGAAGTGGTCCCCCAGCCTCGTAACCGTGTCGGCCTGAATGTCAACATCAACGAAGGCACCGTGGCGGCAATTCAGCACATCAACGTGGTGGGCAACACCAAGTTCGCTGATGACGACCTGATCGACCTGTTCGAGCTCAAGACCACCAACTGGCTGTCGTTCTTCAAGAACGATGACAAGTACGCCCGTGAAAAGCTCTCTGGTGACTTGGAGCGTCTGCGTTCCTACTACCTGGACCGTGGCTATATCAACATGGATATCGCTTCGACCCAGGTGTCCATCACCCCGGACAAGAAGCACGTCTACATTACTGTGAACGTCAACGAAGGCGAGAAATACACCGTTCGTGACGTGAAGCTCAGCGGCGACCTGAAAGTACCTGAAGACCAGGTCAAGGCGCTGTTGCTGGTGCAGAAGAACCAAGTGTTCTCGCGCAAGCTGATGACCACTACTTCCGAGCTGATCACCCGTCGTCTGGGTAACGAAGGCTATACCTTCGCCAACGTCAACGGCGTTCCGACTCCGCACGATGATGACCACACTGTGGACATCACCTTCGTCGTCGACCCAGGCAAGCGTGCCTACGTGAACCGCATCAACTTCCGTGGCAACACCAAGTCTGCGGACGAAGTGCTGCGTCGTGAAATGCGCCAGATGGAAGGTGGCTGGGCGTCGACTTACCTGATCGACCAGTCCAAGACCCGTCTTGAACGCCTGGGCTTCTTTAAAGAAGTCAACGTTGAAACCCCGGCCGTACCGGGTGTGGATGACCAGGTCGACGTGAACTACGCCGTTGAAGAACAAGCGTCGGGCTCGATCACCGCCAGCGTCGGCTTCGCACAGAGTGCCGGCCTGATCCTCGGTGGCTCGATCACCCAGAACAACTTCCTCGGTACCGGTAACAAAGTTTCCATCGGCCTGACCCGAAGCGAATACCAGAGCCGCTATAACTTCGGTTATGTGGACCCCTACTGGACTGCTGACGGTGTGAGCCTGGGCTACAACGCCTTTTACCGCACCACTGACTACAAAGACCTTAACGTTGACGTTGCGAGCTATGCGATCGACAGTCTTGGTGCCGGTGTCAACATCGGTTACCCGATCAGCGAAACTTCGCGCCTGACCTTCGGCTTTACTGCACAGCAGGACAAAATCAAGACTGGTGTTTACACCACGGACGAGATTTTCGACTTCACGCGTCGCGAGGGTGATCAGTTCCTGAACTTCAAGGCTTCGGTCGGTTGGTCGGAATCCACCCTGAACAAAGGTGTGCTGGCAACCCGTGGCCATTCCCAAAGCTTGACTGCGGAAGCCACTACGCCGGGCAGCGACCTGTCGTTCTTCAAACTCGACTACCGTGGCCAGTTGTTCCAGCCGCTGAGCGATAACTACACCATGCGCCTGCACACTGAGCTGGGTTATGGCGACGGTTATGGTTCGACCAATGGGCTGCCGTTCTACGAGAACTACTATGCCGGTGGCTTCAACTCGGTGCGTGGCTTCAAAGACAGCACCTTGGGCCCACGTGGTACCCCAAGCCGTGGTCAGGCTGTAACCGGTAACCAGGGCACCACCGTTGACTCCAACAATGACCCTCTGGCGTTCGGTGGTAACGTGTTGATCCAGGGTGGTGCGGAGCTTCTGTTCCCACTGCCATTCGTCAAGGATCAGCGTTCGTTGCGGACTTCGCTGTTCTGGGATGTGGGTAACGTGTTCGATTCCAAGTGTCAGCAGGTCACCAACCCGAGCGGCGTGAAGTCCCAGACTCAGTGCAACGACGTCAGCCTGAGTAACTTGGCCAGCTCCGTGGGTGTTGGTGTGACCTGGGTGACCGCGCTTGGCCCGCTGAGCTTTGCTCTGGCCATGCCGATCAAGAAACCGGATAACGCTGAAACCCAGATTTTCCAATTCTCCCTCGGCCAGACGTTCTAAGCGTCTGACCCAAGATAACGACAACGGATTCTGTAGGAGTACATCGTGCGTAAGTTGACTCAATTGGTTCTGCTGGCCACCGTGCTGGTAACCACCCCGGCCTTCGCCGAAATGAAAATCGCCGTCCTGAACTATCAGATGGCTCTGCTGGAATCTGACGCGGCCAAGAAATACGCCGTGGATGCCGAGAAGAAGTTTGGTCCGCAACTGACCAAGCTCAAGACGCTGGAAAGCAGCGCCAAAGGCATTCAGGACCGTCTGGTAGCCGGTGGCGACAAAATGCAGCAAGGCGAGCGTGAGCGTCTGGAGCTTGAATTCAAGCAAAAGGCCCGTGACTATCAGTTCCAGTCCAAGGAGCTGAACGAAGCCAAAGCCGTTGCTGACCGTGAAATGCTCAAGCAGCTCAAGCCGAAACTCGACAGCGCTGTGGAAGAAGTCATCAAGAAAGGTGCCTTTGACTTGGTGTTCGAGCGCGGCGCCGTCATTGACGTCAAGCCTCAATACGACATCACCCGCCAGGTGATCGAGCGCATGAACCAGCTGAAGTAAGCCATGACCGCGACTATCAAACTCGGCGAGTTGGCCGAGTTCCTGGGGGCCACCTTGAGTGGCTCCCCGGAGAAAGAAATCACTGGGCTAGCCACCTTGCAGGAGGCTGGCCCAGCTCAGTTGAGCTTCCTCGCAAATCCCCAATACCGTAAATACCTGGTCGACAGCCAAGCCGCAGCCGTTTTGCTGAAGGCCGCCGATGCTGAAGGGTTTACCGGGGATGCGCTGGTGGTGGCCGATCCTTACCTGGCTTACGCCCGGGCGTCGCACCTGTTCGATCCAAAGCCCAAGGCCGCGGGTGGTATTCATCCATCGGCCGTCATCGCCGATGATGCCCAGGTTGACCCTGCGGCCAGCATTGGCGCATTTGCGGTGATCGAGAGTGGTGCCCGCATTGCTGCCGGCGTCACCGTGGGTGCGCATTGCTTTATCGGCGCGCGCTGCGAAATCGGTGCTGATGGTTGGCTGGCGCCTCGCGTCACCCTGTACCACGACGTGCGTATCGGTGAGCGGGTAGTCATTCAGTCCGGCGCTGTGATCGGTGGCGAAGGTTTTGGCTTTGCCAACTCCAAAGGTGTCTGGCACAAGATTGCTCAGGTCGGCGGCGTATTGATCGGCGATGACGTGGAAATCGGCGTCAACACTGCTGTGGATCGCGGGGCCTTGGCCGATACCGTGATCGGTAACGGTGTGAAGCTCGACAACCAGATCCAGATCGCCCATAACGTGCAGATTGGCGATCACACCGCCATGGCCGCCTGCGTAGGGATCTCCGGCAGCACCAAAATCGGCAAGCATTGCATGCTCGCCGGTGGCGTTGGGCTGGTGGGGCATATCGATATTTGCGACAACGTCTTCATTACCGGCATGACCATGGTGACCCACTCGATTACCGAGCCAGGCGCCTACTCATCCGGTACCGCCATGCAGCCTGCGGCTGAATGGCGCAAAAGTGCAGCGCGCTTGAGGCAGCTTGACGACATGGCTAGACGCCTTAAACAGCTGGAAAAGCGTGTTGGGGACGTGACCCCTGGCGGTAATGCTTCATCAGAAGGCTGATACCATTTCCATATCAAGTGTGCACAGCCGCTAGACTGCCTCCTTGATTTGCTAGCGGGGCGTGCGTTTAGTCCGCCCGCCCCCAATCTTTATTACAGGCTTCCCCCCGAAATGATGGACATCAACGAGATTCGCGAATACCTGCCTCACCGTTACCCGTTCCTGCTGGTGGACCGTGTAGTGGACCTCAACGTCGAGGAAAAGCGCATTCGTGCCTACAAGAATGTCAGCATCAACGAACCATTCTTCAACGGTCACTTCCCTGCGCATCCAATCATGCCGGGCGTGTTGATCATCGAAGCGATGGCCCAGGCTGCCGGTATCCTTGGTTTTAAAATGCTCGACCTCAAGCCTGCCGATGGCACGCTTTACTATTTCGTGGGCTCCGACAAATTGCGCTTTCGCAACCCGGTCACCCCGGGTGACCAGTTGATCCTGGAAGCCAAGTTCATCAGCTGCAAGCGCCAGATCTGGAAGTTCGAATGCCAGGCCTCGGTGGACGGCAAGCCGGTGTGCTCCGCTGAGATCATCTGTGCGGAACGCAAACTATGAGTTTGATTGACCCTCGCGCAATCATCGATCCGTCGGCCGTTCTGGCCGCCGACGTTGAGGTCGGCCCTTGGTCGATCGTCGGCGCAGGTGTTGAAATCGGCGAGGGGACTGTCATCGGGCCACACGTGATCCTTAAAGGTCCGACCCGGATTGGCAAACACAATCGCATCTACCAGTTTTCCTCGGTAGGTGAAGACACTCCGGACATGAAGTACAAAGGTGAAGAAACGCGCCTGGTAATCGGTGACCACAACATCATCCGAGAAGGCGTGACCATTCACCGTGGCACGGTGCAGGATCGTGCAGAAACTACCTTGGGTGATCACAACCTGATCATGGCCTATGCGCACATCGGCCATGACAGCGTGATCGGCAACCATTGCATCCTGGTCAACAACACTGCGCTGGCAGGCCATGTGCACGTTGACGACTGGGCGATCCTGTCCGGCTTCACCCTGGTGCACCAGTATTGCCATATCGGCGCCCACAGCTTTTCCGGCATGGGCACTGCGATAGGCAAGGACGTTCCTGCATTCGTCACCGTGTTCGGCAACCCGGCTGAGGCGCGCAGCATGAACTTCGAAGGCATGCGCCGTCGCGGTTTCAGCGAAGAGGCGATTCACGCGCTGCGCCGGGCCTATAAAGTGGTTTACCGCCAGGGGCTGACGGTTGACCAAGCGCTGACCGAACTGACCGAGCCTGCCGCGTTGTTCCCGGAAGTCGCGATATTCCGTGACTCGATCCAGGCTTCGACTCGCGGCATCACTCGCTAATCATGGCTAGTCTGCGTATCGCGCTGGTCGCCGGAGAAGCTTCAGGCGATATTCTGGGCGCCGGTTTGATGCGGGCCCTCAAGGCCCAGCACCCTGCGGTGGAGTTTATCGGCGTGGGTGGCCCGCTCATGCAGGCCGAAGGTCTCACGTCTTACTTTCCCATGGAGCGTCTGTCGGTCATGGGGCTGGTCGAAGTGTTGGGCCGTCTGCGTGAGCTTCTGGCTCGCCGCAAGCTGCTGATTCAGACCCTGATCGAAGAAAAGCCTGACGTTTTTATCGGAATCGATGCGCCGGATTTCACCCTCAATATCGAACTCAAGTTGCGTCAGGCCGGAATCAAGACCGTGCACTACGTCAGCCCATCGGTATGGGCGTGGCGTCAGAAGCGGGTGCTGAAGATTCGTGAAGGCTGCGACTTGATGCTGACTTTGCTGCCGTTCGAAGCCAAGTTTTACGAAGAGAAGGGCGTACCGGTCCGATTTGTCGGCCACACCCTGGCCGACACCATTCCCTTGCAGGCCGACCGCGCCGCCGCCCGTGCTGAGCTAGGCCTGGCCGACGGTCCTCTCGTCGCGCTGATGCCGGGCAGTCGTGGTGGTGAAGTGGGCCGTCTGGGGGCGCTGTTTTTTGATGCCGCCGAGCGCCTGCAGACGTTGAAGCCTGGCATACGTTTCGTGTTGCCGTGTGCCAGCCCGCAACGCCGTGCACAAATCGAAACGCTGCTTGAAGCACGCAACCTGCCGGTGACCTTGCTGGACGGTCAATCACACCTGGCCCTGGCGGCTTGCGATGCGGTACTGATCGCATCGGGCACCGCCACACTGGAGGCCTTGCTCTACAAGCGCCCAATGGTTGTGGCTTATCGCCTGGCGCCGCTGACCTTCTGGATTCTCAAGCGTATGGTCAAAAGTCCTTACATCTCCTTGCCCAACCTGCTGGCTCAGCGTCTGCTGGTGCCGGAGTTGTTGCAGGACGATGCAACGCCTGAGGCGCTTGCGCAAACTCTACTACCCTTGATCGATGGCGGCGAAGAGCAGACCCGTGGTTTCGACGACATTCACCGTACCCTGCGCCGTGATGCGTCGAACCAGGCGGCAGATGCTGTGCTGACCTTGATCGGCCATAAACAGGAAGCCTTATGACGAAGCAAATGGGCCTGGATTTCAGCCTGGTTGCCCAAGCCCACGAACTGGTGGCGGGTGTTGACGAAGTAGGGCGTGGCCCGTTGTGTGGCGCAGTCGTTACGGCGGCGGTGATTCTTGATCCGAACCGCCCGATTCTCGGCCTCAACGATTCGAAAAAACTCACCGAAGCCCGTCGTGAAAAACTGTACGACGAGATCTGCGAAAAAGCCCTGAGCTGGCATATCGCTCGGGCCGAAGTCGAAGAAATCGACGAGCTGAATATTCTCCACGCCACCATGCTGGCCATGCAGCGCGCGGTGGAAGGCCTGCACATCACGCCAAAAATGGCAATGATCGACGGCAACCGTTGCCCGAAATTGGCAATGCCCTCAGAGGCGGTAGTCAAGGGCGATAGCAAGGTTCCAGCCATTGCCGCGGCCTCGATCTTGGCCAAGGTCAGCCGTGATCGTGAAATGGCCGCGTTCGAATTGATCTACCCCGGCTATGGCATCGGCGGCCATAAAGGCTACCCGACGCCCGTTCATCTGGAAGCCTTGGCTCGCCTCGGCCCTACACCGATCCACCGCCGTTCGTTCGCCCCGGTGCGTCAGGCTTACGAGCTGCGTGAGAGCCTCGGCGAGGTTTAGTCGCGAGGCTGATGTTTTGCTTAAGGCCCGGTACAATCCGGCCTTTAAAGCGTAGCGAGCGCCGGTAAGGCAAGGCGAGCAGCAGCGAGAAAGCGGAGTTGGCTTTAGCCAATGAGCATTTCGAGGCGCTGTTCAACGCAGCATTACCAAGCGCAGTAGCTTTAAATGCCGGATTTCCGGGTTTTGTTGTTTCTAAGTTTAAGACAGGATCACTATGCCGGCTTCATTCGTTCACCTGCGCCTGCACACTGAATACTCCCTGGTCGACGGCCTGGTACGGATCAAACCGCTGGTCAAAACCCTGGTGGGCATGAACATGCCTGCGGTAGCGGTGACCGATCAGAACAACATGTGTTCCCTGGTCAAGTTCTACAAGAACGCCATGGGCGCCGGCATCAAGCCGATTTGTGGCGCCGACCTGTGGCTGTCCAACAAAGACCCGGATAACCCCCTGAGCCGCATCAGCCTGTTGGCGATGAACGGCGTGGGTTATCGCAACCTCACCGAACTGATTTCCCGCGGTTTTATCGACGGCCAGCGTAACGGCTCGATCATCATCGAGCGCGAGTGGGTGGCCGAAGCGAGCGAGGGCTTGATCATGCTCTCGGCGGCCAAAGAGGGCGAGATCGGTATCGCGCTGCTCGGCGGCAACCCGCAGGAAGCCGAAGTGCTGGCCCGCGAGTGGATGGCGGTTTTCCCCGACCGCTTCTACCTGGAAGTCCAACGTACCAACCGCCCCAATGATGAAGAGCATCTGCACGCCGCCGTGGGCCTGGCTGACAAGCTGAGTGCGCCTCTGGTCGCGACCAACGATGTGCGCTTTATCAAGAAGGAAGATTTCGAGGCCCACGAAACCCGCGTGTGCATCGGCGAAGGCCGGGCCCTGGATGACCCGCGCCGCTCGAAGAACTACAGCGAAGAGCAGTACCTCAAAAGCGCCGACGAGATGGCCGAGCTGTTCAGCGACCTGCCCGAGGCCCTGGAAAACTCCGTCGAAATCGCCAAGCGCTGCAACATCGAAGTGAAGCTGGGCAAGCACTTCCTGCCCAACTTCCCGATTCCCGATGGCATGACCATCGACGAGTATTTCCGCAAAGTGTCCTTCGATGGTCTGGAAGATCGCCTCAGCGTTCTGCTGCCCAAGGACACCACTGAAGATTACGAGGCCAAACGCCAGGTCTACGTTGACCGGCTGAATTTCGAGCTGGATATCATTATCCAGATGGGGTTCCCCGGTTACTTCCTGATCGTGATGGACTTTATCCAGTGGGCCAAGAGCAACGGCGTGCCGGTAGGTCCGGGCCGGGGGTCAGGTGCCGGTTCGCTGGTGGCCTACGTGCAGAAGATCACCGACCTCGACCCGCTGGAATATGACCTGCTGTTCGAACGGTTCCTGAACCCGGAACGGGTTTCCATGCCCGACTTCGACGTCGACTTCTGCATGGACGGTCGCGACCGCGTGATTGAGTACGTGGCCGAGAAATACGGCCGCAACGCGGTCAGCCAGATCATCACGTTCGGTTCCATGGCGGCCAAGGCGGTAATTCGTGACGTGGCGCGGGTGCAGGGCAAGTCCTACGGCCTGGCGGACCGCTTGTCGAAGATGATCCCGTTCGAAGTCGGCATGACCCTGGAAAAGGCCTATGAGCAGGAAGAAATCCTGCGTGACTTCATCAAGGTTGATGAAGAAGCTGCCGAAATCTGGGACATGGCGCGTAAGCTCGAAGGTGTGGTGCGTAACGTCGGTAAACACGCCGGCGGTGTAGTTATTGCGCCGACCAAGCTCACCGACTTCTCGCCGATTTATTGCGATGAAGAAGGCGGCGGCCTGGTTACCCAGTTCGACAAAGACGACGTTGAGGCCGCCGGCCTGGTGAAGTTCGACTTCCTCGGCCTGCGGACCCTGACCATCATCGACTGGGCGCTGAAGACGATTAACCGCGAGCGCGCTAAGGTCAACGAAGAGCCGCTGGATATTGCCTTTATCCCGCTGGACGACAAACCGACCTACCAGTTGCTGCAAAAAGCCGAAACCACGGCGGTGTTCCAGCTCGAGTCGCGCGGCATGAAGGAGCTGATCAAAAAGCTCAAGCCCGACTGCCTGGAAGACTTGATCGCACTGGTGGCACTGTTTCGTCCCGGCCCGCTGCAATCGGGCATGGTGGATGACTTCATCAACCGTAAGCACGGTCGCGCCGAACTGGCGTACCCGCACTCCGACTACCAATACGAAGGCCTCAAGCCGGTACTGGCGCCGACTTACGGCATCATCCTGTATCAAGAACAGGTGATGCAGATCGCCCAGGTCATGGCCGGTTACACCCTCGGCGGTGCAGACATGCTGCGTCGCGCCATGGGTAAGAAAAAGCCCGAGGAAATGGCCAAGCAGCGCGGCGGTTTCATTGAAGGTTGCGCCACCAACAATATCGACGCGGACCTGGCCGGTAACATCTTCGACCTGGTAGAAAAATTCGCCGGTTATGGCTTCAACAAATCTCACTCCGCCGCCTACGGCCTGGTGTCGTACCAGACCGCTTGGCTGAAAGCCCACTACCCGGCGCCGTTCATGGCCGCGGTACTCTCGGCGGATATGCACAACACCGACAAGGTCGTGACCTTGATCGAGGAAGTGCGCACCATGAAGCTGCGCCTCGACGCGCCGGACGTGAACGCCTCTGAGTTCAAGTTCACGGTGAACGACGAAGGCCGCATCATTTATGGCCTGGGCGCGATCAAAGGGGTGGGCGAAGGCCCAGTGGAAGCCATTACCGAAGCGCGCCAGCATGGGCCGTTCACGGACCTGTTCGACTTCTGTGCGCGGGTTGACCTTAAACGCATCAACAAACGCACCCTCGATGGTTTGATCCGCAGCGGCGCACTCGACCGTCTCGGCCCGTATTTCCATGATGAGCCGAAGGCTTACCAAGCGAATATCGACCGCAACCGTGCAGTGTTGCTGACCGCCATGGAAGAAGCGATCAAGGCCGCCGAGCAGACTGCCCGCACCCACGACAGCGGTCACGCCGACCTGTTTGGCGGGTTATTCGTTGAAGAAGACGCGGATGTGTACGCCAACCACCGCAAGGCCAAGGAGCTGACCCTCAAGGAACGGCTCAAGGGCGAGAAAGACACCCTGGGCCTGTACCTTACCGGTCACCCGATTGACGAATATGAAGGCGAAATCCGCCGTTTCGCCCGTCAGCGCATCATTGACCTGAAACCGGCGCGAGACACTCAGACCGTCGCTGGCATGATCATCGCCCTGCGGGTGATGAAAAATAAGAAGGGCGACAAGATGGGCTTTATCACCCTCGACGACCGCTCGGGCCGGATCGAGGCCTCGCTGTTTGCCGACGCCTTCCATTCCGCACAGTCGTTGCTGCAGACTGATGCGATGGTGGTGGTGGAAGGGGAGGTCAGCAACGACGACTTCTCCGGCGGCCTGCGCCTGCGAATCAAGCGGGTGATGAGCATGGAAGATGCGCGCACCAACCTCGCCGAAAGCCTGCGTTTGAAGGTCAAGACCGAAGCCCTTAAGGGCGATCAGCTACGCTGGTTGGGTGACCTGCTCAAGCGCCACCGTGGCGCGTGCCCGGTGACCATGGAGTACACCGGCAATGACGCCAAGGCGATGTTGCAGTTCGGGGAGACGTGGCGAATTGATCCCGCTGATGGCTTGATTCAAGCTTTGCGTGACCAGTTCGGGCGAGACAACGTCTTCCTCCAATACCGTTGACGGTCAGATATGTCTGATCTCGACTGAACATTTAATCTCGACCTAAACACGCCTCTCCCTTAAGGTAGGGCGCGAATAGACAACCGGCTGGCCAGGCACTCCTTGGCCGTCGACCCAAGACGGACGCTTATGAACCCGAATTTTCTTGATTTCGAACAGCCGATCGCTGACCTGCAAGCCAAGATTGAAGAATTGCGCCTGGTCGGCAATGACAATTCGCTGAATATCGGCGATGAGATCGCTCGCCTGCAAGACAAGAGCAGCACGCTCACCGAAGACATCTTCGGCAAGCTGACCAGTTGGCAGATCGCGCGCCTGGCTCGCCACCCGCGCCGTCCGTACACCCTGGACTACATTCAGCACATCTTCACCGAGTTCGACGAGCTGCACGGCGACCGCCACTTCTCCGACGACGCGGCCATCGTGGGCGGTATCGCTCGCCTGGACGACCAGCCGGTGATGGTGATCGGTCACCAGAAAGGCCGTGAAGTGCGCGAGAAAGTTCGTCGCAACTTCGGCATGCCGCGCCCTGAAGGCTACCGTAAGGCGTGCCGCCTGATGGAAATGGCCGAGCGCTTCAAGATGCCGATCCTGACCTTCATCGACACCCCGGGTGCTTACCCAGGTATCGACGCCGAAGAGCGCAACCAGAGCGAAGCGATTGCCTGGAACCTGCGTGTCATGGCGCGCCTGAAAACCCCGATCATCGCCACCGTGATTGGTGAGGGTGGTTCCGGCGGTGCACTGGCCATTGGCGTCTGCGATCAACTGAACATGCTGCAATATTCGACCTACGCGGTGATCTCGCCGGAAGGTTGCGCCTCGATCCTGTGGAAAACCGCCGAAAAAGCGCCGGACGCTGCTGAAGCCATGGGCATCACGGCTGATCGCCTCAAGGGCTTGGGTATCGTTGATAAAGTCATCGCCGAGCCATTGGGCGGCGCCCACCGCGACCCGGCCGCCGCGGCCGCGACCATCCGCGCGGAGCTGGGCTCGCAACTGGCGATGCTCAAGAAGTTCGATAACGAGGCGCTGCTGGCCCGTCGTTACGAGCGCCTGATGAGCTACGGTCTCTAAAGTCGACGCTACGATCGTTCCCACGCTCTGCGTGGGAACGCCGGCTGGGGCGCTCCGCGTCCCGAGGGCGGTGCAAGGCTTGAGCCCTGCGCATAGGTGACGCGGAGCGTCACGCGATGCATTCCCACGCAGAGCGTGGGAACGATCATGCTCGGGGTGCTTCGATGACATCGGTCCTATCTGCCAAACTTCTGCAAACCCTGGCTCCCTGGCGCAGCGCCTCGGCCTGGCATATCGCATTCTCGGGTGGTCTGGACTCCACCGTTCTGCTGCACCTCCTGGCCACCCTGGCAAACACCGACACTCTTCCACCACTCAGCGCAATCCATGTCCACCATGGCCTGCAAGCTGCCGCCGACGCCTGGCCCAGTCATTGCCAAGCAGTATGTGACCGCCTGGGCGTGCCCTTGCGGGTGATGCGCGTGCACGTCCAGCCCGGCGCCAGCCTTGAGCGTGCAGCGCGTGACGCGCGTTATCAGGCGTTTAGTGAGGCCACCGGGGCAGGGGAGGTGTTGCTCACCGGGCAGCATCGCGACGATCAGGCTGAAACCTTGTTGTTTCGCCTGCTGCGTGGGGCCGGCGTGCGCGGGTTGGCGGCAATGCCCGCACATCGCCCTTTGGCGGGTGGCCACTTGGTGCGGCCGCTGCTGAAAGCCTCGCGTGCTGAATTGGAAGCCTACGCCCGTGAGCATCAGTTGGCCTGGATCGAAGATCCCTCCAATGCTGATCCACGCTTCTCGCGTAATTACCTGCGTCACCGTGTTTTCCCCGCGCTGACGCAGCGTTGGCCCCAAGCAGTTTCCAGCCTGGCTCGCACTGCTGAGCATCTGAGCGAAGCCCAAGGCCTGCTCGACGAGTTGGCGCGCATGGACCTGCAAGCCGCCGATCAACCTTCGCCGTTTCCCTGGCTGGCTTTGCCGTCGCTGGTGCTTGCGCCATTGCGCGAACTTTCCGACGCCCGTCAACGCAACGTCCTGCGCCACTGGCTGATACCGCTGACCCGTTTACCCGACAGCGACCACTGGGCCGGCTGGTATTCCCTGCGTGACGCCAAGGGCGACGCACAGCCGCTGTGGCGCCTGGCCGATGGTCAGTTGCATCGTTGCGGCGAACGCCTTTGGTGGTTGCCCACCACTTGGTCGGAATTTTCCGACGCATCGGTGAGCTGGCCCTGCCCGCAAAACCCACTAGAGTTACCCGGCAATGGCCAGCTGAAATTTATCGGCAAGGCCCCCGAAGGCCCGTTTGCGGTCCGTTACCGCCAGGGCGGCGAAATCATTGAAGTGCCAGGTCGGGGCCGGCGTGACTTGAAGCGTCTGCTTAACGAATGTGGGTTGCCGGGCTTCGTGCGTGGCAGATTGCCGCTGCTCTATCAGGGTGAGCAATTGCTGGCTGTCCCAAGCCTTGCGGGGCTATGGGCCATGCCGCCGCGTGACTGGCAATTGGATTGGATGCCACAGACTTGCGATCAAGGTTTGAGCTGATAGAGCCTTTCCGGTAGACTACGCTCCCTTCTTGATACAACTTCTGTGGATTCGACTGAATCGCAGCAGTTGCCGATTACCAAGCAGTCTTTGCTGGGCGATTCCAAAAAATGTGTAGCGATCAACGTACCGGTGTTTCATTGCTGGTCTGTCACAACGCGGCGGTTTTTTTGAAAGGTGCACTGTGATTAATGCAGGTGATCGGGGGCTTCGGCCTTCCTTCGCTTTCCCCGGCGGCTCGGACCGCTTTAACGCAGACTTCTAGGGTTTTTCATGACGCGCTACATATTCGTCACGGGCGGTGTTGTTTCTTCATTGGGGAAAGGCATTGCCTCCGCTTCATTGGCGGCCATCCTGGAGGCGCGGGGACTTAAGGTCACCATGCTCAAGCTGGACCCGTACATCAACGTTGACCCGGGCACCATGAGCCCGTTCCAGCACGGTGAAGTGTTCGTCACACACGACGGCGCCGAAACCGACCTGGACCTGGGCCACTACGAGCGGTTCATCCGCACGACCATGACCCAGAACAACAACTTCACCACCGGCCGCGTCTACGAGCACGTGCTGCGCAAAGAGCGCCGTGGTGACTACCTGGGTGCAACCATTCAGGTGATCCCGCACATCACCGACGAAATCAAGCGCCGCATCATCAAGGGTGCAGGCGATGCTGACGTGGCGATGGTCGAGATCGGTGGCACCGTGGGTGACATCGAATCCCAACCGTTCCTCGAAGCTATCCGCCAGTTGCGTTTCGAAGTCGGCGCCAAGCGCGCGATGCTGATGCACCTGACACTGGTACCGTACATCGCCACCGCTGGCGAAACCAAAACCAAGCCTACCCAGCACTCGGTCAAGGAACTGCGTTCCATCGGCCTGCAGCCGGACGTGCTGGTGTGCCGCTCCGATCACCCGATCGACATTTCCTCGCGTCGCAAGATCGCGCAATTCACCAACGTTGAAGAGCGTGCGGTGATTGCCCTGGAAGACGCCGACACCATCTACAAGATCCCGGGCATCCTGCACTCGCAAGGCCTGGATGATTTTGTGGTCGAGCGTTTCGGCCTGCAGTGCAACGGTGCGGACCTGTCCGAGTGGGAAGCCGTGGTCGACGCCAAGCTCAACCCTGAGCATGAAGTCACCATCGCCATGGTCGGCAAGTACATGGAGCTGCTGGATGCGTACAAGTCGCTGATCGAAGCGATGAGCCACGCCGGTATCAGCAACCGCACCAAGGTCAACCTGCGCTACATCGACTCCGAAGACATCGAGAACCAGGGCACCGCGCTGCTCGAAGGTGTTGACGCGATCCTCGTGCCCGGCGGTTTCGGCCTGCGTGGCGTGGAAGGCAAGATCACCGCCGTGCAGTTCGCCCGTGAAAACAAAGTGCCGTACCTGGGTATCTGCCTGGGCATGCAAGTGGCCGTTATCGAGTTTGCCCGTAACGTGCTGGGCTGGAAAGACGCCAACTCCACCGAGTTCGATCACACCAGCGGCCACCCGGTCGTGGGCTTGATCACCGAGTGGGAAGACGCTACCGGCGCCGTTGAAACCCGCACCGAAAGCTCCGACCTGGGCGGCACCATGCGCCTTGGCGCGCAGGATTGCCTGCTGGAGTCTGGCTCGCTGGTTCACGATTGCTATGGCAAGGACGTGATCGTCGAGCGTCACCGTCACCGTTACGAAGTGAACAACAACCTGCTGCCGCAAATCAAAGAAGCCGGCCTGAAAGTCTCCGGTCGCTCCGGTGATGGCAAGCTGGTTGAAGTGGTCGAGGCTCCGGATCATCCGTGGTTCGTGGCCTGCCAGTTCCACCCTGAGTTCACCTCGACCCCGCGCGACGGTCACCCATTGTTCAGCGGTTTCGTTAAAGCTGCACTGACGCAACATCAGAAGAAGGCGTAAACCTGATGGCCCAGAAGATCATTCGCGTAGGCGACATCGAGATTGCCAACGACAAGCCCATGGTGCTGTTCGGCGGCATGAACGTGCTGGAAAGCCGCGACATGGCGATGCAGGTCTGTGAAGAGTACGTAAAGGTGACCGAGAAACTCGGTATCCCTTACGTGTTCAAGGCCAGCTTTGACAAGGCCAACCGTTCGTCCGTGACCTCTTATCGCGGCCCGGGCCTTGAAGAAGGCATGCGGATCTTCCAGGACATCAAGCAAGCCTTCGGCGTGCCGATCATCACCGACGTCCACGAGCCTGAGCAGGCTGCCGTGGTCGCCGAGGTGTGCGACATCATCCAGCTGCCAGCCTTCCTGTCGCGCCAGACCGACCTCGTGGTCGCCATGGCCAAGACCGGCGCTGTGATCAATATCAAGAAAGCCCAGTTCCTCGCGCCCCAGGAAATGAAGCACATCCTGAGCAAATGCGTGGAAGCGGGTAACGACCAGTTGATCCTCTGCGAGCGTGGTTCGAGCTTCGGCTACAACAACCTCGTGGTGGACATGCTCGGTTTCGGCATCATGAAACAGTTCGAATATCCGGTTTTCTTCGACGTGACCCACGCGCTGCAAATGCCCGGTGGTCGCGCCGACTCCGCCGGCGGGCGGCGTGCCCAAGTGCTGGACCTGGCCAAGGCAGGCATCAGCCAGTCGCTGGCGGGCCTGTTCCTGGAAGCCCACCCGGACCCGGACAATGCCAAATGCGACGGCCCATGCGCTCTGCGCCTGGACAAGCTGGAGCCGTTTCTGGCCCAGCTCAAGCAGTTGGACGAACTGGTCAAGAGTTTTCCGACAGTAGAGACCGCGTAAGCGCCATTTCTCCGGTAGACTTTCCCTCGCTTTACGCTCAGGCCTGCGGGCCTGAGCCTTGTCGCCTGCAAGCCTGCCCGTTGTTCCACCCTTGCGGTCGGTCAAAAGATTTCCTTCAGCTGCGTCGTTTTCGTCAACTTTGGAGTGTTTACAACAATGGCAAAAATCGTCGACATCAAAGGTCGTGAAGTTCTCGACTCCCGTGGCAACCCCACCGTCGAAGCCGACGTGCTTCTCGATAACGGCATCATCGGCAGCGCGTGCGCGCCGTCCGGTGCTTCCACGGGTTCGCGCGAAGCGCTGGAACTGCGTGATGGCGACAAGAGCCGTTACCTGGGCAAAGGTGTACTCAAGGCTGTAGCCAACATTAACGGCCCGATCCGTGACCTGTTGCTGGGCAAGGACCCGCTGGACCAGAAAGCCCTGGACCACGCGATGATCAAGCTCGACAACACCGAAAACAAAGGCAGCTTGGGCGCCAACGCCATCCTCGCTGTGTCCCTGGCTGCTGCCAAGGCCGCTGCCCAGGACCAGGACCTGCCGTTGTACGCACACATCGCCAACCTGAACGGCACTCCGGGTGTTTACTCGATGCCGGTGCCGATGATGAACATCATCAACGGTGGCGAGCACGCCGATAACAACGTCGACATCCAGGAATTCATGGTGCAGCCGGTTGGCGCCAAGACCTTCTCCGAAGGCCTGCGCATGGGCACCGAGATTTTCCATCACCTCAAAGCTGTGCTGAAGGCTCGTGGCCTGAGCACCGCCGTGGGTGACGAAGGTGGTTTCGCACCGAACCTGGCGTCCAACGAAGATGCACTGAAAGTGATCTCCGAAGCTGTTGCCAATGCTGGCTACACGCTGGGTACCGACGTGACCCTGGCTCTGGACTGCGCTGCCAGCGAGTTCTACGAAGATGGCAAGTACAACCTGGCCGGCGAAGGCCACGTGTTCACCTCCGAAGGTTTTGCCGACTACCTCAAAGGCCTGACCGAGCGCTACCCGATCATCTCGATCGAAGATGGCCTGGACGAGTCCGACTGGGCGGGCTGGAAAGTTCTCACCGACAAGATCGGCGAGAAAATCCAACTGGTTGGCGACGACTTGTTCGTGACCAACACCAAGATCCTGAAAGAAGGCATCGACAAGAAGATCGCCAACTCGATCCTGATCAAGTTCAACCAGATCGGCACCCTGACCGAAACCCTGGAAGCCATCCAGATGGCCAAGGCTGCGGGCTACACCGCCGTGATCTCCCACCGCTCCGGCGAAACCGAAGATTCGACCATCGCCGACCTGGCCGTGGGCACTTCGGCTGGGCAGATCAAGACCGGTTCCCTGTGCCGTTCCGACCGCGTTTCCAAGTACAACCAATTGCTGCGTATCGAAGAGCAACTGGCAGGTAAAGCCAAGTACAACGGTCGCAGCGAGTTTCGCGGCTGATTGTTAAATGGTAAAAAGTCGACAGGTCGCAGCCGAAAAATCTCGATAGAGTAGTTTTCGGCGCTAATCTGATGGCTACCAAGCACAAGCCTGGTTCTTCCAGGCTTCGTGCTATCAGTTGCTTAACAAGTTTTGCATGGCTGTCTTTTTTTACTGGATACCCGGATTTCGATGCGCAGTCCCAATTGGTTGTTCCTCGTCTTGCTCTTGTTGCTGGCTGGCCTGCAGTACCGCCTATGGGTGGGTAATGGCAGCTTTGCGCAGGTGGAAGAGTTGACCCAGCAAATTGCCGACCAGCACGCCGAAAACGAACGTCTGCTGGAGCGCAACCGCGTCCTCGATGCCGAAGTGCTTGAGCTGAAAAAAGGTACGGAGACCGTTGAAGAGCGGGCCCGTCATGAATTGGGCATGGTCAAGGAGGGCGAAACCCTCTACCAGTTGGCCCAATGAATCACCCTTTGCCGGCCTTCTGGGCCGTGATTCCTGCCGCGGGCGTCGGTGCCCGTATGGCCGCGGACCGTCCCAAGCAGTACCTGCAACTGGGCGGGCGCACTATTCTCGAACACAGCCTCGGCTGTTTCCTCGACCATCCAGCGCTTAAGGGTCTGGTGGTCAGTCTGGCGTCTGATGACCCTTATTGGCCCACGCTGGCGTGCGCCACCGACCCACGTATCCAACGTGCCGACGGTGGGTCAGAGCGCTCGGGTTCGGTACTCAATGCGCTGCTGCACCTGAATGCCCTGGGCGCCGATGACGACGACTGGGTGTTGGTGCACGATGCGGCGCGGCCGAACCTGGGCCGTGATGACTTGGACAAACTCCTGGCTGAACTGGCGCACGACCCAGTTGGCGGCTTGCTGGCCGTCCCCGCACGCGACACCCTCAAGCGCGCCGACAAGCACGGGCGCGTGGTCGAAACCGTGGACCGCAGCCTGATCTGGCAAGCCTATACACCGCAGATGTTCCGCCTGGGCGCCTTGCACCGGGCCTTGGCCGACAGCCTGGTGGCTGACGCCGTGATCACCGACGAAGCCTCGGCCATGGAATGGGCCGGCCAGGCGCCACGCCTGATCGAAGGGCGCGCGGACAATATCAAGGTCACCCGCCCCGAAGACCTCGAGTGGCTGCGCCAGCGCCGGGCTTATCAAGCGTCCTGACCTTCAAGCACTGACTTCCTCCAACCCGGGCTGGGTTTTCAGCGCGCTCACCAAGGCCTGAATGCTCTCGAACGGTTTCTCATCGAATGGCCAGCCGGTCACGCTGATGACGTACCGGCGGCCCTGCTGATTGATCCTGACACTGCGCAAATCCCCGCGTCGCGAGCGATAGTGAATCTGCGCTGCCTGAGTGGTAGCGTCCTGCGTGAGCATGAACTGGCCCGGCCGGTTCAGCAGGGTTTGGGGAGACTTCACCACCTGACTGTGCGACGCACCGGGCTGTGATTCCACCGAATGCTGCAAGGTGGCCGTGTCCACGCGCAAGACCAGGTTGGCCTTGACCGTGCCTTCCCCTCTGTTGATGCCCAGGCTGGCGGTGCGCCCCGGATCGGCTTCGATACCCAGGCGTTGGGTCGCCACTGCATCTTCGACCCGCAGGCTGATGCTGCCGGTGAGCTCCGCAAGCCCGGGGATGCCCTTGAACGTATTGGTGTGGGTGTTGCCCACCAGTGCCACCCATTTTCCTGGGCGGCGCTTGGTGGTCTGAAGCCATTGAATCACCTCGGTGGCGTAGTAGTTCATCATCCGTTGACGCAGTGTGCCGGCGGCGTCTTGCATGTCGCGAAGAATGTAGCTCGCGATGCAGTCGATCGGCTGGATCTTGATCCCCGCGTCACGGGCCTTGATGATGATGTTGCTGAACGAGTAATAGCGGTTGCGCAGGATCGGGTAGATCCCGTCCAGATATTGTTTCAGTTCATCGGCCATCGGCGCGGTCCTTGACCGGTAAAACGCCTTCAACAAGGGCACATGCACATCTGTCAGTAAATGCTCGAAGTAGATGCGTTTGACGCCTTGGCTGGCGAATAGCTGCATGTTGTCGATCAGGAGGGCTTTGCTCGATGCCGCTGCGTGGTTTTCGCCTATAACGAGGCCATCACTGGCGAGGAACAGTTTCTCGATAATGACCTGTTGTGATTCGTTCAAGCTGAATCTGGGGAGCACCGGTTGTATGGGCGACAAGGTCTGGTCGTTGAAGAACGTAGCCGAATCTTTGTCCAATTTGGCTCGCCTCTCGAAGAACACTTGCCGGGTATTCTTGATCGACTCTACGCTATCGCCAACGGGTTCGTAGTCTTGCGAAAACAAGCCTTTGTCGGTGAGCATGTCCGAGAGGGTGTCGCGCACGGGCGGTGGCATTTGGTAGGCCGCGAAGAAGCTCGAGTTGTCTGTGCCGCCAAACCATGTGTAAATCCGTTGCCAGGCATTACGGAAGCCCCCGCCGCCAGCCAGCCCGGCACTCCGCCATTGTTTGTCCGCGCTCTGAATGGCGTAGAGACCCGTGGACTGGAGGGTCTCGGGTGCGTTGGGGGCGGTCACGAAGAGTTCAAAAGAGCCCCAGGCATTCGGTGTTGTGTAGGTCAGGAACATCTCGCCCTGAATCTTTATGCGCTGTAAACCGCTGGGAGCGGAGGCGGTAACCAGCGGGCGACTTTCGGTGGGCGACGACAGTGCTGCTTCGCTTTGCACCTCGACACTGATCCGGCCGCCCCGCTCGCGTGAGGCCTGGCTCAAGGTGGGGCGCAGGCGCTCCAAGTTGTTGGCGCCTTTGGCAATGCCATGGAACACCACCGGCAGCGCATTCAGGGCGCCAAACACGATGCGCTCCATGGCTTGTGGTTTGTCTTTGAGCAAGTCGTCGGCACCGATTGCCATTGCGGCCAAGCCAGACGTCACGAAACAAAACTCCGCCAGTAGCGCGGAACCCATCGTCAGCGCCACAGGAATCGCCAGCAGGCAGGCTTTTTCGAGGGCGTCGAGGGTGTCGGCCTTGAAGGTATCCAGGGGCGAGACAATGGTTTTTGCCGCCATCTTTGCAATACGTGTCCTGATCTGCCGAGCGATGAATTCAAACGGGTTGCTGTTCAGCACCGGGTACATCGGGTTGTTGATGTATTGCTCGGGGTCCCAATAGCCGTTGTGCAGCAGGCTATTGAAAAAACCAGGTGGGCTGGAAACGTTTGGGTACAGCGCCATGCCTATCAGCGCTTCCTCGACGCCGCTGTACATCAGGCCGGAGTCGACGGTATCGGGTTCAAAGTGGTTGACCAAGGCTTTGCGCTGGGTGGGATCCTTCGCCACGTTTACCAATGCCATGCGCATTTCTGCCACAGCGTTGAAACCGTGGAAGGGCGAGGAGTTGCCCGGAATGTACAGCAGGGTGATCTGGCTCTGGTTGTCAGTGATCGTCAGGATGTCCGTGGCTTCGGCCTGATGAATGCGCAGTAAACGCACCGACAGGTTTCTGTCCGCCTGGTAGGGCGCCTGAAAGTCTTCCAGGGTCAGGTTGCTGTAATCCTTGTCGACCAGGCCGGCCGCCCGGGCAGCCAGCTCCCTTTCTGCCACGGTCAGGGTGAACTCCTCGAACTGATCGAGGTAGGCCTTGGTAAACGCGATGCGCATCAGGGTGTTGTAATTATCCCGATGTGCGCTCCAGAACTGTGTGATTGCCCTGTCGTAGGCCTGTTCGAAATGGCTTGAGCGAATAGCATTTCTCAAGTCCTCGGGGGCGATGTCCAGTTGGGTGCTCGGGTCGTAAACTTGCGGCTCACTCTGTCGATACAGCGCTTCATAGCGCCTGGGCGGGATCCAGCCGGCGGTAATGAACTCTTCGTTGAACATCTCCGGGATGCGGTTATCCATCAGGCGCGGCAGTTCACTGACGATGTTGAAGTACGGCGCGGTGGTGGAAAAGCCAGTGGTATTGATCATGCCGCCCGGGGCGTGGGGGGCGTTGCTGATCATGGCCTCGGTGAGGGTCATGGATTGCACGATCACCCCGGTATACGCCGCGTTGGGCTTATCGGTGTTGTACTCGATGGTGGTCAGGAACGTGGTGTCCGGGTCCAATTGTTCCTGGCTGAACGGTTGCAGGCGGTCGTCGAGTAACCGGGCGGCGATTTCGCAGGGCACTGGAAAATCGGCCAGGACCTTGCGGACAAATTGATTGATGCGCTGAAGCTGGTAGGTGTTGGATGTCATGGGGTGGCCTGGCTATGCAGTGGGTGCGGCTATTTACCGGCAACCAGGCCATGAACAAGTGGTAGCTGTTTATTGCCGATAGACCGGATGTTCACCCAAGCCCTGTTTGAGAAAATCCACCAGTTTCCTGACCTTGGGCGATAAATGCCGCTGCTGCGGATACAGCGCCCACACCGCCGTGTTCGGCGGCTGATGCGCTTCCAGCAGCGACACCAACGCGCCAGTGTGAAGGTGTTCCAGCACGTAATAGTCCGGCAACTGGCACAACCCAACCCCTTGCAACGCCGCATCCAATACCGCTTGCCCACTGTTGCAGCGCCAGTTTCCCTGCACCCGTTGAGAAAATTCGCGCCCGTCCTGGGCCAGTTGCCAAATATCCGAGCTGCCGATCAGGCAGTTATGCCGACTCAACTCCGACAAACTATGTGGTCGGCCATACCGTGCCAGGTAGGACGGCGACGCGCACAGGTACATGCGCCGAGGGGCCAAGCGGCTGGCGACCATGCGCGAATCCTGCAAACGGCCCAGGCGGATTGCCAGGTCGAGGCCTTCATGCACCAGGTCCAACTGGCGATTGCTCAACTCGATATCCACACGCAATTGCGGGTAGAGCCCCATAAACCGCGTGACCAGCGGCACGATAAAGCGCTCGCCGTACGCCACCGCGCAGGTCATGCGCAACATGCCCTTGGGTTCGCTGGTGAGGTCGCCGACGGCGCGCAGCGCTTCTTCGCGACCGTCCTGCAGGCGCTGGCAGTGTTGCAGGAAGGTCTGGCCGGCTTCGGTCAGGGTCACCTTGCGCGTACTGCGGTACAGCAACCGCGTTTGCAGGCGCTCCTCCAGGCGTGCCACCTGCCGGCTGATATGTGACGACGACACCCCAAGCCGCTCGGCCGCTGCCGTGAATTGGCTGCATTCGGCCACCGCAACAAACTCATCGATGCCTTCCCAGCGGTTCTCCAGCATGTCGATTATCCCTGTACAGCAATAAAGTTTTGCTTTCGCCCGGATTATTAATCACTGGGCCATGTTTTACACTCACCGCCTCAGTTTTTAATTCCATGGAGAAACCCGGATGATCAAGTCCCGCGCCGCCGTAGCCTTCGAAGCGAAAAAGCCCCTTGAGATCGTTGAAGTGGATGTCGCCATGCCCAAGGCCGGCGAGGTGCTGTTGCGGGTGGTCGCATCCGGCGTGTGCCATACCGACGCCTACACCTTGTCGGGCGCCGACCCAGAAGGCATCTTCCCGTCGATCCTCGGCCATGAAGGCGGCGCGGTGGTTGAAGCGATCGGCGAGGGCGTGACCTCGGTGGCCGTCGGCGACCACGTGATCCCGCTGTACACCCCGGAATGCGGCAAGTGCAAATTCTGCCTGTCGGGCAAGACCAACCTGTGCCAGGCCATTCGCGCCACCCAGGGCAAAGGCCTGATGCCCGATGGCACCACGCGTTTCTCCTACAAAGGCCAGCCGATTTTCCACTACATGGGTACTTCGACGTTCTCCGAGTACACCGTGCTGCCGGAAATCTCCGTAGCCAAGATTCCTAAAGAAGCACCGCTGGAAAAAGTCTGCTTGCTGGGTTGTGGCGTTACCACCGGCATCGGTGCGGTGATCAACACGGCCAAGGTCAAACCGGGCGACACCGTGGCGATCTTCGGCCTCGGCGGTATTGGCCTGTCGGCCATCATCGGCGCGGTCAAGGCCAAGGCCGGTCGCATCATTGCCATCGACATCAACCCGGCCAAGTTCGAAATCGCCAAACAACTAGGTGCTACCGACTGCATCAACCCGAAAGACTACGACCGCCCAATCCAGGACGTGATCGTCGACCTGACCGACGGCGGCGTGGACTTTTCCTTCGAGTGCATCGGCAATGTACAGCTGATGCGTGCCGCCCTTGAGTGCTGCCATAAAGGCTGGGGCGAGTCGGTGATCATCGGCGTGGCCGGTGCCGGCCAGGAAATCGCCACCCGTCCGTTCCAACTGGTCACCGGTCGCGTCTGGCGCGGTTCGGCGTTCGGCGGCGTGCGTGGTCGTACCGAATTGCCAAGCTACGTGGAAATGGCCCAGACCGGCGAGATCCCGTTAGACACGTTTATCACCCATACCATGGGCCTGGAAGACATCAACAAAGCATTTGACCTGATGCATGAAGGCAAGAGCATTCGTACCGTCATCCACTTCTGAGGTCGGCCATGAGTCTGGAAAACCTGTCCTGCCAGAAGAGCTTCGGCGGCTGGCATAAACGCTACAAGCATCATTCCGATGTGCTCGGTTGCGACATGACCTTTGCCGTGTACCTGCCGCCGCAAGCGGAGCAGGGCGGCAAGTTGCCGGTGTTGTACTGGCTGTCCGGCCTGACCTGCACCGACGAGAACTTCATGCAAAAAGCCGGCGCGCAGCGCATGGCCGCTGAGCTGGGGCTGATCATCGTCGCACCGGACACCAGCCCGCGTGGGCCGGGTGTGCCGGGCGACCCGGACAACGCCTGGGATTTCGGCCTCGGCGCGGGCTTTTATCTGAATGCCACCCAGGAACCTTGGGCCAAGCACTATCGGATGCATGACTACGTGGTGCAGGAATTGCCAGCGTTGGTTGAAGCGCACTTCCCGGCCTCGGATAAACGCGGCATCAGCGGCCATTCCATGGGCGGCCACGGGGCGTTGGTGTGTGCCTTGCGCAACCCGGGGCGTTACCAGTCGGTGTCGGCGTTTTCGCCGATCAACAACCCGATGGATTGCCCGTGGGGCCAGAAAGCCTTCTCCCGTTACTTGGGTGAAGAACGCTCGAAGTGGCGCGAATGGGATGCCTGCGTGCTGATCAGCGAAGCCTCGGAAAAACTGCCATTGCTGGTGGACCAAGGCGACCGCGACGATTTTCTCGCCGTGCAGCTCAAGCCAGAGGCGCTGCAGCAAGCAGCCAAGGCGGCCAACCATCCGCTCGAACTGCGCCTGCAACCTGGCTACGACCACAGCTACTTCTTTATCGCCAGCTTCATCGAAGATCATTTGCGACATCATGGTCGTGCTTTGCTCGGTTAATGTGAGGCAAAAGTAGGTAGAATCACGCCCTGAATTAAATCGGGGCGTTTTTTTATGCGTATTGGCCACGGCTACGATGTGCACCGTTTCGCTGAAGG
Organism: Pseudomonas sp. ArH3a; assembly: GCF_022648765.1. NCBI lineage: Bacteria > Pseudomonadati > Pseudomonadota > Gammaproteobacteria > Pseudomonadales > Pseudomonadaceae > Pseudomonas > Pseudomonas sp. ArH3a. The sequence continues at coordinate 1,821,092 of NZ_CP080330.1, forward strand.
CGATTTCATCACCTTGGGCGGCGTGCGCATTGCACACCACCATGGGTTGCTGGCTCATTCTGACGGCGACGTTGTGTTGCATGCCTTGAGCGATGCCTTGCTCGGCGCGGCGGCGTTGGGCGATATCGGCAAACACTTTCCGGACACCGACCCAACCTTCAAGGGCGCGGACAGCCGCGCGCTGTTGCGCCACGTGGTCGGCCTGATCCACGCCAAAGGCTGGAAGGTTGGCAACGTCGACAACACCATCGTCGCCCAGGCCCCGAAAATGGCCCCGCATATCGAATCGATGCGCGCATTGATTGCCGCGGACCTGCAAATTGAATTGGATCAAGTCAACGTGAAAGCCACCACCACCGAAAAGCTCGGGTTTACCGGCCGGGAAGAAGGCATCGCGGTGCACTCCGTTGCCTTGTTGCTGCGCGCATGAATGACTTGGAATTGCTGGGCCCGCGTGCCTATGGCGAGGCCTTGGGCAGCGCGGTCCTGAAGGCGACGGCTGAAGATTTTCAGGTCGACGAAGTCCTGGATATCCCGCTGACCGGCGACGGTGAGCACCTGTGGCTGTGGGTCGAAAAGCGTGGTCTGAATACTGAAGAGGCTGCGCGGCGTATCGCCAAGGCTGCCGGCGTGCCGTTGCGCACCGTCAGCTATGCCGGGCTCAAGGACCGCCAGGCGTTGACCCGCCAGTGGTTCAGCGTGCAACTGCCGGGCAAGGCCGACCCGGACATGAGCGGTGCGGAAAACGACACCCTCAAGATCCTTAAAATGACCCGCCACAAGCGCAAGCTGCAGCGCGGTGCACATGCGGCCAACGGTTTTACCTTGCGCCTGACCCAGTTGGCCGGCGATACCGCCGCCATCGATGCGCGTCTGCAACTGATTGCTCAGCACGGCATCCCCAACTACTTCGGCGCCCAACGCTTTGGCCACAACGGCGGCAACGTAGTGGATGCGCGTGAATGGGCGGCGCGCAAGGCTTTGCCGGAGCAGCGCAATGTGCGTTCGCGGCTGTTGTCCACGGCGCGCAGTTTCCTGTTCAACAAAGTCTTGGCGGCACGTGTCGCAGACGGTTCCTGGCAGCGCGCCCAAGTCGGCGACCTGCTGGCCTTTACCGACAGCCGCAGTTTTTTCCCGGCCGGGGAAGCGGAATGCAGCGACCCGCGCCTGGCGATCCTGGACCTGCACCCGACCGGGCCGCAGTGGGGCGAGGGCGATTCGCCGGCCAGCGGCATCACCCATGAGCTTGAGCAAACGATTGCCGCCAGCGAAGCCGACCTGCGCGATTGGCTGGTGAATGCCGGCATGAGCCAGGAACGGCGCATTCTTCGACTGCCCATTGGCGGGTTGACGTGGCATTATCCCGGTCCTGACATTCTGCAATTGGAATTCGTCCTGCCGGCCGGATGCTTCGCCACTGTGTTGGTGCGCGAGCTTGTTGATCTGGTGCCGGTGGGGCAGACGGACAGCCCATGCGTATTCTGATATCAAACGATGACGGTGCCACCGCACCTGGCCTTGCCGCGCTTTATGCTGCGCTGCAAGATTATGCCGAGTGTGTGGTGGTTGCCCCGGACCAGGACAAGAGCGGCGCCAGCAGTTCGCTGACGCTCGACCGTCCGTTGCACCCGCAGGTTCTGGCCAATGGCTTTATCAGCGTAAACGGTACCCCCACCGACTGCGTGCACCTGGCGATCAACAGCTTGTTGGACCATGAGCCGGACCTGGTGGTGTCGGGCATCAACCTCGGCGCCAACCTGGGCGACGACGTGTTGTATTCCGGCACCGTGGCGGCGGCCCTTGAAGGGCGTTTCCTGGGGCGAACTTCGTTCGCTTTTTCGTTTGCCTCGCGGCAACTGGATAACCTGGCGACGGCGGCGTATTTCGCGCGCAAGCTGGTGCAAGCCCACGGCTCCCTGGACTTGCCGCCGCGCACCGTGCTCAACGTCAATATCCCCAACTTGCCCCTCGACCATATTCGCGGCATCCAGCTGACGCGCCTGGGCCATCGCGCCCGCGCGGCGGCGCCATTGAAGGTGGTCGATCCGCGTGGCAAGGAAGGTTATTGGATCGCGGCAGCGGGCGACGCCGAGGACGGTGGCCCGGGCACGGACTTTCATGCGGTGATGCAAGGTTATGTTTCGATTACCCCGTTGCAGCTTGATCGCACCTTCAGTGATGCCTTCAGTAGTCTCGATGGCTGGCTCGAGGGGCTGCGTTGATGGCGCGTGAACAAGACGACCTGTTGCGCCGTGGCATCGGGATGACCTCCCAGCGTACTCGCGAGCGTTTGATCCAACGTCTGTACGAAGAGGGGCTGTCAAACGCTCAGGTGCTGGAAGTGATCCGGCGTACACCACGCCACCTGTTTGTCGATGAAGCGCTGGCGCACCGCGCCTATGAAGACACCGCATTGCCCATCGGCCACAACCAGACCATCTCGCAGCCTTATATGGTTGCGCGCATGAGTGAGCTGTTGCTGGCGGCGGGGCCGTTGGACAAGGTGCTGGAAATCGGCACCGGTTCGGGTTACCAGACCGCCGTGCTGTCACAACTGGTGGAGCGTGTGTTCTCGGTGGAGCGCATCAAGGTCCTGCAGGACCGTGCCAAGGAGCGCCTGGTGGAACTGAACCTGCGCAACGTGGTGTTCCGCTGGGGCGATGGTTGGGAAGGTTGGCCGGCGCTGGCGCCGTATAACGGCATCATTGTCACGGCTGTTGCCACCGATGTGCCGCAGGCGTTGCTCGATCAGTTGGCGCCTGGTGGCCGATTGGTGATCCCCGTGGGCTCCGGCGAAGTGCAACAATTGATGCTCATTATCCGCGAGGACGAAGGCTTTTCCCGGCACGTGCTGGGGGCTGTGCGCTTCGTACCGTTGCTCAACGGCCCGCTGGCTTGATCATTTATTCGCTAGCAGTGAATTCTGTGAGTGGGGATGTGTCTTACGGCGGGGCTTGTAGAGTCAACATGATTGGAGGCCGGGTTTAAACATGATGAATTTTTCGTTTCAGTCGTGTGCCGGTAAAAATTCAATGCCCAGTTATACTTGCGTCATATTTCAAGCCTGATACAGGCGTTCATGTTCAGCCACCACAAAGGGAGCGGCGGGTGAGTCTCACAGGTCTTGCGCAGCGTATGAGTAAAACAAGCTTTCAGCGACTGGTGCTTGGCCTTGTCTTGAGTTCCTTATTGGCTGCTTGTTCGAGCACGCCTTCCGGGGGCGCGCGGGTAGTTGACCGTAATAATGCAGTGCCGCAAAAACCGACGGTCACCACCGGGCAGTATGTAGTGCGAAAGGGGGACACGATGTTCTCGATCGCCTTCCGTTACGGCTGGGATTACAAGGCGCTCGCAGCGCGTAACAATATTCCTGTGCCCTATACGATACATCCGGGGCAGACCATTCGTTTCGATGGGCGCAGCGGTTCGGCGCCTACGGCAGTTGTGACAAAGTCCGGATCTTCGCCCTCGTCTTCGAGCAGAACTACCATCATCACCCGGCCTGCAGGCACCGCCGCGTCTACGGCTGCGAGCAAGCCGGCAGCCGCGCCGTTGCCGCCTGCAGGGCCTGCGCCGACCGGTTGGGGATGGCCTTCCAACGGGGTATTAATTGGAAAATTCTCTTCAAACGGTAGTTTGAATAAAGGCATTGATATCGCCGGGGATTTGGGACAGCCTGTTTTAGCTGCGTCTGATGGGACAGTGGTGTACGCCGGGAGTGGTTTGCGGGGCTACGGCGAACTGGTCATCATCAAACACAGCGATACCTACGTCAGTGCTTACGGCCACAACCGTAGGCTGTTGGTTCGGGAGGGGCAGCAGGTCAAAGTCGGACAGACAATTGCCGAAATGGGATCAACTGGCACAGACCGGGTGAAACTGCACTTTGAGATTCGCCGTCAAGGGAAGCCTGTAGATCCGCTGCAATTCCTACCCCGTCGTTGATAGGTTGCACAGCCTGTTCCCTCACGTAGAAGGAACAGGCTCCAGCGTTGCCAAGGATAAAGGCGTCGCTTGAGCTTGAGGTCGAACTCACCAAAGGACTATAACAATGGCTCTCAGTAAAGAAGCGCCGGAGTTTGACATCGACGATGAGGTTCTCCTTATGGAGACCGGCATCGCTACGGATTCGATGTCAAATGATGAAGGGCCTGCAACGCCTTCAGTTCGCACCAAATCCAAGAGCTCCACTGCGTTAAAGCAGCACAAGTACATTGACTACACGCGGGCGCTCGACGCAACGCAGCTGTATCTCAATGAAATCGGCTTTTCCCCTCTGCTCACTCCCGAAGAAGAAGTCCATTTTGCGCGCTTGTCGCAAAAAGGCGATCCGGCTGGGCGCAAGCGCATGATTGAAAGCAACCTGCGGCTGGTGGTGAAAATCGCCCGACGCTACGTCAATCGTGGGCTGTCCCTGTTGGACCTGATCGAGGAAGGTAACCTGGGCTTGATCCGGGCGGTGGAGAAGTTCGACCCTGAGCGGGGCTTCCGCTTTTCAACCTATGCCACCTGGTGGATCCGCCAGACCATCGAACGGGCGATCATGAATCAAACCCGCACGATCCGGTTGCCGATCCACGTGGTCAAGGAGCTTAACGTCTACCTGCGGGCGGCGCGTGAGCTGACACAAAAACTCGATCATGAACCCTCGCCTGAAGAAATCGCCAACCTGTTGGAGAAACCGGTAGGCGAGGTTAAACGCATGCTCGGCTTGAACGAGCGCGTGTCTTCAGTCGATGTCTCGCTGGGTCCGGATTCGGATAAAACCCTGCTGGACACCCTGACGGATGATCGTCCGACGGATCCTTGCGAGCTGTTGCAGGACGATGATCTTTCCCAAAGCATTGACCAGTGGCTGTCAGAGCTTACGGACAAGCAGCGTGAAGTGGTGATTCGCCGCTTCGGTCTGCGTGGCCATGAGAGCAGCACCTTGGAGGACGTAGGCCTGGAGATCGGCCTGACCCGTGAGCGTGTGCGGCAGATCCAGGTAGAGGGCCTCAAGCGCTTGCGTGAGATCCTCGAGAAGAACGGCTTGTCGAGTGAGTCGTTGTTCCAGTAACGATTAATAAGGCCGTTACGACAAAACGCCCGGTGCATGGGAATGCACCGGGCGTTTTGCTGTGCGCCGTGAGCGTTTCCACGCTCTGCGTGGGAACGCCTCTGTGACGCTCTGCGTCACGCTTTGGGATGCAGAGCGTCCTTGGCTGCGTTCCCACGCAGAGCGTAGGAGCGATCGCCTATTCCCTTGGCGTAGCGCTAAATCCCAGGCATAAAAAAACCCCGCTTTTAAGGGCGGGGTTTTTTCGACTAAGTCAGTACAAGTTAGATAACTTGAACTTCTTCAGCTTGCATGCCTTTCTGACCGCGGGTAGCGATGAAAGAAACCTGTTGGCCTTCTTTCAGGCTTTTGAAGCCGTCGGATTGGATAGCTTTGAAGTGAACGAACAGGTCGTCACCGGATTGTGGAGTGATGAAGCCGAAGCCTTTTTCATCGTTGAACCACTTAACGGTACCAGTTTGGCGATTAGACATGGTGTATCTCCTTGGACAAAGTTAACTGCGACTCAGGAAAAGCCCTGGCCGAGACTGAGTGCAAAGAGCAGGAAAAATTCTTGGAGATGGTTGGATCGAAATTCAACATATCGTGTAGAGATTCTCAGTGACACAAGCAGCACAGTGGCGCCACCTTAACCCTTTTTCCGGAACGTGCCAATGGTATTTCCCAAGGTTTCTCTAAATTCGTGACTGGCGGTGGTATTTACAGTCCCTGATGGCTGCTATGTGAGCCCCGGCCCCACTGGCTACGGCCTATAGCAGGCAGTGCATTCGTCAAGAAAACCCCGGCGCCCTTTGAACCCCAACGCCGGCCCCGGTAAGATGCCCAACAGAATTTTTCCACCTCGCTATTCAGGACACCCGCCATGAGCATCAAATCGGACAAGTGGATTCGCCGCATGGCGCAAGAGCACGGCATGATCGAACCGTTCGTTGAACGCCAGATTCGTGGCGAAGGCGATGAGCGCGTGATTTCCTACGGCGTTTCCAGCTACGGCTACGACGTGCGTTGCGCCGATGAATTCAAGGTGTTCACCAACATCAATTCGGCGATCGTCGATCCTAAAAACTTCGACGAAAAGAGCTTCGTCGACGTTAAGAGCGACGTGTGCATCATCCCGCCAAACTCCTTCGCCCTGGCGCGCACCGTGGAGTTCTTCCGCATTCCCCGCGATGTGCTGACCATCTGCCTGGGTAAAAGCACCTACGCGCGCTGCGGCATCATCGTCAACGTGACGCCGCTTGAGCCGGAGTGGGAAGGCCACGTGACCCTGGAGTTCTCCAACACCACCACGTTGCCGGCGAAGATCTACGCCAACGAAGGCGTGGCACAGATGCTGTTCCTGCAGTCCGACGAGGCCTGTGAAGTGTCCTATAAAGACCGCGCCGGCAAGTACCAGGGCCAGCGCGGCGTCACACTCCCACGCGCTTGATCGAAAGGTCTTACACGTAAAGGGAATTAGTCTGCGGGAAGTGACTCTATTGGGTGTACTGCCTCGGTGCGTGCAAAACGCACCGAGCCACGCTTGAGGAGTACTTTATGAAGATCGACCCGCGAATCAGCGCCGAACTCGCCCGGCTTGAACCCAACCAGATTGGTGTTCTGGCCTGGTCCCTGATGGCTGATCCGGCCTTTGCAGGTGGCATTCCCGGCCAGCCTGACGAAGATTGGCCCCAACAGCCCACCGAGCCCGGTGAGCCAACCCTTCCGGATGAGCCGCCACCCGCGCCTGTCGCCTGATCAGTCAGGGCAAGAGACATGGCCGGCTTTTCAGCGCACCGGCCATACTTGCTCGTCGCCGATCACAAAGATCCGCCGATCGTTGCTCTGCTCCACTGAATACCCCCCGGTAAACGCGCCAAATGCCGGCAACAGGCTGATCCGCGACCCCAGCTGAAAGCACGGCAGGCGCAAACTCTGGCGGCCCTTGCCGCGCAAGCGAAACACCGGGTGCACATGCCCCGCCAGCACGTGGTGGCTGGCATGGGCATCCGGTTCGTGCTGCAGGGCAAACGGCCCCATCAGCAGCGGCTCGGGGAGCACCTCAATCCTCAAGTCGGCAGGCGGGTCGCCTGCGCGTTTATCGTGATTGCCGCGAATCAACGTCATGGCTACCTTGGGATTGCGCTCACGCCAGCCCCTCAAGGCGCTCAGGGTGCCGCTGGCGTGCGATCCCGGGCCGTGCAGGAAGTCGCCGAGAAAAATCACCTGCGCGCACGGTAAGGCCGATAACAGCCGGTCCAGGCGCAGCAGGTTTTCAGTGGTGGTGCCTTGTGGCACCGGTTGCCCCAGGCTGCGATAGGCAGACGCTTTGCCAAAGTGCGCGTCGGCAATCAGCAGGCACTGGCGAGCGGGCCAGAACATGGCCTTATCCGCCAGCAGCCAAAGCTCTTCTCCCTCAAGCGTCACTGAACAATGCATCAGCGTTTCCCGTTATCCGCGACTTTTTCCAGGTCCTTGACCATCCGCGCAATGCGCTCCGAGAGTTTTTCCGAACTCATGCTCTCGCGCATTCGCTCGACCAGCAGCGGGAAGGCCAGGGGTGTAGGCCGTTCGATCACATGCAGGTCCAATTGCAGCACCGCCAGATGGCGCAATGTCTGTTCCAGCCGACGAATGTCCAACTCATCACGCAGGACTTCTTCCCCAGCTTGGGTCAGCAACAGGTTCTGCGGGTCATATTGTTTGAACACTTCGAAGAACAAACCGCTGGAAGCCTGCACCTGCCGCGTGCTTTTCGGCGCGCCGGGGTAGCCGGGGAACACCAACCCGGCGATGCGGGCGATTTCGCGAAAGCGGCGCAGGGCCAGTTCTCCGGCGTTCAGGCTGGCCGCGACGTCGGTCAGCAAATTTTGCGGGCTCAGCAACGCCGCGTTCAGCAACAGTGGCCAATCCACCGGCGTGGCGCTCAACAGTTCCAGCCCGTAATCATTCACGGCAATTGAAAAGGTCACCGGCTGCTGTTGGCTGACCCGCCACGCCAGCAGGCTCGCCAACCCCAGATGCACCTGGCGCCCGGCGAACGGGTAAAGAAACAGGTGCCAGCCCTCCCGCGACTTGAGGGCTTCGGCCAGCAGATGCGCACGCGTCGGCAAGCCGGACCAGCGCAGCTGGGTTTGCAGCAAGGGTTGCACCGCCCGCATCTCCGGGCCATCGAAGTGCCCGTGTGCCGCCGCGTCAAAGCGCTCGACTACGGCCTGGGCCAGCTCGTTGGAAAGCGGCATGCGCCCGCCATTCCAGCGCGGCACAGCGGCTTTCTTCGCGGTGCTGCGGCGCACATAAGCGGTCATGTTTTCCACGCGCACCAGCTCCAGCAAACGCCCGGCAAACAGGAAGCCATCGCCGGGTTTGAGCCGTGCGATAAAGCCTTCCTCGACGCTGCCCAAGTTCTTGCCGCCGCCGCCCTTGCTCCAGAATTTCAGCGCAATACTCGCATCACTGACGATAGTGCCCACGCTCATGCGATGGCGGCGGGCCAACCGCGCATCCGGCACGCGCCAGATGCCCTGCTCATCGGGCTCTACCCGGCGATAATCCGGGTAAGCCGTCAGCGACAGCCCGCCATGACGCACAAACCCTAGCGCCCAGGCCCAATCCGCCTGCGTGAGGTCGCGATACGCCCAGGCGCCGCGCACTTCCGCCAGCAGCGCATCCGGCGTGAAACCGCCGCCCAGCGCCATGCTCACCAAGTGCTGTACGAGCACATCCAGCGGTTTGTAAGGCGATTCACGGGTTTCGATGCGTCGCTGCGCAATCGCATCCTGGGCGGCGGCGGCCTCCACCAACTCCAGACTGTGGGTGGGCACCAGCGTCACCCGCGACGGCCGCCCCGGCGCATGGCCGGAGCGCCCGGCGCGCTGCATCAGGCGCGCCACACCTTTCGCCGAGCCAATCTGCAAGACGCGCTCCACCGGCAGGAAGTCCACACCCAGATCCAGGCTGGAGGTGCACACCACGGCTTTTAGCTGACCGTCTTTCAGGGCCCGCTCCACCCAGTCGCGCGTCTCCCGCGAGAGTGAGCCATGATGCAAAGCAATCAACCCCGCCCAGTCCGGACGGGCTTCGAGCAACGCCTGATACCAAATCTCCGACTGCGCCCGCGTATTGGTAAACACCAGGCAACTGCTGCTGGCATCCACTTCGGCCACCACCTGCGGCAACATTTTCAAACCGATGTGCCCGGCCCAAGGAAAGCGCTCGGTGGCGGGCGGCAACAACGTATCCACGTGCAACTTTTTGGCTGTTTGCCCCTGCACATTGATCCCGCCGCCTTGTGGGACCAAAACCTCCAAGGCGTGGGATTGATTGCCCAGCGTCGCGGAAATCCCCCACACCATCAGCTCCGGATGGCAACGCCGCAGTCGCGCCAGCGCCAGCTGCAGTTGGACGCCACGTTTATTGCCGATCAGTTCATGCCATTCATCCACGATCACCATGCGCACGTGCGCATGGCTCGTCTCGCTGTCGGCACGCGCCAGCATCAACGTAAGACTTTCCGGCGTGGTGACCAGCGCAGTGGGCTGGCGGCGGGTTTGGCGTGCGCGTTCGCTGCTGCTGGTGTCGCCGGTGCGCAGGCCGACGCTCCAGGGAATCTGCAAGGCCGCCAGCGGCGCTTCAAGGGCGCGTGCGGTGTCGGCGGCCAGCGCACGCATCGGCGTGATCCACAGCACCGTCAGCGACGCAGCCGGTGCTTTACGTTTATCGGTGGTGGGTGGGCGGGTGATGGCGAAGCGATTGAGGGCAGCAAACCACAGTGCATAGGTTTTACCCGCGCCGGTGCTGGCATGCAGCAAGCCTGACTGGCCCTGCTTGACCGCCGCCCACACGGCTTTCTGAAAGGCGAACGGTTTCCAGCCTTTGGCGGCAAACCAGTGTTTGGCGAAGTCGAAGGGTTTTGCCATGCGGTGGCTGACGCTCTGGGGGCTCTCTTCCAGAGACCCTCCAGGCGCCGCAAAGGTTTACTTCAAATTGCCGCTCAAGAACTGCTGCAGGCGCTCGCTCTTTGGATTGCCCAGCACATCGGCAGGCGCACCTTGCTCTTCCACCAGGCCTTTGTGCAGGAACAGCACCTGGCTCGACACCTTGCGCGCAAAGCTCATTTCGTGGGTGACCATGATCATGGTGCGGCCTTCCTCGGCCAGCCCCTGGATCACCTTCAACACCTCACCGACCAGCTCCGGGTCGAGGGCCGAGGTCGGTTCGTCGAACAGCATCACCTCCGGTTCCATGGCCAGGGCGCGGGCGATAGCCACCCGTTGCTGCTGGCCACCGGAGAGGAATGCCGGGTACTGATCGGCCACGCGTGCCGGCAAACCTACCTTGTCCAGGTAGCGACGGGCGCGGTCTTCGGCGTCTTTCTTGCTGCAACCCAGCACCCGGCGCGGGGCCATGGTGATGTTTTCCAGCACGTTCATGTGGCTCCACAGGTTGAAATGCTGGAACACCATCGCCAACCGTGTGCGCAGGCGTTGCAACTCGGCGTCGTCGGCCACGCGCATGCCGTGGCGGTCGCTGACCATGCGGATCTGCTGGCCGTCGAGGGTCATTGCGCCGTCGTTGGGGGTTTCCAGGAAGTTGATGCAGCGCAAAAAGGTGCTTTTGCCCGAGCCGCTGGCGCCGATCAGGCTGATCACGTCGCCGGTCTTGGCCTTGAGCGAGACACCTTTGAGCACTTCATTGTCGCCATAGCTTTTATGCAGGCCTTCAACGGTCAATTTGTACATGGGGCGTGCATCCTCAAGGCGAAAGTAGGTAGCCGCTGCGGTAGGCTTCAGTACCGGCGACATGGCTGATGACCATCCCGGCAGTGGCCATGCGGCGCAGCGAACGGGCGTAAAGTAGGCCGGCGTTTTTACAGTGCACGGGCGTTACGCGGTCGGTAATGGGGTCGATGATTTCGGCGATCAATTGCCCGGCTTCCAGGTATTCACCCGGCAGGGCGCTGAACACCAGCAAACCGCCGACTGGCGTGGTCACAGGTTCCACGCCTGCCAACGGGGTGGCCGGGTAGGGCAGCTCGGGCAGTGGCGCGACGTCGCCGGCAATCGCGCCGAAGCGGATCAGGTAGTCGATGATCGCCTGGCAGTCGAGGCTGGCGAGGCCGTGATTGACGTCGCCCTGGCCACGCAGTTCGACGGTCACCGAAAAGCTGCCCAGGGGAATCGGGAAGCGCTCGCCGAAGCGTTGTTGCAACTGCCACCACACCAGGGTGAAACACTCATCGAAGGACTGCCCGCCGGAATCGGTGGCGAGCAAGTTGGCTTCCGAGCCGATATAGCGCGCCAGCGGCTCCACCTGTGGCCACGCCTGGGGCGTGGTGTACAGGTGCGCCACGGCTTCGAAGTCGCAATGCAGGTCCAGCACCATGTCGGCGTCGCAGGCCAGGCGTTGCAGTACCAGGCGCTGGGATTGCAGCTGGGTGTCGGCGGTTTGCGCGGCCAAGGCCGTGGCCAAGGCGGCGCGAATCAGACGCGCGTTGTGCTGGGGATCATTGCCCAGCAAATATTCGACTTGGTCACCGACTTGCTCACTGAGGTCGACAAACAGGCGATTGAAGTTCTGCCCGCTTTCCAGCTCGTAGCGGCCCAGCGCAATGTCCATCAACACCTGTTCCAAGCCCACCGGGTTGGCAATGGGCACCAACACGATTTCGCTCAGCAGCCTTCCGGCCGCCGCCAACTCAGCCAGGCGCACCTTGAGGTGCCAGGCCACCAGCATGCCCGGCAGTTCGTCGGCATGCAGCGATGACTGGATGTAGATCTTGCCTTCAGCCTGTTCCGGGCCGAAGTGGAAACTGTGAATCTGCCGCGCCGTGCCGGGCACCGGCGCGATCAGCTCATGTACCTGATGACGCATAACGACTCCTTAGTGGCTCGGCCCGAGAAAGGCCAGCCAACGGCGCTCCGCCAGACGAAACAGCCCCACCAGGGCAAAGGTCACAGTCAGGTAGATCAGCGCAGCGATGCCGAATGATTGAAAGGTCATGTAGGTAGCCGAGTTAGCATCCCGCGCTACCTTGAGAATGTCCGGCACCGTCGCGGTAAACGCCACGGTGGTCGAGTGCAGCATCAGGATCACTTCATTGCTGTAGTACGGCAACGAGCGGCGCAGGGCCGACGGCATGATCACATAGGCGTACAGCTTCCAGCCGCTTAAGCCGTAGGCCTTGGCCGCTTCGACTTCACCGTGGGCCATGCTGCGGATCGAGCCGGCAAAAATCTCGGTGGTGTAGGCGCAGGTGTTCAGGGCGAAGGCGAGGATGGTGCAGTTCATCGCATCACGAAAGAACGCATCCAGCACCGGTTGCGCACGCACGGCCGCAATGCTGTAGATCCCGGTGTAGCAGATCAGCAGTTGGATATACAGCGGCGTACCCCGAAACAGGTAGGTGTAGAACTGCACCGGCCAGCGTATGTAGCGCTTGCGCGAAACGCGGGCGATGGACAGCGGGATCGACACCAGAAAACCAATCACCAGCGAGGCGCTGAGCAGCCACAGGGTCATCGCCAGCCCGGTGATGTTTTGGCCGTCGCTATAAAGGAAGGGGCGCCAGTATTGCTGCACAAGTTCGATCATCGCACGGCCTCCCGGGACCCAGCGGAGTAGCGACGTTCAAGCCGACGCAGGACGAAGTTGGAGGCGCTGGTGATCAGCAGGTAGATAAACGCTGCGATGACCAGGAAATAGAACAGTTGATAGGTGCTCTTGCCGGCATCCTGAGCCGCCTTGACCAGGTCCGCGAGACCGATGATCGACACCAGCGCCGTGGCCTTGAGCATCACCATCCAGTTATTGCCGATGCCCGGCAGGGCAAAGCGCATCATCTGCGGGAAGGTCACGTAGCGAAACCGTTGCCCGCGCTTGAGCCCGTAGGCGGTCGCCGCTTCCAACTGGCCACGCGGCACCGCGAGGATCGCGCCGCGAAAGGTCTCGGTGAAGTAGGCACCGTAAATGAAGCCCAGGGTGATGACCCCGGCGCTGAATGGGTCGATCTCGATGTAGTCCCATTCCATAAAGTCGGTAAAACCGGTCAACCAGATTTGCAGGCTGTAGAAAATCAGCAACATCAGCACCAGGTCGGGCACGCCGCGAATCAAGGTGGTGTAGAGCTGGGCGGGGATGCGGATCAGGCTGACGCTGGACAGTTTCGCGCTGGCGCCGATCAGGCCCAGCAGGACGCTGACGGCCAGGGAGGCGACCGACAGTTTCACGGTCATCCACGTACCTTGCAGCAACAGCGGGCCGAACCCCTTCAAACTGAAGGCACTCAGCCCCAGGGTTTGCAAAAGATCTTCAAACATGAATTCAGGACCTATGGCGATAAAAAAGCGCCCACCTGAAACAGGTGGGCGCCAGGGTGTTATTTACCGCTGTACAGGTTCAGATCGCCGAAGTGTTTCTTCTGGATAGTGGCGTAGGTGCCATCATCGTGTAACGCTTTGATACCTTTATCGAGTAAGGCCTTGAGGTCTTTGTTACCTTGTTTGATACCGACCGCCGTTTTGGACGGCAGCAATGGGTCGTCGATGGCCTTGCTGACTTCGTAGTCAGCGCCTGCCGGCGACTTCAAAAAGCCCAGTTCGGCTTGCAGCATGTCCTGCACCGAAGCGTCGAGACGGCCGGACGTCAGATCGGCATACACCTGATCCTGGTTGGCGTAGGCTTTGGTGGTCACACCGGCCTTGTCCAGTACCGCCTTGGCGTAGGCTTCCTGAATAGTGCCTTGCTCGTAGCCTACCGATTTGCCCTTGAGGGACTCAGGCGTGGAGTAGTTCGCGCCTTTTTTGAACACCAGGGAAGTTGGGCCGGAGAACAGCTCGCTGGAGAAGTCGATCGCCTTTTCACGGGCTTCGGTCACTGTCATCGAGGAAATCACGCCGTCGAACTTGTTGGCGTTGAGGCCTGGAATCATGCCGTCGAAATCACTTTCAACCCACTTGCACTTAACCTTCAGCTCGGCGCAGATCGCATTGCCCAGGTCGATATCGAAGCCCACCAGGCTGCCATCGGCGGCCTTGGATTCGAACGGCGCGTAGGAAGGATCGACACCAAAACGCAATTCCTTGTATTCCTTGGCTGTCGCAACACCAGCAGCCATGCACAGAGCCAGTGCAGAAAGGGTCAGCAATGCTTTTTTCATTATGTAATCCCTGGAAACCAAGATAAGCGCTTGTGGCGCGTTTAGGACTGTTACTGAACGGTGTCAGACGGATCACAAGTAGCAATTTCTGCACCATAGTTCCGAATGTAGTTCCGAATGAGCTTTTTAAAAGGTGGGATAAGGGAGATCTGAGTGTAGGAGATGCCCGAAAATGGGCGTTGATTTTTCAGTGCACCATTTTGGATCTGACGCAGATCAAAATGTGGGAGCTGGCTTGCCTGCGATGGCGGTGGATCAGGCCCAATCTATTTACCTGACCCACCGCCATCGCGGGCAAGCCCGGCTCCCACATGGTTTTGCATGGTTTGTAAGTGACCAGTCAGGCCAATAGATCTTGCAAAGTTCCTAGGTTGTCAGCGTCATCCACCGCCTTATCCTGCCGCCACCGCAACATCCTGGGAAACCGCACCGCAATTCCGCTCTTATGCCGCTTGGACAGGGCAATCCCTTCAAACCCCAGTTCAAACACCATGCTCGGCGTCACGCTGCTGACCGGGCCGAATTTCTCTACCGTGGTTTTGCGCACGATAGCGTCAACCTTGCGCATTTCCTCGTCGGTCAGCCCTGAATAGGCCTTGGCGAATGGCACTAACGTGCGCTCCGTGCCTGGCGGGCCGTCCCACACCGCAAAGGTGTAGTCGCTATATAAGCTGGCGCGGCGACCATGGCCGCGCTGGGCGTAGATCAACACCGCATCGACGCTGAACGGCTCGACTTTCCATTTCCACCACACGCCCATGTCCTTGGTGCGGCCCACGCCGTACAGGCCATCCTTGGCCTTGAGCATCATGCCTTCCACGCCGAGGCGGCGAGAGTCTTCACGTTGCTGGGCCAGGTCGGCCCAACTCGTGCCCGTCAGCAACGGTGATGGCAGCAGCACCGGCTGCTTGCACTGAGCAATCACCTGCTCAAGCTGGGCGCGGCGCTCGGCCTGGGTGCGGTTGCGCCAGTCGGCGCCCTGATGTTCCAACAGGTCGTAGGCCAGGACGGCGACGGGCGCGTCCTCGAGGATTTTTTTGCTCAGGGTCTTACGGCCAATCCGCTGCTGCAGCAGGGCGAAGGGTTGCACCGACGCCTTCCACACCACGATTTCGCCGTCGATGACTGTGCCGTCCGGCAAGCCGCTGACCAGGCTGTGCAGTTCCGGGAAACGTTCAGTAACCAGCTCTTCACCCCGGGACCAAACCCACAGCCGGCCCTCACGCTTGACCAGTTGCGCGCGAATGCCATCCCACTTCCATTCCACCTGCCAGTCGGCGGGCGAACCGAGCAGGGCGTCGAATTGCTCCACCGGTTGCGACAGGCCATGGGCGAGAAAAAACGGATAAGGCTGCCCGCCGCGTTGCGCATGCTCGTCGGACGATTCGGCGGCGATCAGCTTGAGGTAGCCCTCTGCCGTAGGACGATTGGACAAGTCGGTGTAGCCCACCAGCCGCTGGGCAACGCGTTTACTGTCCAGGTCAGCCATGGCCGCGAGGGCGCGGGTCACCAGCAGTTTGGACACGCCCACGCGAAAGCTGCCGGTGATCAACTTGATGCACACCATCAGGCTCGGCTGATCCAATTGTGCCCATAACGCGGGTAGGCGCTCGGCCAATTCCAGCGGCGGCAAACCACGCAGGGGCAGGAGTTTTTCTTCCAGCCACACCGCCAGGCCGTCCTGCGAGGTGTAAGTGGATTCCGGCAGCAGCAAGGAAATGGTTTCGGCTAGGTCACCCACCGACTGGTAGCTCTCTTCGAACAACCACGGTTCGATGCCCGATGCTTCGGTGGCCATGTCCCTAAGCAGGCGCGTGGGCACCAGTTGCCGAGGCCGCCCGCCGGACAGAAAGTAAACCGCCCATGCGGCATCTTCAGGCGGGGCTTGGCGAAAGTAGGCTTGCAGCGCCGCGAGCTTGGCATTGCTGGACGTGGTGGCGTCGAGGTTGGCATACAACTCGGCGAAGGCTTTCATGCCGTGGCCTCTTCTTCGTCATCGCCGTATTCGGTGCTGAAGCCCTGGGCATCCAGGCCTTTTTCCCGCAGGTGGCGCACCAATACGCCGACAGACCCGTGGGTGACCATCACCCGTTCGGCGCCGGTGTGTTCGATGGCCCACAGTAGCCCCGGCCAGTCGGCGTGGTCCGATAGCACAAAGCCGCGGTCCACACCGCGCCGCCGCCGTGTGCCGCGCAGGCGCATCCAGCCACTGGCGAAGGCGTCGCTGTAGTCGCCGAAGCGCTTGATCCAACTGCTTCCGCCCGCGGACGGCGGGGCGATGATCAGCGCTTGGCGCAGTAACGGGTCGGTCTTTTTGAAGTCGCCGGCGTAGAGGGTTTCGGGGATATACACCCCGGCCTCGCGGTACACACGGTTCAAGGGTTCGACCGCGCCATGGCTGAGGATCGGGCCGATGCTGGCGTCGATACCATGCAGGATGCGCTGGGCTTTGCCGAACGAATAACAGAACAACACGCTGGCCTTGCCGGCGGCACTATTGGCCTGCCACCAGTCATTGATCCCGGCGAAGATCTGCGCTTGGGGCTGCCAGCGGTAGATCGGCAGGCCAAAGGTGGATTCGGTGATAAAGGTGTGGCAACGCACGGGTTCGAACGGCGCGCAGGTGCCGTCGGGTTCGACCTTGTAGTCGCCGGACGCGACCCAGACTTCGCCCTGATATTCCAGGCGCACCTGGGCTGAGCCCAGTACATGCCCGGCAGGGTGAAAACTCAGGGTCACGCCGTGGTGCACGAGTTTTTCGCCATAGGCCAGGGTTTGCAGGTTGATGTCCTGGCCCAGGCGCGAGCGCAGGATGCCTTCGCCGGGCGCGGCGGCCAGGTAATGCTGGTTGCCGGTGCGGGCGTGGTCGCCGTGGGCGTGGGTAATGACTGAGCGTTCCACCGGGCGCCAGGGGTCGATGTAAAAATCTCCCGCGGGGCAGTAGAGGCCTTCGGGCCGGGCAATGACAAGGTCCATGGGCGTGCCGGGGCAATGGGCTTATCAAATAGGAGGAGAGGCGCAGCACAGAAGTTCTATCGGAATGCATGCAGTGGGATCGTTCCCACGCAGAGCGTGGGAATGCAGCCCTGGACGCTCTGCGTCCGCTTTTTTATGGCGTGACGCGGAGCGTCACAGGAGGCATTGCCACGCAGAGCGTGGGAACGATCATTACTTGCCGGGAGTGAGGGTCAACCGAGTCTTCCCATACACCTTCTCAAAATTCTGCGGCTGCATCGGGAAGCTCAGGTATTGCGCCTTGAGCGACGCATCGATGCCGTTCGCATAGTTCGGGCTGGCCGGGTTGCCGGATTGGCCGATGCCGCCCTGGCCTATCATCGGTTCCACCTGGCCGAAGTCGACAATCATGCGCAGCGCCGGCACCTGGGTGGTGTTGAAGTCCTGGCCCCAACTGTACGGCGCCGGGTTCAAGGTGTTGTGGTCGCCGCCACTGGCCAGCGGGCCGCGAATCACCTGGCCGTTGGTGTTTTTCCAGGTGGTGCTGTGCAGTTTGCCCCACTGCCAAGCCTTGTGGTCGCCACCTAACTGACTGTCGCCAGCTGTGATTGCGGCAGCCAGGCTGCGGGCCAGGATCGCCGGTTTGTCTTCTTTCTGCGCGGTGCGCGCGTCGTCCCAGAACGGGCTGTCTTCGCGGCCCAGCAGGTGGTCGGCGTTGGCGGAGTAGGACAGGTTGGCGTTGCTGATAAAGGCTTTCCAGCTGGCGCTGTTTTCCGGGCCGAGTTCGTCGAGGAAGATCTGCTTCGTGCTTTCCTGGAGGAACAGCTCGTAGATCGCCGCGTCGGCGGAAGTCGGCGCCAGGCGCCCATCAAACGCCATTAGGCGGTTCAGCGCCTCGCGGGCCTTGGTCGCGTCGGCCGCCGGCAGTGCATCAATCGCCTGTTTCAACGGCTGAGCCATACCCGGCGCCTGGAACATAG
This sequence comes from Pseudomonas sp. ArH3a, assembly GCF_022648765.1. NCBI lineage: Bacteria > Pseudomonadati > Pseudomonadota > Gammaproteobacteria > Pseudomonadales > Pseudomonadaceae > Pseudomonas > Pseudomonas sp. ArH3a. The sequence continues at coordinate 1,839,222 of NZ_CP080330.1, forward strand.
TCTTGAGCTTGGCGGCGAACGTGGTGGTCTGGTCGTATTGCATGGCGATCATGCTGCGGCTGTCATGCTTGCCGGCATTGGCCAGTTGCGCCAGGCGCTCGCTGCGCTCCGGCGCATCCCAGGAGTTGGACAACTGCATGCCATAGCCGCGCGGCGCGGTGCGCTGGTTGGCGGTGCCGATCCAGCCTTGGGCCGGGTCCTGATCATACGGGTGCAGCATCGCGTCGGCGTAACCGTCCCAGTCAAAGCGTGTGTCCCAGCCCGGCGAGGGCAGCAGGCCTTCGCCTTCGCGGCGGTTGGGGAAGCGGCCGGTGACTTGCCAGCCGATGTTGCTGGCGTCGGCGAAGATCATGTTCAGGGCAATCGCGCGGATTTCCCGGGTTGCGTCCGAGGCCTTGCCGGCGTTTTGCGCACGGGACAGGTCGAAGAACGCATCCAGGCTCTTGTCGTCCTTGAAGTCGGCGGTTTGCAGGGCCAGGCCGAAACCGGTGTTCAGGGCCTGGCTGCTGTTGAGCAGGGCGCCGTGGCGGGTTTCGTATACCACTTCGCGCAGTGGCCGCTGGCCCTTGGCGAAGAAGGTTTCGTTACGCACGGTGGCCGGTAGCCATTTGCCGTTGTTCTCGTAGTACAACGCGCTGCCTTGGCGTTTGACCTTTTCCAGGAACAGGTCCTGGGTGTCGCCTTTGACCGCACTCATGCTCCACGCCACTTTGCCGTTGAAGCCGGACAACAGGGTCGGCAGGCCGGCAATCGAGGCGCCGACCGCTTGGTATTTCGGTGCGCGAATCTGCACGTAGCTCCACGGCGACGGCGCTTGCGGCTGGGCGGCAAGGTCGCTGGCCAGCAGGCTTTTGCCGCTGCGGCTGCGTTGTGGGCCGATCGCCCAGTTACTCGAGGTCGTCACCGCCAGTGCATTAAGGCTGTTGAGTTGCTGGCCGACGGCGTCCAACCCGGCGAGGCCGGTGATCTGCCCCAGGTTCACGCCCTTGAGCTTGTCGGTTTCGGCCAGTGGGATCGGCTCATCCGGCGCGCTAGGGGTGAGCCAGGCGAGCTTGTCGACCCCGACTTTCTGCGCCAGCACCAGCGACGAGAGTTCTTCCTGCAGGTTGCTCGACTCGCTGAAATTCAGCAGGCAGAACAACAGCGCCGAATCTTCCGGCTTCCAGTACTCAGGCTTGTAGCCGGTCTGGGCCAGGTCCGGCGGCAGCTTGTCGCGGTAGCGGAACAGGTAGGCGTTGACGCCACGGGCATACACTTCAAAGAAGCGCTTGAGGCGCGGCGACGAGGCGTTATACAGCTCGCCGGCGCTTTTTTTCAGGTTGACGGCACGCATGAAGCGGTCGACGTCCAGCACTTGCGGCCCGGACATTTCCGCCAGACGGCCCTGGGCCAAGAGGCGCAAGGTGACCATCTGCGTGATGCGGTCGCTGGCGTGTACATAACCGAGGCTGAACAGCGCGTCATGGAAGGTGTTGCTTTCGATCAGTGGCATGCCCTGGGCATTGCGGCGTACCGATACATTCTGGGCCAGGCCTTTGATCGGCTGCACGCCGGCAACGGGCGGCAGGGTGTCCTGGGTGCTCTGGAGCTGGCAACCGGCCAGGCTTAATGCACTGGCCACTGCCGCGGCAACGCCGAACCGGGGAAGAAAATGTGAGAGGGCTGGCGAGGCCATGGCAAAGCTCCTGCGGGGGGTAGCGTCATTAAAGGCGCTACGTTAGTGAGCGCGGCGAAACGACGCAAGCAGGAGTTTTGGGTTAAGCGTGAGAACTTAAGTCTTGCGCAAATCAATGTGGGAGCGGCGCTCCCACATTTGGATCTTCAGCGCGGCTTATGCCCCGTGGCACTTCTTGAATTTCTTTTCACTGCCGCACGGGCAAGGATCGTTGCGGCCAACGTCCTTCAACGCATTGCGCACCGGCTCTTGGTGAGCGTGGCCGCAGTTCGGGCCGTGGACATGGCCGTGGTCGTGATCATGATGATCGTGATCGTGGTTGCAGTCAGGACCATGGACATGGGGTTGCTGAGTCATCGATGTCGCTCCGGAATAAAATCGCCGGGGATTATCTCGCCATTGTGGGCCACCTGCACGTCATTACCGATGAATAATCCGGTTTTCAGCTCGCCCTCCAGGCGATAGGGCACGGGCTTGCTCGGATTCTTCAGCATCTGCACTACATCGCGTATCTGCGGCCAAAGGTTGGTGCGCACCGTCACCCTGAAAAAAGCGTGGCCGCGCGGTGGCACGGTCAGCCATTCGTTGGACTCGCCTTCGGTCAGCACAAAATCGTCCAGGCTGACCTTGTAGATCAGGCCGCGCACTGTGAGGTCGGCGTCGTCGCGGTTGTCGACGCGAAAGTACAGCTTGAATTTCTGCTCCAGTAACTTGGCCCGCACCACTTCGACTTTCACCAGCGATACATGGGGCGCGGGCGCATCGTCTGCGAACCACGAGGCGCAACCGCTCAGGCCCAGGGTTAACGCCAGCATCAAGCTGTAAATCCGAAGCATGGCGTGAGTCCTGTGGTGGTTAGAGGTAGCTGGAGCAGCACTTCTTGAATTTCTGCCCACTGCCACACAAACATACATCATTGCGCCCGGCCTTCACCTCCACCGTCGGGTCGATGAAGTACCAGCGCCCCTCATTCTGTACGAAAGACGACTGCTCACGGTGGCTGTGTTCGCCGGTGCTGTCGTGCCAGCGCGCGGTAAAGGTCACAAAGGCATGCTCCGGCTGGCCGCCAAACACCTCGGAGCTTTCCACTTCAAGGCCGAGCCAGGTGCTCTGGGCACTCCAGGTGCCGATGGCGACGCGGTCCAGGCCGGCTTGTTGCGCGGGCAACGTGGTGGCGACCAGATAGTCCACCAGCCCCAGCACATAGGCACTGTAGCGCGAGCGCATCAGCGCGGTGGCGCAGGGCGCCGGGTGGCCGGCGTGATAATGGCCGCAGCAGGCCTCCAGCAGATTGCCGCTGCCACAGGGGCAAATGGATGTACTCATGGTTACCACCAATACTTTCCGAAGTTTTCCGGGTTGGCCCAAAAGCGGGCGTTGAGCCAGTCCGGCACCTGTTTATAGTCAAGCAGATCATAGGTAAACAGCGTCAGAACCTGATCATCGCGCTGGAACCGTTCGCCGGCCTGCAGGGCCAGGGAGAAGAAGTCGGTGTCCTTCCAGCCGCAGGCGCCCAGATCGGCCAGCACCGCAATGCGGCTGGCATTGAGGTTGCGAATGCCGCCGAGCAAGGTCAGGCCTTGCGGTTTTGACAGGTGCTCCAGGCAATCGACCACCAGCGCCAAGTCAAAACGCTGCGCCGCCAGCTCTGCCGGCAATGGCCCGGGCGCAGCGATGGCGACAACGGTGCCCGGGTGCTCGGCTTGAAACGCCTCCAGCGCCGGAAACTGGCTGGCGCCCAACAGCAACAGGCGTTTGGGCTGGTGCAGATCCAGCAAAGCGGCCAGCGCTTGCTGTGGCGTACGGGAAGAAATACCAGCGATCATCAGAGATCCTCACATCAGGACCCTAGAGACTAGCGCGGCTGAGCCTGCGGGCCTAGAGCGGGCGGCGGCGAAAAGTCCTGCGTGAACGGCCAACCTCAATAAATACGGGGGTGCGGCGCAGTGGCGCAGATGAAAAGAGCCGTCTTTACTCCACCTGTCGGCCCTCGCCGACCCCCTCAGGAGAAATCAAATGAGCATCATGCGGACAGCTCTACCCTTGGTTCTGCTAACCGGAGTATTGACAGGTTGCGCAGGTTTGCAAAAAACCGATTGGCCCACCTGTGCCGCAGTCGGTGGTGTGACGGGCGCTGCGATTGGCGCCACTGAAAGTTCGGCGTACGCCGGCGCTGGCGCGCTGCTGATCGGCGGCATGGCTGGCGCCTATTGCTGGGTGCACGGCGATGGCGACGAAGATGGCGATGGCGTACCGGACAGCCGTGACAAGTGCCCGGGCACACCAAAAGGCATGCAGGTGGATGTGAACGGTTGCCCTCCGGTGCCGGTGGCGGCCGTGGTTGAGGAGGTGGTGGTAGTCAAGGAAGAAACCATCGTGATCCGCGATGTGCACTTCCAGTTCGACTCGGCCAAGCTCACGGCGGCGGACAAAACCAAGCTCGACACCATCGCCACGCGCCTGAAACAGGAAGCTCCAAGTGCGCAGCTGCGGGTCAGTGGGCACACCGACAGCGTCGGCAAAGACGCCTATAACCAGAAACTCTCGGAAAAACGCGCGCACTCGGTGACGGATTACCTGGTTAGCGCGGGCGTGCCGCGCAGCAACTTTGTATCGGTGGTCGGTGCGGGCGAAAGCCAGCCGGTGGCCGATAACAACGCCGCTGACGGGCGCGCGTTGAACCGCCGTGTGGAAATCAAAATCAGCCGCTGACGGCCTTTGCCCCTGTGGGAGCCACAGGGGCATTGCTGGCGATCCTCGTCGAAACCGCAGGCAAACCAGCCCTTTATCAAGTTTTTTCAACCTTCACTGGCAAATCGCCTGCAGAAGTCGGTACTGTGCGCCCAAAGAATAATAGGCAGGGGCATGCGGGATGAAGGTGTTTTGGGGGTTGGGAAAGTTTCTGACGTTGCTGTTCTGGGTCGTGGTAGTGGTCAATCTGTTCCGGCCGCTCGCCAATCCGTTTCACCTGTTGGTCAGCCTGGCCGGCAGTCTGTTGTTCCTGACCCATCTGTTGGAACTGCTGTTGTTCAACAGCAGCTTGAAACACCGTGCCCACCCTTGGCGTGACCGCTTGCAGATTCTGCTGGTGGGGATGTTCCATGTGCGGGGCCTGTCGGCGCCTGCCGCAATTGATGAAACGAACAAGGAGGCCAATCATGCGTAAGGTTTTTCTGTTGGCCCTGTTGGTCAGCCCCATTGCCCTGGCCCAGAGCGTCAGTGTCGAAACCAACTCGCTGATGCGCCTGCCCAGCAGTACCAGCGTGTTGCAGCTCGAACGCCTGGATGTGGCGGACTACGGCACGTTGCTGGTGCCGGCCACCATCAGCCAAGTCACGGTGGATGAGCTGCATTTGGGGCGTGAGGCGCGTATCGCCATCGCCCCCGGCAATACCGCGCTGCAATTGCAGGTGCGCAATGCGCAGCTGGAACATGGCAGCCAGATCACCTCGCGCGGCGCTCCCGGGACCCACGAACGGCCGGCCAAGGCCGGGCGTGATTTGGTCTTGCGCATCAATGCCCTGAGCGCCGAAGAGCTGTCGGTGGATGCCCGTGGCGGCGCCGGTGCCCAAGGTTATGCGGGCCTGGATGGCGCCAACGGCGTGGACCCGGGCTGCACCTGGGGTTCGGCCGGGCGCGGCGCCAATGGCGATAACGGTGGCGATGGCCTGCCAGGCGCGGCGGGCGCGACCGTGCGTGTCGAGCTGCCGCAGAGCTTCCCGGCGGAGCAGATCAAAGTCTGGGTGGATGGCGGGGCCGGCGGTTTGGCCGGCACGGCGGGTAAGCCGGGTAAAGGTGGGCAATCCAAAGGCTGCGTGGTGTATCGCGCCGATGGTGGCGACAAGGGCCGACCTGGCTTGGAAGGGCAACCGGGGCCGGCAGGGCCTGCGGGGGCTGTGACTATTCAGCGGCTCTGAGTCGCCTGGTCTGACGCCATCGCGGGCAAGCCCGACTCCCACATTGAAATGCGATTACCTGTGGGAGCCGGGCTTGCCCGCGATGGCGGAATAAAGATCGCCTCAGAACATCGGCCGAGCCGAAGCAATCGCCACCACCACCAACCCAACAATCAGATTAATCCCCACCAACTTGCGAATCTGCCCCAGCGCAGCCGCACCTGTCGGCCAATCCTCAGCCGCCACCGCCTTGCGCAGTTCCGGGAACTTCAACGCCTGGATACGGATAAACAGCGCCGTCATCACCAGATACAAGCCCATCATCACTTGCACATAGCGCGGCGCGGTCTCAAACCCGCTGAAGCGCAGTTGCAGCAGGCCGATGCCGCTGATCGGCAAAACCGCCACCGCGACCCAGACCCACACGAAAAAACGTTGAAACACATTCGCCCACAGCTTGAGCCGGGCAGGGCCCTCAAGTGCCGCCATGGCGGCGGGGCGCAGGATCATCCAGGCGAAAAACATACCGCCGACCCAAACCAGGGCGGCCAATACATGCAGGGTGTAAGCGAGGCTAAACGCGGTCATTGTGGTACTCCGTTCTGCGCGGGATTAATTAGCGGGGTATGATAGCGGCCGATCCGAACCACTGAAAATTTATCCAGCGTTTTTTGCGCCCGACTATCCATGATCAGCACTGAACTTAAAACCACGATCCAGGGCGCCTATTCGCGTTTTCTCGAAGCCAAGAGCTTGAAACCGCGCTACGGCCAACGCCTGATGATCGCCGAAGTCGCCAAAGTCCTCGGGGATATCGACACCGACGACGAAGGTCGGCGCAGTGGCGACCCCGCGATCGTGGCCGTCGAGGCCGGCACCGGCACCGGCAAGACCGTGGCCTACAGCTTGGCCGCGATCCCGACTGCCAAGGCCGCCGGCAAGCGCCTGGTGATCGCCACCGCCACCGTCGCCCTGCAAGAGCAGATTGTCTACAAAGACCTGCCTGACCTGATGCGCAACAGCGGCTTGAATTTCACCTTCGCCCTGGCCAAGGGGCGTGGCCGCTACATGTGCCTGTCCAAGCTCGATGTATTGCTGCAGGAAGGTCACGCGCAAACCGCCACGGCGTCGCTGTTCGAAGAAGAAGGCTTCAAGATCGAGGTTGATGAAGTCAGCCAGAAGCTGTTTACCAGCATGATCGAAAAGCTGGCCGGCAATAAATGGGACGGCGACCGCGACAGTTGGCCCACCGCCCTGGAAGATGCCGACTGGGCACGCCTGACCACGGACCACAGCCAGTGCACCAACCGCCATTGCCCCAACTTCGGCCAGTGCGCCTTCTACAAGGCCCGCGAAGGCATGGGCAAGGTCGACGTGATCGTCACCAACCACGACATGGTCCTGGCTGACCTGGCCCTGGGCGGCGGCGCCGTGCTGCCGGACCCGCGCGACACCCTTTACGTATTCGACGAAGGCCATCACCTGCCCGACAAGGCTATCGGCCACTTCGCCCACTACACGCGCTTGCGCTCCACTGCCGACTGGCTGGAAACCACCGCCAAGAACCTCACCAAGTTGCTGGCCCAGCACCCGCTGCCCGGCGACCTGGGCAAGCTGATCGAGCAGGTGCCGGAGCTGGCGCGCGAGATCAAGACCCAGCAGCAGTTCATGTTCAGCGCCTGCGAACAGGTCGCCGACTTCAAGCCCGGCGAAGACGTGGAGGGCCGCGAGCGGCCGCGTCACCGCTTTGTCGGCGGGTTGATCCCCGAGCACATGCGTGAAATGGGCATCGAGCTCAAGAAGGGCTTTTCGCGCCTGACCGACCTGTTCACCCGCCTGACCGACTTGCTCAAGGAAGGCATGGACGGCGAGGTCAACATCGGCATCGCCAGCAACCAGGCTGAAGAATGGTATCCGCTGTTCGGTAGCCTGTTGTCGCGTTCCCAGGGCAACTGGGAGTTGTGGACCGCCTTCACCGTCGAAGACCCGGAAGACAACCCGCCAATGGCGCGTTGGCTGACCTTGTCAGAAAGCGGCGCGCTGTTTGATATCGAGGTTAACGCCAGCCCGATCCTTGCCGCCGAAATGTTGCGCCGCAACTTGTGGAACGTGGCCTACGGTTGCCTGGTGACCTCGGCCACGCTGACGGCCCTGGGCACCTTCGACCGCTTCCGCATGCGTGCCGGCCTGCCGAAAAAAGCCGTCACCGCCGTGGTGCCGAGCCCGTTCCACCACGCCGATGCGGGTGTGCTGCGGGTGCCGGACCTCAAGGCCGACCCACGGGACGCGCCGGCGCACACGGCGGCGATCATCCGCGACCTGCCGGCGTTGGTTGAAGGCTCGCGGGGCACCCTGGTGCTGTTCTCCTCGCGCAAACAGATGCAGGACGTGTTCGACGGCCTCGACCGCGACTGGCGCAAGCAGGTGTTTATCCAGGGCAACCTGTCCAAGCAGGAAACCCTGAACAAGCACAAGGCGCGCGTCGATGGGGGCGATTCCAGCGTGCTGTTCGGCCTGGCCAGTTTCGCCGAAGGCGTGGACTTGCCCGGTGCCTACTGTGAGCACGTGGTGATCGCCAAGATCCCGTTCTCGGTGCCGGATGATCCGGTCGAGGCGGCTTTGGCCGAATGGATCGAAGCCCGTGGCGGTAACCCGTTCATGGAGATCTCGGTGCCGGATGCTTCCTTGAAGCTGGTTCAGGCCTGCGGGCGCTTGCTGCGTACCGAGGAAGACCGGGGCACCATCACCTTGCTCGACCGCCGTTTGGTCACGCAGCGCTATGGCAAAGCCATCCTCAATGCTTTGCCGCCGTTCAGGCGCGAAATTTCTTAAGCCGCCGTGGGCGAATTCGCCCACTTCGTGGTCTATCTCACTGCTATCGATGTATGTCATCAGGCCAGTCACCGGCCGTTTGGGAGAACCTTGTTCGTATGATTCGCACGCTGCCCGCTCTTTTTGCCTTGTTGTTCGCTGCGCCCCTGATGGCCGCGCCTGCCGGGCAACAAACGCTGTTCAATTTCGTCCGGCCTGCCGATGTGGTCAAGGTGGCGACCCTGGACGCCAGCCTGCCGCAATACAACGCCGAACAAACTGCTGAAGGTGAAGTGCTGCGCCGCATCACCTTCAACCCGGCGGCTGAGCCGAGCCTGGTGCTCAGCCCGCAGACCGGCGTGTGGGACTGGTCGCAGTCCGGCGCCATGAGCCTGCGTATCCAGAGCGCGATGGACTGGGCGCTGACCCTCTACGTCAAAGTGCAAAGCACCGACGGTAAAACCTTGGTCAGCCGCATCGACCTGCCAGCCGGGCCAGCGCAGACCCTGCTGATACCGCTGCAAGCCAACACCCCGCTGAGCCAAGGCATGAAAGCCGGCCCGCCGATGCCGATCACCGTGGACGGCCAGCGTGTATTGCTGGCGGGCAGCGCCGGGGAAATCGACCGCAGCCAGGTGGCGTCGGTCACCCTGTCGATGGTCAAGCCCAACGCCGCGCAAAGCATCCTGCTGGAACGCTTCGGGGTTCAGGACAGCGAGCCGGTGCTGAAGGTGGCCTACAGCGAACTGGTGGATGCGTATGGCCAGTCCACCCGCGCGCGCTGGCCCGAAAAGGTCAGCAACGATGAACAACTCAAGGCCGCAGCAGCCAAAGAGCAGCTACAACTCAAGGGCTGGCTGGCTGAGCGCGACAAGTCTTCCCTGGACCAATACGGCGGCTGGAACAAAGGCCCGGCGTTTGAAGCCAGCGGTTTTTTCCGCACCGAGAAACGCGACGGTCGCTGGTTCTTGGTGACGCCGGAAGGCCATCCGTTCTACTCCTTGGGCGTCAACACCGTGGCGCCGGACAACAACCAGACCTATGTGGCCGGTCGCGAGTGGATGTTTGCCGCGCTGCCCAAGGCCGGCGAGCCGTTCGACACGTACTACGGCAGTGGTGATAACCGCGGCGGCAACGGCGCCGACCAAGGCCGGGGCTTCAATGTGGGGCGTTGGTACGATTTCTACGGCGCCAACCTGCAGCGTGCTTACGGCACCGACGGTTTTGATCAGAAGCGCTGGGTCACGCACACCCTAGACCGCCTGCAAGCCTGGGGTTTCAATACTGTGGGCAACTGGAGCGACGAGGATTTGGCCCGCGCCGACCGCGTGCCGTACACCTTGCCGCTGTCGATTGTCGGTGACTACGCCAGCATCAGCACCGGCACCGACTGGTGGGGCGGCATGCCCGACCCGTTCGACCCGCGTTTTGCCATGGCCACTGAACGTGCGGTGGCCATTGCTGCTCGCGATCACCGCGACGACCCGTGGCTGATCGGCTTCTTTGCCGACAACGAGCTGGCCTGGGCCGGTCCCGGCGACGATGCAAAATCCCGTTACGCCTTGGCCTACGGCACGCTGCGCATGACCACCGACGTACCGGCCAAGCGCGCATTCCTCAAGCAACTGCGCGACAAGTACCGCAATGAAGACGGCCTGTCGAAGGCTTGGGGCATTCACCTGGCGGGCTGGGAGCTGATGGAAGACCCAGGCTTCGAGCCGCCGATGCCAAACCCTGAGCATCCGGAGATCGAAGCTGACTTTAAATACTTCCAGAAGACCTTCGCCGATGCGTATTTCAAGACCATCTCCGATTCGCTGAAATGGCACGCGCCCAACCAGTTGCTGCTGGGCGGCCGTTATGCCGTGAGCACCCCGGAGGCCGTGGCGTCCTGCGCGCAGTATTGCGATGTGCTGAGCTTCAACATGTACACCCTCAAGCCGCAGGATGGTTATGACTTTGCCGCTCTGCGAGCCTTGGATAAGCCGGTGCTGATCACCGAGTTCAACTTTGGCTCGGCGGACCGTGGCCCGTTCTGGGGCGGCGTGACGCAGTTGGCCAAGGAAGAAGACCGTGGCGTGGCCTACAACAACTTCCTCAAGCAGGCCATGGCTGAGCCGTCGATTGTCGGTGTGCACTGGTTCCAGTACTTGGACCAACCGGTGACCGGGCGTCTGCTGGACGGTGAAAACGGCCACTTCGGTCTTGTCGGCATCACCGATGTGCCGTTCCAGGGCTTTGTCGACAGCGTGCGTAAAAGCAACCTGGCGGCGGTCGACCAGTTGGGTAAAGAGGCGCAAAAGGCCAAGGCCGCCAGCGCGGTTCGTGAGAGCGAAGGCGGCAGGTCGGGGAGTGCAGGCAAAGGCGCGGGGCAGGGCGCCGGGCACGCCGGCGGTCACTCTGGAAACGGCCATTGATTCATCGATGACGGGTTCACAAAACCCCTAATGACTGGAACAATGACGGCCACTTCTTACAGGGTTTCCGAGGCGGGTCAGGTGCAGATTCAGGGTCATTACGAACTTCAGTTCGAAGCGGTACGTGAAGCGTTCGCCGCGTTGTTCGATGACCCGCAGGAGCGTGGTGCTGGGCTGTGTATCCAGATCGGCGGCGAAACCGTCGTCGACCTGTGGGCCGGCACCGCCGACAAAGACGGTGCTGAAGCCTGGCACAGCGACACCCTGGTCAACCTGTTCTCCTGCACCAAGACCTTCACCGCCGTCACCGCCCTGCAATTGGTGGCCGAGGGCAAGTTGAAACTCGATGCGCCCGTGGCTGACTATTGGCCCGAGTTTGCGGCGGCCGGTAAAGAAACCATCACGCTGCGCCAGCTGCTCTGCCATCAGGCCGGGCTGCCGGCGATCCGCGAGATGCTGCCGGCCCAAGCCTTGTACGACTGGCAACTGATGGTCGACACCCTGGCGGCCGAAGCTCCGTGGTGGACGCCGGGCGAAGGGCATGGCTATGAGGCCATCACTTACGGCTGGCTGGTCGGTGAATTGCTGCGCCGTGCCGACGGGCGTGGGCCGGGTGAGTCGATCGTCGCGCGGGTTGCGCGGCCATTGGGCCTGGACTTCCACGTGGGCTTGGCGGATGAAGAGTTTTATCGTGTTGCCCATATAGCGCGCAGCAAAGGCAATATGGGCGATGAGGCCGCGCAACGATTACTGCAAGTAATGATGCGCGAACCTGCGGCCATGACTACGCGTGCATTTGCCAACCCACCGTCTATTCTGACCAGCACTAATAAGCCCGAATGGCGGCGCATGCAGCAGCCAGCGGCAAATGGTCACGGTAATGCGCGCAGCCTGGCGGGTTTTTATAGCGGATTGTTGGACGGTAGTTTGCTGGAAAGCGACATGCTCGAACAATTGACCCGCGAACACAGTGTCGGGCCGGATAAAACCTTATTGACCCAAACCCGTTTCGGTTTGGGTTGCATGTTGGATCAACCGCACTTGCCCAATGCCACGTTCGGCCTTGGCCCACGTGCGTTTGGCCATCCTGGGGCTGGGGGGGCGGTGGGGTTTGCCGACCCGGAACATGATGTAGCGTTCGGTTTCGTGACTAATACACTGGGGCCTTACGTACTTATGGACCCGCGTGCACAGAAGTTGGTCGGAATATTGGCCGGTTGTCTGTAAAGAGCTTGCTGTTTCACGTTTTTTTGTTACAAAGGCAACTATAAGAAGGCGCTGAACGAAATTTTGTAACTTTAATGTTCTGTAAGCGTCTGTTTAACGGGTCAACCAGACCCCCCGGTTTTTTCTCATTTTGTGGATATCTCATGTTATCGAACAAGTCCTTGGCACTGGCGCTGTGCCTCACTATTACTGGCTGCGCACAAACTCCACAAAATGATGCCGAAGGCGGGCATTGGTGGTCATTTGGATCTGACAAGGCTGCTACCAAGGACGCAGTAACCCAGACCGACGTCAAGCCGGATGCAAAACCAGCCGCTGGCGCCAAGCCTGCCGCGCCGGTGGCTGCTGCTGCTCCTGCGCCCGCTGCTGCCCCGGTAGCCAAGGCTGATGCCGACGGCTCTAGCTGGTGGCCGTTCTCTTCCAAAAGCGCCGACGAAAAGGCCGCCGATGCCAAGGCTGACCTGAAAGCCGACCTCAAGGCCGCTGACCCGGCGACGCCTGCAGTCGCCAAGACTGACAGCGAGCCACGCTGGTGGTGGCCGTTCGAGAGCAAGCCAAAGCCACTGGCCAAGGTCGACGTGACCAACGTGCCGATGCCCGACCCGAAAATCACCCAAGCCTGGCTGGACGACTATGAGCCGCGCTTGCGCGCTGCTATCAAGGACAGCAACCTGCAACTGGAACGTCGCGACAACGTACTGGTGGTGATTGCCCCGGTAGACGGTTCCTACAACCCGAAACGCCCGGCGATGCTGCTGCCGGTTACCCTGGGCCCGTTCACCCGTGTTGCCAAGGCTGTTGAAGCTGACCCAAAGACCGCCGTACTGGTCCTGGGCCACGTTGATGCCACCGGCGCCGCCCCGGCGAGCCAGGCCTTGACCAAAGAGCGCGCGCAATCGATCGCCTCGATTTTCAGCCTCAGCGGCCTCAAGCAAGACCGCCTGATGCTGCGCGGCATGGGCGACCTTATGCCGCGTGCTGCCAACGACAGCAATCAGGGGCGTGCGCTGAACCGTCGCATGGAAATCATGTTCACTCAGCGTACAACTATGTTGGCCCTGCTGAGCAAGTACAACTCGGGCAAGACACCGCCTGTAGCCGAAATGGTGGCTGTGCAGAATGTGCCTGCCCCGGCGCCTGCTGCAAAAGCTCCGGCGAAAAAGGCTCCAGCGAAGAAAGCCGCTGCCAAGCCCGCCGCTAAAAAAGCCCCGGCTAAGCCAGCTGCCAAGAAGCCAGCCCCAGCCAAAGCCAAGGCCGCGACACCGGCTGCCAACGACCAGGCGAAAAACTGATCTGCTGAACCATAAGGATAAAGCCGCATGACCCAGGCACTGGCCGATATGCGCCGTGACTACACACGCGATGGTTTGAGCGAGGCCCAGGCCCCGGGCGAGCCGTTTGCGTTGTTCCACCAGTGGTTTGGCGACGCGGTGAAAACCGAGCAGCCACCGGTGGAGGCCAATGCCATGACCCTGGCCACGGTCGACCAGGACGGTCGCCCGCACTGTCGCATCCTGTTGCTCAAGGGGTTGGATGCACAGGGCTTTACCTTCTTCACCAATTATCAGAGCGCCAAGGGCGAACAGCTTGCGGCGCGGCCTTTTGCGGCCATGACGTTCTTCTGGCCCACCTTGGAGCGCCAGGTGCGTATCGAAGGGCGGGTGGTCAAGGTCACGCCTGAAGAGTCGGATGCTTATTATCAGGTCCGCCCGTTGGGCAGCCGACTTGGTGCTTGGGCCTCGCCGCAGAGCCAAGTCATTCGTGACCGTGAAGAGCTGCAGGATTTGCTCAAGGCTACCGAGCAGCGTTTCAGCGACACCCAACCCGACTGTCCTGAGCATTGGGGTGGCTATCGCCTGCTGCCCGAGCGCATCGAGTTCTGGCAGGGCCGCGCCAGCCGCCTGCATGACCGCCTGAACTATCGCCTGCAAGCCGGCGAGTGGACGCGCGAGCGCCTGGCGCCCTGAGCTGCACCTCTCGTCACATCCCCCGAATGTTGCCTACCACACGAAGTCTCTCTCCTAGAGGCTTCGCGTGTGCTGCTGCACGACTACAATGAACGGGCCCATGGCCGTCTTTGGAACAAGGGTGAGAGCTACCGTTCGTCTATTTTTCTGGTACTGGCAGTCTGTACTGAGGCTGAATGAAAGCAATTTTCTGACGTGCTTGCCGTGACAGGCGCCAAGCTGCGGCGTCTAATGAATACCTGTCCTTTGGAGTTGAAGCTATGCGTAAGTCCGTTTTACTAGTTGCCTGCTTTACCACCCTGTCGTTGTTGTTGGGTGGCTGCGCCTCGAGTCTGACCGGCGACTCGTACTCCCGTGACGAGGCGCGCCGTGTACAAACCGTTCGCATGGGCACCATTGAATCCCTGCGTCCGGTGAAAATCGAAGGCACCAAGACCCCAATCGGCGGCGCTGCTGGCGCAGTCATCGGCGGCGTTGGCGGCAGCGCCATTGGCGGTGGCCGTGGCAGTATCGTCACCGCGGTGATCGGCGCCGTAGCCGGTGGCCTGCTGGGCTCGGCCACCGAAGAAGGCCTGACCCGTACCCAGGGCGTGGAAATCACCGTTCGCGAAGACGACGGCAGCATGCGCGCCTACGTACAAGCCGTGCAGGAAAATGAAATCTTCCGCATCGGCGATCGCGTACGCATCATGACCGTTGACGGTACCAGCCGCGTTACGCGTTAAGCGTCGGCCGTAGCAACACAAAACCCCAACCGGGTAACCGGTTGGGGTTTTTTGGTTTTGTGGGCTGGGATTGCCGATAACATTTCTAGCTCTGTTATGTCGGGCACCGCTGCTCCATTGCACGATCTACTAACAGTCCCGCCAGTCCGAGTAGCTGCCCAATTGCTAACAATTGGCTGCGTAGTTTTCCGTCCGTTGTTTCTGCTAAATCAGAGGTCAGCCCGCCTGCGCCTATCAGGGTTTCGTATGCATTTACCAATAAGGCCTCTGTGTCGGCGGCTGAGTTAATCGAAAACAGTGGTTCGTAACCATTGGGTGGCGCAGTGCCTGAGTGTCTAACGGAGGTGGGTTCGGTGTGACCTTGTACATGGGTGGAGCCGCCCCTGATCGCCGCGACGCGATGGAAGGTGGCAGCTGTACGCAGGTTCGCGGACCGAGAACTTGGAACTCGGCATACCGAAGGTATCCCGCGCACAGCTGCCATAACACGAAGCGTCAGCCATAGGAGTGGCTGACGAAAAGCGATGGCAATTATGCATCAAGTTAACAGGCCGCGACGCCTGATCGCTGAGTGTCAGCGAATGGGGGAGACTAGTGCGTCACTTGCTGCAAGGCAATCCTGGCGACTCGTGGGAAATGTCTGATGGGTTTCTCCGGTAGCGCAAGAAACGCAGGCAATAAAACACCCTTAGTCGGGCGGTTTTTTTTGCTGGATTTAAGGCCCAACTCATGGAGGGCCGAGTATGTCGAAGTTTGCCTGTGGCGAGGGGGTAGCATTCGGTCAGGCATTGTGAAGTTTTAAAGCCTCACTTCAAACCTGAAAGTGCTTCACCATCGTGTTCAATTCATGCGCCAGGCTGGCGAGGGATTGCGAGGCGGCCGTCGTTTGGGTCGAGCCTTGCGCCGACTGAATCGACAGCTGTTGAATATTCAGCAAGTTGCGATCAACCGCCCGTGCAACGTCGGCCTGCTCTGCCGCCGCCGTGGTAATCACCAGGTTACGGTCGTTGATCTCATCGTTAGCCGCCAGGATATCCGCCAGCGCTTGCTGAGCCAGCTCGGCCAACGCCAGGGTCTGCTGGGTCATGGTGCTGCTGTCGAGCATGGTGTGGACGGTGCTGGCGGTATTGGTCTGAATACTGCCGATCATTTGTTCGATTTCCTGGGTCGATTGGGCCGTTCGGTGGGCTAGGGCGCGCACTTCATCGGCGACCACCGCAAAACCACGCCCGGCCTCACCGGCACGCGCCGCTTCGATGGCCGCGTTCAGGGCCAACAGGTTGGTTTGCTCGGCAATGGTGCGGATCACATCAAGTACTTTGCCGATACCTTTGGCTTGCTCAGCCAGGCCACCGACTTGCCTGGAGCTGACCTCAACACCACGGGTCAGCGCCTGGATGGCATTCAACGCCTCGACCATGCGCTGCTGGCCTTTCAAGGCGATGCTTCGCGACTCTTGGGAAAGGTCGGAGGTCGAGGCGGCATTGCGCGCCACCTCTTCAATCGCGGTGGTCATCTCGGTGACGGCCGTGGCCGCTTGCTCGATCTCCCCATGTTGCTGCTGCAGGTCGCGGCTGCCCTCGGCGGTCACGGCGTTAAGCTCCTCGGCCGCAGCGGCCAGTTGGCTGGATGAGCCGGTGATTTGCCGCAGGGTCTGCACCAGGTTGTTACGCATGGTCTCTTGAGCCCTGAGCAGGCGAGTGGCCTCATCGTTGCCTGTCGGGTTGATGGGCTGGGTGAGATCGCCCTTGGCGATGGTTTCGGCCACCTGCACGGCTTCAATGATCGGCCCGGTTATGCTTCGGGTCAGCAGCCAGGCGACCAGCACTGTGCCGCCACTCACCAGCAGAATGACGATCGTGATGCCGCTCACCGCATGCTGGTAGGCGCCTACAGAGGTCTGCCCGGCTTGTTCGGCGCCTTTGTTGGCGAGGTCTATCAGTTGATCGAAGTTCTTGGTCATCTGCTCATAGCTTTCTCGAATGCTGTTGAGAAAGTCGCGGGCGCCGGCCTTATCGCCTGAGCGTGAGCGTTTGAGCATTTCGGTGTGGTTCTTCGCGTAGGCATCCAGGCTTTGGTTGAACACCTCCAGCCGTGATTGTTCCTCAGGCGTGCGCAGCAGCGCTGCATATTGCGCGAGCTGTTCCTTGACGCTTTTCAGGCGGCCGGCGGATTTGTCTTCATAGGTCTGCATGTCCGCATCGCCAGACGACAGGATGTGCGCCATTTCTCCCAGGCGAAAACGGTCGAGCGAGGCATTGGCCAGGGCCAGGAGCCTGACGCGCTGCATCCAATTGTTCTGAATGTCGGCAGCCTGTGACTGGACTTCGCCTATCTGCTTGAGGGCGAACAGACCGAGAAACACACTCAGCGACGCAATAGCCGCGAAGCCGATAAAGGCTCTGGCGGCGATTCTCATATTTCTCAGGAACATGGGGTTTTCGCTCGGGCTGGAAACGCGTTGGGGAGCATTCTCGGGCGTGTGTCCCGGGCGGGGACAGTTGGAGCGCCACAATCACTAGTCGGCGGCGAGCGCGAAGTCTTTAGGCGTTTGAGAAAAGTGTCATCTGCGGAAAAAGAAAAACCCCAACCGGGTGACCGGTTGGGGTTTTTGGTAGTGCTTTCAGAACGCTCAGGCTTTCTTGCGACTCGCCATCGCCGTCACCGCATAACCTATACACGCTGCCAGGATCGACCCGGTCAGAATCCCCATTCGATCCTCCCCGGCGAATTCACTGGCGCCCGGCACAAACGCCAGGGAGCCGACAAACAGGCTCATGGTAAAGCCGATACCGCACAGGATCGCCACCCCAAACACCTGGCCCCAGTTCGCGCCGCTGGGCAGGGCCGCAAGGCCGGTCTTGATGGCGAGCCAGGTGAGGCCGAACACGCCGACGGTCTTACCGATCAGCAGGCCGGCCGCGATGCCCAGAGGCACGTGATGGGTGAAGCTCTCCACGCTGACCCCGGTGAGGGACACGCCAGCATTGGCAAACGCGAACAGCGGCAGGATGGCGTAAGCCACCCACGGGTGCAGGGCGTGTTCCAGGGTCAGCAATGGCGACGTTTCGGCGTTCTTGGTGCGCAGCGGAATACAGAACGCCAAGGTCACACCGGCCAAGGTGGCGTGTACACCACTTTTGAGCACACACACCCACAGGATCAGACCGATGATCAAGTACGGCCCAAGTTTGATCACGCCCAGGCGGTTCATCGCAATCAAGGCAATCAAACAGGCGCCTGCACCCGCCAAGGCCGCACCCGACAGGTCGGCGGAATAGAACACGGCGATGACGATGATCGCACCGAGGTCATCAATGATGGCCAGGGTCATCAGGAACAGTTTCAGCGACACCGGCACACGCTTGCCCAGCAGGGCCAGCACGCCGAGTGCGAAGGCAATATCGGTGGCCATCGGGATCGCCCAGCCGGAAAGCGCGGCAGGGTAGTCCTTGTTGATTGCCCAGTAGATCAGTGCCGGCACCACCATGCCGCCAATGGCCGCAGCGCCGGGCAAGACCACTTGCGATGGCTTGGACAGGTGGCCGTCGAGCAGCTCGCGCTTCACCTCCAGGCCGATCAGCAGGAAGAACAGAGCCATTAGGCCGTCGTTAATCCACAGCAGAGCGGGCTTAGCGATTTTCAGCGCACCAATTTGTGCCACCACCGGTACGTCAAGGAAGGCGCTGTACAGGTGCGACAACGGTGAGTTGTTGATGATCAGCGCCAAGGCGGCAGCGGCGATCAACAACAGACCGCTGGCGGCTTCCAGCTGGAAGAAACGGGTGAAAGTGCTACGCAGAGGCAAGGGATGCTCTCCAATCAAGGTTCAATAGGTGGGTACCCTAACCCGTACGGTTAGTTGTTAAAACAAAAGTTATATTCTTATTTGTTATAAGGGGCGGGCAGAGTTGATGTTGCGTCAAAGCCTAGCAATTGTGTGACTAATTGAGACGTCACTGTATCTGTGTGCAGTGTAGGAAACCCCCTAAAATCAGGGCTGAAATCTTTAGAGACGCACCCTATGAGTGACCACCGTACCTGGGCCCGCGAAGCCATCCGTATTATTGAAGCGGACTTTCAACGCAGCGCCGACACGCACCTGATCCCTCTGCCATTGCCGGGGTTGCCGGGTATCGAGTTGTATTTCAAGGATGAGTCCAGCCACCCCACCGGCAGCCTCAAGCATCGCCTGGCCCGTTCGCTGTTCCTTTATGCGCTGTGTAATGGCTGGCTCAAGCCCGGCGCGCCGGTGATCGAGGCGTCCAGCGGTTCCACGGCGATTTCGGAAGCGTACTTTGCGCGTTTGCTCGGCCTGCCGTTTATTGCGGTGATGCCGGCGACCACATCCCAGGAGAAGATCGCCCAGATCGCCTTCTACGGTGGCAAGAGCCATCTGGTGAAGGATCCGACGCAGATCTACGCCGAGTCCGAACGCTTGGCGAAGGAAAGTGGCGGCCACTTCATGGACCAATTCACCTATGCCGAGCGCGCCACGGACTGGCGGGCGAACAACAACATCGCCGAGTCGATCTTCCAGCAAATGCGTTTTGAGCATTACCCCGAGCCGAGCTGGTTGATTTCCAGCCCCGGCACCGGCGGTACCACCGCGACTCTGGGGCGCTACGTGCGCTATCGCCAGCATTGCACCCGCGTGCTGTGTGCTGATGCCGAGCGCTCGGTGTTCTTTGACTATTACCAGAGCGGCGACGCCAGTCTGCGCCTCGATTGCGGCTCGAGAATCGAAGGGATCGGTCGGCCACGGGTCGAGGCGTCGTTTTTGCCCAAGGTCATTGATGCGATGGTCAAGGTGCCGGATGCGCTGTCATTGGCGGCCATGCATTACCTCGCCGAGCGGTTGGGGCGCAAGGTTGGGGGTTCCAGCGGGACTAACCTGATTGGCGCCCTGGTGGCGGCGCAGCAGATGAAAGCGGCGGGGGAGACGGGTTCGATCGTGGCGATCTTGTGTGACGGCGGTGAGCGGTATGCCACCACTTACTACGATCAGGCGTGGCTCACAGGGCAAGGGTATGAGCTGGGTGGTTTGATTGCGGCCGTAGCGGCCAGTGTTGAACGGGGTGAGCCGTTGCCGGATACCATCCTGCGCGCCAATATCTGACCCAACACAAAAACAAATGTGGGAGCGGGCTTGCTCGCGAATGCGATCCATCAGTCACTGATGTATTGACTGACACTGCGCTTTGGCGAGCAAGCCCACTCCCACACTGGAGCTGCGGCATTTTCAGCTTTTGCGTCAGGCTTCGATGCCGAGCATATCCCGCGCCAACGCCTCGGCAATCCGAATCCCGTCAACGCCCGCCGACAGAATCCCACCGGCGTAACCGGCGCCTTCACCGGCTGGGAACAGGCCTTTCACGTTCAAGCTTTGCATCGATTCGTCACGGGTAATCCGCAGCGGCGACGAAGTGCGCGTTTCGATACCGGTCAGCACCGCGTCATGCAGCGAGTAGCCCTTGATCTGCTTCTCGAACGCCGGCAACGCTTCACGAATCGCTTCGATGGCAAAATCCGGCAGAGCCAAGGCCAAGTCACCCATGGACACGCCAGGTTTGTAGGACGGTTCCACACTGCCGATAGCCGTGGACGGCTTGCCAGCAATGAAGTCACCTACCAGTTGCGCCGGTGCCTCGTAGTTGCTGCCACCGAGGATGTAGGCGTGGGACTCCAGGCGCTCCTGCAACTCGATACCCGCCAGCGGGCCACCTGGGTAATCCACTTCAGGCGTGATGCCGACCACGATGCCGGAGTTGGCATTGCGCTCATTACGCGAGTACTGGCTCATGCCGTTGGTCACCACGCGGTTCGGCTCGGACGTGGCCGCCACCACCGTGCCGCCCGGGCACATGCAGAAGCTGTAGACCGAGCGGCCGTTCTTGGCGTGGTGCACCAGTTTGTAGTCGGCCGCGCCGAGTTTCGGGTGCCCGGCGTATTTGCCCAGTCGCGCGGCGTCGATCAGCGACTGCGGGTGTTCGATACGGAAACCCACCGAGAACGGCTTGGCCTCCATGTACACGCCACGCCCGTGCAGCATGCGGAACGTGTCGCGGGCACTGTGGCCCAGGGCCAGGATCACGTGCTTGGAGAGGATCTGCTCGCCGCCGTCGATCACTACGCCATTCAACTGGCCGTCTTCGATCAGCACATCGGTGACGCGCTGTTCGAAACGCACTTCACCGCCCAGGGCGATGATTTGCTGGCGCATGTTTTCCACCACGCCGGTCAAGCGGAAGGTACCGATGTGCGGCTTGCTAACGTAGAGAATTTCTTCCGGCGCACCGGCTTTGACGAACTCGTGCAGCACTTTGCGACCGTGGAATTTCGGGTCCTTGATCTGGCTGTAGAGCTTGCCGTCGGAGAAGGTCCCGGCGCCGCCTTCGCCGAACTGCACGTTGGACTCGGGGTTGAGTACGTTTTTGCGCCACAGGCCCCATGTGTCTTTGGTGCGTTGGCGCACTTCCTTGCCGCGTTCGAGGATGATCGGCTTGAAGCCCATCTGCGCCAGGAGCAGCCCGGCGAAGATCCCGCACGGACCAAAACCCACCACGATAGGGCGTTCGACCAGGCCCAGCGGTGCCTGGCCTACTACTTTGTAGCTGACATCCGGCGCCGGGTTGATGTTGCGATCATCGGCGAACTTGAGCAGCAGGGCGGCTTCGCCCTTCACGTTCAGGTCGACGGTGTAGATGAAGCACAGCTCCGACGACTTCTTGCGGGCGTCGTAGCTGCGCTTGAATAGGGTGAAATCGAGCAGGTCATCACTGGCGACGCCCAGGCGCTGCACGATGGCTGGCCGCAGGTCTTCTTCGGGATGGTCGATGGGCAGCTTGAGTTCGGTGATTCGTAACATGACGGGATCCGGTAGGCGGCGGACAAAAAGGCCGGCTGTTTTGCAAACCGGCGATTATAAGCCCCAATGGCGGTTTTTCGTCATGTTAAAACAGCGCAGGGTTGAATCAGTCGTCGCGCGAACCGCCAAACGCTGCGCAACCACGCTGTACCTGGCCGTTGACACGCAACTCGGCGGTCATGTGTTGCAAGCTGCCGCTCACTGGGTCGATGCAGCGTTGCGGGGCCACCCACAGTTCGATGTGCTGGTTATTGGCTTCGGTCATCAGGTTGAAACGGCCGTCACCCAGTTGTTCTTCCACAAAAGGCACCGCCAATGGCGGCTGGCCTTCGCGCTGCAGCACCATGCCCTTGGCCGTGACGTTCATCGCCCAGGCCGGTTTATGGCCGTTGGCCCGTAGAATCATACGCTTGAAGTCCGGGTCGTTGCAGGCCGAGGTCGAACGTTCCATGCGATAGAGTTGTTGCAGTTCCACCGAGCCCTGGGTGCCGGTGGCGACCCCGGAGAACTTGCCGCGCAAGTCGGCAAACAGCGCGCCTTGCTGACCGGCCAATGAGGCGGCTTCCTGCAGGATGCTGGTGCCACCGGTGTCGTTGACCACGTAGTTGCGCTTGTCGCCGCAAGGCTTGAACAACAGTTTGTCGCCGACTGCCGTCAGCTCACCCTGCATACGGGTCATGCCAACGGTCGACGGCTTGGCCGGCTCGCTTTCGAACATCTGGCAAGCGGTGAACAGGGGCAGCAGGGCGAACAGAACAAGGGTACGGGCGGCGCGCATTTATTGGGTCTCCAAACAAGTGCCGCCACGTTACGCAGGCTGGCGTAGCATCACAAGTCAGTTATATGAACGGATGACGTAGGATAAAGCCAGGAGAGCGTTTTCCTCATGCGCCGCGCGGGGTTGTGTGAAACGCTCGGGGTTTGTATCGGGAGCATAAATGATGAAGATGCCGGCTGCGCTATGCGGCTTGTTGTTACTCACCTCCAGCGCATGGGCTGAACAGCCTGCCAAGTTGTTTTACAACTCGCAGACTGACTTTGTCGAAATGAGCCTGGCACTGAAAGCGCCCGGGGAGCCAAACCCGGGCTATATCGGCTTAAGTGTGGTCCTGAGCCCTGAAGCCAGCGCCCGCACTGCGGCGTTGAGTGCGCAGGCAATGAACCAGCCACTGACGATTTACCTCAATGGCCGGCCACTGAGTACGGCCACCGTCAGAGGCGTAATTGACACTGGGCAATTACGATTGCAGATACCGAAGGAAAGCCTCGTGGAGATGATGCCGTCGCTGATGCGATAGAGGTTTCCAGCGCTGCCTGGCCTATTGGCAGCGCTTCGTAAAAACCTTAACCGACGATAAAGGTCTGGCCAGTCTGCAAGCCCTCGACGCTTTTCGCGTAGGCCAATGCCACATCGGCGCCCGGAGCGGGTTTGTAGCCACGGAAGTACGGCGCGTAGCTGCCCATGGCTTCCAGCAGGACTGTCGGGCTCACGGAGTTCACGCGCAGTCCGCGTGGCAACTCGATTGCCGCCGCTTTGACGAAGGCGTCAAGTGCGCCATTCACCAGTGCCGCGCAGGCGCCAGTACGGATCGGGTCACGGTTGAGAATGCCGCTGGTGAAGGTGAACGAGGCGCCATCGTTGGCATATTCACGGCCGATCAACAGCAGGTTGACCTGGCCCATTAGCTTGTCGCGCAGGCCCAGTTCAAAATCGCTTTCGCTCATTTCACCCAACGCCACGAACTTCACGCTGCCCGCCGCGCAGATCAAGGCATCGAACTTGCCTGTCTGTTCGAACAGCTTGCGGATCGAAGTACTGTCACTGATATCCACCTGGAAGTCGCCGCTGGTGCGACCGATGCTGATCACTTCGTGACGCTGAGCCAGTTCTGCCTTGACTGCCGAGCCGACCGTGCCGCTGGCACCAATCAATAGGATTTTCATCGTGCTGTTCCTCCAGGGGTAAGTGAAGTTTCAGTCTAGTGTGGCTTTTCCTGTGGATAAACCTGCTAATAGGCAACCTTTGGTTTTCAAATGGAAACAATCCATGAGCGAGATGGATGACCTGGCGGCCTTTGCCGTTCTGATCGAAGCCGGCAGTTTCACCGTGGCAGCCGAGCAACTGGGGTGCAGCAAGGGGCAGTTGTCCAAGCGCATCAGCCAGTTGGAGGCGCAGTTTTGCGTGGTGCTGCTGCACCGCACCACCCGTAAGCTCAGCCTGACCGCAGCCGGTGCGGCACTGTTGCCCCAGGCTCAGGCGCTGGTGGTACAGGTGGAACGCGCACGTCAGGCATTGGCGCGGCTCAAGGACGATTTGGCTGGGCCGGTACGTATGACGGTTCCGGTCTCGTTGGGGGAAACCTTCTTCGATGGCTTGCTGCTGGAGTTTTCCAAGCAGTACCCCCAGGTGCAGATCGAGCTGGAATTGAACAACAACTACCGAGACTTGGCGCGCGATGGGTTTGATTTAGGCGTGCGCTCGGGGGCTATCGAAAATGAGCGCTTGGTGGCCAAGCCGCTGCTGGCCTGGCACGAAATGACCTGCGCCAGCCCGGCCTACCTGGAGCAACACGGCGAACCGCTGACCCCGGCGGACCTGGCCGCCCATACCTGCTTGCTCAACAGCCACTACAGCGGGCGTGAAGAGTGGCTGTACCACCAGCAACATGAACTGCTGCGGGTGCGGGTCAGCGGCACGTTTGCCTCCAACCACTACAACCTGTTGAAAAAAGCCGCGCTGGTGGGGGCCGGTATCGCCCGCCTGCCGTCCTACGTTTTACCCGCGGAACTGGCTGACGGCCGATTGCGCTGGCTCCTGCGTGATTATCAGACGCGGCGCATGCCGATGTACTTGGTTCACCCTTACCAAGGCGGCTTGCCGCGCCGCACCCAAGTGCTTGCAGACTACTTGGTGGATTGGTTCAAGCGCAGCGGCGAAGCGCTGGATCGTCTTCAGCGATAGCGGCGTGCAATCAGGTGATCGATGGACAAGCAGCCTGGGCCCTTGGCGACCAATAGCAACAGCAAGGCGATCCAGGTGCCGTGGGTTGGGTAGGCGTCCGGGTAAACGAAGAGTTGAATGGTCAGGGTCATGCCGATCAGGGCCAGGGCCGAGAACCGTGTGGCAAAGCCTACCAGGATCAGCACCGGGAAAAAGTGCTCGGCAAACGCGGCCATGTGCGCGGCCACTTCCGGTGACAACAAGGGCACGTGATATTCACTGCGAAACAGCGGCAAGGTTGATGCGGCCAGTCGCGGCTCGCCGAACTGGAAGGTGCCGCTGATCAGGTCGATGGCAAAGCCTTCAACCTTGGTTTGCCCGGACTTCCAGAACACCGCCGCAATAGAAAAGCGTGCGACAAAGGCGATCAGGCTGTAGGGGATTTTCTCGAGCAGTGCGATGGCCCGTTTAACCAGGCAGGAAGGGGTGGCGTTCATGGCGATACCTTTTGTTCTGTGTGCAAATGAGTGATGGCGTCGTGGCTGATCAGCAGGGTCAGGCATTGGTTAAGGTCGAATTCGGCTGAGGCTTGGAGGGCATGTTCCACTGCCTCTTCAAGCGGCGTGCCGTGGTTCAGGCTGTTGATGAACGCGACCGAACCGCTGTCGATGGCGAAGACCTTGACGGCCAGGCCTTGTCGCAACACCAGCGCGCTTTGGGCGTGCCAGGGGTCCAAGGTGGCCAGGCCGCCCTCGGTCTGGTGCGCAGCCCACACTGCTACCACTGCATAAGCGCAATTCAGCGTGGCCAGGGATGGATGCAGTTGCAGGCGCAGTTGTCCCAGGTCTGTCTGGCCTTGCAGTGCTTGAACAATGGCTTGCTGTTCCAGCGGCTGGGTATCCACCGCGTGATAGGCGCGCACCCGCAGGCGCTCAAGCCTTGCGACATCGGCCAGGTAGGGCACGCTGGCGGCCGGTTCAAAGTCCTGGATGAACGCGCCAAATTCGTTGCCGTACTCGCTGATCAGCGGACTGGTGGGCGGGCACGCCTGTACAAACAGCCCAGCCATGGCGCGAAAAAACTCATCGCCGACTAACTGCAAGGTCACCGGGTAAGCCGTCGCCAGGGCGTTGATCAACGCGCTGTGGACATTGTTGCGATACACCGCAAAACGGCTGGCCGGGTCGGCGCCGTTGCTGCTGAACAAACCGTCGGGGCAGGCCTGGCTGGGATCAATCAAGGCATTGGCAAACGCAGCGTGAAGGCTCATACGCTCACCTGCGCCAGATGCCAGTCGGCTTGCTGGGCTTCGGCGTGCAGCACACTGAACGCTGGCACTTGGTTATCTCGCTCGATCAACGTGGCCATCGGGCCGGTGCGCGTGAGGACCTGTTCGTACAGTTGCCACACGGCGTTATCGATGGGCGCGCCATGGTCATCGATCAGCAGGCGGTCACCCAGGCTGTCAGTGTCTTCGGCGAAGCCGGCCAGATGAATTTCACCGACGGCGTGCAAGGGCAGCGCGTCAATGTAGGACAGTGGATCGCGCTGGTGATTGATGCACGACACGTAGACGTTGTTGACGTCTAACAGCAGGCCGCAACCGGTGCGGCGGATGATCTCGCTGATGAAGTCCGTCTCGTCCAGCGTGGAGCGCTGGAATTGCAAGTAGGTCGACGGATTCTCCAGCAGCATCGGCCGCTTGAGCGTGCTTTGCACCTGGTCGATGTGTTCGCACACCCGGTTCAAGGTGGCGACGTCGTAGGCCAGGGGCAGCAAGTCATTGAGAAACACCGGGCCGTGGCTGGACCAGGCCAGGTGTTCGGAAAAAGACTGGGGTTGATAGCGTTCGATCAGCGTGGCCAACCGTGCCAAGTGCTCACGATTTAACGGCCCTTCGCCGCCGATGGACAGGCCTACGCCGTGCAGCGACAGCGGATACTGTTCGCGGATCAAACCCAGGTAGTGATGGAACGGGCCGCCGGCCACCATGTAGTTTTCGGCGTGTACTTCAAAAAAACCGATGTCGGGCGAGGTCTCGAGCACTTCAATGAAGTGCTCGTTCTTCAGCCCAAGCCCGGCCCTGTGAGGGAGGCCGGGCACCTGAGCCGGTGAGACCGTGTGCTGGGGAAAAAGCGTCATCATCAGTACTCAGGCTGCGGGCTGTTTTCAGGATTTGGCGGTGAAGGCCGCTTCCTGGCCGAAACCGGTTGGCGAGGTGGAGCTTGGGGTTTTAGCGCAGGTGCCGGCTGGGACCAGTTTCCAGGCGTTGGCCTGGTCTTTGACTTTGGAGGTGCCGGCGCAGGAAGTGCCGGCGCCTGCGGCGCAATCGTTCTTGCCGGCTTCAGCGATGCCGAAGCATTTGTCCATTTTGGCGTCGTCGGCGTGGGCCATGTTCGACATTGCGGACAGGCTCAGGGCCGAACCGAGGGCCAGGATCAGGGTAGCGGCGGACAGTTTCGTGGTCATGGTGTATCTCCAGCATTGAGGGTGGGTAAGGAAGCGTTTTTGCTTGCTTACCCCTCTAGAGTCAAGGCTTCAGGTTGCGTTACAGCAGGTAGCAAATAAATCTTCGATGGGCAGCAAAATAGTGCAGCGAGCCTCAGTCTTCAGGTATCGGCGGTCCTGCTGGCGCTTGCTGTACGATCGAGCAACGGGCGAAAGTGCTTGCGACCAATAAGGAGCTTTGGCGTTGAACAAGCGGTTTACAGATTTTTTCATCAGCAGGAATTTTTCATTCCTATGGCTGGGGCAAGCGCTTGCATCGTTTGGCGAGTTTGTTTTTGAAAGCACGGTCATCGTCTGGCTGGTGACGGACTTGTTTCACAACAGTGCCTTTTTACCGACGGCGGTGGGCCTGGCAGTGGCGGCCTCGGCCATCCCGCGTGTGTTGGTGGCGCCACTGGCCGGAGCCTGGGTTGATCGAATGGCCCCGCTGTACGTGATGATCACCGCGGATGCTATCCGGGTGCTCAACTTCCTGATCTTTTTTGTGATCTATTCGCTGGCAGGGCTTGATCAGATGCAAGTGCTTGCCGGGGTTCTGCTGCTGTTGTTGGTTAACAGCACCGCTGCGCAATTTTTCAACCCGTCGCGTCAGGCGATCATGCAGGTGGTCATCCCGTCTGCGCGACGCGTTGAAGCCTCAGCCAAGGCGATGTTTTCTTTGACGGGTATTTCAGTGTTGTCGGCGTCTCTTGGGCCGGCGTTATTTGTGTGGGTAGGGCCTGCTGTGGCACTGCTGATCAATGTGCTGGCCTTTACGTGTTCGGCACTCTGTATCGCCTCCACTCAAGGCCTGCGCAGGACGTTGCTGGCCGAGCAGCAACGGTTGCCGTTCTGGCACGGGCTGCTCGCGGGGCTGCGGTTTTCGTGGCGGCACGCTTCCATTCGCACGCTGCTGGTCGGTGTTGCGTTGTATGGGTTTTCGCTCGGGGTGAACAACGTTGCATTGTCCTTGTATGCATTCAAAACCCTGGGCCTGAGCCCTTATGAATACGGGCTGATACTGGCGGCGTTCCCCGTGGGGGGGGTGATTGCCGCCGTGCTGGTGCGGCCGTTGCTGAAGTCATTGAGTACACGTCAGGCATTTACTATTTCGTTGCTGTGCATGGGTTTCAGCTACCTGGCGTACTCGCTGCATCCGCCGTTTTACCTGGCTTGGGCGCTGATGTTCTGCTGCGGGCTGTTCTTTTCGGTGTTTGCGATTGTTCAAGGGCCGATGCTTCAAGAAGCTGTGCCTGAGGGTTATATGGGGCGTGTATCGGCAACGGTCACGCCCGTGCTGGCCATCGCATCGCTCACCGGTACGCTGGTGTGTTCCCAGACGTTGAACCTGGCGCAGAGCGTTATCGGGTATTTCGATATGCCGCTGGACGTGTATGGCCTGTCTATCTTTCTCGCTGCGGGCTTGCTGCTCACGGGGGGTGGGTTGATGCTGGCCGGCCAACGGGCCAGCAAAGGTCAACTTGCCGCGACGCTCTAAACCGCAATAAAAAAAACGGCCCGAAGGCCGTTTTTGGTTGACGCCAATGGCTCAGCCACCGAGATAAGCTTCACGCACTTTCGGGTCCGTCAGCAATTGCTCACCCGTGCCCTGCATCACCACCCGGCCGTTTTCCAGCACGTAGGCGCGGTCGGCGATTTTCAGCGCCTGGTTGGCGTTCTGCTCCACCAGGAACACCGTTACACCGTCCTTGCGCAGTTGTTCGATGATGTCGAAGATCTGCTGGATGATGATCGGCGCCAGGCCCAGGGACGGTTCGTCCAACAGCAATAGCTTGGGCTTGCTCATCAGCGCCCGGCCGATGGCGAGCATTTGCTGCTCGCCGCCGGACATGGTGCCGCCGCGCTGGCTGAAGCGCTCCTTGAGCCTTGGGAACAGGTGCAACACCTTGTCCATCTGCTCTTGGTAATCGCCCTTGTCGGTGAAGAACCCGCCCATGGACAGGTTCTCCTCCACGGTCAGGCGCGAGAACACGCGACGGCCTTCGGGCACCACCGCAATGCTCTTGCGCATGATCTGCGAGGACTGCTGGCCCACCAGCTCTTCACCCATGTAGCGGATGCTGCCGCTGTGGGCCTGCGGTGAACCGCACAGGGTCATCAGCAAGGTCGATTTGCCAGCGCCGTTGGCGCCGATCAGCGTGACGATTTCACCTTGGCGCACTTCCACGTTGATGCCGTGCAGGGCCTGGATCTTGCCGTAGAAAGTGGAAACGTTTTCGAATTGCAGCATTTTACGCTTCCCCCAGATAGGCTTTGATCACTTCAGGATTGTCGCGGATCTGCTCCGGCGTGCCGTTGGCCAGCGGCGTGCCCTGGTTGATCACGACGATGTGGTCGGAGATGCTCATGACCAGTTTCATGTCGTGTTCGATCAACAGCACCGTGGCGTTGTTTTCCTCACGCAACACGCTGATCAGCGCCTTGAGGTCTTCGGTTTCCTTGGGGTTCAAGCCGGCGGCCGGTTCGTCGAGCATGAGGATCCGCGGGCGGGTCATCATGCAGCGGGCGATTTCCAGGCGACGTTGCTGACCATAGGCCAGGGTACCGGCAGGGCGGTTGGCAAACTCGGTGAGGTTGACCTTGTCCAGCCAGTACTCGGCGTATTCCATGGCCTCGCGCTCGCTCTTGCGGAACGCCGGGGTCTTGAACAGGCCAGCAAAGAAGTTGGTGTTCAAGTGACGGTGCTGGGCAATCAGCAAGTTCTCGACCGCCGTCATGTCCTTGAACAACCTTACGTTCTGGAAGGTGCGCACCACGCCCTTGCGAGCGATTTCGTGGCCGGCCAGGCCCTGGATCGGCTGGCCGTCCAGCAGGATGCTGCCGCCGCTCGGCTTGTAGAAGCCGGTGAGGCAGTTGAACACCGTGGTCTTGCCGGCGCCGTTGGGGCCGATCAGCGCCACTACCTGTTTCTCTTTCACGGTCAGGGCCACGCCGTTGACCGCCAGCAAGCCGCCGAAGCGCATGCTCAAGTTTTCGACTTTCAGGATCTCGCGGCTCATTTGCGCAGCTCCATGTGTGGACGTTGCATGGGCAGCAGGCCTTGAGGACGCCAGATCATCATCAGCACCATCATGGCGCCGAACATCAACATGCGGTATTCGCTGAACTCACGCATCATTTCCGGCAGCAGGATCATCACGATCGCCGCCAGAATCACGCCCAACTGCGAGCCCATGCCACCCAGTACGACGATGGCGAGGATGATCGCCGACTCGATAAAGGTGAACGACTCCGGGGTCACCAAGCCTTGGCGCGCGGCGAAGAAGCTGCCGGCGAAACCGGCGAATGTTGCCCCGAGGGTGAATGCCGAAAGTTTGATAACTGTCGGGTTCATGCCTAACGCACGGCAGGCGATTTCATCTTCGCGCAACGCTTCCCACGCACGGCCGATCGGCATGCGCAGCAAACGGTTGATCACGAACAAGGCCGCCAGCGCCAGCAACAAGGCCACCAGGTACAGGAACACCACTTTGCTCACCGGGTTGTAGTCGATCCCGAAGTACTCGTGGAAGGTCTGCATGCCTTCGGCTGCGGTGCGGTCGAACGACAGCCCGAAGAACGTCGGCTTGGGGATGCTGCTGATGCCGTTGGGGCCACCGGTGATATCGGTGAGGTTACGCAGGAACAGCCGGATGATTTCACCGAAGCCCAGGGTCACGATCGCCAAATAGTCACCGCGCAGGCGCAGCACCGGGAAGCCCAGCAGGAAGCCGAACGTGGCCGCCGCCATACCCGCCAGCGGCAGGCAGATCCAGAAGCCCCAGCCCAGGTAATGCGAGAGCAGCGCGTAGGTGTAGGCACCCACGGCATAGAAGCCCACATAACCCAGGTCGAGCAGCCCGGCCAGGCCCACCACGATGTTCAGGCCCAGGCCCAGCAACACGTAGATCAGGATCAGCGTGGCGATGTCGACGGCGCCGCGCGAGCCGAAGAACGGCCAGATCAACGCCGTCACGATCAGGCCGATGATGATGTAGCGCTGGGTGCGCGGCAGGGTCAGGAATTGGCTGACCTTGGGCGACACCAACGGCCCACGGTTGCCCTTGAACAAGGCACCGACCTGCTGGGTGAACAGCACGCGCAGGAACATCAGCACCGAGCACAGGGCGATGATGGTCAGGGTCACAGGACCGGTGCCATGCACTTCCAGGTTGATGCCGACAATGCTCAGCTTGAGGCCGAGTACCGGAAAGGCCACGGCCCATACCAGCAAGGCGCTGAAAAACGCCGATTTAAGATATCTGCTCATACTTTCTCAACCTCCGGACGGCCCAGAATGCCGGTCGGACGGAACAACAGCACCAGAACCAACAGGCCAAACGCCACGACGTCCTTGTATTGGTCGCCGAAGATATCGGCACCAAAGGCTTCAGCCACGCCCAGCACCAGCCCGCCGAGCATGGCGCCCGGAATACTGCCGATGCCGCCCAAGACCGCCGCGGTAAAGGCCTTGAGGCCTACCAGGAAACCGGCGTTGGGGTTGATCACGCCGTACTGCATGCTCAGCAGCACAGCCGCGACGGCCGCCAGCGCAGCACCGATGACGAAGGTCAGGGCGATGATGTTGTTGGTGTTGATGCCCAGCAGGTTGGCCATCTTGATGTCTTCGGCGCAGGCCCGGCAGGCGCGCCCCAGACGGGAGCGGGAGATGAACAGGGTCAGGCCCAGCATCGCCACCAGGGTGACGACGAATACGAGGATCTGCATGTACGAAATCAGCACTTCTTGTGCGCCGCCTGGGCCGAAGGAGAAGCTCCCCGGGATCAGGTTGGGAATGGACTTATCCTTGGAGTCCTGGGACAGCAATACAGTGTTCTGCAGGAAAATCGACATGCCGATAGCGGAAATCAGCGGGATCAAACGGTTGCTGCCACGCAAGGGACGGTAGGCAACCCGCTCGATACTGTAGCCATAGGCACTGGTCACGACGATCGACGCAAGGAACGCGGCGGTCATCAACAGCGGCAGGGAGTGGATCCCCATCATGGCCAGCCCGGCAAGGGCGATGAAGGCCACGTAGGAACCAATCATGTACACCTCGCCATGGGCGAAGTTGATCATTCCAATGATGCCGTAAACCATTGTGTAGCCAATGGCTATCAAGGCATAGGTGCTGCCAATGGTCAGGCCATTAACCAGCTGTTGGAAAAAATGATAGATCTCAGGCATTACAGCGCTCCTAAAAACCCGATACGCATTTCACTGGTGGAGTCATGTTCCGGCCCTGCGCTGTGTTCTATGAGCACATTTGCACAAAGCGTTTGCCAGCGAACCGCTGGTGACGGTTTTAAGATTTTCAGGTGAGCCAGCGCCCGGATCGCGGGTGTCAGGCCCATAAACCTCGTAAAACAAAACCCACTGCTTTCACAGTGGGCTTGTTGACCAGTAAGGCCTGGCTTACTGAGGGGAAACTTCGGTTTTTGGTTTGCCGAAGTGCCATTGGTAGACCACGAACTTGAAGTCCTTCAGGTCGCCCTTGGCATCAAAGCTCAGTTCGCCGGTAGGGGTCTTGAAGGTGCCGGCGTGGATGGCGGCTGCCACCTTGGCGGTGTCTTCGCTCTTCGCGGCAGCGATACCGCCTGCGATGACTTCAACGGCCGAGTAGGCCGGGAACACGAATGGACCGGTTGGGTCCTGCTTGTTCTTGGCGAACGCTTCAACGATGGCTTTGTTGGCAGGGTCGGTGTCGAAGGATTTCGGCAGGGTTACCAGCAGGCCTTCGGAAGCGTCTTGGGCGATTTGCGAGATGGAGTCGTTGCCGACACCTTCTGGGCCCAT
The DNA here is from genome assembly GCF_022648765.1 of Pseudomonas sp. ArH3a. Lineage (NCBI taxonomy): Bacteria > Pseudomonadati > Pseudomonadota > Gammaproteobacteria > Pseudomonadales > Pseudomonadaceae > Pseudomonas > Pseudomonas sp. ArH3a. The sequence continues at coordinate 1,872,035 of NZ_CP080330.1, forward strand.
GAACTTGGCGTTCAGGCCTTTTTCTTTGGACTGACGCAGGATCAAGCCCAGCTCTGGGTGGTAGCCGCCGTAGTAGACGAAGTCGACGTTGGCTTGCTTGAGCTTCTGGATGATCGAGGAGAAGTCTTTGTCACCGGCGTTCAGGCCTTCGAAGACAGCGACTTTCACGCCTTTCTTCTCAAGGGTCTGTTTAACGGCGGTGGCGATGCCTTCACCGTATTGTTGTTTGTCGTGCAGAACGGCAACAACCTTAGGCTTCACGAAATCGGCGATGTAGTTGCCGGCCGCCGGGCCCTGGGCGCTGTCCAGGCCGATGGTACGGAAGATCAGCTTGTAGCCACGGGCGGTGATTTCCGGGCTGGTAGCCGCCGGAGTGATCATGATCACGCCTTCGTCTTCGTAGATATCGGTTGCAGGCTGAGTGGAGCTGGAGCAGAGGTGACCGACCACGAACTTGACGCCGTCGTTGACCACTTTGTTGGCGACGGCCACGGCTTGTTTAGGGTCGCAAGCGTCGTCGTATTCTTTGGCTTCAAGCATCTTGCCATCGACGCCGCCCTTGGCGTTGATGTCGGCGATTGCCTGCTTGGCACCCATGAATTGCATGTCGCCGTATTGCGTCACAGGACCTGTTTTAGGCCCGGCGATACCGATCTTGATGGTGTCGGCTGCGAACGAATGGCCAGCAACCCCAGCCAGGACCATAGCGGCAAACAGTTTGGAAATCTGCTTAGTAGCCTTATTCATAGTGCTCCACTCTTACTGTTGTATTTTTTATAGTTCTAGCGGCCTTGTGAGCTGCAGAACCGGATCAGATATCTCGGATATCCCCCCGGCATGCCCTGGCAACTGTACCGGTACAGTGTAGAGCGCCGGTTGATCGCTTGAAAAGCTGGCTGCTGGGGGCAAAACCCGGGCGTGTCGCTTAAATGAAAGAAAAAGACAGAATTGCGGCGGGGTGATGCCAGAATCTCGGGCAATCCTTGGCTTTTCTGACACGTTCTCTCGGTGCCTCATTTGCAACAGGGTTTTTCTACCTGGCTTTTGCTACGAAAGGCACGACGTTATGATTGCGCCGATTTTTTATTCAGGTGAATTCCCATGACGCAAGAACCTAGCACCCTCTATGCCAAGCTGCTCGGTGAAACCGCCGAAATTTCCTGGAAGGAGCTTGAGCCGTTCTTTGCCAAGGGTGCCCTATTGTGGGTCGACGCTGGCCTGGATTTGATCGAAGCCGCCGAGGGAATGGCTGAGGACAACCGCGAGAAAGTCGCTGCGTGGCTGGCTGCGGGGAGCCTTGGCGAAGTGTCTGCGACGCGGGCGTTGGACCTGGTTGAGCGTGATCCGAGCTTGTGGGCGGTGGTGGTTTCGCCGTGGATTCTGATCCAGGAAAGGGCAGTGTAAGAAACGAGCGCCCTAAAAAGGTGCGTGATTTTCGCCGGTGTAAGTGTGTAGCTGAGTAACCGCTGACGCGGTGATGGCATCTTGCCGTAGAGAAAGGTCACAGGTGAGGGTGACGTGCACGTCACGGGAACAGTTTTGCGCGGGGCCGAAGGCTCGGGGAATTGTTTCTGGGTGTGGCGGGGATCTGGGTTTTCCTTGCCTGACAGACCGCTATCGCAGGCAAGCCAGCTCCCACATTTGATCGGGTTCCACCGTTGGAATGCGGTCAAATGTGGGAGCTGGCTTGCCTGCGATGGCCGCGCCGCGGTCTACGCAGTCTTACCGGTATGGTTATTCAACGAAATAACCTTGGTTTTCCCAATCCGATGACGATAGATCTCGCGCAAATACTTGATCGCCTTCTTCACACAGTCCCGTGACAAGCGAATATCGTTGATCGACACGAACTTCTCCTTGTCGTTGATCAACTCCCGATACTTCTTCTCGTACATCGGTTTGATCGCATACCAGTTGGTATCCAGAATCTTCGCCGGGTTCTCAAACTCATTGAGCAGTTCATCGATACGGCCTTCATCGAAGTCTTCATGGATGATGAAATCCAGGATCGAGTTGTCCAGCGTGTCATCAAACCGATACGGATTACGCGCAAAGCAGCGCTTGATAAACGCCACAATCAGCGTGAGGAAGTCGTCCGACAGGCACGGGCTCTTGGCGATCAACGTGGTCAGCGACAAGTTGGCCGAGGCGCCGATCACCAGCGCGTAACGCTTGAGCGTGGTGTTGGGGAACAGGCTGTTGAGGTGAGTCTTGAGCCGGTTCAAGTCCATGTAGGACAGCTTGTAGTCCTTGGGCAACGACACAATCGACACCACCGACGAGCAGTTCTTGAAGAAGTGCAGGTCATGCAGCGCCGCCGCGTCGTACCCGGAGTTCTTGTACTGCTCCAACGACGCCTTGTAACGCTTGGATTCAATCGGCAACAGGCTGATGCCCTCGATCGCCTGGGTGACTTTGTTGAAGTGCGGCAGGTCAATCGAGCGGAAAAACAGGTCATCAATGTTCAGCCGCTGCGGCTCTTTATCGAACACCTTGAACTTGTCGTTCGACGGCGCCGGGGTTTCCGGCACCACCGATTCGGCGTAGGCAATCGCCACCGGCCCCGCCAGGCTCATGAACAGGTCGTTGGCATCCAGGCGGATGGTTTCGCCGATGTCGATGCCGGCGCGACGGAAGTAGTTCTGGTCGTAGTCGGTGGTTACCGCCTGGGCCGTGAGGATGTTGAAAATCTGCTGGGAGATGTATTGGTTGGCGTGTTTTTCCATCGCATTAACGTCAATGTTCTGGATATTGCCGTCATCGCTCTCTTCGGCGTAACGCATGATGTCGTTGGAGATCAGCATCATCGCGTTCCACGGGCGGATGCGGCCTTTCACGCTGGCCTCGCTGCTGTCTTCATTGTCGAAGTTGTACGAAAAGTCCCATTCTTCCGACAGGTATTTGCACAGCAGTCGCCCGGCGTTGATGTGCAGCGCCTCGGACATTTCGCTGCGGTGGTCGGAGATATTCGGCAGCACACAGATGCCGCTGGTGAAGATCGGCTCGAAGACAAACGCGTGGCCGCTCTTGCTGTCGTGCTCGTCGGCGGGCTTGGTGTCGAACGTCTTGTTCATGTACGAGTGCTGCTGGGCCAGCCCGAATTCGGAGGCCATGCCCGAACCCGTGCCGCCGCCGGCGCTGAAGATCGAAAAGTACAGGCGCGACTGGTTGGCCTTGATGCCGCAGGAGTCGATCAGGTACGAGTGGATCATCTTCCAGTCGGGGCTGGAAAAACGTTGGGTGTCTTTGTTGAGGATGATCTTGGCCAGGTACTGGCCGAGGATCGGCGCGTTACCGGCGCCGCCGGCATGCACTTCCGACAGGTCCATGATCTTCATTTTGCTGTAGTCGCGCAGGAAGCCGCTTTTTTCGCCCTTGCGCGAGAAGCGGATGCGCCCGGCGATGTCCTTGTCCAGGTCGCCCAGCATCACCAGCGGCTCGACCAGAAACACCGGCTTGGTGGCCTTGCCGCCGCCCAGGCGCAGGTTGTTACGAAGCCACTGGGCCGGGCTGTAGCCTTTATCGGCTGACTTGTCTTCGGTACTGAATTCGTTCAGGTAGAACTTGCGCGCGTTGTACACCAACTCCGCCACGTCCAAGGCAATGTTGGAGCCGCAGCGGCCCAGGCCGATCAGGCACACCGAGGGGAATTCCTGCTCACTGCGCGCATCGGCGTCGCCTTCCTGCTGGGGCAGGCGCGGGAACACCATGTCGCGCAGGCCGTCGAGGTTGTCGAGGATGCGGTCGGTATTGGTTTCGGTGAAGTACAGGTACTGCTGGGTAGCCAGCGTGCGGGGGCTGCTCAATGACTTTGAACCTGAGGGTTTTTCCGCAGGAGCTGTGGGCAACACGTCGGATACCACGGTGGCAGAGTTATTTTTGGAGGTCATTGGGCGCCATGTGCCTGGACGGATGGCCGGAAAAATCAGGCAGCCATCACTGAATGAGAGTTCGCGACTTTACAGTGCGTCTGAGTCCGGGATGGTCGGGTTTAACCCTTATTTCTCAAGGGGAATCCGGGCCGGACTCTGATGAATCGGCCGTTCGTCGGCGTTCTTTAGCCAAGTGATGGCGAAATGCCAAAGATTCGGCGTCAGCGAATTGGCCTGACGGTAGACGTAGGCCCGATACGGCCTGGGGTGGGGTCTTTCGGCGCAGGGGACTCTCGGTTGCCCTCCACGCTGAACGGGTAGAGCGGGTTGCGCATCTGCATGCCCTGGATCACGCCGACGATGTCACTGAAAGGCACCGCCGGGCTTAGCAGGTAACCCTGAACAAAATCACAGCCATGTTTGAGCAGCAGTTCGAATTGCGCCTGGGTTTCCACGCCTTCGGTGACGACCTGCAGGTGCAGGGTGTGGGCCATGCCGATGATCGCCTGGACGATCTCGATATCGGCGGTGGACTTGGGGATGTCCTGGATAAATGAACGGTCGATCTTCAAGGTATTGAGCGGCAGGCGCTTGAGGTACGCCAGCGATGAGTAGCCGGTGCCGAAATCATCAATGGCCAGCGACACACCCAAGGCGCGGATTTGCCGCAACAGCGCCAGGGTGCTGCTGATATTGCCCATCAGCGCGTTTTCGGTGACTTCCAGTTCCAGGCGGTTGGCGCCAATCCCGGCGAAGCGCAAGGCGGCTTCGATTTCATCCGCCAACTCATCACGAACCAGGTTCAGGGCTGAGCAGTTCACGGCCATGGTCAGCTCGGTGTAGCCACGGTCGGACAGCAGGCTCAAATCGTGACAGGCCTGGCGCAACACCCAGTGGTCCAGATCGGCAATCAAGCCGTTGCTTTCGGCGATGCTGATAAACCGCTCGGGGGCCAGCAGGCCGTGTTGCGGATGCTGCCAGCGCACCAGGGCTTCCAGGCGCGTGACCTTGCCTAGCTTCATGTCAAAAATTGGCTGATAGAACAGCACCAATTCGTTACGCCCGCGCAGGGCCGCGCGCAATTCCTCTTCTAATTGCAGTTCCATGAAGGCGCGGGTTTTAAGGTTGGAACTGAAGAAGTTCAGGCTGTTGCGCCCGGCGTCCTTGGACTGGTAAAGCGCCAGGTCGGCGGTCTTCAGCAGCTCTTCGCAGGTCAGGCCATCGTCGGGGAACAGGCTGATACCAATGCTGGTGGTCATCACCATGCGCCGGCCCGCCAATTCAACCGGTTCCTTCATTTTCTGCATGATGCGCTGCGCCATGTGCCGCGCTTCGTTGCGATGGTGAATGTTGATCAAGATGCAGAATTCATCACCGCCAAACCGTGCGACCACGTCGTCATGGCTGCGCACCGAGCTTTTGATATGCCCGGCCAGCACGGTGAGTAACAGGTCACCGGCGTCATGTCCGAGGCTGTCATTAATGCGCTTGAAGTGGTCGATGTCGAGGAAGATGACCGCCAACATGCCGTTGTAAGTGGTTTTTTCTGCGACCTTCTCTGCAAAGATCTGGTTAAAACCCCGGCGGTTAAGCAGGCTGGTCAGCGCATCGTAATGGGCCACCTGTTGCAGTGATGCGCGGGCCTGGTCAAGTTCGCTGAGCAGAGCGTTGACCCGGCGCAGGTCACGCTCCTTGTGCTGCAGTTTTTTGTCCGCCAAGGCGGCGCTGACGCTGCTGCCGATCACCAGCAGGGTGATCACCGCCACGGACAGGCCGAGCTGAATAGGGTTGTTGTCCAGCGGCAATGCGAGGTCAGCCCCGCTGGGCACCAGCATCTGCATGGCGGCCATGCCGGTGAAGTGCATGCTCAGGATACCGGCGCCCAGCACCAGGCTGGCGCCGTATTTGAGCAGTTGATAGAACACGCCGGCGCCGTTACGCAGGTAGCACGACAGCAATAACGCCGCCAGGCTGGCGCCAATCGCAATGCCGACCGAGGCCATGAACAGCCCCGAATCGAAGTACACCTGGGCCTGGGAGCGCATCGCCGACATGCCGACGTAGTGCATCAAGGCGATGCCGAGCCCCATCCACACCGATGCCAACAGGTACTGATGGAACCGTAACTGCGCATGACTGAGGGTTTGCATGGCAAACAGCGAGGCAATCAGGGCGATCACCAGCGAGGCAAACGTCATGAGTAATTCGTAATGAATGGCGATAGGCGCCTGGAAGGCCAGCATGCTGATGAAGTGAGTCGACCAGATGCCGCCTGCCAGGCAACCGGCGCCTACCCAGCGCCAGTGGCGCCGGGCGGTAGGGTCTTCGACATGGCTGACGCGTTCGGCCATGTCCAACGTACCGAACCCTGCCGCACACGCGACCAGGTAGGCCAGCAACACCAGAAAAGGGTTATGACTGCAATTGAGTAATAAATGCCCGTGATCTGGAAGCTCGGTAAAAAAATGCATACCTAGCCATTCCATAGCATGTCCCGTCAAAGTCAGTACGTCATTGCCTGCAACAATGGCCTATGACATCGAGTATAGAAGCCTCGCGGGATTTGCCAGGAATAATGGCACTTTGCTCTCAATGATTTTGGCATGCCTGCCATAGCGTTTGATGCTAAGCGCTGATCGGCAGGTCCAACTCGAAAGGTGCCGGCAGCGGCGGCAAGCCAAAGGCGGCGCGTGCCTTATCGCAATCGACGTTCTGTTCACCCTGGCTCCACGACGCATCGAACTCGCGACACGGGCTTGAGCGCTGCTCATAGATCGTGCAACGGGTGCCCTTACCGACTTCACCTTCAAGGCTGCAGCAACGCGCGGGTTTCTGGTCGGTACCGATCATCGCCACCCGCGTGGGATTGATCTGCACCACCAAATCATCGGGCACCGTGCCCCCCGATGAGGCGCACTCACCCCAGAAGAAAGACACACGAAAGTGTGAACAGCAGGCACCGCAACTCAGACACGGACTGGCTTCGGACATGGGCGTCATCGATAAGAAAAGTAGGATTGGGGGTGTTACGGAAGGCTCGCCATTCTATCCGTGCCATGGCGGTTGGGAAGGGGGGCGCGAACTTATATTTTTGTAGGCAAAGTCCCGTGATACCGGGTGAAATCATGCCCTATCAGCTTTACGAATCATTACAGACAACCGCCCCCTGCCTGACTATGTTGCACAGACCGGGCAGGATGCATCGGGCATCGCAGCTCTCATAACAATAAAAGAGACGGACCCATGCAGAACTCGACCCAAGCGGCGAATGCCTGGCGCATTCTGTTCCTGCTGTTCCTCGCCAACTTGTTCAACTTCTTCGACCGCACCATTCCCGCGATCATCATCGAACCCATCCGCATGGAGTGGCACCTGAGCGACTTCCAGCTCGGCATCATCGGCACCGCCTTCACCATCGTTTACGCCATCGCCGGCCTGCCGCTGGGGCGCATGGCCGACACCGGCTCGCGCAGCAAACTGATGGGCTGGGGCCTGTTTGCCTGGAGCGGGCTGACAGCGATCAACGGCATGGTCGGCAGTTTCTGGACTTTCCTGCTGGTGCGCATGGGCATCGGCATCGGCGAGGCCAGCTATGCGCCGGCCGCTAATTCGCTGATTGGCGACCTGTTTCCCGCCCACCGCCGCGCCCGCGCCATGGGCATTTTCATGCTAGGGCTGCCGTTGGGGCTGTTGCTGGCGTTCTTTACTATCGGTTGGATGGTCAAGGCGTTCGACAGCTGGCGTGCGCCGTTCTTCATCGCCGCCGTGCCGGGGATGATCCTGGCGGTATTCATGTTCTATATCAAAGAACCCAAGCGCGGCGCGGCGGAAACCGTGCAAGTCTCCCAGGAGCGCGTCGACCGCCCGATCCGCCGCGTGCTGGCGGTGCCGACCTTCCTGTGGCTGGTGCTGGCCGGACTGTGCTTCAACTTCGCCACCTATGCGTGTAACTCGTTCCTGGTGCCGATGTTGCAGCGTTACTTCCTGATGCCGTTGCAGGATGCGGCCGTCGCCACTGGCGTCATTGTGGGTATCACCGGTCTTGTAGGCCTGACCTTGGGCGGCTGGATTGCCGACAAGATCCATCAGCGCGTCGCCAATGGCCGGCTGTTGTTCGCGGCGTGCAGCCTGATCATCTCCACCGTCACCACCGCTTGGGCATTGCATGCCGGGCGAGTCGAGATTGGCGTGTTTGTGGCGCTGTTCAGTGTCGGCTGGCTGTTTGCCTATAACTTCTACACCTGCGTGTATACGGCGATCCAAGACGTGGTTGAACCGCGCCTGCGCGCCACGGCGATGGCGCTGTTCTTTGCCGGGCTGTACTTGCTCGGCGGTGGCATGGGGCCGATTGTGGTGGGCGGGCTGTCTGATCACTTTGCCCATTCGGCCATGTATGCCGATGGCGCGGCGCAGATGACTGAGGCGTATAAAGCGGTGGGGTTGCATGACGCCATGTACCTGATCCCGGTGGCGCTGTTCCTGACCATGTTGTTTCTGTTTCAGGCGTCGCGCAGTTTTGTGCGTGATGCCAAGCGGATGAAGGATGGGTTGGGGGCGGTGGAGGTGCCAGCGGCTGCGGCTACCGCTTGAGACCGAGGTGACTCCATCGCAGCATAGGTATCTACGCAACTCGGGGTTAGGTAGATATGGGTACATATCCGTTGCTGCGATAACGGCTTCGTAGGGTTCCGCTCTTACAGCGGGTCACTTTTGGAAAAGAGCCCCAAAAGTAACCAAAAGGGCTCTTGCCCCACCACTCGGCACCTCGCTTAGGCTCGGTGTGCCCTCACTCCGGCTTGAATCCGTGGGCCGCCGCCATGGGCCATCCTTGGCCCATCGCGGCTAACCCGGCGTCCTGCCGGGTTACCCACGGATTCAAGCCTGCGTTCGGCCAGCGTGGTTTAACGGGGCGCCTCAGATCAAGATCAAAAGCAAGAGCACGGCGGCCTAGTAGCCGACCTGAGTGGTAGAAGCAAAAGCAGGGCAAAAGCACAGCAGAAGCAGATCTGCTTTTCTGTGGGAGCTGGCTTGTCGGATCGCCGCACCGCTGCGATGCAGACACCTGGTTCCATCAGGTACACCGAGTTGATGCCATCGCAGGCAAGCCAGCTCCCACATTAGATTGAGTTCAGCTTCCAAGATTAGGTCGGCTTTCAGGCCGCCTCGGCTTTGCTTTTGATTTGCTTCAACCACTCAGGTCGGCTACTAGGCCGCCGTGCTCTTGCTTTTGATCTTGATCTTGATCTTAGGCGCCCCGTTAAACCACGCTGGCCGAACGCAGGCTTTGGAGCGGGGGTAAACCGGCAGGACGCCGGTTTAGCCGCGATGGGCCAAGGATGGCCCATGGCGGCGGCCCCCGCTCCAAAGCCGGAGTGAGGGCACACCGAGCCGGAGGCGAGGTGCCGAGTGGTGGGGCAAGAGCGTTTTGGTTACTTTTGCGCTCTTTCAAAAGTGACCCGCTGTAAGAGCGGAACCCATAGCAGCCGTTACCCAAATAACGGATATGTACCCAGCGCCCCCGCGACAACCAAAGAATTCAACCCATAAAAAGATGTGTAGATACCTATGCCCATCGCAGGCAAGCCAGCTCCCACAGGTGACTGAGTTGCAGCTTGGAAATGCATTCCCCTGTGGGAGCGGGCTTGCCCGCGATGAGGCCCGCAAGCCAAACAAAAAAAGGCCCGCATTGTGCGGGCCTTTTTATTAGCAGGGCAGGGCAGTGATTAGCCCGCCACCAACACCCGAATCGCTTCCAGTCGCAGCGCCGCCTTGTCGAGCATGGCCAACCCTTGCTCGCGCTGTTGGCGCAGGGCAACCAGCTCGCTGTCGCGCACGGTCGGGTTGACCGCTTGCAACGCGGTCAGGCGTGCCAGCTCTTCGTCGGTGTCCGCCGCCAGACGGCGCTTGGCTTCGGCCACACGCTCGGCATGGCGCGGGGTGATCTTCTCTTCGCCGGCATTGATGCGCGGCGTGAGTTGGTCGCGCTGGGCCTGGACGAACTTGTTGGCGCTGGCGCGTGGCACGCTTTCCAGTTGGTCGTTCAGGGTTTCAAACGACACACGCCCGGACAGGTCATTGCCATTGGCATCCAACAGGCAGCGCAACGCGGCCGGTGGCAGGTAGCGGCCCAGTTGCAACGAGCGCGGTGCAACCACTTCACTGACGTAAAGCAGTTCGAGCAACACGGTGCCTGGCTTGAGCGCCTTGTTCTTGATCAGCGCCACGGCGGTGTTGCCCATCGAGCCGGACAGCACCAGGTCCATGCCGCCCTGCACCATCGGGTGTTCCCAGGTGATGAACTGCATGTCTTCGCGCGACAGCGCCTGGTTGCGGTCGTAGGTGATGGTCACACCTTCGTCGTCGCCCAGCGGGAAGCTGGCGTCGAGCATTTTTTCGCTGGGCTTGAGGATCAGCGCGTTTTCCGAATGGTCTTCGCTGTCGATGCCAAAGGCGTCGAACAGGGTCTCCATGTAGATCGGCAGGGCGAACTGGTCGTCTTGCTCCAGGATGTCTTCCACCAGCGCATCGCCTTCACCGGCGCCGCCGGAATTGAGCTCCAGCAAGCGGTCGCGGCCGGTGTGCAGCTCCTGCTCCAGACGCTCGCGCTCGGCACGGGCTTCGTCGATCAGGGCCTGCCACTCGCTGTCGTCAGCGTTTTCCAACAGCGGCAGCAGGCGTGGGCCGAACTGATGCTGCAAGGCGTTGCCGGTCGGGCAGGTGTTGAGGAACGCGTTCAGCGCTTCGTGGTACCACTGGAACAGGCGCTCTTGCGGGCTGGTTTGCAGGTACGGCACGTGCAGTTCGATCACATGTTTCTGGCCGATCCGGTCCAGACGCCCGATCCGCTGTTCCAGCAGGTCAGGGTGGGACGGCAGGTCGAACAGCACCAAATGGTGGGAGAACTGGAAGTTGCGGCCTTCACTGCCGATTTCCGAGCAGATCAGCACCTGGGCGCCAAACTCTTCATCGGCGAAGTAAGCGGCGGCGCGGTCACGCTCGAGGATGTTCATGCCCTCGTGGAACACCGTGGCCGGGATGCCGGAACGCACGCGCAGGGCGTCTTCCAGGTCCATCGCAGTTTCGGCATGGGCGCAGATCACCAGCACTTTGGTGCGCTTGAGCATTTTCAGCTGGTCGATCAGCCATTCGACGCGTGGGTCGAAGCGCCACCAGCGGTTTTCTTCCTCAACGTCCGGCTGCGACTGGAAGCTGACTTCCGGGTACAGCTCGGCGTGTTCGCCCAGCGGCAACTCGAGGTATTCGTCCGGGTTCGGCAGCGGGTAAGCGTGCAGCTTACGCTCCGGGAAACCTTGCACGGCGGCGCGGGTGTTACGGAACAGCACGCGGCCGGTGCCGTGGCGGTCGAGCAGTTCACGCACCAGGCGCGCGCTGGCTTCGGTGTCGCCATCGTTGACGGCGGTGAGCAGCGCTTCACCTTCATCACCGAGGAAACCCTGGATGGTCTTGTGTGCGGTCGGCGACAGGCGGCCTTTATCCAACAGCTCCTGCACGGCTTCGGCTACAGGGCGATAGTTCTCGCTCTCGGCGCGGAAGGCGTGCAGGTCGTGGAAGCGGTTCGGGTCCAGCAGGCGCAGACGTGCGAAGTGGCTGTCCTGGCCCAGTTGTTCCGGGGTGGCGGTGAGCAACAGCACGCCGGGAATCACCTCGGCCAACTGCTCGACCAGCGAATACTCAGGGCTGGCTTTCTCTTCATGCCAGACCAAGTGGTGCGCTTCGTCGACCACCAACAGGTCCCAGCCGGCGGCGAACAGCGCGTCCTGGGCTTTCTCGTCGTCGACCAGCCACTCCAGGGCCACCAGCGCGAGCTGGGTGTCTTCGAACGGGTTGGTGGCATCGCTTTCGATGAAGCGTTCTTCGTCGAACAGCGCAACTTGCAGGTTGAAGCGGCGGCGCATTTCCACCAGCCACTGGTGCTGCAGGTTTTCCGGGACCAGGATCAGCACGCGGCTGGCGCGGCCCGACAGCAGCTGGCGATGGATCACCAAGCCGGCTTCGATGGTCTTGCCCAGGCCCACTTCGTCCGCCAGCAATACCCGTGGCGCGATACGGTCAGCGACTTCACGGGCGATGTGCAGTTGGTGAGCAATCGGTTGCGCACGTACGCCACCCAAGCCCCACAGCGAGGACTGCAACTGACGGCTGGTGTGTTCCAACGTGTGGTAGCGCAGCGAGAACCAGGCCAGTGGGTCGATCTGCCCGGCGAACAGACGGTCGCTGGCCAGACGGAACTGGATGAAGTTGGACAGTTGGGTTTCCGGCAGGGTGACCTGCTCGTTCTGCCCATTGAGGCCGTGGTAGACCAGCAGGCCATCGACGTCGTCGACTTCCTGTACGGTCATTTTCCAGCCTTCGAAATGGGTGATGCTGTCACCCGGCGAAAACCTCACGCGAGTGAGGGGCGCATTCCGTAGCGCATACTGACGAGTGTCGCCAGTGGCCGGATAGAGCACGGTCAACAAGCGCCCGTCCTGTGCCAGAACGGTGCCTAACCCCAGCTCTGCTTCGCTGTCACTAATCCAGCGTTGCCCCGGTTGATACTGCTGCGCCATGCTGCCTGACTCCCGCCGTGAAAAAGCCGACTATTCTAACGGAACACGGCTTCCAGACCAAAAGGATTAGGTGCAGCTTCGAGCTTTAAGCTACAAGCGGCAAGAAAAAGGGTGTTAGGTTGGCCCTATAGATGACGATTGGTTCACAAGTTGGCGGCTTGGTGCTCAAGTCGCCACCCTCGCAGCCGACAGTCTGCTGAACAGGAGACTAAACCCCATGCTGCCACCCATGCTGCCCTTGAGTGTTGTGCCGGTCACATCGCAACTTGATCCGGTGCGCCAGAAGCCGGATATCCCGCCCGTGGTGCCAGTACAGCCAGGCTCGAATGAAAGCACGATCGACCTTAAGAAGGGCGACGCCGAGCAGTCGACGTTCTTGTTGCGCGAAGAACAACGCCGCCAGCAGGAACAGCAGAAACGCCGGCGTGAAGCCGACGAAGACCCTGAGGAGCACTTGGCGATCCCCGGCGATGTGCTCAACGCCGACAACACCGTGCCGGTGGTGCCATTGATCGAAGATGCGCCGCGCCAGGGTTTGTGGGTGGACGTCGAGGTTTAATCGCGCAATTCGCGCAGCGCCGCGATCAGCACTTCAATGTCGCGCTCGGTGTTGAGCGGGCTCACCGAAATCCGTGCAATGCTGCTCAGGCCACGCGCCTGCATGTCCAACGGCGTATACGCCACGCCATTCGCGCCGATATTGATGCGCTGCAATCCCAGGCGCCGCTTGAGTTCAAAGGCGTCCCAACCCTCAAGGTTGAAGGCGATCAGCCCTGAGTGACTCGCGCCTAAATCATGCAGGGAAATTCCCGGAATCTGACGCAACGCTTCACGGATTCCCTCGCTGAGCTGCAAGACCCTTTCCCACGTCCGCGCCACGCCCAGTCGATTAACCTCCTGCAACGCATTGCCCAAGCCTGCCAACAAGGCAAACGACACTTCGCTGGTTTCAAAGCGCCGTGCGTCGTCGCGCAGGTTGTAGCCTTCGGCGCTCCATGGCGCCGAAAATACGTCGCGCTGGGCGGGATTCAGCCGCTGGAGAAACTCCGGCCGCACATACAACAACGCGGTGCCGCGTGGCCCGCGCAGGTGTTTGCGCCCGGCCGACTTGAGCACATCACAGTGCAGCGCTTGCACATCCACCGGCAATTGGCCGACGGCTTGGCCGGCGTCGATGAAATAGGGGATGGCGTGACGCCGGGCCACTTCTCCGATCGCCTGGGCGGGGTTGATCAGCCCACCGTTGGCCGGCAGCCAAGTCAGGTCGATCAGCTTGACGTTGGCATCGATCATCGACGCCAACGCCACCGGGCAGGCTGCGCCGGTTGCATCGCAGGGAATGACTTCTATCCGCGCCCCCGCTTGCACCGCCAGTTGCATGCTCGCTAGGTTGCCGCCCCATTCATGACGACCAACCAGAATGCGCTCGCCCGGTTGCCATGGGCCCAGTGCCTGAAATGCCATGCTCCAGGCGGTTGAGCCGCTGCTGGCAAAGGCTATGGACGCGGTTGGCGCATTGAGCAATTGCGCGGCTGCGCGCCGGGCTTTTTCGACGAGGATGGCGCCATGCTCGCTGGCTTCCATCGGGCCGTCGCGGGCTTCGCGTTGCAACTGGTCGATGATCGCATTGAGCGTGGCCTGGCTGGGCAGCGAGGCGCCGGCGTGGTTGAAGTGCACGATGCCCGACTGGCAGCCGGGCGTGTCGTCACGCAGGTGCTGGACGTCGAGCGGGCTCACGGCTGCAACTCGAAAATCGCATCAACCTCCACGGCCACACCGGCCGGCAGGCTGGAAACACCCACGGCGGTGCGCACATGTCGGCCTTTGTCGCCGAGGGCGTTGACCACCAGGTTTGATGCGCCATTGGCGACCACGCTCTGGTGCTGGAAGTCGCCGCTGCTGGCAATGAACACACCCAGGCGCAGAATGCGCACCACACGCGACAGGTCATCACCCACTGCATCGCTTAACTGCCCGAGCAGGCCCAGCGCCGCGAGTTCCGCCGCCTGGGCGCCTTCTTCATCGCTGAGGGTGTCGCCTAACCGCCCGACGTAGGCGGGTTTGCCTTCGACCATGGGAATTTGCCCGGAGATGAACAGTTGGTTCTGGCTGATCACATGATTGATGTAATTGGCCGCCGGCTGGCTGGGCGTAGGCAGCGTCAGGCCAAGGGCTTGCACGCGTTGGCGGATGGAGTCGCTCATGTTGAATCCTCGAGGGTTGAGAGGTTTTCAGCATGTTGGTTGCGACGATGGGCGACAAACGGATAGATCTCATCTGACGTATCTAAAAAACTCATGCGTCGCTGCAGGCTTCCTTCAACCACTGGCTGAAGCATTCGGCCGCATCGCTGGCGGGGCCTTGGGGGGCGATCAGCCAGTAGGCGATTTCGCTGTGATAGGGCGGCCAGTCGAAGGCTTCCACCAGGCTGCCGTCCTGCAGCTTGCGTTCGATCAAACAGTGGCGGCCCATGGCGATGCCCTGGCCGGCCACGGCGGCTTCGACCACGATGTTGTAGTCGTGCAGCATCACACGGGGGTGGCGCTCGAGGTCGACTTGATAATGCGCGGACCAATCGGTCCACTCGAACGGGCGGTGCGAGGTGGCCATCAATAATGCGCCGTTGTGCACTTGGCTGGCCTTGAACGCCGGGCTGCACACCGGCGAGATCACCTCAGGCATCAGCCGCGTGGCCTGTACATCGGGCCAATCACCCTTGCCGTAACGGATGGCCAGGTCGACCTCGGCGGCGGCCACGTTGGCAAACTGAATCGCCGGCAGCAACTCCACCTGGATGTGCGGGTAACGGTTGAGAAACCCGGCCAGGCGCGGCGCCAGCCACAGGGTAGCAAAGGATGCCAGCAGGCCGACGCGAAGCACGGTGGTACTGGGTGCTACTTTCTGGGCGCGTGTGGCGGCGGCGATGGCGTCGAGGGCGGGGCGGATTTCGGCGTAGTAACGTTGGCCATCGGCGGTCAGATCAATCGCTCGGGTGCGTCGGATAAACAGCGGTTTGCCCAGATGCTGTTCGAGCTTTTGCACCTGGTGGCTGAGGGCGCTCTGGGTGACCGACAACTCGTTCGCCGCCTTGATAAAACTCAAGTGCCGCGCCACGGCTTCGAAAGCGCGCAGAGCCAGCAGCGGCGGAAGGTCATTGTGCAGTGCCAACTGAATGCGCCTACAGAAAAGGGGGGAAGTTTCGATTTTGGGCGATGTCCTACCTTTTGTCGCCCTCTGATTCTGCTGTCGAAGCTAGTCGATATTTCTTACATCCCCTCGGGCATTAGTGCGCAAAGCTTTGTGTCTTTTTTTGACACGGTAGAGCGATGAAAAACCCTATGAAGGCAAATGTGATCGGGTTGGCCATGGCTGTCGGCCTTTGCGGGGCCGCAGCAGCGAGTGAATCACCGCTGGTCGGCGCCTGGAAGCTGATCGGTTATCAGGTCGAATCCCAGGAGACCCGTAAGAAAATCCCCGCGATGGGCAGCAGTCCTGCCGGCCGGGTTATTTTTACGGCGGATCATCGGGTGGCGTTCGTGTTGACCGGCGAGGGAAGGCAGGCGGGCTCTACGGACGCGGAAAAATCAGCGCTGTTGAGTACCTTGGTTGCCTACACCGGTATTGAGCGGGTCGAGGGGAACCAATGGTGCACGCAAGTCGATGCTGCCTGGAACCCGGAGTGGGTCGGCACGGTGCAGTGTCGCGACTTTCACATCGAGGGCGACACGCTTGAAGTGCTGACGCCTTGGCGGCAAATGCCGAACTGGCCGGGGATCACGCGTTCCATCATCACGTTTGAGCGCGATAAGTAAGCCAATGGGTGGGGCGCGTTGGGGATTTTTATCCCGGTATTTGCCGTCGGGCGGGGGAGGCCGCATTATTGAGGTATTCCCGCCACTACGTAAGCCAAGCCATGAGTGATGACGACAAGCTGGTCGACCTGAATGCCGAACGTGCCAAACGTGTGCATGACCTGAATGACAAACGCCTGAATGAAGTTCGCCAGGCGTTTGAGCAGGCGATGCCACTGGGCAAGGTTAAGAAAAAGTCGAAAAACAAGCCGAAAAAGCGATGAACTGACCTGAATCTGTTGATGCAGGTCAGTTATTGCCCTTCTTTACGCCCCGTTGCGGGCGACATTGATCCCCGTCAATTTTCCAATCGGCCTTCTCTATTAACTTAGCCCTATCGCAACAGGGCACGAGCAGGAGGCCGGTCATGTTTTTCGATAATGTGGTGTTTGCCGGAGTGTTGACTGTCAGCCTCATGGTGCTGTTTTTTGTAGGATTTGGGATTTTTATCTGGAAGGACGCTAATAAGCGTAAAGAACCGTAAGTTCTTCTGGGTTACATGAGCACGCAAGGCATTTTGGGCGACTTCGGTCGCCCTTTTTTTTGGGCTGCGTTTTTTGTTGTAGCGAGTACATACCCGTTGCTGCGGTAACGGCGGCTTAGGGTTCCGCTCTTACAGCGGCTCATTTTTGGAAAGGCCGGAATGCCGGCCCAGCCAAAAGTAAGCCGCTGTAAGAGCGGAAGCCCTATCAGCCATCACCCAAATAACGGATATGTACTCAATCAACCGCCCATAAAAAAAGGCGCAACCCCCAAAGAGATCGCGCCTTCTTTCTCAGCCGCAGCCTATCAGCTACCCAACGCCTTGGAAGCCAGCCAGAACAACCCGGCCGACAGGCCCACAGTCGCCGGCAAGGTCAATACCCAAGCCATCAGAATGGTCTTCACCGTGCCACCTTGCAGGCCGCTTTTGTTCGCAACCATGGTCCCGGCAACACCCGAAGACAACACGTGAGTCGTGGAAACCGGCAGGCTGAAGATGTTGGCCAGGCCGATCATGCACGCCGTGGTGATCTGCGCCGACATGCCCTGGGCATACGTCATCCCTTGCTTGCCGATCTTCTCACCGATGGTCAACACCACGCGCTTCCAGCCCACCATGGTGCCCAGGCCCAAGGCCAGTGCGACCGCGAGAATCACCCAGAACGGCGCGTACTCGGTAGTGGCGGTCAGGTCTTTGCGCAGCTTGTCCAGGTCGGACTTCTCACGCGCATCCAGGCCCGGCAGCTTGCCGACTTTCTTCGCAGTGTCGTCCAGGCACAGCAGGTAGCGGCGCACTTCAATACGGTGATCAGAGGTCAACGAGTGGTAGTCGGAAACCCCTTTCAACGTGTCCATCAGCGCGCTGATGGTTGGCTCCGTCTGCTGCGGGTTGCACCGGAACTTGCCCGGCAGGTCATCCTTAACACTTTTACCCAGTGCCAGGAACTCGCCAAGCGTGGCGTTGTTGCGCTGGTAGAACTGGCTCAAGTGCACGGTGGCGTCACGGGTGCGCTCGATCTGGTAGGTGGTGCTGCCCAGGTCGAGTACGAACTGCGCCGGCACGATACCGATCAACACCAGCATGATCAGGCCGATACCTTTCTGGCCATCGTTGGAGCCGTGCACGAAGCTCACGGCCATCGCCGAAATCACCAGGACCAGGCGGTTCCAGAAGGGCGGGTGCTTCTTGTCGTCGACCTTGCGGCGCTGGTCCGGGGTCTTGTGCATCTTCGACAGCGGGCGCCACCATTTCAGGCCGAGCAGCACCAGGGCTGCGACCAGGAAACCGGCCATCGGCGAGAACACCAGGGACGCGCCGATATCGATCGCTTTCTGCCAGTTCACACCGTCAGCCAGGGGAATATCGTTGATCAGGGCGTTGGCCAGGCCCACGCCGAGGATCGAGCCGATCAGGGTGTGCGAGCTGGAGGCGGGGATACCGAAGTACCAAGTACCCAGGTTCCAGGTGATCGCCGCGGCCAATAAAGAGAAGACCATTGCCAAGCCATGGCCGGTGTTCACATTGATCAGCAACTCCACCGGCAGCAAATGCACGATGGCGTAGGCGACACCCACACCACCGAGCAACACGCCGAGGAAGTTGAACACCCCGGAGAAGAACACGGCCAGATGCGGCGGCATGGCTTTGGTATAGATGACTGTGGCCACCGCGTTAGCGGTGTCATGAAAGCCATTGATGAACTCGAAGGCGAGGACAAAGGCGAGGGCGAGCAACAGGCTCACTAGAACCCAAGCATCCAGTCCGCTGAATAAATCGATCATGAAGGTTTTCTGACCCGTTCGTAAGGGGGCGCGATTATGCCAGAAAACCTCAGTAATCGATGCATTAGCTGCTCATCGGTAACAATCTTCACTGAAAAATCATGACGCACAGGCACGCATCCCAGGGTTTTCGGGGCTTTGGCAAGTCTTTGATTTATAAAGCGAGGTCTCGTAAAGACGGTTTTTTCTGACCGAAATGTGACGTTTGAAACATTTGTACGAAATTTCGCTAGGGGTGGTAGGAGCCTGGCGAAAATCAGGCTGCCCACCACTGGCAATGCGCCAGCAGTGGTGGCAAAACCTTGAAGCCCAAATCGAAGCGCTTATGGCTCTTCTGTTTTGAGTTCCTGTTCAATCTTTTGGATTTCCTGGGCAAATGCCTGATCCAGCAAGCTGGCTCGCTTGCGCCATGGCTTGCGCTCAGGCTCAGGCTGGGCGGCGTAGGTGGTGACTTCCCCGCCGTAAACGTCCTTGTAACGTTGCTCCTGGCGCTCAAGTTCCGCGCGCAGTTCGTCTTTCGTCACAGTGTTACCTAATTGAGTTGAGTTTATAGATTGTGCAGCGTCATGCCTGAAAGCCGTCCTCGGGTTATTTCACATTGAACAGTGCAGCCGTCCAAGTTTGAAAGAGGGGCCGGAGGGCAAAACTTTTAGCGACTACTTGTGACCGACGCTGCATACAGCCCGCAACGTCTGGCGAGCTCTAATCCCGATTGTGGTACCGGGCTGACCTCTGCACACGCTGCATTATAGCGGCGCATTTGAATAACACTATCACCGTGAAGTTAAAAAGCGTCAACGCCGAGTGAGGCTTTTGTTACATGCAGGCGTCAGTCTTTGGAAACGTCAGCGTTTTAAAATCTGTACTCTTCTAAATGTCAGCATGATTACTCCAACTTGATAAATCCTACGGCGCGGGTGAAAACGTGACGTGTCGCGCAAATTGCGATAATCGAATGATCGTCCGATAATCGCCCAATGTTGCCGGCCCCGCCTTGTACATCAATGTCTGCGCGGCTTGTAATAGCGGCCAACCCTCCCAGCGGTTGAAAATAAGAGAAAGGACCCTGAAATGAACGATCAATTGCGCAACTCCTTCGCGTCAGTGGCGCCGCCGATCGTGGCTTCCCCGGCCAAGCGCATCCAGGCGTTTACCGGTGATCCGGACTTCATGACCTCCCTGGCCCGTGGCCTGGCCGTGGTGCAGGCCTTTCAGGAGCGCAAGCGCCACCTGACCATCGCCCAAATCAGCCACCGCACCGAAATCCCCCGCGCCGCCGTGCGCCGTTGCCTGCACACCTTGATCAAGCTCGGTTACGCCACCACCGATGGGCGTACGTACTCGCTGTTGCCCAAAGTCCTGACCTTGGGCCATGCCTACCTATCCTCCACGCCCTTGGCGGTCTCAGCCCAGCCGTACCTGGACCGCATGAGCGAACAACTGCACGAAGCCTGCAACATGGCGACCCTGGAAGGCGACGACATTCTCTATATCGCCCGTTCCGCCACCACCCAGCGCCTGATTTCCGTGGACCTGTCGGTGGGCGGGCGCTTGCCGGCGTATTGCACGTCGATGGGCCGTATCCTGCTCGCGGCGTTGGACGATGCCTCGCTGCAGGACTACCTCGATCACGCTGACCTGCAAACCAAGACCAGCCGCACCCTGACCACCCCCGAAGCCTTGTTCGAATGCCTGCAACAAGTGCGTCAGCAAGGTTGGTGCATCGTCGACCAGGAACTGGAGCAGGGCCTGCGCTCCATCGCCGTGCCGGTGTACGACGCGTCCGGCCAGGTGTTGGCCGCGCTGAATGTCAGTACCCACGCGGGAAGGGTCAGTCGCAGTGAGCTTGAGCAACGTTTCCTGCCGAGCATGCTCAGCGCCAGCCGCGAGTTGAGTGCGCAGCTGTTTGCCTAAGTGTTCGGTGACCGCACAGATCCCGGCTTGATCAATTGACGGTGATTCCCCTGGCTTATTAATGTGCGGCAGCGCTGTTAGCGCCGCCCAATAATAAGTAATGACGACCTCAGGTCGTCAGCCCGCCATCGGTGTGGAAATAAAAATAATGAATCAACCCTCTGTCGGTACCAACCTGGACGTGCAGTCCTTTATCAATGCCCAGCCACTGTCGCGTTATCAGTGGCGCGTGGTGATCCTGTGTTTCCTCATCGTCTTCCTCGACGGCCTCGACACCGCGGCCATGGGCTTTATCGCCCCCGCGCTGTCCCAGGATTGGGGCATTGACCGCGCCAGTCTCGGCCCGGTGATGAGTGCCGCGTTGATCGGCATGGTGTTCGGCGCGCTGGGTTCCGGACCGCTGGCTGACCGCTTCGGGCGCAAAGTGGTGTTGGTGAGTGCGGTGTTGGTGTTTGGCGCGTTCAGCCTGGCCTCGGCCTACAGCACTAACGTCGACCAGTTGCTGGTATTGCGCTTTCTCACGGGGCTGGGCCTGGGCGCGGGCATGCCGAATGCCACCACGCTGCTGTCCGAATACACCCCTGAGCGCCACAAATCGTTGCTGGTGACCAGCATGTTCTGCGGTTTCAACCTGGGCATGGCCGGTGGCGGGTTTATTTCCGCCAAGCTGATCCCGGCGTTCGGCTGGCACAGCCTGCTGCTGATCGGTGGCATCCTGCCGTTGATCCTGACGGTGGTGCTGTTGGTGTGGCTGCCGGAGTCGGCGCGTTACCTGGTGGTGCGCAACCGCGGCACCGACAAAGTGCGCAAGACCTTGTCACCCATCGAGCCCAACCTCGTCGCCCAAGCCACCAGCTTCAGCGTGCCCGAGCAAAAAACCGTCAAGGCGCGCAACGTGTTTGCGGTGATCTTCTCCGGTACCTACAGCGCCGGCACCTTATTGCTGTGGCTCACCTACTTCATGGGCCTGGTGATTGTGTACCTGCTGACCAGTTGGCTGCCGACCCTGATGCGCGACAGCGGCGCCAGCATGGAACAGGCCGCTTTTATCGGTGCGTTGTTCCAGTTCGGCGGTGTGCTGAGTGCAGTCGGCGTGGGCTGGGCGATGGACCGCTTCAATCCGCACAAAGTCATCGGCACGTTTTACCTGCTGGCCGGGGTGTTTGCCTACGCCGTAGGGCAGAGCCTGGGCAATATCACGGTACTGGCGACCTTGGTGTTGGTGGCCGGCATGTGCGTCAACGGCGCGCAATCGGCGATGCCGTCCCTGGCCGCGCGCTTCTACCCGACCCAGGGCCGCGCTACCGGTGTGTCGTGGATGCTCGGCATCGGCCGCTTCGGCGCGATCCTGGGTGCGTGGATGGGCGCGACGTTGCTGGGCCTGGGCTGGAACTTCGAGCAAGTGCTGACTGCACTGGTGATTCCAGCCGCATTGGCCACGGCAGCCGTGTTGATCAAAGGCATGGTCAGCCATGCGGATGCGACCTGAGGCCTGACCCCATTTTGTGGCAGCCAGGAGGCTATGTGGGGGCTGGCTTGCCTGCGATGCAGACGACTCGGCCCAACAGGTAAATCGAGTTGATGCAATCGCAGGCAAGCCAGCTCCCACATTGTCCGTGCCCAGTTGAGTTGACGGTTTTGCACAAAAGATTAGCTAGATAACAATCTGTTCGATAATCGAACACTGAGTCGATTATCGGATTGTTCGACCCATTGCCCCGGCTTAATCTTCAAGCACTTCGGCGCCACCTCAGCGCCTTTTTCGATCAACACCGGGAGCCCAACCCCCATGGCTGAAATTCTTGCGCTGCGTGACGCGGTGAAGCAATTCGTGAATGACGGCGACACCGTCGCACTGGAAGGCTTCACCCATTTGATCCCTACGGCAGCGGGTCATGAAATCATTCGTCAGGGCAAGAAAGACCTGACGCTGGTGCGTATGACGCCCGACCTGGTCTACGACCAGTTGATCGGTGCCGGTTGCGCGCGCAAGTTGATTTTCTCCTGGGGCGGCAACCCCGGCGTGGGCTCTTTGCATCGCCTGCGTGATGCGGTGGAAAAACACTGGCCGCAACCGTTGGAGATCGAAGAGCACAGCCACGCCGACCTGGCGAATGCCTACGTTGCCGGTGCATCGGGCCTGCCGTTCGCCGTGCTGCGCGCCTACGCCGGTTCCGACCTGCCCAAGGTCAACCCGCTGATCAAGACCGTGACCTGCCCATTCACCGGCGAAGTGCTGGCGGCAGTGCCGTCGGTGCGCCCGGACGTCACCGTGATCCACGCACAGAAGGCCGACCGCAAGGGCAACGTGTTGCTCTGGGGCATTCTCGGTGTGCAGAAGGAAGCGGCGTTGGCGGCCAAGCGCTGCATCGTCACCGTCGAAGAAATCGTCGACGACCTGAATGCACCGATGAACAGCTGCGTGCTGCCGACCTGGGCGCTGACGGCGGTGTGCCATGTACCCGGTGGCGCACACCCGTCCTACGCCCACGGCTACAACGAGCGTGATAACCGCTTCTACCAGGCGTGGGACCCGATCGCCCGCGACCGTGGGACTTTTACCGCCTGGATCGACGAATACATCCACGGCACCGCCGACTTCAGTGAATTCCAGGCCAAGCTGGCCGCCGCGCAGGAGGCCAAGTAATGGCTTACTCGACCAATGAAATGATGACCGTCGCCGCCGCGCGCCGCCTCAAGAACGGCTCGGTGTGCTTCGTCGGCATCGGCTTGCCCTCCAAGGCCGCCAACTTGGCGCGCCTGACCTCATCGCCCGATGTGGTGCTGATCTACGAGTCCGGCCCGATTGGTGCCAAGCCCAGCGTACTGCCGTTGTCCATCGGCGACGGTGAGCTGGCGGAAACCGCTGACACCGTGGTGCCGACCGGTGAGATTTTTCGCTACTGGCTGCAGGGCGGGCGCATCGACGTGGGCTTTCTCGGCGCGGCCCAGGTCGACCGGTTTGGCAATATCAACACCACCGTGGTTGGCGATTACCATCAGCCCAAAGTGCGCTTGCCGGGTGCCGGCGGCGCGCCGGAGATTGCCGGCTCGGCCAAGAGCGTGCTGATCATCCTTAAGCAGTCGGCGCGTTCGTTTGTCGACAAACTGGACTTCATCACCTCGGTCGGCCACGGCGAAGGCGGCGATTCACGTAAACGCTTGGGCCTGCCGGGCGCAGGTCCCGTAGGGATTATTACCGACCTGTGCATCATGGAGCCGGAAGAGGGCAGCCATGAATTCGTGGTCACTGCGCTGCACCCTGGCGTGACGCGCGAGCAAGTGGTCGCGGCCACCGGTTGGGCAATTCGGTTTGCAGACCACGTAAGCACCACCGACGAACCGACGGACCTCGAACTGACGGCCCTGCGTGATCTCGAAGCCCGCACCGCCGCCGCCCATGGCCAAGCGCCAGGAGACGCCTGATGCGTGACGTATTTATCTGTGATGCCATCCGCACGCCCATCGGCCGGTTTGGCGGTGGTTTGTCCACGGTGCGCGCCGATGACTTGGCGGCACTGCCGATCAAGGCGCTGATCGAACGTAACCCGTCGGTTGACTGGAGCGCCGTCGACGAAGTGTTCCTCGGTTGTGCCAACCAGGCCGGTGAAGACAACCGCAACGTCGCGCGGATGGCGCTGTTGCTGGCGGGCCTGCCGCAAAGCATTCCCGGGGTGACCCTCAACCGTCTGTGCGCCTCGGGCATGGACGCCATCGGCACCGCCTTCCGCGCTATCGCCAGCGGCGAAATGGAGCTGGCGATTGCCGGTGGCGTCGAGTCGATGTCCCGTGCGCCGTTTGTGATGGGCAAGGCCGACGCAGCGTTTTCACGCAACATGAAGCTGGAAGACACCACCATCGGCTGGCGTTTTATCAACCCGTTGATGAAGGCCCAATACGGTGTGGATGCCATGCCGCAGACCGCCGATAACGTCGCCGACGACTACAACGTGTCCCGCGCCGACCAAGACGCCTTCGCGCTGCGCAGCCAGCAACGGACTGCCGCCGCGCAAGCCGCCGGGTTCTTTGCCGAAGAAATTGTGCCGGTGCGCGTCGCGCATAAAAAAGGCGAGACCGTGGTCGAGCAGGATGAGCATCCGCGCGCCGACACCACTCTGGAGGCTCTGGCTAAACTCAAGCCAGTGAATGGCCCGGACAAGACTGTCACTGCTGGTAATGCTTCCGGCGTGAACGATGGTGCGGCGGCACTGATACTGGCCAGCGCCGACGCGGTAAAGAAACATGGCCTGACCGCCCGCGCCCGTGTGCTGGGTATGGCCAGTGCCGGTGTCGCGCCGCGAGTGATGGGCATCGGCCCGGTGCCGGCGGTGCGCAAACTGGTGGAACGCCTCGGCCTGGCGGTCACCGACTTTGATGTCATCGAACTCAATGAAGCCTTCGCCAGCCAAGGCCTGGCGGTGCTGCGTGAGCTGGGCATCGCCGACGACGCCCCGCAGGTGAACCCGAACGGCGGCGCCATTGCCCTCGGCCATCCGCTGGGCATGAGCGGCGCACGGCTGGTATTGACGGCACTGCACCAACTGGAAAAAACCGGCGGCCGCAAAGGCCTGGCGACTATGTGTGTGGGCGTCGGCCAAGGCTTGGCCCTGGCGATTGAACGCACCTAATAAGAGAGGATTGCTCCATGAGTGACAAGCCCGGATATCGGCGCCCGCAAGCGGGCACTCAACCTGATTACCTGCACCCGGCCTACCAGTCGACGAACCTGCGTTCGCCGTCCCAGCCGTTGGTGTTCCTGCCGCATTCCTTGTCGGAAATCACCGGCCCGAGCATCGGCGCCGAGCGCGTCAATGAGCAGGACAATGACCTGACCGCCCAGCATGAAGGCGAGCCTGTGGGCGAACGCATCATCATTCACGGCCGCGTGCTGGATGAAAACGGCCTGCCGGTGCCGGGCATTCTGGTGGAGATCTGGCAGGCCAACGCCGCCGGCCGCTACAACCACAAGCGCGACCTGCATGACGCGCCGCTGGACCCAAACTTCACCGGCACCGGCCGCACCGTGACCGACGCCGATGGCGGGTATCAGTTCCAGACCATCAAGCCCGGCGCCTACCCGTGGGGCAACCACCACAATGCGTGGCGCCCGGCGCATATCCATTTTTCGCTGTTCGGCCCAAGCGTGCTGACCCGCCTGGTCACGCAGATGTACTTCCCCGGCGACCCGCTGTTGGAATACGACCCGATCTACAACTGTGTGCCGGACACCTCGGCCAAGCAGCGCCTGATCGCCAGCTTCGACCTGGAAAAAACCATTCCTTCCTATGCCCTCGGCTACCGCTGGGACATCGTCCTGCGCGGCCGCGACGCCACGCCGATGGAGAAATGAGATGACACTCTATGCGACCACGTCCCACACCGTCGGGCCGTATTACCACATCGGCCTGACCTGGCTGAACCGCGAAGACCTGACCGTGCCTGCGACCTTGGGCGAGCGCGTGGCGATCAGCGGGCAAGTGGTGGATGGCAACGGTGATGTCGTCAACGACGCCATGCTCGAAGTCTGGCAGGCCAACGCCGCCGGCAAATACGACCACCCGGAAGATGAACAGGACAAAGCCGTCGACCCCAACTTCGAAGGCTTTGGCCGCGTGCCGGTGGATGCCGAAGGGCGTTTTCGCTTTACCACCATCAAGCCGGGCAGCGTGCCAGGGCTGGCGGGGACGACCCAGGCGCCGCATCTGGTGGTGTTGGTGTTTGCGCGTGGGTTGGTGAAGCACTTGCTGACGCGGATTTATTTTGACGGTGAGGCGTTGAACGCGGATGACCCGTTGTTGGCGTGTGTGCCTGCTGAGCGGCGCAGCACGTTGATTGCCAAGACGGATGCAGGCGGTGTGTATCAGTGGAATGTGGTTTTGCAGGGCACAGATAAGGAAACGGTGTTCTTCGACTATTGAGTTGGCTTGAGATCTGATCGTTCCCATGCTCTGTGTGGGAATGCAGCCGAGGACGCTCCGCGTCCCAAAGCGTGACGCAGAGCGTCACAAGAGGCATTCCCACGCGGAGCGTGGGAACGATCATCAAATATCGAAAAGTCTGCTTGCGGAACATGGTTGTTGCAAAGTATGTCTAGGCTATAACCGTTTCCACTGAGTGAAAAAACATGACAACAAAAACGATTCACTACACCGGAGAAGAACGCAGCAAACGGATTTTTGCCATTGTCGGCGCATCCTCCGGCAACCTCGTCGAGTGGTTCGACTTCTATGTCTATGCCTTCTGCGCGATCTATTTTGCCCCGGCATTTTTTCCGTCGGAGAGCCCCACCGTACAACTGCTCAGCACCGCCGGGGTGTTCGCTGCCGGTTTCCTGATGCGACCTATTGGCAGCTGGGTGTTCGGCAGTTTGGCCGACAAGCACGGCCGAAAAAATTCGATGATGATCTCGGTGCTGATGATGTGCGCCGGCTCGCTGGTTATTGCGTTTTTGCCGACCTACAAAGACATCGGGATCTGGGCACCTGCGCTGCTGTTGGTGGCGCGCCTGTTTCAGGGTTTGTCGGTGGGCGGCGAGTACGGCACCACCGCCACCTATATGAGTGAGGTGGCCCTCAAGGGCCAGCGCGGGTTCTTTGCCTCGTTCCAGTACGTGACCTTGATCGGCGGGCAATTGCTCGCGGTGCTGGTGGTGGTGATCCTGCAGCAATTCCTCAGCGAAGATGAACTGCGCGCCTGGGGCTGGCGGATTCCGTTTGTGGTCGGTGCCGTCGCAGCGCTCATCTCTCTACTGCTGCGCCGCACCTTGAAAGAGACCACCACCAAGGAAATGCGTGAGCACAAAGACGCCGGTAGCATTCGCGCATTGCTGCGCAACCACACGGCAGCCTTTATCACGGTGCTGGGTTACACCGCGGGTGGCTCGCTGATTTTCTACACATTCACCACTTACATGCAGAAGTACCTGGTGAACACGGCCGGGATGCATGCCAAGACGGCCAGCTACATCATGACCGGCGCGCTGTTCCTGTACATGTGCATGCAGCCTTTGTTCGGCATGTTGGCGGACAAGATCGGCCGGCGTAATTCCATGTTGTGGTTCGGCGCGCTCGGCACCCTGTGCACCGTGCCGATCCTGCTGACCTTGAAAACCGTCAGCAGCCCGTTCCTGGCCTTTGTGCTGATCACCCTGGCCTTGGCGATTGTCAGCTTCTACACCTCCATCAGCGGCCTGGTCAAAGCGGAAATGTTCCCGCCGCAGGTGCGTGCGTTGGGCGTGGGCCTGGCCTATGCGGTGGCGAATGCGGTGTTTGGCGGTTCGGCAGAAGTCGTCGCGCTGAGCCTCAAATCCATCGGCCTGGAAAACGCCTTCTATTGGTATGTCACCGTGATGATGGCGGTGGCCTTCCTGTTTAGCTTGCGCCTGCCGAAAGAGGCGGCGTACTTGCACCACGATTTGTAAGGGATGAGTTATGACACTGCGCACGAGCAACCAATTGTTCGACGCTTACTTCACCGCTGACAGCATGGCTGAGGTGTTCTGCGACCAGGGACGCCTGCAGGGCATGCTGGATTTCGAAGCGGGGCTGGCCCGGGCCGAGGCCCAGGTCGGGTTGATTCCGCAGGCCGCCGTCGCTCCGATTGCTCAGGCGTGCCTGGCGTCTTTGTACGACGTGGATGCCCTCGGCGTGGCGATTGCCACGGCAGGCAACTCGGCGATTCCGCTGGTGAAGGCGCTGGGCAAGTTGATCGCCAGTGAAGATGCCGGCGCCGAACGTTACGTGCACTTGGGTGCGACCAGCCAGGACGTGATGGACACCGGCCTGGTGCTGCAATTACGGCGTGCTTTGGAATTGATCGATGCGGACTTGGCGCAGCTGGGCGAGATTCTCGCTGCGCAGGCCCAACGTTATGCCGGCGTGCCGTTGGCCGGGCGCACGTGGTTGCAGCACGCGACGCCGGTCACCCTGGGAATGAAAATCGCCGGTTGGCTGGGGGCGGTGACGCGCAGTCGCCAGCGCCTTGCCGAGTTGAAACCGCGCTTGCTGGTGCTGCAATTCGGCGGCGCATCCGGCACCTTGGCGGCGCTGGGCGAACACGCTATGCCGGTGGCCGAAGCTTTGGCGGCTGAGTTGCAACTGAGCTTGCCCGAGCAACCCTGGCACACCCAACGGGATCGATTGGTGGAGTTTGCCAGCGTGCTTGGCCTGATCGCCGGCAGCCTCGGCAAGGTGGGCCGTGATATCAGCCTGCTGATGCAGACCGAAGCGGCGGAAGTGTTCGAGCCTTCGGCGCCAGGCAAGGGCGGTTCGTCGACTATGCCGCACAAGCGCAACCCGGTGGGCGCCGCGGTGCTGATTAGCGCCGCCACCCGTGTGCCAGGGTTGGTGGCGACGATGTTCAGCGCCATGCCTCAGGAGCACGAGCGTAGCCTGGGCCTGTGGCACGCGGAATGGGAAACCTTGCCGCAGATTTGCCGGTTGGTGTCCGGCGCCTTGAAGCACGCGCTGGTGGTGAGCGAAGGGCTGGAAGTCGACGCTGAGCGCATGGCGCACAATCTCGATCTGACCCAAGGCCTGGTGCTGGCCGAAGCCGTCAGTATCGTGCTGGCCCAGCGCCTGGGCCGCGACACCGCGCACCATCTGTTGGAGCAATGTTGCAAGCGCGCCGTCGCAGAGGGCCGCCATTTGCGCGCGGTACTCGCGGACGAACCGCACGTGACCGCCGAGCTATCAGCGGCTGAATTGGATCGCCTGCTTGACCCGGCGCACTACCTGGGCCAGGCACACACTTGGGTCACTCGCGCGGTGACCGACCATTTTGCATTGATCGCGTAAGGAGAACGCTGTGGCTTTTGTACAACTCGCCGAGGGCGAACTGCATTACCAACTGGATGGGCCTGTGGAAGCGCCGGTACTGGTGCTCTCCAACTCCCTGGGCACCGATCTGCATATGTGGGACATCCAGATCCCGGCGTTCACCGAGCATTTTCGCGTGTTGCGTTTCGACACCCGTGGCCATGGTAAATCCCTGGTGACCGAGGGGCCGTACAGCATCGAGCAACTGGGCCACGACGTGATTGCGCTGCTGGATGCGCTGGATATTCAACGCGCGCATTTCTGCGGGCTGTCCATGGGCGGCTTGATCGGCCAATGGTTGGGCATCAATGCCGGTGAGCGTTTGCAGCGGCTGGTGGTGTGCAACACCGCGGCCAAGATCGGCACACTGGATGTATGGAACCCGCGTATCGAGACGGTCCTGCGCGATGGCGCGGCGGCCATGGTGGCGCTGCGTGACGCGTCTATAGCACGTTGGTTTACCGCCGATTTCGCTGCTGCCAACCCGCACCAGGCCAAGCAGATTACCGACATGCTTGCGGCCACATCGCCCCAGGGGTATGCCGCCAACTGCGCAGCGGTGCGTGATGCCGATTTTCGTGAGCAACTGGCCTCGATCAAAGTGCCGACACTGGTGATTGCCGGCACTGAAGATGCCGTCACGCCGCCGGCCGGTGGTCACTTTATCCAGAACAACGTGAAGGGTGCCGAATACGCTGAGTTTTACGCGGCGCACCTGTCCAACGTCCAGGCCGGGGCTGAGTTCAGCGAGCGTGTATTGGAATTCTTGCTGGCTGATTGACCCTTGTGGCAAACCCACTCGCCACAACAAGCCCGCTTGCCACAACTACAGATGAGCGGGCTGATATCTAATTGAACCAGGAGCTTTTTGTGGACGAGAAACAACGTTACGCCGACGGCCTGCAAGTGCGCCGTGAAGTGCTGGGTGATGCCCATGTCGACCGCAGCCTCAATGCCTTGACCGAGTTCAACAGCGAGTTCCAGGAAATGATCACCCGCCACGCCTGGGGTGATATCTGGACCCGCCCCGGCCTGCCTCGTCACACCCGCAGCCTGATCACCATCGCCATGCTGATCGGCATGAACCGCAGTGAAGAACTCAAGCTGCACCTGCGTGCCGCCGCGAGCAATGGCGTGACCCGCGCCGAGATCAAGGAAGTGCTGATGCAGAGCGCGATCTACTGCGGGATTCCGGCGGCGAACGCGACGTTTCACCTGGCGGAGTCGGTGTGGGATGAGTTGGGCGTGGAGTCGCGTCAGCAAGATTGAACCTGAAATGCGCTCAACTGTAGGCGCTGGCTTGCCTACGATAGCCAAAGGTATCTACGCAACTCTTTGGTGTTGCACGAGTAGACCTGTGGCTAGGGAGCTTGCTCCCGTAACGGGCTCTGGGCTGGCCATTTTCTTCAGGTTGACCGACCTGAGTGGTTGAAGCAAAAGCAGGGCAACAGCACAGCAGCACACTCTCTGTCTGATGTACCGAGATCTAAATGTGGGAGCTAGTCGAATCGTCGCACCGCCGCTCCCTCAATTTGACCGAGTTCGGCTGCCAGCACCGCAGTGCTTTGCTTTTCTGTGGGAGCTGGCTTGCCTGCGATGCGGGCACCTCGGTGTATCAGGCATAACCAGTTGAGGCCATCACCGACAAGCCAGCTCCCACATTAGATCTACATGGGCCTGCTGGATCAGTGAGAATCCGCATCCCATATCCAGTTCCACACACCCGGCAAGTGCACCTCTTCACTCACATCCTTCACCGTACGCGCCATTGCTGCGCGTTCCAGTGTGGCGTGGTCGGTGTAGAACGGCTCGGCGGCGGTTTTCATGCCGTTGATGCGGGCGCTGTCCATCAGGATCTGCAAGTACTCCTGCAAGTGCCGCGCGGTGTAGCGGTTGATATCGTGGAAGGTCACCACCACCGGTATCACGCCATCCACGGTAGGCAGTTCACCCAAGGCTATGCGTTCGCGCACCACCGACAGTTGCCGATACAAGTTCGCCCGTCGACGCGGGCTGCCGTTGAAACCCCAGATTTTGCCGTCATTGGCACTCAAATCTGTCAGCAATACGTGCATCCCGTGGCGCTGGTAGGCGGCGAAGGTGCGTCTGTCGTAGTTCCAAAAGGGCGGGCGCACCAGCGTGGGCGGCGCGCCAGTGATCGAGGTGATATCCGCCGCGCCCAGGCTGAGGGCGCGTTCAAGTTCGGCATCACTGAGCCAGCGGTGATTGGTATGAAACCCTGTGGCCGTGTGGAAGGCCAGGACGTGCCCGGCCGCGTACTCGCGTTCCATGGTCTTGCGCCCGCGCGCGCTGCCGCCGGAACGGGACGCTGCGGTCTGCAGGAAAAACACCGCCTTGATGCTCGGCAATACCGGGTTTTTCGCCAGGTCGGCGATCACCGAGCGGCTCGGGTTGTTGTAGCCCGAGGCGCTGGGGCCGTCATCAAACGTCAGCAGGAAACGGATCGGCGCTTGGGTTTGCAGGCGTTGTGCGGTCTGCGGAGTCAGGGCAATGGGCGCGCTGATGCAGCCGGTGAGCAGAGTCGACAGAATGACAATCAGGTATTTCATGGCAGCCTGGGTTCAGAGAGAGTCATCCGTTTCGTTGAGGTCCGTGTGCCGGGTGAAGGGCGCGTGCACGATACAGCATGATTGCGCCGGCTATAACGGGTAAATGCTGCCGCTTGTCTTAAGGGTAGCGGGCCGTTGTCTCAGCCCGCTTTTCAGGTGTCATGCATAGCGTGTTCGAAGTGGATTGCCCATTTCTGCGTGCAGACTATTTTCAGTAAAGGGGGCGGGGTTGGTAGCAGTGGGTGGGGTAGCAGGGTCGTTATCGAAATCGAATCCCGGCGCGTCAGTGGGCAGGCCGACAGCCTGCAATTCGAAATTGGGTGGGCCGGGATGCTCAGGTTCATCGGTCGTCGGTGCACTCAGACCTGGGAGCAACGTTCCGTTGGAGGCGTTCCAGCCATGTACCATTTCATGGAAGAGCTGGACAATCGGAGACACCGTTACTTCGTTGTCGATTTTATTAATTAGGCTTGGGTTGTAGAGAATTTTAATTTGATCCATGTGGGCGCCCGCCACCCCATCCTTTATAAAGCCCTGTTTCGGATCAAAGTCTTCGAGGGCATTGCTCTCCTCTTCGCTCATTGCTTGCAGTTGAGTACTAATGAACAGGATAAAATTGGTGGGCAGGGGCATATTTTCGAGGGTGATGGGTGCGCCATTTCTCTCTGCTGCTTTATCCAGCGCCTCCAGCAGTTTCTGCCCTGCGGGCGATGCGCGAAGTAGTTCCAGGTCATCTTCGACCCGCTGGATGAAATCGGGTGGCCCTATGATTTTGAAGGCTTGTCGGCCCGCTTCGGTCGGCGTTACGTGGGTAATCGTTGAACCTTGAGTACCGATCAGGCGATCCGTCTTTTGTGCATAGATACGCGCCTTGAGTGCGTTGGCTCGCACAGTGTCGCGGCCCGGCCCGGTGTAAAAAGTGGTCTGGTCGTACCCCACCATCAGGTCTTTATCCCGGCCACCATTAAGCACCGTATGCCCATTGCCCGCGTACAGCTGGTCGTCGTCGGCGCCGCCATCCAGGTGGCTGCGTTTACTCGCCGGCCCGCTGCCTGCGTACAGGCGATCTTTGCCAGCATTGCCGTACATGACCGCGTGGCCGGTGCCACCCATTATCGTGTCGTCGCCCTCATTGCCTTCTGCATAGCCTATGCCGCTGCCAAGACGAATATGGTCATTGCCGCGCCCGCCATAGATGCTGGTGGGGCCGCCGCCTGCCTGGACGAAGTCGTCGCCATCTTCGGCCTCGATCTCCACTCGCACGGTGACATTGGGGTCAAGGGTAATTCGATCGTCACCCGCTCCGGTTTTGATGTGGAGAAAGGTCGGAACGTTAGAGCGGCCGTCGAAGGTATTGAAGGCATAGTCGCGCCCGTTTATCCGCGCGTACAGCTGGCCGTCAGGGCGCTGGCTGATATGGATATGGTCAGCTTTGTCACCTGTTTCGATGATCAAAATATTCGCTAGGGTCTCAGGATGCTCAGGTTTTTTGAGACCCTCGATCAGCTTCTGGCTGACACGCAGGTAGCCGTCATCCACCAACATCTGTGTGTTGGTACGAATGGGGGGAGGGCCGGGGCGCGAGCTAGGTTGACTGTCGGTTGGGGGCAGCGGGGGCGCCATGGAGTGGCTGTGATGTGAAGTGGCTGTGGTCATAGGCGGTTAACCTCTTGTCGGATGGTGTGATTTTCTGAGTCGGCATTTGCCGCAAAGGTGCACATCCTTCAGTCGAGCTATGGGCAGGAAACGTTCCTGCTCTAAGGGCGGCTATTTGCTACAAAAACAGCCGCGAACAATTAACGTGCGCGGCTGTAGCGCGGGCTGATCGGGCAGCTGACGATCACTCGGTTCGTCTGCTCCCCCAGGCGCGGTCCCTGAACAGCCGAGTAGTATTTACGACACAGGGTTGTAGTTCTGGAACGTGTACCGTTGAGCCTGGCGATCCTCCTCGGCCCGGGAAGTGAAACCACCGCCCCTGTACAGCGAACCACTTTTGTCTTCGCCCGGGAGGATGTACGAATAGTTTTTGACGTTGGAATCGATGATGATTTTATCCTCACCGTCCTGCGTTGAGATGAATAGCCTTGAGTGACCGGTTGCATCGTTTTTAATCGGCAGCAAGAATTTCTCGCCATTGATGTCTGCAACCATGGAGCCGTCTTCAGCCGCCATAATTCGGACGTTGTCTGCTTCTTTGCCGGTCTGGATGTAAACAACGCCGTCACCGAACTGGAGGGCGTCTGTATTCGGGGTGAAATTGATGATTACATCACCGTGTTTAAATACGTAGTCATCACCTTTTGGTCGCATCTGCGAGAGTACCGGGATGACACCCGGTTCCAGGAAGGTTTTCTTGTTGGCAGATTCCGGCGCGGAAATGTAGCCATTGACCCCGGCGACCCGATGGTTGTTATTGAGGCTGACGGTGGTTTCGAACCATATATTGTCAGCGACGTTAACCTCATCGTTACCACCGTTGGTTTTTATTTCGAGATGTTGGCTCATGGCGCCTATGTTTGTAATGGGCAATTCATAAGCTTTTCCATTAATTTCGGCAACTACGCCGCCCGTGGTAAGTGTCTTGATTTCAACAAGGTCATCTTTATTACCCGTTTCAATGGTGACTTTGTTTCGCTGAATTTCAATGCCATTGAAACTCCCTTGGTGCAGGGGAGAGGACGTTATCTTGACGTTGCCATTGTCAAACTCATGCGTAACCGGTGCGCCCGTCAGCGACTTTGGTATTTTTACAAGGGTTGTAAAAATAGCTGCAGGTTCCTTGACGGGCTCGGCCGCGCCGGCTTGGGGCTGATTAAGTTTTTGCTGAGTAAGGCTGTTGGCGGGCTGCTGCTGTGGACGGAGGCGGCCAGTATTTTTGCTGCTCTCCATTTGAGTGTGTGGTTGAGTGTCCTGAATGGCAGCGGCGGGGGTAGTTGTTGAAGGTTTTTGAATTGATTCTTGCCAGGCAAGCCAGATTGGATTAACTGGATTGCTAGAAGCATTGATGGTCATGAATTCGTTCCCTGTTTAATCGTTGAGTGATGTCGCTGGCTCGACAGTAAGGCTCCGTCTTGCTCCCTGTAATTGGTCCGACAGAAGATTCGGTTCCTGCGTGGCTTATTTCATATTCTTACAGGGAGCGGTGCGATGAACGATTAAGGTTGGGGGTTTTTACTTCAATGATTCATAGCAATGGCTGAAGGTTTATATTCTCAAGCAGTGTAGGCAGTGTGCCGTTAGAAAACCGGTCGCCATATATTGAGGCTGTATGAATATAGCCCTGTTATGGCGACTGATGTTTTAGTGGTGTTAAAGCAGCGAAATAGGATAGCTGACGATCAAGCGGTTTTCGTCGAACTCGTTGTTACTGTAGTCGCGGCGCATGCTGGAATTACGCCAGCGCACGTTCAAGTCCCTGAGCGCGCCGCTCTGCACCGTGTAGCCCAATTCGCTCTCGCGGCCCCACTCCTTGCCGTCGGTGACGGTGCCTGTGTGCACGTTGCTGCCGCTGATATAGCGGTTCATCAAGGTCAGGCCGGGTATGCCGAGGGCGGCGAAATTGTAGTCGTGGCGCACCTGCCAGGATTTTTCCTGGGCGTTGTCGTAGCTGGAGTTGTAACTGTCGTTGGCCAGGGTGCCGCCGCTGGTGCCGTTGACGCGCATCCAGGCGTTGTTGCCGGTGAGTTTTTGCAGGCCGACGTAGAAGGTGTTGCCACCATAGCGGGCGGAGAACAAGCCGGACAAAGTCTTGTTATCCAAGTCACCCGCGCGAGCGCTGCCGTCGTCTTTGCCGTAGAAGAACCCAAGGTTGGCGCCCAGGGTCCAGTCGCCCACAGGCTGGCTGTGGGTCAGGTTGACGAATTGCTGGCGGTAGATGTCCTTGAGTTGGGCATTCCACAGGCCGATCTGGGTGCGTTTGTCGTTGAACGCGTACTCGCCGCCCTGGAAGTTGAAGCGGTCGGAGGTGAAGGCGGTTTTACCGACCATCGACATGTCCGTCATGCTGCTGTCGTCGCGCGGGCTGTTGGCGCGGAACTGGCCGCCGTAAAGGGTCAGGCCGGCGATTTCCTTGGAGGTGATCTGCCCGCCGCGCAAGGTTTGCGGCAGGGAGCGGCCATCGTCGGAACGCAGGATCGGCAGCACCGGCATCCACTCGCCGACCTTGACTTCGGTCTTGGAGATCCGCGCTTTGAACGCCACACCGAGGCGTCCGAACTCATCCGCCGGGCGGCCATCGTGGTCCAGCGGCAACAGCTGGGTGCCGCCGGTGCCACGCCCGCCATCCAGTTTCAGCGAGTACAACCCCAGCACATCCACACCGAAACCCACGGTGCCCTGGGTAAAGCCGGATTTGGCGTCGAAGATGAAACTTTGCGTCCACTCCTGTGCGCCGCCCTGGGCTTTGGTCGGGTTGGTGTAATTGCGGTTGAAGAAGAAGTTGCGCAGGTTGAGGTTGGCGCTGGCGTCTTCGAGAAAGCCGTGTTCTTCGGCGACGACGGGCATGGCAAGACTGGCGACAGCAGTCGCCAGCAGCAGCCGGCGCGGGTTGAAAGTGCTCATGGTGTAGGACCTGTTGTTATTGGGGTTATGCAGGTGCCGGCCATGTTGCTTGGCAGTGTGGGTGCGATGAAAGTGGGGAGAGGCGGGTTGTGGGCGATGATCGAACGCAAGTTGACGGGCCGCCCTTTCGGCAGGGCGGCCAGGCTTCAAGGGTTTATAGAAAATGGATCAGGCTGGTCCATGGAACTTCGGGCAGATAGCGCTGGCAAAGCAGGGTGGCCAGCACCATTACCGTTAAAAATACGGGCTGCAGCGGGCTCCAATGCGCCCAATGCAGGCCGCTGATCCAAGGGTAAAAGTGTTCGATATTTTCGCTGACTTTACCGATCCTCTTGCAGTGAAACAGGTGGATCAGAATCATCCCGAGGTACGTCGCCATGCCCATCAACCCCAGCAGCAAGCCGAATGTCAGTAGCAGGCATAACTGCGGGATACCATGGCGCAATACCAGCCAATGCTGATGCGGGTTGAAGCGTTCCGGCAGCATATGCTTGCTCAGCCAGAGGTCCGGGACGATCAGATGTGCGGTAAAGTCTGCCCACAATTGGGTGCTGCGGATCGCGATGAAGGCTGGGATAAAGGTCAGCGCTACCAGCATGATCGCTTCGGCAGCCCGGTTCGACGTGGTATGTGGAGTAACGGCCAGGGCGGTAGCCAATGCCAGGCTGCTCCACACCTGTACCCAGGAGTGATGGGACATCGGACGGGGGAGAAACTTGCGCCAGAAAAACACATCAGTCTGTGGCAGACGTTCCAGCAACTGCGGGTAGCGCCAATTCAAGGTTTCGGCCAACTGCTGGCAAGCGTTCCAATCGTTGTTGCTGAAACTTGCCGTCATCCGGTGTTGTTGCGTCTCTGACAGGGGTGTCAGCAGCAGACGTGCGGCCATGGCATCGGCGGACTTCCAGGTGGTGTCCTGCGCCTTGGTTTGCAGGTGCTCATAAAAACTTTCCTGCTCGCAGCGCGACACCAGGCCACGCCACATCCAGGCCGGTTCCGGGTACACACCTTTCTGGTCGTCCCAGCCAAACGCCGAGCACACGCGTTCGAACAGCGGCACGCTCCATTGGGTTTCGTGCAGCAGTTGCAAGACGATGCGCTGCCACTGTTGCTGCTGGTCGAACACCCGCAGCCAGGGCTGGCTGTTGTACTGCGTCAGTTGGTTGACGAACTCGCGCTCGGCTTTTTGCTCCAGCAGTTCCTGCAAGGTGCTGCGATAGTCCTGGAGCAGCTCGCTGGTGAGGGCTTCGTGCTGCCAGGGCGTCATGGTCACCCGTTGCCAGGGCGTCAGCCATTCCAGGTGTTGCATCGCCCAACTGACGATTGCACTGCGCTCGCCGGGGGCTTCGAAGCAATGGCGCAGCAGGCCGGCCTGGAACGCCTCTTCACAGCCCTGCTGTTGGGCCAGGGCCCAGCGTTCATCGAGGTTGTGCACGTTCAGGCCGGTGAGCAGCGCGAGGGCCGGGTCTGGCTTTGGCGCTTCAAACGCGGCGGGGCTGAGCGGGCTGATGTTCATCAGCTCGGCGAGGTCATACGCGTTTTTCACCACCGGCGGTTCGAACGGCGCAGGGCCCAAGGGGCGAACGTCCATCAGCTCAGCCAGGTCGCTGAGGTTGCCGTGAGCCTGTTCGGCCACCGGCGCTTCGACGGTTTCCAGCTCCTCGTTGTCGGCCCGCCAGCGCGCTTCGCTCAGCGCTTGTTCATAGGCCTCGCGCAGGCGCTGGAAACCCTCGGCGTCATCGTCCGGGCGGCAGCTTTTCAGCAACCGCGCGTAGGTGCGCTTGATGGTGCGCTCGTCGGCATCGTCTGCCAGTTGCAACACTGTCCAACAGTCCATGTCGTTATCTCTCAGCGCCAGAACCCGTTGTCGAGTTGCTCAAGTTGACGGGTCAGCTCGCTGCGGGCCTCACGGATCCGGCGTTCGTCCTGGGTGTCGAGCACTTGCTGAAACTGTGCGGCCCAGTGCCCGAGCTGCTCACGCAATTCGCCGAGGTTTTCCTGGTAGAGCCGTTCGAGGCGGGCGGTCAGCACCGTGTTGACCTGCTGGTCGCGTGGGTGAATCTTCAACAGCGCCAAGGCTTGCAGGCGTTGCTGGATCTCCTGCGGGCTGAGCACGCCGGGGTTGTTCTCGATCACCAGCGAATGCTGCTCGCCGGTCAGCGGGATGTTCACCTGGGCTTCGAGCAAGCCGTTGTTGTCGTAGGTGAAGCGCACGTCCAGTGTGACTTCGCCGGCCTTGCGCTTGGGCACGGTGATTTCCAGCTGGCCCAGTTCGATGTTGTCTTTCACCAGGCGGCTTTCGCCCTGGTAGATTTTCAGCAACACGCGGGTCTGGTCGTCGTAGAGGGTGACCACACTCTTGACCCGGCTCACCGGCACGCTGCTGTTGCGTTCGATCAGCGGCAGGTAATGCCCGCTTTCGATATGGCCGCCGTACTGGTTCGAGGTTTCGATGCCCAGGGTGTAGGGGCAGACGTCGGTCAGCACGATCTCTTCCAGTGCCGCCGAACGAGCTTTGAGCGCCGCCTGAATCGCCGCGCCGTGGGCAACCACCTGGTCCGGGTCGAGGCTGATGGACGGGAAACGCCCGAACAAACCAGCGGCCAGTTTGCGCACCAGCGGCATGCGCGTGGTGCCGCCGACCAGCAGGATTTCATCCAGGTCGCCCACCCGAATTCGTGCATCACGCAGGGCGCGTTCGATGGGGGCGCGCAGGCGTTCCAGTAGCGGCGTGTAGAGCTTGGCGAGTTCGGCCTGGGTGATGGTTTTGGCCCACTGCTGGCCGTCGACGCGCAGGGCGAACTCGGCGCTGTCGTCCTGGCCCAAGGCTTTGCGCACGCGCTCGGCTTCGCGGCGCAGGGCCTGCAACACACTGCTGGTGGGCGGGAAACCCTGAGCGTTGCGCTGGCTGTCGACGAAGTGTTCCAGCAACAGGGTGTCGAAGTCTTCGCCGCCCAGGAAGTTGTCGCCGGCGCTGGCGCGTACTTCCATCACACCGTCGAACAGCTCGATGATCGACACGTCAAAGGTGCCGCCGCCGAGGTCGAACACCAGGAACGAGGTTTCCTTGTCACGCTGGTGCAGTCCATACGCCAAGGCAGCGGCGGTGGGTTCGTTGATCAGCTTTTCCACGTTG
The DNA here is from genome assembly GCF_022648765.1 of Pseudomonas sp. ArH3a. Classification (NCBI taxonomy): domain Bacteria; kingdom Pseudomonadati; phylum Pseudomonadota; class Gammaproteobacteria; order Pseudomonadales; family Pseudomonadaceae; genus Pseudomonas; species Pseudomonas sp. ArH3a. The sequence continues at coordinate 1,911,589 of NZ_CP080330.1, forward strand.
AGCCCCGCCAGTTCACCGGCGATGCGCGTGGCTTTGCGCTGGCCGTCGCTGAAGTAGGCGGGCACGCTGATCACCGCTTCAGTGACGGTGTGGCCGTAGGTGCGCTCGATGTCTTCTTTGAGGCTTTTGAGGACCAGCGCCGACAGCTCTTCGGGGCGGAACGAGCGGTCGCCGAGGCGCACTTCGGTGGCACTGCCCATGTAGCGCTTGAACAGCGACGTGGTCAGGTGCGGGTGGGTGTGCAGGCGTTCCTTGGCGGCTTGGCCGACCAGGATACGGCCTTGATCATCCAGGCCGACCACGCTTGGGGTCAGCAACTGGCCAAGGGCATTGGGCACCATTTCGGCGGCATCGCCGCGCCATACGGCGGCCAGGCTATTGGTCGTTCCCAGGTCGATTCCTACGATCATTACGACAAGCTCCCTCTGTGGTCTGTAAGAATCTGTTACCAATTTTACCCTGAAAGGTTGAAGGGAGCGCAAGGTGCACTCAACTCGTCAGGTTCAGGTGTTCAGGGGCAGGTGTCTACTGTCAGGGTTGACAGTAGACACCTGCTTTCAAAGGCCTATTTTGGGGAGGGTGGCAGTTACTATCAGGTCTTGAAGAGAGAATGGATCATGAGCTTTGGATCAGGTATAGGGAGTTTTTTAACCACTGTGAATAAGTTCAGTGGGGAATTGATCAACGCAGATGGCGAGAAGATCGCGCTTGATTTCGATAGCGTCAAGTTGAGCTACATTGAGGATTATCAATTTTCCTTTAGCTTAGGCCTTGAGGACAATCCTGGTTCGAAAAATGAACTGACCCTTGAAGCGGGCAAGCTCCAGCTTGAACCGAGGCAGACATACCCCATCGGTCCAAAACTGCCCATAAAGGCCAGCTTTGGGTGGGAGGGCTATATCGAGTACCTCCCGCCGGACTACTCGGGGAGTTTGAGTATCGAAGACATCTCTGAGGACGAGAATGGCAAGATTGGTTTGACTGTGAGTTTCTCTCTCTATTATGGAGAGGAAATGGAGGTCAAGTTCTCGACGCTTAAGTTGAGTACATGAACCCATTTTGAGGGTGAACAAAAAGCCGAGACATAAAAAAACCGCTTCCTGTGAGGGAAGCGGTTTTTTTACGACAGCACGATCAGAACAACTTCAGTGCCGGTGCTTCTTCTTTCAACGGCTCGTTCTTCGCGGTCTGCTCATTCCAGCCACCGCCGAGGGCCTTGTACAGGTTGACCTCGCTGTTGAGCTGCGCCAGGCGGTCGGTGATCAGCGATTGCTGGGCACTGAACAGCTGGCGTTGGGCGTCGAGGAACGTCAGGTTGCTGTCGACACCAATGCGGTAGCGACGCTCAGCCAGGCGGTAGTAATCCTGGTTGGCCGCGACGAAGCCACGTTGGGCATCCAACTGCTGCTTGTAGGTCTCACGCGCGGCGAGGCCGTCGGAAACTTCCTGGAAGCCGGTCTGGATCGCCTTCTCGTAGGTCGCCACGTTGATCTCTTTCTGAATCTTCGAGTAGTCCAGGCTTGCGCGCAGGCTACCGGCGTTGAAGATCGGGATGTTGATCTGCGGGGCAAACGACCAGGTGCCCGAGCCGCCTTTGAACAGGCCGCCCAGGGTCGGGCTGGCAGTACCGGCACTGGCGGTCAGGCTGATGCTTGGGAAGAACGCTGCACGTGCCGCGCCGATATTGGCGTTGGCGGCCTTAAGGTTGTACTCGGCCTGCACAATGTCGGGACGACGTTGCAGCAGGTCCGATGGCAACCCGGCTGGCACTTCGCTGAGCAGGTTATCCGACAGCGGCTTGCTGGCGATATTCGCCGGCAGGCCGGTGCCCAGCAGCAGGGTCAGGTTGTTTTCGTCCTGGGCCACCTGGCGGGTGTAGCGCGCCAGTGCAACCCGGGCGTTTTCCACTGAGGTACGCGCCTGGCTGAGGTCGAGGGCCGAGGCCACGCCGACTTCGTTGCTGCGCGAGGTCAGTTTGTAGCTCTGTTCGAACGCGCCCAGGGTGTCTTGGGTCAGCTTGAGCAGCTCCTTGTCGGCCTGCCAGGTCAGGTAGGCGTTGGCCACACTGGCCACCAAACTGATCTGGGTGCTGCGTCGCGCTTCTTCAGTAGCGAAGTACTTTTGCAGTGCTTCTTCACTCAGGCTGCGCACGCGGCCGAACAGGTCCAGCTCATACGAGCTGATTCCCAGGCCAGCCGAGTACTGGCTGGCGATGGTCGCCTCGCCAGACTGCGACAGTTTGGCCGGGGTGCGCGAACGGCTGCCGCTGCCCGTGGCCGAGATGGCCGGGAACAGGTCGGCACGCTGGATCTGGTACTGCGCCGCGTAGGCGTCGATGTTCAGGGCCGCGACACGCAGGTCACGGTTGTTCACCAACGCGGTCTGGATCAGCTGTTGCAGGGCAGGGTCATGGAAAAACTGCTTCCAGCCCTGCTCGGCAGCGGCCTGGCCCGGCGCCTGGGCCGACGAATACGCCGGCCCTTGCGGGAACTGGGCAGCCACCGGTGCTTCTGGGCGCTGATAGTCAGGTATCAGCGAGCAGCCACTGAGCACGAATGCCGTGACGGCTAGGGAAAGTAGCGACTTGCTCATTGGCCAGCCTCTTTAGGAGTTTCAGGAGTAACTTTCTTTTTACGCTCGCCAGCAGCCGATACGGTTGCGAAGAACAGTGGCACCCAGAAGATCGCCAGGACGGTGGCGGTGATCATACCGCCAATTACGCCGGTACCGATCGCGTGCTGGCTGCCTGAACCTGCACCGGTGGAGATCGCCAGTGGCAATACGCCGAGGACGAACGCCATGGAGGTCATGATGATCGGTCGCAGACGCATGCGGGACGCTTCAATGGCTGCCTCGACGATGCCCTTGCCTTGTTCGTGCAGCTCTTTGGCAAACTCCACGATCAGGATGGCGTTCTTCGCGGCCAGGCCCACCGTTACCAACAGGCCCACTTGGAAGAACACGTCGTTGGACAACCCGCGCATGCTGGTTGCAATCAACGCACCCACAACCCCTAGCGGCACTACCAGGATAACGGCGATCGGGATCGACCAGCTTTCGTACAGTGCTGCGAGGCAGAGGAACACCACCAGCAGCGACAAGGCGTACAGCGCAGGTGCCTGGGAGCCGGACAGACGTTCTTCATACGACAAACCCGTCCACGCATAGCCAACACCCGCCGGCAATTGCTTGGCAATACGCTCGACTTCGGCCATGGCGTCACCGGTACTGTAGCCCGGAGCCGGCGTACCAAGGACTTCCATCGCCGCTACACCGTTGTAGCGCGAGAGTTTCGGCGAGCCGAAGATCCACTTGCCCGAAGCGATGGAGGACAACGGCACCATCTTCCCCGAGTCGCTACGCACGTACCATTTTTCCAAGTCTTCAGGGGACATGCGGCTGGCGGCGTCACCTTGCACGTACACCTTCTTCACACGACCGCGGTCGATGAAGTCGTTGACGTAGCTGCCACCCAAGGCAATCGCCAGGGTCTGGTTGATATTCGACAGGGTGATGCCTTGGGCGCTGGCCTTCTCGTCGTCGACGGTAAGCTCGTACTGCGGCTCATCGTTCACGCCGTTGGGGCGCACACCTGCCAGAATCTTGCTTTGTGCTGCCATACCGAGGAACTGGTTACGCGCCGCCATCAATTTGTCATGGCCAACACCGCCCTGGTCTTGCAGGAACACGTCGAAGCCGGTGGCGTTACCCAGTTCCAGTACAGACGGCGGAACGATGGCAAATACCATGGCGTCCTTGAAGGTCTGCATGAAGTAGCCCTGGGCGCGCTTGGCGATCTCGAACACCGAGTTGGAGGCGTCACGCTCGCCCCACGGCTTGAGCATCACAAATGCCAGGCCGGAGCTTTGGCCACGACCGGCGAAGTTGAAGCCGTTTACGGTAAACACCGATTTCACGCCTTTGCCTTCGCCTGGCTCGCCTTCTTTGTCGTTGAGCAGGTACGCACGCATATCGTCGATGACTTTCTGCGTACGTTCAGCCGTAGAACCGACCGGCGTCTGCACCTGGGCAAAGATTACGCCCTGGTCTTCATCGGGCAGGAACGCAGCAGGGATGCGCATGAACAGCCAGATCATGCCGACGATGATCAGCGCGTACACCAGGAACGCCGGGATCTTATGCTTGATCATGTTACCCACGCCGCGCTCGTAGCTCAGTACGCCACGGTCGAAGGTGCGGTTGAACCAGCCAAAGAAACCACGCTTGGGTTGGCCGTGTTTTTCCGGGTCGATCGGCTTGAGCATGGTGGCGCACAAGGCCGGGGTGAAGATCAGGGCAACCAGTACCGACAACGCCATGGCCGAAACGATGGTGATGGAGAACTGTTTGTAGATCACACCGGTAGAGCCGCCAAAGAACGCCATCGGCAACAGTACCGCCGACAGAACCAGGGCAATACCCACCAGGGCGCCTTGGATCTGGCCCATGGATTTGACCGTCGCCTCCTTGGGCGACAAGTGTTCCTCGGCCATCACCCGCTCGACGTTTTCCACCACGACGATGGCGTCATCCACCAGCAAGCCGATGGCCAGGATCATGCCGAACATGGTCAGGGTGTTGATGGTGAAACCGAACGCGGCCAGGATCCCGAAGGTGCCCAACAGCACCACCGGTACGGTCATGGTCGTGATGATGGTGGCGCGGAAGTTCTGCAGGAACAGGAACATCACCAGGAACACCAGCACGATCGCTTCGACCAGGGTGTCGACTACACCAGAGATCGACTCGGTCACAACCGGGGTGGTGTCATACGGCACCACCGCCTTCATGCCTGGCGGGAAGAACGGTTCAAGCGACGCTACGGTGGCGCGGATGGCCTTGCCGGTGTCCAAGGCGTTGGCGCCCGAGGCCAGCTTGATCGCCATACCGGAAGCCGGCTTGCCGTTGAACTGCGCAGCGATGCTGTAGTTCTGACCACCGAGTTCAATACGCGCGACATCCTTCAGGCGTACCTGTGAGCCGTCGGTATTGACTTTCATCAGGATATTGCCGAACTGCTCCGCAGTCTGCAGGCGGGTCTTGCCAATGATGGTCGCGTTCAACTGAGTGCCGGGCAGGGCTGGCAGGCCGCCCAGTTGGCCGGTAGCCACCTGCACGTTCTGCGCCGAGATCGCCGTGCTGACATCCACCGGCGTGAGCTGGTAGTTGTTCAGCTTGGCCGGGTCCAGCCAGATACGCATGGCGTACTGCGAACCGAACACCTGGAAGTCACCCACACCCGCGGTCCGCGAAATCGGATCCTGGATGTTCGACACGATGTAGTTGGACAAGTCGTCCTTGGTCATGCTGCCGTCTTCCGACACCAGACCGATCACCATCAGGAAGTTCTTCACCGACTTGGTCACGCGGATACCCTGCTGCTGCACTTCTTGCGGCAGCAGTGGGGTCGCCAGGTTCAGCTTGTTCTGCACCTGAACCTGGGCGATATCCGGGTTGGTACCCTGATTGAACGTCACGGTGATGGTCATGCTGCCGTCGGAGTTACTGTCCGAGGAAACATAACGCAGGTTGTCGATACCGTTGAGCTGTTGCTCGATCACCTGCACCACGGTGTCCTGCACGGTTTGTGCAGACGCGCCTGGGTAGGTCACCTGGATGTCGATGGCGGTCGGCGCGATGGCCGGGTATTGGTTGATGGGCAACTTCATGATCGAAAGTGCCCCGACCAGCATGATCACCAGGGCAATTACCCAGGCGAAAATGGGACGGTCGATAAAAAATTTCGACATGGGTTACTCCCCTTTGCCGGCAGCGGCAGCAGGAGCAGCAGCACTGCCAGCATCGGCAGGCTTGGCGTTGTCGGCCGGCTTGACCTTGACCTCGACGCCCGGCTTGACGTACTGCAAGCCTTCTGTGATCACACGGTCACCGGCGTTCAGGCCTTTTTCCACCAGCCAGTAGGCGCCGTAAGTGCGGTTGGCCACCAGTTCACGCTGCTCGACCTTGTTGTCGGCGTTGACGATCAGCGCCGTTGGAATGCCTCTCAGGTCACGGGTCACGCCTTGCTGCGGAGCCAGGATGGCCTTGCTGTTCACACCGGCTTGCAGTTGGGCGTGTACGAACATGCCTGGCAACAGTGTGTGCTCAGGGTTAGGGAACACGGCGCGCAGCGTCACGGAACCGGTGGTCTGGTCGACCGACACTTCCGAGAACTCCAGCTTGCCATCCAGACCGTAAGCGGTGCCGTCTTCCAGGGTCAGCTTGACCTTGGCAGCGTTGTCGCCGGCTTTTTCCAGCTGACCGCTTGCCAGGTCGCGGCGCAGTTTCAGCATTTCAGCCGAAGACTGCGTGACGTCGACGTAGATCGGGTCCAGTTGCTGGATCACGGCCATGGCATCGGTCTGACCATTGCTGACCAGCGCGCCTTCGGTGACCGAAGAACGGCCAATCCGCCCGGAGATCGGCGCGAATACTTTGGTGTAACGCACGTTGATCTGGGCGGTTTGAACGTTGGCTTCGGCGGTCATGCGATTGGCGACGGCGGTGTCGTATTCCTGACGGCTGACGGCTTGCTCATCGACCAACTGCTTGTAGCGGTCGCTGATGGATTTGGTCTGGGTCAGGCTCGCTTGTGCGCTTTTCAGGGTGGCGTCATACACCGACGGGTCGATCTGGTAGAGCTGTTGCCCTTCCTTCACGTCGCCGCCTTCCTTGAACAGGCGCTTGAGAATGATGCCGTTGACCTGCGGCCGAACTTCCGCAATGCGATAGGCCGTGGTGCGGCCCGGCAGTTCGGAGGTCAGGGTAAAGGCTTGCGGTTGAATAGTGACCACGCCGACCTGAGGGGTTTGAGCGGGCGGAGCCGCTTCTTCCTTTTTACATCCGCTGAGCAGCGATGCCAGGGCGACGGCAGTGACCAGAGCGGTAACAGCTGGCTTAAGTTGCATGAAGATCCTCGGGTCAGGCGCGCAGAATGCGCACAAGAAGGGTGGAAGGGTAAAAATCAAGGTGTGAGTGGATAAGTAGCTTGCTACGCAATATACTTACGTTCATGGTTGTTTGTAAACTCTTGACAGGCTTCGCAGATTGTTGACAAAGCAGCTGCCAAAGCCTCGATTTTAGTACGTTCGGTGCCCATGACGGTGTCGTCCCACAATTATTCAGATGATCGTTACCGCCTATTAAAGCAGCGTTACCGAGCGTCCCAAGTATTCTGATTGAGGTTTTACTGCCATGGTTCGTCGCACCAAAGAGGAAGCTCAGGAAACGCGCAGCCAAATTCTTGCCGCCGCCGAACAGGCGTTTTATGAGCGCGGCGTCGCGCGGACCACGTTGGCGGACATTGCGGCGCTGGCGGGTGTGACGCGCGGTGCTATCTATTGGCATTTCAGCAATAAGTCCGATTTGCTGCAGGCACTGCTCGACACGCTGCACGAACCCCTGGATGAATTGGCCCGGGCCAGTGAAAGTGAGGAAGAAGCCGACCCGCTGGGCTGTATGCGCAAGCTGTTGATTCATCTTTATCATCAAGTGGCCCTGGACCCGAAAACCCGGCGCATCAACGAAATCCTGTTTCATAAGTGCGAGTTCACGGATGAAATGTGTGACATGCGGCGCCAACGTCAAACCCACAGCTTGGAATGCAACCTGCGTATCGGCCTGACCTTGCGCAACGCGGTCCATCGCGGGCAACTTCCGGAAAATCTGGACACTACGCGTGGCGCGGTGTGCATCCATGCCTTCATCCACGGCTTGATTGGCCAGTGGCTACTGGTACCCGACAGCTTCCAACTGCATCAGGATGCCGAACGCTGGGTTGATGCGGGGCTGGACATGCTGCGCTTGAGCCCCAGCCTACGCAATTAAGACAAAATGCGTAATTACATCCAAGTGTGTCAATAGTAAAGACCAGAGACAGTCAATCGTCCCTTCGCAGGATTTGTGGGGTGACTTTATATACGTGCACGCGGGCGGTTGATAGGTAGCCGACTAAGTATTTTGTAGCGATATTGTTGCAATGCTGTGAAGGAATGTTTCCCGACCTTTGTACGATCGTTCCCATGCTCCGCGTGGGAATGCATCCTGTGACGCTCCGCGTCACGCTTTAGCAGCAGACGCAGAGCGCCCAGGACAGCGTCAAAATGTGGGAGCGGGCTTGCTCGCGAAAGTAGTGGATCAGTCAGCACATATTTAGCTGACAGACCGCATTCGATCTCTGGTGTATTCCAAAGCGCAGTAAAAAGCCCCGGTTCCTGCGAGCCGGGGCTTTTTCGTTTCAGCTTGTTGCTTTAGATCGCCAGCGTCGGGTAGTCGATGTAACCGACCGGACCCTTGGCGTAGAAGGTTTCCGGATGCGCTTCGTTCAGCGGCGCATCGGCTTTCAGACGCGCCGGCAGGTCCGGGTTGGCAATGAACGGTACGCCGAAGGCCACCGCATCGGCTTTGCCCGAGGCCAGCCAGGCGTTGGCGCTGTCCTTGGTGAAGCGTTCGTTGGCGATGTACGCGCCGCCGAAGGCTTTTTTCAGTTGTGGGCCAAGGCTGTCGCCGGCTTCTTTTTCACGCGAGCAGATGAACGCGATGCCACGTTTGCCCAATTCGCGGGCAACGTAGGTGAAGGTCTCGGCCAAGTTATCGTCGCCCATGTCATGGGAGTCGGCGCGTGGTGCCAGGTGCACCCCCACACGGCCGGCGCCCCAGACTTCGATGGCCGCGTCGGTCACTTCCAGCAGCAGGCGGGCACGGTTTTCCAGGGAGCCGCCGTAGTTGTCGGTGCGCTGGTTGGTGCTGCTTTGAAGGAACTGATCGAGCAGGTAGCCGTTGGCACCGTGGAGTTCCACGCCGTCAAAACCGGCGGCCTTGGCGTTTTCGGCGCCGACGCGGTAAGCGTCAACGATGTCGGCGATTTCAGCGGTTTCCAAGGCGCGTGGGGTCGGGTAGTCCGCCAATGGACGCACCAGGCTCACGTGGCCTTTGGGCTGGATGGCGCTCGGTGCCACTGGGGTTTCGCCGTTCAGGTAGGACGCGTGGGAGATCCGGCCGACGTGCCACAGTTGCAGAACGATCTTGCCACCCGCGCCGTGCACGGCCTTGGTCACATTGGCCCAGCCGCGTACCTGGTCGTTGGACCAGATGCCCGGAGTGTCCGGGTAGCCCACGCCCAGCGGCGTCACGGAGGTGGCTTCGCTGAGGATCAGCCCGGCTGAGGCGCGCTGCACGTAGTACTCAGCCATCATCGCGTTGGGTACGCGACCTTCATCAGCGCGGCAGCGGGTCAGCGGCGCCATGATGATGCGGTTCGACAGTTCCAGGTCGCCCAGTTTGATTGGATCGAAAATAGTCGTCATGGGATAACACCCTTCTCTTTAAGTGAATTGCTCAGTGGGTCGCAGGGGCCAGGCCGGCATCGCCGCTCTGACGGAAAGTAATCAGGGTGACCAGCAGGGCCAGAATCGCCAGGGCCGCAGCCGCCAAAGGCACGCTGGTCAGGCCAAAGCCGTGGGCAATTACGCTGCCGCCGACCCAGGCGCCGAGGGCGTTGCCGATGTTGAAGGCGCCGATGTTCAGGGTCGACACCAGGTTCGGTGCGGCCTTGCCGAAGGTCACCACGTTGATTTGCAGCGCCGGTACGGCGGCGAACGACGCAGTGGCCCACAGGAACAGGGTGATTTCAGTTGGGATTACCGCGACGCTGGTCCAGGTCAGCACGGTGGAGACCACCGCCATGCTGATGAACACGCCTATCAAGGTGGCCGCCAGGCGTTTGTCCGCCAGCTTGCCGCCGATGATGTTGCCCACGGTCAGGCCCAGGCCGATCAGCAGCAGCGTCCAGGTCACGCCTTTGGGCGACACGCCGGTGACATCGCCGAGCAGTGGGGCGACATAGGTGAAGAGGGTAAACATGGAAGCGGCGAACAGTGCGGTCATGGTCAGCGACAGCCAGATGCCGGCGCCTTTGAGGGCGGCGAGTTCGGCGCGCATGTCGAGTTTTTCTTCGTCACGCTTGGCCGGCAGGAAGCGGATCAGGCCGATCAAGGCGATCACGCCAATCACGGTCACCGCCCAGAAGGTCGAGCGCCAGCCGGCCTCCTGGCCCAGCGCGGTACCCAGTGGCACGCCGAGCACGTTGGCCAGGGTCAAGCCGGTGAACATCAAGGCCACAGCCGAAGCACGCTTGTTGGCCGGTACCAGGTTGGCCGCAACCACCGAACCAATCCCAAAGAACGCGCCGTGACACAGCGCAGTGACTACACGGGCAACCATCAGCACGTTGTAGTCGCTGGCCAGTGCGCAGAGCAGGTTGCCGACAATAAAGATGCCCATCAACGCTACCAGGGCGGCCTTGCGTGGCAGCTTGGCGGTGGCCAGTGCCATGAAGGGCGCGCCGATGGCCACGCCCAAGGCATAGCCGGTGACCAGCCAGCCAGCGCCGGGAATCGACACGCCCAAGTCCGCCGCCACATCGGGCAGCAAGCCCATGATGACGAACTCGGTGGTGCCGATGGCGAAGGCGCTCAGGGCCAGTATGAGTAGCGAGAGGGGCATTATCTTTCCTTTATAACAACGTTGCGCTGATATCAGCGCTGAGTTCGGTGGTGAGCGCCGCGAGGAAGGCTTGGATCACTTCGTCATTGCGTTTGAAAAAGTGCCATTGCCCGGCCTTTTGGCTGCTGATCAACCCGGCCCGTTGCAAGGTCGCCAGGTGGGCCGACACGGTCGACTGGGACAAGCCGCAGCGCTGGTCGATCTGCCCGGCGCAGATGCCGTATTCATGGTTGTGCACTTGCTCGGGGAACTGCACTTTCGGGTCTTTCAGCCAGGTGAGGATGTCTCGTCGTACTGGGTGCGCCAGGGCTTTTATTATTTCGTCGAGGTCGATGGGCATGGCAGGGTGCTCGGTTGCGTAAAACGTTATATCGCGATGAGGCGAACTTTAAATCGTTACATTCCGATACACCAATATGCTTTTGATCTTAGGACCGGCCATTTCGGTATATCGGGTTATAACGATACGTGGATGGCAGTGCTAGACTGCGCGGCATGAATTATCTCGCACATCTGCACCTGGGCGGCCAACTTCCTGCACAACTGCTGGGCAGCCTCTATGGTGACTTCGTCAAAGGCCGCCTGCAGGGCCAGTTCAGCCCGCAAATCGAGTCGGCTATCCAACTGCATCGCTCCATCGACCGCTTCACCGACAGCCACCCGCTGGTTTGCGAGGCGTTGTCACGCTTCAGCCTGACCCGCAAGCGCTATGCCGGTATTGTCCTCGATGTGTTTTTCGACCACTGCCTGGCGCGGGATTGGGCGCTGTATGCCAACCAGCCCCTGGAACACTTTACTGCGCAGGTGTACCGCGTGCTGGCGGCCGAACCGCAGCTGCCTGGGCGGCTGGCGCAGATTGCACCGTATATGGCGGAGGATGACTGGCTGGGTTCGTACCGTGAGTTCGCGGTGATGGAGCAGGTGTTGCGCGGGATTTCGCGGCGCCTGACCCAGCCCGAGGAATTGAGGCATGCCATGCACGAGTTGCGGATTCTGTATGAGCCGCTGAGTGAAGACTTTCGGCTGTTCTATCCTGAGTTGCAGAAATTTGCACAATCCCACCTGACGGTTGAGATTTAAACCTGTGGGAGCTGGCTTGCCTGCGATAGCGGTCTGTCAGTCGATAATGGTGTTGCTGACTCACCGCCATCGCAGCATAGGTATCTACACATCTTTTTATGGGTTGGATTCTTTGGTTGTCGCGGGGGTGCTGGGTGCATATCCGTTACCGCAGCAACGGATATGTACTCAATCTACCTAAACCATCACAGGCTAAAAGAAACACAAAAAGTTGCGTAGATACCCATGGCCATAGCAGGCAAGCCACCTCCCATATTTTAAAGTGTGTTCATGCTGCAAATGCAGGCCGAGCCGCCACTTGCTCCGTCTCCGGCAACGGCCCAAACAACGCCTTCTGCACCGCCTGCTGCGCCTGGAACGCCAGCGCCGCGCGTTCCTGCCCGGCACAGGCAATTGGCGTGAGCACATGGATTTCCACATCGCCCTGGTCATTGGCAAACAGGCGCATCAGGTGCGAGAGCAAATCATCGTCGCCAATAAACGGCGCCAGCGGGTCCACTTGCCCATCGCGTAGATAACGAATCGCCACCGGTTGCAGCGACACATCGGCATCAATCGCACTGGCCAGTAAACGCCCGTGAAAGGTGCGCAGACTGCGCCCGTCGGTGGTGGTGCCTTCGGGGAACATCAGCAGCGGGTGCTGGTGTTCCAGGTGGCGAGTCATCTGCTTGCGGATGAGCTGGCTGTCGCCCGAACCCCGGCGGATAAACAGGCTACCAGCCTTCGCTGCCAACCAACCCGCCACCGGCCAGGTGCGCACTTCGGCCTTGGACAAAAATGACAGCGGCGTGACCATGCCCAGCAACGGGATGTCGGTCCAGGACACGTGATTGCTCACCCACAGCATCGGCGTTTGCGGCAACTCACCGTGCACCGTTACGCGAAAGGGCAGGGCGTGGGTCAGCCGCGCCATGAAAAACCGCGACCAACGCTGGCGCCGTACCATCGAGTTGGCCACGCCCAAACGCTCGAACACACCAAACACACTGGCCATGCTCAAGCCCAGCGCCACCACCAGCAGCACGCGGGCAATGCGCCCGTACACGCGCAGGCGGCCCATCACATGGCCGCCTTGAAGTGGCGGGCGTAACGCGGGCACAGCTCGTCGCGCTTGAGCAGGATAAATACGTCGGCTACTTGGAAATCTTCATCCCAGCACGGCTCGCCGCAGATCTTCGCGCCCAGGCGCATATACGCCTTGAGCAGCGGCGGCATTTCCGCGATCACGTTGGACGGCAGATCCAGCGCCGGCAGCGGCTTTTTCGGCTCGGCGCGCAGGTGTTCGTTGCACAGGTAGCGTTCGCGCAGGCGCTGCATGATCGCGTGGGCTTGGATGCCGCCGTCGTGCATCGGGATGCTCGCGCAGCCCATCAAGTAGCTGTAGCCGCCTTGATTCAACACTTCGGCCAACTCGCCCCACAACACGGCGATGGTGCCGCCGTTGCGGTAGGCCGGGTCGACGCACGTGCGGCCGATCTCCAGGATCGGGCCTTGCAGATGCAGCAGGCCGTGCAGGCTGAATTCTTCTTCGCTGTAGAACCGGCCCAAGGTGCTGGCCGCCTGGTGGTCGAGCAAACGGGTGGTGGCGACCAGTCGACCGCTGTTCAAATCCCGCACGCCAATGTGGCTGCAGTGAACATCATAGTCATCCATGTCCAGACCCAGTTCCGCGCCTTTCAGCTTGGCGTTGAACTCGCCGCTGAACACGTTGAACCGCAGGGCCTGAGCTTCCTGCAGCGCCTGTGCGCCAACCAGGCGTTCGGCTTGCAGACGGCGTTCATTGCCGGTGTCGCTGATGCGGGCGATCTGAGTCATGGCGAATCTCCGAGTGCCGGCCACGTTTCGGCCGGTCGACTTGTTTGTCCAAACTCAGGCTATGTAGGCTCGGTGTCAGCGCCATGAAGTTACGGTGACGCTTAGATGACAGCCCCCGATGTAGCAAATCTGTCATGCGCCTCGGCTAGGCTCGCGGGCTTGAATGCCCCCTTGAGTTTGCGTCCATGGTCCGAGGCTTGTTGTGCGTTGCCCTGCTGTTCTTCACCGTTGCCGCCCATGCCGAAACCTGGCCTGACAAGGACTGGGCCCAGGGCACAGCACTCTCAGGACCCGCTGTCGATGCTCTGAATGCCTACGCGTTTCCAACCCGTGACGACGCCACCCGCCAAGGCATTCGCACTGACGCGCTGCTGGTGATCCGCGACGGCGAAGTCATCTACGAACGCTACGCCGCGCCCACCACCGCCAGCACGCCGCACCTGACTTGGTCGGTGAGCAAAAGCCTGATGGCCACGGTGCTCGGCGTGGCCTATGGCGAAAGCCGCTTCAAACTCACCGACCCCGCCGCACGCTTCTACCCGCCGATGAAACAACACCCCAAAGTCACCCTGGCCGACTTGCTGCACTGGGCCTCGGGCCTCGACTGGCAAGAAGACTACGAATACGCCCCGCTGAAATCCTCCGTCGTGGCGATGCTCTACACCCGTGGGCGCGCCGACATGGCCGAGTTCGCCGCCGACACCGAGGCTGTCGCCGCACCGGGCCAGGCCTTCCGCTACTCCAGCGGCGACAGCAACATCCTGTCCGCCGCCCTCAAAGGTATGCTCGGCCACAAGGCTTATATGAATTACCCGTGGGATGCGCTGTTCAAGCCGCTGGGCATCCACAACGCCATCTGGGAAACCGATGCCGACGAAACCTTCGTCGCTTCCTCTTACGCCTACCTCACCGCCCGCGACCTCGCGCGCGTCGGCCTGCTGATGGCGCGTGACGGCCGTTGGGGCGAGCAGCAATTGCTGCCCAAAGAGTGGGTCGCCTTCAACCGCAAGCCCTTCGACAACTACAAACCCGGCCAGGACGAAGCCGTGCCCGGCGGCCAATGGTGGCTAAACCTCGAAGTGCAAGGCGCACCCCGCCCGTGGCCCGCCGCCCCCGCTGACACCTTCGCCGCCCTCGGCCACTGGGGCCAGGCGCTGTTTGTGATACCCGACAAACACCTGGTGATCGTGCGCTACGGCGATGACCGCGACGGCAGCTACCGCCATAACGAACTGCTCAAACGCGTGCTTGCGGCGGTGCAACCATGATTCGTCGTCACCCGTTTATCAGCGTTTTTCTGCTGCTGTTACTCGCCTTGTTCGGCTGGGTGTGGCATGAGCGCGTCAACCTGCAAGCCTTCCCCGACATCATCGCGGCGTATACGGCCAAGGAGTACTGCTCGTGCCGGTATGTGGAGAACAATCCGGCGGAGTATTGCCTGGGGTATGTGAAGCAGTACGTGCCGACCAGTGCGTTTACCGATAAGCCGCAGCGCAGTGAAGTGACGGCGAGTGGGTTGGGGCGCACGCATACGGCGCGCTGGCTAGGTGATCGCCAAGGCTGCCGCCTGAGTCCCTGATACACCCCAAATCCCCTGTGGGAGCTGGCTTGCCTGCGATGGGCATAGGTATCTACGCAACGCTTTGTGTGGTGCTGAGCTTGTGATGGGTTTAGGTAGATTGAGTACATATCCGTTGCTGCGGTAACGGCTTCGTATGGTTCCGCTCTTACAGCGGGTCACTTTTGGCAAACGCCCCAAAAGTAACCAAAAGGTCTTTGCCCCACCACTCGGTGCCTCGCTAAGGCTCGGCATGCCCGCACTCCGGCCATCGTGGTTAACGGGGCCTGTCAGATCAAGATCAAAATCTACAGCACGGCGGCCTAGTAGCCGACCTGAGTGGTTGAAGCAAAAGCAGGGCAAAAACAGGGCAAAAACAGATCAGAAGCAGAGCTGCTTTTCTGTGGGAGCTGGCTTGCTTGCGATGCAGACACCTCGGTACATCAGTAAGACACAGCTGATGCCTTCGCAGGCAAGCCAGCTCCCACATTTGTCCGAGTACACACATCTACCTGATGTACTGAGCTCAAAATGTGGGAGCGGGCTTGCTCGCGAATGCGGTGGGCCATTCACCAGATACATCAACTGACACACCGCCATCGGGAGCAAGTCGAACCGTCGCACCGCCCCTCCCACAATTCAACCCAGTCCAGTTTCCAGGATCAGGTCGGCTGTCAGGCCGCCGTGCTGTAGATCTTGATCTTGATTTTGATCTTAGGCGCCCCGTTAAACCACGCTGGCCGAACGCAGGTATTACGGAGCGGGTAAACCGGCAGGACGCCGGTTTAGCCGCGACGGGGCAGGGACGGCCCGTCGCGGCGGCCCGCGGAGTAATGCCGGAGAGAGGGCACACCGAGCCGGAGGCGAGGTGCCGAGTGGTGGGGCAAGAGCCCTTTTGGTTACTTTTGGGGCTCTTTTCCAAAAGTGACCCGCCGTAAGGGCGGAACCCATTTCAGCCGTTACCCAAACAACGGATATGTACCCAGCGCCCCCCACGACAACCGCAGATGTGTAGATACCTATGCTGCGATGACAGCGGCACAAACAACAGTGATGTTGACTGACCTCCCGCTGTCGCAGGCAAGCCAGCTCCCACATTAGATGTGCGCTAACTGCCCTCAGGTTCCACCCAGTGGAACCACCTTTGATTGTCCTCCCGCCCACATCGCGGTTAGCTGGCGATGTGTCGCAAACAAGAACGGGAACACCCGCCTGTGAGGAGAATCACCATGCGCCCACACCAGCACATTCTGGATTGGCTCAGCGACGTCGCCAGCGACTTGCACGCCGTGCGTCAGGACATCCACGCCCACCCCGAACTCGGCTTTGAAGAGAACCGTACCTCGGCGCTCGTCGCGCAAGCCTTGAAAGGCTGGGGTTATGAAGTACACACCGGCATCGGCAAAACCGGTGTAGTCGGCGTGCTGCGCAATGGCAGCAGCCCGCGCACCCTCGGCATTCGTGCCGATATGGACGCCTTGCCCATCATCGAAAATACCGGCGCGGCCTACACCAGCCAGCACGCCGGCTGCATGCACGCTTGCGGCCATGACGGCCACACCACCATGTTGCTCGGTGCCGCGCGCTACCTGGCGGCGACGCGGCAATTCGACGGCACCGTGAACCTGATTTTCCAACCCGCTGAAGAAGGCCAGGGCGGCGCCGAGGCTATGTTGGCGGACGGTTTGCTGGAGCGTTTCCCGTGCGATGGCCTGTTCGGCATGCACAATATGCCGGGCTTACCGGCCGGGCATCTGGGCTTGCGAGTCGGGCCGATGATGGCCTCCCAGGACTTGCTCACCGTGACGCTGGAAGGCGTCGGCGGCCATGGTTCCATGCCGCATTTGAGCGTGGACCCGTTGGTCGCGGCCGCGAGTATGGTCATGGCGTTGCAGACGGTGGTGGCGCGCAATATCGACACCCAGGAAGCCGCCGTGGTCACGGTCGGCGCGCTGCAAGCGGGCCAGGCGGCCAACGTGATTCCTCAGCAAGCCCTGTTGCGCTTGAGCCTGCGCGCGCTCAACCCCAAGGTGCGCGAACAGATGCTGGAACGGGTCAACGCGATTATCCAGACCCAGGCCGCGAGCTTCGGCTGCACGGTGCAGATCGAACACCGCCCGGCCTACCCGGTGCTGGTCAACCACGCCGAAGAAACCGAATTCGCCCGGCAAGTCGGCGTCGCCTTGCTCGGCGCCGATGCGGTGGACGGCAACACCCGCACGCTGATGGGCAGCGAAGACTTCGCCTGGATGCTGCAACGCTGCCCCGGCAGCTACCTGTTTATCGGCAACGGCGTGTCGCGGCCGATGGTGCATAACCCCGCCTATGACTTTAACGACGACATCCTGCTGACCGGCGCCGCCTATTGGGGCGCGCTGGCCGAGAGCTGGCTCAAGCCTGCCTGACGACCTCACCTTTTCTGCCGCTGGCCCCTTTCCCTTATTGGTTGAATGGAGTGTTCCTCATGCAGATTTCAAAACCCGGTGTTTCCCGCACCCACCAGGTGGTGGCGGCCGTGATCGGCAATGCGCTGGAATGGTATGACTTCATCGTTTACGGCTTTCTGGCCAGCATCATCGCTCGGCAGTTTTTCCCGTCGCAGGATGAGTACGCTTCGCTGTTGATGGCCTTGGCCACTTTTGGCGTGGGCTTTTTCATGCGTCCGGTGGGCGGCGTACTTTTGGGGATTTACGCCGACCGCAAAGGCCGCAAGGCAGCGATGCAACTGATTATCCGGCTGATGACCGTGTCCATCGCGCTGATCGCCTTCGCGCCTAATTACGCCGCTATCGGCATGGGCGCGCCGCTGCTGATCGTGGTGGCGCGCATGCTTCAGGGCTTTGCCACCGGCGGTGAATACGCGAGTGCCACGGCGTTTTTGGTGGAAAGTGCTCCGGCCCATCGCAAGGGCTTGTATGGCTCGTGGCAGTTGGTGGGGCAGTGCCTGGCGGTGTTTGGCGGCGCGGCGATGGTGGCGTTGGTCACGCATTTCTTTTCCCCCGAAACCCTCGACCTGTGGGGCTGGCGCGTGCCGTTCGTGTTGGGTTTGCTGATCGGCCCGGTGGGGTTGTGGATTCGCCGGCACATGGAGGACCCCGAGGAATTCATCGAAGCGCGCAAGCAGGCGACCGGCCCGGCGCCGAGCTTGATGGACGTGATTCGCGCGCATCGGCGCAGCATCCTCGTCTCCATGGGTTTGGCCTGCGGGGCGACGGTGTCGTTTTACGTGGTGCTGGTGAACATGCCGACCTTCGCCCACAAGAGCCTCGGCTTGCCGCTGGACCAAGTGTTGATGGTGCAGATGTTTGCGGTGGCGTTGATGACCGTGGTGATTCCGCTGTCCGGCCTGCTTTCGGATCGCCTGGGACGGCGGCCGGTGTTGATGGCCTTCACCCTGGCGTTCTTCGTGATGGTCTACCCGTTGTATGCGTGGGTGGCCGCGGCGCCGTCCATCGAACGCTTGCTGGTGATGCAAGTGATGCTGTGCACGGCCATCGGCGGCTTCTTCGGCCCGGCGCCGACGGCATTGGCCGAGCAGTTTCCCATCGAGGTACGCTCGACCGGCGTCTCGGTCGCCTATAACGTGGCCGTCATGGTGTTTGGCGGCTTTGCGCCGTTGATCGTGACCTGGCTGACCAAAGTGCTCGGTACGCCGGTTGCGCCAGCGTTTTACGTGTTGTTCGCTTGCGTGCTGACGCTGCTGGGCACTTACTGCATGCATGAGGCCCCGCGGGCGAAAAAACCGCTGCCGTTTTCAAGTGAGGTGAAGCCTTGAGCATTGTTGATTGGGATGCCACGCAGCTGTCGCGAGCGATCCATGCGCGGCAGGTGTCGTGTGAAGAGGTGATGCAGGCGTACCTGGCGCAGGTCCAGCGTTTCAACCCAAGCGTCAATGCGCTGGTGTCGTTGCGCGATGCCGATGACGTGCTGGCTGAGGCCCGCGCCTGTGATCGCGAGCTGGACCAGGGCCAGTCGCGCGGCTGGATGCACGGCATGCCCCAGGCGATCAAGGACCTGGCGGCCACCCAGGGCTTGCGCACCACCTTAGGCTCGCCGTTGTTTGCCGAGCATGTGCCCACCGAAGACGCCATCAGCGTGGCACGCGTGCGGGCCAGTGGCGCGATCATCATCGGCAAGACTAACGTGCCGGAGTTTGGCCTCGGCTCGCACACCTACAACACCTTGTTCGGCACCACCGGCAATGCGTATGACCCACGCCTGGCCGCCGGCGGCAGCAGTGGTGGGGCGGCAGTGGCGCTGGCGCTGCGTATGCTGCCGGTGGCTGATGGCAGCGACATGATGGGCTCGCTGCGCAACCCGGCGGCCTTCAACAACGTGTTTGGCCTGCGCCCATCACAAGGGCGCGTGCCCCATGGGCCGATGCCGGAACTGTTTGTACAGCAACTCGGCACCGAAGGCCCGATGGGCCGTAGCGTGACGGATGTGGCGCGGTTGCTGAGCATCCAGGCCGGTTACGACCCTCGGGTGCCGTTGTCCTCCAAGGACGACCCAAAGGTACTGGGCCAACCCTTGCAGCGCGACTTCAAGGGCGCGCGCCTCGGCTGGCTGGGGGATTACAACGGCTACCTGGCGATGGACGACGGCGTGCTGAGCCTGTGTGAATCTGCCCTCGCTGATTTCGCCACACTGGGCTGCGAAGTGGAAAGCTGCCAGCCGGACTTTTCCATGGCGCGCCTATGGCGCAGTTGGTTGGTGCATCGCCATTGGCTGGTGCACGGCAACCTCGGCGCGGCCTACGCCAACCCGCAAAAGCGCGCATTGCTCAAACCTGAGGCGCAATGGGAAGTGGAGGGAGGCCTGGGCTTGAGCGCCCAGCAGGTGTATCAGGCGTCGGTGGACCGCAGCGAGTGGTACCGCGCCTTGGCCAAGCTGTTCCAGCGTTACGATTTCCTGTTGCTGCCCACCGCCCAAGTGTTCCCTTTCGATGCACAACAACCCTGGCCGCGCCTCGTGGGCGGGCGTGAAATGGACACCTATCACCGTTGGATGGAAGTGGTGATCGGCCCCACGCTCGCCGGTCTGCCGAGCATGAGCATCCCCGTGGGCTTCAACCCGCAGGGTCTGCCCATGGGCTTGCAAATCATCGGCCCGGCCCAGGCCGACCGGGCGGTGCTGCAATTGGCTTACGCCCACGAACAGCTGACGCAGTGGGTGCAGCGCCAGCCGCCGGCGTGTCTTGAATCGACGCGTTGAGCGGCAATCGGGCCTGTATTTTGCTGCGAACAATGATCATCCACCGGCAACAGGGAGATCGAACATGGAGACAGGCACCGTCAGGTCGGTTGAGCGCGCACTCGCCATCGTCGAGCTGCTCGGCGAACACCAGGCCTTGGGGCTGGAGGAGTTGCATTACCTGACGCGCCTGCCCAAGGCCACGGTGTCGCGCATGTTGTTGACCTTGCAGGACCAAGGCTGGGTCTATCGCGGCCTCAGCGATCGCCGTTACCGACTGCGCGCCCAGCGCTTGTTCGGTGACACCCAGCAACGCTTCAAGCGCCAGGTGGTGGAACGCGCCGCGCCCTGGCTGTTGGAGCTCAGCGAGCGCACCGGGTTGGTGGTGGATTTATCCTGCTTCGATGGCGAGCGCCTGGAAGTCATGGAGAGCGCGATTCCCAACGTGTTGCGCAAGCTGTACCCAAACAATTGCCAGATCGTCGGCCAGCACGCCAGCCTGTTTCACTCGGCAATGGGCAAGGCGTGCCTGACGCAATTGCCCCCGGAGGAGGTGCAACGCCTCGCAGGCCGTGATCATGTAGCGGCCGATGAGCAGGTGCATACCTGCGAGCAAACCCAGCATCAAGGGTTCGGTCAGCGCACCGAAGGCTATTGGGAATACACGGTGCGCCTGCCGTTCCTGATTCGCGCGGTGGCCTTGCCGGTGCAGGCCAATGGGCGGCTGGTGGGCAGCATGGCGTTGCACTGGCCGATGCATCAGGCGCCGGTGGAGCGCGTATTGAACCTGCACATGGCCAGTCTGGAAGCGACAGTGCGCGATGTGCAGCGGGCGTTGATCTGATAATCGCCGCCGAACCAATGTGGGCGCAGGCAAGCCAGCGCCCACCCTGATCGGCTTTGTCAGTTGCATTGCGCCCGGCACCCGGCACAGTTAAGGTTCATCCAGGTTTTTTGCCCCATGAGTTTCTATGTTCAACGTCAAACCCCTGGCCTTCACACTGCTGACTTGTGCCGCACTGCCCGCCCACGCCAACTGGTACCTGGATAACGAATCCTCACGCCTGTCGTTCGTCACCACCAAAAACACCGAGATCGCCGAAGTGCATCGTTTCCTGGTGTTGCACGGCAAGGTCGACAGTCAGGGCGCGGCGGAACTGCAAGTGGAGCTGGAGTCGATCAACAGCGGCATCCCGCTGCGCGATGAGCGCATGCGCAATGATCTGTTTCAGATCAAGACTTTCCCCGAAGCGCTGATCAGCGCGCAGATCAATCTGCAGCCCATCAACGACCTGGCCCCCGGCGCGCAGTTGGAGTTGCGCCTGCCATTGAGCGTCACCCTGCACGGCAAGACCCAAACCTACAGCGCCGAGCTGTTGGCCACGCGCCTGGATGACCGGCGCTTTCAGGTGGTGACCCTGGAGCCGGTGGTGTTGCATGCCGAGGATTTCGAGCTGGCGCCGGGCGTGGCGATGCTGCGCAAGGCGGCGGGGCTCAAGTCGATCAGTTTGTCGGTGCCGGTGGGTGCGGTACTGATCTTTACGGCGCGCTGACGTGGGCGGCGCAGTGTTCCCGTGGCGCAGCGCCAACCGTTTCGAGTTGTTGATCGACGGGCCGAGCTTTTTCCCGCAGATGCTGGTGGGCATTGCCCGCGCTGAGCAGCAAGTCGACTTGGAGTTGTACCTGGTGGAAGCCGGAGCCTGTGCCGATGCCATGGTTCAGGCGTTGGTGCTGGCGGCCGAGCGCGGTGTGCGGGTGAGCTGTTTGTTTGATGATTACGGCAGCCTGGCCTTTACCTTGGGCTTGCGTAAGCGCCTGACCGACGCGGGCGTGCAGCTGCGTTTCTACAATCGCCTGAGCTGGCGGCGTTGGATGCGCAATCTGTACCGCGACCACCGCAAGCTGTTGCTGATTGACCAGAGCATCGCCGTGGTGGGCGGAACCGGCGTGACCGATGAATTCTGGACACCGGGGCAAGACACCGCCGAGTGGCATGAAGTGATGGTGCAAATCAGCGGGCCGCTGGTGCTCGACTGGCAGGCGCTGTTCGACCGCCAATGGCACGCCAATGCGGCGCGGCGGGAGTGGAAGCCCGCCACCCATTTCGGTTTGTCGCGCTTGCCCAAGGTGCCGGCGACCGGGCCGGGCCTGGGGCGCGTCGCGTATGCCGATGCCCGTCAGCACCGCGATATTTTGCAGTCGCTGATCCGCGCGTTGAACAGCAGCCAGCAGCGTATCTGGCTGGCCACGCCGTATTTTCTGCCGACCTGGAGCGTACGGCGTGCCTTGCGCCGCGCGGCTGGGCGTGGGGTCGATGTGCGTTTGCTGCTCACCGGCCCGCGCACCGATCACCCCTCCGTGCGTTACGCCGGGCACCGTTATTACCCGCGTTTGCTGCGGGCGGGCGTGCAGATTTTTGAGTACCAGCCGTGTTTCCTGCACCTGAAAATGGTGTTGGTGGATGACTGGGTGAGCATCGGCTCGTGCAATTTCGACCACTGGAATTTGCGCTTCAACCTGGAAGCCAACCTGGAAGCGTTGGACCCAGCGTTAACGCTGGCCGTGGCCGGCAGTTTCGAGCGCGATTTTACCCAGAGCCAGGCGGTGAGCCTGCAGGCGTGGAAGTCGCGGCCGTTGTGGCGGCGGGTGAAGCAGCGGGTGTGGGGATGGATTGATCGGTTGGTGGTAAATCTGTTGGATCGGCGGGGGTAGGGCACCCCCGCCTTTTGTTCAAAACTGCAGAGAATACTGCGCCGTGATGCTTTGGTCCCGCGTGCGTTCACCGCGTTGTTGGCTGAAACCGAAGTCCAACGTGCTGTCGCGTGTCAGGCGTGCGGTGGCGCCCAGTTCCAGGCGGGTGCTGAGGCGATCCAACGGTGCGCCGCTGACACTCATCACCCGCCCGCCGTCCCAAGCTGCCTGAGTGGTGGGTTGCAGGTCGCCGCTGGCATGGGTGTAGGCCAGGCCACCGCGCAGGCTCAGCCATGACGGGCCGATCTGCGCCTTGCCCAGGTCTATGTTGACACGCACGCCACCGGTGGTCAGGTTGACGTTTTCTTTCGAGCGTTTGCCCTTCAGTGCGGCCATGCCGCCGCGTTCTTTGAAGCCTTCGCTGCGCTGTTGCACATTGGCCAGTTGCAGGTACGGCTGCCAGTCCCAGAAGTCATGGCTGAACGTGTAGTTGGCCTCGGCAAATGTCTGCACGGTGCGGCTGGCGTACTTGGCGCTCAGGCGGTTCTCTACGCCAGGGAAGCTGACGCGGCGTTTTGTCTCGATTTCATGTTGTGCATACGCGATGCCGCCGTAGAGACCAAAAGCGTCCCAGTTGTGGCCCGCGTGCAGGCCCAGTTGATAGGTGTCGACACTCGCCTTGCCACGCGCTCCGGTCTTCACCTCGGTTTGACTGCTGCCGGCAACTACACCCAGGCGTGTGCCTTGTTCCAGTGTGTGATCGAACCCAAGCAGCAGGCCCGTGCTGTTGTGGGAAGTGCGTGCGGTGTTGCTGTCGCCTGCGAGCTGGCCGGACTGGCGCGGCAGTTGCACCCAGACGCCTTGGTTCAGCGTCTTGGGCTGATTGCCGCGATTGCCTTGCGCGCTAAGCTGGCGGTCGAATGCCGCCTGACGCAACACGCGGCTGTTCTCGATCAGCACCGCCTGGGTGCTGGCATGCAATTCGCCGCTCAGTTGGTCGAGTGCCGAAGGTGCCTGCTCGGGAAACAGCGCGGTCAGGCGTTGCAGCAGCGGCGAAGGCTGAGCCTCAGTATCCGCAGCATTGGCGACGGCGCGCTGGTTGGCGGTTTCCGCCGCCGATGCCAGTGACCGACCACGCCCGAACTCCACCAGCAAGGCGTTGCCTTGTTTGACCTGGGAAACGCTGAGGAAGGGCGAGAACTCGCGGCGGTCAATCGAAGTGAATTCGCCAGTCAACGCACCTTGGGCCTGGAGGATGCTGTAACGCTGGCCCAGGTAATAGTTGTTGGGTTGTGCGCTCAGGTACAGCGAGCCGCCGTTGATAGATGCCTGGTTTTGCACCTGCAATTTGGCCGGCGCTGCCGGGCTGGCCAACCCGGTCATCAGGGTTGAACCGGCGGCTTGTGTGTAGTCGCCCGCGACGGCCAGCGCACCGTTCAGGCGCAGAACGCCGCCGTCGATGTTGACGTCGCCCTTGAGCTGGTTGGTGCCGTCCAGCTCCAGAATACCTTCCTTGAGCGTGGCGCCGGCGAAGCTGTTATTGCCGCTGAGGCGCAGCCAGCCGATGCCGGTTTTTTCCAGGCGGCCGGGGCCGCTGATGTCATTGCGCCAATCGTCCCAGGCACCGCCTTGCCAGACGATGGCGCCGCCGGCAGGGCGGTCCATGTTGACGCTGGTATCGACCCGTAACTGGCCGGGGCCGTCGATGGCTTTTTTCAGGTTCATCAGGCCCCAGCCGTAGACGTTGTCCACGCCCGGTTCGCCGAGGTCGGTGGCGGTGGTCAGCAACACGTCGCGGATTTGCGGGTTGTCGAGGTAGGGGAAGCGTTGCATCAGCAGGGCCAGGCCACCCGTGACGTGGGGGGCGGCGATGGAGGTGCCTGAGGCTGTGATATAACCGAAGGTGGGATTATCGCCAGTCACTTTGAAACCGTCGACGTCGTCGTCGGTGTCATAGTGAATTTCGGTGTTGACGGAACCTGTGACCCAAGCTGAGGTGATATCGGTTCCGGGCGCCGCGAGGCACCAGTCTTTGCTGAAGCCGCAGCGGTAGGATCCTCTATTCAAGGTCAACTCTTGATTAAGGTTTACCACGGTCAGCCAATAGGGTTCCAGTTCCTTGAATTCCCGTGGCAGGCTCGAATGAAGTCCGGCAAACGGTGCTGTTTGCGGGGAGACGTAGGCTGTCGTTGAATTACCCGCTCCCCATACTTGCAGCATGCCGTATTTGATCGCGCTGTCCGCTATGGCTTTGGGCTCTAGATATGAGCCGGTATGGACTTGGCTTAATTCCCTGTCCAGTGCCGCTTCATCCTCAAAAGGCAATGAGGCTGCCCAACTATGATTGACGACTCGCACATTTTGCTCGTGCAGAAGGGCATAGGTGATGTTGACTGCCTCCGGTGTCACAAAGCGTTCAAGCGTTTTTACGCCAGGGCCCCCAAGATAGGTATTACTGAATCTGCGCACCGCACTCATGTTGGCGCCGTAGGCCACACCCTGAACACGGGAGCCATCACGATTGGCGAGTATCGTGCCAGCAACAAAGGTGCCATGCGGCTCGTATCGAGTGCCCATACTTTTGAGATAATTATCAACTTCCTCTCTGGTGAAGTGACCATCGCCAATGGCTTCCTCCAGGCCGAGCAATGCTTCAGGAGACAGTGATTCGACAACATTCACTTGGGAGCGATCACCCTCGCTGAAGAAGCAGCCATCGGCCAGCACCGTGTCACTCATGCAACCGGGATCTGCCAGGCGCACACCGGAATGTGGCTTGCCGGCGAACTCGCTATGGCGCAAGTCGACCCCAGAATCGTAAACCCCTACCTGCACTCCCGCGCCACTCAGGCCTCTGGCATAGGCGTAGTCAGCGCCTACCGCACCCAGCCCCCAGTCTTTCTTGAATTCTTCACTGCGCCAACTGGCCGCGTCGTGCAGTCGGCCCTGTTCGACATAGCTCGCGGCTTGAACGGGCAAGCTCGTCAGGCAGGCGAGTACCCAGAGGGCGATGGCATTTCGTTTGAACGATGATTGAATGGGGGCACTTTTAGCTGTCGGTAGGACATATTCCTGGGGTGACATAGTCGACACGCCTGCACATAAAATTTGGGCTGATAGGGTGTGCGAGTAGGCAGGGGGCAGATGTAGGACTTGTCTTAGCGGAAAGAGGGAAATGGAGCTTTTATCAGGTTAACTCGAACAAGTGTGCAGCGTTGGGTCGGCGGGGGTAGGGCACCCCCGCCTTTGCTCACAACAGTGCTTAAAACTGCAGAGAATACTGCGCCGTGATGCTTTGGTCCCGCGTGCGTTCACCGCGTTGTTGGCTGAAACCGAAGTCCAACGTGCTGTCGCGTGTCAGGCGTGCGGTGGCGCCCAGTTCCAGTCGGGTGCTGAGGCGATCCAACGGTGCGCCGCTGACACTCATCACCCGCCCGCCGTCCCAAGCTGCCTGAGTGGTGGGTTGCAGGTCGCCGCTGGCATGGGTGTAGGCCAGGCCACCGCGCAGGCTCAGCCATGACGGGCCGATCTGCGCCTTGCCCAGGTCTATGTTGACACGCACGCCACCGGTGGTCAGGTTGACGTTTTCTTTCGAGCGTTTGCCCTTCAGTGCGGCCATGCCGCCGCGTTCTTTGAAGCCTTCGCTGCGCTGTTGCACATTGGCCAGTTGCAGGTACGGCTGCCAGTCCCAGAAGTCATGGCTGAACGTGTAGTTGGCCTCGGCAAATGTCTGCACGGTGCGGCTGGCGTACTTGGCGCTCAGGCGGTTCTCTACGCCAGGGAAGCTGACGCGGCGTTTTGTCTCGATTTCATGTTGTGCATACGCGATGCCGCCGTAGAGACCAAAAGCGTCCCAGTTGTGGCCCGCGTGCAGGCCCAGTTGATAGGTGTCGACACTCGCCTTGCCACGCGCTCCGGTCTTCACCTCGGTTTGACTGCTGCCGGCAACTACACCCAGGCGTGTGCCTTGTTCCAGTGTGTGATCGAACCCAAGCAGCAGGCCCGTGCTGTTGTGGGAAGTGCGTGCGGTGTTGCTGTCGCCTGCGAGCTGGCCGGACTGGCGCGGCAGTTGCACCCAGACGCCTTGGTTCAGCGTCTTGGGCTGATTGCCGCGATTGCCTTGCGCGCTAAGCTGGCGGTCGAATGCCGCCTGACGCAACACGCGGCTGTTCTCGATCAGCACCGCCTGGGTGCTGGCATGCAATTCGCCGCTCAGTTGGTCGAGTGCCGAAGGTGCCTGCTCGGGAAACAGCGCGGTCAGGCGTTGCAGCAGCGGCGAAGGCTGAGCCTCAGTATCCGCAGCATTGGCGACGGCGCGCTGGTTGGCGGTTTCCGCCGCCGATGCCAGTGACCGACCACGCCCGAACTCCACCAGCAAGGCGTTGCCTTGTTTGACCTGGGAAACGCTGAGGAAGGGCGAGAACTCGCGGCGGTCAATCGAAGTGAATTCGCCAGTCAACGCACCTTGGGCCTGGAGGATGCTGTAACGCTGGCCCAGGTAATAGTTGTTGGGTTGTGCGCTCAGGTACAGCGAGCCGCCGTTGATAGATGCCTGGTTTTGCACCTGCAATTTGGCCGGCGCTGCCGGGCTGGCCAACCCGGTCATCAGGGTTGAACCGGCGGCTTGTGTGTAGTCGCCCGCGACGGCCAGCGCACCGTTCAGGCGCAGAACGCCGCCGTCGATGTTGACGTCGCCCTTGAGCTGGTTGGTGCCGTCCAGCTCCAGAATACCTTCCTTGAGCGTGGCGCCGGCGAAGCTGTTATTGCCGCTGAGGCGCAGCCAGCCGATGCCGGTTTTTTCCAGGCGGCCGGGGCCGCTGATGTCATTGCGCCAATCGTCCCAGGCACCGCCTTGCCAGACGATGGCGCCGCCGGCAGGGCGGTCCATGTTGACGCTGGTATCGACCCGTAACTGGCCGGGGCCGTCGATGGCTTTTTTCAGGTTCATCAGGCCCCAGCCGTAGACGTTGTCCACGCCCGGTTCGCCGAGGTCGGTGGCGGTGGTCAGCAACACGTCGCGGATTTGCGGGTTGTCGAGGTAGGGGAAGCGTTGCATCAGCAGGGCCAACCCGCCGGTGACGTGGGGAGCGGCCATGGAACTGCCGGAACTTAGCATATAGCCTAACTCGGGTTTATCACCGGTCACTGCGAAACCATTGACACCATCGTCCTGGTCAAGGTGGTTTTCGGTTTGTATGGAACCTGCAACCCAGGATGAGTTGATATCCGTTCCGGGCGCGGCCAGGCACCAGTCTTTGCTGAAGCCGCAGCGCTTGGAATAGTCGCCCAAGGTCAGCTCTTTACTTAAGTTGACGACGGTCAACCAATAGGGCTCCAGCTCTGCAATGGCACGTGGCAGGCTGGGATGAAGCCCGGCGTTTAGCGCTGTTTGAGGGGATTCGTTGGCTGTGGTTACGTTGCCCGCTGACCATACTTGCAGCATCCCATACTTGATAGCGTTGTCTGCTATGGCCTTGAGTTCTGAATAAACGGAGGTTTCGGTTTCGCTTAATGCCAGGTCAAGCTCTGTTTCATTCGCAGGCGAAAATGCGCTCCCCCAACTGTTATTGACGACACGCACATTCTGACTGTGCAATTGGGCATAGGCGGTGTTTACCGCTGCATCTGTCGGAAGGGGCGCGCGCGAAATTGCTGTTATGGCAAGGGGGCCTCCCAGGTAGGTATTACCGTACTTGCGCACTGCACTCAAGTTAGCCGCGTAAGCCACACCCTGGACTCCGTAGCCATCACGATTGGCCAGTGCTGTGCCGGCAACGTGCGTGCCATGCGCGTCGTATGCAGTACCTACCACTCTGAGATATTCATCAAGTTGCTCACGGGTAAGGATGCCATCGGTAATAGCTTCTTCAAGGGCGGCCAATGCTTCAGGTGGCAATGAGTCGATAACGGTTACCGCCGCGCGATCACCTTCGGTGTAGAAGCAGCCGTTCTCCAGCACGGTCCCACTCATGCAGCCGGTATCAGCCATAAGCACGCCGATGGCTGGCTTTCCGGCGAACTCACTATGGCGCAGGTCTGTTCCAGAATCGTAAACCCCTAATCGTATCCCGGCGCCACTCAACCCCCGTGCATACGCGTAATCAGCACCGACTACGCCAAGGCCCCAATTACTCTTGAACTCGTCACTGCGCCAACTGGCCGCATCGTGCAATCGGCCTTGTTCAACATAGCTCGCGGCTTCAACAGGCATGCCCGACAGGCAGCCGAGCACAAAAAGGGCGATAGCATTTCGTTTGAACGATGATTGAGCGGGTGCCTTCTTGGCTGCCGCTTGGGCGTTTTTCGTGGGCGACATAGTCCACACACACCTGCAAAAAAATTGGGCTGATAGGGTGTGCGAGTGAGCAGGGGGAGTGATGTAGGATTAGGCTTGTATCGAGGAGTGAAAGTTAACTTTTACTGGCTACGGTGGGCCAGCGCGCAAGCCCCCTCTTCAAAAAAAGAGGGGGGCTGCAAGTGTTACAGCAACTCGAACGTCTGCTGCTGCACATCCTGGGAGTCCAGGCCGATCTGTACATTGAACTCGCCGGGTTCTGCGGCGAACTTGAGTTGGGTGTTGTAGAACTTCAAGTCTTCCTCGGTGATGGTGAAGTGCAGCGTGCGCTCCTCACCGGCCTTGAGCATGACCTTCTGGAAGTTCTTCAGCTCTTTGATCGGGCGGATCATCGAGCCGGCCACGTCCTGGATATACAACTGCACCACGGTTTCGCCCTCGACCTTGCCGGTGTTTTTCAGCGTGACGCTGGCGTCGAGCTTGCCGGTCTTGTTCAGGGTGGTGGACGACAGCGCCATGTCCGACAGGCTGAACGTGGTGTAGCTCAGGCCATAACCGAACGGGAACAGCGGCCCGGTGGTGTCATCGAAGTATTGCGAGGTGTAGTTACCCGGCTTGCCTGGGGTGAACGGCCGGCCGATGGTCAGGTGGTTGTAGTAGGTCGGAATCTGCCCTACCGAACGTGGGAAGGTGATCGGCAGCTTGCCCGACGGGTTGTAGTCACCAAACAGCACGTCGGCGATGGCGTTGCCACCTTCGGTGCCGGCGAACCAGGTTTCCAGGATCGCGTCGGCCTGTTGGTTCTCTTCAAGAATCGACAGCGGGCGGCCGTTCATCAGTACCAGCACCAGCGGTTTGCCGGTGGCTTTCAAGGCTTTGATCAGGTCGCGCTGGCTCTGCGGGATGTTCAGGTCGGTGCGGCTGGAGGACTCGTGGGACATGCCACGGGACTCGCCCACAGCCGCCACCACCACGTCGGCATCCTTGGCGGCCTTCACCGCTTCGTCGATCAGCACCTGCGGGGAGCGGGTGTCATCCACCACTTCCGGGGCATCGAAGTTGAGGAAGTTGAGGTAGTCGACCACGGCCTTGTCGTTGGTGATGTTGGCGCCACGCGCGTAGATCACTTTGCCTTTTTCGCCGATCACCGCGTTGAGACCATCGAGCAGGGTCACCGATTGTGCCGGTTTGCCGGCGGCGGCCCAGCTGCCCATCATGTCGATCGGCGCCTTGGCCAGCGGGCCGACCAGTGCGATGGTCGCGGATTTTTTCAGCGGCAGGGTGTTGTTCTGGTTTTTCAGCAGGACCAGGCTGCGGCGCGCGACATCCCGTGCGTCGGCACGGTGCAGGCGGCTCTCGGCATAGGTGTCGGCCGGGTCATCCTCGGCCTTGCCGATACGCAGGTACGGGTCTTTGAACAGGCCCATGTCGTACTTGGCGCCGAGCACTTCGCGTACGGCGTTGTCGATGTCGCTTTGCTCGATCTCGCCGGACTTGAGCAGCCCGGGCAATTCCTTGCCGTACAGCGAGTCGTTCATGCTCATGTCGATACCGGCCTTGATTGCAAGCTTAGCGGCTTCACGCCCGTCCTTGGCCACGCCGTGCTTGATCAGCTCGAATATCGCGCCGTGGTCACTCACGGCCAGGCCTTTAAAGCCCCAGTCCTTGCGCAACAGGTCGTTCATCAGCCAAGTGTTGGCGGTGGCGGGCACGCCGTTGATCGAGTTCAACGCCACCATCACGCCGCCGGCACCGGCCTTGATCGCCGCGTGGTAGGGCGGCAGGTAGTCCTGGTACATCTTGACCGGGCTCATGTCGACCACGTTGTAGTCGCGACCGCCTTCCACCGCGCCGTACAGGGCAAAGTGCTTGACGCTGGCCATGATGCTGTCGGCATTGGCCGCGCTTGTGCCCTGGAAGGCCTTGACCATCACTTCGGCAATGCGCGACGTCAGGTAGGTGTCTTCGCCGAAACCTTCGGAAGTACGCCCCCAGCGCGGGTCGCGGGAGATGTCGACCATCGGCGCAAAGGTGATGTCGAGGCTGTCGGCGGCGGCTTCTTGGGCGGCGATGCGCCCGGAGCGGCCGATGGCGTCCATGTCCCAGCTGGAGGCCAGGGCCAGGCTGATCGGGAAGATCGTACGGTGGCCGTGGATCACGTCGTAGGCGAAAAACATCGGGATCTTCAACCGGCTGCGCATGGCCGCGTCCTGCATCGGACGGTTTTCCGGGCGAGTGATCGAGTTGAAGGTGCCGCCGATACGGCCGGCGGCGATTTCCTTGCGGATCAGCTCGCGGGGCATTTCGGGGCCGATGCTGATCAGGCGCAATTGGCCGATCTTTTCATCCAGGGTCATCTGCTTGAGCAGGTCGCTGACGAAGGCGTCCTTGTCTTTAAGCGCAGCAGGCTTTGTTTCTGCCCAGACGGGGTGGGTGGCCAGAGTGGCAACAAGGCCGAGCAAACACAGCTTTTTCATGAATATCCTTTTTCGGCTCACTGCACAGCATCAAGAGAATGCCATCGGCCAAAATGTGGGGAGCGTCTATTGTTGTTCGGGTGTTGTTCAGATAAATGCAGCACACTCTGAACTCTTTTTCGCGCTGGGCATCTTTGTAGCTGATTGGCTCGACGCAATCCAGTGGTGGCGGATTATGCCCCAAGTGCGCGGTTTATAGGGTTAGTCGTCACATTCCATCTAGTTTGGGCAGGAGAAACACCATGCAAGCAGCACAAGGTTACCGCTGGGGCTTGAAAGCCGCGGCTTTGCTACTGATCAGCAGCGTACTGAGCGGTTGCGGCATCAACACCATTCCCACCCTGGATGAACAGGCCAAGGCGGCCTGGGGCCAGGTGCAGAACCAGTACCAACGGCGTGCCGACCTGATCCCCAACCTGGTGGAAGTGGTCAAGGGCTACGCGGCCCATGAGCAAGACACCCTCACCGCCGTGATTGAGGCGCGGGCCAAGGCCACCTCGATCCAAGTAGATGCCAGCACCCTCGACAACCCTGAGAAACTCAAGCAGTTCCAGCAAGCCCAGGACGGTTTGAGCGGCGCCCTCAGCCGCTTGATGGTGGTGTCTGAGCGTTATCCGGACCTGAAAGCCAACCAGAACTTCCTGGCCCTGCAATCGCAACTTGAAGGCACGGAAAACCGTATTGCCGTGGCCCGTCGCGATTTCATCCAGGCCGTGCAGGCGTACAACACTGAAATCCGCACCTTCCCTGGCCGCCTGTGGCACAGCGTGATGTACAGCGACTTGCCGATCCGCGCTACGTTTGAAGCCACCAGCGCTGATGCCGATAAAGCGCCGCAAGTGAAGTTCAAATAACGCTGCGTTGAGGTGTCGATGCGTTTATTACGGATAGGCCTGGCGCTGTGCTTGCTGGCGTGCGTCGGTGCGGCCCAGGCGGCGCTGACGTTCCCGGCCCTGACCGGGCGGGTGGTGGACAGCGCCCAGATGCTCGACCCGGCAACCCGGGCGCAAATAACCCAGCAGTTGCAGGCGTTGGAGCAAACGTCCGGCGACCAGCTCGTGGTGGTCACCGTGCCCGACCTGCAAGGCGTGCCGATTGAGGACTACGGTTACCAATTGGGCCGCCAGTGGGGCATCGGCCAGAAGGGCAAGGACAACGGCGCGCTGTTGATCGTCGCCCGTGATGAGCGAAAATTGCGCATCGAAGTCGGCTATGGCCTGGAAGGCGTGCTGACCGATGCGCAGTCCTGGGTGATCATCAATCAGGTGATCGCGCCTAAGTTCAAGGCTGGCAATTACAGCCAGGGCATCAGCGACGGCGTCACGGCGATGGTGCAGGTGGTGGGCGGCGAGCCGCTGGCGGTGCCAGCGCATGTGGCGGATGCGAATTTCGCCAAGGACAACCCAGGGTTGTCCATCGGCTTGTTCATCCTGCTGATCGGCGTGTTGTGGCTGTGCAATCGCCTGGGCCTGCCGGTTGGCGCTATCCTCTTGGCAATCCTCAGCAGCAGTGGGCGCGGCGGCGGTGGCGGGGGAGGCGGCGGTGGTGGCTTCAGAGGCGGCGGCGGTGGTTTTGGCGGTGGCGGGGCCTCAGGTGGCTGGTAATGACAATAACTAGAACAGAGCATCGACAACCATGGCATTACTGAGTGAACACGAGCAGCGCCAAGTCGCCGAAGCGATTGCCCGGGTCGAGAAAACCACCGACGCCGAACTGGTCACGGTGCTGGCGGCCCGCGCTGACGATTACGCTTACATCCCGCTGCTGTGGGCCAGCCTGATCGCCTTGGTGGTGCCCGGCGTGGTGCATTACTTGTCGGGCTACTTGACCATGTACACCTTGCTGTTGGCGCAGTGGGCGACGTTTATCGTGTTGTGCCTGGTGTTTCGTTTGCCCAAGGTCACCACCCGCTTGATCCCGCGTTCGGTGCGTCATTGGCGCGCGTCCAACCTGGCGCGCCGGCAGTTCCTGGAGCAGAACCTGCACCACACGGTGGGCGGGACGGGTGTGCTGATTTTTGTCAGCGAGGCGGAACGGTATGTGGAGATCCTGGTGGACGAGGGTATTTCCAAACGGCTGGATGACGAGAGCTGGGATGGCATCGTCAAGGCGTTTACCCAGCAGGTGAAACAGGGGCAGACGTTGGCGGGGTTTATTGCGTGTATCGAGGCCTGCGGCGAGTTGCTCAAGGTGCATGTGCCGGTGACGCAGGCGCGTAATGAGTTGCCCAACCGCCTGATCGTGCTGGAATAGCCCACACCCCTCAGAACCCATGCGGGAACTGCTTTTCTGTGGGAGTCGGGCTTGCCTGCAATGGCATCAACTCGGTTGGCCTGATGGACCGAGGTGCCAGCATCACAGGCAAGCCACCTCCCACAGAAAAGCAGCTCCCGCATTTGATTTGCGGCGGCTGAGCGACCGTTGATCAAATAACCCCGTGCCCTGAAGCACTATCCCCCCTAAAATGCCCGGCATTCCCAGCCCGAGGCGTTTTTGTTCATGTCCGTCACCGCTCAACCTGCCCGCCCTGCGCCGGATCATCACGCCCAGTTCATCGAACTGCTGAGCGCAAGCCTGGCGCAGCATGCGTTTATCAAGCTGGTGCTGGCCAAGTACGTCGGCGAGGAAGCCGAGCTGCAACGGCTGATCATCAAGCCGGTAACGGTCAAGGAGCAGGCGTGCCTGTCGTTCGTCTACCGCTACAAGACCCGCGACATCACCAAGAACTTGCCCCTGGCCGACGGCGTTGCGGCGATTGCCGAGCTGCTGCCCGCGTCGTTCAAGAACGCGCACTTGCTGTCGCTGACCGACGAAGCCCAGCTGGAATACAGCAAGAAGAACAAAAGCTCGTTGTTCAAAAGCAAGCCGCAGCAACTGCGTGAGGCGCCTTCCGCCGAGCACAACCGTGAGAAAAATCGCTTCCTCGACCTGAGCCGGCCGTTCCTCGCCGACCTGGGCGTGACCGACGCCAAGCAGGCGCTGATCCCGTCGATGTCGCGCAAGTGGAAGCAGATCAACAAGTTCATCGAAGTGTTCAGCCATGCGCTGACCTCGTCACCCTTGAAACTGGACCAACCCGTGCGGGTCGCCGATTTCGGTTCGGGCAAGGGCTACCTGACCTTCGCCATTCACGATTACCTGCGCAACACCCTCAAGGCTGAGGGCGAAGTGACCGGCGTGGAGCTGCGCGAAGACATGGTGACCCTGTGCAACACCGCTGCCGCGCGCCTGGAACACCCGGGGCTGGTGTTCAAGTGCGGTGATGTGCGCAGCGTGGCGCCGAGCGAGTTGGACGTGATGATCGCGCTGCATGCCTGCGACATCGCCACCGACTACGCGATCCACACCGGCATCCGTTCCGGCGCGTCGATCATCATGTGCTCGCCGTGCTGCCACAAACAGATTCGCCTGCAGATCCAGAGCCCGGTGCTGCTCAAGCCGATGCTGCAATACGGCCTGCACCTGGGCCAACAGGCGGAAATGGTCACCGACAGCCTGCGCGCGTTGTTCCTTGAGGCCTGCGGTTATGAGACCAAGGTGTTCGAGTTCATCTCGTTGGAACATACCAACAAGAACAAGATGATCCTCGCGGTCAAACGCAACGAGCCGGTGGACAATGCGCAGTTGCTGGAGAAAATCCAAGCGCTGAAGGCGTTCTACCACATCACCGAGCACTGCCTGGAAACCTTGCTGCGCGCGGATGGTTATTTGAGCTGAGCACAGCACCAAAAATGTGGGAGCTGGCTTGGGTGGGAGCTGGCTTGCCTGCGATGCAGGCAACTCGGTCTTTCAGGTAAACCGAGGTGATGCGATCGCGGGCAAGCCCAGCTCCCACACACGCCAGCTTTCACATTAGATAGTGCTTGGCTTGGGAGCCGGCGCAGGCTGCACCGCCGTCTTGCGCCCCAGCATCACCGTCACGATCACCCCACAGGCAAACACCCACGTAATCGGCTCGATATGTTCACCAAAGAACAACGCCGAAAACGCGATGGTGAAGAAAATCTGCAGCAGTTGAATCTGGCTGACCCGCGCAATTCCGCCCATGGCCAACCCGGCGTACCAGGCGAAGAACCCCAGGAACTGCGAGAACAGCGACACATACCCAAACGCCCACCAGGTGCGCATCGAAATCGCGCCTTGGTGCTGCGCCGCCAGGTACCACACCGGGCCGATCAGCACCGGTGTCGACAGCACCAGCGCCCAGCAGATCACTTGCCAGCCACCCATCTCCTTCGCCAACCGGCCACCTTCGGCATAGCCCAGGCCGCCCACGGCAATTGCGCCGAGCATCAGCAAATCACCCGCCTGAATACTGCCCGCGCCGGTGATCAAGGCGTAGCTCAACACCAACGCACTGCCCAGCGCCGCGCAGGCCCAGAAGGCTTTTGACGGCCGCTCGTGGGACAGCCACGCCGCATACAGCGCCACGCACAGCGGTTGCAAGCCGTTGACCAGCGCGCCATGGGAGGCCGGCAAGGTCTGCATGGCCCAGGCCGACAGCACCGGGAAACCGAGGATTACACCGGCGATGACCAGGCACAAACCGCGCACCTGGTGCTAGGTCGGCCAGCGCTCACGGCGCCACAGCAACAGCGCCGCCGCCGGAATCGCCGCGAACAAGGCGCGACCCAGGCCGTTGAGCAATGGGTGGATTTCCTGCACCACGATGCGGGTGAAGGGCAGGGTCAGGCTGAAGATGATGACACCCAGCAGGCCGAGGGCCATGCCGGTGTTTTCGCGCGAGCTCATGATGGGGACCGAAACGAGAGGGCTTCAAGGGAAGCCCATCTAGCCACAACCCCCGCCGATTGCGGGCCTACAGCTGGGTACGGATTTATCCGTACAGTTGAGGTCGTGTGGGAGCTGGCTTGCCTGCGATAGCCATGGGTATCTACGCAACTTTTTGTGTTGCTTTTAGCCTGTGATGGTTTAGGTAGATTGAGTACATATCCGTTGCTGCGGTAACGGCTGCTATTGGTTCCGCCCTTACGGCCATGCCTTTCAAGGTCTTGGTTTAAAACATAAACAAATACTTTAGTCAGGATGACGAAACGATGTGGGAAAAGGTTCTAGAACGGTTTGAAAAGCAGGCGCCGGCCAGTGTCATGACCAAGCTGGTATTGGAGCAGGCCGTACCTGCCGAGTGGGTTGACAAGGTGTTCAATGACCACCGACAACGCCAGTACTCCCGTGAGCTCTTGTTTTCAACCGTTGTAGAGCTGATGTCCCTTGTTTCATTGGGCTTGAGGCCATCACTGCACGCTGCAGCGCGTAAGATGGAGGGCCTTTCGGTGAGCGTTGCGGCGCTCTATGACAAGATCAATCGGACCGAACCCGAGGTGCTTCGAGCCCTCATCTCAGGCAGCGCAGAGCGTTTAGAACCAACCATCAAAACGCTCGGCCACTCATCGATACTACCCGGCTGGCAGTTGCGCATTGTCGATGGCAACCACCTACCGGCCACTGAAAAACGTTTAGGCCCTTTGCGCAGCGAGCGAGCTGCGGCTCGCCCAGGGTTTTCCGTAGTGGCCTACGATCCTGATCTGGATTTAGTCGTCGATCTTCAGCCTTGGGAAGACGCCCATGCCAGCGAGCGGGTCAGTGTTCTACCGCTGTTGGCCCGCGCAAGCGCGGGTCAACTATGGATGGCTGACCGACTTTATTGCACGCTGCCTGTCCTGCAAGCCTGCGAAAACACAGGGGCCTCGTTCATCGTTCGCCAACACAGCAAACATCCACGTGTGAT
This sequence comes from Pseudomonas sp. ArH3a, assembly GCF_022648765.1. NCBI lineage: Bacteria > Pseudomonadati > Pseudomonadota > Gammaproteobacteria > Pseudomonadales > Pseudomonadaceae > Pseudomonas > Pseudomonas sp. ArH3a. The sequence continues at coordinate 1,948,950 of NZ_CP080330.1, forward strand.
CCAGGAAGGCGACTGGCAAGAGTCAGGGACCGTCGACACCGGAACCGTTCGCGAACAAACCATCGAAGTAAAAGGCGGTCGCCGCTGGCGACGCGTTGAGTTGAGCCTGCAAACGGCAAATGACTCAGGTGATTTGGTGATGTGGTTCTGGAGCAATTTGCCCGACACCATCAGCGCTCGACAAATAGCTGATTTATACCGCCGCCGCTGGAGTATTGAAGGGATGTTCCAACGCCTTGAATCGGTGCTCGACAGTGAGATTAAGAGCCTTGGTAGCCCTAAAGCCGCGCTGCTGGGCTTCGCCTCGGCGGTTCTGGCTTACAACGTTTTGTCGGTTCTCAAACGCAGTGTGGAACAGGCGCACCGCGAAACGCAGCCAGCGAGTTGGGAGGCTTCGATTTACCATTTGGCGGTGCACGTTCGCAGCGGTTATGAGGGAATGCAGATCGCATTACCGGCGGAAAACTTCCCTCTCGAAAAGACCTCGCAAGGGTTGGCAGAGCGGTTACTGGCCCTGGCGAGGTTGATCAAACCTAAGGCCGTCGCGAAAAGCCCGCGCGGCCCTAAAATCGCCAAACCCAAGGAGTGGCTGGAAGGTAAGGCCGCACGGGCTCATGTTTCAACAGCTCGGGTGCTTAAGGCTGCCAAGTCGGATAAACAGACTTAAACACTGCTTTAAACGAACTTTTAAACGCAGACCTTGAAAGGCATGGCCCTTACGGCGGGTCACTTTTGGAAAAGAGCCCCAAAAGTAACCAAAAGGGCTCTTGCCCCACCACTCGGTGCCTCGCCTAGGCTCGGCATGCCCTCACTCCGGCTTGAATCCGTGGGCCGCCGCCATGGGCCATCCTTGGCCCATGGCGGCTAACCCGGCGTCCTGCCGGGTTACCCACGGATTCAAGCCTGCGTTCGGCCATCGTGGTTAACGGGGCGCCTCAGATCAAGATCAAAAGCAAGAGCACGGCGGCCTAGTAGCCGACCTGAGTGGTAGAAGCAAAAGCAGGGCAAAAGCACAGCAGAAGCAGATCTGCTTTTCTGTGGGAGCTGGCTTGTCGGATCGCCGCACCGCTGCGATGCAGACACCTGGGTCCATCAGGTACACCGAGTTGATGCCATCGCAGGCAAGCCAGCTCCCACATTAGATTGAGTTCAGTTTCAGAGATCAGGTCGGCTGTCAGGCCGCCTTGGCTTCGCTTTTGATCTAACCACTCAGGTCGGCTACTAGGCCGCCGTGCTCTTGCTTTTGATCTTGATCTTAGGCGCCCCGTTAAACCACGCTGGCCGAACGCAGGCTTTGGAGCGGGGGTAAACCGGCAGGACGCCGGTTTAGCCGCGATGGGCCAAGGATGGCCCATGGCGGCGGCCCACGGTCCAAAGCCGGAGTGAGGGCACACCGAGCCTAAGCGAGGTGCCGAGTGGTGGGGCAAGAGCGTTTTGGTTACTTTTGCGCTCTTTCAAAAGTGACCCGCTGTAAGAGCGGAACCCATAGCAGCCGTTACCCAAATAACGGATATGTACCCAGCGCCCCCGCGACAACCAAAGAATTCAACCCATAAAAAGATGTGTAGATACCTATGCTGCGATAGCATCACCTCGAGATGCCTGATACACCGAGTCGCCTGTATCGCAGGCAAGCCAGCTCCCACAATCAGAAGAACCGCGTAACGCTGATCTTCGCATCACGGCCTTTGGTATAGGCGCGATCGCCGCTCAAGGCTGGGCGGAAGTTATTGTTGAACAGGTTGTCCACGGTGAAGTTCACTTCGGTGCCTTTCAGGTAGGCCTGTTGCGGCTTCCATTTGGCGAACAGGCCTTGGGTGTTGTAGGCCTTGTTGCCGTACTGGTCATAGAACAGATCGCCTAAGCTGCTGCCCGGTCCGCCGGAATATTTGTCGCTGGGCAAGCGGTCGGTGGCGCCGATGAACTGGCCCGTCCAGCCCACTTGGGCATCCCAGGCGGGAATGTTGGTGCCCAGTACCAGCACCCATTTGGTCGGTGGAATGTCGCGTGCTGCCACGTTCGGGCCCCAGGGGTTGGTGTAGGCGCCTTCGTGGTCACCTTTGGCGTAGGCGAACGACACCGAGCCAAACAGGTAGGTGGAGTTGTAGAACGATTCCAGCTCAACGCCCTTGATGGTCAGGCCGCCGATATTGCGGTAGTTGGGCATCGCACCCGATGGGCAAGCATTGGCAATCGTACCGCCGTTGATGGCCTGGTTCTGGCAGCCGACGCCGGTGGCCTTGAAGATTTCGTCTTCGACTTTGTTATGGAACAACGTGGTGCGTATTTGCAGGTTGTCGTCCTCGGCGATCAGGTTGTCGAAGCTGGTCACGCTGCCGACGCTGATCGAGGTGATGCGCTCGGGGTCGAGGTCGACGCTGGTGGCGGTGCGGCTGCCCAGGCCTTGCACTTCATATTGTTCATCAATGACCGGCGCGCGCCAGGTCTTGCTCCAGTTGGCGAACAGCCCCAGGTGCGGGGTGACGTTCCAGAACAGCGCCAGGCGCGGTGACCAACCGGTGTAGGTGCGGTCGCTGTAATCGTGGCCGACGGCCGGGTTCGGGTTGCTGTAGTAAGGCGCATCGTTGGCTTCGCCGCGGTTGCGCACATGGTCGTAGCGCAGGGACGGGCTGATGGTTACATCGCCCACGGTGACCGCATCCTGGACAAAGAAGCTATTGGTGTCGACTTTGCCGTGGGGCATGAATCCCGGCTGGAAATGCCCGTAGTTGTAGCGCGCGGTGTCGTAGGTTTTACCGGGTATCCACATCTCGGTTTCTCGCGCGTGTTTGCGGATCTGCCCGCCGACGGTGACTGCATGCTGCAAGGGGCCGGTGTCAAACAGGCTGACGTTGCGGATGTCGAGGTTCTTGTCGGTATAGGACGTGTCCATCTTGCGCCCGCCGGTGGCCAGTTGGAAAAACGCGCTGGCGTTGCGCTCGTCGGTCTGGTCGGTGTTGGACTGCGAATACTTGACGGTCAGGTCTACCAGCGGGTTGTCCAGCGGCTGGTATTCATACTTGCCCGACCAGGTGGTGTCGACGGTGTCGCGGTGGGCTAAAAAACGCGTCAACGCGCCTTCGTAGCCGTAGCGGTCGATCTGGGCCTGGGTCGGCGGCGCCGGGTAGCTGGCGGCGGAAAACGGTGTCCAGCGGTTGCTGTGGGAGCGCGAGTAGGACAGCCCGACACTGTGCTCATCGGTCAGGTGCGCGTTGACCTTGAACAATTTGCCGTCCACATCCTGGGCGCTGTTGGGCAGGCGCTGGGGGTTGATCGGGAACAGGTTGTCCTCGTTGGGCAGCTTAGCGGCCACCTTCATGTCGCCGCCGTCGCGTTGGGTCAGGTAGGCCAGCGCGTCAAAACGGCCGTCGTCGGTGCGGCCATACACGGCGCCGCTGTAGACCTGTTCGTGGTCGTTGCTGGAGTAACCGTACTTGAGCATCGCGCCGCTGTTGCGGCCGTCTTTGAGCAGATCCGGGGCGTCCTTGGTGGTCATGTTCACCGTGCCGCCGAAGCCGCCGTTGCCGGTGAACGGGGAGGTCGGGCCTTTTTCGACTTCGATGCTTTTGATCAGCTCGGGCTCGATAAACACGGTGCCTTGCTGGTAGCGCTCAAAGCCGCTTTTGGTGGCGCCGTCGACGGTCAGCGGCACGTCTTCGGCATCGCCGAAACCCCGGATGTTAATGGTCTGGCCGCCAGGTTTCAGCGAACCGCCCTGGCTCACGCCGGGCAAGGTCTGTAGCAAACTGGGGATGTTATTGGACTGGTACCGATCGATGTCGGCCTGGCTCAGGGTGGAGCGGTTGACGGTGGCGGAGTCGACCTCGTTACCGGTGCCGATCACGCTGAGGGCGTCCAATTGGATGGCGCCGCTGTGGGTGGTCTTGCCCTCGTCGGGGCGCACCACGTAGGTGGTGCCGACCTTGATCAGGGTGAACGCGCCGTTTTTCAGCAGGCTGCGAATCGCCACTTCCGGGGTGAACTCACCGTTGAGCGCCGGCGCCTGTACGTTCTTGAGCAGTGTTTCATCGAACAGCAGCTGGATTTTCGCCTGCTGCGCCACCTGGCTCAGGGACGTGGCCAGTGACTGGGCAGGCAGTTGCAGCTTGAGTGATTCAGCCTGGGCACTGAGGCTGAACGCCAGGCAGGTGGCAATCAGCGTCGGTCGAAGAAACAGGTGCGAAGCGTGGCAAGGCGCGCGAAACATGGAATCCCCCGGGGTGGCTAAATAGCCAAAAAGGTGTGCAGATCAAACACAGTCCGGAGGAAGACGGGGCAGGTTGAAAAAACCACACATGCGAATGCAAAATATTCTCAAATGAGGGTTCGCGGGCCTTACTTGCTCGGTTCGATTCTCATCACACCATCGGCCGAGGCCACGGTTTTCACCGGCAGCAGGGCCGGTAGGGCGTTGAGCAGGGCGTCCGGGTCATTTACATCCAGGTTGCCCGAGACCTTCAGTTGCGCCACTGATTTGCTGACGTGCAAGGGGGCCTGGGGCCGGTAGAGGCTCAGCTCGTCGATCAGGCTGGCCAGGTCGCGGTTGCGAAACGACAGGTGCCCGCTGCGCCAATCCGCCACTTCTCCAGCGCTAAGGGTTTGTTGCTGCACAGTGCCCTTGGCGTAGTTATAGGCGGCGCGCTGTTGGGCGCCGAGCAAGGTCACCGGGCTTTTGGCGTCCGGCGCGAAGGCCACCTGGCCATGGGCGACGCTGACCACCAGTTGCTGCTGGCTGCGCCGCACGTCGAAACCGGTGCCGACCACCCGCACATTCGCCTCGCCAGCTTGCACGTACAGCGGCCGTTCCTTGTCGGCGGCGACTTCGATGTACAGCTGGCCCTTGTCCAAATGAAGGATGCGCTGGTGGGCGCTGAAATCCACGCGCAGGCGCGTGTTGGCATTCACAAACAGGGTGCTGCCGTCGGGCAGGTTCAAGGTGCGCATGCCTTTGGCGTGCGCGGCAATTTGGCTGTGATACAGCTCGCGCGGTGCGCCGATGTGCGTGGCCAGCACAGCACAGACCACGGCGGCAGCCACGGCCAGGGCCGGGCGCCAGAGAGAGGGTTTGCGTTTGGGCAGCGGCACGGGTTTGCTCAGTTGCTGCAACTGGGCGAGGTCGGCCCACAGTTGCTCGAATTCGGCATAGGCGCGGGCATGGGCGGGCACGGCCAGCCAGGCGGCAAAGGCCTTGCGCTCGGTTCGCCCCGCATCGTTGCGGTTGCGGGCAAACCAGCTGGCGGCTTGGGCATCGATGGAGTCGCTCGCTTCGATATCCAGGGCGTCGATGTCGCTCAGGCGGTTCATTCTGGCTGCTCCGTGCCGGGTTCTTGTTGAAGGCGTCGCTTGCAATGCAGCAGGGCAAAAGCGATGTGCTTTTCCACCATGCTGGTCGAAATGCCCATGCGCTCGGCGATCTGCGCCTGGTTCAGGCCTTCGAAGCGATGCAGCATAAGGGCTTCTCGCCTGCGGGGCGAGAGTTCGGCGAGGACTTCTTTCAACTGTTCCAGGCGCTGCAAACGCTGCGTGGCGGCCATGGGGTCGTTTTGCTCATCGGTGACCGGCTCGGCGTCCCTTTCGGTCGGGTCAGAGTGGACGGTCTGCCGTACCTTCTGCTTACGCCAGTGATCGCGCAGCAGGTTGCGCGCCATCTGGAACAGAAACGCCCGTGGCTGCTCGACCTTGGCCCGGTCGCGGTAGCCCAGCCATTGGGTGAAGACATCCTGGGTCATGTCTGCCGCGTCGCTGGCGTTGTCCGTGCGTTTGCGCAGGAAATACAGAATGTCTGCATAAAACCCGCGAAAGGTATCGGCCGACAACGGGTCGGGCTTGGGACGAGGCATGGATATCCTTCTTGACGAAGCACGACGTAGAGAAGTCGCGAATGATATCGAGAATTATTGTCATTTGTCTTGTGGTAAATGCTGATGCCTGGCTGGCAATACGCTGGGCATAGCCTTTAATCCTACGGGCTAGTGAATAAAGTCCTACTCAAAAGGAGAGCGGCATGGCTGGATGGTATGAGTTGAGTAACAGCAACAACGGGCAGTTTCGTTTTGTGCTGAAGGCGGCGAACGCTGAGACTATTTTGACCAGCGAGCTTTACACCACCCGCAGCGCAGCTGAAAGCGGCATTGTTTCCGTGCAGACCAACAGCCCGCATGACGAGCGCTATGAGAAAAAGGTGGCCAGCAATGGCCAGTCGTACTTCAACCTCAAGGCTGCCAATCATCAAGTGATCGGCACCAGCGAGCAGTATTCTTCGACAGCGGCGCGAGACAATGGCATTGCCAGTGTCAAGACCAATGGCCCGAGCACCACCATCAAAGACAAGACATGACAGTGGTGTAAAAACCAATGCCCCGGCGCGCAAGTGCCGGGGCATTTTTTATTCAGACGGCTGCCAACAGCGTCTTCAGCGGATCGCGTGCGCTGTCGCCTAACGGGAATACCGGAAGACGTGGGTCGCCGGCTTCCAACCCGCTCATGCGCAACCCGGCCTTGATCGTCGCCGGCAAACCACCCTTGAGGATGAATTCCAGCAGCGGCAACTGGCGATAGAACAGTTCCCGCGCCAGTCAGCCTGGTGCGCAAGTGGATTTCATGAACGAGCGGGTGATCCTGGAGCGGGGCGATGCGCTGCACTTCAATGCGCAGAAGCCCCACCGGATTCGTTCGGTCGGGGAAGTACAGGCGCAGTTGTTGGTGGTGGTGCACAGTTCGGAAGAATGACGGTGACCGTTATTTGAAATGCAATCAATGTGGGAGCTGGCAAGCCTGCTCCCACATGTTGATCTGCTTTGTTCGGGGGGCTCAGCGTTCGACCGGCACTGACAACGCCGAATGACCCAACGGGTGCGTACGCGCCGCAAAAAACTTCAACGCCACACCGCTGCCCTCAAACAACGCCGAGTACCGACGCTTCTGCTGGCGAATAAACCCGTCGCTGCGGCCCGATACCGAAATCGCCAGTGTGGTCAGTTTGGCCTGGCGAAGCGCATCCACCAGGTGTCTATCCTGAGGGCCCAGGTCGTGGCCGAAGAGGCACAGCGCACCCTCATGGGTCAGCAGTTGCTCATAACAGAACGACAAATAGTCCGAACTGCGGATGGTCTTGAGCTTCTCTTCCACCTTGCCTTCGCTGACAAACAGCGGCACGTCGTCCAACGTCTTGATCGTGTTGTTGATCGCAAAACTGCTGAGCAGAGTGCTGTCGGTGGACGGCAATTTACGCGCCGTACCGTCGAGGTTGCGCACCAGGTGCAGGCCGCCGTGCAGGTAGAGGATGCGCGTGGCCTCGGTGCGGGTGTTGCGCAGGTCGAAGCTGGCATCGGCGCTGCGGAACAAGTCGTCGATGCCTGGCGTGTGCAGGATCGCCCAGTAGTTGAGCAGGTCGTAATTGCTGGTGAATACCGTGGGGTAGCGAGCCAGTTCCGCGTTGATCGTCGCCAGCGTCGACGGCTGCACCAGACGCCACGGAATGTGCACGGCGTGGATGGTATTGATCAGCGCTTCCTTGATCGCGTAGTAGCGATTGCGCGGCGCCGCCGAGCTGACCGCCAGGGCCTTGTTGACCCGGCTGGTGGTCTTCAACGCGCCCAGCGCCTGTTCGAAACTGCGGGTTTGCAGGGCGTCGAACACACTCAGCTCGGATTGGCTGAGGGGTTTTTCTTCGACGGTACGGGCGTTTTCGAACAGCGAATCGTAGGCAAAGTCTTCCCAAATCACACGGCTCGCGCCGTTGCCGATCAGAATCCCACTGAAATCGACGGCGCTGCGCAGCGCGCTCCAGTCTTCAAGGTGGGCGTCAATATCCTGGAAATCCTTCATTGCGGCGGGTCTACTCAAAATCGGCTGGGTGATGACTTTATCACGAGCGGGCGTTGATCCTGATCAAGATGGCGCAGGCAAGTCAGGTTGATCCTGTAGGCATAACGCCTCTGAGGATTGACCATGAGCAGCACCTTCTTTATTCCCGCCGTCAACATCATGGGCACCGACTGCCTCGACGAAGCCATGACGGCCATCCGCAATTACGGCTTTCGCAGGGCGCTGATCGTCACCGACGTGGGCCTGGCCAAAGCGGGCGTGGCCAGCATGATCGCCGAGAAGCTGGCGATGCAGGACATCGACTCGGTGATCTACGACGGCGCTAAGCCCAACCCCAATGTGGAAAACGTCGAGAAAGGCCTGGTGATGTTGGAGGCCAATGCTTGCGATTTTGTGGTGTCGCTGGGCGGCGGCTCGCCCCATGACTGCGCCAAGGGCATCGCGCTGTGCGCCACCAATGGTGGGCATATCGGCGACTACGAAGGCGTCGATCAGTCCAGCAAGCCGCAACTGCCACTGGTGGCCATCAACACCACCGCCGGCACCGCCAGCGAGATGACCCGCTTCTGCATCATCACCGACGAAACCCGTCACGTGAAAATGGCCATCGTCGACCGCAACGTCACGCCGCTGCTGTCGGTCAACGACCCGACGCTGATGGTCGGCATGCCCAAGGGCCTGACCGCCGCGACCGGCATGGACGCGCTGACGCACGCCATCGAAGCCTATGTGTCCACCGCCGCCACGCCGATCACCGACGCCTGCGCGATCAAGGCCATCGAACTGATCAGCGCCAACCTGCGCCTGGCCGTGCGCGACGGTACCGACAAGGCCGCGCGGGAAAACATGGCGTATGCGCAGTTTCTCGCCGGGATGGCCTTTAACAATGCGTCCCTGGGCTTTGTACATGCGATGGCCCACCAACTCGGCGGCCTGTACGACTTGCCCCACGGCGTGTGCAACGCGGTGTTACTGCCGCATGTGCAAAGCTTCAACGCGAGTGTCTGCGCCAAGCGCTTGAGCGACGTGGCGCGCGCGTTGGGCGCTGATATCAAGGGCATCACCCCGGAAGAGGGCGCCCAGGCTGCCATCACCGCCATTCGCACGTTGGCCCTCGACGTTGAGATTCCCGCCGGCTTGCGTGAACTGGGCGCCAAGTTGCAGGACATTCCGCTGCTGGCCACTAATGCGTTGAAGGATGCCTGTGGCCTTACCAACCCGCGGCGGGCCGATCAGCGTCAGATTGAGGAGATCTTTCGCAGCGCTTTCTAAAGGGGCAGCCGCACGCTGCAAGCGGTAAGCTACAAGCCGAACTGCATTTAACTTGAGCATGAAGCTTGCGGCTTGCCGCTGAGGTCCACCCATGAGAGTTCTGTTATTCGGCGCCACCGGCATGGTCGGTCAGGGCGTGCTGCGCGAGTGCCTGTTGGCCGCTGACGTGCAGGAAGTTGTCGCGGTCGGCCGCACGCCCTTGACCCAGGAGCACGGCAAGCTGCACCAGGTGCTGCACAGCGACATGCTGGATTTCCATCCCCTGGAAAACCTGCTGCAAGGTTTTGATGCCTGTTTCTTCTGCCTCGGCGTTTCGTCGGCGGGCATGAATGAAACCCAGTACACCCACCTCACCTATGACCTGACGCTGGTTGCGGCCAGCACCTTGGCGCGACTTAATCCGCAGATGACCTTTATCTACGTGTCCGGCGCCGGCACCGACAGCTCCGAGGCGGGCAAGTCGATGTGGGCGCGGATCAAGGGCAAGACTGAAAACGCGTTGCTGCGCCTACCGTTCAAGGCGGTGTACCTGTTTCGGCCAGGGGTGATTCAGCCGCTGCATGGCGTGCGTTCGAAAACGCCGCTGTACCAATCCTTCTATTCCGTACTCGGGCCGGCGCTCTCTTTCGTACGTCGGGTCAAGCCGGGCTGGGTCGTGAGCACCGAGACCGTCGGCCAGGCAATGTTGGCGGCGGTACGCCATGGCGCGCCGAACGCGGTGGTGGAGCAGGCCGAGATCAATCGCCTGGCCTCTGAGCGTCGCTGATGCTGCACAAGAGCCTGGTGCGTCGCCTGGACCTGATCACTTTGCAACTGTTCGTTGCGGTGTTTGAGGAAGGCACGCTGACCCGCGCTGCGGCCCGTGAAGCCATTGCGGTGTCGGCGGCGAGCAAGCGCCTGATGGAACTGGAACAGGTGCTGGGCGTCAGCCTGTTCGTGCGCCGGGCCAAGGGCATGGACCTGACGGCGGCGGGCGAAACCCTGTTGCACCATGCGCGGCAGATGCTGTTCAACGTCGAAAAAATGGGCCTGGAATTGGGCGAACACAGCCATGGCGTGCGCGGTTATGTGCGCATGCTGGCCAATCTGTCGGCGATCATTCAGTTCTTACCGGAAGACCTGCGGGATTTTTCCGCGCTGCATCCTGAGGTGAAAACTGATCTGGAGGAACGCCCCAGCAATGGCGTGGTGCAGGGTGTGCTGGATGGCGTGGCCGATTTGGGCATTTGCTCCAGCGACACGGACACTAAAGGCCTGCCGAGCGTGACCTATCGGCACGACAAACTGGTGGTGCTGATGCCGGCAGATCATCCGTTGGCTACCCGCCAGTCCTTGGCCTTTGCCGAAACGTTAGGCAGTGATTACGTGGGTTTACATGCCGCCAGCTCGATCAATATGCGCACCCATGCGGCTGCGCGCGAGGCGGGCAAGATGCTGCGCCTGCGCATCCATGTGCCGGGGTTTGATGCGATGTGCCGGATGGTTCAGGCGAACATGGGCATTGGCATCCTGCCGCAAAAAGCCTATGAACTGTTTGGCCGCGCGTTGGGGTTGCACGCGGTGCCGCTGACGGATGCTTGGTCGGATCGCAGCTTGATCGTAGTGGTGCGCGATGAGGCGCAGTTGTCGCCGGTCAGTCGATTGTTGTTTGACTATCTGCGCAGGACGCTAGAGTAATTCAAACACGGACGGCCTCATCGCGGGCAAGCCCGGTTCCCACACATGAATGCGATCACTGGTGGGAGCGGGCTTGCCCGCGATGGCGATCGAGTCAACGCCGTGATTGTATTGTTGTTCGTGTTTCGCGAACGCTCCTTGCCAACTGACGGTTGGATTTCTCCTACGCCTATCCTCTAGCCTTGCCCTCACATTCCAAGAATAAGAGGCTCACCCCATGACGGCTCCATTGACCGGTATCAAGGTGATTGAGATCGGCACCCTGATTGCCGCGCCGTTCGCCGCCCGGCTGATGGCCGAGTTCGGCGCCGAGGTGATCAAGATCGAAGCCATGGGCCAGGGCGACCCGCTTCGTAAATGGCGAAAACTGCACGAAGGCACCTCATTGTGGTGGTACCTGCAATCGCGCAACAAAAAGTCGCTGGCGTTGGACCTCAAGTCCCCGGAAGGCCTGGGCGTGATCAAGCAACTGCTCGGCGACGCCGACGTGCTGATCGAAAACCTGCGCCCCGGCGGCCTGGAAAAACTCGGCCTGGGCTGGGATGTGTTGCACGCCCTCAACCCCAAGCTGACCCTGGTACGCATCTCCGGCTACGGCCAGACCGGCCCTTACCGTGACCGCCCAGGCTTCGGTGCCATCGGCGAGGCCATGGGCGGCATCCGCTACACCACCGGCAACCCGGACTCGCCACCGGCGCGAGTGGGTGTGAGCCTGGGCGACTCCCTCGCTTCCCTGCATGGCGTGATCGGCGCGCTGATGTCGCTGCTGCGGGTCAAGACCGGGCAGGGCGACGGGCAGGTTGTCGATGTGTCCCTGGCCGAAAGCGTGTTCAACCTGATGGAAAGCCTGGTGCCCGAATACGACATGCTCGGCCATGTGCGCGAACGCAGCGGCGGCGCCTTGCCCGGCATCGCGCCCTCCAACACCTACCTGACCGCCGATGGCGCTTACGTGGTGATCGCTGGTAACAGCGACCCGATCTATAAGCGTCTGATGACCACCATCGGCCGCGCCGACTTGGCCGAAGCGCCGGAGTTTGCCCATAACGATGGCCGTGCGGCGAAAAGCGGTTTGCTCGACGCCGCGATCACCCACTGGACCAGTAGCCTGCCCATCGAACAAGTGCTCAGCGCTCTGGAAGCGGCAGAAGTGCCGGCCGGGCGCATCTACTCGGTGGCCGATATCGTCAGCGACCCGCACTACCAGGCGCGTGACATGCTGCTCAATGCCGAACTGCCCGGCGGCGTGTCGGTAAAAATGCCCGGCATTGTGCCCAAACTTTCCGAAACCCCAGGCGCGGTGAACTGGCAAGGCCCGACACTGGGCCAGCACACCGACGACATCCTCGCCGGCCTGGGCCTGACCGGGGCCGATATCCAACACTTGAGAACCTTGGGAGTGGTGCAATGATCACCGATTATTCCGACCCGCTGATCGTGCAGGAAGTGTCCCCGCGCGATGGTCTGCAAATTGAACCCACCTGGGTCGAAACCGCCGACAAGATCACGCTGATTAATGAGCTGGCCTTGGCCGGGTTTTCGCGGATCGAAGCCGGCTCGTTCGTCTCCCCCAAGGCCATCCCCGCGTTGCGCGATGGAGAGCAGGTGTTCCAGGGCATCCAGCGCAAACCCGGTGTGATCTATGTGGCGCTGATCCCCAACCTCAAAGGCGCCCAGCGCGCCATCGAGTCCCGCGCCGATGAGCTGAACCTGGTGATGTCCGCCAGCCAGACCCACAACCTGGCCAACATGCGCATGCGTTGCGAAGCGTCATTGGCCGCGTTTGGCGCTATCGTCAGCTTCGCCGCCGACTACTCGGTGCGCCTCAACGGCAGCATCGCCACCACCTTCGGTTGCCCGTTCGAAGGCAAGATTGCTGAAGACCGTGTGCTGCAAATCGTCGATGCCTACCGCGAGTTGGGCATCCAGGGCATCACCCTGGCCGACACCACCGGCATGGCCAACCCGCGCCAGGTGCAGCGTCTGGTCACACGCGTGTTGGAGCGCGTTCCGGCCAGCGACCTGACCCTGCATTTTCACAACACGCGCGGCCTGGGGTTGTGCAATGTGCTGGCGGCTTATGAAGCTGGCGCACGGCGTTTTGATGCGGCGTTAGGTGGCCTGGGTGGCTGCCCATTCGCGCCGGGGGCGTCGGGCAATATCTGCACCGAAGATTTGGTCAACCTGTGTGACGAAGTCGGTATTCACACCGGCATCGACCTGCCGCACCTGCTGCACATGTCCCGCCGCCTGCCGGCTCTGCTCGGCCATGCGCTGCCCGGCCAAGTGGCCAAGGCCGGGCGCAATGGCGACCTGCACCCGCCACCGGCTTATATCGCCACGCTGTAACGCCGCACCAGACAACAAAAACAATCGGGCGCCTTTGAGCAGCCCGCTGGAGAAAATGCATGAGCACTAATACGTTAGAGGCAGGCCTGCGCCCGGCTGCTGAGATCGATGCCGAAAAAGCCCTGGTCAGCAAGGTCGCCTGGCGCCTGATGCCGCTGATCATGGTGTGCTACCTGTTCGCGTTTTTCGACCGCATCAACATCAGCTTTGCCAAGTTCCAACTGCAAACCGACCTGAGCCTGAGCGACACCGCTTACGGCTTGGGCGCCGGGCTTTTCGTGGTCGGCTATGTGATCTTCGAAGTGCCCAGCAACATGATGCTGTACAAGGTCGGCGCGCGGCGCTGGATCGCGCGGATCATGATGTCGTGGGGCCTGGCCACGGCGGCCATGGTGTTTGTCACCGCCGAGTGGCAGTTCTACGGCCTGCGTTTCATCATCGGTGCGATGGAGGCAGGGTTTGCGCCGGGCGTGTTGTATTACCTGACCTTGTGGTTCCCGCAGCACTTTCGTGGGCGCATCACCTCGCTGCTGTTTCTGGCTTCGGCCTTCGCAGGCTTGGTCGGCGCGCCGTTCTCGGGGCTGGTGTTGGAGCATCTCGACGGCGTGCTGCAGATGCGCGGCTGGCACTGGCTATTCCTGCTCGGCGGCTTGCCCTGCATCGGCCTGGGCTTTCTGGTGCTGACGTTGCTCAAGGACCGCATTGAAGACGCGCAGTGGCTCACGCCGGCGGAAAAGACCTTGCTGTCGAGCCGCATCGCCAAGCACGAGCCGAACCAGCACGGTGGCTCGCTGCTGTCGGCGATCCGCATTCCAGGCTTCCTGATGCTCGGGTTTATCTACTTCCTGATCCAGGTCGCGTCCTACGGCCTCAACTTCTGGGCGCCCCAATTGATCCGCAGCGCCGGCACCCAGAGCCCGGTGATGATCGGCCTGCTCACTGCGATTCCGTATGTGTGCGGTGCGATCAGCATGCTGGTGATCGGGCGGTTGTCGGACGCCACTGGCGAGCGGCGCAAGTTTGTCTGCGGCCTGGTGGTGTTAGGTGCGGTGGGTTTCTTCAGTGCCGGGATCTTTGCCGACCACACCACCTTCCTGATCATCGCCTTGGGCCTCCTGGGCGCTGGCATCATCGCCGCAATCCCGACCTTCTGGACCTTGCCGCCCAAACTGCTGGCCGGTGCCGGTGCCGGTGCCGCCGGTGGCATTGCGGTGATCAATACCCTTGGCCAGTTCGGCGGCATTGTGAGCCCGGTGATGGTGGGGCGGATCAAGGACCTTACCGGCAGCACCACCCCGGCGCTGTACGTGATCGGTGTGTGCGCGCTGTTGGCGGCGGCGCTATTGCTGTGGGGCTTGCCGCAAAAACTGCGCACGCTGGACAAGGCCTGATCAGCCCGCCGTTGCCAACGCACGGGCGGGCGTGCTGCTGAACTGAATCAACGCCACCCCACCGATCAACAGCAACGCCCCCAGCACCCGGGGCGTTGTCAGTTGGCGTTCCACCAGGCCGAACAGGCCAAAGTGATCAAGCAGCAGCGAAGCGAGAATCTGCCCGGCCATGGCCAAGGCGATAAACCCCGACGCACCGAGCTTGGGTAGCAGCACCAATGCCAGGGAAATAAAGCACACGCCAAATGCACCGCCGGCCCACATCCACAGCGGCGCTTTAGTGATAAACGCCAGGCTCGGCAGTGGTAAACGCAATGCCAGAATCACCGGCAATAGCACGATAATGCTCACCAACAGTGACGCCAGCGTGGCCCACAACGGGTGGCCGAGCCCGCGCCCGAGGTTGGCATTGATCGCGCTTTGAAACGGTACTACTGCGCCGGCGATCACCGCCAGCGCCAACAAACCCAACCAATGCAACGTCGTCATTGCGAATCTCCCAGAGGTTTTGCTGGACTCTAGGCTATTCGTCGCGCAAATTTAAATTCCAATTTCTTATGCCGAGCATGCAGCTGATGAATGATCTGCGCCGCATCGACCTCAACCTGCTGGTGGTCCTGGATGCCTTGCTCAGCGAGCAACATGTCACCCGTGCCGCTGAGCGTCTGCACCTTAGCCAGCCAGCGGTCAGCCATGCGTTGGCGCGCCTGCGGGATGTGTTGAATGACCCGTTGCTGGTGCGCCAGGGCGGCACGTTGGTGCCGACGGCGCGCGCGCTGGAGTTGGCGACGCCGCTGGCTGAAGCCTTGGCTCAGGTGCAGGCGCTGCTGGCGCCGAACCGATTTGACCCGGCGTCGGCCAAGCGTAGGTTTCGCGTGGCAATGTCGGACTACAGTGCGGCGATTTTGCTACCCGGTTTGGTTCGCGTTCTGCGTCATGAGGCGCCCGGTATCGACCTGCAAATCATCCAGGCCAGCCGCGAAGGCATGGTGGACGGCGTGCTCAATGGCGACATTGACTTGGCCGCTGGGGTATTCCCCGACATGCCCGCTGAACTGCGCACCACGCCGTTGTTCGAGGAGCATTACACCTGCCTGGTGGACCGCGACAGCCTGCCGGCAAACGGCACGCTCGACCTGCCCACCTACTTGTCGCGCCCCCATGTGCTGCTGGAAATGCGCGGCAGCGGCACGCCGGAAATCGAGCGAGCGTTGACGGCGATTCGTGAGCGGCGGCATGTGGCGATCAGCCTGCCGCATTGGGGCGTGGCGCCGCAGTTGATCCAGGGCACCGACCTGATTTTGACGGTGTCATCCAGAGGCGTACCCAACATTGATCAGCAGCATTTGCTGGCCGTACCGCCGCCGTTTCATATTCCCTCGTTTGCCTTTGAGCTGGCGTGGCATGCACGGCGGGGTGGGGATTCGGGATTGCAGTGGTTGATTGGGCAGGTGCAGGGTGTATTGTCCGAAAGCCACCGATAACAGGAAGCCCACCATGCTCTCAGGCCTCAACCACCTGACCCTTGCCGTCGCCGATTTGAACCGCAGCGTCAACTTCTACCATCAGCTGCTGCACCTTCAGCTCGATGCGACCTGGGACAACGGCGCCTACCTCTCATTGCCCGGTTTGTGGCTGTGTTTGTCGCTCGACCCGTCGCGCCCGTCAGAACCCGCAGCGGAGTACACCCACTACGCGTTCACCGCCGCTGCCAGTGATTTCCCCGCGCTGGTGTCGCGCCTGCGCGCGGCAAAGGTCCAGGAGTGGCGCGACAACCGCAGCGAAGGCGCTTCGTTCTACTTTCTCGACCCCGATGGCCACAAACTCGAACTGCATGTGGGCGATTTAGCCTCGCGTCTGCACGCCTGTCGCGCCAAGCCTTATGCAGGAATGAAGTTTTACCCATAGCCCCAGAACGTGCAGAATCCTTGCACCTCTCAACCGTCTGTCAGAGTCGCGCCCATGACCCCATCCTTGCTGCTCGCCGTCCTCGCTTCGGGTTTTATCTACGGGATTACCCCAGGCCCGGGCGTCCTGGCCGTGTTCGGCATTGGCGCTGCGCGTGGCCGCCGCGCCGGTGCGGGTTTTCTGTGCGGGCATTTGCTGGGGGACGTGGTGTGGTGCAGTACTGCGCTGATCGCCATTGTTGGTGCGCGGGAAGTCGGCAGCAGTGCCTTTGATGTACTCGGTGTGCTCAGCGGCTTGTATTTGTTCTGGCTCGGCTGGCGAGCCATTCGCACCCAGCGTCGCAGCAGTGATGCACCTCAGGGCGCGGCGCGGCATCCGTTCTGGCACGGCATTCTGTTCGGCCTGACCAACCCCAAGGCCTACCCGGTGGCGGTGGCGACATTTACCGCGCTGCTTTCCAGCCGTGCCGAGTTGCTGACCTGGGCGATGCTGCCGTCGTTGATCTTCCTGAGCTTCATCGGTGGCCTGCTGGCCTACGCGATTCTGATCGGCGTGGTGGGCGCCCAGCGCGTGCGCACGGTGTATCAGCGCCATGAAATCCTGATCACTAAACTGTGCGGTGTGATGTTCATCGGCTTCGCCATCAATGCGCTGGCGCACGCATTGCCAGGGCTGTTCGGCAGCAAACCGGCCTGATGTGACGGCGACCGTTCGTCGCACTGGGAAGTTTTTTCTAAACCTTTGCCGCCCTGAAAATTCGAATTCAGGGCGGGGTGTATTTCCCCGCACCTATTTTTGCCCTGGAGGAACCCATCATGAGCCGCATGGCTATCCGGTTACGCACCGCCAGTTTCGCGATGCTGCTGGGCCTCGGCGCCAGCAATGCTTTCGCCCAGTCGCCTGCTGAATTCATCGAGCAGGCTTCGGCCAAAGGTATGGCCGATATCGAAACCAGTCGCATGGCCCACGCCAAAACTTCGTCCCAGGAAATCAAGGACTACACCATCGAGGTGATCAACGAGCGCACCCTCGCCAATCAGCATCTGGCGGCGATCGCCAAGAAGCTCGACTTGCCGGTGGCCCCGCGCGAGAAGATCGTCGACAAAGCCGAAACCTTGATGCCCGAACTCAAGGATGGCGACTCCTTTGACGCCGCTTACACCGCGCAGCAGGTCAAGGAAAACGAAGACGCCATCGCCTTGTTCAAGAAAGAAGGCGCGGCCTCGGATGTGCCCGAGATAAAAGCGCTGGTGGACGAGACGCTGCCTAAGCTGCAAGAGCGTTTGCAAAAAGCCCGTGCCCTGGCGTCGACCTACGGTAAAGGTCATCAAGGCGACGGTTGAATCCGTCACATGAAATGAAAAACGGCGGTTGGATGATTTCCAATCGCCGTTTTTTATGCCTGGTTCAGGTCGGTTTTACTCGGCAGCGCATCGTCCACCACTTCACCGCAATTGCTGTTTAGGCTGACGCTGCCGGTGTCGCCGATGCTGCGATATTGCCCGCGCAGGTGCTCCAACTCTTTGCGGTCTAGCCCATCCAGGCTCAACACAGCGTTCTGCGCATCCTTGGACACGCGCAGCAGCTCATCAATCTTGATATGCAGGATGTCATTGTCGCGGTTTTGCGTGTTTTGGATCAGGAACACCATCAGGAAGGTAATAATGGTGGTCGAGGTGTTGATGATCAGTTGCCAGGTGTCGTTGTAGTGAAAGTACGGCCCGCTCAGGCTCCACAGAAAAATCAACGCGACGGCCGCATAAAACGTCCGGGCACTGCCTGCCCAGCGCGACAGAGATTGGGAGACTGCGGAGAATTTCATGACCGTTTTCCTAATAGGTGGGTGATGAAAATACTGACCGCAGCTACACGGTGAAATTTCTTTTTACAATTGGGATAGTTGAACAAAGTTGTGCTTTTTCTTCCCGGATTTTAGGAATGGGCCTACGGCGCCTTTTAGCCGCGGGCGCAAGACTGCGTTTTTATCCGGATAATCCCCATGCATGCTAACGCCGGCTGCGACTTGGTCGCGCTCTGCCATCAGACCGAAGAGCATTTTTTCGCCGCAATCTGCCAAGCGCATCGCCGATACGGCGCCTGTCTCAACGCCTATTTCACCGACGAACATTTCGACCCGTTTAGCCTGTTGTTTATCCGAGTCGGCAGCACTTCGTCGGATGAGCTACCGACTGCGTTGCTGGACCTGATCCGGCGTACTGTGCAGGAAATACGCATCGTAATTCACGAGGAAAAGGTCAAGGGGTTAAGCGCGGTGCTCACGGCGCTCGGCTTTCAGCCTGCCGAAAAGAGCACCGCGATGGCCTTCGAACTGTCAAACCTCGCTCCTTGGGTAAACGATAGCGATGTGCAGATCAATCTGACTCGCACCATGAACGATTGGACTGAATCCTTTGCCAGTGCGTTCTTGAAACCGGCCGAGATTGTTGCGTGTTATCAGGCCCGGCACCAGCGTGCTCTTGAAGCGGGTCAAGGGCTTTACCACTTCACCTTGGCCGACGAGGGGCAGGTGAGGTGCTCGCTGACGCTGTCTCTATGCGATGGCGAGGCCAGGCTAAACGATGTCGGCACACTCATGGGCTTTCGTGGCAGAGGTTATGCCACTCGATTGATCCATGCCGCCTTGCTTTTCGCGTCGAGTCTGGGGGCCAAACGATGCTTTCTTGAGGCGTCGGTGGAGGGCTTCTCGGTGTATCAAAAATTGGGTTTCGAGTGTTTGTTCGACTACCAGTCCTTTACCCGTGGACTGCTTGCAGTCGCGTAATCACAAGGCAAGTTTCACTTGACCGCGATCCTCAAGCGCCAACAGATACTGCTTGGCCTCAAGCCCTCCGGCAAACCCGGTCAACCCGCCTGAAGCGCCGATGACGCGGTGGCAAGGCGCAATGATCGAGATCGGGTTGCGCCCGTTGGCAGCGCCCACCGCACGCACCGCTTTGGGGTTGCCGATCTGCTGGGCGATCTGGCTGTAGCTGCGGGTTTCGCCAAAGGGGATGGTTAACAGCGCCTGCCAGACTTGTTTCTGAAACGCTGTACCGGTGAAATCCAGTGCCAGTTCGAACTGGTTGCGGGTGCCGGCGAAATACTCTCGCAACTGGCGCTCGGCTTCCAACAGCACCGGGCTGTCGTTGGCCTCCTGCAACTCACCCAAACGCACGCGGTTGGCGCGCTCTTTTTCCCACAGGATGGCGTTGAGTTTGCCGTCGCGCGCGACCAGGGTGAGCTGGCCAACGGGGGAGGGCATGAGCTTGTATTCGTAGGACATGAGCTGATTCCTCGAAAGGCATTTATAGGCACAGCGCTACTGTAGTTTTACCCGTCGGACTGGAAACTACGTTTCTTGCGATCAAATTCTCCCGGAGCTTAGAGGTTCCAGTAAACCCAATCGGCGTAGTGCGGGTACCCGTAGGGCCTGGAGGCTCTATGAAGCCCCATGAGTGGTGAAATTTCACCAATGGCCACCCACAAAATCACATCGGTCAGCGTGACGACTAAAGCGAAGCACTGAGTGCTGACGAACGGGCCTGATTACGCTGCTCGTTCGTCGCCACCGTCAGACGATGCTGAATGGCAACTATCCCTCTTTTTGCAGCACCTTCAGCGCTGCCGACGCCAGAAACCCCGAGCGGCTTTTTTCTTCGGGGTGATGCAGCACGTATTCATCGATACGGTTCAACAGATAGCCGGGCAGGGTGATGTTGAGTTTCTGCGCCTTGCCCAGGTACTTGGTGACATCAATGTCCACCACGGCCCAAGTGCAGCCGGCGTACTGTGGGTTGGCCGCATGCACGGTAACTTTTTGCGCGCGGGGAATCGGCGCGCCATCTTCCGCAAGGATCTCGAAGTGCCCTTCGATCGCCTCACGGGCCATGGCCATGGCGTCGTCCAAATCATCGCCGGCAGAGTAGCAGCCAGGAATATCCGGGACTTCCACGCCCCAGGCATGGTTCTCGTCACCGGTTGAAATTGCGATGGGGTAAAGCATGTCTATTGCCCTCCGGGGACGGTCAACTGAGCAGAGCCTGTTTCAAAATGCGCTTGGCGGTTTTGTCCAACAGGTCCTTCTTGGGATGAGGAATCGTCACTAACCCCGGTTTTGTCGGGTGTTTGAAGTGGTGATGACTGCCCCGTGTGCGCATCAGGTACCAGCCGTGCGCAACAATGTGACCTATCAAATATCGGCTATCCACATCACCTCCTTGTGGTGTGTGTTGGTGGTGACTATAACCACTTAAAATGAATTATCAACACTCTACCTACCGACGGTCGATGACCGGCGTTTCAGTAAGCGTTGAATGAAGTGTATGACCGCGCAGGAATGGCGCCGGAGAGAGGTATTGCGGGGTTTTTCGAAGGCGTTACCGAGTGTGTAAAACCTCTGCCAGCACACTGAGAAATGCCTCAGCCAATCTATTTTTTCTTATCGCCGGGGTCAGCGCCAGCAACTGCGCGCACGCATCCGCCTCCACCAACGGGCGATACGTCACGCCTTTGTTCATCAAACTTTGCGTGCATTCGGGTACCAGCGCCACGCCTTGCCCGGCGGCTACCAGCGCAATGATCGAAGTGATCTGCCGCCCGGTCGGCCCGGCGCGCAAGGGCTGGCCGTGGTGGCGGTAAAGTTGCTCGATGGACTGGTTCAACCCCGACCCGTAATCCGCCGGGAACAGTATCAACGGAAAAGCACCGAGCTGCGCCACGCTGACGGCAGCCTGCCTGGCCAACGGGCTGTCACTGGACACCGCTGCCACCAACCGCTCTTCGCCCAGCGACAGCGCGTGGACTTCCCCTGTTTGCGGCAACAGGCGGCTCAGCCCGATATCCAGCCGCCCATCCGCCACTTGCGCGCCCAAGCTGCCGGAGGCGCACTCCACCAAGGTCAACTGCACATCGGGAAAGCGCTGGGCGAAGGCCTGGATCGCCTGGCTGAACAGGTCCGACAGCGCGATTGAACTCACATACCCGAGTGCCAATTGGCCTGCGGTGCCCGCTGCCAATTTGCTGGCGATGACCTGCGCCAACTCAACCTGCTCCAACACGCCACGCGCGTAAGGCAAGAACGAACGGCCTTGAGCGGTAAGGGACACCGTGCGGCTGGTGCGATCAAACAGCTTGAACCCCAACTCCGCTTCCAGCGCCGATATCTGCCGCGTCAGTGGCGGCTGGGCCAGGTGCAGGCGAAGTGCTGCGCGGCCGAAGTGCAATTCTTCGGCGACCGTCAGAAAGTAACGCAGCTTGCGTAGGTCGAGCATCCTGATCCTTGGGTATTGATCGGTTCAAAATCGGTATTGGTTTAAGACCCGTCGGCCATTCTATAAAGACCTCACAAAATAAAACGAGAGGTTTCATGAAGCCGCGCCTGCATTGTGCCCGCCTTGCCCTGTTCCTGTGTGGCTGCGCGGCGTTTCTTAATCTCTATGCGACCCAGAGCATCCTCGCGACCTTCGCCGCGCAGTTTCATATCAGCGCCAAGGACGCGGGCTGGAGTATCACGGTCACCACTTTGGCTGTGGCGATTACTGCGCCCTTTGTCAGCCGGCTGACCGGCCGCTTCCCACCGCGCACGGTGATCGCCGTGGCCGCGCTGCTGTTGGCGGTGCCCGCGCTGATGACCGCCTATGCCGGCAGTTTTGGCGAAGTGTTGGTGTGGCGGTTTGTGCAAGGCATGTTGATACCTGTGGTGTTTGCCACCAGCGTCGCCTACATCGGCGACCGTTGGAGTGGCGGGACGGTGACTGAAGTCACCAGCCTGTATGTGGCGGGCACCGTGTTGGGCGGGTTCGCCGGGCGCTTCGTCACCGGAGTGATGACGCAATACGTCGGCTGGCGGGAAGCCTTCGAATTGCTGGCGGTATTGAGCCTGATGGTCGGTGGGTTTATCCAGTTTCTGTTGCCTGCCAACCGGCCTCGAACCGAGCGGCTTAAAGCCGCTTCCTCTGGTGTTTTGCGTAAACCCTTGTTGGCTGCTTACGCCGTAGGTTTTTGCGTGCTGTTCTGCCAAGTCGCGGCATTTACTTACGCGGGTTTGTACCTTGGCCTGCCGCCGTTCAACCTGGGGCCAGCGGCCTTGGGGACGCTTTACATGGTGTTTCTGCTGGCCTTGATCGTGATTCCCATCGCCGGGCGCCTCAGCAAAGCCAGGCCTCACGCCGAGCTGCTGGCGGTCGCCGCCGCGCTTGGCGTCAGCGGTTCGGCGCTGACCCTGGCGCCGTCGTTGTGGTGCATTGTGGTGGGCCTGGCGCTGAGTTCCACCGGCGTCTTTCTCGCCCAGGCCGCCGCCAATGCCTTCATCAGCGCCACAGCCGGTAACCACAAGTCGGGCGCCGTGGGGGTTTACCTGACCTGTTATTACCTGGGCGGCAGTTGCGGTGCCATCGTTCCTGCGTTGATCTGGGAACGTTGGGGCTGGGCCGGCTGCGTGGCGCTGATTATCGGCTTTCAATTGCTGACCCTGCTGATCGCCCTGACCGGTTGGAAGCCCTTTAAACCTGAGCTGATCCAGGCACCATGAACGACTCCGTCGCCGTGGCCGCCCGCGAAACATCCACTCGCCGCCGTTCGCTGATTGCCGGTTGCAGCGCCCATGCCGTACACGATGGGCTCACCGACGTTATCTATGTGCTGCTGCCAATCTGGCAAGCGCAGTTCGCCTTGTCCTACGCCCAGATCGGCCTGTTGCGTGGCGCCTACTCCGGGATGATGGCGGTGTTCCAACTCATGGCCAGCCGCGCCGCCACACGCTGGGGCCGCGTGCCGCTGCTGGTGGGTGGCACCGCGCTTGCGGGTCTGGCTTACTTATTGGTGGGACAAGCCACCGGGCTGTGCCTGTTGCTGCTGGCGTTGCTATTGGGTGGGCTGGGAGCGAGCACCCAGCACCCGCTGGCGTCCTCGATGATCACCGACGCTTATGAGGCCGGTGGTGGCGTTAAGCAGGCGCTGTCCCAGTACAACTTTTCCGGCGACATCGGCAAAACCCTGATTCCTGGGTTGGTTGGCCTGCTACTGACCGTCATCAGCTGGCGCGTCAGTGCGACACTCCTTGGGTTGCTCGGTCTGGTGGCAGCAGGGCTGCTGTGGTGGTGGGTGCCTGCTCCCGTTTCCGAATCCGCCGCTGCAAAAAAAGCCAAGCCGCTCAGTGGGACGGGCTCCGTCACAGGTCTGCGTGCATTGATTCTCACCGGCACCCTTGATAGCGCCGTGCGCATGGGGTTTCTCACGTTCCTGCCATTCCTGTTGCAGGCCAAAGGTGCTGGCACAGCGGGCATCGGCCTGGCCCTGACTATGCTGTTCATCGGCGGTGCATTCGGCAAATTGCTCTGCGGCTACCTGGGTGCCTGCGTCGGCATGATGAAAACCGTCTGGCTGACGGAAACCAGCACAGCGCTGCTGATCGTCGCAGCCGTGTACCTGCCGCTGAGTGGCTTGATGGTAATTTTGCCGGTGTTGGGCCTGGCGTTGAACGGCACGTCTTCGGTGCTCTACGGCGCAGTGCCGGACCTGGCGGGGGCCGGCAAACGCGAGCAGGCGTTTGCAGTGTTTTACACCGGCACGATTGGCGGCGGAGCGCTGGCGCCGGTGGTATTTGGCGCAGTGGGCGATGCGTTGGGTGTGCCGGTGGCGGTGGTGGTGCTGGCGGGGATGTTGTTGGTGACGTTGCCGTTGGCGTGGGTGGTGCAGCGCGGTCGCACGCCTCAAATAGTCGAGTGATTGCTGGAGTGTCCAGACCGGGCCAGTAGATCAATACCAAGTGAGTGAAGCACCTTAAGGACTGTTTCAAAACGAGGTTTAGCGCCAGGGGCAAATGCTTTGTACAGACTCTCGCGACCCACGCCTGCATCGGTAGCAATCTTCGTCATTCCACGGGCTTTGGCCACGTAGCCTATTGCACGGAGGAACTCTTCGTTGTCGCCGTCAGCCAGAACCTGAGAAAGGTATTCGCTAATGGCCTCATCACTGTCGAGCAGCTCGGCCATATCAAATGTCGTCAGTGTTTGAGCCATGATCAAACCTCCTTTGCTAATTTTTTTGCTCGCCAGATATCGGTATCTTGTGAAGACTTGTCGCCACCTGCCAGCAATATGATGATTTCTCTGCCTCGCAGGGTGAATAAACGCGATAACCCACACCAACGTCTATCCGCATCTCTGAAATGCCGCCGCCCAGCGTCTTGAAATCACCCAGATTTCCCATACTGGCTCTCTCGATGCGTCGCGCAATTGCGATTTTTGCTCGCAGGTCGCGCATTGCGGAGCGCCAGGTAGTGAAGGTTTGGGTTTGCTGGATCAAATAGCTCACGGAGCCCCACAGGTTTTGACTGTATCCACTTGGATACTGCTTGGCAATAAGAATGTTTTTGTCGAAGGCGGGGGAGAGTGATGCGAGGGCGTACCGGTTTCAAACCTTCTTCAAGGTTTTCCTATTGCCAAAATTTGCAGTCTGAAGGCGAACGCTAGAACGGCTATGAATTTTGCGGCATTGCCTACACAACGATCAGAATCGTCTGAGTTAGGTGTCTCGGTCGACGTCTTTAAGGTTTGTCTGCCGCTGCCTATCAGCGGTCGAGGCCTGTAGCTCGATCTGGGGCCGGGGAGTCAAAAACCGCAAAGCGCCTTAAAGAGACGAAGCCAACGTAAACGGAATACGCAACGCGCCGATTGCCCCTTCCCGTACACCGCACATTTCATCGTGCACGCAGTGTTGCACCAGCACACAGGGAAACGGCGGAACGCGTTGCAACAGGTCGCGCAAATGCGTGGTGGAGCCGATGCGCATCGGCTTGGCGTCCTCGCCCAAAAGCGTCATCTGGACATGATCCAACCTGACGCGCGCGATGTAGAAACCACCCTCCAGCGACAGCAGTTCCAACTCACGAACTTCTCCTTTTTGCGCCAATTCGGTCAGCATTTGCAGATTCATGATTCGCCCTCACTTCGGGTCGCTCACTGGCGACGAAAGAACAACGTGACCTGGCCCCATTCGACGCCGAACTTGGTCATGCTGGAACGGTTGATCAAGGTGTCTTCGTCCATCAAGTACATCCAGTCATCAAAGCTCACTTCGTAGATTGAGCCATCCACCGGCAGGTTGAGTCGGTAACGCCAACGCAGTGCGTTGCCCGCCACTTCGCCAATCGCCTCGCCGACCACATCACCTGCCCGACCGCGCCAGCGCCCCGGGCCATCCGGTGTCAGCGTCCACACCCGCTGTTGGCGCGTGCCATCGCTGTACAGGAAACGCTCGTCGAGAATCAAGGCGTTGCCCTCGCGCCGGCTGGCGATATTGACCTCAAAGCGCTTGGCCACTTCGCCCGAACGCTTCTGGAAAATCCCCCAGGCCTTGACGGGCTTGCTGAAGAAACGCTCCAGGTCCAACTGCGGTTGCTGGTCTGCGTAGTGGGCCACTTCGACGTTGCCGCAACTGCTCAAACTCAGCGCCAACAACAATGAAACCAGTAGACGTGTCATTGCCCGGCTCCGTGATCATGCGCGGCGAAGCGCCAACGCTTAGCACTGATACTTGTACAGAAATATTGATTTGTACAGGTTTGTGCGAAAAGAATAACTGAGACCTCAAATCACGCCCATAAAAAAACCGGCCACTGAGGACCGGTTTCTTTATGCATCTCCCGTCAGAACCCTCCTGACGCAAGCGCAAAATCTGAGTGGAGCGGGTAGAGGGAATCGAACCCTCGTCGGAAGCTTGGGAAGCTACTGTTCTACCATTAAACTATACCCGCTCAGAGCGGCTGACTTTGTACCAGATGTTCGCCGGGATTTGAAGTTTTTCTTCGAAAAATGTGTGAGTTGCGTTCATCAAGCGGGTGTGGGAGCTGGCTCGTCGGATCGCCGCACCACGGCGGCGATATCGCGGGCAAGCCCGGCTCCCACATCAGCGGTTAGTTCAAATCGCAAAGGCATGCTGCGTCTGGCCCTGGTGATTGCGCAACCGGCTGACCTGCCGCTCGGGTTTCAAAAAGCCGACCACCGCGTCCCGGCTGTCCCGGCACGCCGCCTTGTGCTCCATATCCAGAAAGTGCCCGGTGGCCTGGATGGTGCTGAAGCTGCTCTTGGCCACATGCTGGCCAAACAGCTTGGCATCTTCGGCGCTGGTGTATTCGTCCCATTCGCCATTTAAAAACAGCACCGGAATGTCGATTTGCCGGGCTGCTTTGAGGTAGCACAGCCGGTCGCTGTTGAGTACGTGGCTGATATGAAAGTGCATCTGCCCGTATTCGTGCTCGGCCAGGTTGCTGACGTGTTTGTAGTTGAAACGTTTGAACAGCGACGGCAGGTGTTTGCCGATGGTGCTGTTGACCAAGTGGCCGACGCGGTCGCGGTCGAGGTTGCCGAGGTAGTCGACGCCGCGTTCAAGGTAGTCGCGCATCGGTGCGTTGACCACCGGAGAGAACGAGCTGATCACTGCCTTTTCCACGCGGCGCGGGCGCTCTGCGAGGGCTACCAGAGTGGCAGCGCCGCCCCAGGAGAACGACAGCACGTGTTCGGCGGCGAAGCGGTCGATGAGTTCCAGCAGAATCTGGCCTTCGACTTCCTTCGTCAGCATCTGCTCGTGGCGGTTATGGATTTTGGAGCGGCCAGCGTAGGGCTGGTCGTACAAAACCACATTGAATTGCGGGTACAGGCTTTTCACGGTTTGGGCGAAAGAGGCCGTGGTGGCCATGGAGCCGTTGACCAGGATGATGGTCTTTGCCGCAGCATCCGCGCGATAGAACTCCGTGTAAACCCGATACTGACCCTGTATATCCAACACAGCGATTTCTGGCCTCATGTCGTAAGACTCCTGGCAAGCGGGTAGGGCGCGCAGATCAGTCTGCACACGCTTTATGACAGGTAGGCATACGCCTGGAAGATAACGCCCATGTCGGCCCGATGACGGCTGGCCGACGGCTGTTGTTAGGGCGGGCTGTTTGCCGCAAAGGCCCGTAGATCAAGCGCGGGCGGGGCAAGGTGTTTCTTGGAGGTTATAGGCGACTCGCCAGTCATATTTTGGCTGGCGTCTTGATTCAAGCAGCACAGACGCCAGGTCGCAAGGCGCCGAACTGGTTTTTTGCCATCACCGGCCGAACGGTCATCAGACCCTTCGGATTTCGTTGTCAGTCAGTGCCCGATATTCGCCCGGCGCAAGCGCATCATCCAGCACCAACGGCCCCATTCGCTCACGGTGCAGGCCGATCACCTTGTTATTAAAGTGCCCGAACATGCGCTTCACCTGGTGATAGCGGCCTTCGATGATGCTCAGCCGCGCGGTCCTTGGGCCCAGTAGCTCAAGTTCGGCGGGTTGGGTGGTGAGGTCTTCAAACGCAAAATACAGGCCCGCAGCAAACGTCACCGCGTATTCAGGGGTGATGTCTTGTTCGGTTTGCACGAGGTAAACCTTGGGCAGTTTGGTCTGCGGTTGGGTCAAGCGGCGCGACCACTGGCCGTCGTTGGTGATCAGCATCAGCCCGGTGGTATTGAAATCCAGACGACCGGCGATGTGCAGTTCGTCCTTGTCCGGCACATCCAGTAAGTCGAGGACCGTGGGGTGTTGCGGGTCGCACGTGGCGCTTACACAGCCTTGGGGTTTGTGCAGCATGAAATAGCGCGCTGGTTTGCCGACTTGCAGCACTTCATCGTCAACACACACGCAACTGAACTCACGCACTTCGTGGTGTGGATCGCTGACCGCCACGCCATCGACCGTCACCCGTCGCTCAACCAGCAGTAAGCGCACTTGCTGGCGATTGAAACGCGGCAGGTTGCTGAGGAAACGATCAACGCGCATTACTTAGGCGCAACGCCACGCAATTGCGCATCCACCTGGGCACACCGTGGGCATAGGCAGGCGGTGTTGCGCAGTTCATCCGGCAGCGCTTGGAGCACCGCTGGGTCGATGGTGACGCTGTAGCACCAGCAGGCTTGGTCGGCGGTGCGCGGGTCGGCCAGGGTGCAGTCGTTGCGAGCACCGCAGGCGGGGCAGAGGGTTGGTGTGGTCATGTCGGTTCGGGCTGTATCGCGCAGTTTCCAGCACGATACAGCGCCGCCCCGCTATTGCAAGCTGTGCAGGTAGCCGCGCCAGCCGCCGAAGTGGCTGATGTCCACCGCGCCCGCCAGGCCGTAGGGTTCGCAGATGAAGCCGGTTTCCCAGCGCCCGTCCGCCAGTTGCACCTTGCCAAGGCCCAGTGGCGCGGGGATACCGGTGAGGAATGAGCCGAGTTCGCGGCTCGGCACTTCCCACACCTCAACCTCGACGGCCACGCCGCCTTCGCTCACCCGCAGCATGCCGGGGCGATAAGGCGGCCCGCCGGCCAGGGCGAACAGTTGATAGTCCGCCGAGCTGTGGGTGCGCTCCAACAAGCGTGCACCACGGCGCACTAATTGGCCGTTCAGCGCCAGCCCTTGCAGGTGTGCGCCACACACCACCAGCCGCGTCATGTCATGGCTGGCGTTGCCTGTTGGCGCGCCGAGCGATGCATCCTGCTGGCGCTGCAGCGCATCGGCCACGCCCAGCAGGTATTGATCGGTAAATGCGCGACCAAACAGCGTCACGCCCCAAGGCAACCCGTTGTGCATAAAGCCGCTGGGCACGGCGACGGCCGCGTAATCCAGCAGGTTCATGAAGTTGGTGTAATAGCCCAGTTCGGCGTTGCGCAACACCGGTTCGGCACGCAGTTCTTCCAAGGTGACTGGGCGGGCGATGGTAGGCGTCAGCACGCAATCGAGCCCTTCCAATAACACATCACATTGGGCTTTCAAGGCTTGCAGACGGTACTGCGCACGGAAGGTGTCGACACCCGTCACCGCCGGCGCCTTGGCCAACACGGCACGGATCACTGGCAGCACCGCTTCGGGCTCACGCTCCATCAGTTCACCGGCCACGCTGTAGCGCTCGGCCACCCACGGCCCTTCATAGAGCAGGCGCGCGGCTTCGAGGAAGGGTGACAGGTCGAGCGTGACCGGTTCGCCGCCGAGGGCAATCACGCGGGCGATGGCCTGCTGGAACAGGGGTGGGCCTTGCTCGCAGCCGAAGAATTCCAGGTCCTGAGTGCGCGGTACACCAAAACGAAACGGCTTCGGTGCACCGAACGCGCAGGCGTCATTCCACGCCGGGTTCTGGCGGCTGTAGGCGTCCAGCGGGTCGAGCTTGGCGGTCAGCGCCAGCAACTGGCTGGCCTCGCGCGCGGTGCGGGTAAAGGTGGTGACGCAATCCAGCGTACGGCACGCCGGCACCACGCCCGCCGTGGAGATCAGGCCTTTGCTCGCCTTGAGCCCCACCAGGTTATTCAACGCCGCCGGCACCCGGCCGGAACCGGCGGTGTCGGTGCCCAGGGCAAAACTCGCCACACCCAGGGCGACGGCCAACGACGACCCCGCACTGGAACCGCCCGCTGGATATTCCGGCAATACACTGTTGGGGCAGGCGCCATACGGCGAGCGGCTACCATTGAGCCCGGTGGCGAACTGATCCAGGTTGGTCTTGCCCAGCGGCACCGCGCCCAGGGCGATCAGTTGCTCGACAATCGTCGCACTGTGCGTCGGTACATAAGCAAACGCCGGGCAGGCCGCCGTGGTCGGAATGCCTACCAAGTCGATGTTGTCCTTGATCGCAAACGGCACGCCGAACAACGGCAATTCGGACGGCTCGCGAGCGTCCAGTGCCGCCAGGTACGGCTCCAGTTCCGCCACGCTGAGCAGATGAATAAACAGGTGATAGTCAGGGTTCAGTTGCGCGGCTTTTTCGCGCAACTGCAAGAGTAATTCGCGCGGCGTGGTATCGCCGCTGAGGTAGGCATTGCGCAGATTGTCCAGTTGCAGATTCATGGCTTGTCCGCCTGTTGAAAAAGAAAAGTCAGTCACGTTCCAGCACCACCACCCGTTGCCCGGCGCCAATGCCGCTGCCGGGTTGCACCGGGATCTCGCGCACGGTGCCGGCGAAGGGCGCCACCACCGGGATTTCCATCTTCATGGACTCAAGAATCACCAGCACCTCGCCGGCTGAGACCCGATTCCCGGTAGCCACCTGAACCTGCCAGAGGTTGCCGGCGATAGGGCTGTCGACGCTGACCTCGTTGGCCAGCAGCGGGGTGTCTTCACCGATGGGCGCAGCCAGCTCTTCACTGTCGTAATGCGCCTGGCCGCTGGCGATCCAACGCTCGCGCTCGGCATTAAAAGCCTGCTGCTGATGCTCGCGAAAGGCGCCGATGCTCGACGCTTCCCGCGCCAGAAAAGCCTGGTAATCCGCGAGGTTCAACTGGCTGTGCTCGATGCTCAGCGCAAAGCGCCCCAGCGGGAAATCGCGGCGGATCTGCACCAGCTCATCAGCACTCACCGGGTAGAAACGGATCTGGTCAAAGAAGCGCAACAACCATGGCTTGCCGTCGAACGCCGCGACTTCCCGGTAGCGGTTCCACATCTGCAGCGTGCGCCCCACAAACTGATAACCGCCCGGGCCTTCCATGCCATAGACGCATAGGTAAGCACCGCCGATGCCCACCGAGTTTTCGGCGGTCCAGGTGCGGGCCGGGTTGTATTTCGTGGTCACCAGGCGATGACGCGGGTCCAGTGGCGTGGCGACCGGCGCGCCGAGGTACACGTCGCCCAGGCCCATCACCAAGTAGCTGGCGTCGAATACGGTGTGGCGCACTTCGTCGAGGTTCGCCAGGTCGTTGATACGGCGGATGAACTCCAGGTTGCTCGGGCACCACGGCGCGTCTTTGCGCACGGTGGTCATGTATTTTTCGATGGCCAGTTGGCAGGCCGGGTCGTCCCACGACAACGGCAAATGCACGATGCGCGACGGCACTTGCAGGTTTTGCGTGGCGCACACGGCGGCCCATTCGGTGGTGATCAGCGGCAGCAGCTCGGCCAGCGGCAGTTGTTCGGGTTGGTAGTGGATTTGCAGGGAGCGGATGCCCGGGGTCAGGTCGATCACGCCGTGCAGGGCGCGGGTTTGCAGGGCCTGCATCAGTGCGTGTGCGCGAAAGCGCAGCACCAGGTCGAGTTCGGCGGCGCCGATCTCCAGCAGCAGGTGGGTGTCACCGGCGAGGCGAGCGACGAGGCGGGTGTTGTCGTGGCCGGTGTCCAACACCACTGGCGACTCGATCAAATGTGGGCGCGGGCTTGCTCGCGAATGCATCACCTCGGTTTGACTGACAGCCCGAGCCGTCTGCATCGCGGGTAAGCCCGGTGCCCACATTTGATCCCAGTTCAGGGCGAGATCGCGGGCGGTTTTGAGGTCGACCGGTTCGAAGCGAATTTTGTCACCCGCCTTGAGTTGCCCCAGCTGCCACAGGTCCGCCTCAATCACCGTCACAGGGCACACAAACCCACCCAGGCTCGGCCCATCCGGCCCGAGGATCACCGGCATATCCCCAGTAAAATCCACCGCCCCAATCGCATAAGGATTGTCATGAATGTTCGACGCATGCAGCCCGGCTTCGCCGCCGTCCGTGCGCGCCCATTCAGGCTTTGGCCCGATCAGCCGCACGCCGGTACGGCTGGAGTTGAAATGCACTTCCCACTGGGTGGCGAAGAAGGTGTCGATGTACTCAGGCAGGAAATATTCCGGCGCACCGTGCGGGCCATAAATGACCCGCAGTGTGCGCACCTCAGCCAATGGTTCAGCCATCAACTGCTGCCCGGCGTTGACGTCTGCCAATGGCAACACGTGCAACACATCACCGGCCCGCAAAGCACGCCCGCCATGCCCGCCAAACTGACCGAGCGTGAAGGTGCTTTTGCTGCCCAGATAGTCGGGCACTTGCAGCCCGCCGCGCAGGCACAGATAGCTGCGTGCACCGGCGCCTGCGAGGGTGCCAAGGCTCAACATCGACCCGGCCTCGATCAACAGCGCGGTATTCATCGGCGCTGTCTGGTCATTCAACAGCAGCGGGATTTCTGCACCGGTGACGGCGATGACCGCCGCGCAATTGAAGCGTAGCAGTGGCCCACTCATGGTGATTTCCAAGGCTGCTGCGCCGTCGTTGTTGCCCAGCAAACGATTGCCCAAGCGCAGCGCGCGACTGTCCATCGGCCCTGACGGCGGCACGCCCACGGCCCAGTAGCCGAGGCGGCCAGGATAATCCTGCACACTGGTTTGCGTGCCGGCGCTGAGCACTTCAACGGTGTCGGCGGTGTAGACCAGATCTTCCAGGCAGCGCGTCCATGGGCGGCCGCTGGCGAAGGGCGCGGCGAGCAGGATCTGGCGCAGGTAATCGCGGTTGGTTTCCACGCCATAGAGCTGGCTGTCGCTCAACGCCTGATGCAGGTCCATACGTGCCTGTTCGCGGCTCGGCGCCCAACTGATGAGCTTGGCGATCATCGGGTCGAAGTACGCTGGGATCTCGCAGCCAGCTTCCACCCAAGTGTCGATCCGTAGGCCTGCGGCGACCGGGAAGTCCACGCGAGTCAACAGCCCCGGGCTCGGCTGGAAGTCCTTGCCGGGGTCTTCCGCATACAGCCGTGCCTGAATCGCATGGCCATGGGGGTTCAAAGCCAATGTATGCAAAGGCGGCATTTCACCGGCTGCCAGCAGCACCATCCAGCGCACCAGGTCCACGCCCCAGACTTGCTCGGTCACGCCGTGTTCCACTTGCAACCGGGTGTTCACTTCGAGGAAGTAAAAGCGGCCATCGGCGCTATCAAAGATAAATTCCACGGTGCCGGCGCTGCGGTAATTTACGGCCTTGGCCAGGGTAATGGCGGCCGCGCACAAGGCCTCGGCCATGCCGTCGGGCAGGTTCGGCGCCGGGGTTTCTTCGAGGACTTTCTGGTTGCGCCGCTGCACGGAACAGTCGCGCACGCCGAGGGCGATCACTTCACCTGCGCCGTCGCCGAACACCTGCACTTCCAGGTGGCGGGCGTGCTGGATGTACTTCTCGATGAAGACACCGGCGTCGCTGAAATTGTTCTGCCCCAGGCGTTTGACCGCCTCGAACGAGTCGCCCAACTCGGCCGCGCTGCGGCACACGCGCATGCCGATGCCGCCACCGCCGGCGGTGCTTTTGAGCATTATCGGGTAGCCCACCGTGTCGGCCGCCAGCAGGGCCGCGTCGAGGCTGTCGAGCAGTTCGGTGCCTTCCAGCAAGGGGATCTGATATTGCTTGGCCAGAGCGCGCGCGGTGTGTTTGAGGCCGAACACGCGCAACTGTTCAGGCGTCGGCCCAACGAAGGCAATACCGGCGCTTTCGCAGGCTTGCGCGAAGGCGGCGTTTTCCGAAAGGAAGCCGTAGCCGGGGTGGATGGCCTTGGCGCCACAGGCCTTGGCGGTGGCGAGGATTTTTTCCACCGCCAGATAGGTGCCGGCCGCCGCGCCTTCACCGAGGCTGTAGGCCTCGTCGGCTTGCTGGATATGCAGGCTGGCTGCGTCAGCTTCGGCGTACACGGCGACGCCTTTGACCTGGAGCTCGCGCAAGGTGCGCAGGATGCGACAGGCGATGGCGCCACGGTTGGCGATCAACAGTTTTTCGAACATGGCAAAACCCTGCGGGCCGTCCCGCATGTGGGGGTACGCGCCAGGGTCGTCCATGGCGCCAATCTTTGGAGTTGATGGTGATCAACTGTGGGGGCCGGGCTTGCCCGCGATGGCGGTGGGGCTGTCACCTTATTTATTGGCTGATTAACCGCCATCGCAGGCAAGCCAGCGCCCACAGGGAAGCTTCATTGTTTTTGCATGCACTGCCCCGCTCGGGCCTGGCACAGGGCGAACAACCATTTACGCAACCGCTTCATTTTCAGTTCCATACCAGTAACTCCGCAGGGGTCGGGTTGTAGGCGTTGCAGGGGTTGTTCAATTGCGGGCAGTTGGAAATCAGCACGATCACGTCCATCTCCGCGCGTAAATCGACGTACTTGCCGGGCGCGGAAATACCGTCTTCAAAGGTCAGCCCACCGTCGGCTGTGACCGGCACATTCATGAAGAAATTGATGTTCGGCCCGATGTCGCTTTTACCCAGGCGGCCATCGTGGGCGCAGGCGCGCAGGTAGTTGTCTCGGCAGCTGTGCATGTAGCGTTTTTCCAGGGCGTAGCGCACGGTGTTGCTCTCTTGCGCGCAGGCGCCGCCGAGGGTGTCGTGGCGCCCGCAGGTGTCTTCGACGAGGGTCAGCATCGGCTGGCCGAGGTTGGAATACAGCACGCTGCCGGTGCTCAGGTACACGTTGTTTTGCCGACGCAGGGTGCGTTGCACGTCGTAGCGTTCCTTGGGGTTTTTGAGGCTGTAGAACAGCGTGTCGACGGCCTGGTTGCCCTCAAGGTCAAGGATGCGCAGGGTCTGGCCGGCCTTGACCTCCATCAGCCACGGCTCGCCGGCGGGAATGGTTGCGCGGTACACCGCCGCATCGGGTTGTTTCAGTGCGATAGACATGGCAGCTCCTCAAGCGAACAGGCGGTCAGTGTTGATAAAGCCGCGCGTGTTTTCCGGGCGCGACGTGCGGCAGTGTTCGGCGACGCTGGGGGCCGCGTTCATCCAGCTCAGCTTCAGCGGTTGCGGTGCGTAATCGGGGTTGGGGTCCATCGGGTGTTGCAGGGCGGTGAGCACCACCAGCGTGTCCATCGGTGCGTAGAGCTCGATGTAGTCGCCGGCCTTGGAATTGCCCGGCACAAAGTGCAAACCGCCGTCGCCGTCCACGCTGACGCGGCTGAACAGGTTGAGGGTCATCAACAGGTCGCAAAGCCCCAGGCCCCACTTGCCCAATTCCACCAGCAGGTTGTCGGTGCCGTTGCGGTAGAAGCCGTTGCGCAGTTCCTGATAGCGGCCCTTGCCATATTTTTCGGCCACCTCGGCGGCGCATAACACCCCGCCAATGCTGTCACTCCAGCCGCAGGTGTCGGCGGTGATGGCGGCCAGCACGCGGCCCATGTCCGAGTACAGGCAGTGGCCGCGGGTGAGCTTGGCGGTGTGTTGGCATTTGAGGCTGTCGGGCAGGTTCAGGCGTTCGGTTTTTTCATTGGCGTTGAGCAGCGTCAGGCTGACGTTGGCGCCGCCACGAATGTCGGTGAGGCGCAGCAGTTGGCCGCGCTTGAGCACGAAGGAACGGTGGCCGCCGCCGGGTAGCATTTCTTCGGCGAACGGCGCAAACAGTTGAGTGGAATCGGTCATTGGGCTGAGGCTCCAAGTTCGGCGGCGAGCGCTTTGCGGCGCGCGCTGTTCAAAGGGATGTCGTAGGTAATGCGGGCGCCATAGGCACCGGGGGCGTGGGGGTCGACGCGGACCTTGTCGAACACCAGCAAGCGCGTGCCGAGGCTGAAGCCTTCGCTCAGGTCGTGGGTGACCATGAACACCGTCAGCCGGGTTTCGCGCCACAGCGCCAGCAACAGCTGGTGCATGTCCTTGCGAATGCCCGGGTCGAGGGCGCCGAAGGGTTCGTCCAGCAGCAGCACGCGGGGCTTCATGATCAGGGCTTGGGCGATGGCCAGGCGTTGCTGCATGCCGCCGGAGAGCTGCGCCGGGTACTTGTCCAAGGCGTGGCCGAGGCCGACTTTTTGCAGCAGTGCGGCCGCCTGTTCCCTGGCGTGTCTTTTGGCTTTGCCGAACAGCCGGCCCAGCAGCGGTGAATGAGGCAGTTCAAGGCCCAGGGCGACGTTGTCCAGTACCGTCAAATGCGGGAACACCGAGTAGCGTTGGAACACCACGCCACGGCTGGCATCTGGCTCGGCGGCGAGGGCTTGGCCGTCCAGCAGGATCTGGCCTTTGCTCGCGGTTTCCTGGCCCAACAGCAGGCGCAGAAAGGTGGATTTGCCGCACCCGGAGGTGCCGACCAGCGTGCAAAACTCACCCTCCTCGACGTGCAGGTTGAGGCCCTCCAGCACCACTTGGTCGCCGTAGCGCTGCCACACATTGTTGACGCTGATAAAGCTCATGCCCGCGCTCCTTCGTACCAGGGGAACGCACGGCGGGTGAGGGTTTTCAGGCCCCAGTCCATCAGCCAGGCGAGCAGGGTGATCCACACCACGTAAGGCAAGATCACGTCCATCGCCAGGTAGCGGCGTACCAGGAAAATCCGGTAGCCCAGGCCGTCGGTGGAGGCGATGGCTTCGGCGGCGATCAGGAATAACCACGCCGAGCCGAGCATCAGCCGCAGCGAAATCAGCAGGCGCGGTAGCAGTTGCGGCAACACCACGCGCAGCATCAGGGTCCAGGTGGAGGCGCCGAGGGTTTGCGCTTTTACCAGCAGTTCGATGGGGATTTCCCGTGCGCGCTGCTCAAGGTCACGCGCCAGGGCTGGGGTGATGCCGATGACGATCAGCATCACTTTGGACAATTCCCCCAGCCCGAACACGATGAACAGAATCGGCAGGATCGCCAGCGGCGGCACCATCGACAGCACCGTGAGCAACGGCGACAACGGCGCGCCAAACAGCGGCAGCGTACCGGCGGCAATCCCCAGGCACAGGCCGGCGAGGGCGCTTATCCCTAAGCCGATGGCGAGGCGGCGCAGGCTCGACGCGCTGTCTTGCCACAGCACGTACTCACCGGTACGCGTGTCGGCGCTGAACGCCAGGCGTTTTACCGCGTCGCCCATTTGCACGGCGCTGGGCAGCAGCTTGTCGTTGGGGTTGTCTGCCAGGCGCTCGGCCGAGCCCACGAAGTAGGCGAACAGCAGCAGGGCGAACGGCAGGATCACCAACAGCAGGCGACTGGAGCGTTCCGGGTGACGGTTGATCAGGCGCATGGCCGGGTCCTCTTACAGCGTGCCGTCGGCGGCCATCTGCACATAGCGGGGGTCGAAATGCAGCTTGAGGTTGGCGGTGTCGCCGCTGGTCACGCCATTGGCGAAGCTCATGCCCACGGCGCTGGTGTCCTTGGCGCCCTCGCCGAGCAAGCCGTGCTGGAAGGAGAATTCGGCAACTTTGCGCATGGTGGCGGGCAACTGCGCACTGGTGGCGAAGGCGAGGGCTTCCTTGGGCGTGGCGAACAGCTTGGTGGTGTCCAGTTGCGCCTGGAAACCCTTGAGGTCGGTGCCCGACGCTTTGGCCATATGCTCCAAGGCTTCGGTGCTGGCGGCGTTTTTGGCGTTCATCAGCGCGACCACTTCAAACCAGGCACCGGTGAGCGCTTTGCCCAGGGCGGGGTTGTCTTTGAGGGTTTGGGTGTTGACCACCATCATGTCCATGATTTCGCCGGGCACTTTGCTGGAGTCGAAGACTTGCGTGACACCGGGCTTGGCCTTGATCTCGCAGAGCATCGGGTTCCAAGTCGTGACGGCTTGCACTTGATTGGTGTTGAAGGCAGCGGCGATGTCAGCGTCGGAGGTGTTGACCACTTTCAGGTCTTTTTCGGTGAGGTCAGCCGATTCCAGTGCCCGCGCCAGCAGGTAGTGGGACACCGAGAGTTCCACCAGGTTGACGTTCATGCCCTTGAGGTCGGCCACGGTCTTGCCGGTGCCTTTGATCACCACGCCATCGTTGCCGTTGGAGAAGTCGCTGACCACCAGCGCGGTGCTGTCCACGCCACCGGCGGCGGGGATGGTCAGGGCGTCCATGTTGGTCATGGTGCAGCCATCGAACTGGCCAGCGGTGTACTGGTTGATGGATTCGACATAGTCATTGAGCTGCACCATGTCGATCTTGATGCCGTACTTCTTGGCCCACTTGTCGAGGATGCCCTGGCTGCCGGCGTACTCCCACGGCATCCAACCGGCGTAAATGGTCCAGCACACACTGAAGTGGTCTTTGCTGGCGGCTTGGGTCTGGAAGCTCAACACGGCGGCGAAAGCGGCGGCGAGCAGGGCGGGTAAACGGGGTGTTGGCATGGGGGTTCTCCAGTTGATCATGGGCGGGCAGGGAGCAACGCGGCACCGTGAACGGTGGCTTGTCTCCCGGGCTTTTATCCCGCCGTGTAACCTCAACTGGAGGTCGCCAACTCTCGGACCAGCCACTCGCGTCAAGCGAGCCGGAACCCTAGTCAGCCATTGCAAATTGTGGTGCCGCGAACCTGTGATGAAGCCTGCACGGGTTAGCCAAAGCGAGAGTCGTGCCAAGTAGGCCGCGAGCCTTTAGACCGAAGGTTTGCGCGAGGAGGGTGAGGGGCAGGGGGCTTGGGCTGCGTTGTGCTGGTGCGCTGGCGCACTGCAATGAAGCGCTCGCTTCGTCTGAAACAGATGTTTCAACCTGTGTCCGAAACGCACCAGATTCGGTTTTTGATGTCAGATATTTCGTCATTCAATGAAAGACGAATGCCGCCCTTCAGCGTCGCTGAAGGTGCTCTCAAGCGGTCCAGGAGGCCGCCATGTATCGACGACTGCTTCTTAGCGCTTTATTCGGCCTGACCCTGTCTGCGTGTGTGCCCTATTACGATGGCGGGGGTACTTACTATCGCTCTGAGGTCTACACCACTCCGGCCCCGGCCTATTACTACGGCGGCGGCCCCAGTTACCTCTATGGGCGTGGCTACTACGCGCCGCCACCGCGTTACTACCCGGCGCCGCGTTATTACCGGCCAGCGCCGGGCTATTACCCAAGGTCTAATTACCGGCCGTACCCGAACCAAGGCTGGGGCGGCAACCGTTGGGGCAATGGCGGTGGGCATAACCAAGGCGGCAACCGTGGCGGCGGGCATGGTGGCGGCCACGGTGGTGGTCACCGTTAGACGTCGGACAAGTCCGCCAGTGGGTGCCGACCTTCCCAGGCCTTGTGGAAATGCGCTTGCACCACGGCCTCGGGAATGGTGTTGATATCCGGCCAGTGCCAATGGGGCGTCTGGTCCTTGTCAATCAACCGCGCGCGCACGCCTTCGGCGAACTCCGGGTGACGGCAGCAGTTCAGGCTCAGGGTGTATTCCATCTGGAACACTTGGGCCAGGGACAGATGCCGGGCGCGTTGAATCTGCTCCCAGACCAGATGCGCCGTCAGCGGGCAGCCTTCGCTGAGGGTCTTGCCGGCGCGGCTGAACAGCGGGTCGGCGTGGTCGCGCAATGGGCTCAGCGCGCGCCAGGCACAGCGCACATCACCGACGTCCAACCATTCGTCGATCTGTGCACGGCGGGGCAGCCATTGCGCCTCGGGTTGCTGGCTGACCGCTTCCTGGGCCAGGGCCTTGAGCAGGCTGTTGAGTTGCATCGCGGTTTGTTCCTGCCAATTCAGTTGCAGCAGACCTTCGATTAATTCTTCTTGCTGGTCATCGCGCAGGAAACGGTCGGCCAGGCCCAGGTCCAGGGCGTCGCGACCATTGATGTGCGCGCCGGTGAGGCCAAGGAACACGCCGAGCTTGCCGGGCAGGCGCGACAGGAACCAACTGGCGCCCACATCCGGGTACAGGCCGATGCTGATCTCGGGCATCGCCAGACGGCTGCTCGGTGTCACGATGCGCACCGCCGCGCTTTGCAGCAGGCCCATACCGCCGCCCAACACGTAGCCGTGGCCCCAGCAGATCAGCGGCTTGGGGTAGGTGTGCAGGCGATAGTCGAGGCGGTATTCCGCCGCGAAAAACTCTGCGGCCAGGGTTGGCACAGCGCCGGGATGTTCACGGCAGGCCTGGGCCAGGCTGCGCACTTCGCCGCCGGCGCAAAAGGCTTTGGGGCCATTGCCGCGTAGCAGCACACAGGCGATGTTCGGGTCTTGGGCCCAGGCATCCAGGCGATCGCCCAGGGCCAGGATCATCGGCAAGGAGAGCGCGTTGAGAGACTTTTCAGCGTCCAGGCTGGCGATGCCGATGCGGGCACCGTCGCTGCCGGTCAGCTCTTCGAAGTGCAGGTTCATCGTGACCTCAATCGAGAAAGTGAACGATCAGTATGATCGCTTCAACAGAAAGTGCCGGTTGTGTGTCAGATCAATTGACAAGCGGGGTCGGCTTTCCTAGGGTTCGCCCATTCTTTTTTACACGACGAACACACCATGACCGAAGGCGACCGTATCAAACTCGAACCCAGCTGGAAACACGCCCTGCAGGATGAGTTCGAACAGCCCTACATGGCTCAACTGCGCGAGTTCCTGCGCCAGGAACACGCCGCCGGCAAAGAAATTTACCCACCGGGCCCGCTGATTTTCAATGCACTCAACTCAACGCCGCTGGACAAGGTCAAGGTGGTGATCCTCGGCCAGGACCCGTACCACGGCCCAGGCCAGGCCCACGGCTTGTGCTTCTCGGTACAACCGGGCGTGCCGACGCCGCCTTCCTTGGTAAATATCTACAAAGAGCTCAAGCGCGACCTGAACATCGACATCCCCAACCACGGTTGCCTGCAAAGCTGGGCCGACCAGGGCGTGCTGATGCTCAACACCACCATGACCGTGGAACGCGCGAATGCCAACGCCCATGCGGGCAAGGGCTGGCAGTTCTTTACCGACCGGATTATCGAAGTGGTCAGCGCGCATCAACCGCACTTGGTCTTCCTGTTGTGGGGCGCCCATGCGCAAAGCAAGCAAAAACTGGTGGATGCGACCAAGCACCTGGTGCTGACGTCGGTGCATCCGTCGCCGCTGTCGGCGTATCGCGGGTTTTTGGGCTGCGGGCATTTCAGCCGCACCAACAAGTTTCTTGAGCAGAATGGCGAGACGCCGATTGAGTGGCGGTTACCGCCACTCTAAAGCTCAGCACAGTCCAATGTGGGAGCTGGCTTGCCTGCGATAGAATCACCTCGGTCTGGCTGAAACACCGAGGTGCCTGGATCGCAGGCAAGCCAGCTCCCACATTGGAATTTGGTGGAGGGTTTAGACGTTGTCTGGCTGGCGGTTCCAATGCCTGAACAACGGCTCTGCCAGAAACAGCACAAATAACAAGCGCATCACCTGCATCGCCGTCACCAACGGCACCGACAGTTGCAAGGTCTCGGCGGTGAGGCTCATTTCGGCAATGCCGCCGGGCATCATGCCCAAGGTCAGTGAGCGCAAGTCCAGCTGCGTCATGGCGCTCAAGCCCACCGCCGCTAACGTCGCCAGCGCCATGGTCAACGCCGTACCGATCAGCGTACGCGCCATAAACGACGGGGCCCGGCGAAAGAACTGACGGTTGAAGTGGCAGCCCAAGCCGCTGCCGATCAGCCATTGGCCGATCTGGCTGCCGCCATCGGGCAGGCCGATATGCAAGTCCCACACTACACTGGCGGTGGCGCTGACCAACAGCGGCCCGAACAGCCACGGGTTCGGTTGGCGCAAACGCTGCCATCCCCAGGCTACCAGCGCGCCAATCGGAAATAACACCGCCAGCCAGGCCCAGCTCACCGGCGCCGGCTGAAACTGCGGCGCGCCGCCTTCGAGCAAATACTTGAAGATCGCCGGCACACACAGCACCACCACCAGCACGCGCAAACTCTGCCCCGCCGCAACACGGCTGAGCACCGCGCCATTACGCGCGCCGAGGTTGACCATCTCACCGGAACCGCCCGGCATGCTCGAGAAAAACGCGGTGGCGCGGTCTTCGCCACTGCGGCGCATCAACCACACACCGACAATGCTCGACAGGCTGGTGATCAGCGCACCGAAGAAGATCAGGCCGAAGTGGCTCATCACCTGCTCGATCACCATCGGCGTAAAGTGCAGCCCGATGCCGACGCCCACTACCCATTGGCCGCATTTGCGTCCGCCGGGAATCTCGGCCAATTGCCATGGCGTCAGGCAGCGCACCAGGATGATCGCCAGCAACGAGCCGACCATATACGGCAAAGGCCAGCCGACGAGGCTGGCCAGGTAACCGCCGGCCAGGCCGACCAGCGGTGTTGCCCACCATTGTTTAAAGGTGACCTCAGACATCGGCCACGGCGCGACGCTGCAGGGCACGTTTGCGGTAGATGCGCAGCAGCGGCACAAGCAACATGATTGCGGTCAGTACCCACACACCAAAGGTGATTGGGCTGGACCACAGGATTTCCAGCGCGCCGTTGGAAATCGACAGCGCGCGGCGCAGGTTCTGCTCCATCAGGCCGCCGAGGATAAAGCCCAGCAGCACCGGCGACAGCGGGAAGTCCAGCTTGCGCAGGATGTAACCGAAGATGCCGATACCAATCATCAGGAACAGGTCGAAGGTGGTGGCGTGAACCGCGTACACCCCAATCGCGGTGATGATGGCGATTACCGGCACCAGCGCCCAGTTTGGCACGGCAAGGATGCGCGTGAAGATGCGGATCATCGGGATGTTGAGGATCACCAGCATGATGTTGGCGATAAACAACGAAGCGATCAGGCCCCAGACGATGTCCGGCTGTTGTTGGAACAGCAGTGGGCCGGGGGTAATGTTGTACAGCGACAGCGCGCCGATCATCACCGCGGTAGTGCCTGAGCCGGGTACGCCGAGGGTCAGCATGGGGACGAGGGCGCCGCAGGCGGCAGCACCGATGGCGGTTTCCGGCGCGGCCAGGCCACGTTTGTCACCTTCGCCGAAGGTGCCGCTGGCACCGGCGATACGTTTCTCGGTCATGTAGGCCACGGCGCTGGCCAGGGTGGCGCCGGCGCCCGGTAGCACACCCATGATGAAGCCCAGGACGCCGCAGCGAATATTGACTACGAATACCGACGCTGCTTCCTTGAAGTTGAACATCATGCGCCCGCTGGCCTTGACGGCTTCCTGGCCATGGTGGGTTTTTTCCAGCAGCAACAGGATCTCGCTGATGGAAAACAGGCCCAGGACCAGCACCACAAATTGGATGCCGTCGGTCAGGTGGATATTGTCACCGGTAAAGCGGTACACACCGCTGTTGGCGTCGATACCCACCGCCGACAGGAAAAGGCCGATCAAGGCGGCGACAAAGGTTTTCAGCGGTTTCTCACCGGCCATACCGCCCAGGCAGACAATCGCGAACACCATCAATACGAAATATTCCGCAGGCCCAAAGGCAATCGCCCATTTAGCCAGCAGGGGAGCAAACATCACCATGCCGCAAGTGGCGATGAGTGCACCGATGAACGAACTCCATGCTGACAACGACAGTGCCACGCCCGCCAGGCCTTTACGCGCCATCGGGTAGCCGTCGAGGGTGGTCATTACTGTCGAGGCTTCGCCCGGGATGTTCAGCAGAATCGAACTGATACGGCCGCCGTATTCACAGCCCAGGTACACGGCCGCCAACAATATCAGGGCTGACTCAGGCGGCAGCCCAAGCGCGAAGGCGATGGGGATCAACAGCGCGACGCCATTGATCGGCCCCAGGCCCGGTAACAGGCCGACCACGGTACCGATCAGGGTGCCGCACAATGCGGTCACCAGGTTGTAGGGGGTCAGCGCAACGCCGAAACCCTGGCCCAAATAGCCAAGCGTATCCATATCAGTTCTCCAGAACGTCGAGCAGGCCGAGGGGCAGAGGTACGTCCATGGCTTTATCAAACAGCAGATAAAGACCGACGCTCATCAACGTGATAATCACCACGCTGGGCAACCAGCGACCGCCATATAGCCGAGCCATTGGTATACCGATCAGCATGCTGCTGAGAATGAAACCCAGCGGCTCGAAGGTGCCGGCAAATATCAGTAGCAGTGCCACGCATAGGCCGATTTTGATCAGGGTCGCTCGGTCCAGCGGTGGTTCGTCGTCCTTGTATTGGGTGGGCTGAGGGCGAAACAACATATAGATCAGTGCCAGGCTCATCAGGCCGAGCATCAACAGCGGGTAGGCACGGGGTCCGACCGGCTCGTAGGAAAATGCCGCCTGATACGGCCAGGCCATCAAGGCCAGGCCGGCGCAGGCAAGCAGCAGCGTGGCTGCAAAAATGCGTTGTAAGAGCATGGGAAACTCCTGGGCCACACCCCTGATGCACAGAGGCGTGGCCGCGCGAACAAGGGGCGATTACTGGATCAGGCCGAATTCTTTGGCCAGCACTTTGTAGTCAGCCACCTGTTTCTTCACGTAGGTGTCCAGCGCAGGTCCGGTCATGGCGAACGGGAACAGCTCGCGCTGGTTGCGCAGCTTGGCGAAGTCTTCGGAAGCCAGCAGCTTGTCAAAGGCGGCTTTCCACCAGGCGTAGTCTTCATCGCTGACTTTTGGCCCGAGGTAGAAGCCTCGTACCACTGGCCAGACGATGTTGTAGCCTTGCTCCTTCGCCGTCGGAATATCCTTCATTTCCGGCTCGTCCAGGCGCTCCTCGGAGAACACCGCGAGTAAGCGCATGTCGCCGCTCTGGATATGGGGCATGGAGTCGGAGATGTCGGTACTGCCCACTTGGATATGGTTGCCCATCAATGCGGTGACAATTTCACCACCGCCTTCCAGTGCCACATAGCGCAGGTCGCGCGGATTGATGCCGGCAGCCTTGGCGACCAGAGCGGTTTGCATCCAGTCCTGGCTGCCCACGGTGCCGCCGGAGCCGATGACCACTTTGCTCGGATCTTTCTTCAGCGCCTGT
Organism: Pseudomonas sp. ArH3a; assembly: GCF_022648765.1. Classification (NCBI taxonomy): domain Bacteria; kingdom Pseudomonadati; phylum Pseudomonadota; class Gammaproteobacteria; order Pseudomonadales; family Pseudomonadaceae; genus Pseudomonas; species Pseudomonas sp. ArH3a. The sequence continues at coordinate 1,993,655 of NZ_CP080330.1, forward strand.
ACTAGGTCGTCGAGGTTTTTGTAAGGCGAATCGCTTTTTACGGCGATGGCACCGTAGCTGGTGCCCACGGCTGCCAACCAACGCACGGCACTTTCATCGAAGCGCCCGAACTTGCCTTGGGCCAGGTTCAACAGCGAACCACTGGACCACGCCACCAAGGTGCCGGCGTCTGCCGGGCGCTGCGCCACCACTGCGTTATACGCCACCGCACCCACGCCGCCCGGCATGTAGGTCACGCGCATCGGTTTGCTCAGCAACTTTTCGTTGACCAGCGCGCTTTGCGCCAGTTTGCAGGTCAGGTCAAAACCACCGCCGGGCGAGGCCGGGGCGATGCATTCCGGGCGCTTGGGTTCGTCGGCGGCCATCAGTTGGCCAGCGAACAGCATGCAGCCGGCGGCGAGGGCCAATTTACGCAGTGAATAGGTCATTTTTATCTCCGTCTTTGTTGTTATTAGGTGTGACTGCCCGGCACTTATTACCAGAGCGCGAGGCTGTAACTGACCAGCACACGCACTTCATCCGCGTCACGTGCCGAATAGTTGGAGCGGTACGTGGCATTGCGCAGGCGCAGGGCTACGTCTTTGAACGTGCCACTTTGCACGACATAGCGGATCTCGCTGTTGCGTTCCCACTCCTTGCCGGTCTCGCCGTTCCTGAGCTTGATGTTGTCACCCGACAGGTAACGGCTCATAAAACTCAGGCCGGGAATCCCCAGTTTGGCGAAGTCGTAGTCGTAGCGTGCCTGCCAGGAGCGTTCTTCGGCGCCGGCGAAGTCGTTGATCTGTACGAAGTTGACCAGGTACGGGTCAGCGCCATCCACATAGGGAAAGGCGCTGTCGCCGGACATGTGCTGGTAGCCGGCGCTGAGCTTATGGCCATTGAGGGCATAGCTGAACAGGCCGTTGAGGGATTTGTTGTCGATAGGGCCGCCGTGGGCTGCACCGGTGTCATCACTGATGGCCAGGCGCAGGTCGGCGCCGAAGGTGCCGGGGCCCATTGGGCGCGAGGCCACCAGGCCCAGGAAGTGCTGGCGGTAGACATCGTCGAGCTGGGCGAAGTGGTAGCTGCCGGTGATCTTGTCGGCGAACTTGTAGTCCACGCCACCGAAGTTGAAGTGCTTGCCGGTAGCGCCGCTGATGAAACGGCTGTTCTTGTTGTTGAGGGCGATGTCTTCGTAGTCGGTAGAGTCGCGGTCCTTGGCTTTATCCAGGCGGCCACCGGTGAACACGAGGTTCTTGAATTCTTTGGACGTCAGCAGCCCGCCGTTGAAGGTTTGCGGCAGGATGCGGCCGTCGTTGGGCTTGAGGATCGGCAATTCGGGGATCAGCGCACCGATCTTCAGCTCGGTGGCGGAGATTTTCACTTTGCCGGTCAGGCCGAGTTTGGAGTATTCATCCACGGCCCGACCGTTGTCGGTGGGCAACAGGCCGCTGCCGGTGCGGTCGGGGCTGGAGTCGAGCTTGACCCCGAGCATGCCCAATGCATCCACGCCAAAGCCGACGGTGCCGTCGGTGTAGCCCGATTGCAGGTTGAGCATAAAGCCCTGGGCCCATTCGTCGCGCTTGGACTGCTGCGCGCTGGTGCCGTCGCGAAAGTCGCGGTTGAAGTACATGTTGCGGGTTTCCAGGGTCGCGCTACTGTCTTCGAAGAAGGCAGCCTGGCTCAGCGGCGAAAAGCCGGCAAGGGCAGTGGCACTGGCAAGGGCGGTCTGGGTAAGGCGAGAAAAACGAACAGGCGGGCAAGCCTGGGGCTGTGTCGACAGCATCGTTGTGTACTCCGTTATTGTTCTTATTTTGGCGAAAACGCGTCTAGGCGTTTTTCTGGCGCTACGGATCAGGTAGCTCGGCGGGAATTACCCACCGTATCTGGATGCTAAAGGGCGAACCTTTCACTAACCTTTCAGTTGCATTTCAGTGTTTTCGGGCTTCACAGGGCAGGTGGCGCCTGTAAACTGCCCGCCAAAGCGTGGCGTCGACCATGCCCGAATGAGGTGAAAATCCATGCGTGTTCTCCTGGTTGAAGACCATTTGCAACTCGCCGAAAGTGTCGCCCAGGCGCTCAAGAGCACGGGTTTGACCGTCGACGTGCTGCACGATGGGGTGGCCGCGGACCTGGCCTTGAACAGTGAGGAATACGCGGTGGTCATCCTCGATGTGGGGCTGCCGCGCATGGACGGTTTCGAGGTATTGGCGCGTCTGCGGGCGCGTGGGAAAAATCTGCCTGTGTTAATGCTGACGGCGCGCAGTGATGTGAAGGACCGCGTGCATGGCCTGAACCTGGGCGCCGATGACTACCTGGCCAAGCCGTTTGAACTGACCGAGTTGGAGGCGCGGGTCAAGGCGCTGTTGCGCCGCAGTGTATTGGGTGGCGAGCGCCAGCAGGCGTGCGGCGTGCTGGTGTATGACTTGGATACCCGGCGTTTCACGGTGGGCGGCGAACTGTTGACCTTGACCTCCCGCGAGCAAGCGGTGCTTGAAGCGCTGATTGCCCGTCCAGGCCGCGTGATGAGCAAGGAGCAATTGGCCTCCCAGGTATTTGGCCTGGATGAAGAGGCCAGCCCCGACGCCATCGAAATCTATGTGCACCGTTTACGCAAGAAACTCGACGGCCAGCCCATCGCTATCGTGACCTTCCGCGGCCTCGGCTACCTGCTGGAAGCCCGCGATGCATAAGCCCAGCAGCTTGCGCTGGCGCCTGCTGTGGAACCTGGCGCTGTTGCTGGTGGTGTTGATGCTTGCCAGCGGCATGAGTGCTTACTGGAATGGTCGCGAAGCCGCCGACACTGCCTATGACCGCACCTTGCTGGCCTCGGCGCGCACTATCGCTGCCGGGTTGACCCAAGTGGATGGCACCCTGAGTGCGAATGTGCCGTATGTGGCACTGGACACTTTTGCCTACGACAGCGCAGGCCGTATCTATTATCAGGTCAACGATATTGATCAGAAGCTGATCTCCGGCTACGAAAACCTACCCGGTCCGCCTCCCGGCACGCCGCGTACTGACGATTACCCCGCGTTGGCGCGGTTTTATAACGCCACGTTTCAAGGCCAGCCTGTCCGTGTGGTCAGCCTGCTCAAGGCTGTCTCCGAACCGAACATGAATGGCATGGCAGAGATTCGCGTCGCGGAAACCGATGAAGCGCGCGAGAGCATGGCCCGCAGCCTGATGGCCGACACCTTGCTGCGCCTTGGGATGTTGGCGGTCGGCGCGTTGATGCTGGTGTGGTTTGCCGTGAGCGCGGCGTTGCGCCCGCTCGAGCGCCTGCGCACGGCGGTGGAAGAGCGCCAGCCCGACGACTTGCGGCCGTTGCCGCTGGTGGAGGTGCAGGATGAGTTCGGCCCGCTGGTGCGCTCCCTCAATCACTTCACCGAGCGCCTGCGCGGCCAGTTCGAACGTCAGGCGCAGTTTATCGCCGACGCCGCCCACGAACTGCGCACCCCGCTGGCCGCGCTCAAGGCTCGCTTGGAGCTGGGCCTGCGCAGCGACGCCCCGCAGACGTGGCGTAGCACCCTGGAAACCGCCGCCCAAGGCACCGACCGCCTGACCCACCTGGCCAACCAGTTACTGTCGTTGGCGCGCATTGAAAACGGCGCGCGGGCGATTGCCGAAGGCGGTGCGCAATTGCTCGACCTCAGCCAGTTGGCGCGCGAGTTGGGCATGGCCATGGCGCCGCTGGCCCACGCTCGCGGTGTCGCCCTGGCGTTGGAGGCAGACGAGCCGGTGTGGCTGCGCGGCGAGCCGACTTTATTGAATGAGTTGTTGAGTAACCTGGTCGATAACGCGCTGGCCCACACGCCACCGGGTGGCAATGTGATCCTGCGGGTTACGGCGCCCGCGATCCTGGAAGTGGAAGATGATGGCCCGGGCATCCCGCTGGATGAGCGGGACCGGGTATTTGAGCGTTTCTATCGCCGCAGCCAGCAGGGCATGGGCTCGGGGTTGGGGTTGGCGATTGTCGGTGAGATCTGCCGCGCGCACTTGGCGCAGATCAGTCTGCATGATGGTGAGTCGGCGGGGCTGAAGGTGCGCGTGAGTTTTATCGCGGGTTGATCAGTAGAACATCGAGCGCGCTTCATCCAACTCGGCGCGCAGGGCATCGCTGTAAGGGTCGATACGCAGTTTCTTGATTGCCGGCAGGTTTGAAACCGCCACGTTCGCCAGCGGATGATCGGTGTCTCGGTGGCAGTACAGCACGGCAACTTGCACCAGGTCGATGTAGTCCAGGCTCGCGGAGTCCCGCTCCAGGTCCAGGTATTGCCCCGGCAGCTTCGCCAGCATCTCCGGGAAATCCCAGCCACCCAGCAGCTTGTCGCCCAGCAATGGATGAATGCTCTCGATCACATGGTTGAGGCTGACCGGGTCGGAGAGCAGTTCGTAATGGTCTTCGGCATAAGTGAGGATCGGTAGCACGCCTATCTGATGCACCAACCCGCCGAGGGCCGCTTGGTCCGGCTTGAGATGGCTGTGGCTGCGGCACAAGGCATAACTCACGCCCGCCACTTCCAGGCTGCGGCGCCACACTTCGCGCATTTTCAGTTCGACGACTTCGGAGCGCGCGTGGAAGATTTGTTCCATCACCAGGCCGATGGCCAAGTTACTACTGTAATTGGTGCCCAGCCGGGTGATGGCGGTGTGCAGGTCGGTGACTTCCTGGGTCGCGCGCAGCAGCGGGCTGTTGACCACTTTGATCAGGCGCGCCGACAGGGCGGTATCGCGACTGATCACTTTACTCAGGTGGCCGATGCTGATCTCCGGGTCTTCGGCGGCCTGACGTATCTTCAGGGCCACTTCCGGTAATGTCGGCAGAACCAGGTCATCGTTGTCGATGGCCGTCACTAAAGCCTGTTGGACTTTTTCCGCCAGCTTGTTCATTCATGCTCTCTAGGGTGTTGCAAAAAGGTATGGCGATTAACGCTGGATCTCTTGATCGCGATCCAGTTGGTAAGGCAGATCGAGCAGTTGCAAGCCGGGGCCTTCCAGGGTGCCTAAGTGCACATCGCCACTGTCAGCAGCTTCGGCTTGCAACACGGCCAGAAGTTCAACGGATTGGTCAGCTTTTGCTGCTATCACCACTTCACCGATGGCGCTGTTGTGGCTGGGCGCGAACAGCGGGGTGCCTGGCTCGGGCAATTCCGCGCCGTCGAGGCGCAGGCGATACAGGCGACGCTTGAGCTTGCCCAGGTACTGCATGCGCGCGACGATTTCCTGGCCGGTGTAGCAGCCTTTCTTGAAGCTGACGCCGCCGACGGCCTGCAGGTTGAGCATCTGTGGGATGAACAGTTCGCGGGTCTGGGGCATGACCTGGCCGATGCCGGCGCGGATCTGGCCGAGCAGCCAGTCATTCAAGTCAGCTTGTTGCAGCTGTGCAGCCAATTGGTTGCGCAATGCTTCGGCTTGTTCGGCGGGCACCCAGAGTTCGGCACGCCCGGGGGAGACGCGGAGGGCGATCAACGCTTCGGTGCGCGCTACGCTGTCGGTCTCGGCAGGCAGTTCAAGGCCGAGGGCGGCCAGGGTTTGATCTGCATTCGCCAGGCCGAAACGCGCCCAGGCGGTGCTTTCGTCGGTGAGTTTGGACTTGGAGAACACCGCGTATTTTTTCAGGTCAGCCAGTTGCGGCTCGAGCAGTTCGGTGGCCATGGCCAGGAGCACGCCATCACCTTGCAGCAGGATGCGAAAACTCGACTGCATGCGCCCTTTTTGCGTGCAGCGCGCGCCGAGGCTGGCCTGGGTGTCACTCAGGTAATTGAGGTTGCAGGTCAGTTGCCCCTGCAGGAACTTGGCAGCGTCGGCGCCGCGGACGGCGAGAACGCCTTCGTGGGACAGGGGGCAGAAAAAAGCAGAGTCGGCCATGGGTCATCGCAGGTCAAAAAGTCATGGGTGCATCATAGAGGGGCGCCCGGCAAATGGATAGTTTCCGTAGGGGGCGACCAACGCCGACTGGTCCGCTGCCGTCGGGGCTGTATACTTGCGCACTATTTGAGGAGCGCTCCATGGTCGAAGAAGTAGAAATCAATCGCCTCTACTGGCACAGCCGTCGTGGCATGCTCGAGTTGGATGTGTTGTTGGTGCCTTTCACCCGAGAGGTGTACAAGACGCTCAATGAGGTGGATCGCAAACTCTACGAGCGGCTGCTGACTTGCGAAGACCAGGACATGTTCGGCTGGTTCATGGAACGCGCCGAATCTGAGGATCCGGAGCTGCAGCGCATGGTTCGCAAGATTCTGGACCGTGTCCAGCCTAAGTAATCGCTTCGAATGCCGCTGGCAGGCCTCTCGGCTGCTGCTGGCGGCGTATCTGCTTGCCCAGCTGTTCGCACTGGGTGCCTTGCTCGTTATCGCGTTGCCTTTTGCAAGCCTTGGCCTGCTGTTGTGCCTGGCTCATGCCGCCTGGGTGTTACCTCGGCATATTCTGTTGACCCACCGTTCGTCGATTCGCGGCCTGCGCCGCGACGAAGACGGCTGGCAGTTATTCAGCAATGAGCGCGGTTGGCACAGTGTGCAGCTGCGTCCAGACAGCCTGGCATTACCGTTGATCGTGGTCCTGCGCTACCGGGTGCCGGGCGCGTGGTGGGTGCGGTCGATTTGCGTGCCGAGGGATTCGCAGGCTGGCGATGTGCATCGGCGCCTGCGGGTGCGTTTGAAGTTCAGCCGCCGTAGGTGGTTGGCACCAGGATAGTGTCGCGGGCCTCGGGCAGCATCTGCGGGTAGTCGAGGGTGTAATGCAGGCCTCGGCTTTCTTTGCGCTCCATGGCTGAGCGAATCATCAGTTCCGCCACTTGGGCCAAATTGCGCAATTCGATCAAGTCGCGGCTGACTTTGTAGTTGCTGTAGAACTCGTCGATCTCGTCCAGCAGCAACCGCACGCGGTGTTGAGCGCGTTGCAGGCGCTTGTTGGTGCGCACAATTCCCACGTAGTCCCACATGAAGCGGCGCAGCTCGTCCCAGTTGTGGGCGATGATCACGTCTTCGTCCGAATCGGTAACTTGGCTGGCGTCCCAGCGGGGCAGGGCGGCGGGTACCGGGATGCGTGGCAGTTGCTCGAGGATGTCGGCGGCGGCTGAACGGGCGTAGACGAAGCACTCGAGCAGCGAGTTGCTGGCCATGCGGTTAGCGCCGTGCAGGCCGGTGAAGCTGGTTTCGCCGATCGCGTACAGGCCGGGCACGTCGGTGCGGCCGTGTTGGTCGACCATCACGCCACCGCAGGTGTAGTGCGCGGCCGGCACCACCGGGATCGGGCCTTTGGTGATGTCGATGTTGAACGCCAGGCAGCGCTCGTAGACGGTGGGGAAGTGGGTCTTGATGAAGGCTTCGGGTTTGTGGCTGATGTCCAAGTAGACGCAATCAATGCCCAGGCGCTTCATTTCGTGGTCGATGGCGCGGGCGACGATATCCCGTGGCGCCAGTTCGGCGCGTGGGTCGAAGCGTTGCATGAAGCGCTCGCCATTCGGCAGTTTCAGGTGTGCGCCTTCACCACGCAGGGCTTCGGTGATCAGGAAACTCTTGGCCTGCGGGTGATACAGGCACGTGGGGTGGAACTGGTTGAATTCCAGGTTGGCCACCCGGCAGCCCGAACGCCAGGCCATCGCGATGCCATCACCACAGGCACCGTCGGGGTTGCTGGTGTAGAGGTAGACCTTGGCTGCGCCGCCCGAAGCGAGAATGGTGAAGCGCGCGCCGTAGGTGTCGACTTCGCCGCTGGCGCGGTTGAGCACGTAGGCGCCGAGGCAGCGTTCGCCGTCCAGGCCCAGGCGTTTTTCGGTGATCAGGTCGACGGCTACCCGTTGTTCGAGCAACTCGATGTTGGGGCGTTGGCGGGCCTGGTCGAGCAGAGTCTTGAAGATCGCGGCGCCGGTGGCGTCGGCGGCGTGGATGATGCGGCGATGGCTGTGGCCGCCTTCACGGGTCAGGTGGAATTCGAATCCACCGTCGTCACTGCCCGCGTGTTCGTCGCGGGTGAACGGCACACCTTGGTCGATCAGCCATTGGATGGCTTCGCGGCTATGCTCAACGGTGAAGCGCACGGCGTCTTCATTGCACAGGCCGCCGCCGGCGTTGAGGGTGTCTTCGACGTGGGATTGCACCGTGTCGGTGTCATCGAGTACCGCTGCGACGCCGCCTTGTGCCCAGAATGTCGAGCCGTTGGCGAGGTCACCTTTGCTCAGCACTGCAATGCGCAGGTGGTTGGGGAGAGTCAGTGCGAGGCTCAAGCCGGCCGCGCCACTACCGATCACCAGGACATCGTGTTGAAACTGTTGGCTCATTTGAAGGATTCCGCAAAAAGCGATCCAAAGGGGTGGCGCAAACAGGACGCCTGGATCGGCGAATCAAAGGGTCACACGGGCCACTAGTATATAGAGGGGGGGAGCGGCACAATAGCCGGGCATTCGTGGCAATGTGAGATTACGGCGCACGGCGAGGTAAAATCGTCGGGTTATTGAAGCGGGAACTTTTTGCATAAGCCCCGACTCAATAGCAGGTTGCCCGAAAGCTGGGAAAACGTTGAGTTTATTGGCCCGTCGGGAGCATTGGACGCGTCAGAAAACCGGCGACAAGATTATTCGCGCAGCCGGCGTTGCCCGTGCTGCGTTTTTCGTGTGTGCCAAATCAGTGCGCGCCGGAAACTTGCTTTGAGGGGGAGAACTTTTGCGAAAAGTCCGAGTCTATGTTTGCAAGCCTGATCGTTTAGTTATGCAAGCCTCCTTCAAGTACAACGAGGAGTGTTCATGCTAACCCAGGAAGAGGATCAGCAGCTGGTCGAGCGCGTTCAACGCGGCGACAAGCGAGCATTTGATCTGCTAGTGCTGAAATACCAGCACAAAATTCTCGGGTTGATCGTGCGGTTTGTGCACGACACCCATGAAGCGCAGGACGTTGCACAGGAAGCCTTTATCAAGGCGTACCGTGCACTTGGTAACTTTCGCGGTGATAGTGCGTTTTACACGTGGCTATATCGCATCGCCATCAACACGGCGAAGAACTATCTGGTGTCTCGCGGCCGCCGCCCACCGGATAGCGATGTAAGTTCAGAAGATGCAGAATTTTATGATGGTGATCACGGCCTCAAAGATCTCGAGTCGCCGGAGCGTGCTTTGCTGCGCGACGAGATCGAAGGCACCGTTCATCGCACAATTCAGCAACTTCCAGAAGATTTACGTACGGCGTTAACTTTACGTGAATTCGATGGTCTGAGTTACGAAGACATTGCGAGCGTCATGCAGTGTCCGGTGGGGACTGTAAGGTCACGGATTTTCCGGGCCCGGGAAGCCATCGATAAAGCCTTGCAACCGTTGTTGCAGGAAAACTAAAGACAGCGGCGACAGCCAAGAGAGGAACCGCCATGAGTCGTGATGCCCTGCAGGAATCGCTGTCCGCAGTGATGGATAACGAAGCGGATGAACTGGAACTTCGTCGAGTGCTTAACGCATTTGATGATGCCGAAACCCGTGATACCTGGTCTCGTTACCAAGTCGCTCGGGCGGTGATGCACAAGGATCTTTTAATCCCTCGTCTGGATATTGCTGCGGCCGTTTCTGCTGCGCTGGCTGATGAAGCCGTTCCGGCAAAAGCTGCTCGTGGTCCATGGCGTAGCCTGGGTCGTCTGGCAGTCGCTGCTTCGGTAACCGTTGCTGTGCTGGCCGGTGTTCGCCTGTACAACCAGGACGAAATCGCGGGTGCCGAGCTGGCCCAACAGACTCAGCAACCGGTCATGGCCGGTCCGCAAGTTAAAGGTCCAGCCGTACTGGCCGGCTACAAGGAAAGCTCCGATGCCACCGGCCCTATGGCTAACGGTGTACTTCAAGGGCAATCCGGCTGGCAGGATCAGCGTCTTCCAGGTTACCTGCGCCAACACGCACAGGAATCGGCCTTGAAAGGGACTGAAAGCGCTCTGCCATACGCTCGTGCAGCAAGTCTGGAAAACCGCTAAACCGCTAAGGGGCTCTATGCGCGCCATACCGCTCCTTACGCTTTTGCTCAGTGGCTGGTTTGCACTCCCCGCCCATGCCGATGAAGCCCAAGACTGGCTTACTCGACTTGGGCGTGCAGAGCAGCAGCAAAGCTTTCAAGGTACGTTTGTCTACGAACGTAATGGCAGTTTTTCTACCCATGACATCTGGCATCGTGTCCAGGATGGTCAGGTCCGAGAGCGGCTTTTGCAGCTCGATGGGTCGGCCCAGGAAGTCGTGCGCGTAGATGGCCGCACGCAATGTGTCAGTGGCACGTTGATCGCAGGCCTTGGTAATTCCCCTGATGCGCCGTCGCGCGCACTTGACCCGCAAAAACTCACTCAATTCTATGAACTGGCCGTCATTGGCAAATCGCGCGTGGCCGGTCGTAATGCGGTGATTGTGGCGATCACGCCGCGTGACCAGTACAGGTATGGCTTTGAGTTGCACCTGGATCGTGAAACCGCGCTGCCGCTCAAATCCTTGTTGCTCAATGATCAGGGCCAGCTGTTGGAGCGTTTCCAGTTCACGCGACTGAACACTTCGCCGTCCCCCTCCGATCGTGACTTGCAGCCCACTAGCGAGTGCGCGCCTTTAGCCACCTCCAAGAACAAAGCGCCTGAAGTGCCCGCCACCCATGCGTGGCACCTGGATTGGTTGCCTCCTGGCTTCCAGCTCACCAGCAGCATTGCGCGTAGAGATACCCAGACCCAATCTACCGTCGACAGCCTGATGTATGACGACGGGCTTGCACGTTTTTCTGTGTTTCTCGAGTCAACCGACGGCGCGAGCGTAAGTGAAACGCGCACCCAGCTAGGCCCAACCGTTGCTGTATCCCGTCGCCTGAACACAGTCGATGGCGAAGTAGTGGTGACGGTCGTCGGCGAAATCCCCATCGGCACCGCCGAGCGCATTGCGCTGTCGGTACGTGGCGAAAAGACAGCCACCAAGCCGTGAATTGTTAATCCTATGTTCATCCTGGTCTTTCAATCTGCGCCTAAGCTTGGTTGGGTGCTGAGAGTATGAAATCTCTGGATCAGTATTTTCACTTGCAAAAAATCCCCATATTTTTTATAGGTCAGGGCCTGCCGGCCCTGGCCTTGTTTTGTTCGCGGAACAAAGATGTCGGTCGCAGTTTTCGGCGTTTCTTGAACCCTGTCGCTCAACCCTGCTCGTCGTAACGGGAGCTGTATGTCGATACCACGTTTGAAGTCTTACCTATCCATAGTCGCCACGGTGCTGGTGCTGGGTCAGGCCCTGCCCGCGCAAGCGGCCGAGCTGCCTGACTTCACCCAACTGGTGGAGCAGGCCTCGCCTGCCGTGGTGAACATCAGTACCACGCAAAAACTGCCGGATCGCAAGGTCTCGAACCAGCAGATGCCGGACCTTGAGGGCTTGCCGCCCATGCTGCGCGAGTTCTTCGAGCGCGGCATGCCGCAACCGCGCTCCCCTCGGGGCGGTGGAGGTCAGCGTGAAGCGCAGTCCTTGGGCTCGGGCTTCATCATTTCTCCGGACGGCTACATCCTGACTAACAACCACGTGATTGCCGACGCTGACGAGATCCTCGTTCGTCTGGCTGATCGCAGTGAGCTTAAAGCCAAGCTGGTTGGCACCGATCCGCGTTCCGACGTGGCCTTGTTGAAAATCGAAGGCAAAGATCTACCGGTGCTGAAACTGGGTAAATCCCAGGACCTGAAAGCCGGGCAATGGGTAGTGGCGATCGGTTCACCGTTCGGCTTCGACCATACCGTCACCCAGGGCATTGTCAGCGCCATCGGCCGTAGCCTGCCAAATGAAAACTACGTGCCGTTCATCCAGACTGACGTGCCGATCAACCCGGGTAACTCCGGTGGTCCGCTGTTCAACCTGGCGGGCGAAGTGGTCGGGATCAACTCGCAGATCTATACCCGTTCCGGTGGCTTCATGGGCGTGTCCTTCGCCATCCCGATCGACGTGGCCATGGATGTTTCCAACCAGCTCAAAAGCGGTGGCAAAGTCAGCCGTGGCTGGTTGGGCGTAGTGATCCAGGAAGTGAACAAAGATCTGGCTGAGTCCTTCGGTCTTGATAAGCCGGCCGGTGCCCTTGTCGCGCAGATCCAGGGTGACGGCCCGGCTGCCAAAGGTGGCCTGCAAGTAGGCGACGTGATCCTGAGCATGAATGGCCAGCCGATCATCATGTCGGCTGACCTGCCGCATTTGGTAGGTGCACTCAAGGCCGGTAGCAAAGCCAAGCTGGAAGTGATTCGTGAAGGCAAGCGCCAGACCGTTGAGCTGACCGTAGGCGCAATTCCGGAAGAGGGCGCCACCCTGGATGCCCTGGGCAACACCAAGCCGGGCGCCGAGCGCAGCAGCAATCGCCTGGGCATCGCCGTAGCCGAGCTGACGGATGAGCAAAAGAAAGCCTTTGACCTTAAAAGTGGCGTAGTGATCAAGGAAGTGCAGGACGGCCCTGCCTCCTTGATTGGCCTGCAGCCAGGTGATGTCATCACCCACCTGAACAATCAGGCCATCGACACCACCAAGCAGTTCACCGACATCGCCAAGGCGCTGCCGAAGAACCGTTCGGTATCGATGCGCGTGTTGCGTCAAGGGCGTGCAAGCTTCATCACCTTCAAGCTGGCCGAGTAATCCGCTAGAACAATAAAAAGCCCCGCGAAAGCGGGGCTTTTTTGTGGGCGGCGGGTTTAGCTCATCATCCCTTTTACCAAGCGTTCCTGTTCGATCAGCTCACGCTGGCGTGCGTCGATACGCGAGGACAGCGGGAAGTTGTTGCCGGCGCGGCGCTTGGCGAAGTCCAGTTGCTGAATGGCCTGCTGGAAGTCGCCTACCAATGCAAAGTACTCGGCGCGGGCTTGATGCAAGCCGATGATGTTGCCGGACAGTCCGCGTGTCTCGGCGACCTGGTACCAGACGTCCGGATCATCAGGACGGGACTTGAGCAACGCATCCAAGGCCTTCTCCGCATCGGTGGTACGGTTCTGCTTGAGCAGCAAGTCCACGCGTACCTGATTCAGCGGATAGTTGCCGGGGTATTGGGTCAGCATCCGGTCAGTGCGTTGCTGCGCATCTGGCAAGCGGTTGTTGGTGATGTCCAGCTCGATCTGCGCCAGGTTGTAAATGATGTCGTTGGGTGCCTTGGCCAGCAGCGGCGCCAGGGTTTCCCGTGCTTCCTTGAGCTGGGTGCCCTTGATCTGGGCGATGGCCAGGCCGTAGCGCGCCACATCGTTTTTCGGGTTCTCATCCAGTTGTGCCTGGAAGCGCTTGGCAGCCAGGCCCGGCGTATCTTCGTATTGCAACTGTACCCGCGCGCGAATCAGTTGATAACGCAGGCTGTCTTCCTTGCCGCCGGTTTTGGCTTGCTCGGCGCGGTTACGGGTGTCGGCGATCCGTGATTCGGTGACTGGGTGAGTCAGCAGGAATTCCGGCGGTTTGGCGTCAAAACGGTATTGGCGCATCAGCCGCTCGAACATGGTCGGCATGGAGCGGGGGTCGTAACCGGCTTTTTCCAGATTGAGGATGCCGATACGGTCAGCCTCCTGTTCGTTCTGGCGCGAGAACCGGCGTTGCTCCTGAATGGCCGCTGCTTGGCTGCCGGCAATCGCGGCAATACCGGCATCACCTGCACCCGCTGCCGCAGCGATAATGCCGCCGAGCAAAGCGGCCATCATCGGGATCTGCATGCGTGACTGCGCTTCCACACCGCGGGCAAAGTGGCGCTGGGACAAGTGAGCCAATTCGTGGGCGAGTACCGAGGCATATTCGCCTTCGGTCTGGGCATTGAGGAACAGGCCGCCGTTGACCCCGACAATCCCGCCAGGGGCGGCAAAGGCGTTGAGTTGCGGGCTGTTGATCAGGATGAACTCCAGGCGCCGGTCATTGACCTGGCTGGTCTCCACCAGCTTGTAAACGCTGGTTTCGACGTAATCCTTGAGCTGCGGGTCATTGAGTTGCGAGACCTGGCCGCGCAGATAGGCCAGCCATGCGCGGCCCAACTGATATTCCTGTTGTGGCGAGACAATGGCAGAACTGGCGTCGCCAAGTGACGGCAGGTCGTCCGCGAAGCCTGGAGAGGCCAGCAGGCAAGCCAGCGTCAGCAGGGTGGGGCGCAAAAAAGTCATGCACAGAGCCTTTCGACAAAGAGGTTACTGTAGCCGGACACTGAGCTTCGGACCAGATATTCTAAGCACCCTAAACGCTTGCCCGGAGTAAAACCATGACCGACGCTGTAGCCTTTGATGCCGAACTCGATGCCAGCGGCCTCAATTGCCCGTTGCCGTTGCTCAAGGCCAAGCTGGAACTCAATCGATTGGCCAGCGGTGCAGTACTCAAGGTGATCGCCACGGACGCAGGCTCCCAGCGTGATTTCCGTACGTTTGCCAAGTTGGCCGGCCACACCTTGTTGCACGAAGAAGACGCCGCCGGCGTGTACCGCTATTGGTTGCGCAAGGCCTGAACCGTTTGCCCCCATCACCCGAGGTTGATTGATGTTCAAAGTGTTACGAGACTGGATTCAGCGCTACTTCTCCGATGAAGAGGCCGTGGTGCTGGCGGTCCTGCTGTTCCTGGCCTTTACCGCCGTGCTCACCTTAGGTGGCATGTTGGCACCGGTGCTGGCAGGGATGGTGTTGGCGTACCTGATGCAAGGCCTAGTCACCACCCTGGAGCGTTTGCGCTTGCCGGGCGGGGTGGCGGTGGGGCTGGTGTTTGCCTTGTTCATGGGGCTGTTGGTGGTGTTCATCGTGGTGCTGCTGCCGTTACTGTGGCATCAGTTGATCACCCTGTTCAACGAGCTGCCGGGCATGCTCGCCAAGTGGCAATCGCTGTTGCTGCTGTTGCCGGAACGCTACCCGCACTTGGTGTCGGATGAGCAGGTGCTGCAGGCCATCGAAGTGGCGCGCGGCGAGATCGGAAAATTCGGGCAATGGGCGCTGACCTTTTCCCTCTCCAGCTTGCCGCTGCTGGTCAACATCATGATCTACCTGGTGCTGGTGCCGATCCTGGTGTTCTTCTTCCTCAAGGACCGCGCAATGATTGGTCGCTGGGTCAGCGGGTATCTACCGCGTGAGCGCGCGTTGATCACTCGCGTGGCTGAGGAAATGAACCGGCAGATCGCTAATTACATCCGCGGCAAGGTCATCGAGATTGTTATCTGCGGGGGCGTTACCTACATCGCGTTTGTGGCGCTGGGGCTGAACTACGCGGCACTGCTGGCGTTGCTGGTGGGGGTGTCGGTGGTGGTGCCGTATGTCGGCGCGGTGGTGGTGACGGTGCCGGTGATGCTGATCGCATTGTTTCAATGGGGCTGGAGTGACCAGTTCATCTACCTGATGGCGGTGTACGGCATTATCCAGACCCTGGACGGTAACGTGCTGGTGCCGCTGCTGTTCTCGGAGGCCGTCAACCTGCACCCGGTAGCGATCATCTGTGCAGTGTTGTTGTTTGGTGGGTTGTGGGGGTTTTGGGGCGTGTTCTTTGCGATCCCGTTGGCGACGTTGTTCAAGGCCGTACTGGATGCATGGCCGCGGCAAGAACCGGTGGTTGCGCCTTTGTTGTAACGATTGGGGCGAACACCCAGTGTTCGCCCCAAAGATTCAAGCCTTGTTCAACGCCTGCGCCGCCGCCAAAACGGCATCCACATGCCCTGGTACTTTCACGCCGCGCCATTCCTGACGCAGCACGCCATCCTTGTCGATCAGGAAGGTGCTGCGATCCACGCCCAGGTATTCCTTGCCGTACAGCTTCTTCAACTTGATCACATCAAACAGCTGGCAAACTGCTTCGTCCTTGTCGCTGATCAGCTCGAAGGGGAATTCCTGCTTGCCCTTGAAGTTTTCGTGGGACTTCACGCTGTCGCGCGACACGCCAAACACCTCGGTGTTGGCGGCCTTGAAATCAGCATATTGGTCGCGAAAACCCTGGCCTTCGGTCGTGCAGCCCGGGGTGCTGTCCTTAGGGTAGAAGTAGATCACCACTTGCTTGCCCTTGAGGGCGGCGAGGCTGAACGTCTGGCCGCTGGTGGCCTGAGCTTCGAAGTCGGCCACGGGTTTGTCGATGGCTACCGGCATGAGTACTTCCTTACATTGGGTTCTGTGGGCGCCATGGCTCGATCAACGCGTCGAGGTTCAGGGCATCGGCGAAATCCAGGAATTGGTCACGCAGCCAGCTGATCTGCACGCCGGCCGGCAAGGTCACGGTGAACGTGGCGTTGAGCATGGTGCCGCCGGTTTGTGGCGCTTGATAGGTGTCGCAGGTCAGGTTTTCCAGCTCGACGTTGTGGTCGATAAAGAACTGGCACAGCTCGTTGACGATGTCCGAGCGGTAGGCCGAGCTGACATACGCCACATAAGGCAGGGCCTGTGGACGGTTCTCGAGTGCGGCACTGCGGACCACATTGACGGTGAAATCGTGCTTCTTGGCCAGGCCCGGCAGGCCGGTCTCCAGGCGCGCCAGGGCGTCCCAGGTACCGGAAATCTGCAGCACCAGCGCACTGCATTCGCCATGGCGTGTGAGGCGGGAGGTTACGACGGCGCAGCGGTTTTCATGGCTGGCGCGGCACAGGACGTTAGTCAGCTCCATGGGGTTGGCGCCAAGGGCACTGATAACAAGGAATTGTTCGCGAACTGTGGGGGTGGACATGCAGCCTTCCTAAAACGATGAGCGGTCGATACGGTGAGGGCTGTATCGATCAAAGGATGAAGGGTAGCGAAAACCGTCGCCAAGGGATAGGAGGTGGCGTTTTCATTGCGTGATCAGTCTGATTTCAGCGTGCTTCAAGCCATGCTTTGGCTCAATGATGGCATTGCCCGTCGTTTAGTTGCCCCAGAACGCATCCTCAGGCGGTACTTCGCTTGTACAAGCATCTTGGCGCCAGTACCATTACGGCTCTCTTTTTCCGGCAGGAGCGGTTGCATGATTGCGGGCAGTATGGTGGCACTGGTCACACCCATGGATGCACAAGGTCATCTCGACTGGGATAGCCTGGGCAAACTGGTGGACTTCCACCTGCAAGAGGGCACCAACGCCATTGTGGCGGTCGGCACCACGGGTGAATCGGCCACACTGGATGTGGAAGAACACATCCAGGTGATCGAATTCGTGGTCAAGCGCGTCGCGGGCCGTATCGCCGTGATCGCCGGTACGGGCGCCAACTCGACGCGTGAAGCGATCGAGCTGACCAAAAACGCCAAGAAGGCCGGCGCCGATGCCTGCCTGCTGGTGACCCCGTACTACAACAAGCCGACCCAGGAAGGCCTGTACCAGCACTTTCGCACCATTGCCGAAGCCGTTGATATCCCGCAGATCCTCTACAACGTTCCCGGCCGCACTGCCTGCGACATGAAGGCTGAGACCGTGATTCGCCTGTCCACGGTGCCGAACATCATCGGTATCAAGGAAGCCACCGGCGACCTGCAACGCGCCAAGGACATCCTGGCCGGCGTGAGCAGCGACTTCCTGCTGTATTCCGGTGACGACGCCACGGCTGTCGAGCTGATCCTGCTGGGTGGCAAAGGCAACATCTCGGTGACCGCCAACGTTGCACCGCGCGCCATGAGCGAACTGTGCGCCGCCGCTATCGCCGGTGACGCCGTGACCGCCCGCGCGATCCACGAGAAGCTGATGCCGCTCAACAAGACACTGTTTATTGAATCCAACCCTATTCCCGTGAAATGGGCACTGTTTGAGATGGGCTTGATGCCGGACGGTATCCGTCTGCCGCTCACCCGGCTCAGCGAAGCCTGTCACGAACCGCTGCGACAGGCCCTGCGCCAGTCCGGCGTCCTGGTTTAATTGAGGAAGCACTACGCATGAAGCGATTGGCCGGACTTTCCGCACTTGCCTTGATTATCTCCAGCACCAGTGGCTGCGGTTGGATTTGGGGCCCGGAAGGCTACTTCCGTGACCGCGGCAGCGATTACCTGGAAGCACAAGCAACCAAACCGATGCAGCTGCCGCCGGACGTCAATGTCGCCAAGCGCCTTGACCCGTTGCTGCCTATTCCGCGTAACGTGGCCGACGACACCACTAAAGGTGAGTTCGTGGTGCCACGTCCACAGCCGATCTCGGCCGTGGCGGACGCCAGCGACTACAGCCTGCAAAAGAGCGGCGACAACCGCTGGATCATCGCTCAACGTCCACCCGCCGAAGTCTGGCCTGTGGCAGTGCAGTTCTTCCAGGACAACGGTTTCCGCCTGGACCAGCAACGCCCGCAGACCGGTGAGTTCACCACTGCCTGGCAGCGCAGCAGCGAACTGTCCGCCAACATGGCCCAGCGCCTGCAGGCCAGTGGCGTAGCGGCTGACAGCGAAGCCCGTGTGCGTGTGCGCATCGAGCCTGGCGTGCAGCGCAATACCAGTGAAGTCTACGTGGTCAGCGCCGAGCGTCCTGCCGGCAGCACCGCCAACGTCGACTTCACTCCGCGTTCGGTCAACATGGGCGTTGATGCCGCGCTGGTCGACGAGATGCTGGCCAGCATGAGCCGTATCTCCGAGAAGGGCGGTTCGGTTTCCCTGCTCGCCGCACGTGATTACGACACGCCTAACCGCGTCAGCCTCACCGAAGACGGCAGCGGCAACGTGGTGCTGAACCTGGGTGAAGACCTCGACCGTGCCTGGGCCAGTGTTGGTCGCGCGTTGGAGCAGGGCCCTTGGCGCGTTGAAGACATCAACCGCAGCCTGGGCCTTTACTACATCAACGTGGCTGAAAAGGCCGAGAAGAAAGACGACGAGCCAGGTTTCTTCGGCAAACTGTTCGGCAGCAAGCCGACCAAGGAAGAGATCGAAACCCGTGCCGAGCGTTACCAAGTTCGTTTGAGCAAGGTTGGCGAAAGCGTACAAGTCACCGTCGAGAAAAACATCAACACCGTTGCGCCAGCAGAAACGGCGCGCAAAGTGTTGGGCGTGATTCAGGACAACTTGGGCTGATCCGATGCGTTTTGCCGTTCTCGGCAGCGGTAGCCAAGGGAACGGCACGCTGGTCGCCCACGACGATACGTACGTGCTGGTGGATTGTGGTTTCTCGTTAAAAGAAACCGAGCGGCGCCTGCTGCGCCTGGGGGTTCACCCCACGCAGCTGAGCGCGATTTTAGTGACCCACGAACATGCCGACCACGTGCATGGCGTGGGTTTGCTGTCTCGGCGCTACAATCTTCCGGTGTACCTGAGTCGTGGCACTCTGCGCGGGATGCGCAAACCCATAGAACCCGCAGGTTTCCTGGCCGGTGGCGAGCAGCTGCAGATTGGTGCGTTGAGCATCGATGTGATTGCCGTAGCGCACGACGCCCAGGAGCCGACGCAGTACGTATTCAGTGACGGTGAGCGGCGTTTCGGCGTGCTCACCGACCTGGGTTCCTACTGCTCCAAGGTGCTGGACGGTTACCGCAACCTCGATGCATTGATGATCGAGTCCAACCACTGCCGAGATCTGCTGGCTCGTGGTCATTACCCGTACTTTCTCAAGCAACGGGTGGGCGGCGAGCTGGGACATTTGAACAACCACCAGGCGGCGTACCTGGTGTATGAGTTGGGCTGGCAAGACCTGCAACACTTGGTCCTGGCCCACTTGAGCAGCAAGAACAACCTGCCGACGCTTGCCCGGCAATGTTTTGTCGACACCCTCGGGTGCGACCCGGACTGGCTGCAACTGGCCGATCAAGATTCAGGGCTCGACTGGCGACACATCGCCTAGCCCACCTCACTCAAAGCGGAGCCCATCATGGAAAAACGTGAAGAACTCTACCGCGGCAAAGCCAAGTCGGTGTACAAGACCGACGACGCCAACCGCCTGATCCTGCTGTTTCGCAACGACACCTCGGCGTTCGACGGCAAGCGCATCGAACAACTTGATCGCAAAGGCATGGTGAACAACAAGTTCAACGCCTTCATCATGCAGAAACTCGAAGCGGCCGGCATCCCGACCCAATTCGACAAACTGCTGGGCGACAACGAGTGCCTGGTGAAGAAGCTGGACATGATCCCGGTCGAATGCGTCGTGCGTAACTACGCCGCCGGCAGCCTGGTCAAGCGCTTGGGCGTGGAAGAAGGCCTCAAGCTCAACCCCTACACCTTCGAACTGTTCCTGAAGGACGACGCCAAGGGCGACCCGTTCATCAACGAATCCCACGTCGTGGCGTTCGGCTGGGGCACCACTGAGCAACTGGCGCGCATGAAGGAGTTGTCCCTTAAGGTCAACGACGTGCTGACCAAGCTGTTCGACGACGCCGGCCTGCTGCTGGTCGACTTCAAACTGGAATTTGGCGTATTCCACGACGGCTCCATCGTCCTGGGCGACGAATTCAGCCCGGACGGCTGCCGCCTGTGGGACAAAGACACCAAGAAGAAGATGGACAAAGACCGCTTCCGCCAGGGCCTCGGTGACGTCATCGAAGCCTACGAAGAAGTCGCCAATCGTCTCGGCGTACCGCTTTAATCGACGCAAGCATCTGATAGCACGGAAAAAAATCGCTTTTGGGGTTTGCTTCCGCGAAACACACTGTTATGATGCGCGCCGTTGGAGAGATGCCAGAGTGGCCGAATGGGACGGATTCGAAATCCGTTGTACCTTCACCGGTACCTAGGGTTCGAATCCCTATCTCTCCGCCATTACATAGAAAAAGCCCCGTAGCTGAATAAGCTACGGGGCTTTTTTGCTTTGGTCTGCTTAGCCAGGCTGCGCCACCAAGCTATTACTCACATTCCTTCCCAACACCAGCACCGTCATAAACCCACATCCCACCAATGCCGTCGCCAAACTCAACAATACCGTGCTACCCATCTGATCGACAATCTGCCCGCCAAAGAACGAGCCCAACGCAATAATCACCTGGAACAACGCGACAAACAGCGGCATGCCACGTTCGACATCCTTGGGCGCTACCACAAACATCCAGATACTCGCGCAGGCCGGGAAGGCGCCGAAGGCGAAGCCCCAGAGGCCGATCAGCATTGCGGCGCCGGTCATGCCGGTGGCGAAGTAGGGGAACAGGGCGGTGCTGGTGCCGATCATCAGCGCGACCAGTAGCAAGGTGTAACGTACGCTGCGGTTGGCGGCGAAACCGGCAAAAATGTTACCCGCTACGCCTGCCACGCCGAAGAGCAGCAGCAGCGAGCCAATGGTGGGGCCGTCGAAGCCGGAGCTGTTTTTGAAGAAAGGCGCGACGTAGGTGTATGCGGCAAAGTGCGCCAGGCCGATCAGCAATACCGCGATCAAGCCGACCCGGGCGCTTGGGTTGATAAATAAAGCCGGCAAGTCACTGATGTGAATGGCCTTTTCCGGTTTGAGTCGCGGCAGCAGGAAGACCTGCGCCAGCAACACTGGCACGCCCACCAGCGCGGTGACGAGGAAGGTCATGCGCCAGCCCATCAGGCCGCTGAGCCAGGTGCCCACGGGCACGCCGAGGACGGTGGCCAGGGTCACGCCCATCATGATGATCGACGTGGCCTTCGCTACGCCCACGCCCTTGGGCGCCAGGCGGCCGCTGAGGGCGATGGCGGTCGCCCAGAAGCCGCCGATGCTGATGCCCAGCAATACGCGGCCGAACAGCAGCAGGCTGAAGTCGCTGGCGTAGGCCACCACCGAGTTGGCGATGATCATGGTCAGCGTCAGGCCGATCAGCAGGTAGCGACGGTCCATGGCGCCAATGCTCACAGACAGCAACGGGGCGGCGAGGGCGGCCATGATGCCGGGCACGGTCACCATCAGGCCGGCGTGGCCGGCGCTGATACCGAGGTCGCTGGCGACATCGTTGAGTACGCCCACCGGCAGAAACTCACTGGTGACCAAGGCGAAGGCGCCCACGGCGACCGAGAGAATCGCCAGCCACTGCTGTTTGACGCTCTGTTGATTATGTTCGGGAGGGCCGCTAGGGACCGTGCTGGCGCTTGGCATGATGTTGGGTTCCAGAGGTGACGGTCGCCTGAAGCCAGGCGAGGGAAAGGGAAATTGGAGGCGATTATAAGAACCTGTTCTGGCAATGACACAGGCGACCGTTTCGATAATAACCATCAGTGCAATCGATTCGACGCCCTACATGACGGTTGCGTCTTTCGTACATATTTCCCCTACGTTGCTTACAGCTAGTGCGTTGCGCGTTTTTCGCTAACTCACTATCTTGGTTTCAGCGATTTCCAAGTAGGAAATCCCACACTGCAAAGGACATGCATCATGAGTAAAAACACCAAACAAACCTCCAGCACGATGGCGACGTTGGCAGCCGAAACCCTTAATAATCCAAATGCCTCTGCCATTGCCAAAAGCCTTGCCGCTTCAGCATTGGCGCAGAGCAGCACTGATAAGCAGACCAGTGCAGAGATGGAGGAGAAAGCGGGGAAGGCGCTTCAAAGCGATAAGTACAGCCAGGAAACGAAATCCCTTGCGGCTTCGGTCCTCTCCCAAGCCAATAAAGAGCGGGGAAACTGAGTTACAGCCCCGCCCGTAAATAGAAACGCCCCGTAGCAAAACACGCTGCGGGTTTTTTCGTTTCTGGGTGTTCGATTTGCCAAGGCCGGCCTGAATAAATTATTCGCACCTCACCGAGTAACTTTCCCTGCTGCGGTGTTCACCCCACAGACCATTAGGGAACGGCCATGAACACCTCCTCCGACCGCTACGACCGCCTGACCCGCACGTTCCACTGGCTCACCGCCGCCGTGGTGGTCTTCCTGTTTGCCAGTGCCCATATCTGGGAAAACCTGGAGAAGGGCACCCCGCTGCGCAAGGGCCTGCAAGCGGTGCATATCTCGCTCGGCATTGCGATGGCACTGTTGATCGTCCTACGGATGGTATGGCGTGTGTTCGGCGGCAATCGCCCAAAGACCGACAGTCACCCGACGCTTAACCTGCTGGCAGAAATAGCGCATGGTTGCCTGTACCTGTTGCTGCTGGCGCAGATTGTTTTGGGCTTCCTGTTACGCTGGGCTCAAGGTGAACCCTTCCACTTTTTCGGACTGTTTCCTGTACCCGCGCCCTTTGTGATTGATCACGCGTGGCGGGGCACCCTGGGTGGTCTGCATAACAATGTGGCCTGGGCGATCATCCTGCTGGCGGTCTTGATGGTAAACCCGATGTTCGCGGCGGCATGCCCGAAGGGCACGCATCCGGTTGGGGGGACTGGGTCCCATCACAATAGTCGGTCTTTCGCGGGGCTGCGTCAGTGCTTCACGTCGTCGCTGGCAACTGCCAGCGACTTGCCCACCAGTTTAAGGACTCGGTCACGGCCGCCTTCTGCCAGTAAATAAGTACCGTCTCCTGTTCGCACAATCGACTGCGGCGCCTTCAAGAACGACAAGATCGTCTGTTGCCGCCCCTGTTTATCAATCAGCAGCAACCGTGCCCGATGCGTCGAGTCTTCATTGACCCACAAACCGCGTTCATCACACATCAAGAACGTCGGTTTGTTCAAGCCCGCCAGCACCACCGGATCGCTGCCGTCATCGGTCAGCTCACGCACCACGCCTTTTTTCTTTTCGGTGTAGAGCATTCGGCCATCGGTACAACGGGTGATGGACTCGCCTTCGTTCAGTTGATCGCGCAGCACGGTCAGCGACTGGTCGCTCCAGCGATAGCGCAATAG
Source organism: Pseudomonas sp. ArH3a (assembly GCF_022648765.1). Classification (NCBI taxonomy): domain Bacteria; kingdom Pseudomonadati; phylum Pseudomonadota; class Gammaproteobacteria; order Pseudomonadales; family Pseudomonadaceae; genus Pseudomonas; species Pseudomonas sp. ArH3a. The sequence continues at coordinate 2,017,165 of NZ_CP080330.1, forward strand.
CCGCCCGTTGTCCTTGCGGTCTTCGATGGCGTAGAGGTCGTCGCCTTCGACCCACAGGCCTTGCACGTTTTCGCCGCGAAACAGTTCAGTGACCACACCATCCTTGAGAAAGCTCACGGGCGCATCGCCGGTTTCCTGGCTGAACACCCAGCCGCCGTGGGTCGCAAGCATGCCATCAGGTTTGGACAGGTTGCCCACCACGACTTCGCGTTGCCCATCCGGATAAATTCGCACGATGCTGCCTTTTGCATCGTTGAGTTCCTGGCTGATCATCAGCGAGCCGTCGGGTAAAGGCATCAGCGAGGCGGCTTTCGGTACATCGCTGTAAACGGTGTGAACGCTCCAGCCGTTTGCCGCGCTGACGGGGTAAAAGCTTTGCCAGGCGAAGAAGCCGAGGGTCGCGATACCCATCAACCCGAACAGATACAACCCGAACCGCAACGCTCGCTGCAGAGAGCCAGCGCCATTCATTATTGTCTTCTTGGTCATTGATCACTCTGTCGGCCAGTGTTGGCGATGTGTTCAACCGTCTCCCGGTGGGATGGGCTGTCCGTCATTCTGTAAAAGTGCTGCGTAGTTTCGCTCACCGTAATACAGCCCCAAAATCGACACCGTTTTAGTATCGGCGGCCACCATAAACGCGATCGTGGTGGTATGCCGATATTGAGTGATGCGCAACGTGGGTAGCAGGTCGTCACGGCGGATGCCGCGCAGTGGGAACACGCAAAGGCTTTCGCAGTAACTGATGATGTTGTCGATAAAGCGTGCCGCTACACGTGGGGATCCGGTATCGCTGATGTAGTGTTCAAGGGCGTCCAATTGCGCCAATGCTTCGGGCGAAAAGGCAACCGAATGACTCACGGTTTCTCAGTACCTTTTCGTTGGTGTTTGGCCGCCATGTGCTCGCGAACCTGCCCGGCGGACAGTGCTCGGCCAGGGTCAGCCTGGAGGGCGGCGGCCGCCGGAATAACCTCGTCGCGCAGCCAGTGGTCCATCGCACGATCACGCGCCAGCAGGGCACGCAGGCCGTCACGGAGGACTTCACTTTCACTGGCGTATTCACCAGAGGCGACTTTGGCTTTGACCAGAGCGGCCATCTCGATGGGCAAGGTAATGCTCATTTGCTGGGTTGAGCGCATGCCGAAGTCCGCCGATGAAGAGTAGGATTCAATCCTGCTTGACCATTGGCGCGTTGCAAGAAGCAACTGATCAATGCCGAGCGCCGGGGCCTCGTCATCCGCCCAAAAAGGCTGTGGGTTCTGGCAGGATTCCATGAGTATTTCTCGCTCCAATTGAGTAGGTCAGGCCGCAAGTATTGACGCTTTTTAGCGGCTGTGTGGCTCAACCACATAAATAACTCACTGATATGTATGACTTCATATTTGTAGCAGGGTTATTAGCGTCGCACCGACGCAGGCACGCATGGCGCCTCATCACCGCCCATACGATAATGCCCGCCAAATCGACCACACTGGCCCATTCCGTGATCATCAACTTCGACCTCAACGACCTCCAAGCCTTCCGCGCCGTGGTAGACAAGGGCAGTTTTCGCGGCGCCGCCGAGGCCATCCGTATCTCGCAGCCGGCGCTGAGCCGGCGTATCGAAAAGCTCGAGTCCGCACTCGACGTAAAGCTGTTCGAACGCACCACGCGGCGCGTCAGCCTGACCATGGTCGGGCGAGCGTTCCTGCCGCAGGTCGAGCGCATACTCGACGACCTCGACATCGCCTTGATGGGCATCAGTAACGTCGCGTCCACGCGCATGGGCAACGTCACCATCGCCTGCGTGCCCTCCACTGCTTACTACTTCATGCCCCACGTGATCTCCGAGTTCCACAAGCTGTACCCGAAGATTCGCCTGCGGGTGCTGGACGCCAGCGCGGGTGAGGTGTGCAACGCGGTGGAAAGTGGCGAGGCGGATTTCGGCGTGAGTTTCAGCGGCAGCCTGGCAGATGAGGTGGAGTTCGAGCTGCTGTTGCAGGAGCGCTATGTGCTGGCCTGTCGTCGTGATCATCCGTTGGCTGCGCGTGACAGCGTGAGCTGGGCCGAGGCCTATGAACACGACTACATCACCGTGGACAAAACCTCGGGCAACCGCTTTCTGCTGGACCAGGCCTTGCGTGGCGTACGGGTGAAAAAGCCCAGTATCTGCGAGACCCACCATGTGACCACGATGATCGGGCTGGTGGAAGCTGGGCTGGGTGTGGCGATGGTGCCGTCGATTGCGATGCCGGCGGGCGCGCACCCGATTCTGGTGAGTGTGCCGCTGGTAGAACCGCAGGTGATGCGCAATGTGGGCTTGATCAAGCGCCGCGGGCGGACACTGCCGCCGGCGGCGCTGGAGTTGGAGCGGTTGGTACGGGAAATGCCGTTTCGGTCAGCGTGACACCGAGTCCAAACCGGTGGATTGCACCACCGGTTGCGCCTCGGGCGAAGCCAAGTATTGCAGCAATGCCTTGGCTTGGGCCGGGTGTTCGGCGTTAACCGGAATGCCCGCCGCAAAGCGCGTCACCGATTGCACGTCTTCCGGGATCTTGCCGACGTAAGTCACACCGGGCACCGGCAACAATTCCGCCACCTGTTGCAAGCCCACCTCGTAATCCCCCTTGGCAACCTGTTCGGCCACCGGGATGCGTTCGATCATCGTACCCTTGGCCGGCATGCCGAGCTTCTTGAACAGCTCCTTCTCGACATACACGCCGCTGGCGCTGTCCGAATACGCCACGGACTTGGCCTGGGTCAACACCGCCTTCAACTCGGCATCGGTGCCGATCGAAGGTTTAGCGGCGCCTTGCTTGACCACCAGGCCGATGCGCGAATCCGCCAGTTCCACGCGGGACGCTGGGTCGACCTTGCCCTGTTTGATCAAGTCGTCCAGGGCGTAGCCAACCATGATCACCACGTCGGCGTGTTCGCCACGGGCCAGGCGGTTGGGAATCGCTTCCGGCGCCTTGCCCATCGACGGGCCGAGGATGGTGTCTAGGGTGTCGCCGCTGTGCTGGGCGTATTGCGGGCCCAGCAGTTTATAGGCAGCAGTGAAACCACCCGAGGTCATCACCTTGAGCTCTTCGGCCTGAGCCGTCAGCGCCAGGGCGCCGAGGGCCAGCGCCGTCAGGGTTTTGAACAATACCTTCATTACGCAGCCCCCTGCATCACCTGCCCACGGGTATTGGCGCGGCGATACAACGCGAGGGTCGAGCACAGCGCACACAGCGCGGCAAACATCATCCAGTAGGCCGGCGAAGCCTTGTCTTCGGTGATGTGAATGAACCAGGTGGAGATCGCCGGAGTGAACCCGCCGAAGATCGCCGTCGCCAGGCTATAGGCCAGAGAGAAACCGGCCACGCGCACCTCCACCGGCATGATCTCGGTCAGCGCCGGGATCATCGCGCCGTTGTACATGCCGTACAGGAACGAGAACCACAACAGGGTTTCGAGCATATGGCTGAAGCTCGGCGCATTCACCACGAACGACAGCGCCGGGTAGGCGGTGATCACGGTCAGGGCGGTCATCGCCACCAGCACCGGCTTGCGGCCAAAACGGTCGCTGAGGGTGCCGCCAATCGGCAGCCAGACAAAGTTCGACACGGCCACCAGCAACGTCACCAGCAGGGCGTCGGAGGTGCTCAGTTGCAATACGGTCTTGCCGAAAGTCGGCGCGTACACAGTGATCAGGTAGAACGCGGTGGTGGTCATGGCCACCATCAACATGCCGCCGATCACCATGGTCCAGTTCTTCACCAGGGTCGCCAGCACTTCGCGCATGGTCGGGCGATGCTTGCGGTTGGCGAACTCTTCGGTTTCCTGCAGGTTACGCCGCAGCACAAAGATGAACGGGATGATCACGCAACCGATGGCAAACGGAATACGCCAGCCCCAATCGGCAACCACGGCCGGTTCCATCCACACGTTCAGGCCGTAGCCCAAGGCGGCGGCAACCACGATGGAGATCTGTTGGCTGCCCGACTGCCAGCTGGTGTAGAAGCCTTTGCGGCCTGGAGTGGCCATTTCGGACAGGTAAACCGACACGCCGCCCAGTTCCGCACCGGCAGAAAAGCCTTGCAGCAAGCGGCCCAGCAGCACCAGCAGCGGCGCCCACAGGCCAATGGTTTGATAACCCGGCACCAGCACAATCAGCAGCGTGCCGCTGGCCATGATCGACAGGGTCACGATCAACCCTTTGCGGCGACCCACGTCATCGATATAGGCACCCAAAATGATCGCGCCCAGTGGTCGCATCAGGAAGCCTGCGCCAAACACGGCGAAGGTCATCATTAATGACGCAAACTCATTAGCGGCGGGGAAGAACGCAGCGGCGATGTAGGTGGCGTAGAAACCGAACAGAAAGAAGTCGAACTGTTCGAGGAAGTTGCCCGAAGTAACGCGGAACACCGCACCAATTTTCGAGCGGGCAGAGTCGGGCCGGGAAGGGCTAGTCATGGTTTTGTGTCTCCAGCGTTCTTTTTGAAGTGCTTGTTTCGCTTAAGACCGCGGATAGTGGCTGACACATTTAGAAATGATAAGTGAGTAATTTGGATGTATTGATGCGCTCAGGCTATCAATACCCCACTCCGTCAAAAATGCCGAGGCTGTTCTATGCTGAGGGTGTGACCAATTCTTACGGATGGGAGGTGGCAATGGCTAACGAACACAAGCGCCAAGATGAGCGGGAGCGCGAGCAACCCCGGCAGCGTGAAGAGGAAAAACCGCAGACCTGGAAGCATCCCGACGACGGCACGGAGCTTTCCGAGCGCGACCAGGAGCGTCCGCTCAAGCCCTGACAATCAAGTGGAACACGGTCTAATTGTGGGAGCGGGCTTGCTCGCGAAAGCGGTGTGAAGTGCGCCCCAGAAGTTGGACACCCGTCCAACTCCTGAGGCTTTTCATGAGCAAATACACGACGCAGTTCAAGCTTTCCGCCATTACCACTTTCCTTGAACAGGGCCGAGGCTTTCGCCGCATAGCCGCTCAATTTCAAATGGATCCCACCTTGCTTCGTCGTTGGGTGGAGGCTTACCGATTACATGGCGAAGCCTGTCTAAGCAGAACCGGCGAACGCTACAGTCCCTTGTTCAAGTTTTCAGTGCTGCAACGCATGTGGCGCGACTCCTTATCTTTGCGCCGCGCAGCGGCGCTCTTCAACCTGGGTAACTCAAGCCAGGTGGGCAGATGGCAACAGCAGTATTACAGTGGCGGTATTGAAGCCCTGGAGTCAGGGAAAAAAGGATCGATTACCGCTATGCCCAAGCCGCCTTCTAAACCGCGTAAAACTACCACCCCACTCACCGACGCACAGCTTGCACACAAGGCATTACTCGATGAACTGCAGTATTTGCGCATGGAGAACGCCTACCTAAAAAAGCTTGGAGAGTTGGGCGAGGCGGTGATGAGGCGAGAGAGAGAAGCGAAGAAAAAGCCCGATTAGTCACTGAGCTCAAACAAGCTTTCCCCTTGAGTGATTTGCTCAAGCTGGTAGGTCTTGCGCGAAGTACGTACTACTACCAACTCAAGGCGATGGGCGTTGCGGACCGGTTTATCTCGATCAAAGCCTCTATCCAGACTATCCAAGACGAGAATGAGGGCCGCCTTGGTTACCGTCGGATGACTTTAGAGCTACGTAAGCAAACGCCGTTGATCAACGGTAAAACGGTACGACGGCTGATGGGAGAGTTAGGCCTGAAATGCACAGTGCGACCGAAAAAATACAAATCGTATAAAGGGCCAATGGGAGAGGTATCGCCCAATATCCTGGCTCGTCAGTTCGAAGCTGAGCAACCAAATCAGAAATGGGTAACCGATGTCACCGAGTTCAAAGTGGCCGGCAAAAAGCTGTATCTGTCCCCAGTACTGGACTTGTACAACGGAGAGATTGTGGCCTATAAGACCGCCGTCCGCCCCCAATACGCCTTGGTAGGCGACATGCTGGAGCTTGCCCTTGAGCGCTTGCCCGAAGGCGCCAAACCCATGCTGCACTCGGATCAGGGCTGGCACTATCGACACTCAAAGTATCGGGAAAAACTGGAAAAAGCTGGGTTGGAACAGAGCATGTCTCGCAAAGGGAACTGCTATGACAACGCCACAATGGAAAGCTTTTTCGGTACCCTGAAGTCGGAGTTTTACTATCGGGAAAGCTTCGACAGCGTTGCTCAGCTGCAGGCCGGGCTGGATAAGTACATCCATTACTACAACCATAAGCGAATCAAAACGAAGCTTGGCGGACTGAGCCCTGTGGCTTACAGAACCCGGTCCGCGGTAGCCTAACCATTAGCTGTCCAACTTTTGGGGCGCACTTCAGTGTGTCAGTAACAGATATTCCCTCTGATACGCCGCTTTCGCGAGCAAGCCCGCTCCCACACAAACCCGCACATCCCACATTGAATCTATGTTCAGCCCACGATCGGCGTACACAACTCCACCAGCGTGCCATCCGGGCAGCGCACATAAGACACCACTTGCCCCCAAGGCTTGGTGCTCGGTGCCGCCAGCTCTTTCGCGCCCAGTACAAGCGCCTTGGCGTGGGCGACGAACACATCCTCAGTGACGAACCCCACCTCCATACCCAGTGGTTGCCTGGATGCGTGCGCTTCTACGTGGCCGCCGTCGAAATTCAACTCGCCCAGTTCATGCGCAGCAAATGAAAGGGTGGTGTCGCCGGTTTCCAGCTCACCATAAGTGCCCGATTCATGCAGGAAACGGCGATTGAAACCGAAGGCCTTTTCGAAGAATGCCAGTGAGGCAGCTACGTCCGGCACATAGATGATGGTGTAGGCGAATTTCATGATTAAGCGGTCCTTGCTGAAAAAGTAAGCGGATTAAAACGGGTTATGAAAGCAGCACTGAAATAGGAAAGCCCCACGCCAAAACCAGATAGGCCACTGCCGCCGCCAGGCACAAGCCGATAAATACCCGCATCAGAGTCCTGACAGTGGGGTTGGCGATGAACTGGATAACCCAAAGACAGACCCCTGCCACCACGATGGCCAAGGCGAGAATGACCAGCACGATAGTGTTCCTGTAGCCCAGCAAAGCTGATTTATAGTCTCAAAGGCCCGCGTTGAACAGTGTGCACATAGACGCAGGGCCCCGGGTGTTTCTACACTGCCATTTGTTTAGGGCAGTGGGGCGAGCGCCGATGAATCGCAATGAATTACGCAAGGCCGATATCAACCTCATGGTCGTTTTTGAGACGTTGATGCTCGAACGCAATGTGACCCGGGTGGCGGAGAAGCTGTTTCTCGGCCAGCCGACCATCAGTTCGGCGCTCAATCGCCTGCGCACGCTGTTCAATGACCCGCTGTTCATTCGCGTCGGCCATCGTATGGAGCCGACGGCGCGGGCCGAGGAGATCATCAAGCACCTGTCGCCCGCCCTTGACTCATTGTCGTCGGCCCTGAGCCTGACCCACGATTTCGACCCGTCCATCAGCACCATGACCTTTCGCATCGGTTTGTCCGATGACGTCGAGTTTGGCCTGCTGCCGCCCTTGCTGCGCGCGTTGCGCCAGGAAGCGCCGCTGGTGGTGTTCGTGGTGCAGCATGTGGACTACTGGCGCATCCCCGACCTGCTGGCGTCCGGCGATATCACCGTCGGCATCACCCAGACCCGCGGCCTGCCCGCGAATGCCAAACGTAAACTGTTACGGCATATCCGCCCCTGCCTGTTGCGCGCCGACGCCTCGGACAAACCGCTGACCCTCGACGAATATTGCGCACGGCCCCATGTGCTGGTGTCCCACACCGCCAACGTGTCCGGGTTTGCCGATGAATGGCTGGCCGAGATCGGCCGCAAGCGCCATGTGGTGCTGTCGGTGCCGCAATACAGCGCGCTGCCGGCCTTGCTTGCCGGCACCGACATGATCGCCAGCCTGCCGGACTACACGGCCCAGGCCATGGCCGCCGGCGGGAACCTGTTCTGCGAGCCGTTTCCGTTCGAAACCCCAACCCTGGACCTGTCCATGGTCTGGCTCAGCCATGTCGATACCGACCCGGCGGAACGCTGGATGCGCTCGCGGCTGGAGGCATTCATGAGCGAGCGCGACAGGCTGCCGGTGCTGGCGCCAAAATCTTGAGATAAACCCTTCAGGGAGAACCACCGATGAGCCCATCGCGTTCCTTGCTGCGTGGTCGCGGCAGTCATGACAGTGGCAAGGTTGGCATGGTCGAGCTGTTTTTCGACCTGGTGTTCGTGTTTGCCGTGACCCAATTGTCCCATTCGCTACTGGCCCACCTGACCCTCGGCGGCGCGGTGCAGGTGGCGCTGATGATGGTTGCGGTGTGGTGGGTGTGGATCTTCACCTCATGGATCACCAACTGGCTCGACCCGGAAAAAATCCCGATCCGCATCGGTCTGTTCGGCTTGATGGTAGCCGGCCTGCTGCTGTCCTCGTCGATCCCCAAGGCCTTTACCGACCGAGGCGTGCTGTTTGCCAGCGCCTACGTGTTCATGCAAGTAGGACGCACGCTGTTTGCGTTGTGGGCAGTGCGCGGTGAGTCGCTGAACATGACCCGCAATTTCCAGCGGATCCTGGCGTGGATGGTCTTTTCCGGCGTGTTCTGGATCACCGGCAGCCTGCTCGACGGTGAGCAGCGCCTGGCGTTCTGGGCGCTGGCACTGTTGATCGAGCTGATTTCCCCGTCGGTGTATTTCTGGGTGCCGGGCCTGGGGCGTTCGACGCTGACGGACTGGAACGTGGAAGGCAACCACATGGCCGAACGCTGCGGCCTGTTTGTGATCATCGCCCTCGGCGAATCCTTGCTGGTGACCGGCGCCACCTTCGCCGAATTGCCCTGGAGCCTGGAAGGCCTGGGCGCATTCCTGGTGGCGGTGGTGGGCAGCATCGCCTTGTGGTGGATCTATTTCGACAGTGGCGCCGAGCGCGCCCACCACCGGATTGCCAGTTCCGCCGACCCGGGCCGCCAGGCACGCATTGCCTACACCTACCTGCACGTGTTGATCGTCGCCGGGATCATTGTCAGCGCGGTGGCCGACGAACTGGTGCTGGTGCACCCGGGGCATGCCAGCCAGGCCGGTGTGGTGGCGATCATCGCTGGGCCGTGGTTGTTTCTGTTGGGCAGTGCATTGTTCAAGTGGGTGATGAGTGACCGGCCATTGCCACCGTTCTCGCACCTGGGCGGGCTGCTGATGTTGCTGGTGCTGTTGCCGCTGGGGTTGCAGCAACTGTTTTCGGCGTTGCTGCTGGGTGCGCTGACCACGGCAGTGTTGGTGATCGTGGCGTTCTGGGAAAACCGTGCGCTGCGCAGCCTGACCGAAGTTTCACAGTGAAAGCGCTCTGATTCAGTTCAACTGCATGCTATACGTGTGACTCTTTTCCTAGAACTATTCGGAGCTTTTCATGCCGCACCTGCACCTGGAATACACCGCCAATCTCACCGGCCTGGCCGTCGAGAAAACCCTCTTGCGGCTCAACAATGTGCTGATGGCGTCCGGGCAGTTCGGTTCCGAGTTTGATATCAAAAGCCGCGCCGTGAAGGTCGAGACCTTCCAGGTCGGCACCTCCCTCAGCCCGCGCGGCTTTATTGCGGTGAAGCTGTCGCTGCTCAGCGGGCGTTCACCACAGGTCAAGACGCAGCTGTCGGAAAGCCTGTTGGCGGCATTGCAGGACCAGTGCGAGTGGCCGGCGGATATACAGGTTCAACTCAGCGTGCTGCTGGTGGACATGGATCGCGATTCCTACAGCAAGGTCGCCATCGGCTGAGGGTTACAACAACCCTTGCTCCGCACACACCTTCACCACCTGCTCACGAAACCAGGTATTGGCGCTGTCCTGGCCACTGGTTTCGTTCCACTGCATGTCCAGGGTAAACCCCGGTAAACCGTTGGGCGCCTCGCAATGGCCGAACACCGTGGCCGGCGCCAGCAGCTTTTGCACGCGGCGGGGCAGGGTGACAACAAAGTCGGTGCCGGTGATCATCTTCAAGGCCGCGCTGTAACTGTTCGCGCGGGCGATCACTTGGCGCTTGCGGGCCTGGCGCGCCAGCCAGCCGTCGATCATGTTGGTGTCGGATGTCCAGGGCGTGGGGAACACGTGGCGGCGCTCGACAAACGATTGCAGGCTGAACGCCGGTTCGCGCGGGGCCGAGCGTTTATCGAACACGCAGACCAAATCATCTTCCAGCAGCATCTGGGTCTTGAAGTCTTTATGGGCGCGGTGAAAGTGCGGGCCGAAGCAAATCACTAGGTCGAGGCGGCCTTCGCGCAGGTCGTCGGCGGGGATGTCGGTTTCCAGCTTCTGCACATTGACGATCACCGGCAGGTCGGCGCGGTCGAAGTGCTTCAACAGGCGCGGCAGGATCAACTGTTCGAAGTATTCCGGGGCGCACACATTGAAGGTCACGGCCGTCGAAGTGGGGTCAAAGGCTTGGCCACCGGCGTGGCACAGGTTGATGCTTTCGAGGATCTTCTGCACATGCCCGTACATGGTGGTGGCCTTGTACGTTGGCCGCATGCCCGCCCGCGTATTGATAAACAACTCATCCTCGAAACTGGTGCGCAGCTTCTTCAAGCTGTAGCTCACGGTGGACTGGCTGACGAACAGCGTTTCAGACACCTCGGTAACGCTGCTCTGGTCGTAGACGGCGATAAACACCATCAAGTCCTGCATATCGAGCTTTCTGAGCAAATTACTGTTTAGCATCCGTTCCGTCCGATAAGCCTTGGCACTGAGGCAGCGCCGCACGACAAGGGCAAAAGCTTAACGGAACGGTCGTGCCAATAGAAAGCGCCATAGGGCGTTTCTATGTTTGGTGTGGGACAAAAAATGTTGGCAACACGACGTCAGCGGATATGTCGTGCGTAATGCTTAGGATTGAACCGCGTGACGATCAGCAACATAACCACCACCACCGCCGTCAGCGACCACCAGGCCCATTCGAAGCTGCCCAATTGGTCGCGGATCATCCCGGCAATCAATGGCGACAGGCCAGCAATCAGGTAGCCGACGCCCTGCACAAACGCGGTCAGGCCACCGGCGCGGCGCGGGTTGTCCAGGTGGTCGAGGGACAGGATCAGGCTCATCGGAAATAGGCCGCCGATGCCCAGGCCCAACAGGCAAGGCCACAACAGGCTCAAGTGTTGGGGCATAAGAATGAGGCCGCAGAAACCCAGGATGATCAGCACCAGCAGCACCGCGACGACCCCGCGTTTATCTTTTCGGCGGTTGGCGATGGCCGGGGTGACCAGGCCGGACACCACTTCCATGGCGGTCAAGAACCCCAACAACAACCCTGCGTTCTGTTCGCTTAAGCCTTGCTCCACGTAATACGGCGCCAGCCACGCCAGCACACAGGTGTAGGACGCGGTGCCGAGGCCGAAAAAGATCGCCAGCAACCACGCGCGACGGTTACCAAAAAATGATTCCTGCGCGCCGGAACCGGCTTGTGGCAGCGGCGGCATCGTCGCGCGCTGGGCGTACCAGAACACCAGCGCCAATAACGCCAGCGCCGCCCAGATCGCCAGGCCGATGCGCCAGCTGCCGGTCTGCACCTGCACAAATGGCGCGAACGACGCCGCGAGTGCCGCGCCACCCATGATCGCGGTGACATACAGGCCCATGAACAGCGACACGTTATCGCCAAAGCGTGTCTTGATCAGCGCTGGCATCAGCGCCTGGATCATGGCGATGCCGACGCCGGCAGCAATGGCACTGACGATCAACTCCAGCGCCGAATCCAGAAACAGCCGCGACAGTGTGGCCAGGCCAATCACCAGCAACGACAGCACAATGCTGCGGTGCTCACCAAAGCGTTTGCCCAGGCCCATGCCAAAAAACATCGCCAGCCCCATCGCCATGACCGGCAGCATGGTCAGCAAGGCGGCGCCGCTGAAGCTCAGCGGTACCTCGCCGCGAATCGAAGACAATAGCGGGCCAATGGCAGCCATCGACGGGCGTAGGTTAAGGGCGACCAGTACAACGCTGATCATCAGCCAGATGGCGGTGGTGGGTTTTGCGTGAACGTTTTCCATGGGCGAGCCTTGAATAGACAGGGGCGAATCAGGCCACGCATGGGAGAGAGGGGCAAATGAGAAAGTCGCAGGCGCTATCTAAAAATTGCAGCTGACTGACACACCGCCGATCAAAAAGTGTGGGAGCTGGCTTGTCGTTAGTTAGACCGGATCACATGCTTGATCTCCTGAAACGCCGCCAACCCCCACGGCCCCAATTCGCGGCCGATGCTGCTCTGCTTGTAGCCGCCCCACGCCGTTTGCGGGAAGATCACCTGCGGTGCGTTGATCCACACCAGCCCGGCCTGCAAGGCATTGGCCACGCGCTCGGCGGTTTCGGTAGTGGCGCTCACCACACTGGCCACCAAGCCGAAATCGCTGTCGTTGGCCAAGGCAATCGCCTCGTCCTCAGTGGCAAAACGTCGTACACACAGCACCGGGCCGAAAATTTCTTCGTTCCACAACGCACTGCCCAGCGGCACATCGGTAAACACCGTCGGGCGAATGAAATAGCCTTTCGCCAAGCCCGCCGGCCGATTACCGCCACACACCAACCGCGCGCCCTGCGCGATGCCGCGCTGAATATGCCCGAGCACCCGCTGGTACTGCGCACGGTTGGTCAGCGCGCCCATTTCCACGTCCTCGGCAAACGGGTCTGCCACACGAATCCCTTCAGCCCGTGCCTGCAAACGTCGCAGGAATTCATCCGCCAAGCTGTCAGCCACCAGCACACGGCTGGTAGCCGAACACATCTGCCCAGCGTTGAAAAAACCACCGCCACAGGCCAGTTCCACTGCCAGGTCGAGGTCGGCATCCGCCAGTACCAGCAGCGAGGATTTACCGCCCAATTCAAGGCTCACACCCTTGATGGTTTCCGCCGCGCGCTGCATCACTTGCACGCCGACGGCGTTACTGCCGGTGAAGGAAATCTTCGCCACGCGGCGGTCCGCTGCCAGCGGTGCGCCAACTGCCAAGCCGGTGCCGCAGACCACGTTGAACACCCCGGCCGGCAAACCCGCCGCAGCAATAATCCGCGCCAGTTGCAGCTCCGCCAGCGGCGTGACTTCCGACGGTTTGAGCACCACACAGCAGCCGGCCGCCAGGGCTGGGGCGAGTTTCCAGGCGGTGGTCACCATTGGGAAATTCCACGGCACAATCAGCCCGACCACGCCGCACGGTTCACGGCGCAGGCGCGCGCTGAAATCGTCGGTGGGCAGCGCCACCGCGCAGTCTTGCCCGGCGTCCATGTTTTCGCAGATACCCGCGTAGTAGTCGAAAGTGGCGATCACGTCGTCCACATCGATACCGGCTTCAAACAGCGGCTTGCCGTTGTTGCTCGACTGCAATTGCATCAGCTGTTCGCGCTGCTCGCTTACGCCCAGGGCGATCTTGCGCAGCAGCGCGCCGCGCTCACGGCCGGTGCTTTTCGACCAGCCGATGAAGGCCGCACTGGCCACATCCACGGCTTGGGCCACGGCGCTGGCATCACCCACGCTGACGTGGGCCAAGGTGGTTTCAGTCGCCGGGTTTATCACCTCAAGCACGTCATGGCCCGCACGCCATTCACCGCCGATAAACACACCGTTCACGACTGCGCTCATACCGCCACCTCCAGCATCCAACGGCCTTGGTCGATTTCAATCAGCGTCGGCCCCTGGCGATCAGCGGCGGCGCGTAATGCCGTGCGCAGGTGCGCGATGCCCTGGATGCTTTCGGCCGTGCAGCCCAAGGCTTGGGCCACGCCGATAAAGTCCGGGGTGTAGATGTCCACGCCAACCGGTTCGATGGCGCGGTTGAGCATGTATTTCTTGATCTCTTCGTAGCCCTGGTTATTCCACAGCAGCACGATGACCGGCACGCGCGCTTCCACCGCGCTGGCCAGTTCCGGCAAGGTGAATTGCAGGCCGCCGTCGCCGATCAGGCACACCACCGGTTGCCCGTCGCCGCGTCCCAGCCAGGCGCCGATGGCGGCGGGCAGGGCGTAACCCAGGGTGCCGTAGCCGGTGGATGAGTTGAACCAACGGCGCGGGTGGTTGAGGTTCAGGGTCAGGTTGCCGCTGTACACCGGCTGGGTGGAATCGCCCACCAGCACGGCGCCGGGCAGTTCCTCCAAAACGGTGTGGAGGAACAGGGTTTGCGCGCAGGTGGCGGCGTCCCAGGTCGGCGTCAGTTCGGCCCACAAGCGGGCGACGCGTTGAGCGCCCCAGTTTGGATCGCGCGCGGGCAAGGCCTGGGTGTTCAGCTCGGCCAGCAGGGCTTCGGCGGCCATGTGCGCATCGGCCACCAATGCGACTTTCGGCGGGTAGTTGCGCACGGTTTGGTCGGGGTCGATGTCGATGCGTAGCAGCGCACCGGGTATCTTGAAACCGCCGGCGAAGGTCACGTCGTAGTCGGTTTCCGCCAATTCGGTGCCGATGGCCAGCACCACATCGGCCTCAGCGACCAGCGCGCGGGTGGCGACCAAGGTCTGGGTCGAACCGATCAGCAGCGGGTGCGCCGAGGGCAGCATGCCCTTTGCGTTGATGGTCAGGGCCACCGGTGCGCCGAGGGTTTCGGCCAGGCGGGTCAGTTCCTGGGCGGCATCGATGGCGCCGCCACCGGCCAGAATCAGCGGGCGTGTTGCCGCTGCGAGCAATTGGCTCATCTGCTTCACCGCCGACGGCGCGGCACCGGCACGCGCCACGCTGACCGGCTCGCTGCCGAGCAGTGCGTCGGCATTTTCCACCAGCACATCCAGCGGAATTTCGATGTGCACCGGGCGCGGTCGCCCGGCCTGGAACAGCGCAAAGGCGCGCGCCAACACGCCAGGCAACTCTGCCGCCGACATCAAGGTATGCGAGAACGCCGCCACGCCTGCGATCATCGCGCCCTGGTTCGGCAGCTCATGCAACTTGCCGCGACCGCCGCCCAGTTGGCTGCGCGATTGCACGCTGGAAATCACCAGCATTGGGATCGAGTCGGCATAGGCCTGGCCCATGGCGGTGGTGATGTTGGTCATGCCCGGGCCGGTGATGATGAAACACACCCCAGGCTTACCGCTGGTGCGCGCATACCCGTCGGCCATGAAGCCGGCGCCCTGTTCGTGGCGCGGGGTGACGTGACGGATGCTCGAGCGCGCCAGGCCGCGGTACAACTCCACGGTGTGCACGCCGGGGATGCCGAACACCTGGTCCACGCCGTAGCTTTCCAGGAGGTTGACCAATACTTCGCCGCAGGTCGCCATACATGTCGCTCTTGTTATGGATTCGAGGCGCTATTGGAGCGGCTGGCCGGTAGCGGCAACAATCGATAAAAAGTCATACTAGCCATGTCCTCACGTCATGGCTCAGCCCCTATGAAACGCCTGCCACCGCTGCCCGCGCTGCACACCTTCTGGGTCACGGCCCAGTGCTGCAACTTCACCCGCGCCGCCGAGCAGTTGCACATCACCCAAGGTGCGGTGAGCCGACAGATCGCCGGGCTGGAGAGCCATTTGGGCTACGCCTTGTTCCAGCGCCAGGCGCGCGGTTTGGCTCTGACCGAAGAAGGCCGAGAGTGGTCGCTGCGCGCGCAGCAAGTGTTTGGCCTGATCGGTGACGCGGTGGAGCAGATCGGCAGCCGCCGCGCCACCTTGCAACTCAAGGCTTCTACCTGCGTGATGCGCTGGTTGCTGCCGCGCCTGATGCAGTGGCAAAAGGAACGCCCGGATGTGCCGGTGGAACTGACCACCACCGTGGCCTACACCGTGGACTTTCGCCGCGAGCAGTTTGATGCAGCGGTGATCTATGCACCCATCGCCGAGCAATCGGCCCAGGCGCGGCATTTGTTTGATGAACAACTCACGCCCGTCTGCGCGCCGGGTTTACTCGGCGGCTTGCACACACCGGCTGATCTGCAACAACAGGTGCTGCTGCACCCCGCGCGGGATGAGCGCGATTGGGCGTTGTGGCTCAAAGCGGCGAATACGCGGTTGAGCAACCTGGCCCAGGGGCACCATTTCGAGACGTTGGATCTGGCCATGACGGTGGCGTCCCAGGGTTCCGGGGTGGCGATTGGCGACAGTGCGTTGATAGGCGAGGATGTGAAAGCGGGGCGGTTGGCGACGCCGTTTGAATTAAGGGTGCCGACGGGGATGGGGTATTACTTGGTGTATCCGCCGGGGACGGAGCCTCAGGTTGGGCTTGAAGCACTGATGGATTGGCTAGTGAGCCAAGCCCAACAGTCGTAATACCGAAGATTCAAATGTGGGCGCCGGGCTTGCCCGCGATGCAGGCACCTCGGTGTGTCAGTCACACCGCGGTGAAGCTATCGCAGGCAAGCCAGCTCCACACAAGCCAGCTGCCACAGTTTTGACCGTGTAAGGCTTAGTAACCCACGGTGAAACGCTGACGCGAGTGCTTCGGCGTTTCCACTTCGTCGATCAGTGCGATGGCAAAGTCAGCAAAACTGATCCAACTACGGCCTTCGGCACTCACCAGCAACTCATCCTGGCCCACACGGAATTGGCCGGTGCGCTCGGTCTCAACGAACTCCGCCGACGGCGACAGGAAAGTCCAATCCAGCTCTTTTTCCTGGCGCAGCGTGTCCAGGAACGCAGCACCGGCACTGGCTTCGGCCTTGTACTCCGCCGGGAACCCCGGGCTGTCGATCACGCGGCTGCCATCGGGCAGCAACAACGAACCTGCACCGCCCACCACCAGCAGGCGTTTCACCGAGGCTTTCTTCACCGGGCCGATCACGGCACTGGCCGGCAGCGTGGCGAAATGCGCCGCACTGATCACCACATCGTTGCCGCTGACGGCCTGTTGCAACGCTTCGGCATCCAGCGCATCGACTTGCTTGACGGTAACGCCTGGGCGCGCCGCCAGCGTGTCGGTATTACGTGCGATGGCCGTGACGGTATGCCCACGACGCAGCGCTTCTTCCAGCAGTTGGCTACCGGCACGACCGGTGGCACCAATAATTGCAATCTTGCTCATAACGCTCTCCAGTCAGTCAGGGTTAAAAAACCATTCACCACTTCATTTCGCCCTTGGCGACTTTGGCGCTCAGGTCCAGCGAGCTTTCGTCGGCGAGGTTGGGGTAGCGTTTTTTCATCGCTGCAATCAGGGCGGCGGAGTCCTTGGCTTTGGCGGTTTCGACGTCGAACGCCTTGATGTAGTCAGCGGTAAAGGCCACGGACTTCAGTGACGGGCTGCCCAGGAAATGGCCTGGAATCACGGTAGTCGGTTTCAGCTGTTGGATACGTTGCAGTGTTGCCAGCCAATCCTTGTGGGACTGTGCGCTTTGGGTGTCGGCCATCCACACGTGGATGTTTTCGGCGACTACCACACCGCCGACCACGGCCTTGATCGAGGGGATCCACACAAAGCTGCGATCCGGCTGCGGGCCGTCCAGGCCGATGATTTCCAGTGGTTGACCTTCGAGGGTCAGGCTGTGGCCTTCAAGCACGTGCGGCACGATGGTTTTTGCCGGTTTGTCGGCGCCCATTTTCGGGCCCCAGAATTCCAGCTTGCCGGCGACGGTGGCCTTGATATGGTCGACCACCGGTTGCGGTGCCAGCACCTTGGCGTCGGGGAACGCGGCGGTCAGGGTGTCGAGGCCGAAGTAGTAGTCCGGGTCGCCATGGCTGATGTAGATGGTGGTCAGGTGCTTGCCGCTGGCGCGAATTTTTTGCACCAACTGCTCGGCCTGGCCTTTGCCGAATTGTGCGTCGACCAGGATCGCGTCTTTTTCGCCGCTCACCAGTACCGAGCTGACCGGGAAGATCGCAGCTTCACCAGGGTTGTACACGTCGAGTTTCAGCGCTGCCGCCGAAGCTTGGGCGGCGAAGGCCAGGGCGGCGGTCGCGAGGGTCAGGCGTTTGAGGGTGGATAGCATCGGGGCAGCTCCAGTGATCGTTAAAGGATGCACAGAGCTTAGTTGCACTAAACGCCACAAAAAATGCGATGCTGAAACATAGTTTGTTTCTAAAAGCGTGCAAATCATGGATCGTCTTCAAGCAATGCGGGTGTTTGTCACGGTAGTCGACCTGGGGAGCCAGTCAGCCGCCGCTGATCAGTTGGACCTGTCGCGGCCAGTGGTTTCACGTTATCTGGCCGAGCTTGAGGATTGGGTGGGCGCTCGCCTGATGCACCGCACGACGCGCAAGCTCAGCCTTACCGCGGCGGGTGGCGAAATGCTGCCCCGTTGTCGGCAAATGCTCGAATTGTGCAACGACATGCAGTCGGCCGTCAGTGAGCCGGACGAATCGCCGCGTGGCCAACTGCGGCTAAGTGTCAGCAGCTCGTTCGGCCAGGCGCAGTTGGCGGATGCCGTGGTCGAGTTCGTCAAACGCTACCCGTTGGTCAGTATCGACATGCAGATGCTCGACCGTACGGTGAACCTGGTGGATGAGCGTATCGACCTGGCCATCCGCACCAGTTTTGAGCTGGACCCCAATCTGATCGCTCGCAAGTTGACGCTCTGCCGCTCGGTGATTTGCGCCTCACCGGCCTACTTGCGGGAGCATCCGCACCCGCAGCACGTGCACGACCTGGCGGAGCACAACTGCCTGACGCACTCCTACTTCGGCAAAAGTCTGTGGCACTTCACCGAAAATGCAGAGCCGGTGTCGGTGGCGGTGCAGGGCAATATCAGCGCTAACGAGGCGACCACCCTGTTACGGGTGACGCTGGCGGGCGCTGGGGTGGCGCGGCTCCCCAGCTATCAGGCGGGTGACTACATCCGCAGCGGCGAATTGATCCGTTTGCTGCCCGAGGCCGAGCCGCAACAGATGAATGTTTACGCGGTGTTTGCCTCGCGCAAACACATGCCGTCGGCGCTGCGCAGCCTGCTGGATTTCCTGGTGCAGCGGTTCCCGGAGGAGCCGGTTTGGGATATCGGCCTCTGAACCCGACATAAAGATGTTGAATGGCGCCCCATAATGGCAACTTGCCCTGAGTGACCTATGCTTTAAACAGCACCGAGTCGTTTCATTCAGAGGTGTGCCATGACTCTAAAAATCAGAAAGTACCTAATGATCTTCATCCTGTGCGCTGTGGCGACAGCGCTGTACGGCACGGCCGCCTACCGGGTTGAACAGACCCGCATGCAGCCGACCTTTGCGATTAGCTGCCATCAGGACCTGTGTGTTCCGCGTACCGGCAGTTTCAGCGCGCTCAGGTAGGCTGCTCAGCCTGATCGGTCCCACGCGCAGCAAAGGAATGCAGCAACGCACGCTCCGCGTTCGAATCAATCGGCTTTCAATTGCTCGCGAAACGCCTTGGGCGAAAACCCGACCCGTCGGCGAAACAGCCGAGAGAAGTTGGTGGGGTCGGAAAACCCCAACACCTCCGACATCTCATTGATGGTCATGCTGGTGTAGGTCAGCAGGCGCTTGGCCTCCAGCAACTGGCGGTCATGCATGATCTGCAGCGCAGGCTGCCCGCCCAATTCCCGACATGTGCCGTTCAGGTGTGAGACCGAGATGCCCAGTTTGTGGGCCAGGTCTTCAATTTTCGGGTGTTCGCGGTAATGCTGTTCAACCAGTTGGGTAAAACGCCGGAAATACTCGCGCCCACGTGGTGCTCGCGGGTGGCGGCGCTGGATGGCCTGGCGGCTGATCCATACCAGCAACACGCTGACCAAGGCGTGCATCATCATGTCACGCGCCGGTTGCTCATCGGCGTATTCGTCCTGCAGGCGGGCAAACAGGCTGTTGAGGTAGTCGCTGTCCTTGCCTGCCGCGTAACTGCCCAGGGTCTGCAAACCGTCCACCGTCGCGCCCAGTTGCGTCTGCATATAGCTGACCAGCGGCGCCGACAGCGTCACGACGTAACCTTCGACATCCTCGGCAAACCGAAACCCATGCACACACAAAGGCGGCAGCACCTGCAAGGTCGCTTCGCTGAGCGTAGTGCGCAGGCCTTCGATCTCCAATTGCGCCTGGCCTTTGTGCACGTACAACAACTGGCAGAGGTCCGCGTGCCGGTGGGGCTGGATTTCCCACTGGTACTCCCGGCTGCGCCGGGAAATGGTTTCACAGTGCAACAAATCAGGGGTCGGCCATTGCTGGCTTTCCCCGTAAAGCTTGAAGACCGGAATCGCGGTACTGGCAGTTTTGGTCATGGTTTCAATCCGATACTCAGGATAGTGGTGCGGTAATCGCCCCGATTGGCAAAAAGCGCAGGCTTTGTCTCAGTTTTCACCTTCTTATGGCGGCCACTCAAGTGAAAAATGATCAGCAACATGATGAATGACAACTCTTTCACCTGATCCGTTCGGGTGAAGCTTACGGGTTATAAAAATAATGAAAACGCTGAAAACCCAAGTCGCCATTATTGGCGCCGGTCCCTCAGGATTGCTGCTTGGCCAACTGCTGCACAATGCGGGTATCCAGACCCTGATTCTAGAGCGTCAGAGCGCCGATTACGTGCAAGGCCGCATCCGTGCCGGGGTGCTGGAACAAGGCATGGTCGACCTGCTGCGCGAGGCCGGCGTCAGCCGGCGTATGGATGCCGAAGGCCTGGTGCATGACGGTTTTGAGCTGGCGCTCAATGGCCAGCTCAGCCACATCGACCTCAAGGGTTTGACCGGCGGCCAGTCGGTGATGATCTACGGCCAGACCGAAGTCACCCGCGACTTGATGCAAGCGCGTGCAGCCGCCGGCGCCGTCACCCTGTACGAAGCATCCAACGTGCAGCCCCATGCCCTCAAAAGTGATCGACCCTGGCTGACCTTCGAACATCAGGGTGAGGCCTTTCGCCTGGAGTGCGACTACATCGCCGGTTGCGATGGTTTCCACGGCGTTGCGCGTCAGGCGATTCCGGCTGAGTCGCTGCAAGTGTTCGAGCGCGTCTACCCCTTCGGCTGGCTGGGCATTCTTGCCGACACGCCGCCGGTGCACGCGGAGCTGGTCTACGCCAAGCACCCACGCGGCTTTGCCCTGTGCAGCATGCGTTCGCCGACCCGTAGCCGTTATTACCTGCAAGTGCCGGCTGAAGAGCCGCTGGATGAATGGTCGGATGAACGGTTTTGGGATGAGCTGAAAACTCGCCTGCCGAGCCAACTGGCCGAACAACTGGTCACCGGGCCTTCCATCGAGAAAAGCATCGCGCCGCTGCGCAGCTTTGTGGTGGAGCCGATGCAATACGGGCGCCTGTTCCTGCTTGGGGATGCCGCGCATATCGTGCCGCCCACCGGCGCCAAGGGCTTGAACCTGGCCGCCAGCGATGTGAGCACGCTGTTTCGCATCCTGCTCAAGGTGTATCGCGAGGGGCGCGTGGACTTGTTGGAAAAGTACTCGGCAATCTGCCTGCGTCGGGTGTGGAAGGCCGAGCGGTTCTCCTGGTGGATGACCTCGATGCTGCACCAGTTTCCCGAGGCGGACGGCTTCAGCCAGCGCATTGCCGACAGCGAGCTGGCATATTTCATCCACTCGCAGGCGGGTCGCAAAACCATTGCAGAAAATTACGTCGGGCTTCCTTACGAAGCTATCGAGTAGCCTGCTATCGTATCGAGCATTCCCGCAGGCCCTTCCTTTCCTGCGGGCCTTGCTCGAAGGTTCTGCCGTGACCCGCCTCAATCAGCCCACCCAACCCGTCCCCGCCGTGCGCAGTGTGCTGGCCGCCTTGATGATGGCGATCTTCCTTGGCGCCCTGGACCAGACCATTGTCGCCGTGTCCATGCCGGCCATCTCCGCGCAGTTCCACGACGTCAACCTGCTGGCCTGGGTGATCTCTGGCTACATGGTGGCGATGACGGTGGCGGTGCCGATCTACGGCAAGCTCGGCGACCTGTATGGGCGCCGCCCGATGATGCTGATCGGCATGGGCGTGTTCACCCTGGCCTCGCTGTTTTGCGCCATGGCCCAAAGCATGGAGCAACTGGTGCTGGCGCGGATTCTCCAGGGCATCGGTGCCGGTGGGATGATCTCGGTAAGCCAGGCGATCATCGGCGACATCATTCCACCGCGTGAACGCGGGCGGTATCAGGGCTACTTCAGCAGCATGTACGCGGTGGCCAGCGTGGCCGGGCCGGTGCTCGGCGGTTACATGACCGAGTACCTGTCCTGGCGCTGGGTGTTTTTGATCAACCTGCCGCTGGGCGCCGGCGCCTGGTACGTGGCCCATCGCACGCTGGTGGGGCTGCCGGTGCCGCAGCGCAAGCCGATCATCGATTATCTCGGCACCGTGCTGATGATCGTCGGCCTGACCGCCTTGTTGCTGGGCATTACTGAAATCGGCCAGGGCCATCATTGGCGTGACCCGCAAGTGTTGGGGCTGCTGGTCTGTGCGCTGGTGGCGCTCACGGTGTTTGTCTGGCATGAACGCCGTGCGCGCGAACCCTTGCTGCCGATGCACCTGTTCGCCAACCGCAGCGCGGTGCTGTGCTGGTGCACGATTTTCTTCACCAGCTTCCAGGCGATCTCCCTGACCGTACTGATGCCGCTGCGGTATCAGACGGTGACCGGCTCAGGCGCCGACAGTGCCGCGCTGCACTTGCTGCCGCTGGCGATGGGCTTGCCGATGGGCGCCTATTTTGCCGGGCGCATGACCTCGGTGACCGGGCGTTATAAGCCGATGATCTTGACGGGCGCGTTGTTGAGCCCGTTTGCGATTCTGGGCATGGCCTACAGTGCGCCGCAGGCGGTGTGGCTGACGGCGGTGTTCATGTTGCTGTGCGGGATTGCGGCGGGGATGCAGTTTCCTACGTCCCTGGTGGGGACGCAGAATTCGGTCGAGCAGCGGGATATCGGCGTTGCGACCAGCACCACCAACCTGTTTCGCTCGTTAGGCGGGGCGGTGGGCGTGGCGTGCATGTCGGCCTTGTTGCTGGCGTTGTTGCAGGATTCCAGCTTTGCGCACTTGGCCAGCGGTGCGCTGGTGGCCGAAGGCAGTTCCGGGAATGTCTTGCTGGACGGCTTGAACGCCGCGCCAGGGCCTGCGCAGGATGCATTGCGCGGGGAGTTGGCGGTGACGTTTCGGCATTTGTTGATGGTGAGTGCGGCGGTGTCGTTGCTGGGGTTGGCGGCGGCGCTTGCGATGCCTAACCGCGTGCTGCGCGGGCGTGAAGACAACGCTAAGTAATTGACACAATGATGAGCGAACTGTGGGAGCTGGCTTGCCTGCGATGGGCATAGGTATCTACGCAACTTTTTGTGTTGCTTTTAGCCTGCGATGGTTTAGTTAGATTGAGTACATATCCGTTGCTGCGGTAACGGCTTCGTAGGGTTCCGCTCTTACAGCGGCTCACTTTTGGAAAGACCCAAAAGTAAGCAAAAGGTCTTTGCCCCACCACTCGGTGCCTCGCCTAGGCTCGGCATGCCCTCACTCCGGCTTGAATCCGTGGGCCGCCGCCATGGGCCATCCTTGGCCCATCGCGGCTAACCCGGCGTCCTGCCGGGTTACCCACGGATTCAAGCCTGCGTTCGGCCATCGTGGTTAACGGGGCGCCTCAGATCAAGATCAAGATCAAGATCAAGATCAAGATCAAGATCAAGAGCAAGAGCAAGAGCAAGAGCACGGCGGCCTAGTAGCCGACCTGAGTGGTTGAAACAAAAGCAAGGCAGAAGCAGAGCACCACCCTATCTAGCTGATGTAATGAGATCCCAATGTGGGGAGCGGGCTTGCTCGCGAATGCGGTGGGTCAGTTACACATGAGCTGACTGACCCACCGCATTCGCGAGCAAGCCCGCTCCCACAATTTTGACCGAGTTTAGCTGCCAGCACCGCAGTGCTCTGCTTTTCTGTGGGAGCTGGCTTGCCTGCGATGGCATCAACTCGGTGTACTTGATAGACCGAGGTGTCTGCATCGCAGGCAAGCCAGCTCCCACATTTGATTGAGTTTCAGCTTCCACTATCAGGTCGGCTGCCAGGCCGCCTCGGTTTTGCTTTTGATCTAACCACTCAGGTCGGCTACTAGGCCGCCGTGCTCTTGCTTTTGATCTTGATCTGCTTTTGATCTTAGGCGCCCCGTTAAACCACGCTGGCCGAACGCAGGCTTTGGAGCGTGGGTAAACCGGCAGGACGCCGGTTTAGCCGCGATGGGCCAAGGATGGCCCATGGCGGCGGCCCACGGTCCAAAGCCGGAGTGAGCAACCGTGTCGAAATTCAAGCCATTTCAGCGAAATGCTTTTGATCGCGCACCATCGCATTCAAGATCGTCAGCAGCTTTCTCATGCATGCAACCAGCGCTACTTTCTTCGTCTTTCCTGCAGCAAGCAGATGGTTGTAGAACCTCTCGATCACCGGGTTATGGCTCTTCGAGGACAAGACGGCCATGTAAAGCACACTTCGAACCTCAGCTCGACCACCCCATATCCGTCTACGCCCTTTGTAGAGGCCGCTATCGCAGTTAAAGGCGCCACACCAACCAAGGCAGCCACTTGTTTGCGATTAACCTTGCCCAGCTCCGGAACCATCGCCAGCAGCGAAAGTGCGAGCACGTTGCCAACACCAGCGACCTCGCGTAGCAAATCATAATTGGCCTTCCAGACCGGGGAAGCCTTGATGGCTTCGTGCAAGTCATCGTCTGTGCTTTTAAGCCGCTTTTGAAGCCAGGTGATATGTGCCTTGATGTCTCTTCGAAGTGCCTTGAATACCGCCTGCTTCAGCCGAGACTCCTCCGCCACGATCATGTCGATGAGTTGGCGGCGTCGAGTGAGTAGATCTGCCAGCTCACGAGTGTGTTCATCTGGCATCTCTCGAATCTCGGGTTTGACCGCCTGGGCAAACTCCGCAATCACCTGGGCATCCAGAGCATCGGTTTTAGCCAACCGACCGGTAGCTTTGGCGAAATCACGCACCTGGCGGGGTTGACGACAACGACTGGCAGTCCCGCAGCGCAAAGCTCCGCAGCCGCAAGCCGCTCATATCCCCAGTTGCTTCCAACACCACCAAAACCGGCTCCTGAGCCTTGAGATGTTTAGCTAAACGCTGGATATCTTCTTGAGTATTGAAAAACTGTTCGACTTGGCCAGTGGTGCTGACAAATGAGTCGAGCTTGTTTTTGGAAACATCAATTCCGACAAACGCAGAGTCATGGTCCATGGTGTTTTCCTCACGTCCAACCTTGCAGAATCGGGCTTCGCGCCCTGGCAACCGTTCGGACTAGTTTAGGAAGGAATCTGCTTCGACCCACGCTCACTCACGATCTCGAAATCCGAGGGCATAACGGTCTGAAGCAGATGAAAATCATCTTACAAGGGCACACCGAAGCGTGAGCGAGGTGCCGAGTGGTGGGGCAAGAGCCCTTTTGGTTACTTTTGGGGCTCTTTTCCAAAAGTGACCCGCTGTAAGAGCGGAACCAATAGCAGCCGTTACCGCAGCAACGGATATGTACCCAGCGCCCCCGCGACCACAAAAGAATTCAACCCATAAAAAGATGCGTAGATACCTGTGCTGCGATAGCGGTGAAACTGATACACCGCTATCGCAGGCAAGCCAGCTCCCACAGTGGATTGCATTTCAATTCTGCTCAGGGGCTGTAGTACCCGACCGCCACCATAAAATGCCCCGCCTTGCGCAAGTACGCGTGCTTGTTCTCAACCTTACCTGTCACCGGGTTTTTCCAGCGGTACTTGTACTCACCCTGATCCTGCTCGGCCATTATCTTGAGGATCGGCTCGCCCACCGGCTTGCCATCCGGGTCCTTGATCTTGGCGAAGTCGGTGTTAACCAGGCGCAGGTTGGTGCCATGCGCCACATAGCGCCCGGTATTCAGGTCCACCACAAACACATACAAATCATCTTGCAGAAACCCGCCCTGCAACGCGTTGATCGCCTTGAGCGTGCCGGCTTCATCCTTCATCAGCGCGTTCACCGCCTTGTTGCGCAGCCCACGCGCCTGTTCCGGTGTGGCTCGAGGCAGGTAATAACCGACTGCCAAAATCCGTTCGCCCACGCGCTGATAAAACACATGCTTGTGCTCAACCTTGCCGTCATTCCAGTTCTGCCAGCGGTAGTCGGCCTGCTGGATGCCCTGGCCCTCGGGTACGGCCAGCGCTTGCTTGAACGAGGCTTGCAAGTCCGGCCCGAGCTGCTCGGATACGTCGCGGCCGATCAGCGCGGAGGAGGGCCCGCCGCTGGCCAGCAGCACGCCCTTGGTATCAACCACAAACACATAGCGGTCGTGGTCGATGAAGTCACCTTGGCGACTGAAGGCGGCGAACGCTTTGTCGCCGTTGCTCTGGTAATAGGCCAAAGCCTTTTCCAGTAGGGCCTTGGCGGCCTGTGCGTCCTTATCCTGAGTGGCCGCGTGCACCTGACTGAAACACAACAGCAGCAGCCAGGTGAGTCGGAGCAGTCCTTTCATTACCCATCCCTCAATATTGTAGGTTTGGCAACAGCGTAGACGGTTCTGGCTCAGGGCGCCGCGAGCCACTGATTGACGATGCCGCCGTACACGCCGGTGGCGACGCTCAAGTGCAACCACTGGTCGACGTAGCTTTTCCACGCCACATCATCGCGGGGCAGCAGGAAGGCTTTTTCGCTGTACTGCATCTGCTGTTCTGGGTTGACGGCACACAGCCCAGGCTTAAGCTTTTGCTGGAAGCGCGCTTCGCTGGCGTCGGTGATCATCACGTCGGCTTTGCCCGCCAACAATTCGTCGAAAATCGTCACGTTGTCGTGCAGGCGAATCTGCGCCTGGCCCAGATGAGCGCGGGCAAAGACTTCGTTGGTGCCGCCCGCCGGTTCGATCACCCGCACCTGCGGCTGGTTGATCTGCTCGACGGTCTGGTAGCGCTGTACATCAGCGCAGCGCACCAGCGGAATCTTGCCATCCACGCCCAGGGCCTGGCTGAAGAAGGCTTTTTTCTGGCGTTCCAGCGACACCGAAATACCGCCCACGGCGATGTCGCAGCGTTGGGCCAGGAAGTCCGGCATCAGGGTTTTCCAGGTGGTCGGCACCCAGGTGATTTTCGCATTCAAGCTTTTGGCCAGTGACTCAGCCATGGCAATGTCGATGCCTTCATAACGGCCATCGGCGCGCAGTGACGTGTAGGGCTTGTAGTCGCCGGTGGTGCAGACGGTGAGCGTGCCGCGCTGCAGCACTTCATCCAGGCGCGATGGCGCGGTGTCGGCCAGGGCGGTGGTTGCGATACTCGCCAGTACACACAGGGCTAGGGGCGCTTTCATGTGGTCGAGTCCTTAGGGCATGATCGGGGGCGGTCATTATTTCCAGCAGCGCGCTCAGGTAGCAAGGGCCGCGCAATGTTTAGCCAGTTTGCAACCAAACTCCATCAACCCTGAATTTAACCACCTATCCAGGCGTGTGAGGCTGCCGGGCATCTACCTCATTGTGAATCCTGCATGGACGGTTCCCCCGACACTCACCCCGCGACGCTGCCTGGCGCATTAGTGCCGAGCTGTCCGACGGTTGTCGAGGCACTCCCCTCCGAGCTGGCCTTCTGGGCTTTGTTCCACTGCCGACACGCGCGCCCACCCGATACTGCTCTCCTACGTTGATCTGCCCCATGGATGACGCGCACCTGTGCGCATCTGCCCGGCGGTGCCTGTGCGCCCGCCTGCCGCAAACGTATGAGAATTCCAATGAGTGTTTTTGCCAGCCTGCACGAAGCCCAATCTTTCCTTGAGCAGAACCCGGACGTTGAGATGTTCGAGCTGTTTATCCTCGACAACAACGGCGTGCCACGCGGCAAGTTGCTGCACCGCGATGAGTTGTTGGCGGTGTACGAAAGTGGCCGGCCGTTACCCAGCACCATCCTTGGCCTGACGATTAACGGCGATGACGTGGAAAACTCCGGGCTGGTGTGGGACGTCGGCGATATCGACTGCCGCGCCTACCCGATCAGCGGCAGTTTGCAGCGCATGCCGTGGCGCCTGATCCCGACGGCGGCGGTGCAAGTCAGCATGCACCCTACCGAAGGCCTGCCCGCCACCGTGGCCGACCCCAGGCATTTGCTCGCCAAGGTGATCGACGGCTTAAAGGCCGACGGTTATTACCCGGTGATGGCGGCAGAGCTGGAGTTTTACCTGCTCGACCAGAAGCCCGACAGCAACGGCCGACCGCAACCGGCCCGGGATGTGGACGGTAATCGCCCGCGCTCGACCCAGGTGTATGGCCTGCGCGAACTGGAGCAGATCGAGCCGTTCCTTGCCGACCTTTATAGCGCCTGCAAACTGCAAGGCATCCCGGCGCGCACGGCGATTTCCGAATACGCGCCGGGCCAGGTTGAAATCACCCTGGAACATCGCTTTGATGCGCTGCAAGCCATGGACGAAGCGGTGCGCTATAAACGGCTGGTCAAGGGCGTGGCGCATAAACACGGGATGACTGCGTGTTTCATGGCCAAGCCCTTTGATGACTTGGCGGGCACGGGCATGCACATGCATGTGAGCCTGGCGGACGTCCACGGCAATAACCTGTTCGCCAGCGAGGCTGCCGATGGCACGCCGCTATTGCGTCAGGCGGTGGGCGGTATGCTCAGCACGTTGCTCGATTCGTTGCTGATGTTCTGTCCTAACGCCAATTCCTACCGTCGCTTTCAGGCCAACAGCTATGCGCCGCTGGCCGCCACTTGGGGGGTGGATAACCGCACGGTCAGCTTGCGCGTGCCCGGCGGGCCGGCCAATTCCCGGCACATTGAGCACCGTATCTGTGGTGCCGACGCTAACCCTTACCTGGCGGCCGCTGCGATTCTGGCTGGCATCCACCGGGGTATCCGCGAACAGCGTGACCCTGGTGCTCCGGTGGAGGGCAACGGGTATGCCCAGGCCAAGGAATTGCTGCCGACTGACTGGCTCACCACTTTGCGTGCTCTGGAAGGTTCGAGCTGGGCGCGGGATGCGTTTGGCGGTGAGTTTCTCGGGGTGTACCTGGCGGTGAAACGCGCTGAATATCGCCAGTTTATGGGGGAGGTGGGGGAGCAGGATTGGCTGTGGTATTTGCATCAGGCGTGAGTCTGTGTGGGGGACGCTGGGGGCATATCCGTTGCTGCAGCAACGGATAGGTACTCAGCGCACCGCCAAACGCGTGCAATCTCAAGTCATTCACGGCTTCGACCTTTTTTTCACGTTGCAGTCGTTAAGCTGCGAATCAAGGTCGTTCACTACCGTTCCACACACATGAGCCCGTGATGTCGTCACCTACTCTATCCTCTATCGAGACTGAATTCGCCGAGCGCTGTGACCGTGAGCATGCCAGGGTCTGCGGCGACACACGCCCGCCAGCGCTGCTCAAGCGCCTAGCGGCCTGGCGCGATGATCGGTTGGTGCGCCAGGCATTGAAGGTGGCCGGCGAGCCGGGGCTGATCCTCGACCTGGCCTGTGGCTCTGGCCGGTTCTGGCCGGTGTTGGCCGAACACATCAACCGGGTGATCCTGGCCTCGGACAACTCCCAGGCCATGCTCGACCACGCGTGCACCCACCATCCGGCGTCATTGCTCAAGCGCGTCAAAACATTCCAGGGCTCGGCGTTTTCCATCGGCCTGTCGGCGAATGCGGTTGACTGCATTTTCTGCCTGGAATTGTTTCGCCATGTACCCAACAGTGACGGGCGTTTGGCGCTGCTGCGCGAGTTCCACCGGGTCAGCCGCGACACGGTGATCGTTTCCGTGAATGCGCATACGCCTGTCGAGGGCGAGTTCCGCCAAGCGGGTTTCAACATACTCAACCATCAGGAATTCCTGCCGGGCTCCAAGCTGTGGCGGGTCTACGTCCTGCGTAAGAGAGGCTAACTCCTGCCTGTCCGACTATTCTTCATCTCTTGTCGGAGTTTTCATGATGGTGTGTGCACTGCGGATGCTCGCAAGGGGCTTTCGCGATATATACTGCGCGCCATTCTTCAAGGGAGAGCCGTGTGGCCATCGATATTCACTGGATCTGCGACAACGATAGCCTCGGCCAGCATTGCGCCGAATGGCAGCAGTTGCCATTCGTCGCCCTCGACACCGAATTCATGCGGGTCGACACCTTTTACCCCATTGCCGGGCTGATCCAGATCGGTGATGGCGTGCGCGCTTACCTGATCGATCCCCTGACCATCGACAACTGGCAACCCTTGGCCGCCTTGCTGGAAAACCCAGCGGTGATCAAGGTGGTGCACGCTTGCAGCGAAGACCTGGAAGTGTTGCTGCGCCTGACCGGCAGCCTGCCGGTGCCGTTGTTCGACACTCAATTGGCGGCGGCTTACTTGAACCTCGGTTTCTCCATGGGCTACTCGCGCCTGGTGCAAGCCGTGCTGGATATCGAGTTGCCCAAGGGTGAGACCCGCTCGGACTGGCTGCAGCGGCCATTGTCCGAGACCCAAGTGAGCTACGCCGCCGAAGACGCGGTGCACTTGGCCGAGGTCTACATCCGCCTGCGCCCGAAGCTGTCAGACGACAAATACGCTTGGGTGCTGGAAGACGGCGCCGAACTGGTGGCCAACCTGCGCCGCGAGGTGGACCCGTACGAGGTGTACCGCGACGCCAAGTTGGCGTGGAAACTGTCCCGCGCCCAGCTCGCCGTGCTGCGTGAGCTGTGCGCCTGGCGCGAGCAGCAAGCCCGCGCCCGTGACCTGCCGCGCAACCGTATCATTCGTGAACACTCGTTGTGGCCCCTGGCCAAATCCCAGCCGGATAACCTCGCCGCGCTGGGCAAAATCGAAGACATGCACCCGCGCACCGTGCGTCAGGATGGCCAGTTTCTGCTGGACCTGATCAAACGTGCCGGCAGCGTGTCCATGGACCAATGGCCACCCGCCGTGGCTGAACCGCTGCCGGTGGACGCCGCCACGCTGATCAAGCAACTGCGTACCTTGGGCCAGGCCGAAGCCGAACGCCTGGACATGGCGCCGGAGCTGATGCTGCGCAAGAAAACCCTCGAAGCCCTGGTTAAAAGCGGGTACCCCGATGGGCCTTATAAATTGCCAGACTCGCTGCGTGGCTGGCGCCGCGAGTTGATGGGCCAAGCGCTGCTCGACAGCCTGGCCACTGCCGGAGAACAGCCTTGAAACGTATTTGCTCCATCTACCGCAGCTTGAAAAAAGACGGGATGTACCTCTACGTGCTGAAAAGCGATGCGCTGGAGCGTGTGCCGGAACCGTTGATGGAAGCCTTCGGCAAGGCCCATCTCGCGTTCGAGATGATCCTGACGCCAGAGCGCAAGCTGTCCCGTGAGGACATCACCGTGGTCCTGGAAAACCTCGACAAGCAGGGCTACCACCTGCAAATGCCACCGGCCGAGGACGAGTACATCGAGCACTTGCCCGAAGAGCTGTTGCGCCGCAACGACCCGATGTGATCGGACAGTGCCCTGCCCAGGGCACATTCTTCAATGCAAACGTATAAGTGGGTGGTGGCCGTAAGGATGCGGGCGGCCGTCTGCAGTGTTTTTGAAAGGTTTGAACCATGCGTGTTCTGATTGCTGAACAGGATTACCCGCTCTACGCTCAATTGCTCAGTGAAGCGGCACCCGACGTCGAGGTGCTGACCAGCGGCGATTCAGCCGAATTGTCGCGCCTGGCCGCCGATTGCCCGGTATGGCTGGGCCAGCCGGATCTGCTCGCCACCTTGTTGCGCCAGGGGCACCAGCCTCAGTGGCTGCAATCGACCTGGGCCGGTGTCACGCCGCTGCTCGCCGATGGCTTGCCCCGCGACTATCGCCTGACCCGCGCGGTCGGCATTTTTGGCCAGGTCATGGCTGAATTCGTCCTCACCTACATGCTCGGCCACGAGCGCGAAGTGCTCGCGCGCCTGGTCAGCCAGGTCGAGCGCAAATGGGACAACCGCATGGGCCAGAGCCTGGCGGGGCGCAAGGCGCTGATCGTCGGCACCGGCGATATCGGCCAAAGCGTTGCCGACTTTCTGCTGCCGTTTGGCGTCAAGCTTTACGGCATCGCCAGCTCCGCGCGTGAGCAGGCGCCGTTTATCGAAGTGGCCGGGCTGGATCAGCTGGGCCGCCTGGTAGGCGAGGTGGATTATGTGATCAACCTGCTGCCCAACACGGCCAACACCCATGACCTGTACGACGCGGCGCTGTTCAAGCAATTCAAGTCGACCGGGTTGTTTATCAACGTTGGGCGTGGCGTGGCCGTGGTCGATGCGGATCTGGTCGAGGCGTTGAAAGAAGGGCATTTGGCTGGCGCTGTAATCGATGTGTGCCGCCAGGAACCCCTGCCGCAACGTCATCCGTTCTGGACCGCCTGGGGTCTGTTGTTGACCGGGCACAGTTCCGCGCCGACCTCGCCGAGCATGATGGTGGAGTTGTTTGTGCAGAACCTGCGGGCTTATCAGGCCAAGGAAGCATTGCGCGGCGAAGTGGATTTCGAGCGCGGTTATTAATGTGGGAGCGGGCTTGCCCGCGATGACGGTGTGAAGTGCGCCCCAAAAGTTGGACAGCTAATGGTTAGGCTACCGCGGACCGGGTTCTGTAAGCCACAGGGCTCAGTCCGCCAAGCTTCGTTTTGATTCGCTTATGGTTGTAGTAATGGATGTACTTATCCAGCCCGGCCTGCAGCTGAGCAACGCTGTCGAAGCTTTCCCGATAGTAAAACTCCGACTTCAGGGTACCGAAAAAGCTTTCCATTGTGGCGTTGTCATAGCAGTTCCCTTTGCGAGACATACTCTGTTCCAACCCAGCTTTTTCCAGTTTTTCCCGATACTTTGAGTGTCGATAGTGCCAGCCCTGATCCGAGTGCAGCATGGGTTTGGCGCCTTCGGGCAAGCGCTCAAGGGCAAGCTCCAGCATGTCGCCTACCAAGGCGTATTGGGGGCGGACGGCGGTCTTATAGGCCACAATCTCTCCGTTGTACAAGTCCAGTACTGGGGACAGATACAGCTTTTTGCCGGCCACTTTGAACTCGGTGACATCGGTTACCCATTTCTGATTTGGTTGCTCAGCTTCGAACTGACGAGCCAGGATATTGGGCGATACCTCTCCCATTGGCCCTTTATACGATTTGTATTTTTTCGGTCGCACTGTGCATTTCAGGCCTAACTCTCCCATCAGCCGTCGTACCGTTTTACCGTTGATCAACGGCGTTTGCTTACGTAGCTCTAAAGTCATCCGACGGTAACCAAGGCGGCCCTCATTCTCGTCTTGGATAGTCTGGATAGAGGCTTTGATCGAGATAAACCGGTCCGCAACGCCCATCGCCTTGAGTTGGTAGTAGTACGTACTTCGCGCAAGACCTACCAGCTTGAGCAAATCACTCAAGGGGAAAGCTTGTTTGAGCTCAGTGACTAATCGGGCTTTTTCTTCGCTTCTCTCTCTCGCCTCATCACCGCCTCGCCCAACTCTCCAAGCTTTTTTAGGTAGGCGTTCTCCATGCGCAAATACTGCAGTTCATCGAGTAATGCCTTGTGTGCAAGCTGTGCGTCGGTGAGTGGGGTGGTAGTTTTACGCGGTTTAGAAGGCGGCTTGGGCATAGCGGTAATCGATCCTTTTTTCCCTGACTCCAGGGCTTCAATACCGCCACTGTAATACTGCTGTTGCCATCTGCCCACCTGGCTTGAGTTACCCAGGTTGAAGAGCGCCGCTGCGCGGCGCAAGGATAAGGAGTCGCGCCACATGCGTTGCAGCACTGAAAACTTGAACAAGGGACTGTAGCGTTCGCCGGTTCTGCTTAGACAGGCTTCGCCATGTAATCGGTAAGCCTCCACCCAACGACGAAGCAAGGTGGGATCCATTTGAAATTGAGCGGCTATGCGGCGAAAGCCTCGGCCCTGCTCAAGGAAAGTGGTAATGGCGGAAAGCTTGAACTGCGTCGTGTATTTGCTCATGAAAAGCCTCAGGAGTTGGACGAGTGTCCAACTTCTGGGGCGCACTTCAGTGTACCAGCCTGCCATGCAGTGACTGGCCCACTGCTATCGCAGGCAAGCCCGCTCCCACAGGGATTTCAGTAAGGCTTACAGGCTGAAATCACCTTCCGATACCAGCTCGCTCAGCGGCTTGCGCGGGCTTGGCGCTTCACGCCCTTGCAGGTACTCCGGCAAGCTCGACTTGTCCCCCAGCTTGCCCACGGCCACCGCCGCGTGCAGTGCATAACCGGCTGGAATCTTCAGCTCTTTGCGGGTCAGTTCCTGATCGAAACCGGCCATGCCGTGAGTATGCCAGCCGCTGAGGCTGGCTTGCAGCGCCAGGTGGCCCCAGGCCGAACCGGTGTCGAAGGTGTGCCACAGCGCCGGGGTTTCTTCGGTGGCGCCGGGGGCGGTGAAGTCGGTTTTCGAGGCGATGATCACCAGGGCCGAGGCGTGTTGCGCCCAGCCGCGGTTGAATTCATTGAGCAAACCCAGGAAACGCTCCCAGTCCGGCGTGTCACGGCGCGCGTAGAGAAAACGCCATGGCTGCGAGTTGTAAGCCGACGGCGCCCAGCGCGCGGCTTCGAAAAAGCTCAGCAGGGTGTCCTGCGGGATGCTCTCGCCGGTAAAGGCGCGGGGCGACCAGCGTTCGGTGAACTGGGTGTGGATCGGGTAATCGGCAACGCGTGTCATGGGCTGTTCCTGATCGTCAATTCGGCGCTCAAAGCTACTGCGCGGCCACTAGACTGACAAGTGTTGTTACACCGCCAGTCGTAAGCGCTTGGCCCCAGAGGCCGTGGGCACTAGACTGGCGGCCTTTTCACCTAACGATACTGATGTAGAGCCATGGCCGCCAAAGTCGAACCTTTCTGGATACGCAAAACCCTTGATCAGCTCGACCAGGAGGAATGGGAGTCGTTGTGCGACGGCTGTGGCCTGTGCTGCCTGCAAAAGCTTGAGGATGAAGACGACAACAGCGTCTATTACACGCGCATCGCCTGCAAACTGCTGGACCTGAAAACCTGCCAGTGCACCGACTACCCCAACCGCCGCGCCTCGGTGCCCGACTGTATTCAGCTCACCCCGGGCCAGGCCGACCAGTTCAAGTGGCTGCCACCGACCTGCGGCTACCGCCTGGTCAGCGAGCGCAAGGACCTGCCTCTGTGGCACCACTTGGTCTGTGGCGACCGCGATGCCGTGCACCACGAACGCATTTCCCAGTCCGGCCGTATGCTCGCCGAAGGCAGCGTGCCTGAAGATGACTGGGAGGATTACCTGATCTTTCGCGCGGGCTGAAAAAAGGAGTGTGTATGACGGTGGTAACCAAGCTGGCGGCCTCTTTCGTGTTGCTGGCGCTGAGCCTGCCTGCGTGGTGCGCGAAGAAAGTCGACCTGGACTACCACGTCAAACTGCTGCCCCAGAGTGATCAGGCCGAGGTGCGTGTGAGCCTGTCCCAAGGCTCGGCGGTGCGCAGCCTGGACTTCGACCTGGGCCGCGATGGCGACTACAGCGACTTCAAGGCCGATGGCCAATGGAAAGTCACCGGTCACCGTGGGCTGTGGCAGCCCAGCGCCGACAAGGCCAGCCTGACCTACCGAGTGCGCCTCACCCACGCGCGCAAGCCAGGCCTGTATGAAGCGCGGATGACGCCGAGCTGGGCGCTGTTTCGGGGGGAAGACCTGGTGCCGGCTGCACGGCTCGACCAGCAGGACGGCATTGAGCTGGTGTCGCGCCTGATGTTCGAGCTGCCGTCAGGCTGGAAAAGCGTCGAAACCGCCTGGCCGCGTATCGGCAAGAACAAATTCCGTATCGACAATGTTTCCCGCTTGCTCGACCGGCCCACCGGCTGGATGCTCGCCGGCACCCTCGGCAGCCGCCGCGTGCGCCTGGGCGAAACCGAAGTCACCGTGGCTTCGCCCAAGGGCCAGGCCATGCGTCGCATGGATGTGCTGACATTGCTGACGTTCGTTTGGCCGCAGGTTGAGGCGGCGTTCCCGCGTCACCCGGCCAAGCTGCTGGTGGTGGGCGCCAGCGACCCAATGCGCCGTGGCGTGTTCTCGGCGCGCGACTCGATCTACCTCAACAGCCGCACGCCGTTGGTCAGCGAAAATGGCAGCAGTGCATTGATCCGTGAGGTGGTGCAAGCCATCGGCCGTTTCAACGACCACGACACCAGTGATTGGATCAGCGAAGGGCTTGGCGAGTACTACGCCATTGAACTGCTACGCCGCGCGGGCGGGATCACCGATGAGCGCTACGCGGCGATCCAGGCGCGGTTGGCTAAGGAAGGCGCGCAGGTTAGCACTCTGCGTGGCGAACACATCAGTGGTGCGACGGTGGCGCGGGCGGTTGTGGTGTTGCAGGAGCTGGACCGCGAGATCCGTGTGAAGACCCACAACAAGCGCTCGCTGGATGACCTCGCGCAGGCGGTGATGCGGGCGAACAGCATCACCACGGCGGAGTTTGTGCAATTGGCCGAAAGCGTGATCGGCGAGTCGTCGGTGGTGTTGGATACCAAGCTGCTGCGCTGATTTCCATCCATGCGCAAATTAAAAATGGGGGAGGGCTTGTGTGGGAGCTGGCTTGCCTGCGATAGCCATGGGTATCTACGCAACTTTTTGTGTTGCTTTTAGCCTGTGATGGTTTAGGTAGATTGAGTACATATCCGTTGCTGCGGTAACGGCGGCTATTGGTTCCGCCCTTACGGCGGGTCACTTTTGGAAAAGAGCCCCAAAAGTAACCAAAAGGGCTCTTGCCCCACCACTCGGTGCCTCGCCTAGGCTCGGCATGCCCTCACTCCGGCTTGAATCCGTGGGCCGCCGCGATGGGCCATCCTTGGCCCATCGCGGCTAACCCGGCGTCCTGCCGGGTTACCCACGGATTCAAGCCTGCGTTCGGCCATCGTGGTTTAACGGGGCGCCTCAGATCAAGATCAAGATCAAGATCAAAAGCAAGAGCACGGCGGCCTAGTAGCCGACCTGAGTGGTAGAAGCAAAAGCAGGGCAAAAGCACAGCAGCACACTCTCTGTCTGATGTACCGAGATCCAACTGTGGGAGCGGGCTTGGCTGCCAGCACCGCAGTGCTCTGCTTTTCTGTGGGAGCTGGCTTGCCTGCGATGCAAGCACCTCGGTGTGTCAGGCATAACCAGCCGATGCCATCGCAGGCAAGCCAGCTCCCACATTAGATTGAGTTCAGTTTCAGAGATCAGGTCGGCTGTCAGGCCGCCTCGGTTTTGCTTTTGATTTAACCACTCAGGTCGGCTACTAGGCCGCCGTGCTCTTGCTTTTGATCTTGATCTGAGGCGCCCCGTTAAACCACGCTGGCCGAACGCAGGCTTTGGAGCGTGGGTAAACCGGCAGGACGCCGGTTTAGCCGCGATGGGCCAAGGATGGCCCATGGCGGCGGCCCACGGTCCAAAGCCGGAGTGAGGGCACACCGAGCCTAGGCGAGGTGCCGAGTGGTGGGGCAAGAGCCCTTTTGGTTACTTTTGGGGCTCTTTTCCAAAAGTGACCCGCTGTAAGAGCGGAACCAATATCGGCCATCACCCAAATAACGGATATGTACCCAGCGCCGCCGCGACCACAAAAGAATTCAACCCATAAAAAGATGGGTAGATACCTATGCTGCGATAGCATCACCGCGGTGTAACTGATACACCTCGGTGCCTGCATCGCGGGCAAGCCCGGCTCCCACACAAGCCCTCCCACATTTGGATCTCCAATATTTTGGAGAGTGGGTTCAGCCTGATTATTTGGTGGCTTTCTCGGCCGCCACTTCGGCCTTGGTCTTCAGGTTTTTCAGCTCTTCCCCAGCGCGCTCGATCTTCGTGCGCACGCTGTTCATTTCCTGGCGGCCCTGTTCCAGCTTGTCTTTGAGCGAACTGTGCCCGGTGACCCCGCGCACCAGCGCCACACCGCCAATCGCCACCTGGATCAGCCCGAAGATCCCGCCACGGCGCAGGCCTTTGCCGACCATCATCACGCCGCCGGCCACCGAGCCGATGCGCTCCCAGCCGTGCACGTTTTGGCTGGGTTGGGTTTCAAATGGCGCGTGTTCGATGATAGGTCGCAGGTTTTTGCTGTCGCTCATGGTCTGTCTCCAACAAGGGCAAGTGATAAGTAGCTGACTGTTTGCGGGCGCCGGATGTTCCCGAAAAATCAGTACTTGGGGCCCGAGCGGGTGTTATTGCCCTTGGCCAGGCGGTCGTAGAGCACCACGTTGACGGTGGCAGCGAGGTTCATGCAGCCGGTGGTCGGGATGTACACCACGTCTTCGCACCAGTCGCGGATCTCTTTGTCCAGCGAGCCGTCTTCGGGGCCGAAGATATACAGCGCGCGGTCGGGGTGGGTGTATTCGGGCAACGGGCGGGCGCCTTCGACCAACTCCACGGCGACGGGGATGCAGCCTAACGGCAGAATCTTTTTCAGGTCATCGATGCCGATCAGCGGAATGTCGTGGTGGACCTTCTTGGTGTCGGTGATGAAGTCCCGGGCGCGCTCGTAACGCACGCCGGTGTAGAACACCGAGGCCACGCCGTAGCAGCCGGCGGCACGCATCACCGAACCGACGTTTTCGGGGGATTTGGGGTTGTACAAACCGATGCAGCTGTAGCGTTTATTGCCCACGGGGAAGGGTGCCTTGGAGAAAAACGGCGATTATACGGCCTTGGCGTGATGGAGTGCTTGGGGCATCGCCGTCGCGGGCAAGCCCGCTCCCACATTTTGGCGGTGTGAATACAGTCAAATGTGGGCGCTGGCTTGCCTGCGATGGGGCCCTGACAGGCAAAGAAGAACCTCAGTCGTCCTTCTTCATCAACCCCGCCAACGCCGCAAACGGGTTGTGCGTGGCCTTGGCAATCGTCGGGCTGCTGGTGGAGCCTTCGCCGAAGTACTGCTGGTCGGTGTAGCGCGAGTGTTCGTTGTCGTGGCAGTACAGGCACAGCAACTCCCAGTTGGAACCGTCCTGGGGGTTGTCATCATGATTGTGGTTGCGATGGTGTACGGTCAGCTCGCTCAGGCGCTTGCCGGCGAATTCACGGGCGCAGCGGCCGCACACGTGCGGGTACATCTTCAAGGCTTTGTCGCGGTAGCCCATTTCCCGGTCGCGCTGGGCATCGGCGAGGATGCGGTCCAGCTTGGCAGTGTGGGAGGGCGGGTTGGTCGAGCTCATCATGGCTCCTGGCTATTTGGTGGGTCACGGATAACGTTGATTCTAGCCGCTCGCGAGGTAAATGACTGCTGGCTTTTTCAGCAGCAGTACCGCCTGGCGATGGCAGTCGTTTGTAGTATCGGCTCACTTCACTCACAAGGATCTGAAACCTATGCGTTTATACACAGGGACCGTTGCGCTGCTGTTCAGCCTGCTGGCGGCTCACGCCCAGGCGTTCTCGACGCCAAAACCCGGCCAGGTGATCGAGGTGTCCCTCGAACAACTGCACCCCACCCAGGCCGTAGTGGGCTTCGACCAGATTTATTACAGCTTGGGCTTGTTTGCCGACAAGAAGGCCAAGGTGTTCGATGAATACTGCGAAACCAATGGCCAGGGCGCCGCCGACAACGTGCCGAAAAAGGCCGACCTGCAGCAACCCGCCAGCTTCACCTGCAAGGACCCGGTGGGCACTCACCCGCAGGACATGAAAACCGTTGTGGTCGGCCCCGGTGGCCAGTTGTACCTGACCGACGGCCACCACAGCTTCACCACCCTGTGGGAAGTGCCCGGTGGCGGCCCGCAGCTGAAAATGTGGGTAAAGGTCACCGACGACTTCAGCAACAGCCCCAACATCGCCACCTTCTGGCAGCGCATGGAGGCGGCGCGCAAGGTCTGGCTCAAAGACAATCAAGGCCAAACCCTGCCGGCGCAGCAACTGCCGGCGCACCTGGGCTTCAAGAACCTGCAGGACGACACGTTCCGCAGCCTGGTGTACTTCACTCGCAAAGCCGCCTACGGCAAGCCGGAGGATGGCGCGATTGCACCGGAGTTTCTGGAGTTTTACTGGGGCAACTGGCTGCGCACACAGATCGACCTGAGTGCCTTCAACCTGAACAAGAAGGATGGCTACAAGACCGCGGTCGAAGCCGTCGCCCAGCGCATGGTCAGCCTGACGCCGGGCTCGCGGGTCGGCGACAGCGGCTTCACCGCGCATCAATTGGGCGGCTTCACCACACTTAATCGCAGCGAGTTGGAGAATACGCTCGAAAAGAAAGTGCCGTACGTTATCGACAGAAGAGGTCAGTAATTAGCCTGGGGCGTATGGCGGCTAAATATACAGTAAGCGTGCGGCAGATATCGAACTAAATGCCGTGGGGTGGTTAAATAAGAAAAAAGTTATTCGCGGGCTAGAAAGTGTTGGACTAACTTTGTCAGCTTCTTTAATGTGGCGTCTCTTGGCCTACTGCCGTTAGTGTGTTCGGTGGTGGTGCCAGGTTCTCCAACCCTCAGGTCTTACCTGACGACTGTGAAGGTCCCGCAGCGCGGGGCTTCCCAACCCGACATCAACCTATGCGGCGGATGTCGTGCGTTTCAAATCAGCGGCACTCGTCCAGCGTGTGCTGCTTCCAGTGACTGAAGTCAGGCGGGTTAAAGTGTCTGATGATTGTCGTGAGAATAATAAAAAAATCGACGTGCTCTGTATGTTTATAACTGTATGGCTCAGGTTTTATACTGTGTATGAGTTATACGTTTTCGGTGCCCGTTAATAAAGTTCTGATGGTTGTCTTGCGTGTACTCACGCCGGTGAGTGCGCCTGCTTGTTTCAATTAAATAAATGCAATTTGTTATAGAGGCTGTTGTGTCTAAAGGTGTTGTTCTGGCGGTGTCCGCTTCCTTCCTGTTTGGCGTGCTGTATTTCTTTACCTCCCTTCTTGATCCCTTGGATGGCCAGCAGATATTCGGCTGGCGAATGCTCATCTCGTTGCCGTTCATGACGCTGCTGCTGTGCCTATCCGGGGATTGGAAATGGGTGCCGCTGATCTACCAGCGATTGCGTGCAAAGCCCGCCTTGCTGCCCTGTGTGCTGGTGACCAGTGCGTTGGTGGGCGTGCAGTTGTGGATCTTCATGTGGGCCCCGCTCAATGGGCACGGCCTGGATGTGTCGCTGGGGTACTTCCTGCTGCCGCTGACCATGGTCATCACTGGGCGTATCGTCTATGGCGAACGCCTTTCACATTTGCAAAAGATTGCCGCTGCGTTGGCTGCGGTGGGTGTGGCCAATGAGTTGTATCGCACGGGCGGGTTCTCCTGGATCACCTTGGTGGTGTGCGTGGGCTACCCGCTTTACTTCGTCCTGCGTCGGCGCTGCGGCACCGATAACCTGGGCGGGTTATGGTTGGACATGACGCTGATGGTCCCTGTGGCGCTGTGGTTCGTGCTCAAGGATGGGTCAATCAGCGAGACCCTGGGGCAGCGCCCGGCGCTGTATTGGCTGGTACCGGTGATGGGCTTGGTCAGCGCGGCGGCCGGTTATTCCTACATCATGGCCAGTCGCTTGTTGCCGTTCAGCCTGTTCGGCTTGCTCAGTTATGCCGAGCCGGTGCTGTTGGTGGCGGTCTCGCTGATGCTGGGAGACGCGCTCAAACCGGGCCAATGGATGACCTACCTGCCGATCTGGTTGGCAGTGGTGGTGCTGGTGTTGGAAGGCTTGAGGCATTTGAGCCGACTGCGCCGGTCGATCTGAGCGACGGCCCGCGCAGTGGTTTAATTCGGGAGGCATAGGTATCTACGCAACTTTTTGTGTTGCGCTAGGGTTTTTTAGGTAGATATGAGTACATATCCGTTGCTGCGGTAACGGCTGCTTAGGGTTCCGCTCTTACAGCGGCTCACTTTTGGAAAGACCCAAAAGTAAGCAAAAGGTCTTTGCCCCACCACTCGGTGCCTCGCCTAGGCTCGGCATGCCCTCACTCCGGCTTGAATCCGTGGGCCGCCGCCATGGGCCATCCTTGGCCCATCGCGGCTAACCCGGCGTCCTGCCGGGTTACCCACGGATTCAAGCCTGCGTTCGGCCATCGTGGTTTAACGGGGCGCCTAAGATCAAGATCAAAAGCAAGAGCACGGCGGCCTAGTAGCCGACCTGAGTGGTTAAATCAAAAGCAAAACCGAGGCGGCCTGCTAGCCGACCTGATCTTGGAGGCTGAACTCAATCTAATGTGGGAGCTGGCTTGCCTGCGATGGCATCAACTCGGTGTACTTGATGGACCGAGGTGTCTGCATCGCAGGCAAGCCAGCTCCCACAGAAAAGCAGAGCACTGCGGTGCTGGCAGTCGAACTCGGTCAAAAGCCCGCTCCCACATTGGGATCTCAGTACATCAGGCAGAGAGTGCACTGCCTTGCTTTTGCTGTGCTTCTGCCCTGCTTTTGCTTCTACCACTCAGGTCGGCTACTAGGCCGCCGTGCTCTTGCTTTTGATCTTGATCTGCTTTTGATCTTAGGCGCCCCGTTAAACCACGCTGGCCGAACGC
Organism: Pseudomonas sp. ArH3a; assembly: GCF_022648765.1. NCBI lineage: Bacteria > Pseudomonadati > Pseudomonadota > Gammaproteobacteria > Pseudomonadales > Pseudomonadaceae > Pseudomonas > Pseudomonas sp. ArH3a. The sequence goes on from NZ_CP080330.1 coordinate 2,059,283, forward strand.
AGGCTTTGGAGCGTGGGTAAACCGGCAGGACGCCGGTTTAGCCGCGATGGGCCAAGGATGGCCCATGGCGGCGGCCCACGGTCCAAAGCCGGAGTGAGGGCACACCGAGCCTAAGCGAGGTGCCGAGTGGTGGGGCAAGAGCCCTTTTGGTTACTTTTGGGGCTCTTTTCCAAAAGTGACCCGCCGTAAGGGCGGAACCCATAGCAGCCGTTACCCAAATAACGGATATGTACCCAGCACCCCCGCGACAACCAAAGAATTCAACCCATAAAAAGATGTGTAGATACCTATGCGGGAGGCCTAGCCCTTGAGCTTCTCGGCAATCCAGATGGTGTGGCGGGTGCCCTTGTTGCCGTGGGCAAACACCTGCACTTCTTCGGCCTTGAAGCCTGCCTTGCGCAATTTGTCGCTGAACAGCTTGTCGGCGCTGGCCGACCACACCGCCAGCACGCCCTTGGGCCGCAGGGCTTTGGCACAAGCGGCCAGGCCACCGGCGGAGTACAGCCAGCTGTTGGCTTTTTGCGTGAGGCCTTCGGGGCCGTTGTCGACGTCGAGCATGATCGCGTCAAAGCCCTGGGGCTCGGCCTGCAGCACCTTGGCCACGTCTTCCATACGGATCACGGTGCGCGGGTCGAGCAGCGGGCGGCCGGACTTTTCCCCCAGCGGCCCACGGTTCCACTCCACCACGCCGGGCACCAGTTCGGCGACCACCACTTCGGCGGTCTTGCCCAAATGCTTGAGCGCCGAGGCCAGGGTAAAGCCCATGCCCAAACCGCCGATCAGCACTCGCGAACCCGGGCGCCCGGCGACTTTGCGGCAGGGAATCTCCGCCAGCGCGTCTTCGGAGCCGTGCATGCGCGTGTTCATCAACTGGCCGCCGTCACCGCCCTGGATCTTGATGACAAAATCCTCGCCGTACTCGAACAGGCATAAGGCACCGCCGTTATCGGGGATCGGGGTGGTGTCCAGCAGAACGAAACGTTTCATGGAAATCTCATTGGGAAGGGCATTCTTGCGCGGTTGGGAGTAGCCTTACGACATTCCGGTCAGGCCATGGAGCCATCGATGAAGTGCAGCATTCTAACGGTCATTGTGCTTGGCGCGCTCACATTGGGTGCGGCGCAGGCTCAGGAGTTGCAAACCGTGCCGGTCGCACCCGCGCCAACCCCAGGTGCGCCGGGTACGCCAACACCGACGTTGTACCCGCAAGTCACCCCGCCTGTGGCGCCCAAGGCCACCGCCAACGGCTCACCAGCACTGGTGCCGATCGTGTTGCCCACGCCGCCCAAAGACCAGAGCGTGCCCGGCCTGCTGCAAAATGACAGCAAGCCGAAGACGCCCGGCGGTTAAAACTGTTGCGAGAGTAGTTGCCCGTCGGCCATGCGCAGGCGCTTGGACAAGGCTATCGCAATCGCACGGATGATCTTGGCCGCAACCCTGGGCGCTTAGTTGAGCATTTTTTCCAGGGAATCCTTGCCCAGGTTCAACAGCACGCTGTCACTTGCCGCGATACAACTGGCCGAACGCCGCTCGCCATCGAGCACCGCCATTTCGCCAAAGGCCCTGCCACTGCGCAGGGTGGCGATGGTCAGGCGCTGGCCTTCGTGATTGGTTTTCTGCACGGCCACCTGGCCGCTGTGGAGGATGCACATGAACGTGCCGGCATCGCCCTCAAGGAAAATCACCTCATCGCGGGCAATGCTGCTGATATTGAAGTAGCCGGCGGCGACGTGAAAGTCTTCCGGCATCAAGGCGTCGAACAGGCCGCAGTCCATGAGCATGTCGCGGATTTCATTGTTCATTAATGTCGGTAATGGCATAGCTGCAATCTTGGTCCATCAATCAAGTAGGCGGTCTGTGTGTTCAGACAGGGCCGCCACACTAAGTTCCTTAAACCAGCCCTAGCGCCTTGAACACAAATGCATATTCGAGCGCTACGTCACGTAATCCCTGGTAACGACCGCTCATCCCGCCGTGGCCAGCGCCCAATTCGGTCTTGAGCAACAGCAGGTTGTCGTCCGTCTTGGTGTCACGCAGCTTGGCCACCCACTTGGCCGCTTCCCAGTACTGCACACGGCTGTCGTTGTAACCGGCGATCACCAACGTGGCGGGGTAGGCCTGGGCGCTGACATTCTCATACGGCGCGTAGGCCTTGATGCGTTCATACACTTCAGGCTCTTCAGGGTTGCCCCACTCGTCGTACTCGGTGATGGTCAGCGGCAGCTCGGGGTCGAGCATGGTGTTGAGTACATCGACGAACGGCACTTCGGCAATCGCCGCTTGGAACAAGTCCGGGCGTTGATTGAGCACCGCGCCGATCAACAGGCCGCCGGCACTGCCGCCGCTGATGGCCAGTTGTTTTGAGGTGGTCAGGCCCTCGGCGATCAAGTGCTCGGCGCAGGCGATGAAGTCGCTGAAGGTGTTCTGTTTGTGTTCCTGCTTGCCGTTGCGGTACCAGGCTTCACCCAGTTCGCCGCCGCCGCGTACATGCGCGATGGCAAACGCCACGCCGCGGTCCAGCAGGCTTAGGCGTGCATGCGAGAACCACGGGTCGAGGCTTTGGCCGTAAGCGCCGTAGCCATACAGGTACAGAGGCACAGGCTTGCCGAGCTGGTCGCGCTTGACCACCAAGCTGATCGGCACCTGGGTGCCATCGGCAGACGTGGCCCACAGCCGCTGGCTGACGTAATCGTCGGCATTGAACACACCGAGTACCGGGGTTTCCTTAAGCACCACTTGCGCGCCGCTCGCCAATTCAAGCTGGCGCACCTGCGCCGGACGGTTCAGGGCTTCATAGCGCAGGCGGATCTTGTTGCTGGCAAATTCCAGACTGTTTTGTACGTAAAGGCTGTAGGCGGCGTCGGGTAATTCCACGCGATAGGCCGGCAAGCCTTGGGGATGCACTTCGATCACCGGCAGGCCTCCGATGCGCAGGCTCAACGTCATGGCACTGGCGTTCAGGCTGACGCCGTCGAGCATCACCTCATCGCTGTGGGGGATCAGGTTCTGCCACTCATCCTCGGTCGGCACGTCGCCAATGTCGGTAGCCACAAACAGTGCGTAGTTGATGCCATCACGGTTGCTACGGATGAACCAAGTCCACGCGCCATTCAGTTGGCCGTGGTCGACATCGTATTCATGGTCCTCGACCCGCGGTGCCAGGCAGGTGAAGTCCAGGTGTGGCAGGTCGGCGTCCAGCGCCCAAATTTCGCTGGTGGTCTTGCTGCCCAGGGCCAGCAGCAACTGGCGTTCGGAGCTGGAACGGTAGCAATGCAAGAAGAAACGCCCGTCGGGCTCATGGAACACTTCCTGCGCCGCCGTGCCGTCCAGGCGGTAGCGGTAGAGCTTGTGCGGGCGATGGGTGTCGTCCAGCTCGCCGAAAAACAGGGTCAGGCTGTCATTGGCCCAGGTCATGCTGCCGTCGCAGTCCTGGAACTCCAGTTCGCTGACCTTGCCGTTGGCCAATTCCTTCACGTACAGGGTGTAAATCTCTTCACCGCTGGTGTCGAGGCTGTAGGCCAGGCGCTGGTGGTCGGGGCTGATGCTGAACGTGCCCAGGGAGAAAAAGCCGCCATTGGCCAGCACGTTGGGGTCGAGCAGCAGTTCTTCGCTGCTGTCGTCCACCACGTTGCTGTCATCTGCCGGGCGGCGGCAGCGGTAATGACGGGCGTATTCATCACCGGCGGTGGTGCGGGTGTAATACAGGTACGGTCCCCACGGCGAGGGCAGCGACAGGTCGGTTTCGAGCATGCGGCCCTTGATCTCTTCGAACAGGCTTTCGCGCAGTGCCTGCTGGTCGGCGAGCTGGGCTTCCTGCCAGGCGTTTTCGGCGTTGAGGTAATCAAGCACTTCAGGCGTGTCACGCGCTTGCAGCCAGGCGTACGGGTCCTGGCCTTCGGCCTTGCGGGCAATCGGGGCGGCAGTGATGTGGGTCGGTGAAGGCATGGATCACTCTCTGTCTGGCGGATGGTGGCAGGCATTGCAGCCGCGACACGCAAAAGCCGTTATCATAGCCGCCTGTTTGCCTACCTTGCCATGGACACCATGACCGAGAACGACTATCTGACCGCTTGGGGCCTCTACGCCTTCGCCGCTTTGGGCTGCCTGTTGGTGTGGTGGCGCATGACCCGCTGGATCTGGCGCTGGCTGCGCGAGCCGCTGCAGTTGCTGATGGCGGTGCTGCTGCTCAGCCCGACCATTGTCGACCCGGTCAAGACCCAGTTTGCGCCGGCCGTGGCGATTACCGCCCTGGACCTGGTGCTGCATGTCGGCAATAACGCCTGGCGGGCCATTTCCGATCTGTTCATGTACACGATGATCGCGCTGGGCGTGTACATCGTGTTTGTGTTGATCCGCTGGCCCATCGAACGCGCCGCCAACGCCCGCCGCGAGCGCAAGGCGGCTACCGACGCAGCCTTGGCTGCCGAGCCCGTGGACGAAGACGACGAGCCGTTCCGGCGCCCGGCGCCTGCCAGCAGTATGCGGGTCGAACCGCGCCTTTAACGTTGTCTGCCCTGCAGCGAGAGCCCTGGCATGTGTGAATTATTGGGCATGAGTGCCAACGTCCCCACCGACATCGTGTTCAGCTTTACCGGGCTGATGCAGCGGGGCGGGCGTACCGGCCCCCACCGCGACGGCTGGGGCATCGCCTTCTACGAAGGCCGTGGCTTGCGCCTGTTCCAGGACCCGGCTGCCAGCTGCGAGTCGGAAGTCGCGCTGCTGGTGCAGCGTTACCCCATCAAAAGCGAAGTGGTGATTGGCCATATCCGCCAGGCCAATGTGGGCAAGGTGAGCCTGGCCAACACCCACCCGTTCGTGCGCGAACTGTGGGGCCGCAACTGGTGTTTTGCGCACAACGGCCAACTGGCGGACTTCAACCCGCGCGCCACGTTTTATCGGCCAGTGGGCGATACCGACAGCGAAGCGGCGTTCTGTGACCTGCTCAACCGGGTGCGCGAAGCTTTCCCGGAGCCGGTGGAGATCGAACAAGTGCTGCCTGACTTGATCGCCGCCTGCGCCGAATACCGCAGCAAAGGTGTATTCAACTGCCTGCTCAGCGACGGCGATTGGCTGTTTTGCTACTGCTCGACCAAACTGGCACAGATTACCCGGCGCGCACCGTTTGGCCCGGCACGCTTGAAGGATGTCGACGTGATCGTCGATTTTCAGGCCGAAACCACGCCAAATGATGTGGTCACGGTGATCGCCACCGAGCCGCTGACCGACAATGAAAACTGGACCCGCTACGAACCGGGCCAATGGAGCCTGTGGCGACGCGGTGAATGCGTCAGCCAGGGCATTACCGAGTAAGGATATCGACCATGCTGCTCAGTTATTTGCGGTTGGTGCTGTTTGCCATTGGCTTGTTGGTCGGTGTGCAGGTGCCGGGTTTCATCAACGATTACGCCAAGCGCGTCGAGGCCCACCTGATCGAGGCCCAGACCGGCCTCAGCGGGTTTGAAACCACGGCACGCCAGTTTTTCAATGGTGACTTGAAGGCGTTGGTGGCGCATTACCGCGCCAGTGATGACCCGGTGTTCCAGAGCGACGCCAACAGCCTGGGCGCCATGCTTGATCGCCAGGTGGCATTGGATAAGCAATTTCAGGCCATGCAAGGCCCGTGGTACATCCGCGTGCTGCAAGTGGCGGTGGCGGCGGACCCGGATATTCGCCAGGAAACCTGGAACGGCTATAGCTACCAGATCCTGCTGACGCCGGAGGCCATGGGCTGGGGCTTGGGCGGGGCGATGCTGTTGTCGTTCGGCATTGAATGCCTGTTCCGGTTGATCGACTGGGTGGTGTTGGGCGGCAAGCGCCTGCGCCAGAGCCGGCCGATTGAAGAACGAGACCTCAAAGGTCTCTAAAAACCAACTCGGTCAATGTGGGAGCAGGCAAGCCAGCTCCCACAGTTTTAATCCGGTTTGGCCAGTAGCATGTGCTCTTCGCCGACTTCCTCGGCATACCTGGCCACCACCTTCTGGCACAGCCCGACAATCTCCTCCACCAGCTCCACGCCCACACGCCACGACACCACCACCTGTAAATTCGGCAGTTTCTGCGCCATCGGCAGCATCACCAATTCCCCGCGCGCCAATTCTTCGCTGACCAGCACCGGTGGCAGCGCGCCAATACCGAAGCCATCACGCAGCAGGCGGGTAATCGCCGACACTGAATTCACACAGTTCATGCGCGGCGCGGCCACGCCGTTGGCTTGCATCAGGCTCAGCACGTCCTGGTGCGGGTGGGAGTTTTTCGAGTAGGTGATGATGCGCTCCTGGGCCAGTTCGGCGAGGGAGGCGTAGTCGCGGTTGTAGAGGGAGTGGCTGGCGACGATCCAGGCCATCGGGTGGCTGGCCAGTTCCAGGCTGCGCACGGTTTCCAGGCGTAGCAGGTCGGTTTGCAGGATTAAATCGAGGAAGCCTTTTTGCAGCTGATCGCTGAGGTTCAGCGCGGTATCGGCGACTAATTCGATCTCCACCCGCGGAAAATGGTCCATCAATTCGGCCACCAATGGGCTGAGCCAGGTGTGAATCACGGTGTCCATCGCGCCGATGCGAATCCGCCCGACCTTGCTGCTGGTGGTTTCCAGGGACTGCTTCAAACCCTGCATGGTCACCATCATCTGCTCGGCGTAATCGAGCACCTTCAAGCCTTCCGGGGTCAGGCTCACGCCGCGCGAATCGCGCAGAAACAGCTTCACGCCCAACTCGCTTTCGAGCACGGCAATGCGGCTGGAGATCGAGGCCTGGGTGGTGAACAGCTTCTCGGCGGTCAGGCGAAAGCTCTTGAGTTTGGCCACCCAGACGAAGGTTTCGAGGAACTTCAAATTCATGGGATCAACTTTTCTTATGCATGGATCGGTTTTTATTAGTTGGACGCCGCACCGTGCCAGCGCCAAAAATCGAGCTATTCCACGATAAGCGTCGTTGGGTGTCAGGACAAGTTGCGAGTTCTACGTAAAAAATCCCACACTACAAAAAATACAAAACCGACAGGAGCACTGACCGTGAGCCGCTTGCTATTGAATTGCGACATCGGCGAAAGCTTTGGCAACTGGACCATGGGTCTGGACGCCGAGGTCATGCCGTTTATTGATTGCGCCAACGTGGCGTGCGGCTTCCATGCCGGCGACCCGAGCATCATGCGCAAGACCGTCAGCCTGGCGCTCAAGCACGGCGTGCAAGTGGGTGCGCACCCGGCGTACCAGGACCTGCAAGGCTTCGGCCGCCGCTCCATGGCCTACACGCCGCAGGAAATCCAGGACCTGTTGCACTACCAGATCGGCGCCCTCGACGGTATTTGCCGCGCGCAAGGCGCGCGGGTCAGCTACGTCAAACCCCATGGCGCGATGTACAACGACATGATGGCCAACCCCACGCAATTGCGCGCAGTGATCCAGGCCGTAGCCGCCTATGGCGACCTGCCGCTGATGCTGCTGGCTACCCGCGACAACAGCGCGGCCCAGGCCCTGGGCGATGAATACGGCGTGACCCTGTGGTTCGAAGCCTTCGCCGACCGTGCCTACGACCACAAAGGGCACCTGGTCTCGCGCCAGTTGCCCGGCGCCGTCCACCATGACGCTGAAACCATCGTGCAGCAGGCCCTGACCCTTTCCCGTGGCGAGGCCTTGACCGCCAGCGACGGCAGCGCGTTGGTTTTGCAAGCCAACACCCTGTGTGTGCATGGCGATAACGCCAGTTCGGTTGCCGCTGTGAAGCGCATCCGCGAGGCGTTGAAGCCAGCATGAAGCCACGCATTGAAGTGGTAGCGATCGACTGCCTGATGGTGCGTCTGTTTGATGCAATTGCCGAAGCCAACATGCCGTGGATGCTCGCCGCCACTCAACGGCTGCGCGAGGGTTTCGGCGCGGCATTGGTGGATCTGGTGCCGTCCTACACCACGCTGATGGTGCATTACGATCTCAGCGCCTTGAGCCCGGCCCAGGCACGGGAGTTGATCGACCTGGCGCTGACCGACCTGCAACCCCAGGCCCAGGGCAGCGGCCAGTGTCACGTGTTGCCGGTGTGGTACGACTTGAGTGTTGGCCCGGAACTGACCTTGCTCAGCCAGCGCAGTGGCCTTGCGGTAGACGAAGTGATCCGTCGCCACAGCGCCCACGAATACCAAGTGTTCGCCCTCGGCTTCGCGCCCGGTTTTGCCTTTATGGGGCTGGTGGATGAAAGCCTTGCCACGCCACGCCTGAATACCCCGCGCAAACGCGTGGCGGCCGGCAGCGTCGGCATCGCCGAACGGCAAACCGCAGCGTACCCGGTGGTTTCCCCGGGCGGCTGGAACTTGATCGGCCGCACCCCGGCGAAACTGTTCGACCGCGAGCGCGACGGCTACAGCCTGATGCAACCCGGCGACACTGTGCGTTTTGAGGCGGTTGGCCACGCCGAATTTATCCACCTGGGTGGCGATGACACGCCGTTGGAGGCGCAGGCATGAGCCGCTTGTTAATCGAGGCCAGCACGCCGCTGTGCCTGTTGCAGGACGCCGGTCGCTTTGGCGTGCGCCACCTGGGCGTGACCCAGGGCGGCGCGCTGGACTGGGTGTCGATGTCGTGGGCCAACTGGCTGCTGGGCAATGCGCTGGATGCGCCGGTGGTGGAAATCACCTTGGGCGGGTTCATCGTGCAGGCTGAGGATTATTGCCTGCTGGCATTGGCCGGGGCGGATTTGGGCGCGTACATCGACGAGCGCGCGATCAGCCCGGGGCGCAGTTTTATCCTGCAAAAGGGCCAGCGCCTGCGCTTCACCCAGCCGTTCAGTGGCGCGCGGGCTTACCTGGCGGCGCCGGGTGGGTTTGATGCGCCGGATGTGCTCGGCAGTTGCGCCACGGTGGTTCGTGAAGAATTGGGCGGGGTGGACGGTTTCGGCAAGGCGTTGGCCGAAGGCGGGCGCTTGGCCTATTCCGGCACGGGCGGTGCGATGAAGGTATTGAGTGTGCCTGGTTTGCCCGCCAAGGCGCCGCTGGAGGTGATTGTCGGCGCGCAGATCGGGCAGTTCAGCGGGCAGAGTTTGTTCGATGCGTTCAACACCGAATGGGCTCTGGACAGCCGTGCGGATCGCATGGGCATGCGTTTGTTGGGCACGCCGTTGCAGTATCAGGGGCCGTCGTTGATCTCTGAGGGCATTCCGCTGGGGGCGATCCAGGTGCCGCCGGATGGGCAGCCGATTGTGTTGCTCAATGATCGGCAGACGATTGGTGGCTATCCGCGGTTAGGCGCGTTGACGCCATTGGCGCTGGCGCGGCTGGCGCAGTGTTTGCCGGGGGAGAAGGTCAAGTTGGCGCCAGTGGTGCAGGAGACGGCGTATCGGCAACACATCGACTTTTTGCAGCGCTTTTTGAATCGATAAAAGCATCGCAGGCAAGCCAGATCCCACAGGGGAATGTATTCCAAGGTGAAATGCACTCACCTGTGGGAGCTGGCTTGTCGGGTCGCCGCATCGCTGCGATAGCGTCGGTAGCTTCACCGCCTATTTGGAGAGAAAGCGCATCCCTTCTTCCAAGCCCCGAAGGGTCAGCGGATACATCTGATCTTCCACCAACTCCCGCACAATTCCCGTCGACGCCGTATACCCCCACGTGTCTTTCGGGTATGGGTTAATCCAGATCAGCTTCTTGTACTTGGCCATGAAGCGCTGCATCCACACATACCCAGGCTCTTCATTCCAGTGCTCGACGCTGCCGCCGGCCTGGGTGATTTCATACGGCGCCATCGACGCATCGCCGATAAAGATCACTTTGTAATCGGCGCCGTACTTGTGCAGCAAATCCTGGGTAGAGGTGCGCTCCGAGGTGCGGCGCCCGTTGTTCTTCCACACCGACTCGTACACGAAGTTGTGGAAGTAGAAGTACTCCAGGTGCTTGAACTCGGTCTTGCACGCGGAGAACAGCTCTTCGCAGATCTTCACATGCGCATCCATCGAACCGCCGATGTCGAACAGCAACAGCAGCTTGATGGTGTTACGCCGCTCCGGACGCATCTGGATATTCAGCAGCCCGGCATCGCGGGCGGTGTGGTCGATGGTGCCGTCGATGTCGAGCTCTTCGGCCGCACCCTGGCGCGCGAATTTGCGCAGGCGGCGCAGGGCGATTTTGATGTTGCGCGTGCCCAGTTCCACCTGATCGTCGAGGTTCTTGTACTCGCGCTGGTCCCAGACTTTCACCGCCTTGCCCTGGCGCTTGCCAGCGTCACCCACGCGAATGCCTTCCGGGTTGTAGCCGCCGGAGCCGAACGGGCTGGTGCCGCCGGTGCCGATCCATTTGTTACCGCCGGCGTGGCGTTCTTTCTGTTCTTCCAGGCGTTTTTTGAATTCTTCGATCAGCTTGTCCAGGCCGCCGAGGGACTGGATTTGCGCGCGCTCTTCATCGCTCAGTGAGCGTTCGAACTCCTTGCGCAGCCAGTCTTCGGGGATCAGCGCCTGCAAGTGGTCGTCGAGCTTTTCCAGGCCGTTGAAATAGGCGCCGAACGCACGGTCGAACTTGTCGAAATGCCGCTCGTCCTTGACCAGGATCGCCCGGGCCAAGTAATAAAACTCGTCCATGTCGGCGAAGACCACCCGCTGTTTCAGCGCGTTGATCAGGTCGAGCAGCTCGCGCACCGACACCGGCACCTTGGCGGCACGCATTTCATTGAACAGGTTGAGCAACATTATCGATTACCGCGACGGCTCATGAATGCCAGACGTTCCAGCAATTGTACGTCTTGCTCGTTCTTCACCAGCGCACCGGCCAGCGGTGGGATGGCCTTGGTCGGGTCGCGTTCGCGCAGCACGGCTTCGCCAATGTTGTCGGCCATCAGCAACTTGAGCCAGTCGACCAGTTCGGAAGTGGAGGGCTTTTTCTTCAGGCCCGGCACTTTGCGTACGTCGAAGAACACGTCCAGCGCTTCGCTGACCAGGTCTTTCTTGATGTCGGGGTAGTGCACATCGACGATCTTTTGCAGGGTAGTGCGGTCGGGGAAAGCGATGTAGTGGAAGAAGCAGCGGCGCAGGAACGCGTCCGGCAGCTCTTTTTCGTTGTTGGAGGTAATGATGATGATCGGGCGTTTCTTGGCCTTGATAGTCTCGTCGATTTCGTAGACGTAGAACTCCATCTTGTCGAGTTCTTGCAGCAAGTCGTTAGGGAACTCGATGTCGGCCTTGTCGATTTCATCGATCAGCAGAATCACCCGTTCCTCGGACTCGAAGGCTTCCCAGAGCTTGCCCTTTTTCAGGTAGTTGCGCACGTCGTGCACCTTGTCCACGCCCAACTGCGAGTCGCGCAGACGGCTGACCGCGTCGTACTCGTAGAGGCCCTGATGCGCCTTGGTGGTGGACTTGATGTGCCAGGTGATCAGCCTGGCGCCGAAGGATTCGGCCAGTTGCTCAGCAAGCATGGTCTTGCCGGTGCCGGGCTCGCCCTTGACCAGCAACGGCCGCTCCAGGGTGATGGCGGCGTTGACGGCCAGTTTCAGGTCATCGGTAGCCACATAGGCCTGGGTGCCTTCGAACTTCATCGGTCATTCCTCGAATTCATCAATGCCCCGACTATACCGCGCGGCCCCGGCGACTGTGAACGCAGACGGGTTATTCAGTCTCTGAATGGCCGGTCACATCACAGTCCACATGCGGGAGCGGGCTTGTGTGGGAGCGGGCTTGCCCGCGATGCAGGCAACTCGGGTTATCTGTTACACCGAGTTGATGCTATCGCAGGCAAGCCCGCTCCCACACAAGCCCGCTCCCACATTTAATTAGCGCTAGGTTTGGGCTGTTCATAGCGTGCATTGAACGCCTGGATGAATCCATTGCGCAAAATCGCCAAAAACGCAGAGAACGCGCTGACATTTTGCTGGTGCACGCTGCCGCTGAGTTCGACGCGGGTGGCAAACTGGTTTTTGTTCTGGTTCTTCAAGACGGTCTCGCTGGCGCCGACCACGGCCTCCCAGATCGAGCGGAAGATGTTTTTGTCTTTGTTTTCGACATCCTGTTTCCAGTCGAACACCTCTACGTCGCGCAGCAGGGGCTTGATATAGCCGCTCAGTTGGCCTTTTTCGGCCTGGGCTTCGATCACCACATCGCCGGTGCCGGCCTTGAAGTCGAATTTGCCGTACGCCGAGGCGAAGTCATTCATGCGCTTGAGTTGCAAGTCCTTGGCGCGAAAGCGAAATTCGAAGTCTTCAAAGTTGCTCAGCGGGTCAAAGGTGGCATTGGCTTCCAGCGGCGCCTGGCCTTGCAGCAGGGCTTTGCCTTCGAAGCTGGCGTCGCGCTTGCCTTTGATGTCGACCACATTGGTCAAGTTGTAAAAGCTGGCGTTGACCGAGGTGGCGTTGATATTCACCGGCGGCTTGGAGTTGAAGTTGTGGAAGGCGATCTTGGCGTCTTCGATGCGCACTTCGTTCAGGGTAATCGGCAACAGCTTGCCCAGCTGTTCGCGCCAGTCGGTGCCTTTACCGGTCTGGGACGCCTGTTGGTTGCCACCGTCGACGAAGTTCAGCTCCGGCTTGATGAACTGCACCTCGGCAACCACGGCATGGTCGTACCACAGCGAATGCCAGCTCACAGACAAGTCGATCACCGGCGCTTTCACGAACGGAACCGGCACTTTGCCGTCGACTTTAACGATCTGCAGGCCATTGATCTTGTACGCGCCGCGCCACAACGCCACGTCCACGTCAGTGACTTGGCCACGGTAATCGCCCATGTCGGCGAGTTTGTCGTTGAGGTAGTTGCGCACCAGGTAGGGCAGGGCGAGGTCCAGGGCGATCAGCACTACCACCAGTACGGCGACGATCCATAGCAGCCCACTGTAACGACGTTTCATATCAGGTTCTCCAACGTTATAGGCGATGGACCGCGCGCACGGGCGCAACGTTCCTCTGACTGGACGCCTCCCACCCTGAGGCATACCCTTGGGGCCTTCCTGAAATTGCTTTAAGGACCGCCATGAGCCGTATCTTTGCAGACAACGCGCACTCCATCGGTAACACGCCCCTGGTTCAGATCAACCGCATCGCACCGCGTGGCGTGACCATCCTGGCCAAGATCGAGGGGCGTAACCCGGGTTATTCGGTGAAGTGCCGCATTGGCGCAAACATGATCTGGGACGCTGAAAGCACCGGTAAGCTCAAGCCGGGCATGACCATCGTAGAACCGACCTCCGGCAACACCGGTATCGGCCTGGCGTTTGTCGCGGCGGCCCGTGGCTACAAGCTGCTGCTGACCATGCCGGCGTCCATGAGCATCGAGCGGCGTAAAGTGCTCAAGGCCCTTGGCGCCGAGCTGGTGTTGACTGAGCCGGCCAAGGGCATGCCAGGCGCCATCGCAAAAGCCGCTGAGATCGTCGCCAGCGACCCGGCCACCTACTTTATGCCGGGCCAGTTCGAAAACCCGGCCAACCCGGCGATCCACGAGAAAACCACCGGCCCGGAGATCTGGAACGACACCGATGGCGCTGTGGACGTGCTGGTCGCCGGCGTAGGCACCGGTGGCACCATTACCGGCGTGTCGCGCTATATCAAGAACATTGCGGGCAAGCCGATTTTGTCAGTGGCGGTGGAGCCGCTCGTCTCGCCGGTGATCACCCAGGCGCTGGCCGGTGAGGAGATCAAGCCAAGCGCCCACAAGATCCAGGGCATCGGCGCCGGGTTTGTGCCGAAGAACCTCGATTTGTCGATGGTTGACCGCGTGGAACTGGTGACCGATGAGGAATCCAAGGCCATGGCCCTGCGTTTGATGCAGGAAGAAGGGATTCTGTGTGGTATCTCCTGCGGCGCCGCCATGGCCGTGGCGGTACGTTTGGCCGAGAAACCGGACATGCAGGGCAAGACCATCGTGGTGATCCTGCCGGACTCCGGTGAGCGCTACCTGTCGAGCATGCTGTTCAGTGATTTGTTTACTGAGCAGGAAAACCAGGCTTGATAGCTTCCGTGAAGTGAGCGGGCTTGTTGTGGCAAGCCCGCTCGCCACGACAGCCCGGCTAGCCACAACAAACCTGCAAGCCACAAGGGCCCTAGGGTGTTGATTTATATCAGCCGGTCGGCCTGGGCCTTCTGCATAATGGCTCAACTGTTTATCATGGCCGGCTGCTACGTCTGGTTTCCCGTTGACGGGAGGTTGCTGGCCAGGCGCTTATTTCCAGGAGTTGCTGCATGACCTTTTCTTTGGCCGCCAAACTGTCGGTGTTGCTGCTGTTTATCGGCAGCACGCTGTATGTGCACTTGCGTGGCAAGGCCCGTTTGCCGATGTTGCGTCAGTTCGTCAACCATTCGGCGCTGTTCGCCCCGTATAACGCCCTGATGTACCTGTTCTCGGCCGTGCCGTCCAAACCGTACCTGGACCGCAGCAAGTTCCCGGAGCTGGATGTGCTCAAGGACAACTGGGAAGTGATCCGCGAAGAGGCCATGCACCTGTTCGACGAGGGTTACATCCGCGCCGCTGAAAAGAACAACGACGCCGGTTTCGGTTCGTTCTTCAAGAAGGGCTGGAAGCGTTTCTACCTCAAGTGGTACGACAAACCGCTGCCCTCGGCCGAGGCGCTGTGCCCGAAAACCGTGGCTTTGGTTAGCAGTATCCCCAACGTCAAGGGCGCGATGTTCGCGCTGTTGCCGGGCGGTAGCCACCTCAACCCGCACCGTGACCCGTTTGCCGGTTCCCTGCGTTATCACCTGGGCTTGTCCACGCCGAACTCCGATGACTGCCGCATCTTCGTCGACGGCCAGGTCTATGCCTGGCGCGACGGTGAAGACGTGATGTTCGACGAAACCTACGTGCACTGGGTGAAAAACGAAACCGACCAGACCCGCGTAATCCTGTTCTGCGACATCGAACGCCCGCTGAGCAACCGCGTGATGACCCGCATCAACCGCTGGGTCAGCAAGCAACTGGGCCGCGCAACCGCCCCGCAGAACCTCGACGACGAACGCGTGGGTGGGATCAACCAGGCCTACGCCTGGAGCAAGACCTTCAGCGACAAGTTCAGTGGTGTGGTCAAGCAGTGGAAGCGCAAGCATCCCAAGGCCTACCGCATTGCGCGGCCGGTGCTGGCTGTAGTGGTATTGGTGCTGCTGTGGAAGTGGTTGTTCGGCTAAACCACGCGGCATAGAAAAGGCGCTGTATCGAAAGATGCAGCGCCTTTTTTTATGCCTGGAATGTGATCAAAACTGTGGGAGCTGGCTTGCCTGCGATATCGTTCTGCCAGCTACACAGAGGTAGGCTGACCCACCGCCATCTAAGGCAAGCCAGCTCCCATATTGATCTACATCGATCTGAGGATCGCCTTAAGAGGCGATCAACTGGCGCAGTACATAGTGCAGAATCCCACCCGCCTTGAAGTATTCCACTTCATTCAAGGTATCAATCCGGCACAGCACCTCGACCTTCTCGCTGCTGCCATCCTCGCGCGTAATCACCAATGTCAGGCTCATCCGCGGTTCGATGTCGGCATCGGTCAGCCCGAGTATGTCGATCTTCTCCTTGCCGGTGAGCTTGAGCGCTTTGCGGTTCTGGTCCAGCTTGAACTGCAATGGCAGCACGCCCATGCCCACTAGGTTGGAACGGTGAATCCGCTCAAAACTCTCGGCGATCACCGCTTTGACGCCCAGCAGGTTGGTGCCCTTGGCCGCCCAGTCGCGGCTTGAACCGGTGCCGTACTCTTGGCCGGCGATCACCACCAATGGCGTGCCCGAGGCCTGGTATTGCATGGCCGCGTCGTAGATCGGCATTTTCTCGCCGGTGGGGATGTACAGCGTGTTGCCGCCTTCTTCGCCGCCGAGCATTTCATTGCGGATACGGATGTTGGCAAAAGTGCCGCGCATCATCACTTCATGGTTGCCCCGGCGTGAACCGTAGGAGTTGAAGTCACGTGGCTCCACGCCTTGCTCGCGCAGGTAGCGGCCGGCGGGGCTGTCGGTCTTGATATTACCGGCAGGGGAGATGTGGTCGGTGGTTACCGAATCGCCGAGCAATGCCAACACGTTGGCGCCTTTGACGTCTTTGATCACCGGCAGTGGCCCGGCAATGTCGTCAAAGAACGGTGGGTGCTGAATGTAGGTGGAATCCTTCTGCCACACGTAAGTCGCGGCCTGCGGCACTTCAATGGCTTGCCACTGCTCGTCACCGGCGAATACCGCAGCGTATTCCTTGTGGAACATGCCGGTGCTGACTTGGGCCACGGCGTCGGCGATTTCCTGGCTGCTCGGCCAGATGTCCTTCAGGTACACCGGCTTGCCGTCTTTGCCTTCGCCCAGCGGCTCGCTGCTGATGTCGATACGCACGGTGCCGGCCAACGCATAGGCGACCACCAGGGGCGGCGAGGCCAGCCAGTTGGTTTTCACCAGAGGGTGAACGCGGCCCTCGAAGTTACGGTTGCCGGACAGCACCGAGGCCACGGCGAGGTCGGCTTTCTGGATGGCTTTTTCGATGGGCTCCGGCAGTGGGCCGGAGTTGCCGATGCAGGTGGTGCAGCCATAGCCCACCAGATCGAAGCCAAGCTGATCGAGGTAGTGGGTGAGGCCCGCCGCCTTGTAGTAGTCGGTGACCACTTTGGAACCGGGCGCCAGCGAGGTTTTCACCCAGGGTTTACTGGTCAGGCCTTTCTCCACGGCTTTTTTCGCCACCAGACCTGCGGCCATCATCACGCTCGGGTTGGAGGTGTTGGTACAGGACGTGATCGCGGCAATCACCACCGCGCCGTTTTTCAGGCGATAGGTGCGGCCGTCGTATTCATAATCGGTTTCGCCTACCAAGTCGGCATTGCCCACGGCAACACCGCCACCGCCTTCACTTTCCAGGCGGCCTTCTTCTTTGTTGGTGGGTTTGAATTGCAGGTCGAGGAAGTCGCTGAAGGCTTGGGCCACATTCGGCAGCGAAACCCGGTCCTGCGGGCGTTTCGGCCCGGCGAGGCTGGCTTCGACGCTGCCCATGTCCAGCGCCAGGGTGTCGGTGAACACGGGCTCCTGACCGGCGTTGCGCCACAGGCCCTGGGCCTTGGTGTAAGCCTCAACCAGCTTGACGGTTTCTGCCGGGCGGCCGGACAGGCGCAGGTAGTCCAGGGTTACGTCGTCCACCGGGAAAAAGCCGCAGGTGGCGCCGTATTCCGGGGCCATGTTGGCGATGGTGGCACGGTCGGCCAGCGGCAGGTCGGCCAAGCCGTCGCCGTAGAACTCGACGAACTTACCCACCACACCTTTTTTACGCAGCATCTGGGTGACCGTCAGCACCAGGTCGGTGGCGGTAATGCCTTCTTTCAGTTTGCCGGTGAGCTTGAAGCCGATCACTTCTGGAATCAGCATCGACACCGGCTGGCCAAGCATTGCCGCTTCAGCTTCGATCCCGCCCACGCCCCAGCCGAGTACGCCCAGGCCGTTGATCATGGTGGTGTGCGAGTCGGTGCCCACCAGTGTGTCGGGGAAGGCATAGGTGCGGCCGTCTTCGTCCTTGGTCCACACGGTGCGGCCGAGGTATTCAAGGTTGACTTGGTGGCAGATGCCGGTGCCCGGCGGCACCACGCTGAAGTTATCGAAGGCACTTTGGCCCCAACGCAGGAAGGCGTAGCGTTCGCCGTTACGCTGCATTTCGATGTCGACGTTTTGCTCGAAGGCGCTGCTGGTGCCGAACTTGTCGACCATCACCGAGTGGTCGATGACCAAATCCACGGGAGACAACGGGTTGATGCGCTGCGGGTCGCCACCGGCCTTGGCCACGGCGGCGCGCATGGCCGCCAGGTCGACCACGGCAGGTACGCCGGTAAAGTCTTGCATCAGTACCCGGGCTGGGCGGTATTGAATCTCGCGGTCGGACCGGCGCTCTTTGAGCCAGGCGGCGATGGCCTTGAGGTCGGTGCCGGTGACGGTCTTGGCGTCTTCCCAGCGCAGCAGGTTTTCCAGCAGCACCTTTAGGGACATCGGCAGCTTATCCAGGTCACCCAGGCTCTTGGCCGCTTCGGGCAAGCTGAAGTAATGGTAGGTCTTGGCGTCAATTTGCAGGGTTTTAAGGGTTCTCAGGCTATCAAGGGATGGCATTACATGACTCCTTATGGTCCGCACGGCTACGGACCTGACGGGACGAACAGAGCGTTCAACTTAGCCCTGTTTTCATTAGCAGGCTAATAACTGGACTCTATCGTTAAGTCCAAGGTTCCGAACTCGGCTATCATGCGCGCGTTTTCATGACAGGTAGTGCGATAGCGCAATGCCGGTTGAGTCACCAGGAGAGTTGATGAACACCCTTTTTATGCACTGCCGCCCGGGTTTTGAAGGCGAAGTCTGTTCCGAGATCGCGGAACACGCCGCGCGCCTGAACGTTTCCGGCTATGCCAAGACCAAGACCGGCAGCGCCTGCGCCGAATTTGTCTGCACCGAAGAAGACGGCGCCCAGCGCCTGATGCACGGCCAGCGCTTTGCCGAGCTGATCTTCCCAAGGCAGTGGGCGCGCGGGGTGTTTATCGACCTGCCGGAAACCGACCGCATCAGCGTGATCCTCGCCCACCTGCAAGGCTTCCCGCTGTGCGGCAGCCTGTGGCTGGAGATGGTCGACACCAACGACGGCAAGGAACTGTCGAACTTCTGCAAGAAATTCGAAGTGCACCTGCGCAAAGCCTTGTTGAATGCCGGCAAGCTGATTGACGACCCGAGCAAGCCGCGCCTGCTGCTGACCTTCAAGAGCGGTCGCGAAGTGTTCATGGGCCTGGCCGAGTCGAACAACTCGGCGATGTGGCCGATGGGCATCCCGCGCCTCAAGTTCCCGCGTGACGCACCTAGCCGTTCGACCTTGAAGCTGGAAGAGGCCTGGCACCACTTCATCCCCCGCGACCAGTGGGACGAGCGCCTGCACGGCGACATGACTGGCGTTGACCTCGGCGCAGCCCCCGGCGGCTGGACCTGGCAATTGGTCAACCGTGGCATGCTGGTGACCGCCATCGATAACGGCCCGATGGCCGAAAGCCTCATGGACACGGGACTTGTGCAGCATTTGATGGCCGACGGCTTCACCTTCGTGCCCAAGCAGCCGGTGGATTGGATGGTCTGCGATATCGTCGAGAAGCCGGCGCGTAACGCGGCGCTGCTGGAAACCTGGATAGGCGAGGGCTATTGCCGTGAGGCAGTGGTGAACCTGAAGTTGCCGATGAAGCAGCGTTACGCCGAGGTGAAACGCCTGCTGGAGCGCATTGAAGAAGGCTTCAAGGCGCGTGGCATTCGTGTTGAGATCGGCTGCAAGCAGCTGTACCACGACCGTGAGGAAGTGACGTGCCATTTGCGTCGGCTGGTGGATGTGAAGAAACCTAAGGCCCGCTGAGTTCTAATGTGGGAGCTGGCTTGCCTGCGATAGCGGTATAACAGTAGACGTCTATGTTGAATGTGCCCCGGTCATCGCGGGCAAGCCCGCTCCCACAGTGATCGGGCCAGTTTCAGGAGTGAACTATGAGTGTTGATTTACCTGTCGACGGTACGCTCGACGCCACCGGCCTCAACTGCCCGGAACCGGTGATGATGCTGCACCAACACATCCGCGACCTGCCGCCCGGCGGTTTGCTCAAGGTCATCGCGACCGACCCGTCGACCCGTCGCGATATTCCCAAGTTTTGCGTGTTCCTGGACCACGAGCTGGTGGATCAGCAGGAGCAGGCCGGTACGTACCTGTACTGGATTCGCAAGAAGGTCGATTAAGCCAGCGCCGCAACGTGGCGAATCCGCCGGCGCGCGCTGCGTGCCAGGCGGATCACCAGCATCGCGGCGGCGCAGCTCAAGCCCACGATCAGCCCCTGCCACAAGCCACTCGGGCCCCTGGCGGCGCCCAGCCAGTCGGTCAGCCCCAGGGCGTAACCCACCGGCAGCCCCACACCCCAGTAAGCAAACAAGGTCAGCACCATGGTCACCCGTGTGTCCTGGTAGCCGCGCAACGCGCCGGCGGCCGTGACCTGGATCGCGTCGGAAAACTGGAACAGCGCGGCAAACACAATCAGCATCGACGCCACGTGAATCACCAGCGGGTCCGGCGTGTAGATCGTCGCAATCTGCTCGCGAAACAGTAGCATCAGGCTGCACGACAGGCAGGCGTAGGTCAGTGCCGTACCCATGCCGACCCCGGCGGCAAAGCGCGCTTCACGCGGCTCGCCACGGCCCAGGGCTTGGCCAACACGCACGGTCACGGCCATGCTCAGCGAGTAAGGGATCATGAATACCAGCGAGCTGAAGTTCAGCGCGATCTGGTGGCCGGCCACCACGTTGGCACCCAGGCTGCCGATCAGCAGGGCGATCACCGCAAAGATGCTGGATTCGGCAAATACCGCGATGCCAATCGGCAGGCCGATGCTCAGCACGCGCTTGATCACCGACCATTTTGGCCAGTCGAAGCGCTTGAACAACTCGCTGCTCTGGTAAGCCGGCGCCCAGCGGGTCCAGGCGGCCAGGCCGAGCATCATCACCCACATCACAATCGCCGTGGCCCAGCCACAGCCCACGCCGCCCATGGCCGGCACGCCGAAATGGCCATAGATGAACACGTAGTTCAGCGGAATATTCAGCGCCAGCCCGCACAGGCCCATGACCATGCTCGGCCGCGTTCGGCCCAGGCCATCACTGAAGCAGCGAAACACGTAATACAGAGCGATGGCGGGCATGCCGGAAGCGATGCCGTGCAAGTAGGCCATGCAGGGTTTGATCAGCTCGGGGTCGACGTTCATCGCATGCAGGATCGGCTCGGCGCTGACCAGCATCAGCAGCGCGGTGAGCCCGACCAGCACGGCCAGCCACAAGGATTGGCGCACCAACGGGCCAATCTCGGTGTGGCGGCCGGCGCCGAAGTGTTGGGCGACTTTCGGCGTGGTGGCCAGCAAGGTGCCGGTCATCAGCAGGTACACCGGAATCCAGATCGAGTTACCCAGGGCCACGGCCGCCAGGTCCCGAGGGCTTACACGCCCGGCCATCACCGCATCGACGAAGCCCATGGCGGTGGTCGCGAGCTGGCCGATCATGATCGGCAGGGCCAGGGTCAGCAGGCTGCGCACCTCACGGTTGACGCGGGCGGGGCGGGAGAGGGCGGCGGTGGCGGTGTTCACGTGCGGCTGTCCAGTAAAAGAGTTGCAAAGGACGGCGAAGTCTACGCGCTGACGCACGGGTCAGGAAAAAACCTGTGTTAGGGATTTGTAAGCGATCTTCAGGCAGGCGCTGAACCCCTGTGGGAACTGGGCTTGCCCGCGATAGCATCATCTCGGTATAGCTGATAGACCGTGGTGTCTGCATCGCAGGCAAGCCAGCTCCCACACAGGCCCGGCTCCCACATAAGCACTGCCCACCTGGCATCTGCGGTGTTACACAGATCGCATCCCTGTACACTGCTGGTCCGCGAAAGGAGCCTGCCATGTTGATTGTTGCCGACGAAAATATCCCGCTGCTCGATGCATTCTTCGAAGGGTTTGGCGAGATTCGCCGGGTGCCCGGCCGTTCCATCGACCGCGCCACGGTCGAGCAGGCCGATGTGCTGCTGGTGCGTTCGGTGACCAACGTCAACCGCGCGTTGTTGGAAGGCACAAAGGTACGCTTTGTCGGCACGTGCACCATCGGCACCGATCATTTGGACCTGGATTACTTCAAACAGGCCGGCATCAGTTGGTCCAGCGCGCCCGGCTGTAACGCGCGCGGCGTGGTGGACTATGTGCTGGGCAGCCTGCAGACCCTGGCTGAGATCGAGGGCGCCGACCTGAATCAGCGTACCTACGGCGTTGTCGGTGCCGGTGAAGTGGGCGGGCGGTTGGTCAAGGTGCTCAAGGGCCTGGGCTGGAACGTGCTGGTGTGCGACCCGCCGCGCCAGATTGCCCAAGACGGTGATTACGTCAGCCTGGAGCAGATCATCCAGCAGTGCGACGTGATCAGCCTGCACACGCCGCTGACCAAATCCGGCAACGGCTGCACTTGGCACTTATTCGATCGCGAGCGGCTCAACCGCCTCAAGCCCGGCACCTGGCTGATCAACGCCAGCCGTGGCCCGGTGGTGGACAACGCTGCGCTGCGGGAAGTGTTGCTGGAGCGTGAGGACCTGCAAGCGGTGTTGGACGTGTGGGAAGGCGAGCCCGAAGTGGATGTCGACCTGGCCGACCTGTGCGTGCTGGCCACTCCGCATATCGCCGGCTACAGTCTCGATGGCAAACAGCGCGGCACCGCGCAGATTTACCAGGCGTTCTGTGCCCATCTGGGCCAGGAGCCGAGCATTCATTTAAGTGATCTGCTGCCGCAACCGTGGCTGGCCGAGGTGCACTTGAACGCATCGACCGACCCGGCCTGGGCGCTGGCGACCTTGTGCCGCAGTGTGTACGACCCGCGCCGCGATGATGCGGATTTCCGTCGCAGCCTCGTAGGCACCGTGCAGGAGCAGCGCAAGGCGTTCGACCTGCTGCGCAAGCACTACCCGCAGCGCCGTGAGATTGATGGCCTGAAGGTGCGCATCAATGGCGAGTCGGCGGCGCTGTCGAACATCGTCTCGGCATTGGGCGCCATCACCCTTTAAAACAGGCATAAAAAACCCGGCCATCAAGGCCGGGTCACAAAGAGCTTAGGCGTATCAGCCTTGCTTGGCAGGCTTGACCAGTCGCTGTTCCAGCTCGCGGCACGCTTGCTGGATCATCTCTTCGGTAATCTGCACTTCGCGGCCTTGGGCGTCGATCACGGAGCAAGGCAGATACTGCGGTTGGCGGATCACTTCAATCTTGGCATCGCTGCTATTTTGCAAGGTCATGGCCTGTCTCCTCATCAGGTTGTGTACCTACTTTAATTCCCCCGCGTGACCGAGCTATTACAACTCCTTACAAGGTCATCGGTTAGAACATCCAGTCCACCAGAAACCGATACAAATTTCCAGCCAGGGGTTAGACCGATAGCCTCTAGCGGTCAGCATCGGCGGGCATAATTAACCTGACTCATTGTTATTCAGCCAAGTTCCCCCAATGTTGTGCTGTAGATACTTTTCCTGCACAGGTGCTGCCCTCCATGCTTTCAGTCCGTCAACGCCGCGCGATCCGCCTGGCCAGCCGCTTCATTGCGCCCTACCGCTGGCACGCGCTGGGTGCCCTGTTGGCGCTGATCGTCACGGCGGGCATCACCTTGTCCATGGGCCAGGGCATTCGCCTGTTGGTGGATCAGGGCTTTATGACGCAATCGCCGCACCTGCTCAACCAGTCCATCGGCTTGTTCATGATTCTGGTGTTGGGCCTGGCCGTGGGCACGTTTGCGCGGTTTTACCTGGTGTCGTGGATCGGCGAACGGGTGGTGGCGGACATTCGCCGGCAGGTGTTCAACCACCTGATCTACCTGCACCCAGGCTTTTACGAAAACAACCGCAGTTCGGAAATCCAGTCACGGCTGACCACCGACACCACCTTGCTGCAATCAGTGATCGGCTCGTCGCTGTCATTGTTTCTGCGCAACGCCTTGATGGTCATCGGCGGCATCGTGTTGCTGTTTGTCACCAACCCCAAGCTCACCAGTATCGTGGTGATCGCGCTGCCGCTGGTGCTGGCGCCGATCCTGATCTTCGGGCGCCGTGTGCGCAGCCTCTCGCGCCTGAGCCAGGACCGCATCGCCGACGTGGGCAGCTATGTGTCCGAGACCCTCGGCCAGATCAAGACCGTGCAGGCCTACAACCACCAAGTGCAGGACGAACAGCGCTTCGCCGTGACCGTGGAGGAGGCATTTGCCACGGCGCGCAAGCGCATCGCACAGCGCGCCTGGCTGATTACTTTGGTGATCATGCTGGTGCTGGGCGCTGTGGGCGTGATGCTCTGGGTCGGTGGTATGGACGTGATCAGCGGGCGTATTTCCGGTGGTGAGCTGGCGGCGTTCGTGTTCTACAGCCTGATCGTCGGCAGCGCTGTTGGCACCCTGAGCGAAGTGCTCGGCGAGCTGCAGCGCGCCGCCGGTGCCGCCGAGCGGATTGGCGAGTTGTTGCAGTCGAGTAACGAAATTCAGGCGCCTGCCGCCGGTACTGTGCAATTGCCGCAGCGCGTCAGCGGCCGCATGGAACTGCAAGACCTGCGCTTTTCCTACCCGTCGCGGCCCGACAGCTACGCCATCGATGGTGTGAGCCTGACCATCAATCCCGGCGAAACCCTGGCCTTGGTCGGCCCGTCCGGTGCCGGTAAATCGACGATTTTCGACCTGCTGCTGCGTTTCTACGACCCCCAGCAAGGCTGCATCCTGCTGGAAGGCCACGCACTGACCGAACTCGACCCGATGGACCTGCGCCGCCACTTCGCGTTGGTGTCCCAGAGCCCGGCGCTGTTTTTCGGCAGCGTCGAAGAAAACATTCGCTACGGCAACCCGTCCGCCACCACCGCCCAGGTCGAGGCTGCCGCGCGCATCGCCCACGCCCACGACTTCATCCTGCAAATGCCCGACGGCTACCAGACCCATCTCGGCGACGGCGGCATGGGCCTCTCCGGCGGTCAGCGCCAACGCCTGGCCATCGCCCGCGCGTTGCTGGTGGACGCACCGATCCTGCTGTTGGACGAAGCCACCAGCGCGCTGGATGCCCAGAGTGAACACTTGATCCAGCAGGCGTTGCCGCAACTGATGCAGGGCCGCACCACGTTGGTGATTGCGCATCGGTTGGCGACGGTGAAGAACGCCGATCGGATCGCGGTGATGGACCAGGGCAAGCTAGTGGCGGTAGGCACGCACCAGCAGTTGATAGCGAGCAATCCGCTGTATGCGCGGTTGGCGGCGTTGCAGTTCAGTGATGGGCTTGAGGTCGCCAATAGCGACGGCTGATGGCGAGCGGGTTTGCTGTGGCAAGCCCGCTCGCCACAAGACCCCCGCTCGCCACGGGGGTTGAGTCGCCAACAGTATGGCGACCTCCGGCCTAGGTGTTACTGATCATCAAAATACCGCTCATGCCAATCCACCAGCGGCTGCGGTGAGTTGAGCTTTTGCCCGTAGATCACCGAATAAGACAGCACGTTCTGCACATACTGGCGGGTTTCGTCGAATGGGATGCTTTCCACCCACACGTCGAAGCTCAGGTGGTCGGCACCACGCAGCCATTGGCGAACACGGCCGGGGCCGGCGTTGTAGGCGGCGGAGGCGAGTACGCGGTTGCCGTTGAACTGGCTGTGCACTTGGCTCAGGTAGGCCGCGCCGAGCTGGATGTTTTTGTCCGGGTCGAGCACCTGGGCCGGTGAGGCCAGCGGGATGCTGAACTTGCGCGCGGTTTCCTTGGCGGTGCCGGGCATCAGTTGCATCAGGCCGCTGGCGCCGACGCCGGAGCGGGCGTCGTCCATGAAGGCGCTTTCCTGGCGGGTGATAGCAAACACCCAGCTCGAATGCAGGCCACGCACCTTGGCTTCGCGCACCAAGGTGTCCCGGTGGGCCATCGGGAAGCGGATATCCAAATCGTCCCAGTACTGTGCCTGGCTGATGGTGCGGATCGCCGGGAAGTACCACTTCATGTCATAGGCCAGCTTGGCCTGGGCGACCATTTCATCGCGGTTGAAGTGACGGCTGACGTGATACCACTCGCGGCGGCCATCGACGATCTGGCCGCGCGCATAGAACTCCAGGGCACGGCGCACGCCGGGCGTGTTACGCACCTTGTTGATCAGCGCCTGGCTCATCACCAGTGGCTTGTTGTTCAACTGGTACGGCGCCTTGGAGCGGTCGGCGGCGAGGAAGCCATAGAAATCCCGCTCCCGCGACAGGTTTTTGTACAGCACCAGGGCTTGCGGGTTTTTTGGCTCGGCCAGTTCCAGGCTGCGAGCCTGCCAGTAGCGCCAGCGGTTGGTGGTGGCCAGGTCTTGTGGGAGTTTGCGGGTCAACTGGTAGGCGTCTTCCCAACGGGCCAGGCGCAACAGCAGGCGCAGGCGCCATTCGGAGACGGTGTTGTCACGCAACTCCGGGTCGTACTTGGTCATCACCTCAAGGGCGCGCGGGTCGAAGCGTTTAGCCAGGGTCAGGCCGATCTCGCGGGCGATTGCCACTTTTTCTTCACGGGAGAAGTGCATGCTGCTGGCATACCCGTCGAGCAGGGCCATGGCCTTCTCCGGGTCCTGGCGTGCCAAGCGGCGCAGGCCCAGGCCTACGGCGTCAGACATGGCCTCGCTGGCGGGCAGGAAGCGCGATGGATCGCTGAGCATGTCGGGCTTTTGCGCTACGTCGACCATCAGGCGGCCCTGGGCGCCGAGGGTTGGCAGGGTTTTCACCAGGCTGTTGGCCAGCGCGTAGTTGCGCGCTTCGGCGGCGAGCTTGGCGCGGTCCCAGATTTTTTGTTCGGTGAGTTGGCCAGCGGCGGCCCACTGGCCGAAGGTGGCGTCACAGGCGGCGGGTTGGGATTTGCCGGTCAGCCAGAGTTTTTCGGTGGTCTTGTAGCCTTCGGCTTTCAAGTTATGGGTGAGCTGGTACTGGCCATGCAGGCAGTCCAGTTCAACGAAATTGAGTTTGGCGTCGTAGTACTTTTCAAAGGTCTGCCAGTCGCCACGGTCGGCCAACCAGCGCAACCAGCGCAGTTTCATCCAGTTAGCCTGGGGCAGGTCGCCGTTTTTGGCGAGGAACTGTTCGATTTCCTCGTTGCTTGCGGTTTTCAGGCGCGCGGTCAGCTCGTCGTAGGCCAGGTACGGCGTGAGCGGGTAGTCGGCCAACGCCTGGCTGTATTGCATGTACGGGCCGCTGTCGCCTTTGGCGAGGGCGCGTTTGGCTTCATCGTAATATTGACGTTGGGTGGTGAGGTCCACGGCCTGGGCGGATTGAACGGCGGTGGCGGAAAGAAGCAGACAAGATAAAAAGTTGAAAAGGCGACTGCGCATGAGACGTCCGTGCAGAGAAATCACGACTAGCACCGGCACTGCCGACACTGATTACCCCTAGCTTAGCCTTTTGCCAGCGGCCGGCGAAAGCTTTGCCGGCCGGCTGGCTGAAGTTCAGCGTAAATGTCCTACAGAACGTGTCGATAGCGAAAATGCCGGCCGCATCCAACCCTCAAGTCAGGTAGAATGCGCGCCCAGTTTTTGGAGAAGCGTATGACCCTGCTCAAATTCAGCGATGTGTCCCTTGCTTTCGGCGCTATGCCGTTGTTGGACAAGGTGTCCTGGCAGATCGCCCGTGGTGAGCGGGTGTGCATCATCGGCCGCAACGGCACCGGCAAGTCCAGCATGATGAAGCTGGTTAAAGGCGACCAGAAGCCCGATGACGGCTCTGTTTGGCGCGCCCCGGGCCTGAAGATCGGCGAATTGCCGCAAGAATTGCCGGTGGCCGACGGACGGACAGTGTTCGACGTGGTTGCCGAAGGCCTCGACGGCGTCGGTGAGTTGCTCGCGCAATACCATCACCTGGCGCAGAACTGCGTCACCGAAGAAGACCTGGACAAGCTGATGCACGTCCAGCAAGACCTCGAAGCCCGTGATGGCTGGCGCTTGCAGCAACTGGTCGACAGCACCCTTAGCCGCCTGCAACTGCCGGCCGACAAGACCCTCGCCGAGTTGTCCGGTGGCTGGCGTCGTCGCGTGCTGCTGGCCCAGGCCCTGGTGTCCGAGCCGGACCTGCTGCTGCTCGACGAACCCACCAACCACCTGGACATCGGCGCAATCGCCTGGCTGGAAGAAGCCATCAAGGACTTCCAGGGCGCCGTGCTGTTTATCACGCACGACCGTGCCTTCCTGCAGAGCCTGGCAACGCGCATCCTTGAACTGGACCGTGGCGGCCTGATCGACTGGAACGGCGACTACGCCAGTTTCCTGGTGCACAAGGAAGCCGCACTGTCCGCTGAAGAAACCGCCAACGCGTTGTTCGACAAAAAGCTGGCTCAGGAAGAAGTCTGGATCCGCCAGGGCATCAAGGCCCGTCGCACCCGTAACGAAGGTCGCGTACGTGCCCTCAAGGCTCTGCGCAATGAGCGTAGCGAGCGTCGCGAACGCACTGGCAAGGCCAATATTCAGCTCGACACCGCCGACAAGTCGGGCAAGCAGGTTATGGTGCTGGAG
Organism: Pseudomonas sp. ArH3a; assembly: GCF_022648765.1. Taxonomy (NCBI): domain Bacteria; kingdom Pseudomonadati; phylum Pseudomonadota; class Gammaproteobacteria; order Pseudomonadales; family Pseudomonadaceae; genus Pseudomonas; species Pseudomonas sp. ArH3a. The sequence goes on from NZ_CP080330.1 coordinate 2,087,225, forward strand.
AACGTCAGCTTCCATCACCCGGATGGCCCGTTCCTGATCAAGGACTTCTCCATGGTCCTGCAGCGCGGCGACCGTATCGGCCTGCTGGGCGCCAACGGTACCGGCAAGACCACCTTGCTCAAACTGATGCTCAATGGCCTGCAACCGACCAGCGGCACGGTAGAGGAGGGCACCAAGATCGACGTGGCCTACTTCGACCAGTTGCGCCACCAGTTGGACCTGGAAAAAACCGTGATCGACAACGTCGCCGAAGGCCGCGACTTTATCGACATCGACGGCCAGAGCCGCCACGTGCTGAGCTACCTGGGCGACTTCCTGTTCAGCCCACAGCGTGCACGTACGCCGGTGAAAGCCTTGTCCGGTGGTGAGCGTGCGCGCCTGCTGCTGGCCAAGCTGTTCAGCAAGCCGGCCAACCTGCTGGTACTCGACGAACCGACTAACGACCTTGACGTGGAAACCCTCGAGCTGCTGGAAGAGGTCTTGCTGACCTTCAACGGCACTGTGCTGATGGTCAGCCACGACCGGGCATTCCTCGACAACGTGGTCACCAGCACCCTGGTCTTCGAAGGTGAAGGCAAAGTGCGTGAATACGTCGGTGGTTATCAGGACTGGCTGCGTCAGGGCGGCTCGCCGCGCCTGCTGGGCGTGACCGAGAGCAAGTCCGGCAAAGCCGACTTGACCTCGGCAGTGGTGGCGGTTGCCGCTGCTGAACCGGCCCAGGAAGCTGCGCCGGCGGCCAAGAAGAAGCTCAGCTACAAGCTGCAACGCGAGCTGGAAGCCTTGCCGGGTGATATCGACGCCAAGGAACAGCAGATTGCCGCAGTAGAAGCGGACATGGCTGACGCAGGTTTCTACCTGCGCCCGGCGGCCGAAACCGCCAAGGTCATTGCTTCCCTGGAGACGTTGAACCAGGAGCTGGAAGTGTTGGTTGAGCGTTGGGCTGAGCTGGATGCCTGAGTGATTCAAGCGCATTAAAAAAACCGGCGCTCATTTATATGAGCGCCGGTTTTTTTGTATGAAATACACTTCAAATGTGGGAGCTGTGTCGCTCTTAAGCGCTTTTTACCAGCTTCACCGCCAGCACATCACACGGCGCGCCGTGCAACACATCATTGGCGGTCGAGCCCAGCAGCAATGCCAAGCCATGGCGGCCATGGCTGCCGACCACGATCAGGTCGCAGCCCTGTTCCTTGGCCAGGTGGTGGATTTCCTGGCGCGGCTGGCCGTAGGTGAGGTGCGAGTTCTCCTTGGTCACTTCCGGGTATTTGAGGATCAACCGCTCCAGGCGTTCTTTGGCCTGGTCAAACTGTTGTTGCTGCAACTGGGACAGATCCATGGGCACGTCGCCTCCAAAGGCCATGGCCATCGGCTCGACGATGTGCACCAGCGACAGTTTGGCGTCGCTGGCGACCGCGAAGGCGCGGGCGCGCTTGATGACTGGATCGCACTCTTCGGTCAGGTCTACGGCGACCAGAATATGTTCGTATGACATGGGGCGTTCCTCCAGGGGACTGCAATAAGTTCAGTATGGCTGCTTTCAAGCGGATGGGGTTGCGTCAAATCAAATCCGCTCATTTAGAAATTCGGGAGTACAGATATGACGGTCTGGATAGTGGTGTCAATCCTTCTAGTGGTTCTGAGCCCTCTGGCATGGCTGCGCCCCTCACGCCATCAGAGTGGGCGCATGGCCCTGCGGATGGAGGCGCGCCGCATCGGCCTGGCCATGCAGTTGGCACCCCAGGAGTGGCCGCACTGGCTCAAGCAGGAGCCGCCGAGCCCATGCGCGCAGTACTGCCGCCCACGGCGCGGGCGTACGCCGGCCATCTGGAGTTATTGGCAGTTGGAGCCGGGTGTGTGGGTCAATCAGTGGCGTGAGGTGTGCGTCGATGAAAAGTTGTTGGCGCATTTTGCGACGCTGCCGGACAACGTCTACAAGGTCGAGGCCGACAAGCAGATGATCGCCTTGTGCTGGGGCGAGAAGGGCGAGGCGAGTGTGTTGAAGGACATTGATACGTTGCTCAAGGCCCTGGCTTGATGTCTGTCAGATAAAAGCCAGGCAATAAAAAGCCCGACATCATCATCGGGCTGGAGTTGGCCAGGCAGGCCGGAAATCTGTGATTCACGCGTCGGATGTTCATCCAGGCGCATTAAGCTTGTCGCTAGCCTAGCGGCATATCCCGTTGTGTACAGCCTTTTCCCACAAATTTCAGACTATTGATTTCGTGAATATTTGAATATTGACGAGGCGCGGGCTTAGGGTGGGGGTTCTGAACTGACTGGAAAGTCGCGTTTTCCCTAGCCTTTCGAGCGATTGACAATTGCCCAGAATTGGATGAAGGTGGCGTACCCAAATCAAACGGGCGTATGAATTGAGCGTTTGTCTGTCAGACCGCTCATACAGAACCCCGACTAGCGCATTGGCGGGTGTGCCTGGCGAATGGGTGTGAGCATTGACGCAACTATCAATGTTTAACCATAGGCCAGCGTCCAGTGAGTACTGTTCAGCTTCCATATCGTGGAGATCAGTTGATGATTTACGAAGGTAAAGCCATCACGGTTAAGGCTCTTGAAAGTGGCATCGTCGAATTGAAATTCGACCTCAAGGGTGAGTCCGTCAACAAGTTCAACCGTCTAACCCTGAACGAACTGCGTCAGGCCGTAGACACCATCAAAGCAGATGCTTCGGTCAAGGGCGTGATCGTCTCCAGCGGCAAGGACGTGTTTATCGTCGGCGCTGACATCACCGAATTCGTCGACAACTTCAAGCTGCCCGATGCCGAGCTGGTGGCTGGCAACCTCGAAGCCAACAAGATCTTCAGCGATTTCGAAGACCTCAACGTGCCGACCGTTGCCGCAATCAATGGCATCGCGTTGGGCGGCGGCCTGGAAATGTGCCTGGCGGCAGACTTTCGCGTCATGTCGGCGACCGCCAAAATCGGCTTGCCTGAAGTCAAACTGGGCATCTACCCAGGTTTCGGCGGCACCGTACGCCTGCCGCGCATCATCGGTGCCGACAACGCCATCGAGTGGATTGCCGCGGGTAAGGAAAACCGTGCAGAAGACGCGCTGAAAGTCGGCGCCGTCGATGCTGTGGTTGCCCCGGACAAACTGGCCGAAGCGGCACTGAACCTGATCAAGGGCGCCATCAGCGGCGAATTTGACTACAAGGCCAAGCGTCAGCCGAAGCTGGAAAAGCTCAAGCTCAACGCCATCGAACAAATGATGTCGTTCGAAACCGCCAAAGGTTTCGTGGCGGGCCAAGCCGGCCCGAACTACCCGGCGCCGGTTGAAGCGATCAAGACCATCCAGAAAGCCGCGAACTTCGGTCGCGACAAAGCCTTGGAAGTGGAAGCTGCAGGCTTCGTCAAACTGGCGAAAACCTCGGCTGCCCAGAGCCTGATCGGCCTGTTCCTGAACGATCAGGAACTGAAGAAAAAGGCCAAGGCCTACGACGAAATCGCCAAAGACGTGAAACAGGCTGCCGTACTCGGCGCCGGTATCATGGGTGGCGGTATCGCCTATCAGTCGGCGTCCAAAGGCACGCCGATCCTGATGAAAGACATCAACGAGCACGGCATCGAGCAAGGCCTGGCAGAAGCCGCCAAGCTGCTGGTGGGCCGCGTTGATAAAGGCCGCATGACCGCTGCGAAAATGGCTGAAGTGCTTAATGGCATTCGTCCTACGCTGTCCTACGGCGATTTCGGCCACGTCGACCTGGTGGTCGAAGCGGTTGTCGAGAACCCGAAGGTCAAGCAAGCCGTACTGGCTGAAGTGGAAGCCCAGGTTAAGGAAGACACTATCCTGGCCTCGAACACCTCGACCATTTCCATCAGCTTGCTGGCCAAAGCCCTCAAGCGTCCGGAAAACTTCGTCGGCATGCACTTCTTCAACCCGGTGCACATGATGCCGCTGGTGGAAGTGATCCGTGGCGAGAAGTCCAGCGAGCTGGCAGTTGCCACCACCGTTGCCTACGCCAAGAAAATGGGCAAGAACCCGATTGTGGTCAACGACTGCCCGGGCTTTTTGGTCAACCGCGTGCTGTTCCCCTACTTCGGCGGTTTCGCCAAGTTGGTCAGCGCCGGTGTGGACTTCGTGCGTATCGACAAAGTCATGGAAAAATTCGGCTGGCCAATGGGCCCGGCGTACCTGATGGACGTGGTCGGCATCGACACCGGCCACCACGGTCGTGACGTCATGGCTGAAGGCTTCCCGGATCGCATGAAAGACGACCGCCGCTCGGCGATCGACGCGCTCTACGAGGCCAAGCGCCTGGGCCAGAAGAACGGCAAGGGCTTCTACGCCTACGAGGCTGACAAGAAGGGCAAGCAGAAGAAAGTGGCCGACCCGTCGGTTCACGAAGTACTCGCGCCGGTCATCTACGAACAGCGTGAGGTGTCCGATGAGGACATCATCAACTGGATGATGATCGCCCTGTGCCTGGAAACCGTGCGTTGCCTGGAAGACGGCATCGTTGAAACCGCCGCCGAAGCCGATATGGGCCTGGTGTACGGTATTGGTTTCCCTCCATTCCGTGGTGGTGCGCTGCGTTACATCGACTCGATCGGTGTGGCCGAGTTCGTTGCCCTGGCTGACAAATACGCTGATTTGGGCCCGCTGTACCACCCGACCGCGAAGCTGCGTGAAATGGCCAAGAATGGCCAGAGCTTCTTCGGTTAAGCGCCCAGACGAATAGAGCGAGAATATTTATGAGCTTGAATCCAAGAGACGTGGTGATTGTCGACTTCGGTCGCACACCGATGGGCCGCTCCAAGGGCGGCATGCACCGCAACACCCGTGCCGAAGACATGTCGGCGCACCTGATCAGCAAATTGCTGGAACGCAACGTCAAGGTCGACCCGAACGAAGTCGAAGACGTGATCTGGGGCTGCGTCAACCAGACCCTGGAACAGGGCTGGAACATCGCGCGCATGGCGTCGTTGATGACCCAGATCCCGCACACAGCCGCTGGCCAGACTGTCAGCCGCCTGTGCGGCTCGTCGATGAGCGCGCTGCACACCGCAGCGCAAGCGATCATGACCGGTAACGGCGATGTGTTCGTGGTCGGCGGCGTGGAGCACATGGGCCACGTCAGCATGATGCACGGCGTTGACCCTAACCCGCACATGTCGCTGTACGCGGCAAAAGCCTCGGGCATGATGGGCCTCACCGCAGAAATGCTCGGCAAAATGCACGGCATTACCCGTGAAGCCCAGGACGCATTCGGTGTGCGTTCCCACCAGCTCGCCCACAAGGCGACTGTGGAAGGCAAGTTCAAGGATGAAATCATCCCGATGAACGGCTACGACGAGAACGGTTTCCTGAAACTGTTCGACTACGACGAAACCATTCGTCCGGACACCACCCTGGAAAGCCTGGCGGCCCTCAAACCTGCCTTCAATCCAAAGGGCGGTACCGTGACTGCCGGTACTTCGTCGCAAATCACTGACGGTGCTTCGTGCATGATCGTGATGTCGGCGCAGCGTGCCCAGGACCTGGGTATCCAGCCGCTGGCGGTGATCCGTTCGATGGCAGTGGCGGGTGTGGACCCGGCGATCATGGGCTATGGTCCAGTACCGGCCACACAAAAAGCCTTGAAGCGCGCGGGCCTGACCATCTCCGATATCGACTTCTTCGAGCTCAACGAAGCTTTCGCCGCACAGGCCTTGCCAGTGCTGAAAGATTTGAAAGTACTCGACAAGATGAACGAGAAGGTTAACCTGCACGGCGGTGCGATTGCCCTGGGCCACCCATTCGGTTGCTCCGGTGCGCGTATTTCCGGCACTTTGCTTAACGTGATGAAGCAAAATGGCGGCAACCTTGGGGTTGCAACCATGTGCATTGGTCTCGGCCAAGGCATTTCCACCGTCTTCGAACGCGTCTAAGCGTTAGGTTGACGGAAGCCGGGGCCCAGTGCCCCGGTTTTTGTTTTTTGGAATTTTTAATATTTTTTTTAATAAATTTTGTAAGAGGGCCAGAGCATGAAAGTCGAACCAGGGCTCTACCAACATTATAAGGGGCCGCAGTACCGCGTTTTTAACGTGGCACGGCACTCCGAGACCGAAGAAGAAGTGGTGTTTTACCAAGCACTGTATGGCGATTACGGCTTTTGGGTACGCCCGTTGAGCATGTTCCTGGAGACCGTCGAAGTTGACGGCGAGCAGGTCCCGCGCTTTGCTTTGGTCCAGGTCGAACCCAGTCTTTTTTCAGGGCAATAACGGCAGGCCGCGCAGAATGCTGCGCTTGACCTCACCTTGTTGCCACTATATATAGCGTTGCCGCGACAGGCGCCAACTGCCTTTCACTTCTCGAATTCAGGAATTTTCCGATCCATGGGCAAATCGCTGGTCATTGTGGAATCCCCGGCTAAGGCCAAGACCATCAACAAGTACTTGGGTAACGAGTACGTGGTGAAGTCGAGTATCGGCCATATCCGAGACCTGCCCACCAGCGGTTCGGCTAGCGCCAGCAAGGAGCCTGCCGCCAAGCGCGGCAAGGCCGCCGCGGGCGAAGGTCCGGTGCTCACCCCTAAAGAGAAAGCGCGTAAGCAGCTGGTCTCGCGCATGGGTGTGGACCCGGAACATGGCTGGAAGGCCAAGTACGAGATCCTTCCTGGCAAGGAAAAGGTCATTGAAGAGCTGCGCCGGCTCGCCAAGGATGCTGACACCATCTATCTCGCGACGGACTTGGACCGCGAAGGGGAAGCCATTGCCTGGCACCTGCGGGAAGCCATCGGCGGTGATGACAGCCGCTACAAGCGTGTGGTGTTCAACGAAATCACCAAGAAAGCCATCCAGGAAGCCTTCTCCAAGCCCGGCGAACTGGACATCGACCGCGTCAACGCCCAGCAGGCACGGCGTTTCCTCGACCGCGTCGTGGGCTACATGGTTTCGCCGCTGCTGTGGGCGAAAATCGCCCGTGGCCTGTCCGCCGGCCGTGTGCAATCGGTTGCGGTAAAGCTGGTGGTGGAGCGTGAGCGCGAGATTCGTGCGTTCAACCCCGAAGAGTATTGGGAAGTCCACGCTGACCTCGGCACTGCCAAGGGCGCCAACGTGCGCTTTGACGTGGCCCGTGAGAAAGGCGAGGCTTTCAAGCCGCTGAACGAAGCCCAGGCCATGGCCGCGCTGGAAAAGCTCAAGGCTTCCAGCTACAGCATCGTCAAGCGTGAAGACAAACCGACCAGCAGCAAGCCGTCGGCGCCGTTCATCACCTCCACCCTGCAACAGGCTGCGAGTAACCGCCTGGGCTTCGGTGTGAAGAAAACCATGATGATGGCCCAGCGTTTGTACGAAGCCGGCTACATCACTTATATGCGTACTGACTCCACCAACCTGTCGCAAGACGCGGTGGCGATGGCGCGTACCTATATTGAAACCGAGTTCGGCAAGAAGTACCTGCCGGAGAAGCCAAACGTCTACAGCAGCAAAGAAGGCGCACAGGAGGCTCACGAAGCGATTCGTCCTTCCGACGCCAACACTGAGCCAAGCAAGCTGACGGGCATGGAGCGCGACGCTGAGCGCCTCTACGAGCTGATCTGGCGCCAGTTCCTGGCCTGCCAGATGCTGCCGGCGCAATACCTGTCCACCACCGTCAGTGTGGGCGCAGGCGACTTCGAGCTGCGTGCCAAGGGCCGTATCCTCAAGTTCGACGGCTACACCCGCGTGATGCCGCAAATCGCCAAGCCAGGCGACGACGATGTACTGCCGGACATGGCCCAGGGCGACACGTTGAAGCTGATCAAGCTCGACCCGTCCCAGCACTTCACCAAGCCGCCGGCGCGTTATTCGGAAGCCAGCCTGGTAAAAGAGATGGAAAAACGCGGTATCGGTCGTCCTTCGACGTACGCTGCGATCATCTCGACCATCCAGGACCGTGGCTACGTTGCGCTGCACAACCGTCGTTTCTACTCGGAAAAAATGGGCGACATCGTTACCGAGCGCCTGTCCGAGAGCTTCTCCAACCTGATGGACTACGGCTTCACCGCCGGCATGGAAGAGAACCTCGATGACGTGGCCCAGGGCGAACGCGACTGGAAAAACGTACTGGATGAGTTCTACGGCGACTTCAAGAAGAAGCTGGAAGTAGCCGAAAGCCCTGAGAGCGGCATGCGTGCTAACCAGCCGGTGATGACTGACATCCCGTGCCTGACCTGTGGCCGTCCGATGCAGATTCGTACTGCGTCCACCGGCGTGTTCCTCGGTTGCTCGGGCTACAGCCTGCCGCCGAAAGAGCGCTGCAAGGCCACCGTTAACCTGGTGCCGGGTGATGAAATCGCTGCTGACGACGAGGGTGAATCCGAGTCGCTGGTATTGCGTGGCAAGCACCGTTGCCCGATCTGCAGCACGGCGATGGACGCTTACCTGCTCGACGAGAAGCACAAGTTGCACATCTGCGGTAACAACCCGGATTGCGACGGCTACGAGATCGAAGAGGGCAGCTACCGCATCAAGGGCTACGAAGGCCCGAGCCTGGAATGCGACAAGTGCGGCAGCGAGATGCAGCTCAAGACCGGCCGTTTCGGCAAGTTCTTCGGTTGCACCAACCCGACGTGCAAGAACACCCGCAAACTGCTGAAAAGCGGTGACGCGGCGCCGCCGAAGATGGACCCGGTGAAGATGCCCGAACTCAAGTGCGAGAAGGTCAACGACACCTACATCCTGCGTGACGGCGCTTCGGGCTTGTTCCTGGCTGCCAGCCAGTTCCCGAAAAACCGCGAGACCCGTGCGCCATTGGTCATGGAAATCGTGCCGCACAAAGACGAGATCGATCCGAAGTACCACTTCCTGTGTGAAGCGCCGAAGAAGGATCCCGACGGTCGCCCGTCCGTGATCCGCTACAGCCGCAAAACCAAGGAGCAGTACGTGCAGACCGAAGTGGACGGTAAGCCTACCGGCTGGAAAGCGTTCTACGACGGTGGCAAGTGGAAGGTCGAGGACAAGCGCCAGGGCGCTTGATCGACGAGCCTGCAAAACATAAAGGTCGCCCGCAAAGGCGGCCTTTTTTTGCGCTTGCAGGAAACTTGGCTGATCCGTGACACTGTTCAGCCAGCACCATGCTTATTTCGTTGTGGAGACTGCCGTTATGGCCAACGAACTCTATACCCGTACCAATCAGAAAATTTACTTCGCGGGTTTGTCCCTGGAGGCCCTTGGCCGTGCCGAGGAAGGGAAGGAGATGAATGCCATCGCGCTGGTCCAGGCCGGGCGTGAGGCGGCGTTGTTCCACCTGTACGGTGCCCTGCTGGGCCTGTGCCATGAAATTGCCGGGTTCTACCGCTTGCCCCAGGCCGGTGCGCCCCGTGCAGAGATGATCGTGAACCGCGGCGTGCTGGAAAGCATGGCGATTCCTGAGCTGGCCGAGCTGGTGGAAATGGCCCAGAGCCCTGACAGTTGGATTGCCCGCCTGCTCAAGGCGCATGCCGACATGTTCCAGCCGCCACGCGTTCCTCATGTGCCCAAGGGGGATGTGACACAGCCGCTGATCGTGGCCGTTGCCCTGGAAGAAGATGAGCCCAAGCCATTGAGCCGCGAAGAGCTGGAGGGCTGGCGTCAGGAGCTGAAGAAGATGGCGCTGCGGTTTCGCGAAGGCTTGAACGAGTGCTGAGAGGTTTGCACTAAGCAAATGTGGGAGCTGGCTTGCCTGCGATAGCGGTGGGTCAGTTTGCGGGTCATTGGCTGATACACCGCTATCGCAGGCAAGCCAGCTCCCACATTGATAGGCGTGTTCCCGAGAGCACCATTCATCAAGCCGTAAAGAAACCTGTTCAGATCCTCACCGAGGCTGAGTGGATGACTGATATAATCCCGGCCTTTCGTGGAGAACAGACTTTTATGCCAACGTCCTTTCTGGAAATTGTTGAACTGCCTGACGGCCGAATTGAGCTGCGCCGGGCTGAGGACGAGGGTTCTCTAGTAATTTTGGATTTTTCCGAAGACGCAAAAGCGTTCCTGCAAGGCCAGCACGTGGAAGTAGCAAAAGCCATGTTGAGCGTCGGTGTGCAGATGGCCGGTCGCCTGGCAGAAGGCGAGCCGGAGAAGGACGACGGGCCGCGGGTTCTTCACTGAGTTTGTGATAATAGTGAGCGGGCTTGTTGCTGCAGCAGGCGGGCTTCTGTGGCGAGCGGGCTTGCCCCGCGTTGGGCTGCGAAGCGGCCCCAAATAGGTTTGACGCGGTACATCAGGTATTCCACGGTGCTTGGTTTTGGGCCGCTTCGCAGCCCAGCGCGGGGCGAGCCCGCTCGCCACAACAAGCATGCAGGCCACAAAAGCCCCTCCACAGGGCTAGCCTGCGCACATCCTATTACCCCAACCGAATATTCAAGCTCTGCGCATCGCCCGTACGTGCGGCGCTGATCAGTTGTTGCTTGGCTGTAGCATTCAACGGGTTCAACCAACTCACCACCGTATGGCTACGGCCCAGGCGCAAGGCTTCGCAGGTCAACTGCTGGGCACTTTGCATGCCGCGCGGCTGCAGCAACAGAATGCGCTCGCGATTGAGGCCGGCGTCCCGCAGCCAGGCCTGGGTCAGGCTGGCGGGCGGGGCGATCAGCGTCAGCCAGCGCGCGTCCTGCTCCTCGCTCAGTTCGCGAAGGATCGGCGCCAGTAGGCTCAGGCAGCTCCCGGCTGCACCGCGCAACGACAGTTCACTGAACGCCTCAGGTTCGGAGCCCCACGGGGCCTCGACCGTTTCCTTGAGGATGGGCGCAAGGGGTTGGGCCATAAAGGCCTCGAACAGCGACAGTTGTGTGTGTTGTGGGGTGTGCACGAGCTGCATGGTGCCTCCTTTAGCGGCGAATGACGCCGACGCTCAAGCCTTCGATCACCAGGTCCTGATCTTTCAGGTTCACTTCAATCGGGGCGAACTCAGGGTTCTCGGCCAATAGCCAGACCTTGCTGCCTTCGCGCTTGAAGCGTTTTACGGTGACTTCATCGCCGATACGCGCGACGACGATCTGGCCATTACGGGCTTCACGAGTGGTATGGACGGCCAGCAGGTCACCGTCGAAAATGCCCACGTCCTTCATGCTCATGCCGTGTACGCGCAACAGGTAGTCGGCACGCGGATGGAAGAAGGTCGGGTTGATGTTGCAGGACTCCTCGACGTGCTGCTGCGCCAGGATCGGCGCACCGGCGGCGACGCGACCGATGATCGGCAGGGTCGACTCGTCGGCCTTGGCTTCGAAGCCAGGGATGCGAATACCGCGTGACGCACCTGGGGTCATCTCGATCGCGCCTTTGCGGGCGAGGGCCTTGAGGTGTTCTTCAGCGGCGTTGGGGGATTTGAACCCCAGCTCCAGCGCAATTTCCGCTCGGGTCGGCGGGTAGCCGTTGTCATCGAGGCAGCGCTTGATAAAAGCCAGAATCTCAGCTTGGCGTGGCGTCAGTTTTAGCATGTTGATCGCTCTGTCTTTTTATACAGTGACTGGGATTATATACAGTGAACTGCGCTTGGCAATCATCCTTTTTTAGCACTCCGCTGGACGGTCATTCGCCACCCGTCCTACAAGGCAGAGACAGCGCTGCCTACAGAGCGAGAAGGATGTGATTAAATAGCGATGAAATAGATGACTGCCCGGCCGGAAAACGGACTCGCAGGCTTGACAAGACACACCCTGAAACGTATGTTTCAAACAAGTGTTTGTCAGGCGGAGTAGCCATGGCCCAGTCGGAAACCGTTGAACGCATTCTCGATGCTGCCGAGCAATTGTTCGCGGAAAAAGGATTTGCTGAAACTTCATTGCGGCTGATCACCAGCAAGGCTGGGGTCAACCTCGCCGCAGTGAATTACCATTTCGGCTCGAAAAAAGCCCTGATCCAGGCGGTGTTCTCGCGCTTTCTGGGGCCGTTCTGCGCCAGCCTCGACCGTGAGTTGGAGCGCCGCCAGACCAAGCCTGATAACAAGCCGAGCCTGGAAGAATTGCTGGAAATCTTGGTTGAGCAAGCGCTGGTGGTTCAACCGCGTAGCGGCAATGACCTGTCGATCTTCATGCGTTTGCTGGGCCTGGCCTTCAGCCAGAGCCAGGGTCACTTGCGGCGTTACCTGGAAGACATGTACGGCAAAGTTTTCCGTCGCTACATGTTGCTGGTCAACGAAGCTGCGCCGCGTATTCCACCGATCGAACTGTTCTGGCGCGTGCACTTCATGCTCGGTGCTGCCGCGTTCAGCATGTCCGGCATCAAAGCCTTGCGTGCGATTGCCGAGACCGATTTCGGCGTCAACACCTCGATAGAGCAGGTGATGCGCCTGATGGTGCCGTTCCTTGCCGCCGGCATGCGCGCCGAAACCGGCGTCACCGACCAAGCCATGGCTGCTGCGCAATTGCGCCCCCGCAGCAAATCCACGCCGGCCACTGCCAAGGCATGATCGCCCGGGTGTGCGCGGCCGCTTGCATCCGCTAAGCTAGCTGCCATGCCGATTTCAGCTATTTACTCGCAACCCGTTGTGCTCGCTGCGCTTATCGCGCCACGTGAGGGCAACGGGTTGTGTGCGTTATTTAAGGAAGGTTTATGACTGCAGCCCTGCAAGGTTCTTTAATGGTCGACGTTGCCGGTACCTGGCTGACGGCCGAGGATCGCCACCTGTTGCGTCAGCCTGAAGTGGGCGGCCTGATCATTTTTGCGCGCAATATCGAGCACCCACGCCAGGTGCGCGAGTTGAGCGCGGCGATTCGTGCGGTGCGTCCCGACTTGCTGCTGGCCGTCGACCAGGAAGGCGGTCGCGTGCAACGTCTGCGCCAAGGTTTTGTGCGCCTGCCGGCCATGCGCGCGTTGGCAGATAACCCGAATGCCGAATACCTGGCCGAGCAGTGCGGCTGGATCATGGCCACAGAAGTGCTGGCGGTCGGCCTTGATCTGAGCTTCGCTCCGGTACTGGACCTGGACTACCAGCGCAGTGCCGTGGTCGGCACCCGTTCCTTTGAAGGCGACCCCGAGCGCGCCGCTGTGCTCGCCGGTGCATTCATGCGCGGCATGAACAGCGCCGGCATGGCTGCCACCGGCAAACACTTCCCAGGCCACGGGTGGGCCGAGGCGGATTCCCACGTCGCGATTCCCAATGATGAACGCAGCCTGGAACAGATTCGCGCCAATGACCTGGTGCCTTTCGCACGCCTGAGCAAGCAATTGGCCGCCGTAATGCCTGCGCACGTCATCTACCCGCAGGTTGATGCCCAGCCGGCTGGTTTCTCGCGCCGCTGGTTGCAGGACATTCTGCGTGGCGAGTTGCAGTTTGATGGGGTGATTTTCAGCGATGACCTGTCCATGGCCGGGGCGCATGTGGTTGGGGATGCGGCCAGCCGGATTGAAGCGGCGCTGACGGCCGGTTGCGACATGGGGTTGGTGTGTAACGATCGTGCGGCTGCTGAGCTGGCACTGAGCGCGGCACAGCGCATGAAGGTCACCCCTTCGGCGCGGATTGCGCGGATGCGTGGGCAGGCGATTGCTTCGACGGACTACAAGCAGGATCCGCGTTGGCTGACAGCGCTTACTGCGTTGCGGGATGCTCAGTTGATCGAGTGACAAGACGTGTTTGTTAAGAGCAAAAAACGTCGGAAATATCGGAATTCAGTTGCCGCTTATTCGTACTCGTAGGCAGGAAGTAACCGTCTTTATTTTGGCCACGCTTGGCGTAAATTGAGTCCCCATGAATAGCCTATTGACGCGTCTTGCTGGTCTGGACTGGCAAGAGAATTTCACCCCTCGCACACTTGATCGTGGTTTTGACTATGTGGCCGAAGACCGCGTCCAAGTCTTGGAGGTCGGGACACAGCGACTGCTCGCAAGGTGCAGAGGTTCTGGCGGTAGTATCTATTCGTTGGTGATCTCTCTGGTCGCCAAGGACGACCCGCATTGGGCTGATATCGATTGCGTGTGTTCTTGCCCGGTCGGGGTGGACTGCAAACACGCCGCCGCCGTTTTATTCAGAGTCCTTGCACTGGCGGACGAGCTGGATGAGCCCAAGGCACCTAGTGATCGCCTCAGCCCGCAGATCGAGCAATGGCTTAACAACATGCCCGCCGCGACGCCAGAGATTGAGTCGTTACCCAAAAGCAGCAACACCTGTTTGCTGTACCAGCTCAGTCCCGACGCCTACTCAAGCCGTTGGTCGCTGGCGGTCTTCCGGGCACGCACCCTGAAAAAGGGCGGCTATAGCGAAATCAAGGCGCTGTACTCGCTCGATGAAACCCTGGCGCGTGCGCCCGGTTATATGCTCGATGTGGACAAGCGCATCTGTCGGCTTCTTATGCTTGGGCGAGCGTACGGTCGCTACGGCAGCAGTTTTGCGCTGGAGGGCGAGGACGGCGCCGAAATTCTAAAACTGGCGCTCAAAACCGAGCGGTTATTCGTGGACTTTGATGCCCAATTGGCGCTCAACCCAGGTCCCACGCGTGTCGCCCGCTTCAATTGGGCCGTGCAGCCAGACGGTAGCTATCGACCGCAATGGCTAAGCGACGATCTACTGTTGCACGAGGTCTTACCACTCAAGCCGCTTCATTATTTGAACTTGGATAACATGGAGCTGGGGCCGCTTGAGTATGAGATGGATGATCGCCTGGCTATTCACCTGTCCAGCTTGCCCGAGATTCCGGAAAACCAGGTCGCGTTATTCAGTCATCGCATCAGTGCCGTGGGCGCCGCGATCCCGCCGCCGCGTGCGTTGACCGAGCGAGTGGTCGATACGCTCGAGCCCCAGGCGTGCCTGTCATTGGGCAGCGACGAAACCTATGCTTATAGCGCAGAGTTTCGCAGGCCAATGCCGACGTTTGAACACCGTGCCGCGTTGGCTTATCGCTATGGCGATAGCCTGGCCAGCGACAAGGGCGGCGCTGAGATACGGTTGCTGAGCGGTACCGAAACCCAGCGTATCCAGCGTAAACCTGCGGCCGAAAAAGCCTTGCGCAAAGTCTTGACCAAACTCGGTTTTGCCAAGGTCACTCGCAAAACACACGCGTTGGCGCAAAACGCCGGCGAGATGTTTGATCTGGCTACCGATAACGACTGGTTGAACTTCATTGAGGATCATCTGCCAGCCCTTCAAAAGGCTGGGTGGGATATCAGCATCCAGCCTGGTTTTTACTACCATGTGGAAGATGTGGACCATTGGTACGCCGATATCGAAGAATCTCCCGGCCACGAGTGGTTTGATCTTGAGCTGGGGATCGAGGTCAATGGCCAGCGCTACAGCCTGCTACCCATTGTGCTGGAATTAATGGCTCGTCAGCCCAAACTGCTCGACGCCGATTACATGATTGAACGCGCTGACGAGGAGCGCGTGCTCGTAAGCCTGGGGACTCGCGAGCGTACTAAGGTCGCTCTGCCTTATGGTCGGATCAAACCCCTGATGGCGACGTTAGGTGCCCTGTATCTACGCGACCCCGGCAGCGACAAGCTGCGATTGAGTGCCCCTGATGCAGCCCGTCTCAGTGATTTGGACGGTATTCCTCTGATCTGGCAGGGTGGTGAGCGCGTGCGGCATTTCGCCAAGCGCCTCAAGGAATCGACCCATGTGCAAGTCTCGGCTCCCCAGGGCTTGAATGCCGAACTGCGTGGCTACCAGCTCGAAGGCCTGAATTGGATGCAAACCCTGCGAGAGCTGGGCGTCGGCGGGATTCTTGGCGATGACATGGGGCTGGGCAAAACCTTGCAAGCCTTGGCGCATCTACTCTGTGAAAAGCAGGCCGGCCGATTGCAAACCCCTGCGCTGGTGGTGATGCCCACCAGCCTGATCCCTAACTGGTTGGATGAAGCCGCGCGTTTTACCCCACAGCTCAAGGTGCTGGCCCTGCATGGCGCGCAACGCCAGAACGATTTCACGCGTTTGGGCGATTACGATCTGGTGCTCACCACGTATGCGTTGTTGCCACGCGATCTTGACGTCTTGCAGCCTAAACGCTGGAGCATGCTGATCCTCGACGAAGCGCAAAACATCAAGAACCCCAACAGCAAGGCCGCCCAGGCTGCCCGGCAATTAGAGGCCGATCAACGTCTGTGTCTTTCAGGCACGCCGCTGGAAAACCACTTGGGCGAACTGTGGTCGCTGTTTCATTTTCTGCTGCCGGGATGGCTGGGCGACAGTAAAACCTTCAACCGGGATTACCGCACGCCCATCGAAAAACACGCGAATGCACATCGTATGCAGCACCTCACAGCGCGTATCAAACCTTTTCTGTTACGTCGCAAGAAGGAGCAGGTCGCCACTGAGTTGCCGCCCAAGACTGAAATTATTCATTGGGTGGAGTTGAATGATGCGCAACGGGATGTGTACGAAACCGTACGTGTGGCCATGGATAAAAAGGTGCGCGATGAAATCAGCCGCCACGGTGTGGCCCGCAGCCAGATCATCATCCTTGAAGCGTTGCTCAAACTGCGCCAGGTGTGTTGCGATTTACGCCTGGTAAAGTCTGCCCCGGTTTCTAAAGCGGCCAAGGCCGGCACCGGCAAGCTGGGTAGCTTGATGGAGATGGTGGAGGAGTTGCTCAGTGAAGGGCGACGGATTTTGCTGTTCTCGCAATTCACTTCGATGCTGGCGCTGATTGAAGAAGAGTTGAAGCAGCGTGAGATTGGGTATTCGATACTGACCGGTGACACCCTTGACCGACGCACTCCGGTGAAGGACTTCCAGGACGGCAAGACGCCGTTGTTCCTGATCAGCCTGAAAGCCGGTGGCACGGGCTTGAACCTGACGGCGGCCGACACGGTGATTCATTACGACCCATGGTGGAACCCAGCGGTGGAGAACCAGGCGACCGACCGGGCTTATCGCATTGGGCAGGACAAGCCGGTGTTTGTGTACAAGATGATTGCGCGCGGCACCGTGGAGGAGAAAATCCAGGCGTTGCAGTTGGAAAAAGCAGCGTTGGCCGATGGGGTTCTTGAAGGCGGCGCCAGTGCCGGGTGGAAGCTGGAGCAGCGGGATATCGAGGCGCTGTTTGCGCCGTTGCCAGGCTGAAAACCGTGGCGCGCCCTTCGCGAGCAAGCCCGCTCCCACATTCGATCGCATTCCAAGCGATGTACGCGATTAAATGTGGGAGCGGGCTTGCCCGCGATAGCGATCTGAAGGTCAACGCTTCTCTTGTTTGTTAGGCAACGGCGCAAACAACGCCTCAATATCGTCATTGCCCAACTGCCAATCCCCTGTCGTACGCCCATCCAGCACACCGGCTGCCAAGTCTGACTTTTCCTTCTGCAGGTGTTGGATTTTCTCCTCCACCGTACCCCGTGCAATCATCTTGTAGACGAACACTGGCTTCTCTTGACCAATACGATAAGCCCGGTCGGTCGCCTGGTTCTCCGTGGCCGGGTTCCACCACGGGTCATAGTGGATCACCGTGTCGGCCTCAGTCAGGTTCAACCCCACACCGCCCGCCTTCAAACTGATCAGAAAAATCTGCAGCTTGCCGCTCTGGAAGTCTTTCACCGGGGTACGTCGGTCGCGGGTCTGGCCGGTCAGCAGCGCGTAGTCCACGCCACGTTTTTTCAGTTCGACTTCGATCAGGCTCAGCATCGAGGTGAACTGGGAAAACAGCAAAATCCGGCGCCCTTCGGCAAACAGTTCTTCGAGCATTTCCATCAGGCTGTCGAGCTTGCCCGAGCTGCTGCCACGGGCGGGCAGGGTGGCATCGTTGACCAGGCGCAGGTCGCAGCACACTTGGCGCAGCTTGAGCAGCGCTTCAAGAATGATGATCTGGCTGCGCGCCACGCCCTTGCGGGTGATCTCGTCGCGCACCTTCTTGTCCATGGCCAGGCGCATGGTTTCGTACACATCGCGCTGGGCTTCGTTGAGGTCGACCCAATGGATGATCTCAGTCTTGGGCGGCAATTCCGTCGCCACTTGTTCCTTGGTGCGGCGCAGCAGAAAGGGTTTGATCCGACCGTTAAGGTGCTGCAATCGCACATCGCTGGCGCGTTTTTCGATGGGCACGCGGTAATCGCGGTTAAAGCTTTTCACGTCGCCCAGCCAGCCTGGCAGCAGGAAGTGGAACAGCGACCACAACTCGCCCAGGTGGTTTTCCAGCGGTGTGCCGCTCAGGCACAGGCGCTGGCGCGCGTTCAGCTCGCGCGCGGCCTGGGCGGCCTTGCTGTTGGGGTTCTTGATGTACTGCGCTTCATCGAGGATCAGCACGTGCAAGGGCAGGGCGGCGAGCTGCTCGATGTCTTTGGGCAGCAGCGCGTAGGTGGTCAGCAGCAGGTCATAGTCCTGCAAGTTCTGGAAATGTTTCTTACGCGTCGCGCCGTACAGTGCCAGCACCTTGAGCTGCGGGGTGAAGTGCGCCGCTTCGTCGAGCCAGTTAGGGATCAGGCTGGTGGGCATCACCACCATGCACGGCCGATCGAGGCGCCCGGCGATTTTTTCACTGAGAATATGCGCCAGAGTCTGCAGGGTTTTGCCCAGGCCCATGTCATCCGCGAGAATCCCGCCGACATCAAGCTGGCGCAGCGACTGCATCCAGCTCAAACCTTCGAGCTGATACGGGCGCAGGGTTGCGTTCAAGCCTTCGGGCGCCACGCAGGTGAAACCCTTGATGTCGCGCAGGCGCTGGGCGAAGTTGCGGATCTTCTCGCCGCCTTCCCATTGCAGCGGCAGGTCTTCCAGCGGGTTGAGACGAATCGCATCGGCCTTGGCCAGGCGCAACGTGGTGTTGCCGGGTTCCTGCAGGTAAAACTCGCCAAGGGTGGCCAGTACCGGTTTCAAGCGACCGTAGGGCAGCGCCACTTGCAGCGGGCCGTGGCCGTTGGGCAGGCCGGGGATGTTCACCAGAATCAGCTCGTCATCGCGACGCCGGGCGAGTTTTTCCGGGTTGAGGATCTCGGTGTGCGAACGCATCAGGTTCAACAGGATCGGCAACAGGCTCAGCCGCTCACCGTTGACGATGATCCCCAATTCCAGGTCAAACCAGTCGCGCTCCGGGCCTTCATCGACGGTGGCGTACCAGTCATCGACGGTGCTCAAGTCGAAACCGAAATCCTCATCGATCTGCAGCTCCCAGCCCTCGACGCGCAGGGTCGGCGATGCGTTGAGGGTGAAGTTCAGCCAGGCGCTGTCATTGACCATCTCGAACAGTTCACCGGCGCTTTCCGGCAACGCTTTGCTCTGGCGCGTGGCGATCTTGAAGCCGAGCAGGCGCAGTTGCTCGCGATACGGCTGTTCCAACTCCGGATGGCGCTTGATGCGCAGGCTCTGGGTCTCCTGGCGCACGACGATGTCGGCGTTTTTTTGCCCGCTGACATAGTTGCCCAGGTAATTGAACGACAACGCTGCGCGGTGCTGGATGTAGCGCTGCATTTTGCCATTGCGCGGTTCAAACGCGCTGAACTCGACACTCGCCAGCCACAGGCGCGGCACCGGTCGCACATCCTCCATCACCACCTGCGGCAGCACCACGCGGTTATCCAGCACGGCCTGGAGTTTTTCCAGCAGCTCGGCATCCTGGGCGGCCGCCGGGTAGGCCAGGGTTTCCTGGACCTTGAGCAGCACCGCCGCGATGTGTTTGCAGTTGGTGTGCACCGGGCACGTGCAGCGGCTGTCCACCAGAATCAGCATGCCTTTGGCGGATTCGCGCAGCGAGATGGTTTGCCGGTAAACGTTACCGCCCGAGCCTTCGCAACTGGCAATGATGGTGCTGTCGCCAGACTCGACGATGCGCACGCGGTTTTCCAGGGCGTAGCGGCGCCCGCGCTCAAGGCTTTGCTCTTTAAAGCGATTGGCCCACGAAGGGGCCAGGGGTTTGGTCAACGACGACGTCAGGGGCATGGCGCTGGATCAGTCCTGAATGTCGGGCGGTGGTGCGCTGGGTGGTTTGGCGGTCAGCGAGGTGATCTTGATCAGCAGCGCCAAGTGGCCGCCGTCGAGGTAGTTGAGCTGGTTGTTTTTGGTGCGCACGTCTTGCTGGCTCAGGTGTTCGCTGGCAATGACGCTGCCGTTGGCGTCGAACTGGTTGATCCAGAAGTTTGCGTCGATATCGGTAAAGCGCCCCAGTTGCAGGTTCAGCGTGCCTTCGATGGGGAACTGGCCGAATTGCTCCTGGCCGTCGGTAATGGCCAGCTTCACCGGTTGTTCGCCCAGGTTTTGGTCCCAGGCGCGGTGCAGCAGCACGGTATAGCTGTTGTCGGCACTGAGTTTGTCGACGATGTTGCCCAGCCGTGGCGGGCTCATTTTGTCCGCCGGCAGCCGTGGTGCCCCGGCGTCCCAGTTTTCCGGCGCGGCGCGGCTAGTGATCACCGGCTCGGCGTTCTGGCGCACCAGGACCATTTCCACCAGGTACGGGCTGTCGGCAAACGCCGAAGGAGCAACGACCACCAACAACAAGCTCAAAATGCGGAACAGGCGCATTGGGGCGTCCTTCAAGCAGATTTCGGAATGAGGCGCTCAAACAGCGCCTCTAATGTATTAAAGCGTTCTTCGGCACGTTCCATCGGCACCATGAATTTGAACAGCGTAGCCCCTTCGAACTTGTAGCGGTTGGGCTGGCCCTGAATCAGCTTGATCAGCACCAGTGGGTCCACCGGCGTTTGCGCTTCGAACTCGATACGCCCGCCTTGCGGCCCGGCATCGACTTTCTTTATTCCAAGCTGCTCGGCCTGCAATTTGAGCAGGGTCAGACGCACCAGGTTCTTGGTCGGCTCCGGCAACAGGCCGAAACGGTCGATCATCTCCACTTGCAGGTCCTTGAGGCCCTCTTCGTCGGTGGCCGAGGCAATGCGCTTGTACAGGATCAGCCGCGCATGTACATCCGGCAGGTAGTCTTCGGGAATCAACGCCGGCAAGCGCAGGTTGATTTCCGGGCCGCCACCCAAGGGTTGATCGAGGTTCGGTTGTTCGCCTTTGCGGATGGCTTTTACCGCGCGCTCGAGCATTTCCATATAAAGGGTGAAGCCCACGGCCTGGATCTGCCCGCTCTGGCCGTCGCCGAGCAGTTCGCCGGCGCCACGGATTTCCAGGTCGTTGGTGGCCAGTACAAAACCGGCACCGAGGTCCTGGGTGTTGGCGATGGCTTCCAGGCGCTTTTCAGCGTCGCCGGTAATTTGCTGGCGCGGTGGCGTCAGCAAGTAGGCATAGGCTTGGTGGTGACTACGCCCAACCCGGCCGCGCAATTGGTGCAACTGCGCCAGGCCGAACTTATCCGCACGCTCGATGATGATGGTGTTGGCGCTCGGCACGTCGATGCCGGTCTCGATGATGGTCGAGGCGATCAGCACGTTGAAGCGCTTGTGGTAGAAATCGCTCATCACCTGTTCGAGTTCGCGTTCACGCATCTGCCCATGGCCGATGGCAATGCGCGCTTCCGGCACCAATTCGGCGAGGTCGGCGGCGCATTTCTCGATGGTTTTCACGTCGTTGTGCAGGTAGTACACCTGACCGCCGCGCAGCAGTTCACGCAACAGCGCTTCCTTGACCGTACTTTTGTTCTGCTCCATCACGAACGTGCGCACCGACAAGCGCCGTGCCGGTGGCGTGGCGATGATCGACAGGTCGCGCATGCCCGACACGGCCATGTTCAGCGTGCGCGGAATCGGCGTGGCGGTGAGGGTAAGAATGTCGACTTCGCTGCGCAGGTTTTTCAGCTGTTCTTTCTGGCGCACACCGAAACGGTGTTCTTCGTCGATGATCACCAGCCCCAGGTTTTTGATCTTCACATCGTCCGACAGCAGCTTGTGGGTACCGATCACAATGTCGATTTTACCTTCCGCCAAGTCGGCGACGGCGGCATTCACTTCCTTGGCGGACTTGAAGCGGCTCATCACTTCCACGCTCACCGGCCAGTCGGCGAAGCGGTCGCGGAAGCTGTTGTAATGCTGCTGGGCGAGCAGGGTGGTCGGCACCAGAATCGCTACCTGCTTGCCGCCATGCACGGCAATAAAGGCGGCGCGCATGGCCACTTCGGTTTTGCCGAAGCCCACGTCGCCGCACACCAGGCGGTCCATCGGCTTGGGCGCGAGCATGTCAGCGCGCACCGCTTCAATGGTGGTTTGCTGGTCCGGGGTTTCTTCAAAGGCGAAGCCGGCGCTGAACGTGGCGTAGTCGGCTTTCGGGTCAGCGAAGGCGTAACCCTCGCGGGCTGCGCGGCGTGCATAGATGTCGAGCAATTCGGCGGCGACGTCGCGCACCTGCTCGGCGGCTTTGCGCTTGGCTTTCTGCCAGGTCTCGGAGCCCAGGCGGTGCAACGGCGCCAGGGCGTCGTCGCTGCCGGTGTAGCGTGCGATCAAGTGCAGGCTGGCCACCGGCACGTAGAGCTTGGCGCCCTCAGCGTATTCCATGGTGAGGAATTCGGCGGCCTGGTTGTCGATCTCCAGGGTCTGCAGGCCCAAGTAGCGGCCCACGCCGTGGTCGATATGCACCACCGGCGCGCCTTCGCGCAGCTCGGTCAGGTTCTTGATCACTGCGTCGTTGTTGGCGTCCGCGCGTTTTTCACGGCGACGGCGCTGCATCACGCGTTGGCCGAACAGCGGGCTCTCGGCGATCAACGCCAAGGCCGGGTCATCCAGTAACAAGCCTTCGTCCAGCGGCGCAATGGTGATCGCCAGGCGCTCTTTGCTGGCGACAAAATCCGGCCAGCTGTCGACGGTTTTCGGGCGCAGCTTCAGGCGTTCCAGCAACTCCAGCAGCACTTCGCGGCGGCCGGCGGATTCGGCGGTAAACAGCACGCGGCCAGGGAAGTCGCCGAGGAAGTTGGATAACGCTTCCAGCGGTTGCGTGGCTTTGGCCTGGATCGCCAAGTCCGGCAGTGTGCCTGCCGGGAAGCGTTCGCGGCCGCTGCCGGCGTCCACGTCCTGTTGGCTGGCGACCACGCGCGGCCAGTTTTTCAGGCGGGCGAAGCAGTCTTCCACCGGCAGGAACAGCTCGGCAGGCGGTAACAGAGGCCGCGATGGGTCGACGCGGCGCTCTTCATAGCGGTTGCGCACGTCGTTCCAGAAGTTTTCCGCTGCCTGCTCGATGCCCGGCAGCGAGAACACTTGGGTGTCCTGGGGTAGGTAGTCGAACAGCGTGGAGGTTTCGTCGAAGAACAGCGGCAGGTAGTACTCGATACCGGCCGGTGTAATCCCACTGCTCAAGTCCTGGAAGATCGGGCAGCGGCGGAAGTCCACGTCGAAGCGTTCACGAAAGCGTGCCTTGAAGCGCGTGACCGCGTCTTTTTGCAGCGGGAATTCCCGTGCCGGCAGCAGCTTGATCGAGTCCACTTTATCAATGGAGCGTTGGTTGTCTGGGTCGAAGGTGCGCAGCGTTTCGATTTCGTCATCGAACAGGTCGATGCGGTACGGCAGTTTGCTGCCCATCGGGAACAGGTCGATCAACGCCCCGCGCACGGCGAACTCGCCGTGTTCGTACACCGTGTCGACGCAGCGGTAGCCGCTGGCTTCCAGGCGCGTGCGCATCTGTTCCACGTCGAGCTTCTGGCCGATATCCAGCACCAGGCTGCTGCCCAGCAGGAACTTGGTCGGCGCCAGGCGATGCAGGGCCGTGGTGATCGGCACCACCAGCACGCCGTGGGCCAGTTCCGGCAAGCGGTACAGGCTGGCGATGCGCTGGGAAATGATGTCCTGGTGCGGCGAGAACAGATCGTAGGGCAGGGTTTCCCAGTCGGGAAAATGCAGCACCGGCAAATCGGGGGCGAAGAAGCTCAGCTCCTGCTCCAGCCGCTCGGCGCTTTGGCTGTCGGCGGTGAGCAGCAGGGTAAAGCGCTTGGCTGCGCTGGCAGCCTCGGCAATGGCCAGGCTCAGGGCGGCACCGGGCAGGTTGCCCCAGTGCTGTTTACCTGCCGCGGCAGGGAGAAGCGGTAGACGCAGAACGGGCACGGAAGGTTGAGCTCCAAGCGTTGCGACAAAGTCGGTAATTGTAACGGCCCTAGGTGCCGCCTGTCAGTTGCTGACTGTGCCTATTACGGTTTGTAGGAAATGTAGTGGCTAAGACAAACAATGGCGTGTTTTGACTCAATATGTAGTGCCATTTAGCACGGATATTTCGGAGGGTTACGGACAAGTTGGCGGCGCGACGCCATTGGTGGCCTTCTGGAACCCGCGTGTTTCCTGGCCTGTAGCGGGGTGGTATTTTTTTGCAAGGGCTTTTTGTTGTGGTTGGCGCATTGCTCAACGGGCGGTCGGACGACATAATGTAGCCCCTTTTTTCTGCCCCTACATGTGGAAGGTTCCCGTGACTCAGAAGCCCGACCAGTGTCTTGGTGAATGGATCGACCGTGAAGCGCTCGCTGAAGCGATGATTCCGCTTATCGGTCAGCTGTACCGCAATAACAATGTGGTGAGCTCGATCTATGGCCGCAGCCTGATCAACCAATCAGTCATCGCGATTCTCAAGGCGCATCGCTTTGCTCGCCATCGTTCTGCCGACGACAGCGAACTCTCCGTCCACGAAACATTCCCTCTGCTCAAAGCCATGAGCGAGCTCAAGCTCGGCGCGGCCTCGGTAGACCTGGGCAAGTTGGCTTACAAATTCCGCAAAGAAGGTGCCGGCCGCAGCGCCGAGCAGTTCGTGCGTGAAGAAATGGCCGATGTAGTTGGCCAGCAAAACGCTGCTGCCCGTAAAGGCACCGATGTTGTGCTGTACGGCTTCGGTCGTATCGGCCGCCTGCTGGCACGCATCCTGATCGAAAAAACCGGTGGCGGCGACGGCCTGCGCCTGCGTGCCATCGTGGTGCGTAAAGGCGCCGAGAACGACCTGACCAAGCGTGCCAGCCTGCTGCGCCGCGACTCGGTACACGGTCCGTTCAACGGCACCATCGTCATCGACGAAGAAAACAACACCATCACCGCCAACGGTAACCTGATCCAGGTGATCTACGCGAAGAACCCGGCTGAGGTGGATTACACCCAGTACGGCATCAAGGACGCTCTGTTGGTGGATAACACCGGCGTATGGCGTGATGCCGAGGGCCTGGGCCAGCATTTGGCCTGCCCGGGTATCGACCGCGTTGTGCTGACTGCGCCTGGCAAAGGCAAGCTGAAGAACATCGTTCACGGTATCAACCACGGCGAAATCACCGCTGATGACAAGATCGTGTCCGCCGCTTCCTGCACCACCAACGCCATCGTGCCGGTGCTCAAGGCTGTGAATGACAAGTTCGGTATCGTTAACGGCCACGTTGAAACCGTTCACTCGTATACCAACGACCAGAACCTGATCGACAACTTCCACAAAGGCGATCGCCGTGGCCGTAGCGCCGCGTTGAACATGGTGATCACCGAGACCGGTGCTGCCACCGCTGCTGCCAAGGCCCTGCCTGAGCTGGCCGGCAAGCTGACCGGTAACGCGATCCGCGTGCCGACGCCGAACGTGTCGATGGCCATTCTCAACCTGAACCTTGAGAAAGCCGCCACCCGTGAAGAAATGAACGAGTACCTGCGCTACATGGCGCTGCACTCCGATCTGCATAAGCAAATCGACTTCGTTAACTCGCAGGAGGTGGTCTCCACCGACTTCGTTGGCTCGCGCCACGCTGGCGTAGTGGATGCTGAGGCAACCATCACCCAGGACAACCGCGTTGTGCTGTACGTCTGGTACGACAACGAGTTTGGCTACAGCTGCCAGGTGGTTCGCGTGATGGAAGACATGGCTGGGGTTAACCCGCCTGCGTTTCCGCGCTAAGCATTTGCGGTAAATGAAAAAGCCCCGACTGGTTCGGGGCTTTTTTATGGGTGTGGGTTTTGTGGTGTTTGGGTTGGCCTCTTCGCGGCATAGGTATCTACACATCTTTTTATGGGTTGAATTCTTTTGTGGTCGCGGGGGGCTGGGTACATATCCGTTATTTGGGTAACGGCTGCTATGGGTTCCGCTCTTACAGCGGGTCACTTTTGGAAAAGAGCCCCAAAAGTAACCAAAGGGCTCTTGCCCCACCACTCGGCACCTCGCCTAGGCTCGGTGTGCCCTCACGCAGGCTTTGGGCGGGGCCGCCGCCATGGGCCATCCTTGGCCCATCGCGGCTAAACCGGCGTCCTGCCGGTTTACCCCCGCTCCAAAGCCTGCGTTCGGCCAGCGTGGTTTAACGGGGCGCCTAAGATCAAGATCAAAAGCAAGAGCACGGCGGCCTAGTAGCCGACCTGAGTGGTTAAATCAAAAGCAAAATCGAGGCGGCCTGCTAGCCGACCTGATCTTTGTGGCTGAACTCAATCTAATGTGGGAGCTGGCTTGCCTGCGATGCAGACACCTCGGTCTATCAAGTACACCGAGTTGATGCCATCGCAGGCAAGCCAGCTCCCACAGAAAAGCAGAGCATTGCAGTGCTGGCAGCTAAACTCGGTCAAAATTGTGGGAGCGGGCTTGCTCGCGAAGGCGGTGGGTCAGCCAGCTCATGTGTAACTGACCCACCGCCTTCGCGAGCAAGCCCGCTCCGACAGTTGGATCTCGGTACATCAGACAGAGAGTGTGCTGCTGTGCTTTTGCCCTGCTTTTGCTTCTACCACTCAGGTCGGCTACTAGGCCGCCGTGCTCTTGCTTTTGATCTTGATCTTGATCTGAGGCGCCCCGTTAACCACGATGGCCGAACGCAGGCTTGAATCCGTGGGTAACCCGGCAGGACGCCGGGTTAGCCGCGATGGGCCAAGGATGGCCCATGGCGGCGGCCCACGGATTCAAGCCTTCGTTCTGGCATGCCGAGCCTAGGCGAGGCACCGAGTGGTGGGGCAAGAGCCCTTTTGGTTACTTTTGGGGCTCTTTTCCAAAAGTGACCCGCCGTAAGGGCGGAACCAATAGCCGCCGTTACCGCAGCAACGGATATGTACTCATATCTACCTAAAAACCCCGTCAAAAACTTAGCGCAACACAAAAAGTTGCGTAGATACCTATGCTCGCGAAAGCGCTCTATCAAGCGCCACCGACTACTGAAGCCTGCGCAGTCCTCAGTTCATGCCGATTGCCCTTGAACAGGACCAGTGTGGCAATCAAACCCAAAATCGCTGCCCCACTGAGCCAAATCCCCGGCGCTGCCTTGTTATCCAGCACATGAATCAAATAGGTACAGGCCGCCGGTGTAAACCCACCAAACGTCGCCGTCGCCAGGCTGTAGGCCAGGGAGAACCCGGTAGTGCGCACCTCCACCGGCATGATCTCCGTCAACGCCACCACCATCGCCCCGTTATACGAGCCATACAGGAACGACAGCCACAACAGCACAATCAGCAAATGGCTGAAGCTTGGGTTGACCACCAGCCACGACAGCGCCGGATACGCCGTAAGAATCGCCAGAATCGTCGCCCCAAGCAGCAAGGGTTTGCGCCCGATCTTGTCGGACACCGCGCCCATCACCGGCAGCCAGATGAAGTTGGAGATGCCCACGCACACCGTCACCAGCAACGCATCGAAGTCGGACAGGTGCAGCTCGGCCTTGCCGAAGGTCGGGGTGTAGGCGGTGATCAGGTAGAACGACACGGTGGTCATCACCACCAGCGCCATGCCGGCGATGACGATGCCAAAGTTCTGGCCGATCGAGCGCATGATTTCCTGCAGGGTAGGGCGGTGTTTACGCGCCTGGAACTCGGGCGTTTCTTCCAGCGAGCGGCGAATCACGAAGATCACCGGCACGATCAAGCAGCCGATCAAGAACGGCACGCGCCAGCCCCAGTCACCCATGTCTTCGGGGCTGAGCCAGTGGTTCAAACCTACGCCGAGTAAACCGGCGAACACCACGGCGGCCTGTTGGCTGGCGGATTGCCAACTGACGAAAAAACCTTTGCGCCCCGGCGTGGCGATTTCCGCCAGGTATACCGACACACCGCCCAGTTCGACGCCGGCGGAGAAGCCTTGAAGCAGGCGGCCGAACAGCACGATCAGCGGCGCAGCCACGCCCAACGTGGCATAGCCGGGCACGCAGGCGATGAGGATAGTGCCGGCGGCCATCATGGCCAGGGTGATGACCAGGCCTTTCTTACGGCCGTGGCGGTCGATGTAGGCGCCGAGGAAGATCGCGCCCAAGGGCCGCATCAGAAAACCGGCGCCGAAGGTCGCCAGGGACAGCATCAGCGAGGCAAACGCGCTGTCGCTGGGGAAGAAGGTTTTGGCAATGGCCGTGGCGTAGAAGCCGTAGACCATGAAGTCGAACATCTCAAGGAAGTTACCGCTGACAACGCGAAAAATCGCCTTGCCTTTGCCCGTTGTAGTGGACATGTCATGCACTCATCTTGGCTGTCTTATTGGTGATCCTTGGTCATCACTCGTCCTTGCTGCAGTTTTGTAACCATATGTGTATTGGCCACTACCCGCAACAGAAACCGATAGCAAGCTGACTAAATGCCGCAAGAGCTGATGGCAATGAAAGCCTATGTGGGAGAGGGCTTGCTCGCGAAAGCGGTGTATCAGTAACTCATAAGCCGACTGACACACCGCCTTCGCGAGCAAGCCCGCTCTCACAGGGGATTTGCGTTTAACTCAGTAGGCTTTTGCGCAGGCTGTCCGACAGGCCTTTCGGCGCCAGCCAGATGCCCAGATAGGCTTTCGCCAATTCATCATCACCACTGCTGAACACCACCTGCTCATTAATCTCCAGGTTCAACCCGCGCCCAGGGCGGAAGTCCAAGGCATAGCGATCGCCGCTGCGGATGTTGCGGAAACTTGCATGCAGTTGATCCAACGCAGGCTTCAAACGGGCGAGGGTAGCGCTGCTTTGCTGGCGCTCCAGGGCGGTGGTGGCCGCCTTGATCACATCGTTACGGTCGATGTCGCGAAAGTAATACAACGCCAGGCGCAGGTCCTTTTGCTGGTCCCAGGCCTGTTTTGCGCTGATGTTGGCCGGGGCGTACAGCGCTGCCGCGTAGACATCCGCCCAGAGATAGACCAGCACGGCCTGGTTTTTCCGGGCCAGGTCCTGAGATTGCGCAGGGAAAGCCGCCTGCCTGAGCCGGTCCGCTTCACTGGCTTGCACGGTCACAGAGAAAATCAGCAATAAACACAAAAGCACATGCCGCATAATGGCTCGTCCTGCAAAGGTTCGTGTCAGCAGTGTAATGCCAGTTTCCTACTGCTGTAGTAAAGGCAAGGCTGGCCTACGACGCGACCAAGGGTTAATGTTCGCGGCGTTGAGCCTTATATAGACTGTGCCCCGGCTCACACACTTGAGCCAAATTGTCCTTCATGCCCGCTGGCCGCGGCATGATTTAGCCAGGCGTCCAACCGTGCGCCTGGCCTGTTCTGAGGAGTACGCATGGCTGTCTACAACTACGACGTGGTGGTACTGGGTTCCGGCCCGGCTGGAGAAGGTGCGGCGATGAACGCCGCCAAAGCTGGGCGCAAGGTGGCGATGGTCGATAGCCGTCGCCAGGTCGGCGGTAACTGCACCCACCTGGGTACCATCCCGTCTAAGGCCTTGCGTCACTCGGTGCGCCAGATCATGCAGTTCAACACCAACCCGATGTTCCGGGCCATTGGTGAGCCGCGCTGGTTCTCGTTCCCGGACGTGTTGAAAAGCGCCGAAAAAGTCATCTCCAAGCAAGTCGCCTCGCGTACCGGCTACTACGCCCGTAACCGCGTCGACCTGTTCTTCGGCACCGGCAGCTTTGCCGATGAGCAAACCGTCGAAGTGGTCTGCGCCAACGGCGTGGTCGAGAAGCTGGTGGCCAAGCACATCATCATCGCCACCGGTTCGCGGCCGTATCGCCCGGCGGACATCGATTTCCACCACCCGCGTATCTACGATAGCGACACCATCCTGAGCCTGGGCCACACCCCGCGCAAACTGATCATCTACGGCGCCGGTGTAATCGGCTGTGAATACGCCTCGATCTTCAGCGGCCTGGGTGTTCTGGTGGAGCTGGTGGATAACCGCGACCAGCTGCTGAGCTTCCTCGACTCGGAAATTTCCCAGGCGTTGAGCTACCACTTCAGCAACAACAACATCACCGTGCGCCATAACGAAGAGTACGAGCGGGTCGAAGGCCTGGACAACGGCGTGATCCTGCACCTCAAGTCCGGCAAGAAGATCAAGGCCGACGCCTTGCTGTGGTGCAACGGCCGTACCGGCAACACCGACAAGCTGGGCATGGAAAACGTCGGGGTCAAGGTCAACAGCCGTGGCCAGATCGAAGTGGACGAGAACTACCGCACCTGCGTGACCAATATCTATGGCGCCGGTGACGTGATCGGCTGGCCAAGCCTAGCGAGTGCCGCGCATGACCAAGGCCGTTCGGCGGCCGGCAGCATTGTCGACAACGGCAGCTGGCGCTATGTGAACGACGTGCCGACCGGGATCTACACCATTCCCGAGATCAGCTCGATCGGCAAGAACGAACACGAACTGACCAAGGCCAAGGTGCCTTATGAAGTCGGCAAGGCGTTCTTCAAGAGCATGGCGCGTGCGCAGATCGCCGGCGAGCCGCAAGGCATGCTCAAGATCCTGTTCCACCGCGAAACCCTGGAAGTCCTCGGCGTGCATTGCTTCGGCTACCAGGCCTCGGAGATCGTGCACATTGGCCAGGCGATCATGAACCAGCCGGGCGAGCAAAATACCCTCAAGTATTTTGTGAACACCACGTTCAACTACCCGACCATGGCAGAAGCCTATCGGGTAGCGGCCTACGATGGCCTCAACCGGCTTTTTTGAGCGGCTCCGGCCGGTGGCCTGAGCCGGCCGGGGAGACCGATTTCAGTAATTCTCGAGGGTGGCAGTGGCCAAACCGGGAAAGTCTGTAATCAGGCTATCTACGCCGAAGTCGGCGAGCCTGCGCATCAGCGCAGGTTCGTTGACCGTCCACACGGACACGTGCAAACCCTGGCGCTGGGCTTTTTCCAGACGCTCGGGGGTGCACAACGTCCAGTTCAACGCCAGGTATTCACAGCCGTAGTTTTGCGCGACCTTCAGCGGGTCGAGCCAGGCGTATTCGGCGACCAGTCCTCGCGACAGGTCCGGGGTGAGTTCAACCGCCGCTTTCAATACTTCCCGCGAACTTGAGGTCACCGTGACCTTGTCCATCAGGCGATGACGCACGGCCATCTCACGAATTGCCAGCACGGTAGTCGCGGCGCGGGTGCGTGAGGCGCTTTTGACTTCCAGTTGCCAGTGATCGAAGTCGCACTTTTCGAACAGTTCTTCCAAGCGTGGGATCGGGCACGGGTTGACCCAGCCAGGGCCGCCTTTGCGCGCGTCCATCTTCACAAGGTCGGCCGCCGAATACTCGACGACTTTGCCGCGCCGGTCGGCGGTGCGTTTGAGGGTCGGGTCGTGGATCACCATCAACTCGCCGTCCATGGACAGGTGCAAGTCCAGTTCGCAGCGGCGTACACCGTGCTTGAGGCACTCCTGAAAGCTGGTCAGGGTGTTTTCCGGTGCTTCGCCTTTGGCACCGCGGTGGCCATAAATCAGGGTCACAGTTGCTCCTTTGCGCCGGATAGCCCGGCGGGGTCATACGAGATTCAGGTGTCTTGGGCGTCGCTCTGTTCCCGCGCCAAGCGTCGTTCCTGGGCTTGTTTCTGCAGAATGTAGCGCGCCAGCAGCTGGCGCTGGGCATCGGTCATGGATTCGAACTCCGTGCCTACGTCAAACCGGTCGCCTTTGGCGTCGCAATGGGTGACGCGGGCACGCAGCAGCAGGCCGAGCGCCTGGGGCATCAATACCAGCTTGACCGCCAGGTGCGCGCCAGGCGCCAAGGGCGTGGGGTGCTGGAAGTCGATGCCGCCTTCGGAAATGATCACCGGCTGCGGCGCGCCCACCTCATCCAGCAGGCCGCGCGCCATGATCTGGCTGAGCAGGTCCATGCGTTTGTTCTGGACTTTGAGGAAGGCGGCCAGGCTGCGATCCTTCTCGTTGATCTGGCGCAGCAGGTGCTGGGCTTCGAATTCGCTGAGGTGCAATTCGCTGAGCAGGTTGAATAGCGGCGAATCATCCAGCAACACTTCCTTGCTCGCCGCTTCCGGGGCAGACAGTGCGCTGATTTGAAGTGCGATCATGTCGTCGATACGGTAGTATTCGCGGCGTTCTTCTTCATCTAATGTCGACATGGCGAACCCAAAGTAGCGGTAATGGTCTGAGTGTAAAGCTGCTTACCTGACCCCGCCACCGGGACGTCTTCTTTTCCTCCGAACAAGCCCCGACATGTTCAGACCTCTCTTCGTATTTATCGGCACGCGTTATACCCGTGCAAAGCGTCGCAATCATTTTGTGTCGTTCATTTCCCTGACCTCGATGATCGGGCTCGCCTTGGGCGTGGTCGTGATGATTGTGGTGCTGTCGGTGATGAACGGCTTCGATCATGAGATGCGCACCCGCGTGCTGGGCATGGTGCCCCACGCGACCATCGAGGGCGATTCGCCCATCAGCGACTGGCCTAGCCTTGCCGACAAGGTCAAGCAGAACCCCAAGGTAGTGGCCGTTGCGCCGTTTACCCAGATGCAGGGGTTGCTGACCAACGACGGCAAGGTGCAGAAAATCCTGCTCAATGGCATCGATCCGGCTCAGGAACGTAACGTGTCGATCATCGACAAGTTCATGTTGCAGGGCAAACTCGACGAGTTGGCGCCCGGAAGCTTCGGCATCGTGATCGGCGACAAGGCCGCGGCCAAGCTCGGCGTGGGCATCGGCGACAAGCTGACCTTCGTCGCCCCGGAAGTCACCGTGACCCCGGCCGGCATGTTCCCACGTATGAAGCGCTTCACCGTGGTCGGCACCTTCCACGTCGGCGCCGGCGAGATCGACGGCTACCTTGGCCTGACCAATCTCACCGATCTGGCGCGCCTGCATCGCTGGAAGCCGGATCAGGTGCAGGGCCTGCGCCTCAAATTCAACGACCTGTTCGAGGCACCGCGCGGCGCCTGGGAAATCGCCCAGCATTTGGGTGAATCCCAGTACTACGCCCGCGACTGGACCCGCACTCACGGCAACCTCTACCAGGCCATCCGCATGGAAAAAGCCATGATCGGCCTGTTGTTGCTGCTGATCGTCGCCGTGGCGGCGTTCAACATCATCTCCACCTTGGTGATGGTGGTGAACGACAAGAAGGGCGACATCGCCATCCTGCGCACCCTTGGCGCCACGCCGGGGCAGATCATGGCGATCTTCATGGTGCAGGGCACCGTGATCGGCGTGGTCGGCACCTTGATCGGCACCGCGGTCGGCATCTTGGCGGCACTGAACGTCAGCGCCGCCATCGCCGCGCTGGAAAAAGTCCTCGGCCATAAGTTTCTTAATGCCGACGTCTACTTCATCGACTACTTACCGTCCCAGGTTCAGGCCCAGGACGTGTTGATGGTGGGCGGCGCTGCGTTGGTCCTGAGTTTTCTTGCCACCCTGTATCCAGCCTGGCGCGCGGCACGTACCCAGCCAGCACAGGCCTTACGTTATGAGTGAATCGGGCATGAGTGAAAAAGCAATCCTGAGCTGCCGCAACCTGGGCAAATCCTACGAGGAAGGTCCGGAATCGGTGGTGGTGTTGTCCAACCTGCAGCTGGAACTGCACCCGGGCGAGCGCGTGGCGATCGTCGGCAGTTCCGGTTCCGGCAAAAGTACCTTGCTCAACCTGTTGGGCGGCCTTGATACGCCGTCCCAGGGCAGCGTGTGGTTGGCCGGCGAAGAACTGTCGGCCCTGGGTGAGAAAGCGCGTGGCCAACTGCGCAACCGTTCGTTGGGCTTTGTGTACCAGTTCCACCACCTGCTGGCGGAATTCACCGCGCTGGAAAACGTGTGCATGCCGCTGCTGATCGGCAAGACCGCGATCCCGCAAGCGCGCCAGCGTGCCACAGCCCTGCTGGAGCGCGTTGGCCTCGGGCATCGCCTGGAGCACAAGCCGGCCGAACTGTCCGGCGGTGAGCGCCAGCGTGTGGCAATCGCCCGCGCCCTGGTGAACAACCCAGGGCTGGTGATGCTCGATGAGCCAACCGGCAACCTCGACGCCCACACCGCCCAGGGCATCAAGGACTTGATGCTGGAACTGAGCACCCAGATGCGCACCGCGTTCCTGGTGGTGACCCATGACATGAGCATGGCCCGCCAGATGGACCGTGTGCTGCACCTGCAGGAAGGTCATTTGGTCGCCATCTGACCCGTTTCAAGCCCGGCGCCTGGCGCTGGGCTTTTTCATTTTTTTAAACGGTGCCCGCGAATGTTCAGACCGTTATCGATTTTCATCGGCACGCGCTATACCCGCGCCAAGCGCCGCAACCGTTTTGTTTCGTTTATCTCGATGACCTCGATGATCGGCCTCGCCCTCGGCGTGCTGGCGATGATCGTGGTGTTGTCGGTGATGAACGGCTTCCAGCGTGAAATGAGCTCACGCATCCTCGGCATGGTGCCCCACGCCACCATCGTCGGCGTGAACCCGATTGATGACTGGCAGCCCGTGGCGGCTGCGGCGATGAAGAACCCTGAAGTCACCGCCGCAGTGCCGTTCACACAGATGGACGGCATGTTTTCCTACAAGGGCGCGATGCAGCCGATCGAAATCAGCGGCGTCGACCCGGCCCAGGAAGGCAAGGTCTCGATCGTGGCCCAGCATATCGTGCGCGGGAAACTGGAAGACCTGAAGGCCGGCGAATTTGGCGTGGTCATCGGCGACATCACCGCTCGGCGCTTCCGCCTGAGCGTGGGCGACAAGCTGACCCTGATCGTCCCGGAAATCAGCACTGCCCCGGGTGGCATCACCCCGCGCATGCAGCGGTTGAACGTGGTCGGTATCTTCAAGGTCGGCGCTGAGCTGGACGGCTCCATGGCCTTGATCAACATGGCTGACGCTGCCGAGATACAGCATTGGCAGCCCAACCAGGTGCAAAGCGTGCGCCTGGCGGTGAAAGACCTGTATGCAGCGCCCAAAGTCTCGGCGGACATCGCCGCCAGCCTTGGCGCAGCCTACAAGCCCGATGACTGGACCCACACCCAGGGCAGCCTGTTCAGCGCGATGAAGATGGAAAAGACCATGATCGGCCTGCTGTTGCTGATGATCGTCGCCGTTGCCGCGTTCAACATCATCGCCACCTTGATCATGGTGGTGAACGACAAGGGCGCAGACATCGCGATCTTGCGCACCATCGGCGCCACGCCACGCCAGATCATGGCGATCTTCATGGTGCAGGGCACGGTGATTGGTATTGTCGGCACCTTGATCGGCGGCGTACTGGGCGTGATTGCGGCGCTGAACGTGAGTGAACTGGTGGGCTGGCTGGAGCGCGTGAGCGGGCAGCATATCTTCAGTTCGGATGTGTACTTCGTCAGCAACCTGCCTTCGGAACTGCAAGGCGGCGATGTGCTGCTGATTTGCACGGCTGGGTTTGTGTTGAGCTTTTTGGCGACTGTTTACCCGGCGTATCGGGCGGCGAAGATTGAGCCGGCGCATGCGCTCAGGTATTCCTGACGTGCTCGTTCCCACGCTCAGCGTGGGAACGATCAACGTTGTAATCTAGCAGTCAGCTGGCTGGTAGCGGCGCCATCTTAGAGTGCTGGCGAAGCTGTTCACACACGTTTGGAGAATTGAGATGGCGTTGCGTACACCTCTGATATTGGCGGGCTGCCTGTTGGCGTTGAGTTTCGCTGCTGTGGCTGACACGGCCCACACCTTCGCCTTTGGCCAGCCGGCGTCTGCCGACAAAGCCACGCGCACCGTGGAAGTGTTGCTGCAGGACATTTCCTTTTCGCCCAAGTCGATCGACGTAAAAGCCGGTGAGACCGTGCGCTTTGTACTGGTCAACAAAGGCCAGTTGCTCCACGAATTCAACCTGGGCGACGCGGCGATGCATGCCGAACACCAGAAGGAAATGTTAAAGATGCAGGCCAGCGGCATGCTCACCGCCACCGGCATGGGCAAGATGGACCACAGCGCCATGCATCAGGATGATATGCGCCATGGCGACATGAGTGGCATGAAGCATGACGATCCCAACAGCGTGTTGGTCGAACCCGGCAAGACTGCCGAGCTGACCTGGACCTTCACCAAAGCCACGGGTCTGGAGTTTGCCTGCAACCTCCCTGGGCATTATCAGGCCGGCATGGTCGGCAAACTGACCGTTGAGTGAGGCGTTTCTTAAGGGCGGGAGCAAAGGCTGGTAGACTGGCGCGGTTTATTTAGCCAGGTTTCCGCCATGCATCCCGCAGCCGAACATTCGCCGCTGGGCAAGTCCAGTGAATACATCAGCACCTACACCCCATCGTTGCTGTTCCCGATCCCTCGCGCCGCCAAGTGGGCCGAGCTGGGCCTGAGCGCCGAAACACTGCCGTATAAAGGCGTGGATTTCTGGAACTGCTTCGAATTGTCCTGGCTGCTGCCGTCGGGCAAGCCGGTGGTGGCTATCGGTGAGTTCAGCATCCCGGCCGACTCGCCGAATATCATCGAGTCCAAGTCCTTCAAGCTCTACCTCAACTCGTTGAACCAGACCGCGTTTGCCGATACGGCAAGCCTGGAAGCGACCTTGCGCACCGACCTAAGCGCCGCCGCCGGCAAGCCGGTGAGCGTGCGCATCCGCCGTTTGGCCGAGGTTGAAGCCGAAGGTGTGCAGGCACTGCCGGGCGTGTGCATTGACGAGTTGGACATCAGCGTCAGCAACTACGAACACCCGCGCCCGGAACTGCTGCGCTGCGATGACTCGCGCATTGTCGAGGAGAGCGTGCACAGCCACTTGCTCAAATCCAACTGCCCGGTCACCAGTCAGCCCGATTGGGGCAGCGTGGCGGTGGAATACCGGGGTTCGGCACTGGATCACGCCAGCCTGCTGGAGTACCTGGTGAGCTTTCGCCAGCACTCCGACTTCCATGAACAGTGTGTGGAGCGGATTTTTCTCGACCTGCAGCGCTTGCTCAAGCCGCAGAAACTGACGGTGTATGCGCGCTATGTGCGCCGGGGCGGGTTGGATATCAACCCGTACCGCAGCACGGAAGATGTGCAGTTCCAAAACCTGCGACTGGCCCGTCAGTAGCCTTCACGCAAAACAAATGTGGGAGCTGGCTTGCCTGCGATAGCAATTTTCAGTCATCCATAGGTGACTGATACACCGCTATCGCAGGCAAGCCCGCGCCCACATTTTGGTTCTGCGTTTGGCTTGGGCTGGGGTTAGATCCCGATATTGCCCAAGGTGATCACGATATTGCGCAGCGTCCCCGCAATACCTGGGTGATCCAGTTCGAAGCCTTCCACTGCGCGATTCACATCGTCAGCGATACTCGGGGATTGGGTGGCGGGTTCCAACTCAAGTTGCACTTCAAACTTCGCAATCAATTCTTCCAGCGCCTCACGCTTTTCGGGTGGCAGCGGTGGCTCCTGGTTCAATTGCTCGCGCAGGATGGTGACCTGTTCTTGCAGTTTTTCGCGGGCAGGCATGGCGTTCTTCCTTTTATCGATAGGCACTGGCATAGACCGCGGCACGTCGCGAAAGGTCTACGGGCTGACCTGTAGATTAATCCACCGGCGCCCTTAGTGCATGATCTCGATCAGGGCTTCTCGCCTTTGAGCTGGCGCAGGCTGATGTCGGCCAGGCAGGTGCCGAGTTCACCGAGGTGATCGATCACCGAGTGCACGCCCAACCCATACAGCGCCACCGTGGCCTTGCCGCGCTTGTACTCGCGTTGTTGCTCGGTCAGCGCCTGCCATTGCTCGGGCCCCAGGCCACACAGCGAGCCGCAGGACGCCAGGCCAATGGTCCACAACCCGGCATTCAGGCCCGCTTGCAGCAAGCGCGGCTCGCCGCTGACCAGTACGCAGCCTTCCAGGCGTTCGATATTCAGTTCCATCAAGGCCTGCCAGCACGCATGCGGCGCCGGCCAGCGGATGGAGGAGGGCGAGGCCGCCTTGATCCAGTCGGGCAGTGCGGCAGCCAGCGGGGTGGTGACCGAGGGGGGCAGTTCGTCCAGCCAGGCGCAGGGCACGCCCTGGTCCTTGAGGCTGCGCAGGCTCTTCAGCGCGCCCGGCGTGGCGTGGGAGTCCGGGGCGGGCGAATCGGTGCGCGCCTGGGAACCAAAATCCACCAGGCAGCCACTCAGGCCAAAGAGTACGGCAGTCAAAGAAGGGGCATTGGCGACGGCAATCTCGGCGTGAGGCATTTCTACATCCCTGAAATAGCGATGACGCTATCGAGGCGGGATGACAAGCGCATGACACTGAGGGGTGATTGTAGGAGTTTTGTGCATTTTTCGTATGTCGTTTCCTCGCAGCTGCCTAAACCAGCACTTCCGTCATATACTGACATCCTTATTCAGGGCATAGCGCCCATGACAGACCATTCAAGGAGCAAAAGCTATGCGCTGGAGCCACTACTTCGCTCAGCTATCTGTGTGTGCCACTGTCCTGTTGGCCCCGTTCGCGGCCCAGGCTGCGTCGGAAGACGACCCGTGGGAAAGCGTCAACCGCCCGATCTTCACCTTCAACGACACCGTTGATACCTACGCGCTCAAGCCAATTGCCCAGGGTTATCAGTTTGTCACCCCGCAATTTGTGCAAGACGGCGTGCACAACTTCTTCCGCAACATCGGCGATGTTGGCAATCTGGCCAACAACGTGCTGCAGCTCAAGCCGCACGCCGCCGGTGTGGACACTGCCCGCCTGCTGATGAACACCACCTTCGGCGTGCTGGGCTTTATTGATGTCGGCAC
Source organism: Pseudomonas sp. ArH3a (assembly GCF_022648765.1). Taxonomy (NCBI): domain Bacteria; kingdom Pseudomonadati; phylum Pseudomonadota; class Gammaproteobacteria; order Pseudomonadales; family Pseudomonadaceae; genus Pseudomonas; species Pseudomonas sp. ArH3a. The sequence goes on from NZ_CP080330.1 coordinate 2,125,716, forward strand.
CAAAATGGGGCTGCAGCGCAGCGATGAAGACTTCGGCCAGACCCTCGGTTACTGGGGCGTCGGCAGCGGTCCTTACGTGATGCTGCCGCTGCTGGGCCCAAGCACCTTGCGTGATGCGCCGTCCAAATACGTCGACAGCTACACCCAGCCGTACCGCTACATGAACGACATCGGCTGGCGTAACAGCACCTTCGGCCTGAACATTGTCGATACCCGTGCCAGCCTGCTCGACAGCGAGAAGTTGATCACCGGTGACAAGTACACCTTCATCCGTAACGCTTACTTGCAGAACCGTGAGTTCAAGGTCAAAGACGGCAAGGTCGTCGACGACTTTTAAGCTGTGACGTTTTGAAACGAAAAAAGGCGACCCAAGTGGTCGCCTTTTTTTGTGCGCGGTTTCATCGCATTTTCAAGATCTTGAGGCCCAATTGCTGATCTGTATCTGTGGCCTTGGTCCATACCACTTCGGTATCTGCTTCCAGGCCCTTGAGAGCGGCGTGATCTGAATCGATCCGCACGGTCAGTTGGTCGCCCACCTGAAACTGGCGCGGCGCCTGGACCTGCATGCCAGAGCTGGAAAGGTCCACGCAGACCCCGGCAATCTCCTGCCCTGCGTGGATCAACGACACATCGGCATCCACTCGCATGCGGATGAAATCGCGTTTTTCGGCGTAGTCGCGCTCGTGTTCGCTCACGGGTTCCATCCTTACTTTGTGTTGTGGTCGTGGGTGTTCTTATAACTCCCAGTGATTTGCGGTGTAAAGACGCTTGGCGACCATCGGCATGAGCTTGAAACCCCTGACGGATGGGAGTACCGTCTGCGCCTTAGAAGGGCACCTCTGCTTTACCTTTGTGCATGGGCAAAATCCCAATGCTTTGTAGGACAGAGTGGCTAGAAAGCGAATCCAGTAAGTGCGCCCGGCCATTGTCGAGCCACCTACGCCAACCTAATTCTGGCGCCGTTTGCCCACATGCAAAAAACCAGTGCCACGCTGCTGATAATCGATGACGACGAAGTAGTGCGCGCGAGCCTCGCGGCCTATTTGGAAGACAGTGGCTTCAGCGTCCTGCAGGCCAGCAATGGCCAACAGGGTCTCCAGGTATTCGGGCGCGACAAGCCCGACCTTGTGATCTGCGATCTGCGCATGCCCCAGATGGGCGGCCTCGAACTGATCCGCCAGGTGACTGAGCTTGCCCCGCAGACGCCGGTGATTGTCGTGTCCGGTGCCGGCGTGATGAACGACGCCGTCGAGGCCTTGCGCCTGGGCGCCGCCGATTACCTGATCAAACCCCTGGAAGACCTGGCCGTGCTGGAGCACTCGGTGCGCCGCGCACTGGACCGTGCCCGCCTACTGCTGGAAAACCAGCGCTACCGCGAAAAGCTCGAAACCGCCAACCGCGAACTCGAAGCCAGCCTCAACCTGCTCCAGGAAGACCAGAACGCCGGTCGCCAGGTGCAGATGAACATGCTGCCGGTCAGCCCCTGGACCATCGATGAGTTCAAGTTCGCTCACCAGATCATCCCGTCGTTGTACCTGTCGGGTGATTTTGTCGACTATTTCCGCGTCGACGAGCGGCGTGTCGCGTTCTACCTGGCCGACGTCTCCGGCCACGGTGCTTCATCTGCTTTTGTCACCGTGTTGTTGAAGTTCATGACCACACGGCTGCTGTTCGAATCCAAGCGCAATGGCACCTTGCCGGAGTTCACCCCCTCCGAGGTGCTGGGCCACATCAACCGAGGCCTGATCAGCTGTAAGCTGGGCAAGCACGTGACGATGGTCGGCGGCGTAATTGATGAAGAAACGGGTCTTTTGACCTACAGCATCGGCGGTCACCTGCCGATGCCGGTTTTATACACTCCAGACAGTGTGCGTTACCTGGAAGGGCGTGGTCTGCCGGTGGGCTTGTTCAATGAAGCCACCTACGAAGACCACATCCTGGAACTGCCGCCGACCTTCAGCCTCACGCTGATGTCCGACGGTATCCTGGACCTTCTTCCAGAGCCTACACTCAAAGAGAAAGAAGCCGCCTTGCCCCAAAAGGTCAAGTCGGCGGGCGGCAGCCTGGATGGCCTGCGGCAGGTTTTTGGATTGGCCACGCTAGGGGAGATGCCGGATGATATCGCCCTATTGGTGTTGAGCAGGAATCTTTGATGAGTACCGGAAGAATCCAATTCGCCGAGCAAGATGGGACCTTCGTCCTGAAGTTTGTCGGTGAAGTGCGCCTGACCTTGTGTTCGGCGCTGGATGCAACGATTGAGCGGATTTTCACAGCCCTGAATTTCTCGGCGATCGTGATCGATCTGACCGAAACCCGCAGCATCGACAGCACCACCCTGGGCCTGTTGGCCAAGTTGTCCATTCTGTCTCGGCAGAAGGTCGGACTGTTGCCGACTGTGGTCACCACCCACGAAGACATCACCCGTCTGCTGCAGTCCATGGGCTTTGATCAAGTGTTCAACATCGTTGACCGCCCGATCCCCTGCCCGGAATGCCTGACCGACCTGCCTTCGCAAGACCAGTCCGAAGAAGTGGTACGGGTCAAGGTGCTGGAAGCGCACAAGATCCTGATGGGCTTGAACGAGTCCAACCGCGAAGCGTTCCATGACCTTGTGAACGCCCTAGAGCGCCACTAAGCCCCCGCTGCTGAGAACAACACAGTCAAATGTGGGAGCTGGCTTGCCTGCGATAGCGGTGTGTCAGCCACCTATTCATTTCTGACCCACCGCTATCGCAGGCAAGCCAGCTCCCACAGTTGTACTGAGGTCGGCTTGAGACCAGCGAAAGGCACAAAAAAGGGCGGCACCCGCGAGGGTGCCGCCCTTTTTGTCGCCGACTGCCTTACAGCTTGGCAGTCAACAACGCTTCAAGCTTCTCCTGGTCCCGAGCAAACTGACGAATCCCCTCCGCCAGCTTCTCAGTCGCCATCGCATCCTCGTTGGATTCCCAACGGAACTGCGCTTCAGTCAAATGCACCCGCGCTTCACCGGCATGGCCTGGCGCCAACTTGCGCTCCAGCTTGCCTTCATCCGCCGCCAGCTTCTCCAGCAGGTCCGGGCTGATGGTCAGGCGATCACATCCGGCCAACTCTTCAATCTGGTTGAGGTTACGGAAGCTCGCACCCATCACCACGGTCTTGTAGCCATTGGCCTTGTAGTAGTTGTAGATGCGCGTTACCGACTGCACGCCTGGATCATCGGAACCGGTGTAGTCGTTGCCGTTGGCCTTTTTGTACCAATCGTAGATACGGCCCACGAACGGCGAAATCAGGAACACCCCAGCCTCGGCACAGGCCACAGCCTGGGCGAACGAGAACAGCAGGGTCAGGTTGGTTTGAATACCTTCTTTTTCCAGCTTCTCCGCCGCGCGGATGCCTTCCCAGGTGGAGGCGATCTTGATCAGCACACGGTCACGGCCAACGCCGGCTTTGTCGTACAAGTCGATCAGACGGTGCGCACGCTTGAGAATGGCCGCTTCGTCGAACGACAGACGCGCATCCACCTCAGTGGAAATACGGCCCGGTACGACTTTAAGGATCTCTTGACCGACCGCCACCGCAAAACGGTCGCTGGCCAGGCCCACGTCACCATTGCAGTCCTTCACAGCCTCATCCAGCAGCTTGGCATAGCCTGGGATCGAAGCAGCCTTGAGCAGCAGGGAAGGGTTAGTGGTGGCGTCTTGCGGCTTGAGCTTGGCGAGGGTAGAAAAATCGCCGGTATCGGCTACAACGGTGGTGAATTGCTTGAGTTGTTCCAGCTTGGAAGTCATGGGCGTGCTCTGTCCTGTGGGTCTGATGACATTACCCGAGCGCCGGCAGGCGCTCAAGGGCGCAAATGCGTTCGATCGTTTGCGAGGGCAACAACCTGAAAACAGCCGTTTGAATCACCGGCCGTGGTGCTAAATAGGAGACCAAAACCGCCGACAGGTTCCCCTTATATCGATCGTTCCCACGCTCCGCGTGGTAACGCCTCCTGGGACGCTCCGCGTCCCGCTACCAGCGCACGGCTCAAGTCCAGCGCAATAGTGACGCGGAGCGTCACGCCCTGCATTCCCACGCAGAGCATGGGAACGATCAGTTGGGGGAACCGCCAACCCCAGCCACCCAATAAACCAACTGACACCCAACCGGCTAAATCACCGCCCCTCCAACAACTCCCCAGCCTGATCCAACAACGCCAACGGATCACTCGCCTTATGAATATCCACGGACAACATCTGCCGAAATTTCCGAGCCCCCGGAAACCCAGTCCCCAACCCCAACACATGCCGCGTAATGTGATGCATCGACCCACCACTGGCCAAATGCTCCGCAATATAAGGCCGCAACTGCGCCAACGCTTCCGCCCGACTAACCACCGGCGCCGAACTCCCAAACAACCGCTGATCCACCTCCGCCAGCAAATACGGATTGTGATAAGCCTCCCGCCCCAACATCACCCCATCAAACACCTGCAAATGCTCCTGGCACTGCGCAAGCGTCTTAATCCCACCGTTCAGCACAATCTCCAACTCCGGGAAATCCTGCTTCAACTGCGCCGCCACGTCATAGCGCAACGGCGGAATGTCGCGATTCTCCTTCGGCGACAACCCCTCAAGAATCGCAATCCGCGCATGCACCGTAAAACTGGTGCACCCGGCATCCCTCACCGTCCCGACGAAATCACACAACTCGGCATAACTGTCGCGCCCATTGATCCCGATACGATGCTTCACCGTCACCGGAATCGACACCGCATCGCGCATCGCCTTCACGCAATCCGCCACCAATGCAGGGTGCGCCATCAGGATCGCGCCGATCATATTGTTCTGCACCCGGTCACTCGGGCAGCCAACGTTCAAGTTCACTTCATCGTAACCGGCAGCCTCAGCCATACGCGCGCAGGCAGCTAGGTCAGCGGGGACACTGCCACCCAACTGCAGCGCAAGCGGGTGCTCGGCTTCGTTGTGGCGCAGGAAGCGGTCGTGGTCGCCGTGCAGGATCGCGCCCGTGGTGACCATCTCGGTGTAGAGCAGGGCGTGCTTGGAGAGCAGGCGCAGGAAGAACCGGCAGTGGCGGTCGGTCCAATCCATCATGGGGGCAACGCTAAAGCGCCGAGACAGTGCGGGGCTTGATTCTGCTGGGCTAAAGCTTTGTTTATCTAGCATTTTACTCAACGTGTTCTGGGCGTGTTTTAGGGCGTTTTCAGGCGTTTTTGAAGGCTCGGTGGTACGATGTACCACCTAAAAACTGACGCGTACCACTTTCGATATGGCGACTATCAGGGCAAGAAAACTGGCGGATGGGACTGTGAGCTACACGGCTCAAATCCGCATCAAACGCGACGGAGTGCAAGTCTACCAAGAGAGCCAGACCTTCGCCCGAAAACAGGCCGCCCAGGCTTGGGCGCGTAAGCGCGAAACGGAGCTGGATGAGCCAGGTGCGATCGAGCGGGCGAGCCGCAAAGGCGCCACGGTCAAAGAGATGAATGCTCGGTACCTGGTCGAGGTCGAAAAAGCCCGACCATTAGGCAAGACCAAGCGCGCGACGCTGACAGCCATCGGCGAGACATACCTAGGCCAGTTGACCGATACAGACATCACCACCCAGACCCTCGTCGACTTTGCTCTTTGGCGAATGAGCAAGGAGGGCGGCGGGGTTCAGCCTCAAACAGCCGGTAATGACCTGGCGCACCTCGGGGCTGTTCTGGCGATTGCCAAAGATGCGTGGGGCTACCAGGTCGATCCGCTCGCGATGGGCGGCGCTCGGCGGGTACTGAGGAAGCTGGGCTACAACCTGAAAAGCCGCGAACGTGACCGCCGGCCGACGTTGGACGAGCTGGGAAAGGTGCTGACGCACTATCAGGCCATGCAGGCGAGGCGCCCGACTGTCACCAATATGCTGAAAGTCGTTGGCTTTGCGCTGTTCTCCACTCGTCGGCTAGATGAAATAACCCGTATTCGCTGGGCGGACGTCGACGAGCCTGGTCAGCGTGTGCTGGTGCGCGACATGAAAAACCCCGGTCAGAAGATCGGCAACGATGTTTGGTGTTATCTGCCGGACGAGGCGTGGCAGATCCTCCAGTCCATGCCCAAGGCCGGCGAAGACATATTTCCCTACAGCCCTGACTCGATCTCCACATCCTGGGCGAAAGCGTGCAAGTTCCTGGAGATTGCTGATCTGCACTTCCACGACCTACGCCATGAAGGTATCAGCCGCCTGTTTGAAATGGACTGGGATATTCCGCGCGTGGCGAGTGTTTCCGGCCACCGGGATTGGAACTCGATGCGGCGATACACCCACTTGCGCGGCAAGGGTGACCGATATGTAGGCTGGGAATGGCACGAGAAGGTATTGAGGGCGCCCGTCCAACTGGGCGCCGCATCAATGAAGTGGCTCAAACGACGTGTTTTAACCCGTTGAGCTGGTTGTGCTCTTTAACCGCAGCGGCGCGCTGCAGGTCGAGATAAGCCGCCAGGTCAGTCAGGTGGATGCCTTTGGCAGACTTCTGGCTTTTTTCCAGGCGGGTGATCGGTAGCTTGATCTGACCACTCATCACCTTGCGCTGGAACATGTCCGGCGTCAGGTGCGTGAAGTAATCCCGGCAGACCAACTCCAGCGAGATAATCGCTTGGCCGTCGTATTGGGCCATCAGGATGAAGGCTGTCTTCATGATGATCCCCTTACATCCGAAACGATTGATGAATGAGCGCCGGCTGAGTCTTATGTTCTGCGGGTTTCGCTCCATTGCCCTGGATTTCGCAAACGAACCGATGCCGTTCCCGGTTGGTTGCAGTCAGTGCTTCTGTTAGGCCCGTTAAGGCGTCGCTGCATTGCTCGTTGGCGTGAGGGCCATTCCAGCTATCAACCTTCACCACCTGGCAATCGGTCCGGGTCGCATCCGCGCAGAGATAGAGTAAAAGGAATACGGTCATACGCTAACCTCCGATTAGCATGCGCGTCAGCGCATTGGGCTGGCCGTCGGGTGTCAGCTTGTCGAGTGGTTGGGTAATGCTGCGGCCGTTTGCGGCACGCAAGGTAGCAACACAGCCATCGATCGCTTCGATCACGCCGGTTCGGGCGCTGAGACGGTATTCCCGACCGCCACCGCTCATTGCGACGTAGCTGACCCTGTCGCCGATAGCCAGCGGGGTTGTGGTAGCCTCTGCGGTGCCGCCTTGGGGTTGATTCACTTGCATGGTGCTTCTCCTTTGGGTGGTCGGTGTCGAGGGGTTGCAGCCCCTCGGCACCACCTTCTTACTGGCTTTCGCCGGTTGGGTTTTGCTTCCGCACTAGGTGCAGCAGCAGATCTTCAAACTCAACAACTTCATCCGTTGCCGACTGCCATTCCAGGACCGCCTGGATCTGATCCCGGCTGCACTCCAGCACCAGAATTTCTTTGTCGCTTACCGCACGAACCTCCAGGATCGCGACCAAACCCGCCGCGTCGTAGGCTTCCGCGTGAACGATTTTCCCGGACTCGTTAAACCAGTCTTTCAGCTCTTTCAGGTGCCGAAGACGGTTGGTTTCGCCCTGGCGGCCGTCACCGGTGATGACTTGGATGTGCATGGTGCTTCTCCTTTGGGTGTTAGATATCGAGGGGTTGCAGCCCCTACACGCTCTGGAATACCCAGCAGCGAATGGTTTTCGGTTTGTCGAAAGCGTCGAGTGACCGCGCCGAGTTAACGGGCTTGTTCGACTCCAGAAACTTGGGTGACTTGCTGGTCTTGAGCAGGCGCTTCAGATCGCTCAGCGGGGGAACCTGCTGCCGCTTGTTGGCAGCCATCTCCACGAATTCGTTGAGGTTCACTGCGATCAGGCCATCACGGCGGGCGTGGTTCAGTGCCCCTTTTTCGTCCATGCCATTCAGGAAGTCGTACAGGTCCCAAAACTCAGTGACGGTCGGGTGGTCGGCGTTGATTGCCTGCTGCCGTTCCAAGGCCATGCGGCTGATTTCCGCGTGAGCAAGGGCTTTGCGGTGCTCGCCGAGGGGCACGACACCGGCCAGTGCATCCACCAGGCTGCGCAGCTGGGCGTGGTTCTTGGCAATACGCACGGTACGCACGCCAGGTAGGGCCAGAAGCTCCTGTTCGTAGCCGGAGGTGTTTTCCTCCATCAGGCGCATGGTGTCGGCTTCGCGTTGCAGCGCCTTGACCAGGAAGCCGCTGATGCTGTCCATCGGCATGCGTTCCAACTGCTCGGCGTACTGCTTGGTCTCCGGCGTGTGGTGCTCGCGTGTCAGATGGACGTGGCAGATACGCTGCAGGATTGGTTCTGATGCGTTCACCGGGTTGTTCTGCGCGATCAGCAGGGCGGCGCGGAACGGGGGTTCGTGGGTGTCGTTACCGTTATTTTTCACACCGGTGGAGCGAACGCTGCGGCCGTTGTAGGCGGTTTTCAGTTCGTCCCAGTCGAAGTGTTTAACGGGCTGGCCTTCCTTCTGCTCGCGCTCCGACTCGATCAGCACCACCGGCAAGTTGCTGACCTGCGAGAAGTTGCGCGCACGGCTTGCGGCGGTCGCTTTAGATGGGTCGAAGCCTTCGTAGTCAGTGCGTCCGACCGATTTCCACAGCAGTTCCACCAAGGTGGTCTTGCCCGAGCCGGCTTCGCCCACCAGCTCCAGGAACATCAGTGACTTGTGGATCTGGCGGATTTGCTCGGCGTGCAATGCACCCAGCCACCAGGCCAAAACCACCAGGCCTTGTACGCCAAAGCAGCGCCAGTAAATGTCGAACCAGCCCTCGTTGTAAGCGTTGAGGTCGGTATTGATATGCAGCACAGGCGACTGGCTCTGTGACTTGATGCTCAGCTTGCCGAGGTCAAAAAAGTCTTCCTTGTTGCGCACCTGCACTTTGCCGCCGTGAAAGGCCAGGTCGTTGAAGACATAGGCACCATGGTCGCGGCTGTAGCCGATCCATTCGATGGTGTTGACGGCTTTGAGGCAGTCGAGCTGGGGCGCCAGAATCCGCTTCAGTTGTTGGGCGCTACCCTCGAACCAACCGCCGTTGGAGACGTTGAGCAGGCGATTCCCGAACTCAGGCGCCGACGTGAGCTGTTTGGCCGTGAAAGTGCTTTTGATGGCAGCCCCTTGCGGGCGCTCGATACGGAAGTAGTACCAGGCCTCATCGGTCAAGTCGTTGCGCATGTAGTACAGCGCCTGGAAGGTGCAGTTGGCGATGTTGGACACAGTGGCTGACTGACGTAATGCCTTGTTGCGGCGTTGGTCGTCGTTGAGCTGCTGGTCGTCATGACGCTCTGAACTCTCCAGATCGCTCATGGCGCGGTCGTACTTATCAAGGTCAAGGCGAAACCAGTACAGGCGCTTGCGGAATGTGAAGTGGAATTCCTTGCGCTCGTCGCGCAAGTAGATGAGGAAACCCTTTTCTTCAGCCGAGTCAGCCAGCAGTAAATCGCCGTGGTGGCGGGCTTCGTCTAGATCCTGCTCAATCCGCTCGGCGCGCTTGTCGTCACCCTCGATCGACTTCCACCGCAGGTGCAGGTCGTTCCAGTCAACCTTTTTGCCATTGGGTTGCGGGATCACCGCCGCCTTGCAGGTGAAGCCCAGGTCGCGTGCTTCCTTTGCCCAGCGGCGCATGTTGGCCTTAGCGACAGGCTCGTTATCCAATGCCCACACAAGTACCGGTAGGCGCCTGTCGGCGTCGTGGCGCAGCTTGGCCAGGGCCTTGAGTGAGTCGATAGGGCAGGGGGCGCTGGACATCATCGACACGGCTGGCACTTCGTTGTGCACCAGTGCGATGGAGTCGAAAATCCCCTCTACGATGAACAGCTCGTCGACTTCCAGCAGGTCGACGCTCGGCGGACACCACCAGACGCCTTTGTATCCAGTCAAGCCTTCACCGGTTGGGCGGAAGCGCGCTTTCATCTTGCCGAATCGGTCTGGCCGATCTATCAAACGCTCCCAGTAGCCACCTTTCTCCAAGGCGAAACGCACCGTGGCGCTACCGATGTTTAGCCGGCCATCCCAGTAGTTGTCCTGGGTGAACCAACCGGCGATCAACTCAAACTTGAAGCCCCGCGCAAACTCAAGGTAGGCACGCGCCGTCGCAAGCGGGTTATCCGGCGTCGACGGGGCAGTCTTGCTCCAGTCGTTGAACAAGTCGTCGTAGACGTCTTTCACGTGAACACGGTGGTCGCACTTTTCCGGTCGTCCGCAGATCAGTGTCCAGGGCGAATGGTAGAAGGTGTACAGGGTCTTCTGGCCGCAGACAGGGCAAACACCCTTACGCATATAGTCGGTACCGCGCATGTGCTTGAGCTGGTAGTCCCGCTCAATGCGTTGGATGACGTCGGCGCGCAGCCTTTCTTTCATTTCCATCGTGGCTTACTTCGCTTCGTCGAGACTGTGTTTAAGGGCGCCAATCAGGCTTTTTCGTGCAGCCAACCCAGGGAAAGCCACCAGCAACGAGCCGTGCCGCAAACCCTCGGGGATCATGCGGAAACGGTCGTCATACCAATGCTCGTTGAACAGCAACGCGTACTGCGCGCGCAGGTCCTGGAGCAGTGCCTCGGCCTGGTCGCGGGGCAGTTTTGCGGTGATGGCGATGTCGATTTCCATGGTCCACCTCGGATTGCGGGCAAAGCTCACCCAAACCCATTGGGAATGGGGCAGGGCGGGGTTTAAAAGGAAGGGTTACTGAGAGTGTGGCTTGTGTACGGTGCTGCGCTGGTCGAGAAGTTTTTGTGGCAGAAACCGAGCCGAAACCGGGAAGCGTTGATCCGCGAGAACGTCCACCAGGTGGACACGGGTGCTGTCAGCCCCACTGGCCCAGTCGATGCCGATCCAACGGCGCTTCTTGATCACCTGCAACTCAGTCCAGGCGTTGTGGACAAGTTTTGGTGCCATGAATACGGGCACTTCCAATGCAAGGGTCAGGTGGCGAATACAACGATCGAACAACAGATCGGAATCCACCAGGTGTTCTGCCTCATGGCGTTGCAAGTAAGCGAAAGCAGCGTGTTGCATGCTGCTGCGGTAGTCATGAGTCTGTTGATCAAGGTTCATCACGCACGCTCCATTTCCATTTGGTCCAGCAGATCGGGTTGATCATTGGCGGTTTTCATTGCCTGGCGACGAATGACCACATCTGCAACCGGGAGGCGCACAGCCGGGTTAGGCATGCCGCTGGGGCTAAGCTCGTGGGTCATCTGAAATTCAGCACGCACCGCCCAGCCGCACGCTTCGTTGGTGCATTGCATGTAGGTGATGCGCAGGAAAATGTGTTGGCCTTCGCTGGTGCGGATGCGCATGCGGCTATGGCAATGGGGGCAAACCAGCTTGTAAGTACTCACTGTACGGTCCCCTTTGTGTGCAACAGGATCGTGGCAAGTACTTCGGAATGACGGGCCGACATGTACCGGTTATGAGCAGCAAGGATCGCCTCGGCTTCATCCGGTTCAATGACACCATCGTCCAGCGCCTTGGCTATGATCTGGTCGACCACGCCGCGCTTGGCAGCAGCGTTTACCGAGCGGTTGTAGAGATCGATGTTGTCCAGAGTCTCTGGCTTGGCCAGGGGGACAAACATGCCGCCGTACAGTGCGGCGATGTATTCCGGGAGGTGTGTGGTGCCCGCGTCCTGCTCCAGGCAGTGAATCTGCTCGTCGGTCAAAGGCCGGCTGCCGGCATTTTCGTAGATGTGGTTGTCGAACTTCTTGAGTTCGTACCCCAGGCGCGCAGCTGCGCACTCGCGGCCACCTTTGTAATCGTTGATCACCGCGCTCATTACCTGACGCTTTGTTGCTAGAACTGGGCGTTTCATCTTCTGGTTTCCCCTTGGAGCCAGAGGCCCTAGTTTGTAATCACGCCGTCTTTGATTCCGAGCAGAACGGCCGCGCGGTGAGCCTCACCACGCAAACATTTCTTCTGTCCGTTCAAAACCGCGTAGACCGTCGAAGGGTTGAATTCATTTTTTTCAGCCCAGTCTTTGGCCGAGATCCCGAGACGTGCGAGACGATCACGGGCCTCTTGGCATGCTTGCTCGATGGGGGATGCGTTCGGCATAGTCTCGTTTCGTGTGGTTTCGTGTGGTGATAGGGGAAGAATATTCAACATGCGTTGAATAGTCAACTCATTAAGGGGTCGTTTTGTTGAATATCGGTGAAAGGCTGAGAGAGGAGCGTGTCCGCTTGGGTTTCAATCAAGCGGATTTCGCCGCTATTGCGGGCGTGGCAAAGACCTCTCAGTTCAACTACGAAAAGGGCGACAGAAGCCCGGATGCGGAATACCTCGCCGCTGTGGCGGAGAGAGGTGTGGACATTCTTTATGTGGTCATTGGTCAGCGACTACCTGTTGCAGAGCCAACGTTGTCTGCTGACGAAGTTGAGATGGTTGAACACGTAAGGGCACTGGACGATGACGACAAAGGCGCCGTGAAAAGGCTTCTGCGTGCGTTCAATCAAAAATAATAGGGATGTAGGAATGAACCAAGGAATCAAGGTCTCGGCATGTATCGGTCTGCTGTTTTTCTCTGTAAGCGTGCTTGCAGATGCCAAAGTGCACTCGGTTTCGAGTAAAGATTTCGGCGATGCTTGGCCGTTCACTGTCGACAGCGTCGATCTTATGTGTGACGGCCCAGCACCCAAAGCATTGGCAAGAACCTCTGACGGGACCGTCTACGCGCTAAATGGAAGTGCTCGCAGCATCGCCAAGACGCGCGGGTGGGCTGATGGGCGTGACATTACAAAGCCGAGCCCTACTATGCAGACTGTAAAGATGGACTACAGCAACATTGTCCAGATCGCGCAGGAGCTATGTCCGCAGCCCTGATCTTTTGTCAAAAAGTACTTCTTAGGCCGGTGACACACCCCGCACGCGCTGAAAATTGCTCGCTCCTTCGGGTGCTTTGGTTGGCACCTAGGTTGGTGCCGGGCACCCGGATGTGTTGAAGGGAGTGACACATGTTGGTGAGCAACAATGAGCAAGGCAAGCAGTCGGAGAACGTTGAGTTTGCAACGCTGAGTCAACGTGAAAAGCTGGTTTTGCAGATGTTCAGACAAATGAGTCTGCAACAGCAAAAGGATATTTTGCGTTTTTTTGATGTGATATTAAGCGCGGTATAACTGAGGAACCCGGCAATGTCGGGTTTTTTGTTCTGGTTTCAGAGCGGGCTTTATACGCTGGCCGCCTGCATCTTCTTCCACTCTCGATCCACTGCCCGCTTGGCTGTTTTTTCACTAGCATAAAGCCACCGCAACCGCCTCGGCTTCGCCTGATCCCCCGCCATAATTGTTTTTTCCTTCCCTGTTTTTGCGTCGCGGTAGTACGCGATGATTCCCGTGTAATCACCTTTGTTCTCTTCCGCCAGGTCCTCAACGTTATCCTCCGGTAGTTTGCTTTCCAGCTCCAGGCTCACCGTGTATCCACCGTCTGCGCTCAGGCTGTGTTGCACGTTGCCGCCATACCAGATGATTTCGTCGATTTCCTCCTTCACACCCTGGAGTGTGTACGTCAGCTCGGGGATCAGGTCTGGCCGGCCCATGGCCAGGTTGTAGCTGAGCGTGGCGCTGCCTCGTTGCAGCCGCCGGAATTCCGCCCGGGCGGCACGCAGGGCCGACTGCTGGTCGCTGTACGTGTGTCGCAGATCCTTGAGGTTGTCGCCGCCGCCGGCAATAGCCTCCTGTTTTTTTGCACTGTTCACGTCGTAGTAATAGGCGCGCACCCCGTCGTAGCTATCGCGGTCGGCTTGCAGGTAGCGATGTTGGTCACCGTCGGCGCGTGTGAGGGTGATGTGCGGTAGGTCCAGGCCGCTGGCCGTCTTGCCGCCACCCGCCGGCAGGCACAGTAGACAACCCGCTTTCACGCTGGCCACCGCGTCGAACTCCTCGCCCAGGCGGCTGATCAGGTTGGCGTCGGACTCGTTGGCCTGGTCGAGCTGCAGGATGGGCAACCCGTCGAGGGCGCCTGCGATGGTTGCGGTCAGACCGTTGCCGATGGCGATATCGCCCAGGACGTCGCCGAGTGTGGTGTTGCTCCAGCTACGTTCCCGTTTGGTCTTCAGGCCCTTGCGCAGGTCTGCCGATCGAGCGCGAATGCTGAGTACGTCCGGCGCGCCGCTGTGCTCGGTTTCGTCGACGGTGTACGTGCCCTTGTCCACCAGTCCGGTGTCGCTCCAACCCAGCCACAACCGCAACACCGCGCCCTTCGGTGGGATAGCCAGCATGCCGTCGTGGTCGCTAAGGGTGATGCTGAGTTGGTCTGCCTCGACGCCGCGGTTGTCGGTCAGCTCCAGGCCCATGAGGCGCGGGCTGATTAGTTGTGCGATATCCAGCCCGTCGACCGTGAGTCTGAAAGCAGGCACGGGGTAGGCTGCGTCACGAACGTACCGCTCGGCCGTGCTGCGCACGTAGCCGGTGACCTTGGAGATTACTGATTCGATCACAGCAGGCCTCGCAGGATGTTGACGCCAATGCTGGTACCGGCGCCGAGCAGATCGATGCGGTCATCATCGGTGCGCTTCAGGCTCAGGGTGAATTCAATACGCCGTGGCGTGCCGTCACGGAAAAATAGGGTTTTGTTTTCGCTCAGACTCTCGATCACCCACAGGCCGTAGATACGGCCACTGCCTTCAACCATGGGCCATGCCTTGCCAGTGTTCGCCATCAGGCGCAGAGCGTCGAGGCTGAGAGCGCTACCGGCCAGCTCGGGGAGGATGATGCCAGGGAGGGTGATAGCGTCCTCGCCACGGCCGACGAACTGCCGTGCAGGAGCTGCGCCGAACCGGTTGTTGCTGGCATGGCGCCAATCGGTTTGGCGTTGCAGCTCCTGGTAAGCGGCGGTGGAGAGGCTGAACACGAACATGCCGAGAGCCATCATCATGGTGGTTATTCCAGGTCAGAAAGTTTGCTGCGCTGACGCGCTTTTTTTTCGTTTTCGATACGGGCCATCATGGTTCGCAGGGTCTTCTCCAGGCTTTGCATATCGGTGCCAGGCCCTGCTGTTATGGTGAATTCGTAGGTGTCGTGGCTATCGTAAACGGCTGCTGCGGGCGCGCTGCTGATGGGCGGCGTGTTATCCACGGCAAACGCCGGCATAGCGGTCGCGCCCAAAGCCAGGGTGCTTGCGGCAGCCATCTGTTTGCTCACGCTGGTCAGGGCGTCCAGCGGGCCTTTCTGCCCGCCTTCCAGCCCCTGGGTCAGCCCCGCCATGGTGAACCCGCCCAGCTCCGCAAACACCCGGGACGGGCTGTGGATGCCGAGCTTTTCCTTGAACCAACCGATGCTGGCGTCTCCGATCGAGCCGATGGCGTCTTTGACGGCGCCGATTCCAGAGGTGAGGCCATTGATCAAACCGTTGATGATCATGCCGCCGAACTCAGTGAATTTCCCCGGCAGTTCCACACCGAAGTAACTCATGACTCCGGTGAAGGCCTGGTAAAACAAGCCGAGCGGGCTGAAGTTAGCAATCAGTTGAAGGATTCCAGACAGGCCTTGATCAAAGCTGGTCTTAATACTTGTCCACAAATTGGCGGCGCCAGTAGCGAGTGAAACGATGCTCTGAACCAGTGTGACGATCATGTTGCCGATAGCTGCCCCGAACCGTTGCCCCATTGACTGAGCGGCGCCGCCGACGTCCTCGACCGGCTTCAGTAGGTCACTGAACCACCCAATCAACCCGCTGATGCCGTTGGATATCATGTTGAATAGAGGTTGTGCGATGCTGCCGAGCAGCCTTAACGCAGTGCCTACACCTGGTATGGCATAGGCGGCTTTCGCCAGGTTGCCCAGTAGTTCGCCGAACTTATTGAATCCGGTGAGCACTGGTTGCAGTGCAGCGGAAAGCCCCTGCCAAAAACCGATGAAGAAACCCTTTATCGGTTTCCAGTATTTGTAAACAAGGAACCCGGCAGCGACCAGTCCTGCAATTGCTGCCATCAACCAGCCAATGGGTGTAGCGAGGATCCCTGTGCCGATTGAGCTGATAGCACTGATCAGTGTGGTGGCGAATAACCGGGCTCCTTGCGCCAACATGGGGAACGCGTTACGAGCCAAGCCGGTCAGCGTTGGTAGCAGTTTTCCGAGCATCTTGGTGACGACGCCACCCTGTAGACCGAACATCGTCATACCGTAGCGGAGCACGGCGAACGGTCCGAGCATGCTAGCCATGGTCAATGCTAGAGCACCGAACACGAATGCAAGTGCGGTAATCGCGCCCACCACCTTGACCAAACCACCGGCCAATTTTGGGTTCTCTCTGGCCCATGTGCCTACGCTGTTTGCGACTTCGCCCAGGGTGTTGATCAGGCTCTTGAGTTCTGGCGCTACAGCCGCGCCAAACTCTGCCATGGCGTTGGTAAAGCTGCCCTGGGCAGCCTCCATGACGTTGGTTAGCGTGCTGAGTTGCTCGTTGACACGGGTTCGCAGGTCGGCCTGGGTTTGCAGCTTCTGCTGGACTTCCTGATAGCCGGCCAACCCCTTGTTCATCATCGTGTTCAGGGTTGTCATAGTTTCCGCGTCATCACCAAAAAGCTTGCTGATGACGGCAGTGCGGTCGGTATCGTTCAGCACTTTCAGCTTTTCGACCTGTGCGTACAGATTTTCAAGTCCCGCAAAGTTGCCTTGGTCATCAGTGAACTTAAGCGATACGCCTTTACTTGAACCGGCTGCGAGCTTATTAGCGTTGTCGACTTTGCTTTGATTTAGCCCAGCCTGGAAGATTTTTCGGAAGGCGTTACCTGCTGAACCACCTTCCATCCCTGCCTGGTCCATCATGATTAACAGCGGCGCCAGTTCCTTGGCTGCTTCGATCCCAGATTTCTTGATGGTATCCATGACCGGAGCGATCTTGCTGAACCCCTGGAGCATGTTGTCTGGATCAACGCCGGCATAAAACCCACGCTGAATGGTGTCCATCAGCCCCATCATGTCCTTTTCGGAGGTGCGGGTAGCGTCCTGCATCTTGGCAGCGAATTCGGCCGCAGCTGTTACTGGCATCTTCAGTTGAACGCCCAAGTACGCTGCCGCTTCGCCGGTGCCGCCGAGTATGCTTTGCGCACTCAGGCCTTGGCGTCTGAGCATGGTCATCATGTTCTGGAAGTCGGCTGTCGTACCTGGCAAGCGGTCGCCCAGCTTGGTGGCCAGGTCGGTGATTTTCTGGAAGTCCTCCGAGACCTTCCCAGTGTCATCCATCATCGACACCTTGAGCTGTGTAGCGGAATCCTCGTTGGGTGCGAATGAATTAACTACTGCAGCAAGGGGCCGGCTCGCTGCATAGCCTACGCCCAGGCCTGCGGCCCCACCCATGGCGAGTCGTCCAGCAGCTTGCTGACTACGGCTAAGACGTTCGCTCGCCTGCGCGCTAGCACGCTGACGCCGTGTCAGTTCTTGAAGCCGTCGCTGTTGCTCTGCAATCTCAGCATTCGCCCGAGCCATATCAGCGCGTAACTGTGCGCTGTGCTGTCCAAGATTGCGCGTGCTGATCCCGGCAGCCTGAAGGCTCTGACGCATTGTTTGAAGTTGACGGGTCTGGGCGGTCTCTTGGTCTTTTAGTCGTTGTAGAGCAGTGCGCGCACGGTCAAAGTCCCGCTGCATGGCGCGGGTTGGGTTTTGCGTTTGTGACAGTGCGCGCCCCAGTTCTTGGGTGCGCTGTTGA
Organism: Pseudomonas sp. ArH3a; assembly: GCF_022648765.1. Lineage (NCBI taxonomy): Bacteria > Pseudomonadati > Pseudomonadota > Gammaproteobacteria > Pseudomonadales > Pseudomonadaceae > Pseudomonas > Pseudomonas sp. ArH3a. Next base: position 2,143,300 of record NZ_CP080330.1, read on the forward strand.
GCCGCTTGAAGCTCGGTTCGGGTCGAACTCAAGCCCTGCTTTAGCTCGCGGAAACCGTTGATTTGTTTCTGCGACTCGTTGAGGCCTTTCAACCGATCCCTTGCCGCTTTGAGAGCTTGCGCAGCCACGGTGGATTGCCGCTGAATGCTGCGCAGTGGGGCTGTGACGCGGTCAATGGCGTTCAGAATCAGCTGTAGCCGCAGATCATTTGCCATCGGTGGAACTCCGCACCCTGGCGCGCTCGCGCCAGTCCATCAGTTCTTGCAGGCCCAACTGATCCATGTCAGCCGGTGCCCAGTGAAAAACCACGGCCAAGTCGGCCATGGCGTCCTCTACGCAACGAGGGATGTGTCCGTCTTCATCGATTTCTGTAGCAAAAAACCAGACACCTTGGTGCCGAGCGCGAACAGATCGGCGGGGTCCATTGACGTGACTTCGACGGCGGTGAGGGTAGGACTGCTAATGCGCGGTACCACTTTGACCAGGCTGTTGACGTCCATCTGCAACAGATCGGACAGGCTCACGCCCCGCAGCTCACCCGAGTTGGGCTTGCGCAGCGTGATGCTGTCAATGGTGGTGGTGCCACGGCGGATTGGCGTATCGAGGATGACGGTGTTGTCTTCGGCCAGTGGTTGAACGTCAGGTTGTTCGGTAGCTGAGGCTTTCATGGGTAAAGCTCCTGGTGATGGTCAAGGGTGTCATGTCGCGGGTGGGCTATCAGATGCCCAGGGCGTTGCGCTGTTTTTCCAGCATGTCGACGCCGCCGACCTTCTCGATGAAGTTGAGCAGGTCGATTTCGATGATTTCTTCGTTGTCGACGGTCAGCTTGTAGTACGTGCAGGTGGTGGTGACGGAGTGCTCGGTGTCTTCACCAGGTGTGGCGTCACCCATTTCGATGGTTTCGTGACGGCCGCGCACGGAGATTTCCACTGCGCTTGTCTCTCCGGTGTCGTCCTGCTCGTACGAACCTGCGAAGCGCAGAGCAACGCCCGATGCATTGACCGCGCCGAATTGCTTGAGCACGATGAGATCGAGCCCGCCGAGTTTCCATTCCAGCTGGATACCGTCGTCGGACATGCCCAGGTCAGCCTTAACCGGGCCATTCATACCAGCAGCGCGATAGGACTCCATCTTGCGGCCCAAGGCCGGCAAGGTGATGGTCTTGACTATGCCTCTGTAGTTGCTGCCGTCGTTGAACAGCATCATGTTTTTCAGTTTGCGAGGAAGGGCCATAGCGGTTTTCTCCGGGGTTATGGCACAGGGTTGACTCCCCTCACGGGGAGGCCCGGTTTAAGCGTTAACGGCGGCGGCGAACTGCATCAGGTAACGGTCGGTGATGCGCTGACGCAGCGTGAGGTTTTCTAGGGGCGGCACGGGCGTGTAGTCGTAGTCGAGTGTCAACATGCCGGCCTTGAGGGTGTCTTTGTCGTTGATGTCTTCCGGGTACCAGCAACTGCCACCGATTAGGTAGCCCTTGGCGACCAGTTCGCGGAACTTGGCGTTGATGCCGGCGATAAGGTCTTTGACCAGGGACGCGTGCATGTCCTTGTCCATGGCCCACATATGGGCTTCGGCCATGGTGTCGGCGAGGATCTGTGAGGTTCGGGTGTAGTTTTCGAACGCGAATAGCGGGTCGTCGCTACAGGTGCGACTACCCCAGAAACGGAAGCCATTTTCATTGATGAGGGTGGTGACTTCGTTGCTGTTGAGATAGTTGGCGTCGGTGGCCGGGTTTTGTAGATCCCAGAACACGTCAGCACTGATGCCGGTCACGCCGTTGACCGCAACGTTGGACAACGTTTTCTGCCATCCAGTCTCTTGGTCGATCTTGGCCCGCAGGCCCAATGCACGAGCAATGGCCGACGCGGTGACGGTCTTGTTGGTGACGGTGTCCCAGTTTTGGAACTCCGGCCAGATCACCATGACTTCGCGGGCGCCGAAGTTCTCGCGGTAGGCGACCACTTCTTCCTTGGTTTTGCAGCCGAACGCACTGACGTAGGCAAAGGCGCGTAGATCCTTGGCAACCGATACCAGGGCAGTGGCTACCGGCAAACTATCGAGGCCTGGCACACCAAGGATGCGCGGCGTCATACCCACGCGGGCCTTGGCAGCGAGCAGGGCTTTCATGCCGGTGTACTTGCCGTCAGCAGTGGTGGTGCCGATCAGGGCGCTGGTGGTGGTGGCTTCGTCTTCGCCTTCCTTGACCCGCACCACGATGGTGTAGGGCTTGGTCTGGTCCGCAATGGCTTGCAGGCTAGTCGCCAGGGTGCCTTTGACGCCGGCTTTGCCGATGGCGGCCTGAACGCTGGTCAGTAGGACGGGCGTATCGAACGGGAACATAAGTGGGTCCGCATCGTCAGCCGTGCAAACCAGGCCGATGACAGCGGTGGGGATGGTGCGAATGGGGCGGGTGCCGTCGTTGAGTTCGAGAACCCGCACGCCGTGGAGATAATCGGCCATGGGTGGTTGCCTGCGCTGTGATGGAATGACAGTGCACAGGCTGCCGCGCGCGCGCCGGTTGGGCGAGCGCGGCGGGTTGTAAGAGGACGATGTACAGGTGTGCGCTGATTACCCGAGATGATCTGCAAGCCAAACCGGTTCATCCGGTCTGTATTCAGCCGCCGGGAAGTGCTCTGATTCAGGCCAGTTACGCAGGTCTTGCCGGTAGCCTTGCAACTGCTTGTACTGCTCGGCTGTGAGGGTCGTAGGTCGCTCGGCCTCCACCTCATCACGGTGCCGCGAGATCAACGGGTCCGTGAGCAGTAACACCCTGTCGCGAATGGCTCGCTCGCGGTTTTTCAGCTCATCCACCGTAGGCCCAGGCGCAGGCGCAATACTCGGGCGCCCTTTTTTGTCAGGTACGAGGACTGAGCCACCCATTGCGAGCACGCGGTAGATCTCGCCGTGTTCCTTCTGAGAAACATCGACAAGTTCTGCCTCAGGCGGAAGCAAGCACCCTGGATTAGGCACCACGATAAAAGGAATCTCTGCTTTCATATCCGGCACTTCAATCAAGGGGGCTACCGCATCCATATCAGGGGCCAAGTGAGTTTCAGGGACTGACTCATCATCTGGACTCCACAAAGGGTTCGCCACCTGGATATTTGGCCGCGTCCAATCCGGATCTGGCACTAATATGTTTGGCCGCGTCCAGCTTGGGTCTGGCACTTCGATAGTACGAGTGCCGTGAAAAACCTCATTGAAAAACGTATTTTGTTTTGAACTATAAAATATCTTCATTTGTTAGAACCCCCTGGCCTCTACGACTACCACCATCCCCGTTTGAAGTACTGCGGCAAACTCCTCTAATCGAATCGTGCAACCTGTAGTAGTAGCGCCAAAATATGACGCTACCGAAGCACACCCGGTCTGACCGTTTGGCATTTTTAAAGTGATTTTCGCGTTGAGAAACTGGTTAGGGAACTGAAACGGCCACGTAATATTAATTAGTACTGTCGACGGGTGGTCCCCTTGCGTGTACTCAAGCCACTGGATTATTTCCCCCGTGTCAGGGTTTTTACTCCAGCCATTTGGCGCAAGTAGTGCAGTGCTTTTTGGCCTGTTACCCGCATGCCAGATCGTATGGGCAACATTCCCCATCGACCAACCGCCAATCTTTAATTGACTGTCAACATCCAGCCCGAACATCACCCCGAAACTACCTGGGCGATGAAAGCTCATAACCGCCGAAGACGCAGCATCGCCACCGTTGACTTGAAATGCACCCGCCCCTGATGCGATAGAGGCAATAGCCGGAAACCCGTTTGACATAAATGAAGGGTTTGACCCAGATGGAACATTCTGACCAAGTTTAAGGCAAGCATCAGGGGTGAAATTATTTGCGCACCAAATAAGGCCCATGTCCGAGGTATCAACCGTAAGCTTTACCCCGTTAGGCGTGTGACCAAGATAAATCTTGTTAGTGCTCTGCCCAATACCGCCACCCTGCTGGACTGGCGTATATCCCAAGCGAGTTTGCAACATACAAAAAGCGCCATCACTATCACGCTGCATGTACGGCGCATTTAAATCGCCACCACTAAGCCCTGCAACTGTGATGCGGTCGCGAAGAACCCTGTAGCCAGTCTGCTGATCAGATTCGGCCCGGGAGTAGGTTTCGCCCTTTGGGTAGGTATTTGTTTTGTCTGCTTTCGTATCGGGGTTAAAATTTCCTGCATTCCAAATAACACTACCAAACACAAAGGCTGATCTGTTCGGCAAGTTAAAAAGAATTGGGGTCGAATCAACTCCATCACACCGAGCAAAAACTCTTAAGTTTTTATTGTATATATCGAAAGATGCTTCAGAGCTTGGAGTCTTCCAGCCGAACTCCGGGGAGTCCTCCTGACCACTGTTTAAAATCAGCGAACCCGTCAGCGTGGCGCCAGTTTTTGCCACCACCCCGCTGATTGCATTAGCAAGTGCGGTCTTTGTTACACCGTCAGTGATGCCGCTATCTGCCAGTGTTTCCGGGTTTGAACCCTCAGTCACGCGGCCATACTTGTTCACGGTCACACTGCGATAGGTGCCATCCGCCACTCCAGTTCTTCCAGTGACCTTCTCAAAAACCAGATTAGTGGTGCCCAGGACGATAGGTGCAGTCGTAACAAGCTGCCACCCCGACCCGCCGTGTATCTCGCCTTCTTCAACCACAAAAGAAAGCCCCGGCGTCACCTTGGCGCTCGAATTCGCATCAAACGAACGTGCCCATGGCCCGCTGGCCACAACCCAAATGCCATTGTCCTTGGCCGCCGTTTGGCCGACTACCCCGACTCTATCGCCTGCAACAACTGCAATAGCCCCGATTTGCTGCGCACCGGCCAACACAATGTTCTGAGTCGCTACCACACGAACAGACTGCTTGTGGTCAAGCTTGGCCAGGGCCTCAATAACAGAAACGTCCACGTACTCGCGTGTTGCCAGCACCACGCTTGGATCAATCTTCAACTCGATGTTCGCCGTGTTGCTAACGATCAGGTTGATTCGAATGACCTGGGTGCGACCTGAACCTTGGGCAATCAGTGGCTTGTATGTGGGGGCGCAGTTGGCAACTGCGACCATGTCACCGTCTTTGTCATACAGGGCGAGTTCACGCACCCACCAGCCGCCGACACTATCGGGGATGACCTGTTCAGCGATGATCACATTGGCGTTAGTGGGATCGACCTTCAGCTGATTCAACGGCGCCCGTCGGCGCTCGTTGATCAGTTTGGTTTGTGCGCTATTGGGAACGGGGTTGGTGTCGTTGGCATCGCCCACGCCCATTTGGGCAAACGTCCATGGCGTACCAAGGGCATTAGCATTGGCCTGCTTGGCTCGGCCGATGTCGGTGAGGATTGCGAAGAACTGGCTGTTTTGGTCGGTCATGAGTAAATGTCCATCGTGTCGATATGATGTTCGCGGCCACCGACGCCAATCACACCGCTGACGTCAATGTCGCGCTGCATGGGTGGGTAAACGCTGAGTTCGTCGCCTTCGTACACGCAGGCCCCGATAAACACGTTGCCGGTGGTTTCCAGGCTGATGGCCAGGCCTGTGAGGTGACGGGTGAGTGGCTTGGCGTCATCGATCAGCCATGTCAGCTCCTGGTACATTTCTTCGGTGATACCGGTGTCCAGCACGCCGACCTTCAAGGCGAAGGTAGCGGGCACTCCCTCGGGCATGGTTTGCCACCACTCCATCACCTCGATCAGGTAGCCCAGCGGCTCGACCACCCGGCGCAGGGCACCGATGGTGCCTTTGTGGGCGTGGATGTACCGGGATGAGCGGCAGGCTGCGCGCTTGGTGGCTTCGCTCCAGTTGCTATCCCACCGGTCAACGGAGAAGGCCCAGGCCAGGTAGGGCAGCACCGGTAACGGGCAGGTGTCTGGGTTGCTTAGTTGCCGCAGTGGGATCGGTACCCGCTGAATCTGCGCGAGTGCTTGCGCGGCCTGGCGCTCAAGCTGCGTGGAGTTGCCTGGCAGCAGTTGCTGGGCGCTCATTACTCGGCACCCCGCGTAACGGTAACGCCAGTGCAGTAGGGCGCTTGTTCCTTGGTGGCGACGATGTTGACCCAGTCTTCTAGTTCAACTTTGCGCACACCTTCGACGAATAGCGCGGCGTGCAGGGCGGATTCCGACACTTCCATTGCCAGGCGCCGACGCTGTTTGACGTACGCGAGCAGGCGTTGCTCAGCGGCAGCAAGGATGGGTTCCGACTCGGGGCCGCTGGTCAGCAAATACAACTTAGCTTTGACCTGGTAGTGAATGACCTGCGCACTCTGGACGGTCAAGCGATCACCCACGGGCCTGCGGTCATCGTCGCTCAGGTACGCCTTGACTGCGGCGATCAGGTCTGGCGGCGCAGTGCCGTCGCCGAGCAACGATTGCACGGTAACCACAGCCACGGCAGGGGACGGACTTTCAGCTGTGGCGTCGGCAACGCGACCATCCGCCCCTCGGGAGTGGAAAATGTAGCTGTTGCGCGGGCCTGCGGTGCTCAGCCCTTCCCAGGACATCTGAGCCCGCTCGCGCAAGCTGTCGTCGCTCTCCATCAACCGAGCTACGGGTGGGATTGCCTGGGGTTTGGCTTCCTGAACCACCAGGCGCTTGACGTTGAAGTTAGCTGCCAGCTGATCCAAATCGGAGCCTTTGGCGAAGGCCAGCAGGTTCGCTATCGACGCCTCATTGACCCGCTGACGCCAGATCATTTCCCGGTAGGCGTTCTCCTGCAGCAGCTTGGTCAGTGGCTCTGATTCCAGTTCGAGGCGTGCGGCGATCTGCGGCTGTTCTTCGATCGGCCAGAGGCTGATCGTGTAGGCCTTGCGCTCGGCCAGAATAATTTCGAAGTCGATCTGTTCGACGATCTGCGGCGCGGGGAGCTGGCTGAGGTCAATCGCGGCAAAGGCGTTCATACACTTCCTCCCAGTTGCAGCGGAATGCTCAAGCTGAACGGTTCGTTGCTGTCGACGACGCTGCCCTCTACGTCCAGCACCGACTCCCCTTGCAGGTTGGCACCGAGGAACTGCACACGGCTGAGGCTTACACGTGGCTCCCAGCGCATCAGTGCCATGACGGTGCCCGAATACACCCGAAGTCGGGTGACATCGTTGAACGGGTGGTCCACCAACTCGGGCAACAGGCTGCCGTATTCGCGGCGCGCGATACGTGTGCCGATGCGGGTGGTGAGGATGTCGGTCATGGACTGGGCGATGTGGTCCAGAGTGCCGATGGCGCCGCCGGTTTGTCGGTTCATTCTGGTTTCCCCGTCTTGCCGTTGCCTGGCATCACGCCGCCGTGGGGGTGGTTGACCAGACTGATGCCGGCGGCGACTACATCTTTGGAGACGGTCACAAGGCCGACCACGTTCTGGTTGCCGGTTTGGTTGTAGTCGCCCTGGTGATTGATGGGGCCGATGATATTGATGCCGCCCTTGCTGACGATGCTGGTGGTGCCGCTGTCGGGCAGGGTGGCATTCAGGTGGTGGGCGACGCTGTCGTACTCAATCACCGTGCCGTCGGCGTAGGTTCGGCGGTGCAGGCCGGCACGGTCGCCGTTGGCCGGAATGTTGTCGCTGGGAATCCCGGCGATGACGAAGCCGTTGGCGAGCTGGCCGGAAGGACTGAACAGAACCACTTGTTCGTCGACTGTTGGCGGATCCCACTCCTGATCAGCGCCTGCGCGCAGGGTGACCCACGGCAGCCAGGCGGTGGTCAATGTTCCGGTTTTAACCTGCACGCGTGGGGGCACCATCTGCACGGCGGCGATGACGCCGAAGCGGATGAGGTTTTCGAGCATGCGGGCGAGGGCGGCGAAGTCGTTCATGGCGCCGATGGTGGCGTTGCGTGTGCGCGAGCGCAGCAGTTTCATCTTGTAAGAGCGGAGGTTACAGATGAGGGCTTCTGCGATAGGGTACCGAATTGAAAAACAGCTCCCAACAGTGACGGAATTCAAGGAACGAAAGACATGCTATCCATCAGTCATCCCAGTGTTATGCGAAAAGTAAACGAACTATCGATAGGCTTGTTTCCTGTGACGGTTAGAGGGGATTATATTCCGAAGTTGATCGTTAAAGCATCTAAGGAAACTATCCTAACTGCCAAGGTGCGTCGCGAGTTCTTAATACACTTAGCCCCGTATGAGATTGGCCAATTAAAGTCTGTAGGTTTTATAGCTACCTTTTTTGACGATCAGGACCACCCTCTAACTATTGCGGGAGCGCTGGTTAAAGAATTTTCTGGACGGGAGCTGTCCAAGCTTTTTATCTCGCCCCATGTTGATGTTCATTTTTTTGATGAGCTTGGGAGAGAGCTTTTGGCATATAGAGCAGAATTTAGCTCTACAAAAGCACATCGAGAAATGCTTAGAAGAGCTATAGTTCCAAGTTTTCAAGGGCTCAATCAGAGTGCAATTCTAACTCAACTGACTGAGTGGTTTATGCTCAGTACGCTAGAAGACGATTCTCGTGCAATTAAAGTAAGTTTGACTGAGCCCCTGATGCTCGAAGACATTGTTTATATAGACATGCGTCCCGAAAATCATAGTTATCATGGCAGTCCAGGATACAGCATGTTTACGTTGGAGCGCGAGGTGCCAGGGCCTTCGCAAGAAAAAGAGATAATTGCTCTGCTTGAGAGAACTTTTGACTCTGAGAGTATTTATCTTGGACCTAAAAGAACTCATGACAAGGAAGAAGTAGTCGATGTCTTAGTCGTAACTGATGAGAGCGTGATCTTGATTCAAGCTAAGGATAGTCAAAATCTTGAGCGCACTATTAATAAGACTCTTGAGAAAAAAAGGTCTGCTACTAATAAGGCACTGAAAAAAGCGGTTGCACAGGTCAAAGGAGCTATTGGTTATATTCGGAAGTACTCGCCGTTCGTTGTGATTATGGATGGTGCGGAGGTGGAGATAAATTTAGAAGGTAAAAGAATATATTCCTTAGTGGTGATGAAGGAGTTGTTTGATGATGAATATCGTGATTATACGAGTCTCATGCTCGAATTATTCCAGCAGACAGGGATTTCATGCATCCCATTATCATATGGCGAGCTGCACCAGTACTCCCGTTTCATTCACGGCGATAAAGCATTTTTTGAAGCGTTTACGAGAGTGTTTAACCATGGCCTTGAAAGCGGAGAGTTTCCACGCTTGCGAGTACTTCCACCTGGTTCCATTGTCAACGATCAGAACGTGTAAGGTGAGCTAAAAGCCCATCCCGGATCAAGTCAAGATCTGCATCGTTGAACCCAAGCACCTCACGCTGATCATACCGAACGTCCGGCGCACTGTGCTCAGCACGATCCTTCAATCCGTACTGGTGAACCCTTGCGATCCGGGCGATACGCCCGGTGAAGCCTACGGTAATACCATTGCTGTCGCCTCGGACTTTCATGTAAGTCGCGGTGCGAAGCTTCTTGAACATCGCCAGCTTTCTGCGAATCCTCCCCTGTTTCCCGCGCAAGTTACGTTTTTTGCGGGGAGCGTACTTGCTGCCATCCGGGTTTTCTTGCGCCATCACCCGCTTCTGCTGACCGCGACGCAAGTCCTGTCCAATGCTCCGTGCAAGTTTGCTCCGCTCCCCTGGCTCCAACCGAGCGAGCAGCACTCCCGCCCAGTCCTCCAGCGCTTCCAGGCTATTCGCCATCAGGCACTCTCCATTCACTGGTGTTGCCCTGGGCCCCAGGCTTCCAGTTCGGGTCGAGGTAACTGGCCACGTACTGTGGTTCGTTCGGGTGCTTCACCGTAGTGTTGCCTTGGTCATCCTTTCCGACCACCACCCGCTCTGTCAGCGGTAGAGTCAGGCTAAGGTCCACTTTGTTCTTGTCCAGGATGTCGGCTTCGAATTGGATGCCGTCTTTGACCTTGTCGAGGTTCTCCAACAGATCGGATTGGTTGACGCTGAGCCATCCCAGGATTGGCAGGATCACACTGTCGGGGTGGCCGGCGAACTCGGTGAGGATGATCTGCAGGTCGAAGCTGTATTCAAATGACAGGGTGTGGGCAGCGGTGCAACGGACCTTGCCATTGTCGATGAAGATCAGCAGACGGTCGGGATTGTGCTTGAACTCAGCGACGGTGGACAGGAGGTGAGCGCGCAGGCTTTCTGGCTTGTTCATTGGGTTGCCTGCTGGCGTTTGTAGACCATGTCCACCTGAGCTGCGCAGTCGGCCCAGGCGGCTTCGGCGCGGTCCTGGTCGGTCAGTAGGTCACCGTTGTTGAGGGGGCCGGTCGCCGGTAGGTGGCACGGCACCACGGCCGGACAACCAGTCACGATAAGCGGCGGCGCCGGCAAGGGCGGGGCGCTCGCGCAGCCGGCGAGCAGCGTCAGGCAAAAGCTGAGTAGCCCATTCGCGTAGTTCGGCGTTTTCACGTTTCAGTACCTCAATTGATTGCTCGCGATTCGCCAGGCCCTGACGCAGTTGGTCCTGCTGGCCGCGCAGGATGGTCTGTGCATCGCGTTCCTGTTTCAGGGTGGTGGTGAGGGTGTTGGCGGTGACAAGGTTGCGGTCAGCGTCTTCGCGTGCGGTTTTGGCCGCTTGCTGTGCCAGCTTGGCCTGACCTTCAGCGACGTCGATGCGCACTTCCTGGCCCCAGATCAGCAGCGCCAGGGCGCCGAGCAGGGCGATGCCATATAGCGCCTGGCGCAGAACGCTCACGCGCGGTACCAGCCGAGCTTGTTCATGGTCGCGGTGTCGAGCTGCTTGATAGGGCCGCGCACGATCACGGCCCGGGCGCCATTCATTATCTGGATGGACTCGGCCAGGAGCTGCATGTCGTCATGTTCGGACGACGCAGGCACCACCAGCACGTCACCGTCCTGCACCCGTAGTTTTTCTACCGCGTCGAAGTCGATCATGCCGCCACTCCTTGCCCACACTCGCAACCGGCGTGCCGCTCGTAGGCGCGCTGGAGCTTGGTGTCGTAGAGATTCCGCAGATAGTCCGGCCCGTTATAGAGCTTGGCGAACTCGGCCCACTTGCGGGCTTTCAGGACCTTGTGTAGCACCGGGTCGGTCTCGATAAATCGGGTGAAGGCGTCGAACTGCTGTGATTCGCCGGCACTCATTGCCGCCACAAAGTCCTGCACGCTGGCATAGCCAAGGCGCTTCCAGTGGAAGCCCATGATCTGGAAGGCGCCCCAAGACGCTGATTCCAGGGCGGCGGTGTCATCGATCAGGCGAGCCATAGCCAGACGTTGGTGTTCGGCGGTGCCGCCTATGTATCCACCCGGTTTCGGGTTGACCAGGGCAGGTGTGGCGACGGCGAGCTGGCCGGCGTGGCGCTTGAGTTCGTCCGGGTCATCGCCTGCGTTTCGAGGTGTGGCGAGCTGGCGGTACATGATGTGGCGTTCGAAGAGGATCACCGGCTTGCCGTTGTCGAGAAAGCCCTTGCCCTTGGATTCCACTTCGTTGACCGCGTAGATGCTCGCCAGCGGTACACCGAGACGTTCCGCTGCGACCACCAGGTCGTTGTTGCGTAGCAGTTGGGTACAGTCGCCACCGGTAAGACTGGCTTGAGTCTTGGTGCCGGCGATGCCGTCGGCGACCAGGCCCATTTTGACCTGGTACGCGCGGACGGCGGCTTCTGTGGCGTCGCCGTAGTCACCGTCCGGCACGACGTTGGCACCGTTCTTGTTGAGATTTTTTTGCAGCATCAGCACCGCTTGTGAACGGTCGCCGTGGCGGAGGGTGGTGGTCATGCGCTGGGCCTCAACAGGGCGGCGACGTTGCCGCGTGAACGGAAAATCAGAATGCAGAGCAGCACGATGGAAGCGGCCTGGCCGAGGCTGGTTGGCTGGCGGTCCAGCAGGATCTCCAGACCGCAGATGCACAACGTTGCGCCAAAGACGCTTGCCAGCAGCGAGATGCTGCGCCGGTACCGCGCTTCGCCTCGGGTGTAGCAAGCAAGGCGCAAGGCACTCAGCAGGTAGGCCATTGTCGCGATCAACTGCACGGCCAGTTCGATGTTCTGCATATCAGGTGCCCCCTCTGATGCGACGCCAGATGTCCCAGATATCCGCCTTTTCCACCCAAACCATCAGTTTTATGCTGATCGGGATGACCACCAGGGCACAGAGAAAGGCGCTGCCACCGCTGGTGATAAACGGGATTGCCTGTAAGGCCATGGGCGCGAACAAATAGCCCACGCCGGCCGACAGGAACAGTGAACCAAGCCGTTGCCAGACCTTCAGGTCACGCTTGGTACTGGTAACCAGCCAAGCACCAAGTATGGCGCCGAATAGCGCCCCGTCATCGATGACTGGGGTGGCGCTGGCCAGGCCCAAGCCAATGAGCAGGCCAGACACAACGCTGGAAGTCGGATCAGCCATGGTGTGGGTTTCCTTGGTTGCAGAGGGTCAGTTCCATAGCTGCACCATCTGCCGCTGGGGCGCGCTGGTTTGGGCTTCGGGCATGTTGACGACAAGGCCCTGCGGCAGGACTGGGCCATGGTCGGACAGGCCGGGGTTGGCCTCAAGCACTGCCTCTGTGACGCCAGCGGTGCGTCCGTAGAACCGCCAGCAGAGGGCGTCGACGGTGTCGTTTTGGTTCGTGCGGACAGCGACGGGCATCAGATCAACTCCACGGTGGTGCGGCTTAAACCGAGGAAGTCACGCACGGCCCAGCGCAGATCGCGGCGGTAGTCGTCGATGGTCGGGCCGACTTCTTCGGCTTTATCGTTGCCTGTATTGGTTGCGCTGTAGTCGCGGTACCGCTCGCAGACTTCGGCGCCGGTACCGGCCTCGATCGCGCGCCTGTAGAGGTGTGCCTGGACCGATACATCGTTGATCGTGTCGTCAGGGACGTCGGCCAGTGTGGTATAGCCGGCGGCCAGTTGGATGGCTTTCCAAGGCTTCAACTCACGATTGAGGTTGATCGCTGCAGCGATTACGGCAGTTTCCAAGCGGGCGGGGGTGACACTGCTGTCGATGCGTAGAGTGGCGCGGAGCTGCTCAAGGTCGATTGACGGCCAGAACGGATCGGTGTTGATGTGACCGCCGGTGACTGGGCCGCTGGCTACAAATGCGCTCATGGAACAGCACTCAAAAATGGGTCGCCGGTGGTCGGGGCTTCACGTTCAGGAGGAGCGGTCTGGCCGATCCGCCCCGAGCCGGCGGGGTGCGTGGGGACGCTCAGTTAGCTGCTGGAGCAGCGTATTTTTTGAGGAGACGCTCGACGCGCTCCAAATCCTTCTTGCCACCGCAATTGGTGTTCAGCTCGATGGCGCGGGACAGATATTTTTTCGAGGACTCCAGGTGACACAGGGCGACCACCTTGCTTTCTGACGTGTCGTCATCGGAAACCATCTCCGCGAAAGCCTTGCCCAGGGCCAGATGCAGCTTGGCTTTTGCCTGGTCGGGCATATCTTCTTCACCCGCGATTTGCTCAGTCCGGAGCAGCAGTTTCACGTCGAAGGTGCCACCGGCCTTCTGCGCCTTCAGGGCGACTTCGGCAATTTCTTCGGCAACGATGGTGCCGGTAGTGCGCTCGAAGCGGTCAGGCATGAGCAATGCGTGCTGGATGACGTACTCGGCAATGTCCAGCGCGCCGGCAAAGTCGCCCGCATCCATTCGCCAAACCATCAAAGTGGTCAGCACCTGATCCTGCGCACCTTTGCCGCCTGCCAGAACACCTTCCACGTACGGGACGTATTCGGGCAGCAGTTGCTTTTTCAGCTCTGCTTTGCCCTCGGTCGACTGCACCTGTTTCAGGCGCAGATAGTCCTGCTGGAGCTTCGCGAGGTGCAGCTCATAAACGGATGCGCCTTCCATGGTCATGGCTGGGCCTGCCACGGCAGCCGCTGCAACGGCTGCTGTGACGCGCTGGAAGTGACGGCGACAAGGGTTGGTCATGATCGCCGGCCTCAGCTCAGGGTGATGTTTTCGGCCATGGCAGCGCAGCCCAGGTCTTCAATCACATAGCTTTCGTTGACCGATTCGAAGTTCTCGATGCGGTCGCGTTTGGCGTTGTCGACGACGGTGCGTCGGCGGGTGTTTTCCTGCCAGTAGATCGACAGGTTGTCGAGTCGGGTCACCAGCAGGCCGTTGGCAGGAAAGTGTGGAACACGCACCGCTGGCAGGTTGCCGATGCGTTTTTGACTGGTGACGATATCGGCCGCGAGCATCTCGGTCGGCGCCTGGGTTTTATTGATGATCGGGAAGTACTTGTCGGCCAACAGCTGGCGACCGCAGATCACCACCAGGTCGGTGTCTTCCTGATACCAGGGCTCGATGAACTCGTTGACCATGCTCACGACGAGGGCGTCGATGTTTTCGAAGTCCTTTCCGGCACCGATCTGGATCTTTCCGCTGCCGTCGACGACTTCCTTCATCACACGGGCAGGGTTTTCCAGGCGCATTTTCTCCAGCCAGCCAATGTTGACGTCCTGCAACAGTTGGTTGAGCGTCGGGTTGGAGGTCGCGGCGCGGCTGGTGCCGTTCCAACCGATCATGATCCGGTTGAGTGCCTGGGCCTTGATGATGGCGTCGCGGATACGCGCTTGGAAGTCCTTGAACTTGGCCCACTGATCCAGCTTCTGGTAACGGATGCCAGTGTCGAAGTTGGTCTGGGTGCAAACGTACCCACGGTTGTCCAGTCCGCTCGGGTCGCGCGGCTCGCGGTCCTTGAGGGTTGTGTCGGTGGTGCTGGCGATGGTGCCGTCGATACCGATGCCGATTTTTTCACCGGACTGCTCGGACACGCCAAACACATTGATGGCACTGAGGAAGGCGCTGGACTCCTGGATACGAGTTTCCAGGGTCTGGGCCACGCTCGGTGCGGCGGTAAATTTGGTGGTGACGTCGCCAACCCCGTGCAGTTGCGCGAGTTGTTGCAGGTAGGCGTTGTACAGGACGCGGGTATCGTTACGCATGGTGTTCTCCGATGTTCCTTGGCTGGGTGTTGTCCGTGATGTGGATCAGCAGTCGGTGACGAGCGTGCCGTCACCGCCCGTAGCCGGCGGGCGAACGGAGTACTGCGGTTTTTGTCCGGTGGTGTCCGGGGTTTTTTCGAGCTGGGTAACCAGCGCCGCGAAGTCGGCGGACAGCTTGTCGTGGGCAATCTGCAAGCTTTCGCGGGCGGACTTTTCGACGGCGAAGGTTTCGCCCTGGCTGGCGACATGCTCGGCCATGGCCTCGACGGCCTCGCCGAGTTCAGTGAATAGAGCGGCGTCCTTGCCTTCCTTGTCCTTGCTCTTGCCGAGGAGTTCGAGAACGCGGGTGAACAGGCCTGTGACCTTTCCGCTTTCGTCCTCAACTTCTTCGAATTCAAGTTCGATCTCGACAGCCTCGGAAAACAGGTTGCCAGGATCGCGCTTACGGGCTGCCAGTGGGTTCATGTCTGGGTGTTGAGCGCTGAAAGTCAGCATCTCGGTTCCCAGGCTGGCCGGAGTGTCGGTAACCGCGATGCCGTCCAAGTAGGCCCGTCCGGTGTCGGCGAACTTCGGACGAATCTCGATGCTGGTGTACATTTTTTGCCGCGCCTTGTTCATCGTGATCAGGTCGGCGGTCGGTTCAATCCGGGCAAACAGCGCGAGCTTTTTGGCGCCGGCAATATCGACTTCTTCGGTCTTCAGTGCGACCACATCGCCGTAAGCACGGAATGGGCTATCGGGCAGCAGGCTGCGCATATGCTCGATCCACACCCGAGCACCGTAGGTGTTCTGGCTGTAGGTCTCGGCGGCATCGACCAGCCATTGCCGTTCGATCTGGCGACCGTCAGTGGTGGCGCCTTCGACGGCGACGCGGAAGAACTTAGAGAGCTGTTTTTTGCCTGGGTTGTCGGTTTTGCCGGCCATGCGTGGATCCTCAGAGCGGTGGCTGTGTGCCTTGGCGATGAGCGCATGTTGTTGAGCGCGAGCGCGACGGGCAACGAGGCGCTGTTGTAGATCGAGGGACTACAAGGACCGGAGCGAGAACTGTACGCGCGCGGGCGGCAGCATCTGCGCCATGAATGCCATCGTCGAATTGCCCACTGATCACCGCCGCCACGCCAAGCACCTGTATTGGCAGGGCTATCGCGTGTGCGAGATCGCCGAGCTGATTGGGGAGAAAGAAAAGACCCTGCACAGCTGGAAGGCCCGCGACGAATGGGACCGGGCGACACCTCTGGAGCGTATCCAGGCGGCGACCGAAGCCCGCCTAGTGCAGTTGATTCTCAAGGACCCAAAGTCAGGATCGGACTACAAGGAAATTGACCTGTTGCACCGTCAACTGGAGCGGCAAGCTCGCATTCAGCGCTTCAACGACGGCGGTACCGAAACCGAGCTGAATCCGAACCTGGCCAAGCGCAACGACGGGCCGAAGAAAGCGCCGAAGCGCAACGAGTTCGACGAAGAACACATCGAAAAGCTGACTGAGGCGTTCATTGACGGCTGTTTCGGTTATCAGCTGGATTGGTACAAAGCGGGTAACCAGCGAACCCGGGCGATCCTCAAGTCACGGCAGATCGGCGCGACGTACTACTTCGCTCGCGAAGCGCTGATCGATGCGCTGACGACTGGTCGCAACCAGATATTTCTGTCGGCCTCAAAAAACCAGGCGCATATCTTCAAGGCCTACATCCAGGCCTTTGCCCGCGAGGTGGTGGGTGTCGAGCTGACGGGCGATCCGATCATTTTGGGGAATGGTGCGGAGCTGCACTTCCTGGGCACCAACGCCCGAACCGCGCAGGGCTACCACGGCAATTTCTACTTCGACGAATTCTTCTGGACGTTCAAGTTCAAGGAACTGAACAAGGTCGCCAGCGGCATGGCGATGCAGAAGCAGTACCGCCGGACCTACTTTTCGACGCCTTCCAGCATGGCGCACGAGGCCTATACGTTCTGGACGGGCGAGCGGTTCAACAAGGGCAAACCGGCGGCGCAACGGGTAAAAATCGACGTCTCCCATGACGCCCTGCAGCAGGGGAGGCTGTGTGAGGACCGGGTCTGGCGGCAGATCGTCACCATCCTCGACGCGGAGGACCGTGGCTGCGACCTGTTCGACCTCGACGAGCTGCGCCAGGAGTACGACGCCGAGGCGTTCCAGAACCTGCTGATGTGCCAGTTCATCGACGACGGGGCGAGCATATTCCCGCTTGCGATGTTGCAGCCGTGCATGGTGGACAGTTGGGACCTTTGGGCCGAGGACTACAAACCGTTTGCTGCGCGGCCTTTCGGGGATCGTCAGGTCTGGGTGGGTTACGACCCAGCAGAGAATGGTGACAGCGCAGGGTTGGTGGTGATCGGCCCGCCCATGGTGCCTGGAGGCAAGTTCAGGGTGCTGGAAAAACACCAATTCCGGGGCATGGACTTTGCGGCCCAGGCTGAAGCCATTCGCCAGGTCACCAGACGCTACTGGGTGACCTACATCGGGATCGATATCACCGGCATGGGCTCTGGCGTGGCGCAGTTGGTGAAGCAGTTCTTCCCGAACATCACCACGTTCAGCTACTCGCCCGAAGTCAAAACCCGCCTGGTGCTGAAGGCTTACGACGTCATCAAAAACGGCCGTCTGGAGTTCGATGCAGGCTGGACCGATATGGCGCAGTCATTGATGGCTATCCGCAAAACAATCACCGCCTCTGGGCGCATGTTCACTTACACGGCCGGTCGCACAGACGAGACGGGCCATGCCGACCTGGCGTGGGCGCTGTTCCATGCACTGCACAACGAACCCCTTGAAGGGCAGACCACGGCAAATACCGGATTTATGGAGTCCTACTGATGAGCAGACGTAAGCGCGGAACCCAGCTGGCCACCGCTCAGCCACCCGTTGAAGGGGACTTGTTGCCGCCTGAGTCCGGGCCGGTTGAAGCGTTCACTTTCGGTGATCCCGCCCCCGTGCTGGATAGCCGGGAGATCCTCGACTACCTGGAATGCTGGGCCAATGGGCGTTGGTTTGAAACGCCAATGTCCATGGACGGCCTGGCAAAAACGACCCGGGCCAGCGTGTACCTACAGTCGGGGCTGAACTTCAAGCGCAACATGCTCGCCCGAACGTTCGTTCCTCACCGGCTGCTAAGCCGCCAGGCCTTTGAGCAGTTCGCCCTGGACTGGCTCTGGTGTGGCAACTGCTACCTGGAAAAGCGCAACAACATGCTCCGCAACACCATGGGCCTGTTGCCCCCACTGGCGAAGTACATGCGCCGGGGTGTGGACATGGAGACCTATTACCAGGTGCGTGGCTGGAAGGACGAGCACGAATTTGCCCCCGGTTCGATCTGTCACTTGCGCGAGGCCGATATCAACCAGGAAATCTACGGCCTACCGGAGTGGCTGGCTGCGCTGCAAAGCGCACTGCTCAACGAGAGTGCCACGCTGTTCCGGCGCAAGTACTACAACAACGGCAGTCACGCCGGTTTCATCCTGTACATGACCGACGCGGCGCAGAAGGAGGAGGACATCGACTCACTGCGCACCGCGCTGAAGAACTCGAAAGGGCCAGGTAACTTTCGCAACCTGTTCGTGTACGCGCCGGCAGGGAAGAAGGATGGCATTCAGCTGATTCCGGTGAGTGAGGTTGCGGCCAAGGACGAATTCAGCTCGATCAAGAACATCAGCCGGGACGATTTGCTCGCGGCGTTGCGTATTCCGCCGCAGTTGATGGGCATTGTGCCGCAGAACGCGGGCGGTTTTGGGTCGTTGCGGGAGGCTGCTGAGGTTTGGGCGGTCAACGAGCTGGAGCCGTTGCAGGCAAGGTTGGCGCAGGTCAATGAGTGGCTGGGTGAAGAGGTTGTCAGCTTCAAGGAATTTGAGCTTCCAACGGGGGGGAAGTAAAGATTCCGGCGAAAAGCGGAGTCCAGTCAGATGTGCTGCGTCTTAGCCGAGTGACGCGGCTCACATATTCCTAATCAATGGCGGGCAATGAATAGGTGTGGCCTAATGCCTCCAAAGAAATACAAGCCATTGGGGAGTTGCTATGTTGTACGAAAAGAAAAAGCAGAGGTCGAGGGAGTTTGTACCACTACTTTGTGTAGAGATTGCCCTTGTAGTCTTCTTAATTTGGGAGATTTTTTACTATTATATAGATATGCCAAAAGCGTTTTGGGATATAAAGTTTGTCGATGTGGCGAATATAGTGGCTCAGCTCGCAACAGCTGGAGCTTTTGTGTTGGGTTTTTATCAGTTTAATAGAAGTAAGAGCGTTGATCGTCAGTCGGTATTGGTCTCGGAGTGCAAAGCCGTCATATTAAAAATGGTTGCTGTGATTAAAGACTTTGACGTTGGTCAAGAAACAGGTGTCAAAAATATAAAGGCTTGCTGTATCACTTTGGGAGGTTTAGGGTCTGATTTTAACGAGCTTTTTGTTGAACTTGATGAGAGTGTTAACAAAGGGGTCGTGAGGATGCACTGGCAAAGTATGTTTTTTAACGTGCTGTTGAAGGCGATGGCCAATTTAGATTTGGGTGCGGCAACAGCTAAAGAAAAAATTCTGCCGGAGAGTTATCTTTTCGCATTAGCCACGGCGAAGGTTAAAATTAAGTATGGCCCAGTAAATGAGGGTTTGGAGAAGTACTTTACACATTTGTATGTGCTTCAAAACGATTTAATGAAAGACGTTCGAGATAGATTCGAGTTTTCAGATCTTTATCAATTTATTTTATATTTTTTTGAAGGGGAATATACCGATGATTATATGTATGGGGCACTATCGCAGTTGGATGTTCGGACGCGCGCTCCACTAATTTCGGCGATTAATGATGCATGCAAATTCAAAAGGTTAGTTAGGTGTTAGTTTTGCTCGGGACTCATACCTAGCACGGAAATATCAAGCTCTTATTCTGATTTTTCACGTTTCCAATCGCCGTATCAATCCTAAACCACTCGAAAACTTCGGCCGGTTCACCTTGGTGCAAAACTATCTGTTCAGCGCGCTCTTTGGGCGTGGCTGGTTCTAACCATTCGCGGGCAAGGTCTGGCGTCAGCACTACAGGCCTCCGGTCGTGAATGTCTACCATGCCGCCGGCACTGTCGGCGGTAATGATCACGAAGCCGTCATGCTCGCCTGGGCCGTCATCGACATCGGGCAGTTGGCCTATGGCTGCACATAGGATCGGTGCGCCGTCCCGTCTGCGGATCAGATAAGGCTGTTTTTTCGGACCGCCTTCGTCCACCCATTCGAACCAGTTATCTATGGGCGTGATCACCCGGTGCGGCCAGATTGCCCGGAAGAACGGGCCGTGGGCTACCTTCTCGACGCGAGCATTGATAGGTGCGGCGCGGTCCTTCGCCCAATACGGTCTCCATCCCCACCGAACCGCATCAGCGTGCAGCAACTCACCCTGCAAGTGCAGTAACGCCACTTGGGTCGTCGGGGCCACGTTGTATCGCTCAATCGGCTGATCACCCACGGAGTTTGCCAGGGCGTTAGGCAAACTCAGTGCCGCAACAAAGTCGTGGATTCCCCGGTACTGCGACAGTCTTCCGCACATGACCAAGCCCTCCTTCCATTTCACCTTAGACAATCGTGGTAGGTCGAGGTCTCATTTCATTGATGATTCGCTTCAGGCCTTCGGCTTCACGCTGACTTACCCGGAGTGACGTGGTCAGGGTGTCGATCTGCTTTCGCATCTCAGCCGCTTCACCGCCCCTCTGACGGAGGTACCCAGCGAACTCAGCGTTCTTGGTGTGAGCATCCAGCAGCATTTGGCTGATGCCGAAAACATCTTCCCGCGCTTTGCGTAATTGCACGTTCAGTTCCTGGATCTCGTTCTCCAGCAGGCGACAGTGCTGTCGGTACATTTGCAACGGAGCGGGGAGGCCAAGCCACCCGAAGGTGTCTTCATCATCGTTCATGGGTGGGAATCCAGCGCTGTATGTGCATACAGTAAATGAGGTTTGACCAGGACGCGATGTGAGGCGACGAACAGCATGCGGGAGGGGAAGGGGGGCCGGAAAAAGTCGGCTGTGATAGATGAATGTTCGCGCTTCAATAGCATAAAAAAGCCCAGCAAAACATAGCATTTGCACGGGGTCACGGCAAGCGTAAAGGGCGGTCCAGCCCAATAGGTACTGGGCTTTCGGACCAGCGTCAGCTGCTCAGCCGCCCACCGACGAAGCAGCACCCGGGCCTGCCGCACCATGCCGGGGATTTGACGTGCTGCATCGGGGCAGTGGCGTGCTTCATCACCCGGCGCGCGCCGTCGTCCCCCCACCTCGCCTGCGGGCTAAATGGGTCGTTTTTTCTGCGCCCCTGCGGACCACTTCCGGCGGCTCAGGCTGGGCGCTTGCTTGGCATTGTGGGGAGGTTGAAAGCCTGCGGAACCCTGCACTGAGGGGGTATTTCTTCGAAAGGTCTGGAGGCGTTGCTGTGCAGGTAGAGGGGGGGGGGTTCAAAAAGAGTAATTTCAGTAACCCAGTCTGGGTAATGGGCTGGAGGCCACGTATTCCGTGGGTTTCGGTATTACAAAAAGGAGTAACAAAGAAGTAATTGAAAAGGTAATTATTTGCCAAGCTATTGTTTTTAAAGGGTTTTTATAAAGATGAGAATTACATTTATAAAGAGTAATCAGATTACTTCAATATTACTTAAAGATTACCTTTTTCTCGAAACATAAAACCCTTTAATTTCAATGGCTTGAGCGTGAAAAATGGTCAAGATTACTTATGTTACTCTTTTTTTTGCCCCCCTCCAGATTTCGAATTTCTGGCCCCTATACGTGTGATGCGCACGCGTACTGAGGTGCATGCTGATGCGCGTGGGAATGCTTTCGCGCAACTGGCACCGCTGGAGCCCTTGTATTCCGGGGCCTCGGCTGAGCGGTTGAGGGTGCGGGTACTTTCGAACCTCTCCTTCACTGCCAATCCAGGAGTAGGTATGTTTACTGATATCAAGCCAGATCCGAAGTCCAAGCGCGACGATGGTAAAAAGGACCGCAGACAGCATTTGAAACCGCTCAACGACAAAAGCATCCGACTTTGCCAGCCCACTAGCCTAAGCTTGGAAACTAACTGCAGGCTGGCGGTACTCCACTATCGAATACTTCAGGGGGGACTAGTGCTTCAAAGAATCAAGGCAAAGAGACCCGGAATCATCATGATATGAAGATGTATCAGGTCTATTCCATTCTCGTTTTCTATTTATTTAAATAGTCTGCGTACCATTACGACCGTAAAGGTGGTGTAGAGCAATATGCCAATGGCTGCATCTAATGCGCAAAATAGCATGGACAAACCTGTGCTTGGCTGTATGTCCCCATAGCCAACTGTTGTTGCAGTGATCGTTGAGAAGTACAAAGCTTTAAGGAATGTTGAGAGCGCCTCGTTAAAACCGCCAGAATCCCAAGAGCTCAGGAGTGTAACGGTTTGATTGTTAATAACTATTCCAGATGCGCTAAGCAGGATCGCAAATATAACTATGTTTATGAACCATGCCAGGATGGGGGTTAATGGTCTATCGCCATAACCGGCGATATGCCTACCAATAAACATTCTGAAAAAGCCTTTGAAGGGCTTGTCGACTGCATACTTATTATCAATTAACCAACTTAAAACGTAATGCGCTCGGGCAAATACATCTCTGTGTGTATGGTTGTCGTAAGTATTAGCTGTGTACTCGTAGAAGCGAATAAGACCCATAAAGGCTATTTTTGTTGTCGTGTGGTTCTTGCTGTTTGGTTGTTTTTCATTGTTTTCAAAATAGTTTACTATCGGCTTGTCTACGCCAGAGTATTTAACCGACTTTATGTGCTTTCGTTTTGGCCAATCATTGCAGTCCCATTGGCGGAAAATCTTAAGCAATTCTGCCCCGATAGAAGAAAAGTGCTTTATATCTTCTGAGTCCATAGTCAGGCCTGAAAAGACGCAGTGCCCAACAAAGCAGCAGCTTCGCAAGTTTATCCTTGATAGGTCGCAGTTTTTAAAATTGCAATTGATGAATACAATGCGCTCGTATTTTTCCTTGTCATTGCTATTCATATTAAATACGACGTCATCAAAATAGCAGTCATAAAAAACTGTGTCTTTCATGTCTCCTTCAAAAAACCAACCATTTTTAAATGAGCAGTTTTCAAATTTAGTGCTAGATATGCTGCTTTGAAAAAACAACATGTCCTTTCTTTTCTGCTGAACAAACTGGCATTTTGAAAAAAGACAAAAACTGAAGTTGGTATAGCTTAATGCTGAAAAATGCTCTGTATGCGCCCAGTTGGTTATTTTTAAGCCTCTTAGGTCTCTGTTGTAGCTTTTTACTTCTGTAGAGTTTCCATATGAATAGCCACCTTTTCCTTCGCATATGTCGGTAAGAGGCTTGTTGTTAAAGTTTCTTATGCTGGAGCACCAAAGATGATCATCTTTTTGAATGTCATGTGTTATTTTTGTAAGCCGATCTTTCTCGCCGTGCCAGCGACTAGATAGGATTTCGAACTGGGTTCTGTCTGATACGTAATAGTTATAATTAAATATTTTAAGGTCGTGCCCTTCAATCATAACTGGTTTTTCTAGTGGTTCTAAGATCATAGCGCCTCAATATGCTGTGATGAAAATCGAAGTGCAGCAAATAGAATGATAAAAGTGCAGGTTTATTTGATTGCACTCGTCGTCCTCATGCACCAGAGTTTTGCAGGGCTAGAGCCGGAGAGCGGGTTACATCTTTTCCATATGTGCTTCCAGCATTGCGCTTGCCATTCGAACGCAATATTCATCGGCCAAGTCCTCTTGGGTCATCTCCTTCAATCGTTCAACGTCGGGCGCATGGTCCATGAGCTCGATCAGTTTCTCTTTTGTGCTTCTTGAGTATGTTTCCCAGAGGAAGTCGAACCAGTCCAAGTCAGTCTTCGGACAAGAGCGACCAGCATTCCTATCAATAACTCCAAAGAAGGTCTTAGGGTGCTGGGCATGGGCTTTTAGTTCATCATCCGTCAACGGAATCTTGACTATGAAGCGCTGTTGATCGTCGCTACAAGCGACACAAAATGCCTCTCCCGACTTCGGCATGACGACGCAATTCTCTAGCGTCGCCTCGATCTGCGTCCCGTTAGGTCCTTGTACCTCCATTCGATGACCAACCTGTAGCCGTGCCTTGGGAATTCCACCAGATAACGACTCGGCCTCTCCATCGAACGTAGCGGGAATGCGCCGGTGCCTTTGCATCGACTCCAGCAGCGCAAAAACGGGCGCATGCCGACGCCTAATTTTGACCTGTTGAAGCAGATTTTTCAGCCCTGGGTGAAGATCTTCGAGGTGGAAGCCCCATAGCAGCACTCCGGAAGGCAGATCAATGGCATCAAGGTGATGCTCCTCAGGATCGAAGGTGACTATGACGTATGCCTCCGGAAGCTTTTGCCCAATAGGGTCCCGCTCATATAGCTTTAAGAGGTTTTCAGCCTCCACAAGCGCTACAGGATTAGGTTGACCTCTGCCCAGTTCCAGGCGTCCGTCGTTTGTGTCAATGAAGACAATGCGAGGATGATCCGACTTTTTGCTTAAAGCGCGATTCATTTGCCTGTTGATTTTCATCCGCGCCCCTTCTCGTCGCTTGGCCTCAACAGCGTAGATCGCACCGGACTTGGTGTCCGTAGCGATGAATTCAACGTGAGTGGTACGTCTGTCAGTTTCATCTTGGGGCTGCAGGCTGAAGCCTGCCCGAAGCAGGGCGGCGGCGACCCGTACTTCGTACAACGCTCCCGGGAAGTTCTCAGGGCATCTAATTCGGTCGATAAGCAGCTTTTGGACCTCGATGGCGTGCTTCAGGCTGTAAAGGTCATATGCGAAACGCATATAGGCACCAATAGCCCCCGTCATCGGCTGCGGAACACCTGTCCCCATCCGTTCCATATGAGCTTTCGAGTGCTCATAGCTGCGGACCGCCCAGGTGAGAATACGATGTCGCTCTTCTGGAGGCTTATTTCCCTCCGAGATCCACCATTCTTTACCCAAGACGATCTTCGGGTAGTCATTCAGGAAGTCGTGAAACGTTTTCCACTTCTGTGAGGAATGCATCGTCTGACCGACGGCTATGATCCTGTGATCATGGAACTCGGCGGAAATGATAGGCCTACCGAGGCCCTGCTGCTCACGCCTCTGAAACTCTTGGGCTTCATGACGAGCGAGTGTCATCTGCATCTCTTGGCGCATGCGCGATCCATTCAGCTTCAGCACTATGTCGAGATTATCGATGGACCCATGACATTTTTTAAACTTGCGGCCACTACCGCAAGGGCAAGGATCATTTCGGCCAGGCTTGTTGCGCATCCGTATAGGCTTCCTAGAGGGTGAAACTTCGCGCCACGAAATTGCCGCTTAGGCCGAATACTGCCTGTGATTAAGGGCAGCCTCTGGCCGATAACTGCCATTTTTAGGTGAGGTCAGCCCCTCTCAGTCGAGCCAGCCCTTGTTTAATATGGCCCGCGTTTTCACCAACCGTGTGAAGTGCCCCCCGAACATTCTTACCCATTTCTAAAGCGTTTTGCTGCTCAGCCCAAAGAGTCAGCTCCATCACTGCCGCCTCCAAGGCCAGTTGATTTTGGTAAAACCGTTCCAGCACGTCTGTCAGTGAATACTCGCTAGCCATGGTAGGCGACTCGTTCTGAAAAAAATCAAGCATAGCAGTCGCAACTATCGCGATTGCTAAAGCTAGCGAAAAAGGGGGAGGGCGTCAGTGCGTGGGAGTAGCGTTGGTACGAAAGTGGTACTGAGTTTTTCAGAAGCCGCTCGAGGGCTCGTATTCTATGGGCTGTAGAGTTAGTGGCTCCAATCCATCATCGGGACGACTCACAGTGTATGGAGTGATCTCGGGAACAAACTTCCCACGCTTTTCTCAGCTTGCCCCTCAGACCACCCCTAGCTAACCTCCTCCAGCCGCTGCCAATCCAGCGGCCGGATGTGGAAGTCCGACCAAGCTGAAGGCGCTCAATCGCCCATAAACACCTACCGGCGTTTTTTTACGTCTGTATGATTGCTTATGGCGGCTGTGCGCGGGGCACTTCGGTGCGCCGGGTCCTTTAGCCCTGGTCTTCCACACCTGCGTACAGCTGCCACCCTCATGTGGGAGTGAGTTTGGTAGTTCCTGGAATTCTAAAGGAGCTTCGCCATGTACAAGGTCACGCCTAATCCGCCTCATGCCTCAAACGCTGAACCCATTGATGCCAAGCTTCACGCTGCGGCTCAGCGCGCTATTTATCATTACCTGCCGCCATCTGACGACGATGCAATCTCTGAACCCGCGCCCGGCAATCTTTTCCGCGTCAGCCCCAACATCGACACCGAAACCCTCCTAGCCAACGCCGCCGAAAACCTCGATTCCGCCAACCAAATGGCCGCCACCCTGGCCTTCGACCTCGAAGACCCCCACCGCGCCATCATCCTCGGCATCCAGCAACTCATCGACCTAAGCGCTTTACTCGTCGCACGAGCCCAAGAGCACGTCGCGCCCGCCGCCAGCACGGCCACCGCCTGACATCCAACCCCGCCGCCTTACTCCAAGGCGGCAACCTGAACCCATCCTGTCACCCAGCAAAGTTTCATAATTCCCCGCACCGTTGAGGACTACGCTCCCACTTAAGAGAGGACCCCCGCGCCTCCAGCCCATAGGGAACTGAAACATGATCTCGAACCTGGTTAAAGTCGTGATGATTGCTGGCACGTTGCTGTTGGGCGCTTGTTCGACGGGGTCGTCGGGCGGGAGTGGTGACCCTTGTTTTTCGGGGGGATGTCGGGCGTTTGGGGACCATAGCCCGAGCAAGGCGGCCAAGATGAGTTTTGGCGGCAGTGGGTTGGGGAGTAGTTATGGGGAGTATGGGGCGGGGTTGTTGCATGATGATTGAGTGGCGGGTGGGCAGTCATTGATTTGTTGACTGACCCACCGCTATCGCGGGCAAGCCCGCTCCCACATTTAGAGTGCCCACATTAGGACTGTAGTGCTCTGAGAAGTGTCAGTGGCCGCCTTTCATGCGGCGGGCAATCAGGTAGATGCCCAGGCCGACCAGCGCTGTTGCGGCGCCAATGTAGCCGGTGCTGGTCCAGCCGTAACCCGCCGTAATCGCCATCCCCCCAAACCAAGGCCCCAGCGCGTTCGCCAGGTTAAACGCAGCGTGGTTCGACGCCGCCGCCAGGCTTGGGGCTTCGTGGGCGATGTCCATCAGGCGGATTTGCAGCGGTGCGGCCAACGCAACCATGGTGCCGACCAGGCCCATGCTCAGCAGCACGCCCCACAGCGACGATGCCGCGAAGGGGAAGAACAGCAGCACGGCTATCGACCACACCAGAATCCAGCCCACGGCGCGAAATTGCATGCGGTCGAACAGTTTGCCGCCGGCGATGTTGCCGATGATGCCGCCGACGCCAAACGCGGCGAGGCCGAAGGGGATCCATTGTGGCGAGACTTTGGTCACTTCGAGCATGGTCGGGGCAAGGTAGCTGAACACGCAGAACATGCCGGCAAAGCCAATTGCGCCAATCGACAGCGCCATCCACACCTGCGGTTTGGTGAAGGCGCGCAGTTCTTTGCGTGGGTCGCTGCGCGGTTCGTCGTGGCGGTCGGGGACGAATTGCCAGACGAGGAAGAGGGTGCACAGGGCGATGGCGCTGACCAGCGCGAACGCCGAGCGCCAGCCCAGGTGTTGGCCGAGGAAGGTGGCGATGGGGTTGCCGAGCAGCATGGCGAGGGTAAGGCCCATCATCACGCGGGCCACGGCGCCGGCGCGTTTGTCGTTGGGCACCATGCTCGAGGCGACGACGGCGGCGATGCCGAAGTAGGCGCCGTGGGGCAGGCCGCTGATGAAGCGGAAGGCCATCAGCGAGCCGAAGGTCGGGGTGAAGGCGGTGGCGAGGTTGCCCAGGGCGTACAGGCCCATCAGCAACAGCAGCATGTGTTTGCGCAGTAACTTGGCGCCGAGGATGGCCAGCAGCGGTGCGCCGACCATCACGCCCAGGGCGTAGGCGCTGATGGCGTGGCCGACTTGCGGTTCACTCAAATTCAAATTCTGGGCGATGTCGGGCATTAAACCCATGATGGCGAATTCGCCGGTGCCGATTGCGAAGGCGCCCACGGCCATGGCAGCTTCCATTTTGGCGGCGCTGCGCGCTGGCAGCACGTGCCCGGGTGTTTGCTGGATAGTCATGGGTAACTCTGTGTGGAGGGTGTGCACGAAAGGAGACGGCCGATGCTACGCAAGCAATGGCGAAGGTGTCTAGAACAGCCTTTTGCAGCAGAGTTCAGTTTCATCTAGCCGCCTGTGACCCCACGTCGCGCCTGCCAGGCTTGACACGCTCGGGTTAAAACCCGCGATTTAGAGCTGTCAATTGGCCAAACAGCGCATATTGGCTGTATGCCGTGATATTCTGCGCGCCGTCTTGGTCTAGTCTTTCCCCGGTGCGTACATCCGTATACGTCCCGGCGGTTGGCTGTTGCCCAGGTAGCTGAAGCCAATAATGATAAGAAGTCAGCGCAGAACGGACAAAAACAGTGAGGTCGATACGTCGGCCTTGTGTGCCCACCCTGCGGCTCTCTCGTGAATGTGCAAACCCCGCGGTGCGTTGCCTGACGCAGCGTGATGGAGGGTTGCCCATGCTCAGGGGCGGTAGGGCGGATGGCGTTTTATCATAGGTGCTACTGATGTTTAAAAAAGTAAACACTGCCCTGCTGGGGTTGGCTTTGTCGATGGGGATCACGTCCGTTCACGCGGAAGAGGCAAAGAAAGTCGATGTGCTGCTGATCGGCGGCGGCATCATGAGTGCGACCCTGGGTGTTTGGCTCAACGAGCTGCAGCCGGACTGGTCGATGGAGATGGTCGAGCGCCTGGATGGCGTGGCCGAAGAAAGCTCCAACGGCTGGAACAACGCCGGTACCGGTCACTCGGCCCTGGCTGAGCTGAACTACACCCCGGAAAACAAGGACGGCACCGTTGAAATCCCGAAAGCGGTCGAGATCAACGAAGCGTTCCAGATTTCCCGTCAGTTCTGGTCCTGGCAGGTCCAGCAGGGCGTGCTGAAGAACCCACGTTCGTTCATCAACTCCACACCGCACATGAGCTTTGTGTGGGGCGATGACAACATCAACTTCCTGAAAAAACGCTACGAAGCCCTGCAAGCGAGCCCGCTGTTCGCTGGCATGCAGTACTCCGAAGACCCGGCGCAGATCGCCAAATGGGTTCCGCTGATGATGGAAGGCCGTGATCCGAAGCAGAAGATCGCCGCCACCTGGAGCCCGATCGGCACCGACGTGAACTTCGGCGAGATCACCCGCCAGTTCGTCGCCCACCTGCAAACCACGCCGAAGTTTGACTTGAAACTGTCGAGCGAAGTGCAGGACATCACCAAGAACGCCGACGGTTCGTGGCGTGTGAGCTACAAAAACCTGAAAGACGGCACCAAGACTGAAACCGACGCCAAGTTCGTGTTCATCGGCGCCGGCGGCGGTGCACTGCACTTGCTGCAAAAGTCGGGCATTCCTGAAGCCAAGGAATACGCGGGCTTCCCAGTGGGCGGTTCGTTCCTGGTGACCGATAACCCGGCCATCGCCGAGCAGCACATGGCCAAGGCCTACGGTAAGGCTTCGGTTGGCGCGCCACCGATGTCGGTTCCGCACCTGGACACCCGCGTGCTGGATGGCAAGCGTGTCATTCTGTTTGGCCCATTCGCGACCTTCTCGACCAAGTTCCTCAAAGAAGGCTCGTACCTGGACCTGCTGACCAGCACCACCACCCACAACATCTGGCCAATGACCAAAGTCGGTATTCGTGAATACCCACTGGTTGAGTACCTCGCCGGCCAACTGATGCTGTCGGATGACGACCGCTTCAAGGCGCTGCAGGAGTACTTCCCGAACGCCAAGCAATCCGACTGGCGCCTGTGGCAAGCCGGTCAGCGCGTGCAGATCATCAAGCGTGACGAAGAGCAGGGCGGCGTCCTGAAACTCGGCACCGAAGTGGTCAGCTCCGCCGACAACACCATCGCCGGCCTGTTGGGTGCATCGCCAGGCGCGTCCACCGCGGCTCCGATCATGCTGACCGTGCTGCAGAAAGTGTTCAAGGACAAGGTCGCGACCCCTGAGTGGCAGGCCAAACTGCACCAGATCGTACCGAGCTACGGCACCAAGCTGAACGACAGCCCTGAGGCTGTTGCCAAGGAATGGGCCTACACCGCCGGTATCCTGCAACTGACGCCACCGCCTGCGATTCCGCAGATGGCCGCGCCAAAGGCCACCGAGGCTGCCAAGCCTGCGGCTGAGCCGAGCAAGCCGGCGTCTGACTTGGCGCTGTAAGCCAAGCCTGATGTAAAAAAGCCCGCTGAACCGGTAACGGTCAGCGGGCTTTTTTGTGCGTGGTATTCAGGCGCGGGAGCGTTCGACCGGCGGCAGTTCCACCGTGCGTTCGGCGGCTGCCAGCGCCGCCGTTAAACCCGCTTGGTCCAGCGGCACGCAATACGCAGGTTTCGCCCGTTCAAAACGCCAGCTTTCATCCAGCCCGCCGGCGTCCACGGCATCGAAACCGAGTTCGTCGAGCAGCTTGATCACTTGCGCCTTCGCTGCGGCGTCATCGGCGGCCACCGGCAGTGCGCGGCGGTCTGGCGCGCCGTGGGGGCGGGCGTGTTGCGTCAGGTCGGGCGCAAAAATCGCATTGAACACTTTGACCACGTGAGCGTGCGGTAGATGCTCGGCGAGCAGCCGGCTGGTGGTGGTTTCAAAGCGGTCCAGCACGGCGATGTGCCCATCGCGGTCGGGGTAGTAATTGTTGGCGTCCATCACCGTTTTGCCTTCCAGCCATTGCGCGGGCACGCTGCGGTAATGCTCCAGGGGCATGGCCACCAGCACCACGTCGCCATACTTGGCGGCGTCTTCAGCACTGCCCACCTGCACGCCGAGTATGCCGCTGAGCACGCTGCTCATGGTCTGCGGGCCACGGGAGTTGCTCAACATCACTTCATGCCCGGCGGCCAGCGCCAGCTGTGCCACGGCACGCCCGATAAAACCTGCTCCAATCACACCGATCTTCATGGTCTTGCTCCTCGTCAGTCGTCGAGCGGTTATGATGATTGGCAACCAGTTGGCGATAAATGAGCGTTCTGGTGTGGGTGTTGTTACTGGGAGTGGGGAATGATGGACCGTCTTTCAAGCATGAATGCCTTTGTGATGGCCGCCGAGTTGGGCTCCTACGCCCGCGCCGCCGAGCGCTTGAATATGTCTGCGCAAATGGTGGCCAAGCATGTGGCCGCGCTGGAGCAACGGTTGGGCGCGCGTTTGCTCAACCGCACCACGCGTCGGCAAAGCCTGACGGAGTTGGGGCAGGCGTACTACGAGCGCTGCAAACATATTCTGACGGAGGCCGAGGCTGCCGATTCGCTCGCCCAGATCATGAATGACACGCCGCGCGGCAAGCTGAGAGTCACCGCCCCGGTCACCTTCGGCTCCTACAGCCTGATGCCGCTGATTACCGCGTTTTTGCGCGACAACCCGGACGTGGAAATCGACCTGCACCTGACGGATCGTTTCGTCGACTTGGTGGAGGAAGGCTATGAAGCGGCGTTCCGCATCGGCCCGCTGGCCACCACCGGGTTGACGGCCCGGCCACTGGCGCCTTATCGCCTGGTGGTGTGCGCGGCGCCTGCTTACCTGGCGGCGCGGGGTACGCCGCAGCGTCCGGCGGACCTTGCGCAGCATGAATGCCTGGGCTACGCCTTTTGGTCACGCCCGGCGGACCGCGAATGGGTCTTTCACCAAGGCGCGACGCCTTACAGGGTGCAGGTTGCCAGCCGCCTTCAGATCAATGAAAGCCGGGCGTTGATGTCGGCGGCACTGGATGGCTTCGGCATCGTGCTGGGCCCCGAAGACTTTCTGCGCACGGCCTTGGCCAAGGGCGAGTTGGTGCAGGTGCTGCCGGCATTTGAGGCGCCCAGCCGCCCCATGCACTTGGTCTACACCGCCAACCGGCAGCGAACCGCCAAGTTGCGGCGGTTTGTCGAGGCGGTGCTGGCGCGCTTCGGCCCGGCGTGAGGGCTCACATGTGGAAACCCTGTTTAACCTGCGCATACAGATGCAGGGCCAGTGCATTGCTGCTATCGCACAGCAGGTACAGATGATGCACCGGCAAGGGCGGTAATTCGAACCCTGCAATCACTTGCGTCAGGCCGGTGCCCATGCGGCTTTCCTCGATCAACCCGACCGCCACGCCGCTGCGGATACAGGCCTCGACCGCTGTGGAGTTGGGGCTCTCCAGCAATACCCGGTGGTAAATCCCGTGATCCTTCAGCGCCTGCAACGCCGCCGCACGGTACGGGCAGCCGGCCACCGGCACGGTGATCGGCAGCGCCGCATTCGGCGCGCAACGGAAGCCCTCGGCCGCCACCCACAGCGGCTGCACCGGCCCCAGGCGTTCGCCCTGGGCCAGCGGTTGTGCGCTGACGGTGATGGCCAGGTCGAGTTGGTTGGCCATAAACCTATTCAGCAGTTCACCGCTGGTGCGCGCTTCGACTTCCAGCTCCAGCAGCGGGTTGTCGGCGATCAAACGGGGCAGGAGCGCCTGCATGAACGCCGGAGCGTAGGTGTCGGGAATGCCCAGGCGAATCTTGCCCTGCATGCGCTGTGGCATCAGCGCGATCAGCAGGCGGTCGTGGCTCTTGAGAAACTCGGTGGTTTCGCCCAGAAGCTTCTGGCCGTACAGGGTCAGTTCAACGCCTTGGTTGCTGCGGCTGAACAGGCGCTGGCCAATTTGGTCTTCGAGCTTTTGAATCTGTGTGGTCACGGTCGACGCGCTGCGGTGCACATGCTCGGCCGCCTCGTTGAAGCGCCGAAAGCGCGCGACGGCATGGAAGGTACGCAGCAGATCGATATTCAGTTGTTTGGCCATGATTCCACTATTACGGATTAGTAGAGCTGTTAATTCAAATATACAGAAGCATGCGCGGCCCTTAGCCTTTGCGTCAATGTGCACTGACGGGAGGCTTCATGACGCGATCAACCTTAAAGCGGCTGCTGTTGCAGGTGGCGTTTGTTCTGTCGTGGAGCTCCGGCTATATCGGCGCCAAGTTGGGTACCCAAGGCGGCGGGGCGTTCAACCTGCTGTTCTGGCGCTTCCTGTTGGTCTCGGTGTGCCTGGGGCTGTTTTTGAATGTGAGGTTGTTGAAGGTTTCATGGGCTCAGGTTCGCCATTACGCCGTGATCGGCTTTCTGTCGCAGTTCCTGTACCTGAGTTGCCTGTACGTGGCGATCCAGAATGGCTTGCCGCCGGGCATTGCTGCGATCATTGCGGCGCTGCAGCCGTTGATGACAGCGGCACTGTCGACCGGCAGCGCGGCGGAGCGCAGCGGTGGCTGGCAGTGGCTCGGGCTGTTGATTAGCTTCGGCGGGGTGTCGATCGTGATTGCCGGGCAGTATGGCAGCGGCGGCCAAAGCGTCGGCCTGGTCATGTACCTGTTGCCACTGGCCTCGGCGTTGGGGCTGACACTGGCGACCTTGTATGAGCGCCGCACCGTGCACCGCCAGGACGCAGGCTTGGTGTTGCCGCTGTTTATCCAGTCGCTGCTGACCCTGGTCGGCTTTACCGCTGCGGTGCTTTACACCGACACGCTGAGTATTCCCCACGACCCTGACGTGTTGATCTCGATTGTCTGGCTGACGCTGTTCTCTACATTCGTCGCCTACCTGAGCCTGTGGATGTTGTTACGGGTGATGACGGCTACCCATGTTGCGGCGCTGGTCTATCTGGAGCCGCCGGTAACGTTGGTGTGGGCGGCGCTGATGTTTGGCGATGTGATCGCAGGGTCGACCTACGCCGGCATTGCTGTGGTGGTTGCGGGGTTGCTGCTGGTGCGCCTGAAACGACCGACCGTCGCGTGTGCCTCCTGAGGCCAGCAGGTTCAGCAACCCGACAGATATCACCTGCTAAAAAAGAACCCAAGCCTAAGCAGGAGCGCGGCTCAAACAAGGGGGCATTTTTGATGGGTGTAGGCGTTGGGCGTCGGGGCCCGAGGGTTTTGTATGTGGCTACGTTATGCAGGATTGGTGGCGGCAGTTGTCGCGGCGTCTGAGTTGTGTGCAATCGCGTGTGTTGTATGAGTGCGGGCCGGTGCAACCCATGTTTGTCGGTGCGCCTGAAACGACCGACCGTCGCGTGTGCCTCTTGAGGCCTGCGGGTTCAGCAAGCTGACAGACATCACCTGTTAAAAAAGAACCCAAGCCTAAGCAGGAGCGCGGCTGAAACAAGGGGGCATTTTTTACGGTGCAAGTGTTGGGCGTCAGCGCCCGAGGGTTTTGTATGTGGCTACGTTATGCGGCATTGGCGGCGGTAGTCGTCGCGGCGTCCGGGTGTGTGCAAGAGCGCGTTGTGCATGACCGCAGGCCGGTACAACGTGAGTATGTCGAAGTCGTTGCGCCGCAACCGCCGCCGGTGCAGGTGATCGAAGTCGAACCGGCTACGCGCTACGGCTATGTCTGGTCACGCGGTTACTGGCGTTGGGAAGGCGGGCGATACGTCGCGGTGCACGGCCATTGGGAGCAAGTGCGCGAAGGCTATCGTTATGTGCACCCGCATTGGGTGCAGCGCAATGACGGTTACCACTGGCAGGGCGGTGGCTGGGTTCGCTGAGCCCAGACCAAATAACGTCTAGATCGGCTTCTGGGTGCCTAGAAGCCGAACCTCCCGCAGCAACGCGGCACCGAGCTGATCGGTGCCCAGTTCCTTGTAGCCGACCGCCTTGACCTCGCCGTTCTCTTCCGCCTGGATGATGATCACCGGCGTTTCTTTGCCGGTGGCTTCGTCCACATGCATCGCATACTGGGGGATATCCAGCTTGATCGGCGTACCCGCCGCCTTGCCTTGCACATTGATCAGAAACGCCGCACAGCCTGTGTCGACATCCGTGCTGGTAGCTGAGCGGCCGCTGACGAAGCAACTCTGGGGCAGATCCGGCCAGGTGATGGTGTCGGCGCTGGCCAGGGTGCAGGCCATGCTCAAGGTAGCGAGAAGAAGCGTGCGCACGTGAGTCTGTCTCTCGATCAAGGTTGAACGCGGTTTTTACCAAAGCCTGAACGTCGTCGCAATGCCATGGCTCAGGCCAGCCGTTTCATTCCGGTGGCCTTGGCTGCGTTGAGGTCAAAGGTGGCGGTGTATTCACAGCCTGCTGCATGGGCGCAGCGTTCTATCAGGTAGTCGGCGAAATCGGCTTTGCCTGCCGTGAATCGTCGCAGGGCCTGCCAGATGATTTCGGCATGTTCGACGGTCAATTCACGCGTGCGCAACAGCGTTTCCAAAACATTCACCACATCACTCTTGGCCGACTGGTAGCAGCTTTGTAAAACCCAGACCAGTTCCAGCACGGACACCAGGCTCACAAAGCCCGGTGACAGCGTGGTGAGCGATTCGATCAGCGCCGATGCCTTGGGTGATTGAATGGGATCATCCTGGGTGACATAGCGCACCAGTACGTTGGTATCCAGCCCGATCATCCGGCTTTTGCTCCTTGCGCCGCGATGGCGTGGTTCATGTCTTCAATCGATACGGCGTGGGCAGGCTTGCGGATCAACCCTTTGAGGTCCTGCACGGTTTTGCTCGCCGCGATGATCGAAAATTTGCCATCTTCCGTTTCGACGAATTCAACCCGATCGCCCGTTTCCAGGCCGAGTGCTGTCCGGACTTGGACAGGTATGGTGATTTGCCCTTTTGAGGTCAATGTTGCGGTGGCCATAGCGAAGATCTCCATCGTGATATTCCTTACCCTAAGGTAAGGATTGATGAAGGACAAGATCCGTTGGTCCATAGGTTGCTCTGCTGGTAAGTGGGAACAGGTAAAACCCTAGTTCGAACTGTCTGCTCTCGCACGCCTGCCTCAGCCCCAAAGAGATACAAGCTATGACTGACCGCCGCCGCCTCATCATCCCCGCTGCCATGCAACCCATCGTTGAGCGTGCTGGCTACGTGCCCGCCGTTAAAGTTGGCAACACCTTGTACTGCGCAGGGCAGGTCGGCCGCACACTGGAACTGGCGGTGATAGAAGATCCCGAGGCGCAATTCATCGCCGCCTGGCAGAACCTGCTGCAGGTATTGGAGGAGGGCGGTTGTGGTTTTGAAGACGTGGTCGACATGACCACGTATCACGTCAACATGAGCCAGCACATGGCGGTTTTTCGCGAGGTGAAAAACCGCCTGTTCCCACGTGGCCATTGCGCCTGGACGACCATCGGGGTGTCCGAACTGGCACACCCCGGGTTGCTGGTGGAAATCAAATGTGTGGCGGTGCAACGCTAGTTATTGCACCACTCGGTAACACGGCACATACGCCGCGCCACCCGGCAACTTCATGCGGTGCTGGGCGACAAACGCCTGCAGCAGCTCGTCCAGTGGTTTCATGATCGCCGGGTCGCCGTGGATTTCGTACGGGCCGTGTTGCTCGATCAGGCGAATGCCCTTGTCCTTGACGTTGCCCGCGACGATCCCCGAGAACGCACGGCGCAGGTTGGCGGCGAGTTCATGGGGCGGTAGCGCATGGCTCAGTTGCAAGCTGGCCATGTTTTCGTGGGTCGGGTCGAACGGGCGTTGGAAGCCTTCGTCGATTTTCAGCAGCCAGTTGAAGTGGAACGCGTCGTTGCGCTCGCGGCGGAACTGCTTTACGGCCTTGAGCCCTACGGTCATCTGGCGCGCGACTTCAGCCGGGTCGTCGATGATGATCTGGTAGTGCGCCTGCGCCGCCTCGCCGAGGGTGGCACCGACGAACGCGTGCAGTTGTTGCAGGTACGGCGCGGCGTGTTTCGGCCCGGTGAGGATGACCGGGAACGGCACGTCGCGGTTGTCCGGGTGCATCAGGATGCCCAGCAGGTACAGGAACTCTTCGGCCGTGCCGGCACCGCCCGGGAAGATGATGATGCCGTGGCCGACGCGCACGAAGGCTTCCAGGCGTTTTTCGATGTCGGGCAAGATCACCAGTTCGTTAACGATCGGGTTCGGCGCTTCGGCCGCGATGATGCCCGGCTCGGTCAGGCCCAGGTAGCGCCCGCCGGTAATACGCTGTTTGGCGTGGGAAATGGTCGCACCCTTCATCGGGCCTTTCATCACGCCAGGGCCGCAACCGGTGCACACGTCGAGGCTGCGCAGGCCTAGTTCGTGGCCGACTTTCTTGGTGTATTTGTATTCTTCGGTGTTGATCGAGTGCCCGCCCCAGCACACCACGATTTTCGGCTCGACACCCGGGCGCAACGTACGGGCGTTGCGCAGCAGGTGGAACACGTAGTCGGTGATGCCTTGGGAGTCGCTCAGGTCGATGCGCTGGCTGCCCAGCTCATTCTCGGTGTAGACGATGTCGCGCAGGGCGCTGAACAGCATCTCGCGGGTGCTGGCGATCATTTCGCCATCGACGAAGGCGTCGGCCGGCGCGTTCAACAGTTCCAGGCGCACGCCACGGTCCTGCTGGTGGATACGCACTTCAAAGTCTTGATAGGCGTCGAGGATGGTCTTGGCGTTGTCGATATGCGCGCCGGTGTTGAGGATGGCCAGGGCGCATTGGCGGAACAGGGTGTAGATGCTGCCGGTGCCGGCTTCACTCAGTTGCTGAACTTCACGTTGGGACAGGGTTTCGAGGCTGCCCTTGGGGCTGACGGAGGCATTGATGACTTGACGTTGGGGCATTCTGATTCCTTGAAGGCGCAGCCACCGCACCCGCACAGGGCGGCGATGGCTTGAAAATGGTGAGCGCCGAATTCGGTCGCACGAGACTGTAGTTTGGCCGCCTCTCAGGCAGGGCGCAAACACCGTCCAGCACCATCATGCCGCAGAACTTACTGAATCAGCTTCCAGTTTTTGTAGAAAACCCGACGCAGGGTAAACACCAACCCGGCAAAACCCGCGATCACGGCGTTGAGCACGGAGGGCAACAAGGTTGGCCGCACAATATCAATGAACAGGCAGTAACGTTTTGCGTCGTTTTTGTTGAAGGACGCGTGCATCAGCGTGTCATCGAAGATAAACAGCGGGTCGT
Organism: Pseudomonas sp. ArH3a; assembly: GCF_022648765.1. Taxonomy (NCBI): domain Bacteria; kingdom Pseudomonadati; phylum Pseudomonadota; class Gammaproteobacteria; order Pseudomonadales; family Pseudomonadaceae; genus Pseudomonas; species Pseudomonas sp. ArH3a. The sequence continues at coordinate 2,181,155 of NZ_CP080330.1, forward strand.
CGTGCCAGTAGTGCTTGTGCTTGCCCACCTGGATAAAGACACCGTCGTGGTGAGGCGCCGGCGCCATGTTGTAGAGCACACGGAACATCATGCGCAGCGGGCCGAAGTGGAAGGAGGTCGAGCGGTTTTCGTTGAACACCGAGACGCCGATGGTCTTCACAAACGGCAGTTTCTTGCGCAGTTGCGGGATGTCCAAGGTGGTTTCGATTGGGCGGCCGTACCACTGGAAGAACAACATGCCGCGCTTCTTCTCGGCCATGCGCTCGTCCAGGTAACTGATGATTTCATCTTTGTTGGCCATGGCATCGTCGATGACCTGCTGCAGGTCTTCACGCCAGGCGGGTGGCAGGTCGCGCATGGTGTAGACATGGCGGTTGCGCAGGCTCAACAGGTCAAACAGGGTGTTGAACGGTGCCAATATCCAGGTGTTGCGGCCACTGCCGATGAAGTACTTCTTGATGGTGTTGGCGTCATAGAGGCCGTTACGCAGGAAGTCGTAGACACCGCACACCAGCACCAGGCCGAGGAATACCGCGGTGGTCAGGGGAAAGAGGCAAATAATCAGCAGGACGCCAATGACCCAGGCGACCGACACTGCTTTTTTGCGTAAGGCAGACTTGCTCATGAAACTCAGCTCCAGCTGGACGCCATTCGACAGGTCCGGATCCGTGGCTGCGAGTGGTGGGGGGTAGAAACATGTAGATACAACCCTGCCATGATAAGGCGTTCAGCGACGAATAGGCGTTTTAAATATTACTAAATTGTGAATAAGTTGAACAAATCTTCATATTTAGGGTCGGGCTCAGAATTCTGCGCAGGAAGCTCGGTAGGTGTGTGAACGGTAGCAGGCATGCGCCAAAAAGCGCTGCGCCGATTGGATTTTGTAAACAGAAGATTTACGACTATCGTGACGCTTCGGTTTTTCGGGCGTCATAGACCGGTACGATTAAGTTGAACGGCCACCATTGGCCTTCGGCACCTTGGAAGAGGCAGAAATTTTATGATCATCAAACCGCGGGTTCGTGGCTTTATCTGTGTGACCGCTCACCCTGTTGGCTGTGAAGCGAACGTCAAGGAACAGATCGACTACGTAACCAAGAATGGCGTTATCGAAGGCGGCCCGAAGAAGGTGCTGGTCCTCGGCGCCTCCACCGGTTACGGCCTGGCCGCGCGCATCAGTGCAGCGTTTGGCTGCGGCGCCGACACCCTGGGTGTGTTTTTTGAGAAAGAAGGCGAAGAAGGCAAACTGAGCTCCGCCGGCTGGTACAACAGCGCGGCGTTCGAGAAGTTTGCGGTTGAAAAAGGCCTGTACGCCAAGAGCATCAACGGCGACGCGTTCTCCGACGAGATCAAGCGCCTGACCATCGAAACCATCAAGAAAGACCTGGGCAAGATCGACCTGGTCGTTTACAGCCTGGCCGCGCCACGCCGTACCGACCCGCAAGGCGTGGTGCACACCTCCACCCTCAAGCCGATCGGCAAGGCCGTGACCCTGCGCGGTATCAACACCGACAAAGGCGTTGTGGTCGACACCACGCTTGAGCCTGCCACCCAGGAAGAAATCGACGGCACCGTGAAAGTCATGGGCGGCGAAGACTGGCAGCTGTGGATCGACGCCCTGCGTGACGCCGACGTACTGGCCGAAGGCGCCAAGACCACCGCGTTCACCTACCTCGGTGAAAAGCTGACCCAGGACATCTACTGGAACGGCTCCATCGGCGAAGCCAAGAAAGACCTGGACAAAAAAGTCCTGACCCTGCGCGACAACCTCGCCGCACTCAAGGGCGACGCCCGTGTGTCGGTGCTCAAGGCCGTCGTCACCCAGGCCAGCTCGGCCATCCCGATCATGCCGCTGTACTTGTCGCTGCTGTTCAAAGTGATGAAAGAGCAGGGCACTCACGAAGGTTGCATCGAGCAGGTCTACGGCCTGTTCAAGGACAGCCTGTACGGCAAAGAGCCCAAGCTTGATGCCGACGGCCGCCTGCGTGCCGACCTGGCTGAGCTGGAGCCGAAAGTCCAGGACGCCGTGGCGGCGCTGTGGAACCAGGTGACTGACGACAACGTTAACGAGATCAGCGATTTTGCCGGTTACAAGGCTGAGTTCCTGCGGTTGTTCGGTTTTGAAATCGACGGTGTTGATTACGAAGCGGATGTGAACCCGACCGTTAAGATCAATGGTCTGATCCACGCCTGAAACACGCTCTAAAAATGTAAGAGCTGTTTATGTGGGGGCTGGCTTGCCTGCGATAGCAACACCACGGTGTGTCAGTCACACCGCAGTGTTGCTATCGCAGGCAAGCCAGCTCCCACATTTGTTTGCGTCACGCCTTCCTTTTGGGAACCCTCCCACCCGCCCTCACAATCTGCCAGACTCCACCGGCTATCAAGCCACGCTAACGGAGGATCTGATGACGATTCGTGCAGTAGTTTTTGATTTCGGCGGTGTCCTGTTCGACTGGAACCCGCACCACCTGTACCGCAAGCTGATTGCAGACGATCTTGAGCGGCAACACTTTCTCGACACCATTTGCACCCAGGCCTGGAACACCGAGCAGGACGCCGGCCGCCGCCTGGCCGAAGGCACGCGCCACCTGATTGAGCAATACCCGCAACATCAACCCTTGATCCAGGCCTATTACGATCGCTGGCACGAGATGCTGCGCGGCTCATTGCCGGAAGGCGTGGCGATCCTCGAAGCGTTGCATGCGGCCGATATGCCGCTGTTCGGGCTCACCAACTGGTCCGCTGAAACCTTCCCCTATGCGCTGGCCAACTATCCGTTCCTGCAGCGTTTTCGCGACATCGTGGTGTCGGGCGAGCTGAAGCTGATCAAGCCGGATGCGGCGATCTATCACGCGAGCCTAAGCCAGGTGCGTGCCCATCTGCCGGATATCCAGGCCAGTGAGGTGGTGTTTATTGATGATGTCGCCGGCAATATCGAGGCGGCGGTCGCCCTCGGTTGGCAGGGGATTCACCATGTGTCGGCCGAACGTACAGCGGCGCGCCTGCGCGAGTTGGGTGTGGGCTTCTAGCGCGCCCACTTCTCCATGGCGAAATCCACAAAAGCGCGCAGCTTGGGCAAGCGATAACGGTCTTGGCGGTAGAGCAGGTGCATGGGGCGGCTTGACAGTTGATAGGTGGTCAGCAAGGCCACCAGCTTGCCGCTCTCCAGGTCCGGTTGCACCAGGGCATCGGCCAGCATGATGATGCCCATGCCGTTGACGGCTGCCTGGCGCAAGCCTTGCGAGCTGTTGATGGTCAATGAGCCGGCCACCGGAACCTCCACCTCGCCTTCCTCCCCGGTCATGCGCCAGAGCTTGTCGGTGTCGCGCCAGTTGTCGGTCGCAGGGTAGGCGAACGCCAGGCAATCGTGCTGCCGCAGGTCATCGGGTTTCGAAGGCGTGCCACGTCGCGCCAGGTACGCAGGTGATGCGCAGAGGGTCAGGGTGTAGGCCTGCATGGGCCTGGCGATCAGGCTGGAGGTTTCCAGTTCGCCGAGGCGGATCGCCACGTCGAAGCCGCTGTCGACCAAGTTCATCCGCTCATTGCTCAGCATCACGTGCAGGTCGATCAGTGGGTAGCGCTGGGAAAATTCGCTCAGGGCCGGTGCGAGGCGTTCGGTGCCAAACACCGGCGGTGCGGTGATACGCAGGCTGCCTTTGGGGGTTCCGCTGTGGATCTGCTCCGCCAGTAACTCGGAGTCGGCCACCAGCCCCAGCACTTCCAGGCAACGCTGGTAGTACTGCTCTCCAAACTCGGTGAGGCTCTGCTTGCGCGTGGTGCGCTTGAGCAGGCTGACGCCCAGGCGTTGCTCCAGCGCGCGCAGGTGATTGCCGACCATGGTGGTCGACATCCCGCATTCCTGCGCGGCAGCCGTCATGCTGCCGGTCTCCACCACTTGCACGTACACCGACATTGCCTGGAACAAATCCATTATCAAGCCCTGGTTTAAAGTCATTGCAGGAATGCGCAGTTTATCCAGCTCAGGTGGCTAACGATACTGCACCCATCCCAACGATGCACTGGAGCCTGCCACCATGACCGCCGCCTGCCTGATGACCACGTATCAACCTTTGGCCCTGAGTTTCACCCGTGGCTTGGGCACGCGCCTCTGGGACCAGCAGGGCCGTGAATACCTCGACGCGGTAGCGGGTGTGGCGGTGACCAATGTCGGGCACTCCCACCCAAGGCTGGTGGCGGCGATCAGTGAGCAGGCGGGCCTGCTGCTGCACACGTCCAACCTCTACAGCATTGATTGGCAGCAGCGCCTGGCCCAGCGCCTTACGCAGTTGTCGGGCCTGGACCGCGCCTTCTTCAACAACTCCGGCGCCGAAGCCAACGAGACGGCGCTGAAACTGGCACGGCTGTATGGCTGGAAAAAAGGTATTGAAGAACCGTTGGTGGTGGTGATGGAAAGCGCTTTTCACGGGCGCACCCTCGGCACCATGGCGGCCAGCGATGGCCCCTCGGTGCGCCTGGGCTTCCAGCGTTTGCCGGGGGATTTTCTCAAGGTCGGGTTTGGCGACCTGGCGGCGCTGGACGTCATCACTGAACAATTCGGTACGCGCATTGCGGCCGTGCTGCTGGAACCGATCCAGGGCGAAAGTGGCGTGTTACCCGCGCCGCCCGGCTACCTCAAAGCCCTGCGCGATCACTGCACGCGCCACGGCTGGCTGATGATGCTGGATGAAATCCAGACCGGCATCGGCCGCACTGGCGCCTGGTTTGCGTTTCAGCATGAAGGCATCACCCCGGACGTGATGACCCTGGCCAAAGGCCTCGGCAACGGCGTGCCCATCGGCGCCTGCCTGGCTCGCGCCGCCGTCGCCCAGTTGTTCACGCCGGGCAGCCACGGCAGCACGTTCGGCGGCAACCCGTTGGCCTGCCGTGTGGGTTGCACGGTGCTGGATATTATTGAAGAGCAGGGCTTGCTGCAGAACGCCGCGCACCAGGGCGAACGGCTGCTGGCGCGGTTGCGGGTGGAGTTGAGTGAACACCCGCAGGTGCTGGCGATTCGCGGGCAGGGCTTGATGATTGGTATCGAACTGGCCCGCCCGTATCGCGACTTGGCACAGCGTGCGGCGCACGAGCATGGGCTGCTGATTAACGTGACGCGGGGCAAGGTCATCCGATTGCTGCCGCCGCTGACGCTGGAGGCAAAAGAAGTGGAGATGATCGTAAGGGCCATCACCCGCTTATTGGATTGAAGCCCGATCAAAATGTGGGCGCTGGCTTGCCTGCGATAGCATCACCTCGGTCTGACATTAAGACCGCGGCGCCTGCATCGCAGGCAAGCCAGCTCCCACACAAGCTCACATTTGAACGGCGTGACGTTCAGAGATCTGGGCCATTCAGCCATTCTTGATTCATGGTTTCGGTGTCGCCCAGGTACTCCAGCAACCAACTCATTGCCGGCGACAGCTTGCTCTGCGCCCACGCCACGCACGACGGGCTGGCTGGGAACGGTCGGCTCAATTGCAGCGCCACCAGCTCGCCGCGTTCGATCCACGGCAACACTTGATGCGCCGGCGCCATGCCGACGCACAGGCCATCGCGCAAGCAATCAATCGCCGAGGACCAGTTGGGCACCACCAGCCGGCGTTGGTTATCCAGGGTCCAGGTGTCGCGCTTGGGCAGGTTGCGTGAAGTGTCGGTCATGCACAGCGACGCGAACGGGCGCAGTTGATCGTCACTGAGCAAGCCGTCCATCGCCGCCAATGGATGCTGGGCGCTGACCACACACAGCCAGTTCAGCAGGCCCATGTCGCGAAACGTGAAGTGGCTGGCCACCGGCACCGCACTGGTGGCGCCGATGACGATATCGGTACGGTCGTCGGCGAGGGCGTCCCACACGCCGTTGTACACCTCGTATTCCAGCAGCAATTCCACCTCGGGAAAGCGCCGGTAGAAGTCCAGCACCAGTTGCCGGCAACGCTGGGGCTTGACGATGGAGTCCACGGCCACCTTCAATTGGCCGCTCCAGCCATTCGCCACCTGCTGGCACAAACGCCGGGTGCCGAGCATTTTTTTCATCACGCCACGGGCTTCGTCGATAAACAGGCGCCCGGCGGGGGTTAGCTCCACGTCGCGATGGCGGCGCACAAACAGCGGCACCGCTAGCCATTCCTCAAGCTGGCGCACCGTGTAGCTGATGGCGGAAGGCACGCGGTGCAGCTCCTGAGCGGCGGCGCTGAAGCTGCCATGGCGTGCCACGGCATCGACGACATCCAGCGAGTATTCGGACCACATGGCGGCTGCCTTCAAAAAAATTGATAAGAGTGTCCAATTATTATCGCTTCACACACAAACTGTCAGCTTCATAATGGGCGCCAGTCAGCAAATAGTTTGATGGCAGGTTCAGCAAGGCTTCAATGAAAAATTCTTTTGGTTTCACTTGGTATCTGGCGGGGCTGAGCATGCTCGGTTATCTTGCCATGGACATGTACTTGCCGGCGTTCGGCGCCATGGGCGAGCAATTACACATAAGCCCAGGTGCCGTGGGCGCCAGCTTGAGTATTTTCCTCGCCGGGTTTGCGGTGGGGCAGCTGTTGTGGGGGCCGTTGTCCGACCGCCTGGGGCGCAAGCCGATCCTGCTGACGGGCCTGAGCCTGTTTGTGCTGGGGTGCGCGGGCATGTTCTGGGTCGAAACGGCGCCGCAATTGTTGGCGTTGCGTTTTATCCAGGCGATTGGTGTGTGTTCCGCAGCGGTGAGTTGGCAGGCGCTGGTGATCGACCGCTACCCGGCCGACAAGGCGCACCGTGTGTTCGCCAGCATCATGCCGCTGATGTCGCTTTCACCGGCCCTGGCGCCGTTGCTGGGCGCCATGGTGTTGAATCACTTCGGCTGGCAGGCGATCTTCGCGGTGTTGCTGGGCGTGTCGCTGCTGTTGCTGCTGCCGACGTTGTTCCTGCGCAAGATGCCGAAACGTCGGGCAGAGGAGGGCGAACCTTCGCGCCTCGGTTATGGGCAGTTGCTGACCTCCCGCGTGTTCACCGGCAACGTGATGATCTTCGCCGCCTGTTCGGCCAGTTTCTTCGCCTGGCTGACGGCTTCGCCCTTCATCCTCGGCGATATGGGCTACAGCCCGAATGACATTGGCTTGAGCTATGTGCTGCCGACCTTGGCCTTTTTGGTCGGTGGCTACAGCTGCCGTAGCGCCTTGCAGCATTACCAGGGCAAAACCCTGTTGCCTTGGTTGCTGGTGGCTTATTGCATCAGCATGGTGGCGTTGTACCTGGTCGCCACGTTGACGGTGCCGACCTTGACCACTTTGCTGATCCCGTTCTGCCTGATGGCACTGGTCAACGGTGCGAGCTACCCCATTGTGGTGGCGAATGCGCTGATGCCCTTTGCGGAAAATTCCGGCAAGGCGGCGGCACTGCAAAACACCTTGCAACTGGGGCTGTGCTTTCTCAGCAGCCTGCTGGTGTCGTCGATGATTGATCAGCCGCTGCTGATTACCGTGATCGTGATGCTGGCGACGGCGCCGTTGGCGGTGCTGGGTTACTGGTTGGCGCGGCCGAAGACGGACAATTCGGAGCTCGCAAACGCCTGATCTGATGTGGGAGCTGGCTTGCCTGCGATCGCATCGCCGCGGTGTGGCTGATAAACCGAGGTGCCTGCATCGCAGGCAAGCCAGCTCCCACAGTTGACCCAGTTCTTCAGCTGATTGAGTGGCGACTTTTAGAAGGTCACTTCCATATTCAGCGTAGGCGTTGACGTCCGGGTACCCCGGCCACCGTCCACGCCGAACTTGTTATGCCAGTACTCATAACCCACCCCCAGATACAGGTTCGGCTTCACGCTTTTACCCGGCCGCACCGCCACCATCAGCGCGCTGCGCATCAGCGTTTCCGGCGCGGTGTCACGGCCATGGTAGTCCTCGCCTTTTTCCCCGACATAATTGACAAACCCCTGGAATTTCGCCGCGTGGTTGGCGATGTTGAACGGGCGCATCCACGTCAGGTTGAGCATGTAGGTGTCGTCAAACGTGTGGTTCGACTCTTGCGCGCCGGGGATGCCGGTGTGGTTCCTTTCCTTGTAGTACATCAGGCTCAAATCCAGCACGCCGACGGTGTTGAACTTCAATGTCGGGCCGATCACCAGTGCGCGCTTTTTGGCTGAGGCGAGGTTGTTGTTGCGGTTGGCGTCAAAGCCCAGGGTCAGGGCGTAATCCTTGATCAGCCCGGTGCCGAGCGGCACATCGAATACCCGTGACGCGTACAGCTGGTGCCGGTACACCGCGTAAACCTCACTGCCGCCATGGTCGGTGCCCTTGCGCGGGTCGCGGCTGTCGGACAGAAACACATCGAGGTTCAGAAAGTTGCTGCCGTATTGGTAGCCGCTGGCGTGGGTAAAGCTGTAGATGCGCTTGCTGAAGTCGTCGGGGTTGTTCGGGTTGGTGAAGTGCTGGCCGTAGCGAAATCCCACGCTGTTGTTCATCCATTCCACTGCGACAGCCTCCCCGCCGCCGAGGAGGGTGAGTGCAACGGTTGCGCCCTGTAATGCCTTTTTCATTGTTCTAGGTCCTTTGGCGTTCTGGCTCATGACGGCCGGATTGTTTTTGTAACGCCGATGGAGGGTATCTTGTTCGATTGATTGTATACAACTCTATGGACATCCAGTCCAAACATTGCATACAGTGCTCGCACAACAAAAACAGAGAACCCCTCACCATGACTATCCCGAAGGCGTCACCGCAGCGGCCAGAAGATGAGAATCTTGGCGTCGCCGCCAACATGGCTTACGGCCTGCAGCATGTGCTCACCATGTACGGCGGCATCGTTGCCGTGCCGTTGATCGTCGGCCAGGCGGCCGGGTTGTCGCCGGCGGATATCGGCCTGTTGATCGCCGCGTCGCTGTTTGCCGGTGGTCTGGCCACGCTGCTGCAAACCCTGGGCCTGCCGTTTTTTGGCTGCCAATTGCCGTTGGTGCAGGGCGTGTCGTTTGCCGGTGTGGCAACCATGGTGGCGATTGTCGGCAGTGATGGCGCCGGCGGGGTGCCGGCGATTCTTGGGGCGGTGATGGCCGCGTCGTTGATCGGCCTGTTGATCACGCCGGTGTTCTCTCGGATTACCAAGTTTTTCCCGCCGCTGGTCACCGGTATTGTGATCACCACCATCGGCCTGACCTTAATGCCCGTGGCGGCGCGCTGGGCCATGGGCGGCAATAGCCGCGCAGCGGATTTCGGCAGCATGCCGAACATCGGCCTGGCGGCGCTGACCTTGGTACTGGTGCTGCTGCTGAGCAAGATCGGCAGCGCCACTATTTCGCGGTTGTCGATCCTGCTGGCGATGGTGATTGGCACCGTGATCGCGGTGTTCCTCGGCATGGCGGATTTCTCCGGCGTCGCCCAAGGGCCCATGTTTGGCTTTCCCACGCCTTTCCATTTCGGCATGCCGACCTTCCATGTGGCCGCGATCATTTCCATGTGCATCGTGGTGATGGTGACCTTGGTGGAAACCTCGGCGGACATCCTGGCGGTGGGCGAGATTATCGACACCAAAGTCGACTCCAAACGCCTGGGTAACGGCCTGCGCGCCGACATGCTGTCGAGCATGTTCGCGCCGATTTTCGGTTCATTCACCCAAAGCGCGTTCGCCCAGAACGTCGGTTTGGTGGCGGTGACCGGCGTGAAGAGTCGCTTTGTGGTAGCCACCGGCGGGATGTTCCTGGTGGTGCTCGGCCTGTTGCCCTTTATGGGCCGGGTGATTGCGGCCGTACCAACGTCGGTACTCGGCGGCGCCGGGATTGTGCTGTTCGGCACCGTGGCGGCCAGTGGTATTCGCACGCTGTCGAAGGTGGATTACCGCAACAACATGAACCTGATCATTGTTGCAACGAGCATCGGTTTCGGCATGATCCCCATCGCCGCGCCGAATTTCTACGACCACTTCCCCACTTGGTTTGCGACCATTTTTCATTCGGGCATCAGTTCGTCGGCGATCATGGCGATCCTGCTGAACCTGGGCTTCAACCACTTCACCGCCGGTAACTCGGACCAGCAGTCGGTGTTCGTGGCGGGGACTGAGCGCAGTTTGTGCTTCCACGACGTGGCGGCGTTGCGCGAGGGGGATTACTTCAGCGGCGGTAAGTTGTTTGATGCTGACGGGAAGGAGATTCCGGTGCTGGTGGATGCGCCTAGGAAGGCTGTAAAGCCTGAAACCACCGAAGTCTAACTGTGGGAGCTGGCTTGCCTGCGATGGCATCAACTGGCTATGCCTGATGCACCGAGGTGCCTGCATCGCAGGCAAGCCAGTTCCTACATAAACCCAGTTCCACATTTTGGGTGGTGTTGTTTCAGTTATTACTGCGCATCAAAAGCCTGCCCATTAATGCCGGTACTGTCCGGCCCCATCAGGTACAGGTACACCGGCATGATCTCTTCCGGCGCAGGCCTTTCCATCGGGTTCTCGCCTGGGTAGGCCTGGGCACGCATGCTGGTGCGTGTACCGCCCGGGTTGATGCTGTTGGAGCGCACGGCCGCCACATCCTCAAGCTCATCGGCCAGGGTTTGCATCAAGCCTTCAGTGGCGAATTTCGACACGCCATAAGCGCCCCAGTACGCCCGGCCTTTGCGCCCGACGCTGCTGGAGGTGAACACCACCGACGCATCCTGGGACAGCTTGAGCAGCGGCAGCAAGGTGCTGGTCAGCATGAACATCGCGTTGACGTTGACGTGCATCACCCGCATGAAATTCTCACCGGACAACTGCTCGATCGGCGTGCGTGGGCCGATGATCGAGGCGTTGTGCAGCAGGCCGTCGAGGCGGCCGAATTCTTTTTCGATCATCGCGGCCAGCTCATCGTATTGATGGGGCAGGGCGGTCTCCAGGTTGAACGGAATCACCACCGGTTGCGGCTGGCCGGCCGCTTCGATCTCGTCGTACACCTGGGCCAGGTTGGCTTCGGTCTTACCCAGCAACAGCACGGTGGCGCCATGGGCGGCATAGGTTTTCGCCGCCGCCGCGCCAATCCCGCGACCGGCACCGGTCACCAGGATCACGCGGCCTTTGAGCAGTTCTGGACGTGCGCAGTAATCAAACATAAATAGCCTCGACAGAATTCAAGCTGATACAGCTCTTGAAGTGGAATCCATTTCAGGTGGGAGCTGGCTTGCCTGCGATAGCGGTCTGCCAGCCAGCACCTGTGGCGACAGGTGCTCCGCCATCGCAGGCAAGCCAGCTCCCACATTGATCTCAGTGTTGGTGAGATCTGCGAACACTCAGCAACTGCACAGTGCGTTATCCAGCACCTTGCGCAGTTCCAGCGGGTGATCCACCACCACATCGGCGCCCCAGTTGCGTGGGTTGTCGTCCGGGTGGATGTAGCCGAACGTGACTGCTGCGGTGCGGGTGCCGGCGTCGCGGCCGGATTCGATGTCGCGCAGGTCATCGCCCACGAACAGCACGCTGGCCGGGTCCAGGTCGAGCATCTTGCACGCCAGGATCAACGGCTCAGGGTCCGGCTTGCTGTTCTTCACGTGGTCCGGGCAGATCAACAGCGCCGAACGCTCGGCCAGGCCCAGCTGCTGCATGATCGGCTCGGCAAAGCGCAGCGGCTTGTTGGTGACCACGCCCCACACCAGCTTGGATTTTTCGATGTCTTCCAGCAGCTCGGCCATGCCGTCGAACAGTTTGCTGTGGACCGCGCAGCCCTTGAGGTAGCGCTCCAGGAATTCCAGGCGCAGTTCTTCAAAGCCTGGGGATTCCGGGTCCATCGAGAAGGTCACGGCAACCATCGCCCGCGCACCACCGGAGATTTCATCGCGGATGTGCTGGTCGTTGATCGGCGCCAGGCCGCGATCGGCGCGCATCGCCTGGCAGATCGCGATGAAGTCCGGCGCGGTGTCCAGCAAGGTACCGTCCATATCGAAGAGAACCGCTCGCAACTTCACAGGCTTACTCCTCGCGCAGGGTCTGGATCATGTAGTTGACGTCAACGTCGCTGGCCAGCTTGTAGTGCTTGGTCAGCGGGTTGTAGGTCAGGCCGATGATGTCTTTGACGGTCAGCCCGGCCTGACGGCTCCAGGCGCCCAGTTCGGAAGGGCGGATGAATTTCTTGAAGTCGTGGGTGCCACGCGGCAGCAGCTTCATGATGTATTCGGCGCCGATGATCGCGAACAGGTAGGCCTTGGGGTTGCGGTTGATGGTGGAGAAGAACACCTGGCCGCCCGGCTTGACCATGCGGAAGCAGGCGCGGATCACTGAGGACGGGTCCGGTACGTGCTCGAGCATCTCAAGGCAGGTGATCACGTCGAACTGCTCAGGCATTTCTTCGGCCAGGGCTTCGGCGGTGATCTGGCGGTATTCCACGCTCACACCGGACTCCAGCTGGTGCAACTGGGCCACGGCCAGCGGGGCTTCGCCCATGTCGATACCCATTACCGTGGCGCCACGCTGGGCCATCGCTTCGCTGAGGATGCCGCCGCCGCAACCAACGTCGAGTACTTTTTTGCCCGCGAGGTTGACGCGTTCGTCAATCCAGTTGACCCGCAGCGGGTTGATGTCGTGCAGCGGTTTGAACTCGCTTTCACGGTCCCACCAGCGGTGGGCCAGGGCTTCGAATTTGGCGATTTCGGCGTGGTCGACGTTGCTCATGGTGAATCCTCTAAATCTGATAAATCGGTTTGCAGATGTTCAAGCGTAGGTTCAAACCCTGCGTTATTCGCTGTGCCCGCTGATGCGCTGGCCCCAGGCAATGGCCGTGGCGGTCAACTGTTGTTCATCCATGCGGGTCAATTGCCGGTCGTCGAGCAACTGCTTGCCGGCGACCCAAAGGTGTTTCACACAATCGCGTCCGGTGGCATATATAAGCTGTGAGACCGGATCGTAGATCGGTTGTTGCGCCAGCCCTGAAAGATCAAAGGCCACGATATCGGCGGCCTTGCCGACCTCCAGCGAGCCTATCTCGCTTTCCAGGCCCATGGCCCGTGCGCCGTTGAGCGTGGCCATACGCAGGGCACGGTGGGCATCCAGGGCGGTGGCCGAGCCGGCGACGGCCTTGGCCAGCATCGCGGCGGTACGGGTTTCGCCCAACAGGTCCAGGTCATTGTTGCTGGCGGCGCCGTCGGTGCCGATCGCCACATTGACGCCAGCCTGCCACAGACGCTCCACCGGGCAAAAGCCGCTGGCCAGTTTCAGGTTCGATTCCGGGCAATGGATGATGCTGGTGTTGCTTTCTACCAGCAAAGCCAGGTCGTCCTCGCTGATTTGGGTCATATGAACGGCCTGGAAGCGCGGGCCGAGCAAGCCGAGGCGGCCCAAGCGCGCCAAGGGGCGTTCACCGGTCTGCTCGACGGCTTGCTGCACTTCAAAAGCGGTTTCATGCACGTGCATGTGGATGGCCGCGTCCAGCTCCTCGGCGATGATGCGGATCTTCTCCAGGTTCTCATCGCACACGGTGTAGGGCGCGTGCGGGCCGAAGGTGATCTTGATACGTGGGTGGTGCTTGAGGTCGCCGAACAGCTCGACACCCTGGCGAATCGCCTCATCGGCCGTGCTGGCGCCGGGAATCGGGAAGTCGAGGATCGGAATCGCGATCTGCGCGCGCATGCCGCTGTTGTGTACGCAGTCGCTGGCGACCTTGGGGTAGAAATACATGTCGGAAAAGCACGTGATGCCGCCCTTGAGCTGCTCGGCGATAGCCAGGTCGGTGCCGTCGCGCACGAAGGCTTCATCGACCCACTTGGCCTCGGCGGGCCAGATGTGCTTTTCCAGCCAGGTCATCAGCGGCAAATCATCGGCCAGCCCGCGGAACAGGCTCATCGCCGCATGGCCGTGGGCATTGATCAGACCGGGGCTGAGCAGCATGCCCGGCAGCTCGCGCACTTCGGTGGCCGAAAGCTTCAGCGCGGCGGCCCGTGGCCCGATAAAGGCGATGCGCCCATCGCGAATGCCCAGGCCGTATTCCTTGAACACCACGCCGGCAGGTTCGACAGGTACCAGCCAGGTGGGCAGCAGCAACACGTCGAGCGGGGCGGCAGTGGAGGTCATCGCAGGCTTCTTCCCGGGCAGCTATAAAAGAAGGGCGAAGTATACCCGAGCGTCCAGGCTGGCGGATCGCTATAATCGGCGGCTTTTGTTCATGAGTGCGGGGTAAGGGATGCGCGACCGACTGTTAGCGGCAGAGAAAGTGAAGGCCATCCAATGGCGTGATGGCGCGCTGCACCTGCTCGATCAGCGTGCCTTGCCGTCTCAGGAATCCTGGGTTGCCTGCACTACTGTGGCTGAAGTAGCCGATGCCATACGCACGATGGTAGTGCGCGGCGCCTCGGCCATTGGTATCAGCGCCGCCTATGGCCTGGTGCTCGCCGCCCGTGAATCCATGGCTGAAGGCGGTGACTGGCAGGCTGCGTGGGAAGAAGGCTACGCGCTATTGGCCGATACCCGTCCGACGGCGTCGAACCTGTTCTGGGCTTTGAAGCGCATGCGTGATCGCCTGGACCGCGTCAGCAAGCACGCCGACCCGCTGGCGGCGCTGGAAGCCGAAGCCATTGGGATCCATGAAAGCGACCGGGAAGCCAATGTGGTCATGGCCCAACTGGGTCTTGAGCGGATTCGCAAGCACCAGGGCAACCCCCAGGCGATCCTGACCCATGGCAATACTGGCGCACTGGCGACCGGCGGTGTCGGCACGGCCCTCGGGGTGATTCGTGCGGCCTTCCTGGAAGGCTTGGTCGAGCGTGTCTACGTCAACGAAACGCGGCCTTGGCTGCAAGGTTCGCGGCTGACGGCGTGGGAGCTGGCGGGCGAGGGCATCCCGGTCACGGTGAATACTGACTCGGCCGGCGCGCATATCCTCAAGACCAAAGGGGTGACCTGGGTGGTTGTCGGTGCCGACTGCATTGCCGCCAATGGTGATGTGGTGAGCAAGATCGGCACTTACCAGTTGGCCGTGTGCGCCATGCACCACGGCGTGCGTTTTATGGTGGTGGCGCCGAGTTCGACGCTGGATTTGATGATGGCAACGGGCGATGACGTCGCGCTGGAAGAGCGTGATCCCGGTGAATTGTTGGATGTCATGGGGCAGCGCTTGGAGGTGGCTGCTTTTAATCCGGTATTTGACGTGACGCCAGCCGACCTGATTGATGTGATCGTCACGGAAAAGGGCGTTGTTGAGCGTCCGGATACGGCCAAGCTGGCCAAGTTGATGTGCCGTAAGCGCCTGCATTGAGGGCTTTGCTGTCTGTGGAACCGTCATCGCAGGCCAGCCAGCTCCCACACTCACTGTGTTCACAAATCAACATGTGGGAGCGGGCTTGCCCGCGATTGGCCTTAAAAGTCAATAAACCCCTCGCATCTGCCCCGGAAAAATAGCACCACCCTATCTCTGAGCCTCTCTCGTCGCCTTCAAGCCTGTCATCCGTCAACTTACTATGCTCCATGCGCATCAGGGGGATAGGTGCGTGGCGGCGATTGTGATAACATCCGGCGGTTTCCAGGGCTGCCTCAAGGGGCCGCCTATAACGTGCAGATCCGTGTCATAACTCGTTGATTTGTCGTAAGTCGTTGTCAGGCACTCTGCCGGCAGCGGCGAGCTTCGTTCGTCCCATAGGATGTGACGAGGTTTCACCCGAAAAAGGAATCAGGCTTCTCATGGGCGAACTGGCCAAAGAAATCCTCCCGGTCAATATCGAAGACGAGCTGAAACAGTCCTACCTCGACTACGCGATGAGCGTAATTGTCGGGCGGGCACTGCCTGATGCGCGCGATGGCTTGAAGCCCGTGCACCGGCGTGTGCTGTTCGCGATGAGCGAGCTGGGTAACGACTGGAACAAGCCGTACAAGAAATCTGCCCGTGTTGTCGGTGACGTGATCGGTAAGTATCACCCTCACGGCGACACTGCGGTGTACGACACCATCGTTCGGATGGCCCAGCCGTTTTCCCTGCGCTACCTGCTGGTAGACGGCCAGGGTAACTTCGGTTCGGTCGACGGCGACAACGCCGCGGCCATGCGATACACCGAAGTGCGCATGACCAAGCTGGCGCACGAGCTGCTGGCCGACCTGCATAAAGAAACCGTGGACTGGGTGCCGAACTACGACGGCACCGAAATGATCCCGGCGGTCATGCCAACCCGTATTCCCAACCTGCTGGTCAACGGCTCCAGCGGTATCGCCGTGGGCATGGCCACCAACATCCCGCCGCACAACCTCGGTGAAGTCATCGACGGTTGCCTGGCGCTCATCGACAACCCTGAGCTGACCATCGATGAGCTGATGCAATACATCCCCGGTCCGGACTTCCCGACCGCCGCGATCATCAACGGTCGCGCCGGCATCATCGAAGCCTATCGCACCGGTCGCGGCCGCATTTACATGCGCGCCCGCTCGATGATCGAAGACATCGACAAGGTCGGTGGCCGCCAGCAGATCGTCATCACCGAACTCCCATACCAGTTGAACAAGGCGCGTCTGATCGAGAAGATCGCCGAGCTGGTTAAAGAGAAGAAGCTGGAAGGCATCACCGAGCTGCGCGACGAGTCCGACAAAGACGGTATGCGCGTGGTGATCGAGCTGCGTCGTGGCGAAGTGCCTGAGGTGATCCTCAACAACCTCTACGCCCAGACCCAGCTGCAAAGCGTGTTTGGTATCAACGTGGTTGCCCTGATCGACGGCCGCCCGCGCATCCTGAACCTCAAGGATCTGCTGGAAGCCTTCGTGCGTCACCGTCGCGAAGTGGTCACCCGCCGTACCGTGTTCGAACTGCGCAAAGCGCGCGAGCGCGGCCACATCCTGGAAGGCCAGGCGGTTGCGCTGTCGAACATCGACCCGGTTATCGCGCTGATCAAGGCTTCGCCGACGCCGTCGGAAGCTAAAGAAGCGCTGATCAAGATGCCGTGGGAATCCAGCGCCGTCGTGGCGATGGTTGAACGTGCCGGTGCCGATTCGTGCCGCCCGGAGACCCTGGACCCGCAATACGGTCTGCGCGACGGCAAGTACTTCCTGTCGCCGGAACAGGCCCAGGCCATCCTGGAACTGCGTCTGCACCGCCTGACCGGTCTGGAGCACGAGAAGCTGCTGGCCGAGTACCAGGAGATCCTCAACCAGATCGGCGAGTTGATCCGCATCCTCAGCAGCGCTGTGCGCCTGATGGAAGTGATCCGCGAAGAACTGGAAGTGATCCGTGCCGAGTACGGCGACGTGCGCCGCACCGAAATCCTCGATGCCCGTCTCGACCTGACCCTGGGTGACATGATCCCGGAAGAAGAGCGTGTGGTGACCATCTCCCACGGTGGCTACGCCAAGACCCAGCCGTTGGCTGCGTACCAGGCTCAGCGTCGTGGCGGTAAAGGTAAGTCGGCTACTGGCGTGAAGGATGAGGACTACATCGCTCACCTGCTCGTCGCCAACAGCCACACCACGCTGTTGCTGTTCTCCAGCAAAGGCAAAGTGTACTGGCTGAAAACCTACGAAATCCCGGAAGCCTCGCGCGCCGCCCGTGGTCGCCCGCTGGTTAACCTGCTGCCGCTGGACAGTGATGAATACATCACCACCATGTTGCCGGTTGACGAATACACCGAGGGTCACTTCATCTTCATGGCGACCGCCAAAGGCACCGTGAAGAAGACTCCGCTGGAATCCTTCAGCCGTCAGCGCAGCGTGGGCCTGATCGCCCTGGAGCTGGATGAAGGCGACGTACTGATCTCCGCTGCCATCACCGATGGCGAGCGTGAAGTCATGCTGTTCTCCGACGGCGGCAAAGTGACTCGCTTCAAGGAATCCGACGTGCGTGCCATGGGCCGTACCGCTCGCGGTGTGCGCGGCATGCGTCTGCCGGAAGGGCAGAAGCTGATTTCGATGCTGATCCCGGAAGAAGGCAGCCAGATCCTCACCGCTTCCGAGCGCGGTTATGGCAAACGTACTGCCATCAGCGAGTTCCCGGAGTACAAGCGTGGCGGCCAGGGCGTTATCGCTATGGTCAGCAACGATCGCAACGGCCGTCTGGTCGGCGCGGTCCAGGTGCTCGATGGCGAGGAAATCATGCTGATTTCCGACCAGGGCACCCTGGTACGTACCCGTGTGGCTGAAGTGTCGAGCCTGGGTCGCAACACCCAAGGCGTGACGCTGATCAAGCTGGCCAAGGACGAAAAACTGGTCGGCCTGGAGCGTGTGCAGGAACCGTCCGAAGTCGAAGGCGAAGAGCTGGAAGAAGGTGAAGTGTTTGACGGCGAGGTGATCGCAACCGGCGATGACCACGTCGACGAGCCAACCCTCGATGCTGCCGCAGACGACGAAGAACCGCAGGAATAAGCGGACACACAGGGGGCGGATGAAGATTCGCCCCCTTGTTGTTTGTCCCCTTTGAAATACTTGGCTTTTGTCTGGAGCCGTTCCCTGTGGGAGCTGGCTTGCCTGCGATAGCATCACCGCGGTACCCGTTGAACTACCGAGGTGCCTGTATCGCAGGCAAGCCAACTCCCGCATGGGTTTGCTTCAGATAAAGGTTGTTGCCGAACATGATTGCAGCCCCAACCAGATCAGAGTGAGATTGGATGTGAGCAAGAGAGCCTATAACTTCTGTGCCGGTCCCGCGGCGCTTCCTGAAGCAGTCCTGCAGCGCGCGCAGGGTGAACTCCTCGACTGGCATGGAAAAGGCCTCTCTGTGATGGAAATGAGCCATCGCAGCGATGAGTTCGTGTCCATCGCCACCAAGGCCGAGCAGGATCTGCGCGACTTGCTGGGCATCCCCTCCAACTACAAAGTGCTGTTCCTGCAGGGCGGCGCGAGCCAGCAGTTCGCCCAGATCCCGCTGAACCTGCTGCCGGAAGACGGCACCGCCGACTATATCGACACCGGTATCTGGGGGCAGAAGGCGATTGAAGAGGCCTCGCGCTATGGTCACGTCAATGTAGCCGGCACCGCCAAGCCTTACGACTACTTCGCCATTCCCGGTCAGAACGAATGGAAGCTGTCGAAGGATGCTGCCTACGTTCACTACGTAGCCAACGAAACCATCGGCGGCCTGGAATTCGACTGGGTGCCGCAAGTGGGTGATGTGCCGCTGGTGTGCGACATGTCCTCGGACATCCTCTCGCGCCCGATTGATGTGTCCCAGTACGGCATGATCTACGCCGGCGCGCAGAAGAACATCGGCCCCAGCGGTATCCTGGTCAACATCGTTCGTGAAGACCTGCTGGGTCGCGCGCGATCGGTGTGCCCGACCATGCTCAACTACAAGGTCGCGGCCGATAATGGCTCGATGTACAACACCCCGCCGGCGTTCGCCTGGTACCTGTCGGGCCTGGTGTTCGAGTGGCTCAAAGAGCAGGGCGGTGTCGCCGCCATGGGCAAGCTCAACGAAGAGAAGAAGCGCACCCTGTACGACTTCATCGACGCCAGCGGCCTGTACAGCAACCCGATCAACCTGACCGACCGCTCGTGGATGAACGTGCCGTTCCGTCTGGCTGATGATCGTCTGGACAAGCCATTCCTGGCCGGTGCCGACGCACGTGGCCTGCTGAACCTCAAGGGCCACCGTTCGGTAGGTGGCATGCGCGCCTCCATCTACAACGCTGTCGACATCAACGCCATCAAGGCGCTGGTGGCCTACATGGCAGAGTTCGAAAAGGAACACGGCTAATGTCTGAGCAAGAACTCAAAGCTCTGCGCGTACGCATTGACAGCCTGGACGAGAAAGTCCTGGAGCTGATCAGTGAGCGCGCGCGGTGCGCCCAGGAAGTTGCACGAGTGAAGATGGCGTCTCTGGCGGAAGGCGAAGTGCCGGTATTCTACCGGCCTGAGCGCGAAGCCCAGGTGCTCAAGCGCGTCATGGAGCGCAACCAGGGCCCGCTGGGCAACGAAGAGATGGCGCGGTTGTTCCGTGAAATCATGTCTTCGTGCCTGGCACTGGAGCAGCCGCTGAAAGTGGCTTACCTCGGCCCTGAGGGCACCTTCACCCAAGCAGCAGCCATGAAGCACTTCGGCCACGCCGTGATCAGCAAGCCGATGGCGGCGATCGACGAAGTGTTTCGTGAAGTGGCCGCTGGTGCGGTGAACTTTGGCGTGGTGCCGGTGGAGAACTCCACTGAAGGCGCGGTCAACCACACGCTGGACAGCTTCCTTGAGCACGACATGGTGATCTGCGGTGAAGTTGAGCTGCGTATCCACCACCACTTGCTGGTGGGCGAGAACACCAAGACCGACAGCATCAGCCGTATCTACTCCCACGCTCAGTCCCTGGCCCAGTGCCGCAAGTGGCTGGACGCCCATTACCCGAATGTCGAGCGCGTGGCGGTGTCCAGCAACGCCGAAGCGGCCAAGCGGGTCAAGGGTGAGTGGAATTCGGCGGCGATTGCCGGCGATATGGCCGCTGGCCTGTACGGCCTGACGCGTCTGGCCGAGAAAATCGAGGACCGCCCGGACAACTCCACGCGCTTCTTGATGATCGGCAGTCAGGAAGTGCCGCCGACCGGCGACGACAAGACTTCGATCATCGTCTCCATGAGCAACAAGCCCGGCGCGCTGCATGAGCTGCTGGTGCCGTTCCACGACAACGGGATTGACCTGACGCGAATCGAGACGCGCCCTTCGCGCAGCGGTAAATGGACTTATGTGTTCTTTATCGACTTCATCGGCCATCACCGCGACCCACTGGTTAAAGGTGTGCTGGAGAAAATCAGTCAGGAAGCCGTAGCACTCAAGGTGCTGGGCTCTTACCCGAAAGCGGTTTTGTGAGGCTTTAACATGAGTGGCAACTTCCTCGCCCTGGCTCAGCCGGGCGTGCAACAACTGTCGCCTTACGTTCCAGGCAAGCCTGTGGACGAGCTGGCGCGTGAGTTGAACCTGGACCCGTCGAAGATCGTAAAGCTGGCCAGCAACGAAAACCCGCTGGGCCCAAGCCCCAAGGTGTTGGCGGCGATTCGTGAAGCGCTGGCTGAGCTGACCCGCTATCCGGACGGTAACGGTTTTGCCCTCAAGTCCCTGCTGGCGGAAAACTGCCGGGTCGAGCTGAACCAAGTGACCTTGGGTAACGGTTCCAACGACATTCTTGAGTTGGTCGGCCGCGCCTACCTCGCGCCTGGCTTGAATGCGGTGTTCAGCGAGCACGCGTTTGCCGTCTATCCGATTGTCACTCAGGCGGTGGGTGCTGACGCGCGCGTTATTCCGGCCAAGGATTGGGGGCATGACCTGCCGGCCATGCTGGCGGCCATCGACGCCCAGACCCGTGTGGTGTTTATCGCCAACCCTAACAACCCGACCGGCACCTGGTTCGATGCGCAGGCGTTGAACGACTTTCTGCAAGACGTACCGGAGCACGTGCTGGTAGTGCTGGACGAGGCCTACATCGAGTACGCCGAAGGCAGCGACCTGCCGGACGGCCTGGATTTCCTCGCGGCTTACCCGAACCTGCTGGTGTCGCGTACGTTCTCCAAGGCCTATGGCCTGGCCTCGCTGCGGGTGGGTTACGGCCTGTCCACGGCGGTGGTGGCCGATGTGCTGAACCGCGTGCGCCAACCGTTCAACGTCAACAGCCTCGCCCTGGCGGCGGCCTGTGCGGCGGTGAAGGATGCCGAATACCTGGAAGAAGGCCGTCGCATCAACGAAAGCGGCATGCTGCAACTGCAGGAAGGCTTCCGTGAGTTGGGCTTGGGCTGGATTCCGTCCAAGGGCAACTTCATTTGCGTCGACCTTGGTCAACCGGCTGCGCCGGTCTTTCAGGGCCTGCTGCGCGAAGGCGTGATTGTGCGCCCGGTGGCCAACTACGGCATGCCGAACCACCTGCGTATCACCATCGGTTTGCCGGCGGAAAACAGCCGCTTCCTGGAGGCGTTGGCCAAGGTTCTGGCTCGTGGTTGATGTCACTGCATTGCAACCTGCTGTGCCTATGATCGGTCGCTTGGTGGTGGTCGGTCTGGGGTTGATCGGCGGCTCCTTTGCCAAAGGCCTGCGTGAAAGCGGGTTGTGCGGCGAAGTGGTCGGTGTGGACCTGGACCCACAATCGCGCAAGTTGGCGGTTGAGTTGGGCGTGGTGGATCGCTGTGAAGCTGACCTGGCGCTCGCATGCCAGGGCGCGGATGTGATCCAGCTCGCTGTGCCGATTCTGGCCATGGAGAAGCTGCTGGCTTTGCTGGCCGAGATGGACTTGGGCCAGGCGATCCTGACGGACGTCGGCAGTGCCAAAGGTAATGTGGTGCGCGCGGCACAACTCGCGTTTGGCGGCATGCCGGTGCGTTTTGTGCCGGGCCACCCGATTGCCGGTTCCGAGCAGAGTGGGGTGGAGGCGTCCAATGCGCAGCTGTTCCGCCGCCATAAGGTGATCCTGACGCCACTTGAGCAAACCGATCCGGCGGCGTTGGCTGTGGTTGATCGGCTGTGGCGCGAGCTGGGCGCGGATGTCGAGCATATGCAGGTCGAGCGCCACGACGAAGTGCTGGCGGCGACCAGTCATTTGCCGCATCTGCTGGCGTTTGGTCTAGTTGATTCTTTGGCCAAGCGTAACGAAAACCTCGACATTTTCCGCTACGCCGCCGGTGGCTTCCGCGATTTCACGCGCATTGCCGGCAGCGACCCGGTGATGTGGCACGACATCTTCCTTGCCAATCGCGAGGCGGTATTGCGCACCCTGGACACCTTCCGCAGTGACCTCGACGCCTTGCGCGACGCGGTGGATGCCGGGGACGGCCATCAATTACTGGGCGTTTTCACCCGTGCAAGGGTGGCGCGTGAGCATTTCAGCAAGATCCTGGCTCGCCGGGCCTACATGGAAACTGCCGTGAACGCCGATGAGCTGACCTTTCTCGCCAACCCGGGTGGCCGCTTGAGCGGGCAGATTCGGATGCCGGGCGACAAGTCGATCTCCCATCGCTCGATCATGCTTGGTTCATTGGCCGATGGCGTGACCGAGGTTGAAGGTTTTCTTGAAGGTGAAGATGCCCTGGCAACCTTGCAGGCGTTTCGTGACATGGGCGTGGTGATTGAAGGGCCGCACCATGGGCGCGTGACCATTCATGGCGTTGGCTTGCATGGCTTGAAACCAGCGCCGGGGCCGATTTACCTGGGTAACTCCGGGACGTCCATGCGCCTGCTGTCCGGGTTGCTGGCGGCGCAGAGCTTCGACAGTGTCTTGACCGGTGATGCTTCACTGTCCAAGCGCCCAATGAGCCGCGTGGTCACGCCGCTGCGGGAAATGGGAGCCGTGATCGAGACCGGGCCGCAAGGGCACCCGCCGTTGACCATTCGCGGTGGCCAGGCATTGAAGGGGCTGACCTATACGCTGCCGATGGCCAGTGCGCAGGTCAAATCCTGCCTGTTGCTGGCAGGTTTGTACGCCGAGGGTAAAACCTCGGTGACTGAGCCGGCCCCGACCCGTGATCATACCGAGCGAATGCTGCGCGGCTTCGGGTACCCGGTGCAGGTGCAGGGCGCTACGGCGTCGATCGAGTCGGGCCATGCATTGACCGCCACGCATATTGAGGTGCCGGGGGATATTTCTTCTTCTGCATTCTTCTTGGTGGCGGCGTCGATTGCCGAAGGCTCCGAGTTGTTGCTGGAGCATGTGGGGGTCAACCCGACACGTACCGGGGTGATCGATATCCTGCGGCTGATGGGCGCGGATATCACCCTGGAAAACCTGCGTGAGGTCGGCGGTGAACCGGTTGCGGACCTGCGCGTGCGTGCTGCTGCGCTGAAGGGCATCGAGATTCCTGACGCGTTGGTGTCGCTGGCTATTGATGAGTTCCCGGTGTTGTTCGTCGCGGCGGCCTGCGCTGAGGGCCGCACTGTATTGCGCGGCGCTGCAGAGTTGCGCGTGAAAGAGTCCGACCGTATTCAGGTCATGGCCGACGGTCTGTTGGCATTGGGCGTGAAGTGTGAACCGACACCTGATGGGATTATCATTGACGGGGGCCTGATAGGCGGGGGCGACGTGCATGCCCATGGCGACCACCGGATTGCCATGGCCTTCAGCGTGGCGTCCTTACGGGCTACTGCGCCGATTCGTATTCGTGACTGCGCCAATGTAGCTACATCTTTTCCGAATTTTCTTACACTGTGTGCCCACGTCGGCATCCGTGTTGCCCAAGAGGCTCAATTGTGAATATCAAAGCACCGGTGATTACCATCGACGGGCCAAGCGGCTCGGGCAAAGGCACCATCGCCGGCATTCTGGCCAAGCGCCTGGGCTGGTGCCTGCTCGATTCCGGCGCGCTGTACCGCGTGCTGGCGTTTGCCGCACGCAACCATGGCGTCGACCTGACCAACGAAGAATCCCTGAAGCTGCTGGCGGCGCACCTGGATGTGCAGTTCGTCGGCGCGACGGAAGGTCATCCGCAGCGCATCATCCTTGAAGGCGATGACGTCACCGATGACCTGCGCAACGAACAAGTCGGTTCCTGGGCTTCGCAGGTTGCCGCGCTGCCGGCCGTGCGTGACGCATTGCTGCAGCGTCAGCGGGCTTTTCAGGAGCCGCCGGGCCTTGTCGCCGATGGTCGTGACATGGGCACCGTGGTGTTTCCGGAAGCGCCGCTGAAGATTTTCCTGACCGCCAGCGCCGAGGAACGGGCTCGCCGCCGTTACTTGCAGTTGAAGGGAAAAGTCGATGGTGTTAGTCTGTCGAGTCTGCTAGATGAGATCCGTGCACGCGATGAGCGTGATACCCAGCGTGCGGTAGCCCCGCTTAAGCCGGCGGCTGACGCCATACAGCTGGATTCCACGGAGTTGTCCATCGAGCAGGTGCTGGAACGCATCTTGAGTGAAATCGCCATTCGCGATATCGCCGGGTGACCAAGAAGGCTGCAGGGGACCAGTCATAGTCCTGCGGTGCTTCTTCTAATTGAAACTAACCCACACCGTCTGGGGTGTGGAGATGGGCGTATTCTTCGCCCTTATCAACAGGAATTAAAATGAGCGAAAGCTTTGCGGAACTCTTTGAAGAAAGCCTAAAAACCCTGAACCTTCAGGCTGGCTCCATCATCACCGGTGTTATCGTTGATATCGATTACCAAGCTCGCTGGGTAACCGTTCACGCTGGTCTGAAGTCTGAAGCTCTGATCCCGCTGGAACAGTTCTACAACGATGCTGGCGACCTGACTATCAATGTCGGTGACGAAGTTCACGTTGCTCTGGACTCGGTTGAAGACGGTTTCGGTGAAACCAAGCTGTCCCGTGAAAAAGCCAAGCGCGCTGAATGCTGGATTGTTCTCGAAGCAGCCTTCGCAGCTGAAGAAGTGGTCAAGGGCGTTATCAACGGTAAGGTTAAAGGCGGCTTCACTGTCGACGTTAACGGCATCCGTGCGTTCCTGCCAGGTTCTTTGGTCGACGTTCGTCCAGTGCGCGACACCACGCACTTGGAAGGCAAAGAACTCGAATTCAAGGTCATCAAGCTCGACCAGAAGCGCAACAACGTTGTCGTTTCCCGTCGCAGCGTGCTGGAAGCAGAGAACTCCGCCGAGCGTGAAGCTCTGCTGGAATCCCTGCAGGAAGGCCAACAAGTCAAAGGTATCGTCAAGAACCTCACCGATTACGGCGCATTCGTCGATCTGGGTGGCGTCGATGGCCTGCTGCACATTACCGACATGGCTTGGAAGCGTATCAAGCATCCTTCCGAAATCGTCAACGTTGGCGACGAGATCGATGTCAAGGTTCTGAAGTACGATCGTGAGCGTAACCGCGTTTCCCTGGGCTTGAAGCAGCTGGGCGAAGATCCATGGGTTGCTATCAAAGCTCGTTACCCAGAAAGCACTCGCGTAACCGCGCGTGTTACCAACCTGACCGACTACGGCTGCTTCGCAGAGCTGGAAGAAGGCGTGGAAGGCCTGGTACACGTTTCCGAAATGGACTGGACCAACAAAAACATCCACCCTTCGAAAGTCGTACAAGTCGGCGACGAAGTGGAAGTTATGGTTCTGGACATCGACGAAGAGCGTCGTCGTATCTCCCTGGGCATCAAGCAGTGCAAATCTAACCCATGGGAAGATTTCTCTGGCCAGTTCAACAAGGGCGATAAAATCTCCGGTACCATCAAGTCGATCACCGATTTCGGTATCTTCATTGGTCTGGATGGCGGCATCGACGGCCTGGTTCACCTGTCCGACATCTCCTGGAACGAAGTTGGCGAAGAAGCTGTTCGTCGTTTCAAGAAGGGCGACGAGCTGGACACCGTTATCCTGTCGGTTGACCCAGAGCGCGAGCGCATCTCCCTGGGTATCAAGCAGCTGGAAAGCGATCCGTTCTCCGAGTACGTTCAAGAGAACGACAAAGGCGCAATCGTTAAAGGCATCGTGAAAGAAGTTGACGCCAAAGGCGCCATCATCACTCTGGCCGACGATATCGAAGCGACTCTGAAAGCCTCCGAAATCAGCCGTGACCGCGTTGAAGACGCGCGTAACGTTCTGAAAGAAGGCCAGGAAGTAGAAGCCAAGATCATCAGCGTTGACCGTAAGAGCCGCGTAATCCAGCTCTCCATCAAGTCGAAAGACGAGATCGAAGAGAAAGAAGCCATTCAAAGCCTGCGCGATAAGCCAGCTTCGTCTGAGCCTTCTGCTGGTCCTACCACTCTGGGCGACCTGCTGCGTGCACAGATGGAAAAACAGAACTAAGTTCTGTCAGACCATAGAAAAAGGGCGACTTCGGTCGCCCTTTTTTGTGCCTGAAATTTGTTGAATCAACAACCTCGAACCAAGTCTTACAGCGGGGTGTCAGAACTGACTATAGTTTTCATACGCGCTATTTCGTGTTGTTGCTTCAATAAGGATTTGAATGAACAGGTTTATTGTCGTTTTCTCAATGATGCTGCTTGCTGGCTGCTCCACCAGTGCCAAGACTCACGCCAGGCACGGCGTCAGCGGCATCGAGATTGACTGTTCAGGGCTTGGCTCCAATTGGGAGAAGTGTGAGAAGCGTGCTGCCCGCGAGTGCAAGATGCAGGGCTACAAGGTTGTAGCTCGTTCCAGCGACGCCAAGGATGAAGAGGGTGACTATCTGTTTGGCTGGAACCCGGCTGGCGCGGTGACCCGCACGATGCTGGTGATCTGCAAATGAGGGCGCTGGCACTTTTTATGGGCGTAAAACGAACCTGCAGATAAGTTAGGGTGTGGGCTGTTCAAATTCACCAAGTCATGCTAAAACCTCTGAAGCGCTTTTCCTAGCTGCTTGAAAAAGAAGGGAAAAATATGACGAAGTCGGAGTTAATCGAACGAATTGTCACCCATCAAGGGCTGCTTTCATCCAAGGATGTAGAGCTGGCTATCAAGACCATGCTTGAGCAAATGTCCCAATGCTTGGCCACTGGGGATCGAATCGAGATCCGGGGCTTTGGTAGCTTTTCCTTGCACTACCGCGCACCGCGTGTGGGCCGTAACCCGAAAACCGGGCAGTCCGTCAGCCTCGACGGCAAGTTTGTGCCGCACTTCAAGCCGGGCAAGGAGTTGCGGGATCGAGTGAACGAAGACGAGGAAGAAGGCGTCTGAGTGGTTTTGGGGTAGGAGTAAGTTATGCGTGGGATCAAGCGCGTTTTGCTGGTGTTAGTCGCTCTTCTCGCTGTTTTGGCGGTGTTGGCGTTTGTGCTTGAAAACCAGCAGGGAGTGGCATTGTCCTTCCTGGGGTGGACTACAGGGCAATGGCCGGTAGCGGTGTTTGTTACGCTGGCATTGATTGCCGGGATGTTGATAGGTCCGGTTCTTGGGGTGCTGGTAGGGTGTAAGGTGCGCCGTAAGCAGTCTGTCTAGTTAGGTTGAGTCCCTCTCAGCCCCGCCCTTAGCGGTAGACTGCTGTCGACTAGCCAGCAGGCGCACACACGGCGCGCGCTGCTGACAGGCCAGCCCGATGATCAGGCGTTATCTTTAGGGCGCTTACGCAACTCATAAAGTTTGAACGGTAACTTGAGTAAAAGCATGGGTAGGTTGGTGCAGATGCCGTTTGTGCGGCAAGCGTCCACAATCTCCATGTTCAGTCTCAGGCTGCTCTTAAATCCTGCCGTGCTCGCGCCTCCCGATCGCATGCGTACCAATACCTTATCGAGGTACGAGTACTTGAGGCGGTGCACCATGAAAAGCCTGACAAAGAACTCAAAGTCCGCGGAAATCTTGTACTTCAAAGAGTATGAGCCGACTTTATGGTAAGCCGACTTGCGAATGTATGTCGCCGGATGAGGCGGCATCCATCCAAAACGCATTTTCCAGGGGGCGAACCGATTGCCGCGGTAAAAGCGTGTCACTGTTTGCAGGTCGGGATCGTCCACAAACACAACGTCGCCGAACACTGCATCACTTTCCGGGCGGCGCTCGAAGGCTTCCACCACAGCAGAAACGCTGGTGGCGCTTTCATAAAAGTCATCGGAGTTCAGAATCCCAATGACATCACCTGTGGCCAGGGCTACACCCTTATTCATCGCGTCATAGAGCCCTTTGTCCGGCTCGCTGACAAAGCGGCTGATGCGATCACCATAAGACTCGATAATCGCCTGAGTGCCATCTTTAGAGCCCCCGTCCACCAGAATGTATTCTATGTTGTTGTGGTCTTGTAAAAAAACGGACTCTATCGTGTCTCGAATCGTACCGGCGCTGTTATAGCAGACCGTAATAATTGATACCTTCAAGACAACCTCTTATGTGCGACCGTACAGGTCTTCAAAGCGTACGATATCGTCTTCGCCGAGATAGGAGCCGGATTGCACTTCAATCAGTTCCAGTGGAATAACGCCAGGATTCTCCAGAGTGTGGACTTGGCCAATGGGAATGTACGTGGATTGGTTTTCAGTCACCAGGTAGGTTTTGTCACCGTTGGTGACTTTCGCAGTGCCACTCACAACGATCCAGTGCTCGGCTCGGTGGTGGTGCATTTGCAACGAGAGTCGTGCGCCAGGATTAACGGTGATGCGTTTGACCTGATACCGACTGCCGTTATCAATCGAGTCATACATACCCCACGGACGATAGACTTCGCGATGATCCAGTGACTCACAACGGCCTTCACTTTTGAGTCGATCAACGATTTTCTTCACGTTCTGCACTTGGCTTTTATGGGCCACCAGAACGGCGTCTTTGGTTTCAACTATCACTAGGTCGTTGACGCCTACAGTGCTGACCAAGCGACTATGCGAGTGTACGAACGTATTATTTGTCTGCTCGATCAGTACGTCGCCGTGACAAACGTTGCCTTGCGCATCCTTGCTACCGACCTCCCACAGTGCCGCCCACGAGCCGATATCGCTCCAGCCCGCATCCAGCGGTACTACCACTGCATCAGCGGTTTGCTCCATCACGGCGTAGTCGATCGACTCGGCCGGGCAGTTTGCAAAAGCCTCTTTGCCGACACGGGTAAAGTGCATATCCTGCGTGCCTAGGGCGATAGCACTGCGGCAAGCGGCGAGGATGTCTGGACGAAATTTTTCCAGCTCTTCCAAGTAACGACTGGCTCGAAACATGAACATGCCGCTGTTCCAGAGGTAGTTCCCGCTGGACAGGTAAGTGCGAGCGGTTTCCTCATTCGGCTTTTCTACAAAGCGTGCCACGCGAAAACCACCGGCGTCGACACTCTCACCTTTTTCGATATAACCGTAACCGGTCTCCGGTTGAGTCGCCACAATTCCAAACGTGACCAGCTTCCCGGCATGAGCCAGGGGTAACGCTTGCCGGATGCAGTCTTGGAATGCTTCGGCGTCTTGGATCAGATGATCGGCTGCCAGCACCAGCAGTAAGGGATCCTGCTCATCAGCGCACGCCTGCAAAGCTGCCAGGGCCACGGCCGGCGCGGTATTTCGGCCCACTGGTTCCAGAAGGATATTGGCGTCTTCCAGTCCCAGGCGCCGAAGTTGCTCGGCTGCCAGAAATCGATGTTCTTCATTGCAAATCAAGCGTGGTACGGCGACATCAAGGCCGTCCAGACGCTTGATCGTAGCCTGCAACATGGACAGCTCGCTGTCAGCCAGGCAGAGGAACTGCTTTGGGTTGAGCTGACGCGAAAGCGGCCAGAGGCGAGAGCCAGAGCCGCCGGCCATAATTACCGGAATCAACATTTAATCTTCCCTTGCATTCAATTCGTTGGTCGCGCCCGCGGTAGGCTGAGCGGCGATGTCCAGCATGGTCTTCGCGACGGTCTCCCAGTCCCTGGGGATCGTTGTCAACTGCTCACTCCAGTCTGGCCAATAGCCGGCTGAGAGCCTTCCGTGCAGTTCGTTTACGGCATTTTTCAGCGAGTCTGCGTTATCTGCGCGAAAGTATATCGCCCCGTCACCACACAAAACTCGCGCGTAAGGCAGATCCGGGCAGATGATCGGCAGTCCTGCAAACATCGCTTCCACCAGTGGAAACCCATAGCTCTCATCGGTTGAGAGAAACAGTAGCGCATCCACTTGGCTATAGGCCTGCAGCATCTTCTGCGCAGACAGCATGCCCACGCAACGTAACCCTGTAAGGCTGGGAGCAGGATTGTTTTTTTCCTCGAGGGTGAGATCGAGCTTCGCTACGGGCCATTGTGTCATATTGATATTATTGACGGCGGCGAGCAGCTTGTGATTTTTGTGGGGATACCCCGCAGCCGGATAAATCATATGTAAAGGTCCGGCGGCAGCTCCCACACGCCCTGTGCGGCGAAGATCGGAGTTCAGCAGCCATACAGGTACCGGTTGAGGCACGACATGCACCCGTGAGCGCAGTGAGGGGTATGACTCAATCAAAGCGTCACGCATCAACGTTGTTTGCACAATAAACGCTTGTGCGTACCGCAGGTTTGAGCGAAACACCCACCTGAGCAGCGCCAGCTTGAGACCGCCAACGCTCCAGGAGAATCTTTCCGGCCGCAAAAGGTGAGAGTTCTGTACGAACACCGTTTGCCGAGCTGCGCAGCGAATGGGCAGGTCGCCCATCACCAGCAGGGGGGGCTCCCCACTGAAACGCCGGCCGAGATAGAGGCATTCCACCAGGCGCGAAAGGGCGTTGGGAAGGTAGCGCCGATAACTCGTTACTTTTATCGAGCCGTCCGCACTTTGGTAGGACGCAAGATCTCCCCTGTCGGGCAAATAGGCTTCAACAATACGCACGCGCTTGTTGCGCTCCAAGGCCGGTAGCAATGACTTGAGCAATTGCACTGCGCCCAGGCCTGCGATGTTGGTCAGGTGCAGGCGAACAGAATCTTGGCTCATGGGATGATTATTCCGGATACCAGGGGGAAGCGATGGTGGCTTTGTCCCCAGGTTTTGCGCGAAGCACCGCCAGCATGTAACTGGCCGCGACGTTTGGCTGGATGGCTTCGGCGGCATGTCGCGTGGCGGCGCGCATCGCGAGCAGGCGTTCGGGCTCGGAAGCTAATGCAGTGATGATCGATTCAAGTGCGTCCGGGCTCTCGGCATCGTAGACCGCACCCGCAGCAAATTTCTCAACCAGCACACGAGCGCCTACCTTATCGCTGCAAATCACCGGAACACCCGCGCACAGGGCCTCATTCACCACAACTCCCCATCCGTCATAGCGACTCGGCAAAACAAGCACATCGTAGGTGGAGACGATTTTTTGCGTACTGCCGAATGCAATGGTGCCCTGGTAACGGGTTCTATCGTTATCAAAGACAAATGATGAAGGATCTCCAGGCCCGTAGACATCTAGCGTGACAGCTGCTTTTGAGCGCGTGACGGCCTCTATCAGCAGGTCCAGGCCTTTGCGTGTAATCAGTGCCCCAACAAAAACCACTCTCAACGGTTGGCCGTCTTCGCGCGTTTGCGAGGTGCTTGGTGGGGCGCTTTCAAGAGAGGGAATAAAGTAGCCGAATGGGAACAATTTGTTTTTAGCAACCCCCGAATCTGAATATTGCGAGACTGCTTTCGAAGAGATCGAAAACACCCCGGACATGCGTCGCTTCAGCAAGGTCATGTAGGTCTTGTAAAGGCACGGCCGCAGCATCGCCTTGAGTTTTTGCAGCGTCATTCGTCCATCGCTGAAGTAGCCTTGGGCGATCGGGGAATAGGGCTCTGAGACAATATAAAACTCGACACGAAATACCAGTGCCAGCAACAGGCAGTACAGCATTCTGGTGTTTTGGAATGCACTGCCGAACACGTGTACGTCGTGCCGGTGCTCGCGCATTTTTTGGAGGCAGTAGGCAAGCCCGCCATGCGACGGTATCAGGCGGCGTTCGATCGATTCGACCTGGGTGTCTTGCCAGCCTTGAGCGCGGCGGGTCGCATCCTCCATCGTCAATACGTAGGCTAGCACCGGTACGCCGGCCTGTTGAGCGAGTGCCTCGTAAGTGAACGCCTGATGATCTGTCAGTACGGGTTGCCAGGTAACGAACATGGGTTGTTTTGTCATGGTCGCCCACCAAAAATAAAACCGAATACCGCTTCACCGGCCAGTTGCGGTGCGCATCGAGCAATAACGGCTTGCTGGCCCTGGAGAGTACGGGCCTGCATGGCTTCGGGCTGCTCGACGATGTTGCGGAGCAGCTCCGCCAGTTCTTTTGGGTCATTGCGCGTCAGGTACAGAGCGCCGGAACCTAATACCTTGCGTACATCGCTTATGTCCGTACTCAGAACCAGCAGGCCTGCCTCGGCAAACTCAATGACCTTGGAGGGGAACGTCGTGTCAGCCAACGGCCCGCCTACAGGTTTGAGTGCCAGCCCCACACGGCATCGATTAAGTACTTCTGCGTACTGCGCATCAGTTGTGCGGCCATGCACTGTAACGTTGGGGGGGGCATTTTCAATGGCCAGAGCCTGGAGGGCGTCGAGCGCTTCGCCTTTGCCGGTTACTTCGAATTGCAGTTTGTGCACCCAGTCGCCGGGTTCTTGTCGTAGCAGACGGATCGTTTCAATCAGCAGGTCTGCACCTGTGTCCGTATTGAGTGTTCCGGCCATCAGAATCGACAGGGGGCTGCTACTCGACTTTACGTCGAATGCCTTTGTGGAGGTCGACCCGTAATAACAATGTACAGGGCGAATGCGGGTCATATCCTCTAACGCGCTGCACGCCAGCAATGCGCCGTCCGGACACAAACGGTCATATAGCCAGGTGATCGAGCGGCCCAGCAGTGCTTTCAGACGGCCACTGTTTTGGCCCGCTACTTCTCCATCCTCAAGGTCGAGAAAACGTTTGTAGCCTGTCGCCGACGCTGTCAGCAGAAGAGGCAGGTAGGCGCTCATGCGGTTGTAGAAAATCACTGCTTTTTTCTGGTTGGACGAGAGCCGAAGCAGCGCTCCGATCAGAAAGAACAGCGAAAGAAACTGGGAGAAAAACCGAACGTGTGAAAACGGCGCGTAAACCACCGGCACGCCAGCTACTCGCCTCACAAATCGCGGGAAATAAGTAAAAGACCCGTTGGCGCGGCCTCGGCCCAAACTCAGGATGCAGGGGCGTGCGCCTGCTTCGCGCAGTGCCTGGCAAAGCATAAGCACTTTGCGCGAGGCTGCCGGGCTATCACTGACAATGCCTCGTTCAAGGCGAGTTTTGTCATCCAGTGCGTTGCATACCACTAAGACTAAAGGCCGCTTCATGTCAGCTGTCTCTTCACGACAGCTGGCACGCCGGCAACCAGCGTATGAGCAGGCACATCACGCGTCACCACGGCACCTGCTGCAATAATGGCGCCGTCGCCGATGGTGACGCCCCCCAAGATGATGCTTTTGGCTCCCACCCAGCAGCCGTCGCCCACCACGATAGTGCGTGCCGTACCTTGGCCTGCACGGCGTTCTCCCGTGCCGATTTCATGACTGCCTGTGACAAATTCAACGCCCGGCCCAAAGTCGCATCGGGAGCCGATTTGAATATCAGCCTCCTGATGGGTATGAAAGACCGCCCCTGGACTGAGCCAGGTTCCTTCGGCGATGATCAGGCGGCCCCGACCGTAGATCCATCCTCGTCCGCAAAATTTCACATTCGACTGCAATTCGACGCCCGCAAAGCGCAATAAAGCGGCTCGGGCGGCAAACAGTCGAGAGGGTGGAAGGAGCGAAAGAATAATGTTGATTAGGTGTCTGATCATAAGTACCGACTAAGCCTCAACCGGGAATGCCCCGGCGGGATGAGGTTGCTACCTGCAGAAAAGAAAATCGTGATGACTATCTGATGGAGGGGAGGGCGCTTGGCGATGGCCCCAGTGGGGCCATGCCATGCGCCTTGCAGCTAGCGCGAGCGCGCGTGCAAGGCATTCTCGGAAAACCAGGCGTAAGCATCACGCAGCCCATCTTCCAGGCTGATAGTGGCGTGCCATCCCAGTTGTTCCAGGCGCGATACGTCCATCAGTTTTCGGGGCGGACCGTCCGGCTTGCTCGCATCAAAGCCCAGGCGGCCTTTGAACCCTGTGACCTTGGCAATGGTTTGAGCCAATTCCCGGATGGTGCAATCTTTACCGGTGCCGACATTGATGTGAGAGAGCATGGGTTGGGTATGGGCGCCATACTGCTCCTGATCCAACTCCATGATATGCACTGACGCACTGGCCATATCATCGACATGCAGGAACTCGCGCATGGGGGCGCCACTGCCCCAGATAACCACTTCCTCTACACCCTGCTCGACTGCATCGTGGAAACGGCGCAGAAGGGCCGGAATGACATGGGAATTTTCCGGGTGAA
Organism: Pseudomonas sp. ArH3a; assembly: GCF_022648765.1. Lineage (NCBI taxonomy): Bacteria > Pseudomonadati > Pseudomonadota > Gammaproteobacteria > Pseudomonadales > Pseudomonadaceae > Pseudomonas > Pseudomonas sp. ArH3a. Next base: position 2,215,659 of record NZ_CP080330.1, read on the forward strand.
AATTGTCATTCGGACCATACAGGTTGGTCGGCATGGCGCTACGGTAATCACGCCCATACTGACGGTTGTAGCTTTCGCACAGCTTGATCCCGGCAATCTTCGCAATCGCGTACGGCTCATTGGTCGGCTCAAGCACACCCGTGAGCAAAGCCTCCTCGGCCATCGGTTGCTGGACCTTGATCGGGTAAATGCACGACGATCCCAGGAACAGCATTTTCTGCACATTGTTTTGGTGCGCAGCGTGGACGAGGTTCGCCTGCATCATCAGGTTTTCGTAGATGAACTCTGCCGGGTAAGTGTTATTGGCATGAATGCCACCTACCTTGGCCGCCGCCATGTAGACCTGCTCAATCTTGTTTTCGGCAAAGAACGTCGCGACCGAATGCTGATCCAGCAGATTCAATTGAGCCCTGTCGCGGGTCACAATATTGGTGTAACCCAAGGCTTGCAGGCGTCGCACAATGGCCGAGCCGACCATCCCCTTATGGCCGGCAACAAAAACACACTCGCTCAATTGGCGTGACATCCTAGTTCTCCAGCGACACCGGCAAATCGTAACCATGGTTCTTCAGCAACGCATGGCGCTGGGCAACCTTCAGGTCTTCGCGAACCATCTCGGCGCACATTTCCTGGGCGGTGATTTCCGGCACCCAACCCAGCTTGGTTTTTGCCTTGGTTGGATCACCCAGCAAGGTTTCAACTTCTGCCGGGCGGAAGTAGCGTGGGTCGACACGCACCAGGGTGTCGCCCACCTTGAGTGCTGGAGCCTTGTCGCCGGTGATGGATTCAATAATGCCGCGTTCGTCCACGCCGGTGCCTTCAAAGCGCAAGGTCAAGCCGAGTTCGGCAGCAGACCAGCGAATGAAGTCACGCACGGAGTACTGCACACCGGTTGCAATCACGAAGTCTTCAGGGACGTCCTGTTGCAGCATCATCCACTGCATGCGGACGTAGTCCTTGGCGTGGCCCCAGTCGCGCAAGGCATCCATATTGCCCATGTATAGGCACTGCTCAAGGCCTTGGGCAATGTTTGCCAGGCCGCGTGTGATCTTGCGGGTCACGAACGTCTCGCCACGGCGCGGTGATTCATGGTTGAAGAGAATGCCGTTGCAGGCATGCATGCCATAGGCTTCGCGGTAATTGACCACGATCCAGTAGGCGTAAAGCTTGGCCACCGCATACGGCGAACGCGGGTAAAAAGGCGTGGTTTCCTTTTGAGGCGTTTCCTGCACTAGGCCGTAGAGCTCAGAGGTAGAAGCCTGGTAGAAACGGGTTTTCTTCTCGAGTCCGAGCAGGCGGATAGCCTCAAGAATACGCAGGGTGCCCATGGCATCCACATCCGCGGTGTACTCAGGCGACTCGAAGCTCACGGCGACGTGGGACTGTGCGCCCAGGTTGTAGACTTCGTCAGGCTGAACTTCCTGAATGATGCGGGTCAGGTTCGATGAGTCGGACAGGTCGCCGTAATGCAGGATGAAGCGCTGATTATCAACATGCGGATCCTGGTAGATGTGATCGACACGTTGGGTGTTGAAGGACGATGCACGTCGCTTGATACCGTGGACTTCGTAGCCTTTTTCCAACAGCAACTCAGCCAGATAGGAGCCGTCCTGGCCGGTGATCCCGGTAATCAGCGCTTTTTTCAGGGTCATGTCTACGTCCTAGAATTCTTTGAATATTTAGTTAAATCGAATTAAGCATGCTGCTAATGACTTCGGGCATTGTCGACTGGGCTTTCCATCCCAGAACGCGTTCGGCCTTGGCCGGATCCGCACGACTGATCAACAGATCTGTGGGTCGAAAGAACTCTCTCGATTGGTCCACGTAATCTGTCCACTCGAGGCCCAATTGAGTAAAAGTTTCTGCTACGAAGGCTTCCAGTGTATGGGTCTGGCCGGTAGCGATCACGAAATCACTTGGCTCATCACACTGCAGCATTCGCCACATGGCATCGACGTACTCTGAGGCGGCTCCCCAGTCACGTGCTATATCCAGTCGCCCAAGCGTTAATCGCTCGTCGGAACCCGTAGCAATGCGTTTGGCTGTAGTTACAATTTTTTGTGTAACAAACCTGGTCGGGCGTAATTCTGATTCGTGATTGAATAAAATACCGGTGCAAGCGAAAAGATTATAAGCCTCGCGATAATTATCGACCAGCCAGAAAGCGGAGGATTTAGCTACCGCATAAGGGCTGCGAGGATGGAACGTCGTATTCTCCGACGCCGGCTCGCCATTAGTGTCGCCAAAACATTCGCTGGACCCTGCCTGATAAAAACGAATTGGCCGCTCCGTCATCCGGCAGGCCTCGAGCATGTTCAGCGTCCCAAGGGTGATGCTTTGAATTGTTTCGGCGGGTTGTTCGAAAGACAGCCCGACAGATGATTGGCCAGCCAAAAAGTATACTTCGTCAGGCTGGCTGCGCTTTAGCGCCATAAACACGCTGCGAAAGTCTTCCGGCACCATCGACAGGAGCGTTAACTTCGAGGCAATGCCCAGCCGCTTCAGGTTGGCGAATGAAGAACCTTGCGCATCTCTGGAAGTCCCCCAGACGGTGTAGCCCTTATCGAGCAGGAGCTTCGCCAGGTAAGCGCCATCCTGACCACTCACGCCACAAATCAGGGCTGTTTTTTCTGAATATTCCAAAACATTACCTTTGTAAGGACTGGTAGATCGCCAAGGTTTCCTGGGTGCAGCGCTGCCATGAGAAATGCTTCAATCGCTCATGGCCGAGCTCAACCAGCCTCGCGATTTCATTGTCAGAGTAAACCACTCTTTCTATCGCTCCGGCCATTTCGTCGCCATTGAGCGGGTCGAACAAGACGCCGGCATCGCCAATAACCTCGGGCATTGAGCTTGTGCCACTGCTGATGACGGGGCAGTCGTGCGCCATGGCTTCCAAGGGAGGAAGGCCAAAACCTTCATAAAGAGAGGGATAGACGAAGGCTTTGGCACCTTCATAAAGTTGGCCCAGGACTGCGTCATCGCCACCGACTTGGCGTAATTGGCCGGCAGAAAAGCCGAGCTGTTGAGCGTGCTCCAGTTCGCTTGCCGAAAAAGCGCCGCCGCCGAAGGCGACTATATCAAAGTCGGCTTTTAACCGATGTGAGCTCGCTACCGCGTCAAGTAACCCTAAGAAGTTCTTGTAGCCGTGACGACTTCCGACATACAGCAGATACGGCTTGGTGGATGGGCCGGCAACTTCCTGCGAGGCGCGCTTAAATTGTTCGAACCCCAAATGGACAACGGACAGTTTGCTTTCGGGCACCGCAAACAGTCGCATGAGGTCCTGTCGCGTACTCTGCGAAATACAGATCACGTGGTCAGCTCGCTCAACGGCACGTCGCTTTAACTGCGTTGTCTGGTCCCGAGCCGAGAAGTTTTCGGGATACAACTCATGGATCATATCGTAGACCGTCAATACGACCGGGCAGCCTTTGGGAACGGCGCTGAAGCGTGAAAAGTAGGTTTCATGAGCCACCTGAGGCCGCCAGGCACGCATTGCGTTGTGACCCAGTAGATGGTTGTAGATCAACGCCAGTCTTGTCGTGCGAGGTGGGTATTGTTCGGCTTTGCGGCCGTGAACGATACCTTCGGGCAGATCCTGCAGATAGAAGTTGCGGTGCAGCGGCGAGAAAATGCCCACCTCGTTGCCGGTGACGGCCATCTGCTCGGCAATCCGAGAAAAATAGCGAGAGATACCGCCGTAGTTTTGCAGGCAGAATATCTGGTGATCAAAAGCAACGCGCATTTTTATTTTTCGCCCTGTGAAAAATAAGATCTTGATAGACCAAGAAAGTCGAGGTGCGCCCTGTCTACGTCAGGGCAGCTGTGTACGGTTAAGTGGGGGTCTTGTTTCACAGTGACTATAACGTGTTTCTCCACTCAATTTTTCGACCGGTAAAGCGGAAAGTAAAGATGCGAAGCCCAACGAGTACATAAGTCACTCCGAGAGAAAACGCCATCGTCAGCAGGTTGTTAAAGGCTAACGTATCGAACAACATCTTCATTGCCAGCAGCGAAGAAAATGCGATCGCAGCGGGTATAAGTATGGCCTCGGCATACCATGTACTGGCTGGCCTGACTTTTAGTTTGCGAAAAATGATGGGTGAACATATCGCGACGTAGCCAACGTTCAGAATCAGCCAGGGCCATGCGCTTCCGTTCAGTCCGTAGTGAGTGGCTAGGTAGTACGTCAGTGGGACCATAAAGACTACTGCCGTCGCATTCTGCCATACGCTAAAGCGCGTCCAGCCATGTGCCAACTGCAGCGCATAAGGCATCTGCATGAACGAATAGAGCATTGTCCCAATGGCGAGGACCATCAGTGGAGCGTTAGCCTGCGTGGCGACGGTTTCGTCCCGGGTCCAGAAAAGCATCAAGGGGTGGCTGTACATCGCCACCCATAGAGAGAATGGAATGACCAGCAATGACAGTACCTGGCTGGCCCTGGTGAACGTGTGAAATGTGTCGGCGGTATTTTGAGCCGCGACGAGTGAGACCAGTTTGGGGTAGTAAACGTTAAATATTGGAGAAATCAGCCTGAATGCCACTGAGCCGACAGTCCAAGCGAGCATGTAACATCCAAAGTCTTTTAAGGGTAATATTTTCGAGAGAATGATTTTATCTACTTGCATTAATAAAAACGCAAGAATGTTGGTTATACCTACTCCGGCTGCAAAACCGCCCAGGCGCTGTATAATATCGAGGGAAAATAGTCCTGCCTCTTTCCACTCCGGCAGACCGTTGACCAGCTTCATGCGCAATACCAAGACGGTGGCCAGGCTATTGATGGCCTGCCAGATCAGAAACGCTTCTACCGTCGGGGAAACGATCCATAATACTAAGGCTGCACCCGCCGCGCGCGTGGTTGCAAAAAAAGAACTGATAGAGTTTAGCGTAACGTGCCGTTGAAGGCCGATGAGGCTGCCGTAGTACAGTGCGATAGGGAACTGCAATAGCAGCGCAACCCCCATTATTCTGAGTGATTGAGTGACCGATTGGATTTTATCCAGGCTGACCGTAAGCCAGTATTCGGCAATCATCGGGGCCAGCAGTATGACGCCTGTGCCGACAGTGATCGCCACTCCCCAGAAGATACACTCCACGCTTTTAAGCGTAAGAATGACCTTTAGCCTTTCGGCTGCTGATGCGGTTTCATACTTGGAGGCCTCTCGGGTTGCGACGGCTCCAAAGCCGCCGTCAAACATCGTCATTGCTGAGGAAAGAATGATAAAGAAACCAACTAGCCCGTAACCTTCTACGCCAATAAATTTAAGGTACAGAGGAACAAAGCAGATGCCCATAAAGGCGATCCAGCCTTGCCCCAGAAAGTTGGCGGATATGTTTTTAAACAAAACACTCATTCGCCGTAACCCCCAACACCCCAGCCAAGCAGGCTTGATGCATTCGGAAACTCAATGAAATCGAATGAGGGTTTCGATTGTGTTCGCGAAGTGCTTTTTGAAGACATAACCCTTAGTCACGGCAAGTAATGAAACGATTGATTCATTATAAAAATAGATATTGGCGATGTGGCAGGGGCGAGCTGGCAATTTTCAGAAATAGGTATACCTGACTCGTCCACCAAAACTGTCGCCCTCATGGGATACATTGCCTATCAACGCTTTTGAAACCGCTCAACCCGCTGGAGCATGGCAGTGACCCATGTTATACGGGCGCTACAGAAGGTTTGGCAGGCGGGAAGCCTAGCATGACCTCGACGCATTAAACAGATCTACGGCCCACGCAGACTCTTGAATTCACATGTAAAAAGGCCGTCGGCAGCGATGGGCGATGGCTGATCTCTCGCAGGCTTCAGAGGCTCTATCCAGCGCGTCGTCCTGCTCCTGAAGATCAAGCCTTATGATGTGCAATTCAGATTCGTCGTACAGAATTTCTGTTCTCTGCCGATGAGTTGGCTTCGCCCAAAACTGCTATTACTCCCTACCTGCGTTTCAGGTGGTGGTCAACTTGGCGTATTTAGCGCTCGGCATGGGTTGAATGGTTATACAAGGTTCTGATGGGTGTATAGGCGTGCTCTGATTCTGCGGCGTTTCGGGCTTCAAGTGGTACCCTAGGCGCCCTCACGATTTTCTGGCTTAGGCGTGAAGGGCATGGCGTCGCTACAAACGTGCGCTGAGTGCGAACCTTTGGGCTTGAGCTAACGGTCTCGGACCAGTCGGTGCGTGTGGAGAATGGCGGCGTGGGTCTGTAATAGGCCGCCTCACACTAGTTTTGTTGGTTGCTCCTTTCATCGCGAGAACTCGTGGTGTGCACATTTGTTTGGAAAGAAGATGGAGTTACATTTTGATATGTATAGGTGGCTGGAGAATGCGGGTTGAGTCATAAGAAAACATTCTTCGTGACCGGGGCAAGCGGCTTTGTTGGCGCCGCGCTCGTAAAGCGTCTGGCATCGGCAGAAGATTGTCAGGTGCTTGCACTTGTTCGTCGTGACGGTGTGGAGCTACCGCCCGCAGCGACTCAGGTACGCGTAGGCGAGGACTACCTTGGCGCAGAGAACCTTCCTTTAGAAGGAGTGGATGTGCTGGTTCATTGTGCTGCGCGCGTTCACGTTATGTCGGATGCTTCAAGCGATCCACTTTTGGAGTACCGCAAGGTCAATGTTGAAGGCACGTTGAGGCTGGCAGAGCAAGCCGCACGTGCGGGCGTCAAACGCTTCATTTTCATCAGCTCGATCAAGGTCAATGGAGAGGGCACGCGAAAGGGGGAACCCTATAAGGCCGATGACCTGCCTGCTCCTACAACCCCATACGGCATCTCCAAGATGGAGGCTGAGCAGGCGCTTCGGTTGTTGGCACAAAGGACCGGCATGGAGGTCGTTATCATCCGTCCAACCCTCGTGTATGGGCCGGGCGTAAAGGCAAACTTTCACAGCATGATGGTCTGGCTGAATAGGGGCATACCCCTGCCACTGGGGGCTATTAACAGTCAGCGTAGCCTGGTTGCGCTGGATAATCTGGTTGATCTGATTGTGACGTGCCTGCACCATCCCGCCGCTGCCAACCAGACATTCCTGGTGAGCGATGGTGAAGACATATCAACCACTGAGCTGTTGACGCGTATTGGCGTGGCGTTAGACAAGCCGGCGCGGCTGGTGCCTGTGCCCGCGGTGTTATTGCGCTGGTGCGCGCGGATGATCGGCCGTAAAGGTATGGGCCAGCGTCTATGCGGCTCTTTACAGGTTGATATCCAAAAAACGCGTGACCTCCTGGGATGGACACCTTCCACCACGCTAGCCGTTGCTTTACGCCAGACCGCTGAACGTTTTCAGGGAAAATTGAAGTAGTTGGTTCGTTTTAATAAGAGCCGCAATTGGAGCCGTTGATGAACCACGTACTGTGGCTTGCGCCCGTGATCGCAGGCCTTTCACTTGTATTGACATGGCTTTTGCGACGCTATGCGTTGGCCCGGAGTTTGATAGACATACCTAACGCGCGTAGCTCCCACTCGGTCCCGACGCCCAGAGGCGGTGGCGTGGCTATTGTCGTGAGCTTTCTGGTGGCACTGCCGATTTTGTTCGTCGGTGGTGAGTTGCCACACGCTGTGTTTTGGGCGCTTATGGTGGCAGGGGGCGCGGTCGCGCTGCTTGGGTTTCTCGACGATCATGGCCACATCGCCGCTCGCTGGCGTTTGTTGGGGCATTTCAGTGCTGCAGCGTGGGTATTGTTCTGGTTAGGTGGCCTGCCAGCGATCAGTTTGCCGGGAATAGTTATTGATCTAGGTTGGGTAGGCCACGTCCTCGCTGTGTTCTATTTGGTGTGGATGCTCAACCTTTATAATTTCATGGATGGTATCGATGGTTTGGCCAGTATCGAGGCGATGTGCGCATGCCTTGGGGCCTGCCTGGTTTATTGGCTTGCCGGCTATCCGATCCTCATCTGGGTACCGCTATTGTTGAGCATGGCAGTGCTTGGCTTCCTCTATTGGAATTTTCCGCTAGCGAGAATCTTCATGGGGGATGCCGGTAGCGGTTTCCTGGGCCTTATTCTTGGAGGGCTTTCCCTGGCTGCGGCATGGCAAGACACGAATCTGCTGTGGGTGTGGTTGATTCTCTTGGGCGTTTTTATTGTTGATGCGACCTTCACGTTGAGCCGTCGGCTGATACGCGGCGACAAAGTCTACGAAGCTCATCGTAGTCATGCCTATCAGTTTGCATCTCGCCAAGTGGGTGGGCATTTGCCGGTGACGCTTTCAGTGTTGGCGATTAACCTGTTTTGGTTGACGCCCATCGCCATTGGTGTAGGTGTATTAGGTCTCAATGGCTTGCTTGGGCTGGTTATTGCTTATATCCCGCTGATTATTCTGGCGGTGAAGTACAAGGCGGGCAAACTGGAAACATGATGAGGCATTTCCGGTAAGCGGGCTTTGGCGTCACGCAGCCCGTACGAGGTGTTTAAGTCAAGTTTGCAGTGTGGCGGCAGGAATAGGAGCAGCAAAGGTGTTTGAAGGGTTTATGGGTAGTATTCGGTCATATCTGTTAGGCCTTCCTCGGCGAAGGAAGCGTGTCTTGCAGGTCATCACAGACGTTTTTCTGGTCTGGATTGCTCTGTGGATGGCGTTCGTCGTTCGCTTAGGGGTGGACGATTTGATCAACCCTGTGACACAGCACCGATGGTTGTTTTTGAGCGCTCCGGTCGTGGCCATCCCGCTGTTCATTCGTTTTGGAATGTACCGTGCTGTCATGCGTTACTTCGGTAACGATGCCTTGATCGTGATAATCAAAGCGGTCAGCCTTTCATCCCTGATACTTGGCGTAGTCGTTTACCTCTACAGTAATCACCAGACTGTCGTACCTCGCTCGATCATTTTCAATTATTGGTGGCTGAGCTTGATATTGGTGGGTGGCCTGCGCTTGGCCATGCGTCAGTATTTCCTGGGGGATTGGTTCACGGCGGCGCAGCACGTGCCCTTCACCAGCCGGGAAGACGGCCTGCCACGCGTTGCGATTTACGGCGCGGGTGCTGCTGGTAATCAGTTGGTAGCGGCATTGCGAATGGGCCGCGTCATGCGGCCGGTAGCGTTTATCGATGACGATGACGGTATCTCTGATCGCGTCATTTCGGGCCTGCAGGTTTATAAACCCAGGCATATCCAGCGAATGATCGAGGCAACCGGCGCGCAAGAGATTTTATTGGCCATACCGTCCTCCAACAGAGGGCGGCGGCGAGAGATTCTAGGGTTTCTCGAAGGTTTCCCATTACATGTGCGCAGCGTACCCGGCTTTATGGATCTTGCCAGTGGGCGTGTGAAGGTCGATGACATCCAGGAAGTCGATATCGCGGACTTGCTGGGGCGCGATGCCGTTCCCGCGCAAGAGGAGCTGCTGGAGCATTGCATCAGGCGGCAAAGCGTCCTCGTAACGGGGGCGGGTGGCTCCATCGGTGCTGAACTGTGCCGGCAGATTCTGACGCTGAATCCAACGACGTTGTTATTGCTGGAGCACAGTGAGTTCAACCTCTACAGCATCATGTCCGAGCTGGAGCAGCGCATTACCCGTGAGTCGCTTTCCGTACGCTTGCTACCTATCCTGGGGTCGGTGCGTAACCCGCATAAACTCCTGGACGTCATGAAGACCTGGCGCGTAGACACCGTTTATCACGCGGCAGCCTATAAACACGTGCCCATTGTTGAGCACAACATCGCCGAAGGCGTGCTGAACAACGTAATGGGGACGTTGAATACCGCCCAGGCCGCGCTGCAGGCCGGTGTGTCCAACTTTGTACTCATCTCGACGGATAAGGCTGTGCGCCCAACGAACGTCATGGGCAGCACCAAACGCCTTGCCGAACTGACGCTTCAAGCCCTCAGCCGTGAGCTGGCGCCGGTGTTGTTCGGCGACAAGACCAATGTTTCGAGGGTCAATAAAACCCGTTTCACCATGGTTCGATTCGGCAATGTACTGGGATCTTCCGGCTCGGTGATCCCGCTGTTTCACAAGCAAATCAAGTCAGGTGGCCCGATCACCGTCACGCATCCCAAAATCACCCGCTACTTCATGACCATTCCCGAAGCGGCGCAGTTGGTCATTCAGGCCGGTTCCATGGGCTTGGGGGGCGATGTGTTCGTGCTGGATATGGGCGAGCCGGTGAAAATCGTAGAGCTGGCAGAAAGAATGATTCACTTGTCCGGCCTGAGCGTTCGCTCCGACAAGAACCTTCAGGGTGACATTGCTATTGAGTTCACTGGTCTACGTCCCGGCGAAAAGCTTTACGAAGAGTTACTGATCGGCGACAACGTAGTTGCCACCCAGCACCCGATGATCATGAGCGCCAATGAAGATCATCTGTCATGGGACATCCTCAAGGCCAAGCTGACCGAACTGCTGTCTGCCGTGGATCAGGACGATTACACCCGCGTTCGCCAGATCCTGCGCGACACCGTCAGCGGTTACTCCCCTGACGGCGAAATCGTCGACTGGATCCACCAGCAGCGTCGCTTGGAACCTTGATTTAACACGCTGTTACTCAAGCGTTTTTGACGAACGCCCAACATGACCTAAGTTTGAGAAGCAGCTTCGGAAAGCTGCTTTTCTTCTACCGATGTCATGGAGCGTCACCAATGCAAAACACTTACATCTCTTCGCTGATCTTCGCTTTACTCACCACGCTTTCGGTTGCCGTCAACGCAGCCCCTTCTATCAAGCCCGAAGCCCCGACCCCCATCACCGCGCAGATGCCCAAGGCCGAGCAGTCTGCCCAGGTCAACCTGAACGCGGCCGACGCCGAGACCCTGCGACGTGACCTCTTCGGCATCGGCGCGGCCAAGGCCAAGGCGATCATCGCCTACCGCGAAAGCAACGGCCCGTTTACGGCCGTGGATGAGTTGTTGGAAGTAAAGGGCATCGGCAAGGCGTTGCTGGAGAAAAATCGCGACAGGCTGGTGATCAATTGAGGATGTGAAAGCAGCTAAGGAGGCCGGTCACTGACCGGCCTTTTCATCCTCTGCAACCTGCGCTTTCAAACTGGCGCGTACTACATTCATGATCTGCGTCGCCAATTGCGGGCTCTCGACACTCCTGGCCAGTACCAGAGCACCTACCAGCGTCGACATCATCACCAGGCTTTGTTCATCGGCATTCGCGTTGCCCAGGGCCGCTTCGACCTGCTTCAACCGAGCACCCAGTACCGCATCGGTGGTCGAGCTATGTTGGCCTCTGAGGCCCAGTTCCGAAGACATGGTTGGCAGCGGGCAGCCTTCTGCCGGTGAGGCCTTGTGCCATTCAGACAGGTAGCTGTCGATGAACGCCTCCAACGGCCGCTCCTGGCTGAACAGCATTTCGCAATGGGCATCCAGTTCCCCGGCAGCAGCCTGCAGGGCTTTTTCCACCAGATCATCTTTGGATTTGAAATGTGAATAAAACCCGCCGTGCGTCAGGTTCAACGCCTTCATCAACGGCTGCAGGCCGGTGGCGCCGATACCGTCGCGGCGAAAGCGCACGGAGGCTTCCTTGATGATGCGTTGATGGGTCTGGGCTTTATGGTCTGCTGAATAACGCATAGGACTGCCTCGTGAACCAGTGTGCATTTTAACGGGTTAAACCGTTTTACACACCCAAGCAATCCTCGGCGATCTTGGCATGAAAAGTGTCTATGCCTTCAGCAGAGATTGTTCAACAATCATGAGGTGGTCATGACGCTCAGTTTGTCTTTAGCCGATCAGATTGCCCTGGAACTGCGTGCCGACATCATTGCTGGGCGGCTGTTACCAGGGATGGCGTTGGTCGAGGTTGATCTGGTCAAGGCCTACAACGCCTCGCGTAATACGATCCGCGAGGCGCTGCATCGTCTGGGGCAGGAGGGGCTCACTCGCTACGTGCGCAACAAAGGTGTGATGGTGCGGCGGCTGGAGCGCGACGAAGTGCGTGATCTGTTCGTCGTGCGCCGAACCCTTGAATTGCAGGCCATCGCCCAGAGCGCAGCGTTGACCTTTGATCAGGCCGAGCGCATGCAAAACGCCATTGAGGCCACCACCCTGGCCCGGGAGCGTGAAGATTGGCGCGCCGTGGCGACGCACAGCCTGGTGTTCCACCAGCAGGTTGTTGGGCTGATGCGCAGCCCATTGTTTGATGAGTTTTTCGCCCAAGTCATTGCCCAACTGCGGCTGGTGTTTTGCGCGGCACCCGATGAGCAGCGTTTCCAGGCGCCCTGGTTGGAGCGCGATCGCGAAATTTACGAATTATTGGCCCAAGCGGATAAACCGGCGGCAGGCCAAGCGATGAGCCTGTACCTGGATGATTCACAGCGTCTGACATTAAGCCTGTTTACCTAACCCTGATCGAGGATCTTCACCATGTACAAAGACTATCCCGCCGCTTACCAGGTCAGTAAGGGGTCGGCGCTGCAGGTGGACACGGCGTTCTACGAACGCATTCGTGACCAGGCGGATAAACGCACGTTAATCGAGCAGTTTGAAGTGCCGATTCGCACGGGCAGGGCATGGAAGGTGCCGGCCGGGCATGTGTTCCGTGTCACCACGCCGGTGGGGCCGCAGGTCGGCGACTTCAATGTGTGGAACGCCAACGACCCGCGCGAACGCTTGTGGGCGGCGCGCACCCGCCAGTTGCAAGGCGCGCATGTCAGCACCCATGACCGGCTGTGGTCGAACCTGCCGTTTCTGCGGCCGTTGGTGACCATCACCGATGACAGCCTGGCGAGCTACGGCATCGATGAACATGGCGGGCGCCTGCACGACTTGCTCGGTACGCGCTGCGACCCGTATGTGAACCGCATGCTCACCGGCGAAGACTTTCATCACCATTGCCATTCAAACCTGACGCGCGCCGTGCTTCCCTACGGCCTGACCGAATTTGATGTGCACGACGTGCTGAATATCTTCCAGTGCACCGGCCTCAATCACGACGACATGTACTTCATGAAAGCCTGCCCGGCGCAGAAGGGCGACTACTTGGAGTTTTTTGCCGAGATTGATGTGCTCTGCGCACTGTCGACTTGCCCGGGCGGGGATCTGTCGTTGCCGATGTGGGGGCCGGACGCGCAAGACCCGCTGACGGTGTGTCGCCCGCTGGGGGTGGAGATCTATCGGTTGGAGGATGAGTTGCTCAAAGGCTGGAGCCAGCCCGAGCGTGCGGCCTATAAAGGCCAGCACGGGTTGCATATCGCCAAGGCGGATTGGGAGTAGCGGCAGGTTCAGCGGTCTTGTGCGTCTTTTGAGTCCGCTTGTGCGTTGCGCTCGGCCACGCGCTTGCGCTGTTCGTCGGTGAGTTCCACCTTGTTGGCGCTGTCACGCAGCATCAACAAACCACCGACGATCGAACCGATCGCGACCACTAAAATCAACCAGGCATACCACGGCATAGGGCTCTCCTTGAGGCAGCAAACCGTGGGTAAATTTCCCACGGTCATTTCTGCTTTGAGTAACGGGCGTTCTTAGTAGTTCATTGTAGGCCCGTTCCTGCTCAAGGTCTTAAAGGCCAGTCAACATCGCATCCGCCGGTGCATCGGCACGGTCTTGCGCGGTCAGCTGGAAGTAGATGAACCCCACCAGCATGAAACCGAGGAATATCAGCCCGATCAGTGCGTTGAACCAGGCCATTGCCACCAGGCACACCACCGCCAGTACCAAAGCGATGCCCGGCACGATTGGGTAGCCCGGCGCACGGAAGGTGCGCTCCAGCAGCGGTTCGGTCTTACGCAGTTTGAACAGGCTGAGCATGCTCATGATGTACATCACGATGGCCCCGAACACTGCCATGGTGATCATGGCGGCGGTCAAGGTCATGCCGCCCAGGTTGATCAGGCCGTCGCTGTAGATCGCCGCGATGCCGACCACGCCACCGGCGATGATTGCCCGGTGCGGAGTCTGAAAACGCGACAGTTTGGCCAGGAACGACGGCAAGTAACCGGCACGGGCCAGGGCGAAGAACTGGCGCGAGTAACCGAGGATGATGCCGTGGAAACTCGCCACCAGGCCGAACAGGCCGATCCACACCAGCATGTGCAGCCAGCCGGAGCTGTCGCCCACCACGGTTTTCATCGCTTGCGGCAACGGATCGTTGATGTTCGACAGGGTGCGCCAGTCGCCCACGCCGCCCGCGAAGAACATCACACCCATGGCCAGGATCACCAACGTCAGAATGCCGCTGATGTAGGCTTTTGGAATGGTGCGCTTGGGGTCTATGGCTTCCTCGGCGGCCATGGCCGCGCCTTCGATGGCGAGGAAGAACCAGATGGCGAAGGGAATCGCCGCAAACATCCCGGCAATGGCTGGCGCGCCGAAGGTATCGGAACCGGCCCAGCCATTCAGGGCGAAGTTGCTGAAGCTGAAAGCCGGCGCGACCACGCCCATGAACACCAGCAATTCAGCGACGGCGAGCACGCACACCACCAGCTCAAAGGTGGCCGCGAGCTTCACGCCGAGAATATTCAGGCCCATGAACACGATGTAGGCACCCACGGCCGCGTGTTTGGGGTCCAGGGCCGGAAACTGCACATTCAGATACGCCCCGATCGCCAGGGCAATAGCGGGCGGTGCGAAGACGAATTCGATCAACGTCGCAAGCCCGGCGATCAAGCCGCCTTTCTCACCAAAGGCGCGGCGACTGTAGGCAAACGGCCCGCCAGCGTGAGGAATCGCGGTAGTCAGCTCGGTGAAACTGAATATAAAGCAGGTGTACATGGCGGCGACCATCAGTGACGTCACCAAAAAGCCCAGCGTACCGGCCACGCCCCAGCCGTAGCTCCAGCCAAAGTATTCGCCGGATATCACCAGCCCGACGGCGATGCCCCACAAATGCAGGGTGCCCAAGGTGGGTTTGAGTTGTGTGTTCATCGTGTTGCGCTCCCTGAACGGTTTGGAATGATTCAGGGTGTTGCAGCGGCCATGCCACTGCGCGATGCGGTGTCGTAAAGGCGCCGAACTGTCGTCAAGGGAATGGTTTGGCGTTTGAAAATTGCCAGCGTCGCACCAGATGGGGGCGGTGGCGACCTCGCCGCCGCCATCGCGGGCAAGCCCGGCTCCCACATTTGATGAGCGCTCACCTGGGCAACTCGGTCCAGTGTGGGAGCCGGGCTTGCCCGCGATGCGGCCCACCCAGTCGTCGAAAACCCTCCTGTAAACCCCGCATAAACCCACTCTTTACGCCGTCTTTACGCCCCGCCCCTGCCGTCGCTCTCGTTCCTTTACGCCACTCCTGCGGACAATTGCCCCACACGCGGCAATCGCCGCAAAACGGAGAGACTTCCATGAGCGTTCTGGACGGGGTGTCACTGCTATTGGCCGTGGCGCTGTTCATTTATCTGCTGGTTGCGCTGTTACGCGCGGATCGGAACTAGGAGCAGGCTATGCACAGTTATGACTATTGGCTGATCATCGCCTTCTTTGCCGTGGTGCTGGTGCCGGCACCGTTCCTGGGGCGGTTCTACTACAAGGTGATGGAAGGTCAGCGCACTTGGCTCACGCCAGTGCTCGGCCCCGTCGAGCGCGCGTGTTATCGCTTGTCGGGCGTAGATGAACATCAGGAACAGAGCTGGCAGAAGTACATGCTGGCGTTGCTGGCGTTCAACCTGGCGGGTTTTGTGTTGCTGTTCGCGATCCTGCTGTTCCAGGACTACCTCCCACTGAACCCGCAGAAATTGCCGGGCCAGGAATGGACCCTGGCCTTCAACACCGCGGTCAGTTTCATGACCAACACCAACTGGCAGAACTACAGCGGTGAGGCGTCCCTGAGCTACCTCAGCCAGATGGTCGGCCTGACCGTGCAGAACTTTGTCAGTGCCGCCACCGGCCTGGCCGTGCTGGTCGCCCTTTGCCGTGGTATCGGTCGCAAATCCACCAAGACCTTGGGTAACTTCTGGGTCGACATGACCCGCGCTACCCTCTACGGCCTGCTGCCGATGTGCCTGGTGTTTGCGCTGTTCCTGGTGTGGCAGGGCGTACCGCAAACCTTCGCTCACTATGTGAGCGCCGTGACGATGCAGGGCGTTGACCAGGTGATCCCGCTGGGCCCGGCTGCGAGCCAGATTGCAATCAAGCAACTGGGCACCAACGGTGGTGGTTTCTTCGGCGTCAACTCGGCGCACCCGTTTGAGAACCCGACCGCTTGGGCCAACCTGTTCGAGTTGTCGGCGATCATCCTGATCCCGGTGGCGCTGGTGTTTACCTTCGGCCATTACGTGAAAGACCTGCGTCAGAGCCGGGCGATCCTCGGCTGCATGCTGGCCCTGTTCCTGATCGGCGGCGCGACCTCGTTGTGGGCCGAATACCAGCCCAACCCGACCCTGAACAATCCAGCCGTTGAGCAAGCCGCGCCGCTGGAAGGTAAAGAAGTGCGCTTCGGTACCACCGCCACTGTGTTGTGGTCGGTCACCACCACGGCGGCGTCCAATGGTTCGGTCAACGGCATGCACGACAGCCTCAACCCGCTGAGCGGCATGGTGGCGCTGGTCAACATGATGGTCGGCGAAGTGATCTTCGGCGGCGTCGGCGCCGGTATGTACGGCATGTTGCTCAACGTGTTGATCGCGGTGTTCCTCGCCGGCCTGATGATCGGCCGCACCCCGGAATACCTGGGCAAGAAGCTGCAGGCCAAGGAAGTGCAATTGCTGGTGGTGACCTTGCTGGTCATGCCGGTGGGCACGCTGGTACTGGGCGCCATCGCCGCCAGCCTGCCTGGCCCGGCGGGTGCCATCAGCAACCCCGGCCCTCACGGTTTCAGCCAGTTGCTGTACGCCTACACCTCGGCCAGTGCCAACAACGGTTCGGCGTTCGGCGGCTTCAGTGGCAACACCACGTTTCATAACCTGATGATGGGCCTGGGCATGTTGATCGGCCGCTTCGGCTACATCCTCCCGGTACTGGCCCTGGCCGGCAGCCTGGCGATGAAAAAGACCGCACCGATTGGCCAGAACAGCTTCCCCACCCATGGCCCGCTGTTCGTGACCCTGTTGACCGTGACC
This sequence comes from Pseudomonas sp. ArH3a, assembly GCF_022648765.1. Lineage (NCBI taxonomy): Bacteria > Pseudomonadati > Pseudomonadota > Gammaproteobacteria > Pseudomonadales > Pseudomonadaceae > Pseudomonas > Pseudomonas sp. ArH3a. Next base: position 2,232,593 of record NZ_CP080330.1, read on the forward strand.
ATTTTGCTGGTGGGCGGCCTGACTTTCCTGCCGACACTGGCACTGGGCCCAATCGCTGAACATTTGAGCATGGGCTTCTGAGGGATATGAAAATGAATATGCCTGCAAAAAATGCGGCCCCTGTGACAACCCAGGAACCCGCCAAAACCGCCATCTCCGCCCTGTGGCGCCCGGCGCTGATCCAGGCGTTCGTCAAGCTGGACCCGCGCCAACTGCAACGCTCGCCGGTGATGCTGGTGGTCGAACTGACCGCCATCCTCACCACCGTGTTGTGCTTTGTACCCGACGTCAACGTGCCGACGTTTGTCGCCGTGCAGATCGCCGTGTGGCTGTGGTTCACCGTGCTGTTCGCCAACTTCGCCGAAGCCTTGGCCGAAGGTCGCGGCAAGGCCCGCGCCGACAGCCTTAAAGCCGGTAGCGAAGGCCTCAGCGCGCGCCGCAAAGAGGCCGACGGCAGCTTCAAAGTCGTGCCGGCCACCAGCCTGCGTAAAGGCGACGTGGTACGCGTCACCGCCGGGGAAATGATCCCCGGTGACGGCGAGGTCATCGAAGGCATTGCGGCGGTCAACGAAGCGGCGATTACCGGCGAATCCGCGCCGGTGATCCGCGAGTCCGGCGGCGACCGTTCGGCCGTCACTGGCAACACTCGGTTGGTGTCGGACTGGCTGCTGATCCGCATCACCGTCAACCCGGGCGAGTCCACGCTGGACCGGATGATCGCCTTGGTGGAAGGCGCCAAACGCCAGAAAACCCCCAACGAAGTCGCGCTGGATATCTTGCTGATCGGCCTGACCCTGATCTTCCTGCTGGTGGTGGTCACCTTGCAGCCGTTCGCCCACTTCGCCAATGGCAGCCTGCCGCTGGTGTTCCTGGTCGCACTGCTGGTGACGCTGATCCCTACCACCATCGGCGGCCTGTTGTCGGCCATCGGTATCGCCGGTATGGACCGCCTGGTGCGCCTCAATGTGATCGCCAAGTCCGGCCGCGCCGTGGAAGCGGCGGGTGACGTGCATGTGTTGCTGCTGGACAAAACCGGCACCATCACCTTCGGCAACCGTCGCTGTGCTGCGGTGATCGCCGCGCCTGGCGTCAGCGGTCGTGACCTGGCTGAAGGTGCGCTGCTGGCCTCCCTGGCGGATGACACGGCGGAAGGTAAATCCATCGTCGAGTACCTGCGGGCCTTGCACCCTCAGGCAGAGCCGAGCCTGGATCAACTGACCTCGGTGCCGTTCAGTGCTGAAACGCGTTTGTCGGGTGTCGACTACCAAGGCCGTGTGTTCCGCAAAGGTGCGGTCGACTCGCTGCTGGCGTTTATCGGCCAACAACGTCGCGACCTGCAGCCGGCACTCTCGCGGGAAATCGACAAGATCGCCCAAAGCGGCGGCACACCGTTGCTGGTGTGCGCCGATGGCAAACTGCTGGGGGCGATCCACCTCAAAGACGTGGTCAAGCCTGGCATCCGCGAACGTTTCGCCGAGCTGCGCAAACTGGGGATTCGCACCGTGATGGTGACGGGCGATAACCCACTGACCGCTGCTGCGATTGCTGCTGAAGCCGGTGTGGATGACGTGTTGGCCGAAGCCACACCGGAGAAAAAACTCGCGCGCATTCGCCACGAACAAAACGACGGTCGCCTGGTTGCGATGTGCGGCGACGGCGCTAACGACGCCCCGGCACTGGCCCAGGCTGACGTTGGCATGGCGATGAACGACGGCACCCAAGCGGCCCGTGAAGCGGCCAACATGGTCGACCTCGACAGCGACCCGACCAAGCTGCTGGACGTGGTGCAGATCGGCAAGGAATTGCTGGTGACCCGCGGGGCGCTGACCACGTTCTCCATCGCCAACGACGTGGCCAAATACTTCGCGATCCTGCCGGCGTTGTTCGCCTCGATCTACCCGCAACTCGGCGTGCTCAACGTGATGCACTTGAAGAGCCCGCAGAGCGCGATCCTCTCGGCCATCGTGTTCAACGCGTTGATCATCGTGGTGCTGATTCCCCTGGCGCTGCGCGGTGTGCGCGTGCAGGCGGCGAGTGCGGCGGCATTGCTGCGTCGCAACCTGCTGATCTACGGGCTCGGCGGGATCCTGGTGCCGTTCGTGGGCATCAAGGCGATCGACATGCTGCTGACTGCGCTGCACCTGGTGTAACCCGGATCGTTCCCACGCTCCGCGTGGGAATGCCGCCCCGGACGCTCCGCGCCCGGCGCTGATAAACGAATTGAGGAATTTGAAATGTCCACCATGATCCGCCCGGCCCTGAGCCTGCTGGTACTCATGACCCTGATCACCGGCGTCGCCTATCCACTGGTCGTGACTGGCGTGGCGCAAGTCGCCTTTCCTGACCAGGCTAACGGCAGCCTGGTGCGTGATGCCGACGGCAAAGTGCGCGGCTCCAGCCTGATCGCCCAGGATTTTACCGGTGACAGCTGGTTCCATCCGCGCCCCTCGGCCGGCGCGTTTGCAACGGTGTCCAGCGGCGCGAGTAACCTGAGCCCAAGCAACCCGGCGTTGGCCACGCGCATCTTTGATGATGCCAACAAGCAGTTGGTGCCAGGCCAGGGCCCCGTGCCTTTGGCATCACTGACTACCTCTGGCAGCGGTCTTGATCCACACTTGCCACCGCAAGCGATTGCCTATCAACTGGCGCGAGTGGCGGCGGCCCGGAATGTGCCGGTGTCTACACTGCAGCGCTTGCTCGATGAGCACATCGAAAGCCCGCTGGTGGGGCCGCCGGTGGTGAATGTGCTGGCGCTGAACATGGCGCTGGAAAAGTTGTAAGCCGTGGTGCCGTTATTGCGGGCAAGCCCGCTCCCGCAGGGGAATGTATTCCAACTGTGGGCGCGGGCTTGCCCGCGATGGCGGCCTGAAGGACCCCAAATAAACACCTGAAGGAACCGCAAAGCATGAGCGACTCCGGCCGCGCCGATGCCCTGTTAGCCGATCTGCCACGGGACGGCCGTGGCCGGCTCAAAGTCTTCCTCGGCGCCGCGCCGGGCGTGGGCAAGACCTACGCCATGCTCCAGGCCGCCCACACCCAGCTGCGCCAGGGCGTGCGGCTGGTCGCCGGGGTAGTCGAAACCCACGGCCGCGCCGAGACCGAGGCCTTGCTCAGCGGCCTGCCGCAACAACCGTTGGTGCGCACCGAATACCGCGGTGTGATGCTCGAAGAAATGGACCTCGACGGCCTGCTCGCTGCCAAGCCCAAGCTGGTGCTGGTCGACGAACTGGCCCACAGCAACGCCCCCGGCAGCCGCCATGAAAAGCGCTGGCAAGACATCCAGGAACTGCTGGCCGCCGGCATCAACGTGTTCACCACAGTCAACGTCCAGCACCTCGAAAGCCTCAACGATCAAGTGCGCGGTATCACCGGCGTGCAAGTGCGCGAAACCCTGCCGGACTGGGTGCTGCAAGAGGCTGACGAACTGCTGCTGATCGACCTGCCATCGCGCGAGCTGCTCGAGCGCCTGCGCGACGGCAAGGTGTACGTGCCGGAGCAGGCCCGGGCGGCCATCGACGCGTTTTTCACCCAGACCAACCTGATGGCCCTGCGCGAGCTGGCGATGCAGACCGCCGCCGCCCACGTCGATGACGATTTGGCCCAAGGCTATCGCCAACTCGGCCAGGCCGCGCCGGCGGTACGTGGGCGGTTGCTGGTGGGCGTGGATGGCGATGCGCAGGCCGAACGCCTGGTGCGCCACGCCAGCCGCGTGGCCCAGCGTCGGCATTTGCCCTGGAGCCTGGTGCATATCGATAACGGCCGCGCGCGCGATGAGCAATCGCGCCTGCGCCTGCAAAATGCCCAGCAACTGGCCGAGCGGCTGGGCGGTGAAGTGGTGTTGCTGCGGGCCGGGGAGGTGGCGAAGACGCTGATCCAGCACGCCGCCGAACGCCGCGCCAGCCTTGTGTTGGTAGGGCAGTCGCGCATGCGTTGGCGGCGGCGGTTGTTCGGCGGTGGGCTGGCGGCGCGCTTGCTGCGCAATGCACGCGGTTTGGAAATCAACGTCCTCGACAGCGACGACATGCCCGCGCCGCCGCGCCTGCCGGATGTACGCGGCTTGGTGTGGTTCGACTACGGCTTGGCGGTGGTCGCGACCCTCGTGGCGGCGGCACTGGCCTGGGCGGTGGCCAGCGTGTTGCCGCTGCCGAATATCTCCCTGGTGTTTCTCGCGGCGGTATTGCTGGTCGGCGTGCGCAGCAGCCTGGGGCCGTCGCTGCTGTGTGCGGCGCTGTCGTTCCTGACCTACGACTTTCTGTTTATCCCACCGAATTTCTCCTTTGCCATCCAGCGCGAAGAAGATGTGCTGACCCTGCTGTTTTTCCTGCTGATGGCGGCGCTGACCGGCAACCTGGCTGCGCGCCAGCGTCGGCAGTTGCAGGCCCTGCGCGATACCCAGCAAGAAACCAGCGAACTGCTCGACCTGTCGCGCAAACTCACCGCCGCCACCGATCGCCAGGCGGTGATCAGCGCGGCGGCGCATCATCTGGAAGGCTGGAGTGATTTGGACTTGTGCCTGGTCAATCGTGACAGCCAGGGCGACTGGAAGGTCGAGACCGGTTCGCCGCTGAACCTCACTGAATCTGAACGCGCCGCCGCCGATTGGGCCTGGCAGCACGACCAACCGGCGGGTATGGGTACTGGCACCTTGCCGTTTGGGCGCTGGTGGTGGTGGCCGTTGTCGGGCGAAGAGGGGCCATTGGGCTTGCTCGGTGTCAGCCCCAAACCAGGTCTGGAATTAAGCGGCCAGCGCCGTCGTCTGCTCACCGCATTGAGCCAGCCGCTGGCGCAGGCGTTGGCGCGAGCGCAATTGGCGCAGGAATTGGAATCCGCGCGTTTGCACGGCGAGACCGAGCAACTGCGCAGCGCCTTGCTAGCGTCGGTGTCCCATGATTTGCGCACGCCGCTGACCTCGATGCGCGGCAGCATCGACAGCCTGTTGGCTCTCGGCGAAGCCATTCCTCTGGAGGATCGCCGCGAATTGCTCGAAGGCACGCGTGATGAAGCCGAGCGCCTCGACCGCTATATCCAGAACCTGCTCGACATGACCCGCCTGGGGCACGGCGCGCTGAAGCTGGCGCGCGATTGGGTTTCGCCGGGCGATATCGTCGGTAGCGCCCTGGGCCGTTTGCGTGCAGTGCTGGCGCCGCTGCAGGTGAAGATCGACGTGCCGGCGGAGTTGCCTTTGCTGTATGTGCACGCCGCCTTGATCGAGCAAGCGCTGGTCAATGTGCTGGAAAACGCCGCGCGTTTTTCCCCCGCCCAAGGCCGTTTGGAGGTCAGTGCGGGCGTGGCGGATGACCAGCTGTTTTTTGCCGTGGCCGATGAGGGGCCGGGGATTCCCGAAGACGAGCGCGCGAAAATTTTCGACATGTTCTACACCGCCGCCCGCGGTGATCGCGGCGGGCAGGGCACGGGCCTGGGCCTGGCGATCTGCCAGGGCATGGTCGGCGCTCACGGTGGGCGCATCAGCGTCGCCGACGGCATTGAAGGGCGGGGCACCTGCATCACCTTGTTCCTGCCATTGCCGACTCAGCCTGGCCTGGAACGCGAGGCTTGAGCTACCCTCTTTTCTCCACGGATTTTGATTGGACACCATGAGCCAGACCGCGACGATTTTAGTCATTGATGACGAACCGCAGATCCGCAAATTCCTGCGTATCAGCCTGGCCTCCCAAGGCTACAAGGTAATCGAGGCCGGCACCGGCAACGAGGGCCTGGCACAAGCGGCATTGAGCAAACCGGACTTGCTGGTGCTCGACCTCGGCTTGCCCGACATGGATGGCCAGCAGGTGCTGCGCGAGTTTCGCGAGTGGTCGACGGTGCCGGTGCTGGTGCTGTCGGTGCGCGCCAGCGAGGTGCAGAAGGTCGAAGCCCTGGACAGCGGCGCCAACGACTACGTGACCAAACCGTTCGGTATCCAGGAATTTCTCGCCCGCGTTCGCGCGTTACTGCGCCAGGCCCCGGCGGGGGAGGCTCAGGAGGCCGCCTTGAGTTTTGGCCCGCTGACGGTGGACCTGGCTTATCGCCGCGTGCTGCTGGACGGTGTCGAGGTGGCGTTGACCCGCAAGGAGTACGCGGTGCTGGCGCAACTGGCGCGGCATCCGGGTCGGGTGATTACCCAGCAGCAATTGCTCAAGGATATCTGGGGGCCGACCCACACTGAAGACAGCCACTACCTGCGTATTGTGGTGGGGCATCTGCGCCAGAAGCTGGCGGATGACCCGACTCAGCCACGGTTTATTGTGACCGAGGCGGGGGTGGGGTATCGGTTGTTGAATGCCTGAGTCTGGCGGCACCCGCGCAGGTCTCATCTCAGGCAAGCCCGCTCCCACCTTTGAATGTGTTCACAGATCACACTGTGGGAGCGGGCTTGCCCGCGATAGGGCCATCAGCCACAGCACAAATTTCAGCCCTGCTCACTCTCATACTTGTCCAATGTATCCCTGGCAATTTCCCGGCCCAAGGCGATCAACTCCGGCGCCTTGTAGAACTCGAAAAACCGACACACCCGCTTCGGCACGTTGATCAGCACATCCGGCGGGTAACCGGCGATCTTGTACTGCGCCAGCGACGTTTGCATCACCTCAAAGCTCTGGTTGATCAGGTCCAGCAGTGATGCCGGGCCGACGTTGTCGATGATGAACGAACCGGTCGCCGATTTCGGCGCCCCAGCTTTTTCCGGCGCGGCGGCAGGTTGTTGGGATTCGGGCTCGGCCGACTCCAGCCACGGGTTGATCTCGGCGGCGTGGGCGTGCTGGAGCGCTTCCTGCTCGAGCTTCATTAACTGCTCGGCTTGTTTGCGTCGAAACGGCAGGTGCGACCCTAACGACCGGGCCAAGCTGTTGAAGCGGCTCTTGAACGCTGGCGGGCGTTGGATCACCGGCAGTTGGTAATGTTTTTGATTGGTGGCGTTGAGGTTGACCGCGATGATCAAGTCGCAATGGCTGGACACCACCGGCACGATCGGTAGCGGGTTGAGCAGGCCGCCGTCCACCAGCATGCGGTTGCCCTGCATCACGGGGGTGAACAGGCTGGGAATCGCGGCTGAGGCGCGCATGGCCTGGTGCAGACAGCCTTCCTGAAACCAGATTTCCTGCTGGTTGGTCAGGTCAGTGGCCACGGCGGTGTAGGGAATGCGCAGTTCTTCGATATTGATCTCGCCAACGATCTTGCGGATTTGGCCGAAGACTTTCTCGCCGCGAATTGCCCCCAGGCGAAAACTCACGTCGACTAGGCGCAGTACATCCAGGTAGTCGAGGCTTTCGATCCAGTTTCGATACTCGTCAAGCTTGCCGGCGGCATAAATCCCACCTACCACGGCGCCCATGGAGCAGCCGGCAATACAGGCGATGTCGTAGCCGCGGCGTTCGATTTCCTCGATCACGCCGATATGGGCGTAGCCCCTGGCCCCGCCGGAGCCCAGCACCAAGGCAACACGCTTCTTCATTGTCCATGTCCTTACCAAAGCAGGTGCCCACAATGCACCCATTGAGGGGGCGGCTTCAATCTTCGCTGAGCCTTGTAATATTTTTCGAGGATAGCGAGCAGGCTCGGGTATGCTCTGGCGATAGGTGCTTCTGATTTCAGGCGGCGAACAAGGTACTTTTCCTTGTGGGCAACGTCTACACCGTACGACTGTTTTTCTTTTTTTGAGGTGTCTTTGATGAAAGCCTGGATGTGTGTGCCTGTGATCGTGTTGGCCCTGGCCGGTTGTGCCGGGAAAACCGCGTACCGCGATAGCTGTGGCACGCAACTGGATGCAGCGTGGCATGAGCTGGACCTGGCCAAGGCCGAAGGTTTTGCCGGCACCGTGAGCTACTCTAAAGCCTTGTCCTTGTTGACGGGCGCCAAGACCCAGCAGCAATTTGAAGCGTTTGAAGGCTGCTCCAACAAAGCCGAAAAAGCGCGGTTCTATATTCGTGAGTCGCGCGCAGGGCGTTGATCGGTCGCGTGAACCAGGATTATTCATCGTCAATGGAGGAACGGATGTCAGCTTTGGTCGATCAGTTAGTCGCTCAGGTCATTGGCCTGGAAGTAGGGTTACTGAGCTGCCAAGCTCGCCTCGCCGCTGTCACCGACGATGAAGCCTTGCACGACTTGCGCACCACCGTGCGGCGCCTGCGCAGTTTGTTGCGGCCCTTGCGTGGGTTGCCGGGTGTGGAACACGTTGAATTGGCCGCCAGCACGGTCGGCCAACTGACGACGCCGCTACGCGACCGCGAGGTCCTGGCGGCGTATCTGCATCAGCACGGCTACCACGAAGCGGCGGATCGGCGCCTGCGCCTGCAACCCGACGCCTATCGCCACGTGGCGCAAAGCCCGGAAGTGGCGCACCTGCTGCTGATCCTCGATGCATTCCCACGTTTTATCCGCGCCTCCCAACACCAGAAATTACTCAAGGGCCTTCGCCCGCGTATTCAAAAGCGACTGGCCAAGCAATGGCAGAAGCTCGATGAAGCCCTCAAAGACCCAAACCATGATCGCCACCGCCTGCGCTTGCTGATCAAGCGCGTGCGCTACGCCGCTGAAGCCTATCCCGAGCTGGACAAGCTGCCTGCCAAAGCCATGTCGCGCCTCAAACTAGCCCAAGGCGCCCTCGGTGACTGGCATGACTGGCATGACTGCTGGCAATGGCTGGCGCAGGCCGGGCACCAGCCGGATTTGCAGCCGTGCGTTCCTGTATGGCATCGCACCATGGCCAAGGCGGAAGGCCAGGCAGATCGGGTACTGGACAAACTCCGCGCAGATTGTTTCTAGCCCGGTCCGGTTTTTGGCCGGAATGGGCGCTGTACCTAACCAGCTCGATGGTTAAGATCGCCCCATCGGTTTTCTTGATGTGAGGTCGCCATGCGCTTTAGTGATTTGCTCGACGCTGCCCGTAGCAAGCCATTGGATGTCACCATCCCCGCCGAGTGGGCCCAGGGCCGTGCAACCTTTGGTGGCTTGGTTGCCGCGCTGCAATATGAAGCGTTGCGCGCCAAAGTGCCGGCAGATCGCCCTTTGCGCTCATTGGCCATCACCTTTGTCGGTCCGGTTGCGCCGGATGTACCGGCCAGTTACCAGGTTGAAGTGCTGCGCGAAGGCAAGGCCGTCAGCCAGTTGCTTGGCCGCGTGACGCAGAACGGTGAAGTGGCGACGCTGGTGCAGGCCAGTTTCGGTGCGCCGCGTGAGTCAGTGATTGATGTGGCGAGCGAGGCGCCGCCTACGTTCAAACACTGGGACGAATGCCAGGAACTGCCCTACATCAAGGGCGTCACGCCGGAGTTCATGCGCCACCTGGCGATGCGCTGGAGCGTCGGCGGCTTGCCGTTCACCGGCAATAAATCCCGCGACATGGGCGGTTGGGTACGCCTGCGCGGGGACGTGAAGGAAGAACCGCTGACCGAGGCGCATATCCTCGCCCTGGTCGATGCTTGGCCACCGGCCTTGCTGCCACACCTGACCAAACCGGCTCCGGGCAGCACGCTGACCTGGACCATCGAATTTATCCAGCCGCTGCAAGACCTGACCACCCTCGACTGGTGCCAGTACCACGTCAACATCGAGCACGCCCGCGATGGCTACGGCCACGCCGCCGCCGCACTGTGGAGCCCGACCGGCGAGCTGATCGCCATCAGCCGCCAGACCGTGGTGGTCTTCGCCTGAGCCTCAGAACCGCTGGCTGCCCTGAGTTTCCAGCTTGCGCCCGTGGCGCTGCAGCGCCACGCCTGCCAACACACCGACTACACCGACGGCGAAGCTGGCCAGGCTGAGGCTGAACACCCCGGATGCGATCAACAGAAACCCGATGATCAGCAGCGGTACGGCAATCAACTGCAGCCCCAGGTTGGTAGGGTGCTGATGGTTTTGTGGGGCGTTACGCCATTGCCAGGCGGGGAGATTGGGATGACGTTTGCCCATGATGGTGAATCCTCTGTCCGTTTAAATAACTTGGACAGAGTTTAGGTTGGGGGTGGTGGGGTGGCGAATTGGGGTTGGCTATGGGGGCTATAGCCGGCCTTGTTTGGCTACAGCTTCAACTGCCCAATCGCCTTACTCAACTCCCCAGCCAAGGTCGCCAATTCATTGCTGGTAGTGGCCGAATCCACGGTCTGCTGCACCGTGTTCTCGGTCACGTCACGAATGCTCACCACTGCGCGGTTCATCTCTTCGGCAACATGGCTTTGCTGTTCGGCAGCCACGGCAATCTGGGTGTTGCTCTCGCGCATCTGTGCCACGGCGCCGGTGATTTCGGCGAGGGCCGCGCCGGCTTCCTGGGCTTGCTGTACGCAGTCGTCGGCTTTGAAGGAGCTTTCCTGCATGAAGTCCACCGCGTCACGGGTGCCGGCCTGAAGTGCTGAGACCATGCGGGTGATTTCGTCGGTGGAGCTTTGTACACGCTTGGCCAGGTTGCGTACTTCGTCGGCGACCACGGCAAAACCACGGCCCATTTCGCCGGCACGCGCGGCTTCGATGGCGGCGTTGAGGGCGAGCAGGTTGGTCTGTTCGGCGATGCTGTGGATCACGCCGACCACACCGTTGATTTTCTGGCTGTCTTCGGCGAGTTTCTGGATCATTTCGGCGGTCTGTTGCACGCCGCTGGACAGGCCGGCAATCGAGCGCTGTACCCGGCCGACCACTTCCTGGCCGCTGCCGGCGAGGGTGTCGGCGGTCTGCGACAGGTCGCGGGTGGCGCCGGCGTGTTGGGCGATGTGGTGGACTGTGGCGGTCATCTCGTTGATCGCAGTGGCGGCCTGGTCGGTTTCGCTTTGCTGGCCGAGCATGCCGTGTTGCACTTCGTTCATGCTGCTGGCCAGGCGCGCGGCGCCATCGTCCAGTTGCTGGGCGGTGCGCGCCACCGTGCTGACCACCCGTTGGTAGCCGGCTTGCATGGCGTTGAAGGCACTGGCCATCTGGCCGACTTCATCCTTGCAGGCCAGCGGCACGCGGGCCGACAGGTCGCCGGTCTTCTCCACGTGCAGCATTACGTCCTTGAGGGTATTGAGTTGGCTGAGCAGGAAGCGGATCAGCAGCTGCGAGGCCCCGAGCATCGCCAGCATCAGGATTAGCACCGCCACGGCGTAGTTGGTGAAGCGATCGCCGAACACCTGGCTCAGGCTGCGTCCGTAGGCCAGTACGGCGATCTGCTGCCCGTCGGCGCGCGCGACGACGTCGGCACCGATCAATGGGTTTTCACCGAAAAACGGCTGGTGATTGAGTTCGACCCAACCGTTGGCATTGCCCAGGGCTGACAGATCGTGATCGGCCAGCTGTGGGACTTGACCACGGGCAAACGTCAGCCACTGCTCGCCCTTGGGCAACGCCTTGTCGGCCGGCCAGGTACCGAGCAACCGCGCCTGCGCCTGTGCCGAGGCCTGGGTGGCATCGCTGCGTGCCTGTTGTTCGAGCTGCACGGCGTAGAGCACGAGCAGCAGGGTGGTGATGAAGGCGACCGCGTTGACGGCCCAGAATTTGTATTTCAGCGAGATGTTGCTAAGCCAGGCACCCATGGAAGGTTTTCTCTGATAGCGGAAACAGCATTGGCAAGGTGCCATTATTGTGCCGCTACTCGGGAAAGCGGTTTTGACGTGGGTCAATGCGCCGCATCAATCCACTTGAGGCAAACCAAAAAACGCGCGCGAGCAGGCAGTGCTGTGCTCAGCCAAGTCTTCCACCGTTTCGTTGCGGTGCAAGGCGACCTCGCGCAGCACTTCCGGCAGATAGGCTGGTTCATTGCGGCCATTTTTCGGCTTGGGCCGCAGCGTGCGCGGCAGCAGGTAGGGCGCATCGCTTTCCAGCATCAGGCGGCCACGGGGAATTTCTTTGACCAGCGGATGCAAGTGCGTCCCACGGCGCTCATCGCAAATCCAACCGGTGATGCCGATATGCAAGTCGAGGTCGAGGTAGCTGAACAGCGCCTGTTGTTCGCCGGTAAAGCAATGCACCACGGCGGCGCTCAGGTGGTCGCGGTAGTCTTTGAGGATTTCCAGCAGGCGCTGGTTAGCGTCACGTTCGTGGAGAAACACTGGCAATTTCAGTTCAACGGCCAGGGCCAGGTGTTCTTCGAGGACTTTTTCCTGCTGTGGGCGCGGGGAAAAATCCCGGTTGAAATCCAGCCCGCATTCGCCCACCGCACGCACACGGCTTTCGCTGAGCAAACCGCGCAATTGCCGCGCGCTGTCGCCGTTCCAGTCGCTGGCGGAGTGGGGGTGGATGCCGGCGGTGCTGAACAGGCGTCGGCCGTTTTCATCGAGTTTTACACACAATTCCAGGGCCTGTTCGCTGCCCTCGACACTGGTGCCGGTGAGCACCAATTGCTGCACGCCGGCGGCGTAGGCGCGGTCGAGAACGGCCTGGTGCCTCTCGTCGAAACTGGGGTTGGTCAGGTTGACGCCGATATCAATGAGTTGCATGGTGCTATCTCCGCCTGCGGCCGGAAAGCATATCAGAGCTGTAGATTTATAAGAAAAACGAAGAACTACAACGAGTTATAGCTGTCTTTGAACGTCGCAAGTGACATTGTGGTTGGCTACGCGCCCGCCGCGGTGCCGCCGTTGCGTGCCTTGCCAGCGCATAAAGCGCTCTGTTTCTGACCCCCAGCCCCTCGTCTTTCACGAAGGCGCTGGCCAGTATTCTTTCCGGAGAGCGGATGATCCGACCCTCGGCGTTGCTTATGTTGTGCCTGACGTTACTGCTGCCCATGGCGGCGGTCGCACGTTTGGACGGGCCGCTGGAAGTGACCAAGCCTGGCAAGGTCCGTGATCTGGCGCAGATACGCGCCAGTCGCACCCTGCGCGTGCTGGTCAACCAGAGCCGTAACAGCTCCGGTGAGGTCCAAGGCCAGGCCATTGGTGTCGAATACCACCGCCTGCGCGCCTTCGAACAGTACCTCAATGGTCACGCCCGTGACGGTGAAGAGATCAACCTCAAGATTATTCCCAAGGCCAAGGATCAACTGCTTGGCGCACTGGCCCGCGGAGAAGGCGATCTGGTCGCGCCCGGTGAATTGCTCGATGTGAAGGCCGCGCACAGGATCAGCGCCAGTGACCCGATTGCCAGCGACGTGCCGTTGTGGCTGGTGGGCGTCAAGGGCGAACGACGCTTTACCAAGCTTGAGCAACTGTCCGGGCGTACCCTGGCGCTGACCACCGGCAGTGCGGCGGCGGATGCGATCAACCAAGTCAACCAGCAGTTGGCCCTGCACAAGCGGCCGCCGGTGAAGGTGGAATGGGTCGACCCGACGTTGGCCGTGGAAGATGTCTTGGAGATGGTCCAGGCCGGGATCTTCCACCTCACCATCGTCGAAAAACCGATTGCCGAGCGCTGGTCGAAAATCCTGCCTAAGTTGCGCTTTGATCGGCAAGTGGCGATCAGCGAACCGGGCGATGAATTCTGGTTCGTGCGCCAGGATGCCTCGATGCTGCGGGCCAGTATTGACCGTTTCCTCAAGACCTACCGAACCCCGTCCGACCAGGACGTGGCGTTCCAGCGTATCTATCGACGCCTCTATCAAGTGCGCAACCCACTGGCTCGCGCCGACCGACAGCGCTTGGAGAAACTGCGCCCGGTGCTGCAAAAGCATGCCCGCGAGCAGGGCATGGATTGGTTGAACCTGGCGGCGCTGGCATTCAAGGAATCGGCCCTTGACCCTGGCGCACGCAACAGCGGCGGGCCTACCGGGCTGATGCAGATCACGCCGTCGGCGGCGCAGCGGGTGGGCGTCAACAATATCGAGAGTCTGGACCGCAATGTGCAGGCGGGCGCGCGATACCTGGCGATGATCCGTCGCAAGTTCTTCGCCAGCCCCAAGCTGAACGAGCGTGAACGCATGGCCTTTGTGCTGGCGGCCTACAACATGGGGCCGGAGCGGGTGCAGGGCATGCGCGCGGAGGCTCGCCGCCGGGGGCTTAACCCTAATCAGTGGTTCTTCCAGGTCGAACGCATTGCCATGGAGCAGGTGGGAATGGGTGGCGTCAGCTATGTTAATAGCGTGAACAAGTATTATCTGGCGTTTGATCGGGAGCGGGAGTCCCTGGAACCGGTGACGCCAAAAGTCGCCTCACGCAAATAATCGGTTTTATCGATAATTATTAAGCATTTTTTGCGCTTTTATCATTGTCTTATCCGATTAATATAGCGGCCAACCAACCCCTACTTTGAAAAGGATTAGCCCCATGAGCCCACTGATCAACCGCATCCTGTCCACCCGCGCCGGTTACGGTCTGACCATCCTGCGAATTTTTGTCGGCATCATCTTCGCGGCCCATGGCTCGCAAAAACTCTTTGGCTGGTTTGGTGGTGGCGGCTTGGCGGGCACTGCGCAATATATGGAAAGCCTGGGCCTGACACCGGGCACCTTGATGGCGGTGCTGTCGGGCGGTACGGAGTTCTTCGCAGGCTTGGCACTGATCATCGGTTTGCTGGCGCGCCCGGCAGCACTGGGCCTGACCTTCCTGTCGCTGGTAGCGATCTTCTCGGTGCATATCCATAACGGGCTGTTTATGGCTAACAATGGTTATGAGTTCGCACTGGCCTTGCTCGGCGGCTCGCTGGCGGTGCTGCTGGAAGGGGCGGGCAAATTGTCTGCCGACCGCGCCATCGCCAACTGAACCCTATATAAAACTCGGAAAAAGCCCGCCATCGGCGGGCTTTTTCGTTGCTCGGGATTCTTGACACTGCCCCACCGGCTTCTCTAGGATGCTGTTCATGCGCCGATTTAAACAGCTAATTGCGGGGCGCCACTGGGCTCAATGTAGCCCGACAGAAGATGCACTCATTCAGAGTGAGGCTTCGAAATACCGCTAAAGCGCTGGTTCGGTGTTGCCTCTCACCTGCCCGCAGACTTTTGAGGCAGAGACACGACACGATGAATGCACTACGCCCCCTCATACACCTGGCCCCGATTACCGCGGACCTGACCCAACGCAACCCTAAAATTCTACTGGGCGGCAAGCACCAACCGACACTGTTGCGTTACCTGGACGGCTGGCCGCGTCGTACGGGGCGGCCTTCGGCGTTCCTGATCCAATTTGTGGAAGACGGCGATTCCCTGGCCCGCTTTGCCAGCAACAGCTTCGACCTCGCGGTTATCCAGGCGCCCAGCGCCAGTGACGCCGAGGCGGTTATCCGTCAACTGACGCGTATCGCCCGGCAAGGGCTGATTGCTCGTCGTTGACGCTTTGCTGTTGAGTTCTCAGCGAAGTAAAGCGCCAGCATGTGATCGACGGCGACGTTGGTACACAAACACTGCCCAGGCGATCAGGCACAACAGCAGCGGCACTGCGGCAATCATGAGCAGCTTCAGGTTGCGTTCCGTTCGGTGTGCTTGCGCGTAAGCCTCGACCTTGAGGGCATGCAGCTCCATGGGCAGTCGCAGGCGTTCCTTATTGAGCGCCTGCAACTGGGTATTGCCATTTACCGCCTGGGTGCCAAGGGTTGCGTTTGGCGGGTTCAATCGTTGCCACTCCTGCTCTGTTCGTTGAAGCCGTCGTTCAAGTTCACTCGCCTTTTGTGTGTAGGTTTGTGCTGCGGCGTCGCGCATGTGCTCCAGAGGGTTCTGAGGTTGGCCGGCTGTTGCGCGAGGGAGGATGCCGGCGAGAACATCGGGAGCCGACAGGTTATCCAGTGTATTCAGTAGAAACGGCACGTTGCTGTTGGGCGCAGACTTTATGGCCGCGTCCATGAGTAAGTCCGTGTCGGCGACCACCACCACTTGGATGTTTGCGGTTTTTTGCAAACCGGACGGATTCCCCTTCATGCCGTCGGGAAATGCGGAATAGGCCGGCCCCTCGAGACGAGCGGCTATCAGCTGGCGTTGGCCGGGAGTGGCCGTCTCATCGAGCAGTGAGTCGGGGCTGGTAGCTGATGCAAAGCGCCTGGTATCCACTAGCGCAGACTGCCTGGAGCTTTGCAGCAGAGGGGTGAGGGTCGTACGGCTTTTTCTCAGTCGAGAAAGTGCGCCGCTGCTCGAGACGATCACTGAGTTCAATTTCCAGGCGCTGACGTCATTCACCGTCATCGCCTGCCGTGGCAGGCTTAACCTGGCAGGATGCAGGACCGTCTGTTCTCCCGGGCCGAATGAGGCCGATGAGGCGTAGAGATTATCGACCAGTAGCTTGTCCGTCGGCATCTGTATGCCCCATGCGGTCAGCAACCCATCCAGCCTGGAGTCTGCCGGTACTGTGCTGGCATCCATCTCGCTCATGGGGTCGATAAACATCATCAGCTTGCCGCCACTCAATACAAACTGTTCAATCCCATACAGGGTTTGCTCTGGCAGCGCGCGAGGATGCACCACCATCAGCGTTGTGATCGATTCAGGGATGCGTTCGGTGTTCGATGCCAACTCGACAAGGTTGAAGTGCCGCTGCATCTGCTCCAAAACTATTCCAGCAGGCTTATTCAATGGCAGCCCGGACAGAAGCCCGACAGTAGCGCGCTCGGGGTGCATCAACTTGTAGATCAGGTGGCTGATTTCATACTCAAGCAATGGCTCGTCGTCGAGGTCGAATAGGTCGATACGTTGTGCTGCCTGGCCTGCTCGCGTACCTATAAGGCCAAGAAAGCCGTGTGTACCGTCAAGGCCGAATAAGCCGGCTTTGTAGGCATCCTCTGAATAAGGTGAGGGATCAATAATGTGCAGGTTAATCATGCCTTTTGCCGCTTTTTCGTACTCCTTCAGTAGGTCTTCCACGCGCTCGCCATAGCGTTTTAAAGCTTGGCTTTTCTTCGGGCTGTTGCTTGAGTTGAAGTAATACAGGTCCAGTGGGTCTTCAAGCGTTGCGAGTAATTGCCGCGCCGGGGGCGATAACGTGTGGATTTTATGCTGTGAGAGATCCCAGCGGACATCGGGGAGATTGCTTACCCAAGTCAGATTAAAGGCCAGGAAAAGTAGCAGTATGACCATAAGTGTCATACCCGTACGAAGAACTGACCGCATACGTTGCTTTCCTTTTCAACTGGTTTTGTGGTTGAGGGTGACAATCGTTGCCGACAGAAAGGCAACGATCATGCTGATGAAGTACAAACTGTCATGGAGTGTAAACTTGCCATTGTCGATAGCGCTGAAACGCGCGATCGGATTAAGCGCAATCAAGCTATCGATCACCCAGATAGGTGCCTGATGATCAAGTGCATCCAAGACCGAAGAAAGCGCGCTGGCGATAAACAGCAAGCCCAGCGTCACTATAAAAATAACGATGCGCCGGTGCGTCAGTGCGCAGATAAAGCAGCCCACAGATAGGTAACTTCCTGCCAGCAATCCGCTGGCTAGAAATTGTGAAGTGATAACGATATTGTCCGCGGCGCCCAAGTAGTTGGCGACGATCACTACAGGAAACGTCAAGGTCAGGGCAACACCACACACGACCCATGCGGCTAGAAATTTCCCGATCACACGTTCGAACGTAGTAATGGGCAGCGTTTGCATAATATCGCGCAAGCCTGCGTCGCGTTCGTCCGACCAGAGTTGCGTTGATAAGGTGGGGATCAGCAGCAAATAGAGCCAGGGGTGTAACTGGAAAAAGACCTGCAAGTTACCGCTGTTTTGATCCATCCACTGGCTTGTATACAGCCCCATTGTTGTGCACAGCACCAGAAATGCAGCAACACTCAGGTATGTGCTTGGCGTGCAGGCATAGCTGGCGATCTGACGTTTGAATATGACGGGCAGCAGCTTCAAAGTGATACCTCTTGGCTCAGATGGTGAACAACTTCGTTCAGGCGCCCTGGCTCCAGATTCAGTGACGTTATGCTCCAGCCGCGGCTGGCGATGAGTGCGTTAATAGGGGGATAGATGTTGTGCCCCGGCATGGCCAGAACCGTCACCCTGCCAGGCGTGTGCCGGTCTTCTTCGATACCTGCAACGCCGGGTAATACGGCCAGGGCCAGTAGATCCAGAGGCGTTTCTGCGGCCAGGGTTACGGCTCGGAAATGTCGGGAGTTGCGCTGCAAATCGGGCAGTGAGGTGTCAGCCATCAGGCGGCCTGCGGCGATAACCAGAGCGCGTTTGCAGATACTGGAAAGCTCATTACAGTGACGGGACGCAATGATGACCGTCATGTCTTCGGTCAAGGACTGGATAAGTGTCCTGAATTTAAGCAGTTGGTCAGTCGCCAGCCCCTCAGTCGGTTCATCCAGTAAGAGCAGGCTGGGGGTATGCAGGATCGCCTGGGCGATAGCGACTTTGCGCTTTAAACCGATGGAGAGTGTATGGATGGGGGCGTTGAGTACGCGTGATAACTCCAGGCGCATGGCGGCCCGATCCACCCGACTGCGTTTTTCGGCTCCGCTGAAGCCTCGAGTGGCAGCAATGAAATTGAGCACGTTTTTGACGGACATCGTGTGATGACTGAGCCCCCCGTGGGGTTGATAGCCGAGGGCTTTGCGAGCTTCAAGTGGATGAGTCTGGGTACTGAACCCCTGGATGTTGATATGCCCGCTGGAGGGTTTTACCAAACCGGATATTAAATTCAGCAGCGTCGTTTTACCTGCTCCGTCCTCCCCTAAAAGGCCTATGCATTCCTGGCGTTGGGCACTAAACGAAAGGTCAGTGATGACTTTCATTTTTCCCTGGTACTTTGTCAGGCTGCTTATCTCGAGCATCTTTTTACCGAATAAGTTTTGCAGAGCGTATGAAAATACGTCCGCCATGAGCGGTTGAGCGGCGAAAGGTTACGTTCAATCATTTGAATTGGGAACGTGGGGACATGTTTATCAGATAGTTCCTACGTCAAAATGGATAACTTGCTGAAACAATTGCGTTGTTTCGAGGCTACTAATGGGCGGATGTTTATCGGCTCTTTATGTGAGTCTTATTTTTTTGATATGAGGCCTGATTATCATGATGCTTCTACGTACTCTCGTGCTTGAACGCAGCGGTGAGGACGCGCCGGTCAACGGTGCATTGCTCTGTGGGTTTGCTGTCGCGCAAACCGACTCCAACTTTCTGGTCTATAGCCTGGATGAAGAGACCGAGCCCGGTAACTCCAGGGTCTATATCGCCGCGTTACGTAAGAAGCTCGACCGGTATTTTCTGGGTGGTGTTGAGTCCAAGGAGGACTTGCAAGTGGCCATGCAGGTCTTTAAGCAAGTTTTGATGGCGGCCGCAGCCTCCGGCACTAAGACAGGGGCTGTTATCGAGACCGCGATTCCCTTTCATTTCATTGATTTGAAAGGCTGCAAGTTGCCGCCTGCCAGGCCTGAAGATCACCATTCAATGATCATCAAGAAGGCCTTGGTGATGAAGGTGATCACCTTGGGCATGTCTGCGCCCTCGTTGCCTGCGATAGAAAGTGCTTCGTTGATCGTGCCGTCCATTCGCTTTTCGTCGCAAATGGTCTCGCCGCCCAAGAACCCGCCTGCTCCAAAACCCATCGAGCAGCCGGTACATGAGCCTGTTGTTGCAGAGCCTGTTGTTGCAGAACAGCTGGCCTCCTCCATTGTTAGTGCGCACGTAGTGGAGCCCCCTGAGCTCAGTGCGTCGCCTGCTCAATTTGAGCTAAGGGAACCTGCGCCGACAAAACTGCCGGTTCCGATGGAACACGCATCGATGCTTGAGGTTGACAGCACGCTGACCAGCCTTGCCAAGGTCGCCCAGGAACTGACGCAACAAAAACGCGTGGTCATTGAGCGCGAGGAGGAGCTTGAGCAGTGGCACGCTCGACTGCAGCAGGCGCAGGGCGACCTCGACGAAAAGAGCCGTGAGTTGGAGCAGCGCGATTCGCACTTGCAGAACCAACGAATAGAGTTTGACCAAGAGGCCGAAAGGCTGACGCAGGCGATGTCGCACTTGGTGGCTATGCGGCAGCGCCTGCAGGGCGTGCTCCTTGAGTTGGATCAAACCTTGGGTGGCTAGGCGTGAATCCATGTGTGCTCTGGCCTGGCTACTTTCCAGGGTTCATTTATCATCAACCCCTGCCAGTCGACGCCAGAGCATGAGGCCATGGCGTATCGGCACCATTGGACACTGCCTGGGGATGCAAGCGTTTGAGTACCAAGCTGATTACCAAA
The DNA here is from genome assembly GCF_022648765.1 of Pseudomonas sp. ArH3a. Classification (NCBI taxonomy): domain Bacteria; kingdom Pseudomonadati; phylum Pseudomonadota; class Gammaproteobacteria; order Pseudomonadales; family Pseudomonadaceae; genus Pseudomonas; species Pseudomonas sp. ArH3a. The sequence goes on from NZ_CP080330.1 coordinate 2,252,582, forward strand.
GAAGGTCATGAAGCGCTGAAAAAAGAGTTGGATTATTTGTGGCGCGAAAAACGCCCGGACACCACCCGCAAGGTGACCTGGGCTGCTTCCCTGGGGGATCGCAGCGAGAACGCGGATTACCAGTACAACAAGAAGCTGCTGCGTGAGATAGATCGGCGCGTGCGCTATTTGCGCAAGCGGCTTGAAGACATGCGGGTGGTGGAGTACATGCCCGAGCAGGAGGGCAAGGTGTTCTTCGGTGCCTGGGTCGATATCGAAAATGAGCAGGGCGAGACCAAGCGTTTTCGTATTGTCGGCTATGACGAGATTTATGAGCGCATGGACTACATTTCCATCGACTCACCGATGGCCCGCGCGTTGCTGCGTAAGGAAGTTGACGATGAGGCTATCGTGCAGACCCCGAGCGGCGACGTATGCTGGTGGATTACCGCTATCGAGTATGTGAAGTAGACGATGGCCGGCACGCTGGGGCGCGTGCTGGCCATCGGTCGTTTCAGCCTTCGCGCAGCACCGTCAACGGGCTGGCATTCAACGCGCGGCGCGTACCAAATACCCCAGCACCCCCGATCAGCACGGCACCGATCACCGGTAGCAGTAACAGCCACGGGTGAGGGTGCCAGGCCAGGTCAAACGCATAGCGGTACAACACCCATGTGACCAGCTCCGTGCCCAGTGCCGCGAGCAGGCCGCTGACCGCGCCCAGCAAGCCAAACTCGATGCGCCGTGCCTTGACCAGCAACTTGCGCTCTGCACCCAGGGCACGCAACAGCGCCCCTTGGCGAATGCGCTCATCCAGGGTGGCCTGTAAGCCCGAAAACAGCACCGCCATGCCTGCCGCCAGCACGAACAACAGCACGTATTCCACCGCCAGGGTTACTTGGGCGAGGATGCTGCGTAGCTGCTCCAGCAAGGCTTCGACCTGCAGGATGGTGACGGCTGGAAACGCCCGGGACAGGTCGACGATCTGCTGGTCATGCCCTGGCGCCAGGTAGAAGCTGGTCAGGTAGGTCGCGGGCAGGTCTTTCAAGGTGCCCGGTTGGAAGATCATGAAGAAGTTGGGTTGGAAGTTATCCCAGTTGATAGTACGCAAGCTGGTGACGCGCGCTTCGCGATTTTCCCCGCCGATGGTGAACACCAGATGATCGTCGAGCTTGAGCTTCAGGCTTTGCGCGACCTTGGCTTCAACTGACACCCCGGGGATTTCATCACTCGGTTGCTGCGTCCACCAGGAACCTGCGGTCAGCACGTTGCCCGGCGGCAAATCCGCCGCCCAGGTCAGGCTCAAGTCGCGCTGTACGGCGCGGTCGCCGCTGGAGTCTTTGCTGACGATCTGCTGCACCGGCTCGCCATTGATGCTGATCAACCGGCCCGGCACCACCGGGTACAGCGGCGCCGCTTGGGCCTGCACGTCCAGCAGGCGGGCACCAAAGGCATCCTTGTCGGCCGGCAGGATGTTCAGGGCGAAATAATTGGGTGCATCCTTGGGCAGTTGGTTTTGCCAAGTGTCCAGTAGCTCACCACGTAGCAGGGCGATCAAACCCATGGACAACAGGATCAAGCCAAACGCCAGTGACTGCCCAGCCGCCGCCAACGGGTGGCGCAGTAATTGGCCCAGGCCCAGGCGCCAGGGCAGGGAGGCGCGCGCCAACATGCGCCGCAGGCTTTGCAGCAGCAACAGCAGCAAGCCGCCGAGGATCAACGCAGCGACTACACCGCCGCCCAGCAAGGCGAAAGTCAGCACCAGGTCGAGGCTCAGGCGCCACATGATCAGGCCAAGTGCGAACAGCGCAGCGCCATACACCATCCAGGTGCTGGAAGGGATAGGCAGCAGGTCACGTCGCAATACCCGCAGCGGTGGCACACGGCCAAGCGCTGCCAAGGGCGGCAGGGCGAAGCCCGCGAGGGCGACCAACCCGGTGCCGATGCCTGCAACCGCCGGCAGCAGCCCACCAGCAGGCACGTCCGCGGGCAGCAGGTCGTGCAGGAAATAGAACAGGCCAAACTGCGCCACCCAGCCCAGCAGGGCACCGGCCAGGCTCGCCGCCAGGCCCAGCACGCTCAGTTGCAGGCTGAACAGCAGCATTGCTTCGCGTCGTGACAAACCGAGGCAGCGCAGCAGCGCACTGGCGTCGAACCGGCGGCTGGCAAAGCGGTTGGCCGATAACGCCACGGCCACGCCAGCCAGCAGCACTGCCACCAGGCTGGCCATGTTCAGGTAGCGCTCGGCCTTGCCCAGGGCGCCGCCGATCTGCTGGTTGCCGTCGCGCGAATCCTGCAAGCGCTGGTTGGCGGCGAGGCCCGGCTTGACCAGGTCGCGATAGGTTTGCAGCGCCGTACTGCCTTGGGGCGCGCGCCACAGTTCGCGGTAACTCACACGGCTGCCGGGTTGCACCACGCCGGTCGCGTCCAGGTCTGCCAAGTTGATCATCACCCGTGGCGTGAGACTGTAGAAGTTGCCGGCGCGATCGGGCTCGTAAGTCAGTAGGCGGGTCAGGCGCAGGGGCTTCATGCCCACATCGATACTGTCGCCGACTTTCAGGTCCAGCGCCGTCAGTAACCGTGCTTCCACCCAGGCTTCACCGGGCTTGGGGCCGCCGCCTGGGGTTTCAGCACCAAAGGGCTCGGCCGCACTTTTCAACTCGCCACGCAGCGGGTACTGCTCGTTGACCGCCTTGATGCTGGAGAGCTGAATGCCGTTATCCGTGGCGATAACGCTGGAGAACTCGACGATGCGTGCGTGATCCAGGCCTAACTCAATGCCGGATTTGATTTGCTCGGGGCGGGCCGGCGAGCTGCCTTCGAGCACCAGGTCGGCCCCGAGGAACTCGGTGGCACGCAACAGCATGGCGCCATTGAGGCGCGCGCCGAAGTAGCCGATGGCAGTACTGGCGGCCACGGCCACCACCAAGGCGAAGAACAGCACGCGCAGTTCGCCGGCGCGGGCATCGCGCAGCAATTGACGCATGGCAAGGCTGAACAGGCGCAACAGCGGCAAACGTGCCATCAAGGCTCCAGGGGCGCGACCATCAGGCCGGCTTCAAGGCGGATCAGGCGTCGGCAACGGTGGGCCAGGCGCTCGTCATGGGTGACCAGCACCAGGGTCGTGCCGCTCTCTTTATTGAGTTCGAACAGCAGGTCGCTGATGCGCTCGCCGGTGTGGCTGTCGAGGTTGCCAGTGGGTTCATCGGCAAACAGCACGTCCGGCTCGGCGGCGAAGGCTCGGGCGATGGCGACCCGTTGCTGCTCGCCACCGGACAATTGTCGGGGCGAATGGGTCAGCCGTTGGCCCAGGCCGACGCGCTCCAGCAGGTGCTTGGCGCGCGCGCGGGCGTCTTTACGGCCGTCCAGCTCCAGCGGCAGCATGACGTTTTCCAGGGCGTTGAGGCTGTCGAGCAACTGGAAGGATTGGAAGACGAACCCCACGTGCTCGGCGCGGATGCGCGCGCGCTGGTCTTCGTCGAGGGTGCTCAAGGCTTGCCCGGCGAGCGTGACTTCACCGCTGCTGGGCAGGTCGAGGCCCGCCAGCAGGCCGAGGAGGGTGGATTTGCCGGAACCGGAGCTGCCGACGATAGCCAGGCTATCGCCCTTGTTCAGTTCCAGGCTCAGTTCGTGCAGGATAGTCAGTTCACCTTCCGCGCTGGGAACCACTTTGCTAAGGTTCCGCGCGGTGAGAATGCTTGCGCCCATGGAGAATCCGATGCGAATGTGGTTTTTGAGTGCTGGCCTGGCCTTGATGTGCATGGCCCAGAACGCAGCGGCGGGTACAGTCCTGATCGTTGGCGATAGTATCAGTGCCGGTTTCGGCCTGGATACCAGCAAAGGGTGGGTGGCGCTGCTGGAGCAACGGCTCAAGCAGGAAGGGTTTGACGATAAAGTGGTCAACGCTTCCATCAGTGGCGATACCAGCGCTGGAGGCCTCGCGCGGCTGCCGGCGGCGCTTGCAGAGCATAAGCCGGACCTGGTGATCCTTGAGCTGGGTGGCAACGATGGCCTGCGCGGGCAGCCGCCAGCGCAATTGAAACAAAATCTTGCGTCGATGATCGATCAGTCCAAGGCGGGTGGCGCCAAGGTGCTGTTGTTGGGCATGCAATTGCCGCCCAATTACGGGCCGAAATACACCACGGCGTTTGCCGAGGTGTATGGCGCCCTGGCCAAGGAAAAAAGCATCCCACTGGTGCCGTTTTTCCTTGAGGGCGTAGGCGGCCATCCCGAACTGATGCAGGCCGATCAGTTGCATCCGGCGGTCGGCGCCCAGGGCAAGTTGCTGGAAAATGTCTGGCCGACGCTAAAACCACTGCTATGACGCTTTTCTACCGGCAGGCTTTCGGCTAAGGTGGCGCCCCCCCGATCTGGAGCCCCCGATGTCGCGCCCTGCCTGGTCCCTGTTCAACTACCAACTGATCGAGCCTGACGAGCAGTTGGATCTGTTCGCCTGCCAGGAAGTCCGGGTGCATCTGGTCGCGCGTCAACTGGAGTTGGGCGGCTCGATCGACCGTACGCTGTGCGGCACTTTATTGCCGGCGCAACCTCGCTGGTCGTCGGTGGATCGCTCGATCTTCCAGGACCAGCGGCTGTGCCCGCTGTGCCGGGCTATTCTTGAATCGCAAAAGCGCGGCACGCCGCTGATCTGGCCGGAACTGCGCTTCGAATAATGGAAGCAGCTGCAGGCTTCTGGCTATAAGCTGTAAGCTAGTGACTGAAAGCTTGCAACTTGCAGCTCGCTTTTAACCTACCCGTCGTTCTGCGAAGGATTTACCGGATGTTGTCGCGCCTCTCCGTCGTTACTTGCTGCCTGTCTCTCGCTGCCCTGTGTGCAGCCGGTTCGGCGTCAGCCTTGCAGTTGCCCCTGCCGCCGCCGGGTGAAGACATCGTCGGTCAGGTCCAGGTGATCAAGGCCAAGTATGAAGATACCTTTGCAGACCTGGGCACTACCTATGACCTGGGCTATTCGGAAATGGTCGCGGCCAACCCGGGTGTTGATGCCTGGCTGCCCGGTGCAGGCACCGAGATTGTGCTGCCCACGCGGTTTATCCTGCCGCCTGGCCCTCGCGAAGGCATCGTGATCAACCTGGCGGAATACCGGCTCTACTACTATCCCAAGGGTCAGAACGTGGTGTACACGTTCCCGTTGGGCATTGGCCGAGAAGGCTGGGGTTCGCCGATTGCCCACACCAGCATTATCGCGAAGACGCCAAACCCCACCTGGACGCCGCCTGCGTCAATCAAGGCCGAGCACGCCGCCAATGGTGACCCGCTGCCTAACGTGGTGCCGGCCGGGCCGGACAACCCGCTGGGGCCGTTCAAGTTCACCTTGGGCACGCCGGGCTACTTGATCCACGGTTCCAACATGAAATTTGGTATCGGTACGCGTACAAGCCACGGCTGCTTCCGCATGTTTAACAACAATGTGCTGGAAATGGCCGGCATGGTGCCGGTCGGTACGTCGGTGCGCATCATCAACGATGCCTACAAGTTCGGCAGCAGTGGCGGCAAGGTCTACCTCGAAGCGCATACGCCGCTGAACGATGATGGCACGCCTTCTGTGGTCGACAAGCACACCGCGGTCATCAATGCCTTGCTCAAGCGCGAAGACCTGGCCAACAGCCTGCGGGTCAACTGGGATCAGGTGCGTGACGTGGTGGCGGCCGAAGATGGTCTGCCCACGGAGATTGGTGTGCCCGGTGCCAACACGCCAGTGGTGTCCAGCACGCCGGTCGACCTGCAGCAGTAAGCCTGCAGGGTCTATAACCCGTCCCGGACTTGCGCCGGGGCGGGTTTTTTATTGCCTGCGATTCGACGGCGCTGCGTTCAACCTGCAGGCCGTGTCATCGTTCACGACTTTCGCGGGCAAGCCCGCTCCTAAAGGGGAAAGGGCAAAATCCAGGCAATAAAAAAGCCGACCCAAGAATGGGTCGGCTTGATAACAACCCCGAGGGATTATTACTTGCGGCTTGCTTTTTCAAGCATGCGCAGAGCGCGCTCGTTAGCTTCGTCAGCAGTCTGTTGTGCTTTTTGAGCAGCAGCCAGAGCTTCATCAGCTTTACGGTAGGCTTCGTCTGCACGAGCCTGGGAGCGAGCTGCTGCGTCTTCAGTTGCAGTCAGACGAGCTTCGGTTTCTTTGGAGACGCTGCTGCAACCGGTAGCCAGAACTGCGGCCAGAGCCAGAGCAGAGAATTTCAGAACGTTGTTCATCGTGTTCCCCTTCAAGGACTTTCTATTAAATGGCTACTTTCTCAGAGTGAGCTGATAGCCGGCGTACATACTACTCATTACTTGTAGTAAGTAAACTGACGTAGCGCAAGAAGCAAAAAAAATTCTTGTGCCGATTCTATTTTGGCTAATCTTTTGGCGGTTTGTATAAAAACCATCCAGATTTTTTCATTCTGACGGGAGCTGGGTCCAAGCTGAAAGGTCCGGCCCGCATGTGTCAGTGCGGCTAAACAGGTAAAGATTTATATATCCACGTTGACACTTATTTTCAGTTGGCCTTTACCGCCCCCGGCATCTTTTGCGCATGTAGAGGTGACTTTAAGAGCGCCAGTTCGTCTCAAGCTTCAACTGCCGGCAATGTTCAGGCTATCGATCTCTGATTGATCGGAGCCCTTTCTGTAACCGCCAGCGGTAGGGGATGACGAGTGCGCCTTGAGCAATTTCAGGATTGGTGCCTACTATTCCCTACGTGCTGGTTGTGAGCGCTTAGGTTTTCTCGTTGTCGAAACCGGCACGGGGTGGCGTAGATGTTCCTTCGCCGGAAAAACATCGGTAAGGTAGGGGTCGAAATCCAAGACCCGCGAGGAGTAGTGATGAGCGAGGCGTTGTCCATCCACCATGACCAGGCTGGTCATCAGTTCGAGACCAATGTGGACGGTCATCGTGCCTATCTGACCTATATGGACCTCGGGAAGCAAACCCTGGATATCTATCGCACCTTCGTGCCCAACGCTCTGCGGGGCCGTGGTATTGCGGCGGCATTAACCGAGGAAGCGTTGAAGTTCGCCGAAGAGGCTGGCTACACGGTGATCCCGTCCTGCTCCTATGTCGAACGCTACATGGAGCGCCATCAGCGCCATGCCGCGAAGCTCTGAATATTGAGTAAGGCGGGACGCGGAGCGTCCCAGGCTGCATACCCACGCAGAGCGGGGGAGCGATCAACCGCTGCATGAAAAACGCCGGGCTAAGCCCGGCGTTTTTGTGTGCGCTCGATTCAAATACAGGAGCAGTGATTCAAGTGCGTTTGCGTTTGGGCAATACGTCCTTGAGCTTGGCGTGCATGCTGCGCAGGGTGGTCTCGGTGGCGGACCAGTCGATGCAGGCATCGGTGATCGACACGCCGTACTGCAAGTCAGTCAGGTCTTTTGGAATCGCCTGGCAGCCCCAGTTCAGATGGCTCTCGACCATCAAGCCGATAATCGACTGGTTGCCTTCGAGGATCTGGTTGGCGACGTTTTCCATCACCAGCGGCTGCAGGGCCGGGTCCTTGTTGGAGTTGGCGTGGCTGCAGTCGACCATGATGTTCGGCTTGATCTTGGCCTTGCTCAATGCCTGCTCGCAGAGCGCAACGCTGACCGAATCATAGTTGGGCTTGCCGTTGCCGCCGCGCAATACCACGTGGCCATAGGCGTTGCCTTTGGTGGTGACGATGGACACGCCACCTTCCTGGTTGATACCCAGGAAACGGTGCGGGCTGGACACTGATTGCAGCGCGTTGATCGCAACTGTCAGGCCGCCGTCGGTGCCGTTCTTGAAGCCCACGGCCGAGGACAGGCCGGACGCCATTTCGCGGTGGGTCTGGGATTCGGTGGTGCGCGCGCCGATGGCCGACCAGCTGATCAGGTCCTGCAGGTACTGCGGCGAGATCGGGTCGAGTGCTTCGGTGGCGGTGGGCAAGCCCATTTCGGCCAGGTCCAGCAGCAACTGACGACCGATGTGCAAGCCGTCCTGGATCTTGAACGAGTCGTCCAGGTACGGGTCGTTGATCAAACCTTTCCAGCCGACGGTGGTACGCGGCTTCTCGAAATAGACGCGCATCACCAGGTACAAGGTGTCGGACACTTCAGCCGCCAGCACTTTGAGGCGCTCAGCGTATTCGTGGGCGGCCTTGAGGTCGTGGATCGAGCAAGGCCCGATCACTACAAAGAGGCGGTGGTCAGTGCCGTCGAGAATGTCACGGATGACTTCGCGGCCCTTGGTCACGGTCTGCAGGGCAGCGTCACTCAGGGGGATTTCGCGCTTGAGCTGATCGGGTGTGATCAGCGTCTCGTTGGATTCGACGTTTAGGTCATTGATCGGTAAATCAGCCATCGTGTTACTCGTCAGGGTCACGGGTGCCGGCCGCCAGCCATCCCCGTGCGGCGGAGCACAGCATGATTTGAATGCAGGTGCAGGGGGAGGAACCTTAGCGCGTAACACGGGCCCGCGACAATGGGCAAAGCCGGGTTTAATCCAGCGCTGGCGCCACAACCGCCGCATGGGAGAACTCACCCGCATGGCGCGAGACCCACTCGCGGGCCATGGCTTCGAGTTCTGCAGGCGACGGCTCGGCGTGTTCGTGCAGGCGGCAGTAGCGTTCGATCTGGCACACTTGTTCACCCATTCGCGCACCGAACAAGGCGTGCTCATCGGTAAAAGAGATACCGACGCGATAGCCCTTTTCGACCTTGCGGCACCAGGCTACATAGCCCGGATAACGGGCGCTGGGGCCCAGGGAAGGGATACGCAGATCAACCGCCGTACCCTGGCGCCAGGCACGCGGGCAATTGCAGGCGACGCCGCCCAGGCCGATAGTGTGCAGGCGTTGGCGGGCAATGGCAGGAGCGGGACGTTGGATTAACTCGACAGCGACATCATCAGGGTGAGGTAAAAAACGACCCATGTACACGGACTCCGAGCACCGTCCAACTGACGGCAGCAGCAGCAGTATAGTGAAGGAACTGGAATTGACCGACCTGGATATTGACCAGCAGTTGCTGGGATTGCCAGGTATTTCTCTTGTAGTGTTTACCAGTGTCGGCTGTTCCAGTTGCCGCTGGGCACGTCAGCAGTTGCCGGGTTGGCGCTTGCCGCTGGACCGCGTGTGCTGGGTCGATGCCGGGCACAACGGCGGTGCGGTCGAGCGCTACCAGATCTTTCATTTGCCCGCGTTGTTCCTCGTGTGCGAGGGTCAATTTCTTGGGCAATTACAGACACGTCTTACCCATACCGACCTTACCGAAGCGATTAATCAAGCCCTTACCCGTACTCCAGAGGAACTGCCATGACAGCACAGTCGCCCCGCATCGGCATTATTGGCACCGGCGCCATCGGTGGTTTTTACGGCGTGATGCTGGCGCGTGCCGGGTTCGATGTGCACTTTCTGTTGCGCAGCGAATACGCGGCAGTCAGCGAGCACGGCCTGCACCTCAACAGCACGCTGCATGGCAAGTTGCACCTGCACCCGGTGCAAGCCTATGCCCGCGCTGCGGACATGCCAGCGTGCGATTGGCTGCTGGTAGGCACCAAATCCACCGGCAATGTGGACCTCGCGCCCACCATCGCCCAGGTTGCCGCGCCGGATGCCAAGGTGTTGCTGCTGCAAAACGGCCTCGATGTCGAAGACAGCCTGCGCGAACACCTGCCGCCGTCGCTGCACCTGCTGGGCGGCCTGTGCTATATCGGCGTGCACCGCTCCGGGCCGGGCGTCGTCGAGCACCAGGCCTTGGGCCGGGTGAATCTGGGCTATCACAGTGGCACGGCGGCCAACGATGAGACGCGTCAGAAGGCGATTGTCGAAGAGGGCGCCGCGCTGTTTCAAAAGGCTGGTATCGAGTCCCAAGCCATGGCCAATGTGCACCAGGCGCGCTGGCACAAGTTGGTGTGGAATGTGCCGTACAACGGCCTCTCCGTGCTGCTGGGCACCGGCACCACCGCAATGATGGCCGATGAATCCAGCCGCGAGCTGATCCAGGCATTAATGGCCGAAGTGGTAAAAGGTGCGCGTGCCTGCGGGCATGAAATACCCGCCAGTTACGCCGAGCAGATGTTCGCCATGACCGAAACCATGGACGACTACCTTCCTAGCATGTACCACGACCATGTGCACAAACGCCCCTTGGAACTGGCGGCGATCTACGCCCGGCCATTGGCCGCTGCGAAAGCGGCGGGGTGCGAATTGCCACGTATGCAGGCGCTGTATCAGGCCTTGAGTTTTATTGATCGGCACAACCGTTGATTCGGGGGAAACACCATGGCAAAGGGATTGGGCGACAAGCTGGTACTGGCGATTTCGTCGCGGGCACTGTTCGACTTGAGCGAGAGCCACAAGATATACCTGGCCGAAGGTGTGGAGACTTACCGCCAATACCAGATCGAACATGAGGAGGAAATTCTCGAGCCCGGCGATGCCTTCCCGCTGGTCAAGAAACTCCTGAGCCTCAACGCCAGCCTGGGCCGCGCCCGGGTCGAGGTGGTGCTGGTGTCGCGCAACAGTGCCGACACCGGCTTGCGCGTGTTCAACTCGATCCAGCATTACGGCCTGGACATTTCCCGCGCCGCGTTTGTCGGCGGGCGCAGCCCTTATCCTTATCTGGCCGCCTTTGGTTGCCACCTGTTTTTGTCGACCCATGCCGAAGATGTGCGCAGTGCGTTGGATGCCGGGTTTGCGGCGGCGACCATTCTCTCGGGCGGCCCGCGTCGGGCCTCGAGTGAAGAACTGCGGATTGCCTTCGACGGCGACGCAGTGCTGTTTTCCGATGAGTCTGAGCGTGTCTATCAGGCGGGCGGCCTGGCGGCGTTCCAGGCCAGCGAGCGCGAGTCGGCGCGCGAGCCTTTGCACGGTGGTCCGTTCAAGGGGTTCCTGGCGGCCCTCAACCTGTTGCAGCGTGAGTTTGCCGACGAGGCGTGCCCGATCCGCACCGCGCTGGTCACCGCGCGCTCGGCACCGTCCCATGAGCGGGTGATTCGCACGTTGCGCGAATGGGATATCCGCCTCGACGAATCGCTGTTCCTCGGCGGCCTGGAGAAGGCCGCGTTTCTGGAGGCGTTCGCCGCCGATGTGTTTTTCGATGACCAGGCCGGTCATTGCGAGAAAGCCAGGGAAGTGGTGGCCACCGGGCATGTGCCCCATGGCATCAGTAATGAGTTGAAAATCCACACTGAGAGCTAAGCCGAACTCCCGTAGGCGCTGCTAAGCTCATTCAATCCCCGCCATCCTGGCCCTCCAGGAGGTTCTATGATTCGTTCGATGCTGTACGCCACGGATCTTGGTCTGTATGCGCCCTATGTCATGCAACATGCGCTGGCACTGGCCCGAACGTTCAAGGCGGATTTGTATGTGATTCATGTGGTCGAGCCGATTGGGCTGTTCGCCGAATCGGTGTTGCAGAGCTACCTTGATGAGAAGGCCTTGAGTGAATGGCAGAGCCAGGGGCTGACCACGGTGATGGCGACGATCGAGCAGCGGGTGCTGGACAGTTTTCGCGAGGAGTTGGGGGAAGGGGAGCAAGACCTGGAATTGATTCGCTCGGTGCGGGTGATCCAGGGGGACCCGTGCGAAGTGATTCTCGACCAACTGCGCAAACTTTCCGTCGACCTGTTGATCGTAGGTAGTCATAGCCACGCAACCGCAGCGGCCACACCGCTTGGACGCACCGCTGCACGGGTGTTGCAGCTGTCTACGGTGCCGGTTTACCTGGTGCCGTCGTTACAGCGTCGACGCAGTGATGACATCTGAGCGGTAAAAACGATAAAAAAGTTCTAGATTTATCCGTCTAACCTTTAATATAGTTATATACCGTCGCTGATACCCGTGGCGTCTATCTGCTTTGAGGGATACATATGAAGCTTCAACAACTGCGCTACATCTGGGAAGTGGCGCACCACGACCTCAACGTTTCCGCTACCGCTCAAAGCCTTTACACCTCGCAACCCGGTATCAGCAAGCAGATTCGCCTGCTCGAAGACGAGCTGGGCGTCGAAGTGTTCGCACGCAGCGGCAAGCACCTGACCCGCGTCACCCCGGCTGGCGAGCGCATCATCACCACCGCCGGCGAGATCCTGCGTAAAGTCGAAAGCATCAAGCAGATCGCCCAGGAATTCTCCAACGAGAAGAAAGGCACTCTGTCGATCGCCACCACCCACACCCAAGCGCGTTATGCGCTGCCGCCGGTGATCCGCGATTTCATCAAGCAGTACCCGGACGTCGCCCTGCACATGCACCAGGGTTCGCCGATGCAGATCGCCGAGATGGCCGCTGACGGCACCGTCGATTTCGCCATCGCCACCGAAGCCCTCGAGCTGTTCGGCGACCTGGTGATGATGCCGTGCTACCGCTGGAACCGTTGCGTCGTGGTGCCACAAGGTCACCCGTTGGCCAAGCTGCCGAAACTGACCCTGGAAGCCCTGGCGGAATACCCGATCGTGACTTACGTGTTTGGGTTTACCGGCCGTTCCAAGCTCGACGAAGCCTTCAGCCATCGCGGCCTCACACCGAAAGTGGTGTTCACCGCTGCCGACGCCGACGTGATCAAGACTTACGTTCGCCTGGGCCTGGGCGTGGGCATCGTCGCCAAGATGGCGGTCGACACCACCCTCGACAAGGACCTGGTCGTGCTCGACGCCAGTGAACTGTTCGAGTCCAGCGTGACCAAGATCGGCTTCCGCCGTGGCACGTTCCTGCGTGGCTTCATGTGCGACTTCATCGAGAAATTCGCGCCGCACCTGACCCGCGAAGTCATGGCCAAGGCGATCCAGTGCCACAACAAGCAGGAACTGGAAGAGTTATTCGACGGCGTAGAACTGCCGGTTCACTGAGTGGTTTATCTGGCCTCGGTAACCGTAAAGTGTTGCCGAGCGCCCGCCACCAGAATCTCCACCTCATCCCCTTCGAACTTGCCCAACAGGCTTTTGCCCAGGGGCGAGCGCGGGGTGATGACGGTCACCGGTTGCCCAACCACATCGACCTTCAAGCCTGCCGCGTCCGGCGCCAGAAACAGCCATTGCTGGCGACCGTTTTCGTCTGCCAGGCCCAGCAGCGCGCCGACTTCTATCCCGCGTTGCTCATCGTAAGCCCGTAGCTGCAGGTTCTGGCACAGCGCCAGCGACTGCTTGATTTCCTCGACCCGTTTGGCTTGCCCGGCCGCCAAGTAGGACGCCTCCAGCCCGAGCGTGTCGTACTTGTTTTCGGCGATGTTTTCTTCGTGGGTCGCGGTCTCGTAGGCGGTCTGCGCGGCACGTTGAGCGATGTCGAGATCGACAGTGAGTTTTTCCAGGATCAGCTGGAGGACAGCGTGCTTATTCATGGGCATCAATCGCAGAATTGCAGGACATTCGCCTTGCTCTTTTCATTGGGCGCGTTCTGGTCCTGTTGCAGCCAGAACTGGCATTTGGGGTTGGCCAGGTTGCGCGCGTTGTTGCGCGCCTGGTCCAGGGTTTGCTGCTGTTCCTGCTTACGCAGGTTTTCCTGGTACTGCTCGAACATGCGGTTCGGCGGTTCAGGCGCCACAACGGTGGCGGGCTTGCTCAATTGCTGAACGGCCTGAGCCACCGGCGCCAGGCTTTGCGGGAACACATAGCGCGACGCCAGCCAGGTGGTCAGCACAATGGCGATAAACCCCAGCCAAAGGCCGAACGCCACTGCAATACTGAGCTTGAACAGCGACAACGAACGATCAGACATGATGGCCTCCTGGCGGCATTTACGGCGTGGTGGCGATTGTCGCACAGCCACTGTGCAGAATAATCGCGATCAAGCCTTCTGCATCGGCGCATTTATGCGGACAATCGAGCCTTTGAGCGTTGGAGCCCGGAATGAAAGCCCGCTGGGATATTTTTTGCAGCGTCGTCGACAACTACGGCGACATTGGCGTGACCTGGCGCCTGGCCCGGCAACTGGTGGTGGAGCACGCGTGTGAAGTGCGCTTGTGGGTCGATGACCTGCGGGCCTTCGAGCGCATGTGCCCCGAGGTTGATGTGCAGCGCGACCAGCAGTGGCAGGAGGGCGTGGAAGTGCGTCACTGGCCGGCGCAGTGGCGCGATACACCCTCTGCTGACGTGGTTATCGCCGCGTTTGCCTGCCAATTGCCGCCCGAATACATGGAAGCCATGGCCGCGTGCGAACGCACGCCGTTGTGGATGAACCTGGATTATCTGAGCGCCGAAGACTGGGTAGTGGGTTGCCATCGCCTGCCGTCGGTGAAGTTCAAGGGCGTGCAGAAGTACTTCTTCTTTCCTGGCTTTCGCCCGGGCACAGGTGGGCTTTTACGCGAACGCGGGTTGTTGGCGCAGCGTCAGGCCTTTCAGCAGGATCGCGCTGCGCAGCAACAATTCCTGCAAGCGCTGGGCGTGTTTCCGGCGGAGGGTGCGCGTTTGATGTCGTTGTTCGCCTACGAAAATGCCGGGCTCGCCAGTTGGCTGGACGTGCTGGCGACGGACGGGCGTGCCACTCATCTGTTGGTGCCGGAAGGGCGCATCCTTGGCGATGTGCAGCGCTGGCTCGGTGTAGAAGGGCTGGCGGCGGGAGCGGTGCATCAGCGCGACGCCTTGACCGTGCAGGTGCTGCCGTTCGTGCGCCAGGAGCAATATGACCGCCTGCTGTGGTGCTGCGACTTCAACGCCGTGCGCGGCGAAGACTCGTTCGTGCGCGCCCAATGGGCCGGGCGGCCGTTGCTGTGGCACATCTATCGCCAGGACGAAGACATCCACCTGGATAAGCTCGATGCCTTCCTGCAGCTGTACACGGCGGCCTTGTCGCCCGCCGCCAAGGCCGCCGTGGTTGCTCTTTGGCAAGCCTGGAACGTTGGTGGCGATATGGCACAACCGTGGAAAATGCTGCTGGAGCACTGGCCGCAGGTGTGTCAGAACGCCCAGACGTGGTGTCTGGAACAAGGCTTGCAGGCCGATCTTGCGACGGCGCTGGTACAGTTTTATGAAAGTTGGATATGATACGCCACCTTGATTTTTGTAAATCCCATCCAAATTTCGGATATATGCAATGAAAACTGGTAAAGAACTGAAACCCGGTACAGTGATCCGTCTCGAAAACGACCCTTGGCTGGTTCAGAAAGCTGAGTTCACCAAGTCTGGTCGTAACAGCGCAATCATGAAGACCAAGCTGAAGAACCTGCTGACCGGTTACAAGACCGAGATCGTCTACAGCGCCGATGACAAACTGGACGACGTGATCCTCGACCGCAAAGAAGCGACCCTGTCCTTCATCAGCGGCGACACCTACACGTTCATGGACACCACCGACTACACCATGTACGAGCTGAACGCTGAAGATATCGAAGCCGTTCTGCCGTTCGTTGAAGAAGGTATGGAAGACGTCTGCGAAGCGATCTTCTTCGAAGACCGCCTGGTTTCCGTAGAGCTGCCGACCACTATCGTGCGTAAGGTTGCCTACACCGAAGGTTCCGCTCGCGGCGACACTTCGGGCAAGGTCATGAAGCCTGCCAAGCTGGCTAACGGTACCGAGCTGCAAGTGGCTGACTTCATCGAAATCGACGACCTGATCGAGATCGACACCCGCGAAGGTGGTTCGTACAAAGGTCGCGCCAAGAAGTAATTCTGGCCCCGCCGATACGAAAAAAAGCCCGACCTAGCGTCGGGCTTTTTTATGGGCGTCTGTTAATCAGACGGTCACG
Organism: Pseudomonas sp. ArH3a; assembly: GCF_022648765.1. Classification (NCBI taxonomy): domain Bacteria; kingdom Pseudomonadati; phylum Pseudomonadota; class Gammaproteobacteria; order Pseudomonadales; family Pseudomonadaceae; genus Pseudomonas; species Pseudomonas sp. ArH3a. Next base: position 2,268,199 of record NZ_CP080330.1, read on the forward strand.
TGCAGGCGTACATCGACGTTGCCACGGGTGGCGTTGGAGTACGGGCAGACTTGGTGAGCGGCGTCGACCAGGCTTTGCGCGTCGTCCTGGGCCAGGCCCGGCAGGCTCACGTGCAGGTCGATATCCAGGCCGAAACCACCGGGGATTTGACCGATGCCGACGTGGGCAGTGATCGAAGCGTCATCCGGGATTTTGCGTTGGGTCTGGCTGGCGACAAACTTCAGCGCGCCGATAAAGCAGGCCGAGTAGCCGGCAGCGAACAGTTGTTCAGGGTTGGTGGCCTGGCCGCCGGCACCGCCGAGTTCTTTGGGGGTGGAGAGTTTGACATCGAGGATATTGTCGCTGGAAACAGCACGACCATCACGGCCGCCGGTGGCGGTGGCTACTGCGGTGTAGAGAGTTTGCATGGTGTCGTCCTCTTGATTTTAGCGCTAAATAGTTGCGCGCTAAGTAGTTGGTGAGGCGAATGTATAGCGCTAATGTTTAGTGCGCAAGGTAAATGTACAAAAATATTCTGCGATGAGTGATCTCCTGACACACCACACCAACAAATGTGGGCGCTGGCTTGCCTGCGATTACGGTGTGTCAGCCGATGTATTCATGACTGATGTACCGCGATCGCAGGCAAGCCAGCTCCCACATTGGGTATTTGGCGTTGGGTCTACGGCGTCAGACGCTAGCCTGCAGATTTCTACGCAAGGCAATCAAATCGCTTTGCAACGTACGCAACTGCTCCAACTGCAGCCCGCTGGCGCCGAGGATGCACTGCGGAACCCCCATGGCTTTTTCCTGCAAGGCACGGCCTGCCTCGGTCAATTCCACCACCACTACGCGTTCATCTTCGCGGCTGCGGGTGCGGCTGAGCAGGCCTTCGGCTTCCAGGCGCTTGAGCAGCGGCGTCAGCGAACCCGGATCGGTCAGCAGGCGGCTACTGATTTCGCCGACGGTCAAGCCATCCTCTTCCCACAGCACCATCATGGCCAGGTACTGCGGGTAGGTCAGGCCGAGGGCTTGCAGCAGCGGCTTGTAGACCTTGGTCATCAGCAGCGACGTGGAGTGCAGGGCGAAACATAACTGGTTGTCCAGCATCAGGTTTTCGCAGGGGGCGGGATTTTTGCTCATGGCGGTGCCTCGAAAAAGCGTGTCTGGGCTGGAATCTAGCGTTCAAATGTTTAATGCGCCAGATAATTCTGTCCGCAGGGTCAGACCAATCCGCTTTGCAACGCCAGGTCCCACGGCGGTATGGGGCTGAAGCGCGCCTTCAAGTATTCCAGCAAGAGGCGGCTGCGGGCGTTGGCTTGTTGTTCCAGGCGCAGCGCGTAGATACCGCTGGTTTCCGGGCTGGGCAGGCCGTTTTCGCAAAACAGCGGCAGCAGTTCGCCGCGCACCAAGTATTCACTGGCCAGCCAGGTGGGTAAATGCGCGATGCCCAGCCCGGCCAGGGCGCCGGAGAGCAAGGCTTCGGCGTTATTGGCACTCATGCGGATGCGCTGCGGGCGATAGGTGGCACGGCGCCCATCCAATTCGAAGCGCCAGGCGAACATCGGCGCCAGGCCGTCCCAGTCGAGGCCATCGTGTTCGCTCAGTTCTCGCGGATGCGTCGGCGTGCCACGGCTTTTCAGGTAGGCCGGGCTGGCGCAGGCGATGCGCACGATGCTGGCCAAGTGTGTGGCGATCAGCCGGGTGTCGACGATATGCCCGGCGCGCAGCACCAGGTCGACCTTGCCCAGGTGCGCGCCCTGCATGTCGACGAAGCTATCGATCAAATGCAGGTGCACATCCAGCCCCGGGTACACCTTCAGAAAGTCGGCAATCACCGGCGCCAAGTGCCGTCGACCAAACGCCGCCGGCGCGTCCACCCGAATCAAACCTTCTGGCGCATGGCTCAAAGACACCGCCTCGGCCCGGGCCAACTGCAACTCGCTGACAATCCGCCGCGCCCGCTCGGCAAAGGCCAGGCCTGCCGGTGTCGGCACCACCGCATGGGTGCTGCGCTGGAACAAGCGGCTGCCCACCGAGCTTTCCAGGCTGTCGATACGCCGTGCCACCGCCGACGGTGTCAGCGGGTGGCGGCGGGCGGCCGCGGAAAAACTGCCGGTTTCCAACACATCGAGAAACAGGCTCAGTTGGTCGGTCAGGGTGTTCGGGTTCATGGGCGCTTGCTTGTGCGAAATTGGCACAGCCATTGTGCGTTGCTGTGCGTTTCCACGCCAGAGCCGACTGCGTAGCATGCATGGCTTGGGCTTTTGGAGTGATGCGCAGTGTTGGATTTAGCGATGTACCTGATATTGGGCGCGGCCCTGGGCACGGTCGGTGGCCTGTTTGGCATTGGTGGCGGGCTGATCGCGATTCCGGTGCTCGGGGTGTTGTTCGGCCTGGACCAGCAGCTCGCGCAAGGCACTGCGCTGGTGATGGTGGTGCCCAATGTGATGCTGGCCCTGTGGCGTTACCACCAGCGCAACCGCATCGAACTGCGCCACGCGTTGCCGCTGGGGGTCATGGGTTTCAGTTTTGCCTGGCTTGGTTCGATCTGGGCGGTCGGCCTGGATGCCGGCGCCATGCGCATTGGTTTTATCGCGTTCTTGCTGACGCTCTCGGCGTACAACTTGGTGCGTATGTTCACCCGCAATGCGCCGCCGACTGCGCAGATGCGCTATTCCTGGCCATGGCTTGGCGTGCTGGGTGCTGCGTCCGGCTCCATGGGCGGTTTGTTTGGCGTGGGCGGCGCGGTGGTTGCCACGCCGGTGTTGACGAGCCTGTTCGGCACCTCCCAAGTGGTCGCCCAAGGCTTGTCGCTGGCGTTGGCGCTGCCCAGCACCAGCGTGACCCTCGTGACCTATGCCTGGCACCACGAGGTGGACTGGATGATCGGCGTGCCTCTTGCGGTCGGTGGGCTGCTGAGTATCAGTTGGGGCGTGAAAGTCGCTCATGCGCTGCCGGAACGGGTATTACGCGGCCTGTTCTGTGGCTTTCTGGTCGTGTGTGCGTTGATGCTGACCTTTAAAGTTTGAAGCCTTCGAGGATGTACTCCGCCAGGCAGTCGGTGATGGGGGAGTTCATGGACGGGTTACGCAGCAGCCGCAGGCTCATCGACGGCAACGCTGGAAAGCCCTCGTCGCTGCCGAGTATTCGCAGCTCTTCAGTGACCAGGCTTTCCATGCTGATCATGACTGCGAGGCCAGCGTTGACTACCGCCTGAATCGCCGCCACGTTGGAGCTGTGATAAGCCATGCGATAATCGCGCCCGGCCGCGTCCAGAGCCGTTCGCGCCCAATTCGTGTACAGGCAGTCAGCGCCGGAAATCGCCAGAGGCAAGGCCTCATGCTCGTCCACGCAGAAACACGACGAGGCGACCCACACCATACGATCAGTGCGCAACAGCTCGCCGATTTCACTGCCGGGTTCACGGCTGATAACCGTCAATGCCAAGTCCCGCCGCTGCATCAGCACCGTGGAAGACTCGCAATGCATCTCGATCTGGATCAGCGGGTACGCCTTGGAAAACCGTTTGAGGATGCCCGGCAGATAACGCATCACGTAATCGTCCGGCGTACCGATGCGCACCAACCCGACCATGTGCGGTTCGCGCAGCGTGTTGAACACTTCGCTGTGCAGCTTCAGGATGCGCCGCGCATAACCCAGTAGCACCTGGCCTTCGGGCGTCAGCCGCACCTGGCGGCCATCGCGCTCGAACAGCTTGCGCTGCAACACGTCTTCTTCCAGGCGTTTCATCTGCATGCTCACCGCCGATTGCGTGCGGTTGACCAGCTCGCCGGCGCGGGTAAAACCGCCTTGGTCGGCGATGGCGACGAAGGTGCGCAGTACTTCGGTGTCGATGCTGGGGTAGCCGGACAATTGATCAATCTCCGAGATGTATTGCATAAGAAACATTCGTTGGATTGATCATAAGGCCAGGCACACACTCTCGTCATCCCCACTGGAGGGCGAGAAGATGAAAGGTCAGAAAGGTTATGTGTTGATGGCGAAACGTCCGTTTTCCGGGCTGTTTCAGCGGGTGGCCCGTTGGCAGGCGCTGCATCATGAGCGTCAGACATTGGCGAGCTTGAGTGATGACGCGCTCAAGGACATCGGGCTCAATCGCGGCGATGTCGAGCAGGACCGTCACCTGCATTTCTGGCAAGACCCGCTGCGAAAGTAACCCAGGATGCAGTAGGGTAGTCGGCGCGCCCACACGGAGAAACCTATGCCCGCCGACCTGTCTTTTTCACTCAAGCAAGCTCGACGCATAGCACTGGCGGCCCAGGGTTTTTCCGGGCGCCAGGCGCCGGCACTGGTCAAGGCCGCGCACCTTAATCGTTTGATTGAGCGGTTGGGCGTGCTGCAGATCGATTCGGTCAATGCCGTGGTGCGCTCGCATTACCTGCCGCTGTTTTCTCGCCTGGGCAATTATTCCCCTTTGATGCTTGAGCAAGCCGCCTGGAGCCAGGGGCGACGGCGCTCGTTATTTGAATACTGGGGCCATGAGGCCTCCTTGCTGCCCATGGCGCTGTACCCGTTGATGCGCTGGCGCATGGAGCGGGCCAAGCTGGGGCAGGGGATCTATTCGCAGATGGCGCGTTTTGGGCGCGAGCAGCAGGCCACCATTCAGCGCGTGCTGCAGACCGTCGAGCAGCAGGGCGCGCTGGGTGCGGGCAGTTTATCGACCCGTGAGGAGCGCGCCGGCCCATGGTGGGATTGGAGTGATGAAAAGCACGCGCTGGAATGGCTGTTCGCTGCGGGGCTGGTCACGGTCGCGGGGCGGCGCGGGTTTGAGCGGCTGTATGATTTGCCCGAGCGGGTGATTCCCGCTGACATTCTTCAGCAAGCGCCCCTGAGCGAAGCCTGCGCCCAGCGCGGCTTGCTGTTGCACAGCGCAACCGCGTTGGGCGTGGGTACTGAAAAAGACCTGCGCGATTACTTTCGCCTGGACCCCGCCGACAGCCGCAGCCGCCTGGCGGAACTGGTCGAGGATGGGCAGTTGCTGGCGTGCCAGGTGCAAGGCTGGAAACAACCGGCGTACTGCCTGCCCGAGCCGAAAGTGCCGCGAAAGGTTCCGGCCAGTGCCTTACTGTCGCCCTTCGATTCGTTGATCTGGGAGCGCAGCCGTACTGAGCGGTTGTTCGCGTTCCGTTACCGGCTGGAGATCTACACCCCGCAAGCCAAGCGGGTGTACGGCTACTACGTGCTGCCGTTTTTGCACAACGAGCGAATCGCTGCACGGGTGGACCTGCGTGCCGAACGCGCCAACGGGCGCCTGGCGGTGCACGCGGTGCACGAAGAAGAGCTGGGGCTGGATGAGGAAGGCATGCAGGCGTTGGCCCTGAACCTGCGGCAGATGGCTGATTGGCTGGGGCTGGAACAGGTGCAGCTCAATTGCCAGCGGCCCAGTGCTGCTCGGTTAAGAGTGGCAATGCTACAAACATGAGTTGTAGCGGTTTTTTGTGGCGAGCGGGCTTGTCGTGGCAAGCCCACTCGCCACGGGAACCTCACTCGCCACAAAATCTCAACGTTTAACCTGTTTCAAGGTCTCGGCAATCAGAAACGCCAGTTCCAGCGACTGATCGGCATTCATCCGTGGGTCGCAGTGGGTGTGGTAGCGGTCCGACAAGCCGTCTTCGGTGATCGGCCGCGCGCCGCCGATGCATTCGGTGACGTTCTGCCCGGTCATCTCGATATGAATCCCGCCGGCATAGCTGCCCTCGGCCTGGTGCACCTGGAAGAACTCCTTCACCTCGCCAAGGATCTGCGCAAAGTCGCGGGTCTTGTAGCCGCTGCTGGCCTTGATGGTGTTGCCATGCATCGGGTCGCTGCTCCACAGCACCTGCTTGCCCTCGCGCTGCACGGCGCGGATCAGGTTGGGCAGGTGGTCGCCCACCTTGCCGGCGCCCATGCGTGCGATCAGGTTGAGGCGGCCGGGGTCGTTGTCCGGGTTGAGGATGTCGATCAAGCGGATCAGGTCGTCGGGGTTCATGCTTGGGCCGACCTTGACGCCGATCGGGTTGTTCACCCCGCGCAGGAATTCAACGTGGGCACCGTCCAACTGACGGGTGCGGTCGCCGATCCAGAGCATGTGCGCGGAGCAGTCGTAGTAATCGTTGGTCAGGCTGTCGCGGCGCACGAAGGCTTGCTCGTAGTTGAGCAGCAGTGCTTCGTGGGCGGTGAAAAAGCTGGTTTCGCGCAGTTGCGGCGAGCTGTCCATGCCGCAGGCGCGCATGAACGCCAGGGTTTCATCGATGCGGTTGGCCAGTTGGCTGTATTTCTCGGCCAGTGCGGAGTTGGCGATGAAGTCCAGGTTCCACTTGTGCACTTGGTGCAGGTCGGCGAAACCGCCTTGGGCAAACGCGCGCAGCAAATTGAGCGTGGCCGTGGACTGGTGATAGGACTGCAGCAGGCGGTCTGGGTCCGGCACGCGGCTTTTCTCGTCGAAACCAATGCCGTTGACGATGTCGCCACGGTAGGCGGGCAGGGTGATGCCGTCGATGGTTTCATCATTGGCCGAGCGCGGCTTGGCGAACTGACCGGCCATGCGCCCGACTTTCACCACCGGGCAGCCGGCGGCGAAGGTCATCACGATCGCCATCTGCAAAAGCACTTTGAAGGTGTCGCGGATTTTCGCGGCGGAGAACTCGGCAAAGCTCTCGGCACAGTCACCGCCTTGCAGCAGGAACGCGCGGCCCTGGGTCACTTCGGCAAATTGACGGCGCAACTCGCGGGCTTCCCCAGCAAACACCAGCGGCGGGTAGCTGGCCAGGTTCTGCTCCACTTGCAGCAAGTGTGCAGCGTCCGGGTACTGGGGTTGTTGCTGGATCGGCAGGGCGCGCCAGCTGTCGGGGCTCCAGGGTTGGCTCATCATGAACTCGATTGGTTGATTGACGGTCGGGCGCCAATGTTATCAGCAATTAGTGCGTGACCTGTTGCCGCTGGTTGGCCGACAATCGCGCCTTTGCCGTACGGTAAACCCTTTAGGAGTAGTGATGACCGAGGAGCGTGTCGAGCGCCTGCTGGCTGAAGTCCATGATGATTTCGGCATGATCCGTGTGCTCGAAGTGGCGGATTACCGCTTTCTCGAGTTTGGCGACGCCATCGAGCAAAGCTGCGTATTTACCGCCGACCCGAGCTGGCTGGAATACGACTACACCCGCGCCATGTTGGTTGGCGCGTTGTGCCATGAGCAACCGGAGAGCGCGCTGTTCCTTGGCCTGGGCGCCGGAACGTTGACCCAGGCGTGCCTCAAGTTCCTGCCGCTGGAAGACGTCGAAGCCATTGAACTGCGCCCGGATGTGCCGCGCCTGGCCATTGAATACCTGGGGCTGGATGACGACCCCCGCTTGTACATCCGCATTGGCGACGCGCTGCAATTGCTCGACAGCGCTGAATCGGCCGACCTGATTTTCGTCGACCTGTATACGGATGTCGGCCCCGGCGTCGGCCATCTGGCCTGGACCTTCCTGGAAAACTGCCAGAAGAAACTCAACCCCGGCGGTTGGCTGGTGATCAACCAGTGGGCCACCGACGATGGCAAACCGCTGGGGGCGGCGCTGCTGCGTGGGTTGTATCACCGCCATTACTGGGAGCTGCCGGTGAAGGAGGGCAATGTGATTTTGTTGGTGCCTTCGGAGTTGGATCAGGAGTTGGACCTGGGGGCGCTAACGGCGCGCGCAGAAGCATTGGCGCCGCAGTTGGGGTACTCGTTGCAGGCGTTGATCAAGGCTATTCGGCCGGCCACTTAGTTGCCTGTACTGACGCCATCGCGGGCAAGCCCGGCTCCCACATTTTGAATGCATTTCAACAGGTGAACACCCTTCAAATGTGGGAGCCGGGCTTGCCCGCGATGGCGTCAGCAGCCTGTTCAGATACCTTTGAACACCCCCGGCCGCTTCTCAACCATCGCCCGCACGCCCTCTTTGGCATCTTCACTGTTGAGCAGCTTCTCCACCACCGCTTGCAACCCTGGCGCCGCGACGGCTTCGCCTTCCATGCGCGCCAGGCGTGCCGACATCAGCGTCGCCTGCACACCCAGCGGCGCCTGGCGGGCAATACGGCTGGCCAGTTCAATGGCGCGGGGCAGCAAGTCTTCGCTGGCCATCACTTCCTGCACCAGGCCCAGACGCAGCGCCTCGTGTGCATCAAATTCATCGCCGGTGAGCAACCAGCGCATCGCATTGCCCCAGCCGGCCACCTGATGGAAGCGCAACGTCGCGCCGCCGAATGGGAAGATCCCGCGCTGCACCTCCATCTGCGCAAAGCGCGTGTTGCTCGCGCAGAGGTTGATGTCCGCCGCCAGCATCAACTCGATGCCGATGGTCAGGCAGTAACCTTGGGCGGCGACGATCACCGGTTTGCTGACCCTGGGCCCGGCGAACACGCCCCACGGATCGCAGCCGCCCAGCGGCGGTTGCCAGCCTCCCGACATCACGGCGCTGACATTGGCCAGGTCCAACCCTGCGGTAAAGTGATCGCCGTGGGCAAACACCACGGCCACCCGCGCCTCATCGTTTCGATCAAATTCACCATAAGCCAGGCTCAGCTCATTGAGCAGGTCCAGGTCAAAGGCATTGCGCTTGGCGACCCGGTCCAGGCCTAACAGCAAGACATGGCCCTGTAATTCACGGCTGACGCGACTGCTGCTGGCTTGATTCATCGGGTGCGCCCTCAGGGCTTGGGTTGAGTTTCAGACTAAAGGTCTTGTTCGACAGGTGAACCGTTTAAGCGTTATGACCAACAGGGCCGGGCCTTTGAAAAATAGCCCCTGGCGCAGCTATCCGCAAAGGCTTTGATGCAGCGCGGTTTATCGGTGCTTTTCTATAAAAAAAGCTCCCTTTTTCAGCTATTTCCGGTATAGTGCGCGCCGGCCTTTAACCGGGCCGCGTTTAGGTAGCGCAATTCCCCGAAGTCAGCTTCGGCTGCACGTCCGTACAGCGGACTCTCCCTTGACGAATCTTTTTCATTCATTCGTTTTCGCAAATCCCCGCCGACAAAGCAGCCAGGGCGACTCTTGAGTCTCAACACGGCATGCGCAGCTTTGGAGCATGGGTCTTTGCGGATGCACTTAGAGGCAGACCCATGACCCAGGAAACCGGCGGCTTCGCCGCTTTTAATCTTAACCCGAACATTCTTGCTGCCGTCATCGCGACTGGCTACGAAGAACCTTCGGCTATTCAGCAGCAATCGATCCCGATCATCATGGCCGGCCAAGACATGATTGGCCAGGCGCAAACCGGTACCGGTAAAACCGCCGCGTTCGCCCTGCCTATCCTGCACTGCATCGATCCTGCCAAGCGCGAGCCGCAAGCCCTGATCCTGGCGCCAACCCGTGAGTTGGCGCTGCAAGTAGCAACCGCTTTCGAAACCTACGCCAAGCAAATGCCAGGCGTAACCGTTGTGGCCGTTTACGGCGGCGCGCCTATGGGCCCACAACTGAAAGCAATCCGTAACGGCGCACAGATCGTTGTCGCCACTCCGGGCCGTCTTTGCGACCACCTGCGTCGCGACGAAAAAGTACTGTCGACCGTGAACCACCTGGTTCTGGACGAAGCTGACGAAATGTTGAAGCTGGGCTTCATGGACGACCTGGAAGTCATCTTCAAGGCGCTGCCAGCAACCCGTCAGACCGTACTGTTCTCGGCTACCCTGCCACAGTCGATCCGTGCCATTGCCGAACGCCATCTGCGCGATCCGCAACACGTGAAAATCCAGACCAAGACTCAGACCGTTACCGCGATCGAACAGGCTCACCTGTTGGTTCACGCTGACCAGAAGACCTCGGCTGTATTGAGCCTGTTGGAAGTCGAAGACTTCGACGCCCTGATCATGTTCGTGCGCACCAAGCAAGCGACCCTGGACCTGGCCAGTGCCCTGGAAGCCAAAGGCTACAAAGCCGCTGCGCTGAACGGTGACATCGCCCAGAACCAACGTGAGCGCGTGATCGACTCCCTCAAGGATGGCCGTCTGGACATCGTTGTAGCGACCGACGTTGCTGCTCGTGGCCTCGACGTTCCACGTATCACCCACGTGTTCAACGTTGACATGCCTTACGATCCAGAGTCCTACGTTCACCGTATCGGCCGTACCGGCCGTGCGGGTCGCGAAGGTCGCGCACTGCTGCTGGTGACTCCACGTGAGCGCCGCATGCTGCAAGTGATCGAGCGTGTAACCGGTCAAAAAGTTGCTGAAGTCCGCCTGCCGGATGCCCAGGCAGTTCTGGATGCGCGCATCAAGAAACTGACCAACAGCTTGTCGCCACTGGTGGCTGACGCTGAATCGACCCACGGCGAACTGCTGGACCGCCTGACTGCCGATATCGGTTGCACCCCACGTGCCCTGGCTGCAGCCTTGCTGCGCAAAGCTACCAACGGTCAAGCCTTGACCCTGGCAGCCATCGAGAAAGAACGCCCACTGGTACCGAACAACGCGCCACGCGGTGATCGTCCAGAGCGTACTGGCGACCGTCCAGACCGTGGTGATCGTGAGCGTCGTGCTCCGGTTCCATTGGCTGAAGGCCGTGCTCGCTGCCGTACCGCGCTGGGCGCGCGTGATGGTATCGCTGCCAAGAACCTGCTGGGCGCTATCCTCAATGAGGGTGGCCTGGCTCGTGAAGCCATCGGTCGCATCCAGGTCCGTGACAGCTTCTCCCTGGTGGAGCTGCCGGAAGACGGTCTGGAAAAACTGCTGGCCAAGCTGAAAGACACTCGCGTTGCCGGTAAGCAGCTGAAGCTGCGTCGCTACCGCGAAGATTGATTCGCCCTTGGGCTGATTGATCGCACATAAAAAATCCCCGACTGGTTCGGGGATTTTTTTTGCCTGACATTTGCCGCACTCAATCAAATGTGGGAGCTGGATTGCCTGCGATAGCTATAGGTATCTACACATTTTTTTATGGGTTGAGTTCTTTGGTTGTCGTGGGGGCGCTGGGTACATATCCGTTATTTGGGTAACGGCTGCGATGGGTTCCGCTCTTACAGCGGGTCACTTTTGGAAAAGAGCCCGGAATGCCGGCCCAGCCAAAAGTAACCAAAAGGGCTCTTGCCCCACCACTCGGCACCTCGCCTAGGCTCGGTGTGCCCTCACGCAGGCTTTGGACCGTGGGCCGCCGCGATGGGCCATCCTTGGCCCATCGCGGCTAAACCGGCGTCCTGCCGGTTTACCCACGCTCCAAAGCCTGCGTTCGGCCAGCGTGGTTAACGGGGCGCCTCAGATCAAGATCAAGATCAAAAGCAAGAGCACAGCGGCCTAGTAGCCGACCTGAGTGGTTAAATCAAAAGCGAAGCCAAGGCGGCCTGACAGCCGACCTGATATTTGAAACTGAACTCAATCTAATGTGGGAGCTGGCTTGCCTGCGATGGCATCACCTGGTTATGCCTGATACACCGAGGTGCCTGCATCGCAGGCAAGCCAGCTCCCACAGAAAAACAGAGCGCCACGGTGCTGGCAGCTAAACTCGGTCAAAATTGTGGGAGCGGGCTTGCTCGCGAAGGTGGTGGGTCAGTTACATATGAGCTGACTGACACACCGCCTTCGCGAGCAAGCCCGCTCCCACAGTTGGATCTCGATACATCAGACAGAGAGTGTGCTGCTGTGCTTTTGCCCTGCTTTTGCTTCTACCACTCAGGTCGGCTACTAGGCCGCCGTGCTCTTGCTTTTGATCTTGATCTTGATCTGAGGCGCCCCGTTAACCACGATGGCCGAACGCAGGCTTGAATCCGTGGGTAACCCGGCAGGACGCCGGGTTAGCCGCGATGGGCCAAGGATGGCCCATGGCGGCGGCCCACGGATTCAAGCCGGAGTGAGGGCATGCCGAGCCTAGGCGAGGCACCGAGTGGTGGGGCAAGAGCCCTTTTGGTTACTTTTGGGGCTCTTTTCCAAAAGTGACCCGCCGTAAGGGCGGAACCCATAGCAGCCGTTACCGCAGCAACGGATATGTACTCAATCTACCTAAACCATCGCAGGCTAAAAGCAACACAAAAAGTTGTGTAGATGCCTATGCTGCGATAGCGGTACATCAGTAAGCGTATCTTTCACTGATACACCGCTATCGCAGGCAAGCCAGCTCCCACCTTTAGATCTCCGTCAGCCGAAGCGGTAGATGTCCATGCCCAGTGCGCCCAGGGTGAAGCCTTGGTGCGCCACGCTGAATTCGCCACCAGCGCCGCGCGCAAAGTACAGCGGCAGCAGATGCTCGTCACTGGGATGGCTGCGCACCGCATGGGGCGCCTGGCGACGGTAATCGTGCAAGGCCGTTTCATCGTTAGCGGCGAGTTTATCCACCACCCAATCACGAAAATCCCGTGCCCAAGGCTCGATGCTCTCAGGTCCGGCCTGCCAGTTCAGCTCGCCCAGGTTATGGGTGATGCTGCCGGAGCCGATCAACAGCACGCCTTGCTCGCGCAGGCTGGCGAGTGCGTGCCCGACCTGGGTCTGCAGGGCAGGGCCCATACGGCTGGGCAAGGAAACCTGGACCACGGGGATATCTGCCGCTGGGTACATCAGCGACAGCGGCACCCAGGTGCCGTGGTCGAACGGGCGTTGATCATCAATTCGCGCATTCAGGCCATCGGCGTTGAGCAATTCGACAATCTCAGCGGCTAACGGCGGGTTACCCGGTGCAGGGTATTGCACCGCAAACAGTTCGCGCGGGAAGCCGCCGAAGTCGTGCCAGGTTTGCGGGGCGGCGCTGCCACTGACGAGTAATTCCTGGCTTTCCCAGTGCGCCGACACCACCACAATCGCCTTGGGCCGTGGCAATTGCGCGGCCAGGCGCTTGAGCGCCGGGCCGCTGGCGCCGGGTTGCAGGGCAAGCATGGGCGAACCGTGGGAGATAAACAGGCTGGGGAGCATAAGTGGGGTCCTGAGCGTTAACATAGGCCCATCTTCAATCAGATCATTGATCTAAATCTAATATAAGTTTTAGCGCTTTTTGATCGAATTTTCAGGGTGATTCCATGGAGCCTAAGTTTTGGCAAGAGCGCTGGGCACGTAACCAGATCGGCTTTCATCTGCCCGAGGCCAACCCCTACTTGCAGCGCCACTGGCCGCAACTGACGCTGCCGGAGGCGGCAAAGGTGCTGGTGCCGCTGTGTGGCAAAAGCCTGGACCTGATGTGGCTGGCCAGTTGCGGGTATCGCGTGCTGGGCGTGGAGCTGTCTGAGCAGGCGGTGGAGGCGTTCTTCAGTGAGCAAGGGCTTGTGCCCAGGATCAGCCAGAGAGGCGTGTTCAAGGTGTACCAGGCTGATCTGGTCGAGGTGTGGTGTGGTGACTTCTTTGCCTTGGGCACCGAGGCAGTGGCTGATTGCACTGCGCTCTATGACCGCGCAGCGTTGATTGCGTTGCCGCCGTTGATGCGGGCGCAATATGCTCGGCATCTGAACCGCCTTCTGGGATCGGGTTGCAAGGGGCTGCTGATCACCCTCGACTACGACCAGACAAAAAAGGCCGGCCCGCCCTTTGCGGTGATCGATGATGAGGTGAAGGTGTTGCTGGGGTCGCACTGGGCTGCGCAGGTGGTGGAAGAGCAAGACATCCTGGGCGAGAGCTGGAAGTTCGTGCAGGACGGCGTCACGCGGCTGGAAGAGCGTGTGTACCAACTGACAAAGTACTGACCCTCTTATCGCCGTCGCGGGCAAGCCCGGCTCCCGCATCGACCGCGTCGTTCACAGTTTATGTGAACCTGAGCAGATCCCTGTGGGCGTCGGGCTTGCCTGCGATGGCGATTCAAGCACCCACAAAAAAGGGGCGATCAGATCGCCCCCTCCAGTGTCACTGCCTAGCTATCAGCCCCGGCGACGCAGTGCGTCGATCCGCTCTTCCAGCGGCGGGTGGCTCATGAACATGCGTGCAAAGCCTTGCTTGATGCCACCGTTGATACCAAACGCGGTCAGGCTGTCGGGCATGTGCACCGGCAGGCCCTGTTCGGAGCGCAGGTGCTGCAACGCGGCAATCATCGCCCCGGTACCGGCCAGGCGGGCACCGGCTTCGTCTGCGCGGAACTCGCGTTTGCGCGAGAACCACATGGTGATTGCGCTTGCCAGGAAGCCCAGTACCACTTCGGCGAAGATAGTTGCCACGAAGTAGGCAATGCCACGGCCGCCTTCGTTTTTGAAGATCACTTTGTCGACAAAGTTGCCGATGATCCGCGCGAAGAACATCACGAAGGTGTTCACCACGCCTTGTACCAGCGCCAGGGTGACCATGTCGCCGTTGGCCACGTGGCCGATCTCGTGGGCCAGTACTGCCTTCACTTCATCGTAGGAGAAGCGTTCCAGCATGCCCTGACTCACCGCAACGAGCGCGTCGTTCTTGTTCCAGCCGGTGGCAAAGGCGTTGGCTTCATAGGCCGGGAAGATCCCGACCTCAGGCATCTTGATGCCGGCCTCGCGGGACAGTTGCTCAACGGTTTGCAGCAACCATTGCTCATGCCGGGTGCGTGGCTGGGTGATGACCTGGGTACTGGTGCTCATCTTCGCCATCCACTTGGAGATGAACAGCGAGAACAGCGAACCGGCAAAACCAAAGACTGCACAGAAGACCAGCAGCTGATTGAGGTTCAGATCAACCCCGTTGGCCGCCATGAACCCGTTGAAGCCGAAAAGGCTCAGGGTGATGCTGGCAATCAGCACGACCGCCAGGTTAGTGGCCAAGAACAGCAGGATGCGCATCATGGTTGTAGAATTCTCCTCATGCTTAATATGTCGCGTACTGCGGGGTATATAAGGTGCGGCCTGGGGTGATTCAACCGAGCGACTATTTCAAACTGTGTCCTACAGCAAGAATGAAGCGCCTTGAAGGGATTTTCCGACCTGCAAAGCAAGCATAGGCCACTGCACTCATGCCTTCGCGTCCCGTAATTGCAAGGGGCTGACCGGTCCATGGTGTGCAGCGATAGCGGGAGAGGGGTGTAGCGCAGAGAAGTGTTGCCAGATACTCGCTGTACGACCGAATGCCGGTCGTACAGCGTCACATGCGTTACTGGCGATAGGACTTGAGGAAGTTGCCGATGCGACCAATGGCCATGTCCAGGTCATCCACGCGCGGCAACGTCACCACACGGAAGTGATCCGGCCACGGCCAGTTGAACGCGGTTCCCTGCACCACCAGCAGCTTTTCCGACAGCAGCAGGTCGAGCACGAACTTCTCGTCGTTGAGGATCGGGCAGACTTTCGGGTCGATCCGTGGGAACGCATACAGTGCGCCCATGGGTTTCACGCAGCTGACACCCGGAATCGCGTTGAGCAACTCCCAGGTGCGGTTGCGCTGTTCCAGCAGGCGGCCCTGGGGCAATACCAGGTCGTTGATGCTCTGATAGCCGCCAAGCGCAGTCTGGATCGCGTGCTGGCTCGGCACGTTGGCACACAGGCGCATGTTGGCCAGCATGTCGATGCCTTCGATGTAGCTCTGGGCGTTGTGCTTGGGGCCCGAGATGGCGATCCAGCCGGAGCGGAAACCCGCCACGCGGTAGGACTTGGACAAGCCATTGAAGGTCAGGCACAGCAGGTCCGGCGCCAGGGAGCCGGTGCAGATGTGCACGGCGTCATCGTAGAGGATCTTGTCGTAGATCTCGTCGGAGAACACCACCAGGTTGTGCTGGCGTGCCAGTTCAAGCATGCCCAGCAGCACTTCCTTGGAGTACACAGCGCCGGTTGGGTTGTTCGGGTTGATGATCACCAGGGCCTTGGTGTTCGGGGTGATCTTGGCCTTGATGTCGGCCAGGTCCGGGAACCAGTCGGCACCTTCATCGCACAGGTAGTGCACCGGGTGGCCGCCGGCCAGGGTCACTGCGGCGGTCCATAGCGGGTAGTCGGGCGCCGGCACCAGCACCTCGTCGCCGTTGTTGAGCAAGGCCTGCATGGACATCACGATCAGCTCGGACACGCCATTGCCCAGGTAGATGTCTTCGATGCCGACACCTTCCACCTGCTTTTGCTGGTAGTACTGCATCACGGCTTTACGCGCGCTGAACAGGCCTTTGGAGTCGCTGTAGCCCTGGGCGGTCGGCAGGTTGCGGATCACATCCTGGAGGATTTCGTCCGGCGCTTCGAAACCAAAGGGCGCCGGGTTGCCAATGTTCAGCTTGAGGATGCGATGGCCTTCCTCTTCCAGGCGTTTGGCGTGCTTGAGCACTGGGCCGCGAATGTCGTAGCAGACGTTGGCGAGCTTGTTCGATTTGCTGACCTGCATGGCGATGTGATCCTGAAAATGAACGATCCAGACGGTGTGGACACTACCGTACTGTGAATCCTGCGAGGCCTGCACCCATAAATACGTTTGAATGCCGATAGCGCGGGTGCCAGACTGGCGTTTTGAAGAGGCGCAATCATACGTGCCGCCTGATCTATGGAAAAGACACAGATCAGGGTTTTTCAGTTGCCGAGGTGTACCGATGGAAAAGTTGCAGAAAACCGTTGATGAATGGAAGGCGATGCTCGATCCAGAGCAGTACAACGTGTGCCGTCTCAAGGGCACCGAGCGACCTTTCAGCGGTAAGTACAATGGCACCAAGACAGATGGCATATACCACTGCATTTGCTGCAATGAGCCACTGTTCGACTCCAAGACCAAATTCGATTCCGGCTGCGGCTGGCCGAGCTTCTACGCGCCGATTGCCGGCAGCGCGATGATCGAGATCCGCGACGTCAGCCACGGCATGATCCGCACCGAAGTCACCTGCGGCAAGTGCGATGCGCACCTGGGTCACGTGTTCCCGGACGGCCCGCCGCCGACGGGCCTGCGTTACTGCATCAACTCGGTGTGCCTGGACCTCGTCCCGCGCTAGGGCAGGCAACACCTACCCAATGTGGACGTGTGTGGGAGCTGGCTTGCCTGCGATGCAGGCACCTCGGAGCAACTGAGAGACCGAGGTGCCTGCATCGCGGGCAAGCTCGGCTTCCACATTTGAACCGAGTACGCATCATCAATCCGATCAATTAAATTGCGTGCAATTGAATTGCCTACTATCTTTCTGTGTCTTCCCCTTTATTCGAGGCACTGCCATGAGCGACAACCTGCTGAGCATCCCGTGCACCACCCTCAAGGGTGAGCAAAAGACCTTAGCCGATTTCGCCGGCAAGGCCATTTTGGTGGTCAACACCGCCAGCAAATGTGGCTTCACCCCGCAATACAAAGGTCTTGAACACCTCTGGCAGCAGTACAAGGACCAGGGCCTGGTGGTGCTGGGTTTTCCCTGCAACCAGTTCGGTAAGCAGGAGCCGGGTAACGAAGGCGCGATTTCCGAGTTCTGCGAGTTGAATTTCGGCGTCAGCTTCCCGCTGTTCAAAAAGATCGACGTCAACGGCAGCGAGGCCCACCCGTTGTTCGTGCAGCTTAAAAAACAAGCGCCTGGGTTGCTGGGTTCCAAAGGTATCAAGTGGAATTTCACCAAGTTCCTGATCGGCCGCGATGGCCAGGTGGTCAAGCGTTTTGCCCCGACCACCAAGCCCCAGGACCTGACCCAAGAGATTGAAGCCCTGCTCAAATGATCGACGCCCCCACTGTGTCCCTGGCCTTGGACGATCAGCTGTGTTTCAAGCTTTACGCCGCATCGCGGGCAGTGACACGCGCCTACAAACCGATGCTCGACCAGTTGGGCCTGACTTACCCGCAATACGTGGTGATGCTGGTGTTGTGGGAATGGCACGACGCAACCCCGCCGCAGCCTACGGTCAAGGCGTTGGGGGAGCGGTTGATGCTCGATTCGGGCACGCTGACGCCGCTGCTCAAGCGCCTTGAACAGCTTGCCTGGGTGCGGCGCCAACGCAGCGCGCGCGATGAGCGGGAAGTGCACTTGAGCTTGACCCCGGCCGGCGTGCAATTGCGCGACCAAACCCATGGCCTCAAGACCCGGCTGTTGTGCGACAGCGGCATCGACCTGAACCAGGCCGATGCCTTGCGCGATGGCCTCGATCAGTTGCTGGCGCAGATCAAAGGCTTGTCGTCTGCGGCACCCACAGATCCAGCAAAGCCTTGAGTTCTTCGCGGCGAAACGGCTTGGCCAGGTAATCACTCATTCCGGCGGCCCGGCAACGCTCGCGCTCCTCCGGCAAGGCGTTGGCGGTCAACGCGACGATAGGCAGGTCCGGCCAGCGCCCGCTGCGACGAATCTGCCGGCTGGCCTCATAGCCGTCCATCACCGGCATATTGCAGTCCATCAACACCATGTCGAAGCGCTGTTCCTCGAGGAGCTTGAGCGCTTCGCCACCATGGGCCGCCACAATCACCTCGCACCCCAGCTTGCTGAGCATGCCCTTGGCCACTAGCTGATTGACCGGGTTGTCCTCCACCAGCAGGATGCACGCCCGGTGTGCGAAGGGCGCGGCTTCCATCTGGAGGGTGTCGAGGATCAGTTGCGCGTCGCTGCGCAAGTTGCGTTGCAGGATCTGGTACAGCGCGTTTCGACTCAGCGGGCGCGCCTGTTGCTGCAATGGCGCCAGGGCCGCGACTTCTTCGCTGGGCATGAAGTTGCCATACGAGGTGACCAGAAGAATCGGCGCGCTGATCGCCGGGCGCAGGCGGAACAGGCACTCCGGGCAATCGGTGATCAGCAGGTCGGGATTTTGCCCACTCAAGTCATCGTCTTGGGAATAGACACGCGGGGCCAGCCCCCAATGGGGCAGCAAGGTGGTGAGCAATTCCGTCAGGCCGCTGCCGGCGCTGGTGATGACAATCACTTCACCGGCCAGCGGCGCCTGCCGCGCTGCGGGCAAATGCGTGGGCAGCGGCAGATCGGCACAGAACTGGCTGCCAAAGCCGACTTCCGAGCTGATGCTCAAGCGGCCTTTCATTGCGTCACACAGGTTGTGCGTCAGCGCCAGCCCCAGTCCCGTGCCGCCAAACTGGCGAGTGATACCCGCGCCCGCCTGGGTGAACGGTTGGAATATCTTGACCTGCGCTTCCAGGGCAATGCCGATGCCGGTGTCACACACTTCGACTTTCACCCGGCCATCGTGGGCGCTGAGGCGTACATCCACGCGGCCAAAGCGGGTGAACTTCAAGGCATTGGAGAGCAGGTTGCTGACGATCTGGCGTACCCGTGTCGGGTCGCCAATCACCTGGGCGGGAAAGAGCGGGTCGATCAGGCAGGTCAACTCGACACTCGGCGCGGCGTTCTGCGACAGCAGGTTGGCGGTGTCTTCTACCAGCGAGCCGAGGTCGAAGGGAATGTGCTCGAGTTCCAACTGGCCGGCGTCGAATTTCGACAGATCGAGGATGTCGTTGAGCAACTCCACCAACACCTTGCCCGAATCGTGAGCGATGGACAGCTGCTGGCGCTGTTCGGCGTTCAGCGTGCTGTCCAGTGACAGCGCGATCATCCCCAGCAAGCCATTGAGCGGCGTGCGAATCTCGTGGCTCATATTGGCCAGGAACGCAGCTCGCGCCTGGGCCATGCCCAAGGCGGTCAATTTTGCCGCCTCCAGTTCATCGTTGGATTGGCTCAAGCGTTGGTTGCTGGCCTTGAGTTCTAGGGTGCGCGCAGAGACGATGTCTTCCAGTTGGCCCAAGTATTCGGTGAGGCGGTCTTCGGCGTGGCGGCGTTGCTGGATCTCGGTCTCCATGTTTTCGAACTGCTGGTTGGCGACGCTGACCAGCACGCCGATTTCATCGTTCTCGTGCCCCGGCGGACAATCCAGATGGGCCTGCTTGCGGGTGCTCAGTGCCCGGATAACGCGCACCAGCGGTTGGGTCAGCATCACGTAGAACAGGCCTAGCAGGATGCCGGTCAGCAGCAGGCTGCGGGCAAAGCCGTTGAGCAGGGTGATCTCGGCACGGTGTAGGAAACGGCTGCCAAAGGCGTAGGTGTCGACGTCCAGGCGCAGCACACCGAGGGAATCGTTGGGCATATGTTTGAGGAACAACCGGTCTTCGAACTGACGGTTGGCGCCGAATAGAAAGTCGCTGATCGGCCGGTAGGTGCTTTCCTTGCGCGGGCGATCGACATCGGCCAGCACCACGCCATTGTTGTCGACCAGTTGTGCACGGATGATCGCCGGGGAGTGCAGCAGGCCCAGGGTCAATTCCTGGGCAAGTTCGGCGTCGATGTTGTAGGCAATACGTGAGGCAGGGTTATGGCTGATTTCGATCAGTGAGCGTATTTCACGGTTGATGGATGCGTCTTCGCTGGCATAATCAATGCCGATTTGGATCAGACTGAGCAAGGTTCCCAAGACGAAACCGACCAGCACAGT
The DNA here is from genome assembly GCF_022648765.1 of Pseudomonas sp. ArH3a. Taxonomy (NCBI): domain Bacteria; kingdom Pseudomonadati; phylum Pseudomonadota; class Gammaproteobacteria; order Pseudomonadales; family Pseudomonadaceae; genus Pseudomonas; species Pseudomonas sp. ArH3a. The sequence continues at coordinate 2,288,370 of NZ_CP080330.1, forward strand.
CAATTGAGCTTGTTTATAAGACAAGCGGTGGGCGAACTTGATATCCATCGGGTGTTGAACCACTTTACGTTTCCCTTCGCCCGGCAAGCATAGCTGAACATCCACAGGCTCTGGCTTGACCGGCATGAATCGTTTTTTTACGCAGCCTTGTGCGGTCTGCCCGCAGGGTTGCCAATACGCCATCTTTTGCAAGAACTTGCCAGAGGAATAATCGTGGATTCTCGATTGAATGCCTTTCTTGAGCGGGCCGATGCAGTACTTGCTCGCTTGGAACCGCTGTTACCTGCACCACGCCACGCCATCGACTGGAACCATTGCCTCGCCGCCCGTTGGCAGCGCGAAGGCCGCAGCGGCTTTTTGCTGCCGCTGGAAGTCAGCCTGGACATGCGTCTGTCCGACCTTATTGGCGTAGACAAGCAACGCGAGCAATTGGCTCGCAACACCCAACAATTTCTCGATGGCCTGCCCGCCAACCATGCGCTGCTGTGGGGCTCACGCGGTACCGGCAAATCGTCGATGGTACGCGCACTGCTTGCCCAGCACGCCAAGGCCGGCTTGCGCTTGATTGAAATCGAGCGTGATCACTTGGCTGACCTGCCGCGGGTGGTCGAGCAACTGCTCAAGCTGCCGCAGCGGTTCATCCTGTTCTGTGATGACCTGTCTTTCGAGGCCGGGGAAGGCGATTACCGCGTGCTCAAGAGCGTGCTGGACGGCTCGCTGGAGCAGGCGCCGGAAAACGTGTTGCTGTATGCCACCTCCAACCGTCGTCACCTGGTGCCGGAAAACCAGAGCGACAACGACAACTGGAAGCGAGTGGATGGCGAGTTGCACCCCAGTGAGGCGGTGGAAGACAAGATCGCCTTGTCCGACCGTTTTGGCCTGTGGCTGTCGTTTTACCCATTTAGCCAGGAACACTTCCTGAAGGTGGTCGAGCACTGGATCGGCGAACTGGCGAGCAAGTCGGGTTTGCAATGGCAGCGCGATGAAGCTCTCGACATTCTTGCCGTGCGTTGGGCCACCGGGCGTGGCAACCGCAACGGCCGTTGCGCGTATCAATTCGCCCGTTACTGGGTGGGTCTCAAGTTGTTGGAGCGTCAACCATGATCGATTTACAACAGGCCGGCACCGGCCTGGACGGCTATGCCATGTTGTGCGCGCAGTTGGAGTCGCTGCTGGCCGATGAGCGCGATTTCATTGCCAACAGTGCGCAGTTTTCTGCGTTTCTGTTCAACCAGCTGGACGACCTGAACTGGGCAGGCTTCTACCTCAATCGTAATGAAGAGCTGGTGCTTGGCCCGTTCCAGGGCCAGATCGCCTGTGTGCGAATTCCGTTCGGGCGTGGGGTGTGCGGGGCTGCAGCGGCATCGCGGCAAACCCAGCGGGTGGAAGATGTTCACGCATTCCCCGGGCATATCGCCTGTGACAGCGCGTCTAACAGCGAGCTGGTGGTGCCGCTGGTCAAGGACGGCGTGTTGATCGGCGTGCTGGACCTGGACAGCCCGTCGCTGGCCCGTTTCAGCCTTCAGGACCAGGCGGGTATCGAGCAGTTGGCGGCAATTTTCCTGCGTTTGACCGACTGCTGATGAGTGAGGAGGGGCCAGCCTCGGTTAGTGGCTGGCCAGATTATGGAGTTGCACTTGCAGCGTCCTCTCCAGTTCCAGCATGAGTTTTTCCAGGGACTTCACGTACGCCTCGATCATGGCGCGATCATCGCTGCGGGCACAGGCCTGCTCGAGTGCTTCGCATTGCGCGGCCAGCGGGCCGGCCTGAACGATCCGGGCAGCGCCCTTGATCTTGTGGGCTTGCTCAATGATCTGCTCGGGCGAGGCCTGTTGAGCCAGGAGGGCGACCAGTTCCTGGCGGTCCTGACGGCTGCTGCTTAACAGTTCCTCCAGCAGGCGACGGCTCAATAGCGGATCGCCACCGGTCAACGCGTCCAGGCAGCCCAGGTCCAGCAGCAAGCCCGCAGCTTGAGGCTTGATCTGCGCCAGTTGCTGCTCCAGTGCCGTGAGGCTGATAGGTTTGAACAGGCAATCGTTCATGCCCGCTTGCGCACAGCGGTGTTTCTCCTCGGGTTGGGCATTGGCGGTGAAACCGAGAACCACACAAGGCGCCAATTGCTCTCGATGCTCGTATTCACGGATCGAGCGGCTCAACTCGTAGCCATTCATAACGGGCATGTTGCAGTCGGCTATCACCAGGTCGAAGCGCTCCTGGCGCCAGGCCTGGAACCCGGCGGCGCCGTGCTGGGCGGCCGTGAACTGATGCCCCAGGTAACCCAATTGCTGGCACATCAACAGGCGGTTAGCCGGGTGGTCGTCCACTACCAGCACATTGAGGACCGGCGTGGCGGTGGGCGCCTGCGACTTGAGTTCGTCCACCACCTCGACCGGCTGCAGGCGCGTCATCTTCAGGCTGACATGAACCTGCGTGCCGACCATCGGCACGCTGCTCAGGCTCAGTTGCCCACCCATCATCGCGCACAGGCTGCGACAGATCACCAGCCCAAGGCCTGCGCCGCTCCTGGCCAAGTGCCCGGAGTTGTCGGCCTGGGCAAAGGGCTCGAACAGCCGCAACTGGTCGTCTCGGCTGATGCCTATGCCGGTGTCCTCGACCACCAGTTTCATCTGGATTTCTTGCGGCAGCTCGGTGGCTTGCACTTGTACCTTGATTTTCACCTGCCCGCGTTCGGTGAACTTGATGGCGTTGCTGACCAGGTTGGACAGCACCTGCTTGAAGCGCAAGGGGTCGATCAGCACGGCGGTGTCGTCGAGAACGGGGTCGAACTCAAGTAGTAGGCTGAGGGTTTTCTGGCGGGCCAGGCCATCAAAGACGCGCACCACCGATTCGATCACCTCCCGCAGGTTCACGCGCTCTGGGGCCAGGCTCAGACGGCCGGACTCGATGCGCGCAATGTCCAGGATGTCGCCGATCAGCTCCAGCAGGTCCTTGGCGGAGTTGTAGGCCACTTCGATAGCCGGGCGATCGAGGTGGCCCTGGTCGGCGCGCTTGAGGGTCAGCTCCAACATACCGATCACGGCGTTCATCGGCGTGCGGATTTCATGGCTCATGGTGGCGAGAAAGGTACTTTTGGCGCGATTGGCTTCGTCGGCGCGTTCCTTGGCGGCGCGCAGTTCGTCGAACAGCTGACGCCGCTCACTGATGTCGATCCAGCCGCCGATGATGCCTTGCACTTCGCCGACCGAGTCGCGATAGGGCAGGATCCAATGGTAGATCGTCAGTTTTTTACCTTGGATATGCAGGGTGCGATCAAGGATCAACGGGTTGCCTTCGACCACTACCCGTTGGTAGTCGGCGTGGTACTGCGCCGCCTCCGACTCCAGGGCCATGTCCATCTGGACAACACTTTTGCCGATCACCTCTTCGCGCTTGACGTCGAACACCTGCAGGTAACTGTCATTGCAGGTTTGCAGCAGCCCCTTGCGATCACGCACATAGATCGGGTGCGGCGTTTCGTTGACCAGTGCGCGCATGAATTCGAACTGATCGCCGAGGGCGCGCTCGGCCATCTTCCGTTGCTTGATCTGGCGGCGCATGTAGGCGTTCCAGGTCAGGGAAATCAGCAACAACAGCCCCGTACCGATGATGATTTGTGCGATCAGTTGGTGGTAATTGCGCCAGTAACTGTCGGAGGCAGCGGTGTAACCGCGCCAGCGACTGTTGATCACGCCCATTTCGTCTGGCGCAATGCTCAATAGCGCCTTGTCCAGGATTGAACTCAGTTCGACGGCGCGGCGCGGCGTTGCCAGGGCGAATGTCGCGGGCAGGGTGCCGATGCTGGAACTGATCTGCAGCTTGTCCTGGAACACTTGCGAGGACAGGAAGTAGTTGGCGATCACCAGCGAGTTCACCGCCCCGTCTACATTCCCCTGGGCCAGCAGTTCTGAGGCCTTGAAGGTGTCACTGACTTGCACCAGGTGAATCAGTGGAAAATCCTCGCGCAAGGTTTTTTCCAGTGGGTTGCCTTCGGTGATTGCCAGGCGCATGCCTGCCATCTGCTCCAGGTTCGAGGGCGCGTTGGGCTCTTTACGGGTCAGCAGGACGTAGGAGTTTTCCAGGTAGGGGCGGCTGAAACTGAGCTGGGCTTCTCTTTCGGCACTCGGCGCGATGGCCCCAATGATATCGGCTTTGCCGGAGACGACCTGTTCGATCATCGCGTTGACTTCGCGACTGCGCTGGATTTCGAAACGCAAGCCGGTACGCAGTCGGATCAGCTCCAGCAGGTCTGCGGTGATGCCGCGAAAGTTGCCGTCGGCATCGAAGAACGTCAGGGGCGCGAAGGTCTCGTTTACAACGACGTTCACCACCGGATGCTCTTTCAGCCAACGCTCTTCGCGCTGCGTCAACTGCAGCTTTTTGTCGGTCAGCAAGATATCGCTGCCGGCGCTCCAGCGCTTGGCGATGCTGTCCCGCTCGTTGATGGGCACGGCGGCCAGCACCGAGTCGACGATACCGAGGAGAATGTGTTGGTCCTGGCGCAACGCAAAGCTGAAACCATAGGCTTCATGTTTGCCGAAGTTGGCCATGCGGATGTTCTTCAGGTAGCCCTTGTTAATCATGTAATGGGTAGAAATGGTGTCGCCGAGAAACACATCCGCCTGATCGAAAGCCACCGCATTCAAGGCGTTTTGATACGAGGGATAGGCGCGGATTTGTGCTTGCGGGTACATCTTTTCCACTTCGTTGAGCGGCAGGTAGTGGTAGACCAGGCTCAAGCGCAGACCGGCCAGGCCGTCGCTCAAGCTGCGTGTTTCGCCCTCGCGGGTCACCAGTACAGGCTGATCCACCGCGTACGGCTGCGACAGGATGAGGTTCGAGTTGGCGGCCTCAAAGCCATTGGAGGAGCCCAGTAAGTCAATTTCGCCCGTTTCCAGGGCATGTATCGACGCCTCTCGCGAGGGGTGGCGCACAACCTTGACCGGCATCGCCAGGGCTTTGGCCAGCAGCCCCGCGTAATCGGCGGTCAGGCCCTCATAGTCACGGCCGCTGGAGGTGAGATCGAAGGGCGGGTAATCAGGTGCCGAGGTGCCCAGCACCAGCTCGCGTTTGTTCTGTAGCCACTGACGCTGAGCCTTGTCCAGTTGAAGATCCAGTTGAACGGCACCCGCACGGCTCAATAAGGTGAAGTGTTCCGGGCCGGCTTGAGTGCTCGCGGGCACAGCAGTGCTGAAGCACACGCCGGCGATTAATATAATTAGATAGTCCTTTATACACCTGGGCATCCGCTTTCTCACACTAGCGCGTTTCGTTTTGCCATCTCGATAAGTTCTACCAAGGATTTGGCTTTAAGTTTTTGCATCAGCCTTTTTTTGTAAGTGCTTACTGTCTTGTTACTTAAGAACATGCCTTTGGCTATTTCTTTGTTGGTGCGACCTTGTGCAAAAAGTTGCAAGACCATCAGTTCTCGGTCATTTACCGTCTTGAATAATTCAAGTTCCAGGTAATCCTTGCCGTCGGTGCCATTGGCATTCAATGCCTGGCTGGGGAAATAGTTGTAGCCGGAGAGCACCGCGCGGATGGCGCTCAGCAGCTCGCTCAGGTCACCTTCCTTGCACACATAGCCATCGGCGCCCGAGCGCATGCACCGCGTGGCGAACAGCGTCGGGCTTTGGGCGGTGAGAATCAGGGTTTTCATGGATGTGCTCATGGCGTTGAATCGGCACAGTACCTCGAGGCCATCAAGTTTAGGAATACTGATATCCAGGATGATCAGGTCCGGCAGGCATTCGCGAACCATTTGTATTGCATCACAGCCGTTGTCCGTTTCACCGACGACTTTATAACCTTCATGTTCCAACAACATCCGAATTGCCAACCGGATAACGGGGTGGTCATCAATGATAAAAACTGTGTTCATAATCACATTCCATGCAAGTGCAAATAAAGCGGGCACATTAGCTCAGAAGATGAGGGAGGAGCATGAGCCTTGGAGGGAGTAGGTATAAAACAAGAGAATTCCTACATAAAAAAAGGTAACTGCCCACCGGCTGGTAAGGCTTTGTGTCGGTAGGTGTAAGCAATTATTGGAATCATGCATTCAGGAGCGGTGCGAGGGGTTTAGCTGAGGTTTTCAGGTGATCTTTCGTAAGTGGGCGCGTTTAAAGTCCTACATTTATAAATGGAGTAGTGGCGCAATTAACGTTGCCAGTTCGTCTTTGTTTAGGGGTTTTAATAAATAGCCAAGCAGTGGCAGGTTGCGTTGCAAGGCTTGGGTGGTCAGGTTAGACAGTTCCGCAAGAGGCAGCCCGCTCAGTAGAATCGCGCCCCTTATAAAGTGTCGCCGACTGGCGATTTCCACCAGTTCCAACCCAGGTAAATCAGGCAGGCATTGGTCGCATAGCATGAGGTCAAAGGGCGCCTCGGACTGTGACATTACGCGGATGGCCTGTTCAGCATTTTCGGCGAGGCTCAGTTGGTTAAAACCGAAACTGTTGAGCAGGCACTGAGTGGCCAGGAGCTGAAAGGGGTGATCCTCCACCAATAGGATTCGAAGAGCGAGTCTGGGCATAAGAGGCACACGTGTCAGTCAAGCGTCGATGGGGTAGGGCGTAGGAATTACTCGCCAGGTCCGCCAGAAGCGTGCGCGATTATTCCTTGAGTGGCTGTGCGAATTCGATCAGGCCGCTCTGTTCCCGTCGTAGGTAAAATCTGTTCGGGCAACAGGCGGCGTGACCAGTCTGTTCACTGTGGGCTGGAACGCCCCGTCATCTCCCGTGCCATCTCGGTGGCGTAGCTGTCCGTCATGCCGGCGATAAAGTCGATCATGCGCAGGAACGAGGCGTGCAACGACCCGTGCGGGTTAGGTGCACTGTTACCCAGCAAGTCGAGGATGCGCCGGTTCTTGAACGACGGCGTGCGCCCGCCATGCTGCTCCAGCGCTGCGCCGCAAAAGGCGTTCAAGAGGATTTCCAGCGTGGTGTAGGCACCGATTTCATGCAGGGTCTTGCGCTTGTCCTGGAAGATTTTCTTGCGGGCCATGTCCTTGGCATCCAGTACGCAACGCTTGGCGGGGCCATGCATGTGCTCCACCAGATCGCCTGGGAGCGTGCCGGCGAGCAAGGCATCCTGTTGTTCGACAAAGGCCCGCGCGGCGGCATTGGTCAGGTGTTCGATGGCCTTGCCACGCAGGATCGCCAGCTTGCGTCGGCGCGAGTCTTGGGAACCCAGCTGCCGGTACGTCTGAGGCAGGTCGTCGCCCACCAGGTCGAGCAGCAATGACTCGACCTCGGCATATTGCAGCAACTCCATTTCCAGGCCGTCTTCGAGGTCGATCAAGGCGTAGCAGATATCGTCTGCCGCCTCCATCAGGTAAACCAGCGGGTGACGGGCCCAGCGTTGTTCTTCCAGCTGTGGCAGGCCGAGCTTACTGGCGATCTGCTCAAGGATCGGCAGCTCGCTCTGGTAGCAGCCGAACTTATGCTTCTTGTAGCCCAGCGAGTCCGCGTGACGGGCGGTCCAGGGGTATTTCAGGTACGTGCCCAAGGTGGCGTAGGTCAGGCGGGTGCCACCGTCGAACTGGTGGTATTCAAGCTGAGTCAGTACGCGAAAGCCTTGGGCATTGCCTTCGAAATTGAGGAAGTCATTGCGCTCGGCGGTGCTCATGTCATCCAGCCAGCCACGACCCGCCGCCTGTTGGAACCAGTGCCGAATGGCATCTTCACCGGAATGCCCGAACGGTGGGTTACCAATGTCATGGGCCAGGCAGGCCGATTGCACCACCATGCCCAGGTCGCTCGGGTCGCACCAGTCGGGCAGGGCGCTGCGCAGCGTTTCGCCCACGCGCATGCCGAGGGAGCGGCCCACACAGCTGACTTCCAGGGAGTGGGTCAGGCGGGTGTGGATATGGTCGTTGCTGGACACCGGGTGCACTTGGGTCTTGCGGCCCAGGCGGCGGAACGCGCCAGAGAAAATAATGCGGTCGTGGTCCTTGTGGAACGGGCTGCGGCCCAGTTCTTCCGGGCTATGCAGGGGCTTTCCAAGACGTTCGCGGTTAAGCAGGGTGGGCCAATCCAAGGCGGGTGCTCTCCGTGTGGTGAATGACACCGCCCAGCTTCCCGGTTCCGCCTTGGCGGAGCAAGCGAAAATCTACAGGCCGACCGCATCAATATCGATTAACAGCAAACGCTGACCGTTATTGAAGAATTGTCCGGCGGTCAGGCAATACTGGTTGGTGGTGGCATCGCGGTAGGTCGAGGACAGCGTCAGGCGTCGTTCCTCCCAGCCTTCGGCGAGCAAATGATAGAAGTAGGGCCGCCACGACCAGTTATGCCCCAGGTAACGGCTGTCGGCCTGCCAGGCGTCCTGGCGCCATTCGAAGTTGGGCGTGAGTTGAGTGCCATGGCGGTCGCACTGGTAAAAACGCAGCAACCAGGGGAAGTCCGGCAATTGCGGTAATTGATCAAGCGGCGCCTGGCCCTGTGCCCAAGCCTGCAGGATCTTCATCAGCTCGGCCAGTTTCAGGCGCAACTGCATGATACGGCCGCGCTCGGCGAGTTTTTGCTTTACGTAAACCGTACGCAGTTGGGCAAAGCGCGCCACGAAGGCATCGGCGGAAAACCAGTCTAACTGCGCCTGGGCAAACAGATAGCCCTGTACGTAGCGCGCGCCGCATTCCAGGGCGAAGCTCAACTGTGCCTCGGTTTCCACGCCCTCGGCGATGATCCAACAGCCGGTCTTTTCGGCCATTTGCGCCAGTGCCCGTACCACCTCGCTGCTCGGCCCGCCCTTGGCCGCTTCCTGGAACAGGCGCATGTCCAACTTGAGAATATCTGGCTGCAACGCCAGCACCCGGTCGAGCTGCGAATAGCCGGCGCCGAAGTCATCAATGGCGATGCGTGCTCCGGCCTCGCGATAACGCGCCACCACGTCGGCCAGTCGCTGGATGTCGCCGCCCAGTTCGGTGATCTCGAACACTATGCGCTGCGGGTCAACGCCGTGCGCATGCACCTGCTTCAAGCTGGGCAAGGCTTGGCCGGGACGCAGGCGGTTGATCCAGCGTGGGGAGATGTTCAGGCTGAGGAACCAGTCTTCGGGCGCCTCGTGCAGGCGGCTCAAGGCATTGTCGCGGATCTGCCGGTCGAGGCGGCGCAAAGCCACACCAGGCGTGCGTCGGTCGGCGAACAGTGGGCCGACCGACTGCAAGCTGTCATCCGCCTGGCGCAGGCGGCCGAGGGCCTCGACGCCGGCGATGCGCCCAGTGGCAGTGTCGATAAATGGCTGGAAACAGGCGAGCGGTTGCCCGTCGATCACGGGGCCTCCTTAAAAACGTCGGCGAAAAAAAGGCCCGGCCCTCAGTGACGAGGGCCGGGCCGATTCTGTTTGCAAGAATGCAGCCAGCAGCGCTTAACGCTTGCGCCCTGCCATGGCCAATTTGATTAGCGGGATCAAACCGGCCCCCAACCGCACCAGGCGCGTCAGGCTGCTGATACTGCCGCCCTTGGCACCTTTGCCGGTGAAAAAGCCCATCAGCGTCACCGCTGCCACGCCCCACAGCGGCGCGTGCTTGATGCCCAGGCTGTCCTGCCAGTTGTGGCGCAGGTCGCGCACTTTATTCAGGGGCACCATGAGTTGCTGGGACTCGTGGCGAATCTCCTGGCGGTGCATTTCCATGCGCAGGCGGATCAACGCCTTGCGCATTTCCCGGCGGGAAGTGTTTTGCGGGATTTCAGTCAAGCTCATGGCAGCAGGCGCTCCCGATCATTGGCCAGCTCTTCGAGGGTGGCGTGGAAGGGCGTTGATTCATCGAATATCGCCGCTTTCAAGCGCACACCGCAGAAGGCCGCGGCCAGGGTGTAGAACACGCACAGGCTGATAATCCCGGTGAGGCGGTAGGTGTCCCATACCAGAATCATCACCAGTGCCGATAACCCCACCAGCAACAGCAAGGCGAACACCAGTGCCAGGCCCGCAAACAACAACAAGCTGACCGTGCGGGATTTCTGCTCCTGCAACTCTATGCCAAACAATTCGACGTGGCTGTGCAGCAAGCCCAGAACGGCCGCGCCCAGGCGTCGGGAAGTGGAGCTTGAGCTCGTGGACGAGCCGGATTCGCCGATAGACATGGTATTAGCGCCTTGTAGCCAGCAGACCGATCAAAAAGCCCACGCCGGCGGCAATGCCCACCGACTGCCAAGGGTTGGCTTGCACGTAATCTTCGGTGGCGGTGACGGCCGCCTGGCCGCGTTCGCGCAGGGAGTCTTCGGTCAGTTGCAGGGTTTCGCGGGCCTTGAGCAGGCTTTCGTGAATCTTGGTGCGCAGCTCATCAGCCTGGTCACCGGCCAGCACGGCGGTGTCGTCCAGCAACCTTTCAGTGTCACTGACCAGGGTTTGAAAATCCGCCATCAGTATTTCTTGCGCAGTCTTTGCAGTTCTTCTGGCCATGGGTATCTCCGTGATTGGCTGATCTGTACATATTTTAGTTACGTCAGTTTTCGAGTCACCAGTATCGGTGAAGGTTCACTGCAATTGTCTGGTACAGCTTTTGCTTTGCCTTGGTGCGCAGGCCCCGGGGCCTGCGCTGAATCCGGGCGGTTGAGGCGAATGCCTACAAAAACCTTACCCTAAATAACTGAAACTCGCGGAAAAACCCTGTCGGCAACGGCCTGTTGTGTTGATCGCTGCGCTAAAGCGGTTCACGCCCTCTGAAGAGGGGCGGGGCCGGTGGTGCCAATTTAGTGCGCGAAACTCTGGCTTGAACCGCTTTGGTGCTTTTTGCCTTATTGCAGGCCTGCCAACCTCCATGGAAAATTTGCAAAGTGCAGTGGACACCCTCGTCCACAGCTCCAACACCCTGTTCATCCTGATCGGCGCGGTCATGGTCCTGGCCATGCACGCCGGCTTCGCGTTCCTGGAAGTCGGCACCGTGCGCCAGAAAAACCAGGTGAATGCCTTGTCGAAGATCCTCAGCGACTTTGCCATCTCCACCCTGGCCTATTTCTTTATAGGCTATTGGATCTCCTACGGCGTGAGCTTCATGCAACCGGCCGCGGTGCTCAGTGCCGATCATGGCTATGGCCTGGTGAAGTTCTTCTTCCTGCTGACGTTCGCCGCGGCCATTCCGGCGATCATTTCCGGGGGCATAGCCGAACGGGCAAAGTTCGCCCCGCAGCTGTGCGCCACCGCGCTGATCGTGGCGTTTATCTACCCGTTTTTTGAAGGCATAGTCTGGAACGGCAACTTCGGCCTGCAAGCCTGGCTGCTGGCGACCTTTGGTGCCAGTTTCCATGACTTTGCCGGCTCCGTGGTGGTGCACGCCATGGGCGGCTGGCTGGCGCTGGCGGCCGTGTTGCTGCTGGGGCCGCGTAACGGGCGATACCGTGAAGGGCGGCTGGTGGCCTTCGCGCCGTCGAGCATTCCGTTTTTGGCGCTGGGCTCGTGGATCCTGATTGTCGGCTGGTTCGGCTTTAACGTAATGAGTGCGCAAACCCTCAACGGCGTCAGCGGGCTGGTGGCGGTTAACTCGCTGATGGCGATGGTCGGCGGCACGGTCGCCGCCTTGGTGATCGGTCGTAATGACCCGGGCTTTTTGCATAACGGCCCGCTCGCCGGGCTGGTGGCGATTTGCGCCGGCTCCGACCTGATGCACCCGGTGGGCGCGCTGGTCACCGGTGCGGTCGCCGGCGGTTTGTTTGTGTGGTGCTTCATCGCGGCCCAGGATCGCTGGAAGATCGACGACGTGCTAGGTGTGTGGCCGTTGCACGGCCTATGCGGCGTGTGGGGCGGCATCGCATGCGGCATCTTTGGCCAAACCGCCCTCGGCGGCCTGGGTGGCGTAAGCCTGATCAGCCAGTTGATCGGCACCGCCCTTGGCGTGGTGGTGGCGCTGCTCGGCGGCCTGCTGGTGTATGGCGTGATTAAGCGTGTGCACGGGCTGCGCCTGAGCCAGGAGCAGGAGTACTACGGCGCGGACCTGTCGATCCACAAGATTGGCTCGGTCAGTCAGGATTAATCGGTGCTTCTCTCTCCGGGTAGAAACCGTGCAGCAGGCGATAGCGGCTATGCCGCACCTCATTCACCCGCGCTTGCACCTGTTGGTCCGGCAGGCCCAGCAGGATCAAGGCGTGAGAGGCGAGCATCAAGCTCGACTCCAACAGCTCAGGCACCACTTCACTGGCGCCTGCCGCTTTCAGCTCAGCCAGTTGGCTGTCATCGCGAGTGCGCACGAGGATGGGGACTTGTGGGTTGATCCTTCTCGCCTCTTTCAGCACCGTCAGGGCGACATCGCTGTTATCCACGGCGATGACCACCAACCGCGCACGTTCCAGGCCGACCGCGCAGAGCAGGGCACCACGGCGGCAGTCGCCGTAATGCACGCTGCTGTCTTCGGTGGCGGCTTCATTCACACGCTCGGGGTCGTCATCCAGGGCGATAAACGCCTGTTGCTCCTGGCGTAGAAATCGACCGATGGACTGCCCGACCCGACCGTACCCGCAAATCACGGCGTGGCCGCGTAACTCGGCATTGAGTGCGGTGATTTCTTCCAGCTGCACCTGCTGATTGGGCTTGCGGTGCAGGCGCAGGGCAAGCGTGGGGGCCGCGCGCAGTAACAGCGGGGTCAGCAACATCGAGCAGAAAGTGGCGGCAAGCAGCAACCCATTGAATTCGTCCGGGATCAGCTGGCTCTGTTGCATCTGTGCCATCAACGCAAAACAGAACTCGCCCCCTTGCGCCAGGGCCAGGCCGCTGCGCCACGCGGTTTCACTGTCGCTGCCGCGCAGCTTGACCAGGGCCGCCACGACGCAGCCCTTGATCAGCATCAGTGCGAGGGTCAGGCCGAGGATCAACAGGCTGTGGCTGATGAATAACTGCAGGTCGATAAGCATGCCGATGCTGACGAAAAACAGCCCCAGCAGAATGTCGCGAAACGGCCGGATATCCGCTTCGATCTGATGCCGGTAGTGGCTTTCCCCCAACAGCATGCCGGCCAGAAAAGCGCCGAGCGCAGGGGAGAGGCCCAGCAAATGCGTGAGCCAGGCGGTAAGCAACACGATCACCAGCGCCAACAGCACAAACAACTCTGCCGAGTGCGAAGCGGCGACTTCATGGAACAGACGTGGCAGTAACCAGCGGCTGGCCAATAGCAGGCCGACGAACAACAACACGGTTTTGCCCAGGGTCAGCGGCAGCGCCCAATACCAGGCTTGCTCGCTGCTACCGGCAAACACCGGCACCAAGGTCAGCAGCAACACAGCCACCACGTCCTGGAACAGCAACACGCCAATCGCGTTCTGGCCATGGCTGCTGAAGATTTCCCCAAGGCTGGTCAACTCCTTGCTGACGATAGCCGTGGAGGACAGCGCCAAGCCCGCGCCGAGCAACAGCGCGACGCCAGGTGCCAGGCCGAAGCCCATCAGCACGCCGCCCAACAACACCCCGCAACCGAGTACCTGCAAACTGCCCAGGCCAAACACCACGCTGCGCAGCGCGAGCATCTTGGTCAGGGAAAACTCCAACCCGAGGGAAAACAGCAGGAACACCACCCCCAGTTCGGCGAGGTCGGGCAGGTCTTCGCTGTCATTCACCCAGTCCAGTGCGGTGGGCCCCACAGCCAGGCCCACGCACAGGTAGCCCAGCACGGGCGGCAGTTGCAGCCGGCGAAACAGCGCAATCACCACCAGGGATGAGGCCAGAATGATCAGCAGGTTGGCGAACACGAGCAGCTTCCTTGCAGGTTGAATGGACAAAAAGGCGCGAGAATCGCTGAATCAGTTATAGGCCATGCTGATCTGTGTCAGGGGTTGTGTGGGTTAAGTGGGCTTGTGGTGGCAAGCGGGCTTGCCCCGCGTTGGGGCGCGAAGCGGCCTGAAAACCTGTGAGCAAGTTTTAACCGGGAAGCCGCATCAGCCGCACTGGGGCCGCTTCGCAGCCCAACGCGGGGCAAGCCCGCTCGCCACAGGTATTCGCTGGGCATAGAATAAAGTCCCACTTTCTGATCAGGCCCATTCGCCATGCTTCCTGAATGCCAGTTATTCGGCACCCTGGGTTGCCATCTTTGTGAGATCGCCGAAGTCGAAATCATGCCACTCGTCGAACATGGGTTGCTGGTAGAACTGGTGGATATCACCGACCCCGATGATCTGACCGAAGCCTACGGCCTGCGGATTCCGGTGCTTCGCCGGGTGGATACCGGGGCAGAACTGGACTGGCCATTCGACACTGGACAGATTGTTGCCTTCCTTTCTTAAGTTTTCTCCGATGGTGGGTTTCCAAATATTACGTTACTGTATGCTTGTACAGTGATGGAATAGAGGGAACGCCCGTGGTGAATGTTGAACAACTGAAAAGCAGCGTCAATCGCATGTCCGCCGACGTCGTGCGCGACGCGGTGAACGAGCTGCGCCTCGATGGCCTGGTCACGGAAGGCAAGACGCCGTTTAATAAAGTGCATTTCAATACCTGCTTTGCCGAGATCGAGGCGTTGTTCCAGCGCGCCGGTTACCACAAGCAGTTGGATGTGGTGGGTTATCAGGGCTTGCTGTACGCGCTTTACGATCCCGGCCGCTGGGAAGCGGTGGACGTGCTGCGCTGGCTCAAGGAATTCACCGACGCCGCCAGCGCCTCGCCGGTCCTGCGCGCGCAATTGGCCAAGGCCTGAGATCCGCCCTAGGCTCCATCGTGCTCCATGCGGGATAATGCCTGCCTGATTTTCCAGGCCTCGAGCATTTTCATGTCCACATCCGGTTTTTCCGCTTCGCAACACCAAGCCAGCACGCTGTATTTGCCGCCTGGCCCCTGGGCGACGGTGCTGGACTGCCTGTGCGAGCACTTCCCGGCGATCAGCCGTGAACACTGGCTGGACCGCATCGCCCGTGGTCGGGTACTCGACATCAACGGTACGCCGATCAGCCTGGGTCTGGCCTACAAGGAAGGCCTGTGCATCTACTACTTCCGCGAAGTGCCGAATGAAAAGGTGATCCCGGTTCAGGAAACCATCCTGTACGCCGACGAGCACCTGGTGGTCGCCGACAAACCGCACTTTCTGCCGGTGACGCCAGCCGGTGAGTACGTCGAGCAGACCCTGCTGCGCCGTTTGATCCGTCGCCTGGATAACCCCTCTTTGGTGCCCTTGCACCGTATCGACCGGCACACCGCAGGGCTGGTGCTGTTCAGCGCCAACCCGCAAAGCCGTTCGGCGTATCAACAGCTGTTCCCTACGCGTCGCATCGACAAATTCTACGAAGCCATCGCCCCAGCCTTGCCGAACCTGACCTTCCCCAGGGTGCACAAAAGCCGTCTGGTGGATGGCGAGCCGTTCTTCCGCATGCAGGAAGGGCCCGGCGTCAGCAACACTGAAACTGCCGTGGAAGTACGTGAGAAAAACGGCGACCTATGGCGCTACGGCCTATTCCCCGTGACCGGCAAGAAGCACCAACTGCGGGTGCACATGACCGCGCTTGGGGCGAGTATCTGCAATGACCCGTTCTACCCTGACGTGATCAAGGACGCCGAGGACGATTACGCCAACCCGCTCAAACTGCTGGCCCAAGGCGTGCGCTTTATCGACCCGGTGACCGGCGAACAGCGTGATTTTCGCAGCCAGATCACCCTCGACTGGTAACCCCCAGAAACGACAAGGCCCGCACATGGCGGGCCTTGTTGGCAAACGCTAAGACTTACAGGTCTTTAACGGTGCGAACCTGATCTTTGTTGATGCGGGTCTGCTTACCGTCAAGTTGTTTGAACTCATAGAAGCCCGAAGCCTTGTCGTATGTAGGGGTGTCGACGGCCTGGATTTCGCGACCGTCATTCAGGGTGATCACTGTAGGCGAGGCGCAACCGGCAAGCGTGGCGAGGCCCAGTGCAAGCATGAGAGCGGCGATGGTCCGTTGAGTCATGTGTGTGTCTCCGAGAGAATTCTTTTAAATTGCTGACCTTGTGACGCGCGCGGCGCCGACAAAGTTCCTTGTTCGAGGTTCATTCTGACACGCCGATGCCTGGGTGCAACAGCTTCGGTGTATTCAAGTTGGCCAGGCGCGGGTCTTCAGCCGGGCACTCCAGGCCCACGCCACCCAGGTGCAAAAAAAGCTTGCGGGGGCTACGTTCGCCGGCGTCCCAGGCCCGTTTTACCTCGGTTTGCAGGTATGTCGGGATGATGCAGATCAAGGGTTCCCAGAACTCACCATGGCGCACCATCACCGGTAGCTGCGGGTTGCGGCGTGCAATCTCACGCAGGTCGGTGAGCAGTCCCACGTCGATGTTTGGCACATCACACGGCAGTATCAGCAAATGCGCATGACGCGCGGCGGCTAATCCGGTGCGGATGCCTGCCAGCGGGCCGGGGAAGTCCGGGCTGTCGTCACTCACCAACTGGTCGGCATAGGGCGCATAGTGGTCATGGTTGCGGTTGCACGAGATGATCAAGTCATCCGTGAGCGGCCGTGTCAGGCGCTGCAAGTGCGCGATCAGGGGCTGGCCATGCCAGGGCAGCAGGCCTTTGTCCTGGCCGCCCATGCGTTGGCCGCGGCCACCGGCCAGCAGCAAAATCGAACAGGGCAGGGGCGAAGCATCGAGAGACATGGCGGTTCCGCTGGGGCAGGTAAATAGGGCCTGTGTGATATAACATCGGGCTGTTCCTTCGACAACCGGACCGAGCCATGAACGCCAAGGCTGATGCGCCCTTCGTACCCCTGAATATTGCTGTACTGACCGTCAGCGACACCCGCACCCTGGACACCGACACCTCGGGCCAGGTCTTCGTCGACCGGCTGACCGCCGCCGGCCACAGCCTGGCCGAGCGCGTGCTGCTCAAGGACGATCTCTACAAGATTCGCGCCCAAGTCGCCCACTGGATCGCCGAAGACGTGGTGCAAGTGGTGCTGATCACCGGCGGCACCGGCTTCACCGGCCGCGACAGCACGCCCGAAGCGGTAAGTTGCCTGCTGGACAAACAGGTCGACGGTTTTGGCGAGTTGTTCCGCCAGATCTCCGTGGCCGATATCGGCACCTCCACTGTGCAATCGCGCGCGCTGGCCGGCCTGGCTAATGGCACGCTGGTGTGCTGCCTGCCGGGCTCCACCAACGCGGTGCGCACCGGCTGGGACGGCATCCTTGCCGAGCAACTGGATAACCGCCACCGCCCGTGCAACTTCGTCCCTCACCTGAAGCAGGCCGAACCCTGCCAATCCCGTGGGTAAGCCCGGCAAGACCGGCGCGCTGATGCCGGTGGAAGACGCGTTGCGTCAACTGCTGGACATGGCCGAAGCCGCGCCGATCCGTGAGCCGCACGTACTGCCCTTGGCCGACTGCGACGGCCGCGTGCTGGCGCAGGATTTAGTCTCCACCCTCGACCTGCCGCCTTGGCCCAACAGCGCCATGGACGGTTACGCCCTGCGCCTTGCGGACTGGGTCGGCGAGCCCTTGCCCGTCAGCCAGCGCATCTTCGCAGGCCAGGCGCCGCAGCCATTGGCCGCCGGCACCTGCGCGCGCATCTTTACCGGGGCGCCAGTGCCCGAAGGCGCCGATTGCGTGGAGATGCAGGAAAACGCCGTGGTCCACGCCGACGAGCGCGTGAGCTTCACCGAGCCGCTACAGGTGGACCAGAACATCCGCCCGCAAGGCCAGGAAACTACTGTAGGCGAGTTGGTGTTGACCGCAGGCACGCGCTTAGGCCCGATCGAACTGGGCCTGGCTGCGTCCCTGGGCCACGACCGCCTGAACGTGGTGCGCCGGGTGCGCGTGGCCGTGCTTTCTACCGGTGACGAGTTGATCGAGCCCGGCCTGCCGCTGGGCCCGGGCCAGATCTACAACAGCAACCGCCGCGTGCTGTGCAGTTGGTTGGCGCGAATGGGCTGTGAAGTGATTGATGCCGGGATTCTGCCGGATGACCTGGAAAAAACCCGCAAACGCCTGGCGGACCTGGGCAATGTCGACCTGATTCTGTCGACTGGCGGTGTGTCAGTGGGCGAGGCGGACTTCCTCGGTATCGCCCTGCGCGAAGAGGGCGAACTGGCCCTGTGGAAGCTGGCGATCAAACCCGGCAAACCATTGACCTTCGGCCACTTTCGCGGTGTGCCGGTGATCGGCCTGCCTGGCAACCCAGCCTCGACCCTGGTGACCTTTGCGCTGCTGGCGCGGCCTTATCTGCTGCGCCGCCAAGGTGTGCAAGACGTCGAACCGCTGCGGTTCGAAGTACCGGCAGGGTTCGTATGGCCCAAACCCGGCAACCGTCGCGAATACCTGCGCGGGCGGATCGAGCAGGGCAAGGCGATCATCTACCGCAACCAGAGCTCCGGCGTACTGCGCAGCGCGGCGTGGGCCGAAGGGTTTGTGGAGGTGCTGGAAGGGACGACGTTGGCTATCGGCGACCGCGTCAATTTCATTCCCCTGAGCGAAGTCTTGAACTGACAATAGAGATCTAAATGTGGGAGGGCTTGTAGTGGCGAGCCCGCTCGCCACTACAAGCCCGCTCGCCACAAGGGGTATGGGGTCCGAGTCTTTAGTAATCATCCCCACGCTCGGTCACATCCCGCTCCACTGGCCCCGCATTCGGGTCATACCCCACCGGGAACTTGCCCTTCAGCGTCCACGCAAACGCAATGATCTCCGCCACCGTGCGGTACAACTCCTCCGGGATACTGTCTCCCAGTTCCATGCGCGCCAGCAGCTTGACCAGCTCGGCATTCTCATAGATAGGCACTTCATTTTCCCGCGCCAGCTTCAGGATGGCTTCGGCCAGGGCATCGTCACCCTTGGCCGTCAGGGTCGGCGCTTGCTGGCCGTCGTACTTGAGGGCAATCGCCTGGCGCGGCGGGGTAGGGTTTTTCATGCGGTTTCATCCACCCAGCGCTGTTCCAGGCCGGTTCTTGGCCCGCGTGGCGGGGTGCCGAGGTGGCAATCCAGATCGCCAACATTGATGCCCGAGGTCACCAGGCGCTCACGCAAACTGGTTAAGTGGCTCTCGATCAAGCTGGCCGTAAACGGCCGAGAGGCCCATAGCTGGCTGGACAATTTGCCCTGCGTCAGTTGCGCTTGAACCTGCAATGGCCCCAGCGGCTCCATGTCGAAGGCCAGCTCGACGCGCCAGAGCATCTGTTTGGGGTCTTTTTTGTCTTTGCGCTCGGGCTGGTCTTTGTCCGGCGCCGGTTCTTCGCGCTGGAACTTGACTTGCAACGGTACGATGTCCTGCAGGGTGCGCATGGGGATTTCCAACTGCCAGGTGGTTTGCAGGCGGCCGTCGGCGGTGGTGCCGGTCTGTTCCAGGCTCGACAGTTGGTGGCTCTGCAGGCGCGAAATCGCCCCGGCGGCCAGGCGCAGCAGGTTTTCCAGGTCACCTTCGCCTTCCAGTTTCGCCATCAGCCGTTCGGGCAATGGGAAGCCGGCGGGTATTTGTTTGGCGCTGACCTGGCCGAGCGTGTTCAGCGGGCTGCGCACGAAGTTGGGCAACACCTGGGCCAGCGTATTGGCGGCCAGTATCGCACTCAGATTGGTGCTGGCGGGCAGGGCCGGCAGCAGGTCGGCGACCAGGCGCAACAGTGCGCCCTTCATGTCCAATGGCGGAATTTGCGGGTTTTGCCCGGCGAGTAATTTGGCTTCTAAAAAGGCACCGCTGTTCTGGATCACTTGCGCCAGCACTTTGGGATTGCTGACTTGGGCCAGGTCGGGCAAGGCCGCGAGTAAGCGGTCGGCAGCCGCGCGCAGGTCGGCCGAGGTGCTGTCGCCACGTGGCAGGTTTTGCAGCGCGGTGAACACTGCATCCAGCGAGCCCTGGCGGCTTTGCTGGGTCGAGAGCTGTTGCGCGACGGCCAATTGATCCTTGAGCCCGCTCAACGGCACGAAGTTCAAGGTCTGCGCGTTTTGCACTACGGCGCTGAGCAAGCTGCCGACCCGCAGCGGTTGCGGGCTTTCGAGCGTTAGCGTGGTGCCGGCCAGGGCGTTATTGAGCACGGTGACCAGCGAGCGGTAGATGGCCGGTTGCGTGGTGCCTTGCGGCAGCATCTGCGTGGTCAGCACCTTGGCTTGCAACAGCGTGCCCTCCGGCATTTGCGTGGTGTCGATGCGGGTCAGGGCGGCCACATTGGCGCTCAAAGCTTGCTGCAAGGTGATGGTCAGGTTGCCGGTTGGTGTCTGGCTAACCGCCACGTTACTGCCCAACGGCAAAGGCTGGGCACTGCTGGCCTGCACCAAGGTTTGGCGGCCGCCTTCGAGGGTCAACTTGAGCAACAACTGAAAGGCTTCGCCGCCTTGTTTAAGCGCAATCACCTCGGCGTTGACGGTTTTCCCAGGGTTGATCAGGCCGGTCTGCGGCTCCAGCAGCTTCAGCAACTCACCGGTCGGCGGCAGCGGGGCAGGGCTGGTCACCGGGGCAGGAGGCAGCGTAGGAAGGTTGATCTCACCGGTCATCGTGCGCGTCGTCTCTGGGGAAATTGCCCTCTTTAGAGTAGGGCATCACATGTATAATGCCGCCCGTCTGCAAAGAGAGCGGTAAAAACCTCACAACTATTTGATCCAGCTCTCTAAAATCGGTCGCCAAAGCCGTTATTGTGCATCTCTCTATAACGGCCGCTGCACCGCCGACTTGAACCGTAAAGGCCCGCGATCTCTTGACCAGCCCTCTTCTTGAAGCCGTAGCGCTTGCCTGTGAACGCGACCTGCGACTGCTGTTCGAGCACCTCGAACTGCGTCTGACGGGCGGCGACATGGTGCAAATCAGCGGCCCGAACGGCAGCGGCAAGACCAGTTTGCTGCGCCTGCTGGCCGGTTTGATGCAGCCGACGGCCGGTGAGGTGCGACTGAACGGCAAGCCACTCAACGAACAACGCACGGAGTTGGCCCGCAACCTTATCTGGATCGGCCACGCTGCCGGCATCAAGGACGTGCTCACGCCGGAAGAAAACCTCAGCTGGCTCAGCGCCCTGCATCACCCGGCTTCTCGCGACGCCATCTGGCAAGCGCTGGCGGCTGTCGGCCTCAAGGGTTTTGAAGACGTGCCCTGCCACACCCTGTCCGCCGGCCAGCAACGCCGCGTGGCCTTGGCGCGTTTGTACCTGCCCGGCCCGCCATTGTGGATTCTCGACGAACCCTTCACCGCCCTCGACAAACAAGGCGTCGCCCAGCTTGAAGAGCACTTGGCCCGGCACTGCGAGCAGGGCGGCTTGGTGGTGCTCACGACTCACCACACCCTGACGCGCATGCCAGCCGGTTACCGCGACCTGGACTTGGGCCGGTGGTCGGTATGAGTGTGTTCGCCCTGTTGGTCGCCCGTGAAGCGCGGTTGTTGTGCCGTCGCCCGGCTGAATTGGCCAACCCACTGGTATTTTTCGCCATCGTCATCGCGCTGTTCCCGTTGGCGGTCGGGCCCGAGACTAAACTGTTGCAAACCTTGTCCCCAGGGTTAGTGTGGGTAGCAGCGCTTTTATCCGTCCTGCTCTCGCTGGACGGGCTGTTCCGCAGTGATTTTGAAGACGGTTCTCTTGAGCAGTGGGTCCTTTCGTCGCACCCTCTGCCACTTCTGGTACTGGCTAAGGTACTGGCACACTGGGCTTTTTCCGGCTTGGCGCTAGTCTTGCTCTCACCGCTGCTGGCGATGATGCTGGGCTTGCCCGTCGAATGCCTGCCGGTATTGCTGCTTTCCTTGTTGCTCGGCACGCCGGTGCTCAGCCTGTTGGGGGCGGTGGGCGCAGCGTTGACCGTCGGTTTGAAGCGGGGCGGTCTGTTGTTGGCCCTGCTGATTCTGCCTTTGTACATCCCGGTGTTGATCCTGGGCAGCGGTGCCTTGCAGGCCGCGCTCATGGGCATGCCGGCGACCGGTTACCTCTTGTGGCTTGGCAGCCTGACCGCCCTGGCGGTAACCCTGACACCCTTTGCTATAGCGGCTGGCCTGAAGATCAGCGTCGGCGAATAATGAGGTCTGGTTAAGCGACATAATCAGCTCTTCAACATAAGAAAGGCCCTGAGCTTCTTGCCTGACGAGAAGCCACCGTGATGGAAACAGCAATGAACTGGACCTGGTTTCACAAGCTCGGCTCGCCCAAATGGTTTTACGGCATCAGCGCCAAGCTGCTGCCGTGGTTGAGCATCGCAGCCCTGTTGCTGATCGGCACCGGCCTGGTCTGGGGCCTGGCCTTCGCGCCGCCGGACTACCAGCAAGGCAATAGCTTTCGCATCATCTATATCCACGTGCCCGCCGCGATGCTGGCGCAGTCCTGCTACGTGATGCTGGCGGTGTGCGGCATCGTTGGCCTGGTGTGGAAGATGAAGCTGGCCGACGTGGCCCTGCAATGCGCCGCTCCCATTGGCGCGTGGATGACCGCCGTGGCGCTGGTCACCGGCGCGATCTGGGGCAAACCGACCTGGGGCTCGTGGTGGGTGTGGGATGCGCGCCTCACGTCCATGCTGATCCTGCTGTTTCTGTACTTCGGCCTGATCGCCCTGGGCAATGCCATCAGCAACCGCGACAGCGCCGCCAAAGCCTGCGCGGTACTGGCCATCGTCGGCGTGATCAACATCCCGATCATCAAATACTCGGTGGAGTGGTGGAACACCCTGCACCAGGGCGCCACCTTCACCCTCACCGAAAAGCCGGCCATGCCCGTGGAAATGTGGGCGCCGCTGCTGCTGATGGTGCTGGGGTTCTACTGCTTCTTCGGCGCCGTGCTGCTGATGCGCATGCGCTTGGAAGTGCTCAAGCGTGAAGCCCGCACCAGTTGGGTCAAGGCCGAAGTGCAAAACAGCCTGGGAGCGCGTGGATGAGCTTCAACTCTTTCAGTGATTTTCTCGCCATGGGCCACCACGGCCTGTATGTCTGGACGGCCTACGGCATCTGCATTGCCGTACTGGCCCTCAACGTCGCCGCGCCGATCCTGGCCCGCAAGCGTTACCTGCAACAAGAGGCGCGTCGTTTGCGCCGGGAGACCGATAAGTGAATCCGCTGCGTAGAAAGCGTCTGTTGATCATCCTTGCCATCATGGCCGGCGTCGGCATAGCCGTGA
Source organism: Pseudomonas sp. ArH3a (assembly GCF_022648765.1). Taxonomy (NCBI): domain Bacteria; kingdom Pseudomonadati; phylum Pseudomonadota; class Gammaproteobacteria; order Pseudomonadales; family Pseudomonadaceae; genus Pseudomonas; species Pseudomonas sp. ArH3a. The sequence goes on from NZ_CP080330.1 coordinate 2,311,316, forward strand.
CCCTGGCCTTGAGCGCCTTGCAGCAGAACATCAACCTGTTTTACACCCCGACCCAGATCGCCAATGGCGAAGCGCCTGTCGACACACGTATCCGCGCCGGCGGCATGGTAGAGAAGGGCTCTTTGAAGCGTTCCGGCGATTCCCTCGACGTGACTTTCGTGGTCACCGACTTCAACAAGGCCGTGACCATCACCTATCGCGGCATCCTCCCGGACCTGTTCCGCGAAGGCCAGGGCATCGTCGCCTTGGGCAAGCTCAACGCCGATGGCGTGGTGGTGGCCGATGAAGTACTGGCCAAGCACGATGAGAAATACATGCCGCCCGAGGTCACCAAAGCTTTGAAAGACAGCGGCCAATCCGCCCCGAGCGCAACTTCACAGCCTGCGAAGGAGGGCTAAGCCATGACGTCCGCACTGTTTATTCCGGAGTTGGGCCAGTTGGCGATGATCCTCGCCCTGTGCTTTGCCGTCGTCCAGGCCATCGTGCCGTTGCTCGGCGCCTGGCGCGGCGACCGCCTGTGGATGAGCCTGGCGCAGCCGGCCGCCTGGGGCCAGTTTGCCTTTCTGCTGTTCGCGTTTGGTTGCCTGACCTACGCCTTCATGACCGACGACTTTTCCGTCGCCTATGTCGCCAACAACTCCAACAGCGCGCTGCCTTGGTACTACAAGTTCAGCGCCGTGTGGGGCGCCCACGAAGGTTCGTTGCTGCTGTGGGCCTTGATCCTCGGCGGTTGGACCTTCGCTGTGTCGGTGTTCTCGCGCCAACTGCCGCAAGTCATGCTGGCGCGGGTGCTGGCGGTGATGGGCATGATCAGCATCGGCTTCCTGTTGTTCCTGATCATGACCTCCAACCCGTTCAGCCGCATGCTGCCGCAGATCCCGGTGGACGGGCATGACCTCAACCCGCTGCTGCAAGACATCGGCCTGATCGTGCACCCGCCGATGCTCTACATGGGTTACGTCGGTTTCTCGGTAGCCTTCGCCTTCGCCATCGCCGCCTTGCTCGGCGGGCGCCTCGATGCGGCCTGGGCGCGCTGGTCGCGGCCGTGGACCATTGTGGCCTGGGCGTTCCTCGGTATCGGCATCACCTTGGGCTCGTGGTGGGCCTATTACGAACTCGGCTGGGGCGGCTGGTGGTTCTGGGACCCCGTGGAAAACGCCTCGTTCATGCCATGGCTGGTAGGCACCGCGCTGATTCACTCGCTGGCGGTTACCGAAAAACGCGGCGTGTTCAAAAGCTGGACGGTGCTGCTGGCGATTGCCGCATTTTCCCTCAGCCTGCTCGGCACGTTCCTGGTGCGGTCGGGTGTGTTGACCTCGGTGCACGCGTTTGCTTCCGACCCTGCGCGCGGCGTATTCATCCTGATCTTCCTGCTGTTTGTAGTCGGCGGCTCACTCACCTTGTTCGCCCTGCGTGCGCCGGTGGTCAAGAGCCAGGTCGGCTTTAACCTGTGGTCGCGGGAAACCTTGCTGCTGGGCAACAACCTGGTGCTGGTGGTGGCCGCGTCGATGATCCTGCTTGGCACCTTGTACCCGCTGGCGCTGGATGCGTTGAGCGGCGCCAAGCTGTCCGTGGGCCCACCGTACTTCAACGCTTTGTTTATCCCGTTGATGGGCCTGTTGATGGTGGTGATGGCGGTCGGCATGCTGGTGCGCTGGAAAGACACCCCGGTGAAATGGCTGGTGGGCATGTTGATGCCGGTGCTACTCGGCAGTGTGGCCTTGGCGGTGATCGCAGGCTTTGCCTACGGTGACTTCAATTGGGCAGTGCTTGCCACCTTCCTGCTCGCCGCTTGGGTATTGCTGGCCGGCGTGCGCGATATCGCCGACAAGACCCGCCACAAAGGCCTGATCAAAGGCCTGCCAACCCTGACCCGCAGCTACTGGGGCATGCAGATCGCCCACATCGGCATCGCCGTGTGCGCCTTGGGCGTGGTGCTCTCCAGCCAGAACAGTGCCGAACGTGACCTGCGCCTGGCGCCGGGTGAGTCCATGGACTTGGCCGGTTACCACTTCATTTTTGAAGGCGCCAAGCACTTCGAAGGGCCGAACTTCACGTCGGACAAAGGCACTGTGCGTGTCGTGCGCAAGGGTAAGGAAGTGGCCGTGCTGCACCCGGAAAAACGCCTGTACACCGTACAAAACTCAATGATGACCGAGGCCGGCATCGACGCCGGTTTCACCCGCGACCTCTATGTGGCGCTGGGCGAACCGCTGGGCGACGGTGCCTGGGCCGTGCGCGTGCATGTGAAACCGTTCGTGCGCTGGATCTGGTTCGGCGGTTTGCTCACCGGGTTTGGGGGCTTGCTGGCCGCGCTGGACCGGCGTTATCGGGTCAAGGTCAAGAGCCGGGTGCGTGAAGCCCTCGGTCTGCAAGGAGCGGCGGCATGAAGCGTTGGTTGATGGTGTTACCGCTGGCGGCCTTTCTGGTGATGGCGGTGTTCCTGTATCGCGGCTTGTACCTGGACCCGGCCGAGCTGCCTTCGGCGATGATCGGCAAGCCGTTCCCGGCGTTCAGCCTGAAGACGGTGCAGGGCGACAAGACCCTGACCCAGGCCGACCTGCTGGGCAAACCGGCGCTGGTCAACGTGTGGGCGACCTGGTGCATCTCGTGCCGGGTCGAGCACCCGGTGCTGAACAAGCTGGCCGAGAAGGGTGTGGTGATCTACGGCATCAACTACAAGGACGACAATGCGGCGGCCTTGAAGTGGCTGGCGGAGTTTCATAACCCGTACCTGCTGGATATTCGCGATGAAGATGGCAACCTTGGTCTGAACCTTGGCGTGTACGGCGCCCCGGAAACCTTCTTTATCGATGCCAAAGGCGTGATCCGTGACAAGTACGTCGGCGTGATCGACGAAGTGGTGTGGCGCGAGCAACTCGCCGCCAAGTACCAGGCGCTGGTCGATGAGGCCAAGCCATGAAGCGCCTGTCAGCCGCTGCTGTTCTCGCACTCGGATTGGCCGGCGTGGCCCACGCCGCCATCGACACCTACGAATTCGCCAAGGACGGTGACCGTGAGCGTTTTCGCGAACTGACCAAGGAACTGCGCTGCCCCAAGTGCCAGAACCAGGACATCGCCGACTCCAACGCGCCCATCGCCGCCGACCTGCGCAAAGAGATCTTTCGCATGCTGGGGGAGGGCAAGGACAACCAGCAGATCATCGACTTCATGGTCGACCGCTACGGCGATTTTGTGCGCTACAAACCGGCGCTCACCGGCAAGACCGCGCTGCTCTGGTTCGGCCCCGCCGGGCTGTTGCTGGCCGGCGTGGTGGTCATGGCTGTGATCGTGCGCCGTCGCCGCGCCGCACCTACTGATGGTTCCGACGCGCTCTCTCCTGAAGAGCGCAAACGCCTCGACCAATTGCTGGACACCAAGACTGATGATTGATTTTTGGCTCGCCGCAGGGTTGCTGCTCCTGATTGCCCTGAGTTTCCTGTTGATCCCTGTATTGCGCGGCCGCCGTGCCCAGCGAGAAGAGGATCGCACCGCGCTGAACGTGGCGCTCTACCAAGAACGCGTGGCCGAGTTGCAAGTGCAGCAGGACGAAGGCGTGCTCAATGCCGTGCAACTCGACACCGGCCGCGCCGAGGCTGCCCGCGAATTGCTGGCCGACACCGAAGGTGTGGAAAAGCCCCGCGAATCGCGCCTGGGCAAACCGCTGCCGTTTTTGGCGGCTTTTCTAGTGCCGGTCCTGGGCATTGCGCTGTACCTGCATTACGGGGCGAGCGACAAGGTCGCACTGACCCGCGAATTCGCCCAGCCGCCGGTGTCCATGCAAGACATGACCCAGCGCCTGGAACGTGCCGCCGCTGCTCAGCCGGATTCGCCGGAAGGCTTGTACTTCCTCGGTCGCGCCTACATGGCTCAGGACCGTTCGGCCGATGCGGCGAAAGTCTTCGAACGCACCGTGGCCCTGGCCGGTCGCCAGCCGGAATTGCTCGGCCAGTGGGCGCAGGCGCAGTACTTTGCCGACAACAAGCAGTGGTCGCCCAAGGTGCAGGCGCTGACCGATGAAGCCTTGAAGCTCGATCCGAAGGAAGTCACCAGCCTTGGCCTGCTGGGTATCGCCGCCTTTGAAGGCCAGCGTTATCAGGAAGCCATCGACTACTGGAACCGCCTGCTGGCGCAGTTGCCACCGCAAGACAACTCCCGTGTCGCGCTGCAAGGCGGGATTGATCGCGCGGCCGAGAAGCTCAAGGACAGCGGCGGCACCGTGGCGCAAAAAACCGTGATGAAAGTGCGTGTCGACTTGTCCGCCGAGGTCAAGGCCAAAGCCCTGCCAACCGACAGCGTGTTTATCTTCGCCCGTGCGGTCAGCGGCCCGCCAGCGCCGTTGGCGGCCAAGCGCGTCACCGTCGCCGAACTGCCGGTCACCGTCGAACTGGGCGATGCGGACGCAATGATGCCGCAGTTGAAACTGTCGAACTTCGCCGAAGTCCAACTGGTTGCGCGCATATCCCGGGCAGGTGTTCCAACCGCTGGCGAGTGGATCGGCCGCAGCCAACCCTTGGCCAGCAGCACCACTGCCACGCAGCAGCTGACCATCGACCGTCCGGATAAGTAATTCGAGGAAACGCCTATGACCGCTCTTGCACGCATCACCTTGCTCAGCCTGGTACTCGGCTTGAGCGCTTGTGCGGTCCATCGGCCACCTGGGGCACCCACCGGCCCGACCATCCCACCGTCGGGCCCCTCGACCCAGCCGAGCACCCAACCTTCCGGCCCGGTAACCCCGCCGCCGAAACCGGTGCCGAGCAAATCGCCAACCTTTGCCCCGCCACCGGGCGCCGCCAGCCACTGGGACGGCAAGATGCAGGTGTATGTGCTGGAAGAACAGCCCGACACCTTCTACCGCCAGCGCACCTACTACCGCTGGAGCAACGGCTGGAGCCGCTCCATCAGCCCGAATGGGCCATGGGAAGAGACGGATGTGCACGGCGTGCCGCCGGGGTTGAGCAAGCAGTACGCGCAATGACAAAAGGCGACCTTCGGGTCGCCTTTTTCATATCCTTGAAATACACCCCTTCAAACACTGAAGATCAAATGTGGGAGCGGGCTTGCTCGCGAAAGCGGAGTGTCAGCCTAAGATGCGGTGACTGACCTGCCGCCTTCGCGAGCAAGCCCGCTCCCACAGGGGATCTCTTCACGGCCCGGTTTTTTCGCAAGCGTTGACATGCATTCGCGCCAACAACAAAGCCCAAGTGTGGGAGCCGGGCTTGCCCGCGATGGCGGCCTATCAGCCAGACATTTATTGCCTGACCCACTGAAGTGCGCCCCAGAAGTTGGACACCCGTCCAACTCCTGAGGCTTTTCATGAGCAAATACACGACGCAGTTCAAGCTTTCCGCCATTACCACTTTCCTTGAACAGGGCCGAGGCTTTCGCCGCATAGCCGCTCAATTTCAAATGGATCCCACCTTGCTTCGTCGTTGGGTGGAGGCTTACCGATTACATGGCGAAGCCTGTCTAAGCAGAACCGGCGAACGCTACAGTCCCTTGTTCAAGTTTTCAGTGCTGCAACGCATGTGGCGCGACTCCTTATCTTTGCGCCGCGCAGCGGCGCTCTTCAACCTGGGTAACTCAAGCCAGGTGGGCAGATGGCAACAGCAGTATTACAGTGGCGGTATTGAAGCCCTGGAGTCAGGGAAAAAAGGATCGATTACCGCTATGCCCAAGCCGCCTTCTAAACCGCGTAAAACTACCACCCCACTCACCGACGCACAGCTTGCACACAAGGCATTACTCGATGAACTGCAGTATTTGCGCATGGAGAACGCCTACCTAAAAAAGCTTGGAGAGTTGGGCGAGGCGGTGATGAGGCGAGAGAGAGAAGCGAAGAAAAAGCCCGATTAGTCACTGAGCTCAAACAAGCTTTCCCCTTGAGTGATTTGCTCAAGCTGGTAGGTCTTGCGCGAAGTACGTACTACTACCAACTCAAGGCGATGGGCGTTGCGGACCGGTTTATCTCGATCAAAGCCTCTATCCAGACTATCCAAGACGAGAATGAGGGCCGCCTTGGTTACCGTCGGATGACTTTAGAGCTACGTAAGCAAACGCCGTTGATCAACGGTAAAACGGTACGACGGCTGATGGGAGAGTTAGGCCTGAAATGCACAGTGCGACCGAAAAAATACAAATCGTATAAAGGGCCAATGGGAGAGGTATCGCCCAATATCCTGGCTCGTCAGTTCGAAGCTGAGCAACCAAATCAGAAATGGGTAACCGATGTCACCGAGTTCAAAGTGGCCGGCAAAAAGCTGTATCTGTCCCCAGTACTGGACTTGTACAACGGAGAGATTGTGGCCTATAAGACCGCCGTCCGCCCCCAATACGCCTTGGTAGGCGACATGCTGGAGCTTGCCCTTGAGCGCTTGCCCGAAGGCGCCAAACCCATGCTGCACTCGGATCAGGGCTGGCACTATCGACACTCAAAGTATCGGGAAAAACTGGAAAAAGCTGGGTTGGAACAGAGCATGTCTCGCAAAGGGAACTGCTATGACAACGCCACAATGGAAAGCTTTTTCGGTACCCTGAAGTCGGAGTTTTACTATCGGGAAAGCTTCGACAGCGTTGCTCAGCTGCAGGCCGGGCTGGATAAGTACATCCATTACTACAACCATAAGCGAATCAAAACGAAGCTTGGCGGACTGAGCCCTGTGGCTTACAGAACCCGGTCCGCGGTAGCCTAACCATTAGCTGTCCAACTTTTGGGGCGCACTTCACACCGCCATCGCAGGCAAGCCAGCTCCCACAGGAGATCGCCTCAGCCATCAGGCCACGGGACACTCCCGATTCAGCGCTTGATCCACCAACAACTGCGCAATCTCAAGCATCTGCACCACCGCCAGCACTTGCTTGCGGCCTGAGCCATCCAAGTGCTCGGCGCAGTCGTAGGCGCACACAGTCGCGGACTCCAGCATCTCGCTGGCATTGCTCAAGGCAACTTCGGTACTGAGGCCGGGGCGGACGGTGAAGATGAGGTCGGGTGGGGTTTGTGGGGTGTCATCCGAGGGGGATGGCGGAGGGTTAGGCGTGACTTTTTTCATGGTGAAGCTCCTATGAATGAGCACCTCCATCTCGCTACCACACGATGTAAGGAGGCGACTGTACACGGGGTGGTAGACCGGTCATAGAAACCCGGCAGGCCGAAGCCTCCCGTGCACAGCCGCCACAAAGCAGCCCGCACAAAAAAACGCCCTTAAGCGTTTTGGGATCTATGAAGGAACCGGGCTACCACACCCGTTCGCTGATTTTGCAGCGACCCGCGAAGGTTAGCGGCGAGGTTGACCGGACGCAACCCGAAATCTGTGTAGGGCAGGTCCTAATGACAACACGGCATCAAAAAGGGTGAGCCGTACGCAGATTGGTCGACCGGGGAATGGGAAACCCGGCAGGGCTTGGCCCTCCTGCGTACGGCTCGGTTCACATAATGCAGAGCGGTTAAATGACTGGCCGTAGGGAAAGTCTTGTTCAGCTTTCGTCAGCACCAAGCCTCTCGATCAGCGTGGTTAGCGCGGCCTTGAAAATCGGATGCCATTCATGGGTGAGTTCGCTGCTCAAGGGATGCCAGAAGAATCGAAACTCATGGCCTCCATCATCTTCTGCAAAATCGAACCCGGTATCTGGAAGGTCTATCGAGACCTGGCATTGGTGAAAAGCCCAGGTTTGGCGGGTGAGCTCGCAATGCCAGGTTCCCAAGTCGCCTATAACTTTGCCGGTTATTCCAGCTTCTTCCTGCAATTCTCGAATAGCGGCGGTGTTTGTTGTTTCGCCAGGCTCTACGCTGCCTTTGACCAGCTGGAAACCGGCCTGGGGGTGTTCGAATGCCAGTATTTCTAAAGACTGTCTGGTTCGAAGGACTACGGGGCACGCTTTGACGATGATCATTGGGTTTTGTCTTCCACGTTTTTGCGCCCATCAGAAAATCACAGGGCCACTGAATACCTTAAGGCAAGCTCGCTCGCCACAGGGTTGAGTCAGGCAGCCTCCCATCCTTTCACAAAACCTTCATCAGCCCGCCCCCCGCCAGCTATGACGACGCGACGTTGGCCCACGTTGAAGAGTCGGCGCGCTACGGCATGATCATCGCCGAATTCCCCACTACGCTTGAAGCGGCGAAGGGCTGCCAGGCGCTGAACATGAAAGTCTTGATGGGCGCGCCTAACGTGGTGCGCGGTGGGGCGCACTCGGGTAATGTGGCCGCCGTCGGCCTGGCCCGCGCGGTCAAGATGATCAGCCTGGCGCCCGCACACGCGGCGGGCCTGACGGACCGTGGTGAAATTGCTATTGGCCTGCGCGCCGACCTCGTCCAAGCCAGGCGCCGCGAAGGGCTGCCCGTAGTGCAACACGTATGGCGACAAGCGAAGAGGGTGTTTTGATGGCAGGCAGGTTGATCTATCTCATCGGGCCATCGGGTTCGGGCAAGGACAGCCTGCTGGATGCCGCGCGCCCGCGTCTGGCCGAACGCGGTTGCCGCATTGTGCGCCGCGTGATCACCCGCTCGGCGGAGGCTGTGGGCGAGGCGGCCCAGGGGGTGAGCGCGCAGCAGTTTGCCGCGATGGACGCTGAGGGTGCGTTTGCCCTCAGTTGGCACGCCAATGGGTTGTCCTATGGCATTCCCGCGCAAATTGATGACTGGCTGGCGGCGGGGGACGACGTGTTGGTCAACGGCTCCCGTGCGCACCTGGCGCAGACCCGCGAGCGCTATCCTGCGGTGCTGGTGTTGCTGCTGACGGTTGATCAAACCGTGTTGCGTCAGCGTTTGATCGCGCGCGGGCGTGAGTCCCTGGCGGAAATAGAGGAGCGCCTGGCGCGCAATGCGCGGTTCACCGCTGACCTGATCGCCGGCAACGGTTCGGGGTTGTTTGTGCTGGATAATTCCGGCCCGCTTGAACACACCGTCGAGCGTTTGCTGTGTTGCCTGGACCCTGGGCACTCGGCATGCGCCTGACCCTGCTCGGCACCGGCGACGCGCGGCAAGTGCCGGTGTAGGGCTGTGAGTGCATCGCTTGCGCCATGGCGTGCAGCGATGAGCGCCTGCGCCGTCGGCCGTGCAGCGCAAGCCTGTGGAGGTACTGGTGCCAGACTGCTCCATGCCGCCGCAGCCGCAAGCACCGCGTAATCACAATGACCCATGTGGGGCATACGCTGGATAAGTGGTTGCTGGAACACCGTCGGGAACTGCACAAATCTGTGAGTGTAGGTTGGAATGGGCGGGTGATCTGAGTGCAATCCTACTTGGGCGGTTAATTAAAAGGCAGAAGATTGACCACAGCCTGTAGGCGTTGCTTTTATTCAGTGCCGGATAGGGATAGCGGGTCTGAGGTATTTTTTCCTGCGGTGTTTGAATAAGTTTCTTAATGTGCGCAACTCAATATTTGACGATATTGAGTTGGTTTTTCTGAGTGCGTTATATCACGTATTTATTATGGTGTTTGGCGTGATGGCTGCGAAGCGACGCATAAACGTTATGCGCATTTCTTGCAGGTGTGTTTACTCGTTTGCATTGTGAAAAGAATGGCGCTGGCGAGGGCCTTTTCAATGTGGGACTTTTATCGAGCTGGCAACGGAATAGTCAGGTTCGGTAAACACTGTAGGGATGGATAATTCTCAATACTCAGAGTATTCATTGCCATGATTCCTTCCGTAAGACCCCAGTCCAGTACGCATGCCACTCTCTCGTCCGGAGGGCAGGCGCGTGAGTTTTATAATGGTTTTTCTTCCTTGAGCAGTAATAAGACGTCGTTTACCACCGACCAGGCGGCAAAACACATCACGCGCGCAAACTTCAAGTTTCATGATCGAAATGGCGACAATAAGATTGTGGTGGGTTTTAATTTTTCGGGCGCCTTTAGTGCTGCTCAAAAAGAGCGAGCCAGGCAGGCATTGCAGTCTTATGCAGATGTCGCCAATATTTCCTTTGTCGAAAACGCTAGCCATAGTGATGGTTTCATCACGATCAGGGGCGTGCCGGGTTCAATGTCGGGTGTCGCAACGCTACCCAATCAATACCAATCTCGAGTAACGGCTAATATCGGCACAGGCGGTGCTCAAGATAATCCGCAAATGGGCAGCCAATTTTTGTCCTTGTTGGTGCATGAGTTGGGGCACACCCTAGGGCTGGAACACCCCGGACGTTACGACGGCGGTGGCACTTACGAGCGCAATGCCGATTATGCACAGGACACCAAGGCCCGCAGCGTCATGAGCTATTGGTCGGAACGTAAACAACCGGGGCATGCCTTTAACGAAGTGGAACCCTGCGCCGCTATGATTGACGATATTGCAGCCATCCAACGCTTGTACGGGGCCAATACGCGGACCCGTAATACCGACACCGTTTATGGGTTCAACTCCAACACCGGTCGTGAGGTCTACAGCCTCAAGAGCGCCCGCGACAGGCCGGTGTTCAGTGTTTGGGATGGCGGTGGCAATGACACTCTGGATTTTTCGGGCTTTACCGGCAAACAAAACATCAGCCTCAAGGCCGAGACATTTTCGGACGTTGGGGGATTGCGCGGGAATGTGTCGATTGCCAAGGGCGTCACCGTGGAAAATGCCATTGGCGGTTCCGGCAGCGATACGTTAACGGGGAACGAGCAGAGCAACCGTTTAAAAGGCGGCGGCGGCGCAGACACGCTACACGGCGGTGGCGGGGCCGACACGTTCGTCTATGACCGCGTCAGTGATTCAACGCCGCAGAACCCGGACATCATCAAGGACTTCACCAGCGGTATCGACAAGATCGATGTCGCCGGCGTACTTCGTGAGGCGGGCCTCAAGTCGTTGAACTTCGCTGATCGGTTCAGCGGCCGTGCAGGCGACGCAGTGATCACCCATGACTCGACTACCGGGCGTTCGACGCTGGCCGTGGACACCAAGGGCAGCGGTACGGCTGATATGTTGATTACCAGTCATGGTCAAATTAAACCGTCGGATGTGACCTGGAGCGCTCAGGTGCCGACGGTCACGCCGACGGTGGACGTGATTCCCGGCCCGGTTCCTGAACCAACGCCTGCACCAACCCCAACCCCAGAGCCCGCTCCAGAGCCTATTCCAGCCCCCACGCCCACTCCGAAGCCCCGGCTTAGCGGGCAGTTCGCCGAAAAGCTGTTTACGTTGTTAAGGACATTCATGGACAAGGCTTTTTCGATATTCAAGTAAGTGCAGAGCCCATTCGATCAAGCCTTGGTCAGCGCGGGGCAGGCCGGCGCTTCGAGACCAAACCGGCTCGCCAGCGCCTTGCGGCCCTTGGGCGTCAAACCGAGCGCCCGACTATCCAGGTCCTGGGTGACCCAATGGTGGCCAATAGCATTTTGTAGAAACGCTGCTCCCAACGCGCCGGCCAAATGCGGACGGCGCACGCTCCAGTCCAGGCACGCGCACGCAAAATGCCGTCGTTGCGTGCGCAGTGTTGCCACATCAATCCCCAGTTCTATCAGCGCTGTTTCACCGGGCGCGGTGAGCTGGTAAGTCCCCTCGCCAATCAGCCAGCCGGACGCGATGAAATGGTCATGCAGCTGCACCGCCAGCGTGCCGGCCATGTGGTCGTAGCAGGTGCGTGCGAACTGCAGGCGGGTGGGCGTGGTCGGGACGAAGGCCTTGCGGGTATTGCGGCTGATCACCATCAAACCCTCGATGGCCTGGGCCACATGGGGGCCGGCCAGGCGGTAGTAGCGATGGCGTCCGTGGGTGTGCAGCTTGAGCAGGCCATCGTCCTTGAGCCTGGCCAGGTGGGCGCTGGCGGTGGAGGCGCTCACCCCGGCAATCGCGGCCAGCTCGGTGCTGGTGCGCGCATGGCCATCCATCAGCGAGCAGAGCATTTTCGTGCGCGCAGGCTCGGCGATCGCCCCCGCCACTTGTGAAAGCGCCGTGTCATCGTCATGGGCGTTCATATTTCGTTCTTGAGCGAATCATTGCCGTGAGAGAGGGCAGATAGTAACGCTTCTTTTGCGAACAGGACGTACCGAATGACACCGCTGCAAGCCGCTACCCATGCTGACCCTTATGCGTATTACGCAGCCCTGAGACGCAACGATGAGCTGTTGTTCGATGCTGACCTTGGACTGTGGATCGCCAGTAGCGCCAAGGCCGTCGAAGCCGTGCTGACGCATCCCGACTGTCGGGTACGCCCGTCACACGAGCCCGTGCCTGCGGCTATCGCAAACGGTGCGGCGGGGCAGGTCTTCGCCAGGTTGATGCGTATGAACGAGGGGGTGGCCCACCAATGCCCGAGGGCCGCGGTCGAGCCTGCGCTGGCCAGGTTGGATGCGCTGCACATTGCAGGAGTGGTGAGGCAACTCAGCGCTTGCATGCATAGCCTGGATGATTGGATGTTTACCTTGCCCGTCTCGGTAGTCGCGTATCTGCTGGGTGTGCCCGGCGAACGGTTAAGCACGGTCGCCGGTTTGACACGGGATTTTGTCGCCTGCCTCTCGCCGCTGAGCCGCGAAGCTCAATTGCGTGATGCCGATGCCGCCGCTGCACATTTGGGGCAGATGTTCAGTGGTGTACTTGAGCAGACAGGGTTGCTTAAGCCGCTTCTCGACGGCGATTGGGGTAACCCCGACGCACTGACTCCCAACTTGATTGGGTTACTGTCCCAAACGTGCGAAGCGAGTGCCGGCCTGATTGGCAATACGCTGGTGACACTTGTTCGGCGGCCCGACCTGCTTGAGCACATCCAGCGAGTGCCGGCCTTGGTGACAGCGCTGGTGGAAGAGGTGGCCCGCTATGATTCGCCGGTACAGAACACCCGGCGATTTGTGGCCGGCCGCTGCTCGATTGGCAAGCGTAGCTTAGGCAAGGGCGACACCGTTCTGGTGTTGCTGGCTGCTGCGAATCGGGACCCCGAAGCGAACCCCGATCCGGACAATTTTCTGCTTCAGCGACCCCTTCGGCGGTTGTTCAGTTTTGGCGTTGGCAGGCATCAATGCCCAGGCCAAAAGCTCGCGTTGGCCATCGCATCACAAGCGCTGCGGGAATTACTGCGTCAGCCGAGTGTATGGGCCAATGCTTGCCAGTACGGTTACTGGCCGTCGCTGAATGGGCGTATCCCGCGGTTTCAAAGTGGGGTGTAAACCCATAACCCGTTCATAAAAACTGTGGCTTAACGGTTGTGCGGGAACGCAGTGTTTAAGTGGCTGTGTAATTGTAGAATTTTATGTGCGTTGTTGCCTTGGTTAATCAATAACTGTGGTCGTATGATGGGGTTCAGGTGTTTTAATGTTTGAACATGAAATACTATCGGGTTGGCGTTAGATAGTTATCTGTGGGAGTTTGTGGTCGCCGTTAACTGGGGTTGCTGCCATTGCGACCCTTGTTGGCTGATTATAAAGTTTTCCAAAGGGTGTTTTATGAGAGTCGCTAATTCGCTTGTTAATCAATCTGTACGCAGCAATGAACTTCCTACGTTAAATGCTCCTGCTGTCTCACGCGTTACGTCTGTTTCCGGTGGCGTCACTCAAAAAGCCTCTTACAGTACAGACGATGCGGCCAAGCAGATCCTGCGAGGCGGCTATCGGCATTACGATCGCAATGGCGACGGCAAAATTGAGCTTTCTTTTACGTTGGGTGAGCAGTTTTCAACGCAACAAAAAGTGTCTATTCGCCAAGCACTGCAGGCCTGGCAGGATGTGGCCAATATTGTATTCAAAGAAGGCTCAACCGACAGCGACGGTTCAATAACGATCAACGCCGACCCTAATACCAGTGGCGGGAGGGCGCAGTTACCTAATGGGTATTACGGTGACGTGGCGGCCACTATCGGAACGCAGGGGGCTGCCGAATCCCCCAATAATGGCGATTATTTTTTATTAGCCGCCATTCATGAAGTGGGGCATGCGCTGGGCCTTGGTCATCCAGGCGATTATGGTAAAACCGTGCTCAGCTATGCTGATGCCGTCTACAAGCAAGACACCAGAGCCCACAACGTCATGAGTTATTGGGACGCGAACAATCAACCGGAGCATGACTTCAAGCACCTGCAACCCTCAGTGCCACTGAAAGATGATATAGCGGCCATACAGAAACTCTACGGTGCCAACCCCGACACTCGTAATACCGACACCGTTTACGGTTTCAACTCCACGACTGGCCGTGACCACTTGAGTCTTAAGTCGGCGAACGACACGGCTATATTTTCTGTCTGGGATGGCGGTGGCAATGACACGCTGGATTTTTCCGGTTTTTCCCAGGATCAGATCATCAATCTGCACGCTGAGTCGTATTCCAGTGTTGGCGGCTTGAAGGGCAATGTTTCCATTGCCAAGGGCGTTGTCCTGGAAAACGCTATCGGCGGTTCAGGCGACGACGATATCTATGGCAACGACGTTGGCAACAGGCTCCGTGGTGGGGGCGGTGCAGACAGGTTGATAGGCGGCGGTGGCGCGGATGTTTTTGTTTACGACAGGGCGAGTGACTCTACGCTCAGCAGGCCAGACGAAATTCTGGATTTCACCAGCGGGACGGACAAAATTGATCTTTGCGGTCTATTGAAAAACGCCCCGACCAAGCACTTCAATGTGGTTAAGCAGTTTACCGGGCGCCCCGGCGAGATCGTCCTGAGCCACGATCCGCGCAGCGGGAACGCCAGCTTGAGCCTTGACCTGACGGGCCAGGGCAAGGCGGATTTCTTTATCAAGAGTGTCGGGCGCATTCAGGCCAGTGACATTGTCACGGGCGGGGAGCCCGCGCCTGGGGCTACCACGCTTAAACCAACCCCCAAGCCTGGCCTCAACCCCGACGATACTGTCTATGGGTTCAACGCCAACACCGGCGATAGCTCCACCAGCCTCCACGCCGGCAGCGGTGCACCGAGCTTTCTGGTAGAGGATACCGGCGGCAATGACACCCTGGACTTTTCCGGCTTCAAGCAAGACCAGCGCATCGACTTGCGCCATAACGCCTCCTCCAGCGTGGGCGGCTTGCGCAACAACGTCGCAATAGCCAAAGGCGTCATGGTGGAGAATGCGGTCGGCGGCTCAGGCAGAGACCGAATCGTAGGCAACGCCGTGAGCAACGTCATCACTGGCGGTGGCGGCGGTGATGAACTCTGGGGCGTGGGCGGTAAAAACACGTTCAAATATGACAAGGTCACTGACTCAAGCGGTTACGATCCTGATCGCATCATGGATTTCGCCAGTGGCGAAGACACGATTGACCTGACGGCACTGGCCGCAGAGTTGGGAACCCCTTTGCGCCTCGTCGACGCCTACACGGGGCGTATTGGCGATACCGTCGTCAAACACGACCGACACAGCGGCCGTTCCATTGTGGGAATAGACCTGTTGGGGCGGCGTCAGTCGGACTTCCTGATTAAAAGCGCGCGTTTGATCAGGCCGCAGGATGTGCTCGGTCTGACTTCTCGTCAGCGCTGAAAAGCGACACGGCAAAGCGCTGACAGCGCTTAGGCGTTGATCAGCGCCTGCACATACTCGACCCACGACGACGTCGCCCTGGAATAAATTCAGCGGGTTTCCAATATTCCGTAATACAGCCGTCAATCCGACCTGGGCATTATCACGCCCACGAAGATTACGCGGGGATGGGCTGGGGCATGTTGGAGTTGGACATCTCGCCTTATCTGGGCAAGACCGAGAAGGTCAATGTGACCTTGCCCGGTTATGTCATTCAGCGCATCGACCGTGACGTGCGTGAACACAAGGTCAAAAGCCGCTCGTCATTTCTGGCAGGTGCGGCTTTGGAGAAGTTGGTGCGCTCCTAAGCGCAATCAGGCGGTCGCGACCGACACCTGGCGCGACGCACTCAGGAACCGCAACAACGCCAGCAGCGGGAACGCACTGCCCACTAGCATCACGCCCAGCCAGCCGCCGTGTTCATACACGCTGCTGGCAATCGCCGAACCGAAGGCGCCGCCGATGAAGATGCTGGTCATGTACAGCGCGTTCAGGCGGCTGCGGCTGTTAGCGTCGAGGGCGTAGACGGCGCGTTGGCCCAGGACCATGTTCATCTGCACGCAGAAGTCCAGGACCACGCCGGTCACCGCCAGGCCAATCACGCTGTACAGCGGGTGTACGAAGGCCGGCAGGAAGCTCAAGGCGCCAAACAACATGGCCAGCAGCGAGGCGCGATGCGTGTGGCCGGCATCGGCCAGGCGGCCGGCGATGGGCGCGGCGATGGCGCCGATGGCACCCACCAGGGCGAAGATCGCGATCTGGGTTTGGCTCAGGCCATGGTTACGTACCAACTCCAGCGGGGCGGCGGTCCAGAACAGGCTGAAGGTGGCAAACATGCAGCCTTGGTAGAACGCGCGTTGGCGCAGCACCGGTTGCTCGCGCAGCAGGGTGCCGAGGGAGCGCAGCAACTGGCCGTAGCTGGCGCTGTGGTCGGGCTGGCGCTTGGGGATGGTCATCAACAGCACCACGCTGATAAACGCCATCAACGCGGCGGCGGCCATGAACATCGTGCGCCAGCCGAAGTGATCGGCCACCACACTGGACACCGGCCGTGCCAGCAAAATACCCAGCAACAGTCCGCCCATGATGCTGCCGACCACACGGCCACGGGATTCGGCAGGCGCTAGGTGCGCGGCCAGCGGGATCAGAATTTGCACCGAGACGGAACGGAATCCGATCAGCAACGACACAAGAAGGAACAAATTCGGCTGCTCGGTGAACGCAGCACCCAGTAGGCTGGCGATGGCCAGCACCGTTGTGGCGATCATCAGCTTGCGGTTTTCCAACAGATCGCCCAGCGGCACCAGGAAGAACAGGCCCAGGGCATAGCCGATTTGCGTGAGGGACACGATCAGGCTGGCCATCGCGGGAGTCAGGCCGATGTCCGGCGCGATCAACTCGATGATCGGTTGGGCGTAGTAGATGTTGGCAACAATGGCGCCGCAACAGAACGCAAACAGCATCACCATCCCGCGGGTCATGGTGCTCGTAGCGTGTGGGGTAGCGTTCATGGTGTTCTCGTAAAAGCGAAGGAAGATGGCGTGCGAGAATAAAGACAAGACCTGGCAGCGAGTAGGCCGTTGACGGTGATAACACTCATGCCCGGAATTAATGACTGAAACGTTAACTTTCGGGTCGAAGGGCAATGATACATTCAGTCACAACTGCCGAAACAGGAAATCCACTTTCATGAAAATCACGCTGAACAAGATGATCCTGGCTTCAACCCTCGCCGCGGCCATGGCCATTGGGCTGGCGAACGCCGCCGATGCCCCGCGCGTTGGTGTACGTGGCGCCATCACGGCGATGGACGGCGATGCGATGCACGTCAAGGTCAACAGCGGTGAGGACGTCATCGTGCACCTGACCAAAGACACCCAAGTGCGTGCCGTGACCCTGGCCAAGATCGATGAAATCAAGCCCGGCAGCTACATTGGCTCCGCCGCCATGCCCAACGCCGATGGCACCCTCACGGCCCTGGAAGTCCACGTGTTTCCACCGGCCATGGCCGGCACGGGCGACGGGCACCGCGCGTTTGACTTGAAAGAAGGCAGCAGCATGACCAACGGCACCGTCGGCGACTTGGTGGTCAGCAACGGGCGCACCTTGACCGTGAAATACAAAGGCGGCGAACAGAAGATTGTGGTGCCCGATGATGTGCCGATCGTCAACCTGGAGCCAGGGGATCGCAGCTTGCTCAAACCGGGGGTGAAGGTGGTGATGTTTGCGGCGCAGGGCGCGGATGGGACCATCACCGCACAGGCCATCTCAGCCGGCAAAGACGGCGTGACACCGCCGATGTAACTGACCCAATGATGAGCAAAATGTGGGGGCTGGCTTGCCTGCGATAGCATCACCTAGGTATGCCTGACACACCAAGGTGCCTGCATCGCAGGCAAGCCAGCTCCCACATTCAGTTATTGGCCGCTGTAGATCTGGTCAAAAACCCCACCATCATTGAAGTGGGTTTTCTGCACGGTGCGCCAGTCGCCAAAGGTCTTCTCGACCGACAGGAAGTCGACTTTCGGGAAGCGGTCGGTGTACTTGGCCAGCACCTTTGGGTCACGTGGGCGCAGGTAGTTGTTGGCGGCGATTTCCTGGCCTTGCGGCGACCACAGGTATTTCAGGTAGTCTTCGGCGGCGACGCGGGTGCCTTTCTTCTCGACCACTTTGTCGACTACCGATACCGGCGGCTCAGCTTCGGCGGAGACGCTTGGGTAGATCACTTCGAACTGATCACGGCCGAATTCACGCGCGATCATTTCCGCTTCGTTTTCAAAGGTCACCAGCACGTCGCCAATCTGGTTGGTCATGAACGTGGTGGTGGCTGCACGGCCGCCGGTATCCAGCACAGGCGCCTGCTTGAACAGCTTGCCGACAAAGGCCTTGGCCTTGTCTTCATCGCCGCCGTTCTTCAGCACATAACCCCAGGCCGACAGGTAGGTGTAGCGGCCGTTACCCGAAGTTTTCGGGTTCGGCACGATCACCTGCACACCCTCTTTGAGCAGGTCTGGCCAGTCTTTCAGGGCTTTGGGGTTGCCTTTGCGCACGATAAACACGGTGGCGGAGGTGAACGGCGCGCTGTTGTTCGGCAGCCGGGTCACCCAGTTGTCCGGCACCAGTTTGCCGTTGTCGACCAGGGCGTTGATGTCGGTGGCCATGTTCATGGTGATCACGTCAGCCGGCAGGCCGTCGATCACCGAGCGCGCTTGTTTGCTGGAACCGCCGAAGGACATCTGCAAGGTCAGCTTGTCGTCCGGATGCTCGGCTTCCCAGTGCTTCTGGAAGGCAGCGTTGTAATCCTTGTAGAAGTCGCGCATCACGTCATAGGAGACGTTGAGCAGTGTGACGGGGGCAGCCTGGACGGCGCCCGCCAGGGCAAGGCCGGCGGCCAGAAGAGAGGCGCTAACGAGTTTTTTCACTGCTCATTCCTTGTTGTTCGAGAAGCTTGTCGATTGAGTGGGGGCAATTTGCCACCGACTATAGCCGCGCCCGCATAGACGTTTAAAGATTAAAACGAACTTTGCTTATTCCACTTTACGAAACAGATTGCTGCCACAGCGCGAGCAAAACGCCGCGTTGGGTTCATGGCTGTCTTTTTTGCACACCGGGCAGTCGTGTTGCAACTGCTCCCCGCGCATGGCGCTGGCCAATTCGGCGGTAAAAATCCCGGTGGGCACGGCGATGATCGAGTAACCGGTGATCATCACCAGCGACGAGATCACCTGGCCTAATGGCGTCTTCGGCACGATGTCGCCAAAGCCCACGGTGGTCAGGGTCACAATCGCCCAATAGATGCCCTTGGGAATGCTGGTAAACCCATGTTCCGGGCCTTCGATCACGTACATCAAGGTGCCGAACACCGTGACCAGGGTGCACACGCTCACCAGGAACACCACGATCTTTTGTTTGCTGCCGCGCAGCGCCGCCATCAGGTAGTTGGCCTGCTTGAGGTACGGGCTGAGCTTGAGCACGCGGAAGATCCGCAGCATCCGAATGATGCGGATGATCAGCAGGTACTGCGCGTCGCTGTAATACAGCGCGAGAATGCCGGGCACGATGGCGAGCAAATCCACCAGCCCATAAAAACTGAAGGCGTAGCGCAACGGCTTGGGCGAGCAATACAGGCGCAAGCCGTACTCGATGGCGAAGATCACCGTGAAGCCCCACTCGATATAGGCCAGCAGATTCGCGTAGTTCTGGTGAACCTGGTCGATGCTGTCGAGCATCACGATCACAATGCTGGCGAGGATGATCAGCAACAAAATGCCGTCAAAGCGGCGCCCGGCCGCTGTATCGCTTTGGAAAACCATGACGTAGAGGCGCTGACGCCAGTCGTTGTTACTGTCCATAAAACCCGCCTAAATCGAATATCGGGCAAGCCTAGGGGGATTCGAACGGGCTGTCCACGCGGGCTTTGAACAATCGCTGGCTGGCGCGTACCAGCCAGCAGGCGAGGATAAACGGCGCGGTCAGCGCCGGCAGTTGCAGGGCGCTGAACCCCGGCGTGAGCGTGATTGCCAGGCCGATGCCGAGCAGCGGCAACCAAGGCTGGCGGCGCGTCTGGCTCAACGCCAGCGCGGCCAATGCTGGGTTATAGCTGTGCAGGCCGAGAAGGGCGCTGCTGGTTTCGCCCATCAGCAGGGCGATCAGCACGCCACTGGCGGCACCGATCAGCGCCCACAGCGCGGCACGACGGTCGGCCAGCAACAGCCCAAACGCAATCAGGGCGCCGGCCAGTGGCTGGTCCAGCAGCATGATTTGTGCGAGCCCGGTGAAGGGCGCAGTGAGCACGCCGAGGGTGTCGGGTTCGCTCAAGGTGAAGGTGCCTGCAGGCACTGTGCCCAGCAGCAACCAGGCGAGGCCGACAAAAGGCGCGGTATAGGCGGGCAAGTCATCCGCTTGCGTGGCATGTTTTAACCATTGGCGCGTGAGCATCGCACTCAAGCCGCCGCACGCCAGGATCAGCGGCGGCAATAAGGCCGACCACGCGAAGTGCTGGCTGATCAACAAGCCCAGCAGCACGCCGTTGTAGCTATAAAGGCCGGCCTGGCGCTCAGCCTTGGGGTAACCCCGGCGCTGGGCCGTGAGCAAACCCGCCACACCACCCAGCAGCGCCCCGCCGAACAAGGCCGGGGCGCCGATCAGGATGGCCAGCAGGCACAGCAGGCCACACAGTGGCTGGCGTTGCAGGAAGATCTGGCTGAAGCCGTTGAGCAAGGCTTCGGCCCAGTCGGGGCAGGGTGGGTTGTGCATTGTGGTTTAGTCAGTGAGACCGAGTTGCCCCCAATCGCAGGGAAGCCAGCTCCCACATTTGAATGTATTGGCACATCAAAATGTGGGGGCCGGGCTTGCCCGCGATGAGGCCCCAACAGGCGCTAAATCAATGTCTCGATGCGCAGCGAATTGGTCGACCCCGGCTTGCCAAACGGCACCCCGGCGGTAATCACCAACGTATCCCCGCGCTGCGCCATCCCTTGGGCCTGGGCAATCTCCAGCGCGGTGGAACACACCTCATCCACTTGGCGCAGCCGATCATTCACAACCGAATGCACGCCCCACGCCACGCTCAAGCGCCGCGCCGTGGACAGGTTCGGCGTGAGGTTGAGGATCGGCGCCACCGGCCGTTCCCGCGCGGCGCGCAGGCTGGAGCTGCCGGACTCGCTGTAGTTCACCAGCACCGCCACCGGCAGGATGCTGCTGATGCGCCGGATCGCGCAGCTGATTGCATCCGACACCGTGGCATCGGCCTTGGGCCGGCTGACGTCCAGCTGTGTCTGGTAATCCGGGCCGTTTTCCACTTGGCGGATGATCTTGCTCATCATCTGCACGGCTTCCAGTGGGTATTCGCCCGAGGCGGTTTCCGCCGACAGCATCACCGCGTCCGCGCCTTCGGCCACCGCATTGGCGACATCGGTGACTTCGGCACGGGTCGGCGCCGGCGAGAAGCGCATGGACTCAAGCATCTGCGTGGCCACCACCACTGGCTTGCCCAACTGGCGGCAGGTGCTGACGATGTCTTTCTGGATCTGCGGCACGCTTTCGGCGGGCACTTCAACGCCCAGGTCGCCTCTTGCCACCATGATTGCGTCACTCAGCTCGGCGATTTCCTGCAAGCGTTGCACGGCCGATGGCTTCTCTATCTTGGCCATCAGGAACGCCTTGTCGCCGATCAACTCGCGGGCCTCGCGGATATCTTCCGGGCGCTGCACAAACGACAGCGCCACCCAGTCCACGCCCAGTTCCAAGCCGAAGCTCAGGTCGCGGCGGTCCTTGGCGGTCAGCGGGCTGAGTTCCAGCAAGGCTTGCGGGACATTCACGCCCTTGCGGTCAGACAGTTCGCCGCCATTCAGTACGGTGGTGTCGATGGCGTTGGCATGTTTGGTGATCACCCGCAGGCGCAACTTGCCGTCGTCCAGCAACAGGTCCATGCCCGGCTCCAGCGCCGCGATGATTTCCGGGTGGGGCAGGTTGACCCGGCATTGGTCGCCCAGCGTCGGGTCCAAGTCCAGGCGCAGGGCCTGGCCGCGCACCAGTTGTACTTTGCCCTCGGCAAATCGCCCGACCCGAAGCTTCGGCCCTTGCAGGTCCATGAGGATGCCCAGCGGATAATTCAGCTGGCGCTCGACCTGGCGAATCCACTGGTAGCGCTGGGCGTGATCGGCGTGATCACCATGGCTGAAATTCAGGCGGAAAATATTCACCCCGGCTTCCACCAACTCGCGAATATCGTCAATGCTGTCGGTCGCCGGGCCGAGGGTGGCGAGGATTTTGACCTTCTTGTCAGGCGTCATGTTGGGCAGTCTCAAGAATCAGGATGGCGCGGAAATCGTTGACGTTGGTGCGGGTCGGCTCGGTGACGATCAAACCGTCGAGGGCAGCGAAATAACCGTAGCCATTGTTGTTATCAAGCTCATCGCTGGCCGACAGGCCCAAGGCTTCGGCGCGGGCGTAGCTGGTTGGGGTCATGATCGCGCCGGCGTTGTCTTCCGAACCGTCGATGCCGTCGGTGTCACCGGCCAGGGCGTAGACGCCGGGCAGGCCCTTGAGGCTGTCGGTGAGGCTCAGCAGGAATTCGGCATTGCGCCCGCCACGGCCATCGCCGCGCACGGTGACGGTGGTTTCACCGCCGGAGAGGATCACGCACGGCGCCGCCAATGGCTGGCCGTGTTGCACGATCTGGCGGGCGATACCGGCATGAACCTTGGCCACGTCCCGTGCTTCGCCTTCGAGGTCGCCGAGGATCAACGGGCTGAACCCGGCTTGGCGCACTTTCACCGCCACCGCTTCGAGGGATTGTTGTGGGCGGGCGATTAATTGGAAATGGCTGCGCGCGAGCAGCGGGTCGCCGGGTTTGACGGTTTCCGACGCCGGGTTCTGCAACCAGCTGCGCACCGAGGCGGGCGCATCGATGCCGTAGCGCTTGAGAATCGCCAGGGCTTGTTGCGAGGTGCTTGGGTCACCGACGGTGGGGCCGGACGCGATGACGGTGGCCTGGTCGCCCGGCACATCGGAGATCGCGTAGGTGTACACCGTCGCCGGCCAGGCTGCCTTGGCCAGTCGCCCGCCCTTGATCGCCGAGAGGTGCTTGCGCACGCAATTCATCTCGCCGATGGTCGCGCCGGATTTGAGCAGGGCTTTGTTGATGGCCTGTTTGTCGGCCAGGGTGATGCCTTCGGCGGGCAGCGCCAGCAAGGCAGAGCCGCCACCGGAGAGCAGGAAAATCACGCGGTCGTCTTCGGTCAGGTTGCTGATCAGTGCCAGCACGCGCTTGGCCACCGCCAAGCCCGCCGCATCGGGGACCGGGTGCGCAGCTTCGACCACTTCGATTTTTTTGCACGGTGCGCCGTGGCCGTAGCGGGTGACCACCAGGCCCGAGACGTCGCCCTGCCAGCAGTTCTCGACAACGAGGGCCATGGCCGCCGCGGCTTTGCCGGCGCCGATCACGATCACTCGGCCGCTGCGGTCGGCGGGCAGGTAAGGTTCAAGGACTTGCCGGGGGTGGGCGGCGTCGATGGCTGTGGCAAACAGCTCGCGAAGCAGGTGTTGCGGATCGACCGACATAAGCGGGCTCCCGGGGGATTTTTGTTTTTAGGTTTGAAACGTGGAACTGGGACAAAAATGTGGGCGCTGGCTTGCCTGCGATAGCGGTCTGTCAGACAACTGATCTGTCACTGAAAAACCGCTATCGCAGGCAAGCCAGCTCCCACACAGGTCTGCATTTCAAATTGAATTATTTATCGCGAATCGAAAAATTCGCCATATGCTCCAACCCCTTGATCAGCGCCGAGTGGTCCCAGTTGCCACCGCCAATCGCTGTGCAGGTGCTGAACACCTGCTGGGTGCCGGCGGTGTTCGGCAGGTTGATCCCCAGTTCCTTGGCCCCGGCCAGCGCCAGGTTCAAATCCTTCTGGTGCAGGTTGATACGGAAGCCCGGATCAAAGGTGCCCTTGATCATGCGTTCGCCATGCACTTCGAGGATCTTCGACGAAGCAAAACCACCCATCAGCGCTTCACGCACCTTGGCCGGGTCGGCGCCGTTTTTCGAGGCGAACAGCAGCGCTTCGGCCACCGCCTGAATATTCAACGCGACGATAATCTGGTTGGCCACCTTGGCGGTCTGGCCATCGCCATTGCCGCCGACCAGGGTGATGTTCTTGCCCATGCTCTGGAACAGCGCCAGGGCGCGTTCGAAGGTATGCGGCTCGCCCCCGACCATGATGCTCAAGGTGCCGGCCTTGGCGCCGACTTCACCACCGGACACCGGGGCGTCGAGGTACTGCGCGCCGGTCTTATTGATCTTGGCGGCAAAGGCTTTGGTGGCGGTGGGCGAGATTGAACTCATGTCGATCACCACCTTGTTCGGCGACAAACCGGCCGCAACGCCATCGGCGCGGAACAGCACGTCATCGACCTGCGGGGTGTCCGGCACCATCACGATGATGAACTCGGCTTCCTGGGCCACTTGCTGGGGGTTGGCCAGGGCCACGGCGCCGGCGTCGATCAGCTCGGCCGGGGCTTTGCCGTGGTGCTCGGACAGGAACAGTTGGTGGCCGGCCTTTTGCAGGTTGGCGGCCATGGGTTGGCCCATGATGCCGGTGCCGATAAATCCGATTTTAGCCATGATCAAAATCCTCTTTTTATTAGATGGGCAGGCCTGTCTCGGGTCTGCCAAACACCGAAGATCTGCTGTGGGAGCTGGCTTGCCTGCGATAGCGCTCGATCCGTTACAGATTGATCGCCTGATACACCGCCATCGCAGGCAAGCCAGCTCCCACATTGTTCTGTGGTGTGTCTGTTAGATCGCGTTGTGGGTTTTGAGCCAGCCCAAACCCGCTTCAGTGGTGGTCAACGGCTTGTACTCACAACCAACCCAACCCGCGTAACCAATGCGGTCCAAATGCTCGAACAGGAAGCGGTAGTTGATCTCCCCGGTTCCGGGCTCGTTACGCCCCGGGTTGTCGGCCAGTTGGATGTGGTTGATCTCACCCAGGTGCGCAGCCAGGGTCCGGGCCAGGTCGCCTTCCATGATTTGCATGTGATAAATGTCGTATTGCAGGAACAGGTTGGCGCTGCCCACTTGCTCGCGAATCGCCAGGGCCTGGGCGGTGTTGTTGAGGTAAAAGCCGGGGATGTCACGGGTGTTGATCATCTCCATCACCAGCTTGATGCCCGCCGCTTGCAGCTTGTCGGCGGCGTACTTGAGGTTGGCGACAAAGGTTTTTTCCACGGTTTCGTCGTCAACGCCTTGCGGCCGGATGCCCGCCAGGCAATTGATCTGGGTATTGCCCAGCACCTGGGCGTAGGCGATGGCCAGCTTGACCCCAGCACGGAATTCCTCGACTCGGTCCGGGTGGCACGCCAGGCCGCGTTCGCCCTTGGCCCAGTCGCCGGCCGGCAGGTTGAACAGCACTTGGGTCAGGCCGTTGGCGTCCAGTTGCGCCTTGATTTGGGCGGAGCTGAATTCGTACGGGAACAGGTACTCGACACCCTGGAAGCCGGCATCGGCAGCCGCTTTGAAACGGGCGAGAAAGTCCTGTTCGGTAAACAGCATCGACAGGTTGGCGGCAAAACGCGGCATAAGGTTCTCCTTAATCGAGCAGGGAAATGGCAGTCGGCGCATCGTTGCCGACCAGGGCCAAATCTTCGAATTCGTTGACGGCGTTGATCTCGGTACCCATGGAAATATTGGTCACGCGCTCCAGAATAATCTCAACAATCACTGGCACCTTGAACTCTTCGATCATTTCCTTGGCCTTGCGCAACGCCGGCGCAATCTGGTCCGGTTCGAATACGCGCAGGGCCTTGCAACCCAGGCCTTCGGCGACGGCGACGTGGTCGACGCCATAACCGTTGAGTTCCGGGGCGTTGAGATTGTCGAAAGACAGCTGCACGCAGTAGTCCATTTCAAACCCGCGCTGGGCCTGGCGGATCAAACCCAGGTAGGAGTTGTTCACCACCACGTGGATATACGGCAGCTTGAATTGCGCGCCCACGGCCAATTCTTCGATCATGAACTGGAAGTCATAGTCGCCCGAAAGCCCCACGACTTTGCGGCTTGGGTCAGCCTTGACCACCCCGAGCGCCGCCGGAATGGTCCATCCCAACGGGCCGGCTTGGCCGCAGTTGATCCAGTGGCGTGGCTTGTAGACGTGCAGGAACTGCGCGCCGGCAATCTGCGACAGGCCGATGGTGCTGACGTAGCAGGTGTCTTTGCCGAACACCTGGTTCATCTCTTCGTACACGCGTTGCGGCTTGACCGGCACGTTGTCGAAGTGGGTCTTGCGGTGCAAGGTGGCCTTGCGTTGCTGGCAGTCATGCAGCCAGGCGCTGCGGTCCTTGAGCTTGCCTGCGGCTTTCCACTCGCGGGCCACTTCAATGAACATCGTCAGCGCAGACCCTGCGTCGGAAACGATGCCCAGGTCCGGGGTGAACACGCGGCCAATCTGCGTCGGCTCAATGTCGACGTGAATGAATTTGCGCCCCTCGGTGTACACCTCCACCGAACCGGTGTGGCGGTTGGCCCAACGGTTGCCGATGCCCAGCACCACGTCCGATTTGAGCATCGTCGCGTTGCCATAACGGTGCGAGGTTTGCAGGCCGACCATGCCCACCATCTGCGGGTGATCGTCCGGGATCGTGCCCCAGCCCATCAGGGTCGGGATCACCGGGATGCCGGTCAATTCGGCGAACTCCACCAGCAGCTCGCTGGCGTCGGCGTTGATCACGCCGCCGCCGCTCACCAGCAAGGGGCGTTCGGCTTGGTCCAGCAGCGCCAGGGCTTTCTCGACCTGGATGCGCGTGGCCAATGGCTTGGCCAGCGGCAGCGGTTGGTAGGCGTCGATGTCGAATTCGATCTCGGCCATCTGCACGTCGAACGGCAGGTCGATCAGCACCGGGCCAGGGCGGCCGGAGCGCATTTCATAGAAAGCTTTCTGGAAGGCATACGGCACTTGGCCAGGCTCCAGCACAGTGGTCGCCCACTTGGTCACCGGCTTGACGATGCTGGTGATGTCGACGGCTTGGAAGTCCTCTTTGTGCATCCGTGCACGCGGGGCTTGGCCGGTGATGCACAGAATCGGGATCGAGTCGGCCGAGGCGCTGTACAGGCCGGTGACCATGTCAGTGCCCGCCGGGCCCGAGGTGCCAATGCACACGCCGATATTGCCGGCCTTGGTGCGGGTGTAGCCCTCGGCCATGTGCGAGGCGCCTTCAACGTGGCGAGCAAGGACGTGATCGATGCCACCGACCTTCTGCAAGGCCGAATACAGCGGGTTGATGGCGGCGCCTGGGATACCGAAGGCGGTGTCCACACCTTCACGGCGCATCACCAGGACGGCGGCTTCGATTGCTCTCATTTTGCTCATGGTTTTGGTGCCTCTTGCGTTTTGTAATTGTATACAAGTGGTGTCTGGTCAAAGTGTATTCACGGCGAGCGGCGCAGGTCAATGCATTTTATAAATGCGCCTTTACGTTCGTCGGAAGCGCTTTTTTCGACGTGTGGAGCGTTTGTGCGAAAATATTGTATACAAAAACAAATGTCATTGTGTTCTATTTGTTCGATTGGGCATCTGATCAAACAGACCTCCACCGCTTTCTCAATAACAAAAGAAGGACGGCACCATGAGCGCTTTAACCTTGAAACTCGCCACCCAACTGGCCAGCCAGGCCCTTCACGCAGGCCGAACCATTTCAGCCGCACCGCTGACCATTGCAGTGCTCGACAGCGGCGGGCACTTGGTCACCCTGCAACGCGAAGACGGCGCCAGCCTGCTACGCCCGCAAATCGCCATCGGCAAGGCCTGGGGCGCGATTGCCCTGGGCAAGGGCTCACGTTTGCTGGCACTGGACGCCCAGCAGCGCCCGGCGTTTATCGCGGCGTTGAACAGCCTGGGGCAGGGCAGCGTGGTGCCGGCGCCGGGCGGGGTATTGATTCGGGATCAGGCGGGTGCGGTGCTGGGGGCGATTGGGATCAGTGGGGATACGTCGGATATTGATGAACAGTGTGCGATTACGGCGATTGAGGGGGTGGGGTTGTTGGCGGATGCAGGGGTGTCTGCCTAGCCTTCGGTGACAGGTAGATTGCTATCGCGGGCAAGCCCGCTCCCACATTGGTCGGTGTGCACACCACTAACCCTGTGGGAGCCGGCTTGCCCGCGATGGCGGCGACTCGGTCTACAGTCAAAGCCAGATCGCATCCCATAACGGGTAGTCGCCAAACTTCTTCACCAGGCCTGCTCTCAATGGGTTGGCCACAATGTAGCGAGCTATGCCCTCCAGGCTTTCCTCACGGCGCACGGCATGATCGTGAAAGCCAGGTTGCCAAAGACGGCCTTGGCGACCGGCAACACCATTAATGATTCGAGTACTTTTGGATTTTACTTGGCGCATCAGGTCGCAAAGGGAGCCTTTCTCCAGAGAGATAAGCCAGTGGAAATGGTCAGGCATGACCACCCATGCCAAGGATGTCGCCAGGCCTTGGTTCTGGGCGATTCGAAATTGTTGTACCACCAGTCGGCCTAGCTTGAAGTCCTGGAAAATGGGCTCGCGATCAAGGGTGTTGCTGGTCAGCAAGTAGATACGGTTGGATTCGTTGTAACGACCGATGCGCAGTCGTTTTGATGCGGGGAGATCAGGCATTCCATGGCCTCTCTTCAGATGGTGTTCTGAGAGGCTAGGTGTGGAAAGCTGGGGTTGATTAGCAGGCTTTTGGCAGGATGTGTCTGGGAGGGCGCTATCGCGGGCAAGCCCGCTCCCACATTGGTTTTGCGGTGTTCATACATAGTGTGTCTGGCATAGATTCCAATGTGGGAGCTGGCTTGCCTGCGATGGCCACACCACGGTCTATCAGTCCGGCTCACACCCCTTCAACACCAACCGAATAATCGTCTGCGCCGCTGCTTCATAATCCGCCTCATCCAGCTTGGCTTTCCCGGTTACCGCCGATATCTGCCAATCAAAATCGGCATACGTCTGCGTCGCCGCCCAGATGCTGAACATCAGGTGATTGGGGTCAATGGCCGCGATCAGGCCACGGTCCACCCAGCTCTGGATGCAGTCGATGTTGTGCTTGGCCTGGGCGTTCAGCTGCTCGACCTGCTGGCTGCTCAGGTGCGGCGCGCCGTGCATGATTTCGCTGGCGAATACTTTGGAGGCAAACGGCAGGTCGCGGGAGATGCGGATTTTCGAGCGGATGTAATTGCTCAGCACCACCGCCGGCTCACCGTCGGGATTGAACGGCGTGGACGCCGCCAGGATCGGCTCGATAATACTCTCGAGCACCTCGCGATAGAGGTTGTCCTTGGACTTGAAGTAGTAGTAAACGTTGGGCTTGGGCAGCCCGGCCTTGGCGGCGATGTCGCTGGTTTTGGTCGCGGCGAAGCCCTTGTCGGCAAACTCCTCGCTCGCCGCCCGCAGGATCATTTCTTTATTGCGCTCGCGGATGGTGCTCATAGACCAGCAGTTTCCTTGCCAAGACAGGCGGTTGCGCATGGTAGCACCGGCTTGACGCAGCGCTCAAGAATGCAGGCGCAGCCTTGCACGCCGGGCGTTGCAGCTGACTTTGTCTGTGTGGATGCTGAACGTATTCATGGTAGTACCGGCACCGGCTGGGCGCGCTGCTAGAGTTCGGATCAGCGACGCGGCCAATACGGTCGCCGTTCAGTCCAGTATTGGGCGTTCGAGTGAGAAACCGTGGAGAAAAGCAGGCCACGTACGTTCGCCTGAGTCATAGGCGCGTTGTTGCTAGTCGCGCTGTCGATTGGCCTGGGCATGCACTTCTTTGGCGGCGCCCACAAAGGCAGGCCAGTACCAGCCCGGTGCTAACGTGATCAAAGTGCTCGACCGCGTGCAGCAACGGCTGCCCACGTTACGCGCGAGCCTGCCGGGCACCTTGAGCGTGGCGGTGCTCACCGACCGCACCCAGACCATCCGCGCCTCGTTTACCGATGTGCAGTACGAGCTGGGGCTGGCGATATTGCTGGTGGTGATCGTGATCTCGCTGTCCATCGCGCTGGGTGGGTTGTTTTCGTTGCCGAACTGCATTTGGACGTTGGGCCCGGCGTTGGAGACGACTGTTGATGGCGGTGCGCGGGAGGCGGCGGCCAAGCAGGCTGAGGCGAGTTATGACCAGATCGCGGCGAATTATCGGGGCACGGTGCTGAGTGCGTTGCAGAATGTTGAGGACAATTTGTCGGCGATCAATCATCTGCAAACCCAGGCGGATGCTTTCCAGCAGGTGTACCAGCGCAATCAGCAGTTGTTAGGGAGTCAGGAGGCGCAGTTGCGTGCGGGTACCGGGCGGTGCTGACTCAGCAGTGGGAGTTGCTGCAAGCCCAGCAAAACTTGCGCGACACCCAAGGCAGTTGAGCCAAGGCCGTGTCGCGCTGATTCAGAGCCTGGGCGGCGGCAGGCAGGCACCCTGATTAGCTGAGACATCGTAATCCAACTGTGGGAGCTGGCTTGCCTGCGATGGCGGCCTGTCGGTTGGCCGGGTTACCCACGGATTCAAACCTGCGTGCGGCCAGCGGGGTTAACGGGGCGAATCAGATCAACAGCAATCCTCCGTGCAGTAGAGAGACCTATATTCCCTCCCGGTCGCCGCGTTATATTCGCGGCACTTTAACCGCAGGATGAACGCGTCATGGCAGGAAGCAGTTTGCTGGTACTGATCGACGACATCGCCGCCGTCCTCGACGATGTGGCGTTGATGACCAAGATGGCTGCCAAAAAGACCGCCGGGGTGCTCGGTGATGATTTGGCGCTTAACGCCCAGCAGGTCTCCGGGGTTCGTGCCGAGCGGGAAATTCCGGTGGTGTGGGCGGTGGCCAAGGGCTCGTTTCTCAACAAGTTGATCCTGGTGCCCGCGGCGCTGTTGATCAGTGCGTTTGCACCGTGGGCGGTCACGCCGTTGTTGATGTTGGGCGGCGCTTATCTGTGTTTCGAGGGCTTTGAAAAGCTCGCGCATACGTTTTTGCACAAACGCACCGAGGAGCAGGCGCATCTGGTCGAGGCGGTGGCGGACCCGGCGACTGATCTGGTGGCGTTTGAGAAGGACAAGATCAAGGGCGCGATCCGTACCGACTTCATTCTCTCGGCGGAAATCATCGCCATCACCCTGGGCACTGTGGCCGATGCGCCGCTGATGCAGCAAGTGGTCGTGTTGTCGGGCATTGCCATTGTGATGACCATCGGCGTTTACGGCCTGGTTGCCGGTATCGTCAAGCTCGATGACCTGGGCCTGTGGCTGACGCAAAAGCCCGGCCAGGCGGCGCGTAGCGTCGGTGGGGCGATTCTTCGCGCCGCGCCTTACATGATGAAAAGCCTGTCGGTGATCGGCACGGCGGCGATGTTCATGGTCGGCGGCGGGATTCTCACCCATGGCGTGCCGGTGGTGTACCACTGGATCGAGACGGTAAGCCAGAGTGTCGGCGCGATGGCGTGGTTGATGCCGACGCTGCTCAATGCGGTGGCTGGGATTATCGCCGGGGCAGTGGTGCTGGCGGTGGTTTCGCTGGTGGGCAAGCTGTGGAGTGCGGTGAAACGCTAGATTGGCATTCGCTGCGAATATAGATACGATGCTAATCATTAGCTTGCTATCTAAGTGTTCGCTGAATGAAGCTTCCCGCGTTTCAACTGCCTGACTTCTGGCAAGCCACCCTGGCGCCCTCGCGTACCGATCTGCTGTTTGCCTTGCGCAACATGATCGCTGGCGGGGTCGCGTTGTATCTGGCCTTTTGCTTTGACTTGCAGCAGCCGCAATGGGCGCTGACCACGGTGTTTATCGTCGGCCAGTCCACCAGCGGCATGGTCCTGGCCAAGGGCGCCTATCGGTTGCTGGGCACGTTTGTGGGCGCCGTGGCTTCCATCGCGATGATTGGCATGTTCGGTCAGGCGCCATTGCTGTTCCTGCTGTGCATGGCGTTGTGGTTGGCGTTTTGCACCACGGGGGCGTCGTTGCTGCGCAATCATGCCTCTTATGGCTTTGTGCTGGCCGGCTACACCACGGCCATTATTGCCTTGCCCGCGACCGCCGCGCCGCTGGGCGTGTTCGATGAGGCAGTGGCGCGCTGCCAGGAGATCAGCCTGGGGATCCTCTGCGCCACGATCGCCAGCACGATCTTATGGCCGCGCCGGGTTGAGCAGACCCTCGCGGTTCAAGGTCGTGGCGCCTGGCAGGCGGGAATGCGCGCAGCAGCCTCGGAGCTGCTGGGGGCGGATCAGCGCAAGGGCTTGCTGGAGGCACTGGGCCGCTTGGTCGCGGTGGACGCCCAGCGCGACCATGCCTGGTTTGAAGGCCCCAAGGGGCGGCGCCGCTCCCAGGCGTTGCGGGTGCTCAGTCGGGATCTGCTTGGCCTGCTGCGCGCAGCGCGAGGCGTGGCCCGTCAACGGATGATGCTGCCGGACACGACGCTCATTGCGCCTTGGGTGGATGAGGTGGCCGCGACGTTGCAGCAAGAGCGGCATGAGGCGCTGCCTGAATTGTCCCGTCGCCTCATGCTGGCGCTGGATGACCCAGATTTGAGCCCAGAGGCGCACTTTTGCCTGATGCAATTGGCCCAGGTTCTGCGGTGGGTGAAGCTGGGCGAGCTGACCCTGGCGGCCGTTGAGGCGGGCAGGGTGCCGCCCGGCGCGCCGGGGGCCATGTCCTGGCATCGGGATATCGAGCAGGGCGTGCTGGGTGGGTTACGCAGTGCATTGGCGTTTTTGGCCGTCGCGGCGTTCTGGGTGTTTACCGCCTGGCCGTCGGGGTTGGGTGCGGTGTCGATCAGCGGTGTGGTACTGAGCCTGTTTGCCGCGCGGGAAAACCCTTCGGCCGCCAGCCTGAATTTTCTCAAGGGCATCGCGCTGTCGATCCCGGTGGCCGGCGTTGTACGTTTTGCTTTGCTGCCTGGGTTTGATGGTTTTCCGTTGCTCTGCCTGGCGTTGGGTGTGCCGCTGTTTTTCGCTTCGCTGTGCATGAGCCGGGTGAAGCTTGCGGCCACCGCTTCGGCGTTCTGCATCTTCTTCGTCAATAACATCGGGCCGAGCAACCTGATGACCTACGACATCGCCGCCTTTCTGAACAAGGCCATCGCAACCCTAGTGGGCGTCGGGATTGCGGTGGTGGTGTTTCGGCTGATCCAGCTCAACCCCGGCGAGCACCACTATCGGCGGATGTTCAAGGCTTCGTTGTTTGACCTGGCGCAGCTGACATCGCGCCCTTTGGAGCAGGCCGAGAGCTGGTTTGGCGGGCGTATGGCCGATCGCTTGATTCGCCTGTCGCGCTACAGCGAAGCCTTGCCCGCCGACCGCCGCCACCATTGGGACAACGGCTTGTTGGGGCTGGACCTGGGCGATGAATTGCTGGAACTGCGCGCAAGCCTATCGAACAGCCAAGGCTTGCTGGCGATTGAACGCGATGGGTATTTACGGCAGTTGGCGGCGGCGCTCAAGCGAGGTGGGCCGAGCAAGCCAAATGCGTCGTTGCTGGATGCGCCCAGCGCTGCGTTACTGGAAGCGCTCGAACAGCCATTGGCGCTGGCCGAGCAGGATCGCGAGATGGCCCGGGCGGCGGTGCTGCAGTTGCGGTTTACCTGGCAGAAGTGGTGTTAGCGGGGCAGCTATTCGACCACTGGGTTCTAGGCGTGGAACGGCATAGCGAGCAACGAATAGCTGATTCATTCTCTGGTACAGATTTAAAGCTGTTTAAGCTGAATCCTACAGTTCGGATTTACAGGCATTTATAGGACGCGTCGAGCTGCTTCATGTGAAGCGGCACGATAAAAGTGGATCGTTAAGGGGTTAAGGATGAACTGGTGTTTTCAAGCGATAAAAAACTATGCCAAGTTCAGTGGGCGAGCCTGTAGACGCGAGTACTGGGCGTTTGCATTGATGGACATAATGATCGTTTGGGGGGCTATTTTAGTAGCGTATCTGGCAAATGTTTCTTCGAGTCGGTGGTTTATCGTCCCATTTGGTTTGTACGTGTTATTGATGATCCCCCCCGCAGTGTCGGTGACATTCCGCAGGCTTCATGATGTAAACATCACGGGGGCGTATGCACTGTGGTTTTTGATACCGGTTGTTGGTTTTATAATGGTGTCCATCCAGTTGTTCACTCAAGGCGATAAGGGGGAGAACGATTACGGTGAGCCTCCTGGTAAAAATATTAGCTGAGTAAGTGAGTAAAATCCGCGCAATAAAAAAGGCCATTCAATCGAATGGCCTTTTTTGTGGACGTTTACTCGGCGATCTGCAACTTGCGCGACTCTGTATAAATGTAGCGCACCTTTTCATACTCAAACGGCGAGTTCATCTGACCGTAGCGGAAGCTGGTCTGGTAGCGCTTGTCGACGGCGCGCAAGGCCCAGATTTCCGGGTGGTTTTCGCTGACTTTGGACACGTTGAGGAAGTTGATCTGGGTTTCGGCGCCGTAGTCGACGATCAGGCCGGCGGTGTCGCGCAGGTTCGAGGGGCCGAAGATCGGCAGCATAACGTAGGCGCCGCCGGGTACGCCGTAGAAGCCCAGGGTCTGGCCGAAGTCTTCGCTCTGGCGCGGCAGGCCCATGGCGGTGGCCGGGTCCCACAGGCCGGCGATGCCGATGGTGGTGTTGAGCAGCAGGCGCCCGGTGGTTTCCAGGGAGCGATGGCCCTTGAGTTGCAGCAGGCTGTTCATCAGGTTGGGCACGTCGCCCAGGTTGTTGAAGAAGTTGCTCACGCCGGTGCGCAGGAAGCTCGGTGTGACGTAGCGGTAGCCGTCAACCACTGGCAGGAACACCCATTGGTCGAAGCGGTAGTTGAAGTGGTACACGCGGCGGTTCCACGATTCCAGCGGGTCGTACACGTTGAGCGCGGTCAGCGATGAGCGCTCGAACTCGCGCTGGTCCAGGCCGGGGTTGAACTTGAGCTTGGTCAGCGGCTCCTTGAAGCCGTCAGAGTCGACCTTGACCGGTTCGTGCGCCTTGCTGTTGTCGGCATTGGCGACGCCCGCGCACATCAGGGCGGCGAGCAGCAGAAGATATTTAGCCACGGAAGAACTCCAGCATGGCGTCGGCGTTGACGCGGTAATTGAGGTTGCCGCAGTGGCCGCCCAGCGGGTAGACGGTCAAGCGATCGCCGAAGGTTTTACGCAGGAAGCCGAGGTCGCCCGGGCCGAGGATCACGTCGTCGGCGTTGTGCATGACCGCGATTTTCGGGCTGCTGTGCAGGTAGTCCTTGAGCGCATACAGGCTCACTTGGTCAACCAGTTGCAGCAGGCTGCCGCCGTCGGAGCGCGCGCGCCACATCGGGATCACTTGTTCGGTGAGGTAGCAGTCGAAGTCGCATTGCAGCGCACGCTTGAGGAACGGCGTGAGGCTGGTGCCTTCGGTGATCGGGTATTTGGGCGGGATGATCAGGCCGCGACGGTTGATCAGGTCCGAGGTGAAGGCAATGTCGGCCGCCGAGAAGCGGAACGAGGTGCCGATCAGCATCGCCATCTGTTCGTTGGTCAGGTGCTGCTTGGAGTTCTGGAAGTCGTAGAGCAGGGCGTCATTGAGGTCGATGTAGCCCTTTTGCTGGAAGTAACGGGTCAGTTTGCTCAACACCAGCTCATAGAAGGTGGTGGTGTTGTTGATGCCCTTGACCTCGGTCTGTACCAGCTTGTCGAGGTTGGTGATCGAGGTGTAGAGGTTGACTGGCGGGTTGAGCAGCAGCACTTTCTTGAAGTTGAAGCTGCGACGGGTTTCGTCGAGCTTGCTGACAAACGCCGCATCCAGGGCACCCAGGCTGTAGCCGGTGAGGTAAAAGTCGGTCACCGGCAGCGAGGCGTTTTGCGCGCGCACGGCCTGCATGACGCGGTACATGTCTTCGGCGTCTTCCTGGGTGATACCCGGCGTGGCGAAGCGCGAGGCGGCGCTGATGAAGTCGAAGCTGGTCGGCGACGACAGCTGCACCACGTGGTAGCCGGCCTGGTAATAGAGCTTTTTCAGGTATTCGTTGATGCTGCTGTCAAACCGCGCACCGGTGCCTGCGATCAGGAAGATCAGCGGCGCGGCGCGGTCTTGCTTGGCGATGCGGTAGGTGAGTTTCTTCACCGCCCAGAAGTTGTCCGGCAGGCTGAACTCGCGCTCGGGGCGCATGTTCAGCGTGTAGTCGGACTGGTTGATCTCGTCGTCGCTCGGCAGTTTAGGCCGCAGGTCAGGCGGCGTGGTGGCGATGGTCGCTTCGAACGGGTTGGTCAAAGGGTAGCCATAGCTGGCCTGGTCGATATCGACGGCCAGTGCTGACGCACTCAAAAATAGGCTGCCCAGAAAGGCAGCGCAGCGCAAGGAACGGAGCATGACTTAATCCCTAAGAGGAAAGGTGCTGAATGAAGTTCGCAGGCTATGACCACCGCGTTGCCACCGAAGTGCCAGCGTTCGGCACGAAAAGTCGGAAAAAAACGTCGGAATCGGGGTAATAGTAGCCAGAAGATACACTTTGCCACGCGTTGATGGACACTAATTGTGTGTATGCGCCTTGCTAACGGCCGCAGGCGCATTAAGCTGAGCGCCGTTTTTGCCTATCGGAGTGCTCCATGTCCCGCCGTCTGCCGTTGATTTTGCTGCTTATTGCCTTGCCGTTATGGCTGGCCGCCAGTTATGGCGCACGTTACGGTTTTATGGAGGATGGCCAGTGGGTTGGCATCTGCGCCGATGAGGCCAGCCGTTGGGAATGCCAGCTGCGTTCGAACTTGGGGCTGATGATCCACTTCAAGGTGCTGGGCTGGGCGGCGCTGGTTGCGTCGGTGCTGGCGTTCTTTGTGCCGGGCCGTTTGGGATGGGGGTTAGCGGTACTGGGGCTGGTGTTCGGGTTTCCCGCGCTGGCGTTGTACAACACTACGTTTGCGGTGTTTGCGGTGGTGATTGCGGGGCTGCGGTTGGTCAGGAAGCCTCGGGCTGCCTGATAGGGCCTCATCGCGGGCAAGCCCGCTCCCACATTTTGACGGTGTGAACACAATCAAATGTGGGAGTTGGCTTGCCGAGTCGTCGCAACGCTGCGATAGCGGTCTTAAGCCTTGCGCACCCGCAAGCAACGCCACAACGCTACAACCATCAGCACGCTGACCACCGCCCAACCCCACGCCTGCTGGTTCAGCAACCCTTCGCGATACAGTTGCGGCGCGATGCCGGCACCGATGATAAAGGCCAGCAGCGCAATCTCCCGACGCGGCCCAGTCACCGGGCGAATCAGGTAAACCAAGGCCGGCAGCACCAGTGCCGCACTTGGGAAGCTGCGATAACGCGGGTCAAACACCAGCGCCAACATCATCACCGCACCGGCGAACCCGGCGATTGCCAGCAGCCAGCCCGCGCGTCGCTCCAGCCAGTTGAAGGCCTGCTCGCGCCAACCTTCGCGGGCGCTCAGTATCAGCGCGGCATGGGCCAACACCAGCAGGTTCAACACCACCAGCAAGCCTGCCCACACCCATTCATCGTTGAAGCGCGCGGTCACGCGGGTCAGTTCGGCCCAGGTGCCGATGGAGCAGGCTGCCACGGCGCCGAGCAATGGCAGCATGAGTGCGGCGCGAGTACTGCGAACGCGCCCGCCGAGTGCCAGGGTGCCCAGCAGGATAATCCCGCCCACGCCCAGCCATAGCGGCCAGTACGGCACATTGGTCACCGGCCCGGCAAGGATGCCCTTGTCCTGGCGATCGGCATCAAACAGCCCCCAATAACCGCCGACGGCGCCTTCACTGGCGCGTTTCCACGGTTGGTCAAAGGCTTCGATCAGGTTGTAGCGCCAGCCATTGGCCTCGGCCATCGCCACAAAGCCGCGCATGAACTTGGCCTCGTTGACCCGGCTAGGCACCGCGGTTTCACGCTGGCGGCCTTCACTGGGCCAGCCGGTCTCGCCGATCAGCACGTCTTTGGGCGCGAACTTGTGGCCGAAGGTCTGGCGTACATCACCTACGTGTTTGAGCGCCTGGTCGATCCCCGATGGGTCATCTTCCCAGTACGGCAGCAGGTGAATGGTCAGGAAGTCTACCGCCGGGGCGATTTGCGGGTGTTGCAGCCAGAACTCCCACACGTCGGCATAGGTGACTGGCTGCTTTATCTGGCTTTTGACTTTATGGATCAGCGTCACCAACTGCTTGGCGGTGACTTCCTTGCGCAGCAGGGCTTCGTTGCCGACGATGACCGAGGTGATCACATCGGGGTTGGCGTTGGCCGCCGCGATCAACTCGTCGACTTCTGTTTCGGTGGCCACCGGGTCACTGCTGACCCAGGCGCCGGCCATCACCTTCAGCCCGTGCTTGCGCGCCATGCCCGGCAGGGCTTCCAAGCCGGTCATGGAGTAGGTGCGGATGCACTCGAAGCGGGTGGCCAGCAGCGCCAGGTCGGCGTCCATGCGCTCGGGGCGCAGCGTGAACGGCTGATCGAACGGCGATTGGTCTTTGTCGAACGGCGTGTAGGAGGCACATTGCATTTTGTGGCTGGCGCTGGCCACGTCCGGCAACACCACTGGCCGGCCGAGGCCGTACCAATAGCCGACAAGGGCGAGCACGCCGAGGATTAAGGCGAAGAAATAGGGCAGGGCAGGGAAGCGGGCAGTCGCGGGCATGGTCGGCTTATCTGGAGGAGCAAAGGCGCGCATCTTACCCGGAATTAGCCCGTCCCAGTGGGGCTGCATAATTTAGACATGCAAAGTTCGGGCGGGATTTTGTTGCGATGTCCTACAAATCGTCCTGCTGGCGATGTGATGTCGTTTCCTGCTTACCTGAGGTCGCAGTCAGAGCAGGTCCAAGGCCCCGTCAGGTTGATGATCGAAGCGTCAGCACTCCACTGATGTCGCCGCCGTCGGATCGATGCGCGTGAAGGGGGCGCGGTGCACCACATAACAACAGGTTGACGTCGCTCGGCATCCGCCGGGCGCAGCACTTTCGGGGAAGTACTATGAAGATGCGACGACTCTTGGGCGCAGCTGCCACTCTGGTAGTTGCGATGGGCTCCACACTGGCCAGCGCCGACAGCAAAACCCTGAGCATCGGCTATGTAGACGGCTGGTCCGACAGCGTTGCCACCACTCACGTGGCGGCAGAAGTGATCAAGGAAAAGCTCGGCTATGACGTGAAACTGCAAGCCGTCGCCACCGGGATCATGTGGCAGGGCGTGGCCACCGGCAAGCTCGACGCCATGCTCTCTGCCTGGCTGCCCGTGACCCACGGTGAGTACTGGGCCAAGAACAAGGACAAGGTGGTCGACTACGGCCCCAACTTCAAGGATGCAAAAATTGGCCTGATCGTGCCGGAGTACGTCAAGGCCAAGTCCATCGAAGACCTCAAGACCGACACCACCTTTAAGAACAAGATCGTCGGCATTGACGCAGGCTCAGGCGTGATGCTCAAGACCGACGAAGCCATCAAGGCCTATGGCCTGGACTACAAGCTGCAAGCCAGCTCGGGCGCCGCGATGATCGCCGAGCTGACCCGTGCCGAAGACAAGCAGGATTCCATTGCGGTGACCGGTTGGGTGCCGCATTGGATGTTCGCCAAGTGGAAACTGCGTTTCCTGGACGATCCAAAAGGGATTTATGGTGCTGCTGAAACCGTCAACAGCATCGGCAGCAAGGGCCTGGAGAAGAAAGCGCCGGAAGTTGCCGCTTTCCTGAAGAAATTCCAGTGGGCCTCCAAGGATGAAATCGGCGAAGTCATGCTCGCGATTCAAGAGGGCGCCAAGCCTGAAGCAGCGGCCAAGGACTGGGTTGCCAAGCACCCTGAGCGTGTGGCTGAGTGGATCGGTAAATAACACCCGAAGCGTCTAAATAGCACCTTGCAAGCCCGCCTGGCGTTCTCGCCCGGCGGGTTTTGTCGTTTCTGGGGTAAAGGCTGTCACTTTAATCAGTTCAAAGTTGGCGCGAACCCTAATGTCGTTCTAATACTAAGGTCGTCTGGAACCTGTTCTGCAGCCGCATACAGTGGATACGTTCCAATAATAAAAAAGCTGTGCTGCGAGGATAAAAACAATGAACGACAGCATTTACCTCTCGATTCAAAACAGCCCGCGTTTCAAGGAGCTGGTGAGAAAAAGGGAAAGGTTCGCCTGGATTCTCTCGGCGATCATGCTAGGGCTGTACTCCGGATTCATTCTGTTGATCGCCTACGGGCCACACATACTGGGGGCCAAACTCAGCCCCGGCTCATCCATCACCTGGGGCATCCCCATCGGGGTCGGGCTGATTATCTCGGCCTTTGTCCTCACCGCTATCTATGTGCGACGCGCCAACGGCGAATTCGACGACCTGAACAATGCGATTCTCAAGGAGGCTGCGCAATGATCCGTCGTCTATTGGCTGTATCCGGCGTTTCGCTGTTTGCTCCAGCTGTTTGGGCGGCGGATGCATTGACCGGTGAAGTGCACAAACAACCGCTGAATATTGCAGCGATCCTGATGTTCGTGGCGTTTGTCGGCGCGACGTTGTGCATCACCTACTGGGCGTCCAAACGCAACAAGTCGGCGGCCGACTACTATGCAGCCGGCGGCAAGATCACCGGTTTCCAGAACGGCCTGGCGATTGCGGGCGACTATATGTCGGCGGCGTCCTTTCTGGGCATTTCCGCGCTGGTGTTCACCTCCGGTTACGATGGCCTGATCTACTCGATCGGCTTCCTGGTGGGCTGGCCGATCATTCTGTTCCTGATCGCCGAGCGCCTGCGTAACCTGGGCAAGTACACCTTTGCTGACGTAGCGTCCTATCGCTTGGGGCAAACCCAGATCCGCAGCCTGTCGGCCTGTGGCTCGCTGGTGGTGGTGGCGTTCTACTTGATCGCGCAGATGGTCGGCGCGGGCAAGCTGATCCAGCTGCTGTTCGGCCTCGATTACCATGTGGCGGTGATCCTGGTGGGCATCCTGATGTGCATGTATGTGTTGTTCGGCGGCATGCTGGCAACCACCTGGGTGCAGATCATCAAGGCGGTGCTGTTGCTGTCCGGTGCCTCGTTCATGGCGCTGATGGTGATGAAGCACGTCAACTTCGACTTCAACATGCTGTTCTCTGAGGCGATCAAGGTTCACCCTAAAGGTGAAGCGATCATGAGCCCGGGCGGCCTGGTGAAAGATCCGATCTCGGCATTCTCCTTAGGCCTGGCGCTGATGTTCGGTACCGCGGGCCTGCCACACATCCTGATGCGCTTCTTCACCGTCAGCGACGCCAAGGAAGCGCGTAAGAGCGTGCTGTATGCCACTGGCTTCATCGGCTACTTCTACATCCTGACCTTTATCATCGGCTTCGGCGCGATCCTGCTGGTCAGCACCAACCCGGCGTTCAAGGATGCTGCAGGCGCCTTGCTCGGCGGTAACAACATGGCGGCGGTGCACCTGGCCAATGCGGTGGGTGGCAGTATCTTCCTGGGCTTCATCTCGGCCGTGGCGTTTGCCACCATCCTCGCGGTGGTTGCCGGTTTGACCCTGGCCGGTGCTTCGGCGGTGTCCCACGACCTGTATGCCAGCGTGATCAAGAAAGGCAAGGCCAACGAGAAGGATGAGATTCGCGTGTCGAAGATCACCACCATCGCCCTGGCGGTGCTGGCAATCGGCCTGGGTATCCTGTTCGAAAGCCAGAACATTGCGTTCATGGTCGGCCTGGCGTTCTCCATTGCCGCCAGCTGTAACTTCCCGGTGCTGCTGCTTTCGATGTACTGGAAAAACCTCACCACCCGTGGCGCCATGATTGGCGGCTGGCTGGGCTTGATCAGTGCCGTCGGCCTGATGATCCTCGGCCCGACCATCTGGGTGTCGATCCTGCACCACGAAAAAGCCATCTTCCCGTACGAATACCCAGCGCTGTTCTCGATGATCATTGCGTTCGTCGGTATCTGGTTCTTCTCCATCACCGACAAGTCGGCGGCGGCAGAGAAAGAACGTGCGCTGTATTTCCCGCAGTTTGTGCGTTCGCAGACTGGCCTGGGGGCGAGTGGGGCGGTTAACCACTAAGGGTTGTCGCTGGATAAAGAAATGCCCCGGTCGAAAGGCCGGGGCATTTTTTTTTTGCCTGTGGTTATGGGGTTGCTGGGCCATTGCTATCGCAGGCAAGCCAGCTTCCACATTCGGCCGAGTACACCCCTTGGAATGCAGTCAAAAGTGGGAGCTGGCTTGCCTGCGAGGGCGACTGCACAGGCGACACAAACAAAAACGGCCTCCACTAGGGAGGCCGTTTTCAGTGCAACTAAGCGGTTGATGGCTTACTTGCGATCTTCCAGCTTGGTGATGTCACGCGACTCGTAGCCGGTGTACAGCTGGCGCGGGCGGCCAATCTTGTACGGGCTGGAGAGCATTTCTTTCCAGTGGGAGATCCAGCCCACGGTCCGCGCCAGGGCGAAGATCACGGTGAACATGCTGGTTGGAATGCCGATCGCCTTGAGGATGATCCCCGAGTAGAAGTCGACGTTCGGGTACAGCGAGCGTTCGATGAAGTACGGGTCGGTCAGGGCGATCTCTTCCAGGCGCATGGCCAGTTCGAGTTGCGGATCGTTGTTGATGCCCAGTTCTTTCAGTACTTCGTCGCAGGTCTGCTTCATGACGGTAGCGCGTGGGTCGCGGTTTTTGTAAACCCGGTGACCGAAGCCCATCAGCTTAAACGGATCGTTCTTGTCCTTGGCCTTGGCGATGAACGTGTCGATGTTCGAGACATCGCCGATTTCATCGAGCATGGTCAATACGGCTTCGTTCGCACCGCCGTGGGCAGGGCCCCACAGTGCGGCGATACCGGCGGCGATACAGGCGAACGGGTTGGCACCCGAAGAGCCTGCCAGACGTACGGTAGAGGTGGAGGCGTTTTGCTCGTGGTCGGCGTGGAGGATGAAGATCCGGTCCATTGCCTTGGCCAGCACCGGGCTGATCGGTTTGATCTCGCACGGGGTGTTGAACATCATGTGCAGGAAGTTTTCCGCGTACGTCAGGTCGTTGCGCGGGTACATCATGGGTTGGCCCATGGAGTACTTGTAAACCATTGCGGCCAGGGTCGGCATCTTGGCAACCAGGCGGATCGCGGAAATTTCGCGATGCTGCGGGTTATTGATGTCCAGGGAGTCGTGATAGAAGGCCGACAGGGCGCCGACCACGCCGCACATGACGGCCATCGGGTGGGCGTCGCGACGGAAGCCGTTGAAGAAGGTCTTCAACTGCTCGTGAACCATGGTGTGGTTCTTTACAGTGCTGACGAACTGGGCTTTTTGCGCAGGCGTTGGCAATTCGCCATTTAGCAGCAGGTAGCAGGTTTCCAGGTAGTCCGACTTCTCAGCCAGTTGCTCGATCGGGTAGCCCCGGTGCAGCAGAATGCCATTGTCGCCGTCGATATAGGTGATCTTCGACTCGCAAGAGGCGGTCGACATGAAGCCTGGGTCGAAAGTGAAACGGCCCGTGGCCGTCAGGCCCCGTACGTCGATAACATCGGGACCAACGGTGCCGGTTAAAATGGGCAGC
Source organism: Pseudomonas sp. ArH3a (assembly GCF_022648765.1). Classification (NCBI taxonomy): domain Bacteria; kingdom Pseudomonadati; phylum Pseudomonadota; class Gammaproteobacteria; order Pseudomonadales; family Pseudomonadaceae; genus Pseudomonas; species Pseudomonas sp. ArH3a. The sequence goes on from NZ_CP080330.1 coordinate 2,354,658, forward strand.
TCGACGGGGGCTGCGCCCTCGATGATCAACTGCGCTTTTTTGTCAGCCATGTGGCCTCCTATTTATGCTTCAAATCATCAGACAGACCCCCCACGCAGGGCCCGCACCACTATAGTGAGATAAATTCAGATGTCAATTTGCCTAAAGTCTTGCTCCAGAAGGCTTTAACCGTACTTTTTCGTCGAAATTGACTGCCATTTACGCCTTTTATACCGCCAGCGCAATCAGCTATTAGGGTGAGGTGTGCGCGTTGTCATTAGTAGCCTAACTGTCTATACTCGGCCACCGACCGCCAAGGGCTTTTGGGCTTGCTTTCATTGGGGGTCGCACTCCCTGGGTGGTGCTTACCTGACCAGTGCACTCCCCGACAACTTTGCCCTGATTGTTAGGGGCTCTTAAGTGTGAAAAAAGCCGTGAATAGCCAACGACCTGTAAACCTAGACCTAAGGACCATCAAACTCCCCATCACCGGCGTTACGTCGTTCCTGCACCGTGTTTCCGGCATCATCCTGTTCCTGGGCTTGGGCATCATGCTTTATGCATTGAGCAAATCCCTGGGTTCCGAGGAAGGTTACGCCGAGGTGAAGGCATGCTTGACCAGCCCGCTGGCCAAGTTCGTAGCATGGGGCCTCCTGTCCGCTCTGCTTTATCATCTGGTAGCCGGCGTGCGCCACTTGATCATGGATATGGGCATCGGTGAGACGCTGGAAGGCGGCCGCCTGGGCTCGAAAATCATCATCGCCATTTCCGTGGTGCTGATCGTTCTGGCAGGAGTTTGGATATGGTAACCAGCGTTACGAACCTTTCGCGTTCGGGCCTCTATGACTGGATGGCGCAGCGTGTGTCTGCGGTCGTTCTCGCGGCTTATTTCATTTTCCTGATCGGATACCTCGTCGCAAACCCGGGCATTGGCTATGAACAATGGCACGGCCTGTTTTCCCACAATGCGATGCGAATCTTCAGTCTGCTGGCACTTGTAGCCCTGGGCGCACACGCCTGGGTCGGCATGTGGACCATCGCGACCGACTACCTGACGCCGATGGCGCTGGGCAAGTCCGCGACTGCAGTCCGTTTCCTCTTCCAGGCAGTATGCGGCGTCGCGATGTTCGCTTACTTCGTCTGGGGTGTGCAGATTCTTTGGGGTATCTGAGTCATGGCTAACATTCCAACTATTTCCTTCGACGCCATCATTATTGGTGGCGGCGGTGCTGGCATGCGCGCTGCGCTGCAGCTGGCCCAGGGCGGTCACAAGACTGCCGTGATCACCAAGGTGTTCCCAACGCGTTCCCACACCGTATCGGCCCAGGGTGGCATCACCTGCGCCATCGCGTCCGCTGACCCGAACGATGACTGGCGCTGGCATATGTACGATACCGTCAAAGGTTCCGACTACATCGGTGACCAGGACGCTATCGAATACATGTGTCAAGAAGGCCCGGCCGCTGTGTTCGAGCTGGACCACATGGGTCTGCCGTTCTCGCGTACCGAGCAAGGTCGTATCTACCAGCGTCCATTCGGCGGCCAGTCGAAGGATTACGGTAAGGGCGGCCAGGCTGCGCGTACTTGCGCTGCGTCCGACCGTACCGGTCACGCGCTGCTGCACACGCTTTATCAGGGCAACCTGAAAGCTGGCACCACGTTCCTGAACGAGTACTACGCGGTTGACCTGGTCAAGAACGCACAAGGCGAGTTCGTCGGTGTGATCGCGATCTGCATCGAAACCGGTGAGACCACCTACATCCGCGCCAAGGCTACTGTACTGGCGACCGGCGGTGCAGGTCGTATCTACGCATCGACCACCAATGCCCTGATCAACACCGGTGACGGCGTCGGCATGGCCCTGCGTGCAGGCGTTCCGGTACAAGACATCGAAATGTGGCAGTTCCACCCGACCGGTATCGCCGGTGCCGGTGTACTGGTTACAGAAGGTTGCCGTGGTGAAGGTGGTTACCTGATCAACAAGCACGGCGAGCGTTTCATGGAGCGTTATGCTCCGAACGCGAAAGACCTTGCCGGTCGTGACGTTGTGGCCCGTTCGATGGTTAAAGAAATCATCGCCGGCAACGGCTGTGGCCCGAACGGCGACCACGTACTGCTGAAGCTCGATCACCTGGGCGAAGAAGTCCTGCACAGCCGCCTGCCAGGTATCTGTGAGCTGTCCAAGACCTTTGCACACGTTGACCCGGTGGTTGCTCCGGTTCCGGTTGTTCCAACTTGCCACTATATGATGGGCGGCGTGCCGACCAACATTCATGGCCAGGCGATCACCCAGAACGCCGAAGGCGTGGACGAGATCATTCATGGTCTGTTCGCGGTAGGCGAAGTGGCCTGCGTATCGGTTCACGGCGCCAACCGCCTGGGCGGTAACTCGCTGCTCGACCTGGTGGTATTCGGCCGCGCGGCCGGCCTGCACCTCGAGAAGGCACTGACCGACGGCATCGAATACGATGACGCTACCGACGCCAATATCGAAGCTGCCCTGGCGCGTCTGAACGCTCTGAACGAGCGCACTGATGGCGAAGACGTAGCAACCCTGCGTCGCGAGCTGCAAAACTGCATGCAGAACTACTTCGGTGTATTCCGTACCGGCGAATACATGCAGAAGGGTATTGCCCAGTTGGCTGACCTGCGTACGCGCATCGCCAACGTCAAGATCAACGATAAGAGCCAGGCGTTCAACACCGCTCGTATCGAAGCCCTTGAGCTGCAAAACCTGTTGGAAGTGGCTGAAGCGACTGCGATCGCCGCCGAGGTTCGTAAAGAATCCCGTGGTGCTCACGCTCGTGAAGACTTTGAAGATCGCGACGACGAAAACTGGTTGTGCCACACCCTGTACTTCCCGGGTGACAAGCGCGTAACCAAGCGTGCCGTGAACTTCTCGCCGAAGACAGTTCCGACCTTTGAACCGAAGATTCGGACTTACTAAGGGTGGCTGCCATGTTGAAAGTCAGTGTTTACCGCTACAACCCTGATCAGGACGCTGCGCCGTTCATGCAGGAATTTCAGGTCGATACCGGTGGTAAAGACCTGATGGTGCTGGATGTATTGGCACTGATCAAAGAGCAGGACGAAGGTTTTTCTTATCGTCGCTCTTGCCGTGAAGGTGTGTGCGGTTCCGACGGCATGAACATAAACGGCAAAAACGGCCTGGCGTGCATCACGCCGCTGTCCGCCGTGGTTAAAGGCAACAAGCTGATCGTTCGTCCTCTGCCAGGTTTGCCGGTTATCCGTGACCTGGTCGTCGATATGAGCATCTTCTACAAGCAATACGAGAAAGTTAAGCCGTTCCTGCAGAACGACACGCCGGCTCCGGCCATCGAGCGTCTGCAGTCCCCTGAAGAGCGTGAAAAGCTCGACGGTCTGTACGAGTGCATCCTGTGCGCTTGCTGCTCGACTTCGTGCCCGTCCTTCTGGTGGAACCCGGACAAGTTCCTGGGTCCAGCTGCCCTGCTGCAAGCGTACCGCTTCCTGGCAGACAGCCGTGACACCAAGACGTCCGAGCGCCTGGCTTCACTGGATGACCCGTTCAGCGTATTCCGCTGCCGTGGGATCATGAACTGCGTCAACGTATGTCCCAAAGGCCTGAACCCGACTAAGGCCATTGGTCACATCCGTAACATGCTGCTGCAAAGCGGCGTGTAAGCGACGTTGTAGCAAAGCAGGACCGTTGTGCCCGTAAATGCTACGGCGCAGGCTTCAACCGGCGCCGTAGTTTTAACTTGAGCAGCGACTTACAAAGCCGCGGCTCTTATTTTGAAGAAATGAGACAAGCAGGGGCATTCGGGTTGGTACCCGAACTATCAGCGTGATCCTAAGTGGCTTGTTTTGGTCGCTGCACTTGGCCTTTTGCAAGCAAACTCGGTGTTTTCGCCGGTGGTGTCCCCAAATCGAGGGTGACCAAGCATGCAAGAAAGCGTGATGCAGCGCATGTGGAACAGCGGCTATCTTTCAGGTGGTAACGCTGCCTATGTGGAAGAGCTTTATGAGCTCTACCTGCACGACCCTAACGCTGTGCCAGAAGAATGGCGCACCAAATTTCAGACGTTGTCTTCAGACGGCAACGCTGCCACCGATGTATCGCACGCAACAATTCGCGATCAGTTTGTGCTGCTGGCAAAGAACCAGCGCCGCGCTCAGCCGGTTTCCGCCGGGAGCGTGAGCAGTGAGCACGAGAAGAAGCAAGTTGAAGTATTGCGACTGATCCAGGCCTACCGTATGCGTGGCCACCAGGCGGCCCAGCTTGACCCGCTGGGGCTCTGGCAGCGTCCTGCACCTGCAGACCTGTCGATCAATCATTACGGCTTGACCAATGCCGATCTTGATACGACCTTCCGTGCCGGCGACCTGTTCATCGGCAAAGAGGAAGCGAGCCTACGCGAAATTCACGAAGCGTTGCAGCAGACATATTGCCGCACCATCGGCGCTGAATTCACGCACATCACCGATTCTGAGCAGCGCCACTGGTTCCAGCATCGTCTGGAAGGTGTGCGTGGCCGTCCGGTATTGTCCGACGATGTGCGCAGCCACCTGCTGGAGCGCGTGACCGCAGCCGAAGGCCTCGAGAAATACCTGGGTACCAAATACCCGGGCACCAAGCGTTTCGGCCTGGAAGGCGGCGAAAGCCTGATTCCAATGCTCGACGAGCTGATCCAGCGTTCCGGTTCCTACGGCACCAAGGAAATCGTGATCGGCATGGCTCACCGTGGTCGCCTGAACGTGTTGGTCAACACCTTCGGCAAGAACCCGCGCGAGCTGTTCGACGAGTTCGAAGGCAAGAAGAAAGTCGAGCTGGGTTCCGGTGACGTTAAATACCACCAGGGCTTCTCGTCCAACGTGATGACCACCGGCGGTGAAGTTCACCTGGCCATGGCCTTTAACCCATCCCACCTGGAAATCGTTTCTCCAGTGGTCGAGGGTTCGGTGCGTGCTCGCCAGGATCGCCGTAACGATTCCACCGGTGAAAAAGTCCTGCCGATTTCCATCCACGGTGACGCGGCATTCGCCGGTCAGGGTGTGGTCCTGGAAACGTTCCAGATGTCGCAGACTCGCGGCTTCAAGACCGGCGGTACGGTTCACATCGTCATCAACAACCAGGTGGGTTTCACCATCAGCAACCCGCTGGACGCACGCTCTACCGAGTACGCGACCGACGTTGCCAAGATGATCCAGGCGCCGATCCTCCATGTGAATGGTGATGATCCGGAAGCCGTGTTGTTCGTGACCCAACTCGCCATCGACTACCGCATGCAGTTCAAGCGTGACGTGGTCATCGACCTGGTTTGCTACCGCCGTCGCGGTCACAACGAAGCGGATGAGCCGAGCGGCACCCAGCCGTTGATGTACCAGCAGATCACCAAGCAGCGCACCACTCGTGAGCTGTACGCCGAAAGCCTGACCAAGGCCGGAGTGGTTGACGATGCGCGTGTTCAGGCGAAAGTCGATGAGTACCGCAACGCGCTGGACAACGGTCTGCATGTTGTAAAAAGCCTGGTTAAAGAGCCGAACAAAGAGCTGTTCGTGGACTGGCGCCCGTACCTGGGCCACGCCTGGACGGCGCGTCACGACACCTCGTTCGACCTCAAGACCCTGCAGGAACTGTCCGCCAAGCTGCTGGAAATTCCAGAAGGCTTCGTGGTGCAGCGCCAGGTTTCGAAGATCTACGAAGACCGTCAGAAGATGCAAGCCGGTGGCCTGCCGATCAACTGGGGTTACGCCGAAACCATGGCGTACGCGACCCTGGCGTTCGAAGGTCACCCGATCCGCATGACCGGCCAGGACATCGGCCGTGGTACGTTCTCGCACCGTCACGCGGTATTGCACAACCAGAAAGACGCGGGCACCTACATCCCGTTGCAGAACCTGTATGAAGGCCAGCCACGTTTCGACCTGTACGATTCGTTCCTGTCCGAAGAAGCCGTACTGGCGTTCGAATACGGTTACTCGACCACCACGCCTCAGGCGCTGGTGATCTGGGAAGCCCAGTTCGGCGACTTCGCCAACGGTGCCCAGGTGGTTATCGACCAGTTCATCACCAGCGGCGAGCACAAGTGGGGCCGTTTGTGCGGTCTGACCATGCTGCTGCCACACGGTTATGAAGGTCAGGGTCCGGAGCACTCCTCGGCCCGTCTGGAGCGTTACCTGCAGTTGTGCGCTGAGCACAACATCCAGGTGTGCGTGCCGACTACCCCGGCCCAGATCTACCACCTGTTGCGTCGTCAGGTGATCCGCCCGCTGCGCAAACCGCTGGTAGTGCTGACTCCGAAATCGTTGTTGCGTCACAAATTGGCCATCTCGACCCTGGAAGATCTGGCCGACGGTTCGTTCCAGACCGTTATTTCAGAAATCGACACCCTCGACGCGGCCAAGGTCACTCGCCTGATCCTGTGCAGCGGCAAGGTTTACTACGATTTGCTGGAAAAACGCCGTGCCGAAGGCCGCGAAGACATCGCCATCGTGCGGATCGAGCAGCTTTACCCGTTCCCGGAAGACGACCTGATGGAGGCCATCGCGCCTTACACCAACCTCACCAACGCGGTGTGGTGCCAGGAAGAACCGATGAACCAGGGCGCGTGGTACAGCAGCCAGCATCATTTGCGTCGCAGCGTCGGTAACCACAAGACAGGCCTTGGCCTTGAGTACGCCGGTCGTGATGCTTCTGCTGCACCTGCGTGTGGTTATGCGTCGATGCACGCCGAGCAGCAGGAAAAACTGCTGCAAGATGCTTTCACTGTTTAACGCCTTCGCGCTGACTGAAACCGAATTTTAAGGACCCACAGATAATGGCTATCGAAATCAAAGCCCCGTCATTCCCGGAATCGGTTGCCGATGGCACCGTTGCCACCTGGCACAAGAAACCAGGCGAGGCCGTCAAGCGTGACGACCTGATCGTCGACATCGAAACCGACAAAGTCGTGCTCGAAGTGTTGGCTGAAGCTGACGGCGTGCTGGGCGCAATCGTTGCCGAAGAAGGCGCTACCGTTCTGTCGAACCAGGTTCTGGGCTCGATCGAAGAGGGCAGCGCTGCCGCTGCTCCTGCTGCCGCCGCTGCTGCACCGGCCGCGGCTTCTGCTCCAGCTGCCGCTCCGGCTGCTGGTGGCGAAGACCCAATCGCCGCACCGGCTGCTCGTCAACTGGCTGAAGAAAACGGCATCAACCTGGCGTCCATCAAGGGCACCGGCAAAGACGGCCGTGTGACCAAGGAAGACGTGGTTGCCGCGGTTGAAGCCAAGAAAAACGCTCCAGCTGCCGCACCTGCCAAGGCTGCTGCCCCGGCTGCCGCTGCGCCTGTGTTCGCCGCTGGCGACCGCACCGAGAAGCGCGTACCGATGACTCGGGTACGTGCCACCGTGGCCAAGCGCCTGGTTGAAGCACAGTCGAACATGGCGATGCTGACCACCTTCAACGAAGTCGACATGACCGAAGTCATGGCCCTGCGTTCGAAGTACAAAGACCTGTTCGAGAAGTCCCACAACGGCGTGCGCCTGGGCTTCATGTCGTTCTTCGTGAAAGCGGCCACCGAAGCGCTGAAGCGCTTCCCGGCAGTCAACGCTTCCATCGACGGCAGCGACATCGTTTACCACGGCTATGCAGACGTCGGCGTTGCCGTGTCCAGCGACCGTGGCCTGGTGGTTCCGGTTCTGCGTAACGCCGAGCTGATGAGCCTGGCTGAAATCGAAGGCGGCATCGCTGGCTTCGGTAAAAAAGCCCGTGACGGCAAGCTGACCATCGACGAGATGACCGGCGGTACCTTCACCATCACCAACGGTGGTACCTTCGGTTCGATGATGTCGACCCCGATCGTCAACCCGCCGCAAGCTGCGATCCTGGGCATGCACAACATCATCCAGCGTCCAATGGCCATCAACGGCCAAGTCGTGATCCGCCCAATGATGTACTTGGCACTGTCTTACGATCACCGCCTGATCGATGGTAAAGAAGCCGTGACTTTCCTGGTGACCATCAAGAACCTGCTGGAAGACCCGGCTCGTCTGCTGCTGGATATCTGATAGAAGCAGCTGCAGGCCTCAAGTGACAGGCTGCCGGATAAGGCAGCTGGGCTTGGGGCTTGCGGCTTGAAAGCTTGCTGCTAAATAGAGGAACTATTTTCATGTCGCAGAAATTTGACGTTGTAGTGATTGGTGCTGGTCCTGGCGGCTACGTTGCCGCGATCAAGGCCGCACAACTGGGCCTCTCGACTGCTTGCATCGAAAAATACACCGACAAGGAAGGCAAACTGGCGCTGGGCGGTACTTGCCTGAACGTCGGTTGCATTCCTTCCAAGGCGCTGCTGGACAGCTCCTGGAAATTCCACGAAGCCCAAAGCGGTTTCGCGATCCACGGCATCAACCATGCTGGCGTGACCATGGACGTGCCAGCAATGGTCGGCCGTAAAGCCAACATCGTTAAAGGCCTGACTTCCGGCGTTGCCACCTTGTTCAAGGCCAACGGCGTTACTTCTCTGCAAGGTCACGGCAAGCTGCTGGCCGGCAAGAAAATTGAAATCACCAAGCCTGACGGTTCGGTAGAAGTCATCGAAGCCGAGAACGTGATCCTGGCGCCAGGCTCGCGCCCAATCGACATTCCGCCTGCTCCAGTTGACCAGAACGTGATCGTTGATTCGACCGGTGCCCTGGAATTCCAATCCGTTCCTAAGCGTCTGGGCGTGATCGGCGCTGGCGTAATCGGTCTGGAACTGGGTTCGGTATGGGCCCGCCTGGGTTCCGAAGTGACCGTTCTGGAAGCCCTGGACACGTTCCTGCTGGCTGCCGACACCGCGGTGTCCAAAGAAGCGTTGAAAACCCTGACCAAACAAGGTCTGGACATCAAGCTGGGCGCCCGTGTTACCGGTTCCAAGGTCAACGGCGAAGAAGTCGTGGTGACCTACACCAATAAAGAAGGCGAGCAGACCATCACCTTCGACAAGCTGATCGTAGCCGTGGGTCGCCGTCCAGTGACCACCGACCTGCTGGCTTCCGACAGTGGCGTGAATATCGACGAGCGTGGTTTCATCCACGTTGACGATCACTGCGCTACCACCGTTCCAGGCGTGTACGCCATCGGCGACGTGGTTCGCGGCATGATGCTGGCGCACAAAGCTTCCGAAGAAGGCATCATGGTTGTCGAGCGCATCAAGGGTCACAAAACCCAGATGAACTACGACCTGATCCCGTCTGTTATCTACACACACCCGGAAATTGCATGGGTCGGTAAGAACGAACAGCAGTTGAAAGCTGAAGGCGTTGAAGTTAACGTCGGCACCTTCCCGTTTGCTGCTTCTGGCCGTGCCATGGCAGCCAACGACACCGGTGGTTTCGTCAAAGTCATCGCTGATGCCAAGACTGACCGCGTATTGGGCGTCCACGTGATTGGTCCAAGCGCAGCAGAACTGGTTCAGCAAGGCGCGATCGGCATGGAATTCGGCACCAGTGCCGAAGACCTGGGCATGATGGTCTTCTCCCATCCGACCCTGTCCGAAGCGTTGCATGAAGCAGCGTTGGCAGTGAATGGCGGCGCCATCCACATCGCCAACAAGAAGAAGCGCTAAGCGAGATAATAAGAAACCACGGCGGTTGCCCGTCGTGAGCCTTGCGCGCAAGACTCACCGCGGAATGTCCGCTGGACGCAGTCTTGCGCAGCTTTACGGGCGTTAAGCCTTGGAAGTTGTGCAAGCAGCAGTCACAGGTGGCGCGGCACTCATAATGAGCGCAGCGCCGAATGCGCAGTACCTAACGAAGACGGTAAAAAGCATGAATCTTCACGAGTATCAGGGTAAGCAGCTGTTCGCTGAATACGGCCTGCCAGTATCCAAGGGTTACGCAGTAGACACCCCGGAAGCAGCAGCAGAAGCTTGCGACAAAATCGGTGGTACCGAGTGGGTTGTCAAAGCCCAGGTCCACGCTGGTGGTCGCGGTAAAGCGGGCGGCGTTAAGCTGGTTCGCAGCAAAGAAGACGCCAAGGCCTTCGCACAGCAGTGGCTGGGCAAGCGTCTGGTGACTTACCAGACTGATGCCAATGGCCAACCAGTCACCAAGATCCTGGTTGAATCGTGCACTGATATCGCTAAAGAGCTGTACCTGGGCGCTGTCGTTGACCGTTCGAGCCGTCGCATCGTGTTCATGGCTTCCACCGAAGGTGGCGTGGACATCGAGAAGATCGCTCACGAAACCCCAGAAAAAATTCTGAAAGCCACCATCGATCCACTGGTTGGCGCTCAGCCATTCCAGGGTCGCGAGCTGGCTTTCCAGCTGGGCCTGGAAGGCAAGCAAGTTACCCAGTTCGCCAAGATCTTCGTAGGTCTGGCCAAACTGTTCAAGGATCACGATCTGGCCCTGCTGGAAGTGAACCCGCTGGTGATCAAGGCTGACGGCGATCTGCATTGCCTCGATGCCAAGATCAACATCGACGCCAACGCCATGTACCGTCAGCCTAAGCTGAAGACTTTCCACGATCCGTCGCAAGACGATCCGCGCGAAGCGCACGCTGCCAAGTTCGAGCTGAACTACGTAGCCCTGGAAGGTAACATCGGTTGCATGGTCAACGGTGCTGGCCTGGCCATGGGTACCATGGACATCGTCAACCTGCATGGCGGCAAACCAGCCAACTTCCTCGACGTGGGCGGTGGTGCTACCAAAGAACGCGTAACCGAAGCCTTCAAAATCATCCTGTCCGACTCCAACGTCGCTGCAGTATTGGTTAACATCTTCGGCGGCATCGTTCGTTGCGACATGATTGCCGAAGGCATCATCGGTGCAGTGAAAGAAGTCGGCGTTAAAATCCCGGTTGTTGTTCGCCTTGAAGGTAACAACGCTGAACTGGGCGCTAAAGTACTGGCAGAAAGCGGTTTGAACATCATCGCGGCTACCAGCCTGACCGACGCTGCTCAACAAGTTGTCAAAGCTGCGGAGGGCAAATAATGAGCGTCCTGATCAATAAAGACACCAAAGTTATCTGCCAGGGTATTACCGGTTCGCAAGGTAGTTTCCACACCCAGCAAGCCATCGAATACGGCACCAAGATGGTGGGTGGCGTTACTCCGGGCAAAGGCGGCACCGAGCACCTGGGCCTGCCAGTGTTCAACACCGTGAAAGAAGCAGTAGAAACCACTGGCGCCACTGCCAGCGTGATCTACGTTCCAGCTCCTTTCTGCAAGGACTCCATCCTGGAAGCAGCATTCGGCGGCATCAAGCTGATCGTTTGCATCACCGAAGGCATTCCTACCCTGGACATGCTGGACGCTAAAGTTAAGTGCGACGAGCTGGGTGTTACCCTGATCGGCCCTAACTGCCCAGGCGTGATCACCCCAGGCGAATGCAAGATCGGCATCATGCCAGGTCACATTCACTTGCCAGGTAAAGTCGGTATCGTTTCGCGTTCCGGCACCCTGACTTACGAAGCTGTTAAGCAAACTACTGACGCCGGTTTCGGTCAGTCGACTTGCGTCGGCATCGGCGGTGACCCGATCCCAGGCTCCAACTTCATCGACATCCTGAAGCTGTTCCAGGAAGACCCGAAGACCGAAGCGATCGTAATGATCGGTGAGATCGGCGGTTCGGCTGAAGAAGAAGCGGCTGCCTACATCAAGGCCCACGTGACCAAGCCAGTTGTTTCCTACATCGCTGGTGTGACTGCCCCTGCGGGCAAGCGCATGGGCCATGCTGGCGCAATCATCTCTGGCGGCAAAGGCACTGCAGACGAGAAGTTTGCTGCCCTTGAAGACGCAGGCGTTAAAACCGTGCGTTCGCTGGCAGACATCGGCAAGGCTTTGTCCGAGCTGACCGGTTGGGCTGTCAAGTAAGCCTCGCGCTTAGCTGACGCTTTACCAAGCAAAGGCCACCTTCGGGTGGCCTTTGTGCATTCTGGGTATTCTCATCAGATTGGATGCCCCGTCCACCTGTGGGAGTTGGCTTACCTGCGATAGCATCGACGCGGTTTGCCTGATGGACCGAGTCGCCCGCATCGCAGGCAAGCCAGCTCCCACATGGGTCTGTATTGCCAAATTTAAGTATGAAAATGCGACATTTGGATGTCGCTTATCGGACAGTTCGCCCCGCAACAGTGCGTTTGTCGCCCAAATTCGTTAGGCTAGCCGCCTCTTTATGCGCCCGCATCTCAAAAGGAAGCCGCGCGCTAGACCGGTCGGTCCCCATAAGGACCGGCAGCAGTTCCCTCATCCATAGGGAATCCCTCTCTAAATTCCGATTCAGTAGTGTGGTATTTCCTCAAATGAAAGTGTTGAAAAGCCAGGATGTCCTGGCGTTAGGCTTTATGACTTTTGCCCTGTTCGTGGGCGCCGGCAACATCATCTTTCCGCCTATCGTTGGTTTGCAGTCCGGGCCTCATGTCTGGATGGCGGCGCTGGGCTTCCTGATCACCGCGGTCGGTCTGCCGGTGGTCACTGTGATCGCCCTGGCCAAGGTCGGCGGCGGTATGGACGCGCTGAGCAGCCCGATCGGCAAGATCGCCGGCGGCCTGCTCGCGGCGGCGGCGTACTTGGCGGTAGGGCCGCTATTCGCCACCCCGCGTACCGCGACCGTTTCGTTTGAAGTGGGCCTGGCGCCGCTGACCGGCGAAAGCCCGCTGGCGCTGTTCCTCTACAGCTCGGTGTATTTTCTGGTGGTGTTCTTTGTTTCTCTGTACCCGGGCCGCCTGCTGGACACCGTCGGTCGCTTCCTGGCACCGCTGAAAATCATCGCCTTGGCGATCCTCGGTATCGCCGCGTTTGCCTTGCCGGCCGGTGACATCGGCGTTGCCACGCCGGAATACGTCGCCGCACCGTTTTCCCAAGGCTTTATCAATGGCTACCTGACCATGGATACCCTGGGCGCGCTGGTGTTCGGTATCGTCATCGTCAATGCTATCCGTTCCCGTGGTGTTGAATCGCCACAGTTGATCACCCGTTACGCGATCATTGCTGGGCTGATTGCCGGCGTGGGCCTGGCGCTGGTGTACATCAGCCTCTTCCGTCTGGGTTCTGGCAGCCATGCCGTGGCCGCCGGTGCCGGTAACGGCGCCGCCGTGCTGCACGCTTACGTGCAACACACCTTCGGCTCCCTGGGCAGCGGCTTCCTCGCCGTGCTGATCTCCCTGGCGTGCCTGGTAACCGCCGTGGGCCTGACCTGCGCCTGTGCCGAGTACTTCAGCAAAATCCTGCCGCTGTCCTACAAGACACTGGTCGTAATCCTGGCGCTGTTCTCGTTGTTCGTGTCCAACCTGGGCCTGACCAAGCTGATTGCCTTCTCGATCCCGGTGCTCACGGCGATCTACCCGCCGTGCATCGTGTTGGTGGCGCTGAGCTTCTGCAAAGACTTCTGGCTGGAGCAGGGCCGTATCGTTGGTCCGGTGATGCTGGTGTCGTTCATCTTTGGCTGCATCGATGCACTCAAGGGCGCGGGCCTGGCGGATTGGATGCCGACCCAACTGGCGCACCTGCCGCTGAGCGAGCAAGGCCTGGCGTGGCTGGTACCGTCGGTGATGACGTTGGCCGTTGCCGTGTTGGTTGACCGTATGCTCGGCAAGCGTAGCGAAGCCATCGCTTAACGTAGCTTCTGGGCTGTACCGAAATGCCCCGTATCAATCGATACGGGGCATTTTTTATGCGTGTATGACTACAACCCTCTAAAGTTGGAGTTCGGTCAATGTGGGGTCAGGCTTGCCTGCGACAGCGGCGGACCAGACGGCGCGGTAGTGACTGCACAGACGCCGTCGCAGGCAAGCCAGCCTCCACATGTTGAACCACGTTCGTCCCCATCCACTGTGTCTAAGGACCCGCATGTCGTTCGTCGAAACCAACCAGATACACCTGCTTGCCGCGCTGTGGTTCGTCCTGTGCTGGGGCGGTTACACCCGTTACGCCACCTGGAAAGCCCGTGACACCGCGTGCCTGGCCAGCGTGCTGCACCTGTATCGTGAAGACTGGATGCGCCGCATGCTGCTGCGCGATAACCGTATTGCCGACGCCAGCGTGGTCGGCAACCTGGAGCGCAACGCCTCGTTTTTCGCCTCCAGCACGCTGATCATCCTCGCCGGTATTCTCACCGTACTGGGCGCTTCCGAGCGGGCGGTGTCGTTGCTGGCGGACATACCCATGGTGCAGCAAGCCTCTCAGGGCATGTCGGAAATCAAACTGCTGTGCCTGGCGCTGGTGTTCGTCTACGCCTTCTTCACGTTCAGCTGGTGCATGCGCCAATACAACTTTGCGGCGGTGCTGGTGGGGTCGGCGCCGATGATCGGTGAGCGCCATGTGTCGGAGCAGGAGCGCAAGGCATTTGCCCTGCGGGCGGCGCGGGTGATTTCCATGGCGGCCAACCAATTCAACTTTGGGCTGCGTGCTTATTACTTCGGCATGACCATGCTGGCTTGGTTTGTCAGCCCGTGGTTGTTCATGTTGATGAGCAGCGGCGTCGTAGTGGTGCTGTATCGCCGAGAGTTTCATTCCGACGTATTGCAAGTGATGGTATATACCCCGACCGACATGCCGGTATCGGAAGTGGCTAAAGAAACGGTGTCTTCACTCGGGCCGCAAGGTTAGTCCAACTTTTTTGCCACGGATAAAACAGCAGACAAAGAAAAGCCCGCTATATAAGCGGGCTTTTTTGCAGCAATAGCCAGGCGATTATTGCTTGGCAGGTTCTGCTGGTGTGGCAGGTGCTGCTTCTTTCGCGGCGGCAGCGTTCGATTCAGCCTGAGCTTTGGCAGCATCGGCGTTTTCTTTCGCAGCGTCGTTCACTTTATCCTGAGCTTTGGCCATGTCTTTCTGAGCTTGCTCAGAATGCGAAGCTGCATCTTGGGCTTTGTCTTCGGATTTTTTATCGCAGGCAGCGAGGCCGAGGGCAGCGGCGAGCATCATGGAAATAGCTAAAGTCTTGCGCATTGGGTGTTTCTCCTTATTGAAGATATCTACTGGCCTTTCGAGCTTGGGCAGCCAGCATTAGTTCCTTTTGTTTCAAAGATATATAAAACACGGCCCTCAAGGAACTTTCACCCGTCATCCCATACTCCACCCGTCAACACTAATAAGAGTCTGTACACATGACCGAAAATCCCTTGCAGGAGCGCGCCACGCGCTTTGTTTCGGCTCTGCGCCATTGTCAGGTGCTGGGCATTACCGTTCATGCAGCAGGCTTGGAGGGCATCACGCTGCTGCTGCCTTACGCGCCCTCTATCGTCGGCGACCCGCAAACCGGCGTGATTCACGGTGGCGCGCTGACCTCTTTGATGGACACCGCCTGCGGCATGGCCACGTTGTGCGTATTGCCCGAGTTCGAGGTATGCCCGACCCTGGACCTGCGTATCGACTACATGCATCCCGCCGAGCCGCACAAACCGGTGTATGGCTTTGCGCAGTGCTACCGGGTCACCACCGACGTGATTTTCACCCGTGGTTTCGCCTATCAGGATGACCCGCAACAGCCCATTGCCCATGTGGTAGGCACGTTCATGCGCATGGGCAAGCGCCTTAAGGGCGCACAAGGATTGGGCAGCACGATCAAGGGAGAGCAGGCATGACACATCGATTCAAAACCCGTCTCGAACAGGCCCATGAGCGCGGTGACTACGAGGCTCTGCTCAACCTTGTGCCCTACGCCAAGCTGATCGGCATCGAATGCACGCGTTTGGGCGATGAATTGCTGTTCCGCCTGCCGGCCAACAAGGACAACATTGGTAACCCGATATTGCCGGCGCTGCACGGAGGGGTGATTGCCGGCTTCATGGAGCTGTCGGCGGCGTTACATTTGCTGGTATTTACCGGTGCGCCGGGCCTGCCGAAAATCATCGACTTTTCCCTGGATTACCTGCGCGCCGGGCAGTTCCGCGACACTTACGCCAAATGCCAGGTGTGGCGCCAAGGCCGCCGGGTTGCCAATGTGGCGATCACCGCCTGGCAAAGCACCCCGGCCGAACCGATTGCCACCGCCCGTGCACATTTCAAAATTGAGGAATCGGCGCGCCCTTGAAATCCTGGTCTTAGCCCCCAACTTTGATGACAACCCGCCGCCAACCCTCAAGGGCGCGGCCACTGCCATCCAATTGGAGTTTGATGACCATGAGTGTGGAAACTCAAAAGGAAACCCTGGGCTTCCAGACCGAGGTGAAGCAACTGCTGCACCTCATGATCCATTCGCTGTATTCCAACAAGGAAATCTTCCTTCGCGAATTGATCTCGAACGCCTCTGACGCTGTCGACAAATTACGTTTCGAAGCCCTCTCCAAGCCTGAGTTGCTGGAAGGTGGCGCCGAGCTGAAAATCCGTGTGAGCTTCGATAAAGACGCCAAAACCGTCACCCTCGAAGATAACGGCATCGGCATGAGCCGTGAAGACGCGATCACCCACCTGGGTACCATCGCCAAATCCGGCACCGCCGATTTCATGAAGAACCTGTCGGGCGACCAGAAGAAAGATTCGCACCTGATCGGTCAATTCGGTGTGGGCTTCTACTCGGCCTTCATCGTCGCCGACAAGGTAGAAGTATTCAGCCGTCGCGCCGGCCTCGACGCCAGCGAAGGCGTGCACTGGTCGTCCAAAGGTGAAGGCGAGTTCGAAATCGCCACCATCGATAAGGCTGACCGTGGCACCCGCATCGTGCTGCACCTCAAATCCGCTGAAGATGAATTCGCCGATGGCTGGCGTCTGCGCAACATCATCAAGAAGTACTCCGACCACATTGCACTGCCGATCGAGCTGCCGAAAGAACAAGCAGCCCCTGAAGGCGAAGAGCAGCCTGCCCTGGAATGGGAAGTGGTCAACCGCGCCAGCGCCCTGTGGACGCGCCCTCGCACCGAGGTGAAGGATGAGGAATACCAGGAGTTCTACAAGCACATCGCTCACGATTACGAAAACCCGCTGAGCTGGAGCCACAACAAGGTCGAAGGCAAGCTGGAATACAGCTCGCTGCTCTACGTACCGGCGCGTGCTCCGTTCGACCTGTACCAGCGTGAAGCGCCTAAAGGCCTGAAGCTGTACGTGCAGCGTGTGTTCGTGATGGATCAGGCGGAGTCCTTCCTGCCGCTGTACCTGCGCTTCATCAAAGGCGTGGTCGACTCCAACGACCTGTCGCTGAACGTGTCGCGGGAAATCCTGCAGAAAGACCCGATCATCGACTCCATGAAGTCGGCGCTGACCAAGCGCGTGCTCGACATGCTGGAAAAACTGGCGAAGAACGAGCCTGAGCAATACAAGGGTTTCTGGAAAAACTTCGGTCAGGTCATGAAAGAAGGCCCGGCGGAAGACTTTGCCAACAAGGAAAAAATCGCCGGCTTGCTGCGGTTTGCCTCGACTCAAGGCAGCGATGCGGAGCAAATCGTCTCCCTGGCCGAGTACCTGGCCCGCGCTAAGGAAGGTCAGGACAAGATCTACTACCTGACCGGCGAGAAATACGAAGCCGTCAAAGACAGCCCGCACCTGGAAGTCTTCCGCAAGAAAGGCATCGAAGTGCTGCTGCTGACGGACCGTATCGATGAGTGGCTGATGAGCTACCTCAGCGAGTTCGACGGCAAGACCTTCGTCGACGTAGCCCGTGGTGACCTGGACCTGGGTAACCTGGACTCCGAAGAAGAGAAGAAAGAAGCCGAAGAAGTCGCCAAGGCCAAAGAAGGTCTGGTTGAGCGGATCAAGACAGCCTTGGGCGATGCGGTCAGCGAAGTGCGGGTTTCGCACCGTCTGACCGACTCCCCTGCGATTCTGGCCATCGGCGAGCAGGACTTGGGCATGCAGATGCGTCAGATCCTCGAAGCCAGCGGTCAGAAGGTTCCGGATTCCAAGCCGATCTTCGAATTCAACCCGGCTCACCCGCTGATCGAGAAACTTGACGGCGAGCAAAGCGAAGAGCGTTTTGGCGACCTGTCGCACATCCTCTTCGATCAGGCGGCCCTGGCCGCTGGGGACAGCTTGAAAGACCCGGCCGCTTACGTGCGCCGACTGAACAAGCTGTTGGTTGAACTGTCGGTTTAACACCGTTGTAGAAAAACCCGCTTCGGCGGGTTTTTTTTGTTTAACGCATCCCAACTGGAGTAAATGATGAGCCAAGTCACAGTACGTTCCGTGGTCTATCAGATTGATGGCCAGTCTTATGAAAGTCGCCTGGCCTTCGATGCCAGCCACAAAGGCCCGCTGCCGGGCCTGCTGATGGCGCCGAACTGGATGGGTGTGAGTGCGGGTGCCGAAGACATCGCCAAAAGCGTTGCCGCCAAGGGCTACGTGGTGCTGATCGCCGACCTGTACGGGCAAACCGTACGCCCCTCAAATGGCGATGAAGCGGGCGCGGCGATGATGCCGTTGAAGAATGACAACCCGGTACTGATCAAGCGTATGCAGGCAGCGTTTGAGCAACTGCAAAGCCAAACCGAAGCGGCCGTGGACGCCTCCAAGCTGGCGACCTTCGGCTTCTGCTTTGGCGGTTTCTGCTCGCTGGAGCTTGCGCGTACCGGCGCGCCCTTGAAGGCTGCCGTATCGTTCCACGGCACTATCGACACGCAGAACCCGGTTGGCGCGAAGAACGTCAAGGGCTCGGTGTTGGTGCTGCACGGCGCGTCCGACCCATTGGTGCCCAAAGAACAGCTGCCGGCGTTTGAAGATGAAATGAACGCAGCCGGTGTGGATTGGCAGTTGCTGAGCTACGGCGGTGCGGTGCATTCCTTCACCGACCCGCACGCCAATGTGCCGGGCAAGATGATGTACGACGCGAAGACCGCTGCGCGGGCGTTCCAGTCGATGCATAACTTGCTGGATGAAGTGTTCAAGGGCTGACCATGTGATCGTTCCCACGCTCCGCGTGGGAATGCCTGGCTAGACGCTCTGCGTCTGCTCTTTGTGACGCGGAGCGTCACGGGCTGCGTTCCCACGCAGAGCGTGGGAACGATCATCCAAAGCTATTTCACAGGCAACTCAATCCTTTCAGTTTCGCCCGGCACCGTCGGCCAATCCCCAGCCGCCCAACGCTGCCGCGCTTGTTCGATCATGGCCGCGTCGCTCGCCACGAAGTTCCAATTGATCCGCCGTGGCCCATCCAGCGGCGCGCCGCCAAACACCACCAGATGGCAATCGCTTTCAGCAAACAGCGTCATTTCCTGCCCCGCAGGCAATACCGCCAGGCTATGCACCTCCAACGCCTCGCCATCCAACTGCGCTTCACCCTCCAGCACATACACCGCGCGTTCCTCGTGCTCATCCGGGATCAGCAGGGTCGTGGCCGTCTGCATCCGCACTTCGGCATACAGTGTTGGCGACAGCACTGGCACCGGCGATTTGAGGCAGAAACCAGAGCCTGCGATCAGGCGGATCTGCACGCCCAAATTGTCGCTGACCGGCAAACTCGCCGCCGAGTGATGGCTGTAATGCCCTGGCCCGGTCTCGTGATCCTTAGGCGAGGCCAGCCATACTTGCAGGCCATGCAGGCTGAAACCTGCGGCCTTGAGCGCCTCGGGCGTTCGCTCGACGTGGGCGATGGCACTGCCGGCGGTCATCCAGCTGACGTCACCGGCGTGCACCACCTGGTCCGAGCCGAGGCTGTCCTTATGTTGCAGTGCGCCCTCAAACAGATAGGTCAGCGTGGACAGCCCGATATGCGGATGCTGGCGGATGTTCATGCCAGTGCCGGCTGTATAGCGGGTGAGCAACATATGGTCGAAAAACACAAAAGGCCCGACGCTGCGGCATTCGCGCGAGGGCAGCGGGCGTAGGATCGGCTGGCCTTCAACCTCTTCGGCGCGTGGGCGAATCACGGTGAGGGTGGTCATGGTGCGTCCCTGTCTGAGCGGGTTAGATGGCAGTGAGCATAACCCGCTCGACAGGGCGTTGGCGCTATTGGCTGAAGGCGCCTTCCGACAATTTCGTCTCGATAGTGACCTCAGCCGTGGTCATCAGCTTGTGCACCGGGCAGCGATCTGCCACGCGGTGCAGCTCGTCGCGCTGCTCGTCAGTGAGCACGCCTTTGAGGGTCAGCTTGACGCTGAGCTTGTACTTGCCTTTTTGCTCCTCGGTACTGTCGTGGGTGACTTCCACGGTCACGCCGGTCAGCGGGATGCTTTTTTTCTGGGCGTAGAGCTTGACGGTCAAGGCTTTGCACGATGCCAGGGCGGCATCGAAATAGTCGTGCGGGGAGGGCGCCGAGTCGTCGCCGCCCAGGCTCTTGGGCAGGTCAGTGAACAGTTCGTGGTTGTTGATATTCACGCTGTGGCGAAAGTTATCGTGGTTCAGGGTGTTGACGGTAACAGGCATGGTGAACCTCACAGGTTGGCGGGATGAAGGTCATGCAGTTATAGAGCATGCTGGCACTTAGGTGTTCCGCGTTTTTTTGGCTGATGAACCCCGGCACATGCCGCAAGGTCTACCCGTATTAGCCTATATCGAGGTTTACCGTGCCCTGGAATCGCCTGAGTCTGGCCCTGTTACTCGCCGCCAGTAGCCTTGCTGCGCAAGCCCGCGACTATGCCTACAGCGACGCGCACCTGCATTACGTGGATTTCTTTCAGGAAACGGCGGGCATGGATAAGTTGCTCAAGGCCATGGCCGACGCTCGCATCGAACACGTGATGATTTCTGGCATTCCCGTGGCCAAAAAATGGCACGAAGATGAACCCAAGCGCCCGCGTTACTACGCCGGTGACGATGCCGACGCCTATTGGTACAGCGCCACCGATGTGATCGTCGCGGCTGCGCTGAACAAGCTCACACCTGAGCAGCGTCAGCATTTCCATCCGTTTCTGTCCGGTTTCAACCCTAACGACAAGAACTCTGCCGCGCATATCCAGCGCATGCTCGATCTCAATCCTGGGTTGTGGCAGGGCATCGGCGAAGTGTTCACGCGCCATGACGACCTCACGGCCTTGACCGCCGGCGATACCCCACGTGCCAACAACGAAGCCATGAAGCGCATCTATCACCTTGCCGCCGAAAACGACCTGCCGGTGCTGCTGCATTCCAATATCACCTCCAAACGCGAGCGCAACCCGCTGTACCTGCCGGAGGTGGAAGAATCGCTGCGCAACCACCCGCACACCCGCTTTATCTGGGCCCACGCCGGTACCAGCAAGGAGATCCACCGCCATCAGGTGCAGATGGACTTTCTACTGCCGACCTTGAGCCGCCTGTTGGAGGCGTATCCCAACCTGTACATCGACCTGTCCTGGAGCATGCTCACGCCGTACTTGCTCGTTGACGCGGGTAAGCCAAGGCCTGAGTGGTTAAAGCTGGTAGAGCGTTTCCCGGAGCGCTTTATGGTGGGTTCGGACGTTGTAGGGCGCTTCAACAAGCTCGGTAAGGAAATGCATCGCTTTGATCCGTTTCTCGATGCACTGCCCGAAGCGATAGCCCGCAAGGTGGCACGCGATAACTTCCTGGCGACTCTGCCGAAATCCACTCGCGATGAGCAGGCACATTGATATCGCCTTTTCGTCTTACGCAAATGTGAGCAGGGGCCGATACCTTTCAGGATGCCCCGCTGCAGGTGGATGCAGCGCATTTGGAAGGAATCCCGGCAATGAGTAGTATCCGCAGTCTGAATATCGCCCCCCGTGCCGGCTTGGGCTTTGGCGTGCTGGCGTTGATGGTGTTCGCCTTGGGCGGCTTCGCCCTGTTGCAAATGGCTAATATGCGCCATCAGTCGGATCAGGTAGAAAATAACTGGCTGCCCAGCGTGATGGCGGTGGGGGAGATGAACCAGGACCTGCTGCGGATTCGCGCGCTGACCCTGCGTTTGCTGGTCAACCGTGACTCGCAGGCGCTCGCGCAGAACGAGCAGAAACTCACCGACCTCAAGAATGGCCTGCATCACGCGAAGACGCTCTATGAAGGGCTGATCGTGCTGCCCGAAGAGCGCACGCTGTTTGATCGCTTCAAGGCCGAAGAGCAGCAATACCTGCAGCGTCAGGACCTGGTCATGGGGCTCTCCAAGGCTAATCAGCTGGAGGATGCAATCAAGATCGTCAACGGCGAGATGAATCAACTCGCCGATGCGATGTCCAGGACGCTGCATGACCTGGTCGCCTTGAACAAGGCCAGTGCCAATCAGGCCGCCAGCCTGGCGCAAAGTGTGTTTACTCAGTCGCGTACGTGGGTGATCGTCATGATCGTACTGACTGCGTTGATCACCGTCGGGTTGGCGGTGTGGCTGACCCGCAGCATCGTACTGCCGCTGGCGCAGTCGCTGAAAGTTGCCCAGGGCGTTGCCGGTGGCGACCTGACCGGTGAGATCAGTGTGACCGGCAACGATGAGCCGGCGCGTTTGCAACAGGCGCTCAAAGGCATGCAGGAGAACCTGCGTGACACCATCCGGCGCATTGCCGAATCCTCGAACCAATTGGCCTCGGCGTCCGAAGAACTCAGTTGCGTGACTGAGGACGCTACCCGTGGCCTGCACCAGCAGAATCAGGAAATCGAGCAGGCGGCCACGGCGGTTAACCAGATGACGGCGGCGGTGGAAGAGGTGGCGAGTAATGCGGTGGCAACGTCACAGGCGTCCCGCGAATCTGACCGCATTGCCCAGCGTGGGCGTGAGCAAGTGCACCAGACGGTGGCGTCGATTGAGGCGTTGGCCACGGATGTGACGGCCAATGCGACCCAGGTCGAGGCGCTGGCGCAGAAGGTGTATGGCATCAGCAAAGTGCTGGATGTGATTCGCTCGATAGCCGAGCAGACTAACCTGCTGGCGCTGAATGCGGCGATTGAAGCGGCACGCGCTGGGGATGCCGGACGTGGGTTTGCGGTGGTGGCGGATGAAGTGCGGGCCTTGGCCCATCGCACGCAGCAGTCGACCCAGGAAATCGAGCAGATGATCAGCGGGATTCAGCAGGGCACCGATCAAGCCGTCAGTTCGATGCAGCAGAGCAATACGCGGGCGCGTTCCACGCTGGATATCGCCAAGTCGGCGGGCACGGCGCTGGAGGAGATTGCCTCGGCGTTTGCGCTGATCAACGAGCGCAACCTGGTGATTGCCAGTGCGTCGGAACAGCAGGCGGCGGTGGCGCGGGAGGTGGATCGCAATTTGATGAATATTCGCGATTTGGCGCACCAGTCCTCGACCGGGGCGAACCAGACCAGTGCGGCGAGCCAGGAATTGTCGCGGTTGGCGGTGGACCTGAATACCATGGTGGCGCGGTTTTCGGTGTAGGGCGTGCAAGCGAGTTGACGCCATCGCAGGCAAGCCAGCTCCCACAGTTTGATTTGTGAACACCGTCAAATGTGGGAGCTGGCTTGCCTGCGATGAGGGCGACTCGGTGTCAAATCCGCCCCCCCATAAAAAAGCCCCGAACCAGTCGGGGGCTTTTTCATGTGATCAACTTGCGGGGCTTACTTGCCCTGCCAGCGTTTCAGCACCAAGGTAGCGTTAGTGCCACCGAAGCCGAAGCTGTTGCTCATCACGGTGTCGATTTTGACGTTTTCAACGGTCTTGGTCAGGATCGGCATATCGGCAACGACCGGGTCGATCTCTTCGATATTGGCCGAACCGGCCATGAAGTTGCCTTCCATCATCAGCAGGCAGTAGATCGCTTCGTGAACGCCGGCGGCGCCCAGGGAGTGACCGGACAGGCTCTTGGTGGAGCTGATGGCCGGGGCTTTGTCGCCGAATACCGCACGCACACCTTCCATTTCCTTGGCGTCGCCGACCGGAGTCGAGGTGCCGTGGGTGTTCAGGTAGTCGATTGGGGTATCCACGGTGGACATCGCCATCTGCATGCAACGGATGGCGCCTTCGCCGCTTGGCGCAACCATGTCGTAGCCGTCGGAAGTCGCGCCGTAACCGACGATTTCCGCGTAGATCTTCGCACCACGGGCCAGAGCGTGTTCCAGCTCCTCGACCACCACCATGCCGCCACCGCCGGCGATGACGAAACCGTCACGCTTGGCGTCGTAGGCGCGGGAGGCCTTCTCCGGGGTTTCGTTGTACTGGGTGGACAGCGCGCCCATGGCGTCGAACAGGAACGATTGGCTCCAATGCTCTTCTTCACCGCCGCCGGCAAACACGATGTCCTGCTTACCCAACTGGATCTGCTCAACGGCAGTACCGATGCAGTGAGCACTGGTGGCGCACGCCGAGGAGATCGAGTAGTTCACGCCCTTGATCTGGAACGGCGTGGCCAGGCAGGCCGAAACGGTGCTGCCCATGGTCCGTGTGACACGGTACGGGCCAACGCGCTTCACGCCTTTTTCGCGCAGGATGTCCAGCGCTTCCATCTGGTTGAGGGTCGATGCGCCGCCGGAGCCGGCGATCAGGCCGGTGCGTACGTTCGAAACCTGGTCTTCGCTCAGGCCGGAGTCGGCGATGGCGTCTTTCATGGCCAAGTAAGCGTAGGCGGCAGCGTGGCCGACGAAGCGATAGATCTTGCGATCGATCAGTTCTTCGAGGGGCAGGTCGATGGAGCCGGAAACCTGGCTACGCAGACCCATTTCGGCATATTCCGGGTTGAAGCGGATGCCAGGGCGACTTGCACGCAGGTTAGCGGTGACGGTCTCTTTGTCATTGCCCAGGCAAGAAACAATGCCCAGACCAGTGATAACGACGCGGCGCATGCGGATAACCCTTAAAAGTTGTCAGTGGAAGTGAATACGCCGACCCGAAGGCCTTCGGCAGTATAGATCTCGCGACCGTCGACAGTCACCGAACCGTCGGCGATAGCGAGGTTCAGCTTGCCCTTGAGGACGCGCTTGATTTGAATGTTGTAAGTGACTTTCTTGGCGGTTGGCAAGACCTGGCCAAAGAACTTCACTTCGCCTGAACCCAGGGCGCGACCGCGGCCTGGCAGACCTTGCCAGCCCAGGTAGAAGCCAACCAGTTGCCACATGGCGTCAAGGCCCAGGCAGCCCGGCATGACAGGGTCGCCTTCGAAATGGCAGGCGAAGAACCACAGGTCAGGGGTGATATCCAGCTCGGCGACCAATTCACCTTTGCCGTACTTGCCACCTTCTTCGCTGATATGGGTGATGCGATCCACCATCAGCATGTTAGGGGCGGGCAGTTGCGCGTTACCTGGGCCGAACAGCTCACCGCGACTGCAGCGCAGCAGGTCTTCCCGAGTAAAGGCGTTTTGTTTGGTCATGCGAGCTCCTCAATAATCCCATGCGGCAGGGTAGGGCAAATCTTCCCGAACCGAATGAAGCGTTCATGCCTCATGTCGGCAGCCTACACATAGACTATTGCGTTGTAGTGAAAGTCACAGCGATAAGGTACTGAATGTACACTTGTTCACTGAAATTTTAAACCGGGCCTGTTTATGGGCCCGTTCGGGTGCCTAAGACTGCCGCACTTTCGTCTTTCACGCCAGTCGCAGTTGGTTGATGGCCCAGCGCTATTGCACCCAGCGTTGCAGGATTTGCTGCAAATCCGTGCGTTTGAACGGCTTGGCCAGGTAATCGTTCATTCCGGCTGCCATGCAGGCTTCGCGATCGCCCTGCAACGCATTGGCGGTCAAGGCAATAATAGGCAGATCGGCGCAGCCGGGCAGTTGGCGAATTTGCCTTGTGGCCTCGTAGCCGTCGATTAACGGCAGGCGGCAATCCATCAGGATCGCGGTAAAAATCAGGCTCTCGGCACTGCGGATGGCCTCGGCGCCGTCGGTAGCCAGGCTCACTTCAAAGCCCAGGCTGCGTAGCATGGCTTCGACCACGGTGCGGTTGACCGGGTTGTCTTCTACCAGCAGCACGTGGCGGCCATCGCCGGCGCTGCTTTTGCCTTCGGCGTGCGGGGCAATCGTCGGCAGGCTTTGCTGATCGATGGCCAGTGGAATTTCCAGGGTAAACACCGAGCCTCGGCCTTCCTCACTTTGGGCGCGCAGCGTGCCGCCCATGCGTTCGGCCAGGGTGCGTGCGATCGGCAAGCCCAGCCCGGTGCCGCCGTAACGTCTTGAAATGGAACTGTCGGCCTGCTGGAACGCGTCGAACATCAGTTCCAAGCGCTCGGCGGAAATCCCGATGCCGCTGTCGCGCACGGTGCAGGTGAACCACACTAACTCGTGGTCGAGGGTTTGCCAGTGAGGCTCGACAGTCACCGTGCCGTGTTCGGTGAACTTCAGCGCGTTGCCGATCAGGTTCACCAGGATCTGCCGGATACGCGTGGGGTCGCCCTGTACGCGCAGGGCGTCCATGCCCTGCGGAATCGGCAGCTCCAGCGCCAGCCCGCGTTGCTGGGCGTTGTGCTGGAAGGCCAGGGCGCAACTGCTGATCAGGTCCGCGAGGTTGAACGGGATATGTTCCAGCTCCAGTGCGGCGCGTTCGATGCGTGAGAAATCGAGGATGTCGTTGATCACCTTGAGCAAATGCTCGGTGGACTCGCTGGCCAGCGCCGCGTACTCGGTCTGCTCCTCGGTCATCTCGGTGGTTTCCAGCAGTTGCAACATGCCCAGCACGCCGTTCATGGGTGTGCGCAACTCGTGGCTCATCATCGCCAGGAAGTCCGACTTGGCATTGTTCGCCCGTTCGGCTTCCTCGCGCGTCTGGATCAACTGGGCCATGGCCTGGTGCTGCTCACGGCTGGCCTGGTTGAGGCCCTCGGCGAGGTTATTGATATGCCGCGACAGGTCACCCAGTTCCGAGTCGTCGACAATCGGCAGTGGCGTTTTGTAATCACCTTGCTGGATGGCCTTCACCGCATGGCCCATGGCGCTGATCGGCTGCGACAGGCTGGCGGCCAGGCGCCGTGCGAGCAGGAAGGTAAATAGCAGGGCGAACAAGGCGAGGATGCCGGCCTTGAACAGGATCTCCTGTTGGCGCTGACTGAACGCGTCATTGGACATGCCGACAATCACCCGGCCCAGGTAATCCGCGTGCGGCGCCTTGGGTTCGTTGAGGTTGTCCTGGAAAAAGTCGTTACCCAGTTGGATATGCTGCAAGCGAATGGGGGCTTGGTAGACTTTCATCGACAGTGAGCGGTCGTGATTTTCCGACGGCTGTTCGACGTACACCAGGACTTGCTCGGTGCTGTCCTGAATCTCCAGAAAGCGCACATGGGGCGTGGCCAATGTTGCGCGCAGCAGGCTCTCGAGCACGTCGTTGTTGCCGGAAATCACGCCGTACTCGGTGGCGGGGGCCAATTGGTTGGCGATCAGTTGGCCGGTGTGGTCCAGTTCCTGGCGCAGGTCCTGGATTCGCACGAAG
Organism: Pseudomonas sp. ArH3a; assembly: GCF_022648765.1. NCBI lineage: Bacteria > Pseudomonadati > Pseudomonadota > Gammaproteobacteria > Pseudomonadales > Pseudomonadaceae > Pseudomonas > Pseudomonas sp. ArH3a. The sequence goes on from NZ_CP080330.1 coordinate 2,381,740, forward strand.
GTGAAAAAGCTGATCAACAGCAAGGTCAGCAACAGCGCCGGGCCCAGGGTGATGAGCTGGGTGCGGGTGTTGATGTCCCAACGACGACGCAAGGTCATGGACGTTTTTCTCCTTCGGCCAATCGGGCGGCGACGGCGACTTCGTCAACCTGTTCGATCCCCAGTGAGCGTGCGACTTGCGGGTTGCCCACGACTTTGAAGTGTTCCGGGTACAACGTGCGCGGCCAACTGGCCGGCGGATGGTCTAACAGTCGGCCGAGTACATTGAGCCAGTCGGCCTGGTCGCTGTAAGTGCTGGCCAGGCTGCCGGCCTTGACGAACCCGGCGTTGGGCCCCACCAGCGGCAGTTGTTGGGCGTAACTGCTGAGCAACAGGTTCTTCACGGTTTTCGGGTTGTAGAGCCGCGGGTCATCGAGGCCGAGCAGCACGTCACTGCTCTTGAGCAGGTTTTGCAGCGGGCGGCTGTCATTAATGTTGTCCCAGCGCTGCGGCACAATCTCCAGCCCCATAGGCGCTGCGTACTGGCGCAACTCCTGCAGCAGGAACTCACTGTCGACGCCGTAGAGCACGCCGATGCGTTGGGCTTGGGGCAGGATATCGGCGATCAGTTTCAGTTGACGCTCAAGAGGGGGATCGCTCCACAACAGGCTGATTTTTGCTGGGTGAGCGTTGCCCAGGCGCTGCCGGGCTTGCAGGCGGCTGATGCGCAGCACCAAGGTCGGCGGGCCCTGGGCATCCTGCAGGCGCCAATCGAGACCCGGCAGGTCGAGCAGGATCAGACGGGTGTTGGCAGGCAACTCACTGGGGGGCGGCAGGTCTTTGAGCGGGGTGAAGGTCACATGGTCTTCGGGGCGCTGCTGGGCAAGGGCCTGGGTAAAGGCGTGCATACCGGCACCGTCTTCGGCGGCGGTCAGCAGAATGTCGGCGCTCCAGGCCGGCGCAGTCAGCAGCAGGCACGCCAACAGCACGCCGCGCCGCCACAGCCGTGCAACATAAAGGAGGGTCATCCGTGACTGATCGCCCATGTCAGAACTCTAACTCCGCGCTGAAGTAGAGGACGTGGCGACTGTCGTAGTTGTTGTCGGCCCAAGTGGTCGGCTGGTTATCCAGGCGTTGTTGCAACATACCGGCCAGCTCCACGTTGGCTTTGCCCAGGGCAATGCGCTTGGCCACCCGCAGGTCGACCCGTTCGAAGCGATAGTGGTTGAGTGCGTCGTCGCCATAGTAGAACAGCGCGCTCGACCAGCCGTGGCCCCATTCGCGCAACCAGCCGGCCGAGCCGCTGTTGCGTGCAGTTTGCGCTTTGTCCTTGGGGTTACTGGCGGTGGCGTCGACGTAAGCATAGGTCAGCCGCAGGCGGTCGGCGTTGCTCATACGCCAGTCGAACTGTGATTCGGCACCGGTAAACCGCGAGCTGTTGGCATTGCTGGCAATGTATTGGTTGTTGCGCAGCGGCGAGCTGATCATGTCGGTGATTTCGTCGTAGAACAGTTTCACGTCGACATTCAGCCCAAGGTCGGCAAAGAAGCCGTTGTAGCCCAGCTCGCGCGAACGCATCAACTCTTTATCGAGGTTCCCGGGCCCGCGTGTTACCACAAAATATTGCCCGGAGTTTTGTCCGTAGGTCGGCGAGCTGAGATTGGTGACGCGATAGCTCCAGTTGACGTTGTTCTCGAACATGTCCGGCGAGCGAATCGCCTCGGAATACACCGCGCGCAGGCCGTGGCGCGGGTTGATCAGGTAATTGACCGCCACCCGCGGCGTCAGCGAGTTGCCGCTCAAGTGGGTGTCTTCGTACATCGCGCCGCCTTGCAGCAGCCAGTGTTCGCTGGCGCGCCATTCCAGGTGGCCGAACAGGCGCCAGGTGGTGTCGTCGAGGGTGCCGTTGAAGTAGGTGTCGGAGTCGGCGCGGTCGTAACGGTAATTCATGCCGCTGACCAGGCGCAGGCTGTCGGACAGGCTGAGAGTGTCCTGGATCTCGAGGTCGTAGCGACTCTCGCGAGTGCTTTGGTCGATATTGCCGCAGACAGGGTTTTTGCCGTCGCCACCCCATTGCTGCAGCACTTGCTCGGCCAGCGCCCGCTCGGCGCTACTGCCTGGCGGCGGATTGCCGGGCGTGTAGGTGTTCATATGCCGGGCCAACTGCTCGGCATAGTTGGGGTTGAGCTGCCACAGCTGGGTCAGTTCCGGGCTGAACGACACCTTGGCGTCACAGGCTTTCCAGATCTGTTGGCGGTCCCATTGCTGGGCTGAGCCCTGGATATACAGGCTGTGTTCGGGGTTGAACTCGACGTTCCAGCGCACGGAGCCGGCATAGTCCTTGGCCGTCACGTCGGAATTGGTGCCACCTTCGGTAATCCCGGCGAATACCGGGGTGTAGGTATAAGGGCGCTGATTGCTGCCTTCTTTGGCGTCGAGTTGCACATCGATGCTCTGCTGCGCGTTCAGGGTCTGGCTCACGGCCAAGCTGAAACGGCTGAGGCGGCGGCCGTCCCGGCGGTCGGCACCGACCTTATCGCTGTCAAAACCATCGTCCTGTTGCCCGGACATCGACAGGCGCAAGTCACCGGTTTCCCAGCCCATGCCCTGGCTGGCATAGAAGTCATTGATGCCGCGTTCGCCACGCACCACTTTGACCCGCGAGCCGTGGCTGTTGGACGGTGAGCGTGTGAGGATATTGACCACCGCCATCAACGCATTGGCGCCATAGCTGACGGTGTTGGGGCCGCGAAACACCTCGATACGTTCGATGTCTTCCATGGCCACTGGGATATCACTCCAGTCCACTGTGGCCAGGCCTGCGCGATACACCGAGCGCCCGTCGATCAACACCTGCATGCGCCGCGCATCGCTGGCACTGGTGCCGTGGTAGTTCACCGCAGCCTGGTTGCCGGTGGTGTAGCCGACCATCATCCCCGGCACCAGCCGCAGCAACTCGGCGATGTCTCGCGCGCCGCTGGCCTTGATCAACTCGCTGTCGATCACGGTCATGCTGCCGGGCACGGCGGCCGCCGATTGCTTGAGGCGTGTGGCCGTCAGTACCTGGGGCAGCGGCTGGCTGTCGAGGAACAGGTCATCGGCCAATGCAGACGCGCTGCAAAGCAGCATCAACAACACAGATGAGCGAGGAGGAGGGCCCAGATACACGGTACAGCCTTGATAATTGCGGATAGCCGCCCATGTTAACTGAGGTGGGGCCATTTGCCAGTCGTCGCCCTTGCAATTACTTCACACAAACCTGGCATTTTCCGACAAGCGTGTGAATTGTCATGGGGGCTGGCCGCAAGCGGGTCGCCCCGTATAATGCCGGCATCGCCACTGGTATGGATTAACGGATTGCATATGACTGAACAGCGCCCTATTGCGGTCCTGGGAGGCGGAAGTTTTGGTACCGCCGTGGCAAACCTGCTGGCCGAAAACGGCCACGCGGTGCGCCAATGGATGCGCGATCCCGAGCAGGCCGAGGCCATCCGCGTTCACCGTGAAAACCCCCGTTACCTTAAAGGCATCAAGATCCATGCGGCTGTGGAGCCGGTCACAGACTTGCTGACTACGCTCAATGAGTGTGACCTGTGCTTCGTCGCGCTGCCTTCCAGCGCCTTGCGTTCGGTGCTGGCACCCCATGCCGAACGCCTGGCGGGCAAGCTGCTGGTCAGCCTGACCAAAGGCATCGAGGCGCACACCTTTAAGCTGATGAGCGAAATCCTCGAAGAGATCGCCCCCCAGGCGCGCATTGGCGTGCTGTCCGGGCCGAACCTGGCGCGAGAAGTCGCCGAGCACGCGCTGACGGCTACCGTGGTCGCCAGTGAAGATGATGAATTGTGTGAGCGCGTCCAGGCAGTGCTGCATGGCCGCACCTTCCGCGTCTACGCCAGCAGCGATCGCTTTGGCGTCGAACTGGGCGGGGCGTTGAAAAACGTCTACGCGATCATCGCCGGCATGGCCGTGGCCTTGGGCATGGGTGAAAACACCAAGAGCATGCTGATCACCCGCGCCTTGGCGGAGATGACCCGCTTTGCGGTGAACCAGGGCGCTAACCCGATGACTTTTCTGGGGCTGGCGGGCGTTGGCGACTTGATCGTGACCTGCTCGTCGCCCAAAAGCCGCAACTATCAGGTGGGTTTCGCCCTGGGCCAGGGCCTGAGCCTGGAAGACGCGGTGACGCGCCTGGGCGAAGTTGCCGAGGGCGTCAACACCCTTAAAGTGTTGAAGGCCAAGGCCCAGGAAGTCGGTGTGTACATGCCGCTGGTCGCCGGGCTGCATGCGATTCTGTTTGAAGGGCGCACCTTGAATCAGGTCATCGAGTTGCTGATGCGCGCCGAACCGAAAACCGATGTCGACTTTATTTCCACCAGTGGTTTCAACTGAGGAACGCGCCATGAACGATCCGAAAGCGGCCCCTAAATATGAGTCCATTCTCCTGCGTGTCCTGTGGATGCTGGTGTTTGCCCTGGTGTGGCAAGTCGCGCAGTTCCTGCTTGGCGCGCTGGTGGTGGTGCAGTTGGTGTATCGCCTGATCTACGGCGCGCCGAACCTGGGCCTGATGAACTTTGGTGACAGTCTCAGCCAGTTTCTTGCGCAGATCGGCCGTTTCGGTAGCTTCCACACCGAGCAAAAACCTTGGCCGTTCGCCGATTGGCCGACGCCGCGCGCACCCGAAGGTGAGGCTGCCCACAGCGTGCCGCCGGCGCCGCACCCGGTGCGTGATGAAGAGCCGAAACTGTGAAGCTGTGGGTTTTGCGTCACGGTGAAGCCGAAGGGCATGCGCGCACCGACGCCGAGCGCAACCTCACTGAGCATGGCCGCGGCGAAGTGTTGCGCAGTGCCGCGCAGCTGATCGGGTTGCCGATCAGTGCCATCTTCGCCAGCCCGTATGTGCGTGCGCAGCAAACTGCGCACCTGGTGCGTGATGTGTTGGGTTTTGAGCCGGACATTCGCACCGTGGCGTGGCTGACGCCGGACAGCAACCCGGTGCAGGTGCTGGAAAAACTCGACACTGATGACAATGTGCTGCTGGTCAGCCACCAGCCCTTGGTTGGCAGCCTGATCAGCTTTTTGCAGCATGGCCATCTGCGGCAGCCGCAACCGATGTATACCGCCAGCCTGGCGGAGCTTGAAGGGGATTTTCCGCTGGCGGGGTTGATGAGCTTGGTGAGTGTGAAGAACCCGTAGGGTTGGAGGTATCTATGCAGCTCTTTGTGTTGCGTTTGGTCTTAGGTAGATTGAGTACATATCCGTTGCTGCGGTAACGGCTTCGTAGGGTTCCGCCCTTACGGCGGGTCACTTTTGGAAAAGAGCCCGGAATGCCGGCCCAGCCAAAAGTAACCAAAAGGGCTCTTGCCCCACCACTCGGTGCCTCGCCTAGGCTCGGCATGCCCTCACTCCGGCTTGAATCCGTGGGCCGCCGCCATGGGCCATCCTTGGCCCATCGTGGCTAACCCGGCGTCCTGCCGGGTTACCCACGGATTCAAGCCTGCGTTCGGCCATCGTGGTTAACGGGGCGCCTCAGATCAAGATCAAGATCAAGATCAAAAGCAAGAGCACGGCGGCCTAGTAGCCGACCTGAGTGGTTGAAGCAAAAGCAGGGCAAAAGCACATCAGAAGCACAGCAGAAGCAGATCTGCTTTTCTGTGGGAGCTGGCTTGCCTGCGATGCAGACACCTCGGTGTATCAGGTACACAGAGTTGATGCCATCGCAGGCAAGCCAGCTCCCACATTAGATTGAGTTCAGCCTCCAAGATCAGGTCGGCTTTCAGGCCGCCTCGGCTTGCTTTCGATCTAACCACTCAGGTCGGCTACTAGGCCGCCGTGCTCTTGCTTTTGATCTGCTTTTGATCTTGATCTTAGGCGCCCCGTTAAACCACGCTGGCCGAACGCAGGCTTTGGAGCGTGGGTAAACCGGCAGGACGCCGGTTTAGCCGCGATGGGCCAAGGATGGCCCATGGCGGCGGCCCACGGTCCAAAGCCGGAGTGAGGGCACACCGAGCCTAGGCGAGGTGCCGAGTGGTGGGGCAAGAGCCCTTTTGGTTACTTTTGGGGCTCTTTTCCAAAAGTGACCCGCTGTAAGAGCGGAACCAATAGCAGTCGTTACCCAAATAACGGATATGCCCCCAGCGACCCCAAAACAACCCCATCACTCAACCTGTAAAAAGATACCTACCCCATAGGATAGATCGCCGCTTCGTGTGTGCTATATAGTCAACCAAGCAAGTGCTTGGTTGGCTATCATCGGATCACAAAGGAGCGCGTCCCATGCCTGTCGCTTTTCGTTTGCCGTTGCAGGTCTTCTTCGAACGTGAAGCGCGACACCCGCGCAAGCCCTTTCTGGTGCAGCCCACCGGCGGCGGCGAAGTGCAGACCCTCACCTGGGGCGAGGTCGGCCACCAGGCCCGCTGCGCCGCGCAGTGGCTGCGTGCCCGTGAGCTGCCGGCAGGCTCACACATTGCGCTGATCTCGAAAAACTGCGCGCACTGGATCATCGCAGACCTGGCGATCTGGATGGCCGGGCATGTGTCGGTGCCGCTCTACCCCAACCTCACCGCCGACTCCGTCGCCCATGTGCTGACCCATTCCGAGGCGGCGCTGGCGCTGATCGGCAAGCTGGATGACTGGCCGGACATGGCGCCGGGTATCCCGAACGGGTTGCCGACCATCAGCCTGCCGCTGTACCCGGCCGGTGACTTCGATTACCGCTGGGCCGATCTGCAAGCCTGCTCGCCGATCCAGGACAACCCCGAACCTGCCGCCTCCAGCCTGGCCACCATCGTCTATACCTCCGGCACCACCGGCTTGCCCAAAGGCGTGATGCAAACCTTCGGCGCCTTGGGCTTTGCTGCCACCCGTGGCACTGAGTTGTTTGGCCTGGGGGAGGGCGACCGCCTGCTGTCTTACCTGCCGCTGTGCCATGTGGCGGAGCGGATGTTTGTGGAGCTGGCGTCGATCTACACTGGGCAAACCGTGTTTTTTGCCGAGAGCCTCGACACCTTTCTAACCGATTTGCAGAGGGCGAGACCGACGGCGCTGTTCGGCGTGCCGCGAATCTGGACCAAGTTCCAGATGGGCGTCTACAGCAAGATCCCGCAAAAGCGCCTAGACACCCTGTTGGGCCTGCCGTTTATCGGCAAACGCGTCGGCCATAAAGTCCTCGCGGGTTTGGGGCTGGATGCGCTGCGCATTGCGCTGTCCGGTGCGGCGCCTGTGCCCGAGGCCTTGCTGCGCTGGTATCAGCGCCTGGGGCTGGACGTGCTGGAGGTGTACGGCATGACCGAAAGCTGCGGCTATTCCCACGTCTGTCGCCCCGGCCAGCAGACGCTCGGCTGGATCGGCCTGCCGTGCCCTGGGGTTGAAGTGCGCATCGACGCATCGGGTGAAGTGCAAGTGCGCAGCGGCGCGACCATGCTCGGTTACTTCAAAGACCCGCAGAAAACCGCCGAAACCCTCACCGACGATGGTTTCCTGCGCACCGGCGACAAGGGCGAGCAGGATGCCGACGGCCGCCTGCGCCTGACCGGACGGCTCAAGGAAATCTTCAAGACCAGCAAGGGCAAATACGTGGCCCCGGCGCCGATTGAAAATCGCCTGGCCGAACATGCACGCATCGAGCAAGTATGCGTGGTCGGTGATGGCCTGAGTGCGCCGATCGGCTTGTGCGTTTTATCCGCCGGGCCTCAAGACCGACACGCGTTGCGCAGCAGCCTCGAACGCTGGCTGGAACAGGTCAACCAGGCGCTGGATAAGCATGAGCGCTTGCGTCAACTGGTGGTGGTAAAAGACAGTTGGGCGGTGGAAAACGGCTTTCTGACGCCGACCCTGAAGATCAAACGCACGGTGATCGAGTCGACCTACGGTGCCCAATTCCAGCGTTGGAGCGCGCGCAGCGAATCCATTCTGTGGCAGGATTAGGGCCGTAATAAAACTAACAAGGACAATCGCATGAGCCTGTGGCGCACCCAACCGAATATCGAGCAACTCAACGCGATCCAGAAAAACACCATTGGTGAGCTGCTGGATATCCGTTTCGAAAGCTTCGACGACCAATCCCTGACCGCCAGCATGGTGGTCGACCATCGCACCCATCAACCCTACGGCCTGCTGCACGGCGGCGCGTCGGTGGTGCTGGCCGAAAGCGTCGGCTCCATGGCGGCTTACCTGTGTATTGATGCCAGCAAGTTCTATTGCGTGGGCCTGGAGGTCAACGCCAACCACCTGCGCGGTGTGCGCAGCGGGCGGGTCACGGCGGTGGCGCGGGCGATCCATATCGGCCGCACGACCCAGGTGTGGGACATTCGCTTGACCAGCGACGATGGCAAAGCCAGCTGCGTATCGCGCCTGACCATGGCCGTGGTGCCTTTGGGCGAGAACCCGCCGGCGCGATAGGCGTGGCGTGAGTGTCATCATTCCTGGCGGTTACAGTCATTGCTGTAACCGCCGGGCATGGTGACAATCAACTTCTGTTTTTGTAGATGAGTCCGGTATGTCGCAGCATGTGTTTTTCGCTCACGCCAATGGCTTCCCTTCGGCCACCTACGGCAAGTTGTTTGCCGCCCTGGCCCCCGAATATGCAGTGGCTCACCTGCCGCAGCACGGTCACGACCCCAGGTTTCCGGTGGACGACAACTGGCAGAACCTGGTGGACGAGCTGATCCACCATCTGGAACTGCAGCCGGAACCGGTGTGGGGCGTGGGCCATTCCCTGGGTGGCGTATTGCATTTGCACGCGGCCATGCGCTGCCCGCAGTTGTACCGGGGTGTGGTGATGCTCGATTCGCCGGTGCTGACCCGCGCCGATCGCTGGGTTATCCGTGCCGCCAAGCGCTTCGGTTTTATCGACCGCCTGACCCCGGCCGGGCGCACCTTGGGCCGCCGTGAAGAGTTCACCGACCTGGATGCCGCGCGCAGTTACTTCGCCGGCAAGACGCTGTTTCGCGGCTTCGACCCGGAATGCTTTGATGCTTACCTGCAACATGGCCTGCAGCAGGTGGGTGATCGCCTGCGCCTGCGCTTTGATCCGGCCACCGAAATCAGCATCTACCGGGGCGTGCCCCACACTAGCCCGGGCCAGGTTCGCCAGTTGAAGGTGCCGCTGGCTGTCGTCCGTGGCCGTCAAAGTCGGGTGGTGATGCGTCACCATGCCAGCGGCGTCGACCGCCTGCCCATGGGCGAGATGCTCACCATGCCTGGCGGCCATATGTTCCCGCTTGAGCGCCCTCAGGACACCGCGACGTTGATCAAGAACCTGTTCTCGCGCTGGGAAGCGCGCGAGCGCCGTTGCGCATGAGCACACCGGTCGAAGAGGTTCGCCTGAGCCTGCCGCATATCGAGTTGGCGGCGCATCTGTTTGGCCCCGAAGACGGTCTGCCGGTGATCGCCCTGCATGGCTGGCTGGACAACGCCAACAGCTTTGCGCGGTTGGCGCCGAAACTGCGCGGTTTGCGCATCGTTGCGCTGGACATGGCCGGCCATGGGCATTCGGCGCATCGCCCCGTAGGCGCCGGTTATTCCCTCTGGGATTACGTCTTTGATGTGCTGCAAGTCGCCGAACAACTGGGTTGGAAACGTTTTGCATTACTTGGCCATTCCCTCGGCGCCATCGTTTCCATGGTACTGGCCGGTGCCTTACCGGAACGGGTCACGCACCTGGGGTTGATCGACGGTGTGATCCCGCCGACCGCCCCAGGCGAGAACGCCGCCGAGCGGCTGGGCATGGCGTTGCAGGCGCAGTTGAGCCTGCAGGACAAGCGCAAACCGGTCTACCACACGCTGGATCGGGCGGTTGAAGCGCGCATGAAAGGCGTGGTGGCGGTCAGCCGCGAAGCCGCTGAACTGCTGGCCCAGCGCGGCTTGATGCCGGTGCCGGGTGGCTACACTTGGCGTACGGACAGTCGCCTGACCTTGGCATCGCCGATGCGCCTGACCGATGAACAGGCGATGGCTTTCGTGCGGCGTGTGGGTTGCCCTACACAATTGGTGGTCGCGGCTGACGGCATGCTGGTGAAACATTCCGAATTGCTTTCCCAGCTACCTTTTACGGTGGACACACTGCCGGGCGGCCATCATTTACACCTTAATGATGAGCCCGGCGCGATCCTTGTTGCAGACTGTTTCAATCGGTTCTTCCACGCGCCTTGACTTGGCGTGGGCAACTGCCGAGGCTGGGCGGATTGAAAGGGAGTCAACCATGTACGATATGAACACTGCTGCGACCTCTAATGGCCATGGCTCAACCCTGCGATGAGCCTGCGTAAAGGATGTATCCGTGCCCTCGGGCTGTGCTGTTTCAGCCCCTTGGTGTTCGCCGCCGACGTGCCGGGAAGCCAGGATTTACCGGCCGTGTCCCGCCAGGTCGATGCGCAAATCGTCGATTACCGCCCTGCCGAAGAAAAGGAACGCATCTACCCGATGGGCGCGATCCGCAAAATCAGCGGCCAACTGCGCTACGAAGGCCAGGCCACGGCGCGCGGCCAAGCCACCGCCATTACCTATGAACTGCCCGCCGAGCACACCTCTAGCGCCGCGTTTACCGCGACCCGCGAAGCGTTGCAGGCCAAAGGCGCGCAGTTATTGTTCTGGTGCCAGGCCCGTGATTGCGGTGAAAGCAGCCTGTGGGCCAATGAAGTGTTCGGCAACGCCAAGCTGGTCGGCGCCGATGGTCAGCAGGAATACCTGCTGTTACGCCTCGCGGCGCCCCAGGATAACTCTCTGGTAGCGCTGTACGGCATCACGCGCGGCAACCGTCGCGCCTATCTGCATGTTGAACAACTTGACGCCAGTGCGCCGCTGGGAGACGTGCTGCCCACCTCGGCCACCCTGCTGCGTGAGTTGAAAAGCACGGGTGAACTGGACTTCCCGGCACTCGGCGCCGAACCTGACGCCACCTGGCTGACCCTTATTTCCCGTGGCCTGAACCTCGACGCTACCTTGCGCATCAGTTTGACCGGGGCGAGCGCCGAAGCCTGGCGCCAGGGCCTGATCGACAGCGGTGTGCGCGCCGCGCGCCTGGAAACCGGCACCGGTGACGCTAAGGGTTTGCACCTGCATCTGATACGCTGACCGTTACAGGGCGAACGGACCCGCGCCGTTCGCCTAAGCTCTCTTCCTACAGCCTTCTTCTCGAGATACCCGATGCTCAATAACGATCGCCTACTGGTGCAAATCCTGCTGCTGGTGCTGTTTGGTGCCAGCTTCTGGGTCATGGCGCCGTTCTGGTCGGCGCTGTTCTGGGGGGCGGTGCTGGCGTTTGCCAGTTGGCCGCTGATGCGTTTACTGACCCGCTGGTTGGGTGGCCGGGAATCCTTGGCGGCGGGCATTCTGACCTTGGGCTGGATGTTGCTGGTGGCGGTGCCGCTGGTGTGGCTGGGCTTCAACTTGGCCGACCATGTGCGCGACGCCGTGGGCCTGATCAAGGATATCCAGGTCGACGGATTGCCTGCCGCGCCCACCTGGTTGGGGTCGATCCCGTTTGTTGGTGAGCGCCTGGTGGCTACTTGGGACAGCATCGACCAACAGGGCGCGGCGCTGATGGTCAGCATCAAGCCGTACCTGGGGCAGGTGGGTAATTGGCTGCTGGCGCGCAGTGCGCAGATCGGCGGCGGTATTCTCGAGCTGACCCTGAGCCTGGTGTTCGTGTTTTTCTTCTACCGGGACGGGCCGCGCCTGGCGACCTTTGTGCATCGCTTGCTGGAACGCCTGATCGGCGACCGTGCTGGCTACTACATCGAACTGGTGGCCGGCACCGTGCAACGCGTGGTTAACGGCGTGATCGGTACGGCCGCAGCCCAGGCGTTGCTGGCGCTGATCGGTTTCCTGATCGCCGGAGTGCCGGGCGCGCTGGTGCTGGGCATCGTCACCTTCCTGCTCAGCCTGATCCCCATGGGCCCGCCGCTGGTGTGGATCCCGGCCACGGCCTGGCTGGCATGGAAGGGCGACTACAGCCACGCGGTATTCCTCGGCGTGTGGGGCACGTTCATCATTAGCGGCGTGGACAACGTGCTCAAGCCGTACCTGATCAGCCGCGGCGGCAACTTGCCGCTGGTGATTGTACTGTTGGGCGTGTTTGGCGGGTTGATCGCCTTTGGGTTTATCGGCCTGTTTATCGGCCCGACCTTACTCGCGGTGGCCTACAGCCTGCTGACGGATTGGAGTGCAACCCAGGCTCAGGCCCGTCGCGAAGACAAACCCCTCTAAGCCCTCGGCAACCACATCACGGCGGTCAAGCCGCCGCCTGGGGTTTCCTCCAGGTTCAGGCGGCCGCCGAGGCGTTCCACCGCTTCCTTGGAAATCGTCATGCCCAGGCCGACGCCGCCCGAGTTGCGGTTGCGTGAACCTTCCAGGCGAAAGAATGGCTCGAACACCGCCTCACGTTTGTCCGTGGCAATCCCCGGGCCGTGGTCGATCACTCGGATGACCAGGGCCTCGCGGCTGTCCGCCAGTTCTATTCGCGCGGTACCGGCGTAGCGCAAGGCGTTGTCGATCAGGTTGTTGAGGCATGAGCGCAACGCCATCGGCTGCACCTGCAAGGGCGCGCAATTGCCGGCGAACTGCACATCGCAGCCTTGGTCCTGGGCGTTTTCGCTGAGGGATTCGACCAGCGCCTGCACGTCGAGCCAGTGCCGGGTTTCGCTGGTGCGTTGTTCGTGCAGGTAGCTCAGGGTGGAATCGAGCATGCCGATCATGTCATCCAAGTCCTGGCGCATCTGGCCTTGCAGCTTGGTGTCTTCGATCTGCTCCAGGCGCAGCTTGAGGCGTGACAGCGGCGTGCGCAGGTCATGGGAGACCGCGCCGAGCATGCGTGCGCGTTGGCTGACTTGCTCGCGAATGCGTTTTTGCATCAGGTTGAACGTCGACGCCGCCTGCCGCGCCTCGCGAGGCCCGGACTCGCTGAGCGGCGGGCTGTCGAGGTCGAGGCTCAAGCGTTCGGCCGCCGCGCTCAGGCGCTGGATCGGCCGGCTCAGCAGTTTGGCACCGTACCAGGCCGCGATAATCAGCGAGATAAACTGAAAGGTCAGCGGCACCACGGGGCCGCCGAACCAGGGGCGATGATGCTTGGGCAGCGGCTTCATCGTGCCGTCCGGCTGCTCGACGAAGGTTTCCTGGGGCGGCGGCGGTGGCGGGCCGTAGTGGTGAAACCAGAAGAATGCCAGCACGTGGGCCAGCACAATGGCCACCAGCAATACGCCGAACAGCCTGCCAAACAGCGTATTGAAGGTGGCACGCATCAGCCGATATCCCGCGCGTCGAACAGGTAGCCTTCGCCCCGCACAGTTTTGATCAGTTGCGGAGCTTTGGGGTCATCCCCCAGCTTTTGGCGCAGGCGCGACACCAGCAAGTCGATGCTGCGATCAAACGCCTCGATGGAGCGGCCACGTGCAGCGTCCAGCAGCTGTTCGCGGCTCAGCACGCGGCGTGGTCGTTCGATAAACACCCACAATAAACGAAACTCGGCGTTGGACAGCGGCACTACCAGGCCGTCGTCGGCCACCAGTTGGCGCAGTACGCTGTTGAGGCGCCAATTGTCGAAGCGAATATTGGCGCGTTGCTCGGTGCGGTCATCGCGCACCCGGCGCAGGATGGTCTGGATGCGGGCCACCAGCTCGCGCGGTTCGAAGGGTTTGGACATGTAGTCATCGGCGCCCAGTTCCAGGCCGATGATGCGGTCGGTGGGTTCGCAGCGCGCGGTGAGCATCAGGATCGGGATGTCCGATTCGCCGCGCAGCCAGCGGCACAGTGACAGGCCGTCTTCGCCCGGCAACATCAGGTCGAGCACCACCACATCAAAGGTTTCGGCTTGCATGGCTTGGCGCATGGCGGTGCCGTCGGTGACGCCGATGGCGAGAATATTGAAGCGGGCCAGGTAATCGATCAGCAATTCACGAATCGGTACATCGTCATCGACGATCAGCGCACGGGTGCTCCAGCGCTTGTCTTCGGCGATCACCGCGCCGTTTTGCTCTTCATTTACAGAGACGGTAGGGGTATGCATAGTGCGATCATCTGCCTGGTTGTTGCTGTCAGCATAGGCGCCCAGCTCCATGGCTGGAAGTGCTGGGCGGGCGGTCATGTGCGCGAGGCTAGCGGCGGGTCGTGTTGGGGGCATGTCGTGAATGTATCAGCCTTGACACATTTGGTTAAAATGGTCGCCGTAGCGCGGTTGGTCAGTATTTACCGATCATCGGATCCCGCAACGGCGCCGCTTGCGCTACAATCCGCGCCGATTTCGACTTGCCTGAGAGCCTATTCCAATGTCCGTCTGCCAGACTCCTATCATCGTCGCCCTGGATTACCCCACTCGTGACGCCGCACTGAAGCTAGCTGACCAGTTGGATCCCACGCTTTGCCGGGTCAAGGTTGGCAAGGAACTGTTCACCAGCTGCGCCGCCGAAATCGTCGGCACCCTGCGTGACAAAGGTTTCGAAGTATTCCTCGACCTGAAATTCCACGACATCCCCAATACCACTGCGATGGCGGTTAAAGCCGCTGCGGAAATGGGCGTGTGGATGGTCAATGTGCACTGCTCCGGCGGCCTGCGCATGATGAGCGCCTGCCGTGAAGTGCTGGAACAGCGTAGCGGGCCGAAGCCGCTGCTGATTGGTGTGACCGTGCTGACCAGCATGGAGCGTGAAGACTTGGCCGGCATCGGCTTGGATATCGAGCCTCAGGAGCAGGTATTGCGCTTGGCGGCCTTGGCGCAGAAGGCTGGCCTTGATGGTCTGGTGTGTTCGGCGCTGGAAGCCCAGGCCCTGAAGGCCGTGCACCCGTCGTTGCAGCTGGTGACCCCGGGGATTCGCCCGGCGGGCAGTGCGCAGGACGATCAGCGTCGCATTCTGACGCCGCGTCAGGCGTTGGACGCGGGTTCGGATTACTTGGTTATCGGTCGCCCGATCAGCCAGGCGGCGGATCCGGCGAAGGCGTTGGCGGCAGTGGTTGCTGAGATCGCCTGATTAGTGTGATTGAAAGTGGGCACGGTCAAGTGTGGGAGCTGGCTTGCCTGTGATGGCAACTGAAACGCCCAGTTCGCAGCATGGGGATCTGCGCAACACTTTGTGGTGCGCTGAGCCTGTGATGGGGTTAGGTAGATTGAGTACATATCCGTTGCTGCGGTAATGGCGGCTATGGGTTCCGCCCTTACGGCGGGTCACTTTTGGAAAAGAGCCCCAAAAGTAACCAAAAGGGCTCTTGCCCCACCACTCGGCACCTCGCTTAGGCTCGGTGTGCCCTCACTCCGGCTTTGGACCGTGGGCCGCCGCCATGGGCCATCCTTGGCCCATCGCGGCTAAACCGGCGTCCTGCCGGTTTACCCCCGCTCCAAAGCCTGCGTTCGGCCAGCGTGGTTTAACGGGGCGCCTAAGATCAAAAGCAAGAGCACGGCGGCCTAGTAGCCGACCTGAGTGGTTGAAGCAAAAGCAGGGCAAAAGCACAGCAGCACACTCTCTGTCTGATGTACCGAGATCCAACTGTGGGAGCGGGCTTGCTCGCGAAGGCGGTGGGTCAGTTACACATGAGCTGACTGATCCACCGCCTTCGCGAGCAAGACCGCTCCCACAATTTTGACCGAGTTTAGCTGCCAGCACTGCAGTGCTCTGCTTTTCTGTGGGAGCTGGCTTGTCGGATCGCCGCACCGCTGTGATGCAAGCACCTCGGTGTGTCAGGCATAACCAGCCGATGCCATCGCAGGCAAGCCAGCTCCCACATTGACCGTACCCACATTAGGTCTTGTGGTGTGTCAGCTGACCTTCAACACCAACTTCCCAAAGTTCTCGCCGTTGAACAGCTTCATCAACGTTTCCGGGAACGTCTCCAGACCCTCGACGATATCTTCCTTGCTCTTGAGCTTGCCCTGCGCCATCCAGCCGGCCATTTCCTGCCCGGCTGCGGCAAAGTTCGCCGCGTGGTCCATCACCACAAACCCCTCCATCCGCGCGCGATTGACCAGCAATGACAAGTAATTGGCTGGGCCTTTCACCGCTTCTTTATTGTTGTACTGGCTGATCGCACCGCAGATCACTACCCGCGCCTTCAACGCGAGACGGCTGAGCACGGCGTCGAGAATGTCGCCGCCGACGTTATCGAAATACACGTTCACGCCTTTGGGGCATTCGCGCTTGAGGGCGGCAGGCACGTCTTCGCTTTTGTAGTCGATGGCCGCGTCAAAGCCCAATTCATCCACCAGGAACTTGCACTTGTCGGCGCCGCCGGCAATGCCCACCACGCGGCAACCTTTGATCTTGGCAATTTGCCCGGCAATGCTGCCCACCGCGCCGGCGGCGCCAGAGATCACTACGGTTTCGCCAGCCTTGGGCGCGCCGGTGTCGAGCAGGGCGAAGTAAGCCGTCATGCCGGTCATGCCGAGGGCAGACAGGTAGCGCGGCAGCGGTGCGAGTGTCGGGTCGACCTTATAGAAGCCACGTGGCTCGCCGAGGAAATAATCCTGCACCCCCAGCGCACCGTTTACATAGTCGCCGACCGCAAATTTCGGGGTGTTGGAGGCAATCACCTTGCCCACGCCCAGCGCACGCATCACTTCACCAATGCCGACGGGCGGAATATAGGATTTGCCCTCGTTCATCCAACCGCGCATCGCCGGGTCCAGGGACAGGTATTCATTATGTACCAGCACTTGCCCTTCTCCAGGCGTGCCCACCGGCACTTCCTGGTAGGTGAAGGTCTCCCGCGTGGCCGCGCCGACCGGGCGTTTGGCAAGCAGGAACTGGCGGTTGGTCTGGGCAGTCATGGCAAGGACTCGTTGGAAATGGACCTTAAGTGATAGACCTGCAATGGCCTGAGGGCAAGGTTATGCGAGGGGCGCGAATGCCCGCCGATAGGCCTGGCTGATAGTGGCGCGGGGCGCCTTATCACTGCCATTCATGCAGCGCTCACTGGCCTTCTGATAGTGCTGACGCACCGGTGCTGGCGTTGGCTAGACTCGCGCCACGGCTATTTCTTGCATAGGACATCCCCCATGAGCATGACGTTTTCCGGCCAGGTCGCCCTGGTAACCGGCGCCGCCGCCGGTATTGGCCGCGCCACCGCGCTGGCGTTCGCCGCAGAAGGCTTGAAAGTAGTGGTTGCCGACCTGGACGTGGCAGGCGGCGAGGGCACGGTTGCGCAGATCTTGCAGGCCGGGGGCGAGGCGCTGTTTGTACGCTGCAATGTCACGCAGGAAGCGGACGTGCAGCAGTTGATGGCACAGACGGTTGCCGCCTATGGTCGCCTGGACTATGCCTTCAACAACGCTGGGATCGAGATCGAAAAGGGCAAGCTGGCCGACGGCAGCCTGGATGAGTTCGACGCCATCATGGGGGTTAACGTCAAAGGTGTGTGGCTGTGCATGAAGTATCAGTTGCCGCTGCTGCTGGCCCAGGGCGGCGGGGCGATCGTCAACACCGCCTCGGTGGCGGGGTTGGGGGCGGCGCCGAAGATGAGCATTTATGCTGCGTCCAAACACGCCGTGATCGGCCTGACCAAATCGGCGGCCATTGAGTACGCGAAGAAGAAAATCCGTGTGAATGCGGTGTGCCCGGCGGTGATCGACACGGATATGTTCCGCCGTGCCTATGAAGCCGACCCGCGCAAGGCCGAGTTTGCCGCGGCCATGCACCCGGTCGGGCGCATTGGCAAGGTCGAGGAAATCGCCAGCGCCGTGCTGTACCTGTGCAGCGACGGTGCCGCGTTCACCACAGGCCAGGCGCTGGCAGTGGACGGGGGCGCAACCGCGATCTAAGACACCACGCCACTCCTTATTCGAAAAGGGTAGGGAGCGCTGTGGGGCGTTTCCATGGCTGGCACAAGGCCTCGTCAGAATGTGTATCAGCAGGTAAATAACTTAATAAAATCAATACTTTAATAAAAGTTTGCGACCGGCGGGGTCAAGCTTCTGTGCTTAACTGTTTGGGGTTGAATAACAGACAGTTGAAGTGAGTGGCTCATGGATTTAGGCATCGATCGACAAGCCCTTGTACCGGTAGTGCAGCAAATCGTCAGCGCGGTGGCGCAATGGATTCGCACGAGCGGGGCGAGCCCTGGCACACGTTTGCCATCCATCCGGCAATTGGCCCTCGACAACCTGCTCAGCCAATCCAATGTGATCGAGGCGTTCGAGCGAATGGTGGCTCAGGGTCTGTTGGTGTCAAAACAGGGCTCGGGATATGTGGTGGCCCAGCCGCCGCTGTGCGTTGAAAGCCACTGGTATGAAGGTGCGGAGCTCGGCTGGGGCGCCTATGTGGATGGCCCGTTGGGCGAGTTGAAGTTGGGTTGCGGCTGGTTGCCGGACACCTGGCGTGAAAGCGATGACATTTGTTACGCCATACGCGAAATCAGCCGAACCGACACCGCCGGCCTGTTCAACTACAGCACACCGCTGGGGCTGCCGGCGTTACGTGAGCAACTGCTCAAACGGCTGACCCAGAGGAAGGTGGTCACCCGTCTTGATTGCATCCTCACCACCCACGGCGCCAGCCACGCTCAGGACCTATTGATACGCACGCTACTCAAGTCTGGCGACACGGTGGTGGTCGAGACCCCGGGCTATGCCAACCTCTATCGTCAGTTGGAGCGCCACGGGGTCACGCTGCTGGAGGTCCCGCGTACCGTGGGTGGCCCGGACATCCGGGTGCTGGAAACGCTGCTGCAAAGCCACCGGCCCAAGTGCCTGTTCATCAATTGCCTGTATCACAACCCCACCGGCACCAGCTTGTGTCGCGGAGTGGCCGAGCGCCTGTTGGAGTTGGCGCACAGCGAAGACTTCCTGATTGTTGAAGAGGACGTCTACGGCGATTTGCAGCACGCCAGTTGCACACGACTGTCCGCGCTGCCACATGAGGGGCGGGTGATCTATATTTCGAGTTTTTCCAAAACCCTCAGCAGTGCCTTGCGGGTGGGGTATCTCAGCGCCAGTGCGGCGATTATCACGCAACTGGCTACGCTCAAGACGCTGACAGGCATCGGCACCTCGCGGTTTGCCGAAGCGGTGGTCACTACGCTGTTGACCAACGGCACCTACCGCAAGTGGGTGCAGCGCCTGCGGAAGCGCTTGAACACGCAGATGGCAGCGACCTTGCAGGTGCTGGAAGACGAGGAGTGGGAGGTGTTTGCCGTGCCCGCCGGGGGCATGTTTGTGTGGGCTCGGCCTGGCGTGGGCGACCGCTCCCGGTTGCAGGCGTGCGCGCGGCGGCTGTGCATTTTGTTGTCGCCCGGCGCGCTGTTCAGCCCCAAGGGCGAACACAGTGACTGGCTGCGTATCAATGTGGCCTATGCTGCTGATCAGCGGGCGTTGGCGTTGTTCCGTGCCATGGGTCCTGCCAGATCGACCTCGACCATTCTGAAAACGACGAACATGTAGCTTTTTGCCATTATTGTGGCGTCAGCGTCTTGTGCAGGTAGCCCGTCGTTGCGAATCTCGCAACATGGAAACCTGGCTTGATGGCATCCGCCATTGCAAGAGGATTCAACTGCAATGATTTCGGCCGTGCAACGACGTTTCGCCAACCTCGGTATGGCGAAAAAACTGGGCTTGGGCTTCACCTTGGTGCTGCTGCTGACGGCGTTGGTGGCGGCCATTGGCGTGTGGTCCCTGCAAACCGTTGGCCAGCGTTTTGAGGGCCTCAAGGCGATGTCTTCGCTTAACAGTGGCCTGCTGAAAGTGCGTCTGATTGAGCAGGACTATGCGCTGCACGCCGACCCCAAGGCCGTCGAGGCCCTGCACGAGAGCGTCGACGCTTTGGCCGTCCTGGCCGCCAGCCTCAAAACCCAATCTGCCGCCAATGTGCCGGTCATGAGCGAAGTCGAGCAGGCGCTGGCCGCGTACCGCAAGGCGTTCGATGAATTTGTCGAGCTGACCCAGACCAAGGACCTGGCCCTGGAAATGGCCAGTTGGTCGGTGTCCAGCGTGGCCAATAACCTTGACGTGCTGCAGGCGGGCCTGGCCGACGATGGCGCCTATGGCCTCAAGGAAAGCCAGGGCAAGGACGGCGCCGAGTTTATCGAGCAGGCGGGGCAGGTCGGCCAGGTGTCGCGGTTGATGTTGCAAGCGATGAACGAAGCGCAGGTGCGCCTGGACCAGAGTCGCAAGGCTGATGCAGACAACGCCGAGCAGGGCAAGATTGAGCAGGCCGACCAGGCCTTGGCTCAGGTCGAGCAGCTGAAAACCTCGGTCAAGGATGCGGGTTACCAGACCGTGCTCAACGAAGTGTCCGGGCATATCGCCGCGTTCAGCGAAAAACTCGGCGAGTACACCGGGCTGCTGGCCCAGGAAAAAGTCGTCTACAAGCAATTGCACGACCGCGCCGACCAAGTGGTCAGCCGGGTCAACCAGGCGTATGACGCTGAAGACCAGTCGATGCAGGCGCAATTGAAGAAAAGCGCGCTGCTGATCATCGGCTCGTCAGCCTTGGCGCTGTTGGTGGGTTTGATCGCGGCGTGGGTGATCACACGCCTGATCGTGGCGCCGCTGCGCAGTGTGATCGCCGTGGCCCAGCAGATTGCTGCCGGTGACCTGAGCGGGCGCATGGAAGTCAGCCGCCGTGATGAGATCGGCCAGTTGATGCAGGCGATGCAACAGATGGGCGGCGGCCTGAGCCAGATGGTCAGCGGGTTGCAGGCGGGCATCGAACAACTGGCGAGTTCGGCGCATTCACTCTCCAGCGTCACCGAGCAGACCAACGTCGAAGTCAGCAGCCAGAAGGAAGAGACCGAGCAGGTCGCCACGGCGATGAACCAGATGACCGCCACGGTGCATGACGTGGCGCGCAACGCCGAAGAGGCCGCGCAAGCCGCGCAGACCGCCGATGACAAGGTCGACAGCGGCCAGCAGGTGGTGCGTCAGAGCCTGCAGCGGATTGAATTGCTCGCGACCTCCAGCAGCAGTGCCAGCGCCAGTATCGAAAGCCTCAGCGCGGAAATCCAGAACATCGGCACCGTGCTGAGCGTGATCAAGAGCGTGGCCGAGCAGACCAACTTGCTGGCCCTCAACGCAGCGATCGAAGCCGCCCGCGCCGGCGAGCAAGGTCGAGGGTTTGCGGTGGTGGCCGATGAGGTGCGGGCGCTGGCCAAGCGCACGCAGCAATCGACCGAGGAAATCGAGCGGCTGGTGAGTACGTTGCGCAGCGCGGCACAGTCGTCGGTGCAGCAGATCCAGCAGAGTGGCGAACTGGTGAAGCTGGCGGTCCGTGATGCGCTGGAAACCGAGAGCGCGTTGGGCAGCATCGCGGCCGCGGTGTCATTGATCCAGCAGATGAACCAGCAGATTGCCGCGGCAGCCGAGGAGCAAAGCTCGGTGGCCGAAGAAATCAACCGCAGCGTCACCTGTATTCGGGCGAGCGCCGATCAATCGGCGTTGAGCATGCAGGGCAATGCCGCCTCGAGTATCCAGCTGGCGCAATTGGGCGCGGAGCTCAAGGGTATGGTCGGGCACTTCCGCCTTTGATCGCAGCGTGCCCGCCGCGACCAAAGGGCAGGGGAGCGATCAGGCGTGGTTGGCGAGGAAGGTCAACAGCGCTTCATTGACGAAGTCTGGGTTTTCCCGCGAGGCGATATGCCCCGCTTCTGGAATCAGCGTCAGGCTGCAGCCAATCAGTTCGGCCATTTCCTGGGATTCAGCGGGGGGCCGAGGCTTGTCCTGCTCGCCGCACATCACCCAGGTGGTGTCGGCGTCCAGGCGGGGCAGTTGGTCCAGAATGCTCGCGCGGCTGAAGATCAAGCGGCCCAAGGGCACGATGCTGTGCAACAGGCGTTCCTTGGGGAAATCTTGCAGCGCCTGGCGATAACCTTGGTACAGCGCTGATTCGCGGTCGATGCCCGGGCGGAAAAAGATCGGTGCGATCACATCCAGCAACGGCGCAGGGATCGCACCGGCGTCTTCGATCATCTTGAACAGCGAGAAGTAGTACTGGCGTGTGGCCTCGGGTTCGGCACCAAGGTAGGTGTCCATCATTACCAGGCTGTTGATGCGCTCCGGTGCCAGTAGCGCCAGCCGCGCGCCCCACATGCCGCCAACAGACAGGCCGACCAGGTTGATTTGCGCGATGTCGAGCTGATCCAGCAACGCCAGGGTTTGGCGCGCGAGGTCATCCAGGGACTGAGTTTGCGCCGGCAGCGGGCCGGACTCACCGTGGCCCCACAGCTCGGGAACGATTACGCGGTACTGTTGCGACAGGGCTTCAATTTGCGGGGCCCACATGTCGCGGTCCCACAGGTAACTTGAACCCAGCAGGACGACCGGGCCGGTGCCCTGGTCGACATAGTGCAGCGGTTGTCCATCAATCACGGCAACAGGCATAGCAGGCCTCTAACTTCACGGAGTGAGGGCCACTTTTTTACGCTAGTCGGGGGCGGGGGGATAGGTGCAAAGTGATGGCATGTTGTGGCAAGGCGTTTGTCTGTAGCGAATGAATAAGTGATGGCGAGCAGGCGTTCTGTGGCGAGCGGGCTTGCCCCGCGTTGGGGCGCGAAGCGGCCCCCGTAAGGTACCTGCGTTTTTCCAGGTAAACCGCAGTGACAGGTTTCAGGGCTGCTGCGCAGCCCAACGCGGGGCAAGCCCGCTCGCCACGACACGCCCGTTTACTTCAGCGAGGCGGCCTCTACAACAAGCCCGGTCTGCCACAGCCCATCTGATCAGTCGTAGATGGCTTTCTTTTTCCATTCGGCGTCGGCGTCGACGGCTTTCAGGCCTTCGGTCAATTCATTGACTTCGTCGTCAGCCGGCTGGTTGTTGGTCAGCACCGTGGAGTTGGCGCGGACCAGTTGGCTTTCCAGCAGTTGCAATTGCGCACTGTAGAGCACCGGCTCCGGCTGTTTGCGCAAGTACTGTACGCCGCGCTCGAATGCCAGGCGCGCCTGGCCAGGCTGGCCTTGTTGCAGAGCGTGCTGACCGAGGTTGTTGAAGAACTCGATGTGCAGCAGCACCAGAATATGGCGAATTTCCTTGATCCAGTGCTTGGCTTCGTTGGTCGGCAGAAAACCGTCCTGGGCGGCACGCGTGACTTGGCCGTGCAGGGCTTCAAGCAGAAAACGCACGTCTTTGGCCTTGGCTTCGGTCTGGATCGGCGCGGGTGGGTTGGCTACCGGAATCGATTCGCCTTGGCCGATCAGTGCGTTCAATTCAGCGATACGCGCCTTGAGCGCCGCGCTGGACTTGTTGAGGTTCAACAGGCGCTGGTTGACGTTGAGTTCCAGGCGGGTCAACAACAGTTTGAGCTTCGGGGTCATCAACTGGCCGGGGAATGTCTCGGTGATTTCACCGCAACGACGCAGCCGATCGTTAAGCTCGATCACGGTACGCTGCTTTTCCAGTTTGTTGTTTTCCACCACGTGGTTCATGTAGCCAATGGCGATCAGTATTACGATCCCGGCTATTACCAGCAGGGTGATCATGAGTGGTGTCACCGGTGTGACCTCTTTATAGGGTTTGCTGTGGAGTGTAGTGACTGTGCCATCCGGCGGATAGGGCTGTTCGACCAGTTGCCCAGGTAGTTTCTTCTATATAGGTAAGCATTTAGCGCATGGATGCACATTGCCACCATTTGCCGGGGCGAACTATAGCGCCTTGTCGGACGCCAGAATATAGGCGTCAAAGCCTGGACAGACACACTGCCCGCAAAGGCCTGGAAAGCACGGCGAAGTCATTGATTTAAATAAATTTATCCTTGGGGGTTGACGACCTTTCAATCCATCCATAGAATGCGCGCCACTTACAGCGTAAAGCACACAGCGAAACGCGGTAGGGAGTGAATGTTGTACGTGTGTCCCCTTCGTCTAGTGGCCTAGGACACCGCCCTTTCACGGCGGTAACAGGGGTTCGAGTCCCCTAGGGGACGCCATATGCGGGAATAGCTCAGTTGGTAGAGCACGACCTTGCCAAGGTCGGGGTCGCGAGTTCGAGTCTCGTTTCCCGCTCCAATTTTTAAGCAGTGTTGCCCTCGGGTGGCATTGAGTGAAACCAGGGTCAAGTCTTCGGATGAGGCCTCTGGGCACTGAAATACACACCATGTGTTTCAGTAGCGTGTCCCCTTCGTCTAGTGGCCTAGGACACCGCCCTTTCACGGCGGTAACAGGGGTTCGAGTCCCCTAGGGGACGCCATTTGCGGGAATAGCTCAGTTGGTAGAGCACGACCTTGCCAAGGTCGGGGTCGCGAGTTCGAGTCTCGTTTCCCGCTCCATATTTAACGAAAACGCCGATCAGCAATGATCGGCGTTTTTGTTTGTGCTGCTTTTTTATCCGCGAAGCGCATCAGGCGTGCAAGTTTGGTTGTGAAGCGTGCAGGGCTGGCGTGACTGCGACATACGGGGTTGTATGGCTATGCCACATGACAGGCTGGCAGGCGGGCACCGTCATATCGCACGTATGAGTGTTATTTTTCCTATCGCATGAAGTAGGGAATTGTTGAGGGTTATGTAGGAGCTGTGTCCACACCCTTAGGCGTGACCCCGTGGGCACGGGGTAAAGCATTGAAGCGACAGGTGCAGGACATCTTTAGTCGAGAAACCCAGCTCGTTTGTCGCCTGTGTGGAGTGGTAATTATCTCCTGTGCGAATTATCAGCAGGGAGGCTGTGAATCAAGCATTCAGAGTTGTTCCTCCTTCCTATTCCACGGTAGTCAAGCCAATGATTTCTACTCAATACCCTAGGACGTTTATTCAGAATGCCCTTGATAACGTGCCGAAAACGCCTGCTCTGGCAAAGCCTGAAGAAGCCGCAAAACCATCGCAGGCTGGCAAGTCTCAACAAGAGGCGGGCACTGCCGCCCGAGGGGCGAGCCGGCGGACGGTAACGGGGCCAGAATCACAGGCAATGCCGCAACTTGAACAACAAGCATCGGCGCCCGAGGGCAAGCCGGCGCGCCCCCCACTGTCATTGCGCGAGCATGCAATAACGCGCCTGAAGCGCTCTTTTGCAGATTCGGATCAAACCCTGACCTTGCCCGGTACCGTGAGCGATATCGATACCGTCAAGCCCCCGGCGTTGACCCAGGCGCAAATCGCAGGTGACAGCGAGCTTGCGCAAATCTTCAGCCCAATGTTGACGCGGGTCGTAGGCCTTTCGCAGAAGACTCCTGAGATTGTGGGTGAGCTGCCAAAAGACGCGACGTTCACTTCTTGGTGGGGGCACTTTTACGACACGTTCCAAAGCCCTGACTATAAGGAATGGGCCAAGAACATTGGGCTGGATACCTCTACGGTGGTCTACTCGCCCAAAGACGGCAGCCTCAGTGGGCAGGTCAATGGCCAGCAAAAGAGTTTCCAGCCCGGTGATGACTCCGGCTGGACACAAGTGGCGGCTCCCATCTGGGCCGCCAGTGAAATCGTTGCCCCGCATACCACCGCCATCAGCACTGACAGCACGTTCAAGCGCGATGCAGCCCCCTTCGAAGCGATTGCTGACTTTTATGGCGAGCCGCTCGATGTCACACCGCAAGTGGCGCGAACACGGGCTGATCAGATTTTTCAAAGCAAAGCATTTGCACCCCTCGACCCCAATGATCCATCCAGGCAACCCGCTGATCGCACCCCGCACAGCCTCAAGCTCCATCACCATGCACTCACCCGGTATCGCGCTGAATATGCTGCGCGAAAAACGGGTGACGGTATGTTGGCCATCCACTATGCGGATGGGCTGCGCAGCACGCCTGCCGGTACGCAGATAGCGTTGCCGCAGACGTCTGAGCTCAAGGCCTGGTGGCAGCACTTTTACACGGCCTTCCAAGACCCGGCCTATGTCGATTGGGCACAACAAAAAGGCTTTGATCGAAGCTCGGCCGTTTTTTCCGCGGTGGACGGCAGCCTCAGTGGGCTGGTTAATGGCAAGCTGACAAGCTTCACCCAACACGATGATTCAGGCTGGGCCAAAGTCTGCGCATTTATCTGGGACGCCGCGAAGGTTGTAGCCCCCGGTGTTGATGCCATACGCACCGGTTCTACGTTCAATAGCAACGCTGCTCCCCCTGAAATCATTGCCGCCTTTTATGGTGAGCGGCACAACCTGTCCCCGCAAGACGCTCTGAACCGCGCGGCTGAGTTAAGTAGCACTGGAACATTTACGCCGCTTGCGGCGAGTAGCACCCCAGGACGGCTGGCTGCTCGCTCCCAGGTGGCGTTAGAGGCTCAGCAGGGCGCACTCACTGCCCATCAGCAGCATTATGCTAAACAGCAGGCAATGGCAGCAGGCGACATCGAGCTCGCGGGCTACTACCGCACTGATTTGCTGTCTGCGCGGGCCGGACACTACCGTGCCAGCGTCTATACGTCGGGCATTCCCCAAGCATCCAGTTTCGGCCAAGCCTGGCATCATTTCTACAACACGCTCCAAAGCCAGGACTATCTCGATTGGGCGAACAAGACTGGTATTGACCCTTCCACGGTGACCGTCTTCCCTCAAGATGGCGGCCTCTCTGCGAGGAAAAATGGCGAATTAATACGATTTACCCAAACTGATAATTCCGGCTGGGCTCAGGTGTCCGGGCCTATATGGAAAGCTGCGATAACCGTCGCGCCTCAAATCCAGGCTCTGAGCGCCAAGCCTCCCTTCAGTGCCGATACGGCGCCCTTTGAAGTCATTGCCGACTTCTATGGTGAGCAACACGACATTACCCCAAGCCAAGCTAACGCCCGGGCTGCACAATTCGGCACCCCCCCGACGTTCGTCCCGCTTGATCCCAATGACCCATTGCGGCCGCCTGCCCTGAGGAGCCTGGCGGGGATTGAACAGCAGCGCCAGGAGCTCCTTGAGTCTCGTCAACACTATGGCGTGCAGGCCGCCGCCGACAGCGAGTTAGCCGTTCGTTATGGAGCAATGCTGAAGTATGCACGAGCAGGTGAAACGCCTCTTGAAGCCCAGATAGCGGACATTTCCCCCAACTCAGAGTTTGGTCGCTGGTGGCAGCAACTATATGCCGCGTTCCAGGCCCCGGAATATGTGGACTGGGCTAAGAGAAACGGTATCGAAATGGCTACGGCGAGTTTCTCTCCCAAAGACGGAACACTCTCGGCCAACGTCAATGGGAAACTCACGACGTTCACTCAAGCGCAAAACCCCGAATGGGCCTACATCTCGCAGCCTATATGGGCTGCCGCAAAGGTTGCCGCACCCAAGGCGTCCGCGATCCACACGGATAAGGCGTTTAAGCCCAACAGTGTGCCGTTTGCGCGCGTGGGCGAGTTCTATGGAGAAAACCCTGAGCTCACTGGGGCGGCGGCCATGGCTCGCGCCACAGCACTCGCCGCCAGCAAAAGCTTTACAGACGACGATCTCGACAACCCTTTGCGGCGGCCGATGGACCGCACCCAGGCCGCTTTGCAAGCCCAGCAGTTGGCGCTGCTGGACCGTTATGACGACGACAGGGCACGCAAAGCGGGTGACAGCGAGCTGGCCGTTTCGTATGCCAACGGGCTCTTGACGGGGCTGACAGGGGTTGCCAGGAGGGACCTCTCTGTGCCTGTGCCTGCCGGATCTACCTTCGGACAATGGTGGCGCCACTTCAATGACGCGCTCCAAAGCCCGGATTTTCTCGCCTGGGTAAAAGAGAACCGTTTGGACCCGACCCAGCTGACCTTTGACCCTGAAAAGGCGCAGCTAGTGGCCAAGGTTGACGGCAAAGAGGTGACGTTCTCCCAGCATGACCGTTCAGGCTGGGCGCAGGTCTCGGGGCCGATACTTCATGTGGGTAAGCTGTTGTTAGGGCGACACCGAAAACTCATAGACCTGACCCAACTCGATAAAAAAAATGCGCCTCTTTTGGTCGTTGAGCAGTTCTATGGCGAACGTTCGCTTTTGCGTGCCCCAGCAATCCAGCAGCGTGCTTTAGAACTGCAAGCACGCAAAGCGTTTGAGGCGCCGGTGCAAGTTGTTGCGCGTTCATCGCAAGCGCTGGGCACCCAACGACAAACGCTCGCCGATGCCGCCGATAAACACCACCTTCTTGTAGCGTTGCGTGCCGTGTATGAGGAGGCGAAGAAAGACCCGAAGATCGACATTTCAGCCCGTTTAAAAGACACGGATATGGAGGTTGAACCCGACTCCTCGTTCAGCAACTACAACGACATGGGCCTGGAGGATCAAACCAGCCTGCATGGTTTCCTTTCCAACAGTGGCGTGTCTGTGCCGACAAATCTGGCGCAACTGGCGAACATGATCGCCGTACTCGACAACCCATTGCCGGCCCCTCCTGCAAACGGCAACTTCTGGGGCCTGATGTCGCGCTCGCAACCGCTAAGTAACCTGCAGAAAACAGGTATCCAAGACATCAGCCGCTTAGAGACCCAGGCTCTGGGGGCCAAGGAAGGTGGGCTGTTCAATGCGTTTGCCCAGAAGAACAGCGGCCTTATTACCCCCATAGACCCGCAGTTGCGACCAGGCCAGTCCAATCCGGAGGCAATGCTTGCACGTTTAGTCGCAAGCCCAGAGGCCCAGGCATTAGGCCAAAAACTGGAAGCCTCGCTTAACGATGTTTCCCCTGCGAGTAGCGTCAATGAGCGGGTGCTGGCTGCTTTGGTGCTTGACCTTGACCCCGGCGCCGGCACAAAGCGCAATCACGTGGCGGGATTTGATCTGGCAAGCAGTGCCAACTGGGGGCATACACCCGCCACCATTTTCCCGCGCCTGGTGGACCACTTGGTAACCCACAAAAAAATCCAGCGCGAGATAGCCCCGGCTGCAGCGAATTTACTGTTGGCAGGCGCCGCGCCAGAGTTCCTCCTAAAAGGACTTCCTGGCGACTTGCGATACGGCTCCCATACCTGGGCCAGCCTGAGCGCCGCTGTTTCCCGCATAGAGCAGGATAGCCCGGGGGCAAGCCGCAGAATGACCTTCGAGCAGGTCATGATTTACGGCAATACCGTGTCGGTTACACCGGAGTCGGCGCTCGCCGAGGGCAAGGCGCAAGAGAATGCTGCTGTCGACTGGGCTGTCACTAAAGGGGTTATTGAAAAAAATGACACCGGGCTTTACTCCGCCGCACAGGCCACAACTGCAGTAGACGCTTTCAATAAGGTGATAGAAGAGTCGACTAAACACGCCGATGCTTTCACTAAACCTATTCCGTCGCAGCAGGAGACGGCCTTACGGATTCTGAAACAAACGTATGGCCGTCAATATGATTACACCACACCCGTTGCGCGCATCACGACCCAAGAGGCGGACGATAGCCAACTTCACTCTGCGGTGGACCTCTACATAGAAGATAAGCTGGGCTCGGTACAAAAAACCGGCCAAGGTGTGGGGGTTGAAATTGGTCACGGTCAGTATATTTCTAATGCAACAGCGTTGCCTAAAGCAAAGGTGGAGTTTGATAAAGAATTCGATAAGTATCGAAACAATGCGCTGGCTGCACTGAAGTATTCCATCGAGCAAACCATTTCAACGCTTCCGCTGGAAGAACAAAAAAGGCTGCAAACCAACAAGATTGATATCTATGCGCTGCATCAAGTAGACCCGCAGAGTCCACCCGCTTTCGTAGAGGGCAAGCAATCCGATTCGCCTGCACGACTGGGCGTGATTATAAAAGTCCATGGCAAAACTGTGCGAGATAACGCTACGCTCTATGAATATTTCCCTTTGCGAGGCGTGTTTCGAAAGCGCGATGACATCGATAATAACTTTCCTTATATCAACACGCCCCGCCGGCAAGATGAGACCTTTGGGGCAGGGGCCTTTCGTGATCTCACCGACGGTATTCCGTTAAATATTGATTACAGCGCCTACAGCGTTGGCAGTCAGCCGCAAGACGGAAAGATATCGCATAATATTCGTATTGAGCCGATTGTATCCGGAAAACCCGTCAGCGTTAGTCAAACCAAGCAAGCGATGGCTAACTATATTTCTCGTTCAATAGGCGATTTTGTATTCGATAAAAAATTCTGGCGCGCAGAGAGCAGTGTTGAAACCGAGCGAAAGGCTATCGTTGCCCGATTGGAATGGATGAGAAAGGCCTATATTCCCGGCATGAATACGTTTGAGGAGTTCAAACAGAACGGCAACACCGGCGCGGCCCAGTTCTCATTGGTGACGGATATTTTTGGTTTTGCCTTTCCTGTGGGCAGAGGGGGCGTTCAGGCTGCGAAACTGACCGGCCGTTTGGGAAGTAAACTGTTCAATGGCTCTAAAACCGTGGCCAAGAGCGCAGTAAATGGTTTGAAGCCTGCCACGGGCTTCAGCAATCTAATGATGCGCGCCCCAAGAGGAATATCGTCAGGTGTCAACTCAGTCCGGACGACGGTTATCAATCCTCGTGCCGCCGCCACCGCCAATACGGCTTCTACCCAAGTACCTCCAAGGGTCAACACTGTTTCAAACTTTACGCCGGTGATCGATGGGTCATTACTGACATTTGAAAATACGACGAAGAGTGGTTTGACTCGGCTGAATATTGTCTTGCACGGAGAAAATATCCCGCTCTACAAACGCGTCCTGGGTATCTATGATACGCCGGTGTCCGGGGTGATCAACGGTCAGCCAGCTAAGCCAATGGATCTATTAAGGGAGTTGCACAAAGCCGGCATTAACCCTGCGGATAAAACAAAATATGATAAGGTCAGGCTCCTGATGTGTAACTCCGGGAATGGGGGGAGAGGTGGGATCTCTTTTGCTGAAAATTTTAATCACCTCATTGGGGATAGGCCCCTAAAAGCATTCAAAGGAACCGTAGGCGCCTCCACACGTTACGCCCCTGAAGGGTTTGTGCAAGCTGTGAAGGACTTGGAGATCGAGGCTATAAAGCGAGGCTTTAACCCTGCGCTTGCGCGCACGGCCGCTATTGCAAGCTATAATCGAGGAATAGTACTGTTGAGGGTTCAAAAAACAAATCCATTCAGCCTGAATCCACGCAGTCCTGATTACAATCGGACTAAGTATTTAACGTTTGTCTACAAGCCGGTGCATTATTAATGTGGTAATGGCATTGATTTTCGGTTTTAGGCTGCTTCCAAGTAACACAGTGGCACGCCTTGGAGGTCCTGTGTTACTGACCTTCTAATCAACTATAATCGCTCTGTTTAACGATAACGCCGATCCGTGATGATCGGCGTTTTTGTTCAGGCTGCTTTTTTATCCAGCGCAACCACCCACGGTGTAAGCGCTGTGGCTAAATGCGTAGGAATAGTCTGTAATAATTATTGGGTAGCTGTTTACCTGTCCCGCTGTCTCTACTCTGGCCTGCCCATTCTCCTCGTTCACTTCAGAGAACTCCCAGATGCTGCAACTCGATGTCTATTCAACCCTGGTCGCCGCCTCCCTGGTGCTGCTGCTGGGGCGCTGGTTGGTGGCTCACATCGGCTTTTTACGCGCCTACAGTATTCCGGAGCCGGTCGCCGGTGGTTTATTAGTTGCCGCGTTGCTGGTGGCACTGCGTGCACTGGCGGGTACCGAAGTTCGCTTCGACCCTTCATTGCAAGCCCCGTTAATGTTGGCGTTTTTCGCCACCATTGGCCTGAATGCGGACTTTGCCAGCCTTAAGAAAGGTGGCCGGGTACTGGGCGTTTTCCTGCTGGTCGTGACAGCGCTTTTAGTGGTGCAAAACGCCATGGGCATCGCCTTGGCCAAAGCGTTGGGGCTCGACCCGTTGATGGGCTTGCTCGCCGGTTCGATCACGTTGTCGGGCGGGCACGGCACTGGCGCGGCGTGGGGGGCGGTGTTTAGTGAGAAGTATGGCGTGGCCTCCGCGTCTGAGCTGGCCATCGCGTCAGCGACCTTTGGCCTGGTGTTGGGTGGTTTGATTGGCGGCCCGGTTGCGCGCCTGCTCATCAAGCGTGTGCAGGTACCTGGCGCTGAACAATCGCAACCGCGCATGCCCAAAGGCTTTGAACAGCCCAATCAGGAGCGCATGATCACCGCGTTCTCGTTTATCGAGACACTGGCCCTGCTGGCGATCAGCCTGCAAGTCGGCACCTTCCTGAGTGGTTTTATCCAAGGTACCGCCTTCGAGTTGCCGACCTTTGTGTGCGTGTTGTTCGTCGGTGTGGTGTTGCGCAACGGCTTGTCGGCACTGGGCTGGCACCAAGTGTTCGAGCGGGAAGTCTCGCTGCTGGGCAATGTCAGCCTGTCGTTGTTCCTGGCAATGGCCTTGATGTCGCTCAAGCTCTGGGATTTGGCGGCCCTCGCGTTGCCGATTGTGATCTTGTTGGCGGCGCAGGCGTTGTTGATGGCCCTGTTCGCAATCTTCGTGACATTCCGGGTCATGGGCAGCAACTACGATGCGGCGGTATTGGCGGCGGGGCACTGCGGTTTTGGGCTGGGCGCCACGCCCACCGCGATTGCCAACATGCAGGCGGTGACGCAACGCTTCGGCCCCTCGCCAATTGCCTTTCTGGTGGTGCCGATGGTGGGGGCGTTCTTCATCGATATCACCAATGCGGTAGTGATCAAGTTGTACTTGGCGCTGCCTTTTTTGGGCGCGGCGGGCTAAGCCTGCCTCTACAGCCGTACCGTGCTCTTCTGTGCGCCGCCGGTCGCTGTGGCGCAACCGGCCGGGCCCGCGCTGACAGCAACGACATCAACGTGACTCATCATGTGGCCGCCAAGTGGCACTGTCCTGGCGAATAAGCACAGCGTCCTGGCTCATATACAGCTCAATGTCCTGTTCTATTTCCACGTGGCGAAGCGTGAAGTCGTGCGCGGGTGTGGTGATCGCGCCGTGTTTGTACAGCCTGTAGTAATGCACCTCGCCCTCCAGTCGCAAGCCAGCCTCTTGCTGAGCAACCTGGAAAGCTTCGTCTGGTAATTGCACTTGGTAAAACGACAGCAGCGGCCAGCGTTTTCTCTGCTCTTTGTCTGATCCGGCGCCGACGGCCTGATAAGCACGTCGCATCCCAAGCACTCTCTGGTGGTACTGCTCGGTGCTGGTCTGCCCGGTGATGGCCAGCGACAACTGGCCATCCAATGCAGCTTGTGTGTAGTCGCTGTACTCATAGGCTCGATACTGCACCCGCGTGCGACCCTCCCATTCAATCAAGCTGGGGCCAGCGCGGCCATCCCAGGCGGGGCTGCCGCGCAGGCCGATTTCGTCATCTGTCAGCGGAATGACCGTGGCAGACACACTGCGCGGTTCAAACGTGCGAGTGGAGTCAGGCGCCACGCCCGGCCAGTACGAGCCCAACGCCGCACAGATGCGTGCATCTTCAGTAAATGGGCTGGCTAGCTGATAACCGCACAACATGTTGGTAAACGGGGCGTCCACCAGGCCTCGGCCCACTTCCCAGCCCGGCCCGAAGACGCCGCTGGCGAAGTCCGGCAGCCAGGACTGGCGTTGTGCACGTTGTACCGGCAGGGTCGGGCCTGGCGCGGTGGAGGACTGCAGGTGCGAAACGATCGCGGTGACGCCGCGGTCTTCTGGGGAGAAGTAACCACCGGCCAGGGATTGGTTGATGAAAAAACGCACGTCGGACAGTGGGTTGACCCGTGTATGCCAGACCTCCGGGCAGGGCGGTGTAGGGCAAGGGAATACCTCGGGCGCGCTGGACCATTGCTTGAGCTCCCGTTGCCCGCACAGTGGAAAAAAATCCGGTGCGCCGATGATGGAATAGGCGGCGATGCTCGCCAGTTCCAGCGCGGGGCAGTGCGCACGTACCCAGCCATCGGCCATTGCATCCTGATAATGCAGGGCGCGGTAGCCGCCGGCTTTGACAATGGAGTCGACATCCTGCCGTTCGTTGAGGTCCTCGATCGAACCGTCGTCACGCAGGTGATGGCGCCCATGCACCAAGCTACCGGTGTTCGGGGGCATCATGAAGGACAACGGGCGGTCTTGGTAATACGCCAGTTCCACCAGCGCCTCCTTGGCGTCGGGCACCAGCAGGCCCGGCGCGAACTCATCGACATTCGCCCAATGACATAGGCCCTCGGTAATCACGAAAGGCGCGTTGAGAATGTCAGGCTCTTGCCAGCCGGTATTGCGAAAACGCCTGTGGATCTGGCCGATTTTTTCATTGATCTGATGGTTTTCCAGCTGCACGGTCAGGTCTATGCCGGCCAGGCACTCATCGCCATTGAACACTTTGTGCAGGGGCACCCAGAATTCCAGGTCCTCGTCGACGGGTTGCGCATTCATCGGGCCAAACCGCAGCGGCTGGCCGGTTTGCCGGGCAGCGATGAACGCGCCGTAGCGCGCCGGAATGACCCGCATCTGCGTGAGCTGGCCCTCGACAAAGGGCAAAAAGCCGCGTTGCTGCGGGTTATACAGCGCGGGTGCGGTACCGACCCTCGCGATCCCGGTGCGGGAAAAGCATAGGTCTGCCTGGCGCCCATGCACGGTTTCAGCGTGGGGCCGGTATTCATAGGCGAACACTGCAATCGCCAACTGAGCGTCGCCGGCCAGTTGCTGCAAAGCCTCCAGGCTTGGGGGGTTGGCGCCGTAGACATAATTGAGCAGGTGTTCGATTTCAGCCGGGGTGGGGAAGGCGGTGAGCGTTTCACCTGTGGTCCCGGTGATTACATTGGGTGAGGCAAATGCATGGAACAGCAAGCTGTCAGCTGGGCGCCCCGGCTCGATGCCGCGTGTTCCAGCCGCCGAAAAGTCCTCAAAGCCTGGCTGTGTGCGATTAATCTGCAGGGGTTTGGCAAGTTCTTCGCGCAGGGTGGTCGAGGTGATGTCCAGGCCATGGCGCAGCAACAGATCACGCCATCCGGCAGAGGCCAAGCGGGTGCAAGCGCGTTCGACAGCGTTGATCAAAGACATCGCGATTCCTCCGACAGAGATCAGAGGAAAGGGTACGCAAAGGGGTTAAGCGTGGTAACTGACCGAACGGCTAGGTCCTGCGCCTAGTTCAGCGCGTGAACATCCTGTTTGGGCATGAAGAAACGCGCAAACAGTTCGGACTGGGACTTGATGTTCAATTTGTTGTAGATGTTGCGCCGGTGCACCTTGATGGTTTCTGTCGACAGGAACAGTTTGCCGGCGATCTCTTTGTTAGAGAAACCACTGAGCAGTAATTTGAGTACGTCCTTTTCCCGCGTGGTGATCTGTGTGCCCAACTGAATAATCGCTTCGGACCAGAGCGGTGGTTCATTGAGGTTTTTTTCGACGTCGATTTCAAAGCACATGCGTTGATGCATCAGCGCCATGACCCAAGGCTTGATGATATCCAGGGTGGTGATCTGCTCCGGGCTGAAGCGCACGTTGCTGCCAAATGAAATGCACAGCGTTCTGTCCGCGTCGAGTTGCACGTTGTATTGCACCTCGTCCACGGAGACATACTGGGCGAAATACTGGTGGTAATACTCGGTGGTCAGAAAGTGCTCGGGCGCTATATCCGACAAATGAAAAAAGCCACTCTGCGGGTTTTCACGGTTGGCAATGTAAAACGGGTCGAGCAGGTACAGCCCTTTCACATAGCGCTCGGTCAGTGCGTCCACTTCCTGCGCATCGGCCACTTCGGTCACGCAGATGACGTTGACCTGTTGATCGCTGAACACCAACACCACCCAGTTATCGATCTGCACATATTCCTTTAACACGCGAACCAGAGAGCTCCAGAAGGCTGGACGGTTCAGCTCCATGATCAACTTGCCGGCGGATCGATGCCAGGCCAGGTTGTGCAGGTCGAATGACATGTTCTACCCCTTTAGGGTTAGGGATTTGTAGGCCCGAGCTAAGTACTTGTAGGTATTTACTATTCGAGCGTGCCGGGTATATTCACCAGCCAATGGATCATGGTCATGAAGACCTGTCGTTTTGACAAGGATAGTTATATGAGTCAATCACATTTGCGAGCGCTTTTTTTGGCCTCGCTGGTTTGCATCGGTGCCAGCGCACCGGCAGCGGCGGCAGAACCACGGGTAAACCTGTACAACTGGTTCGGCTTGATCGCCCCAGAAACCCCCAAGGAATTCGAGCAGAAAACCGGTACGCGGATGCACGTGGATGCCTTCGACAGTGCCGAGATCATGCAGAGCAAAGTCATGGCCGGGCGCACCGGGTATGACGTTGTCGTCGCCACCTCGAATGTCCTGCCAAGCCTGATCCAGGCGGGCGTGCTTGCGCCGCTGGACCGCAGCCAACTGAGTAATTTTTCCCATATCGACCCCGAGATGCTGGCCCTGCTTTCGGCCAACGACCCGGGTAATCGCTACGCCGTGCCCTACTTGTGGGGCACCACCGGCATTGGTTATGACGTTGATAAAGTCAAAGCAGCCCTGGGTGATAACGCCCCGGTGGACAGCTGGGACTTGATCTTCAAAGAAGAAAACATCAGCAAGCTCAAGTCATGTGGCGTGGCGATGCTCGACTCGCCAAGTGAAATCATTTCGATCGCTTTGCATTACCTCGGCCTGCCAAGTAACAGCCAGAACCCTGAGGACTACCAGAAGGCCCAGGCGCTGCTGTTGAAAATCCGCCCTTACGTCCTCTACTTCGATTCCTCCCGAACCGATGCCGACTTCGCCGACGGCAATATTTGTGTGGTCGTGGGTTGGGCGAGCGGGGCGCTGACGGCACAAGCCATCAATGAGAAAAACAACACCGGGCGCAAGATTGCCTACAGCTTGCCGCGCGAGGGCGGGCTGGTGTGGTCGGAAAACTTTGTGCTGCTCAAAGATGCACCCAACGCCAAGGCCGGCTTGGCGTTTATCAACTACATGCTGGAACCGAGCGTGATTGCCAAGAGCTCAAACCACACGCTTTACCCCAACGCCAACAAGGATGCCACTGCGCTTGTAGAGCAGAAACTGCGCGACAACCCGTGGATTTATCCGTCCAAAGAGACCATTGCCACACTGGTGCCGCTAGAACCGCTGCCGTTGAAGTTGGAGCGCATTCGTACGCGTGTGTGGACCAAAGTGAAGAGTGGTACGTGATCGGATGAGTGAACGGGGATGTCTTGCGACTGACCAAGGGGGCTTTTGCACAAGCCCCAGAGAGGGAGACAAATCATGGGCCAAC
The DNA here is from genome assembly GCF_022648765.1 of Pseudomonas sp. ArH3a. Taxonomy (NCBI): domain Bacteria; kingdom Pseudomonadati; phylum Pseudomonadota; class Gammaproteobacteria; order Pseudomonadales; family Pseudomonadaceae; genus Pseudomonas; species Pseudomonas sp. ArH3a. The sequence continues at coordinate 2,418,590 of NZ_CP080330.1, forward strand.
GTGATGACCAGTGCGACGTGAAGTCGGACGACTACAAGGCGTACAAGGAAATCGAGGAACAGATCGGTCACTGTACGCCTGAACAAGCCTGGGCCATGTATTACGTCTCAACCGGGATGGTGCGTGAACTCGTCACGCGGGCGGTGATGGAGCACATCGGCAGGGGCAACAGAGCCTTGCTGCTGGAATTCCCTGAACTTGCCCGAGTGGAAGAGAAGTCTCGTTTAATGCTCCCTCTCTAAACGCTGAACGCTCTAACCAAAAAACGCCGATCAATGCTGATCGGCGTTTTTGTTGCTGTGTTCAACGCGCGTTCATGGCCCGCGCCAAGCGCAGCGTGGCTTCACGGATCTCGTCCCGATCCAGCGAAGCAAAACCCAGGCGCAGTGCATTTTCCGACAGGTTCATGGGCGAAAACTGACGCGCGCTACGTACCACAACGCCATGCGCCAGCGCGGTTTCTACCAAGTGATCGACGTCTGTTTCATCCTGGAAACGCACCCACAGCGCCAGGCCGCCTTCCGGCTCGCGCACCTGGATTCTGTCGCCGAATGCCTCATGCAGGCAGCCCTGCAAGACCTCTCGGCGCGCCGCGTATTCTTTTGAAACGCGGCGCAGGTGTTTCTTCAATTCACCCTGATTGATCAGGTCCGCCAGCATCTTTTGCGCGACCGCATCGGTATCCCCCACCACCAGAGCGGCGCTGCGTTGCAGTACCTCAATCACACTGGCGGGGGCCACCACATAACTGCAGCGAAACGTCGACCCCAGCGCTTTGGATAACGAGCCGATGTAGATCACATGGCGTTGCGCGTGATCACTGGCCAGCGGCAGATACGGCCGCCCGTTGAAGTGATATTCGTGGTCGTAGTCCTCCTCAATGATGCAGACGTCATGCACGGCCGCCAAGGCCAGTAGCTGTTGGCGTCGCGCCGCATGCAGGCTCACGGTGGTGGGGAACTGGTGGTGCGGCGTGAGGTAGATCATCCGCACCTTATGCGTTTGGCATAACTGCTCGATGTGGTCCGTGCGGCAGCCTTCATCGTCCATGTCGACGGTGACCAGGTGCGCACCCAACTTGCGGAAGATTTCCCAGGCCGGCGGGTAGCTCAGGCGCTCCACCAACACCACGTCGCCTGGCTTGATCAGCAGGCTGGCGGTCAGGTACAGCGACACCTGAGTGCCCGGTGTCAGGCAGATGTTCTCGGCGTTGACCGTCAGCCCGCGATTGCTGCGCAGCATCTCGGCCAGCGCGCAGCGCAACTCATAGCCGGTACCTTCACTGCCGTAGCGCACGCTATTGGACGCAAAGCTGCTGCGCAGGGCGTTGCGGTAGTAGCGGTGCAGGACCGCCTGCGGCAGCAAGCGGTGATCGCAGGCACCGTTATCGAAAAACAGCGCGTCATGCCGATGTTGGAGTGCAATCACCTGGGCGTTCTGGGTGAAATACGGGACCACGGCTTGCGCGCGGATGGGCGGTGCAAAGGACGGTTGCGCGCGACTGGGCAATGGCGTGGGCGCCAGTTGCGCATTCACGAACGTGCCGCGCCGCGGCTCGCTGATCAGCCAGCCTTTGGTCAAGGCTTCTTCGTAGGCCAGGATCACGGTCTTGCGGTTGACGTCGAGCAGCTTCGCCATTTCCCGCGTGCCGGGCAGCAACGTGCCCGGCGGCAGCCGCCCGTCGAGGATCGCCGCGACGAGGCCTTCGGCAATCTGGCGATAGGACGCTTGGCGTGTGTTCGTATCAAGCTTGAGCAACGGGCGCCATTTACGCATCTGGACCATCTGAAGTATCCAAAACTGGAGGTTCTAATGGGCCTAGTCTAGCGCAACAATCAAGCCTCACTCACCCCTGAGGTTTTTATGCACACACGCCATGTCATCGAACTGTCCCCCTCGGGGAAAACCTTTGAAGCCGGTGACGAACTGTTGCTCGACGCGATGCTCGCCAGTGGCCTGTCGGTGCCGTTCTCGTGCCGACGCGGCGCGTGTGGCTCGTGCAAAGTCGTGGTCACCCAAGGGCAGTACCGGGCCAAGCAACTGGCGCCCGGCGCACCTGCGCCTTGCTACCCGCTGGCCGCCAATGAACTGCTGTTGTGCCAAAGCCATGCCTGCGCCGACATGCGCCTGGAGATTCCCGGCTGGTCGCTGGACACGCCTGCGCTGGAGGTCGAGGCGACGGTGCTGAGTAAGCGCGCACTGAGCCCCGACATCATTGAGTTGGTGGTGATGCCGGATAGGCCGTTGGCCGTGCGGGCGGGCCAATACCTCAAGTTCCGCTTGGTCGACGGCGACTCACGTTGCTTCTCGATTGCCAACCTGCCGGCCGATGGCGATGGGCGTTTGGTGTTTCAGATTCGCCGGGTCAGCGGCGGGCTGTTCTCCGAGACCTTGCTGGGCGACCTTGAGGCCGGCGATCTGTTGCGACTGGAAGGGCCTTTTGGTGCCTGCACCTGGCAGGACGATGACGCTGCGTCCGTGGTCCTGTTCGCCACGGGCACCGGCTACGCGGGTATCAAGCCGATCCTGCTGACGGCCTTGAAACGTGATGTTGAGGTGACGTTTTACTGGGGCGGCGCGCAGGCCACAGATTTTTACGAGCGCGCATTTCTGGACAAATTGGTCATCGACCACGCGCATTTTCACTGGCACCCGGTATTGGCAACAGAAGGCCGGGTGCAGGACGTTGCGCTGAGCCATGGGCACAACTGGGAAGCGGCGCAGGTGTATGCCTGCGGTAGCGGCGGCATGATCAGCCAGACGCGTGCGCAGTGCCTGGCAGCGGGCTTGCCGAGCCATCGTTTTGTTGCCGAAGCCTTCGTGCCCAGTGGCCGGTCGAGCGCCGATACGCTGCTCGGTTCGCGGGATGGCACCTGGGAAAAAGTCGGTCCCCGCTATTCGCTGGACGGCATGCTCGCCGCGCGTGAAAAAACCGTGCGAGCGCTGGCCGCAATCGCCAGCCAGTTGACGGTCGGCATGACCACCGGCGCCGCCCTGGAAATGGCCAGCCAGCAATTGCAGGCCATGGGCGCCTCGCATACCTGGCACCCGACCTACATTCGCTTTGGCGACGACACGGTGCGCCCGTCCCGGGAAGGGATTGACCCGCTGCGCAGACTGCGCCCGAGCGACATTGTGGTGGTGGACCTGGGGCCGGTGTGGGACGGCTACGAGGGTGACTACGGCGACACCTTCATCTTCGGCGAGGCGCTGTTGCACCACGATTGCAGGAAGGTGCTGCATGAAGTCTTCGATGAGACCCGCGAAGCTTGGCTGCGGGGCATGACCGGTTGTGAACTCTATGACTTCGCCGAAGACCGTGCCGTGGCAAAAGGCTGGCGGCTGTCACGCAATCTGGCAGGTCACCGCATCGCGGATTTTCCCCATGCGTTGTTCGGGGACAAGGAGCTGGCTGACTTGGAGATTACCCCCAGCGAAATGGTGTGGGTACTGGAGATCCAGCTCTGTCATCCCACGTTGCCCATCGGCGGGTTTTTCGAAGATATCCTGATGCGATGAGCCCGCCATTGCGGCGGGCTCAAAGGGCGTCAGAGCTTCGGTAACTGGCCGACGCGGCCCATCATTTCAGTGACGATCTGCAGGTCCAGCAGGAACTGGTCGACCGTTTTGAACTCACCGTCGGTGTGCCCGGTGTACTTCACTTCCGGGCGCGCCAGGCCGAACTGCACGCCATTGGGCAGTTCATGCACGGAGGTGGCGCCGGCCGACGTACCGAACGTGTGTTCCATGCCCAGGTTTTCGCTGGCCACGGCCAGCAAGGCTTTCACCCACTCGCCTTCAGGGTTGCGGTACATCGGCTCGGCTACCGAGTAGGTGAAGCTCACCTTAACCTTCGTTTGTTTATCCCAGGCGCTCAGTTTGTCAGCAATTTCTGCCTTGAGTTTTTCCGGCGATTTGCCCTTCGGCACGCGCAGGTTCACGGCCAGTTTGAAGGCTTTGTCATCCTGGCCGACAAAGGTCAGCGACGTGGTCAAAGGCCCCATGAACGCATCAGAGAAGCCCACGCCCAGCTTGCCACCGAGGTAATCCAGGCCCCAGTTGTCGGCGGCATAACGCGCGGCGTCGGTGATGTGGTTGTGCTTGAGGGCGATCTTGCCGTCGACGCCGTGGATCAGCTCGAGCATACGTGCGACCGGGTTGACACCGGTTTGCGGCTCGGACGAGTGAGCAGACACGCCGGTGACCGTCAGCTTGACCTCTTTGCCGACCACCTTGGCCGTCACTTCGAAGTCGCCGCCATTGCGCTTGACGTAGTCAGCACCGGCTTGCTGCAGGCTGGCGGCCAATTCGGCCGGTTTGTCGCTGACCAGAGTGGCCACTGACACCGAAGGAATCTGGTTGGTGGCCATGCCGCCGGTCATCGAAATGATTTGTGCGCCTTTGCCTTCGCCCTTGCGCACCGGGAAGGTGGCCATCACGGTGCCGTAGCCTTTCTCGGCAATCACCACTGGGTAGCCACCATCCAGTGCCAGGTTGTATTGCGGAACCGGGTTGTTTTCGAAGTAGTAAGGAATCGCGTCGCCCGACGTTTCCTCGGTGGTGTCCACCAGCAGCTTGAAGTTGCGCGCCAGTGGCAGCTTCTCTTCCTTGATCACCTTCATGGCGTACAGGGCCACGACGATGCCGTTTTTGTCATCCTCGGTGCCACGGCCGTACATGCGGTCGCCGATCAGCGTGACCTTGAACGGGTCGAGTTTGGTGCCGTCTTTGAGCACCCAGTTCTCTGGCGTCACGGGCACCACGTCGGCGTGGGCGTGGATACCGACCACTTCATCGCCGCTGCCTTCCAGGGAAATTTCGTACACGCGGTTGTCGACGTTACGGAAGTTCAGGTTGAAGGCCTTGGCCAGGCCCTGAATCTTATCGGCGATCTTGAGGAACTCCGGGTTCTTGTACTGCGGCAGGCCGTCGATGTTAAACGTCGGGATCTCTACCAGCTCGCGCAGGGTTTCGAGGGCGGCCTTGCCATACTTCACCCGCGTGTAAATACCGAGCAGACGATTGATCTCGTTCTGCTGGTCGGCGGTCAGGGTTTTGTTGGCAAGGAAGGCCTCGATGGCCGGGCCGACGTCGGCGGTTTTGCCCAGGTCGCCCTTGGCCAGGGTGGCGAGGAAACCACGGAAATCGGTGGCCGGGGTTTCGCTGAAACCCTTGATAATCGTCGCGCTTTGTTCGGCGCTGATGTTGGCGAATGCAGGCGCAGCGACGGCGCAGAGGGCGGCGGCGAACAGGGTGGCGGCAACCCGTTTTTTGAGTGGGAAGTGCATTGTTGAAGGCATTCCTTTGCAGGTAGTGAGTGGGGCGTTTCTGATCAAACTGTCAGAAACATTTCCACACACTACCATCACGAAGGAGCGGTAGGGGAGACCCTGGCGAAGGAAATATCCTACTCAAATGCCCGGACTGAAGAGATTCAACTGTGGGAGCGGGCTTGCCCGCGATGACGTAGTGTCAGTCACCTTCTACTTTGACTGACACTCCGCTATCGCGGGCAAGCCCGCTCCCACAGGGGGTTTGTGGTGCCTCAATAACCGAGTTCAGATCAAGGCTTACCCGGATGCGGATCCGGATACTGCGCCATGACCTCCAGCGCCTTGGCATACGGTCCATCCCACAACTGCTCATGCAATTGGCCTATGCGCTTGGCCATTGCCTCGCTGCGCATCACCACCTCCAGGTTGCGCGAGTTATCCAGGTACCCGCCCAGCCAGTTGCTGGTGCCGACCCACGCCACTTGCCCGTCGATCTCCATGGTCTTGCTGTGGATCACCCGCGCGTAAGGGATAAACCCTTGCTTGGCCTCGGGCAATGTGACGATCTTCACCTGCACGTTGGGCAACACCGCCAGGCTCTTGAGGTAGGGCAGCTCCAGTTTGTCGGTGTTCCAGTTGGAGACCATCAGCTTGACCGACACCCCGCGCGCGGCGGCGGCGCGCACGGCGTTGTCGATCACCGCGTAGTACGGCCGGGTTCTGTCTGGGCCGTAGGACAGCGGTGCGTAGTCGAGCAGTTGCACACGCACTTCTTTTTTTGCCTCACTCAGCAGACGCGGCAGTTCCAACTGCGAGTCGCCCACGCCCGGTGGGTTGTAGCGTTGCGGGCTGGCCACTAGATAGTTGCCGGTGCGTGCAGGTTCCTGGCTTGGGGCAGGCAACGGCACGGGTTGTTTATCCGCGAGCGCGGCCTGGGCTTGCCAGTCCTGATTGAAGATCGCCTGCACTTGGCTGACCACCGTTGCATCACTGATACGCAGCCCGGTCTCGTGGATCTGTTCCAGCGAGCGCCAGTCGAAATTCTGACTGCCGATAAACGCCTGCTTGCCGTCCACCAGCATGTACTTGGCGTGGATGATCCCGCCGCTCAGTTGGCCATACGACAGGACGCGAAAGGTCAGGTTGGGAATCGCGCGCAGGCGTTCCAGGGTGGAGGCCTCCGACAATTTGATGCCTTTTTCTTCCAGCAAAAAGCGAATTTTCACACCGCGTTTGCCGGCGGCTTCCAGGTGTTCAATCACCGTGTCCATCACCGAGCCGGGATGGTCGGCCGCGTAGAACTGGCCGATATCAATGCTGTTTTTCGCGCCGTCAAACAGTTCGATCCATACCGGCCCCGGCTGGCGCAAATCGGCAGTGCCCAGCACGGTGTCCACCGGCACGGTGTGCACCAGTTCAAAGCCTGGAATAGAAAAGTCCGCCTGGGCCAGCGGACTGAGGAGCAAGCCGGTGAGGCCTGCGATACGCAACTTCATCGAAAGGGCCATAGGCGTCTCATCGGGCAAAAAGAACGGCGGGCACATCATGTGCCCGCCCCGGATGTCACGCGGTGCGGCTGTGCAACGGTGTTGGCACCAAGTGCGGTACTTCACCCTGCACGCGGGCACCGGTGGCGGCGCGAATCAGCAGGATCTTCAGTTGATCGTTGATGCGCTCCAGGCTGTCCTGGAAGAAGTTGTGGAACACCACGCAAAACAACGCGATAGCGATACCCAAACCCGTGGCGAACAAGGCCGTACCGATGCCACCGGAGATCTGGCCAGGGTCGGATACGCCCGCCGACGCCAGCGCCTTGAAGGTGTCGATGATGCCGAGGATGGTGCCCAACAGACCGAGCAATGGCGCGGCAGTGGTGATGGTTTCGATGATCCACAGGCTGCGCGAGAGTGGCGCACGCGTCTTCAGATACTGGGTTTCGATTTCATCGTCCAGGTCTTTGCGCGAACCCTGGGACGCCTTCTGTGCCAGCACCGGCAGCACCATGTTCAGTGGCAGGCTGTCGCGGTGGGTCAGGCTTTGCGGCAGGTCGCGCTCGCTGTGCACGTTGGCGCCCAGTACCTCGGTCAAGGCGCGGGCCTGGCGGCGCACGTAGGCGAAGTAAATGCCGCGTTCGATGCTGATAAAAATCGCAATCGCCATGGCGGCGTACATCACATAAAAGGTGATGTCGTGAAGCAGGTTCATGTCCATGATCTAAAGCCTCGCAGTTAGAAATTCGCTTCCAGGGAAACGGTTACGGTGCGGTCCAGGCCAACGATGTAAGCCGGGTCGCCGTCCTTGAAGCCGCTGTAGGTGCCGGCGTTGGTCTTGGTGGTGTACACGCCGTCCAGGTATTTTTTGTCGAACAGGTTGTCTACGTTCAGGCGCAGGGTCGCGTCCTTGACCACCTTCTTGTCCACCGGCAGGTAGATACCGGCGCCGAGGTTGAACACGGTGCGGCCGGAAATCGCTTCATCGTTGGTCAGGTCGCCAAACAGCTTGCTGGTGTATTTGCCACCGAAGGTGCCGTAGAAGCGGCCGTCGTCGTAGCCGATGTTGGCCGCCAGCATGTTCTTCGGCACGTTGGCGAACTGCTTGCCGCTGGTGGGCAGGACGATGGCTTTGCCCGCGTTGTAGACGGTCAAGTCATCCTGCTGCTCGGCCTTGGTGTAGGTGTAGGAGGTGTAGTAGTTGAAGTGGTTGGGCAGCAGGCCGCTCCACTCCAGTTCCAGGCCGCTGTTGTTGACGGAGCCGGCGTTGATGTCGGCGAAGTCACCGTTGATGTCTTTGGACGAGACTTGGCGATCCTTGAACTGCATGTAGAACAAGGTGGCCGCCACGGTCATGTCTTCGTCGGTGAAGCGCCAGCCCAGTTCGTGGTTCCAGCTGGTTTCCGGCTTGGCGTTGATCGAGTCCAGGCCCTTGTCGTACAGCACGTAGTTCTGCGGTATGCGCATGTTGCGTGACAGGCTGTAGAACAACTGGTCACGCTCGTCGAGCTGGTACTTGAGGCCGACGTTGGGCAGCAGCTTGTTGTAGCTCTGGTTACGCTTTTCCGGCTGCTCGGTGAGGCTGCCGTGGTTGGTGCCGTCGCGTTTGACGTTCATGTAGGCCAGGCCTGCCACCAAGGTCCAGTCTGGGTTGATGTACCAAGTGTCCTGGGCCCAGACTTTTTGCGCCGGGGTGACGGTGAAACGGTCGCGACCCTGCACGGTGTTGCCGTTGGCATCGACCACGGCGTTGCCGTCGGGCCAGGTGTCGGTGGGTTTGCCGCTGCTCTTTAGGGCAATGAACGGCTGGGTCTGGCTTTGGCGCGCGCGTTCGTACCAGTAGCCGAATTGCAGGCTGTGATCGCCCAGGTCCCAGTTCAGCTTGGTGGTAATGCCCGGGCGCCAGGTCTGCGTGCGCGAAGGGCGATAGTAGACGCCGGTGGTGGAGGAACCGTCAGCGTTGTACTGGGCGGCGGTGGGCAAGTTGCCCAGGTCGAAGATGCCGCCTTGGTTCGAGCCACGGTTCAGCGCATAGCTGGAAGAACCCACGCCGCTGCCGTTACCCCAGTAGTAATACGGGATCACCGAGAGGGCCAGGTTATCGGCCAGTTTGAATTGGGTGTTGAGCACGCCGGTAAAGGTCTGGAAAGGGTTCTGCGCCAGCGCGTAGTAGCTGTTGAGCTTGCCGTTACTGCCCACCGTCGGGTTGGCGGGGTAGGGGTCGTACTTGCGGCCGTACTGCTGGAACTGGCCCTTGGTCAGCTGGCTGTAGCTGTTGTTGTCCTGCTCGTGGTACTTGAGGATCAGGTTGGCAGTGTTGCCGTTGCCGGCATCGAAGAAGCTGTTCCACTCCACCTTGTCCGCGCGCACGGCGCCTGAACCGCGCCACATCTGGCCTTCGGTGTGGGACACCGACAGCCAGTTGCTCAGGCCATTGACCTCGCCGGTGTTGAGCCGCGCGAAGGTCTTGCGGGTGGCGTTGCTGCCGACGATCTGCTTGACGAAGGCACCGGTTTCTTTGGTTGGGCGAATGGTCACGATACCGATGTTGCCGCCGCTGGAACCGATGTGCGGGCCGTCGGCCTCGGATGAGCCTTGGGTGACGAAGATCTGGTCGATGTTTTCCGGGTCGCCCAGCAGGTTGGAGTACAGCGCGTAGTTGCCGGAGTCGTTGATCGGCATGCCGTCCACCGACATCCCCACCTGGTCGGAGTTGAGCCCGCGCATGGTGAAGCGAAAGCCCGACAGGCCGGTGTTGTCCTCGCTGGAGATGTTCAGGCCCGGGGTGTACTTGAGCTTGTCGATTGCGTTACCGGTGGCGGTCTGTTTATCCAGCGCTTCCTTGGTGATCGTGGAGCGGCCTTTGATGCTTTCTTCCTGCACCATGTAGCCGCCACCCGCGGTGGCCTTGCCCTGAACCCCAATCGTGCCGACGTCACTGTCGCTTGTATCTGCCATGGCCATCCCATGGCCCATGCTTGCGGCAACAAGTGCCAGATGAATACGTGTGAACCTCATCACTGTCGTCCTGGTGTCGGGTGCTTATTGCACGCTGTAGTTGAAGGTGGCGGTGAAGCGCTGCTCATTGCGCCCCCCGAAGGCTTGCTCGGGGAACGGCTTGACTTGCTTGATGCGCCGCAAGCTGTTGGCGGCGGCCCGGTTGAGCAACATGCTCGAGGCCTGGGTTTGCACGCCTGCGTCCAGAACGCGACCCTGGCGATCGACCAGCAACCACACCACCACTTCGCCGCTGGGGCGTTCGAGGGAAGCCTGGCGACCGGTGGGGTACTGCTTGTAGGTGTCCAACTCGTTGCGCAAACCCTTGAGGTAACCGCCTTCCAGGGCCTGGCCGTCGACCTTGGGCGGCGCCGGTGGGGCGGGCGGCGCGGGTGTCGGGGCGGCGGCGGCTTGTACCGGTTTGGCGGCCACCGGTGGCGCTGGTGTAGGCGTGGGTGTCGGCTTGGCGGCCACGACGGGTTTGGGCTTGGGCACCGGCTTGGGCTTGGGTTCAGGTTTTGGCAGTGGCTTTGGCGGCGGTGGAGGCGGGGCCGGTTCGGCCTCTTCGTCCTCGATCACCGGTGGCGGCGGCTCTTGCTCCACCACTGGTGTCGGAACCACTTCGGGCTCTGGCTCGACCAGCGCCAACTCGACCGCCGACTCGTCGTACACCGGCTCGACCTTCAACGTCTGTGACTGGATGCCCATTGCAATCAGCACCAGGGCGATCAGGGCCGGGACACTGCCCAGCAGCTGACGCGCACGAAACAAGACGTACATGTTCAGGACTTACGCGTGGCGATGGACACGGAGGTAAAGCCACCCAGGCGCAGGGTGTCCATGACCTCCACCAGACGTGAAACCTCCACGCCCTTGTCACTGTTGACGATGATCGTTGACTTGGTGTCCGGCTTTTCAGCCGCCTTCAGCGCCGGTACCAGGGCATCGACCGTGAGGTCCTTGCCGTCGAGTTGCAACTGACCTTCCAGGCCCAAGGTCAGGATGAATTTGTTCTGCGGTTTGAGCTGCTGCGAACTGCTGGCGCTGGGCAATTGCGTCTTCATGCCAAGGGCCGGAATCACGTTCAGGCTCACCAGTACGAAAAACACCAGGAGGAACATCATCACGTCGATCATCGGGATCAGTTCGATGTGCGCCTTGCGTTTTTTGGGTTCGTCCCAGGTTCTCATTCCGTTACCCCGTTATTGAATTAGGGGCGACACGCTAACAACCAAAAATGACCGAATGGTTAACTTTAATTTACGTTTTAAAGGCTCTAGGACGTGTCTTACAGATGATTTGCCTTGCAGTTTTGTGACGTAATGAAATTGACACGAAGCGCGCACATTCTGGAGGAATTTATCTTCAGAGCCGTTTCGTATGCCGACTGCATTGCCTCAATTGTTGACCCCGCGACTACGCTTGCGGGCACTGGAAATGGACCAGGCCGAGACGCTTTTTCGCCTTGTCAGCGACCCCGCAATCGCTGATAACACGGCGAATATTCCGTCGCCCTACACCTTGGAAGTGGCTCAGACGTTTATTGGCCAGATGCAGGAAAAATACCGGGCGGGTGGTCTGTTGGGCCAGGGCATGCACCTGCGTGAAACCGGCGAATTGATCGGCATGGTCAGCCTGCGCATCAACGCCCGTCACCACTATGGTCACCTTGCCTACTGGGTCGCGGCGCACTGCCGCAACCAGGGTTATGCGGCAGAAGCGGCGAGCACGATGATGGATTTCGGCTTCACCGAGTTGGGGTTACAGCGCGTCGGCAGCCAGTGCTTTGGTCGCAACAAGGAATCGGCGCGGGTCATGCAGAAAATCGGCCTGCGTTATGAAGGCTGCATGCGCGAGGCGTTTCTCAAGAACGGCGTGTATGAGGACTTGCTGGTATTCGCCACCGTGCGCGACGACTGGGAGCGCGCACTGTGAGTGACGCGGTGGACCAGGGCCGGCGTCGAGTACTGACGGGGCTGGCAGTCGCCACCGCATTCTCAATCCTCAGCCCGTTTGCGCGCAGTGCCGGGGTGGATTACCCGTTCACCCTCGGCGTGGCCAGCGGCGACCCACTGCCGGATGGCTTTGTGATCTGGACGCGCCTGGCGCCGTTATTCAATGCAGCGGATGGCCGTGGTGGGCTGAGTCGCGCAGTGCCGGTGCGTTGGCGCGTGGCCAGCGATGCGGCGATGACGCGTATCGTCAAGCACGGCGAGGTGCTGGCGACTGAGCGCTTTGCCCATTCGGTGCATATCGAGGTCGCGGGGTTGGAGGCGGGCAGGCCGTATTGGTATCAGTTCGATAGCCTCGGCGCGCAGAGCCCGGTGGGCCAAGCACGTACCGCGCCGCCGCTGCACGCCATGGCGGCGGCAACTGTGGGGTTTGTCTCCTGCTCGCACTGGGAGCGCGGGTATTTCAGCGCCTATCGCCACTTGGCGGCGGAGCAACCTGACCTGGTGTTTTTTCTCGGCGACTATATTTACGACAGCTCCTACGCCGCGGACTCGGGCAAGATCATTCGCCCCCACGGCAGCGGCAATGCCGTGAGCCTCACTGACTACCGCAACCGCTACGCCTTGTATAAAACCGACCCGGACCTGCAAGCCTTGCACGCCGCAGCGCCCAGCGTGGCGACCTGGGATGACCACGAGGTGCAGAACGACTACGCCAACCGCTGGTCCCAGGACTCGAAGATTCCGGTGGCGCAATTTCTGCAGCAACGAGCAGCGGCGTACCAGGCGTTTTACGAACATATGCCACTGCGCGCCAGCAGTGTGCCGAAGGGGCCGGACATGCGCATTTACCGGCGCCTGGATTACGGCCGGCTGGCGCGTTTTCATGTGCTGGATGGGCGCCAGTACCGCTCGGAGCAGCCGTGTATCCAAGCCAACGGCAGTCACCAGGGGCACATCGCTTCCAACACCTGCGCAGGCTTGCGCGACCTTGGCCGCACCCTGCTCGGCTGGCAACAGGAGGCGTGGTTGGACCAGGGCTTTGCGCAATCGAAGGCGCAGTGGAATGTGATCGCTCAGGATTTGCTGGTGGCCCCGCTGATCCAGCGTGACTTGACCAGCCACAAGGTGGGTCATTGGACCGATGGCTGGGATGGCTACATGGCCAATCGCTCACGGATGCTGGCGTCCATCCAGCGCCATAAGCTCAACAATCCGGTGTTCTGGGGCGGCGACATCCATTCGTTCTGGACCACCGACCTGCACGCCGATGGCAACAACCCGGACTCGCCCATCGTTGCCACCGAGTTTGTCGGCAGCTCGGTGACCTCCGATGGTCCGCCTTTTGAGGCGTTCAGTCAGATCCTGCCGCTCAACCCGCATGTGAAGTTCTTCGACAGTCGCCAGCGCGGGTATGTCTCGGTGGCGTTGGAGGCGCAACAGATGTTGACGAACTTCCGCGTGATTACTGACCCACGCGATCCGAACGCCACGGTGTCGACGCTCAAGTCATTTGTGGTGGAGCCGGGGCGTGCGGGGGCGATTGCGGTTTGATGGGCTCTTTGGTTGAGCACAAGCTCAATGTGGCGAGCGGCTTGTTGTGGCGAGCGGGCTTGCCCCGCGTTGCGCTGCGAAGCAGCCCCAAAACCTGGCGATTAAGTCTTACTGAAAAAATGCGGTGGCTGTATTAGGGCCGCTTCGCGCCCCAACGCGGGGCAAGCCCTAATGCCGTTCAGTTAAGCGCAGATCCCCTGTGGGAGCGGCGGTGCGACGATTCGACTTGCCCGCGAAAGCGGTGGGTCAGTCAACATCCATGTTTGCTGGGCCGACGTCATCGCGGCATAGGTATCTACACATCTTTTTATGGGTTGAATTCTTTGGTTGTCGCGGGGGGCGGGGTACATATCCGTTGCTGCGGTAACGGCTGATATTGGTTCCGCCCTTACGGCGGGTCACTTTTGAAAGAGCCCAAAAGTAACCAAAAGGCTCTTGCCCCACCACTCGGCACCTCGCCTAGGCTCGGTGTGCCCTCACGCAGGCTTTGGAGCGTGGGCCGCCGCCATGGGCCATCCTTGGCCCATCGCGGCTAAACCGGCGTCCTGCCGGTTTACCCACGCTCCAAAGCCTGCGTTCGGCCAGCGTGGTTAACGGGGCGCCTAAGATCAAAAGCAAGAGCACGGCGGCCTAGTAGCCGACCTGAGTGGTTGAAGCAAATCAAAAGCAAGCCGAGGCGGCCTGACAGCCGACCTGATCTTGGAAGATGAAACTCAATCAAATGTGGGAGCTGGCTTGCCTGCGATGGCATCAACTGGTTATGCCTGATACACCGAGGTGCCTGCATCGCAGGCAAGCCAGCTCCCACAGAAAAGCAGATCTGCTTCTGCTGTGCTTTTGCCCTGCTTTTGCTTCAACCACTCAGGTCGGCTACTAGGCCGCCGTGCTCTTGCTTTTGATCTTGATCTTGATCTGAGGCGCCCCGTTAACCACGATGGCCGAACGCAGGCTTGAATCCGTGGGTAACCCGGCAGGACGCCGGGTTAGCCGCGATGGGCCAAGGATGGCCCATGGCGGCGGCCCACGGATTCAAGCCTTCGTTCTGGCATGCCGAGCCTAGGCGAGGCACCGAGTGGTGGGGCAAGAGCCCTTTTGGTTACTTTTGGGGCTCTTTTCCAAAAGTGACCCGCCGTAAGGGCGGAACCAATAGTCGCCGTTACCGCAGCAACGGATATGTACTCATATCTACCTAAAAACCCGGTCAAAAACTTAGCGCAACACAAAAAGTTGCGTAGATACCCATGGTCATCGCGGGCAAGCCCGCTCCCACATTTAATCTTCGCTGCTTTGGGCATTGCGTTCGCTTAACTGAACGGCATTAGGGCAAGCCCGCTCGCCACAAAAACGCGTGTGTCGTTTCAGGTGATTTCGTAGCGCACCGACAACGTGCCCTTTTTCTCCGACAAGCCCAGTATCGTCACCTCGCCCAACTCGCTCAAAGCCTGCACATGCGTGCCGCCGCAGGCGTAGGCGGGTAATTCACCGAAGCCTACTTCGCGGGTGCCATCTTCCAAGACCATGTGACGCGGGTAGTCCGCGGCGATCCACTGGTTGATTTGAGTTTGAATCGCCTCGGCGTCCATGGCTTGTGCGGCTTCGCCACGAATAAAGGTGATTTTGCACTCGCCCGGCCAGTGATGGGCCTTGATCGGCATCCAGCCCAGGCTCTCCCCGGCGCTGCCAATCAGATGCCCGGCAGAATGCAGGCGTGTGTGCAGGGCGCGGCGCTGTTCATCGACCCGCGCGATGATCGGCCCAGGCTCCACAGGCTGGTCGACGTAATGCACCACTCGGTCGGCTTCCTGGGTGACGCGCAGCACCTGGCTGTCGCCGAGCCAACCGGTGTCGAAGGGTTGCCCACCGCCCTGCGGGTGGAAGATCGTCGACTGCAAGGTGACGGCAAACAGGCCTTCGTGCGGGGTGCAGGCCAGCACTTCAAGCTCGGCAGTCAGGTGGTCGTGGGTAAAAAACAGGCGCTCGGTCATCGTTTACATCCGCATCAGGGTTCTACGGGCAGTATAAATAGTGCGCGGATGGGTGATAATCCGTTCAATTATCAATGGACCTGTGCGTCATGAGCATCAATCTTCCTTTGCCGCTGCTGGGTGAAATGGCGATTTTCGTCAAAGTGGTGGAAACCGGCAGCTTCTCTGAAGCGGCGCGGCAACTCAGCGTTTCGCCTTCGGCGGTAAGCCGCAGCATCTCACGCCTGGAACAGGCACTGGCTACGCGCCTGTTGCAACGCACCACGCGCAAGTTGCGCCTGAGCGAGGGCGGTGAAGAGGTGTTCAAGCGGTGCCAGGAAATGGTCAACGCGGCGCGCTCGGTGATGGAAATCAGCGGCCAGTTCACCCACGAAGCCGAAGGGTTGGTGCGGGTCAGCGTGCCCAAGGCAGTCGGGCGGTTTGTGGTGCATCCGCATATGCCTGAGTTTTTGCGGCGTTATCCGAAGGTGGATGTGCAGTTGATTCTTGAGGACCGGCATGTGGACCTGATCGACGACAACGTCGACCTGAGTATTCGCATCACCGACAGCCCGCCGCCCGGTCTGGTTGGCCGACAATTGTTGCCCATCGAACACTTGCTGTGCGCCACCCCGCAGTACCTGGCCGAGCACGGCACGCCGGACCATCCGCATGATTTGCTTGAGCACAGTTGTATTTACCTCGGCGAAACGCCGGGCGATTCACGCTGGAAATTCCGCCAGGGCGGCAAGGCGGTGACGGTCGGGGTGCGCGGTCGCTATGCGGCGAACCACACTGGGGTGAGGCTGGACGCGGTGTTGCAGCATGTGGGGATTGGCAGCTTGCCGTATTTCACCGCGCGGCATGCGCTGGAGCAGGGGCGGTTGGTGCAGGTGTTGCCAGCGTGGGATTTTATTGCGTCCTACCATGGCGAGGCGTGGTTGCTGCATTCGCCGACGCGGTATCTGCCGCCGAAGTTACGCGTGTTTATTGATTATCTGGTGGCGTGTATGGCGAAGGAGCCGACGTTGCGTCGACGCTGATTGTAGGCGCTGGCTCATGTGGGAGCTGGCTTGCCTGCGATGCAGGCGACTCGGTCTGGAAGTCAAAACCTTGGCGACTCCATCGCAGGCAAGCCAGCTCCCATAGAAGAGCGTTTGTTCGCTGGGATCAGTGCTTGCTTTGATCCTGCGGCATGGCCAGCAGCTGTTTTTCCTGGTTCCAGTCAAACGGTTCGTCGTTCTGTTCAGCTTCGAAACGACGTTCTTCCAAGGCCTGGTATAGGTCCAGTTCTTCATCCGGCATGAAGTGCAGGCAGTCACCGCCAAAGAACCACAGCAGGTCGCGCGGCACCAAGTGGGCGATTTGCGGGTAGCGCAGGATAACCTGACTCATTATGTCCTGGCCCAGGTACTGGCTTTCGATCGGGTCGATCGGCAGCAGGGCGCGCAATTCGTCGAAACGCTCCAGGAACAGGGTATGGCTTTCCTCGGGCACCTGTTCGGCTTCGCCGACGGCAACCAGGATGCTGCGCAAGTGGTCGAGCAAGACGAGATGATCGGCAACGACGTTGGACACGAGATAAGTCCTCAAAGCAAAAACGGGCGCGAGAGTATATGCCTCTCGCGCCCGTATTTATATCACCTTAGCTTATAGGGCGTGGGTGATCAGCGGACTTTACCCTCAGCCTGGGTCAGCTCTTCCTTGCTGAAATCATCCACGTCGATCACCTTGCGCCGCGCTGCTTCGGCGTCGCGCAGGGTTTGCGCTTCGGCCGGTTGCAGCACTCCGGCGTGCAGTGCGGCATCGATGGCATGCTCACCGGCACTCGGTTTGACTTGGCCGCTTTTCAGCGCGGCGTGCAGCTTTTTCTGCAGCGGTTGGCTGGCACCGAGCAAGTCGTAGGCATGTTGCAGGGCGCCGACCGGGTCTTCTGCCGATTGCGGACGGTAGCAGCCGGCCAGCAGTTCTTCGAGGGTCGGGTCGCCTTTGGCGCGACCGATGACGGCGGCTACTTCGGCATCCAGCGCATCGGACGGCCCGGTATGGCGACGCCCGAACGGGAACACGATCACCCGCAGCAGGCAGCCGAGCACCTTGTTCGGGAAGTTGCTCAGCAGCTCATCCAGCGCGCGTTCCGATTCGCCGAGGCTTTCTTCCATGGCCCAGGCGAACAGCGGTTCCAGATGGTCCGGCGAATCCAGGTCGTGATAGCGCTTGAGCGCTGCCGACGCCAGGTACATGTGGCTCAGCACATCCCCCAGGCGCGCCGACAGGCGTTCGCGACGTTTCAACTCGCCGCCCAGCAGCATCATGCTCAAGTCGGCAAGCAGGGCAAATGCGGCTGCCTGACGGTTAAGCGCACGGAAGTAACCCTGGCTCAGGCGGTTGCCCGGGGCTTTCTCGAAGTGGCCAACACCCAGGTTCAGCACCAAAGTGCTGGCGGCGTTGCTCACGGCGAAACCGATGTGTTGCATCAGCAAGCCGTCGAACTCCTTGAGTGCCTGGTCATGGTCTTCACGGCCGGCGAGGGCCATTTCCTTGAGCACGAACGGGTGGCAGCGAATCGCGCCCTGGCCAAAGATCATCAGGTTGCGCGACAGGATGTTCGCGCCTTCCACGGTGATGAAGATCGGCGCGCCTTGCCAGTTACGGCCCAGGTAGTTGTTCGGGCCCATGATGATGCCCTTGCCACCGTGTACGTCCATGGCGTGGCTGATGCACTCGCGGCCGCGCTCAGTGAGGTGGTACTTGAGGATCGCTGACAGCACCGAGGGTTTTTCCCCCAGGTCCACCGCGTTGGCGGTGAGCATGCGTGCGCTGTCCATCAGCCAGGCATTGCCGCCGATACGCGCCAGGGCTTCCTGGATACCTTCGAAGGCCGACAGCGGCACGTTGAACTGCTCACGCACCTGGGCGTACTGGCCGGTCACCAGGCTGGTGAACTTGGCCGCGCCGGTGCCCACCGCGGGCAGGGAGATCGAGCGGCCCACCGACAGGCAGTTCATCAGCATCATCCAGCCCTTGCCGAGCATCTCCTGGCCACCGATGAGGAATTCCAGGGGGATGAACACGTCTTTGCCCGAGTTGGGGCCGTTCATGAACGCCGCGCCCAGTGGCAGGTGGCGGCGGCCGATTTCCACGCCAGGGGTGTCGGTGGGGATCAGCGCCAGGCTGATGCCCAAGTCTTCTTTATCGCCCAGCAGGTGGTCCGGGTCATGCGCCTTGAACGCGAGCCCCAACAGGGTCGCGACTGGGCCGAGCGTGATGTAGCGTTTTTCCCAGTTGAGGCGCAGGCCAAGGGTTTCCTTGCCTTCCCATTCACCTTTGCAGATCACGCCGGTGTCGGGCATGGCGCCAGCGTCGGAGCCGGCCAGCGGGCCCGTCAGCGCGAAGCACGGAATATCGTCGCCACGCGCCAGGCGCGGCAGGTAGTGGTTGCGTTGTTCATCGGTGCCGTAATGCAGCAGTAATTCAGCCGGGCCGAGGGAGTTGGGCACCATCACCGTGGAGGCCAGGTCGCCGCTGCGGGTCGCGAGCTTCATGGCAACCTGGGAGTGGGCGTAGGCGGAGAAGCCCTTGCCGCCGTACTCCTTGGGAATGATCAGGGCAAAGAAGCCGTGGGTCTTGATGTGTTCCCAGGCAGCGGGCGGCAGGTCCATGGCCTGGCCGATTTCCCAGTCGCTGACCATCGCGCAGAGTTCTTCGGTAGGGCCGTCGATGAAGGCCTGTTCTTCTTCGGTCAGTTGCGCCTTGGGGTAGGCCAGTAACTTGTCCCAGTCGGGGCGACCGCTGAACAGTTCGCCATCCCACCATACGGTGCCGGCATCAATCGCGTCGCGCTCGGTCTCGGACATCGGCGGCAGGACTTTCTGGAACCAGCTGAACAGCGGCTTGGTGAAGTATTGGCGGCGCAGGTCGGGCAGCAGCAGGGGCGCGGCCACGAGGGCGATCAACACCCAGAGGATCAGCAGCAGCCAACCCGGTGCGTGGCTCCAGGCGCCCATCGCCAGCAGGTAAACGGCGACCACGCCCAGGGCGGGCAGGGGCGCGGTGCGGCGGTGTGCCAGGTAGGCAATGCCGACCACCAGAACCAGTATCCACAACAACAGCATATTCAATCCTCCGTGAAACCAGGGGCGAAACCACCATGGAGCTTAGTCGGCATCCGAAAAAGCGCGGTGATGAGCGTGTAACGAGTTGTACAGGAAGCACCGATCACCAGGCGCCGACATTTGGCCGAATCGTCGTTATCGCAAGGGCAGACCTGTCGTTAGACTCAAGGCTTCCTCCGGAGATAACGCTCATGGATACGTACCTGCATCCCAGCCGCTTCATCGATAGTGACCACCCTGCGGTGGTGGAGTTCGCGGAAAAACATCGCGGTCCCAGCGCGGATTTGCGTGACCAGGCAGTCAGTCTTTATTACGCCGTGCGTGAGGCGATTCGCTACAACCCCTACACCTTCAGCCGCGACCCAGGCACCCTGAGCGCCAGCTTCGCCCTGGCTGCCGGTGAGAGCTACTGCGTGCCCAAGGCCACCTTGCTCGCCGCCTGCGCCCGCCACTGCGGCATTCCGGCGCGCATCGGCCTGGCGGATGTGCGCAATCATCTCTCGACGCCACGCCTGATCGCTTTGCTCAAAAGCGATGTGTTCGCCATGCACGGCTATACCGAGTTGTACCTGCGCGGGCGTTGGATCAAAGCCACGCCTGCGTTCAACAGCCAGCTGTGCGAATTGTTTGATGTACCGCCGCTGGAATTCGATGGCCTCAACGACAGCGTGTTCCATGCGTTCAATCGCCAGGGCCAGCGCTCGATGGAATATGTGCTGGACCACGGGCAGTTTTCCGACGTGCCGGAGGCATTTTTCTTCGCGCATATTCAGCAGTGTTACCCGCACCTGTTTGCCGAGGACATGCCGATCCTGCTGGGGGACCTGCAGAGCGATTTAAGCCGCGCATGAACCGGCGTATGCTGCTGCGTTCATCAAGCCATGTTCATCAACGATAAGGCGCGGTCATGCTGAAAGTCTGGGGTCGTAAAAATTCATCAAACGTCAGGAAAGCACTGTGGTGCGCCGAGGAGCTCGGCCTGGACTATGAAGCAATTGATGCGGGCGGAGCTTTTGGTGTGGTCGACACGCCGCAATACCGAGCGTTGAACCCCAATGGCCGGGTGCCGATGATCGAAGACGGCGACTTTGTGCTCTGGGAATCCAACACCATCGTGCGTTACCTCTGCGCCAAGCAGGCGTCGAACTGGTACCCAAGCGACCTGCAAGCGCGGGCGAATGCCGAGAAGTGGATGGATTGGACCACGTCCACCTTCGCCGAACCGTTCAAGATCGTGTTCTGGGGCGTACTGCGCACCCCGGCGGAAAAACAGAACTGGGACACCATCCACGCCGGGCGTCAGGCGTGTATTGATGTGCTCCACACCGTCGAGCAGGCACTGGCCGTGCAGCCGTATCTGTCGGGCAACGCGATCGGCATGGGCGATATCCCGCTGGGCAGCTTCATTTATGCCTGGTTTGAAATGCCCATCGAACGCCCGTCGATGCCCCATTTAGAGGCCTGGTACCAACGCTTGCAACAGCGCCCGGCCTACCGCAAAGCCGTGATGACCGCGTTGACTTAATACCCACTATTAATACGGGTGACTGTACTTGTGCGGCGCGGGCAAGCAACATGCCTGCCATGCGCCGCCGTTGAACTACCTGGGCTGCGCCCTCATCTACTGTTCCTATTCCCTTCTTTGGTGCGTATTCCGATATGAGTTCCGCTCTGTCCATCCGGCAGCTAACCAAAACCTACGGCAACGGTTTCCAGGCCCTGAGTGGTATCGATCTGGACGTTGCCGAAGGTGACTTCTTCGCCTTGCTCGGCCCCAACGGCGCTGGCAAATCCACCACCATCGGCATTCTCTCGACCCTGGTCAACAAGACCAGCGGCACGGTGAATATTTTTGGTCATGACCTGGACAAGTCCCCGGCGGCGCTCAAGCGTTCCATCGGCGTGGTGCCCCAGGAATTCAACTTCAACCAGTTTGAAAAGACCTTCGACATCATCGTCACCCAGGCCGGCTACTACGGCATCCCGGCAAAAATCGCCAAGGAACGCGCCGAGCAGTACCTGACCCAGTTGGGTCTGTGGGACAAGCGCGACGTGCCTTCGCGTTCGCTCTCGGGTGGCATGAAGCGCCGCCTGATGATCGCTCGCGCACTGGTGCACGAACCGCGCCTGCTGATCCTCGACGAGCCGACCGCCGGTGTCGACATTGAGCTGCGTCGCTCGATGTGGACCTTCCTCACCGAGCTGAATGAGAAGGGCATCACCATCATCCTCACCACTCATTACCTGGAAGAGGCTGAGCAACTGTGCCGCAACATCGGCATCATCGACCATGGCACCATCGTCGAGAACACCAGCATGCGTAACTTGCTGGGCCAGTTGCATGTGGAAACTTTCCTGCTCGACGTGAAAAACAATCTGCCGGTGGCGCCGCAACTGCTTGGCTACCCAAGCCGCCTGGTCGACGCCCACACCCTGGAAGTCCAGGTGGACAAAGCCATGGGCATCACTGCGTTGTTTACCCAACTGGCCGCCCAGAACATCGAAGTGCTGAGCCTGCGTAATAAAACCAATCGCCTTGAGGAGTTGTTCGTGTCCTTGGTGGAGAAAAATCTGGCGAAGGTGGCGGTATGAGTTCTGAACTGCAACCCAACATTGTCGCGCTGCAGACGATTGTCTACCGTGAAGTGAAGCGCTTTACCCGGATCTGGCCGCAGACTTTGCTGCCGCCGGCGATCACCATGGTCCTGTACTTTGTGATTTTCGGTAACTTGATCGGCCGTCAGATCGGCGACATGGGTGGCTTCACCTACATGGAGTACATCGTGCCGGGCCTGATCATGATGTCGGTGATCACCAACTCCTACGGCAACGTGGTCTCCAGTTTCTTCGGCAGTAAGTTCCAGCGTTCCATCGAAGAACTGATGGTGTCGCCGGTGTCGCCGCACACGATTCTGATCGGCTACACCTTGGGCGGCGTGCTGCGTGGCTTGATGGTCGGCGTGATCGTGACTTTGCTGTCACTGTTCTTTACCCACCTGCAAGTGCATCACCTTGGGGTTACTATTCTGGTGGTGGTGCTGACTGCGACGATCTTCTCGCTGCTGGGCTTTATCAACGCTGTGTTTGCGCGCAATTTCGATGATATTTCGATCATTCCGACGTTCGTGCTGACGCCGCTGACTTACCTGGGCGGGGTGTTCTACTCCATCACCTTGTTGCCGCCGTTCTGGCAGACCGTGTCGCTGGCCAACCCGGTGCTGCATATGGTCAATGCCTTCCGCTACGGCATCCTGGGTGTGTCGGATATCAAGATCAGCGTGGCGATTACCTTTATGCTGGTGGCCACCGTGGTGCTGTATATCGGTTGCGCGCGGTTGCTGGTGAGCGGGCGTGGGATGCGTACGTAAGTAGTTAGTCGGTTGCAAAGAAACGGCCTCTTGATGAGGCCGTTTTTTATTGGGTGCGCGGAACTAATGGGGGAGTTTTGCAGCATAGGTATTGGTTGAGTACTGTGGTTGTCGTGGGGGCGCTGGGTACATATCCGTTGCTGCGGTAACGGCTTCGTAGGGTTCCGCTCTTACAGCGGGTCACTTTTGGAAAAGAGCCCCAAAAGTAACCAAAAGGGCTCTTGCCCCACCACTCGGCACCTCGCTTAGGCTCGGTGTGCCCTTGTAAGATGATTTTCATCTGCTTCAGACCGTTATGCCCTCGGATTTCGAGATCGTGAGTGAGCGTGGGTCGAAGCAGATTCCTTCCTAAACTAGTCCGAACGGTTGCCAGGGCGCGAAGCCCGATTCTGCAAGGTTGGACGTGAGGAAAACACCATGGACCATGACTCTGCGTTTGTCGGAATTGATGTTTCCAAAAACAAGCTCGACTCATTTGTCAGCACCACTGGCCAAGTCGAACAGTTTTTCAATACTCAAGAAGATATCCAGCGTTTAGCTAAACATCTCAAGGCTCAGGAGCCGGTTTTGGTGGTGTTGGAAGCAACTGGGGGATATGAGCGGCTTGCGGCTGCGGAGCTTTGCGCTGCGGGACTGCCAGTCGTTGTCGTCAACCCCCGCCAGGTGCGTGATTTCGCCAAAGCTACCGGTCGGTTGGCTAAAACCGATGCTCTGGATGCCCAGGTGATTGCGGAGTTTGCCCAGGCGGTCAAACCCGAGATTCGAGAGATGCCAGATGAACACACTCGTGAGCTGGCAGATCTACTCACTCGACGCCGCCAACTCATCGACATGATCGTGGCGGAGGAGTCTCGGCTGAAGCAGGCGGTATTCAAGGCACTTCGAAGAGACATCAAGGCACATATCACCTGGCTTCAAAAGCGGCTTAAAAGCACAGACGATGACTTGCACGAAGCCATCAAGGCTTCCCCGGTCTGGAAGGCCAATTATGATTTGCTACGCGAGGTCGCTGGTGTTGGCAACGTGCTCGCACTTTCGCTGCTGGCGATGGTTCCGGAGCTGGGCAAGGTTAATCGCAAACAAGTGGCTGCCTTGGTTGGTGTGGCGCCTTTTAACTGCGATAGCGGCCTCTACAAAGGGCGTAGACGGATATGGGGTGGTCGAGCTGAGGTTCGAAGTGTGCTTTACATGGCCGTCTTGTCCTCGAAGAGCCATAACCCGGTGATCGAGAGGTTCTACAACCATCTGCTTGCTGCAGGAAAGACGAAGAAAGTAGCGCTGGTTGCATGCATGAGAAAGCTGCTGACGATCTTGAATGCGATGGTGCGCGATCAAAAGCATTTCGCTGAAATGGCTTGAATTTCGACACGGTTGCTCACTCCGGCTTTGGAGCGGGGGCCGCCGCCATGGGCCATCCTTGGCCCATCGCGGCTAAACCGGCGTCCTGCCGGTTTACCCCCGCTCCAAAGCCTGCGTTCGGCCAGCGTGGTTTAACGGGGCGCCTAAGATCAAGATCAAAAGCAAGAGCACGGCGGCCTAGTAGCCGACCTGAGTGGTTAAATCAAAAGCAAAGCCGAGGCGGCCTGACAGCCGACCTGATATTTGAAACTGAACTCAATCTAATGTGGGAGCTGGCTTGCCTGCGATGGCATCGGCTGGTTATGCCTGACACACCGAGGTGCTTGCATCGCAGGCAAGCCAGCTCCCACAGAAAAGCAGAGCACTGCGGTGCTGGCAGCCAAGCCCGCTCCCACAGTTGGATCTCGGTACATCAGACAGAGAGTGTGCTGCTGTGCTTTTGCCCTGCTTTTGCTTCTACCACTCAGGTCGGCTACTAGGCCGCCGTGCTCTTGCTTTTGATCTTGATCTTGATCTGAGGCGCCCCGTTAACCACGCTGGCCGAACGCAGGCTTGAATCCGTGGGTAACCCGGCAGGACGCCGGGTTAGCCGCGATGGGCCAAGGATGGCCCATGGCGGCGGCCCACGGATTCAAGCCGGAGTGAGGGCATGCCGAGCCTAGGCGAGGCACCGAGTGGTGGGGCAAGAGCCCTTTTGGTTACTTTTGGGGCTCTTTTCCAAAAGTGACCCGCCGTAAGGGCGGAACCAATGGCCACCGTTACCGCAGCAACGGATATGTACTCAATCTACCTAAACCATCACAGGCTAAAAGCAACACAAAAAGTTGCGTAGATACCTATGCTGGAATAGCGGTATGTCAGCGATGAAATGTTACCTGGCCCACCGCTATCGCAGGCAAGCCAGCTCCCACAGTTTTATCGGTGTTGGGCTCTTAGCCTTTCAGTGCCAGCTCAATCAATTCATGCAGTTCTTCAACCGGCAACGGCGCACTGGCAAACAGGCTGCGATACACCGTGGGCGCCGCGATCAAATTCAGCAACCGATCCAGCGTCGGCAGCACGTCGATGCTGCTTTGGTAACGGTCGAGAATAATCTGCAACTGGCCCATCAGAATGTTGCTGCAATAGTCCTTGGGATGACTGCACTGCACGTCGCGCATCATGTTGCGCCCAAGCTCAGAGCTCATTTCATCCAGGTATTGCTCCCCCCACGCGCGCAAGTCACCGCGCAGGGTGCCGGTGTTGGCGGGCTCGGTGTCCGGGCGCAGGCGCTCCAGCGCCACGTCGGCGAGCAGGGCAGCCAAGTCGCCCCAGCGGCGGTAGATGGTCGAGGGCGTAACGCCCGCGCGCGCAGCAATCATCGGCACGGTAACGCTGGAACGCTCATGGGCTTCCAGCAGTTCGCGCGCGGCGTTATGCACTGATTCTTGAACCCGGGCACTGCGGCCCCCCGGGCGAAGGCCTTCTTTAATCGCCATGCGTAAAACCTTAACACAAAGAATTTGCTTTAAGCGCTTGCCGGTAGCACACTCCGCAAAAGCAAAATATTAGCTTTAGTGGAGTGTGCACATGCCTAGCGTCATTTCTCAACGTTCCAGCCTGGCGTTCCTGGTCATCACCATGTTGACCTTCCTCGCTGCGTCCAGCGCGCCGACGCCGCTGTATCAGGTTTACCAGGACAACCTGCATTTCTCCGCAGCGATGCTGACGGTGATCTTTGGCGTGTATGCCGTGAGCTTGCTGGCGGCGCTGCTGACCGTCGGTTCGTTGTCGGACCATGTGGGGCGCAAGTCGGTGATTTTCGTCGCACTGATCCTCAATATTGTGTCGATGCTGTTGTTTATCAACGCTGACAGCACCGCCTACCTGATAGCCGCCCGAGCGCTGCAAGGTTTCGCCACCGGCACGGCAACCGCGGTGCTGGCGGCAACGCTGCTGGACACCGACCGCCTGCGCGGCCCGATGCTCAATAGCCTCGCGCCGCTGCTGGGCATGGCCAGTGGCGCCTTGGGCAGCGGCTTGCTGGTGGAGTACGGCCCACGCCCGACCCAATTGATTTACTTCACGCTGCTGGGCTTGATGCTGCTGCAGGCGCTTTATGTGTGGCGCTTGCCGGAAACCGTCAGCCGCATTCCGGGTGCCCTGAAGTCGCTGGCGCCCACCCTGCATGTGCCCGCGCAAGCGCGCCGGGGCTTGTGGCTGGTGATGCCGCTGAATGTGGCGGTGTGGGCACTGGGTGGGTTCTTTTCCTCGTTGGCGCCCTCGCTGGTGCGCGCCGCCACCGGCTCGACCTCGCACCTGATCGGCGGCGGCCTGGTGGCGGTCGTGACCTTGAGCGGTGCGGTGATGATCTACAGCCTGCGTGATCGCCCGGCAGACAAGGTCATGCGCCTCTCGGCGGTGCTGTTGGCGGTGGGCGTGGCGTTGCTGCTAGTGGCAGTGCAGAGCGCCAGCCTGTGGCTGTTCTTTGCTGCCAGTGTGATCGCAGGTTTGGGCTTCGGCGGCGGGTTCATGGGCAGTGTGCGCAGTATCGTGAGCTTGGCATTGCCTCATGAGCGGGCGGGGTTGATGTCGGCGTTTTATGTCCTGAGCTACTTGGCGTTCTGCGTGCCCGCGCTGCTGGCGGGTAACCTAAGCCGAGTGTTTGGCCTGATCGCCACTACCGATGGCTACGGCGCCGTGCTCATCGTGCTGGCCCTGAGTGCCTTGGCCGGTTTGCTGCTGCAGGATTCGGCGCAGGCCAAGGCGGCGGCCTAGTCAGTGTCTCTATATTGGTAAAGTAGATAACAGTTAGAGATATTACCCGTTATATAGATATTCGTTCAGGTTCTATGATGATCTCAACCTCATGCGAGGAAGAGGATTACCAACATGACTTGCTCTAATACCGCTACTTACAAACCCTTCAGTCACCTGACCCGCCCACGGGAAGTGATACGCCAGTTCACCCCCAACTGGTTTGCCGCGACCATGGGCACCGGCGTGCTGGCCCTTGCGCTGGCCCAATTGCCGATCAATCTGCCCGGCCTGCAGGCGATTGCCGAAGGGCTGTGGCTGTTCACCATCGGCCTGTTTGTGCTGTTCAGCGTGTTGTACGCGGCGCGCTGGTTGATGTTTTTCCACGAGGCGCGGCGCATCTTCGGGCACTCCACGGTGTCGATGTTCTTCGGCACCATTCCCATGGGCTTGGCGACGATTATCAATGGCTTGCTGCTGTTCGGGCTGCCGCGCTGGGGCGCCGATGTGGTGCCGTTGGCCGAAGCCTTATGGTGGCTGGACGTGGCAATGGCGTTGGCCTGTGGCGTGCTGATCCCGTTCATGATGTTCACACGCCAAGAACACAGCATCGACCAGATGACCGCCGTGTGGCTGTTGCCGGTAGTCGCCGCTGAAGTCGCCGCCGCCAGCGGTGGCCTGCTGGCGCCGCACCTGGCCGATGCTCACTCGCAACTGGTGATGCTGGTGACCAGCTACGTGCTGTGGGCGTTTTCGCTGCCGGTGGCGTTCAGCATCCTGACCATCCTGATGCTGCGCATGGCCTTGCACAAATTGCCCCACGCCAACATGGCCGCGTCGAGCTGGCTGGCCCTCGGGCCTATCGGCACCGGTGCCCTCGGCATGCTGTTGCTGGGCGGCGACGCGCCGGCGATCTTCGCGGCCAATGGGTTGCCAGGCGTAGGCGAGATGGCCAACGGCCTCGGCCTGGTGGCCGGCATCACCCTGTGGGGCTTCGGCTTGTGGTGGATGCTGATCGCCGTGTTGATCACCCTGCGTTACCTGCGCGCCGGTATCCCGTTCAACCTCGGCTGGTGGGGCTTTACCTTCCCCTTGGGCGTCTACGCCTTGGCCACGCTGAAGCTTGCGAGCGTGCTGCACCTGGGTTTTTTCAGCCTGTTTGGCTGCGTATTGGTGGTGGCCTTGGCGCTGATGTGGCTGCTCGTCGCCACGCGCACCGTGCTGGGCGCCTATAAAGGTGAGCTTTTTGTATCGCCTTGCATTGCAGGACTAGGGAATAAGTAAGCGGGATTAGGTAAAGTCGTGGCCTGAAAATCAACAATAGCCTACAGGCCACGCAGGAACACGGACGATGAGCCACCCCTCACAATTCACCTTGCTGCGCACACGGCGCTTCCTGCCGTTTTTCATTACCCAGTTACTGGGCGCTTTCAACGACAACATCTTCAAGCAATCGCTGATCCTGGCCATTCTCTACAAGCTGACCATCGACGGTGACCGCTCCATCTGGGTCAACCTGTGCGCCTTGCTGTTTATCCTGCCGTTCTTCCTGTTCTCGGCGCTGGCCGGGCAGTTTGGCGAGAAATTCAACAAGGACGCGCTGATCCGCGCGATCAAGATCGGCGAGATCGTGATCATGGCCGTCGGCGCCACGGGCTTTTTGTTCAATCACCTGGAGTTGATGCTGCTGGCGCTGTTTGCCATGGGCACGCACTCGGCGCTGTTCGGCCCGGTGAAGTACTCGATCATGCCCCAGGCATTGCAGGACGATGAGCTGGTGGGCGGCAACGGCCTGGTGGAGATGGGCACGTTTCTGGCGATCCTGGCCGGCACCATTGGCGCCGGGGTCATGATGTCGTCTACCCATTACGCACCGATAGTGGCCGTGGCGATTGTCGGCGTGGCGGTGCTGGGTTACCTGGCCAGCCGCAGCATTCCGCGCGCGGCGGCGTCTACGCCAGGGCTGCGCCTGAACTGGAACATTTTCAGCGAGTCCTGGGCCACCTTGCGCCTGGGCCTGGGGCAGACGCCTGCGGTGTCGCGCTCGATCGTCGGCAACTCGTGGTTCTGGTTTGTCGGCGCGATCTACCTCACGCAGATCCCGGCCTACGCCAAAGAATGGTTGTACGGCGACGAAACCGTGGTGACGCTGATTCTCACGGTGTTCTCCGTGGGTATCGCCCTCGGTTCGATGCTCTGCGAAAAGCTCTCCGGGCGTAAGGTCGAAATCGGCCTGGTGCCGTTTGGTTCATTCGGCCTGACCGTGTTCGGGCTGTTGCTGTGGTGGCACTCCGGCGGCTTCCCGCAGAACGTCCAGGCCAACGACTGGTTGGCCGTACTCAGTTACGGCCAGGCCTGGTGGGTGTTGTTCGATATCCTGGGTTTGGGCGTGTTCGGCGGTTTCTACATCGTGCCGTTGTACGCGCTGATCCAGTCGCGCACCGCCGAGAACGAGCGCGCGCGGGTGATCGCGGCCAACAACATTCTCAATGCGTTGTTCATGGTGGTTTCGGCCATCGTGTCGATCCTGCTGCTGAGCGTGGCCAAGCTGTCGATCCCTGAGTTGTTTCTGGTGGTGTCGCTGCTCAACATCGCAGTCAACACCTACATCTTCAAAATCGTCCCCGAGTTCACCATGCGTTTCATGATCTGGCTGCTCAGCCATTCCATGTACCGCGTGGAACACCGCAACCTTGAGCTGATTCCGGATGAAGGCGCGGCGTTGCTGGTGTGCAACCACGTGTCGTTTGTCGATGCCTTGTTGATTGGCGGCGCGGTGCGTCGGCCGATTCGCTTTGTTATGTACTACAAGATCTACCGCTTGCCAGTGCTCAACTTTATCTTCCGCACCGCCGGGGCGATTCCGATTGCCGGGCGTCACGAGGATATTCAGATCTACGAAAAGGCCTTCACACGCATTGCCCAGTACCTGAAGGAAGGCGAGTTGGTGTGCATCTTCCCGGAAGGCAAGTTGACCGGGGACGGCGAGATGAATGAGTTCCGCGGTGGCGTGACGCGCATTTTGGAGGAGACGCCGGTGCCGGTGATTCCGATGGCGTTGCAGGGCTTGTGGGGGAGTTTTTTCAGTCGCGATCCGAGCAAGGGGTTCTTTCACCGGATCTGGTCGCATGTCACGTTGGTGGCGGGTGAGCCGGTGACGGCCGAGGCGGCGACACCTGCGCAGTTGCAGGAACGCGTAGGCGTGTTGCGCGGGAGTGTCAGGTAGTTTTCTGCTGGCTGTTCGGGCCCCATCGCAGCATCGGTATCTACACATCTTTTTATGGGTTGAGTTCTTTGGTTGTCGCGGGGGCGCGGGGTACATATCCGTTATTTGGGTAACGGCTGCTATGGGTTCCGCTCTTACAGCGGGTCACTTTTGGAAAAGAGCCCCAAAAGTAACCAAAAGGGCTCTTGCCCCACCACTCGGCACCTCGCCTAGGCTCGGTGTGCCCTCACTCCGGCTTTGGAGCGGGGGCCGCCGCGATGGGCCATCCTTGGCCCATCGCGGCTAAACCGGCGTCCTGCCGGTTTACCCCCGCTCCAAAGCCTGCGTTCGGCCAGCGTGGTTTAACGGGGCGCCTAAGATCAAAAGCAGATCAAGATCAAAAGCAAGAGCACGGCGGCCTAGTAGCCGACCTGAGTGGTTAAATCAAAAGCAAAACCGAGGCGGCCTGACAGCCGACCTGATATTTGAAACTGAACTCAATCTAATGTGGGAGCTGGCTTGCCTGCGATGGCATCGGCTGGTTATGCCTGACACACCGAGGTGCTTGCATCGCAGGCAAGCCAGCTCCCACAGAAAAGCAGAGCACTGCGGTGCTGGCAGCCAAGCCCGCTCCCACAGTTGGATCTCGGTACATCAGACAGAGAGTGTGCTGCTGTGCTTCTGCCCTGCTTTTGCTTCTACCACTCAGGTCGGCTACTAGGCCGCCGTGCTCTTGCTTTTGATCTTGATCTGAGGCGCCCCGTTAACCACGATGGCCGAACGCAGGCTTGAATCCGTGGGTAACCCGGCAGGACGCCGGGTTAGCCGCGATGGGCCAAGGATGGCCCATGGCGGCGGCCCACGGATTCAAGCCGGAGTGAGGGCATGCCGAGCCTAGGCGAGGCACCGAGTGGTGGGGCAAGAGCCCTTTTGGTTACTTTTGGGGCTCTTTTCCAAAAGTGACCCGCCGTAAGGGCGGAACCAATAGCCGCCGTTACCGCAGCAACGGATATGTACCCATATCTACCTAAAAACCCGTCATCGGCCTAGCACGACACAAGAAGTTGCGTAGATACCTATGCCCATCGCAGGCAAACCAGCTTCCACAGGTGACCGAGGTGTTCAGGCGAACGCGGTCGAGTGTGGGAACTGGCTTGCCTGCGATAGCGGTTGTGGCTTAGGCGCTGATCTTGAGCCCAACAAGCCCGCAAATTATCAACGCCACACTGGCCAACCGGAACAGCGCCATGGATTCGCCAAACAGGATAATCCCGGCGATCACCGTGCCCACTGCGCCCACGCCCGTCCAGATCGCATAGGCCGTGCCCAGCGGCAGTTCTTTCATGGCAAGGCCCAGTAGGCCGAGGCTGATGGCCATGGCGGCAATCGTCAGGGCGGTGGGCAGCGGTTTGCTGAAGCCGTCGGTGTACTTCAAACCGACCGCCCAGCCCACTTCAAACAGCCCGGCAAAAAACAGGATGATCCAGGACATGATGACCTCTCTTCTAAAAGTGGGGTCGTCCCCTGGAAAGCGCTCGACAGCGTCGCGGGGTCGTCCCCGCGAAGTTCGGTAGAGTGCCGAAAATTGATCAGGCGATCAAGTTTGCGGCGTGTTCTCCAATACGCGGCGGTCTTCCTTTTCGCTCATGCGGCGGAAGTAAGTCGAGAGCAGCGCCCCGGAAATATTGTGCCAGACGCTGAACAGCGCACTCGGCACCGCCGCCAATGGCGAAAAGTGCGCACTGGCCAACGCAGCGCCCAACCCGGAGTTCTGCATGCCCACTTCCAGCGCCAGCGACTTGCGCTGCGCCAACGGCAGCTTGAACAGCCGGCCGGTGAAGTAGCCCAGCAGGTAGCCGAAGCTGTTGTGCAGCATTACCACGGCCATGATCAACAGGCCCGACTCGGCGATCTTCGCCTGGCTGGCGGCAACCACGGCGGCGACGATGATCACGATGCTCACCACCGACACCAAGGGCAGTACCTCCACCGCATGGCGGACACGCTCGCCAAGCACGCGTTGCGCGACCACGCCCAGCACGATCGGCAGCAACACCACTTGCAGGATCGACCAGAACAATTCCATGAACGATACCGGCAGCCAGGCCGAGGCCAGCAGCCAGATAAGTGCCGGCGTCAGCAGCGGGGCGAGGAGGGTGGTGACGGCGGCAATCGCCACCGACAGCGCCAGGTCGCCGCGGGCCAGCCAGGTCATTACGTTGGACGAAGTGCCACTTGGGCAGCAACCGACCAGGATCACGCCGACGGCAATTTCCGGTGGCAGGTTGAACACCCGGCACAGCAACCAGGCCACGCCCGGCATGATCACAAAGTGCGCGACCACGCCCAGGGCCACGCGCCACGGGTGGCGCGCGACCTCGGCGAAGTCTTCAAGTTTGAGGGTCAGCCCCATGCCAAACATCACCAGGCCCAGCAGCGGCACGATGGCGCCTTTGAGGCCGATGAACCAACCGGGTTCGAGGAAGGCGAGCACCGCGAAAATCAACACCCAGTAGGCGAAGGTATTGCCGACGAAGCGGCTCAAGGCGGCGAGTGCGCGCATGGGGGATGTCCTTGTTATTAGTTAAGTTCGGTAACGCCGATGCCTGCTTGGAAACCCAATCAAATGTGGGAGCGGGCGTGCGTAGGAGCTGGGCTTGCCCGCGATGCAGGCACCTCGGGCCTTGAGTTGTACCGAGATGATGCGATCGCAGGCAAGCCAGCTCCCACACACGCCGGCTCCCACATTTTGATCTTCACATGGCTTTAGATGCCTTGTGGGGTTTCTTCACCACCCAGTGCTTCGATCAGCGCCGGCAAGAACTCGCCGAACGTGAGCATCATCAGGGTAAAGCTGGCGTCCAGTTGGCCCAGGGCCTCGTCGCCGCCGTCCTGTTCTGCCTGGTCTTGCAGCAGGTCTTCGAACTTCAGGCGCTTGACGGTCATTTTGTCGTCGAGCATGAAGGACAACTTGTCCTGCCAGGCCAGGGACAATTGGGTCACGACTTTACCGGTGGTCAGGTGCAGCTGGATTTCTTCGCCGGTCAGGTCTTGGCGCTTGCAACGCACAATGCCGCCGTCTTCATGGGTGTCGCGCAGCTCGCATTCGTCGAGGACGAAGAAGTCATCGGCCGGCTTCTGGGTCGTGACCCAGTCGGTCATGATCGCGGTTGGCGCAGTTTTTACTGTGAGTGGGCGAACCGGCAGGGTGCCGATCACTTCACGCAGGGTCGACAGCAGGTCTTCGGCGCGCTTGGGGCTGGCCGAGTTGACCAGGATCAGACCCTGTTTCGGCGCGATGGCGGCGAAGGTCGACGAGCGACGAATAAAGGCGCGCGGCAGGAAGGCCTGGATGATTTCATCCTTGATCTGGTCGCGTTCCTTTTTATAGACCTTGCGCATTTGCTCGGCTTCGATCTCTTCGACTTTCTCTTTGAGTGCGTCACGCACCACGCTACCCGGCAGGATACGTTCTTCCTTGCGCGCGGCGATCAGCAGGAAGTCACCGCTGACGTGAACCAGGGGAGCGTCTTCACCTTTACCGAAAGGGGCGACGAAACCGTAAGTGGTCAACTCCTGGCTGGCACAAGGGCGCGCCAGTTTGGTGGCCATGGCCGCTTCCAACGCCTCGGCATCAACAGGCAGATCTTGGGTCAGGCGATAGATAAGCAGGTTCTTGAACCACATGGGGTGAGTCTCTCCTTTATACAAAGGGGGGCATTATTCTCTTGATATCGCCTGAGGCCAACCCTGCCTAAGCCATTGGAAGGGCTGAAAAAAAAGATTTAAGAAAGTGCTTGCCAGACCTAAGGTCGCTCCGTAGAATGCGCGCCACACCGAAACGAAGGGTGATTAGCTCAGCTGGGAGAGCATCTGCCTTACAAGCAGAGGGTCGGCGGTTCGATCCCGTCATCACCCACCATTCGCTTCATGTGTTACGCGCAGCGGTAGTTCAGTCGGTTAGAATACCGGCCTGTCACGCCGGGGGTCGCGGGTTCGAGTCCCGTCCGCTGCGCCATATTCGGTAACCTGGAATGCTGAACGCCAGGTCACCACAAGAAGCCCGCTCATTGAGCGGGCTTTTTGCTGTCTGGGGTTTGTAAAAACCCAAAAAACGCCGCCGATCATTTCCGATGATCGGCGGCGTTTTCTATGGGCGGATCAGAAATCCCAGCGCGTGGTGACCATCACATTGCGGGGTTCGCCATAAGCGGCAGAGTTATAGAAACCGATATTGGTGTAGTAGGACTTGTCGAAGATATTGTTGACGTTCAGCGTCGCCGACAGGTTCTTGGTGACCTGGTAGCGTGTCATCAGATCCACCAGCCAATAGGCGTCTTGGGAGAACTCTTCATAGCCTTTATGGGGCGTGTTGTAGATGTCTTGCCAGCCCACGCTCTGCCAGCGTACGCCGCCGCCGACGGTCAACTTGTCTAGGTTGCCCTTGAGTTTATAGGTGGTATAGAGCTTGGCCTGATCTTCAGGCTCGAAAGTGGAAATCTTTACGTCCTTGTCGTCGCGCACGATCTTGTGGGTGTACCCAGCCTGGAGTTGCCAGCCTGGGGCAATCTCGCCGGACACTTCCACTTCATAGCCCTTGGTCACCGCCTTGCTGCTCTTGTAGGCGTAGTTGGACGGTATTGGCGTCTGGTTGTTGTACGCGTCGTCGGAGAGCGCGCGATTGGATTCGTGGATTTCAAAGTATGCCGCGCTGGCGTTCAAGCGGCCGTCGAGGAAATCGGCTTTCAGGCCCAACTCCCAGTTCTGGCCCTCATCCGGCTCAAGCAGCTTGTTGTCGCGGTCGCGGTTGTAGTTCTCCTGCGGCATGAAGATATCGGTGTAGCTGGCGTAGACCGAGTAGGTATCGTTCAGGTCGTAGATGGCGCCCACATATGGCACGAATCGCCCGGATTCGCGGTAGCTCGGGTTGTTGCCGGTGACTTGGTAGTTGACCACGCGGCCGCCCAGCAGCAGCTTGAGGTCGTCGGCGAGGTTCAGGCGCGTGGTCATGTAGGCGCCAGTCTGGCGCACGGTGTCGTCGGTCAATGACTGTGCCTGGCCCCAATCCGGAATCGTGGCGTGGCCGTGCCAGTTATTGAAGTCGACGGTGTTCGGGGCGAGGTTCCAGTAGCCTTTGCCTTTCCATTGCGAGGCGCTGATAGAGCCGCCCAGCACCAGCTCGTGCTCGCGACCGCCAAGGCTGAACGGGCCGCTTACATACAGGTCGGCCGAGTCGCTGACGGTGTCGCCGGTGTACTTGCCGGAAGTGAGGTTTGCCGTGCCGTCCGGTTGGGGCTGGTCGCCCTGGATCGAGCCCATCAGCGCATGATAGCCATTGATCTTGTGGTCCAGTTGCAGCTTGCCGATCCAGCCATCACCCAAATCATGTTCCAGCATGGCGAACACCGTGCGGGTGTATTGCTCCCAACTGCTCCAGTCGGCAGCATTGTTGAACGAGCGCTTCGCACTGTTGCGATCGCCCTTGGAGTTGATCAACGGGAAACTGCCGGACCACGACGAGGCCGTCGGCAGGCTGTCTTGATAGTCGCCGCCTACGGTCAGCAAGGTTTCGGGTGACAGGTCGAACTCCATGATGCCGTAGTACGTCGGGCTCTTGCGCGAATAACGGTCCATGAACGAGCGCTTGTCCTGATAGGCCGCAACCGCGCGGCCACGCACATTGCCGCTGTCGGTCATTGGGCCGCTGACGTCCAGTTCACTGCGGTAGTTGTCCCACGAGCCCGCGCCGAGGGTGGCGTGACCCTGGAAGTCCGCGGTGGGTTTCTTGCGCACTAGGTTGATCGTCGCCCCCAGCGAACCGGCGCCGGTGAGCAGGCCGGTGGCGCCCTTGAGCACTTCGACGCGGTCGTAGATCGCCATGTCGCTCAGGGTATTGCCCGCTGAGTAGGCAACGTTACGCGCCGTCGAAGGAATGCCGTCGTACTGGAAGTTATTGATCGAAAAGCCTCGCGCATAATAGTTGCTGCGCTCGGTGTCGAAGGCCGACACCGTGATACCCGGCGTATGGCGCATCACGTCATCGACGTTGTTCAGGCCGAAATCATCCATGTGCTGGCGGGTGACCACGCTGACGGACTGCGGGGTTTGCTTGGGGGTCAGTATTAGCCGGGTGGAAGTGGCGATGGTGCCGGGCGTGTAGGAACCGGTGCCTTCGGTGACGTTGCCCAACTGGGTGGCGGTGACCGCGGTGGGGCCCAGCTCCATGGCGCCGTTGCTGGCAGTCGGGATGACGTGCAGCGCGTACCCTTGGGCGCCTTTGACGGCGCGATAACCACTGCCTTGCAGCAACCGATCAAACCCGTCCTGTGTGGCGTAGTTGCCTTTCAGGCCCGGGCCCTGGAGGCCTTCAAGTGCCTGGGATTGGAACACAATGGCCACGCCGGCCTGCTGGGCAAATCGGTTGAGCGAGGTGCCCAGCGGCCCGGCGGGGATGTCGTAGGTTTGGGCGGCGACGTTGACCGTGTCCGCCTGGGCAAGGTGTGTGCCCATCGCAGTCGCGGTGAAAAGGGCCAAGGAAAGCGGCGCACTTTTCAGTAGGCCGAAGCGTGCGCGTGGATCAGAAGGGGTGTACATGGACAGGGCAATCCTTTATGAGTCGAATTACCTTGCTTGACGGGTAACTGCAAAAAAACCGGAAGCAAATGCGAATAATTATTTATTGGACGTTGTTTCGGGGCTCACGACCATCAGCCACGGCGTGAAGCTGCGGACCTTGATCGGCAAGTTTTTTGCCAGCAATTGCAGGGCATGATCACTGTCATCCAGCGCAATTACCGCCGAAACCCGCAGGTTTTGCAGGGCTGCGCGATCAAATTGCAGGTGGCCGCTCCGATGGCGGGCGATTTCATCCAGCACCTCGGGCAGCGGCCGGTTTTCCACCACCAACTGATGGCGGCGCCAGGCTTCATTGATGCTGGCCGGGTCAATGCTGTCGCTCAGGCGTACCTCGTTCGAACTCATCAAGGCCCGGGAGCCGGCATCCACTTCCACGGTCTGTTGGCTGTTGGCACTGTGCGCCGCCACGCGTGACTGCAACATGCTCAGTACGGTGACATCACCCTCGCGCTTGACCACAAACCGCGTGCCCAGTGCGCGCAAGGTGCCTTGGGGAGTCTGCACGATAAATGGCCGCGCGCTGTCGTGGGCGACGTCCACCAGGATCTCGCCTTGCAGCAGTTCAATGCGTCGCTGCTGCTGATCGAAATGCAGGTTTGCCGCACTGGTGCCGTTCAAGGTCAGCGTCGAACCGTCCGCCAGTTGCAGGGTTTGCCACTGGCCAGGACCATTACGCACATCGGCCATCCACTGTTGCGGGTAAGGGCTGGTGAGCAGCGCGGCGGCAGGAATCGCCAGGCTGCACGCCAGCACCAGAGCGCGTAGGTTATGCTTGCTGCGTCGTGACGTCTGATGGGTAAACGCCGCGTTCAACGCTGCCCGCGCCGGTGATTTTTTCCCGCGCAGGGCCTGCATCCGTGAAATGACGGCTTCCATCCGTTCGGCCGCAGCCGCGTAGTGCGGGCCTTGTTGTTTCCAGCACTCGAAGGCCATGCGCTGAGCCTCGCTCAAATCACCTTCGTGCAGGCGCAGCATCCACTCGGCTGCTTGTTCCTCTATCTGTGAGTGGGTGTCGGACATGGGCGGGTCAGGTGTTCATGCTGTGGCCACAATGCACCAGCGCCCGGATCAGGTACTTACGCACGGTGCGTTCCGACAGCTTGAGCTGCCGGGCGATTTGCTGTTGGGTCAGCTCTTCGAGGTAATACAGCACAAACGCCTGGCGTGAATATTCGTGCATGCCTTCCAGGATAAACGCAATGTGCTCAAGCGCCTCGAGCGTGGTGTGGATTTGCTCTGGCGATTGGAACCCCTCAAGTACGTCTACCGTCAGTGCCAGTTCTTGCAGGTAAGCCTGTTCAATCTGTTTGCGCCGGGCCTGATCGATAAGCAGGCGCCGGGCAGTGGTACTCAAATACGCCCGCGGCTCGCGAATGCTCGCCACCGATTCGCGAGCATTTAGAATACGTGCAAAGGTGTCTTGCGCCAGATCAGCCGCATCCTGGCGGCAACCCAGCTTGCGCCGCAGCCAAGTGAGTAGCCAGCCGTGATGCTCGCTGTAGAGCAGGGTTATTTCCCGTTGAAATGGCGGTTCACCCACA
Organism: Pseudomonas sp. ArH3a; assembly: GCF_022648765.1. Classification (NCBI taxonomy): domain Bacteria; kingdom Pseudomonadati; phylum Pseudomonadota; class Gammaproteobacteria; order Pseudomonadales; family Pseudomonadaceae; genus Pseudomonas; species Pseudomonas sp. ArH3a. The sequence continues at coordinate 2,456,780 of NZ_CP080330.1, forward strand.
GACATAAGCGTGGCTCAGGCGTTATTGAGAATGGTTTTTAATTGTGCGGCCAAGCGCTGGGTAAACGCAATAGACTCGCGTTTGAGGGCGAGAAGCCCCATTTTTCGGGGTGTGCGTCGTCCTGAAGAAATTATTTTAAATAAATTGCATTTAAATCAAGACATTGCGGATTTTTGGTGTATGATGCCGCCCACACCGAAACGAAGGGTGATTAGCTCAGCTGGGAGAGCATCTGCCTTACAAGCAGAGGGTCGGCGGTTCGATCCCGTCATCACCCACCATTCGCTTCAAGTGTTACGCGCAGCGGTAGTTCAGTCGGTTAGAATACCGGCCTGTCACGCCGGGGGTCGCGGGTTCGAGTCCCGTCCGCTGCGCCATATTCGGTAACCTGGAATGCTGAACGCCAGGTCATCACAAGAAGCCCGCTCATTGAGCGGGCTTTTTTTTGCCTGCGATTCAGCAGGGCGACTCAACGGCGCGCATCGGCGCGACATCGCGTCGGCCCAAGAACACACACACCACCACCGCCGTAAGCAAGGTGAGCCCGGCCAAAAATTGCAGCAACGTAGTAAACCCGGCGATGTAAGCCGTGCGCAGCACATCCAGTGGAATGTTCGTACTGGCGTGTCGGGCATCACCCATGACCAACTGCTGGGCAACCACTAAAACATCCTGAGCAGTACTCGCTGGTAGATGCTGCGCGATCAACGCGCTCAACACCGCCATGGTGATCGCCAGCGCTACACCTTCACTGGCGACCCGGGTTGTATTGAAAATCCCTGCCGCCATGCCTGCGCGTTCTTTTGGCACCACGCTGATTGCCAGGCCGTCCATCAAACCCCACGGCAACCCCGTACCCATCCCAATGACCAGCATCGCGGCCACAGCCTGCAGCGGCTGGCCGACCTCGACCCGGCTCAACCCGTACAGACCTGCTGCCGCGATCAGCAGGCCAATGGCACACAACACGCCGGGCGACAGCCAGCGCGTCAGCGTTGCGGCAATGATCGGCACCACCAGCATCGGGGCCGACAGCGCCAGCATCATCAAGCCTGCGTCAAATGCACTGGCGCCTTCCACACCGATAAACCGTAGCGGCAGCAGCACAATCAAGACGATGTAGCAGTAACAGGTGCCAATCGGCAGTAACTGCACGCCAAGAAAGCGCGCAAAGCGAAACAGCCGCAGGTCCAACATCGGTTGGCTTGCGCGGTTTTCAACCAGGATAAACGCCAGTAAAAACACCACCGTCGCCACCAGCAAAGAGAGGGTCGTGAAGGAGCTCCAACCCTGTTCCGGTGACAGGATCACCGCCGTGGTCAAGCTCACCAGCATGGCTGAAAACGTCAACACCCCGGCCACATCCAGGCGCAGTGCGTACGGGTCGCGGCTCTCACGCATTGTGGGCGCGGCAAATAATAGCGAGAGGCCTGCCAGCAAGGCGGTGGCGAGGAAAATCGCGCGCCAGCCCCATTGTTCGATCAGCCACCCCGACAGCAGCGGGCCAAACGCTAGGCCGGCGCCAAAGGTCGTGCCCAGCAGGCTGAAGGCGCGCGTTCTGGCATGGCCGTCAAATTCCTGGGCCAATGCCGCACAGCCGCTGGCTAATGCTGTCGCCGCTGCAACGCCTTGCACCCCGCGCAATATATCCAGCCAGAGTATGCCCGGCGCCACGGCCAACAGCAGGGAAACCAGGCTGAACAGCGCCATTCCCCACAAGAACAAACGCCTGCGCCCATAGCGGTCAGCGAGGGTGCCGGCGGCCATCAACAGGCTGGCGAAACTGAGCATGAATGCGTTGGTGATCCACGCCAGCTGTGTGGGATGGGCTGCGAAGGTTTGACCGATAAAGGGCGTGGCCACCGCGCCTCCGGTAAAACTCATGGGCAGCACCAGGGCCGCCAGGCAGATCGCGGCGGCGATCGCATAGCGGCCATGCGTGGAGTGGTTTGCTGCGTTCATGGGGAATGTCCCGTTGATCTATCGAGATAAAGACTCTAATTAGGATGTAATCATCGATAAACAGGCTTACATTCCGCTCATAGCGGACTAAAAGGATGCAATGACGTGGCGGACAATCTCAACGGTGTGGTCGCCTTCGTCAAAACGGCAGAAGCCCTCAGCTTTACCGGGGCTGCCCGGGCGATGGGTATTTCCGCTTCGGCGGTCGGCAAAAACGTCGCCAAGCTGGAGGCCGAACTGAAGGTGCGGCTGTTGCACCGCAGTACTCGCAAAGTCAGCCTCACCGCCGAGGGCCAGCTGTTCTATGAGCGCAGTCGCAAAATCCTCGATGACCTGCAGGACGCCCGCGCCATGCTCTCCCATGCCATGCAGGCACCGCGTGGCAAGCTGCGGGTCAGCCTGCCCACCATCGGCTATCGCTTCCTCTTTCCCCATATGCTCGCATTCAGGCAAGCCTATCCGGAGATTGAGTTGGAACTGGATTTCAACGACCACCTAGTGGACGTGATCGAGGAGGGTTTCGACGTGGTGATCCGCAGCGGCGGCCTGGCCGACTCGACGCTGATGGCGCGTAAGCTCGGGCCGTTCAGGTTTGTACTGTGTGCGTCCCCAACGTACCTGCGGGCTAATGGCCGCCCAGCAACCCTCAGTGATCTTGAACACCACCAATGCCTGCGTTATCGGTTCGCTACCACCGGCAAAATCATGGACTGGAGCTTATCCGCCAACCCGGCGATCACTCAGTTGCGCCTGCCCACCGCACTGACCTTGAACAATATGGAAGCCATGCTCAGGGCGGCGATTGATGGCCATGGCATTGCCTACGTGCCGGACTTTCTGGCCCGTGAGGCGCTGGCTCAAGCACAGTTGGAAACCGTGTTGGACGGGCACGCTGATGATCAGGGCCAGTTCTGGGCGCTGTGGCCGTCCAGTCGGCATCTGTCGCCAAAAATCCGCGTGTTTGTGGACTTTGCCGCCGAGCATCTGTTCACACCCCCATCAACCGGTAGCCCACCTGCAACTCGGTAATAAAATGCTGCGGTTGCGCCGGATCTGCTTCTAGTTTTTGCCGCAAGTGCGCCATGTGCACGCGCAAATAGTGCGCGCGATCCACGTAATCCAGGCCCCACACTTCCAGTAATAATTGACGGTGCGTCAGTACACGGCTCTGGCCGCGAATCATCGCGCAGAGCAAGCGGTACTCGATGGGCGTGAGGTGCACCGGCTGCCCCTGGCGCCATACCTCATGGGTTGCAAGGTCGACTTCAATCTCGCCAAACGCGACTTTGCTGGTGGCCGCCACGGCGCCGGTCTGCCCATGCCGGCGCAGTTGCGCGCGGATGCGGGCGAGCAACTCGGGCACGCCGAACGGCTTGGTCAGGTAGTCATCGGCCCCGGCGTCCAGGGCGGCGACTTTTTCTTCCTCGCGATCACGCGCCGACAGCACCAGAATCGGCACGGCCAGCCAGCCACGCAGTTCGCTGATCAGTTGCTTGCCATCGCCGTCCGGCAGGCCGAGGTCGACGATCACCAGGTCCGGTTGACGGCTGGCGGCATGGATCAGCGCACGTTTGACGCTGTCGGCCTCAAACACCTGAAAGCCTTCGTCTTGCAGGGCGATCCCGACGAAGCGGCGAATATTGGCTTCGTCTTCAACAATCAAAATGCGTGCAGTGCTCATAGGGCTTCCATAAGCGGCGGGGTGCCCGCCGGTAAGATAATGATGAAGTGCATGCCGCCCGCGTGGCCGGGGTTGGCTTCGATGCGCCCGCCATGGGCTTCAACGATGCGTTTGGCCAACGCCAGGCCCAGGCCGATGCCGGCGACGGACGATTCCTGCTGGCCGCGCGTGAAGGGTTCGAACAGATTGGCCGGGGCGCTGCCTGGGCCGTTGTCGCTGACCTCAAGCACGATGGTGTCGGCAACGGCGCGCGCCGCGACGGTAATGCGGGTGCCCGGCGGGGTGTACTTGGCGGCGTTGTCCAGCAGGTTGACCAGCACGCGCTCGATCAACAGCGCGTCGATTTCCACCAGCGGCAATTGCGGGTCCAGTGGGGTGTTTAGGCGGTGGCGCGCCAGTGGCTCACGCAGTTGGCGCAGCGCACTGCCGACGATTTCTTCCAGCGAATGCCATTGGCGGTTCAGGCGCACACCGCGTTCCTGCATGCGCGCCATGTCCAGCAGGTTTTCGATCAGCCGCTGCATGGAGGTGGCCTGTTCATGAATGCCAGTGAGCAATTCGGTTAGCGGACCGGGCGGGGCATGGGGCAGGGCGGTGTCGGCGGCGCCGATCAGTGTGGTCAGCGGTGTGCGCAGGTCGTGGGAAATCGCCGCGAGCAAGGTGTTGCGCATTTTCTCGCCTTCCATCTGTACCAGCGTGCTTTGCGCCACTTCGACGAAGTGCACGCGCTCCAGTGCAATCGCCAGTTGGCTCATGCAGGCTTCCAGCAGCCGGCGTTCCTGCGGGTCGCTCAAGCGTTCACTCTGCGCCAGTTCCAGCACCAGTACGCCGCGTACGCGCATCGGCGCTTTGAGCGGCCAGTAGCAGCCCTTGGCCGCCGATAAGGTGTCGGTGCCGTGGCCGGCGGCTTGGCCATGGTCGTAGGTCCATTGGGCGATGCTGTCGTCGATCGGCAACCCGCTGGCACTCACGCTGTGCACGCCATCGGCGGCATCCGGCAGCGCCAGGCCGACCCGCGCTTCGAACACGCCGCTGAAGGTGCGCAGGGCCACTTCACTGATTTGCTCCACGGTCAGCGCCGCCGACAGGTCGCGGGCCAGCCGCGCCAATGAGGTGGCGCGCCGTTCGCGGGCGGCGGCGGTGCGTGCTTCGTGGCGCAGGCGCGCGGTGAGTTGCCCGGTGATCAGGGCGATGCCGAGCATCAATGCAAAGGTGAAGAAATACTGGGTGTCATTGACGGTGAACGAGTAGCGCGGCTGCACGAAAAAGAAGTCGAAACACAGCACCGCGAGCATCGCCGCCCATACGCCGGGGCCGCGCCCTAAACGCAGGGCCACCAGCAGCACCGTGAGCAAAAACAGCATGACCACGTTGGCCAGGTCGAACACCTGCAGCAGCAGGGCGGCGACGGCACTGGCGGCGAAACACGCCAGGCTGGCCCACAGATACGCCAGCGTTGTACCGGCAGCCGGTGCAGTTTTTTCGATGAGCGGCGGCTTGCCCGGCAACAGCCCATGAGCAATCACGATCTGATCGATTTGCGGATGGTGCCGGCTGATCCGGTCGCTGACCGACTGGTGCCAGAACCGCCACGCCTGGCGCGGATGGTGGCCGAGCACCAGGCGATTGGCGTTGTGCTCGCGGGCGCAGGCGGCCAGCGCCTCGGCCACGTCCATGCCCGGCAGCGTTGCGGTGTCGGCGCCGAATTCGGCGGCCAATGCCAAGGTTTTCATCGCGGTCAGGTAGCGCCTGGCGCCGCGGCCTTGGTGCGCGGCCACGTGCACCACGATCCAGTCGGCTTCGAGTTTTTGCGCCAGGCGCGCCGCTTCGCGCACCAAACGCTCATCGCCGGCATCGCCCGCCACGCCAACCAGCAGCCGTTCGCGGGCCGGCCACAAGGTACTGATCGAGCGTTCACGGCGGTACACACGCATTTGCGTATCGACGCGGTCGGCCGTGCGGCGCAGCGCCAGCTCACGCAATGCCAACAGGTTGCCCTTGCGGAAAAAATGCCGCGAGGCGCGCTCCGCCTGTGGGCCCAGGTACACCTTGCCGTCCTTCAAGCGTTGCAGCAGATCATCGGGCGGCAGGTCGATCACCACCACTTCGTGGGCGTTATCGAACACATGATCCGGCACCGTTTCGCGTACGCGAATGCCGATGATCCCACTGACCAGATCATTCAGGCTTTCCAGGTGCTGGACGTTGAGGGTGGTCCACACATCAATGCCGGCGCTGAGCAGTTCTTCAACGTCTTGCCAGCGCTTGGGGTGGCGCGAACCGGGCACGTTGCTGTGGGCCAGTTCGTCCACCAACACCACGGCGGGGTGCCGGCGCAGGGCAGCATCGAGGTCGAATTCGCTGAGGGCGAACTCGCGGTGCAACAGGGCGGCACGGGGCAGTTGTTCCAGGCCGTCGAGCAGCTCGGCGGTCTCGGCGCGGCCATGGGTTTCCACCACGCCTGCAAGGACGTCACGGCCCAGGGCGACTTCGCGTTGTGCCGCCGCGAGCATGGCGCAGGTCTTGCCCACCCCGGCATTGGAGCCGAAGTAGATACGCAATTTGCCGCGCAAGGCGGCCTGTTCTTCCAGCTGTACCCGTGCCAGCAGGGCGTCGGGGTCGGGGCGGTCATCGTTTAATGCGGGCATGTCATTCCTGTTGAATACAACACATTTAACTGTGGGAGCTGGCTTGCCTGCGATGGCGGCGAGTCAGTCAGTACAGGGCTAGCTGACCCACCGCTATCGCAGGCAAGCCAGCTCCCACATTGGGCTTCGGTGCTACACGAGACCTAATCCGGTCAATAGCATGTCGATCAACTTGATCCCGGCGAACGGCACCAACACCCCGCCCAGGCCGTAGATCAGCAAGTTGCGGTTAAGCAACGCCGCCGCACCGATCGCGCGGTAGGTCACCCCGCGCAGCGCCAGCGGAATCAACGCGACAATGATCAGCGCGTTAAAAATCACCGCGCTGAGAATCGCCGAGTTGGGGCTGCTCAGGTGCATCACGTTCAACGCGCCGAGCTGCGGGTAGGTGGCAACAAACGCCGCCGGGATAATTGCGAAGTACTTCGCCACGTCATTCGCCACGCTGAAGGTGGTGAGGGCGCCACGAGTCATCAGCATCTGTTTGCCGACCTCGACCACTTCGATCAGCTTGGTCGGGTTGCTGTCGAGGTCGACCATGTTGCCGGCCTCTTTCGCCGCTTGGGTGCCGCTGTTCATCGCCACCGCCACGTCGGCCTGGGCCAGCGCCGGTGCGTCGTTGGTGCCGTCGCCGGTCATGGCCACCAGCTTGCCCTGGGCCTGGTAGTCGCGGATCAGTTGCAGCTTGTCTTCCGGGCGGGCCTCGGCGAGGAAGTCATCCACCCCGGCTTCCACCGCAATCGCGGCGGCGGTCAGGCGGTTGTCGCCGGTGATCATCACGGTCTTGATGCCCATGCGCCGCAGTTCGGCGAAGCGCTCCTTGATGCCGCCTTTGACCACGTCCTTGAGCTCTACCACGCCCAACGCTTTGGCACCGTCGCACACCACCAGCGGGGTGCTGCCGCGCCGTGACACTTCATCGACCTTGGCCTGCAACGCCGCCGGGAAACTCCCACCCTGGGCTTCGATATGGCTGCGAATCGCATCCGCCGCGCCTTTGCGAATCGCCCGGCCTTCGGGCAGGTCTACGCCGCTCATGCGGGTTTGCGCGGTGAAGTGCACAAAGCTTGCGCCCAGGGCGTTGATGTCCCGCGCGCGGATGTCGAATTTCTGTTTGGCCAGCACCACGATGCTGCGGCCTTCCGGGGTTTCATCCGCCAGCGACGCGAGCTGCGCGGCATCGGCCAGCTCGGCTTCTTTCACGCCCGGGGCTGGCAAAAAGCTGCTGGCCTGGCGATTGCCCAGAGTGATGGTGCCGGTCTTGTCCAGCAGCAACACGTCGACATCGCCCGCCGCCTCGACCGCACGGCCGGAGGTGGCGATGACGTTCGCCGACATCATCCGGCTCATGCCCGCCACGCCGATGGCCGAGAGCAGGCCGCCGATAGTGGTGGGGATCAGGCACACCAGCAATGCCACCAACACCGTGGCGCTGATCACGCTGCCGCTGCCGCTCATGGCCACGGCGAAAATCGAGTAAGGGCTGAGCGTGGCGATCACCAGCAGGAACAACAGGGTCAGGCCCACCAGTAAAATCGTCAGCGCGACTTCGTTGGGGGTCTTCTGGCGCTTGGCCGATTCAACCATCGAAATCATGCGGTCCAGGAACGATTCGCCGGGGTTGACGCTGATGCGCACCACCAGCCAATCCGACAGCACCCGCGTGCCGCCGGTGACCGAGGAAAAGTCGCCACCGGCCTCGCGAATCACCGGCGCCGATTCGCCAGTGATTGCGCTTTCATCCACCGAGGCCACGCCTTCAATCACCACGCCGTCCAGCGGCACCAGGTCGCCGGCTTCGATCAACACCACGTTGTCTTTGCGCAGCAGGCTGGCTTCCAGCGGCAACCAGGCCGCACCGTGGCGCGGCTGCTGCAGCAACTTGGCCAGGGTCTGGCGTTTCATGCCGCGCAGGCTGGCGGCCTGGGCGCGGCTGCGACCTTCGGCCAGGGCTTCGGCGAAGTTGGCGAACAGCACGGTGAACCACAACCACAAGGTGATGCTGAGGATAAAACCGCTGGGCGCTTCACCCTTGCCGCCCAGGGACTGGAACCACAGCAGAGTGGTGAGGATGCTGCCCAGGTACACCACGAACATCACCGGGTTTTTCCATTGGGCCTGGGGCAGCAGTTTCTTCAACGCATCGACGCCGGCGGTGAGCACGATGCGTCGGTCAAACAGGGGTAAACGAGCATTCTTCATGAGGGCAATCTCTTACTCACTGACCGCAATAGAGGGCTGACGTGCATCCAGCGCCAAGTTGAGTTGCAGCACGTTCACCCGTGGCTCGCCAAGCAAGCCGAGGGTGCGCGCGGCGGTGTGGTCGTTGAGCAGTTGCAGCAGCTCGGCTTCGGGGATGTGCCGCAGGCGCGCTACTCGGGCCAGTTGCAGCCGGGCGTTGACCACCGAGATATGTGGGTCGAGGCCCGATGCGGAGGCGGTGACTGCGTCCACTGGCACCTGGGCATCGGCGGCCAGGCCGTTGGCCTGGCGATAGGCCTTGGCCCGCGCCGCCACTTGGTCCAGCAGTTTCTGGCTGGTCGGACCCAAATTGCTGGCGCCGCTGGAACCGGCGTTGTACGGCTGCGAAATGCTTTTGCTCGGGTCTTGCGGATCGGCGCCAAGGGTCATGCTCGGGCGGCCCTGGAAGTACTCAGGCTTCGTGAAGTGTTGGCCGATCAACGCCGAGCCGATCACCAGCCCGTCGCGTTCAATCAGCGAGCCATTGGCCTGATACGGGAGCAACAGTTGCGCGGCCAGGGTGGTGAAGGCGGGGTACGCCAGCCCGGTCAGCAGCATGAAAAACACCGCCGACACCAGCACCGGACGTAGCAGCCCTTTGAATATCGATTGAGTCGTCATCAACATGTCCTTAGTTATACGTCTGGCCGGACAGCAACTGCAGTTGCTCCACCAGCGGGCCGAGCGCGAGCGCCGGCAAGAAGGTCAGGCCACCGACCACCAGCACCACGAACACCACCAGCAGCATGAACAGCGGGGTCGCGGTGGGGATGGTGCCGGCGCCGGCCGGTACGGTCTTTTTCATCGCCAGGGAACCAGCCACAGCGAGCATCGGCAGCATGGTGAAGAAGCGCCCGATCAACATTGCCAGGCCAATGGTGGTATTGAAAAACGGCGTGTTGGCGTTCAGCCCGGCAAACGCCGAACCGTTGTTGGCGGTGCCCGAGGTGTAGGCGTAGAGCACCTCGCTGAAACCGTGGGGGCCGAGGTTGTTGAGGCTGGCCAGGGTGTCCGGCCACAGGGCGGCGAGGGCGGTGAAACCGAGAATGCTGATGGGGTGCGCGAGCACCGAGAGCATCACCAGTTTCATCTCGCGGGCCTCGATTTTCTTGCCGAGGAATTCCGGGCTGCGGCCGATCATCATGCCCACCAGGAACACGGTGAGCAGCGCGTACTGGATCAGGTTGATAAAGCCCACGCCGTCACCGCCGAACACGCAGTTGAGCATCATCTGCGCCAGGGGCACGAAGCCGCCCATGGGCGTCAGCGAGTCATGCATGGTGTTGACTGAGCCGGTAGTGGCGGCGGTGGTGGTGGCGATAAACAGGCTGCTGTCGGCGATGCCAAAGCGCAATTCCTTGCCTTCCATGTTGCCGCCGCTTTGCTCGATCGACAGCGTCTGGTTGGCGCCGGCCTGGGTCAGCAGCGGGTTGCCGGTTTGCTCGGCGCCATACACTAGCGCGAGGAAGCCGATAAACATCACCAGGAAGGTGCCGAAAAACACCCAGCCCTGACGGCGTTGCACCAGCATGCTGCCAAAGGTGTAGGTCAGTGCCGACGGGATCAACAGCATGCTGAGGATGTGCAGGATGTTGGTCAGCGGCGTCGGGTTTTCGAACGGATGCGCGGCGTTCATGCTGAAGAAGCCGCCGCCGTTGGTGCCGATATGCTTGATCGATTCAAAGCTGGCGACTGCGCCGACAATCAACTGTTGCTGCGCGCCCTCAAGCGTCGTTGCCAAGGCTTGAGAGGCGAAGGTCTGCGGCATGCCTTGCCACACATACACCAGCGCCATGCCCACGCACAGCGGCAGCATCACCCGGTAAAGGGTGCGGGTGAAGTCGACCCAGAAGTTGCCGATATCGGCTGAGCTCGAACGGCTCAATCCACGAATAAAACCTGCCGCCGCGACCACGCCGGACGTGGCACCGACAAACATCAGAAAGGTGATGACCGCCATCTGGCTGAAGTTCGACAGGCTGGTTTCGCCCGAGTACGCCTGCCAGTTGGTGTTGGTAATAAAGGACGCGGCGGTGTTGAACGCCAGGTCCGGGGTTTGTGCGGCCAGCCCCAGCGGGTTGATGGGCATCACCGCCTGCAAACGCAGGACGATATAGCCGAGCAGCATCATTGCCGCGTTCGACAGCAGCAACGCTGAGCCATAGCGGGCCCAGCCCATGGTCTCTAACGGGTTGATGCCCAGCAGGCGATAGGTACCGCGTTCCGGCAGGGCGTGGTGGGTCCCGGTGAATACCCGGGTCAGCCACTTGCCCATCAGCACGGCGAGCGCGGTCATCAACCCCAGGACCAGCGCAAATTCCAGCAAAGTGCTTAACATGTCGTGGCTCCGTTCAAATCTTGCCCATGGCGACAATGGCCATGGCAGTCGCACTAAAGAACACCAGGGAGAGGCCCATAAACATCACGTCGTACATGGCGAGCTCCCTAGAACTTTTCGGCGCGAATGAGGGCGTAGCCCAAGTAAGCGAACAGCCCGACGGCACATAAACCGCTGGCGACATAAATGAAGGTCAGTGTGAGCACGGTGTAACTCCCCTTGTTGAATAAGCCGGCGAGGTTAAGCGCTTGGGTATCAAGCTCGGGCACTGATTACGGGGGGCGGTATTAAGACGGTATATAGATGGGTTTTTGCCGGGCGAACGAAAACAAGGGATAGCCCGGTGCTGGGGTATCCCTTGAAAGTCTGGGGTTCTGCTGATTTCGCTGATCAGCTTATTTGGCTTTCTTTTTCTTTTCGCCACGGGTGGCGAGGTGCTCGAAGCAAAACGCAGCGGTGCCGAAGAGCGCAATCATTGACAGGACGACCATGCCTAACGTTGAACTTTCCACGATGACTTCCTACGGGTGATTAGGGCAGGACGTGACGGTAGAGGGTGCGGGGTTAGTTGCTCAATAGAGGCGACGTAATCGTTATGGCGAATAGGCTATCTATACGCATTCTTTACGGATGATCAGCGATTTGGCGGTCACGGGCGCGCGCCCATTACGGATTAAGGCACCCGCGCGCTGCGCACTGTTCGGTAACTTGGAGCGCAATGCTCATAGCAGCGAAGATCAACTGAACTGTGCTGGGGCGTCATGACGTGGGGGAATACCCCCATGCTCATTGGTCAATTGCGCCACTTGCCGCTTAAACGGTTATCTATAGCCACGCGAAGACTTCCAGGCGGGCTTCCGGCAGCAGGACGCTGCAGTGCCCGCTCTCTAATAGCCTTTCGAGGCGATAAAAATAGTCTGCAAGGGGAATGGCAATCTATGAAATATCCTTTACGTGCGTGGGTGTTCTGGCCAACGTTTCTGATTCTGCTGGCGGCGGTGATCGCCAGCTACATTGACCTGAATGCATTCCTTGCGGTCAGCAAACAGCTCAACAGTGTGATCCTCAAGAACTTCTCGTGGCTGTTCAGTGCCGGCGCGTTTGCCATGGTGGTGTTGACCGCTATCGTCTATCTCTCGCCCCTGGGCACGGTGCGCATTGGAGGTAAAGACGCCCAGCCGTTGCTGAGCAAATGGCGTTGGTTCATGGTCGCGCTGTGCACCACGCTGGCGGTGGGTGTGTTGTTCTGGACCACCGCCGAGCCGCTCTATCACCTGTACGGGCCGCCCAGCAGCCTGCCGATCGAAGCGGGCAGCGGCGCCGCAAAAAGCTTCGCCATGTCGACGATGTTCCTGCATTGGACCCTCACGCCCTATGCCATTTACCTGGTGCCTTCGCTGGTGTTTGCGCTGGTGTTCTATAACCGTCGCAGTCATTTCTCCATCGGCGCCATGCTTGAGCCGCTGCTGGGTGAAGCACGGGTCAGGCGCTACGCAGGGCTGATCGACACCCTGGCGATGTTCGCCCTGGTGGCCGGCATGGCCTCGTCCCTGGGCACGGGCGCGCTGACCTTGTCGGGCGGCCTGAGCCAATACATCGGCGGTGAAACCACGCCTTTGCGCCTGGCGATCATCATCGCGATCATTGTGCTCACCTTTGTCGCCTCGGCGGCCAGCGGCTTACAGCGTGGCATCGTGAGGCTGTCGTCGTTGAACACCTGGATCATGCTGGCCCTGGGGCTGTTCGTGCTGCTGTGCGGGCCGACCCTGTACATGTTCAGCCTGGGTGTGGAATCACTGGGCGTTTACCTCGACACCTTTTTCAGCCGCAGCCTGTTCACCGGCACCGCCAGTGGCGACACCTGGCCGCAGAGCTGGACGGTGTTCTACTGGTCGGTGTGGTTTGCCTGGGCACCGGTGAGTGCGATGTTCCTTGGCAAGATCGGCCGTGGCTACACCGTGCGTGAGTTCATCCATATCAACATGCTGTACCCGGCATTGTTCACTGCGGTTTGGATTTGCATCTTCTCCGGCACCAGCCTGTACTTCGACGCCGTGGGCGAGGGCAGCCTCAACCGGGTGCTGAACGAGCAGGGCGTGGAGCACGTGCTGTACCAGATGTTCCAGCAATTGCCGGCCAGCGGCGTGATGATCGCGTTCCTGCTGTTTGTGGCGTTCATCACATTTGTGACGGCAGCGGACTCCAGCACCGATGTGATCGCTAACCTGTGCAGCAAAGGTGTGACCGCCGACTCCGACCTGGACGGCAACCCAATGTTGAAGATTGTGTGGGGCGTGATCATTGGCACGGTGTCGTGGGTGATGGTCGCCTTTGTCGGCATCGACGGGGTAAAAATGCTCTCCAACCTCGGTGGCTTACCCGGAATGATCCTGGTGCTGCTGGCCAGTACCTCGCTGATCTTCTGGCTGAAGGACCCGGCGCTGCTCGATGTGAAAAGCCTGCAGCCGGCCGCCGAGCCCGGCTCACTTGGTGCGAGCCCCGTTGCGGAATTTGCCCGCTAAAGCATGAATCCTGTGTGTCTCCCTGCGCGCTCCCTGCCGAGCGCAGGGGAGCCGTTTGTTCGCAATAAATGTGTTGGAGTTACCGATGAAAATCGTTACCGAATTTGCCTACAAGGTCCGTGAAATCGAGCATTGCCTGATCCCCCTGAAGGACGGCACCCAACTGGCCGCGCGCATCTGGCTGCCCGATATCGCCGGTGGGCAGACCTTCCCGGCAATCCTGGAATACCTGCCGTACCGCAAGCGCGACGGCACTGCGGTGCGCGATGCGCTGACCCATCCGTGGATGGCGGGCCAGGGCTATGTCTGTGTGCGCGTGGACATGCGTGGCAATGGCGAATCCCAGGGGCTGATGGCCGACGAATACCTGCTGCAGGAACAGGACGACGCCCTCGAAGTCATCGACTGGCTGTGCCAGCAACCTTGGTGCGACGGCAACGTCGGCATGATGGGCATCTCGTGGGGCGGCTTTAACGGCCTGCAAGTGGCGGCACGCCAGCCCGAGGCACTGAAGGCGATCATCACGCTGTGCTCCACCGATGACCGGTATGCCGACGACATCCACTACAAAGGCGGCAACCTGCTGATGGAGAACTTCGGCTGGGCCGCGACCATGCTCAACTTCAGCGCTGCGGTGCCCGACCCGGTGCTGGTCGGCGACGCCTGGAAAACCCTCTGGCAGCAACGCCTGGACGCCATGCCGCTGCTCGCCGAAACCTGGCTGCATCACCAGACCCGCGATGACTACTGGCGCCACGGTTCGGTGTGCGAGGACTACTCGAAGATCAAGGCGGCGGTCTACGCCGTGGGCGGCTGGGGCGATGCCTACCGCAACACGGTGTCGCGCATGATGGAGCACTTGCCGGGGCCGAAGAAAGCCATGATCGGCCCGTGGATTCACAAGTATCCGCATTTCGCCGTGCCCAATCCGGCCATCGGCTTCCTGCAAGAAGCAAAAAGATGGTGGGATCACTGGCTGAAGGGCATCGAAAATGGGGTGATGGATGACGCTGCCTGCACTTTTTACCTACAGGACATTCTGTCGCCGAAGGGCAGTTATGCTGAGCGGCCGGGCATCTGGGTGCAGACGTCCGGGTGGCCGGACCCGCAGTTGCAGTGGACCGATTTCAGCCTCGATGAGCGCGGCCTCAACCCCGGCAACCAGGCGCTGGTCGCTGCGCGCAGCATTTGTTCGCCGCTGACCACCGGCCTGCATCAGGGCGAATACTGCGCCATCTGGTTTGGCCCTGACGGGCCGACGGACCAGCGCCGCGATGATGCCCACTCGCTGTGCTTCGACTCCCCGCCGCTGACCGAAACCCTGGCGCTGTTGGGGGATGCGCGCCTCACGCTGCGCCTGGCCAGTGACACCGCCTGTGGGCAATTGGTGGCGCGACTGAATGCGGTGGCGCCGGATGGGCAAGTCACGCAGATCAGTTACGGCGTGCTGAATCTCAATCTTCGCGAAGACTTTTCCCGCGTCACGCCGGTTGTGCCAGGCGAACCGATGGACGTGCACCTGAACCTGGACCATATCGGCATGCGCCTGCCCGCCGGTTATCGTTTGCGCTTGGCCCTGAGTACCGCCAGTTTCCCGTTGCTGTGGCCGAGCCGCGAGCTGACCACCCTGACCCTGCTGCCGAGCCTGCAACGCCTGCAACTGCCGATCTTTACCGGCGATGCAGTGGCATGCCCATTCGATGCGCCGCAAGCGGCAACCCCGGCTGCGCTGGAAGTCCTGCGTGCCGCCGCGCCGAAACGCACCTTGATCGAAGACGTGGGCAGTGGCGAAGTCTGTGTGAAGATCGAGGACGACCTCGGCGCGGTGCGCTTTACCGATCATGGCTTATCTGTAGATCAGCGCTGCACCGAGCAATACCGCACGTTGCCTTGGGACCCGCTGTCGACCCGTGCCGATATCCACTGGCATTACCGTGTCAGCCGCGATGCCTGGGCCGTGGAGGTGGAAAGCAGCCTGAGCGTGCACGCCGACGCCGAGTGGTTCTACGTGGAAGCGGAACAGACGGCCTGGGAAAATGGCCAGCTGGAACATCGTCGGCAATGGAGCAAACGCGTGGCCAGGGTCGCGCTGTGAGTAAGCAACTGGCAGGATGCTTGCCAACGTGATCTCCACGGGCCTGGGTAAACCTGGGCCCGTTTCTGCTATTGGGGCTATTCATGTCGCGCCGAAACGTCGATCTTCCGCCGCTCAACTGCTTGCAGACCTTCGAAGCGGCTGCCCGCCATTTGAGTTTTACCCAGGCTGCCCATGAACTGAACTTGACCCAAAGCGCAGTCAGCCGACAGGTCAAGCGCCTGGAAGAAGACCTGGCCCGCCCGCTGTTTTACCGGCTGGCACTGGGGCTGAGCCTGACGCCAGCGGGGCTGCGCTACTTTCGCACCGTGCAGCGCCTGTTGCGCGAACTCGACCGTGAGTCCGCCGAGTTGCGCCGTCGCGGTGCCGACCGCCAGTTGACCCTGGCCAGTACGCCCACCATCAGTACCATCTGGCTTGCTGGCCTGCTGCCGCAATTTCAGCGCGAGCACCCAGACCTGGATATCCGCATTCTGTGCAGCGAAAGCCCCAGCCATTTGGATGTGAATGAATATGACCTGGGCTTGTTCTATCACCTCGATGAGCTGCCGCCGCCCCTCGGCCTGGAGTTATCGCCGGTATTCGACAGCGAGCAGGTGATTACCGTGTGCAGCCCTGGCTATATCGAGCGTCACGGGCCGATTCACGACCTGCAACACTTGCTTCACGCCCACACCTTGCTGATCGTTGAGGACCATCACAACGACTGGCTGACCTGGACCGACTGGTTTGCCGATGTCGGTGCCCAGTACCACACCCCGCGCCATGCGCTGCGCACCAACAGCTATCAACTGTTGATGCAGTCGGCGGTCATGGGGCACGGCGTCGCCCTGGGCTGGAAGAGCCTGCTGGCGGGTGAACTGGCCGCCGGGCGCCTGCAAATGGCCCTGCCGCACACCCTGCACAGCCGTGGCCGCCTGCACTTGATGCAACCTCATCACCGCAACCCGCCGTCGGCGGCGCGCAGTTTTCGCCAATGGTTGCTGGCTCACACCAGCCGCTTGAATGCCTCCCCTTAACCACCGACTGTTCTCATGAGCCTGACATTCCTGACCTTTCCTGCGCTGTACAGCGCCACCATCTTGATGCTCACCGGCAACGGGCTGTTTTTCAGTTTTATCGGCCTGCGCCTGAGCAGCCAGGGCATCAACGAGGTGTGGATCGGCGCGCTGACGGCGGCGTATTACGCCGGCATGGTCTGCGGCGCCAAGTTCGGTCACTGCATGATTGCCGGCGTCGGGCATGTGCGCTCGTATGTGGCGTGTGCCGGGGCCGCCACCATCATCGTGTTGCTGCATGTGCTGTTCGAGCAGTTGGAGTTCTGGCTGGTGCTGCGGTTTGTGATGGGCCTGGTGATGATGAACCAATACATGGTCATCGAAAGCTGGCTGAACGAGCAGGCGGAAAACAACCAGCGCGGTGCGGTATTTGCCGGCTACATGGTGGCGGTGTCTTTGGGCCTGATGCTGGGGCAGGGCGTGTTGATCTGGCGCCCGGAGCTGGACTTTAAACCCCTGGTGATCGTCGCGATCTGCTTTGCCGCCTGCCTGTTGCCGGTGACCATGACCCGGCGCCTGCACCCGGCCAAGCTGGTGGCAGCGCCGCTGGAAGTGGGGTTTTTCTGGCAACGGGTGCCCCAGGCGCTGACCACGGTATTTGTGACGGGCCTTATGATCGGCGCGTTTTATGCGCTGGCCCCGGTATTCGCCACGCGCAACGGCCTGAGCACCGCCCAGGCGAGTACCTTTGTCGCGGTGTCGATCTTTGCCGGGCTGTGTGGCCAGTGGCCGATAGGCTGGCTGTCGGACCGCATCGATCGCTCGCGGCTGATTCGCGCCTGCGCATTGGCCTTGGGCCTGGTGGTGATTCCGCTGTGGGGGCTGGTGCAACTGCCGTATACCTTGTTGCTGGTGTTCGGCTTTCTCAGCGGTTTGCTGCTGTTCACCCTTTACCCGCTGGCGGTGGCGCTGGCCAATGACAACGTCGAACAGCCCCGGCGTGTGCCCTTGAGTGCCATGATGCTCGCCACCCACGGCATCGGTGCCAGCCTGGGCCCGATGCTCAGCGGCGCGCTGATGAACAGCTACGGGCATGGCGCGTTTTACATGCTGTTTTCGGCCTGTGCGCTGTTGCTGATCTGGCGTGTGCAACCCAAGAAGGTCACGGGTGAATACCTTGTCGAAGGGGCGCCGCTGCACCACGTGGCCATGCCCGAACATCCGATGGGGGGCATGGCGGTGGTACTCGACCCTCGGGTGGACGAAATTCCCGAGGAACTGGTGATCAACGACCCCGCGCCCGAGAGCAAGCCGTGAAGGCTGCTTGGCTTGATAGCTATTTGGCTTTTTTCTTGCGCGGCTGGCGCGTAGCCAAGTGCTCGAAGCAAAACGCGGCGGTGCCGAATACGGCGATAACGGTCAGTACGAGCATGCCGAGGGTTGAGCTTTCCACGGTGATTTCCTACGTGATGGGGTAGGCAATTACGGTAGAGGTACGGCGAAAGCTGCTCAATAGACCCGACGCAAACCTTACGGCGCCGGGCCCATTGTTACGCACTATTTACGGGGTGTTGCGGCTGTGGCGGTAATCGCTGACCGCTTCGTATACCGCCTTGCGCAAGCGGTTTATACCGCCGATGGGGCGATGCTCGGCGACGCCGAACCAAGGGTTGAAAGACTGGTTGTCGCACGCCAGGTTCTGTTCGGGCGTATCAAAATCCTGCGCGGGTATCCGCACCTTGGCCACGGTCTCATACGGCGCATCGCTCTCCTTCCATTCAATGCTGGTGTCTTCGATCGGCATAAATTTCTGTGGATTCTGCCGCTGAATCTGCAGCACAAAACAAGCCGGTGCACGATCAATCGACAGTTGTTGATTCAAGGCGCTGCGCAGGAAGTTCGGCAGGTCCTGGTTCTGCTCGGGCACTGCGTATTCCGGGCAGTTTTGTGGGTCGGGCGCAACTCGGAACTTGGCGTTAGCCGTGCCGAATTTATAGGGCGATACCGAAAAGTAGGTGGTTTGCGTCGGGCTGGTGGGTGCGGGGGCTAACGTTGCCAGGGCGATAAACAAGTGACGCACCTGCCAGCTACGTGGGTCAGCCTTGGGGAAGAATGCCTGGACCTTCTTGCCGTCCGCCTGAGCGCCGATGTTCTGCGCGTACTCCGCCACGTCACTGACGAAAAAGTTCGGGTGACTGAACATCACGAAGTCCTGTTCCGTGCGCGTTTGTTGGTCGTCCAGCAGCTGTTTGCCCGGTACGCTCAGCAGTTTGAGCGCCATGCCGCGTGCATCGCGGATGCTGTCGAACTGCGGGTAGGCGTTGCCGTTGGACAGGCGCATCAGCGCTTGCCAGGTCTTGCCCGGCTCGGCGAACACGCCCTGACGCAATGCCGGGTCGAGATCCGCCACTACGCTGACTTCAGCCTTCACGCAGCCATGGGCCTTGGCATGGGCATCGCGCAGGTAGCGCGTGCCTTCGCGGTGCTGATCGACGATGCGCACCGCCGTTTGGATGATGCCCTGGGTCATAGCCGCTTCACCGGGTGGGATCTGCTCATCCGGCGACACCGGGCCGCTGTGTTGCCAGGCAAACCAGGCAGTGGCGATCAGCCAGCCCAGCAGGCCCAAGCCCACCAGCCACAGCAGGGCTTTACCCAGAAATGCGCCGAGGCGCAGCCACAGACGTGCGAGCATCGAAGGTTCCTTGTGAGATCGGATAATCATGGCAACTGTTGCTCCAGCGGGCCGCCCAGCACTTTGAGGTATTCCAACAACGCCCAGCGCTCTTGCGGCAGCAGGCCGCGGCCGATCACGCCATTACCGCGCTGGCCGGCACGGAATTCATGGCCGCTGTTGTGGTTACCGGTGATGTGGGTATCGAACAGGAAGGCATTCTTGAACGCGCCGGTCTCAAACCCCAGGTGGCGCGGGTCATAGTTGAACGTGCCTTTATAGAAGGTGGTGCTGCGCTCGTCCTGGGGCGAGAGCAATTGGTAGATCGTCGGCACCGAGCCGTTGTGCAGGAACGGCGGTGTGGCCCACACGCCGGCCAATGGCCGCGCTTTGTAGGCGCGCAACTCGCGTACGCCGATGGGCAGGCCGAAACCGTTCAGGCGCTGGCGCTCGGCCGGGGTTACACCTGCGGCGCGGTAGGCGTGGTCTTCGACGAAGGCGGTGATGTAGGCCAGGCCTTGGGCCACGGACATTTTGTGCAGGTCCAGCGGTGCGGTCGGTGTGGGGTGCAGCTCGACGTTGAGCTTGGCCAGTTCCGCCGGGTCCCATTGCAGGGCGCTGAGGTCATAGCGCAGGTCGGCGATGTTGCTGGCGGCGCCGGGGTCGGTGCCGATGTACTCCACGGGGAGCATTTTCAGTTGTTGCACCGGGCGGCCATTGGCCTGGCTGACGGCGGGGACATGGCAGCCGGCGCAGTTCTCGGAGAACAGCGCGCGGCCTTGGGCGGCGAGGGGCTTGTCGACAGCGCCGAACAGGTCTTCCGGCCAGGTGGGCGGTTTGAGGCGTTGCAAGGTTTCTTCGAGCAGGTTGAGGTCACGCACGCGCACGCTGGAGGGGTAGCGTGCATCGCCCTGAAGCGGTTGGCCGGCGCTGTCGAAGAAATCCAACGTCGCGCCGACACCGAGGGACTCACCGATATTGCGCGCCATGGGCTGCTGGGCCGAGCCGTTCCATTGCACCCAGTTGAAGGTCCAGATATCCCACAGGTAGGGGTAGTCCACCGGCGCGTTGGCGACTCGGTAGTTGTCCGAGGAGAGGGCGTCGCCGAAGCTGGCGTTGGCGATACGGCCAAACGCGTCGGTGCGGCCCGGGCCTTCTTCGGTGGGGTAGAGGCCACGATGGGTGTCGTTCCAGGCGACGGTGAAAAACCTATCCAGCGACTGCTTGAAGTCCTGGCGCAGTTGGTTGTGCTCGGCGTCGTAGCGATCGCCCAGCACGTGGCGGGCAAAGCGTTCGAATTTCCACGGGTTGTAATAAGTGGCGGCCAGGCTGGCCACCAGCGCCTGGCCGAAACTGCCGCCGCGCAACGTGGGCACGCTTGAGGGCAGCACGTGCTGGGCCGAACCGCCATCGATGCGCAGGGCTTGGCCCTTAACGTGCAGCTCGCCGGTGTGGCAGGCGGCGCAGGTGATGTCCAGGTATTCAACCGGGCTGCCGGCGTTCTGGTGCCGGGTGAAACCCACTGGCAGGTTGCCGGGGTTTTGTGCGGTGGGGACTTGCTTGGGGTCCACCAAGAAACCGAAGCGCGCGAGGTACTCGGGCGTGGCAAAACGCTGGTCGGAGAACGGCAGTTCCAGGGCGGTGAACCAGGCGTAATGCAGGCCTTTTACCTGGGTGCCCTGGGGCGTGAAGTAGTAGGTCTGGCGGTCGGCGGCACTCCATTGGTCCTGGTAGTGCACTTGCTCCACGGGCACATAGTCCGGCAGCTTGGGGTTGACGGTGTAATAGAGCACCACGGCCAGGAGCAGGCCGAGCGCTATCAATATCAGGAGTAAAACACGGGAAAAAATGCGCAAGATAACTATCCTTGTCGAGTTGTAGCGTTCTTATGCCACTGCGTCACAGGTGCGGCAAGTGGCCAGCAGTCTGGTTGCAGCGGGTCCCGCGATCCTTCGCGGGCCTTCATAATGAATGAAAATGCTTTTAAACACGTGAACTTATCAGAAGTTTCCTGCTCACATGCCGGTAGCCATTGGTCGTGGCCGCCTGATAAGCTCGCGACTTTATTCGATTGCCCTTTTGGCGCATGAACAAGGAAATAGCATGAAACAGCATCGGTTGGCGGCGGCGGTGGCCCTGGTTAGCCTGGTACTTGCGGGTTGTGATTCGCAGACCAGCGTAGAGCTGAAAACCCCGGCGCAGAAAGCTTCCTACGGTATCGGCCTGAACATGGGCAAAAGCCTTGCTCAAGAAGGTATGGATGACCTGGACTCCAAAGCGGTAGCCCAGGGCATCGAAGATGCCGTCGGTAAGAAAGAACAGAAGCTGAAAGACGACGAACTGGTTGAAGCGTTTGCCGCACTGCAGAAGCGTGCAGAAGAACGTATGACCAAAATGAGTGAAGAGTCGGCATCCGCCGGCAAGAAATTCCTCGAAGAAAACGCCAAGAAAGACGGTGTAGTCACCACAGCTTCGGGTCTGCAGTACAAGATCGTGAAGAAGGCCGATGGCGCACAGCCTAAGCCGACCGACGTGGTGACCGTTCACTACACCGGCAAGCTCACCAACGGTACTACCTTTGACAGCTCCGTGGATCGCGGTAGCCCGATTGACCTGCCGGTCAGCGGCGTGATCCCAGGTTGGGTCGAAGGCCTGCAACTGATGCACGTTGGCGAGAAGGTCGAGTTGTACATCCCGTCCGACCTGGCGTACGGCGCACAGAGCCCGAGCCCAGCGATTCCAGCCAACTCCGTGCTGGTATTCGACCTGGAACTGCTGGCCATCAAGGACCCAGCCAAGGCTGAAGCCCCTGACGCACCTGCGGCTCCAGCTGCCAAGAAGTAATCGGCGCCTGAACAGACAACGCCCCGTTTCGACGGGGCGTTGTCGTATCTGGTGTCGGCATAAATGAGTGTTCATGTGGGAGCTGGCTTGTCTGCGATGCAGGCAACTCGGTGTGTCGCTCACACTGCGGTGATGCTATCGCAGGCAAGCCAGCTGCCACAGAGGAGTATTCAGCTCACTTCACGTTGAACCCGCAGCAAATCCAAACGAACCCCTGCAACCTGAAACAGTCTGATATAAGACTCGAGCACGGGTAGCGGCACATCAACGCCAAGTCAATGAAATCTTGGGTTTTTTTTATGTGCGCAAAAAACGCCCGATCTGACTGAAAGCCTTGTATCCCGTGGCTTTCAGCCGATAAAACAGGCTCTGTTCACAAGGTTATCCACAATTTGTGTGGATAACCTTTTATGTCGTCTGGAACTGGAGTGACGAATGAAACCACCCTTCAATTTCACCCGTTTCCTGCCCATGGCCGCCCGCTTGCTCGGCCGTGGGCGGTTGCCGACCCTGCTGTTTGCCGTCGCCGCCAAAGGCTCAAACCAAGGTAACCGGCTGGGTAAGCTCAAGGATGATCTCAAATTGCTTCAGGCTCTGTGTCTGGCCTACTGGCGCGGTGAGTACCGGGCGATCAGCCCCAAGGCGCTGATCTCGGTGGTGGCGGGGCTGATGTACTTTTTGAGCCCGATTGACGCGATCCCGGACTTTATTCCTGTGTTCGGTATGCTCGACGACATTGCCGTGCTGGCATGGGTCATGAAGACCCTGGACGGCGAAATGAGCGCCTTCCGCGCCTGGCGCGACGCCCAGCGTCCGGAAAAGCTCGCCGTGGTTGAGCGCCTGCCAGCGACGCCTGCGCTGTTGGCCGAGGAAAACCCGCAAAAAAACTGACGACGCTTATATCCCTCTGCGACCTTTGTGGCTGTTAGGATTACACTCCTAAGGAAAGTGCTTACTTAGTGAGTGTTGTTATCCTACGGGGCGGTCATGGATATTCAGATAATTTCACGCGATGGCGAACCCGAATACGCGGTGTTGCCATGGGACCAGTACCAGGCGCTACTAAAAGCCGCCGGTCAGCAACAACCAGTGCCAACGCCTACTTCTACCGCCCAGGTCGCTCCCGATCAGGCCTTGCGCCCGCTCGCGGACCTGCGCGGCCTGCGTGAAGCCAAGGGCCTGGCCATCGAAACGCTGGCCCGCACCGTGGGTATCAGCCCCTCGTACCTGGGATTGATTGAGAGTGGTGAACGCCAGCCGGATGCCGCCATACGCCGCAGCCTGGCCTGGGAGTTGGGCGTTGCAGGATGGAGGGATGAATCTTGAGCCTACGTATCAGCCGTCAACACTGGGACGGGTTACTCAACGAACTGGACCAGGCGCGCCGACAGCGCCACCTGCTGACTTACCGCGCGCTGTTGGAGCGCCTGCAATTCCCCACGCCGGCGATGCAGACCCTGGCCGCCGCCCTGGAGCACCTGGCCGCGCTGGACGCCAAGGCCGAGCAGCCATTGCGTAGCTCGCTGGTGATC
The DNA here is from genome assembly GCF_022648765.1 of Pseudomonas sp. ArH3a. Lineage (NCBI taxonomy): Bacteria > Pseudomonadati > Pseudomonadota > Gammaproteobacteria > Pseudomonadales > Pseudomonadaceae > Pseudomonas > Pseudomonas sp. ArH3a. Next base: position 2,480,315 of record NZ_CP080330.1, read on the forward strand.
AGCCAGGGCGCCAGCCGCCTGCCGCGCACCGGTTTTTTTGAATGTGTGGAGCGCTTGGGGCGTTTCAGCGGGCCATCCGATGGCGTGGCCGCCGCATCCTGGCACGCTTCGGAAGTGGTGCGGGTGTTCGAGTACGAGTACCCGGAATCCGCCGAGGCCTAAGCCTGGCCCAGCATGTCCAGGCTGTCGATCACATGAATGCTGTAGCCAGCCACATCCTTGGCATGGTGCTTGGCCTGCGAGGCCAGCTCCGCCAACTGGCTGGCATCCAGTTGTGCACAGGCCTGCGGATATAAATGCACCACGCCGATCGACAGTGACAGCAAGGCATACTCCTGGCGCACACCCTGGCGACTCAACGCCACAAAGCAGCCGGCATCGAGGTGTTCGGCGCGATAGAAACGTCGGCACTGGGTGTGGAAATCATCCAGCAGTTGGTTGAGCCGCTTGCGCCAATCCTGTGGGCCCAGTACCAGCAAAAAGTCATCGCCGCCGATATGCCCGACAAAGTCGCGGCTGGGGTCGACCCGGTCGTTGAGGCACTGCGCCAGGCACAGCAACACCTCATCCCCGCGTCCATAGCCGTAGATGTCATTGAACGGCTTGAAACTGTCGATATCCACGTAGCAGATCACCGACTCTCTTTGCTGCTGCAACAGCCGCGTCAGGCACTGCTGGATCGGCACGTTGCCGGGGAGCAGGGTCAGTGGGTTGGCGTAACGTGCCTGCTGGATTTTCAGCTCGGTGATCAGCTTGAGCACATCGATCACCCGGCCCAGCCCCAGGTAATCGCCATTGAGCGTGATGATGAAGTCTTCCTCAATCCGTTGCCGCGCACGGCTGGTCAACAGTCGGCTGACTTGCTGCAGGGATTGGCTCAGCTCCACTGCCAGAAAGTCATCGCTCATCAAACGGCTGATTGGCTTGCGCGCGAACAGGTCAGTGGCGAACGGCTTGAGCAGCGCGTCGGACAACGAGTGCCGATGCACGATGCCGACCGGATGGCCGCGCCCGTCCAGTACCGCCAGTGAGTTGAGGTTAGCCTGGCGGCGGAACGACTCCAACACCAGCGCCGTGGCGGTGTCCTGGTGCACCGCCGGTTGCTCGTTGAGCAGAGCGCTGAGGTCGCTGCCTTCCTCGTTGAGGGCGATGTTGGCGTTGTCTTGCTTGGGCAGCATCAGGCGTGCTTCCTGCGGTGGGTGTTCTTGCGGACGGCAAAGCAGGTAGCCCTGCACCAGGTCAACGCCCATCTCCGTCAATACCGCCAGTTCTTCCGGCAGCTCAATGCCCTCGGCAATCACCTGGGCGCGCGAAGCTCTGGCGATTTGCAGGATGGAGCCGACGAACTCGCGCTTGAGTGCGTCCTGATGGATGCCGTCGATAAAGTGCCGGTCGATCTTCACGTAATCCGGGCGCAGCTCCGACCACAAGCGCAGGCTGGAATACCCGGCGCCCAAGTCATCCAGAGCGATGGCGAAGCCCATGTCGCGGTAATGATGAAGCGCGGTTTGCAGCAGGTTGAAATCGTCGGTGGGGGTCTGCTCGGTGAGTTCGATCACCACCTGGCTGGGCGGAATGCCGAAGTCGCGCAGCAGTTGCAGGGTGCGCCCCGGTTGATGCGCCGTTTCCATCAAGGATTCCGGCGAGATATTCAGGAACAGCTTGCCCGGCAGTTTTTGCTCGCTGAAGCGTCGGCAGGCGCTTTCACGGCAGGCCATTTCCAATTCGCTGAGGCGCCCGGCGTGGCGGGCGACTGTGAACAGGGCTACTGGGGAGTGCAACGGGCTGTTGGACGGGCCACGGCTGAGGGCTTCGTAGCCCAGGATGCGTCGTTCGGACAGGCAAATGATCGGTTGGAACAGGCTGTGCAAACTGCCTTGAGCCAGGATAGAGCCCAATGCATTCAGCTGTTCGGTCATGGTCATGTCGGTCTCGATCGAAAAAAAAGGACCGCAGGCTCAACGCCGGCGGTCCTTCATTTCACGACAGAATGATGTCTATATGATGACACTCTGAGGAGCGATCACATTAAATTGCCATCATTTACTGCTTCGCCACCTGCTTGCTGATTTTCAGGTAGTCCAGCAGGATCCGACCTGTTTCGGCCAGGTAGGCGTCGTCTTCCGGCTTGGTTTTTTCAGGCTCGGCCGGCAGTGCATCTTCATCTTCTTTCTTCAGCTCTTTGAGCGGGTCTTCGCCTTTAGCCTTGCGGCGGGCGTTTTCCAGCACAAGCTGCTGATTTTCGATGCTGGTGTGCTGCGCACGGCGATCCGCTTCGTTGAGGCTGACGGTTTTCTCTTCCATCAGCTTCTTGGCCAGGGCCAGTTTGTCGCGGATAAACACGAACTCGGCATCCTTGGCGGAGCGGGCGTCGTGGTCAGCCTTAAGCTGCGTCAGGAACGGTTTGAACGGGTCCGACGCCGGCTTGATCGCAGGGCGGATGGTGTCCCACGGCATGGCCTCGGGCAGGGCGCTCTCGCCGATTTCCTTGGTATCGATGATCGACGGGAAGTCGACATCCGGCAGCACGCCCTGATGCTGGGTGCTCTGCCCGGATACCCGGTAGAACTTGGCCAACGTCAGTTTCAGCTCGCCATGGTTCAGCGGCTGAATGGTCTGCACGGTGCCTTTGCCGAAGGTCTGGCCACCGACGATCAGCGCACGGTGATAGTCCTGCATGGCGCCGGCGAAAATCTCCGAGGCCGAAGCCGAGAGACGGTTGACCAGCAACGCCATCGGGCCTTTGTAGAAGGCGCCTGGGTTCTCGTCTTCGAGCACGTCGACACGGCCGTCAGCGTTGCGTACCAACACGGTCGGGCCCTTGTCGATAAACAGGCTGGTCAGCTCGGTGGCTTCCTGCAGAGAACCGCCGCCGTTGTTGCGCAGGTCGATGACTACACCGTCGACTTTCTCTTTCTGCAACTCGGTGAGGATTTTCTTCACGTCGCGGGTGGTGGACTTGTAGTCCGGATCGCCAGCGCGGAACGCCTTGAAGTCCAGGTAGAAGGCCGGGATTTCAATCACGCCCAGCTTGTAGTCCTTGCCATCCTGCTTGAGGTTGAGGACTTTCTTCTGCACGGCCTGGTCTTCGAGCTTCACCGCTTCACGGGTGATGGACACGATCTTGCTGGTCTGGTCGTTCGGTGCATTGGTGTGCGGAATCACTTCCAGGCGCACCACGCTGCCTTTCGGCCCACGGATCAGCTTGACCACTTCGTCCAGGCGCCAGCCGACCACGTCGACCATCTCTTTGTCGGCCTGGGCTACGCCGATGATTTTGTCGGCCGGGGCGACCTGCTTGGTCTTGTCGGCAGGGCCTGCCGGCACCAGACGTACGATCTTGACTTGGTCATTGTCGCTTTGCAGGACGGCACCGATGCCTTCCAGCGACAGACTCATGTTGATATCAAAATTTTCCGCGTTATCTGGCGACAGATAATTGGTGTGCGGGTCGTAGGACATCGCGAAGGTGTTGATGTAGGCCTGGAAGATATCTTCGGCACGGGTCTGGTCCAGACGTGCCAGCTGATTCTTGTAGCGCTTGGTCAACAGCTCTTGAATGGCCTTGGGCTCTTTGCCGGCGATCTTCAAGCGCAGCACTTCGTCCTTGACGCGTTTGCGCCACAGGTCGTCAAGGGCGGCGGTGCTGGTCAGCCAAGGCGCGTCCTTACGGTCCACCAGAAGGGTTTCCTTCTGGGTGAAGTCGAGCTTGTCGACGCCTTTGTTCAGCTCACCCAAGGCGAAGTCCAGACGCGCTTTGACGCGGTCCAGGTAGCGCTTGTAGATGGTGAAACCGGGCTGCAGGTCGCCGCTCTTGAGGAAGTCGTCGAACTGGGTCTTCCACTTGTCGAACTCAGCGATATCGCTGGCCAGGAAGTAGCTGCGCGACGGATCCAGCAGCTTGAGGTAGCTGTCATAGATGATCACCGAGCGAGCGTCGTCCAGCGGCGGCTTGCTGTAGTGATGACGCTTGAGCAACTCGACAACGTTAAGGCTGGCAATCACCTCATCGCGATCAGGCTGAAGGTTGTCCCAGCTATTGGCTGCGAACGTATTGGTCGACATCGACGCGAAGCCGAGACCAATGAAAAGAGCGAGGGCGGTGCTGGGGAACAGATGCTTCATGCTGATTCGACGCGGGGGCAATTGATAACGCATATTAGGCCGTCTTTGAGGGAGCCGGTTCCATATGATCCGGTCGCATAATGCAAAAAGCCCGGCGCTACAGCAACGGGCTCAGTCCAGACTCACTATGGAGGCACTGTGAAAGCATTGCAAGGCGTTGAAGGTCATGTGGAGTGGCTGACAGAACCCAGTCCTACCTGCGATGTAGGCCAAGTTCGCATTCGTGTGGCGGCTGCGGGCCTCAACCGCGCCGATTTATTACAGCGCGCGGGGCTCTATCCGCCACCGCCCGGGGCCAGCGCTGTGCTCGGTCTTGAGTGTTCCGGGATTATCAGCGAAGTGGGGCCGGGGTCGTCCTGGCAGGTCGGCGATCGCGTCTGCGCGCTGCTGGCCGGTGGCGGCATGGCCGAAGAAGTGGTGGTGGATGCGCGCCACGTGCTGCCAGTGCCGGAAGGCTTGTCGCTGACCGAAGCAGCGGCGTTGCCTGAGGTGTACAGCACGGCGTGGCTGAATCTGTTCCAGCTGGCGGGTCTAAAACCCGGTGAAAAAGTATTACTGCATGCCGGCGCCAGTGGCGTGGGCTCGGCGGCGATCCAGCTGTGCAAGGCGTTTGGCAGCCCGTGCTGGGTCAGCGTCGGCTCGGCGGAGCGCCTGGCCTACTGCGAAGCACTCGGCGCCCAGGGTGGCGTTGTACGTACTGACGGGATTGAAGGGCTGCGCGATTTCGGGCCGTTTGACGTGATCCTCGACCCGGTGGGTGGCAACTATGCGGCGCTGGACCTCAAGCTGCTGGCCCTGGACGGTCGCTGGGTGTTGATTGGCTTGATGGGCGGGCGCGACGCGCAACTCGACCTGGCGCAGGTGCTGGGCAAGCGTATCCAGCTGCTCGGCTCAACCCTGCGCAGCCGCAGTGATCAGTTCAAGGCGGACCTGTTCAGTGACTTGAGCCAGCATGTATGGCCGCTGTTTGCCGAGAGGCGCTTGAGCCCGCAACTGGCCAAGACCTTCCCGATCAAGGATGCCGAGGCGGCGTTTGCCGAGTTGGCGACCAACCAGATCTCCGGGAAGTTGGTGTTGGTGATTGACGACAGTTTGGCCTGACTCTGAACTGGAATGCGTTCAATGTGGGAGCTGGCTTGCCTGCGATAGCAGTGTCTCAGTGAAGAATGTTTCATCTGATACACCGTTATCGCGGGCAAGCCCGCTCCCACAGTGGATTGGATTTCAATTCAAATAAGTCGGGGTCACACCCAGTTGTGGATCGGCCAGCCGGCCTTCTCGGCATGCTCGCGCAACACCGGGTCCGGGTTCACCACCTGCGGGTGATCGACCTTCAGCAGCAATGGCAAATCATTGCGCGAATCCGAGTAGAAATACGCACCCTCCAGCGTCTCGCCTTCGCGCTCTAACCATTCGAGCAACCGCGTGATCTTGCCTTCACGGTAAGTCAGTACACCCACGGTACGGCCGCTGTACGCGCCATGGCTGACGTCAAGATCAATTCCCAACACTTCGTCGATACCGATGCGTGCCGCAATTGGCGTGACCAAATGCGTGCCCGAGGCGGAAATCACCAGGACCCGGTCGCCATTCGCACGGTGCCGGGCGATGGTCTTGGTGGCGTCGCTGTAGATCAGCGGCTCAATAACGTCCTCGACCCAGGGTTCCACCAGGTGCTCGATTTCTTCCGGCGTGCGGCCGATCATCGGCTCCAGGCTGAAGGCCATGAAGTCTTCCATGCGCAGCTTGCCCTGGCTGTAGGCGTCCATCAATTCGTTGTTCTTGCGCATAAACGACTCAGGGTCGACCCAGCCCAGGCGGCCCATCTGCTCGCTCCACAGGGTGGCGCAGTCGCCGTGGATCAGGGTGTCGTCCAAATCAAAAATTACCAATGCCATCCGTCATGCTCTCTCATTAAATCGTCGCGTCAGGCTACTTCACACAACGCACTGGGGTCGATGGAAAGTGCCAAACGCTGGCCATCCGGGTGCAGGTCGTCGGCCGAACGGTTGAGTACATCCACCACCAACTCCACGCCGCGCGCTTCGATGCGGTAGCGAATCACGTTGCCCAGCAGGCTGTGGCTGCGCACCAGTGCGTCCAGCTCGCCGCTGCGGCTCAGTTCGATGGCCTCCGGGCGAATCGCGATGCGCCCGCTGATCGGGCGTTGCAGCAACTGGCTGGCCTTGTCGGCGTCGAGCAGGTTGTAGTTGCCGATAAAACCGGCGGCGAATACATCCACCGGTGCAGTGTAAAGGGTCTCGGCATCGCCGCTTTGTACGATCTTGCCCTGATTCATCAGGAAGATGCGGTCGGACATGGTCAGTGCTTCTTCCTGGTCATGGGTCACGAAAATCGTGGTCAGCCCCAGTTCGCGCTGGATCTGGCGGATCTGCTCGCGCAGGTGCTTGCGAATCCGTGCATCCAGCGCCGACAGCGGTTCATCCAGCAGCAACAGGCGCGGGCGAGTCACCAGGGAGCGGGCGAGGGCCACGCGCTGGCACTGGCCGCCGGACATCTGGTGCGGATAACGGCCAGCGAGCTCCTTGAGTTCCACCAATTGCAGCACTTCCTGCACGCGCTTGTGGCTGTCGTCGGCGTTGACCTTTTGCATGCGCAGGCCGAAGGCGACGTTCTGTTCCACGGTCATGTTGGGGAACAGCGCATAGCTCTGGAACACCATGCCGATATGCCGTTTCTGTGGGCTCAGGGGCACGATGTCCTGGCCATCCAGCAGAATTTGGCCACTGTCCACCGAGGTGAGGCCGGCGATGCAGCGCAGCAAGGTCGACTTGCCGCAACCGGACGGGCCGAGCAGGGTGACGAATTCGCCCTTGGCGATCTCGCAATTGATATCACTGAACACCGGGGTGCCGGCGTAGCCTTTTTGCAGGTGTTGGACGCTGACGAAGCTCATTGGCTTTTGTCCTTGTTCAAGATATTGGCGGCCCAGGTCAGCACCAGCACAAAGAAGAAGTAGGAAATGACGATGGCACTGGTGAAGTGGCCGCTCGTGTTGCGCATGTTGTTGAGGTACACCTGCAGGGTTTCGTAGCGGGTGCCCACCAGGATATTGGCGAACACGAACTCGCCGAACAGGAACGAGAACGACAGCAGCAGCGCCACCATCAGGCCTTTGCGCAGGTTCGGCAGTACTACCAGGATCGCCGCCTGCCAGGTGCTGGCGCCGAGTAGCTGCGAGGCGTCCATCAGGTCACGCAGGTTGATCGCTTGCAGGTTGTTGGTGATCGCGCGGTACATGAACGGCAGCGCCACGGTGAAGTAGCAGCCGATCAGGATCCACGGCGTGCCCACCATCGCCAGCGGCCCGGAGCCGTAGAGTTGCAGCAAGCCCACCGAGGACACCACCGGCGGCACCGCGAAGGGCAGCAGGATGAGGATGTTCATCAGCGCGTCGAGTCGGGGGAAGTGGTAATGCACCACGAACAGCAGCGGCAGAATCAGCACCACCGACAGGACCAACGCGCCCACACATACCAGCAGCGACTGACCGAAAGCGGCCAAAAAGCGCGGGTCGCTCCACAGTTGCACGTACCATTTCAGCGTGAAGCCGGAGGGCAGGATGGTCGCCGACCAACTGCTGGCAATCGAGTAGACAAAGGTGCCCACCAGCGGCAACACCAGGATCGCAAACAACAGGTACACCACTACGCGATGGTAGAGGGCGGCCGAGCCGGCTTCAGCGCGAGACATGGTAGCTCCTCTTGAGCAGCAGTTGATGGACCACGGTGACCACGGTCATCAGCGCCACCAGCACCACGGCCAGGGCACTGGCCATGTTCGGGTCCAGGGAGATGTCGCCGGAGACCATCGCCGCGATGCGGATTGGCAATACGTTGAAGTTGCCGGTGGTCAGCGCGTACACCGTGGCATAGGCGCCAAGGGCGTTGGCCAGCAGGATCACGAAGGTGCCGAGCAGTGCCGGGGTGAGCACCGGCAGGCCGATGTGCCGCCAGAACTGCCAGCTGCTGGCGCCAAGCAGGGAGGCCGATTCGCGCCAGTCTTCGCGCAACGCATCAAAGGCCGGGTAGAGCAGCAGCACGCCCAGTGGAATCTGGAAGTAGGTGTAAAGAATGATCAGGCCAGTCTTGGAGTACAGGTTGAAGTCCTGAATGATTCCGGCCTGCTTGAGCATGATAGTGATGCTGCCGTTGAAGCCCAGCAGGATGATGAAGGCGAAGGCCAGTGGCACACCGGCAAAGTTGCTGGTCATGTTGGCGAAGGCGGTGACGAAATTGCGCAACCGCCCATCGACGCGGCGTAACGAATAGCTACCGAGCACTGAGATGAGGATGCCGAACACGCTGGAGTAGAAGCTGATCTCCAGGCTGTACTGGATGGCCTGCAGGTAGAACTTCGAACTGAAGATCTTGGTGAAGTTGGCCAGGCCCCAGCCGAACTCTTCCGATTGCAGGCTGTTGATCATTACCCACACCAGCGGGGCGATTTCAAACACGATAAAGAACAGCGCAAAGGGCACTAGGCACAGGATCGCCAGCCATTTGCTACGGGTCATGGCGTTCACTTCAACAGCTCCCGGCATACAGGTTTGTCATGGGGCACACCCAGCAGCTCGCAGACGGTGCCGCACAGGTCGGTTTGCTTAGGGCTGGCAGCGGGGTCGAAGTTAAACGCCGAACCCAGCACGAACAGCGGTACTTCGCGTTCTTCCGGCAATAGGCCGTTGTGCGAGCGATCGTTGTTCATGCCGTGGTCGGCGGTCACCAGCACCTGGTAGCCGGCGTCGAGCCAGCCTTGCAGGTAGTCGGCAAGGATGATGTCGGCCGAGCGCGCGCTGTTGCGGTATTGCGCGGTGTCCAGGCCATGCTTGTGGCCAGCGTCGTCAATGTTCATTGGGTGCACCAGCAGGAAATTCGGCGCGTGTTTGTGGCGCAGGCTCTCGGCGTCAGCAAACAGGTGCGAGTCCGGGTAGTGGTCATTCCAGTAGAAATGCCCGTGCTGGATCGCCAGCGCCTTGTCGTCGGTATGACGGTCACGCGCGGCAATAAAGGGTGTGCGGTTATACAACTCGCTGACCCAGTGGTAAGCCGCCGCCGCGGTGGTGAGACCTGCGTCGGTGGCGTAATGGAAAATGCTGCGCTGGTTGGACAGGCGCGAGACATGGTTGTGGACGATGCCGCTGTCGATCGGTGGCACGCCGGTGAGGATGCATTCATACAAGGGCCGGGACAGGGCCGGCAGTTCGCAGTCCAGTTTGTAAAGCGCTGCGCGTCCTGCGCCGATATAGGCCTGCAGATGCCCCATGGCATGGCGGGCAACCTCGTAGTTCAGGCCGTCGAGCACCACAAGGATGACGTTGTGCTTCATAGGGGCTGGGGCTCCGCAACGGATTAGACTTGGTTCGGTGTTCTGGGGGGAACTGAGTGAAAAATGTGGGAGCGGGCCTGTGTGGGAGCTGGCTTGCCTGCGATAGCATCACCTCGGATCACATGAAACACCGAGTCGTCTGCATCGCGGGCAAGCCCGGCTCCCACACAAGCCAGCGCCTACACTGACCGTGTTTACAGCTCAGGCCTTACTGCATATTGATAATGACTTCTTCCTGCCACTTCTGCGGCAGTGCCTTGGAGGTCTTCTCCCAAGCGTCGGCATCTTTGATCGGCGTGACTTTCTTGTACTGCTCGTTCGGCAGCAGCTTGGCCTGTACATCGGCCGGCAGGGTCAGGTGCTCGGCACGGATAGGCCGAGCGTTGCCGCGCGCCAGGTTGGTCTGGCCGGCGTCGCTGAAGATGTACTCGCGGGTCAGCTTTGCGGCGTTCGGGTGCTTGGCGTATTTGTTGATGATGGTGGTGTAGCCGGAAATCACCGAGCCGTCCGAGGGGATCAGCACCACGTAGTCATCCGGGTTGGCCATCTTGGCTTTGTAGCTCAGGCCGTTGAAGTCCCAAACCACGCCCACTTCGACTTCGCCTTTTTCCATGGTGGCGATGGTCGGGTTGGCCAGCGACAGGCGGCCTTGCTTGGCGATCTCGGCAAACATCAGCAGCGCAGGCTGGATGTTCTTCTCGTCGCCACCGTTGGCCAAGGCTGCAGCCAGCACGCCGTTGGCGGCTTGGGCGGCGGTGCTCACGTCACCGATGGAGACTTTGTATTTGCCGGTCTTAAGATCAGCCCAGCTTTTCGGGGCTTCGGAGCCGTGCAGCAGTTTTTTGTTGACGATAAAGGCGATGGTGCCGGTGTAGGCCAGTGCCCAGTTGCCGTCTTTATCTTTTGCCCAATCCGGCACTTGTGCCCAAGTGGTCGGTTTGTACGGCTGGGCCACGCCCTGTTTCACCGCGATCGGGCCGAAGGCGGCGCCGACGTCACCGATATCGGCGCTGGCGTTGTCTTTCTCGGCGGCGAACTTGGCGATTTCCTGGGCCGAGCTCATGTCGGTGTCGATGTGCTTGAGGCCGTAGGTCTTGGCCAGGTCTTCCCAGGTGCCTTTCCAGTTGGCCCAGTCATCGGGCATGCCGACGCTGTTGATGGCGCCTTCCGCTTTCGCGGCGGCTTCCAAAGTTTTCAAATCGGTGTCAGCGGCCATGGCGGCGGTGCACATGGCAATGGTCGAGCCTAACAGTGATGCCAGGAAAAGCTTTTTCATCCGAAGCTCCTTTGGGCGTTTTCAACGCGGCGTTTTTATGAACGTGTGCGGGGGGCGTTTCATCACTGATTTCTTGGGGCGCGTTGCGCCTGAAAGCCGGCCAGGCAAGGCGCAGTCCGCAGGTAAGGGTCGTTTCCTTGCCAAGGACTGCAACACAGCATGGCTGGCTTTCAGGCACAACCCGAAGGGCCCGGCGCGCCCCAAGAAATCAGTGATGAATCGCCCCGTTTGGTCTAGGTCAGAGCAATACCTGAGCCAATCTAGGCTCGCTGGATGACAGTTTCATGTCGATGTCGTTTTTAAATCGCTTATGTCGCTCATTCCAGACTCAGCGTAGACCATGCTCAAGTACCCGCAGGCCCTGGACTTGGCCGATGTATTGCAGGGTATGGAGGCGGGTGTGGACAGGGACTGTCATCTGTCGGTCATCTGTTATGCCTAGGCTAGCAAGCAACAGCAGACGCCCGAATACAGCGCGGTTTGTGCACCTGAACGGTGCTGGTCTAGTCCAGATAGGTAACGTTAATGCGTGATGAGGCAATCAAGGCGGTGACATCCATCGGCCTGGCGCTGCAAGAGCAGATCGACCATGGCCTGCTGCCACCTGCCAGTAAGTTGCCCGCCGAGCGCAAGCTCAGCGAGTTGTTTGGTACCACGCGCATTACCGTGCGGGAAGCCTTGTTACAGCTGGAAGCCCAAGGGCAGATTTATCGCGAAGAGCGCCGTGGCTGGTTTGTTTCGCCGCCACGCCTGGCCTATAACCTGATGCAGCGCAGCCACTTTCACGCGATGGTCAGCGACCAGGGGCGGGTGGCGTCTACGGAGGTGATTTCGGCGCGGCTGCAACCGGCGTCGGCGGCGGTGTGTGCCTGGCTGCAGTTGCCGGCATTGTCGAGTGTGATCCAGATCTGCCGGGGCCGGCGGATTGATGGGCGCTTGGTGTTGTATGTGGAGCACTACCTGAACCCGCAGTATTTTCCAGGGATTCTGGCGTGTGATTTGAATCAGTCGATGACCGAGCTGTATGCGCGCAAGTACGACCTGCATTACGGGCGCGTGCGTTTTGAGATTGTGCCGACGTCACTGCCGGTGGAGGCCGCCGCCGCGTTGCGCGTGTCGGTGGGCAGCCCAGGCCTGCGCATTGCCCGGGTCAATTATGACCAGCACCAGCGTTTGATCGACTGCGACCTGGAGTTTTGGCGGCATGATGCGATTCATGTGGGGGTGGATGTGGTGTGACGCTGCGGGGGCGGGCTTGTTGTGGCGAGCAGGCTTGCCCTGCGTTGGGCTGCGCAGCAGCCCCAAAACCTTCGAAGGTGATTTGTCTGAAAGAACGCGGCGGTCTTATTGGGGCTGCTGCGCAGCCCAACGCGGGGCAAGCCCGCTCGCCACAGCAAGCCTGTTTGTCACAAGAACTCTGAGTCAGGCATCAGTGTTTTGAGCACCTGATCCACATTGCTTTCCAACTCCGCCACCGGGTCGGCACTGTCGACGTTCAACACCAATAACTGCGCACCGGATGCCGTCACCGCCGCTTTCACCGCTTCACTCGGCTGGCGGTGATGCAGCACCACGGCCACGTCGCTGCCCTTCAAGCTGGCGGTTAACGCCTGTAACGCCTCAGGCGTCCAATCGGCATCCGGCCGTGCATCGGTGCTGACCACTTCCAGGTTCAAGCTGCTGATCAGATACGCAAAGTGATCGCTCAGGCTGACCACGCTCAGGTTGTCCGCCTGGGCCAGTCGCGCTTCGCTGTCGGCGTTGAGTTTGAGCAGGCGCTGTTTGAGGGCGGCGAGGTTGGCGTCGATCTTTGGTTTGGCGCTGGGCGCCAGGCGGCTCAGGTCGGCGGCCATCACGTCGGCCATGCGCCCCATGTTGTTGCTCGACTGCCACGGCTGGCTGTTCAGTCCATCGGTGCTGCCCGGCTGCACGGCGATACCCGGCAAGCCGCCGTCCACCGGGCGTGCGGCGTCAACTTCGATGATGCGGATATTGCTGCGCCGCGCCACCGGGTACAGCGGGTCATCCGCCCACAGCGATCGCAGGCCGATGGTGGCGTCGGCGTCCTGGGCCAGGCTGTTCAACGCCTGCGCGCCACGGCCGGTGAAGTAGGACACCTGCCGCGAGCCGGGCAGGTTGGGCGGCGCGGCGCGCTCAAGCTTCACGTCGGTACCTTTGAGCAGCACCTCGGCCAAGCCGTACGTGATGGGCAGCGAGGCCAGAACCTTGACCGGCTTCTTGGCCTTGGTCAGGGCGGCATGGCCGAGGCCTTGGTTGACTTTGAACTCGTTGGGATTAAAACCGTCGACGGCGGCCAGCGCCGAGGTGCTGAGCAAACAGGCGATGGCCAAGGCCAGTGGGCGAAAGACAGGGCGCATTATCCAAGATTCCCTTTGAGGCTGGGCACGGTGCCGCGCGCGATGGCGGCGAAGGCGAAGGCGATACCGGCCACCAGAATGATCGCGGCACCGGACGGGATAGGCAGGTCGAAGATGATCGGCAGCAGGATGCCGCACAGCGTACTCACCGTGGCGATCACCACCGAGATCCAGAAAAAGCCTTTGAGCGACTGGCTCAGCAGGCGAGCGGCGGCTGCCGGAATCACCAGCAGCGCGCCAACCAGAATCGCGCCGATCACCTTGACCGCCGCCACGGTGATCAACGTCACCAGGATCACAAACAAATAATCCAGGGTCTTCACGGCCACACCGCGCACGGCGGCCAGTTGCGGGTTGAAACTGGCGAGCATGATGCGGTTGTAAAGCGGCAGCGCCAGGGCCATCACCAGTGAGCCAACCACGGCCAGTACCAGCAAATCGTTGCCGTTGACCGTCAATACCGACCCAAACAGCACGTTCTCGAGGATGTGCACGTTGATCTTGCCCGCCAGGATCAGCAGCAGGCTCGCGCCCAACGCCAGGGACACCGAGAGGAACACGCCGATCAAGGTGTCCGGCGCCAGGCCGGTGCGGTTGCGCAGGTAGTTGAGCAGGATGCCGAACAACAGGCAGTAACCGAACAGCGCACCATACGGCCCGGTGTAGGGTTCACCCAACAGAATGCCCACGGCCACGCCGGTCAGTGCGGCATGCCCGACCGCTTCGGAGAAAAACGCAAAGCGCTTGACCACCACCAGCGTGCCCAGGCCGCCCAGTACCGGGCCGATCAGCAAACCGGCGAGCAAGGCATTGACCACAAACCCATAGGCCAGCGCTTCCGGCAGATAGCCGGAAGAGGCCCAGCCCTGGACCATCAAACGAAACGCTTCATAACTCATTGCGCCGGGCTCCGAGGGTGAGTGGAGAACAGGGTCAACAGGCGATCCGGGGTCAGCGCCTCTTTGGGCGTGGCGTCGAACAGCACGCGGCGGTTCAGGCCGGTAACGCGGTCGGCCAGGCGGCCCACGGCGTCCAGGTCGTGTTCGATCCACAGCACGGTGATCCCGGCCAGGCGCCAGTCATTGATCAGCCTTTCGAAAACCTGGATGCCGGCTTCATCGAGGGCCGACATCGGTTCATCCAGCACCAGCAGGTGCGGTGCCGGGATCAGACCCTGGGCCAGCAACACGCGCTGACGCTCACCGCCGGACAACGCACCCATGCGGCGTTTACGTTTGTCCTGCATGCCCACCCGTTCCAGCGCCTCGCCAATTGCCCCGGCGTAATGCTTGGACAAACCAAGAAACGCCGGGCGCCGCTGACACATGGCCGCCATGAAGTCGTCGACAGTCATCGGCAATCCCCGGTCGAACTCCAACGCCTGCGGTACATAGCCGACGGTGCCGGGTGTGGTCGGCCACTCCAGGCGCAACTGCCCTTGGTGTGGCGTTTGCCCCAGCAGGGTCTTGATCAGCGAGCTTTTACCGCCGCCATTCGGGCCGACCAATGCGTGGATGCTGCCCGGCTGGACCTGGAAGCTCACGCCATCGAGGATCACGGTGCGGCCCAAGGTCAGCGAGACCTTGTCGAAGTCGAGGGTCGGGCCAATGCTGGCCACCTTCAGGTGTTCTGCCGCCGTCATGCCCCCGACTCCTGAATCGCCCGCACCACGGTGTTGAGGTTGCCGGTCATTTCCACTTCGTACTTTTCAGGCGTGTATTCGCCGTAGGAGATATGCGACAGCGGGTACAGCTTGACCCCGGATTCACGCTGGATGGTCTCGACGTAGGTGGATGGGAAATCCATCTCCGAGAAGATCACCTTCACGTCCAGGGCGCGCAGTTCGTCGATGGTCTTTTTCAGCTGGCTGGGGCTCGGTTCGATGCCGTGGGCCGGCTCGACCACGGCGGTGACTTCCAGGCCGAACTCGCGCAGCAGGTAGTCATAGGCCGCGTGCACAGTGGCTACGCGCAGATCCGGGTTGGGCGCGCTGGTCAGCTTGGCCAGGGCGTCGGCGCGCATCTGGCGCAGGCGCTTGCTGTAGGCGCGGGCGTTCTGGGTGTAGGTCTTGGCGTTGTCCGGGTCAAGTTTGCCCAGCTCTCGGGCGATGTTGTTGACCTGGGCAATCGAGGCGCTGATCGACAGGAAGGTGTGCGGGTTGACCACTTTGCCCGCACCGCGCGCGGCATTGCCGGTGGCGGCCAGCAGCGGCACGTTGGCATTGGCCTCGATCACCGGGATGCCCGGGCGCTCGCTGGTGGCGATCATGCGGTCGGCGAAATCGTCATGGCCGACGCCGTTGAGCACGATCACGTCCAGCGTGCCGATGCGCTTGATGTCATCGGCGCGCGGCTCGTAGGCGTGCGGGTTGAAACCGGCCGGAATCAACGGCACCACCTCGGCCTTGTCGCCGACGACATTGGTGACGTAGCTGTAATAAGGGTGCAGGGTGATGCCGATGCGCAGGCGTTTGGCTGCCTCGGCGTTCGCCAAAGGTGCCAGCATCAAACTGAACAGGCTGACCAGCAACAGGCGCAACAGGGGAGATGAAATAGACATGGGCAATCGGTCTTCTCGGTCAGTGACGGTGCTGGCGCGTAACGCCGGCATCGAATTGCGCGACCACCTGTTGCCAGCCGGCAGCGATCAGCGCCTGGTCAGTGAGGTCGGAAGGGGCGGCGAGGTTGGCTTGGCGGTTGAGCCAGATATCCGGCTCGGCGCCGTGCACGCGCATCAGCAGCGAGCCGCTGGCACTGGGCGTCTGGCTTAGACCTACATAGGCCGACGGCGCCAGCAACTGCCAGCGATGGTCGCCACGGCTGACCGAACTGGCGTCCTGGGCAAACGGCGCAAACCCTTCTTCGGCCAGTTGCTCAGGCGTCGGCAGCGCGCTTTGCTCCTGTTGCAGCAGTTGGATCTCATCCAGGGTCACCCGCAGGTCGGCGTAGATGCCTTGCTCGGCGGCGCTGAGGTCGCGGCGCGCATCCAACTGGTGGCTGGGCAGCGCCGCAACTTCCTGGGTTTCACCGTGCAGGGCAATCACCGAGCCTGCCACCGCGAGGATGATCAGGCACAGCAGTAGCACGTAGAGGGTTTCGTGGCCGGCACCGGCCGGGCGGACTACCTGTGTGGTACTCATTGAGGTTGGATATCCGCTTGGTCGATTTCCACGACGTGGCCGGGGCCTGCATCAAACAGCACATAGAACTCGGCCGCAGGCTTCTTGAAGGTCAGGGTTGAGTCCTGGCCGAGTTTGCCGGGCAGCAGGATGGTTTCGTCGTAGCCGATCACGTCCAGGGTCACACCCGGGGCGCCGCTGCCGTCGGAGAAACCGCCGGTGCACTGGATCTGCTCGCCGGGGATCTCTTTGCATTCGCACATCGGGTTGTGGGCCAGGGCCACGGTACTGAAACCGGCGCCGAGCAACAGTGCGGCGCAGGCGCGGGTCAGGCGCTTGAAAGTCATGGTTTAACTCCTTGCTTGTTCAGCCAGGCAATGGTGGCAGGCGAGGCCTGGCTCAGCGGGATGGAACCCTGGTGCATCGTGCCGTCCCAGCCTTCCATGGTGACCCACAGTTCGGCGTCGGCCGGCGTGCGTTCCGGCACCGGCAAGGCGGCGCCCATGCGGTACGGCGTACCAAAGAAGATCACCCCGGCGGCGCGCAGGCTGCGCGGTTTGCCGATGCGC
Source organism: Pseudomonas sp. ArH3a (assembly GCF_022648765.1). NCBI lineage: Bacteria > Pseudomonadati > Pseudomonadota > Gammaproteobacteria > Pseudomonadales > Pseudomonadaceae > Pseudomonas > Pseudomonas sp. ArH3a. The sequence goes on from NZ_CP080330.1 coordinate 2,497,130, forward strand.
AGGTAGGTGGCCTTGACCTGCCCGGCGCAGGTGTCGCACAGGGCGGCGTTGAAGAATTTCATCGGGCCGGCCGGGTCCGGGCTTGGGCCTTCATTGCGGAACTCGGCGAGCTTCAGGCTCCAGGGCCCGACCTGCACGTCCCCGACCACCCGCTCACCAATGCCGCTGTCGCCGCGAAACAACGCGGCATCGGCAAAGTATTTGGGCATGAACCCCAGCGGCACCAGCAATAGCAGGATGTTGATGTGGAACCGCCATTTCAGCCAAAAGGCGCGCAGCGGCGAAGGGGGCGTAGCGCGAGCGACCTTGCTCATGAGTGGGCCTGCGAGGTTTCAGCGTGCATGGCTGGGATGGAAGCCGGCGCACGTTGCGTCTTGGCTTCGCGCTTGAGGGCGTTGAGGGTGGCCAGGGCGGTGCGCTTGGTCCAGATCAGCAGGCCGCTCAATACCATCATGCTCAGCACCAGGCCGAAGAATGCCCAGATCAGCTTGATCCACAGCCCGCCAAAGTCGCCGGTATGCAGTGGGCGCATGGATTCGGTGACGAACTCCAGCGTCGAGCGGTCGGACAGCAAGTGCGACACCGCAATCTCGCCGCTGTATGGGTTGAGCTGGGCGGTCTGGAACATCAGCGGGTACCAGCCGCGCCCGCCAATCTGCAGGTGGCTGTAGGCATTGAGCGGCAGGAACACGAACGTGGCGTCCAGCCCGGGAATGCGTTGGGTGGCAATCTTGATGGCGTCGTCCAGCGGGATCATCGGTGCCGGCACGCCGGGCGCAGACGTCGGCACCTTCTCGCGGGCAATCACCGGCACGATCGGTTCGCTGGAGATGGAAATCTGGTTGTCCCCCAGGATCGCCTGGATCAGGAACCAGGTGCCGGTGATGGAAATCACCGCAATAAACCAGATCGACCAGATACCGCTCAGGCGGTGGAAATCGCCCCAGAAGATCCGCGCGCCGTGGCGGATGCGCAGCGTAGGGCGCAGAAAGCCCTTCCAGAAGCGCTTGTAGACCACCAGCCCGGTGACCAGCGACGCCAGCAACGGCAGACCGAGCGCCGAGACCAGGTACCAGCCCCAGCTGAAGCCATTGGTGAACGGCACCAGCCACCAGCCGTGCAGGGCGCGGGTAAATTGCTTGAAGTTGAACGACGGGCTGATGCCCTGGATCGCGCCGGTGAACGGGTTGACGTAGACCTCCACGGAGCGCCCGTCGGGGTAGCTGAGGTCGACACTGAGGGCAAAGTGCGATTCATCCGGACGCACGATGGACTGCACGATTGCCTGGGGTTCGTCGCGCTTGATGGCCGCGATCACCTGGTCAAAGCTCAGCAGTTCGGCGTCATCCGATGGTTTGCTGGCGCGGATGTCCGGGTTGGCCAGCCAGACGATTTCCTGGCTGACCACCGCCAGGGTGCCGGTGACGCAGACAATCAGCACAAAGAACCAGATGGGCAATGCCAGCCAGCTATGCACGAGAAACCAGAGTTTGGAGCGCGACTTCTTCGACATGTGAATGAGGATCTTGATCGGAGGGGCGAAAGAGGCCCGGAAAAGGCCGGTCGTAGCTTTTGCTGACGCGACGGGCTGTATCTAAGTTAAGACGGATGAGAATCAGAAATCCCTAAGTCAGATATGAAAGAAAATGTTTCAGGTTCACATTCGCAGTGCTTTGAGGTGCAGATCGAACACGAAACATGTTCCAAGCCATCACCCTGGCGCCATTGATGAGGCGGGGTGGCTGCGTAGGATGGGTGTATGCCGTTGAGCCAGCCCCAAGAACGTGAGCCCTAAGAAAAATGACTGCCAGAACCCTCTACGACAAACACATCGATTCCCACACGGTGTGCCCCTTGGATGACCAGGGCCATGTGCTGCTTTATATCGACCGTCAGGTGATCAACGAATACACCAGCCCCCAGGCCTTCAGCGGCCTGCGCGAGGCTGGGCGCAAGGTGTGGCGCCCCGGCACGGCATTGGCGGTGGTCGACCATGTAAACCCCACCACGCCCAAGCGCATCGCGGCGATGCCGGATGCGGGCGGGGCGCGGCAGGTGTCGTATCTGGCGCAAAACTGCCGCGACTTCGGCATTGAGCTGCTGGATATCCTCGACAAGCGCCAAGGCATCGAACACGTGATCGCCCCGGAGCAGGGTTTCATCCTGCCGGGCATGGTGATCGCCGCCGGTGACAGCCACACCACCACCTACGGCGCCCTCGGCGCGTTCGGGTTTGGCATCGGCACTTCGGAAATCGAGCACCTGCTGGCTTCGCAGACGCTGGTCTACAAGCGCCTGAAAAGCCTGCGCGTGACGGTCACAGGGGCGCTGGCGCCAGGCCTGACCTCCAAAGACGTGATCATGGCGCTGATCGGCAAGATCGGTGCGTCCGGTGCCACCGGTTACGCCATCGAATTTCGCGGTTCCACCATTGATTCGCTGAGCGTCGAAGCGCGCATGACCATCTGCAACATGGCGGTGGAAGCCGGTGCGCGTGGCGCCTTCATGGCGCCGGACGAAAAAGTCTTCGCCTACCTCAAGGGCAAGCCCCGCGCGCCGCAGGGCGAGCTGTGGGAGCAGGCACTGGTGGGCTGGCGCCAACTGCATTCGGACGCAGGCGCCGTGTTCGACCGCGAAGTGTATCTGGATGCCAACACCCTGGCGCCGATGGTCACCTGGGGCACCAGCCCCGACCAAGCCGCGCCTATCGGCGCTCGGGTGCCCGACCCGCAGGACGTCAGCGACCTGATCCTGCGCCAGGACATGCGTCGGGCCCTCAACTACATGGGCCTGGAAGCCGGCATGCCGCTCAGCGGTATCGTCATCAGCCATGCGTTTATCGGCTCCTGCACCAACGCCCGCATCGAAGATCTGCGCGACGCCGCCAGCGTGGTGCGCGGTAAACACGTGGCCGACCACGTGCGGGCGATGATCGTGCCCGGCTCCACCGAGGTGCGCGACCAGGCCGAGGCCGAAGGGCTGGCGGCGATCTTTATCGACGCCGGTTTCGAATGGCGCCAGTCCGGCTGCTCGATGTGCCTGGCGATGAACGACGATGTGCTCGCCGCCGGCGACCGCTGCGCCTCCAGCACCAACCGTAACTTCGAAGGCCGCCAGGGCGCGGGTGCACGCACGCACCTGATGAGCCCGGCGATGGTGGCCGCCGCCGCGATCACGGGCCGCCTCACCGATATTCGCCACTTTGGAGACCGTGTATGAGCCTGCAACCGTTCACTCTGGTCACCGGCAAAGCCGCGCCGATGCTGGCGGCGAATATCGACACCGACGTGATCATGCCCAAGCAGTTTCTCAAGGGCATCGACCGCAGCGGTCTGGACCGTGGGCTGTTCTTCGACCTGCGATTTCTAGCGTCCGGCCAGCCCAACCCAGCGTTCGTGCTGAACCAGCCGGCCTGGCAGGGTGCGAGCTTCATGGTGGTTGGGCCGAACTTCGGCTGTGGCTCCAGCCGCGAACACGCGGTGTGGGGCTTGAAACAAATGGGCATCCGCGCGCTGATCGGCAGCAGCTTTGCCGGGATTTTCTATGACAACTGCCAGCGTAACGGGGTGTTGTTGATTACCTTGGACGAGGCGATATTGCAGAAACTCGGGCAGACCGTCAGCCAGGCTGCCCAGGCGCAGATCAGCGTAGACCTTGAGGCACAGCAGATTCGGCTGGCCGATGGCCAGGTCATCCCGTTCCAGCTCGATACCTTGCGCAAAACCGCGCTGTTGCTCGGCCTGGACGCGATTGGCAGCACCTTGCAGCGCAGTGAGCAAATCAAAGCGTTTGAGCGCAGGCATTTGGCTGCCTACCCTTGGCTAAGTTGAGAATTACGTAGTTATATACGTAGAAAGAACGCCCTCTATTTAATAAGAGGGCGTTTTGTTGTGTTATTTACTTTTCAAATAGTCGGCGTTAAAAGCGGGTTTCCTCACTCATTGCTGGGGCCGTGGCGTGCGAAAGGATTAATTCCGGGAAACATAAAGGGTTATTGGGTTGACACGTTGTAGATCATCGGCTTAAGTGAGGGCTGACTTGGAAAGTCAGCACATTATAAGAAAAGGAAGTTGATGCTATGACCGATGAATTAGTGAGTTGTTACACCTCTCTGGTGCCGGTGATCACGCTGATAACCTGATCGGCAGCGCTCGCCTGTAAACGATTGTCTTTATTGCGGATATTAATGCCTTTCCGGTCATGGAACGGCACGCATTGATATGTCCTTAATATAAGTTGAAAAACAGAGAGTACCTACTCATGTCGATTTTTGATCAAGCAACGTACCGCTCGGTACAATGGCAAGACTGGCGCTGGCAGCAAAAGAATGCCCTGCGCGATGAACCTGCACTGCGCAATGCGTGCGGTGGTTGGAGTGAAGAAATAACAGCGCATATCGAGCACAACTTGCAAGACCGCAAGATGCAGATCACGCCTTATTATATTGATTTGATCAAGCGCTCACTCACTGGCGGCCCGATAACCGACCACCCGTTATGGCGCCAAGTGGTGCCGTATTGGAGTGAGCAGGTCGCGGGCGATTACGACGGCACGTCCGAGAACTGGGAACTCGGGCATGAAATGAAAACGCCGATTTGCCAGCACAAGTACGACAATCGCGTGATTCTGCGCATGACCAACACCTGCAATGCCTATTGCCAGTTTTGCTTCGAGGCACTGCGCACCTTGCAGGTTGGTACCGAGAAAGCCAACGCCAGCACCGACTCCTTCAAGGATTCAGTGGAATACATCCGCAATAACCCGGCGATTGAAGAAGTGATCCTCAGCGGCGGTGACCCGTTGATGCTGGCCGACCGCAAGCTGGAAGAAAACTTGGCGGCGTTGCGTTCAATCAGTGACGACCTGCTGATTCGTATTCATTCACGGGCGTTGAGTTTCAACCCGTTTCGCGTCACCGACGAATTGGTGGCGATGCTCGAGAAGTACAACGTCAACGCGTTTGGTGTGCATGTTTGCCACCCGCTTGAACTGACGGCTGATTTTGCAGCAGCGGTAAAACGTATCCAGAACGTGGTGCCCATTGTATTTTCTAACATGCCACTGTTGCGCGGCGTGAATGACGATGAAGCGACCTTGCATAAACTGTTTATTGATCTTTATCGCCTGGGTGTAAAGCCGTATTACTTGTATCACTTTATGCCGTTCTCACCGGGTGCGTCGGAGTATAAAGCCTCGATCAGCCAAGCCATCGCTATTATGGATCGCCTCAAACGGCGCGTGTCCAACATTGCCATGCCCGAATATGTACTGCCGCATGCACAGGGTAAGTTCACCGTGCCGTTGCTGGATTTTGAAAAGCCTGAAGACTTGCCGCATTTTGAAGTGCGTGATGGGCTGCGTCATTACCGTTTCCGTAACTGGGAAGGGCACTGGTGCAGTTGGCAGGATGCCTGAATTAACTTACGGCAAGAGGCTGTGTCAGTTATGAAGCAAGATGCGATTCTTTTTATTGATGTCGATGACAGTGTTTCGGTGCGTTACAGCTACCGCGAGCCCCACTTTGCTGTCGCGCGTGCACAAGGCCTGGTCTGTTTGACCGCTGGGGTCGCGGGGCGTCATCACCTGCAGCGGCTGCGGGACGACAGTGATGAAGTGTTCCTGCTCGAGTCGTTAACTGAACAGTCGATTCTGGACTTGGTGGGCCGGCTGGATGGGCGCTACCAGATTCGCGCGATTTTCTGCCATGCCGGGCATCCGTCTGCACAGGGCGAAGTCGGCTGCATCGTTGCACACACCTGTAAGCGCCTGGGCCTGGTGTACAGCTGCCCGGAGGCGATTGCCGCGTGCAATAACAAGTACCTGATGCGCCGCATGTTGAAAAAACAGGGGCTGCGTTCGGTGCCGTTCGCGCTGTGCAATAACGAGCAGGAACTCCAGGCGGGCGCCGACCGGGTAGGTTATCCGCTGATCGCCAAACCGCCCTTTGGTGGTGCCTCGGCGTTTATCACGAAGTGTTCCAACTGGGCGCAGCTGCGCAGCCATTACGCACATTTCCTGAGCGATCACGGCGCAGCCTCTTATGCTGATTTTTATGGCTACGCGCACAGCTTGCCCGAAGCAGACGGACAGCGGCGCGAATACATTCCAGGGCGCAGTATCCTTCTGGAAGGCTATATCCCCGGCGTTGAAGGCAGCGTGGAATGCGTGGTGATCGGCGAGCGCGTTCATGCGCTGCTGATCAACGAAAAACTGCTGCTGACCGAGCGCAGCGGCACTGTCCTGGAGAACCTGCTGATTTCTCCGCCGACCTCTTTCACGGCGCAGCAGTGCGAGCAGATCCGCGAGTACGCCGCTGCATGTTTGCGCGCAGTCGGGCTGACCAACGCGGTGGTGCATTTCGAATTCCGCATGACCGATGCCGGGCCTGTGGTCATTGAGATCAACCCGCGCGTGGGCGGGCTGTATGTCAACGCGGCGTTGCGTGACCTTGCTGCGATCAACCCGCATCAGCTGTATATGCAGCTGCTGCTGGGCGAGCCGGGCCTCAATGCGCAACTTGAGGCTGGCGCGCACAAGGTCGCCAACGGCGACCAACATTACGCGATGCTGGCGGTTTACCCGGAGCGCAGTGGCTACTTCAAGGGCATCGAGGGCCTGCAGTTCTTGGAGCATCACGCGTCGGTGCTCGAGTACGCGCAACAGGACGCCGGTCACTACATCGACGCCGATATTGAAGAGCACTACCTGCTCAAGTGCTGGGCCAAGGTCGACGATGCCGCCGATGCTCATGCCTTGCATGACGCGATCAGGCAAAACCTGCACGTGATCATCGAGAATAAGGTTTAGCGATATGGACATCCCACAGATTTCCGCGCATTTGCGCGACCATCACTACTGCCACCGCCGCGACTTTCGCGAGTTGATCGCGGTTGAGCCCGGCGAAGAGCAAAGCTTTCGCGCCTACTGGGCAAACCTGGTACGAGACGAGGCGTTCAAGGAATACACCCACCGCGAACGCCGCATTCTGCGCTATCGTTTATTGCCATCGCGGCAATTGCAGATCGACCGGGATGCCGCGTTCAAGTCGCCGGTCACCTACGCCATCAAGTATCGACAGGGAGTGAACCACTTGAGCTATTGCGAGGACGGCTTTATCGAGCACCCGCTGATGCAGAAACTGCTGGCCACCGATCTTGCGGTGATTGCCCCGCATCTTGGCGAGCAGACCTATACGATCGATATCCACCAGTTCCGCGTCCGCGCAGATGCGCAATCGAGCAGCCCGACGACCTCGGGGATTCACCAGGATGGTCTGGATTGGGTGTTCATGCACTTCATTGGCCAGAGCAATACGGTGCCGGTGGTTTCGGAGGTATTTACCACGCAAGCCGAGCAAAGCCGGGTGTTGAACCTGGCGATGGAGCAGTTTCTGGAAACCATCGTGATCAACGACCGAGGGCTCTACCACCGCGCTGGCGATGTACGGCCCCAGGCCGATTCCGCGCCGGCCTGGCGCGACTTGCTGCTGGTGAGCCTGCGCGGCGTGCCGACTGACGAAGAGGCGCTGCCTGCATGAGCCAAGATCCGCAGCTGACCCTGTCGACCCGCAACGCGCGCTTGATCATCTTTGCCCGTGGCGTTTCGGACTTTGGCGCGTTCCTCAATATGGTGGCGCTGTCCACCTACGTTTACTGGCTCAGCCAAAGCGTGGTGTTTGTCAGTATTTTCCTGGCGTGCCGCGTCACCGGCGGGATTGTCGCCAGCTTGTTCGGCATTACGTTTTTTCGGCGCTTTCCAGGGCGTAGCACCCTGGCGGGGCTGGACCTGGCCAGAGCATTGCTGCTGTTGCCGCTGCTGGTGCTGATACCGGCGCATCAGCTCAGCGTGCTGCCCTTTATCGCGTTTGGTATCGGCCTATGCAATTCGCTGTTTGCGATTGGCCTGAACAGCCAGTTGCCGACGTGGGTCGCGCTTGAACAGCGGGTGAGCACCAATGCGTGGATCACGTCGGCGGCGGCCACCGGTGCGGTGTTCGGCAGCCTGCTGTCCGGGTTGCTGATTGCCACGGGAGGATTCGAGGCGGTGTTTGCCGTCAACATCGGCACCTACGTCCTGGCTGCGTGCCTGATCATGCCGTTGCGCGCCTTATATTCGGTCACCGTTGCCGTGCACCGCGGGCTCTCGGCGGAGTGGCGTGAGCTGACCCAAGGGCTGCGGGGCGCGCCGGTGCTGGCGGCGATGTTGTTGATCAGCATGCTCGACACCCTCGGTAGCGCTGCGCATAACGTCGGCTGGCCGGTGCTGTCGCAGTACATTTCGCCGGACACAGCCAAGACCGTCATGGGGTATCTGCTGGCGGTCTGGGCGTGCGGCAAGTTCGTCGGTGCGCGAATCGCCAGTGCGTTGCTCAAAGGCCGTGGCACCCAAGCCATGGAACGCCTGTTCATGCTGGGCGTGGCGCTGATGTCCAGCGGCTTCATCCTGACCTTCCAGCAAACCGAACTGTGGTTGGCACTGCTGTTGGTGGTGTGGGCGGGGCTGGGCGACGGCGTGTCCGAAGTGGCGTTGATCTCCCGTGCGCAAAGCGAGCCAGACAGCCTGCGCCTGCCGCTGTTCAGCTTATTGACCCTGATCCAGATGGCTGGCTTCGGCGTGGGCATGTTGGTGGTGGGGCCGTTCTACCTGACGTGGACGCCGGCGCAGGTTATCGTGTTGTTCCATGGGCTGCCGCTGACCGCTTTGTTGGTCATGGGTATATGGCTGGGGTACAGCGTTTATCGTCGCAGTGCAGTTTTGCGTTGCGACGGGAGAGGATAGGGACTACTGAAACATCCCACATAACTACCGGATAAGCTCTACAGATACCGCCTGAAAACCTCTGCAAAGTCCTTCGCCTGATCACACAGTGCGAGGGATTGCAGATGGTTTTTTCCGTTAAAGCCCTAGTTTTTGGGGCTGTCTTTTGATCGCCGCCACCAGCCAAGCTATTGGCCTTCTGGTGCTGGCCGCCATGGATTCAAAGACGCGCGACGTCGAATCCGTTCTCAGCGATTTCAGACGCTGCCTCAATACCTACGACGCCTGGGCGGAGAGCTTTTTCAGCTTTTCGGCATTGGATGTCGAGCAGGTATTCAAAGTCGGGAATGAGGTGGCGCTCGTCGCGCCGATCGATCGCTCTATCCTGCCCAGCACCACCGTTGCAGCGTGCAAGCAAGACGGCACCTTGACCTTGGTGCATATGTTCCAGAGTGCTCGATTCGTGCCCATTGGCAACACGCCCGTGGTGTTACAACGTGTCGACCCCAACGGTGGCCCGCTGGGCGAACCCATCCATAAAACCATCGGGCCCAGCGGCATTCTGGAAATCACCGAGTGTGATCGTAACCAGAAGTACCGAGTCAGTTTTTACCCCAACGTTTCCAAAGAACACTTCAAGGCGCTGCATGCCTCCTATCAGTCGGTCATTGCACCGCTGGAAGATTGGCTGCGCAGTGAGTGGAACGGCACCTTTGCGCCGCTGTGGAAGAACTACGCCGAGGCAAATTTCCTCAAACGCTATCTCTCGCTGCACCAGGCGTATGCCAAAGGCTTTGGCGATGCACTGTACTCGCTTTGGGACACGCTCAAACAGCTGGTTGAGTGGCTGGCTCACCCACTGGCGAACGCCGAAAAGCTGCTGCATTACCTGTCACAGGCCGAGCTCGAAAAACTGCTGAGGGTCAGCGCCGAAACCCTCGCCAAAGGCCTGCTGGTGCTGAGCGATGAGCCGCTGCTGTTCATCTACTTGGCGGCCATGGTCAGTTGGATGCGGATGATGCCGCCGCCGTATATGAATGAGTTGCTGGGGTCGATCAGCGTCGAAGTACTGATCAACGTGCTGCTGGGCCTTGCGACTGCCGGCATGGGTATTGTGATACGCCTGAGCACCAAGGTGCTGGGCGGCATCAAGTCTCGCCGAGCGCGCGAGTGGCTGGAACACATGGCCAGCCAGTTCAGCAAATCTCGCCTGGATGCCCATGTTGAGGCGGCTAAGCCGATATTGCTCGCAGGGCCGGCGACGTCGATCAACACGGTGGCGGGTGCGCCGTTGAAGGCTGGGGAGAACCTGGTTACGAACGCGGTGCCAGCGGTTCGCAGCAAGACGCAGAAGACGGCGTTGGTGCGCCAGGAACATGTCGATGATGTGCCTGTCGCTGCGAAGAATCCGCAGGGAGATGCGGCGGCGCCTGCGGATAAAACGGCCACTAATGGCTGCCCAGTGTCGATGGTGACCGGCGAGGAATTGCTGACCCTTACCGATGGCGCGTTGGATGGGATTTTGCCATTTGAGTGGACCCGGCTGTACCGCACCAGTGCGGTGGAAGTGGATTGTGGGTTGGGGTTTGGTTGGAGTCACTCGCTGGCGCAGCGGTTGGTGGTGGACGGTGATTCGGTGGTTTGGACGGATCATGAGAACCGCAGTACTGAGTTTCCGTTGCCTACTGTGGCTAGGCCCGCGATTACCAACAGCTTGGCGGAAGCGGCGATTTACTTGGGGTCGCTGCCTGATGAATTGGTGCTGGCTCAGGCGTCACGGTTTTATCACTTTCGCGGCGGTGTGCTGACGGCGATCAGCGATGCGTATGACAACCGGCTGCGGATTTCTCGTGATCGCTTGGGGCGGGTTGAGCGGCTGGATAACGGTGCGGGTCGGTCGCTATTTCTACGCTACGAACTCGGTCGCATTGTTGCCGTTGACTATCAGGTTCATCGTGCCAAAGGGCGTGAGCCGTATGTTTGGGTGACCGAGCAGAACGTCGTTTCCTACGGTTATGACGAGGCTGGACGACTGGTTTCAGCGACCAATGCCGTAGGTGAAAGCGAGGTTTATCGGTACGACGATCAGCACGTCATTCTTGAGCGGCAGTTGGCCGGTGGGGCGAGTTTCTTTTGGGAGTGGGAACGGGCTGGTAAAGCGGCGCGGTGTGTCCGGCATTGGGCCAGCTTTTCGCAGATGGACACGCGGTATGTGTGGGAAGACGGCGGCAAGGTTACGGTTCACAACGCGGATGGTAGCCAGGAAGTTTATGTCCATGACCAGTGGGCGCGGCTGGTGCAGCGCATTGATCCGGACGGCGCTGAGCATTTCAAATCCTATGACGCCAAGGGCCGGCTGACGGTTGAGCAGGACCCGCTGGGGGCGGTGACGGCGTATCAATACGACGAAGCCGGACGCTTGGTGGCGATGTTTCCTGGAGAGGATGAGCCGACTTCCTACGAGCATGACAACGGGTTCGTACGGGTCGTACGGCGTGGTGAAGCGGTTTGGAAATATGAGCGTAATGACCAGGGCGACATTACGCGTAAGGCTGATCCTGATGGCCACGTTACGGACTATACGTACAACAAACACGGGCAACTGATTGGGGTTTGGTACCCAGATAACGGTTGTCACCGGCTGGTTTGGAATGAGCGTGGGCAGCTCGTTGAAGAACAACTGCCGAATGGCGGTATCAAGCGGTATCGCTATGACGATCTTGGGCGACAGACGGCACTTGAGGACGAACATGGCGCCCTGACCCAGTATCAACGGGACGGTGTAGGTCGGTTGATTCGCGTCCTACTTCCAGGCGGCGCCACGCGGGAATACAGCTACAACCCCTACGGAAAAATCACCGCCGAACGCGATGAACTCGGCCACGTCACCCGCTACGAATACGCCGACGGCCTGCACCTGATAAGCCGGCGCATTAATTCTGACGGCACCCAGGTCAAATACCGCTACGACAACGCCCGGTTGCTGCTGACAGAGATCGAAAATGAAGTTGGCGAAACCTACCAGCTTGATTACCACCTCAACGGGCTGATCCAGCAAGAAATCGGCTTTGACGGCCAGCGCACGACCTACGTCTACGACCTCAACGGCAACCTGCTGGAAAAGACCGAACACGGCGACGACGGCAGTCAGCTTCTTACCCGTTACGAGCGCGACCCTTCCGGCCGCCTCGTACGAAAAACCCTACCCGACGGCTGTGTTGTTGACTATGCCTACGACCGCCAGGGCAACCTCCTCAGCGTCGACGACGGCCACTGGGCGCTAGCCTACGAATACGACCCGCAAAACCGCCTCACCGCCGAACACCAAGGCTGGGGCACCTTGCGCTACGGCTACGACGCCTGCAGCCAGCTGAAAAGCCTGCGCCTACCAGACAACAACCGCCTCACCTTCAACCACGACAAAGGCGGCCACCTCGCCACCGTCGAGCTGAATGGCAAAACCCTCACCTCACACCTGTTCAAAACCGGCCGCGAGCATCAACGCCAACAAGGCCAGCTCCTCAGCCACTACCACTACGACGAGCAAAACCGCCTGCACGCCCACGCGGTGACTCAAGAAAACCATGACCTCTACCGTCGCCACTACGACTACGACAAAACCGGCAACCTGACCCGCCTGCTAGATACGCGCAAAGGAGAACACCACTACCACTACGACCCGCTCGCCCGCCTGACTCGGGCCGACCACTCGCAAGACGTGCAGGAACGCTTCGGCCATGACCCGGCGGGCAACTTGCTAATGCAAGACCGCCCCGGCCCGGACATCGTGGCGGGGAATCGGTTGATGATCCAGGGCGATCATCATTACGACTATGACGCCTTTGGCAACCTCATCCGCCAAAGGCGCGGTAAGGGCCACAAACTCGTCACCGAGTACCGCTACGACTGCCAACACCGGCTGATTGGTATCACTCAACCTAAGGGCCAAACCGCCAGCTACCGCTACGACCCGTTTGGTCGGCGTATCAGCAAAACTGTTGACGGCATAACCACAGAGTTTTTCTGGCAAGGCGACAAGCTGATTGCGGAACATCACGCAGATCGCCATCGCAGTTACCTCTACGAACCGGACAGCTTCCGTCCGCTGGCACTGCTGGAAGGCTTTGGTCCAAAAGACACCCAGCCCTTCCACTACCAACTCGACCACCTTGGCACCCCGCAAGAACTCACGGCACCTGACGGCGAAATCGTCTGGTCCGCGCATTACCGCGCCTATGGCCAAATCAGTCGCCTCGACATAAATAAAGTCGACAACCCGCTGCGCTTCCAAGGCCAATACTTCGACCCGGAAAGCGGGCTGCACTACAACCGCCATCGCTACTACAATCCAGATATTGGTCGTTACCTGACTCCCGACCCGGTGAAGCTGGCAGGTGGGATCAACGCATACCAGTACGTGCCCAACCCTACGGGATGGGTAGATCCGCTAGGCCTGAACACATGTCCCGGCGCGGATGGATGCAAGCCAGACAGTTCTGTTCAAAATCCGAAAGCAGGGGTTGAACACGGGGAACCCGCTTTACCGCAGCTGACACGCGTAGAGCGACAGGCGAGAATTGATGAGATTGCAGAAAAAAGCGCGCACCGGCGTTTAGAAGAAATTGAAACAGCACATCCAAACGCGCACTTTCTGGAAAAGCATGGGGCACAAACTACGCTGGACTCTCAACATGAAAGGGTGCAAACGGCAAAAAACCCTAGCACAGGGGTAATCGAAAGATACTTAGATGGCAAAAAGAAAGGGGAACCCAAAATACCGAGTGCAGCAACTCGATTCCTCAGCCATAGGGACCAGCTAAATGCGATCTATCGCGCACAACTTATTTTCCGCCGCACCAATCTAGAAACCTCCCGAGAGCCCATGGAAATGGGAAGAATAATTGGAGAAGGCTACAAAAAACAAAACCTTCAATATGGGAAGCAAACGAAAGCCAGAGTAATTCTAGATAAAGATGGAAATCCAATTACCGCGTTCACGGAGTTCTAATATGAAGCGACCACCAAAGCTGTCAATACTCAGAAGTTTACTTTTCACTTATTGCATTGAGAATTACGACGACCCAGACAGAGAATGTTTCATCGTCTCAAAAGACATAAACGATGAAAAAGAACTGTCTGAGCTTTTTGATGGGCTAACTAAGCCAGAGTACTTATCTTATAAGCCAGAGGATCGTCAATGGTATGTCGACACGCTAAGCCGTTTTCTAGATGCAGATGAAGATTTCGAATCTGTATTTTATCTTTTTGACACTTATTTTAATGATGAAATCTTTGATAAAAGACAATTTATGAAAGTGCTGCTGGAGTGCCTTAAGCGTTACAACTTAGAAATAACCGAATAAATCGTAAACTGTGGGCACAACGAGTGTGCTCGTGCTTGGCTGCGAAGCAGCCCCAATAAGGGCCTCGCGTTTGAACAGCCAAAACCGCTTCGATAGTTCTGGGGCTGCTGCGAGACGATAGAGGTGGCACTCATATAAATGTCTGGTCTGCCAAGCAGAAAATGCCGAATTATCTCTTAAGTGCAAACTAAAAAATGGTACATAAACTGACCAAAAGGCGCGAAAAAAATGAACTATTTTGATGGGTGACTGATTAAAGGCTTTAAAAAACTCAATATAAAATTCACCGTTCTTTCTGAGGCTGAGCATGATGCGATAGTCGATTGCATCAATGAGACAATGCCTTTCTCAGGGAGCCAAATTGCCTGGAGCACGTTAAAAAAACAGCATCAACTTTGGACGTCAAACCTCAGACGTGGCCCTATCGTTACTGACCGAAGAGATCAACAAAGTAACCAACGATAAGCTGTACTTCGTCGGCGACGCATGCTCGAAGGGTTATTCAGTCGATCATGAAGACCTGCGTCAGGCGGTCAAAATCATCTCCGAATTTCCTCAGCACACCTACATCGTGCCGGAACCGATGACATGGATCGCATGCCTTTAATTTGAGGGCGATATTGACTTCGCAAATATTTGTGAATAAAAACTAATGAGTCAGCGTTCGTTTCGGAAACTGGAATAATACTTCCTCGTGAGTATCTCGCCAATATCTACCGATTAGCCAGCGAGTCTTAGAAAGACGACCTCCAAAAAGCCAGTCTTGAAGGCCCATCGAACTGCAGCCGCAAGGCAAACACATACGGTCGTCACCATAAAATTGATTGAGAATATAGAAAGCCACAAAGCGTGTTTAATAGCATCAAGGACGTGGTGGAAGCGTCAAATACAGTTGGACTGGATAGGTTGGATAGGCCAAGACGATGAAAGCTCATACGCTTGAAAATTTGATCGCTGAGTATTTAGAGCAAGTAAAAAAGGCGACTGACTTGCTTGAGTACTCATGTGGTACTAAAAATATTCTCAGACTGTGGCGAATCCAAAAAAAACCGCGGTGCGGTATGGTTATTGGTGATGTCACCTACGAGCTGCACGGAATTGGCTGCTGTGTTTACCTATCCGGAATATGTATCGACTTTGATTATGGCCCTGACGGAAGGGTCGACGGCTTCGACGCATGGCGTCTGTACATATACGCATGTGAGTTGCCGAAAAGACACAAAAAATACACCAGCAAAGAGGCTTTGGATCATGAATTCAACGAGTACTTGAAACTGGAAAAAGCCAAAAAAATCCCCGGTTCCATGTCCAATTTGTATTTCATACAGCCTTGATAGAGAGATGATGATGGGCCATCCACCGATGTCCACGCTGAGGCGAAACAGTGTTAAAAACTCCACCTCATGGCACACCTTACATCCCTAATATCTCCCACGCATTGGGGGCTTTATCTATATACGACTTTCTGCCACTCCTTAAGCGGCTCGAAACAGCGCCCGACGGTGCCTTCGGCGCCCCACATCACCAGCAACGGCAGGTTCAAGGGGTTGCCGGCGTCGATGTCCGCCTGGTCGTGCTCAAGGTCGATGCCGGCGGCGGCGCGATAGTCTTCGCAGATGCCGCGCGCAGTGCCCGGCAGTTGCAGGCAGCGCAGGTATTCGGCGAAGGCCTCATCGGTGAACGGCTTGAGCCCGGCACTGCGGCTGCCCATCACGCTGCGCAGGTACAGCTCGGGGTTGCTCTCGATCAAGGCTTCCGGCAACGGCGCCGGGCGGATCAGGAAGAACCAGTGCCAGTAGGCGCGGGCGAACGCTTCATCGGTCTGGGCGTACATCGATAGGGTCGGCGCGATATCCAGCAACACCATGCGTTGCACCGCCTTTGGATGGTCCAGCGCCAGGCGATGAGCAACGCGGGCGCCACGGTCGTGGGCCAGCACCGAGAACGTATCGAAGCCCAAGGCCTGCATCAGTTCGACGCCGTCGCGGGCCATTTCGCGTTTCGAGTAGTTTGTGTGCTGGTCATTGGCCGGCGGCTTGCTGCTGTCGCCATAACCGCTCAGGTCGGCCGCGACCACGGTGAAATGCTCGGCCAGCTGTTCGGCGACTTTGTGCCAGATGACGTGGGTTTGCGGGTGCCCGTGCAGCAGGAGCAGACCGGGACCTGTACCGCCTTGGCGGTAGCTGATGTCCACGCCATTGACGTGGCACTGGTCTTTTTGGAATCCGGCGAACATGGAATGGCTCCTTGTGATGATTGGCTGCATCCTGGAATCACCCGGCGTCGGGGGCAAGGGGGAAAGCGTGGAGGGGTTGTTCATGAAGTGTGTAGGAGCCTGCAGGCCGGGCTCTATCATTTCAAACAATGAGGACTCATGTGGGAGCTGGCTTGCCTGCGATGCAGACTACTCGGTCTGACAGATACACGGTGGCGATGCCATCGCAGCATAGGAGGTATCTACACATCTTTTTAGGGGTTGAATGCTTTGGTTGTCGCGGGGGGGGGCGCTGGGTACATATCCGTTATTTGGGTAACGGCTGCTATGGGTTCCGCTCTTACAGCGGGTCACTTTTGTAAAGACACAAAAGTAACCAAAAAGTCTTCGCCCCACCACTCGGTGCCTCGCTTAGGCTCGGCATGCCCTCACTCCGGCTTTGGACCGTGGGCCGCCGCGATGGGCCATCCTTGGCCCATCGCGGCTAAACCGGCGTCCTGCCGGTTTACCCACGCTCCAAAGCCTGCGTTCGGCCAGCGTGGTTTAACGGGGCGCCTAAGATCAAGATCAAGATCAAGATCAAAAGCAAGAGCACGGCGGCCTAGTAGCCGACCTGAGTGGTTAGATCAAAAGCAAAGCAAAGGCGGCCTGACAGCCGACCTGATATTTGAAACTGAACTCAATTTAATGTGGGAGCTGGCTTGCCTGCGATGGCATCAACTCGGTGTACCTGATGGACCGAGGTGTCTGCATCGCAGCGGTGCGGCGATCCGACAAGGCAGCTCCCACATTGATTGGGTTTTCACTTCAGTTTTTAGGTGGGCTCCAACAGCTGCGCCCCGGGCCCGCGCTCGCTGAGCTGATCCCCCTCATTACGCAACGGGCACGCTTCCAACGACAAACACCCACACCCGATACAGCCACTGAGCTTGTCGCGCAGCAGCATCAATTTGTTGATGCGATGATCCAGGTCCTCTCGCCACAGGGCCGACAACCGTTCCCAGTCTTCAGCGGTGGGCGTGCGTTCATTCGGTAACGTTTGCAAGGCCTCGCCAATCGTCGCCAGCGGTATGCCCAAACGCTGGGCGATCTTGATCACCACCACCCGCCGCAACACATCCCGTGGGTAACGCCGCTGGTTGCCGGCATTGCGATTGCTCTTGATCAGCCCCTTGGCTTCATAGAAATGCAGGGCCGTGACGGCCACGCCACTGCGGGCGGCCAATTGGCCGACGGTGAGTGCTTTGTTGAGCATGAAAAACTCCGAAACAATGCTTGACCTTGACTTAACTAGAGGTTTTACCCTGCGTGGCATCGAATCGCAAGATTCTGCCTACAGAAAGAGGGGAGTGTTCATGCAGGTATCAGAGAAAAATCGCGGCTTCACTCAATTGATCGAGTTTCAGATCGAGCCCCAGCAGCAGCGGGCGCTGGTGGCGGCGTTGTCGACCCAAAGCGAGCGCCTGGCCCAGGGCCATGGCGGCTTTATCAATGCGAGTGTGCAGGTCAGCGATGACGGGCGGCGGGTGCTCAATTACCTGCAATGGCGCTCGCGCGAGGAGGGCGAGGCGGCCTTTAAATGCTTTGAGCACGGTGAGGAAGACTTCTGGACGCTGATCCGCGCCCATCAGGCCACGGCGGTGACCTTCGGTTCGTTTCAAGTGCTGCGCAGCTTTGAGCGCAGCCATGACAATGCGTTGCACTGCCGCCTAAATGGATAGGTGCAACATGCGCTCGCCTTGCATGTTTTCTCCGGGGCGGCGCTTGTTCACCGCCAACTCGCCAATTTTGATCAAGCGGGTGCGCGTGACGTTGCGGCTCAGGCCCAGCAGGTTGGCGGTGTGCACTTGGTTGTAGTGGCTGAAGCGGTAGGCGGCGCGCAGTAATGCGTCCTCGACCTTTTCATGCAGCGCGCCGGCCTGTTCCTCGAAGAGCTTCTGAAAGGCGCGCGCCAGCAATGCTTCGGCGCTGTTGTCGGTGCCGTGCTGGCTGTCGTCCTGGCGCTCGATGCGCATGTTCGACAGGCGCAGATCATCGCGTTCGATCACGCCGTTACGGCAGATCAACAGGGTGTGGTGGATCACGTTTTCCAGCTCGCGAATATTGCCCGGCCAGCTGTAGCTCTTGAGCTTGTGCTCGGCCTCGCGGCTGATGGTGATCGGGCCGTAACCCAAGCGCTGGCTGTAGGCTTCGATGAAGTGGCGAGTCAGCGGCAGGATGTCGCCGGGGCGTTCGCGCAACGGGCTGAGTTCCAAGCTGACCACGTCGAGGCGGTAGTAGAGGTCTTCGCGGAAATGCCCGGCGTTGATGGCTTTTTCCAGCTGTACGTTGGTGGCGGCCAGTACGCGTACATCAATTGGAATACTCTTACGCGAACCCAGGCGCACCACTTCGCGCTCTTGCAATACGCGCAGCAGTTTGACCTGGATCGCCATCGGCAAATCGCCAATCTCATCGAGGAACAAGGTGCCGCCGTCGGCCTCTTCGAACCAGCCGGCCTTGGCGCTGAGGGCGCCGGTAAACGCGCCTTTTTCATGGCCGAACAGTTCAGCTTCCACCAGGGATTCAGAGAACGCGCCGCAGTTGACCGCCACAAACGGCCGGTTGCGCCGTGCACTGAGGTTATGGATGTGGCGCGCCACCAGCTCTTTACCGGTGCCGGTTTCGCCGATGATCAGCACGCTGGCTTCGCTGGGCGCCACTTGCTGGATGTGGTCGAGCAGCGCCTGGGATTTGGGGTCTTCGAAGACCTGGGCCGTAGCGCGGATCGAGGTCGCGAGGGCGGGCGAGGGCGGTAGGGTTAACAGCTGCATGGGCACCTCTCTTAGGAGTAGAACGTTGGAATCGGCAGGGACTGGTTCAAGGCCCAGTCCCCCAGTTCGTGGAGTTTGTAGTCCACCGGATCATGCAAGGTTTGCGTGCGCAGGTTGCGCCAGTGGCGATCCAGGCGCAGCGAGGCGTGGGTGGACCGCGCGCCGGTGACTTCAAACAGGCGGCTGCACAAATCCAGGCCTTGGCGGGTGGCGGCGACCTTAGCGGTGGCAATCGCAATCGCCAATTGGCCGCGCTCGTGTTCGTTCAGGTTGGGGCCTTTGGCCCAGGCCTGGTCGAGCAGCTCGGCGGCGCGTTCCACCAGCAGGCGCACGCCTTCCAGCGCGACCCAGAACTCGCCGTAGTGGTGCAGCACGTAAGGGTCCTGGCGCACGTCGACGGCCGAGGATTTATGCCACGAACGGGTTTCGGTCAGGGTGTAATTGCGTGCTTCTTCAAAGGCGCCTTCGGCAATCCCGAGAAACATATGCGTGAACGTCAGTTGCGCGATCAGTGGGCGCAGGCAGGCGAAGGGCGTACTCAGCGGGCCTGGGTCGAGGAGCAATTCCGATTCCTCGACGCGCACCCGTTCAAAGCTGGCGCTGCCGCTGTCGGTCTGGCGTTGGCCGATGTTGTTCCAGTCGTTGTGCAAGGTGATGCCGCTGCGCCCGCTGGGAATGGCCGCGATCAGCAGTTTGCCGCCGGCGTTCTCATCCACCGCCGAGGCAATGAGCATTTCCGAGTCGCTGGCGCCGGAACAGAAGCTTTTTTTGCCGGAGAACTCACGCCAGCCGCCGAAATCCTTGACCACCGTACGGGTGTCCAGCGGGTTGAGGGCGTTGCCCCAGAACCAGTTTTTACGCGCGGTCTGTTCGAACCAGGGTTGCCATTGGTCCGGGCGCGCAAACAAGCGCACGGTGGCGAGCATCAAGTGGTGGAAGCCGAAGACATGGGCGATGGAGCTGTCGACCTTGGCGAATTCGCGCACGATGCCCAGGGTTTCGCTCCAGCGCGCGCCGAGGCCGCCGTATTGGGTGGGAATGCTCAGGGCCAGCAGGCCGCTGTGGCGCAGGGCGTCACGTTCGGCTTTGGGTGTACCGCCACGCTCGTCGCGCTCGACGGCAGTGAGGGCGAACTCGGCGGCCAGCAGTTTGGCGGTTTGCAGCGGCGAGGGCAGGACGCTGTGGGGTTTGGCTGTCACACGGTGTTCCTCAATGTCTATTTGGCAATGAAGCCCAAATGTGGGAGCTGGCTTGTCGAGTCGTCGCACCGCAGCGATGGCGTCACCTCGGTTTCACTGAAACACCGCGTCGCCTGCATCGCGGGCAAGCCCGGCTCCCACAGAAAAGCAGTTCCCACATAAAGCAGGCTTCACTGCACTCAGGCCTTCGTTTTTGGCAGCACATCATTGGCAATCATTTCGCCAAACGGGCCGGTGAGGTTGGTGATGCCGCGCCCGGCGAGGCTCGCGTAGGGTTCCGGCAGCAGCGGGAACACCAGTTCGGCAAAGCGATAGGCTTCTTCCAGGTGCGGGTAGCCGGAGAAGATGAAGCTCTCGATACCCAGGTCGGCGTATTCCTTGATGCGCTCGGCCACTTGCTGTGGGTTGCCTACCAATGCGGTGCCGGCGCCGCCGCGTACCAGGCCGACGCCGGCCCACAGGTTGGGGGCGATTTCCAGGTTGTCGCGGCGCCCGTCATGCAAGGCCGCCATGCGGCGCTGGCCTTCGGAGTCAAAGCGCGAGAAGGATTTTTGCGCGGCGGCGATGGTGTCGTCGCTGATGTGTTCGATCAGTTTGTCGGCGGCTTTCCAGGCGTCTTCTTCGGTTTCGCGCACGATCACGTGCAGGCGAATGCCGAACTTCACGGTGCGGCCGTGGCGTGCGGCGCGTTCACGTACATCCGCGAGCTTTTCCGCGACGGCGGCGGGCGGCTCGCCCCAGGTCAGGTACACGTCGACCTGCTCTGCGGCCAGGTCGTGGGCGGCGTCGGAAGAACCGCCGAAGTACAGTGGCGGATACGGCTTCTGCACCGGTGGGTAAAGGGCCTTGGCGTTCTGCACGCGCAGGTGTTTGCCTTCAAAATCTACCGATTCGCCCTGCAACACGCGGCGCCAGATCTGCAGGAATTCGTCGGAGACTTCGTAGCGTTCGCTGTGGTCGAGGAAACTGCCGTCGCCACGGTTTTCGTCGGGGTCGCCGCCGGTCACCACGTTGATCAGCAAGCGGCCGTTAGATAATCGGTCCAGTGTCGCAGCCATGCGCGCGGAGACGGTGGGCGAGATGATGCCCGGGCGAATGGCGACCAGGTAACGCAAACGTTCGGTCAGCGGCACCAACGCCGAGGCGATCACCCAGGAGTCTTCGCACGAACGCCCGGTAGGAATCAGCACGCCGTAGTAACCGAGGTTGTCCGCCGCTTGCGCGACTTGCTTCAGATAATTGAGGGTGACCGGGCGCGCGCCTTGGGTGGTGCCCAGGTAATGCCCGTCGCCATGCGTCGGCAGAAACCAAAAAACATCCATGACAAATCCTTAAGCGATTTTTAGCAGAGAGGGAGAGTGCGCGGCAAACAAAGGCGCCGCGCGTTCTGCGGCAAGGCGTATACGGCCCTTCAGGGGCTCACTGGTTATTTGGTAGTCGGTGAAGTCGGCTTCGGTGGCGTACACGCCGATTGGCAAGGTCAGTGCCTGAAAGAAGCTGAACAGCGGCCGCAATTGGTGATCGAGGACCAACGCGTGGCGTTCGCTGCCGCCGGTTGCGGCGAGCAGTACTGGCGTGTTGATCAGCGAATTAAGACCGACCAGATCGAACAGGTGCTTGAGCAGGCCCGGGTAGGAGCCGCGATACACCGGTGCGGCGACGATCAGCAGGTCGGCCTGTTCGATGGCCAACAGTTGCGATTCGACCTGCGCCGGCAGCTCATCACGCGACAGGGCACCGCCCAAGGGCCGGGCAATGTCGCCCAGTTCGATCAATGTGGTCTCGATCGGCAGCAGGGTGGCCAGTTCGGCCAGCACGGCTTGGGTCAGCACCAGGGTACGCGACGGGCGCCAGGTTCCGCCGGACAGGGCAACGACATTCAGGGGACGGGTCATGAACAGTTCCTTTTTCAACAGGGCTACGTAGCGGGTGCAGTGCAAGGTGTTGAGCAAGAGCTGTACCAACGGCTAAAAGCCTTGATTGGCGTGGGCTGCAGGTTCCCTGCTGAAAAGTGAAGCTGTTGGCTGCTTGGTGTTTTGTTGAATGACTGTTGCCTGGGCAACAGTTGCGTGGCGAACAGTGTTGATTCGGCGTGAGGCCATTTATAGAGGGTTACGGTTATTCCGTAAATGAACGTATTTCCATATTTATAGATCTTAAATGAATATCAAGGGTTCGCTATCGCAGGTGTCTGAACGGTTGATAGCGACTATCACGGGCGATGATTTTTAACTGTGAAAGGGCGGGAGTAGCCTGTGTTCATTGACTCGAAACCTCCTTCGCAGGGCCTTCACCATGAACCACTTTCTGGCTGTTTCCTTAATAGTTGTCAGCGCCGTCCTCGCCGGTTGTGCGACTCATCCGTCACCTGAGTCGCGCCCCTACACCGCAGAAGAAACCAAGCAGCTTGCCTTGGAGGCGCTGAGCCGTCGCGGGCTGTCATTTGATGAATACCAACAGCAGCGTGCCGCACTGACGGGCCAGCCACACAAGCCCTTCGGCTTTGATCACCATGGCGAAATGAACGCCGAACGCAGTGTGGCCCTGCAGGGTCGTCCCAGTTGAGCCCGCGCTCAGCGGCAAAAAGCCCGAGGATTCCCTTAAGGAACCTCGGGCTTTTTGTTTGCCATGGGGCTACTTCAGCCTGTTAAGCTGAATTTCAGGAGCGTTCCTACGCACATTTAAATAAAGTGGTCCTTCTTTAATGGCATTCGATCGGTTAAACCTGACGACCTCTGTTCCGGTTGATGCCCCTGAGACGTTGCTCTCGGGAATACGCTCTGCGAGTCTTAAACGTCATGAATAAACGTCCGTTGTATTTCGACTACGCTGCCACCACGCCGGTGGATGAACGGGTCATCCAAGTGATGGTCGAGTGTCTGGGCTTCAATGCCAATTTTGGTAATCCTGCATCCAGTTCCCATGCGTTCGGCCAAGCGGCCCGGCAAACAGTTGAACAGGCGCGGCGCCAGGTCGCCGAGTTGGTTGGGGCAAGCCCTGAGCAGATCGTCTGGACTTCCGGTGCGACTGAATCCAACAACCTTGCGATCAAGGGCGTGGCCCAGGCGCGTGGAGTGGCGGGCGGGCACATCATTACCAGCCAGATCGAGCATAAAGCCACGCTGGATACCGCACGGCAGTTGCAGGAAGCCGGGGTGGCCGTGACCTACCTGGTGCCGGACGCCGATGGGTTGATCAGCGCCGAGGCTGTGAGTGAAGCCTTGCGTGAGGACACCTTTCTGGTGTCGTTGATGCTGGTGAATAACGAACTGGGCACCTTGAACGACATTCCTGGCATCGGCGCGCGGGTGCGTGAACACGGCGCGTTGTTGCATGTGGACGCGGCGCAAGGTGCCGGCAAAGTGGCTATCAACCTGACTGAATGGCCGGTGGACTTGATGTCGTTTTCCGCGCACAAGCTGTATGGCCCCAAGGGTATCGGCGCGCTGTATGTCGGCCCGCGGGCACAGCAGAAAGTCTTGGCGCAGATTCATGGCGGCGGCCACGAGGGCGGCTTGCGCTCCGGCACCCTGGCGACGCACCAGATTGCAGGCATGGGCACTGCGTTCGCTCTGGCAGCGGCGTCTTTCGCTGAAGAAAAGGCCGCGATCGTCGCCTTGCGTCAGCGTCTGCTCGATCAGTTGGAATCGGTGGCGGGTGTGCGCCTCAATGGCAGCGCCACGCAGCGTATCCCGCATACTCTCAGCCTGACGTTCAGTGAAGGTGAATTCAATTCGGCCGCGCTGAGTGCAGGCATCGCTTTCTCGGCGACCTCGGCGTGCAACTCGGCGAGCAATGCGCCGTCCCACGTGCTTCTGGCCCTAGGCCATGACGCGCGCAGCGCGGGGCGTACCATTCGCTTGAGCCTGGGCCGATTTACCACCGAACAGGACATCGACCAAGCGGTGCAATTAATCAAGGCTGCCCTCGCCAGTGCACCGGCGTTCTGGGCGGTCTGATTTAACATTCGCAACCCATAACAATTATTAGTGGTTAGCAGGAGACACAATGAGTACGCAGCCTTTGACCCATGGAACGGTTCCCCAGCGCCTGGCGCATACCCGTGAACTGATGCGCCGCGAGGGCATCCACGCCCTGCTGGTGCCCTCGGCCGACCCGCACTTGTCCGAGTACTTGCCGGGTTACTGGCAGGGGCGACAATGGTTGTCGGGGTTCCATGGTTCAGTGGGCACATTGATTGTCACCGCAGATTTCGCCGGTGTGTGGGCCGATAGCCGTTATTGGGAACAGGCGACCAAGGAACTCAAGGGCAGTGGTATCGAGTTGGTGAAGTTGCAGCCCGGCCAACCCGGCCCGCTGGAATGGCTGGCCGAGCAAACCCCGGAAGGCGCCGTGGTGGCGGTGGACGGCGCGGTCATGGCCGTGGCCTCGGCGCGTACTTTGGGCGGCAAGCTGGCAGAGCGCGGCGCGCGTTTGCGTACCGATATCGATGTGCTCAATGAGGTCTGGCAAGACCGCCCGGCATTGCCGAACCAGCCGATCTATCAACACTTGCCGCCGCAGGCCACCGTCAGCCGTGGCGAGAAACTCGCCACGCTGCGCGCCAGTTTGAAAGAGAAGGGCGCCGACTGGCACTTCATCGCCACCCTGGATGACATCGCCTGGTTGTTCAACCTGCGTGGCGGCGATGTGTCGTTCAACCCGGTGTTTGTCTCGTTTGCCTTGATCAACCAGCAGCAGGCCACTTTGTTTGTGGCGCCTAGTAAGGTCGATGCCGAGTTGCGTACGGTGCTGGAGCAAGACGGTGTAACCCTGCGCGACTACAGCGAAGTGGCGGATGCGCTGCGTGCCGTGCCGAAGGGCGCGAGCCTGCAAGTCGACCCGGCGCGGGTGACGGCCGGTTTGCTGGAAAACCTCGATGCCGGCGTCAAGCTGGTCGAAGGGTTGAACCCGACCACCCTGGCCAAATCGCGCAAGAGCCTGGCGGACGCCGAGCATATCCGCCAAGCCATGGAGCAGGATGGCGCGGCGTTGTGCGAATTCTTCGCTTGGCTGGACAGTGCGCTGGGCCGTGAGCGCATCACCGAGCTGACCATTGATGAACACCTGACGGCCGCGCGTACCCGTCGTCCGGGTTATGTGTCGCTGAGTTTCAATACAATTGCTGCATTCAACGCCAACGGCGCGATGCCGCACTACCACGCCACCGAAGAAGAGCACGCGCTGATCGAAGGCGATGGCTTGCTGCTTATCGACTCGGGCGGCCAGTACCTGGGCGGCACCACGGACATCACGCGGATGGTGCCGATCGGCGCGCCGAGCGAAGAGCAGAAGCGCGACTGCACGCGTGTGCTTAAGGGTGTGATTGCTCTGTCGCGCGCGCACTTCCCCAAGGGCATTCTGTCGCCACTGCTGGACGCCATTGCGCGTGCGCCGATCTGGGCTGAAGGCGTGGACTACGGCCATGGTACCGGTCACGGTGTAGGTTATTTCTTGAATGTGCATGAAGGCCCGCAGGTGATCGCTTATCAGGCCGCCATTACGCCGCAAACGGCTATGCAGCCAGGCATGATTACGTCGATTGAGCCGGGTACTTATCGCCCAGGCCGTTGGGGGGTGCGCATCGAGAACCTGGTGTTGAACCGTGAAGCGGGCAAGACCGAGTTTGGTGAGTTCCTCAAGTTTGAAACCCTGACCTTGTGCCCAATCGATACCCGTTGCCTGGAACCGTCGCTGCTGACGGCGGACGAGCGCGAGTGGTTCAACGCCTACCACGCTGAGGTCCGAGAGCGTTTGAGCCCGTTGCTCAGCGGTGCCGCGCTGGAATGGTTGCAGGTGCGTACTGCGGCTATTTGATCGGCTGCAGTTCGGGGGGGCTGGGCCAGGGCGTCGACGATAGACTCGACGAGCGCCTTGGCCCGGGTATCTGGATTGCGTTGGCCGACCTCTAGCTGAGGGCTTCGCGCACAAAATCCAGACGGTCCTGACCGAAGAACAGCTGGTTGCCTACAAACATACTGGGCGCACCGAACACGCCGCGTTGAATGGCTTGTTCGGTGGTGTCCTTGAGTGCAGCTTTTACGCTTTCGTCATTCGCCAGGCCCAGCACCTCTTCGGGGTTAAAGCCCGCTTCGGTCAGCACCGAGGCCACGACAGCAGGATCGCCCAAGTGACGACTTTCGACCCATAGGGCGCGGAACAGGCAGTCGATGATGTCTTGGAAACGCTCGGGTTGGCGCATTTGGATGCCAGTCACCGCACGCATCAGTACCAGGGTGTTGATGGGGAAGTGCGGGTTGAACTTGAGCGTCACGTTGTAGCGTTGGGCGTATCGCGCCAGGTCATTAAACATGTAACGACCTTTGGCAGGGATGGTGATCGGTGAGGCATTGCCGGTGGCTTTGAATACGCCGCCCAACAGCATTGGTTGATAAACCAGCTGTGTGCCGGTTTCGGCGCACAGGGCGGGGAGTTGGGTGTACGCCAGGTAAGTGGCGGGGCTGCCGAGGTCAAAGAAGAATTCCAGGGTTTTACTCATGGTCGAGGCTCGCTGCTTATTGTTATGGAGGCGTGCTTACCAGGGTTCATTCCAGGGGCGCAGGTCCAGCTCGAAGGTCCAGGCGTCGCGGGGCTGGGTGTGCAGGTACCAGTAGTTGTCGGCGATGTGTTCGGGATTGAGGATGCCGTCCTGATCTTTCTGGGCGTATTTTTGTGGGAAATTGTCGCGAATGAAGTCCGTGTCGATGGCACCGTCGATCACCACATGGGCGACGTGGATATTCATGGGCCCGAGTTCTCGCGCCATGCTTTGCGCGAGCGCTCGGATGCCGTGCTTGGCGCCGGCGAAGGCAGCAAAACCTGCACTACCGCGCAAGCCTGCTGTCGCACCCGTGAACAAGAGGGTGCCACGGTTGCGCGTGACCATCCGTTTGGCCACTTCGCGCGCGTTCAGGAAGCCGGAGAAGCAGGCCATCTCCCATATCTTGAAGTACTTGCGCGCTGTTTCTTCGAGGATGCTGCACGGCACATTGGCGCCGATGTTGAAGACGAATGCTTCGATGGGGCCTAGTTCGGTTTCGATCTGCTCGATCAGCGCGATGACGTCGTCTTCTTTGCGCGCATCGCAGGCAAAGCCATGAGCTTGGCCACCCGCTGCCTGGATGCTGTCCACCAAGGGCTGCAGCTTGTCGGCGCTGCGGCGGGTGACGCAGGCTATGTAACCCTCGCGGGCGAAGCGCTTGGCGATGGCGCCGCCGGTGGCGTCACCGGCACCCACTACCAGTACGATTTTCGGGTTGTCTGTCATGGTAACTCCGTTGCTCAGTCGTCGAGCAGGAGTGTAGACGCAGCGTCGAAAATGGCCGGGGCGATGTCAGAAATTTTAGAAGGGGGAGCAGTCGCAATTGACTGCTCGGGCGGTCATTTACAGATGACGATCATGCTGCGGCTGGTATAGCCGGCAGGGTTGAGGCCGAAAGGGTAGTCGCCAGGTTCTTCGGAGTTGTCACCCGACTTGGCGATAACCCGGTAGCCCTTGGCACCACATGAATTGGTTGCACTGGTGTAGCACTGGTCCCAGGAGGAGGACAGCCCGGAACAGTTGATATGCAGCCCTTTTTTGCCCCGTTTCACTTCTGTTTTGGTGGTCGCTGCACAGCCAGCAATGCCTACGACCAATAACAGTATCAAAATTCGCTTCATTCCCGTCCTTAATAGCCGCTTCGCAAAAAGGCGCTAGGCAGGCTTTACTCGCTCTCGATTGTAGCGTTCAGGCGTCCTTGTCGAAACTCTCCATGAATGACATTCGTTTGCGACTTAAACATGGCCTAAATGAGCGGCAAATACTAGAGCTACCTTTAAAGATGATCAGTCCGCCGGCACCAAGGGTTTGGATTCGTTGCGCATCGTCAGTGTGGCGCCTACTGAGGCCAAAATAATGCACGCGATGGCCAGCCATTGTGCCAGGGACAAATGTTCCTGCAGGAAGAACAGACCGGAAAGCGCGCCGAATGCGGGTTCGATACTCATCAGGGTGCCGAAGGTGCGGGCAGGAAGGCGAGTGAGCGCGACCATTTCCAGGGTGTAGGGCAAGGCCGTGGAGAGAATGGCGACACCAATAGCCACGGGGATCAATGCGGGCGTGAGTAGAGCGGAGCCAGCATGCACGATGCCGATGGGGGCGACAAACAAAGCGGCGATCATTACACCGAGAGCCGCAGTTTGGACGCCATTGTCATTGCCGGCCTTCTGACCGAACAGGATGTACAACGCCCAGCAAACACCGGCACCCAGTGCGTAGGCTGCACCGGTCAAGTCGATGCCGCTGTTGGCTTCCCCAATTGGGATTAATAAAAGAAGGCCAGCGATTGCGAGGCCAATCCACAGAAAGTCCACTGCTCGGCGCGAAGCGTAGATAGCAACGGCGAGTGGGCCTGTGAATTCCAGCGCTACCGCGATGCCCAGTGGCACTGTGCGCAAGGACATATAGAAGAGAAAGTTCATACCGCCCAGTGCCATGCCATAGATGACGACGGTGCGCAGGGACTTGGCCGTCAGCTTGGCGCGCCAGGGGCGTAACAGAAGCAGCATAATCGCACTGGCGAAAATCAGTCGCAGGGTCGTGGTGCCCTGTGCGCCGACGATGGGGAACATGCTCTTGGCCAGCGAAGCGCCCGACTGGATAGAGGCCATGGCGATCAACAGCAGGCCGACAGGAAACAATGCCGAGGCCAGGCTGCGGGGTGGGGTGCTCATTGGGGGTGTTCGTCCGAAGTCATAGTAGAGAAGAAGCAGAAGGCCTATGATGCTTAACAGTTGAGTTTTGAGCAATATATTGCTCAGCTGGCTCTGTTTGACTCTCTATATAGAAGGGATGTGTAGGTTTTCTGACTGTTTGATAGGAAATCCAAATTAAGGGTTGACGGCAGATTCTGGAAGTCTATAATTCGCCCCACTTCCGGCGCAGTCGAAACGGGAAACTCCTTGGTAAACAAAGAGTTATGCAGAATTCGACAGCGGCTTGCTTCAGTTCATCGAAGCCAAGAAGGAGTTGGTGGAGCAGTGTTGTTTGGCTCTATTAACGTTTCGATCTTCTCGGTCGAAAGCGGAGAAAAAGAGGTGTTGACAGCAGCGTGTAACGCTGTAGAATTCGCCTCCCGCTAACGAGAGATCGGAAGCGCAAGTGGTTGAAGTTGTTGAAGAAATCTTCGAAAACTTCTGAAAATAATCACTTGACAGCAAGTGAGGCTGCTGTAGGATGCGCGCCTCGGTTGAGACGAAAGATCTTAACCAACCGCTCTTTAACAACTGAATCAAGCAATTCGTGTGGGTGCTTGTGGAGTCAGACTGATAGTCAACAAGATTATCAGCATCACAAGTTACTCCGCGAGAAATCAAAGATGTAACCAACGATTGCTGAGCCAAGTTTAGGGTTTCTTAAAAACCCAAAGATGTTTGAACTGAAGAGTTTGATCATGGCTCAGATTGAACGCTGGCGGCAGGCCTAACACATGCAAGTCGAGCGGTAGAGAGAAGCTTGCTTCTCTTGAGAGCGGCGGACGGGTGAGTAATGCCTAGGAATCTGCCTGGTAGTGGGGGATAACGTTCGGAAACGGACGCTAATACCGCATACGTCCTACGGGAGAAAGCAGGGGACCTTCGGGCCTTGCGCTATCAGATGAGCCTAGGTCGGATTAGCTAGTTGGTGAGGTAATGGCTCACCAAGGCTACGATCCGTAACTGGTCTGAGAGGATGATCAGTCACACTGGAACTGAGACACGGTCCAGACTCCTACGGGAGGCAGCAGTGGGGAATATTGGACAATGGGCGAAAGCCTGATCCAGCCATGCCGCGTGTGTGAAGAAGGTCTTCGGATTGTAAAGCACTTTAAGTTGGGAGGAAGGGCAGTTACCTAATACGTGATTGTTTTGACGTTACCGACAGAATAAGCACCGGCTAACTCTGTGCCAGCAGCCGCGGTAATACAGAGGGTGCAAGCGTTAATCGGAATTACTGGGCGTAAAGCGCGCGTAGGTGGTTTGTTAAGTTGGATGTGAAATCCCC
>NZ_CP080330.1:2530000-5932500 GCF_022648765.1 Pseudomonas sp. ArH3a
TTAGAAGCAGCCACCCTTTAAAGAAAGCGTAATAGCTCACTAGTCGAGTCGGCCTGCGCGGAAGATGTAACGGGGCTCAAACCATACACCGAAGCTACGGGTATCACTTAGGTGATGCGGTAGAGGAGCGTTCTGTAAGCCTGTGAAGGTGAGTTGAGAAGCTTGCTGGAGGTATCAGAAGTGCGAATGCTGACATGAGTAACGACAATGGGTGTGAAAAACACCCACGCCGAAAGACCAAGGTTTCCTGCGCAACGTTAATCGACGCAGGGTTAGTCGGTCCCTAAGGCGAGGCTGAAAAGCGTAGTCGATGGAAAACAGGTTAATATTCCTGTACTTCTGGTTATTGCGATGGAGGGACGGAGAAGGCTAGGCCAGCTTGGCGTTGGTTGTCCAAGTTTAAGGTGGTAGGCTGGAATCTTAGGTAAATCCGGGATTCTAAGGCCGAGAGCTGATGACGAGTTAACTTTTAGTTAACGAAGTGGTTGATGCCATGCTTCCAAGAAAAGCTTCTAAGCTTCAGGTAACCAGGAACCGTACCCCAAACCGACACAGGTGGTTGGGTAGAGAATACCAAGGCGCTTGAGAGAACTCGGGTGAAGGAACTAGGCAAAATGGCACCGTAACTTCGGGAGAAGGTGCGCCGGTGAGGGTGAAGGACTTGCTCCGTAAGCTCATGCCGGTCGAAGATACCAGGCCGCTGCGACTGTTTATTAAAAACACAGCACTCTGCAAACACGAAAGTGGACGTATAGGGTGTGACGCCTGCCCGGTGCCGGAAGGTTAATTGATGGGGTTAGCTAACGCGAAGCTCTTGATCGAAGCCCCGGTAAACGGCGGCCGTAACTATAACGGTCCTAAGGTAGCGAAATTCCTTGTCGGGTAAGTTCCGACCTGCACGAATGGCGTAACGATGGCGGCGCTGTCTCCACCCGAGACTCAGTGAAATTGAAATCGCTGTGAAGATGCAGTGTATCCGCGGCTAGACGGAAAGACCCCGTGAACCTTTACTATAGCTTTGCACTGGACTTTGAATTTGCTTGTGTAGGATAGGTGGGAGGCTTTGAAGCGTGGACGCCAGTTCGCGTGGAGCCAACCTTGAAATACCACCCTGGCAACTTTGAGGTTCTAACTCAGGTCCGTTATCCGGATCGAGGACAGTGTATGGTGGGTAGTTTGACTGGGGCGGTCTCCTCCTAAAGAGTAACGGAGGAGTACGAAGGTGCGCTCAGACCGGTCGGAAATCGGTCGTAGAGTATAAAGGCAAAAGCGCGCTTGACTGCGAGACAGACACGTCGAGCAGGTACGAAAGTAGGTCTTAGTGATCCGGTGGTTCTGTATGGAAGGGCCATCGCTCAACGGATAAAAGGTACTCCGGGGATAACAGGCTGATACCGCCCAAGAGTTCATATCGACGGCGGTGTTTGGCACCTCGATGTCGGCTCATCACATCCTGGGGCTGAAGCCGGTCCCAAGGGTATGGCTGTTCGCCATTTAAAGTGGTACGCGAGCTGGGTTTAGAACGTCGTGAGACAGTTCGGTCCCTATCTGCCGTGGACGTTTGAGATTTGAGAGGGGCTGCTCCTAGTACGAGAGGACCGGAGTGGACGAACCTCTGGTGTTCCGGTTGTCACGCCAGTGGCATTGCCGGGTAGCTATGTTCGGAATAGATAACCGCTGAAAGCATCTAAGCGGGAAACTAGCCTCAAGATGAGATCTCACTGGGACCTTGAGTCCCCTGAAGGGCCGTCGAAGACTACGACGTTGATAGGTTGGGTGTGTAAGCGCTGTGAGGCGTTGAGCTAACCAATACTAATTGCCCGTGAGGCTTGACCATATAACACCCAAGCAATTTGACTACTTCGGACTTGGAAACAAGTAGAGGCATCAGATTGCGGTGTGTGAAGACGATAGAACCGAAAGTTCGATCTCACAAAACACCGAAAGCTATCACATACCCAATTTGCTGAAGCGAGGCCATAAGGTCACGACTCAGTACCCGAATTTCTTGACGACCATAGAGCATTGGAACCACCTGATCCCATCCCGAACTCAGCAGTGAAACGATGCATCGCCGATGGTAGTGTGGGGTTTCCCCATGTGAGAGTAGGTCATCGTCAAGATTAAATTCCAGAACCCCTGTTTGCTAACGCAAACAGGGGTTTTGTTTTGGGCGGTCGGAAAGTGTAAAAGAAGTCATGCTCGCGAGTAATCTCAATGTTAACGCGCGTATCTGACACGCTCTAGCGCCTAAGCCCTCAGGGAGGAAGCGCTGGGGCCATCGCCAACGACACACCCTACGGTCTCCAGGCCCACATTTTTTCCTCGGGCATAGGGACTGTAAAGAGTCCATACCCTTGCCGAGAGTATGGCACTTCGATCTGGAGGCCTTTCTGGAGCCAAAATCGGTCCTGGCCTGACAAAACAGCATGCCGTTGGGGAAATCGATGCAAAGTGTTTCTGCATTTTTGGTATGGTGCAGCACATTTTCACAAGGATTGATCTTTCATTCGCAGGACGCGGCGTCGACCTTCTTCAACGAGATGCTGTAGAAATGCCTGAACCGATACCGATCAAGGATCACGAAAAAGAAAACCGCCTGGTCAACAAGCGCCTGCTCGCCTGTGCGCTGTTGGTCATCGGCATCACCTGTGCCCTGGTGGGCCGCATGTATTTCCTGCAAGTGGTGCAGTACGACTATCACTCGACCATTTCCGAAAACAACCGGGTCCACGTCCTGCCGATTACGCCCACCCGCGGGCTGATCTATGACCGTAACGGCGTGGTGCTGGCCGACAACCGTCCCAGCTACAACCTGACGATCACCCGCGAACGTACCACCGACCTCAAGGGTGAACTGGACGCCATCGTCAATCTGTTGCACTTGCCCGCCGAAGACCGCGCCGTATTCGACAAGGCGCTGAAACAGGCGCGCCATCCTTTCGTGCCCGTCACGTTGTTCTACGAAT
This sequence comes from Pseudomonas sp. ArH3a, assembly GCF_022648765.1. Lineage (NCBI taxonomy): Bacteria > Pseudomonadati > Pseudomonadota > Gammaproteobacteria > Pseudomonadales > Pseudomonadaceae > Pseudomonas > Pseudomonas sp. ArH3a. Next base: position 2,532,970 of record NZ_CP080330.1, read on the forward strand.
TGACCGAAGAACAGATCGCCGTATTGGCTGTTAACGAATTCCGCCTGCCCGGGGTGGACGTTGAACCGCAGTTCGTTCGCCATTACCCGTTGGGCGCGCACTTTGCGCATTCAATCGGCTATGTCGGCCGAATCAACGAAAAAGAATCCAAAGCCCTCGACTCCGTGGAGTACCGCGGTACCCAGTCCATCGGCAAAACCGGTATCGAGCGCTTCTACGAGTCCGAACTGCACGGCCACGTGGGTTATGAAGAGGTCGAGACCAACGCCCAAGGCCGTGTGCTGCGGGTGCTTAAGCACACCGACCCGATCCCCGGTAAAAACATCGTTCTGAGCCTGGACGTCAAACTGCAGGAAGCCGCGGAAGAGGCCTTGGGCGATCGGCGCGGTTCGGTGGTTGCCCTCGACCCGCAAACTGGCGAAGTCCTGGCGATGGTCAGCAAGCCGAGCTTTGACCCGAACCTGTTCGTCACCGGCATCAGCTTCAAGGAATATGCCGCGCTGCATGATTCCATCGACCGGCCGCTGTTCAACCGCGTGCTGCGCGGGCTCTACGCGCCCGGTTCGACGATCAAGCCGGAAGTCGCTATCGCCGGCCTCGACAGTGGTGTGGTCACCGCGCAAACCCGCGTGTTCGACCCCGGTTACTACCAGTTGCCCGATTTTGACCACAAATACCGTAACTGGAACCACAGCGGCGACGGCTGGGTGGACATGGACGCCGCCATCATGCGTTCCAACGACACGTATTTTTACGACCTGGCCCACAAGCTGGGCATCGACCGCCTGCACGACTACCTGGCCGAATTCGGCCTCGGCCAGAAAGTCTCCCTCGACATGTTCGAAGAGTCAGCCGGCCTGATGCCTTCCCAGGCCTGGAAGCGCGCGACACGGCGCCAGCCGTGGTTCCCGGGCGAAACCGTGATCCTCGGCATCGGCCAGGGCTACATGCAAGTCACACCGTTGCAGTTAGCCCAGGCCACCGCTTTGATTGCCAACAAAGGAGTGTGGAACCGACCGCACCTGGCCAAGACCATCAATGGCGTGCCGCCAGTGGATGAGAACCCGATGCCCAACGTGGTCCTCAAGGACCCGCGTGATTGGGAGCAGGTTAACCATGGCATGCAGCTGGTGATGCATGACCCGCGTGGTATCGCGCGGGCCGCAGCAGCAGGCGCGCAATACCGCATCGCCGGCAAGAGTGGTACAGCGCAAGTCGTCGCGATCAAGCAGGGTGAGCGTTACAACCGTAACAAGACCCTGGAGCGCCATCGCGACAACGCCTTGTTCGTTGGCTTCGCGCCGGCCGAGCACCCGACAATCGTGATCTCGGTGATGATCGAAAACGGCGAGGCCGGAGGCCGGGTAGCGGGCCCTGTGGTGCGGCAAATCATGGATGCCTGGCTACTCGACCAGGACGGCCACCTGAAGCCGCAATATGCCACGCCGGCCAAAGCCCCGGGCGACCCGCGCGTTTAAATCAGGCCTTCCATTCGTCCCAGTGCTCTACGCCTGCATACGCAAGCCAGGGCACATCATGGGCCGTCCAGATGTGCGCGGTGGGCCGTACGCCCGGATCATTATCCAGCGTCGCCACCCGCACAATCACATGGGGCTGATGCCCTCGCTCCGCCATCAGATGTGAGCCGCAACGCGAGCAGAAATGCCGGAGTTTGCCGGGCGAAGACTCAAACGACGACAGCAGCGCCTCACCCTGCGTCCAGCGAAAATGTTCGCGCATCACCCCAGCCGTGGCCACAAATGCTGCGGCATGCACCTTACGGCAGCTGTCGCAGTGGCAATGGCTGATGGGCATGTCCAGGTTGTCGACTTGGTAGCGCACAGCCTCGCAGAAGCAACTTCCATTCAACGGGTCAGTCATACTCGTATTACCTGATCAGGGATGGGCTCATCATCGCGCAGAACCGACGGTTGCGCATTGGTCGATGTCGCCTACTGTCAATGGAGGAGGTGACTTATGCATGTATTAGATCGCATCGAACGAAAAGTCCTGCTCAACGCTCCACGTAAACAGGTGTGTGAAGCACTCACCGATGCCGAGCAATTCGGCAGTTGGTTCGGCATCGCCCTCGAAGGCAAAACCTTTGCCCCCGGGCAAACCATCGAAGCGCCGATCACCTATAAAGGCTACGAGCATGTGGTGTGGAAGGCCAAGATCGAACGCATCTTGCCACAAACCCTGTTCTCGTTCTGGTGGCACCCTTACGCGGTCGAAGAAGGTGTCGACTACGACAGCGAAACACCAACCCTGGTGGAATTCACCATCGAAGATCGCGCGCCAGGCATTCTGCTGCGGGTGGTTGAGTCCGGTTTTGACGCCGTGCCCGAAGCCCGACGCCAGAAAGCCTTCAAGAAGAATTCCCGTGGCTGGGATGAGCAAATGAGCAACATCGAAACCTATCTGGGCCAGGCCCGTCGCGCCTGACCCAAACGGGCATCTTGATGCTGCCCGTTATCAAAACGCTCAGTCGTTTGACTGGTTGCGCGCCTGTGTCCAGATCCCCGTCAGCCCGACACTGAGTGTGTGGCTGACGGCACCTACCGTTCAGCCGGTCATCAAGCGGGTGTTGTCTTCCAAGTGGTGAATACGCGAGCCCGTCACCGTGGCGTTGCCCAGATTGTCTGTCAGCGTCACTGACGAATAACGGCCATCCTCATCGGCATGTTTGTCGCCGCCCGCGAGGTAAGCCGTCCAGTGGTCGCTTAGGTCATATTCAGCGCGCAGCATGCCGACCGTGTCTTCAATATTGGTGTAACCCCATTTCGGTGCGTAGTGGCTAGCCGCCGATGTCGAGGTGTTCGCCAACCCGCCCATCACTGCTGATGTCCGTGCTGAAACGGCGCAACGGCACATCCAAACGCGCAGACGACTCCGGCGCGAATAATAGTAAGTGTTATTAATGTTCTTGAGCCAATTTGTGAGATTGCGTTCGCCCTGCGCGTTAACGTGCCGCGTTTGCCCGGATGCCGAGTAGAATCACGCCCTGAAAGCGATTCCTGAGGTGCGGTACGGTGGATTTACAGCAGGGTTTTGTCCTGACCCGGCATTGGCGCGACACGGCGGCAGGTACGGAGGTCAGTTTCTGGCTGGCGACCGACCAAGGCCCCCGGTGCGTGCGCTTACCCGCGCAAACCTCGGTGATGTTCATTCCCGAGGCCTATCGCAAGCCGCTGGGTTGGTTGCTCAACGGCGAGCGCGATATCGAGCTGCGCCCGCTGCAGCTGTGCGATTTCCATCACCGCCCGGTATTGGGCCTCTACACCCGCCAGCACCGCCAGTTGATGGACCTGGAAAAACGCCTGCGTGCCGCCGGTGTGGATGTCTACGAAGGCGACGTGCGCCCGCCCGAGCGCTACATGATGGAGCGCTTCATCACCGCCCCGGTGTGGTTCGGCGGCACACCAGACGCCAACGGCAGCCTGATCGACGCGCAGATGAAACCCGCGCCCGACTACCGCCCGCCGCTGAAGCTGGTGTCCCTGGACATCGAGACCACCGCCCAGGGCGATCTGTATTCCATCGCCCTCGAGGGCTGCGGCGAGCGCCAGGTGTACATGCTCGGCCCGCCGAACAAAACCTGCGCGGTGGACTTCAAACTCGACTACTGCGACACCCGCGCGCAACTGCTCGAACGCCTCAACCAATGGCTGGCCACCCATGACCCCGACGCGATCATCGGCTGGAACGTGGTGCAGTTCGACCTGCGCGTGCTCCACGAGCATGCCCAGCGCCTCAACGTGCCGCTGTTGCTGGGCCGTGGCGGTGAAGCCATGGCCTGGCGCGAACACGGCAGCCGCAATCACTACTTCGCGTCTGCAGCGGGGCGCTTGATTATCGACGGCATCGAAGCCCTGCGCTCGGCCACTTGGAGCTTCGAGTCCTTTAGCCTGGAAAACGTCGCGCAAACCCTGCTCGGCGAAGGCAAGGACATCTCCACGCCGTACCAGCGCATGGACGAAATCAACCGCATGTTCGCCGAGGACAAGCCCGCCCTGGCGCGCTACAACCTCAAGGACTGCGAGCTGGTCACGCGGATTTTCGAGAAAACCGAGCTGCTCAAGTTCCTGCTCGAGCGCGCCAGCGTCACCGGGCTGCCGGCCGACCGCAACGGCGGTTCCGTCGCGGCGTTCACCCATTTGTACATGCCGCTGATGCACCGCCAGGGCTTCGTCGCGCCGAACCTGGGCGACAAACCGCCCCAGGCCAGCCCCGGCGGGTTCGTGATGGACTCGCGTCCCGGCCTCTATGAATCGGTGCTGGTGCTCGACTACAAAAGCCTTTACCCGTCGATCATTCGCAGCTTCCTGATCGACCCGGTGGGGCTGATCGAAGGCCTCAAGCACCCCGATGACAGCGAGTCGGTGGAAGGCTTTCGCGGCGCGCGCTTTTCGCGTACCCGGCACTGCCTGCCGTCCATCGTCACCCGCGTTTCCGAAGGGCGCGAAGCCGCCAAGCGTGACCACAACGCGCCATTGTCCCAGGCGCTGAAGATCATCATGAACGCCTTCTACGGCGTGCTCGGTTCCAGCGGTTGCCGGTTCTTCGACACCCGGCTGGCGTCCTCGATCACGATGCGCGGGCATCAGATCATGCGCCAGACCCGCGAGCTGGTGGAGGCCAAGGGGTATGAGGTGATCTACGGCGACACCGACTCCACCTTCGTCTGGCTCGGCAGTGCGCATGCTGCGGATGACGCCAGCCGCATCGGCCGGGAATTGGTGCAGCACGTCAACGACTGGTGGCGCGCGCATTTGCAAGCTGAATACGGCCTGCAAAGCGCCCTGGAACTGCAATACGAAACCCACTTCAGCCGCTTTCTCATGCCGACCATTCGCGGTGCGGAGGAGGGCAGCAAAAAGCGTTACGCCGGCTTGGTCGTGCGCGCTGATGGCAGCGAAGAGATGATCTACAAAGGCCTGGAAACCGTGCGCAGCGACTGGTCGCCCCTGGCCCGGCAATTCCAGCAGGAGCTCTACCAGCGCATCTTCCATCGCCAGCCCCATCAGGACTACGTTCGCGACTACGTGCGCCGCACCTTGAGTGGCGAACTCGACGACTTGCTGATCTACCGCAAACGCCTGCGCCGCCAATTGGACGACTACGAACGCAACGTGCCGCCGCATGTGCGCGCCGCACGCCTGGCCGATGAATACAACGACCGCCTGGGGCGCCCGCGCCAGTACCAGCGCGGTGGCTGGATCAGCTATGTGATCACGGTCAACGGCCCGGAACCGCTGGAAGTGCGGCAGGCGCCGATCGACTACGACCACTACGTCACCCGGCAATTGCAGCCGGTGGCGGATGCGATTCTGCCGTTCGTCAACGACGATTTCGCCACCCTGGTCGGCGGGCAAATGGGCCTGTTCTAAAACGCTTGCCTGGAGGGGATACGAGCCTGCACTCTTGGCCTGATGATGACCACCCTCAGACGGCGCAGCTTCTCATGACTCAGATCACCCTGACCGGCAACACGGTCGAACTCCAGCCACTGCAACGTGAACACGCGGCTGCCTTGGTCGAGGCTGCCGCCGACGGCGAGCTGTGGAACCTCAACGTCACCAATGTGCCCGGCCCCGAGACTGTCGACAAGTACCTCGACATTGCGCTCATCGGCCGTGAGGCCGGCAGCATGATCCCGTTCGCTGTGGTACGTCGCGACAGCGGCCAGGTGGTCGGCAGTACACGCTTCTGGAAGGTGGACAGGGTGAATCGCAAGCTTGAGATCGGCCACACTTTCTTGGCGCAATCCACGCAAAAAACCGCGGTCAACACCGAAGCCAAACTGTTGCTGCTGACCTACGCCTTCGAAGTATTGGAGTGCGTGCGCGTGCAATTCAGCACCGACGAACTCAACGAAAAGTCCCGCGCCGCGATCCTGCGCCTCGGCGCCTTACAAGAAGGCATCGTGCGCCACGAACGCATCATGCCCGACGGGCGCAAGCGCAACTCGGTGCGCTTTAGCATCATCGATTCGGAATGGCCGCAGGTGAAGGCCAACTTGCAGGCCAAACTGCTGCGATAAGGAAGAAACGCCCATGTACACGCTCTACGGCATTGATGAATCCGGCTCTTGCATGATCGAAATCGCCCTACAGCGTTGCGCGGTGCCCTGGCGCCGTATCGACGCCAGTTCCTGGGCGGACGGCGAGGGCAGCGAAGACCTGGCGCGCATCAACCCGCTCAAACAGATTCCCACCCTGGTCACGCCCGATGGCCAGGTGCTGACCGAAAGCGCCGCGATCCTGATCCACCTGGGCCTGGAGTTCCCCGCCTCCCATCTACTCGCCGGCAACCGCGCGCAGATCCTGCGCGGCCTGGTGTACATCGCCGCGAACTGCTACTCGGCCATCGGCATCATCGACTACCCGCAACGCTGGCTGGGCACCGCAGATGAAGCGCTGCAAACGCAATTGACCACCGGTACGCGGCGCTATCTGCATCACGCCTGGGTGGTGTTCGCCCAGCAGTTCGCCGACCAGTTGTTTACCCCGGATACTGTGCCGAATGCACTGGGCATCATGGCCGCAGCGGTGTCGCGCTGGGACGCGGCGCGGGATGTGTTAAACGACCTGGCGCCAGGCTTTGCCCAGACGCTGGCGCAGGTGGATGCCGACCCCCTCGTGGCGCCCGTGTTTGCTCGGCATTGGCCGGAATGGGGCGTCTCCTAATGTTTCTGCAATCAGAAGAAACAATCACCGTTGCACCTGTCCAACCCCTTGCGTAGCGGGCTTCCTGACCTACGCTTCTTAACGAGGTGTAGGAATCATCCTTGAATTTGGCTGTCGCAGACATGAAACTCAAGAACTTGCATGGAATTCAAAGGAGGTGCGCATGCTCATCCGGTCGCTGACCCTGGCTACCTTGATGGCTTTTACGGGGCCGCTGTTGGCCGCGGATGATATCAACCCGCTCAAGCAGGACGTGGGCAAGTCCCGTCCGCTGGTGGTGGTGGAACTTGATTCCGGCAACGACACATTGGCGACCCTCAAAAAACAGCTGGACGAGCCTGCCAACAAGCAGTCCTTTGAAGAGCGCAACATGGTGTTCTACACCGTGAAGTTCGGCAGCATCGGTGCTGAAGGCGAAAAATTCGCCAAGGACGCGAAGGACAACAAAAAGCTCACGCCGCCTGAAACCAACGCGCTGATCCGCGCCCTCAAACTCGGCGCCGGCAGCGGCACCAAAGTGATTCTGGTGGGCAAGGACGGCGAGAAGAAAGTCGAGAAAACCGTGCCACCGGATACCCTCGACCTGAAAGAGTTCTTCAGCGCCATCGACCAGATGCCCATGGCTGAAAAAGAACTCGCCGCCCCAGCCGAACCCGAGCCAGCCGCCGAGCCAGCCAAAGGCGCCAAAGCAGCCAAGCCTGCCAAGGCCGGCAGCAAGGCAGCCCCTGCGCAACTCGATGATTGAACCTACATAACCCTTGTGGGAGCGGGCTTGCCCGCGATGACGGAGTGTCAGTCAAAACACCTTTGAATGATCCACCGCTATCGCGGGCAAGCCCGCTCCCACAGGCGTGTTAGCGTTGCTCTGAAGTTTTAGCGGCCTTGCGCACCGGAAACGGAAAGTAGAAAAACCGCAGGAACGCCACCCGCTTGATCACTTCCCCGATCAGCAACGGCACCACCACCGCCACCACCAGGCCCACGCAGGCCGACACCAACGGGTGCAGGCCCAGGCGCTCCATCAGGTCGACGGTCTTGTGCTGGATCTCCCCATGGAAGATCAACAGGATCAGGGTCGACTGGCCGATGTAGGTCATCGCCCGCGTGATCACGGCCGAGACCATCAGCACCCGCGCCAGTGCCCAGCACGCGTACACGCCGATTACCGCCAGCAGGCTGGTCCACAACCAGTGGTCGTAGCGCCGCTGCGCCAGGTCCATGGTGTCGTGGCTGTAGAGGAACACCGCGGCGAACAGTGCCACTGAAATCACCAGCGTCAGCAGCGAGCCTTCATGGCGGCGCAGCCAATCGCGCAGCAGGTAGCCGTACACGAAGTAGGTACTGCTGATCAGGGTGATCTCGAGGCTGAAGGGCAGGCCGGGCAGCGTCCAGGTGTGCTCACCGACGGTCACGGGAATTTGCCAGAACCACGGCAGCACCCAGATGCCGAGCAACAGTTGCGCGACCATCAGCAGGCAGCCCATCGCCAGTGACAGCTTCAGGCGCTGGATCAGCCGCAGCATCAACCCACTGAACAGAATCGCTACCCAAAAGTGCGGCAGAAACCACAGTGCCTGCCATGGAATGGTGTCCACCGAGGCGTACAGCACGCCGCCAACATCCGGCAGCAGCGGTTGCCCGCGCAATAGGCTGCGTACGATCACATACACCAGCATCGTGAAGAAAAACGGCTTGAGCAGGCCGTCGGCCTTGCGTATCGCCATCTCCACAAACGGTTGCTCGGGCTTGAAGAACACCCCGGACAGGAAAAAGAACAACGGCAATATGAACGACGCGATGACCGGATAGATCAGCTCCGGAGAGTTGGCGACGAACCAACTGTGGCCGTACACGATCATCAGGATGCCAATGCCTTTGGCAATATCCATCTGTATCCAACGATGTTTCACCTGACCACCCCCGATCAATTATTCACGCCTTGCGCCACGGCTTCAGCCACAGCCCCATGCCCAGCACCACCACGACGCCTGCCAGGGTGCTGAGCCCCAGTTGCAGCCATACGCCTTGAATCCGAAACAGCACCAGCGCGGCCAACCCCATGACAGCCGCACTGAGTAACCATTGCCGCGCCCAGGGCAGGGCGCCCAGCAGGTTTTGACGCTGCATCAGCAGCAATGCCGTGCAGATCACCCCCGCCAGCGCGGCCAGCGGGATACCCGCCAAGCCAAACGCAAACGGCAGGGCGCCCAGCAACAGCACGTTGACCAGGCTGCCGAGCAACTCGCAACGCAGCGGCTGGCGCGTATCGCCGGCGGCGTAGGCATAGCGCGCGAGTAAGGCGTTCCAGGCGCCGAACACCAGCGGCACGGCGAACCACGCCAGCAGCAGCGGCAGTGGCGAGTCCGCCGATTGTTTGGGCAGCAGCAGCGCCACCAGGCTCGGCGCCGCCGCGACCAGCCCAACCCCGGCCGGCAATGTCAGCACACTGGCGGTTTCCAGGCCGCGCTTGAGCAAGGCCAGGCGCTCATCGCCCTGGCGTCGGCTCATCATGCCCAGCAGCACCTGGTTGAGGCTCATCAACGCAATCAGCGGCAGGTTCATCAGCTTGCGGGCGAGGTTGACCCAAGTCACCGCGCCTTCGCCGAGCAGCGAGGCCACCAGCCGCTCGATCAACGCCAGCCCTTGGCTGGCGCCATTGCTCAGCAACAGTGGCCCGATGCGCTGGCCCAGCTCGCGCAGTGGCGCAACACTCAATTGCCAGCGCCACGGCCGCCAGCCCTGACGCCAGATCGACGGCAGCAGCGCCAAGGGCATCAACAGGCTGCCGGCCAGGCAAGCGAGTGCCAACCCATGGGGTTGGGTGGCGGTGCCGGCCACGGCGAGGTACGTCACCGGCGGCATGTTGAACAGCAGCGAACCCAGCCCCGCCAGCACAAACCGCTCGCTGGCCTGCAACGGAATACTGAACAGCGCATGCAGCATCAAGCCCGGCACACACCACGCGACGATCTGCAGGTTGCCGCTGGCCAGCGCCGTGGCACTCGCCGCGAGCCCCGGGCCCAGCAACTGCACCAGCCACGGCGCCAACAGCGTCAGCAACAGGCTGGTGAGCAAGGCAATCAGCATCAATGCCGGGAACAGCACGCCCAGCCAGTCCAAGCGCTCGCCATCTTTGCGTTGCAGGTACAACGGCAGCGCGGCGGCGCTGAGCACGCCACCGGCCAGCGACATACGCAACGCCTCAGGCAAAAACAGCGCGATCAGGAACGCATCACTGCGCTCGCCCGCGCCCCAGGCCGCCACCAGCAGCCACTCGCGGGCGAACCCCAGGCACAGGCCCAATAAGGTCGCCAGGGTCAGCCAGACGGCGCTGCCAAGCACGGCTAAGGCCTTGCGCCGTCAAGCATCGGCTTGCGAAAAGCCACCGCCTTGGCCTGCGGCAGTCGCGCCGGAAACAGCCGCCGTGCCTCCAGCACGTTCAGGCCCACCATCAACCAGAACAGCGACACCATCACCACGGCAAAACTGAAGTAGTGGTCAAACAAGCCGCTGACCAGCGCCGAGAGAATCCCGGCGGTGCTGCCCAGCCACAACGCGTTGTCCTTGGTCAGGCGGATTGGGCCTGGCTCCGGGCGCGCTTCACGCCACCAGCGCACGGTGACGGCGACAAACAGCAGCATGCCGACAATGCCGATCTTGTAGATGTAGTTCAGCCACAAGTTCGAGATCCCTAAAAAGTGCGTACCTGGCACCGGCGGGTCGACCTTGAAACCGATGCCGAACGGGTACGCCTCCACGGCCTGCGGGAACATGCGGTATTCGTCGAAACGGACTTCGGTACTGGCGTTGTCCGACGAAAAAATCGTTGCCAGGCGGTCCTGCAGCGGCGGGTAGGCCATCACCAGCGCCACCGTCAGTGCTGCGCCGATCATCAACAGGCGCCCGGTGTAGGGCACGCGGCGCGTGGCCATCCAGATCAGCACCAAGGCCAGGCTGACCATCGCGCCACGGCTACTGGCCAATAGCAACGCAGCGGCGCCCAGACAGGCCACGCTTAGGCCCAGTGCGCGTTTCCAACCTTGTTCGGTCATGCCGTAGCAGAACGCCAACGGCAGCAGCAGCGCCATGATCCCGCCGATGGCATTGGGGTGCATCCACGGCGAGCCCATGCGTGATGCCATTGCCTCCAGGCCGAATTTCAACATGTCGAAGTTGCCGTAATTGAACAGCGCCAGAATCGGCGCAATGCCGGCGCCCGAGCGGGTGCGCACAAACACCGCAATCGACAGCACCAGCATCGCGAGGCTGCCCAGCAGCAGGGCAATGACCAGGGATTCGCGCTGCTTTTGGTTCACCAGTAACTTGGCGGTCAGGAACACCCCCGACAGGTTCAGCAACCAGCGCAGCCAGTTGGCCACGCCGCTGCTGTCGGCGTGGATGGTGACTTGGCCGACGATAAACGGGAACACGCTGAACAGCATCAGCCACAACAGCATCTGGTCGGTGGGGCGGCGCGACAGGCTCGGCGTGTCGGGCAGTCGCGACAGAAAGCTGTGCCACAGCACCGCGCCCCAAGTCAGCGCGAGGATGGCTTCGCTCACCGTACTGCGGATGCCCAGGTTGAGCGTCGAATACGGCATAAACGTCGCGACCCCGGCAAACAGCAACAAGCCCCAGAGCGGGAAGCGCAGGATGGTCACGGCAGCGGCCAGGCCGATCACCGCGAGGAACGCCTTGGCCGGTGACAGCAGCAAGGCCAGGGCGCCAAACAGCAGGCCGAACAGGATCGCGACGAGGCTTGCCAGGGAGACTCTCATTTCAATTCCTCGATCAGTTCGGCCAGGCGTCGGCGATAAGCCTGATGGTTGAAACGTTGCGCCCACAGCCGGCATTGCTCAGGCGACTCTTGCGCGGGGCGCGCCACTAGGTCGAGCATCAACTGCATCAGCGCTGGACCGTCAGTGGGCGAGAAGCGCGGCGCTGAAGGCGGAGTGATTTCATCCAGCGAGGTGCCACTGGCGACGGCCACCGGCGTGCCGACGCTCAGGGCTTCAATCACCGGCAAGCCGAACCCTTCGGCATACGACGGCTGCCACAGGCGCGAGGCCTGGCGGTACAGCGCGTGCAGCTCGGCATCCGTCACACCGCTGAGGGCGCGAATGCCCGGCAGGTTGCGCTGCGCCTCGGGCAAATGCTCAAGGCTGCCCACCAGCACCAAGGCCGGCACGTCGGGTGACAGGCGCCGCGCTTGCTGCCAGGCGTCGACCAGAAATGGCACGTTCTTGCGCAGTTCGCGGGTGCCCACCAGCAGCCAGAACTGCTCGGGCAGCTTGCGCGGCGTGAGGTCGGCCGCCAGTTCGACAAAACTGTCCACTTGATTGGGCAGCACCCGAATCTTGCCTGCTGCCTTGGGAAACAGCCGCGCGGTTTCTTCAAAGCTGTACTGCGAAGGCGTCCATACGCGGTCGGCGCTGTGCACCGCGTAGGCAATCGACAGCCGATCGCAGGTCTTGTAGATCAGCGCCTTCAAGCGGTTGGCGTGGTAGTTGTTCAAGGTGATCTGGAACAGGTCATGCAACAGCACCACGGTGCGCAAACCCTTGGGTTTGGGAGGCAGCGGCAGGCCCATATTGAAGGTGCTGATGTACAGGTCGATCTGTTGTTCACGCAATGCACGCGGCAAAAAACCGGCCTCGAAACGCAGGCGATTCTGCGGCTGATGCATTGCGGTTTTCGCACAACCCCAGGCCGGGCAGTGCGCCTGCAAGCGGGTTTCATCGCCCAGAGGCGCCACGGTAAACCGCTCAAGTTCAACCTGCGGCAAGGTACGCAAGGCAGCTTCCAGCGCGTACACCTGGCGGCTGATCCCCGATTGCGGCGAGGTGCCGACGGTGCGGTAATCCAGGCCTATACGCATGCGGGCTCCTTTTGATTGAGCGGCGCAAGGCGCGCGTACACCTGCTCAAGCTGGCTGGCGGCGACACTCCAGTCATGAGCTCGGCGAACATAGGCGCGGCCCGCTTCGCCCATGGGCGCGGCGGCCTCGGGAAATTGCAGCAGGCGCACCACGGCATCCGCCAGGCTGTCGGCGGTTTGCCCGCCCAGATAGTCCAGGCCTTCGATCAGGTCCAAGCCCGACACGCCTTGCTCGGTACTCGCTAAGGGTAGCCCGGCGGCCAGCGCTTCGAGCACTTTCAATTTGGAGCCGCCGCCATGGCGCAGCGGCGCCAGAAACACCGAACAGCTCGATTGCAGGTTCAACAGGTTCGGCACAAACCCTTGCCATTCGATTCGCGGGTCTTTCCATCGCTCACGCCAACTGCCGGGCATGCCGAAGCCGCACACGCTCATGCGCGCGTCGGGGCAGCGCTCCCAGACTTTGGGCAGGATTTCATCCAGGGCCCACTCGATGGCGTCCACGTTGGGCGCGTATTCATAGTTGCCGAGGAACAACACGCGGCGCGTCGACGGGTCGGGGTGGGCGGCGGCGAAGTGATCGCAGTCCACGCCATTGACCACCACCGGCACCGGTTTACCGGCGATCGTTGCCAGCACCTGCGCATCGCCGTCGGTGACCGCCACCACCTGCGTGGCTTGGCGCATCACCCGGCGTTCCCAGCGCACATAGCGCCATTGATCGTAGCGAATGAACGGCAGCGCCCAGCGTGGCAGGCGGTCATAAGTGGCCGCGCCCAGCGCCGATTCAACGTTGTGTTCGGTCAGCACGAAAGGCTGGGATGTGCGCGCCAGGGCGTCTTCGTACGGCTGGAACGTGTAGCTGTGCTCGATCTGCACCACGTCCCAATGCTCCTTCAGCAATTGGTTGAAGGTGTCCTGCAGCGCCCCCGACAGACCATTCACGCTGGCCAGCAGCGGGTAGGGCGCAAACAGCCCTGCCACCAGGGTTTTCAAGCTGCGCAGCGGGCGGCGCGGCAGGATGATCAGTTGTTCCAGGAACGCTTCCAGCACCTGGCGATCGGTCAGCGACACCGGGTGCTTGTCATGCAGCAGCAAGGTAATCCGATGCCCACGCGCGGCGAGGCTGCGCAGCAGGTGAAGCTGGCGCGTCTTGCCGCCGCTGGTGGCCGGCCAGGGCGAGTAAGGCAGGATCCATAAAATACGCATGGCGGGCTTCAATCCCATAACAAAATTTGCAGGTTCGACTTGACCGCGAGGGTCAGCCCGTTGGTGCCGCTCACCGGGGTTTGCGTGCCGCGCAGCGGGTCGTAGAGCGTGGCGCTGGCGAGGTTGGGCAAGTGCGCGTTACCGCCTTGGGCCGACCAGAAGAACCACAGTTTGTGGCCGTCGGCGCGGGTCCAACCGATGCTGAACAGGCCGTCGGGCAATTGGTCGGCGGTCGGCGGGTCGCCGGGCGTGAGCTGCGGGCCGCTGACGTCGAGGAAGTTCTTCAAGGCGGTATAGACCGGCTTGGGGTTGGCGTCGATGTCGAGCAAGCCATAGAACTGGTCGCGCACGCTGGCGCGCTGGTCGAGGTCGCTCAAGGTGAACAGGAAGATCCGGTCGTAATCCATTGCGCTCATCAACGCCACGCGGCGCACCACATAATCGGCCTGGCCCTGCAGGGTGATGAGGTCCTGGGCGTCTTTCGGCCCGGGGTAGGTCGACCAGCCCCACTCGGTGCTCCACAGCGTTTGCACGCCGGCGTTGCGCAGGGATTGGTTAAGCGCAGTGGTCTTGGCGATAAAGTCCAGGTTGGCCGGGTCGTTGCCTTCGGGCAGCTGCGTGTAAGGGTGGTAGGAAATCACCGTGTTAAGGCTGGCCACGCCGAGTGCGCCGAGGGCATCGAACAGGGTCTGGCCGTTGGGCATTTCGCTGAAGAATGCCATGCCGGCCGCCACCACCGGTTTGCTCGGGTTAACCGCGCGTAACGCGGCGGCCGTGGCTGTCAGCAAGTTGGCGTAGCCGGCCGGGTCGGCCACCGGGCGCCAGAAACCGAGCAAATTCGGTTCGTTCCACACCTGCCAGGCATTCACGCTGGGGTAGCGCTGCGACAACAGCGCCATGCGGTTGGCAAACACGTTCGGGTCCTTGGGCGGGTATTGGTCCTGATAGGGCGCACCGACCGGCGCGGTGGTGGCGAAGGGCGCCGAGCCCACCAGGTAGAACACCGACTTGAGCTGGTTGGTTTGCAGGTTGCCGACCAATTGATCAAGGGTCGCCACCTGATACTGGTTTTCCACCGGCTCAAGTTGATCCCAATGCAGGTCCAGGCGCACCCATTCCAGGCCCAAGGCCTTGAGGTGATCGATCTGCATCTGGTAGCGCTCGGGGCTGAACCACAGGAATTGCGCGTTAACCCCCAAAAAATCCTTCCACACCACCACCTTGTTGCCCTTGAGCACATGGCTCTCGGCGTCGGCCTGGCGGCCCCACATAAAGGCGGTCAGGCCAAGTGCGGCAACCACCGCAAGGATGGCGAGGAACGTGCGTTTACGCGCCATCAGGGGCTCCTGCAATTGCCTGCTCAAAGAGTTGCTTGAATTGCTGTGCGGTCAACGGCCACAGGCGTTCGCGGCCAATTTCCCCGGCACGTTCGGCCCAGTCGCGGGCCAATGTCGGCGTGCGCGCCAGGCGCAGCAGTTGTTCGCTCAGCGCCGCCACGTCGCCTTGGGGATAGATCGCGCCATTGCCGCTGGCGACTTCTTCGGCAAACGCCCGCGCATCCGAGGTAATCGCCCCGCGCCCACACGCCGCAGCCCAGGACAGCGCGCCACTGGTGCCGCGCTGGCGCCCCAGCAGGCTGAGCTTTTTCGATTCGCGGTACGGCAGCACCATCACATGGTGCGCCTGGATCGTCTGTGCAATCTCGCTGGCCGGCAGGTTCAGCCGCCAGTCGATTGAGCCCGCCAGGCCAAGTTCAGCGATCTGGCGGTTCAACTGTTCGAGGTAATTGCCGCCTGCGCCGAACGCCATTTCGGCGGCAGTGCCACCGGCCAGGGTCAGGCGCACACGGTCACGCAACTGGGGGGCTTGCTTGAAGGCATCGGCCAGGGCCTGCAGCAGGTCCTCAATGCCCTTGCCACGGTAGATAAAACCGAAATACAGCAGGTGCAAGGTGTCCAGCGAGGGTAATGGCGCGGGAGCAATCGCCAGGTTGGCGTGGTTGATCACCGCCACTTTGCCCGCCGGCAGTTGCATGCGCAGGCCTAGGCAATCGGCACCCAGGCGGGTGAGGGTGATCAGCCGCGTCAGGCCTTGGGCGACGTGGCGTTCTTCACGCAAGGTCAGCGGGTCGGCGAGCACCACCGCCGCTTGCGGCAGAGGGTTGGGCAAACGTTCCAGCAGGTTTAACGGGAAGGGCAGGTGCTCGCGGCGCCACACCATGCGTTCCGGGTCGTGCACCGTGGCGGTCAGCGGCAGTCGGGGGTAAGCCTTGCGCAGTTCGCGCAGGGCCAGGAACTCGCCCAATCGCCCGCCGCCCAGCTCGGCGTGGACCAGGTCCACGCTGTGCCAGTCGAACGCGGCGATGGCGTGCTTGATCGCTTGCGTCGTGCCTTGCACGCCACTCAACGGTGTCGCCACCGTCACGCCCAGCTGTTCCAAGGCCGTCTTGAAATGGTTCGCGTAGTCGGCGATCCCATTTTTCTCCGGCGGCAAAGGCGCGAGCAGGGCGATGTGCATCAGAACGCCCCCCGGTATTTGGCGATGGTTTTAAGCACCTTGGCCGGCACTTCGAATCTGCGCCGGTTGATGATGATGCCGTCCACCTTGCCGAACGCGGTGTTGAGGATCGACAGCGCGTGTTCCACCACCGGCACCGTGCTTTTCTGCGCTTCCACCACCAAGGCGATCAGGTCGGCGCGGCGCAGGTTGATGAAGGCATCGCGGTTGTCCAGCAGCGCCGAGGCATCCAGTAGCACCACTTCGCCGCGGGCTGGCGGCTCGACGCCGCCGACCCGCACGGTGATGCCGTTTTCCTGCAGCAATTGACGCAGCTGTTCCACCACAAAGGTCACGCCTTCGCCGTGGCGCGCCGAGGTCAGCCCGAGGGTCAGGCCTTGTTCGGCCACGCGGTCCAATTGCAGCAAACTATACAGCCGGTAAATGCTCGCATTGAACGCGTTGGTACTCTGCGCGGTGCTGGTGTCCAGCTCCGGCAGTGTCGTCCACAGGGGCAAGCCGAACTTGCGCTCTACCAGCCCGCCGTCGTGAATGCGCTGGTCGAGCAGGTAGCACAGGTAGATCACCAGCAGGCCGACGACGATCGCGAACGGGATCGCCAACACCAGCATCACCAGGGTTTTGGGGAAGATGCGGCCCGGGTTCAAGGTGGCTTCTTCGATCACCGCGATGTTGCTGATTTGGCTGTTGTCCAGCTCACGGTCGATGCGCGATTTTTCCAGGTTGTCCACGTACAGCGCGTAGTTGCGCTCGGTGGCGCTCAGCTCACGGGCAAGGCGCGCCAGTTCCGGTTCGATCTCCAAGGCTTGCTTGCGCTGCGCTTCGAGGTTCACCAATTGCTTCTGCTGCTGCACCAACTGGGTACGCAAGGCCAGGTTGTTACTCGACTCATCCAGCAGCACGCGCTGCAAGTGGATTTCCAGGGTGTTCGGCGCACGGTTTTCCGAGCTTTGCACCGTGTTGCTTTCACCTGCAACCTGGGCCTGCATCGCCCGGATCGAGGCGTCCAGGGCTTTGACCGGCGGCGCGTTGTCGGTGTAGGTGCGCATCATGTCGGCTTTTTCCAGCAGCTTCTGGTTGAGCAGGCGACGCAAATCTTGCTGCTGCGGGTTCAGCGCAATCTGGCGGACCGTGGTCACCTCCTTGGGCTGGGTCTTGAGCTGAGTGCGGGTGCTGTCCAGAGCGCTGTCGGAAGAGGCGATCAGGCGCGTGGTGTTGAACGTTTCGCCGCGCAGCACGTTGATGCGTTCGGACAAATCTTCCAGGCGATCGGTGATGCTCGCCGCGCCGATCTCATTTAAATGCTTGAGGATTTGCTCCTTATAGCGCTTGATCTCGGTGGCGCTGTTGGACACCTGGCCTTCATAGAAGGCGTAGAGGCTCTTGCGCCCCAAGGCCTGGGTGCGTTCGTTGATGTAGGTCTCGACCCAACTTTTGACCACCGCCTGGGCGATCTCCGGGTCGCCCCACTTGAAGCTGATATCCATCACCGTGGAGCCGGCGGCGTGGCTCACTTCGAAGTTCTTCTCCAGGCTCGCGGCCAGGCGTTCCACTGGGGTGGTTTTTTCAACGATGCCCACCGTTTCTAACACCACGCGCAGGCCGTCGAACACGGCGCCGACGCCACTTTTGACGTAGTACTTGGTGCGCTTCCAGAAGCCTTCCGGTGGCGGCATTTTGTCGATCGCTTCCAGGTAATGCTCGGCCACCGCACGCACGATGGGGCGCCCGGTCAGCAGGCGCTCCTCGTCGACAATCGGGTCACGCTGGGTGCTGGGCATGACCAGCGCCTGGCGGTTGCTGATCTCGATCGGCAAGGTCGAATCGCGCCCCGGCTTGACCAGCAGGCGCGCGGTGGATTCGTACTTGGCCGGCAGCAAAAAGGCCCCCAGCAAAATGATCACCAGCGCCGCGATGGCCGCCAGTTTGAACTCATGCCGGAAGATGAAGAACAGACGCAGAAGATCACGAAAAGAACGAATCTCGATCATGGGATGTCGCTCCTTTAGTTATTGCCGCCGCTGGTTCGGGTGTAGTTGTAGCCAACCCCAATGGACTTGGTGAACGGGATCAGTTGGTTCAAGTAGGTATCCACTCCTTGGATGCGCTCGCCCACATTGGATTTGGGCACGAACACCACGTCACCGCGTTGCAGGTGCACCGGTTTACGCCCGTTGGGGCCGGGCTTGAGGTATTGGCTGAAGTCCAGGAAGTAGGCGTGGTAGGCGCCTTGGGCATCTTCGCGCAACAACGCAACCATGCTGGCATTGCCCGATGGGTTCACCCCGCCGGCGCCGACAATCGCTTGCTCCAGGGTGTTGGCCGTGCCCAGTTGTACCGCCGTCGGGTTATTCACCGCGCCGCCGACGATCACCGAGTTGCCCGGTGCCTGGTTGATGTTCACCGTGACGCGTGGCTCGCGGTACACCGGCGCGAGCTTTTTGCTTAGCTCGGTGGCCAGCTCCGATGGCTGGCGCCCGGCGACTTGGATCGGGCCCAGGAACGGGTAGTTGATCTTGCCGTCGGTCTGCACCGTGTACAGCGTCAGCTCGTAGATGGTGCTGACGTTGAACGCCGACAGCGTCGGCATCTCGCCGGCATCGCGCACGATGCGCAACTGGTCGCCGATGCGGATGCGTTCCACCGCCGGCGGCAACTGCGCCAGCTGGTCGAGGGCGCGTTTGCCGTCCTCCACGGTCTGGTCATCCGGCGGGACGATGCGTGCCGGCGTATTGCAGGCGGCCAAGGCCAACATGGCCAAGAGGAGCACGGTTTTTTTCATCAAGGGGGACTTCCTGTAGGTCATGCTGCTCACCTCCAATAACCGGGGAACATGCTGATGCGCCGCTTGAGGGCGAGTGGGAGCCGGCGTTCCAGATGGCCCAGCCGATAGCCGAGCAACTTGAACGCGCTGCGCACCAGTACTTCGGGTACGCGGTGCAATGCACCGGCTGCGCGCAGTGCCGCGAGCTCAGCCTGTACATAGCGTTTACCTTCACCGCCGGCATCGCCAAAGGCCTGGCGAATCCACGGCTCGCGGCCGTAAAACACGCCAATGTCGAAGTAGCGGTGAAACTCATCCATGAGTCGGTAATCGTGGGAGTGGTACACCCGCGCTGACGCGGCGTAGCGCACCTTGTAGCCGTCAAGCAGCAGGCGCGCAGCGACGTAGGCGTCTTCGCTGCCGATCACATCGGCGGGAAAACCGCCGACGGCCTGCAAGGCGCTGCGTCGGTACACGCAAAACGAGTCGGAGCTGAAGCAGGTCTTGATCCCCAACTGCGGCGCATCGGCCAGGCTCTTGCTGCGGCTGTGTTGCGGGTAGTTGAAGTGCCGTGATTGCGCGCCCAGCACGCCGGCGCCGGGGTGCGGCAGTTGGCGGCCGTAGGCCACGCCGTTGAGCGGGTCTTGCTGCAATTCTTCGAGCAGGTTGGCGAAGGTCTCGGGGCTTTCGGGGATCGCGTCCTGGGTCATCACGATCAGCGCGTCACCGCTCACCTGTTCACTGGCCCAACGCCGCGTGCCGCCGTGGTTGAAATCGCGGGCGTTGATCACCTCGACCCGCGCGCCGAACTCTCGAAAGCGCGCCACGGTGTCATCGCTGGAGGCGCTGTCGACCACCAGCATTTCGTCCGGTAGCAGCGTCTGCATTTTCAGCGCGGGCAGCAATCGCGCCAGGTGGCTGGACGCGTTGCGGGTCGGGATGATCAGCGAGGTACGCATATCACTTTTTCACGTCGGCAGCGGGCGCACGCCCGTAAATGTCGTCAAAACGCACAATGTCGTCTTCGCCCAGGTACTCGCCGCTCTGCACCTCGATCATCACCAGGTCGATGATGCCGGGGTTGGTCAGGCGGTGTTTGTGCCCGGCCGGAATGTAGGTGGACTCGTTGGCGTTGATCAGGAATTCGCGCTCGCCATTGGTGATCTGTGCCGCGCCGCTGACCACCACCCAGTGCTCGCTGCGGTGGTGATGCATCTGCAATGACAGTGATGCCTGAGGCTTGACCACGATGCGCTTGATCTTGAAGCGGCTGCTTTCCTCCAGCACCGTGTAGGTGCCCCACGGCCGGGTGACGGTGCGGTGCAGGCTGTACGCCGGATGGTCCTGGCGCTTGAGTTCGGCAACGATGTAGCGCACATCCTGGCTGCGATTGGCGTCGGCGATCAGCAGCGCGTCAGGGGTATCGACAATGATCAGGTCGCGCACGCCGACAGCACCGAGGACACGCTTGGGCGAGTCGACGTAGCAGTTGTGCACGTCATGCAAAATCGCTTCGCCATTGACCTGGTTGCCATTGGCATCGCTGGGGGTGAGCTGGCGCAGCGCTTCCCAGGAACCGATGTCGCTCCAGCCGATGTCGCAGGGCACCACGGCAACTTGCTTGGACTTCTCCATCAGCGCCACGTCGATGGAAATATCCGGCGCAGCGCCAAAGCCTTCGGCGCTCAGTTCACGCTGGCGCGAGGTTTTATTCTGCAGGTTCTGGCTGTGTTCCAGCGCGGCTCTCGCGGCCGCGAGTACGTCGGGAGCATGAACGGCGAGTTCGTCCACCAAGGTGCTGGCCTTGAAGCAGAACATGCCGGCGTTCCACAGGTGTTTGCCACCGTCGAGGTAGCCTTGCGCGGTGGCCAGGTCGGGTTTCTCGACGAAGCGTTTGACGCGGTTGCCGGTGCCCAGCACGTCGCCTTTTTCGATATAGCCGAAGCCGGTTTCCGGGTGGTCGGGCTGGATGCCGAATGTCACCAGGTAGCCCGCTTCGGCCAGCTCACGGGCCTGGGTCACAGCGGCGGCGAACGCGGTTTCATCGCTGATCAAGTGGTCGGCAGGCATTACCAGCAGCTGCGCCTGATCGCCGAAATGCTCCTGCACATGCAGCGCCGCCACCGCGATGGCCGCCGCGGTGTTGCGCCCGAACGGCTCCAGCAACAGGTCCAACGGCAGGTGCGCCTTGTTGACCACGCGGTAGTCATCCAGGGTGCGAAACAGCAGGTCGCGGTTGGTCACCGTGAGCACACTTTCCACACCTGGCAGGCGCGCGGCGCGCTGGAAGGTCTTTTGCAACAGGCTCATGCCGTCACGCATGCGCATGAAGGGCTTGGGCATGTTCTGCCGCGACACTGGCCACAACCGTGTGCCCGAACCACCGGAAATAATGCAGGGAATCAAGCCGTTGAGGGCATTCATCAATAGACCTCCTTGGTGGAGAGGACGGCGGGGACCGTCATAAAGACGATGTACAAGTCAAACCACACCGACCATTTGGAGATGTACTCCAGGTCGTACTCGACGCGCTTCTGGATCTTGATCAGGGTGTCGGTCTCGCCTCGGTAGCCGTTGATCTGTGCCCAGCCGGTGATGCCCGGCTTGACCCGATGTCGCGAACTGTATTCGCTCACCGCGACTTCGAACGGGATACCGGCGGCCTTGGTCGCCGTGGCGTGGGGGCGTGGGCCGACCATCGACATATTGCCCAGCAGCACGTTGAACAGCTGCGGCAGTTCGTCGATGCTGGTTTTACGAATAATCCGGCCCACGCGGGTGATGCGCGGGTCTTTGCGGGTGGTTTGTTGCTCGGCGGTGAAGTCGCTCTGGTCGGTGAACATCGAGCGGAACTTGAACACGCGAATCTCGTTGTCGTTGTAGCCGAAGCGGTTCTGGCGAAACAGCACCGGGCCTTTAGAGTCGAGCTTGATCGCGATTGCCGTCGCCAGCATCACCGGTGACAGCGCCACCAGTGCCAAGCTGGCCAGCAGCACGTCTTCACAGCGCTTGATTACCGGCGACCACCCGCGCAGCGGCAACTGTGAGGTGTTGAACATCAGAATGCCGCCCACGTCGGTGATGCGGCTGTGGCCGTAGCGTAGGGCGGCCATGTCCGGGACCAGCATCACGTTTACCGACATCTGGCGCAGGCGATTGACCAGCCCGTGGATACGTTGCTCGGCAGCCCAGGGCAGGCAGATCATCACTTGGTTGACCTGCTCGGCGCGGATCAGTTTTTCCAGGTCGCGGGTGTTGCCCAGCAGCGGCAGGTTGCTCAGTTCCTTGGGAATGCGCTCGGTGCGGTCGTCGATAAAACCAATCAGGCCGGAGCGGATATCGCCGTTGCGTTGCAGGTGGTCGGCGACGTGCACGGCGGTGTCGGTGAAGCCCAGGATTACCGTACGTTGCAGGTATTTGCCCTTGCGCATCAGGTTGCGGTACAGGCGTAGCATCAACAGGCGCTCAAGGCAGAACAGCCCTAGGCTGGCGAAGTACCACGCGACCAGATTGCGCGGGGTCAATTGCGGGAAAAACAGCAGGATCTGGTACATGAACAGCAAGATGCAGAACGCCGCCGACCAGGCGACTATCTTGGCCCGCAGGCGCAGGCGATTACTGAACAGATCCTCGGAATAGATGCTCAGGGCCTGGAACAGAATAATGGTCAGAATCGCGAAAAACAGCAGCAAACCGAGGAAGTGAGAACGCAGTTCGGGGGCCATCGGGTCGAGGAAAAGCACCAGCACCAGTGGCGGCAAAATAGCCGTCAGGCCGTGGATCAATTTGACGAAAACAACAAAAAACTCAACAAATCCGGCGCGGGTCAGAAACAGGCTGTCGACTGACGACTTCTCTCGCATAAAACATCCCTCATTGCACTCCAGACTTCTGTTCGGCTTGCTTGAATACGCACAAGACGAACGACGGCTACTCTGGCTAAAACGCAACTGACCCTTCATCTGAAGCTATCCAAATGAATGTTTTACGTGGGCAGTGACTTAAGGAATGTTCCTTAGGATTGCTTTGTCGGTGGGTTGACGATGCTCTGGAGGTGGCGTGCTAGACACGTTAACTGGTATTTTTTGTGGCATTTTATTGACATTCCTTGTTCGAGCACTCGGTGTTGGGGGTGTGTTTTTGAGTGTAGGAACAAATATGAGAATTTTCCTGCTGGATGGGTAAAGCTTTTTTGAGCGGCGGTAGGAAAAGGGGACAAAGAGGGCACGCTAAGTCCCAGAAAGTACGGCCTTTGAGACGGGTGGAAGTTGTTTTTAAACTCAGATAAAAATGTATCCAGCACAATTTTTTGTGGGTTTTTTGACGGCCATTTAATCTGTCCGTTCTTATTGGGGTGGGTGGTTTGAGCATGATTGATTTCTCAACTTTGCTTGTGTTCTCGGGCGCTGTCTTGCTGTTGCTGTTATCGCCGGGGCCGAACATGGCGTTTGTTATCAGCCATGGTGTGAGTTACGGCTGGCGTGGGGGTGTGGCCTCGGGCCTGGGTATCTGCGTGGCGGACGTGCTGCTGACCGCGTTGACCGCCACCGGCGTAACGGCGCTGGTCGCCAGTTGGCCGCCGTCGTTTGATGTGATTCGTTATGCCGGTGTGATTTACCTGCTGTGGCTGGTGTTCAAGACCTTGCAGAAAAGCCCCGGGCTGGACACTGCCCAGGTAAAGCGCGTGCGTCTGAGCCGTGTGTTTGTGCAAGCGATGCTCAACAGTTTGCTCAATCCCAAGGCGTTGCTGTTTTTCATGGTGTTTTTGCCGCAATTCGTCAGGCCGCAGGCCGGCTCTATCACGCTGCAACTGCTGATGCTGGGTGGCGTACTGACCCTGATTGCCGGTGTTTTTCACGTGCTGCTAGGGGTTTTTGGCGGTGCGCTCAGCCGGTTTTTTGCCGGGCGCGCTGGCAGTGCCAAACTGCAGAAATGGGGCCTGGCGAGTGTGCTGATGCTGTTGGCCGCTAGGCTGATGCTGATGTCTCGGCCAGCCTGAGGCCGGCGAGCGGGCTCGCCACACGAAGCCCGCCAGCCACATTCATTGCATCACCCCAACCGCGCCGCCGCCCGTGCCACGATCTCGCCGCGCACCCGACGCGATTCCGCCGTGCGTTTCCTGGCTTCCTCCAGCACAGGCTCGGGCGCGGTGTGCGGGCTGCCCGAATCGAACGGCGGCGCCGGCGCGTATTCAATCTGCAACTGCACCAGTTGCGCGGCGGCCTCGCTGTACAGCTCTGCCGCCAGGGTCAGGGCAAAGTCGATGCCGGCGGTGATGCCGCCACCGGTGAACAAGTTGCCGTCACGCACCACACGCGCCTGCACCGGGATCGCGCCGAGCGGGGCGAGCAGGTCGTGGTAGGCCCAGTGAGTGGTGGCCTTGCGACCGCGCAGCAAACCCGCAGCCCCCAGTACCAGCGAACCGGTGCACACCGACGTCACGTAGCGTGCGGTTTGGGCCTGGGCCTTGAGGAAGTCCAGGGTTTGCGGGTCCTCCATCAACTCGCCTACGCCTGCACCTCCGGGCACGCAAATCACATCCAGGCGCGGGCAGTCGGCATAAGTCATGGTCGGGGTAAACACCATGCCGGTGCTGGACGTGACCGGCGCCAGGTCTTTCCACACCAGGTGCAGCTTCACATCCGGCAGCGAACCCAGCACGTCATAGGGGCCGGTGAGGTCCAGTTGCTGAATGCCGGGGAACAACAGAAAGCCGATCTGCAGGGTCATGAGTGAAGCTCCGATAAAGGGGTGGACGGCTTCACTCTAGCGGCCTAGGCTTTGGCGTATGCGCCATTGAGCCCACAGATTACGCCAATCATGACCCGGACTATTCACGTACTCGCTTTCAATAATGTCCAGGTGCTTGACGTCACCGGGCCGTTGCAGGTGTTCGCCACCACCAATGACTTGGCGCGCCAGCGCGGCCTGCCGTTGCCTTACGCGGTGTCGGTGATTGCCGCGCAGGCAGAACCCGTGATGACCTCCGCCGGCCTGGCACTGGTGGCTGAGGCGCTGCCCGCAGCCGACACGCCTTGCGACACCTTGGTGATCGCGGGCGGCTGGGGTGTGTACGGCGCTGCCGAAGACGTGGAGTTGGTCGATTGGGTGAAGCAAAAAGCCCAGCACACCCGGCGGATGACCTCGGTGTGTACCGGCGCTTTTCTGCTCGCCGCCAGTGGCTTGCTCGACGGCTGTCGCGTAGCCACTCACTGGACCCGCTGCGAAGAACTGGCGCGCAGGTTCCCGTCGCTGACCGTGGAATCCAACCCTATTTTCATCCAGCAAGGCTCGGTGTGGACCTCCGCCGGCGTGACGGCCGGCATCGACCTGTGCCTGGCCCTGGTGGAAGAAGACCTGGGCCGCGCCGTGGCCCTGGAGGCGGCGCGGCACTTGGTGGTATTCCTTAAACGGCCAGGCGGTCAATCGCAATTCAGCGTGGCCTTGTCCCTGCAAAAGGGCGACAGCCGCTTCGCTGATTTGCACGCCTGGATGGCTGACAACCTCACCCTCGACCTGAACATTCCTACGCTGGCCGCCCAGGCCGGTATGAGCGAACGCAGTTTCGTGCGCCACTACCGCGCCGAAACCGGCCAGACCCCGGCGCGGGCGGTGGAGTTGATCCGCGTGGAAACCGCGCGCCGGCAGTTGGCTGACAGCACAGCGTCGATCAAACGCATCGCCGTGCAGTGCGGGTTCGGCTGTGAAGAGACCCTGCGGCGCAGTTTCCTGCGCGCCCTGGACGTCACGCCCCAGGCCTACCGTGAGCGCTTCTACGACCCGGCTTGAACGAAAACGTGCACATTTGTATCAAGGTGCTATGTCGGCGTGATGACCTTGCGCCGTGGGTGGTCCCCTAAGCGCCGCTAACATTCACGCGCGGTCCAGCAACTCGCAGATCGCCGCGAGGGTCGCCTGCGGCGCTTCCTGAGGAATGTTGTGACCCACCCCCGGCAAAACGTCGCGCCGATAAAAGCCAATGAAGTGTTCCACATCGTCATCCTCCACCGGGGCCGGGCCCACGCCATCATCGGCGCCGCAGAGTGAAATCGTCGGCACCGAAATCGGCGGTTGCGCTACCAGCGCCTGCTCGATGGCTTCCACTGCCGGGTCGCCCGGCGCGTACATGAAGCGGTGGCGATAAGAGTGGATCACCACCTCGACAAAATCCGGGTTATCAAACGACGGCGCCGTGCGGCCATACAGCCCCGGCCCCTCGGCCCAGGTCGGCGACCACAGCTGCCACAGCAACTCACACAACTCACGGCGATTGGCAGTCAAACCGTCTACACCGCGCTGGGTGTGAAAGTAGAACTGATACCACAAGCGATGCTCTGTCTCGGGCGCGTGAGGCTCGAGCGACTTGGCAATGTCCTGGATGTTATAGCCGTCCCCGGTTACCAACCCACGCACTCGCTGCGGCCACAACGCGGCGACGATACACGCGGCGCGGCCCCCCCAGTCGTAACCGGCGAGCGTGGCCTGCGGGATGCCCAGGGCATCCATGAAATCCAACAGATCCTTGGCCAACACCGCCTGTTGACCGGAGCGCATCACCTGCTCGTTGATAAACCGCGTAGGGCCATAACCCCGCAGGTACGGCACCAACACCCGGCAGCCACGCTCAGCCAGGTGCGGTGCGATGTCATCGTAGGCACGCGGGTCGTAAGGGAAGCCGTGCAGCAGGATCACCGGTTCACCGTCTTCTGGGCCATGGGCTTCGTAGGCTACTTCGAGCAGGGGCGTACGCACAGACAGCAGTGGGGCGGAAATGGTCATGATGGGCTCCTCGAAGCCGGCCAAAAGTGCTTGAACTCTAGTCAAATGCTGTGACGGGGTCACGGGGATTCGCAGGCAATGTGCTTACTTGTCTAGCCACTCCTGTACCAACAACCCTAACACCACAAGGTCATGCCGCTGGCCATTCCAAAACCCCGCCTCTCGCAATGTCCCTTCGGCTTTGAAGCCCAAACGTTGCAACAGCGCCAGTGACGCCGTGTTGTGCGGATGCACCCAGGCTTCAATCCGATGTAATTGCATGTGCGTAAAGCCCCAGTCGAGCATCGACCGCAAGGCTTCGCTCATCAGACCTTGGCTGCGGGCTGCGGGTGCCAGTTCGCAGGAGAGGGCGCAGCTGTTCCAGCTGCGATTCCATTTGAACAGGCCGCAGCTGCCGATCAGTTCGCCAGCTCGTTCAATCCCCCAGCGTGTGCCGGGGTTGGGCTGGGTGCGCCATTGGGCGAAGGTGTCGATCAAGGCGTGGGCCTGGGCCAGGTCGGTCATCGGATCGGCGCCAAACCAGCGCATGTTGGCGGTGTCGCCATGGATGGCGCATAACGCCGGGGCGTCGGTTGCGCGTAATTCGCGCAGGCGCAGGCGCGGGGTAGCAAGCGTCGGGAATGCATTCATGAGGCGGTCGTCGCGATTACTTGGGCGCGATCTACTACGTTGCCGAAGTGATGCCGCCACAGGTCAACGCCTAATTTGCCTGACCGATCCAGCGATGAGCCCACGGTCAAGTCGCTGATCAATGTCGGCTGCAGCCCCGCATCAAACAATGCGAAGCCGGCCGCGAGGACGCAGGTGTCGGTCTGGATGCCACACACCAGCACGCGGTCCGGCGTCAGGCTTTTCAGGTAGTCGAGGGTCTCGGGCGTGGGGGCATAGCCGTGTTTGATGAAGATGCGCTCGGCGGCGATCAGGCTGTGGTCGTCCGGCGCAGGTTGCCAGCCGAGTTGGCGAGTGAAGGGGGTGATGCTTTCGTCGTGGCGCTCCACGGTGGCCACTGATGGCAGGCGCCCGAGCAAGGTGTTAATGCCATCGACCAGCCACGCGGGCGGGTTGAAACAGGGTTGCACGTCGATGATCAGCAGTACCTGGCGCATGGGGTTCCTGGTGGCGGCTTGGGGCTGCCTATTGTGCACCATAGACCTGATCCTGGAAGCTGAACTCAATCAAATGTGGGTGCTGGCTTACCTGCGATGCAGCCCCCTCGGTTTATCAGTGACACACAGTCGATGCCATCGCAGGCAAGCCAGCTCCACATCTGAATCTCATTACTTTCAGGTAGAGATTGGCGGCTTTAGAGCTGTTTTTTTGCTTCTACCCCTCAGGCCTCCTCAGGGTTGCCAGGTGGTCTTCGTGCCACTGAGCTTACGGTCCAAAAACGTTGCCGCGCTGATCAACGCTAAATGGCTCAGCGCCTGGGGCGTATTGCCCAAGTGATGCGCCTGGTTATCGAACTCTTCGGCATACAGCCCCAACGGATTGGCGTATCGCAACAGTTGTTCAAATTCCAAGTGCGCCTTTTCCACTTGCCCAGCGCGGGCGAGGCATTCGACGTACCAGAACGAACAGGCAGCAAACGCGCCTTCGGTGCCTTGCAAACCGTCGATCTGGCTGTCGTCGTTGCGGTAGCGGTAGACCATGCCGTCACGCACCAGGCTTTTCTGAATCGCCGCAAGCGTCGACAGCCAGCGCGGGTCGGTAGCCGCAACGAAGCGCACCAGCGGCATCAACAGCATCGAACCGTCGAGTGCGGTGCTGCCGATATGCTGCACAAAGTGCCCGCGTTCTTCGTTCCAAAAGTTACTCCAGATATCCGCATAGATCGCCTGACGCGTCTGGTCCCACCGCGCGAACGGAGCGGGCAGCGAGCGCTTGGAAGCCAGGCGGATTGCGCGGTCCAGCGCCACCCAGCACATCAGCCTCGAATGCAGGAAGTGATGCTCCTCACCGCGCATTTCCCAGATGCCCACGTCCTTGCTGTTCCAGATCTCGCAGACCTGATCAGCCACTTCCACCGTGTGTTTCCAACCTTCGTGGGAGATGGCTTCACCGTATTTATTGACCAGGTACACCGCATCCATCAGCTCGCCGTAGATATCCAGCTGGATCTGGTCGAAGGCCTCATTGCCGATACGTACTGGCTTGGCACCACCGTGGCCGCTGAAGTGATCAAGCGTGGTTTCCGGCAGTTCCTGGCGGCCGTCGATGCCGTAGAGGATGTTGATTTTGGTCGGCTGGCCGCAGCAGTCGCTGACGCGGCCTTTGAGCCAGCGCATGTAAGCGTTGGCTTCTTCGATGAAGCCCAGGCGCATGAATGCATAGACCGTGAACGAGGCGTCGCGGATCCAGGTGTAGCGGTAATCCCAATTGCGCTCGCCGCCAGGGGTTTCCGGCAGGCCGAAGGTGGCGGCGGCGATGATTGCGCCGTGTTTGCGTGAGGTCAAAAGCTTCAGCGCCAGGGCCGAGCGGTTAACCATTTCGCGCCAGCGCCCACGGTAATTCGATTGTGCGATCCAGCCGCGCCAGAACTTCAATGTGTGTGCTAATGCCAAATCGGTGCAGCCGCTGTTGACCCGTGGATCATCTTGGCCGCCGAGGACGAACTCGGCGCCTTCTTCCTGGGCCAGGGTGAAACTGGCCACGGCGGCATCGGCTTCGATCTGCATTGCGTGGCTGCTCGCCAAGCGCAGGCCGGGCTGGCCGTCGGCGGCGAAATAGACCATGCCGTCGTCGATACTGGCTTGGGTCGGCGTGCGCGCGTAGTCGTGGCGTACGGCGCAGCGCAGATGGATTGTGGCTGTGCCGCTGACTACTCGTACGCGACGAATCAGCAGCGGCAAATCATCAATATCTTCACTGATGACCAGCAGGTCGGTGATTTCGACCACCGCCTCATCGCTTAGCCAACGGGTTTGCAGCACGTTGGTGTCGGGCAGGTAGATTTGTTCACGGCGGGCGTTTTTCAGGTCGGGTGTGAGCTGGAAAACACCGGCCTCGGGCGTGTCGAGCAGCGAGCAGAAGATCGACGGGCTGTCAAATTCCGGCCAGCAGAAAAAGTCGATACTGCCGCGGTCATTGACCAATGCCGCACTGCGCATATCGCCAATAATACCGTGGGCATCGATGGCGCTCTGCTGTTCATTTTTAAAATCAACCATTGCCACGAAACTCCGGATAAAGGCTCATGCCACCATCAATAAACAGGGTGCTGCCCACCACATAGTCGGAGGCATCACTGGCCAACCACACCACCGCGTTCGCCACGTCTTCCACGTCGCCGACGCGGCCATAGGGAATCAACTTCAGCAGCTCTTTTTCTGCCGCGCCTTCGGTGGCCGCACGGTTGATCGCCGTACGAATAGCGCCGGGCGCAATGCCGTTGATGCGGATACGCTGCTCGCTGACTTCCTGGGCGAGGGTGCGCATCAACATCTCCACGCCGCCTTTGGAGGCGGCGTAATTCACATGCCCGGCCCAAGGGATGATTTGGTGCACTGAGCTCATGTGAATGATTTTGCCGGCGGCGCGCGACACGCCATCGCGCACGCCCTGGCGATTGAAAATGCGCACGGCGGCGCGGGCACACAGGAACTGGCCGGTGAGGTTGACGCCGATCACCGTGTTCCAGTCGTCGAGGGTCATGTCGACCAGGTTGGCGTCTTTTTGCAGGCCGGAGTTGGCCACCAGAATGTCCAGATGCCCGAAGGCATCGAGGGTCTGGGCGAACAGGCGTTCAACGTCGGCCTCTTGGGACACATCGCCGCCGATGGCAATTGCACGGCCGCCGTTGGCGTTGATCTGCGCAGCGAGGGCTTCGGCCGGCGCCGCCTGGGAGTTGTAATTGAGCACCACCGCCGCACCGGCCTCGGCCAACGCTTTGGCGGCGCCTGCGCCGATACCGGAACTGGCACCGGTGACCAGGGCCACTTGTTGCTGCAAGGAGATCTGCATTGCCCACCCACCGTTTTAAGAGAGTCTTTGCAGCTGACTGGCGGCGCGTGGCGGAAGTTCACCAGTGGGAAGTCCAAGGCGCGGCGACGGGAAGCAATTGCCCCACTTAATAGGAAGCATTACTATTCACGCCCCCGCCTCCCCAGTGCTCACGCAATGATCCCTCAGCCGCCCCGTAGAACAGGCTTTTTCGAGCATTACGAAGAGTTGATCGGCACCTGGACACGCCGCCTGAGAAACCGTCAGCAGGCTGAAGACCTGGCCCACGACACCTTCGTGCGAGTGCTTGAGTCGCGTTCAAGCGAGGTTGAGCAACCACGCGCCTATCTGCATCAAACAGCGCGCAACATCGCCGTTGATGCCTACCGGCGTGAAGACCGGCGTGAGGCGCTGGCGCTGGAGACCTTTGACCAGCGTTCGCCCCACAGCGGCGACCCGGAGCATTTTATGCACGCGATCCAGTTGGCGGACTCCATCGAGCGGGCCTTGGCCGAGCTGCCGCTTAACTGTCGCAAGATATTTATCTGGCAGAAAATCGAAGGCCTCACCCAGCAGGAAATCGCCGTGCGCCTGGGCCTGTCTAAAAACATGGTTGAAAAGTATATGATCCGCACCTTGCGGCATCTGCGTGACCGTCTGGAGGCGCTGGCCCCATGACCCGCTTTGATGAAACAGGACCTTCCATGATGGATAGCCGTGCTCGCGACGAAGCCGCGCAATGGTTTGTACGCTTGCAAGACGCCGAGCTGAACATCGAAGAGCGCCGGCGTTTCGACGCATGGCGCGCAGAACGGCCTGAGCACCAATATGAATTCGACGTGCTGCAAGGGGTGTGGAACGCCACCGACTTGTTGCCCAAGGCCCGTTTGCAGGCCTTGTGTGATGCGCCGGTGGAGCGGCCCATGCGCCGTACCATTGTGCGTTATGCGGTCGCCGCAAGCGTGGTGGCTATCGCCTTGGGCCTGGGCTTGTTCAGCGGCCTTGATCATCCAAAAGCTTACAACGCCGAGTTCAGTACGCGCTTGGGGGAGCACCGCCAGGTGGCTTTGCCCGACGGTTCGGTGATGGACCTCAACAGCCGCAGCGTGGTCGCAGTGCATTACGAAAAAGGCCGGCGCGGCGTGGAGCTCAAGCAGGGCGAAGCGATGTTCAGCGTCGAGCATGACGCCAGTCGACCCTTTGTCGTCGCCGCCGGGGCAGGGCAGGTGACAGTTACCGGTACGCGCTTTGATGTGCGCCGCGATGATGATCAGACCCGTGTGGTGGTCGAGGCTGGCACGGTCAAGGTCCAGGGGCGTGCATCGGACCGGATCGTCACGCTTACGGCGGGCCGAGGCACGCAAGTCGATGCCGTGGGGCAAGTGGCTGCGGCGTACGCGGTGAATACCGATGAGTTGACCGCCTGGCGCAGCGGCAAGCTGGTGTTCAACAACGCCAGCCTTGGCGAAGTGGCCCGCGAAGTGTCGCGCTACCGCGAGCAACCGTTGCGGGTCAGTACCGCTGCGGTGAGCAGCCTGCGCTTGACCAGTGTGTTCAAATCCAGCGACACCGACGCCTTGCTCAAAGCCTTGCCGCACATCCTGCCGGTCGCCTTGCGTACCTTGCCGGACGGCAGCCAGGAAATTATTTCACGCTGAGGTTCAGGTTATTTTCGAGTTCTTCGTCTTCTCTTGCAACTGCAACTGGTTTGCATTAATAGCCGCACGCTCTTGCGATTACAGGGGTTTGATGTGAAAAGCTTCGATGTGAAAAAACTGACCGTCTCCCACAATAAAATTTCCCGCTGGGTGCCCCTGGCCCTGGCGCTTGCTGTCAGTGCCGGGCTGCCTGCGGCTTATGCTAACGACGGTATCCATATCCGCGCCCAGCCTTTGGGGGCGGCATTGAGCCAACTGGGTCAGCAAACGTCCCTGCAAGTGTTCTTCAACCCCGACATGGTCGCCGGCAAGCAAGCGCCTGCGGTGGACGGCAACCTCTCGCCCGAACAAGCCCTGCGCCAGTTGCTGCAAGGCAGCGGCCTGGATTACCAGATCGACGCCGGTTCAGTGACCCTGCGCCCGCAAAGCAACGGCACCGGTGAAGCCGGCTCGCCGCTGGAACTGGGCGTCACCGATATCAAAGTGGTCGGCAACTGGCTGGGCGATGCTAACGCCGAAGTGGTGCAGAACCACCCGGGCGCACGTACGGTCATCCGCCGCGAAGCCATGGTGGAGCAGGGCGCGATGAACGTGGGCGATGTGTTGCGCCGCGTCCCTGGCGTACAGGTGCAGGAATCCAACGGCACCGGTGGCAGCGATATTTCACTCAACGTGGGCGTGCGCGGCCTGACCTCGCGCCTGTCGCCACGCTCCACCGTGCTGATCGACGGCGTGCCGGCGGCCTTCGCACCGTATGGCCAGCCTCAACTGTCGATGGCGCCGATTTCCGCCGGCAACCTGGACAGCATCGATGTGGTGCGTGGCGCCGGTTCCGTGCGTTATGGGCCGCAGAACGTCGGCGGTGTGATCAACTTCGTGACCCGCGCTATCCCTGAGACATTCTCCGGTGAGGTCGGCACCACCCTGCAAACCTCCGCCCACGGCGGCTGGAAGCACATCGAAAACGCCTTTATCGGCGGCACGGCGGATAACGGTATCGGCGCGGCGTTGCTGTATTCCGGGGTCAAGGGCGATGGCTATCGCAACAGCAACAACTCCAACGACATTGACGACGTGATCTTCAAGACCCACTGGGCACCGACCGATCAAGACGACTTCTCGCTGAACTTCCACTACTACGACGCCAGTGCCGATATGCCGGGCGGCCTGACCCAGAAGCAGTTCAGCGCCAACCCGTACCAATCGGTGCGTGACTGGGACAGTTTCAGCGGGCGCCGCAAGGATGTGTCCTTCAAGTACATCCGCCAGATCGACGACCGTACCCAGGCCGAAGTGCTGACCTACTACTCCGACAGTTTCCGCGGCAGCAATATCGCCAACCGCGACCTCAAGACTCTCAGTTCCTATCCGCGCACCTACTACACCTTCGGTATCGAGCCGCGGGTGTCACATGTATTCGACGTGGGGCCGAGCACCCAGGAAGTCAGCGTCGGTTATCGCTACCTTAAAGAAGGCATGCACGAGCAGGCCACCAGCCTGAACCTGGTCAACAATGTGCCGACGCCGGGCGGCCAGAGTGACGGTCACGTCTATCAGGACCGTACCGGTGGCACTGAGGCCAACGCCTTCTATATCGATAACAAGATTGATATTGGCAAGTGGACCATCACGCCGGGTATTCGCTTCGAAGACATTCGTACCGAATGGCATGACCGCCCGGTAGTGGCCTTGAATGGCACCCGCACCCAGGAAAAACGCCGCGAGGTCAATAACAACGAACCGCTGCCGGCCCTGAGCGTGATGTACCACGTCTCGGATGCCTGGAAAGTGTTCGCCAACTACGAAACCTCCTTCGGCAGCCTGCAGTACTTCCAGCTCGGGCAGGGCGGTAACGGCGACCAGACGGCCAACGGCCTGAACCCGGAAAAAGCCAAGACCTACGAGGTCGGTACGCGCTACAACGACAGTGTGTGGGGCGGCGAAGTGACGTTGTTCTACATCGACTTCTCGGATGAGTTGCAATACGTCAGCAACGACGTGGGCTGGACAAACCTGGGGGCGACCAAGCACCAGGGTATTGAAGCCTCGGCCCACTATGACCTGTCGAACCTCGACCCGAGCCTGGACGGCCTGACCGCCAACGCTGGTTTCACCTACACCAAGGCCACCTCTGAAGGCGATGTGCCGTTCAAGGGCCGCGACCTGCCGCTGTATTCGCGTGAAGTGGCGACTGTGGGCCTGCGTTACGACATCAACCACTGGACCCATAACCTGGACGTCTATGCCCAGTCCAGGCAACGTGCGCCAGGCACCGGCACCACCTACATCACCCAAGGCACCGCCGATGGTCAGTACGGCGACATCCCGGGTTATGTCTCGGTCAACGTGCGCAGCGGGTATGACTTTGGTGCGCAACTGTCGAACTTGAAACTGGGTGTGGGCGTGAAAAACGTCTTTGACCAACAGCACTACACACGCTCCAGTGACAACAATTCCGGGTTGTACCTGGGCGAGCCACGTACGTTCTTCGTACAGGCGAGTGTCGGGTTCTGATCTGCCGTTGATAGGAAAAATCGCAGCCTAAGGGCTGCGATTTTTTTTGCCTGTTTCCTACGCCGGTTCACGCGATTTTCTGCTTGATCAGGAACCTATTCCGACAGATACGCCACACAGGAGGCAAACCTGGTCGGCTTCCACATAAGCGGGCAGCGACAGGTTGATAATCGTACCCCTTGCCCTGGAGGCACTTATGTCGGTATCGAATACCACTGTTTCTGTATCAATTTCATCCAGTGCGGACACCACGCAGGTTAATTCCAACCCCGTAGCCCAGGCCAGTGCTTTTGCGTCGACTACGGCGCCCTACCACAGCCACAACGGTGCAAGCGTCAATTTTCACGCATCGCAAAGTCAGGGTGGGCCGGTGTTTGGCCAGCAACAACAGGCAGCGAGTCATCATAATTATTTCAATAGCTCAGCCCATTCCCAAGATTTTTCTGCCATGACGCACCATGCCTCACACTACGGGGGCACGCAGCAGCTTGAGCAATGGGGGAGGCCTTGGATGGGCAGGCCCAACCCACCCATTAATGCGCATGGCCCGTACCCGATCACGCTGGGTAAGCCGGACCCGCTGTATTCGAAGAAAAGCAACGATCAACTGGCGACCGATCTTCTGAGAAACGCCCGCGCGTTTACAACGCCGGGTAACCGTTCGACTATCAGTAAGAGCGCTATTGAAGAAATGGCGTATCAAAAACCAGGCCGAAACCCTGTGATGAATCAAAACATTCGGCTGGCCAGCGAGCTCTTAAAACGTCCCGACGTGATGGATGCCTTTTTCCGGCAGCCGGGTACAGGTGAGCTTGGCGATCAGGTAGAAATCAGCAACCTCAGTGCGTTCAACCGCGATCCAAACCCCTTGAAATACAGCACTGATAAGCAAGTAGTTCAGGAGCTGCTGAGCCATTTCGATAATTTCACAGAGCACTTTGGTAGGCGCCAGATCGGCATCGGCGATCTCCAATATCTGGCCGGTCTAGGCCTGACGGGCATCCCTTCACTGGACCACTATCTTCAGTTGAGTAAAACGGCCGTCAATCGCAGTGACTTGCTGGAAATAATGGACAACGTTGCGAGTAAATATGGCGACAAGCGAATCAGCCAGGAAGGCCTGATGTTGTTGTCCCTCGGGATGGCATAACGCAGTGCAATAAGGCGCTGCTAACACGTAGCGGCGCCTCGTGCTTCGAATTGTGCAAGGAACTATTTCCACACATTTGCCACTCAGGGCATACACATCCAGCGGCTTTGACGGAGCCGGTCGCTTTTTCAGACACTGAATCAGGGCCCTGACATGACTTCAACTTCGTTTCAATCCTGCCAAGCGGGTGGCCATGACACCCTTCACAACAGCCATCTGGTTGAACGCTCACCCTCGGTAAACGGTGAGGGCGCGTCGCAAGATGTGCTCGGTGTGGCGCTGTCGAACGACTACGCCGCAGAACAGCAGCGCATGAAAGCGCTCGCGGGACAGCGTAGATTCCAGGCCCCGGTTGCCGATGATTTCGCTCGTGGCATGCTTGCCCCAGACGATGGCGGCGCGACAGTCACTGCGTCGCTGAAACGCTCCAATGGCGTATGGGCCGCATTGACGGGTGGCCTTACAGCCAGGTGGCGTGGGCAAAAATCTGTTTGATCCAGCGGCCCACTTTTTTACATGCTGTCATTAGTATTCAGCGGTTGCCCGGAACGATTGCATTCAACTCACCACATATCGGTTGCTAGCCGCCCTGGAATGGATTCGAAGAATTTGGGTGCCTCGATGGTGGCCTTCAGGCAAGCGTAGATCCGGAAAAGGTGGGAGATGAAACATGAAAATTGAGAGTGCAATACCGCACGTACAGCCAACGGCCATGGGCGTGCCAGAGGCTGGTCGGGCTTCGTCACCACCCAGTGTTCAGCCGCCTGGCGATGATCATTTCGCCCCGCCGGAGGTAGCGCGGCCGCGCCCCGGCCTGTGGCGCGGAACCTCGCTTTCGCCGCGCCGCCAGGCATTGCAGAACGCGCCGACTGTTCGTGCGAACACAACCCCGCCGGGCCCGAGCTTTACCGATAGCCAACTAGCGAGCGAGTTTCAGAAACACTTTGGCGAATTGCACGACTTTTTACAGGACGGCCGCCTGACGCTGTCATCCCTGCGCAAGATTGCGGCTCAACCGCTGGGGGGCGATTAACGTGCGCGACAGCATCATTCTGGTGGCCAGGGAAATTATCAGTCGCCCGCTACTGAACGATTCGATCATTGATGGCGACGGGTACATCACCCGCGACAGCCTGGGCGCAGCCGCATCAGCCTTGCGCGGTAACAGCTCCCCCAGCGCCTTCAGCCAGGATCCTTTCCATGGCCTGGGCAATGCCGACGTGGTTCAGGCCCTGCAAGGCTACTTCAAGCAATTGAGGGATAAGCCCAAGGACCGCACGGTTTTTTTTGAAACCTTTGAGTACGTGCATATTGCACTGCTCAGAACCGTGATGAATGACCCCGACGACACTGACTCAAATGGCATGCCCATTTTGGAACCGTCCACTGGGCTACCCAAGAAAAAGTACAGCGAACACTGTGTGTACACGGCAAAAAACATCATTGAACGCCCAGGTTTATTGCGTTCGTTAGAGCGCGCCAACAACATGCGCTTGTTAGGTCGCCCCAAGCATGAGGGATGGCTTTGCAATCGAAGCCTGGAGCGCTGGCTGGAACAGCATGGGGTGCACAAGGCCAGGTAACGCCTGGCCTTGAGCAGCAGCGGTTTACACTTTGAGAATTTTACCGCTGATGGCCACACCAGCCAGCAACATCGCAATCAGTACAAAGGCGGTGCTCAAACTGCTGCCGTGGGCGATAAAGCCGATCACCGCAGGGCCTGCGAGAATACCGGCATAACCCAGGGTGGTGATGGCCGGCACCGCAATATGCTCCGGCATAACTGTTTGCTTACCTACCGCGGTGTACAGCACCGGCACGATATTCGAACAACCGGCGCCTACCAAGGCATACCCCAGTAGCGCGGTTTCCCAGGCGGGGAAGAGTGTGGCGAGTAACATGCCGGCGGTGGCCAGCGCACCGCCAATCACAATCACCCGGGTGGCGCCCAGGCGTCGAACAATCGCATCACCGGTCAGGCGGCCTGCGGTCATGGTCAAGGCAAAGGCCGCGTAGCCAAGCCCGGCGTAAGCCTCATCGAGACCCCGCTCGGCGCTGAGGAACACTGCGCTCCAATCCAGCACGGCGCCTTCGGCCAGAAACACGATGAAGCACAGGCAGCCGATAAACAGCACCACGCCGTGAGGCACGGCAAATGCCGGGCCCGAGCTTTCACTGCCGTAGGGCAACAGGTGTGGCCCGGCCTTGAGCAGCGCGGCCGCCATGATGACAATCACCACCAGGGTCGCCTGCAACGGCGACAGGCCCAACCCCAGCAGCCCGGAAACACCTGCCGCGCCGACGATGCCGCCCAGGCTGAACAAGCCGTGGAAGCCCGACATCATGGTTTTGCCGCTGGCACGCTCCACAATCACCGCTTGCAGGTTGACCGTCGAATCCACGGTGCCTAGGCCTGCGCCAAACAGAAACAAGCCTGCCATCAGCAGCGGGATCGAACTGACCGTGGCGAGCATCGGCAGTGCCAGGCAGATCATGATCGTGCCGGCAGTCAGCACACGTCGGCAGCCAAAGCGTGATGCCAAGGCACCCGCCACTGGCATCGCGATGATCGACCCCACCCCCAGGCACAACAGCAACAGGCCAAGCGTGCCCTCATTGAGTTGCGCGCGCGCTTTGGCGTACGGCACTAGCGGTGCCCAAGCGGCGATACCGAAGCCGGCGATGAAAAAAGCGATACGGGTCGACATTTGCTCCAGCCGCCCGGGAACCACGGGCGCTGGGGTGGGGATGGCAGTCATGAAAAATCCTTGGTTTTGCGTTCAACGAACGATGTCCGGCGCGACATCCTTGCACATCAGGCCTTGTCGAGCGAGCCAGGTTCCCTGCGGATTGCGGATTGCGCTTGGGATAACGACTTTTATTTTTACAAACTCGGAACGCTCTGCACGAAGTCGCCACACATAAGCGTATCGAACGTGCGGGATGTGGCCTGGAAGGTGCGTAATCCTGGTGAGAATTGCTGAACCCCGGGGTTCTTGCACTGGATTACCACCTTCCAGGCCACCTCCCACAGGTTGGCGGTTCTGTAATACGCTGCCGTTCCAGTGTGTAGGCAATTGGATGGGCGAGCCGATGAAGGTTTTGAAACGGGTGGCAAAATGACCTTGTTCTACGACGCGCGGGGCAATATCTACGGCGTGGTCAGCCCGGCGTATCTGCGTAACCAAGGTGTTGACGTGCCCGAGCACGCGGGCCTGGCCGCGAGTACTCGCAAGGCTTGGACACCGTCGGCTATCGCCGCCGAATGTGGGTGGGGCGCCTTGCCCCATGCGGCCGATGCCAAGGCACACCGCTGCGATGGTTTGTTGGTCGGGCCATTTCAGGCCGCGCCGCCGTTTGACGTGCTGATCGTCAATACGGATGGCTCACTCGCCGAACGCAGCGGCAACGGCTTGACCATTTTTGCCCAGGCGCTGACCGATCAAGGCTTGATGACTCAGGGCTGTGAATTGCGCGTCCATCACGACAACGTGCACACGGCGTCACCGCTTGCGACCTATGTGGAACCTGCGGTCAACGAACAGGTTGCGGGCTTCTGGCTGGCCCTGGGGCAGCCGGCGTTCGGGCCATCTGCAGTGGCGGCTTGCGGTATTGAGCCGATCACTATGGGGCATCGAGAATTCAGCCATGTCGCTGCGCTGGCTGCGATCAACCCGCAATGGGCGCACAGCCAGTTTGTCCGTGTCGGTAACCCCCACTGCGTGACGCTCGTGGAGCACGCAGGGGCATTACCTGACAATCAGTCGATGCATCAGAGCGCATTGTTTGACCCTTTGCAGGCGATTGCCTTTGCGCCACCGGTGGGGCGCGGCCAACCCTGTGTGGCTGGCGTCAACCTGCAATGGGCCGCAAGGTCTTCGGGCAATCGGGTGATTGCGCGAGTGTTTGAGCGGGGCGAGGGGCCAACTGCGTCCTCCGGGACCAGTGCCAGTGCTGTGGCATGCGCGGCATGGCGGGCCGGTTGGGTTGAGGCTGGAGAAGTGGCCGTGGTCATGCCAGGTGGCACTGCGCCGGTACGGTTGCAGGGTCAGGCTGAAATATTGCTGAGCGTCAGTTTGTTCGGGACTGCACAGCGGCAAACCTGAATGTTGGTGTGCGGCTGATATCTTGAATAAGTGTCGGCTGTTTCCTTATCAACTAGTTAAGTTTGTAAAGTTGATGTGGGAAGTTTCTTGTTGTGGAAATGTGTTTAATTGATCGTTTGTCTTGTTTTGTAAAAGACACTTCCTCTCAAGTCGTACGAAACTTCTTTTTTGTTTTTTTTGGCGCCGCAATTCGCCTGTAATCGCTAAGCTTTAGGGCGTTCAGGTGCTTTTTTCCAGCAGTTAAATCGGTATCCGATGGGAGAAAGCCTTTCAATCAAATCATTGATGATGGGTAACTTGCGGATGGTTGATGCGTTTGTTTTTTCACGTTTTAAATTGATACTTCCACAAGTGAACAACGACTTTCAGGTGTTGGCCTTCAAAGGCAGCGAGTCCCTGGACCAGCCTTATTTCATTGAGTTGCAATTAGTCAGCGAAAACCCTTCCCTGGACCTGGAGGCGCTGCTCCACCAGCCTGCCTATCTAGACGTTGGCGAAGCGGATGCGGGCCTGCATGGGCAGGTCTACGCCATTGGCCGGGATGACCCCGGCGCCCGGCTGACCCGCTATCACCTCACCCTGGCACCCCGCCTGGCGTGCCTTGCCCATCGGCGTGACCAGCGGATCTTCCAGCAACGCAGCGTGCCGCAGATCATCGTCGCGGTACTCGAACACCATGGCATCTTTGCCGACGCCTATGCCTTCGAACTTGGCCCTGTGGTCTATCCGCCGCGCACGTTCTGTGTGCAATACGCGGAAAGCGACCTGCACTTTATCCAACGGCTGTGCGAAGAGGAGGGCATTCACTACCACTTTCGCCACAGCCCGAATAATCATTTGCTGGTGTTTGGTGATGATCAAACGGTGTTTCGACGCTTGCCTGTGCAGCAATACTGCGCGGTGGGCGACCTGGCGGCTGAAACAAGAGCGATCCGGCGTTTCGACGTGCGCCTGGAAACCCGCAGCCGCCAAACGGTGCGCCGCGATCATGACTTCG
This sequence comes from Pseudomonas sp. ArH3a, assembly GCF_022648765.1. NCBI lineage: Bacteria > Pseudomonadati > Pseudomonadota > Gammaproteobacteria > Pseudomonadales > Pseudomonadaceae > Pseudomonas > Pseudomonas sp. ArH3a. The sequence continues at coordinate 2,574,169 of NZ_CP080330.1, forward strand.
AACATCCGTCGTTGCGCCTGCAACAAAAGGCCAGTGCTGCAGCGTTGCAAACCCTTGAAGATTACCGTTGCCCCGCCGGTTTTACCGGCCACGCACGTGGCAAGCAACTGGCACGTCGGGGGTTGGAACGCCATCTGAGCGATCGCCATCGTGCATTGGGTAAAAGTGATCAACCGGCGTTAAGCAGCGGCTACTTTCTAGAGCTGCGTGATCACCCGGACCCTGCCTGCAACGACCTGTGGTTGATCACGTCGGTGCGTCATGAGGGGTATCAACCGCAAGTGCTGGAGGAGGCCGTGCTTGAGGCTGACGTATTCCAAGGCTATCGCAATCGATTCACCGCTACGCCATGGCGTGCAGCGCATCGACCGCCCCTCAAACATCCCAAACCGACGATCAGCGGCAGCCAGACGGCCACGGTGACAGGGCCGGAAGGCGAGGAGGTGCATTGCGATGCCTACGGTCGGGTGAAGGTCCGTTTTCACTGGGACCGGCTGGACAAAACCGACGATAAAAGCAGTTGCTGGGTCCGAGTGGCTTCCGGCTGGGCAGGCGATGGCTTCGGCGCGATGCTGATCCCTCGGGTGGGCATGGAGGTGCTGGTGACCTTTCTGGACGGCGACCCCGACCAGCCCTTGATCAACGGCTGCCTGCCCAATGCGTTGCACATGCCAGCTTATCCTTTGCCACAACACAAGACGCGCAGCGTGTTGCGCAGTTGCAGCGCCCTGGGCGGCGGCGGGGCCAACGAGCTGCACCTTGAAGACCGTCGCGGCGAGGAGCTTATCTACCTGCGCGCCCAACGGGACCTGGAGCAGCAGGTGGGGCATGACAGCCGCCTGGAAGTGGCCGGAGAGCGCCGTGAAATCATTCGTGGGGCAAGCACGGTTCGCCTGGAAAGCGAAGAGCACCATCACACCACGGGTAATCGCAACGTGGTGCTCCAAGCGAATGATCGCCTGGATGTGCAAGGTAACAGTGAGACCCGTGTGGGGCGCACGCTGGTCATCGAAGCCGGGCAACAGGTTTATCTCAAGGCCGGTGCCAGCCTGGTCATCGATGCAGGCGCACAATTGAGTTTGCAGGCCGGGGGAGAGCACCTGATGATCCAGGCGGGTGGGGTGTTCAGCAGTCGGCCCATCACTGTCGGCGGCGCCCCGCCTGCAAGCGTGTCGGCGAACCCGTTTTCTGCAGCGGGTGGCCCGAAGTTTACAGCGGCGCAGGGCGCCATCATGGATACGGCCCGGCAGTTAGGTGCCGACTACTGCCCAGTGTGTGAGCAATGCCGTGAAGGTCGGTGTGACATCCCAAGGAGGGCTGCATGATGGAGCGCATGCCCAGCCTGTGGATGGCCCGACAGCAACAGGCGGGGCGCCGCCTTTGTTTGATCCTTGAGGGAAACAATGACGCCCGCGAGCCGTTGTTGGCGGCTCGTAATGTTTCGCAGTACTGCTTTCTCTACGGTGAAACGGCCGTGGCCGAGCTGGCAACTCTTGGCCCGGTGATCCTGCTGCTGGAGCAGGTAGGGGAACCCGCGCTGGTTCAATTGCTACAACAGCCGCAGGCGAATTGGGGCTGGCTGGGCAGCCTGCCCGATGATGACCTGGCCGGAGTGGCTCGACACTGGCGCGAGCGAATGTTGGTAGGGCCCGCAGGCAGCCAGGCGCTGTATCGCTTTCACGATAACCGTACCGTGGCCCGCGCTTTAGCCCACCTGCCGATCGAACGTTGGCCGGTGTTTCTCGGGCCACTGATCAACGTGTACTACTGGCATGAGGGCCACTGGTGCGAGGGCGAAAACCCTGCCCCCGGTGAGTACCCGACGCCTGTGCCCGCGCCCTGGCTGAACACGCCCAACCCTCAGGCCGACGCCATCCTGCACGCCAATATCCTGCGCTACCTGCTGACCGAGCACGGCGAGGGCTTGGCCGCCTTGGTCGAATTTCAGGAGCCCAGAATCTGGTTGGCCCAGGTGCTGGAACAAGCACGCGGCTGGCAATGGCGTGGGCCGCAGCAACTTGAATTCCTGGTGGTTCGCAGGTTGGAGGAGGCGACGCGAAGCAGTGTGATCCAGTGGCAGCCGCTGCAAGAGGAGGCGCCTGGCGATCATTTTGAGCGAGTGTCGCAGCAGTGGCGCACGTTGAGGAGTAAGCATGAGTAAGCGACTGCGTGGCGCCTTGATTGCGCTTGTAACGGGATGGCTTTCGGGGTGTGCACTGGTGCCGTCGGGGCCGGTGAATCACTTTACGCTGGAGGTGGACTTGCCGGCGCAATTCAGATTTGTAGGCGCGGCTTACTATGAACCCGCCAGGTACCAAATGTGCAAGTTGCCACAGCGTCGAGGCAACAGGCCTGAACGCAAGATCATTATTGCTGAATACAAACCCGTGGCTGGAAGGATGAGTTATGACCTGCCGTTGACTCAAACCATTGAGGGGTGCCCTACGACGCTACACCGTGTGATCTTCGAATTTTATGCGAAGTGGGGCGAGCGCAGCAGTGATGTCGGTGGGGATCTGGGGGGGATCTACTTTATGGATCCTATTGAGTCTGAGGATGTGGCGGGGATGCCGGATTCGGGCGTACAGGAATTACCTGGGCAATGTATGTGGTTTTTTCGGACGGTGGGGCGGTCGCATGCGATCAGGAAACTGCTGGAATGCAAAGCATTGGACGCAATGGGACAGCGGCAAAAAGTCCGGGCGGGTGGGCTTGTACAGCGCGAGCTGCTACCCGGAAAGACACTCAGGCTGGTGCTGGCATTTACAGACGAGGAGGCGCCGGCTTTTGACCGACGGTGGATAGCTGTACCAGGCGGCTGGAAACGCTGCCGGGGGGAAAGTTATGAGGATACGCGGGGCATTTGCGACAGCGATACAACAGACTTTAAACCCATAATAATGCCGGATGGACGCTCTTGTGATGTCTATCCCACGTGTAAATAACAAGGGAACTGGTTCATGAAACAGGAAGCATGGAAGCAACCTTTTTTTAGTAGCAAGATGCCTGCTTGCGCGTTGAAAGGGCACTGGGCAAGCTTTTGTCTGGTTGATGAAGCGGGCTGTGGGAAGGCGTACGGCGGGCTCGCGTACAGCATCTGCGACAGTACAGGCCAGCAGTACAACGGAAGGCTGACGGGTGAGGGATTTGCCAAGCTGCAAGGGTTTTACTGCGGTCCCGTCGTGCTTGCTTTGGAAGGGCTGTATTCTGGGAAAGAGGAGCCGTATTTTGAATTGAGTACGCGCCAGACTTACAGGTTACCTATCACCGAACTCCAAATTCGCGCTGAACAAACCCGCTTTGTTGCGGCTGATGGTCAGCGCATTGAGGGTAACCCCGCACAGCGGCAAGCGGATCGGTTTTATCAGGTTGAAGTACGCGACTTGGTCCGACATGTTGCCCACTTGCCGCCGTTGGCGCCCCGGATCTTCGCACCTCAGCGGCACGCGCTAAGAATGATGGCTGAGCTTGGGTTCGGTCCGCCTCAGCCGGCTTTGTCAGGCGTTGTGCTGTTCCCTAACCTGCACACAGTGCTGGAAGTACGACCGTTGCGTGCGCTACGCCCGATGCTGTCCGGGGATGATCGGTTTTGTGCCTTGAACCTGTATCAACTGGCGCTCATGTCTACGTTAAGTTACTGCGAATTTGGCCAGGAGCCTCCAACCCGACCAGTGGATAAAGTCAGCTTTCCGCGGGATCCAAGCATAGGGAATTTGTTTGCGGAAAAACTCTCGGGGTATCAGGAAGCCTGGAAGGTCGACGGTAAGCAGGTTCAACGCTTTTATCCGCTCTATGAGGAAGTCGCCTACTCACAGCGCTTTGAAATTGTGCCCTTCGATCCGGAGTTGTATTCGCAGAACCGTACGCAGCTTGGAGCGAAACAGGAGCATCCTGCTCTCGTGCACTTTTTCGACGATAAAAATTTCGGCACTGATACGCAGGCATTTATTACTCACCACGATGAAGTCATCCTGATTGCTGTGCGAGGCACCGCCAGTGGCGCTGACGCACTGCGAGACGCAAACGCTCACCAAGTGCCGTTTGCCGATGGCGTAGGTAAAGCCCATGAAGGCTTCTATCTGGCCTATCGAGCGATGCGCGAATTTGTCTTGCAATACCTCGATAAATTTCACGACCGCCAACGCATTATCATTTGTGGGCACAGCCTTGGTGGCGCCATCGCCTTGCTACTGGCAGAAGGGCTGCGTCGAGTCTCCAGCGCCCACTACAACATTCTTCTCTACACCTACGGTGCGCCTCGCGGCGCCGACACCGAGTTCACCGAAGGCGCCTCATCCCTGGTCCACCACCGCATCGTCAACCACAACGACCCGGTCCCCAGTGTTCCCGCCACATGGATGAACACCACCGCCAAACTCTGGGTTCCTGGGGCCGTGATATTGTTCAGTGCCCCAGCGTCGGGCGGCTTGTTATTCGCCGCCGGGCTGGTGCGCGTCGTTGGCAATCCTTACCAGCATCATGGTGAACAACAGCACTTCATGCCGATTACGCTTCCGGATGGCACGCACTCCTCGGTGTTATGGCGGCCCGCGTGTGAGTCCATCCTGGAGGCCGGCTGTAATCGGGCGCTGCAACTGCAGGGCGACATGCCCGACCGCGCCAACCTGCTGAAACAACTGTTCCAGGCCAGCCAACACTCCATGACCGCCAGCTATATTCCAGCAGCCTGGGCCACATTTCGTCGCTGGCAACAAACCGTGGATAGGCAAGGGCCTTTGGTCACGCCAAGAGAGTTCGAGCTACTGGACCATGCGCTCGAAACCATGACTCAACAACTGCGCGACAAAAACCGCGAGCTTGATCGCCGCCGCCCTTCAAACCAGCGCGGATATGGGCACGAACATAACCAGGCGTTGAATGCTGAAATCGATCGGTTGCGCACCAGTCGCCAGCGCCTGGAAACCCTACGCTGGCGACGTCTGGAAGCGCGCGACGTATACGGCAGTCACGCGTCCTCCAGCTATTTGCAACCCAGCCTGAAGCGCTGGTTCAGCCACCACGAAAACCGTGTGCTGGCGCAAGTTGCCAGTATTCCTTCACCGACTCATAACGGCCCAGGGCGTGCGCAACCGTTGGACCTCGATTCGATTGTCTGAAATGGCGCCTATAAAAACGCCACCTGCGCCGGTTGCCGTTTCATCAGCACCTTGCCATTGCGGATCGAGTACAGCGGCAGGCCTTGGCTGCGGATCACCTCGTAGTCGCTGTCGGCCGACAAGATCAACAGGTTGGCCGGGCGCCCAGGTTCCAGGCCATAACGCTCACCCAGGGCCATGGCTTTGGCGCTGTTGTCGGTGACCAGGTCCAGGGCGCTTTGCAGGTTGCGGTAGCCGAGCATGTGGCAGATGTGCAAACCGGCCTCCAGCACACGCAGAATGTTGCCGTTACCGAGGGGGTACCAGGGATCGACAATGGAGTCCTGGCCGAAGCACACGTTCATGCCGGCTTCGAGCAGTTCGTTGACGCGGGTCACGCCGCGGCGTTTCGGGAAACTGTCGAAACGCCCTTGCAGGTGGATGCTTTCGGTGGGGCAGGAGACGAAGCTGATGCCCGAGTGCCCCAACAGGCGGAACAGTTTGGCGCAGTAGGCGTTGTCGTAAGAGCCCATGGCCGTGGTGTGGCTGGCGGTCACGCGCGCGCCCATGTCACGGCTGCGGGCTTCTTCGGCGAGCACTTCGAGAAACCGCGAGTGCGGGTCATCGGTTTCGTCGCAGTGCACGTCCACCAGGCAGCCGGTGCGTTCGGCCAGGTCCATGAGGAACTTCACCGAACTCACGCCTTGGTCGCGGGTGTATTCAAAGTGGGGAATGCCCCCTACCACGTCGGCACCCAGGCGGATGGCTTCTTCCATCAGTTCGCGGCCCTTGCGGTAGGACTCGATGCCTTCCTGGGGAAACGCGACGATTTGCAGGTCGATCAGGTGCGAGCTTTCTTCGCGCACATCGAGCATGGCTTTGAGCGCTGTGAGGTCGGGGTCGGTGACGTCGACGTGGGTGCGCACATGCTGGATGCCGTGGGCGGCCAGGGCCTGGATGGTTTTCTTGGCGCGGGTCTTGGTGTCCTCTTGAGTGATGGTGGCTTTACGCTCGCCCCAGCACTCGATGCCCTCGAACAGCGTGCCGCTCATGTTCCAGCGCGGCTCGCCGGCGGTCAGGGTGGCGTCGAGGTGAATATGCGGCTCAACAAAAGGCGGTATGACCAGGTTGCCGGCGGCGTCCAAGTCGCCGGCCGTTAAAGCAGGCACCCGCGTTTGTGGGGTGATGCTGGCGATCCGGCCGTGTTCCAGGTGCAGATCATGCAGGCCTTCACGGTTGCGCAGGCGGGCGTTGATGATATGCATGGGCAAGTTCCTCTTGGCTAAAGACAGTCAGGCAGATAGCCGCCAGATCATCAGGGCGATGCCGATGTCCAGGCGGTCATATGAGTTGTCCAGCGTCAGCCCACAGAGGGCTTCGATGCGCTGGACGCGGTGCGTCAGGGTGTTGCGGTGCACGGCCAGGCGCTGGGCGGCGGCGACTAGATTACCATTCTCGTGAAACCAGGCTTCCAGGGTCGGCATCAGGCTTGGGCCATGGTGCAGGTCGTGACGCAGCAACGGCCCCAAGCGCTCGTTAAGAAACTGGTCGAGCAGGGCGCGATCACGCACGCCGCTGAGCAGTTTCAACACGCCCAGTTCGTCGTACACACAGAGCCCGTTGCGGTCGCTGAAACGCCGCGCCGCCGTCAGCGCCTGGCGTGCCTCATCGTGCGCCTGGGCCAGGCGCGCAGGTGGGTGCGCAGCGGCGCTCAGGCCGATAAACAGCTTCAAGGGTGCCAGGCGCTGGTTCAAGGGGTTAAGCCAAGCGGCCAATTGCTCACGGTTGGCCAGCGCCGCAACAGCATCGGTGGCCGGCAGCAGCAAGGTCCATTGCCCAGCCCGCCCCAGCACCGGCAACAGCGCATGATGCTGCGCCGAAAACTGCCGCAACCGACGGCCAATACTGTCGTGCTGGCGCGCCAACTGCGCCTCCACCTGCGCCGTGTCGTTTTGGGCAAATAACGCCTCGCCACCCTCCAGTTGCAACTGGACGATCTGCCAATGCCCTGCCAGCGACATGCCCAGTTGCGCGGCGCGATGCAGTAACACCTCCAAGGATTGATAATCACCGGCCAGCAAGCGCTCCAGCACATCATGCCGCGAACGGCCCAGTTGCTCGGACTGGATCAACGCCGAGCCAATCGCCTGGGTCACCAGCACCATTTTCAGCGAATAAGGTTGCTCGATCAGCGGCATACCGGCGGCTTCGGCGGCGTCCAATAAGCGTTGGGGAATCGCCTGGATATAGGCAGGCCCTGTAAGAATCACCAACCCGGCGACTTGGCGCTGACAGGCCTCATCCAGCAAACGCAGCAAGTTGGCCTCATCGCGCGGGTGGTTGATACCGGTGACGAACACCAGTTCGCCACCCAGTACCCATTCGGCGATCCCACTGTTTTCCGCGACATAGGGCCAGCGCACGGTGTTATCGCGGCCGGTGTCACCGGCGCGCAGGCGCATCGATTCCAGGCCCGGCAAGGCCAGCACATCCGCGACCGTCAGGCTCATACCGGGGCGTCAGCCAGCGGCGCACGTACGCGCAGTACTAATGTCAGCACTATGTAGGTCAGCGACGCCGCCACAATCCCCACCAACGGCGCTACCCATGGCGAGTGGAACGCCAGCACGGTGCCCACCGCATAGGCCACCAGCCCAGGCCAATTGAAGGCGGGCAGGCGTGTCTCGGCCAGGCGCGGGTACTGGCCGCGATAGCGGTAGAAGAAATCGGCCATGATCACCCCGCCGATTGGCGGGATCACCGTGCCCAGCAGAATCAGGTAGGGCACCAGCATGTCGTACATGCCGAGCAGCGCCAGCAGGGTGCCGATCACTGCACCGGCGAGCGTCACGGTCTTGCGGCGTTTAGTGCGTAGCAGGTTGCAGCCGGCGACGGCGAAGTTATAGATGGTGTTGTCCTGGGTGCTCCAGATATTGAGCAGCAACATGGCCATTGCCGCCATGGCGAAGCCTTGCACCAGCAACACTTCGACCACGTCCGGTTGTTGATAGACGATGGCGCCATACGCCCCGATCAGCACCATCAAGCCATTGCCGACAAAAAATCCAATCAGGCTGGCCAGCACCGCGACCTTGGCCGAGCGGGAGAATCGCGTCCAGTTGGTGGCTTGGGTCGCGCCGCTGACAAAGGTGCCGAACACCAGGGTGATCGCGGTGGACAAGTCCAGTTCAGCCGCGGGCACCACCGCCAGCAGGCCATCCAGGCCGCCGACTTTAACGGTGGCGACCCACATCGACACAAACAGCAAAATGCCCATGGCCGGCACTGCGATGTAGGACAGGATCTCCAGCCCGCGATACCCCACATACGCGGTGGCGCAGAACACCATGCCGAACAGCACCATCAACCCCAGCACGCTGCCTTGGCTCAGCTCGAAGTACTTGCCCAGCACCACCGCGGCGGTGGCGGTGCCCCAGGCGTACCAGCCGATCTGGGTGAAGCCGAGGATCAAGTCACTGAGCTTGCTGCCCACTTCGCCAAAGCAGAAGCGGCCCATCAACACCGAATTCAAGCCACTCTTGAAGGCGATGTAACCCAGGCCAGCGGCGTAGATGCCCAGCAGTAGGTTACCCAAGGCCACGACGCCGAGCATGTCGGTGAAACTGAACGCTACGCCCAGCTTGCCGCCGGCAAACATGGTCGCGGTAAAAAACGTAAACCCCAGCAGCACCATGGCGGTGGACGCCAAGCCTTTGCGCGCATGCATCGGCACTTCGCTGAGGGGGTAATCGTTGCCCGGTTCTTGCTGCGTCATGTGCCTTGCTCCCTGAATGAGTGACGCAGGCTTATTGCACCGCGCGTGCCAAATCAGCAGCAGTGGCGCACGCACGGTGGGCGTTGTGCACTGTGCACAGTATTTATAGCCAAACAGGGGTGAATGGCAGGAAGGGGTGGTCTTTGTGCCCAGTCGGGCACGAAAGCGGTGCGCCAGTGATACAAATTGGATCAGTCGAACAGCGTCTGGGTGGTCTCGCCGCGATGAAACGCAAACGCAGCCTGCAGATCACTTTCGATGGTGCGCCCACGGGACAGGGGCGGCAGCTCATCCAAAGCAAAAAAGCCCACGTCTGTGGTTTCGAATCCGGCCATCGGTGCCAGCTGATCCACGCGTTCACACAGGAAGTACAACTTGTAGAAGTCCCGCACATCCGGGCGGTACAAACCCTTGGCCTTGTGCGTGACGCTGTACAGCGCCCGCGCAGTAACGTTCAGCCCGGCTTCCTCGCGAATCTCCTTGACGATGTTTTGCGCCGCCGACAAACCAATATCGGCGTAGCCACCCGGCAGCGCCCAACAGCCATCGGTCAGCTCACGCACCAGCAGAATGCGCTCGCCCTCGATCACCGCGCCGCGCACATCGATCATGGGCGTCGAATAGCGCTTGGCGAAATCCGGCACCAGCCCGGTGATACGTTCCAGCGGCACATCCGCCAGTTGCGCCAGCATGCTATGGGCAATCTCGGCGATTTCCTCAAGGCGTTCGCGCTCAAAGGCGTCGGTGCAAAAATGCAGCCCCGTGGACGCCAATGCCTGCAGGCGCTTGGCCTGGGCCAGCCAGATAGTTTCCATGGGCTTCTCCTAGAGGCGTTTGGTCATGTACGCGCGGCGCAGGCCATGCTCTTGCGCGCGATGGGTTTCGACATAGCCGCGGCGGGTGTACAGCGTGATGTTTTCGGTCATGGTTTCATGGGTGTACAGGCGGATCGCTTCGTAGCCCGCGTCGATCGCCTGTTGCTGCGCAAAGCCCATCAACAGCCGCCCGAAATCAGGGGCGACGGCCCGGCAGTGGCGGGGCGTATTGAAGGGCGCATCCACGCGTGCTCGTTTTGGTGGGGAGCCACGACTGTAAGGTAGGCGGCCATAAAAAAACCACCGCAAGGGTGGTTTTTTTACCGCAGCGGCTTACTCGCCGCGATAAATGCAACCGCTGGTGCAGGTCTCATGGATGCGAATCGCGCTGAGTTCCGGCAGCAGAGGTTTCAGCTCAGTCCAGATCCATTTGGCCAGCACTTCGCTGGTCGGGTTTTCCAGGCCTGGGATGTCGTTGAGGTAGTTGTGGTCGAGGCGTTCATAGAGCGGCTTGAAAATCGCCTTGATCTCCGAGAAGTCGCGAATCCAGCCGGTATGGGGATCCAGGTCGCCGCTCAGGTGGATTGCCACCTTGAACGAATGCCCATGCAGGCGCCCGCATTTGTGGCCTTCCGGTACGTGGGGCAGGCGGTGGGCGGACTCGAAGGTAAACTCTTTGAAGATTTCCACGGTGTGACCTGTAGGGCTTGTGTTGCGTGGCTTTGGGAGTATTGTCAGTTGATGGTGTACTGATCAATGTACTGATTGGTCGTTGCTGGGCGCTGTTGAGGTCATCCATTCAGCGATTGCCGACTGGCGCCAAGCGACCGAATTGGGGCCTATTCTAACCTGTTTTGGGAATGTGCCCTCCCTGATCCGCCGATAAACCGTATTGCGGCCCAGGCCTGTGGTGTAAAGCACCTCGTCGAGGCGCAGGAAACGATCAATTTTCTCCGCTGCTGCCATGTTGATACTCCGTGCCGCGGGCGGCGTGAGTCAATGAGCCGCGCTGGGCGGCAGAAGGTGGGGTGGGTTACGCGGACCGACGTCCGCTCTCTTTCTGGCGCTCTACGTCGATCTGTTCGTAGAGGGCATCGATTCTTTTGCTTTTCCTGTCGATGGCCTGTGAGCGCTTGATGTGGCCTGACATGGCCTTGTCGTAAGGCTCGATTTGCTTTAGAAGCCGAAGTTTCTCTTCTGGGTCTTTCGACTCATTGAATCGGGCCGCAAGCCGATCGCGCGCCTTGAAATCCACACCATCCAGCGCCCGGTTTTCCTTTTGCATCTCGTCGAGAACTTCGGCGGATTGCCGTTCCCAGCGCAGATACAAAACGTCGCTTCGCTTGGGGCGGAAGAAGTGCTGGTTCCTGATCCAGGCAACCAGCTCATCCTTGGTCATTTCATCGAGAACATCTTTAGCCGCCGAGTTTTTCATGCGTGCATACCTCGCCCGCCGCTCACCGGCAGGCATTTATTGGGGGTTACATTTCGATAACAGTTCAGCAAGTGACAGCGCTGAAGTGTTTCGCCGAAAATTTGATAATCGGTCGCGCTGAGGTAGCCTAAGTATCTGAGCAGGCAGCTATTTATTGCTCGGCTATCTGGTCTGGCTACTCAATGAGGAGGTGTTTGCAGTGTTCAAGGGATACATCGTTGCAATGTTGGCCGTCGCCACATCAACATTGGTGGCAGCTGAGGAACTACCGCAAGGGCCGTTGCTTCAGCGCTTTGGTGATGCCATTAATGAGTTGCCCAAACCAGCATCGCCCCCGGAGGCAAAAGCTACTCCACGCGAACTGCACATCGAAGGCCTAGAGGCGCTCAATCACCCTGGCAGACCCGCCATGCGCGATATGGAAAAAACTGGCAATCCAAGCATCGACAACATGCATGCGCGTGATAGAGATGCCTGTAGAAGAGTTCAAGCGGCAGCATTAGGGCAGGGCAAAGGTTTGAGTTTGGTTTGTGAATAAGAGGGGGGCTACTGGGATAATGGTGTCACCCGCTTGAACTCGACCACCCAGACCCACGGGTTGGCGTTCCAGTTACCACCGACGGATGACCAGAGCAGTTCGAAAGACTTTCTAGGATCAGCGCTGTAGGTCTCGATCCCCTCGACGTGCCACCAGTCACCCAGTTCAGCATGATCGGTGTAGAGCCGCACACCCTCGGCCTTGGCCTGTTCTTCGCTGATGTCCTGCAACCGCTCGACGCGCACGTCGGTGATCTCCAGCAGGATGCGGCAGGCGGCACGTGGCATGTGAATGCTGGGTTTGTACTTCAGGCCGAAGTCTTTCCTTGCCTCGTCGCTGTGTGACCCAGGGCGGCAGTCAGCAGCGTAGGCGTAGCGCTGGAGCGGGCCGTCCGGGTCTGGGCGATGCTCAACACCGGTGCCGCGCAGATCAATGAAGGTCTCGCGCACCCAAAGCCGGTCGCCGGGCTGGCCGAAAGGACACTTGCACCCAGCCTCGCCATCGCGCCACCAGGCGCCAAAGATCTCTGGGCCGGCCTCTTGGTATCCCTGACGATTCGTTACAGCTACGTTGTACGACTCGGCAGTGATGGTGGCATCGACATCGGGCTGCGACTTCATTACCCGCCGCGTGACAGTCTTCCGGCCTTCCAGAATGGCGCGCACCATCGGCGCCGAGAACAGGATGGGGCGTTCTTTGATTGCGGTCATGGATTCACTCCGTACCCATCAGATAAGTGGGCTCAGTTGCTTCTGCCAGCCAGTCGCGGAGACAGCCGCATTCGGCGTGCGGCGGATCCTCATCAGTCCACTGCCGGTCGAGCATAGTTTCGCTGGTCAACTCGACGTCCCAGTCTGCGTAGTCGGCAGGGTCATCGCCGTTCATCTCTGCCAGCACACGCCGGGCTTCGTCTTCGCTGGTTGCCGCTACCCAGTCTTGATCGCCGACGCTGTAGCAGCGCAGATCAGGGCGTGCAGGTTGTGGACCGTTCAGTTCGAACTCAGCGCTTTGGTTTTCTGTGGTCATGACTTCGTCCTTGCAGCTATAGCGGCTAACAAACTAATAGAAGGGAGAGGTATGGTTGCCACCTCAGATAGGGAGGTGCGATGTGGTCGTACACGGAGTTGAATACAAGTTTTTTACCGCTTCACACGTTACAAAGGGGCATGACGGCTTGGGGATTGAGTGCTGGCGCGGCAACGATATGGTGTTTGAGATATTCAGGAATGACGAAACTCTGCGTTTTGAGGTAACCCTGTTCGAGCAGGATGTCCCTTTAGAGTTGCTTGAGTACGCCATCCCAACCGCTCGCGAAAGCTTGGGTGAGTTCGCGCCGTAGAACCTCTCCTTGCCGCTATAGCGGCTTACTTTGAAGGGGAAGGGGTTCAATTGTTTTTTGACTTAGAAACAGCTTGCCCCCGCTCAACCGTGCTTGGTAGTCGGGCGATGCGGACAGCTATATCAATCGGTAGAAAGGGCAGAGCCTTATGGAAAGCAACGTCTTGGAGTTTTTTAGGCGCTATCGGTACTTGTTGCTGTCGTTGATGGTGGCTGCTTCGTTTGTGAACGCTTTTGTGCGTTTTTCTGGGGATTGGCGTAATTTCTTTGGGGCGTTATTCGTGCATGGATGGTTCATCCAGGCAGTATTTGCTTACTTTCGAGGAGGCTGGGTCGGCATTGGACCGGGCGGATTACCCAAGGATGCGAATCCCATGGGCAGGGCAGCGTTAGCCTCAACGGCGTTCGCGTTTTACCTTTTGACGTTCACCTACGGTGGGCACAGTCGCGATGAATCTATCCATGAAAGAAGAGCTTCTGACTGGACGATGCCTACTCGAGAAGAGTTCAGGCGAGCGCCGGAGCAATAGCCAGCTCGTGTGAGCAAAGGTTGCTCACCTTGAGGTTTCCCTCGTTACCAGATCATGGGCATTCACAAACGCCAAAATGAAACGTTCATGTGTTTCAATACTGATGTCAGCCAGCGGAGGAACCGCTGTAGCTGATTTGCCATTTATCGATGTCATTGATTCACCCCAAGGAGATACACCATGCAAGGAAGTATGAAGTTGAAGCACCTAGCGTTTTTGTTGATCCCGCTTGTTGCGGCCTGTACTACAACCGATAGAACTCGGGAGTCTGGGGCCCAGGTAGAAGGCGCACCCCGTGCTCAGGCGGCCCAAGTACTTCAGTTCGATAACTGTTCGGTCGGATGCCCTACCGGCGGTAGCCCTTTGACGTTGAGCCGACAGGCGTACACGCTGAACAACAACGGCTCGACCAAGTTTGCGAACTGGGTTTCGTACAAGATCACGAAGGACACATCGGCGAGCGGCCGTCCGCGTACCTGGAAGACAGACCCGGATATTCCGGCCGGCGAAACTCTCGACCCGGTGGACTACAACGGCGCAAACGTCGCGCTCAAAGTGGACCGTGGCCACCAGGCGAACCTGGCCTCAATGGCAGGCGTTCCTGACTGGCAAACCCTCAACTACCTGTCGAACATCACTCCGCAAAAGGCTGAACTCAACCAAGGACCGTGGGCACGACTTGAGGATCAAGAACGCAACCTCAGCAAAGAGCCAAGCGTTGATCAGGTTTATGTCGCCACCGGCCCGCTTTATGAGCATTTTGTCGGGACGCTGCCAGGCACAAACAAAGTCCACACCATTCCCAGCGGGTACTGGAAAATCATCTTCATCGGCACCTCACCTGAAAACGGTGTATACGCCTCGTTTGTGATGAACCAAGAGACCCCGAAAGGCGCGAGCTTCTGTGACTACCAGGTGACTGTGAATCAAATCGAAGAGCGTTCAGGTCTTACCTTCTGGAGCAACTTGTCACAGCCTGTTCAAGCCTCACTGAAGTCAAAGCAAGGGCAGTTGCTCGCCCGGATTGGCTGCAAGTAATCGCATCAAACCCAACAACAGAGGCTACCGAAACCGGTAGCCTTTTTCTTTTCTGGCTCCATGCCGGGCCATGCCCGGGCGGTGGAGTGAGTTCAGTTTTCAAGCTATGGGCTGGCAGCAGCGCGAGCTGAGATGATCACAATCTTTAGGGCGAGATCCGCAGTGATGGAGAGAAGGACGGTAGGGATTATTTTGGCTGCTGGATTGGCACTACTCGTTGGAAAGGGTGTGCTCGATAGTAAAAACAACCCGAATCCAGCTAGTAGCCCGAGCTATGTAGCTGCCGAGACCAAGGCTGCACCTGCACCTGCCCCAGTAAGCCCGGCAGTTGAAGCTACGAAGGCAGAAGATTCAAAGTTCAGTTACGACCTTTCCAATGCCCACAGCAGTCGGAATCTCAGCAAAGCTGATCTCGCTTGGCATGCTTTAAATACCTACGGCTGGGACTGCTCAGAAGTTATCGCTGAGAAACAGCCACCCGCTGAAAAATACTCGGTGATTACTTGCTCCAGCGGATTGAAGCTGCGGGTCTACAGGCGAAGTGATGCACACCCCATCATCCGCAACATGAAAGGTGGTTATGAGTGAAGCTGCCTCAGAAGGCGCCGGCCGATCCAGCGAACTACGGTGACGGCCTTGCTGTTGCCGATCGCCTTGTAGCGGGGTCCGTCCGGGCATTCGCTGGCAGGCTTGTTGCGCCAGGGAATCAGCGTGTAATCGTCGGCCATGCCCTGGAGGCGTTCGCACTCCACGGGAGTTAACCGGCGAACTGAGCTGATAGAGGAAACAACATTGGGGCCCAGGGATGAGTCTGTGTTGTCGACTTGCTTTCCGTAGTTGCTGGTCAAGGTCTGGGCTACGTCGCGGCATGCGACTATCGGCTGCCCACGGCCTGTTCCGTCCTCACTCCCATCGAACCCTTCAGCTTTCAGCGTGTGCGTGACATCACCGGTGATACACACGGCCACCTGGCCCCCTGCGTTGGCGTGACTTCCCAAATGATTCATAGCGCGCAGGGTAGGGGCGATCTCTCCGGCGTCAGCGCCGTGATCCTTGCAGGAGAAAGCCAGCACCGCATTTTCCTGGCCGTCGTTCCTGCCCAGGGCAAAGGCGAGCTTGTCGCTGACACCGGGGTCTTGTGTTCCGTGCACCACCAGCAAGCCTGACTCGGCGTCCTGGTTTGTCGCGCTGCCAGCGGCCTTGCCGTTGGCGTTGAGTGTGCCTGCGATCAAGTGCCCTGCCTGGGCCTGGTTGTCATCAGCACCGCATGTGCCGACGCCGTTGGCGGTCAGGGCAGAAACTGGCTTGTCTTGGACAAAGAACGTCTCGCTGTCCAGGTCGTTGCGGCCCGCATGGTGGGTTAGGGTGCCGGACTTCTCGATAGAGCCTGACATGCGACCGGCGCCGAAGGCCGGGATACCGCCGAACATCGATACCGCTGGCCCGAAGTCGCCTTCGCAGCTCGGGCATCCATAGGCACCTAACTGCTCGGGGAAGACATACTCGCATCCTTCTCCGCACTGGAGCGCAGGGCCGAAAGGAGCTGTTCCGGTAACGTCCTGCCCCTGGCCCCGGCTCGGCGCAGTATCCCGGCGCACGCCTTCTCGCTCAAAAAGTACCTCGGTGGGATCGAACCCGTCTCGAGCACTTGCGACAACGAACACACGACGGCGTCGTTGGGCCAGGCCGAAATATTGGGCGTCCAGGACCCGCCACGCGATTGTTCTTTTGGGTCCATACACACAACCAGCGTCCTGCCATTTTTTCCCTGGAGGCTGCAGCTCGCAGTCTTCCCCAGCAAGCGCGCCAAGAAAGCATCCGAAGGCGTTCCCTTTGTCACTGAGGACGCCGGGGACGTTCTCCCAGACGATGACGCTGGCGGGCTTTCGCTGGCCGGCGCGAACATAGTCAACTGCATCTGCAAGCTCCACGTATTTGATGGTGAGGGCGCCGCGCGGGTCGGTGAGACCTTCGCGCATACCGGCAACCGAGAAGGCCTGGCATGGGGTGCCCCCGACCAGCACGTCGGGCGCCGGGATCTTGCCGGACAGCACCAGTGCGGCTAGCTTGGTCATGTCGCCGTGGTTCGGCACGTCGGGGTAGTGGTGGGCCAGCACCGCCGAGGGGAAAGGCTCAATCTCGGCGAACCACGCGGCGCGCATGCCCAGCGGGTGCCAGGCCTGGGTCGCGGATTCGATGCCGCTGCACACAGAGCCATAGGTCATATCGGGCATAGGGGATCCTCTCCGGCTGGCGTGATTTAGATTTTTGGGCTATTGATATTTGCTTAGCTCAACCTGGCAGGAGGCCGAAATGAGACAGCAAAGCGATATCGATGCACTAGCAGCAATCGAGGAAGACGCCCTGACGATGCTCAAGTGGATTGGTCTTCCAGATGACAAGCAGAAACTGGACATCGTCATTTGCTTGCGGCAGATAGTTGATCTGGCGACTTATAGAAAGGAGATCAGCGAGTATTCGGAGCCATTGGCGCGATAGTGCGTGACGGGTTTGATTCGTTTAAGTGGGTGGTATGCTTTGCTGCTTATCAAACAGGGACAGTGGTAATGGCCAGTAAAAAGCTTGAAGCGTTCCGCGAGTGGTTCACGCCGCGTAAGCGGTTATGGGCAGGGGTCGCTTTGCTTGTCACTGCGGCATTCGGGCCGCTTTTCTACCCAAGCATAAATGGCTATTGGGGTATCTTTATTGCTCCTGGGATCATATTTCTCTGCAATGCAAGGAATCCCGAAGCTCGCGATAAGCGCTGATAGCCTAGCCGTCTGGCGCTATTCAGCGATATGGGGTATTCGGGTGACCGGCATGGAACCGGATCAAGGAGATTTTGGTGAGTGATGACCGATATGAATCAGCCGTTCGCGAGCTCCGAATCGCGAAAGATGAAGCGGCTGTAGCTGCGGAAGACTTCTACGAGAAGAACTGGCCGTTCCAGACTGACGATATATCCGTTCAGTACGGGGAGCTGCAGTTCACGGCGGTTGTCATGCTCGCCGAGTTTGAACAATTCGCGCAGCAGGGCGGGACTAAGCGTTCACGTTGATGCTCCTCAAGGCGTGTTGCTTGTTCCGCAGTTCCGGCAGTCTTCCCGGTAGCGCTGTGCGTCGCTGATGAACCGGCCGCATCCATCGCAATTGAACATCATCATTTTGGGCCGCTTCGGCTTGACCAGCTTGATACCAGTGCCGCGCAGGGCGTGTTTGATATTTACGTCGTCGCGCTCAACAAGGCGTCGGGCGCGGGCATCAATGTAGGGCTTGGGCCAGACCACCGCACCTGATTGGCCGAGTTTACCGATCCAGTTGACGGTGCGAGCCCTCGGCACCACGACAGCCTTCGACAGGTCGCTTGTGAATACTCCGTCCTCACAAAGCCAAATCAGGTTGTTTCCGTTCCAGCACTGCGGCTTCTGGATGTAAAAAACCGCTGCGTCGTGGTGCTGCTCCAGCGCCTCGCTCAAGGTGACATTCTGGCAATCGACACCGACTCGCGCCCTGGCATCGACGTAGGCCTTGGGCCACGGGATGTCAGTGTCGCGGTGATCGCAAGCACCTTCTTTGGTGAACACCTGGGCCTTGTCCAAGTCGGTGACATATCCGGAGCCGCCAAAGCCCCAGAACGACAACCCGTCGCCGACGTAGGCGTGGCTGCGGCTGTCTTGAAGGTAGAATTGCTCGTCCATGGATTATCTCCAGTCAGGCGCCGCCCTCCGGTTACCGGATGCGACAAGTGGTAGGTTCAAATTTCAAAACTTGGAGTAGGCTATCGATTCAAACCTTATGAAAGGTATTGGCTATGATTCCTAGAACTCCAAGCAACAACGCAAAGATGGCTGTAGCCATGAAATGGTCGGTCGAAAATGCAAGTCAGTTTGTGGTTGAGATCGTCGCCAAGTCTGATCAGGCTGGGTACTGGCTTCATATCCACCAGGATATGCCGGGGAGCAAACCGCTAAAGCCCCGCTATCTTGGTGACAAGTGGGTGATCGAAACTGGCCCGATAAACTTTGACATGGAGTGAATTCGATCAACTTGGCTCGATGATCTCGTCGCCCGGGTCTTTCTGGATGGCGAGCAGGCTTTTATTGCGGAATTCCCGCGCCACGTTTTGCGATATCTCGATTTCGTGGCGCGGCGGATTCAGCAGTGGCTGGCACTTTGCGGAACCCAGCGCATGCAGGTGATGAATCATCAGCGTCATCGCTTCGCCCTGCTCAGTAATGCCTGACCACTCCATCAGATCGGCCAGGGCCTGCCGGGTGCCTGGGCGAACCCTGAGCCTCAATTCCTCTTCGGTATTCGCCACGCGCTTCCTGGCAGACTTGGCCGAGCGTTCTTTCTGCGATACTGCTGCCATGACTTACCTCTTGGAGGTTACGTGCCTGTCGTTTTAATACGCAAATACTTATCTATAATGCTGGGGGGCGTAACTTACAAGGAATAAAAAAATCCTCTAGTTCGTGTGTTTTTGCTGCTTGGCATAAAAGTCAAAAATAGCCCAAAGAGATACTGGCTTTAGTATCTCTTTGGATTCTATCGGTTAGACTTGGATGTTTAGCAGAAGCCAAACAGATTTGCTGTGAAAAGAACAGCTCCGTTCAAGTAAACAGTAGCCTTAAGACCTGTTGGTATAAAAGATCCGCATGTCTCAGCACAAACTTTTAGCTGTCCACTGACTGGGATTGTAATTGGCGATGTTAAACAGTAATCGCCATACACGGGAATGGTAAAACAGATTTGATTGGTTGCCTGATTGTAGCTAGCCCCAACACACACGGACATTCTTAGGGCTGTCACACCATCTAGTTTTGGACTTGGGGCGGTTTTTGCGCTGAACCCGACTGTGGAGTAATCGGGTACGTGTTCGTTAGAATCTGAGTTTTTATGTTCTTTGCAAGTGCAGTCGCTCATTGCAGTATCCTCATCCTGAGTTTTTGTTGGCGATTGCCAACAGAACTTAACTTAGCTAAAGGATTTAGAGTTCACAAGTTTTTGAGATATCAAATTGAGATTGTAGTTTTAGTTGTTCATATATTCGGCTATAAGGGCTTCTTATAGCGAATTGCTTCTTAGGTTTTTTATAAATTTAGTTTGCCTTCTATCAGTGTCGATACAAATGAAAACCACGACTTGAAAGCTCAGCTTTATCCTAAGGGCCATTTGCGGTTTCACCAGACGGCTTGTATTCGGCTGGCCTGCAGTGCGAGCCAGGTTTGAGGTTTACGTTGCTGGGTGCGGGCTATGCGGCGCATTTAGTTCGCCCCGGCTTCGCTTTTGGGTAGTCGATGCCGTGGGCGGCGATGATCCGCTCAAAGGCTTTTGACCCCATGGCCAGACTCCCAAGGCACTGGCGCCGGGTCAGGCCCAGCTCCAGGAATGCCCGGATTCGCTCAGCGTATTTCGCATCGCTGGCTTCATCCGCTCGCCTTGGCACCAGGTTTCGAGCGCCGCCATGGGCTGGAGCTTTGAACGTAATCCCGAACTCTTGGCCGATGGTGGAAACCGTGCGCCGGTCGATGCCGAGCTCTGCCGCTACATCCACCTTCGCGTGAGTTGGGGCAAGCTCGCGAATGCGCTCAACCATCTTCAGGCGTTTCTGGCTGCGAATGTCGAGCGGCCCCATCGGTAGCGGCGCCGACTCAACCCGGCGGCGAACAAAAGGCTTCGGCGCCGGCGGCATCTTGTTGCTGTAGGTGATGGGTTTGGGCTTGTAGCCGATTGGCGCCGCTTCTTCGATCTGGCCGCCGCTGGCCAGGAACTGGGCGACCTGGGCCGCCAGTTCATCCGAGGCCGGGCGCAGCGCCTCGACCAGGCTGAGGTGGTTGCTGATCATGCTGCCGCCTTGCCGAGTGTCACCCCGGCCATGCTGAAGTTTGCACCCTGCGCTGCGACCATCGCGTCGAGCGCTTCCCAGTTGACCAAAAGGACAGTGGTTGGCGCCTGACCGTATGCCACCGCTTTGATCAGTGCCTCGAAGTCCGTCACGTTGGCCTGCAGCACTACCTGCTCGACGGCGTGGCTCGTCACTGACTTTGTGGTGTGGCCGGTAGGTGCCGCTGTCTGGACCGGTGCAGCGCGGACAGAATCTTGTGTTGCCACTTTCTCTACGACCGGCTCTGGCTTGATGGCCCCCAGCCGTTGGGCTTCCTGCTCTTCGGCGATGCGCTTCGCGTCGGCCTTTGCCTGCTCCGCCTTCTGGTGTTCGGAGATTCGGAATTTGATCAGCGTCACTAGGTCATCGTTGGCTTTGGTGACCAGCTGCTGCACGTCGCTGAACAGGAAGGCATGATCAACGGCGAGCTCTGCCAGACTGGTCAGGTTCAAACGAATGCTGTCCGCTGCCTGACTTGCGTCAATCTTCGCCCGGGCCAGCTCGGTATCTACTGCGTCCTGGAGGCTGGCGATGGTGCGCTTGTTCTTCATGGCGCCGGCGAAGTCCGAAACGACATGAGGCAGTATGACTTTGCCAAGGGTCTTGTTGATTGCGGCGATGTGATCCGCCAGGGCGAGCTCGGCCTTTTGCTTGATAGTGGTCTTCACCAACAGCTCTTGAGCCTTCACCAGCTTGTCGACCTTCAGGCGAGTCTCGCGAGCATGGGCGCTGATGCGATCCAGCGACGAAAACAACTCGTCGATGCTTTGGGTCTGCGACAGGGCTTGTTTCTTGGCGACCGACACGGCGTCTTCGACATCACTGCACCACTTGACCGCCTTCTTCGCATCGGCGAAGTCTTGGTCCGTGGAAAGAGTGGTTTTCACCGAGTCGATGACGGCCAGCGCCGAGTCTTCAAACACTCTCAGATTGCTGGCGGTGACCATGCCTGTCAGCTCGATTCGTAGGGCTGGCAGCTCATCAGGTGCCTTGCCGACGACGATCGAAGGAGTGTCGGCCATCTCGAAGTTGGCCAGGTCTGCCTCGAACTGTTTCCAGCCTTCGATCAACTGGGCCGCGCGCCCGGCGACAGGCCGGTACTCCATATGCACGAAGTTCTCCGGCGTGCCATCCGAGCAAACGAAGATGACCCGCTCAGCGCCGCTGACCAGGAGTTGCTGCTCAAGCTGCCAGTAGTAGTGCGGAGCCAGGTCGCCAGCTTTCACCTGGGCCACCACCGACTCATTCCACAGCTTGTGCTCGAACAGCGTCTCGCCGAGCATTGTGGCGCCGTCCATGGAGGCCAGCAGGTTGCCCTCGGTAGCAACAATCGGATAAAGCTCTTCGCCGATCAGTGCTTCGGCCAGCGGGCGAGCCATGGCTTCGGTCGCGTGGCCTTTGTCGAAGATGAACTGCTGAGAAGGCGTGACATCGGGCGTGATGCCGGTCTTTTTGGCTGCGAGCAAGTCGGTCCGGGTTTGGTACTTCGAGGCGCCCATCATTGCTGGGGCTTCTGAGGCGGTGCGGAACTGGGCGCGGAGGGCAAGCCACTCGGCAGAGCCTTGAGCTACGTTGTGAATTTTCATGCTGCGTCTCCATCGAGGGCTTTGAGGTTGGTGATGGTTTCGATCTGGTCATCGCGCAATGAGTACTTGCTGATGACATTGGAAATGATGTGATCCGGACTAGTGCGACCGGCGTCGATCAGCGGCTGCCACTTTTCGATGTTTTCAGCCAGCAGTTCGTCGGGATAGGCAGGCTTGGCGTCCGGTTCTGGTGGGGCCTGGCGCGCCGGTGAAACATCTTTGGCCGCTTCCTCGAATGTTTTGCCTTCCATCTCGTCGGCCGTTGGCGCAGATCCGACTTCAGGGAATGCTTTGCGCAGGGCTTGGGCCTCGGCGCACTTGGCGAGCTGGGCAAATGCTCGACGCTTCCACATTGCGTTGGGTGCGGCGGTGTCCTTGCTCGATGTCGCGTAGTTCTCAAGCCAGCGCTCATTGGCCGTGTATTCGGCAACCAGGCCGTTGCTCATCTGCCGCTTGACTGTCACGCGACACCATTCGGGGTAGGTGACTTCAACGCCGCTCAGCTTTGCGGTTACTGGAGGGCCATATTCAGGCTCGCTGATTCCAGCGTATTGACCGGTGCGCGCCGCCTGGATGCGGTAAAGGCCGATGCCGGGCATCACCGTGTCCTGCATTTTTTTGGTCTTCGAGTTCCAGATCGGAACGATGTGCACCGGCTTCAACATTGGGTCCAGGTGCGCGGCCTGGCAGTAAGCCAACACCATCACTACAGAGTTCTTTTCTGCGCCGGGGTAGAGGCTGCTGCTCAGCACTTCGACGAGTGCGGCCTCCGACATCGCAGGCGTGTTGTCGTCCTGCTTCATTACTGCGGACATGGGGATTCCTTGCCGCGATGCTCGCAGCGATGAAAGGGGTGGGGGAAATAAAAGGTGGTAAACGTTCTTATTCGCATTTAAGATACGTAATAACATATCAATTCGACGCAAGGAGCCTCACCTATGAAAGTGCTGTCCTCACTCAAAGAAGCGAAAAATCGTCACCGCGACTGTCAGATCGTTATGCGCCGTGGCCGGATCTACGTGATCTGCAAATCCAATCCGAAATTCAAAGCGCGGCAGGGCAGTGCGAAAAACAATAACAAGGGCAAAGGCTGATCAGCACTGTTGTTGATCTTGTTGCTGAACCCGGTATCGCAGGACCTGGAGCACTCGACCGCCGTAGCCAGGTTCTGCGTATTGCTCAACCGGTGCCCCGAAGAAGCCGCGCCGTTCGGCAAGGCTGTAGGCCTCGCGCAGGTTGTGAGCGCTGATGTCCTCGAGCTGCTCATCGATCAGGGATTTAACTGGTGCGGTACTCATTGAATCTCCTTACGCCGCCGGCTGACATCCAGCAGGCGGGCGCTATACCAGTGGAATTCTTCTGCGTTGATGGCGCCCGAAGTGAAGTGGCGGACGATCAAGCCTTCAGTGAGGGTTTCGTCGATTAAGGGCTTGTCTGGATCTTCAAGAGCAAACAGCGCTTTATCGATCTCAACGTACGGGCTCACAGTTCGCTGTCCTCGGCTTGGGCGATCAGAGCGTCATCAGCCAGAGGCTGAAGTAGTCGTTCGGCAATCTCGCCGAGCTTCCCAAGTGGGTGGTCGCTCCGTCCGAGTAGCTCCAGTGCTTCCGATTTCACCCTTGAACCTGCCACCCCTGCGATCAGTAAGTAGCCCAGGGCTGGAGCGTCGACGCCGCAGTCGGCAAGTAGGTTGATGGCGTACTCATCGACAGCCAGTGCGAACTGGTAGGCCGTGACGCCTTGCGGGGGGTGCAAGTGGCGCTTGAACATCATGCTGCCACCTCTGGCCAGCTCTTCGGCTGCGTTGTACAGCCATTCCGTGCGGGCTAATTGCTGTGACATTTCGCTCACCGGAGGCGGCAGTTGTTCGTCGTGCTCAAACTGAGCCTTGCGTAGTGCTGACATGGTCGCCTCCAAAGTGGCGGGTTGTTCACCTGTATTCGTCAACTCTCATGCCTCCCGCTGGTTGCCGATGGGCGCGGGTGGAGTGCTGACGTAATAGAGGTGGGGAAGGGGGGGGGGGGCAGGGCTTTCCCAGCTGCCTTGGCTCTGGTTTTTTAGCCCGTAGCGCTGAAGGCTGGTAGCATCGACACTCCTCTTCGGAGCAGGGACTTGCTATGCATCAGGTTGTTGAAAGGGCGTTAAACGTGATCGCAGCAGAGAGCAGCGAGCCCGAATACACTGAGGCGTTCGGGGCTGTCCATGCAGTAGTGGTTGAGTTTGGGGAGGAAAATTTGGCTGATCGGCTTTTTGCCGATATTCCCGATTCGATCCCTTTCATGCAGGTGGCCCGGCTCTTCGACTTTCTTGCCTGGCAGACTAATGACAACGGCTCAGCGATGACTCGAACCGTCGAGCGCTGGCTTGTTGAAGGCACAGATCTACGCAAGATTCAGATCGCTCTCAACCTCGATGTGTACCCGTTTCCGGACGAGCATGAGATGTACCGCGTTCTGTCTGATGTGGCTGTATCCCTCCCGGAGATGGCTGATACATGCCAGCAGCTATTAAGCTCTCGGCAAAACCGGTAGCATCAGTTCATACAGTCAATTCAGCGCACTCAGCCCGGCGCACCATCCGCACCTGAGCTATCCGCCTTTCCGGCGCCCGGCGATCACGACGCAGCGAGTCGTCACTGATCATCGAGTGCATGGCGATCAGCGCCGCCAGCACAAAGCACACCGGCGTGATGATCTGGCGCTTCATGGCCTCGGCCACCAAAGCAGTGCGCTTCGTCACGCCCAGTTTGTACATTGCATTGGTCAGGCGTTTCTTGACGGTGCCGGCTTCGATGCCTGCTTCCCGGGCGATCTCTTTCGAAGTAAATCCCTGGGCAATCCAAAGCAGAAACTGAAGCTCTCGCGGCGCAAGGCCACGTCCGAGGTGACCCTTCCATGAACCGTTGATGATTGTTGCTTCCATCGTGGTGACCCTCGGTTGGTTTCCCGTTAGTCCCTGCTGCCAAGGACTATCGGTGAAACCCCCGACCTCGCTACTGGCGTCAGGCCGGGGTTGTTGCGTCAGCGGTGTGGCCCGTTGCCCGCTGCTGATTACAGGGCAGGCCGGTCGTCTTCGGTGTGGGCTTCGAGCTTCCTACTCACAGCGTCAAACAGCATCTGTTCGCCATGGATCACAGGTCCTTACAACATGCACGCTACAGCTCTGAATGCCCTGGCTGAGTGGGGCAGGGTGCATGAGGTCCGGCGTTCCCAGCCGAGGCTATCGGGACCGCTAATTCTGTTCAGTTGAGCCTCCCTTCTACCGCTGGGATTCGCGGGGCGCATTGCTTTCCGGGTCATTCGCACGGTTCGAGCGTTTCGCTCTCGATCAGCCGTACAGGGTGTTCCTGTCGTGGGCGGGCTATCTGACCCGTCTGATCGCCGGTCGCCGGTAGAGGCAATGCGGTCTGTTGGTATTTCTGTATTGCGCTGACTGTTAAAGAGCGGCGCAGCTCTCGCTGCTCGCCGGCGGTGTGCGTTGCTGGCTTGAGTTGAATTTAAGCAAGCTGAAATTAAAGTGTCAAGCATGCTGAAATAAATAATTCAGAATGCTGAAATTTAAGTCGTTAAAAAACCCGCTCTTTGGCGGGCTCCTTTATGCGTCGCAGTACTCGCGCCAACTGATCCTGACGGCTCCGTCTTCCAGATGCTCGACCCTTATCCCGGCGGTATCGCCAATGTCTTGGATGACCTGGTGCCAGGCTTCAGGGCTTTCATCCTCGCGCCTGGAAACCTCAACCAATTGAATTCTCTGCACTCTGGGGGAGGCAATTATGCGTTGCAGGCGGCGGCCAACAAGCTCGTAGGAATTTCGTGGTTTTGATACGGAGTAGGGTGTCTGATTCATGCTTCGCTCCTTGCGAACACTGTATGCATCAACAGTATTGGTGCTGACATATCTTGGCAAGAGGGTGGTAGGAAGTTTCATGCACAAATGCATATTTCATGCTAAATGCATTCCGTTAGGCATGAAAAGGCCCGCGTTTGGCGGGCTTGAAATTGATGTCAAAGGCTTGCGTCAGGTGGGATGACACTCATGGGTTGAATTCGTGGCTTTGTTTGTCACAACGAGTAGTAGCATGCGGCGAAATGCGTAGCCCTGAGAGGCCCTGGTAAATGTCCGCTCCCGTCTCCAGCAAGTGCTAACACCTGAGCCTGTAGCTCATTAAGACCTACGGGACTCATGCCGCGATTTTTCATGCTTTTGATAGCGAAACAATCTGCTGCACTCTCGTTCCCCCCGACGTTGTGATGCGCGCATTCATGGCCCCACCAAAAAAGTTGCATCAGCGGTGAATAACTATTCATGACTATAGGATTAAACACAACTCTTGGCGGCGTCGCTCCGGTAAATGCCATACCGACGTCAGCGAGAGATGTGTCGAAGCTAAAATCCACGGGGGTTCCGGCGTAGTTAGCGCAGGTAAGCGGCATACCTGCTAAATAGAGAACATAATCCGCGCGCGCCGGAACAGTTAATACTAAGGACGCACCAATAGATGCACAGAAAAGCCGGGTCAATACCTTCATTTTCCTTTCCTCAGTTAATGAGCAATGCCTGCAGTTGTGAGCGTAGGTGAAATGAAAAAATTGTCACGCGTCCTAGAGGCCATCTTTGCGCACCGCTGAGCTCGTCGTAGACTTCGTCGGAGTTGTCAATCCAAGTAGATATGGAAATTCCCAGCCAATCTCTCAGTAGGATGTCGCGATCGACCGGGCCAGTTGCGTATCTGACATCAGCGGCGGTGCGCTGGTCGAGCGGTAGTACCTGGAGGCTTGCTCAAACTGGGCGCCGCGAATCTCTCCATCAGAACCAATGAACGCCAGGGCGTCCGTCTTGGCTGACTTGAAAACCTTCGGCGGCTCGGTCGTGAGGGATGTGGTCGCCCCAATTAAAATGGTTGGCGCGGAAATTGTGAGAAATATCGCGGCAGCGATAGGGTTGGCGCCATCACCTGATACGGCCTGCGTGCTGACCGATGCCAATACGGCGATCGCCAGTGTCTTCCATGAGTCCATTCTTCGTTGCTTCCATTGCGATCAGAGGGCGCCACCATAGAAGAGCAGGGCGCTTGCCAGAAACAAGAAGCCCGGCGCTGGGCCGGGCTTCTGCATCTAAAACTTGATCAGGCGGCCTGTAGCGCTGCGTAGAGCTTCTCGCTATTTCCCTCGAAGACCACAATCGATGCGGTTTCGGCTAAAGCAACCATGGCTTGCTGAGTGGACTCATCTTCGCCACGCTCCAGGATAACGGTGCGCTTGGTATTGTCGCCAGAATTTTTCAGATCGCCCATCTTGCCGACGGCTCCATAGATACTTGCCCAGTTTGGTTTTCCAGCAGATCCGGCGGAGATAGTTTGGATGACCATCTGATTTGCGGTTCCTGGGTTTAGCACAAAAGGAAAGGAAAGCTGATGTCCGCTAGCCCCTGCCAAAATAAAATCTCGTCGTAAGCGGTCTTTATAAATGCGCGACAAGATGGATCCGACCTTCCGCTGGAATTTGGGCGTTTGAATTACGAGCAAATCGCTGCAGGCGTCACCGATTCTGGAGGCGGCCTCAATGAATCTAGCTATCTGAAAACCTGCCTCGCCCTCAGGGCAGACAGTGTGAAGCTCGCCATTATCAGATAAGGACATTCCACTCAGCTTGGCGATATCTCCGAATTTCTTGGAGCGCCTTTGGTCTGGGGCTATCCCATGAGTCATAGCAGTGAACAAAATGTCGGAATTATCACTTATGCGAACTAGTCCGCGCCCAATATCCTGAACGAACGCGCCTATAGCCATGCCGTCGAAGGAAAGCTTGAGAGGGGATTGAATGTAGGCCAGTCCATCGTTGATATGACGGCAACGAAAGCCCAGCTGCCTGCTGATGTCTGCACAGTTCATAGTAAGTCCATTTGCCCGCTTTCTGATTGCGGCTGTCGCGGCGGCAACGTAAAAGGTGGCGCCCCTGAAATATTGGCACGCTCTAGGAAGATACGCCATAACGCCTGAATGTCGGTCCGATCAATGGGCTCTGCGTATCCTGAAGATCCTTCAGGGACTGGCACGTGCACATGAGGATGGTCCGCATTTTTCCCATAATGCGGCATGCCCTTTCCGATAGTGTTGACGTGTTCGCTTGGACCATTTTCGTCAAGGGCCAGCAGCCTGGCGCCACCAGCAACAAAGGTCATTGATACCTTATCCGGCACTCCGTGGAAGTCACTGTACTTATGGAAAATATCTAGGAAGTAGCCCTCTTGGACGACATCTTTAATCGATATAGGGATGCGACACTTGTGGGACGCTGGAAACCCTTTCCCGCCCTGGGACTTCCAGATAATGGTCTTGGCTCCAGCCCAGGATTTTGGGACGGAAATTGCCGCCATGGCATCTGTGTACGGAATCTTGCCGGCTTGCGCCATTCCCTGCTCCTATAATTCACGAGCCTCAAATGAGCGCGCTTCCTTTTTTTGGTTCAGTTGAAACCACTATGTCACCCGGCGGAGCGCACGAAGCCTACCTAGGCGTCGATCGCACATTCCTTCCCGCCTGCACCTCATCCATGCACACCATAGAAGTGATTCAGCGCTACCAGCTCAACCGCAGCCACGATGGTGCAGAGTACAACGAAGCCAGGACTGAAAACCCGCTTGCGGTTGGATGAGCTGCCGTCCGGCCAAACGCCAGCTTCGGTTGTGAAAACCACCATGAGCGCCAGCAGGGCACAGGTCCACACCTTGCTCCAGAAGCTTTGCTCTCGCCAAGAGGTTGATGGCTTTCCAAGGGCGGATGGCATCAGTAAAACTTCTGCAGCGCCTGCACAACCACGCCCACGATCCGGCAGTTCTCGTCGACGGCCTCGATGGGGTAGCTTGGATTCAGCGGCTTCAGGAACAGCCGGCCGCCGTCGCTCACCAGCTTCTTGAATGTGGCTTCATTGCTGTCCGGTAGCTTGGCCACGACCAGCTTACCTGGTGCAGCCTCAGCCTCTGTGTCCACAAGGATCAGCGTGCCTTCGGTGATGCTCTGGCCAGCGGGCGCTGTCATCGAGTCACCTTTGACTG
This sequence comes from Pseudomonas sp. ArH3a, assembly GCF_022648765.1. Taxonomy (NCBI): domain Bacteria; kingdom Pseudomonadati; phylum Pseudomonadota; class Gammaproteobacteria; order Pseudomonadales; family Pseudomonadaceae; genus Pseudomonas; species Pseudomonas sp. ArH3a. The sequence goes on from NZ_CP080330.1 coordinate 2,603,259, forward strand.
TCAGCCAGAACGCCGGGCCCTTGGAGTCGTACTCCGAAAACTCGTAGGTGTCCGAGATTCCAGCCGGGTAGGGCTCCACTGCTTCCGCCCAGGCGCCGGCGGCAACCCAGCTCACAACCGGGTACCGGAATGATTTTGTTGGCTGGGCAGCTGGGGAAATGTTCGATTCAGAAGCCTCCCGCTCATCACCCTCGCCAATGGCCAGCCACTCAGCTCGGAAGCCGGTCGCTTTCGCCAGGGCGTAAAGGTTCTCCGGCCTGAGGCTTTTGCTCTCACCGGTAATCCATTGAGTGACGGCCGAATTAGCAACGCCGCAAAGCGATGCAATTTCCCCTTTCTTTTTACCGCTGACCTGTATGGCGCGGGCGATGCGTTCGTGTCTTTCCATGGACTCAATATTAAGTTAACTGAATTTAAGCATGCAGTAGGTGTAAAACACCGTTGATGTCATAAATTAAGCATGCTTAAATTGCGACAGTCTCGAACGAGGATGCGCAATGAATACGCATGAAGTCGCCGAATTCTTCGGCAGCAAGACGAAGCTGGCACTCGCTTTGGGCATCCGTCCAAGCGCCGTGACCATGTGGGGGGAAACGATTCCCGAATCCCGGCAGTACCAGATCCAGGTTCTTTCCAAGGGAAAGTTCAAGGCGACAAAGAAAGACCAAGCCGCCTGACAGGCGAACCCTGCTGCCCATGTACCCAGTATCGGCCCTGACAGTCTGCGAAGTAAGAAACCTGAAGTCGCTGGAGTTTTATCCAGTGGCTTTTAAGAGAGGGGAAGCGGGGACCAGAGTGGGGAGTTGGTGCTTCGGCGCTGAATTACAGGCACAAAAAAGCCGACGGTCGAGGTCGGCTAATTCGATAACACTTTGTGAGGCCGATTATATGCAAACCCCGCCACATATCAATAGCTCTACCAATCTCGCGCCACGTTTTTCGCAATCTGAAAACGTGGCGCGCAATTCAGCAGTGATCCCGTTCGACTTCGACGGCGCCGCAATCCGGGTCATTACCGACAAGCTCGGCGATCCATGGTTTATCGCGCGCGATGTCGCCGACGCCCTCGGCTACTCCAAGCCAGAGAACGCCGTGTCCCGTCACTGCAAGGCTGCGTCCACTACCCCGAAACAGGGTGGTGGCTTCATGACCATTATCCCGGAGCGCGACCTTTACCGGCTGGTGATGAGGTCCAAGCTTCCGGCCGCCGAGAAGTTCGAAGAGTGGGTGGTGGGCCAGGTCTTGCCGAGCATTCGCAAGACCGGCTCGTTTTCCGCCCAGGGCCCGAACAACTCCAAGATCGTCGGCGAGCTGGCCATTCTGGAATGCTTTGACCGCCTATTGAAGCCTGCGAACTCCAGCAAGATGCTGATGCTGGCCAAGATCGCCGCCAACAACGGCTTGGATGCCAAATTCCTTCCAGTCTATGCCGTGGACGCCGCTCCTGACGCTGCTGGTGGTTCTTCGATGCCGACCAAGGCAATCACCGCCCTGATCAAAGATCACGCCATCGCAAGCACGGCTCGCGCCTTCAACCTAGAACTCGAGGCCCACGGTTTCCTCAAGGTGCTACAGCGCAAAAACTCCAAGCAGGAAATGGTGGACTTCTGGTCCGTGACCGAGAAGGGCATGGCCTACGGGAAGAACCTCACCAGCCCTCAATGCCCCCGCGAGACGCAGCCTCACTGGTACGTGGATCGCTTCCTTGAATTGGCCGCTAAGGTCGGGAAGGCCTGACATGCAATACACCGTCACGATTAACCAGGTGAAGGCGCTGGAGTGGGGGCTGAATTCTCAGCAAGCCCTGCTTTTCGCCTTCGTCTACGGCTGCCCGAGCTGGACCAAGCCAATCAAGACCGATGACGGGATCTTCTTCGCGCTGAGCAAGGCCAAGATCATCGAGGAGCTGCCGCTGCTCACTGATAAGCCGGACACTGCTTATCGCATGCTGAAGGCCCTAGAAGAGGCCGGCTTGATTGAGCTTTCCAGCACTTCGAACATCACGCTTTTCCGCCTCACAGAGAAGGCGATCGAGTGGAACCAGAAGCTCGATGGGTCGGAAAAATATCCGACCCCGCCAAACAACAAGGGTCGGAAAAATATCCGATCTACCTCGGATAAATCTCCGAGCAAGGTCGGAAAAAAATCCGGGCAAGGGTCGGATAAATCTCCGACAAATCAGGATACCAATCATCAGGGTACAGATCAGGACACCAGTCAGGATTTGCAGGACGCCACCGGCAAGCCGGCTCAGTCCCGCGGCTTGGTGCTGGTGGTTGATCGCGCCGACGCTCCACGGGTTGAAATCCCCGCCGACATGCCTGGCCCCAAAGACCAGACCTGCAAAACCTTCAAGGTCTGGGCGAACTACGCCATGGCTTACCGCAAACGCTACAGCGCCTGGCCTGTGTGGAATGCCAAGGTCGGCGGCCAACTCGGCCAACTGGTCGACCGCCTGGGCGCCGACGTAGCCCACCACGTTGCCGCCCACTTCCTGAAAACCGGCGATGCCGCTGTGTTGCGCAAGTGCCACAGCCTCAACGAACTGCTGGCCAACGCCGAGAGCTATCACACCCAGTGGGTGACCGGACAGCGCGTCAACGGCACAACCGCCCGCCAGATGGAACGGACTGAGGCAAACCTCTCCGCCGCCGAGCAGGCCGCCCAGATGGTTCTGGCCAAACGCCAAGCAGGTGACCGCAATGAATACCTCTGAAATGAACGACCAGCAGGTTGCTGGGCTGGCCGCTGCCATCTGCGCCACCGCCGAGGCTATGGGCCAGGAAATGAACCCAGGCACTGCCGCAATGATGGCCGAAGATCTTTGCGCCTACCCGGTGCCGGTCGTCAAAGCCGCATTGAAGGCCTGCCGCTTCGAGGTGAAGGGCAAGCTGGCGATGGCTGACATCCTGCACCGCGTCCAGTCCTCCGACGGGCGCCCGGGCAAGGACGAGGCCTGGGCCATAGCCATGACCACCAACGATGAATTCGAAACCGTGGTGCTGACTGATGAAATCCAGCTGGCCCTGGCAGCCGCGAAACCCATCTTGGATGGCGGCGACAAAATCGGTGCGCGCATGGCGTTCATCGACGCCTACCAAAGGTTCGTGGGCCAGGCCCGCGAGGATGCGAAACCGGTCAATTGGCACGTGTCCGTGGGTTTCGACTCCAACCGCCGCGTCCAGGCCGTCACCAAGGCTGTGGAGCTGAAGCGTATTCCCCAAGAGCACGGCCAGAAGTACTTGGCTGACCTGAGCATTGTTCCAGTTACCGAGGATGGCCGCGCCATTGCTGGATTGCTCACAGGCACCGTTACCCAGCCAAAGCCGCTGCTGCGCGCAAAGCTCGAGATTGTGAAGAGCTCGATGCTGGAAATGCGGAAGGCCAGCGCCGAGAGAAAGGACGAAATGCGGATTGAAGCGGCCAATGAGTTGGCGGATCGCCGCGCGCTGCTGATTAAGCAGGCCCAGGATCTGGAAGCGAAGAGGGCGGCGCAATGACGGACAAGATCAGCGTCAACTGCCAGGCCAAGCTCTCCGAAGTCATCACCAAAATCAGCGCCATGTACAAAGACAATAAGTATGTCGTCGTGACCCTGCGCCCGGGCAAGGACCGAACGCTGGACCAGAACCGGCTGTGGTTCGGGATGTACAAGCGCATTGCCGAGATGACCCAGATCGGCGACCCGGCCGACGCCCGGCGCTACTGCAAGCTGCACTTCGGCGTGCAGATCCTGCTGAATGAGGACGCAGGGTTTCAGGCTGAGTGGTACCGGGTCATGCGGCATCTACCCTACGAAACGAAGCTGGCCATGATGGGGGAGTGTCATTTGTTCGGCCCTGACGGCTTCCCTGTGACCAGCCTGTTCAACCGTGCCCAGGGCATCCATTACACCGACCGCATCGCTGCCTATTTCACAGGCCAAGGTGTGGTTTTCACTGATCTACTCAGCAAGGAGGCTGCATGATCGCCAAGCAACCAAAACCGAAGAAGTGCAAGAACCCGGCATGCGGCATCAGCTTCCCGCCGCAGCGCCTGGGGCAGGCCGTATGTAGCCCGAAGTGCGGCCTGGCCATCAAGGACTTGAACCAGGCGAAGGCCCGCAAGTCGCTTGCCCAAGTCGAGCGCCGCGAGATCAAGATCCGCAAGGAGAAGCTGAAGAGCCGCGGCGAACACATGCGCGAGGCTCAGCAGGCGTTCAACGAATACATCCGCACTCGGGACCAGGCCGCCGGCCACCTCTGCATCTCCAGCGGCAAGCCCTTGGACTGGAGCGGCAACGCAGTCGATGCCGGCCACTACCGCAGCGTCGGCTCCGCGCCGCACCTGCGCTTCGACGAGCGCAATTGCCACGCCCAGAGCAAGCAGGACAACCGATTCCTTTCGGGCAATGCCGTGGATTACCGGATCGGCCTTATCGCGCGCATCGGCCAGGAGGCCGTCGACGTCCTGGAAGCTGACCAGAGCGTGCGCAAGTACTCCGTCGAGCAGATCAAGGGCATCAAAGCCTACTACCGGGCTAAGACAAGAGAACTGAAGAGGGCTGCAGCATGAAGATCAATTCAGCGCGCCAGGCGTGGCATGACTGCAACTACAACCCTGCGCCGGGTCAGTCCTCAGATGCCGCGGAACTTGGGGTGGTGGTGCAGAGCAGCGAACGGGGGCCTACGGCAAATCATGCAGTGCACGGTGCTTTGGCCGGCCATATCCAGTCGGCGATAGCGCGTCTCCACTACCAGTTGCGAGCCTTCGGCAACGCCATGTACGCGGCAGAGCCGAGCGATGATGATCGGGAGGAGGCGGAAGAGGCGGTTTTCAACCTGGCGTGCTCGCGGGTAGAGCGCATGACCGCCAGCAAGCGTGAGCGTGCCGCTTACGTCGCCAAGGGTGTCTTTCGCCGGTATCGGTACATGCACCAAGGGGGGCAGTCTTCCAACCCTGATCCGCTCATCAAGCCAGAGATCTTTCGTGCATGGGTGGAAGGTGAGTACGGCATCAAGCTCTCCTCAGCAGCTTGGGGGAGGGATTGGGAGCCTTTTGTGCAGCTCTGCTTCGATGCCTGCTACGACATCGACGCCAAAGCACTGAGCCCAATTGGCGGGATAATTTACAAGATGAAAGAGGCCGCTTGACTTCCCGCACGGCTGAGGGCATTATTTCCCCACAGTTAGTATTTTGCCTTCGGCAACGTGCAATGGAAATTCAAGAAAACCCGGCCATCGCGTCGGGTTTTTTATTGCCCACGGAAAGGGCGATTCAGCAAAAGGAATTTGCAGATGTTGAAAGAATTCAGATGCGGTAACTGCAAAAGACTTCTCGCCCGCACGGGTGGGTTTACAGAGCTCCAGATCAAATGTTCCCGATGCGGGACGTTGAATCATGTGAAGGCCACGAGCCTCGAGCAATCGCCTTTGAGCGACATGAGTGCGGAATCCTCCGCGACCAATCATTCGACTCAATAGGTGGAAAAATGGACATTCAAACAATCGGCAAGACTTTCGTAAGCGTCAGCGTTAACGGCATGTTTGGCCCGTATAAGCTTGTGGGCCCAGAGCAGAATGCTCATGGCTTGATTTTGCGCACTCTGGCTCTCAGTGGGGGCACTGTGGTACTCGGGACGACGCCGCCAGTTGATAACTATGACACCAGCAAAATTACCGCATTCTCTACGGCCGGACGCACTGAGCCGTTCTTGGTTCCAGCAGGCCTCGGTGTCTATATCAAGTTGGCGAACACTTACAACCAGTTGATCAATGTTACCTGGGACTACCTCAACGCCGACGGTACTGTTGCCTAAACTGCGCTTTCGGTTCAGTACCGTGTGACCTCGTTCCGGAGCTTCGTATCTGCGAGCTCCGAACAATGCAAGGCCTAGAGCCTCTCCCTATCGCCTTTGAGCGACATGAAAGCGGATTCCTCCGCGACAAATCATTCGACTCAATAGGTGAACAGAAATGCCTGTACGCGAACTTGGTAAAAAATTCAAAAACCAGACCATTAACGGCGTTGTTAATGCCATTACTGTTCTGATTTCCCCGGCAGATAATGTGAATGGGATCATCCTTCGATCTTTTTACGGTGTCGGTACCATGGCTTTCGGGCCAAAGGTTCCTACCGCTAAAGACATGGACGATAGGGCTCTGCAGGAAGTTGTCCCAACTATCCTGACCTACAACGATTTGGCTGTGCCAGCGGGGCTTGGTGTCTATCTCTACAACATTCAGAACTACGTCCTGCCCACCAAATTGTCGTGGGATAGCCTGAATGCGGATGGCACCGTAGCGTAAGCGACACCCAGCAATACCGCGCGGCCTAGGTCGCGCACCCATTCAAAGCCCTGCCACCGTGCGGGGCTTTTTCGTTTTCGGCCCCGCCACACCCATCGCTCTGAGCTGGGAGTGCTGTTGGGGCTGATTCAAATTCGCAGGTCATGGCCTGCTGTACTCCCAACTCCCTGACGGGGAGGAACCGAGATGTCCAACATGCCAGATAAACCAGACACATGGGCGATAGCGCTTGCGTGGTTGAGCCAGCATTCGCCGATCCTCTATGCAGCTGCGCTTTCTTGCGCCATGGCCGTCCTGCGCATCACCTACGGTGGCGGCACCCGGCGCCAGATGCTGGTGGAGGGGGCGATCTGTGGCGGTCTTACGTTAACCATCATCAGCGGCCTGGACTTCTTCGGCCTGCCACAGAGCATGGCCACCTTTGCAGGTGGCTGGGTTGGCTTCCTTGGAGTGGAGAAGATCCGGACCATTGCCGATCGTGTGACGGACTTCAAGCTTCCAAGCAGCAAGGTTGATTAGTTCGAGCCACACACTCGAATGCGCAAGGTCGTGATCACGTACTGGCAGCGAGCCAAGGCCTGGCTGTGCTGGGCGCTGAGCTGTGAGCACTGTCTGCAATGTGACAATGCACCCGGTAGTACCGAGTGGCGGAGCAAAAAATACGAGCGTCTACCATCCCCCTGGAAACCACTGGCGGGCGAGGCTTACCGTCACACGCAAAGCATGCTGGCTTTGGTCGCACTTCAACTGCTGCTGTTCGGGCGTTGCGGGTTTGCGCCACCTGAGATTTGCCGTTAAACCTTTGGCGTAAGTTCGCTCAAATTCGGGGTTGGCTTCTTTGGTAAGGCGCATGGCTTTCGCATAGTCCGCTTCAAGGTCATCAGGCAGCGATTCACAAGCCAGTTTGGCTTGCTGATACCTGACGGCGTGCATGTAGCCGTCAGTTGGGGCTTCGTCGTAGCTGTAGCGGGAGGGCTCCGCAGCCATTGCTGGGCCAGCGAGAAATAACGCGATGAGATACAGGCGTCCGTGCATGGGTTTGAAGTCTCGAAAAAATCAAATTTGGCGGATTATACCCGGCTCATCCGCGCCACGTTTTCGAATGTGCCAAATCGTGGCGCGAGGTTACTCAGAGCTAGATACCGTAAAGCTTTAAGCATAGAGCGATGGTGTCTTCGCTTGGAACGATGATATTTTTTGCTTTGTCGCTGTGTGGTATTAGCAGACTCTTTACCGGATTTAAACTGGCTAGGAATTCCTCAGGGTCACGAGCTTTATCTACCTCCTTCATAAGCTGCAGCAAGTAGCCAGACTGAGCGAGTTCGGTTGCCGCTATCTCCTTATGCTGGCGAGCCATTTCTATTGCTGTCTCGGTAGCGCGCGCCCTATTTGCCAGTAACATCATAGAAGCTGCTAGTTGCAATCCTGCTTTGTTGAGTTGCTGATTAAAATCAATCACGCACTTTGTCTCCTGGAAAGAGTGGGTTAAACCTTGATGTGCCTTCTAGTGAAAAACGCAATTAAGTGAGCCTATCATGTGGAGGCGCGCAGATGAGGCCATACCCTCCAGAGTCATTGCTTGAGCTTTCCGATCTATCCGACGTCGGTGTTCGCCTGACACCCGCGCCTGAGGCGCTGGAATGGCTCCAAGCCGAGATCCTTGCCGACACCGGCAGCATTCACAACGAAGACCATGCCCACCTACTGGATGCAGACATCCGGGTCATGTGGGCGTCGTCGAGCTTCAACAAGCAGGGCAGAACAGTCCTGGGCCAGGCCGAACAGGTAGCGTTCCGCGCCGGCGGCTGGCAGAAAGCCCGGATGGAGCAACAGATGCGTGATTGGTTCGGCGATGTGCCGGCCTTCATCATCACGCTGGCTGCTGACTACTGCGCCCAGTGCAGTGACCTTGAGTTCTGCGGCCTGATCGAACACGAGCTGTACCACCTGGCTCACGCGACCGACAAATACGGTCAACCAGCATTCACCCAAGACGGCGCCCCGAAGATCAAGCTGCAGGGCCATGACGTCGAAGAGTTCGTCGGTGTGGTCCGCCGCTATGGTGCAAGCCCTGACGTTCAAGCGTTGGTGGATGCAGCAAACAGTCCTGCTGAGGTGGGGAAATTGAACATTGCGAGGGCCTGCGGAACCTGTCTGCTGAGATCGGCCTGATTCTTGACAGGCTCTAGACGGATGAGAATTTATGGCAGCCCTGAAAAATGAGGTGAAGAGCTTCATCGTTCAGGCGCTTGCGTGCTTTGACACGCCATCCCAGGTGGTGGAAGCCGTCAAGAACGAATACGGGGTTGTGGTGAGCCGCCAGCAGGTGGAGACGCATGACCCCACCAAGTCGGCCGGAAAGGGGCTTGCAGTGAAGTGGGCGACCTTGTTTCACGACACTCGAAAGCGCTTTCGCGAAGAAACCGCCGAGATCCCCATCGCCAACCGCGCCTATCGGCTTCGTGGCCTGGGGCGAATGGCGGAGAAGGCCGAGAGTATGCGCAACCTGGCGCTGACCGCTCAGTTGTACGAGCAGGCCGCCAAAGAGGTGGGCGATGTCTACGTGAATCGTCGCATCGAACCTGAGAAACCTCTGGGCTCCCAAGCGGACCAGCAGCACGCCGTTGCTGAGTACACCTTGGAGCCTGATGAGAATGTCCCCGCTACCCCGTACCTTTGACCCACCGGTAAAACTGACGCCCAAGCAGGCGAACATTTACTGTTGGGGCTTCCAGCCTGAGGCCCGCTTCCGCGATGCGGTATGTGGCCGGCGGTTCGGCAAGACGTTCTTAGGCAAGGCCGAGATGCGCCGCGCTGCACGTCTGGCTGCGGAGTGGGGCGTGAGCGTTGAGGACGAGATCTGGTATGGCGCGCCGACGTTCAAGCAGGCCAAGCGGGTGTTCTGGCGGCGCTTGAAGCAGGCCATTCCCGAGGCATGGCGCGCGCACCGCCCGAATGAGACGGAGTGCTCAATCACCCTCAAGTCCGGCCACGTCATGCGCGTGGTGGGGCTCGACAACTACGACAACCTGCGGGGCTCCGGTTTGTTCTTCGTCCTGGTGGATGAATGGGCAGACTGCCCGTGGGCGGCGTGGGAAGAAGTGTTGCGGCCGATGCTATCGACTTGTCAGTACCAGATTCCAGGCGTTGGTATGCGCAAGGGCGGCCATGCGCTGCGCATTGGCACTCCGAAGGGCTTCAACCACTGCTACGACACTTATTTGGACGGTAAACCAGGCGGCGAGCCGGATCACAAGAGCTGGCAGTACACCTCGTTACAAGGCGGCAACGTTCCTTCTGAAGAGCTTGAAGCTGCCCGCCGCAAGATGGACCCGCGCACCTTCCGGCAAGAGTACGAAGCTGGCTTTGAGAACTACGCGGGCGTCGTCTACTACACGTTCAATCGCGACGAGTGCCGAACCAGCGAGCGAATCAAATCGGGCGAGGCGTTGCACATCGGTATGGACTTCAACGTCATGAAAATGGCGGCTGTCGTCTATGTCGTGCGTAACGATCTGCCGATGGCCCTGGATGAGTTTCACGGTGTTCGGGACACGCCGGAGATGATCGAGAAGATCCAGACACGGTTCCCTGGGCACTCGGTGGCGGTCTATCCCGACGCCAGCGGACAGAACACCAGCAGCAAAAACGCAAGCGAGTCCGATTTGTCGCTGCTGAAGAAAGCAAAATTCACGGTGATAGTCGACTCCACAAACCCAGGCGTGAAAGACCGGGTGAACTCGGTGAACGCCATGTTCCTGAACGCCTACGGCGAGCGACGACTGAAGGTCAACATCGATCAATGCCCTCAGCTCACCCTGTGTCTTGAGCGACAGACCTACACCGACAAGGGCGAGCCGGACAAAGATCCGAAAAAGGGTCACGACCATATGAACGACGCCGCCGGCTACTTCATCGCCAAGCGCTATCCGATCAAAGCGATCGTCACTTCTATCAAAATGGGATACGCCCGATGAGCAACGACGTCTCCTTCAAACGGGCGGAATACACGGCAGTTTTGGACCGCTGGGCAACCGTTCGCGACGTCTGCGCGGGCCAGCACCGGGTTGTCGATCGGCTGCCGTACATCAACGGACACGACAAGTCGCCGGAGAACGAAGACCGGAATCGGGCTTACCGTGAGCGGGCGGTGTTCAAGAACGCCACCGGGCACACCCGTAATGGGCTGCTCGGTCTGGCCTTCCACAAAGATCCAACGCTCGCGGTGCCGAAGAAGCTGGAATACCTGCAGGACAACGCCAACGGCTCCGGTGTGAGCATTTATCAGCATTCACAAGGCACGCTTGAGAAGGTGCTTGAAGCTGGCCGCCACGGCCTGTACGTCGACTATCACCAGGACGACGGCATCGGCGGTCACTCTGTAATCCTTTCCTACTGCGCCGAGGACATTATTAACTGGCGCACCGGCATGGTGAACGGTCACAGCGTGCTGACGCTGGTGGTGCTGCGCGAGTCTCCGGAGATTCCGGACGGGTTTGGCTACAAGACAGCCGAGCAGTATCGGGAGCTCGCGCTTGAGGATGATGGTTTCGTTTGTCGTGTTTGGCGCCGGTCTGGGCCGAAAGGTGGTGGGCCACTGGCGGTCACCGAAGAATTCAGGCCGGAAGGAGTGACCGGACGTCTCAAGGAGATTCCATTCACTTTCGTCGGTGCACAGAACAACGACCCAACTATCGACGAGTCTCCGCTCTACGACATCGCCATGATCAACCTGGGCCATTACAGGAACAGTGCCGACTACGAAGATAGTGTTTTCTGGTGCGGGCAGGCTCAGCCCTATATCTCCGGGCTTGATGAGAACTGGCGCGATCACATGGAGAAAAACGGCATTTACGTCGGTTCCCGGGCGCCAATGCTGCTTCCTGCCGGCGGGGCCTTCGCCTATGCGCAACCGCTACCGAACACCCTGGTCAAAGAGGCCATGGCCGACAAGAACCAGATGATGATCGAGCTGGGCGCGCGAATGGTGGTTGCTTCACTTGCCACCAAGACCGCTACCGAGTCCCGAGGCGATCAGTCGGCATCCACTTCGGTGCTGGCTGGCTGCGTGGCCAACGTGAGCGAGGCATACACCCGGGCAATCATGTGGTGCTGCGCCTACATGGGCGTCGCCGACAAGAAGGTCGCCTACCAAGTTAATCAGGAGTTCGTCGAGCTCACTGCTGATCCGCAGATGATCACGGCCTTGGTTGGCTTGTGGCAGAACGGCGGATTCGCCAAGGCTGACTTGCGGGCTTACCTGCGCAAGCTTGGACTGATCGCGCCGGAGCGCACCGACCAACAGATCGACGGCGAGCTGGAAGAGCAGGGCGATGGCCTGGGCCTGGACGACGAGGACAAAGTAGATGGCGGCGAACCAAGCAATACTTGACGCAACCATCCGGCACGCCGTCTTCCTCGAAAAGCTAAAGGCCGGAGAGGTGGGCAAGTTCGCTCCATTTCTCAAGGAGATTGACCGCTCGATCCGGGACCGTCTAACTCAGTCGGATCTGACCGAGTACAACGTCAAACGTTTGGAGGCATTGCTGAAAGAGGTCGATAGCCTGTTGTTGGGCATCTTCGATCGCTACAGCGCGCAACTGAACCTCGACCTGGTGGACATTGCCAACTACGAGGCAGAGTTTGAGGCGACCAGCCTTGCCAGATCGGCGCCGGTTGGCGTGTCGCTTGATGTGGTCGCGCCGACTGCAGCTGCAATCCGTACTGCAGTTCTGACCAACCCGCTCAGCGTGCGCGGCACAGGCGGCGGGAAGCTGCTGAAGTCGTTCATTAAGGGGTGGACCGGCGCAGAGCGTGAGCGCGTCACCGGCACAATTCGGCAGGGCTTCTTCGAAGGGCAGACGAACTTCCAGATAATCCGCAACATTCGTGGCACCAAGGCGGCAGGGTACAAAGACGGTATCCTGGCTACCACCAGCCGCAATGCCAGCACGGTCGTGCACACCGCGATTCAGCATGTGTCGTCCCAGGCGCGCATGGAGGTGGCCAAGGCCAACACGGACATCGTGTCCGAGATCCAAATCGTTGCCACACTGGACAGCAAGACCAGCCAGCAATGCCGCTCCTTGGATTGCCGCAGGTTTCCGGTTGAATCAGGCCCAAGGCCTCCGTTCCACCCGAACTGCCGAACCACCTTCATTCTGCTAACGAGGCTCAGCGCGATGTTCGCAAAGGGTGCTACGCGTGCCTCCGTGGGTGCCAATGGCGGCCAGCAGGTGAGTGCCGACCTCGATTACTACCGCTGGCTTCAGCAGCAGCCAGCTGGGTTCCAGGACGTTGCCATCGGCCCCTTCAGGGCCAAGCTGTTCCGTGAGGGCGGGCTGACTGTCGAGCGCTTCGCCGAGCTTCAGCTTGATCGCAATTTCGCGCCGCTGAATCTAGCGCAGATGAAAAAGCTTGAGCCCTTGGCTTACCAAAAAGCGAGGATTTAGAGCAACTCTTTGTTTTTTATTGAGTTTAAAAGTATTGAATTGCCTATCTCCGCTTGAAACCATAGCTGATCCATTTCGAGGGTTATCGCTATGAGTTTCAGGGTTATCAGGCTTCAAACCAACGCTAAACGTAACTACATTTCGTTGTCGGACATCTTTGATTGGTTCGAGGCAAGCATTGTAGGAGGGACGAAGAAAGCGGAGCCCTCAATTCAAAAGGCGTATGTGATATACGGCGACATAGAAACCGTTGAGGACTTTATTGTTTTCGACAAAAAAATATTCCAGCAGAGAAAAGCCCGATTTGTGACTGCCTTCTTGGATAAGTACATGCTGAAAGAAGGTGATCTCGTGCGCATAGAGCGTCTGGCACCTTTCACTTACCGATTCTCGCCTGGTTAATCCAGACACACATACAAGCCCGCTCATGCGGGTTTTTTTATGCCTGCAAAGTGGGCGAAACATACCCAAGGGGTGTATCAACGTGGCAGAAGAAAACGAAATCGACCTGGAAAACCCGGCAATCAAGGCCGCTATCGCGACTGCCGTTGAAGCATCCGTTTCGGGTTTGAAAACCAAGAACTCGGAATTGCTGGGTAAGCTGAAGGAAACCTCCGGCAAGCTGACCCAGTTCGAAACGCAGTTTGAAGGCATCGACATTGACGCCGTCAAAGGCCTGCTCAGTCGTGCGGGCCAGGACGAAGAAACCAAGCTGCTGACCGAGGGCAAGGTGGATGAAGTCTTCAACCGCCGCACCGAGCGCCTTCGTGGCGACTACGACAAGCAGTTGAAGACCATCAGCGAGCGCGCAGAGAAGGCTGAGTCCTTCGCTGCCAAGTTCCAGGGCAAAGTCCTGGGCGACTCGGTGCGTGGTGCAGCGCTGAAAGCCGGCGCTCTGCCAGAAGCAACCGACGACATCATCCTGCGCGCCAAAGGCGTGTTCACCCTCAACGAAGATGGCGATGCAGTCGCCGTTGATGAATCCGGCCAGGTCATCCTCGGTAAAGACGGCAAGACCCCTTTGACTCCGCTCGAATGGGCGGAATCTCTGCGTGAAAGCGCACCTCACCTGTGGCCAAGGGCTTCGGGAACATTTGCCCCGGGCGGGGGTGGCGGCAAGGCTGCATTCAAGCGCTCCGAAATGACCTCCGAGCAGAAGCGCGATTTCCAGCGCAAGCACGGCCAAACCGCATATCTCGCATTGCCCAAATAAGGGGATTGACCCATGGCTACAACCGCAAACAGCGACCTGATCATCTACAACGATGAGGCGCAAACCGCATACCTGGAGCGCGTCCAGGACAACCTGGATGTGTTCAACGCATCGTCCAACGGCGCGATGGTGCTGGACAACGAACTGATCGAAGGCGACTTCCGCAAGCGTGCGCTCTACAAGCTGAACGGCTCGCTGGAACACCGCGACGTCAACTCTGACGGCAAGGTAACTGCCAAGAAGATCTCCGCCGGCGAAGCTGTTGGCGTCAAAGCTCCATGGAAGTACGGCCCGTATCAGACCACTGAAGAGGCGTTCAAGCGCCGTGGCCGTCCGGTCGAGGAGTTCTCTCAGATCGTCGGTGCCGACGTGGCTGACGCGACCCTGGAAGGTTTCATCCAGTACGCTACTGCTGGTCTGCGTGCCGCGATCGGCTCCAACGCTGACATGGTGGTTTCGGCCAATATCGAAACCGACGGTAAGAAGACCCTGACCCGTGGAATGCGAAAGTTCGGCGACAAGTTCGGCCGGATTGCGCTGTGGGTCATGCACTCCAGCGCCTACTTCGACATCGTCGACGAAGCCATCACCAACAAGATCTACGAAGAAGCTGGCGTTGTGATCTACGGCGGCCTGCCGGGCACCCTGGGCAAGCCTGTACTGGTGACCGACACCGCGCCGGCGGATGTGATCTTCGGCCTGCTGCCAAACGCCGTAACCATCACCGAGTCGCAGGCCCCGGGCTTCCGTTCCTACGAAGTGAACGACGAAGAAAACCTGAGCATCGGCTACCGCGCTGAAGGCACCGTGAACATCGACGTGCTGGGCTACAGCTGGAAAGCCACCACTGGCGGTTCTAACCCAACCCTGGCTGCCGTCGGCTCCGCTGCCAACTGGGTCAAGCACGCGGGCAGCAACAAGGTCACCGCCGGCGTGATGATCAAGCTGACTGCAACGCCTCCTGCCACTGGCGACTAAGCCTTAAACTCAATGCGCGGTCAGCGATGGCCGCCCTGGAGAAACACATGGAACTGACTTACAGCAACCAGCTGAGCGGCTTCGACCCGGAGAAGCGTTACCGAAATCCAGAGCACTTCGATAAGCCCGAAGCCGGCGTGACCAGCGTGCTGGTCATTGGCGATTGGCCGAGCGTGGTCGATGCGTACAAAGCGGCAGGCATCGACGTGTCAGTGAAGGAAGCCAAGCGGGCGCAGATTGTTGGTGTCGCCAATCAGGCCGAACTCGACAAAGTCATCGCGGCTTTGCGTGCTGAACATGGATCACTCGAGATCCTGGTTGATGGCCTAGAAGCTGGCGAGACTCATCGTCCCGAGTCGGGCGAGTTGGCGTTGCGATTGTTTGAAGTGCTGGGCACCATCCATACCACGGTTGGCGATCTGACCGCTGAACGTGACGGCCTGCTTTCTACCGTCGACTCACTGCACGGCGAGATTGAAGTGCTGAAGAAGGCTGCCATCACACCGGCGGCTGATGAGGCTGATGAAGTCGCGGCGCTGAAAGCAAGGCTCGACGAGGCCAAGGTCCAGTACCGGGCCAACGCATCGAAAGAATCCCTGGAGCGGCTCGTAGCCGACCTTCCCAAGGAGTAATACTGCTGGCTGTCGGTGTTCCGGCAGCCAATCTTCAAACCATTCCAGCGAGTTGACGCATGACACTCATTATCGAGGATGGGACCGGAAAGCCTGACGCCGAAAGCTACGCGAGCGCCGAGGACCTGGCCATGTATGCCGTGAAATTCGGCACGGTCATCCCCGCAGGCATTCCTGAGCAGGAAGCGTTGCTGCGCCGGGCCGCCTTGGCGATGGATGGCATGGTCTGGAAGGGGCGCAAGACGAATAGCGAACAGGCCCTGTCCTGGCCGCGCCGGGAAGTGCTGCTGGATCATGAGATCAAGGCGAACAACTACCTGCCCGCGCGTATCCAGTACGGGCAGATGGCCCTGGCTGCGGAGATCCATCAGGACGATATCGACCCGGTGGAAAAGCGCAAAGGCGCCGTCCTGCTGGATCGAGTTGAAGGGGCGGTGACGCGGCAATATGCAGCGATCCCTAACACCAGCAACCGGCTGTTGCCGGCGGCGCCGGATCGGCCAAGCGCAACGCAGTTTGCCGACTACCTACAAAAGCGCGGGCTGTTCGCGGTCCGCGCATAGCCGCATCGGAGACCACCATGGCCACCTTCTACGACGAAATGGCCGTGATGGCTCTGGAGATGATCACGGAGTTCGGCCAGCCTGTGACCATTAGCAAGACGGAGCCAGGCGAGTATGACCCTGATATCGGCGGCGAAGCGCCAAGTGCAACCGTCGAGCAAATCGCCCAAGGCATCCTGCTCGACTTTACCGGCCAAGAATTCCAAAACAACAGCCTAATCCGGCAGGGCGATAAGAAACTCAAGATAGCCGCGCAGGCTCTGGCCTGGGTGCCGGGCCTGCTCGACAAAGTGGTCGCTCAGGGGCGGACATGGTCAATCGTACCTCCGCTGAAAGAGGTCAACCCGGCCGGAACGCCGATCTTGTATGAGCTGCAGGTGCGTTCGTGAGCCGGGCAGGCGCCGGCCAGTCCGGTAGCTTCGCCCTGAGCCTGGCCGAGTTTGCCGCCCAGGCCAGCGAAGCAATCGATGTAAGCCTGCGCGAGATCATCATTGAGGTCGGTAGCAGCCTGATCCGCATGTCGCCCGTGGGTAACCCGGAGATCTGGGCGCAGAACGCTGTGGCGACCCAGTACAACAAGGCTGTCGATGACCACAACAGCGCGCTGCGTAGCGATCCGGCCAACCTCACAAAGGCGGGAAGGCTAAAGCCGGGGCGCAAGGTGCATGACGGCATGGACATCGCTACACCGGCAGGCTACGTCCAGCGCTCTTGATAGCATCAGTAACGTAGGTCGTTCTGATATCAACGCCGACATTGAGAATGCACGGTCGAACCTCGCGATGGCTGAGTCGGGCGCCGTTGGCCGATTCCAAAACAAGCAGGTGATGATTGATTTCTACACCAACCAGTTAAACATGCTGGAGGATCAGAGAGACGCTCAGGCGGATATCGCCAAATGGGAAGGTGAGCAGGCCAAAGCACAGAGCTCTGCTGTTTCAGCGATGACCAAGATTGATGCGCTGACCAAATCGTCGTGGACGAATGAGGAGAAGCGCGTCGAGGCGCTGAAGGATTACAAGCGGCAGCTCGACGATATTCGCAAGGTTGACCCGAAGGATTTTCGGCTCGATCAATCGGCTATCGACAAAAATATTGCCAACATCAACGACAAGTTCAAGGCCCCGAAAGCGGCAGGGGCTCAGGTTGACTTGACTGGCTTCAATGACGCCAAGAACAACCTGGCGGCCATCGCTACCGACTACAGGAACTACCAGAAAGAACTGGATGCAGCGCAAAAGGCCGGGCTGGTATCCGAGGCTGACTACCTGCTCCGGCGCCAAGCACTGATCGGCAACGAGCGCGATCAGGTGACGGCGGCCTACGAGGCCGAGATCAGCACGTTGGAGGCTGCGAAGAGCAAGAAGACCACATCGGCCGCGCAAAGCATCCAGCTGGACCAGAAGATCGCCGACGCGCGAGCCGGGATGGTCAAGGCGCAGAAGGACGCTGATAGCCAGCTTGAAGTGCTGGCCACCAACGAGACCGGACGTCTAGCCAAGCAGGAGCGCGCGATAAGCTCTTACGTGCAGGCTCTTGGGCAGCAGCAGCGAGCCCTGGAGCTTGCCGGCCAGCGCGCGGTGCTCGGCGTGGGCCAGGGTGACCGGCAAAATGCGCTTAACGGCGAACTAAACAGCCAGCAGGATCGGTTTGCTCAGCAGGCGCTTAACCTCGAAAACCAACGCTCCGATCCGTCGCGCAATATGTCGGAGGAAGAGTTCAAACGTAAATCTCAGGCGCTCGTCGATGCGAATAAGGCTGCCACTGACCAAATCCGGCAGAACTACGCCGATGTGGAGAACGCCCAGGGCGACTGGACCAATGGAGCAACTGCAGCCTGGGCCAATTACCTGGATTCGGCGCAGAACATCGCCGGACAGACCAAAAGCCTGTTCGGCAACGCCTTCAGTTCCATGGAAGACTCAATCGTCAACTTCGCCATGACTGGCAAGCTTTCCTTTGCAGACTTCACCAAGTCGATCTTGGCCGACATGGCGCGCATCGCAACCCGCCAGGCCAGTTCGGCTTTGCTGGGAAGCTTGGTGGGCGCTGCGGCAAGTTACTTCGTCGGTAGCGCCGCCGGCGGCGGTAACGGCTTGGCCGCCGGTTCCGCGGGGGCGAACTCGTCAAACCTTGGCGCCTCTGCAGGCGGCTATTCCGGCTCGTACTTTCCGCAAGCCCTGGGCGGTGCCTGGTCGGGCGGCGTTCAGATGTTCGCCGACGGCGGAGCCTTCACCAACTCCATCGTCAGCAAGCCCACGGCTTTCGGCATGGCGAACGGCAAAACTGGCGTCATGGGTGAGGCTGGAGAGGAGGCGATCATGCCACTGACCCGAACTTCCAGCGGCAAGCTTGGCGTAATGGCAATGGGTGGCGGCGGGGCCGGTGGAACGCAGATCAACGTCGAGGTGCATATCGATGGCGACGGCAATGCGTCATCGAGTGCAGATGCACCCGGCTACGACCTGTTCGGCAAAGAGCTGGCCGCGTTCGTTGAGCAGAAGTATCAGCAGATGCGCAACAAGGACATGGGTCAGGGTGGCGTCATCAACAAAGCAATCAAGGGGCGATGATGGCTATCGAACGATTTACCTGGGCGACGGAGAAGGGCGCGGAGGGCGATATTGCCCAGCGCGTCCGCTCCAAGCAGTTTGGCGATGGCTACGAGCAGTCGGTCGAGGATGGCCTCAACAACCGGTCGCAATCCTGGCCGGTGACCTTCACGGGCTTGGAGGGGCGCATCAAGGACATCATGGCCTTCCTCGACCGGCACAAAGGGGCGAAGGGCTTCCTCTGGGAGCCGCCCCTCGGCGAGCTGGGCCTATACAAGTGCAACGGCTACAAGCCAGTGCACCGTGGCGGCCAGGTCTACGCCATCACCGCCACCTTCCAGCAAACCTTTCACCCCTGAGATAACCGCCCATGGCACTGATCACGGACATCCAAAAACTGGAGCCCGGCGGCGAAATTCGCCTGTATGAAATTGACGGGACCGAGTACGGCGCGGATTACCTGCGCTTCCACGGCCACGCCATTCCGCACACGCCGGAGGAATTGCTGGCTTACGAGGGATCGGAAGAGGATCTGCCAGCCAAGTCGATCTGGTGGCAGGGCGCCGAGTATGCCGCCTGGCCGGTGCAGATTGAGGGTATTTCCTCGAGCAGCGACGGCACCGCCTCTCGGCCAACCTTCGCCGCCGGCAACGTCAACGGGCGCGTCACAGCGCTGTGCCTGGCGTTCGAGGACCTGCTGAAGTTCAAGCTCACTGTTCGCGAGACACTGGCGCAGTACCTGGATGCAGCCAACTTCCCTGACGGTAACCCAACCGCAGACCCGACCCAGGAGGCGCTGGAAATCTGGTATATCGACCAGAAAACCAGCGAGGACGGCGAGGCGGTCGTGTGGGAGCTCTCTTCCCCGGGCGAGATCGACAACCACGGACTGCCTGGCAGGCAAATGACGACGTTTTGCCACTGGGCCATGACCAATGGTTACCGTGGGCCTGACTGCGGCTACACCGGCGCGGCTATGTTCGACGATGAGGACAACCCCACGGATGACCCGGCACTTGACCAGTGCAAGGGCTGTTTGTCGTCCTGCAAGTTGCGCTTCGGTGAGAACGAAGAACTCAATTTCGGTGGATTCCCCGCAGTTTCGCTTTTGAGCAGGAGCTGATCATGCGTAAGCACATTATCGCGGCCATCCAGGCGCACGCGGCGGCCGAGTATCCGCGTGAATGCTGCGGCCTGCTGCTTGCCGTCGGCAGGGCGCAGAAGTACTTCCCGTGCCGAAACACCGCCACGGAGCCGAACGAAGAGTTCCGTATTGATCCAGAGGATTACGCTGCGGCGGAAGACCTGGGCGAGGTGATTGGTATCGTTCACTCACACCCGGACGCAACCAGCAGGCCGTCACCGCATGACCTAGCGATGTGTGAGGCCACGGCCTTGCCCTGGCACATACTCAGCTGGCCGGAAGGAGATCTCAGGACTGTCACACCAACTGGCAGCACGCCGTTGCTCAAGCGCCCGTTTGTTCATGGGGTATGGGATTGTTGGGCGATATGCGCCGAGTGGTATCAGCGCGAATGGGGCCTGGAGTTCGAAGCCTTCCAGCGCACCGATGGCTGGTGGGAGAGTGCGGAGAACGCAAGCCTGTACGAGCAGCACTACGAGGCTGCCGGCTTTGTCCGCGTCGACCGGCCGCAGCGCGGCGACCTGATCGTCATGCACGTAGGGCGGACGGTTCACCCGAACCACGCCGGGATTTACCTGGGCACTGATCCGGCGCTGCCCGACGAAGACTCAGGCACCTTCGGCCCCGGCCCATTCTTGCTGCACCACTTGTACGGCAGGCCGTCCGAGATCATCGTTTTTGGTGGCCCCTGGCATGACCGTACGCGCCTGATCCTCAGGCACAAAGACGCTCAGTCCAAATTGCCCAGCGAATAAATCGAAAATCCGTCTTTCGTTAGATGAGTGACCTCAGTCGTGCCGCCTATGTAAACGCGATCCCTGGACTTTTCGTCCTCCTGTCGCGACTGTGCACGCATGATTTCGGGCGCACACGCCGGGAAGGAATTCCAGTCTATTCCCGCTTTGTCCATAAGCTCTGGCTTTACGCCAAGCCCATAATCCAAACGCTCGGATTTGAAGTCCGACCCAGAACGGTAAGCGAATCCATGGACTTTTCCCGAGTCGTCGGAAATCCCGAAGTGATAGATCGTTGCAGATTGGTCGCGGAGGGCGGGGAGATGGCAATTCAGTTCGCTCCAGAGGGCTTGCAGCTCCTGGGGCGCATGAGCATTGACAGTATCTATATCGAGGGCAAAACCTTGGTTATTCACAAGGCCGATCCATCGACTGAAAAGAAGGGCCGATCCGGTTGCGGCAATAATCATGCGCATGTGAGGGAACGAAATGGCTTTGCTTGTGAAACCTGGGGGCGTGTCGACGGAGTAATGTAACAACGTGTCCGTGACAACAATTGCTTCATTTTCATCCGTGTAGAACAACAGCGACGACATAGGCCCTCCTGGCCAGCTTTGAATGGGGGGAGGCTACTACTGGCTCTAGATGAATCGCTACTGGCATTCCGTCCACGCTGGATGCCTGGACAGCGGGTAGACTGCTGAAGATGCGAGGGAACTTTTTCTTGTGATAGTGTCAATTTGATATGCGTCTGGGCAGAGCGCCAGGGTGCCGAAGATACCGGGTGGATTCCCGGCAAACCAAGGAAGAAAGCGATGAGATTGATTTTTGTACTGCTGCTGATGATTAGCGGCTATGCCTTTGCTGGCTGCGACAGCATTGGCGATTCGGACCAGCGCGCTTACTGCAGAGCCAAGGAAGGCCATGGTAGTTGCAACTCGATCTCCGCGAGCGACCTGCGCTATACCTGTAACGCGGAAACCAATGGGAGTAGTTGCAATAGCATCAGCGACAGTGATCAGCGTTATTACTGCAATGCCAAGACTAATCATGGAAGCTGCAACTCGATCTCCGACCGCGATTTGCGCTATGCCTGCAATGCTGAGACTAACGGAGGTAGCTGCAATAGCATCGATGACAGTGATAAGCGCTATTTGTGTAACGCCAAAACCAACAACGGTAGCTGCGGCTCTATCTCCGACAGCGACCTGCGTGCGCAGTGTGATGCTCTGAAGCGCTAGCCTTCAGCACCGACGACGCATTGGACAAAGTTACTGCTTGAGAGATTTCGATGCCGGAAATGCTACAGTCCCGCCAAACCAAAGAGGGAACGACATGCGGATTTATGGGCGAGACGCCCCAACTCCGGAGGATATTTGGCAGCTTTACAGCCAGATCATCCAGTCCCCAGATCTCTGGACGGCCGGAGAGTTCAAGGATGCGGCGGTCAACGTTGGCCTTCGTAAGATCGCTCCTCGGCAGGGTTACTTCAGCTTTTCCGGCAAGAATTATATGACTGGCCAGGCCATCATCGTCGATGATTTCATTGAGGAGATACGGCTGTTTATCGGGAGCGAACTAAAAGACCTCACCGAGACGCTGTACAAAGAGGATCATGGAAAGATCGCTCAGCTCGCATCGGAATACTCCAATATTTTGAGGCTGAAGCTCGGCGAACCGAGAGTGGCGCACCACAACGACATATTTGAATACAACGACCACCGGGTTCGTGTGCTATCGAGCGGTTGCGTCTGGGTCGTAATCTCCAAGCTGTCAGTCATAAGGCAATTGCCAAATGATTGGTGGCCACATCCCACAACTTAGTCACTTCCCAGGTTCCATACGAGACGATCCGTCTAATGGGTCAGATGAGTTGCTATGCAAGAACCTGGGTATCCGTTCAGCCAATGAAGCCTCAGCACACATCGCCTTGGAACCCCGGTCGGCGTTTTGGCTTTGTGCGCCCTTTTACGGATGCTAAAGTCTCGCCAAAATAGAGAGGGAACGAGATGCGAATTTTGATAGCGGCGGTAGCGGTGGCGATGCTTGCGGGGTGTATGGCGCCGACGATGAACGAAGCCCGCAAGGAAGGGCCCTACAAGGTACTGACCTCGAAAAAGTCCGACGCCGCGTTGGCTAAATGCGTTCAGTACGAATGGCAGAATCAGCCGATCTTCGGCGGCACGCCAGGGGCCACGCTTCAGCCGGGACGAGATACCGGATACACAGTGTTTACTGATGGCTCTCAGTACTTCGTTGATATCCAGCCCAAGGGTTCAGGCTCCGAGGTGAAATATTACGTCGTGTTGGGTAATTGGATCGCCAATAAACGTCTGACCGCGCTGCAAGGCTGCTTGTAGCGGCACATCAAATTGTTCAAGGCTCGTTTCGGCGGGCCTTTTTATTGCCTGGAGAAAAGTACATGGCGGCACTTGCCATCAATTATCAGCCCATGACCACCATCATGCTTTACGGGCAACTCCGGCAGTTTGGTAGATCTTTTCGAATGGCCGTGCAGACTCCTGCTGAGGCGGTGAAGGCGCTATGCGTGCAAATACCCGGCTTTGAGCGTTTCCTTTCCAATGCGAAATCCAGAGGGATTGAGTTCGCGGTCTTTCGCGGCAAAACGAATTTGGCGGAAAAGGAGCTTGGATTTGCGGGTGAGGGTGATATTCGTATCGCACCGGTCATCACCGGCAGCAAGCGCGGCGGTGCGTTGCAAACCATAATCGGCGCCGTACTGATTGTTGTCGGCCTTGTCATCACCGGGGGCAGTTTCGGCACCATGGCACCTTTCGGTTCCGGCCTGATCATGATGGGTGGTTCGATGGTGCTAGGCGGTGTAATCCAAATGCTCAGCCCCCAAGCTGGCGGCCTCAAGACCAGCGCTGCGCCGGAGAATACGCCCGGCTACGCCTTCGGCAGCGCGAAGAACACGACAGCGTCAGGCAACCCCGTACCGCTCTGCTACGGCAAGCGCCGGGTGGGCGGGGCTATTATCAGCGCCGCCATCTACGCCGAAGATCAGATGTAAACATCACTCGCAGCACCGCAGCCGCCCATGAGGCGGTTTTTTATTGCCTGGAGAAAAGCATGGGCGCAGCACGAAAGGTCGACATCTACGGCGCCAAGGGTGGTTCCGAGAAGCCAAAAACACCAACCGAAGCTCCGGACAGCCTTCGCTCTGTCGCTATCGCGAAGCTTTTGATCGCGGTGGGCGAGGGCGAGTTCGAGGGTACGCCCACCGCCCAAGACATCTACCTCGACAACACGCCACTGCAAGACCCCCAGGGCAACATGAACTTCCCGAACGTGAAGTGGGAGTGGCGCACCGGGGCGGTAGATCAGCCGTACATCCAGGGCATTCCATCGGTCGAGAACGAGACTACGATCAGCACTGAGTTGCGCAGCGGCACCCCGTGGGTCCGAGCGATCACTAATACGCAGCTTTCAGCTGTGCGCGTTCGCTTCGCCTGGCCGGCGCTCCAGTCGGTTGATGCCGGTGGCAACATCAACGGTTACGCGATCGGCTACAAGGTTGAGCTGGCTACCGACGGCGGCGCTTATCGAGAAGTTTTGAATGAGGCTGTGTCGGGAAAGACCACCAGCCTTTATGAGCGCACCCGACGAATCGATTTGCCTAGGGCGACAACCGGCTGGCTAATGCGCATCACTCGCCTGACGCCCAACCAGAACAACAACAAAATCTCCGATACGATGCAGATTGCCGGCTTCACAGAGGTGATCGACGCCAAGATCCGTTACCCGAACACCGCGCTGCTCTACATTGAGTTTTCAGCCGAGCAGTTCCGCAGTATCCCAGCCGTTACCGTCGAGACCAAGCTGAAGAAGATGCAGGTGCCGAGCAACTATGACCCTGTATCGCGCACCTACTCGGGCGTTTGGGATGGCGCCTTCAAGCAGGCATGGACCGACAACGCGGTTTGGATGACCTACGACATCACCACCGCCGACCGCTTCGGCCTCGGTCGTCGCATCAAGCCATGGATGGTGGACAAGTGGGAGCTGTATCGAATCTCCCAGTACTGCGACCAGTTGGTGCCGGACGGGAAGGGTGGCCAGGAGCCGCGCTTCATATGCAGCCTGAACCTGCAGAGCAAAGCTGACGCTTGGTCGCTACTGCGCGACATCTCGGCTATCTACCGGGGCATGACCTACTGGGCTCAGGGCCAGGTGTTCACCCTTTCGGATATGCCGCGCGCCACGGACTTCGACTTCGCCTATACCCGGGCAAACGTGGTCGATGGCAAGTTCACCTACTCCAGCGCGTCGGAGCGCACCCGGTATACGCGCGCTCTGGTCAGCTACGACAACCCGCTGAACAACTACGACACCGACGTCACGGCTGTCACCGATCAGAAGCTACAGCGGCGTTACGGCGACAATCCGCTGGAGATCAGTGCTATCGGATGCACCCGTGAGTCTGAGGCTCAGCGCCGCGGTAAGTGGGCGCTGCTCACGAACTCGAAGGACAGGGCCGTTACCTTCAAGGTGGGTTTGGACGGCCGTATTCCGTTGCCGGGCTACGTGATCCCGATCGCTGACGAACTGCTGGCCGGCCGGCCAGTGGGCGGGCGTATCGCTGCGGTGGACGGTAAGGTCATTAAGCTGGACCGAGACACCCAGGCCAAACCCGGCGACCGGCTGATCCTCAACCTTCCAAACGGAAAGTGTGAAGGCCGCACCGTGCAGTTGGTCAGCGGCCGCCAGATCACCGTGACAGTGGCTTACTCCGTGGCGCCCGAACCTGAACTGGTGTGGGCGCTGGATGCTGACGACCTGGCAATCCCACTGTACCGCGTGGTCAGCGTCGCCCGGCCAGAGCCTAGTGTGTTCGAGATCTCGGCGGTGCAGTACGACCCGAGCAAGTTTGCGCACATCGACACCGGAGCGCGCCTGGAAGAACGGCCGATCAGCGTTATCCCGATCACCGTGGTGCCGCCGCCGGCAAGCGTGACCATCACGTCGAGCGTGTCGATCGACCAAGGCCTGGCCATCAGCACTATGAACATCTCGTGGCCCGCTGTGAATGGCGCGGTTGCTTATGATGTGGAGTGGCGCAAGGACAGCGGCAACTGGATCAAGGTGCAGCGCACCGGCTCCACCAGCGTGGATATTACCGGCATCTACTCGGGCTCCTATCTGGCGCGGGTTCGGTCAGTGAGCGCCTTCGAGATCTCTTCCATCTGGAAAAGCTCCAACCTGACCAACCTCGAAGGCAAAACCGGCCTTCCGCCGGCGGTGTCGTTCTTGACCACCACCAGCCTGGTCTACGGCATCGGCATTCAGTGGGGATTCCCACCCGGCGCCGAGGACACCCAGCGGACGGAACTCTGGTACAGCCAATCGCCGGACCAGACGACCGCGATCAAACTGAGCGACTTCAGCTACCCACAGGCCAAGCACGAAATGCAGAACATCCTGGCGGGCGCGAGCTTCTTCTTCTGGGCTCGCTTGGTCGACCGTACTGGCAACATCGGGCCTTTCTTTCCCGTTACCGGCGCTGTGAATGGTCGGGCCAGCGCGGACCAGACCGAGTACGACAAGCATTTCGCGGACAAGATCGGCAAGGGGGCGCTCTACCAGAGCCTGCGCGAGGAGATCGAGATGATCACTGGCGATGGGCCTGGCTCGGTCAATGATCGCTTGGACAAGGCCAAGCAAGAGCTGGAATCCCTGATCTCTGAAGTGGTCGATGCTCTGGAGTATGTCTCCACAAAGACTTACGCCAAGGGCGACATGGTTCGGGTAGGGCATCAGCTGTTCCAGGCGACCACCGCGGTACCGGTCGACACCGCACCGCCGAACGCCAATTACTGGTTCAATCTGGGCACCATCGCCGAAACCAACGCAGCCATGGCCCTGGAGATCAGCAAGAACACGGCTTCTATTGAGGAGGTCGACGGGAAGATCACGGCCACGGCCGAGAAACTGGACGGCGTTTACGTGCTGGTTAAGCCCGACTCGGCGGGTTCGGAGGAGGGCAGTGCCGGCGACAGCACTTCATCCGCTGGCGCCTGGTCGCTGATGTCGGCCATTGCTGAGCGGGATTTTGCACAGTCTGTCAGGACCGACTTGCTGGAAGCCAAGGTGGGGGAGAACGCCGCGAGCATTCTCGACGTAGCGAGGGCTTCCGCGACTGCAACTTCGACATTGGCTGAAAGGGTTACGACGATGGGGGCCAAGGTCGGCAAAAATGAGGCGGCCTTCAAGTCTGAAACCACTGCGCTGGCCGATGCGGATAAGGCACTGAGCGAGAAAATCGAAACCGTGCAGGCGGTCTCGGGCGAAAACACAGCAGCGATCAAGCAGACGAGCCAGGCCCAGGCCACCACCGACGGCAAAGTTTCAGCCATGGTTACCTTCAAGGCCGAAACGGTTGTCGGTGGTAAGAAGGTCGCTTCAGGATTTTCATTTGGCTCGGATGGCGAACAGGCAGAGTTCCTTATCTTTGCGCAGCGCTTTGCTGTAGTAGATGAAGTAAGCGGCGCTGTTGTTCCCATGTTCGTCGTTCAGAACAACCAAGTGTTTATCAGTCAGGCAATCATCAATAAGGCGCTGATTCAAGAGATTATCGCGAGTATGTCTATTAAGTCCGAGGCAGTAGATGCCCAAGGGCAGCCATTAATAGACATCAACTTTGTGACGGGTCAATTCATCGTTCGTGGCCAACGCGGGAACATCTCGAACACCATGGATAACATGGGCATGAGAACGTACCAAGGCGCGACGCTTCGATTCCGCTCGGGTATGTGGGAGCAATAACACTATGGCGTTCGTAGCGGGCGCCCAAACCTTTGACGAGAACGGGCGGCTGTCGGTTGACATCCTCGCCCGTTACGGGAGGTTCTTGGGCTCAATCGAGATTGTATTACCTGGCGGGTACGCTAACCGTTTCCAGGCGGGCACAGTGAGCATCGGGCATCTTGCCGGTGGTGGTACGCCGTTTTACTACTACCTGGCTCGTGGCTACTTCGCGTGTCCATTCCCACCCGAGGTGACATTTAGCGGGACGCAGTTGAACTGGCGATTTGTCAGAACTGGAGAAACTGATGCGGCCAGCGGGTATATGAACTACGAGCCGAGCAATGGCACGCTTTATTACGGGGTGATGTGATGGTCTGGGTTAGCGGCGCCCAAATCGTGAATGGGCCTGAAGGCCAGGTGAGCGTCGACAGCTCATATCAAAACCTTATCCTGAAGTATCGGCGGGCAATCGCTGGCGAATCGTTCATACCCCAGCCGAACGCGGCTGTCGGCGGCATATTTGAGACAACTCTACATTTTCCGCTTAGCGGGTTTCCGCTCGTGTTCATCAAGAGCGACAGTGTCGTTTGTCACGTTATCAACCCCAGTGCCAATACTCTGACCATCAAGCTCTTTTCAGAGATGGCCAGGCCGTCCGGCAACGTGGAGCTCTTGATATTCGCGCAGTGGGACGCCCCGCCAGGGAAGGTCGGAATACAGGCCTACACCGAGGCCGGCAAGCTCATGTACGACGCAGCCTGGCCAGTGATGAGGATACGCCAGAAGTTCGACATCGGCTCGGATACAGCCGGCAACTGGCAGGCGCAAGCACTAGAGGTAAGCAACGCGGCAATTGCCATCACGCACGCACGCTACACAATCCAGACCAGTACCGTCGCGGGTGTGGTGCGGGCTGTTGGGAGCCGCGTTGCCGGGCGAACTGCGTTCTTCGCGGGCGTAGGATTCGCCACCGGGCCCGGTACCGGGATGTCCGTGCTACTGCAATTAAACAAGGGGCCGAGTACATGCTTGGCCGTTGATGTCAGCGAGTACCCCCCGGCACCCTTTGGCTAAGCGACAACACTCGCGCCACTGATAAGCCAATTTTAACTTGGAGCAAACCATGGCAAGACAAGAAATTATCCTCGGTATGCCGCCGCAAGGTCTGGGCGGCGATCCGCCGAGAACAGCGAGCATGAAGATCAACGCTATGACTCGGGAGTTGTACCAGGGCCTTGATGCTACGACCAAAAGCGGCTGGGGTTGGGCGACGCCGGTTATTATGCCTTCAGGCACCAACGCAAACGACCTTCGTGGAAACTTTATCGCGCAGTTCAACGAGGGCGGCGCGAACCTCCCTGTTACGTCGGGCGGGATAAAAGACTACTGGTTTGTTAGGACGTTCGAGAACGGGGCGGCATATTGCTCTCAAGAGGCGGTAAGTTTTGTTGCCCCTAATGCGACCTATCATCGCCAGCGACATGCATCAAGCGGCTGGACCCCCTGGAAAAAGGTTATCGAGCAGGGCGACTTCGGCCTTGGGCAGCAGTTTAACCCTTGGGTAGCAAGCCTCAATAACTTCAGTGAGACGCAAGCCTTCTCCTACGGGATCAACACGACTGCCAACATGATCCCCGGCATGGACTACGGCGAAGGCATATTCATTGCCGGGCAGAATGGCGCATCTGAAGGCATCATGCTAATGATGAACCACGACAGCGATCGCATGTTCATCAAGCGCAAGCGCCAGGGTAACTACTCGTCTGGCAATGAAGTCTTTACCAAGGGTAACGTCCTTAGCAACCTTGACGACACATCTAACCAAGGGCTCATGGACGTTCGGTCTGTCGGCGGATGGATGGTAAGGCGGTTCCTTAACGGCACAATGATAGCTCAGACTGGCGGGGCGCCACGCACTGAAGACTTCGCCCCAGGCGAGCAAAGGCACCAAGGCGTTGACTGCCCCGTAACATTCGTAAGCCCGGTCACAGCCTCCGTACTGGTCCGCCTTCATCCTTCAGGTTCTTGGGCGTTCCCCGGCGTTAACTCCGCGTACATGGACAACGGCACGCGGGTGACGTATTCCATAATTAACGGCCCGACAGCTCAGTTCTTCGGCGTCGCCACACTCACGGTAATAGGCTCTTGGAAGTAAACAAAATGATGCGAATTACCCTGCTCCCCGTTATCAGCGAAAAAACCCTGAAGGCCAGCGTATCCAGCGATGTCCTGACGGTAAATGGCGAGAAGTTCGACTTTGGGCCAATGCCAGACAATCACACTATTAGCGCCGACGCCGTCGGGTGCGAGTGGATAAGCATTAACCAGCCTATCAGCAAGGTGGACCGCGTTATAAGTCTAACCATGAAGCTGCCTTGCTCATGGGAAACGCCGGACGAAGTGCGCTCGCCTGAAGAGGTTGCGGTCCTCGAAGTGACGCGCGGCGAGGTTCCATTCCCGGACACGGCTCCAGTGGTTAAGGAGAGCAAGAAAGTATGATTGACTTCAGCCAGGCAAAGCAGATTCAGCGCGAGTATGACAAGGACTTCGACATTGCCTACACCGATTCTGTCGCCTACCTTAAAGAGACTGACTGGCAAGTGATCGCCAAGTACGAGCGCAAGCGCGCGATCCCTGACGAGGTCCAGGCAAAGCGCAAGGCGGCTCTCGACGTTGTGACTGCCGAGCCTGCCACAGAGACCTAATCGCAACCCGAACACCGATGCCCGCCTTGAGCGGGTTTTTTATTGCCTGGAGAAAAGTATGCCGATCACCGAGCAGCAGTTGCTGGAGATCCTCCCGAACGCCGGCCGCCAAGCCGGCGTTTTTGTTCCTGTACTGAATACGGCCATGGCCAAGTACGGAGTCGTCACGCAGCTGCGCATTGCTGCGTTCATCGCCCAGGTCGGGCATGAGTCGGGTCATTTTCGGTGGGTGCGCGAGATATGGGGCCCCACGGCGCAGCAGGCCGGCTATGAAGACCGCGCCGATCTGGGCAACACCGTGAAGGGAGATGGCTCGAAGTACCGTGGCCGCGGCCTGATTCAGATCACCGGTCGGGCGAACTACGCGGCGTGCGGCGAAGCCCTGGGCCTTGACCTGATCAATAAGCCGGTGCTGCTCGAGCTGCCACAGAACGCCGCGATGTCGGCGGCGTGGTTCTGGTCAACGAAAGCGCTTAATACCCTGGCCGACGCGGGCGATTTTGTGAAGATCACCCGCCGTATCAATGGCGGTATCAATGGGCTGGAAGATCGCCTGCAGTTGTGGAAGCGGGCGACAAAGGTGCTGGCATGACATCCAGGCAGATCCTGGCGGCGATCCTGCTGGCTGTTGTCATCGGCTTTGGCGGCGCCTGGCAGGTTCAAGACTGGCGAATGGGCAAGCTTCTCGCCGAGCAACTCGCAGAGCAGGGTGCCGCTCAGCAGAAGGCGCTGGACTTAATCATCGGCGAGGCTTGGAGTCAGCAGAGGGCCGAGCAGGACAAACGCCTGGCCACCGAGCAGCAGCTCGCCGCCCAGGACCAACGACACACTCGAGAACTGTCCGATGCCCAACGTAACCAAGCTCTACTGCGCGATCGCCTTGCCACTGCTGATGTGCGGCTGTCAGTCCTTCTCGACGCAGCGGATCCAGCCAGTGGTTGCAACGTGCCTACGGCCGCCAGCGCCGTCGGCGTGGTTCATGCAGCCCGTCGAGCCCAACTTGACCCAGCGCATGCGCAACGAATTATCGCCATCACCGGTGACGGGGATAACGCAGTGATCGCGCTACGGGCCTGCCAGGCGTATGTCAGGGCTATCGCTAAGTAAACAGGCGGGGTGATCTTTGGGGGCCCTATGATGACATCATAGGGATGGCTCTATCACAAGACGTGAGCATGATGATGGCCTCCGAAAACAAAACACCCCGTGAAAGCGAAGCCCTCACAGCGTGTTGGGGGTGACCATCTCATCAGCCCGCTTGTGTGCGGATCTAAAAGGAACTCTTCAAATGAGTGGCGCGACTTTGCACTTTTTCCTGTAAGTGTCAGGTGAAAAAGATGTCTATGAAGTAGAAAGCCTGTTCAATGGATACGCTACGGCAAGCAGAGGCCAGGAAAACGACTTATGTCAAACCTTAAAGCGAGCCACCAGTCGATTCAGTTCAATCGCAAGGGCGGTCATCTCGCCGCAGGCGATGGCGGTCTGACTCGCGCCAGCCGAGCTCTGGACCGACAGTTCTCGGATGCTGGTCAGGTTCTCGTCGGCCTCGCGAGCCACCTGCGCCTGTTCTCCGGAGGCCGTTGCGATCAGCAAGTTGCGCTCGTTGATCTGGTTGATAGCCACGGCGATCTGTTTGAGAGAAAGGTCGGCGCTTTGCGCTACTGAGATTGAGCTACTTGCCATCTGGGCGCTGACGTTCATGGCGCCCACTGCTTGGGCCGAGTCTGCCTGAATCGCGGTGATCATTTGTTCGATTTCCTGGGTCGACTGCTGGGTACGGTGGGCCAGAGCCCGCACTTCATCGGCCACCACTGCAAAGCCACGGCCTTGCTCGCCGGCGCGGGCGGCTTCAATGGCCGCGTTCAGCGCCAGCAGGTTAGTCTGCTCGGCAATCGCGCGAATCACCTCGACTACCTTGCTGATGTCCTGGGCCCTGCCGGACAAGGCCTTGACCTGGTCCCCAGTGCTGGCCACGTTGCCAGCCAGACTTTCAATGGCTTTGAGAGTCTGTGCCACGTTCTCGATACCCGAGCGAGTGAATTCCATGGACTCGCGGGAGGATTGGGCGGCTGCTTCGGCATTGCGCGCAACCTCGTCTACCGCAGCGCTCATTTCGGTCACCGCTGTAGCGGCCTGATTGACCTCATCGCTCTGCCGCACCAGTCCGCGGCTGGCGTCTTCGGTCATCGCGGTCATTTCTTCCGAGGCCGAGGCCAGTTGGGTGGAGGAGTCGGCGATACGGGCGATGGTTTCTCGGAGGTTGCTCTGCATCTTCGAAAGAGCTGCCAGCAGGCGACCAGCTTCATCGCGGCCACTGATCCCGATCTCCTGGGACAGGTCGCTGCCGGCGATTCGTTCGGCGACGGCCAGGGCATCGCTGATGGGCACCGTGATACTACGTGTCAACACCATAGCTAACAACGCGGTGAGCATCATGGTCAACACCAGCAGGCCGATCACCAATGTCACACCGTGGCTGTATGTAGAGGTGGCATCCAAGCCTGCACGCTTGGCTCCCTCTTCGTTAAAGCCCATGAGTTTACCAAGCTCGTCCTGCAGCGCATTCACCATCGGGCTTATGCGGGTATCGATCATGGCAATGGCTGCGGCATTTTCACCTTTTTTAAGTAGCGGCTCCAGTTCATCCAGTAGCTGGAAATACTGCTGCAAACCAGTGGTTACCACCTTGTAGATCTCACCCTCTGCAGGCCCGCTAATCAAGGGTACGTATTGGCTGACAGTGTTCTGCAGCGTGCTGCGGTAGCTGCTCAACGAAGCGATGCGGGTTTGGCGCTGTTGTTCGTCGGTGACCACGGTGATGCGCACGCTTTCTAGGCGCAGGCGCAAGATGGCTGTCTGCATCTTGCCAATCTCAAGGATGCTCGACATCCAATTAGATTCTACATCCTGCTCCGAATCTCGGAGCTTGCCCATTTGCAGTACGGCGACGGTGCCGAGAGCAAAAACTACCAAGACAATGAGCGAGAAGAAAGCGGCAGACCTTGGGGCAAGGTTCATAGTCCGGACATACATTTTTTTATATCTCTTAGACAGCTAGGCATAGCTGTTACTCCAGGCTATCGGCCTAAACGCCAGGAGGTTGAAGCCATCCGACGATCGGGTTAGCCCAGCCCCAGGCAAACCATCGTCGATACTCTGGCAGTCGTTCGGTTGTTGTTAGAGGGCTTCCGTGCCTTGCGCAGGAGTGCCTGAGTCTCGGTAAGTTCATCCTCGAGCAGAGAGCATTGGTGCTTGTACATTTCCAGGGGCGTAGGGCATCCAAGCCACGCAGAGGTGTCTTCGTCAATGTGGTGCATGTTGAGGCAATCCGATTGCTGTATGCATGCACAGTAATCGAGGTTTGACCTTGGCGCGATTTGAGGCGACGAGAGGCGGTCAGTCAGGAGTCATGAGGACGGCTAGGGTCAGCTTGATGAACTCTTCGTTCTCGTCGATTGTGTGCAGCGCGCCGCGGATGTTCTCTGCCACATCAGCAGAGCCGCGCTGCTCAACCCAATTCGAGAGTTCCATGATGGAGGCCTCAAGGGCGAGTTGGTTTTCGTAGAGTTTTGAAAGTAGGGAAGGGATCAAATCTGAGTTCGGCATTGGTTTTCCTCCAGAGAGTGAACAGCGTAGCATTTGGTACTGCTAACCCCGCTCCAAAATTATGAATGTCCGCCCTCGTCCAAAAGCAGTCGCTCGCCAATAGCTCCTTCGGACCCGTTATAGCCGTTCGCACTCTGTGCGAGATTCTGACTTAGCGATGGCCTGCTTTTGTTTAAATGCGCCCTCAATCTTTCCTCTAGTACGCTAGCGCTCTGATGTGCGAGCAGGAGTCGATCCTGCATCCAGGTGAGAGCGGCCCACTCTATATAATATTAGGTAACAATAAAATCATATTTATTGTTGGTCATAGAGCGGCCTGTCATGGCTACTACTTGCAGTATCTGCAAAAAGCTTATTGGTGTTGAGGCAGAGCATTGAATTTATTGAGGACTTTTTAATAAGATCTTCGATCCTCTATGTCTCTCAAGTCAAAGTGACTGATCGCAATCGCCTGTAATTTATAACCTATAAAATTACAATAGGCTGACACATAGGTCTGGATAAAAGAAGGAGCTTGGTGTTATTGCTTTGTAATGGCTTTAAGTCCGGGCTTTCATGAGATTATAAATAGTAATTTCACGTTCTTTAAGTGCTATTTTTTATAAGCGAATGACGCTATTTCTTAGTAAAGATATCACGAGGATGTTGAGATGAATGATGTAAAAGTTTTAGTTTTGCGCACCTGCTCCAATAACATGGGCGATCACTGCGGCCTTGTCTGGCCCGTCTCGGGTGTTGTGGAATGCAAATTTTGGGAGCCTACGAGAAAGCTCGAAAATGGGCTGTCCGGCTTGCTCTGGGGAAAGGGGGCGAGCAGCCAATTAAATATGCAAGCCGATGCTAGATGGGTGGTTTGTGAAGTTGCGATTGACGATATTATTCGTCTGGATATAGATGGGTGCGTTAAATTTCCCCGTGCTGAAGTGGTTCATGTCGGAACACGAAATAGTGCATTAGGGTACATTTCGAGTAACGTTTCAAACTATGCGTCATATTCAGCAGATCTGGTTGAACCATTTGCTTTTTCTGAAGTGCGCCCGGAAATTAACGAAGACTCTTTCAGGCCGCCGGGGGCAACAGATCAGGCGCTAAAAACGCTAGAGACAGCTGTTTATGGCAGTACGCTCACGGGCGCAAATCAGAGTCAGCTCATCGCCGGTTATGGCAGTACTGAAACCGCTGGAGATCGAAGCACCCTGATTGCGGGGTACGGGAGTACCGGAACTTCAGGTTCCGACAGTTCAATCATTGCTGGCTACGGTAGCACCCAAACCGCTGGAGAAGAAAGCTCGCTAACAGCGGGTTATGGCAGCACGCAGACAGCTCAGGAAGGCAGCGATCTCACCGCCGGTTACGGCAGTACGGGCACCTCTGGTTCCGATAGCTCCATCATTGCCGGCTACGGCAGTACTCAAACTGCCGGAGGAGAAAGCTCGCTAACAGCGGGTTATGGCAGTACGCAAACCGCTCAGGAAGGCAGCGATCTCACCGCAGGCTACGGCAGCACGGGCACCGCTGGTTCCGACAGTTCACTGATCGCCGGCTACGGCAGCACCCAAACCGCTGGAGAAGAAAGCTCGCTAACAGCGGGTTATGGCAGTACGCAAACCGCTCAGGAAGGCAGCGATCTCACCGCCGGTTACGGCAGTACGGGCACCTCTGGTTCCGACAGTTCACTGATCGCCGGCTACGGCAGTACTCAGACCGCTGGAGAGGAAAGCTCGCTAACAGCGGGTTATGGCAGCACGCAGACAGCTCAGGAAGGCAGCGATCTCACCGCCGGTTACGGCAGTACGGGCACCGCTGGTTCCGACAGTTCACTGATCGCCGGCTATGGCAGTACTCAGACCGCTGGAGAGGAAAGCTCGCTGACAGCGGGTTATGGCAGCACACAAACCGCTCAGGAAGGTAGCGATCTCACCGCAGGCTATGGCAGCACGGGCACCGCTGGCCCCGACAGTTCGCTGATCGCTGGCTATGGCAGTACACAGACTGCTGGTCATGGCAGCGTGCTTACAGCGGGCTACGGCAGTACACAAACGGCGCAGGAAGGGAGTTCGCTCACTGCTGGCTACGGCAGTACCGGGACCGCTGGCCCGGACAGTTCTCTTATTGCAGGCTATGGGAGTACTCAGACCGCGGGTCATGAAAGTAAGCTGACAGCAGGTTATGGCAGTACACAGACCGCTCAGGAAGGCAGCTCACTCACTGCGGGCTACGGCAGTACCGGGACCGCTGGCCCGGACAGTTCTCTTATTGCAGGCTATGGGAGTACTCAGACCGCGGGTCATGAAAGTAAACTGACAGCAGGTTATGGCAGTACACAGACCGCTCAGGAAGGCAGCTCACTCACTGCGGGTTACGGCAGCACCTCAACAGCCGGCTATGACAGTACACTCATTGCCGGATATGGCAGCACCCAAACCGCTGGTTACCGGAGTGTTCTGACAGCAGGCTATGGTAGTACCCAGACTGCTCAGGAAAGCAGTTCGCTCACGGCCGGCTATGGCAGTACTTCAACAGCAGGTTTCAAGAGTTCTCTAATCGCAGGTTACGGTAGTACCCAGACAACGGGTTATGAAAGCACCCTGACTGCTGGTTATGGCAGTACTCAAACCGCCCAGGACAACAGCTCCCTGACCACGGGCTATGGCAGCACTTCAACAGCCGGCTACGAAAGCTCACTTATTGCTGGCTACGGAAGTACTCAAACGGCGGGCTACAAAAGCACACTGACCGCAGGCTACGGGAGCACCCAAACTGCCCAGGAAGAAAGCTCGCTCACCACTGGTTATGGCAGTACCTCGACCGCTGGTTACAGCAGTACTTTGATCGCCGGGTACGGCAGTACTCAAACGGCGGGCTACAAAAGCACACTGACTGCAGGCTACGGCAGCACCCAAACTGCCCAGGAAGAAAGCTCGCTCACCACTGGTTATGGCAGTACCTCGACCGCTGGCTATAGCAGTACTTTGATCGCCGGGTACGGCAGTACTCAAACTGCTGGCTACAACAGCAGTTTGACGACTGGTTATGGCAGTACGTCTACCGCAGGCTATGACAGCTCACTGGTCGCAGGTTATGGAAGTACGCAGATCGCAGGCTACGAGAGCACGTTGACTGCGGGCTACGGCAGTACGCTGACTGCTCAAGACAGCAGTACGCTCACCGCTGGCTACGGCAGTACTGAAACAGCTGGGTTTTCCAGCTCATTGATCGCAGGTTATGGCAGCACCCAGACCGCTGGCTACGAGAGCACGTTAACGGCGGGCTATGGTAGTACGCAGACGGCAGAGCGCGACAGCACGCTCACCGCCGGTTATGGGAGCACAGGAACGGCAGGCCAAGACAGTTCGCTGATCGCGGGTTATGGCAGCACACTGACCAGTGGCATTCGCAGTTTCTTGACTGCGGGTTACGGGAGCACTTTGATTAGCGGGCTTCGTAGCGTACTGACGGCGGGATATGGCAGTAGCTTGACGTCCGGAATGCACAGTAGCCTGACTGCCGGATACGGTAGCAACCAGATTGCGAGTCATCGGAGTTCACTGATTGCGGGCCATGAAAGCACTCAAATTGCCGGGCACAAAAGCATGCTGATCGCCGGCAAGGGTAGCTCGCAAACTGCTGGCTATCGCAGCACGCTGATATCCGGCGCCCACAGCATTCAGATGGCCGGTGAGCGCAGCAAACTTATTGCTGGTAAAGACAGCACGCAGACTGCGGGGGACCGAAGCAAACTATTGGCTGGCAGCAACAGTTATCTCACCGCTGGAGATCGCAGCAAACTGACTGCTGGCGACGATTGTGTGCTCATGGCTGGAGATCGAAGCACGCTCACTGCTGGTAAGAACAGCGTTCTGACAGCGGGTGCCAGCAGCAGGCTCATCGGCAGCCTGGGCTCCACGCTGACTGGCGGGGAGAACTCCACACTGATTTTCAGATGCTGGGACGGGAAACGCTATACCAACAAAGTAGTCAACACAGGAAAAAATGGAGTAGAGGCTGATACGCCGTATCAAGTAGATGAAGATGGAAATATTGTGAATAAAGCAGAGGAGTAATAACGATATTTTCGAGGGGTGTAATACCTAAGCAGTGGGCCGCCGCTCTTTGGAAGGGCATTCTGCACCATGGTGGCTATGAGGTATGTTGAGTATCCACTCGTGGCCGGAAGCGGTCATGATGTGTCACGTACTTCTTTGGCTTTTGGTGGTTTGTGTTCATTCGGCAGGACGCCGGGGAGGGTGAGCTCTGTAGGAATATACAACTGTAAGTTATTGATTCTTATAGAGTGAAATGGAGAGTTTGGCACCTTTATAAGAAGTGTATTTTTCCTTATGAGTCAATTGTCTGCGAGCGTTTCGAGGTCATCTTGACATGGTGGCGTGCTTACATGATCCGGTGCTCTGAGTGAGCACCGGAAGATTGTCAATTATTTGCCTTTAGGCGCCGCGTTCCCGCGTCCGCCTCCAGATGGTTTCCCGGTGGTGCTCGGGAGGTTAGCTACCGCTGGTGCTTTCGATCCGCCAGATTTTCCTGAACTGGATCCTGCCTTTCCGCCGTTTGATTTTGACATAACCATCTCCTTGGTGACGCAAAGTAGAGTTGCACTTCCACAATAGGTGCTTTTTTGGATAGCGCGAATTCGGGAGCAGGACGCGCGCAAAACTCCCGCTACAGCCCCCGTTTTTCCGTTTGCATAATCACAAAGAGGTGGTTTTTTTGCCGACCCTAAAGTAATCACAATGCGTTTTAAAATCAACAATTTGGGTCGCTACCGTCCCCAGCAGGAGGTGCTATGGATTTGGCGTCACAAGATCTGCCCACTCCTGCATCATGGATCTGCGTTGCTCCAGGTATGCGGCGTGGTTGTATACGTCACGAATGAAGCTACTGTCTGCGTGCGCAAGTTGGCGCTCAATCCAATCCCGGTTATACCCGCGCCCGTTCATCTCAGTGGAAAACAGATGTCGGAAACCGTGGGGTGATTGTTTGCCCGTCAACCCGCATAGATCCATGACGTTGTTGGCGTAGTTGGTTCCGATCGGTGCTGTAGGATCGCTGCGATTAGTGAAGACATACCTAAGCCCGCCGGTTATGGGTAGCATGTCTTTCAGCAATTCGACGGCCTGTGTTGGTAGCGGCACCGCGTGCTCGCGCCGCGCCTTCATCTTCGCTGCCGGCGTTGTCCAGATCGCGGCATCAAGATCGATTTCAGACCACTCAGCGTGCCGGACTTCGCCCGGGCGTGAGGCTGTGTAGATCATCAGCATGATCGCCGACCGCAACTGGTGGCCTGATACGCACTGCTGGATTGTGGCAATGGTCTTAGGCAGTTCGCTGAAAGGCAGGAAGGGGTGAGGTCTGTTCTGGGCACCTTTCTCGGTTACAGCGTGCATTTCAGCTGTTGGATTCGCTTCTATAAGACCGGTGGCGATGGCGTAGCTGAACACCTGGCCCATCCGCTGCCGCACTTTTACGGCTGTGACGATAGACCCTCGCTTCTCGATGCGTCGTATCAGGCTGATCACATCGGAACGCTTGATTGAGTCGATCTGCCTGGCACCGAATGTCGGCAACACGTCTAGCTCCATCAGGTTGCTGATGATGCGATAGGTTCCAGGAGATATGCTCCCTTTCCTGAATGCCAGCCACTCGTCATACACCCGGCGGAACGTTCGCCCGCAAGCCTCTATCATTCCTGCCTTTTTTTCCTTCCTCGATTCGCGTGGATCTACGCCGCGCGCAATGTCTTCCCGCGCCTCGTCTCTTAGAGCGCGCGCGTCCTTTAGGCCCGTTTCCGGGTATGTTCCAAAAGAAATTCTTGCCTGTTTTCCAAGCCATGTGAAGCGAAAGTGCCAGCTCTTGATACCGCTATTTGCCACATAAAGCGAGAGCCCCAGAGAGTCGGGGAGGGTATACGCCTTGTCCTTAGGCTTGGCCTGTCGGGCTGCTGTGTCCGTAAGTGCCACTAGTACATCCTCTCAAAAGCATTTTCGATGTACTGAATGATGTACTAACTAAACGGCATTGGGAAGGTATTGAGTGGTACGCGGTGATACTCAAGTGTCTAGGTTTTATGGGGTTTTTGGAGGGTTCTGAGACGGGAGGGTTTTAGGTGGGAGGCTACCGTGGAATCTTTGAAGATTTCCACAGTATTTTCAGCTCGGTCAGGTATCTGGCAGGCGGCGAGTTTAGCAGTTTGATCCCTCGCCGGGCATACCGCCCCTCTGCAAGAGGCCTGTGTCGCGTCAAAGTGGCTGCAAACGCTCACCCAGGCCGCCGTTATCGGCCAATTGAAGGAACTCATCGCCCAGGCGTTGGCTCTCGCTCATCGCGGCCTGCCAGTATTTGTTGCGGCTCGGGTCATCGCCCATGAAACGCTTGAAGTCGCTGCGGTCCGGCAACTTGCCGTAGGGCAGGCGCGCCAGGTAGTCCTTGGATGGCGCGAGCAGCAACACATCCTGCAGACCCTGTTGATTGCTGCGCCGCCACGGCAGGCCTTTGTCGAACCAGCCGGGGATGACCCGGTCGGTGAAGTGCGGGTACAGCACGATGTCGTCGCCGTGGTAGGGCAGGTCGAGGTGATAGTCCAGCAGGCCACCGTCGCGGTAGGTGCCGGCGCCTGCGCCGGGCAGGTCGCGCACGCCTTGCATAACCATCGGGATCGAGCCGGATGCCAGCAGTGCCTGGCGCAGGTTGCCCAGCTCCAGCGCGAGGAAACGCGAAGGGAAATCCTTGAGCGGATGCACCGGTGGCGCCTGGCGTGGGTCGTGGATGATCAGCCGCTCGAAATGCCGCGACAGCCGCGCGCGACCGCGCAGGTTGTCGGCAATCACCGACGACAGGCCCAGGCCGAGCCGCCCACGGTGGTCATCGGCGAGCAGGCCGTGGCTTTTGACCACCATGATGTTCAGGCGATAGTCGGGGTTGTCCAGCACCCGCGCATCGCGGCCGGCGAACAGGTCATCGAGCATGCGCTGGCAGCTATGACTGACCTCGGCCATGCTCACGCCTTTGGCAAAACGCTGTTCGTTGTACAAGCGGCCAAGGTCGAGCAGGCCTTGCACTGGGTCGGGCAGGCAGGCGCTGGCAAACCGCCAGGAGCCGATGGAGGCGCCGATCAGCGCACGTTCGCGTGGCGCACGCGGCAACCAATCGCCGAACAGCGCCAGGTCAAGGCCCTGGATGCCCAGCGCCTTGGGGCCACCGGCGGCGCCGGGAAGAATGCCGACATCCGCAGGCGCCAGGCCTTGTTCGCGAATGCGCGTGAAGGCGCGTTTGCCGGCCTTGAGCGTCAAGGCGGGGAATTTGATGTGGATGGCTGTCATACCGGTCTCTTTTGAAGCGAGCGGGGCAGTATAGAAAAACTCGCAGCGTGATAGGTGAAGAAGAGCGCGAGGAAATTGCCATGGTGGCAATTCAGTTTCAGTTAAGTTGCAGCGGGTACGGTGGCCTGCGTAGGAAAAACATCCTGAAACGGAGACTTATCATGAAGCGCCTCACAGCGCTGGTCGCCGCCGGTATCATCGCCTTCTCGGCGGCACAGGCCCAAGCAGTGGACCCCGACAAGCCACTGAAATTGCCTGGCACTGTTACAATTGTCGCCTTCGATCAGCTGGAAGCCACGGCCCTGGCGCTGCACCCAGGTTCGAGCCTGCTGGACACCGACCTGGACGAGGCCTACGGCAAGTACGTTTATCAAGTCGAACTGGAAGATGCCGACGGCATCGAGTGGGAAGTCGAATTGGACGCGCTCACCGGGCACGTTCTCAAGAATCATCAGGATACGTAATGAAGGTATATCGACGCGCCAGCGGTTGGATGGTGCTGGCGCTCATGGCTTTTTGCTCAAGCCTGGCGGCCCGCGACCTCAACCAGGATGAAGCCTTGGCCTTGCGCCAGCAGGGGGTGATCCTGCCGCTGGAGCAACTGCTGCAACAGGCCATGGCGCGCTACCCGGGCTCCCGGCTGCTGGAGGCCGAGCTTGAGAAGAAGCACGGCCAATATGCCTATGAAGTGGAGCTGGTGACCACCGAGGGCGTGGTGCGCGAAATCAAGCTGGACGCAACGACCGGTGTACTGCTCAAAGATAAGGAAGACGACTGATGCGCCTGCTCCTGGTGGAAGACAACGTACCGCTGGCCGATGAGCTGCTGGCTGGCCTGCAACGCCAAGGCTACGCCGTCGACTGGCTGGCCGACGGGCGCGATGCCGCGTATCAGGGGCGCAGCGAGCCCTATGACCTGATCATCCTCGACCTTGGCTTGCCCGGCCTGCCTGGGCTGGAGGTGTTGGCGCAATGGCGCGCTGCCGCCCTGGCCACACCGGTGCTGGTCCTCACTGCCCGCGACTCCTGGGCCGAGCGTATCGAAGGGCTCAAGGCCGGCGCCGACGATTACTTGAGCAAACCCTTTCACCCCGAAGAACTGCACCTGCGCATCCAGGCCTTGCTGCGCCGTTCCCACGGCCATGCCAACCAGCCGACCTTGCAAGCCGCCGGGCTGCACCTGGATGAAGGCCGTCAGTGCGTGCTGCGCGATGGCGACGAGATTCAACTGACTGCCGCCGAATTTCGTCTGTTGCGCTACTTCATGTTGCACCCGGAACAGATCCTGTCGAAAAGCCACTTGGCCGAGCACTTGTATGATGGCGAGACCGAGCGTGATTCCAACGTATTGGAAGTGCACGTCAACCACCTGCGCCGCAAGTTGGGCCGCAGCGTGATTGAAACCCGGCGTGGCCAGGGTTACCGGTTTGGCGCCGGCCCTGCATGAAGTCCATTCAACGGCGCCTGAGCCTGGGGCTGATCAGCGTGATGGTGGTCGTCGGCGTGGTGCTGGCGCAAACCAGTTTGTGGTTGTTCGAGGCCGGTTTGCAGCGCTACCTGGAAGCCGGCTTGCGCAATGACGCCGAGAACCTGCTGGTGGCGCTGGTGCGTGGGCCGAACGGCGTGCAATTGGATGAACAACGCCTGTCACCGGCCTATCAGCGGCCGTTTTCCGGGCATTATTTTCGTATCGATTTTGCCGACATTCATTGGCGTTCCCGCTCGCTGTGGGACCAGGAATTACCGCGACTGCCCGAAGCCGGGCTCAAGGGCAACTTGCAGCTAGGCCCGGAAGGCCAGCAACTGCTGGTGTTGCGCGCGGACTACAAGCGTTTTGGCCAGTCGATTTCCATCAGCGTGGCCCAGGACTACACGCCGGTGCGGGAAAGTTTCCGTTTGATGCGTCAGATCGGCCTGGTGATGGGCCTCGCGGCATTGCTGCTGGTACTGATCCTGCAACGGGTGACCGTGCGCCGAGCCTTGCGCCCGCTGGAAACCTCTCGCGAGCAGATCGCCCAATTGCAACAGGGCCAGCGCTCGCAACTCGATACCCAGGTACCGCTGGAGCTGGAACCGCTGGTGGCGCAGATCAACCACCTGCTGGCCCACACCGAAGACAGCCTCAAGCGTTCGCGCAATGCGTTGGGCAATTTGGGGCATGCGCTGAAAACACCCTTGGCCGTGCTGTTGAGCGTGGCATCCAGCGAACAGCTCAAGGCCCATCCCGAACTGAGCAAGCTCTTGCGTGAACAGCTGGAGCACGTGCAGCAACGCCTGAATCGCGAACTCAACCGCGCGCGCCTTGCCGGTGAAACCCTGCCGGGCGCCTTGTTTGATTGCGAAAAAGAGCTGCCGGGTCTGTTGGCAACGCTAAACATGATCCACGGTGAACACCTGGACTTGAGTTACCACGTCACGCCGGGCCTGCAATTGCCGTGGGACCGCGAAGACCTGCTGGAACTGCTCGGCAACTTGCTGGACAACGCCTGCAAATGGGCGGATGCGGAAATACGCTTGGTCATCAGCGAAACGCCGCGCAGCTATCTGCTGGCTGTGGAGGACGATGGTCCCGGCATTCCGCAGAGTCAGCGCGACCAGGTGTTCAGCCGTGGCACGCGCCTGGACGAGCAAATTGATGGCCATGGCCTGGGGCTGGGGATCGTGCGGGATATCGTCGAGGTGTGGGGTGGGGTGTTGCAGTTGCAGGAGAGTGAGTTGGGCGGGCTAAAGGTGCTGATCGAATTGCCCAAGCGCCAGGCCTGACCCACCGTCATCGCGGCGTAGGTATCTACACATCTTTTTATGGGCTGAATTCTTTGGTTGTCGCGGGGGGCTGGGTACATATCCGTTGCTGCGGTAACGGCTTCGTATGGTTCCGCTCTTACAGCGGGTCACTTTTGGAAAAGAGCCCGGAATGCCGGCCCAGCCAAAAGTAACCAAAAGGGCTCTTGCCCCACCACTCGGTGCCTCGCCTAGGCTCGGCATGCCCTCACTCCGGCTTGAATCCGTGGGCCGCCGCCATGGGCCATCCTTGGCCCATGGCGGCTAACCCGGCGTCCTGCCGGGTTACCCACGGATTCAAGCCTGCGTTCGGCCAGCGTGGTTTAACGGGGCGCCTCAGATCAAGATCAAAAGCAAGAGCACGGCGGCCTAGTAGCCGACCTGAGTGGTTAGATCAAAAGCAAAACCGAGGCGGCCTGACAGCCGACCTGATATTTGAAACTGAACTCAATCTAATGTGGGAGCTGGCTTGCCTGCGATGCAGACACCTCGGTCCATCAAGTACACCGAGTTGATGCCATCGCAGGCAAGCCAGCTCCCACAGAAAAGCAGAGCACTGCGGTCTGGCAGCTAAACTCGGTCAAAATTGTGGGAGCGGGCTTGCTCGCGAAGGCGGTGGGTCAGTTACATATGAGCTGACTGACACACCGCCTTCGCGAGCAAGCCCGCTCCCACATTGGGACCTCAGTACATCAGCTAGAAAGGGTGGTGCTCTGCTTCTGCTCTGCTTCTGTCTTGCTTTTGCTTCTACCACTCAGGTCGGCTACTAGGCCGCCGTGCTCTTGCTTTTGATCTTGATCTTGATCTGAGGCGCCCCGTTAACCACGATGGCCGAACGCAGGCTTGAATCCGTGGGTAACCCGGCAGGACGCCGGGTTAGCCGCGATGGGCCAAGGATGGCCCATGGCGGCGGCCCACGGATTCAAGCCGGAGTGAGGGCATGCCGAGCCTAGGCGAGGCACCGAGTGGTGGGGCAAGAGCCCTTTTGGTTACTTTTGGCTGGGCCGGCATTCCGGGCTCTTTTCCAAAAGTGACCCGCCGTAAGGGCGGAACCAATAGCCGCCGTTACCGCAGCAACGGATATGTACTCATATCTACCTAAAAACCCGGTCAAAAACTTAGCGCAACACAAAAAGTTGCGTAGATACCTATGGCCATCGCGGGTAAGCCCGACTCCCACATTAATCATTCGACATTTTGAA
Organism: Pseudomonas sp. ArH3a; assembly: GCF_022648765.1. NCBI lineage: Bacteria > Pseudomonadati > Pseudomonadota > Gammaproteobacteria > Pseudomonadales > Pseudomonadaceae > Pseudomonas > Pseudomonas sp. ArH3a. The sequence continues at coordinate 2,648,209 of NZ_CP080330.1, forward strand.
GATTTAGACCCTGAACTGATCCATCAACCCCTGCTGCTGATTAGCCAGGCTGTTCAACGCCTGGCTCACCCGCGCCGATTCATTTGCCTGCTCTGACAGCGACTCGGTCACATCCCGGATCGTCGCCACGTTGCTGTTGATCTCTTCGGCCACCGCGCTTTGCTCTTCGGCGGCGCTGGCGATTTGCAGGTTCATGTCGCTGATCACCGTGACCGCCTCGCCAATCTGGCGCAGGGCGGTGACCGCTTGGCCGACTTGCTCGACACTGCCCTGGGCCTGGCGATAGCTGTTGCCCATGGAGCCGACCACTTCGGTGGTGCCGTTTTGCAGTTGCTCGATCACCACGCGGGTTTCCTCAACCGATTCCTGGGTGCGCCGCGCCAGGTTGCGCACTTCGTCGGCGACCACGGCAAACCCACGGCCGGCCTCACCGGCACGCGCGGCTTCGATGGCGGCGTTGAGTGCCAGCAGGTTGGTTTGCTCGGCAATGCCCCGAATCACTTCCAGTACCGAACCGATTTTCTCGCTATTGGCCGCCAAGCCTTCGACCTGAACCATGGCGGTGCTCATGTCCGCCGCCAGGTGCCCGATGTTGGTGGTGGTGCGGTCGATCACGGTCAAGCCTTCGCGGGTGGCCTGGTCGGCATCGCGCGCAGCGTGTGCCGCTTGGGCGGCGCTGCGGGCCACGTCCTGGGCGGTGGCGCTCATTTCGTGGGAGGCGGTGGCCACTTGGTCAACTTGGCGATATTGCTGCTCCATGCCGGCGCTGGTTTGTGTGGCAATCGCAGCGGACTGGTCGGCGGTGCCACGGGCGTCCTGAACCGAGCGTTTGACCTCGGCAATAATAGGTTGCAGCTTGTCGAGGAAGCGGTTGAACCAACCGGCCAGTTGCCCCAGCTCATCGTGTTTGTCGTAGGCCAGGCGGCGGGTCAGGTCGCCTTCGCCACTGGCAATGTCTTCCAGCATGCGCGCCACGCCGAGGATCGGCCGGGTCACGCTGCGCGCCATCAGCCACACCAGGACCAAGCCGACCACCGCCGCCAACAAGCCCAGGCTCAGTTCCAGCAAGGTGCCGCGGGTGTTATCGGCATCCAGTTGCGCCTTCAGTACTTCGGCGGGGCCGACCAGGACTGTTTCCGGCACATCCAGCAACACGCCCCACGGCTTGCCGCCGGGAATGGGTGCGAAGGGCGCCAATACCTTGAGTTGATGGTCGGTGCGCAAGCTATGGATCTGCGTGCTGGTCGCCAGTGCGCTGATCAATTGCGCGCCGCTGGCCGTGTCGACTTTATCCAGGCGCTGGCTGAGTTTGCTGGCGTCCGGGCTGTAGCCGGCGAGCAAACCGCTGGGGCTGAGGATGCTGACTTGGGTCTGGCCGTCATACAGCTTCTGGCTCGCCTGTTGGCTCACGGCCTGCAGGCTGTTGAGGTTGATGTCCACCGACAGCGAGGCGATGACTTTGCCGTTGACCATCAACGGGAACACGATGCTGGTCATCAGCACGTTTTGCCCGTCGATTACATAAAAGTACGGTTCGATCACGCAGGGTTTCAGGGAGGTGCGCGGGCACGTGAACCAGGCGTTGGCTTTTTCTCCGCTCGGCCCGACGCTGGTGTCGGCCATGTCACTTTCCGGCAGCGACATGGAAGTCAGCTTGCCCGGCGTCGGCTGCGACCAGTAAAGGGCAAAGCGGCCTTTGTCATTGCTGCCCAGCTCCGCCTGGTTGGCGAACAACTCGTCTTTGCCATCCAGCGCGTTGGCTTCGAACACGAGCGACAAACCGAGCAGGTCTGGGTTGGCCTGTAGCGCGGCCTTGACCTGGCGGGTCAGGTCTTCGCGGGTGTCGAAGGCGTCGAGGAAGCGCTTTTCGGCCTGTTCGCGCAAAAACAGCACTTGGCGGGAAAAACCATGACCGTACTGGTAGGCGTCCATGAATTGCTGGCGAATCCCCAACGCCTGCACTTCACCTTGGGCCTCGATGCGCGCCTGGGCAGACTCGTCGAGCATTTGCATACTCGAGGCTTTGACCTGCTGCGAGCTGTGCTCCATGCGATACAGCGACAGACCCACCAGCAGGGTCACGATCCCCAGCAGGCACAGGCCGGCGAGCAGGGTGATTTTCCATTGAATGGAGAGCTGTCTGAGGGGCATCGAGGAGCATCCTTAACCTGAAAACGCAGAGAGCCTCTGTATCGGCCGTTATTGTTGCTTCTTTATTATTTAAACGTTCAATTTAATGCTGAAAGCGACGCCGCTTTTTGACATGCGCGCCCGCCTGCTGCAAAGTGCGCGCCCTCTAATAAGACCTCCTAAAGCCTGCACGCCGGCAGCCAACCCCATGGCCGCTCGGAAGCGGGCATGCCTGTTTTTATGTTTCTGTCTTGAGGTAACCATGATTAACGCAGTCATCGCCGCGGTCGGCACCATGCTGGTGCTCAGTTTGTCCCGCGTGCATGTGGTCATCGCCATCATTGTTGGCGCCCTGGTGGGTGGCTTGACCGGTGGCCTGGGCATTGAGGCCACGCTCAAGGCCTTCAACGGCGGTTTGGGTGGCGGCGCGACCGTGGCGTTGTCCTACGCCTTGCTCGGCGCTTTCGCGGTGGCGATTGCCAAGTCCGGCCTGGCCCATGCCCTGGCGGACAAGGCGTTGACGCTGGTGGACCGCCAGGAAGCCACCGGCGGCAGCCACGTCAAATGGCTGCTGATCGGCCTGTTGTGGGTGGTGGCGATTGCCTCGCAGAACATCCTGCCGATCCACATCGCATTTATCCCGCTGCTGGTGCCGCCACTGTTATACGTGCTGACCAAGCTGCAACTGGACCGCCGGCTGATCGCCTGTGTAATGACCTTCGGCCTGATCACCCCGTATATGTTCCTGCCGGTGGGCTTCGGCAATATCTTTCTCAACCAGATCCTGCTGGCCAACGTGGCCAAGAGCGGCGTGGACATCAGCCAGGTCAACGTCACCCACGCCATGGGCCTACCGGCGCTGGGCATGGTGGTTGGCTTGCTGGTGGCGGTGTTTGTCAGTTACCGCAAAAAACGCGTGTACGACCTGGAGAAAATCGAGCGGGTCGAGCAGGTGGCAGTGCAGTACAACCCGCTGACCCTGCTGGTGGCCGGGCTGGCGATTGCTTCGGCGTTCATCATTCAGCTGTGGCTGGACTCGATGATCATCGGCGCCCTGGCTGGGTTCCTGATCTTTTCGGTGTCGGGCATTGTGCGCTGGCGCGAAACCGACGATTTGTTCACCGAAGGCATGAAGATGATGGCGATGATCGGCTTCATCATGATCGCCTCCTCGGGCTTTGCCGAAGTGCTCAAGGCCACCGGTGACGTGCGCTCGCTGGTGGAAGCCTCGGCGGCGTTTATCGGCCACAGCCGTGGCGTGGGCGCGTTGCTGATGTTGCTGGTGGGGCTGCTGGTGACGATGGGCATTGGTTCGTCGTTTTCCACGGTGCCGATTCTTGCGGCGATTTTTGTGCCGTTGTGTGTGCAACTGGGGTTCAGCCCGCTGGCCATTGTGTGCATCGTCGGCACCGCAGGTGCGCTTGGCGATGCTGGCTCGCCTGCGTCGGATTCCACCCTCGGGCCGACCTCTGGGCTCAATATTGATGGTCAGCACCATCACATCTGGGACACAGTGGTGCCGACCTTCTTGCACTACAACATTCCGTTGTTGGCGTTTGGGTGGCTGGCAGCGATGACCCTTTAGTGCTTGCAGGCGTGTAGCGACACCCTCGGTGATTGAGGCTAAACAGAGAATTTGCCTGAAGGTGCTCTTTTTTATGTAAGACCTTTCTCTATTCGGCACTCAGGCAGCATCTGTGCGGTATTTGGGTGGCAAGGGTCTTTACATTCTTGAGCATCTTATTCGCCGCTCAGGTACACCGATGAAAACGCTGATCCTTTTCCTAGCCATCCTGACCATGGCAGGCTGCACCACGGGCCCGAAAAACCTCATCGCAAAAAACGGTTACGCCATAGACACCACACATGAGTCCCAAAGCCAGAACGAACGGGTCCGTCATTTAGTCCTGCATTACACAGTCCTTGACGACCACCACTCCCTTCAAGCGCTGACCAGCGGCACCGCCAGCGCTCATTACCTGGCTTTTACTACGCCGCCCACGCACCACGAACTACCCGTAGCTCTGCAGTTGGTGCCGGAGGGGAGGCGCGCCTGGCACGCCGGGGTCAGCCAATGGGCAAGCCGCAATAACCTTAATGACACGTCTATCGGCATCGAAATCGTCAATGCTGGCTTTATCGAGGGACCCACCGGGCGGCTATGGTTCCCGTACACGGAAGCACAGCTGACGTTGGTCAAGCGCCTCTCAGCAGACTTGATCAAGCGTTATGGCATCGAGCCGCAAAATGTGGTCGCTCACAGTGACATTGCCCCTTTGCGTAAATCAGACCCCGGCCCGTTATTTCCCTGGCAGGCATTTTCCGAACACGGCATAGGCGCTTGGCCCGACGCGGCCACTGTACAAAAGCACCTTGCCAAGCGCCCTGAGTCCCAACGGGTTGAAGCCGGTACGTTGCAAAAAGCCCTTGCTGCTTATGGCTACAAAATTGCGCAAACCGGAGTGCTGGACGAAGAAACCCGCCAAGTGTTTCGCGCGTTCCAAATGCATTTTCGTCCGGCTGGTATCTCGGGTATCCCCGACGCCCAGACCGAGGCTATTGCATTGGCCCTGGTGGAAAAATACAGACCCTGAGCGCCAAGGAGTACCGACCTGAAGGGTGAGCTCGGCGACACGTCGTTTGAGTCCTTTAGAATCCAGGCAGTTGGCCGTTAACCTCTCAAGTCGCCCCTAATAAGAGAGAAATGCCATGCGTCTGAGCTTGAAGGCCAAAGTCCTGTCCCTCGCCGTCGTGCCGGTGTTGTTGTTTGCTGTGGTCATCAGCCTGACCACCGTGTGGATCCTCCAGGGCCAGGCGCGCAACGAGGTGGATGAAACCCGCCAGCGCCTGCTCAACAACGCCAAGGCCACCCTGCAAAGCTATGTAGAAGTGGCCATGACCACCGTCAAACCGCTCTACGACGCTGCCGCCCCTGGTGATACCGCCGCGCGGGCTGAGGTGGTCAAGTTGCTCTCCAACACCACCTACGGCAAGGACGGTTACTTTTTCGGCTACGACTCCGAGACCATTCGCCTGTTCAAGGGCAACAGCCCGGACGGCGTGGGCAAGAGCTTCAAGGACAACCGCGACCCTAACGGCGTCTACGTCAACCGCGACCTGGTCAAGGTCGGCAAGGATGGCACTCACTACCTGCAATACAGCTCGACCCAGCCCGGCCAGAGTGAACTGGTGCCCAAGCTCGGCTACACCGAATACCTGCCCAAGTGGGACATGGTGATTGGTACCTCGGTGAACCTCGATGGTATCGAAGCCCAGGTGGCGGTGGTCGAAGCCAAGGTTGAGAAACGCATGGAAGGCGTGCTGCTGAGCATTCTTGGTGTCGCTGTGGTGGTGTTGCTGGTGATTGCCGCCGTGGGCATGGTGACGGCCAATACCATCCTGCGTCCGTTGAGCTTGATGAAAGCCAACCTCGACGATATCGCGGCGGGCGAGGGTGACTTGACCCGCCGTCTGGCGATCACCAGCCAAGATGAACTGGGCGATCTGGCCGGTGCGTTCAACCGGTTTGTCGACAAGATCCACGGGCTGGTGCGCCAGATCACCGAGATGACCTCGCAGCTCACCGGGCTGGTCGGGCAGGTGTCTGAGCAAGCCCAACGCTCGGAAACCGCGATGGAGCGCCAGCGTCACGAAACGGACCAAGTGGCCACGGCCATTAACCAGATGTCCTCCGCGGCCCACGAAGTCGCCCGCAGTGCCCAGGGCGCCGCCGTCGCTGCGCAACAGACCGACGCCGAGGGCCAGGCGGCCAAGCGCGTGGTAGACGGCAGCATCGCGCAGATCCATGCGCTGGTGAACGACATTCGCAGCAGCGGCGTGTCCCTCGACAGCCTGCAGCAGGATGTGTCGTCGATTGTCAGCGTGCTCGGGGTGATCCGCTCGATTGCTGAACAGACCAACCTGCTGGCGCTCAACGCCGCCATCGAAGCCGCGCGGGCCGGTGAGGCCGGGCGCGGTTTTGCCGTGGTCGCCGACGAAGTGCGCGCCCTGGCCAGCCGCACCCAGACCAGCACCCAGGAAATCCAGGGCATGATCGACCGCCTGCAAAAAGGCACCGAAGCCGCCGTGGACGCGATGCGCCGCTCCAGCGATGCCGGCGACGGCACCTCGGCCCAGGCCAACCAGGCCGGGGCGTCGCTGGACACCATGGCCCAACTGATCGGCACCATCAACTCAATGAACGCGCAAATCGCCAGCGCCGCCGAAGAGCAGACCGCCGTGGCCGAAGAGATCAACCGCAGCGTGCATCAGATAGCCGTGGCGGTGGACAGCGTGGCCGACGAAACCCAACTGGGCGCCCAGACCTCACGCAGCCTGGCGGATTTGGGCCAGCGCTTGGGGCAATTGGTGGGGCAGTTCAGGATCTGATCTTCAGTGCATGGCCGGCAGCAGGTCATCTGTATCAAGGTCTTGAGGATCGTGCTCTCCGTCGAGATGGTCTTCGCGTTCGCCTGATAGTTGCTCTGGGCCTTGATCAGTTCCACCCGTTCGTTGGTCATGTTGGCCATGTTGACCACCACACCGCCGGGGTTGGCAGCGGCACCGTTGGCTTTCCACACGCAGCCGGTGCCCGGTAGCCCGTTGGCAATGGCCAGGGCGGTGTTGGAGGCCGTGCTCGGCGGGGTGACGATGCCGCTGAGTGTGCGCAAGGCGCATGGACGTTCGTGGGAGCCTGTATAGAGAGCCGGTGGAGGCCGCGGATTATTTACGTGGCGCCGGGTTAGAGGTCGCGCATCAGCAGGCCGAAGCGCAGGTCCATCTCGGCCGGGAGCGGCACATACACGGTGTGCCCATCGCCCGGCGCCACCTCGATGGCTTCGCCCTTGGCGTTGTGCAGCGTGGCCAGGTCAAAGTGAAAGTTGCCGGCGGGGGTCATCAGTTCGAGGTGGTTGCCCACGGCGAAGCGATTCTTGACCTTGACCTCGGCCAGCTCGCCACGGCGTTCGCCGGTCAATTCCCCGACAAACTGCTGGCGCTCCGAGACTGAACTGCCGTTCTGGTAGTTCTGGTATTCGTCGTGCACGTGGCGGCGCAGGAAACCTTCGGTGTAGCCGCGCTGGGCCAGGGATTCCAGGTCGGTCATCAGGGTGCGGTCAAATGCGCGGCCGGCCACCGCGTCATCGATGGCCTGGCGATACACCTGGGTGGTGCGTGCGCAGTAGAAGTGCGATTTGGTGCGGCCTTCGATCTTCAGCGAATGCACGCCCATGTGCGTCAGGCGCTCCACGTGCTGCACGGCGCGCAGGTCCTTGGCGTTCATGATGTAGGTGCCGTGTTCATCCTCGAACGCGGGCATGTGCTCATCGGGGCGGTTGGCTTCCTGCAACAGGAATACTTGATCGGTCGGCGCGCCGATGCCCAAGGTCGGCTGGAATTGCTGGACGATCTCGCCCGTGGCGTTTTCCACGGCCGGCGTGGCCTGGTACTTCCAACGGCACGCGTTGGTGCAGGTGCCTTGGTTGGCATCGCGTTTGTTCATATAGCCGGACAACAAACAGCGCCCGGAATAGGCCATGCACAAGGCGCCGTGCACGAACACTTCCAGCTCCATGGTCGGCACCTGCTGGCGGATCTCGTCGATCTCTTCCAACGACAGCTCGCGTGACAGGATCACCCGGCAGATGCCTTGCTGCTGCCAGAACTCCACGCTGGCCCAATTCACGGTATTGGCCTGCACCGACAAGTGAATCGGCATCAGCGGGAAGTGGCGGCGCACCAGCATGATCAGACCTGGGTCGGACATGATCAGCGCATCCGGGCCCATGGCGATCACCGGCGCCAGGTCCTTGAGGAAGGTCTTGAGCTTGGCGTTGTGCGGCGCGATGTTCACCACCACGTAGAAGCGCTTGCCCAGCGCGTGGGCTTCCTGGATGCCGAGGGCCAGGTGGGCGTGGTCGAATTCGTTGTTGCGTACGCGCAGGCTATAGCGCGGCTGGCCGGCGTAGACCGCGTCGGCGCCGTAGGCGAAGGCGTAGCGCATGTTTTTCAGGGTGCCGGCGGGGGCGAGCAGTTCGGGGGCGATCACAGGGGGCATGGGCTCACGTCGCAAAAGGTCGCGAGGGTAGTGGAGCTTGAGGTGGGATTTATTGATCCAGGTCGGCCTTTGCTGATTTTTTATCATGACTTGATTGATGCGCAGGGCGAGTGCGAAGACTCAGGCTTCAAACCCTTGAATCAGGCCGTCTATGCTGGTTGGAGAATCAAGGGCACTCCCAGGATTGGCTGCGGACTAAGCAACAGGGCCTACACAGGGCCTTTGCTTTTCTGACATGGACCGGACATGAATCAAACCAACCTGCAATTCAAAACCCTGCTGTTGCTGCTGGCCCTGGTGACCATCGCCTTCATCTGGATATTGCTGCCGTTCTACGGCGCGGTGTTCTGGGCGGTGATCCTCGGCATTATCTTTGCCCCGATGCAGCGGCGCCTGCAACAGCGGTTCAGTTGGAACCGCAACCTGACGTCGCTGGCGACCCTGACGGTGTGCCTGATCATTGCGATTCTGCCGGTGATCATCACCAGCATATTGCTGGTGCAAGAGGGCGCGACCCTCTACAAAAACATCGAAAGCGGCAAATTGGATGTGGCCGGGTACATCGAGCAGTTCAAGAACGTGCTGCCGCCGTACTTTCAGCACCTGCTGGACCGTTTCGGCATGGGCAACCTGGAAGGCCTGCGGGAGAAAATCGTCAAGAGCGCGATGCAAGGCAGCCAGTTCTTTGCGACCCAGGCATTCAGCTTCGGCCAGGGCACGTTTGATTTCCTGGTGAGCTTTTTCATCATGCTGTATCTGTTGTTTTTCCTGCTGCGTGATGGCCCCGAGCTGGTACGTAAGGTGCGCACGGCGGTGCCGCTGGCCGAGCCGCAAAAGCGTCGCTTGCAGCTCAAGTTCAACCGGGTGGTGCGGGCCACAGTCAAAGGCAACGTATTGGTGGCCGTGACCCAAGGTGCGCTGGGCGGTTTGATCTTCTGGTTTCTGGACATTCCCAGTGCCTTGCTCTGGGCGGTGTTGATGGCGTTTTTGTCACTGCTGCCGGCGGTGGGCGCGGGGATTGTGTGGGGGCCGGTGGCCGCCTACTTCCTGTTGAGCGGTTCGATCTGGCAGGGCGTGGTGCTGGCGTTGTTCGGCGTATTTGTGATCGGGTTGGTGGACAACGTGCTGCGTCCGATCCTGGTGGGCAAGGACACTAAAATGCCCGACTATTTGATCCTGATCTCGACCCTGGGCGGCCTGTCGGTGTTTGGCCTGAACGGGTTTGTGATCGGGCCGCTGGTGGCGGCGTTGTTCATGTCCAGCTGGGCGCTGTTTGTGGAGAGCAAGCCGCGGGTCAAGCTGCCGCTGCCTTGAGCATCACGCGTGCAGCCTGAACGTGGACGCTTGTTGCAACTGTTTTTGTGCGGCGGATAACGAGGTGAGCGGGCCGCTGATGGGCTCGCCATCGCGTACCAGGTACCAGCAGGCCAGTAATCCATGCTCGCGAAGAGAGGCGGGGACGGCGCTGCCGATGACGGACATGATCTGGACAGTGGGCATGATAGATACCTCCGATTGCTATGGAGGCCACCTTAAGCGGTGAATGCACGCAGGAAAAATCACCTGGCTCGATAGTCGACATCAACGCTAAGCGTCAATCCACGACCTGATCCAGCATGTTCACCACTTCCTGCTCACTGAGCAGGCCCTTGCGCACCAGGTTTTCTGCCAGCAAAGCCAGGAACTTCGCGCTGCGGTGGCCTTCCAGGTGCTTGAGTTCGGTGAGTGCGCTGTAGACCTTACTGGAGGTACACAGGCCGGCGGTGCGGTGTGGGTTCTGCGTGGGCATGGTCAGTCGTCCTTGTTGTTATTGGGTGGACAGGGTCAATTGTGAGACTGTTTCGTGACGTAAACATGACAGCGCGAGTATCGGCCCGGCAAGTAGACATTGGCCTTAATGATGTGCGATTACGGCCATGCCATTGTCCTCATAGCGACCTTGGCACTCTAAATCCGGACTTTGCGGGCAAAAAAAAGGCCCCGCGTGTAGGCGAGGCCTGTGCCTGTCATGTCAGTTAAGTGTTACCAGCCGCGACGGTAATAGCCGTGGGGAGGGCCGTAGTAGCCACGCGGTGGGCCGTAATAGACCGGCGCCGGGCGGTAATAAACCTGCTGTTGCACATACACCGGCGGTGGCGGTGCGTAGTAGACCGGCGGCGGAGCGGCATACACCGGCTGCGGCTGGACGTACACCGGCTGCTGCACGTAAACCTCACGCGGTTGGCTGGCAACCACGGAGCCCACGACAGCTGCGCCCACTAACGCACCCAAGACGGCCGGGCCACCCCATCCACCACCGTGGGCGGAGGCTTGGCCTGCCATAGCGAGTGCACCGATAAGCAAGGCGATCTTGGGGATTTTACGAATCATGGTCATTCCTCGGTTAGCCCCTGCGCTTGTGGTCTGCAATCAATAGACTCAAGGATTGTCGCGGGGATACTTTTAAGACAGCGTGTTTCTGAAAAACAGCACAGCCGATAGGTAAAGGTTGTGTAAGGTCTGTACCCAATTGCTTACTCAAAGGAGTTACCCATGCAGATGCACCCCAACAAGGACACCCAACTGTGCATGTCATTGTCGGCGCGCCCTGGAAATTTTGGCTTGCGTTTCCATAACCATCTGTATGAACAGCTGGGTCTGAACTTCTACTATAAGGCCTTCAGCAGCCAGGATTTACCCGGCGCGATCGGCGGTATACGCGCGTTGGGCGTGCGCGGCTGCGGTGTTTCCATGCCGTTCAAGGAGGCCAGCATTGCCCTGGTCGATGAGCTGGACGACTCGGTCAAGGCCATCACGTCCCTCAATACCATCGTCAACACCAATGGCCACCTCAAGGCCTACAACACGGACTACATCGCTGTCGAACAACTGCTGAAAAAGCACGCGGTACCGAAGGATTCGACCTTTGCCCTGCGTGGCAGCGGCGGCATGGGCAAGGCCGTGGCCAGCGCTTTGCGCGACGGCGGTTACGCCAACGGCGTGATTGTGGCGCGTAACGAGGCAGCGGGCCGGGCGTTGGCCCAGAACTTGGGGTATGAATGGCTGCCGGAATTGGGTGACCTGCGCCCGCAGATGTTGGTCAACGTGACGCCGATCGGCATGAGCGGTGGGGCGCAGGCGAATCAATTGGCGTTTGACGCTGAGGCTGTGGATGCGGCCGATACGCTATTTGATGTGGTGGCGATCCCCGCCGAAACGCCGCTGATCGTGCGCGGGCGTGCCAAAGGCAAGCGCGTGATTACCGGGCTGGAAGTGATCGCGATCCAGGCGTTGGAGCAGTTTGTGCTGTACACCGGCGTGCGGCCGACTGATGAGCAGTTTAAGGCGGCAGTGGCCTTCGCCCGAGGCTAAGCCTTGTACATAGTCAATGTGGGAGCGGGCTTGCTCGCGAAGGCGGTGTGTCAGTCAATAGATGAACCGACTGATTAGCCGCTTTCGCGAGCAAGACCGCTCCCACATGTTTGACCGAGTTAAGCCTGTTCCAGCTGGGCCAGGCGCTCTTCCAACGCAGCAATCCTGGCTTCAAGCTCTTCGATACGATCCAGAGAGACTGCACCAGCCGACCGCTCCACCGGACTCCCGCGCGCCGCCAGAATCACCTCGATATCCGCCGGATCCCCCAGCGCGTGGGTATACCGGTCTTCCCGCTGCCCCGCCTGTTTCGGCACCAGCACTGCCAGCCCGCGCGCAATCAGGCGCTCCAGCTGGTGCACGACCTGCTCGGCATCTTCAAAGTCATGCATGCGCCCGCTGCGGGTCAGCAGCTCATTGACGGTTTGCGGCCCGCGCAGGAACAGCAGCCCGATCAGGATCACCTGTGCCGGTACCAGCTCCAGCGCCTTGTCCACGCGATGCTCCCAACGGTCGGCGCGGCTGCCCATCACCAGGCGGGTAAAGCCCTGGCCTTCCAGCGCGCGCAGGCTTTGGCCGACCTGGCCTTGGCTGAGGTTGGTCACCGGCTCGCGGCTGGTCTTCTGGTTGCAGGCCAGCACCAGGGCGTTGAGGGTCAGGGGGTAGGTTTCCGGGTTGGTCGCCTGTTTTTCTATCAGGCAGCCCAGGATGCGGATTTCCGTGCTGTTCAGGCGCGGCTCAGGGGTCTCGGTGTCGTGCTCAGCGGTCATCGCGCTTTCCCTATGCAGTGAATGCACTAGCCTAAGCTGGAAAAAATAAAAGACAAGCAGCTGGCATGTCTATAATCGCCGCTGGTTCCAAACCCTGCCATAACCGCGAGACTGTCATGACTATTTCCCTGTACGCCGCCTCCATCCCGGTCTTCAAGCAAATGCTCAACGCCCTGAGCGATGTGCTGAACAAAGCCGAAGCCCACGCCACCGCCAAGAACATCGAGCCGAACGCACTGCTGCAAGCGCGTCTGTTCCCGGACATGTTCCAACTGGTACGCCAGGTGCAGATCGCCGTCGACTTCGCCAAGGGTGTTTCCGCACGCCTGGCCGAGATCGAAGTGCCGAAGTACGAAGACAGCGAAGTGACCTTTGCCGACCTGCAGGCACTGATCGCCAAGGTGCTGGCATTTGTCGACACCATCAAGCCTGAGCAAGTCGACGGCAAGGAAGGCATCGAGATCATCACCCGCCCAGGCACGCCGAAAGAGAAGCGCTTCAGCGGCCAGTCCTACCTGCTGACCTACGGCCTGCCGCAGTTCTTCTTCCACGTCACCACCGCTTACGCCTTGTTGCGTCACAACGGTGTGGAAGTGGGCAAGCGCGATTACATGGGTTCTTTCTAAATAGCCGCTTTCTAAATAGCCACTTTTCAAGCCAAAAAAAGCCCGGGGTGGTTCTTCAATGAACCTCCCCGGGCTTTTTTGTGCCTGAGCGTTAAGCCGGTTGCTCTTCCTTGCCCAGGCACGCCGCCGCAGTAAACAGCACATCGGTGGACGAGTTGAGTGCGGTTTCCGCCGAATCCTGCAGCACGCCGATAATAAAACCGACGGCCACCACCTGCATGGCGATCTCGCTGGGAATACCAAACAGGCTGCATGCCAAGGGAATCAGCAACAGCGAACCGCCGGCCACACCCGATGCGCCACAGGCACACACCGCCGCGACCACGCTGAGCAGCACGGCGGTCGGCAGGTCGACGGCAATCCCGAGGGTGTGCACGGCCGCCAGGGTCAACACGGTGATGGTCGTCGCGGCACCGGCCATGTTGATGGTGGCACCCAGCGGGATCGACACCGAGTAGGTGTCTTCATGCAGGCCCAGGCGTTTGCTCAACGCCAGGTTCACCGGGATATTCGCCGCCGAGCTGCGAGTAAAGAACGCGGTGATGCCGCTTTCGCGCAGGCACAACAGCACCAGCGGGTATGGGTTACGGCGTAGTTTCCAGAACACGATGGCGGGGTTGACCACCAACGCCACGAACAGCATGCAGCCGATCAGCACCGCCAGCAGGTGCGCGTAGCCGAGCAGGGCGCCGAAACCGGAAGTGGCCAGGGTCGAGGCCACCAGGCCGAAGATACCCAACGGTGCGAAGCGAATCACCACGCGCACAATCAGCGTTACCCCGTTGGACAGGTCATCCAGCACCGTGCGGGTCGTCTCGCCAGCATGGCGAATCGCTATGCCCATGCCGACGGCCCAGGCCAGGATGCCGATGAAATTGGCATTCATCAGCGCACTGACTGGGTTATCCACCACGCTGAGCAGCAAGCTTTGCAGGACCTCGCCGATACCGCCGGGGGCGCTGACGGTGAGGTCATGGGAGGCCAGTACCAGCGTCGAGGGGAACAGCGTGCTGCCCACCACCGCGACGACGGCAGCCGCAAAGGTGCCCAGCAAGTACAGGAACAGGATCGGCTTGATATGGGTTTCCTGGCCATGTTTATGGCCGGCAATCGAAGCCATCACCAGCACAAACACCAGGATCGGCGCCACGGCCTTGAGCGCGGCGACAAACACCTTGCCGATAAAACCGCTGGCCTTGGCTGCCTCGGGCAACAGCAGGGCCAACAGTATGCCGGCGACCAGGCCGATGAGGATTTGCGTGACCAGGCTGACGCGGGTCAGGCGCTGGAAGAGGGAAGGGGCGGCAGTCATAAACAGTTGTCTCTAGTTCTTTTAATGGGAAGCAGCATTGCAGGCAGGAAGCGCAGATGAAAGCAGGCGCAAAGTCTAACATGCTGTAGGAAGCGTCCCGTTCAGTGCGACATTCCGTCACCGCGGCCGTAGGCTTTGGCCATATCCCGACATACTCTGTTAACATTCTCGCCTCTCACCTTTCCTATCCGTCAGCGAGCCCTTCGGGCTGTCGTTGATGTCGTCGTTTCTGGAGTTTTCATGCTGTTTCCCATCCTGCTGCTGTCGGCTGCCGGCTTTACTGTGCTGACCACAGAATTCATCATCGTCGGCCTGTTGCCGGCCATTGCCCGGGACTTGCATGTCAGCGTGTCCCAGGCCGGGCTGCTGGTGACCCTGTTCGCCTTTACCGTGGCGGCGTTCGGCCCGTTTCTCACGGCGTACTTCGCACGCTTCCCACGCAAACGGCTGTTTATCAGCATCCTGATCATGTTCGGGGTGGCCAATACCGTGGCGGCATTGGCGCCGAATATTTGGGTGATGGCCTTTGCACGGTTGATTCCGGCGCTAGGGTTGCCGGTGTTCTGGGCCTTGGCCAGTGAAACCGCGGTGGACATCGTCGGCCCGGAATACGCCGGGCGCGCCATCGAAAAGATTGGTTTCGGCATCGTCTGCGCCACGGTGTTCGGCATCCCCGTGGGCACCTTGATTTCCGACATGTTCGGCTGGCGCACCGCGTTTGCCATCCTCGCCGTCGTGGCGTTGGCCAAAGCGTTGCTGCTGTTCATCTACCTGCCGGTGACAAAACCGAAGAACGATCAGGTGACGCTGCGCTCGCAGTTCAAGATCCTGCGTAACCCGGTGATGCAGGGCCATATTTTGCTGTCGATCCTGGTGTTCAGCGGCATGTTCACCGCCTACACCTACCTGGCGGACATCCTCGAGCGCCTGGCCGGCTTTGACGGCACACTGGTGGGCTGGTGCTTGATGGGCTTTGGCGCAGTGGGCTTGATCGGCAACTCCCTGGGTGGGCGCGCAGTGGATCGCCACCCGTTGATCGCGTCCATGGTGTTCTGCGGCTTCATGATCGCGGGCATGGTGGCCTTGGTCCCGGCGATTCACTCACCGGTCGGCCTGGCGGCGGCCATGGCGGTGTGGGGCGTGACCCAGGCGGCGATGTTCCTGGTCAGCCACGTGCGCTTGATGAAGGCCGCACCCCATGCGCCGGCGTTTGCCGCCTCGTTGAACATTGCCGGGGCCAACCTGGGGATTGGCCTGGGGGCGATGGTCGGCGGGCATGTGATCGACACCCTCGGCCTTGGCAGCCTGGGCTTTGCCGCCTCCGGGTTTATCCTGGTGTCGATCCTGCTGGCGCTGTGGCTGATGATTGCCAAACCGACCGCCGCCCGCGCCTGATCATCAGGGCAGGGCGGTAAACAGCTCGCGTCGCGCCCCTTCGGTAATCGCCACGATGCCGGGGTGCTTGACCTTGCGCTCCACCGAGATCGCGTAGAACGACTCGGTGACCGCATCGGTCTGGCCGATCAGCGCCACGCCGTACTGGCGCACCACCTCATCGGCAATCACGCTGGGCGCGATAAAGATCCCGCTGCCGGATTGGCCAAATGCCTGCATCAAGGCACTGTCGTCGAACTCGCCGATGATCTTCGGTTGAATCTGCTGCTCGGCAAACCAGCGCTGCAAGCGGCTGCGCACCACCGTTTCTGCACCCGGAATCAACAAGGGTGCGCCCTGCAAGCACTGTGGGAAATCGCCGCCGTATTGGTCAGCCAATGCCTGGGTGGCGAAAAAACTGATGCCGCATTCGCCCAGTTTCTGGCTGTAGCCCTTGATGTCCAGGTGCGTGGGCATGGGGCTGTCGGAAATTACCAGGTCCAGGCGCTGGATCGCCAAGTCGGCCAATAAACGTTCGAGTTTGTCCTCGCGGCAGGTGATGCGGATCGGCTCGCTCAGTTCCATGGTCGGTGCAATCAGCCGGTACACGATGGACTTGGGCACCACATCCGCGACCCCGACCCGGAACAGGATCTGCTGTTCATTGGGCTCTGCGCGCAACAACGCCTCCAACTCATTGCCGGTCTGGAACATCTGCTCGGCGTAGGGCAGGACGCGGCGCCCGGCTTCGGTGAGTTCCAACTGGCGCCCGACGCGCTGAAACAACGCGATGCCAAAGGTTTTCTCCAGCAGGCTGATCTGCCCGCTGATGGTCTGGGGCGTGAGGTTAAGTTGCTCACAGGCGCGTACGATGCTGCCGGTCTTGGCCACAACCCAGAAGTAATGCAGCTGTCGGTAATTGAGCATGGCAGGCTACACTTCGTAAAAAACGAAGTATACGTGAAAAAAATACGAATTTTCCTGAAGTGTTCACGTGCATAGAATGCCTCGCTATCGAGGGGCCACTATTTGGACCCAATGGTTCTAACGAGGAATACATCATGAAACTCAATTCTCTGGGCGCCGCGTCGTTGCTTGCGCTTTCATTGGTAATGGTCAGCGGCTGTGATCAGGTGGAAAAGAGCGCCCAGCAAGTGCTGGGCAAGGCCACCGAATCCGCCAAGCAGGCTATCGATGAAACCCATAAAGCTGCCGAACAGGCTTTGAGTGAAGCGACACAGGGCCTGATCAGCCCGGAAAAAAACGATGATCAGAAACAAAAAGAATCTGAATCAAGCAGCAAAGAAGCTTAACTCCCCAGCACAACGTCAGGACTGACCTATGGATTACCTTTTACAACTGGCTGCCAGCCCCACCGCCTGGGTCGCACTGGCCACCTTGATCGTCATGGAAATCGTGCTGGGCATCGATAACCTGATCTTTATCTCGATCCTCACCAACAAATTGCCCGAGAAGCACCGAGCCAAGGCGCGGCGCATCGGCATCAGCATGGCGCTGGTGTTACGCCTGGGCCTGTTGAGCACCATTGCGTTTATCGTGCAGTTGACGGCGCCAGTGTTCGAAATCTTCGGCCAGGCATTTTCGTGGAAGGACATGATCCTGATCGCCGGTGGTCTGTTCCTGGTGTGGAAGGCGACCACCGAGATCCACCACAGCATGGACCCGGAGCCGGAGCAGAAGGAATCCGTCAGTAACGTCGTGACCATTGGCTTTGCTGCGGCCATCGGCCAGATCCTGTTGCTCGACCTGGTGTTCTCCATCGACAGCATCATCACCGCCGTGGGCATGACCGAGCACTTGCCGATCATGATCATTGCTGTGGTGGTCTCGGTGATCGTGATGCTCGTGGCGGCTGAACCGCTGGCCAAGTTCATCAACGACAACCCGACCGTGGTGATGCTGGCCCTGGGCTTCCTGATCATGATCGGCATGACGCTGATCGCCGAAGGCTTCGGCGCCCATGTGCCAAAAGGCTACGTGTATGCGGCCATGGCGTTCTCGGCAGCGATTGAGTGCTTGAACATCGCACGACGCAATCGCCATCAGCGTTTGCTCGCCGCCAGGCAGTAACGCCAGAAACGCAAAAAGCCGGCTGAGCTAACAAGCGCCCAGCCGGCTTTTTGCTGTCTGATAGAATCTGCGCACTTGTTACCTTGAGGTCCACCATGAACGAGCCGATTCGCCTCACCCAGTACAGCCACGGCGCGGGTTGCGGCTGCAAGATTTCACCCCAGGTGCTGGAAGTGATCCTCGCCGGCAGCGGCGCACAGAACCTGGATCCCAACCTGTGGGTAGGCAACGCCTCACGCGACGACGCGGCGGTGTACGCCATCGACGACGAGCGTGGCGTGGTCTCCACCACCGACTTTTTCATGCCGATTGTCGATGACCCCTTCGACTTCGGCCGCATCGCCGCCACCAACGCGATCAGCGATATCTACGCCATGGGCGGCGATCCGTTGATGGCCATCGCCATTCTGGGCTGGCCGGTGAATGTGCTGGCGCCGGAGATCGCCCGCGAAGTGATCCGTGGCGGCCGTTCGGTGTGCGACGCCGCCGGCATTCCGTTGGCCGGTGGGCACTCCATCGACGCGCCGGAGCCGATCTTCGGCCTGGCCGTCACCGGCATCGTGCAAAAGCGCCATATGAAGCGTAACGACACCGCCACCGCCGGGTGCAAGCTGTACCTGACCAAACCGCTGGGCATCGGCATCCTCACCACCGCCGAGAAGAAGGGCAAGTTGCGCGAGGCGGACATCGGCCTGGCCCGCGACTGGATGTGCACCCTCAACAAGCCTGGCAGCCGTTTCGGCAAGTTGGCGGGCGTTACTGCCATGACCGATGTCACCGGTTTCGGCCTGCTGGGCCATCTCGTGGAGATGGCTGACGGCAGCGGCCTGACAGCGCGCATCGAGTATGAAAAAGTCCCACGCCTGCCGGGGGTTGAAGACTACCTGGATCAGGGTTGCATGCCCGGTGGCACGTTGCGCAACTTCGACAGCTATTCGAGCAAGCTCGGGCGCCTGCAAGAGCTGCACAAGCGCGTGCTGTGCGACCCACAAACCAGCGGCGGCTTGCTGATTGCCGTGACCCCGGAGGGCGACGCCGAATTCCACACGGTGGCCGCCGAGCTGGGCCTGAGCCTTGAGCCAATCGGCGAACTGGTTGAGCGACAGACCCACGCGGTAGAGGTGTTTTGATGGCAACTGACATCACCGACTACCGCGACATCTTCCTTAACAATCGGCCGATGATGGATACCCGCGCGCCAATCGAGTTCACCAAGGGCGCATTTCCTGGGGTGATCAACCTGCCGCTGATGACCGACGACGAGCGCCAGCGGGTCGGCACTTGCTACAAGCAGCAGGGCCAGCAGGCGGCAATCGTTTTGGGGCATGAACTGGTGTCCGGGGCGACCAAGGCCGAGCGCATCGAACAGTGGGCGCAGTTTGCCAAGGCCAACCCTGAGGGTTATTTGTATTGTTTTCGCGGCGGTCTGCGTTCGCAGATCGTGCAGCAATGGCTGAAGACCGAAGCCGGTATCGAGTACCCGCGGGTGGGCGGTGGCTACAAGGCCATGCGTACCTTTCTGCTGGAGACGCTGGAGCACGCCACGGCAGAGTGTGATTTCGTGTTGTTGGGCGGCATGACCGGCACCGGCAAGACCGAAGTGCTCGGCCAACTGCGCAACGCCCTGGACTTGGAAGGCCACGCCAACCATCGTGGCTCCAGCTTCGGCAAACGCGCGACATCACAACCCTCAAACATCGACTTCGAAAACCGCTTGGCCGTGGACCTGCTCAAAAGACGCGCGGCCGGCGTCGAGCAGTTTGTCGTCGAGGACGAAAGTCGCACGATCGGCAGTTGCGCGCTGCCCTTGCCGTTGCACAAGGGCATGCAGACATTTCCAATGGTGTGGTTGGAAGACAGTATTGAAGGCCGCGTCGAAAGAATCCTGCGCGATTACGTGGTCGACCTCTGCGCCGAGTTCATCCAGGTATTTGGCGACAATGGCCAGGCGCTGTTTGCCGAACGCCTGACCCAGAGCTTGGCCAATATCCACAAACGCCTGGGCGGCGAGCGCTTCCAGCGGTTGCAGGCAATCCTGCAGGACGCTTTGGCCGAGCAGGCCCGCAGCGGTGCGGTGGAACTGCATCGGGTGTGGATCGAGGGCTTGTTGCGCGAGTACTACGACCCGATGTACGCCTTCCAGCGTGAAAGCAAAGGCGCGCGGATCGAGTTTGCGGGCGAGCAGAGCGCGGTGGTGGAGTACCTGCGCGAGCGGATTGCCAGGTCAGCATAATGGAGTGGGTTTAAGGGCCTTTTCGCGAGCAAGCCTGCTCTCACATTTTTGACCGCGTTCATTCTGTAGAAACGCGGTCAAAAAGTGGGCGCTGGCTTGCCTGCGATAAGGCCCTCAGCCTCACCTGAAAACTAAAGAATCACCGCCCCAATCAACCCACACACCACACCCACCAGCATGGTCAGCCCGGCCACCGTCACCAGCACCCGCGCATCGAAATCCTTGCGCAGCATCAACAGTGACGGCAGGCTCACGCTGGGCAGGGTCATCAGCAAGGCCACGGCCGGGCCGGTGCCCATGCCCAGAGTCATCATGGTTTGTACGATAGGGATCTCAGCTGCTGTAGGAATCACGAACAGTGTGCCGACGATGGCCAGCGGTACCAACCACATCAGGCTGTTGGCCATGGCCCCGTCGACATGGGGGAACAGCCAGACCCGCGCGGCACCCAACACCAGCACGGCGAGGATATAGACCGGGATCGTGCTCCAGAACAACTGCCACAGGGTACGCAACCAACGGCTCAGGAAAGGTTGCGATTCGCTCAGGCTAGCGTCGGCTACCGCGTCTAAAGCGGCTTCGGGCACCTGATCGGGTCGGGCAATCCGCTGTGCCACCAGGGACACGCCGACCACCAGTACAATCCCCGCAACCAACCGCAACGCGGTAAAGCCCCAGCCCAACACAAAGCCCATGAACACCAGCGTCGCCGGGTTCAAGACCGGGTTGGCGATCCAGAACGCCAGTGCGGCGCCTACCGATACGTGCTGACGGCGCATGCCCGCCGCCACCGGTGCTGCGCAGCAACTGCACATCATGCCCGGCAAGGCGAACAGCCCGCCGCGCAGGGTCGAACCCAGGCCGGCGCGGCCAAACAGGCGCAGCAGCCAGTCGCGGGGGATCAACACTTGCAGCAGCGAACCCAGAATCACCGCCAGCACGGCGGCCTTCCAGATGGCTAGGAAATACACTTGGGCATAGGCCAGCGCGGCCGTCAGGGGGGCGGTTTGCTGATCATTGAGAATCGAGGCGCCGATGCTGTGGTTATCCGCTGCCACGAACGCCTTGAGGTAATAGGGCGACCACTTCACGTAGTAGAGGCCGATGCAGGCCACCAGCAGGAACAGCGCTGGTTTCCACCAGAACGACCAGCCCCGGTTGGGCTGGGTAGAGATGAGGTTGGGCATGGTGCAGGTCCGCAGAGGGTTCAATAGCGGGGCATCATACGCCTGTGTCAGATATCCGCAGCGGTCTGCGTTGCATCCGGGCACGTCTGCTGGCCGTTATCCAGGCCTTGCTTGTAGTTGCGGCTGAGCAGGGAGGCCTTGCCGTTATGCCAGGTCAAGGTCAGTACATACAAGGTGTCGAAGTCACTGCCTGACCAATCGTCGGTGATGGTGTGTTTTTCACCCGAGGCTTCACTGGCCACCTTGTTGATCAGCTCCGGCAGGTAGCCGTGGGACCAGGCGGTGTAGATGATCGAGTTGTGGTACTTGTCTTCCACCAGCTCGTCAGCGAGGTCGCTGGTGTCGTTGGCCGAGAATTTGATGTTAACCGGCAGGCCGAGCTTGATGGCGCTAGGGCTGATGGTCATCAACGGGCGAATGTAGCTGTACGAATTGTCCTTTTCGCCTTCTTCGACATTGCGCGTCGGGTTGGGGGCAAACACATAGTTGGCATTACCGAATTTTTGCGGTAGCACGGTGGCCAGGTTCATGGCGCGGTTCAGGCCTTGGCAGTTCAGCTGGCCGAGGCCGCCGGCGGGTTTTTCGCCGTGGCGCAGGAATACCAGGGTTTGTACGCCGTCTACCGGCCCGGCGCTGCTGATTCGTGATTCCAGGGTCAGACCGATCGCGCCGCCGACCACGAGCAGCGGCAACATGATGTATGAGTAACGTTTAAGGCGACGAGCAAGGCACAAAGGCTTGATTCTCATTGTAGGTTCGAGTCTTCAGTGCATCGGGTTAAGGCGGACAAGCCCGGCCCCAGCGACGCATGCGGCGCCCTGCGGTTTTTCCATGTCGTTGTAACAGGGTGTCTCCTTTCACCGTGATGGCGCAGTTAAGAGTGCATATAGCCACTTTGGTTCGCCTGCGCGCCAGATTAGCGTGGCAATGTTGCGCAATGATGACCCATGCACGACGTTGGGTAGGTGGTTATTATGTGAGCTTTGCGCCTGGGGATTTTCTGATGAACGCACTCGCCGCTTTTCCGATTAATAGCAAATGGCCTGCCCAGCATCCGGAACGTTTGCAGTTGTATTCGTTGGCTACGCCCAACGGCGTCAAAGTATCCATCATGCTTGAAGAACTGGGCTTGCCTTATGACGCGCACAAGGTCAGTTTCGAGACTCAGGACCAGTTTTCGCCTGAGTTCTTGTCGCTGAACCCCAACAACAAAATCCCCGCGATCATCGACCCCAATGGCCCGAGCGGTCAGCCATTGGCGCTGTTCGAGTCAGGCGCGATCCTGATCTACCTGGCGGAGAAAACCAGCCAATTGCTCTCCGAAGACCCGGCCACCCGTTACGAAACCCTCCAATGGCTGATGTTCCAGATGGCCGGTATCGGGCCGATGTTCGGCCAAGTGGGGTTCTTCAACAAATTTGCCGGCAAGGCCTACGAAGATAAACGCCCGCGTGATCGCTACGTGGCCGAGTCCCGGCGCTTGCTGGATGTGTTGGAAAAACGCCTGCTGGGCTGCACCTGGATCATGGGCGACGAGTACAGCATCGCCGACATCGCTACCTTTCCATGGATTCGCAACCTGATCGGCTTCTACGAATCCGGCGACCTGGTAGGCATTGCCGATTTCCCGAACGTACTGCGCGCGTTGGACGGCTTTGTCGCACGTCCGGCGGTGATCCGTGGCCTGAACATACCTGCCTGACCCCAAGAGCGTTGAAATATGCCGACTTTCGATTTTAAGCAACTGGATGTATTCAGCAGCGTTTCGCTCAAGGGCAACCCACTGGCTGTGGTGTTGGGGGCTGACAGCCTCACCGACCAGCAAATGGCCGATTTCGCCAACTGGACCAACCTCAGCGAAACCACGTTTTTGCTGACACCGCGCGACCCACGAGCTGACTACCGGGTGAGAATTTTCACCACGCTCAAAGAGCTGCCATTCGCCGGCCACCCGACGCTGGGCAGTTGCCATGCCTGGCTGCAAGCGGGGGGCGTTCCCAAAGGTGAGGAGATTATCCAAGAGTGCGAAATCGGCCTGGTGCGTATCCGTCGCGAAGGCGATGAGCTGGCCTTTATAGCTCCGCCGCTGTTGCGTAGCGGTGCCGTTGAAGCGCCCTTGCTGGAACGCGTGCGCTTGGGGCTCGGCCTGGCACCCGACGCCATTGTGCGTAGCCAATGGGTCGACAATGGCGCGGACTGGCTGGCAGTAATGCTCGCCGATCGCGAACAAGTACTGGCGCTGCAGCCGGATTACTCGCAACTGCATGGGTTGGCCATTGGCGTCATCGCGCCCTGTGACCCGGCGCGGGACGCTGTGGGCACGCACTTCGAAGTCCGCGCATTTATCGCGGGCGACAGCGCCCAGGAAGACCCGGCCACCGGCAGCCTGAATGCGGGCATTGCCCAATGGTTACTGGGTGAAGGCCTTGCGCCGAGCCGCTACGTAGTCAGCCAAGGTACGGCCATTGGGCGCGCCGGGCGTATTCGCGTCGATCGCCACGGTGATGAAATCTGGATCGGCGGCGCCGTTTCGGTGTGCATCGAAGGGCGCGTACAGCTCTAGATCAATGAATTGTTACGGGCTGCGCAATACACTATTGGCCCCTCGGCGTTTGTGCTGCCGGGGCCAAGGGGCCTAAGCTTTCGCCCCAACTATTTCTGCCGCAACCTAGGACAGCCATGACCAGCCAGTTCCCCCAAGCCCGTCCACGCCGCCTGCGCCGCTCCCCGGAGTTGCGTGGTCTGTTCCAGGAAACCGAATTCACCCTCAACGACCTGGTGCTGCCGATCTTCGTCGAAGAAGAAATCGACGACTTCGTCCCCATCACCAGCATGCCGGGTGTGCAGCGTATTCCTGAAAAGAAACTGGCCGGTGAGATCGAGCGTTATGCCCGCGCCGGGATCAAGTCAGTCATGACCTTTGGCGTGTCCCACCACCTGGACGCCAACGGCAGCGACACCTGGAAAGAACGCGGCCTGGTCTCGCGCATGTCCTCAATCATCAAGGACGCCGTGCCGGAAATGATCGTGATGTCTGACACCTGCTTCTGCGAATACACCGACCACGGCCACTGCGGCGTGATGCACGGCGCCCATGTCGACAATGACGCGACCCTGGTCAACCTCGGCAAACAAGCCGTGGCCGCCGCCCGCGCCGGTGCTGACGTCATCGCGCCTTCCGCCGCCATGGACGGCCAAGTCCAAGCGATCCGCCGCGCCCTGGACGATGCCGGCTTCACGCATATTCCGATCATGGCCTACTCCACCAAATTCGCCTCAGCCCTCTACGGGCCGTTCCGCGAAGCAGGCGGCAGCGCGCTCAAAGGCGACCGTAAAAGCTACCAGATGAACCCCATGAACCGCCGCGAAGCCGTGCGCGAATCGCTGCTCGATGAGCAGGAAGGCGCGGATGCGCTGATGGTCAAACCAGCCGGTGCCTACCTCGACATCATCCGCGACATCCGCGAAGCCTCGCGCTTGCCGGTGGCGGCGTATCAGGTCAGTGGTGAATACGCGATGATCAAATTCGGTGCCCAGGCGGGCGCGATTGATGAGGCGCGCGTGGTGCGGGAGACGTTGGGGTCGATCAAACGCGCGGGGGCGGATTTGATTTTCACGTACTTTGCGATGGATTTGGCGTTGGCGGGGATTTGATATCGGGTTGTAGTCCTGTGGCGAGCGGAACTGCTCGTCTCGGGGCTACATCTACACCGATTCTGCCCAGCGCTGGCAGAAGTCGTGTTGCTCCTGTATGTCGTTGGTGAGATTACTTTCTTCATAAGAGAAAATATGCACAAGTTCACCGTCCGGAACTCCCATAGTCAGCTCGTAGGCGACTAGGCCGTTAGACATTTGCGAAGACATTCCTGATGTGTGGACGTTGATTTTTGATCCTTTGCATAGAAATTTTATATCTTTCAAGTCTGCCCTCATTAAGCCGAAGCAGCCGTACAGGTCCAAGGCGGTGTAGGATTTTTGGGGCTCATTACCTA
The DNA here is from genome assembly GCF_022648765.1 of Pseudomonas sp. ArH3a. Classification (NCBI taxonomy): domain Bacteria; kingdom Pseudomonadati; phylum Pseudomonadota; class Gammaproteobacteria; order Pseudomonadales; family Pseudomonadaceae; genus Pseudomonas; species Pseudomonas sp. ArH3a. The sequence continues at coordinate 2,673,330 of NZ_CP080330.1, forward strand.
GAAGTAGATAAAGGGTAGGTTTGCCTCCTTCGTATTCGAGGATTGCGCTTTCACGTATGCCGTTTTTGATGATAGTGATTTTACGGGGTTTCATCGGTGATCCATAATTGAAAAGTGCGTTATTAAATATTTTCGGGTTTTGTAATTAAATAGTGAGTTGGGTCTTATTCTTTTGCTTGTTGTATTTTTTTAGTCGGCTTAGAAGGGTTTGCATAAAGCTTTGTTGGTGCGTTATGGGGGAGCTAAAATAGGTTGCCATCGTTTTGAAGATGGCGTCGAAGTTATCATTCTTTGATAGGTAGTGCTTGATAGAGGAGATAAACCATTTTTGTTCAAGGGCTGTATAAGCTAGAAATTCTGGTTTTGTCAGTGCGTCAAAGATCTCTATAAGCTCTTTTTCGTTATTTGGGTCTTTTGAAGAGATAAGTTTTTCTCTTTCTAAGTTATCTGTGTTTTCAATGTCGTAAGTGAACAGTAACCCACGGATTATTTCCATGCTCGGCTGTCTTTTCATATTTATGATTTGGTATGAGTGATTCTGGGTTTGTTGTTTGATTTTTTGTTTGTATCTTGTTTTTTGGCTGTATTTTGCTCGTCTCGCGAGTGTCCGCCTCTACGGATGCATCGAAACTTAAAATTAAAATTTCATTGTGTTCAGGTGTTTGTCGAACTTTTTCATTATATGGCTGAGCCACAACAGTCCTGATGGCCATTGATGAGGGTAATAGTAATAGCAATACTGTTCGTAGAGGAGGTTTTCTTGGAGGTCTGACTCATTTGTGTAGGAGTTTATCAGCTCAAGGATTTCTTTTTTTACGGAAATTATTACGTCTTTAGACGAGTCTTGTAAAAAGGAATCAATGACCTCATCGGCTGATGAGTATTCCTCAGTCCAGTCCTGATTGAAATAGGCGCCAAAAAACTGCTGGAGTTCTGTCAATGGTTTGTTCATTTTTCTAATGGGTATCCTGTCAGTAATAGGTAGCCTTTCGGCATGTTATGCTTTCGCTTTAAAACTAGCAAAAATTTATAAGCGGGAACTGATTTGTCAGTTCCTCTAATGACGCTAACTCCTACCGCCTGACTTGAGTTTTCTCTAATAATAAGTTTATCTTTTTTTCCTTTTAGGAATTCCAATATGTCTTGGTTGTGTGTCGCTAAGCTTTTGGATACGAGTGCTTCTGCCTCCTCTAAAGTTCTGAATGTAGATGCCGCTGGAATATTTGGCTCTGACTCAAGCCTTGCGGTTAGCTGAGCGTCCGTTTGATCTATGTGCTTCCTAATTAGGTGCCCCCCTGACTTTTCATGCGAGTCTAGTACAGGGGCCTTGCTTGATTGAAGGGGGTCGACGTTTGAGCCAGGGCACCCTCCAACCTTGCAACTTAATCCCAGCGGATCCACCCATCCCGTAGGATTGGGCGCGTACTGGTACGCGTTGATCCCACCCGCCAGCTTCACCGGGTCGGGAGTCAGGTAACGACCAATATCTGGATTGTAGTAGCGATGGCGGTTGTAGTGCAGCCCGCTTTCTTGGTCGAAGTATTGGCCTTGGAAGCGCAGCGGGTTGTCGATTTTATTGATGTCTAGGCGAGCAATTTCACCGTAGGCGCGGTAGTGCGCGGACCAGACGATTTCGCCGTCAGGTGCCGTGAGTTCTTGCGGGGTGCCAAGGTGGTCGAGTTGGTAGTGGAAGGGCTGGGTGTCTTTTGGACCAAAGCCTTCCAGCAGTGCCAGCGGACGGAAGCTCTCCGGTTCGTAGATGTAACTGCGATGGCGATCTGCGTGATGCTCCGCGATCAGCTTGTCGCCTTGCCAGAAAAACTCCGTGGTTATGTCATCAACGGTTTTGCTGATGCGCCGACCAAACGGGTCATAGCGGTAGCTGGCGGTTTTGCCGTTGGGCTGAGTGATGCCAATCAACCGATGCTGACAGTCGTAGCGGTACTCGGTGACGAGCTGATGGCCCTTACCGCGCCTTTGGCGGATGAGGTTGCCGAAGGCGTCATAGTCGTAATGATGATCGCCTTGGATCACTAACCGGTTACCCGCAACGATGTCCGGCCCAGGACGGTCTTGCATTAGCAGGTTGCCGGCTGGGTCATGGCCAAAGCGTTCCTGCACATCTTGCGAGTGATCCGCTCGAGTCAGGCGGGCGAGGGGGTCGTAGTGGTAGTGGTGTTCACCTTTGCGAGTGTCTAGCAGGCGGGTCAGGTTGCCGGTTTTGTCGTAGTCGTAGTGGCGACGGTAGAGGTCATGGTTTTCTTGAGTCACCGCGTGGGCGTGCAGGCGGTTTTGCTCGTCGTAGTGGTAGTGGCTGAGGAGCTGGCCTTGTTGGCGTTGATGCTCGCGGCCGGTTTTGAACAGGTGTGAGGTGAGGGTTTTGCCATTCAGTTCGACGGTGGCGAGGTGGCCGCCTTTGTCGTGGTTGAAGGTGAGGCGGTTGTTGTCTGGTAGGCGCAGGCTTTTCAGCTGGCTGCAGGCGTCGTAGCCGTAGCGCAAGGTGCCCCAGCCTTGGTGTTCGGCGGTGAGGCGGCTTTGGGCGTCGTATTCGTAGGCTAGCGCCCAGTGGCCGTCATCGACGCTGAGGAGGTTGCCCTGGCGGTCGTAGGCATAGTCAACAACACAGCCGTCGGGTAGGGTTTTTCGTACGAGGCGGCCGGCAGGGTCTCGCTCGTAACGGGTGACCAGCTGACTACCGTCGTCGCCGTGTTCGGTCTTTTCCAGCAGGTTGCCGTTGAGGTCGTAAACGTAGGCGGTGCGCTGCCCGTCAAAACCGATTTCCTGCTGGATCAGCCCGTTGGTGTGGTAATCAAGTTGGTAGGTTTCGCCGACTTCGTTTTCGATCTCGGTCAGCAGCAACCGGGCGTTGTCGTAGCGGTATTTGACCTGGGTGCCGTCAGAATTAATGCGCCGGCTGATCAGGTGCAGGCCGTCGGCATATTCGTAGCGGGTGACGTGGCCCAGTTCATCGCGTTCAGCGGTGATTTTTCCGTAGGGGTTGTAGCTGTATTCCCGCGTTGCACCATCGGGCTGGGTCAGTTTCTGCAAGCGCGCGGCGGCATCCCATTGATACTGGGTCAGCGCGCCATGCTCATCCTCGCGCGCAACCTGTCGTCCAACATCGTCATAGCGATAACGCTTAACCCCACCATTCGGTAGTTGCTCTTCGGTGAGCTGGCCACGCTCATTCCAGACCAGCCGGTGACACCCGTTATCTGGGTACCAAACCCCAATCAGTTGCCCATGTTTGTTGTAGGTGTAGTCCGTAACGTGGCCATCAGGATCCGTCTTACGCGTAACGTCGCCCTGGTCATTACGCTCATATTTCCAAACCGCCTCACCACGCCGTACGACCCGTACGAACCCGTTGTCATGCTCGTAGGAAGTCGGCTCATCCTCTCTAGGAAACATCGCCACCAAGCGTCCGGCTTCGTCGTATTGATACGCCGTCACCGCCCCGAGCGGGTCCTGCTCAACCGTCAGCCGGCCCTTGGCGTCATAGGATTTGAAATGCTCAGCGCCGTCCGGATCAATGCGCTGCACCAGCCGCGCCCGCTGGTCATGGACATAAACTTCCTGGCTACCATCGGCGTTGTGAACCGTAACCCTGCCGCCGTTTTCCCACAGATACCGCGTGTCCATCTGCGAAAAACTGGCCCAATGCCGAACACAGCGCGCCGCCTTACCAGCCCGTTCCCACTCCCAAAAGAAACTCGCCCCACCGGCCAACTGCCGCTCAAGAATGACGTGCTGATCGTCGTACCGATAAACCTCGCTTTCACCTACGGCATTGGTCGCTGAAACCAGTCGTCCAGCCTCGTCATAACCGTAGGAAACGACGTTCTGCTCGGTCACCCAAACATACGGCTCACGCCCTTTGGCACGATGAACCTGATAGTCAACGGCAACAATGCGACCGAGTTCGTAGCGTAGAAATAGCGACCGACCGGCACCGTTATCCAGCCGCTCAACCCGCCCCAAGCGATCACGAGAAATCCGCAGCCGGTTGTCATACGGATCGCTGATCGCGGTCAGCACACCGTCGCGAAAGTGATAAAACCGTGACGCCTGAGCCAGCACCAACTCATCAGGCAGCGACCCTAAGTAAATCGCCGCTTCCGCCAAGCTGTTGGTAATCGCGGGCCTAGCCGCAGTGGGCAACGGAAACTCAGTACTGCGGTTCTCATGATCCGTCCAAACCACCGAATCCCCCGCAACCACCAACCGCTGCGCCAGCGAGTGACTCCAACCAAACCCCAACCCACAATCCACTTCCACCGCACTGGTGCGGTACAGCCGGGTCCACTCAAACGGCAAAATCCCATCCAACGCGCCATCGGTAAGGGTCAGCAACTCCTCCCCAGTCACCATCGACACCGGGCAGCCATTGGTGGCCGTTTTATCCGCAGGCGCCGCCGCATCTCCCTGCGGATTCTTCGCAGCGACAGGCACATCATCGACATGTTCCTGGCGCACCAACGCCGTCTTCTGCGTCTTGCTGCGAACCGCTGGCACCGCGTTCGTAACCAGGTTCTCCCCAGCCTTCAACGGCGCACCCGCCACCGTGTTGATCGACGTCGCCGGCCCTGCGAGCAATATCGGCTTAGCCGCCTCAACATGGGCATCCAGGCGAGATTTGCTGAACTGGCTGGCCATGTGTTCCAGCCACTCGCGCGCTCGGCGAGACTTGATGCCGCCCAGCACCTTGGTGCTCAGGCGTATCACAATACCCATGCCGGCAGTCGCAAGGCCCAGCAGCACGTTGATCAGTACTTCGACGCTGATCGACCCCAGCAACTCATTCATATACGGCGGCGGCATCATCCGCATCCAACTGACCATGGCCGCCAAGTAGATGAACAGCAGCGGCTCATCGCTCAGCACCAGCAGGCCTTTGGCGAGGGTTTCGGCGCTGACCCTCAGCAGTTTTTCGAGCTCGGCCTGTGACAGGTAATGCAGCAGCTTTTCGGCGTTCGCCAGTGGGTGAGCCAGCCACTCAACCAGCTGTTTGAGCGTGTCCCAAAGCGAGTACAGTGCATCGCCAAAGCCTTTGGCATACGCCTGGTGCAGCGAGAGATAGCGTTTGAGGAAATTTGCCTCGGCGTAGTTCTTCCACAGCGGCGCAAAGGTGCCGTTCCACTCACTGCGCAGCCAATCTTCCAGCGGTGCAATGACCGACTGATAGGAGGCATGCAGCGCCTTGAAGTGTTCTTTGGAAACGTTGGGGTAAAAACTGACTCGGTACTTCTGGTTACGATCACACTCGGTGATTTCCAGAATGCCGCTGGGCCCGATGGTTTTATGGATGGGTTCGCCCAGCGGGCCACCGTTGGGGTCGACACGTTGTAACACCACGGGCGTGTTGCCAATGGGCACGAATCGAGCACTCTGGAACATATGCACCAAGGTCAAGGTGCCGTCTTGCTTGCACGCTGCAACGGTGGTGCTGGGCAGGATAGAGCGATCGATCGGCGCGACGAGCGCCACCTCATTCCCGACTTTGAATACCTGCTCGACATCCAATGCCGAAAAGCTGAAAAAGCTCTCCGCCCAGGCGTCGTAGGTATTGAGGCAGCGTCTGAAATCGCTGAGAACGGATTCGACGTCGCGCGTCTTTGAATCCATGGCGGCCAGCACCAGAAGGCCAATAGCTTGGCTGGTGGCGGCGATCAAAAGACAGCCCCAAAAACTAGGGCTTTAACGGAAAAAACCATCTGCAATCCCTCGCACTGTGTGATCAGGCGAAGGACTTTGCAGAGGTTTTCAGGCGGTATCTGTAGAGCTTATCCGGTAGTTATGTGGGATGTTTCAGTAGTCCTTGTCAGCGCTGCGCAAACGCCAAATTCAACCCCAGTCCTGCAAAGGCTGCCGCAAAACTGCAGCGCAGCCAGTTCTGCACTCGAGGCGATTCGATCACGGCACGGCGGAAGCCATTGGCCAGCAGGCCATAGATCACGAAAACCGCAAACGTCATCGCCATGAATACGCCGCTCAGTACCAGCATTTGCACGGCGGGCGCGGTGCTGCCGAGGGTGACGAATTGGGGCAGAAAGGCCAGGAAGAAAATCGTCAGTTTGGGGTTGAGGATGTTCAGCAGCAAACCCCGGAGCATCAGGCTGCGCGCTGTGGCTACCGTCGGTGCGTCATTCATGGCGAAGGCCGAGCGATCACGCCAGGTGGCGTAGGCCAGGTAGAGCAGGTAGGCGACGCCCGCATATTTGAGTACTTCAAACGCCAGCGCGCTGGTGTGCAGCAGCGCGGAAAGGCCGAGCACGGACGCCAGCAAGTGGGGGAGGATGCCCGCGGTACAGCCCAACGCTGCGAACACGCTGGCGCGCTTGCCGGCGGTGAGGCCGGTGGACACGGTAAAGATCACACCGGTGCCGGGGATCAGCACGACGATCAGGCAGGTAACGAAGAAGTTCACACTGAGCATGGCATTCAAACTCCTGTAGGAATGGTCGATGACAGATCCTGTCACGTTAGTTTGCGGCTGGCGAGTGCAGCATGTCGGCGAACCCCGGTTAGACTTACCTGTCGATATGCGCAATGCCGGCCCGTCGTTAGCCAAGGAAACCCCATGTATTCAAGCCGCCTGATCCTGTGCCTCACCACGTTGCTGGTGCTGGCCGGTTGCTCCACTTCACGCAGCCCGCAACAGCCGGAACGCAGCGAGGCCGAGGTGACCGCGCAGATTGTGCGGCTGCTGCCGGCATCGGTACCGGACCGTAAAGGCTGGGCCCAGGATATCTACACCGCCTTTGACACCCAGAAGATCTACCCCAGCACCGAAAATATCTGCGCCGTGCTGGCGGTGACCGAGCAAGAGTCCACGTACCAAGTTGACCCTGCGGTGCCAAACATGGGCAAGATCGCCCAGGATGAAATCTTGCGGCGCGCCGGCAAGGTCCATGTGCCGGCCTTTGTGGTACGTAGCGCGCTGCAATTGCGCTCGCCCACGGGCAAGTCCTACGCCGATCGCTTGAGTGCTGCGCGCACGGAGAAGGACCTGAGTGGGATCTTTGACGATTTCATCAGCGTGGTGCCCTTGGGCAATACCTTGTTCGGCGGTTTCAACCCGGTGCATACCGCAGGCCCCATGCAAGTCAGCATCGACTTTGCACAGAAACAGGCGCGGGGTTATCCCTACACGGTGGATGGCACGATTCGCCGGGAAGTCTTGACGCGTCGCGGCGGCATGTATTTCGGTATCGCCCACTTGCTGGGCTACCCGGTCAATTATGACCAGCCGTTGTACCGCTTTGCTGACTTCAACGCCGGTTGGTACGCCAGCCGTAATGCCGCGTTCCAGGCAGCGCTCAGCCGTGTCACCGGTACCGAGTTGGCGCTAGATGGGGACTTGATTCGTTACGGTTCATTATTGCCGGGCACCACCGAGCTGGCGGTGCGCTCCCTGGGCGCCAAGTTGGACATGCGCAACCCCAGTATCCGCAGCCAGTTGGAGAAGGGTGAGCAATTGGACTTTGAGGAAACCACCCTCTACAAACGCGTGTATGCACTGGCTGATAAAGCTGCGGGCAAGCCAATGCCAAGGGCGATCTTGCCGGGCATCGTGCTCAAGAGCCCGAAGATCACTCGCAACCTGACGACAGCTTGGTTTGCCAAGCGAGTGGATGAGCGGTATCAGCGCTGCATGAAGCGCTGATCATCGTGACGATTCGACAAGCCCGCTCGCCACAGGAAGCCCGTTTGCAGCAGTACGCCTGCCTACCACAACAAAGCGGCGCCACAGCCACACCCACAGCCACACCACCGGGAACGCCAGGATCACGAACGGCAGCACATAACTGGCGCGCTCCAAGGCGTCTGCTGTGCCGCCCACTAGGTTGTCGCCCAGGTTGCTGAACATCCGGCTGAAGCGTGACGGCTGGTTCGCGCCATCGGATGAGCGGAAATTCAGGGTCACGCGGTTGGTATCAAGGCGGCGTTGCTGGCCGGCGGCGACCTGGGCGAGTTCCTGCAGTTCGTTTTCGATGCCGGCCTGTTCCTTGCTCAAGGCGATCAGGTCGCTGACGGTGATGTCCTTGCGTTTGGTCAGTTCGTCGAGGCGTTGCTGCTGGGCTTGCAGGCGGTCCTGGCGACGGCGCACATCGGCGACTGCGTCGGCCAGGTCTTCGGCGGTGGTGATGCGCTGGCCGAGTTTTCCACCTTCGGCGGCCAGTGCGACCATCGGCTCCACGCCGGTGGGCGCAATGCGCAAGATGATCTCGCCGCCGTTGCCATCCTCGGTGATGCCCAGGATATTGCAGGCGCCAAAGCGTGCCGACTCACAGGCCTCGCGAGTTGCCTGCATGCGCGGTGCGAGCAGGGCGCCGGGCAGGGCCAGGGTCAGCTCGTGCTCATACGCCAATTGCGCGCCGGCTCGGCCCTGTTCGCCGTTGATCACGGTGGCGCGAGGGTGATCCTTGGGCGAACAACCGGCCAGGGCCAAGCCGGCCAGCAAGATTAAAAGCAGCGGTTTTGTTGTGCCGTCCAGGTGGCGCATTGCAGTTCCTTGGAGTGTGCGGGGGAAATTGACCGCGATTAAAGCGGGTCTGGCGGATTTACGCAAAGCATCGCGCAGGATTTGCGTGGCTGATGATGATGGCTGCCTTAGGGGGCAGGGCGTACACCTCAAGCCTTACTCCAAGGATGAATTCGCCATGATCGCCTACGCCGTGCCCGAAGGGTTTGTTTCGCTGCCGCGCAGTAGCCCGCTGCTCGACGTGTTAGGCCCGGCGTATTGCCGCGGCGAAGGCCTGCAACTGGAAATCGGCCTGCGCGCCGACAACCGTCACGCGAATGGGCGCGGCACGGTGCATGGCGGGGTGTTGGCGACCCTGGCGGATGTCGGCATGGGTTATGCGATGGCGTTTTCCAGTGAGCCGCCGTTGCCGTTGATTACCGCGAGCATGACCTTGGATTACTTGGGGGCGGTGCAGGTCGGGGAATGGATCGTGATGCGGTTGGAGCATCACAAGCGAGGGCGGCAGATGGCCTTGCCACGGTGAGCTTGCAGGTGGGGGAGAAGGTGGTGGCGCGGGCGAATGCGGTGTTTGCGGTGCCTCGTACGGACTGATAATGCCGGTCATTGTGGGAGCAGCAAGCCAGCTCTCACAGTTGGACTGTGGTTTTTCAGGGGGACCGCGTAAAAAGAAAAGGCCCGATTTTTCGTGGATTCGGGCCTTTTCTCATGCTGCTCTTTGAATCAGCTGCGTTCGAGGGCGAGGGCTACACCCTGGCCGCCACCGATGCACAGTGTCGCCAGGCCTTTCTTGGCATCGCGCTTGATCATTTCATGCAGCAGGGTCACCAACACGCGGCAACCTGACGCGCCGATAGGGTGGCCGATGGCGATGGCACCGCCGTTGACGTTGACTTTGTCGGCGTCCCATTCCAGTTCTTTGCCCACCGCCAGCGATTGCGCGGCAAAGGCTTCGTTGGCTTCGATCAGGTCCAGGTCACCCAGGTTCCAGCCGGCTTTGTCCAGGCAGCGGCGGGTGGCCGACACCGGGCCAATGCCCATGATCGCTGGGTCGACGCCGGCATTGGCGTAGCTGGCGATACGCGCCAGAACAGGCAGGCCGAGGGCCTTGGCCTTGTCGGCGCTCATCAGCAACACTGCGGCGGCGCCGTCGTTGAGGCTGGAAGCGTTGCCGGCGGTGACGCTGCCGTCTTTCTTGAATGCAGGTTTGAGCTTGGCCAGGGACTCGGCGGTGGTGCCGGCGCGCGGTTGTTCATCCACGGCGAAGGCCACTGGGTCGCCCTTGCGCTGAGGGATCAGGATCGGGGTAATTTCATCAACAAACCGGCCGGCTTCAATCGCCGCAGTGGCTTTCTGCTGGGAGGCGGCGGCGAAAGTGTCCTGGGCTTCACGGCTGATGCCGTACTTGTCCACCAGGTTCTCGGCGGTGATGCCCATGTGGTAGTCGTTGAACGCATCCCACAGGCCGTCGGTGATCATACTGTCGATCATTTTGGCGTGGCCCATGCGCAAACCGGTGCGCGCGGCGGGCAATACGTACGGCGCCAGGCTCATGTTCTCCATGCCGCCAGCGATGATCACCTCAGCGTCGCCGCAACGGATCGCTTGGGCGCCCAGGTGCAGGGCCTTGAGGCCCGAGCCGCAAACTTTGTTGAGGGTCAAGGCCGGCACGGCGTGGGGCAGGCCGGCGAGAATCGATGCCTGGCGTGCAGGGTTCTGGCCGCTGCCAGCGGTGAGTACCTGGCCGAGGATGACTTCATCCACCTGTGCCGGGTCCAGGCCGGTTTGCTCCAGCAGGCGACGGATTACGGCGGCGCCCAATTGCGGTGCCGGAATGTTCGCCAACGAACCCTGGAAGCTGCCCACGGCGGTGCGGGTGGCAGCAACAATCACGACGTCTTGCATGGAATCTGTCCTCACTGGAAGTGCATTTCTGGAACGTGGTCCGGGACGATCAGTTTACCGGCGGTCTTGCTCACAATCTCTTCAACGCTGACGCCAGGTGCGCGTTCCTTGAGGACAAAAGCGCCATTTTCGATTTCAAGGTAAGCCAGGTCCGTCAATACACGCTTGATGCACTTGGCGCCGGTCAGCGGCAGGCTGCATTGGCTGAGCAACTTGGACTCACCGTCCTTGGACGCGTGGGTCATGATCACTATGATGTTTTCTGCACCGGCCACCAGGTCCATGGCGCCGCCCATGCCTTTGACCAATTTGCCAGGGATCATCCACGAGGCGATGTTGCCGTGTACGTCCACCTCAAACGCGCCGAGCACCGTGAGGTCAACGTGGCCGCCGCGAATCATCGCGAAAGACTCGGCGGAGGAAAAGATCGAGGCGCCAATGCGCGCAGTCACGGTCTGCTTGCCGGCGTTGATCATGTCGGCATCGATGGTGTCTTCAGTCGGAAACGGGCCCATGCCGAGCAGGCCGTTTTCCGATTGCAGCATCACTTCCATGCCTTCGGGAATGTAGTTGGCCACCAGGGTTGGAATGCCGATGCCCAGGTTGACGTAGAAACCGTCCTGCATTTCGCGGGCGACGCGTTGAGCCATTTGTTCGCGGGTAAGAGCCATTGTTTGTCTCCTTATTATTTGGGCTGGCGGATTATTTGCGGACAGTGCGCTGTTCGATGCGCTTCTCGAAGGTGCCGCAGATGATCCGGTCGACGTAGATGCCTGGGGTGTGGATCTGCGCCGGGTCCAGCTCGCCCGGTTCGACGATTTCCTCGACTTCGACCACGGTGATCTTGCCGGCGGTGGCCGCCAGCGGGTTGAAGTTCTGGGCGGTGTGGCGATAAATGACGTTGCCGAAATGGTCGGCTTTCCAGCCTTTGACGATGGCGAAGTCACCGGTGATGGACTCTTCCATCAGGTACGGGCGGCCATTGAATTCACGGGTTTCCTTGCCTTCGGCAACGGGGGTGCCGACGCCGGTGGCGGTGAAGAACGCCGGGATACCTGCGCCGCCTGCGCGCATTTTTTCCGCCAGGGTGCCTTGGGGCGTCAGTACCACTTCGATTTCGCCGCTGAGCAATTGCTTCTCGAACAGGGCGTTTTCACCGACGTAGGACGCGATCACTTTGCTGATCTGTTTTTGTTCCAGCAGCACGCCGAGGCCGAAACCGTCGACGCCGCAATTGTTGGAGACGACGGTCAGATCGCGGGTGCCTTTGCGCTTGATCTCGGCGATGAGGTTTTCCGGAATGCCGCACAGGCCAAAACCACCGGAAAGCACGGTCATGCCGTCTTCCAGGCCAGCCAGCGCTTCTTCATAGGACGCCACGCGTTTATCGAAACCTGCCATATGCACCTCTTTTATTGTTTGTGGGCCAGCCAATGACCTGAGTGTTGCGCCGACGGATTGATTTGTTAAGTTGTTTTTTAAGGTTGATTGATTTAGAAAACAGCATAGTCGACCCGCCGTCCGGAGCAGCCTCATGACAGTTAAACAGATGCGTGCCTTTCTCGCCGTGGCCCAGAGCCTGAGTTTTGCCGCCGCCTGCGAGCGCCTGCACCTTTCCCAATCGGCGCTGAGCCTGACCATCAAGGGGCTGGAGGAGGGCTTGGGCGGTCGTTTGTTCAGCCGCAATACGCGTAACGTTGCGCTGACGCCTGAAGGTGAGTCGTTGCTGCCCCTGGCGCGTCGCTTGATTGCGGATTGGGACAACGCCGAGGATGAACTACGCCAGCGTTTTACCTTGCAGCGCGGCCGGGTGACGGTGGCGGCGATGCCGTCGTTTGCGGGCAATTTACTGCCGCCGATCCTGAAGATATTTCGCGCACGTTACCCTCAGGTGAATGTGACGGTGCATGACCTGATCAACGAGCAGGTGCTGGAGATGGTCCGCGACCGTCAGGTGGAGTTGGGCGTGGCGTTCGAACCGTCCGAAGGTTCGTCATTGGCCTTCACGCCGTTGTACCTGGACCGGTTTATTGCGGTGGTGCCGGGGGATTCACCGTTGGCCCAGCGTGCCGAAATCGACTGGAAAACCTTGCTGGAACAGCCGTTCATTACCTTGCAGCGGCCTTCCACGGTAAGGGTAATGCTGGAGGAGCATCTGGGCGCGTTGCAGATGAAATTGCCGGTGGCGTTGGAAAGCCATCAACTGGCAACGGTGGGCAAGATGGTTGCCAATGGCCTGGGCGTCAGCGCGGTACCGGCATTGTGTGCACGGCAGATGGAGGAGGCGGGCGCCCATTGCATCACCTTGAGTGATCCGGTGATTGAGCGGCCGATTGGAGTGCTGACCAAACCTGGCCATGAGCTGTCGGCGGCGGCGCAGGTGTTGTTTGATATCTTTCGGGATGAAGCGGGGAAGGGCAGATTTCCAACCTTTTAAGCGCACCGCAAAACAACGGTGGGAGCTGGTAAACCAGCTCCCACCGTGAGTAAGTTGTACTTAGTAGTAACGGTCGATGACTTTAACTTGCGAGTTGTCTTTGAAAGACGACCAGGCATTGTTAAGTGTGTCGAATACGTGCTCGATAAAGTTCTGGTCGGCGGCTGCCTTCTTGCCGACATAACCCTGGCCGCGGCGGTACATCTTCAGGCGCGCCGCCAGTTCACGGTTGTTTTTATCGAACTCTTCCTCAAGGGTATGGGGCGCCACGCAGTCGATATGGACTTGACCCGATTTTTCGACCCACAAGATATGGTCGTCGAGTGTGTCTTTCTGCGCTGCGAACATCTCAGCCAATTCATCGATAGTGGGTTGGTTGTTCAGATTCATGTGTAAGCCCCTTGACCAGTTGGCGATCTATCAGTTGATTCCGTTAAAACTGCTTAGTTGTCTCCGGCGTGGAAAACCGGGCGTCAGTGAGGGTCTGCCGAATACGGGCAGGGTCTTGAACCTGATGCATGTAGTCTTGCTGATGAACTGCTACGCAATGGTTTCATAACGAAGACAAGCAGCGTTTGAGCTCCTTGTACCGATCCTTACAGGCCGGTCAGCTTCATCAATCTGCCTTGTGGGCAGTGCACATCCGGAAAAAACAGCTCGGCGGTCAGACGAGCTTGTTCAAAACGCTTGTTACCAACGCTCCCGATCCGGGAGACGTCTCGATAATGCAAGGACAAAAAGGTTACGTCAATGATTATGTAGTGATTTTTTTAGAGCACTACATAAATCGTAGTGGGGACGGGAGAATGCAGGAAAACGTGACTTGGGCGTCATTTTTTGTGCGGTTGGTCGAAGGGCCGGGGCGGTCGATTCAGCGATGGATTCCCTGTGGGAGCTGGTTTGCCTGCGATGGCCATAGGTATCGACACAACTTTTTCACGGGTTGAGTACTGTGGTTGACGCGGGGCCGCTGGGTACATATCCGTTATTTGGATCACGGCTGCTATGGGGTCCGCCCTTGCGGCGGGTCACTTTTGGAAAAGAGCCCGGAATGCCGGCCCAGCCAAAAGTAACCAAAAGGGCTCTTGCCCCACCACTCGGCACCTCACCTAGGCTCGGTGTGCCCGCACGCAGGCTTGGTTAACGGGGCGCCTCAGATCAAGCTCAAAAGCAGATCAAAAGCAAAGCTGAGGCGGCCTGACAGCCAGCCTGATCTCTGAAGCTGAACTCAATCAAATGTGGGATCGGGCTTGCCCGCGAAGGCGTCGGCTCAGCAAACATTGATGTTGACTGACCCACCGCTTTCGCGGGGATGTGGCGGCCTTTCAACGTTGTGTCGATACTATGCTGCGATGGCGGTGTATCAGTCAGCAAATGCTTGCCTGACACACCGCCATCGCAGGCAAGCCAGCTCCCATATTTTTGATTTGCGGCGTTCTTACAGTCCCAGTCGCTCGACCAGCAACGGCAACAGCCGCTCGCATGAGGCCTCGACCTTCACCTGCAACAGCTCATCCCCGCGCGTTTTGCCCAGGTTGATGGCAATGACCGGTTTGCCTTGCTCCACCATCGCCTTGCACAGGCGAAAAGCCGAATAGGCCATCAGCGAGGAGCCCACCACCAGTAAACCCTCAGCGTTCTGCACCGCAGCCATGGCCTTGGCCGCCGTCGCCTGGGCGACGTTTTCACCAAAAAATACCACGTCCGGTTTCAACCGTTGGCCGTTGCAGTGCGGGCAGTGCGGGACTTGGAAGCGCTCCTCAAACGCGCGATCAAGCAGCGTATCGCCATCGGGTGCCTGCACGGCATCGACGCCGGCCAGGTACGGGTTCTGGTCTTCCATCACCCGTTGGATCACATCGCGCTCGCTGCGCTGCTGACAATCGAGGCACAGCACCCGGTGCAGGCTGCCGTGCAGTTCGATCACATCATGGCTGCCGGCCTGGTCATGCAAGGTATCGACGTTCTGCGTGATCAGCCCACTGATGCGCTCGCGTTGCTGCAGCGTTGCCAGCGCCAGATGCGCCTTGTTCGGCTGTGCAATGCGCACTCGTGGCCAACCCAGCATCGCCCTTGCCCAGTAACGACGCCGCGCGTGTGGGGTGGCCAGGAACTCCTGGTACATCATCGGCGCCTTGCCCCGGCGCACGCCTTCGCTGTCGCGATAATCCGGGATGCCCGAGGATGTGCTGATCCCCGCACCGGTCAAGACCAAAAAGCGCCGTTCAGTCATCGCCCGGTGCAGGGTGTCGAGGTGGTCCTCTTGGTGTTCCAGCGTGTCGAGCATGGGTTCCCCTATTCGCCGCGGATGTACTGCTCCAGTTGCTTGATCAGGTCAGCCTGTTCGGCAATGGCTTCTTTCACCAAGTCACCAATGGACAGCAGGCCGATCAGCTTGCCATCTTCGACCACGGGCAAGTGGCGCAGGTGACCGTCCGTCATGATGTTCATGCACTTTTCGACACTCTGGTGCTTGTCGACCGTGATGACCGGCGAACTCATGATTTCACTCACGGCCGTTGTCGCGGAAGAGCGGCCCTTGAGGATCAGCTTGCGCGCGTAGTCGCGCTCACTGATCACCCCCACGACCTTACCTTCGTCCACAACCGGCAAGGCCCCGACGTTTTTGGCTGCCATCTGGATCAATGCCTCCATCACCGTCTGGTGCGACTTGATGGTGTGGACCTCCTGGTTTTTCTGGTCCTTGGCTTTGAGCACTTGTGCGACGGTTTTCATGGCGGCCACTCCGGTGTTGTTGTTAGGTAGTCAGCAGGTCCTCTACAGAATCCTAGACGGCCCACGCCGGAACAAGGCCCAAAGCGGCATTAAACCCGTCGAAAAACGTCATTCTCTGGATTTATTCAACGTTTACCCGGCGTTTGTCGGTTTTTTTGCCCGCTTGGGCGTGCCTGTCGCCTTGCGGGGTGCGGCCTTGCGTTTGTTTTTCCACGGCGTGGCGCCTCGGACAGCGGGGCTGGCCGGGCCGGTGATGGTCATGCGCATGCCATTGCAGCGCGCCACTTGTTTACTCATCCACGCCGCCTGCTTGGCGACGAACTCCTCCAGGCTCATTTCACCGCTCTGCACCATGTCCAGCGCCTGTTCCCAAATCGCGGTGGTACCCGGGTCGGCGATGGCGCGTGGCACTGCGTCGATCAGGCTGAACGCCGCCGCAGTAGCTGACAGCGCCTTGCCGTTCTTCACCAGATAACCCCTGTCCAATAGGCCTTGGATGATACCGGCGCGCGTCGCTTCGGTACCGATGCCGGTGGTGTCCTTGAGTTTTTGCTTGAGCAGCGGGTCTTCCACCAGTTTGGCGACGTTTTTCATCGCCTTGATCAAGTCGCCTTCGGTGAACGGCTTGGGCGGCTGCGTCCACAGGTCCTTGAGGTTGACCTTGGCCACCGTGTAATCCTGGCCCTGAATCAGCGTCGGCAAGGCTTGCGGCGCGGGTGCCTCGCGCCCCTTTGCCGGTGCCAGCGCTTCGGGCAAGGCGCGTTTCCAGCCTGGTTCGATGATGACTTTGCCCACCGCACGCAAGGCTTGGCCGGCGCAGTCGAAATCCGCCTGGGTGCGATCGTATTCATGGTTGGGCAGGAACTGCGCCAGGTAGCGCGCGCGAATCAGGGTGTAGACCGCGCGATGTTTGCCGGTGAGCTGCCCGACGTCCTTGCCGGCGCCTGTAGGAATGATGCCGTGGTGCGCGCTGACTTTGGCGTCGTTCCACGCCCGCGAACGGCGCTGGGCATCAATATGCGGCATCAGCTCGTTCACCGCCGCATCCGCGCGGCCCAGCGCGGCGAGGATTTTCGGCGCGTCACTGTGCTGGCTTAACGGCAGGTAGCCGCAATCGCTGCGCGGGTAGGTGATGACCTTTTGGGTTTCATAGAGCGATTGGGCGATATCCAGAGTTTCTTGGGCGCCGAGCCCGAGTTTCTTGGAGCAGATTTCCTGCAGGGTGCCGAGGTCGAAGGGCAGGGGCGCCACCTCGCGCATGCGTTCGGTACGCAGCTTCACCAGCCGCGCGGTGGCAGCGTTGCGCATGGCGTCGGCAGCGTCGCGAGCCAGCTGCGGGTTAAGGCAGCGGCCCTGGTCGTCACAGGCATCCTCCATGGCGCGCCATTGGGCGGTGAAGGTCATACGCTCAAGGCGCAGGTCCACATCGATGGCCCAGTAAGCCACCGGCACAAAGTCGGCGATGCTGCGGTCGCGGTCCACCACCAGGCGCAAGGTTGGGGTTTGCACCCGACCCACCGGCAGCACGCCTTGATAGCCGGATTGGCGCCCGAGCAGGGTGAACAGGCGGCTCATGTTCATGCCGATCAGCCAGTCGGCGCGGGAACGGCCCAGGGCCGAGTGGTACAGGCTGAAGGTTTCGGCGCCCGGTTTGAGCGCGGCGAGGGCCTTGCGGATGGACGCGTCATCCAGCGCCGACAGCCACAGCCGCTGGATCGGGCCGCGATAACGGCAATGCTCCACCAGCTCACGGGCGATCATCTCGCCCTCACGGTCGGCGTCGGTGGCGATCACCAGTTCCTGGGCTTCGCCCAGCAAACGCTTGACCGCCTTGAACTGGCTGGCGGTCTTGGGCTTGACCTGCATCTTCCATTTTTCCGGAACGATGGGCAGGTCGGCCAGCACCCAGCGTTTGTATTTGGCGTCGTACGCATCGGGCGGGGCGGTTTCCAGCAGGTGGCCGATGCACCAGGTGACTGTGACGCCATTACCCACCCAGCAACCGTCGCCGCGCCGGCTGGCGCCGAGCACGGCCGCGATATCTTTGGCCTGGGAGGGTTTTTCACAGAGGTACAGCCGCATGGTCATCACATCAGATCAGGTTGATGCCTTGCAGGATGCTGAGTCAGAAGGATTTGAGCAACCATTATCTGTATGGATGTACAGCTTTAAGTTTCAAGCTACAAGCTGCAAGTAGAGGCCGATCAGCTCCTACTTGCCGCTTGCAGCTTGCCCCTTGAAGCTGACTCAGTTGTTATCGATGTCCACATGCCGAGTTTCTTTGAGGCAGAACAACCCCACGATCAAACTCACCCCGGTCACCACCACGGGGTACCACAGGCCATAGAAAATATCGCCGGTGTACACCACCAAGGCAAACGACACAGTCGGCAGGAACCCGCCAAACCAACCGTTACCGATGTGGTAAGGCAGCGACATCGAGGTGTAGCGGATGCGCGTCGGGAACAGTTCCACCATCAGTGCCGCCAGTGGGCCGTAGCACATGGCGGCGATCAGGATCAGCACCACGATCAGTACCACCACCATCACCTTGTTGACCTGAGCCACATCCGCTGAAGTCGGGTAGCCGGCCAATGTCACTGCGCCGCGCAGGGCCGCTTCGTCGAAACCGTCGATGCGCACATCACCCACGCTCACCTGCACTGGGCTGCCCGCTGGCGCTGCGCTGCTGCTGTACGGCAGGCCTTGCTTGACCAGGAAGGTCTTGACCTTGTCGCAGGGGCTGTCAAACCGCGCCTTGCCCACCGGGTCGAACTGGAAGGTGCACGTGGCCGGGTCCGCCAGTACAGTTATCGGTGCCTGACGGCTGGCCTGGTCCATCGCCGGGTTGGTGTAGTGCGCCAGGCCCTTGAAGATCGGGAAGTACAGCGCGGTCGCCAGCAGCAGGCCGAGCATCAGCACCGGCTTGCGACCGACCTTGTCCGACAGCCAGCCAAACAGAATAAAGAACGGCGCGCCGATCACCACGCTGATGATCAACAGCATGTTGGCCAGGGCCGGGTCCATCCTCAGGAATTGGGTGAGGAAGAACAGCACATAGAACTGCGCCGCGTAGAAAGTCACCGCTTGCCCACCGTTGATGCTGAACAGTGCAATCAGCACCACCTTGAGGTTTTCCCATTTGCCGAAAGACTCGCGGATCGGCGACTTGCTGGCCTTGCCTTCCTCTTTCATTTTCAAGAAAGCCGGCGACTCATGCAGGCTCATGCGGATCCAGGTGGAAATGCCCAGCAGCACGATGGAAAACAGGAACGGAATGCGCCAGCCCCAGACTTCGAATTGGTCGCCGGTGAAGTAGCGGCAGGCCAGCACCACCAGCAACGACAGCAACAGGCCGAGGGTGGCGGTGGATTGAATCCAGCTGGTGTGCAAGCCGCGTTTGCCGGCCGGCGCGTGTTCGGCCACATAAGTGGCTGCACCGCCGTATTCACCGCCCAACGCCAGGCCTTGCAGCATACGCAGCACGATCAGGATGACCGGCGCGGCAATGCCAATGCTGGCGTAGGTCGGCAACAGCCCGACACAGAACGTGGCCACGCCCATCAGGATGATGGTGACGAGAAAGGTGTACTTGCGCCCGATCATGTCGCCCAGGCGGCCGAACACCAGCGCGCCGAACGGGCGCACCACAAAGCCGGCCGCAAAGGCCATCAAGGCAAAGATAAACGCCGTGGTGTCGTTGACCCCAGCAAAGAATTGCTTGCTGATCACCGCCGCCAGGGCGCCGTAGAGGAAAAAGTCATACCACTCGAACACCGTCCCCAGGGACGAGGCGAAGATGACTTTTCTTGATTCGCTGCCGGTGCTCGCGCTGACGGCCGAGCCCAGGGGTTGAGCATGTTCTGACATTGGGTAACCCTCACAGTGATTATTTATTGTTGTTCCACTGTCGGCGCCGGGTGCGGCGCCGCTATTCAGATTGCATGAACCGTTTCTTTCTGCGGGGCGAGGCTCCTTGTGTTCGGCGAAAGAATCAACTGCGCGGCTTTCTCCGCAATCATCAGTGTCGGTGAGCAGGTGTTGCCGGACGTGATGCGTGGCATCACCGAGGCATCGGCGATACGCAGGCCCGGCACGCCATGCACGCGCAGTTGGGCATCGACCACCGCGTCTTTGTCGCTGCCCATGCGGCAGGTGCCCACCGGATGGAAGATCGTCGTGCCGATACGCGCGGCGGCTTCGTGCAGTTGCTCTTCGGTTTGCAGTGAATCGCCCGGCAGGTATTCCACCGGTTTGAATTGGCTCAAGGCGGGTGCGGCCACGATGCGCCGAGTCAGGCGGATCGCATCGGCAGCGACTCGCAGATCTTCCGGATGGCTGAGGTAGTTGGGCCGAATCAACGGTGCATCCGCCGGGTTGGCGGAGCGAATATCGATACGGCCACGGCTTTGTGGGCGCAGGTCGCAGACCGAAGCGGTAAACGCCGGGAACGCGTGCAAAGGTTCGCCAAAGCGCTCCAGGGACAACGGCTGCACATGGTATTCAAGGTTGGCCGAGGTCTGTTCCGGGCCGGAGCGGGCAAACGCGCCGAGCTGGCTGGGCGCCATCGACAGCGGGCCGCTGCGGTCATACAGGTAGCGCAGGCCCATGCCCATCTTGCCCCACACGGTGCCCGCGATCTGGTTCAGGGTGCGCGCGTTTTCCAGTTTGTAGATCAGCCGCAATTGCAGGTGATCCTGCAGGTTGCCGCCCACGCCCGGCAGTTCGTGCACCACGTCGATGCCCAACGGCTTGAGCACGTTGGAGGGGCCGATCCCTGAGCGTTGGAGGATGCCCGGCGAGCCCACGGAACCGGCGCACAGCACGATTTCCTTGCGCGCTTTCCAGCTCATCTGTTGGCCGTTTTGACGCCCGAGCACGGTGCAGGCGCGGCCGTTTTCCAGCACCACGCGGTCCACTTCGACGTCGGTCAGCACGGTCAGGTTGGGCCGCTGGCGGATCGGCTTGAGAAACGCCTTGGCCGCGTTCCAACGCACTCCGGCCTTCTGGTTGACTTGGAAGTAGCCGCAGCCTTCGTTATCGCCCCTGTTGAAGTCGCTGATCGGCGCGATACCGCTTTGCGCCGCCGCGTCGCGAAAGGCATCCAGGATCGGCCAGTGCAGGCGCTGTTGCTCAACGCGCCACTCGCCGCCATCGCTGTGAAATTCCGAGCTGCCGGCAAAATGGTTTTCGCTCTGCTTGAACAACGGCAGCACATCGTTCCAGGCCCAACCCGGGTTGCCCTGGGCCGCCCAACCGTCGTAATCCTGGGCCTGGCCGCGCATATAGATCATGCCGTTGATCGACGAACAGCCGCCCAGCACCTTGCCGCGTGGGTAACTCAGCGCACGGCCTTGCAGGCCTTCCTGGGCTTCGGTCTTGAAGCACCAGTCGGTGCGCGGGTTACCGATGCAGAACAGGTAGCCGACGGGGATATGGATCCAGGGGTAATTGTCGCGGCCACCGGCTTCGAGTAGCAGCACGCGATGGGCGGGGTTGGCGGACAGTCGATTGGCCAGCAAGCAGCCTGCGGGGCCGGCGCCTACTACCACGTAATCGTATTCAGCAGCTGCAATGGGCATCTGAGGTCTCGCTTGTTTTTCTTATTGGCCCCATCCTAGTTGTTAGTTTTCGTCTTAAAAATGTTAGTTTTTACCCAGCTGCTGTGCGTTTTTAAACAGCGCGGCTCAGGCTCTCGCATTGGAGGCGACATGTTCGACTGGAATGACCTGCGGTTTTTTCTCGAGTTGCAACGCAGCGGCCGCTTGATCACCGCCGCGCAGCGCCTGAAGACCACCCACGCCACTGTGGCCAGGCATATCGAGGCCATCGAGAAGAGCCTCGGCACTGCGCTGTTCGTGCAGCACGCTCAGGGCTATGAGCTGACGCCCTCTGGCGAAGCCCTGCTCAAGCACGCCGAAGCCATGGAAAACGTCGCGCTGCTGGCTGAAGACGAACTCACTCATTCCGCTGCGCCGCTGGGCAAGATTCGCCTCGGTGTGGCCGAAGGTTTGGGTGTGATGTTCCTCGCCGGTCGCATGGGCGGGTTGTTCGACCGTTACCCGGGCTTGGAAGTGGAACTGGTGGCTGTGCCGCGCTTTGTCAGCATCCTCAACCGCGAAGCGGAAATCAGCATCCACCTGGAACGGCCCAGCGTCGACCAGTTGGTCACGCGCAAACTCACCGATTACCGCCTGGCGCTCTACGCCAGCCGCGCCTATCTGGAGCGCAACCCGCCCATCGAGAAACGTGAAGACCTCGCCGTGCATGCGTGGATCGATTATGTGGATGACTTGCTGTTCAGCCAGGAATTGAAGTTCCTTAGCAGCTTCTGCCGCAACCCCAAGGTGGTGTTTCACAGCACTAGCGTGATTGCCCAGCACCAGGCGGCGCGTTCGGGGTTGGGCATCGCTGTGTTGCCGTGCTTTATGGCGGCGGGTGACCCGGATTTGGTGGCATTGCTGCCGGGAGAGGGGATTGAGCGTAGCTACTGGATCAGCTCGCGCCGGGAGCTGCACAAGTCGGTGCGGTTGCGGGTGTTGTGGGATTACGTGGTGGAGTTGTGCGCGCGCGAGCAGAGGTTGCTGCTGGGCGAATCTCACTGAGTAGGCCGGATCAAAAATGTGGGAGTGGGCTTGCTCCCACAATTTTGACCGAGTTCAACTGCCAGCGCCGCAGTGCTCTGCTTTTCTGTGGGCGCTGGCTTGCCTGCGATGGCATCAACGGTGTGTCACTGATAGACCGAGGTGCCTGTATCGCAGGCAAGCCAGCTCCCACATGGGCTCTGCGTTTACAGGACCCAAGGGGGCTCACTTACCTTAAAGCTTCACCACCTGATGCACCTGCTCGGCACACGCCCGGGCTTCGTCAATCATCTTGCCAAACGCCTCACTGGCGAGTTCAGCATGGGTCAGCCAGCGCTTCTTCTGGCTTAGGCGATAGTGATAGCGCAGCCCGTCATCGGTAAGTTTTCCGTCCAGGTCCAGGTCATACCACGGTGAGCGCACCTGGCAGCCTTGGATCGCCTTGTCCATCTTCCCGCCGGTCAGCGTGAGGGTGAAGTCGATGGTTTCGGGATTGCCCAGGTACAGGTCCGCCTGCTGCCCGTGGCGGCGGTAGTTGATGAAACCGTCCCATCGGCCTTTCAACGACTGGTCGGTATAGACGTAGTCGTTCCCCAGTTTTTCCAGGGCGCGCTGGTCGTTCATTTTTGCGCTGATGGTGTAGCCGTCGTGCATCACAAACGTGGTGGGTTGGCGGGTGACGTGGCAGTCGCTGATTTCGTTACCGAAGTTGGCGCAGATATCTTGGTCGGTGGCGGTGCTACCTTGTTGGCGGTCGGCGACGCTCAGTTGCATCATGGGGAAGCGGCTGAAGGTGATGCTGGCCTGTGTGGCGCCATTGCCTTGTTTGTCGTAATGCACCTGCTTGTTCATGCGCTGGGTGATTTCGGGCCGTTCCAGTGGGATGTGTTCTTCACGTACCTGGCTTTGGGGGTCATTGACCAGCACCCAGCGGTCCTGGATGTCGGGCAAGGTCTGGCCGGGGGCGAAGACTGGGTTGGTCGGGTCGAGCCACCAGACCTCGCCACCGACTTCGGCGCGCACAATCGCGTGATTCGGCGCGTTGGTGCCGGGGATCAACAATGCATCGACCCTCTCGCCGCGACTGACCCAGGCTGTTTCGGCCTTGATGCCGCTGGCCTTGAGCATCGCGGTCAGCAAGATCGCCAGGTCTTTGCAGTCGCCATAACCATGCTGCTCGATTTCGTCCAGGTTAAACGGCACATAGCCGCGCTCGGTGGCGCGCCAGTCGCCTAGGTAGCGGTAGTGATCGTTGATGTGCTGCATCATCGCGGCGACCTGTTCCGTCGGCGCCAGGCTGCGTGCGGCGACCACTGCGGCGGCTGCTTGCGCAGGCAGGTTGGCAGCGAGGATCTGGTTGTAGCGCTGGGCAAAATCACCGAAATACGCCTGGCGATCGAGGGCGCTGCCCACTTCCAGACGCGGGATGCGCAACAGCGTGGCGTTGGAGGCTTCGTTGGTGTAGTTGAGGTAGGCCGGGGCTTTTTGCACCACGTCGAGGGTCTTGCCGTTGGCCGACGCGGTTACCGTGAAATCGTCGAACAGTTCGCTGCGCCACTGGATCGGCCGTTCGGCGGTAAAGCGTGCCTTGACGTGGTCGCGACGGACGACGCTGGGGCCAAACGAGAGGACATAGTGAAACTGAGTCATCAGCGGCTTGGCGGCGCGATGTTCGCGCACGGTGTACCGAATCTGTGTGCCCACGCGCAGGTTCGGGAAGGCCAGGGAGGTCTGCTTGTCGCGGCGAAAGCCCTGGTCGGGATTGGGCGCCGTGCGCGTGTCGATTTGCTTGGCGTCCAGGTTTACCGGCTTGGCACCGGGCTGGGTGGACTGCGCGCTGATCACTTCAAAGGTATCGCCTTCGGAGTAATCGAAATCGATGCGTGAGAGCATTTCGCGGCCGGTGGGCGCGAGGATTGTGTAGTGATAGGTGGTGGTGCAGTCGGTGCTTGCGTCCCGGTTGAAGTGGCAGTGCAGCTCAGTGTCGCTGGCCAGCGGGGCTTCGGCCGTGGGTTGCAAAGCAGCGGATGCGCAATGGGTAGCAAGCCCAAGACTGATGGCAATCAAAGGGCGGTAAGACGAAAAGCGGTACATTCGGGCCTCGCAGGATGCATTGAAATAACCGTCCGGCGGGTAGTAGAAGCGCCGGACGTTATGGATCATAACGACTAAGGACAGGGTTGCTTTAGAAGTTAATTTGTCCAAATGCACCGAGCTAGAGGCATTCTCCTAAGTTTTTGCGCTCAAATTCGCAGTTCGAACTCGGCGCTGGCGAGCTTCTCGCCGTTGACCAACACATGCACCCAATGCGTGCCGGGGTAGTGCTTGCGGGTGGTCAGTTCACGAATGTGTTGTTCGCGGCGAATGCTCTGATGCTCGCCCGCGCCGAGGGTAAATGCCTTGAGTTTGAACACTTTGGCCGCGCTATGACCGGCGCTTTTTACGTAGTCGACGGCGTAGTCCACCACCAGTTTTTGCGCGGTGGCAGCGGTGGATTCGAGGCTGAACGAGAGGCTGATGCGCTCGCCCAGGTTGATCACCGCCGGGGTGACGGCCAGGTGATGAATCTTCACCTCGGCCTTGGCCCCGGCGCCCATGAGCGTCAACGCGCGGGTGTTGCCTTGTTTGATCAGGCTGCGCAGCGCATGGCGGGCAATCCACGCAGTGTGCGGGTTATCCAGGTGCCAGCCTTCGATCAGGCTGAGCACCCAGCCTGGGTCATCCTTGGTGATGTCGTTGAGGTGGTTGGCCACCGACTTGCGTACGTACAGGCTGCTGTCAGCCTTGAGGTTATTCAGGATCGACGCGCACAGCGCGGGGTTGGCCTGCACTTGGGCCAGGCGAAAGGACCACGGCAGGCGAGGGCGCGAGCCTTCACTGGCCAGGCGGCGCACGTGATCGTTGGCATCCAGCGACCATTCCTGCATCACCGCCAAGGTGCGCTCGAAGTCGTGCAGCAAGAAGTGGCGGATGGCAAATTCGGCAGAGCCAAACGTGGTGAAGTACTTGAGCGCGGCCATGGAGCGCTTGAAGTCACCCAGGCCGTAACTCGCCACGTAGTGCGGCAGGAACAGACAGACAAAGGCGCTGTTCAGGCGCGGCGCCAGGGCGTAAAGCAGCTTGAGGGTTTGCGCGTAGCCCAGTGGGATCACCGCATGCAGGCTTTCGCTGACCCGCGCCATGCGCTGCATCACCGACAACTCGGCAAGCCCCACCTTCGCGTGCTTGAGAAAGCCCTTGGCATCGAACGCCGGGTATACCGCCGACATCTCGACGGCGATGTGTTGCAGGCGTTCGACGTTGAAGATTTCCTTGAGGGCTGGGGCGCTCTGCTCGGTCATGGGTGGGGCTCGGTCATCGGTGGTTCCAGGGGTTAGAGAAACCAGCGGTATTCCCGCGCGTTGATCTCTTGTTGAAAGGCCAGGTGGTCCTGGCGTTTGTTCTCGCAATACACGTCGACAAATTCTGCGCCCAGCTTATCGCGCAATATCGGTTGATGTTGCATGGCGCGTACGGCCTCGAGCATTTCCACGGGGAAATCGGTGCCGCTGAGGCGGTCTTCGTTCAGGGGGGCGATAGGTTCTTGCTTGGCTTCAAGGCCATGCTCAAGCCCTGCCAGAATCGCCGCCAGTACCAGATACGGATTGGCATCGGCACTGGCCAGGCGGTGCTCGATGCGCAGGTTGCGCGGGTCGGACTCAGGGATGCGCACGCACGCATCGCGGTCTTCAAAGCCCCAGCTGGCGCGGGTTGCGGCGTTGACCGTGCCACCCAGACGGCGGAAGGCGTTGTGGTTGGGCGAGAAGATCGGCATGCAATGCGCCAGCAATTCCAGGCAGCCGGCCACCGCATGGCGCAGCGGTTGCTGCTGGTGCGCGGCGAGCAAATTATTACCCGCCGCGTCGTAGAGGCTGACATGCACATGCATGCCGCTGCCGGGGTATTGGAGGTAGGGTTTGGCCATGAAGCTGGCGCGGTAACCGTGCTTGAGTGCAACGCCACGGGTGCTGCGGCAGAACAGGGCGGCCCAGTCGGCGGCGCGCAGGCCGTCTTCGAGGTGGCCGAAGTTGATTTCGAACTGGCCGGGACCGATTTCGGCAGTGATCACCGTGATGTCGATGCCCTGGTCCTTGGCGGTTTGTGCCATGTCGTCGAGCACCTCGCTGAAGCGCGACAACCGTTCGATGTGCAGGTTGGGTTGGTCGTCGGCGTCATCGCTCAGCGGGTCGCGGGCGAATTGCGGCAGGCCGTTGTCGAGCTTCTTATCGAACAGGTAAAACTCCAGCTCAAAGGCCACCACCGGATGAATGCCTTTGTGCTGCAAGCGCTCCAGCACCTTGGCCAGCACTTCGCGAGGTTCGAATTCGATCGGCGCTTCGGTGCCATCCGAGGTGATCAACATCTGCCCCAGCGGCTGCGACTCCCAGCTCACCGGCTTGAGCGTGCCCGGCACCAAGCGCCGGTTGGCATCCGGGTCGCCGTCGTGAAAGCAATAGTCACCAATCTTGAACAGCCCACCCTGCGCCCCGAGCAGCACGGCGTTTTGCGGCAGCTTCAGCGGGCTGCCGGCGGCGACCTTTTCGAGCATGTCCACCGGGTAGCGCTTGCCGTAGAAATGCCCGGGAATGTCCAGGGCGATCAGGTCGACGTAACGCACGTCGGGGTGGTTCTGGCGAAAGGTCCGTACTTCGGCCAGCAACGTGGAAGACTGGTTTTTCACGGGGGTTGCTCCTAGTTGTAAACCCATAGTACGCGGGCGGGCAGATCAGTCAGGTTGGCGTAGCGGCAATGCGCGAAACTGGCCAGGTGGAAGCTGTCGCCAGGGCCGAGGGTGACCGAATCCGGCTCGCCTTCCACCCACAGCGTCAACTCGCCCTCCAGCACAAAACCGGCCTGCTCGGCGCGGTCGCTCATGGTGTGTTCACCACTGTTGGCACCGGGCGCGAGCAAGCTGTCGAGCATCGAAAAGGCGCCGTTCATGCTGGGCGAGACGAGGATGTCGGTGATGCCATTGGCGTAATACACCGTGCGCCGTTCGTTGGGGCGGGTGACCCAATCCACCGCCTTGGGTTTGGGCAGGCTGTAGAAGTAGGTGGTGGGCACATCGAGGGCGTGGCTGATGGCGGTCAGGTCGGCCACGGTGGGGCGCGACAGGCCGCGTTCGACCTGGGAAAGGAAGCCCACCGAGCGCTCGATTTTTTGCGCGAGTTGCGCCAGGGTGAGTCTCTTGTGCTTGCGCAGGTCGTGGATCAGCACGGCCAGGGCGTCAAGTTCTTGTTGTTGGTTCATGAAATTTATATCAAGAAATTTCATGAAAAATTACATGATTAATTTCATGGGGGCAATGGGCATGCAGTTGGAGCAGCATTTATTCGCCTTGGAACAGGCGCTGCAGCAATGCACCACCCGCTCGGATACGGAGCGATTGGCGCAGTTGCTGGCACACGATTTCGTTGAGTTTGGCGCCAGTGGCAATGTCTGGGGCAGCAAGGCCGAGGTGATTGCCGGGTTGAAGGACGAGGTGTTTTCGGCACGGCGCATGACTGAGTTCGCCGTGAAGTTGCTCGGGCAGGGACTGGCGCTGGTGACTTATCGCTGCCATCGCGAAGGCGTAGGGGACTCGTTGCGCAGTTCAGTGTGGCGCGAGGAGGAGGGGCAGTGGCGGATGGTGTTCCACCAAGGCACACCAGCGGCAGCTCCCTCGCCACAGAGGGGGCGATGAAAATCTTGAAAGGAGTTGGCTGAATGATTCCGTGCGTCCGCGGTCGGAACCTGGGTACGCACCATTCATTGAAGGAGCACCCATGAAGTCTAAAACCCTAGCCGCTTGCCTGCTGCTCACCGCCGGCCTGTCCACCGCCAGCTTTGTCGTGCAGGCCGGTGATACCCCGCAAGAAACCGTGCCGCCTTCAAGCATCAACGCCCGTGATTTGAAAGAAGGCGACCGTGCCCCGGATATGCTGATGCGCAAGGAGTCGGCGGTCAGCGATTGGAAAAAGCGCGGTTTGAAGCAGCCTGAAGCAGACAGCCAATGGGCCCGTGTGGGTGACAAGTTTGTGCTGCTCAAGACCACCAACGGCACCATTCTCGAGATCACCCCCGTCAAGAAATGACCGGTCTTTTTTCCTGGCGCTTGCGTTAAGGTAACGCGCAACACTGGTCGCGTTACCTTCAAAGAGCGAGAGCAGGATGCTTGCCACAATAAGAAGTTACCCTCGCACCGTGAACCTGTTGCTGTGCGCCACGTTGCTGCTGACGCTGGCCAAGGCGATTACCTTTCCGTACCTGGTGATTTACCTCACCCGTCACTTCAACCTCGACATTACCCAAGTTGGCCTGGTGATCGGCAGTTCATTGATCGTCGGCTCATTGCTCAGCGTGTACGGCGGTTTCCTGGTCGACCGCGTCAACAGTTACCGGCTGCTGCTCGGCTTGAGTGCGCTGTTTGTACTGGGGTTTGTCGGCACGCTAGTGGCCGATGATATCTGGCTGTTCTACAGCTGCCTGATCCTGATCAACCTGGCTTATGCCGTTATCGACATTGCCGTCAAAGCCGGCTTTGCCAGCTTGCTGGCGGAAGACGCGCGCAGCGAAGTGTTTTCCATCAAGTACACCCTGACCAATATCGGCTATGCCGTCGGCCCGTTTTTTGGCGCGATGGTGGCCAAGCTCGATATCAGCCTGCCGTTCATGCTCTCGGCGCTGCTGGGGGCGGGTTTTTTCCTGCTGTACTGGCGTTGGGGCGATCGCACGCTGGCTACCGTCGATGCCACGCAAAAAACGCTGGCGTTTCTCGCCGTCGGCCGCGTGCTGCTGCGGGACCATCGGCTGGTGTGCTTCACGCTTGGCGGCTTGCTCAGTGCCGTGGTGTTCAGCCAGTTCACTGCCTACCTGTCGCAGTACCTGGTGACGACCACCACCGCGGAATATACCTACACCGTGATCAGCGCCGTGCTCACCACCAACGCCGCGCTGGTGATTGCCTTGCAGTACGTGATTGGCCGGCGCATCTCGCACCGTTATCTGAGCCAATGGCTGATCGCCGGCCTGGGCATGTTCATGTTGGGGGTGATCGGGTTTGCCCTGGCCACCAGCGTGCTGTGGTGGGTGCTGGCGATGGCGGTGTTTACAGTGGGGGAGATCATCGTGTTCCCAGCTGAGTACATGTTTATCGACCGAATCGCCCCGGACCACCTGCGGGGCATGTATTACGGCGCGCAGAACCTGTCCAACCTAGGGGCAGCGTTGGGGCCGGTGTTGTGTGGGCTGGTGCTGGCCAGCCTGCCGGCCCACTCCATGTTCTACATGTTGGGGGCGTTTATCGTCGGGGGCGGGGTGTTTTACTTCATTGGAGCGTCGTTGAAACCACGACCAACGCGGTCATGACGCCGAAGGCGACATTGGCAGGTCTTCCAGGGTCAGATGCCCCATGGTGTTGCTCTGTAGCTCATAGCGCAGTTCTTCCACCATCTTTTCCACTGCGTGGGTGGACTGCAACTTGTTCACGCTGATGCCCGTCACCACCAAGTCGACCCGGCCGCTCTGGGCATCGAACACCTTTAAGGTCAACGAGGCGTCACGGCACAGGGTGAATTCACAGGTCAGGGGCAACAGCGCTTCTTCGATGCAGTTGCGCAGTTGGGAGAGGGTAAACATGTGCCCAGCCTCCTCAACGACGACGCAGCAACAAGCCCACCAACAGGCCGATACCGGCGACGACGGCCACGGTAGCCAGTGGTTTGTGCTTGGCAAAATCACTCACAGTGTCGAGCGCGTCGCCGTAGGTTTGCTGCAACTGGCCGGCGGCCTGGCGGGCAACCCCTTCGGCTTGCAACTGCTCATCACCGGTCAGGTCGCCGAGAAAACCCTGGGCCTTGCCCGTGACTTTCTCCACGGCGCCTTTGACTTGTTCGCTTTTCATGGTGCATTCCTTCAAGAGGTCAAATCATCACGGCACAGGGCCCAAGGCCCTGTGCCCACTCTTCAAGGTTAAGCACCGCGTCATGCGCAAATAAGGCGAATTTGCACTGGTTGCACTAGTGCATTTGCACTCTATTTCTTGCTTTTGACCCGCAATTCACCGGCAAACAACCCGCGTTCACGGGCCCAAACGATGGCTGCGCTGCGGCTGTGCACCCCCAGCTTGGAGTACACCGTGGCCACATGGTTACGCACGGTGTTGGGCGCCAGTTTCAGGCGCGAGGCGATCTCCTTGTCGGCCAGGCCTTCGCAGATCAAACCCAGCACATCGCGCTCACGGGCGGTCAGGTCGGTGAAGGCCACGTTCGGCAGGTTGGGGCTGTTGTTGACGCTCTTGGCGTTGGCCAATTTCTCGATCAGGGTCTGGCTGAACCACGAGGCGTCCTGCATCACTTCCTCAATGGCCGCCACCAGTTCCAGCTCCGAGCGTTTGCGTTCGGTGATGTTCATCATCACCAGCAGGTAACAGGGCACATCCTCGATCAGCACCGTGTCGGCCCAGACCACGCAGTCGATCACCTCGTTGCCTTTCTTACGCACCTTTAGGTCCTGGCCGTCGAGGTTGCCGGCTTTTTCCAGGGTGGCGAACAGCTGTGCAAAGGCCTGGGCGCTGTCGATGAAGTTGATGTCCTCGACGGCTTTGCCGATCAGCTCTTCGCTGATAAAACCGGTGATGTTCATGAACGCTTCGTTGATATCCACCACCTGCCGGTTGGCCGCGCTGCACACCAAGGTTGGCACCGGCGTCAGGCGGAAAGATTTGGCGAAGCGTTCCTCACTTTGGCGCAAGGCAATTTCCGCTTTGCGCCGCGGTTCCAGGTCGGTGAAGGAAAACAGCATGCAGTCTTCCTCGTTCATGTCCAACGGCTGGCCCGCGACGATCACCAGTTTGCTTCCGCCTTCGGGCAGGCGCAGCTCGGCCTGCATCTGCGGGATGGTCGCGCCTTCGCTCAGGCGCTGGATGGCCAGGTCCTTACGCTCGGCCTGTTCCAGTACATCCAGTTCATACACCGAGCGGCCGATGACCTGATCGCGGTTGTAGCCGGTCATCTCTAAAAAACCCTGGTTGACCTTGATGTAGCGCAGGTCGCTCAAGCGGCAGATCACGGCGGGCGCCGGGTTGGCATTGAAGGTTTTCTCGAAGCGCTGCTCGGCGCTGGCCCATTCGGTGGCGTCGCTGAGGATCAGCACCAACAGTTCCGGCTCACCGTGAGCGTCGGTCAGCACCAGGCTGCGCAAGCGGTGGACCCAGCTGCGGTCTTCGCCGGTGGTGGGGGTGACTTCAACCACCACATCGCTGAATTCTTCACCGGCCGCCACCCGGCTGAGCGGGTAGCTGTCCAGCGCTAAAGGATGGTTGTTGCGGTAACGCAGGGCGAAACGCTTGGCATATTCCGCAGTATTGGCACCGAGCGCCTCGACGTCGCAGATCCCGTGCATGGTCAACGCGGCTTCATTGGCCCAGAGGATGGTCTGGTCGACTTCGGCCAGTATCACGCCGTCGGACAGCCCGGAGATGATCTGCTGCAATTGGCGGCGGTTGGTTTCTTTGGCGAGGACATCCTGGCTCATGGTTTCTCCCGGTAGACGGCACATGGGGGTACGACACCCGGGGTTGAGGATAGTGCAGAGAATGTGCGCATTAGGAAGTGCGAATGCACCAGTTGAACTGGTGCATTTGGGCCACGACTGAACGTATGTCCTTTCGCCACACTCCCAACCATCAAGGCATTTTGCCTTGCTCTCATAACGTGTGAAGGACCTCTGTATGACTACTGTCTATGAAACCAATCGTTCGCTGTTTCGTGTGTCCTGGAGTTCGGTACTGGCCGGTAGTGCAATTGCACTGGTGACCTACCTGGTGCTGAGTGTGCTGGGTACGGCCATCGGCGCGAGTGCCGTCGACCCGATGAAAGCGGGTAACCCGCTGAGCGGTTTCGGCACCGGCGCCGGGATCTGGTTGTTTGTGTCGACGCTGATCGCCATCGGCGTGGGTGCCTTCGTGGCCGGGCGCACCGCACCTGACCGCGGCGGCCTGCACGGCGTATTGACCTGGACCGTCACCACCTTGCTCACCACCTGGCTGCTGGCGGGTTTGGCCGCCAGCGTGGTCGGTACCGCCGGCAACGTGGTGGGCAAAGGTTTGTCCGCTGCCGGTAGCGGCATCGCGGCGGCTGCGCCGGGCATTGGTAACAGCGTCAAACAACAGTTGAACGAGCAAGGCATCCAGCTGGACTGGAACAGCCTGCAAGGTGAACTGGATACCCTGCTCAAGCAAAGCGGCAAGCCTGAGTTGGACCCGGCCAACGTTGAACAGAAGGCTGACCAGGCGGGCGCCGAGGGCAAGCAAGCGGCTACTGCTGCGGCGACCGATCCTGCCCAGGCCGGCGATGCGTTGAAGCAATGGTTTGAACGCGTCAAAGCGTCCGGTGAGCCAGCGCTGAATGCCGCTGACAAAGACGCACTGGTCAACATCGTTGCCGCCCGCACCGGCAAGAGCAAGGAGGAGGCCACTCAGATCGTTGACAACTATGCCCAAGCTTATGAGCAGGCCATGCAGAAAGTGGCCGAGCTGAAACAACAGGCTGAACAGAAAGCCCGTGAAGCCGGTGAAGTGGCGGCCAAGCAACTGTCCCGTGCTGCCTGGAGCACCCTGGCGATGTTGTTGTTGGGCGCAGCGCTGAGCTTCTTTGTCGGTCGTATGGCACTGACTAACCGTCGCGTGCCGTTGGCTTGATAAGTCTGGTTTGATAAACCGGGAGGGGCGGCAAGGAGGCCGCTTTTCCTTTTCTCCACCTGCCTCAATGAATGCGTAAAATGTCGGCTTTTTACGCGAATCACGCAAAGGTGCCCCTTGAGCGCAGGCAAAGCCGTCGGATTGTTATTACTCACCTCCATGCTGGCGGCGTGCGGTACTTCGCCGCCACGCACGCCTAATGACATCTGCGGCATCTTCCGCGAAAAGGACGACTGGTACGACGCCGCCAAGGTCACGCAAAAGCGTTGGGGCGTGCCGATCCAAGTGCCGTTCGCCATCATGTATCAGGAGTCCGGCTTCCGTCAGGATGCCTTGGCGCCACGCAAATACCTGCTATGGATCATCCCCTGGGGCCGCGTTTCTACCGCTGCCGGCTACGCCCAGGCCAAGGATGAAGTGTGGAACGACTACCGCAAAAGCACCGGCCGCAGCGGCGCCAGCCGCCAGGACTTCGACGACGCCATCGACTTTGTCGGCTGGTACATGGACAAGACCTACACCGTCAACGGCGTGTACAAATACGATGCCTACGGCCAGTACTTGAACTACCACGAAGGTTGGGGCGGCTACCGCCAGCGCACCTATGCGGCTAAAGCCTGGCTGCCGCCGGTGGCGAGCAAAGTGCAGGCGCGGTCGCAGCTGTATGCAGCGCAATATGCGCGGTGCAAGGATGATTTGGGGCGCGGGTTTTGGAGCCGGTTCTGGCGTTGGTTATAAAGGGTTGCCCCGCCCCCTGTGGCGAGCCCGCTCGCCACAGGGGGGGGTGTTTTTTGATCGCTCCCGCACTTGCCAAACCTACCCAATTCTGGGAAAACCCCAGCCTTTACGCATTCAAAGAGCCCCCTATGAGCAACGACGAACCGCAGGTCACCGACCTGCGCCAGGGCACCGGCAAAACCGTGGTCAAAGGCGCGCTGATCACCACCCAATACACCGGCACTCTGGAAGACGGCACAGTGTTCGATTCTTCCTGGGAACGCGGCAAGCCGTTCCAATGTGTGATCGGCACCGGGCGGGTGATCAAGGGGTGGGACCAGGGGCTGATGGGCATGCAGGTCGGCGGCGTACGCACGCTGTTTGTGCCTGCGCACCTGGCCTACGGTGAGCGCTCGATGGGCGCGCATATCAAGCCCAACAGCAATTTGCGCTTTGAAATTGAGTTGTTGGAAGTGCTGACGCGGGACGACTGACGTGCTTCGGCGCAAGGAGGCTGTATGGACTTGATTCAAGCGATACGCGACAGCTGGAGCTGGGTGGGTATCGACCCCGTCGAGGTGGTGGGCACCACAGCCTTTGGCAACGTGATGCTTAAGGATACGCAGGGCCGCTATTGGCGGCTGTGCCCAGAAGGGCTTTATTGCGAGGTGATCGCGCAGACGCGTGCGGCCTTGGATGAGGTCTCCAAGGATCAGACCTTTCTGCACGACTGGTATTTGCAGCCGATGGTGGCGCAGGCCGAAGAAGTGCTGGGGCCGTTGGCGCCCGGCCAGGTTTACCACTTCGTTATTTCGCCGGTATTGGGCGGCGAGTACGCCATCGACAATGTGCGTCAACTGGATCATGTCGAGCAGGTTCGGTTCTGTGGTGATCTTGCGCTTGAGATCAAGGATTTGCCTGACGGCGCGCACGTGACGCTCAGGATTGTTGACTAGTCATTCGAAAGGACATCACCTCATGGATGTGGTTTGTGACCCTGAACTTCCTCTAAGCGCCGCGCCGGATATCCGGGTGGTGCCGCTCACTTTGGCCGATGAGGCCGAGTTGCAGCACTTCTTCGAGCAGGCCCCCGACTACTTCATCGCGGTCAACGGCGAACCCGCGACGCCTACTGAAGCGCGTGAAGAGTTGCAGGGTGACCTGCCCGCAGGCTGGAGCTGCAGTCGCCTGTACTGGCTGGGTTACCGCGATGCTGCGGGTCAATTGGTCGCCGTGGTAAATATCGCCGCCGACTTGCTTGCAGCCGGGGTGTGGCATATCGGGCTGTTGCTGGTGCATACGCGCTTGCATGGCAGCGGGCTGGCGCGGCGGCTGCATACCGAACTTGAGGCGTGGGCCCTGGGCAAAGGCGCCCAGTGGTTGCGGCTGACGGTGGTGGTCGGCAATGCCAAGGCGGAGCGTTTCTGGCCCAAACTTGGGTATGTGCAGGTGCGTACGCGGGAGGGGATTACGATGGGGCGGCAGGTCAATACGGTGTCGATTCAGGTCAAGGCGTTGGCAGGTGGCCGGATTGATGAATACCTGGAAAGGGTCGAGCGGGATCGACCGGGTACGCCGTAACCGCGGATGTACACCGCTTACTGTGGGAGCTGGCTTGTCGGGTCGCCGCACCGCTGCGATGCAGACACCTCGGTGTGTCAGGCATAACCAGTTGATGCCATCGCCGCGATGCGGCGACCCGACGTGCCGGCTCCCAGATTGTTTCTTTGGTGTTTCCAGAAAAACAGTTCCTGAACTTACCCTGAAGAACCTTCCTAATCTCCATCGGTAAACTTTCCTACGGTTTACTCCCGCGGCATCGGCGCGTAA
The DNA here is from genome assembly GCF_022648765.1 of Pseudomonas sp. ArH3a. Lineage (NCBI taxonomy): Bacteria > Pseudomonadati > Pseudomonadota > Gammaproteobacteria > Pseudomonadales > Pseudomonadaceae > Pseudomonas > Pseudomonas sp. ArH3a. The sequence continues at coordinate 2,708,741 of NZ_CP080330.1, forward strand.
ACTCCGCGCGTTTTCATCAATAGCGGAGACCCTCAGTGGGTACTTGTTCGAGTGACAGTCGTCGGCCGGTTTCGGTAACCGGCACCTACTTGGCAAGGTAACGCGCATTGTTTCTATGCCGTTGTCTCGCCTCAAAAAGCGAGAAGCGGCATCCCGGCAGCGCCTGTCCTGGCGCCTGCCCGAATCCCTCTCATCGACGCTGACCAGCACCTGAAATCATTCAGGCTGCGACGGACACGCCTACCTTTTACGGTGGGCGGGCCAAGCTGACTGTGCCTTTAACACCGGCGCGGTGCGCACGGTTGTACCTGCACGAAGGTTTTCGGGTCGGCGGTGGCTTAAATTAGGCTGCTGCGTTCAGGGAGATTTCTTATGCAAGCAATCAACAACATCAACCTCAATTCCTTGGTCGATACCGTGGTCAGCCTCACTGCGGCGTTTATCCTGGGTGGCTTGATCGGCTTTGAGCGCCAGTACCGCCAGCGCACGGCGGGTTTGCGCACCAATGTGCTGGTGGCGGTGGGTGCGGCGATTTTTGTCGACATGGCCAGCCGCCTGGGCGGCGCGGAAGGCGCGGTACGTGTGGTTGCGTATGTGGTCTCGGGCATCGGCTTTCTGGGGGCCGGCGTGATCATGCGCGAAGAGGGCAACGTGCGTGGGCTCAACACGGCTGCCACGCTCTGGGCCTCGGCGGCCGTCGGTGCGTGTGCCGGTGCCGACCTGATTCTGGAAGCGTTGCTGGGCACGCTGTTTGTGCTGGCGGCCAACACCTTGCTGCGCCCGATCGTCAATAACATCAACCGCCAGCCGATGGACGTGGTGTCGGCAGAGGTCACCAACATCCTCTATGTCATCGCGCGGCGTAGCCAGCAGCAGGCGGTGATGGTCTTGCTGGAAGCCGAACTGGCGCGCTGCAACTACCCGGCCAGTGACGTCGACGTGCGGCCCTTTGGCAGCGAAGAAGTGGAGATCGAGGCCACCCTGGCCGCGACATCGGTCGATGGCGACGAACTGGATGCGCTGGTGGCGCGTATTTCCACGTCGACCTTGGTGGTGCAGGCCTTCTGGAGCCCGAGTACCACCGACTAGCGTGGTCGTAGTAAGCCTTGCCAAGTGCCGGATTGGCGGCACTTTACTCGGATAAGTCCTACATGTGGGTGGGATTATCCCTTCGGGTGAAACGTCATTTCGTTGCTAAGGTTGCGCACTTGCAGCTAGCAGGCGACGTCGGTTTGGTTGTACGTGTTCGCCGCGTTTTCAACCGAAGGGACCAGGCACAACCTGGCTATCGTCCCGGGTGAGGGCAGTGCCGTTGGTCGGCACTGTCATTTCTCACAGGTACCTGTGTTCCGAGTGATGTGTAAGGCTACTTACACCAAGGCATATTTATGAACAACAAAGCATTAATAGTCGATGACCACCCGTTTATCCGCCAGACCGTTCGGTTCTTGCTTAAGCAAGAAGGTTTCACCGACATCGATGAGGCGGGTAATGGCGCGGATGCTGTGCAGAAGGCCAGAGAGGGGCGCCCAGACCTGATTATTCTTGATTTGGCAATCCCGAAGCTGGGTGGGCTTGAGGTCATCGCCCGGGTCAAGGCGCTGGGCGTGCCGTGCAAGATGCTGGTACTGACGGCGGCGATTCCTGAGTATTTTTCCTCTCGCTGCATGCGTGCCGGTGCTATGGGGTTCGTCTCCAAGACCGGGGAGTTGGACGAGTTGCAAAAGGCGATCAAGGCAGTGATGTCCAACTACAGTTGTTTTCCCAGCTTACCGACCAGTTCGGTGCGTCGTGACGATTTGCAGTCCACGGAGATGCAGCTGGTAGAGTCGCTTTCGGACCGTGAGGTGGAGGTGTTGCGCATGCTGGCTCTGGGCCTGGGTAACAACCAGATTGCCGATCAAATGCTACTCAGCCACAAGACCGTCAGTACCTATAAAACGAGGCTCAAAGACAAGCTGTGCATGTCATCCGTGGTGCACATGGCCAAGTTCGCCCAGCGTAATCATCTGATCTGATTTGAAATGACCCCAACCCACATTCGAAGGTTGATGATTGCCCTGTTGATGGGGCTGCTGCCGATGGCGGCGGTCGCCCTTGATGAGCCTCAAGCCCTGCGTTTGCTGGGGCACGCCAGCCTGGATAGCCGTGGCCCATCCATGGAGCAAGGGGAGGCTGACTGGCACTGGCTGCGCGAGCGTCGTACGTTGCTCCTGGGGGTTTCCGCACCGGATTACGGGCCTTTCGAACTGACGAATAATAACGACGAGCTTGAGGGGATCACGGCCGACTATGCCGGGTTGCTCGCCCAGGCGCTGAATGTCAGCGTGGAGGTTCGGCGCTACGACACTCGCGATGAGGTGATCGAAGCGCTCAAGAAAGGCGCCATTGACTTGCTTGGGACGGCCAACGGTTTTGAAGCGGGCGACTCGGAGTTGGTCTTGTCTCGCTCCTACGCTAACGATCAACCGGTCCTGGTAACCCGCACCGGAGACGCCCAGGCCTTGACTGTCGATTTGGCAGGCAAGCGCGTGGCGATGCTCTATCACTATATGCCGCCCGACGCCGTACAGGCCTTCTATCCCAAGGCCCGTGTGGAACTGTTTCCGTCTATTTTCGAAGCCATCGGCGCCGTGGCGTTCGGTCGCGCCGATGTCTATCTCGGAGACGCCATCACCGCCAATTACCAGATCAGCCGCAACCACCTGAACAATGTGCAAATGGCAGACTTTTCCACGTTGGAATCCAACTCCTTTGCCTTCGCTGTTTCCCGCGATAACACTCGGCTGCTGCGCATCGTCAATACGGCGTTGCGGGCGATCCCGGCTAACGAGCAGATGGAAATATTACGGCGTTGGAGTGGCGGTAATCTTGGCCTGCTCGGTGCTGAGCGATTGCACTTGAGCACGGGCGAGCAGCGTTGGCTGGAGAAACATCCCCGGGTCAGAGTGGTAGCGTCCGACCAGATGCTGCCTTTGGCCTCCTTTACCGCGCAAGGGCAATTGGACGGATTGAGTGCCGACGTGTTGTCCCGGATCAGCCTGCGTACCGGTTTGAAGTTCGACGTTGTCCCTGGCGGGTCGATGCCCCAGCAGATTGACGCGGTCAGCACTGGCAGGGCGGATATGATGGCGGTGATTACCCCCAGTATCGAAGGCTCTGATCAGTTGCGCTTTACTCGGCCGTACCTGACCAACCCTCTGGTGCTGGTCACCCGCAACGACGACCCGGCGACGATGACCTTGGAGGACATGCCTGGAAAACGCCTGGCGATTACCAAGGGCAGTGCGCTGCGTGAGGTCATCAATCGCGATTACCCCGGTATCCACTTCGTGGAGGCCAAGAACCCCACACAAGCCATGGCGCTGTTGGGCAGTGGCGCCGCCGAGGGGGCCGTCAATTCATTAATCAATGCGCGCTACCTGATCGCCCTTCAGTACCGTGACACGTTGCGCGTGACCAGCACAGTCGGCTCTGACCCAGCACGCATGACATTTGGGGTCAACCGCGGCCAGTTGGAGTTGTATTCGATTCTGGACAAGGCGTTGCTGAGCATCCCGCCTCAGGAAATGGATGAGCTGATCAGCCAGTGGCGCACTGACGTTATCGTCGAAGACCATTGGCTACGCCATCGCAGCGCGATCATTCAAGGTTTTGGCCTGGCGGCGCTATTGCTGCTGATAACCCTGGGGTGGGCTTTTTACCTGCGCAGCCTGATACGCAAACGTGCCCAGGCCGAACGCGCCTTGAGCGACCAGATGCGCTTTATGGGGGTGTTGATCGACGGCACACCGCATCCGATTTATGTGCGTGATCGCCAAGGGCGGCTGATGGCCTGCAACAGTGCTTACCTGGACGTGTTCGGCTACAAGCTCGAAACGGTGATCGGCAAGACAGTGATAGAAAACGACAGCACTAACCTCCCGCAGGCTCAGTCTTTTCATGGCGATTACCTGCGGCTGATGGAGCGTGGCGAGCCGCAGATTCATGATCGGGTACTCAGGTTGCCCAGTGGCAAGGCGCTAACCATTTACCACTGGATGCTGCCGTACCGTGATGGCGACGATAACGTCGTGGGCATGATTGCCGGTTGGGTGGACGTGAGTGAGCGTCAGCGCCTATTGGGCCAGCTGCAGGAGGCCAAGGAGGATGCCGACGCCGCCAACCGCGCCAAGACTACGTTCCTGGCCACCATGAGTCATGAGATCCGCACCCCTATGAATGCGGTGATCGGCATGATCGAACTGGCCCTTGCCAATGCCGAGCAGGGCCGCGCCGACCGCGATGCGTTGGAGGTGGCTTCGGTTGCGTCTCACGGTATGCTGGAGTTGATTGGCGATATTCTGGATATTGCCCGGATCGAGTCTGGCCACCTGTCCCTGGCCCTGGAGCCGGCCAACCTGCATGAACTGCTGATGTCGGTGGTGCGGGTGTTCGAGGGGCTGGCGCGGGCCAAGGGCTTGGCGCTGCCGGTAGAGCTTGATCCGTTGATTGATTGCCAGGTGCTGGCTGACCCTATGCGGTTCAAGCAGGTGGTGTCCAACCTGCTGAGCAATGCCATCAAGTTCACCGCTGCAGGCCAGGTGCGGTTGGGCGCGCGCAGTTCGCCGGCGTCCGACACGTGCCAGCTGAGCCTCAGGCTATGGGTGGAAGACTCCGGCATTGGCATCAGTGCGCAAGACCAGCAACGGCTGTTCAACCCGTTTATTCAGGGAAGCAATACCGAGCAATCGGCGCGTAGCGGGTCGGGGTTGGGGCTGGTGATCAGCCGTAACCTGTGTGAAATGATGGAGGGTGAGCTGCACTTGAGCAGTGTGCTCGGCCAAGGAACGCGAGTGGACGTGACGCTGGCGTTGGCCAGGACGGCTACTTTGCCGGCTGAGGTATCAGCCCCCCAACCTGCCGTCCAGCCGGCGCGGGCATTGGACATTCTGGTGGTGGATGACTACCCGGCCAACCGTTTGCTGCTGGCGCGGCAATTGAGCTTCCTGGGGCATCGCATCATTACTGCCGAAGAAGGTATACAGGGGCTTGAGCTCTGGAGAACCGAGAAACCGGATGCGGTGATCACCGATTGCAACATGCCCCTCAAGGATGGCTACACCTTGGCCCGTGATATACGTACGCATGAGCGAGAGTTCGGCCTGGAGCCGTGCCTGTTATTGGGCTTTACTGCCAACGCACAACCGGAAGAAACCGAGCGTTGTCGGCAAGCGGGTATGGATGGATGCCTGTTCAAACCTGCCGGGCTTGAGGACTTGCGCTCGGCCCTGGCCTCGCTCACGGCCCTTCCTCGTCCAGATGCAACTGAAGTGGCGTTCGATTTGAGCACGTTAATCTCGTTGACGGGGGACGATCACGCCGCGCTGAAGGAGCTGCTGGAGCCGTTGCTCGATAGCTTGGAAACTGACCGCGCGCTGCTCCCGTCGCTGCAACACACAACGAATTTTCACGCGCTGCATGACCTTGCCCACCGCGCCAAGGGCGGGGCACGAATGGTCAAGGCCTTAGCGCTGATTGCCTGTTGTGAAACGCTCGAGTCGGTTTGTCAACGACAGGAACGTAAGGCTTTGGGCTCGGCGGTTGACGCCGTCAGTGAGGCAATCGGCGAGCTGCATCATTACCTGAGTGCTTATTGCAATCGGCATTGACGATGGTTGATGGTCATCTGGCGGATTTGGGAAAATTCCTACAATAAGTGGGAATAAGCCTGATTTTGTCTTCGAGATATGTCTGGAGAATGGGCGATGCTCACTGACGAGCACAGCCTGCCCAGGGATTTGCCATGCCGAACAAAGCACTGACCATCCTGATTGCCGATGAACAGCACCTGCACCGGCTGTACATCGAAAAAATGCTCAACCAGTTGGGGTATCACCGGATTGTCCCGGTGCAAACCTTCGAAGAGCTGCAGATTCTCACCGCCATCCCGGCCGAACCCTTTGACGTGCTGATCATTAATGCGGGGTTGATGGCCCATGCCGTCGGGCCACAGCCGCAGGTACGCCATGCGCTGGTCTACGATCACCAGGACCTGGGCCAATCCGATGTAACACCCAGCGTGTTGGTACGGCTGCCCGGCGCGCCAGACACCGTTAACCTTGAACACTTCATGGACATCATCGACCCCCCGCAGGCCACCGGTGGCCTGCGAGTGTTGCCGTGGCTGAGGGAATTATCCCGAGAGCCCGCCAGCAGGGTTTAGTCCCACTTCGGTGCGATGCCTTTGGGGCTGGTCAGGCGGTGGCCACGTTCCAGGCTGGCAATCTGCGCCATGTCGGCCGCGCTTAAGGTCAGTTGCAGGGCCTTGAGGTTACTCTCAAGGTTCGCGCGCTTGGTCGATGACGGGATCACCGCGTAACCCAATTGCATGGCCCAGGTCAGGGTCACTTGCGCCGGGGTGGCGTGATGGCGTTCGGCGATTTGCTGGATGATCGGGTCTTTGAGCACTTCGCCGTAGGCCAGGGTCATGTACGAGGTGATCTGGATACCGTTGGCGGTAGCGAAATCCACCACCTTCTGGTTTTGCAGGTAGGGGTGCAGTTCGATCTGGTTAGTGGCGATGTTCTCGGCACCTACCGCCGCAATCGCCTGTTTCATCAGGTCAATCGTGAAGTTGGAAATACCGATTTGGCGCGTGAGGCCCAGGCGCTTGGCTTCCAGCAACTGGCCCATGAATTCGGCGACAGGCACCTGGTCTTCCGGCGATGGCCAGTGGATCAAGGTCAGGTCCAGGTAGTCGGTTTTCAGTTTGCGCAGGCTCTCGCGCAGGCTGGGAATCAACTGGCCCTCGGCGAAGTTGGCGATCCAGATCTTGCTGGTGATGAACAGTTCGTCACGCGGTACGCCGCTGTCGGCAATGGCTTGGCCGACATCCGCTTCGTTCTCGTAGATCTGCGCGGTGTCGATGACGCGGTAGCCCAGTTCCAGGCCGGTGCTCACGGAGTCGATCACCACTTGGCCTTGCAGGCGGAAGGTGCCGAGGCCGAAGGCGGGGACGTTTTGGGTCGGGATAGACATCAGTAACTCCTGAAGAGGTGTGAACAATGGAGTCGAGTATCCGCCCGTCGTTCCTTCGGAAAAACCGTCGAATCCGAAAAGGACTCTTTACCGCAAATCACGAATCCTGTGGCAAGCCTGCCAGCCACAGACCGTTCGTCAACTTTCTTACGGCGCACTGAACAGCTTCACTTGCCAGCAGAGGGCTCCGCGCGGTATTCCACAACGCTCTCTCAACGCCTTGGAAGTACCATGACTCAACACCTCACCGAATACGCCGATGCCAGCCCTGAAGTGCGTGCGGTTTATGACGACATCATGCAGACCCGCAAGGTCGATCATGTGAATAACTTCTGGAAATGCCTGGCCGCCCACCCGCCGACGCTGCGCCGTACCTGGGAAAACCTAAAGAAAATCATGGCACCGGGGGCTCTCGACCCGCTGACCAAGGAATTGCTCTATGTGGCCGTCAGCGTGACCAACAATTGCCCGTATTGCATCGCTTCTCACACAGCGGCTGCGCGCAAGGCCGGGATGACCGACGCTATGTTTGGCGAGTTACAGGCCGTGGTCGGCATGGCCAATGAAACCAACCGTTTGGCAGTCGGCTACCGCGTGCCGGTGGACGAGGTGTTCAAGTGGCCGTGAGGGCGGCGTTCATCGGTCGAACCGCGCACGCGCGTGAGGTGTTTACTGGTCGAGCAGGGCGGTGTTGGTAGAACTGGCCCTGTCGCGTGGTGCGGTTTTTGCGCGATAGGAAAGTGTTCCAGGTGGTGAAGTCGAAGCGAGTAGCAGAGACCACGTTTTCTTGGGCCAGCATGATGGGCAGGGGCGGGGTCGTTTGGGGGTAGTGCGTGTTGAACGTAACGTCCAGCGTGTCCTTATCCCGGTATCCGCTGAGTAGGGGAATCAAGGTAAACCCATGGTCCACACCTTCGGACTCTGTCGGTGTTCCGGCGAACTGTACGATCCCAACATAGACCTTGCGATCACTCAAGCTGAACAGGCAAGGCACACATTTAAAGGAAGAATGATCAGCAGGCCCATGAATGATCGGCCTCCATATTGCGCACCTGGCGCACCGCTTCTTGGTAGTGCGGCGATGCCATGATTTCGACAGCATCGACGCCAATGCCGCCACGTACGACCTTCCAGGTTTTAAGGGATTTGACGTCCCTTACTCGATCCCAATCATCTTGCGTTGGCTTTCCAAACAGCAACTGCAGTAAAGACATGGCGACAACCTCGAAAAGAAGTAGCCCGATTTATAACAAGCGACCTGCCTGCCTAACACTGATGGCATGCCGCGCCACCGTCGCCGGTTCCTGTAGGAAGCGTCTCCATTTGTGCCGGCGGCCTAAAACGTCGGCGGCGTAATCACCCAGATCACCACGGTCTGCACCTTGCCCGGGTTGCCATACCGATGCGGTTCGCTGCTGGCGAAGCTGAAGCTGTCGCCTTCATCCAGCAAAAAATGCCGCTCTCCCACCCACAGCTCAAACCGCCCACTCAACACGTAGCCGGCTTCTTCGCCTGCGTGGCTATAGCTCTGTTGGCTATAGGCGCCGGGAGGAAAGCTCGATTGCAGCATTTCCAGTTGATGGTTGGGCAACGGCGTCAGCAGTTGGTCGACGATGCCATCTTCATAACGGATGCTCTGCCGGTTGCCCTGACGCACCACATAACCTTCATCCGCCTCGGCGGGAATGGTCTCACTGGCGAAAAACCACTGGATAGTCACTTCCAGGCTGCGGGCAATATTGAACAGCGCCGGGATCGATGGATATGCCAGATTGCGCTCCAACTGGCTGAGATAGCCGGCGGTCAGCTCGCTGAGCTGCGCCAGCTCGGTCAGCGTCATGCCGCGCGCTTTGCGCAGGCCGCGAATGCGTGTGCCGAGGAACAGTTGCTGGGGGTCGTCGTTCAAAGGTGCCATGCGGCCTTGAGTCCTTCGTAAATCGCCTCTTCGGCGGTACGCGGGGCCAGGCAGTCGCCGATGCGATCAAAGGGCACCAGACCCGCCAGTTCCGCGCCCAGAGTGTCAACCGGCTGATGGCCCTGGCACAACACCAGGGTGTCGATATTTTCCAGCAGCATCGGCTCGCCGCTGGCGGTGTGTTGCAGGTAGACGGTGCTGTCATCGCAGCCGTAGAGGCGCGCATAGGGGATGATCGGGATGCGCAGCCGGTGCAGCTCGCCGGCCAGTTGATCGCGCACGTAAAGGGGCAGGTTCTCGCCGCAGTGGGTGCCATTCACCGCCAATTGCACCTGATGGCCGGCGCGTACCAGGCGTTCGGCGATGCCGGGGCCGATCCAGTCGCAACGCCAGTCGACCACCACCACTGAGCGGCCCAACGTGACTTGATCGCGCAGCACCTGCCAGGCGTCCACCACCTGCAGTTCGCCACCTTGCTCGAAGGCCGGCCAATAGGGCTCGGCGCCGGTGGCGATGATGACGTGATCGGGTTGCGCCTGTTCCACCAGCGTACGGTCGACGCGGGTGTTGCGCACCACGCGAACACCCGCCAGCGCCATCTCACGTTGCAGGTTGGTGCTGGTGCCGCCGAACTCACTGCGCCGTGGCAGCAATTGCGCCAACAACACTTGCCCACCCAACTGCCCGCTGGCCTCGTACAGCGTTACGTAATGCCCGCGTTGCGCCGCCACGGCGGCGGCCTTCATACCGGCCGGCCCACCGCCCACCACCATGATGCGGCGGCGCTTTAACGCCGGTTGCAGGTTGCCGAAGACCAACTCGCGACCGGTCTCGGGATGCTGGATGCAGGAGATCGGTAAGCCCTTATGAAAGTGACCGATACACGCCTGATTGCAGGCAATGCACGCGCGCACGTCTTCGGCACGGCCATCTAGGGTTTTGGCAGGCATCAGCGGGTCGCAAATCAGCGCACGGGTCATGCCGCACACATCGGCCTGGCCTCGCGCCAGGATCAACTCGGCTTCCTGAGGCTGATTGATCCGCCCGGTCACAAACAGTGGAATCGACAGGCTGGCCTTGAACGTCGCCGCCTCATCCGCCAAGTACGCGGCAGCGATGGCCATGGGCGGCACGATATGGATCGCGCCGCCCAGAGACGCTGAAGTACCGGCGACGATGTGTACATAGTCCAACTGCGTTTGCAGGTTTTGCACGGCCTCCAGGGATTCACTTTCGGTAAGCCCTTCGGCATCGCGTTCGTCAGCAGAAATACGCAGGCCGATGATGAAATGCGCATCGGTCGCCGCCCGCACCGCCGCGATGATTTCCCTCAAGAACCTCAAGCGTTGCTCCAGCGAACCGTTGTAGTCATCAGTGCGCCGGTTAACTCGCGGGTTGAGAAACTGCGCCGGCAGGTAACCATGGCTGGCAACCACTTCCACCCCGTCGATACCCGCCTGATGCAAGCGCCTCGCTGCCGCCGCGTAACCGGCGACGATCTCATCGATCATCGCCTGCTCCAGCGCCCGAGGCATCACTCGAAACCGTTCGTTGGGCACCCCTGAAGCCGAGTACGCCACGGCCAGCAAACCGTCTGCCGACTCCATGATTTCCCGCCCTGGATGAAAGATCTGCGACAGCACCACGGTACCGTGGGCATGGCAGGTCTGGGCCAATTCGCGGTAGCCGTCGATGCACGCATCGTCAGTGGCCATCAGCACATGCGAGGTGTACCGCGCACTGTCATGCACCCCGGCCACCTGCAGCACGATCAGCCCCACACCGCCTTCGGCGCGTGCGCGGTGGTAGGCGATCAACTGCGCGTTAACCTGGTTATCGGTAGGCATCGAGGTGTCATGCCCGCTGGACATGATGCGGTTTTTCAGGCGTTTGCCGCGCAGTTGCAGCGGCTGGAACAGGTGAGCAAAGGCGGGGTGCGACATGGTGCGGATACTCCAGGCGCTGTTATTGTTATTTTTCTATAGGAGGCGAGCGCCAGTAAAAAATCAACTTGTTTTTTTACTGGCGTCTGGCTTAGCGTCGCCCTCACCAACCCCGTGCCTGGAGAATAAAAATGACTCACTCCACCGAGCCATCCCAAGAGCAGCAACTGCGTGAAGAGCTCGCCGCGTGCTATCGACTGATCGCGCACTACCGCATGAGCGACCTGATCTTCACCCACATCTCGGTGCGCATTCCCGGGCCTGAGCACCACTTCCTGATCAACCCCTACGGGCTGATGTTCGATGAAATTACCGCCTCCAGCCTGGTGAAGATCGGCCTGGATGGCCGCGCGGTCGAGCCTTCGCCTTACGCCGTCAACCCTGCCGGTTTTGTCATCCACAGCGCCATCCACGGTGCGCGCGAAGACGCCCAGTGCGTGCTGCACACCCATACCCGTGCGGGCTGTGCGGTGGCGGCGCTGGCGTGCGGCTTGTTGCCGGTCAACCAGATCTCGATGGAGTTCTACGGCAAGGTCGGCTATCACGATTACGAAGGTGTCGCCCTGGACATGGCTGAGCAACGCCGCTTGGTCGATGACCTGGGCGACAAGCCGGTGCTGATGCTGCGCAATCACGGTTTGTTGACCGTGGGCGAGACGGTCAGCCAAGCGTTCCTGCGCATGTACTACCTGGACAAGGCCTGCGAAATCCAGATTGCCGCCCAGGCTTGCGGCGCATTAATCCTGCCGCCCGCCGAGGTTTGCGCCTACACCGAGCAGCAATTCAACAACCCTGGCCGCGCGCTGGAGGAGGGCGAGCTGACCGACCCGGACGCCATGCAGTTGGCGTGGGCGGCATTGCTGCGGATGCTGGATCGGGTGTCGCCGGGGTTCCGTGACTGATGTAGAGTCGTGCAGCCGACTCAACCAGGACACTGCCCCATGACCCAGGAATCCCGCTTCTCCCGCATGGAGCCGCAATTGCGCAAGGCCAATCTGGTCCAGGCCACGCTCACGTGCCTCAAGCGCGATGGTTTCCAGGGCGCCTCGATCCGCAAGATCAGTGCCGAGGCCGGGGTGTCGGTCGGGTTGATCAGCCACCACTACTCCGGCAAGGACGAATTGGTGGCCGAGGCTTACCGCACGATCACCGGTCAAGTCATGAGCCTGCTGCGCGAGACCATGGCCAAGGCGCCGCCGGACCCTCGCGAGCGGCTCTCGGCGTTGTTCCGGGGTTCGTTTTCGGCTGAATTGCTCGACCCGCAACTGCTCGATGCCTGGCTGGTGTTCTGGGGCGCGGTGAAAACGGCGCCTGCTATCAACCAGGCTCACGAACATTCCTACGGTGAGTACCGCACCATCATGCGCTCCGCCCTGACCGACATGGCCAAGGAGGAAGGCTGGCAGCAGTTCGACGCCGACCTCGCCGCCATCGCCCTCAGCGCCTTGCTTGACGGGCTGTGGCTGGAGTCCGGGCTCAACCCCGGCACCTTTACCCCGGAGCAGGGCATCCAGATCTGCGAGGCGTGGGTCGACGGCCTGCAGAGCGGCGGGCGCCAGCGTTACCTGCTCAAACCCTGAGCCTTTCTCGCCGCCTGAACGCACTGTTCAGGCCGGTATTTGCCCTCTGAAAAAATTTGCTGTTTGCCGATTGCCTCCTTACTGAACACTCGTTTAGTATCTCGTCATGTCGCACCCCTCACGCCAATTAAAATAATTCGAGGAAGCCATGCCTACCGATTCGTCCGTGCTCACCTATGTGCAAGCAGGCGTTGCCTGGATCACCCTCAACCGTGGCCCGCAGCGCAATGCATTGGACATTCCGACCCTCAAGCACCTGCATACGTTGCTCGATGCGTTCAACAGCGACCCCGCCGTGCGCGTGGTGGTATTGACCGGCAGCGGCCGCAGCTTCTGCGCCGGCGCCGACCTGGCTGAGTGGGCCGAAGCCGAATCGCGTGGCGCCCTGGAAACCTACGGCTGGACCGAAACCGCCCACGCCCTGATGACCCGCCTGCACACCCTCGACAAACCCACGATTGCGGCGATCAACGGCACCGCCGTCGGCGCCGGCATGGACCTGACGCTGTGCTGCGACCTGCGCATCGCCGCCCAGTCGGCGCGCTTCAAGGCCGGCTACACCAGCATGGCCTACTCGCCGGATGCCGGCGCCAGCTGGCACTTGCCACGGCTGATCGGCAGCGAACACGCCAAGCGCCTGCTGTTCCTCGACGAGCTGTGGAGCGCTGATCGCGCACTGGCTGCCGGGCTGGTGGGCGAAGTGGTTGCCGACGAGCAACTGCACACCCACACCACGCAGCTGGCCACCCGCCTGGCCAACGGCCCGACGTTCGCCTTCACCCAGACCAAGACGCTGATCCGCGAAGGCGCCGCCCGCAGCCTGCCCGAGCAATTGCAGGCCGAACTGGCCGCCGGGCTGTTGTGCGGGCGCAGTGCCGATGGCGCCGAAGCCCTGCGCGCGGCCATGGACAAGCGCCCACCGAATTTCTGCGGCCAATAACAACAACACCCCCGAGCAGGTAGCGCCATGAATTTCCAACTCAGCCAAGAACAAGACATGTTGGTGGACGCGGTACGCAGTTTTGTCGCCAAGGAATTGCTGCCCCATGAAGCGGCGGTGGACCGCGCCGATGAGGTGTCGCCCGAGCTTGCCGCACAGATTCGCGACAAGGCGATTGCCGCCGGTTTCTATGCCTTCAACATGCCCGAAGAAGTCGGCGGTGGTGGCCTGGATTACCTGTCCCAGGCGCTGATCGAACGGGAGTTGTCCAAGGTCTCGTGGGCACTGCACGTGTTCGTCGCGCGACCGTCAAAAATCCTTATGGCCTGCACCGGCGAACAGATTGACGACTACCTGTTGCCCTGCGTGCAGGGCCAGAAAATCGACTGTTTCGCCCTGACCGAACCGGGCGCCGGTTCTGACGCCAACGCCATCAAGACCCGCGCCGTGCGCAGCGGCGATGACTTCGTGATCAACGGCAGCAAGCACTTCATCAGCCATGCCGGCCACGCTGATTTTGCCATCGTCTTTGCCGTGACCGACACCTATGAACACAACGGCCGGCAGCGCAACGCGGTGACCTCGTTTCTGGTTGATCGGGGCACGCCCGGCATGACGATCCGCCGTGGCCCCAAGTGCGTGAGCAACCGTGGCTATCACACCTATGAAATGTTCTTCGACGACTGTCGCGTGCCCGCGTCCAAGGTGCTCGGCGAGGTCGGCAAAGGCTGGGATGTCGCTAACGCCTGGCTCACCGCCGGGCGCGTGATGGTCGCCGCCAACTGCGTCGGCCAGGCCCAGCGCGCGTTGGATGTGTCACTGCAATGGGCGGCAGACCGCAAGCAATTTGGCCAGCCCATCGGTACCTACCAAGGCGTGAGCTTCAAACTGGCCGACATGGCCACGCAGATTCGCGCGGCCGAACTGCTGACCCTGCACACCGCCTGGAAGATGGACCAAGGCAGCATGACCGGCGGCGAGGCTGGCATGGCCAAGCTGTTTGCCAGTGAAACCCTGGGCAAAGTCGCCGATGAAGCCGTGCAGATTTTCGGTGGCATGGGCTTGATGGACGAGGGGCCGGTGGAGCGCATCTGGCGTAACGCACGGATCGAGCGGATCTGGGAAGGCACCTCGGAAATCCAGCGCCACATCATTGCCCGTGAACTGTTGCGGCCGCTGTTGCGCTGATCGGCGCGGAGAACGCTTATGTCCCAGGCTATTCGCGACAACCTCAAACGCCTGCTGGCGCCCCGGCACTTGGCCTTCGTCGGCGGGCGCAGCATGGCACGCGCGCTCAAGCGCTGCGCCGACGGCGGTTTTACCGGGCAACTGTGGCTGGTCAACCCGCAGCACGACAGCCTCGACGGTATCCCGTGTGTGCGCCGCATCGCCGATTTACCGTGCGGCCCGGATGCGGTGTTTATCGCCACCAACCGTGAGCTGACGCTGACCTGCGTGGCGGAACTCGCCGCCATCGGCACCGGCGGCGCAATTTGCTACGCCTCGGGGTTTGCCGAAACCGGTGCTGGCGGCGCGGCTTTGCAACAGCAGTTACTGAAGGCGGCAGGCGACATGGCGTTGCTCGGCCCCAACTGCTACGGCCTGCTCGATTACCTTCACAGTTCGGCGCTATGGCCGGTGGCCCACGGCGGCAAAGCGGTGGAGAAGGGCGTGGCAGTGCTGACCCAGAGCGGCAACTTCGCCTACAACCTGTCGATGAGCGACCGCTCGTTGCCGGTGGCCTACATGGCGTCGGTGGGCAACCAGGCGCAACTGGGCGTTGCCGAATTGATGGATGTGTTGCTCGATGAGCCGCGCGTCACCGCCATCGGCCTGCACTTGGAAGGCCTGAAGAATGTGCCGGGGTTTGCTCGCGCGGCGCACAAGGCTTTGGAAAAGGGCATCCCGATCATCGCGCTGAAAACCGGCGTGTCGCAGATCGGTGCCGAACTGGCGTTGAGTCACACCAGTTCGCTCTCGGGCTCCGATGCGCTCTACGACAGCCTGTTTGCGCGCTTGGGGGTAATCCGCGTCAGCGGCCCGGTGAGTTTTGTCGAAACCCTGAAAGCGGCCGCGTGCGGCAATCTGCCGGCGGGCAATCGCCTCATGGCGTTGGCCTGCTCCGGTGGTGACGCGGGGCTGATTGCTGACTACGCCGAGCGCAACCATCTGGCCCTGCCAAAGCTGGATGAAGACCAGCGCGGCGAGCTGGCACAGGTGCTGCCCAGCTACGCCAACTTGGTCAACCCGCTCGACTTCACCACCGCCATCTGGGGCGACCGCGAAGCGCTCAACCGCATGCTCGACACGGCCCTGCGCACTGACGCGGACGCGGCCATGCTGGTGCTCGATTACCCGGCTGAATTTACCGGCGAGCGCAAGGAATGCGACGTGCTGCTGGAGCTGTTCTGCAACGCACTCAGCCGCCATGGCAAGACCGGCTTTGTCACCTCGGCCTTTCCCGAGTTACTGCCGCGCCACGCCCGCGAACATCTGCACGCCCACGGCATTGCCGCGCTGCAAGGCGTGGAGGATGCGCTGGCGGCGTGGGGGCGGATTGCCGATTACCAAAACAATCGTCGCGTATTGCTCGAGCGCGGCGAGTCGGTCCTTGAGCCGTTCTGCCCCAAGACCCTTGGGGGCCAAGCCCAGGCTCTGGATGAGTGGGCGTCCAAACAAGCCTTGCGCGCCTTTGGCCTGAGCACCCCAGCCGGCGTCTTGAGTACGCCGGGGCGGGCGATTGCGGATGCCAAGCTGTTGGGCTACCCGTTAGTGCTCAAGGCTGTCAGCGCCGACTTGCCGCATAAAACCGAAGCCGGTGCCGTCGCGTTGAACCTGCAAGATGGCTTCGCCCTGACGGCCGCGCTCGAGCAAATGCGGCGCAAAATTGCGGTGCACGCGCCGGGTGTGGTCTTCGATCAATTGTTGCTGGAGTCCATGGCGGCGCCACCTTTGGCCGAGTTGATCGTGGGCATCAAGCGTGAGAACGACTTCGGCCTGGCGTTGGTGATGGGCGCTGGCGGCATCCTCGTGGAATTGCTCAAGGACAGCCGTAGCCTGTTGCTGCCGACCACCGACGGTGCGATTCGCAACGCCTTGCTCAGCCTGCGCAGCGCCGCCTTGCTGCAAGGCTTTCGCGGGCGTGAAGTGGCGGATATGGACGCCTTGGTCGCGGCGATCCGCGCCGTGGCCGACTACGCGTGCGCCAACGCTGAGCAGTTGCTGGAACTGGATGTGAACCCATTGTTGGTCAATGCCCGCGGCGCCACGGCGGTCGATGCGTTGATTCGTTTAGGAGAGGGTTATGCAGGATAAAACGATGACGGGCGGCCAGGCCTTGGTGCGCTTACTGGCTAACTATGGGGTCGACACAGTGTTCGGCATTCCCGGCGTGCATACCCTGGAGCTGTATCGCGGCTTGCCCGGCAGCGGCATTCGCCATGTGCTCACACGCCACGAACAGGGCGCCGGGTTTATGGCCGACGGCTATGCGCGGGTCAGCGGCAAACCGGGCGTGTGCTTTGTGATCACCGGCCCCGGTGTGACCAACGCCGCTACCGCCATCGGCCAGGCGTATGCCGACTCGATCCCGATGCTGGTGATCTCCAGTGTCAATCACATTGCCAGCCTCGGAATGGGTTGGGGCATCCTGCATGAGACTCAGGATCAGCGCTCGATCACTGCGCCCATCACTGCGTTTTCGGCCGTGGCCTTGAGTACCGAGGATTTACCCGAGCTGGTCGCCCGTGCCTACGCGGTGTTCGACAGCGAGCGGCCACGGCCGGTGCATATTTCGGTGCCGCTGGATGTGTTGGCGGCACCGATCGAAAGGGACTGGAGTAATGAAGTGGTACGCGGTGCTGGGCGTGGTTTGCCAGCGGCCGAGGTGCTGGATCAGGCGGCGGCGAAACTCGCCTCGGCCAAGCGCCCGATGATCATTGCCGGCGGTGGTGCGCTGGCGGCGGGGGAGGCCTTGCAGTGTTTGAGCAGGCAACTGGCGGCGCCGTTTTTCACCAGCGTCGCGGGCAAGGGTTTACTGGCGATGGATGACCCGCTGAACGCCGGTGCAACCCTCTGCGTCGAGCCCGGCTGGCAGTTGATCAGCGAGGCAGATGTGGTGCTGGCGGTGGGGACGGAAATGGCCGACACCGATTATTGGCGCGAGCGCCTGCCGATTAACGGCGAACTGCTGCGAGTGGATATCGACCCACGCAAATTCAATGATTTTTACCCCTGCACGGTGGCGCTGCACGGTGATGCCGTTCACACCGTGCTGGCGTTGCTTGCACGCTTGCCAACGACGCCGCGCAACCCTGAAGCCGCGAGCGAAAAAGTCGCCGCGCTGCTGCAGGCCGTTGAGCAGGGGCACGGCCCATTGCAGTCGATCCACCAAGCCATTCTCGACCGCATCCAGGCCGAACTGCCGGCCAACGCCTTCATCAGCAGCGACATGACCCAGCTGGCCTACACCGGCAACTACGCCTACCCAAGCCGCGCCCCGCGCAGCTGGCTGCACCCCACCGGCTACGGCACCTTGGGTTACGGCCTGCCCGCCGGCATTGGCGCCAAGTTCGGCGCACCGCAGCGCCCGGGCCTGGTGCTGGTGGGCGACGGCGGGTTCCTCTACACCGCCCAGGAACTGGCCACCGCCGTGGAGGAGCTGGACAGCCCGTTGGTGGTGCTGCTGTGGAACAACGACGCCCTCGGCCAGATCCGCGACGACATGCTCAGCCTGGACATCGAGCCTATCGGCGTGCTGCCGCGCAACCCGGACTTCGCGCTGTTGGCCCAGGCGTTCGGGTGCACCGTGAACCAGCCAAAGAACCTGGATGAATTGCAGACGGACTTGCGCAACGGCTTCAAACGCAATGGCGTGACCTTGATCGAGCTGAAACATGCCTGTGCCTGTTGATCTTTAGAGGAGCAAGACCGTGAGCGAAAACAACAACAAAATGACTCAAGCGATGCACCGACGGGATTTCCTCAAACACAGCGCCGTGGCCGGCGCGGTGGCGGCAGCGTTTTCCATGGGCTTGCCTATGCACGCTTTCGCCGCAGACGCGGCGCCCAAGCCGGGTGGCGTGCTGCGCCTGGGCCTGGCCGGCGGCAGCACCACCGACTCACGCGACCCAGGTTCCTGGGTCGACACCTTCACCTTCGTCGGCTTCTCGGCGGTGTACAACACGCTGACGGAAATCGCCGTGGACGGCAGCGCGATCCCCGAACTGGCCGAACGCTTTGAATCCACCCCGGACGCGCGCGTGTGGACCTTTCATCTGCGCCAGGGCGTGACGTTCCACAACGGCAAAAGCCTGACGGCTGATGACGTGGTGGTGTCGATCAATCACCACCTGAGCAAGGACTCCACCTCAGCGGCCAAGACCGTGCTCGGCGATGTCGCCAGCGTCAGCGCCAAGGGCAATGATGCGGTGGTGTTCGAGCTGCATTCAGGCAATGCGGATTTTGCCTATGTAGTCGCCGATTACCACTTGGTGATCATGCCCGCCAAAGACGGCGCCGCCGATTGGCAGGCCGGCGTGGGCACCAGTGGCTATCGCCTGAAAAGCTTCGAACCCGGCGTGCGCATGGACCTGGAGCGCAACCCCGATTACTGGAAACCCGGCCGCGCGCACTTTGCCAGTGCCGAGTTGCTCGCCATCGCCGATGGCGCCGCGCGGGTCAATGCGCTGGTCACCGGGCAAGTCGATGTGATCAACAAAGTCGACCTGAAAACCGTGGCCTTGCTCAAGCGCAATCCAGGCTTGGTGATTGAAGAAACCAAGGGCGCCCAGCACTACACCTTCCCGATGCTGTGCGACAGCAACGAATTCAAGAACAACGACATTCGCATGGCGATGAAGCACGCCGTCAATCGCGAAAGCCTGCTGGCGTCGGTGCTGTACGGCTATGGCCTGGTGGGCAACGACCACCCGATCCAGCCGGGCAGCCGCTTTATCAACGCCGCGCTGGAGCAGCGCAGCTACGACCCGGACAAGTCGCGCTTCTACCTGCGCAAGGCCGGGGTGGAGTCGCTCAAGGTGCGCCTGCAAGCCTCCGACGCCGCCTACACCGGCGCGGTGGACGCCTCGGTGCTGTTCAAGGAACAGGCTCGCCAGGCCGGTATCGACATCGACGTGGTGCGCGAACCGGCCGACGGCTACTTCTCCAATGTGTGGATGAAGCAGCCGTTCACCACCTCGTTCTGGTACAGCAGCCTGACGGCCGACCGAATGTTCAGCATCGGCTACGCCAAAGGCGCGGCCTGGAACGAAACCCATTGGGACAACGCACGCTTCAACCAACTGCTCACCGCCGCCCGTGGCGAGATGAACGCGCCGCTGCGCCAAGAGATGTACAACGAAATGCAGGCGCTGTGCCGGGACGATGGCGGCGCGATTGTGCCGTTGTTTGCCAGCTCCGTGGCGGCGCGTTCGAACCGCGTCAACCATGGGCCGCTGACGGCGCCGTATGGTGAGTTGGATGGGTTGCGGTTGATCGAGCGGTGGTGGCAGGCCTAGAGATCGCCCAGCCAATGAACATCCAATGTGGGCGCTGGCTTGCCTGCGATGAGGCCCGTCCCATCACGGCAGATCTCCAGGCCGCCATCGCAGGCAAGCCAGCTCCCACATCAGATAAGTGCAGTTTCAAGGAGCGTATCCACCGCATGAGAATCGTCCATGAATAGTCTGCTCAAACTAATCCTCCAACGCCTGGCCCTCGGCGTGTTGTCGTTGCTCGCGGTCTCGGTGATCATCTTCCTCGCCGTGGGCATGCTGCCGGGCGATATCGCCCAGGCCATGCTCGGCCAGTCGGCCACGCCGGAAACCGTGGCGGCGTTTCGCGCGCAGCTGGGCCTGGATTTGCCGCCGCTCACGCGCTTTGCGCAATGGCTGCTGCGCCTGCTGCACGGCGACCTGGGCGCTTCACTGGCCAACCAGCGGCCTATCGCCGAGCTGATCGGTGCGCGGTTGGGCAATACGCTGAGCCTGGCTGCGCTGGCGGCACTGGTTTCAGTGCCCACCGCGCTGGTGCTGGGCATGCTCGCGGCGTTGTACCGCAACAGCGGGTTTGATCGCCTGCTCAACACCACGGCCTTGAGCGCCGTGTCGTTCCCGGAGTTCTTTGTTGCCTACCTGCTGATCCTGGTGTTTTCGGTGAAGCTCGGCTGGTTTCCCAGCCTGTCCAACCTGGCGCCGGATGCGTCGTTCGGCACGGTCCTTGTGCGCTCGGTATTGCCGGTCGCGACGCTGAGCCTGGTGGTGATCGCGCAGATGATGCGCATGACTCGCGCCTCGCTGATCAACCTGCTGGCCAGCCCCTACATCGAGATGGCCCGGCTCAAGGGCATCAGCCAGTCGCGGATTATCTGGCGGCACGCGTTACCCAATGCGCTGGCGCCGATTGTCAACGTGGTTGCACTGAACCTGGCGTACCTGGTGGTAGGCGTGGTGGTGGTTGAAGTGGTGTTTGTCTATCCAGGGCTGGGGCAATTGTTGGTGGACTCGGTGTCCAAGCGCGACATCCCGGTGGTGCAAGCGTGCAGCCTGATTTTTGCCGCCACTTACATCCTGCTCAATACCACCGCGGACGTGCTGTCCATCGCCAGCAACCCACGCCTGATGCATCCCAAGGGGTAGACCATGAGCCTGTTGAGCCACGTGGCCAAGGCGCCGTTGAGCGCCAAGTTCGGCCTGCTGATCATTGTGTTGTACATCGCGGTGGCGCTGTTCGCGCCGCTGCTGGCGCCGTATGGCGAAACCCAGGTGGTGGGCGAAGGTTTCGCGCCTTGGAGCCGCCAGTTTTTGTTGGGCACCGATAACCTGGGCCGCGATATGTTCAGTCGCCTGGTGTACGGCGCACGCAACACGCTGGGGATCGCTTTCCTGACCACCACGCTGGCGTTTCTGCTCGGCGGCTTGAGCGGCTTGGTCGCGGCAATCAAGGGCGGCTGGATCGACCAGGGTTTGTCGCGGGTGGTGGATATTCTGATGGCGATCCCGCAGCTGATTTTTGCCCTGCTGATCCTCAGCGTGGTGGGCACCAACGCCACCTCATTGGTATTGGTGATTGCGCTGCTGGATTCGACGCGCGTGTTTCGCCTGTCCCGCGCCGTGGCGATGACCGTGGTGGTGCAGGACTTTGTCGAGGCGGCGCGCTTGCGTGGCGAAGGTTTGTGGTGGTTGGTCAGCCGTGAAGTACTGCCCAACGCTGCCGCGCCGTTGATTGCTGAATTCGGCCTACGTTTCTGCTTTGTGTTCCTGTTTATCAGCGCATTGTCGTTCCTGGGCCTGGGCATTCAACCGCCCACCGCCGACTGGGGCAGCATGGTGCGCGACAACGCGGTGTTGATCACCTTCGGCGATATCAGCCCGTTGCTGCCGGCGCTGGCGGTGGCGTTGATTACGGTCAGCGTGAATTTTGTCGTCGACTGGATGCTGCATAAATCCAGCGGCCTGAAGGAGTGTTGAGGATGGACAAGCCCTTGCTGGAAATCCGCAACCTGCAGGTCGAAGGGCATTACGAAGACGCCTGGCACCCGCTGATCAAGGGCATCGACCTGACCTTGCAGCGCGGCGAGGTGCTGGGGCTGATCGGCGAGTCGGGCGCGGGTAAATCCACCCTCGGCCTGGCGGCGATGGGCTATGCGCGCGATGGCTGCCGCATTGTCGGGGGCTCGGTGTGTTTTGACGGCATTCAGTTGTTGCAGGCCAAGCCCGAGGCCCTGAGTAAATTGCGTGGCCTGCGCATTGCCTATGTGGCGCAAAGCGCGGCGGCGTCCTTCAACCCGGCGCATCGGCTGATCGACCAGCATGTGGAAACGGCGGTGATCAACGGCGGTATCAGCCGCGCCCAGGCCGAGCGCGAAGCGGTGGAGTTGTACCGCGTGCTGCGCCTGCCCAATCCCGAAACCATTGGCCAACGCTATCCCCATCAAGTTTCAGGCGGGCAATTGCAGCGAGTGATGACGGCGATGGCGATGGCCTGTCACCCGGACCTGATCATCTTCGATGAGCCCACCACCGCCCTCGACGTGACCACCCAGATTGAAGTGCTGGCAGCCATTCGCGACGCGGTGAAAACCTTCGGCAGCGCCGCGCTGTATATCAGCCACGATTTGGCGGTGGTCGCGCAGATGGCCGACCGCATCATGGTGCTGCGCCACGGCAAGCGGGTCGAAGAGGCTGACACCCGCAGCATGCTCAGCCAGCCGCAGCAGGACTACACCAAATCGCTGTGGGCGGTGCGTAGCTTCCGTACTGAGCCCAAGGCGTGCCCGACCCAGGACGTGCCGCTGCTGGAAGTGCGCCAAGTGTGTGCCAGTTATGGGCATCAACCGGTGCTGCATGACGTGTCGATGCAGCTGTATCGCGGCCAAACCCTGGCGGTGATTGGCGAATCCGGCAGCGGCAAAAGCTCTACCGCGCGCCTGATTACCGGGTTGTTGCCGGCGACGGCGGGGCAGGTGTTGTATGACGGCGAAGCGCTGCCAGTGGACTTTCGACGGCGCAGCAAGGAGCAGTTGCGGCGCATCCAGATGATCTACCAGATCCCCGACACGGCGCTGAACCCGCGCCAGCGCATCGTCGACATCATCGGCCGGCCGCTGACGTTTTACCTGGGCCTCAAAGGTAAGGCGATGCGCGCGCGGGTTGCCGAATTGCTGGAGATGATCGAGCTGGACCCGGCGGTTTTCATGGAGCGCCAACCTCGCGAGTTGTCTGGCGGGCAGAAGCAGCGCATCTGCATCGCCCGCGCGCTGGCGGCCGACCCGCAGTTGATCATCTGCGACGAAGTCACCTCGGCCCTCGATCAACTGGTGGCCGAAGGCGTGCTGAAGTTGCTCAACCGCCTCCAGCAGCAACTGGGCGTGGCCTACCTGTTTATCACCCACGACGTCGCCACCGTGCGCGCGATTGCCGATGAGGTGGTGGTGATGCAGCGGGGCAGGGTGGTCGACCAGGGCAGCCGCAGCGCGATTTTTACCCCGCCGTACCAGGACTACACCGGCCTGCTGTTTTCATCGGAGCCGGAAATGGACCCGGACTGGCTCGATCACTTGCTGGCCCAACGGGCGGCGCCCACTGTTTGAGGAGTTCACATGAAGGTTTTGATTGTTCACGCTCACCCTGAGCCGCAGTCGTTTACCGCCGCCTTGCGCGACCAGGCTATCGCCACGTTGCAAGGGCAGGGGCACGAAGTGCAAGTCAGCGATTTGTACGCCATGCAGTGGAACCCAGTGGCGTCGGCGGCGGATTTTTCCACGCGGGAGAATCCCGACTATCTGGTGTATGCCCTGGAGCAGCGGCTGGGTGTGAAGAAGCAGTCGATTGCGGCGGATATCCAGGGCGAGTTGGACAAGTTGCTGTGGGCCGATTTGCTGATCCTCAACTTCCCGATTTTCTGGTTCTCGGCGCCGGCGATGCTTAAGGGCTGGATCGACCGGGTGCTGGTGTCGGGCGTGTGTTATGGCGGCAAGCGTTTCTACGATCAGGGCGGGCTGGCGGGCAAGCGCGCGTTGGTTACGGTGACCTTGGGCGGGCGTGAGCACATGTTCGGCGAGGGCGCGATTCACGGGCCGTTGGAGGACATGTTGCGGCCGATTCTGCGCGGTACGCTGGCGTATGTCGGGTATGAAGTGCTGGCGCCGTTTGTGGCGTGGCATGTGCCGTATATCAGCGATCAAGCCCGGCGCGATTTTTTGCTGGGGTACGGGGGGCGGTTACAAGGGCTGGCGGAGGAGCAGCCCTTGGTGTTTCCGAGGTTGGAGCAGTTTGATGAGGCGTTGTATCCGCTTTCCTGAGTCCGGTGATGTTCAGGTGTGGGGGGGCTTGCCTGTGATGGCGGTCTTTGGGCTTGCGCTTCTGAGTGCATATCCGTTGCTGCGTTAACGGCGGCTATTGGTTCCGCCCTTACGGCGGGTCACTTTTGGAAAAGAGCCGGAATGCCGGCCCAGCCAAAAGTAACCAAAAGGGCTCTTGCCCCACCACTCGGTGCCTCGCCTAGGCTCGGCATGCCAGAACGAAGGCTTGAATCCGTGGGCCGCCGCCATGGGCCATCCTTGGCCCATCGCGGCTAACCCGGCGTCCTGCCGGGTTACCCACGGATTCAAGCCTGCGTTCGGCCAGCGTGGTTAACGGGGCGCCTCAGATCAAGGTGGTAGAAGCAAAAGCAGAGCATCACCACATCTAGCTGATGTACCGAGATCCAACTGTGGGAGCGGGCTTGCTCGCGAATGCGGTGGTTCAGTTGCAAATAAGCTGACTGACCCACCGCATTCGCGAGCAAGCGCGCTCCCACATTTGATCTCAACCAGTCAGTTAGCGCTGCGGTGTTCCCGCAACCGCTCGGCCGCGCTGCGCAGCAGCTGCTCGGTACCGTCCCAGCCCAGACAGCCATCTGTCACCGACACGCCGTATTTCATCGACGCGCTCAGCGGCTGGCAACCTTCGAACAGATGACTTTCGAGCATCATGCCGATCAGCGAGGTGTCGCCTTGCAGGCGTTGTTCCAGCACGTTGTTGAACACGGCCGGTTGACGCAATGGGTCCTTGCCGCTGTTGGCGTGGCTGCAATCGACCATGATCCGTGGCGCGACTTTGGACTTGGCCAAATCGTGCTTCACCTGCGCCACGCTTTGCGCATCGTAGTTCGGCCCACGGTGACCGCCGCGCAGCACCAGGTGCGTGTCGGGGTTGCCCGGGGTCTGGATGATCGCCGGGTGGCCCTGGCTGTCGACGCCGAAGTGGCGGTGCGGGTGCGAGGCCGAGCGCATTGCGTCACAGGCAATCGCCACGCCGCCGTCGGTGCCGTTCTTGAAGCCGACGGGCATGCCCAGGCCGCTGGCCATTTCGCGGTGGATCTGCGACTCGGTGGTGCGTGCGCCGATGGCGACCCAACTGAGCAGGTCATCGAAGTAGCCGGCGGCCATGGGTTGCAGCAGCTCAGTGGCGACCGGCAGCCCCAGGCGCAGCATTTCGCGCATCAGCTCGCGCGACAGCGTGAGGCCTGCGGCCATGTCATCGCTGCCATCCAGGTGCGGGTCGTAGGCCAGGCCTTTCCAACCGATGGTGGTGCGTGGTTTTTCAACGTAGGCGCGGATCACCAGCAGCATCTGGTCGCTGACTTCCAGCGCCAGCTTCTTCAGGTTGCGCGCGTATTCCATGGCCGATTCCGGGTCGTGGATCGAGCACGGGCCGACAATCACCAACAAGCGTGAATCTTCACCCTTGAGAATGGCGCGCACGGCTTGGCGATGAGCGTGGATCTGTTCGTTGAGGAACGGGCTGAGGGGCAACTGGTGCTTGAGCTCAAGGGAGCTGGGCAGGCGCTGGGTCAGGGCTTCATTGGCGCTGGCAAGGGTGCAAACAGGCAAAGCGGCGACGGAGGAGTTCATATTCAAGGCTTCCTGGGCAAGCGGCGGGCTGTTCCCGCACGCTCTGCCCTACTGGGGTGTTCGACAATTGGCCGTATTGGCTGCGTGTGTTGGCTTGCCACCAATAGGTGACCGATCGGAGGCGGCAGGCTGTCCCGAACGGAGCTTGCTAAATCGCCATGCAGTGCAAGTGTCGTAACGGTAATAGGTGGCGTAGTTCATGTCGTGAGTCCTTTTAGTAGTCGGTGTGAAGCAAAATGATTAAGGCCTGAAAAAACAAAACCCCCGGTCGGGGAGCCGACCGGGGGTTAGATTTCTCTGGTAGGCGACCCCTTGAGTAGTGGGCGCCGATTTCAGGTATCAGGCGCGCCAGTGGCTAAACCAATACCCAAAATAAAAGCTGACCAGTGCGCTCGAACCGTTCACGCGGGTAGCCGACACCGAGCGCGAGGCGCTGGCAGCAGGGCAAACCTGAGTGGGGGTGAGTGGCAACATGGTATTTCTCCAAATGATGGGCGGAGCTTACTAGAGGCACACGGGTGGGTTCAATCAGTAATTTCTATCGTGTGAGGTACTTACGGCTATGGGGCGAGTGCCGATATGCTGGTAACACTTAGATAATGATTGCTGGGACGCGACCATGACTGCCTTGACCCTTGCTGCTGCTCAAACCACTTCCGTCGCCGGCGACGTGCCGGCCAATATCCTGCGGCACCTGGCGTTTATGCACGCGGCGGCGGAGCACGGCGTGCAGTTGCTGGTGTTTCCAGAACTGTCGCTGACCGGCTATGAGCCGACGCTGGCGGCCGGGTTGGCGATTGCCCCCGAGGATGCACTGCTCGCCCCCCTGCGCGACATGGCGCGGGCGCTGCGGCTGACGGCAGTGGTGGGGATGCCGATTCGTTTGGCGCCGCAGACGGGCGTGTTGATCGGCGCACTGGTGTTGGGCGCGGACGGTTCGCTGGCGGTCTATACCAAGCAGCATTTGCACCCGGGCGAAGACGCGGCGTTTATCGCGGGGCAGGGCGGCGCAGCCCTCGAATACGGGGATAACCGCATCGCGCTGGCAGTCTGTGCCGACTTTTCCCACGCCAGCCATCCGCGTCAGGCGGTTGAAGCGGGCGCCAATGTGTACGCGGCCGGTGTGCTGATCAGCGAGGGCGGTTACGCCACCGACAGTGCGCTGCTTCAAG
Source organism: Pseudomonas sp. ArH3a (assembly GCF_022648765.1). Taxonomy (NCBI): domain Bacteria; kingdom Pseudomonadati; phylum Pseudomonadota; class Gammaproteobacteria; order Pseudomonadales; family Pseudomonadaceae; genus Pseudomonas; species Pseudomonas sp. ArH3a. Next base: position 2,735,705 of record NZ_CP080330.1, read on the forward strand.
GCTATGCCGCCGAGCACGGCTTGCTGGTGCTGATGGCCAATCATGGCGGCCCATCGGGTGGCTGGGCCTGCGCGGGGCGCAGCGCCATTTGGGCTGCCGACGGCGGTTTACTTGCCGCCGCGCCGGGTATCGGCGACGCGTTAGTCATTGCCCGCCCCGATGGCGGGCATTGGGCTGGCCACGTGGTGGCGTTGTAAATGACATTCCACCTGCGCGCAGCGACAAGCGAGGATCTGCCATTTGCGCGAACGCTGACCCTCGAGGCCATGGGCCGTTATTACCAGCAGTACGGGTTGTTCTGGTCTGACCGAGGCTTCGACGCCGGCTGGGCGGGACGGGAAAGTTGGCTGATCTGCAAGGATGAGAGCGTGATGGGGTTTGTCAGCGTGAACCGTGACAGCGAGGCGCTCTATATTCGCGAGTTGCACCTGCTGCAAAGCTGCCGTAAGCAAGGCGCAGGCAGTTGGGTACTGGAGCAGATGGTCATCAAGGCGCGCGCGCAGGGGCTGGGCCTTTTACGCTTGACCGTGTTCAAGACCAACCCGGCGAGGAGGCTGTATCAGCGCCAGGGTTTGAGCATCGTTGGGGAGGAGGGTTGCTTCTGGCGCATGGAGCGCGAGTGTCACGCAACCCCATCGGACTAAAACAGGCACGCTGTATGAATAAGCGCATACTGCCGTCAGGTAACCGCTTGCGCGTCGCGGTGTTGAGCAACAGGCTCATCCACGATAATCCCTTCTTTCATGCCCAGCAGGACTGCCACCTTATGGGCTTCCCCGCGCCGTCCCTTTTTACGCCCAGCGAGCACTTGATACGTCGTGGCGGGATCGACGCCGTGCTCACGAGCGAACGCTTGAACTGACTTTCCTTGATGGTCCAACCAAGCCTTGGCTTGTGCAGCAGTGCGAATACCGGGCATAGTTCAAAACCGTTCAAGTTTGTTTAAAAACGAGATGAGTGTGTCACCTCTTGGGGTGTGCCAGACAGGATCATACATCCAAATGAGTGGAATCGGTTCGCGCTTAAGGCAGGAAAGAGAACGTCTTGGCCTGTCACAGAAAGTTTTTGGTGAAATCGGCGGCGTTGAAGCAAACGCCCAAGGCAAGTATGAGAGCGGTGGCCGCGCACCCAAGGCGGACTACTTGTCACGCGTGGCCCAGCGTGGTGTAGATGTTTTATATGTACTGACGGGAAGCCCAACGCCGATCCAGCTGGAAAACCTGAGCCAGCTTGAAGAGAAAATCCTGGAAAACTACCGGGCGATGTTCAAGGAAGATCAGGACGCTATCCGCCGATTGACCTCCACACTGGCGGAACACTCCGTGTCGCAGAACGGAAAATACAAGTTGGCTCTCACGCAAAGCTGACCTTTTGCTCAGTAAAATCGGCTGTCTGGCGCAAGCCAGGCACCGATAGCGTGCGCAAACTCTATATATATGACGCTTGCAGCTAGGTCTGCGCCTTGGTTTTTTGCTAAGGTGTTCAGCAACCTATAAGACCATATCGCGAGGTGTCTGCTTGATTAGGGTGCTAGTAGTCGATGACCATGATCTCGTTCGTACAGGCATTACACGAATGCTGGCTGACATCGATGGCCTGCAAGTAGTCGGTCAGGCCGAGTCGGGGGAGGAATCCCTGATCAAGGCCCGGGAGTTGAAACCCGATGTGGTTTTGATGGACGTCAAGATGCCTGGGATCGGCGGTCTTGGTGCCACTACCAAATTACTGCGCAGCCATCCGGACATTAAAGTCGTGGTGGTGACCGTGTGCGAGGAAGACCCGTTTCCCACGCGCTTGTTGCAGGCCGGGGCGGCGGGTTACCTGACCAAGGGCGCAGGCCTGGCGGAGATGGTGCAAGCCATTCGCCTGGTGTTTGCCGGCCAGCGTTATATCAGCCCGCAGATTGCCCAGCAGTTGGCTATCAAGTCGTTCCAGCCGACCAGTGACTCGCCGTTTGATGCGCTGTCGGAGCGGGAAATCCAGATCGCCTTGATGATCGTCGGTTGCCAGAAGGTCCAGACGATCTCCGACAAGCTGTGCCTGTCGCCAAAAACCGTGAACACCTACCGCTATCGCATTTTCGAGAAGCTCGCCATCAGCAGTGATGTTGAATTGACCCTGCTCGCGGTGCGCCACGGCATGGTGGACGCCAGCGCCTGACATGACCACACCGTTTGATCCGAGTGCCTTTCTCTCAACCTGCAGTGGCCGCCCCGGCGTGTACCGCATGTTCGACAGCGAGGCACGCCTGCTTTACGTGGGCAAAGCCAAGAACCTGAAGAACCGTCTGGCGAGCTACTTTCGCAAGACCGGCCTGGCGCCGAAAACGGCCGCGCTGGTGGCGCGTATCGCCCAAGTCGAAACCACCATCACCGCCAATGAAACCGAGGCGCTGCTGCTTGAGCAGACGCTGATCAAGGAATGGCGACCGCCGTATAACATCCTGCTGCGCGACGATAAATCCTACCCTTACGTGTTTTTATCCGATGGCAACTTCCCGCGCCTGAGCATTCACCGTGGCGCGAAGAAGCAGAAAGGCAAGTATTTCGGGCCTTATCCCAGCGCCGGCGCGATCCGGGAGAGTTTGAGCCTGCTGCAAAAGACCTTTTTTGTGCGCCAGTGCGAAGACAGCTTCTACAAGAACCGTACGCGCCCGTGCCTGCAATACCAGATCAAGCGCTGCAAGGCGCCGTGCGTGGGCCTGGTTGAACCGGCGGAGTACGCCGAGGATGTGCGCCATTCGGTGATGTTCCTCGAAGGGCGCAGCAATGCGCTCACCGACGAACTCTCCGGCGCCATGGAGCAGGCCGCCAGCACCTTGGATTTTGAGCGGGCCGCCGAGTTGCGTGACCAGATCTCCCTGCTGCGCCGCGTACAGGACCAGCAGAGCATGGAAGGCGGTACCGGCGATGTCGATGTGATCGCCGCGTTCGTCAACCCGGGCGGCGCCTGTGTGCACCTGATCAGCGTGCGTGGCGGCCGGGTGCTGGGCAGCAAGAACTTCTTCCCACAGACGGGCATCGATGAGGAGGTGGCTGAAGTCATGGCGGCCTTTCTGGGCCAGTACTATGTCAGCAGCCCCGAGCGCGACTTGCCCTCTGAGCTGATCGTCAACGTGGTGCACGAAGACTTCCCCACGCTGATCGAGGCCATCCACGAGCTGCGCGGCCGCGAGCTGGACATCAGCCACCGCGTACGCGGCACCCGTGCCCGCTGGCAGCAACTGGCGGTGACGAATGCCGAACAGGCCCTGAGTGCGCGTCTGGCGAATCGACAGCACGTGGCTGCACGCTTCGACGCCTTGGCCGAAGTCCTCAACCTGGACGAGCCACCTCAGCGTCTGGAGTGCTACGACATCAGCCACTCCAGCGGTGAAGCCACGGTGGCCTCCTGCGTGGTGTTCGGGCCGGAAGGGCCGATCAAATCCGATTACCGGCGCTACAACATCGAAGGCGTGACCGCCGGCGATGACTACGCCGCCATGCACCAGGCCCTCACACGGCGCTTTAGCAAATTGAAGGACGGGGAGGGCAAGCTGCCGGATATCCTGCTGGTGGACGGCGGCAAGGGCCAGCTGTCCATGGCCCGTGACGTGCTTAACGAGCTGGCGGTGCCCGACCTGATCCTGCTCGGCGTGGCCAAGGGCGCCACGCGCAAGGCCGGTTTCGAGACGTTGTACTTGAATGATGCCGCCCATGAGTTCACTTTAAAGGGCGACTCACCTGCACTGCACCTGATTCAACAGATCCGCGACGAGGCCCACCGCTTTGCCATTACCGGCCACCGCGCCCGTCGCGGTAAAACCCGGCGAACCTCAACCCTGGAAGGGGTGGCAGGCGTTGGTCCGACCCGTCGTCGCGACCTACTTAAACATTTTGGTGGCTTGCAGGAGCTATCCCGTGCCAGCATTGACGAAATAGCCAAAGCCCCCGGTATCAGTAAAAAACTCGCTGAGTTGATTTATGCAAATCTGCACAGCGAATAGAATGCCTTCTCACCTCGTAGCCAGTTGTGCCGATGAATATCCCTAATCTGATCACCGTTCTACGCGTCCTGCTTATCCCGATTTTCATTTTGTTGTTCTATTTGCCGTACGAATGGAGCTATGCCGCCTCCAGTTCAGTGTTTGCCTTCGCCGCCGCAACCGACTGGCTCGACGGCTACTTGGCCCGCCGTCTGGAGCAGAGCACGCCATTCGGCGCGTTCCTGGACCCGGTGGCCGACAAACTGATGGTAGCGGTCGCCCTGGTCCTGCTGGTGCAGGAGCATGGCAACCTGTGGCTGACCCTACCGGCCGCCGTGATCATCGGCCGCGAGATCGTCGTCTCGGCCCTGCGCGAATGGATGGCGGAAATTGGCGCCCGCGCCCACGTGGCCGTCTCCAACATGGGCAAATGGAAAACCGCTGCGCAAATGCTCGCGCTGGTGATCCTGCTGGCGAACCCGTCGGACTTCTCCTTCTGGGTACTCACGGGATACGCCTTGCTGCTGATCGCCGCCGGCCTGACGTTGTGGTCCATGCTCCAGTATTTGCGTGCCGCCTGGCCTCACCTGCGCACCACTGTGGAAAAGAAATAAAACTTTTTTGAATCAAGGGGTTGACGGGTTCTGATAATTCTATAGAATGCGCACCACCAAGACGCGGGAATAGCTCAGTTGGTAGAGCACGACCTTGCCAAGGTCGGGGTCGCGAGTTCGAGTCTCGTTTCCCGCTCCAAAATTTGATTCACAGATGTCCACTGGACGCTGGGATCCACGAAATAGACGCTTAGGCGTCTTTTTTCGTTTCTGCGGGAAACTACTGGGATCCAGGGTAATCCGGTATGTTTAAGTAGTCTGGTAAGTAGTTTTTACGGAACGACTAGAAAATGTATTTGGGCTGGGTCACTTCAGGGTACCGGACGAGCATCGGGTGCTGACTCTTTAACAGGAGCTCACCATGCACTCTCGGAATTCACTATTCGGCACGCCCAGCCTACGGGTAAACGATACATGCTCGGCGGCTTTGACGGCTTGTCACTCTTGGTGACTGCAGCTGGCAGCAAATGCTGGTTGTTCCGCTACTATTGGGCCGGCCGACAAGTGTGCATGTCCTTTGGCATGTATCCCGCCGTCAGCTTGAAAGAAGCGCTTACCCGCGGGGACCAAGCGCGCAAACTGCTTGCTCAGGATATCAACCCGCGAGAATATCGTGAGCAGCAGCGTTTTGAGGCTGAAGCTGAAGTAAAACATACCTTCCAGGCGGTCTACGACGAGTGGATTAGTTTCCGTCGCCTGAGCTTAATGAAGGCCGCCAAAGCACACTGTTGCAAAATCAAAAGCATCACCCGCCACGATCTGCTGGCCATCCTCAGCACCATCGAACAACGCAAAGCCTTCACCATGGCTGAAAATTGCCGAACCTAGTTCAACCAGCTGTTTCGCTATGCCCTGGTAAAAGTCGAAGGTATGGAACTCAATCCTGCTTCAGACCTGGACGTTGTCGCGCTGCCCAAGGGAGGAAGGTGGTGCCAGCCATCGCTGACGCGATGACTGTTCGCGCTAGGGGCACGGGGCGAACGAGTGGGGTAACGCAGCAGGGCTGCGCAGCGGCCTTGAAATCTCCGACCGCCTGGCATGATTTACAGGCCTATAGTCATTTGCGCGGACTATTCGATGTGGGCTTAATCCGGCACTCGCCATCTCCGCGTTGTTTGTCTTAGGTTCAAAGGCAAGGCCTGAACCTATCTTGGGTAGAACGGTGCTTATGCTAATGTGCCACTACGGATTGTATGGCGAATATGGAGATTAGGTATGGGATGGAAAGGGACTGTTCGTTCGTTGAAGGCATCAGCCAGAAGATCGGAGCGTAATGCCCATCGACGCCAACGTTACCTTGAGCGTCAAAGTAAAGAGTACGCTCGGATGGAGGCGCTTGAACAAGCAGCCTATGAGGTTGATGTCTACGAAAATCACCTTGAAGTCCTTCTGTCCATGCATAAAGAGTGTGGCGAGACCATCAACTGGGGCCGTTTGCTTTCGAAGCTCGAACCCAAATCTCCACAGAAAAATGATCGCTTTGAGCAAGAGGCCGTGCAGGATGTCAGGGATTACCGACCTGGTTTCTGGAGCCGATTGTTCAAGCTGGATGCTCGCCAACGAGCGGTCCTGCAACTAAAGGTTGAGGCTGGCCAGGCAGAGGACCGCAATCGTTACCAAGCAGCGCTGACTGAGTGGGAAAACACTCATTCGGAATGGATGCAAGAGCGCGACTTGGCCAAGCGCATTCTCGATGGCGATCGTCAGGCAAAGCTCGATGCCATCGAGGTGTTTGAGCCTTTTACGGAGATATCGCTGCTCGGTTCAGCCATTCAGATGACGGTGCATGAACACGCTATCCTCGAGTCCCGGCTCTCGATTCATGGTTCTGATGTCATCCCGACAGAGATCAAGTCACTTCTGAAAAGCGGTAAGTTGTCGGCCAAGGCCATGCCGATCGGACGCTTCAATGACCTTCATCAGGACTACGTTTGCAGCTGCGCCTTGCGAGTAGGGCGGGAGCTGCTGGCGGTCCTGCCGGATGATCTTGTGATCGTCACGGCAATGGATAATGTACTCAATGGCGCAACGGGCCATATGCAAGAGCTGCCGATCCTCAGCGTCGCGTTTTCCCGATCAACCATGGACGCGCTCAACCTCGATGCAATTGACCCATCTGACGCCATGAAGAATTTTGTTCACAACATGAGCTTCAAGAAGACCCTCGGTTTCGCGCCGGTGGCGGTACTTGACGCAGCACGGTTCTCTGTCGGTGCTTGACTGACTTGAAGAGGGGGTCGTTATGAGATGCATCGGAATGGTTTTAATCGTATGTCTTGGCGTTTCGCTGTCCTCAACAGTCAATGCTGAGTGCTTCGGCGAGGACGAATACATGGTCTGCTCGGACGTTGAACCGGACGCAGATGGCGATATCCACGCCCAGTCCTGGGATACCGAAGGGAATACCTATCACCTGGATACCGAGACGCGGCCCTATGCAAATGGTCACGTGGTCGAGTCGAGCGACAGCGAAGGGAATAGCTATTCAATCAAGTCTTGGAGTGATAGCAGCGGCGCTCACACCGAAGACAGCGAGGGGAACGTCTGTACGATCACCCCTACTGGCCAGATGATTGGTTGCGGGCAGTAAAAAGGTCCCTATGCCGCTCGATTCATCGCTCAACATGCCATGCAGCTCACCACCAAAAAACGGGATGAACTTCGATGATTTACCAGTGCAACGGATGCAACAGGACCACCTTCGAAACGGCATGCCCGTGGTGTACGAACTCTGAGTTGTCGCCCTCGTCTGAATTGAGTACTCGACATCTCACTCCTTTAGATCCTTCGTTTTACCCAGACTTCCAATACCGGTCGAAAGGTTTGATCAAAGACTTTCTGGGCAAAAAGAAGGAACAGGCCCAACTCAACGATTTACTGAATAACGTGTTGAGAAAATACGCAGAGTTGAAGCAGCCGTACTTCACCAATTTTATTCACACCACGCGTGAGGGCACGAGCGGTCGTGATGACGCCGAAGCGCCTGGGCCGAGGATGGATGGTGTTTATACGGAGAGGGAACTGTTCCGGGAGGTCTTGATTCGCAAAGGCTTTGATGAGCTGGAACAGCTTCCTTCGCTCTTGGATAAGCTGCTTCTGACGACATCGTTCAACTCGGTTTATTTGGGCTTTTCCAGAGAGCTTAGCCGGCATATCAAAGCCAACCTCTCTGACACTTTGAGGTCATGGATCGAGGAAGCAGGCACCACATTTCGAGCGGATCTGGCGCTGTTTTACTACTACCTGTGGGAGAGCCAGGTCGATTATTCCGGTATTCAATTCAATCCGCTGGCGACTTCCACGGCCGGTACGCCGTTGCTACCGATGCAGGCGTTCCGACAAGGTCTTAGCCTGTGCGAGACGATTTACTTCGATATCTTGGTGGAGCGACTGGCAAGTCAGCTCGAGCACTTCAACCCCAATCGCTTCATTACGATGTATCTCGTCGACGGAATGGATGGTTTCCAGTTTGAAGCGTTTTTGGTTGAGATCTTTCAAACCATTGGCTACGACGTCAAGGAAACCAAAAAAACAGCGGATCAAGGTGCTGACCTATTTGTGAGTCGCTTCGGCAAGAACATGGTTATTCAAGCGAAAAACTACACCGGTTCTGTGGGCAACTCCGCCGTTCAGCAGGCGATTTCCGCCAAGGCGTTCTATGGCTGTGATGAGGCGATGGTGGTTACAAATTCCTATTTCACCCGATCTGCCAAGGAGTTAGCCAGCACGGCGGCCGTGCGGCTGGTTGATCGCGAGGGTCTTCAACGTTATTTGGATGACTATAACCAGAAGCTGATTGAGATGTTTCAGGCTGAAGAAGCTGGATATTGAAGGGGCTTAGGCATGGGGGCTGGGCTGTTCGCAGGACGCACCTGGATGATTTCCGCTTTGAGGCGCTCCTCCGCGTACATCTTCTTAAAGCGCCGGTTTTCCTCCTCAAACTCGCGCAACCGAGCCACCAGTGACGCATCCATGCCGCCGAACTTGGTTCGCCACTTGTAAAAGGTGGCAGAGCTGATGCCGTGTTCGCGACACAGCTAGGGGCCGGACTACCGGCTTCGGCTTGCTTGAGGATGGCGATGATTTGGCTGTCTGAAAAACGTGATGTTTTCACGCAAAATTTTCTTGATCCGGTTAGGAAAAAATTCTACTTCTGGTGAGTGCTTTTTTCAGGGGGGATTACCTTTGGAATAGGCTAAGGTTGACGAAGCGACTAAGCGCCCATAGAAATTTTACGAAAAAATTACGGGTGGAGACGTTTTGGCGCCGCGATACTGCGCGGCGCTAACTTGCCAGGTTATTGTTTATGTCCCACGCGGCAATACGACTCATCGGCTTTGTCTTAGGTCTGTTTCTGATTACGTTGGCCATCAGCATGGTTATCCCCATGATTACCTTGGTGGTCTATGAGCGCAGCGACGATTTGTCCGCCTTTCTTTGGTCCAGTTTGATTACGTTCATCTGCGGCCTCTTGCTGGTCATGCGAGGGCGCCCGGAGACCGCTCAACTTCGCCCAAGGGACATGTACCTGCTGACGACCGGCAGTTGGGTGGTGGTGTGTACCTTTGCGGCGTTGCCAATGGTGTTTATCAGTCACATCAGTTACACCGACGCTTTTTTTGAAACGATGTCTGGCATCACAACCACCGGCTCAACGGTGTTGAGTGGTTTGGACACAGCCTCGCCAGGGCTGTTGATCTGGCGATCGATGCTTCACTGGTTGGGAGGGATCGGTTTTATCGGCATGGCCGTGGCGATTCTTCCGCTGCTGCGAGTAGGGGGCATGCGGCTGTTCCAGACAGAGTCTTCAGACTGGTCGGAAAAAGTGACGCCGCGCTCCCATGTCGCAGCCAAATACATTCTTTTTCTCTATTTGGGGCTCACGGGCGTCGGCACGCTCGCGCTCTGGGTTGCCGGGATGACGCTATTTGATGCCGTCAATCACGCCATGTCGTTGATCTCTACCGGTGGTTTCTCGACGTCGGACGCCTCGCTTGGGCATTGGACACAGCCTGCTATTCACTGGGTGGCAGTTGCCATCATGATTCTGGGTAGCCTGCCTTTTACGTTATACGTCGCGACATTACGCGGCCATCGGCGCGCGCTGCTGAAGGATCACCAGGTTCGTGGGTTTATAGGGTTCTTGGTCTTCACGTGGCTGGCGGTAGGTGCTTGGCTTTGTCTTCACAGCGATTACGGATGGTGGGATGCATTTCGTATCGTGGCGGTGAATGTGACATCGGTTGTCACCACTACCGGCGTCGCCGTGGGTGATTACACCGTGTGGGGCAGTTTCTCCGTGTTGCTTTTTTTCTATTTGACCTTTGTGGGGGGCTGTTCAGGCTCCACGGCGGGGGGTCTTAAAATCTTCCGTTTTCAAGTGGCGGCAACTTTGCTGGTGAGCAGTTTGAAGCAACTGATCCACCCGCGCGCCGTGATTCAGAAAAAGTACAATGGCCACCCCATCGACGAAGAGATCTTACGTTCGCTTTTGACGTTCTCATTCTTTTTCACCATCACGATTGCTGTGATTGCCTTGGGCCTGAGTTTGATTGGGCTGGATTGGACAACGGCGTTGAGCGGTGCCGCTACGGCTGTGTGTAACGTCGGGCCTGGGCTTGGCACAATCATTGGCCCAGCCGGTAATTTCTCATCACTACCAGATGCCGCCAAATGGCTATTGACCGTAGGCATGCTGCTGGGACGACTGGAAATCCTGACAGTGTTAGTGCTCATAACGCCGGTATTCTGGAGATATTGAGTGTTCACTGTTGATAGGCTGGAGCCAAGATAGAGGGTCAGCACTCAGGGCCGTCGCGATGCGAAGCGCCGATGCATGTGCGACCCAACGGCTACTCGGTGATCCCATTTAGCGTGCAGTAATCCTTCCATGCCATCTCAACCATCTCTGACACTTCCCGATGGAACGCCAGGGTCAGGCGTTTCAGCTCTTGGGGAGACTGCGAAATCATTGTCAGCGTCAGCTCCCACACTTCTACCTCAAGCCTTGCGGCCTCTTGTTCAAAGGCCGATTCGATACACATTTTCTTTTCAGCCTGACTCAGTCCCTGTACAGCGTCATTGAGGGATGAATCGCCTTCGAAGAATTTTGAAAGCGCGAGTTCTTTGCGTAGATCATCGGAGTTCATGACCTTCTCCTCACTATTCACGTTACCTGGGCCTCATCGAACCAACTGCGGACCGTCTGGGTAAAAAACAAATGCACGGTATCCCACCAGCGTCGCCACCAATGACCTTGCTCTGCGTCCACAAGGACCACTAATGGCCGACTCCCCAGCTTATGCTCGGCGTCGAACAGGTCGAGCCTTCCGACGACCGTGCCTGCCGTGATAGGGGCTTCGATGGGGCCATCAAACGCCAGGCGCATCTCGACGTCTCGATTTCTATTCTTGGGCAGCGTGAGGGTCATGTCTTCAAGCAAACCCACATCCACGTAGTGTTGTATGCCTTTCCAGAGCGCGACCTGCGAGAGTACTTCGCCACCTTTCTTATAGGTTTGGGTGTCGTAGAAGCGAAAGCCATACCCCATCAGTTTTTCTGTTTCTGCCGTACGCTTATGGGCGCTACTGGCGCCCAGAACTGCGCTGATCAAACGTTGCCCATCCCGCTGTGAGGAGGCGACCAAGCAGTAGCCCGCCGCCTCTGTGTGCCCGGTCTTCAAGCCGTCATAGGTGGAATTACGCCACAAAAGCGTATTGCGGTTGGATTGTTGAATGCCGTTCCACGTGAAGGTTTTCTTGGCGTAAAGAGGGTAGTAGGTGGTCCCTTCGCTGATGACTTTTCGAGCCAGGGTCGCCATGTCACGTGCGGAAGAATAGTGCTGCGGGTCCGGTAGGCCGGTGGAGTTCATAAAGTGGGTGTTGAGCATTCCCAGTGTTGAAGCGGTTGAGTTCATCATCCCGACAAACCCGGCTTCGCTTCCCGCGATATGTTCGGCCAGCGCAACGCTTGCGTCATTGCCTGAATCGACGATCACGCCGCTTAGCAAATCGTGAACAGAAGCAGAACTGCCGGGCTTGAGAAACATGCGTGAGCCACCTGTACGCCAGGCATTTTCGCTCACTAGGACTTCATCGTTTGCGCTAATCAGGCCGGACTTGAGCTCATGCGTCGTGATGTATGCAGTCATTAACTTGGTCAGGCTGGCCGGTGGCAGGCGTGCATCACTGTTGTGGCTGGTAATGACCCTGTTCGTTGCCGCGTCGATGAGTATCCAGGCTTCGGCGCCCAGCTTCGGCGCAGCGGGGATCATTGTCCCCAGGGTTGCTTTGGCAGCCAGAGCGGCATTCGCCCATAGAAGCGGTGGCGTTACGCAGAGCACGGTTAACACACGCAGGAACAACAGATAATTCACAAGCAAAAGGCCTTGGGTCAGCAATATGTGCTGCCAAACTAGGCCTGGGCGGCAGGGCGCTCAAATTAACCAGTATTAAGTTAAATTTAACCTTCGGGTACAGATCAAGCGGTGGCATGACCGCTGAACATCGGGCAGTGAATCAATACGCGTGTTCCTCTGCCCGAGGCGCCAGGGTGGAGATCCAGTGTGTATCCGTGCAATTTCACGATGGCGGCGACTAACGACAGGCCTAAGCCGTGGCCTGGGTTTATCTGGCTTCCCTCGCCGCGATAGAGCCGGCGAATGACATGCGTACGGTCCGCTTCAGGGATGCCGGTACCATCGTCGACGACTTCAATAATGACGGCTGAGTCCTTGATGCTCCCCCGCAATTCGATATGGCCGCCCTCAGGGGTAAATTTAATGGCGTTATCGAGCAGGTTGACCAGCGCTTCGAACAGTAACGAACAGTCGCCATACACCTGGGGACAATCGCTGGGAATGTCCAGCGAAAGCGTTTGGGCGCGGTCCAGTGCCATCGGCTCGTAAAACTCATGCGCCTGTTTCAACAACGTCATGATCGGGAAGGGCGCAAAGGCAGAGCGGCGACGAATATCCTCAAGCTCAGCGACCCGCAGCAGTCCTTGAAAGCGCACCATGATCGACTCGCTCTCCTCAAACGCCTGATTCAAGGTCTGCTTATGTTCTAGGGCCAGCGGTAACTGCTGGAGCTGATAGAGCCGTGCGCGTAAGCGTGTCAAGGGGGTGCGCAAATCATGGGCAATACCGTCGCAGACGCTTTTCACCTCATGCATCAACTGCTCAATGTGCTCGAGCATCGTATTGACGGCGTTGGCCAGCATATCCAGTTCATCGCGGCGTGCTGACAACGGCAAACGCTCAGCCAAGTTGCCCGAAACGATACTTTCGGTACACAGCTGCAGGCGTTTGACACGGCGTAATGGGCGACGTCGCAGTAAGCGCCAGCCAATCAAACCGGGGATAAGGGTTAATGACAACCCCCACATCAGGGCCTGCTCAATAATGCCACCCACGGCGGAAATCGACCCGCCGTCACGTGCCAAAATCAGGATATGTCCGTCAGGGCGCCGTGCCAGCAAGGCATAGCTGCTTCGGGTTTCGGTGCTGGGTAACGCAATGCTCAGGCCGCGCTCAAGGTAGTGAACCCGGCCGTCGTCGGGTAGGTTGGAGCGCAGTTTCAGCAGGTCGCCGGCGACATGGGTGCCATCGGGTGCAAATAAACCGTAGGCGTCGATCCCGGGGGTCGAGTAAGCCTCACTCGCCGCCAGCTCGTCGAGCAGTTTCGAGTCGTCGATCTTTTGATAATAGTGGGCGCGTTGCAGCAACGTACGCTCGGCAACTGTGCCCAGATAGTGGGAGATTTCCCAGTAAAGCACGCCGGTAAAGAGCGCTCCCCAGGCCACGAAAAACACCGCGTAAAACCCGATCAACCGACTACCGGACGAGCGCCATTCCTCATTTTTTGGTTGCGAGGACATAACCAGCACCGCGTATTGTATGGATCACAGGTGAGTTTTCGTCGCTTTCCAGCTTCTTGCGCAGCCGACCGATGTGCACATCAATGATGTTTGTTCCGGGGTCGAAGTGATAGCCCCAGACGCCTTCAAACAGCATGGTGCGAGTGACCAGTTGGCCGGCACTGCGCATCAGGTAGTTGAGCAGTTTGAACTCGGTAGGCAGCAACTGGATGTCTTCGTCATTGCGCGTCAGCTTGTGCTCCACTAAGTCCAGTCGCAGGTTGCCACAACTGAGGTGCGGGTTACTCAGATCTGCGGCAGTGCGTCTTAGCAATGCGTCAAGGCGTGCGACCATCTCGACCGCCGAAAAGGGCTTGGTCAGGTAGTCATCGCCGCCCGCACGAAGTCCCAGGACGCGCTCATCCACGTCCGAAAGAGCGCTGATCATCAGGACCGGCGTCTGAATCCCAAGACTGCGCAAGGTGCTGACAATCGTCAGCCCGTCAAAGTCCGGCAGCATGCGATCCAGCGTAATGGCGTCGTAGCCGCCTGCAATCGCCAAGGCCAATCCCTCGCGTCCAGTGGCGGCCCACTTTGAGCTGAAACCGTGGCGTTGGAGTTCAGCGACGATGATTTCGGCCGTCACCTGATCGTCTTCAATGACCAACGCATTACTCATGACTTCCTCCATTTGTACGTATTTTTCGGCGCTCCCGACTCAATGCCGACACCCAGTGCAAGCGAACCTTATTGTTCCAAGTTGCGCGCGAATACTAACTATTTCTTAACCCACCTTAACCCGGTCATCTCGCCTGCACGGATATATTCGCAATAACAGCCGAACGCGCTGACAGACATGAGGGTAAATAATGACAACCTATCTGGCTTTCTTCTTGCTGACATTCGCTTTGGTAGGCGCTCACACAAATTGGCTTACCCACAAAATAAAGTCGACGTGATGGGGCCACTGAGCCGGGAGTGAATAGCTATAGTTATCTGGTCACTGCCGGTTGGACGTGACCGTTTAACCCGTTAATCTTGTTTTTGCATGTTATTGAACCTCAACAACGGGAATCCGCTCGGGTGATCAAACCGATATTGCTGATACGTCGTCGCTTTGCCTCGATCCGATGGCGTACTCGGGTGACACTCTGGGTCGCTGCTACCCTCGCAGGATTGCTGGTAGTGATGTTCGCCCGGTTGGCTGACCTGGCGCTGATGCAGTTCGCCCAACAGGCCGCCGCCCGGCCATGGCTGCCGTTTATCTACACGCCGCTGATCGGCATGTTTGTGGTGTGGATGACCTCGCGTTTTTTTACAGGGGCTCAAGGTAGCGGTATTCCCCAGGTGATCGCGGCTACGCGGTTGGCCCACCAAGGCAAGTCCGTGAATAAGTTGGTGTCGTTGCGTCTGGCCTTCGCCAAGATAGGCCTCGGTACCCTGGCCCTGACCGGTGGTTTTTCAGCGGGGCGAGAAGGGCCTTCGGTGCAAGTCGCCGCCTCGGTCATGCATTTCTTTCATCGTTACCTGCCCAACGCACGCATCATTCGCCCTGAAGACCTTATCCTGGCCGGTGGCGCGGCGGGTATTGCCGCCGCCTTCAACACGCCCTTGGCCGGTGTGGCCTTTGCGGTAGAGGAGCTGGGGCGCAAGTTGGAAACCCGCACCAGCGGGGTGTTGCTCAGCACGATCATTTTGTCGGGGATGGTCGCGATTGCCTTGCAGGGCAACTACAACTATTTCGGGCACTTCGACGTACAAGAGGCCAATCTCGATATCGTTGTTCCGGTACTGGCGATTGGTATTGGCTGTGGCGTTATGGGGGGGTTGTTCAGTCGGATGCTCCTGTGGCCACAGCGGTATCGCAGTTTTGTCGTCTGGGAATGGCGCCGCCTGCATCCAGTCTGGTTCGCAGGTGGCTGCGGCATGATCGTGGCGATTCTCGGTTGGCTCAGCGGTGGGATGTCCTTTGGCAGCGGTTACGGGATCACCTCCCAGATCATCGTGTCCGATGTTGGTTTGCCGTGGCACGCTCCGATTACGCGTTTTCTTGCGACCGTCGTGACTTATTTTTCCGGCATACCGGGCGGTATTTTTGCCCCGTCTTTGGCGGTAGGCGCCGCTGTCGGTGCCAATGTCGCTGAATACTTCGCCTTGGCGGCACAGCCCATCATTGCACTGTGCATGGTGGGGTTTCTGGCAGCAGTCACGCAATCGCCGATCACCTCTGCAATCATCGTGATGGAGATGATCGACAGCCATGGCATGGTCATCAGTCTGATGGCTGTTGCACTGATTGCCAAAGCAGTCAGTGCCAGGATGGGCCCCGAGCTCTATCAGCAGTTGGCGCGTGGCTTTCTGCAATCGGACGGCAGTGGCGCCGCCGCGCAAAAAGCCAACACGTAGATTGGGTCAGTGCAGCAGCGGTCGCGCCGCTGCACTGAGCTTGTGACGGTCCTCTTGCAGTACAAGCGCAGTGTTCGCGTGCTTGAGCAGCAGTTCTGCGTGCCGGGTACAGGCCCCCCTGAACATCGCTGGGTTTATCTGTGCCAGGCTCACAAGGGCCTTCATCATGCGCAGGTCGACTTCCACCAGACCCGCGCCATCTCTGGCAATCGGTGCGAAGAAGTCATCGAACAGGTCATTCACGGTCAAACCGCGCAGGTAAACGTGCTGGCAGTCAGCGTCGATTTTCGCGGCGGGTTCTTTAGGTTTACCCCAACATGTCAGGCTTCTGACGCCGCGCCCAATGACGTCAATGGCGGTGCCGGGGTCATTGACGGCCGGCGACAAGGCGCGGGAGGCGATCTCCGACAACACTGACAAGCCGAACCGGGGGTCGTGTTCGAACGTTCGACGCACGCCGATAGCCAGGGTAGCGATGATTTTTTCGTTGCTCGACGCCAGCTCCTCCCCGCGCGCCCTGCTCAAGCTGACGGTTCGTGCGAGCGGCATGCCGACATGCACAAAGCTTCCCGGCAGGACGTCCATAAATATCTGTATCTCGTCTGCTTTGGCTATCGCGCCTAACGCCTGAACGTCAATGTGCTGGACGTACCCCGTGTGGAGGCTTGTGATGATCAGCGCGGAACTGGGGATCACTGACTCGTAAGGGTAGGCGGCTGCCCCCAAATGCGGCCATTGGACTCGATGGTTAATGGCATCAATGGCTGCTTGCTCGACACGGTCAATAGTTTCTCCCACCCGCCCAAGCTTGGACAAATGATCGATCCAGCGCAGCAGCGTGTAGACAATCAGAATGACCACGACAATGGTTACCGCGAATAGCAAAACCCTCCCTTGTGTACCGTAGGCGCCGGTACTCAGCGCAATGATCCCCACCAGGCTGAACAGGAATGAGCCAATAAAGGTGGCCAGGGCATTTTGTGTCGTGGTGTCTTCCATCACCAGTGTAGTGGCGCGGGGCGTCACGCCGCTGCTCGCTGCACCGTAGGCGGTGACCATGGTGCTTAACGAAAAGGTCGTCACCGCGAGCATGCTTGAGGCAATGATGCCTAAAATCTTATCGACGGCGTCGGCACCGATGCGGGCGGGCAACGATTCGGGAATGTAGTCCTTGAAGACAACGGCGAGTAACGCGGTGGCAATACCCAGCAAGGAAAACAGACTCGCCCTGAACCACAGCCGTTTGGTCAATTGGTGCAAAACCCAGCGCCAGCGTGCGAGCATTTTTATACCTCCTGCAAATAACGCGATGGGACCCATCGCACGGATTCAGGGAAACGAAGGCGGTGAGTCAATTATCCTTAATGGAGTCTGTCGTCTGGCCAAGGGTTCATCCAGCGTCTTTGTTTGCAGCACACGGAATGACTCTCTTGACCAATTTACCGATCGACATGCCTTGGATCAGGATAGAAAAAACGACCACTAGATACGTCAGGGAAACCACGATATCGCGAGCCGCGCCTGGGGGCAGCGACAACGCCAATGCCACCGATATCCCGCCCCGCAGGCCGCCCCAGGTCATCACACTCCAGGCACCTTCCGGTAGGCGGAAGCGTTTACCCAATACCGCAATGGGAACCCCTACAGTCAACAATCGTGATAACAACGTCAGCAATATGACCAGCAGGCCAGTGGTGAGCAATGGGTTGGAGAACTGGATCAAAACGACTTCCAACCCGATCAATACAAACAGCACTGCGTTGAGTATTTCATCGATCAGTTCCCAGAACATGTCCAGGTTTTTTTCAGTCTGCTCGGACATGGCATGGGAGCGCCCTTGGTTACCCACAATCAGTCCCATCACCACCATCGCCAATGGGCCGGAAACATGGAACTGAGTGGCGAGTGCATAGGCGCCGAGAACAGCGGCCAGGGTGATGAGCACTTCCTCCTGATAGCTATCGATACTTTTGAGCATTCTGTAAGTGATATAGCCCACGCAGGCGCCTAACAGAGCACCGCCTCCGGCTTCCGTCAGCAACAGCTGCGATGCGCCGATAACCGAGGGTGTCTCCCCGCTGGCAATCATTGCGACGATCAGCGAAAACAGCACGACACTCACACCGTCGTTGAACAGTGACTCACCGGAAATGACCAGTTCCACGCTATGGGGCGCGCCGGCAGATTTCAGAATGCCCATCACTGCGATGGGGTCGGTGGGGGAGATCAGCGCGCCAAACACCAGGCAATAAGAGAGCGGTAGCTGCATTTCTGTAAGAGACAACAGCGCCCAGAGCCCAAAGCCGATGATCAATGTTGAGAGCGTTGTCCCTACCACTGCCAAGGATGCAACTTGCCATTTGTAGGCCCGCAGTTCCGACAGATCCACATGCAGCGCGCCAGCAAAGAGCAGCAGTGACAGCATGCCTTGCATCAGCAGTTCGGAAAAGTCGATGGACTCCACCAGCGATTGCTCAAGGGTATGCAAGGCGTGAAAACCCAGCGCATCGGATGCCATATTCAACAGTGACAGGCCCAAGGCAATGCCCATCACACCGATGGCGGATGGCAGGCCTACGTAACGCCGATTGAGATAGGCGAGTACTGCTGTGATGCAAAGGAAGATCGCAATAATGTCCAGCATTGACCGGCTCCAAAAACGCAGGATGAGGAAAGAACCCTCGGCAATGCTGATCGCAAATACCTTTGAGCGTTCAGAAATAACCGCCGCCTGTGCTGTGCATTCAGTGAATGCCGCGCCTGCCGGTATTGCAAATATGACGGCCAGCCGTTGCGCAGCAGTTGTTGCAACCCATAGCGTAGATCAGACGTGGCGCTTGATCCTCGTATCGGGATGTGATGTGGTGGGCCACACAGAAAGACGACTGCCCTTTGCCATGCGGGGCGCTCGCAACTTTAATTCTTTTCAGCATTTCGAGGTTTCATGCAAATCGAGTTACAGGAGATTAGCGACCACCTCTATCGTTTCGCTCCATTTGATACGCTGCCAAAGGAATCGGTAGACGCCATCGCTCGGCGGGTAGAAGTGAGTTATTTCAAGGCCGGCAGTGACATCCTTGAAGCGGGTGCGATCATTCATGACTTGCACTATGTACGTAGCGGTGCGGTGGAGATTTACCGGCGCAATGGCGAACTCTACAACCGACTTGTCGAAGGCGACCTCTTCGGTCAGGCCGGTTTGTTGCGCAGTAACAAGGTGCGCTTTCCCGCCAGAGCCTTGGAAGATAGCCTGATTTATTACATACCCGCCGACGTCTTCGCCGACCTGTGCGCGCAGCATGATGCGTTCGCCGACTTCGTTGAAGCTGAGGGGCACTCCAGGCTCAAGACTGCCGTTGAGGCGCAGGGGCGTGCCAGTGAGCTTATTCAGCTCAAATGCCGAGGCCTTATCTCCCGGCCCTTGGTGTGGGTCACGTCGGATACCTGCGTCGGCGACGCCGCAAAAATCATGACAGAGCAAAGCGTTTCTTGCGTTCTGGTGATGTCATCAGCGGGCTTACAGGCGGCTGAAATAGAAGGGATTGTGACCGATAGGGACCTTCGCACCCGCGTTGTTGCGGCAGGCCGAAACGCTGACGAAACGTCTGCTCGAGACATCATGACGGCCGAGCCGGTAGCGATAGGCGCAGACGACTCAGTGTTTGAAGCGATGCTGGTGATGTTGCGCCGTAATATCCACCATCTGCCGGTGGTCCATCATGGTCATCCGATCGGGCTGATCAACCTGTCGGATATCATCCGCTACGAGTCACACAGCAGTTTGTACCTGGTAAACCGAATCTCTAACCAGACTTCGGTCGACGGTCTGAAATCGCTTTTACGTGACCTGCGCGGAACCTACATCCGTATGGTGCGTGACGGCGCGACGGCGCACATGATTGGCAGCGCGATTTCGGGTATTGGCCGAGCCTTTACCCAGCGTTTGCTGGAGCTCGCAGAGAAAAAACTGGGGCCGCCTCCGGTGCCCTACTGCTTCATGGTGCTGGGCTCCATGGCGCGTGATGAGCAGTTGTTGGTGACGGACCAGGATAATGCCCTGGTGCTCGACGACCGCTTCGATCCGCTCCAGCACGATGCTTACTTCCGAGCGTTGGCGACGTTTGTGAGTGATGGCCTGGCCGCGTGCGGTTACAGCTATTGCAAGGGCGGGATCATGGCGACGAACGACCAGTGGCGTCAGCCGTTGAAGGTATGGCGAAGTTATTTTGATCAGTGGATCGAAAAGCCTAACCCGACGACGTTGCTCAATAGTTGTATTTTTTTCGATCTGGATGGCGTGTTTGGCGAGCTCGAGCTTGTTCAGGAACTGAAGGTTCTGTGTGCTCGAAAATCCAGCGCACATCCTGTTTTTCTAAGTGCCATGGCGCGAATTGCCCTTAACCGGACACCGCCATTGGGCTTTTTCCGGACCTTTGTGGTGGAGACAGACGGGCAGCACAAACGGATTATCAACCTCAAGGGGCGAGGCACCGCACCGCTGACGGACCTGATCCGCATCCATGCGCTCGCGTGTGGCAGTACCGCGCAGAATTCATTTGATCGCATGGATGCCATCGCGAACAGCAACGTCATTCCGCCTGAAGCATTAAAGCAACTGCGATACGCGCTGGAGTTCCTGTCGATGGTGCGAATTCGACACCAGGTTGACGCACTGGAGCAGGGAGCGGCGCTCAATAATTACGTCGAACCGGAACGCTTTTCCAACAGTGAGCGACATAATCTCAAAGAGGCGTTTCAGGTCTTGAGTAATGGCCAGAATTTCTTGCGCTTCCGTTATCCGTCAAAGGGTCGCCTGTCGTCATGAAACACGTGAAAGCGCAGCCCAATCATAAAATGCTGGAGTGGTCTTCCAGGTTCGAGACCCTGGCAGACAATGCCGTTAACAGCCGCTTGCGACAGTTCTATCAAGCCGGCGCGGTCTCGGCACAGGCATCCATTGACAGCGTGCAACTGCTGGCCATGGACGTGGAAACCACCGGCCTTGATGCACAGGCTGACAGCATTGTGAGCATCGGGCTAATGCCGTTCACGCTGCAGCGCATTTATTGTGGGAGCTCGCTTTACTGGGTAATAAAACCAGCGTCCGAGCTGAATGAAAAGTCAGTGACGTTTCATCACATAACCCATGCTGAAATTTCAGATGCGCCCACCTTTGAGCAGGTGCTGGCCCCGTTGCTGGAGGCCATGGCAGGCAAGGTGATGGTCGTCCATTATCGGAACATTGAGCGAGCCTTTTTGGATCAGGCAGTGCGTAGGTATTTAGGGGAGGGGTTTGAGTTCCCGGTCATCGATACGATGCAGTTAGAAGCCCGACTACACCGGCAAAAGCGCGGGTGGTTCGCCCGACTGATGGGGCGCTCACAACAGTCCATAAGGCTGGCGGATAGCCGAGCGCGCCTTGGCCTTCCGGCTTATCACGCGCACCATGCATTAACCGATGCCCTGGCGACCGCAGAACTGTTGCAGGCGCAGGTAGCGACTCATTACTCAACGTCCACGCCTATTGGTGAGTTATGGAACTGAGTCACCGCTAGATAGTGAAACGCTTGCGGATGTCTGACGGACATTCCTGAGGCCTACGCTTAGCCCGATGGATCTCGCTCTTGAGGTGCATTCGGGCGTTGGGTCTGCCGTCACCCTCCGCCTTGAGCAAATGGGCATTGACTCGCTAGCGGTACTCAGGCTGACGCCATCTGCGCAGGCGATGGCGTCACGGGTGTGTTTGCCGTGCGCTGACAGCGCCAGCCCTATTTGCTAACGAGGCTCAGACATCAGTCCTTTCACGAGAGATATGCATCCCAGCATTAGAACGATTGCGAAAGGCAACCCTGTGGACACTGCCATTGCCTGCAGTGCTACAAGACCGCCGCCCAACAGGAGAGCAATAGCAATCACCCCCTCGATCACCGCCCAGAACACACGTTGAGGCACCGGCGCATCCACCTTGCCACCGGCGGTGATCGTGTCGATTACCAAAGAGCCTGAGTCCGAGGAGGTAATAAAAAACACAATGACCAGAACGATGCCCAGGAATGAGGTGATCTCTTTAAGCGGCAACTCCCCCAGCATGGCGAACAACTTCAGTTCCAGCACAGCATCCTTGACGCCCGTCAGGCCCTGTAAGGTCGCTTGGTCAATGGCCGTTCCGCCGAACGTTGTCATCCACAGCACAGACACCACTGAGGGGACGAGCAAGACCGAGATCAGAAACTCTCTGACCGTTCGACCACGACTGACGCGCGCGATAAACATCCCTACAAACGGCGACCAACTGATCCACCACGCCCAGTAGAAGGCCGTCCAGCCTTGGGTGAATTGAGTGTCAGTGCGGCCGAATGGATTTGACAGCGCCGGCAGGTATTCAACATACGTCACCAGGTTCTTGAAGAACCCTGTGAAGATGGCCAGGGTCGGCCCCACTACGATGATAAACACCAATAAGAGCAATGCGAGTCCCATATTAATCTGGGAAAGCATTTTGACGCCCTTGTCCAAACCGGAAAGGACGGACCACAGCGCGATCAAGGTGATGCCAACGATCAGCACGACTTTGCTGAGATTCGTCGATTGTATCCCGAAGAGATATTCAATCCCCGCAGCAGCCTGCTCTGCGCCAATGCCCAGAGAAGTCGCCAACCCAAATAGTGTGGCGAATACCGCGAGAATATCGATGATATGCCCTGGCCACCCCCAAACGCGCTCACCCAGTAACGGATAGAAAATTGAGCGTATCGAAAGCGGTAAGCCCTTGTTATAAGAAAACAATGCCAGGGACAACGCCACAATCGCATAGATCGCCCAGGGATGAAGTCCCCAGTGAAAGATCGTAGCGGCCATTGCCAAGTCGGCGGATGCTTTCATATCGCCTGCTGCACCGCCCAACGGCGCCCAGTCCGTACGCACTCCGCTCGCATCGACTGTCACGCCTCCCATGGACGCCGCGTAATGCGACATGGGTTCGGCTACGCCATAGAACATCAACCCAATGCCCATGCCCGCGGCAAACAGCATTGAAAACCATCCGACGTAGGAGTGGTCTGGTTTCGCATCTCTGCCGCCCAAACGCACCTTCCCCAGCGGGGAGAAAATCAGCGCAATGCACAGCACCACAAAAACATTCGCAATGCTCATGAAGAGCCAGGCGAGGTGGCTGGTTAACCAGTTCCGGATAGCGCTGAAGAGGGGTTCTACTTCATTCTGCAGTGCCAATGTCAAAATGACGAACAGTAAAATTGTGGCGGCTGAAATGATGAATACTTTGCCGTGGATATCGAGCGAGAACGAAAACTCTCCCTTGATATTGTCTTGACCGATGACATAGTCAGTGTCGATCAGATTGGCAGCCCCACTAGGAGCAGGAATACCGTCCTCACTGGGGACGTGAGGGGTGTTAGGCCGATCATCCGTAGGCTTTTCAACCATGAGAATCTCCTTCTTGTTGGCACGTCTTAACGTGCGGTTGTCATTTTCCCCGCTGTTCCTATGGTAAAACGAGATGTTAGCGCCTTTATCCTAACAAGCTTTGAGGGCAAAACCGGCAAAACCTGCTTATTGCAACGCCGCGCGGTCGAAAATGTCACCGCTATATGCTTGTTGAGGTCATCCGCTCGGCTGTTCGATAGCTAAACGGCGTTGATCGTTCCAAGCATTTATTCAACCATGGCGGGCATCATGTAGAATGTGACAAGGGGTGTCACCGCAAAACGCGGGAGGGCAGGTTTAATTCAGCGCAGGTCGGGCCGCCGCGCGGAGTGACTGTGCCTATGAGCTTGAAATCTTCACGTCCGGATAAACCCCACGGCCATCGTGAATCACCCGCCACGCGTGCTTTTTTCTCCCGATTCCTGGCCGCGGAATCAGCGGGTGGCCTGATACTCATGGCTGCTGCTTTGATAGCACTCCTCGTCGCCAACTCCCCGTTGGCAGACATTTACTTCTCGTCACTGCACGTAAAAGTCGTTGGCCTCTCGATTGAGCACTGGATCAATGATGGCCTGATGGCGGTGTTTTTCATGCTGGTGGGGTTGGAGATCAAGCGTGAAATGTTGGTCGGCCAGTTATCGAGCTGGAGCCAGCGCGCTCTTCCAGGGTTCGCCGCGTTAGGCGGTATGCTGGTACCTGCTTTGATCTATATTGCGGTCAACTGGGGTAACGCCGAAACCTTGGGAGGGTGGGCTATTCCGGCTGCGACCGATATTGCGTTTGCCTTGGGCGTACTGTCGCTGCTCGGTAAACGTGTGCCCATCTCGTTGAAAATCTTTCTGTCTGCGCTGGCGATTCTTGATGACCTGGGTGCCGTGCTCATCATCGCGCTGTTTTACACCAGCGGCTTGTCCGTCAGCATGCTACTGGCCTCACTGGCCGTTATTGTGTTCCTGGTCATGCTTAACCGATGCGGTGTGACCAGGCTTTCGCCTTACCTGATAGCGGGCGGTCTGCTGTGGTTCTTTATGCTTCAGTCGGGTATCCACGCGACCTTGGCCGGTGTCATTCTCGCACTGTGCATTCCGATGCGAGCGGCGAGCAGCGAGCGCAAATCACCGCTCATCCACCTGGAAGGAAAGCTGCACCCGTGGGTCGCTTTCGCCGTTGTGCCCATCTTCGGTTTTGCCAATGCGGGTGTGTCTCTTGCCGGTATCTCGCCCAATAACCTGATCGACCCAGTACCTCTGGGGGTAACGCTTGGGCTATTGCTAGGCAAGCAAATTGGTGTGTTTGGTTTGGCTGCGCTGGCTATTCGCACAGGGCTGGCCAAGCTGCCTGAGCAATGTGATTGGTCTCAGCTGTACGGTGTAGCGCTGCTGTGCGGCATTGGTTTCACCATGAGCCTCTTCATCGGGGCGCTGGCCTTCCCGGGTAACCCGCATTTGGTCGATGAGGTGAAGGTTGGAGTGCTGATGGGCTCTATTCTTTCCGCTGTCCTCGGTGTTGCTGTTCTTTTGAAGGTTAAACGTTAATCCTGGGCTTATCTGCCCGCTGATAAATGCATGAGGGATGAGCATCCAGTCGCGTAGGCGGGTTCAAGCATCATGAATGCCGCTGACCGATCTCGATGTAAGTCGGTTTTTTGGACTGGAGATTCTCCGAAAACAAGTCCAGAGTTAAGTTTTTTCCTGCTTTGGCAAAAAATAAACCCCTTAATTTTCAAAGGGGCGGACGCTAGATGCGAGTCTCGTTTCCCGCTCCAAATACAAAGAAAAAGCCACTCTAACGAGTGGCTTTTTCTTTGTCTGAAATTTGACGCAGCATCGTGCATTGATGTGCAGGCTTTCACCCGAAATGAGTCATGTGCGGTATCCCGATAGTGCATAGCTGCGCGTCGTTGATGAAAAGATACGGCGACGAGACATTCACTGAAGGCGTGCAGATATGAGTTGCGAAGGACCGATTATTGATGAAAACGCACGGGGTATCGACGTGTCGCGCTGGCAGGGCAACATCGACTGGGCACGTGTGGCAGGCGCGGGTGTCACCCATGCGATAGCGAAGATGACGGAGGGCGGCGACTACACCGACCCCAAGTTCGTCGAGAACTTCCAGGGCATGAAGGCGAACGGCCTGAAGGCTGGGGTTTACCACTATTTCCGTGCGTTGAGCAGCACACCGTGCGAGCAATTGGCCAATATCAAGGCCCGGCTCGCTGAGGTGGGGTTCAAGGTCGGGCAGGACATCCTGGCCATCGATGTCGAGACCAACCGTAACGAAGCAGCCACTGCGGATCAGATGGCCGATGCGCTGTTCCAGCTGGTAACGCTTGTCAGGGTTTCGCTGCTGGAAGGCGCTTATCCGCATATTTATGCCTCGCCCAGCGTCTGGAGCAACAGCGTGGCCTGGCGCAAGCATGACTTCAGTGAATGCCCATTGTGGATTGCCCATTGGGACGCCGCCCAGCCCACCGTGCCAGAAACCTGGAGCTCGCGGGGCAAGAGCTGGCAGTGGTGGCAGCACAGCAGCAAGGGGCGGGTCGAGGGTATTCAGGGTGCGGTAGACCTGGATTGGGTCAAGCGCTGATGCCTACAGCGCAACGGCTTCGATAGAGGCCGTTGCACCTTTTTCTGCTAAGCCTCGCGATTGTTGGTCTTTCGGTAGGGGGTGGGGGCCGAGCGCGGTGAAGGCCAGCCGGTGGACTACGTCAAGGCCCGCGCGTTCTATCGTCTCTCGGGCAAGAACGCCAAGTTGCCACCGGGGCGCCTTATGGAAGAGGGCAAGGGCCGCCCGCAGGATCTACCCGGCGCGCTGGCCGTGTATCTGGACGCAGCCGAATACTGCCGCGACGATGCCTGGGAGGCGATGAGCCGTTTGCGCCGAGCAGGGCAGCCGCTTAATGAAACCCAATCCCGGCGTTATCAGCCGCTCTGGCTGGAAGGCTTTGTCGGCCTGCAGCCACGCCGTATGGCGGTGGGGAAGTGTTCGAGGCCGTCAATGCCACGGGTGAGCGCAAGCGCGTGACGTTGTCGTACCGCTTCAAGGCGGACAGCGGCGCCGCTGCCTGACAGTTCCGGCGAGATGGAGATCAAGGCACCGCTGGTGTTCCCAGCGCAAGCCCCCCAACACAAGCCTTACCTGAACGGGCTATGCGCCAGAAAACCCTGTGCTTGATTGCGCCGTCGCTACCGTGAACCCGTGACTTCGGCAGGCCTGCCTCAGCGAACGAATTTGACGTACACCCGTTCCGGGTCGCTGTCGTCCAGGTTCTCGATGTGCCCGCTCGGTACAAATCCAGCCTTGGCGAGCATCGCCTGCGCAGCGGTGTTGGAGGCATTGGTTGAAGCAAACAGCTTTGGCGTTCTGCACAGCGCTTGCGCGGCAGCCAGTAACCGCAGCGCCACGCCCTGGCGCTGGTAGGCCGGTGACACAACCACCAGCGCTACAAAGTCGTGGTTGAAAAAATCATAGGTGAGCACCAGGTAGCCCGCACACTGCTCTGCGTCAACGGCGACCAGGCATTGCTGGCGAGCGACGGCATCATGGATAAAGACGCGACGGCTGGTGTGGGCGTTTGCATAGGTATCCAGTGCGATCAGTGCCTGTACATCGTGGGGTAGCGCCTGGCGGATGTGCCGGGTCGTGTTCATTGGGTTGATCATCTTATTTCCAGCCAGTGGTAACGCTTATCCTCACATTGAAACAATTGTGCTGGTTTAATGCGTATGTCGACTCGCGAAGGAATCGCAACCGTCGATTTGCCATTTATTGCTGTCACCTCAAGGAGCTACACCATGCAAGGACGTATGAAGTTAAAGCACCTGGCGTATCTATTGATCCCGTTGCTTGCCGCCTGTACCACGCCCGATAGAACCCGCGAACCTCTTGTCACTGTTCAGCCCCCACTAGAGCCGGTGCTGCCGTTTGATAACTGCTCGGTGGGTTGCCCCAGCGGCGGCAGCCCGCTGACGTTGAACCGCCAGGCGTACACGCTGAACAACAATGGCTCGACCAAGTTTGCCAACTGGGTGGCGTACAGAATTACCAAGGACACACCGGCCAGCGGTCGCCCCCGTGACTGGAAGACCGACCCGGATATCCCGCAAGGCGAAACCCTCGACCCAGTGGATTACAACGGCGCGAATGTCGCGCTCAAAGTCGACCGCGGCCATCAGACCAACCTCGCGTCGATGGCGGGCGTTGCTGATTGGCACACGCTCAACTACCTGTCGAACATCACCCCGCAGAAGGCCGATCTCAACCAGGGGCCTTGGGCGCACCTTGAAGATCAGGAGCGCAACCTGAGCAAAGCTGCCGGCATTGACCAGGTGTACGTCACCACCGGGCCGCTGTATGAACATTTTGTCGGCACGCTGCCGGGTACTAACAAGGTGCACACCATTCCCAGCGGTTACTGGAAAATCATCTTTGTCGGCAGTTCACCTGAAAACGGGATTTACGCCGCGTTTGTGATGAACCAGGAGACGCCCAAGGACGCGAATTTTTGCGACTACCAAGTGACGGTGAACCAGATCGAGGCGCGCTCAGGGCTGACGTTTTGGAGCAACTTGCCGCAACCGGTGCAGGCCGCGTTGAAGTCGAAGCAGGGCCAGTTGCCGAGCCGGATCGGCTGTCAGTAGTCGTAACCTGTGGCGAGGGCGCTTGCTCACGTTGGACTGCGTAGCAGGCCCATTTTTTGGGGCCGCTGTGCGCCCCAATGGGAGCAAGCTCCCTCGCCACAAAGTGAATGCCTGCTAACCCCGCAAAGACCTTTGGATTTGATGATCAAAGGTCTCTAGAAAATCCTTCATCCTGACGTCTCCCAGGTCGACCGCTTTAACGTCGAACGTCGCGATAAACGTGACGTCGGTGATACCCAGGACGTTCAGGGTCAGTTTCAAAGAGTGAATCGCAATGTCACGGCCTCTGATCGTCGCCTAGGCTCGGTGTGCCCGCACGCAGGCTTGAAACCGTGGGCCGCCTGGGCCTGTCAGATCAAGATCAACAGCAGAGCGCGGCGGCCTGAAAGCCGACCTGAATGGTTGAAGCAGAAACAAAGCAAAAGCACAGCAGCACTTCTCTGTCTGATGTACTGAGATCCAAATGTGGGAGTTAGCTCGGCTGCCAAGATCAGTTTGGCTGCCAGCACCGCAATGCTCTGCTTTTCTGGGGGAGCTGGCTTGTCGGATCGCCGCACCGCTGCGATGCAGAGACCTCGGTCTATCAGTGCCACACAGTCGACGCCATCGCAGCGGTGCGGCGCCCCGTTAAGCCCCGCTGGCCACCCACGGTCCAAAGCCTGCGGGTGGTGCCGAGTGGTGGGGCAGGAGCTCTTTTAGTGACGTTTGGGGCTCTTTGCCGCTGACCAGGCAGAAATACACCAGCGAGCACAGATCACTGTGTTTGCCGGGTGCCTAGCTTCGCGGGTCAGGTAGCAACGTCAGGCCTGCGGGAGGAGGCGGGTGTAGCGACTAAAAATCTTTCCTGATCAGTGTTTTTCCAACGTTTCGGAGGATCTCTCGGTACTGTCTTTTCCAGTTGTTTTTCCAGAACAGCATCGTGGACCCTGAGCTGATATCGCTCGGGTTGATTTCTTCTGGTTGTTGTTGGCAGATCATCGGGAATGCGCAGTAGGCTTTGAAGTGCTTGGAGTAGAGCCTGTCTATCGGCTGTTCAGCATACTCAAACGTCAGCAGTTTTCTGCACGCTGAATCAGACATGATGTAAGCGTGAGTCCCTTTGGCGCGGCATCGGGCGACGTTCCAACTCCACGTGAGCCACAGCGTGCCCAGGGTCACACCGAGGAAAAAAATATCAGGCTGCCTTGAGCGCAAGAAGTGATTGATGCGCTGGATGGTCGAGCCTTTCACGCCGACCAGCGTGGCGTCATCTTCCAGGATCAGGACGTTTTTATACCCGCGTTCAAGGGCCAGCGCCGCGCAGGCCTGATGGGAAGTAAAACACCCGCGTTCAGGGTTGGTATCGCGTTTGGCAAGGTAAAATTCAATGTTCAAGTCAGCGTCTGCGAATTCCCTTAGAAGCAACGTACGGCGGTCCTCACGCTCTTCAAGGCTGATGCAAAACACACCGTCCACTTGTAATGCTCCTAAAGATGACATGGTCGCGATCACTGCCTTTAAACGTCTAAGTAGGTCAGTGAGCGAGGCTATGTTTCGAGGCGGTCATCGTCTGTAGGAGAGTTCGTAAAGGCGTTGCCGAAAACGGCAATTTACTCCGCTAATACAGACAGCTTTCCCGCGCCTCTTTGAGCAAGTCACGGGTGGCATCCGCACGCAGCAGTAGTGTCATTTGCGTTTCGTCGATGATGATTTCCGCCACGATCAACCCACAAATCATCGGGGCGGTCACCAGCCAGTGGCAGTAGCACTGGGTCGCTACGGACACGCAGACGCCCACCACCCACAACGCCAACACCCATTTGGGCGCGCGTTGCTGCAGCGGGATCCAGAAGCGCTGTAGTTTCTTGAGGCGCAAGGTGTGCAGTCTCAGTGCGTCTTCAAGGGTTGATAAGTACGCGTTAGCGAAGTGTTGCTGTGCAGTTGACATAGTCTAGGCCACCTAGAGTGCTAAACGATCCGGGCGCGGCTGGGCAGCGTGCTTCCCAGCCAGGCCAAGTTCACGTGTTCAACTTCTACCCAGTGCTCACCGGCAGGTTTTTCACCACAGCTCTTGAACGCCCTGCAAACGCCGTGGGTATCCAACAAGGCAAAGTGTCGATAGCGGGCGGTTCGCGTGAACCCCCAGGAAAAAATACGCATCGCAGTCCCTGGTTAAATCAAGCGTGCCAGCTGAGTTCGAACAGCGTTCCGCCGTTTTCCATCCTTCGGCAGGTCACGGCCCCACCATGGGCGAGGGCAATCGCGCGTACCACCGCCAGGCCCAGGCCGCTGCCACCCTGGGCACGGGAGCGGGAGTGTTCACCGCGTTGGAAGGCCTCGAATATGTGCTTGGCGAAACCCTCGTCAATGCCGGGGCCGTCATCGCGCACGCGCAGGTAATTGATTGCATCGCGGGTACTCAAATGCACGACGACGTTGCCCGGTGTCGCGTGCCGGCGGATATTGTCCAGCAGCGCCAACAAGGCCTGGCGGATCCTGGCCGGGTCGCAGCGCATCGTGCGGCGTTGCATGTCCAGCTGCAGCACAAACCCTGCGTCCGCCAGGCTCGGTTCGAACAGCCGCACATCTTCTTCAATCCCCGTGGCCAGGTCGGCTTCCTGCAGGTTGAGTTCCAGGTAGCCACTGTCGGCCAGGCCGACGACGCGCAAATCCTCGATCACGCGGGTCAAGCCTTCCACTTGGCCCAGCAGGCTGTAGAACTGCGCGGTGTCGGGCTCGAACACGCCTTCGGCCAAACCCTGCAGGCGCCCGCGCAGGATGGTCAGGGGCGTGCGCAGTTCGTGGGCAATCGCTGCATTCCAGAACGCCTGCTCCTGTGCCATACGCTGCAAGCGTTTGGCCATGCTATTGAAGTCATCCACCAGAATGGCCGCCTCACCAATGGATTGGTCGCCGGCCACGGCTTGCACGTCCAAGTCGCCGTCCGCCAGTTTGCGCAGGTTCTCGGCCACCGAGTTCAAGGGCATCAGGATCCGCCGAGATAATTTCAGCGCCACGATCGAACCCACCGCCAAGCTCACGCACGTGGTCAAGCCCATCCATATCCACTCGGCACTGGCCGGCAGCCACTGATCCACTTCGTCATCGGTGAGCGGCCAGTACGTCCAAAGCAACGCGTAGAAAATGTATGAGCCAATCACCGCCAACGCGATCACGCACAACACCACAACGGACATCGACAGGATGATCTGACGGCTCAAGCCGTTAAACATCTTCACGAGGCACTTCCAAAGCGGTAGCCGACGCCCCGAATGCTGGTGGGCACGCCCTGCAACCCGAGGTCTTCGATCTTGCGGCGCAGTTTGCTGATGTGGCTGTCGACCGTGCGTTCCAGGCTGTCACTTTCCGGGGAGCATTGGGCCAGCAGTTCGGCGCGGGTAAACACCCGTTTCGGCGCCTTGGCCAACTGGGCCAGCAAGCGGAACTCGGTGACGGTCAAGGCCAGCGGCACTTTTTTACCGGCGGCAGTCACCGTGACTTCATAGCTTTCCAGGTCGATATCAAACGCATCCACCCGCAACACTGTGGGGCAGGCGCGGTAGCTGTAATCGAGGGAGCGGCGCAGCACCGCCTGGGTGCGGGCCACCACCTCTGCCGGGTTGAACGGTTTGACGATGTAGTCGTCGGCCCCGATGCGCAGGCCCATCAGCTTGTCCATGTCCTGATCCTGCGCCGTCAGCATGATCACCGGCGTATTGCCGCGATGGCGCACTTCGGCGAGTACCTGCCAGCCATCCACGTGAGGCATCAACACGTCCAGCAACAGCAGGTCCGGCTTGAGTGCCAGGTGCATTTCTAAGGCGTGCCGGCCATCGAGTGCGTGGGCGGTGCGAAAACCGCTGCGTTTGAGATAAGCAATCAGGATGTCGGCGATCTCGGGCTCGTCTTCCGCAATCAGCACCAGCGCCTGAGTTTCGCGGGCGTTGTCCGGTCGGGGCATCGATGCAACGGGAAAATCATTCATGGTCTGCTCGGTGAATTGGTCGCGTGCCGTCCCATCCCTGTGCTCGCGGTTATCTGCCGTGTCTTGGCTGCCGTCCGTTGCCGTGTTCGAATGTTGATCATAGCCTTTGGGTGATGCCATTCGACCGTGGTCGGTGCATTGTGCGCAACAAACGTGCGCTTTTATGGGAGGTTTTGTGGAGGGACGATGGAGATGGGCAATAATTTTGCCCGCCGCACTCATTTCAGCTCAGGCTCGATCAGGCCGGCCACGCCACGCACGATGACCTCTGGGTGGCTGTATTCGGCATTGAGGTTGGTCAACACCACCACGGTCAGTTTGTCGTCGCTAAACCGAGAGAGGTGCGACGTGAAGCCTGCCAAGAGCCACCGTGCTCGACCACCCGGTGGCCGTTGATCGAGCGGATTTCCCAGCCAAAACCATAGCCCTTGGCGAGCACGACCCGGCCGTTTCGATAAATCCCCAAGGGCCGCCCCGGCAAGCCCTGCCGGGCCATTTCGGCGGCTACATAGCGGTCGATCGCCATGCTTTGTTCGCGGCTTAGGGCGTCTGCATCCACCGCCGCAGCCAAGCAAGAGGACATCATCAGGATGCTCGCCGTTATGGTTCGAAACATAAAACCTCAAGCCTTTAACGCCGTCTATGGGCGCCCAGTCTGGCCAACAGGTATGGAACTTCATGGGAGGTTTTATGGCGCTGGCGTGGATGAATCAGGCGGATTGACGAGCAATACACAAAAGTCCAATATGGAATTATAAGTACATAAAATATTCCGCCGGCTCCTTTCTTTCTTCACTTCTTGCCAAACCAACAACAACTTGCGAGACAACGATCATGAAGAAACGCACGCTTATCACCGCTCTGGCCCTGAGCCTGATTGCTTCCAGCCATGTGCTGGCAGCCGACAAACCCCTGCGTATCGGCATCGAGGCGGCGTACCCGCCGTTCGCGTCCAAGACGCAAGAGGGCAAGATCGAGGGGTTCGACTACGACATCGGCAACGCCCTGTGCGCGCAGATGAAAGCCAAGTGCGTGTGGGTGGAAGGTGAGTTCGACGGCCTGATTCCTTCCCTCAAGGTGAAGAAAATCGACATGGCCCTGTCGTCCATGACCATCAACGAAGACCGCAAGAAGTCGGTGGACTTCAGCCACAAGTATTACTTCACCTCCTCGCGCTTGGTGATGAAGGACGGTGCGGTGGTGGATGACCAGTACGCCAGCCTCAAAGGCAAAACCATCGGCGTGCAACGGGCCACGACCACCGACCGTTATGCCACCGAGGTGTTCGAGCCCAAGGGCATCAAGGTCAAGCGCTACAGCAACAACGAAGAGATCTACATGGACCTGGCGTCGGGGCGCCTGGACGCGATCTTTGCCGACACCATCCCGCTGAGTGACTTCCTGAACATGCCGCGCGGCAAGGGCTACGCCTTCGTCGGCCCGGAACTCAAGGACCCCAAATACGTGGGCGAGGGCGCTGGGATTGCGGTGCGCAAAGGCAATACCGCGTTGGTCAGCGAGTTGAATGCCGCCATCGACGGCATCCGCGCCAGTGGTGAGTACCAGAAGATTTCACAGAAGTACTTCAAGTCGGATATCTACGGCGACTGACTGTGAATACGGTTTTGAACCTAGCCTAGGTCTATGTGGGAGCTGGCTTGCCTGCGATAGCTGTCTGTCAGTCAATTCTTCATTGGCTGATGCACCGCTATCGCAGCATAGGTATCTATACATCTTTTTTACGGGTTGAGTACTGTGGTTGACGAGGGGCCGCTGGGTACATATCCGTTATTTGGATCACGGCTGCTATGGGTTCCGCCCTTACGGCGGCTCACTTTTGAACAGCGCAAAAGTAAGCAAAACGCTCTTGCCCCACCACTCGGCACCTCGCTTAGGCTCGGTGCGGCCAGCGTGGTTAACGGGGCGCCTGAGATCAAAAACAGATCAAGATCAAAAGCGAAGCCGAGGCGGCCTGATCTTTGAAGCTGAACTCAGCCAAGTGTGGGAGCGGCGGTGCGACGATTCGACTTGCCCGCGAAGGCGTCGGCTCAGCAAACATTGATGTTGACTGACCCACCGCTTTCGCGGGGATGTGGTGGCCTTTGAAAGTTGTGTAGATACCTATGGCTATCGCAGGCAAGCCAGTTCCCACAGTTGACCGGTGGTGTTTCGAAGATTATCTGCTCAGCCCTTCAATTCCTTAAGGTGCTTGTAAACCGTCGCCCGCCCCATCCCCAGCACATTCGCCACATAGTTCGAAGCGCTCTTGCCCTTAAAGGCGCCTTCGGCATGCAACGCCAACACCAGTTCGCGCTTATGGTCACGGGTCAGCAGGTTCAGGCTCAACTGACGCTCACGCATCCACGCATGCAAGAAGGTGTTGATCCGTTCCTGCCAGTCATCACGAAACAGCGAGTCCGGTTGCGGGATCAGCTTGCTTGGCGACAGGAACAGATCCAACGCCGCCTTGGCATTTTCGAACAGCGAGATATTCAGGTTGATGCACAGCACCGCCAGCCGGTGACCTTTGTGGTCGTGGAGCACGGTGCTCAGGCTGCGAATTTTCTGACCGTCCCAATTGAGCTTTTCGTACGGGCCGATATTCACTTCGCTGACGTCATCGCTGAGCATGTCCTCCAACGATGAGTCGTCACCGAGGGCGCGTTTGGACAGGTTATTGGCGATGTAATCGACTTTTTGCGTGCGCAGGTCATGCAGCACCACTTCCGCGTGGGGAAAGAACAACGTGGCGATCGCATCGGCAATCGCGCGGAAGTTCTGCATGACCTTGTCGTGTTCGGCGGTGTTCATTAATGCGGCTCCAGGCGGACGGGCGAGAGCATACCAGCGTCCAGGCCGAATCGCGTCAACGGCTCCGGCAGCGGCGCGCCACGCACCAGGGCTGCGCTCGCCTGGCCCATGGCGGGTGATGTCTGGATGCCATAGCCGCCTTGTGCCGCCACCCAGAACAACCCGGGCACCTGCGGATCGAAGCCCGAGAGCAAATCACCGTCGTGCACAAAACTGCGCAGGCCGGCCCAGGTTCGCGTCGGGCGGCGAATGGTCAGGGTAGTGGCCTCTTCGATCTGGTAGATGCCCATGGCGATGTCCAGTTCTTCGGGCTGCACATCTTGCGGTTCAACCGGGTCGGCATTGGCCGGCGAGCCCAGGAACATGCCGGCGTCGGGCTTCATATAGAAGGCTTCGTCGAGGGCCACCAGCATCGGCCAATGATGGGTATCCACGCCTTCGGGCCCGGCGAAGATAAACGCCGAACGGCGCTTGGGTTGCAGGCCGATGGACGCCGCGCCAGCCAGCCCGCCGATATGGTCGGCCCACGCGCCGGCGGCGTTGATGATGATCGGCGCGGTGTACGTCGCATCCTGGGTGCTCACATGCCACAGGCCGTCGGCGTCACGGTTCAAACCGAGCACGTGGCTGTCGGTGCGCACTTCGCTTTGGTTACGCCGGATACCGCGTAAATAACCCTGGTGCAGAGCGTCGGTGTCGATGTCGCTGGCGGTGGGGTCGAAGATTGCGCCATGGACTTTTTCACGGCGCAGGATCGGCAACCGCGCGCAGGCCTCGTCGGCACTCAGCCGCTCGACCTGCGACACGGTGGCCTTGGCGCTCAGGTATTGGCTCTCCAACTCCGCTGGGTCGCCGCTGAAATCCACGGTCATTTCGCCGCGCGGCGTCAGCAGCGGGTGCTCACAGAAGCCTGCGGGTGGGTTGTCGAAGAACTCGCGGCTGGCCAGGGTCAGCGCGCGCACTTGCGGAGTGCCATAAGCTGCCGTATAGAGCGCCGCCGAACGCCCGGTGGAGTGATAGGCCGGGTGGTTTTCGCGCTCCAGCACCAGCACTTTGCCATGCTGCGAGAGCCAGAAACCTGTGGACGCGCCAGCAATGCCGCCGCCGATGATGATGAAATCTGCATGGCTCATAAACGTCTCCTTAAAGCGCTTAGCGCTGGATTTGGTACAGGGCATTGGCCAGCGCAATGTCTTCCAGACCCAGGCCGATCGAGCGGAAAAACACATGGCGGTCGTAGTCCGGGCGCTGCGCCATGTCGCTGAGTAATTCGGGCAGGTCGCCGACGATGGCGCGCTTGTCCCAGCCGTGGCGTTCACTGGCGATCAGCATCTCACCGGCTGCGCCCGGGGTGGTCTGGCGATAGTCGCAGAACACGTGCATGTGCTCGAGGCTCGCAGGCGGCACTTCATGGGCGCGCGGGGCATTGGTGCTGATGGAGGTGATCAGTGCGGGTTTGCGCAAGCGTGTCGGGTCGATCACCGGGCCTGCCGAGGAGGTGCAGAGCAGGATGACGTCAGCGTCGTCCAGGGCGGCATCACAGGTCTGGGCGAGGGTCAGGCGTGGGTCCAGGCCTTTGAGGTGGGCGAGGGTCTCGGCATTTGCTCGGCTCAGGCTGGGCGAATACAGGCTGATGTGCTGCCAGTCGCGCAGGTTCTGCACATAACGCAGATGCGCCTGGGCAACCTTGCCGCTGCCGATAATCGTCAGGCGCCGTGCTGCCACCGGTGCCAGGGCGTCCACCGCCAATGCTGTGGTGGCGGCGGTGCGCGCGGTGGTCAACTCAGCCGCATCGCAGAGCAACAAGGGCTGGCCGGTGCGCATCGACATCAACAGCGTCCATGCCGTCACCAGCGGGCCTTGCTCGCGCACGATGTACGGCGAGGTCTTGACCCCGTAAACCCCGTCTTCGGCCAGCACGCCCAGGTAGTTGATAAAGTCGCCGGCGCCCTGCGGGAACGCCACCAACTGTTGCGCCGGTTGTACTGCAAGCCCTGCGGCCAGGTCGCGAAACAGCTTGCGCAGGATGTGAGGCACATCGATCTGGGCGAGTAATTCGCGAGCCTGGGCTTGGTTGATCACGTGGGGCGTGCTGGACATGGCGATCTCTGCAAATAAACTAATTTGTCCATTATGGACTTTTAGTTCTGTTGGGCAATATCCATATTAAAAAAAGCTACGTCGCCGCCTTCCGATCAAAGTGATGCGCACCGTACCAAGGCAGAGACCGGCGCGGGCAGCGGCCACTCCACCGCCATTTCCATCAACGCGCAACTGCGACCGGACCTGGCGCAACGGCAAGTCAACCCAGTAAGCCTGCCAGGCTTCACCTTGCCTACCGGTCAGAACGGCTTGTTCCGCCTGAGCGGGCAGGGCGCCACCCAAGGGCAAGCGGCCCAAGGCAATACCGGCGCGCAGAGCTGGACACTCGGCGGCGCGAGCGTCGACCTGGCGCAACGTCAACACACCCTTCCAGCGAACTCGGCACGCACGCTTCAACTGGGCGACGTCGCCCAGGTGTCCGCAAGCACCCACGCACTGAGCGTCGCGGCCCGTACCGCAGGCAGCATTGATGCCAGTGCACGCGCGGTCAACGCTGCCGGCGTCGGCAGTGCCGATGCTGTCGTGCAACAGTCCGGCCGCACGACCGCTGGCGGTATCGCGCATGTCGACGGTATCGCGGCGTTGAACCCAAGTGGCAGCGCCCAACCCGGCGCCGACCTTTCCCCGACCCTGGTTGAGCGAGATGCCCGGGTTGTGGTCACCGCACCTGAGGGCCCGGCTTCGCTCCCAGGCCCAGCACCGCATGACGCCCCGGCCACCGTTGCGATTCAAGCCAGTGCACCACCGAGCGCGGTAGGCGCCCAAGCCATCAGCCGCGTGCAAGGCCTGCCCGATAGAAGCGGCGTGTCGCAAGCGCACAAATACCTGATCGAAACCAACCCCGTGCTCACCGACATGAAGCAATTCATGAGCTCGGACTACCTGCTCTCTGGCCTGGGCTACAACCCGGACGAGAGCGCCAAGCGCCTGGGCGATGGTTTCTACGAACAGCGCCTGGTCCAGCAAGCCGTGGTCGCGCGCACCGGTCAACGCTTTCTCGACGGGCAAACCACCGGCGAAAAACTGTTCAAACACCTGATGGACAACGCCATCGCCAGCAAGCAAACGCTGAACCTGGCCGTGGGGGTAAACCTGACTTCCGAGCAAGTGGCAGCGTTGACCCACGACATCGTCTGGCTGGAAAAGAGCGTGGTCAACGGCGAAGAAGTGCTGGTGCCGGTGCTGTACCTGGCCAACGCCAACAACCGCCTGGCACCCACCGGCGCGCTGATTGCGGGTAACGATGTCAGCCTGATCGCCGGGCAAGACCTCAACAACGTCGGCACCCTGCGCGCCAGCAACAACCTGTCGGCCAAGGCCGGCAATGACCTGGTGAACAGCGGCTTGATTGAAGCGGGCAACCGCCTGGACCTGCTGGCCGGCAACAACATCGTCAACAAGGCCGGCGGCATCATTGCAGGCCGCGACGTCACCCTGACCGCCGTGAACGGCGACGTGATAAACGAACGCACCGTCACCCGTCACGACAGCAGCGACGGCGTCTCCAGCGAACACCGCGAGTTCCTCAGCAGCGCAGCCCGTATCGAAGCGGCCAACGACCTGAGCATCCAGGCCGGGCGCGACGTCTCCAACCAGGGCAGCGTGCTCGACAGCGGGCGCGACACCACGATTCAGGCCGGGCGCGACCTGAGCTTTGGGTCGGTGGAGCAGGTCAACAGCAACGCCAACACCCAAACGCGCTCCAACAGCAGCTCCGTCACGCAGAACGGCTCGTCGGTGACGGCGGGTCGCGACCTGTCGGCAAAGGCCGGTAGGGATTTGACTGCGATTGCCAGCCAGATGGAAGCCAAGCGGGATGTGGCGATGGCGGCGGGTGGGGACCTGATCTTGGCTTCGGCGGCGGATGAGCAGCATGCGGCGTTGAACCTGAAGAAGGTTAAGGCGCAGGAAGACCATGTGAGCCAGGTGGCGACTTCGGTTAAGGCTGGGGGGGATGTGGTGCTCAGCGCTGGGAAGGACTTAGCGCTGATTGCCAGCCGTGTCAGTGCTGGGGATGAGGCGTATCTAGTGGCGGGTGGCAACTTGGCGTTGCTGTCGGCGCAAGACAGTGATTACTCGCTGTATGACATGAAGAAGAAGGGCAGTTGGGGCAGCAAGGAAACCCAGCGTGATGAAGTCACTCAGGTCACGAACATCGGCAGCCAGATCACCAGTGGCGGCAATCAGACCCTGCAAAGCGGTGGGGACCAGCTGTACCAGGGCGCCAAGCTTGAAAGTGGCGGCGATATAGCGATTGTCAGTGGTGGGTCGGTGACGTTTGAGGCGGTCAAGGACCTGCATCAGGAGAGTCACGAGAAGAGCAAGAGTGACCTGGCGTGGAACAGTGCCAAGGGGAAGGGTAATACCGACGAGACGCTACGCCAGACTCAAATGCTGGCGCAGGGGAAGGTAGCCATTCAGGCAGTGGATGGCCTGAAGATCGATATCAAGAAAATCGACCAGCACTCCGTCAGCGAGACCATCGACGTGATGGTCAAGGCGGACCCGCAACTCGCTTGGCTGAAAGACGCTGAGAGGCGCGGCGATGTTGACTGGCGGCAAGTGCAAGAAATGCATGATTCGTTCAAGTACAGCCATTCCGGCCTTGGGCAAGGGGCGATGCTGGCGATCATTATTATTGTATCGGTGCTGACGGCCGGAGCAGCTAGCGGTCCGCTCGGTACGGCGTTTGCGGGTGTGGGGTCTGCGGGTTCTGGCACTGCGATGGCCGCCGCTGGCAGTTCGGCGATGGTGTCAGCAGGTACGGCAGCCGGTACAGCGGCCGCAGGATGGGGCAATGTCATGGCCACCGCTGCACTGTCGTCAGTTGCTAGCAACAGCGCGGTTAGCTTTATCAACAACGGTGGCAACATCGGCGCAACGTTCAAGGATATTACTTCAAGCAAAAGCATTCGTAATTATGTCACTGGGGCGTTGACCGCAGGTTTCACTGCGGGGGTATTGGACCCAGCGTTTGGAGTTACGGGTGATAACGTCAATAAGGTCACCAAAGGCTTCAATCTTAGTTCTGCATCGGATATCGGCAAGTTTGCGGCTTATTCAGGAGCGCAGGGGGCTGTACAGGCAGGTTTCGGGACGGCGTTGCAGGGGGGCAGTCTTGGAGACAACCTCAAGCAATCGTTGGTGTCGCAGGCACAGGGTGTGCTGCGAGGTGTGGCCTTTAATGCGGTTGGTGATTTTGCTGACCATAAGAAGTGGGACAACGCTAGCATCGAGAAGACAGCTCTCCATGCGCTGGTCGGTGGTTTGCTCAGTGAGGCGGCAGGCGAAGGCTTTGTCACCGGAGCGATGGCCGCGGGAGCAAACGAGGCGTTAAGTAACCGTTTAAGCGCGTTGGTGAAGGGCGATAAGCAGCTTGAATTGGCGGCGTCTCAGTTAGTGGGCCTTACAGCGGCAGCGATGGTGGGTGGTGATCTGCAAACCGGGATCGACATCGCCAAAGATGCGACGGCCTATAACCGTCAGTTGCATCCCGAAGAAAAGCGTCTGCTTAAAGAAAAAGCGGCTCAACTAACCCGCGATCATGTGCAGCAAAATCAGTCAGGGTTCAGTTGGGAGGAATTGTTGACATTGGCTAGTGACAGCCAGTTGGACAACAGCACCGCCCGAAAATACGAAGCTTTGCGTGCTCAGTTGGACTCACCCACTCAGCGAGGAAATCCGCAGGTTGAGCTTTTTTACAGGGCTATGGAAGTTGCCCAAGCGGTTGTGAACCAGATGAGTGCTCAGGGCACGCCGCTTCGTTGGAGAGACGGCTCGGTTGTTACCGCACATGGCGAAGCGGTGCTGGCTTTCCAGGCTACCGCCGAGCAAAAAGCAGACAGCGGCCTATTTGGAGGCAACGGGGCCGGCTCTTATGGACCAACAGGCGGCACGCTCCAGGCGGATGCCAATCGGTTTGGCGTTAAAACAGCGCTAAACCGACATCCCGAGATCAGCCTGTTCGACGGATCTAGCGATGTTTCTGACACCATCATCGAAGGCGTTAAGTACAAGGCTGAGATCAGTGGCTTAAAGGATTTTACCTTGCTCGACGTCTTGCCAATTGGGCGAGCCGCTGCGGTCGGGCGCAAGGTCGCGACTACGGTTGAAGCTGAATTCGTCGAGCAAGCGAGTGAGGCAGTACTGCGTGGTAGTGCCACTTTTGTTGAGAGCAAGGTCATCCAGGCCAATACAACGGTGCAACTGAGCGAAGCGGTGACACTCAAAGGTGGCAAGATCTTGCCGAAGGGCAGCGTTGTCACCGTTTCTGATGACGCGATGAAGGTTGTTTACCCGAATGGGGTTAGTGAAGTAGGCTCGTATAGCAAGGCTGTTTCTCAACCTCTGCTGCTGCCAGGTGCAAAAGAAATACCTAAGGAATTAGGTAAAGTGTCTTTTGATGCAGCTAATGGTGTGGGAACCATCTACTCTCCAAGAGTCACCATGAGCGGAAGTGAAATAACATTTGATGAGTTTGCGATAGGTACTTCGAAAGGATTCATTGGCGTTGGTGCTGATGGGGCCGCTGAATTAGCAGGACCATTGAAGAAAATGCTTGCTTATGCTCAGTCCCAAGGTGCAGGAAAAATTACTCTGACAGGTCGCTATGCATCCCCAGAAGGCTCTAAGCTTGGGACAGGTAGTTTTGATAATGTAAATCAGAATTTTTCCTTTAGCTTTCCCGCGACTAAGGAAGGCTTGAGGGATTTTTTAAAAGGCGTTGGACAATGAAGGTTCGTCGAACACTTGAAAAAAGGATGAAAGATGTTGAAGCCTTAGGTCGTGGGTTCTTTCATGAGGAAGCTGAAGATGGTGACATTTTATTTTCTACTGGGATAGAGGGTGGAAGGTTAGATGTATATGTTGATGGTTTTTTCTTTGGAAATAATGAAGTTGCGAATAAGGTGTTGTTTGCTGATATTTCTAGTATTGAAAGTCACCTGAATGTAGAACTTTTTTCGAATTCGAGTCGCTCGGGGGATGTTGATTTTTACGTTCCCTTAGATGTGAAATGTGGCTTGTCCAATTTTGCGTTATTTTTACCATTCTTGACTTACTCTAATGTTATGAATATTTTGGTTGGGCTTAGAGAGGATTGGGTGAGGCAGATATCTCCTAAAGGATAGTTGGTGCAAAAGGCGCAGGTACATCTCTAGAGCGAGGTCTTGCCTACGACAACCCATCTAACCTTATCCAAAGTCGTGTAAGTGAAATTCAGTCACAAATACCTGCGAATTCTCAAGGCCGAATAACTATGGGTGTTGCGGTAGTAGAGGATGCCAATGGTGTTCGCTCTGTTCTGGTCAGTACAAGTGAACCTCGTGGCTATCTTCGTCCTGGAGTGAGTTTGCAAGAAGGCGAGAAAGTAGTTGTTGGAACTGGCCACGCAGAAGCGGATATTGTCAGCTATGCCAACGCTAACGGATTGAAAGTTGTTGATATCGGTGCGACACGTCCTGTCTGTGCATCGTGTCAGAACGTAATTGAGCCGACAGGGGCCAATGTGTCAACGCCATTAAAACCACTGCCAAAGGCTAAACAATGATTATGCGTTTAGAAATGATTGATAAAGGACTTGTAGAAAAGCTTAAGTTGGTCAGTGAGGAGCAACGAAGAGTTGCTGTAAAAGTGGCTTGCGAACTTGCTTTCCAGGCTTGTCCAGTAGAAGTGCCTATTGTTGTCGAGTCTCTTAGGCAACTACTGTCTGGTAATAGACTCACAACTGATCAGGTTGCTGGGCTAGATGCTTTAGCTGCACAGTTAGATGAGAAGTATTTTGACTTGCAAGACAGCCTGGGTGAAGGGCAAAACTTAAATCTAGAAGGTCTTCAGTTGTTTAGCCAAGCTCGTGCTGTATCGGCGCTGTCATTAGCTGGTGGAGAGAATTCGCTTATGACAGCGACCGAAGCAATATATGAAGCATCGTCAGCCGTTGATGATGGAACTCATATTTTTAAAGCAGTACTTTCGGTTTTGCCAGAGTCTTAATCATTAGGTTTTTTGCTTTGGCTGAGATCCGGCGCACTCTTGCGCCGGTATTTCCAGTTTCTGTTGCGCCCTGATTGCACCCTGTTTGCACTCTTTTTGCATCCTTTCTGCAGTCAAGTTGCATCCCTTTTGCACCCACCCTGACGACCTACGGTCTATATTGCTCAATACGCCCTTTTTCAGCATGAGATTTTGCTCCTTAACAGGAGAAAAATCTCAATACACATCACGCACCTCTCGCGAGGTGGGTATTTTCTATATGTATCAATTAGTTATCCGGTTTCTGTCTGCTGGGTGCTGTTATACATTTGTAATACAAAACGAGTGTTTCACCCAGGAAGCACTGACGTGAGTTGTATAGCATTTGTTATACACAGCGGCAGCCCCACAGAACTGGTCCTTTTTTCAAGGTTGGCCCGTTTTATTGGCCCGGCAAGCTGTCTCTTTTAGTCGCAGCTTGTGTCCAGCGCTTGGCGTCGTGCATGTGCAATACGCTACTGATCACTGTCTCCAGGGCTTCGCGCTCTTTGTCATCCAGCTTGGAAATGGCCTCAAACTGAAGTTTCAGGCGGTCATCCGGCCCACGTTCTCCCTCATCAAATAGCAGCATATCGGCGCTGACACTCAGAGCCAGAACGGTCCTTCGAAAGACTTCGATGGTCGGTTGTGTTGTGCCTGCTTCATAGAGCCGTAGCTGCGAAATATGCACAATGGGGATCCGGAGACAAGATTGAGAGGGTGGTTGGCTAATCGTTCGATAAGCCAATCTGTTCCCGCGTTGGCTACAGCATTGGAGTCCGCGTTGCAAAGCAGTAGAGTCAAAGTCCAAGGCGTTACCGTTAAAATTGGTTTGCCAGCACCCGGTAAAACAGGTCAAGCAGAAATTAAGGTGGAACCATGGCCCAAGAAATAAATAAATTTGAACGCGTGGGTGTGAACCCAAGGTGGCCTTCTTACAAATCAGTACTCGCTCGCATCGCCAGAGGGCCGTATGTTGAGGACGCGTTTTATGTCAACGCGATACGCAAATACGTCACCAGGGAGGATGCAAGGCCCACTGATCCAATGATGGTTCCAAATAAAAATAATGCGACAGATAGCATCCCAGAAGAAATGGCGCGGGTAAGACTTTATAAAGTACTTGCCACTGCCCCAGACAACCCGCAATGGTTGCAAGAATTGGCTCACTGGATGCGTTACTACCAGGTAGGTGTTTGGCAATTGTACTTTTGGGCGCACCAGTACGATCAACGCCCCGGCAACCATATTCGCCAACAAAACTACAGCTTCCAAACCGGTGCCAACATGATGGCCGCGATGGCGATCCTGGGTTGGAAGGATGCCGTCATCCATCAGGGCTATCTCACTCATGCGGCGCTTAATCGCGAACATCAGTTGGTGATCGAGTATGAAGAGCAGCACCGCCGCGCCCAAGCCTTTATGCTTCGCGTGTTTGCCGATTGGGTGGGCGATTTATCGCATCTTTGGCCGGCCTATGCATATG
Organism: Pseudomonas sp. ArH3a; assembly: GCF_022648765.1. Classification (NCBI taxonomy): domain Bacteria; kingdom Pseudomonadati; phylum Pseudomonadota; class Gammaproteobacteria; order Pseudomonadales; family Pseudomonadaceae; genus Pseudomonas; species Pseudomonas sp. ArH3a. Next base: position 2,780,004 of record NZ_CP080330.1, read on the forward strand.
ATGAGCCTATCTACGAAGCTCTACTGGCCAACTGGCGCACCGCCAACCCCGACGACTTGTTGCCCTGCCTGCTGGCCGCATGTGACCGCCACACCTGGCAAACCGGCAAAGACAGCCAAAAGAATTCGTACGATTTCGATCAGGAATGCCACATGGAGCGCGTGCCGGTGGAAATCCTCTACATATTGCGTCTACGCCAATGGGAAGGCTTGCCCAATCCGCAGCAGATTGATCATCCGCTGATGGCCGCGCCCTTTGACCAATTGCCGCCCGAGCAGCCAGTGCCTGAGTTGGACGAGTTGATGCAAGGCGTGCTCAAGCGCGCAAGGGGGGACTGGCCACAGTACGATGAAGTGCTGTCTTTGCCAGCATTGAAGAGTTGAATAGGTGCAAAAGCGACAGCAGGTGCTTCTGTTGATGGCGCAGGCGGTATTGCTGTTGCGCCTAAAACGATCCAATATGAACCAAAGGGCTCGGTTGTTTTACAAGGTGACGCCCCTGTATGCGGACCAGCCTGCGCAGCAATGACAATTACTGACAAAACGGGCGCGGCTATTAGCCTTGATAATGCAATTGAAAGCTTTATAAACGGGGTCAGGCCGTTCGGCGTTAACACTCTGGAATTATCAGATGTGATATCTAAGGCGGGAGTTAAAAATACTGTAAACACTACAATGCTACCTGGGCAATTAAATAAAGCACTGCAAGAAGGCGCGAGTGTTATCGTTCAGGTTCCCGCTGGCCAAGGAAAACACTTCATTATTGTTGATAGTGTTAAGTCTGTTGATGGCGTAAGTTGCTATATGACACGAGACCCGTATGTCGGGCCAAGAGGTGTTCAGCAAGGGTTGTTAGATGGCGCAATGTCAATAGGCGTTAATGCTAATGTGATATGGGAGTGATAATGAATACTGGCGATATTGTTGAGCTAGAGGGCTGGCTGGTTATTATTGATTATAAGCTTTTACTCATGCCAGAGAACTATTCAGAAAGTTATGAAAATGGTGAAAAAATTGAGATGTCTAACCCTGAAATAATGTTTTCTGTGATGGATGAAATCCTTCCGTTGGCCGGAGGAAAGAGCTTTATATTTCATAAGTCTAAGGTTTCAGGGGGCTTGATAGATCTTTCGCCCGATGAAGATTAAGCCAACAGCTTTATCTGTAGAGGAGAGAGGGAGTGGTTTTATTTCTATTGATATTGAGGGTGATGTTGAAAAACATAAAGCTCGGTACGAAGATTTCCTTAAGAAGAGACAGAATGTTAAGTCCGGTGACTGGCTAGATTACTTGTAGGTGCAAAAGGGGTAGGCAGTAACTCTACGGGAAAACTGATTTGTGATGCCGCAACATAATCTTGGGTCTCGCCTGGCGGGTTAGTTTATGGTCAAGGCTCGGCACACGGGAACCGAGTGTTGCACGTTCTGGATCATACTGTTCCCAATCCCTCCAAGCCGGTTCACTCACTTTTCAGCGTGGACCGAAAACAGGTTATTGGACTTGTTGATCAAGCGTGGGCCTCGCGGGTTGGGCCTGGTACGCTACAAGCCAACGGCAACCGTGTATGGGTTGTCGACATGGGGCGACAAGTCGGAACGAGCGGACAAGCCTCGATTCAGATTGTGGTTCGCGATGGAACAACGCAAGTTATTACGGCTTTCCCGAAATGAAACTCTGTCCCTTCTGTCTGCAAGATGTTGTTTGGCGCGTTCGACTTAAAACTATGCCCGAGCACCGTTTCTTAATGTGCTTCGAGTGCGATTCAGTATGGCTTGAGGATCAGCCCGTTTCCGATCTGGTAGGAGCGGTTTTTGACAGGCACATGCAATCACTTGGGCTCGCACCGGATTGGAAAGACATCGAGAAGCTCGACTCCTTAGAGTGATCTTGCTCATCCAATGGTGCAAAAGGGACGGGCACAGGAAAGGCGCCATACACCTCGACTGTCTCAACGGATGCTGAGGCTGGTAAGCCGTATGCCCACCCCGTAAAGGAGGCTGGTGCAAAAGCGATGGTCGGAGATGCACAGAGAGTAGATCCGAAATCCTTGATTGGGAGACAAGGGCGAGATGAGATCTCTGGGTCACAAGTAAAGCGATTTACTAAGGACATGAAGGCTAATGTGTATGATGAAAATCATCCTGTCGATGCGGCTAAAGTGGACGGGAAGTTGATTATCCTTGATGGCCACCATCGCGCGGAGGCTGCTTCAAAAGCTGGGATCAAAGACGTGCCAGTCAATGTTCATAGCGTGACTAAGGAAGAGGCAGATCAACTAATGCGAGAAGCGGCTGAAGCTCGGGTGAGATATTAGTTTATGAGGCAATTCGTATGAACGATGTACTTTTTTTTGTAGAGCTTCAGTGCCGATTGTTTTTTGCGTTCGCAGAGCTACATCCCAACGCAAAGGATTTGAAATGGCTTCTCGACTTTCCTCAGAGTGGAGAAATGATAGTTGATGGTGTCCAGTGGAGATTTGTTAAGCATGGTGCAGGATTGCGTTTTGAGAAAACGTCATGCGAGCCGCATTGGGTTGTGGACGTACATAAGTTCTTTGGTGAACCCAAAAGAATCGATGAATGGCGGCTAATTAAGTTTCTAGAGTCGTGTGGGAAATGTGTAGATAGGAGAAAAATTTCATCATTGTTAATCGAAATGTGCGCGGAAGGTCATTTGATTGATCACGGTAGCGGGCAGTACTTTTTTGTCGGGTAGTTGTAGGTGCAAAAGGGCCTCACGGGACTACGGTTGCTGAGGAAGTGTCTGGTATCAGGAGTTTAGGTGATCCTGATGCAGGACAACTAAATATTGATCGTATTCGGCCTGTTAATGGTCGTAGTCCGATAAATTCACAGAAGTACGCAAACACCGAAATTCCTTTGGGCGATTTACCTGCGGAAATTGCTCAAAAATACCCGAAAAGTGTTCATTTTTCTGGAGCTGGATATCCTGATTTCACGCCCTATGCCGTGAAGAAAGTACGGATCGATCTGACAGGGAGCCGTGATCGAGACTTTAAATTGGCTAACCAATCTTCCGGTTATAAACGTACACCTGATGATTTTACTTGGCATCATCACCAAGAGTCTGGTTTGATGCAATTAATTCCGTCATCATCTACATGATGCTGTGCGCCATACTGGTGGCGTGGCAACCTCTGGAATAAAATCGTGTAAGTAGGGAGTTTTATTGAGATGATTGAAATAATAGAGCCCGGAAATTCCATCTCTGATGACGCCATGAAATTGCTTGAGAGCTTTATTGGGGTGACCTTGCCTAGAGAATATTATCTATTCTTATCTCGTAGTGGAGGAGGTTACCCTGAACCAGATAGTTTCCGTTTTATGGGTAATGAGGATGGGTCATCTGTTCAACGATTTTACGGTTTGAATAGAAGTGATACATATGATTTTGTCAGAAATCTGAACTTGTATAGAAAGCGTATTCCCGAAGGTTTTATTGCAATTGCTTGTGACCCTGGAGGTAACCAAATTTGCTTTGGTATTAAAGGGGAGCATAGAGGTAAGGTCTATTTTTGGGATCATGAATTAGAAAATTGTGATGAGGCAGAGCCAGACGACTCAAATATGACCCTCGTGTCGAATAGCTTTTCTGATTTTTTGGATGGGCTATTTGAGCTTGATTTATAAGGGAAGAGGACAGGGTTATTTAATAGCTGAAATATAGGGGTCAGACCAGAATGGCACTTACTTAACCTTCTTCGGATGCCCATTCTTGCGTACGTCAGCCCTTGCCGCCCCTCGTGCCTGCATCAGCATGGGGTATGGCTTGGGCCTTCGTTTTACAGCGCGGGGCTCGATTCTACCGGGTCGATTTCCAACACGTTTTCGGGCAATCAACTTGAGCAAGTTCAACACCTCGTCGTCTCGTTCTCCCGCTCCGTAATGCCTCAACGCAAGGCATAGCTGAAGGCTATATTTGAAGCTCAGCTCTCTCGGTAAACAATCCGCCAATAGCGCCGATTGGGCCATGATCATCCGAATCAGATTGTGCGCCAACAGATACACCCATAACTCTTTGACGGCCCTACCAGGCGTCTTGCAACTCAGCGTTTCAAGCCCCAGCGTTGTCTTGAGGTTGCGCAGTTCCAACTCAACATGCCAACGGTCCTTGTACAGAGATTTCAGCCCAGCCTTGGGCGCTTGCTGTGGGCAGTTCAAGGTGGTCACCAGTATTTTTCACCGGTTTTTAGTTCACGCACTGTCAGTGTTTCAGGCGCATCGTCGTAATAAGTTTGGCTCATCCAAGCAGGTCGATTCTTAGGTTTTGTCAGCTCAACCAAATGATCTTCCGGCCCCAGCGATTGCCCGAGCCGAAAGTCGGTACTGCGCCGCCTAGCGCCATATTGTTCGAACACGCCGTCGATCCCGCGACGCTGCAGTTCACACAGCAAAAAGTACGTTGCGTAGTAGGCATCGCCCAACACAATGTCGCCTTGATTCAGAGTGTCAAGCATCGTCCTGAGTAGCGTCTGTTCATCGCCACCTTTGCCTCGAAAACGTCCCAGCGAGGCATCTAAAACAGCACCGCTGGCCAGGCAAATGATCCCTACCAAACGGCAGATGGGGAAACCCAGCCCTGCTTTCTGACCTCGCGATTGCGGATAGGCAGCTTGGTTGGCCGCAGTGTCTGGCAGCGTCACCGTGGTGCCATCTACGAGCCGCACCGGGCGCCCCATCCAGCGCCAGGAGGGTGACGCGTTGTTACTCATCGATGATCCCGTGGAGCGCAACAACGTTGAAACCATCTCTACCGGTAACCGCGCCCGTGCTTTGCAATAAGCGCCGGTGTACACGCTGCCGGGGCTTAGCCCATCGCAGCAACGTTTGATCGAAAAATCATTCACGGCCTTCTGACAAGAACGGTCGGCATTCATGGCTTGGGCCAGAAACATCGACAGTGTTTCAGTCGGCGGGAACAACCGTTGGCGATGCTTGGGCGTCACTGACTCGACACGCTGTAGCAGTTCCGGATCGGCTAGCAGCTTAAAGAACGCATGGGCATTGCTGTTTTTGGTGTGCTGCTGAATGCGCTGCTGTTGATGCCTGACGATTTGGCGTCTACGATTCACGCGGGCTGTCCTTGTTCTCGTGGTGTGTGTTTGCAACTATCACCGTAGACCAAGGACGGCCTTTTTTCATTTTTTTGTAGTCATATCAGCTGGTTAGCTGTTAAGTAAGTGCCATTCGGGACGGATTTATTTGATTATGTTCGACCCGATAAATTTGTTCCTTTTCTGCTATGAATCTAAGTGGTGTTTATGGATATTTTGAGTAAAGAGTGTATTGCCACTGTCACGCTGTTTGACTTGAAAGTGTCAGAAGGTGAACTGATGGTGTTTGCTGATTGCCTAAAAATTGTCATGGAGAACTATAGCGATTCTGAGATTGCCGATATGACAGTTTGCGAGTCGAAGGAGGAGCTTTCTTACTTTCTTGCAGGTGTCACTGAGGTATTGAAAGAGATGGTGAGGCAGGATTACTTACCTGATCGGTTCAAATCCTAGCCTGTGCGTGAGAGGGCAATACCCAAGTAAAGTTTAACGTGGACTCATGTGGGAGCAGGCAAGCCAGCCCCCACAGTTTTTGCCGTGTTCAGGCAGGCGTTTTTGCGGGGTTCAGGCACTCAATAGAGCGGTCCACGGTGGTCTTGGCCATTTCCAGCAAATGCCACACCGCCAGAATCTTCGCCCGCTCGGGGTTAGGCAGTTGCTCACTGCAGTTGAGTGTCGTGGCCGAAGCGCTGTCGAGCAAGCTGGAAGTGTAGAGCAGGGCGTCTTCGAAGCTCAGGTCTTCGATTTGAACACCTTGGGTCGGCAGGTAATGGTCGATGGCGCGGTTGAAGGCGGCGCGGTCTTTGGTGGCATTGCGGGGTGGATCGGGGACGATTTTTTTCATTGTTTAGTACCTGTCTGATCAAGGAGCCGAAACTCTTCGCGACTAAACGAGGGTGGCGGCTGTACGCAGGTTAGTCGACCGGTCAGAACAGGAACCCGGCGCGCCCGAAGACGCCCTGCGCACAGCCACCATAACTTCTGGGGGACCATGCGCCTGTTCTGAAACCGAGCGACTAAACCCGATCACTGATGAGCAGTGACGGATCGCAGACTAGCCATCGATTCCAACAGGCACAAGGCGGCAGAGATTGTCTAGGAAACGTCCTGCAATTTAAAGCGACACGCCCTGCTGGCCCTTTACAAACCATGACCCAATGCCACTAATCAGATCGTTCCTACGCTCTGCGTGGGAATGCCACCTGGGACGCTCCGCGTCCCGCCAGCCAGCGCACGTTTCGAATTCTGCGTACCGGTGACGCAGAGCGTCACGGGAGGCATTCCCACGCGGGAGCGTGGGAACGATCTGAGCGTGTGGGCGCTATACAAAACTCCAAGGCTCTAAAGTTGTTGTGGTGAACGGCTTTTTTGTAGGCGCTTCTTCCTTGCGATGTAGGCAACTTCCCAAATGTTACTCAGCCCTCCGGTGCTTGTGTCCGGGGCGTATTCGCTTGCTTATATTTCGACGCCATCTTCATTGCATCCAGGGATGTGAGGCATGGCGCAGGGCTATATCAATGAACGCACGGCGGACTACCAAAGTTTGAAGTTCCGGTTGATGGGCTGTGCCCCGAGTCGGCAACGGTCTGATCATTTCGACGTGCTGAACCGGCACCTGCGTCATGGGCTGGTGACGTCGGGGCAGTTGGTGATTGTCCCCGATCTCTACAGCGTGACCTGTTCGATCGAAGAGGCCTGGCTGATGCGCCAGGCCGAGGCGATTCGTCGGGAGCTGGGCACTGGCGCCGGCACCCAAGTGGTCAACAATTATGACCTGCTGCAAAGTTTTCTGGGGTACGGCTCGTTGGGTGTGGGCAGCGCGACATCGGCGTGGGCGCGGCACCTGGATGAGGTGGCGCATACGCTGGAAGAGATTGAGCGGCTGCATCAGCGCCTGAAAAACGGTGGTTTGGACCGTGAGGCGTTTTTTCGCCAGCGCAAGGCGTTGTTTGGCGTGCTGGACACCCAATTGCAAGGTGCGGCGCGATTTGGCACGGGGCTGGGAGCCAATCAGGCGCTGAAGAAGGTGTTGGGGATTTCAACCAAGAGCTATCTGCATAAGGGTGAAATCGCCGGGTACGCGCAGCGGATACGGAACATTGCGCAGATGTCGAAGTGGTTGGGGAAGGGGACGTATGTCGGGTTGGTACTGGACGTGGGCGTGGGAGGGTTGGAGATCAAGGAGGCGTGTGTGCAGGGGCGGGAGGCGCAGTGTCGGCGGGCGAAGTACGTGGAGACAGGGAAGTTGATGGGCGGCGTGGCGGGGGCTTATGGGGGAGGGAAGCTGGGGGCGAACTTAGTCCGTCGCGGCTGTGAGGTTTTTTTGGGCATCGCGGCTAAAGGAAACGGTGCGCTGGCCTGCGCAGTGATCGGCGGTGCTGCGGGAGGGTATGCAGCGGGTAATGCAGCTGGCGCTCTCGGTGCGTTTCTGGGCGGACAGATCGTAGAGATCGACGGTGATCTGATCTTTCAACCAGAGGGCGCTTAAGCATGAATTTTCAACTCATTCTGGCAATCTTTTTAGCTGCAGGGGCGCTGATTTTCGCAGGGCTGACTTTATACGCTGAGTACACAAAGCTCGAAGCGCTGGAAAGCTACTTCAGCGAGAACAAGGTGGTCTGCGATCACAAACGTTTTTGGGGCAGAAATCAGCGCATCGACAGGTTTCATCGCATGCTTCTGATCACTGAACTGTTGGGTATGCCTAAGTTTCACATCAAAAGAAGGGAGGTGACCGAGGCTGAACTGGCGTCCGTCCCCCTGTCCCTCAAGCGTTGGGCGTTGTGGCCGTATCATTTTGGGATGGTATGGGCTGCGGGCTTAGTCCTCTGGACTTATTTGTATGGCTGGTAGCCTGTCCCGCCAGCCCACGCACGTTTTGAATTCGGCGTATGGGTGACGCAGAGCGTCACGGGCGCCATTCCCACGCGGAGCGTGGGAACTATCTGCGATCCAGGCCTTAACGCATATGCAGAATAATCGGGCTGCTGCTCGCCGGGTCGGTGTGCCCGCGCAGCGTGTTCACCGCCGCTGCATCGACTGCACCGCCGTTGTTGCCCCACGTACCACGCACGTAAGTCAGCACCTGCGCGATTTCCGCATCCGACAATTGCTCCCTAAACGCCGGCATACGGTAGGCGTCCGGTACACCCGCCGTCACGATCCGTTGTGAGCCATTAAGCGTGATGTTGATCGCCGAGGCGCTTTCCTTGGCCAGTGCTGAGGTGGCGCCCGCCAGCGGTGGCATCCACTCCGGCTGGCCCTTGCCGTCCAGGCCATGGCAGGACGCGCAACGGGTTGCGTAGGTGTGGGCACCAGGGGCGTCCGCGCGGGCGGTGGCCGCCTGATACTGCCACGGCGAACCGTCGCGCTGCGGGTCGCCGGGCAGGGACTTGAGGTAGCGGGCGATGGCGTTCAAATCCTCATCGCTCATGAACTGCGTGGAGTTATTGAACGCCTCGGTCATCGAGCCATACACCACCGCATGCTGGTTGCGCCCGGTCTTGAGGAACCGCACGATCTCGTCCTCGCTCCAGCGCCCCAACCCGGTGTTGTGGTCCTGGCGCAAGCTCGGTGCATACCAGCCATCGAGCAGAGCGCCAGCCAGGTAGGGCGCGCCGGACTCGTCCAGTGCCTTCTCGTTGAAGGCCAGGCCGCGCGGCGTGTGGCAACTGCCGCAGTGGCCGGGGCCTTGGACGATATAGGCGCCACGGTTCCACAGCGCGTCCTGGGCGGGTTTGGCCGCGTAGGTGGCGTTGGGTGCGAACACGCCGTTCCACAGGGCGATAGGCCAGCGCATATTCAGCGGCCAGGGAATGCTGCTTTCGATGTTGGGCTGATTGGCCGGCTCCACGCCCTTCATGAAAAACGCGTACAGCGCACGCATGTCGTCATCGCTGAGCTTGGCGTAAGACGGGTAGGGCATGGCCGGGTAAAGCCTGCGCCCGCCCGGCGCGACGCCGTGGCGCACCGCACGGTCGAAGTCGGCCGCGGTGTAGGCGCCGATGCCGGTGTTGCGGTCGGGCGTGATGTTGGTGGCGTGAATCGCGCCCAACGGCGTGGCCATTTCCAGGCCGCCAGCGAACGGCGTCTTGCCCGGCAAACTGTGGCAGGCCACGCAGTCGCTGACGCGGGCGACGTACTCGCCGCGGCTGACCAGTGCCGGGTCCGCTTTGGCGGCGGGTTGTTGCTCAAAAGGCGAGGCGGGCTGGCGGGTCACGTACCAGGCCAGTACGCCTGCTGCGACCGCGCCGGCCAGCACCAGCCAGCCTGCGGTTCTTGCGAATCGGCGGTTGTTCATGCGCGTTCCTTGTCGGTCAGGCGAAAGTGTATCGGCTCAAAGGCAGGCTGCGGATGCGCTGGCCCGTCAGGTGCGCCACCGCATTGGCCACGGCCGGCGCCACGGCAGGCAGTGGTGGTTCACCGATACCGCCCATTTTTTCGCCACTCTCGACGATCTTCACGTGCACCTGCGCCATTCGCGACATAGGCAGGATCGGGTACAGGTCGTAGTTGCGCGCCCGTGGTTTGCCGTCGACGTACACCGCTTCCTCCAGCAAGGTTTGCGACAAGCCCAGTGCTACGGCGCCATTGACCTGCGCTTCGATGATCGCCGGGTTGACGATGCTGCCCGGGTCGATGGCTTCCCAGATGTGGTGCACCTTGACCTGGCCGTTTTCGATCGACACTTCGGCAACCACGGCAGCGTGGGAGCCGAACGGTGACGCCATGGCCACGCCACGCGCGCGGCGGCTGCCGTCTTCTGCGGTGTAGGGGCCACGCTTCCAGCCGCCGGACAACTCGCCCACCGCTTGCAGCAGGGTGGTCAGCCGCTTGTTGTCGCGTAGCAAGTGCAGGCGTAGCTCGTACGGGTCGTGCCCACCTTTGTCGGCCAGTTCATCGAGGAACGCTTCGTAGAAGAAGTCATTCAGCGAATTGCCCACCGAACGCCAGTAGCCGAGCATGGTCGGGCCTTTGACGTAGATCTGCGCGATACGCTTGTTGGGGATCGCGTAGCTTTTGCCCGACAGCCCTTCGAGGGCCGTGGGGTCGATTTTGTCGCCCTGTTTGCCGGCAATGGCTTCGCTGGGGCCTTCGGTGGCGCTCACGGCTTCAATCGCCAGCGGGAACCCTTGGGCGTCCAGCGCCGCGCGGAACTTGACCACGGCGACCGGGCGGAGCACGTCGCGCAGGAACTCTTCCTCACGGCTCCAGATCAGCTTGACCGGGCGGCCGACGGCCTTGGCCAGCGCGATGGCCTGCGGGTAAGGGTTGGCCGAGTCATACAAAAAGTGTCGGCCGAAAAAGCCGCCCAGCAGAGGTGAATGCAGGGTGATCTTCGCCGGGTCGAGGCCGGTGCGCTTGGCCATGTCGGCGCGGAACATATCCGGCGCTTGGTTGGGCAGCCAGACCTCCAGCGTGCCGTCGGGGTTGAAGCGTGCCAATGCTGACGGCGGCTCCAACTGGGCGTGGTTGACGTACTGGTTATGGTAGGTGGCTTCGACCTTGGTTTTGGCGTTTGCCAGCGCACCGGCTACATCGCCTTCGTTTTCATCGTCGCGGGCCGGGCCTTGCTGGGCGGCGAGGAAGTCGCGGTATTTGTCGCTGGAGAAATCCGCCGGCATCGCGCGTAGGGTCGAGTCCGCAGCGGCTTCCAGCCATTCCACTTGTAGGGCTTCCACCGCGCGCTTGGCGTGCCACCAGCGTTCGGCCACCACGGCCACGGCGCCGGGCAGTTGATGCACCGAGTGCACGCCTTTCATGGCTTCGACCTGCGCCTGGTTACGCAGGCTGCCCACGGTCATGCCCAGGCGTGGCGCATGCTGGACGGCGGCGTGGAGCATGCCGTCGACTTTGATGTCGATGCTGTATTGCGCCTTGCCGGTGGATTTGTCGTAGGCATCCAGGCGTTTCACCGGCTTGCCGATCCAGCGGAACTGGCTCGGGTCGCGCAAGGTGATGGTGGCCGGATCGGGCACCGGCATGTCCAGGGCACGCCCGGCCAATTCACCATAGCCCAGCGAGCGGCCGGACGCGGCATGCACCACCCGGCCGGGTTGGGTGGTCAACTGCGCCACTGGTACACCGAGCTGCTCGGCGCCGGCCTGCAGCAGCATCGCGCGGGCCAGGGCGCCGAGGCGGCGCATGGTTGGGTAGCTCATGCGCACCGACATGCTGCCGCCGGTGATGCGCATACCGTTTTCCATCACCACATACGCCTCGCCGGGCGGCGCGGCCTCGACGATGAAGGTGGCGGGGTCGGCGTCCAGTTCTTCACCGACAATCTGCGCCATCGCGGTGTGGGTGCCTTGCCCGCCTTCCATGAAGGGGCTGAGCAGGCGCACGCTGCCGTCGGGGCGGATCTCCAGAAATGCCGGCACCTGGGTGCCGCGTTCTGCCGGGTTGGCCGTGGCGGCGTAAACCCTGGCCGAGCCCAGTGGCAGGCCAAAGCCGATCACCAGCGCGCCCACGGCGGTACTGGCCAGGAAGTGTCGGCGCGACAGGTTGACCGGTTCGCTCAGGGGCGCGTCGAAGAATGCCTTGGGCGTGCTCATCAGACGCGCTCCTTGGCCAAATCATGCACGGCGGTGCGGATCGCGTTGTAGGTGCCGCAGCGGCACAGGTTGATCATCGCCGCTTCAATCTGCGCATCGCTGGGCGCCGGGGTGTGCTTGAGCAGCGCGGTGGCGGCCATCACCTGGCCGGACTGGCAGTAACCGCACTGCGCCACTTGATGCTCGACCCAGGCCGCGACCACGCGCTTGCCCACGTCATCGGCTTCAATCGCCTCGATGGTAGTGATCTCGCGGCCGACCACGCCTGCCACCGGCGTCACGCAGGAGCGCACCACGTTGCCGTCCACCAGCACCGAGCAGGCGCCGCATTGGGCCAGGCCGCACCCGTATTTAGTGCCGGTCAGCCCCAGGTCATCGCGGATTACCCAGAGTAACGGTGTGTCCGCGTCGGCATCGACCTCGTAGGCCTTTTGGTTGATACGTAATTGCATGGTTCACCTGCTGATCAACGGTTGGTGTGGCTTTTCTTATAAGTGCCAGGCGATTGGTCGCCCATCGTTGAACTCTAGACCACGCGGCAAGGCCTATCTATCCAATCGCCGGAAAGTCCGGAGGATTAGGCAAGTATTCAACAGGATTGCACCACAGCTTCTGGCCTACGGACTTGTAGTCCTTTACTGATCTACGCCCGCGCGCTGCACTTTTTTTCATTCTTCTGATCTATCCCTGTCACGACCACGCCCATTCTGCGCGTGGACAGCAGCCAGACCCGGTGCCGATGGATCGAACGTTAATTGCTTTTATCACCCGATGGCCGCTGCTGATGGCGGCGGTGTTTGTGCTCTGTGCGAGCGGCTGCAGCCAGCAGGCAGGCCGCGATATCGCCAAGCAGTTCAGCGAGGGCAAACCCGACGAATTTTTTCAAACCAGCGTCGATCGCATGGCGACCTTAAGCATGCGCGCCAACCTGCAAAGCCTGTACCTGCTGATGAACAAGCTCTACTTGCGCAACCCCAGCCAGTGGCGGCAATCGGGTTACACGGATGCGGTGAGTGCTGCGCGGGAGATTCGCCAGGCCATCGAAAACCGTCAACCCTTGCCTGCGCTGGGGGACCGGCGTGACTTGGCGGCATTGAGCTATTCGTTGAGCCCGGAGTTTCGCGGCGACCGGGTCGGCGCGTTTATCTATGCCATCGGCAGCATGCTCGTGACGGCCCACGGTGGCCGCACCCAGTTTTATATCACCGACTCGATCAACCCGCAGTTTGTCAGCAACGCCGCGCGCAATATCGAGAAAGCCACCTGGCTGCTCAGCCAACGCCAGGACGCTAATGGCGTATTGCTGCTGTTTTCCAATGAGATCTCGGAGGAGGGCAGCAACTTAAGTTTTGCCGTTGAGTTCGGCAAAGTGGTCGCGCGCCTGGACCTGCTCGCGCAGATGCTTGATGAGCGTTACCGGCGTGTCGCACTGAATTACGCGCAGAGCTTGCTGCTGATGAATTTCCTGCCGGTGCAGTAAGCGTTTATGCCGGTTGGCGCCAGCCGACAGCCAGCACGCCGCCGATAAACAGCGGCGAGGCACCGTAGGCTTTGTAGTACAGCTGCACATCAAATGGCGCAAAAAAGGCAATCAGCGCGTTGACGATGGCCAGGCCGATAAACAGCAGTGAAAGGTGCAGGGTGAAGGTTCGCCATTGCGCCGGTGAGCGTTGCAACTGCCCGCCGAACACGCCGCGCAGCAGATTGACGCGGCATCCCACTTCCAGGGCCACGAGCAGCAGCGCGAATAAGCCGTACACGACTGTCGGTTGGACCCGCAGGAAACCTTCGCTGGGAAACACGAATAGACGCAGCGCCAGGCCGAGCAGCACGGCAAACAGCGAATACACAACAAGCGTGCGCCATAGAAGGCTGAAGGCCAGGGAAATTCGCTGCTTTGTCGTCGTCATGCGGTACATCCTGGTGGTCAAAAAGCCGCAAGTGTAACCCTTCGAGCGCGCGCCATGCCCCGACTGATCTGAATGGGCAAAACACATTGTGTTTAAGCCAGTACGGCGTTTCTCTCTCTTATGTAGGAAGTGGCCTATCTTGCCTTCCTCTGCTTGAAACACCTCCCGGTCGGCCATAGCCTCGGACTTTTCCTAATGATGAGTGCCTGACTTGGGTAAGCAAAAAACGGTTTGGCCTACTGAACGCGAAATTCGCCTGCGATTTATCCTGTTTGCCGTGATCGACGTGGCGAGTGCTCAAGGCGTCCCCGCCGAGGTGCTATTGCCCGCACACAAACTGCTACGCGACGCGCCCACCGAGGCGCAGCTGCTTGAAACGCTCGCCGATATTCTGGCGTGCGATGAGATGCTTGGGTTCAGGTTCCCAGCGGGAACGGAGGCGGATGATTTAATGTGCGCGTTGGAACGTGGGGCCGATACGACGAAGGGCGTGGTTTTTTAAACACTGTTTAGATCGTTTATTTCCTTACGGTTGGTCTCAAGACCTGAATCGCATATCCACAGCGACGTTTATCGGCATAAACAAGAGTGTTTAGACGTCGTAGCAACGCTCCGTCCGTCATCACAGCCTGCGCAGCTGTTCTGATTAACTAAGCTTGCCCCCGAACAGCCATTTTTGCTGCTCTGCCGCCGTCTTGCGCCGCTGCCCGGCGTCTCTAGAATCGGCGCCAGACCTTAGCCATTTGCTGTCGATTACGGAGTTTCGAACATGATGAATGCAATGCAGATGCCGATGAACACCTCCATGCCAATGATGCCGATGATGGGCATGCCGATGATGATGGCCACCCTGCAATGTGAAATGGCCGGCGGCGCCATGATGTGCACCATGAAGCCTGCGGCCGGGATGGACATGGCTCAGTTCAAGACCAACGCCGAAATGATGGCGATGATGATGAACTGCGGTATGCCGATGATGATGCAGTGCGCCAACATGACCATGATGTGCATGTCGGCCGACGCCATGAAAATGATGACTGACATGAACATGCCGATGATGGCCATGGGCATGTCGATGCCGATGATGAAGTGCATGATGGAATGCACCCTGATGGGCGACAGCCTGCAGTGCAAAATGATGCCGATGCCTGGCATGAGCATGGCCATGATGGAAAACTGCTGCATGCTGATGAACAAGCTGATGAACAAGCTGATGAACGACTGCGCGATGCCGATGATGATGAGCTGCAACGGCATGCCGATGATGTGCTGCACTTGCTGATAGATCCCGCAGCATAAAAAACGCCCCGATGATTCGGGGCGTTTTGCATTCAGTCCAGACGTTCCGGGTAGGTGATCACCAGGAACGCCACCGCCTCACTGTCTGCCGGGTTGCGGTAGCGGTGGGGCTGGTCGGCGTAGAACAGAATCGAGTCGCCGGTGGACAGCAGGTAGCGCTCATCGTTGACGCTGACTTCCAGCACACCTTGGGCCACCACCAGGTTTTCCTGGATGCCGGGGCCATGGCCTTCGGACACTTCTTCGCCGAGGGCCCGCAGGCGTATTTCATAGAATTCAGATTGGCGTGCCGTGTCGTAGGGGAACAACGCACGGCTGACGAACGCGCCGTTGGCACTCACCAGGCGTTTGCTCTGTTGCGCCGGCAACACCTCGACACCTTCAAAGGCACGGTCTTCCAGAAAGGCCGCCACCGACACCTTCAAACCCTTGGCGATTTTGCACAGCACCTTGATCGACGGCACGCTGCGGCCGGATTCGATCTGCGCCAGCATCGCCCGGCTGACGCCGCAGGCACGCGCCAGGCCGTCCAAGGAGAGGTGGCGTTTGCTGCGTAGGCGTTGCAGGTTCTGCGCGACACACAGGCTGGTGTCGTCATCATCAAGGCCGGGCTTTGGAAGGGGTTCGGGCGGTTCGGCAAGCACGTGTAGGAAATTTATCGGCGTTACGCCCGGCGCGTATCACTGGACGGCGCCGCCTGTACGGTAAACACCGCAAGCCCGGCACGCGCCGCGTACATCGCCCACATCAACTCGGCCGCTGCACGTGCCTGGCGGCGTTTACGGTGGAGGGTGAAGTCGATGACGGTGGCGGATGTTTGCATGGGGGCGATCTCTTGGGGCCTGGTTGGCCCACGTAAATGACTCAATGGCTCCACAGTAATGTGTAGCGGTTATTTCTTTAAATACTGAGTTTGCATGTGTTAATTCGTTTTTGGACTTAAAAAAACGCGTCGGACGCTGTTGTGGGAAGGGGCTGGTCCGTTAATCAGGCGTGACCTGGCAGGCCTGCCTGGCTTCCCATCACTGTTCGTGTGATGGCCGCCCACTTGGTCTGTGCCTGTCACGCCCCCGAATTCGAAGGACTTGCCCATGCTGTTGCGTCAACCTCCGCTGCTTTTTGCCACCCTGACCTTGAGTTCGCTGGTGCACGCCGACGCACTGCAACTGGCGCCGGTCGAGGTCACCGGCAGCGAAGCCAGCGCAGGTGAAGTGGCCCAGGCGCAACTCAAGAGCGTGCCCGGCGGCACTCACTACATCGACATGAACAGCGTGCAGCAGGGCCGGGTCAGCACCAACGAGGATGTGTTCAAGTACCAGGCCGGGGTGTACGCCAAGGCGGCCAACAATGAAGGCGTGAAACTCTCGATCCGCGGTTCGGGCTTGAACCGCAGCCCGGGTTCCCACGCCTCTGGCTTGTATGAAATGTTCGACGGTTTGCCGCTCACCGGCCCCGGCGGTACGCCGTATGAACTCAAAGACCCGCTGTGGCAAAGCCGCGTCGAGGTGCTGCGCGGCGCCAACGGCTTTGATCAGGGCGCGCTGGCCTTGGGTGGCGCGGTCAACTACGTGACGCGCACCGGCTACGACGCGCCCACGCTGCAAGTACGTTACGACGTGGGCAGTCGCGGTTATGCCCAGCGCGAGATCAGCTCCGGGCAGGTGCTGGGCGATGCCGACTACTACATCAGCCTCACCGGCTCGGAGTCCGACGGCTACCAGCACCAGAGCGCCGGCACGGGCAAGGGCGTGGCGGCCAACTTCGGCTACCGTTTCAACCCGGACCTGGAGACGCGGTTCTATTTGCGTTACCGCGAAACCACCAACGACACGCCCGGCAAGCTGACGCGTTACCAGATCAGCCACACGCCAACGGCCGCCAACAGCCTTAACGCCGCCCGTGATTCCAAACGCCTGCAGCCAGGCTCCACGTGGATCGCCAACAAGACCACCTTGCAGTTGGATGACAATGCCCGCGTCGAGGTTGGGCTGGCCTATCACGACTACCCGATGGACTTGCGCGAGGGCACCAACCGCCTGAAAGTCGCCTACACCGATATCAGCGGCACCCTGAATTACATCCGCCAGGACACCGTGTTCGGCCACGACAGTAAAACCACGGTTGGCCTGCGCACCACCCAGGCGATGCCGAATAACGGTGCCTCGGAATATGTGCGCGTGCCTTCCACTGATCCCACAAAGTATTACGCGCCCGGCACCAAGACCCGCGATTACAGCTATCTCGGCTCGGACACCGTGCTGCATATCGGCAACGATCTGGAGTTGGTACCGGACTTATGGCTGACCACCGGCCTGGCCGCGATCTACACCCGCCGCGAAACCCAGGTCACTTACCCCGAAGGGCAGGCGCCGCTCAGCCAACATGATTGGGACTACGCCCCGCGTATCGGCCTGCGCTATGACTTCACCCCGCAATTGCAGGTGTACGGCAACCTCAGCCGCTCGGTCGAGCCGCCGCATGCGTGGTCGATGATTTGGGGTTCCAACAAGTACTTTTCGAGTGGTCCGGCTAACGGCTTAGCGCGTGAAGGCGTGAGCCTGCGCAACCAAACCGCTACCACCCTGGAGTTCGGCGGGCGAGGCGAGCAGTGGTTCGGCCAGTGGGACCTGGCGCTGTACCGCTCCGAAGTGCGCCACGAATTGCTCACGGTGGAAACCCAGGCAGCAACGATCAATAGCAGCGCGATCATCGCCGAAGCCAACGCCAGCCCCACGGTGCACCAAGGCGTAGAATTGAGCGTGCTCAGCCCACTCTGGGACGGCGGTCGCAACGGTCAGTTGGCCCTGCGCCAGGCCTACACCTACAGCGACTTCCACTATCGCGACGACGAGCGTTTCGGCGACAACACCTTACCGGGCATCCCCAAGCACTACTACCAGGCGCAACTGCGCTACAGCCACCCGACGGGTTTCTACACCAGCCTCAACACCGAGCATTCATCCCGCGTGGCGGTGGACTACGCCAACACCTACTACGCGGCGGCCTACACCACCCTCGGCGCCACCTTTGGCTACGACGCGCCCAAGCAGGACTGGCAAGCCTGGGTCGACGTGCGCAACCTCACCAACCGTCGCTACGCCAACACCGTCACACCGGGTTACGACGACAAGGGCCTGGATATGGCGCGGTCCACACCGGCAGACGGGCGGGGCATCTACACCGGCGTGTCGTGGCGCTGGCGTTAAGCAACACCTGTATGACCCGCTCGCCACAGGAAGCCCGCTCGGAACAGGAGGCCCACTTGCCACAACAGCTCCCACTCGCCACAACCACTGGCGTGTAACGCCCAAAAAAACACCACGGGTGCAGACCTGCCGCGCTAAGTCAGCTTTCGTGCTGCCGCAGGCGCTTGTACAGCGTATTGCGGCTGACGCCCAGTTCCCGCGCCAAGTGGGAAATGTTCCCGCCCGCCGCCTTCAGGCGTTGCGTCAGGTCGATGCCATCCTCGAGAAACTCGCTGGCAGGCAATGGCGCCGTCACCTTCAAGTCCACGAAAAAATCATCCGGCAAATGCTCCGGGCGCACCGGCTGCTCCTCGGCCATCGCCAGCGCCACCTGCAACACGCTGCTTACCTGGCGCAAATTCCCCGGCCACGGGTGCTGCTCGAACAACGCCAGCACCTCGCTGCTCAGCCCGGCCCATTGGGTCGGTTCGCGGTGCTGCTGCCACAACTGCTGGAACAGCGCCTGTTTGTCGGTACGTTCACGCAGCGGCGGCAGCTCCAGGGTCAGGCCGCCGATGCGGTAATACAAATCCTCGCGAAAGCGCCCGGCCTGTACCCATTCGCGTAGCGCGCGGTTGGTGGCGGAGATGATCCGCAAGTCCACCGGGAACAGCTCGCTGCTGCCCACCGGTTGCACGCAGCGTTCCTGCAGCACGCGCAGCAGGCGGGCCTGGGTCGGCAGCGGCATATCGCCGATCTCATCCAGGAACAGCGTGCCTTTGTCTGCCTTGCGGATCAGGCCGATGCTGCCTTTCTGATTGGCGCCGGTGAAGGCGCCTTTTTCATAGCCGAACAGTTCCGATTCGACCAATTCCGCCGGAATCGCCGCACAGTTCACCGCGATAAACGCCTGCGCGCTGCGCGAGCTGGCCTGGTGCAGGGCTTTGACAAACACCTCTTTGCCGACGCCGGTCTCCCCGTGAATCAGCAGCGGAATGTCCTTTTCCAGCAGGCGCACGGCCTGACGCACGGCTTTTTCCACGCGCACATCGCCAAAATGCAGGGTGTTGAGGCCGATCGACGTCGGTTTTGCGGGGGCCGTTTTGCTGAGCTTGGGCTCACTGAACACGCGCGCCTGCACCGGCATTTTCTTCGGCCGCTTCAATAAACACTGAAACCGATTGCGTCCCGCCGCTTGCAGCGAGAACGGCATGCCTTCCGGCTGATTCAACAGCTCCAGCAGCGACACCTTGAACAAACTGTCGATCAGCACCCGCGACAGGCAAATGCCCAGCAAATTATCCGCGCGACGGTTGGCCGACAGCACTTGGCCGCTCTCGTCAAAAATCAGCAAACCCGCCCATTGGCTGTCGAGGTTGTTCAGGCCGGTGTTGAAGGTCAGTTGGAAGTGCTCGCCGCGAAACAGGTTGAGGATCAGCCGGTTTTCCACGGTCTGGCTCATCATCTTGACCATGCCCAAGGTGTGGGAGGGCGGCAGGTAGCTGTCGCTGGACACGTCCAGCACCGCGATGATTTCGCGCTGGGCATCGAAGATCGGCGCCGCCGAGCCGGTCATGAAGCGGTTGGCCTTGAGGAAGTGTTCGTCATGCTCGATATGCACCGCCTGCGCGCAGGCGAGCGCGGTGCCGATCGCGTTGGTGCCGCTGCTGCGCTCCTGCCAACTGGCGCCGGCACTGAAACCGCGCGCCAGTTTCGGCTCGATAAACCGCTGCGTGCCCCACGAAGTCAGGACCTGGCCCTGGTTGTCGGCCAGCATGATCAGGCAGTTGGAATTGCTCAGGATGTTTTCGTAGTAGGGCAGCACTTCCTGATGGGTGGTCTGTACCAGTGAATGCTGGCTTTCCAATAACTGGCTGATGCCCTCGGCGGGCAGTTGGTCGAAGCTGGGCGTGCTCTGGTGGTCCAGGCCAAATGCGCGGCAACGCCGCCAGGACTCCTGGATAAGGGTGTCGTGAGCCAAGGGTTCGGCCATGGGGCGACCTTCATTTTTATTGTTGTGGGGTCAATCTGCTGGAGGAGCAGTTTTAAACAGGTGGGAGCGGGCAAGCCCGCTCCCACCTTTAGATCTGTGTCGCCCATCAATTGTTGTTCACAACTGTTCATTGTCAACCCCGCGCCTGTTCAGTTGTTCAGCCAGGGGTGTTCACTCGTGTTCATGCCTGAACAGCGTATTTGACCCATCTCCTTACAGATCAACCACCTGCCAGTTCTGGCACGAAACTCGCTCTGCAGGGTTGCCAGATTCATTCCAATAATAAAAAGGGCGTGTCATGTCATTGACCCTGGAACATGTCTCCCGCGTCGTCGAAGGCCAAACCTGGATCGACGACGCCAACCTGCGTTTCGAAGCCGGTTCCTTCAACGTGTTGCTCGGCCGCACCCTGTCCGGCAAGACCAGCCTGATGCGCCTGATGGCTGGCCTGGACAAGCCCGACAGCGGC
Source organism: Pseudomonas sp. ArH3a (assembly GCF_022648765.1). NCBI lineage: Bacteria > Pseudomonadati > Pseudomonadota > Gammaproteobacteria > Pseudomonadales > Pseudomonadaceae > Pseudomonas > Pseudomonas sp. ArH3a. The sequence continues at coordinate 2,800,487 of NZ_CP080330.1, forward strand.
CGCATCCTGATGAATGGCGTGGACGTCACGCAAAAGCCGGTACGCCTGCGCAATGTGTCGATGGTCTACCAGCAGTTCATCAACTACCCGACCATGACCGTGTTCGAGAACATCGCCTCGCCGTTGCGCCAGGCCGGTGTGTCCAACGAGCTGATCCAGAGCAAAGTGCTGGAAACCGCGAAGATGCTGCGCATCGAGAAGTTCCTGCAGCGCCACCCGCTGGAGCTGTCGGGCGGCCAGCAGCAACGCACGGCCATGGCTCGTGCGCTGGTCAAAGACGCCGAACTGATCCTGTTCGACGAGCCGCTGGTGAACCTGGACTACAAACTGCGCGAAGAACTGCGTCAGGAAATGCGCGAACTGTTCAAGGCGCGCCATACCATTGCCATCTACGCCACCACCGAACCCAACGAAGCCCTGGCCCTGGGCGGCACCACCACCATCCTGCATGAAGGCCGTGTCATCCAGAGCGGCAAGGCTGCCGAGGTGTACCACCAGCCACAGACGGTGCTGGCGGCCGAGCTGTTTTCCGAGCCGCCGATTAACCTGATGCCCGGACGTATCAGCGGCAATGAAGTGAGTTTCGCCAACTTTGTGCACTTCCCGCTCAACGTCGACCTGCGACCCATCGGCGAGGGCGAGTTCCGCTTTGGCGTGCGCCCCAGCCATATCAGCCTGGTGCCGAGCAACGACGATGACCTGGAGCTGGCCGTCACCGTGGAGGTGGCTGAGATCAGCGGCTCGGAAACTTTCCTGCACGTGCGCAGCGAGCATTTCCTGCTGGTGCTGCACCTGCCGGGCGTACACGAGTACGACGTCGACGCGCCGATCCGCGTGTATATCCCCACCCATAAACTCTTTGTGTTCGATGGCCAGGGCCGCTTGGTCCAGGCCCCTGGGCGCCGTATTGCGAGGGTTGCCTGATGGCCGAGATCCATTTGCAGAACCTTGCCCACAGCTACAGCCCTACGCCGGCTGGCCCTGAGGACTACGCGATTCGGGAAATGAACCATGTGTGGGAGCAGGGCGGCGCCTACGCCTTGCTCGGGCCGTCGGGGTGCGGCAAGTCGACCTTGCTGAACATCATCTCCGGCCTGCTCAGCCCGTCGGAAGGCCAGGTGCTGTTCGACCATAAAGTGGTCAACGACCTGACTCCGGAAAAACGCAACATCGCCCAGGTGTTCCAGTTCCCGGTGGTGTACGACACCATGACCGTGTTCGATAACCTGGCCTTTCCGCTGCGCAACCAAGGCATGCCCGAGGCGAAAATTCACAGCAAGGTGCAGGAAATTGCCGAGGTCCTCGACCTGCAAAACCTGCTGAGCAAAAAGGCGCGCAACCTCACGGCCGATGAAAAACAGAAAGTCTCCATGGGCCGTGGCCTGGTGCGCGATGACGTGTCGGCGATCCTGTTCGATGAACCGCTGACGGTGATCGATCCGCACCTGAAGTGGAAGCTGCGGCGCAAGCTCAAGCAGATCCACGAGCAGTTCAATATCACCATGGTCTACGTGACCCACGACCAGCTCGAAGCCTCGACCTTTGCCGACAAAATCGCGGTGATGTACGGCGGGCAGATCGTGCAGTTCGGTACGCCGCGCGAGTTGTTCGAGCGGCCCAGCCACACGTTTGTCGGCTATTTCATCGGCAGCCCGGGGATGAACCTGATCCAGGTGCAGGCCGAGGCGGGCGGGGTGCGTTTTGCCGGGACACTGTTGCCCTTGTCCGAGGCGTTGCAGCAGCGCATCCGCGACACCGGCTACAAGAAACTGCAGGTGGGCATCCGCCCGGAATTTATCCACGTGTGGGACGAGTACAACCCTGACGCGCTGCAGGCCAACGTCACTCACGTCGAAGACCTTGGCACCTACAAGATCATGACCCTCAACCTCGACGGCGCGCCGTTGAAAGTGCGCCTGGCCGAAGACAAGCCGGTGCCCGAAGGCAAAGCCTCGATCAGCTTCCCCGCGCAATGGCTGATGGTCTACGCCGATGACTATCTGCTGGAGGTGCAGCCATGAACAAGGTGCAGAACAACAAGGCCTGGTGGCTGGTGTTGCCGGTGTTCCTGCTGGTGGCGTTCAGTGCGGTGATCCCGATGATGACCGTGGTCAACTACTCGGTGCAGGACATCTTCGACCAGTCCAGCCGCTACTTTGTCGGCGCCGACTGGTACAAGCAGGTCTTGCTCGACCCGCGTTTGCACGACTCCTTGCTGCGCCAGTTCATCTACTCGGCCTGCGTGCTGTTGATCGAAATCCCGCTGGGTATCGCCATCGCCCTGACCATGCCGACCAAGGGCCGCTGGTCGTCGCTGGTGCTGATTATTCTGGCGATTCCGCTGCTGATTCCGTGGAACGTGGTGGGCACCATCTGGCAGATCTTCGGCCGCGCCGACATTGGCTTGCTGGGTTACAGCCTCAACGCGTTGGGCATCAGCTACAACTACGCGGCCAACACCATGGACGCGTGGGTCACGGTGCTGGTGATGGACGTGTGGCACTGGACCTCGCTGGTGGCGCTGCTGTGCTACTCGGGGCTGCGGGCGATTCCGGATGTGTACTACCAGGCCGCGCGGATTGATCGTGCGTCCGCCTGGGCGGTGTTCCGACATATCCAGTTGCCGAAGATGAAAAGCGTGCTGCTGATCGCGGTGATGCTGCGCTTCATGGACAGTTTCATGATCTACACCGAGCCCTTCGTGCTCACCGGTGGCGGACCGGGTAACGCCACTACCTTTCTGAGTCAGACGCTGACCCAGATGGCTGTCGGCCAATTCGACCTGGGCCCAGCGGCGGCGTTTTCCCTGGTGTACTTCCTGATCATCCTGTTGGTGTCCTGGCTGTTCTACACCGCCATGACCCATTCCGACGCCAACCGCTGAGGCCGCCAACATGAGCAAACGCAAGCTAATACCCTTACTCATCTACATCCTGTTCCTGCTGGTGCCCATCTACTGGCTGTTGAACATGTCCTTCAAGAGCAACACTGAAATCCTCGGCGGGCTGACGTTGTTTCCGCAGGATTTCACCTTGGCCAACTACAAGGTGATCTTTACCGACCCGAGCTGGTACACCGGCTACCTCAACTCGCTGTACTACGTCAGCCTGAACACCGTGATTTCCCTGAGCGTGGCGCTGCCGGCGGCGTATGCCTTCTCGCGCTACCGTTTTCTGGGTGACAAGCACTTGTTCTTCTGGCTGCTGACCAACCGCATGGCGCCGCCGGCGGTATTCCTGCTGCCGTTTTTCCAGCTGTATTCGTCCATCGGGTTGTTTGATACCCACATCGCTGTGGCCCTGGCCCATTGCCTGTTCAACGTGCCGTTGGCGGTGTGGATCCTTGAAGGCTTCATGTCCGGGGTGCCCAAGGAAATCGACGAAACCGCCTACATCGACGGCTACTCGTTTCCCAAGTTTTTCGTGAAGATTTTTATTCCGCTGATCGGCTCCGGCATCGGTGTGACGGCGTTTTTCTGCTTCATGTTTTCCTGGGTCGAGCTGCTGCTGGCGCGCACCCTGACCTCGGTCAACGCCAAGCCCACCGCGGCGGTGATGACCCGCACGGTGTCAGCCTCAGGGATTGATTGGGGCGTTCTGGCGGCGGCGGGGGTGTTGACCATCCTGCCGGGCATGCTGGTGATCTGGTTTGTTCGCAACCACGTGGCCAAGGGCTTTGCCCTCGGCCGGGTCTGAGGAGTCGATGATGGAATGGATGGCCTGGACCACCCCCACCGCGTTGTTCTTTGGCGGTATTGCCCTGTTGCTGGTGGGCATGACCACGTGGGAATTGCGCTCGCCGAGCATCCCGCGGCGCGGCGTGTTGCCGATCAGCACCACCCGTGGTGATCGTTTGTTTATCGGTCTTCTCGGCAGCGCTTACCTGCATTTATTGGTGATCGGCGTTACCGACTGGAGCATCTGGGCGGCGTCCGCGCTGTCTGTGGTGTGGCTGTTGAGTGTGATGCGTTGGGGCTAGACATGTTCTGTGCAGGCCCGAGCGTGTTGTGGCGAGTGAGCAAGCTGCCTCGCCACAACACGCTCGGGCCTGCACAGACTCAGGGGCGCGTCGCGTCTGTAGTCCCGTTTGAAATTAACCAGGAGGTCTCTATGTTGAATAAAAACAATAAGCTGCGACATAGCATTTCATTGGCCGCCGTACTGGCCCTCAGCGGTTTGAGCGCCACGGCCTGGGCCGATGCGTATGAAGATGCGGCGAAAAAATGGATCGGCAGCGAGTTCAAACCGTCCACCCTCACCGAAGCCCAACAGCTCGAAGAGTTGAAGTGGTTTATCAAGGCGGCCGAGCCGTTCCGTGGGATGAAGATCAACGTGGTGTCGGAAACCCTCACCACCCACGAGTACGAGTCCAAGGTGCTGGCCAAGGCCTTCAGCGAAATCACTGGGATCAAGCTGACCCACGACCTGCTGCAGGAAGGCGACGTGGTGGAAAAGCTGCAAACCCAGATGCAGTCCGACAAGAACATTTATGACGGCTGGGTCAACGATTCCGACTTGATCGGTACGCACTTTCGCTATGGCAAGACCGAGTCGATTACCGACCTGATGGCCAACGAAGGCAAAGACTTCACCTTGCCGACCCTGGATATCAAAGACTTTATCGGCATCTCCTTCACCACCGCGCCGGACGGCAAGATCTACCAGCTGCCCGACCAGCAATTTGCCAACCTCTATTGGTTCCGCGCCGATTGGTTTGAGCGCCCGGAGCTGAAAGCCAAGTTCAAGGAAAAATACGGTTACGAACTCGGCGTCCCGGTGAACTGGTCGGCCTATGAAGACATTGCCAAATTCTTCAGCGAAGACGTCAAGGAAATCGACGGCAAACGCATCTACGGGCACATGGACTACGGCAAAAAAGACCCGTCCCTCGGCTGGCGCTTCACCGATGCCTGGTTCTCCATGGCCGGTGGCGGCGACAAAGGCCTGCCCAACGGCTTGCCGGTGGACGAGTGGGGCATTCGTGTGGAGGACTGCCACCCGGTGGGCTCCAGCGTGACCCGTGGCGGCGACACCAACGGCCCGGCCGCCGTATTCGCTACGCAGAAATACGTGGACTGGATGAAAGCCTACGCACCACCTGAGGCGGCGGGCATGACCTTCTCCGAATCCGGCCCGGTGCCGTCCCAGGGCAACATCGCCCAGCAGATCTTCTGGTACACCGCGTTTACCGCCGACATGACCAAGCCTGGCCTGCCGGTGGTGAACGCCGACGGCACGCCGAAATGGCGCATGGCCCCTTCGCCGGTCGGGCCTTATTGGGAAAAGGGCATGAAGAAGGGCTATCAGGACGTGGGTTCCTGGACTTTCCTCAAATCCACCCCCGAGAAGCAGAAACTCGCGGCCTGGCTTTACGCGCAGTTCGTGACCTCGAAAACCGTGTCGCTGAAGAAAACCATCGTTGGCCTCACGCCGATTCGTGAGTCCGATATCAACTCCCAGGCCATGACCGACCTGGCGCCCAAACTTGGTGGCCTGGTGGAGTTCTACCGCAGCCCGGCGCGGGTCGAGTGGACGCCGACCGGCACCAACGTGCCGGACTATCCACGCCTGGCGCAGCTGTGGTGGAGCAACATCGCGGCGGCTGCCAGCGGTGAGAAAACCCCGCAGCAGGCGTTGGATAACCTGGCCAAGGAACAGGACGCGATCATGACGCGCCTGGAGCGCTCTAAAGTGCAGCCGGTGTGTGGCCCGAAAATGAACCCCGAGCGTGATGCTCAGTACTGGTTCGACCAGCCGGGCGCGCCGAAGCCGAAACTGGCCAATGAGAAGCCTAAAGGCGAGACCGTGGCTTACAGTGATTTGCTCAAGTCGTGGGAGGCGGCGCGTAAGTAAACGCGTTGGGCGGTAGTACAAAGCGGCACTTAGGTGCCGCTTCGAATGTGGGGAGCTGGCTTGCCTGAGATAGCGGTCTGCCAGCCAACACATCAGTGGCTGATGCACCGCCATTGCAGCATAGGTATCTACACATCTTTTTATGGGTTGAATTCTTTGGTTGTCGCGGGGGCGGTGGGTACATATCCGTTGCTGCGGTAACGGCTTCGTATGGTTCCGCTCTTACAGCGGGTCACTTTTGGAAAAGAGCCCCAAAAGTAACCAAAAGGGCTCTTGCCCCACCACTCGGCACCTCGCTTAGGCTCGGTGTGCCCTCACTCCGGCTTTGGAGCGGGGGCCGCCGCCATGGGCCATCCTTGGCCCATCGCGGCTAAACCGGCGTCCTGCCGGTTTACCCCCGCTCCAAAGCCTGCGTTCGGCCAGCGTGGTTTAACGGGGCGCCTAAGATCAAAATCAAGAGCAAGAGCACGGCGGCCTAGTAGCCGACCTGAGTGGTTGAAGCAAATCAAAAGCAAAGCCGAGGCGGCCTGACAGCCGACCTGATCTCTGAAACTGAACTCAATCTAATGTGGGAGCTGGCTTGCCTGCGATGGCATCAACTCGGTGTACTTGATGGACCGATGTGCCTGCATCGCAGGCAAGCCAGCTCCCACAGAAAAGCAGAGCACTGCAGTGCTGGCAGCCAAGCCCGCTCCCACAGTTGGATCTCGGTACATCAGACAGAGAGTGTGCTGCTGTGCTGTTGCCCTGCTTTTGCTTCAACCACTCAGGTCGGCTACTAGGCCGCCGTGCTTTTGCTCTTGATTTTGATCTTAGGCGCCCCGTTAAACCACGCTGGCCGAACGCAGGCTTGAATCCGTGGGTAACCCGGCAGGACGCCGGGTTAGCCGCGATGGGCCAAGGATGGCCCATGGCGGCGGCCCACGGATTCAAGCCGGAGTGAGGGCATGCCGAGCCTAGGCGAGGCACCGAGTGGTGGGGCAAGAGCCCTTTTGGTTACTTTTGGGGCTCTTTTCCAAAAGTGACCCGCCGTAAGGGCGGAACCCTAAGCAGCCGTTACCGCAGCAACGGATATGTACTCAATCTACCTAAACCATCGCAGGCTAAACGCAACACAAAAAGTTGCGTAGATACCTATGGCTATCGCAGGCAAGCCAGCTTCCGCAGTAAATGGCGGCGATCTCGCAATCAGCTCAGCTCAGGGCTTGTGGCTGGATCTGCAATACGCCGTCGACATCCTTGGCCAACCCACTGGCCAGCAGCAGTGGCGCCAGGCGCTGGTGCAACTGCGGCTCGACAAACTCTTTCACCGTGTCCAACGCCAGCACACCACTGAGCGGCAACTCGGCCTTGGTGTACGACAGCCACGCCTGCTTGAGCTTCATCAACACATCGCTGCCCGCGGTCGAGGCGAAGCGACGGTGGGTCGGTTTGCCGTCGAAGTTGAACGTGTGCTGGAACGCGTAGCCGGTTTCATCGCCGTTGCTGGCGGCGCAACGTACACAGGTGCAGGGGCCGTCGCCGAACGCGCTGCGCAGGTAGGTGTTGAAGTCCACCACGGGCTTGAGTGACAGGCGCTTATCCACCTCGAACAAGTCCCCGGTCATTTTATCGTCAGTGTTCAACGTCCATTTCCTCGCAGGTCGGCAGGTGTATTTCAAAGCGCGGCACAATAACAGCCACACGGCATTTTGGGGATAATTTGCATAACAATAGATCCCGATATTCTTTTCCTGTCTTAAACATCGCCGCTAGGCTTCATCACCTTCTCGAAAGCGCGGCAGACCTCCATGATATTCAAGCGTTCCTCCCTGACCCTTTTAGCCGCGTCGCTGGCCGCCGCCAGCGCCGTGCTCAGCCCCGGCGCCCAGGCCGAAGGCAAGATCAGCATTGCCCAGCAATTCGGCATCGGCTACCTGATCCTCGACGTGGTGCGCGACCAGCACCTGATCGAGAAACACGGCAAGGAGCAGGGCCTGGATATCACGGTGCAATGGAACAGCATTTCCGGCGCCACTGCGATGAATGAATCGCTGCTGGCTGGCGCCTTGGACGTGGTCTCGGCCGGTGTGCCGCCGATGCTCACGCTGTGGGACCGTACCAAGGGCAAGCAGAACGTCAAGGCCATTGCTTCCTTGGGCTCGATGCCCAACTACCTGCTGACCAACAACCCTAACGTGAAGACGCTCAAGGACTTCACCGAGAAAGACCGCATCGCCGTGCCCGCCGCCGGCGTGGGTTTCCAGTCGCGCACCTTGCAGATCGAGACCGCCAAGCAGTTCGGCGCTGCCAACTTCAAGAAGTTCGACGATATTTCCATCAGCCTGGCCCACCCCGACGCCACGGCAGCGTTGATTGCCGGTGGTTCGGAGATCAATTCGCACTTCTCCAGCCCGCCATTCCAGTACCAGGAATTGCTCAACCCGAATGTGCACAAGGTACTCAGTTCCTACGACGTTCTCGGTGGGCAGGCGACGTTCAACGTGCTCTACACCACACAGAAATTCCATGATGAAAACCCCAAAACCTATAAGGCGTTCTACGCCGCGCTGGCTGAGGCCGAGAAGATCATCAAGGCCGACAAGCCTGCGGCGGCCAGGGCGTATATCCGCGTAGAGGAATCCAAGCTGCCGTTGGAGCTGGTGGAGAAAATCGTCCAGGACCCGGAAATCGATTTCACCATCGTGCCGCAACGTACCTACATTTATGCCGAGAAGTTGCAGGAGCTGGGCGTGTTGAAGAACAAGGCGGGGAGCTGGAAGGATTACTTCTTTGAAGAGGCACATGGCGGGGATGGCAGCTGATCTCAGATACGCACACACAATGTGGGGGCTGGCTTGCCTGCGATGAGCATAGGTATCTACACATCTTTTTATGGGTTGAATTTTTTGGTTGTCGCGGGGGGCTGGGTACATATCCGTTATTTGGGTAACGGCTGCTATGGGTTCCGCTCTTACAGCGGGTCACTTTTGGAAAAGAGCCCCAAAAGTAACCAAAAGGGCTCTTGCCCCACCACTCGGCACCTCGCTTAGGCTCGGTGTGCCCTCACTCCGGCTTTGGAGCGGGGGCCGCCGCGATGGGCCATCCTTGGCCCATCGCGGCTAAACCGGCGTCCTGCCGGTTTACCCCCGCTCCAAAGCCTGCGTTCGGCCAGCGTGGTTTAACGGGGCGCCTAAGATCAAGATCAAAAGCAAGAGCACGGCGGCCTAGTAGCCGACCTGAGTGGTTAGATCAAAAGCGAAGCCAAGGCGGCCTGACAGCCGACCTGATCTCTGAAACTGAACTCAATCTAATGTGGGAGCTGGCTTGCCTGCGATGGCATCAACTCGGTGTACCTGATGGACCCAGGTGTCTGCATCGCAGCGGTGCGGCGATCCGACAAGCCAGCTCCCACAGAAAAGCAGATCTGCTTCTGCTGTGCTTTTGCCCTGCTTTTGCTTCTACCACTCAGGTCGGCTACTAGGCCGCCGTGCTTTTGATCTTGATCTTGATCTGAGGCGCCCCGTTAACCACGATGGCCGAACGCAGGCTTGAATCCGTGGGTAACCCGGCAGGACGCCGGGTTAGCCGCGATGGGCCAAGGATGGCCCATGGCGGCGGCCCACGGATTCAAGCCGGAGTGAGGGCATGCCGAGCCTAGGCGAGGCACCGAGTGGTGGGGCAAGAGCCCTTTTGGTTACTTTTGGGGCTCTTTTCCAAAAGTGACCCGCTGTAAGAGCGGAACCCTAGGTAGCCGTTACCGCAGCAACGGATATGTACTCATATCTACCTAAAAAACCGGTCAAAAACTTAGCGCAACACAAAAAGTTGCGTAGATACCCATGCTGCGATGAGGCCGTGTCAGCTGACATATTTCCAGCTGACCCACCGCTATCGCAGGCAAGCCAGCTCCCACCTTTGATCCTCATCGCCCGAGCATCAGCGAAAGAACTCCCCCGGTGTTGCATCAAACTGCTGACGAAACGCTGCGATAAACGCCGACGTCGACTCATACCCACACCCCAGCGCCACATCCGTGACCCGCTCACCTTGTTCCAGCGCCGGCAGGGCACTCAGCAGCCGCAGCCGCTGGCGCCATGCGCGAAACGTCAGCCCGGTATCACTCAGGAACAACCGGCTGAGCGTCTTCTCACTCACCCCCAGCTTGCGGCTCCAGTCTCCCAAGGTCGTATGCTGTTCCGGGTGCAGATTCAGGCTGCGATAGATCTGCCGCAACCGCACGTCGTGGGGCAACGGCAGCATCAAGTCCACCTGGGGCGCAGCCGCAAGCTGGTCCAGCACCACCTGGGCCAGACGCCCATCGGGCCCATCCTCGGTGTATTCCACCGGCAGCTCGCTGAAGCTGCGGATCAACTCGCGCAACAAACTGCTCACCTCCAGCACCTGGCAACGCTCGGCCGCCCACGCGGTGACGCTGCAATCGAGGTACAGGCTGCGCATTTCCGTGTGTGGCGAACTGAACACTCGGTGCGGCACGCCCGCCGGGATCCACACCGCGCGCTGGGGCGGGGCGACGAAGCGGCCGACGCTGGTCTGGATCTCCAGCACCCCGGAAATCGCGTAAGACAACTGCACCCACGGGTGGCTGTGCCGGCGGGTCAGCGCACGATTGGGCAACGATTCGGTGCGCCCATACACCGGTCGTGGCAGGCTGGAAAGCCCGGGCACACTGCGCCGCACGGTCTTGTCATGTCCTTTAGGCGGCATTTACTGGCTCATTGGCGTTAGTCGGTAATAAGCCGTTACGTTAGAGTCGCAGCGATGCTCTTGGCAACCCCTGGAAGATTTGCTTATGACCCGCCCGCGTTTTTTGCCCGATAACTTCACACTGATCCTGATCGCCACGGTGATCCTCGCTTCATTGCTGCCCGCCAGCGGCCAGACCGCCGTGGCCTTTGGCTGGGTGACGAACTTGGCTATCGCGCTGCTGTTTTTCCTGCACGGCGCCAAGCTGTCGCGCCAGGCCATCGTCGCCGGTGCCGGGCACTGGCGCCTGCACCTGCTGGTGTTCAGCTTGACCTTTGTGCTGTTCCCCCTGCTGGGCCTGGCGCTCAAGCCGTTGCTGTCGCCGCTGATCGGCAAAGACCTGTACATGGGCATGCTCTACCTCTGCGCGTTGCCGGCCACGGTGCAATCGGCGATTGCCTTCACCTCATTGGCGCGCGGCAATATCCCGGCGGCGATCTGCAGCGCAGCGGCCTCCAGCCTGTTCGGCATCTTCCTCACGCCGTTGCTGGTGGCCCTGCTGCTCAATGTGCACGGTGACGCGGGCTCGACCGTCGACGCGATCTTGAAAATCAGCGTGCAGCTGTTGCTGCCGTTTGTTGCCGGGCAAATTGCCCGTCGTTGGATCGGCGAGTGGGTGGGCCGCAACAAATCCTGGCTGAAATTCGTCGATCAGGGCTCGATCCTGCTGGTGGTCTACGGCGCGTTCAGCGAAGCGGTCAACGAAGGCATCTGGCATCAGATCCCGCTGTGGGAGCTGGGCGGCTTGGTGGTCGCGTGCTGCGTGTTGCTGGCGCTGGTGCTGGTGGCGTCCGCGGTGCTGGGCAAGGCCTTTGGCTTTAACCAGGAAGACCGCATCACCATCTTGTTCTGTGGCTCGAAGAAAAGCCTCGCCACCGGCGTGCCGATGGCCCAGGTGCTGTTTGCCGGCGCGACCATGGGCGTGTTGATTCTGCCACTGATGCTGTTTCACCAGATCCAGTTGATGGTGTGTGCGGCGCTGGCGCAGCGCTACGCCAAGCGGCCGGAAAGCATCCCCGAGATGATGGGGCAGGTGGATCCGTGATCTAGGTCACACCCTTGGCCGAATCCCCTCAAGTTAACGCCTGCCCAGACGACTACCCTTATTGAGAGCCCAATAAGGAGTGTCGGCATGAACGTTAAAGGTATTTCGGTATTTACCGGCCTGTTTTGCCTCTGGGCAGGTGCCTGTGCTGCGGCACAGACAGTGGGGCAGGGCACCATTTATTTCACTGGCGCCATCGTGGAACCTGGGTGTGCGACAAATGCGCGCAGCGGCGCGGTGATGGAACTGAACGGGTGCGCCATTTCCAACCGGGGCAGCCGCTTCGATGTGAGCAATGTGTCGCCGGTGGCCAGCGTCAATGCCGCCCATGTCAAGCTGGTGGCAGACAGCGGCAACGGGCGCTATTACGACCAGCGCTATCTGCTGGTGGACAGCGCCGGCAAGCCGATCCAGTCGGGCAACTACGTGATCACCATGACCTCGCCCTAAACCTCAGCGCGACGATCCGCGTCAACAGCGTGGCCAGAAACCTATAGAATGCTCGGCGGCGGCGCTGTTCTGCGTGGCCGTAGGATCATCGCCAGAGTACCTCGCCCGCCAATGAGCATTTCAGCCGCAACCCCCCAAGCCAACTGGCAACCGGTCATCGCCCTCGCGTTGGCCGCATTTGTATTCAATACCACCGAATTCGTACCGGTCGGCCTGCTCAGCGCCATCGGCGCCAGCTTCGACATGCCCATCGCCAGCGTCGGCCTGATGCTCACCATCTATGCCTGGATCGTGTCGTTGACCTCGCTGCCGGTGATGCTGCTGACGCGTAACGTCGAGCGGCGCAAGTTGCTGATCGTGTTGTTCGGCTTGTTTATCGCCAGCCATATCCTCTCCAGCGTCGCCACCAGCTTCGGCTTGCTGATGGTCAGCCGCATCGGTATTGCCTTGTCCCATGCGCTGTTCTGGTCGATCACGGCCTCCTTGGCCGTGCGCTTGGCGCCGCAAGGCAAGCAAGTGCAAGCCCTCGGCCTGCTGGCCACCGGCACGTCCCTGGCGATGGTCTTGGGCATTCCGCTGGGCCGCCTGCTCGGCGAAGCCATGGGTTGGCGCACCACGTTCCTGGTGATCGCCGCGTTCGCCGCCGCCCTGGTGTTCTGGTTGGCGCGCACTTTACCGGCGCTGCCGAGCCAGAACTCCGGCTCGCTGCGCAGCCTGCCGATGCTGTTCAAACGCCCGGCACTGGTGGCGCTCTACGTGCTCACCGCCATGGTGGTGACTGCGCAATTCACGGCCTACAGCTACATCGAACCCTTTGTCGAAGGCGTTGCCGGCCTGAGTGGCAATGTGGTGACCCTGTTTCTACTGGTGTTCGGCGGCGCGGGCATCATCGGCTCGCTGCTGTTCAGCCTCGTGCACCGCTTCAACCCGCACCTCTTCGTGGTCAGCGCGGTGTTCCTGCTCGCCGCGTGCCTGGCGCTGATGCTGCCCTTGAGCGGCGCCGAGTCATACCTCGTCGGCCTGAGCGTGTTCTGGGGCATGGCGATCATGGGCTTTGGCCTGGCCATGCAATCCAAGGTTCTGGTGCTGGCACCGGACGCCACCGACGTGGCCATGGCGATGTTCTCCGGCATCTACAACATCGGCATCGGCGGCGGCGCCCTGATGGGCAGCTGGGTCGGCAGCCACTTCGGCTTCGCCTGGATCGGCGCGGCAGGTGGGGCGCTGGCGGCGGTGGCGTTGATTGGGTACTGCCTGGCGATTCATCGGTATGGCCAGGGTGTGGCGCGTAGCTGACGCGAAAAATCGGCACAGATTAAAGACAATTCCTACAGGGCGTTTTGTTGCCCATTGCTACCGTCGCGCCGGGCCTGCCACATCCCGTGGTGACGGCAATTGCCACGACCTTGAACAAGAGGCGTGGCACTTGGAATGCAATGGAGTCGATTGTGCAAAAACGTTTGACCGCAGAGTTTCTAGGTACCTTCTGGCTAACGTTCGGCGGCTGTGGCAGCGCCATTCTGGCCGCGGCATACCCAGGGTTGGGCATTGGTTTTGTCGGTGTTTCCCTTGCGTTTGGTCTCACCGTGCTGACCATGGCTTACGCGGTGGGTGGCATTTCCGGCGGGCATTTCAACCCGGCGGTGACGATCGGCTTATGGGTGGGGCGTCGTGTTCGCAGCGTTGATGTGCTGCCGTACATTGCGGTGCAGGTGCTTGGCGCGACGGTTGCCGCTGCGGCACTGTTCGAGATCGCCAACGGGCAACCGGATTTTTCGGCGGGCGGTTTTGCCGCCAACGGTTATGGCCCGCTCAGCCCAGGCAAGTTCGACTTGTTTGCCGCGCTGCTGGCAGAAGTGATCGCCACGTTCTTCTTTGTCCTGATCATCATGCGGGTGACTGCGCCGGGTGCGCCGGCCGGTTTTGCGCCGATCGCCATCGGCCTGGCACTGACCTTGATTCACCTGGTCCTAATCCCCGTCACCAACACCTCCGTCAACCCGGCTCGCAGCACCGGGCCAGCGCTGGTGGCCGGGGGCGAGTACATTTCGCAACTCTGGCTGTTCTGGCTGGCGCCGATCGTGGGCGGGATACTGGGTGCGTTGGCAGCCCGTGTGTTGGGCGAGCGCAACTAAGCGCGAGTCGTTTCCGAGAGCGTGTTTGGCGGCGGCGGGCCTATCTATAAGGCCGCCGTTTGCCAATGCCTCCCGGAGCCGATTGCCGATGCCATGTTCATTGATCAAACCCGCACTCTTCACCGGTATTTGCACACGGATGCTCAGCCTTTCAAGCCAAGCCGCCAGTTTTGATTGCACGAAGGCCAAGGCCGCTGACGAGATCGCCATCTGCGCCAACCGCAATCTCAATGACCAGGACGTAACGATGGCGTTGCTCTACGGCCTGAACAAGCACTTCATGGCCATGGGTGGACGGGCAAGCGGCCTGGCTCAAGCAGCGGCGCAGGTGCGGGTCACGGGTGAGTTGCCTGAGTGACGCCTAGATGCAACGGATTGGCATGTTGCGCGGGTTTATTGATGAGCGGGTGATGACGAAGGGGCCGTTCTGAGCGCCCTCGCCACACGGGTCATGGTGCGCTGTTAAAGCGCAGCCAACACCGCCTCCAACTTCTCCTGATCCCGCGCAAACTGTCGAATGCCTTCCGCCAGTTTCTCTGTGGCCATCGCATCTTCATTCGACGCCCAACGGAACTGCGCTTCGGTCAATTGCTGACGCGCTTCGCCTTCGGCGCCCGGCAGCAGTTTGCGTTCCAGGGGGCCGTTATCCTCATCGAGTTTTTGCAGCAAGTCGGGGCTGATGGTCAGGCGGTCGCAACCGGCCAGCTCTTCGATCTGGCTGAGGGTGCGAAAGCTCGCGCCCATCACTACCGTCTCAATGGCGTTGGCCTTGTAGTAGTTGTAGATGCGCGTTACCGACTGCACGCCCGGGTCATCAACGCCGGTGTAGTCCAGGCCGGTGTTTTTGCGGTACCAGTCGTAGATGCGGCCCACGAACGGCGAGATCAAAAACACCCCCGCATCGGCGCAGGCCACGGCCTGGGCGAAGGAGAACAGCAAGGTGAGGTTGGTCTGGATGCCAGCCTTTTCCAGGCGTTCGGCGGTGCGGATGCCTTCCCAGGTGGAGGCCAGCTTGATCAGCACACGGTCGCGGCTGATGCCGGCCTGGTCGTACAGGGCGATTAATTGGTTGGCTTTGGCCCACAGCGCGTCTTCATCGAAGGACAGACGCGCGTCGACTTCGGTGGAGATGCGCCCCGGAATCACCTTCAGAATGCCGGCACCCACCGACACCGCAAAGTGATCGCAGGCCAGGCCCACGTCGCCTTTGGACAGGTTCACGGCATTGCGCAGCAGCTCGGCGT
Organism: Pseudomonas sp. ArH3a; assembly: GCF_022648765.1. NCBI lineage: Bacteria > Pseudomonadati > Pseudomonadota > Gammaproteobacteria > Pseudomonadales > Pseudomonadaceae > Pseudomonas > Pseudomonas sp. ArH3a. The sequence goes on from NZ_CP080330.1 coordinate 2,815,959, forward strand.
ATTCCGGGATGGCGGCGGCTTTAAGCAGCAACGACGGGTTGGTGGTGGCGTCCACCGGGCGCAGGCGGCTGATGGCTTCGAGGTCGCCGGTGTCGCAGACCACGGTGGTGAATTGCTTGAGTTGTTCGAGCTTGGACGTCATGAGCGGCGGCCTCCAGGAAGGGTGGGCAAGGGCACCTGTTGTACCACTTCCTGGACGGCTTGTTTACCCGCTCGCTAATCCGTCAAGCCTCTGGAAAGCCGACTTTGTGTGGTCAGCGGTTCTGCAACAGTTGCACATCCAAGCGGCGAGACACTCGGTGGCATCGGCAATGTAGCGCGCGTGGATGGCGAAAATCATGCTCGGTGACCTGATCGCAAGGAGAGAAAGCCCTTTTTGCGGCCACCCGGTAGGGTTGCCAAATGAGCTTTTTCTCCTTCCATGATCATTCGCGACGCATTTAGTACGTTCGCTTATTAAAAGGGACGGCCGGCAGGAGGAGGCGGCGGCGAGATTGCGTCATCAATGTATTTCTTCGCGCTAGCTAGCGTGTCTTTGGTTATGCTGTTTCTCTTTCCAGTAGGGCTTATGGTGGTGTAAGCCTTGACCTGATCAACCAGGTTGTTATTGCTGTCGTAACGGCCCCCCGTTAGCCCTTCTTCAATTTGATAACCTTTGTAAGTTTCGACGATTGCCATGGGATGCTCCTTGCATGATGGGTTTACCACGACAGCCTAAAAAGACTCGCAGGGGGCGTCTACTGTGATAATTGACAGGTAATCAGAACAATTGGCGATAGGTTTTATAACAAGTCGCGCTTGAAGAATGAGGCCTGTCGATAGACCTCAGGGCTTCCAAGTCTGCACATCCTTGGCATCCACTGCCTTGGGCAACAACCCGGCCTTGAAGAATGCGTCCGCGATCTTCTGCTGTTCCCCCAACTGATCCACCGTCACCGGTTGCACTTCATAACTGCGGTGCGCATTGGCGGCTTCAACCGTGGCCACGTCCAGGTTGCCCCACAGCGGGCCGAGCACTTTCGCCGCGTCCTGCGGGTTGGTTTTCACCCACTGGCCGGCTTTTTCCAATTGCGCATACACCACCTTCAACACCTCGGGATGCGCCTTGGCGTAGGGCGTGCCGGTCAAGTAATAACGCTTGTAGCTGGCGAGGCCGGCGCCGTCCGCCAGGGTGCGGGTCGGCAGTTGACGCTGCACGCTGGTGAGGAAGGGTTCCCAGGTGACCCAGGCGTCAACCTTGTTGTTTTCGAAGGCCGCGCGGCCATCTGCCGGCGACAGGTAGGCCGGCTCGATATCCGAGAACGCCAAACCTGCTTTGGCCAGCGCGGCGATCAGTAAATAGTGAGTGCCGGCGGCCTTGGTGACCGCGATTTTCTTGCCTTTCAAATCCGCCAACTGTTGGATCGGCGAGTCCTTGCGCACCACGATGGCCTGGGCTGAAGGCGAGGGCGCCTCCTGGGCGAAGTAGGTGAGTTTGGCTTGGGCGGCCTGAGCGAAGATCGGCACGGTGTCGGCCACGTCGGCACTGATGTCGACGTTGCCCACGTTCAGCGCTTCGAGCAGCGGCAAGCCGCTGGGAAACTCGTGCCAGCTCACGCCAATATTGTCGGCCTTGAGGGCTTTTTCCAGGGTGCCCTGGGTTTTCAGCAGAGTGATCAGGGTTGAGGATTTCTGGTAACCGATGCGCACGGTTTCCTGGGCCTCAGCACTGGCCGCGATCGAAAAAGCCAACAACCCGAGGACAACAACGAGGGGGCGGCGAATAGACATGGCGCGCTCGATATTCAGCGAAATATGGCCAAGCTTAAAGTTGTAAAAAGCATTCGATAAATACTCTTTCGGTCTGAGCTTAGGGCGCTTTTACTGCGTTTCGATGAATGGGGCATATCCATAGAATTATATCGTTCTTTCATAATGCCTAAATATCAATATAACGTTTAAGGCTGAATCTTTTAAGTCTCCCTGCTAAGGCCTTCCATGACCACGAGCCGCCAAATCCACCTATCGGCGTTCCTGTTGAGCGGCCCCGTGGTGCACAGCCACGCCGTGTGGCGCCACCCTGAAACCGTGGGCAATTACCTCGACCCCGACTACTACTCACGCATCGCCAAGGTGGTGGAAGAGGGCCTGTTCGACTTCCTGTTCTTCGCCGACCGCCTGGCCGTCGGCGACCAAATGGGCGGCTCCCGTGAGTTCGCCTTGCGCTACGGCGCCCAGGACGCCACGCGCCTGGACCCGTTACCGATTCTGTCTTATCTGGTAGGCCAGACCCGCAAGCTGGGCCTGGGCGCGACGCGCTCCACCACCTACTACGAACCGGCACATATCGCCCGCGAGTTTGCCACCCTCGACCACCTGTCCAAGGGCCGCGCGGCATGGAACATCGTCACCTCGATGAACGACAGCGAAGGGCGCCTGTTCGGTAAGGACAAGCACCTGGAACACGACCTGCGCTACGACCGCGCTGATGAGTTTGTGGACGTCGCGCTGAAACTCTGGAACAGCTGGGGCAAGGACGCGCTCAAGCTGGACCGCGAGCGTGGCGTGCTCGCCGACCCGGCGTTGATTACGTCGGTGCAGCACCACGGCGAGTGGTTCAAGGTTGAAGGGCCGCTGAATATTCCGCGCACGCCCCAGGGCCGGCCGGTGCTGATCCAGGCGGGTTCGTCCGGGCGCGGTCGGCGGTTTGGTGCGCGCTGGGCCGAAGCGATTTTCACCATTCACCCGCACTTGGCGGCCATGCGCGCCTTTCGCGATGACGTGCGCGCCCAAGTGGTGCAGCAAGGGCGCGATGCCGACAGCTGCAAGGTGCTGACGGCGGTGATGCCGTTTATTGGCGGCAGCGAGGCCGAAGCGCGGGCCAAGCGCGACCAGCACAACGCCCTCGCGCGGCCCGAGTTGGGGCTGGTCACACTGGCTTCGCAACTCAATGTGGACCTGTCGCCATTCCCGCTGTCGGCCACCTTGGCCCAGATCGCCCAGTCGCCGCTGATCCATGCGGCGGCTGCCGAAAAACTGCTGATGCAAGGCCCGCAAACCACTCTGGAACAACTTGGCCGACTGTTCGCCAGCAGCGTGCGCGTGCCACAACTGGTGGGCACCGGGGCGCAGATCGCCGACCAGTTGGCGCAGCTGTTCGAGCAGGGCGGGTGCGATGGGTTTGTGATTTCACCGGGCTATTTGCCGGGGTCGTTTACCGAATTTGTCGAAAGTGTGATTCCGCATTTGCAGCGCAAAGGGTTGTTTCGCACCGCGTATGAAGGCTCGACGCTGCGCGAGCATCTGGGGCTGGCCGATCTGCAGGCCTGAAACCCCTCTTTGTCGCAAGCGGGGCAGTTGTGGCGAGCGGGCTTGCCCCGCGTTGGGGCGCGAAGCGGCCCTAAAGCCTGACACCGCGCTCTATGAGTAAGCGCGCAGTGGCCTCTATTGGAGCCGCTTCGCCGCTCAGATGGGTTGGAGCCGGTCAGTGCCGGGCAGTCCGCGTCAGCGCCTTGACTTCAAACCTGCTCCTCTTCCCGCAACTGCACACTCATATCATCACAGCTCTTTGCCCAGTCGCTGAGCCACTGCGGCATAGCCGGTGACGCCTCGACCAAGCCCAGCTCCCGCACAAAATCTGCTGGGGGTAGGGTGCCTTTGGCTGAACGAAACAGCCCGCGCATCACCACCACCCCAACCACCCGGCCTTTGCTGACGAAACGGTGCTCCATCAGGCTCCACTTGTGGTCCCAGCCAAGCATGCGGGTGTGTACCTCAAACGCTTCGAACAGCTTCAGCTCGCGGCGAAACTTGCCCCAGGTATCGCCCACGATCGGCAGTGCCTTATTGCGCAGGGCCACGCGAAACGCGCCGGTGCGCAGTACAAAATCCATCCGCGCAACGTCCGCCAGCGAGAAATACCGGCCGTTGGTGACATGCCGGTTGATATCCAGGTCCAGCGGCCACACCCGCATGCGCACCACGGTGGTGTCCAGGCCATGGGCGGGCTTGCGCCAGGGGCGACGGGACAGCATGAACAGCAATCGAAACCAGAGATTCATAAACGCGCCAGGCAGTTGATCAGTGGCAGCACTGTAAGGGCGTGGAATCGGCTAAGGTAGGTGCGCAAATGACTTATTACATGCGAAAAGCGCAAAGGGGCGCTCCTTTATGCACATTACCTTGCTCCTGGTCGATCATTGTTCTGCCGCCAGCGCCACCCTGGCGCTGGAGATGCTCAGCGCTGCCAACCTGTTTGCTGACACGCCTCAGTTTGAAATCGTGGTCGCGTCCCTCGACGGCCAGGCCGTAGACGCTTGGGGCGGGCAGCGCTTGCAGGTAGCGTGCTCGACCGCGCAGGTCCGCCAGACCGACTTGATCCTGGTCCCCGGCTTTCTGTTTACCCTCAAACAAGCTTTGCCGACTTTTCCCGCATACGCGCCTTGGTTGCGCGAGCAGCATGCTCAGGGAGCTGTGTTGGCGTCGATGTGCACGGCGGCGTTTTTGCTGGCGGAGAGCGGCCTGTTGCGCGGCCTGCGCGCCACCACCCACTGGGCGTTTGCTGAGTTGTTCCGACGGCGTTACGCAGACGTGGTCCTGGAAGACGCGCAGATTCTCTGCGAAGAAAACCGTGTGATTACGTGCGGTGGCGCCAGTGCGGCGATGGACCTGATGCTGCACCTGATCCGCCGCTTCGGTTCACCGGAGCTGGCGCATACCTGTGGCAAATATTTGTTGATCGACAACGTGCGTACCGAGCAGTCGGTGTACGCCATGTGGTCGTTGCCCAAGAGCCATGGCGACGGTGAGATCCTACGGGTGCAGCATTGGCTGGAGCAGCAGTTTGCCCAAGCGCTGGTGATTGATGATGTGGCCCGGCGTTTTGGTTTTGGCGTACGCAATTTCAAGCGGCGGTTCAAGGAGGCGACTGGCTACACGCCAATCGCCTATGTGCAAACCCTGCGCCTGGAGCGCGCCAAGCAGATGCTCGAGTCGACGCGCATGACCCTTGAAAGCATCACCTATGCGGTCGGGTATGAAGACAGCAATTCGTTTCGCCGCCTGTTCCAACAGCGCGTAGGGATGCTGCCGGCGGCGTATCGCAAGAAATTCCTCGCCACGTCGTACTGATTCAACGCCGCAACTGCGCCTCACCTTCGATGCACGCCACCAGAAACTCCATCACCACTTTCACCGATGGCGAGCGGCGTATATCGGGGTACACCGTCAGCCAGATATCGCGCATCGGCCCGTCGCTGGCCGTAGGCAATCGGGCCAGCAACGGGTCGTGATCGCCTACCAGCGTTGGCAATACCACCGCGCCGACATGCGCGCGGGCGGCCATTTGCTGGGTGATCAGGTCGCTGGCGGCAAACACGATCGGGCGTTGGCCGCGCAGTTGGTGCAGCCACGCCTGTTGCGGCAGGTGATCGCGGCTGTTGTCGTAGGCGATGAATGTCCATTGGCTGGCAGGCAGCGGGTTGAATGCCGGCGCGGCATACAGACCGAAGCGCACCACGCCGACTTTGCGGCGCACCAGTGCCTCTTCGTCGGGGCGCACGGTGCGCAAGGCGATATCGGCTTCGCCCTTGTCCAGCGCGGCCAGTTGCGTGGAGGGCATTAGCACCAGGTTCAACTGCGGGTAGTCGGCGCGCAGCCTGGCGACGTGGGGCGCGATGCAGTGGTTGGCGATGGACGGCGGGCAACTGACCCGCACCGTGCCGGCCAGTTCGATGGAGGCGACCCGTGACAGGCGCAGCACCTCGGTGGCCATCTCGCCCATGCCTGCCGCGACTTGGGCCAGCGCCAGGCCTTGGGCGGTGAGCGGCCGGCTGCGTGGCAGGCGGTCGACGAGCTTCACGCCCAAGGCCTTTTCCAGTGCGTCGACCCGCCGCCCGACGGTGGCGTGTTCCACCTGCAACTCGCGAGCGGCCGCCGACAGCGACTGGGTGCGGGCCAAAACGGTGAAGTAATACAGATCCTGCCAATCGAACATCGGGTTATTTCCGCACAGAGCCTGGGAGGTATTCGGGAATTTTCCAACCGAAGAAGTCCTTTTACCATGGCTGCTTCCCAGTGCAAACGGAGTTGTTCCCCGATGAAAGCCATTACCCTGCAAGCCTACGGCGGTCCCGAAGTCTCCCAATTGCGCCACGACGTTGCCAAACCCCAGGTCACGGCGGGGCATGTGTTGGTCAAAGTGGCCTGCGCCGGGATCAATTTCATGGACATTCATACGCGCCAAGGCAAGTACGCCAACTCGGCGACGTACCCGGTGCGCCTGCCGTGCACCTTGGGCATGGAAGGCGCCGGTGTGGTGGTGGAAGTCGGCCCGGGCGTGAGCCATCTGGCCGTCGGCGACCGCGTGGCCTGGTGCATTGCCTGGGGCGCCTATGCCGAGTACGCCAATGTGCCCGCCGACAAAATTGCGCAGATTCCCAGCGAGATCAGCTTCGATCAAGCCGCTGCGGCGATGTTCCAGGGCTGCACGGCGCACTACCTGATTGACGACGTGGCCCGGTTGCACGCGGGCAGCACCTGCCTGGTGCACGCAGCGTCCGGCAGCATTGGGCAATTACTGGTGCAAATGGCGCGGCGGTTGGGGGCCACGGTGTTTACCACCGGCAGTACCGAGGAGAAATGTGCGATTGCCCTGCAGCGCGGTGCACACCAGGCCTGGACGTATGACCGGTTTGCCGATCAGGTCCTGCAAGCCACAGGCGGGCAAGGGGTGGACGTGGTGTTTGATTCGCTGGGTAAGAACACCTTGCGCGAAAGTTTGCGCGCCTGTCGCACACGTGGGTTGATCGTTAATTACGGCAACGTGTCCGGCTCGCTGACCGACCTGGACCCGATTGAGTTGGGCGAGGCGGGTTCATTGTTTCTAACCCGGCCCCGGCTGGCCGATCACATGATCGATGGCGCAACTGTGCAACGGCGCGCCAATGCGGTATTCGCGGCGATGCTGGAGGGATCACTGAGCGTCGCGATCGAGGGCCATTACACCCTGGAGACGGTGCAGCATGTCCATGCGCGCATCGAAGCGCGGCAACAGATCGGCAAGGCAGTGCTGTGGGTAGACCGCGACCTGCGCTGAATCCTGGACGAAAAAAAACCGGCTGATCAGGCCGGTTTGGGGTGCCCCGCGAACATGGCGGGGTTATGCGTTGTTGCCTTGCAGACGATCCGCACCGCCTTCGGCCAGGCCACGTTCTTGCAGACGATCGGCACCGCCTTCAGCCAGACCACGTTCTTGCAGGCGATCAGCACCGCCTTCAGCCAGGCCACGTTCCTGCAGGCGATCAGCGCCACCTTCAGCCAGGCCACGTTCCTGCAGACGATCAGCGCCACCTTCAGCAACACGACGTTCCAGCAGACGGTCAGAACCACCTTCTGCTACGTGGTTACCTTGCAGGCGATCCGCGCCGCCTTCAGCGACAACCGGGTGAGCAAAAGCGTTTGCAGCAAGTACCGAGAAAGCGAGGCTAAGCAAGAGTTGGCGTTTCATGGTGGTGTGCTCCGAGTGTTCTAGTGGGGTGCCGTTTGGCATGGGTTTGATGGTACGCGTTGGATTTTTTAAGAGAACTTCATTGCGCTGATGGTGACTATCGATGCCAGCGATAGCCCGTTTTGAGGGCTATCGTGGCGACGGTCATGGCATCTGCGGCAGTTCCTGAGGGCGCAGGTCGAATACCAGCACCTCGGCATTCTCGCCATGGCTCAGGCGGATCTGCCGTTCATTGCGCACCCGGGCGCCGTCGCCTTCCTGCAAGCGCTGGCCGTTGACTTCAACGCTGCCCCGGGCCACGTGGATGTACACGTGGCGGTCGGGCGGCAGGTCCAGGGTCGCGGTTTCGTCGCCGTTGAACAGCCCGGCATACACCCGTGCATCCTGGCGAACACTCAGTGAGCCTTCGGCGCCGTCCGGCGAGATGATCAACTGCAAGCGCCCACGTTTCTGCGCCGCGCTGAAGTGCTCCTGCTGATAGCGTGGCTCGGCGCCGACCACATTCGGCACAATCCAGATTTGCAGGAAGTGCACGCCCAGGCTCTGGCTGTGGTTGAACTCGCTGTGGGCCACGCCGCTGCCGGCGCTCATCAGTTGTACATCGCCGGGGCGAATCACCGAACCGGTGCCCAGGGTGTCCTTGTGTTCCAGGGCGCCGTCGAGCACATAGGAGAAAATCTCCATGTCACGGTGCGGGTGCTGGCCGAAGCCTTTACCGGCCGCGACGCGGTCATCGTTGATCACCAACAGGTCGGAAAACCCCTGTTCCTTGGGGTTCCAGTAACTGGCGAACGAGAAGGTGTGGAACGACTTCAACCAACCGTGATTGGCGGCGCCGCGTTCCGAGGCTTTGCGAAGGGTCAGCATGGGATGTTCTCCTCAAGGGAAGCGTTGCTGCGAGATGCAGGGCTTCGGTGTGAGGAGAAGATTACTGGTTATCGAAAGGTTGATTAAGAAGCTTAAGTCTGAATGACTGTCTCTATAGGGTTGACAATAGCCAGCTGTGCCGTCCTGAGGTGATGGCGATAGCGCAGTTGCAGCTTGCGCCAGGTCAGCGGGTTCACGCCTTCGCTGCGGCTGAACAGGTGGCAAAAGTGCGCCTGGTCGCAGAACCCGCATTCTTGGCTGATTTGCGTCAGGCTCAGGGCGGAGCCGATGATCAGCAGCTTGGCCTGCTTGATGCGTTGTTGGCGAATCCATTCCTGGGGCGCCACACCGGTGGTGCGTTTGAACGCCCGGGAGAAATGGCTGCGCGACAGCTCACAGGCGCGCGCCAGTTCCGTCACTTCCAGGGGTTGGGCAAGGTTGGCGAGAATCAATTGCTTGACCCGTTGTTCCCGCTGGGCACACAGCGTTCCGGTTGCAGCTGCTGGTTGAGCCATGATCGATATCCGTGGTCGATGGGCGCTGGTTTTCACCCACCTTACCGGTGAATGAAAGCCCAGTGTAGACCGCTGTCGGCATCTCTTGTGCTGAGCACATACATGCAATTTTTCTGAATCGGGCCGTCGCACACTAGCGCGAACGCTCACGCATCCAGGGGAAGGGCACGATGGACTCAACAGCGCAAGGCGGGCCGGACGAGGTCGTGACCCTGGTGGTCAAGCACCGCATAAAACCGGGGTTTGAAGCCGACTACGAAGCTTGGCTGCGGCGCATCGTGCGCATTGCCGGTGAGCGCCCGGGCCACCTCGGCGTCGACGTGGTACGCAGCAAGCAAGGCGGGCTGGCGCTGTTCACGTGCGTACTGCGCTATCGCTCGGCCGATGACCTCAAAGCTTGGCTGAACTCGCCGCAGCGCCTGGACCTCATCAACGAGGCAACGCCGATGCTCGCCGACGGCGACCAGACCGAAGTCGGCGCGGTCAACGAGTTCTGGTTTGCGCCGCTGGCCGATGCCGCCGCCAAGCCGCCACGCTGGAAACAGGCAGTGGTGACCCTGTTTGTCATCCTGCCGCTGACCCTGTTGATCCCGATCATCTGGGGCCCGGTGCTGCGCCTGCATCCGTTCCTCTCCAACTACGTGGTCGCGACCTTTCTGGTCACCCTGACCATCGTACTGCTGGTGGTCTACCTGCTGATGCCGGCCGCCACTCGCCTGTTCGCCCCCTGGCTTGAAGCCTCTGTCAAGGAAACCCTATGAGCGCCGATCTGATTCTGTTCAATGGTCAGTTCCACACCGTGAACCGTGAAAACCCGCGCGCCACCGCCGTCGCCATCCATCAGGGCCGTTTTGTGGCGGTCGGCACGGACGGCGAGGCCATGGCCTTGCGGGGCAATGGCACCCAGGTCATCGACCTCAAAGGCCGCACCGTGATCCCCGGCCTCAACGACTCACACCTGCACCTGATCCGTGGCGGGCTGAACTACAACCTCGAACTGCGCTGGGAGGGCGTGCCGTCCCTGGCCGACGCGTTGCGCATGCTCAAGGAGCAGGCCGACCGAACGCCGACGCCACAATGGGTGCGCGTGGTCGGTGGCTGGAACGAATTCCAGTTCGCCGAAAAGCGCATGCCGACCCTGGAAGAGTTGAACCAGGCCGCGCCGGACACGCCGGTGTTCGTGTTGCACCTGTACGACCGCGCCTTGCTCAACCGCGCCGCCCTGCGTGTGGCCGGCTATACCAAGGACACGCCGAACCCGCCAGGCGGCGAGATCGTGCGCGACAGCCACGGCAACCCCACCGGCATGCTGGTGGCGCGGCCTAATGCGATGATCCTCTATGCAACCTTGGCCAAAGGCCCGAAATTGCCCTTGGACTATCAGGTCAACTCAACCCGCCAGTTCATGCGTGAACTCAATCGCCTGGGCCTTACCAGTGCCATCGATGCCGGCGGTGGTTTCCAGAATTATCCCGATGACTATGCGGTGATCGAGCAACTGGCCAAAGACGAACAGCTGACGGTGCGCATCGCCTACAACCTGTTCACCCAGAAGCCCAAGGAAGAACTCAGCGATTTCAAGCACTGGACCGGCAGCGTCACCCTGCACCAGGGCGATGACTACCTGCGCCACAACGGCGCTGGCGAGATGCTGGTGTTTTCGGCGGCGGACTTCGAAGACTTCCTCGAACCACGTCCCGACCTGCCGCTGACCCTGGAGCAGGAGCTGGAGCCGGTGGTGCGCCACTTGGTGGAGCAGCGCTGGCCGTTCCGCCTGCACGCTACGTACAACGAATCCATCTCACGCATGCTCGACGTGTTCGAGAAGGTTAATCGCGATATTCCGTTCAATGGCCTGCCGTGGTTTTTCGACCACGCCGAAACCATCACGCCCCATAACATCGAGCGCGTGCGCGCCCTGGGCGGTGGGATTGCGATCCAGGACCGCATGGCGTTCCAGGGTGAATACTTTGTCGGGCGCTACGGCGCCAAGGCTGCCGAGGCCACGCCACCGATCAAGCGCATGCTGGCCGAAGGCGTGCCGGTCGGGGCGGGCACCGATGCCACGCGGGTATCGAGCTACAACCCGTGGACCTCGCTGTATTGGATGGTCAGCGGCCGCACCGTCGGCGGCCTGGAACTGCACGCCGAAGGCCTGCCGCGCCTCACCGCGCTGGAGCTGTTCACCCACGGCAGTGCCTGGTTCTCCTCGGAGCAGGGCAAGAAGGGCCAGATCAAGGTCGGCCAGTTGGCGGACGTCGCCGCACTCTCGGCGGACTTTTTCAGTGTCGATGAAGAGGCCATCAAGTGGATCGAATCGGTGCTGACCGTGGTCGGCGGCAAGGTGGTGTACGGCGCCGGCGACTTCGAAGGTTTAGCACCACCGTGCGTGCCGGTGCTGCCGGACTGGTCGCCGGTGGTCAAGGTGCCGGGCCACTGGCGCCCAAGCTCGCCGTTGCAAGCCCAAGTCCATCAATGCAGCGGCCCGTGTGGCGTGCATGCCCATAGCCACGAGAAGGCGCGCCTTTCCAGCGCGCCGGTCAGCGACTTCCAGGGTTTCTGGGGAGCGTTTGGCTGCTCGTGCTTTGCCTTCTGATTAACCCCCCAAAGGAGCTGACCCATGACTTACAAACGCTTGAACAAAGACGACGCCGTGGTGCTGTTGGTGGATCACCAGACCGGCCTGATTTCCCTGGTGCAGGATTTCTCGCCCAACGAATTCAAGAACAACGTGCTGGCCCTGGCCGACGTGGCCAAGTTCTTCAAGCTGCCGACCATTCTCACCACCAGTTTTGAAACCGGCCCCAACGGCCCGCTGGTGCCGGAACTGAAAGAGCTGTTCCCGGACGCGCCGTACATCCCGCGTCCTGGCCAGATCAATGCCTGGGACAACGAAGATTTCGTCAAGGCAGTGAAAGCCACCGGGCGGAAGCAATTGGTGATTGCCGGTGTGGTCACCGATGTTTGCGTGACCTTCCCAACTCTGGCCGCGTTGGCGGAAGGTTTTGAAGTGTTCGTGGTGACTGACGCCTCCGGCACCTTCAACGAAGCCGTGCAACGTGCGTCGTGGGCGCGCATGAGCGCGGCCGGTGCACACTTGGTGAACTGGTTTTCGGTGGCTTGCGAGTTGCAAGTCGACTGGCGCAACGACATGGAAGGCCTGGCCAACCTGCTGTCACCGCGCATTCCCAACTACCGCAACCTCATGAACAGCTACTCGGCGTTTACGGCCAAGTAACTCGACAGGTAGGGCACCGAACCCTGTGGGAGTCGGGCTTGCCCGCGATGGCGCAGTGTCAGTCGACATCACTGTTGTTTGACACTGCGCCATCGCAGGCAAGCCAGCTCCCACATTTGATTTGTGGTGCTATGACTGACCGGTTATAAATCAGCAAAATGTCCACCGAGAAGCGACAATGAACCCTTTCGAAGACATGCGCCTGTTCTGCCAGGTCATGGAGTCCGGCAGCTTCACCGCCGCCGCCGAGCAACTGGGCCTGTCCAAGCAATTTGTCAGCCGCCGCCTGATCCAGCTGGAAGACCGCCTCGGCGTGCGCCTGCTCAACCGCTCCACGCGTCGCCTGGACGTCACGCCACTCGGCCAGAGTTACTACGAATCGGCCTTGCGCCTGCTCAGTGAAGTCGAGCAAGTGGAGCAGGGCATCGCCGGCCAGAACAGCGAGCCGCGTGGCACCCTTCGCCTCAGCGCGCCGTTGTCGTTTGCCATGGCTCACCTGGGCTGCCTGTTGCCGTCATTCCTGCAGCGCCACCCGCATGTGTCGGTGGAAGTCGATCTCAGCGACCGCCCCGTGGACCTGATCGGCGAGGGTTACGACCTGGTGCTGCGCATCGGGACCCTCGAAGACTCCACCCTGATCGCCCGGCGCATCGCCAGCGTGCAGCGGGTGTACTGCGCCAGCCCCGAGTACCTGGCCTTGCGCGGCACGCCGCTCAAACCCGAAGATCTGGCCGCCCACGACTGCCTGCCCTACGGCCACGGCCGCCAGGTGCAATGGCGGTTCCAGACCAAGGGCAAGCTGCAATCGGTGAATGTCAGCGGGCGCATGCGTGTGAATAACGGCGAGCTGTTGCGCGACACGGCCATTGCCGGCCTGGGCGTCACCTACTTGCCGACGTTCATCGTTGCTGACGCCTTGAAGGATGGGCGTTTGGTCACGCTTCTGGAAGACTTCGCCCCCGAAGCCCTGACCCTGTCGGCCGTTTACCCGCAGCACCGGCAAAGCTCGAGGCCGGTGCAGGCGCTGGTGGAGTTCTTGCGTGAACGCCTGGCTGGCGGCTGCTAATTCACTGACACAAAACAACTGTGGGAGCTGGCTTGCCTGCGATAGCGGTAAGTCAGTTGGCATAGTCTCAGTTGACCCACCGCTCGCAGCATAGGTATCTACGCAAGTTTTTGTGTTGCGCTAAGCTTTTGACGGGGTTTTTAGGTAGATATGAGTACATATCCGTTGCTGCGGTAACGGCGGCTATTGGTTCCGCCCTTACGGCGGGTCACTTTTGGAAAAGAGCCCCAAAAGTAACCAAAAGGGCTCTTGCCCCACCACTCGGTGCCTCGCCTAGGCTCGGCATGCCCTCACTCCGGCTTGAATCCGTGGGCCGCCGCCATGGGCCATCCTTGGCCCATCGCGGCTAACCCGGCGTCCTGCCGGGTTACCCACGGATTCAAGCCTGCGTTCGGCCATCGTGGTTTAACGGGGCGCCTAAGATCAAGATCAAAAGCAAGAGCACGGCGGCCTAGTAGCCGACCTGAGTGGTTGAAGCAAAAGCAAGGCAAAAGCACGGCAGTACACTCTCTGCCTGATGTACTGAGATCCCAATGTGGGAGCGAGTTTAGCTGCCAGCACCGCAGTGCTCTGCTTTTCTGTGGGAGCTGGCTTGCCTGCGATGGCATCAACTCGGTGTACTTGATGGACCGAGGTGTCTGCATCGCAGGCAAGCCAGCTCCCACATTAGATTGAGTTCAGTTTCAAATATCAGGTCGGCTGTCAGGCCGCCTCGGTTTTGCTGTTGATCTAACCACTCAGGTCGGCTACTAGGCCGCCGTGCTTTTGCTTTTGCTTTTGATCTTGATCTTAGGCGCCCCGTTAAACCACGCTGGCCGAACGCAGGCTTTGGAGCGGGGGTAAACCGGCAGGACGCCGGTTTAGCCGCGATGGGCCAAGGATGGCCCATGGCGGCGGCCCCCGCTCCAAAGCCGGAGTGAGGGCACACCGAGCCTAGGCGAGGTGCCGAGTGGTGGGGCAAGAGCCCTTTTGGTTACTTTTGGGGCTCTTTTCCAAAAGTGACCCGCTGTAAGAGCGGAACCCATAGCCGCCGTTACCCAAATAACGGATATGCACCCAGCGCCCCCCGCGACAACCAAAGAATTCAACCCATAAAAAGATGCGTAAATACCTATGGCTATCGCAGGCAATCCAGCTCCCACATTTTAATTGAGGTTCGGCTCAAAGGTTAGCGAGATTGGCCAACTGCGAACCGCTCACATACCGCTCCAGATTCGCCAGGAACGTATCGGCAATCTCCTCTTTGCTGTTGGTCGAAATCGCCGAGGTATGCGGCGACAACCTCACCCGCGCATGGCTGTACAACGGGTGCCCATCCGGCAAGGGTTCCGGCTCCGTCACGTCCAGCGAAGCCAGCCCGATCTGCCCGTTGTCCAGCGCCTCCAGCAACGCCTCCTGGTCCAGCAAACCACCGCGCGCGATGTTGATCAGGTGCAGCCCCGGCTTGGCGCTGCCGAGTACGTCGCGGTTGACGATATGTCGCGTGGCCTCGGTCAGCGGCGCCGCCAGCACCAGGTGGTCAGCACGGGCAAACAGGTCGTGGATATCCCGCGCGGCGTCTACGCCGTCCACTGCAAAAGGTGCCTGGCTCTGGCGCAGCGCAACCACCTTGATTCCCAGTGCCAAGGCCTTCTGCGCAAGGCTTTTACCGATGGCGCCAAAGCCGAGAATACCCAAGGTGGTGCCCTTGAGCGGGCGCAAAGCGGTGAAATTCCACTGCGCATCCTTCACCCAAATAGCCGGCAAGTGCTTGGACGCGGCAAAGATCGCCGCCAGGGCGAACTCGGCGAGGTTATCGGCGGCCGCGCCCCGCGAGGTGGTCACGGGTGGGCCGTTGAACAGCCACTGTGGGTAGAAGTCGATGCCCGACGACACCAAGTGCACCCACTGCGCGCCATATGGCCAGCCCGGCGGCGGGGTGTCCGGTGCGGTGTAGCCGCGCACGTTGATCGGGCGCAGCAATAGGATATTGGCCTGGGGCGGCAGGTCGCTGGGCACGCCGACCGGCACGCCGATCACCTGGGCTTCGGGGTGGATGGAAGCGAGGCGTTCGCGGAGCAACGCGTTGTAATCTTCGTCCAACTGGCTGGCAATAATCACCTGACTCATGTGCGTTCCTTATTCATTTTGGGCCACGTTGGGCGAAGACAGCTCTGCCGACACCTTGCAGCACGGCGTCGTTTTGTGGCGTATGCACGCGACTGCACAGCACGTCGCGGTAATGGCGTTGCAGCGGGCTGTGGCGCGACAGGCCAGGGTTGCCCGAGGCTTCAATGGCCAACTCAACGGCGCGGATCGCATTGCCGGTCACCAGGTATTTAAGCTGCGCCGCATTGGCCGCCGGCGTGTGGCCCTCGGCGGCGGCATCGAGCAGGCTGCGGTTGGCAAACAGTAAGGTGTCGATATGGCCGACGGTCTCCTGAAAACGCGGCAAGGTCGACAACGCGGCGCCGAGATTAGACGGCGTGCGTTCTTCCAGCCACTGCACCAGCCAGTCCCGTGCGGCTTGGGCTACGGCGTCGTACACCGAGGACAGCAACACCGACATCCACAGGAATCCATCGCCATCCAGCTCCGGCTGCGGTGCGCTCCAGGGGCTGACGCTGACGGCGTGGTCCAGCGGCACCAGCACGTTGTCGAGCACCACTTCATGGCTGCAGGTGGCGCGCATGCCCAGGTGGTCCCAGGTGTCGATGATGCTCACGCCGGGGCTGTTTTTCGGCACCAGCCAGGCGCCTACCAGCGGGTCGGCGTCATCACTGCGCGCCCACACGCTAAACCAGCTCAGGCCATGGCTGCCGGTGGAGTAGATCTTGCGCCCGCTGATGCGCCAGCCTTCGGCGGTGCGCACGGCTGTGGTCGCCGGCAGGCCGCCACGCGCCGGGGTACCGAGGTCGGGCTCGACGCGCAAGGCGTTGATCAGCGTACCGTTGCGCACCGCGTCTTCGGCGACTTGCACGCGCAGGTGCTCAGGCCAGGTCTTGCTGTCTTGCAGGCGCGTGTGTTGCAGGTACTGCATCACTAGGATCAGCGCGGTGGAAGGCTCGCCCTTGGCAATCGCGCTGATCGCCTTGCGCGCCAGGGGCAAGCTGGCACCGCCGCCGCCCAGGGCCTTGGGCACGGTGAGGGCGACCAAGCCCTGGTCATGCAGGCGTTTGAAATTGTCATGGGGGAAGGCACCGCTTTCGTCGTACAGGTGCGCGGTGTTCGCCAGCTCGGCGCTGAGGCGGTCGAGCAGGGCGTCGAAATGCGCCGATCCTTGTGGGAGCCGGCTTGCCTGCGATGGCGGTGGGTCAGCCACCTGCAACGTATGCCCAGAGACCGCTATCGCAGGCAAGCCAGCGCCCACATTCGCGAGTCGGTTCAGATGTTTGCTCATGCCAGCACTTCCTGCTGCTCTTCGACCTCAGCGGCCACGCTGTAGCGGTTGGCCGGCACGTCCAGGCCCAGGTTGTCGCGCAGCGTGTGGCCGCTGTACTCGGTGCGAAACAGCCCGCGCTGCTGCAGCACCGGCACCACCAGTTCGGTGAAGTACTGCAAGCCATCCGGCAGCACCGAGTTGATGATGAAACCATCGCTGGCACCGGTCTCGAACCACGTCTGGATCGCATCAGCGACTTGCTCGGCAGTGCCGACAAAATCACGTTTGGGCTGCGAGAAACGCAGCGCCACTTCGCGCAGGGTCAGGCCTTCGTCCTTGGCCAGTTGCTTGATGCGCTCGGAGCCGCCTTTCTGGCTGTTGGCGCCCAGGTTGCCGAGTTCCGGGAAGGGTTCGTCCAGCGGGTATTTGCTGAAGTCATGGTCATTGAACGGGCGGCCGAGGGCGACAATCGCGTCTTCCACGGTGACCAGTGCCACGGCCTGCTGATAGCGGCTTTCCACCTCAGCGGCATCGCGCCCGACAATCGGGCGGATGCCTGGCAGGATCGACAGGCTGTTGGAGTCGCGACCAAAGCCCTGGGCGCGACGCCTCAAGTCGGCGCTGTAGGCTTTGGCTTCTTCAATGGTCTCGACGTGCACGAAAATCGCGTCGGCGTTTTCCGCCGCGAAGTTGCGCCCATCCTCAGAAGTACCCGCCTGGAAAATCGCCGGCTGGCCCTGGCGCGAGCGGGCGATGTTCAACGGGCCTTTGACCGAGAAGAACTCGCCTTTGTGGTTCAGCGCATGCAGTTTGCTGGGGCTGAAAAACTCGCCGCTTTGCTTGTTGTAGGCAAAGGCGTCGTCTTCCCAGGAATCCCACAGGCCCTTGACCACGTTGAGGTGTTCTTTGGCGATGCGGTAGCGCACCGCGTGCGGTGGGTGCTCGGCCTTGCCGAAGTTATCGGCGGTGCCGCTGAGCCAGGAGGTGACCACGTTCCAACCGGCGCGGCCGCCGCTGATATGGTCCAGGGAGGCAAACTGACGCGCCACCTGGTAGGGCTCGCTGTAGCTGACGGTGACCGTGGCGACCAGGCCGATATGCGTGGTCAGCGCGGCCAGGGCCGAGAGGATCGTCAGTGGCTCAAAACGGTTGAGGTAATGTGGGCTGGATTTGGCGTGGATGTGCAGGCTGTCGGCGATGAATACGAAGTCGAACTTGGCGCCTTCGGCCAGCTCAGTCTGCTGCTTGTAAAACCCAAAATTCGTGCTGGCATTCGGTTGCGCTTGCGGGTGGCGCCATTCGCCCCAGCCGTGCCCAACGCCGTGAACCATGGCGCCTAGCTTCAAATGGCGTGGCTGCAATTGACCTGGCTTGCTCATGTGCTGCTCCTTGCTTAGCGCGATGCTTGGGAAGTGGGGAAACGGCTGGCGTTAAAGCTTTTGTCGAAGCCCTGGGACACGTCGATGCGCTTGGGCAGCAGGCCTTCTTTCTGATAGGTGTCGGCGGTAGCTTGCAGGCCGCTGATCACGCTGTCGTCGATCACGACGGGGCTCAAATGGGTGTCTTTGGCCACCTCGACGTGCACCGCCAATGGCAGGCCGGTGATTTTCGACTGGGCGGCGGCGTATTCATTGGGGTGCACGTTGGCCCACGCATAGGCGCGATCAACGCGGGCAACAAAATCGTCCAGCTGTACGCGTTTTTCGCTGATGGCCTGGCGGGTGGCAGCGAAGTACAGGTGGTTGCTCAGCAACTGGTTGCCGCTGACCAGAACTCTGGCCTGGCTTTGTGAGGTCACGACCGTGGTGTAAGGGTCCCACGTGGCCCAGGCGTCGACGGTACCGTTATCCAGTACCAACCGGGATTCGGCGGGCAGCAGAAAAATAAACTGCACATCGTTGCTCGTCAGCCCTGCGCTGGCCAGGGCCTTGATCGCCAGGTAGTGACCAATGGAGCCGCGCCCGGTGACGATTTTCTTGCCCTTGAGGTCGGCCACGTTTTTGATCGGGGAATCCTTGGGCACCACCAGGGCGGTGGTATTGCGCCCTTCGGCGTGGATGATGCTGACCACCTTGAGCGAGGCGCCGGCGCCCAGGGCAAACACATACGGTGCATCACCGAGCGCACCGACATCCACCGCGCCGGCATTTAAGGCTTCGCCCAGCGGCGAGGCGGAAGGGAACTCCGACCACTGGATTGAGTAGGGGACGTTTTTGGTTTCGCCGCTGGCTTCCAGCAATGCCTTGATCGTCGATTTTTGATTGGCTACGCGCAGCGGCTGCAGGTCGTCGGCGTGGGCGCTGGTGACCAGGCCGAGGGCGAGGGCGGCGCTCAGGAGCAGGCGTTTGAACGGGGTGGTAAAGGTCATGAGTGATAGATTCCAGGCAGATCGAAAAAGTGTGGGTTACCTCCGCCTGGAAAGGGGTCGGTGAGGCCTGCCCCGGTCTGGGGCAGGCGTAACGGTGAATCAGATCACATAGAAACCATGGGTGGCGTCGCGCGCCAGTTGCTCGACCAGGCCGAACTCCCAATCCAGGTAAGCCTGCATGGCTTCCTTGGGGCTGTCAGTGCCTTCGTACGGTCGGCGGTAGCGGTCGATACGCGGCGAAGCCAAGTGGGTTTCACCGGCTTCCAACGGCAATTGCTCGGCGATCCAGTGGGTGGTGCCGCCTTGCAGCAGGAACACCGGCTTGCCGGTCAGCGCCTCGACGTCGGCCACCGCCAGGCGTGCCAGCTGGCTGGTGCCGCAGGTCAGTACATAACGCTCGGCGGGCGGCACCTTGGCCAGCGCCTCGGGCAATTGCGCGCGTAAGGCCCAGTGGGCGCCAGGGATGTGGCGCTTGACGTAATTGACGCTTGGGGTGAAATCCAGCACCGCCGTGTCGCCGTGGGTTAACCACTCTGCCAAGGTGTGCGGGCTGATCAGTTCGGCTTGCGGCGCCACCGGCACCGGCGCGACCCACGCACCTTTTTCACTGAAGTGCGCGGGTTGCAGGTCGTCCAGCACGTGCACGTCCCAACCCAATTGCGCAAGCCAGGAGGCGGACATATTGGCGCGCACGCCATCGTCATCCACCAGCACCAAACGCGCACCGCGCACGCTGGCGACGTGGTCGGTTTCCTGCACCAATTGGCCGCCGGGCGTGGAGCGTGCGCCAGGCAGGTGGCCGGCTTCGAATTCTTCCGGGGTGCGCACATCGAACAGGTAAGTGGTGCGCGTCGGTTCCTGCTGCCAGCGTTGCAAGTCGGCCAGGGTGGCGCGGCCGACGCGGGCCTTGTCGGCAACGCGGCGGGCGTCCTGGGCGGCGATCTGGCGGTGTTCTTCAGAGGTCGGCGCAAAGCGGCGCGACTGGCCGTGGGCGAGTTTCTGCCCGGCCAAAGTCCAGCCGATGGTGCCGTTGCGCAGCGCCGACACCGGGTTGGCCACGCCGGCATTGATCAGCGATTGGGTGCCGATAATGCTGCGGGTGCGCCCGGCGCAGTTGACGATGATGCGCGTGCCTGGGTCCGGCGCCAGTTCACGGGCGCGCAGCACCAGCTCGGCACCGGGCACGCTGATGCCGGTGGGGATGCTCATGGTCTGGTATTCGTCGAAGCGGCGCGCGTCGAGCACCACCACATCGGCCTGGCTGTCGAGCAAGGCCTGCACGTCTTCGGCGGCCAGGGACGGCGTGTGGCGCTCACTTTCAACCAGCTCGCCAAAGGCCTTGCTCGGCACGTTGACGTCAATAAACAGCTCGCCACCGGCACGCCGCCAACCGTCCAGGCCACCGTCGAGCAGGCTGACCTGGGTGTAGCCCAGCGCAACCAGGCGCTCGGCGGCCCGCTGCGCCAACCCTTCACCGTTGTCGTAGACGGTGACGTGGGTGTCACGCCGCGGAATGCGCGAGTACACCTCCAGCTCCAGTTTGGACAGCGGGATATTCGCCGCGAACAGCGGGTGAGACTCGGCAAACGGCGCTTCTTCGCGCACGTCGATCAGGGCGATTTCTTCACGGTCCAACAGGGCCTGGCGAATCTGGGCGAAGCTGCGGTTCGATACGGTGGTCATAGGGCAGGGCTCTTTTCTTTGGACAAGTCCCAGATGTTCGGGAGGTAGGCGTTGGAATAACCGGAGATAAACAGTTTCTCGCTGCCGTCGGGCTGATACACCGCGCGGCGCACGGCCCCGATATTGGCGCCGTACACATGAATGCTGATCGACACCTGGTCGCTGTGGGCATTGCTGACCTGATGGATATCGCCGACCTTGGGCGACACCGCCTCGACCTGGCCCGGCACCAGCTGAATGGGCTTGCCTTCGGCGATCAGCCTGCCGTCGGGTGCGCGTTCAAAGCCCTGGGAGAATTCCGAGCCGCGCAACATGCCGATCAAGCCCCACACACGATGGTCATGAATCGGCGTGGTTTGCCCCGGGCCCCAGACAAAACTGACGATGCTGAAGCGCTGGCGCGAATCGGCGTGCAGCAGGAACTGCTGATAGCGCGCGGGGTCAGGTTGGGCGTATTCATCGGGGAGCCAGTCATCATGGCTGACCAATTGCGCCAACAGTTTGCCGCCACGGTGCAACAGGTCGCCTTCACGTGGGTTGCCGTCGATCAGTTCCGCCAGAGCGCCTATAAAGGCTCTGAGTCTCTCGGGGTGTCGGGCCTGGGTCATGGCAATTCCATCGCTGCGTTAACGGGGAGGGGTTGATGGGTTTATATAAGCATAATGTTTATGGTTAATATGCTAATTTTTAATGATTAGCTTATAGCTGAAGGTAATTTAGAACAGGTCTGAATAGCGTTAGACGTTATCGATCGCAGCGTGGGCTATCCAGCCAGCCTTACGGCAACTATGCTTGGTACACATCTTAATGACTGTTCTCTATGTGCGGCCCAAATGAAAATTGACGATATCGATGCCTTTGTCGAAGTGATTCGTTGCCAGTCCATCAGCCACGCCGCCGAGTCGTTGCAACTGACCCAGCCGGCCATTACCCGTCGCGTGCAGAACTTCGAGCAGGCGCTGGGGGTTGAGTTGTTCGACCGCAACACCAAGCCCCTCAAGCCGACGCTGATCGGTACGCGGGTGTATGAACAATGTCGGTTGATCCTGCGCGAGATGGATGCCCTGCGTGAACTGGTGGCCACCGACGCGCCACCGACTGGCGTGTTGCGCCTGGGCGTGCCGCAGACCATCGGCGATGTGGTGCTGCTGGACGCGCTCAAGCACCTGCGCAGCGAATACGCCGAGCTGCGTGCCCAGGTCGCCACCGGTTGGGGCAGCCAGTTGGTGGGCAAGATCGAGCGTGGCGAACTGGACGCAGCGGTGGCGCTGTTTCCGGCTGGCAAGATCTTCCCGGACAACGTCGTCGGCGAGTCCATCGGCAAGATGGAACTGGTGGTGGTCTGCGCCAAGGCACAGTTGCCGAAAAAGCCCTGCAAGCTGGCGGATGTGTACCAGAACGGCTGGATCCTCAACCCGGATGGCTGCGGTTTCCGTGCCGGTTTGCAGCGCACCTTGTCTGATCAAGGCTTGGCGCTGCGGGTGAACCTGGAGACTTTCGGTACCGAGCTGCAATTGGGGCTGGTGGCGGACGGTTTGGGCCTTGGCCTGGTGCCAAGGCCGTTGCTGGAGCGTAGCGCCCACCGTGAGCAACTGGCAGTGATGCCACTCAAGGACTTCAAGCCGGTGATGGATTTGTGGCTGATCTATCCGCATTTTCTCGGCAACCTGCAAGGGCCGGTGGATGCGTTTGGCAAGCGGGTGGCGGACGCGTTGCACAAAATCCGCAAAGCCGCCTGACCCCTGTAGGCGCTGGCTTTGATGAGCATTCCCACGCGCCACGTGGGAATGCCTCTTGTGACGCTCTGCGTCACGCTTTGGGGCGCGGAGCGCCCTGGGCTGAGTTCCCACGCGGAGCGTGGGAACTATCATAACTATCATAAAAAAATATAATAATTAGCTTAGATTAAAATGTGCTTTTTATTATGTTTCGGCATCCCCTAGGCTGCCTGGAAGTCCTTAAGGCCACCCAGGAAGTTTTGCCATGAGCAGCGTCACCTCGATCTCCAGCGTCTCCAACACCGTTCGCCAGCGCGTCACGCCCGAAGAGTGGGAGGTGCGTGTCAAATTGGCTGCGGCCTATCGGTTGGCGGCCTTGTACAAGTGGACCGACCACATCTACACCCACTTCTCCGCCCGTGTGCCGGGGCCGGATGAGCATTTCCTGATCAATGCCTTCGGCTTGTTGTTCGATGAAATCAGCGCGTCCAACCTGGTCAAGGTCGACCTCGACGGCACGCTTGTCGATGACCCAACAGGCCTTGGCATCAACTACGCCGGTTACGTGATCCACAGCGCTATCCACGGCGCGCGCCACGACCTGCAAGCGGTGCTGCACACGCACACCCGTGATGGCATCGCGGTGTCGGCGCAGAAGGACGGCTTGTTGCCGATTTCCCAGCATTCCATCGCGTTCTCCGGGCGTGTGGCCTACCACGGTTATGAAGGCGTGGCGTTGGATCTGGACGAGCGCGAGCGGCTGGTGGCGGACCTGGGCGACAAGAGCGTGATGATCTTGCGTAACCATGGCTTGCTGACGGCGGGGGTGAGTGTGGAGCATGCCTTCCAGCAACTGCAGGGGCTGGAGCGCGCGTGCAATATCCAGGTGGCAGCGCAGGCGGGCGGCAACGCGCAGTTGATCTTCCCGCCGGCGGAGGTGGTGGCCAAGGTGGAAGAACAGGCCAAGGTGTTCAGCAACGGCGAAGGGCCGGGTGTGGCGCGGCATTGGAATGCGTTGATTCGCCAGTTGGAGCGCACTGATACCGACTATAAAAACTGACCTCAGCAGCGACGCCGGACGCCTGTGGGAGCGGCGGTGCGACGATTCACTTGCTCGAATCGTCGCACCGCCGCTCCCACAGTTGGTTTTGCTGTGTGCTTATGCGACCTGCTGGGCCTGCTCGCGCTCTGCGACCAGCTGACGGGTAAGCGGGATCAACCGTTTGCCATAGTCAATCGCATCATTGAGCGGATCAAAGCCGCGAATCAGGAAGGTGGTAATCCCCAAGTCGTAGTAATCCAACAACGCTTCAGCGACTTGCTCGGCGGTGCCCACCAGTGAAGTCGAATTACCTTGAGCCCCGAGCAAGCCAGCAATCCCGGTCCACAAGCGCTTATCCAACCGCGACCCTTGCGCCGCCGCCGCCAACAACCGGCGTGAGCCTTCGTTCGGTGGTTCGCGTCGTACAAATCCGTTCTTCTCAGCCAACGCCGTAGCCTGCTGCAAGATCCTTTCGGCACGTGCCCACGCCAGTTCCTCGGTTTCGGCCAGGATCGGCCGCAATGACAAACTGAAACGAATCGTACGCCCATGCTTGGCCGCTTCGGCCCGCACCTGCGTCACCACTTCGCGCACTTGCTCATAGGTTTCACCCCACAGCGCATACACGTCGGCATGCTTGCCCGCCACCGCAATCGCCGCCGCTGAGGAGCCGCCGAAGTACAGCGGGATATGCGGCTGCTGCGGCGACTTCACCGTCGAGTGCGCGCCTTCGACCTTGTAGTAGGCGCCGGAGAAATCGAACGGCTGCTCGCTGGTCCATTCTTGACGCACCACGCTGAGGTACTCGTCGGTGCGCGCGTAGCGTTCGTCCTTGCCGATGTGGCTGCCATCGGCACGCAGTTCGCGGTCATCGCCGCCGGTGATGATGTGCACGGCGGTGCGCCCGCCGTTGAATACATCCAGGGTGCTGAACTGGCGCGCAGCCAACGTGGGCTGAGCAAAACCTGGGCGGTGGGCGATCAGGAACTGCAGCTTTTGGGTGACGCTGGCCGCATGCGCGGCGATCAGCGTGCTGTCCGGGCTGTTGGAATGGAAGGCCACCAAGGCGCGGTCGAAACCGGCCTCTTCGTGGGCGCGGGCCACGGTTTCGACGTAGTCCGGTTGCAGGGTCGGGCCGCTGCGCGGGTGAATCTCGGAAGCGTGATGGCCGCCGATATAGCCGATGAATTCAATGCTCATGGTCAGTCCTTGTCAGGTACGGGATCAACACCTCCTCCGGGCGTGGGGTCGGTCACTCGGGTCAAAAGTAAGGGGGCTGGCCGAGTCTGTAAAATGCCTGTTGGTTCTAACCTAAGTATTAAAAAAACGAATTATTAATCTGTTTGTTTATTATTAATATGCATTTAAAAGGCGCCGCTACAAGCTCAACCGAATCTGCGCACACAACCTGCCGCCCGTGCCACCTGTGCCGCGATTGCGTGAGCTTTCCACTCGATAAAACGGCTGCATGACCTGCACCCATTTGTCCTCGGCACTCCTGGGGCCGCGGTCTAGCCAGCGCTGCTGGCTGTGCCTGGTGCCCTTTATATTGCAGTGTATCTGGCGATAACGAGATACGCAGCGAAGCAAAAAAACCGACAGGCCAGGGTCCGGCGTCGTTCACCGGCGAGCCTAAGCTAATGCTAAAAAGGTATTTATTAAGGCTTTTTAAGATCGTTTAGCTTGGTCGCTCCAGCCCCAGACGCTTATGGAGTGAGCCGCCCATGCTGCAATCAATCACCACCTTGCCGCTGCTGGACCTGTCGCAGCTCGACGGCAGCCCGCAGCAGCGTGGTGAATTCCTCGATGAGTTGCGATCCGCCGCGCGGCATATCGGCTTTTTCTACCTCACCGGCCACGGTATCGATCCCGTGCTGCTGGCCCAGGTGCAGCAGCAAGCCCGCGCTTTTTTTGCCTTGCCTGAGGCCGACAAACTCGCCGTCGGTATGCTCAACTCTCCACACTTTCGGGGCTACAACCGCGCGGCTTCGGAGATCACCCGCGGCGAGCCGGACCTGCGCGAGCAGTTCGACGTCGGTGCCGAGCGTGAGCCGTTGAATGTTGATCAATACCCGGCTGCCTGGGCGCGGTTGCAAGGCCCCAACCAATGGCCGGTGGCGTTGCCCGAACTCGAGCCGCGGGTGCTGGCCTGGCAGCAGGCGATGACGCAGATGTCGTTGCGCCTGCTGCGCGCCTTCGCCCAGGCGTTGTCGTTGCCCGAGAATGCGTTTGACGCGTTGTACGGCAGCCACCCCAACGAGCACATCAAGCTGATGCGCTACCCCGGCCGCCACGCGCAACAAAGCCGCCAAGGCGTAGGCGCACACAAGGATTCCGGGTTTCTGAGCTTCCTGCTGCAAGACCAACAGGCCGGTTTGCAGGTGGAAGTGGAGGAGGGCCGCTGGATCGATGCGTCGCCGCGCCCCGACACGCTGGTGGTGAACATCGGCGAGTTGCTCGAGCTGGCCAGCAACGGTTACTTGCGCGCCACCGTGCACCGCGTGGTCTCGCCGCCGGTGGGCAGCGAGCGCTTGTCCCTGGCGTTTTTCCTCGGCGCGCAACTGGATGCGGTGGTGCCGGTGTATCAGCTGGCGCCCCAATTGCTGCGCGATGCCCACGGGCCGACCAGCGACCCACGCAACCCGCTGCTGCGCGATGTCGGCTGGAATTACCTGAAAGGCCGTCTGCGTTCGCACCCGGATGTCGCCCAGCGGTTTTACGCCGACGCCACACTTCCCCACGCACTGTCCGCCTGATCAGGAGATCACCATGTTGAAAAAAACCGCACTTACCCTGGCGGCGTTGCTGGCTTCATTCAGTGTGTCGGCCGCCGATGTGTTGCGCGTCGCCGCCGACCCGATTCCCCATGCACAGATCCTCGAATACGTGCAGAAACTCGACCCGAACCTGAACCTGAAGATCATCGAAATCCCCAGCGGCGTGAACTCCAACGAGTTGCTCGCCCATGGTGATGTCGACGCCAATTACTTTCAGCACCTGCCGTTCCTCAACGCTCAGGAGCAGGCGCTCGGGCAGAAATTTGCCGTGGCCGCCACCGTGCACATCGAGCCGCTGGGCATCTACTCCCGCCGCCATATAAGCTTCGCCCAGGTGCCGGACCAGGGCACGGTGGCGGTGCCCAACAACGTCACTAACCTCAGCCGCGCGCTGTACCTGTTGCAAGCCAATGGCTTGATCAAACTCAAGCCGGGTTTCAATGACGCCTCCAAGGACCAAGCCACGCCCAAGGACATTGCCGAGAACCCCAAGCACCTGAAGATTCTGGAGATTGAATCGCCGCAAATTCCGCGTGCGCTGGATGATGTGGACCTAGCGGTGATCAATGGCAACTTCGCCCTGGAAGCCGGGTTGGTGCCGGCCAAGGATGCCTTGGGGTTGGGGAAAGCCGAGGGCAACCCGTACGCGAATATCCTGGTGACTACGCCGAAACTGGCGGATGACCCGCGTATCAAGCAGCTCGCCAAGGACCTGCGTTCGCCGCAAGTCGCCACGTTCATTACCGAGAAATATGCAGGCTCGGTGATTCCGGTGGCGGTCGAATGATCGTCGTCGAGGGCGTCAGCAAAACCTACGCCGATGGCCAGCCGGCGGCGCTGGATAATGTGTCGTTACAGATAAGCGACGGTTCGATCTTCGGCATCGTTGGCCGCAGCGGGGCGGGCAAAAGCACCTTGCTGCGCTGCCTCAACCTGCTGGAGCGGCCAACCTGCGGGCGCATCCTGCTGGATGGTCAGGACCTGACCCAACTGAGCGACAAACAACTGCGCCAGCAACGCCAGCGCATCGGCATGATCTTCCAGGGTTTCAACCTGCTGCATTCGCGCACTGTGGCGGATAACGTCGCGGTGCCGCTGGAAATCGCCAAGGTGCCCAAGACCGAACGGGCTGCGCGCGTGGCCGAATTGCTGGCATTGGTGGGCCTTAGCGAAAAAGCCCTGGCATTTCCTTCACAGCTCTCCGGTGG
Source organism: Pseudomonas sp. ArH3a (assembly GCF_022648765.1). Taxonomy (NCBI): domain Bacteria; kingdom Pseudomonadati; phylum Pseudomonadota; class Gammaproteobacteria; order Pseudomonadales; family Pseudomonadaceae; genus Pseudomonas; species Pseudomonas sp. ArH3a. The sequence continues at coordinate 2,843,288 of NZ_CP080330.1, forward strand.
GCAGAAACAACGCGTGGGCATTGCCCGCGCACTGGCGGCGCGCCCGGCGTATCTGTTGTCGGATGAGGCCACCAGCGCCCTTGACCCGGAAACCACCGCGTCGATTCTTGAGTTGTTGCGCGACATCAATCGGCAACTGGGCGTGACCATCGTGCTGATCACCCACGAGCTGGAGGTGGTCAAGGCCATCTGCGACAGCGCGGTGTCCCTGGCCGATGGCCGCGTGTTGGAAAGCGGCACGCTGCTGCAGTTGCAAGCCGACCCGGCCTCGCGCCTGGGCCGCTCGTTAGCACCCAGCCTGCAAGTGGTGAGGGCAGTATGAAAACCGACTGGAATGAGGTGGTGCAACTGCTGCTCAACGCCACCGGCGAAACCCTGTACATGGTGTTGCTGGCGGGGTTGTTCACGCTGTTGATTGGCCTGCCGCTGGGCGTGGTGCTGTTTATCAGCCGACGCGGCGGCCTGTTGCCTTTGCCACGGCTCAACCGGGCATTGGGCGGGGTGATCAACCTGGGGCGTTCATTGCCGTTTGTGGTGATGCTGATCGCGTTGATTCCGTTGACGCGTTTGATCGTAGGTACGACGTTGGGCAGCACGGCGGCCGTGGTGCCGATCACCATTGGTGCCTTTCCGTTTTTTGCGCGCATCGTTGAAAACGCGCTGGACGAAGTGGACAAGGGCCGCATCGAGGCCATCGTGGCCATGGGCGGTGATATTCGCCATGTGATTCTCAAGGTGCTGCTGCCCGAAGCCTTGCCCGCGCTGGTGGCGGGGGTGACGCTGACGTTGGTGATGCTGATCGGCTTTTCCTCTATGGCCGGCGTGATTGGCGGCGGTGGGCTGGGGGATTTGGCGATCCGCTATGGCTACCAGCGGTTCAACAACCAGATCATGGTGGTCACGGTCATCGTCTTGGTGCTGCTGGTGCAAGGCGTGCAAAGCCTGGGGGATCGTTGCGTGAGATCGCTGGCGCATCGCCGATAAACGGTTATGTACTAATGAATTTTTAATGTTCCTAGTTATATGCGCGGCCGGGTAAAGTCACCTTCACTTCTTTTATCTCGCCGCCGGGCTCAGTGCGATGCACGCCAGCGCCAATAAACGCGCATACCCCCAACAGGAGGTGATGCGCGAGCAGTTGCTGAGGTTGTTCAAGGTGCTGGGGAACACCTTGCTGTACGATATCGAAGACTTGATCGTGCGCGAGGCGTTTGCGGTTTGTGGTTTCAACCCGCTACGCACGGCGGATTTGTTGGGGATCACCCGCAACGCCATGCGCACCTTGCTGCTCAATCACGGCATGCTCAAGGGGCGCGCACGGCCTTGAGCAGCAGCGCCTCGAACACCCGCTGCGCCCGTGGCTCATCACTGTGGGCCACGTTAAAACGCATCGAATTGAGGTGCGCCGGGTCGTAGCCGAACAGCGCGCCCGGCGCCAGCACCATGCTGCGCTTCAACGCCTCCTGGGCCAACAGCTCGCCGTTTACGCCCGGCGGCAGGCGTGCCCAGATAAACATCCCGCCTTCATAGGCCATCGGCAGTTCGCAGCCGCAGCGCTTGAGCCATTGCTCGACGCGCCCGCCGGCCTCCATCAACCGTTGCACCATGCGCTTGCGGTGTTTGGCGTAACTGCCTTCGCTGAGCATGCGGTAGACGATCTGCTCGAACAGCTCGGAGGTCACGCCGCCGCTCATCAATTTCATGTTGGTCAGGTTCGCCGCCAGTTGCGGCGCGGCCACCACGTAGCTGACGCGGGTGTTGGCGCTGAGAATCTTGGAGAAGCCCGACAGGTAGGTGACCTGGCCCAGGCCGGCGAGGGCGGCCAGGCGCGGTGGCGGGTTGGGGTGCAGGTCGGCGTAGAGGTCATCCTCGACGATATGGCAGTGGTATTGCTGGGTCAGTTGCAGCAGGCGAAACGCCTGGCTGGGGCTGAAGGAATGGCCGGTGGGGTTATGCAGCACGCTGGTGGTCAGGTACAGACTGGGGCGGTGCTCGGCCAGCAGTTGTTCCAGTGCGGTGAAGTCAAAGCCGTCGGGGCGCCGCTGGATGGTCACCACCTTGACCCCGTGCAAGGCCAGGTTGGCGTGGAAGTTGAAGTAGCACGGCGCGTCCAGCAGCACCGTATCGCCGGGGCGCGCGAGCAGGCGCATGAGCATGTCCAGGCCCTGCACGGTGTTCGGCGTAGTGATGATTTGTTCCACCGGCACCGACAGGCCTTCGGCGTGCAGCTTGTGTTGCAGGGCTTGGCGTAACGGCAACAGCCCGGCCGGCGTGCCGAGCGCGGCGATGCGCAACGACGGCGCACGCACCACGCTGCGCATCGTCTGGCGGATGGCTTCGTTGTTCAGCCAGTCTTCCGGCAAATGACCACTGCCAGGGCGCAATTCGCCGCTGGCGGTCACCAAGGGGCGACGCAACACGCTGAGCAAGTCTTGGGGCAATAGATCGACCCAACTCGCTTGAGCTGGGCGCAGCGTGTCCATCGCCACAAAATAGCCACGGCCTTGGCTTGACGTCAGCAAATTGCGCCCGCGCAAGCGATCCAGCGCCTCGTTGAGGGTGAACTTGCTGACGCCCAGCACCTGGGTCAGCTCACGCACCGAAGGTAACTTGCTGCCGGGCGCCCATTCTCCCTGCTCGATGGCCTGGCTAAACGCCTCGACGATCTGCTGGACCTTGGGCGTGCCCTGCACAAAGGCGATGGCGGATATAAACATAAACCTTCCTGGTCTTTGCTGGTTATTTTACCGGTGAAGTAAGGCCGGATTAGGCCCCACTTTACCTGATCTAAGCAAGGCTGCCTCACTAGACTGAGCGTCTTCATCCAAAGGAAGCCGTCGATGGAAAGCGAACTCAGCCAGTTGACCACAGCGTTCTGTACAGGGCTGGCCCAGCAGAAATACATGGGCGCCGAAAAAGGCCTGCAAACCGCCGTTGAGGCGGGCTGCACGCACTGGTACATCGACGCCAGCCTGTATGGCGAAATGGTTGAGGACTGGACCGAAACGCGCATTGCCGGCCTGCAGGGGCAGATTGCGAAAACCGGCGTCAAGCCGATTTTCCATAGCAACTTCAAGGCGCCGCTGGGCAGTGACGTCGAAGCTTTCCGGACGGCGGCCGTGCAATACGTGAAAAGAGAAATCGAGATTGCCAGCCGTCTGGGCGCGCCATTGATCATCCACGGCGGTTGCATCGTCGAGCCGAAAATAGCGCCGATGGCCAAGCAGGTGGTCCTTGAACGCTACCTCAAGTCGGTGCAGGAACTGGCGCTGTATGCCGAGGCCAGAGGCACGGATATCTACCTGGAAAGCCTGTCCAGTTATGTCAATTACCGGATATTCACCCACGAGGCGCAATACGCGTGGGTGTTAGAGCACCTGCAACCACACGCCAATGTGTACTTCTGCCTCAATGCCGGCCACGCCATCATCGAACGTGGCCTGCCGGCGGCGGTGTTGCGCAAGTACCCCCATCTGATCAAAGGCATCGCCTTTCGCAATAACAGTGGCGCACAAGACCCGTACTTGCAGGAGCACGACGATAGTTGCGACTACGCCGACGTGGTGCAGGCCATCGTCGAGACTCACTGGCAAGGCCTGGTGACCTTTGAAACCCGCACCCAGACCGCCAAGGCCGCCCTGGCTGACCTGGCGCTGATGTATCGCCAGGCCCTGACGCGCGAAATAGCGGTTGGCTGATGGGCCCATGGTCAGCGCTCGCATCATGCGTTGCGTTGTTGTTTCTATCACCTCAAGGTCTCGGCCCATGACAAGTGCGTTAACGCTTTCTTCGTTTCTCTACTTTCTGCTGTTTTGCGCCACCATGACCTTCAGTCCAGGCCCGATGACCCTGCTGCTGTTGAGCCTGGGTGTGAAAGACGGCTTACGCAGCTCGATCCCGGCGCAGATCGGCGCCAGTGTGTCGTACCTGATTTCGATCCTGATCTTTGCCGTAGGCTTCTCGGAGTTGATCAAGGGCAACCTCGCCATCACCCAGACCCTCCAGTTGGTCGGTGTGGCCTACATCCTTTACCTGGCTTACAAGCAGTGGACCAGCAGCGGCGTGTCGATCAACCAGACCGGTGCGGTGGAAGGCTCACGCAGCCTGTTCGGTAAAGGTTTGCTGACCGGGTTTTCCAACCCCAAGACCATCATCATGTTCAGCGCCGTATTCCCGCAGTTTGCAGGGGCGGGGGAGCACAGCTCAGCAGCGGATATCGCCATCCTCGGGCTGACCTTTCTGACGCTGCAATTTGCCAGCGGTTGCCTGTACTGCTATTTCGGCCAGCGCATCAAGCATGTGCTGGAAAACCCCAAGCGCCGGGTACTGTTGCAACGGGTCACAGCGGTGTTGTTGCTGGGTGTGGCGTTGATGTTGGCGCGAGGGTTTTCCCACTGAAGTATTAGCCTATAAGCGGTAGTGGCGATTTGACGTTGCCCTGATAGACTCCAGGCATTCATCCAGGATCACACCAAACCATGTCAGCCGCCGGAGGAAATGGACTTCCGCTCGCTTCACGGTTGTACAAGTCGCGCGCCTTGGGGATGTCGCTGGGTTTTGTGTGCGTGGTGTTTGGCATGTACCCCTTGCAGCCGCCACTGTGGGTGTGGGCCTGGATGCTGATCAACGCCTTCGTCTGGCCGCACTTGGCCTATCAATGGTCGCGCCGCGCGAGCAATTCCCTGCGCAGCGAACGGCGTAACCTGATGTTCGATTCCTTTTGCGGTGGCTTCTGGGTCGGCGCCATGTATTTCAACCCGTTGCCCAGTGTCACCACGCTGTCGATGATGACCATGAACAACGTCGCCATCGGCGGGCCACGCTTTATGTTGGCGGGCTGGGTGGCGCAGGCATTGGGCATCGGTGTGTCGTTACTGGTGTTCTCCCCAGCGTTTATCGCCGTGACCACGCAAACCCAGCTTTACGCCTGTTTGCCGATTCTGATGGTGTACCCCTTGGCGTTGGGCTGGATCTGCTATCGCCAGGCCGTGACCCTGGCTCGACACAAACGCGAGTTACTGGCCCTGAGCCGCACCGACAGCCTGTCCGGCCTGCTCAACCACGGCGCCTGGAAGGACCAACTGGAAATCGAATTCCAACGCTGCCGCCGTGAGCAGGTGGGCGCCGCCATTGCGCTGATCGACATCGACCATTTCAAGACCATCAATGACACTTATGGCCATGTAACCGGCGATATCGTGCTGCGCCAACTGAGCAAAATACTGCGCCAGAACCTGCGCGTCACCGACCTCGCCGGGCGCTATGGTGGCGATGAGTTCTGCGTGATCCTGCCGGGCATGCCGTTGCACCGCGCCACCGAAGTGATGGAAGCCTTGCGCGATCGCTTCAACGCCTTGGCCTATGCCCAGGACCCGACGCTGCGCGCCAGCTTGAGCATTGGCCTGGCGCCCTATCAACCTGCGCACGCCGATTCCACCAGTTGGCTCAACGACGCCGACCAAGCGTTGTACGAGGCTAAGAGCAGCGGGCGTAACCGCGTGAGTTCGGTGCAGGGGAGTTGGTTGCGGTCGGTCTAGTGGGGTAGGGTGTCGCAGCGCCCCCCAACAAAAAACAAGGATCGGCCCATGCTCTTCACCTTCTCCCGTACCCTCCTGGCCGCGACCCTGGCCTTGTCCTTCGCCGTGCCGGCCTACAGCGCCGAACCCCACAAACAGATCCAGGCCGATTCCGAACAGTACAAGGCCGAGGCCCTGAAACTGCTTGAGCGCCTGGTGAATATCGACTCGGGCTCCGGCTACGAGCCCGGCCTGACCCAAGTGCGCGACATCGCCGTGGATGAATTGAAGCAGCTGGGTTTCAGCATCGAACGGGTGCCGGACAAAGCGGCCAACAACAGCCATGTGATCGCCACTCTCAAAGGCACCGGCAAAGCCAAGATCCTGCTGATGGCCCACATGGACACCGTGTTCAAGGAAGGCTCGGCCGCCGCCCGCCCGTTCCACATCAAGGACGGCCGCGCTTACGGCCCCGGCGTGATGGATGACAAGGGCGGCATCGTTGCCGGCATCTACGCGCTCAAAGTTCTGAAAAACCAAGGCTTCAAGGACTACGCGCAAATCACCTTCCTGCTCGACGCCAGCGAAGAAACCGGCTCCGAAGCCGCCTCCGAGCTGATCCGCAACACCGCCAAGGCGAACGACGTCACCTTGAACCTCGAACCCGGCCGCCCAGCCGATGGCCTAGTGGTCTGGCGCAAAGGCAGCGCCACCGCCGTGGTCGAAGTCAAAGGCAAAGCCGCCCACGCCGGCGTCGCCCCGGAACTGGGCCGCAACGCCGCCATGGAAGCGGCGCACCAGATCCTGCAACTGGGCAAACTCGGTGATGAAGAGAAGAAAACCACCATTAACTTTACCGTGATCAATGCCGGCGACCGTAAAAACGTCATCCCCGACCAAGCGACGGCCATGGCCGATGTACGCGCGGCGTTGCCGGAAGAGTTCGATCGGATCGAGAAAGACCTGGCACGCGTCTCGGCCAACAAGTTGATCCCGGACACTGAAGTGAAGACCAGTTTGCGCAGGGGGTTACCGCCGATGCCGCAGACGCCGGAGTCGGATAAGTTGGTCGCGATTGCCCAGGGAATCTATGGGGAGCTGGGGCGTACGTTGACCATTGAAGGCAGCGGCGGGGCCGCGGATGCGAGCTTGTCGGCTGGGGTAGGGACGCCGACATTGGATGGGTTTGGGATTGTCGGGGGGAATATTCATACCCCAGAGGAGTATGCGGAAGTGGAGAGTGTGGCGCCGCGGATTTACCTGCTTAGCCGGATGATAATGGAGCTTTCGAAGCGGTGATTGGGTCGTAGGGTTCGCCCATTCTCTAAGGGTGAACCTTGATCCCATGGTGAGCAGGCTCGTTGTGGCGAGCAGGCTTGCCCTGCGTTGGGCTGCGCAGCAGCCCCAAAACTGGCGAGGCGGGTTTGGCTGTTTAAACGCTGTCGTTCTTAATGGGGCTGCTGCGCAGCCCAACGCGAGCAAGCTCGCTCGCCACAGGGTTGGGGGATGTCAGTGAGATAAATGATGCTCTTACCATGTGGATGGGTCTTCGAGGCTGGCTTTTTGGAGGTCGTCTTTCCAGACCTCGTTGGCTAATCGGTAGATGTCGGCAAAGAAGCCTCGGGGGTCCGCTATTTCTGTTTCATCCCAGGCCATCGTTATGTGCTCGTCGTAATCACTTTCAAACTCTTTTGCGAAATCAAAACCGGGCGAATCTAGCGCATCCTTGAGTATAGACATCAGCACAGAACGATGTCGGTAAGACAGATACATAAGGTCTTTCAAAACAAAAAGAATGATGATTGTTTCTCTGTCTTTTTCATTGTTAGGGTCGTATTTCCACAGTGCTTCGCCAGCGGTGTCTTCAAGGTCGTATATCGATAAGGCCCCCAATATGTGAGAGATGTTGGGGAGGTACGGCATATCCATGAAAGGCGATTTCAACATTGGCTACTCACTTAGGAAACGCTGTAAATGGTCGTGTTGGGTTGTTTTTATCAAATCTAATTTCAGCGCTGTCCATACTTTCAATGTACTTTGGATTTCTTGGGTCTTTGCTGTTAGGTTTGTAACCTCGCCCTGCGCCAAGCAGTTCAACTACGACCACGGGGTTCCCCGTCTTATCGAAACCTGTAGGAACGGGGGAATTGCTTTGCATTTTACCCAAGGCCTTGTTTATAGCGTGGAGCTGCATTTTCCAGGATTTAAATTGAGAACTTGAGCTGATCGGTCCTTTTGTGCCTGTGGTCGGATTTGTACCGTCTATAGAACGTTGCTTCAAGGCTTCGTCCGGTATCTCAGGCCCATGCTTTTCAGTCGCATGCATATCGTATTTTTGTTCCCAACCCAACACTTTTCGCTTTGCGTTTGACTCTGTTAGTTGATCTATTCTTGCCTGCCGCTCAGTTTTTGGCTGATGAGGTAGGGCGGGCGTTCCGTCATTAACTTTAGGTTTGGGTTCTGCAGTAGCGTTAGGCTTGCATCCGTCGCCACCAGGACAGGTATTTAGGCCTAGCGGATCTATCCACCCCGTAGGGTTGGGTACGTACTGGTACGCGTTGATCCCACCGGCCAGCTTCACTGGATCAGGCGTCAGGTAGCGACCAATATCTGGATTGTAGTAGCGATGGCGGTTGTAGTGCAGCCCGCTTTCCGGGTCGAAGTATTGGCCTTGGAAGCGCAGCGGGTTGTCGATTTTATTGACATCTAGGCGAGCAATTTCACCGTAGGCGCGGTAATGCGCGGACCAGACGATTTCGCCGTCAGGTGCCGTGAGTTCTTGCGGGGTGCCAAGGTGGTCGAGTTGGTAGTGGAAGGGCTGGGTATCTTTCGGGCCGAAGCCTGCCAGCAGTGCCAGCGGACGGAAGCTGTCCGGTTCGTAGAGGTAACTGCGATGGCGATCTGCGTGATGTTCCGCAATCAGCTTGTCGCCTTGCCAGAAAAACTCTGTGGTTATGCCGTCAACAGTTTTGCTGATACGCCGACCAAACGGGTCGTAGCGGTAGCTGGCGGTTTGGCCCTTAGGTTGAGTGATACCAATCAGCCGGTGTTGGCAGTCGTAGCGGTACTCGGTGACGAGTTTGTGGCCCTTACCGCGCCTTTGGCGGATGAGGTTGCCAAAGGCGTCATAGTCGTAATGATGATCGCCCTGGATCATCAACCGATTCCCCGCCACGATGTCCGGGCCGGGGCGGTCTTGCATTAGCAAGTTGCCCGCCGGGTCATGGCCGAAGCGTTCCTGCACGTCTTGCGAGTGGTCGGCCCGAGTCAGGCGGGCGAGCGGGTCGTAGTGGTAGTGGTGTTCTCCTTTGCGCGTATCTAGCAGGCGGGTCAGGTTGCCGGTTTTGTCGTAGTCGTAGTGGCGACGGTAGAGGTCATGGTTTTCTTGAGTCACCGCGTGGGCGTGCAGGCGGTTTTGCTCGTCGTAGTGGTAGTGGCTGAGGAGCTGGCCTTGTTGGCGTTGATGCTCGCGGCCGGTTTTGAACAGGTGTGAGGTGAGGGTTTTGCCATTCAGCTCGACGGTGGCGAGGTGGCCGCCTTTGTCGTGGTTGAAGGTGAGACGATTGTTGTCCGGCAGGCGCAGGTTTTTCAGCTGGCCGCAGGCGTCGTAGGCGTAGCGCAAGGTGCCCCAGCCTTGGTGTTCGGCGGTGAGGCGGCTTTGGGCGTCGTATTCGTAGGCTAGCGCCCAGTGGCCGTCGTCGACGCTGAGGAGGTTGCCCTGGCGGTCGTAGGCATAGTCAACAACACAGCCGTCGGGCAGGGTTTTTCGTACGAGGCGGCCGGCAGGGTCTCGCTCGTAACGGGTAAGAAGCTGACTGCCATCGTCGCCGTGTTCGGTCTTTTCCAGCAGGTTGCCGTTGAGGTCGTAGACGTAGGCCGTGCGCTGGCCGTCAAAGCCGATTTCTTGCTGGATCAGCCCGTTGAGGTGGTAATCAAGCTGGTAGGTTTCGCCAACTTCATTTTCGATCTCTGTCAGCAGCAACCGGGCGTTGTCGTAGCGGTATTTGACCTGGGTGCCGTCAGAATTAATGCGCCGGCTTATCAGGTGCAGGCCGTCGGCGTATTCGTAGCGGGTGACGTGGCCGAGTTCATCGCGTTCGGCGGTGATTTTTCCGTAGGGGTTGTAGCTGTATTCCCGCGTGGCGCCGCCTGGAAGTAGGACGCGAATCAACCGACCTACACCGTCCCGTTGATACTGGGTCAGGGCGCCATGTTCGTCCTCAAGTGCCGTCTGTCGCCCAAGATCGTCATAGCGATACCGCTTGATACCGCCATTCGGCAGTTGTTCTTCAACGAGCTGCCCACGCTCATTCCAAACCAGCCGGTGACAACCGTTATCTGGGTACCAAACCCCAATCAGTTGCCCGTGTTTGTTGTACGTGTAGTCCGTAACGTGGCCGTCAGGATCCGTCTTACGCGTAACGTCGCCCTGGTCATTACGCTCATATTTCCAAACCGCCTCACCACGCCGTACGACCCGTACGAACCCGTTGTCATGCTCGTAGGAAGTCGGCTCATCCTCCCCCGGAAACAGCGCCACCAAACGCCCGGCTTCGTCGTACTGATACGCCGTCACCGCCCCCAGCGGGTCTTGCTCAACCGTCAGTCGCCCCTTGGCGTCGTAGGATTTGAAATGTTCAGCGCCGTCCGGATCAATGCGCTGCACCAGCCGCGCCCGCTGGTCATGGACATAAACTTCCTGGCTACCATCCGCGTTGTGAACCGTAACCTTGCCGCCGTCTTCCCACACATACCGCGTGTCCATCTGCGAAAAGCTGGCCCAATGCCGGACACACCGCGCCGCTTTACCAGCCCGTTCCCACTCCCAAAAGAAACTCGCCCCACCGGCCAACTGCCGCTCAAGAATGACGTGCTGATCGTCGTACCGATAAACCTCGCTTTCACCTACGGCATTGGTCGCTGAAACCAGTCGTCCAGCCTCGTCATAGGCGTAGGAAACAAGATTCTGCTCAGTCACCCATACGTAGGGTTCATAGCCTTTGGCGCGATGAACCTGATAGTCCACCGCCACGATGCGACCCAGCTCATAGCGAAAGAACAACGAGCGCCCCGCACCGTTATCCAGCCGCTCAATCCGACCGGAACGATCACGAGCAATACGCAGCCGGTTGTCATACGCATCGCTGATCGCCGTCAGCACACCGTCGCGAAAGTGATAAAACCGTGACGCCTGAGCCAGCACCAATTCATCAGGCAGCGACCCCAAGTAAATCGCCGCTTCCGCCAAGCTGTTGGTGATCGCCGGCCGTGAGGCGGTAGGCAACGGAAACTCAGTACTGCGGTTCTCATGATCCGTCCAAACCACCGAATCCCCCGCAACCACCAACCGCTGCGCCAGCGAGTGACTCCAGCCAAACCCCAACCCACAATCCACTTCCACCGCACTGGTGCGGTACAACCGCGTCCACTCAAACGGCAAAATCCCATCCAACGCGCCATCGGTAAGGGTCAGCAACTCCTCCCCAGTCACCATCGACACCGGGCAGCCATTGGTGGCCGTTTTATCCGCAGGCGCCGCCGCATCTCCCTGCGGATTCTTCGCAGCGACAGGCACATCATCGACATGTTCCTGGCGCACCAACGCCGTCTTCTGCGTCTTGCTGCGAACCGCTGGCACCGGGTTTGAGACCAACTGATCCCCTGCCTTCAACGGCACAACCGGCACCGTCTTGATCGGCGTCGCCGCACTGCCCACCAGCAACGGCTTCACCACCTCGGCATGCGGCTCCAACCTGGGCATCACCAGCTTTTTAGCCAGCAACTCCAACAAATCCCGCGTCCGTCCAGACTTGATATGCCCAAGCACCTGCGTACCCAGGCGCACCGCCACACTCATTCCCGCCGTTGCCCAAATCAGCAGCAGGTTGATCAATACCTCGCCAGTGATCTCCCCCATCAACTCATTCATTTCTGGCGGCGGCAGCATGCGCATCCAGCTGACCATCGCCGACACATAAATGAACAGCAGTGGCTCATCGCTAAGCACCAGCAGGCCGTTGGCGATCGCGTCGTTGCCGAGCTTCAGCAGCTCATCAAGTTCGGTTTGGGAGATGTAGTGCAGCAACTTCTCGCTGTTGGGCTTGATGTCCGCCAACAGGTCATACAACTGCGTGATGTTGTCCCACAGCCCGTAAAACGCTTTGCCCATGCCACTGAGAAACGCCGCTTCCAGCATCCTGCGCCGGTCCAGCGGGGTAGCGTCCGTATAGTTTTTCCACTGCGCCTTAAACGTGCTGTTCCATTCGTCGCGCAGGCGCGCTTCCAGCTCCGCGATCACCGACTGATAAGACGCATACAGCGCCTTGACGTGATCCTTGGAAACGTTGGGGTAGAAACTGATTCGGTACTGCTGGTTGCGATCACACTCGGTGATTTCGAGAATGCCGCTGGGGCCGATGGTCTTGTGGATCGGCTCGCCCAATGGCCCGCCGTTGGGGTCGATGCGTTGCAGTATCACCGGCGTGTCACCGATGGGCACAAACCGCGCGCTCTGGAACATGTGCACCAGGGTCAATGTGCCGTTGGCCTGGCAGGTGGCGACGGTGCTGCTGGGAAAAATGGAGCGGTTGATGGGCGCGACCAGCGCCACTTCATTGCCAACCTTGAACACCTGTTCGACATCCAGCGCCGAAAAGCTCCAGAAGCTCGAAGCCCAGTCGTCAAAGGTGTTCAGGCAGTTGCGAAAGTCACGCAAGACGCCTTCAACGTCCGGCGCTTTGGCATCCATGGGCGTCAGGGCCAGCCGGCCAATGGCCGGGTTCAAACGACAGCCCCTTGAACAGGGGTTTCAACACCAAAAACCATCTGCAATCCCTCGCACTGTGTGATCAGGCGAAGGACTTTGCAGAGGTTTTCAGGCGGTATCTGTAGAGCTTATCCGGTAGTTACGTGGGATGTTTCAGTAGTCTGTGTCCTCTCCCGGCCATGCACCAAACTGCACAGCACCGGCAGGAGCAACAGCGTCAACATCGCACCGCCAGCCCCCCGCCTAGTTGTGCGGCAGGTGAGCACCGAGGGCGACGATGGGCACGCGGGTTTGTGGCGTCTGGCCGTTGCCTTGCAGGCGCACGGTGATGGTCGAGCCGAGGGCGAAACGGGTGACGGCGCCGTGCAACACGTAGCGCGCGCGGTAGGTGCGGGTGGCCGGGTCGGCGCTGGCGGACAGCTCGCGCAGGGTGGCGGTCACGGCCTGCTCGGGCGCGCCGGAGGGGAACGCCAGGGCTTTTTGCGAGGCGTGGTCGCGCTGGTTTTCCGGTAGGTTGACGATGGCTTCGCGGGCGCCGTCATGGGCCAGGCGCGCGACGATTTGCCCTTCGGCGACGACCTGGCCGCGATCCACGCGCACGTCGGTGATGATGCCGTCGCCATCGGCCTTGAGCACCGAGTAGGTGCGGTGGTTTTCGCTCTGGCTGGCGTCGGATTGTGCTGAAGCCAGCTCGGCTTCGGCCACGCGCAGGTTGTTCGCCGACTGATCGAAAACCTGCCGCGACACCGCGCCCGTGCTGGCCAGGCGCTGGTAGCGGTTTTCATCATCACGGCGCTGGCGCAATTGTGCCTGGGCTGCGTTTACGCGGTTCTTGGCCAGTTCGACGTCGCCGATGTCCAGCACCAGCAGGGTGTCGCCTCGGGACACGTGCTGGCCGGGGTCGACCTTGCGTTCGATGACCTTGCCACTGACCCGAAAGCCCAGGTCACTTTCCGTACGCGCAGCCACCACGCCGGTATAGGTGCTTGGCGGGGTGCGGACCGCTTCGACTTTCGCGACGAGCGCTGGGCGGGGCAGCGGCATGTCGGCGGCGCTGTCGGCCTCGCTGTTGCAGCCGCTGAGGACGACCAACATGACCAGGAGCGTGAGAATACGCAGGGGAAGAGGGTTCATGACGGGCTCCGGGGGTAATCAGCTATAAAAATTACGGCCGTAATCTTTTACTCATATTATGGCTGAAATATAAATTTATCCAGCCCCGGATATTCCCCATGGCAAACGCCCCAGCCCCCTCGCGAAGCCTGTTGTTTTTACGGGTGGCCCTTAGCGTGTTGGGTGAAGTGTCGACCCAATTGACAACCCGGGCCTGGGCGCCATCGAGCAGGCGCTGATTGCACTGTCGGCGTTTGTCGCCGCATTTGGCCTGGGGCAGTTGCTGTTCGGGCCGCTGTCGGACCGTATCGGCCGCCGCCCGGTATTGATCGGCGTGTTTATCAACCTGCTGGGGTTCAGCAGCCTTGAATACGGCAGAACTGTCCTATACGTAGAACGATCAAGGCCGATTTTGCCGTCTAGTACTCAACGGCCAGCGGACTTAGGGTGTACGCAACTTGGAGGTACACCATGAAAAAAATCATCGGCATCTACACCAGCTCTCGCGCCCATTGGGTCGGCGACGGCTTTCCGGTGCGCACACTGTTTTCCTACGACGCGATGGGCAAGCACATCAGCCCATTCCTGTTGCTGGACCACGCCGGCCCCGCCGATTTCACACCGACCGAACAACGTCGCGGCGTAGGCCAACACCCACATCGCGGCTTTGAAACTGTGACCATCGTGTACGACGGCGAAGTCGAGCACCGTGACTCCACCGGCGCCGGTGGCACGATCGGCCCCGGCGATGTGCAATGGATGACGGCCGCCAAAGGCATCCTCCACGAAGAGTTCCATTCCCAAGCCTTTGCCCGCAGCGGCGGGGCGCTGGAGATGGTGCAACTGTGGGTCAACCTGCCGGCCAAGGACAAAATGGCCGACGCCGGTTACCAGACTATCGTCGATGGCGATATTCCGGTGCTGCCGCTGGCGGACGACGCCGGGCAGTTGCGCCTGATCGCCGGTGAATTCGCCGGTACCCAGGGACCGGCGCGGACCTTCACGCCGATTGACGTGTGGGACTTGCGTCTTAACGCCGGTAAAGCGGTCACGCTGGACCTGCACGCCGGGCGCAATACCGCGCTGGTGATCCTGCGCGGCACGGTGCTGGTCAATGGCGAGGAAGTCGCGCGCCAAGGGCAACTGGCATTGTTTGAACGGGATGGCGAGCACATTACGTTGGAAGCCAACGACGACGCCAAGGTGCTGCTGCTCAGCGGTGAACCGATCGATGAGCCCATCGTCGGCCACGGCCCGTTTGTGATGAACACCGAGCAGGAAATTCATCAGGCGTTTGCTGACTTCCAATCCGGTCGTTTCGGACAAATGCAGGCTTAACGGTCAAGTGCCAACCCCTGTGGGAGCGGGCTTGTTGTGGCAAGCCCGCTCGCCACAACAAGCCCGCTTGCCACAAGGGTTTTTACCCGCACATTTTGTTTTCCAGCGTTCTCAAATCATGCGATCTTCAGCGCATTCGCCTTGGAGTCGCCCGGATGCCCTCATTTATCGCTGATCACCCGATGTTGTGCGCCGTGGCGCTGATCTTTATCGACATCGCCGTGTGGCGCCTTATTTCCGTCAACCTCGCCAACTGGAAACTCGCGGCACGCCTGGCGATCTTTGCCGTGTACAGCGCCGTGCTGTTCAACGACGGCATGAACCCCATGCAACTCGCACCCTATGCCGACAACACCGCGTTGCACCTGGCCGCCACGGCCTTGCAGATCGGCTGGTGGCTGTTCGCCGCGCGCACCCTCACGGTATTGCTCGGCGCGGTGATGATGCAGCGGGTCGGGCATGGCGGGCGGTTGCTGCAGGACCTGATGGGCGCGGTGATATTCCTGATCGCGATCATCGCCGCCATGGCCTACGTGCTCGACCTGCCGGTCAAGGGCGTGCTCGCCACCTCCGGGGCGGTGGCGATCATCGTCGGCCTGGCGCTGCAAAGCACCCTGAGCGACGTATTTTCCGGGATCGTGCTCAACACCACCAAGCCGTACCAGCTGGATGACTGGATCTCCATCGACGGCACCGAAGGCCGCGTCACCGATATCGACTGGCGCGCCACACGCCTGCAAACCTCCCAGGGCAGCATGGCGGTGATCCCCAACTCCCTGGCCGCCAAGGCCAAAATCATCAATTTCTCGCGCCCGGCGGACATGTTCGGCCTGGCGGTCAGCCTGCAAGTCAGCCCGCATGCGCGGCCGCAAACCGTGATCGAGGCGCTGGAGCGCGCGATGCAAGGTTGCCGGCCGTTGCTGGCCAACCCTGCGCCAAGCGTGGCGTTCAAGACCTCTGCCAGTGGCGGCGTCGAGTATGAAATCAGCGGCTTTGTGCCGGCCATGGGCGTCAAGCGCGAAGTGCGCAACCAGCTTTACGACTTGGCTTTCCGCCACCTGCAAGCGGCGGGCGTGGGCTTGCTGTCCGCCACCGAAAGCAGCGCGCCGGCGGCGCTGTCCGGTGCACGTGCATTGCTGGAGCGCTCGTCGATTTTCTCCACCCTGCGCCAGGAAGAGAAAGACACCTTCAGCCAGAACATGGTCCTGCACACCTACCGCGCCGGCGAGATGATCCTGCCGGCGGGCGAGGTCAGCGATCATTTGTTTATCGTCGAATCCGGTGTGGTCTCGGTGATGTTGATCAAGGCCGGCCACAAGTTCGAAGCCGGGCGCATGGGGCCGAGCGAGGTGATTGGAGAGGCGGGGATTTTGTCCGATCAGGCGGCGCTGGCGGATTTTTCCGCCAAAACCTTCTGCACCCTGTACCGCATCGAGAAGGAATACCTGAAACCCTGCCTGGACGCGCGCCACGACATCAGCGAAGCGATGAAGGCGCTGCTGGATTTCCGTCTACACACGGCGCAGGCCCTGACCCAGGACGCGCCGGTCGTGCCGGTGAAAAAAGGCTTCCTGCAATGGTTGCGCAGTCGCGGGCTGTAGCGCCGATCAAGGCGCCATGGCGATGCGGTAGCGCTCTGCACACCAACGGCATGCGCCAGACCTCGGTGGCTGGCGTGTTTGCCTGTAGCGACGCCTCACTGGCCGCCGGCTCCGTAGCGCTGGCGGTGGGCGAGGGCGTGCGCGCCGGGGTCGGCGCGCACTTTTCGTTGATCAGTGGTTGAGGTAGGCCGGGCTTTGCGTGGACAGCGAGGCTTTCACGGCATGGGTCATGTCGGTGATCAACGCTTCTTCGCGGTCTTCGCTCAGGGCTTGCAGGGTGATCGCGACCACTTCCTGGGGCGTGCTTTTCGGCACCTGGATATCCGCCACCATGTCGGTGTCGATGTAGGCCGGGTGCACGCCGATCACCAGGGTATTCTGCTCGCGTAGCTCGCCGCGCAGGCCATTGGTCAGGCCCCATTGGGCAGATTTGGAGGTGCTGTAGCCACCGGAGCCGGGCGGGCTCAGCCAGCTCAGAATCGAGAGGATATTGATCAGCGCGCCGCCGCCTTGCTTGGCCAGGATCGGCGCGAAGGCACGGCTCAGGCGCAAGGTGCCGAAGGTGTTGACTTCAAAGTGCTGCTGCAGGTTTTCGACACTGTCTTCGGCGAGTAACGAGCCGTACTTCAAAAAGCCCGCGTTATTGATCAACACACTGACGTCGGTGCACTGCTCGGCGGCGCGCTGCACGCTGGCCGGGTCGGTGATGTCCAGGGCAATCGGCGTGCTACCGGGGATGTTGACGCTGGCCGGGTCCCGCGCAGCGGCGTAGACCTTGGCCGCACCGGCTTCCAACAGCGCCGTGACGAACGCTTTGCCGAGGCCACGGTTGGCGCCGGTAACCAAAACCACTTTTCCACGAATATCCATGATCAGCTCCAGGCAACAAATTAGGTTTAATAATGAAACCGTTTTTATCTTGGGCTCGTTGGTCCTATAATGCAACCAAATATTTCTGATGACGCGAGGCCGACGATGAAACGCAAATGCCTGGAAGGCGACGATTGCCCGGTCGCCCGTGCGCTGGATGTGGTGGGGGATTGGTGGACGCTGCTGATCATCCGCGACGCGTTTGCCGGGGTGACGCGCTTCGGCGACTTCCAAAAAAGCTTGGGCGTGGCGAAAAACATTCTCGCCACACGCCTCAAGGACATGGTCGAGCAAGGCCTGCTGCACACCCGCGAAGTCGGCGCGCGCAGTGAGTATCAACTGACCGACAAAGGCCGCGCGCTGATGCCGGTGCTGGTGACCTTGGCGCAATGGGGCGAGACGCACACCGAGCCTGAGCAGGTCGGTGCGCGTATAGTGGATGCGCGCTCGCTCAAGCCGCTGCGCAAGGTCCAGATCGTGTCCGAGGACGGTCGCGTGCTGGGCCTGGAAGATATCGTCACGCAGGTGGGTTAGGCGGGTTTGCCATCCAGCAACTGCTGAAACAACGGCGTCAGTAAGTCGATCAATACCTGCGGGTCCGCCTTGGCCAGCGCCGACACTTCCAGCATCTGGCGCATCACCTGAAAGCCTGACACCAACGCCATCACCAGCGCTGCGCGCTCTTGGTGATGCGCGCCCTCGAGCGCAGCGGCCAGGGCCGCCGAGTGGCCTTTTTCGAGTTGTTCGCGGCCGATCACGGCGGCGCGCTTGCTCAATGCCGACTGCAGCATGATCAGGAAGCCGTCCAGCGGCGTGCTGCCGGCTTCAGTAATGCTGACCAGCGCAGTGGCGATGCTGCGCCCAAGGTTTTCCACGCCGAGGTGGTCGGGCGTCAGGGCGATGGGGCTGGCCAATGCCTCGGCGATCACCTCGGCAAACAGCTGCTCCTTGGAGGTGAAGTAGCGGTTGACCAGCATCACGGTCAACCCCGCGCCGGCGGCGATTTCACCCAGGCCGGTGCGGTCGTAGCCCGAGTGGGCAAACGCCTTGCGCGCGGACAACACAATGGCGTCGCGGGTGACGGCGGCATCGCGCCGGCGAGGAATCGGGTTGGGCATTGGCGTCCTGATGTGGCGGGTAATGGTGGGCGCGCAACCGGCGCGCGTCGACAGGGTACAGGGTCTGTTTGCTGTCGAGGAAGCCCAACAGCGGCGCATTGAACAACGCCGGGTCTTGGGCTCAGGGTGATTTTGTTCAATACCACGCCCGTTCAGCCCTTTATCGTGAGGCCATCGTTGTTTGGCATCACAAAAAGGAACCGCAATGAGCTTGATCATTTCCATGGCTGCCTTCGCCCTGGCCACCTCCATCACGCCGGGACCGGTGAATGTGGTCGCACTCAGCTCCGGCGCGCGCTTCGGCTTTGCCGCCAGCCAGAAACACGTGTTCGGCGCCGCCGTCGGCTTCACCTTGTTGTTGGTGCTGATCGGCCTGGGCCTGCATGAAGTACTGGTGCGTTGGCCGATCCTGACCCAGTTGATCCAGTGGGGCGGCGTCGCGTTTTTACTGTACATGGCCTGGAAACTGGCGGTGGACGACGGCCGCCTCGACGCCGAGGGCACCGCCACCGCGCCGTCGATGCTCTACGGCGCAATCATGCAATGGCTCAACCCCAAAGCCTGGCTGGCTTGCGTGGCAGGGATGGGCTTGTTTGTAGCGGATGGCGATGCGCGCCAAGTGTGGCTGTTCGCCGCGCTCTACCTGGTGATTTGCTACCTGTCGGTGGCGTGCTGGGCCTACGCCGGGACCTTCTTGCGCCGCTACCTGAGCAACCCGCAAGGCGTACGCCTGTTCAACCGCTCAATGGCCGCGTTGCTGGTGGCCAGTGTGGGTTATTTGCTGATGGCTTGAGCAAGTCGCGGTACTGCCCGGGCGTGGCGGCAAAATGTTGTTTGAACGCCCGCTGAAAATGCGCCTGGTCGGCAAAGCCCGCGGCCAGGGCCACATCGGCGATCAGCTCGCCATTGCGCAATTGGGTGCGGGCAAACTGGATGCGCCGGTTCACCACAAAGGCATGCGGCGTGAGCCCGTAATACTGCTTGAACGCGCGGATCAGGTACGACGGCGACAGCTCGGCCGCTAGGCAAATCTGCTCCAGCTTCAACGCCTCGGTGCAGTGTTCACGGATGTACTCGGCGGCGCGCTCCAGCTTATGGTTGACCTCCCGCACCGGCGTCAGTGAAGGGTTCAGACGCTGCTGCACCTCGGTGAAATAACTCACCAGCGCGCTCTGCTTTTGCAGCAGTTCGGCCTGCTCATCCAACAAAATCCCGTACAGCTCGATCAAACCGTTGTACAGCAGCGTGTCGCGGGTGTGTGGCGTGTTGAACGGCCGATAACCCTGCTCAGTACTGAAACCCAGCTGGTATTGCAGGTCGGTCAGCCAAGGCGTGTCCAGGTACAGCATGTGATACGACCAGTGCTGGTCGTGGATCGGGTTGCACGCATGCACATCGCCGGGGTTCATCAACACCACCGTGCCGGCGCTGATCTCAAACGTCTGCGCGCCGTAGTGGTAATAGCTGCGCCCGGTGGTGATCGCGCCGATGGAAAAATGCTCGTGGGCGTGGCGGGTGTACGTGACCTTGCGCCCGTCGGCAATGGTCCGCGCCTCGATGAACGGCAAACGCTCGTCACGCCAGAAGCGCGGCGCGTGCGCGGGGTGAACGGGGGTGTTCAGCGACATGGCGCAGGCTCCATCCCTAGAAGAACGAGCAGGGATCATTACACAGCCCAGGGCTGAATCGCCATCGCCGTTGATCAAAGCGCTTTAGACAAAAACACCCGGCTGCTGCCCGCAGGTTCACAGGGTATTTCGCCAAACCGCACCCAACCGTGTTTCTCATAAAACCCCGGCGCCTGGAAGCTGATCGTGTACAGCACTGCATTCAGACAACCCCGGCGCCGCGCTTCGTCTTCGAAGGCTTGCAGCAATTGGCTGCCCAAGCCCGAACCGCGCAGGGCATCGGGCAGGTGGAACAGGTCGAGAAAGGCCATGCCCAGCGTGGTTTTGCCGGTGATGCCGCCGAGGACCTGCTGCGTATCGGGGTCTTTGATCAGTACCATCAGTGGCAGGCGATCATTGGCGCCGGTAATCGCTTCATTGAATGCGGCGAGGCCGCTGCCGAGGATGCGTTCGGCGTCGGGGTTGGGTTGGTCGCTGACTTCAATGAAGGGTGCGCTCATGATTGCCTCTCAATAGGTGCGTGTTAGGCGGTATGCAGCACGTTCGTGATGCTCCATACCACCGGTTGCTTCACGCCTGCTGCCATCCACCCATGTCGTCGGCCTTGATCTCGAAATCTATCGCCTCGCGGTAAGGATCGCCAAGCGCGCTGTATCGGCCATTACCGGCGGCCTGGGTGGGCTGCCAGGCTTGTGTAGCGGGGTCGAATACTTCGGCATCATCGCCGGCGGTGTGATCAAGGGCGTTAAACATCGGGTTGTCGTTATCAATCCTGTGTTGTGCAGGCTGGCCGGGCATCGGGTGGCCATTCACAGGCAGTTGCCCCGAGCCTCGCAGGGCATCATCTCCAGCTGATTGATCAAGGGGATTAGCCCTTGGTTTAGCGCTATCGATCCTACCGGTTTCAGGCGCCTGGTACATCGACAGGGACGGGTTAAAAACACTGATTGAAGACATAGGCATACCTCTTTAATGAGCAATAAAGGCAACCTGCCGGACTCCTGTCTGGCGGGTTGCGTTGCAGGCTAGCTAGCCTTTAAGAGACCTTCAATGCAGTGATTTTTGGCGGATGTAACGGCTTAAAACCGCTACTGCGCTTACCCACAAACTGAGCTGTTTGGCTGTAGGCCTCGTCCTGATAATTACGCGTAATGTCAGGTTTGGCGTCAGATTTCGGCAACGCGGCTAAGGTTTTCGTTTGTTGAAATACATTAGCCGGTTGTGAGCGGCTTTCCCGTCAGACGTCTCGATACAAAAATGCGACCAGAACGACGACGGCTTAGAGCCCCATCACCATCTCATGCCACGCCATGCCGCCATGCTCCGACGGCGAAGGCTGCACATAGCTGTAGCCCATGCGCGTGTACAACGGCACATGCTGCTCCTTGCACATCAAATGAATCGTCTGCTTGCCCAGCGCCCGCATGCGCTGCACAAACTCGGTCATCAACGCCGTGGAATACCCCTTGCCCTGATGCGCCGGGTCGACCACCACCGACATAATCACCACATTCGGCGCCTCGGCCGAATGCCCCACCAACTCCTTGAACGCCTCATCCGACATCACCACCTGATGCGCGCAACCACAATTGATAAACCCCACCACCGCGCCATCCGCCTCCAGGATCAGAAAACCCTGCGGATACTGCGCAATACGCGTGGCGATCTTCTCCAGCGTCGCGGCTTCATCGCCTTCGTAGGCGCTGATTTCAATCTCAAAACAACGGGCGGCGTCGGCGGGCAGGGCGTTGCGGAAGGTGAGGGCGGGCATGGGCGTTTCCTGAGGCGTTAAGCGAAAGGCCACATCATAACGGCGCGCCCATACCACCGCCATCGCCGCCTCTCACGCTATGCAGGTGCCGAGCACCCATCAAACAGTGGGAGCTGTCGAGCCCCAGCGAGGCTGCGAAGGCGCCAGCCCCCACACCCTCAAGCCGGACCAGCCGTCAATTCCCGCCTCCCCAAAAACTAGAAAACCCGCCAAGGCGGGTTTTCTCACAGCTCACATCACATCAACTCACAGCAGGCACATCAAACCCGCGCCGCTCCATCACCGTAAACACATCCGCCACATCCTGGACCATGATCCGAGCGGTATTGGCGACGGTATTGATGTCGTGCTCGGCATAGTCGGACACATTGGAACAGGCCATCAGGTGCAGGTAGGCGAGGGCGGCGTTGAGACGCTCGCTGGCGCAGGCATGGAGCTCGCTGAGCGGGGCGTCGCTGTCGATGAGGAGGACAGGGTATTCGGTTGCGGTTTGGGACATGGGGGTGAAGCGGCGGGGCGGGTGTTGAGTAGTCATAAGGTTCGATTCTATTTTGGGTAAAAAGAACTGCCACCTTGCTGCTGCGAAACAGTCTGGGTGGCAACTGTGCGCGGGTTCGCAGACCAGGAAGAATCACCCCCGGCAGACCCGAAGGTCTCCCACGCACAGCCGCCATAAACAAGACGCAGGCGGGCTCCGCCTGAGGGTCTGATGACTGTGCAGGTTGATTCTATTCTGTGGGGCTGCGAAACCCGGTCGCTGACTGAGGTCGGCGACGGGGCGAACTATAAGGTGCCGTTAGCCTGGGTGCAACTGAGAGGATGCATGAACGCGTTGCGACTCCAGCATGTCAAAATGCTACCATTCCAATTTTTTAAAACTGCTATCTGCATAAAGGAGCGGGAAAATGACATGGAAAATTAAGCTAGAGGATGCGCCTGCTGGTTTCGATGACTGTATAAATATAAGCTCCTCAAAACCTAACTGGAATGATTTCGGGTTTAACTATCATGCCTCGGTATATTTTCTCTATAAAGGCGAGATGATATTTTTGAGTGCATATGTATTGCCTATAAATATTAAAGAGCAAAAACCGTATGGCTATCTCACCAGTGCACCTCAAGGGGAGCTGATGTCTTTTGTCAGTCTTCTGTCCAACCCAGAGCAATACAGAAGTCTTGCAAGCAAATTATCGGGCGAAGCCTTTATATACCTACTAAAAGAATTGCATGAGGTATCCTATGATCGCTTTATAGGCACAGGAAAGTACGAGCATGTAATCCAGATTGAGCCGTTTAGGCTCGGGGTACTTCGCGACGAAAAAGCCTATTTGTCATTGATTAATGGGTTTGCCGGCGCCTATGTTCGGCCACCTATAGGTGACGCAAAAACTCCTTTTATTTTCTCAACCTTGCTTCCTGGTACGGAAAACTTCGTGAGCCTCGATATTAGTTTTCGTCATCATGAGCATTTTGATGACAGGGTGCACTGCCTAATAGGCGTCAATGGCACAGGCAAAACTAACTTGCTTGCTCGGTTAGCCGTTGAAGCAGCGTCTCTATCCAATAGAAAACAAGATGGCCCACCGACACATTTATATTCAGAGAATAAAACGCTAGTACAATATGATAGCTCTACTCTAGATTTCGCTGAGGACTTTAGATTTAATCGCGTTGTCTCATACTTCTCTGATCCTTCTTCAGCTCTTCCGCGCTTTAGCAGTGTTGGTGCTTTTGAGTACCATGCATTTAACACGACTGCAAAAAAAGAAACAAACGAGTTCCATCAAAACCTTTCTTACTTGTTGGTGACTCTGCTGAGAGTTACGGATGATCGGTTTAATCAAGCCAAAAGCAAAATCTTTACCGAAGCTTTGTCTGGCATTATGCCTATGGACTTGTTAGCCATTCCTGTATCAGAAGATTGTCCGGAGTATTGTTGTGTAGCGGATAACGAAGGAAAAAAATGGAGCTTTATAAACCAGATGAATGGCGAGCAACGTTCGCTGGATATTCTTGGCACCATCGATATAACTAGAGAACCTAGTTTCTTGAGTTTTGGCTCGAGGCGCGTTATAGATTTGAGCAGCGGGCAACGCAGTATGTTTCACTTTGCACTGCATTTCTTGACTCTTGCTGGCTACGGTACTTTGCTGATAATAGATGAGCCAGAGACGTACCTTCATCCGAATCTTGTCAGTGATTACATGATGTTTCTCTATACTATCTTGGAGCTAACATCATCGATGGCTATCATAGCAACACATTCCGCCTACGTTGTCCGCGAAGTTCCCACACACTGTGTTCACATTTTGGAGCGAAAAGGCGTAATTGCGTCAATCAGTAGACCTTATCTTCAGACGCTAGGTGCAAATGTAGCTGAAATATCTCTGGCAGTTTTTGGTGATAGTACCGTTGATGCATATCATCGTAAAATTAGCGAAATGCTCGCCAAAACCAATATGAGCTTTGATCAGATAGTGGAGGGCTACAAGGATATCTTTAATATTGAGATGCTTGTGGAAATCAAGGATAGGATTTCCAATCCGGAGGAGTATGATTAACTATGCAGCATTTTAGTCATAGACAAGCTATCGATGATTTAAAAAATCTCAAATCTTTAACCCTTGGTTATGCGTTCCTGAATGGTACCTACAATACAATACATGACGCATACTCCGACTACTTAAAAAGTTTAGGCTCGCCTCACCTAAAAGCGATTGGTTTGTCTAAGGATCAAAAAACATGTTTGCATGCAGCATATGAAGGGGGGGCAAAAAAATATGGACTCGATTGGATCCCTAAAATCCGAGATGTACTCATCGGTTCTTGCCCTATGTGCGGAAACTCCGCAGTGGGCACCGTCGAGCACTATCTGCCCAAGGCTCCATTCCCGGAGTTCTCTGTCTTTAGTTGGAATCTTGTACCGTCTTGTAATTCATGTAACCAGAAGCGGGGCAGCAGGCATACGAATGGGGTGAAACACAAATTGCTACATCCGATTTTTGATGAAAATATTTTTAATAGGTTGAAACTCGTAACCCACTTCGACGTATCCGGAGCGGTGACAGAGTTTGAAGTCGGTTTCAATGAGCTTGATTTTGACCCAGTCGAGCAAACTCGCATCCATGCGCACATTATGACCTGCATTGATCGGCGCGCCTTTAAGCTTGCGACCAATGTTCAAATCAGCACCATGGCTGCACGAGTTGCACGTAAAAAAGAGGCGGTATGGGGGACCATCATAGAGGAGGAATTGGCTATCATGCATGCTGCAAACTTGGGTTATGGCTGGGGAGCGTCATGCCTCAGAGGACTTCTTGAAGTAAATCAAACCCAACGCAGTGCCATCCTGATTCCAAAGCTTTTGTAATGGCTAGCGGTTTTCGCGTATGCAATTCCTTGGAGCAGCTAATCGCACACCCTACAAGCCAGAGAGCTAAGGCTGTCCAGTCATTCACACGCGAAAAACCAAATACATCTGACGGAATTAGTTAACCGTTTGCGACCCATACCGAATGACTGGTTCTGGCCGATTGCGGTCCGTCACGACAAGCAACAATCAACCCCAATCACACCCGCACCACAAACCCCCGCGCAGCCCGCCTCTCAAACATCGCAGCCTCCGTCTCCCGAGTCGCCCGTTCGCCTTTATCAGACAACTGAGTAAAAAACGTCGCACTCCTGAACTCCCCTGGAACCATCGTGTGCGTATCTTTAAACAACGGCGCCAGATCAATAGTCTTAGCGAAATTCTCCTTAGTCAGGCTGTAGAACCCCATATAACTCCCCGACCACGGCGAATCAGCGTCCACCAAGTCAATGGACGCATCGCGATAAGCCACGGCTGCCGCTTTAAGCCCCAGCGAGTTGTTGAGCAGGTCCGTGAGCCGCTGGGTGTCCGAACTGCTGAGCTGTCCGGCGGTATCGAGCACTTTTAACTTGCCGTCGGCCTCAACCGTGAAGCCGTACTTTTTGCTGGCAAGGTCGGGCGCGCTGGTCGCCAGCGTTGCCTGGAAGGCCTGGAAATGGGTTTTCAGCGTCTGGTGCGCGCCGGCGGCGATATCAGCGAATCGAGGGAAGTCCGGCGATTGGGAGCGGCCAATCCAGGTGTCGACGGCCTCCAGCGGTTCCGCCGTGGTGCTGGTGCCTTCACTGGGGTGGTAGATGGCCGCCGGCGTGGCATTGGCCAGGGTGTTCTTGTCGGCATTCGTCATCGGCTGGGGCTCAAGCTTCTGTCCGGAAGGCGTGAGTAGCGTGTTAGCCGGTGGGAGGTAGGTTGCGCTGACGGAAAGGGCCATTTGATCACTCCATGATTGGCGGGTTTCCTAGAGGTTATCGACGGGGATGCAGCAAGCTTTAGGTCGGTCGACAGTCGGCGTCTTGCTGTTCGCTGGCGCGCCGCGAAAATGAAAAAAACACCCGCGAAAATGGGGTCAGGTCACCCTTAATACAATGTGGTCTGACCCTGAGGGATCCAGCGACCTTTTCCTGATTTCATCCGACCGCTCTCTGCCGTCAGTTCCTCAATGACTATGCCGATGAAGCACCCCGGAACGTCCAGTGCGTAGGCATGTACTTAGACTGAAGTAGTCCATTTCTGAATCGTTAAAACCACCCCTATACGCGTCTTACCTCGGCTGTAGCGCCTTCTTATAGTCGTGCGCCTCAGTCACTTGGAGGTGCACGCATGCAGGGACCCTACGCATTTATCAATGAACGACCGCAGCCGTATCCCGTGCTCAAATTGAGCCTGGCGCTTGATCCGCGTACTCACACCAAATTCGACACGCTCAACCAGCACATCCGCAATACGCTGGTGTTGCCGGGGCAGTTGGTGATCATTGGCGACAGCCGAACGGCCGCTTGCACCGCTGAAGAGGCACAGCTGATGCGCTCGGCGCTGAATATTAAGCTCGCGCTGTTGGCGTACTCCGCAACCGACCAGTTCCTGGTCAAAAACTATGATCAGTTGCAGGCCATCTTGTCCTATTCGTCCGTTGGCATCGGCAGTGCCAGCAGTGCTTGGAGCAAGCACTTGGCGGAGGTCGAGAAGACCCTTATGGACATCGAGGATTTGCATCAGCAGTACTTGAGGAAGGGCACCACGGGGGCGAGGGAAGAGTTTTTGGTTAAGCGAAGGGCGCTGTTTGCCAAGTTGGACAGCCAAATCTCGGGGATGGCGCGCTTGGGTACGGGGTTGAGAAACGAAGGGTCGATTAAAAAGATGCTGGGGATTTCCAGTAGAAGCTACTGGCAGCATGGAGAAATTCGGGGGTATGAGGAGCGGGTCAAGCGTTTAGCCAAGGCTTCGCAGGTGTTGAAGACGGGGACTTACATTGGTATAGCGCTGGATGTTGGGGCGACGGCGTTGGAGTTATCGGAGGCGTGTTCCACTGGGCGTGAGCAAGAGTGTATGCAGGCGAAGTATGTTGAAGGGGGTAAGTTGATAGCCGGAGTCGCGGGTGCATCTGGAGGCGGCGCGTATGGAGCCCAAATTGGTATCGCTGCTTGCATGATTGGTTTTGGGATACCTACAGCAGGCGCTGGAGCGTTGGCATGCGCCATCGTCGGCGGTGCCGCAGGCGGACTCGTTGCAGGCAAAATCGGAAGCGCTTTCGGAGAAAACACAGGAAAATTTCTCTATCAGACTGTGAGGGATTAAATGGTTTTCGAATACATCGGCATGTGTGCGTGCGTCATGATGATACTCAGTCTCCCACTTACTTTTTTTGTCATGTTCAAAAAGCTAGATGCAGCAGAGCGCTATGTGGAACACAGCGACTATGTAATTGCACACAGGCGCATTTTTCGTAATGCTCCATTTGAGGGCCGGCAGGTACGTGTAGTCGCTATGGCGATCATTATTCTTATGCCCAAAGTACTCCAATGGAGGCGTTTAGTGCGGGTTGAGGACGTTGAAAAAATTCCACGGCATCTCAAGTACTGGATGGTCATACCGACACTGATTGGTTTCACATCCATGACCGTGATGTGTATCAGCTGGCTCTTTATAGATAACTAAACCGCCCCCAAAAACTTAAAAACCACCCAAACCCCGGCCGCAAAGCCAGGATATGAGTGGTTCAAAACATCACGATCAAATCACTGCAGGCAGTCGGCTCAAACCCCACTCACCAACTTCCCCCCCTCCATCCGACGTTTGTACGCACTGTCCCGACTCGCCAACCAAAAATACAACGGCGATGTCACCACCAACCCCACCACCCAAGACAAATCCGCCCCATTGATGTGTTCCGAAATCGGCCCCACATACAGCGGCGTGTTCATAAACGGAATCTGCACCGCAATCCCCACTGCATACGCCAGCAGCGCCTGTGGGTTGTACTTGCCGTAGATCCCGCCATCCACCCGGAAGATCGAGGCAATGTCGTATTTGCCTTTGTGAATCGCGTAAAAGTCGATCAGGTTGATCGCCGTCCACGGCACCAGTACCACCAGCAGCACCAGCACCATGTCGACGAAGTGGCCGATGAAGTCTTTGGAGGCGAACACGGCTGCGATGGCGCAGGCGGCGAGTACGAGGATGGAGATTACCGCGCGGCTTTTCGCGGTGGGGATCCAGCGGTAGGCGAAGGTTTGCACCAGGGTGATGATTGACAGTACTGCGCCGTACAGGTTGAGGGCGTTGTGGCTGATTACGCTGAGCAAAAACAGCACCAGCATCAGCGGGCCGATGGCGCCGGTGGCGAGTTTGACGGCGTCCATGGTGTCCATGCCGACCGGGGTGGCGAGCACGGCGACGGCGCCGAAGATGAAGGCCAGGCTGGAACCGAGGACGGAGCCGAGGTAGGTGGTCCAGAAGGTGGAGGCGACGGGCACGTCGGCGGGCAGGTAGCGGGAGTAGTCCGACACGTAGGGCGCGAAGGCGATCTGCCACAGCGCGGCGAGGGACACGGTGGCCAGCACGCCTGCGATGTTGAAGCTGCCACGGGTGAGGAAGTCGGTGGTCTGCACGTGGGTGAAGATGTAGCCAAAACCCAGCACGATGCCGGCGCCGAGTACCCAGGTGCCGATGCGGTTGAGCACGTGGATGAAGCGGTAGCCGATGATGCCGATGATCCCGGAGCCGATGGCGCCGATGACGATGCCGACCGGTACGGGCACGCTGTCGACCACGCCGTGCAGGGATTTACCCGCGAGTACGATGTTGGAGGCGAAGAAGCCGATGTACATCACGCCGGCGATGACCACCACCAGCAGGGCGCCGAGGGAGCCGAACTGGGCGCGACTCTGGATCATTTGCGGGATGCCCATTTGCGGGCCTTGGGCTGAGTGCAAGGCCATCAACACGCCGCCGACCAGGTGGCCGACGAGGATGGCGACGATGCCCCACAACAGGTTCAAGTGGAACAGTTGCACACCCAGCGCACCGGTGACGATCGGCAACGGCGCGATGTTGCCGCCGAACCACAGGGTGAACAGGTCTCTTACCTTTCCATGGCGATCTTCCGGGGGCACGTATCCAATCGTGTGTTTTTCGATAAGCGGGGCGGAGGATGTTGCAGTGGTAACCATGACGAGCTCCAAGGCAAGGTGAGTACGTTGACGTACTTCGCTGTGCGGCGCGTGGGCGACGCTTTGTTGTTGGAGTGATCATCTGCAATGGGGGCGGGCAGGTAAATTAGTAAGTTTGTTGCTATAGACCTTAAAAAATATAGCTCACCGGTTTTTTTGCTCCGGTATGTTGCATGGACTTTAATCCGTGTGAAAAAGCCGATTTTCGCGCACTTGTTTGGGGCGAAGTCCCACGTTTTTGGAGGTCCCGATGGCTGCCTATAACCTGCGCCAACTCAAATATTTTGTGACCACGGCCGAGTGCGGCAGCGTCGCCGAGGCGTCGCGCAAGCTGTATATCGCGCAGCCGTCGGTTTCCACGGCGATCAAGCAGTTGGAAGACAGCTTTGGCGTGCAGTTGTTTATCCGTCATCACGCTCAGGGCGTTTCGCTCACACCCAGCGGGGCGCGGTTTTATCGCAAGGCGCTGGAGCTGTTGCGGGTGGCGCATGAGTTCGAGCAAAACGCCCTGGCTGACAATGACGTGGTGGCGGGGCAGATCGACATCGGCTGCTTTGAAACCGTGGCGCCGTTGTACTTGCCGCGCTTGATCGCCGGCTTCAAGGCGCGCTGGCCGGGGGTGGAGATCCGCATTCGTGATGGCGAGCAGCAAGAGCTGGTGCAGGCGCTGACGGCGGGCAGTATCGATGTGGCGATGCTGTTTGAGCATGACTTGGGCGGCACCATCGAGACCACGACATTGATGCCGCCGCAGCAGCCGTATGCGCTGCTGCCGGCGGACCACCGCTTTGCGCAGCAGGCCAAGGTGTCGTTGGCGGACCTGGTGCTGGAGCCGATGATTCTGCTGGATGTGCTGCCGAGCCGGACGTACTTCGTGAGCATCTTTGAAGAGCGCGGGTTGACGCCGAATATCGTGTTCAGCTCGCCGTCGATTGAAATGGTGCGCGGCATGGTGGGGCGCGGGTTTGGGTTTTCGATTCTGGTGACCAAGCCGTTTACCGAGTACACCTATGATGGGCAGAAGGTCGTGTGTGTGCCGTTGGCTGAAACAGTGACGGGTTCCGGGTTGTCGGCGGTGTGGTTGCGGCGGGCGCCGCTGACCAAGCCAGTGCAGTTGTTTGTCGACTACTGCCGCGAAGAACTCGCACGGCTGCTGGGCTAAACCTGAAATGCTACCCAACAAACAACAGAGATCCACTGTGGGAGCCGGGCTTGCCCGCGATGGCGGTGTGTCAGTTGCCACAGGGGCTGGCTGATACACCGCCATCGCAGGCAAGCCAGCTCCCACAGTAGATGTGTGTTGCCGGGTAGGGGTGTGCTCGGCTCAGGCGCGGATCGAGTCGAGCATGCGCTCTAGCATGGCATCACACCCGGCCAGCTGCGCCACACTCACAAACTCATCCGGCTTGTGCCCCTGGTCCATGCTCCCAGGCCCGCACACCACCGTGGGTATGCCCACCGCGTCAAACAACCCACCCTCAGTGCCAAACGCCACGGTGCCGAAATCCCGGGAGCCGGAAAACGCCGCAATCAACTGCGCCGCCTGGCTGCGCTCATCGGTGACCAGGCCTGGGTAGGCCGACAACTCGGTAAACCGAATCGCGCTCTGCTTGCTGACGGCCTGCATACGCGGCAACACCTGCTGCATGGCGTAGGCTTGCAGTTCCTCAGCCACTTCACCCGGGTCCATCGAGGGCAGCGCGCGCACTTCAAAATCAAACCGGCAATCCGCCGGTACGATATTCAGCGCTTTGCCGCCGGAAATCACCCCGGTCTGCACCGTGCTGAATGGCGGATCAAACCTCGGGTCTTGCTGCTCGCGCAGCCGCTGCCCAATCCGCCCCAGTTCACCGATCAACTCCGCCGCGTGTTCGATGGCATTCACGCCATACGGCGCATACGCCGAGTGGCACGCTTCGCCCTGCACATCACAACGCATCGCGAGCTTGCCCTTGTGGCCGAGCACCGGTTTCAGCTCGGTCGGCTCGCCGATGATGCACAGCATTGGTTTTACCGGGCGCTGTTCCAATACCTTGAGCAACGAACGCACGCCCAGGCAGCCGACTTCCTCGTCGTAAGACAGGGCGATGTGCACCGGCAGGCGCAGGTCTGCCTTGACCAGCGCGGGCACCAACGCCAGCACGCAGGCGATGTAACCCTTCATATCCGCCGTGCCCCGGCCAAACAGCTTGCCGTCGCGCTCGGTCAGCTCGAACGGCGGCACTGTCCACGGCTGCCCATCCACCGGCACCACATCGGTATGGCCCGACAGCACAATGCCCGGCAATTCCACCGGGCCGATGCTGGCGAACAGGTTGGCCTTGCTGCGTTCCTCGTTGTAGACCAACTCACTGGTCACGCCGTAACCCGCCAGGTAATCGCGCGCACACTCGATCAACTGCAGGTTGGATTCGCGGCTGGTGGTGTCAAACCCCACCAGCGTCTGCAGCCACTCGCGGCTGCTGCTCATCGGTCGTCTCCGGCCACGCCGTAGCCGGGCGAGCGGTCGGGGGCGAGGGCGCGGTCGAGGTAGTCCTGCACTTGCGGGCGGTAGGCGTCCCAGAGCTTTTGCAGTGCGGCGATCGGCTGTTCCTCGGCCCAATCCACGCGCAGGTTGATGATCGGCCAGGTCAGTTCGCCCACCACCACCAAGGCGGCGGAATGCACCGGGCCGGCTTCGCCACCGGCGGCGATGGCGGCGTGCATCGCGGCCAGCAGGCGGTCGGCCAGTTGGCCTTCGCCGTGTTCGAAGGCTGTGACCATCGCCTCGATCACCGCGCGGTCGGCGAGCATATTGCCGGCGGCCACGCACTGTTCGCCCGAGACGGCATTGTGGGTGCCGAGGGTTTCGCTGCCGCTGAAATGCACGCTGCGGCCCAGGTGATCAATCGCCGTCAGTTGCCGGTATTGGCTGTAGCCGTTGCGGGTCAGGGCGTTGTCGACAGCCTCGGCTGGCGACAGGCCTTGTTCCAACAGGTCGAGCACGTCCGGGCCCAGGGCCGGCAACGTGATATTTTGGGTCGAGACCGCGCCCACACCTGGGCGCAGCCACGGGCAGCGGGCGCCCACGGCGATGCTCGATGAGCTGATGGCGATGCCCAGCTGGCCGGTGTCTGCGCAACGGCCGACGATTGAAAAGGTCATGTGCAGCTCCTTATTCGGGAATAACGGCGATCACGTCAATTTCCATCAGCCACTGGGGCTGGCCGAGGGCCGAGACCACCAGCCCGGTGGAGATCGGGAACACGCCTTTGAGCCACTTGCCGACTTCCTGGTACACCGGCTCGCGGTAGCGCGGGTCGATCAGGTAGGTGGTGGTCTTGACGATATGGCTCAGGTCGGAGCCTGCTTCCTCAAGCAGCTGCTTGACGTTTTTCATCGCCTGTTCGGCCTGGGCCCGTGGGTCGCCAAGGCCAATCAGGTTGCCGTCGAAATCAGTGCCGACCTGGCCGCGCACATACACGGTATTGCCGGCGCGCACGGCCTGGCACAGGTCGTTGTCCAGGCTCTGGTTGGGGTAGGTTTCTTTGGTGTTGAACATGCGGATGCGAGTGTGAGTAGGCATCAAAAAAACTCCAGAAAAAGGTGATCAGGCGCTGACAGGTGCTTTGTGAACAACCGGTGCGGCTTCGCGGTACTCGAGGTATTGGCGCTGGATGGCGATGTGGTCGGCCACGTACTTGGCGTCGTGCCACACGCCCCAGA
This sequence comes from Pseudomonas sp. ArH3a, assembly GCF_022648765.1. Lineage (NCBI taxonomy): Bacteria > Pseudomonadati > Pseudomonadota > Gammaproteobacteria > Pseudomonadales > Pseudomonadaceae > Pseudomonas > Pseudomonas sp. ArH3a. Next base: position 2,876,250 of record NZ_CP080330.1, read on the forward strand.
TAAACGACGAGCCCCGGCGCGATTGCCACGGCAAACCGAGGAAGTAGATACCCGACTCAGGGGCCACACCGCGCTGGTGTTGCGGTTTGCCGGCGGCGTCAAACGCATCGACCTTGAGCCAGCTGTAGTCCACGGCAAACCCGGTGGCCCAGATGATCGAGGTGATACCGGCCTTGGCCAGGTCCAGCTCCAGGATTGGCTGTTTGATGCACTCGGCATCCGGGAACACGCGGCGCGCTTCTGGCTCCACGGGCAGGTCGAGGCCGTTGCGCTCGATGTAGGCGTCCGCCGCATCCAGCAGGGCCAGGTAGTTCTCATCGCCGCGCGCCAGGTTGTCGATCAGGTTGGGTTGGAAGCTGGCGGTGGTGCCGTTGAAGGCTTGGGTCAGGCCAACCAGGGTCATGCCTTGCTGGGCCAACTCGCGAAAATCGATGGTCTTGCCGCCGTGGGCGCCGCTCACGGCAATGGTCACGTGTTCGCGGCCGGGTTTCATCGCGGCCTGATCCCACTCTCCCAACACCCCCAGCCACCAGCAGAAATCGCGGTTGCGATAAGCGCGGGGCGGGCGGTCATGGGCGCCGACCGACAGGTACACCTGACGGCCGGAGCGCTGCAATTCATCGGCGATCTGCACGCCGGACGAACCGGCGCCCACCACCAGCACGGCACCGGCCGGCAGTTGTGCGGGGTTGCGGTAGTCAGCGGAGTGGATCTGGTGCAGCGCGGTGTCTTTGGGCGCAATCGCCGGAATCACTGGCTTCTGGAACGGCCCGGTGGCGGCGACCACGCGGTTGGCTTCGATCACGCCTTCGCTGGTGTGCACGGTGAAGCCTGGGCGACCGACATTACGCACCACGGAAATGACGTCCACGCCAGTGCGGATCGGCGCATTGAACTTGCGTGCATAGGCTTCAAAATAATCCGCCACACGCTCTTTTGGCGCGAAGCCATCGGCGGCGACATCATCAAATTCCAGCCCCGGAAAACGGTCATGCCAGGCCGGCCCGTTCGCCACCAGCGAATCCCACCGCCCGGTGCGCCAGCGCTCGGCAATACGGCTGCGCTCCAACACCAGGTGCGGCACGCCTTGCTTGCTCAGGTGCTCGCTCATGGCCACGCCAGCTTGACCGGCCCCCACCACCAGCGTGTCTATTGTTGTTATTGCTTGAGTCATGTGTCTGTCCTTGCGTAATGCAGTTGGATTCAGCTTGGGCATGGCTTCAAGGCTAGGGGGAGGGCGGTTTTTAATAAAATATTATTAAGCTTTGAACAGAGCATAAATATCGAATGCAGGCTCACCCTATCGGGTGATTTCGAGGAGGGGGCGGGTGTGTGACCATCCTTGCAGTTCTTAACGCGAGTCTTTGAAGTGGAAAACGACCGGCTTTCTTCTGCGCAATGGTTCGAACAGATGGCCCGGGTGACCGAGAGCATCGGGCAGTCGGGGTTCGCCGCGACCTTGTTTGAGGCCCTTGGGGTGCTGCAGCCGATCCAGGCCACGACGCTGTATTTCTACCCGCGTGGTGGCATGCCCAGCGCGTTGTTCGAGTTGGATGGGCCGTGGTTGCCACAAGGCAATGTGCGCCAGTACCTGTCGGGGTTCTATTTGCTCGACCCGTTTTACGGCGCCTGCGTGGAGGGCGTCAGTTCCGGGTGTTACGGCCTTGCCGACATTGCCCCTGACCACTTCGAACTCACCGAGTACTTCCAGTCGTTCTACCGGCACTCGCAGCTGGAAGATGAACTCAACTACATCCTGCAATCGAGCAACGGCTCTAGCCTGGCGGTGTCGCTGGCCTTTACGCAGAAGCTCGACGCTGCCACCACCGCGCAGTTCAAGCGCATCGCCCCGTGGGTGCTGGCGGTGCTGGGCAAGCATTTTGTCGGCCTGGATGCCCAGGGCGCACGCTTTGAAAACCTGCTAGAGCAGCGCATTCACGCGGCGCTGAACAACTTCGGTTCGTCGATATTGACCGAGCGCGAATGCCGCATCGCCCAGTTGATCCTGCGCGGGCATTCCACGCGCTCATTGGCCGAGCGCCTCGGCGTGTCGGAGGACACCATCAAGTCCCACCGCAAACACATCTACACCAAGCTGGATATCGGCGCGCAGTCGGAACTGTTCGCCTTGTTCATCGACTCGCTGGCCGAAGCCCAGGGCGTGCTGAGCAAAGACCCGCTTGAACGCTACATGAGCAAGAACCGCTAGGCGGTGTTGCTCCTCCTTGCGTCATTACTATAAGAGAGAAAAACCATGAACTTACCCGCCCAACTGAATCGCCGCACCGAGGATTATCAGCGCGCTGATGCGGCCCACCACATCCATGGGTTTGTCGATCAAAAGGCGCTGAATGCCGAAGGCCCGCGTGTGATGGTGCGCGGTGAGGGCCTGTACCTGTGGGACAGCGAAGGCAAGCGCTACCTGGACGGCATGTCCGGCCTGTGGTGCACCCAGCTGGGCTATGGTCGCCGGGATTTGACCGCCGCCGCCGCCGCGCAGATGGATCAGTTGGCGTACTACAACATGTTCTTTCACACCACCCACCCGGCGGTGATCGAGCTGTCGGAACTGCTGTTCAGCCTGTTGCCGGGGCATTACAGCCACGTGATCTACACCAACTCCGGCTCCGAGGCCAACGAGGTGTTGATCCGTACCGTGCGCCGCTATTGGCAAGTGGTCGGCCAGCCGCAGAAAAAGATCATGATCGGCCGCTGGAACGGCTATCACGGCTCGACCTTGGCGGCGTCTGCGCTGGGCGGCATGAAGTTCATGCACGAGATGGGCGGGATGATTCCCGACGTCGCGCACATTGATGAACCTTACTGGTATGCCCATGGCGGCGAACTGACGCCGGCCGAGTTTGGCCGCCGCTGCGCCCTGCAGTTGGAAGAAAAAATCCTCGAGCTGGGCGCCGAGAACGTCGCGGGGTTTATCGCCGAACCGTTCCAGGGCGCGGGCGGGATGATTTTTCCGCCGGAAAGCTACTGGCCTGAGATCCAGCGCATTTGCCGCCAATACGACGTGCTGCTGTGCGCCGACGAGGTAATTGGTGGCTTTGGCCGTACCGGCGAATGGTTCGCCCATCAACACTTCGGCTTTGAGCCGGACACCTTGTCGATCGCCAAGGGCCTGACCTCCGGTTACCTGCCGATGGGCGGCCTGGTGTTGAGCAAGCGTATCGCCGAGGCGCTGGTGGAGCAGGGCGGTGTGTTCGCCCACGGGCTGACCTATTCCGGGCACCCGGTGGCGGCGGCTGTGGCGCTGGCCAACCTCAAGGCCCTGCGCGATGAAGGCATCGTGCGCCAGGTCAAGAACGACACCGGGCCGTACTTGCAGAGCCTGCTGCATGAAGTGTTCGGCAACCACCCGATGGTCGGCGAGATCCAGGGCGCAGGCCTGCTCGGGGCCCTGCAGTTCGTTGAAGACAAGGCCACGCGCAAACGCTTCGACAATGAAAACGACCTGGCCTGGCAGTGCCGCACCTTTGGCTTTGAGGAGGGCGTGATCATCCGCTCCACGCTCGGGCGCATGATCATGGCGCCGGCACTGGTGGCCACGCGCGCGGAGCTGGACGAGCTGGTCGACAAGACCCGCATCGCGGTTGATCGCACCGCACGGATCGCGGGAAAGCTGTGAAGTGACCTGCTCACCCCCACGCACGGGGTGGTGAGCACCCTCCATCAGACAACGCTTGAACGGCAGCCGATGCCATCGACTGCCGCGACGGCCTGCATCCCGATTTCCAGGAGTCACCCATGAATACAATAACAAGCGTGGCCGAAACTCCCTCCCATCACCGCGCGCCCAAAGCCGCTTCGACCCGCAAGTTTCGCCAGCCGCTGGGCCTGGTCGGGCTGGTGCTGTTCGGTCTTGCGTACATGGTGCCGCTGGCGGTGTTTACCACCTATGGGCTGGTAACCCAAATGACCAAGGGCCACTTGCCCACCGCCTATATGCTGACCCTCGCCGCCATGCTGCTGACGGCCTACAGCTATGGGCGCATGGTGCAGGCGCATCCCTTTTCCGGCTCGGTGTATTCCTATACCCGCAAGGCGTTTGGCGCGTATTTCGGCTTTATCGCTGGCTGGACCTTGCTGCTCGACTACATCTTCTTGCCGCTGCTGAGTTATTTGCTGATCGGCATATACCTGTCCGAATACTTCCCCGGCGTGCCCACTTCCGTGTGGGTGCTCGGCTCGATTGCGCTGGTCACGGCGCTGAACCTGGTGGGCATTGAGTCCATCACCCGGGTCAACTGGATACTCATCGTCGCCCAGTTGGTGTTCATCGTGGTGTTCGTGGCGTTGTCGGTGCACACCCTCAGCGGGCAGCCCGCGCCGGTTTCGCTGTTGGCGCCGTTCCACCATGAAGGCTTCAGCCCGCCGTTGATCATGGCGGGCGCGGCGGTGCTGTGCCTGTCCTTTCTGGGCTTTGATGCGGTGTCGACCATGGCCGAGGAAACCCCCAACCCGCGCCGCACTATCCCGCTGGCGATCATGGTGGTGTCGCTGTTTGGCGGCCTGCTGTTTTTGCTGGTGTCGTATTTCGCGCAACTGGTGTTCCCGGAATGGAACAGCTTTGTCGACCCGGATTCGGCGTCGGTGGACGTGATGCGCCGCGTGGGCGGCGAACTGCTGGTGACGGCTTTTACCGCCACCTATGTGGCGGGCTGTTTCGCCTCGGCGATGGTCTCCCAGGCGAGTGTGTCGCGGGTGTTGTTCGCCATGGGGCGCGACGGCGCGCTGCCGCGGGTGCTGGGCAAACTGGTGACGAAAAAACGCGTGCCGGCCACGGCGATTGTGCTGGTCAGCCTGTTCTCGTTGATTGCCCTGTTCATCACCCTGGACACCGTGGCCAACATGATCAGCTTCGGTGCGTTGTTCGCGTTTTCGGCGGTGAACCTGGCGGTGATCAAGCACTACCTGCTCGACCAGAAGTTACGCGGCACCCGCAATTACCTGTTGTACGCCGCGCTGCCGGGCCTGGGGTTCCTCAGCACCGTGTGGCTGTGGACCAGCCTGTCCAGCATGTCTTTCACGATCGGCCTGTGCTGGATGGGGGTTGGCCTCCTTTGTTTGCTGGGCATTACCCGAGGTTTTAGCGTGAAGATGCCGGAACTGCAGATCGCTGAATAAACCCCGCGCTATCCATCGATATTTATTGGGAGTACACCGTGTTCGACCTTAATTACTGGCAACAGCGTGTTGCCCGCCAGACCTTCATCGACACTGCCTTGATCGGTGGCCAACCCGTCAACGCGGCTGGCGGCGCGACGTTCGACGCCATCAACCCGGCCACCAATCAGCTGCTGGCGCGTGTTGCCGCCTGTGGCGAGGCCGAGGTTGATCTGGCTGTGCGCAGCGCGCGCCAGGCCTTCGACACCGGCCCTTGGCGGCGCATGCCGCCGCTGGAACGTAAGAAGGTCCTGATCAAGCTCGCCGAGTTGCTGATGACCCACCGCGAAGAGCTGGCGCTGCTTGATTCGCTGAACATGGGCAAGCCGGTGATGGATGCGTACACCATTGACGTGCCCGGCGCCGCGCATGTGTTTGCCTGGTACGGCGAAGCCCTCGACAAAATCTACGATCAGGTCGCGCCCACCGCGCGCAATGCGCTGGCGACTATCACGCGTGAAGCGTTGGGCGTAATTGCAGCCGTGGTGCCGTGGAATTTCCCACTCGACATGGCCGCCTGGAAGCTCGCACCGGCGTTGGCAGCCGGTAACAGCGTGGTGTTGAAACCCGCCGAGCAGTCGCCATTTTCTGCCCTGCGCCTGGCCCAGCTTGCCCTGGAGGCAGGTATCCCAGAGGGCGTTTTGAACGTGGTGCCAGGCCTCGGTGAACATGCCGGCAAGGCGCTGGGCCTGCACCCGGACGTGGATGGCCTGGTGTTCACCGGCTCCACCCAGGTCGGCAAATACTTTATGCAGTATGCAGCTCAATCCAACTTGAAGCAGGTGTGGCTGGAGTGTGGGGGCAAGAGCCCGAACCTGGTGTTCGACGACTGCCAGGACCTGGACCTGGCGGCAGAGAAGGCCGCCTTCGGGATTTTTTTCAACCAGGGCGAGGTGTGTTCGGCCAACTCGCGGTTGTATGTGCAGCGCTCCATCCATGACGAGTTCGTTGAACGCCTGATTGCCAAGTCGCGCGCCTGGATGCCGGGTGATCCGCTGAACCCCGCCAGCGCTGCCGGTGCAATTGTCGACCGTGAGCAGACCGCACGCATCATGCACGCCATCAGTCAGGCCCAGGGCGAGGGCGCCAGGCTGTTGTGCGGGGGCGAACAGGTGACCCTCAATGGTTCATCAAACTTTATCCAGCCGACCATTTTTGGCGGTGTGACCTGCGACATGCAGCTCTCGCGTGATGAAGTGTTCGGCCCGGTGCTGGCCGTTAGCGCGTTTGACACGGAAGAGCAGGCGATCCAGCTAGCCAATGACAGCCTCTATGGCTTGGCGGCGTCGGTGTGGAGTGATGACCTCAACCGCGCCCATCGTGTTGCGCGGGCCTTGAATGCCGGCACTGTGTCGGTCAACACCGTCGACGCTCTGGATGTTACGGTGCCGTTCGGCGGTGGCAAGCAGTCCGGCTTCGGCCGTGATTTGTCGCTGCATTCATTCGACAAGTACACCCAGCTGAAAACCACCTGGTTCCAGTTACGCTGACTCAGGCGGCCAGCCGGTCGTGCATTCATGGGGGCACGACCACTCAGCCCTGCCAGGAAAAACGCCTAGAACTCCCCGGAGTACTTGCCCTCAGCCGCGGCCCGCGAGGGCACCCTCAAGCTGCGCAGCAGCGATGACACGTGAATGCGCACTTGAGGTGATCTTCGGAGGGTTTCATATTGCTGCAGCCGGCAGCGCCAATGATCAATGCGCCCAAGAGGGTGAGGCGGGTAACGGAGGAGTGCCGTTTCATGGTGTTTCTTCCTTGGGTTTGTTATGGTTTTTTCAGCGCGCACCGCGCCCACGCGCGATAAATGCACGGTGCCAGGGGGCGTTGGAAGTGCCGCGGAATATAGCGCCGCCGGGCAAAGGGATCGATTAGCACCAGTGTGCTAATCGCACGATGAGTTCATGGACGGAGAAAGCAATGCTAGAGATCAAACGCGCCACCCCAGAGGACGCCCAGGCGGCGTTCGACATTCGCCTGTTGGCCATCCGCAGCCAATGCATCGGCGCCTACACCCGCGAACAAATGCTGCTGTGGACCCGCGGCCGCGCCGAAGACGGTTACAGCGTGCTGATGGACAAGCCGTTTTACCTGGGCTGGGTGAACAATGAACCCGTGATCACCGGGATGCTCGACCCCGACAACAACGAAGTGGGCGCGTTGTTCGTGCTACCTGAGTTTGCCGGGCGGGGGTATGGCAAGGCGATGCTTGACCATTTGGAAGGGGTTGCGCGGGAACTGGCGATTGAAGAAGTGGTGCTGGATGCGACGCTGAATGCGGCGAGCTTCTACAGAGCCTACGGTTATGTGGGCGAGGAGCAGGCGGTGTATCACTCGCCGTCGGGGCTGGAATTGGCGTGCATCCCGATGACCAAGCGACTCATTGCTAGGGATGCGATCAGCGCCAGCTAACACAGGTGCTCCCACAGGGGATCAGCTTTGTCGGTCAGGTTTCGGTTCGCAGGGCCATTGCGGCGCATGCAGAGCTTTTCAGCAACACTGCTCCCACAAGGGATCGGGGTCAGGCTTGAAGGGCGGTGCGCAACCGCTCGATCACCCGGCCAACCGAACCCCCTTGAACCGCCGGCGGTGTCGGGCTCTCGCTAAACTCGCGCCACACAAACAGTGTCAATTCAGCCCCATCGGTCAGCGCCTGCGCCTGTTCCGGGGCACCAAAATTTTGCAGCACGCGGTAGCGCTGATCCTGCCAAAACGCTTGCTCCACCCAGTCATACACTGGGATGAAATGAAAGTGCAGCGGGAAGCCGGGCATGTGCCCGTAGCGGCTGATATACAGCCATTTCGGCTGGAGCTGCGCCTCGATCACCCGTTGGGTTTTAGCCAGTAAGCCCCCCAGTTCCGCCAGCGCTGCGTCCGGCATGTCGGCGAGGGAATCGATGGGGGCCTTGGCGCCCAGCATCAGGTAGCCCGGCAGCTTCGACGCAAGGTGATGGTTGAGCCGCCAGTGCTCGGTCTCGTGAAGGATGAAGGCGGGGTCGATCTGCATAAGCACGCGTCCGTGAGGGCAGGGCGGGTAGGTTAACAAGCATGGGCGCCTGTATCTCACAAAAGCCGTCGATCTGTGTCTACCGCTGCGCGTTTCAGGCAGATAGGGTCGTGCCACGTTAACTGACGACCGAACCCACCATGGAACTGACTGCTGTCCCGTTTGGCACCACCGACTGGTCCACCGTCGAACCCGAACTTCACCCGGGCGTTACCGGCAGTGCCCTGTGGCGTACTTGCCACTTCGGCACGACCCGTGTGCGCATGGTCGAGTACACCCCCGGTTACTTGGCCGATCACTGGTGTTGGCGCGGGCATGTGTTGCTGTGTCTCGAAGGGGAACTGCGCACCGAATTGGAAGACGGCCGCCAGTTCACGCTGACGGCCGGGATGAGTTACCAGGTGGGCAATGACATGGAAGGCCATCGCTCATCCACCCGCAGTGGGGCGAAGCTGTTTATTGTGGATTGAGCCTTACCCTTTTCGATACACCGCCCCCAGCTCGGAGGCCGGCACCACCGAGATGCCTTCGCCGGCCGCCACTAGGCTGACGTTGGTCAGCATGCGTTCCACTTCAAAGGCAATCGTGGGTTCGAAATCGGCGTTCTGGCAGGCCTTGATCAGGTTGGCGTACATGCCCGGCGCGCCGGGGTGGCGAACCAGGATGAAGCGTTCATCCTTGAGCGCGCCGAGTGGGGTGGTGCTGTTGCGCATCAGCAAGCCCGGGTTGCGCTCTTGCGGCATGGCGCTGCTGGTGTAGGTGGCTTCTTCATCCAGTAACAACCACGGGCGGATCTGGTGATATTGGGTGTGGATGTCGCCAATCATCGCGCCCACACGAATCGCCGATGATGACGCCAGGTTGGCCGCCTCGATGGGAATGTCGTAGGTGGAGACTTGGCTCGAATCCAGCGAGTTCTCGTGCACGCCATCAAAGTCCAGCCGCTCGGCCAGGCGCTGGCGGTTCAGCGGGTAAGCTGAGTTCGCCAGCACGGCGGTGCCCATCGGGCTTTTGTCCAAGCGCGTGTACAGCTCGCGGATGCGTTGGCCATCAGGGCAAGCCCGCTCGCCACAACAACCCGATCGCCAAGGCAGCCTCCCTCACCGCCGAAGCGGTTTAGTGCATCTTGCCGTGGTCCATGCCGTTCTCGCCGTCTTGGCCGTCTTGGCCGTCTTGGCCATTCTGACCATGCATGCCATGTTTGCCATCCATACCGTTCAACCCACGCGCCGGCGCTTTCACTTCAATCACCTGCTTCTCACCCTTGGCGTTCTCTACGGTCAAGGTCAAAGGCACCTGATCACCTTCCTTGATCTGCCCAGTCAGCCCCATCAGCATCACGTGATAACCGTTCGGGTCCAGCTTGACCGCTTTACCCGCAGGCAACGCCACCGAGTCCACCGGCCCCATGCGCATCACGTCATCCTTCATGCTCATCTCATGAATCTGCGCATCCTTGGCTACCGGCGACGCTACGCTGAGCAGTTTGCTGTCGCTGTCGGCGGTGACGGTCATGAAGGCGCCGCTGGACGTTTGGCCCGCTACGGTGGCGCGTACCCACGCGTCGCTCACTTGTACCTGGGCACTGGCGTGGGCAGCGAGGCCCAGCAGCGTCAGGCCGAAAGTAAAGCGCTTGAGGTGTTGAACGGCAGTCATTAGCAGACCTCCATGACGGTGAGCAGGTCTTCTGCGCACTCTTTAGCGGTAAGGGATGCCGACAGGCCCAGGCGTAGGTTGCCACGGGTGTCGAAGACGAAACTGGTCGAGGTGTGCGACAAGGTATAGGTGTCACCGGCAGGGATCTTTTCATAAAAGATCCCGAACTCCTTGGCGGCCACGGCGATTTCTTCCGGGGTGCCGTACAGCGCTTCGAAGCTGGGGTCGAAGGCCTTCACGTACCTGTCGAGCAATTCCGGTGTGTCGCGCTCGGGGTCGAGGGTGATGAACACCACTTGCATGATCTCGCCATCGCGGCCCATCAGCTTCTTGGCTTGGGCGGCGCGGGCCAGGGTGGTTGGGCACACGGCCGGGCACTGGGTGAAACCAAAGAACACCACTGGCATCAGGCCACGGAACGAGCTCAGGGTGACGGTTTCGCCGTCGGTGTTCTTGAGCTTGAAGGTGCGGCCCATGATCTTGTCACTGAGGTCCTTGCCGTACTTGAAGTTCAGCTTGGGGCTGTAGTCACAGCCGCCCAGCAGGCTGCCTAGACCCAACAGGCCCATACCGGTCAGCACTTTGCGGCGGGTGGATAACGTACTCATTAACTGTGCATCCTGTGAAACGCCTGCATTGCTCTGGATCTACATAACAGGCTTTGAAAAGGAGTAATGATGCGGGCGCACAGTCTACCAACCCCGGCCAGCCCACGTAATCTGCGACGTTCTGCCACAGGGGCGCGCGGTGCTTCATCCCTTTGGGGCTTCGGTGGTAGAGTCGCCGCCATGAAATTGAGCCACCCTGACCGTTCGCTGATCGCCTGGGCCCTGTACTTTTGCGTGCTGATGAACGTGTTCGCCTGTGGTTTGGGGCATGGGCAGATGATGGGCCAACAGCTCAATGGCATCGGCGGGGCCTTCTGTTCGGTGGACGGTAGCCAGGCGCCACTTTCCGACAAAGGGTTGGGGAACCCGTCTTCCAGCAACATCTCGAACTACTTTGCCTGCCCGGTGTGCTCCGCCGTGACCGTGGCCATCGTGTTCCTCATCGGCCTGGCCTGGCTGTTGAGTCTCCAGCAAACCCCGCGCCCGGCCCATGAGCGGCGCAACAAGGCGCCGCCGCGATATTCCTGGCCCTCAGCCAACCCCCGCGCTTCCCCCGCATTCTGACGTGTGCCTTGGGCTTCCTGTGATCAGGAGGCGTTCTATCGTCACGACTGTGAGTGCGTTTGATGAACCATCTATTGCCTGCAGGCGCCAGCCGCCTGGTCAGCAAGGCGTCCCGTCGCTTGCGCGCGGAACCGACACTGCCTGAATACCCCAGCAATTCCCGCTGCTTCGTGCACCTGGATGCGCGTTTGTTGCCGTATTGGCACACCTTGTTCGACATCTGCCCGGCACTGCTCAAGCTCGACCCGCCCGAGGGGTTGAACCTGTTTCGCAGCTTTATGATCTGGGCCTATCACAACCAACCACCGCAGGACTGGACGTATCACCTGAACGTCTGCCGCTGGCTGCTGGGCTCGGCGTACCGCGCGCAGATTGACGAGGAGCCCATCGAGGCCTTCATGGCGGCTGCGGCTGCGTGTTGGATAAGCACCGATGACAGCCAGGCCCAAGGGGTGGTTCTGGCCTGGCGGGGGTCAAGGATTTTTGACTGGAAAGGTGCCGCCGTTGCGGGCGCTGAACATCAAGTGTTGCCGGCGAGTGCAGGCGACTTTGCCTGGAGCCCGCTGACCCGACAGGGCGGCTTCAGCGGCTGGTTGCCGGTGCCTTGAGGTGGCGGCCAATCCATTGCGACGCTGGTCACGGTGATGTGCAGCTGAGCGTTGAAGGTTACGGCGGCCAGGTTCGCGAGCAAGGTCGGCACTTCAGGCGCGGGAGCGCTTCGATGCGACCCGGCACGAAGCTTTGTGATCGGCGTGTCAGCGCTGCACAATACGCGCCTCGAAAGGACCTCTGGCAAGGAATGTGATGGACTACTCGGTTAAATCGTTGTGCCCGCTGATGGGGATGGCCGCTGCACTGCTGTGTGCCGCAGCGCCGGCCGGGGCTGCGTCGTATGACTGCAAAAAGGCCACCACGCCTGTCGAGCAGACCCTCTGCGCCAACCCGGAGCTGAGCCGCCTCGACGGCATGCTCGGCGAGCATTACCTGAGTGCGATGGGCAAGCTCAAGGGCCCGCAACGCGACGCGCTGCGCAATGCTCAGCGAGCCTGGCTGAAAACCCGTGATGCCTGCGGCACCGACCCGGCCTGCTTGCAGCCATTGCTGAGCAAACGGTTGATTGAGGTGGGCCAACTCACCCAGCCGCACACCGCCGAGCTGGATGCGATCATCGCCAGTATTCCTGATCATCCAGCAGACGCCGCTCAGGGCTTGCGACGTTTTCCCCAGAGTGAACTGGCGGCCGCCTGGTTGGTGTACCTGCAACGCTTTGAACCGCAGAGCGGCGTCACCGCCCAAGAAGCCGAAGAAAAACGCCAGCAGGTACTCGCGGTGCTCAAGACCGACAGCTATCCATGGGAGATTTTCCAGGACCTGGACAGCGACCCGGTATTCAGCCGCGACCGCATCACCCTGACGCTGTTACGCATGATGGTCGAACGGGCACAGTACGAGGTGTTCGCCGACCAGCGTGCGTATGTGCACTGCTTCGTCTTCAGCCGTCACGGCGCAGACGCCTATGAGGCATTCGGGCCGCTGTATGGTTCGACCCGCGACAGCTTCGCGCCGTTGTGCGCGCCGCAAGGCGAGCTGTTCAAGCAAGCGCCGTGGCAGCAATTGGACGCGGGCTTTGACCCTGCTATTGCGACCGCCAGCGGCAACAGCGGCACTATTCGTTTTGCGAGCTATGCCGAGTGGCGGCGCCTGGATTTGCGTGCGACGGTATCGCCGCGCGACTTTCTCAAACCGGTGGAGGGCGCAGAAGACCCTGAACCGGCCATGCGCAGTTGGAACGATGAAAAGTCATGGCCGAGCAAATCGCGCACGCTGGCGCTGGCTGCGGTCGAACCGGCTCGGCAAGTCACCGCCGCGTGGCTGCAGAGTGAGCGTGGTTTCTCTGTGGAGGAGGCGCAGGTGGCGGCACGAGAAATCGTCCGCCAGTGGCTGGAGAAGCGCCTGGCTTTTATCGGCGAGTCAGGCGGTGAATAGGTAGCGGTTAGCTGTCGCTTCGCGGCGCCTTTTTCTTAGTCTTCTAGCTGGCAGGCTGTTTGAGTGATGAAACGCGGGTAGAGGCCTTTTCTTTTGGCGCTGTTTCAGCCTTCTTGTCGCTGTCGCACGGGCTTCTGGCGTAGGTGCCCGGAGGCAGGGCGGAGCCGGCGGCGCTGTTGCCGCTCAGCGAGTTCTTCAAGCTCGACAGGTATTCGCGCAGACGTGGGTGGCCCACCGAGCGCTGGTTGAAATTCCCGCTCATCGGGTGGATTAAAAAACGTGAGTGCGGTGAGTCTAGAAGGTCGCGCAGGATTAGCCGCAACCGTTGGGCGAGAGCGCCTGGGTGCAAATCGGATGGAACCCTGGAGCCATACGGCTGACCTAATGCATAGACCTCAGGAGGTGAACTATGCAATTGGAAACTATCTGGATCATTTTGGCCGTGATTCTGCTGATCTTGGAATTGTGGGCGATCAACGTCGTCTTGCGCAGCACCGGTGGCTGGGAGACCAAGGGGTTGTGGTTGATCATTCTGATTTTCGTGCCGCTGTTCGGGCTGATCGTGTGGGCGATGTTCGGGCCCAAACGTGAGATGGCTGATCAGCGTAAAAGCTGAACTTAAGCACCACAGTAAACAGGCGCCCTAGCAGACTGTGTGAAAACGCACTGAAGGCCAGCTCAACAAACGCCCCGACTTAGTTCGGGGCGTTTGTTTTTGTGCGAGCAATAGATGAAAAAAGGCCTTTCAGCCCATCAGCTCCATCAACTGGCGGGCTCCGAGCACGCTAATCGCTCGCTTAAGGTTATAAGCGTTCACCGCCAAGGCCATTTCTGCTTTTGCGCCCTCCAACTGGCGCAACAGGAAACGACCATTCCCAAATAGCCATTGCTTGAGGTTTCCGAAAGGGTGCTCAACGATGGATCTTCGGTTGGCCATCATCTGCGGATGCGCCAGCATTCGCTGCTCCATTCGCTCAAAGGCTTCCTCATGGGCATGGCGTGAGACATAGCGACGTTGGGCGCCAGTGCACTGGGATTTGAGCGGGCAGACAGCGCAGTCACTGACATCGCCCTGATAGATTCGATCTCCCTTGTTGCGCTGCTTGAGCGTCAGCCACTTGCCCGCCGGGCACTGATAACGATCGTGTTCGGCTTCGTAGATAAAATCTTTGCGCTCAAAAAGCTCCTCACCGCCTGGGTTGACCGAGCGATTGGGCGGCACGTACACGGTAATCCCAGCCTCCTCGCAGGCCTGAAACTGCTGGCCGTTGGAGTAGCCAGCATCGGCTGTCACGCTCAGGGCATCTTGTTCCAGATGTTCTTTTGAGGCCTTGGCCATTGGCTCGAGTTGCTTGCGGTCATCGCCATCCTGGGTCACTTCATGGTGCAGGATCAGGCAATGTGCGGCGTCCACGGCGGTTTGTACGTTGTAAGCCACCCGCGGCCCTTTGGGCGTGCGCATCATTCGGGCATCGCTTTCTTGGATGTTGAATTGCTACAGGCCCATCGAGTTCATTAGCGCTTGGCAGCTCTGATTATCCTGCTGCCGGACTTCAAGCTGCGCCAGTGCTGTTTTGATTGCGCTGCGATCAATCGCCTCTGTGGTTTCGGCCTTGTCGGCCTCATCCAGCTCGGCCAGATACTGAGCGATGCGCTTATCCAGTTTCTCTTCCTGACGTTTGAGCTGCTTCAAATTCATATGACGCCGCGAGGACGCCACCGCCTGAAATTTGCTGCCGTCGATGGCCACCAACTCACCGGCGATCAGACCGGCTGTGCGGCAAAACCGAACAAAGGCACGGCACGTCGCCACAAAGGCGAGTTTGTTGTTTTTGCGAAAGTCGGCGATGGTCTTGAAGTAAGGTTTGAGCCGATTGATCAGCCATATCACTTCGATGTTGCGCTGGCATTCGGCTTCAAGCCGCCGCGATGAGCGAATCCGCTGGAAATAGCCATAAAGGTAGAGTTTGAGCTGGTCGGCGGGGTCATAAGACGGGCAGCCGGTGCTTTTGGGCAACGCTTTATCAAAGCCCAGTTGCACCAGATCCAGCCTGGCGACATAGAGATCAATGACGCGAACGAGGTGATCCTCGGGGATCAATTCCTCCAACGAGACCGGGAACAGACTGGTCTGGCTGCGGGACTCTCCTTGGATATAGGCCATAACGAAAAATGCTCCGTATCTTTCGATACGGAGCATTTTCTTTGAGCGCTGCGCAGATTGCTAGGTTTTCACACAGTCTGCGAGGGCGCCTGTTTTGCTTTAAACGGCTGGTTTAACCCGCAACCGCCTTGGCAATCGCCTCGTTGAACGCCGGCAGGTCATCCGGCGTACGCGAGGTGATCAAGGTCCAACCATTGGCCGGGCATTGCTTGACCTCGACGTCCACCCAAGCGGCAGCGCCGGCGTTTTGCAGGTCGATGCGCACGCTTTTGTAGGAGGTCAGGGTCTTGCCCTTGATCACGCCTGCATCGATCAGCGCCCACGGCCCGTGGCAGATCGCCGCGACGGTTTTACCGGCCTTGACGAAATCGTTGATCAGGCGCAACGCCGCCGCATCCTGGCGCAACGTGTCGGCGTTGACGGTGCCGCCTGGGATCACCAGGGCGTCGAAGTCGCTGCTCACCACCGCCGACAATTGCACGTCGGACTCCACGGTTTTGTCCTTCTCGGTGTCGCCAACAAAGGTCTGGGTAGTGCCGCCCTTGCTGGACGCGTGAGTCACCGTGGCGCCATAACCGCGCAGCGCTTGCAGGGGTTTGAGCAGCTCATCGCGCTCAATGCCGGTGTTTGAGGTGATGATGAGGATGTGCTTGCCGTTGAGTTGCGAACTCATGGTCGAGTGTCTCCTGGGTCAGGGATGATTAGTGGGCGTGTTTGGCTTGCAGCTCGGTATTTTTTTCATCAGCAGAGTAGTTATGTGGATCTCCTTGAAATCCACAGTGGCGTGATGCCGTACCTGACTGTTGAGCGGGGCCCTGGGCAAAAGGTTTAAATTAATGCGCGTTTTTTTCTCCGGTGGTGCAGCGCGGCAAATTCCTTGAACTATCGAAATTCGGTGGGCTCTGCTGAATATGGGCCCGCTATTTTTTGCGGGCCTTCAACTGCTTGGAGAAAGACTGTGACTGCCGATAAAACCCCAGCCCCCATCAGCTCCGAAGACGCCCAGAAAGGCACTGAAAAACCCGCCAAGGGCCAGACCCTGGAACGTCCGAACCCGAAGACTGAAACCGTTGACAAGGTGCTGACGCCCACCTCGATCAAGGACATCGAACGCCAGACCGACGCCATCAACGAGCAGGCCGCCAACGCTGAGCGCAAGCTGGGCCACTGAGCATGGCCAGGTCGATTACTTGAGTGTGGAGCAGCAGGGCCGCGACATCGCGCGCAAGTTGCAGCACTGCACCGCCAGGGAACTGGTTTCAATGCTTGGGCGCGCGCATGTGGGAGCTGTCGAGCTTTAGCGAGGCTGCGATGCAGGCGCTACGGTCTTGCAGGTAGAACGCGGTGATCCCATCGCAGCCTCGCTAACGCTCGACAGCTCCCACATTCAACCTGCTTTGCTTGGACGTTCGTTTTTCACCTACTCGACCTCAACCCGCAGCACTTCCAAACCTAACTGCTCATACGCCTCGACACCCTGCACATGCCACTCGGTGATCAGCGTATGGATGCGGTTGCACGGCCCCACCACAAATGGTTCTACGGCGCCAAGCTTGTCTGCCATGGTCACGGCCACCACGTGCGATGCACTGTCGAGCAGCGCTTGCTTGACCGCCACTTCATCGAAATGCAGCGAGCTGATGCCCACCTGCGGGTGCAGCGCGCACACACCGGTAAACAGCAGGTCGGCCTTGATGCTCTGGATCAGGCGCACGGTTTCGTGGCCGCTGGTGGACAAGGTGGCGGGGTTGAGTTGGCCGCCGGTCAAAATCACTTTCACGTCGGGATGGTCGGCCAGGGCAATGGCAATCATCGGCGACGGCGTGACCACGGTCAGGCGGATCGAGCGCGGCAAGGATTGGGCAATCTGCAGCGTAGTGGAGCCGGAATCGAACAGTACGATCTGGCCATCTTCAACGCGATCCGCCGCCAGTTGCGCGAGGTGGCGCTTGACCTCATTGGTCTCGCCGACGCGGGTGAAGAAGTCTTTGCCGGTGTCTTTGGGCCGGGGCAGGGCGCCGCCGTGCACGCGTTGCAACAGGCCGGCGGCGGCGAGTTCACCGAGGTCGCGGCGGATGGTGTCCTGGGACACCGCAAAGTGTTCCACCAATTCTGAGGCGGTGACTTTGCCGTCGCGCTCCAGCAGCAACAGGATTTTCTGTTTGCGCAACGAAGGTAGGTCGATGGCTTGATGAGTGCTGTGCATGTTTGTGCATCTTTCTGCGGTTTTATGCGAGATTAAGCTTGCCTCGATATAAACGCAATGACTGGTTGCGCCGCCGATGGGCGGTTACTCTCTGGGCTCAGTTCAGGGAGAGGTGACCTAGATGCCGTTGATCACAACCATCGAAGACTTACGCAAGCTGGCGCAAAAACGTGTCCCACGGATGTTCTACGACTACGCCGATTCCGGCTCCTGGACTGAAAGCACCTACCGGGCGAATGAAAGCGATTTTGCCCGCATCCAATTCCGCCAGCGCGTGGCGCGCAATATCGATCAGCGTTCGATCCGCGCCAGCATGATCGGCCAGGACATGGCCATGCCCGTGGCACTGGCACCGACGGGGCTTGCGGGCATGCAGCATGCCGATGGCGAGATCCTCACCGCCCGCGCCGCCGCCGCGTTCGGCCTGCGTTACACCTTGTCGACCATGAGCATCTGCTCCCTGGAAGATATCGCCGAACACGTCGGCCAGCCGTTCTGGTTCCAGCTGTATGTGATGCGCGACCGTGCGTTTATCGAGCAGTTGATCGAGCGCGCCAAGGCCGCCGGGGTTGATGCGCTGGTGCTGACCCTCGATTTGCAGATCCTCGGGCAACGCCACAAGGACTTGATCAACGGCCTGTCGGCGCCGCCGAAACTGACCTTGCCGAATATCCTCAACATGGCAACCAAGCCGCGCTGGGTAATGGGCATGCTCGGCACTAAGCGCCGGGGTTTCGGCAATATCGTTGGGCATGTAAAAGGTGTGGCGGACATGAGTTCGCTGTCGTCGTGGACCGCGCAGCAGTTCGACCCGCGTCTGAGCTGGGACGATGTGGAGTGGATCAAGAAATGCTGGGGCGGCAAGCTGATCATCAAGGGCATCCTTGATGTGGAAGATGCGCGCCTGGCGGCCAACTCCGGTGCAGACGCGCTGGTGGTGAGCAACCACGGCGGCCGCCAGTTGGATGGCGCACCGTCGAGCATCAGCCAACTGCCGGCGATTGTTGAGGCGGTAGGCACGCAAATTGAAGTGTGGCTCGACGGCGGCATTCGCTCCGGCCAGGACGTGCTCAAGGCGATGGCGTTGGGCGCCAAAGGCACCATGATCGGCCGCCCGCACTTGTATGGTTTAGGCGCCATGGGCGAAGCGGGCGTGACCAAGGCCCTTGACATCATCGCCCGGGAGTTGGATGTGTCGATGGCGCTGTGTGGCTATAACGATATACGCGATGTGAGTCGCGAGATTTTGCTGCCTGGAACGTTTCCCACAGGCGTTTGCTGAGCAAAAAAATCGTAAAAAAGTAAAAAGAGTTGTCCACGAAAACCGTGGGTATCTCTGTGGATAACTTTGCGAAGGCCCGGCAGGGTTGGCGATTTAGCCCTCGGTCAATATTTGATCAACTTTCAACGCGGGCCAGTATGGGCAGGGTTTGCGCTTGACAGCCAAGTGCGAACCCAGTGCCGAAAAGTATGTTTATGAGTCGCTATCACGGCCTGTGGAGTGCGTGACCACCTGCGCCGGTGCTTTTGCGCGCATGAGGTTTTCCAGCGCCTGGCCATAACTGCGTCCGGCCAGGCTCATGCTGTTGTTGTGTGTGGCGCCCGGCACCAGCAACAGCCGCTTGGGCTCCTGGGCGGCATCAAACAATTGCTGGCTGAAACGCGGTGGCACGTACTGGTCGGCCAGGCCGTGGACCACCAGCAGCGGCATGTGCACGTTGGCCATTTTGTCGATGGAGTCAAATTTCTGCGACAGCAGCCAGCGCACCGGCAACGAGGTATTGGCGACGGCGGCGGCCGCGTCCCCCAGCGAGGTGAAGGTGGATTCGATCACCAGCCCGCGCACGGGCAGCGGTGTCTGCTTACTCAATTCGGCCGCCAGGTCGATGGCCACCGCGCCACCCAGGGAGTGCCCGTAGATCAGGCGTTTGGCTGGGTCGGGTTGCAGTACTTGGAAGCGTTCCCAGGCGATGCGGGCGTCTTCATACACACTGGTTTCCGAAGGCAAATCGCCGTGGCTTTGGCCGAAACCACGGTAGTCGATGGCCAGCACCGAGAAGCCCAGCGCGTGCAGTTGCTCGATGCGAAACAGCTGCCCTGTGAGGTTCCAGCGCACGCCGTGCAGGTAGAGAATGGCCGGCGCGTCCTTGTTGTCGGCCGGGTACCACCAGCCGTGAAGGTTTTGCCCCGGTTTGAAACTGGCGGGCTTGATATCGAATTCCTGCACCGCCTTAGGCAAGCCGGTGTACCAGCCGGCCGTGCCCGGCTCGATACGGAACACCAGCTCGCGCTCTTTGTGTTGCAGCACGGCGCAGCCCACCGGCAAACCGATGATCAGGATGGCCATGCACAGCAGGGGAAACCAGCGCAGGCCCAGGCGAGCGATAAAACGAGATGACATGAAGGTACCCATATAAAGGCGAAGCACGGGTTTTACCAGATGGCTTATGCAGGCAGGAATTAATTCGACAGCCGCGCATGGGGTTTGCTTGCAAAGTGTTACAGCGCGGCGGCCACCTGCACTCGATTGCGCCCTCGTGCCTTGGCCAGGTACAGCGCCTGGTCGGCCTGCGAGAGCAATTGAGAGAGGTCGCCGCCCGCCTGGGAGGTGACGATGCCAATGCTCACGCCCAAGTAGCCGGGGGCCAACAGGTCCAACTGCGCAAACGTCTGGCGAATACGCTCGGCCACTTCAAACGCGCCGGCGGCATCGCTGTCGGCGAGCAGGCAGGCGAACTCTTCGCCACCGATGCGTGCGAACACGTCGGTGGACCGCAATGTCGCTTCAGCCACCCGGCTGAACGCGATCAAGGCCTGGTCGCCCATGGGGTGGCCGAAGTTGTCATTCAGGCGCTTGAAGTGGTCCAGGTCGCACAGCAGCAGGGCTGCGCCCTGGTGACGCCGAGCGCTGTCGGCCAACAGTTGCTCACCTTTGAGCATAAAGGCGCGGCGGTTGCCGATGCCGGTCAACGCATCACTGAAGGCGGCGGCTTTGAAGCGCAGTTCGGCGCGCTCCTTGACCATCGCCAGGGTGACGTAGGCAATGCCGATGGCGTACAGCATGGATTCAAACAGCATGAACGAGAAAAACGGCACGCCTTCGCTGCCCGAGGCCTGCGCGCTCTTGATCGGCAGGCCGGGGTCGGTAAAGGCACGAATGCCATAGAAACCGGTGTGCCACAGGGTCAGCACCAGGGCGGGGGCGTAGGCGACTTCCAGGCTGGCGCGCCGGCGCCATAGTTCCAGCGCCGACAACACGCCATACCCGGCCGCCAACAGCGAATACAGCGTGACCCGCGCCGACAGCGAGGCGTAGAACGGCGGCACCAGGCACATCAACAACCACAGCCCGGCACCGGCAAAGATCCCCGGCACATTGGGTTTGCGCTGCACAAAAGCGCGCATGGCGGTCCAGTTCATGGCGGCGCTGAGCAGCAGCACCACGTTGCCGATGATCAGCGCGACAAAGTCCATGCCCATACCGCGTACCACAATTAGCCCGGTGCCCAGGGAGGCGAGCAACAGCATGATGCCCAGATAGCCTAGGGTCGGTTCGCGGCCACGGCTCCAGGCATGCGCCGTCAGTAGGCCCATCAGGCAGAACACGAACACGGCCACTATCAATAGCGTCGGGATGTGCAGCATCATTTCCTTGAACCCGCAGGGAGATCCTTCTTGGGGCGCGATTGTAGCCGCAAGTGATGCGCTTGACGCTGGTATTGACGGCGCGAGATGCTCCTGCACATTTGCGCAGAGGCCTGAGCATGGACAACAGCCCCATTCGAATCACCGCTGAGGAAACCCTCTCGGACAGTTGGTACCTTCTGAAAAAGTACAGCTTCGACTTGCGCAGGCAGGACGGCAGTTGGCAAGCCCAGACGCGCGAGGTGTATGACCGGGGCAACGGTGCGACCATCCTGTTGTACAACCGTGCGCAGCGCACGGTGCTGCTGATTCGCCAGTTTCGTATGCCCACCTTCGTCAACGATTACCCGGGTTACTTGATCGAAGCCGCTGCCGGTTTGTTGGACAATGCCAGCCCTGAGGAACGTATTCGCCTGGAAGCTGAGGAAGAGACCGGGTACCGCGTTGGCCATGTGGAGAAAATCTATGCGGCGTTCATGAGCCCGGGGTCGGTGACTGAGCGGATTCACTTCTTTATCGGTGAGTATCAGGCGGCGGATCGGGTCGGTACGGGGGGTGGCTTGGAGGAAGAGGGCGAGGATATCGAAGTGCTGGAGCTGGGCTTTGAGCAGGCGCTGGCGATGGTGCAGAGCGGTGAGATTGTGGATGGTAAGACCATCATGCTGTTGCAGCACCTGGAGTTGCGTATGTTGAAAGAGGGGTGGTGAGGGGGGCACTTTTGGCAAACGCCCGGAATGCCGGCCCAGCTAAAAGTAACCAAAAGGTCTTTGCCCCACCACTCGGTGCCTCGCCTGTGTTCGGCCATCGTGGTTAACGGGGCCTGTCAGATCAAAAGCAGTGAGTGGTTGAAGCAAAAGCACGGCAGAAGCAGAACACCACCACATCCACCTGATGTACTGAGATCTAAATGTGGGAGCTGGCTTGCCGGATCGCCGCACCTGATGCCATCGCAGGCAAGCCAGCTCCCACATTTGATTGAGTTCAGTTTCAGAGATCAGGTCGGCTGTCAGGCCGCCTTGGCTTCGCTTTTGATCTAACCGCTCAGGTCGGCTACTAGGCCGCCGTGCTCTTGCTTTTGATCTTGATCTGTTTTTGATCTTGATCTTGGGCGCCCCGTTAAACCACGCTGCCCACGGTCCAAAGCCTGCGTGAGGGCACACCGAAGCGTGAGCGAGGTGCCGAGTGGTGGGGCAAGAGCGTTTTGCTTACTTTTGCGCTGTTCAAAAGTGAGCCGCCGTAAGGGCAGAACCCATATCCGCCATCACCCAAATAACGGATATGCCCTCAACCCCCCTCAAAAAAAACAACCCGCTTTACTTGAGCGCCGCCAACTGCTTCCAATCAATCGCAAACCGCGCCAGGTACTTGCGTAACCGATCCGCGTCATTCGGTTGTACCTTGGCCTGGCGCGACACGCCGAACAATCGCCGGCCAGCATCCGACAGGCTGTCTGCCTGCAAGCACACCTCAATCACCGCCTTCAGTTGCAGCTGGTCAAACAGATCCAGATCCGCAGGCAGCAAGGCTTGCCACTCAGCCTGCGGCGCAGATAAGCCCCAGGCGTAGCGCAAACGTTGGATTTCTTCTTCAGCCTGGGCCTCATCAATACGCCCGCTGTCCGCCAGCGTTGCCATACGCGTGATCGAAGCAGACAACTCACGAAAGTTGCCCAGCCACGCCGCTTCGCTGGAGCAGGCGAACGCCAGGTAACGACGCCGCGCCTCCAGATTGAAGCGCACGTGGCGGCCTTGCTCGCGGGCGTGCCGTTCCAGTTCGAAATCGATATTGGGCTCGATGTCTTCACGCCGGCCCGCAAGGCCGGGCAGGTCAAAGGTCCACAAGTTGATACGCGCATACAGGTCTTCGCGAAACAGCCCCTGGGCCACGCGCCCGCGCAGGTCACGGTGGGTGCCGGCGATGATCAGGAAGTCGCTGGCCACTTCCTGGTCGGCGCCCAGTGGGTAGAAGCGTTTTTCTTCGACGGCCTTGAGCAGCATCGCCTGCTCATCCAGCCCCAGTTCGCCGATTTCATCGAGAAACAGCATGCCGCCATCCGCCGCGCGCAGCAGGCCGTCACGGGCATTTTGCGCGCCGGTGAAGGCGCCTTTGATGTGGCCGAACAGCGCCGACATCGCACCATCGCCGCGCAGGGTGGCGCAGTTCACTTCCACAAACCGCCCCTGGATTTGGTGGCGGCTGCGCTTGAGTTCGTAGATGCGCCGGGCGAGGAATGACTTGCCGGCACCGGTGGGGCCGATCAGCAGCATCGGCGCCTTGGAGCGCACGGCCACGCGCTCGATTTGCTCAATGGAGCCGTTGAAAGCGCTATTGCGTGTGGCAATCCCCGACTTGAGAAACGCCAGGCCTTCTAAACGTTTTTCGGCAAAGCGCGAGGCGATGCGGTCGTAGCGCGACAGGTCGAGGTCGATCAGCGTGTGGGTGCCAGTGGCGGGCGCGCTGTCGTCACTGCGGCGTGCCGGTGCGGTCTGGATCAGGCGTGCCGGGAGGTTGCGCGCCTCGGTCAGCAGGAACCAGCAAATCTGCGCCACGTGGGTGCCGGTGGTGATGTGGACGAGGTAGTCCTCGTGTTCGGTATTGAAGGCATAGTCTGTGGTGAAATCGTGCAGCGCGGCGTAGACCTCTTCGAAGTCCCAGGGGTTTTGCAGTGGCATCGCGTGCAGGCGCACCTCGGTGTGCGGTGATATCTGCAGGATGTCGGCGCGCACCCGTTCGGCGAGGCTCACGTCGCGCGCGTCGACGTCGTGGATCAGCTCCAGGCGATCAATCAGCACATCGGCTTGCTGGCACAGGCCGACACTGGGGCGCCAGTAGTTCCAGCGGTTGGCGCCCTTGCCGACGCGATCCAGCTTGGACCCGATAAACCCGATGGCGACGGTGCGTTTGCGCTTCATGACTAGACCAAAAGATAAGTGACGATAAGCTAGGATATAAATTAGCCATTGAACTTGTCATCGCTTTTCATTATTTAAATCCGAGTGTTTGTAAATAACTATATAAAACAACGAGATAAGAATTTTAATTGAGTTGGTGAAAAAGCTGGCACGCCCGCTGCTATAGCTCAATCAACGCCGCAGTGACGGCTTTCAAAAAAAGAATCGAGATCATGCAAGAGAAGACCTACCAACTGCTGGAAGTGGCCAACGGCAAGCCGATCAAACTGTGGACCCAGGGCGTGCCCGTGGAACCTGAAGCCCGCCAGCAACTGATGAACACCGCCAAGATGCCGTTTATCTTCAAGCACCTCGCGGTGATGCCGGATGTGCACCTGGGCAAGGGTTCGACCATCGGCAGTGTGATCCCGACGATGGGCGCAATTATCCCGGCGGCGGTGGGCGTGGACATCGGCTGCGGCATGATCGCGGCGCGCACCACGCTGACCGCCAGCGACTTGCCGGACAATCTCCACGGGCTGCGCTGCGCCATCGAAGCCGCCGTGCCCCATGGCCGCACCCGCAGCCGTAAAGGTCGCGACAAAGGGGCGTGGGAAGACGTGCCGGCCCAGGCCGATCAGGTATGGGCGGCGCTGCACCCGCGCTTCAAGGCGATCACCGACAAGTACCCACAGTTGGAGCGCAGCAACAACCGCCAGCATTTGGGCACGCTCGGCACGGGTAACCACTTTGTCGAGGTGTGCCTGGATGAAGCCAACCGGGTCTGGTTCATGTTGCACAGCGGCTCGCGTGGCGTGGGTAACGCCATCGGCAACCTGTTTATCCAGCTGGCCCAGGCGGACATGCGCCAGCACCTGGCCAACTTGCCGGACCGCGACTTGGCCTATTTCGAAGAAGGCAGCCAGCACTTCGATGACTACGTACAAGCCGTGGGCTGGGCCCAGGACTTTGCCCGGCAGAACCGCGAGTTGATGATGCGCGCGGTGGTCCAGGCCACACGCCAGGTGATCAGCAAGCCGTTTGAGGTGGCGTTGGAAGCGGTGAACTGCCATCACAACTACGTGCAAAAAGAGCGGCACTTTGGTGAGGATGTGCTGGTGACGCGCAAGGGCGCGGTGTCGGCGAAGAAGGGCGAGCTGGGGATTATTCCGGGCTCCATGGGCGCGAAAAGTTTCATCGTGCGCGGCCTGGGCAACGAAGAGTCGTTTTGCTCGTGCAGCCACGGCGCCGGCCGCACCATGAGCCGCACCAAGGCAAAAAACACCTTCACGGTGGCCGACCAGATCCGTGCGACGGCCCACGTGGAATGCCGTAAGGATGCCGATGTGATCGATGAAATTCCGATGGCCTACAAGGACATCGACGCCGTCATGCACGCCCAGCGCGAGCTGGTGGAAGTGCTGCACACCTTGCGTCAGGTGGTGTGCGTAAAAGGTTAACAGGGGAAAAACCATGGAAAAGGAAAAACACCACCCATTGAGCGACGCCATGCGTGCGCGGGTGCTGGATGAGTTGGAGCGCATAGAGCGCGAGCGCAACGTGACCGTGTTGTATGCCTGTGAGTCGGGCAGTCGCGCCTGGGGTTTTGCCTCTACCGACAGCGACTACGACGTGCGCTTTGTCTACGTGGAAAAGCCCGATTGGTTTATGCAGGTGGATACGCCACGGGACGTGATCGAACGCCCGCTGGATGATGAGTTGGATGTCAGCGGTTGGGAGCTGCGCAAGACCCTTGGCCTGTTGCGCAAGTCCAACCCTACATTGCTGGAGTGGCTGGATTCGCCGCTGGTGTATCGCCAGGAAACGCAGGCGACAGAGCAACTGCGGGCCTTGGCCGAGGCGTTCTACAGCCCGCCGGCGGCGCGTAATCACTATTTGTCGATGGCCAAGAAGAATTTTCGCGGTTACCTGCAAGGCGACGAGGTGCGGTTCAAGAAGTACTTCTACGTGCTTCGGCCATTGCTGGCGGTGCGCTGGATCGACCTGGGCCTGGGGCGGCCGCCGATGACCTTCGCCGACCTGCTTGGCACGGTGGATGATCCGCAACTGCTCGACGAAGTGGCAACGCTGCTCGCCCTCAAGCGCAATGCCGGGGAAGCCGCTTATGGCCCACGGCGCCCAGCGCTGCATGAATTTATCCTGCGCGAACTGGAACGCAGCGTGCCGGTATTGCCACGCACGCAAGAAGACTCACAACGGCTGGACCAGTACCTGCGGGACACCGTCAAACGCTACGCATAAGGATGAACATGAAACAGGAGGTGATTGAACTCGACGGCGCCATCGGCGGTGGCCAGGTGTTGCGCAGTGGCTTGAGCCTGTCGATGGTGACTGGGCTGACGTTGCGCATCAAAAATATCCGCGCCAAACGCAGCCGGCCCGGCTTGATGCGCCAACACCTGACGGCTGTGCTGGCCGCCGCGCAAGTCTGTGGCGCCAAGGTTCAAGGCGCTGAACTGGGGTCGCAGACCCTGCTGTTCGAGCCCGGGCCGATTCAAGGCGGCGAGTACCGCTTTGCCATTGGCACGGCCGGTAGCTGCACCCTGGTGTTGCAGACGTTGTTACCGGCGCTGTTGCGCGCACCGAACGCCAGCCGCGTGACGATCAGCGGCGGCACCCATAACCCGCTGGCGCCGCCGGTGGACTTTTTGCAGCGGGCCTGGCTGCCACTGTTGCAGCGCATGGGAGCGCGTGTTGAATTGACCCTCAATCGCCATGGTTTCGTCCCGGCTGGCGGCGGTGAGATTGAGGCGTTTATCCAGCCATCGCAACTGCTGCCGTTGCAGCTGATGCAGCGCGGCAAGCTGCTGGAGGCCCGCGCCACCACGCTGAATGCCGGGCTGCCCGCTCAGGTGAGCGAGCGTGAGTTCAAGCGCGTTCGCCAGCGCCTGGGCTTCGGCGAAGCCCAGCTATTTCCAATAGAGATCGACCCGCAACAGGGGCCGGGCAATGTGCTGATGCTGGAATACGTCCACGCGCACGTCACCGAGGTGTTCAGCGCATTTGGCATGGCCGCTGTGCGTGCCGAAACCGTGGCTGACGAGGCCATTGACCAGGCGATGGAATGGCAGGGCACCGACACAGCGGTGGGTGAACACCTGGCGGATCAGTTGCTGCTGCCGATGGCGTTGGCGGGCGGCGGCCGCTTCACCACGCCGCACATGAGCGAGCATTTGCACAGCAACATGACGGTGATCCAGCGCTTCTTGCCGGTGGTGATTGAGAGCCATGTGCGCGAAGAGGGCGGGTTGCTGGTCGAGTGCCGGGCGCGTTAGAGATGCTCCGACGTCACGTTCTGCGGCGGGATAGGCACCCGGTGCCGCAGAGGATCAAGCGCCTCGGCGCTCTGCAATTGCACTCGCGCCGTCGCCGTCTGGCGCGGGTGCCAATCTGTCACCACAGGCCGGCGGTATTAGCTCAATGCGGCTTAACTCAACAGCCCGGTGCTGACCGCCACGATCAGGAAGATCCCCAACAGCGCGCGGTAGATCACGAACGGCCAGGTGGAAAACCGTTCCAGGAACTTCATCAGGCCCCAGATCGCGAAGAACGCCGAGATGCTGGCGACCACCAGGCCAAAGATCAAGTGCGACCAGGCGTGGGCGGGCAGGTCGGCGTGCAGCAGCACCCACAATTCTTTCAAGCCGGCGAGGGCGATGGCGGGCAGGCCCAGCAGGAAGGAAAAGCGCGCGGCTTCTTCCCGCTTGAAGTTGAGGAACAGCGCGGCGGTCAGGGTGGAACCGGAACGCGACACGCCGGGAATCAGCGCGCCAATCTGTGCAATGCCGACGATCAGTGCGTCGCGCAGGCGCATCTGGCTCATCTCGCGGGTGTGGCGTGCACGCAGCTCGGCGACTGCGAGTAGCACCGCCATCACCACGCAGGCAATCCCGATCACCATCAGGCCGCGCAACGGCGAGTTGCAGGTATTCAAGGTCGAAGACAGCGCCAGGCCGGCAATCCCAATCGGGATGGTTGCCAACACAATCGCCACGGCCAGCTTGAACCAGCGGTCGTTGTAGTCGCCCCGGCGCACTGCGCCAATGCTACCGGTGGTGACCTGGCGCACATCGCGCCAAAAATAGCTGACCACCGCCGCCAGCGCCGCCAACTGCATGGCTGCCGAAAACGCCGAGCCCGGGTCTTGCCAGCCGAGCAGGGCGGGTACCACGCGCATGTGCGCGGTGGACGACACCGGCAACAGCTCGGTTATGCCCTGGATCACGCCCAGGATGAAGATCTGCAGGTAGTCCAGGGAGGCAAAGCCCACATCCAGGCCGGCGGAACAGACATTGGTCAAAGTACATGTCCTTGCAAAAGGGGCTTGAGAAAACAGCGGGTTGGACAAAGTTTATTCTAAATGTTTCAAGAATTTGGTCCGCCCCAGACAAATCCGCAATCGGTTCAGCAAATAGAAAGGTTATGCAATGTATTGGCCTGCGCTACTCTTTTGTGAACAATGGCGGCCTGCATTTTTGACCGAGAGCCCCATGCCTGAAACCACCGTCGAATTGATCCAGACCGGCCCCGATGCGTCTGAGCTGATCCGTAATCTTTACCAGTACTACGCCTACGAATCCTCGGATTGGGAGCAGGAAGATGTCGAGGCGGACGGCCGTTTCTACATCCACGACGAGCACCTGACCCGCTACTGGCAAGACCCGCAATGGAGCGCCAACCTGCTGCTGGTGGATGGTTATATCGCCGGCTTCCTGCTGATTGAAGGCAGCGAGTTACCGGGTATCAATGCGCTGGAACTGGCCGACCTGTTCATTCTCAAACGCTACCGCCGCAAAGGCATCGGCCGTGCCATCGCCACTCAGGTATTGAGCAGTGGCGAGGCCAATTGGCTGGTGCGCTTTTACGATCAGGACGAAGTGTCCCAGGTATTCTGGCGCGCCGTACTGGACGACCTGCCGCGCCCGGCGCAGATGATTGAGCTGGAGGATGATCCGCAATTGGTGAGTTACCTGATTACG
Organism: Pseudomonas sp. ArH3a; assembly: GCF_022648765.1. NCBI lineage: Bacteria > Pseudomonadati > Pseudomonadota > Gammaproteobacteria > Pseudomonadales > Pseudomonadaceae > Pseudomonas > Pseudomonas sp. ArH3a. The sequence continues at coordinate 2,905,149 of NZ_CP080330.1, forward strand.
CGTGCGGCGCTGCATTAAACGCGATGTTGAACTTAACCGGGCGAGGCGGCTCCTAGGCTCATCGGCCGCTTCGGCCCTGAATTCACAAGGATGCGAAATGAGCACGTTCTCTTCGTTCAAGTTTGTCGTGTGCGCGGGGCTGATGCTGACGCTCGGCGGTTGCCTGACGATGTCAGGTCGTTACAAGGTGACGGGCGTGGACGCCAATGGCGTGCCTGGCAGGGTGGTGATCCTGACCAAAGGCAGCGGAATCTATTCCGCGCGCAATTCGTACTGCATGGCCAACCCCAAAGGCACGGTGACCATCCGTGACATGGACACGGATGAAGAACTCACGAGCGAAAGCCCTTATCACTGTCGCTAGGTCTTAACCAGAGGGCCTACGGGCGCGCGTTGGTTTCATCTCCTAAAGAGGCTTCGGCCTCTTTTTTGTTGCCTTGAAAAACCATTAGTGACGGCGGTATTAGTTTTTAGTGTTTTTATATGCATAAAAAAACATTTACAAGCTTCGTTCATGCTGTGAATATGTCCTGGCGAATTTAAAAAAACAAAAACATCCGCGGCACTGACCCCATTCAGGCCATAACAACAACGACCTCATACAGGCTTGAAGCCGGCTCCTGCCCCAGGCCGGTTTTCTCAGCGAAGGAGAACATCTCCCGTGAATCGCTTACTCAATGGCACGCTGTGCGCCACCCTCGCACTGGGCGCCGGCCTCGCGCAGGCCCAAACCACCTTACGCGTTGGCTTGAATGCCGACATCCGCAGCACCGAGCCGGGCGTCAACCGTGACGAAAATACCGACACCGTGATGCTGCACATCGTCGAAGGCCTGGTGGCCCACCGCGAGGATGCTTCCGTCGGCCCGTTGCTGGCCCGCGAGGTGCAGCGCTCCGATGACGGTATGACCTACACCTTCACATTGCGCGAAGGCGTGCACTTCCAGAACGGCGCGACCTTGACCGCAGGCGATGTGAAATGGACCTGGGATCGCTACCTCAACCCCAAGACCCAATGGCGCTGCCTGGCCGAATTCGATGGGCGTGGCGGGGCGAAAATCACCGCCATCGACACGCCGGACCCGCTCACTGTGGTGTTCCACCTGGACCAGCCCAGCGGGCTGTTCCTCGCCTCGATGGCGCGCCCCGATTGCGGGGGCAGCGGCATCCTGCACCCCGATTCGCTGGCCGCCGATGGTAGCTGGAAAGCCCCTGTCGGCACTGGCCCGTTCAGCCTTACCGAATGGAAGCCTGGGCAATACGTGGCACTGTCGCGCTTCAACGATTACAGCCCACGTGATGAAGCCGGGCCGGATGGCTTCACCGGTAAGAAGCAGGCGCTGGTCGACGGGGTGCGCTTTATGGTGATTCCCGACCCGTCGTCGGCCAAGGCGGCGTTGATGTCCAACAATATCGACTTGCTGCCCAACGTCAGCGCCAGCGATGCCCAGGAGCTGAAAGCCACGCCGGGCGTGCAGATTTCGTTCAGCCCGATCATGGCCATCTGTGGGTTGCTGTTTCAGACCAACGACCCGTTGCTCAAGGACGTGCGTATTCGCCAGGCCATTGCCCACTCCCTGGATTACGGGCAGATGGTCAACGCGCTGACCAATGGCACCTCCGAGCCGAATAATTCGGCCATCGCGCAAACCAGCCCCTTCTACAGCGCCACCGCCAAGCACGGCTATAGCTATGACCCGCAGCAAGCCCAGCGCCTGTTGAAAGAGGCCGGTTACCACGGCCAGCCGATCAAGATGATCGTCAACAAACGCTACTCGCAGATGTTCGACATGGGCCTGCTCAGCCAGGCGATGGCGGTGACTAGCGGCTTGAATATCCAGATGGAAACCCTGGAGTGGGGCACGCAGCTGGAGCGCTACCAGAGCGGCAATTACCAGATGATGGCGTTCTCTTATTCCTCGCGCCTGGACCCGGCCACCAGCTTTGATTCGCTGATGGGCGACAAGAGCAAGGAGCCGCGCAAGGTCTGGGACAACCCCCAGGCCCAGGCGGTATTGCGTGACGCGGTGCGCGAGAGCGACACGGCCAAGCGTCAGGCGCTGTTCGACCAACTGCACACGATGATGATCCACGACACCCCCATGGTGATCATCTACAACGGCACGGTCGCCGCAGCGCTGCGTGACAGCGTGCAGGGCTTCCATTCTTGGCCGGTGTCGTCGCCACGGTTGTGGGGCGTCAGCCTCGCAGCGCACTAACGAGGCCTGAGCATGTTGCGTTTTATTCTGCAAAAACTCGGCATGGCGATTCCCACGCTGCTGCTGATTTCGGTGATGGTGTTTGCGCTGATTCGCTTGATCCCGGGCGACCCGGCGCTGCTGATGCTCGGCGATATGGCCGACCCGCAAAGCCTCGCCGATATGCGCCATACCCTGGGCCTGGATCACTCGCTGGTCACCCAGTTCCTGATCTGGTTCAAGGCGGTGTTGAGCTTCGACCTGGGGTTTTCGATCAGCACCAAGCAGGCGGTTTTGCCGCTGATTCTCGACCGTTTCAGCGTTAGTGCGACCATCGTGTTGGTGGCGGTGTTGTTCGCCACGCTGATCGCGGTGCCGATTGGCTTGATCGCCGCGTGGAAACAAAACAGCGCGCTCGACCTCGGCCTGGTGTCCGTCGCCACGTTGCTGCTGTCGATTCCCAGTTTCTGGCTCGGCCTGTTGTTGCTGCATGCGTTCGGCATCCAGCTGGGCTGGTTGCCGGTGGTGGGCTACGTGAGTTTTGCCCAGGCGCCATGGCAAGCGATCAGCTACATGGTGCTGCCGGTGGTGACCCTGACGTTGGTCGAAGTCGGCGCGATTACCCGCATGGCGCGGGCCAGCACCATCGAAGTGCTGCGCCTGGAATACATCGCCCACGCCCGGGCCAAAGGTTTGTCGGAGCGTGCGGTGTTGTGGAAACACGCCTTGCCAAACGCCTTCGCCCCGACCTGGACATTGGTGGGGTTGATCCTCGGTAACCTGCTGGGCGGCATCGCCGTGCTGGAAACCGTGTTCACCTTGCCCGGTATCGGCCGCTTGATGGTGGATGCGATTTTCGCCCGTGATTACCCGGTGCTGCAGGGCTGCCTGCTGCTGATCACCTTTGTCTACGTGCTGGTCAACCTGTGCGTGGATCTGCTCTATCCGCTGTTCGATCCAAGGGTGAAGTTATGAGTTCAACTATTGCCGTGCCCGTAGCTGCCAAGCGCCGGCGCGTGTGGGCGCCGGCCAACGCCTTGATCGGTGGCGGGCTGCTGGTGGCGTTGATTGCCCTGGCGTTGATGGGGTTGGTGTGGTCGCCGTTCGACCCGCTGAAGATCGACCTGATGTCGCGCTTCCAGGCGCCCTCGGCCAGCCACTGGCTGGGCACCGACGAATTCGGCCGCGATGTGTTCAGCCGTCTGTTGATCGGTGCGCGCACCAGCCTGTGGGTGAGTTTGCTCACGGTGAGCGTCGCCGTGCTGGCGGGCACCTTGATCGGCATGCTCGCCGGTTACCTGCGCGGTTGGACCGACCGCGTGCTGATGATGTTCAACGATGCGCTGCTGGCGTTTCCCGGCATCCTCATGGCGCTGGGCATCATGGCAATCATCGGCGCCAGCAAGTACGGCATCGTCTTGGCCTTGGGCATCGCCTACACGCCGTCGGTGGTGCGCGTGGTGCGCGGCACCGTGTTGTCCCTGCGTGAGCTTGAGTACATCGAGGCCTCGCGGGTGATCGGCAACTCGGAGCTGTACACCATGCTGCGGCACATCGCCCCCAATTGCCTGGCGCCGTTGTGCGTGCTGGCCACCAGCATGTTCGGCTGGGCGCTGCTCTCGGAGAGCGCGCTGAGCTTCCTTGGTCTCGGCGTGCCGCCGCCGGCCGCCACCTGGGGCAACATGCTTGCCAGCAGCCGGCCGTACATTGCCTCGGCACCTTGGCTGGGGGTGTTTCCCGGGCTGTTTATCTGCCTGACGTTGTTGGCGATTAACCTGTTTGGCGACGCCCTGCGTGATCGTCTTGATCCCCGGATGAGGAAGTGAACATGCCTGCCACTCCTGTGTTGTTGAATGTGCAAAATCTCAAGATTCGCGTGGGCGAACACGGCCCGTTGGCGGTGGATGACCTGAGTTTCAGCATCGCGCCGGGTGAGATTGTGGCGCTGGTGGGTGAGTCCGGCAGCGGCAAGACCATGGCCGCCCGCGCCGCCATTGGTTTGCTGCCGTTGCCCATGCAAGTGTGTGGCGGGCGCCTGGACTTCCAGGGGCGCGACCTGGCCAGTGTCGGCACCGAGGAACTGCGCGCGATTCGCGGTGCGAGTATCGGCATGGTATTCCAGGAGCCGATGGTGTCACTCAACCCGGCCTTGAAAATCGGCCAACAGATGAGCGAAGCGCTCAGGCTGCACACCGATCTGGACGCTGCGCAGATCCGCGAACGTTGCCTGACCATGCTGCGCCGCATCGGCATCCAAGCGGCGGAGCGTTGCCTGGAGTCCTATCCGCACCAGTTCTCTGGCGGTATGCGCCAGCGCATCATGCTGGCTTCGGTGATGCTGCTGCGTCCGGCGCTGTTGATCGCCGACGAACCCACCACCGCGCTGGACTGCCTGGCGCAACTGGACGTGATCGAGCTGATGCTGGAGCTGACCCGCGAGCAGGGCACGGCGATCCTGTTTATCAGCCATGACCTGTCGCTGGTCGCCCGTTACGCGCACAAAGTGGTGGTGATGCGCCACGGCCAGGCGGTGGAGCAGGGCAGCATCGAAGACGTCCTGCTGGCGCCCAAGGCCGAGTACACCCGCCAACTGCTCGAAGCCTTGCCAAGGCGTGGCGTGTTAGCGGCGTTGCCGGCCAGCAACGGGCCGTTGGTGGAGGTTGACCACGTGTGCATCGAACACCCGGGGCCGGCTTCATTTTGGGGTAAGCGCCAGTTCAACCGTGTGGTGCATTCGGCCAGCTTGGTGATTGCCCCTGGTGAAACCCTGGCGCTGGTCGGTGGCAGCGGTTCGGGCAAGACCACGCTGGGCCGCTCGCTGGTAGGGCTGATCAAACCCTGCGCCGGCGCGATCCGCTTCAAGGGCGTGGACATCCTCAAGGCCGCCAACCGTACCCACCGGCTGCAATGCCAGATGATCTTCCAAGACCCGTATTCATCCCTGAACCCACGGATGAAAATCGGCGAAATCCTTGCCGAGCCGTTGCGTCACGAACCCGACCTGAATGCCGCCGAGCGCCGTGAGCGGGTCACCCAAACCTTGCAGGATATTGGCCTGGGTGAGCAGTTTGTTGAACGCTTTCCCCATCAGTTATCCGGCGGGCAGCGCCAGCGCGTGGCAATCGGCCGAGCCTTGGTGCGCCACCCGCAATTGGTGATTGCCGATGAACCGATTTCGGCGCTGGACATGACCATCCAGAAACAGATCCTCGAGCTGTTCGAGCGTTTGCAAGCGCAGTACGGCTTTGCCTGCCTGTTCATCTCCCATGACTTGGCGGCGGTGGAGCGCATCGCCCATCGGGTGGCAGTGATGCACCAGGGCCAGGTGGTGGAAGTGGGCGCGCGTGAGCAGATTTTCGATCACCCGCAGCACCCGTACACCCGCCAATTGCTTGCCGCCGCCAGCCCATTGGAGCAACTGCCGGACGGCGGCTACCGAATACGACCGGCTATTTAACCCCCTGATTTCAACCGGCGCGCAGGCCTTTCGAACCTGTGCGATGGGAAATGTCGTGCCCAAAAAAACAATAAGACCTACTCACCGATAACGACTGCCAGGAGCCAAGAACATGCATAACAATAACCTCAACCTGATCTTGAAGGGCGTCGGCCTTATGAGCGGGGGCCTGCTGTGCGCCCCGGTCCAGGCTGAATTCATCAAGGACAGCAAGGCAGACCTGGACCTGAAGAACTACTACTTCAACCGCGACTACCGCGAAGATGCGGGGCAATCCAAGCGTGAGGAATGGGCTCAGGGTTTTATCCTCAACCTCAAGTCGGGCTTTACCGAAGGCACTGTCGGGTTTGGTGTGGATGTGGTCGGGATGCTCGGCTTGAAACTCGACTCCAGCCCGGATCGCTCGGGCTCCGGTTTGTTGTCGCGGGATACCGACGCCACGCCGGGCAAACCGAGTTATTCCAAGCGCGCGCATGACGAGTACTCCAAGTACGGCGTGACCGGCAAAGTGCGCATTGCCCAGAGCGAATTACGCAGCGGCTACCTGCTGCCGGATTTGCCGACTTTGCAGCCCAACACCAGCCGGCTGTTCCCGCAGACCTTCCGCGGCACGCAAGCGACCTCCGCAGACATCGCGGGGCTGGCGTTGATTGGCGGCCAGATCGACCAGACCAAGCAGCGTGAGTCCACCGAATACGAAGACATGGGGCTGACCAGCCAGAGCGGGGCCTACAAGAGCACCGCCAAGAGTGATCGTTTTCGCTTTGCCGGCGGCGATTACAAGCTCACGCCGGGTATGACCCTCAGTTATCACTTTGCGCAGTTGGAGGATATCTACCAGCAGCACTTTGTCGGGGTGAAGAACAGCTTTGCGCTGGGTGGCGGCACGCTCAAGACGGATATCCGTTATTTCGATGCGGACAAGTCGGGTTCGGGGTTGGCGGGCAAGGTGGATAACCGTGCGCTGAGTACGCGGGCGATCTTCAGCTACAAGGGGCACAGCATTGGCGGGGGTTATCAGGCGCAGTATGGGGCGACGCCGTTTACCTATGTGGACGGGACCAATACGTATCTGTTTTCCGAGTACCAGTTGAGTAATTTTTCACAGACCAATGAGCGGGTCTGGCATGCGCGGTATGACTTTGACTTTACAGCGTTGGGGGTGCCGGGGCTGACGTTTTCTACGCGTTGGGCCAAAGGGGATCAGGCGCAGGTGAAGGGGTTTGTGGGGGAGGGGCGTGAGTGGGAGCGGGATATTGATTTGGGGTATGTGTTTCAGTCCGGGGCGCTGAAAGGGGTTTCGTTGCGGTGGCGCAATGGGTTCAGCAAGGCCAATTATCTGCGTGACATGAATGAAAACCGCGTGATCGTCGGTTATACCGTGGCGCTTTGGTGATGACCGTGTTCCGGGAGGAGTGTGCCGGGGTTAAATGTGGGAGCTGGCTTGCTCGCGAAAGCTATGTGTCAGGCGCTAGAGGTCTTGGGTCGGAGTACATATCCGTTGCTTCGGTTATGGCCGCTATGGGTTCCGCTCTTACAGCGGGTCACTGTTGGAAAGCCCGGAAGCCGGCCCAGCCAAAAGTAATCCAAAGGTCTTCGCCCTACCACTCGGCACCTCGCCTAGGCTCGGTGTGCCTCAGATCAACATCAAAAGCAGAGCACGGCGGCCTAGTAGCCGCCCTGAGTGGTGTAGATCAAAAACGCTTTGCTTTGCTGTGTTTTTGCTGTGGCTCTTACATCCTTTGCGCTGACGAAGTCAGCGATCTTTTGATCTGCGGTTTTGATCTTGATCTTGCCTGTGATCTTGATTTTAGGCGCCCCGTTAAACCACGCTGGCCTGCGTGCGGGCACACCGAGCCTAGGCGAGGTGCCGAGTGGTGGGGCAAGAGCCCTTTTGGTTACTTTTGGGGCTCCTTTCCAAAAGTGACCCGCCGTAAGGGCGGAACCCATAGCGGGCATAACCGCAGCAACGGATATGCCCCCAATCAAAATGCCAAAAACGCATCACCCCTTATTCCGCGCCACCCGCAACTTACTCGCCACATCCAAGTGCCGATGCAACAACGTCGAGGCCCACTCATTGTCGCCTTGCTCCAAGGCATCCAGAATCGCCAGGTGCTCCTGGCACGAAACCCTGACCCGCTCCACATTGCTCACCGTGTGGAACTCGGTCAACCGACGCAACCGGTTCTGCTGCTGGATTGCCTGCAAGATATACCCATTGCCGGACGCCGCCGCCAGCAGTTCATGGAACTCCGCGTTGCACTCGATAAAACGCTGCCCATCAACCTTGCCCTCCAGCAGTTCCATTTGCCGCTCACGGCAGCGGCGGAATTGCTCAGGGTTGATCTTGAACGTCGGCTCCAACAACCCAGCCGGTTCCAGCAGCATGCGAAAGCGGTAGCTCTCAAAGCGCGTCTGCGGGCTGTTCAGCGTCGGCAAAAATTGCCAGCCATGCCCGTGCTTGCGCTGCATCACACCCTCGTCGGACAGGCGCAGCAAGCACCGGCGCAGCACGCTTTTGCCGACGCCGTAGCGGCGCAGCAAATCGCTCTCGGAAATCTGATCGGGCAGCACCTGGTTCAAGCGGTCGTCGATCAGCCGCGTGTAGAGCTGGTCCTCTTCGTTGTGCAACTCACTGACCTGCTGCACCAGGCCATCGCCGGCGTCCAGGGGCACACGAAAGCCCTGTTGCGCCAACGGCTCGATGGCTTTCTGTTCGGCCAGGTACGACAGCGCACTGCGGATCGGCGAGCGCGACACACCCAGGCGCTGGGCCAGTTCCACTTCTTTGAGGTGCATACCGGGTTGCAGGTCGCCATTTGCGATGGCGGCAAGGATCTGGCCGGCGACTTTGGTCTGCAGCGAGGTGAGTTGGGACATGGCGCGAAGTTGTTCCTGTGACAGGGGGAGGCAAGGATACCCGGAAAAACTGAATTATAGGCGGCGCAAATACATCAGGGCCGCAGCGAACAAATCTTTATCTGCATTATTTGAAATATAAAAACATCAACGAGGACCCATCATGACCTACATTCCGCTGCCCAGGGCCTTGCCCCATGAACGCGGTGTCGACCCTGCCGGCATTGTCGACTTCCTCCAGGCTGTGACCGAGGCGGGCCTTGAGCTGCACAGTTTCATGCTGTACCGCCAAGGCGCAGTGGTGGCCGAGGCCTTCTGGCAGCCTTATTCGGCGCACCGCATGCATGTGCAGCATTCGGCAACCAAGAGCTGGACCGCCACCGCGATCGGCCTGTTGGTGGACGACGAGCGCCTGCGGCTTGACGCCAAGGTCGCAAGTTTTTTCCCCGATCTGTGCCCGCAACCCATCAGCGCCAACCTCGCGGCCATGACCGTGGAAGATTTGCTGACCATGCGCACCGGCCATACCCGCGGTATTTCCGGTGGCGACTGGCGCAACCTGCAAAGCAGTTGGGTCGAAGCCTTTCTCAATGAACCGGTGGACGAGCCGCCGGGCCATTCGTTCATCTACAGCAGTGCCTCCAGTTTCATGCTCTCGGCGATTGTCACCCAAGTGACCGGGCAGACGATGCATGCCTTGTTGCAGGCGCGTGTCCTCGATTATCTGGGGCTTGATAGGCTCGAATGGGACCTGGCGCCGGGTGGTTTCAACTCGGGCGGCAACGGTCTGAGCTGCACCAGTGAGGACGCGTTGAAGTTCGGTGTACTGCACCTCAACCACGGCCAGTGGCAGGGCCGCCAATTGTTGTCGCCGCAGTGGGTGGCGCAGGCCACGCGAAACCAGGTGCAAGACGTGTGGATGGGTGAATTCGACGGCAAGCAGTACCTGCCGCGCGACAAGAATAAGGCCAACGATGCCCAGCGCGAAGGCTACGGCTACCAGTGGTGGATGACCGAGCACGGCGGCTATTACGCCTCCGGGGTGTTCGGCCAGCAATGCATCGTGCTGCCGCAGCAGGACACGGTGATGGTCTTCACCTGCGGCCTGCGACTGGGCGAGAAACGTTTGCACAAAGCGCTGTGGCAGCACCTGTTCCCGGCGTTGGGCCGCACTGCTGTGGATGCTCAAGCCAGCCAAGCGCAACTGGGCGCGTTGATCGACGGCCTGCGCCTGCCCGCGCTGCAAGGCTTGCAAACCTCGCCCGCCAGCGCCGCACTGCAAGGCCGTTTCGCCATCGAGCCGAATGAAGACGGTGTGCGCGAGTTGGCCTTTGAACTCAAGGGCGACCACTGCGATGTCACCCTGGTCGACCATCGTGGCATCCACCACGTACGCGCCGGTTTTCAGCAGCCGATTGAAACCACCACCAGCATCACCGGCAATTACCTGCACCACCAATATCAACCGGAGCAAACGCCTGTCGTCGCCGAGGCGCGTTGGACGCCCGAGGGCGAGTTGCGCATGCATTGGCGTTTTGTCGAAACCGCCTTCGGTGACCACGTCAGCTGCCGCATGCAGCACGGCCGCCTGCACTTCGAGCGTGGCGTCAACACCAATGCCGGAGCCCTGCAACGCCCGACCCTGATCGGCACGCGAATCCAGTCTTAAGGAGTACAACCAATGACCTCGTCCCTGTGGGCACCCTTTACCGCGATGCGCCCCTTCAATCGCCAGCCGATGCTGTTTGATCGCGCGGCCGGCATGCACTACACCACCACTGAGGGGCGCGATGTGCTCGATGCCATGGCTGGGCTCTGGTGCGTCAATGCCGGCCACGGCCAGCCGCGTATCGTCGAGGCGATTCGTGAGGCGGCGGGGCGCCTGGACTTCGTGTCCTCCTTCAAGATGAGCCACCCGGCCGCGCTGACCCTGGCTGATCGTTTGGTGGCCATAGCCCCGAATGGCCTGGACAAAGTGTTCTTCACCAACTCCGGTTCCGAAGCGGTAGACACCGCGTTGAAGATCGCTCGCGCCTACCATCAGGCGCGCGGCGACTGCCGCCGCACCAAGCTGATCGGCCGCGCCAAGGGCTATCACGGCATGGGGTTTGGTGGGCTGTCGGTGTCGGGAATTGGCCGGCAGAAGCGTGACTTCGGCCCATTGCTCGGCGATGTGGCGCACTTGCCGTTGCCGTATGACGCGGGCTCGCGTTTCAGCCGTGGCCAACCGGAGCAGGGCGCGCACTATGCCGATGCGCTGTTGCAACTGCTGGAAATCCACGACCCGGCGACCGTGGCGGCGGTGATTGTCGAGCCGGTGACCGGTTCCGGTGGTGTCTACGCACCGCCCGTGGGTTACCTGCAAAAGCTGCGCGAGATCTGCGACCGCCATGGCGTGCTGTTGATTTTTGATGAGGTGATCACCGGCTTCGGCCGTGTCGGCCACGGTTTCGCTGCTCAAACCTTCGGCGTCACGCCGGACGTGATGACCCTGGCCAAGGGCCTCACTAACGGCGCGGTGCCCATGGGTGGCGTGTTGGTCAGTGGCGCGGTGTACGAGGCCTTTATGCAAGGCCCGGAACAGGCCATCGAGTTGATGCATGGCTACACCTATTCGGCTCACCCTTTAGCCTGCGCCGCCGGCTTGGCAACGTTGGAAGTACATGAAGAGCTTGGCATCAACGCGCATGTCCAGCGCATTGCTCCGCTGTGGCAAACCCGCGCACTGGCGTTGCACGAACAATCTTTGGTGCTGGACGTGCGCGCGATTGGACTGCTCTGCGCCGTGGAACTCAAACCCCGCGACGGTGCGCCGGGTGCGCGGGCTGGGGAGGTGGCGCAGCGCTGTTTCGACGCGGGCGTGCTGGTGCGCGCATCCGGGGAAAACATCGTGCTGTCGCCGCCGTTGATTATCAGTGAAGAACAGACCGCGCTGATTTTCCGCACCTTGGGTGACGCACTTGAGGCGACGCGATGAACCCGCAGGATTTCTATATCGACGGCCAGTGGGTCAAGCCCTTGGGGGCCGAGACCTTGGCGGTGATCAACCCGTCCACCGAGTGCGCCATCGCCAGCATCAGCCTGGGCTCCCGCGCCGACCTGGACCTGGCGGTGGCGGCGGCCAAGCGCGCTTTCGACAGTTACAGTCAGTGGACTGCAGAGCAACGTTTGGCGTTGCTGGCGGCGATCATCGACGGTTATCGCCAACACAGCGAAGCCCTCGCGCAGTGCGTGCACGAAGAGATGGGCGCACCTTTGTCCCTGGCGCGCAGCGCACACGTCCCGGCAGGCCTTGGTCATCTGCAACGGGCTTATGAGTTGTTGAAAGACTATGAGTTTGATCGCGCCCACGGCAGCACCCTGATCAGCCGCGAACCGATTGGCGTGTGTGGCCTGATCACACCGTGGAACTGGCCGCTGAACCAGCTCACCTGCAAGCTCGCCCCGGCCTTGGCAGCGGGCTGCACGCTGGTGCTAAAACCCAGCGAGAAGGCGCCGCTGTCGGCCATGTTGCTGGCCGATATCCTGCATCGGGCCGGGGTGCCCAAGGGCGTGTTCAACTTGGTCAATGGCGATGGCCCGACCCTCGGTGACGGCATCGCCCGGCACGCTGATATCGACATGGTCTCCTTCACCGGCTCCACCGGCGCCGGTATTGCAGTGGCCAAGGCGGCGGCGGAGACGGTCAAGCGCGTCTCCCAGGAGTTGGGCGGCAAGTCGGCCAACCTGATCCTCGTGGACGCGGATCTTGATGCGGCGGTGCGCCACTGTGTCAGCAGCTGTTTTCGCAACAGCGGGCAGTCGTGCAACGCACCGACGCGCCTGCTGATCCCACGGGCAGTGCAGGCGCGTGCGGTACAGATTGCCCGGGAGGTGGCGGCGCAGGTGTGTTTTGACGACAGCAACCCGGCCACGGCCATGGGGCCGCTGGCCAATCAGGCGCAGTTCGAACGGGTGCAGGCATTGTTGGGGGCAGTGGATCAGCCACCGGTGTGCGGCGGCGTGGGCCGACCCGACGGCGTGACGACTGGTTTTTACACGCGGCCCACGGTGTTCGCCGATGTCGACCCGCAACTGCCGATCGCCCGTGAGGAAGTGTTTGGGCCGGTGCTGGTGATCATTCCTTACGACAGCGAGGAGCAGGCCATAGCGATTGCCAATGACAGCCCCTATGGGCTCTCCGGTTACGTGACCGCCGGCACCCTGGAACGCGCGCGTTCGGTGGCTCGGCGCTTGCGCACCGGCATGGTCCATCTCAATGGCAGCAAGGCCGACAATGGCGCGCCGTTTGGCGGGTACAAGCAGTCGGGCAACGGACGTGAGTGGGGCGTGTTTGGCTTGGAGGATTACCTGGAGGTGAAGTCGATGTTCGGCTACGCGCCTGACACCGATGCCGTTTAGTCAAGCGAACGCAAGGCCCAAAGCAGCGAAGATCAAATGCGGGGCTTGCCCCGCGTTGGGCTGCGAAGCAGCCCCGAAACCTGTCGGCGCGGTTTGTCAGTGATACCGCGGCGGCTGGATTGGGAGCGCTTTGCGCTCCAACGCGGGGCAAGCCCGCTCGCCACAACAAGCGGGCTTGCCACGGCGGCATTGCGTCTAACTCGGATTGAACAACACCTGCTGCATCGCCTGCGGCGGCTGCCCGAACGCGCGCAGAAACGCCTGGCGCATGCGCTCGCGATCACCAAAGCCGGTTTCGCGGGCGACCACCTCGACCGGGTGACGGCTGGTTTCCATCATCGCCCGCGCAGCTTCCACGCGCAGCGACTCGATGGCCTTGGCCGGTGTCTGCCCGGTTTCTTCGCGAAATACCCGGCTGAATTGGCGCGGGCTCAGCCGGGCCACGTCGGCCAGGGCTTCCACCGACAGGTCGTGGGTGAGGTTCTCGCGGGCATAGGCCAGGGCCAGTTGTACGCGGTCGGACTTGGGGTCCAGCTCCAATAGCGCTGACAGTTGCGATTGCTCACTGCCACGGCGCTGGGCAATCACCAGTTTGCGCGCGATACGCCGGGCGAGGTCGCAGCCCAGGTCGGCCTCTACCATCGCCAACGCCAGGTCCACCCCGGCGCTCATGCCAGCGCCGGTCCAGACCTGGCCGTCGACCACAAACAGTTTGTCTTCTTCCAGCTGGATATCCGGGTAGCGCTTGCGAAATGCCGGCGCGTGAATCCAGTGGGTGGTGGTGCGCTTGCCTTCAAGTAAACCGGCTTCGGCCAAAACGAAAATGCCCATGCACAGCGAGGCCACGCGGCGCGACTGCGCGGAGGCGGCCTTGACCAATTCCAGCAGGTTGGCCTCGGGCAGGCGAAACTCCAGGTAGCCGCTGACAATCAAGGTGTCGTAGCCCTGCGGCCGGATCGGCGTGGTATTCACCGAAAAGCCCTGGGAGGTCATGACCGCGCCGCCACTCTCCGACACCAGGTGGAACTCATAGGCCGGCTCGCCGCGCAGCAGGTTCGCGCACTCGAACACCGAGCCCAGGCTGAGGCTCAGGGATTGGAAGTTCGGGTAAACCATCAGCGCAACGCTGTGCATCGTCATTCTCCAAGGGGCGCGGGAGAGGCGATTGTCGGCGGGTGCCAGGAAAACGGCAACCGACTTTGTGTCATGTCCGGAATCCTTGCGGATATGACATTGTTGAAGTTTTTCTCGACGCCTAACATCCCCTCAACGAACTAGACGACTGGTCTAATCGGACGGGATGAACGATGACTAATGCAACTAAAAGTGCAAGGCAGACGATTCTGGATTCGGCGCAATTGCTGGTGAGCCGCAAAGGGTTTTCTGCGGTGGGGTTGAACGAAATACTGCAAGCCGCCGATGTACCGAAAGGTTCGTTTTATCACTACTTCAACTCCAAAGATGCGTTCGGCGTTGTCCTGCTCGATACCTATTTCGACCACTACGTGAAAGGCATAGAGCAACTGTTCCAGCACACCGAGCTGTCCGCAGCCGCCAGGTTAATGCGCTATTGGCACACCTGGATCGACAATCAGACCGGCTGCACCGACGCGGGCAAATGCCTTGCCGTCAAACTAGGTGCTGAGGTGTCAGACCTTTCAGAGCCAATGCGTTTGGCCCTGCAGCGCGGCACCGCACGCACCATCGCCTTGCTTGCCGAGGCCTTGCAGAGCGGCATCGAAGACGGCTCGCTGACGGTCCGGCAACACCCCGAAAGCCTGGCCCAACGCCTGTATGCGTTGTGGTTGGGGACCAGCGTCATGAGCAAGATCACCCGAACATCTGCACCTTTTGACCAGGCGCTGCTGATGACCCGACAGCTGTTGGGTTGCCCTGAGCCTACTGACAACCACATCGATCGAGGCACTGGAAAATGAAAGTATTAATGGTACTGACCTCTCACGACCAGCTTGGCAATACCGGTCGTAAAACCGGCTTCTGGCTCGAAGAGTTTGCTGCTCCCTATTACACGTTTAAGGACGCCGGCGCCGAACTGGTACTGGCATCCCCGGCCGGCGGCCAACCTCCGCTGGACCCGGTCAGCGACCAGCCGGATGCACAGACCGAGCAAACCCGCCGTTTTGCTGCCGACCCGGCGGCCCAGCAGGCGCTGGCCAGCACCGTCAAGCTGGAATCGGTCAACGCCGACGACTTCGACACGGTGTTCTACCCAGGTGGTCATGGGCCATTGTGGGATTTGGCCGAGTCAGACACCTCGATCGCACTGATCGAAGCCTTTGAGCGTGCTGGCAAGCCCATCGGCTTTGTGTGCCATGCGCCGGGCGCGCTGCGTCACGTCAAGGCGGTCAATGGTGAGCCGCTGGTCAAGGGTCGCCGTGTTACCGGCTTCTCCAACGCCGAAGAGGCCGCTGTGGGCTTGACCGATGTGGTGCCGTTCCTGATTGAAGATGATTTCAAGGCGCTCGGCGGCCACTATGAAAAGGGCGCTGATTGGCAATCCTTTGTGCTTGAAGATGGCTTGCTGGTCACCGGGCAGAACCCTGCCAGTTCCAGTGATGTGGCCAAGGCACTGCTGAAACTCACCGAATAAATTAATTAATCGCTGGATTGGTTGGCGGCTCTTAAGAGCCGCCAATGTTTTCGCTCGCCTCGAATTTGGACGTTTTTACATGACTAGTCGTTTGAATACCCCGGTAAAACTGGGTCATCACACCTTGAATAACCGTGTTGTTTTGCCGCCCCTGACCCGTCAACGCAGCGCGCAACCCGGCGATATCGCCACTGACCTGATGGCCGAGTATTACCGCCAGCGCGCCACGGCCGGTTTCATGGTCAGCGAAGGCACGCAGATCGAGCCGCGCGGCCAGGGTTACGCCTGGACGCCGGGTATCTACAGCCCGGCGCAGATCGATGGCTGGCGCACAGTCACCGAGGCGGTGCATGCCGAAGGTGGGGTGATCTTCGCCCAACTCTGGCACGTTGGCCGCGTGTCCCATAACGCGCTGCAACCGGAGGGCGCCGCACCGGTTGCGCCGTCTGCCCTTGCGGCGCTGCAAGCGAAAGCTTTTATCGAAACCGGGCCAGGTGTGGGCGAGTTGATGCAGCCGCCCGTACCGCGTGCGTTGAGCACACTGGAAATTGAGGAGTTGGTAGGGCATTACGCCCAAGCCGCGCGCAATGCGTTGGATGCCGGCTTTGATGGCGTGGAAATACATGCCGCCAATGGTTATCTGGTCAACCAGTTCATCTCGGCCCACGCCAACCAGCGTGACGACGAGTACGGCGGTTCGCTGCATAACCGCCTGCGTTTTCTGCGCGAAATCGTCGAAGCCGTGACCGCCGTAGTCGGGCCGGAGCGCCTCGGTGTGCGCTTTTCACCGCTGTTCAGCGGCACCGACCAGGACCGCGTCTACATCGGCCTGGTGGAAGAGGACCCGCATCACACCTACATCGAAGCGATCAAGGTGCTCGAAGCGTCGGGGATTGCCTACGTATCCATCGCTGAAGCCGACTGGGACAACGCCCCCGACTTGCCAGAAACCTTCCGCCGGGCCGTGCGCAGCACGTTCAGTGGGCGGATCATCTACGCTGGTCGCTACACCGCTGAGCGTGGTGCGTCATTGGTAGAGGCCGGGCTGGCGGACTTGATTGCGTTCGGGCGCCCGTTCATTGCCAACCCGGACTTGCCGCAGCGGCTCTTTAACGGCTGGCCGCTGAACCCGCTGCGGGCGGAAGGCATGTACGGCGGCTCGGCGCTGGGCTATACCGATTACCCGGTGTATGCCGAGTAGGCGTTTTCTACCACTGCAAAGATCCTTTTGTGGGAGCCGTCGAGCCCCAGCGAGGCCGCGATAGCGGTGGGGCAGTCGCCAGAAATAGTGACCCTGCCGCCGCCATCGCAGCCTCGCCGGGGCTCGACAGCTCCCACAGTTGATCTTCGCCGAGGCAGATCAGCCTCACTCCACCCGCAACACAATCTTGCCAATATGGTCGCCGCCTTCCATCCGTGCATGGGCCTGGGCGGCGTCGGTGTATTCGTAGACCTTGTCGATGATCGGCAGGCAGCGCCCGGCCGACAGCACCGGCCACACGTATTCGCGCAGTTGTTCGGCGATGGCGGCTTTTTCGTCCTTGGAACGTGCGCGCAGCAGCGAACCGGTGATGACGGCGCGTTTGCCGAGGATGGTCAGCAGGTCGACATCGTTGGCCTTGCCGCCGCCGAGGAAACCCAGCATCACCAAATGCCCGTCCATGCCCAGGGCCTTGAGGTTGTTGTTCAGATACGAGGCCCCCATGATGTCGAGGATCACATTCACGCCCTTGTCGCCGGTTTTCTTGGCGATGACGTCGGCGAAGTCTTGCTCGCGGTAGTTAATCGGCTCGGCGCCCAGCTTGGCAATTGCCGCGCATTTGTCGGCACTGCCGGCGGTGGCGAAGGCGTGGATGCCGAACTCGCGGCAGAGCATCAGCGCGGTGGTGCCGATGCCGCTGGTGCCGCCATGGATCAAGGCGCGCTGGCCTTTGTGCGCGCCACCGAGGCCGAACAGGTTGGCCCAGACGGTGAAGAAGGTTTCCGGCACGGCCGCGGCTTGAACCCAGTCCATGCCCTCCGGGATCGGCAACGCCTGGCTCGCAGGTACGGCGCAAAACTGCGCATAACCGCCGCCATTGGTCAGGGCGCAGACCTTGTCGCCAATCGCGTACTCATTCACACCGGCGCCCAGCGCGACCACTTCACCGGCCACTTCCAGGCCAGGGATCGGGCTCATGCCCGGCTTCATCGGGTACTTGCCTGCGCGCTGCAAGGCGTCCGGGCGGTTGACCCCAGCCGCGTGTACACGAATCAGGATCTCGCCTGGGCCTGCCACCGGCACGTCGGCTCGACGCGGTTGCAAGACCTCAGGGCCACCGGGGGTGGTGATTTCGATCAGGGTCATTTCTTTAGGGAGCGACATTTGCGATTACCTGCAGCGATGAGCGTATGAGTTGGGACCGCGTCGGGCAGTCGCCGGTTCAGCAGCATCCTATCGAAGGGCGGCATCTAACAAAAAAAGCCGGGCAAGCCCGGCCAAAAACAAGGTGAGGGTGTTTAGCGCTTCAGGAACGCCAACAAGTCTTCGTTCAACTGCTGGGTGTGGGTGGCTGCGAAGCCGTGTGGCGCATCCTTGTACACCTTCAACTGCGCGCCTTTGATCATCTCGGCCGCGACTTTACCCGTGGTCTCGAACGGCACGACCTGGTCGCCGTCACCGTGGATCACCAGGGTCGGCACGTCGATCTTGGCCATATCCGGGCGAAAGTCCGTCTCGGAGAATGCAGTGACGCAATCCACCGTGGATTTGAGCGACGCCAACAGGGCGATCTGCAGGGTCTGCGTCAGTACGCCCTGGGAGACTTTCTGGCCCTTGTTGATGCCATAGAACGGCGTGTTGAAGTCGCTGATAAATTGCGCGCGGTCTTGCAGTAGCCCAGCCTTGATGCCGTCGAACACTTCAGTCGGCACGCCCTGCGGGTAATCCGGTTTTTGGCCGAAAATCGGCGTCACTGCGCCCAGCAGCACCAGGCCCGCCACACGGGCGCTGCCATGGCGTGCGATGTAGCGCGCCACATCACCGCCACCCATGGAGAAGCCCACCAGCGTCACGTCCTTGAGGTCAAGGTGTTCGATCAGTTGGGCGATATCGTCGGCGAACGTGTCGTAGTCGTTACCGGTCCACGGTTGGTCGGAGCGGCCAAAACCTCGGCGGTCGAAGGCGATGGTGCGAAAGCCACGGCTGCTCAAGTATTCCATCTGGTATTCCCACATATCGGCATCCAGCGGCCAGCCATGGCTGAACAACACGGGTTTACCGCTGCCCCAGTCCTTGAAGTAGATCTGGGTACCGTCGTTGACAACGAATGTGCTCATGGAAAACTCCTTGGGTCAGGGGGCAAAAGCTCGGCGTTACTGTTGCGTTAAACCGGACGAAGGGCTTGTATGCATGTGCTCGGTTGAACGGTTCCGCGTCTATATTGGTCCACTGACCTCTACCGTCAGTTCAACAGGTGAACCAAATGGCCAAGACATACAGCTACGCCGCGCGGGATTCCAAGGATGCACTCAAACCCTTTACTTTCGAGCGCCGCGCGCCAGGCGCCGATGACGTCCAGATCGACATTCTTTATTGCGGCGTCTGCCACTCCGACCTGCACACCGCGCGCAACGAGTGGCACAACACGTTGTACCCGTCGGTGCCCGGCCATGAAATCGTCGGTCGCGTCACGGCCGTCGGCGCCGATGTAAAGACATTCAAGGTCGGTGATTTGGCCGGTGTCGGTTGTATGGTCGACAGCTGCCAGCATTGCGCGTCCTGCGCCGAGGGCGAGGAGCAATACTGCGAGAACGGTTTTACCGGCACCTACAACGGCCCGGTGTTCGGCGGTGAAAATACCTTTGGCGGCTACTCGGACAGCATCGTGGTCAAGGAGAAGTTTGTATTGCGTATCTCCCACGATGATTCGAACCTGGCGGCTGTGGCGCCGCTGCTGTGCGCCGGGATCACCACGTACTCGCCGCTGCATCACTGGAAGGTTGGCCCTGGCAAGAAAGTCGGTGTAGTCGGCCTCGGTGGGCTAGGGCATATGGCGGTGAAGATCGCGCATGCCATGGGTGCGCATGTCACGTTGTTCACTACCTCGCCGAACAAGCGTGAAGATGGGCTGCGTTTGGGGGCTGACCAAGTGGTGGTGTCGAAGAACCCGGATGAAATGGCCAAGGTTGCCAACAGTCTGGACTTCATTCTCAACACCGTCGCGGCGCCGCACGACCTGGATGCGTTTCTCAATCTGCTCAAGCGTGACGGCACCATGACTCTGGTGGGTGCGCCTGACAGCCCGCACCCATCGCCATCGGTGTTTAACCTGATTTTCAAGCGCCGCAGCCTGGCCGGGTCGTTGATTGGTGGCATTCAGGAGACCCAGGACATGCTGGATTTCTGCGCCAAGCATAAGATCGTCTCGGACATTGAGATGATTGATATTCAGGGCATTAACGAGGCGTACGAGCGGATGCTCAAGGGTGATGTGAAGTATCGCTTTGTGATTGATATGGAGAGTTTGAAGAAGGAAAGCCACGCGGCTTGATAGCACCTTTGCTTTTTGTGGGGGCGGGCTTGCTCGCGAATGCGCTGGGTCAGTCACAAATAAGCTGACTGGCCCACCACTTTCGCGAGCAAGCCCGCTCCCATATTTGATTGGGTTCAGCCTTCAAAATCAGGTCGACTGCCAGCCGGCCTCGGCGTTGCGGGTGCTTGTGTTTTTTCAGGCCGAAAGATGCTCATACAAAATAGTCGCACCCACCAGCATCAACACCACGCCACCCACCATCTCAGCGCGCTTGCCCACCACTGTACCCAACACCCGCCCAAGCATCATGCCGATGGTCACCATGGTCATGGTTGCCAGACCAATAGCCGCCGAAGCCACCAGGATATTCACGTCGACAAACGCCAAGCCTACGCCCACCGCCAGCGCATCAATACTGGTAGCAAAGGCAGTGACAGCCAGGATCATGAACGAGTGCTGCGTCGGTTTCTCAACCTCGTCATCGTCCACCTTGAGCCCGTTGTAAATCATGTGCAAACCCAGCGCGACCAGCAGGGTAAAGGCGATCCAGTGGTCCCAGTCTTCGACCCAGCGGGTCGCGGCATGGCCGATGGCCCAGCCGATCATGGGCGTGATGGCTTCGATCACACCAAAGATCAAACCGACGCGCAGGGCTTCGATAAAGCGGGGTTTGTGCAGGCTGGAGCCTTTGCCGATGGCCGCCGCAAAGGCGTCCGTGGACATGGCCAGGGCGAGAAGGATAAGGGAAATAGGGTTCACGGTGAGGCTTCCAGTCGGGCTATATGAGTCAACGACACAACCACACGCCCGACTTTAGGCATGGATGTGTCGCTGGTCTCACCAACCACAACGGTGTTCGTACCACGGCAGGTTGCCGAATATGTTGATACGAACGCTTCTGAGCAGGTCAGAAGCCGGTTACTCCCCAACGAAGGGCCGCAGCATAGACGATCAACTATGAAAAAACCATCAACGCCCTTCAAATACCGCTGGGCGCCGTTCGGCAAACGCTGCCAGTCCTTCACTAAAGTCGGCACTGGCGCAGGCCTGGCGGCGTAGCTCGGCGATTTGTTCCATGGCGTGCACGGGCATCGGTTGCAGGTCTTCGAGGATGCGCAATTGCTCTTTCACTGCCTGAATCGCCAATGGGGCCTTGGCGGCGATGCCTTGGGCGTATTCCAGGGCGGTGGCTTCCAGGGCGTCGGTGGGCACCAGTCGGTTGATCACGCCGAAGCGTTCGGCGCGTTCGGCGTCGAGTTTCTGGGCGCAGAAGAACATTTCCTTGAGCACATGAATCGGCAAGTTGTTGAAGAAACGCAGCAGGCCGCTGGTGGTGTAGGGCAGGCCGATGTTGGCCGGGGTCATGGCGAAGCTGGCGCTGTGGTCGGCTATCACCATGTCGCAACTCATGGCTAGGTCCACGGCGCCGCCCCAGGCCGAGCCCGAGATTAAGGCGATGACCACGCCGGGGTAGGCACGGATGCGCCGCAGTACGCGTTCCAGCGGTTTACCGTAGGCGACGGGGTCGCGGTCGCGGGCCACTTCGCCGATATCGTGGCCGGCGCTCCACACGGTCTGGCCGACGTCGGCGCCGAGTATTACCACGCCGACGCGCTGGGCGGCGAGGGCGATCAGGCGCTCATCCAGGCTGTCGAGCAGTTGCGCGCTAAGGGCATTGCGCTGGCTGGGGTTGCTGAAGGTCAGGCGCGCAATGCGCTTGTCGATGAGAGTGTGTGAAACGTTGACCGTCATGATGCGGTTCCTGTGTGGCTATCAAATTCGGGGGCCTGGAAAAGCACGCAGGCGTTGAGCCGGGACTGGATCGAGGCTGGTGCAAAACCGGCTTGTTGCAGCACCTCAACGCTGTGCTCGCCGAGCAGCGGCGGTGGCCGCAGTGCGCTGCTCGATTCGGCTGCGCTGAACACCGGCGCCACCACCTGGCGCACGGTGCCCAGAGTGGGATGCTCCACCGTTTGGGTCAACCGGCTGTGCAGCACGTGCGGGTCGGCGAATACTTCATCGAGCGTATTGATGGGGCCGGCGGGCAAGCCGGCGGCGATAAAGCGTTCGCTCCAGTCGCGTTTGGTACAGGGTTTGAGGCGGCTTTTCAGAATAGCGTTCAGTTCATCGCGACGCTCCACGCGGGCTTCATTGCTGATAAAACGCCGGTCGCCCGGCAGCTCGGGCAAGTCCAGCAGCACACACAACCGGCCCCATATGGCCGAGGTGATCGGCGCCAGGTTCAGGGGGCCGTCCAGGGTCTGGAACACACCGTAAGGCGCAATCACCGTGTGGGCGTTGCCAGTACGGCGTTGCTCATTGCCCAACCGGCGATCAGCCAGCAGCTGCGCAACCTGGAGCAGGACATGGGCATGCAGCTGCTTGAGCGCAGCCCCCAGGGCATGGTGCCCACCGCGGCCGGCCAGACCTTATACCAGCATGCCGTCGAGCACCGCGCGGATGCTCGCCATGCCGCTGGCGCGCACCCTCGCAGCCGCGTCGAATCGGCCATGCAGGGAGCCGGGTTGCCGTTTGCCGTGGAGTTTGAAGCCAACTCCACCGACCTGTTGTTCTCGGCGGTGCTGGCGCGGCTTGGCGTGACCATCCTGCCGTGGGCGGCGGCGTATGTTGAACTGGCGCAGCAATCGCTCAAGCTCGCCCGGATTGATCACCGTTTATTCAGTCGAAAACTGTCGTTGTGCGGGCCGGATACGGCGGTGCAGAGCAACGCCGTGCAGAAGGTCAAGGAGACGATCCTGGAGTTGTTCGAAGGGCTTGAGCCGCAACAGGGCTGGGCGGCGGCCGGGTAATGCCTGGCTATAACCAGGCACGTCCGCCAACGAAAATCATCTTCGACACCAACTCCACACTGTTTTTGACCTCAAGTTTCTTCATCAGCCGCGCCCTGTGCACCTCCACCGTGCGGTGGGAGATTGTCAGGCGTTGGGCGATTTCCTTGGATTTGAGGCCGTTGACGATGTGCATCGCCACTTCCCGCTCCCGTGGCGTGAGGTCGCCGGTGCCTTGGTGGGTGCGGTCCAGGCGTTCGAAGTGCCAGATCATCAGTTTGAACGGGTCTTTGGGCGTCAGGGTGTAGCCGTGGGACTTGGCCCAGAACACTTCGCCGTTTTTGTGCTGCATGAAGCGTTCGTCGGAGTAACGGCCGTTTTTACTGTCGAGCAGCCAGTCGTGGCTGCGCTTGCCGATGGCGTGGTAGTCGGCCTGGGACGGGTAGATCAGCAGGGTCAGTTGGTTGAGCAAGGCGTCGCGCGCATAGCCGAACAACTGCAAGAAGGCTTCGTTGCAGTCGATGATCACGCGGTTGTTGGTGACCAGTTGCGGGGCAGGGGACAGTTGGAACGCCAGGCGCTCGATATCTTGGAGTTGCTGTGTAAACGCGTTCATTGGGCATCCTGCCTCGTTGCTTTTCTCACCTTGGGCTACTTATCCATGTAAGTAGTTACACGAATTGGCGACTGCCCGGCGGTGCGTCATTGTAGGTAATCTTCGCACCAAAAACAGAAGAAATTGATTATGCCAGCTGATTGCGTCTCCATTGTTGCCGCCGGTCACTCACGCTTTGGTCGCCTGGAAGGCACCACCCTTGAAGACCTGATCGTGCAGGTCACCCGCGAAGCCCTGACGGACGCGGCTATTGATGCGTCAGAAATCGATGCGTTGTTCCTTGGCCACTTCAACTCGGGGCTGGTGCCTGACGGCTTTGCCTCGTCCTTGCTGCTGCAGGCCGACCCTGGCCTGCGCTTCAAGCCGGCCACCCGTTGTGAAAACGCCTGCGCGTCCGGCTCCGCGGCGATCCAGGCGGGGATTAACGCGATCCTCTCCGGCAGCGCCGAACTGGTGCTGGTGGTGGGCGCCGAGAAGATGACCCACACGTCCACCGCTGAGGTCACCCAGGCCCTGGCCGGCGCCGGCTATCAGAACGATCCGGCCGAAGCCGGCTTGAGCTTCCCACAACTGTTTGGCCGTGCGGCACGCCAATACACCGAGCGCTACCACTGCCCGTTGGGCTCGATGGCGGCCATCGCCACCAAGAACCACTCCAATGCCATGGCCAACCCGTTGGCGCAGATGCACCGGGTGATGGATTTTGAGCACTGCAACAATGTGTCCAAGAGCAACCCGTTTGTGGCCGAGTCGCTGCGCCTCACCGATTGCTCGCTGATCAGCGACGGCGCCGCCGCGATCATCCTTGCCTCGCCCAAGCGCGCGCGGGCGTTTCGCCGGGATGTGCAGATCTGCTCGATGACGCAAGTCAACGACTGCCTGCCCATCGCCCAGCGCGACATCCTGGCCTTTGAAGGCCCGCAACGGGCGATTCACTCGGCGCTGCGCGGGGCCAATATCACCCTGGCCGACCTGAGTTTCGCCGAGGTGCATGACTGCTTCACCATCGCCGAACTGCTGATCTACGAAGCCATGGGCCTGGCGCCCAAAGGTGAGGGCCATCGCGTGCTCGACAGCGGCGTGGTGCGCGCGGGCGGGCGGCTGCCGGTGAACCTTTCTGGTGGGCTCAAGGCCAAGGGGCATCCGGTGGGCGCCACTGGTGTGTCGATGCATGCCTTGGCGTTCCGCCAGTTGACCGGCGAGCCGATCGGCCTGTCGGTGCCCAACCCGGAGTTCGGTCTGGTGTTCAACATGGGCGGCATGGCCGTGGCCAACTACGCCTCGGTCCTGCACGCGCGCAGGAGCTGAACCATGAACATCGCCAACTGGCTGCATGACACCCAGCGCCGCGACCCGCATCGCCCGGCGCTATTCGAGGGCACGCGGCAAGTGGCCGACTACGCCACCTTTGCCGCCCATGTGCGCCAACGCGCCGCGCACCTGGTGGATCAACACGGTCTGGTACCGGGTGATGCGGTGGCGGTGCTGATGAAGAACAGCTGTGATTACCTCGAATTGCTCTACGCCATCTGGTGGCTGGGCGCGGTGGCTGTGCCGATCAACGCCAAGCTGCATCCATCGGAAGCAGCATGGATCGCGGACAACGCCGAGGCCCGTCTGATCTTTACCGACGGCGGCCAGGTGTTTTCGTCGCGGGATTTGCCCCAACGCTGCAAGGAACTGGACGGGCACACGCTGCCGCCGACCCGTGGCTGGCCGACCTTGGAACAACCGGTACCGCGCCAGGACCAGGACCTGGCGTGGTTGTTCTATACCTCCGGCACCACCGGGCGTTCCAAGGGCGTGATGCTGTCCCACGGCAACTTGATCGCGATGTCGCTGTGTTACCCCACCGATGTGGATCCGGTCAGCCCCGACGACGCGGCCTTGTATGCCGCGCCGATGTCCCACGGCGCCGGGCTGTATAACTTTATTCATGTGCGCTGCGGCGCGCGGCATGTGGTGCCGGTCTCCGGCGGTTTCGACGCCGCCGAGCTGTTCGGGCTGGCCGCCCTGTTGGGGAATGTCTCGCTGTTTGCCGCGCCGACCATGGTCAAGCGCATGGTCGAACAGGCCCGCCGCCAGGGTTACGGCGGCGAAGGCATCAAGACCATCGTCTACGGCGGCGGCCCGATGTACCTGGCTGACCTGTGCGCGGCCGTCGACACCTTCGGCCCGCGCCTGGTGCAGATCTACGGCCAAGGCGAAAGCCCGATGACCATCAGTGTGCTGCCACGCGCGCTGATTGCCGACCGCCAGCGCGCAGGCTGGGCAACCCTGGCTGCCTCGGTGGGGCACGCGCAATCCTGTGTCGAAATCCGCATTCTTGACGCACAGCACCAGCCGATGCCGACGGGTGAGCGCGGCGAAATTGCCGTGCGCGGCGCCACGGTGATGCAGGGTTACTGGCGCAACCCCGAAGCCTCGCGCCAGACCTTGGTGGAGGGCTGGTTGTTGACCGGCGATATCGGCTTTCTCGACGCGGCCGGCTACCTGACCCTGACGGATCGCTCCAAGGACGTGATCATCACCGGCGGCAGTAACGTGTACCCGCGTGAAGTCGAGGAAGTGCTGGCGCAGCATCCCGAGGTGTTCGAGGTGTGTGTGGTCGGTGAGCCGGATGCGCAGTGGGGTGAATCGGTGGTGGCGTTTGTGGTGACACGCGGCGGGCAAACACTCGACGAAGCCGAACTGAGCGCCTGGTTTGTGCAACGCATGGCTTCGTTCAAAAAACCCAAGAAGTACCTGTTCCGTAATGAATTGCCCAAGAATAGCTACGGCAAAATCCTCAAAACCGACTTGCGGCATTGGCTGAAAGCAGCGAGTATCGCCGCGCTTACCTAGCCCCGCTTTTCATGGACAGATAACAAGACAAGGAGTCCCTTCGATGGGCAATCAAGCGCAAGACACGGTCCGCAAACGCCGCCGTGCATTTCTCGGTGCCACCTCCGGCCATTTGATCGAGTGGTACGACTACGGCGTGTACGGCTTTCTCGCCGTGTACATCGGTCAGGCGTTCTTCGTCTCCGATGACCCCACCACCAGCCTGCTGGCCAGCTTTGCCGCGTTCGCCCTGAGTTTCTTTATCCGGCCATTAGGCGGGCTGTTTTTTGGCCCGCTGGCGGATAAGATTGGTCGCCGCAAAACCCTGATCATGGCGCTGGTGATGATGACCGGTTCCACCGTCATGCTCGGCCTGTTGCCGAGCTACGCAACCCTGGGTATCGCCGCGCCGATCCTGCTGATCCTGGTGCGCTGCGTGCAGGGTTTCTCGGCGGGTGGCGAGATCGGCACGGTGACCAGCTTCATCTCCGAATACGCCGGCCCCGGCCGACGCGGCTTTGCCACGTGCTGGCTGATGGTCACCGCCGTACTCGGCCTGCTGCTGGGCGGCGCCGTGGCCAATGGCATGACCTGGATTCTCGGCGCCGAGGTGATGCAGGAATGGGCCTGGCGCATACCGTTTTTGATCGCCGCGCCGCTGGGCTTTATCTCCATGTACATCCGCCTCAAGCTCGAAGACAGCCCGGAGTTTCTGGCCCTGCAACGCACCGGCCAGACCTCCCGCGCACCGTTGCGCGAAGTTTGGCAGTGGAAGCGCGCTATCGCCCTGGTGTTCTTTATCATCACCTTGCACAGCTCGATCTTCTATCTGGTGCTGACCTTCGCCTCGACCTACATGGCCAAGATTCTCAAGTTCGACAGCGGCACCACGTTGCTCTACGTATTCGTCGCGAGTTTCTCGGCAGCCTTCGTGATGCCGTTTGGCGGTGCGTTCACCGATAAATACGGACGCAAGCCGTTCCTGATGGTGGTCGGCACCTTGGCTACGTTGGCGATGTTCTGGCTGTTCAAGTCAGCGCCCACCGCCACACCTGCGACGTTCTTCGCGCCGTTGATGGCGGTGGCGATCCTGTTCGGGCTGTACGCCTCATCCACCTACGCGCTGATGAGCGAGCTGTTGCCGACGCGCATCCGCTCCACCGGGATTGCCGTGGCGTACAACGTGCCGGTCGCGGTGTTTGGCGGCAGCGCGCCGCTGATCTCCACGTGGCTGATCAAGGTGACCGGCGACATCACTTCACCGTGGTATTTCTACGTGGCCACGGGCGTAGTGTCGCTGATTGCCTTGGTGGTGTTGCGCAAGGAAGATTTTGTCGCCAGTGGCAGCCCGGTGGTGGCGCCAGCGGGGGCAGTGTTGGCACCTGCATCCTGATCGAATAAGGGGTGGAAAAACCGGCTACGTTGTTTCAGGCGCCTATCATTGATCAACAAGGAAGGCATGACCATACGCCGCGAAACGTTGCGCTCAACGCGCGCACTGTTTCGCGGGACCGTGCATCACTGATCCGGCTATGCAGTACCACCTCACTGACGGGTAATGCGGGCAAACCGTATTGCTCGCTCACGTCCACCGCCCCGGCCGGGGCCACGCGATGGGCGAGGGCGGCGACGCCCAGCCCGGCGCTCACTGCGGCGCCCACCGCCATTACGCCACCGCCGACAAACACTTCAGTCCAGTCGATACGTGCCGCATCCAAGGCCCTTACCGCCAAATGTCGAACGCCGCAGGGCGCGGCCATGGTCGCCATGCGCAGCGGGGTGCCGCTGCTGTGTTGCCAGGTGGGTGCGGCAAACCAGCCGAAGCGTTCTACTGCCAACACTTCGCCGTCCTGGCGGTCGCCTTCATTGCGTACGATCACCGCGTCCAGCTCATTGCGGTCGAATGCGGCGACCAGGTCGCGGGACGAGGCGATGCGCACTTCGAGTATCACCAATGGGTCGTAGGCGGCGAGGCGGTTGAGCCACGTGGGCAAGTCCGGCCCAGCCACGTGGTCGCTGATGCCGATCACCAAGCGCCGTGGTGCGTGTGTGCCCATGTCGCCGAGTGCGCGTTCATGGGCATTGAGCAGGGCGCGGGCGGCCACGATGAATTGCTCACCCTGGGGCGACAGACGCACATGGCGCGGCGTGCGTTCCAGCAGGCGATAACCGAGGCGTTCTTCCAGGCGTTTGAGCTTGAGGCTGATGGCGGCCTGGGAGGTGTCCAGCGCTTCGGCGGCGCGGGTGAAACTGGCGAAATCGGCCACCAGGACAAAGGCTTGGACGGTGTCAATATCCAGGGGTTTGAGCGCATCAGCCATATCAAATCCTTATCGCACATATATCTGGCCATATCTTGTTGAAATCATCGCTGCTGCGCAAGCTCAAACCTCATCTTGCACGGGAGCTTTGCCATGTTTGCCAAACAGTATTCACACCGCTTGCCTGCCGACTACGACATGGGCGTGATTCGCCGGCGCGTCGCGCAGTTAGGGCCTTTGTGGGATCACACCGAGGGGTTGCTGTTCAAGGCGTTCATCGCCCAGGAGCGCGGGCAAGCGCAGGGTAATGTGTATGCCTCGGTGTACCTGTGGGCCGATCCATTGCAGGCTGCTGATTTTTTACTCGGGGAGCGTTTTCAGAAGGTGCTCGACAGCTTCGGCCGCCCGCACATCGAGAGCTGGTTGCCGTTGGATGTGCAGCGTGGGCCGGCGCAGAACGCGTTGAGTCTGTACCGCGAGGAGTGGCCGTTGGAGCCTGGGGCGGATCGGGCCGGGATACTGGCCGAGGAAAAACGGCGCAATCAGCAGTTGGCGGATAACAGTGATACGTTCGAGGTCTTCTTGGCGCTGGATGTGCAGGCTTGGCGTCTGGTGCGGTTTACCTTGTCGGCGAAGGTGCTGGAGATGGACCGCCTGGGAACGGGCTACCAGGTGCTCTATCTGGCGCAAGGCGTTGCGCGATAGCGTTAACTGGGCCAGTCTGCAGGCTTAATTCTCGTCTTCGGAGCACTCTGCGTTGCCTGCCACGCGTTTGACACTGATCTGCCATGCCGCTACCTCGTCGCAAAAGCAGGCGCGGTTTCCCGATGACGAATCCGTCGCGATGGATTGGCAAAGCGCGGTGTTATCCCTCGCCGGCCGCTTCAAGAAAAGCCCGCGCCTGGTGTGCGGGCCAGAGGCCAGAGCCCGCCAGACAGCGGGCTTGTTCGGCGGGAACGCGCAGATCGAAGACGCCCTGCGCGATGGTGATTTTGGCGCTTGGAAAGGCCAGGTCATCGGCGAGATCGACAACCACGCCTTAACGGCCTGGATGACCGACAGCACCAGCGCGCCCCACGGCGGCGAGTCGGTGGAGCAGATTTGCGCCCGCGTTGCGCAGTGGATGAAATCCCTCGAAACCCAGCCCGGTCATGTCGTCGCCATCACGCACCCATTTGTGATTCGCGCCGCGATGCTGTACGTCTTGCAGTTCCCGATCTCGATGTTCTACCTGATCGACGTCGAGCCGCTGTCTAGCACCGAACTGCGCTTCAACAACGTCTGGCGCCTGCGCCTGGAAACTCACGCTTGAGCGCGTGAACATGGCAAAATCCACGCCCCGCAACGAGAGCAACCCATGAAACGCATCCTGATCATCGGCATTGGCGCCGGCAACCCTGACTACATCACGATGCAGGCCGTGAAGGCGCTGAACCGCACCGACGTGTTTTTCCTGATGGACAAGGGCCAGAGCAAAGACAAGCTGATCGACCTGCGTCGCGAGATCTGCCAGACCTACATCACCGAGCCCGGTTACCGTTTCGTCGAGGCCGACTGCCCCGAGCGCGTGCGCGGCGATATCGACTACACCACCGCTGTGCAGGACCTTAACCGCGACAAGCAGCAGACCTTCGAGCGCATGATCAACGAGGAAATGGCCCACGGTGAAGTCGGCGCTTTCCTGGCCTGGGGCGACCCTGCGCTGTACGACAGCACCATCCGCATCCTGCAGGCGATCCTCGCCAGCGGCCGCTGCACGTTTGAGTTTGAAGTGATCCCCGGTATCACCAGCGTGCAGGCCCTTGCGGCCCAGCACAAAGTGCCGCTGAACCGCATCGGCCGCTCCATCGAGATCACCACCGGGCGTCGGTTGGCGGCGGGGCAGGCGAGTGATGCCGATACCTTGGTGGTGATGCTCGACGCTGACGATGCCTACCGCACGGTGGCCGACCAGGACCTGGATATCTACTGGGGCGCCTACTTGGGCACGCCGGACGAAATCCTTATCAGCGGCAAAGTCAGTGACGTGGCTGAAGAAATCGAACGGGTGCGCAAGGCGGCGCGCCTGGAAAATGGCTGGATCATGGACACTTATTTGTTGCGCAAACCCTGAGGTCGCTTCCCCATGTTCAAACTGTTTGCCCTGGCACTGACCCTGGTGGCTGGCGCTGCCCACGCCGACTCCACGCTGCACACTGATTTGCCGTTGTCGTACCTGGAACAGACCCAGGGCGATGCGCGTAACCAGCCGTTGGTGATTTTCCTGCACGGGTTTGGCAGCAACGAGGAAGACTTGTTTGGCATCAAGGACGCGCTGCCGCCGACCTGGACCTACCTGTCAGCGCGCGCGCCGATGCCGGTGGACCCGCATGGCTATCGCTGGTTTACCAAGACCCCGGGGGGCGGTGATTACGACGGTGAGACCGCCGACTTGCAACGCAGCGCCAAGCTGATCGAAGACTTTGTGGGAAAGGCCACGGCCAAATACCACACTCAGAGTGATCGGGTGTTCCTGGTGGGGTTCAGCCAGGGTGCGATCATGTCTTACGAGGTGGGCTTGCGAAAGCCTGAGTTGGTGCGTGGGATCGCGGCGTTGAGCGGCAGTGTGTTGCCGGTGCTCAGGGCTGAGCTCAAACCCAGCGGATCATTGGGCAAGTTGGCGATCTTTATTGGCCACGGTACGTTGGACCAAGCTCTGCCGTATGCTTCAGCAACGCGGGCGAATGAAGTTTTGGTGGGGCTTGGGTTGACGCCACAGTTTCATGGGTATCCGGGGATGCCGCATACCGTGAGTGAGGTGGAAGTGCAGGATTTGAAGGCTTGGTTGGAGAAAAGCCTGGAGTAAGCGTGGTTGGTAGATGTGGGTACATATCCATTGCTGCGGTAACGGCGGCTTAGGGTTCCGCTCTTAGGCGGGTCACTTTTGGCAAACGCCCGGAATGCCGGCCCAGCCAAAAGTAACCAAAAGGGCTCTTGCCCCACCACTCGGAGCCTCGCCTAAGCTCGGCATGCCAGAGTGAAGGCTTGAATCCGCGGGATGGCCATCGTGGTTAACGGGGCCTGTCAGATCAAAAGCAAGAGCACTGAGTGGTAGAAGCAAAAGCAGGACAGAAGCAGAGCACCACCACATCTAGCTGATGTAATGAGATCCCACTGTGGGAGCGGGCTTGCTCGCGAAGGCGGTGGTTCAGCCAGCTCATGTGTAACTGACCCACCGCCTTCGCAAGCAAGTCGAGTCGTCGCACCGCCGCTCCCACAGTTGATTGAGTTCAGTTTCAGAGATCAGGTCGGCTGTCAGGCCGCCTCGGTTTTGCTTTTGATTTGCTTCAACCACTCAGGTCGGCTACTAGGCCGCCGTGCTCTTGCTTTTGATCTTGATCTTGATCTGA
Organism: Pseudomonas sp. ArH3a; assembly: GCF_022648765.1. Classification (NCBI taxonomy): domain Bacteria; kingdom Pseudomonadati; phylum Pseudomonadota; class Gammaproteobacteria; order Pseudomonadales; family Pseudomonadaceae; genus Pseudomonas; species Pseudomonas sp. ArH3a. Next base: position 2,937,069 of record NZ_CP080330.1, read on the forward strand.
GGCGCCCCGTTAAACCACGCTGGCCGAACGCAGGCTTTGGAGCGGGGGTAAACCGGCAGGACGCCGGTTTAGCCGCGATGGGCCAAGGATGGCCCATGGCGGCGGCCCCCGCTCCAAAGCCGGAGTGAGGGCACACCGAGCCTAGGCGAGGTGCCGAGTGGTGGGGCAAGAGCCTTTTGGTTACTTTTGGGCTCTTTCAAAAGTGACCCGCCGTAAGGGCGGAACCAATATCAGCCAATACCGCAGCAACGGATATGTACAAGGTCAACCGCCAACCCCAGCAGGCACCAAAAACGCCGCCTCCAACAACTGCCGCGTATAAGCATGCTGCGGCTCAGCAAAAATCGCCGCCGCGTCCCCCTGTTCCACCACCTGCCCATGCTTGACCACCATCAACTGGTGACTCAGCGCCTTGACCACCGCCAAATCATGGCTGATAAACAGGTAGGTGAGGTTGTACTTGGCCTGCAAGCTGCGCAACAACTCCACCACCTGCCGCTGCACCGTTCGATCCAACGCCGACGTCGGCTCATCCAGCAAAATCAAGCGTGGCTTGAGCACCAACGCACGAGCAATGGCAATCCGCTGCCGCTGGCCACCGGAAAACTCATGCGGATACCGATGCCGCGACTCCGGGTCCAGCCCAACCTCGCGCAGCGCCGCAATAATCGCCGCTTCCTGCTCAACAGCCGTGCCCATCTTGTGAATCCGCAACCCCTCGCCAACAATCTCGCTGACACTCATCCGCGGGCTCAAACTGCCGAACGGGTCCTGAAACACCACCTGCATTTCCCGCCGCAACGGCCGCACCTGTTGCTGGCTAAGCCGGTCCAACTGCTGGCCTTCAAAGCGAATCCCACCAGTGCTCGCAATCAAGCGCAAAATCGCCAGGCCCAGGGTCGATTTGCCCGAACCACTCTCACCGACGATGCCCAAGGTCTGGCCCTGGGGCAGGCTGAAATTGATGCCGTCCACCGCCTTGACGTAATCCACGGTGTTACGCAAAAAGCCCTTCTTGATCGGAAACCACACTTTCAGGTCATCGACTTCCAGCAACGGCGGCCCGACCTCATTGGTCGCAGGCCCACCACTGGGTTCAGCCGCCAGCAATTCCTGGGTGTAAGGATGTTGGGGCGCCTGGAACAGCGTCTCGCAATCGCCTTGTTCAACGATGCAACCCTTCTGCATTACGCACACACGATGGGCGATGCGCCGCACTAGGTTCAGGTCATGGCTGATCAGCAACAACGCCATGCCCAGCCGCGCCTGCAACTCCTTGAGCAACTCGAGAATCTTCAATTGCACCGTGACGTCGAGGGCCGTGGTCGGCTCGTCGGCGATCAGCAGTTCCGGCTCGTTGGCCAGGGCCATGGCGATCATCACCCGCTGACGCTGGCCGCCGGACAGCTCGTGGGGCAGGGCCTTGAGGCGCTTGTGCGGCTCCGGGATGCCCACCAACTCGAGTAATTCCAGAGTGCGCCGGGTGGCGACTTTGCCGGTAAGGCCTTTGTGCAGGCCGAGCACTTCGTTGATCTGCTTCTCGATGCAATGCAGCGGGTTCAACGAGGTCATCGGCTCCTGAAAGATCATCGCAATGCGGTTGCCGCGAATATGCCGCAGGGTTTTTTCTTTGAGGGTCAGCAGGTCTTGCCCGGAATAACTGATGGTGCCCGCCGGATGACGGGCCAGCGGGTAGGGCAGCAGGCGCAGGATCGAGTGGGCGGTGACCGATTTGCCCGAGCCGCTTTCGCCGACCAGGGCCAGGGTTTCGCCGCGCTTGATATCGAAGCTGACGTTGTTGACCACGCGGTGGTGGTGTTCGCCGGTGACGAACTCGACGCAGAGGTCGCGGACTTCGATCAGATTGTCCTGATTCATCTCATTTCCTCGGGTCGAAGGCATCGCGAGCGGACTCGCCGATAAACACCAGCAAACTCAACATGATCGCCAGTACGGCAAAGGCACTCATGCCCAGCCACGGCGCTTGCAGGTTGGATTTGCCCTGGGCCACCAGTTCACCCAATGACGGTGAGCCGGCTGGCAGGCCGAAGCCGAGAAAATCCAGGGCGGTGAGGGTGCCGATGGCGCCGGTGAGAATGAACGGCATGAAGGTCATGGTCGACACCATGGCATTGGGCAGGATATGCCGGAACATGATCGCGCCGTTTTGCATGCCCAGCGCCCGCGCCGCACGCACGTATTCCAGGTTGCGCCCGCGCAGGAACTCGGCGCGCACCACGTCGACCAGGCTCATCCACGAGAACAGCAGCATGATGCCCAGCAGCCACCAGAAGTTTGGCTGCACGAAGCTGGCGAGGATGATCAGCAAATAGAGCACTGGCAACCCGGACCAGATCTCCAGGAAGCGCTGCCCGGCCAGATCGACCCAGCCGCCGTAAAAGCCCTGCAAGGCCCCGGCGATCACGCCGATGATCGAGCTGAGCACCGTGAGCGTCAGGGCAAACAGCACCGACACGCGAAAGCCGTAGATCACCCGCGCCAGTACATCGCGGCCTTGGTCATCGGTACCCAGCAGGTTGACCGAGGAGGGCGGGGCCGGCGCCGGTACTTTGAGGTCGTAGTTGATGCTCTGGTAGCTGAACGGGACCGGCGCCCACAGCGTCCAGGCGTCCTTGGCTTTGAGCAGTTCCTGGATGTACGGGCTCTTGTAGTTGGCCTCCAGCGGGAATTCGCCGCCAAACGCGGTTTCCGGGTAGCGCTTGAGCGCGGGGAAGTACCAGCCGCCGTCGAAGTGCACGGCCAGCGGCTTGTCGTTGGCGATCAGCTCTGCGCCCAGGCTGAGCACGAACAGAATCAGGAACAGCCACAGTGACCACCAGCCACGCTTGTTGGCCTTGAACCGCTCGAACCGGCGGCGATTGAGGGGGGATAAGTTCATCTCAATGCTCCCGGCTGGCAAAGTCGATACGCGGATCGACCAGGGTGTAGGTAAGGTCGCCGATCAGTTTCACCACCAGCCCCAGCAAGGTGAAGATAAACAGCGTGCCGAAGACCACCGGGTAGTCACGGTTGATCGCCGCTTCAAAGCTCATCAGGCCCAGGCCGTCGAGGGAGAAGATCACTTCGACCAGCAACGAGCCGGTGAAGAAAATCCCGATAAACGCCGAGGGGAAGCCGGCGATCACCAGCAGCATGGCGTTACGGAACACATGGCCGTAGAGCACGCGGTGGTTGGTCAGGCCCTTGGCCTTGGCGGTGACCACGTATTGCTTGTTGATCTCGTCAAGAAAGCTGTTTTTGGTCAGCAGGGTCATGGTCGCGAAGTTGCCGATCACCAGTGCGGTGACGGGCAGGGCCAAATGCCAGAAGTAATCGAAGATCTTGCCGCTCCAGCTCAGCTCATCGAAATTGTTCGAGGTGAGCCCGCGCAACGGAAACCAGTCCAGGTAACTGCCGCCGGCAAACACCACGATCAGCAGGATCGCAAACAGGAACGCCGGGATCGCATAGCCGACGATGATTGCCGAGCTGGTCCATACGTCGAAGTGGCTGCCGTGTCGCGTGGCTTTGGCGATCCCCAGCGGGATCGACACCAGGTACATGATCAGCGTGCTCCATAACCCGAGGGAGATCGACACCGGCATCTTTTCCTTGATCAGGTCGATGACCTTGGCGTCTCTGAAGAAGCTGTCGCCGAAATCCAACTGGGCGTAGTTCTTGACCATGATCCACAAGCGTTCCGGCGCCGACTTGTCGAAACCGTACATCTTCTCGATTTCCTTGATCAGCGCGGGGTCCAGGCCCTGGGCGCCACGGTAGCTGGAGCCGGCCACCGAGACTTCGGCACCGCCACCGGCGATGCGGCTGGTGGCGCCTTCAAAGCCTTCGAGCTTGGCGATCATCTGTTCCACCGGGCCACCGGGAGCGGCCTGGATGATGATGAAGTTGATCAGCAAAATCCCAAACAGCGTGGGGATGATCAGCAACAGGCGGCGAACAATATAGGCCAGCATTTAATCGCCTCCGCTCGCCGGGTCGGCGCTCGTGTCCAGGGTAACGGCAGGTTTCACGTCAGGCTTGGCCCACCAGGTGGAGGTGCCGACGTCGTAGCGCGGCGAGACTTTGGGGTGCCCCAAGTGGTCCCAGTACGCCACGCGGAAGGTCTTGATGTGCCAGTTGGGGATCACGTAATAGCCAAACTGCAATACGCGGTCCAGGGCCTTGGCGTGGGCGATCAGGCTTTGACGCGAGTTGGCGTCGATCAGCTCTTCGACCAACTGGTCGACGGCCGGGTCCTTGAGCCCCATGTAGTTGCGGCTGCCGGGTTTGTCGGCGCTGGAAGACGCCCAGAACTCGCGTTGTTCGTTACCCGGCGAGGTGGATTGCGGAAAGCTGCCCACCAGCATGTCGAAATCGCGCGAGCGCAGGCGGTTGATGTACTGCGAAACGTCAACGCGTCGAATGACGAGGTTGATGCCCAGGTCGGCCAGGTTGCGCTTGAACGGCAGCAGGATGCGCTCGAACTCGGTCTGGGCCAGCAGGAACTCGATGGTCACCGTTTTGCCGGTGGTGTCGACCATCTGGTCATCGACGATCTTCCAGCCGGCCTCTTGCAACAACTGGTAGGCCTCGCGCTGCTGGGTGCGGATCATGCCGCTGCCATCGGTCTTGGCCGGTTCGAACGCTTGGGTGAAGACTTCGGCAGGGATCTTGTCGCGAAGCGGCGCCAGAATCGCCAGCTCATCCGGGCCGGGCAGGCCGGTGGCGGCCATTTCTGAGTTTTCAAAGTAGCTGCGGGTGCGCGTGTACGCGCCGTTGAACAGCTGCTTGTTGCTCCACTCAAAATCCAGCAACAGGCTGATCGCCTTGCGCACCCGCACATCCTGGAACATCGGCTTGCGGGTGTTGAACACAAAGCCCTGCATGCCGGTCGGGTTGCCGTTGGGGATTTCTTCCTTGATCAACCGGCCCTGGGCCACCGCCGGAATGTTGTAGGCGTTGGCCCAGTTCTTCGCGCTGAACTCCAGCCAGTAGTCGAATTGCCCGGCCTTCAAGGCTTCCAGCGACACGGTGCTGTCGCGGTAGTAGTCGGTGATGCGGTTATCGAAATTGTAGAAGCCTTGGGTCACCGGCAGGTCCTTGGCCCAGTAATCCTTGACCCGCTCGTAGCGCACCATGCGCCCGGGCTTGACCTCGGCGACCTTGTACGGCCCGCTGCCCAGCGGTATTTCCAGGTTGCCCTTGGCAAAGTCGCGGGTGGCCCACCAATGCTTGGGCAAGACCGGCAATTGGCCGAGGATCAGCGGCAGTTCGCGGTTATTGGTGCGCTTGAACTTGAACAGCACCCGCAGCGGGTCTTCGGCCACCACTTCGTCGACGTCGGCGTAGTAGGTGCGGTAGAGCGGCGAGCCATCCTTGATCAGCGCCTGGAAGGTGAACACCACGTCTTCCGCGCGGATCGGGTGGCCATCATGAAAGCGCGCTTCGGGGCGTAGGTAGAACCGCACCCAGCTGTTGTCCGGGGCTTTCTCGATCTTGCCGGCCACCAGCCCGTATTCGGTGATGGGCTCGTCCAGGCTTTGCATGGCCAGGGTGTCGTAGATCAGCGGCAGGTTGTCCGCTGGCACGCCCTTGCTGATGTAAGGGTTGAGACTGTCGAAGCCGCCCATGCTCGATTCGCGGAAGGTGCCGCCCTTGGGCGCGTCGGGGTTTACGTAGTCGAAATGTTTGAAGTCGGCGGGGTATTTGGGCGGCTCGTTGTAGAGGGTCAGCGCGTGTTGCGGCGCGGCGCTGACCGCGCTGCACAGCAACAGGCTGGCGAGTAATGCACGGCGTAAATACATCATTGGGCTTTCTCCGAAGCTTTCAGCCACCATGCGCTCAGGCCCAGGCTGTAGGGCGGCGTGGTGACAAAGGCGAACCGGTTGCGGTACGCCAAACGATGATAGTTGAGGTACCAGTTGGGAATGCTGTAGTGCTGCCACAGCAGCACTCGGTCGAGGGCGCGGCCGGCGGCCAATTGTTCTTCGCGGGTTTGCGCCGCCAGCAGTTGCTCCAGCAGGCGATCGACCAGCGGGTTGGCGATGCCTGCGTAGTTCTTGCTGCCCTTGATCGCGGCTTGGCTTGAGTGGAAGTACTGCCACTGTTCAAGGCCGGGGCTCAAGGTCTGGTTGAGGGTGATCAGGATCATGTCAAAGTCGAACTGATCCAGGCGCTGCTTGTATTGCGCGCGGTCAACGGTGCGCAGGCGCGCGTCGATGCCGATGCTGATCAGGTTCTCGACATACGGCTGCAGGATGCGCTCCAAGTTCGGGTTGACCAGCAGGATTTCAAAGCGCAGCGGTTGCCCGTCACTGTTGAGCAGGCGTTGCCCCGACAGCTTCCAGCCGGCTTCGCCCAACAAGGCCAGGGCGCGGCGCAGGGTCTCGCGTGGGATACCGCGACCGTCGGTCTGCGGCAGGCTGAAGGCTTGAGTAAACAGGTTGGCCGGCAACTGGTCGCGGTACGGCGAGAGCATCAGCCATTCATGGCCCACCGGCACGCCGGTCGCGGAAAACTCGCTGTTGGGGTAGTAACTCAAGGTGCGCTTATAGGCGCTGCTGAACAGGGTGCGGTTGGTCCATTCAAAGTCGAACATCAACCCCAAGGCTTCGCGCACCTTGGTCTGGGCGAAGGTTGGCCGCCGCGTGTTCATGAACAGGCCCTGGCTCTGGGTCGGGATCTGGTGGGCGATCTGCGCCTTGATCACTTCGCCCCGGTTGACCGCCGGGAAGTTATAGCCGGTGGCCCAGTTCTTGGCCTGGTGTTCGATATAGATATCGAATTCGCCGGCCTTGAAGGCTTCGAAGGCCACGTCGCTGTCGCGGTAGAACTCCACTTCGACCTTGTCGTAGTTGTAGAAGCCCCGGTTGACCGGCAGGTCTTTGCCCCAGTAATCCTTGACCCGTTCGAACACCAACTGCCGCCCAGGGGTGACCTGGGTGATACGGTACGGCCCGCTGCCTAGAGGCGGTTCGAAGGTGGTGGCCTTGAAGTCGCGGTTTTTCCAATAGTGCTGGGGCAATACCGGCAGCTCGCCCAGGCGCAGGATCAGCAACGGGTTGCCGGCGCGCTTGAACACAAAGCGGATACGGTGGCGGCTGAGGATGTCGACCCGCGCCACTTCCTGCAGGTTGGTGCGGTACTGCGGGTGGCCTTCGGTTAGCAAGGTGCGATAGGAAAACGCCACGTCGTAGGCGGTGATCGGTTTGCCATCGTGGAAGCGCGCTTGTGGGCGCAGGTTGAACACCACCCAGCTGCGATCCTCGCTGTACTCCACTGACTCGGCAATCAGCCCATAACTGGAGGTGGGTTCATCGCCGGACGGCGCGTACTGGCCGGTGCCGACCATCAAGGGCTCGTTCAGCTCATTGACGCCGTATTGCAGGAAATTGGGGGTGGACACCGGGCTTGAGCCCTTGAAGGTGTACGGGTTGAGCGTGTCGAAGGTGCCAAATGCCATGACCCGCAATGTCCCGCCTTTCGGCGCTGCAGGGTTTACCCAATCGAAGTGGGTGAATTTGGCCGGGTACTTGAGCGTGCCGAACTGCGTGTAACCGTGGCTCTCGGTAATCGTCGCGTTCGCACCAAAGCTCAAGGCCAGACTTATTAGTAGAAGGAGGGGACGCTTCAAGTCAGAGATCCGATCCAGGCGGCTTGGGCTTTATGATCGGTACAGTAACAGCTTGTTCCGGTTGGAAAAAGGCTGCTGAAAACACCCCGCTTGGGGGCTGCTAAGGTATTGAACTGTGTGGAGAACAAATGTGGGAGCTGGCTTGCCTGCGATGCAGGCAACGCGGTGTATCAGGGGCACCAGGGTGATGCTATCGCAGGCAAGCCAGCTCCCACACAAGCCAGCTCGCCACAGCAAGCCTGCTTGCGCAGAGGTTTATCTTGGCCCGGAAACCACCAGCATCTGCCCAGGTTTCAACGCCTGGCCGGTGCGCGGGTTCCAGCGCTTGAGATGTTGCATCTCAACGTTGAAGCGCTTGGCGACGATGTACAGCGAGTCGCCTTTCTTGACCTTGTACTGCACCGGCTTCTTGGCGCCGGACTTGGCCACCAGCTTGCGCGTGTCTTGCATCACCAGGGTCTGGCCGACCTTGAGGGCCTGGCCGTTGAGCTTGTTCCAGCGCTGCAGGTCATGCACATCGACCTTGTTCGCCTTGGCGATCAACGTGAGGTTGTCGCCATTGCGCACCTTGTAGTTGCGGGTGCGCCCGGCCACTCGCGTGGTCTCAACTTCGTCGAATACCTGCTTTTTAGGGCGCATCGCCAGCAATTCTTCCGGCTTCATCGTCGAAAGGGTGCTAGTGAGCAGTTGCGCCTTGGAACTCGGCACCAGCAAATGCTGGGGGCCATCGAGTGTAGTGCGTTGTTTCAAGGCCGGGTTGAGCTGGAAGAGCTCGTCTTCGTCGATTTCAGCCAGCGCGGCAACCCGTGAGAGGTCCATGCTTTGCTTGACTTCAACCACTTCGAAGTACGGTGTGTTGGCAATCGGGTTCAGGTTGACGCCGTAGGCCTCGGGGGCCAGTACCACCTGAGACAGCGCCAGGAACTTGGGCACGTAGTCCTTGGTTTCCTGGGGCAGGGGCAGGTTCCAGTAGTCAGTGGGCAGGCCGAGCTTCTCGTTCCGCTCGATGGCCCGGCTGACCGTGCCTTCGCCGGCGTTGTAGGCCGCCAGGGCCAGCAGCCAGTCGCCGTTGAACATGTCATGCAGACGCGTCAGATAGTCCAGGGCGGCGGTGGTGGAGGCGGTGATGTCACGGCGGCCGTCATAGGCGCGGGTCTGGCGCAGGTTGAAGTAGCGCCCGGTGGAGGGGATGAACTGCCACAAGCCGACTGCATCGCTGCGCGAATAGGCCATTGGGTTGTAGGCACTTTCAATCACTGGCAGCAGCGCCAGCTCCAGGGGCATGTTGCGTTCTTCAAGGCGTTCGACGATGTAATGAATGTAGAGGCTGCCGCGTTCTCCGGCGTTCTCCAAAAAGGACGGGTTGCTGGCGAACCACAAACGCTGTTGCTCGATGCGTGGGTTGACACCTAAGCCGTCCTGCAATTGAAAGCCCCGTCGCATGCGTTCCCAGACATCCTGGGGCACTTCGGGGCTGGGCTTCTCTGATAGCCAAATAGGTTTTTGCTTGATCTTGACGGCAAGATTGGGTTTGGGTTGCACGGTGGATTGTGCAGCGTAATTAGTCGATTGGCAGCCCGCCAGAGTAGCGGACACAGCCACCGCCACGGCTTGAGCCAGGCGGGTCAATGCGTCTGAAGAAATGGAATTACGAATAGATGACGACATTGGCTGGAAGTAAGTTCCGGGCAAAAATGTCGGGCGATTCTAGAAAGCGCTTTGGTTCCGGTCAACCATTCAGAAATTTCGTATCAGATTGCATCCTGTTAGAACTTATCTTTCCATGCCCTCAAGCTAGCAAACACCTCGGCCCCAGAGCGGTTATCGCGCCCATTCCGTTCGTCTGCTTTTTGTTTAACGGATGTTTCAGCGGTACGTAGAAAAGGGTTAGTGCGTTTTTCCAGGGCCAGGTTGGACGGCAGCGTGATTTCGCCGCGAGCCCGCAGCTGCTTGACGGCTTCCACTCGCTCGGCGATATCGGTGTTATCCGGCTCCACGGCCTGGGCGAATTTAAGGTTACTTTGTGTGTACTCGTGGGTGCAGTAAACCAGTGTTTCGGCAGGCAACGCGGCGAGGCGTTCCAGCGAGGTGTACATCTGTTCCGGCGTGCCTTCGAACAGTCGTCCGCAACCGGCGGCAAACAGCGTGTCGCCACAGAACAGCAGGCCCAGGTGGTAAAAGGCGATATGCCCAAGGGTGTGGCCCGGCACGCTATAAATGTCGAAGTCCAGGCCCAATACGGTGACACGGTCGTTATCTTGCAAGGCGACGTCCCGAGCCGGGATCTTCTCGTTCGCCGGGCCGTAGACCTTGGCGCCAGTAACACTTTTCAGTTGCTCGACGCCGCCGACATGATCATGGTGATGGTGGGTGATCAGGATGTCGCTGAGGCTCCACTGCGGGTTCTGCTTGAGCCAGGCCAGCACCGGCGCGGCATCGCCGGGGTCGACCACGGCGCAGCGCTGGGTTTGCGGGTCCTGTAACAACCAGATGTAGTTGTCGGTGAACGCGGGTAGGGCACTGATCTGTATCATTCTTCGATTCGCCAAGCTGAACACATTGGTGCATCTTAGAACGTCTAGGCGAGTTGGAGAATGCAATGACTGATAAAGCGTTCGCCCAGGCCGATCCTGAGTGGCTGGCCCTGATCAGCGCAGCCCGTGAGTGGCTGTCCGGGCCCATCGGGCAATTTTTGCTGGATGAAGAGCGGCGCATGCTCGAAGACGAGCTGGGCCGGTTCTTTGGTGGCTATCTGGTGCATTACGGCCCATCGGCCCAAACGCCGCCTGCTGCGCCCCAGGTGCAACGTAACGTGCGCCTCGGTGCGCCGTTGCCGGGCGTCGAGATTGTGTGCGAGGAGCAGGCCTGGCCCTTGAGCGAGCATGCCGCCGATGTGGTGGTGTTGCAGCATGGCCTGGATTTCTGCCTGTCGCCCCACGGTTTGCTGCGCGAAGCCGCAAGCAGTGTGCGCCCTGGTGGCCATTTGCTGATTATCGGCATCAACCCCTGGAGCAGTTGGGGCCTGCGCCATGTATTCGCCCATGACGCCCTGCGCCAGGCGCGCTGTATCTCGCCTTCGCGGGTAGGCGACTGGCTGAACCTGCTGGGCTTTGCGCTGGAGAAACGCCGCTTCGGGTGCTATCGTCCGCCGCTTGCGTCGACCAAGTGGCAAGGCCGTCTGGCCGGGTGGGAACGCCGGGCGGGCGCCTGGCAACTGTCGGGTGGCGGCTTCTATTTGTTGGTGGCACGCAAGATCGTGGTCGGGCTGCGGCCGGTACGCCAGGTGCTGCGCCAACCTATGGGCAAGCTGGTGCCGATGCCGATGGCCAAGGTCAATCGCAAGCAAAGCGAACCGTAAAAACTCTTTTTGATTACCGGCCGAGTCTTTCGGCCTCGGGATACTGTCGGTCCATTACCGCCAGCCCGTTTTGATGGATGCAACCGATGACCGATAGCGTAGAACTCTTCACCGATGGCGCCTGCAAGGGCAACCCGGGCCCCGGCGGCTGGGGCGCCTTGCTGGTGTGCAAGGGCGTGGAGAAGGAGTTGTGGGGCGGCGAAGCCAACACCACCAACAACCGCATGGAGCTGATGGGCGCCATTCGTGGGCTGGAAGAACTCAAGCGCCGCTGTGACGTGCTGTTGGTGACCGACTCGCAATACGTGATGAAAGGCATCAACGAGTGGATGGTCAATTGGAAGAAGCGCGGCTGGAAAACCGCCGCCAAGGAACCGGTGAAAAATGCCGACCTGTGGCAACTGCTCGATGAGCAATGCAACCGCCATAACATCACCTGGAAATGGGTGCGCGGGCACATCGGCCACCCAGGTAACGAACGCGCCGACCAGTTGGCCAACCGGGGTGTGGATGATGTACGGGGCTACAAGCAGAGCTGATGGTGACTCACGTGTTAACATCGCGCCCCTTGATTCACACCACACTGCATACCACCGTTGAGAGCTGAACCCTGATGGCCATCCGATCTGTTGTACTCGATACCGAAACCACCGGCATGCCGGTGACCGATGGTCACCGGATCATCGAAATCGGCTGTGTCGAATTGATGGGTCGGCGTCTTACCGGTCGCCACTTCCACGTCTACCTGCAACCGGACCGTGACAGTGACGAAGGCGCTATCGGCGTCCACGGCATCACTGACGAATTCCTCAAGGGCAAGCCGCGCTTCGCCGAAGTGGCCGACGAGTTTTTCGAGTTCATCAACGGCGCGCAGTTGATCATCCACAACGCGGCGTTCGACGTCGGTTTCATCAATAACGAATTTGCCCTGATGGGGCAGAAGGATCGTGCGGATATCTCACAGCACTGCTCGATCCTCGACACTTTGATGATGGCCCGTGAGCGTCACCCGGGCCAGCGCAACAGCCTGGATGCCTTGTGCAAACGCTACGGCGTCGACAACTCCGGTCGTGAACTGCACGGCGCCTTGCTCGACTCCGAGATTCTGGCCGACGTTTACCTGACCATGACCGGCGGGCAGACCAGCCTGTCCCTGGCGGGTAATGCCTCTGACGGCAACGGCTCGGCGGAAGGTTCAGGCAACCGCCCTTCGGAAATTCGCCGTCTGCCGGCGGATCGCAAGCCCACTCCGATCATTCGTGCCAGTGAGCAGGATTTGGCTGAGCATGCGACGCGGTTGGAAGCGATTGCCAAGTCGGCCGGTGCGCCGGCGTTGTGGTCGCAGCTGACGCAGCAATAAGATCGGCTGAACTTGATCAAACGGTGGGAGCTGGCTTGCTTGCGATAGCCATAGGTATCTACACATCTTTTTATGGGTTGAATTCTTTGGTTGTCTCGGGGGCGGTGGGTACATATCCGTTATTGGGTGATGGCTTAGATTGGTTCCGCTCTTACAGCGGGTCACTTTTGGAAAAGAGCCCCAAAAGTAACCAAAAGGGCTCTTGCCCCACCACTCGGCACCTCGCTTAGGCTCGGTGTGCCCTCACTCCGGCTTTGGAGCGGGGGCCGCCGCCATGGGCCATCCTTGGCCCATCGCGGCTAAACCGGCGTCCTGCCGGTTTACCCCCGCTCCAAAGCCTGCGTTCGGCCAGCGTGGTTTAACGGGGCGCCTAAGATCAAGATCAAGATCAAAAGCAAAAGCACGGCGGCCTAGTAGCCGACCTGAGTGGTTAGATCAAAAGCAAAACCGAGGCGGCCTGACAGCCGACCTGATCTTGATGGCTGAACTCAATCTAATGTGGGAGCTGGCTTGCCTGCGATGCAGACACCTCGGTCCATCAAGTACACCGAGTTGATGCCATCGCAGGCAAGCCAGCTCCCACAGAAAAGCAGAGCACTGCGGTGCTGGCAGTCGAACTCGGTCAAAATTATGGGAGCGGGCTTGCTCGCGAATACGGTGGGTCAGTTATATATGAGCTGACTGACCCACCGTATTCGCGAGCAAGCCCGCTCCCACAGTGGGATCTCAGTACATCAGGCAGAGAGTGTACTGCCGTGCTTTTGCTGTGCTTTTGCTGTGCTTTTGCCCTGCTTTTGCTTCAACCACTCAGGTCGGCTACTAGGCCGCCGTGCTTTTGCTTTTGATCTTGATCTGAGGCGCCCCGTAAAACCACGATGGCCGAACGCAGGCTTGAATTCGTGGGTAACCCGGCAGGACGCCGGGTTAGCCGCGATGGGCCAAGGATGGCCCATGGCGGCGGCCCACGGATTCAAGCCGGAGTGAGGGCATGCCGAGCCTAGGCGAGGCACCGAGTGGTGGGGCAAGAGCCCTTTTGGTTACTTTTGGGGCTCTTTTCCAAAAGTGACCCGCCGTAAGGGCGGAACCAATAGCCGCCGTTACCGCAGCAACGGATATGTACTCAATCTACCTAAACCATCGCAGGCTAAAAGCAACACAAAAAGTTGCGTAGATACCTATGCCCATCGCAGGCAAGCCAGCTCCCACAGCTGATTTACAGCGCCTGCAAAATCTTCATTCGCCACATCCGCTCCCAGCTTCTACCCTGAGTACATAGCCCTCAGGACTATCAGCACTCATGTACAAAGACCTGAAGTTCCCTGTTCTTATCGTACATCGCGACATTAAGGCCGATACCGTTGCCGGTGATCGGGTTCGAGGCATCGCCCGAGAGCTGGAACAAGAGGGCTTCAGTATTTTTTCCGCCGTGGACTACGCCGAAGGGCGGCTGGTGGCTTCTACCCATCACGGCCTAGCGTGCATGTTGATCGCTGCCGAAGGCGCCGGGGAAAATACCCACCTGCTGCAAAACATGGTCGAACTGATCCGCCTGGCGCGGGTGAGGGCGCCCAACCTGCCGATCTTTGCCCTGGGCGAGCAAGTCACCCTGGAAAATGCGCCGGCCGATGCCATGAGCGAACTCAACCAACTGCGCGGCATTCTTTATTTGTTCGAAGACACCGTGCCGTTTCTGGCTCGGCAAGTCGCTCGCGCGGCGCGCACTTACCTTGATGGCTTGTTGCCGCCGTTCTTCAAAGCCTTGGTGCAACACACCGCCGACTCCAACTACTCGTGGCACACACCCGGCCATGGCGGCGGCGTGGCGTATCGCAAGAGCCCGGTAGGGCAGGCATTTCATCAGTTCTTCGGTGAAAACACCTTACGTTCTGACTTGTCCGTTTCAGTGCCGGAACTGGGCTCGCTGCTCGATCACACCGGGCCGTTGGCGGAAGCCGAAGCCCGCGCCGCGCGTAACTTTGGCGCCGATCACACGTTTTTTGTGATCAACGGCACCTCGACCGCCAACAAGATCGTCTGGCACTCCATGGTCGGCCGCGACGACTTGGTGCTGGTCGACCGCAACTGCCATAAGTCGGTGTTGCACTCGATCATCATGACCGGCGCGATCCCGCTGTACCTGTGCCCGGAACGCAATGAACTGGGGATCATCGGCCCGATTCCCTTGAGTGAGTTCAGCCCCGAGTCGATCCGCGCCAAGATCGATGCCAGCCCCTTGACCCGTGGCCGGCCAACCAAAGTGAAGATGGCGGTGGTCACCAATTCCACCTACGACGGCCTGTGCTACAACGCCGAGCTGATCAAGCAACAATTGGGCAACAGTGTCGAGGTGTTGCACTTCGACGAGGCCTGGTACGCCTACGCGGCCTTTCACGAGTTCTTTGCCGGGCGTTATGGCATGGGCACCTCGCGCACCCCGGACAGCCCGCTGGTGTTTACCACCCACTCGACCCACAAGTTGCTGGCCGCCTTCAGCCAGGCCTCGATGATCCATGTGCAGGATGGCGGCGCACGGCAACTGGACCGCGACCGCTTCAACGAAGCGTTCATGATGCACATCTCCACCTCGCCGCAATACAGCATCATTGCCTCGCTGGACGTGGCCTCGGCAATGATGGAAGGCCCGGCCGGGCGTTCGTTGTTGCAGGAAATGTTTGACGAGGCCCTGAGCTTTCGGCGTGCCCTGGCCAACTTGCGCCAGCACATCGCTGCTGAGGATTGGTGGTTCTCCATCTGGCAGCCGCCTTCGGTGGCGGGCATCGACCGGGTCGTTACGGCTGACTGGCTGCTGCACCCGCAGGATGACTGGCATGGCTTTGGCGATGTGGCCGAAGATTACGTACTGCTCGACCCGATCAAAGTGACCCTGGTGATGCCCGGCCTGAGCGCCGATGGCGCCTTGAGCGACTGCGGGATTCCCGCCGCAGTGGTCAGTAAATTCCTCTGGGAGCGTGGGCTGGTGGTGGAAAAGACCGGGCTGTATTCCTTCCTCGTGTTGTTTTCCATGGGCATAACCAAAGGTAAATGGAGTACCTTGCTCACCGAATTACTGGAGTTCAAGCGCAGCTATGACGCGAATGTGAGCTTGGCAAGCTGCTTGCCATCGGTGTTTGCCCAGGGCCCAACGCGCTATCAAGGCCTGGGCTTGCGCAACCTGTGCGATCAATTACACGGCTGTTACCGTGGCAATGCCACGGCCAAACACCTCAAGCGGATGTACACGGTATTGCCGGAAATCGCCATGAAGCCGGCCGACGCCTACGACCAATTGGTCAGGGGGGAAGTGGAGGCGGTTTCCATCGATGCCTTGCCAGGGCGCATCGCAGCCGTGATGCTGGTGCCTTATCCGCCGGGCATTCCGTTGATCATGCCGGGCGAGCGCTTTACCGAGTCGACGCGATCGATCATCGACTACCTGGCTTTTGCCCGGACGTTCGATAGCAGCTTTCCCGGTTTTGTCGCTGATGTTCATGGGTTGCAACACGAAGACTATGGCAATGGTCGTTGTTACACCGTCGATTGCATCAAGGGTTAAGGATGTTTATGCAAGCTGTAATGAACCCGAAGTACCCGGGGCTCAGTGTGCGGGTCGCTGACGAAGGCTTTGATGCCTACGTGTGGGGCAACGATTTCAGCTTTGAAGTCAACGCCTACGGCGTGCCACAGATGGGCCAGCGCGTGGAACAATGGCCCATGGAGCGCATCGTGCCGTATCGCAAGTGTTATGGCATCGACCCGGAAGAATTCGCCAGTTTCCGCGATGCACCGGACAGTGCGATCTTCATGGCCTATCTGGATGACCGTGCGGTGGGGCATGTTGTGGTCAGCACCAACTGGAATGGCTTTGCCCACGTCGACGAACTGGCGGTGGCCTTGCCGGCGCGGCGCCATGGTGTGGCGAAAGCGTTGCTGGACGTGGCGCAGTTCTGGAGCCGCAAGAAAAACCTGCCGGGCATGATGCTCGAAACCCAGAACAACAACCTCGGCGCGTGCCGCCTGTATGAGCGTTGCGGGTACGTGATGGGCGGGATTGATCAACTGCGTTATCGCGGGATTGATCCACAAACCCGCGAAGTGGCGATCTTTTGGTATCGGTTATTCAAGTCAGAGTTGGAAACGGCCTGAACGTCGCTGTTGGCTGACGTTTGGGCCGCGTGTCGGCGCTGAAAAGGTTATGTATCAAGCCAGGAATGTTCGGCGCCCACTTTGACTTTCAACTGACTGTGAAGCGCCATGTAGCGCTGCTTCCCCTCCTGTACTGTCTGCTGGATATTGTCGGGCGCCGTGACGCCTTTGTCCGCGTAATACTTGCGGGTACCGCTTACCACATCGACGATTGTCCCGCCCTTAAGCTCATCATTGGCCTTGTCGCGGGCTGCGCTTCATCCCTCCGGCATGCTGGAGCAGGTCATCACTGTGTAAGTCGAGGGCGTGGGCGTACACCCTGGCGATATAGTCCGTGCGCTCGGAGTCAAAGGCCCTGGGCGTTTGCGAGCGCGCTGGTTTCTCTACGGCTTTTTCGCCATGTTCGTCTGGGAGGGGGTTAAACCGCAGGGTTCGAGTGAGTTTGCTGGCGTCTTTTACGTCGAGTTTGTCGTAGGGCGGCGAGTACTTTTCGTTCAGGCCATATTGGTTTGAAAGAGTACCGGCGTGGGTGTCAATGCGATAAACCCTGATTTGCTTATTGCGCGTGATCTTCACGTCCAGCGTGTGACCTCTTTTCGTCAGGGTCTGGGTGAAGAAGTCCGTGCCCATTTTGTATTCATCGGTACGGAAAAATTCGAGCTGGCCATACTCAAAGTTTTTCTTATCCTCCGGCGGCAAGGTCGAGATCAGGTAATGGGTCAGGCCCGTGTGACCCTTTTTCAGGGCTTCTGCGGCCTGTTTATAGCGTTCGGCAAAGGCGTCTGCGACGTCAGTTTGCCGCTCGCGGATTTTGCGCAAAACGCCAGAATGGGAATTCGCTTGTCCTGGGTTTCCCAATGCTCTATGCCGTCATTATTGACCTTTTCACCGTGGATGACGATATCGAGCATGGAGTGTTGCGCGCCGGCGTTTGCAGGGGCTCCGGGTCCAGGCTCAGGTGGATGGCTGCCAGCAAGTAGTCATTGCCGCTGGTAGTGGTCGCTATGCCGCCCAATTGGGTTTGTATGGCGCGGCCCAGCGCCTGCGCCTCGGCCGAACCGAGCAGCGATGTTTGGTTGCCAGCTCGTTCCAGTTGCAGCGATCAGCAAAGGCTTTTTTCAGCGCCAGTGGGTTGTCGAGTTCGTCAGGGCCTGTGTCGTTGGCCGCGACTTCGGTCACTTGAGTATTCGTGGCTTGCGTGGCTGGGAGAATCGCAGGGTTGGTGAGCGGTAGAGAAGCAGGGATAGATTGAATGATGGGCATGGGGATCCTTTCCATGGTGATGGGACATCGTCCGCAAGAAAGCGCGGATAGGCGCCTTCTTCAGTGTGTGGGTGTGAGAATCCACGGACGGGGTTCCACCCTGACTGTCAGGTGTTGTGTCGATGACAGTGCAAGGAAAGGCGCTGATGGGGCGTGGTTCAGGGTGCAGGCGTGGACGCTGATGTACCGGCCAGCAGGGCCTCGGCCTTGTTGGCGACGATCTCCAGCAGCGCGTTCAGCGCAGGCGTGGGTTCAGCGTCCTTCAACGTCAATGCGTAGAGGATGACAGGAATGGGTGGCGATAACGGGCAACTATCCAGCCCGACCTCCCGCGCGCCAAAAGCGGTGAACGGGTCGACAACCGCCAGGCCTTCCCCGGCTTCCACCATGCTGCGCATCATCTGGTAGGTCTGCACCCGCGTCTGCACCACTGGCAGTGGGCGCAGAGCGTGCAGCTTGGCGTCCAGCAGGCGGCTCAGCGGGTCATGCCCCTCAAGCCCGATCATCGACTGCCCGGCCAGGTCCTGCAGCGCGATGTACTTTTGCTTGGGTTTGAGCCAGCCATGGGGCGCGAGCAGTTGCAGTTTGCCCTCGGCCAGCACAGTGCTTTGGATTTGCGGGTGTTGCGGGTCATGCAGGCTCAGGCCCACATCGGCTTCGTGCAGGAGCAGGCTCCTGACAATTTCCCGCGTCGGTTGGCTCGACAGGTTGCACGGCGTGTCCTGGAACCGTCGACGCAGCAGCGCGATACTTTGCGGCAACAGTTGATTGGCCAGGGGCGGGGTGCACAAGGCGCGCAGTGTGGGGGCATGGTGGTGTTTCAAGCGACTGGCCAAGCGTTGTACCGGTTCCAGTGCTTCGTAGAGGTGGGCGATTTGTGCCTGCAGCTCAAGGGTTTCACGGGTTGCCTGCAAACGCCCGCGCACACTGGCAAACAGCATGAAGCCCAATTGCTGCTCGGCGTCCTTGAGGGTTGCATCCACGTTGCCCACGGGGAGTTGCAACCATTCGGCGGCTGTGCCGAGGTGTCCGGTCTGCAAGATGGCCTGAATCACTTCGATATGACGTAAACGCATCGCCGGAGTCTATGTTCAGTACGGTGGGGTTTCAATGGCTTGGGAAAAAACAGCGCGGGTCGGCTACCGTTAAGCGTGCTCGCCACTGCAACCTGCGGGTCATACAAAACGTGTAATAACTGACCAACCTTCAGGGAGCCTTGCGATGTCCGGCAATACCGCAACAATTGGCAGCGTGCACACCCAGCATGGCTTTACGCGTTGGGCGGTGCTGGTGGTGTTGGTCATTATCGGGTTGCTGGCCCTGGCGGTGGGGCCACGGCTGTTCGGCGATGTCACGCTGGCAGAAATAGCCCAGGCGAAGGCCCAGGTGAGCGAATTGGGCAGGGCGGTCGAACGGTTTCATCAAGACACCGGTCGCTACCCCACGGATGAAGAGGGATTGGAGGCATTGACCACGCGACTTGTTGGCGAGGCGAAATGGAAAGGCCCCTACGTTAACGAAGACTTGCTGAATGACCCTTGGGGCATTGCCTACCAGTACCACTACCCGCCAACCCAGCCGAACACGCCCTTCGACCTGTTTTCATTCGGCAAAGACCGCACCCTGGGCGGCGTAGGCGACAACAAGGATATTACCTACGGCGACAACTGATAGATCTGGCAATACCCATCGACCTGATTAGAATGGCTGCTCTGATCATCAACGACCAATACAACAAAAACAGGTCTGGTCTCACATGCCTCTACCCTCGATCTTCTTCGGGGTAACGGCCAAGCAACTGCTGGTCTTGGTGACCGTGGGGTGCGTGGCTGCTTATCTCTTCAATACTCCCGATGAACACACGCCGGAAAACCTCGCCCTCGAGGCGTTTATCCGTTCCCAGGAACAGGTGGATGCGCAGGTGGGCGCGGTGCTGGAGATTGCATTGGTCAGGCAGGTGGTGGCCTATCCCGCGTATGGCACGACGGGCTACAAACGTTCGTTGTATGCCGTTGAAGGAGAGCGGGGGAGGTTGATGGTGACGCTCAAGCACGTGGATGGCGGGCAGGGCGTGGAGGTGACAGAGATTCGCCGGCCTTGATCACCAGCCCAGTCAATGCCGTCAATGGCCAGGACTGAGCAGGTCGATAAGGTGAGAGCTTATTAAGCCTGGAACGTTGGGGATTCGCGGGTGATAATTTTGTCCGACTGGATCAGTCTGAATTCATCGCCTTCCATTTTTTCTACGCGATCGCCAATGGCCAGCTTGTAGGTAGTGGTGGGCGCCGAACCAGCCTGGTCGCCTTGCACCGGGTTGGATTCCTGGAACTCATGCACGGAATACACGCGTCCTTCCGCGTCTCTGGCATGGAACTGTCCGACAAGTACTGCAGCCATCTGTTTAGAACCTCTGGAGATAAACACTCGATTTGCGGTTCTGTAGACCGTCATGGAGCGGGGTAGTTTACCTATGGAAAAAAAATACTATTCGTTGATCTTTTCAGACGCTTCCTACGCAGGGGATCGCGTAGAAAACCTCTTGGGGATTATCAAAACCTGCTGGTGAACCTGCCGTGAAGACTTTATAACTACAAGCTCCTTAGTCAGACGTCGGGAAAACCTCAATGAGCAAGGTCTACACGATTGCCGTACTGGTTGGCAGCTTGAGAAAAGAGTCGATCAACCGCAAGGTCGCCCTGGCCTTGGCCGAACTGGCCCCAGCCAATCTGAAGTTGAACATTGTGGAAATTGGCGATTTGCCGCTCTACAACGAGGACCTCGACGGGGCATCACCGCCCGCAGCCTACAGTACTTTGCGCAAACAGGTGAGTTCATCCGACGCGGTGTTGTTTGTGACCCCGGAATATAACCGCTCAGTGCCGGCGGCGTTGAAGAATGCGATTGATGTGGGGTCGCGGCCTTATGGGCAAAGTGCCTGGAGTGGTAAGCCTGGGGCGGTCATCAGTGTGTCGCCGGGGGCCATTGGTGGGTTTGGTGCTAACCACCATTTGCGCCAGTCCCTGGTGTTTCTCAATGTGCCTTGTATGCAACAGCCGGAGGCTTATCTGGGTGGGGCGGGGAGTGCCTTTGATGAGGCGGGTAAATTGTCGGAGAAGACCAAGCCGTTTTTGCAGGCGTTTGTTGATGCCTATGGGGTGTGGGTGGAGAAGCAGTTGGGGTGATGGGGGGGCTTTTTTGAGTACATATCCGTTGCTGCGGTAACGGCTGCTTAGGGTTCCGCCCTTACGGCGGGTCACTTTTGGAAAAGAGCCCGGAATGCCGGCCCAGCCAAAAGTAACCAAAAGGGCTCTTGCCCCACCACTCGGTGCCTCGCCTAGGCTCGGCATGCCCTCACTCCGGCTTGAATCCGTGGGCCGCCGCCATGGGCCATCCTTGGCCCATCGCGGCTAACCCGGCGTCCTGCCGGGTTACCCACGGATTCAAGCCTGCGTTCGGCCATCGTGGTTAACGGGGCGCCTCAGATCAAGATCAAAAGCAGATCAAAAGCAAAAGCACGGCGGCCTAGTAGCCGACCTGAGTGGTTGAAGCAAAAGCAGGGCAAAAGCACAGCAAAAGCACAGCAGCACACTCTCTGTCTGATGTACCGAGATCCAACTGTGGGAGCGGGCTTGCTCGCGAATGCGGTGGGTCAGTTATATATGAGCTGACTGACCCACTGAAGTGCGCCCCAGAAGTTGGACACCCGTCCAACTCCTGAGGCTTTTCATGAGCAAATACACGACGCAGTTCAAGCTTTCCGCCATTACCACTTTCCTTGAACAGGGCCGAGGCTTTCGCCGCATAGCCGCTCAATTTCAAATGGATCCCACCTTGCTTCGTCGTTGGGTGGAGGCTTACCGATTACATGGCGAAGCCTGTCTAAGCAGAACCGGCGAACGCTACAGTCCCTTGTTCAAGTTTTCAGTGCTGCAACGCATGTGGCGCGACTCCTTATCTTTGCGCCGCGCAGCGGCGCTCTTCAACCTGGGTAACTCAAGCCAGGTGGGCAGATGGCAACAGCAGTATTACAGTGGCGGTATTGAAGCCCTGGAGTCAGGGAAAAAGGATCGATTACCGCTATGCCCAAGCCGCCTTCTAAACCGCGTAAAACTACCACCCCACTCACCGACGCACAGCTTGCACACAAGGCATTACTCGATGAACTGCAGTATTTGCGCATGGAGAACGCCTACCTAAAAAGCTTGGAGAGTTGGGCGAGGCGGTGATGAGGCGAGAGAGAGAAGCGAAGAAAAAGCCCGATTAGTCACTGAGCTCAAACAAGCTTTCCCCTTGAGTGATTTGCTCAAGCTGGTAGGTCTTGCGCGAAGTACGTACTACTACCAACTCAAGGCGATGGGCGTTGCGGACCGGTTTATCTCGATCAAAGCCTCTATCCAGACTATCCAAGACGAGAATGAGGGCCGCCTTGGTTACCGTCGGATGACTTTAGAGCTACGTAAGCAAACGCCGTTGATCAACGGTAAAACGGTACGACGGCTGATGGGAGAGTTAGGCCTGAAATGCACAGTGCGACCGAAAAATACAAATCGTATAAAGGGCCAATGGGAGAGGTATCGCCCAATATCCTGGCTCGTCAGTTCGAAGCTGAGCAACCAAATCAGAAATGGGTAACCGATGTCACCGAGTTCAAAGTGGCCGGCAAAAGCTGTATCTGTCCCCAGTACTGGACTTGTACAACGGAGAGATTGTGGCCTATAAGACCGCCGTCCGCCCCCAATACGCCTTGGTAGGCGACATGCTGGAGCTTGCCCTTGAGCGCTTGCCCGAAGGCGCCAAACCCATGCTGCACTCGGATCAGGGCTGGCACTATCGACACTCAAAGTATCGGGAAAAACTGGAAAAAGCTGGGTTGGAACAGAGCATGTCTCGCAAAGGGAACTGCTATGACAACGCCACAATGGAAAGCTTTTTCGGTACCCTGAAGTCGGAGTTTTACTATCGGGAAAGCTTCGACAGCGTTGCTCAGCTGCAGGCCGGGCTGGATAAGTACATCCATTACTACAACCATAAGCGAATCAAAACGAAGCTTGGCGGACTGAGCCCTGTGGCTTACAGAACCCGGTCCGCGGTAGCCTAACCATTAGCTGTCCAACTTTTGGGGCGCACTTCAGTCAGGCCGCCTCGGTTTTGCTTTTGATTTGCTTCAACCACTCAGGTCGGCTACTAGGCCGCCGTGCTTTTGCTTTTGATCTTGATCTTAGGCGCCCCGTAAAACCACGCTGGCCGAACGCAGGCTTTGGAGCGGGGGTAAACCGGCAGGACGCCGGTTTAGCCGCGATGGGCCAAGGATGGCCCATGGCGGCGGCCCACGGTCCAAAGCCGGAGTGAGGGCACACCGAGCCTAGGCGAGGTGCCGAGTGGTGGGGCAAGAGCCCTTTTGGTTACTTTTGGGGCTCTTTTCCAAAAGTGACCCGCTGTAAGAGCGGAACCCATATCAGCCATCACCCAAATAACGGATATGCACCCAATCCTAGCCCACCCCTCACGCCAAACGATCCGCCAACATCCACGCCCGCGTAGCAGACTCCCGACGAGAAGCCTGATCAACCTCCACTCCAAAAATAGTCGATGCCTGGTCTGAGCAACCGCTGCTGACGTTACCGACGCCCTTGCCCTTGGCATTGTTTCCCGAGCCCTGTCCTTACCGCGAGGCGGCGCTGACCCGTCTTGCCCAGCGCACCGCGATGCACTACACCCGTTACGCCGCACTGCAGGCCGCAGCGTTGGCCGGCTTTGCCGTTGCCCCGATGGCGCGCAGCCAAGTGGGGCCTGGCTTGACGGTACTCGGCGCCGAGCACGGCTTACCCGTGTTGCCCGATGCCGAGTTTCGCCTGTTCAACGCGCCGCAGGCGGACCCGCGCCTGGCTGAGGTGGTCACCCAGTCGGTAGTCCGCTACGGGGCTGTTCGCCGTTACTAAAACTCAGCGCAACCAGTTGGTGCGCGCCAGTTCGATCACTTCATCGCCGCGCCCGCTCATCACCGCCTTGAGCATATACAGGCTGAACCCCTTGGCCTGTTCGAGCTTGATTGTCGGCGGCATCACCAGTTCCTGAGTGGCTGTGACCACGTCGACCAGCACCGGGCCGTCATGGGCGAGGGCACGGCGTAAGGCCGGTTCGAGGTCTTCGGACTGCTCCACGCGAATGCCGAGGATGCCCATGGCGTTGGACATGGCAGCGAAATCCGGGTTTTTCAGCTCGGTACCGGTGTCCAGGTAACCGGCGGCTTTCATTTCCATGGCGACGAAACCCAGTGACGAGTTATCGAACACGATGACTTTGACTGGCAGTTTCAATTGCGCCAACGAGATGAAATCGCCCATTAACATGGCGAAGCCACCGTCGCCGGACATCGAAATCACTTGTCGCCCAGGAAAGGCTGCCTGGGCGCCAATGGCCTGCGGCATGGCATTGGCCATCGAGCCGTGGTTGAACGAGCCGATCAGGCGGCGTTTGCCATTCATCTTTAAATAGCGCGCAGCCCACACGGTGGGTGAGCCGACGTCGGCAGTGAAGATGGCATCGTCATCCGCCAATTCGCTGAGCAACCGCGCGACGTATTGCGGGTGGATCGGCCGGTCGGGTTTCGACGGCTGCGCCAAGTCGTCCAGGCCTTGGCGGGCTTTCTCGTAATGCTTCAACGAGGTGTCGAGGAAGCTGCGATCAGCCTTGCGGGTCAGGCGTGGCAGCAGCGCGTCGAGGGTCTCGCTGACGTCGGCTGCGATGCCCAGGTCCAGCGTGGCCCGGCGCCCGAGCGCCTGCGGGTTGCGGTCGACCTGGATGATTTTCGCGTCGGTGGGGTAGAACTGGCGATAGGGGAAGTCGGTGCCGAGCATGATCAGCGTGTCGCAGTTGAGCATGGCGTGGTAACCCGAGCTGAAACCGATCAGGCCGGTCATGCCCACATCAAACGGGTTGTCCCATTCCACGTGCTCTTTACCGCGCAAGGCGTGCACCACTGGCGCGCCGAGGGCATCGGCCAGGGCTACCACTTGGTCGTGGGCACCGGCGCAGCCACTGCCGCACAGCAGGGTGACTTTCTGGCTGCTCTGCAGGATCTCGGTGAGGCGTTGCAGGTCCTGTTCCGCCGGCAAGGTGCGCGGTGCGTGCAGGGCTGGCCAAGGCTTGAGTTTGTCTTCCACTTCCAGCAGCGATACGTCGCCTGGAATCACCACCACCGCCACGCCACGGTTGAGGATCGCCGAGCGCATCGCGCGGTGCAGCACCTGGGGCATCTGCTCGGGGTTGGTCACCAGCTCGATAAAGTGGCTGCACTCTTTGAACAGCTCCTGAGGATGGGTTTCCTGAAAGTAGTTCAGGCCGATCTCCGAGGACGGAATTTGCGCCGCAATCGCCAGCACCGGCACATGGTTGCGATGGCAGTCGAACAGGCCATTGATCAAGTGCAGGTTACCCGGCCCGCAGCTGCCGGCGCACACCGTCAATTCGCCGGTGGTGGCGGCTTCGGCACCGGCGGCGAACGCGGCGACCTCTTCGTGGCGCACGTGCATCCACTCGATGCTGTCCATGGTGCGCAGGGCGTCGGTCAGGCCGTTGAGGCTGTCGCCGGTCAGGCCCCAGATGCGCTTGATGCCCGCCTGTTCAAGGGTGGTCGCCAATTGCTGGGCCAGGTTGATTTTCGCCATGAAGAACTCCAATCGTCAGTGAGGTTAAAAGCTGCTGATCAGTAGAGGACAGTTCGATCACGGCGAATGCTCCGCGCTTAATGTGAAGATTGCGTCATGGCGGCGCGGTATTGGCGGGTGCGGCGGGCGAGAAACCACTGATCGCGGACCAGCGCGATGCACGGGGCCACCTTGGCGTTGGGCCGGTGGCCGCGGCTCAATTGGCGCATCTGGTAGCGCACCACGGCCAGGGTGGCGAGGGCGGCCAGGGGCTTTCGCTGCCAGTTGATGGGTTTGAGTTGCGGGTTGAGGTCGCGGCCTGCGCGCCAGTGTTTGATCAACTGCGGCTCCAGGGTCAGGGCGGTGGCGATGCCGGCCATGGCGATGCCGCTGTCGAGCACGTGTTGCACCACCGGCAGGCGCCGAATGCCGCCGGTGACCATCAGTGGCATGCTGGCGAGGGTCGCCACTTCCTGGGCAAATGCCAGAAAGTACGCTTCACGCGCCAAGGTGCGACCGTCCCGAGCTTCGCCCTGCATGGCCGGCGCTTCGTAGCTGCCGCCGGACAATTCCAGCAGGTCGATGGGCAACGGGTTGAGCATCTCGACCACGGCACGCGCATCGGCCTCTGCAAACCCGCCGCGCTGGAAGTCCGCCGAGTTGAGCTTGACCGACACGCAAAACGACGGGCTGACAGTGGCGCGTACCGCGTTGATCACCTCCAGCAGCAGGCGCGCACGGTTCTCCAGCGAACCGCCCCAGCGGTCGGTGCGTTGGTTGCTGAGCGGTGAGAGAAACTGGCTGATCAAGTAGCCGTGTGCAGCGTGGATCTGCACCCCGGTAAACCCGGCTTTCTCGGCCAGGCGTGCGCTGGTGGCGAAGCGCTCGATCACGTCTTGAATATCCGCCTCGGTCATGGCTTTGGGCTTGGCGAACATCTTCGAGAAGCCGCCCAGGTCGAGGGCTACCGCAGAGGGCGCCAAGGCTTGCTGGCGCAGGTTGGCGGGCGTCTGGCGCCCCGGGTGGCTGAGTTGCAGCCAAAAGTGCACGTGCTTGGCTCGCGCGACATCGGCCCACTCACGGAAGCTGTCCAACTGCTGCTCGTCCTCAAGCACAACGCCGCCGGGGCCGGTCATGGCGCGGCGGTCGATCATCACGTTGCCGGTCAGCAGCAAGCCAGGCTCACCCTCGGCCCAGGCCTGGTACAGCTGCTTCAATTCGCGCGACGGCGCTTGACGGGCGTCGGCCATGTTCTCTTCCATCGCCGCCTTGGCGATGCGGTTGGCGAGGACTTGGCCGTTAGGCAGTTGCAGAGCTTCAAAAGGTGACATGGGTTGACTCCTGAGCGGGGGAGGCCTCAGGCTAAGCTTAAAGTTAACTTTAATGTCAAGCGGGGCGTGGCGATGAATATTGGCGAGCTGGCAAAACAAAGTGGGCTGGCGGCATCACGCATTCGCTTTTATGAAGCTCAAGGGCTGATCAGCCAGGTGGGGCGCCAGGCCAATGGCTATCGGCGGTATGCACCGCAGGCGTTGCAAACGCTGCAACTGATTCAGAGTGCGCAGCAGGCCGGGTTTACCTTGCAGGAGCTCAAGGCGTTGATGCCGGCGCCGGGCGAGCACAAGCGCGATGAGCTGATCGAGGCGTTGGAGCGCAAGGCGCAGCAGATCGAAGTGATGCAGGCGCAGTTGGCGCACAGCAAGGCGCAATTGCTGGGGGTGATCGAGGCAGTGCGTGCGCAGCCGCAAGATCTGCCGTGTTCCATGGGCCAGAAGCAGGTGCTGGCGTCGATCAAACTCAACGCATGATCGTATGATCGTTCCCACGCTCTGCGTGGGAATGCATACCGTCACTCTCCAGCCGGACGCGGAGCGTCCCAAGCGGCATTCCCACGCAGAGCGCGGGAACGATCACGCATAAAAAAGCCCTGGCATGCCAGGGCTTTTTTATAGGCTGACGCTTAGCGGCGGCGGAACAGCGGCAACGGTTCATCCGTGGCCGCCTGGTACGTCACCGAGAAGTCCTTGAGGCTTTCCAGGGCTTCGTACGGGTCTTTGTCAGCGCGCAAGGCGAAGGCATCGAACCCGCAGCGGCGCAGGTAGAACAGTTGGTCGCGCAGCACGTCGCCAATCGCGCGCAGCTCGCCCTTGTAACCGTAACGGTCACGCAGCAGGCGCGCGTTGGAGTAGTTGCGACCGTCGGTGAAGGCCGGGAAGTTCAGGGCGATGACTTGGAAGTGCTGCACGTCATCACCGATTTCTTCGGCTTCTTCATCGGCGTCTAGCCACACACCCAGGCCGCCGTCGCGGGCCTTGAGCGCATGGCCGTGTTCGCGCCACAGGGCCAACGGCACGATCAGGTCGTCGCAGTTGGAAATGCCGTCGAAGCTCGCGTCCTTGGGCAGCAGGTGCCAGGTTTCATCGAGGACTTCGTTGTTCTTAATGATTCGCTGCATAGACGCGCTCCTTGAACAGGTCGATGCCGATGCGCTGGTAGGTGTCGATGAAACGCTCATCTTCGGTGCGCTGTTCGATGTACACATCGATCAGCTTGCCGATCACCTCGGGCATGGCTTCCTGGGCGAAGGACGGGCCGAGGATCTTGCCCAGGCTCGCATCGCGGCTGGCGCTGCCACCCAGGGACACTTGGTAGAATTCTTCGCCTTTCTTGTCCACGCCCAGGATGCCGATGTGGCCGACGTGGTGGTGACCACAGGCGTTCATGCAACCGGAGATGTTCAGGTCCAGCTCGCCGATGTCGAACAGGTAGTCCAGGTCGTCGAAACGGCGCTGGATCGATTCGGCAATCGGGATCGATTTGGCGTTGGCCAGGGAGCAGAAGTCGCCACCCGGGCAGCAGATGATGTCGGTCAGCAGGCCGATGTTCGGCGTGGCGAAACCGCCTTCGCGCAGCTCGCCCCACAGCGTGAACAGTTGGCTCTGCTCAACGTCCGCGAGGATGATGTTCTGCTCGTGGGAGGTACGCAGTTGGCCGAAACTGTAGCGCTCGGCCAGGTCGGCCACGCCATCCAGCTGCTTGTCGGTGATATCGCCCGGTGCTACACCCGTGGGTTTGAGCGAAAGGGTCACGGCCACATAGCCCGGTTTTTTGTGCGCCAGGGTGTTGCGGGTACGCCAGCGGGCGAAACCTGGGTGCTGCTGGTCGAGGGCTGCCAACTCAGCATCCTGATTGCTCAGGGCTTTGTATTGCGGGTCGACGAAGTGCTTGGCCACACGGTGTACTTCGGCTTCGGTCAGGGTGGTCTGGCCGCCGCGCAGGTGTTCCATTTCAGCGTCGACTTTCTGGGCAAATACCTCAGGCGTCAGCGCTTTGACCAGGATCTTGATCCGGGCCTTGTATTTGTTGTCGCGACGGCCGTAGCGGTTGTAGACCCGCAGGATGGCGTCGAGGTAGCTCAACAGGTCCTGCCAGGGCAGGAATTGGTTGATGAATGCGCCAACCACCGGCGTACGACCAAGGCCGCCACCGACCAGCACACGGAAGCCCAGCTCGCCGGCCGCGTTGTGCACCGGCTCCAGGCCGATATCGTGCACTTCGATCGCCGCGCGGTCCGAGGTCGAGCCATTGATGGCGATCTTGAACTTACGTGGCAAGTAGGCGAATTCAGGGTGGAAGGTGGTCCATTGACGGACGATTTCACACCAGGGGCGCGGGTCGATCAATTCGTCGGCGGCAACCCCGGCAAATTGGTCGGTGGTCACGTTGCGCAGGCAGTTACCACTGGTCTGAATGGCGTGCATCTGCACGGTCGCCAACTCAGCCAGGATGTCCGGCACGTCCTCCAGCGCCGGCCAGTTGAACTGTACGTTCTGGCGGGTACTGATGTGGGCGTAGCCTTTGTCGAAGTCGCGGGCAATCTTGGCCATCATGCGCGTCTGGCGCGAAGTCAGTTGGCCATAGGGCACGGCAACCCGCAGCATCGGCGCAAAGCGCTGAACATAAAGGCCATTTTGCAGGCGCAGAGGGCGGAACTCTTCTTCGCTCAGCTCACCAGCCAGGTAGCGTCGGGTCTGATCACGGAACTGCTTGACGCGGTCCTCGATGATGCGCTGATCGTATTCGTCGTATACGTACATATAGGTCCTGTTCTCGGCAAATCTGCGCGCACGGCCGCGCACTCCCAACGGAGCCGGCGCACGATACCAGTTTGCGTTTATGCGCAAAAGTGATGTTTGAGTATATGCACATAACCAAAATGACTAATGAGAAGGGTTATCGCGATACCCACATTTGTCATGCGGGCAATCATGATCTTTACTGTCGTCGAGTCTTAGTGCAATCACCTATAAAACCGACAAGAGGCGATGCGATGAGCAATTCGACTAAAGCCCGTAAACCCGACAGTACCGTTGATGCCTGGGCCATTCTGTTCTTGATAATCCTGGTGGTGGGCACAGCCGTATTCTGGGTCAGCCACCAGTAAACCGCTTGATTGAGCCTCGATTCAATGTCGCATTGCCATTATCCTGTGGGTTAATGCTTAAGGCTCAAACAATCATGTTGAAGGTTCTGATTGCGTGTGTGTGGTTAGTGGGATCGGCGTACGGGGCGATGGCCCATGCGACGTCAGTGGTATTTCTCAACCCGGGCACATCCACCGAGACCTTCTGGGTCAGCTACGCGCAATTCATGCAGGCCGCTGCCAAGGACCTCGGCCTGGATTTGCGCGTGCGTTATTCCGAGCGCGACGCCCAGAACACCCTGGCCCAGGCCCGCGAAGCGCTGCAAGGCAGTGAGCGCCCCGATTACCTGGTGCTGGTGAATGAGCAATACGTCGCCCCGCAGATTTTGCGCATGGCCCAGGGCAGTGGGGTCAAGTTGCTGATCGTGAATAACGCGTTGACCCCCGACCAAGTGCAATTGCTCGATGCCCGCAGCGACGCCAACTGGGTGTGCAGCCTGGTGGCCGACGACGAGCAGGCCGGTTACCTGATGCTCACCGACCTGCTGCGCCAGCACGGGCCGGTTGCACCGGGTGAATCCCTTGACCTGCTGGCGTTTTCCGGCGCCAAGAACACCCCGGCCGCGCAACGCCGTGAACTGGGTTTGCGCCGCGCCTTGGCCGAGCATCCGCAAGTGCGCCTGCGCCAGTTGGTTTACGGGGAGTGGAGCCGCCAGCGCGCCTTTGAACAAGCCTCGCAGTTGTTCAAGCGCTACCCACAGACGGCGTTGGTGTGGTCGGCCAATGATGAGATGGCCCTGGGCGCCATGCAGGCGCTGCAAGACAGCGGGCGAGTACCGGGCAAGGACGCGCTATTCAGCGCGGTCAACAGTTCGCCGGGCATATTGCGGGCCTACCTGGATGGGCGGTTGACCACGCTGGTCGCCGGGCATTTCACCTTGGGCGGCTGGGCGATGGTGCTGATTAATGATGATGCCAAGGGCGTCGACATCAGCGCCTACGGTGGGCGGGATCGGCAGGAGGCGCTGTTCCAACTGATTGATGCCAGCCAGGCGCAACGGTTGCTGGGGCCAGCGCCGCCGGTGGATTTTCGTGCGCTCTCCGCCCAAGGCAAGCCCGCGTCCTACCGTTACCCGTTCAGCCTGCAACTGCTGCTGCGCTAAACCCCGGCCAGGTGCAGCACCAGCTTGACGATGCCGAACAGCATCAGCGCAAACACTGCCGTGAACAGAATGCCCAGCACCACGAAATGGCTGGGCTTGCCGTGGGTGAAGTCGCGTGCGCGATTTTTCCCGCTCTGCACGCCAAAAGCCGCCGCCATCACGCTGTGCAGCATTTGCCAGAAGGTGGGCGGCTTGTTGTCGAGTGGATCGTCCAT
Source organism: Pseudomonas sp. ArH3a (assembly GCF_022648765.1). NCBI lineage: Bacteria > Pseudomonadati > Pseudomonadota > Gammaproteobacteria > Pseudomonadales > Pseudomonadaceae > Pseudomonas > Pseudomonas sp. ArH3a. The sequence continues at coordinate 2,968,273 of NZ_CP080330.1, forward strand.
AAAACCCTCGTCAGGATGACTGTCCTACAGAGCATAGACGCCCTGTATCTATGCACCACCGGTCTGGCGTTGAACGGTGATGTGCTGTCACTCCATTTAACAGGAGTCACAGCATGTCCGATTTACCCCCCCCGTTCCGACGCTGGCGAACCGCTGGCGGCGACCCGAAGTGTTCACGGCGATTTTCTCGAAAAAGCCGTGCCTCAATGGCTGGTCGACGCGACGCCCGCCCGCCGCTCGGCGCTTAAACGCGCCGCGCCGGTCCTGCCGAGCGGATACAAAAACGCCTCGCCCGAGCGACGCAAGGCCCTCAATGCGAGCCTTAAGGCCAGCGCTATCGCTCAGGTGCAACTGGACACAAGCATGGCGACGTTCCTGGACGTCGATGCATTCGCCCGGCCGTTGCTGCTCAAGGCGTTGAAAGACCAGTACCAAGTGGAAGTCGATGTCGACAAGACCTTCCTTTGCCTGCGGCGCCCGCTGGCGATCAGTGTGGCCGAAGTGGAAATATCGTCGTTCGAGCTTCTCAAGTTATCGATGCTGCAAGCGGCCTTGCATAACTTTGAAGCCTGGGAGTGCAAGCCGAGTGCTTACCACGAGACCTCCGGTTTTGTGCTGGAAACGACGACAGCGGGCACCTATGAATCGACGACCGTCAACGTGACGGTCAGCCAGTTCATGACCGTGTGCCGCCGCCTCGATATCGGGGCGCAGTATCAGACCTATCTGAAGGCGTTCTTTGCACCGGTCGACGCAAGCCCTGAACCGCCTCTTCGCCAACACTTTATCGCCAGCCAGAAAGCGACCCTGAAGGCTGCCGCTGACTACGCCTTGATAACCGGGGACATCGAAGCTGCGGACCACACGATGATTGTGTCGGTGGTCAACGGCAATCTTTATCCCACGATCGGCAGCAAACGGGTGTGGCTGCTCGACCTGAGCCTGATGAAAAAAAGACTGACGGGCTGCGTGTATTTTGCAATTGGTGACAAGTACAGCGACGAGTTGATTCTCTACATCCCGCATGACCCGGCCCATCCACTCAAACGCTACACCAAGCAACACCTGCGCGATGAGTTCAAGCGCCTGTTCACCGCACGCGAGGGGATGTCGGCGCACGACCCCGCGCCAACGGCCTATCAGCGGTTTTTCAGCCAGTTCGTGCCCTACGATCAGCGGCCTTACTACTTCAGCCAATTCACGCAAAAGTCCGCCGACTCTCCGAGCAGCCCGTTGAGCTCGCCTTGGCGAACGTTCGTGCAGAGCGTGCTCGGCACGTCGGCGCTGACCCAAATCAAAGAGCTGCCGCCCGAAAAACCCGCGAAAATGGAACCGGTAGACGACCCTTATATTCAACCTGGCAGCATGATGCCGTATCGCGGTACTGGCACCTTTTCCGGCCTGCTCGACCTGTGGCCCTTCCTCTACGAAAAGCACCGCGACAAGATCCTGGCCGATGCCCGTGCCCATGCAGTGCCCACCGCTGACGTCGACGCCAAGGCGCGAGAAGCCAAATTGGCGCACTTGCTGGAAGTCGGCATGCTGGCGCTTAACCTGGTCTCGATGTTCGTGCCGGTGCTGGGCGAGATCATGATAGCGGTGATGGTTGAGCAACTGCTGAGCGAGACCCTGGAAGGCTCGATCGAGTGGGCCGAGGGCGACAAACGCGCGGCCAAGGCGCACCTGATCGATGTGGCCGAAAACCTTGCGCAGATCGCAGTGATGGCGGGTGTGGGGGCCGCGGTGAGCAGATTCAGGGCGGCCAAAGCCGTGCCGGTGATCGAAAACCTCAGCCCGGTCATTCTGCCCAATGGCGAAACCCGTCTCTGGAAGCCGGACCTGAAGGGTTATGAAAGTGGCGTTACGCTGCAGGCCGACGCAGTCCCCAATGCGCAGGGCCAACATACGCTCAATGGCAAGACCTATATTCGCCAGGGCGATCAGGTTTATGAGCAGGTGTTTGATGAGTCGATCAAGCAGTGGCGGATCAAGCACCCGACCAATGCCGAGGTGTACCAGCCGATTCTTCAAAGCAACGCTCGAGGCGCCTGGCGTCATACCCTTGAACAGCCCTCGCAGTGGGATCGCCTGACCCTGTTACGGCGTATAGGGCATGAAACCGAGGCCTTTTCCGATGCAGAGCTGATCAAGGTGGCGGACGTCAGCGGCGTCAGCGACAGCGCCTTGCGTAAAATGCACATGGACCTCGCAGCGCCGCCCCCTGAGTTACAAGATGCCCTGCGCTTGTTCAAGGCCGACGCGGGCAGCGGCCAGGTGATCGAGCAGTTGCGCGGTAGCCAGCCGATCGACGAGCGATATCTGTTTGTGTTGCCGCTGGTGGCCGAAATGCCGCGCTGGCCTGCGGGGCGGGCGCTTGAGGTGTTCAAGGGCGCGCAGTTCTCCGGGGAATCGTTGCGCTACGGTGCCGGGCGCGCGCCTCGTGGCGCGGCCGCGAAAGCACCGATCCAGATCACCCGCGCCGACGTTCTGGGTGGGCGATTGCCGGCGGTCATTCTGGCGGCCTTGGATGAGTCGGAAGCCACCAGCCTGTTGGGGGCCGAGGCCGCGCGGGTGCGTGATGTGAGGCCGCAGGAGTTTGGCAAGCAAATCGCCGATTTTGCCCAGACCCGCAAAGCCGCCATTTTCGACAGCCTTTACGCCGGTACCGAGCCGCTGGATAGCCAAGTCACGCTGCTGCAGCGTACCTGCCCAGGGCTCAGCGAAGCCGCTGCGCGGGAAACCCTGGCCCACGCTTCACCGCAGGATCTGAAACGTCTGAACGTAACGCGCCGGGTGCCGCTGACGGTGCTGGAGGAGGCCCGCTGGTATGCGCGCGAAGGTCGCCAGACCCGTGCGTATGCAGGCTTGCGTAGCGAAACCATGGCCTCGACGGACAGTCGCCGGCTGGCGCTGCATACCCTGGAAAAGCTACCGGGTTGGCCGGACACCTTGCGCCTGGAAATTCGCGAAGGCACTGAAAGCGGCCTGCTGCTGGACAGCATTGGCAGTGACACGGCACGGGACAAGAAGTACTTGGTGAAAAAAGGCCCGCGTTTTCAGGCGTTCAACGACCGCGGAGAGGAACTCAATAGCCTGCCCATAGAGGGTGATAATTTTTATGCCTCGCTGATGCATGCCCTGCCCGATGAAGCGCGTCGGGGGTTGGGTGTGCCGCAGGTGAGTCAGAGCGCTCAACTGCAAGCAAAAATCATCGAGGGTGCTGACCTTTATCGCTATGAAACGCCACAATTGCTGGAGCCCAAACGCAAAGGGTTCAAGCCGCCCGCGCGGATCAACGATACGTTGGTGGGGTATTACGCCAGCGGACGAGCGCCGGGCCTGAGCTTTGGTCTAGCGTCACGGGCGCAAGATCTCTACGGCCTGAGCGATGCTCAAGCCAGCGCTTACATTAAGCGGTTGCGAGTGAGCGGCAAGGACGACAAGGCCATATTCAACCATCTGCAAACCCGTGGGCGTGACTACCAAACGCTGGTGTCGAGCCTTGACGAGTGGGTCGAGGCTCAGGGGCGTACCGACGATTACGCGTACCAAACTAGAAGCCACGTTGCGAATCAGCTTAAGGATGCCTGGCGCAAGGAACCGGTGGTAGGAACGGTCTATGACGCCGAGAGTTTGTACGTCAGTGCCGATGAGCATCTGCCGCCATTGACGGTTGATTTTCAGCATATTCGTAAGTTGACGCTGGTCGGGCGCAAGATGAGTGATGCTGGCGCGGAGGCTTTTCTGGCGCGGTTTCCCAATGTGGAAAGCCTGTCTATTGGCGATGTTCCTCCGCTGTTTGGTTCAACCCAAACGGGGCCCAGGTTGGCGCTGACGACGGTGCCCCCGGCGGTGACCCGGATGACCGGCCTCAAAAAGCTGAAGTTCAGCTCGGCGGCCGACCAACTGGCGCCAGACTTTAGCTCAACTCTCAACAGCCTGACTTCGCTGGAGGCGTTGCATATCCAATACCGCGGGTTCTCTGCGACAGTCCTCAATAGCCTGGACCTGTCCGCGCTGGAGCAGTTGAAACGGCTGAATATCGACGCGCCTGTTGGCCTGTCGCAATGGCCGGCCAATGTTGAGAACCTTCCGCGCCTGGAGCACCTCGATTTGAGCCGCACTGCGGTCAGCACGCTCCCTGCCGGCCTGTATAGCGGGCATGAACAGCTGTGGACGGGGCTGTCGATGGACTGGTCAAGGTTCCCCCGTGAAACGTTCAAGCCTGCCTATGAATACGTCAAAAACTATAAGGGTGAGCACGGGCACCTGGTTGACCTGCACGAGATGGTCAGCAGCTACGCCAACGGCGAGTTGAAGTTTTTGAACGCTGATTCAAGCGTGGCGAGTGCACTGCATAAAAAAATAATGACGACCGCGTACACCCCCGAAGAGCGGTTTGCTGCGATTGAGGACATTAGCCGCCAGTACAATGCCCTTTTCTCGAATTTCTACGACCCGTCTGCCGTTGCCGCACTGCGCTTCAGGTTTCGTGCCGACTCATGGCGCACCGGGTCAAATGCTCACGTGATCAGTGCACTTGAAACCAATTGGTGGGGCGCGCAGGGCGAGCGTTATGGAATACCCAGCCAAGCGTCGACGCTTGAGTTGCCGGCGCCGCAGCTTCAAGGGACCGTCCCCCTGATGCCGGTGGGCACGGTTGAACTGCCCCCATTACCCGCGGCAAGTTTTGCCCATGTACGCACCTTACGCATGCGTTGGCTGGGAGAGTCCACCGAGCAGACACGCGGGTTTATCCGCGCATTCAGCGGTGCGCAAACCCTAGAGCTCAACGGCAGTGGTTTGACCGAAATACCCATTGGCGCGGGCGACCTTCCTGCATTGACCCGCCTCGACCTTTCCAATAACAGCCTGGTCATGCCGGCTCTGCAGGCGCAGCTCAATGAGCTCGGCAGCCTGGAGCAGTTGGACCTGAGCCATAACAGCAAATCGCTCACAAACGTGGATGTCAGCGCGTTGACGCAGCTCAAGGCGCTCAACTTGCGCGGGACAACATTGAAGGCCTGGCCAACCGGTGCCGAGCGTCTGCCGAGTTTGACCTGGCTCGACCTGCGCGACAATCAGCTGTCGAGTTTGCCGCCCCAGGTACTGACTGACGACGCGTTATTGATGAAAACCAACGTGGCGGGTAATCGGTTCAGCCCCACAGGTGAGGTCGAGCTGGAATCGGCGCGTCAGCGGGTCGAGACTGACCAGGGCTTGCCTAAGGGCGCGTTGGCTCGGTTTGAACAGCAAAGTGTGCCGAACTTTCCCCCGCAAGAAACCGGCCTGACGATGGCACGTTACTTGTTGCTAATGCCCCTGCAAGTCGAAGCGGCTGAAGGGGCTGCGGGGTTTGTCAGTCGCTTGCAGGAACTGGCGCCGTCGGTGACCGAGCAAAAGGCCCTCCAATGGTTCGAGCAATTGCGTACCGGTGGGATGAGTGATGCGCAAATTGACAGCCTGTTGGCCACACGGCACCAGGAGCTCAAAACCCTGACGCGCGAGCTTAACGGCTGGCAGTATACCCGCGACTTAAAGTCGTTGAGTGCTGGCAAACCGGTGTGTCGGCCCAAGCCGGTTATGAACTGAGCCTGCACGGGCTACTAGCCGACACTTTGCCGGAATTAAGTGTGCAGTTTGACCGTGTACACACACTGGATTTAACCGGCGTGCAGTGCTCGACGTCGGGCGCCGAGGGCTTCCTCAACGGCTTCCCCGCACTGCGCAAGCTGGTGTTGAGTGGTAACCAACTGGCGGCCGTTCCCGAGGCCGTGGGGCGCATGGCCCAGCTTGAAGAACTGGACCTGGCGGTGAATGCCCTCACCGACCCTGTGCTTCTGTATCGCCAATTGGGTGGCGAACGCTTGCGCCGGTTGAATCTGAGCAAAAACAACCTGAGGGTGTTCAGTACCCAAACCTTCAGCCGGCTTGAGGCCCTGGACCTCAGTTACAACGGCATTACGCAGTGGCCCGACGCTGCATTGGACGCTGCGAACCTGCGCACGTTGAACCTGAGCGGCAACGACCTCACGACTCTCCCGGATGAATTGCTTGATGGCAGTCACGATGCGTTGGTGAGCGGCACGGATATTTCCGAAAACGAATCGCTTTCCCTCGACAGTCTTGAGCAGATGAGGCGCTACAGCGATCGGCATCAGAGGGGGCCGGTGATGGGCTGGAGCAGGGAGGAGATTGACAGGTGGATTGACGGGTTTGAGAGAGGGGGCGACGGCTCTGATTCGAATGGTGACGATGACGATGATGACTACGAGCCCCTGGAACCCATTCCTGACCCACAGGGGGTTACGGACGAGGCGGCGCTGACACCTTGGCTGGCGCACTCACCTGCTGATGGGGTCGCCTCCCGACGCCTGTTGTGGCAGCAACTGGCCCAGGAACCGGAGCATGAGCGGTTCTTCCATTTGCTTGAGCGCCTTCGCGATACCCACGAGTATCGGTTTGTCGGCGCAGATCTTACCCGGCGGGTATGGGCGGTGATCGACGCTGCCGCCAGCAGCGAGCAACTGCGAGGTGCGATATTCACCGCCGCGCAAACCCATGGTACCTGTGGCGACGGGCGTATCCTCACGTTCAGTTCAATGGAGGTGGTGGTGTTCGAAGCGGATGTACTGCGTGAGGTTCCGGCGCACGACCTGAGGCTTAGAGGGCAGAGTTTGTTCGACCTTTCCCGCCGATTGTTCCGGCTGGACCAGGTCAATACGTTGGCTGAACGCAATGCCGTAGGGCAAGACTGGGCTGAGGTGCACCTGCAGTATCGGATCGCCATGACCCGCGGTTGGCCCGACGGGCTGGAACTGCCGGGGCAGCCCACCCATATGATGCATGCGGTGCCGATCAGTGGAGAGGTTTTGGCTAATGCGCGTAATCAGGTGCTCCTGGCGGAAGCGTCCGATGCGTTTTATGAGAGCCTGATTGCGCGTGAGTATTGGGTCAGATACCTGGAAGAACGCTACCCCGATGAGTTCCAAGCGTTTGATAGCGACGATGCCATGCGCTCTGACGCATTGGAGGAGGAGCATGCTGACAGGGTGCGGGATACCGACAGCCAGACGCGCTACGACGAGGCGTTGACTCAGCGCGAGGTTGACCGAGGCCGCACGAAGGCGCGGCTGCTACTGGAGTTGTCTCGCAGGGAGGCGTTGGCGTTAGGGGTGGCTCCTGTTGTTACGCCACCGTCAAGGCCTCTGTCGCCACAGCCAGGTCCGTCGACACGGCAGCAGTGAGTCTGGCAGCACTATTGGACGCGGGCTTGCTCGCTTCCTTTATCTGAGCATAGGTATCTATGCTAAGCCTGTGACAAGTGAACGTGGTTTTGTGGTGGGCTTCGGGCTGGGGCGTCTTTAGGTAGATTGAGTACATATCCGTTGCTGCGGTAACGGCGGCTTAGGGTTCCGCTCTTACAGCGGGTCACTTTTGTAAAGACACAAAAGTAACCAAAAAGTCTTCGCCCCACCACTCGGCACCTCGCTTAGGCTCGGTGTGCCCGCACGCAGGCTTGAATCCGTGGGCCGCCGCCATGGGCCATCCTTGGCCCATCGCGGCTAACCCGGCGTCCTGCCGGGTTACCCACGGATTCAAGCCTGCGTGCGGCCAGCGTGGTTAACGGGGCGCCTCAGATCAAGATCAAAAGCAAGAGCACGGCGGCCTAGTAGCCGACCTGAGTGGTTGAAGCAAAAGCACAGCAACACCACATCTACCTGAATGTAATGAGATCCCAATGTGGGAGCGGGCTTGCTCGCGAAAGCGGTGGGTCAGTCAGCTCATTTGTAACTGACCCACCGTATTCGCGAGCAAGTCGAATCGCCGCCGTGCTCTGTGTTTGATCTTGATCTGACAGGCCCCGTTAGCCACTCTGGCCGCACGGATTCAAGCCTTCGTTCCGGCACACCGAGCCTAGGCGAGGTGCCGAGTGGTGGGGCCGGCATTCCGGGCTCTTTTCCAAAAGTGACCCGCTGTAAGAGCCGTACCAATAGGGGCCGTTATCGCAGCAACGGATATGTACCCAGCGGCCCTGCGCCATGCTCATCTACGCCTTCTGGCTTGACGCTGTGCCGCAAAAAAATCCGAGGCCGCTGATGGCCTCGGATTTTTTTGTGACGTTAGCGCTTACTCAAGGTGCGCCTACTGATTTTTAGCCTGCTCTTCTCCCAGCTTGAGGAACAGATCGTAATCCAGCGGCGGTTTGATCTCGGCTTTATCCAGATTGATCACGGCGCGGTTGTCTGCCTTGGCCTGATCGATCAACTCTCTACGCGTAAAGAGCTGCTCCTCTTTGGTCTTCAGGTGGCCGAAGCTGCTTTGTAATATCGGTGTATCGACGCGTAGGTAATGGAAATGTGCGTACCACAAGAGGGTTTCCTCAGGCGGTTTCTTAGCCTCAACTTTGCTTTTATCGCGCACGGTATATTCGTCGATATAGTCGCCCGTCTTGAGTAACTTGCGCCGTTTTGCCAAGTTGATATCAACAAACCCATGTCTCCACAGGTAGTCGACTTTGTAGGCTTGGGGGCGCTGCTGCAGGTAGCCTTCACTGCACATCTGACGGGCCTGCTTCTGTGTGTCGGTCGCCTCGTCGAGGTACGTCTGGATCAACGCGTCGGCATTAGCGTGGGTGGCGTGGTTGCGGCGGATTTCATTGGCCAGGGCCTGCACGTGGTTCGCATGGTTGGACAGCATGGTGTCCCAGTCCAGCGGGGTGAGATCTTCGCGTCGTGTGGGGTCTTGGAGTTTTTTCTGCTGGGTGCGTATCGAGCGTTCGATTTTCGCCCTTTCGGTTTTCAGGGCGTGTGCGCTACGTTCAATCGTTCTCAACGAACGAATCGTCGGCGCTGCCGGCGGTGCTTGCGGCGCCGCCGGGACAACCTCGACCCACACCCCTTCAGTGGCGTGTTCGAGGTAAGTGGCCACGGTGGTTCCGGTGATCGGGTCCTTGATGTCGACAAAGTTGCCGGGGGCCTCGGTCTGAGGCGGGCGCAAATCCCCCACCAGCGTGTTTTTGTTGCGCGTCCTGAACACTCTGCGAGTGGCCGGTTTCGTGCGTGTGGGGCGTGGCTCGCTCGGCACAGGCGCGAACCCTTCCTGTGTGAGGATCACATCGGCCAACTGCGCCTCAAGGCTGGCACGGGCGACGGCGAGTTGCTCCAGAAACTGCGCCCGATAGGCTTCGCGCACAAAGGCGGAGCCCATGTCAGTCAGTGAGTTGACAGCGTTTTCCAAGCGCTCATAGCGCGCAAGAACGCCCTCGAGCACGTCCATTTGTTCGCGCGCCGAGTAGCCACTGGTGGTGAGCATTTCCGTATGGGCCAGTATGCTGGCGGCGTTTTGGGGGGCGATCATGTCGAGGATGAACGGGTGTTCCGTTATGTCGCTGTCTGCAGAACTGCGATCCAGTACCAGCTCGATCAGGGTGTAGAGCATTTTTTGTTTCAGGGCGACTGAGGCGTTTCGATTATAGGGGTCGTCTTTCAACAGAAATTCGCGCAGTGCCGGATCGGCCTGTTTGAGGATACTTTCAATTTTTTCTGCGGGTTCGAGCATCTGTTGGAACACTTGAAATTGCAGATTTTTGCTCTCGATGTACGTCTGATAGCCGTACACAACACGTTCGGACAGTTCTCGATTGACGCGTTCAGAGAGCTCTTCGTAATTTTCACCCTGATCAGTTTCAAAGGTATAGGAGAGTTTTTGCACCAGCACCTGATAGACCTCTGCCCAATAGGCATAGAGGCTTTTTGCGGCGATATTGCGGTCGTGTGTATGCTTGGGATCGGTCTTGTCGGCTTCCATCAGTTCGCCTGCCTTGGCTTCGATCAGCCGCATTTGGGCATTGACGGTCTCGGCGTTTTGCCGGTACTTATCGAAGGCAATTTCCCACTCGACCATGGCTTTAGCGGTTAACCCGCGCCTTTGCTCATGGCGCACGGCGATGCTGGCTTGCAGCCCGGCAATTGTGCTCGGGGTGTTGAGCCTTATCCAATCCTCGCGCAGGGCTCTTTTGCACTTGACCCACTCGGCACGGGCAAGCTCCATGGTTTTGTTTAACCCAACTGAAGCATTCGCCAACGGCAGCATTTCCTTATTGAGGCTCTGCAACTCTCGCTTGAGCGCGGCGATCCGATCGCGGTGTTTGCGCTGCCATTTATCCAGTTTTTCCCTGGGCATACCGCCCTCCAGCCGGGCCTTGCGCTCCAGCCGCCAATGCCCTTGACCGTCGCTGGCCAGCTTGAACCCGGGGCGCAGCGGGTGCTGTGGGTCAACCAGATACACCTCGCCGAAACCCGGCACCACGCTGACCTGGAACAGCAGCCCGCCGAGGCTGGCGTGCCAGGTAGCGCCAATGCGGTACAGCCCTTTGAACGCGCCGCCTGCCTCGGGAGGCGGCAAGGCGTCGGGCCAGGGCACGTGCACATCGAGCAACGCCTTCAGCAACCGTGCGCTGGCCTTTGGGGCGGCAATCGAGCGGCTGAAATCCAAAGGCGTGTGGCCGGTGGCCGGCGGCTCACCGGGCAGCGCCACTGCGCCCTTGCGAATCAACGGCGTGCCGGGCTGATGGGCTTGGGCCGCAGCACGCCGCCAGGGCGCCAGGCGTAGCACCGTGTCTTGGGCCGCGAGTGGCTGACGGGTTTGGGGGGTGGGTGTCGCGGCGTGCAACAACACCATGGCGGCATTGAGCAGCAGGTCAATCAGCGCCAGCTCGCGGGTGGTCGAATCGCTGCTGTCCAGGCCTGTCAGGTCCTGTTCCAGGCTGGCGACCAGTACCAGCAGCCAGCCGGCCAACATGGCCGGGCCGCGTACCAGTGGCAATACCAAGGTGTTGAACAGCAGCCAGGCGCCTTCCATCACAATGGCCCAGCGGCTTTCGCTGTTGGACACCGACTCGCGATCCGCCAGGTCCACCAGGGCCCGCGCGGTGCTGCCGAACACGTGGTTGAGCAGTTGGCCGTTGACTTGCGACTGCAACCATTCATCGGCGCCTTCATCGACGGCCAGCGTCGCCGGCGCGGGATGCTCCGGCGGGGAGAACTCATCCCCCGGCAGAAAGTGAATGATGTGCGGCTCTTTGAAGCCACCGTTATCGTAGACCGGCCGCGCCTTGTCGCTCAGCCACGCCAGCACACTGGTCTGCAACTCGCCGGGGGCGGCCAGCGCATTCAGCAAGGCTTGGCGTGTCGGGTATTGATACAAGGCCGCGCCATACAGGGGTCGATACAGCAGGTGCGGGCCGGTGTGGGCGTCCCGGGGCTCGATGATGAAAACGTTGTTGACGGTATCCGGCGCGGCACCGGTCTTGCGGCACAGGGCCAGGGGGCGTAGCACGATCTCCTGGCCGTCGACGACTCTGTCTGCCGGGGTTTCGCCCATCAAGGCTTTCACATACCGATAGCCAGTGGTGGTGACGCCGTATTGCTGCCTGATCGCATATTCCAGCGCCAGCATCGGCAGTTGGACCTTGAGTTCGCGGGCAAACAGTTGTTCCCGGCGGCGCGCGTCAACACTGTCGGACAGCAACAGGTCCTTGATCGTCTGCGGGTAGGTTGTGCCAATGTCCACCCGCTGGATCAAGCCTTGGCTGCCCAGCAGATAGGCTTCGTTCAGCCAGGCGGGAATCGTCGTGGCGCTTTTTGAAGACAGCGTCAGCGTGCCCTTTGGCTTGCCGGCGAGGTTTTTCAGGGCCAGTTCGGTCAGCGACATCCGCACATGTTCGATAATGCCCGTGGTGCCTGGATAACCAGCAGCCACGGCGAAGTCCAGTACCAGGTCATCGGGATCGTAATCCCCATGGTCGGTTTGCATCTGCTTGCGCAACGCGGCGCGGCTGAAGGCGTGGATGTTTTCGATGCCTTCGTTGAAAGAGCGTCCCTGGTTCTGTTTGATCACCTGCGCCATGTCTTGCAAATGGCGATGGTAGGCAAAGCGGTCATCGGCGCTGGCGTGTTTGAGCCACTGCGGAAGTTGCGCGTTAACCGTTTGCAAACGCTGCGGGGCGGCCTTGGGGGCGAGCGTGAACAGCAGGGCCGGATCGGTGAGTTTATCCAGCGTGCGTGCAAGCGCTTCTTCGCCTTGACCTTGAAATGACAAGGTTGCCAGGTCTTCCAGTTGCTGGTTGAGAATAAGCCCGGCTTGCTGTTCGAACACATTGCCGTCCGGTTCATTAAGCCGCCAGGTGAGGGTGTCGAACTGCAACTCAGCCTGCATCCGCGCGCCCCAGCTTTCGCCAAAGGCATCCAGTGAGGCAAACGGTGTGATTGCCCCGGCGACGCTGCACAGCAACACCTGCCTGTCGCGTATCAGCAGCAAGTCCGGCGTCAGCAGGCACACCTCCTGTGCGCCTGTCGACAGCGTGGTCTCAATGAAATACGCATACGTAGTAGGGGTGGAGCGGGGCAGGCGTTCCAGGCGCCCCGGCCAGGCGCAGGTGACCGCCAGCATGTCCCGTTGGGTATCGCTCAACGTTGAGGGGCTGCTTGCGGTTGCGCTCATTTGCCCCTGGAGAAACTCGCCGAGCCATTGCCAGCGACTGCTGCCGTGGCTGTCGGTGGCGCTCCAGAAGTCTGCCAGGTCCTGCTGGAAGTACAGGTAAAGCGAGCCAGGCAGCTCGGCGATGAGTTGCGCAACCGCCTGCATGTCGATGTCGGCCAGGCCACTGCCTGGCGCGGGCGAGAGGTAGAACGGCATTTCGCCACGGGGTCGCAGGTTCAGCAATTGCGGGTTCAGGACATGCGCAACGGCGACGTTGACCAGCAGTGGGAAGGCATAGCCACCGGTGGCGGTGGGGCTGGCCAGCTTGAGCGTGAGCAGGTCGAATGGCTGACTCGCAAAACGCTGTCGCAGCCCTGCATGCAGTGCTTTGAACACCACTGAAAACAAGGTGGGGCGCGCGGCGAAATGGGCATGAATGGCCTGGCTGGGCAATGGGCTCAGGGCCGTTGGGTGTTCGGGCATGACGAAATCCTTTTTCTGTAGAGGTCCTGCACAGAAAAGCGGATTTCGTCGTCACACGTGCGGCATTGGGATACCGCAACCCTGCTCCAGGTGTTTAGTTGTCGTAACCCAGGTTCGGCGCCAGCCAGCGCTCGGTCACAGCCAGGTCCTGGGCTTTACGGGCGGTGTAGCTTGTGACCTGGTCCTTGTCGACTTTGCCCACGGCAAAGTACTGCGCCTGTGGGTGGGCGAAGTACCAGCCGCTGACTGCTGCCGCCGGGAACATCGCGTAGTGCTCGGTGAGGAACACGCCACTGCGCCCGGCCTGCATTTCGCGTGCCTCAGGGTCGAGCAGTTGGAACAGCTGGGCTTTCTCGGTGTGATCCGGGCACGCCGGGTAGCCCGGGGCAGGGCGGATGCCGCTGTATTGCTCTTTGATCAGCGCCTCGTTGTCCAGTTGCTCGTCCTTGGCGTAGCCCCAATGCTCTTTGCGCACCTGCTGGTGCAGCCATTCGGCGCAGGCTTCGGCGAGGCGGTCGGCCAGGGCCTTGACCATGATCGAGTTGTAGTCATCGCCCGCGTCCTGGTAGGCCTTGGCGACTTCTTCGGCACCGATGCCGGCGGTGGTGATGAAGCCACCGATGTAGTCGGTCACGCCGCTGTCTTTTGGCGCGACGAAGTCGGCCAGGGAGAAGTTCGGCTTGCCGTCGGTTTTGATGATTTGCTGGCGCAGGTGGTGCAGTTTGGCAATCGGCTGACCGTCTTCGCCGTAGACCTCCAGGTCATCTTCTTGCACCTGGTTGGTCGGCCAGAAACCGAACACCGCGCGGGCGCTGATAAGCTTCTCGTCGATCAGCTTCTTGAGCATTTCCTGGGCATCGGCGTACAGCGCGGTGGCGGCTTCACCGACCACTTCGTCGTCAAGGATGCGCGGGAACTTGCCGGCCAGGTCCCAGGAGATAAAGAACGGCGTCCAGTCGATGTACTCGGCCAGCACCTTGAGGTCGATATTGTCCAGCACCTTGGCACCGGTAAACGTCGGCTTGACCGGCGTGTAGGTGCTCCAGTCGAACTGCGGCTTCTTGGCGATGGCGGCGGGGTAGCTCAGGCGCTCGGTGCGCGCGCTGCGGTTCGAGGTACGCTCGCGCACGTCGATGTATTCCAAGCGGGTTTTCTCGACGAAGCCGGGCTTCAATTCCTTGGACAGCAACTGCGTGGCCACGCCCACTGCGCGCGAGGCGTCAGTCACGTAAATCACCGCGTCATTGCTGTACTTAGGCTCGATCTTCACCGCCGTGTGCGCTTTGGAGGTGGTCGCGCCACCGATCATCAACGGCAGGTGGAAGTCCTGGCGCTGCATCTCACGGGCCACGTGGACCATCTCGTCCAGCGACGGCGTGATCAGGCCGGACAGCCCGATGATGTCGCACTTCTGTTCCTTGGCCACCTGCAGGATCTTCTCCGCCGGCACCATCACACCCAAATCGACGATGTCATAGCCGTTGCAACCGAGCACCACGCCGACAATGTTCTTGCCGATGTCGTGCACGTCACCTTTTACCGTCGCCATGAGGATCTTGCCCTTGGCTTCGGGCTTGTCGCCTTTTTCCAGCTCGATAAACGGGATCAAGTGGGCCACGGCCTGCTTCATCACCCGCGCGGATTTGACCACCTGGGGCAGGAACATTTTGCCGGCGCCAAACAGGTCGCCGACGATGTTCATGCCGGACATCAGCGGGCCTTCGATCACTTCGATTGGGCGCGCGAATGACTGCCGCGATTCTTCGGTATCTTCGACGATGTGCGTGGTGATGCCTTTGACCAGCGCATGTTCCAGGCGCTTGTTCACTGGCCAACCGCGCCATTCTTCGGTCTCGGCTTCTTTTACGCTGCCGTCGCCCTTGTACTTGTCGGCGATGGCGAGGAGGGCGTCGGTGCCTTCCGGGGTGCGGTTGAGCACCACGTCTTCCACCGCATCGCGCAGCTCGGCCGGGATCTGGTCGTAGATCTCCAGCTGCCCGGCGTTGACGATACCCATGCTCAGGCCGTTGCGGATCGCATACAGCAGGAACACCGAGTGGATCGCCTCCCGCACCGGGTTGTTGCCCCGGAACGAGAACGACACGTTGGACACGCCACCCGAGGTCAGCGCATACGGCAGTTCGTCGCGGATGTAGGCACAGGCGTTGATAAAGTCGACGGCGTAGTTGTTGTGCTCTTCGATACCGGTGGCGACCGCGAAGATGTTCGGGTCGAAGATGATGTCTTCCGGCGGGAAGCCGACTTCATTCACCAGGATGTCGTAGGAACGTTTGCAGATCTCTTTTTTGCGTGCTTCGGTGTCGGCCTGGCCGGCTTCGTCAAAGGCCATCACCACCACGGCGGCGCCATAGCGCTTGCACAGCTTGGCGTGGTAAATGAACTGCTCGACGCCTTCCTTCATGCTGATGGAGTTGACGATGCCCTTGCCCTGGATGCATTTGAGGCCGGCCTCGATCACTTCCCACTTGGAGGAGTCGATCATGATCGGTACGCGGGAGATATCCGGTTCGCCGGCAATCAGATTGAGGAAGGTGACCATGGCCTTCTTCGAATCGAGCATGCCCTCGTCCATGTTGATGTCGATCACCTGGGCGCCGGCTTCCACCTGTTGCAGGGCGACTTCCAGGGCTTCGGTGTAGTTGTCTTCACGGATCAGGCGGGCAAAACGCGCGGAACCGGTGATGTTGGTGCGCTCGCCGACGTTGACGAACAACGAGCTGCGATCAATCGTGAACGGCTCCAGGCCCGACAGGCGGCACGCCTTGGGAATGTCCGGAATCGGGCGCGGCGCATAACCGGCAACGGCCTTGGCGATGGCTTCAATGTGGCCCGGTGTGGTGCCGCAGCAGCCGCCGACGATGTTCAAGAAGCCACTCTGGGCGAATTCTTCGATGACCTTGGCCGTTTCCGACGGCAATTCGTCGTACTCGCCGAACTCGTTGGGCAGGCCGGCGTTCGGGTGCGCGGAAACGTGGGTGTTGGCCTTGTTCGACAGCTCTTCCAGGTACGGACGCAGTTCGCTGGCACCCAAGGCGCAGTTCAGGCCCACCGACAGTGGCTTGGCGTGGCTGACCGAGTTCCAGAACGCTTCGGTGGTCTGGCCCGACAGGGTCCGGCCGGAGGCATCGGTGATGGTCCCGGAGATCATGATCGGCAGTTCGACATTCAGTTCTTCGAACACACCTTGCACGGCGAAGATCGCTGCTTTGGCGTTGAGGGTGTCGAAGATGGTTTCGATCAGGATCAGGTCGGCGCCGCCCTCGATCAGGCCTTTGGTGGCCTCGGTGTAGTTTTCCACCAGTTCATCAAAGGTCACGTTGCGGTAGCCGGGGTTGTTCACGTCCGGCGACAGCGAGCAAGTACGGCTGGTAGGGCCGAGCACGCCGGCGACGAAACGCGGCTTGGCCGGGTTTTCCAGGGTCTTGGCGTCGGCGACTTTGCGCGCCAGTCGCGCGCCTTCTACGTTCAGCTCAAAGGCCAGTTCTTCCATGCCGTAATCGGCCATGGAAATGCGCGTGGCGTTGAACGTGTTGGTTTCCAGAATGTCGGCGCCGGCATCCAGGTAGGCTTTTTCGATGCCGCCGATCACGTCCGGACGGGTGAGCACCAGCAGGTCGTTGTTGCCCTTGACGTCGCTCGGCCAGTCGGCGAAGCGTTTGCCGCGGTAGTCGTTTTCCTCAAGCTTGTAGCTCTGGATCATCGTGCCCATACCGCCGTCGAGGATCAGGATACGTTCCTTGATGGCTTGGTGAAGGGCTTGCAGACGAGCGCTACGATCGGACATGGGACTACTCTGGTCAGGCATTTCGGAGGGGGTGAATCATAGCAAACCTGTGCCGATTTAGAGCATGCCCAGGTTTTGCATGAATATCGTTCATGTTGGAGGCGGTCATGGCCCGGTAGAATCGCCGGCACTTCTCTATCGCTCGCATTGAATCGGGACCGGATACATGTCACTTCGCCTTATCGTCAGCGCCGTACTGGCCTTGATTGCCAGTACTGCCCAGGCAGACGCTTTACCGGTCAACAGCCCCGCCCCGGTGATTTCCTATACCCGTGACGTGCAGCCGATCTTCACCGAAAAGTGCGTGGCCTGCCACGCCTGCTACGACTCCGCCTGCCAGCTCAACCTGGGCAGCGCCGAGGGCGCGGCCCGTGGTGCCAGCAAAACACCGGTTTACGACGGCGAGCGCAGCCAGGCCGCGCCGACCACGCGGCTGTTCTATGACGCGTTCGGCAAACCAGCCTGGCAGCAGAAGGGCTTCTATTCGGTACTCGACGCCCAAGGCAGCCAGGCCGCCTTGATGGCGCGCATGCTGGAGTTGGGGCATAACGCGCCGCTGCAACCGAATGCCAAGCTGCCCGACGAGATCGTGCTGGGCCTGAATCGCGAGAACCTGTGCGCCATGCCCGGCGAGTTCAATGCCTACGCAGGCAGCCATCCCAAGGAAGGCATGCCGCTGGCGGTCACCGGCCTGACCGACCAGCAATACCAGACCCTGCAACGTTGGCTCGCCTCCGGTGCGCCGATTGATGAGCAAGGCCTGGCGCCCAGCGCCAAGGAAGCCTTGCAAGTGCAGCAGTGGGAAAACCTGTTCAACCAGCCCGGCGCCCGCGAAAGCCTGGTGGCGCGCTGGTTGTATGAGCATCTATACCTGGCGCACATTTACTTTGAGAACGGCGAGCCGGGGCATTTCTTCCAATGGGTACGTTCGCGCACGCCAAGCGGCCAGCCGATCGACCTGATCGCCACCCGCCGCCCCAACGATGACCCGGGCACCCAGGTGTATTACCGCCTGTGGCCGGTGCAGGGTGTGATCGTGCATAAAACCCACATCACGTACCCGTTCAGCGCGGCAAAAATGGCGCGGATCAAAGCGCTGTTCTACGCCGGTGACTGGCAAGTCAACGCCTTGCCGGGCTACGGCCCCGGGCGCCGGGCCAATCCGTTCGAGACGTTCGAGGCGATTCCGGCCAAAGCGCGCTACCAATTTATGCTCGATAACGCCGAATACTTCGTGCGCACCTTTATTCGTGGGCCGGTGTGCCGTGGGCAGATTGCTACGGATGTGATTCGCGACAACTTCTGGACCCTGTTCCAGGACCCGGACCACGACCTGTACATCACCGATGCGCGTTATCGCGGCCAGGCCACGCCATTGCTGGCGATGCCGGGGCAGAACGACGACGTGGGCAGCGTGCTCAGCCTGTGGTTGGCGTATCGCGACAAGCGCAACCAATACGAAGCCTTGCGCCGTGACAGCTACGCTGATTTGCCGCCACCGAGTTGGTCCAGCCTGTGGGCCGGTAATGACAATGCCTTGTTGAGCATTTTCCGCCACTTCGACAGCGCTTCGGTGAACAAGGGCTTGATCGGTGAGGTACCGCAGACGATGTGGCTGTTTGACTATCCGCTGCTGGAGCGCACCTATTATCAGTTGGCGGTGAACTTCGATGTGTTCGGCAACGTGTCCCATCAAGCCCAGACCCGGCTGTACTTCGACCTGATCCGCAATGGCGCCGAGCAGAACTTCCTGCGCCTGATGCCGGCGGATACTCGCGATGATTTTATGGATGATTGGTACCAGAACAGCGGCAAACTCAAGCTGTGGCTGGACTATGAAGCTATTGATGACGATAAACCGAGCGGGCTGCATTTGGATGAAAAGGATCCGAAGCGAGATTTTGCCAACCAGTTGTTGACGCGCTATGGCAACCTGAACGCTAGTCCGGATCCGATCAACCGCTGTACCGGGGCCTATTGCTCGCGCGATGGGATTGATCCAGCGTTACAGGATGCGGAGCAGGCGCTGAGCCGTCTGACGTCGCGGCCGGCGGCGGGGCTCAAGGTGATTGATCAGTTGCCTGAGGCTACGATGCTGCGGGTTGAGACGGCCAATGGTCAGCGGGTGGTTTACAGCCTGCTGCGTAATCGGGCGCACAGTAATGTGGCGTTTTTGTTGGGTGAGGCTTATCGCTATCAGCCGGGGTTGGACACGTTGACTGTCTATCCGGGCGTGCTGAGCAGTTACCCGAACTTCATGTTCAATATTCCGGCGCAGCAAGTGCCGGAGTTTGTGGCAGCGATGGAGAATGCCAAGGATGCCAAGCGGTTTGAGAAGATTGTCGACCGTTGGGGCATACGCCGCAGCCATCCGCAGTTCTGGCAGTACTTTCACGACTTGTCACAGTACATCCGCGAAACCACGCCGGTGGAAGAGGGGGTTCTGGACATGAACCGGTATGAGAACCTATAAGTATTGCAGTGACTCAGTCATCTCTCTAAGCGAGTGCTGAAGCAGTCGGGTATCTATCTTGCGGGATTGGAACAGGTATTCCGATGATGCTGATTTCAGTGCAGGCGCTACGTGCCTTGGCAGCGTGGGTGGTGGTGGGGCACCACTTCATGCAGGTTTTTTTCAACTTTGAGGTCCATGGCCCGCTGGAGTATCTGTTTGCCGACAAAGGCGCCGTTGGCGTGGATATTTTCTTTGTCATCAGTGGCCTGGTGATTTTCCTTGCGAGCGCAGACAAAGCCCTGACACCGTGGCGTTTTATGCTTATGCGCGTGGCAAGGATCGCGCCGGCATATTGGTTCTATACCCTGCTCATGGCCCTGCTGATCGTGGCGGTGCCCGCGATGTTCCCAAATGATGAGTGGGTGCTGAGCCACGTGGCCCTGTCGATGCTGTTTATCCCTGCCCAGCACCCCGCGGGCTTTGGGATCTATCCGCTGTTGGACGTCGGCTGGACCCTCAACTTCGAGATGCTGTTTTATCTTCTGTTCGCCTTGGCCTTGTGGGTTCGTACGTCGTATCGGTTTTGGGTGGTGGCCGGGCTGCTCTATCTTGTGTGCGGCATCATCAGTCCGGCTTTGAACCTGGCCGGCGGTTTTTACAGCAACGACATTGTCCTGGAGTTTCTGATGGGCATTGTGATCGGCATGCTGTATCGCCGTGGTCTGTGCCGGGCCAGGGCGTGGCTGCCGTTGTTGGGTATCGTGGGTGCGTTAGTAGCGATTTATATCGGCGCAGATGTACCCCGTTCGCTGGAGTGGGGCGTGCCCAGCGCGGTACTCGTCATCAGCTGTGTGACACTGGAGCCTTACTTCAAGGGCTCGCGCCTGTTGAAGATGCTCGGGGATTGCTCTTATTCGGTGTATTTGATCCACACGATGGTGCTGTACGCTGGGCGATGGGCTGCGGAACACACGGGCATAGACCCTTATGCGATCCTGCCCGTTTGCATCGCAGTGACGGCATTGTGTGCATTTGCGAGCTACCAATGGCTGGAAAAGGGCAGCTATCGCGTGTTCAAGCGTTGGTTTGGCATGGATGACCCGACACGCCTTTCCCGACAAAAACACTAGGACTTTGTGCCTCTGTAATGTTTGGCGTAAACTGCCCGCAAGCCTGTGAGGAGTTTCCATGACTGCCATAACCATTACCGACGCCGCCCACGATTACCTGGCTGACCTGCTGTCCAAGCAGAACACCCCGGGTATCGGCATCCGCGTCTTCATCACCCAGCCCGGCACCCAATACGCTGAGACTTGCATCGCCTACTGCAAGCCTGGGGAAGAAAAACCTGAAGACACCGCCCTGGGGCTCAAAAGCTTCACCGCGTACATCGACAACTTCAGCGAAGCTTTCCTCGACGACGCCGTGGTCGACTACGCCACCGACCGCATGGGCGGCCAGTTGACCATCAAGGCGCCCAACGCCAAGGTGCCAAACGTCAACGCCGACAGCCCGGTCAACGAGCGCATCAACTACTACCTGCAAACCGAAATCAACCCGGGGCTGGCCAGCCACGGCGGGCAGGTCAGCTTGATCGACGTCGTGGAAGACGGTATCGCCGTACTCAAATTCGGCGGTGGCTGCCAAGGCTGTGGCCAGGCGGACGTGACCCTGCGCGAAGGCATCGAGCGCACCCTGCTCGAGCGCATTCCTGAGCTCAAGGGCGTACGTGACGTGACTGACCACACGCAGAAAGAAAACGCCTACTACTGAGTAAGGTGTTCACTGCGAACAAAAAACGGCGCCCCGTGAGCGCCGTTTTTTTATGTATGTAATTCAATGCTTTGCAATATATATCTAACAAAGATGATCAACTGTGTTTTATCAGGGCCGATAGAGGTGCGCGTGACCCGCGCGATACAGCGACGACTCGCTGAAGCTGTCGTTCGCCAGCACCCGACCCACCACAATCAGCGCCGTACGACGGAAACCCTTGGCGGCCACTTTCTCGGCAATGTCCACCAACGTACCCACCACCCAATCCTGATCCGGCCACGTCGCGCGGTGCACCACGGCAATCGGGCAATCCGCACCGTAATGCGGTAGCAGCTCAGCAACGATCTTCTCCAGATGATTAACCCCCAAGTGAATCGCCATGGTCGTGCCGTGGCGCGCCAGGCTGTCGAAATCCTCACCGGCCGGCATGCTGGTTTTATCGGCGTAGCGGGTCAGGATCACGCTTTGGGCGATACCCGGCAGGGTCAGTTCCGTCTCCAGCAATGCCGCGCAGGCCGCCACCGCCGTGACGCCTGGAATGATCTGAAAGGGGATATTCAACTCACGCAAATGACGGATTTGCTCACCAATCGCCCCATACAGGCTGGGGTCGCCGGAGTGTACGCGCGCCACATCATGGCCCTTGGCATGGGCTGCCGTGATCAAGTCGATGATTTGCTCGAGGTGCAATTCGGCGCTGTTAACCACCTGTTTCGCCTGATGGCCCTCCAATACCGCCGCCGGCACCAGCGAGCCGGCATAGATGATCACCGGGCAGCTGCGGATCAGCCGCTGGCCTTTGACGGTGATCAATTCCGGGTCGCCGGGGCCAGCGCCGATGAAGTAGACGGTCATGGGAGTTCCTGTTGAAAATCGGGCGAGCATGAAGATTGCTCATGATCGAGAAGGGCGATTATCGGGTTTTTAGTCGGCGCAGGCTAATGCAAAGGTGGCCTGGGCGACTTTTTTGCGCGTGATCAGCAGGCGGGCAGGGCCGTGGGAGAGCTGTTCAGCCAAGGCCAGCGCGGCGCTTTCGGCGATGCCGTAACAGCCGGTATGGGCAAAAGCGACCTCTGATTTGTGGCTAAGACGGTGTTCAAAAACCGTCAATTGTGCGGCGCTGAAACAGTGCAATGGCAGGTTCAGCACCTTTGCTAGAGCGAGCAGCCCAGGTTCATTCTGCTTGCGGTCAAGACTGGCCAGCGCGGTGATGCGATGGCGTTCGATACTGCCCTCGGCGAGGGCAGTGTCGAGCAGGCCCAGCAGGGTGTGAACATCACAGCCCCGCTGGCAACCCAGGCCGACCACCAGGGTCATGCCGAGTATTGACCGTCGCGGTTGCGGCGGAACAGCCAAGCGCTGATCAGACCCAAGGCCAGCCAGAAGGCGACGTTGGTCAGCTGCGAAGCGATTTTGAATTGTGCTTCCAACGCTTCTGGAGCCAGCATCGAATGCACTTCAGGCTGCGGCGCACCGATCAGATGCGGCACGGCCAGGATCGCCACGCCCAACACTTTGAGCAGCCAGCTGCGGCCAAACACCAGCAGCGCGATACCGGTAGCGGTGGACGCAGCCGTGCCAATCCACCAGACCTGACGTTGGGCCAGGTCAGCGGCGGCGGTGCCCGGCAACTCCGGCGGCAGGCCCAGGGTCGGCGCGAGTACAAACGTCGCGTAACCGGCCAAGCCCCACAGCAAGCCTTGAGCCGTGCGGGTCGGTGCGCGCAAGGTATAGAGACCGGCCAGCATCAGGGCAAAACCAACCGCCACCACCAGATTACCGCCGGTAGTCGACAACACACGTTGCCAGCCGTTTTCCGGCTCCCAGGCTTCCGCGTCGTGGGTGTGAGCGGCGGCGCCTTGTGCATGTTCATGGGGTATTACTTCGGCAGCGGCCGGGGCGTTTTCAAAGGTTTCCGCCTGCAGAATCAGCGGGGCGACCCAGAAGCTTTGCAGCAGAGTCAGCAACAGGGCGGCCAGCAAGCCGGTGAAGCCTGCGGTTTGGGCGATACGCTTGATCATGTCGGCAGGTCTCAGTGGCACGGGAACGCGGCGCTGTGGCGGGTATCGTGGGCGGCGTTGTGCACCGCTTCGATATGCGAGAAACCGGCGAAATACACCAGGCACGCGCCGAGGATCGACGCACCGATGGCGGCGGTCAGGCGTTGGCTCAGGGTGGTGGTGCTGCTGGCGGTGTGCGAGGTGCTGCTGATGATCGACATGGCGCGTCCCTTCTGGGTGTCAGGGTGAAACGGGCGCATGGAAACCCCGCGAGCCGGGCACGCGGGGTTCTGAACAGCGCCCGCCCACCGCGGGTTTGTTATCTGATTTTTCGGGCCGGTCTCCGGGCTTGCGAGGGACACTGGGTCTAAAAAGCATCGCCTTCCCATGCCTTGCAGGCACAGTGGCTGTGACGCTTCGCTCGCTTACCGTTGCGGGGGCAGCACCGGACTGGTCATGTATGCATGATTTACCGGTTTCCCGTTTCACCCTGTGAAGGGCACCCGAAACAAGATGTGTAGGAGAGCATGGGGGTGGGAGGGGAGTCAATTGGGAGTTTTTTTGGGGTACATATCCGTTGCTGCGGCAACGGCTTCGTAGGGTTCCGCTCTTACAGCGGGTCACTTTTGGAAAAGAGCCCCAAAAGTAACCAAAAGGGCTCTTGCCCCACCACTCGGCACCTCGCTTAGGCTCGGTGTGCCCTTGTAAGATGATTTTCATCTGCTTCAGACCGTTATGCCCTCGGATTTCGAGATCGTGAGTGAGCGTGGGTCGAAGCAGATTCCTTCCTAAACTAGTCCGAACGGTTGCCAGGGCGCGAAGCCCGATTCTGCAAGGTTGGACGTGAGGAAAACACCATGGACCATGACTCTGCGTTTGTCGGAATTGATGTTTCCAAAAACAAGCTCGACTCATTTGTCAGCACCACTGGCCAAGTCGAACAGTTTTTCAATACTCAAGAAGATATCCAGCGTTTAGCTAAACATCTCAAGGCTCAGGAGCCGGTTTTGGTGGTGTTGGAAGCAACTGGGGGATATGAGCGGCTTGCGGCTGCGGAGCTTTGCGCTGCGGGACTGCCAGTCGTTGTCGTCAACCCCCGCCAGGTGCGTGATTTCGCCAAAGCTACCGGTCGGTTGGCTAAAACCGATGCTCTGGATGCCCAGGTGATTGCGGAGTTTGCCCAGGCGGTCAAACCCGAGATTCGAGAGATGCCAGATGAACACACTCGTGAGCTGGCAGATCTACTCACTCGACGCCGCCAACTCATCGACATGATCGTGGCGGAGGAGTCTCGGCTGAAGCAGGCGGTATTCAAGGCACTTCGAAGAGACATCAAGGCACATATCACCTGGCTTCAAAAGCGGCTTAAAAGCACAGACGATGACTTGCACGAAGCCATCAAGGCTTCCCCGGTCTGGAAGGCCAATTATGATTTGCTACGCGAGGTCGCTGGTGTTGGCAACGTGCTCGCACTTTCGCTGCTGGCGATGGTTCCGGAGCTGGGCAAGGTTAATCGCAAACAAGTGGCTGCCTTGGTTGGTGTGGCGCCTTTTAACTGCGATAGCGGCCTCTACAAAGGGCGTAGACGGATATGGGGTGGTCGAGCTGAGGTTCGAAGTGTGCTTTACATGGCCGTCTTGTCCTCGAAGAGCCATAACCCGGTGATCGAGAGGTTCTACAACCATCTGCTTGCTGCAGGAAAGACGAAGAAAGTAGCGCTGGTTGCATGCATGAGAAAGCTGCTGACGATCTTGAATGCGATGGTGCGCGATCAAAAGCATTTCGCTGAAATGGCTTGAATTTCGACACGGTTGCTTCGGCTTGAATCCGTGGGCCGCCGCGATGGGCCATCCTTGGCCCATCGCGGCTAACCCGGCGTCCTGCCGGGTTACCCACGGATTCAAGCCTGCGTTCGGCCATCGTGGTTAACGGGGCGCCTCAGATCAAGATCAAGATCAAGATCAAGATCAAAAGCAAGAGCAAGAGCACGGCGGCCTAGTAGCCGACCTGAGTGGTAGAAGCAAAAGCAGGGCAAAAGCACAGCAGCACACTCTCTGTCTGATGTACCGAGATCCAACTGTGGGAGCGGGCTTGGCTGCCAGCACCGCAGTGCTCTGCTTTTCTGTGGGAGCTGGCTTGCCTGCGATGCAAGCACCTCGGTGTGTCAGGCATAACCAGCCGATGCCATCGCAGGCAAGCCAGCTCCCACATTTGATTGAGTTTCATCTTCCAAGATCAGGTCGGCTGTCAGGCCGCCTCGGCTTGCTTTTGATCTAACCACTCAGGTCGGCTACTAGGCCGCCGTGCTTTTGATCTTGATCTGAGGCGCCCCGTTAACCACGCTGGCCGAACGCAGGCTTTGGAGCGGGGGTAAACCGGCAGGACGCCGGTTTAGCCGCGATGGGCCAAGGATGGCCCATGGCGGCGGCCCCCGCTCCAAAGCCGGAGTGAGGGCACACCGAGCCTAGGCGAGGTGCCGAGTGGTGGGGCAAGAGCCCTTTGCTTACTTTGGGGCTTTTCCAAAGTGAGCCGCTGTAAGAGCGGAACCATTAGTGGCCGTTACGGCAAGAACGGATATGTACACCAACCAACCAACCAACCAACCCAACCCCATCATTGACCATCCCCCACGCACTGCGTAGCCTTGCACCTTCGAGGTTCTTCGGCCCACGCCGAAGCTAAGAAGGGAACGCGGTCCAAGCCGCGGCTGCCCCCGCAACTGTAAAGGGTTTAGCTGACTGCCACGCCACTGCCAATACGGCGGGAAGGCGCAGCCAGCGCCGGTCGCAAGACCCGCACGCCCCAAGCCAGGAGACCTGCCTCGCAACCGATTTTCTACTTCAACCGGGCGGGGTGATCCGGTGACGAAATCCGCTGCTGCGCGCCGTCGCAGGGCCTATCGTCCCGTATGCCCGCCCCAAAGGGCATCCGATGAAAACACTGGCCAAACTCCCCGTCACCATCGTTACCGGCTTTCTCGGCTCGGGCAAAACCACCTTGCTACGCCACATGCTCGACAACGCCCAGGGCCGTCGCATCGCCGTGATCGTCAACGAGTTCGGTGAGTTGGGCATCGACGGTGAAATTCTCAAGCAGTGTTCCATCGGTTGCACCGAAGAAGAAGCCAACGGCCGCGTGTACGAACTGGCCAACGGCTGCCTGTGCTGCACCGTGCAGGAAGAGTTCTTCCCGGTGATGCGCGAACTGGTTGCCCGTCGCGGCGACCTCGACCATATCCTCATCGAAACCTCCGGCCTGGCCCTGCCAAAACCGCTGGTACAAGCCTTCCAGTGGCCGGAAATCCGCAGTGCCTGCACCGTTGACGCAGTGATCACCGTGGTCGACAGCCCAGCCGTGGCCGCTGGCACTTTTGCGGCGTTCCCGGACCAGGTCGACGCCATGCGCAAACTCGACCCGAATCTGGATCACGAATCGCCGCTGCACGAGCTGTTCGCCGACCAACTGGCCAGCGCTGACCTGGTGATCCTCAACAAAGCCGACCTGATCAGCCCTGAAGACTTGGCCCGCGTGCGCCTGGAAGTCGCCGAAGAGCTGCCGCCCGCCGTGAAGGTCATCGAAGCCAGCAGCGGTCGCCTGCCGCTGGACGTGCTGATCGGCCTGGGCGCCGGCTCCGAAGAACACATCGACGGCCGCCACAGCCACCACGACCATCACCACGACGATGAAGGCGAGCATGACCACGATCACGACGCCTTCGACTCCATCTCCATCGACCTGCCGCAAGCCGACGAAGCGTTGCTGCTCGACGCCTTGACTCAGTTGGTGGTGCAGCACGGCATCCTGCGCGTCAAAGGTTTCGCCGCGATCCCGAACAAGCCGATGCGCCTGCTGATCCAGGGCGTGGGTACGCGTTTCGACAAGCACTTTGACCGTGCCTGGGGCGCCGACGAAGCACGCATCACGCGCCTGGTGCTGATCGGTCAGGAACTGGACGCGGCGGGCCTCGAAGCGCAGCTGCGCGCAGCGCTCAGCGTTTAACCCATGCACCTGCTCAGGACCCAGCCCGGTGGTTTCGTCTCCGACGACAATATTGCCGACTTAGGCCAAACCCCCGCTGAACTGGTGATCCTGTGCAGCGGTGATTCCAGCCTGGCGTTGTTGGCCGAAGCGGCTCAACAGCTGCCCGACGACTACCCAAGCGTTCGCCTGGCCAACCCGATGCAGGTGCAAAACCACGCCTCGGTCGACCTGTACGTCGATGAGGTGCTGCGCCACGCCAAGGTCATCCTGATTTCGCTGCACGGCGGCATCGGTTACTGGCGCTACGGCATCGAGCGCCTGGTGGAATTGGCCGAGCGCGGCGTGCAACTGATCCTGGTGCCGGGCGATGACCGCCCGGACCCGGAACTCAGCAGCCTCAGCACCGTAGGCGTAGACGATCGTGATCGCCTCTGGCACTTCCTGCGCCAGGGCGGGCTGGGCAATGCCTTGGATTTTTATCGCTGTTTGGCAAGCCGCTACCTGGGCCGCGACTACGCCTGGGCCGAGCCGCAAACCTTGCCGCGCACCGCGATTTATCACCCGCACATAGCCAACGCACGCCTGAATGATTGGCAGGCGGATTGGCAGCCGGATTTCCCCGTGGCTGCGGTACTGTTTTACCGCTCGCACCTGCAGGCGGCCAATACCGGTTTTATCGATGTGTTCTGCCAGCGCTTGCAGGCGGCGGGCCTTAACCCGTTGCCGATGGCGGTGGCCAGTTTGAAAGAGCCTGGCTGCCTGACGGTGGTCGAGGACTTGCTGGATGAAGTGCAGGCGGCGGTGATTCTGAACACCACCGGGTTTGCCCAATCCAGCCCCGAAGCGCCGCATTTGCGCCCGTTTCGCCGCAATATCCCGGTAATCCAGGCAATTTGCGCCCAGGACAACCAGCCCGGCTGGGAGGCCAGCGAACAAGGCCTCGGCCCGCGCGACTTGGCGATGCACATCGCCTTGCCGGAGCTGGACGGGCGCATTATCAGCCGCCCGATCAGCTTCAAGGACCTGGCCTGGCGCAGCGAGCGCAGCCAGTCCGACGTGGTGTGCTACCGCGCCGCGCCCGAGCGCATGGATTTCGTCGCTGAGCTGGCACGCCGTTGGGTCGAACTGGCGCGGGTGCCGAACGCGGATAAACGCATCGCGCTGATCCTCGCCAACTACCCGACCCGCGACGGCCGTATCGGCAACGGCGTGGGTCTGGATACGCCGGCGGCGGCGCTGAATATCCTGCGCGCGCTGCAAGCCGAAGGCTATCCGCTGCCCCGTGAGTTGCCCGACAGCGGCACCGCCCTGATCCACGAATTGCTCGGTGGCGTGACCAACGACCTCGACAGCCTCGACCTGCGCCCGTGCCATCAAAGCCTGGGCCTGGATGATTACGAGGCGCTGTTCAAGCGCTTGCCCGAAGCCAATCGCCAAGCCGTGCTGGAGCGCTGGGGCGCACCCCACACCGACCCGATGTGCCGCGACGGCCGCCTGATGATCGCCGGCCTGCGTTTTGGCCTGACCTTCGTCGGCATCCAGCCGGCGCGCGGTTATCAGGTCGACCACAGCGCGGTGTACCACGACCCGGACCTGGTGCCGCCTCACGGCTACCTGGCGTTCTACTTCTGGTTGCGCCACACCTACGGCGCCCACGCCGTGATCCACGTAGGCAAGCACGGCAACCTCGAATGGCTGCCGGGCAAAGGCGTGGGGCTGTCGGAAAACTGCTGGCCTGATGCGCTGCTCGGGCCGCTGCCGAACATTTACCCGTTTATCGTCAACGATCCGGGTGAGGGCGCCCAGGCCAAGCGCCGCACCCAGGCGGTGATCATCGACCACTTGATGCCGCCGCTGACCCGCGCCGAAACCTACGGCCCGCTGCGCAATCTTGAGCTGTTGGCGGACGAGTATTATGAGGCGCAATTGCTCGACCCGCGCCGCGCGCTCGAACTGCAAAAAGACATCCTCAAGCTGGTGCGCGAGACCCGTATCGACCAGGAACTTGAGCTGGATAACGACGCCGACGCGGCGGTCTGGCTGCCGCGCCTGGACACCTACCTGTGCGACTTGAAGGAGTCGCAGATCCGCGACGGCCTGCATATCTTTGGCGAGTCGCCCGAAGGCCGCTTGCGCATCGACACCTTGCTGGCCTTGCTGCGCATCCCGCGCGGCGATGGCCGTGGCCCGCAATCGAGTTTGCTGCGCGTATTGGCCAAGGCCTTCGAGCTGGGTTTTGACCCGCTTGATTGTGCGCTGGCCGAGCCCTGGACCGGGCGCCGCCCCGAGGTGTTGCAGCAAATCGATCAACAGCGCTGGCGCACCGCCGGTGATACCCGCGAGCGCCTGGAGTTGTATGCCGCGCGTTTGATCGAGCAAGCGCTGGAAGGGCCGCTTGAGCAACTTGAAGAGCCCGGTTGGGAGGATGTGAAGTCGGTCATTGAGAGCCTGCGCATCGTCGTCGCGCCACGCCTGGACGCGTGCGGGCCGGCGGAAATGCGCGGTTTGCTGGATGCTTTGAGCGGCCTTTTCGTACCGGCCGGCCCCAGCGGCGCGCCAAGTCGCGGGCGCCTGGATGTGCTGCCCACCGGGCGCAATTTCTTTACCGTGGACGTGCGCAACCTGCCCACCACCACGGCCTGGCGCATTGGCTTCCAATCCGCCAACCTGATCCTTGAACGGCACCTGCAAGACCATGGCGATCACTTGCGTCAGCTCGGCCTGTCGGTCTGGGGCACGGCCACCATGCGCACCGGCGGCGACGACATCGCCCAGGCCATGGCGTTGATGGGCGTGCGCCCGGTCTGGGCCACGGGCAGCCAGCGGGTGGATGACTTTGAGATCCTGCCGATCAGTTTGCTCGACCGCCCGCGTGTTGACGTGACGCTGCGCGTGTCCGGGTTCTTCCGTGACGCGTTCGCCAACCTGATCCGCCTGTTCGATGCGGCGGTGCAGGCGGTGGCGGCCCTGGATGAACCGGATGATATGAACCCGCTGGCGGCCAAGGTGCGCAGTGAGCGTGAGGCCTTGCGCCTCTCGGGCCTGGACGCAGAAGCCGCAGCCAAACAAGCCGGCTGGCGCATCTTTGGCGCCAAGCCGGGGGCGTATGGCGCGGGCGTGCAGGGCGCGATTGACGGTCGTCTGTGGCAGAGCCGCGAGGACTTGGCCGAGGTCTACTTGAACTGGGGTGGCTACGCCTACGGTGGTTCCGATGAAGGCACCGCTGCCCGCGAACAGTTCGCCCAGCGCCTGAGCCAGGTGCAGGCGGTCCTGCAAAACCAGGACAACCGCGAGCACGACTTGCTCGACTCCAACGACTATTACCAATTCCAGGGCGGTATGCTCGCCGCCGTGGAAACCCTGAGCGGCGATAAGGCCGCCAGCTACCATGGCGACCATAGCCAGCCCGACTTGCCGAAGATCCGCACCTTGAAGGAAGAGCTGAACCGGGTGATCCGTTCCCGCGCCGCCAACCCCAAGTGGATCGACGGCGTGAAGCGTCATGGCTATAAAGGTGCGTTCGAAATGGCCGCAACCGTGGACAACCTGTTCGCGTTCGACGCCACCACCGCACTGATCGATGATCACCAATACGCCTTGCTCGCTGACGCGTACCTGCTCGATCCTGACACCCGGGCCTTTGTGCAGCAGCACAACCCCGATGCCCTGCGCGACATGACCGAGCGCATGCTCGAAGCCCAGCAGCGTGGCATGTGGCAAGAGCCGGGCGCCTATCGCGAGGCGTTGGAAAACCTGTTGTTGGACATAGAAGAAGGCAGCTAGCGCGCCACAACAAGCGGCAGCCACAACAAGCAGGCTAGCCACAACAAGGCCGCCCACAGGAAATTACCTGTGCCGCAGAATTTAACGAGAACGTGCATGACTGATATTCCACATTTCCCACTGTCCGCCGTGGTCGGCGCCGACGACCTGAAACTGGCGCTGTGCCTCACCGCCATCGACCCGAAAATCGGCGGTGTGCTGATCGAAGGCCCGCGCGGCATGGCCAAGTCCACCCTGGCACGTGGCCTGGCGGACCTGCTCGCCAGTGGTCAGTTCGTCACTTTGCCGTTGGGCGCCACCGAAGAACGCCTGGTCGGCACCCTGGACCTGGACGCCGCACTGGGCGAAGGCCGTGCGCAGTTTTCCCCCGGCGTACTGGCCAAGGCCGATGGCGGCGTGTTGTACGTCGATGAAGTCAACTTGCTGCCCGACCACTTGGTGGACCTGCTGCTGGATGTGGCCGCCAGCGGCACCAACCTGATCGAGCGCGATGGCATTTCCCATCGCCACTCGGCACGTTTTGTGTTGATCGGCACCATGAACCCGGAGGAGGGGGAGTTGCGCCCGCAGCTGCTCGACCGTTTCGGTTTCAACGTGGCATTAAGCGGGCAAACGCTGCCCACCGAGCGCGGGAAAATCATCCGGCGCCGGCTGGATTTCGACAGCGATCCCGCCGCGTTCTGCACGCAGTGGGCCGAGCCGCAAGCCGCCTTGCGTGAACGCTGCACCCAGGCGCGAGCACAGCTCGACGGCATTGAGCTGGATGACCAGGCGCTGGCACAGATCACCGAGCGCTGTTTTGCCGCCGGGGTCGATGGCTTGCGCGCTGACCTCGTCTGGTTGCGCGGCGCCCGCGCCCATGCGGCCTGGCGTGGCGCTACCGCCATCGCCGAGGAAGACATCGAAGCGGTGGCCGAGTTTGCCTTGCGCCATCGTCGTCAAGCGCAAACCCCGCCGGCAAGCCCGCCCAATCAAGGCCAGGCGCCCCAGGCTTCAGACACTTCACCTGGCCAGGGCCAGTGGGGCGACATGCCCGCGCCGGCCTTGCCCACGGGCGCACGCCGGGAAGTACCCACCTGGCCAAAAAAGCCCTAGGCATTCGCCCCCGACCTGACGCGGGGGCGGATGCCCGGCCCAAGGCGGGGCGACTGGACAAAGGCAGGCACGGCAAGGCGCGCAGCGCCAAACACGGCGCGATCAACTGGCCCGGCACCTTGCTCGGCGGCCGGCCGCAGTGCCGTGAGGATCTACTGTTCCACCTGCGCAACCGCGCGGCCCATGAGTTGTGGCTGGTGATCGTCGACGCCTCGGCGTCCACGCGGCGCCATGGCGCGTTGACCGACGCCAAAGGCCTGCTCGCCCAGTTGTTTGATGACGCTTACCGGCAACGCGCGCGCATGGCGTTACTCACGGCCAGCGGCCACTCGCCGAAGTGGCAAGTGCAGGGCCTCAAGGCCGCCAAAGGCTTGGCCGGTTGGCTCGCTCAGCTCGGCGCCGGCGGCGGCACGCCGTTGCTGGCGGCCTTGTCCGAAGCCGGGCAGTGGCTGCACGCGCGGCGCCAGCGTTACCCCGCCGAGCAGCAGCGTTTGCTGGTGATTACCGATGGGCGGCTCAAGGCTATCGACGGCCTGCCGCTGCTCGATTGCCCGGGTGTGCTGGTGGATATCGAGCGCGGGCCGATCACTCTCGGCCGGGCCAAACAGCTGGCGCTGCAATTGCACCTGGACTATCGGCATATCGACGCCGTGTAACTGCAATAAAAGTGAACCCTGCTTGATTCCCGCTTGTCCCCGCTTCCCATGTCACCCCCTACCTGCCAAATCCCTTAATTTTCCAAGCCTGCTGGAAGCCTCTTCAGGCCCCCGGCTGCGCCCGCAGTTTTTTCAGGGCGCCCAGCACACCCTATGCAAGCGGCAGATGAAAACGGACTTTCTCCTCAACCGTGACTTTTCAGCAGGTTACCCCCATGCAGTTCAGCGAATTATTGGCAGCGATTTCCACCCACGCGATCCGTCTGCAACTGGAAGAGGGCGACCTGATCATCCTGGGCGACGACGAAGCGCTGGATGACGCGCTGTGGGATCAACTGATCGCCCACAAACCCCGCCTGCTTGAGTGGGTGGCCGAGCACGGCGGCGACTGGCTGAGCCCGGCCTATCGGATCACCCCGGACATGCTGCCACTGGTCAACCTCGATCAACCGGCCATCGACCGCATCGTCGCCGCCATCCCCGGCGGCGCGGCGAACGTGCAGGACATCTACCCGCTGGCGCCGCTGCAAGAAGGCATGCTCTACCACCATCTTTCGGCGCAGCAGGGCGACCCTTACGTGCTGCACGCGCAGTTTGTATTCGACAGCCGCGCACGCCACCACGCCTTCGCGCAAGCGCTGCAATGGGTGATCGACCGCCACGATATCCTGCGTACGTCCATGGTCTGGGAGCGCCTCGACGAGCCGTTGCAAGTGGTGTGGCGCAAGGCGACCCTGGCTTGCGAAGAAGCCCATTTGAACGGCGGTGACGCCCTGGCCCAGTTGCTGGCACGCTACGACGCCCGCACCTACCGCATGGCCCTGGGCCAGGCGCCGCTGCTGCGCCTGGTGTTTGCCGACGACCCGGCCAACCAGCGCGTGGTGGCGATGCTGCTGTTCCACCACACCATTCTCGACCACACCGCCCTCGATGTGGTGCGCCATGAAATCCAGCTGTACCTGGCCGGTGAGCAAGCCCAGGCCGGTGAGCCGGTTGCGTTTCGCAGCTACATCGCCCAGGTGCGCCATGGCGTCAGTGAGCAGGCGCATGAGGCGTTCTTCCGCGCGATGCTGGCGGATATCGATGAGCCAACCTTGCCGTTCGGTTTGCAGGATGTGCAGGGCGATGGCCAGGGCATCAACGAAGCGCGCGTGCTCGTCGACAGCGCACTCAGCCGCCGCCTGCGCCGCCTGGCACGACCGCTGGGCGTGAGCGTGGCGAGCATGATGCACCTGGCCCTGGCGCGCGTGTTGGGCGTGGTGTCTGGTCGCGACGCCGTGGTGTTCGGCACCGTGATGCTTGGCCGCATGGGTGCAGGCGAGGGCGGTGACCGCGCCTTGGGCATGTTCATCAACACCTTGCCGCTGCGCGTGGATGTGGGCGAGCAGGGCGTGCGCGCCGGGGTCAAAGCCACCCATGAGCGCCTGACCACCTTGCTCAATCACGAACATGCCTCGCTGGCACTGGCCCAGCGTTGCAGCGGTGTAGCCGCACCCACGCCACTGTTCAGCGCGATGCTCAACTACCGCCACAGCGCCGCCACCGACATGGCCGCCGTCATCGACGTGGCCGAAGGCATCCAGGTGCTGGGCGCCGAGGAGCGCACTAACTACCCGCTGACCGTCAACGTGGATGATCTGGGTGAAGAGTTTGCGCTGACGGTGATGGTCGACGCGTCCATCGACGCGCAACGTGTCGCCGGTTACCTGCATACCGCGCTGGAAAGCCTGGCCGATGCCTTGGAACATCGACCGGATCAGCCGCTCTGCGGCCTGAACATCCTGCCCGACACTGAGCGCCACCACCTGCTGCACAGCCTCAACCAAAGCCCCGCGCACTACACCGACACCGCCCTGATCCACCGTTGCGTCGAAACCCACGCCGCCGCCCAGTCTGAAGCCATCGCCTTGCGCTTCGAGCATCTGTGCCTCACCTACCGCCAACTCAACGAACGCGCCAACCAGGTCGCCCACCGCCTGCTCGCCCAAGGCGTGAGTCCGGATGACCGCGTGGCCATCTGCGTAGAGCGTGGCCCGGAAATGATCATCGGCCTGCTGGGCATCCTCAAAGCCGGCGCCGGTTATGTGCCGATTGACCCGGCTTACCCGCTGGAACGCATCGCCTACACCCTGGCCGACAGCCAACCGCTGGCCGTGCTGGTGCAAGACAACACCCGCCACTTGGTGGGCGAGCTGGCGCAAATCGACCTTAATAGCCTCGGTAGCGAGCCCATCGTCAACCCGCGCATCCCTCTCAGCCCCGCCAGCCTGGCCTACGTGATCTACACCTCTGGTTCCACCGGCCTGCCCAAAGGCGTGATGATCGAACACCGCCAGGTCGCACGGCTGTTCAGCGCCACTGACCACTGGTTCGGCTTCAACCGCAACGATGTGTGGGCGCTGTTCCATTCCTTTGCGTTCGACTTCTCCGTGTGGGAGATCTGGGGCGCGCTGATGCACGGCGGCCAATTGCTGATCGTGCCGCAACTGGTCAGCCGCTCGCCGGATGAGTGCTACGCGCTGATCTGTGAGGCCGGCGTGAGCATCCTCAACCAGACGCCCAGCGCGTTTCGCCAGTTGATTGCGGCCCAGGCGCAGAGCTCGCAGGTGCATTCCCTGCGCCAGGTGATTTTCGGCGGCGAAGCGCTGGAACCGGGCATGCTCAAACCCTGGTACGCCCGCGCCATCAACGCCGGTACGCAACTGGTGAACATGTACGGCATCACCGAAACCACCGTGCACGTGACCTATCGCGCGCTGGAGGCGGCGGACGCGCAGTTGGTCGGCCTCAGCCCGATTGGCGTGCGCATTCCCGACCTGCAGCTGTACGTGCTCGATGAGCGCCGCGAGCCGCTGCCGATCGGCGTGGCAGGCGAGCTGTACGTCGGCGGTGCCGGCGTGGCGCGCGGTTACCTGAACCGTGACGCGCTCAACGCCGAACGCTTCCTGGCCGACCCGGCCACCGGTTTGCGCATGTACAAGACCGGCGACCTTGGCCGCTTGCTGGCTAACGGTAACGTCGAGTACCTGGGGCGTAACGACGACCAAGTGAAGATCCGTGGTTTCCGTATCGAACTGGGTGAAATCCAAGCACGCCTGGCCACCGCCAGCGGCGTGCGTGACGCCGTGGTGATCGCCCGTGAAGACGCGCCGGGTGACAAGCGCCTGGTGGCTTATGTGATCGCCGAGCGTGACATCGGTGCAGCCGAACTGCGTGACCACCTGCTGCTGAGCCTGGCCGAGTACATGGTGCCCAGCGCGTTTGTACTGCTGGATAAATTCCCGCTGACCACCAACGGCAAACTCGACCGCAAGGCGTTGCCCGCACCGGATGCCGACGCGCTGGCGCGACGTGACTATGCCGCCCCGCAAGGTGCAGTCGAAACCGCCATCGCTGCGATCTGGCAGGCGCTATTGAAGCTCGACAAGGTCGGCCGCGACGACAATTTCTTCGAACTTGGCGGGCACTCACTGCTGGCGGTCAAGCTGATCGAACGCATGCGCCAGGTGGACTTGAGCGCCGATGTGCGCGTGCTGTTCGGTCAACCCACGCTGGCTGCACTTGCCGCAGCGGTGGGCGGGCAGCAGGAAGTGCAGGTTCCGGCCAACCTGATCAGCGAGACGAGCGAGCGCATCACGCCGGACATGCTGGCGCTGGTGGAGCTGGACCAGGCCGCCATCGACCACATCCTCAAGACTGTGCCCGGCGGCATCGCCAACGTGCAGGACATCTACGGCCTGGCGCCCCTGCAGGCGGGCATTCTTTACCACCACCTGGCAACCACCGAGGGCGACCCCTACGTGTTGCAAGTGCAGTTCAGCTTCGCTGACCAAGCGGCGGTGGATGCGTTTATCCGCGCGTTGCACAGCGTGATCGAACGCAATGACATCTTGCGCACCTGCATCCTCTGGGAGGGCCTGGATGAGCCGGTGCAAGTGGTGCTGCGCCAAGCGCCATTGGCCGTGGAACGTGTCGACGTACAGGGTGGTGAAGCCTTGGCACAGCTGCAACAACGCTTCGACCCACGCCATTATCGCCTCGATCTGTCCCGCGCCTCGCTGATGCATTTTGGCTACGCGCAACAGTCGAGCGGCTACGTCGGCATTTTGCTGCTGCACCACATCCTGCTCGACCATACCGCCTTGCAAGTGCTGGTCGAAGAAATGAGCGCCAGCCTGGCCGGAAACAGCGCGCACCTGCCGGACGCGGTGCAGTACCGCAACTACGTAGCCCAGGCGCGTCTGGGGGTTACCCAGGCGCAACACGAAGCGTTCTTCAGCGACATGCTCGGCGATATCGACGAGCCGACGTTAGCGTTCGGCTTGCAGGATGTAAATGGCGACGGCAGCGGCATCGTCGAGGCGCACTTGCCGTTGCCAGCGGCGCTCAGTCACGGCCTGCGTGAACAGGCGCGGCAACTCGGTGTGAGCACCGCCAGCCTGGTACACCTGGCCTGGGCCCAGGTATTGGCGCAGGTTTCCGGCCAGCAGGACGTGGTGTTCGGCACCGTGTTGCTGGGCCGCATGCAAGGCGGCAAGGGCGCCGACCGTGCGCTGGGGATGTTCATCAATACCTTGCCGCTGCGCGTTCGCCTGGGCGCCGTCAGCGTACAAGCCGGCGTGCGCGCCACCCACGCGCGCCTGGCGCAGTTGCTCGGGCATGAACATGCCTCGCTGTCACTGGCCCAGCGTTGCAGTGGCGTACCGGGGTCGTTGCCGTTGTTCAGCACCTTGCTCAACTACCGTCACAGCGCGCCGGGTGAAGCCCCGGGAGACAGCCCGTTTGCCGCCTCTGGTATCGAAATTCTCAGTTCCGAAGAACGCAGCAACTACCCGCTGGTGCTCAGCGTCGATGACCTGGGCGCAGGTTTTTCGCTGACGGTACAAGGCCTGGCCATGCTGGATGTACAGCGCGTGGGCGAGTACATGCTCACCGCATTGCAGCACTTGATGACCGCGCTGCAACAAGCGCCGACCACGCCCTTGCAGGCGGTGTCGATTCTGCCGGCCGCCGAACGCCACCAACTGCTGGTGGCGTTCAACGCCACCGCCCGCGACTACCCCTCGCAGCTCACCGTGCAGCAACTGTTCGAAGCCCAGGCGCTGGCGCGTCCCGAAGCCGTGGCGGCGGTGCATGGCGCGTTATCCTTGAGCTATCGCGACCTCAACCGCCGCGCCAATCGCCTGGCTCATCACCTGATCAACCAAGGCGTGCAGCCGGGTGAAAGCGTGGCGATTGCACTGCCGCGCTGCCTGGATTTACTCGTGTGCCAGCTGGCGATCCTCAAGTGCGCGGCGGTGTATGTGCCGCTGGACGTCAATGCGCCGGTTGAGCGCCAGGCGTTCATCGTGCAGGACAGCGGCGCGCATCGGGTACTCAATAGCCTGGCCGACCTGAACCTGGACGCGCAATCGCCGCGCAACCCTGAGCGGGTCCAGTCCTCGGAAAGCGTGGCGTACATCATGTACACCTCCGGCTCCACCGGCGCACCCAAAGGTGTGCAAGTGCCGCATCGCGGTATCACGCGGCTGGTGCTCAACAACGGTTACGCCGACTTCAACGCCGCGGACTGTGTGGCCTTCGCCTCCAACCCGGCGTTCGACGCCAGCACCATGGACGTGTGGGGCGCGTTGCTCAATGGCGGCCAGGTGCAGGTGATCGACCACGCCACCTTGCTCGACCCGGCGGCATTCGGTGAAGCCTTGGAGGGTGCGACGGTGCTGTTTGTCACCACGGCGCTGTTCAACCAATACGTGCAGATGATTCCTGAGGCGTTGGCCGGCCTGCGCATCCTGCTGTGCGGCGGTGAGCGTGCCGACCCGGCGGCGTTCCGCAGTCTGTTGGCGCAGGCGCCCGAGTTGCGTTTGGTGCATTGTTACGGGCCAACGGAAACCACCACTTACGCCACCACCTATGAGGTGCGCGCGATTGCCAATGACGCCGACAGCGTGCCCGTGGGGCGGCCGATTTCCAACACGCAAATCTATCTGTTGGATGCTTGGCAGCAGCCGGTGCCACTGGGGGTGAGCGGTGAAATTTGCATCGGCGGCGACGGCGTGGCCAAGGGGTATCTGAACCGGCCTGAGCTGACCGCTGAGAAATTCGTGCAAGACCCGTTCAACCCAGGCGCCTTGATGTACCGCACCGGCGACCTCGGTCGCTGGACGGCGGACGGCTTGCTTGAGTGCCTTGGGCGCAATGACGATCAGGTCAAAATCCGTGGTTTCCGCATTGAACTGGGTGAGATCGAAGCGCGCCTGGCGACCTGTGCGGGCATCCACGACGTGGTGGTGCTGGCGCGTGAGGACGTGCCGGGCGACAAGCGCCTGGTGGCGTATTTCACCTGGGCTGGCGAACCCGTCGGCATCGACAGCGTGCGCGCGCATCTGCAAGGCCAATTACCGGACTACATGCTGCCGTCGGCGTATGTGCCGCTGGCGCATTTGCCGCTGACGGCCAATGGCAAGATTGACCGTAAAGCGTTGCCGGCCCCCAGCGTAGACGCGCTGAGCAGTCGCGAGTTTGAAGCACCGCAAGGCGAGGTGGAAACCCTGCTGGCGCAGATCTGGCAGGACGTGCTCAAGCTTGAACGCGTGGGGCGCCATGATCATTTCTTCGAGTTGGGCGGGCATTCGCTGCTCGCGGTGAGCCTGATTGAACGCATGCGCCAAGTCGGCCTGAGCTGTGACGTGCGCGCACTGTTCAGCCAGCCAAGCCTGGCGGCGCTGGCGGCGGCGGTGGGCAGCGGGCGTGAAGTTGTGGTGCCGGTGAATGGCATTCCTTCGGGCTGCACGCAGATTACGCCGTCCATGCTGCCTCTGGTGCCGCTCGGCCAGGCAGCTATCGACCGTATTGTCGCCACGGTGCCGGGCGGCGCGGTGAATGTGCAGGATATCTACCCGCTGGCGCCGTTGCAGGAAGGCATTCTCTATCACCATATCAGCGCCGAGCAGGGCGACCCGTACCTGCTGCAATCGCGCATGGCGTTCGACAGCCTTGAGCGTTTGCACGCGTTCATGGGCGCGCTGCAACAGGTCGTGGCCCGTCACGACATCCTGCGCACCGGCGTGGTCTGGGAAGGCTTGGACAGCCCGGTGCAAGTGGTCTGGCGTGACGCGCAGTTGGTGGTGCAGGAAGTCGCCCTGGACCCAGCCGACGGCGGCATCCTTGAACAGCTGCACACACGCTTCGATGCTCGCCACTACCGGCTGGACATCACCCAGGCGCCGCTGCTGCGCATGGTCTACGCCCAGGACTCGGCGAATAACCGAGTCGCGGCGATCCTGTTGTTCCATCACTTGGCACTCGACCATACCGCCATGGAAGTGGTCGGCCAGGAGATGCGCGCGTTCCTGTTCAACCAGGCCGATGCGTTGCCCGCAGCGGCACCGTTTCGCAACTATGTCGCCCAGGCCCGCCTGGGTGTCAGCGTGGCTGAGCATGAGCAGTTCTTCCGCGAGATGCTCGCTGATGTCGATGAGCCGACCTTGCCGTTTGGCGTGCAGGATGTGCAGGGCGACGGCCGCGCTATCGAAGAAGCCGAGCGGCAGCTGGACGCGGCGCTGGCGGTGCGTGTGCGTGAACAGGCGCGGGTGTTGGGCGTCAGCGCGGCCAGCCTGATGCACCTGGCCTGGGCGCAAGTGCTGGGGTTGGTGTCCGGGCGTGACGACGTGGTGTTCGGCACCGTATTGATGGGCCGCATGCAGGCCGGCGAGGGCGCTGATCGCGCGTTGGGCATGTTCATCAACACCTTGCCGCTGCGCGTCGATGTGGGCGCCAGCGCCGCCGTTGCGGTCAAGGCCACCCATGCGCGGCTGAGTGCATTGCTCGGTCACGAGCACGCGTCCCTGGCGCTCGCCCAGCGTTGCAGTGGCGTATCGACGGCCGTGCCGTTGTTCAGCGCCTTGCTCAATTACCGCCACAGCACGCCCGGTGAAATGGCCCGCGACGGCCAGGGCATCTGGGAAGGTGTGCAGCTGCTGGGCGGTGAGGAACGCAGCAACTACCCGCTGACCCTCAGCGTCGATGACTTTGGCGCAGGTTTTGGCCTGAGTGTGCTGGCGCTGCCGCAGATCGGCGCCCAGCGCCTGTGTGGCTACATGCACAGCGCCGTGGAGCAGCTGGTTGCGGCCTTGGAAAGCGCGGCGAAAACCGCGCTCAACCAACTGCCTGTTCTGCCCCAGGCGGAGTGCGAAACCCTGCTGCGTGAATTCAACGCGACCGCCGCCGACTTCCCCACCGGGCATACCGTGCATGGCGCCTTGGAAGCCCAGGTCGAACGCCAACCCCATGCGATTGCCGTGCAGCAAGACGGCGAAGTTCTGACCTATCAGCAACTCAACCAGCGCGCCAACCAGTTGGCGCACCACCTGCTGGCGCTCGGCGTGCAGCCGGATGATCGCGTGGCGATCTGCTGCCGTCGTGGCCCGCAGATGCTGGTGGGTCTGCTGGGCATTCTCAAAGCCGGCGCAGGCTACGTGCCCATCGACCCGGCTTACCCCGCCGAGCGTATCGCCTACTTGCTGCAGGACAGCGCTCCGGCAGCGGTATTGGCCGAGGCAAGCACCCGCGACCTGTTGGGCGCGCATGCTGCTGTCGACCTGTTCGACGAGCGCCTGCAACACCACCCCGTCAGCAACCCGCGGGTGGCTACCCTGACCCCGGCACACCTGGCCTACGTGATCTACACCTCCGGCTCCACCGGCCAGCCCAAAGGTGTGATGGTGGAACACCGCACGGTGGAAAACCTGGTGCACTGGCACTGCGAAGCCTTCGGCCTGGACACGCGCAGCCACACCAGCAGCGTCGCCGGGTTTGGTTTCGACGCGATGGCCTGGGAGGTCTGGCCGGCACTCTGCGCAGGCGCCACCCTGCACCTGCCGCCCGCGCACGTGGGCAATGAAACTATCGACGAATTGCTCGCCTGGTGGATGGCGCAACCGCTGCACGTGAGCTTTCTGCCCACACCCGTCGCCGAGTACGCCTTCAGCCAGAACCTGCACCACCCGACCTTGCGCATCCTGTTGATCGGCGGTGATCGCCTGCGTCAGTTTGCCCAGGAGCGGCGCTTTGCAGTGGTCAACAACTACGGGCCTACCGAGGCTACGGTGGTCGCCACCTCCGGCCGTGTGCGCGCCGGGCAGGCGTTGCATATCGGCCAGCCTATCGCCAATACCCGCGTGTACGTGCTGGATGCGCAACTGCGCCCAGTGCCGGTGGGCGTTGCCGGTGAGCTGTATGTGGGCGGCAGCGGTGTGGCGCGGGGTTATTTGAACCGCCAGGACTTGACCGCCGAACGCTTCCTGCAAGACCCGTTTAACAGCGGGCGCATGTACCGCACCGGCGACCTGGCGCGCTGGTTGCCTGACGGCAATATCGAGTACCTGGGCCGTAACGACGACCAAGTCAAAGTGCGCGGCGTGCGCGTTGAACTCGGCGAAATCGAAAGCCGCCTGGCGGCACTCGACGGCATCGCCGAAGCGGTGGTGCTGGTGCGCGAGGGCCGTCTGGTGGCCTGGTTCACCGAACACTACCCGCTGGCGATTGAAACCCTGCGTGCGCAACTGCAAGCGCAGCTGCCCGAAGCGCTGGTGCCGGCGGCCTACGTCAAACTCGACACGCTGCCGCTGACCGCCAACGGCAAGCTGGACCGCAAGGCCCTGCCGCAACCTGATCAGTCGGCGTTGCTGAGCCGCGACTATGCAGCGCCTGAAGGTTCAGTGGAGACCGCCCTGGCGCGGATCTGGGCCGAGGTGTTGCAGGTGGAGCAAGTCGGCCGCCATGACCACTTCTTCGAACTGGGCGGCCATTCGTTACTGGCTGTCAGCCTGATCGAACGCATGCGCCAGGTCGGCCTCAGCGCCGATGTGCGTGTGTTGTTCAGCCAGCCAACCCTCGCAGCGTTGGCCGCTGCCGTGGGCAGTGGTCGCGAAGTTTCGGTGCCCGCCAACCGCATCGCCGCCGACTGCCAGCGCATCACCCCGGACATGTTGCCGTTGGTGGATCTGGACCCAGCAACCCTCGACGAGGTCGTCAGCCGCGTACCCGGTGGCGCCGCCAATGTGCAGGACATCTACCCACTGGCGCCGTTGCAGGAGGGCATTCTTTACCACTACATCACCGCCGAGCAGGGCGACCCGTACCTGCTGCAATCGCACCTGGCTTTCGACAGCATCGAGCGCCTGAATGCCTTCACCCAGG
Organism: Pseudomonas sp. ArH3a; assembly: GCF_022648765.1. Lineage (NCBI taxonomy): Bacteria > Pseudomonadati > Pseudomonadota > Gammaproteobacteria > Pseudomonadales > Pseudomonadaceae > Pseudomonas > Pseudomonas sp. ArH3a. The sequence continues at coordinate 3,010,990 of NZ_CP080330.1, forward strand.
CGCTGCAACAGGTCATCAATCGCCATGACATCCTGCGCACCGGCGTGGTCTGGGAAGGCCTGGCGCAACCGCTGCAAGTGGTGTGGCGTCAGGCTCAATTGCCGCTTGAAGAGCTGCACCTGCAAGGTGATGTACTGGCCGGCTTGCATGCGCGTTTCGATGCGCGACGCTATCGCCTGGACATCAGTCAGGCACCCTTGATCAGCTTGAAGTACGCCCAGGACCCGGCCAATCAGCGTGTGGTGGTGGTGTTGCTCTATCACCATATCGCCCTCGACCACACCGCATTCGACGTGGTGCTGCGCGAAATGCAGGGCCACTTGCTCGGCCACCAAGCCCCAACGGCGCCGCCGATGCCGTACCGCAACTACGTGGCGCAGGCGCGCTTGGGTGTGAGCGAGCAGGAGCACGAAGCGTTCTTTTGCGAGATGCTCGGTGATGTCGATGAACCCACCTTGCCGTTCGGCCTGCAGGATGTGCGCGGCGACGGCAACGCGATCAAAGAGCATCGCCTGCGCCTGGGCAGCGACCTCAACCGCCGCCTGCGCGCCCAGGCGCGCTTGCTCGGTGTGAGCACGGCGAGCCTGTTCCACCTGGCCTGGGGCCAGGTGCTGGCGGCCACGTCGGGGCGCCAAAGCGTGGTGTTCGGCACCGTGCTGGTTGGTCGAATGCAAGGTGGCGAGGGCGCCGACCGTGCGCTGGGCGTGTTCATCAATACCTTGCCGCTGCGCCTGGACATCGACGCGCAAGGCGCACGCGCTGCCGTGCGTGCCACCCATGCGCGGTTGACCGCGTTGCTCGGGCATGAACACGCGTCCCTGGCCTTGGCCCAGCGTTGCAGCGGTGTGGCGGCCCCGGCGCCGCTGTTCAGCTCGATGCTCAACTACCGCCATCGCGGCGCCGCCACGCGATCGGCTGAGGCGCAGCAGGCCTGGGAAGGCATGCAGACGCTGGTCAACGACGGGCGCACCAACTACCCGCTGACCTTGAACGTGGATGACCTGGGTGATGGTTACGACGTCACCGCCCTGGCCCAAGTCGACGCGCAACGGGTGTGCGGTTACCTGCAGGTTGCTTTGTCCGGATTGGTCGAAGCCTTGGAGCAGGCGCCGCACCAGGCGCTCAATCGTTTGCCGATTCTGGGCAGTGAGGAACGGCAAAAACTGCTGGTGGAGTTCAATGCGACCGAGGTGAACTACAACCTTGAGCAAACCCTGCACGGCCTGTTCGAAGCCCAGGTCGAGCGCACGCCGCAGGCCGTGGCGGTCAAGGCCGGTGACCAGCACCTGACCTACAGCGAGCTCAACGAACGCGCCAACCGCCTGGCCCACCACCTGCGTGAACTCGGCGTGCGGCCGGATTCGCGGGTGGGCATCTGCGTCGAGCGTGGCCTGGACATGGTCATCGGCCTGTTTGCCATCCTCAAGGCCGGCGGCGGTTATGTGCCGCTGGACCCGGCGTATCCACGCGAACGTCTGGCCTACATGCTGCAAGACAGCGCGCCCGTGGTGGTACTGGCGCAAGGCGCAACCCGCGAGTTGCTGGGTGATGTGCCGGTGATCAACCTGGACCACAGCACTTGGCAGCACCAGCTCGCCAGCAATCCGCGGGTGCCGGGCCTTACCGCCCAGCATCAGGCTTACGTGATCTACACCTCCGGCTCTACCGGCCAGCCCAAGGGCGTGATCAACGAACACGCCGGAGTGGTCAATCGCCTGCTGTGGATGCAGGACGCCTATGGCCTCAAGGCCCATGACGCGGTGCTGCAGAAAACCCCGTTCAGCTTCGACGTGTCGGTGTGGGAGTTCTTCTGGCCGCTGTTTACCGGCGCACGCCTGGTCATGGCGCGCCCGGGCGGGCATAAAGAGCCTGAGTACCTGTGCGCGGTGATCGAGGCCGAACAGATCACCACGCTGCACTTTGTACCGTCGATGCTCGATGTGTTCCTGGCCCACGGCGATGTCAGCCAGGCAGCTGTGCTTGTGCGCGTGATGTGCAGTGGCGAAGCTTTGCCGGGCAGCTTGGTGCGGCGCTTCAAGCAGCAATTGCCGGGGATCGGCCTGTACAACCTGTATGGCCCGACCGAAGCGGCGGTGGACGTGACCGCCTGGAACTGCGCGCGCCCCGACGTGCCGGACAACACGCCGATCGGCAAACCGATTGCCAACACGCGCATTTACCTGCTGGATGCGCAGTTGCAGCCGGTGCCGTTGGGCGTGGTCGGCGAGCTGTTTATCGGCGGTGTGCAAGTGGCGCGTGGCTACTTGAATCGCCCTGAACTGACCGCCGAACGCTTCCTCAAGGACCCATTCACCCATGGGCGCATGTACCGCACTGGTGACGTTGGCCGCTACTTGCCCGACGGCAATATCGAGTACCTGGGCCGCAACGATGACCAGGTGAAGATCCGTGGCCTGCGCATCGAGCTGGGTGAAATCCAGGCGCGGCTGCTGGAGCATGCGCAGGTCAACGAGGCGGCCGTGGTCGCCCGCGAAGACCGGCTGGTCGCGTACTACACCGGCATAGCCACCGACATCGAACAGCTGCGCGCGCATCTGCTGCAGCACCTGCCGGACTTCATGGTGCCCACGCTGTTCATGCACCTCGACGCGCTGCCGCTGAGCCCCAACGGCAAGCTCGACCGCAAGGCTTTGCCTGCGCCAGGCATGGACGCGCTGATCGTGCGCGAGTACGTGGCCCCCGAAGGTGACACCGAAACCCTCCTGGCCAAGCTGTGGGCTGAGCTGCTCAACGTCGAGCGGGTCGGGCGGCACGACAACTTCTTTGAACTGGGCGGGCACTCGCTGCTGGCCGTGAGCTTGATCGGCCGCCTGCGCCAGGAAGGCCAGGAAGCTGACGTGCGGGCGCTGTTCGAGCAGCCGACGCTGGCCGGCTATGCCGCCATAACCGAACGAATGGAGATCGTCCTGTGAGCATTTCTGAGCTGTTGGCGACGCTGAAAACCAAGGACATCCAGCTGGCGCTCAAAGGCGAGCAGTTGTCGGTGCAAGGCAATAAACAAGCACTGAGCGACCCGGCGACCCTCGCCGCGTTGCGCGAGCACAAACCGGCGTTGATCGCGTTGATCAAGGCCGGCGAGTACTCGGCGACCAAGGCCGGCGAAGTGCAAGTGCCCGCCAATGGCATCCCGACGGGCGCCGAGCGCATCACGCCGGCCATGCTGACCCTGTCGACCCTGAGCCAGGAGGAGATCGACCGCATCGTCGTCACGGTGGAGGGCGGTGTGGCGAATATCCAGGATATCTACCCGCTGGCGCCGTTGCAGGAAGGCATTCTGTTCCACCATGTCAGCGCCGAGCAGGGCGACCCGTACGTGATGCAGTCGCAGTTTGCGTTCGACAGCCTGGCGCGCTTCGAGGCCTTCGCCCAAGCCCTGCAACAGGTGATGAACCGCCACGACATCCTGCGTACCGGCGTGGTCTGGGACGGTTTGCAGCAACCGTCGCAAGTGGTCTGGCGCCAAGCGCAACTGCCGGTGCAGGCGTTGGCGTTGGACCCGGCTGACGGCGATATCGCCGCGCAGCTGCACGCGCTGTTTGATGCGCGCCACTATCGCCTCGACGTGACCCAGGCGCCGCTGCTGCGCCTGGTGCGTGCCGAAGATCCGGCCCATCAGCGCATCGTCGCCACCTTGCTGTTCCACCACATGGCCCTTGACCACAGCGCCCTCGAAGTGGTGTGCCATGAACTGCAGGCGTGCCTGCTGGGGCAGGGCGCCGCGCTGGGCCAGGCGGTGCCGTTTCGCAACTATGTGGCGCAGGCGCGGTTGGGGATCAGCGAGCAGGAACACGAAAGTTTCTTCCGCCAAATGCTCGGCGACATCAGTGAGCCGACCTTGCCGTTTGGTTTGCAGGACGTGCAAGGCGATGCCCGTGGGATTGCCGAAGTCAGCCTGCCGCTGGCGCCAGCGCTCGGGCTGCGTTTGCGTGCACAAGCCCGGCTGCTGGGCGTGAGCGCCGCCAGCCTGTTCCACATGGGGTGGGCGCAAGTGTTGGCTGTGCTGGCCGGTAAACAACAGGTGGTGTTCGGCACGGTCTTGATGGGCCGTATGCAAGGCAGCCATGACACGGATCGGGCGCTGGGGATCTTCATCAACACGCTGCCGTTTCGCGTGGACGTAGGCGCCGAAGACGTGCGCGCCGGGGTCAAGGCCACCCACGCGCGGTTGACTACCTTGCTGCGCCACGAGCACGCCGCCTTGGCACTCGCCCAGCGTTGCAGTGGCGTGGTGGCGCCGACACCGCTGTTCAGTGCGTTGCTCAATTACCGCCACAGTGCCCCGGCCGCCAGTGCCGCCGCCGTATCGGCCTGGCAAGGCATCGCGGCGCTCAGCGCCGAAGAACGCACCAACTACCCGCTGACCTTGAGCGTGGATGACCTCGGCGAAGGCTTTGGCTTGAGCGTGCTCGCCAGCACTTTGGTGGACCCGCAGCGTGTCTGCGCCTACCTGCAAACCGCCCTGGAAAACCTCGTGACCGCCCTGGAGCAGGCGCCGCACACGCCGCTCAATCACGTCTCGGTAGTACCCGCCGCCGAGCAACAACAGCTGCTGCAGCAGTTCAACGCGACCCAGGTCGAGTTCCCCCAAGGCACCACCTTGCACGGGCGTATCGAAGCCCAGGCCGCGCGCACGCCCGAGGCCATCGCCGCCGTGCACCAAGGCCGCCAACTGACTTACGCCGAGCTGAACCAGCAAGCCAACCTGTTGGCCCATCACCTGCTGGCGCTGGGGGTCAAGCCCGACGACCGCGTGGCCATCGTCGCCCGCCGTGGCCTGGACACCCTGGCCGGGTTGCTGGCGATCCTCAAGGCCGGCGCCTGCTATGTGCCGGTGGACCCGTCCCACCCGGCCGAGCGTCTGAATTACCTGCTGACCGACAGTGAGCCGGTGGCGGTGCTGACCCAACAGGCGCTGCTGGATCGCCTGCCCGCGCTGGACGTGCCGGTGATCAACCTCGACCGCTTCACCTGGCAGCACCATTCGGCGAGTAACCCCAAGGTCAATGTCACGCCATCGAACCTCGCCTATGTGATTTACACCTCCGGCTCCACCGGCCTGCCCAAAGGCGTGATGGTCGAACACCACACCGTGGCCAACCTGGTGGACTGGCATTGCCGCGCGTTTGACCTGTGCGCCGGGCGCCACACCGCCAGCGTCGCCGGTTTCGGCTTTGACGCGATGGCCTGGGAAGTGTGGCCGGCGCTGTGTGTCGGCGCGACCTTGCACCTGCCGCCGGCCAATGACGGCGCCGAAGACATCGACGCCTTGCTCGCCTGGTGGTGCGCGCAACCGTTGGACGTGTGCTTCCTGCCCACGCCAGTGGCCGAGTACGCCTTCAGCCAGCAGATCGAACACCCCACGCTGCGCACCTTGCTGATCGGCGGCGATCGCCTGCGCCAGTTCGCGCGGGCCCAGCGTTTCGAGTTGATCAACAACTACGGGCCGACCGAAGCCACGGTGGTCGCCACTTCCGGCAAGGTCGAAGTGGGCCAGCCGTTGCATATCGGCACACCCATCGCGAATGCCACGGTGTACCTGCTGGACGAACAGCAACGCCCGGTGCCGTTGGGTGTCGCCGGTGAGCTGTATGTGGGCGGCAAAGGCGTGGCGCGCGGTTACCTGAACCGCGAGGAGCTGACGGCCGAGCGCTTCCTGCAAGACCCGTTCAATGCCGGGCGCATGTACCGCACTGGCGACCTGGCGCGCTGGTTGCCGGACGGCAACATTGAATACCTGGGGCGTAACGACGACCAGGTGAAGGTCCGTGGCGTGCGCATCGAGTTGGGCGAGATTGAAACCCAACTCAACCAACTGCCGGGCATTCAGGAGGCGGTGGTGTGGGTCCGTGAAGAGCGGTTGATCGCCTACTTCACTGCAAACCCTCAGCTCGACCCGCTGGCTGTCGGCGATATCCGCGCCCATCTGGTCGCGCATTTGCCGGACTACATGGTTCCGGTCGCCTACGTGAAACTCGATGCATTGCCGCTCACCGCCAACGGCAAACTCGACCGCAAAGCCTTGCCGGCGCCGGACATGGCCGCCGTATTTACCCGCGATTACGAGGCGCCCCAAGGCGAGATCGAAACCGTGCTCGCACACATCTGGGCTGATGTGCTGCAAGTAGAGCGCGTTGGGCGTCGCGATCATTTCTTTGAATTGGGCGGGCATTCGCTGCTGGCGATGCGCATGGTTTCCCAGGTGCGTCAGCGCCTGGGTGTCGAGCTGAGCCTCGGCGACCTGTTTGCCAATGCCGAGCTGGCGGCGGTCGCCGAAGTGCTCGCCCGGGCGGGGCGCAGCACGTTGCCGGATATCTTGCCCGCTAACCGTGATGAAGACGTGCCGCTGTCCTTCGCCCAGCAGCGCCTGTGGTTCCTGGCACTGATGGAAGGCGCCAACACCGCCTACAACATTCCCATCGGCCTGCGTTTGCGCGGGCAGCTGCATGTCGAGGCGCTGCAACGGGCGCTGGCGCGTATCGTCGCGCGCCACGAAACCCTGCGCAGTCGCTTCGCCCAACACGGCGACGACGCTCAGGTGCTGATTGTGCCCGCCGAAGACGTGCTGCCGTTGCAAGTGCAGGACCTGCGCCGCCACCCACAACCCCAGCAGGCGCTGGACGCTTTGATCCAAGGCGAAGCCTCGGCACCGTTCGACCTGGAGCGCGGCCCGTTGCTGCGCGGGCGGTTGGTGGTGATGGCCGACGATCACCATGTGCTGTTGCTGACCCTGCACCACATCGTCTCCGATGGCTGGTCGATGGGCGTGCTCACCCGTGAGCTGATGGCGCTGTACCAAGCCTTCAGCCACGGCCTGCCCGACCCGTTGCCGGCACTGCCGATCCAGTACGGCGACTTTGCCGTGTGGCAGCGTTTGTGGCTGAGCGGCGAAGTGCTGCAGCGCCAAAGCACGTATTGGCAACAGGCCCTGGCCGGGGCGCCGGCGCTGCTCACGCTACCAACGGACCGCCCGCGCCCGGCGCAGCAGGACTACGCCGGCAGCAGCGTCGAAGTGCGCCTGGATGAACGCCTCACCGCCGGGCTCAAGGCCTTGAGCCAACGCCATGGCACCACGCTGTACATGACCTTGATGAGCGCCTGGGCCTCGCTATTGGCGCGGCTGTCCGGGCAGCCGGACCTGGTGATCGGCTCGCCGGTGGCCAACCGTACACGCAGCGAAGTCGAAGGGCTGATCGGCCTGTTCGTCAACACCCTGGCGGTGCGCATCGACACCTCGGGCGCGTTGAGCACCGAGGCACTGTTGGCGCGGGTCAGGGCGTTGACGCTTGAAGCCCAAGCCCATCAGGACCTGCCGTTCGAGCAGGTGGTGGAAATCACCCGGCCGGTGCGTAGCCTGGCCCACAGCCCGTTGTTCCAGACCTTGCTGAGCTGGCAGGACAGCAGCGCGCCGACCCTGGCGTTGGGTGACCTGGCCCTGGAAGGCATCGTCGAGAGTAGCCACTTTGCCAAGTTCGACCTGTCGCTGAACCTCGGCGAAGTGCAGGGCAGTATTTTGGGCGCGTTGGAATATGCGGTGGCGTTGTTTGATCAATCGACCGTGCAGCGTTACGTCGGCTATTTCACGCGCACCCTACAGGCGATGGTCGATAACGATCAGGCCGTGCTTGAACACACGCCGCTGGTGGATCCGCGTGAGCGTCAGCAGTTGCTGTTTGATTTGAATGCCACTGACGTCAATTACAACCTCGACCAAACCCTGCACGGGATGTTCGAGGCGCAGGTCACGCGCACGCCGCAGGCGATTGCGGTCAAGGCTGGCGAGCAGCAGCTGACCTATGCCGAGCTGAATGCGCGGGCCAACCAGTTGGCCCATCACCTGCAGGCGTTGGGCGTGCAACCGGATTCGCGGGTGGCGATCTGCGTGGAGCGGGGCTTGGACATGGTCGTTGGCCTGTACGCGATCCTCAAGGCCGGCGCCGCGTATGTGCCGCTGGACCCGGCTTATCCGCAAGAGCGCCTTGCCTACATGCTGGAAGATAGCGCGCCGCTGGTGGTGTTGGCGCAGGGCTCCACGCGCGGGTTGCTGGGCGCGGTGCCGGTGGTCGATCTGGACCAGCCCTGCTGGCAGCACCAGCCGGTCGCTAACCCCGATGCAGCGGGCGCGACGGCTTATGTGATCTACACCTCCGGCTCCACCGGCCAGCCCAAAGGCGTGATCAACGAACACGCCGGGGTGGTCAACCGGTTGCTGTGGATGCAGGACGAATACGGCCTCAAGGCGCATGACGCGGTGCTGCAGAAAACCCCATTCAGCTTCGACGTGTCGGTGTGGGAGTTCTTCTGGCCGCTGTTTACCGGCGCGCGCCTGGTGATGGCGCGCCCAGGCGGGCACAAAGACCCGCAGTACCTGTGCGACGTGATCGAGGCCGAACAGATCACCACGCTGCACTTTGTGCCGTCGATGCTGGATGTATTCCTGGCCCACGGTGATGTGCGCCAGGCGGCCGGGCTGGTGCGTGTGATGTGCAGCGGCGAAGCTTTGCCGGGCAGCCTGGTGCGGCGTTTCAAGCAGCAGTTGCCGGGCAGTGCGTTGCATAACCTGTATGGCCCGACGGAAGCGGCGGTGGACGTGACGGCGTGGAATTGCGCGGGTGCGGTGACGCCGGACAACACGCCGATTGGCAAGCCCATCGCCAACACGCGCATGTACCTGCTCGACAGCCAGTTGCAGCCGGTGCCGTTGGGTGTGGTCGGTGAGTTGTTTATCGGTGGTGTGCAAGTGGCGCGCGGTTATCTGAACCGGCCTGAACTGACGGCCGAGCGCTTTCTTGACGACCCGTTTATCAATGGGCGGATGTACCGCACCGGTGACGTCGGGCGCTACTTGCCGGACGGTAACATCGAGTATTTGGGGCGCAATGATGACCAGGTGAAGATCCGTGGTTTACGCATCGAGTTGGGTGAGATCCAAGCCCGCCTGACCGAGTATCCGTCGATTAATGAAGCAGCGGTTGTCGCCCGTGAACAACGCCTGGTGGGTTATTACACCGGCGCATACAGCGAAATCGATGCGCTGCGCAGTCACCTGCTGCGGCACCTGCCGGAGTTTATGGTACCGGCGATGTTCGTCCATCTCGACGCCTTGCCGCTGAGCCCCAACGGCAAGCTCGACCGTAAAGCCTTGCCCGAACCGGGCCTGTATTCGGTGGTGGTGCGCGAGTACGAGGCGCCTCAGGGCGATACCGAAATTGCCCTGGCCAGCCTGTGGGCCGAGTTGCTCAACGTGGAACGCGTGGGCCGCCACGACAACTTCTTCGAATTGGGTGGGCATTCGCTGCTGGCCGTCAGCCTGATGGGGCGCATGCGCCGCCTTGGGTTGTCGGCGGACGTCAAAGTGCTGTTTGGCCAGCCGACCTTGTCTGCGTTGGCGGCGGCGCTGGGTGGTGGGCGTGAAGTGGCGGTGCCGGCGAATGGCATTGCACCCGACTGCACCTACATCACCCCGGACATGTTGGCGCTGGTCCAGCTGGATCAGCCGGCTATCGAGCGCATTGTCGCCTGTATCCCAGGCGGCGCGGCGAATGTGCAGGACATCTACCCGCTGGCGCCGTTGCAGGCCGGCATTCTCTATCACCATCGCGCAGTAGTGGGAGGCGATGCGTACCTGCTGCAGGCGCAGTTTGCGTTCGACAGCCTCGTACGGCTGCAAGCGTTTGCCCGGGCGTTGCAGGCGGTGATCCAGCGCCATGATGTGCTGCGTTCATCCTTGCACTGGGACGGCCTGGAAGAACCGGTGCAGGTGGTTTGGCGTGAAGCCTTGTTAAGCGTCGAAACCGGGCCGCTGCCGCAGCGTCTCGACCTGGCTCAAGCCCCGCTGATGCGCTTGGTTTACACCCAGGAACCGCAGCGGGTGGTCGCAACTTTGCTGTTCCATCACCTGGTGATGGACCACATCGCACTGGACATCCTGCAGCACGAAATGCAGGCGTTTTTGTTGGGCCGACAGGATGAGTTGGGCGCTGCGGTGCCGTACCGCAATTACGTGGCCCAGACCCGTTTGGGTGTTGACGATCACGAAACGTTCTTTCGCGAAATGCTCGCTGAGATCGACGAACCCACCGAGGTCGAAAACCTGGGCGGCGATGAAGCAGCCCATCTAGCGATTGACCTTGAGTTAAGCCGGCGCCTGCGTACCCAGGCCCGCCAAGCGGGCGTGAGCGCCGCCAGCCTGATGCACCTGGCCTGGGCCCATGTGCTGGGCAAGGTCAGCGGCCGCGAGCAGGTGGTATTCGGCACCGTGATGCTTGGCCGCCTGCAAGGTGGCGAAGGCGCCGAGCGCGCCATGGGGGTGTTTATCAACACCTTGCCGTTGCGAGTCGACCTAGGGGAACACTCGGTGCGTACAGCCTTACGCGCCACCCATGCCCGCCTGACTCAACTGCTCAGCCATGAGCACGCGCCGCTGGCAGTGGCCCAGCGTTGCAGCGCGGTGCCGGTGGCGACGCCGTTGTTCAGCGTGCTGTTCAACTACCGCCACAGTGCGCCGCAAACCGCTGGCGTGGCCGAAGCGTGGCAGGGCATTGAGCTGCTCAAGGCGCAGGAACAGACCAATTACGGCTTGTCGGTGAGTGTGGATGACCTCGGTGAGGGTTTCAGTCTGGAAGCCATGGGGCAGGGCGCCCGGCGGTTGTGTGACTACCTGCACACTGCACTTGAGCAGGTGGTTGAGGCGCTGGAACACAACCGTGAAATCGCCATCAGCCGCCTGCCGATCCTGGCGGCCGCAGAGCGCAGCCAGCTGGCGGGCTTCAACGCCACCACCCGCACGTTCCCCCGTGAACACACGGTGCAGCGCCTGTTCGAAGCCCAGGCCCAGGCGCGCCCCGGCGCCGTGGCAGTGCTGCATGGCGAGCAGGTGTGGCGCTACGGTGAACTCAACACCCGCGCCAACCGTCTGGCCCATCACTTGCTGGGCTTGGGTGTGCGCCCCGCCGATAACGTGGCGATCCTACTGCCGCGCTGCATCGACCTGCTGGTCAGCCAACTGGCCGTGCTCAAATGCGCGGCGGCCTATGTGCCGCTGGACATCAACGCACCGGCCGAACGCCAGGGCTTTATGCTGCAGGACAGCGGCGCGACGTGGCTGTTGACGCGCAGCGAGGCGCTCGTTGAATATCCGGCCCGGCGCCTGGACCTGGACACCCTGGCCCTCGACCCGCAACCGAGCCATAACCCGGACTTGTCGCAGTCTTCCGACAGCGTGGCGTACATCATGTACACGTCCGGCTCCACCGGCACGCCCAAAGGTGTGCAAGTGCCGCATCGCGGTATCACGCGGCTGGTGCTCAACAACGGTTACGCCGACTTCAACGCCGCGGACCGTGTGGCCTTCGCCTCCAACCCGGCGTTCGACGCCAGCACCATGGACGTGTGGGGCGCGTTGCTCAATGGCGGCCAGGTGCAGGTGATCGACCATGCCACCTTGCTCGACCCGGCGGCATTCGGTGAAGCCTTGGAGGGTGCGACGGTGCTGTTTGTCACCACGGCGCTGTTCAACCAATACGTGCAGATGATTCCTGAGGCGTTGGCCGGCCTGCGCATCCTGCTGTGCGGCGGCGAACGTGCCGACCCGGCGGCGTTCCGCAGTCTGTTGGCGCAGGCGCCCGAGTTGCGTTTGGTGCATTGTTACGGGCCAACGGAAACCACCACTTACGCCACCACCTATGAGGTGCGCGCGATTGCCGATGACGCCGACAGCGTGCCCGTGGGGCGGCCGATTTCCAACACGCAAATCTATCTGTTGGATGCTTGGCAGCAGCCGGTGCCACTGGGGGTGAGCGGTGAAATCTGCATCGGCGGCGACGGCGTGGCCAAGGGGTATCTGAACCGGCCTGAACTGACCGCTGAGAAATTCGTGCAAGACCCGTTCAACCCAGGCGCCTTGATGTACCGCACCGGCGACCTCGGTCGCTGGACGGCGGACGGCTTGCTTGAGTGCCTTGGGCGCAATGACGATCAGGTCAAAATCCGTGGTTTCCGCATTGAACTGGGTGAGATCGAAGCGCGCCTGGCGACCTGTGCGGGCATCCACGACGTGGTGGTGCTGGCGCGTGAGGACGTGCCGGGCGACAAGCGCCTGGTGGCGTATTTCACCTGGGCTGGCGAACCCGTCGGCATCGACAGCGTGCGCGCACATCTGCAAAGCCAATTGCCGGACTACATGCTGCCGTCGGCGTATGTGCCGCTGGCGCATTTGCCGCTGACGGCCAATGGCAAGATTGACCGTAAAGCGTTGCCGGCCCCCAGCGTTGACGCGATGAATAGTCGCGAGTTTGAAGCACCGAGCGATGCGTTGGAGCTGACCCTGGCGCAGCTGTGGGCTGAGGTCTTGAAGCTGGAACAGGTCGGGCGGCATGACAGCTTCTTTGAACTGGGCGGGCATTCGTTGCTGGCGATTCGGCTGGTCAACCTGATGGAAGCGGCGGGGTTGCAGGTGTCCCTGGCTGAGCTGTTCGAGCATGCCAGCGTGGCCTCGGTCGCCGCGATGCTGCAACAACGCACGGATGAACCGGTGCGTGACACCTCGGTGATCACCGTGCGCAGCCGTGGCGCGCAACCGCCGCTGTTCCTGGTCCACGAATTCAGTGGCATGGACGTGTACTTTCCGGCGCTGGGTCAGCACCTGCCCGGTGACTATCCCATCTACGGCTTGCCGGGCGCGGCGCTTGGCGACTCGCACCTGAACACCATGGAAGGCCTGGCGGCGCGCATGGTCGGGCTGATTCGGGGTATCCAGCCCCATGGGCCGTACCGGCTCGCAGGCTGGTCGTTTGGCGGCGTGTTGGCCTATGAAGTGGCGATGCAGTTGTTGGGGCTGGATGAGGCGGTGGCCTTCCTCGGTTTGATCGACAGTTACGTGCCGCGCATGACCGACCAAAGCAAGGCGCGTTGGCGCGGGCCGGATGCGCTCAAGCGGCATTTGCTGTTGCAGTGCACGGCGTATTGGACAGCACAAGGAGGTGTGGATGAGCTGGCGAGGCTTGAACACTTGGAGGCGGGCATTGGACAGCTGGACTTTGCGGGTCTGCTGCAACGCTGTCGCGATGAAGGTTTGCTATACGCGCAAATGGCAGCGGCTGCGGACGCGGACCTCTTGAGTTTTATCGAGCGAGAAGTCGGGCATGGGCATGCGCTGGCGCATTACAGCCTGTTCCCATTGCCGGTTGCGGTGCACCTGTTCAGCGCTATGCAACGGCCGACCGAGTTGTCCCGGCGCAGTGACACGCTGGGTTGGCAGGACGCGTTGGCGCCGGGGCAATTGCGCCAGGTGCAGGTGCCGGGGGATCACCAGAGCATGATGCAGGCGCCGCATATCCAGGCGTTGGGCCGTGCGATGACTGAGGCGTTGGCGGTGGGTGTGCCGGTCGCTGAGGCGGCGCATCAACCGTTGTTGCGTATTCAGAGTGGGCGGGCGGGGTATGCGCCGGTGTTTTGTGTGCCCGGCGCGGGGGACAGCGTCACCGGGTTTGTGGGGTTGAGCGAGGCCCTGGGGCGCGACTGGCCGTTGTTGGGTTTGCAGCCACGAGGCTTGGATGGCGAGGCGGTGCCGCATAGCCAGGTGGAAGCGGCGGCGCAGTGTTATCTGGCGGCGCTGGCGCAGGAGTGCCCGCAGGGGCCGGTGCATTTGGTTGGGCATTCGTTTGGCGGCTGGGTGGCGTTGGAGATGGCGCTGCGGCTGCAGGCGATGGGCCGTGAGGTGGCGTCGTTGACGGTGATTGACAGTGAATCGCCTGGGGGTTTGGGTAAGCCTTATACGACCACGGCGGCGTTGTTGCGGTTGATCGAGGCGATGCAGTTGGCGGCTGGGAAGCCGTTGGGCATAGACCCGGTGGAGTTTGCCGAGCGTGATGAGGTGGCGCAGCGCCAATGGCTGCATGCAGGGATGGTGGGCGTGGGGTTGTTGCCGGGGCGCTCTGCGGTGGATGCCATGGATGGGCCGGCGCGCACGTATGCGGCGGCGTTGCGCACGGTGTATCGACCTTTGCAGCGTTATAACGGGGTGGTGCGGTTGGTGTTGGCTGAGGATCCTTCGCTGGATGCGGCGGGGAATCAGCGGGAGCAGGGGTTGATGGTTGAGGGGTGGCGGCGGCAGGGGAGTGGGTTGCAGGTTTGGTATGGGCCGGGGAACCACTTTACGTTGCTTAAGGCGCCGAATGTGTTGGGGTTGGCGCGGTGGTGGGTTGAGGGGGTGGTGATTGGGGAGGTGGTGTCTTGAGGGCTGTATGTCGATCTGAATGTGGGAGCTGGCTTGCCTGCGATAGCGGTGTGTCGGTGTGCATATCCATTACTGCGGTAACGGCTACTTATGGTTCCGCTCTTACAGCGGGTCACTTTTGGAAGGACCCAAAAGTAACCAAAAGGTCCTCGCCCCACCACTCGGCACCTCGCTTAGGCTCGGTGTGCCCTCACGCAGGCTTGAATCCGTGGGCCGCCGCGATGGGCCATCGTTGGCCCAGCGCGGCTAACCCGGTGTCCTGCCGGGTTACCCACGGATTCAAGCCTGCGTTCGGCCAGCGTGGTTTAACGGGGCGCCTCAGATCAAAAGCAGATCAAGAGCCGAGTGATCTCTTCCTGATGTATGGAGATCCAAATGTGGGAGCTGGCTTGCCTGCGATAGCGGTGTATCAGCCAAGCACACAGTGACTGACACTCTGCAATCGCAGGCAAGCCAGCTCCCACACTAGACCGTGTTCGCTGTAGACCCTCTTCATCTTTTTATGGTCATTTATGCAAAAGTCAACGTTTCGCAAACTCGGAATGCTCGCGGTATTGGCGGTTGCCATCGGCCTTGTCGTCTACACCGTTCAAGCACCCGCCGACGCGCCGCAATACCTCACCGCCACGGCTGAACGGGGTGATATTGAAAATGCCGTCCTGGCTACTGGCGTGCTGGAAGGCATCAAGCAGGTTGACGTCGGTGCCCAGGTTTCCGGGCAGTTGAAGTCGCTCAAGGTCAAGGTCGGCGACAAGGTGAAGAAGGGCCAATGGCTCGCCGAAATTGACCCGTTGATCCTGCAAAATACCCTGCGCAAAGCCCAGGTTGATGAAGAAAACCTGCAGGCTCAGCGACGTGCCACGGCGGCGCAGCTCAAGCAGGCCAAGTCTGTCTATGAGCGCTACAAAGGCTTGCAGGTCGACGAATCGGTGTCGCGCCAGGATTTTGAGGACGCCGAGTCGACCTTTCAGGTGCAGCAAGCCAACCTGTTGTCCCTGGATGCGCAGATCAAAAGCGCGCATATCCAGATCGACACCGCCAAGGTCAACCTGGCCTATACCCGCATCGTCGCGCCCATCGACGGTGATGTGGTCGGCATCGTCACCCAGGAAGGCCAGACGGTGATTGCCAGCCAGTTGGCGCCGGTACTGCTCAAGCTGGCGGACCTGGACACCATGACCGTCAAGGCCCAGGTGTCCGAGGCGGATGTGATTCACATCAGCCCCGGCCAGCAGGTGTATTTCACCATCCTCGGCGAGGCCGACAAGCGCTACTACGCCAAGCTGCGTGGCACGGAGCCGGCGCCGCAGAGCTTCCTCGAGACCCCGACCGCCGGCACGCCCAAGCAGAACACGGCGGTGTTTTACAACGCGCTGTTCGACGTGCCCAACCCCGACCACCGTCTGCGCATCGCTATGACCGCCCAGGTGCGGATCGTGCTCGATACTGCCCAGGCCGCCTTGATGGTGCCGGTGGCGGCGCTCGGTGCGCGTAATGCCGATGGCAGCTATCCGCTGCGCGTGCTGGATGCCAAGGGCAAGGCCGTGTCGCGCGATGTGCAGATCGGCATCAATAACAACGTCAAAGTGCAGATTCTGGACGGCTTGGTCGAGGGCGATAAAGTGGTGATCGGCGACGCATCGCCTGTTGTGGCGGGGAGTTGACCCATGACCCAGCCACTGTTGGAACTCAAGGGCATCACCCGCAGTTTCATGGCCGGCGAGCGCGAGTTCATTGCGCTCAAGGGTATCGACCTGACCATTCACGCCGGGGAAATGCTCGCGATTATCGGCGCTTCCGGCTCGGGTAAATCGACGCTGATGAACATCCTTGGCGGCCTGGATTACGCCACTGCCGGCAGCTACAAGATCAATGGCATCGAAACTCGCTCGCTGGGCGATGAGCAACTGGCGGAACTGCGCCGCGATTACTTCGGCTTTATCTTCCAGCGCTACCACTTGCTCGCGCACCTGAGTGCTTTGCACAACGTGGAAATGCCGGCGATTTACGCCGGTACTCCCGAGGCGCAACGCCACAGCCGCGCACGCGATTTGCTCACGCGCCTGGGCCTGGCGGGGCACACCAGTCACCGGCCGAGCCAGTTGTCCGGTGGGCAGCAACAGCGGGTGAGTATTGCTCGCGCGTTGATGAACGGCGGTGAGGTGATCCTCGCCGACGAGCCCACCGGTGCCCTCGACACCCACAGCGGCAAGGAGGTGATGCGCATCCTAGCCGAGCTGCACGCCGCCGGGCACACGGTGATTATTGTGACCCACGACCCGAAGGTCGCGGCGAATGCCCAGCGCATTGTCGAGGTGTGTGACGGCGAGATTGTCAGCGACAAGGCCAATGACCGTGTCGGGCTGGACGCGCCCACTGAGGCGCCCATCGAGACCCGGCGCAGCGGCGCCCGACGGTTGGTGGCGAGCCTGGGTTTGTTCAAGGAAGCGTTCAACATGGCCTGGGTCGCGCTGATTTCCCATCGCATGCGCACCTTGCTGACCATGCTCGGTATCGTCATCGGTATCACCTCGGTGGTGTCGATCTCGGCCATCGGCGAAGGTGCCAAGCGTTATGTGCTCAAGGACATCCAGGCCATCGGCAGCAACACCATCGACATCTTTTCCGGTACCAGTTTTGGTGACAGCCGCGCGTCAGCCATCGAGACGCTGATGCCGTCGGATGTGGAGGCATTGAATCAGCTGTATTACGTCGACAGTGCCACGCCGGTGGTGGGGCGTAACCTGCTGCTGCGTTTTGGCAATATCGACCTGGATGCACAGGTCAATGGTGTCAGCGACCGCTACTTCAAAGTCAAAGGGCTGAAGCTGGAAGCCGGGATTGCCTTCAGCGAAAACGACGCGCGGCGCCAGGCGCAGGTGGTGGTGATCGACCACAACACCCGGCATCGCCTGTTCGGGCCGAATGTGGACCCGTTGGGCCAGGTGATCCTGGTCGGCAACCTGCCGTGCACGGTGATTGGTGTGACCGCCGACAATAAGAACATGTTCGCCGCCAGCAAGGCGCTGAACGTGTGGGTGCCTTACGAAACCGCGGCCGGACGCCTTCTGGGCCAGCGCCATCTGGACAGCATCACCGTGCGTATCAAGGACGGCCAGCCGAGCAAGGTGGTGGAAGAAAACGTCAATAAGCTCATGCTGCAACGCCATGGCACCAAGGATTTTTTCACCAATAACCTCGACAGCATCATGCAGACGGTGCAGAAAACCAGCCGCTCGCTGGCGCTGCTGTTGTCGCTGATCGCGGTGATCTCGTTGTTGGTGGGCGGCATCGGGGTGATGAACATCATGCTGGTGTCGGTCACCGAGCGTACCCGCGAGATCGGCATTCGCATGGCGGTGGGGGCGCGTCAGTCGGATATCCGCCAGCAGTTTCTGGTGGAGGCGGTGATGGTGTGCTTGATCGGCGGGATGATCGGGATCTCGTTGTCCTTTGCGATCGGCTATCTGTTTTCGTTGTTTGTGAAGGAGTGGGAGATGGTGTTTTCCTTAGGCTCGATCGTGACCGCGTTTGCCTGCTCGACCCTGATCGGCATTGTGTTTGGCTTTGTGCCGGCCAGGAATGCGGCGCGGCTGGACCCGATTGAGGCGTTGGCACGGGACTGACTGGATCAGGTATCACTGACACTTTAGATCAAATGTGGGAGCGGGCTTGCTCGCGAAAGCGGTGGGTCAGCAGTACATTTGGCGCTGACACACCGCATTCGCGAGCAAGCCCGCTCCCACAGGGTTTTTTGGTGATTCAGAGGATTGTGACCGTTCCTTCCTCAGTCGCATACATCCACCGCAATAACGAATGCCGCCCACTGATCCCCAGCTTGATTGCGGCGCGCTTGAGGTAACTCTCGATGGTGTTGACCTTCAGCGTCAGTTGCTCCGCCAACTCCGGTGCAGTGCGCCCGGCTAGCAGACCAACGCACACCTCGAGTTCGCGGTTGGACAAGGTCAGCCCCGATTGCACCAGGCGTTCTTCAATGCGTCGGCGCAGGGTTTCGATGCCCTGGTTTTCCGGCATTGCCGGGTCGTTGTTCTGGCGGCACGGCTGGATCGCGGTGATGTGTTTTTCCACCATCGGCAGCAGCAGCGTGGAGAAGTCCTGCAGCATGCTGCGTTCTTGCGGCGAAAAACTTTCCGACTGGTGCGAGCGGTACACCGACAACACGTAGCTTACATCGTCCTTGCGGCGCGTGAGGTGCAGTTGGGCTGCCGGTTGTTCTGCGCCTAAGGCCACTACCGAATCGGTGTAGACCGGGCTGATCCGGCGGCGGTTATGGCCTTCGGCACCCACCCGCAGCTGCGTGATATGGGTAGCGTCCACTGCCAGTTGGGTAAGGATGAGGTCATGCAGCATACGTGGGAAGTGGCGACTGCCGGTGCTGGCGATGACCTTGCCTATATGTGGGAACAGGTGTGAGTTCATCAGTTCTTCCATGAGTTTCGAGTGCAGGTATTCAGCCTTATAGCGACGGGGTTTAATAAGGTAACTAGGGTGAATAACCTACGGTGATAATCCCCCCGCCGAGACCTATGCTAGTACAGCATTGCGAGCTGAGGGGGATCCAATCTGGAAAAATCAGATTAAAAGCGCATAACGATGGTCGGACCTGTCCGACACACCGTGTGTGGGAAAGTATTACTTGGCATGTAGGCCTTATTTTACTGCGTGCTCTTCTATCATCGCCTGACGCGGGGCGGCGCGGGTGCACTTGGCCAGCGCCTGCTGCACATCCGCCAGCAGGTCGGCGATGTCTTCCAGCCCCACCGACAATCGCACCAGGCCTTCACTGATACCGTGTTGCGCGCGTTCTTCCGGGGTGTAGGTGGAATGGGTCATGCTCGCCGGGTGCTGGGCCAGTGACTCGGCATCGCCCAGGCTCACCGCGCGGGTGAACAGCTTGAGGGCATTCATGAAGCGCCGCCCGGTCTCAATCCCGCCCTTGAGTTCGAAGGCGATCATGCCGCCGGACTGCTTCATCTGCCGCGCCGCCAGTTCGTACTGTGGGAAAGAACGCAGCCCGGGGTAGGTCACCCACTGCACGGCCGGGTGCGCCTGCAAAGCTTCGGCCACTGCCTGGGCATTGCTGCAATGGCGATCCATGCGCAGCGCCAACGTCTTGAGCCCGCGCATCAGCAAGGACGCATCCTGTGGCGACATCACCGCGCCGGTCAGGTCCTTGAGCCCTTGCAGGCGGATGCGTTGCGCCAGGGCCTGGCTGCTTACGGCGATACCCGCTGTGATATCGCCGTGGCCGCTGAGGTACTTGGTGGCTGAGTGCACCACCACGTCGGCACCCAGTTCCAGAGGGCGTTGCAGGTAAGGCGTGCAGTAGGTGTTGTCGACTACCACCGTGACATTCGGTTGCTGGTGCGCAAGTTCGGCCACGGCGGCAATGTCCACCAGACGCAGGTTGGGGTTGGCTGGGGTTTCGCAGTAGATCATGCGGGTGGCGGGGGAGAGTGCCGCACGTAAGGCGGCCAGGTCGGTGAGGTCGACATGGCGCACCTTGATGCCGAACTCGCCAATGCCATGGTGCAGCAGGGCGAAGGTGCAACCGTAGAGGGTCTGGCTGACGATCACTTCATCGCCAGGGCGCAGCAGGGTCCAGAACGTCGCGGCAATCGCGCCCATGCCGGAGCTGAAGGCCACGGCAGCCTCGCCGTTTTCCAGGGCGGCCATGCGCGTTTCCAGCAGGGCCAGGGTTGGGTTAGAGATGCGTGTATAGAAGTGGCCGCTGGCTTCGCCGGCAAAACAGGCGGCGCCGTATTCGGCGGTGGGGAAGGCGAAGGTGGCGGACAGGTAGATCGGCGGAACGAGGGCGCCGTGGTGGTCTTTGGGGTCATAGCCGTGGTGGATGGCGCGGGTGGAAAAGCCGAATGCATTATGTTTATTGTTCATGTCGGGCGCTCCTTATTTCCTACAATGCTATGCTCATAACCAAGGAAGAAAGTTGCAAAGTTTGCCGATATTTCCCGCGTTAAGGGATGGAACGTCCATAAAAATAATGAGTAGAGGCAAGATATGCCCGTCAATCTTGATCGCAC
Source organism: Pseudomonas sp. ArH3a (assembly GCF_022648765.1). Taxonomy (NCBI): domain Bacteria; kingdom Pseudomonadati; phylum Pseudomonadota; class Gammaproteobacteria; order Pseudomonadales; family Pseudomonadaceae; genus Pseudomonas; species Pseudomonas sp. ArH3a. Next base: position 3,031,306 of record NZ_CP080330.1, read on the forward strand.
TGACAAGGCTCTTTTGAACGCGTTGCAAGGCAATGCCCGTCTGACCGTGGCGGAGTTGGCTGACCGGGTGGCCCTGACCACCTCACCGTGTTGGCGCCGAGTGCGGAGCCTGGAGGAGAGCGGGGTGATCAGTGGGTACCAGGCGATCCTGTCGCCCAAGGCATTGGGGTATGGGGTGACGGCGTTTGTCAGCATCATGATGGACAGTCATACGCGGGAAATTGCTCGGGCGTTTGAGCAGCGGCTGTTGGAGATTCCCGAGATTGTGGCGTGCCATAACGTGTCGGGGCGGTATGATTTTTTGCTTGAGGTGGTGGCTCGGGATCTGGAGTCGTTTGGGGAGTTTGCGCGGGAGGTGTTGCAGACGTTGCCTTGTGTTAAGGAGATTTATTCGAGTTTTTCGTATAAGTCGGTGCGGCGGTTGCGGGTGATTCCTTTGCCGGAGTGATTGGGTACATATCCGTTGCTGCGGTAGCGGCGGCTTAGGGTTCCGGCCTTACGGCGGGTCACTTTTGTAAAGACACAAAAGCAACCAAAAAGTCTTTGCCCCACCACTCGGATTCAAGCCTGCGTTCGGCCGTCGTGGTTTAACGGGGCGGCTCAGATCAAGATCAAAAGCGAGAGCACGGCGGCCTAGTAGCCGACCTGAGTGTGGCCATCGCCACCATCAACAGCTGGAACCGCCTGGCTGTGGGCTTTCGCAAGATGCCCAAGTGAGCCTTCAGCGTGACTTGAAATACCCGCGTGGCGTGGTGCCGGTCATGCCCTTGAAAAAAGCGATCAACGCGCTGTCACTGGCAAAGCCCAACTCGAAAGCGCAGTAGCCCAGGCTCCGGCCGCTCGCAAGCAGTTCGATGACCCGCATCAAACGCCACTGTTGGCGCCATTGCTGATACCCCAGGCCGGTTTCCCGCAGGAAAATCCGGCCGATGGTCTTGGCGCTGGCGCCAATCTGCTTTTCCAGCTCTTGCAGGGTGGGCGGCAGCGTTTGGAGATCGACCAGCAACGGTGCCAGGCGTTTGTCCTGCGGCAAGGGCAGGAGCATCGGTTGCTCGGTAGCAGCCTGGATTTCGTCCAGGCACAGCCCCAACAAATGGGCGTACCGGCCGGCCTGCCAGTCGGTCTCGAAGGGCGCCATCGCCATCGGTTCCAGCACCGCGCGCAACAAGGCGCTCACCTCGATCACCCGTACCTGTTTCGGCAATTGCTCGGCCAACGCCGGGCTCACATACACCGAACGGTAATCCACGGTTTTGTGCATCACCGCGCGATGGGGTACGCCGCAGGGTATCCACGCCGCGCGCGTAGGCGGCAGCAGGCAAAGTTGGTTGTCCAGGGTGATACGGGTGCAGCCTTGCTGAGTGAACAACAGTTGCCCACGCTGGTGCCGGTGCAGGCCGGAGTCATGGTCGCCAAGCAGTGCGGCGATGCCGATGACCGGGGCCGTCAAGCGGTCGGGATCGAAAGATGCGGTGGCGGAGAGCCAGGCCATAGGTTGTCCGATTCGATGGATAAACTGTCGAAGTTTGGATAATACCCCAGTCGCCAGTCCTTACACTCCTTGCGCTGTTAAATGGGAGTGAGTGATGAACGTTAAAAACCTGCTGGTGCTGGCGATGGCGTTGCTGATGTTTCCGCAACTGGCCCAAACGCTGTATAGCCCGGCCCTCGGTGACATCGGCCGGGCCTTTGCGGTCGGGCCTGAACGGGCAGGGCAGACACTGTCGGTGTACTTCCTGGCGTTCGCCTTTGGCGTCGTGGTGTGGGGCCGGCTGTGTGATCGCTGGGGGCGGCGGCCGGTGATGTTGGCCGGGTTGGCGCTGTACGTTGGCGCCTCGGCGCTGGCCTTGAAAATGACCACGTTCAACGCTTTGCTGCTGGCCCAGGCCTTGGCGGCGTTTGGCGCGGCCGTGGGTTCGGTCGTCACGCAGACGCTGTTGCGCGACCGCTACCATGGCGCCGAACTGGCCCAGGTGTTTTCGCTGATGGGCATTGCCCTGGCTGCCAGCCCGGCACTGGGTCTGTTCAGTGGCGCGACGCTGGTGCAGTACTTTGGCTATCGCGGCGTGCTCACCGGTTTGCTGCTGCTTGCACTGGCGCTGTGGGGTTGGTGCTTGTGGGCCTTGCCCGAGACGCGGCCTGCATCGTTGCCGACGGCATCGCTGCCCCAGACCTTGGGCCTGATGCTCAGGGACGCGGGAATATGGCGTTCGGTCGGCTTGGTGGCGGCGTTCAATATTGCACTGTTCGGCTATTACAGCGTGGGCCCGTTTATCTTCGCGCGACAGGGGTTGTCTGCCGCCGAGTTCGGCTACAGCGGCGTGCTACTGGCGCTGGGGTCAGGGCTTGGCGCGTGGCTGAACACGCGCTTGCTCAAGCGCGGCATGAACGGTGAGCAGTTGGTGCTGACCGCTGCAGCTATCGCGGTGCTGGGTGGTTTGTTGGTACTGCTGCTGCAGCACAGCTGGTTATTCGTAGGGCCGATGTTGCTGGTGGTGTTGGCGTTCGGCATGGCGATTCCCAATGTGTTGGGGGCCGCGTTGGTCGCCTATCGCGACCGGCTGGGCACCGCCGCTGCGCTGTTTGGCTTGATGTATTACCTGCTGATCGGTGCCGGGCTCAGCTTGGTAGCCTGGGCCCAGGATCTGGGTTGGAGCCTGTTGATCTGTGGTCTGGCGGCGCTGTGGCTGGCAGCGCCGCGTGTGTTCAGAAGTTGACCGTGGCGCTCAGGCGTGCGGTCAACGGCGCGCCCTGGAACAGGTAGTCATCGCCCATATATTCGCCCGCGTCGCGCCAGTAGCGCTTGTCGAACAGGTTGTCGACGCTCAGGCGAAACACCGTCTCATAGCCATCGAGTTTGGTGGTGTAGCGACTGCCGACATTGACCACCGCGTAATCCCCGACCTCAACATTGCCGGTGCGGTTGGCGGACTTCTTGGCGCTGTATTGCACGCCGCCGAGCACGGCCAACCCGTTCACCCACGGCAGGGCGTAGTCGGCGTACACGCTGGCGCGCAGTTTGGGCACGTTGATCGCCTGATGGCCTTCGTAATCCGGCGTGCCGCTGCCGTTCACCCGCGCGCGAATCGCCGCCACGCTGGTTGCGATTTGCAGGCGGTCGGTGGCCCAGCCGTTGGCCGACAATTCAATCCCGGTGTTCTTTTGCTGGCCCTGTTGCACGTAGTTGAACTTGCCATTTTCGGGTTTGGAGTACTGGTAAGCCTGGCGCGTCTGGAACACGGCGGCGGCGAAGCTGATGCGGCGCCAGTCGTATTTTACGCCGGCTTCGATTTGGCGTGAGACGGTTGGGGCAAGGGTGTCGCCTTTATGGGTGGCGAACCACGGCGCCGTACCGCCTAGTGACAGGCCCTTGCTGTAGCTGGTGTACAGCGAGATGTTTTCCACTGGCTTATAGATCAGCGAGGCTTGCGGCAAGAATACGTATTGCTGCGTGTGGCGATTTTCGTTGCCATTCTCATCGAAGGCTTTTTCATCCAGGCGCACTTCACGGCCGCCGAGGATGGTTTGCCATTGTTCGTTGAAACGAATGCGGTCGGTGACGAACAGGCCGTACTGGCGGCTGTCGAGGTTGCGGTGGCTGTCGTTCAGCGGTTTATCGGTAGGCTTGAAAGTCGGTGCGTCTTCGTTGATGTTGCCGCTGCCGATGTATTCGTTGACCGCTTCGCGTTTGTCGATCACCCGGCGAAACGCGCTGGTGCCAAAGGTCAGTTCATGGCCCAGGCCTGCGGTGTCGAACAGCCCGGTCATGGCTGCCTGGATTTCATCGTCGCGGCGGGTGTCGTCGGGGCTGCGGTAGTCGTAGATGTCGTAGTCACCCTCAGGGCTGAAGGTGTTGGCGTTACAGCTGCCTACGTAGTAACAGCCCCAGGCAAACGAACTGTAATCATCAATCACCACCTTGCTGCGCGCCGCACTTACGCTGCCTTTCCACTGATCACTGAAGCGGTACTCGAACTTGCCGTTGAGGTTCAGCGACTCAATGCCGACCTGTTTGGAACCACTCTGGTGCCCCAACAGCTTTTTCGGTGACGCGCCATGCGGTACTTCGGTTCCCCCCAACAGCTGATACCCCGGCACCGAGCGCTGTTGCTTGTTCTGGTACTCCGCATCCAGTTGCAGCAGCGCATCGGGGCTGATGTTCCAGTCGAAGGCCAGGGACACAAAATCGCGCTGGCCATTGGCGTGTTCCACATAGGCATTGAGGTCTTCATGGGCGACGTTGGCGCGCAGGCCGAACTGCTGCTCGCTGCCAAACCAACCGCCGACATCGGTGGCGACATAGCCGCTGCCGCGATCATCAGTGGACACGGTCACCGAACGCACATCCTCTGGGCGCTTGGTCACGTAGTTGATCACGCCGCTGGGCTCGGAAATCCCGCTTTGCAAACCGGCCAGGCCTTTGAGTACTTCCACTTGCTGCTTGTTTTCCAGGGCGACGTTCTGCTCGCCGGTGATGGTGCGCCCGTTGATCTTGTAGCTGCTTGCCGCGTTCAGCGAGAAGCCGCGCACCACAAAATTTTCGTAGTAGCCGATGGGGGCGTAGCTGTCGCCCACCGAGGCGTCGTTGCGCAGCACTTCACTGAGCAGGCGGGCTTGCTGGTCCTTGATCATGGCGGCGTTGATCACGGTGATCGAGGCGGGCGTTTCGAGCAACGGCGCTTCATCGAAGCCACCGACCGAGGCGGTGTTGGTGCGATACCCCGATTCATCCTGACCCTGGACGTTCACTGCCGGCAGTTCTATTTCAGCTGCCAGGCTGCTACCGATACCGCCGCTGAGCAGCAGGCCGAGGGCGAAACGCGAAGTGACGACGGGGCGAAAACGCAAAACCATGGGGCAAGGCCTTAAAGCGCAGGGCGGGGGGCGCATAAGCTAGGTGGATCGACGGGGTTTTACAAGTTATTGAGAGTGGTTCTGTCACATCGCTAACACGGGTGGGAGCTGGCTTGCCTGCGATGGCCTGGTAGACCTGTGGCGAGGGGGCTTGCTTCTGGGCTGGCTATTTTTTTCGGGTTGATTGAGTACATATCCGTTGCTGCGGTAACGGCGACTATTGGTTCCGCCCTTACGGCCAGCCCTTTCAAGGTCTTTGCCTAAATCGCGTCCTACGCCAATTCCAGGCTGAAATTAAGAAAAAAACGAGTTGAATTTGGTTCAGCCAGCATCTCTCTTGGTCAAAAAATGATCATTTTTTGAGGCTTTTTCCAAAGACCTTGAAAGGGCTGGCCCTTACGGCGGGTCACTTTTGGAAAAGAGCCCCAAAAGTAACCAAAAGGGCTCTTGCCCCACCACTCGGTGCCTCGCCTAGGCTCGGCATGCCCTCACTCCGGCTTGAATCCGTGGGCCGCCGCCATGGGCCATCCTTGGCCCATCGCGGCTAACCCGGCGTCCTGCCGGGTTACCCACGGATTCAAGCCTGCGTTCGGCCAGCGTGGTTAACGGGGCGCCTCAGATCAAGATCAAGATCAAAATCAAAAGCAAGAGCACGGCGGCCTAGTAGCCGACCTGAGTGGTAGAAGCAAAAGCAGGGCAAAAGCACAGCAAAAGCACAGCAGCACACTCTCTGTCTGATGTACCGAGATCCAACTGTGGGAGCGAGTTTAGCTGCCAGACCGCAGTGCTCTGCTTTTCTGTGGGAGCTGGCTTGCCTGCGATGGCATCAACTCGGTGTACTTGATGGACCGAGGTGTCTGCATCGCAGGCAAGCCAGCTCCCACATTAGATTGAGTTCAGTTTCAGAGATCAGGTCGGCTGTCAGGCCGCCTCGGTTTTGCTTTTGATTTAACCACTCAGGTCGGCTACTAGGCCGCCGTGCTTTTGCTTTTGATCTTGATCTTAGGCGCCCCGTAAAACCACGCTGGCCGAACGCAGGCTTTGGAGCGTGGGTAAACCGGCAGGACGCCGGGTTAGCCGCGATGGGCCAAGGATGGCCCATGGCGGCGGCCCACGGTCCAAAGCCTGCGTGAGGGCACACCGAGCCTAGGCGAGGTGCCGAGTGGTGGGGCAAGAGCCCTTTTGGTTACTTTTGGGGCTCTTTTCCAAAAGTGACCCGCTGTAAGAGCGGAACCCATAGCAGCCGTTACCCAAATAACGGATATGTACTCAGCGGCCCGGAGACAACCCCAGCACTCAACCCGTAAAAAAGTTGTGTAGATACCTAAGGCTACCGCAGGCAAGCCAACTCCCACAGGGCGATTGCATTTCAGCTGGAGCGCTTGAGGGTCTCGCTCGGCAGCTCTTGGAACAACGCCCGATAGCTATTGGAAAACCGCCCCAAATGCCAGAACGACCAATTCATCGCCACTTCCGCCACGGTAGTGTCCGTTGAACTCAGCAACTCGCGCCGCGCCCCGTTCAAGCGGCGCAAGCGCAACCACTGCGCCGGGCTCATGTCGGTGTAGGTCTTGAAGCCTTGCTGCAATTGGCGCAACGGCACGCCAGCAATCTGCGCCAGTTCCAGCAGGTTGACGGTTTCATCCGGCGCATCCGCCGCCCATTCACCGATGCGTGCCATCAACCGGCGTTCTTCGCTGCGCCGTTGCAGTGAGCTGCGGTCCAGGCACACACAGGCGTTGTCGAGGATGAACAGGCAGTCGTCGAGCAACTGTTGGGTGAGGGCATCGCGGCTGATCGGGTCGACGGTCGCAGACAAGCGCGTGAGGGTGCCACTGAGCCAGCGGGTGAACAGCGCGTTCTGCTGGCAGGTCAGCGGCGCCATGAACAGGCCCTCGAGTTTGGCCACATCCAAACCATGGCGCTGCACGAACTGCGGGCCGAACACCACCGCCACTTCGCGGTAGTTTTCCGGGGTGATCCAGGTGTTGTGGCTTTCGCCATTGAGCATGTACAGCGCGTTGTCGCTGCCGTCGAAACAGAACGCCAGTGAGCCTGGCGGTGCGTTGAAGTGCTGTTCCACGCGGGTGTTCATGCACTCTTCGTACACCTGCACGCCTTGCAGGTCGAGGTAGCGAACCTGCCCGGCAAAATGCCCCGGGGACATCTGCTGGTACTGCTGCACCCAACCGGGTGTCGCACTGCATTGAGCGGCCACATCACCGGTGGTGAAGGCCTGTACGCGCAAAGCTGTTGCCTGTGTCATGGGTGATCCGTGCGCACTCTATTGGTGCGTTGTGCTGCGTGCAAAGTGGATAGATGCCGTTACAAGGCTGGCCCAAGATAGACCTCAATGCGCCAGGAGTACAAGCCGGCGCATCATCCAACCCATGACGAGGTCCTTATGAACGCCCCCTTCGATCAGCTGCACGCCTGGCTGAAAGAACACAAGATTACCGAAGTCGAATGCGTGATCAGTGATTTGACTGGCATCGCACGCGGCAAGATTGCGCCCACCAATAAGTTCCTGCATGAGCGAGGCATGCGCCTGCCGGAAAGTGTGTTGCTGCAAACGGTAACCGGGGACTTTGTCGACGACGACGTCTACTACGACCTGCTCGACCCGGCCGACATCGACATGATCTGCCGCCCGGTGGCCAACGCCACGTACGTCATCCCTTGGGCGATCGAACCCACCGCCATCGTGATCCATGACACCTTTGACAAGCAGGGCAACCCCATCGAGTTGTCGCCGCGCAACGTGCTGAAGAAGGTGCTGCAGCTTTACACCGACCAAGGCTGGCAGCCGATTGTCGCGCCGGAAATGGAGTTCTACCTGACCCAGCGCTGCGAAGACCCGGACCTGCCGTTGAAAACCCCGGTTGGTCGCTCCGGTCGCGCCGAAACCGGCCGCCAGTCGTTTTCCATCGACGCCGCCAACGAATTCGACCCACTGTTTGAAGATGTCTACGACTGGTGCGAATTACAGGGCCTTGACCTCGATACGCTGATCCACGAAGACGGCCCGGCGCAGATGGAAATCAACTTCCGCCACGGCGATGCGCTGGACCTGGCCGACCAGATCACCGTGTTCAAACGCACCCTGCGCGAGGCCGCACTGAAGCACAACGTGGCGGCGACGTTCATGGCCAAGCCGGTGGCCGATGAGCCGGGCAGCGCCATGCATTTGCACCAGAGCGTGGTGGACATCGCCACCGGTAAGCCGGTGTTTGTCGATGCCGACGGCAAGATGAGCCAACTGTTTTTGCATCACATCGGCGGCTTACAGAAGTACATCCCCAAGCTGCTGCCGATGTTCGCCCCGAATGTGAACTCGTTCCGCCGCTTCCTGCCCGACACCTCGGCGCCGGTCAATGTGGAGTGGGGCGAAGAAAACCGCACCGTCGGCCTGCGCGTGCCAACTTCCAGCCCCGAGGCGATGCGCGTGGAAAACCGTTTGCCGGGCGCCGATGCCAATCCGTACCTGGCGATTGCCGCAAGTCTGCTGTGTGGCTACCTGGGCATGATCGAAAAGATCGAGCCGAGCGCGCCGGTGGAAGGCCGCGCCTATGAGCGCCGCAACCTGCGACTGCCGTTCACCCTCGAAGATGCCCTGGCGCGGATGGAGGACTGCGACACGGTCAAGCAGTACCTGGGCGAAAAGTTCGTGCGCGGCTACGTCGCGGTCAAGCGCGCCGAGCATGAGAATTTCAAGCGGGTGATCAGTTCCTGGGAGCGTGAGTTCCTGCTGTTGAGCGTCTAAAAAACTAAAAGGGGTGTCGATATGCGTCTTGCGAAAAAGCTTCTCCCGCTGGCCCTGGTGGCGGCGTTCAGCAGTGCCGGCCAGGCCGCGCCGACGGTGAGCGTCTATAACTGGACCGACTATATCGGCGAGACCACCTTGGCTGACTTCCAGGCCAAGACCGGGATCAAGGTGATCTACGACGTGTTCGACTCCAACGAGACCCTGGAAGGCAAGCTGCTCGCAGGCCGCACCGGCTATGACGTGGTGGTGCCGTCCAACCACTTCCTGGCGCGCCAGGTGAAAGCCGGGGCGTTCCTGAAACTCGACCGCTCGCAGTTGCCCAACTTCAAGAACCTCGACCCCAAGCTGCTCAAGTTGCTGGAGAACAACGACCCGGGCAACGCGCACTCGGTGCCGTACCTGTGGGGCACCAATGGCATTGGCTATAACGTCGACAAGGTCAAGCAGGTGCTGGGCGTCGACCACATCGACTCGTGGGCGGTGCTGTTCGAACCCGAGAACATTAAGAAGCTGCACGAGTGCGGCGTCGCCTTCCTCGACTCGGCAGATGAACTGTTCCCGGCGATCCTCAACTACATGGGCAAGGACCCGCGCAGCGAGAACCCTGAGGATTACAAGCAGGCCGAAGCCAAGCTGTTGACGCTGCGGCCCTACATCACCTATTTCCATTCCTCCAAGTACATTTCGGACTTGGCTAACGGCGATATCTGCGTGGCCTTCGGCTATTCAGGGGACGTATTCCAAGCGGCCAACCGCGCCAAGGAAGCCAAGAATGGCGTGAATATCGCCTACTCGATTCCTAAGGAGGGCTCCAACCTGTGGTTCGACCTGCTGGCCATTCCGGCCGACGCGAGCAACCTGAAAGAAGCCCACGCCTTTATCAACTATTTGCTCGACCCTGAGGTGATCGCCAAGGTCAGTGCGTCGGTGGGTTATGCCAACGCCAACCCCGCCGCCAAACCCTTCATGGCGCCGGAACTGGTGAATAACCCTGAGGTTTACCCCTCCCAGGAAGTGCTCGACAAACTCTATATTTCCACCACGCCGACCCCGACGACCATGCGCCTGATGACCCGCGCCTGGAGCAAAGTGAAGACCAATAAATGACTCAGTCCCAAGACCACGCTCAGTCCTACTATCGGGCTTCGGCGAATGCCATGCCCGAGCGTCCAGCGCTGGGCGCTGACCTCAGCGCCGATGTGTGTGTGATCGGCGGTGGTTTCACCGGCGTCAACACGGCCATTGAGCTGGCCCAGCGCGGGCTCTCGGTGATTCTGCTGGAGGCCCGGCGCATCGGCTGGGGCGCCAGCGGGCGCAACGGCGGGCAGTTGATTCGCGGCATCGGCCACGACGTGTCGGGGTTTGCCAAGTATGTAGGCGAGGAGGGCGTGCGTTACCTGGAGCGGTCCGGGATTGATTCGGTGGCGCTGGTGGGCGAGCGTATTCGTCAGCACAGCATTGACTGCGATTTGCGTTGGGGCTTTTGCGAGCTGGCCAATACCCCGGCGCAATTCGCCGCGTTCAAGGGCGAACAGCAGAGCCTGGCGGCGCTTGGGTATGCGCATGAAACGCGGCTGGTCGAACCGCAGGACATGCAGCAAGTGGTCGGCTCGACGGCCTATGCCGGTGGCCTGGTGGACATGGGCTCCGGGCACCTGCACCCGCTGAACCTGGTACTCGGCGAGGCCCAGTTGGCCGAGTCGCTCGGGGTGCGGATTTTCGAGCACACCCAGGTCCTCGAACTGATCCACGGCGACACCGTGCAAGTACGCTGCGCCGCAGGCACGGTGCGTGCCGCTAAGTTAGTGCTGGCCTGCAATGCACACCTGGAAGAGTTGGAGCCACGCTTGAGCGGCAAAGTACTGCCAGCGGGCAGCTACATCATCGCCACCGAGCCTTTATCAAAGGACGTCGCCAAGCAACTGATCCCGCAGAACCTGGCGCTGTGCGACCAGAAAGTCGGGTTGGATTACTACCGGCTTTCCGCTGACCGCCGCCTGCTGTTCGGCGGTGCCTGCCATTACTCCGGGCGTGACCCGGCGGACATCGCCGCCTATATGCAACCGAAGCTGCTCAAGGTGTTCCCGCAGTTGGCAGGTACCGCCATCGAGTTCCAGTGGGGCGGCAAGATCGGCATTACCGCCAATCGTTTTCCCCAAGTCGGGCGGCTCGAGCAATACCCGAATGTCTTCTATGCCCAAGGCTATTCCGGGCATGGGCTGAACGTGACGCACTGGTGCGCAAAGCTTTTGGCCGAAGCCATTCATGCCGGTCATAGCCAAGGCCTGGATACCTTCAGCCAGGTGCCGCACATGACGTTTCCGGGCGGCAAGGCCTTGCGTTCACCGCTGCTGGCGCTGGGGATGTTGTGGTTCCGGCTGCGGGAGCTGGTTAGCTGAGGCGCCGCGATCCAAATGTAAGAGTGGGCTTGCTCGCGCAAGCGGAGTGTCAGTTGGCTTATTCGGTACTGGTTGGTGGGTACTGGGGTGACGGTGAATGCAATTCTGCCGGGGTCGACCTTTTTCGATGGCCTGGAACAGATGCTTAAAGGCGCCACAGCCCAGTCTGGGCGCAGCGCGCGGGAAGAGGCAGGCGTGTTTGTGCATCATGCGCGGCACACCTCGATCATCCAGCGCGCGGCGAATGTGGATGAAGTGGCGAACCTGGTGGCGTACATTGCTTCACCCCTGTCTTCTGCAACCACAGGTGCCGCGTTACGGGTCGACGGTGGTGTTGTCGACAGCATGGCGATCTGATTTTTTTACTTTGTTGGAGTATTTATTGTGGCAACAGCTTCTTCTGTTATTGAAGTACCGGTTTCGGCCGATCAGGTTTGGCAATTGGTCGGTGGCTTTAACGCGCTGCCGGATTGGTTGCCGTTGATCGTCAAGAGCGAGGCGCGCGACGGCGGGCGTGTGCGTCATTTGGAAACTGCAGATGGCGGCGTCGTGGTTGAGCGTTTGCAGAGCTTCGATAACGTGGCGCGCACTTATACCTACACCATTGAGCAGTCGCCGTTTCCGGTGAGTGCCTACCTGGCGACGTTGCAGGTTGAGGCGTTGACGGAGGCGTCGGCGAAAGTGACCTGGTCCGGCGTGTTTACCCCGGCGGCGGGGACTACGGACGTGGCGGTGGAGGAGTTGTTTGCCGGCGTGTACAGCGGTGGGCTTGAGGCGCTGCGGGCTAACTTCCCGGCCTGATTTAAGAGGCACTGCAGCTCCCACAGAAAGCAGAGCACTGCGGTGCTGGCAGTCGAACTCGGTCAAAACTGTGGGAGCGAGCAAGCCCGCTCCCACATTGGGATCTCATTACATCAGCTAGATAGGGTGGTGCTCTGCTTCTGCTCTGCTTTTGCTTCAACCACTCAGGTCGGCTACTAGGCCGCCGTGCTCTTGCTTTTGATCTTGATCTTAGGCGCCCCGTTAACCACGATGGCCGAACGCAGGCTTGAATCCGTGGGTAACCCGGCAGGACGCCGGGTTAGCCGCGATGGGCCAAGGATGGCCCATGGCGGCGGCCCACGGATTCAAGCCTTCGTTCTGGCATGCCGAGCCTAGGCGAGGCACCGAGTGGTGGGGCAAGAGCCCTTTTGGTTACTTTTGGCTGGGCCGGCATTCCGGGCTCTTTTCCAAAAGTGACCCGCCGTAAGGGCGGAACCCTAAGCAGCCGTTACCGCAGCAACGGATATGTACTCATATCTACCTAAAAACCCCGTCAAAAGCTTAGCGCAACACAAAAAGTTGCGTAGGTACCCACATTATTTTGTGGTGTTTGGGCTATTCGGGCATCAGCTGCTGCCGACACTCCAGCACCAACCGCGCACCACCACTCTGGCTGCTGCCGACCTCCAGCCTGAACCCGTGCAAGTTGATGATCGCCGCCACAATCGACAAGCCCAACCCGAACCCGCCTTGCTGGTCGTTTTCGTCCACGCGATAGAAACGCTGGAACACCGCGTCGCGTTCCGCTGCCGGGATGCCCGGGCCGGAGTCGTGCACTTCGATGCGCGTGCTGCCCGCGTCATCGACGCCGCGCAGGATCACTTCACCGCCCGGTGGCGAGAACTTGATCGAGTTGCTCAACAGGTTGGCCAGGGCTTCGAACAACAATGCGCGGTCGCCGGTGATCCAGGGCAGCGACTCGGGCACGTCGAGGCGCAACTGCAATTCGCCTTCTTCGGCCAGGGGCAGGTAAAAGTCATGCAGCTCGCGCAGCAACGGCAGCGGGTCCATCACCAAAAAGCCTGAGCGGCGCTGGTGGTCTTCCAATTCCGAGATGCGCAACAGCCCGCGAAAGCGCGCCATCAGGGTGTCAGTTTCGGCAATCGCATCGTCGAGTTTTACCGCGTAGCCCGAGTCTTGCTCTGCCTCTTGCCTGATGCGGTAGAGCTGCGCGCGCAAACGCGTCAGCGGCGTGCGCAGGTCGTGGGCGATGTTGTCGCACACGCCCTTGACCTCGTTCATCAGCTTCTCGATGCGGTCGAGCATGGCGTTGACGATGGCCGCGAGCATGTCCAGTTCGTCACGCCGGTCGGACAGCGGCAGGCGATGCGTCAGGTCGCCGGCAACGATGGCCTCGGCGCTGGCCTGGATCCCGCGAATACGCCGCAGCGGACGGCGGCGCAACAAATGCCAACCGGCAGCGCCCGGGATAATCGTCAGGGAGAGCGCCCACAACAGTGCGTGCCAGATGATCCGGGTCACGCCAAACAGTGAACCGTTGGCACGCACCAGCACCAGCCAGCGGCCGTCATCGGTGTGGGTGGCCACGGCGTCGCAGCTGTCCTTGGGCAGTTTTGGGTCGTTGGAGGCGACACAATTAGCCAGGGCGTGGATCTTGCCGTCCAGCGGCAGGTCGGGCGGCACCGCACGAATCGGCCCGCTCAACGGGCGAAATTGCTCATCGAACAGGCCGTAGGCGTCCACGCCCTTCATGTCGAAGGTCATGCTGGTGGTCAGGGCTTCCACCAGTTCTTCACCGTCGAAGCGTTGGAACAGGTGCTGGCGCTGCATCAGCGAGTGGCGCGACAAGTCGCCCAGGTACCCCGACACCTCGTAGTACAGCACCCCCATGAGGATGCAGCTCCAGGCCACAAACAGCGAACTGTACAGCGCCAGCAAGCGGCTGCTGGAGGAACGCCAGCCCTTAGAGGGGTTCAGCAATGACATAACCGGAACCTCGTACCGTGCGGATCAGCGGCGTGAGGCCCGGCGGGTCGATTTTCTTGCGCAGACGACCGATGTGCACGTCGATCAGGTTGGTGCCCGGGTCGAAGTGATACCCCCAGACTTCCTCGAAGATCATCATCCGTGACAGGATTTGCCCGGTGTTGCGCATCAGGAACTCAAGCAGCTTGTATTCGGTGGGCAGCAGGCTCAGCGGCTGTTCGGCGCGGCTGGCTTCGCGGCTGATCAGGTTGAGTTCCAGGTCGGCCACGCGCAGGGCGGTTTCGAATTCCTTGACCGTGCTTTTGCGCCGCAGCAGCACTTCGACGCGGGCGGCCATTTCGTCGGAGGCGAACGGCTTGGTCAGGTAGTCATCGCCACCGGCGCGCAGGCCACGCACGCGCTCGTCGACGTCGGAGAGGGCGCTGATCATCAGGATCGGTGTCGACACCCCGATGGTGCGCAGGGTCGTGACGATGGCCAAGCCATCGAGTTCCGGCAACATACGGTCGAGGGTGATCAGATCGTAATCACCACTCACAGCGCGGACCAGGCCTTCACGGCCGTTGTCCACCCAATCTACATCCAGTCCATGGCTACTCAGCTCGGCGACGATCTCGCGGGCTGTTACGGCGTCATCCTCGATAGTCAAAATACGGGTCATAGGATTACCTGGTGAGCGATTCACACTAGAAGTGGGGGCATTTTGCCAAGAAATGCCTGAACGCTTCCTAAATTAAACTTCATGTTGGCAAAACTGACACAACTTTCATGCTGGGCGCGGTCCGTTGTGGGGGCAGGGTTGCCTGCGATGGCGGTGCACCACTCACTCACTTTTTTGCCTGGTAGACCGCTATCGCAGGTAAACCAGCTCCCACAGGGGGCGGGGGTTGTTGAGGGATTGCATAAAGCACGCTCTGTTCGGTCATTTCTTGCAACTTGCATGGTTCACGTGGGTTCAATTTAATTAACTATTTGAAATGTAACGAGTTTATTTTTTATGCGGACTGGCATGCTGCCTGCACTGTCCCTTTTGAGAGTTGTAACACTATTTTTCCTGCTGGGAGCAAAACAACAATGATCACATCCTCATCCACGCTGCAAGAGTCGAGCACGCACTCCGGGGTTTCCTGGGGGGCGATTTTTGCCGGTGCCGCCGCTGCGGCTGCGCTGTCGCTTATCCTGGTGCTGCTGGGCTTCGGCCTGGGTTTTTCGGCGGTGTCGCCGTGGGCCGACAGCGGCATCAGCGCCAAGGGGCTTGGCATTTCCACGATTGTTTGGCTGGCATTTACCCAGATCGTCGCGTCGGGGCTGGGCGGGTATATCGCCGGTCGTTTGCGCGTGAAGTGGGCCAATATGCATGGCGATGAGGTGTACTTTCGCGACACCGCCCATGGTTTCCTCGCGTGGGCAGTGGCCACGCTGGTGACCGCAGTGTTGGTGGTCGGTTCGGTTAGCAGCGTAGTCAGCGGCGGCGTTAAAGCCGGTGCAGGTGTCGCGGCCGGTGCTGCCAGTGGCTTGACCCAGGCTGCCGGCAGCGCAGCCAAAGGCGCCAACAGTGGCGACTTTGACTATTACGTCGACAGCCTGTTTCGTGACGACCGCCCAGCTGCCGTCAGCGATGACGCTGTGCATGGCGTAGTGGCACGCATCTTCACCCGCACCCTGAGCAACGACGGCCAACTGGCCCCTGAAGACCGTACTTACCTCGCCCAGTTGATCAGCCAGCGCACCAACCTCAGCCAGGCCGATGCTCAAGCGCGGATCGACAAGGTCTACGCCGACGCACGCAAAGCCATCGAAGACGCCAAATTGAAAGCCAAACAGGCCGCCGATACTGCTGCGAAGGTGGCGGCTTATACCTCGCTGTGGACCTTTATTGCGCTGTTGATCGGTGCGTTCTTCGCCAGCTTCGCTGCAACCTTCGGCGGCCGTCGCCGGGATGCCGTGGTGTACGTCGAAACTGAAAACTACGTTCGTTAATTAAGGAGAACAACATGCGCTCATTACTGCTTTGGTTCCTCGGCGTACCTATCCCGGTCATCATCCTGATCGCGATCTTCATGCACTAAACCTGAGCCTGGCTCGGTCCCTTGTGGGAGCGGCGCAGTGTCAGCCGGATGATTGCAGGGTGAGCGGTCAGCAAGCCGGGTTGCATTGTGTGTTGTGGCTGCTGGCCGGTGTCGAGGAAAGCGAATTCTGCACTCGCGCCGCCGTTGGGCTGACGCTACAGCCGCTGGGCAAGGTTTGTGTGGGTGTGAGCCTGCTGCCTACAGTGATCATCGGCTATACCGCGCTGACCCTGGCGCAGATCCGTTATCACGGCCGAGTGCTCGCGCAATTATTAATAGCGGCTTAACGCGCGCTTGGCTAGACTCGCGCCTCTATGAGCCGCCTTCTGCGTTTAATCCTAGTCATGCTGTTAAGCCTCACGCTTCCCCTGACTGGGATGGCGGGTGTGCCGTCGAGCAGCGAGCCTTGCCCGATGAAGATGTCGGACATGCAGATGATGACCGACATGGCCCCGGACTGCTGCCAGGATGGCGCCGACCATGGCAAGGCCTGCAAACCCGGCCAGGAATGCAAGACCGGCAGCCTGCTGCAACTGTCCATGCCGATGCTCAAGGCCCCGCTGACCCTGGCCCATCCGCTGGTTGCCGGTCTCTCCTCTGATTTCATCCCCGACCGCACGCCGTCCGGCGTCTGGCGCCCACCCCGTTCCTGATTCCTGTCGCACCTGAAGACTCATCCCGTATTCGGGATGGCCTTGCTGTGGGCCGCGTAAAGCGGAACGCAGTCGAACAGATCAGGAATCTTCACCATGAATTCCCTCTACTTGCGCGCTCTGGTGGTGGGCGTGCTGACATGGCCCGCGCAGGCCTCTGCGCTGACCCTGGATGACGCCTTACGCCTGGCGCAAAACAACGCACCTTCGTTGACCGCTGAGACGGCCAAGCTGCACGCGGCTACCCAAGCCGCCATTCCGGCCGGCGAACTGCCCGACCCGAAACTGGTGGTGGGCCTGCAGAATTTCCCCGTCGGCGGGCCCAATCGCGGCACGTTGTATGGCGATGACATGACCGAGCAGATGATCGGCATCCAGCAACAGGTGCCCAGCCGAGACAAACGCAAGGCCCGTATTGAGCTGGCCGATGCGACGGTAGAACGGACGGCGGCTGAGGGCCGCATCGAACGCCTCAACGTGCGTCAAGCCACCGCCCAGGTGTGGATTCGCGCGTTCGCAGTGGAGCGCAAAGAGGCGTTGTTCAAAGACTTCTACCAACAGAATCGCCTGTTGCAAGACAGCGTGAGGGCGCAGTTGGCCGGTGGCCGTGGGCAGGCCGCTGATACGGTTATTCCCAAGCAGGAAGCCGCAGAACTGGCCGAACGCGAAGATGAATTGACCCAACAACGGGCCCAGGCTCGCGCCGCCCTCAAACGCTGGATCGGCCCGGCCGCTAATGAAGCGCCCAGCGGCCAGTTGCCCAACTGGACCTTCGACAGCCACGGTTTGAGCCACAACCTGCATCAACATCCCGAGTTGCAAGCCTTCGTGCCGCGTACCCGCGAAGCGCAAGCGCGTTTGCAGGACGCCAAGGCGCAGAAGACTTCGGATTGGAGTTGGGAAGTGGACTACCAACACCGCGGCCGCGAATACGGCGATATGGTCAGCCTGCAATTGAGCTTCGACCTACCGATTTTTCCCGGCCGTCGGCAAACCCCGGGCATTGCCGCCAAACAGGCTGAGCTGGACCAACTCGACGCTGAACGCGAAGCCGCCACCCGTGAACATACCCAGCTGCTCGATGACGATTTGGCGGTTTACCAACGCCTGGACCGTGCCGTGCAACGCGGCCAGGACAGCCTGGTGCCGCTGGCGCAAGAGAAGGTAGCCCTGAGCCTCGCCAGTTATCGCGCGGGTAAGGGCGACTTGATGAGTGTGGTCAGCGCCCGCCGCGAGCTGGTCGAAGCCCGCTTCAAACAGCTGGAAGCCATCGAACAGCGCGCCTTGATCGGCGCCCAGCTGTACTTCGCCTATTGGGAGCCCACCCATGAATAATCGAATCGCGGCAGTGCTGTTGTCTCTTGGCCTGGGCGCGGGCTACGGGCTGGCGCAGTTGCAGCCGGGCGCGCCTGAACCGGCCAAAAACGACAAGCAGGCCTTGTACTGGTACGACCCGATGTTCCCGCAACAGAAATTCGACAAGCCCGGCAAGTCGCCTTTCATGGACATGCAGTTGGTGCCGCGTTACGCCGAGGGTGCCTCTGCTGACACGCCCAGTGTGCAGATCGACCCACGCCAGACGCAGAACATCGGCGTACGCCTGGCGACGGTCAGCCGTGGCGTGATGACGTCCACCCTGGACCTGTCCGGCATCCTCGCCTTCAACGAGCGCGATGTCGCCGTGGTGCAAGCGCGGGTCGGCGGGTTTGTCGAACGGGTCTACGCGCGGGCGCCGGGGGATGTGCTCAAGGCCGGCGCGCCGTTGGCGGACATTCTGGTGCCGGAATGGGCCGCAGCCCAGGAAGAATTCCTCGCCCTGCGTCATACCGCTGACAGTGGTTTATTGGCGGCTGCCCGCCAACGCCTGCGCTTGAGTGGCATGCCTACCGGGCTGATCACCCAGATGGAACGCAGCGGCCAGGTGCAGTCGGTGTTGACCGTCACCACGCCGTTGAGCGGCGCGCTGCAAACCCTGGACGTGCGCGAAGGCATGACCGTAGCGGCGGGGCAGACCCTGGCACGGGTCAATGGCTTGGATCAGGTGTGGTTGCAGGTCGCTGTGCCCCAGGCTCAAGGCGCGGCGTTGGCCGTGGGGCAACGCGTGGCGGCGCAGTTTGTCGGGTTGCCGGGCAAAACGGTCAACGCCAGCGTCAGCGCGATCCTGCCGGCCAACGCCATCGACAGCCGCACCGTGCAGGTTCGCGTCGAACTGCCCAATGCCGACGGCAGTTTGCGCCCCGGCATGACCGCCCAGGTGCGCCTGGCACAAACCAGCGGGCAAGCGGTGTTGCAGGTGCCCAGCGAAGCGTTGATCCGCACCGGCAAGCGCGTGTTGGTGATGCTGGCCGAGGAAGGCGGGCACTTTCGACCGCTGGAAGTCGAGGTGGGCGCCGAGAACCAGGACCAGACCGTGATCCGCAGCGGCTTGCAGGAAGGCCAGCAGGTGGTCGCGTCCGGTCAATTTTTGCTGGACTCTGAAGCAAGTTTGCGCGGATTAGTATCGCCAGCGTCCGGCACTTTTGAAATGAGCATGCAGCCCGG
The DNA here is from genome assembly GCF_022648765.1 of Pseudomonas sp. ArH3a. Taxonomy (NCBI): domain Bacteria; kingdom Pseudomonadati; phylum Pseudomonadota; class Gammaproteobacteria; order Pseudomonadales; family Pseudomonadaceae; genus Pseudomonas; species Pseudomonas sp. ArH3a. The sequence goes on from NZ_CP080330.1 coordinate 3,050,357, forward strand.
AGCTCAGCCATGATCGCCTTGCTGATTCGTTGGTCGGTGGCCAACCATTTTCTGGTACTGCTCGCCACGCTGTTCATCACTGCGTGGGGCGTCTGGGCCGTGCAAAACACGCCGGTCGATGCCTTGCCGGACCTCTCGGATGTGCAGGTGATCATCCGCACGCCGTACCCGGGCCAGGCGCCGCAGATTGTCGAAAATCAGGTCACCTACCCAATGACCACCACCATGCTTTCGGTGCCGGGGGCGAAGACCGTGCGCGGTTTTTCGTTCTTTGGCGACAGCTATGTTTACGTGCTGTTTGACGAAGGCACCGACCTGTATTGGGCGCGTTCGCGGGTGCTGGAATACCTCAGCCAGTTGCAGGCGCGGCTGCCGGCGTCGGCTAAACCGGCGCTGGGGCCGGACGCCACCGGGGTTGGCTGGATTTATCAATACGCGCTGGTGGATCGCACGGGGCGGCACGACCTGGCGCAGTTACGCGCGCTGCAGGACTGGTTTCTCAAGTTCGAACTCAAGACCCTGCCGAATGTGGCGGAAGTCGCGACCATCGGCGGCCAGGTCAAGCAGTACCAGGTGCAGCTTGACCCGCTGGCCCTTGCCAGTCGTGGCATCACCCAGGCGCAAGTGGCGGACGCCATCGGCAAGGCCAACCAGGAAACTGGCGGTTCGGTACTGAATATGGGCGAGTCCGAGTACATGCTGCGCGCGTCCGGTTACTTGAAAACGCTCAACGATTTCCGCGCTATTCCACTGCGCCTCGACAGCAACAATGTGCCGGTCACCCTCGGCGATGTAGCAACGATTCAACTCGGCCCGGACTTGCGCCGGGGCATCAGTGAACTCGACGGCGAAGGTGAGGCGGTCGGCGGTGTGGTGATCCTGCGCAGCGGCAAAAATGCCTGTGAAGCCATCGCTGCAGTCAAAACCAAGCTGGAGCAACTGAAAAGCAGCCTGCCGCCCGGCGTGGAAATCGTCGCCACCTACGACCGCAGCAAACTGATCGACCGCGCGGTGGACAACCTCAGCCACAAGCTGCTGGAGGAGTTCCTGGTGGTGGCGCTGGTGTGCGGGATTTTCCTCTGGCATCTGCGCTCATCGCTGGTGGCGATCATCTCGCTGCCGGTGGGCGTGTTGATCGCGTTTATTGTCATGCGCTACCAAGGGATCAACGCCAACATCATGTCGCTGGGCGGCATCGCGATTGCCATCGGCGCGATGGTGGATGCGGCCGTGGTGATGATCGAAAATGCCCACAAGAAAATCGAAGCCTGGCACTACGCCAATCCAGGGCGAGATTTAAAGGGCGACGCGCATTGGAAGGTGGTGACCGATGCAGCAGTGGAAGTCGGGCCGGCGCTGTTTTTCTGCCTGTTGATCATCACCCTGTCGTTTATCCCGGTGTTCACCTTGCAAGCGCAGGAGGGCCGGCTGTTCGGCCCGCTGGCGTATACCAAAACCTACGCCATGGCGGCGGCGGCCGGGTTGTCGGTGACCCTAGTCCCGGTCTTGATGGGCTATTGGATTCGCGGGCGTATCCCTGACGAGCAACGCAACCCGCTCAATCGCGGCCTGATCAGGCTCTATCAACCGGCCCTCGACGCGGTGCTACGTTGGCCACGCGCGACCTTGCTGGTGTCGCTGTTGATGGTCGCCAGCGTGCTGTGGCCGTTGTCGAAACTGGGCGGTGAGTTCCTGCCACCGCTGGATGAAGGCGACGTGCTCTACATGCCTTCGGCGCTACCGGGGCTGTCGACGCAAACCGCGGGTGAACTGCTACAGCGCACGGATCGCCTGATCAAAAGTGTGCCGGAAGTCGCCCATGTGTTCGGCAAGGCCGGTCGCGCCGAAACCGCTACCGACCCGGCGCCACTGGAGATGTTCGAGACCACGATCGAATTCAAGCCCCGGGACCAATGGCGCGCGGGTATGACCCCGGACAAACTGGTCAAAGAGTTGGACCGCACGGTGCAGGTGCCGGGCCTGACCAACATCTGGATTCCACCGATCCGCAACCGCATCGACATGCTCGCCACTGGGGTGAAAAGCCCGATTGGCGTGAAAGTCGCAGGCTTAAGCCTGATGCAGATCGACGCGGTGACCCAGGCCGTGGAGAAGGTCGCCAAGGGGGTGCCCGGCGTGAGTTCGGCGTTGGCTGAAAGGCTGACCGGCGGGCGCTATATAGACGTGGACATCGACCGTGCAGCCGCAGCACAGTACGGGCTGAACATTGCCGATGTGCAGTCGATTGTGTCGGGAGCGATTGGCGGCGAAACCATTGGCGAGACCGTTGAAGGCCTGGCGCGTTTCCCCATCAGCCTGCGCTACCCAAAGGCATGGCGCGACTCGGTAACTGCTTTGGAAAACCTGCCGATCTATACACCGCAAGGCAGCCAGATCACCCTCGGCACGGTGGCCAGGCTCAGGGTCAGTGACGGCCCGCCAATGCTCAAGAGTGAAAACGCACGGCCTTCGGGCTGGGTCTACATCGACGTGCGCGACCGCGACTTGGCGTCGGTGGTCAAAGACCTGCGTGAAGCAATCAACCAGCAGGTGCAACTGCAACCGGGCATGAGCCTCAGTTATTCGGGGCAGTTCGAGTTCCTGGAACGCGCCAATGAACGCCTGAAGCTGGTAGTGCCGGCGACGTTGTTGATCATCTTTGTCTTGCTGTACCTGACCTTCCGCCGTGTGGACGAGGCGTTGCTGATCATCGCCACGCTGCCCTTTGCGCTGACGGGAGGCGTGTGGTTGCTGTACTGGCTGGGTTTCAACTTATCGGTGGCCACGGGCGTGGGCTTTATCGCGTTGGCGGGTGTGTCGGCGGAGTTCGGCGTGATCATGCTGCTGTACCTGAAAAACGCCTGGGCGGCGCGCAAGGACGGCGACCTTTTGGCCGCCATCACCGAAGGCGCAGTACTGCGCGTGCGCCCCAAAGCCATGACCGTGGCCGTGATCATCGCCGGCTTGCTCCCGATTCTGCTGGGCGGCGGCACCGGCAGCGAAGTCATGAGCCGCATCGCCGCGCCGATGATCGGCGGCATGCTCACCGCGCCGTTGCTATCACTCTTCGTAATCCCAGCCGCCTACAAACTGCTACGCCGCCCCAAAACCAGGTACTGAGCAAACTGTAGGAACTGGCTTTATGTGGGAGCGGGCTTGTCAGTGTCACCCGGTCAGTCGTCGAACCCCACCTGCTCATGAATCTCATCGACCTTCAACTCCAACCGATACGCCACCGCAATAAACAGTGCCTGGCACAGGCACAACGTGGCGCTCAACGAGCGAAACGCAAACGACGACCCCTCATTCACTAACAGCACCGCGTTCGCCCGCTTGGCCAGGGGCGACAGGTTGCTGTCGGTAATGATCAAGGTCTTGGCCTGATGATGCTGGGCAATCCGCAAGCAGTGCTGAGTCTCTTTGCCATACGGCGTAAAGCTGATCGCAATCACCAGGTCATTGGCGCGCACGCTGCGCATCTGCTCGCGATAACTGCCGCCCAAACCGGAAATCAGATGGATGCGCTTGTTGGTGTGCTGCAGGTTGTAGACCAGGTAATCGGCCACCGCGAAGGAGCGGCGCACACCGACCACGTAGATATTGTCGGCGTTAACCACCAGGTCCACGGCTTTCTCGAAGGCCACATCATCCAGCTCCAGCCCCAGGCGTTCGATGCCGGAGAGGGTCGCGTTCACGCACTCACGCGCCAGGTCACCGCCGCTGGCCTTCTGCGACTTGTTGGCGATCATGCTGCGGATACGCTGCTGGTAGTTCTGCACCGGCGTGGTCTTGTGGGTGTAGGCCTCGCGAAACAGCGCCTGCATTTCACTGAACCCACTGAAACCGAAGCGCTGGGAAAACCGCACGATGGCCGAGGGGTGCACTTCGCATTCGCGGGCGATGTCGCTGATACGGTCGACCATGATCCGGTCGCTCTGCTGGCTCATGTAGCTGGCGATGCGCTTGAGCTGGCGCGGCAGGCTCTCGTATTCGTCGGTGATCAGCTGCAACAGGCGCTCGGCATTGATCGGAGGGCTGGCGATAGTGTCTTCCAGGGTGGTCTCGGGATCGGTGCGGGACATGGGTAATCCTTCTGGCGTGTTCTTCTGAGGCGCTGATGGGTGGGCGCAAGTCTACAGGGTAGGCGCAAAAAAATACCCCGGCATCACGGCGGCCGTGGCCTGCTGAAACGATGCAGGACGGCTGGCATGCCATTATGCTGGCTTATTGGAAAAAATATTCTACTAAAAATAATTATGGAATAAATATTGATTGCGGCCGCCGGACGTTCTAGTCTGCTTGCACCAAGAGCGTGTGCCGTCACCACGGCGGCACCACGCAGGCTGATAAAAATAACAGGAGCCAGCATGGGCCAGACTCGTTTTGCCAGTGGGCGTCAATTGGATCTGATTTGCCTCGGGCGCCTGGGCGTCGACCTCTATGCACAGCAAGTCGGTGCGCGGCTTGAGGACGTGTCCAGCTTTGCCAAGTACCTCGGCGGGTCCTCCGCCAATATCGCCTTCGGCACCGCGCGGCTGGGGCTCAAGTCAGCAATGCTGAGCCGGGTAGGGGACGACCACATGGGCCGTTTCCTGGTGGAGTCCTTGGCCCGAGAAGGCTGCGATGTCAGCGGCATCAAGGTCGACCCGGAACGCCTCACCGCCCTGGTGCTGTTGGGCCTCAAGGACCGCGAAACCTTCCCACTGGTGTTCTACCGCGAAAACTGTGCCGACATGGCCTTGCGCGCCGAAGACATCAGCGAAGCCTTTATTGCCTCCAGCAAAGCCTTGCTGATCACCGGCACGCATTTCTCCACCGACGGCGTGTACGAGGCCAGCATCCAGGCCCTGGATTACGCGGCCAAGCACAACGTCCAGCGCGTACTGGATATCGACTACCGCCCGGTGCTGTGGGGCCTGGCGGGCAAGGCGGATGGCGAAACACGGTTTGTTGCCGACCAGAACGTCAGCCAGCACGTGCAGAAAATCCTGCCTCGTTTTGATTTGATCGTCGGCACCGAAGAAGAGTTTTTGATCGCCGGCGGCAGTGAAGATTTGCTCACCGCGCTGCGCACCGTACGGGACCTGACCCCGGCAACCCTGGTGGTCAAGCTCGGCCCGCAGGGCTGCACGGTGATCCACGGCGCAATTGCGGCGCGGCTGGAAGACGGCGCAATCTACCCCGGCGTGCGCGTTGAAGTCCTCAACGTGCTGGGGGCCGGCGATGCGTTCATGTCGGGCTTCCTCAGCGGCTGGCTCAAGGATGCCAGCGACGAACGTTGCAGCCAGTTGGCCAATGCCTGCGGCGGCCTGGTGGTGTCCCGCCACGCCTGCGCACCGGCCATGCCTACACCTGCCGAACTGGATTACCTGTTCAACAGCCCGGTGCCTATCACCCGGCCCGATCAAGACGTAACCCTGCAACGCCTGCACCGCGTCACGGTGCCGCGCAAAGCCTGGAAGCAGCTGTTCGTGTTTGCCTTCGATCATCGCTGGCAACTGGTGGACCTGGCGCAAAAAGGCGGCCAGGACACGGCACGTATCAGCGACATCAAGCAGCTGTTTATCCAAGCCATCGAACGCGTCGAGGGCAAACTGCGCGAGCAAGGTGTCGACGCCGATGTGGGCCTGTTGGCCGATCAGCGCTTCGGCCAGGACGCGCTCAACGCCGCCAGCGGTCGCGGCTGGTGGATTGCCCGCCCGGTAGAAGTGCAGAACTCGCGCCCGCTGGCGTTCGAGCACGGCCGTTCGGTGGGCAGCAACCTGATCGCCTGGCCCCAAGAACAGATCATCAAGTGCCTGGTGCAATACCACCCCGATGACGAGCCGATGCTGCGCCTGGAACAGGAAGCGCAACTCAAAGCGGTGTACGAGGCCTCGTTGGTCAGCGGCCATGAGCTGCTGCTGGAAGTCATCCCGCCCAAGGATCACCCGTCGACCTATCCTGATGTGCTCTATCGCAGCCTCAAGCGCCTGTACAACCTGGGCATCTACCCGGCGTGGTGGAAGATCGAGGCGCAGTCGGCCGAGGATTGGAAAAAGCTCGATGAGCTGATCCAGGAACGTGACCCGTACTGCCGTGGCGTAGTGCTGCTGGGCCTGAACGCCTCGGCCGAGTTTCTCGCCGACGGCTTCCAGCAAGCCAGCCAAAGCACTACCTGCCGGGGGTTCGCCGTGGGCCGCACGATTTTCCAGGAACCCAGCCGCGCGTGGATGGCGGGGGAAATTGATGATGAAACCCTGATCCAGCAGGTGCAGGGTACATTCGAACAGCTCATCAACGCCTGGCGCAGCGCCCGAACCTAAACACAGTCTTCAACTTGAAATGCAATCCAATGTGGGAGCTGCTTTTTGTGGGAGCCGGGCTTGCCCGCGATGCAGGCGACTCGGTCCACCTGCCAAGCCGATGTGATGCTATCGCAGGCAAGCCAGCGCCCACATAAAGCCAGACCTCAGTGATAGCTGAAAAACAACAAAAAGGTGCAGCCATGCCCGCAATCCGAATTGGCATCAACCCGATCTCCTGGAGCAACGACGACCTGCCGGCCCTGGGCGGTGAAACGCCCTTGAGCACCGCCCTGGGCGAAGGCAAGGAGATCGGCTACGAAGGTTTTGAACTCAACGGCAAATTCCCCAAGGACGCCAAAGGCGTCGGCGATGTGCTGCGCCCCTATGACCTGGCGCTGGTCTCCGGCTGGTACTCCAGCCGCCTGGCGCGGCGCTCGGTGGCGGAAGAAATCGAGGCCATCGCTGGCCACGTCGAGCTGCTGAAGCTCAACGGCGCCAAGGTGCTGGTCTACGGCGAAGTCGCCGATTCGATCCAGGGCGCCAAGGTGCGCCTGATCGAGCGCCCGCGTTTCCATAGCGAACACGCCTGGCAGGACTACGCCGATAAACTCACGGAGTTGGCGCGCTTCACCTTGTCCCAAGGCGTGCGCCTGGCCTACCACCACCACATGGGCGCTTACGTCGAATCCCCCGAAGACATTGACCAGCTTATGAAACGAACGGGCCCGGAAGTCGGCCTGCTGTTCGATTCGGGCCACTGCTACATGGGCGGCGGCGAACCCATCGAGGTGCTGCGCAAACACATCGAGCGCATCTGCCACGTGCATTTCAAGGACGTGCGCAAACCGGTGGTGCAACTGGCGCGCAACCAGATGTGGAGCTTTCCCGACTGCATCGTCAACGGCACCTTCACCGTGCCCGGCGATGGCGATATCGACTTTGGCGAACTGCTCGATGTGCTGCTGGCGGCCCACTACGAGGGCTGGCTGGTGGTGGAAGCCGAGCAGGACCCGGCCGTGGCGCCCAGCTATATCTATGCGAAAAAGGGCTATGACACCTTGCGCGCGCTGCTCAACGAGAGGACTTAAGTGATGAGCCTGTTGGTCAAAAGCAGCAAACGCGGGCAAACCATGGTCGCCCTGGAAGAAGGGCGCCTGGAGTACGTAGGCTTTGCCGCCTACCGCCTGAGCCTCGGTGAAACCCTGCCGGTCACGGCCGGTGATCAGGAGTTGTGCCTGGTTCTGCTCAGCGGCCGGGTGAATATCGAAGGCGAGGGTTTCAACTGGCAGAACCTCGGTGATCGCCAGTCGGTATTCGAAGACAAATCACCCTTCGCCGCCTACCTGCCGCCAGGCACCGATGCGCAGATCACGGCCTTGAGCGATGTGCAAATCGCTGTCTGCGCCGCGCCGGGAGCGGCCGGTTTTGCACCGCGCCTGATCCGCCCCGAGCAATGCAAGCGCAGTGTGCGCGGCAAAGGCGCCAACACCCGTTATGTGTGCGACATCCTGCCGGACAGCGAGCCGGCCCATTCGCTGCTGGTGGTGGAAGTGCGCACGCCGTCGGGGCACTCCTCGAGCTACCCGCCGCACAAGCACGACACCGACGACCTGCCGCACCAGAGTTTTCTTGAAGAAACCTACTACCACCAGATCAACCCGCCCCAGGGCTTCGTGTTCCAGCGGGTGTACACCGACGATCGCAGCATCGACCAGGCCATGGCCGTGGAAAACAGCGACTTGGTGGTGGTGCCCAAGGGTTATCACCCGGTCAGCGTGCCGTACGGCTACGAGTCTTATTACCTGAACGTGATGGCCGGTCCCAAGCGTGCCTGGCATTTCCATAACGACCCACAGCACAGCTGGCTGCTGGACCTGTAACCGGTTTGAACGGAGAACAATAATGAAGTCGCCGTTACGTTTTGCCCTTAACCGCATGGTCGCGCCCAACCTTTCCCTGCCGGATTTCATTCAGTTGGCGGCGGCCCTGAAGTGCGATGCCATCGAGATTCGCAACGACCTCAAAGGCAACGAAATCGAATACGGCACCCCGGCCAGCCGCGTGCGCGAGTTGTGCGAGGTGCAGGGCATCACGGTGCTGTCGATCAACGCGCTGTACCCGTTTGACGTGTGGAATGACGAGCGCCGCGCCCAGGCGATCAAACTCGCGACTTATGCCCGTGAATGCGGGGCCCAAGGCTTGGTGATGTGCCCGCTCAATGAGTGCGGCGATACGCGCAACGAAGCCCAGCGCGCGGCCGGTTTGCGCACCGCGCTGAGTGAGTTGGCGCCGATCCTGCGCGGATACGGGCTTCTGGGCTTTATCGAGCCGCTGGGTTTCGAAGGCTCTGCGCTGCGCCGCAAGCGTGTGGCGGTGGACGCGATCCAGTCCGTCGGCGGCCTGGATGTGTTCCGCCTGGTGCACGACACCTTTCACCATCACCTGGCCGGCGAGCAGGCGTTCTTCCCGCAGCTGACCGGCCTGGTGCATATCTCCGGCGTCGAAGATGCTGTAGCACCGCTCAACTCCATTCGCGACGGCCACCGCGTGCTGGTGGGCGAGGGCGATATCCTCGGCAATGCCGCGCAGATCGATACCTTGCTCAGCACTGGGTACGGCGGCTACCTGTCGTTCGAACCGTTTGCCGAGAGCGTGCATGGCCTAGCCGACATCCAGCAAGCCATTGGGGCAAGCATCGCCCATTTACAAAAAAACCGGACCTGACGCCGATCAACCTGTGGGAGCTGGCTTGCCATCTCCCACATTAAATCTCTGTTGATCAATGGATCTGCATTTACTCAAGGTGCAAGTGATGACCACAACAAGATTGACCATGGCCCAGGCCCTGGTGAAGTTTCTGGATAACCAATACATCGAAGTCGATGGCGTGCAGAGCAAGTTTGTCGCCGGGGTTTTTACCATTTTCGGCCACGGCAACGTGCTCGGCCTGGGCCAGGCGCTGGAGCAGGACAGCGGCGACCTGGTGGTGCATCAAGGTCGCAATGAGCAGGGCATGGCCCACGCTGCCATCGGCTTTGCCAAGCAGCACCTGCGCCGCAAGATCTATGCGTGCACCGCCTCCGTAGGCCCGGGCGCGGCGAATATGCTCACCGCCGCTGCAACCGCCACCGCCAACCGTATTCCGTTATTGCTGTTGCCCGGCGATGTCTACGCCAGCCGCCAGCCTGACCCGGTGCTGCAGCAGATCGAGCAGTTTCATGACCTGAGCATCAGCACCAACGATGCCTTCCGTTCCGTGAGCAAGTACTGGGACCGCATCAACCGCCCCGAGCAACTGATGACGGCGGCGATCCACGCCATGCGCGTGCTCACCGACCCGGCGGAAACCGGCGCCGTCACCTTGGCCTTGCCGCAGGATGTGCAAGCCGAAGCCTGGGACTATCCCGACTACTTCCTGCAAAAACGTGTGCACCGTATCGAGCGGCGTCCGGCGACCAAAGCGATGATCGCTGACGCGGTGGCCGCCTTTCGGGGCAAGCGCAAGCCGCTGATCATCTGTGGCGGCGGGGTCAAGTACTCCGGCGCGAATGCCGCGCTGCAGGCGTTTGCCGAACGCTTTGATATTCCCTTCGCTGAGACCCAGGCGGGCAAGAGCGCGGTGCTGTCCAGCCATCCGCTGAACGTCGGCGGCATCGGTGAAACCGGCTGCCTGGCGGCCAACCTGCTGGCGCCCGAAGCGGACCTGATCATCGGTATCGGCACGCGTTACACCGACTTCACCACCTCATCGAAGTCGCTGTTCAAGCACCCCGAGGTGAAGTTCCTCAACCTGAATATCAGCCCTTGCGACGCCTTGAAACTCGACGGTGTACAAGTGCTGGCGGACGCACACGTCGCCCTTGAGGCGCTGGCGGATGCCTTGGGCGACTACCGCGCCGGCTGGGGCGAGCAGATCCGCGACGCCAAGGCGCAGTTGGATGCGGAAGTGGACCGCGTGCATCAGGTTCAATACCAGGGCGACGACTTTGTGCCCGAGGTCGATGACCACCTGGACCGCGCGGTGCTGCGCGAATTTATCGAACTGACCGGCTCGTGCCTGACCCAGAGCCGCGTACTTGGCGTGCTCAATGCCAGCCTGGCCGATGACGCGATCATCGTCGCCGCCGCTGGCAGCCTGCCCGGTGACTTGCAGCGCAGCTGGCGCAGTAAGGGCGTCAACACCTACCACGTTGAGTACGGCTATTCGTGCATGGGCTACGAGATCAATGCCGCCCTCGGCGTGAAGCTGGCCGAACCGTCTAAAGAGGTTTACGCCTTGGTCGGCGATGGCTCCTACATGATGCTGCACTCGGAGCTGGCCACCTCGATCCAAGAGCGGCGCAAGATCAACGTGGTGCTGCTCGACAACATGGCCTTCGGTTGCATCAACAACCTGCAGATCGGCAATGGCATGGGCAGTTTCGGCACCGAATTCCGCTTCCGCGACCCCGAGAGCGGCAAGCTTGACGGCGGCCTGGTACCGGTGGATTTCGCCATGAGCGCGGCGGCCTATGGTTGCAAGACTTACAAAGTCAGCACCGTGGAGCAACTCGACGCGGCCCTGGCCGATGCGCGCACGCAAACGGTGTCGACGCTGATTGATATCAAGGTACTGCCCAAGACCATGATTCACGGCTACCTGTCGTGGTGGCGGGTGGGTGTGGCCCAGGTGTCCACCAGTGAGCGCACGAATGCCGCGGCGAAAAAACTCAATGAACAGCTGGCGAAAGCCCGGCAGTACTAATAACAAGAGGAGTGTTTGCATGTCTTTGCTTACTAATTCGTTGCGGATCGGTGTCATCGGTACTGGTGCGATTGGCCGTGACCATATTCGTCGTTGCAGCCAGACCCTGCTCAACAGCCAAGTGGTGGCGGTAACCGACATCAACCTTGAGCAAGCCGCCAAGGTGGTGGCGGATTTGAACCTTACCGCCGAGGTGTACGCGGACGGCCATGCGTTGATCAACTCGCCGCAAGTCGAGGCCATTTTGGTGACCTCTTGGGGCCCGAGCCACGAGGAATTCGTGCTTGCCGCCATCGCTGCGGGTAAGCCGGTGTTCTGCGAAAAACCCTTGGCCGTGACCGCGCAAGGCTGCCGCAAGATCGTCGACGCCGAAATTGCCTTCGGCAAGCGCCTGGTGCAAGTGGGCTTCATGCGCCCGTATGACGAAGGCTATCGCGCCCTCAAGGCCGTGATCGACAGCGGCCAGATCGGCGAGCCGCTGATGCTGCACTGCGCGCACCGCAACCCTACGGTGGGCGAGAACTACAAGACCGACATGGCGATCACCGACACCTTGATCCACGAGCTGGATGTGTTGCGCTGGTTGCTCGACGACGACTACGTGTCGGTGCAGGTGGTGTTTCCGCGCAAGTCGAGCAAGGCCCTGGCCCACCTGCGTGACCCGCAGATCGTGCTGCTGGAAACCGCCAAGGGCACGCGCATCGATGTGGAGGTGTTTGTTAACTGTCAGTACGGCTACGACATCCAGTGCGAAGTGGTGGGGGAGACCGGCATCGCCAAACTGCCGGAGCCTTCGCAGGTGCAGCTGCGCAGCGGGGCCAAGCTGTCGAATGCGATTCTGATGGATTGGAAGGACCGCTTTATCGGCGCCTATGACGTCGAGTTGCAGGCCTTCATCGATAGCGTGCGCGCCGGGCAAGTGGGTGGGCCGTCGGCGTGGGATGGTTTCGTCGCAGCGGTCGCGGCGGATGCGTGTATCGAAGCGCAGAGCAGTGAGCAGATCGTCAAGGTGAGCTTGCCGGATCGCCCACGCTTCTACGGCTAATCATATTTAGACAGGTGGAATGCAGTCGGTGTGGGAGCTGGCTTGCCTGCGATAGCAGTCTTTCAGTGACGGGTTCATTGACTGACACACTGCTATCGCAGGCAAGCCAGCTCCCACATTTGATTGGGTTTTCAGTTCTAGAAGGAGTGTATGTATGCGAATTGGACTAGTCGGCTACGGCCATGGCGGCCGCTTCTTTCACGCACCATTGATTGCGACGTTGCCCGGCGCGACCTTTGTCGGCGTGGTGACGCGTTCACCGGAACGCCGTCAGCTACTGGCGACTGACCACCCGGGCCTCAAGGCGTTCGACTCCATCGGCCAGATCGTCGAAGCCGGCGTGGATGCCTTGGTGATTTCCACCACGCTCAAGGGCCGCCCGGCACTGGTACTGGAAGCTATCGAACACGGGGTTGCCGTGGTCAGCGACAAACCGTTCGCCAGCAACGCCGAACAGGCCCAGGCGTTGATCACTGCTGCCGAACGCCAAGGCGTGAAGCTCTGCGTCTACCAGAACCGGCGCTGGGACTCGGATTTCCTGACCTTGCGCAAACTGATCGACGCCGGTGCCCTGGGCCAGATCACCCGCTTTGAATCGCGGGTTGAGCGCTTCAGCCCGCAAGCCGTGGGCAATGCCAGCGGCGGCGGCTGGCTGCGTGACCTTGGCAGCCACTTGGTGGACCAGGCGATGCAGTTGTTCGGCCCGGTGGACCGGGTGTTCGCGCAATTACAGTTCAGCCCGGAACACCCCAGCCTCGACCACGGTTTTTTTGTCTCGTTGACCCACGCCAACGGCGTGATTTCCCACCTGTGGGGCAGTGCGCTGCAAAACAGCCAGGCCCCGCGTTTTCGCGTCAGTGGCACCCTCGGTTGTTACACCGTGGAAGGGCTGGACGGCCAGGAGGACGCGCTGATGGCCGGCAAATCGCCGAAAACCGAAGGCGAGCATTGGGGCGCGGAAGAGCATCGGCGCTGGGGCTGGTTTGAACAAGGCGCGGAGCGCGAACGGGTGCCCTCGGAAAAAGGCTGCTGGACGCAGTTCTATCAGCAGTTGCAACGCGCTGTGCAAGGGCAGGGACCGCTGCCGGTGAACGCCTATGACGCACTGGAAACCACCCGTATATTGGACGCCGCACGCCTTAGTAACGAGCGGCAACAGGTGGTTTCGACAAAAATAGAATAAAATTCTAAAACAGGTTGATATGGAAATTATTTTCTAATAAAGTCTTTTCCAGGTTGCAAAAAGTACGCCTCGGGCTTGATCCAGGCGACTCAACAAAAACAAGATCAAAAACAACCAGGTACCGTCAGATGAAAATCTTCAACGCTGTACTGCGAGTTTTACGCCCCTCCAAAGCGCCAAGCGGTCTGCCCCGCGCCCGGCCGTTTTATTTTTCCTTCCTTAATGTGCTCTGCGTCGAAAACAAAGGCGCCCTGGTGTGCTGCATTCCGGGGGCACCGATCGTGCGACTGTCGACCTGCGCGCTCTGAAAAACGCAACGTCCAAAAAACCAACAAGAAATTGGAGACAGACCGTTCATGAAGACCCCGATTCGTTTCACCGCGCTGGCCCTGTCCATGCTGCTTGCCAGCGGTTTTGCCTCGGCTGCCGACATCAAAGTGGGTGTGACCATGTCCGCCTTCGATGACACCTTCCTGACCTACCTGCGCGAAGACATGGACAAGCAAGCCAAGTCCTATCCCAAGGGCGACGGTGTGCAATTGCAGTTTGAGGACGCCCGCGCCGACGTGGTCAAGCAACTGAGCCAGGTCGAGAACTTTATCAGCCAGAAAGTCGACGCAATTATCGTCAACCCGGTGGATACCGCCTCGACCAAGAACATCATCAGTGCAGCGACCAAGGCTGGCATTCCGCTGGTGTTCGTCAACCGCCGTCCCGACCAGAAAGACCTGCCTAAAGATGTGGTGGCGGTGACGTCCGATGACGTCGAGGCCGGTCGCCTGCAAATGCAATACATCGCTGACAAACTCGGTGGCAAAGGCAAGATCGTGATCCTGCTGGGTGACCTGGCGAATAACTCCACCACCAACCGCACCAAGGGCGTGAAAGAAGTCCTGGCCAAATACCCGGGCATCACCATCGAACAGGAACAGACCGGTACCTGGCTGCGTGACCGCGGCATGACGCTGGTCAACGACTGGATGACCCAAGGCCGTGAGTTCAATGCAGTGCTGGCCAACAACGATGAGATGGCCATCGGTGCGTCCATGGCCTTGAAGTCGGCGGGCACCAAGCCTGGCACTGTGCTGATCGCTGGGGTCGACGGTACGCCGGACGGCTTGAACGCGATATCCAAGGGCGACATGGCCGCGTCGGCGTTCCAGGATGCGAAAGGGCAGGCAGTCGGTTCGGTGGAAGCCGCGCGCAAGATGGCCAAGCACGAGCCGGTCGAGCAGAACGTGATTATTCCGTTCAAGCTGATCACCCCGGACAATGTTAAAGACTTCAAGTAGCCCTTTATAACAACAATAAGCGAGCAGGGCGGCCACGGTCGCCCTGCTGATGGAGTACCCGATATGCTTGCTCAAGCGGTTGTCTCGCAGCCTCCCGGTATCCAGCCGCCGTCGCTGGAAGAACCCTACCTGCTGGAAATCCTCAATATCAGCAAAGGCTTTCCCGGCGTTGTGGCCCTGGCCGATGTGCAACTGCGCGTACGCCCCGGTTCCGTGCTGGCGCTGATGGGCGAGAACGGTGCGGGCAAGTCGACGCTGATGAAGATCATCGCCGGCATCTATCAGCCCGACGCCGGGGAAATTCGCCTGCGTGGCAAGCCGATTGTGTTTGAAACGCCGCTGGCGGCGCAAAAGGCGGGGATCGCGATGATCCACCAGGAACTTAACCTGATGCCGCACATGAGCATCGCCGAAAATATCTGGATCGGCCGCGAGCAGCTCAACAGCCTGCACATGGTCAACCACCGTGAAATGCACCGCTGCACGGCTGAGTTGCTGGCGCGGTTGCGCATCAATCTGGACCCTGAAGAACAGGTCGGCAACCTGAGCATCGCCGAACGGCAGATGGTCGAGATTGCCAAGGCGGTGTCCTACGACTCCGACATCCTGATTATGGATGAACCCACGTCGGCCATTACCGAGAAGGAAGTGGCCCACCTGTTTTCGATCATTGCCGACCTCAAGTCCCAGGGCAAAGGCATCGTCTACATCACCCACAAAATGAACGAAGTGTTCGCCATCGCCGATGAAGTGGCGGTGTTCCGTGACGGCCAGTACATCGGTTTGCAACGCGCCGACAGCATGAACAGCGACAGCCTGATCTCGATGATGGTCGGCCGTGAGCTGAGCCAGTTGTTCCCGGTACGTGAGACGCCCATTGGCGAACTGCTGCTGTCGGTGCGCGACCTGCGCCTGGACGGCGTGTTCAAGGACGTGTCCTTCGACCTGCACGCCGGTGAAATCCTCGGCATCGCCGGGTTGATGGGCTCGGGGCGCACCAATGTGGCCGAAACCATTTTCGGCATCACCCCAAGCTCCGGCGGCCAAATTACCCTCGACGGCAAGCCGGTGCGCATCAGCGACCCGCACATGGCCATCGAGAAAGGGTTTGCGCTGCTGACTGAGGACCGCAAGCTCAGCGGCCTGTTCCCGTGCCTGTCGGTGTTGGAAAACATGGAAATGGCGGTGCTGCCGCATTATTCGGGCAACGGCTTCATCCAGCAGAAAGCCCTGCGCGCCCTGTGCGAAGACATGTGCAAGAAGCTGCGGGTGAAAACCCCGTCGCTGGAGCAGTGCATCGACACCTTGTCCGGCGGCAACCAGCAGAAAGCCTTGCTGGCGCGCTGGCTGATGACCAACCCACGGCTGCTGATTCTCGATGAGCCCACCCGGGGCATCGACGTCGGTGCCAAGGCCGAGATCTATCGTTTGATCTCTTTTCTCGCCAGCGAAGGCATGGCGGTGATCATGATTTCCTCCGAGCTGCCCGAAGTGCTGGGCATGAGCGACCGGGTGATGGTGATGCACGAGGGCGAACTGATGGGCACCCTGGACCGCGCGGATGCGACCCAGGAAAAAGTCATGCATCTGGCCTCCGGTTTGACCGTAGTCCACTGACGAACAGCAGCGTGGGCCTGCGGTTGGCCTGTGCCACAGAATAAGAAGGTGATTGGCAATGAACGCAATAACAGACAACAAGCCTGCCACGGCACCGGTCAAGAACCGCAGGCGTTTGCCCACCGAATTAAGCATCTTCTTGGTGCTGATCGGTATCGGCCTGGTGTTTGAAGTGTTCGGCTGGATCGTGCGCGACCAGAGCTTCCTGATGAACTCCCAGCGCCTGGTGCTGATGATCCTGCAAGTGTCGATTATCGGCCTGCTGGCGATTGGCGTGACCCAGGTGATCATTACCACCGGTATCGACTTGTCTTCCGGCTCGGTGCTGGCGTTATCGGCGATGATCGCCGCGAGTCTGGCGCAGACTTCCGACTTTTCCCGGGCGGTGTTTCCCAGCCTGACGGATTTGCCGGTGTGGATCCCGGTGGCGATGGGCCTCGGGGTCGGGCTGCTGGCGGGGGCGATCAACGGCAGCATTATCGCGGTGACCGGTATTCCGCCGTTTATCGCAACCTTGGGCATGATGGTGTCGGCCCGTGGCCTGGCGCGTTACTACACCGAAGGCCAGCCGGTGAGCATGCTCTCGGATTCCTACACCGCCATCGGTCATGGCGCGATGCCGGTAATCATCTTTCTGGTGGTGGCGGTGATTTTCCATATCGCCCTGCGCTACACCAAGTACGGCAAGTACACCTACGCCATCGGCGGCAACATGCAGGCGGCGCGCACCTCGGGGATCAACGTCAAGCGCCACCTGATCATCGTCTACAGCATCGCCGGGTTGCTGGCGGGTTTGGCTGGCGTCGTCGCCTCGGCACGTGCCGCGACGGGCCAGGCCGGCATGGGCATGTCCTATGAGCTGGATGCGATTGCCGCCGCCGTGATCGGCGGCACCAGCCTGGCGGGCGGGGTAGGGCGTATCACCGGCACGGTGATCGGCGCGTTGATCCTCGGCGTGATGGCCAGCGGGTTTACCTTTGTCGGGGTGGATGCGTATATCCAGGACATCATCAAGGGCCTGATTATTGTGGTGGCGGTGGTGATCGACCAGTATCGCAACAAGCGCAAACTCAAACGCTGAGTGGTTTGAGGGTTGCCGCATGGCAAAATGTGGGAGCGGGCTTGCTCGCGAATGCTGAGTGTCAGTCGGTATATCTGGCACTGATACAGCGCATTCGCGAGCAAGCCCGCTCTCACATAGGGGGCCGGCGCCAACGAGTTCTAACCGTTTGTCTTCTATATAGCTCCACAACACTGAATTTCTTGCTATAAACGCACTCCGATGACCATTCGCCAAGCCCGTCCTGGTGCCTTTGGAGGTTAATTGGGAAAAAATGCCTGTCATTTCAGTTGCTGAGCCCTCAAGTCGGCCTTAGACTGCCGCCCCTCGTAAATTGAGTGCCGGGTGGCGCTTGAAATGGAAGGCGCCTTTCCGAGGCCTGCAACGGTCTGCCGAAACGCTCCCTTATTCGCCTTAATGCACGTATTTTTTATAGAGAAATCAATGACAAAGGAAAAGTTGCTGGCCATGCCGGCGGATGACTACATGAATGCCGAACAGCACGCTTTTTTCGAGCAGCTGCTGCAAGACATGAAAGTGGAACACCACGAGCGCATTGAACAGAACCGCATCGCCATCGAAAGCCTGGACACCCCGGCTGACCCGGCTGATGCCGCTTCCGTGGAAGAAGAGCGCACCTGGTTGGTTAATGCCATCGATCGCGACCAGCGCATGCTGCCGCAGCTTGAGCGCGCCCTGGAACGCATCAAGGAAGATTCCTTTGGCTGGTGCGACGACAGCGGTGAGCCTATCGGCCTCAAGCGCCTGCTGATCAGCCCGACCACCAAGTACTGCATCGAAGCGCAAGAGCGCCACGAGCAGATCGACAAGCACCAGCGCCAAGCCTGATGGGCTGAAGTTGGGCGCTGTGCATGCAGCGCCCAAGAGAAATACCGGTTACGCCCAGGTCTATTGATCTGTTGCAAGCGCCTCCACTAATAGCCCATAGATAATGGCCTGATAGTGGCGTTTAATGCAGCAACAATAACGACAAACAGTGGGGTAACGATGATGGCTGGAGACGGATCTCTGATGGGCGCAGCAGTGCCACCGCAGACGGTGGCGCGCGTGCTGCCCGGCTGGCTGATGCCGCTCCTGCAGAGCACCGCCCTGGTGCTGGTACTCCTGGGCCTGGCGTTTGCCGGCTGGCCGATCTACCTGTGCCTGCCACTGGCCTTGCTGGTGATCTGGCTGCCTCGCGTTAAAACTCAAAAGCCCGTACTCACGCCGTCAGCCGCGTCCGATGCGATGGGTGAACTGACCCGCGATCTCTCCTACACCACCAGTCATAACGCGCTTTCCGCTGCCGGCGTGGCCTATTCGGTCAAGCAACTGGCGGCACGCTTGCAGTCACAGTTGAGCGCGGCCAAGCAAATTGTTAGCAGCGCCGAAGTCATGATCGGTACCGAAAAGGTCACCTCGCAGCTCAGCCGCCAAGCCCTGGGCGCAGCCACCCAGGCTCACCAACGCAGCACCGAAGGGCGCGAAGTGCTGGCCCAGTCCATCACCCGCATGCACCAACTCAGCCAACGCGCCAATGCCAGCCGCGAATTGATCGAGGCGCTGAGCCAGCGCAGTGAAGAAATCCAGCGCGTGACCTTGGTGATTCAATCCATCGCCAGCCAAACCAATTTGCTTGCATTGAACGCGGCCATTGAAGCCGCGCGCGCCGGTGAGCACGGGCGCGGCTTTGCTGTGGTTGCCGACGAGGTGCGTGGCCTGGCCGGGCGTACGGCCATGGCCACCGATGAGGTCGGGGTGATGGTTGCTGATATCCAGCATCGCACCGCGCAAGTGGTCGAGCAGATTCGCCAGTTGTCGTCGGACCTGCACACCGGCGTCGAACAAGTGGAACACGCAGGCGAACACTTGCAGAGCATCGCCAGCCTGGCGGCGGACGTGGAAGGGCAGGTCAATGAGATTGCCCAGGGCACCGACACCAACCGTGTGCAACTCGACAGCTTGTTCCATGCCGTGGAGCAGATGCGCAGCGACCTGACCGTGAGCGACCTGCAAACCCGCCAACTGGCCGATGCGGCGGTGCAGATGGAAGGGCAGGCCGAAACCATCAGCGAGCGCTTGGCCGAAGTCGGGTTGGATGACTATCACCAGCGTATCTACGACCTGGCCCGCGAAGGCGCAAACCGCATTAGCGAACAGTTCGAGGCCGATGTAGTGCAAAACCGTATCAGCCTGCAGGACTTGTTTGACCGCAGTTACACGCCGATCCCGAATACCAGCCCAAGCAAATATCACACGCGTTTTGACGGTTACACCGACCAGGTATTGCCGGCGATCCAGGAAGCGCTGCTGCCGCGTCATGAAGGTTTAGTGTTTGCGATTGCCTGCACACCTCAAGGTTACGTGCCGACGCACAACAAGGCGTTTTCTCACGCCCTGACCGGTGACGCGCAGATCGACGCGGTGCAGAACCGCACCAAACGTAAGTTCGAAGACCGCACGGGCATTCGTTGCGGCAGTCATCAGCAGGCTGTGCTGTTGCAGACCTATACCCGTGACACCGGCGAGTTGATGCACGACTTGTCGGTGCCGATCATGGTCAATGGCCGGCATTGGGGTGGGTTGCGCCTGGGCTATAAACCGGAAGGGGCAAAGGTCGCGCGTTAGGGATTGTTGCTGATTATGCAATGAAGCTATTCCTGGGATAGCTTTTTCCAACTGGAATAAAACCGTAGCATGGCCAACATTGTTAGCCAGCTAACTAATGCTGCGGAGAAGCTCCATGCAAAACAAAGTCGATGTCGCCGTGATGATCGGCAGTGGTGTTCCCGAAACCCTGCGTGCGTTGGGTCAGAAAGCCTGTTGGGTGGTGCTGATCAATGGCGAGCAGCGCGGCACGGCGTTCGCCAGCCGTGATGAAGCGCAGGAATGCAGGGCTGCCTGGCAAGCGCTGTTGCGCCTGGAACAGTCAGACAGCCTACATTGAGGGGTATTACTGGGATTGATGTAGGCGCTGGTTCAACTCGTCCACGGGGATGGCCCATTCGGCGTCCTCACGCAGCTCTTCCTTCAGAAAATTCGCCTGTTGCGACGTCCAGAAGGGCGCATCGATCAGTTTCACATCTTCGCCCAGCGGGTGTGCGCCGATGAATGCGTCGATGGCCTCGGGGGTCGAATCCAGGCCCAGTTGTTCAAACAGGGTTTCGAGCGTCGGGATTGGCGCGTCCATATTTCAGTCTCCATGCAAGGTGATGGTCGTTGTGCATGTGAGGCTTGGTGCGCGGCAGAGTTCTATCGGCGTGTCAGGAATTGAGTGCACCTGAGTCCACAGCGGTTTTCAGGGCCTTGGCGGCATCTTTTGCCGCAGTTGCGGCGGCGTCGACAGTTTTGAACCAACGGTCTTTTTCTACCTGGTGTGCTGTGACAGTGGTCAGCGGTGGTTTGGCCCGCATGATGATCACCGCTTGAAATTCACCGTCTACTTCCCTCGCATCGCCATGGATAAAAAATTCGCCAATATCAAATTCCGTCACGTATAGCCTTCCCTTCAAGGTAACTGCACTGATGAAACCTGACCCCTATGGGGCAAACTTCAATGGACGCGGTAGTATGGCAGTTGTTGAGGGGCGACGGCGCAGTAAAGTCATCCAGATGACGAAACGAGCCCTGCGTGAGGGGTGTGCAGGCTGGCTTCGAGTTTTTTGGCCAACTCGCAGGCTTGGATGTGGTTGCTGCGAAAGCCTTTGATCCTGCCGCTGGTGACTTCCAGGATATGAAAGAAATTACGCCCAGCAGGTACAACTTGGTAAAGAACAGAATTGGAGTACCCGCTGTCGCTTTGCAAGCAGTAGTATTGGCGCTCGTCTGGGCATGATGAGCGAGTGCTGGAAGACATTACGGCGTGTTGACGTGGTTGCATGGTCAGCTCCTGTCGATCGATCTTGTTGACCCACCAGCAGCGTTTCGGGTGGTTTTGTCCCCTGTTGCTGTTTTAGTATTGTCGTTGGCAGTCGATGCTTGGTTCCATGCCAAGTATTTTGTTATGTGTTTGATGTCGGAAACTGCGCTTTTTATTTGGGTTATTCTCTGAAGCTGGTCGGCCCGTATTCTCGGACCGTTGAACCTGTGATTTGCTGTGGGGCCTGAAGACCTTCGTCAGGTCCGTCTCGCATGTCTGTACTAGTCTTACGACGCGGCAGCAGGATCTCTTCAGTTTTTTAACGCGTGTGTGATCGTGCCGTTACGGCCGTTTTTTTGTGCTGCCCGCTCTGGCGGTTGGTACTCTTTTTTGATGTGGGGGCGTTTCCTTGGCAGTCAGTAATCTGGATATGCACGCGTTGTTCGTGTTGGGTGATTTGCGCGCAAAGTTGGTCAAGCAGTTTCAATCCCGTTTCGTTTACATCACAGAGCAGACGCCGGAAGGCATCTACATCGCCGAAATCGATACCGAGACGGCGCTGGTCGTGGATGACAAGCAACACCTGGAACTCAAGGTGGGCGATCATTTTCGCGCAGCCGTGTTGCCCAGTCGCGAAGGTGGAAAGTTCGAATTGAAGTTCCGCGATATCAAGTTGACGGTGTATGGCTTGGGCGATTACGCCTTTGTTTCCTCGGCCGAAGGCCAAGGCATCGTGTTCAAGGAAGGCCACAGCGTGATGCTGGTATTTGCCGCCAACGAACAACTGCAGGAAGGCCTGACCAAAACCCTCAAGGCCGTGACCGGCAAGGCCGCCAAGTGGCGCAAGGGTGAATTGGTAACGTTCAAGGCCAGTGAGTAGTCGATAAACCTCGGGTGTATTTATGCTCTCTCGGAACCTCTACTACAGTTGAGTTGACTTAACTATTCAGAGGCTTCGCGCATTGGCAGCAAAGCCGTCCGCTATGGCTGCGAAAACGCGAGGTGCAAAGGCATGAAAGGATTGAGAACCCTATTGGCAGCGTCCCTGACGGCCTTGAGCCTGTCGGTGGTTTCATTGCCGGTATCGGCTGCCCAGGCACCGGTGCATTTCGCCGACCTGAACTGGGAAAGCGGCAGCCTGATCACCGAAGTACTGCGCTTTATCGTCGAGAAGGGTTACGACCTGCCCACCGACACCTTGCCCGGCACCACCATCACCCTGGAAACGGCCCTGGCAAAAAATGACATCCAGGTGATCGGTGAAGAATGGGCCGGCCGCAGCCCGGTGTGGATCAAAGCCGAGGCCGAAGGCAAGGTGGTGGGCCTGGGCGACACAGTCAAGGGCGCTACGGAAGGCTGGTGGGTGCCGGAATACGTGGTCAAGGGCGACCCTGCCAAAGGCCTCAAGCCTCTGGCCCCCGAGCTTAAAAGCGTACAGGACCTGGCGCGTTACAAGGACGTGTTCAAGGACCCGGAATCTCCAGGCAAGGGGCGCTTTCTCAACAGCCCGATCGGCTGGACCTCGGAAGTGGTCAACAAACAAAAGCTCAAGGCTTACGGCCTGGACGACAGCTATGTGAACTTTCGCAGTGGTTCGGGCGCCGCGCTGGATGCCGAAATTGCCTCATCGATTCGTCGAGGCAAGCCGGTGTTGTTCTACTACTGGTCGCCGACGCCTTTGATGGGGCGCTACAAACTGATCCAGCTGGAAGAACCACCGTTTGACGCCGATGCCTGGAAGACACTGACCGACGCGGAGAACCCCAACCCTAGGCCGACTCGGTCGTTGGCGTCCAAGCTGAGCATTGGCGTGTCGACGCCGTTCCAGCAGGAACACCCGCAGATCGCCGAGTTTTTTACCAAGGTTCAGTTTCCTATCGAGCCGCTGAACAAAGCCCTGGCTGCGATGAGCGAGAACCACACGGCGCCACGGGAAGTGGCTCAGGTGTTTCTCAAGGAGCATCCAGAGGTGTGGAAGGCGTGGTTGACGGCGGATGTGGCGCAGAAGGTTGAAGCGAGTTTGCGCTAACACGGTATGCAGAACCCTGTGGGAGCCGGGCTTGCCCACGATGGCGGTGTATCAGTCATGTATGTGTTGACTGTCACACCGCCATCGCGGGCAAGCCCGGCTCCCACAGTTGATTGCATGGCAGGCTTAGAACTTGGTTTGAATCGCCACCTCGAAGGTCCTTGGCGACCCCAGGTAATACGCCGGCGACACATGCGCAAACTCGGCATACACCTCATTCGTCAGGTTGCGCACGCGGCCGGTCACCGAGGTGTGCGAGTCGACCCTGTAGCGCAGGAACGTTCCGAACAACGTGTAGGCCGGCACCGTCATGGTGTTGGCATTGTCCGCATACACTTGTGCGACATACCGCGCATCCACGCCGCCTTGCCAATCTTGCGTGAAGTCATAGGTCAGCCATAGGTTGCCTACGCGTTTTGGCACGTTGGTCGGTGTATTACCCTTGCGCGAGACCACGGCGCCGCTGGCGATTTTCTCGTTGAAGTCGTCGTATTCAGCATCCACCCAGGCAAAGTTACCTTCCGCCAACAGTTTCGGTGTGATGCGCAATGAGCTGGCCAACTCGATCCCCTTGGACGACTGCGCCCCCACTGGGATGCTGTTGTTCGGGTCTTGCGGGTCGGTGACGGCGAAATCCTTGCGCTCGATCTTGTAGGCCGCGACCGTGGCCGAACCGCGACCCTCCAGGTACTCAAACTTGCTGCCCACTTCCCACTGTTTGCCGGTTGATACGTCGAACACTTGAGTGGTGGTCGATGGCTGCTCGGCCGCCGTGCTGTATTGCACATACACATTAGCCGAGGGGATGAACTGGTAGGTCAGTCCAACACGCCCGGTCACCGGTTCCCAGCTGCGCTTGAAGTGGCGTGGGTTGGTGGCCGTCACTTTGCTGTGGTTGGTTACGTCCAAGTCGATAGCGTCGTAACGCAGGCCGGTGAGCAGTGACAATTTATCGGTGAGGCCAAGGCGATTTTCCACGAACAAGGCTTTGGTGGTGACTTCGTTGGTCTTGTCCTTAATAAGCCCGGGTTTGGTGCCGGGGATGTCGTAGAAGTGCCCAGGGTTGTAGTTGTTCGGGTCTACGGTGCTATTGCCCGGTTGTTTCAGCGGGTAACTGGTGGTGCTGTTGACCTTGTACTCAAAACCGCCGGACCAGGTGGTGGACAGGCCGAAGAATGTGTCGTCATGGCGCAACTCGAACTGGTTGCCGTTCTGTGCGCCCTGATGGCGCACTTGGTAAGCGGTCGAACGGTTCACTGCGCTGTTGTCGGCGTTGTACTGGTAGGTTTCCAGGTTGCGGTAATCGCGCTGGCTGTCCAAGTGATAGAGGGTGTTCTTCAGCGTGGTGCTGTCGTTGATTCGATAGTCGATGATCGAACGTGCCCAGATCGTGCGCTGTTCGTACCGGCCATCGGCAACATTGTAGTTGTTGAAGCGGTTATGCCGGTCGATCTTCAGCTCACCGGCCTTGGGGTTGAGCACCGGAGTGCCCCAGTACGGGCTGTCTTCCTGTTCGTCCTGGTATTCCAGCGCCAGGGTGTGGGACAGGTTGGGGGTCAGGTCACTGAGCAGCGAAAACGCCAGGCTCCAGGCTTCACGCTGGTCGCGGTCGATGTAGCTGTGATTGGTGTTGCGGCTGACGTCCAGGCGCGCGTAATGCTGCACCTCGGCGCCCGGTTCTGTCAGCGCGTGGTTGAGGCCGAAAGCCATGCCGGCGGTGTCGTAGCTGCCATAGGTGAGCTGGCCTTCGGCGGCTTGTTCCTCGCGGGTTGCCAACTTCGTCACGTAATTCAGCGAACCGCCCACGGAGCCGGCGCCATTGATCAAGGAGGAGGGGCCGCCGACCAGTTCAACGCGGTCATAGATCCACGCATCCACTGGGCGTGCCAAGCCGGTGGCGACGTTGATGCCGTTGAACATCTGGGTGATCTGGCTGCTGGTAAACCCACGGTAGGACACAAACCCGCCAAACCCCGGCGGCGCGCTGGCGTTGACGCCGGGCAACGTGTTGGCCGCATCGCGAAAGGTCTTGGCGCCATGGCGCTCGATATCGTTACGAGTGGCGATGGCCACCGACGCCGGGGTTTCCCGCACGCTCAGGCCGAGGCGCGACGCCATGCCGCTGGATTGATCCAGGGTCAGGCCGGGCTCTGCGGTTTGTTCGCCATCGATGGTGGTAGGCGCCAACTCGAGCGCCCAGCCACAGACAGGCAGGCAGCCGAACAGGCCCGCCAACAAGGGTAAATGTTTCATGGTTGAATCCTGAAAAACTTGGCTTGAAAAACAACGCACAGCCGCGCGTATTCCCCAATGGGAACGTTGGCCGGTGCAGATCAGAAAGCGAAGGGGTCAGGCGAAAGCGGGAGGCGCGCGCGGGTTGGCCGTGGGCCAGGTGAAACGGGCAGGGATATCAGCGGCGAGAACCACCGCCGGTGGCGGCGCATGGGGTTGCGGCAACACCGCCACATTCAGGCTGGAACTTAGCGCCGGGCCCATGCCGCCGGTCGAACACAGCGGGCAACCAAACGCCTTCGACAGCGTCGGCAGGTTCTCATCCGTGGAGTTGCTCTGCTTGGGCGCCTGGGTACGCGGGTCCACCGTACAGAACTGCCCGCTGATACCGTTGAGCTGCATGCCCACCATCTGCCCATGACCAATACTGCACGCGAACACATTGAACAGGACGCAGCAATAGAGCATCCAGGCAATGAGCGAGCGGTCGGCACGAGCGATTTTCATGGGGCGGCACTTTACCATCACCTGCCGACGAAATACCCACAAAAAATCTCAGGGCGACTATCATCACTCGCACATTTTCAGGGAGCGCCCGCCATGAGCTTTGTCATCGCGCGATGGATCGTTGGGGTTTTTACCTGCATCAGCATGGTGCACCTATACTGGGCCGCTGGCGGCAAACTCGGCAGCCTTGCCGCCATCCCCCAACTGCCCGGCGAATTCGCCCACGGCCCCCGACCGGCGTTCAAGCCCTCAGCGCTGGGCACGTTCCTGGTCGCAATGGGCTTGGTCGCGATAGCGCTGCTCGTCTGCCTGCGAGCCGGTCTGTATTTTTCGCCGGTGTCCCATGGGGCGTTGCAATGGGGGATCAGTGCGATAGCCGTGGTGATGTTCGCCAGGGCGATTGGGGATTCGGAGTTGGTGGGGTTTTTCAAGAAGGTGGGTGGGTCGAGGTTTGCAAGGCTGGATACGTATTTTTATTCGCCGTTGTGTTTGGTGTTGGGGGTGGGGTTGTTGGTGGTGGCGTGGGGGTGAGCTCGGCTGTCTTAGGTTTAAGCCCAACTAACGCAGTCATGGTCATCCATGTAGATCAAAAATGAAAAGCTCACATCCGTCACCCAAAATGGATACCCGGTTGTATCAGATAAAATACGTTCAAGTTGCTGGGGGGGGCCGATTTCCCATGCTCTGTAGGAAGTGTCGCAGACGAGGAAAATCAACTGATCACTTTGAATACGCCATGATACTTCTTGCCAAAAATTTGGATTGTATTCCGTACGTTTAACCCGTAACTGAATTGGATCAAGAAAATTAGCACCTTCGCAGAAAAAAACTTTGGCAATAGAGGTAATCAAGATATCCAGGTCTGGGGCGCTAATTTTTTTATTCTGAATACCTAAATTTTCTAAGCTTTCGTTGATTTCTGTTTCTAGGTAACTCATTGATTAACACCAATTCTGGAACGGCTGACTGGGGTTATGTTTAGCAAAATATGGCCTCTCTTTGCTCCCCCGGCACCGCGTTTTCCGGCAGTCTGGTAACCGATATGAGGTGAGCGTGGGCCGTTGGTACTTGGAACCAGCAAAGGGTTATCTATGTTTACTTCTGCGCCTTTATTTGGCCCATCTGAAACTCGCCATTCTGTTGGGAAAGATTTTCCATACTGATCTTTTCCCCATTTAGTCACTTTAAAGTCCTCTTTGGATAAGCCTGTTCTACCGAAGGCCTCGTTCAATCCCTTGTGCATTTGTTCGTAAGCATTGCCGAACTCCTTCCGTCTATCAACGTCTACGTCGGAATTAAATCGCCAGGTTCCGCCAGCAACAGGTTGAGGGCAGTCATGCGGAGTACATGCCAAACCCTGCGGATCTACCCATCCCGTAGGGTTGGGCGCGTACTGGTACGCGTTGATCCCGCCCGCCAGCTTCACCGGGTCGGGCGTGAGGTAGCGACCAATATCTGGATTGTAGTAGCGATGGCGGTTGTAGTGCAGGCCGCTTTCCGGGTCGAAGTATTGGCCCTGGAAACGTAGCGGATTGTCGATCTTGTTTATGTCGAGGCGGCTGATTTGGCCGTAGGCGCGGTAATGCGCTGACCAGACGATTTCGCCGTTGGGGGCGGTGAGTTCCTGCGGGGTGCCGAGGTGGTCGAGTTGGTAGTGGAAGGGTTGGGTGTCTTGCGGGCCAAAGCCTGCCAGCAGTGCCAGCGGACGGAAGCTGTCTGGTTCGTAGATGTAACTGCGATGGCGATCTGCGTGATGTTCCGCAATCAGCTTGTCGCCTTGCCAGAAAAACTCCGTGGTTATGCCGTCGACGGTTTTGCTGATCCGCCGCCCAAACGGGTCATAGCGGTAGCTGGCCGTTTGCCCGTTCGGTTGGGTAATGCCGATCAGCCGGTGTTGGCAGTCGTAGCGGTATTCGGTGACGAGTTGGTGTCCCTTGCCGCGTCTTTGGCGAATGAGGTTGCCGAAGGCGTCATAGTCATAATGATGATCGCCCTGAATCATCAACCGATTCCCCGCCACGATGTCCGGGCCGGGTCGATCCTGCATCAGCAAGTTGCCCGCCGGGTCATGGCCAAATCGTTCCTGCACGTCTTGCGAGTGGTCGGCCCGAGTCAGGCGGGCGAGGGGGTCGTAGTGGTAGTGGTGTTCACCTTTGCGAGCGTCTAGCAGGCGGGTCAGGTTGCCGGTTTTGTCGTAGTCGTAGTGGCGGCTATAGAGGTCATGGTTTTCTTGAGTCACCGCGTGGGCGTGCAGGCGGTTTTGCTCGTCGTAGTGGTAGTGGCTGAGGAGCTGGCCTTGTTGGCGTTGATGCTCGCGGCCGGTTTTGAATAGATGGGAGGTTAGCAGCGCACCATTTAACTCGACGGTGGCGAGGTGGCCGCCTTTGTCGTGGTTGAAGGTGAGACGATTGTTGTCCGGCAGGCGCAGGTTTTTCAGCTGGCCGCAGGCGTCGTAGCCGTAGCGCAAGGTGCCCCAGCCTTGGTGTTCGGCGGTGAGGCGGCTTTGGGCGTCGTATTCGTAGGCTAGCGCCCAGTGGCCGTCGTCGACGCTGAGGAGGTTGCCCTGGCGGTCGTAGGCATAGTCAACAACACAGCCGTCGGGCAGGGTTTTTCGTACGAGGCGGCCGGAAGGGTCTCGCTCGTAACGGGTAAGAAGCTGACTGCCGTCGTCGCCGTGTTCGGTCTTTTCCAGCAGGTTGCCGTTGAGATCGTAAACGTAGGCGGTGCGCTGCCCGTCAAAACCGATTTCCTGCTGGATCAGCCCGTTGGGGTGGTAATCAAGTTCGTAGGTTTCGCCGACTTCGTTTTCGATCTCGGTCAGCAGCAACCGGGCGTTGTCGTAGCGGTATTTGACCTGGGTGCCGTCGGCATTGATACGGCGGCTTATCAGGTGCAGGCCGTCGGCGTATTCGTAGCGGGTGACGTGGCCGAGTTCATCGCGTTCGGCGGTGATTTTTCCGTAGGGGTTGTAGCTGTATTCCCGCGTGGCGCCGTCTGGAAGTACGGCGCGAACCAACCGACCCACACCGTCCCACTGGTACTGGGTCAGCGCGCCATGCTCATCCTCACGCGCAACCTGTCGTCCAAGATCGTCATAGCGATACCGCTTGATACCGCCATTCGGCAGTTGTTCTTCAACGAGCTGCCCACGCTCATTCCAAACCAGCCGGTGACAACCGTTATCTGGGTACCAAACCCCAATCAGTTGCCCGTGTTTGTTGTACGTATAGTCCGTAACGTGGCCATCAGGATCAGTCTTACGCGTGACGTCGCCCTGATCATTACGCTCATATTTCCAAACCGCCTCACCACGCCGTACGACCCGTACGAACCCGTTGTCATGCTCGTAGGAAGTCGGCTCATCCTCCCCCGGAAACAGCGCCACCAAACGTCCGGCTTCGTCGTACTGATACGCCGTCACCGCCCCGAGCGGGTCCTGCTCGACCGTCAGCCGGCCTTTGGTATCGTAGGATTTGAAATGTTCAGCGCCATCCGGATCAATGCGCTGCACCAGCCGCGCCCGCTGGTCATGGACATAAACTTCCTGGCTACCATCCGCGTTGTGAACCGTAACCTTGCCGCCGTCCTCCCACGCATAACGCGTGTCCATCTGTGAAAAGCTGGCCCAATGCCGAACACACCGCGCCGCCTTACCAGCCCGTTCCCACTCCCAAAAGAAACTCGCCCCACCGGCCAGCTGCCGCTCAAGAATGACGTGCTGATCGTCGTACCGATAAACCTCACTTTCGCCTACAGCGTTAGTCGCTGAAACCAGTCGTCCAGCTTCGTCATAGCTGTAGGAAACGACGTTCTGCTCTGTCACCCAAACATACGGTTCACGCCCTTTGGCACGATGAACCTGATAGTCAACGGCAACAATGCGACCGAGTTCGTAGCGTAGAAATAGCGACCGACCCGCACCGTTATCCAGCCGCTCAACCCGCCCCAAACGATCACGAGAAACCCGTAGCCGGTTGTCATAC
This sequence comes from Pseudomonas sp. ArH3a, assembly GCF_022648765.1. Classification (NCBI taxonomy): domain Bacteria; kingdom Pseudomonadati; phylum Pseudomonadota; class Gammaproteobacteria; order Pseudomonadales; family Pseudomonadaceae; genus Pseudomonas; species Pseudomonas sp. ArH3a. The sequence continues at coordinate 3,080,195 of NZ_CP080330.1, forward strand.
GCATCGCTGATCGCCGTCAGCACACCGTCGCGAAAGTGATAAAACCGTGACGCCTGAGCCAGCACCAACTCATCAGGCAGCGACCCTAAGTAAATCGCCGCTTCCGCCAAGCTGTTGGTAATCGCGGGCCTAGCCACAGTAGGCAACGGAAACTCAGTACTGCGGTTCTCATGATCCGTCCAAACCACCGAATCCCCCGCAACCACCAACCGCTGCGCCAGCGAGTGACTCCAACCAAACCCCAACCCACAATCCACTTCCACCGCACTGGTGCGGTACAACCGCGTCCACTCAAACGGCAATATCCCATCCAGCGCGCCATCGGTAAGAGTCAGCAACTCCTCGCCGGTGACCATCGACACCGGGCAGCCATTAGTGGCCGTCTTATCCGCAGGCGCCGCCGCATCTCCCTGCGGATTCTTCCCCGCAACAGGCACATCATCCACATGCTCTTTGTGCTTCAACACCGCGTTCTGCCGCGCCCGCCAGCGCATCTGCATCGTGCCTTGCTTCAGCCCACCGACCACGCCGCGAACCGCCACGGCCTTATAGCGATCCACCGCCTGCATGAACTGGGTCAGAATCGCCAGCAGGCTCCTGACAAAGCCAACGGCCGCCTCAAGAATCCGCGCGCCATACTTGACCAGCCGCAAGCTCAGATACGCCACACCCGCCGCTGGCAGTGCGATCATCAACACTGCGCCAATCACCAAGTCGATCAGCAGCGACACCACAAACCCCGCCGCCACCTCGGCGATCTCGCCAGGCGGCAGTGCGTCCAGCCACAGCATCGCCGTGCGCACCATCAGGTACAGCGCGGCCTCATCGCTGGCGAGCAACATGGCCTTTTCCATGACTTTGGGTGCATCGGTGGCCAACTGCGCCAACTTGGCCGCCTCGTTGCCGAGTTGTTCGACGTACTTCAGCGGGTCTTCAAGAATCGCCTGCACCAGCTTGATGCTGTCCCACACGTCGCGGATCGCCGCCCAGCTGCCGGCCAGCACGCCGCTGCCAATCGCGCTGGCGGTCGATTGCTGCCAATAGGGTTTGAAGTCGTTCCATTGCTCGCGCAGCCATTGCTCGAGGTCCGCCGTCAGCCCGGCGTAGGACGCAAACAACGCGTCCACCTGTTGAGTCGACGCGCCGCCTTGCACCCGCACTTGATACCGCCCGCCGGCCACGCAGGTATGCGAGCCTTTGCCGTGCTCATCGAGCATGACAACGGTGGAACTGCCGTCCTCCAGCCGAATCACCTCAACCGGGATGTCACCGATCGGCACGTCGTACACTGACTCGAATAGGCTCTCGATCTTCAGCTCGCCGCCCAGCGGGCACATGACGACGGTGCCCAGAACATCCGGGTCGGTCATGCTGGCCGTGGTCTGTGAGGCCCCCACCCGCAACACCCGATCCATGCCCAGCAGTGACGGCAAATCCGTTGCGTGGCTGACCGAGTCCAGCGCCCGCGCGTACCAGGCCCCCATCTGCTGGCGATACTCCGCCAGGCTCAGATGGAAGCCGTTGAGTTCATGTTCGATAAAGGCGATGTGGGCAGCGTTGGTCATCCGTGACGTCTCGGCAAAATGGCAAGGCGTCGGAGCATGCCGCAGGAAAAAGCGCCTGGATGAACGGCTGGGAAAATCAGAAAGGGACGACTTTAAGCGGGTAAAAACCGCGAAGAACTAGCCAGGAGACTTACACAAAAAAGCGATCCAACTGATTGCGCAAAAACGCGGCAAATAAAAAAACACGCTCATCCGTGCCCGATTTGCGCCCATGGCCGCTCCGGTGCCAAGAGCAAGTCGTCCCTGGATAGCAAGGCGTTTACCGGCCGCGTCGGCGTGGTCTATCTGTTCGATAACGGTTTGGCGCCGTATGCCAGCTACGCAGAGTCGTTCAACCCGCAATCGCGTGGCTTTGAACTGGAAGGTAAGGCCAGCCTCAACGATAACCTGGACATCACCGCGGCCTACGGCTACCTGGATAATCGCGCCAGCAAGTCCAACAGCACCGTGCAGGCGAGTGCGACTTATCAGTGGTAACTGGATGAGCAAGCTTTTTTGTGGCGAGCGAGCTTGCTCGCGCTGGGGCGCGAAGCGGCCCCTCATCAGGACACTCGTATACACCCGACAGACTGAGGTGTCAGGTGTTGGGGCCGCTTCGCAGCCCCGCGCGAGCAAGCTCGTTCGGCTCAGCCGATAAGGCAATTTAATGGCCCCTTTGTAACAAAATCCTCGCCAGAATCGCTTTTATTTTCAGGTGGTTAGGTGGGAATGCAAATGCGCACTGTTGGTATCATGCTGATCGCCTGCTCCATGGCAGGCGGTGCAGCTGCCGTGCAGGCACGGGAGCTGCGCGAGGGTGACAAGTACATGTGCAGTTGGGGCGCGGGCACCGCCGCCAGGGCCCAGGAACTCAAGCTGTCGGGCGTGTCGCTGTATGCCGCGCGGCAGAAGATCCAGACCATCAAGTTCAGCAAATCCTGGATGCGCATGATGGCCATGGGCATCACCGAGCAGACCTATGACAGCCGTTCACGGCTCAAGCCCGAGGCGATTCGCCAGAGTTTTTATCAGGATTGCCTGCGTTATAAGGTGGCGCGTAAATAACCCATTACCTGCACCGGCCAGTGCAAAATCTGCGTAAGCCTGTCCAACTTCGCCCTGGCGCCGCTCGCCATACTGGCGCCAGGTAAACCACGAGGCACAGGCCATGACTGATTACGTATTCACCCCCGAGCAGCTTCCATCCCTGGCGATCCAAGGCAGCGCGGCGCGTTTCCCGCTGCGCCGGGTGTTTTGCGTGGGCCGTAACTACAGCGAACATGCCCGCGAGATGGGGCATGACCCGGATCGCGAGCCGCCGTTCTTCTTTATGAAACCGGCCGATGCGGTAGTGCCTGCCGAAGGCGTGATCGCGTATCCGCCGCTGACCGCCGACCTGCACCATGAGGTGGAACTGGTGGTGGCCATTGGCAAGGGCGGGGTGGATATCAGTCCTGAAGACGCCTTTTCCCACATCTTGGGCTACGGTGTCGGCATCGATCTGACTCGCCGCGACCTGCAAGCCCAGGCGAAAAAGCTTTCGCGCCCGTGGGAATGGGCCAAAGCCTTTGATGAGTCGGCGCCCAGCACGGCCTTGCAGCCGGTGAGTGTGGTAGGGCACCCGGCCAGCGGCAAAATCTGGCTGAAGGTCAATGGTGAACAACGCCAAGTCGGCGACCTGGCTGATCAGATCTGGTCCGTCAGCGAAGTCATCAGCCACGCCTCCAAATCCGTGGCGCTCAAGGCCGGCGACCTGATCTTCACGGGCACACCCGCAGGCGTCGGTGCATTGCAACCGGGGGATGTGGTCACGGCCGGTATCGACGGCATCGGCGAGCTGAGCTTCACCCTCGGCCAAGGTTGAGGCTAAAGTGGTGCCCAGGCCACCCGAGAGACCGTTATGCCAGGCACCCGCGTCACCACCTATGGCATGGAGCAGCGCAGCGACCGCCCCGACTTCTATATCCGCGACAAGCGCGGGCGGGCGGCGCTGACCAGCCCGCATCGGCATGAATACTTCCAGATCCAGATCAACCTGGGCGGCGACACCGTGCAGCATATCGGCGGCGCGGTGCGGCCGTTTCCGCACAAGGCCCTGGCGTTTATCCTGCCCCATCGCCTGCACGTGATTCCCCATCCTGAAGACGGCGAGTTCATGCTGATCAACTTCAGCCAGGCGTTTTTCCTGCCGCAACTGACCTGCGACCCGCTGGACCTGGAAGACATCCCCATCGGCCAGGCGCCGGAGCTGTCACCGTTTCGCTTTCAGGAGCAGCTGGATTTCATCCTCGACGACGCCGCCTTCGACGAAGTGAACACCTGGCTCACGCATATGCGTGCCTTGGACGCCCATCGCACCTTCGGCGCGCGCGAGCGGTTAAAAGGCTACGTGTTCCAACTGATCGGCCTGGTCTGCGAGCAGTACGCCGAGCCCTTGCAAGCATTTGCCGCCAACAACGCCACTCGACGCGGGCGCAAGGATGCCTTGGCGCGCGTGCAGGGCTATATCCGCGAGCATCTGCACGAGCCGACCCTCAACCTGACGGATGCCGCCGCCGCTGCTTTCCTATCGCCCAACTACCTCACCCACCTGTTGCGCAAGGAGACCGGCAAACCGTTCTCCCACTGGGTACTTGATCGCCGCATGCAATTGGCGCGCACTTTGTTGCTCAACAGTGCGCAGATGATCGGAGTTATCGCCCAGCGCTGCGGGTTTACCGATGAAGCGTACTTTTCTCGTTGTTTCCGCAAGGCCCATGGCTTCGCGCCGGGGCAGTTTCGCCGTCAGCAAAAGGCGCAGCCCTTGTAGGCCGCGCGTTTTACAAATCCACCACAAACCTTATGTTTCTATGTGCATACAATTGCATCCTTCAACAGGAGGCCTGTATGCAAACGCTGATACGTGTGGCGACACTGGACGATATCGACACGCTCTTCGCTATCCGCACCTCGGTGGTGCAAAACCACCTGAGCCGCGAACAAATGAACGACTTGGGGATTACCCCACAGGTGGTGGCGGATAGCATCCGCGAAGCACCGTGCGTGTGGATCGCCGAAGTGGAAGGTCAGCCCGCCGCCTTTTCCATGGTCGACCTGGCCGCAGGCGAGGTGTTTGCGATGTTCGTACAGCCCGGCTTCGAAGGCCGTGGCCTGGGCCGCCGATTGATGGCGGTGGCGGAAGCAGCCTTGTTTGAACGCCACGACACGCTGTACCTGGTCACGGACGGGCGCGACGAAATCCGCGCTAACGGTTTTTACCAACGGCTGGGCTGGTCGAAGGTTGACCGCGTCGAGGGTGATGACGTTCGTTATGAGAAGAGCAGGGTGCCTTAATGCCATGAACCCATCACCAGCCCCTTCGTCCTACAGCTTTCGCTACTTTGCGATTGGGGTTGTGTGCGTCGCGGTGTTACTGGGCGGCTATTTCGTGCGGCTTAATGCCCAAGTCGACCGGGAACGGGCAGAGGTGGTCGAGCGTTTGGCCCTTTGCAGGCAAGTGGAACGAGTGGCCGGCGCGGCGGCGTCAAACAGCGCTGAACTTCGCGAGACGTGCCGTCAATTCAATGGGCAGTCCTCCAACAGCGTTACATCGCATTAGGTAATAACCATTTTTAATACAAGGAAATATAAGCGGTACTTGCACCAAAAAGTGGCACTTATAATCCCGTCTACCTTAAAAAATATGTGGTTATTGAATGACTTACGACGATTTTAATCCGACGAAAGGATTAAAATAATCTTGTTCCGGCTTTTCTCAATCGATACTATAGCCGGGCGTTCACCTCCCACGGTTTATGCATTTTTAAATCCCAAGTTTCCATCAGCTACTTGAGATTTTTTTTGCCCGAAATTTGACCTCGGCGTCAAACTTCACTGGCGGCAAACTCTGCCCGCATACGCCCATTACGTTTGGCCTGGTACAGCAACTTATCGACTGACTCGATAAACGCCAGCATATTACTGTTGGGCGTAACGATATGCGTACCGACCCCCAGGCTCAGGGTCAGCAGCTTGGAAACCGCCGAAAAACCATGCTTGATCTGCTGCTGGCAAATCAGATGCAAGCAACGCCGTGCCACCTGCCGCGCCGACGCCGCATCCGTCTCCGGCAGCAACCACACAAACTCCTCGCCGCCGATACGCGCAATGAAATCCCGTGGCCGGTTGGCCGCCAGCGACAAGGTGCGCGCCACCTGGCGCAAGGCTTCGTCGCCCTTGATATGGCCGTAGTGATCGTTGTACTGCTTGAAAAAATCGATATCGAGGATGATCAACGACAGCGGCAACTGGCTGCGCTGGGCGCTGGCCCATTCGCGCTCCAGCACGGTGTCGAACATGCGCCGGTTGGCGATGCCGGTGAGGCCGTCCTGGAAAGAATATTCCTCCAGTTGTTTCTGCAGGCGGATCAGGTGCTCTTCGGTCTTTTTGCGCTCGCTGATATCGAACATGAAGCCGATCAACGCTTCAACTTCATCGCCCTTGCGCACCACATGCACCACATCACGGATCCACACATAGTCGCCATTTACTGTCAGCGCGCGGTAGTCGGCCTCGTGATCCTCACCGGCGCGCGATTGCGACACGCAGAAATTCACCACGTATTCACGGTCGTCCGGGTGCATGCGTTCGACCCAGTCGTCCACGCTCACCCAGCTTTGCGGGGCCCAGCCCAGCAGCGCTTCGATCTGCGGGCCGATATAGCTGAAGGTCATGGTCTGCCAATCGATGCGCCAGGGGATGGCCTTGGTTGACTCCAGCAGCGTTTTGTACACGGCACTGTCGGGCGGGCTCGGTGGAGTCAGGCTCATGGCGGCGGCTCGGAATGATGGCAAAGAGCCAAGATCGTGTTTTGAACGACGCCGAGAGTCAAGCCTTCGGCATCGCAGCAGACGAGAGGTCGCGTGCTGGGTTTTTGGCGCCAGCACGCCAGCGTTTACACGGCAAAATGCGGCACATGTATCACTTTTGAATTAATTGTTCAGTGGCCGGCAAAAGCTTATCTATGCTGGATGCATCACACCTACAGGGTCGAACCCAGAGACGGGGTTTTGTCATGATTCCGATCACCGAACTCAACCGCATCATGGCCGCAGGCTTCCTGCCGCTGTCGTGTGATTGCAGCCTCAACAGCGACGGCTCGTTGCGCATCAGCGTGTTCGAGCCGGCGTCCGGGCGTGTCGACCTGTTGCTGACCCGGGTCTCGCCCCAAGGCCTGGACAGCGTGCGTTCCATCGCCAACCTGATTGGCGAACTGCGCACCGAGCTCAAGGCCGGGCGTCGTGGCTTTGCGGCATTCGGCTAGCTATTGACGGTGCTGGTTGGGGCAGTGATTGCGCCGTAGTAGCACCAGCAGCAATGCCGGTGTTCCGGCAGGATTACGCAGCCGCTGAGGCTGACGATCAACAGGGCGGCAACCAGCCTATAAAGGCGACGGGTCATGATATTTCCTCAGTGTGTGTACGGCGTTACTCCTTGAACGCCGCCACCTGTAAAAACCCGTCGCAATGCTTTCAAACATTTCATCAAGCGCCGCCATCCCCTGAGTAATACTCGTCTCAACCACCTGAGTGGTAGAAGCAGAAGCACAGCAACACACACTCTGTCTGATGTACTGGGATCCAACTGTGGGAGCGGGCTTGCTCGCGAATGCGGTGGTTCAGTTACAAATAAGCTGACTGACCCACTGCATTCGCGAGCAAGTCGAATCGGCGCACTGCTGCTCCCACAATTTTGACCGAGTTTAGCTGTCACCACTCAATGCTCTGCTTTTCTGTGGGAGCTGGCTTGCCTGCGATACAGGCGCCTCGGTCTACCTTACCTCAACCCGGTTCTACACACTCCACCGCTCGATCCACCAAAGCCCTCGCCATATCCACCAGATGCAGCACCGAAATCACCAGTGTTTGCGACGTCCCGTCCAATCGCTCGCCAGCCTCTTGCGCTGTGGCAGACGCACAGCACAACAAGCTGCTGGCATGCACCCAAGCACTTTCAAAACTGGTTTCAGGGTCAACGGTGAACAGCATCGGTTCTACCGTGTCGGGTGAGGGAGCAGGGGAGAGATAGTGATCCAGGGCGCGCTTATACGCGGCGTACTTTAGTGTTTGGTCACTGTCTCTGAACGGTTGATCCGCGTTTCCTGTGTTCATCATGAAGTACCTCTAGTCAGTTAAAAACGCTGCAAAAAAATGAAGCGTCGCGACTAGTCATTTACAGGCTGCTAAACCCGGTCACTGAATTGGCAGTGACGGGTGGAGACTAGCTAGCTGATTTGGGAGGCGCAAGCGGTTGGGGTTTTCTCGGAAACGTCCTGCGAGGGAAAGGGAAATATCGGCGATGACCCGATTAAACAGGCTGGACGAGCGAAGACGAAATCTTCAGCCGCTGCCGCGTTCGTCAAATCCTTTGTCGAACGGCAGAAAGCAAGTGAGGTAATGAAGCGAGGTTTGCTGAGCAGCGTGTAGAGCGCGCAATTACAGGCGACGTAGGAAGGATCTGATGATGTGCCGGGTGGCGTCGGTGGTGTCCAGTTCGTCCAGGGCGCCATAGGCGTGCCACCGGCAAGCGACGATCTCGTTGCGCGGCCGCGCGTCGGCAATGTTTACCACCGAGGCTTCGAACACGTGGTGCACGGTGTCGCGGGCCTTAAGTTCCTGCAAGTACAGCAAGCCGTCCACGTTTAACCCGGTTTCTTCTTCCAGCTCGCGCTCGGCTGCACCGACCGGGCGCTCATCACGCTCGACCTTGCCGCCGGGCAGTGCCCATTTTGATCTGGCCTTGCGCACGAAGAGGATATGCCCCTCGTGTTCGCAAATGACCGTGGCTCTTATTTTCATCGAGTGTGCCCCCGCGCGGGATGAGTGTCATAAAAGTGTAATGCAATTGTCATGCTAAGTGCTTATGGCGCACAGGGGTGGGGATGTGGATACTGACCGATTGATGAAAACGGACGAGGACAACAGATGACTACCGTACGTTGGGGCATGATCGGCTGTGGTGATGTAACTGAGTTGAAGAGTGGACCCGCTTTCTACAAAGCGCCAGGCTCGGCCCTGGTGGCGGTGATGGGGCGCCGTGAGGCGGCCGTGCGCGATTATGCGGCACGCCATGGCATTGCGCGTTTCTATACCGACGCCCAGGCACTGATTGACGACCCCGAAGTAGACGCGGTGTACATCGCCACACCGCCTGACAGCCACCTCGAATACAGCTTGATGGTGGCCGCGGCCGGCAAGCATTGCTGCGTCGAGAAACCCATGGCCCTCAACGCCGAGCAAAGCGCGTTGATGCAGCGCACCTTCGAGCGCGCCGGGCTGCACTTGTTTGTGTCCTACTACCGCCGCTCGTTGCCGCGTTTCCAGCAAGTACGTGACTGGCTGCGCGACGGGCGCATCGGTGAGTTGCGCCAAGTGATTTGGACGTTTACCAAGCCGCCAGCCGCCGCCGACACCAGCGCCGCCAACTGGCGCACTGACCCGACGATCGCCGGCGGTGGCTACTTTGCCGACCTGGCCAGCCACGGGTTTGACCTGTTGCAGTACCTGGCCGGCGATATCGTCGAAGTCACCGGGTTCACCGCGCGCCAGGCCGGGCTGTATGCGGCGGAAGATGCAGTGACGGCCTGCTGGACCTTCGGCTCAGGTGCGCTGGGCATGGGGTGCTGGAACTTCGTCGCGGACCGTCGCGAAGACCGCGTCGAGCTGATCGGCAGCCGTGGCCGCATCACCTTTGCGGTATTCGAAAACCAGCCGTTGCGCCTTGAGGGCGAGGTTAACGAAGTGCTCGAAGTGCCTCACCACGAACATATCCAGTGGCATCATGTGCTGGCGATGAACGCGCACATTCGTGGCGAAGCCGAGCATCCTTCGCTGGCGATCGAGGCGTTGAAGACCGATCGAATTCTGGACAAAGTATTGCAGCGCAATCCCAACCGTCCTGAGTAGATTTCCAACTCGTTGTGTTGCTTTGGCCACTATCGTTTATGGCCGCCGGTTTCAACAATAGCGGCTTACTTTTTTCAAGGATTAGAGGGATGAACTACAAAACAACATGGATGGCAATTTGCCTGGTGCTGGCCAGTATGGCGACGCAAGCGGCACCCCGGGAGCAGCGGCCGGCGGGGGATTTTGATTTTTATGTGCTGTCGTTGTCGTGGTCGCCGACCTTCTGCCTGACGCACCCCGGCAACGAACAGTGCACAGGCAAAGGCTATGGGTTTGTGCTGCATGGGTTATGGCCGCAATACGCCAAAGGCGGCTGGCCGGCGTCGTGTGATGCGCAATCGCGACTGTCGACAGAGGACTTGGCCAAAGGCGCGTTGATGTTTCCCACCCAGGCCTTGCTCAAGCATGAATGGACCAAGCACGGCACGTGCAGCGGGCTGGACGCTTCGGGTTACCTGGAGGCGACCGATAAGGCATTGGCGGCGGTGCAGATTCCGCAGCAATTGCAGCCATTCAACGTACCGAATTACCTGGAAGCTGGGGAAATCGCGGCGCTGTTCCGTAAGAGCAACCCGGCCATGGGCGACCATGGCATGGCGGTGATCTGCAAGGGCAAGGAGTTGTCTGAAGTGCGCGTGTGCCTGAGCAAGGAACTGCGCTTTGCCGGTTGCCCCAAGAGCGTGAAGAGCCAGTGCCGTGGCGGTGATATTCGCATCCCGGTGCAGCGCTGATCAGGTGCCTGAGTGCAGTGAAATGGCGGCTGGCGTGGCATTCGCCGCTCCGGCGCGGTCCGCCAGGTAACGCGCTTGCGTTTTCATAACCCGGTCCGCGGTCGCCTAACCATTAGCTGTCCAACTTTTGGGGCGCACTTCACTTTTGAAGTGCACTCGGTAAAAAATGTGGGAGCGGGCTTGCTCGCGAATGCGGCGTATCAGTCAACAGATTCATTGGCTGACTCACCGTATTCGCGAGCAAGCCCGCTCCCACATGGGTTAGGTGGCGCCCATTAGTCCACGCAAACCAACCGGCCCTCCGATGTGGCGCACCTCCAAGCTGCACCGCAGAAACCTTGTGGGAGCTGGCTTGCCTGCGATGGCGGTGGGTCAGCAACACTAATGCCAGCTGGCACGGCCTCATCGCAGGCAAGCCCGCTCCCACCTGCGTCAGGTGGCGCCCATCAGCCCACGCAAATCGCCCGGCCCAGCTTGCCTTTCTCCACCGTCGCCGAGCAGCCGAAGTGACTGTTGTCCACCTGGCACGTGCCCGCTACAGGGCCGTTACCCGATTGCGTGGTCACGCTGGTCTGGCACTCACCCTCACACTGGCTCGAATCAGTGCAGGCCTTGCCCGCGTCCTTGTATGGCGTGATGCACTTCCAGCTCTGCAACTTGCCGACCTGCCTCATCGTGCCACCGCCCGCCAGGCAGGTGGACGCGGCGGCGTCCTGTGCCGGTGCAGCGGTGGGCGAGTGGGTGGAGCAGGCCGATACCAACAGCAGGGCGGCCAAGCCAATCATCAATTTCATGCAAAAATCCTCATGGAGTCAGCGCAGTAGTGCAGTGTACGGGCGATTGGACTACTTTGATTGGCGAGCGATCCCTACCTGGAACTGACCCATGCACACCTTATGGAAACGCTATTTAGCTTTGCTGGAAAACGACCTGAGCACGCAGATTTTCGACAACGTAAAAAACCTGCTGGTGTGCGCGCTGCTGTTTGCGGCGGGGACCAATACCTTGCTCGGGCAACGTGAACTGTTTATCGGCGTGTTCGCCTCCAGCGTGGCGGGCTGGGGCCTGATTATTTTGTCCGCCGTGTTGATGGTGTTGAACATCAGCGACGGCATTCGCCGGCTGGCCAAGCTGCGGTATCACCTGGCGCTGCAACTGTTGCTGATCCTGGTTTACCTGGTGATTGCCGAGCGGGTGGTGGAGATAGTCTGGGGCTTTCGGGCGCATTGAAGTATCCTCCGCGCCCCGCTATCACTGATTCAAAGAAACATGACCGGACAAGACATGCAGGCGCTGCTCGAGTCGATCCTCGACGAAGTTCGTCCACTGATCGGCCAGGGCAAAGTCGCCGACTACATCCCCGCGCTGGCCGACGTGCCCGCCAACCAACTCGGCATCGCCGTGTACGGCAACGATGGCTCGGCCTATTGCGCCGGGGATGCCGATACCCTGTTTTCGGTGCAGAGCATTTCCAAGGTGTTCAGCCTGGTGCAGGCCATCGACCACGGTGGCGAAACCATCTGGGAACGCCTGGGCCACGAGCCGTCGGGGCAACCGTTCAACTCCATGGTGCAGCTGGAGTTCGAGCGCGGCCGCCCGCGCAACCCCTTCATCAATGCTGGCGCGCTGGTGATTTGCGACATCAACCAATCGCGCTTCGCCGTGCCGATCCTGTCGATGCGCGACTTCGTACGGCGCCTGTCTGGTAACCCGCACATTCTGGTCAACAGCGTCGTCGCCGACTCCGAAGCCCAACACGGTGCGCGCAACGCGGCCATGGCGTACCTGATGAAGTCCTTCGGCAATTTTCATAATGACGTGGATGCGGTACTGCACAGCTACTTCAACTACTGCGCGCTGCAGATGAGCTGCCTGGACTTGGCCCGCGCCTTCAGCTTCCTCGCCAACGAGGGCGTAAGCGCCCACAGCGGCGAACAGATCCTGACCGCGCGCCAGACCAAGCAAGTCAACTCGATCATGGCCACCAGCGGGCTGTATGACGAGGCGGGCAACTTTGCTTATCGCGTGGGCTTGCCGGGCAAGAGCGGGGTAGGCGGCGGGATTGTCGCGGTGGTGCCGGGGCAGTTTACGGTGTGCGTGTGGTCGCCGGAGTTGAACGCAGCGGGGAATTCGCTGGCGGGGATGAAGGCGTTGGAGTTGTTGAGTGAGCGGATTGGGTGGTCGGTGTTTTGAGGGGCTGGGGATTGACGGCGGGGGCCGTAGATCCCCATGGATACCTAAGCTTTATGCGGTTTCACGAACAGATCGAACATCAAGAACAACGCCCCAGCAGTAATCGCAATATCGGCAATATTGAACACGCCGGTATGCGTTGGCCCGACGTTCAGCACCATGTAGTCAACCACATGACCGTCCCGAAATACGCGGTCGATCAAGTTGGCAATACCGCCCAAGGCAATCGCATAAAGCGGCAAGACCTTACGCAGCGGCTGGTTCCAATTGGAAAGCGACCACCACGTAGCCCACGCGACCACGATGGCCACGCCTGCGATAAAGATCAGCTGTTTAACCTGCGGCGGCAAAGCGGCGCCCAGGCTGAGGAATGCGCCGGGGTTAAGGCTCAGCTCCAGCGCCAGGTTGATTGGGTTGGGGCCGATTTTAAAACTGCTGGCTTGCAGTGAAACCAGGGCCAGTAGCTTTACCAACTGGTCGACGGCAATAAAGGCGATGCCGGCGAGGAGGGCGAAGGTGCGGCCTCGCAGTCGGGGTGACGTGCTCAAGCGGTAACTTCCTGTTTCGGGCTTTCGATAGAGCGCCAGAAGATAGCTCAGGCGCTTTATCTCGTCCATCTCAGGCCACCGAGTGATCGTGCCCACGCTCTGCGTGGGCATGCATCCTGTGACGCTGCGCGTCACGTTGTTATGCATCGATGAAAGCGTCCGGGGCGGCATTCCCTAGCTGCGCAGGGGGACGATCTTTATGCGGCTGGGTGGGCTATGTTCAAGGCCTTGTCTACCAGCAACTGCACGCCTTCCAGCATCCTGCAAATGCCCAGCGCGACATTGCGTTGCGAACCCTCGATTTCAAAGGCCATATGGTTGGCGATTTCGCAGACGGACGCCAGGTCCTGGGAAGCATTGACCAGCAAGGTTTCGGTGCCCAGGTCGGCGCGCACGGTGAAGATACCTTCGCTGGGTTCGGGAATGGGTTTGCCGGGGTTGAGGTAGTGGCTGATCGCGCGGTAGGCCACTTCGTGCAGGGTGCTGGTGTCGAAGTCTTGCTGGCCTGGGGGATTTGGGCTGTCTTTAATCATGGTCAAGCTCCTTTATAAATGGAACTGCCACAATTCGCGGTCAAACGAAATAGGGTGGCAGCTATACGCGGGTTGACCGACCGGCCAAAAGAGCAACACCGGCATACCCGAAGGTATCCCGCGCACAGCTGCCGCGACACGATACATCAGGCGTAAAAAAAACGCCCAAGATCGGTGTTAGCGCATTTGCTCTTTTGGAGTCGGACGGTCAAATCCGGTCGCTGAATCGGCAGCGACGTCGAAGAGGTTAGTCAGCGCACTTCCGAGCGACAACCTGAAACCACTGTGGGAAATGTCCGAGAGCCCCCGGCGTCGAGCGCTCTGCAACCGCGTAAGCTGCACCGACTCAAGGAAGATGCCGACCATGCCCAAACCGCCTAATCATGTCGTCCAAACCGCAGCAAAGTAGCGTGTTTTACCTTCGAGCCGCATATCCGTGAGCGCGCAGGCCGCTGGGGTTACAAGCACGAAAGCATCTATTTTTTTGATGGCGAGGGTGACGCCTGCGAGCTATGAGCCAGGCGCAAACCACTGTACCCAGCCCGCCAATAACAGCAAGAGTACCCCGACGCACAGCAGCGCGGCGTACGCCGGCCGTACGCGGCGGATGCGGTCTTGCAGTGCGCCGATGGCGCAGAGTGCGATGAGCAGCGCGAACACCCAGCTGGGCAGGTGGGCGGTGATGCCTAAACGGTTTCGTGCTCGTGGCGTGTGGGCTGCCTCTTCTGATGAACTCTCGGACGGCTTCTTTGCTGGGCTGGGCTTGTGCTTACTCATGCTCTTTTCTCTGTGCCGCGACGCTGCTCTTCGGCAGGGGCAATACCATGCTGACTTCTTGCTGGTAGCGCCGGTACCGTTCACCAAACAGCACCACCAAGTCTTTTTCTTCAAAGTAGGCGCCGATAAAGATATAGATCGTCATGCCCACCGCAAATAGCAGATGGCCCGCCGTCATATGTGGCGTGGCCCAGAAGGCGATCAGAAACCCCAGGTACAGCGGATGGCGCACGACCTTGTAGAACCATGGCGTTCTGAACACCGGCGCTTGTTGTGGCGTGTTGCGCCAGCGGTCGATGGCTTGCTTGAGTCCGAACAGTTCGAAGTGACTGATCAGCAAGGTTGCCAACGCCACAAGGCCCCAGCCCAGCCAGAACAGCACGGTCAACAATGCTGTGGCCCAGGTGGGCTCCACCTGCCACACCGTGAGCGTGAGCGGTTGCCACAGCCAGAACATCAACGTGAGCATCAGGCTGCTCAGCAATACATACGTTGAGCGTTCAGCCGCTGCGGGGACGAATGCTGCCAACCAGTGCTTGAAGCTTTTACGCGCCATTACGGTGTGCTGGACGCTGAACAGAATGATCAGCAAGCAGTTGACCGTGGCTGCCAGTGGCCAATCGACAAGAGGGCCGGAGTCGAGGTGTTTGGGCACGACTACGCCGCCTACAAACCCTATCAAATAGAGAATGGTGCATAGGAAGATCAGGTAGCAGCCGGTGCTGTAGACCAGCCCGGCGGCGCGTGCCGCAAGGCTGTTTGGATCTTTTTTCCGGTTCATGGACGAGTCCTTTCGCTCATGCTGAATGGGTAAGCCAATCGATGATTGACCTCTGGACCGGCTAAGCTAGCGCAGTTTGTGGATTAAGTAACCTGTGAGAATTGACAGTTCTTTAGACTGTTTTGGTCTTCAACTTATCCAGCAGGCTGTGTTGCGCCACGGCGCCGATTTATAACCGCTGCACTCCATGCAACAACGAAACCTGGAGTCATTCAGAGATGGCTTCGAGGGTGCAGGTAGGAAGAATGCGCATTTTTTTGAGTTAAATCTTAATGAAGCTCGTGGCCCTTCACATTTTTCAGGCGTTGCTCGACAATGCGCCCTCTGTTCCGGAGTAGTTCAGCGGTAGAACACTCGGCTCTTAACCGGGTGGGCGCTGGTTCGAATCCAGCCTCCGGACCCATCACATACACAGCAATCTGGGCAGACCTCCAGATCACACAGAGTGACTAGCATGGACGCAGGTTATGCAGTTTTCCAACTGTCGAAAGCGCTGCTCGCGCACGATGTGGATTGCGGTCCAGTCGCTCGCTTTAACGCCCGCAGACGTATCTCACGCTGGCAGCAGGTCATTGGGAACCTGCTGCAAGGCTCCGTCGAGTATGGCTCGCGCACACCGATTGCTGAGATTCCAGCCTGGGTTACGCTAGAGGTCGTTACGGGCGGTTTTGCTACCGGCAATCTGTTGGCAGGTGGCGAACTGACGGACTATGAGCGTGAACTGGCCGCCTCTATTCCAGGTATTCGTCCAGGCTTTGAACGGCTCGATATCAATGCCTGGCATCTCACGGATGACGGCCTTGAGGCGCTGCACTCACGTTTAGCCCGTTGTGATTATGCGGTCGATGTGCCGGAAGAGGCCGCGTTACTGACAGTAGCTTGGCTAGTCGGGCAGCAGCGCACCGAGCAGGCTCGGGCGCTGATAGACGTGATTGGGCCGTTCTTTGACCGACTGCGTTTCTTCCCATCGATCTCTACGCAGTTGCCGATCTCTGCCGCGCAGGTTCATATTGTGGACGCTGGCGATATCAAGCAGTTGCTTTCAAACTTGCCTTCCCAGGCTCAGATCGTTGTGCAGAAACACACGATAGAAACGCGTTTACCGCTTTATGATTCAGCTGTTTCGCATTTCCTCCTGACCTATGAGGCTGGCTGGCCGTGCCGTAATTACCCGAGTGGGTGGCGCGAGCAGGCGGCCGAGTTAGAGCTGGATTTTAAGCGGCTCGGTATCGACAGGCGCTCTTCGGATCGCGTGGAGGAACTGTTTTCTTTACTTGGGCAATGCGCCCGCGACGCGCAATCACTCACCGGGCGTCAAGTCGGTCGCATACGGCAAATCGTCGATGATTTTGTGCGTAAGCATGGCGATCCGGGTTCAGCCTCTCACCGTGCGTTGCGTGCGAATCAACTTAGTCAGGTGGCGGGGCCAGAGCATCACCTCATCGCTCGTATTGTGGCGAATCGGCTCTCAACGTATCCCGCGCAAGGTGGTCTCTCGGATTTTGCTGATTTGGCAGCACCGATCACTGCTGAGGAGGCATCGGCGTTTGGGCAAGGCGAGGGCGTTGCCATTCCACCAGCGATCCAGCGCCGTCTTCAGCGATGCCGGAGTGGGACGATCAGCGAATTGATCGAGCATGGGCTGATTACTTCAGGTGATACCGTCGCGCGGGTGCTGCCCGCGATGACAGCGCAACTGAGTAGCTCAGGGTTGCGCGATGAAGCGCTGAGAGGGGTATACGCCTCTACCTATCGCGCGTTCCGTCGACGGCGTTCGTTATTACTGCTGAACCTTCAGCGTCAGGTTGGCCTCAGTGAGTTGCCTTGGGTTGCCGTCATTGAAGGCGACCGCCAGGCCGGTGCTGTGGTGGCGGGATCTGCCAAGCAGGCGCTGGTTGAGTCATCGGCGTTGACGCTTTCTGCTTTCCCATACGCCATTCTGCCTAACAAGCTTCTCCAGGAGTTTTCAGCACTGGCGGACACTGCGGAACTGGACTTGCCCTTTGTGGAAGAGGTCGCAGCAGATATCTTCATGGGTAAGTTTTCCGATAAGTTTGCCGATGCCGCCAGGCGAGCAGGCCGGGTGTTAGCAGGCTCCCTTTACGCACGCTATTACGACATTGATACCGATGAGCTGGCGAGCCTTGTTACCCGAGGTCGGCGACGTGCGCGAGTGGCAAGCGATGCTTTCGCGACGTTGTGCGCAAAGCGTGCAGGGGCCGAGTTGGGTACGTGGCACCCGGCGACCAACGGCACCATTCTTGAGCAGCAGCAGATTTTAACCACGCAAAACCTCGCGTTACTGTTTGAAGAACTTGGGTTGAAGGTTTTGCTGCGGCCGAGACTAGGCCGCATGGTGCAGGCGTGTTTTGAGTGGATCTGCAAACGGCAGCAGATGCGGATTGAGCACTATCATGCTCGGTTGATAATGCTCAAAAATACGGCCTATGCCTGGCGCCAGATGGTGTTCTATCTGGCTATGCTTGATGAGCATGAGTGCAGAGATGCCCTGGCGTCAGTCGAGGCTTGTTTCGCCGCGCAGCCAGTGGCTTTTCGAGAAACATTCCTGCCGCTGATGAGCGGCTTGCGCAAGGCTTGCGCCGGCGAAGTGTTGCCTCAACACGCGCCAACTGAGGACGGCGCGAGAGTCTTTCTGGGGTGGACCACCACGCGGCATTGGTTACTGCCGCCGCAGGACGTCGCTTCAAGCCGGGCGGTTGAGCAGCAGTGACGCAAGAGATCCAAATGTGGGAGCTGCGGTGCGACGATTCGACATTTAGATCCTCAGTGTGCTGACGAATCTCTCTGTGCCCAAACAAAAAATGCGCCCCTGAGGGCGCATTTTTTTGTTCAGTCAGCCACGGCCTTTTAGGCAATCGCATCCCAAGCACGGTCACCGTTCTCGTCTTTAATTCGAGTCGGCAGCCCCATCACGTCCAGCGCTTTGAGGAACGGCTCCGCTGGCAGTTCCTCGACGTTGGCCATGTGTTTCACATCCCACTCGCCACGTGCAACCAGCAGCGCTGCGGCCACCGGTGGTACGCCTGCGGTGTAGGAGATGCCCTGGCTGTCGGTTTCGGCAAAGGCTTCTTCGTGATCAGCCACGTTGTAGATGAACATCTCACGTGGCTGGCCATCTTTGGTGCCTTTGACCAGGTCGCCGATGCAGGTCTTGCCGGTGTAGCCTGGGGCGAGCGAAGACGGGTCGGGCAGTACGGCCTTGACCACTTTCAACGGCACCACTTCCAGGCCTTCGGCGGTGGTGACCGGTTTTTCGGAGAGCAGGCCGAGGTTTTTCAGCACGGTGAACACGTTGATGTAGTGTTCGCCGAAGCTCATCCAGAAACGCACGTTGGGCACGTCGAGGTTTTTCGACAGCGAGTGCACTTCATCGTGGCCGGTCAGGTACAGGTTTTGCGAACCGACTACCGGCAGGTCGTCGGTACGTTTGACTTCGAACATGGTGTTACTGGTCCACTGGCTGTTCTGCCAGCTCCACACCTGCCCGGTGAATTCGCGGAAGTTGATTTCCGGGTCGAAGTTGGTGGCGAAGTATTTGCCGTGGGAGCCGGCATTGACGTCGAGAATGTCGATCGAATCAATGCGGTCGAAATGCTGTTGCTGCGCCAGCGCGGCATACGCGTTGACGACACCCGGGTCGAAGCCCACGCCAAGGATGGCGGTGATGTTCTTCTGTTTGCACTCTTGCAGGTGGTTCCACTCGTAGTTGCCGTACCACGGCGGGGTCTCGCAGACTTTGCCCGGCTCTTCGTGGATGGCGGTGTCGAGGTACGCAACGCCAGTATCGATGCAGGCGCGTAGCACCGACATGTTGAGGAAGGCGGAACCTACGTTGATGACGATCTGCGAGTCGGTCTCGCGGATCAGGGCCTTGGTCGCTTCCACGTCCAGGGCGTTCAGCGCGAAGGCTTGGATGTCGGCGGGAACCTTGAGGCTACCCTTGGCCTTGACGCTGTCGATGATGGCCTGGCATTTGGAGATGTTGCGCGACGCGATAGCAATACGACCGAGTTCGTCGTTGTGCTGCGCGCACTTGTGGGCCACCACCTTGGCGACACCTCCTGCACCAATGATAAGAACGTTCTTTTTCAATTGCTTTATTTCTCCTATATCCGCCAGCTTACGAAAGGCTGGACAGGTAGTCGTCGTAACCAAATTCACGAACCACCTCGACTGTACCGTCGAGTTGTTTCACTACGATGGACGGCATTTTCAGGCCGTTGAACCAGTTTTTCTTGACCATGGTGTAGCCTGCGGTGTCGATGAACGACAGCCGATCGCCGATGGCCAGCGGACGATCAAATTGATACTCGCCGAAGATGTCCCCGGCCAGGCAGGATTTGCCGCACACCATGTAGGTGTGTTCGCCCTCGCTCGGAGCCAGCTTGGCGTTGAGGCGGTAGATCAGCAGGTCCAGCAAGTGGGCTTCGATGGAGCTGTCGACCACGGCGAGGTTTTTGCCGTTGTAGAGGGTGTCGAGCACGGTGACTTCCAGGGACGCACTGTTGGTGATCGCCGCTTCGCCGGGTTCCAGGTAGACCTGCACGCCGTACTTCTCGGAGAACGCCTTCAAACGGGCGCAGAACGCGTCGATTGCGTAGCCTTCACCGGTAAAGTGAATGCCGCCGCCGAGGCTGACCCACTTGACCTTGTGCAGCAACTCACCGAAGCGTTCTTCGATGGTGCCCAGCATCTTGTCGAACAGGCTGAAGTCGCCGTTCTCGCAGTTGTTGTGGAACATGAAGCCGGAGATCTGTTCGATCACGCCTTCGATCTTCACCGGGTCCCACTCGCCCAAACGGCTGAACGGGCGCGCCGGGTCGGCCAGCAAGTAGTCGGAGCTGCTCACCTGTGGGTTCACACGCAGGCCACGGGTCTTGCCCTCGGAGCGCTCGGCAAAACGCTGCAGCTGGCTGATCGAGTTGAAAATGATCTTGTCGCAGTTATCCAGCATCTCTTCGATTTCATCGTCGGCCCAGGCCACGCTGTAGGCGTGCGCTTCGCCTTCGAACTTCTGGCGGCCGAGCTTCAACTCATACAGCGACGACGAGGTGGTGCCGTCCATGTATTGCTGCATCAGGTCGAAGACCGACCAGGTGGCGAAGCACTTGAGCGCCAGCAGAGCCTTGGCGCCGGACTGTTCGCGCACGTAAGCAATCTTCTGCATGTTGACCAGAAGTTTCTGTTTATCGATGAGGTAGTACGGCGTTTTGATCATTTTTGAGAGCCTGCGGCGGTGCCTGCCAAAAAAGGACACGCATTGTGCCCGCACTTGGATCAGATCGAAAGGTTAGCGGGCGGATTTTGCCGCGATTCGATTCACGGTCGCCGGTGACTCTGGCGAAACTTCGTGACTGTTTAACGTATGGCTGCGCAAATACGCCGCCATGGCGGCGAAGCGTTGACGGGTTTCGTGCTCGAACAGGCGGTTGGCCAACGGGTTCAGCAGCCAGCCGAGCCAGCGCGGGCGCAGGCCGACGTTAAAGGTATAGATCAGCTCCGAGGTGGCGCCATCCAGGTCGCGATGGCGCATGGACGCCGACCACTGGTCGAACCAGCCGGCAGGTTCCACCAATACCGCGGCAGCCACCTTGCCCGGCACGTAGTTGACGAAGCGCGTGCGCAGGGCGAAATAGCGCTTCCAGCCACGCCCCTGGTTGAAGGTGATCGCGCCTTTATAGGGATGGCTGCCACCGCCTTCGACACCGGCGCGCGACAGCAGCGTGTCCCATTGCATACGCACGCTGTGGTTGTGGAACGCCTCGAAGGCGTCGGCGGCGCTGGCCGGCATGACCAAGGTGATGCGGCGTTGGCTCATGGCGCGTCCTCGATGATGGCGGTGGTGAAGCCCCAGCGCTCGAACTCGGCGGTGAACTCATCCAACTGCAAAAAGCCCAGGCACGCGAACGCGCCGGTTTGCGGCAGCTGTTTTTTTGCCAGCTTGAGCGCGATCAGCAAGGCCGCCATGCACGGGATCTCCGGGCCGTCACCGCCCGGCGCGGTCAGGTGCCAGGTCAGGGTACCCAACTGGCCGTTGCTCCGCAGGCCCTGCACGCGCACTTGCATGGCGCCGGTCGGGCTGCCGAAGCGGTCGAGAAAACGGCTGGAAAATGCATCAAGCTGTGCGGCGTAACGGCTGATCGGCAAGGGCACGCCGAGGCGGCGCAGCGCGGCGGCGAACCACAGCGCTACGTGTTGGACGGGCAGTTCCAGCGCCGCATGAAAGGCCACGTCGCGTACGCCGGGATAGCGCTCTGGGAACAGCGCCAAGTCCGGCACATCACACGCCGCGCCCCAGCGCTTACCGATGCTTTCGAAGTGAAAGCGACGCAGGTTTTGCCAACCAAATTGTCGTGTCCAGGCGCCGCCATTCCAGCGTTCGAACCCAAGGCCGGCATAGCCAAACACCGCCTGGATGGTCGCAACCCCACGCACGGCTTGTTGGCCGGGGGCGATCACGGTCTGGATACTGTCGATGCGCGTAAAGGATTGGGCCAACTGATCGACCACCGCCGAGGACAACCCCGGCACGCTGCTGGCACCGGAAATGGCCAGCACGCCGGCGGCTTTCGCTTCGGCATCGACATTGGCGGCGAACTCGGCGACAAACGCGCGGCCATCGGCCAGGTCCAGGTAATGCGCCCCGGCCGCGCAGGCTGCCTTGGCGACGCGATAATCCTGGCCTTGAAAGGGCCCCGCGCAGTGAATCACCAGATCAGGTTTGGCGCCCGCCAGGCGCTGTTCGAAGTCGGCGGCGCCAATGTCCAGGGGCAGGGTCGCGACCTGTTGGCCGTCGCTGAGGGTGTGCAGGCCTGAGTGTGAGCGGCGGCTGGCCGCAATCACTTCAATGCCAGGCTCCGAGGCCAGACGCCGACAGATACGCAGCCCGAAGTTGCCCAGGCCTCCAATGACGATGACACGCATGATTCATCCTTGAGCAATAGGGCAGGGTGCGCAGTATAAAGGCAGATGATCTGCGGGGCGCTAGCGCGGCAGCACATTCGGCCGACATCAAACCGTCATCTGTCCACCACTTTGCTGCCATATTCCGCCGTTACTGTCCTCGCCAATGAGATCGATCTCAAGCGAGTGACAATGACTGACCTGAAAGACGTTGCGCAGCTGGCCGGCGTATCCCGCGCCACCGCCGCCCGCACCTTTGCTTCCCCCGACCAAGTGCGCCCGGCCACCCGTGAGCAGGTGTTCGCCGCCGCCCGCGAGCTGGGCTTTCGACCGAATCTGCTCGGCCGCCAACTGCGCCTGCAAACCACCCAGCTGATTGGCGTGGTGGTGCCCAACCTGCTCAACCCGGTGTTCGCCGAACAGTTCCAGGCCATGGAACGTGCCGCCCGGCTGCGCGGCTACAGCCTGGTGCTGGCGACCACCGACTACAGCAGCGAACGCGAGAGCATCGTGGTGGAGGAACTGCTGCGCCAGCGCGTCGACGGTTTGGTGCTGACGGTGACCGATGCCGAAAGCAATAGCGTGCTGAACAGCCTCGCCAGCGAACAAACGCCGTTCGTGCTGGCTTATCACCAACCGAGCAACCCCAACTACAGCGCCGTGTCGGTCGACAACCGTGCAGGTATGGCCCTGGCCACACGTTATTTGCTGGAAGCGGGGCACCGGCGCATCAGCATGGTCGCCGGCCCCGCGTTGCAGTCCGACCGGGCCCGCCTGCGTTACGCCGGCTATTGCGACGCGATGCGCGAGTTCGGTGTGGACAGCCGCCCGGTGATCGAAATGCCGGCCCACACCCAGGCCGAGTTCAAGGTGATCGAGCCGTTCCTCCAAGGCCCCCACGCGCCCACCGCGCTGGTGTGCTCCAACGATTTCCTGGCGATCAGCTTGATCGCTGAGCTGCGCCGCAACGCCTGGAATGTGCCCGAGCAACTCTCGGTAATGGGCTTTGACGGCATCGCCCTCGGCACCCAGATGCACCCGACCCTGTGCAGCGTGGTGCAGCCCATCGGGCTGCTGGCCAGCACCGTGATTGATCAACTGCTGGCGCAAATTGCCGGTAACGCTCCGATTTCCCATTGCCTGCCGTGCCATATCCGGCCCGGCGAAAGCACTCAACCCCTTGAGGAGACACTTGATGCGCGCGTTCAGTAAAACCCTGGCAGCCGTGCTGCTGTGCGGCATGGCCCACCTGGCCCAGGCGGCCGAAACGGCGATTTGCTACAACTGCCCACCCGACTGGGCTGATTGGGGCAGCCAACTCAAGGCCATCGCCGCCAACACAGGCGTGCAAGTGCCACTGGACAACAAGAACTCCGGGCAGTCCCTGGCGCAGTTGGTGGCGGAGAAGGCCGCGCCGGT
Organism: Pseudomonas sp. ArH3a; assembly: GCF_022648765.1. NCBI lineage: Bacteria > Pseudomonadati > Pseudomonadota > Gammaproteobacteria > Pseudomonadales > Pseudomonadaceae > Pseudomonas > Pseudomonas sp. ArH3a. The sequence continues at coordinate 3,103,588 of NZ_CP080330.1, forward strand.
GGCTGACGTGGTGTATTACGGCGTGACCTTCGGCTTGCAGGCGCAAAAAGCCGACGTGGTCGGCACCTACAAACCCAAAGGCTGGGAGCAGATTCCCGCTGGTTTGAAAGACCCGACCGGCCATTGGTTCGCGATCCACACCGGCACCTTGGGCATCATGGTCAACGTCGATGCGCTGGGCGGTTTGCCGGTGCCGCAAAGCTGGGCCGACCTGCTCAAGCCTGAATACAAAGGCATGGTCGGTTACCTCGACCCGTCCAGCGCGTTCGTCGGCTACGTCTGCGCCGTGGCGATCAACCGTGCCCTGGGCGGCGACCTGGATAACTTTGCCCCGGCCATCGACTACTTCCAGAAGCTGGCGAAAAACGCGCCCATCGTGCCCAAGCAAACCGCCTATGCGCGGGTGCTGTCCGGTGAATTGCCGATCCTGGTGGACTACGACTTCAACGCCTACCGCGCGCGCTACAAGGACAACGCCAACGTCGCGTTCGTGATCCCCAAAGAAGGCAGCATCAGCGTGCCGTACGTGATGAGCGCGGTGGCCAATGCGCCGCACCGCGCCAACGCTGAAAAGGTCCTCGATTTCGTGCTTTCCGAGCAAGGCCAGGCCCTCTGGGCCAAGGCCTACCTGCGCCCGGTGCGCCCAATGAAAATGCCGGCCGACGTCGCCGCGCAGTTCCTGCCCGACAGCGACTACGCCCGTGCCGGCGTGGTGGACTACGAAAAAATGGCCGCTGTGCAGGAAGCCTTCGCCGCCCGTTACCTGAACGAGGTCAAGTAAGTGGCAGCATCGGCAAAACACGCCGCCTGGGCATTGGCCCCGGCCTTTGCGGTGCTGTTCGCGTTCTGGCTGCTGCCGCTGGCGCACTTGGTAGTGCTCGGCGCCGAGAGCCGCGACAGCCAGGGCAGCGGTTACTGGCAGGTGCTGAGCAGCGCGCAGTATTTGGGCAGCTTGGCGCAGACCTGTGTGCTGGCCGTTTTCGTCACGCTCACAGCGTTACTGATCGGCGGCATCAGCGGCGTGTTTCTCGCGCGTCAGCAGTTCTTTGGGCGTTCGGCGTTGGTGGCATTGCTCACCTTTCCCCTGGCGTTTCCTGGCGTAGTGGTGGGCTTCCTGGTGATTCTGTTGGCCGGGCGCCAAGGCCTGTTTGCCGCCCTGGGCCTGCAACTGGCCGGTGAGCGCTGGATCTTCGCGTACTCGCTGGTGGGGCTGTTTGTCGGCTACCTGTACTTCTCGATCCCGCGGGTGATCCTCACGGTGATGGCCGCGTGCGAAAGCCTCGACCGCAGCCTGGAAGAAGCCGCGCATTCGTTGGGGGCCGGGCATTGGCGCGTGGTGTGCGACGTGATCGTGCCTGGCCTGGCGCCCGCGCTGGCGTCCTGCGGAGCAATCTGCTTCGCCACCTCCATGGGCGCCTTCGGTACGGCTTTTACCTTGGGCACGCGGCTTAACGTCACCCCGGTGGCGATCTACAACGTGTTCACCAACTACGCCAACTTTGCCGTCGCCGCCGCGCTGTCGGTGGTGCTCGGTGCAGTGACCTGGGCCGTGTTGCTGCTGACGCGGCGCCTGGTGAAAAACGCGGGGACGGTCCTGTGAAGCGCTCATCGCTGTTCGTGATTCAACTGCTGTTCACCTTGCTGGTGTGCGCGTTCATGTTGGTGCCGGTGCTGATGTCGTTGCTGGCCGGGTTGACGCGTAATTTCTTCGTCGGCCTCTCCAGCGGCCTGACCTTCGACTGGCTGGTGCAGGTGTGGCAGGCCTACTCGCCGACGGTGTGGCTGTCGCTGCAATTGGCCCTGGCCTGCGCGGTGTGCGTCTGCGTGGTCGGCGTGCCGGCGGCCTACGCCCTGGTGCGCATGAACAACCGCTTCAGCCGCGCCTTCGAGGAGTTGATGGTGCTCCCGGTGGCGATGCCGGGGTTGGCCAGTGCGTTGGCGTTGCTGCTGACCTACGGCCAGTTCGGCACGTTCCGCAGCAGCTGGTTGTTCATCCTTGTCGGCCATGTGCTGTTCACCTTGCCGTTCCTGGTGCGCCCGGTGATGGCGGTGATGCAACGCCAGCAACTGCCGGTGTTGGAAGAGGCTGCAGCCAGCCTCGGCGCGGGGCCGATCAAGCGCTTTTTCAGCGTGGTGGTGCCCAACTGCCGGGCGGGGATTCTGGCGGGCGTGCTGATGGTGGTCACCCTGAGCTTGGGTGAGTTCAACCTGACCTGGATGCTGCACACGCCGATGACGAAAACGCTGCCGGTGGGTTTGGCCGACAGCTACGCCTCGGCGCGCCTGGAAATCGCCAGTGCCTACACCCTTATCTTTTTGCTGATGATCGTGCCGCTGCTGATTGCATTGCAGGCCATCAGTGCTCGTTTGTCCCGTGGAGAGCGTCGATGACCGCTATCACTATCCGCCTGCAAAGCTGTCGCAAGGCATTCGCCGACGGCACCGTGGCCGTGCATGACTTGAACCTGACCGTCGAAGGCGGCGAAACCCTGGCGATTCTCGGGCCGTCTGGCTGTGGCAAAACCACCACCTTGCGCCTGATTGCCGGGTTGGAGCGCCCGGATGTCGGCCAGGTATTTTTCGGCGATCAAGACGTCACGCGCCTGCCCATTGAGCGGCGTGATGTGGGCATGGTGTTCCAGAACTACGCGCTGTTTCCCAACCTGGATGTCGCCGGCAATATCGTCTATGGCTTGAAGATTCGCGGCGTGTCAGCGCCTGAGCGCAACAAACGCTGCGAAGAACTGTTGGAGCTGGTGGGCTTGCAGCACCACGGCCGGCGCAGCATCCATGAACTCTCGGGCGGCCAGCGTCAGCGTGTGGCCCTGGCCCGCGCCCTCGCACCGCGCCCCAAAGTGCTGTTGCTGGATGAGCCGCTGGCGGCCTTGGATGCGCAATTGCGCGAGCGCTTGCGCAGTGAGTTGGATCAACTGCTGAGCGGGCTTGGCATCACCTCGGTCTTCGTCACCCATGATCAAGGCGAAGCTATGGCCCTGGGCGACCGCATCCTGGTGATGGAGCAGGGGCGCGTCGCGCAACTGGCCAGCCCACGGGAGATTTACCAGCAGCCGGCCAACGCGTTCGTCGCAGGCTTCGTCGGCAACCTCAATGCTTTTACCGTGCTGGATCGCACCGCCCACGGCTTGAAAGTCTGCGGCGGCGAGCTGCCGTGGCACGCGCTCGATTTGCCGAGCACGGTGTACTGCCGTCCCGAACACCTGCGTGTGATGGAAGACGAAGGGCACCTGCACGGCCACCTGGTGGCGCAATTCTTCCAGGGCGCACAAAGCCGCTTGCTGGTGGATGTCGGCGGCCCGCAACCGCTGCTGGTGGACAGCAGCGACAACCAACTGCACCGCGTCGGCGCGCCGATTGCTCTGGCGATTGCGCCGCACATGTTGTTCACCCTGAATGCGTGAGAGCCTATTTTGAACCGTCCGTTTCTTGTCGCTCAGATCAGCGACCTGCACCTTAAAGCCGGCAACCGCCTGACCTATGGCGTGGTGGATACGTTGGGCGCACTGCGCCGTGCCGTCGACTACCTGAACGCCAGCTACCCACGGCCCGATATTGTGGTGATCAGCGGTGATCTGGTGGACTTCGGCCGCGCCGATGAATACGCCGTGCTGCATCCGGAATTGGCGCGCCTGCACATGCCTTGCTACCTGGTGCCCGGCAACCACGACACGCGTGGGCCGTTACTGGATGCTTTTGGTGATCACCGTTATTTGCCAGCGTCGCCAGACGGCCCTTTGGATTGGGTGGTGGAGGAGCATCCGCTGCGCCTGATCGGTCTCGATTCGACCATTCCCGGTGGTCACGGCGGCCAACTGCTCGACAGCCAGTTGCAGTGGCTTGACGACCAATTGGCGTTGCGCCCTAAGGCGCCGACCTTGCTGATCCTGCATCACCCGCCGTTTATCAGCGGTATCGGCCATATGGACCGCGAACCCTTTATCAATGCCGCCGCCCTGGAGCGCGTCATCGCCCGTCACCCGCAAGTGGAACGCCTGCTGTGCGGGCATCTGCATCGGCCGATGCAACGGCGCTTTGGCGGCAGCTTGAGTTGCGTGTGCCCCGGCACTTCGCACCAGATCGTGCTCGACCTGCAAGACGCCGCGCCCGCGCATTTCAACTTGGAGCCGGCAGGTTATCTGCTGCACCGCTGGGATGAGCAGCAGGGTGTGATCAGCCACAACGGCGTGTTCGGGGACTACCCGGGGCCGTATCCGTTTTATGACGCTCATGGATTGATTGACTGAGGTTTTACGGAGGTTCACTTCACTCAACTAAGCACTTAAACGTTCGTTAACGCGGCGGCCAGCCCAAGTTGGCCGCGTGCATCCTGCTGCCTTTTTTAAGCGCCCGGAACTTGGATTCCGCGCCGGAGTTCGTCCTGATGAAAGCCACTTTGAATGTATTAAGCGTATTGACCGGCGGCCTGGGTATTGCCCTGAGCCCCTTGGCCTCGGCTGATTTCTTGAGCGACAGCAAAGCCAACTTGAACATGCGCAACTTCTACTTCAATAACGACAACCGCGACGGCGCCGCTGCACCGTCGAAGACTCAAGAGTGGGGCCAGGCGTTTATCCTTAACTACCAGTCGGGTTTTACCGATGGCACTGTCGGCTTTGGTTTGGATACCGTCGGCATGCTCGGCGTGACCCTCGACAGCGGCGCCGGCCGCCATGTGGGCAGCTCGATGATCCCCACCGCTGACGGCAAGGCCGCCGACAGCTGGGCGCGTGGCGGCGCGACGGCCAAGGCGCGTGTTGCCAAGACCGAGCTGCGCTACGGCTACCTGCGCCCAAACCTGCCGATCCTGGTGAGCAACGATGGCCGCCTGTTGCCGCAATCCTTCGAGGGCGGGCAGGTCACCAGTAAAGACATCGACAACCTGACCCTGATCGGCGGCCAGCTGCAGCACACCACCGGCCGTGGCTCCAGCGATCGCAGTGGCCTGGCGGCGGCGGGCGGCACCCAAGAGAGCAACAAATTCAACTACGCAGGTGTCGACTATCAAGTGAACAAGGACCTGCTGGTCCAGTACTACTACGCCAACCTCGAAGACTATTACCAGCAGCACTTTGCCGGTTTGATCCATGTATTGCCGCTTGGCGACTACGGCTCATTGAAAACCGACCTGCGTTACTTCAAGACCACCGCAGACGGCAAAAACAGCAACGCCGCCGGGCGTGCCGAAGGGTATAAATTCAGCGGCCACACCAAGAACGGCAGTGGTGAAATCGACAACAACACCTGGAGTGCCGCGTTTATCTACTCCTTGGGCCCACACGCGATCACTGCCGGTTACCAGCAAGTCTCCGACGACAGCAACTTCGCCCAACTCAACCAGGGCGGCCTGGTCAACAAAGGCGAGGGCGGTTCCAGCCTGTACCTCTACACCGACCGCACCGTGCAAACCTTCATCCAGGCCGGCGAACGCACCGTCTTCGCGCAATACGCCTACGACTTCGTCGCACTGGGCCTGCCGGGCCTTAAGGCGTCGGTAATGTACTTGAAAGGCGACCATATCCTCACCACCGCCGGCAACACGGCCAGCGAATGGGAACGGGATATCTCCCTGGATTACGTGGTGCAAAGCGGCACGTTCAAGAACGTCGGGTTCGGCTGGCGTAACGGCGTGTCGCGCAGTGAAGTGGCGCGGGACCAGGATCAGAATCGGGTGTTTGTGAGTTATTCGATTCCGTTGATGTAAGTCGTCAAGTCGCTTGAGCCCCAATTCACCCTTGGGGCTTACGCTTAATCGCTGCTGCAACCCAGCAGAATCCAACGGCGCCCTTGCGCATGAATATCCAACGCGAATTCCCACCACACCGGGTAGCCTGGGTGGCCCTTTGCAAGGTGGAAGGTGTAGATAGCATCGGCTTTATTGACGTGGGCACCTTCCAACAGTTGCTCGACCAGTGCGGTTACTTCACTGCGTTTAGCGGGCAGGTCGATAGGCCCTGCAGCCGGATCACCAGGGTAAAGCAACGACTCAAGAATGTGCGCCCGCGCTTCATCAACACTGATGAGTACACTGCGGGGGGCTTCACATGACGAACTCACCGCTGATTTGAGCACCTCAATCAGCGGTCGATTCGCATCCAGTGGGCCATACAGGTCTATTGAGACGCTGTAGTTATTGCCGTACAGAAGGTGTTCGAGCCTGGGCATGTACTCAGGTCTGCTGTTGTTTATCACCTGCATGCGGTCTCCGAGTCATTGCCGATTGAGGGGGATCAGCGACTTTGCGTGGGTTGCGGTGTTGTCGCCCACGGGGTGGAAACCACAGCGCAGATAAAACTTCATGGCGCTTGGACTCTCCGTGGAAAGACGCACTGCTTGAAACTGTTTAGCGGCGTATTCCAGTAAATAGCTGACTAACGCCCCACCAATACGACGCTTGCGCATCGTTGGATCAACGTATATCCGTCTTAGTCGGCCGGTTTCTGGACCCGCGTATGGGTCGCGGGAAAGACCGCCAACTGCAAGCAATTGGCCGTGACGAAAGACGCCTACAAGGCACTCTCCCGGTTGGTCAAACCGATTTGTGCAGTTTTCCCACTCGGTGATAAGCCGCGTCAGGAACCTGAACCCTTCGGCAACGGCCTGCGCTTCCAGCTCACGGAGCTGCTCGGGAAGCTCTTCGAGCTTGCGTATCGAAAAGGCTTCGCTGGCCGGTGTCATACAGAGTCCTCGCAAAACCAGGCAGCCTTGGATTCAAGGCAGCTGTGCGCCTGATTGCGCGCAACAAAAGGCGTGTCTAGCGTGCCGAGTGCGATGGAAACCCATCCTCGGTAAAGCCCATTGGCATCAGACCAGAATAGCGATGATCCACACCGTGAACAGAATTGGCGAGTAACGCCCTGCGAAGACTCATAGCTTCGAAGCGTATCCGGCGAAGCGTTGACATTCAGCGCTGATTTGGGTGCGCTGGCATACGTGGAGAACGCCGCGCCGTGGCCTTTCTGGCACTTTTTGCAGTGGCAGTGGGTGACGGCTTTTAATCGAGTCGAAACCTGATAGTTGATAGCACCGCATAGGCAACTGCCTTGAGTCACTGCATCCATGTTGGTGGGTCTCCCAAGAAGTACCACCCTAGTTTATTTCAGCGCGCAGAGGCTGTGGTGAATGAGTTGTCGTGGCTCGCAGGTTTTCTGTGGCAGGTGCGCTTAGGTGTTGGTCTTCAACTTGGTCCACAGCCGGGTAGCCAGCCGTGCAATGGCCGGGGGCAGGTCTTCGACGATAAACAACGTGTCCATCACGCTTTTCGGCGGGTAGATCGCCAGGTCCTGCTTAACCGCAGGAGTGAGGAACTCATCCGCCGCGCTGTTGGGGTTGGCGTAGTGGATGCTGTTGCTGATGTTGGCGATCACCTTGGGCTCGAGCAGGTAGTTCATGTAGGCGTAGGCGTTCTTTTCATGGGGCGCGGCCTTGGGCATCACCACCATGTCCAGCCAGAGCGTCGAGCCTTCTTCGGGGATGGAGTAGCCGATCTGAATGCCATTGTTGGCTTCTTTTGCGCTCGTAGCCGCTTGCACTACGTCACCGTTGAAACCGATCACCGCGCAGATATTGCCGTTGGCCAAGTCGCTGATGTACTTGGACGCGTGGAAGTATTGGACGTAGGGCCGGATCTTCAACAGTGCCTGCTCGGCCTGTTTATAGTCGGCGGGTTCATGGCTGTGGTGAGGCAGGCCGAGGTAGTTGAGGGTGATGGGCAGAATCTGCGTGGGGTTGTCGATGATTGCCACGCCGCAGGTACTGAGCTTTTTGATTGTGTCTTCGTCAAAAAACATCTTCCACGAGCGGGTGACGTCGGTGTTGCCGAAGATCGCCTTGATCTTCTCGACGTTGTAGCCGATGCCCGCCGTGCCCCACATGTAGGGGAAGCCGTACTGGTTGCCCGGGTCGTTGACTTCGAGTTTTTTCATCAGCAGTGGGTCGAGGTTTTTCCAGTTCGGCAACTGGCTGCGGTCGAGCTTCTGGATTGCCCCGGCCTTGATCAGCCGTGACAAAAAGTGGTTGGAAGGGCTGACCACGTCGTAGCCGGTGTTGCCGGTCATCAACTTCGATTCAAGCACTTCGTTGCTGTCATGAATGTCGTAGGTGGCCTTGATGCCGGTGGCCTGAGTAAAATTGGTGAGGGTGTCGTCGGCGATATAGCCGTTCCAGTTGGAGATGTTCACTTCTTCAGCGGCATGGCTGGCCGCCGACAACGCGCCGAGTATCATCGCCACCGACAATCGCTTGATGTGCATTGCATTCACCTTTTTTGTTTTAGATTTCTGAACGGGCGCGCACCGCTTCGATGCGCATGCGCAGCAGGGCGCCAAGGTCGAACAGCGGGCGCGGCGGCAACCAGCCCGGTTGCGCACGCTGGATGACCGATTGCAGTAACGGCGAGCTGTGCCCGCAGGCCCACTGCGCCATCAGCCGGCCCCACAAGGTGCCGCGCGCCACGCCGGAACCGTTGCACCCGGCGATGGCGTACAGGTTGTTTTCGACCTTGGCGAAGTACGGTTGGCCCGACCGCGAAGCGCTGAGGTGGCCGGTCCAGGTGTAGTGGATGTCCTGTTCGGTGAGCCACGGGAAGCGTCGTTGCAAACCCCGCACATGGTGCTGGCGGCGTTGCAGCAAGTCGGTGTTGGACAAGTCGCGGGTGCGGTACTCGGCGGTGTTGCGAATCATCACGCGCCGGTCCGGCGTCAGACGTACCGTGGCGCCGAGTGGTCGCGTGGACAGCACGCCCCAGGGCTCGGCGGCGCATTCTTTGTCCGTCAGCGGGCGGGTGAGGCTGGCGCTGAGTTCCATGGGGAACGTGGCGCTGTGGTCCAGGCCTACGCGCGGCACAAAGGCGTTCAGGCACACCAGCACGTGCCGCGCTTCAATACTGCCGCCAGGGCTGGTCGCGCGAATGCTGCCGTTGCCCATGCGCTCAAGGCCGCTGATGTCGGTGTGTTCAAACAGGCTGACCGAGGCCGGTAACGCCGCCAGCAAACCCTTCACGTACTTGGCCGGTTGCAGCAGGGCGTTGCCATTGCCGCACCAGATACCGGCCTGGTAATGCGCGGTGCCGAGCTTCTGGTGCAGCGCGTCGCCTTGCAGAAATTGTGCAGAAGCGCCGAGGGCGAGCAAGGTGGCGAGTTTGCTGTCGACGTGATCGAGCTTATCGGCGTCATGCACGGCGAAGAAGTAACCGTTGTCGCGATAGTCGCAGTCGATGGCATGGCGAGCAATGCGTTGGCGCACCTCGTCACTCGCCGCGCGGGAGATCGCGGTGTCCACCTCAAAACCGTCGAAGCCCACATCGCCCAGCAACTCGCTTTCGGTCGGGTGTTCGTGCGCCACCACAAACCCGGAGTTTCGCGCCGAGGCACCTTGCGCCGCGCACTGGCGGTCGACGATCACGATACGTGCATCGGGGTGCAACTCGGCCAGGCTGTGAGCCGCGCAGAGCCCGGTGATACCCGCGCCGATCACCAGCCAGTCGGCCTGCTGTGTACCTTTCAAGGCGCTGCGGGCGGGCAGGGGTTGGGTTTGGGCGATCCAGCCACAGATATTGTCCACGTTTACCTCGGCTGCATGCGTTGATCGCATGGATGATTTAAGTCGATGGCTGGAATTTATAGGGACTTGGGTGGTACAACCAACGCTATAAAATCATCCAGCTATTCGGAAAGCGCATGGATAAGCTTCGTCACGTACCGTCGATGCAAGGTCTGCAGGCGTTGGTGGCAGTCAGCGACAGCAGCAGTTTCACCCAGGCTGCGCACACGTTGTGCCTGACCCAGAGCGCGGTCAGTCGCCAGGTGCAGCAATTGGAAAGCCACTTCGGTGTGGCGCTGTTCACGCGCACCAGCCGCCGTTTGCAGCTGACGGCTGAAGGCGAGCAGGTATTGATTTTCGCACGCAGTATCCTCGCGCAACTCAAGGCGCTGGAGGACCGCATCTCGCCGCACAAACGCCCGTTCCGCATTCGCCTGCATGTGTCGTTGGCCGTGCGCTGGCTGCTGCCCAAGTTGAGCGATTTCTACCGGTTGCACCCGGACATTTCCCTGGCCATCGAGACCGTCGCCACGGAAGTGGTCGAGCCTGCCGGCGACAGCGATGCCTACATTCAGTACCTGCCCACGCCGCCCACTGATCCGACGTGCCTCACGCTGTTCCAGGAAAAACTGGTGCCGGTGTGTGCGCCCAGCCTGAAGCCGTTGGCAACCCTAGCTGACCTGCGCACCGTGGCGCTGCTGCACCGCTCGGTCGACCAGCAAGACTGGCGCGTATGGCTTGCCGCCAACGGCGCCGGTGCACTGGAGGACTACCGGCACATTCCCTTCAACCTCGATGAATTGGCGCTGGACGCCGCCGCGCGCGGGCTGGGTGTGGCGATGACCGACTTGAGCCTGGCCGCTGAATCCATCGAGCGCGGCGTGCTGGTGGTGCCGTTGGGTGAGCCGTTGGAGACGGGCGGGGTGTATGCGCTGTGCTTGCAACCGATGGCGGCGTCCCACGCAGGGTGTGCCGTGGTCATGGCGTGGTTCGCACAACAGGTACAACGCTGAACTACAAACGTACAAGATTCAGCGTAAACCGCCTCAGTAGACTCGCCGGACTTCTTCTACGGCAGGTTTTTTCATGGACATTTTCCTCTACGCCTTCAGTGTCATGTACAGCCCGGGCCCTGTGAACTTGATGGGCCTGAACGCCGGGCTCACCGGTAAATTGCGCCGCTGCAGTGGGTTCTACATTGGCGTGGGCTGCGCGATGCTGCTGATGTTCGTGCTGTTCGGCTACACCGGCGAGGCGATCGTTTCCCAGGCGGCGCTGCCGTATATCTCACTGGTCGGCGGTGTGTACACGCTGTACCTCGCCTATCAAGTGTTCACCGCCCACACGGTGGTTGAAGCGTCTTCAAGCACGCCGACCAAGGCCCTCACGTTCTGGAATGGCCTGGTGATTCAGTTGCTCAACCCCAAAGGCGTCGTGGCGGTGTTGCCGATTACCAGCGTGATGTTGCCGGCGGCGCATGTTACCGGGGCGTCCATCGCCGGGGTTTCGGCCTTGCTGGGGCTGGGCGCAGTCGGTGCGCCGTGGGTCTACGCCTTGCTGGGCGCGGTGCTGGGGCGGCGGATTAACGGGGCGTCGGCGTTTACCGTATTCAATCGTTGCATGGGCTTGGCGCTGGCAGCGTGTGCGTATTTCATGTTTCACGCGTTCTATCTACACGTGATGGCAACATGAGTGATTCTCGTGATCGTCTAGAGTAAAATGAGTTTGTCTCACTATGAGTGTGTGTCGACAATGGCTGCCATCAATATCGACATTGGAGTTGTAAGTCATGGCAGTCGCTCATTCCCTTGGATTTCCGCGCATTGGACGCGATCGTGAACTGAAAAAAGCGCAGGAAGCGTTTTGGAAGGGCGAGCTCGACGAGGCCGGCCTGCGTGCCGTGGGCCGTGACTTGCGCAAGGCGCACTGGGAACTGCAAAAACAAGCCGGTATCGAGCTGCTACCGGCCGGTGATTTCGCCTGGTACGACCAAGTCCTGACTCACTCGCTGATGTTCGGTGTGATCCCTGAACGCCTCCGCCCAGCCGATGGCAACACCACGCTGCAGACCCTGTTCGGCATGGCCCGTGGTGTCAGCGACAGCTGCTGCGGCGGTGCCCACGCCCAGGAAATGACCAAGTGGTTTGATACCAACTATCACTACCTGGTGCCTGAGTTCAGCGCCGACCAGCAATTCCAACTGGGTTGGGAGCAGTTGTTCGAAGAGGTTAAAGAAGCCCGTAACCTGGGCCACAACGTCAAGCCCGTGGTCATCGGCCCGCTGACTTACCTGTGGCTGGGCAAGGCCAAGGGCGGCGACTTCGACAAGCTAGACCTGCTTGACCGCCTGCTGCCGTTGTATGGCCAGATCTTCCAGCGCCTGGCAGATTTGGGCGTTGAGTGGGTGCAAATCGATGAGCCGATCCTGGTGCTCGACCTGCCACAAGACTGGAAAAACGCCTTTGAGCGCGCCTACAACCAGATCCAGCGCGACCCGCTGAAAAAACTCGTGGCCACCTACTTTGGCGGTTTGGAAGAGAACCTCGGCCTAGCCGCCAACCTGCCGGTTGATGGTTTGCACATCGACTTGGTGCGTGCACCGGACCAGTACCCGACCATTCTCGACCGCTTGCCGGCGTATAAGGTGTTGTCCCTGGGCGTGGTCAATGGCCGTAACGTCTGGCGCTGCGACCTGGAAAAAGCCCTGGCGACCTTGCAGCACGCGCATGAGAAATTGGGCGATCGCTTGTGGGTCGCGCCGTCTTGCTCGCTGCTGCACAGCCCGGTTGATTTGGGCCGCGAAGACACGCTGGATGCCGAGCTGAAAAGCTGGTTGGCCTTCGCCGTGCAGAAGTGCGCGGAAGTTGCGGTGCTGGCCCAGGCCGTCAACGCACCGCAAGCCCCTAACGTGCTCGCCGCCCTGGCGGAAAGCCGTGCTGTGCAAGCTGCCCGTGCGGCCTCGCCACGGATTCACAAGCCTGCCGTGCAAGCCCGTGTGGCGGCGATCACCGCCAAGGACAGCCAGCGTCAGTCGCTGTTTGCCCAGCGTATCGAGAAGCAACGTGCCGGCCTGAACCTGCCGCTGTTTCCGACCACGACTATCGGTTCGTTCCCGCAGACCGCCTCGATTCGCCTGGCGCGCCAGTCGTATAAAGCCGGCAAGTTGAGCGAAGCCGAATACGTCGAAGCCATGCACAGCGAGATCAAGCATGCCGTTGAAGTGCAGGAACACCTCGGCCTGGACGTGCTGGTACATGGCGAAGCTGAGCGTAACGACATGGTCGAGTACTTCGCCGAGCAGCTCGACGGCTACGTGTTCACCCGTTTCGGCTGGGTGCAGAGCTACGGTTCGCGCTGCGTGAAACCGGCGGTGATCTTCGGCGACCTCAGCCGTGCGAAAGCCATGACCGTGGAGTGGATCCGCTACGCCCAAGGCCTGACCAACAAGGTGATGAAGGGCATGCTGACCGGCCCGGTGACCATGCTGATGTGGTCGTTCCCGCGTGAAGACGTGAGCCGCGAAGTGCAGGCGCGGCAACTGGCGCTGGCGATTCGCGACGAAGTGGTGGACCTGGAAGCTGCTGGTATCAAGATCGTGCAGATCGACGAAGCCGCGTTCCGCGAAGGCCTGCCGTTGCGCCGGGCGCAGTGGCAGCACTATCTGGACTGGGCCACCGAAGTGTTCCGCCTGTGCGCCTGTGGCGTGCGCGACGAAACCCAGATTCACACGCACATGTGCTACAGCGAGTTCAACGATGTGATCGAGTCCATTGCGGCGATGGATGCTGACGTGATCACCATCGAAACCTCGCGCTCCGATATGGAACTGCTGGAGGCGTTCGAAGCCTTTGCTTACCCGAACGACATTGGCCCGGGCGTCTATGACATCCACTCGCCACGCGTGCCGGATGCGTCGGAAATGGCCAATTTGCTGCGCAAGGCGGCCAAGCGCATTCCTGCGCAGCGCCTATGGGTCAACCCGGACTGCGGCCTAAAAACCCGCGGCTGGCCGGAGACGGAAGCGGCGTTGATTCATATGGTCACTGCTGCGCGGCAACTGCGGGCTGAACTGGCCTAACACAGGGTAGGCATGTGGGAGTACAGCCTGAGCAGCACACCCATCTGCCTGATGTATTGAGATCCAAATGTGGGAGCTGGCTTGTCGGATCGCCGCACCGCTGCGATGCAGACACGTCGGTGTATCAGGTACACCGAGTTGATGCCATCGCAGGCAAGCCAGCTCCCACATTAGATTGAGTTCAGTTTCAGAGATCAGGTCGGCTGTCAGGCCGCCTCGGTTTTGCTTTTGATTTGCTTCAACCACTCAGGTCGGCTACTAGGCCGCCGTGCTCTTGCTTTTGATCTTGATCTTGATCTGAGGCGCCCCGTTAAACCACGCTGGCCGAACGCAGGCTTTGGAGCGTGGGTAAACCGGCAGGACGCCGGTTTAGCCGCGATGGGCCAAGGATGGCCCATGGCGGCGGCCCACGGTCCAAAGCCTGCGTGAGGGCACACCGAGCCTAGGCGAGGTGCCGAGTGGTGGGGCAAGAGCCCTTTTGGTTACTTTTGGCTGGGCCGGCATTCCGGGCTCTTTTCCAAAAGTGACCCGCCGTAAGGGCGGAACCCATAGCAGCCGTTACCCAAATAACGGATATGTACCCAGCGCCCCCCGCGACAACCAAAGAACTCAACCCATAAAAAGATGTGTAGATACCTATGCTGCGATGCGGGCGCATCGGTCTGTCAGTGACACACAGTCGATGCCATCGCAGGCAAGCCAGCTCCCACATTTGATCTTCGCTGCTTTGAGCTTTTGCGTCCGCTTAACCGACCGGCATCAGGGCAAGCCCGCTCCCACACCAAAAGGCTAACCCTAGGTGCAGCCCCGGCGCCGGAGGCGAAACTTAATCGCCTCTGGCGGCGTCAATGATGAAATCTGCAGGCTCATAGGAGGCAATGATGACAAGCATGAACGGCCAGCCGGCCGAGGCGGTGATTCAATTTTGGAAGCAGGCGGGGCCCAAGCGCTGGTTTGCCAAGGACGCGGCGTTCGACGCAGCGTTTCGCGACACCTTCTACGCCACCCATATGCAAGCCGCTCGGCGCGAGCTGGAAGGTTGGCTGGATTCAGCGCACGGCGCGCTGGCGTTGTTGATCCTGCTGGATCAGTTCCCGCGCAATGCCTTTCGCGGTACGGCGCACATGTTTGCCACCGACCCGCTGGCACGGCTGTATGCGCAGCGCATGCTCGATGCCGGGCTGGATCAACTGATCGAGCCCGAACTACGGGCGTTCTGTTATCTGCCGTTTGAGCATTCCGAAGACCCGGCCGATCAGCAGCGCTCGCTGGTGTTGAACCAGCGCCTGGATGCCAGCACCTACCATTGGGCCAAGGAGCACGCAAACATCATCGAACGGTTCGGGCGTTTTCCCCATCGCAACGCGGTGTTGGCCAGGGCCACCACCGCGCAAGAACGTGAGTTTCTGGTTAAAGGCGGCTTCGCAGGCTAAGCCGGTGCCAGGGCTTCCTTGGCGCCTGCCGCGCGATAACGCCGCAAGCCCTTGAGGTCGACCGCCCAGCGCAACGCTTCGGTCGCCGAAGGGCGTGGGCCATGGGTGATCGCCTGTTCATCGTTGCCGAGTGCACCGAGGTAGCCTTGGGCGCCGCCGCGTTCGCTCCAGTAGTGGGTGTGACTGAACCACGACCGTGCCAGCCAGCCCTTCCACTTGCCTACAGTGACCGGCAAATCCAGCACGCCGGCGCCCATCACCGGCTTGACCGGGCCCGCGACGATATCGCCAAACAGGCCGTAGGGCGCCGGGAAGTAGAGGTTGGTCCAGCGCGTCACGGCAAAGGCCGCCGCGTGGTGCAAATACTGTGGGGTGAAGGGTTTTTCGCCGAGCATCACTGGCTGGCGGGCGTTGTAGCCGTAGCCCTTTTCGTCCTGGGTGGGCGGGCAGGCCGGGGCTTCGCGACGTGCCATGCGTTGTTTGAAGTCACTGACGCTGCGGCCCAGCAACAAGCTGGCGTGGGCCATCGGGCTGCCGACGGTGACCAGGTCGGTGATGCGCCACGGGTTGCCCAGGCCACGTTGCTCGATAAACGCTTGGGTCTGCTGTTCGCGAAACCTCAAGAGGCTGCCCAGGCTGCCGTCGAGTGCGGCACCGGCGTTTGGCAGCGCATCCTTGACCACCGGTTGCAGCGGTTCGTGGTGGGCATACCGGTTGGCCAGCTCGCGGTTACTGGGGATGACTTTGGTGAGTTGATCGTGATGTTCGTGCCACAGGTAGCCGACGATATCGTAGGCAATCATGCTGCCCAAACTGTGGCCGACGACGATGATGCGGTCGTACTCGCCCTTGTTGTGCAACGCGCGCAGCAGCGCCACGCCGTCGGCACGGATCTGTTCGCGCACCACGACATTTTGCGGGTTGGGGCTGAGGTAACGCGCCGCATCGCCCAGGTAGGACAGCGCGGAATAGCGCAGCCCCAGGCCGATGGCGCCGAGCAGCAGCGGCACCAGGGCGTAAGGGTTGTCGTGGTGCTCGAATTTTCCCCAGGCGGTGGCGAGGCTGCCGCTGGCGATCAGCAGCAACAGCAGGATCACCGTCCAGCGCGTGGTGCGCCAAATCGGCACGATGGCGTCGGGGATATCACGGCGCGGGCGCTTAAAGATGTCCCACAGCCAGCCCAGCAGATGGCCGAGCTTGGTGCCCTGCATCTTGTGGGCCCAGTAGTACTCGTAAAAATCCGTGCTTGTGCGGCCCGAGGACTTCAGCACGCGCAGGTCGAAGTTGCGCGACAGCCGGTCCGGTTTGCTCCAGTACAACGGGGTGCCGTCGGGGGTGTCGGCGGGGATCATCGCTTCGACAAAACCACGCAACGTATCCATTGGGCGTTGTTCACCGATGCCGTGAATGACGACAACTGCTTGTTTCATAAGATGTTCTTCCTTGAGCACTTTTGAATGGCGGAGCGTTCTCGCAGACTAGCGAGTCGCTATGATATTGCCACTATTGGGCCTATTCCCGCCAGGAATGGCCCCATAAAAACCCTGCATTGTCTTTATCGCCGCAGATCTCGTAGCGTGGGGTTCCATTCAAGGAGATCGCCCATGCACCCGAGCCCGCTGCGCCTCTATGTAGATTCGATGTTTACCAGCCCCTATGCGATGTCGGTGTTTGTCACACTGCGCGAAAAAGGCCTGGCGTTCGACCTGCTCACCCTGGATTTGGACGCCGGGCAAAACCAGGCGGCGGACTTCGCCCAGCTCTCGGTGACGCAGCGCGTGCCTACGTTGGTTGAGGGCGACTTTGCGCTGTCGGAATCTTCCGCGATCACTGAATACCTGGAGCAGGTCTACCCCGAAACGCCGGTGTACCCTGCTGATCCAAAACAGCGGGCGAGGGCGCGGCAGGTGCAGGCGTGGCTGCGTAGCGACTTACTGCCGATCCGTCAGGAACGTTCGACGTTGGTGGTGTTTTACGGGCAGAAGATGCCGCCGTTGTCGCCCGTTGCAGAGGCGGCCGCGCGCAAGCTGATCAGCGCGGCGCAGGCGCTGCTGGCGGGCAATCCCCACTACCTGTTCGGCCAATGGTCGATTGCCGATGTGGACCTGGCGGTGATGCTCAACCGTCTGATCCTCAACAGTGACAGTGTGCCAGCCGAGTTGGTGGATTACGCACAGCGCCAATGGCAGCGGCCGTCGGTGCAGGCATGGGTCAACCTGCAGCGCCCGGCGCTTTAGGGTTTACAGCCATTCGTGGGCTACGCGTCGGTCCAAATCTTCCCAGTCCGCCATGCCCAGCACCCGTGTGGTGTTCAAACCGCGCAGGTAACCGCGCAGTTGCTGGGCGCTGGCGTAGCGCTGGTCGGCATCGGCGGTTTGATCCTGCAGCACGTTTTCATAATCGACCAGGTAATCGGCGACCCGCTCGCGAAACTCCGGCAATACGGCTTCGCGGATGCGGTCGAAGGTTTTCTGGTGGGGCTTCATGGCAGGGTCCTTATAGTTTTATAGAGGTCGCGAGATACTCGACACTATCGGTTCAAATGATAGTCACCATCAAGGATCGCAAGTTCTGTTTTTGTACCAAAAGCGCAGAATCACCCCATCGAGACGCTGTTCAAGGAAATGCGCGATGAGGACGATGATCCAGTTGGGTTTAATCATGCTGATGCTTGGCACGACGGTGTTGGCCAATCCGGCAATTGCCGATGATCTGCGTACCGGCCATTTGCTGGCACTCGCCGGTAGCGTAGACTCCCTGCAGCACGCGCAGTCGGTGGGGGTGTTGTACAGCGAAAACACCCGCGACAACCTCAGTTACCTTGAACGCTACCACGCCATGGCCATGAACGGCGCCAAGGATGCCCTTGACGGGCGCATCCGCGAGGCGTTCGTCAACAGTTCAGACCCGGAACTGGCGATTGATTGGCTGATGAATTCATTGCAGGGCACTTTTCGCAGCGTGACGGTCTATAGCAGCCTGGATGAACTGGTGCAGGCGCACCCTGATGTGGTGGTGATGCTCGACACCCATAACCAGCTGCTGACCCAGCGTAACGACCAGGTCGAGGCGCGTTTTGTTGCACGGTTCTATGATGCAGACCTGCAATATATCGCCAAGGCCGAAGGCTCGGTACACAAACAAGTGCCATCGGTTTGGGTGCATGACAAGGCGGCCCCGGAAATTGCCGCGCAGATTGAACAGCAGCGTGATGTACAGCTCAATGCCTTGAAGCAGTTTGATGCATCGCTCAAGGCCCTGGTCCGCGCCGGATGACGCGCGGATCGATGTGAACCCTATTGGTTATTTTCAGGAATGTTTATGCGCTCTTTTTTCGTCCCGGCCCTGGCTTTTGCTTCGTTGTTGCTGACCGGTTGTATCACTGCGCCCAATGCGCCGAGCTTAACCCTGCAAACCAGCAAGACTCCCGAAAGCTATGTGCAATGTGTATTGCCCAAGCTTGAAAAGTACGGCATCACCTCGACCGTGACGCAGAACTCGCGCCACGCCAAGGTGGTGTTGACCAGCAAGATTGCCGCCGATGACGTGCTGGAGGCCTACAAGTCCCAGGACGGCACCAAAGTGTTCCTGTACGAGCGTAAGCCACTGGCGTCGGCGATCAAGCCGTCGCGGCTTGAGTTGGCGGCTCAGGACTGCAAGTAGCTAAAGGCAATACACAGGTCCAATGCGGGAGCGGGCTTGCTCGCGAATGCGGAGTATCAGTCGATGCATTTACTGACTGACCCACCGCTTTCGCGAGCAAGTCGAATCGTCGCACCACCGCTCCCACATTTTGCTTTGTGTCGTGCTTAGGGTTTTGCTTCGCTACTGAAGCTGTTCACGGTCTTGACCAGCCCTTTAGCCGCCAACGCCACCAACTCACCGCCTTTTTCCACCGTCGCCAGGGCCGGGTCCGAACCCATGCGCCCGTCGGGGAAGCGTGCGCGGAAGTCCAGCGCTTCGCGGATCGGCCCGGTGTTGGCGATTTGTGGGGAATAGTCGGCTGACTTGATCGAATCAGCGTACGCCCATTGCGTCACCGCAATCTCCGACGGCGTGGCATGGCTGCCATGGCCGACTGGGAATTGGCGCTGCGCCAGGTCAGTGACGCCTTCCAGGTCCCACCAGTTCACCAGCTTCAGCGCGAACCCGGCCGGTCGGCGGGCGAAGCTCGCCTCGGCGTACAGCTCGGAAAACGCCGCTTCAATGGTAGCGATATTGCCGCCGTGGCCGTTCAGAAACAGGATCTTCTCGAAACCATGCCCGGTCAACGAGCGCACCCAGTCGCCAATCGCGGCAATAAAGGTGGAAGGGCGCAGGGAAATAGTGCCGGGAAAGCCCAAGTGGTGCTGGGCCATGCCGATGCTGAAAGTCGGGCCGATCAGGATGTCGGCGTTCTTCTGCGCCTCATGGGCGATGATCTGCGGGCACATCCAGTCAGTGCCCAGCAGGCCGGTGGGGCCGTGTTGTTCGTTGGAACCGATGGGGATCACCACCGTGCGGCTGCGTTCCAGAAACTGCCCGATCTCGATCCAGGTGGAGTGGTGTAGAAGCATGCGACGCTCTCTTTTATCTGTGGGGACAGGCTAACCACCACGGATTGTACGACTACTTGCCACTTGTTGGGGCTTGCAGTTCAGATACGTTGACGACTTCAACCAACGCTGGTCCGGGTACCAGGAAAACATGAACTGCCCGTCCTTGAGCTTATCCACCACTTGGCGCGCCACCTGCGGGCGTACGGCCGGGCAACCCTGGCTGCGGCCGATACGGCCTTCGCGCTTGCTCCACGCGGAGTTGACGTAGTCGGCAGCGTGGATCACCAGCGCGCGGTCGCGGGCCTGGTCGTTGAAACCGGGCTCCAGGCCGTCCATGCGTAACGAATAGCCGTGGGCGCCGAGGTAACTTTCCTGGGTGCGGAACAAGCCCAGGCTGGACTGGTGGCTGCCTTCGAGATTGGAAAATTGCGTGGCGAAGTTTTCCCCGGATTTTGCGCCGTGGGCCACCAGATCACGCAGCACCAGGGTCTTTTTGCGCAAGTCGAAGATCCACAGCCGACGAGCGGTCGAGGGCTGGGAGTAGTCAATAACCGCTAGGCGCTCTGAGCGTTCCTCGCCGTTATTGACCGCGCACTGCACGGCGCTCAGGGCGCTTTTCAGTACAGTGGGATTGAGTTCTGGAGCCGAGCGCGCCAGGCTGCTATACAAGTTAGGAGGATTCCCATTGGCGGCGAGCGCTAAATTGCTCAACGTAGCCAGGGTGATGGTGATCAAACCGAAGCGGCACATAAAAGTCAGCATCTACAAAGCGTCCCCCGCTGTGGATTGGAGCCCAGTCAATTGTTCAAAAAACACGCATGTTACTTGAGCATTTGCCTGCTCGTTGCACCATTGGTCGCGACAGCTGACGAACTGTCAGTGGGCGCCGTGCCGGTTATTTCCCTAAGCCCTGTGCAAATGGCCCCGGTGCAACAGGCCCTCGCGCAGCTCCCCAGCGTTTGCCCCAAACTCGCCCCGCACATCGACGCCGCGGCGCAATCGCGTTTGCAAGCGTTCTATCAGCAGCAGGGTGATGTGCCGCTGTGGTCTGCCGATGACCGCCGCCAAGCCTTGCACACTCAATTGCTGATGCTGGCGGACGACGGCCTGGACCCTACCCACTATAGCCTGCCTGCGGCGGACGCCACGGCCAACGTGCTGTGCAGCGATATCGACGTCAGCCGCCAGTACCTGCAAGCCCTGCAGGATTTGCACTTCGGGCGCTTGCAGCAATCACGCTTTGAGCCGCTGTGGCATTCCCAGCCGCCCACCCGCGACCCGAATACCGAGGTGCTGGCCTTCGCCGCCACCGGGCTGCAAGACATGGCCCAAGCCTTCGACCAGGCACGCCCCAGCGCCGACCTTTACCGCAGCTTACGCAATGCCTATGCCACCGTGCGCCTGCAACCGTTGCCGCACTGGGACCCGGTCGGCAGCGGCCCATTGCTGCGCCCCGGCGTGGAAGACCCGCGCGTGCCGGAGCTGGCGCGGCGCTTGTACAGCGGCGGCTACCTGGCCAAGGCGCCCACGGGCAATGGCAAACAATACGGTGATGAACTGGTCAAGGCGGTGAAGGCCTTCCAGCTCAGCCACTCGTTGCAGGCCGATGGCGTGATTGGCGCGGGCACCGTGGCCGAACTCAACATCAGCCCGGCGATGCGCCGCGACCAACTGCGCATCAACCTTGAGCGTTTCCGCTGGCTGGCCCAGGACCTGGAGCCCGAAGGTGTGCTGGTCAACGTCGCCGCCGCGCAGCTGAGCGTCTACCAGAGTGGCATCCCCGTGTGGCAAACCCGTCTGCAAGTCGGGCGCGCCGAACGCCAGACGCCGCTGCTCAAGTCGCGTATCACCCGACTGACCCTGAACCCCACCTGGACCATCCCGCCGACCATCATGCGCGAGGACAAACTCCCGGCCATCCGCCTCAACCCCGAATACCTGCGCCAGCAAAACCTCCAAGTGCTCGACGCCGAAGGCCGCCCGTTGGCGCCTGAACAGATCGACTGGGCGCGCCCGGGCAACATCCTCCTGCGCCAGGACGCTGGCCCGCGCAACCCGCTGGGCAAGATCGTGATGCGCTTTCCCAACCCCTACTCGGTGTACTTGCATGACACGCCAAGCCAACCGCTGTTTACCAAAGGGCCGCGCGCCTTCAGCTCGGGTTGTGTGAGGGTTGAGCAACCACTGCTGCTGCGCGACCTGCTGGTGAGCCCGGCCGAACGCACGCGCACCGACGAACTGCTCGCCACCGGCGTGACCCACGAATTCCGGCTGGCCACGCCGGTGCCGGTGCTGTTGGGGTACTGGACGGTGGAAGTCGATCGCCAGGGTGGCCTGGTGTACGCGCCGGACATCTATGGGCGCGACCTGGTGTTGATGAAGGCGATGGGGGCTGTGCTTTAAGGTCGGCACCTTACCTGTGGCGGGCGGGCTTGCCACCACAAGCCCGCCCGCCAACTGTCAGATGTGCTTCAGGACAAGCGCCACAGCCTGATCCGCTGTCACAAGCGCCGTATCGACCGTCAGCGGCAGTTCATCCCAAGGCTCATACTCATGCGCCGATACCGACTGCCAAGTAGGCGGTACCAAGCCGGCAATATCACCTGAACGGCTTTCAACGCGGCGCTGGTGTTCCTGCCGATCCGAACAGACCACCTGAATATTCAACAACTCAACGCCTGCCGCCGTCGCCACGGCCTTCCACGCCGCTCGGCTTTCCCTGACCGGGTTCACACAATCGGCAATGACCCTGTGCCCCAAGCGCACATTACTCAACGCCAGCGCATTCGCCACGCCATAACCACTGGCACCCACATCACCGGCCAACACGCTCGCATCCCGCAGCGCCTGCTCAATCACATCGATACGCAGGTACACCGCACCGATCTGGAGCGCCAGTTCGTTGGCAATCGTGGTTTTGCCGCTGCCGGGAAGGCCACTGAACACAATAAGCATCATCAATCCTTTGCAAGGGGAACCCGGCCAGTCTAGCCGCGCTTACTTCAAATAGCAGGCACTGATCCAGTCTGCCGGGTGTGCTGCCAGTTGCGTCGCCACAGGCAGGTAACGCTTGTCCAACTGCGCCGCCAGCCAGAAGAGCGTCGCGCTGCTGTTGGGTTGCCAGGTGCCGCTGTACCCGGCTTCGCCTACCCCGGCGCGGTCTTTGTCGAATTGCACGTGGGTGTGCACAAACTCCTCGTGGCTGCGTTGCCCAGTGGCATACGGCACCAGCCAATCGAGCGCGCCAGCCAGGGACGCGCCCTTCACGCTGATGCTCAGCCAGTCGCCGCCGCCGCCGTCGTAGGGCTTGGCCGCCAGCGCGGCCTGTACCAGGGGCTCAAGGTCATAGACCACGTAATGCAAGGCATCTCGGTCCTGGAAGTCGGTCACCGAGCCATCCGGCAGCACGTTGTCGGCGATCTGCTGCTTGAACAGCTGGTGCGCGTGTTCAAGCATCGCGCGGTCGCCCAGTGCGGCGGCGGCCACGCTGACCAGTTTGACGCGATGGCTCTGCCAGTTATTGGTCTGGGTGCCTTTTTTCTGCCCATGGAATTGCTCGATACGCACGATGTAACCGTTGCCCAGGTTGCTGATCAAGCGGCGGCTGGCGGCGCGGGTTTCCAGGCGCAAGTGGTCGGCGGTCAGTGCATAGGCAGTGATCAGCATGTCGAGGTTGGTTTCATCAATCGGGTTGAAGTCCGGCTGGTACACGTCGGCCCACGCGGCCAGGTAGTCGTCGACTTGCTTGAGGTAACGTGGGTCACCGCTCAACCGCCACGCCAGCGCCGCTTGGCGCATCACTGGCCAGTCTTTTTCGGCGGCAATACTTTGCTCACGGATGCCGTGGTGGGGCAGGGTGCCTTCAGTGTGCAGATGGGGCCGCGGGTTGGGCGGGTCGGCCAGGTGCCGTTGGGCGGCGGCCAGCAGCGCCTTCGACATCGGGTTCGACGTGGCCGGCTGGCACAGGCTGGGATTTTGCGCGGCCGCCATGGCCGCGTGGGAAAACGCGAGCAGCAGCGCGGTTAAAGCGAAGAAGGTTTTTTTCATGGCGGGCTCTGCCGGATCAGCACGCACACACGCTAACATGCGCCCGAATCGGCTTGGATGAAACTCCCGTATGCTGACCCTCTACTCAGCTCGCCCACCGGACAGCCCATGACCTTGCCCTTTGTGAAGATGCATGCCCTTGGCGACGATTTCATCATCATCGACCGCCGTGGCCACAGCGACCCGGTCACCGCGCAGCTCGCCCGTCGCCTGGGCGACCGCCACACCGGTATCGGTTTCAATCAGTTGGCGGTGGTCCTCGACTGCGATGACGCCGCCGCGCGCATCAAGTTCTGGAACCCCAACGGCACACCTTTGCAAACCTGCGGCAGTGCCACGCGCGGTGTCGCCGACCGCTTAATGCACGAAGCCGGCAGCGATTCGATTGTGTTGCGCACCGATCGAGGCTTGCTGACGTGCGCACGCGTTGCGGGGCAGCGGGTTTCGGTCGACATGGGCGAGCCGTCGCTGGCGTGGTCGGCCGTGCCGCTGGCCACGGCGATGGATACCCGCACCTTACCCATTGAAGGCGACCCGGCGGCGTGCGGTATGGGCAACCCGCACTGCACCTTTTTTGTCGATGACGTTGCTGCCGTCGACGTGGCCGCCGTGGGCCCGGCGCTGGAAACCCACCCGTTGTTCCCGGCCAAGACCAATGTGCATTTCGTGCAGGTGCTGGATCGCAGCCATATCCGCCTGCGTATCTGGGAGCGTGGCGGCGGTGTGCCGCAGGGTTCCGGTTCGTGTTGCTGCGGCGCAGTGGTCAATGGGATCCGGCGCGGCTTGCTGGATGAGACGGTGCAGGTGCAGTGCGACGGCGGCACGGTCACGGTGCAGTGGGACGGGCAGGGCGGTGTGGTATTGACCGGCAGCGTCGAGCCGATCATGCAAGGCACGGCGTATCTGTTCTAAAACTTTACGGTAAATGTCGTACCGTTAATGGCGCAGGAACTTACCGTTACGTCGCCGCCATGCACTTTGGCCAATTCGTGCACGATGTACAGGCCCAAGCCCACGCTGCGCACACCGCTGCCTTGGTCGGTGCCACGGGTCATGGGCTCGAACAGGCCGGCCAGCAGCGTTTCTGGAATAACCGCGCCGTGGTTGTGCACCGCCACTTCGCAGCCGGTATCGCCTAGCCGTGAGGTGATGGTGATCGGCTGGAGCGGGTCGCCATACGCCACGCTGTTGGCCACCAGGTTACCGATGATCTGCTGCACGCGGTCGGCATCCAGGCAGGCATCGCCATGGCCTTGGGCTTGATGTTCCAACGTGGCCTTGGGGAAGGCCACGCGCAGTTCATCCACCGCGTGCGCAATCACCGCGTGCAACTCCAGCGGCGCGGCCTTGATGGTGATGCCGTGGCCGACCCGGGCTTGGGTGAAGTCGAGCAAGTCGGCGATCATCCGGTGGGCGCGCTCGGATGACTGGGCGATATGGCCCAACAACTGGCGCTCCTTGGTTGTACGCTCGCCACGATTGAGAAAATCGGACGCCATACGGATGGCCGTCAGGGGGTTCTTCAAATCGTGACTGACGATCGCCACCATCTGCTCAGCAAACAACGCACGACGCTGGGCAATGGCATAGGCCTCGCTCAATTCCGCCTGGGCCTGCTGCAGCGCGATTTCCGTGGCGGTTTTTTCCTGCAACAGCGCCTCGGCCAGATTGCGCGCGTTGAGCAGCTCGCGTTCGTACTTGTCGCGGTCGGTGGTGCCGAACAGCGCGAGGTCGTAGACCACGGCGTCGGCCTGTTCGCGCTTGTTGCCATTGAGCAGCACGGTCACTTTGTGCCCGTCGTGGTGCAGCATGTCGAGCTTCACTTCGGTGACACTGCCGCGCAGGCGCAACATCGGCGCCAGGTGGGTCTGGTGGAAAATCCGCCCGCCCATGGTCAGCAAATCCTGAAAGCGCCGCCCGCACAGCTCGGCGCTGCTCAAGCCCAGCCATTCGCTGAACCGCGCGTTGGCTTGCAGGATCGTGCCGTCTTCTGCGGTGACGGCCAGGGCACAGGCGGCGTTGTCGAACAGGTCAACCGACATCAGTAATCGCCCACGGCGCCAGGAAGCTTTGCATCGCGGCTGCGCAGGCTTGCGGCGCGCTCATGTGCGGGCAATGACCCACATTGTCCACCAGGCAATACGTGCTGTTGGGCAGTACGCGGTGCAGGTATTCACCCACGGCCAGGGGCGCGATCAGGTCGTCGCTCGATTGCAGGATCAACACCGGGGCGGTCAGGCCGATCACGTCCTGGCGGTTGTCCGACAAAAAGGTCACGCGCGCAAACTGCTTGGCGATGTCGGGTTCGGTGCGGCAGAAACTCTCGCGCAGTTCGTCGCTCAAGGCCGGTTGCCCAGGCGCACCCATGATCACCGGGGCCATGGCGCTGGACCAGCCGAGGTAGTTGCTGTCGAGGGTGTCGAGCAGGTCGTCGATGTCGCTGCGCTTGAAACCGCCCGTGTAATCGACGTCATCAATGTAGCGCGGCGACGGGCCGATCATCACATGGGCGGCGATGCGCCCGGGGGCCTGGCGGTCGGCGAGGGTGCCGATCATCGCGCTGACCGAGTGGCCGACTAGGATCACCGGGCCTACGGCAAAGGCTTCGATAATCTCGTTCAGGTCCTGGGCATAGCCATCCAGCGTGCCGTACTTGGCTTTGTCGAATGCACTGAGGTCCGACAGGCCGGCCCCGACCAAGTCGTACATCACCACGCGGAAGCGGTCGACAAAGGCCGGGGCCAGGTAATTCCACATCGCCTGGTTGCAGCCGAACCCATGGGAGAACACCAGGGTCGCCATCCCGTTGCCCATCACACTGACGTTGTTGCGGTGCTTTAGGTTCATGCAATTCTCGTGTATGGCTTTTTGCTATGCGGGCTGCGAGCAGTTTAGATAGTCGCAGGCGTGGGGTCACGCGTTATACGTCGATAAGGTAAAGTCGTCGCCTTCAGGTAGAAACCTCAGGTAACAAAGCATGATGCTGTTTGTGCGGCAATCCGTGTTGAGTCTGCTGGCGCTGGTATTCATCGGGCTGTTCTGCACCGTCCATGCGCAGACGTCGCCCATTGGCGTCTCCCTGGATCAGCGGGTGATCGACCTCACCAACACCCTCGACACTGGCTTCACCACGCGCCTCAACGACCAACTCGCCGCCCTTGAACAGCGCAAAGGTGCGCAAGTCGCGGTACTGCTGGTGCCCACCACCGGCGGCGCGAGTATCGAGGACTACGCCAACCAACTGTTCCGCGCCTGGAAACTGGGGCGCAAGGACGTTAACGACGGCATCCTGCTGCTGGTGGCCAAGGACGACCGCAAAGTGCGTATCGAGGTGGGCTACGGCTTGGAGGGCACCGTTACTGACCTGTTGGCCCATCGCATTATCGAAGAACACATCACGCCGGCGTTTCGCCAGGGTGACTATGCGGGCGGTGTTCAACAGGCGGTCAATGACTTGACCGTGCTGGTGGACGGCGGCGATCTGCCCAGGGTGACCGGGCCTGGCAGTAACCCCCAGGCGATAGCCGTGTTGCTGGCGTTTATCCTGGGCGGTATTGGCGGCGTACTGATAGCCGCCGGCAAGTTGCCTTGGCGCCGGGCATTAATTGCCGCCGTGGTGGCCACGCTGCTGTTGGCGCTTTATGGTGGCGGCCGCGAATGGCCGATGTACCTGCTGCTGTTGCCGCTGACCCTGCTGATCGGCGGCGCGACGTTTGGTGCGCTATGGCTGGCGCGTACCGTGTTTTACTGCGTGATCGGCTTGCTGCTCTACATCGGCGGGCTGCTGGTGGTGGGTCGATACGTCGACGTCAACTTCATCCATTGGTTGGCAATGCCGCTGGGAGCACTGGCTGTGCTGGGGGCGTACCTGGTGCTGTGGGTGGTCATGCGAAACGCCTGGAAAACCAGCCGGGTAGGGTTTGCCGTGCGGCTGTTTGCGGCGGTGGCGATGTACGTGGTGGCAGGTCTGGTTGCCGACGCGGGCCGTGACGGTTGGTTGCTGGCGGTTCCGATTACCTCGTTTGTGGCGTTGTTCATCTTTGGCAAGACCGCCGGCGGGTCGGGCTCAAGTTCGAGCGGTGGCTCATCCGGCTCGAGTTCCAGCAGCTCCAGCAGCAGTTCGTCCGGCGGCGGTGGTTCCAGTGGCGGCGGCGGGGCGTCGGGCAGTTGGTAACCCCGCTAGCGCGGCTTATCGCCAACCCAGCCTCCGGCATAGGGCTCCTGCGGATTTGGCGAGGGCTAAACCCTACTGCGGGCAATCGGCAGTGGTAAATACGGTCACGTGCATTCGTGATAAAACATTGAGCCTTTCAACTCAGAGTACGGAGGCTCGATGCCTGCCGCCAACACCCCACGCGTGATTATTCGTGACGCCATTGCTGAGGACGCCGTGTGCATTGGCGTGCTGGGCATGCAGGTCTTCCTTGATACCTATGCCACCGAAGGCATTCGCAGCTCAATCGCCAATGAGGCACTGCACGCCTTCGCGCCGCAGACCATTAGTCAACTGATCACGCAGCCGGGTGTCTCGCTGCTGGTCGCGCAAGTAAACGGCCATCTTGTTGGCTTCGCCCAGATCAAGCTCAACGCCAGCCATTCGATGATCGACGCCGCTGACGCTGCCGAACTCCAGCGTCTCTATATTCAGGAGCGATTCACCGGCTTGGGGCTTGGTTGTCAGCTGCTGCAAGCGGCGGAGCAACACGCGGCGCGGGGCGGCGCCGGGTTATTGTGGGCCACCGTGTGGGTGGGCAATGAGCGGGCGCTGGGTTTCTACCCTCGGCGCGGGTATGAGGTGCTGGGTTCACCGACCTATACCTTCCAGGGAGAAACCCATGGCAATCGTCTGTTTGGTAAACCCTTGGTGCTCAGCACCTGAGAGCTTACGCCAGGACGATGTAGTCATTCTGCTGGATGATCGGCCGGTGCGGGCCTTGCACCAGATGAACATAGCGGCCGTCCACCAAGTCGATGGGCAGGCAGTCGTCGATGTCCATCACGCCGTCGGTGTGGGCCTGGGACCAGTGGCGCAGCATCTGCTGTTTGCCTTTGCTCATCGCTTCCTTTTTATTGCGCGCGACCACCAGCAAATAATGATGGGCCTCGCCAAACGCGTTGGCTTCATAGCCGCCCAGGTTGATGAAGTACAGGTGATGCGCATCCGCCTGGGGTGCCATCTGGCTGATCTGGACTTTCCAGCCGTCGACGCCGTCGACGGCCATCCATGAGTCGATATGCACACCCTTGGGGCTGCCGAACCAGCCGTCGCGCAATTGCGGGTAGGTGGATTCCAGCGTATCCGCCACCGCGAACACCACATCGTGAACTTCAATTCTGGCCCGTGGGTGCTTGCCCCCGAGCATGACGACAAACAGCATTGCAGGTCCTTCCTGGCGATTTAGCAGAGAGTAACCATACTTCTTGTTCGGCCAGTTCCACACTACTAATCCGCTAGTTAATCAGGAGGTTGTCATGCGTACCGTCGATTTAGCCGGTGTTCCCGTCCCTGTCATCGGTCAGGGAACCGCGAACATGGGCGAAAACCCCGACCAGCGCAGGGCCGAAGTCGCCGCGTTGCAATTGGGCATCGACGAGGGCATGACCCTGATCGATACCGCCGAAATGTATGGCGAAGGCGGTGCCGAGGAAGTGGTCGGTGAGGCCATTCGCGGCAAACGCGACCAAGTGTTCCTGGTCAGTAAAATCTACCCTCACAATGCCAGCCACAAGGGCGTCCCCCGTGCCTGTGAAGCGAGTCTCCAGCGCCTGGGCACTGACTATATTGATCTGTACCTGTTGCACTGGCGTGGCCAGTACCCGCTTGAAGAAACCGTCGAAGCCTTTGAGCGTCTGCGTGAGGCCGGCAAGATCGGCCGCTGGGGCGTTTCCAATTTTGACGTGGCCGACCTTCAGGAACTTGCGTCCCCGGCCTGTGCCACCAACCAGGTGCTCTACAACATTGAAGAGCGCGGTATCGAATTCGACCTGCTGCCGTGGTGGCAACAGCACCATTTGCCATTGATGGCCTACTGCCCAATTGCCCAGGGCGGCGAGCTGCTGTCCAGCCCCACGCTCAAGCAAATCGCTCGCCGCCATGAGGTGACACCCGCCCAGGTTTCACTCGCCTGGGTCTTGCGGCAGGACGGCGTGATTGCCATCCCCAAGGCCGTGACACCCGAACATGTGCGGCTCAATGCCGGCGCCGCGCAGCTGGTGTTGGACGAGCACGACCTGGACGCCATCGACCGTGTGTTTGGCGCACCCAAGCGTAAGCACCCGTTGGCGATGGTGTAGCCCAACAGCAGGAGCGCCGCCGTCCATGGCCTGCGCTCCTGCATCAGCCGAGGTTAGCCAGCTACCGGGCTACGCCAGTCGTCCGAGCCGGAAGTACCGGCGACTTCGTGGGTCCACACGATCTTGCGATAGGTGAAATACACATCCTCCAAATGGGTGAAGTGCGCGTTGTCAGGGTCCTGGCAATTGGGCATGCGCGATTGAATGTCGACGATGGTCGCGCCTTCCAGTTCAGTGGTGAAGTAGTGCTCCTGGGTGCCGGCCGAGGAGGTACGGAACCACTCCAGTCGGCACGACACTTCTTCACCTGTGGTGAGCGCGCTGAAGAGCAGCGGCGACGATTTGTCGAAGACTTTGCTGATCATCAGCGGTTTATGCACCCGCTGGCCGGTTGGCTGACCTGATTGCGGATCGCGGGGAATGATCACCTGATGGGCAAACGCCTGCACGAGAATCTGATCCTCATGACCCTCCTGATAAATGTTGCCGACCGAGTCTTGGGTAAATGTGCCTGCCGTGATTAGACCTTGCTTTACACCGGTAACAGAGAGGTACGCGGGTGTTGGCATGACTGGTTTCCTTGTCTGATTGAGTAGGTAGTCCTGAACGGCGAGGGTGCTGTTCAGGCAAGTCTCTATAACAAGAAGCGTGCCTGAAATGGCAAGGGCTAATGAAATAAGGGTGTCCGGTAGTTGTGGCGCTAGATATTAATAAGTTGGTCGAGATTTAAGTGGTTATTTAGTCTGGTTGTTTGCGCGCAGGTGTGCAGTTAGTTGCTCACGCTATTTGTCGTGATTCTGGGCGGCTCTGCGAGCGAAAGGGGCTGTTTGCATGAGTGTGACTGCGCAAGCTTCTGCGCAGGTCCTTATTTTTCGGGGGTGTAGGAACTTTCTTAAGTGTTGGTGCGTAGCTTGCTGGTTGTTTTTTCTATGGCTAAGGTTCAACTGCTTCTCGGAACAATGAAAGAAATTAAATGGAATTCTGATGCTTTTACATTGGAATTAGTTTGCTGGTTTTGCATTGAATAGTTGCGCGCGGCCTAAAATGGTTTATTCAGACACGCTTTACGCTTATTACCTCGAGCTTGCACGGCATCCTTGCTTGCCAAGGGACTTTGCCGGCAGTGATATTCGTTTTTCGAGCGAGTTTGAAGTCTTGGAGTCTGAGCTTGCCAAGGCGCAATCGATTCATGGTGCAAGCTTGCCGGATTGGCAGAAGGTCAGCGAGCTCAGTGAGCGCCTGTTGCGTGAGCATTCCAAGGACCTTCGGGTTGCTGTCTGGTTGACGTGGGCTTTGCATCAACGTGATTCATTTCCAGGGCTCCTGGCTGGGCTCGGGCTGGTGCGTTACCTGTGTGAGCATCACTGGACGATTGTGTACCCCGCCAAGTTACGTACCCGTAGTGCTGCGTTTGGTTGGTTGGTGTTGCGGCTTGAACCGCTGTTTGCGCAAAACTTCGCCCTGGCTGACCAGCTGCCATTGTTCCAGGCGCTTCTGGAACACCTCGCAAGCCTGGACGAGTTATGGGCAGAGCATCTGGGTGACGATGCACCTTTGTTGTTGCCCATTCGCAGGCAATTGTCGGAGCGCCTGACGCTCGCCACGCAAAGCTGCACAGAGCCTGGAGGGCTTGCCAGCGTCATTGCTCAGGTCAAGCAGGCCGCAACCCAGTTGCGCAAGCCCGAGCAGCCGGTCAATAACGAAAAAGAGGCTCACAAACTGCTGCGCGCATTGCAGGAGCAGGCACGCCCCTTGTGCGCCTGGTGGCTACGCCAGAGTGCAACTGACCTGCGTGCCTTGCGCTTGAGCCGAACCCTGGCATGGCTGACGCTCATCCACTACCCGGACGCCAATGGGGAGCGAGTAACGGCTTTGCGTGCACCGTCGCCGGACAAACTCAAGCGCTTCCAGGATCGCTTTAAACAAGGGCATTACGCCGAGCTTTTGCTTGAACTTGAGATCAGCCTGGCCAGTGCGTTGTTTTGGTTTGACGGCCTGCGTATGGCCTGGGAATGCCTCGAAGCCTTGCAGGCGGACTTGGCCATGACCGAGCTGGAAATGAATTTTGCCGTGTTGTTGCAACGCCTGCCGAGCCTGCCTGAGTTCAGGTTTGACGACGGCACTGCGTTTGCCGACCCCGCGACGTGTGACTGGATCGCGCTGCATGTTCTTCGGCATCTGCGTAAGGCTGAGCCCCTAAGCGCCGTGGCCGATGTCGCAGGTGAGCCTTGGGAGGCCGCTTTGCAGGCTGTGATGTCCAGGCTGCGCAAGGACGGACTCAAGGCCGCGGTCGGCGAACTCAAGCAAGGTCTGCAGGCCGCGTGCAGTGATCGAGCCCGCTTTCATTGGCGATTGGCACTGGCCAGGTTGTGCATTCGGGCAGGCAAGCATGAGTTGGGCAAGATCCAGCTCGAGCAACTGGACTTTGAATTACAGCGAGCCGACTTGGAGCGTTGGGAACCCGAGCTGGCTTTTCAAGTCGCCCAGCTCCTGCACCGTTGTTATGACCTTTTGCCACAAGACCATGCCGTGCGCGAGCGCAAGGAAGTCACCCACCGCAGGTTGTGCCGCTTCGATCTGGAAGCGGTACTTGAATAGGCCTTCGCGCCCACTGAAAAAGGAGAAAAACCATGGCCAAAGACGGTTCGGTAGCCCCCAAGGAACGTATCAACATCACCTTCAAACCCGCCAGCGGCGGTGCGCAAGAGGAAGTTGAGTTGCCCTTGAAATTACTGGTGCTGGGTGACTTCAGCCAGCGTGAAGACCCGCGCAAGCTCGAAGATCGCAAGCCTATTGGTATCGACAAGAACACCCTTGATGAAGTGCTGGCCAAACAAGCCTTGAGCTTGACGTTGAGCGTACCCAATCGCTTGCAGGAGAACACTGACGTTGAAGAGTTGGCCCTCCAGGTTCGGATCAACTCGATGAAAGACTTCAATCCCGCAAGCCTGGTTGAGCAAATACCTGAATTGCAAAAACTGATGGCGTTGCGTGAGGCATTGATGGCGCTCAAGGGGCCGCTGGGCAACACACCCAGCTTTCGCAAAGCCATTGAGCAGGCACTGGCCGATGACACTTCGCGTGCGCGGGTACTCGCGGAACTGGGGCTGAGCAGCCCTGGCGCCGGAAAACTTCAGTAAAAGGACACTGACACCATGATGACGACCCAGCACAACCCGCAGCCCGCAAGTGCGGCTGACGAATACAGCATCCTCGACAACATCGTTGCCCAGACGTTACTGAGTGCCGACGACGAGGCGTACGGCATTGCCAAACGCGGCGTATCGGCGTTTATCGAGGAGCTGCTCAAGCCGCACAACAGCGCAGAGCCGGTGAAGAAACGCCTGGTCGATCGGATGATCGCCGAGATCGATACAAAACTCAGCCAGCAAATGGACGAGATTCTTCATCACCCGGATTTCCAGGCACTGGAGTCGGCGTGGAAAGGCCTGCAGTTGCTGGTCGACCGTACCAATTTTCGCGAGAACATCAAGATCGAGCTGCTGAATGTCTCGCGGCAGGACCTGCTGGATGACTTTGAGGACTCACCGGAGATTACTCAGTCCGGCCTCTACAAGCATATTTACAGCGCCGAATACGGTCAGTTTGGTGGCCAGCCGGTAGGCGCGATCATTGCCAACTACTTCCTTTCACCCAGTGCGCCCGACGTGAAGCTGATGCAATACGCGTCCAGCGTAGCCTGTATGGCACATGCACCCTTTATCGCCGCTGCCGGGCCGGGCTTTTTTGGGCTGGAAAGCTTCACGGGGCTACCTGACCTCAAGGACCTCAGGGACCATTTCGAAGGCCCGCAGTTCGCCAAATGGCAAAGCTTTCGCCAAAGCGAAGACGCCCGCTATATCGGTCTTACCGTGCCGCGCTTCCTGCTGCGAACGCCATACGACCCGCTTGAATGTCCGGTGAAAACCTTTGCCTATCAAGAGAATGTGGTCAACAGCCACGAGCACTATCTATGGGGCAATACCGCTTACGCTTTTGCTACTCGCCTGACTGATAGCTTCGCTCGCTTTCGCTGGTGCCCGAATATCATCGGCCCGCAAAGTGGCGGGGCAGTGGAGGATCTGCCACTGCATCACTTCCAGAGCATGGGAGAGATCGAAACCAAGATCCCTACCGAAGTGCTGGTTTCAGACCGGCGCGAATACGAGCTGGCGCAAGAGGGGTTTATTGCTCTGACCATGCGTAAGGGCAGTGACAACGCAGCGTTTTTTTCCGCCAGTTCCGTGCAAAAACCCAAGACCTTTGGCATCAGTGAAGAGGGCAAGGCCGCCGAATTGAATTACCGACTCGGCACCCAGTTGCCTTACATGATGGTGGTCAATCGTCTGGCCCATTATCTCAAGGTGCTGCAGCGCGAACAATTGGGTTCCTGGAAAGAGCGCACGGACCTGGAGTTGGAGCTCAACAAGTGGATTCGCCAATACGTGGCCGATCAGGAGAACCCCAGTGCCGAAGTGCGTGGGCGGCGCCCATTGCGTGCAGCACGCATCGTCGTCAGCGATGTCGACGGAGAGCCAGGCTGGTATCGGGTTAACTTGAGCGTGCGCCCGCACTTCAAGTACATGGGGGCAGACTTCACGTTGTCTCTGGTTGGCAAGCTCGATAAAGAATGAGTAAAGGCCAGGGCAAGTCCCACACCAATAGCCTTTTCGAGCGCCTCGAATGTGACGCGCCAACCCGGACGTGTGGCGTGGCATCTGTCGCGGCTCATTTGGGGAAAATGCTCAGCACCCGCGCAGGCAGTGTCCAGACGTTGCCTGATTACGGTTTGCCTGACCTCAATGACATGCGGCTCAGCCTGCATGAGTCCATGAGTCAGTCGCGGGTTCTGATCGAGCGTTTCATCCGGGCCTATGAGCCGCGGTTGGTGAATGTGCGTGTCAGGGTGTTGCCCCGTGGGAGCGACCCTTTGGCCTTGGCATTCGCAATCGATGCTGCGCTGATGATTGACGGTGTGATGCAGCCCGTGGTGTTTCATGCGCGTCTGGTTGATGCCGGGCGGGTTGAGGTTTGCGCCGATGGGCTTTAACCGCCATTTCCAAAGTGAGCTCAGTGCCTTGCGGCAGCTGGGTCGACGGTTTTCCGAGCGCAACCCCGCACTGGCCCCGTTTCTGGCGCAAACCGGCCAGGATCCGGATGTGGAGCGATTGCTGGAGGGCTTTGCGTTCCTGACAGGCCGCCTGCGCCAGAAGCTGGACGACGAGTTGCCGGAACTGACGCATTCCTTGATGCATTTGCTTTGGCCCAACTACATGCGGCCAATGCCCGCCTTCAGCATCCTGCAATTCGACCCATTGAAACGCACCGGTCCCGCTGTGCGAGTGGCGCGCGATACCGCCGTAGAAAGCATCGCGATACAAGGGGAGCGTTGTCGCTTTCGGACCTGCTACGCCACTGACGTCATGCCCCTGCAACTCAGTGGCCTGGAGTACAGCACCCAGGGTGAAAGTGCACGGTTGGAGCTGCGCTTGAACATGACTGCCGAGGGCAACTTCAGCGAGTTGACGTTTGACTCCTTGCGACTGCATCTGGCCGGGGACCGCTATATCAGCCAGGGGCTGTACCTCAGCCTGCTGCGCCACCTTGAGGGCATCCACGTGTTGTTATTGGACGAGTCAGGTTCAGCGGTCAACGGCATCGATGGGCAACCCGTGATGATGCGTCTGCGCGCCAGTCAGGTTCAGCCGGTGGGGTTTTCAGAGGAACAGGCGTTGATACCTTACCCGCAGAATACGTTCCGTGGTTACCGGCACCTGCAGGAGTACTTCGCCTTTCCTGACAAGTACCTGTTTGTCGATGTTGAGGGGTTATGTGCGCTGCACGCGCTTCCCGATCATTTGCTTAAACAGGTGCATGGCTTGGTGTTGCGCTTCGAGCTTAGCGTCCATGGGCATCAACCCCAATGCCCTACGCTGGACAACGTGAAGTTGTATTGCACGCCTATCGTCAACTTGTTCAAACATGATGCGGTACCCATTCGCCTGGACGGAAAACAGGACGAGTACCTGCTGGTGCCGGGGGAGTACGCACCAGGCCACGCGGGTGTGTTTTCCGTGGACAACGTCACCGGATGGCGCCCCGGTGGGTTGGGACATCAAGCCTACGTGCCGTTCGAGTCCTTTGAGCATGACTGCGACGACGGACTGCCCACGGCGCCTTCCAGCTACAGCATTCGCCAACGCGCGTCGCAGCAGCATGGTGGCCTGGATACCTGGATGGGGTTTGGCGCTCGCTCCCCACAAGATCAGGAAACGCTCTCGATCGAACTGACCTGTACCAATTGCAACCTGCCACGCCAGTTGCGGGCCGGCGACATAAACCAGCCCAGCGAGCAGGCCCCGGAGTCACTCACTTTTCGCAATATTACTGCGCCAACCGCGAGCTTTGCACCGCCGCTGGATCAGGATTTTCTGTGGAAGCTGATCAGCAACATGTCGCTCAACTATCTGTCGTTGACCGATATCAACGCCTTGAAAGTGATCCTCGAAACCTACGATTTACCGCGCTATCACGATCGGCAGGCGCAAAAGGTCAGCCAGACCCGGCTCGGCGCGTTGCGGTCCATCCGCCACGAGGCAGTTGATCGGTTGCATTGCGGCCTACCCATTCGTGGGTTGCGCGTGGACCTTGCAGTCGATCCGCAAGGGTTTCTCGGCATGGGCGACCTGTTCGTGTTCGCGTCTGTCCTCAATGAGTTCTTTGCGCTCTACGCCAGCCTTAATTCGTACCACGAGTTGCGAGTCACCAGCACACAAGGAGACGTGTATCTATGGCCATCCCGGATGGGGCAACAACCCCTGCTTTGACTCAGCTTTGTCGTGTCATCCGCGAGTACACGCTATTCCAAGCGGTTCTGCAGGTGATCGAGCGATTGCGCGAGGCCCACCCGCTGTTGGATGAGGACGCGCTTTACCAGCAACTGGAGTTTCAGGCCAACCCTGGTCTGGGCTTCGCGGGGCACGACATAGATCGGGTGGAGTTTTTTATGGAACACGGGCAATTGCGCGCTCGCCTGCGGCTGAACATCTTGGGGTTGTTCGGCGCCGGTTCGCCGCTGCCGGCGTTTTACGGTGAGCAGGCATTTGCGGAGCGGCCGGGCGGTAATCCTACGCGTGACTTCCTCGACATTTTTCACCAACGCCTGCACCGGTTGATGTTGCCAATCTGGCGTAAATACCGTTATCGGGCGTGTTTTAAAACGGGAGCCAGTGATGTGTTTTCCGAGCAGATGTTTGCACTGATCGGCTTGGGTGGCACCGCGATTCGGGGCGCGTCGCAACTGGATTGCAAGCGCCTGCTGCCTTACCTGGGGCTGCTGAGTTTGCGCGCGCATTCGGCCGCGTTAATCGAGACCGTCCTGCGCTACTACTTCAAGCACACCCCGTTGTTCATCGAGCAATGGGTTGAACGCACGGTGGAGGTTGCCCCTTTGCAACGCAATAACGTGGGCGTCGCCAACAGCGAGCTCGGTCAAAACCTGGTGCTGGGGCAGCGAGTGGCCGACCGCAGCGGAAAGTTCAGGGTGCATGTGATCGCACTGAGTTGGCAGCGTCTTCACGAGTTTCTGCCCACCGGCAGCGGGTATCAGCCGCTGTGTTCACTGGTGCGATTAACCTCACGCGATCCATTGGAGTACGACCTGCGTCTGGTGTTGGCTGAGGGTGAAGTCAGGGCGCTGCACATTGGCGAGCGCAATGTCTGTCGACTGGGGTGGACCAGTTGGTTGGCGCATGAGCGAGCCGATGGTGTGGTCACGCTCGCAGGCAACTTTGATTAAGGGCTGATGAGCATGATGAATGTGGACCTGCAACACCTTATACGCACATTGACGGCCCAGGCACGGCAAGACCTGGAGCGCGCTTCTGAGCGTTGTGTGACGCGCGGTGGCCGTGAAGTACTGGTGGAAGATTTGCTTCTGGCGTTGCTTGAACATCCCGACGGGCTGTTGGCCAAGGCGCTGGCAGACGCCGGTGTGCAGATGAGCGAGTTGCAAGCCACATTGCAGCCCAGAAGTGAGCAGAGTGCCTGCGCCAGTCCAGTCTTCGCCCAGGCGCTGGTTCACTGGTTGCAGCAAGCGCGGAGGGTCGCCCAGCGTGAACTGGAGCAACCCTTTGTCGATCACGCTGCACTGTTGCTGGCGCTGTTGCGGCATTCGCTCAATGATTCCGGCAGGGGTTATCACGGTGTGTTGAGCCGTCTGGATGCCGGGCGTGTGCGTGATTTCCTCGCGAGCCAAGCACTTGAGACCCAGCCAATAGCACCCGAATCGTTGCTGCAGCGCTTTACTCACGACCTCACTAACCAAGCCCGCGAAGGGTTGATTGATCCGGTGCTGTGTCGAGACAGTGAAATCCGTCAGCTGATTGACATCCTTATGCGGCGCCGCAAGAACAACCCGATTCTGGTCGGCGAGGCGGGGGTGGGGAAAACCGCGATTGTCGAAGGCCTTGCCCTGAAAATCGTCGCTTCGCAGGTACCCGAAGCGCTCAGGCATGTTCGCGTGCTGACTCTGGATATGGGGCTGCTGCAAGCGGGTGCCAGCCTCAAGGGTGAGTTTGAACGGCGCCTCAAAGGCGTGATCGATGAGGTCAATGCCGCGCCGCAGCCGGTCATCCTGTTTATCGACGAAGCCCATACCTTGGTCGGCGCGGGAGGTCAGGCGGGCGGTTCCGACGCGGCTAACTTGCTTAAGCCGGCGTTGGCACGGGGAGGGCTGCGCACCATCGCGGCCACTACGTGGTCGGAGTACAAGCAATACATCGAAAAAGACCCGGCATTGGCGCGGCGTTTCCAGCCGGTACTGGTCGGCGAACCGAGTGTTGAGCAAGCGGCGTCGATTCTGCGCGGTCTGGTCCCGGTGTATGAGGCGAGCCATGGGGTCTACGTACGCGACGATGCGGTCGTTGCGGCGGCGCATATGAGCGCTCGCTACCTCGCGGGGCGCCAGTTGCCCGATAAGGCCGTGGATGTGCTGGACACTGCTTGCGCCTGGGTGCGTACACGCCAGGCCATGCCACCTGAGGCGTTGCAGAACATCTGCGCGCAACAGGCAGAAGGCGGCCGGCACCAGCAGGCATTAAGTCGAGATGCCAGCATGGGCATAGCGGTTGATGCGCAGGCTTTGCAGGCGCTGGGCCTGCGTTTGGAAACCATCGAGCACGAGCGCCAGGCGCTGGAACAACAGAGCGGGCAAGCACCGCGCACCCTTGAGGTGTGCCCGCGCGTGGTGGCTCAGGTCATCAGCACCTGGACCGGCATACCGCTCGAACAACTGACGCTTGAACCCAACGAAAAAGTCTTGGGCTTCGCCGATGCCCTGCGCGCACGCATCCTTGGGCAAGAGCACGCGGTGCAGGCCCTTGACCGCGGGCTGCGCGCTGTTGCGGCAGGCCTCAACAAGCCGGACGCGCCGGTGGGGGTTTTTCTACTGGTGGGCCCAAGTGGTGTAGGCAAGACGCAAACCGCGCTGGCGCTGGCAGACCTTTTGTACGGTGGTGAGCGGTTTATCACCACCATCAACATGTCGGAATACCAGGAAAAGCATGCCGTGTCCCGATTGATCGGTGCGCCGCCGGGCTACATCGGTTACGGCGAGGGCGGCGTGCTGACCGAAGCCGTGCGCCAGCGGCCCTATTCGGTAGTGCTGCTCGACGAAGTCGAAAAAGCTGATCCGGAAGTGTTGAATCTGTTTTACCAGGTCTTTGACAAGGGCCGCGCCAATGATGGCGAGGGGCGCGAAATTGATTTTCGCAACACGTTGCTGCTGATGACTTCCAACCTGGGCAGCGATTGCATCAGCGCGCTGTGTGCCGGCGGCCGGCAACCGGATGCCCAGGCGCTGCAGGATGCGATTCACCCCGTACTGCGCGCGCACTTCAAGCCCGCACTGTTGGCCCGGATGCGGGTCGTGCCGTACTACCCGATTGCAGGGCAAGTGCTGCACGACGTTGCAAGGCTCAAGCTTGCAAGCCTCGGTGAGCGGCTGCAGCGACGCAAGCTCGCCTTCACTTACTCGCCCGAGCTGATTGCGCATATGACCGAGCGGTGTGAGCACGGTGACAGCGGCGCGCGCTACATCGATCAATGGATCGAGCGGTATTTGTTGCCACCGATGGTGGATCGTCTTCTCTGCGCCACGAGCATGGGCGAGTCATTGTCCTTGGTC
The DNA here is from genome assembly GCF_022648765.1 of Pseudomonas sp. ArH3a. Lineage (NCBI taxonomy): Bacteria > Pseudomonadati > Pseudomonadota > Gammaproteobacteria > Pseudomonadales > Pseudomonadaceae > Pseudomonas > Pseudomonas sp. ArH3a. The sequence goes on from NZ_CP080330.1 coordinate 3,143,719, forward strand.
CATGCGCGACTGGATGGCAACGGCCAACCGACTTGCGAGTTCAGATGATGACCGACCGCCTGTTTACCGATCTGCCCGATCCTCTGGCCTATGCCGACACCTTGCTGAGCTGCTTCATGGGCTTGGGCCAAGGCACAGATGAAACAGCCTTACCTAGACGCTGTGTCGCGGGCGCCGCGCAACTGAGCGGGTGTGAACTCAGCCAGTTGTACCTGCATGATGAGGTAACGGGGCGACTTGATCTGATCGCCGAGCAGTTACCGGGCCCGATACCCTGCACCGACCTGACTGCAACCCGCGAATGGCAAAAACAACAACTGATGCACTACGTTCTCAATAAGCGCTGCACGCTCAGCCTTGATGACCTGGAGAGCAGCCCCTTTGACAGCGGTTTTCTGCCGGTGGCGCAGGCGCCTTGGCGTTCGGTGCTGGCGGTGCCACTGTTTAACCACAGCAAGCAGATCACCGGCGTATTGCTGTGTGCCAGTTGGCACTCGGTGCCGTTGCAAGGCTACGCAGTCTCGTTGGGTCAACTGGGCAGCTTTGCCTTAAACCAGTTACGCCTGTTGCGGCGCGTGCAACCTGTGCCGGGCGCCGCACGGTCAGAGCGCGGTGCGCCGATAACGGGGGCGTATGGCTTGATCGGTAACAGCGCGGCGATTGAGAAGACCTGCCACTTGATCGGCAAGGTGCTGCATACCCCGTACACCGTGCTGTTGCGAGGCGAGACCGGCACCGGCAAGGAAGTCGTGGCACGCGCCATTCACGCCGCCGGCCCGCGCAGTGCCAAGGCGTTTGTGGTGCAAAATTGCGCCGCGTTCCCGGAAGGCTTGCTGGAGAGCGAGCTGTTTGGCTACCGCAAAGGTGCATTCACCGGCGCCGAGCGCAACTATACGGGGCTATTCGATGCCGCCGATGGCGGTACGTTGCTGCTGGATGAAATTGGCGATATGCCCCTTTCACTGCAAGCCAAGTTACTGCGGGTATTGCAGGAAGGCGAGGTGCGCCCGCTGGGCGCCAGTACCGCCCACAAGGTTGACGTGCGCATCATCGCTGCGACCCACCGCGACCTGGCTGCGATGGTGGCAGCGGGTAGTTTTCGTGAAGACCTCTATTACCGGCTCGCACAGTTCCCGATCCCATTGCCCGCTTTACGTGAGCGGGACGGCGATGTGCTGCAACTGGCGCGGCACTTCGCCGACAAGGCTTGCGTGTCCCTCGGGAGGGCGCCTGTTGACTGGTCCAATATTGCACTTGATCAACTCTCGAGCCACGACTTTCCCGGCAATGTGCGCGAACTCAAGTGCCTGGTGGAGCGAGCAGTCCTGCTGTGTGACGACGATATGATTCTGCCCGTGCACCTATCGCTACCACTGGCCCCGGCTGTGCCTGCGGCAGTCGATGTGACCCTGCGCCAACGTATGGAACGGGTGGAGCGGGTGTTTCTGATTGATTGCTTGCACAAGAACCGTGGCAATCGGACCCGCACTGCACGTGAGTTGGGGGTGGCTCGTCGCACGCTGCTCTACCGTCTGGCCCGCTTGAACATTCCTTTTGGTGATGCCAAGGAGGAGTGCTGAAGGGTGCACTTGAGTATCGCTATGCATGACCGTCGCCTGCGTCAAATCTGGCCCGACGACCTTATCTCTGTGGGAGAAACCTGATGACTGATCGTCCGTGGCGAGCCGTTGTGCTTGTGTTGTGTTTGCTGAGTGGTTGTAGCGCCAACTATGTTTTTGATGATGCCGACTACCGTCCGCTGGGTGAGCCGAAGATGGTCACCCGTGGCCAGTAAATAGGGGAGCCAGACATGCAACTCATATTCGAGGTCTGTGATGCCGAGGGCGTTAACCCTGCAGCATCGGCGCGCAAAATGTTCGACGAGGGCGGTGGCGTGATTGGCCGCGGGGCGGGTTGTGACTGGGTGATTGCGGATGCCAATCGCCTGCTTTCCAGCCACCATGGGTTGGTCGCTTACCGCGAAGGTCGGTACTTTTTGACCGACATCAGCACTAACGGCATCGGTGTGGCAGGCAGTGCCGAGCGTCTGCGCAAAGGGCAGGCGCGATTGATCGGTGATGGCGAGGTATTTGAGCTGGGACCGTTTGCGATACGTGCGCGTTTGATCACGCACGCGCCGTCTCGTGATGAGCCCTACGATGTCACGTGTGCAACGATCCCCGATGACGCATTCCTGGCGTTGGACCCCATTCAATCGCTCGATTTGGAGCATCAGCGCCAGACTCGCTCGCCGGAGTTGGCGGCATTGGAGGAGGGTATTGACGTGCCTGGAACGTGGCCGGAGCACAACGCGGCCAGCAGAGACCACCTGACGATAGCCCGACGGGCCGAACCCGTTGTGCAAACATCTTCGATGCCTTGCGTCACGCCGTCGATGCCTGCCAATGAGGCCTTTTGGGAACAGTTCGCGGCAGCCCTGGGCATGCGCCTGGACACGCTGGACGGCGACGCCCGAGAAGCCTTGGCGATCAAGGTGGCGCGCCTGCTTCGCATGGGCGTCGAGGGGTTGCAACAAAGTCTGCATACCTGTGAAGAGCTTAAGCGTGAGCTAGGCGTGCCGCTTGTCGACGCCCAGCACAAGCACCGCAACCCCTTGAAGGCGCACGTCGACACCCCTGCTGCATTGGCGGCGCTGCTAGGGCCGGGGGAATCCGATTATTTGCCTGCCGAACAGGCCATTACCCATGTTTACCGGGATTTGCAGGCCCATCAGGTTGCATTGATGGCCGCCTGTCGCAGTGCGCTGCGCAACACACGTAGCGCCTTTGCGCCGGGGCATTTGCTGATGTGCTTCGACTACCAGGCTAAGCGGCCGCGGTTTTCCACCGACGGTGGGCACTGGCGAGCGTATCAGCGTCACTACCAGCGCTTGATCGAGGATGAGCCTTTCAACGATGACTTGTCAGGCGGCGACTTCGCCAAAGCCTACGAAGAGCAGGTTCGCTTGATTTCAACGCTGCACGTCGATTATCCAGGATGAGAGTTATGTATCGAGTGACCCTTGCGTCAATGCTGCTCCTGCTCGGCCTGTTGGCCGGCTGCAGCGCAGTATCGCCGTTCTCTACGTTAACCAAATTGGACGTGGCGCTGACCGCCGGTGATCACGTCAACCCCGACCTGCACGGTCGACCTTCGCCGGTGGTGGTACACCTGCTTGAGTTGCGCCATCCCGTGGCCTTTGAGAATGCCGACTTCTTCAGCCTGTACAGCAATGCTGAACAAGCACTGCCCAGGGACTGGCTGGGCAGCGAGGAACTTGAGCTGCGCCCGGGTGAACGCCTGGCGCTCAAGCTCAGGCTCGAACCTCAAACGCGCTTTGTAGGCGTGCTGGCGGCTTATCGAGATTTGCCCCATGTTCAATGGCGTTGGGTTTTACCTGTGACGCCCCAGCAGTTGACCCTGGCCGACCTCGTGCTGGACCAGACCGGCATTCGCCTCGCGTCCCCCACGCCAGACAGCGAGGCAGAGTGATATGCACGTTCATAAAGTTGTTTGGCAGGAAGGCATGTTGTTAAGGCCTCAGCATCTGCAGCACAACGACCGTTATTACCAGCAACAGCTCAATCAAACCCGTTTGCTCGCCAGTGACGCCTGGGGCTTCCTTACGCTTGAGGTTGACTTGCAGTACCTCAATTTTGGCAAGGTGGTGGTCAACCAGGCCTCTGGCGTTTTGCCGGACGGCAGCCTGTTCGAGCTGAGCGGGGCAATGGAACCCTTGGTTCTGCAAGTGCCAGCGAATTCAGGCAAGCAAGCGATTTACTTGGCGTTGCCGTTGGCCACCGGTAATCAGGTCGAGGTTCGCGGGCAGCAGCAGATCGATGTCCTGGCACGCTACCTGGCCTGTGATATCGAGGTGGGTGATTCAAATGCGGGTGTCGATACCCGTTGCCGCATCAGTTGCGCGCGTCCTGACCTGCGTCTTGTATTGGGCGACCCGCCCGCTGACCAGGGCTTGGTCAAACTCAAGGTTGCGCAAGTCGTGGGGGCCACCGATGAAGGCGGCGTGAGCCTTGACGCGGACTTCACGCCAACGTTCATTTTTCTTCAGGGTAATGGCTATGTGTCGTCATGCCTCAAGGAGGTGATCAGCCTGCTTGCCAACCGTGGAGATGCCATCGCGGCGCGTATTCGCGGTGAGGGGACGGCCGCAGGCTCGGAAGTCGCAGACTTCCTGATGTTGCAGTTGATCAACCGTACTGAGCTGGAACTACGTCACTACCTGAGCCAGGCCCAGGTCCGCCCGGAAGCGTTGTTCCGAGCGCTGCTGGCAATGTTTGGTGAGCTCTCCACGTTCGCCAGCGACAGCAAGCGAGCGCACCTGGAGGTGCGTTACCGGCATGGCGACCAGGCTGAAAGTTTTCGTGCGCTGATGGTGGGCGTGCGTGACGTGCTGTCGATGGTGCTGGAGCAACACGCCATCGAGTTGAGCCTGCAGCAGCGCCAATACGGGGTGTTGGTATGCCCGGTGAGCGATCTGAAGCTACTGGGCAGCGCAACCTTCATTCTTGCGGCCACTGCACAGTGTGATTCGGAGGCGTTGCGCCATCGCTTGCCGGCGCATTTGAAGGTTGGGCCGGTGGAACGCATACGCGAGCTGGTCAACCTGCACCTGACGGGTATCAAGGTCAAACCGCTACCGGTGGCGCCGCGACAGATTCCGTTCCATGCCGCCAAAACCTATTTCATGCTCGACCTGAGTGCCCGCGATATCACTCAGTTGGAGCAGTCGGGTGGTTTCGCCTTCCATGTGGGCGGTGAATTTTCAGCGCTTGAACTCAACTTCTGGGCCATCAGGAACTGAATGCTATGGACAGTGAATATCCGCAGGATGAAAAAACCGTATTGCTCGACCATGAGGGCCGTGGCCCGAGCCAGGGGCCGGTAACGGACTTCCCTACGCCGCCGCGCTTTGAGCAGTTGGAAGACCGGATGATCTATGCCGCCCGCGTACAGGATACGCGCAGCTTCAAGATCGGTCTCAACCCCCTCGTAGCGGCGGCCTCGGCGTTACTGTCGCAGGTGGTTCAGCTCAAGGGCTGCACCGGTCGCGAAGGGCTGGGCGCGATCAACGACCGCCTGTCATCGGCGGTCACGCAATTTGAAACCCGCGCATTGCAGTGCGGTGTCGAGAACAGCCAGGTTATCTCGGCACGCTACGTGTTATGCAGCGTGGTGGATGAAGCCGTGGTGACCACCGCGTGGGGCACTCGTAGCGACTGGTCGAGGATGAGCCTGTTGAGTCGTTTTCACAACGAAACCTTCGGCGGGGAGAAGGTCTTCCAGCTATTGGAGCGACTGTCACGCGACCCGGTCAAGCACTTGGCGATGCTGGAGCTGATGTACCTGTGCCTGTCCATCGGCTTTGAAGGCAAGTACCGCATCATGGAACGAGGCGCGTCGCAACTTGAAAGCGTACGCGACGCCTTGTATCGGCAGATACGGCAGGTGCGGGGTGAGCCGCCCTCGCAACGCGTGGCGCCCGCAGCCAGGCAAACGCGACGTACGCGACTGCGCGTCATTTCTGCCACCTGGGTCGCGGTTCTCACCTTGGCCTGTGTGCTGGCGATGTATGCAGGGTTTGCCTGGACGTTGAGCCAACAGGCTACGAACGCGCTGCAACTCTTTCAACCTTCGGCGTCGACACTGACTCAGACGCCCTTGTAAACGCTGGGAGCAATGAATGAACGCATTCTTCAAGGGCGCGGGCACCGTGCTGTGCAGGATTTGGGTCTGGAGCCTGTTACTGGTGCTCGCCTGTGCAGTGTTGGTGTGGTTTTTGGGGCCGCTGTTGGCAGTGGATGATTACCGGTTCTGGCAAGACCCGGCTGATCGGCTGGTCACCATCAGTGTGCTGTTTCTGCTGTGGGGGCTGGCGATGGTCGTCGCAGGTGGACACCGTGCGGCAGGGCTCAAGAGCCCTGACAGCCACGTTCACCATCAGCCAGTGGGCTGGGTGGAAGACGAGCAGAAACACGTACGCGGTCGTTTCAAGGAGGCAGTCCAAAGGCTGAAAACCACGCGTCGTTACGCAGGGCGCAACGAGCGTTGGCGCAATGACTTGCCCTGGTATTTGTTGATCGGCGAACAGGGCAGCGGCAAGACGCATCTATTGGCGGCAGCCGGCTTGCAGTCGCCGCTGGCTCAAGGTGAGGCGATGCCGACGCACGGCACTGCTCATTGCCAGTGGTATTTCGCTGACGAAGGTGTACTCATCGATACCCCGGGGCGCTACCTGACGCAACCCGACAATGCGGTGGATGCCGCAGGTTGGTCGGTGTTGTTGAGCCTGCTCAGGTCACGCCGTCGGGCACGCCCACTCAACGGTGTGGTGGTGACGGTATCGGTGGACACGCTGTTGAGCCGCAATGAACACGATCTGGACCTGCATGCCCGGGATGTGCATTCCCGCTTGCAGGAAGTCCAGCAGACATTGCATGTGGATGTACCGATCTATCTGGTGTTGACTCAGGCTGACCGGGTCTCAGGGTTCGCCGAGTTCTTTGATGCGTCCCCGGGAGAGGATGCCGAAAGCGTGCTCGGTCAGTTCTTCGACACTGGGACGGTGGGCATTGAGATCACACAAGTGCGCCAGTCCTTCGAGACACTGCTGCAAGGTGTGAATGCTGAGCTGGTGATGCGATTGCATCAGGAACGCAGCGTCGAGCGCCGTGGGCGTATGCTGGATTTTCCCCAGCACGCCGCTCAGCTTGGCGAGCGTTTGTGCCAGTTCGTCGAATCGGCTTTTTCCGCGCATCGTTACCAGCGTATCAATGGTTTGCGCGGGTTCTATCTGACCTGTGCCGGCGACAGGCGCAGCCACTTTATCCAAGGCTTGTTCAGTCGTGTGATCTTTGCCGAAGCCGACCTTGCCGGCTTGCAGACCCAGGAGCAGCGGCGCATTCGTTGGCGCCAAGGGTTGCAGGCCTTAGCCATGGCCTGTGTGATCGGTGGGGCCGGATGGTTGTGGACCCACAGTTATTCAGTCAACCAACAGCGCTTGGCACAGCTGGAGGCATTCGCTGAACACCCGTCGCTCGCCTCGTTGGATGCCGACCAGACCCTGGCACTGTTGGATGCTCGCTTGGCCGCGACGCAGGTGTTTCCACCGGTCAACGATGTCCCGTTTACCGAGCGCGCCGGCCTGTATCAAGGTGAGGCCAGCCGGCCATTGCTGGCCCGCGCTTATGAGCGGGCGCTGCTACAGCCGTTACTGGCTCAGATAACGGCACAGCTCGAGGAGCAAGTGCGTGCAAACCTGGGTGATCGTGAACGGCTGCTGGAAAGCCTACGTGCCTACCTGATGCTCAACCTGCGTGAGCGCCGCGACACCGAGTGGCTGGCGCAGCGAATGGCAGATCACTGGTCGGCGCGTTATGAGGGTGATACGTCGACGCAAACACGCTTGAATCAACACTTGGCACGGCTGCTTGAACAGCCGTTTGCAACGCCGCTTGATGAAACGCTGGTGGCGACAGCGCGTGAAAAACTGCGCGGTGAGTCATTGGCGGATGTGGTTTACCGCGTGCTGCGCGAGCAGTCGCGCAACCTGGAACCCCTGCGTCTTGCCGAGGGCAAGGTATTCACCGCTGTTGATCCACCGATTCCGGGCTTTTATACAAAGCGTTACGTGCAGTACTTCGAGGCACAAGGCCCCAGGCTGGTGAATGCCATCGCGCAGGATAACTGGGTGTTGGGCGAGGGCACTGACCTGAGTGTCATGGATTTGCGTCGGCTGATGATTGAGCTCCAGCAGCGCTATTTCAGTGAGTATGCCGATGCCTGGAGCAGCGCCCTCGGGCGAGTCAGGCTGCAACCGACTGACAGCCTCAAGCAAGATGCCGAACAACTGGCGAGCCTCACATCGGCACAGTCGCCATTGATGCAGCTTTTGCTGCTACTGCGTGAAAATACGCGCCTACTGCCCGCCCCAGAGCTTTTGGGCAAGGCGGCCGCGAAGGCGAGCGAATCAGGCGTGCTCGCCCAGGCGGCGGTAGCCGATGGGTGGGTGGCGGCCGTGCCTGACTCTGCCCGACGTGCGTTGCAACGGCGTTTTGAGCCGTTGCACCAGTTGCTCGATGAGCAGCAGAACCCGGGTGTCGAGTTGACCCGGGCGCTGCGTTTGCTCGACGAATTGCACCTGCAACTGGCGGCGCTGAACCGCGAGAGTTCACCTGAGCAGGCCGCGTTCAAACGGGTAAAGCGGCGTATGGAGGGGCAACAGGATGCCTTGGGCGACCTGCGTGACGCTGCTGCACGTCTACCGCTGCCACTCGCCGGTTGGTTTGAGGGGATGGCTGACGACAGTTGGCGCCACCTGTTGGAAGGCGCCTATGTGCACATCAACCAGCGCTATCAAAACGAGGTGCACGGCCTCTACGCCAAGGCGATTCGCGAGCGTTATCCCTTCAGTGCCCACGCCGCCAGTGAGGTGGCTGTCAACGATTTCCAGGAATTCTTCAAGCCCAATGGGGTGATGGCGGGTTTTTATGACGGCTATCTGCGGCCTTTCATCAGCGCCGACGGCAACCGGTACCGGCTGCGTGGCCTGGATGGCATTAGCTTGCCAATATCGCGTTCGTTGCTGGACCAATTGACGAAAGCCGAGGTTATCCGCCGCGCGTTTTTCAACGAGGAGCACAGTGGGTTGTCGGTTCGGTTCACCTTGGCGCCCTACAGCCTGGATCAATCGGTCAGCCGCGCGACCCTGCGCTTTGGCGAGAGGCAGCTGGAGTATCGGCATGGCCCGATCGTGCCTATGGCGTTTGATTGGCCCACGGATGCAGACAATGGCCGTACCAGCCTGGTTGTGGAAAGAGGGACCGAGCAACGGCCATTGGGCATCGAGAAAAATACCGGGGCCTGGTCGCTCTTCAGGTTTTTCGACTTGTTGCAGAAAGAGCCTGCGAGCGGGCGAAATGCGCAGCTCTACAAGGCGGACCTTGCCGGTTTGCGCGCCAATTACCTGCTCACGAGCCCACGTACTCCCAGCCCGTTTGACATGGAGGCGTGGCGCACCTTTCGCCTGCCGGAGCAACTGTGATGCCCATGCAGGTTCACAGTGCCGGGCGTACGCAGCGGGGCAAGACCAGGTCGCGTAACGAAGATGCCTTCCTCGACTGCCCGCAGCAGGGCTGCTGGGCGGTGGCGGACGGCATGGGTGGGCACCGGGACGGCGATGTGGCCAGTCAGTGGGTGATCAGCAGTCTTGCCGCGTTGAAAGCCCAGGGTTCCCTCGACCAACGTGTCAACGCGGCTCGGCAACGGCTGCAAGCTGTGAACCAGCGGTTGGAGAGTGTCGGCACCCGTTCCGCTGCAACTATGGGCAGCACCGTTGTGGCGTTGCTGCTTGAGGAGGGGCGTGCGGCGTGTGTGTGGGCAGGCGACAGTCGTTGCTACCTGTGGCGCGGGCAGCGCCTCTACCAGTTGTCGAGGGACCACTCGCTGCTTCAGCGCCTCATGACTGAGCGTCAAATGAGTGTGGACCAAGCCCAGGCACACCCTGATGCGCGAGCGTTGACCCGTGCTATCGGGGCCTGTGCGTCGTTGCAGCTTGAAGTGCTGGAGCTCGGCACCCAGCCAGGGGATGTGTTTCTTTTGTGCAGCGATGGCCTGTATCAGGCACTCAGCCATGGGGAGTTGGGTCGGGCGTTAAGCGCGGGGACGCCGCAACAAATGGTGGACCAATTATTTACGGCGGTGTTGCTTACACCGGCGCGTGACGATTTGACCGCAGTGGTTGTGCAGCCATGAGTGAGGTATCGGCCCCACCCCGTTTGCTCGCTGGGCGCTATCACCTTGAACGCGAGTTGGGCCGGGGCGGAATGGGTGTGGTGTATCGCGCCCGAGATCTGTTGCACGAGCAATTTGGCGAGCCCAGCGCAAGCGTGGCACTCAAGCTGCTGGGCGAAACGTTTTCCGAATGCCCGGATGCGCATGTGCTGCTGTACAGCGAGTTCGCCATGACCCGCAGCCTGCGCCATGAAGGCGTGGTAAGGGTGTTTTCGTTCGAGGTGGACACCCCTGGCCGGTGCGCTTTTTTCACCATGGAGTTGATGCACGGCGTCACCCTGGATCGACTGTTGCCGCAGTGGCCCAGCGGCTTGACCTGGCCGCAATTACAACCGATGGCGCTACAGTTGCTCGATGCGCTGGTTTACACCCATCAGCAAAATGTACTGCATGGCGATATCAAGCCCGCCAACGTCATGGTGAGCGAAGAGGGTGTGCGCTTGTTCGATTTTGGTTTGGGGCATGCCCAAGCACAGGTGGCGGCAGGTTTGCCGAGCTTGAGTCGCAACCGTTTCACTGCCTGGACACGCGCTTACGCAGCGCCGGAATTACTCGCCGGCGATGAATTGACCGCGGCCGCCGACCTCTATGGCGTGGCGTGCATCGTGTACGAACTGGCCAACGGGAAACGCCTTGGCGAGCGTCAGCTTACGCAACGACTCACGCGGCCTCGGCACCTACCCAGGCATTGCTGGCCTGCGTTACGCACCGCCTTGGCAGTTGACCCCGAACGCCGAACCATCACCGTTGCTCAATTGCGCGAGGTGATGGGGTACACACGACGTCCCTGGTACTTGTAGGCAATAACTCACCCAGCCAAGCCATGCAGTTGACAGTATTCAGCCCAGCTCAACCCCGCCATCTGCGCAACTTCCTTGTGCACTTCCAGGCGTTGGGCCTCGAAGGCTTCGGGGGTCTCGGCCGTCAACTTGAGGGTCAGCTCCCAGGCAAACAGGCCCTGGTGCTCAGCCTCGGCCTCGAAGGCTTCGTGCAGGCGTTCGGCACGATACTGCGCCTGGGTTTCACCCTTGGCCTGCGCGGCCAAGGGGTTGAGGGTATCGAGCTGCGTGGCCACATCCGGATGTTCGCTTAAGAACCGATCCAGGGCACGTTGGTGATTATCACCGGGTTCTGACAAGGGCTTGCTCCCGTTTAAGTGAATTGACTCAATGGGGTCATGCCCCTGGGTTTGCAATCAAGTAGCGCGCGATTGCCTCATACGCCGGCAACGTCACCCCGTCATTCGCGGCATTGGCCGCAACCGGGTGGGAGGCGAAGCGCACAATCACCATTTCGGCCGCCGGGTCGATGTAAACACTTTGGCCATGCACGCCACGGGCCATGAACGCGCCATCCGGGTTGTGGGTTACCCACCACATGTTGCGATAGCTCCAACCTTTCAATTGGCTGTAACCGGCCTGGGCAAACGCGTGCTTGTCGCCGCCTTGGCGAATGTCTTTCACCACGCTGTCGGGGACGATTTGCTCGCCGTTGACGCGGCCGTTATTGCGCAACATTTCAGCGAAGCGCGCCATGTCCCGCAGGCCTGCGTTCAAGCCGCCACCGGCGAAGGGTGTGCCGATGGAGTCGACGCTGAAATACGCGTCCTGCTCACTGCCCAGCCGGCTCCAGATGCGTTCACTGAGCAACTGTGCAACATTGCGCCCGGTAGCGCGGGCGATCACCCAGCCGAGCACGTCGGTGGTCACGGTTTTGTAGCTGAACGCATGACCATGTTCGCCGCGTGGCTTGACGGTTTGCAGGAACTCGAAGTAGTTGCGCGGCCCCATGTAGTCCTTGGGCTTGGGCAGCGGATTACCGGCTTGGAGGTACGCCCAGATCCCGGCGTTGGGGTCGGCGTAGTCTTCGCTGTAGTCAAGGCCGGTGGTCATGTCCAATACCCGCCGCAGCGTGGCGCTGCCGAATGCGGACTGGGCCAGTTCGGGCACATAGTCGGCGATCTTTTTACCCGCATCGAGGGTGCCGTCGGCCACCAGCATCGCGCCCAGTGTGCCGACTACTGATTTGGTCACGGACATGGCCGCATGTTGCCCGTCTTCCTTGAGTACCCCGAAGTAGCGCTCATACACCACGGCCCCTCGGTGCAACACCACGATACCGTCGGTGTAGGTGGCCTCCAGCGTCTGGCGCCAGGTCAGCGGTTGGTCGGCGCCGATGGGCACTATGGGCAGCGCTTCGATGCGCGGGTCAATACGCTGCGGCAGCGCCGATGCAGCACCGAGCCCCCGCGACACATTGACGGTCGGCATCAGCTGACGGAAGTTCGCCACACTCCAGCGCAAGGCCGGGAAACGAAAGTAGCTGCCATCTTCAAAACGCAGGGTTTTGTCCGGCGGCGGCGGGGCGCCGACCATCCACTTGAGGCGGGCGGGGTCACTGGCTTGGGCGTCGGGAAATTGCTCAACGCCGGCGTTGACGGCGCAGCTCGAAAAAACCAGCAGCGCGCAGCTCATGAGGGGCAGGATGGGGCGCATCGCCAAGCTCCTTGGTGTCGCAGAATGCACACGGAGCAAGGCCTGAGCTCGGGTCCGTTCGAGAGTCACGCGGCAAAGGATGGGCTAACACTCGGTAACCGACAAGCATCAACGGGCAAAATCAATTCTAAATAATTACTGACGAGCCGGTAAAAACCTTTCGCGCAGGCTATCAGGGCGTGTAGCGTTAACCAGGGTTTTCGGGCTTGCCTACCATGGGCGCAGAGGCACAGAGCGATGGGCAGAGGAACAGAGGGACGGAGCATGGCGCAAACGCTGTTCAAACTTTTCCTCACGCAACGTCTGGCTGCCTTGGCCAGCACCGAATCGTTGCGTGCCATCCGTGAAGGCTTGTTGTGGATTTTGCCGTGCCTGCTGGTGTCGGCCGGGTTCCTGATCCTTTCCGAATGCGCCAGGGTGCTGGGGGTCGATCCGCAGGTGGTGGCCTTTCTGTCTGGGCTGCACAACCAAATCAGCTCAGTGATCCCGCTGCTGGTCGCTGCCTCGATTGGTTATATGTTGGCGATCCAGCACCGCCTGCCCCAATTGCCCGTCGCGTTTTTGTGCCTGGCCCATGTGGTGGTCGCCACGTTTGTGTTGCGTGATTACCCGCGCGCTTCGGCCACCTTTGTATTGTTTATCGCCATCGCCTCGCCGCTGCTCAATGTGCCGGCGATTGCCTGGCTGCATCGGTTTCGGTGGACGCGTCTGGTCAACGAGGACCTGGTCGGCCACAACCTGCGCGGCACCATCAATATGGTGGTGCCCGGCGCCATCACCGCCTTGTTGCTGGTGGTCATTCTGTCGTTGCTGCTGCAAATCCCTTATGTGGCGCAACTGCAAGGCCCGCAGGTGCTCGACGCCTTGCAAACGCCGTATGGCAGCGGCTTGTTTGTGACCTTGATGAATTCGCTGCTGTGGTTTTTCGGCATTCACGGTGTGTACGCCATGCAGCCGTTGTTCGATGTACTCGACCAGGCGGTGGTGCTTAACGGTGCGGCCTTGGCGGCCGGTGAACCGATCAAGTACCTGCTCAACAGTGGCTTGCTGGGCAGTTTCGCGTTTATCGGTGGCTCCGGCGGGGCGTTGTGCCTGCTGGTGGCGATCCTGCTGTGCTCTAAAAGCCAGTCCATGCGTTTGCTGGCGATGGCCAGTCTGCCGCTGTCGTTGTTCAACGTCAGCGAAGTGCTGTTGTTTGGGTTGCCGATCATCCTTAACCCGCGTCTGTTCATCCCGTTTTTGCTGGTGCCGGCGCTTAACACCATGGTGGCGTTGGCGGTGGTGCAACTGGGCTGGGTCTCACCGGCGGTGGCCAGTGTGCCGTTTACCGCGCCGGTGCTGCTCAATGCCTACCTCAGCACCCATGGCGATGTGGCGGCAGTGGTGCTGCAAGTCGCGCTATTGGGCCTCGGCACGCTGGTGTACGCGCCGTACGTACGCGCGATTCACCGCCAGTCCAGCGAGGGCGGCACGGTTTACCTTAAATCGCTGGACATGACCTTCCGTGGCCTCGAAGAGAAAGGCCGCCTGTTGGCGCTGGACGCGGTGTTGGCGTCGCACAAGATCCTGGCCCAACAGGCCGTGGCGCTGAGCCGCATCCAGCAGATCAGCGACTACGAGTTCTACCTCGAATTTCAACCGCAAATCTCTACCCGCACCGGCCTGTGCACGGGGTGCGAGGCCCTGATGCGCGCGCGGGACAGCCAGGGCACGGTGCATTCACCTTGGGAGTTCCTGCAGTGGTTGGCCCAGGCGCGGTTGATGCCGGACGTGGATGTGTGGGTGGCGTCCCAGGCGGTGCGCCAGTACCAAAAGTGGCGCAAGGGGGGCTTTGCTTTGCCGATGACCATCAATGTTTCCAGCGCCACGCTGACGGACGCTGCCTACGCGGATCGCCTGGTGGAGATCCTCGCCCAGGCCCATGGCCAGGTGTCGGTGGAAATCACCGAAGACGCGCTGGTCGGCGATGTCCAGGCCACGCGCCAGACCATCCAGAAACTCCAGGCCATTGGCGCCAAGGTGTATATCGACGACTTCGGCACCGGGTTTTCCGCCTTGAGTTATCTGCACCAGTTTCCGGTGGATTTCATCAAGATCGACCGCAGCTTCGTGGTGGCCCAGCGCGACCCTAAGGGCGCCCAGGTGCTGACCGGCATGCTGCGTTTCTGCGAGGCGCTGAACCTGGGCGTGGTGGTCGAAGGCGTAGAGACCGCCGAGCAGTTGGCGTTTTTGAATACCGGCACTGAGCTGTTCATTCAGGGCTGGTTTTTCAGCAAGGCACTGCCCGGCGATCAGTTGCAGCGCTTTGTGCGCGAACGCGCGGCTGCTCAGGTTTAACCCGGCTGCGCCGCGTATTCGCGCTGGGTCTGTTCGATCTCTTCGACTAACCGATCGATCCCCGCCAAGCGCGCGCGGTTGTCGTGGTCCCAGGGGTGAAAGCCCGGTTTGAAGTAGTGCAGCCACGGCCGCAGCATGCGCGGGAACACGCCCTTGGGGCCGTACAGAAACTTGAGCATGCGCCAGAAGCCCTTCACGTGCCCGCCAGCCTTGCGGTCGGCAATCAGCAGGCGCAGGTGGAAATCCAGTACCACCAGCCAGAAGAATACGCTGGTGACGAGCATGGTGCCGGTGCGCAACAGGTAGCGCCCAGGCCCCGGCTTGATCACCGTGTTCCACACGTCAAACGCCACGGCTTTGTGTTCGGTTTCTTCCAGGGCGTGCCAGTGCCACATCTGCTGGTAGCCTTTGAGTGATTGGCCAAAACGCGAAGGGTCACTCAGCAGGATTTCCGCGAGCATCGCCGTGTAGTGCTCAAGCGCGATGGTGACCGCCAGGTTGAACGAGGGCGGCAGGTGTTTTTTCTGCAGGTCGAGGATGAATTTCAGGCGTCGGTCCAGGGTGTGCGCCGGCAGGCCCGCGGCTTGCAAATGATCGTTGTAGGCCACGTGTTCGCGGCTGTGCATGGCTTCCTGGCCGATAAACCCCTGGATCTCTTTTTTAAGCTCAGGGTCGTCGATGCGATCGCGGTAGTGGCGCACGCTGTCCATGAAAAACAGCTCGCCCTGGGGAAACAGCAGCGACAACGCGTTGAAGAAGTGCGTGATGAACGGGCCTTGTTCATGCCAGTCCTTGATGCGCTCGGCAGGCAAGGCAAAACGGATATCGCGACGGATGGGTAGCATCGTACGTGCTCCTGTTTAGAGACGAGGTTCGTCGTTGGTTTCAAACACCGGCGTGCGCTGTTTGGGCGCCATGCGCTTGCTGGCGAACACCACCAGGGCTTGATAAGCGGCGGGCAGGCAGCGGGCGAGCAGGTCGAGAAAATACGCATCGCGGCCGATCAGCACGCGGCGTTTGTTGTTGCGCACGCCTTGCAGGATGACCTTGGCGGCGCGGTCGGCGTCGGTGATGAAGAGCTTTTCGAAGTCGGCGCGGGCCTGTTGCTCGCTGTGGATCAGAAAGCCGGTCATGTTCGCGTCGATACGGCTGCTGCGGCAGATATCGGTGCGAATACCGCCGGGGTGCACGCAGGTGGCGGACACCCCGCAGCGTTGCAGGTCGAGTTCCTGGCGCAGGGATTCGGTAAAGCCGCGCACCGCAAATTTGGTCGCGTTGTAGCCGCTCATGCCAGGCTGGGCGAACAGGCCGAACACGCTGGAGGTGTTGATCACATGGCCGTCGCCGCTGGCTTTGAGGTGCGGCAAGAACGCCTTGGTGCCATGCACCACGCCCCAGAAATTGATGCCGACGATCCACTCGAGGTCGGCATAGTCCACGCCTTCGACGGTGCTCGACAGCGCCACGCCGGCGTTGTTGAAGATCAGGTTGACCTGGCCGTGATCCGCCACGCAGCGTGCCGCCCAATCCTGCATG
The DNA here is from genome assembly GCF_022648765.1 of Pseudomonas sp. ArH3a. Lineage (NCBI taxonomy): Bacteria > Pseudomonadati > Pseudomonadota > Gammaproteobacteria > Pseudomonadales > Pseudomonadaceae > Pseudomonas > Pseudomonas sp. ArH3a. The sequence continues at coordinate 3,159,897 of NZ_CP080330.1, forward strand.
GCCTGGCGGTCGGACACATCCAGCACCTGGGTGGTGATCGTTACCGGCGCCAGCGTCGAGGTCTTGATCAGCGCCAAGGTCTGTTCCAGCCCTTGGCTGTTCTTGTCCGCCAGGGCCAGGTGGCAACCTTCGCGGGCGAGCGCCAGTGCCAGTGCGCGACCCATGCCGGACGCCGCGCCGGTGATGGCCGCTACGCGGCCGTTGAATGACTTCATGACAGGCTGCCTTCTGCGGTGGAGTGGGGCGCCGGAACCGCGCGAGGTGTCGGCGCAGGCAGTGGGTGGGCGAGGTAGTCCTTGAGGGCGAAGTGCCGCGTGACCTGCTTGAAGCGCCAGGTCGAGCCGGGCCACAGGGTGGTGTTTTTGCCGGTGCGCGGGTCGAGGTACCAGCTCTGGCAACCGCCGGTGCTCCAGATGGTGCGCTTGAGCTTGGCTTGCAACTGCTGGTTGTAGGCCAGCTCCACGGCGGGTTTGACGTCCACGGTGGCGATGCGTTGGCGCTGCATGTGCTCAATGGCATCGAGGATGTAGGTGACTTGGGCTTCGATCATCAGAATCATCGAGTTATGCCCAAGGCCGGTGTTCGGCCCGACAATCAGGAACAGGTTCGGATAGCCCGGCACCGTGGTGCCTTTGTAGGCGTGGGCGCCATCGCGCCAGGCATCCATCAGGTCGATGCCGTCGCGGCCGATGATGCAATCGCGGGGCAGCGGGTCGGTGGCCTGGAACCCGGTGCCGAAAATCAGGCAGTCGGCCGGGTGCTTGATGCCGTCGGCGGTGATCACACCGTCAGCTTCGATGCGCAGCACCTTGTCGGTCACCACCTCGACATTGCTGCGTGACAACGCCGGGTAATAGTCATTGGAGATCAGCACGCGCTTACAGCCGATGGTGTAGTCCGGCGTCAGGGTTTTACGCAGGGAAGGGCGCGCCACTTGTTTGCGCAGGTGCCGCAGGGCGATTTTCTGCACCATCTTCATCAGCCGTGGGTGCAGGGCAAAGCCGACCACGCGGCCTTCCAGCGCCCAATAAAACGCCCCGCGCACCAGGCGCTGGGTGAAGGGCAGGTGCTTGAAGGCCCAGCGCTCAAGGCGCGAAATCTTGCGGTCGGGCTTGGGCATGATCCACGGCGGCGTGCGCTGGAACAGGTCCAGGTGCGCCACCTGCGGCGCGATCTGCGGTACGAACTGGATAGCGCTGGCGCCGGTGCCGATCACCGCCACGCGTTTGCCTTTCAATGAATAGTCATGATCCCAGTGCTGGGAGTGGAAGCTTTTGCCCTTGAAGCTGTCCAGCCCAGGAATATCCGGCAGCGCCGGGCGCGACAAGCCGCCCATGCCCGACACCAGCACCCGCGCGCTGACTTGGCGGCCATCGCTGAAGCTCAATTGCCAGCGTTGCTGCTGCTCATCAAACACTGCTCGTTGCAGGCCCATGCCGAAACGCAGGTAGGGCGCCAGCTCGAAACGCTGTGCGCATTGCTCCAGGTACGCGCGGATCTCTGCCTGGGGCGCGAACTGGCGGGTCCAGTCCGGGTTTGGTGCAAACGAAAACGAGTACACGTGGGACTGCACATCGCAAGCGCAACCCGGGTAATGGTTGTCGCGCCAGGTGCCGCCGAGGGTGGCGGCCTGTTCGGCGACAAAGAAGTCGGTGAGCCCGGCTTCCTTGAGTTTGATCGCCATGCACAGGCCGGCAAACCCTGAACCGATGATGGCGATGTCGATTGAGTCGCTGTGGGCATTCATGAGTTGTCCCTCTTGGGCATCAGATGTGCTCCTGTTTTTGTTTTGTCTTTTAGATAGAACACCATTGCAAAGGAAAAATGAATTAATTATTTTAAAAAAGATTTTAAATAATCTACCTGAAAATATCGCCTACGCTAGGACCTTGTTCCTCATGTGCGACTTGTCCGACGGACGAGCACGGGTTGCATGAAGTTTAGGTCCAAGGTGTGGACGATGGCTGAGGCCTTGATCAATACCGGTCGGGTCGCCAGCAGCAGGGAAGCAGAGGGCCGAGCTATGGCGGTTGAATGGGTTGTCGCTGCGGGCGTATTGGTGGGGGCGAGCGTGGTGTTATGGGGCTTCAGTGCCTGGATGACACGGCGCATAGAAGCCCGTGTGCCGATCAACGGGCGTTTTGTCGAGGTCGATGGCGAGCGCTTTCATTATGTAGAGGAAGGCAAGGGCCCGCCGCTGGTGATGATTCACGGGCTGATGGGCAGCAGTCGCAACTTGACGTATGCCTTGTCCGGCCAGTTGCGTGAGCATTTTCGGGTGATCACGCTGGATCGTCCGGGGTCGGGCTATTCCACGCGCCACAACGGCACGGCGGCAGACCTGCCGGGCCAGGCTCGGCAAATCGCTGCGTTTATCAAGACCCTGGACCTGGATAAACCGCTGGTGCTGGGGCATTCCCTCGGCGGGGCGCTTGCTTTAGCGCTGGCGCTTGACCATCCCCACGCGGTGTCCGGGTTGATCTTGGTGGCGCCGCTGACCCATCCCCAGCGCCTGCTGCCGCTGGTGTTCCTGTCCCTGGCGGTGCGCCCGGCGTGGTTGCGGCGCTGGGTGTCACACACGCTGACCATGCCCGTTGGCCTGCTGACCAAAGGTTCGGTCGTGAAGGGCGTGTTCGCCCCTGATGCCGCGCCGGCGGACTTCGCCACGCGCGGTGGCGGGTTGCTGGGTATGCGCCCAACCAACTTCTACGCCGCCTCCACCGAGATCAACACGGTCAACGATCACCTGCCGGACATGGTCAAGCGCTACCCGCAACTGACCCTGCCGATCGGCCTGATCTATGGCGCGCGCGACCAGGTGCTGGACTTCCAGAAGCACGGCCAGGCCCTGGCCAGCAAGGTGCCTGGGCTGAAGCTGCAGGTGGTGGAGGGCCGTGGGCATATGTTGCCGATCACCGCCACAGAGCGCGTGGTGGCGGTGGTGGAGCAGGTCGCCAAGCGCGTCAGGCCGGTAGAAAGTGCCACCGTGTTGCACCCGCCGTTTGCCCTGGCGAGTAAATAATTGTGCTACCCGACTCGCGGTTCAACGGCGTCGATGCCTGCTTTAGACACCTGACCAGATGGCTGAAAAAGAGACTGCCCGGTCACGTCAAAAAGCCTTCGAGAAACTAGTTGACGACCTAACGATTCCGCGCTATTTATTTAAAAAAATTATTTCAATGTGAAATTTGAAACGATTTTTGAAATGCCTAAGAGCGAATAAAATAATGAAAAAAACGCCTTTTATCGCATCTCCAATCTGTCTCGTTCGGAGGCTGCCATGAATCAGACTCTGGTAACTCCGACCGTCTGGGCCGACGGCAAACGTCACCTTTGGTGGCTGGGCATCATGCCCCTGGCAACCCCATTGCTTTCCGGCGCGCTGGCCATTACCACCGGCGTGCAGCAACTGTGGTGGGTTGGCGTACTGGTGATCTTTGGTTTCATCCCCTTGATCGACGGCCTGCTCGGCGAAGACGTCAGCAACCCACCCGAATCTGCCGTCAGCAACCTTGAATCGCAAAGCTATTACCGTTGGATCGTCTACACCGGCGTGCTGTTTGTGATCGCCTCCGTGGTGATCACCGGCTGGCTGGCTGCCGGCGGTATCGACTGGATCATCAACGGCGGCCTGCTCAACGCCACCGCCACCCTCGAACCATCCAGCTGGCTGGCCAAAACCGCCGCGTTTATGACCGCACGCACCGAGTTGCACGGCGAAATCACCTGGTTCACTTACCTGGGCATGGCGATGTCCACCGGTGCCGCCACCGGCATTGCGATCAACACCGCCCACGAGCTGGGGCACAAGCCCAAGGCGCTGGAAGTGTTCCTGGCCAAAGTTACGTTGGCGCCGACCTTCTACGGGCACTTCTACACCGAACACAACCGTGGCCACCACGTGCGCGTGGCCACGCCGGAAGACCCGGCCAGCTCGCGCCTGGGTGAAAGCTTCTGGGCGTTCCTGCCGCGCTCGGTGTGGTTCAGCGCCGTCTCGGCCTGGAACTTGGAGCGCGAACGCCTGCGCAAACTCGGCCTGCCGGCGTTGCACTGGAAGAACGCCGTGCTCAGCGCCTGGATGTACAGCGTGGTGTTGTGGGGCGCAATGATTGCCTGGTTGGGGGCGTCAGTGATTCCGTTCCTGATCATCCAGGGCATTTATGGGTTCTCGTTACTGGAAGTGGTCAACTACGTGGAGCACTACGGGCTTAAACGCCAGAAGTTGCCCAACGGCCGTTATGAGCGTTGCTCGCCACGGCACTCGTGGAACAGCAATCGGATCGTGACCAATATCTTTCTGTTCCAACTGCAGCGTCATTCCGATCACCATGCTAACCCCACCCGTAGTTATCAGTCGTTGCGCCACTTTGATGAGTCGCCGCAACTGCCTTATGGCTACGCGAGCATGATTGTCTGGGCCTATGTGCCGTACTTGTGGCGACGCCGCATGGACCATCGGGTACTCAATCATTACGCCGGTGATATCAGCCTGGCTAACCTTCAACCGTCACAACGTTTGAAGTACCTGGAGAAGTACAGCAACAGTGCCAGGCCGTTTTGATCTGAATTAAAAACAGGATGGGCGTACTCGGGATCTGTGTATCGCGCAGGTTTTTATCGCCCAAGGTTTAGCGGTTTAGTTGCAAGAAAGTGGTTTGACCCGAACAACAATAATTTCAAGGGAAGGACGTACATTATGCAAAGCCCTGCCAAGTTCACCGCCCATGTCGTATTGGCCGCCCTGGGCCTGATTGTCTACCACCAGGCCCAGGCCGCGCGTATAGAGCCTGCCGGCAGCGCCTTTACGGCCCAGGGGCCGATCAGCTTTTCCAAGGGCGCGCTGATCAGCGCCGACTGCACCATCAAGGTGGCTGGCAAGGTCGCGGCCGATGGTTCATCGGTGAATGTCGATAAAGTTGAATTTGACGGCGGCCTTAAGTGCAGCCGCGTCGAAGCCATCAACTTGCCTTGGGTATTAGTTGCCAAGGATACCAAGAGCGGCTCCATGTCGAAGATCAGCGTGGATGTTCATGCCTTTGGCCTGGGCGGCAAGTGCGGCCCTTCAACCGCCGACGGTACTTGGGATAACGCCACCGGCAAGTTGGAAGCCGTCAATGTGCCGATTGGCGAAGACTGCACGATCAAGACAGTGTCGATCAAGATGCCGCCGACCTTCAAAGTGGTCGAATAAACGGTGCGGTAATTGAATTGAGATTTGGCTGGGAAGGGAAGTTCTGCAGTTTCACCGTGACCTCTCGATCATGGCCATTACCCCTGGCGAAATGACTCGCCATAACATGTGAGGAAAAACAATGAAAAGCTTGAAAACTCTCGTGTCGTTGACTGCTCTGACTGTTTGCATGGGTGCTGCTTCGCTGGCCAGCGCGGCTTCGATCAGCCCGGAAGGTCCTTTTACCACCACCGCAGGCTCCATCGTCGTGCAGTCACCGTCTTCATTCGGGGGCTCTGTGACGTGCGGTATTACCTTCAGCGGTAATGTGAGTGGCGGCGTTGCCACTATCAACAATGCCGCCCTGACCGGTGGTGGCCTCTGCTCGTTGCCAACCCTCAAAAGCATCCCGTCGCCAGGCTGGAAGCTGACCGCATTGTCGGGCACTACAGGCCAGGTGGAGAACGTGGGTTACACCATCAAAAAGTCCATCGTTATCCCAGCCACCGATTGCGGCCCTTCCACCATCAGTGTGGCCTGGAACGCTGCGACTCACACCCTCACCGCGGCTAACCAGGCGCTGAGCGGCGGCTGCAACATTGTATCGCTGACCACTACTGCCGCCGGTCTGACCGTTAACCCATAAAGGGCGCGCGTCGCAGGACAAAGGGTTGATCTCCCGATGAAAGGCCGGTGTCTCGCAAGAGGTGCCGGCTGACGTGGAAACCCGGCAATACCGGGAGCGCATAATAATAAGGAGTGCCGCATGATCACTAAGAAACAACAGGCTCAAACACTGCTGGGGCTGGCATTACTGGGGGGGCTGATGACGACAGCGCCCGTGCAGGCGGGTGGTTTCTCGACGCCGACTTACGGTGCCCCTGGGTGGGGGCGGGCGTTCGGCGGCGGTTCTCTGTTCAAGAACGACCCAAGTTCTGCTTACAACAACCCGGCGGCCATGGCATTTGTTGACCAAGCCGTGGTTCAACAGACCGTCGACTATGCGCGTGTGAAGATCAAATACAGCGGCCAGGCTTACGACTACGCCGGCAACCCAGTCTCCAATACCGCCGTGATGCCCGATGCCAGCTTTGATCCGAGTACGGCAGTCGTCAACAACAATGACGGTGGCCAGGGCGGTTTCACCGCCTGGTTGCCGACCGGTTTTCTGGTCATCCCGATGGGTGACCGTTTTGCATTCGGCCTCAGTCAGGTCGTGCCACAAGGGATGCGTACCACTTGGAATGAAAACTCCAAGTTTCGCGACTTCGCCGTCGACACCAAAATCGAAACCGTCGGCTTGACGGGGTCGTTATCGTTCAAAGTGCGTGACGACTTCTCCATCGGTGGTGGCATGATCGTCCAGCGTAGCCAAGGCTTCGTCAGCCAGAACATCGATCTGTTTTCGGCTGCGTCGGTCTCTCCCGGTTTGGGCAATGGGGCGTTTCCGTCGGGCGTCGGCAGCGCGCTGATGCGCGTCAAGGTCGATAACGTCTCCGTTGGCTGGTTTACTGGCGTTGTCTGGAAACCGACTGACCAAGACTCGTTGGGCCTTAACTACCACGCCAAAATCAAAAACAAGCTGACCGGTAAATACAACATCCGGGCTGATGCGTTGAACAACGGCTTGATGACCGACGACACCGTCTTCGGTACCGGTAAGACGCTGGTCGAAACGGCGTACCCTGGGCTGAAGTTGTACCCCAACGGCGCCAATGCCAGCACTCAGCTGGATATTCCGGCGACTGCCGCGATCGACTGGGTGCACCAGTTCAACGACCGTTGGACCTTGGGTCTCAGCGCCATGTGGACGCAATGGTCGTCCTTCAAGGACCTGACACTCAAGTCCGAGGGCTCGACGATCGTTGCCATTCCTTACAACTATCGGGATGCCTGGATGTACTCCGTGGGTGGCGATTTCAAGGCCACGGATGAGCTGACCCTGCGGGCCGGTGTGGCGTATGACCAAACCCCCACGCGCAACTCCACGCGTGACCCACGTATCCCGGACGGCGATCGTTACTTTGCCTCGCTGGGTGCGGGTTACGACATCAAGGCCATTCCGGGCTTGACGCTGGATGCCGCGTATTCGCACCAGTTTGTCGAGAAGGTCAACATCAAAACCCAAAACGTTGATCGTCTTGGTGGCGGTCGACTAGACGGTACGGCTGAGTCTTCAGGCGACATCGTCAGTCTGTCTGCTACCTACAAGTTCTAAAACCATTGCGGCCCGGGCACCCAGCGCATCTAGGTGCTCGCGGCTTAACCCCCTGATTGCTGTTCAAGCAGGCTGACGCGTTCAGCCCGTTATTGTTGCGCGAAAACATTAAATAAAAATTTCAAAACATAATTTGAATTTAGCTTTTCAAGTTTGTAGTGTGGTCTTGCGCCACCGCTCATTTCGAGTGACCTGCGCATCGGCCACGCCCTGAATCAAGTAGAGGTATCCCCATGGTTATCTGGTTATTGGTGGGCTTCGCAGCAGCGATTGCCCTGGCGTATCGACAAGCCGTCGCCGCCCTGTGGTTGGGCGCTGGCCTTATCTGGCTGGCGGCGGGTTACCTGTTCAACGTGGTGGCCGGGTTTGGCGCCACCGTCGCGGCGATACTGGTGGTGTTGCCCGCGTTGCTGCTGGCGATCAAGCCCCTGCGCCGCGCGTTGTTGACCAGCAAGGCCCTGGGCCTGTTTCGTACAATCATGCCGGCCATGTCCGACACCGAACGCGCCGCGATCGAATCCGGCACCGTGTGGTGGGATGCCGAGCTGTTCAGCGGCAAACCCAACTGGGACCGCCTGCTCAAGGCCGCACCGGCCAGCCTCAGCGCTGAAGAACAAGCCTTTCTCGACAACGAGGTCGAGACCCTCTGTGACATTGCCAACGACTGGGAAACCACCCAGGTCTGGCAGGACATGTCCCCCGAAGGCTGGCAGTACACCAAGGACGCCGGGTTCCTCGGCATGATCATCCCCAAGCAGTACGGCGGCAAAGGCTTCTCCCACTATGCGCATTCGCAAGTGGTGATGAAGCTGTCGACGCGCTGCTCGGCGGCGGCGATTTCGGTGATGGTGCCCAACTCCCTGGGCCCGGCTGAACTGCTGCTGCATTACGGCACCGATGCCCAGCGCAATTACTACCTGCCGCGCCTGGCGCGGGGTGAAGACATTCCCTGCTTTGCGCTGACCAGCCCGTATGCCGGCTCCGATGCCGGGGCGATTCCCGATCTGGGCATCGTCTGCAAAGGCGTGCACGAAGGCGAGCAAGTGCTGGGTTTCAAAGTGACTTGGGACAAGCGCTATATCACCCTTGGCCCCATCGCCACGGTGCTGGGCCTGGCGTTTCGTGCCGAAGACCCGGACGGTTTGCTGGGCAAGGCGGGCTCGCTGGGGATTACCTGCGCGTTGATTCCAACGTCCCACCCAGGTGTGAACAGCGGCCGTCGTCACTGGCCGCTGAACGCCGTGTTCCAGAACGGCCCGACCACCGGCAAGGATGTGTTTATTCCGCTGGAATGGGTCATCGGCGGCCGCGAACAGGTCGGCAATGGCTGGCGCATGTTGATGGAATGCCTGGCAGCCGGGCGGGCGATTTCCTTACCCTCGGCCAACGTCGGCCTGGGCAAAGTCGCGGTGCGCGGCACCACCGCCTACGCGGCGATGCGTAAACAGTTCGGCTTGCCCATCGGCAAGTTTGAAGGCGTGCAGGCGCCATTGGCGCGCATGGCCGGGCATTTGTATGCCTGCGATGCGGTGCGCAAGGTCTCGGTGGCGTCCCTGGATGCCGGCGAAAAACCCTCGGTGATCTCGGCCATCGCCAAATACCACGTCACCGAGCGCGCGCGGATCATCGTCAACGACGGCATGGACATCGTCGCCGGCAAGGGTATCTGCATGGGGCCGAATAACTTCCTGGCCCGCGCTTACCAGCAAAGCCCGATTGCGATCACCGTGGAGGGCGCGAACATCATGACCCGTTGCCTGATCATCTTTGGTCAGGGCCTGATCCGCTGCCATCCTTATGTGTTCCGCGAGATGGAAGCCGCGCGCAACCCGGACCGGCGCAAGGCGCTGGAGGCATTCGACAGCGCGATGTTCGGCCATGTGAGCTTTGTGCTGGCCAATACCGTACGCGCGGCGGTGCATTCGCTGACGGGTGGGCGGCTGCTTTCTGCACCGGCCAAGACCGACCCGGCGCTGGCGTCCTACTACCGCCAGGCCAATCGGCTGTCGGTGGTGCTGGCGTTGATCTCGGACGTGTCCATGGGCGTACTCGGCGGTGCGCTCAAGCGTAAGGAAAGTATCACCGGGCGCCTGGGGGATATTCTGTCGCAACTGTACATCCTGTCCTGCGTGCTCAAGCGCTTTGAGGATGACGGACGGCCCCAGGCAGACCTGCCGCTGGTGCACTGGTCGGCCCAAGACGCGCTGTTGCGTGCCCATGAAGCCCTGGCCGAAGTGCTCGATAACTACCCCTCCAAAGCCGCTGCAGTCGTGGTGCGCGGTTTGAGTTTCCCGTTCGGTATTCCACTGCGTAAACCCTCGGACCGCTTGCTGGCGCAAGTGGCGGATGTGGTGCAAACCCCAGGCGAAACCCGCGACCGGTTGCTGGCCAATTCCTACATTCCACGCCCGGAAATCGACAAGCTGGCTTACGGCGAATTGGGCTTGCGCTTGTTGCCGCAGGTAGAACTGATCGAAGCGCGGCTCAAGTCGGCGGTCAAGCAAGGCCTGATCGAACCGATGCCGATTTGCGCCACGGCCTTCACCGGCTGGCGCGTCAAAGCGCGGGCGCTGGACTTGATCAGTGACGAGGAAGACAGCTTGCTGGGGCGCTATGTGGAATACGCCGACCATGGCATTCAAGTCGACGACTTCCCGCAGGATTTCGGCTTGCTCGAAGCGTTGCAGCAGCGTCAGCAAGCGCTGGAGCCCAAGGCCAAACGCCGCACCCCCCAAGGCGAAAACGCCTCGGTGAACTAGGAGAAGCGCGGTCCACCTGTGGGGGCCGGCTTGCCTGCGAAGGGATCACCTCGGTGTATCGGCAAGACCGAGTCGCCTGTATCGCAGGCAAGCCAGCTCCCACAGGTGGCGGGTTTACAAGGCAAGGCACGTGGTGTGAGTGAATACGTTTACTGAATGAACGCGTTGAATGTGGGAGCTGGCTTGCCTGCGAAGGGATCACCTCGGTGTATCGGCAAGACCGAGCCGTCTGTATCGCAGGCAAGCCAGCTCCCACAGTTGATCGGGTTTACAAGGCAGGATTGTTTTGTGAGTGGGACCTTTTATGAGTGACAGCTACCTATCCTTCGTCAATTCCCCCTGGGGCCGGCGCTTGGCCCAGGCTATCGGCCTGCCGCAACCCTTGCCGTTGCAGCGTCATCGCAGCGGCCAGTCAGGTCTGGCCAACCCGGTGATCGTCGCCGGGGCAGGGCGGCTTGCCTCGCAGGTGCAACAGATTTTCGAGGCCACCGACACCGTCGCCGCCACCCCGGCGACCCTCAAGGCGCCGTCCACGGTCAAGGTGCAAGGCGCAGTGTTTGACGCCACGGGTGTGCTCGATTTACAGCAGCTCGATGAGCTGTACGTGTTTTTCCACGCCAACGCCAAACGCCTCGGCCACCACGGCCGCGTGGTGGTGCTCGGCACTGCGCCGGAACATTGCCAGGATTTGCCCCAGGCCATCGCCCAGCGTGCCCTTGAAGGCCTGGTGCGTTCGCTGGCCAAGGAGCTGCGCCGGGCGATCACCGTGCAATTGATCTACGTCGCGCCGGGTGCCGAACACGCCCTGGACAGCAGCTTGCGCTTCTTCCTGTCGCGCCGTTCGGCCTATGTGTCGGGGCAAGTGGTGCGCCTGGAAAAACCGGTGGACGGCGCTGTCGCCGTGAACTGGGACAAACCCTTCGCCGGTCGGCGTGCGCTGGTGACGGGTGCTTCCCGTGGGATTGGTCTGGCCATCGCCCAGGTGCTGGCCCGCGACGGCGCCCATGTGGTTTGCGTCGACGTGCCCCAAGCCCAGGAGGCGCTGCGCCAGGCCGCTGACAGTGTGAACGGCTCAGCCTTGGCGCTGGACATCACCGCCGCGGATGCCGTCGCGTTGTTGCAGGCGCATGTCAGCCAATACGGCGCCTTCGACGTGGTGGTGCACAACGCCGGGATCACCCGCGACAAAACCATCGCCAAGATGACCGAGGCGGCCTGGCGCAGTGTGCTGGCGGTCAACCTGCAAGCGCCGTTGCAGCTGAGCAATGCCTTGTTGCACAGCCAAGGGTTGAACCCGGGCGGGCGGATTGTGTGCGTGTCGTCGATCTCCGGCATTGCCGGCAACCTGGGGCAAAGCAACTACGCCACCTCCAAGGCCGGTGTGATTGGCCTGGTGCAGGGCCTGGCGCCGTTGGCGGCGCAGCAGCAAGTCACGGTGAATGCCGTGGCGCCCGGGTTTATCGAGACGCAGATGACCGCGAAAATTCCGCTGATGATTCGCGAGGCGGGGCGGCGCATGAACTCGATGTCCCAAGGCGGGCAACCGATTGATGTGGCCGAGACCATCGCCTGGCTGGCCCATCCGGCGTCCGGCGGGGTTAACGGCCAAGTCGTACGCGTGTGCGGCCAAAGCCTGCTGGGAGCCTGAGCCATGGACTACGTGACGCAGATCATCGACCCACCACCCTCACGCACCCAGCTGTTACTGGATGGTGTGCGCGCGCTGCGCAAACCCAAGCTCGACGGCGCGCCGTTGCTGCCCCAGGCACTGTTGGTGCGCGCGGCGGTGGAGCTGTCGGCCAGTGACATCGCCGCGTATGGCCGCGCCTGTGGTTTCCGGCGTGAGCAGGGCGTGCCGCTGTCCTATCCGCACGTGCTGGCGTTCCCGTTGCACCTGATGCTGCTGACGCGGCCAAGCTTTCCGTACCCGGCCAGCGGCATGGTGCATCTGGCCAATCGCATTCGTCAGCACCAGCGCTTGCACGAAGGCCAGGCGCTGCGCCTGGAGGTATTTTGCGAGCGTTGGGTCGCGCATCCCAAAGGCCAGGCGCTGAGTATCGCCACGCGGGCCTACAGCGCCGACGCGCTGGTGTGGGAGAGCGACAGCCTGTACCTGCGTCGCGCCGTGAAAAAACCGGTCGGTGAACCGTGGGATGACGTGCTGGGGTTGCAGGAAGACGGCCTGTTACGCACCCAACGCTGGGTGCTGCCCGCCGACCTCGGCCGACGGTTTGCCAAGGTTTCGGGGGATTTCAACCCGATTCACACCTCGGTGATCGGCGCCAAAATATTCGGCTTTCGCCGTGCTATCGCCCACGGCATGTGGACCTTGGGCCGCGCATTGGCGGCCCAGCAACCGCCGGGTGGTCTGGATCAGGCGCAAGCGCATTGCGACTTCAAACTGCCGATCTTCCTGCCCGGCCAGGTCGCCCTGTGGAGTCGCCCGGCAACCGGCCCGCGCCGTGAGTTCGAAGTGCGCAACTTTGCCGGTGATAAACCGCATATGCGTGGGCTGTTTATTTGGAATGAGAGCCACCCATGAGTGATTACAGCTTCAACCCGGCCCCGACCCGCCGTGTGGCGATTATCGGCGGCAACCGTATTCCGTTTGCCCGTTCCAACAGTGTGTATGCCCATGACAGCAACCAGGACCTGCTGGTCGCCGCCTTGCAAGGCCTGGTCGAGCGCTACAACCTGCACGGCCAGCGCCTGGGCGAGTTTGCTGCGGGCGCGGTGATCAAGCATTCGCGGGATTTCAACTTGGCGCGTGAGTCGTTGTTGTCGACCACGCTGTCGCCAGAAACGCCCGCGTACGACGTGCAACAAGCCTGCGGCACGGGCCTGGAAGCGGCGTTGCTGGTGGCGAATAAAATCGCCCTGGGCCAGATCGAAGTGGGCATTGCCGGGGGGGCCGACACCACCTCCGATGCGCCCATCGGCATCAATGAATCCCTGCGCCACACCTTACTCTCGGCTAATCGCGCCAAAGGCCTTGGCGACACGTTGAAAGCGCTGCTGAAGGTGCGACCGGCGATGTTTTTCAAGCCGTTGCTGCCGCGCAATGGCGAGCCGCGCACCGGTTTGTCGATGGGTGAGCACTGCGAAGAAATGGCCAAGCGCTGGCAGATCAAACGCCTGGCCCAGGACGAGTTGACCCTGACCAGCCATCAGCGCCTGGATGCGGCCTACCAACGTGGCTTCTTTGACGATTTGATCAGCCCTTACCGTGGCCTGGTGCGCGACAACAACCTGCGCGCCGACGCCAGCCTGGAGAAGCTCGCCGGGCTGTCCCCGGCCTACGACCGCCAGAACGGCACCCTCACGGCGGGCAACTCCACGCCGCTGACCGATGGCGCCTCGGTGGTGCTGCTGGCCAGCGAAGAATGGGCGGCTGAACATGGCTGGCCAGTACTGGCCTACCTGCGCACTGGCGAGACGGCGGCGGTGAGTTTTGTCGACGGCGCCGAGGGCCTGTTGATGGCACCGGCCTATGCGGTGCCACGCATGCTCAAACGCGAAGGCCTGAGCTTTGCCGACTTCGATTTTTTTGAGATTCACGAAGCCTTCGCCGCTCAGGTGCTGTGCACCCTCAAGGCCTGGGAGGACGCCGATTATTGCCGCGAGCGTCTAGGCTTGGACGCCCCGTTGGGCGCCATCGACCGCAGCAAGATGAACGTCAACGGCGGCTCGCTCGGCTGCGGTCATCCGTTCGCCGCCACCGGTGGCCGGCAACTGGCGGCGCTGGCCAAAACCATCCATGAGAACGGTGGCGGGCGCGGCTTGATTTCGATCTGCGCGGCGGGCGGGCTGGGCATTACCGCCATCGTCGAAAAGTAGCGTTACCCAAAACAATAACAAGGAGACTGCCATGAACGCTGTAAGCCTGGAACACGCCGAACGGATCTGGTTGAACGCTTACTTGCCCGGCGTGCCGGCAGACATTGAGGCGGGTATCGAGGCGTATCCGTCGTTGCGTGAGGTGTTCCTGGAACACCTGGAGAAGTTCCGCGAACGCGTCGCTTACGTCAGCATCGGTACCGAAATGACCTATGCCGACTGGCAGGTGCAAGGCATCGCGTTTGCCGCGTGGCTGCAGGGCCAGGGCGTGAAGAAAGGCGACCGTGTGGCGTTGATGATGCCCAACTGCTTGCAGTACCCGATCTGCCTGCTGGGCACGATCCTGGCCGGTGCGGTGGTGGTCAACGTCAACCCGCTGTACACCGCCCATGAGCTCAAGCATTTGCTCAAGGACAGCGGCGCCGAAACGGTGGTGATCTTCGAAAACTTCGCCCACACCCTCGAAAAGGTTGTGGCCGGCAGCAGCGTCAAGCGCGTGGTGCTGGCGGCCATCGGCGACTTGCTCGGCACCTTGAAGGGCGCGGCGATGAACTTCATCCTGCGCAGCGTGCAAAAGCAGGTGCCCACATTCAACCTGCCCGGCGCCGTGCGCTTCAACAAGGTGCTGAAACAGGGGCGGGCGCTCAATCACCTCCCGGTGGCGATGAACCTCGATGAGCTGGCCTTCTTGCAATACACCGGCGGCACCACGGGGGACGCCAAGGGCGTGATGCTCAGCCACCGCAATATCATCGCCAACCTGTTGCAGGCCAAGGCCTGGGTCGGTGACCAGTTGGACCAGGACACGCAAGAAACCAACGTCACCTTGTTGCCGCTGTACCACATCTTTTCCCTGACGGTGAACTGCCTGATGTTCATGTGCCTGGGCGGGCGCAACATCCTGATCGCCAACCCGCGCGACGTGAAGCGCGTGCAGATGATCCTGCGCAAAGAGCGTTTCAACGGGATTGCCGGGGTCAACACCTTGTTTAATGGCTTGCTGGAAAACAAGGAATTCTGCGCGCGGGACTTCTCCGACCTGCGCATGGTGATTGCCGGCGGCATGGCCACGCACACGGCGGTGGCCAAGCGTTGGAAGGAGGTGACCGGGCTGCCGATCATCGAGGGCTACGGGCTGACCGAATGCTCGCCGGTGGTGAGCATCAGCCCCATCGACATCTCACGCATGCGCGAGATGGAGTTTACCGGCAGCATTGGCGTGCCATTGCCGTCGACCTGGGTGCGCTTTATGCGCGAGGACGGCGAGTTGGCCGGCATCGGTGAGCAGGGCGAACTGCAAGTGCGTGGGCCGCAGGTGATGCAGGGTTACTGGAAGCGCCCGAAGGAAACCGCCGAGGTGCTGGATGCCGAGGGCTGGTTGTCGACCGGGGATATCGGCGTAATGGATGAGCGCGGCTATATCCGCCTGGTCGACCGCAAGAAAGACATGATCCTGGTCTCGGGCTTCAACGTGTACCCCAATGAAATCGAAGACGTGGTGGCCTTGCACCCAGGCGTGAGTGAAGTGGCGGCCATCGGCGTGGAAGACGCTGTGACCGGGGAAAAAGTGAAAATCATCGTCGTGCGCAAAGACCCGAACCTGACCCAGGAACAGATCCTCGCTCACTGCCGGGAATACCTGACAGGGTACAAAGTGCCGCGGTATGTGGAATTTCGCACCACCGAACTGCCCAAGACCACCGTCGGCAAAGTACTGCGCCGCGCCTTGCGCTGATTTACCGGTGTAGGTGATCTAACTGTGGGAGCGGGCTTGCCCGCGATAGCATTGTGTCAGTCACCGAATTCATCGACTGACACACCGCCATCGCGGGCAAGTCCGCTCCCACATGGGTGTTGTGTAAGTCTAGGCGATCAGTGTTTCCAGGCGGTTGGATTCACCAGGTTTTTCGGCCGTTCACCCGCCAGCGCCGCCAGCAGGTTGTCCACCGCACACTTGGCCATCGCCTCACGCGTTTCATGGGTCGCCGAGCCGATGTGTGGTGTGGCCACCACGTTGTTCAAGCGCAGCAACGGCGAGTCGTGGTTCAACGGTTCACGCTCAAACACATCCAGGCCCGCCGCCCGAATCGTACGTTGCTGCAACGCTTGGACCAGTGCGGCCTCGTCCACCACTTTGCCACGCGAGATATTGATAAAGATCGTCTCTGGGCCCATCAGCGCAAACTCTTCAGCGCCGATCAGCTTTTCGGTTTCGGCGGTCAGCGGCAAGGTCAGGCAAACAAAGTCGGCTTCCTTGAGCAAGGCCACCAAACTGCGGTACTGCGCGCCGAAGCGTTCTTCCACCAACGGTTTGGGCGAGTGGCTGTGGTAGATCACCGGCATGCCAAAACCAAAATGCCCGCGTTGAGCCAGGGCTTCGCCGATGCGGCCCATGCCGATAATGCCCAGGGTCTTGCCGTGTACGTCGCTGCCGAAATGCGCGGGGCCGATGTTTTTGTTCCATTGGCCGGCGCGGACCATGTCGGCCAGTTCGACCACACGGCGCGCGGTCGCCAGGATCAGCGCGAAACCGGTATCGGCAGTGGTTTCGGTGAGCACATCCGGGGTGTTGCTGAGCAGGATGCCACGTTGGGTGAGGTAGTCGATGTCGTAGTTGTCGACACCCACCGAGACGCTGGCGACTGCTTCAAGCTTGGGCGCCAGGTCGAGCAACTGGGCGTCCAGGCGCAGGCTGGCACCCAGCAGGCCCTGGGCACGGGGTAAGGCGTCGCGCAGTTTGGCCAGGCCCGGTTCGTCCAGCGCGTCGATCAGCGTGACGTCGGCGTGCTCGTGCAGCCGGGCCATCAAGGGCGCGGAGAGTTTTTTATATAAAACGACAGATTTTTTCATCAGGTTTTCACCTTCAATCCAAGAGTGGGCATCGGCACGCGTACACGGTCGCTGGCGCCGGGCTTGAGGAAAATCGTCAGCACCACGGCCAGCATCAGCGCACCGCTCATCAGCAGGTACGAGGCGCCAGGCGAACCGGTGCTGCTATTGAGGTAACCCACCAGGTAGGAGCCGCCGAAAGAGCCGAGCGCGCCCATGCTGTTGATCAGTGCCATGGCGCCACCGGCAACGTTGGCCGGCAGAATTTCCGGGACGATGGCGAAGAACGGCCCGTAAGGCGCATACATGCAGGCCCCGGCAATCACCAGCAGGGTGTAGGACCACCAGAAATGCTCAGCGCCGAGTGCGTAGGACGCATAAAACGCGATGGACGCAATCAACAAGGGCGGCCACACAAAACGTTTACGTTTTTGCAGCTTGTCCGAGCCCCACGACACCACGAGCATGCCGATCACCGCTGCCAGGTACGGCAGCGCCGACAGCCAGCCGGCTTCGACCATGTCCATCTGCAAACCGGCCTTGAGGATCGACGGCAGCCACAGCACAAAGCCGTACACGCCGATGCTCCAGCAGAAAAACTGCAGCGCCAGGACGATCACCTTGGGCGAGCGAAACGCCTCGGCGTAGTTCTTCACCGCCTTGATCCCGACTTGTTCGGCGGCCAGGGCGCTTTCTAGGTCTTTTTTGTGTTGCTCACTCAGCCACTTGGCGTGGGCGGGTTTTTCATCCGCCAGCTTCCACCAGATAAACGCCCAGATCACCGCCGGCAAACCTTCGATGATAAACATCCAACGCCAGCTGAAATGCTGCACCAGATAGCCCGAGACCACCGACATCCACAGCATGGTCACCGGGTTGCCGAGGATCAGGAAGGTGTTGGCGCGCGAGCGTTCCGCACGCGTAAACCAATGGCACAGGTAAACCAGCATCGCCGGCATCACGGCGGCTTCGACCACCCCGAGCATGAAGCGTATGGCGATCAACATGTAGGCGTTGGACACCACGCCGGTCAGGGTGGCGAGGCCGCCCCAGAGGATCAGGCTGACGAAAATCAGTTTTTTAACGCTGCGCTTTTGCGCGTAGATCGCCCCCGGCACCTGGAAGAAAAAGTAGCCGAGGAAGAACAGCGCGCCCAGCAGCGAGGACATGCCGGGGGTGATCATCAGGTCTTCGGCCATCCCGGAGGCGGCGGCGAAGCCGTAGTTGGCGCGGTCCAGGTACGCCAGGCTGTAGGTGATAAATACGATGGGCATGATGTACCACCAGCGGCGGGTGGCGAGTTTCAAGGTATCCATGGGGTTGCTCCTGAGCTTGTTGTAGTTGTGGCAACAGGGTGTGGGTCATGCAACGGATCGGGCAGGTAACTCCAAACGGGTCGGCAAGCCTTCCATATCGCCCCGGCTCTGCACGGCGCGGCTGCCGATCCAGTTGCCGCGCTTTACCGCGTCGGGGAAGCTGAGGTTCTCCAGCAGGGCGCTGATCATGCCGACGGCAAAGCCATCGCCGGCGCCGACGGTGTCGACGACTTTTTCCACCGGCACGGCGGCGACAAAGCCTTGGTCCATTTGGGTGCGGTAATAGGCGCCATCCGGCCCAAGCTTGATCGCCACGGCTTCGGCGCCTTGGTCGAGATAGAACGCGGCGATGTCGGCCGGGTCGTCGAAACCGGTGAGCAAGCGGCCTTCGCTCAAGCCTGGCAATACCCAATCAGCCAGCGCGGCAAGGGCGTTGATTGCGCCGATCATTTGCGCTTGGCTGGCCCATAGCGACGGGCGCAGGTTCGGGTCGAACGACACACTGCGCCCGGCCTTGCGCATTTGCGTCATCAATTCCACCGACAGCTCGCGGGTCGCCTCAGACAAGGCCGGCGGTATGCCGGTGGCATGCAGGTGCCGCGCCTGTAACAGCGCGGGGCTGATGGCGGCGATGGACAAGTGGCTGGCGGCCGAACCTTTGCGGAAGTATTCGACCTGAGGGTCTGCGCCGGCTTCTTCGCGGGACTTGAACTGAAAGCCGGTGGGGTGCTGCGGGTCCACCGCCACATGCTGGCAATCCAAGCCTTCTTTTTTCAGTGTGTCGACCACAAAACGCCCGAGCGAATCATCCCCGACGCGGCTTAGCCAGGCCACGTTGAAGCCCAGGCGCGACAGGCCGATGGCGACGTTGCTGTCGGCCCCGGCAATACGTTTGTGGAACTGGGCCACCTGGGCCAAATCGCCGGTCTGCTCGGCGACAAACATCGCCATGGTTTCACCAAACGACAGGATATCGATCTCAGACATGGGCATTCTCCGCACGGGGTTGGCCAAGGACGGCGAGGGCGGCGACCTGCTGCGCGGTGACCTCCACCAGGTCATCGCCTTGCAACGGGAATTCCACGGCCCGGGTAATACCTTGAGTCATATGTTTGAGCAGTTGTTCCCACAGATGCAGGTCGGTGGCGCCGGGCGGCAGGGCCACCAGCTTGCCGTCCTGGCGGCGGGCCACGGCCTTGCAATGCAGGTAATCCACATGCCGGCCGAGCAGGCGTGCGGCGGTGAGGGCGGATTGGTCCTGCCACTGCCAGTTGCCGATGTCGAACGTCATTTTCACGGGCAGGCCAAGGCGCTCGACCTCAGTGAAGAACCGCTGCATCGGCTCGATACGCCCACCCTGCAGGGTCTGGTCGTTTTCCACCAGCAGCTGAACGGGGTGGCGGTTGAGCAGGGCGTGCAGGCTTTGCAGGTCGTTGGTGTCGGTGAAGTAACCGAGGGAGACCTTCAGCCAGCGCGCGCCAAATGCCTGGGCGCGGTCGAGGGTGGCATTCAGCTCGGCGTTGGGCTGGGCGCGGCCGGCGACCCACAGTTCCAGCGGCGAGGAGAACACGCATTCCAGGCCATGCGCGGCGGCGGCCTGGGCCAGAGCGGCAGGGTGTTCGCGGGTCAGCAGTTCTTCGCGCCATTCGATGCGCTGGGCGCCGGCGGCGCTCAGCAACTCGACGAAACTCAGTTGGCCCTGCTGGCGTACCAGGTCAGCGCCGTAGCTGGAAAGGCTGATGGAGACGGGGTATTTATGCATTGTTATGTACCTCTGAAACCGGTTTCATTTTTCTACGCAAAACAAGTGTGGGAGCTGGCTTGCCTGCGATGACGGTGTGTCAGGCGATTACTGCTTCGTCTGCTGAACCGTCATCGCAGGCAAGCCAGCTCCCACAAGGGATTGAGTGGAGCCACGGATGATTAATTCCGGCAAAAAATCCAGGGTGCGCGTCGGCGCGTCATCGCCGCGCAGGCGTTGGAGCAGGCAGTCGAACGCACTGGCGCCAATCGCTTCAGTGGGCTGGGCGAGGGCGGTAATGCCGTTGCCCACCAACGGGTACCAGTCCAGGTCATCCAGGGCGATCAGGCCCACATCGTCAAACAGGTTACAGCCCAGGGCTTTGAGCGCACGGGTACAGGCCAGCGCGGCAATGCCGTTGGCGCAGAACAACGCCTTCGGGCCGGGCTTGGCAACAAAGGCCTGCAAACGGCTTTCCAGTTCGCCATCCAGTTCCAGCACTGCGCCAGTCAGTTCGGGGCGGCTGGCGATCTCGGCCGTGAAACTGGTCTGGCGCTCCAGGCGCGAGCTGGTGCCGTCGGCGGCTTCGCTCACCAGCAACACATCGCGATAGCCCTGCTGTTGCAGATGCTCCACAGCGATGCGCACGGCGGCGGGGTTATCCAGCCCGACCAGGTCGCTGTGCAGCGGCTCGACCTTGCGGTCCACCAGCACCAGCGGCATTTCCTGCTGCAGTTCGAGCAATTGGTCGAGGTGATGGCCGAGGGTGTTCACAATCAACCCTTCGATGTTGTACGAGCGCAGCGCCGCCAAGTGTTGGCGTTCCTGTTCGTCATCGCGGTCGGTGTTGCACACCACCAAGCTATAGCCATGCCGGCGGCAGGCGGTTTCGACGCCGTGCATCACGGCAATGGAATAGGGGTTGCGGATATCGGCGACCAGCATGCCGATCAGGCGTGTGCGCCCTCGTTTCAAACCGCGGGCCATTTGGTTGGGGCGGTAGCCGAGGTCGCTGATGGCTTGCTCGATGCGCAGGGCAATGGCGTCGGAGAGCAGGGCGCGGTCATCACCGATAAAACGCGAAACGCTGGCCTTGGACACGCCGGCGCGCTCGGCGACGTCAAGCATGGTCACGCGGCTGCGCTGGGCGGCGGAAAATGGAGTCACGGTGGCGGGCCTTTCTTATTGGATTTAGTCGTTTGATTGCCAGCATTCGGCAGTCTGAAACCGGTTTCATAAAATGCCAGGCAGCCCGTTTCGTCAAGAACTATTTAAAAAAGGTCACGGCACCAGGCGTGAGAAAACCGACGAACGGATAGGGCTACCTGTTAGTTATGACAGTATCCGGCCAAAGGCTTTAGGCGTTTAATTTTCCTACGGACGATAGGCAGAAGTAATCCTCTCCTGTGATGCGTCGTCATGAAAATTAACCTGAGGCCGGAACATGGCTAACCTCCAAAAACCCTATCCGCGCTTCGGTTCGAAGATACTGACCCTGGGGGTCGGCGCAGAGTTACCGCCGATGACGATCACGGGTGTCGACCTTAACGACCCCGATGGCGTGGTGCCGCTCAACTATTTGTTAACCCCCTTGAAAGTCCAGATCCCACGTTGGTCGCCGTTACAGGTAGCGGGTGATGAAGACCATATCCTTGAGCTTCGAGAGCTCAGCGACGATGGCGAGTGGCTTATCGAGCGAATAACAATCAAGCCACCGCCGCCGGCAATTCCCAACGAATACGAGTTTGAAATCCCTTTGGCGTGGTTGAGGCGCCGTCCCCGTCGTACAGCGTGGCTTTTTTACTCGGTTATCAATGGCGGCAACACGACGGAATCTCAAAAAACACAGATCCTCGTCGATCTGGAACGGCCAAGCCTGCTGAAATCGACGGATACCGTGCGGTTTGTGGTGCCGCCCGTACCGGCGGTCAACGAGGCCTATTTGACAGCCAACCCTCTCGTGGCGTTTTACATCCCGCTCTACAACGTGATGGCGAAAGGGGATCGGATCGAGTTCTTTTTATCCAACCAGCCTAACGCTCCCTTAGCGGCGGCGGCGGGCGGGTCGTTGCTGAATGTCAGTAGCCTCCCATGGACCGCAACACTCGCGGCTGACGCCTTTCGCAAGCTGAGCAATGGCAACGCGTACGTGCGCTTCAGAATTTACGACGCGACGGGAAATTACAGTGACTTGAGTGCCGATCTCCCTTTCGTGGTGGGGTCTGCTGTGGTAGTCCAGCCTGTCACGCTTCCGGCGCCGAGACTGGAAAGCACACTTAATAGACTAGGTTACTTGACGTGTAGTTCGCTCACTACCGAGAAGAAAAGCGTTAGTTGGACAATTCTTCCGAACACCAACATACAGGTGGGCGACCAGATAAAGTTTATCTGGCAAGGGTATCAAACCAATAACTGGGAAACACTGCTTGCGAACGTCCTATTTGAACAGACTGCGACGTGGACGTTACTGCATCAAACGACAGGCATGCCGGTCGTCATGGATGCGTACTACACGGCACTGTTTCCCTTGCGCAAATTTTCATCCGCTATTGGTCGATATGAAGTCTGGCGTGGGGGTGCAAAGTTGGGCGACTCGCTGCAACGTTTGTTGCGTGTTGATTTGACTTTTCCCACGGGGGGCTATTGCGCGCCGGGTGGAATCATTTTAGATACGTGAGCCTTTGCTGTTTTGAACAGCGTGTCGTTGTTTTCGGAAAATAACGTAAACACTCAAGGTGCGCCTTAAAGATTCGTGGTGGGTAAGCGTAAGTTTGCTCGAGTGGCGAAGTGGGTAGAAGGTTGTATGGTTTAAAACAACGGAGAATTAAAATGAATGTCGCAAATAGAAAAATTATCACTGATTTTGAGACCGCGATTCTTGCTCGTAATTATACCGATAGGTTTGCGCCAGCCACGTTTTTGGGTGAAGTGCCTAACTTTACTGGCTTGCTGTACCGAGAGACGGCATTGGGCGATACGATAACTGTCACTATACCGCTTGGGACTGGTGTACTAGCTGGTAACACCCTAACATTTGAGGTGGTGCCGTTTGATGTTACGGTACCCTTTGCCCTTCCTACTCCTGATGTTGAGGCAACCGATAGTCCATATTTTTTAACGGCTAAGACTTACCTCGCTTTTAGATTCCTTGCCGACCCCATCGGCGATACGGTGGTGTCTCTTCCTCGATCCCTTTTCTCATCGGGCGTACACTTGCTACGGTACGGTATCGGCGACGACGACCCGACTGTAGGCAACAGAACCATGTCTGTACCACAGTTGATCATTATAGACGGTGTGAGCCCGTATGATCTGCCGCGAATAGCCCCGCCTGCACCGGTGCCCCCTCAGCCTCTACCGGTCCCGTTTGATCGCAATTACTTCGCGAGCCAGCCCGGTCGAAGGGTGATGTTTACGCTGCCGTACGATGCTGCGAGAGGTCGTCAGGAAGGCGATTATGCGCAGTTTAGATTCGGCGAGTTGCCCTATCCTATTCCCATTGATTCAACCAGTGCGGAAACAAAATACCCGATTTCCAACGATCCGGCGGTTGCCGTTACCGTTCCATTGTCATTGGATACTATCGAGGCTGCGCCTAATGGTAACTTCCGTTTCAGCTACCAGCTTTGTGACGTTGCCAACTACTGCAGTGAATGGTCGAATGTTTACCTGCTAAACGATGTAGCCATGGGCCCCGCCGCCACTGACTTTTTGGCGCCGCAGGTTTTGCATGCAGTCCCTGGTGACAACCTGATCAATCGCGCCGATATGGCGCTTGAAGGCGGCTTGCAAGTACTCATTCCGCCTTATACCAATCCTCAGCGCTCAACCCCGACAGATACGTTCAGAGTGACCCTTACCCCGACGGCGACCCCGGGTTCGACTGGCGTTGCCGTGACGTTGGCTGATAGGCCACTGGGTAATACGCCTTTCTCCGTTCCCGTGCTGGCCACCCCGGCTCAACTTGCTACGCTCTACGGTAATGCAGTAGGCACCCAGCAAGTCACGGTTTCTTACGTCGTTATACGCGGCGGGGTTACTTACCCGGTAGCGGCAACTACGATATTCAATCTGGACCTGAATGTAATCGTAATACCCGGGACGACAGATGGAACGGATGCTAACCCTAATCTCCCTCCGGTCGTTGTTCAACCGGTACGCCCCGCTGGTGAAACCCGACCTAACAATAGACTCGAGCGTGTTGACAATGGCCGCGATGCCGTGGGTCTGGTAACACTGTGGAATGTGGCGACACTGCCTGCAGCCGCCACGCCGTTCGTGATTTCTTTCAGCTACGGCGCCTATTCGGCGGAAAAGACTTTTTCGACCCCTGCGGACATCCCAGCCAATGGAATCGTAGAGTTCCCAATTACTTGGGACACTATCAGGGCATTGGGCGGCCCTCTGCAAATTGCTAGCTACACGGTCCGTCGAACCACCTCTACCAACCAGCAGCAGCCGCTAAACGCGACGGAGGTCACTGTAGAATCTGTCTTCAGGCGAATGAATGCGCCTATCGTTCGACGGGCGACAACGACGGTTGTCTGCTCGACCTTGGATCCATTGAATACCGGCATACTTAGAGTATTTATTCCGCCTTCAGTGAATTTAGACGGTGCCACGAACGGCTCGATTACTATTACGGGGTATAGAAATACTAGCCAGACGGCACCTGTAGCTGCGTCGACAACTATACCTTTCCCAAACCCACTCCCGCTGTCGGCGTCGACATTAGGGTTTGATTTAACGTTTCCTTCGCCCGGTGCTTTTTTCAAACAGATTCAAAACGCTCGGTCGGTGAACGCGGCCTCGCTAAGGTTGATATACAGTGTGACGGTAGCGGGTGAACTGGTGAACTCTGATCCTGCAGATTATCGCCTGAATCACATCAGACCTGGGCCGATTACCTCTGCGCTGTATTGTGATGGTACGCCTGTGCCAGTAGTGTAAAACCAAGGTAATAGCCAGAGCGCGGGAGACCGTCTCTGGCTTACTTGGTTATGTCAGTTGTTGTGTGTTGAAAAAGTGTCGCAATGATTCGGTCTTACAGCATCTGTTTATTGTTGATACTCCAGTTCAGGAAAAATCCTACAGAACTGGCGTGTTTGCTGGGTAATTATGGCGTCGCTTGATTGGAGGGGTCTCACGAGATTTAGAACCCGCCCTATCGTTTCGTGAAGGAACGCCAACTAGAGGTCAACTAAGATGTCGGCAGTATTTAATTTCAAACCCACGCCTTTGAGCCTGGCCCTGACGGCTCAGGCTGTTACGCTGTTTCTTCTGGCGTCCCCTGATGTGCAGGCACGGATCATAACTCAGCCTGGCACGGTAATATCGTCGACTGCTCCGGTTACTAATTACGAGCTTAGCGCAGGTTCGAGCTTGATTGTTGACGGTGCGACCACCACGCAAATTAAGGCGGTGGGTGCAGGCTTGACGCTGCGGCCGGGTAGCACAACGTTAGATATCGATGCTACGGGTGGATCGACCGTAGTGGTTGATGGCTCTCAGGTGACTGCTCGTACAGGAGTATTTGGGTTAACTGCCGCTGTTCACGTTCTTAACAACAGCAGCGTATTGATCACTAACAACAGCACGGTCACTAATACCGGTTTGGCAGGTGTGCAGGCCAGCCGGAACGGCCTCAGCCAGGTTGGATCGACCATCACGGTAAACAACAACAGCCGGGTATCCGGTAGGGATTTCGGTATTACGGCCAGTGCCTACAGCACGGTCAACCTTGATCGCGCGCAGGTCCAGGCCACGGGTGCCACGGGCACCGGTTTGCAATTGGCGAACGCTGACGCCTTTGTAAGGAATAACAGCAGCATCGTAGGGGGGCGCAACGGCGTATTCATGCGTGCGGAAGGTAACGTGACCCGGACCAATACCTTGATCCTCGACCATTCTGTCGTCGAGGGCAAAACCGGTTCGGCGATCTTGGTAAACCCTACGGCGAACAATAGACCCTCGTCCGATATTCAGGTGCTGAACGGATCGAGGCTGATTGGCGGCAATGGTGTTCTGCTTGAGGTGGGCAATAGTTCCATTGCCAACATGAACGTCGACAACAGCACCTTGGTCGGTGACGTGCGCATTGGTGCAGGCAGCACGGGCACAGTGCAACTCAACAACAATGCGTCGCTGACCGGCCAGCTGTTCAACGTCAAGCAACTTGATGTCAACGGTAATGCCCAGTGGATGCTGGTGGGTGACAGCCAGGTCAATGCGCTGAGAATGGCCGGCGGTAACGTCGTCTTTGGCAGCCCAACCCAGTACTTTCAACTGAACACTAACAGCTTGGCCGGCAACGGCACGTTCAAAATGCACACCAACTTCAACACCGGCGAGACCGACTTGTTGAACGTCAATGGCAACGCCGAAGGTAATCACCAGCTGTTGATTGGCGCCAGTGGCTCGGAGTTGGCCACCGGCGAGGCCATCAAGGTGGTGCACACTCAAAGCGGCGGCGCCAAGTTTGGCCTGGTGGGCGATACCGTCGATGTCGGCGCTTTCGAATATGGGCTCAAGCAGGAAGGCACCGATTGGTACTTGGACACCGAGAAACGGGGTACCAGTACCAGCGCCAAGGCGGTGCTCGCACTCGCGAACGCGGCGCCGGCCGTATTGCTCGGCGAATCGAGCATACTGCGCACCCGCATGGGTGAAGTACGCTTCGGCGAAGGCAAGAGCCAAGGCCTGTGGATGCGTGGCTACGGTAACAAGGTGGACGTGGCGGCCAACAGCAACGGCGTGGGCTACTCACAGAATCAGTCGGGTCTGACCATCGGTGCAGACTGGGCGGTCGATGAACTGTGGACATTGGGTGTGATGGGCGGTTACAGCAATTCCACCCTGGGCCTGAGCCGCGGCAGCAGCGGTATGGTCAACAGCTACTACGCGGGTGTCTATGGCATTTTGCGTGATGACGAGAGTGGTGTGTATGTAGACCTCACGGCGAAGGTCAACCGCTTGAACGGCCAAAGTCAGGTCAACATGAGCGATGGTCAGCGCGCCAAAGGCAAATACTCGCAAGACGCGGTCAGTGCATCGGTTGAGGTCGGCAAGAATATCAAGCTCGATGACGACGGTTTGTATCTTGAACCCTTCGCTCAGTTGGCCGTCGCTGCTATCGGCGGCTCCAACTACACGATGGACAACGGTTTGAAGGCAAAGAGCGACCGTGCCACTTCAGCGATCGGTAAGGTCGGTGTAACCGCAGGTAAAAATATCCAGCTCGAAAGCGGTGGCATCCTGCAGCCGTACCTGCGTACTGCCGTGGCGCGTGATTTCAGCCCGGACAACAAGGTCTATGTCAACGATCAGCAATTTAAAAACAACCTGTCGGGCGGCAGTGTAGAGGTCGCGGCCGGCTTGGCTGTTTCGTTGTCACCCAGCCTGAGCGTGCATGCCGAAGGCACTCACATGAAAGGCAAGGCCTATGACCAGCCTTGGGGCGCTACTGTAGGCGTGCAGTGGGCTTTCTAAGCAGTTCACGCAGTTGAAAATGGGAAGCCTCGGCTTCCCATTTTTTTGCCTGCCAGATCTGTACGCCGGCCTAGCTGAACAACCCTGCGGCAATGTTGATCGAGAAACCCAGAATTGCGGTATTGAACAGGAACCCGATCAACGACTGGCCCAGCACGACTTTGCGCAAACTGCGCGTGGCCACCCCCACATCCGCCGTTTGCACCGCCACGCCGATGGTGAACGAGAAGTACAGAAAGTCCCAATAGTTGGGGTTGCGCAAGCCTTCGGCAAAGCGCAGCGCTGGCTCGTCACCTTCCCAGGTATAAAAAAGCCGCGCGTAGTGCACGCTGAAAATCACCCCCGTCAGCAACCATGAACCGATCACGGTCATGCCGGTAAAACCGTAATGCAGCAGGCGCGCCGTACTGTCCAGGTCCTTGCTGCCTACCAGGTTGACCGTGATGGTCGCCAGGCTCGCAATCGCTGCGATGCACACCATAAACAGCACCAGGCCTGCGTTTTCATCCTCGACTTCGGCGATGCGTTTTACGTCGTCGGCGCGGGCGCGGGTCGCCAGCCACACCATCAGCAGCAGGTAGGTCCACACCCCGGCGTTCCAGCCGATGAGGACCTTGCTGATCAGCGTATCGGCAGGCGCCAGAATGCCCACGGCAAGGCCGAGCACGGCGGCGGATGAGAGGCGAGGGTGGGTGCGGGCAAGGAAGGCCATAGGTGCTCACAACAGAGGATGTTGTGAGCACCATAGCGCATTCTCCAGAGGCTAACTTGCTGGGGTGAGCCTGTTGGCCTGGATTTTCACGGGGGCGCTGGGAGCATATCCGTTATTTGGGTGATGGCTGATATGGGTTCTGCTCTTACAGCCAGCCCTTTCAAGGTCTTTGCCTAAATCGCGTCCTACGCCAATTCCAGGCTGAAATTAAGAAAAAAACGAGTTGAATTTGGTTCAGCCAGCATCTCTCTTGGTCAAAAAATGATCATTTTTTGAGGCTTTTTCCAAAGACCTTGAAAGGGCTGGCTCTTACAGCGGGTCACTTTTGGAAAAGAGCCCGGAATGCCGGCCCAGCCAAAAGTAACCAAAGGGCTCTTGCCCCACCACTCGGCACCTCGCTTAGGCTCGGCGTGCGGCCAGCGTGGTTTAACGGGGCGCCTAAGATCAAAAGCAAGAGCACGGCGGCCTAGTAGCCGACCTGAGTGGTTAGATCAAAAGCAAAGCCGAGGCGGCCTGACAGCCGACCTGATAGTGGAAGCTGATACTCAATCAACTGTGGGAGCTGGCTTGCCTGCGATGCAGACACCTCGGTCCATCAAGTACATCGAGTTGATGCCATCGCAGGCAAGCCAGCTCCCACAGAAAAGCAGAGCACTGCGGTGCTGACAGTCGAACTCGGTCAAAACTGTGGGAGCGGGCTTGCTCGCGAATGCGGAGGGTCAGCCAGCTCATGTGTAACTGACCCACCGCCTTCGCGAGCAAGTCGAGTCGTCGCACCGCCGCTCCCACATTGGGATCTCATTACATCAGCTAGATAGGGTGTTGCTGTGCTGTTGCCCTGCTTTTGCTTCTACCACTCAGGTCGGCTACTAGGCCGCCGTGCTCTTGCTCTTGATTTTGATCTGAGGCGCCCCGTTAAACCACGCTGGCCGAACGCAGGCTTTGGAGCGTGGGTAAACCGGCAGGACGCCGGTTTAGCCGCGATGGGCCAAGGATGGCCCATGGCGGCGGCCCACGGTCCAAAGCCTGCGTGAGGGCACACCGAAGCGTGAGCGAGGTGCCGAGTGGTGGGGCAAGAGCCCTTTGGTTACTTTGGGGCTTTTCCAAAGTGACCCGCCGTAAGGGCGGAACCCTAACCAGCCGTGACCGCAGCAACGGATATGCACTCAATCTACAAACCCCCGTCACAACCTCAGAGCAACACAAAGACTTGCGTCGATACCTACGCCTGTTGTGGCAAGCCCGCTGATAACAACGGGCCCGCCCGCCACTTAGGGTTTCTTGCGCACCAGCTTCATGACCACCACAAAGAACACCGGCACAAACACCACAGCCAGTGTGGCGGTGATCATCCCGCCGATCACCCCGGTACCAATCGCCTGCTGGCTGGCCGAGCTGGCACCGGTGGCAATCGCCAACGGCACCACGCCGAGGATAAACGCCAGCGACGTCATGATGATCGGCCGCAGGCGCAGGCGCGCGGCTTTTAAGGTGGCGTCGATCAGGTCTTCGCCCTGGTCATACAAGTCCTTGGCAAACTCGATGATCAAAATCGCGTTCTTCGCCGACAAACCGATGATGGTGATCAAGCCAACCTTGAAGAACACGTCATTAGGCATACCACGCAAGCTCACGGCCACCACGGCGCCGAGTACGCCCAGCGGCACCACCAGCAACACCGACGTCGGGATCGACCAGCTTTCATACAGCGCCGCCAGGCACAGAAACACGATCAGCAGCGACAGGCCCAACAGCAACGGTGCCTGGGAGCCGGACAAGCGTTCCTGCAGCGACAACCCGGTCCATTCCTGCCCCAGGCCCGCTGGCAGTTGGCTGACCAGACGCTGGATCTCCTCCATGGCCTCACCCGTACTGTGCCCCGGCGCCGCCTCGCCGCTGATGGCGATGGCGGGGTAGCCGTTGTAGCGCGTCAACTGCGCCGGGCCCTGGGTCCATTTGGCTTCGACAAACGCCGACAGCGGCACCATTTTCCCGGCATTGTTGCGCACGTTGATCTTCATCAAATCCGCCACCTGGCTGCGCTGGTCGCCTTCAGCTTGTACCACCACCCGCTGCATGCGGCCCTGGTTGGGGAAGTCGTTGACATACGCAGAACCAATGGCCGAGGACAGCACATTGCCCACATCGGCAAACGACACGCCCAGCGCGTTGGCCTGCTTGCGGTCCACTTCCAGCTGCACTTGCGGCGCCTCGGCCAGGGCGCTTTCGCGCACGTTGGCCAGGATCGGGCTTTTTTCGGCGGCGGCTAG
Organism: Pseudomonas sp. ArH3a; assembly: GCF_022648765.1. Taxonomy (NCBI): domain Bacteria; kingdom Pseudomonadati; phylum Pseudomonadota; class Gammaproteobacteria; order Pseudomonadales; family Pseudomonadaceae; genus Pseudomonas; species Pseudomonas sp. ArH3a. Next base: position 3,190,237 of record NZ_CP080330.1, read on the forward strand.
CAACTCGGTACGCGCAGTCATCAACGCGGCATGGCCGACCCCAGCACGGTCCTGCAGGCGGAATTCGAAGCCGCTGGACGTGCCCAGGCCGTCTACCGGCGGCGGCAGGATCGCGTAGGCAATCGCATCCTTGAGTTCGCTGAAGGCTTCGTTGGCGCGGTCGGCAATCGATGCGGCGGAGTCATCGCTGCCGCGTTCCGACCAATCCTTCAACGTGGTAAACGCCAACGCCGCGTTCTGCCCGGAACCAGAGAAACTGAAGCCCATGATCATGGTGGTGTCACCCACCCCGGGCTCCTCGGCGTTATGCGCCTCGATCTGCTCGGCCACCTGCACCGTGCGGTTCTTGCTTGCACCCGGCGGCAGTTGGATATCGGTGATGGTGTAACCCTGGTCTTCCACCGGCAGGAACGAGGAGGGCAGGCGGCTGAACATCCAACCCAGGCCCACCAGCAGCACCAGATAGATCAACAGGTAACGCCCGCTGCGCTTGAGGGCATAGGCCACCCAGCCTTCGTAGCGGTCAGTGAGGCGTTCAAAGCGTGTGTTGAACCAGCCGAAGAAACCGCCCTTGGCATGGTGCTCGCCCTTGGCAATCGGTTTGAGCAAGGTGGCGCACAGGGCCGGGGTCAAGGTCAGGGCGAGGAACGCCGAGAACAGGATCGAGGTGGCCATCGACAGGGAGAACTGCTGGTAGATCACTCCCACCGAACCCGGCATGAACGCCATCGGCAGAAACACCGCCACCAGCACCAGGGTAATACCGACGATGGCACCGGTAATCTGGCCCATGGCCTTCTTCGTCGCGTCCTTGGGCGACAGGCCCTCGGTGACCATGATGCGCTCGACGTTTTCCACCACCACAATCGCGTCGTCCACCAGGATACCGATGGCCAACACCATGCCGAACATGGTCAGCACGTTGATCGAGAACCCCAGCAACAGCATGGTGGCGAAGGTGCCCATCAGTGCAATCGGCACCACCAACGTTGGGATCAAGGTGTAGCGCACGTTTTGCAGGAACAGGAACATCACCGCAAACACCAGCGCCATGGCCTCGAGCAAGGTGTAGACCACCTTGGTGATCGAGACTTTGACGAATGGCGAGGTGTCGTACGGAATTTTGTACTCCACGTTGGCCGGGAAGTAGCGCGACAGCTCGTCCATCTTCGCCCGCACCAGGGTGGCGGTGTTCAACGCGTTGGCCCCCGGCGCAAGTTGCACACTGACGGCGGTGGACGGCTTACCGTTCAGGCGCGTGGAGAACTGGTACTCCTGGCTGCCGATTTCCACCCGTGCCACATCGCCGACGCGCACGGTGGAGCCGTCCGGGTTGGCCTTGAGCACGATGTCGGCGAATTCCGCCGGGGTCGACAGCTGGCCCTTGACCAGGATCGCGGCGGTGATTTCCTGGGTTTTGGTGCCTGGCAAATCACCAATGCTGCCTGCCGAAACCTGGGCGTTCTGCGCGCTGATCGCGGCGTTGACGTCAGCCGGCGTGAGGTTGAAGCCAATCAGTTTCTGCGGGTCGATCCAGATACGCATGGCGCGCTCGGCCCCATACAGCTGCGCCTTGCCCACACCGTCCAGGCGCTTGAGCTCGTTCATCACGTTGCGCGCCAGGTAATCGCTGAGCGCTACGGCATCGAGCTTGCCGTCGGTGGAGGTGAGGGTGACCAGCAGCAGGAAGCCGGCGGACACTTTCTCCACCTGTAAGCCTTGCTGGGTCACCGCCTGCGGCAGGCGCGGCTCTACCGCTTTGAGGCGGTTCTGCACATCGACCTGGGCCATTTCCGGGTTGGTGCCCGGCTGGAACGTCGCGGTAATGGTGGCCGAACCCAGGCTGCTCTGGGATTCGAAATACAGCAGGTGGTCGGCGCCGTTGAGTTCTTGCTCGATCAGGCTGACCACGCTTTCGTCCAGCGTCTGGGCCGAGGCGCCCGGGTACACCGCGTAGATTTCCACCTTCGGCGGGGCGACGTCGGGGTACTGGGCCACCGGCAGCTGCGGGATGGCGAGCGCGCCGGCCAGCAGGATAAACAGGGCGACCACCCAGGCAAAGATTGGGCGATCAATAAAGAACTGCGGCATGGCGGGTTATTCCTTGACTGGCTGGCCGGAGGCTGGACTGTTATCCACCTCGACTTTTTCACCGGGGCGCGCGTGTTGCATGCCTTCGACGACGATGCGGTCACCGGGCTTGAGGCCGCTGCTGACGATCCAGCGATCCTCAATCACCGCACCCAGCTCCACCGGTTGCAGGCTCACGGTGTGTTCGGCGTCTAACAGCAGCACCATCGGGATACCGGCGCTGTCGCGGGTGATGGCGCGTTGCGGCACGCTGATGCCTTGTTTATCCACGGCCTGTTCCAGGCGTACGCGCACAAAGCTGCCGGGCAACAGGTCGAGGTCCGGGTTGGGGAATTCGCTGCGCAGGATGATTTGCCCGGTGCCGGGGTCCACGCTGATTTCGGCAAACAGCAACTTGCCCGGCAGCGGGTACAGGCTGCCGTCGTCCTCGATCAGCGTGGCCTTGGCCTGGTCCTGGCCGACCTGTTTCAAGCTGCCGGCCCGGAAGGCGCGGCGCAGGTCGTTGAGTTCGCGGGTGGACTGGGTGAGGTCAGCGTGAATCGGGTCCAGTTGCTGGATGATTGCCAGCGGCGTGGCCTCGTTCTGGCCGACCAGCGCGCCCTCGGTCACTAACGCCCGGCCGATACGCCCGGAAATCGGCGCGGTCACGGTGGCGTAGCCCAGGTTGAGCTTGGCGCGCTCGACGGCGGCTTTGTTCGCGGCCACCTCAGCATTGGTCTGGCGCACGGCGGCGCGGGCGTTGTCGTAGTCCTGGCCGCTGATGGCGTTGCCTTCGACCAACTGGCTGTAACGCTGCTCTTGCAGGCGTGCCTGGAAGGCGTTGGCCTGGGCCTTGCTCAGGTTGGCCTGGGCGCTGTCGAGGTCGGCTTTGAATGGCGCCGGGTCGATACGAAACAGCACGTCGCCCTGTTTCACGTCGTGGCCTTCCTTGAACACGCGCTGCATCACTACGCCTGCGACCCGTGCGCGCACTTCGGCAATGCGCGGCGCGGCGATACGCCCGCTCAGTTCGCTGGTGATGGAGAGGGGCTTGGCCTCAAGGGTTTCGATGCGGACCTTGGCCAGGGGCGTTTCCGGCGCTTCGTCCGCCGATGGGCCACACGCGCTGAGGGCGAGTGTCAGTGCCAGCAGGCAAAACGGCGCAAACAGATTCTTCGACATGCTCATATCCCAATATTGACTGGCGCATCCTAAAGACACCTGCGTCGTGGTGCTGTGAAGCTGTGTAGCTCGTCTGTGAAGAAATGTAAGGTGCGACCCACAGCCGCCTGAGGGCGTATATCCTTGCACAATCCTGCAAACAGCAAAGATCAAATGTGGGAGCGGGCTTGCTCGCGAAAGCGCTGTATCAGCCATAAGTCTGCCAACTGAACCATCGTTTTCGCGAGCAAGCCCACTCCCACAAGGGTCTGGCTACAGCCGACGAACCGTATTATCTGGAAACACCATGCCCAATATCCTCCTGGTGGAAGACGACGCCGCACTCTCCGAGCTGATTGCCAGCTACCTGGAACGCAATGGCTACCACGTCAGCGTGCTCAGCCGTGGCGACCACGTACGTGAACGAGCGCGTCTGAACCCACCGGACCTGGTGATTCTCGACCTGATGCTGCCCGGCCTCGACGGTCTGCAAGTGTGCCGCCTGTTGCGCACCGACTCGGCGGGCTTGCCGATCCTGATGCTCACCGCACGCGATGACAGCCACGATCAGGTGCTGGGCCTGGAAATGGGCGCCGACGACTATGTGACCAAACCCTGCGAGCCGCGCGTGCTGCTGGCCCGTGTGCGCACCTTGTTGCGCCGCAGCAGCCTGTCCGAACCCCAGGTGGCTAATGACCAGATCGTCATGGGCAACCTGTGCATTGACCTGTCGGAACGCACCGTGACCTGGCGCGAGCAGGCGGTGGAGTTGTCCAGCGGTGAATACAACCTGCTGGTGGTGTTGGCTCGGCATGCCGGTGAAGTGCTTAGCCGCGACCAAATCCTGCAACGCCTGCGCGGTATCGAGTTCAACGGCACCGACCGTTCGGTAGACGTGGCCATCTCCAAGCTGCGCCGCAAGTTCGATGACCACGCCGGTGAAGCGCGCAAAATCAAGACCGTGTGGGGCAAGGGCTACTTGTTCAGCCGTTCCGAGTGGGAATGCTGATCCATGTTTCGTGTCCTGTTGCGCCTCTACCTGATCACGATCGTCACCTACAGTGCGGCGATCTACCTGATCCCCAAATTGGTGATCCAGGTGTTCGAACACCGTTACCTGAACTACAACGTCGAGCAAACCCGCGGCCTGCAAAAGCTCATCGTCAAGCAATACCTGCGCGCGCCGGTGGAGCGTTGGTCCCAGGTCACTGACCAACTGAGCCGCGACTTTGCGCCGCTGAAAGTGCAACTGCTGCTGCGCCAGGATGCGAGCTACACCCCTGAAGAAGAACAGCTGCTGGAACACGGCAAGCCGGTGATCCGCCTGGGCGAGTGGGGCTGGATGGAAGAAATCAGCTCGCCGATCAACCAGCAATTCGCGGTCAAGTTGACTATCCCGCCCGACCCGCTGGACATGAACCTGTTGTACTGGTCGATGAACGTGCTGATCGGCGCTGCGCTGCTGGCCTGCCTGCTGTTCTGGCTGCGCCCGCACTGGCGTGACCTGGAACGCCTGAAAACCACCGCCGCGCAATTGGGCAAGGGCAACCTGGCCGAGCGCACGCGTATTCCTGCCAGCTCCAACATCGGCAGCCTGGCATCGGTATTCGACACCATGGCCGACGACATCGAGCGCCTGCTCAACCAGCAGCGTGACCTGCTCAACGCGGTTTCCCATGAACTGCGTACGCCGCTGACTCGCCTGGATTTCGGCCTGGCCCTGGCGTTGTCCGAAGACTTGCCGCCGGCCAGCCGCGAGCGCCTGCAAAGCCTGGTGGCGCACATCCGTGAGCTGGATGAGCTGGTGCTGGAATTGCTCTCCTACAGCCGCCTGCAAAACCCGGCGCAACTGCCGGAGCGCGTAGATGTGGTGCTCGACGAGTTTATCGACAGCGTGCTTGGCAGCGTCGATGACGAGCTGGAAAACCCCGAGATTGTCATCGACGTGGCGCTCGACTGCGCCGTGGAGCGCTTCAGCCTCGACCCGCGCCTCACCGCCCGCGCGTTGCAGAACCTGCTGCGCAACGCCACGCGCTACTGCGACAAGCGCATCCAAGTGGGCGTCAAGGTGTGTGCCAACGGCTGTGAAATCTGGGTGGATGACGATGGCATCGGCATTCCCGTGGACCAGCGTGAGCGCATTTTCGAACCCTTTTATCGCCTGGACCGCAGCCGCGACCGCGCCACCGGCGGCTTCGGCCTCGGCCTGGCCATCAGCCGGCGCGCGATGGAAGCCCAGGGCGGCAGCTTGACGGCCCTGGCCTCGCCCCTGGGTGGGGCGCGGTTTCGGCTGTGGCTGCCCAGCGTCGGCTGATCAGAGCACTTTGACGGCACGGCCGATTGCCTGGATCGGCCCGGTCGGTTTGCCGGTCGGTGAGCCCTGTAGATCTTCCAGGGTCAGCTCGAACAGCTGGTTTGGCGCCAGTGGCGGCAGTTTGTCCAGCGGCACCGACAACGTCTGGCCGGGCTTGACCAACCCCAGCGATACAGGGCCTTGCCAGCCATCGCCCTTGGTCCAGAATTGCAGGGCCTTGTCGGCAGGCACCTGCATCACACCCAATGGAATCAGCTGGATCTGCTGAGTATTGCTGGCTTGGATCACCCAGCCTGGCGCCTGGCTTTGTGGCGCTACCAGCACCACCACAAAGGTCGGTTCAGCGGTTGGCGGGCGCGTCAGCAGCAGCGCTGCCAATACTAACGTGGTGACCAGCCCTGCACCGGCCAAGCCACGCCAGAGTGCGAGCAGGTTCCACCACGGGGTTTGGGTGTTGGCGGGGGCGGGTGCGACAGTGCGCTCGATGCGCTGCCATAGCTGGGCGGAGGGTGGCACCGGTTCGGCCAGTGCCGTCAACGGCAACAGGCGCTGCTCCCAGGCATCCACCGCCGCGCGCAACTCGGCATCCTGGGGCAAGCGCTGTTCAACCTCGGCGCGTTGCTCAAAGGGCAGGGTGCCCAGCACGTATTCGCCGGCCAGTTCGTCCAATGGGTTGCTCATGCCATGCACTCCCGCAGCGCGGCGAGGCTACGTTTGATCCAGGCTTTGACTGTCCCCAGTGGGGTGTCCAGTTTCTGCGCGATTTCGCTGTGGGAATAGCCGTCGACATACGCGTGGAGTACGCAACGGCGACGGGCCGGGTCGAGTTGTTCCAGGCAGTGCTGAATCTGCCCTGAGCGCGCAGTGAATTCAAAGCTGTCGTCGGCGGCTGCAACGTATTCATGTTCTTCGCCCAACGCCACTTCGCGGTGATGGTTGCGCACCCCATTCAATGCCAAGTGCCGAGTTACGCTGAACACCCAGCCACGCGCCGAACCACGGTTGGGGTCGAAACTGCCGGCGCCGCGCCAGATCTTGATAAACGCATCATGCACGATGTCTTCGGCCAGGGCTCTGTCCCGGGCGATACGCATGGCCACGCCGAGCAGTCGGCTGCTGTCGTGCTCATACAGTCGGCGCAGGGCGCGTTGGTCGCCACGGGCACAAGCGCCCAAACAGGCTTCGTAATCAAAAGTGGTTTCGGGCAAGGACACTGTTTTCCGCAGCAAGAACAAAACCAATGCCCCGACCCAGAGGGCGGGGCGCTAGCTCAGCAGCGTAGCTGAAATTGCTCAGTTGGCCGCCCAGAAAATGTAGTCGGCCTGGTACTTCACCCTCTCTTGCTTGCCCTTGTTGGCGGCGGTGCATTCGGTACTCGGCGCTACACCTCCTTGAAGCGCGACCCGCTGGACGTAACTGACGCCACTCATCGCGCCTTTGCCTTCGGCGGGGTTGGCCTTGACCAACTGATAGGGCAGGTTGCCCGCACTCGACGGCGCCACGGCCAGTTGAGTGCCGGTGATTTTCGAGCCGTCATTGGCCTGCCAGGTGGCCGGCGGGCCGAAGTAAGTGCCGACGGGCTTGCCGCTGCGATCGTTGAGTACGGCTTTGGGGCCAACGAAGGTCCATTCGGTCTGGCCGGCGGCGTTGGCTTTGTCGCGGCATTCGTAGGTGATTTCGCCGACGCCGGTGGTCTCCAGCGCCACCTTGTGCCCATCCGGCACCTTGATGCTGTCGGGCAAGCCGGTCTGGGCGAAAGCCGTTGGCGCAGCGGCCAGCAGGGCGGTCAGGCAGAACAGTGCTTTAGCGTTCATCGGTGTTTCTCCATTGAGTAAAACAGCGGGACAACTGTAAGCACTACCCGGGACGCGCACGATTGGATGCAGTGATTAGAAAATAAACGCGCAAGGGCGCACACTGTCGCCCCGCTATACCCGAGGAGAGATTGGCAATGACTGGTGTCCACACGTCTGCTCAACAGGGTTTCTCTACCCAAGCCGTCACCTACGCCCAGGGCCGACCCGACTATCCACGACAACTCACCGGCTGGCTGACCGAGGCGCTGCACATCGACGCGCACTCGACGGTGATCGACCTGGGCGCCGGCACCGGCAAGTTCACCCGTTTACTCAACACTCTGGCGCCTGCGTTAATCGCCGTCGAGCCGGTGCAAGCCATGGGCGTGCAGCTGAGTAAACTGTTGCCGGATGTGCGCCTGGTCAATGGCACCGCCGAATCCATTCCGTTGCAAACCGCCGTCGCCGATGCGGTGGTGTGCGCGCAAGCCTTCCATTGGTTCTCCACCGAGGCGGCGCTGACGGAAATCCACCGGGTGCTCAAACCGGGTGGGCGGCTGGGGCTGGTGTGGAATGTGCGCGATGAGTCGGTGGACTGGGTCGCGGCCATTACCGACATCATCACGCCGTACGAGGGCGACACGCCGCGCTTTCACTCTGGTCGTTGGCGCGAAGCCTTCACGGGGGAGTACTTTACTGCGCCCGAAATGACCACTTTTGCGTATCAACATGTTGGCAGTCCGCAGGAGGTGATCATGGATCGTTTCCTCTCGGTGAGCTTTATCGCGGCGCTGCCAGCGGCGCAAAAAGCCACGGTCACTGCGCAATTGCAGGCGTTGATCGAAACCCACCCGGCGTTGCGCGGGCGCGACACGGTGGCTTTTCCGTATCAGACCCAGGCCTATGTCTGTCATCGGCTGGCGTAAAAAGCATAAAGTCAGATCATATTGATATAAGTCGTTATAAGAAAAATCGCTATCCTGCGGCCAGAAATTTATAAGGCCGCAGGTAGTTGTAATGGATGTGGGTAATGTTGGTTTTGTAATTGCGGGCCTGATCGTTGGTTTTATCGTGGGCATGACCGGTGTCGGTGGTGGTTCGTTGATGACGCCGATCCTGTTGTGGTTCGGCATTAACCCGGCCACCGCCGTGGGCACTGACTTGTTGTATGCGGCTATCACCAAGTCCGGTGGCGTGCTGGTGCACAGCAAGAATAAGAACATCGACTGGACCATCACCGGCTGGCTGACGTTGGGCAGTGTGCCGGCGGTGCTGCTGACGCTGTGGTTCCTCGCAAGCCTGCACACTGATCCCAGTGCCATGAACGCGGTGATCAAGCAGGCTCTGGGTTTTGTGTTGCTGCTGACGGCGCTGGCGATTCTGTTTAAGAAAAGTTTGTTGGCTTTTGCCCAGCGTCATGCGGGTGATGACTATCACATGACCCCGCGTAATTTGAACGCGTTGACGGTGGTGACCGGGGCGGTGCTGGGGACCATGGTTGCGCTGACGTCTATCGGCGCGGGTGCGCTGGGGACGGTTGCGCTGTTTATCCTGTATCCGTTTCTGGCTACGCGGCGGTTGGTTGGGACGGAGATTGCCCACGCGGTGCCGCTGACGCTGGTGGCGGGATTGGGGCATGCCAGCATGGGGAATATGGACTGGCATCTGTTGGGGTTTTTGCTGATGGGGTCGTTGCCTGGGATTTATCTGGGCAGTCATATGACCGGCAAGGTGCCGGATGGTGTGTTGCGGCCGTGTCTGGCGGTTATGTTGATGGGTATTGGGTATAAGTTGGCGTTTTGATTTTTCGCCTGGATTGAGTACATATCCGTTGTTGCGGTAACGGCGGCTTAGGGTTCCGCCCTTACGGCGGGTCACTTTTGGAAAAGAGCCCGGAATGCCGGCCCAGCCAAAAGTAACCAAAAGGGCTCTTGCCCCACCACTCGGCACCTCGCCTAGGCTCGGTGTGCCCTCACGCAGGCTTTGGACCGTGGGCCGCCGCCATGGGCCATCCTTGGCCCATCGCGGCTAACCCGGCGTCCTGCCGGGTTACCCACGGATTCAAGCCTGCGTGCGGGCACACCGAGCCTAAGCGAGGTGCCGAGTGGTGGGGCAAGAGCCCTTTTGGTTACTTTTGGGGCTCTTTTCCAAAAGTGACCCGCCGTAAGGGCGGAACCCTAGGCGGCCGTTACCGCAGCAATGGATATGTACCCGGTCGTGATAAATCCTACCCCTTGCCCGGCCCATTCCCGATCTGCCACACAAACGGCGGCTCCGCCCCATTGATCACCCAATCCCCCACAATCCGCGCCTTGTAGATCACCGGATTATGCGAAGACACCGTCCGCGCATTCCGCCAATGCCGGTCAAGCGCCTTGCCCTGGCGCACATCCGACGCCCCCAGCGCATTAAACAACTCAGTGGTAGCCCGCTGAACCAACCCCGACACCACCACCTGCGCCGTCGCCGATTCAATCTCGGCCGCCACATTCGCTTCACGCTCCGCTACGTCATCCCCACCAAACCGTGCCAAGTACGCCCGTTGCGCCGGCACCGCAGCTTTCAACGCACTGGCCTCGGCGGCATACACCAATGCCGCCACGTCACCCACCACCTGTTGAACCTGCGCATCCTGACTGACATGCGCGGCATTGCCATGGCTGTAAATACGCGTGCGATTACGCACCTGATGCGCCACATCGTTGAGCGCCGCGCGGCCAATCCCGGCCAGGCTTGCCAGCAACACCAGCTGGTAAAAAGCGGTCTGGTATTTGAAACGGGTGGCAAAGTCGATCACGTTTTCCGCTTCCACCTCCGCATCGGTAAAGCGCGTAGTGCCGCTGCCCGTGGTGCGCTGGCCAAAGCCGTCCCAATCATCGCTTTGCACCACGCCAGGCTGGCGCGTGCGGGTGGCGGCGATCACATTTCCACCGGTGTCACTGCGCTGCGCATACACGTCGATCCAGTCGGAGAAAAGACTGCCGGTGCTGTAGAACTTTTCACCGTTGAGCTTCCATCGGTCACCGTCGGGGCTGACCTGGGTGACCACATCACCGATGGCCACGTTGCCGATTTCAGTCCAGGCGCAGCCGACGATATCGCCATCGACAAAGCGCTTGAACCACCGCTCACGGCCGGCGCTCGGTGGCGCATTCAGGCGGTCCTCGGCAAAGGCGAAATGCCCGCGCAAGGCCTGCGGCACGTTGGAGTCGGCGGCCGCCAGTTCAATCAGCAGTTCGAACAGCTGTGGCAACGACGCGCCGCCGCCGCCGTATTCCACCGGCACCCGCACCGCGCCAAAACCAGCTTGCTTGAGCCATTGGATCGGCTCGTAGGGCAGGGTGCGGCTGTGCTCGCGCTCTACGGCACCCTCGGCAATGCGCTGGAAGATCGGCCGAAAGCGTGCGGCCAACGTGGGGTAGTCGACGCCGGTGGACAGTGGGTTGATGACGTGTTGCTCGGTCATGGGGACGGCTCCTGGGCAGTGATCAATAGGTAGCCGATTGCACAGTCCGTGCCGGGCACCGGGGCCCGTGTTTACGGCGCCTGGATACGTACAACTGTTGCCCCGGCAACAGCAAACCGACAAACCGGCACGATCCACGACATTCAAGCCAGCGCCGCTGAACATCGGTTCTAAGTCGCCAACGTCTTTGCGCCGGGCCTTTGCCGCGGCCTGGCACGCTTGCTGCTCAAGCACTGGGTACATCCCTTCATGCGAGGTACTCCCAGATGAGTCAGCAAGCCGTGAAATTTGCCTATTGGGTGCCCAACGTCAGCGGTGGGCTGGTGGTGAGCAAGATCGAGCAACGCACCCATTGGGGCATCGACTACAACCGCAAACTGGCACAGCTGGCCGAAGCGGCCGGCTTTGAATATGGGCTGACGCAGATCCGCTTCACCGCAGGTTACGGCGCGGAAAACCAGCATGAATCCGTGGCGTTCAGCCATGCATTGCTGGCGGCGACCACCACGCTCAAAGTGATTGCGGCGATCCTGCCCGGCCCGTGGCAGCCGGCGCTGGCGGCCAAGCAACTGGCAACCATCGACCAGCTCACCAACGGTCGCATTGCGGTGAATATCGTCAGCGGTTGGTTCAAGGGCGAATTCCAGGCGATCGGTGAACACTGGCTGGAACACGATGAGCGTTATCGGCGTTCCGAGGAGTTTATCCGCGCGCTGAAAGGCATCTGGACCCAGGACGATTTCACCTTCAAAGGCGACTTTTACCGGTTCAACCATTACACCCTCAAGCCCAAGCCACTGGGCCAGCCGGAAGTGTTCCAGGGCGGCAGCTCGCGAGCGGCGCGGGACATGGCCGCGCGGGTGTCAGACTGGTACTTCACCAATGGCAACACGCCGGAAGGCATCAAGGCCCAGGTCGATGATATTCGCGCCAAGGCGGCGGCGAATAACCATTCGGTCAAAGTTGGCGTGAACGCCTTTGTGATCGCCCGCGACACCGAGGAAGAAGCCCGCGCCGTGCTCGCCGAGATCATCGACAAGGCCGACCCGGAAGCCGTGAATGCCTTTGGTGACGCGGCCAAGCAGGCCGGCAAAGCCTCACCGGAAGGCGAGGGCAACTGGGCCAAATCCAGCTTTGAAGACCTGGTGCAGTACAACGACGGCTTTAAGACCAACCTGATCGGCACGCCGCAACAGATTGCCGAGCGCATTGTTGCGCTCAAGGCCGTCGGCGTGGACCTGGTGCTGGCGGGCTTCCTGCACTTCCAGGAGGAAGTCGAGTACTTCGGCAAACGCGTACTGCCGCTGGTGCGCGAGCTGGAAGCCAAGGCCGGCATCAAGCAGGTGGCCTGAGCCTTTACCGAGTGAAGAGCACGACGGCCGCGCGCAGCTTGTTGTTGCCAAACCGGCACATGCGTTCGAACTCCCCATGGCTGACCGGCAAGTGCTGGCAGTCCAGGGGCTGGCGGTGCTGGCTGTGGTCCACATCCGGGTCGTGCAGGTAGACGAAGTCGTCGTCGCAATCGGTGACCATCACCCAGTGCGGCGACTTGGAGCGGGTCAGCCGGTAGCTGCTGATCAGCACCAGCGGCTGCCCGCCATCGCGCAGTACCTGAGGTAAATCCAGCGCGCCGCCAAGCACCTGCTCGACGTCGCTGCCCGTCAGTTCTTCCTCAAACGCCTCGTGCACCAAGCGCATGACGTCCTTTTTATGCTGGTCACGCACGCCATCCAGAAACAGTGGCCCGCGCACATTCACCTGCATACGTACGCGAAAGCCCCGGCGCCACGCCGCCAGTGCCAGGCCCTGCGGGCTGCAGCCACCGTGGCCTGCGGTCATGAACACGGTAGTCGCTTCACGCCAGATTTGCAGCTCCTCGCGCCGACCAGCCACACGCGCAGGCACCAGCGCGCCCATGGCCATCAGCAGGCACGCGGCGCCACAGGTGAAGTCGGTGGTCTGCTGGTAATACGGCACGCTTTGCGGGCGCGCGTCCTGGTGCTGGACGATGCGTTTTTCAAGGCGCAAGGCCGGGGCGTGGTCTTCGTAGTAGTCGTTGATCAGCGCAAAGCGCCGGTAACCATTGCGCTCATACAGGGCCAGGGCGCCGGGGTTGTCGGTGCGTACTTCGAGGCGCAGGTAGGCGCAATCGTGGGCCACGGCGCAAGCCTCGATGCGCGCGAGCAACTGTTTGCCCAGGCCCATGCCGCGTGCGTGCTCGGCGATGGCGATGGAATACAGCCGCGCCAGTGAAGTACCGCTATGGAACAGCACCAGCGCATAACCGAGCAAACCGTCGTCATTTTCAGCGACCAGCAACTGGCCATGGGCGCGGCTGACCATCCACTGAAAACTGCGTGGCGACAGCCGGTCGGTGGTGAAGCAGTGCTGTTCCAGTGCCACCAATTCGGGCACGTCAGCGGGTGTTGCAACGCGAAAGGAAAGAGCCATATGACCGCCGTAAAAGTTGCGTAACGAAACGGGACTTCTCTAAAAGATCGTGCTTAATAGAAAAGGTCGAGTTCTCTAAAGCGGATCAAATATTATGTCGGCGGTACAAAGTCATTGGCGTGAAGTATCCGAGCAAACAGTCGCGGCGACAATAACTTCCAAGGGTTATTTTTCGCCTCCCCTCAAAGGTTCCAGCCAAGTCGTGATCATTGTCGAGCGCAAGGAAGATTGGGCCTCCTACTTTCCCAGTGAAGACATCGTCACCGCCCAGGAGTACCTGGAGCAAACCCGCGAGAGCGAGACGGGCAAGCGTGTACAGGTGATCAACCTGTGCCGCAGCTACAAGTACCTGGGGCACGGTTACTACTGCTCGCTGCTGGCCGAGGCGCGTGGGCACAAGGTGATTCCATCGGTGCGTACCATCAGCGAACTGACCAAGAAGTCGTTGTATGGCTTGTCGCTGGATGACCTGGATAAAACCCTCGATAAAGCCTTGAGCCATCACCTTTACAGCAATACCGAAGGCTTTACCCTGACGCTTTACTTTGGCCGAACCAATATAGAACCGTTGCAGGAGTTGGCCCGTCAGTTGTTTGAAACCTTCCCGTGCCCGATTCTGTTAGTTGAGTTTCGCAAGAATAACGGCTGGCACATCGAAGGGGTCAAGTCCGGCGTATTGCATAAGTTACGCGACGACCAGGAAGACCAGTTCGCCCACGCCCTCGACAACTTCAGCCGCAAGATCTGGCGCCAACCGCGCTCACGCCGGTTGGCCCGTTACGACCTGGCGATTTTGCACGATCCCCAGGAGCAACTGCCGCCATCCAACGCCCGCGCCCTGGAAAACTTCGTGCGGGTCGGCAAGGGCTTGGGCATTGATGTGGAACTGATCGAACGCAAGGATTATTCGCGCCTCGCCGAATACGACGCCTTGCTGATCCGCGAGACCACCAGCGTCGACAACCACACTTACCGCTTCGCCAAAAAGGCCGAAAGCGAAGGCCTGGTGGTGATGGACGACCCGGCGTCAATCCTGCGCTGCACCAATAAGGTCTACCTCACCGACCTGCTCAACAGTCACCAACTGGGCATGCCCGCCACCGAAATTCTGTACAAGGAACGACCGGAAGATTTCGAGCGGGTCGGCGAGCGCCTGGGCTTCCCGCTGGTATTGAAGATCCCCGACGGCTGTTTCTCCCGGGGCGTGATCAAGGTGGAAAGCCAGGAGGCCTTGCTCAAGGCCACCGCCGAGTTGTTCGAGCATTCGGTGCTGTTGCTGGCCCAGGAATTCTTCTACACCGAGTACGACTGGCGCATCGGCGTACTCAACCGCAAGCCGATCTTTGCCTGCCAGTACTTCATGTCCAAGGGCCATTGGCAGATCTACAACCACAAGGCCATCGGCCAGGACATCAACGGCGAATGCCGCACCCTGGCGGTCCACGAAGCGCCCAAGGCGGTGGTGGAACTGGCGGTGAAGACTGCCAACTTGATCGGCGACGGCCTCTACGGGGTCGACCTCAAACAGTCCGGCGACAAAGTGGTGGTGATCGAGGTCAACGACAACCCCAATATGGACGCCGGCATCGAAGACGCCTACCTGCAAGACGACCTGTATGCCCTGGTGCTGGAGGAGTTTGTGCGGCGCCTGGAGTTGAAGCGTCAAGGCCAGGTGTGGTGACGCGCGATGATCCAGCGCTTTGAGTTCTCCGGTGGGAAGTTGCGCAGTGGGGAGAGCGAAGATGCCCCGATCATGCTGTTCAACAACCCCGACCTTGCAGAGCGTGAGTGGCTGCGTGACCACCACAAGCTGGATGAACATGCCCTGGCCTCGGCGCTGGACCCGGATGAGGTGTCACGTATCGAGTTTCACCCCGATAACCTGTTCCTGATCTGGAAGCGCCCGGAAAACTATTCCGGCGGCGGCAATCTGGTGTTTGAGGTGTCGTCCTGCGGCCTGTTGTTTTCCCAGGATCGCCTGTTGGTGATCGCCACTGATGAAACCCCGCTGTCTGGGCTCGGCGCACGCCGGCCGCTGCACACACCGCTGGATGTGTTGCTCGACTTGTTGCTCAATAACATTCATCACTACTTGGGCCACCTTAAGGTGATCAAGTTGGTTGCGCGGGAGTTGCAACAGCAGTTCAACGCGTCGATGAGCAACCATCACTTGATGCAGATGTTCAGCCTCAGCGAGAGTTTGATCTATTACATCAATGCGCTGCACAGCAACGGCGCGGTGCTTTCGCGGCTGCGTAACCATGCGGAAAAGGAGCATTTCAGTGCTGAGATTTTGGGGTTGATCGATGATTTGATCATCGAGAATCACCAGTGCTACAAGCAGGCGGAGATCTACTCCAATGTGTTTTCCGGGTTGATCGATGCGCGTGGGAACTTGATGAACAACAGCATGAATAATCTGTTGCGTAAGTTGACGCTGATCAATGTGGTGTTTTTGCCGCTTAATTTGATTGCCAGTGTGGGTGGGATGTCGGAGTTCAGCATGATGACGGCGGGGACGCCTTGGTGGGTGTCGTATCCGCTGCTGATGTCGGCGATGGCGTTGGGGGCGGGGTTGATGGTGTTGGGGTTGAAGCGGATTGCGGGTGGGGCGAGTGTGGTGTGATTTGAGGTGATGTAAGTACATATCCGTTGCTGCGGTAACGGCTGATATGGGTTCCGCCCTTACGGCGGGTCACTTTTGAAAGAGCCCAAAAGTAACCAAAAGGCTCTTGCCCCACCACTCGGCACCTCGCTTAGGCTCGGTGTGCCCTCACGCAGGCTTTGGACCGTGGGCCGCCGCCATGGGCCATCCTTGGCCCATCGCGGCTAAACCGGCGTCCTGCCGGTTTACCCACGCTCCAAAGCCTGCGTTCGGCCAGCGTGGTTAACGGGGCGCCTCAGATCAAAATCAAAAGCAGATCAAAAGCAGAGCACGGCGGCCTAGTAGCCGACCTGAGTGGTTGAAGCAAAAGCAGGGCAGAAGCACAGCAGCGCACTCTCTTTCTGATGTACTGAGCTCCAAATGTGGGAGCTGGCTTGCCTGCGATGCAGGCACCTCGCTCTATCAGGCACAACCCATTTCAGCCATCACCCAAATAGCAGATATGCCCGCAGCACCCGCCTGCACATCGACAATGCTCAACCCATTACCTGCTGCAAGGTCAGCACCTCAAACCCGTCCGCCGTCACCGCCACGGTGTGCTCCCATTGCGCCGACAAACTGTTGTCCTTGGTCACCACCGTCCAGCCATCCTTCAAGTCGCGCACCTTGGCGCTGCCCTGGTTCAGCATCGGCTCAATGGTAAACACCATGCCTTCACGCAGTTCCAGCCCGGTGCCGGGGCGGCCGAAGTGCAGGACCTGTGGCTCTTCATGCATCTCACGGCCAATACCGTGGCCGCAATACTCACGTACCACGCTGTAGCCATTGGCCTGCGCATGGCTCTGGATCGCATGCCCGATGTCACCCAGGCGTGCGCCGGGCCTGACCTGGCGAATGCCGGTCCACATGGCCTCGAAGGTCTTTTCCACCAGGCGCTGCGCCTTGGGCGCCACGTTGCCGATCATGTACATCTTGCTGGAGTCGGCGATAAAGCCGCCTCTTTCCAGGGTGATGTCGATGTTGATGATGTCGCCGTCCTTGAGCACGTCCTTGGCGCTGGGCATGCCATGGCACACCACCTCGTTGATCGAGGTGTTGATGCAAAAGGGATAGTCGTATTGCCCAAGGCTCGCCGGGCGGGCCTTCAAGTCGTTGCGGATGAACGCTTCGACGGCGGCGTCCAGTTCCAGGGTGGAGCGGCCGGCGACGACAAAGCCGTCGAGCATCGTGAATACCTGGGCCAGCAGGCGCCCGGATTCACGCATCACAGCCAGTTGCGCGGCAGTCTTGATCATCAGCTGCGCCCCCGGATCAGGTCGGGCTTGTCCAGCAATAGCTTGTTGATCAGCTCGTTGTAGGGCAGGTGCGGGTTGAGTTCGGCGAGCAGGCCGATCTTGATCCAGAACTCGGCCTGGGCGTTGATGGAGCGGTCCATGGCGGCGCTGGCCAGGCGAAGCTGTTCGTGCAGTTGGTCGGTGATCTTGACGATGCCCATGAGGTTCACTGTGTTAAATGGATATACAAAGCGTATACGTTTCGTATATCTCTAGTAAACCCCCGCCGGCTAAATGGCGGGCGGCCATTGACTTGCCCGGTGACCGCCGGTTAATTTCGCTGCATGACCTTTCAAACCTTGCGCAGCCAGCCAAGCATTATTACCGCCATTCCTCATTTGGCGGGATAGCACACGGCTGCACCCAAACCCGCCCTAGAGGCGGGTTTTGTTTTTCCGTCTCCAGGGCCATGTATACAAAGCCAGGAGACACCCATGAGCACCTGCACTGCGCCCCACACCGCCGACCCGGGCCTGCTTGAGCACTACGTGAAGAAGATCCTCGCTGCACCGGTCTACGACCTGGCGGTGCGCACACCGTTGCAGGTGGCACCGGCGTTGTCGGTACTGCTGGGCAATCAGATATTGCTCAAGCGCGAAGACTTACAACCGACGTTCTCCTTCAAGATTCGCGGCGCTTACAACACGTTGGTGCAGCTCACTGCCGAGCAAAGAGCGCGTGGCGTGGTGACGGCGTCGGCGGGCAACCATGCGCAGGGTGTAGCGCTGGCGGCGCGGGAGTTGGGGATCAAGGCGCGGATCGTCATGCCATACAGTACGCCGGAGTTGAAGGTGCTGGGCGTGCGTTCGCGCGGTGCCGAGGCGGTGTTGCATGGCGAGAGCTTTCCGTTTGCCCTGGCCCACGCGTTGCAATTGGCCCAGACCTCGGGTTGCACCTTTGTATCGCCTTTCGATGACCCGGACGTGATCGCCGGCCAAGGCACCGTGGCAATGGAAATACTGCGCCAGCAACAAGGCCCGTTGGACGCGATCTTTGTACCGGTGGGCGGCGGTGGCTTAATCGCCGGGATCGCGGCGTACGTTAAATACCTGCGGCCCGAGGTGCGCATCGTCGGTGTCGAGCCCGAAGGTTCCAGTTGCCTGTTGGCAGCGCTGCGCGCGGGCGAGCGGGTGGTGCTGCCCAGTGTCGATGGGTTTGCCGACGGCACCGCCGTGGCGCAGGTCGGCGCCTATGGTTTTGAGATCTGCCGCGACTGGGTCGATGAAGTCATCACCGTCAGCAACGACCAATTGTGCAGCGCCATCAAGCTGATCTACGACGACACGCGTTCCATCACCGAGCCCTCAGGCGCCTTGGCCGTCGCGGGCATTCGCCAGTTTGTCGAGCAAAACGGCGTGCGCGGGCAAACCCTGGTGGCGGTGAATTCCGGTGCCAATATCAACTTTGATAGTTTGCGACATGTTGCAGAAAGAGTCGCAGCGCAATGTTCAATTTAGTGCATAAACGTTTAATCAATGCTATTCGCCGATGATGTACACCGAACCTGCAGACTTATATAGCTGCGCGTGTCGCTTATGAGGAAAAGTTACAACGAGAGCGGATTTTGCCGAGTAGGCTTGGGGGTTGTAAGCGTCTTCCAAGGTCGGTAAGACGTGGCAGGCAGGCGCCTGCCGGGCACACAATAATCTGTTGGCAGTCTCATAAAAGGAGAGGTTGGCCATGCTTTCGGAATTAGAACTTCGCAGCATTATTGAAGGAAGTTTCCTGCCTAAACGGTGCGAATGCACCAAAGCCGAAGATGCTTCGTTGACGATCAAAGTCTATGACGACCGTGACCGCGACCGAGTGGATTTGGAAGTCAAAGGTATAAACGCCGACAAACTCGACAGCAGTCGAGCCATTTGCAACCTGATCGCCGGGTTGCGCGAAGACCTCAAACACTCCCATTCACCTGCTCTACAGAGGCTACCTCTGCAAAGAGTGTCAGGGCGCAGCTATTATTAAGCCCAGTGTGAGGTTGAGTCACCGAAAGAGCGGTGGGCCTGGTAAACGCCAGGCCCAATAAGGCTCGGTTGTTGGTTGTGGTGCTGGTCCAACGCTTCAATTCTGGAAATCACAGGCTTCGGACATTTTCAGGTAGCCCACGTCTTTGATCTTGCCGGCATTATCGACGAACTTGATGTCCGCATTGATGACTTTACAGTCGTTGGTTTGGGTTTCGTTCATGGCAATGACCTTGTCGATGTTCAAGGGCATGCCGTACCGATACGGCACAGGTTTGGCCGCCGTGGCTTGAGTGTCGGCCTGGGCCAGGCCCGAAACGGCTGCCAGTGCCAAGGCGCCGCCGAGCATCAAAGTGCGCAGTTTCATGGTGGTTCTCCGCAAGTGGGTACACCTTCACTCTCGGCGCGCGCGATTAACCATCGATTAATTTTGCCGTGGCTGACAAAACCTTCATGAAACGTTGCGTTCATCCAAGTTGGGCGCGATACGGCAGGTCCGGCCCGGTCTTGCTGCAGGTCAGGGCGGCGGCGCGAATGGCAAAGGCGAGCATGGCGTCGATCTGCGTGCGCGTGAGCTGTTGCAGGCCTTCCACCGAATCCAACTGCTGCTCGGTCAGCCAGGCAATCAACGCGGCCTGGAAGGTGTCACCGGCGCCGACGGTATCGGCCATCACCACCTTCACTGCAGGTGCCGACCAACTGCCGTGCTGGCGGCTGAATACCGTAGCGCCGTCACCGCCACGGGTGAGGAACACCAACTGGCAGCGGTGCTGCAACCAGCCTTGCAGTACGCTTTCCGGCGACTGGTCGGGGTAGAGCAGGTGCAGGTCTTCATCGCTGACTTTGATCAGGTCGGCGTGCTTGACCAACTCGGCCACGCGGTCACGCCACAGTTGGATATCCGGCTGCGGGTTCAAGCGCACATTGGGGTCGAGGCTGATCAGGCGCTTGCCGCTTTCGCGCTTGACCAGGCTCAGCAGGGTGTCGCCGATCGGCTGCACCACCAGCGAAAACGAGCCGACATGCAGCCCGCGAATCTCCTGGCCCAACGTGGGCAAGTGCACAACCTGCAGCAGGCGGTCGGCGCAGCCTTCGCCACGGAAACTGTATTGCGGTGAGCCATTGGCGCCCACCGCGACCATCGCCAGGGTGGTCGGCGCGGGGAACTCGACCAAAAATTGCTCACTGACGCCTTCGTCCTTGAGCACCTGCAACAAGCGCTGGCCGAGAAAGTCGTTGGACACGCCGCCGAACAGCGCGGAGTCGATGCCCAGGCGGCGCAAACCCACCGCCACGTTAAACGGCGAACCGCCGGCAATCGCTTTGTAATTGACCTTGGAAGGCTGCCCGCTGGCATCTTCTTCGCTGAAAAAATCAAACAACGCTTCGCCACACACCAGATACATAGTCGTTCGCTCTTAAAGGGTTGCCACGAGTTGTTGATAGCGCGCGTAGGCCTGTTGATAGGCGCTGACATTGGCCGCCACCGGCAGCGTGCGGCTGGCCGGGTCGACGCTCACGCATTTGTCGCACACGCTGGCCAAGGGTTCGCCGGACTGGCTCCACACCGCCTGGATCGCCGCGCCCAGGGCGGCGGCTTCGCTTTGTTCGGTGCAGATCACTTCGGTGTTCATGATATCGGCAACCATCTGCCGCCACACCGGGCTTTTCGAGCCGCCGCCGATCAGGCGGATGCTGTGGCTTTGCAGGCCGGTCTGGCGCAGCAGGTCGAGGCCATAACGCAGGCCGAAAGTGGTGCCTTCGACCACCGCGCGGCACAGGTTGGCGCGGGTCAGGTTGGTCATGGTCAGGCCGTGCACGCTGCCGGTGGCGTGGGGCAGGGCGGGCACGCGCTCGCCGTTGAGGAAGGGCAGCATGCTCACACCGTCGGCGCCAATCGGCGCCTCGGCGACCAAGGCGTTGAAGGTGGCCAGGTCGAGGTCGAACAGTTCGCGAATCACCCCGGTGGCGTTGGTCAGGTTCATCGTGCAGATCAACGGCAACCAGCCGCCGCTGGAGGAGCAAAAGGTCGCGACCGACGCTTGCGGGCTCACATTCGGTTGCTCGGCAAAGGCGTACACGGTGCCGGACGAACCCAGGCTCATGGTGATCACGCCGGGGGCGATATTGCCGGTGCCGATCGCGCCCATCATGTTGTCGCCGCCGCCGCTGGAAACGCGCGCGTTGGGGTTGATGCCCAGGCGTTCGGCGATGGCCGGCAGGATCGTGCCCACGCTTTGATTCGCCTCGATCAGCTCAGGCAAGGCAGCTTCCAGGCGGCCGCTGGAGTCGATGTGCTGGAGCAGCGCCACGTCCCATTCACGCGTGCGCACGTTGAAATAGCCGGTGCCCGAGGCATCGCCGTATTCCGCGACGGCACGCCCGGTGAGCCAATAGTTGAGGTAGTCGTGGGGCAATAAAATATGCGCGATGCGCGCGAACACGTCCGGGTGCTGCTCGCGGGTCCAGAGCAATTTGGATACCGTGTAACCGGGGGCGATGGCCACGCCGAGGCGTTCCAGCGAGCCGCGTTCACCGCCCAAATACGCCAGCAGGCGCTCGTTTTCCGGTGCGGTTTCGGTGTCGCACCACAGCTTGGCCGGGCGCAGTACCTGGCCTTGGTCATCGAGTAAAACCAGGCCATGTTGCTGGCCGGAAACACCGATGCCGAGGATGTCCTGGCCGTCCACACCGGCCTGTTGCAAGGCGCGGTGGGTGGCTTCCGTGAAGGCGTCCAGCCATTCCTGGGTGTGCTGTTCGCGCCGGCCATTAGCGCCGCTGATGAGCGTATGCGCCGCGGCGCCCAGCCCGAGTACCTTGCCGTGGGTGGCGTCGAGGACGATGGCTTTGGTGCCCTGGGTGCCGCAGTCGATGCCGAGGTAAAGGTTTTGCTGGGTCATGGTGGAGTGCTCAGCATTATTGTTGGAGTGAAAATGCGGCCAATGTGGGCGCTGGCTTGCCTGCGATGGCGGTCTATCAGTCAGATCATGGCGGGCTGGGCCACCGCTATCGCAGGCAAGTCAGCTCCCACAGGTTTAAGCCGGTTTCTTCAGAAGTTGTTGCAGGGTTTCTGTGACGCCTTTGTCGCGCAAGCTGATGAAACACCGCTCAAACGCTGCCACAAACTCAGGCGAGTTGGGAATAGCCTTGCCAAAAATCTCCTCCACACCCAGCAACCGCTGGCTGATCAACGCATCATCACTGACCAAACCCTGGCAGAACTCAGCGCGCGGATCTGGGATTTTGTAAGTCACGCCATTCTCATCGACACCCTTCAAATACAACGCCCAGGCGGCAACTACCAACGCAGCGCGCTCCGTCTCACGCCCATCGGCAATCAAGCGATTAATGGTCGGCACGGTGAACTTGGGAAACTTCGACGAGCCATCCGAACACACCCGCTCCAACTGGTCGGCAATCGCCTGATTGGAGAAGCGATCCACCAACGTCTGCTTGTACTCGGTCAAGTCAATGCCCGGCACCGGCGCCAGATTTGGCGTGACGTCCAGGTCCATATACGCGCGCATATAGGCCACAAACACCGGGTCATTCATGGTCTCGTGTACGAACCGGTAGCCCTTGAGAAAGCCCAGGTAAGTCAGTGCCAAGTGGCTGCCATTGAGCAGGCCGATCTTCATCTCTTCGTAGGGCGTGACGTCATCGGTGAACTGCACGCCAACCTTTTCCCAGGCCGGGCGACCGTTGACGAACTTGTCTTCGAGCACCCACTGCACAAAGGGTTCGCAGACCACCGGCCAGGCATCGTCGATGCCATGGTCATCGTGCAATTGCAGGCGGTGGGCGGTGCTGGTCATCGGTGTGATGCGGTCGACCATAGCATTCGGGAAGCTCACGTTGGCCTTGATCCAGTCATGCAGCTCGGCGTTGTGCAGGGCGGCGAAGGCCAGCAGCGCCTTGCGCGTGACGGCGCCGTTGTGCGGCAGGTTATCGCAGGACATCACGGTAAACGCCGCAACCCCGGCTGCACGGCGTTGGGTCAGCGCGGCGCAGATAAAGCCGAACACGGTTTTTGGCGACTTCGGGTGCGCCAGGTCATGCTGGATCTGCGGCAGGTGGGCCATGAACTCGCCATTGCTGTCGTCGATGCAATAGCCGCCTTCGGTGATGGTCAGCGAGACGATGCGAATCTGCGGGCTGGCCAGTTTGTCGATCAGCGCCTGGGCGCCGTCTTCAGCCAGCAGCATGTCGCTGATCGAGCCGATCACGCGCACGTCGGTGTCGTCGGTGTCACCTAGCTCATAGAGTGTGAACAGGTAATCCTGGCCGGCCAGGTCGTCGCGGGCTTTGCGGTCTTCGCTGCGCAAGCCGACGCCGCAAATGCTCCAGTCCAATCCTTCACCGGTGTTCATCAGCGCATCGGTGTAATACGCCTGATGCGCGCGGTGGAAGCCGCCGACGCCGATATGCGCGATACCTTGCGTGGTGCTGGCAATGGTGTAGGTCGGGGTTTTGACTTCCGGCGCCAACTGGGTGAGGTTCTGTTTATTCAGTTTCATCACAAATCTCGCGAAATCAGGCGGCAGCGCGCAGTGGTCGGGCCACGGCCACGCCGTCGGTGTCGAACAGATGGCAGTGCGCCGGGTCCAGGTGCAGCTGCAGGGTTTCGCCGTACTGGCTGGCCATGTCGCCGCGAATCCGCATGGTTAGCGGCTCGCCGTTGGCGGTGATGACGTGGCAGAAGGTGTCGCTGCCCAGGCGTTCGCCGACGTCGGCGGTGACGGTCAAGGTGGTTTGGCCGGGTGAAGCGATTTCCAGATGCTCCGGACGAATCCCCAGGGTCACCGCGCTGCCCACGCTCAGGCTGGCGCCGCTCAACGGCAGGCTGATGGTGGTGCCGGCGTCCAGTTGTACTTCGCAGCCCTGGCTCTCGATACGGGTGACCTTGCCCTTGAGAAAGCCCATTTTCGGCGTGCCCAAAAAGCCCGCCACAAACAGGTTGGCCGGTTGGTGGTACAGCTCCAGCGGCGAGCCGACCTGTTCGATGCGGCCGCTATTGAGTACGACCACTTTGTCGGCCAAGGTCATGGCTTCAACCTGGTCGTGGGTCACGTAGATCATGGTCGCTTGCAGGTCTTTATGCAGGCGCGCCAGTTCCAGGCGCATCTGCACGCGCAACGCGGCGTCTAGGTTGGACAGCGGTTCGTCAAACAGGAAGATCTTCGGGTTGCGCACAATCGCGCGGCCGATGGCCACACGCTGACGCTGGCCGCCGGACAACTGCTTGGGCTTGCGCTCCAGCAACGGGCCGAGTTCCAGAATGCGCGCGGCTTCGCTGACCTTGCTTTCCACCAGTTTCTTGTCCACACCGGCCAGGTCCAAGGCGAACGACATGTTTTTGCGCACGCTCATGTGCGGGTACAGCGCGTAAGTCTGGAACACCATCGCCAGGTCACGCTTGGCCGGAGTCACTTCGGTGATGTCGCGACCATCCAGTTCGATGGTGCCTTCGGTGACTTCTTCCAGGCCGGCGATCAGGCGCAGCAAGGTGGATTTGCCGCAGCCCGAGGGGCCGACGAAGACCACGAATTCCTTGTCATTCACTTCCAGGTCAATGCCCTTGATGATGGAGAAGCCTTCGAAGCCTTTTTGCAGGTTTTTGATTTTCAGGTTGGCCATGGGATGGGCCTCCACTTGGAATTTTTATAAGCAATCGTTACTTAACGGCGCCGAAGGACAAACCCCGCACCAGCTGTTTCTGGCTGAACCAGCCGAAAATCAGGATCGGCGCGCAGGCCAGGGTCGACACGGCCGACAATTTGGCCCAGAACAAGCCTTCGGGGCTGGAGTAGGAGGCGATCAGCGCGGTCAACGGCGCGGCACTCGAGGAGGTCAGGTTCAACGACCAGAACGCCTCGTTCCAGCACAGGATCAGCGACAGCAACACCGTGGAAGCCAGGCCACCCTTGGCAATCGGCAGCAGCACGCGGACCATTTCCTGCCACAGCGTGGCGCCATCCAGGCGCGCGGCTTCGAGGATGTCCTTGGGGATGTCTTTGAAGTAGGTGTAAACCATCCACACCACAATCGGCAGGTTGATCAGGGTGTAGATGATGATCAGCGCAACGCGCGTATCCAGCAGGCCAAGGCTCTTGGCCAGCAGGTAGATCGGCATCAGCACGCCCACCGGCGGCAGCATCTTGGTGGACAACATCCACAGCAGCGTGCCCTTGGTGCGTTTGGTTTCATAGAACGCCATGGAGTAGGCGGCCGGCACCGAGATCAGCAGGCACAGGGCGGTGGCGCTGAACGAAATCACCACCGAGTTCCAGGCGTAGGCGAAGTAGTTGCTGCGCTCGTTGATGTGCAGGTAGTTCTCCAGCGTCGGCGTGAAGATGAACTGCGGCGGCGTGGCAAACGCGTCGATTTCGGTCTTGAAGCTGGTCAGCACCATCCAGAAGATCGGGAAGAAAATCAGGATCGCGATGGCCCAGGCCAAGGTGCCGAGCAACAGGCTTTGCAGGCGGCGGGATTGTTGAAGCGTCATGGCGCGGCCCTCAAGGCTTGTCAGTCAGGTTTTTGCCGATCATCCGCACCAGGATGATCGCCGCGATATTGGCGATGACCACGGCAATCAAGCCGCCGGCCGAGGCCATGCCCACATCGAACTGCACCAGCGCCTGGTTGTAGATCAGGTAGGCGAGGTTGGTCGAGGCGTAGCCGGGGCCACCGTTGGTGGTGGTGAAGATTTCGGCGAATACCGAGAGCAAAAAGATCGTTTCGATCATCACCACCACGGCAATCGGGCGTGCCAGGTGGGGCAGGGTCAGGTGCCAGAAGATCGCGATGGCGCCGGCACCGTCCAGGCGCGCGGCTTCCTTTTGTTCCTGGTCGAGGGACTGCATGGCGGTCATCAGCAGCAGGATCGCGAAGGGCAGCCATTGCCACGACACAATGATGATGATCGACAGCAACGGGTAATGCGCCAGCCAGTCCACCGGCTCGGCGCCGAACAGCTTCCACACGGCGGCGAGAACCCCCGACACCGGGTGGAAAATCAGGTTCTTCCAGATCAGCGCACCGACGGTGGGCATGATGAAGAACGGTGAAATCAACAACACCCGCACCAGGCCGCGACCGAAAAATTCACTGGCCTCAAGCAAAGCACTGATCAGTACGCCGAACACCACGCTGATCAGCAGCACGCTCCCCACCAGCAACAGGGTATTGGTGGCGCCGGGCAGGAAGCCCGAGTCGGTGATGAAGTAAGTGAAGTTTTCCAGCCCCACGAATTGGTTTTCGCCGGGGTAGAGCAGGTTGTAGCGGATCAGCGAAAAGTACAGGGTCATGCCCAGCGGCACGATCATCCACAGCAGCAACAAGGCCACCGAGGGGCTGACAAGGAACCAGCCGGGGTTGGCCAGGCGGTTTTTGGAGGGTGTATTCATGGTGATCATGGCCAGTCAGATGCAGACAGAACTGTGGGAGCGGGCTTGCTCGCGAATGCGCTGTGTCATTCGCTGCATGTGTCGACTGACACTGCGCATTCGCGAGCAAGCCCGCTCCCACATTAATGACGGGGTTGCGTACTATTTGGGATAACCCGCCCGCTTCATTTCACGCTCGGTAGTGGTCTGCGCGGCGGTCAAGGCAGCATCGACCGTTTGCTGACCGGTCAGCGCGCCCGAGAAGAACTTGCCGACCTGGGTGCCAATCGCCTGGAACTCAGGAATGGTCACCAACTGGATACCGATATACGGTACCGGCTTGAGCGTCGGGCTGGTCGGGTCGGCAACTTTCAGCGATTCCAGCGTCACCTTGGCGAACGGCGCAGCCTGCATGTATTCGTCGCTGTAGGTCGACTTGCGCGTGCCTGGCGGCACGTTGGCAATACCGTCGGTCTTGGCCACGAGCTGGCCGTATTCCTTGGAGGTCGCCCAGCTGGTGAACACCTTGGCGGCGTCCTTGGCTTTGGAGCTGGTCGGGATCGCCAGGCTCCAGGAGTACAGCCACGAGGTACCTTTGTCGGTCTTCTCGTGCGGGGCAAAAGTGAAGCCGACATGCTCGGAGACCTTGCTCTGAGTCTTGTCGGTGACGAACGAGCCGGCCACGCTGGCATCGACCCAGATCGCGCACTTGCCGCTGTTGAACAACGCCAGGTTTTCGTTAAAACCGTTGCTGGAAGCACCCGGCGGGCCGGATTTTTTCATGTTGTCGACGTAGAAGTTCAGCGCGTCTTTCCACTCAGGGCCATTGAATTGCGGCTGCCACTTCTCATCAAACCAGCGCGCACCGTAGCCATTGGCCAAGGTGGTGATCAGCGCCATGTTCTCACCCCAACCGGCTTTGCCGCGCAGGCACAGGCCGTACTGCTCTTTGGTCTTGTCGGTGAGTTTTGCCGCGAATTCGCTGATCTGCGTCCAGGTCGGGTGCTCAGGCATGGTCAGCCCGGCGTCCTTGAACAGGTCAGTGCGGTAATAGGTGATCGAGCTTTCGGCGTAGAACGGCAGGGCGTACAGCGAGCCTTTGACGGACAAGCCATCACGCACCGAAGGGAAAACATCATCGAGGTCGTAGGAGGCCGGCAGGTCCTTCATCGGTTCCAGCCAGCCCTTGGCACCCCAGAGTGCGGCTTCGTACATGCCGATGGTCAATACGTCGAACTGCCCGCCTTGAGTGGCGATGTCGGTGGTCAGGCGTTGGCGCAGCACGTTTTCTTCGAGCACCACCCAGTTGAGCTTGATCTGCGGATGCTCGGCCTCGAAGGTTTTCGAGAGCTTTTGCATGCGGATCATGTCGCTGTTGTTGACGGTAGCAATGGTCAGGGTTTGCGCGCCAAAACTGACGGCGCTGAGGGTCATGCATACAGTCATGCAAGAACAGGCAAGCAGCGTTTTTGCTGTGAACTTCATCGCGCACTCCATTTCTGCGCCCAGGGGCTACAGAAGGACAGTTATTGTTGTTGTGTCTTCCTACAGGTAGCCAGGAAGAGTGTGCGTTGATTACAGCCTTCAAATGGGGTTAAGACAAATCCTTGGGCGCACTTGGACTGATACTTTTTTGCACTCGTGGTGGGGCGGGGTAAAACGGTTCACCTAACAGCAGGGGAAAAGCACTGGCGTTCCACCGCCGTCACTTTTGCCCTTTTGGATCAAACCTGGCCTGCCGGTTCGTGCCTATGCGCGGCTATTGGCTCGCTGACGCTTTTGCTTGGGCTGTTTGACGGCTTGCGCCAGGGTTTCAAGTGGCGACAGAGGCACCTCTGCTATGGGGGTTCCCCAAGGCTCAGAGAGTTGGTGGTAGTGGGTGAAGGGGAAGCTTTGGTTAGGGTCCATCTCGGTGATTTTTGCCAGTACGGATTGACGGTTCTTTTGCTCCCATTTGTATTCCGGCGCGTGGTGTTGGGCAGGCATGCTTTCCTTATAAAAGCTCATGACCTCATCCAATGCCGCACCGGTGCTGGGCGGATACCGCACATCGGTAGTCGAACCACCGGCCATGGTTCGTACACTGCCCTGCAGCTTGGACCAGACAGCGGACCAGCCCGAACCGTCATGTTGCGTGAAGGTGGTGTCGGCGCCGTTTACCTGACCGGTCAGATCACCGGAGCCAGGGTTGATCCGCACGCTGGTGGGATCGATGCTGTGCTGTTGCGCAAAGTCCGTAAACGCCGTGTCAGTCAGTGCGGCCAGGAGTTTTTTGCGCGCCACGTTGAATGAGGACAGCTCAGGAATGTTGTTCAGCCTGATCGGTGATTCGTGCTCACCCGTGCCTGGAATCAGCTGTATCAGCGCCCGGCGGCACAGCTCTGCCAGCTCATGGTCGGCGCGTAAAAGTCTTGCGCCCTGAAGCCCTGGCTTGAACGCTGCGAGAAGCGCTTTCAGCGCCGGCTGCGGCAAATCCACGATGTGTTGGGCGGCGTCTTTTTGCCGCTGTTTGAGGGGCTCAGTACCAGGGTCGGTACTGGTTAAACCCGGGAAAGTCCCTGCGTGCGACAGCTGTCCGAGAGTGGACAGAATAGTGTCGCTGTTGACGGTGTCCAAAGGCAGGCCGTAGAACTGCGCGACGGTAGTGTTCGATGTATGAAGTGGGCCGTAGAACGTTACCCCGCCGGAGTACCCATGCACATCATGGTTTGGCCCCACTACGTTTTTGGCGGCGGCGATAACAGCTGCCGTCGCGGCTTTTGATTCGGCGCACGCGTTCGCATCGAAAATGGCGGGTTCCTTGCCGCCTAAATTGGCAATCGTTCCATTGGGGTGGACGACCATGTCGTCAATGTTGATTTTGTTGCGTTTGGCGTACGACGTGAACGGCTCCGATTGTACGGCTTCAGCAAACGTGGCCCACGCCAGGCCGAAAGTGGATTCAGCCGGGACCCTGACTTTATCGGTCCCACGGTCTGAGCTATCGGTGTCAATCGCTTGCTGCAGGCGGATCAAGCTGTTCGCGACGCTACCGGCCAGTTGCTGGTCACCCTGTTCAATCACGGCCTTGGCGAACTTTTGGAGAGGGGTATTGCTTGGGGTGAGGTTCTGCAGGTCTCGACGGGTGCGCGACAAGCGATTGAGCGGGTTGGGTGAAGCGGGCAGGTGGCTTGTGGGGAGCGCCTGAGCGTGTTTTTGCGGGTGTGGGTTTTGTTCCACCTGACTACGTGGCGTCAGCTCGGCAGGTTGGAGGGCGGGTATGGCAGTGGGTAGCGGCAGACCATTGATCATCGGGTGTCCTTTTTGCTCATGCGTTGAAGGCCGTCCCTCTATCGATTAGATGAGGGGGCTTTCGCTGAGTGGCAGTGGGCTCGATGAGGTTCCTGTGGCGTTTTGCAAAACCAGGCCGTTTCACTGACGAATATCTATTCGGCGTGTTTCGAGGGGCCAGGGTTAAGCCAGGTTCTGCTCGGTCAGCCGCTGCACCGCCAGGCGCCGGTAGTGTGAGGGTGTCATGCCCTTGAGCTGCTGGAAGCGTCGATTGAAGTTGGAGATATTGTTGAAGCCCGACTCAAAGCACACGTCGGTCACCGCCTTGTCGCCATCGGCCAGCAGTTCGCAGGATTTGCTGATACGCAAGCGGTTCACAAACTCGATAAACGTGCGCCCGGTCGCCTGTTTGAACACCCTGGAGAAGTAGGTCGGCTTCATGCCCAGGTATTCGGCGACTTCCTCCAGCGACAACTCCCGCGCGTAATGCGCAAAAATGTAGTCCACCGCGCGGTTGGTGCGGTCAATGCTGTGCTCATCGGCAAGTTGCGGCGTAGTGACGCCGGACAGCAGTTGGTAGTCCTCACAGGCGCTCAACACTTCCAGCAAGATAAAGAAGTGCCCCAGGCGCGCCATGCCTTGGGCGTCCTCGATGCGTTGCATCAAGTTCATGGCTTGAGCGATGGTCTTTTTACAGCGAAATTCGATGCCGTATTGCGCGCGTTCGAGCAACGGCACCAGGCTCTTGAGTTCGGTGAAGATCTGGCTGCCGCCCTCGAACAGCTCGTCGGTGAAGTTCACCAGCATGTCGCGCTTGGGCACCACCTCGTCTTCCTCCACTTGGCTGATCCAGTTGTGGGGCAGGTTGGGGCCGGTGAGGAACAGGCTTTGCGGGTAGAAGTTGCCGATGTAATCGCCGATAAACACCTTGCCTGCGCTGGCGACGATCAGGTGCAGCTCGTATTCCTTGTGGAAATGCCAGCGCACCAGTGGGCAGGGGAAGCCGTGCTGGCGATAGATGATGGACAGACCGTTGTGATCGTCCATCAACTCGTAGGAAGGGTCGGTGATTCGCGTTGCTCGGGTCATGCTGCCGTCGCTTTATTGTGGTTGCTGCCTGGGATAATGCCCCCTCGCGCGCAACCTCGCCAGCGTCAGTGCTTATACGTTGCGGTTTTTAGCCTCGATCCACTGGGACATGTACTGCGTACTCTTATGCGCATGGTGGCGCAGCATGCTGCCGATGAAGTTGTCGCGGCGATGGGCCGAAAGGTTGCTGCGGCACTGCTCCAGGCATTCCACCAGCGCCGGGCCGTGGATGGCCAGGTCATAGCGACGGGCCAGCAATCGGCGGCCGTTTTCTTGGGCCTGGGTCCAGCGTTCACGGTCTTGATACAGCGCCACGGCAGCTGCGGCCAGGGCTTGCGCGTTGTGCTCAATCGCACCCGGCCACGGTTGCTCATCGCCCATGCCTTCGGCGCCAATCGGCGTGGTGATATTCGGCGTGCCGCACAGCATGGCATCGGCCAGCTTGCCCTTGATGCCGGCGCCAAAACGCAGCGGCGCCAGGCAGATGCGCGCGGCGCTCATCACCGCGAGTGCATCTTCGGCCCAGTTCATCACGTGAAAACCCTGGGCGGGGTTATGCAGGGCGGTGGCCTTGGGCGGTGTGTAGGAACCGTAGATATGCAGTTGAGCGCCCGGCAATTGCTGGCGGATCAGCGGCCAGAGGCTGTTCTTCATCCACAACACCGCATCCCAGTTGGGCGCGTGGCGGAAATTGCCGATGCTGAGGAAATGCGCGCGGTCTTCGAACGGTGTGAAGGCCTCGGTCGGCGGCTCCAGCATCAGCGGGCACCAGTGGAGCAGGGCGGCCGGCACCTTGAACTGCTCGGTGAGCAGGCGGGCTTCGACGTCGGAGATCATCAGGCTGATGTCGCAGCGCAAAATCGCCGCGATCTCGCGCTTGGCCACGTCGGTGTCGGCCATCCGTTGAAATTCATCCAGCAGCGCAGGGGCGAACAGCGGGCTGAAGTCGTCGTCGTGAGGATGCGCCTTGAGGTGGTCCTTGAGGCGCTGCTGGCGGGCGTCGCGCAGGCTTTGCAGGTCGCAGGTCTCCAGCACGCGCAGGGCGTCGGGGCAGTGCTTTTCCACGCGCCAGCCGAACTGTTCTTCCATCATGAAACGGTCGAACAGCACGATATCCGGGTCCAGTTCGCGGATAAAGTCATCGAAACTGCTGTTATTCAGCGCGATGGCGCATTCGGTGATGCCCAGCGCTGGCAAATCGGCCTTGTGCTCGCCAACCGTCGCGGGGCTGGCGAAGGTAACGTCCCAACCTTGTGTCAGAAAGGTTTCGAGAATTTGCATCATGTGCCCGCCGGCAGCCGAGGAGCGGGGTTCCGGCCAGACATAACCAATGACCAGGACTGTGGTGGCGGGCTGATTCATCAACGACGGTTTCCTTGCAGGGTGGGCGAAAAGCGCGCAATTAAACCATAGCTGCCGTCGCCAAGGCGTCGGCATGACAATTTACGTTCGGGCATAGGTAGCTACGGCAGTTTGTGGTTAACTTCTGCGTCTCGATTTCGTTTAATCAAACCCAGCATAAGGATTCCGTTCATGGCCCAAGTCACCCTTCATGGTAACCCTGTCCAGGTTGAAGGCGAATTGCCTAAAACCGGTTCCACCGCCCCAGATTTCGCCCTGACCACCGTCGAACTGTCGGAAGCGACCCTGGAAACTTTCGCCGGCAAGCGCAAAGTGTTGAACATCTTCCCAAGCGTTGACACCCCGACCTGCGCGACTTCGGTACGCAAGTTCAACGCCCAGGCCAACGATGTGAGCAACACTGTCGTGCTGTGCATCTCCTCTGACCTGCCGTTTGCCCAGAAACGTTTCTGCGGCACTGAAGGTCTGGACAACGTGCTGAGCCTGTCGGATTTCCGCGACCCAGGCTTCGCCGTCGACTACGGTGTGTCTATCGTTGATGGCCGACTGAAAGCCCTGACCGCCCGTGCCGTGGTGGTACTGGACGAGAACAACAACGTGCTGCACAGCGAATTGGTCAGCGAAATCGGCCAAGAGCCAAACTACGAAGCGGCCCTGGCTGTTTTGAAGTAACTGTTTCAGCGCATTACTGTCTTTTCGCAGTAACACGCTTGATAGATGATTGCGGCCTGGCCTAGTCCAGGCCGTTTTCATTTAGAGTCAGCGGCTTAGCTAAATAGCGACTGGACTAAGGCCAGAAGTTAAAAGTTGTAAGTCCAAGGTAAATTGCCGGTAAAGGCGCTTTTCTTAATGCGCCCCAGTGCTTATCTTTCAGCCTCCTAAAGAAGAAGCTCTCGCGCCCAATGGTTGATCACTCGATGCAATCCTCCCCCCGCAACTCCCGTCGCTGGCTGTTCGGCCTGCTCGTGCTGCTGGTTATCGCCGGCCTGTGCTGGAAGTTCTGGCCTGCCAGCCATAAGGATGGCGCCGCCCAGAAACCGGCCGGGCACACCGGCAAGACGGGGATGGCGCGCCCTGGCTTCGGCGGTTCCACCGGCCCGGTGCCGGTGCGTGTGGCGCCGGCGGTGCTGGGGGAATTCCCGGTGTACTACAAGGCCTTGGGCACGGTGACCGCGCTCAACACCATTAATGTACGCAGCCGGGTGGGCGGTGAGCTGGTGAAGATCGCCTTTGAAGAAGGGCAGATGGTCAAGGCCGGTGACCTGCTGGCGGAAATCGACCCGCGCAGCTACCAGAACGCCTTGCTTCAGGCTCAGGGCACGCTGATGCAAAACCAGGCCCAGCTGAAAAACGCCCAGGTTGACGTGCAGCGTTACCGCGACTTGTATGCCCAGGACAGTATCGCCAAACAGACCCTGGACACCGCCGAAGCACTCGTCCTGCAATATCAGGGCACGGTCAAGACCAACCAGGGCGCGGTGGACGACGCCAAGCTCAACCTCGAATTCACCAAGATCCGTGCGCCGATCAGCGGCCGGGTGGGCTTGCGTCAGGTCGATGTGGGCAATCTGGTGGCCGCCAACGACACCACCTTCCTCGCGGTGATCACCCAGACCCAGCCGATCAGCGTGGTCTTTACCCTGCCGGAAAGCACCCTGGACACCGTGCTCGCCCGTTACCACGCCGGCAACAAGCTGCCGGTGGAAGCCTGGGACCGTGGCGACACAAAAAAACAGGCAGTCGGCGTGCTGCAGAGCCTGGATAACCAGATTGACGTGACCACCGGCACCCTGAAATTCAAGGGCCGTTTCGATAACAAGGACCAGGCGCTGTTCCCCAACCAGTTCGTCAACGTGCGCCTGCTGGCCGATACCTTGCACAACGTAGTGCTGGCGCCGTCCGCTGCGATCCAGTTCGGCAACAACGGCACCTTTGTCTACAAGCTCGATGGCGACAAGAAGGTCAAGGTCCAACCTTTGGTGGTCGGTGACACCGACGGCGACAACACCGTGATCAAGGAAGGTTTGGTCGCGGGTGACCGCGTCGTCATGGAAGGCACCGACCGCCTGAAGGAAGGCAGCGAAATCGAAGTGGTCAACGACAGCACTGAAGTGCCGACCACGCCGACCGAACACCTGCAAGGCAAACCCGCGGCGAAAGGGGAGACCGGCGCTGACGCCGGCAAGGCGCAAAAGGTCGGTTCATGAACCTGTCGCGCCTGTTTATCCTTCGCCCGGTTGCCACTACGCTGAGCATGCTGGCCATTGTCCTGGCCGGTATTATTTCGTATCGCTTGCTGCCGGTTTCGGCCTTGCCCCAGGTGGATTACCCGACGATCCGGGTAATGACTCTGTACCCCGGCGCCAGCCCCGATGTGATGACCAGCGCGGTAACAGCGCCGCTTGAGCGCCAGTTCGGGCAAATGCCCGGGCTGACCCAGATGGCGTCGACCAGCTCCGGCGGTGCGTCGGTGCTCACGCTGCGTTTCAACCTCGACATCAATATGGATGTTGCCGAGCAACAGGTGCAGGCCGCGATCAACGCGGCAACCAACCTGTTGCCCAAGGATTTGCCGGCGCCGCCGGTGTACAACAAGGTCAACCCGGCGGACACCCCGGTGCTGACCCTGGCGATCACGTCCAAGACCATGCTGCTGCCCAAGCTCAATGACTTGGTGGACACGCGCATGGCGCAAAAAATTGCGCAGATCAGTGGCGTGGGCATGGTCAGCATCGCGGGTGGCCAGCGCCAGGCCGTGCGCATCAAGGTCAACCCCGAGGCCCTGGCCGCCAATGGCTTGAACCTGTCGGACGTGCGCACCCTGATCGCTGCCTCCAACGTCAACCAGCCCAAGGGTAACTTCGACGGCCCCACGCGGGTGTCGATGCTCGACGCCAACGACCAGTTGGTCTCGCCCGAGCAATATGCCGAATTGATCCTGGCCTACAACAATGGCGCGCCGTTACGCCTTAAAGATGTGGCGCAGATCGTCGACGGTGCCGAAAACGAGCGCCTTGCCGCCTGGGCCAACGAAAACCAGGCCGTGCTGTTGAATGTTCAGCGCCAGCCGGGCGCCAACGTGATTGAGGTGGTCGACCGTATCAAGGCGTTGCTGCCGAGCATCACCGACAATCTGCCGGCCGGCCTTGAGGTCACAGTGCTCACCGACCGCACCCAGACCATCCGCGCCTCGGTTACCGATGTGCAACACGAATTGCTGATCGCCATTGCCCTGGTGGTGATGGTGACGTTCCTGTTCCTGCGCCGCTTCAGCGCCACGATCATTCCGTCGATTGCCGTACCGCTGTCGCTGATCGGCACCTTTGGCGTGATGTACCTGGCGGGTTTTTCCATCAACAACCTGACACTGATGGCCCTGACCATCGCCACCGGCTTTGTGGTGGACGATGCCATCGTGATGCTGGAGAACATCTCACGTTACATCGAAGAGGGCGAGACGCCGCTCAATGCGGCGCTCAAGGGCGCCAAGCAGATTGGCTTTACCTTGATTTCCCTGACGCTGTCGTTGATTGCGGTGTTGATCCCGCTGCTGTTCATGGCTGACGTGGTCGGGCGGCTGTTCCGCGAATTCGCCATCACCCTGGCGGTGGCAATCCTGATTTCCCTGGTGGTCTCGCTGACCCTCACGCCGATGATGTGCGCGCGCCTGCTCAAGCGTGAACCCAAGGAAGAAGATCAGAGCCGTTTCTACAAGGCCAGCGGCGCGTGGATCGACTGGTTGATCGCGCGTTATGCAAGCATGTTGCAGTGGGTACTCAAGCACCAGCCGCTGACCCTGCTGGTGGCTATCGCTACCCTGGGCCTGACCGTGGTGCTGTACCTGGTGGTGCCCAAGGGCTTTTTCCCGGTGCAGGACACCGGGGTGATCCAGGGCATTTCCGAGGCGCCGCAGTCGATTTCGTTTGCTGCCATGAGCCAGCGTCAGCAGGAATTGGCCAAGGTCATCCTGGCTGACCCGGCGGTGGACAGCCTGTCGTCCTACATTGGCGTGGATGGCGATAACGCCACCCTCAACAGCGGGCGCCTGCTGATCAACCTCAAGGCCCACGGCCAGCGCGACTTGAGCGCGGCCCAGGTGATCACGCGGTTGCAGCCGCAAATCGACAAGCTGGTGGGCATTCGCCTGTTCATGCAGCCGGTGCAAGACCTGACCATCGAAGACCGCGTGAGCCGCACTCAGTACCAATTCAGCATGTCCTCGCCCGATGCCGATCTGTTGGCGCTGTGGAGCGATAAGCTGGTGCACACCTTGCGCCAGTTGCCGGAACTCACCGACGTCGCCAGCGACCTGCAGGACAAAGGCCTGCAAGTGTTCCTGGTGATTGACCGCGACGCTGCCTCGCGCCTGGGCGTGAGTGTGTCGACCATCACCGACGCGCTGTACGACGCCTTCGGCCAGCGGCAGATTTCCACCATTTACACTCAGGCCAGCCAGTACCGCGTGGTGCTGCAGGCGCAGTCCGGTGAAACACTCGGCCCTGCGGCGCTGAACCAGATCTACGTGAAAACCACCGACGGCGGCCAAGTGCGGCTGTCGAGCCTGGCCCACGTGGAGCAACGCCAGGCGCAGTTGGCGATCTCGCACATCGGCCAGTTCCCGGCGGTGATGATGTCGTTCAACCTGGCCCCCGGCGTCGCGCTGGGTAAAGGCGTGGAGCTAATCAACCAGACCCAGAAAGACATCGGCATGCCGATCGGGGTGCAGACCCAGTTCCAGGGCGCAGCACAGGCCTTCGAAGCGTCGCTGTCGAGCACCTTGTTGCTGATCCTGGCAGCGGTGGTGACCATGTACATCGTGCTCGGCGTGCTCTACGAGAGCTATATCCACCCGATCACCATCCTCTCGACCTTGCCGTCGGCTGCGGTGGGGGCCTTGCTGGCGTTGCTGCTCAGCGGCAATGACCTGGGCATGATTGCGATCATCGGCATCATCTTGCTGATCGGTATCGTGAAAAAGAACGCGATCATGATGATCGACTTCGCCCTCGACGCCGAACGCAACCAAGGCCTGGACCCGCAGACCGCGATCTATCAGGCGGCGCTGTTGCGTTTCCGGCCGATCCTGATGACCACCTTGGCGGCCTTGTTTGGCGCGGTGCCATTGATGTTGGCCACCGGTTCCGGCGCCGAGTTGCGCCAGCCATTGGGCCTGGTGATGGTCGGCGGCTTGCTGGTGAGCCAGGTCTTGACCCTGTTCACCACGCCGGTGATCTACCTGTATTTTGATCGTCTGGGCCGTCGCTGGCGCAAAGAGCCGCAAAGCCTGGAGCCGGTTGAGTCATGAACCTGTCCGGACCGTTTATTCGCCGGCCGGTAGCGACCATGCTGCTGAGCCTGGCGATCATGTTGCTGGGCGGTGTCAGCTTCAATTTGCTGCCGGTGTCGCCGCTGCCGCAGATCGACTTTCCGGTAATCGTGGTCT
Organism: Pseudomonas sp. ArH3a; assembly: GCF_022648765.1. Taxonomy (NCBI): domain Bacteria; kingdom Pseudomonadati; phylum Pseudomonadota; class Gammaproteobacteria; order Pseudomonadales; family Pseudomonadaceae; genus Pseudomonas; species Pseudomonas sp. ArH3a. Next base: position 3,227,947 of record NZ_CP080330.1, read on the forward strand.
CGGCCAGCTTGCCCGGCGCCAGCCCCGAGGTGATGGCGTCCACCGTGGCCACGCCGCTGGAGCGCTCGTTCGGTGCGATTGCCGGTATCACCACCATGAGCAGTTCGTCGAGCCAGGGCTCGACGCGGGTGATCCTGGCGTTCGACTCCGACCGAGATATCAACGGTGCGGCGCGTGAAGTGCAGGCGGCGATCAACGCCTCGCGCAACCTATTGCCCAGCGGCATGCGCAGCATGCCGACCTACAAGAAGATCAACCCGTCCCAGGCACCGATCATGGTGCTGTCGCTGACCTCCGACGTGCTGCAAAAGGGCCAGTTGTATGACCTGGCGTCGACGATCCTCTCGCAAAGCCTGTCCCAGGTGCCGGGTGTGGGCGAAGTGCAAATCGGCGGCAGCTCCTTGCCGGCGGTGCGTATCGAGCTGGAACCCAAGGCCCTCGACCAGTACGGCGTGGCCCTGGACGATGTGCGCAACACCATCGCCAACGCCAACCAGCGCCGGCCCAAGGGTTCGTTGGAAGACGGCGAGCGTAACTGGCAGATCCAAGCCAACGACCAGTTGGAAAAAGCCAAGGATTACGAACCGCTGCTGATTCGCTACCAGAATGGCGCGGCCTTGCGCCTGGGCGATGTAGCGAAGATCAGCGACGGCGTGGAAGACCGTTACAACAGCGGCTTTTTCAACAATGATTCGGCGGTGCTGCTGGTGATCAACCGCCAGTCCGGCGCCAACATCATCGAGACGGTCCGGCAGATCAAGGCGCAGTTGCCGGCGTTGCAGGCGGTGCTGCCGTCCAGCGTCAAGCTCAACCTGGCCATGGACCGCTCGCCGGTGATCACCGCCACTTTGCATGAAGCCGAGATGACCTTGCTGATTGCCGTGGCCCTGGTGGTGCTGGTGGTGTACCTGTTCCTGGGTAACTTCCGCGCCTCGTTGATCCCGACCTTGGCGGTGCCGGTGTCGCTGGTGGGCACCTTTGCGGTGATGTACCTGTTCGGCTTCTCGTTGAACAACTTCTCGCTGATGGCCTTGATCCTGGCCACCGGTTTGGTGGTGGACGATGCCATCGTGGTGCTGGAGAACATTTCCCGGCATATCGACGACGGCGTGCCGCCAATGAAGGCGGCGTACCTGGGCGCGCAGGAAGTCGGCTTTACCTTGCTGTCGATGAACGTGTCGCTGGTGGCAGTGTTCCTGTCGATCCTGTTTATGGGCGGCATCGTCACCAACCTGTTCCGGGAGTTTTCCATCACCTTGTCGGCGGCGATCATCGTTTCGCTGATCGTCTCGCTGACCTTGACCCCGATGCTCTGCGCGCGCTGGCTCAAGCCGCATGTCAAAGGCCAGATGACCGGTTTGCAGCGCTGGAGCCACAGGGTCAACGAGCGCATGGTTGCGGTCTATGCCACCAGCCTGGACTGGGTGCTGCGCCACCGGCGCCTGACCCTGCTGAGCCTGTTGCTCACCGTGGGCGTGAACATCGCGCTGTACGTGGTGGTGCCGAAAACCTTCATGCCGCAGCAGGACACCGGCCAGTTGATCGGTTTTGTGCGTGGCGACGATGGGCTGTCGTTCAGTGTGATGCAGCCCAAGATGGAGATCTTCCGCCAGGCGGTCTTGAAAGACCCGGCGGTGCTCAGCGTGGCCGGGTTTATCGGCGGCAACAGCGGCACCAACAACGCGGTGATGCTGGTGCGCCTCAAGCCGATCGCTGAGCGCAAGCTCTCGGCCCAGGCGGTGATCGAACGTATCCGCAAGGAAGTCCCGCTGGTACCGGGTGGGCGTCTGTTCCTGATGGCCGACCAGGACCTGCAATTTGGCGGCAGCCGCGACCAGACCAGCGCGCAATATTCCTACATCCTGCAAAGCGGCGATTTGGCCGCGTTGCGCCTGTGGTACCCGAAAGTGGTCGCGGCCCTGCGTGAGCTGCCGGAGCTGACCGCCATCGACGCCCGTGAGGGCCGTGGTGCGGCGCAGGTGACGCTGATGGTCGACCGCGATCAGGCCAAGCGCCTGGGCATCGACATGAGCATGGTCACGGCGGTGCTGAACAACGCCTACAGCCAGCGGCAGATCTCCACCATCTATGACAGCCTCAACCAGTACCAGGTGGTGATGGAGGTCAACCCCAAATATGCCCAGGACCCGATTACCCTGAACCAGATGCAGGTGATCACGGCCACCGGCGCGCGGGTGCCACTGTCGACCATTGCCCATTACGAAAACAGCCTGGCCGATGACCGCGTCAGCCATGAAGGCCAGTTCGCCTCGGAAGACATTGCCTTCGACATGGCGCCTGGGGTGACGGTTGAGCAGGGCACGGCCGCCATCGAGCGGGCGATTGCCAAGGTGGGCTTGCCCGAAGATGTGATCGCCAAGATGGCCGGCACCGCCGATGCCTTCGCGGCGACCCAGAAGGGCCAGCCATTCATGATCCTCGGCGCGCTGGTGGCGGTGTACTTGGTGCTGGGCATTCTGTATGAAAGTTACATTCACCCGCTGACCATCCTCTCGACCTTGCCGTCGGCCGGTGTCGGCGCGTTGCTCTCGATCTACTTACTGGGTGGCGAGTTCAGCCTGATCTCGCTGCTGGGGTTGTTCCTGCTTATCGGGGTGGTGAAAAAGAACGCGATCCTGATGATCGACCTGGCCCTGCAACTGGAGCGCCACGACGGCATGAGCCCGTTGGAATCGATTCGCAGCGCCTGCTTGTTGCGGCTGCGGCCGATCCTGATGACCACACTCGCCGCGATCCTCGGCGCCTTGCCGCTGCTGCTGGGCTCCGGCGACGGCGCGGAAATGCGCCAGCCGCTGGGCCTGACCATTATCGGCGGCCTGGTGTTCAGCCAGATCCTGACCCTTTACACCACCCCGGTGGTTTACCTCTATCTCGACCGCGCGCGCCACCGCTTCAACGCCTGGCGCGGTGTGCGTACCGATGCTGCCTTGGACACTGCGCTATGACCGATTCAACGTTTGCCAAATTGGCCATGAGCATGCCCCGTGGTTCCCGCGTCGCCAGCCTGGTGCTGTGCGCGGCCTTGCTCAGCGCCTGCGCCATCGGCCCCGATTACAAACGGCCGGAGGTGGTCGAGCCGGTGCAATTCAAGGAGGCCCAGGGCTGGAGTCAGGCGACGCCGAGTGACTCCCTGGCCCGTGGCGCCTGGTGGGAGCTGTACGGCGACCGCCAACTGAACGACCTGGTGACACGCCTGAACAACTCCAACCAGACCGTGGCCCAGGCCGAAGCACGTTTTCGCCAGGCCCAGGCGCAGGTGCGCAGCGCGCGCGGTGCGTTTTTTCCGACGGTGGACTTGAGCGCCGGCAAGACCCGCGCCAGCCAGGGCACTGGTAGCAGTAATGCGAGCCTCAGCAGTTCCAGCAGCGGTATTCGCGACACGCTCAACGCGCAATTGGGCGTGAGTTGGGAGGCGGACGTGTGGGGCAAATTGCGCCGTGGCCTGGAGGCCAATGAAGCGACTGCCGAGGCCAGTTCGGCGGACCTGGCGGCGATGCGTTTGAGCCAGCAATCGGAGCTGGTGCAGGACTACCTTCAATTGCGGGTCATGGATGAACAGACGCGTTTGTTGCAAGCCACACTGGACACTTACCAGCGCTCGCTGAAAATGACTGAAAACCAATACCGCGCCGGTGTGTCGGGCAAGGATGCGATCGCCCAGGCGCAAACACAGCTCAAGACGACCCAGGCGAGCCTGATCGACTTGATCTGGCAGCGTGCACAACTGGAGAATGCCATTGCGGTGTTGATCGGTGAGGCGCCAGCCAATTTCAACCTGGCCGTGAGCAAGGATATTCCTGCATTGCCGCAGATTCCCGTGAGCTTGCCGTCGCAATTGCTGGAGCGTCGTCCGGATATTGCTTCGGCTGAGCGGTCGGTGATGGCTGCCAACGCGAATATTGGTGTGGCCAAGGCGGCCTATTATCCGGATTTGACCTTGAGCTTGGCGGGTGGGTATTCCAGCAGTACTTATGCGAATTGGATCAGTTTGCCTAATCGGTTTTGGTCGGTTGGGCCTAAGTTGGCGATGACGTTGTTCGACGGTGGGCAGCGGTCGGCGGAGGTTGATCGGACTGTAGCGTCTTATGACGAGACGGTGGCCAAGTATCGCCAGACGGTGCTGGATGGGTTCCGTGAGGTGGAAAACTACATGGTGCAGTTGAAGGTGCTGGAAGACGAGGCGGTCGTCAGTAACGAAGCCTTGGATGCGGCGCGTGAATCGCTGCGGTTGACCGAGAACCAGTATAAGGCGGGGTTGATTGCTTATCTGGATGTGGTGACGGTGCAGGCTACGGCGCTTAGTAATGAGCGGACGGTGCTGACGTTGTTGCAGACGCGGTTGGTGGCGAGTGTGCAGTTGGTTGCTGCCTTGGGTGGTGGGTGGGATGGGCAGACGTCGGTTGCTGGCAAGGAGTGACTGAGTACATATCCGTTATTTGGGTTACGGCTGAAATGGGTTCCGCCCTTACGGCGGGTCACTTTTGGAAAAGAGCCCCAAAAGTAACCAAAAGGGCTCTTGCCCCACCACTCGGTGCCTCGCCTAGGCTCGGCATGCCCTCACTCCGGCTTGAATCCGTGGGCCGCCGCCATGGGCCATCCTTGGCCCATCGCGGCTAACCCGGCGTCCTGCCGGGTTACCCACGGATTCAAGCCTGCGTTCGGCCATCGTGGTTAACGGGGCGCCTCAGATCAAGATCAAAATCAAAAGCAAGAGCACGGCGGCCTAGTAGCCGACCTGAGTGGTTGAAGCAAAAGCAGGGCAAAAGCACAGCAGAGCAGCACACTCTCTGTCTGATGTACCGAGATCTAAATGTGGGAGCGGGCTTGCTCGCGAATGCGGTGTGAAGTGCGCCCCAAAAGTTGGACAGCTAATGGTTAGGCTACCGCGGACCGGGTTCTGTAAGCCACAGGGCTCAGTCCGCCAAGCTTCGTTTTGATTCGCTTATGGTTGTAGTAATGGATGTACTTATCCAGCCCGGCCTGCAGCTGAGCAACGCTGTCGAAGCTTTCCCGATAGTAAAACTCCGACTTCAGGGTACCGAAAAAGCTTTCCATTGTGGCGTTGTCATAGCAGTTCCCTTTGCGAGACATGCTCTGTTCCAACCCAGCTTTTTCCAGTTTTTCCCGATACTTTGAGTGTCGATAGTGCCAGCCCTGATCCGAGTGCAGCATGGGTTTGGCGCCTTCGGGCAAGCGCTCAAGGGCAAGCTCCAGCATGTCGCCTACCAAGGCGTATTGGGGGCGGACGGCGGTCTTATAGGCCACAATCTCTCCGTTGTACAAGTCCAGTACTGGGGACAGATACAGCTTTTGCCGGCCACTTTGAACTCGGTGACATCGGTTACCCATTTCTGATTTGGTTGCTCAGCTTCGAACTGACGAGCCAGGATATTGGGCGATACCTCTCCCATTGGCCCTTTATACGATTTGTATTTTTCGGTCGCACTGTGCATTTCAGGCCTAACTCTCCCATCAGCCGTCGTACCGTTTTACCGTTGATCAACGGCGTTTGCTTACGTAGCTCTAAAGTCATCCGACGGTAACCAAGGCGGCCCTCATTCTCGTCTTGGATAGTCTGGATAGAGGCTTTGATCGAGATAAACCGGTCCGCAACGCCCATCGCCTTGAGTTGGTAGTAGTACGTACTTCGCGCAAGACCTACCAGCTTGAGCAAATCACTCAAGGGGAAAGCTTGTTTGAGCTCAGTGACTAATCGGGCTTTTTCTTCGCTTCTCTCTCTCGCCTCATCACCGCCTCGCCCAACTCTCCAAGCTTTTTAGGTAGGCGTTCTCCATGCGCAAATACTGCAGTTCATCGAGTAATGCCTTGTGTGCAAGCTGTGCGTCGGTGAGTGGGGTGGTAGTTTTACGCGGTTTAGAAGGCGGCTTGGGCATAGCGGTAATCGATCCTTTTTCCCTGACTCCAGGGCTTCAATACCGCCACTGTAATACTGCTGTTGCCATCTGCCCACCTGGCTTGAGTTACCCAGGTTGAAGAGCGCCGCTGCGCGGCGCAAAGATAAGGAGTCGCGCCACATGCGTTGCAGCACTGAAAACTTGAACAAGGGACTGTAGCGTTCGCCGGTTCTGCTTAGACAGGCTTCGCCATGTAATCGGTAAGCCTCCACCCAACGACGAAGCAAGGTGGGATCCATTTGAAATTGAGCGGCTATGCGGCGAAAGCCTCGGCCCTGTTCAAGGAAAGTGGTAATGGCGGAAAGCTTGAACTGCGTCGTGTATTTGCTCATGAAAAGCCTCAGGAGTTGGACGGGTGTCCAACTTCTGGGGCGCACTTCAGTGGGTCAGTTACACATGAGCTGACTGACCCACCGCATTCGCGAGCAAGCCCGCTCCCACAATTTTGACCGAGTTTAACTGTCAGCACCGCAGTGCTCTGCTTTTCTGTGGGAGCTGGCTTGCCTGCGATGCAGACACCTCGGTGTATCAGGCATAACCAGTTGATGCCATCGCAGGCAAGCCAGCTCCCACATCTATGGTTACGCCCTTTTCTGCAATACTGTCTTTGATGGCGTGTATGGCTTGCTTTCATCTATTCGGCGTCTGAGTGGGGTATTGGCCCCGCGCCTCGATGAGAATTGATGCCCAACGACCCTAATTATTTGGACGGCCTTTCAGCCGTGTGGGAGCTCAGGGTTGTCGTCAGGCCGGTTGGCCGTTCACGTCATCTGTTATCCAGCATCGCAAAACCAGGTGGGTGGTGCTTGGGTGACAGCAGGGTCAAGCGTTCATCGCGCTTGGCCCTGCATCAAATTCAGTGTGGTTTGCCGCGATCGACCAAGCGATTCTTGCCAGCTTGTTGGCTAGCGCGCAGACCACTAAATTGAGTGCCGATGGCCTGCCAGCAGCTTGCGAACCCAATCGGCCAAACTCCCTTTTGCTTATCCAAGTGCATCAAGTAGATACGGGCACATTGAACAAACAAGCGTCGCTGGTTTCGATCTCCGCGCTTGCTGATGCCCAAAAGTACGGTTTTACCGCCAGTAGAATGCTGCTTTGGCACAAGTCCTATCGAGGCTGAATAGCCTCGACCACATTTGAACTGCTTGCCATCGCCCAACTCCGCAGCCAAGACGCTGGAGGTGATCGGGCCAACGCAGGAATTGTCATCAAACGAGAAGCCAGATCATCTTCAGCGACTTGGCTCTCAACTTCTTTGTCGAGAACCTTAACCTGACGATCCAGGTAGACGTAGTGGTCATACAGCCCTTGCAGCAGCTTTTGATCAGCCCATGAAATGAGGCTGTTTCGAGTAACGCGGGCACCTCTTTGACTGATTTAAAGCCCGGTGCCAAGCTGACACCCACCTCCAAAAGCCCTGCATGAATTCGATTAACGGCGGCTGTGCGTTCCTTGATAAGCGAGTCGCGGACCGAGTTGAGCATGGCCAACGCTTGCTGAGCTTGGGTTTTACTGGTACGAAACGCATCGTTGGGCGACTAGCTGCCTCACAAATCGCTTCGGCATCAGCGAAGTCGTTTTTATTGCTTTTTACGTAAGGGCGCACGAGATGAGGAGCAATAAGTTTGGGGGTGTGTCCCAGCATGGCGACTTGTTGCGCCATGAAGTGGGCGCCGCCGCAGGCTTCCATCACAACAGTACAAGGCTCGATGGAAGCTAAATGCTGGAGCAATCCTGCTCGATTAAACTTTTTGCGCAGCAGTACATGGCCACGCTCATCTTGTTCGTGAGCGTGATAGCTGTGCTTACCAAGGTCAACGGCGGTGATGTCTACTTTGCTCATGGCTGCGGTCTCCGATAGATCCCCCTGTGAAAGCTTAGTGGGCGTTCACAGGGGGCGGCGGGGGTAGCCATCTCATTATTTGATTGAGTTTCAGCTTCCACGATTAGGTCGGCTTTCAGGCCGCCTCGGCTTGCTTTTGATTTGCTTCAACCACTCAGGTCGGCTACTAGGCCGCCGTGCTCTTGCTTTTGATCTTGATCTTAGGCGCCCCGTTAAACCACGCTGGCCGAACGCAGGCTTTGGAGCGGGGGTAAACCGGCAGGACGCCGGTTTAGCCGCGATGGGCCAAGGATGGCCCATGGCGGCGGCCCCCGCTCCAAAGCCTGCGTGAGGGCACACCGAGCCTAGGCGAGGTGCCGAGTGGTGGGGCAAGAGCCCTTTTGGTTACTTTTGGGGCTCTTTTCCAAAAGTGACCCGCTGTAAGAGCGGAACCCATTTAAGCCGTAACCCAAACAACGGATATGTACTCAAATCCACCCCCCACCCCACCATTCCCAAGCCAGCAAATTGACGTCAAAACGCCACTAATGGCCCCTTGATAATTAATCAACTGTCCAATAATTATTCTCGCTACAATCGCCCGCTTTGCCACCTGCCACGGGCCTTCAATGCCCGTCAGTCTTGAGAAACCCCATGCTGATCGGTAGCTATTCCCCCTCCCTGGTCGTGATCTCGCTGTTCGTCGCCATCCTGGCGTCCTACACCGCGCTGGACCTCGCCGGCCGCATCGCGACCACCAAGGGCCGCGCGGTGTATTTGTGGATGACGGGCGGTGCATTGGCGATGGGCGTAGGCGTGTGGTCCATGCATTTTATCGGCATGTTGGCCTTACACCTGCCGTTTGCCCTGGGGTTCGACCTGAGCATCACCGCGCTGTCGCTGCTAATCGCCGTGTTGTCCAGCGGCTTTGCTTTGTGGCTGGTCAGCCAACCACGCCTGCCCGCGTGGCAACTGGGGTTTGGCGCATTGATCATGGGCGCGGGCATCAGCAGCATGCACTACACCGGCATGGCCGCAATGCGCATGACCCCGGGTATCGACTACGATCCCACCCTGTTCGGCGCCTCGTTGCTGATTGCCGTCGGGGCGTCTGGCGCAGCCCTGTGGATCGCCTTCAACCTGCGGCGCAACACGCCGTACGTGCGCCTGGCACGTGGCGGGGCAGCGGTGGTGATGGGCATTGCGATCGTGGGCATGCACTACACCGGCATGGCGGCGGCACGTTTTGACGACGACAGTTTCTGCGGCGCCGCGCTGACAGGGCTGAGCGGCACAGGCCTGGATAACTTGGTGCTGGTCACCTCGTTGGCGGTGTTAACCATCGCGTTGCTGACCTCCTTGCTCGACGCACGCCTGGAGACGCGCACTGCCGTACTCGCCGACTCCCTGAGCCTGGCCAACCAGGAACTGACCCACCTGGCCCTGCATGACATGCTCACCGGTCTGCCCAATCGCACCTTGCTCGCCGACCGCATTCAACAAGCCATCCAGGCGGTGAAGGAGCAGGGCGGTTGCTTTGCGTTGATGTTTATCGACCTGGATGGTTTCAAACCGGTCAACGATGCGTTTGGTCATCACATGGGCGACCAGTTGCTGCGCGAAGTGGGCCTGCGCTTGCGCGAAGATCTGCGCAGCCAGGACACCCTGGCACGCATCGGCGGTGATGAATTTGTATTGCTGGTGCAATTGACGCAGCCGGACGATGCCATGGGCTTGGCTGAACGCCAGGTCGGCTTGATCAACCGTGCGTTCACGGTGGCCGAGCATGAGCTGAAAATCTCCGCCAGCATCGGTATCGCGCTGTTTCCGGGCAACGGCGGCAACCCCGAGGAACTGTTGATGAATGCTGACGCCGCGATGTACCACGCCAAGGGCATGGGCAAGAACGGCTACAGCTTCTTTGACGTGTCGATGAATACCAACGCGCGCAAACAACTGCAGTTGCTGCAGGACCTGCGCAATGCCCTGGAGCACGAGCAGTTTCGGTTGTATTACCAGCCTAAGTTCGATGCGCTTAGTGGTCTGCCTGTCGGCGCCGAAGCACTGCTGCGCTGGGAGCACCCGCAGCAAGGTTTACTGATGCCGGCGGCCTTTATCGAGCTGGCGGAAAAGACCGGGTTGATCATCCCGATCGGCGAGTGGGTGCTGAATGAAGCGTGTCGCCAGATGCGCGTGTGGTACGCCCAGGGCTATGAAGACTGGCGCATTGCCGTGAATCTGTCGGCACTGCAGTTTTGCCATGTCGGGTTGGTCAACAGTGTCGCCGCCGCCCTCGAACGTCACCAGTTGCCGGCCAACAGCCTGACCCTGGAAATCACTGAAACCACCGCCATGAGCGATGCCGATGCGAGCATGACGGTGTTGCAGCAGTTGTCGGACATGGGTGTGGACCTGTCCATCGACGACTTTGGTACGGGCTATTCCAGCCTGATGTACCTCAAGCGCTTGCCGGCCAACGAGTTGAAGATCGACCGTGGTTTTGTTCGCGACCTGGAGCATGACAGCGACGATGCGGCCATCGTTTCCGCGATCGTCGCCCTCGGCCAGGCTCTGGGGCTGCGGATTGTCGCTGAAGGTGTGGAGACCGATGTGCAGCAGAGTTTCCTGACGCGTTTGGGTTGCAACTCGCTGCAAGGCTACTTGCTGGGGCATCCCTTGCCGGCTGAGGGTTTCATGGCCGACATCCAGCGCGCCAAAGAGGCGGTAGCGCCTGACAAGAGCGGTGGGTGACGGGTATTCTTGGATCCAACCTTAAACAGATGGTTGAATCAGGAGACTGCACGCATGGACAAAGTCGTCATCATCACCGGGGGCAGCCGTGGCATCGGCGCCGAGACGGCATTGCTGGCTGCTCGCGAGGGCTACCGTATCTGCATCAACTACCAGTGCGACGAAAAAGCCGCCCATAGTGTGCTGGAACACGTTCGCGCCCTGGGCGCCCAGGCGATTGCAGTGCGTGCGGATGTCAGCATCGAAGATGAAGTGATCGCGCTGTTCAATCGCGTGGATGCGGAACTGGGCCGTGTGACCGCGCTGGTCAATAACGCCGGTACCGTGGGGCATAAGTCGCGGGTCGATGAGATGTCCGAGTTCCGCATCCTGAAGATCATGAAGACCAATGTGCTGGGGCCGATGCTGTGCGCCAAGCACGCGGTGCTGCGTATGTCACCCAAACATGGCGGGCAGGGCGGCAGTATCGTCAATGTGTCGTCGGTGGCCGCGCGTCTGGGGTCGCCGGGTGAATATGTCGACTACGCCGCCTCCAAGGGCGCGCTGGACACCTTCACCATTGGCCTGTCCAAAGAAGTGGCGGGTGAGGGGATTCGCGTCAACGCCGTGCGCCCTGGCTATATCTTTACCGACTTCCACGCGCTCAGTGGCGACCCGGACCGCGTCAGCAAACTGGAGTCCGGCATTCCCATGGCCCGTGGCGGTCGCCCGGATGAAGTGGCGGAAGCGATCATCTGGCTGCTGTCGGACAAAGCGTCCTACACCACCGGGGCATTCCTGGATTTGGGCGGCGGGCGCTGACATTGATAAAAAAGACCATTTCCTGACAAGGAAATGGTCAGCAAATAAGCGTAAGGCAGCCGGTGTTAATGATGTTTTGCCCACAGTATGCGATCGACCCGTTCCCCTATACGTTGTTTCGGCCCGAGCTGTTCCCGATCAGCGTCCATAGCGCAAACGAAATTGGCGACCTTCACTTTGCCCTCAAAATGACCGCACAATCCGCCCCAACGTCTCCATTGCCTTCTCCGACGCCTCGGTCCACGGGCTGCCATAATTCAAACGGATACAATTCCTGAAGCGCTGAGTCGCCGAAAAAATCGGCCCCGGCGCAATGCTGATGCCCTGTGCCAGGGCCATCTGGAACAACTTCAGCGAATCGGTCTGTTCCGGCAGTTCCAACCACAGGAAATACCCGCCGGCCGGCTGGCTGACCCGCGTCTGTGCGGGGAAGTAACGGGCGATGGCGGCCAGCATGGCGCTTTGCTGCTCTTCCAGGGCGTAACGCAATTTGCGCAGGTGCCGGTCATAGCCACCATGTTGCAGGTAGTCGGCAATCGCTGCCTGGGCCGGCATCGAGGGGCACAACGAGGTCATCAATTTGAGGCGCTCGACCTTCTGCGCATAACGCCCGGCCGCGACCCAGCCGACGCGGTAACCCGGCGCGAGGCTCTTGGCAAAGGAACCGCAGTGCATGACCAACCCTTCGGTGTCGAAGGCCTTGGCCGGTTTCGGTGCTTGTTGCCCGTAATACAACTCGGCATACACATCATCTTCGATCAGCGGCACCTGGTGGCTGCGCAGCAGTTCTACCAGCGCTTGTTTTTTCGCCTCCGGTAAGGTGGCGCCCATGGGGTTCTGGAAACTGGTCATGGTCCAGCAGGCCTTGATCGGGTAACGCTCAAGGCTTTGCGCCAAGGCGTTGAGGTCGATGCCATCGCGCGGGTGCACGGGGATTTCCACCGCCTTGAGTTTCAGGCGTTCCAGCACTTGCAGGCAGGCATAAAACGCGGGGGCTTCAATGGCGACCAGGTCGCCCGGCTCGGTCACGGCCTGCAAGCACAGGTTCAACGCTTCGAGGGCGCCGTTGGTGATCAGCAGCTCCTCCATGGGCAGCATCAGGCCGCCGACCATGTAACGCAGAGCAATCTGTCGACGCAGTTGCGGGTTGCCCGGTGACATGTCGGTGACCACCAGGCGAGGGTCCATCTCGCGGCTGGCGCTGGCCAGGGAGCGGGCTAGGCGCGGCAACGGAAACAGCATCGGGCTGGGGAAGGCCGAGCCGAAGGGCACCGTATTGGGGTCCTTGATGGAGTCGAGCACCGAAAACACCAGCTCACTCACATCCACTTCGGTGGACTCATGCACGTGCTCGCTTACCACCGGCTCGGAAAACGGGCTCGGCGCATGGGCGTTGACGAAGTAGCCAGAACGCGGCCGCGCGCGAATCAGCCCACGGCGCTCCAGCAGGTAGTACGCCTGGAAGACCGTGGACGGGCTGACGCCATAGGTCTGGCTCGCATAACGCACCGACGGCACCCGCTGGCCGGGCCCGAGGACGCCGGAGCGGATCAGTTCTGCGATGTCATCGGCAAATTTTTCGTAGCGTTTCATGAGGGCCTAATTAGCTTTGTAAAAGTGTACGCAGGGCTAAAGGTGGGAGCTGGCAAGCCAGCTCCCACCATTGATCGTTTGTGTTTGCCAGACCTCAGCGGTTCATCGGCGCCACAAAGCGGCTATCGGCAGCACTGTAGATCCACGGCTCATCCACATCCGTCACCTTGAAGCGCAGGGGCTGCGAACTGCTCGCCGGTTTGTCGGCCAACAACGCCACCGACACCGGCACATCGCTGATTTCCCCCGGTGCCAGGCTGATTTCGGTCTTGCCTTGCAACTCGAAGCCATCGGCATCCACCAGTTCCAGACGGTAGTCCTGGCGCTGCTGGGTCTTGTTGATGACCTTGAGGCTGTAGATGTTTTCGATCAAGCCCTGACTGTTTTCGCGGAACATGCCACGGTCCTTGGTCACGTCGAGCGATACCATCGGCCGCCCCACAAGGGCCACCACCAACGCGGCGATCATCACCAGCAGCACGGCACTGTAGCCGATCAGCCGCGGCCTGAGCAGGTGGGTTTTGCCGCCTTGCAGTTGGTGTTCGGAGGTATAGCTGACCAGGCCACGGGCATAGCCCATCTTGTCCATGATCGAATCACAGGCGTCGATGCAGGCCGCGCAGCCGATGCACTCCATTTGCAGGCCGTCGCGGATGTCGATGCCGGTGGGGCACACCTGCACGCACAGCTGGCAGTCGATGCAGTCACCCAGGCCGACATCGGCAGGCTTCACCTCGCGCTTGCGTGGCCCACGGTTTTCTCCACGGGCCACGTCGTAGGAAATGGTCAGCGTGTCCTTGTCGAACATCACACTCTGGAACCGCGCATAAGGGCACATGTGCATGCACACCGCTTCGCGCAGCCAACCGGCATTGATGTAGGTGGCGGCCGTGAAAAACAGCACCCAGAACAGGCTCACACCACCCATTTGCCAGGTCAGCAGCTCCAGGGCCAAGGGGCGGATGGGCGTGAAGTAGCCGACAAAGGTCAGCCCGGTCAGCACGCTAATACCCAGCCACAACGTATGTTTGGCCGAGCGCCGCGCCAGTTTGTTCAGGCTCCAGGGTGCCGCCTGCAGTTTGATGCGTTGGTTGCGCTCGCCCTCGGTGACTTTTTCGCACCACATGAACAGCCAGGTAAACGAGCTTTGCGGGCAGGTGTAGCCGCACCACACGCGGCCTGCAAACACGGTAATCGCAAACAGGCCGAAGGCGCAGATGATCAACAGCGCTGACAGCAGGATGAAGTCCTGGGGCCAGAAGGTCGCACCAAAGATGTGGAACTTGCTTTCGGCCAGGTCCCACAGCACGGCTTGCCGTGCACCCCAGTTCAGCCACACGGTGCCGAAAAACGCCAGGAACAGTAGGGCTGCACCGCTCACGCGCAAGGTGCGGAACAGGCCGGTGAAGCTGCGGGTATGGATCAGGTTATCGCTGGTTTTGGCCTTCACCTTCTTTGGGTGTATGGGCTCAAAGGTTTCCACGGTGGGGATTCTTTCGCTCATGGTCGTTCGCTCATCAGCCTCCATCAGGCCGATGAACTATGAACGCCGCTCTGTTTGCATAACAGACTCAGCTAGGGCGATAAAAAGCGGATCAGATGGGTTTTGCAGGCAGGCCTGCGACGATCTGCTGCACCCCGTGGCGCCTGGAGTGCAGCGCTATTGAGCGGGTGCTGATACAGATCAATCAAATCACCGAATCACTGTCGGTCGCCTTCAAATGTTTACGCCCATCCACGGCGCCGGCGACGGTCAACGCGTCGGCTTGCGCTTCGGTGATGTAGATTCGCTCGCCTTCCACCACCACAAAAGACATGGACTTGAGGCTGTCGGTAAGGACCTCTATCTCAGGCGCCGGCAGGCTGCGTTCCTGGCCGTTTTCGTCGACCTTGAAGTAGCACGTTTGGTTGTCGATACGTACAGGCATGGTGGTCTCCTTTTCCGTAGGCTGGTAATTGTTAGGGCTCACCACTGTGCCAAGCGTTCCAGACAACTGACTGGCGGTCGCCGCTGTCCATCGTTTATCAATAATCACAAAGGAGTGCTTCCATGGACGCCTGGTGGCAAGAAGTGTGGCAAACCCTGCAAGCCGAGTTCGCTGACATCGGCGATGCGAAGCAACTTACCCAGATCACCGTGCGCCTGCTGATCGCCGCGATCCTGGGCGGTATTCTCGGCTTTGAACGTGAGCACAAGGGCAAGGCGGCGGGCGTGCGTACCCATATGCTGGTGGCATTGGGTGCGGCGCTGTTTGTATTGGTGCCGCAGATGTCCGGTAATCAGGCCGATGCCATGAGCCGCGTCGTGCAGGGGGTGATTGCGGGGATTGGCTTTCTTGGCGCCGGCACCATCCTCAAAGGCAAGGAAGATGAGGACGGCCAGCACGTCAAAGGCCTGACCACCGCTGCCGGCCTTTGGATGACCGCTGCGATTGGGGTTGCCGCGGGTATGGGCCGCGAATCGACCGCGGTGCTCAGTACGTTGTTGGCCTTGGCGGTATTTAGCGTGATGCCCCGGATTGTCAGGGCGTTCGAGGCCCATGATGACCGCCGGTCAGATCAGTAGGTCCTTTTCTTTCACTTGGCCGAATATCTTCGCGACCAGCGCCGGCTCCCCTTTGATGCCGGAAATCACCAGCACACTGGCATTATTTTCACGCGAGTATTTCAACTGCATCTCGCCACTGGCGCCGGATAATTGGTTGACCCAGTGCAGGGGTTTATTGAGCTGCTTACTAATACCGGTGACGTCGATTTTGTCTCGGTCAGCGACGAAATTCCTGATTTCGGAGGGGTGTTCAAGGGTAGATGCTGCGGTATTACTGAAGCTGTAGGTTTTGGAATGCTTTGCGTGGTCAGGTTCTCGGTATTTCTCTGGCTCCAAACCTTCAGGATGTGCAATTTGCAGCGCCCCGATCGCTTTGTGCACCTCGGTGGCAATGTCGTAGAGGTGCTTACTCTTGGCGTACACGTCATTTATATAGTGTTGAATGCTCGTCAGGCGGGGGTCCTCTTTTCGGAAAGAATCGCGGGCTATTTCAAAGCGTTTTTCATCCGAGTCCATTATCAAGCGGACCTTTAGATCGAACAGTATCGATTCCACATGTCTGCGGTAGGCCTCGACCTGCTCGTTTGAGATAGGATCGAGAGC
This sequence comes from Pseudomonas sp. ArH3a, assembly GCF_022648765.1. Classification (NCBI taxonomy): domain Bacteria; kingdom Pseudomonadati; phylum Pseudomonadota; class Gammaproteobacteria; order Pseudomonadales; family Pseudomonadaceae; genus Pseudomonas; species Pseudomonas sp. ArH3a. Next base: position 3,244,004 of record NZ_CP080330.1, read on the forward strand.
AGTGTCGATCGACTCTTTTTTTAATTGGGTCTCGATCTTGGCAAGCGTTTTTGTGCAAGACGCCGCATTCTTGCCGGCCAACATGCCCTTGATGTTGTCTGGGGTCAACACCCTGTCGATCTTATCGTAATGGGCTTTTGACTCGTCGGATTCAGGGTGGCGCATCATGAGCTCGACCGTTGCAGGAGTTAGCTGGGCACTGAGTTCTTTGAGCTCTCCCTCTATTATGGCCCGGCCTTCAGGCGTCATCTTGGGCTCATCGGGGCGCATCGGCTGCCGGTCGCTGTTGGGGCCCGACTGGAGCAGGTCGTCCATGGCTTTGTCAGACACGACGGCGGGTGCTGGGGGAGTGGCCTGCGACTTAGCGTGGATTGGAGGCGCGTCGGAGCGGACTTGCGATGGCTGATAGATGGTCGACACGGTAATTCCTCATATGCGGATCGGCTGAACGCTGGGGCCTCGGACTTGGCGTTGAAGTCAGCGTCAGATCAGTATGGGAACTACCAGGTCGGTTGGATTTGGGGTTTTCCTTTAATGTAGGTGGGAAATTTCGACTATTAACGTCCGCCTGCACGTCTTGGTTCGATTGCCACCATTACGCGGATTGAGCAAGCGGACGTCGAACCAGCAGCGAATACGTCAGAGGATGACCGGCGGCTCGCTTGTTGGAGGTTCCTGCACTGGCGGCGGCTCATTTTCAGGGGGTTCCTGTTCAGGAATCGGCGGTGGCTGCGCAGGCGGTAATGTCGGATCGTCGATATTCGGATCAGGTGTTTCAGCCGGGATCGGGATATTCATCGGTGTGGCCTCCTTTGTGCTTTGCTCTACCGGTGGACAACCGCCGGGGAGATTTGATTCCCCGCCCAATGGCGGCACATCCACCTGAACTTTTGCGCTGACGGCAGGCTCGGACCTATTACGGCCCTGCTCAGGGAGAGCGCTGCCGCCTCAGAATTCGGATCAAGCAAAGAGCGTCCACAGGGCGTAAGGGGAAGATGCTCGATGACTGCTGAAACACTGGCTCCAGACGATTCTTTATTGCCACTGTCCCAGGCGCTGCTGCTGCCTAGGATCGCTATCGAAAGCACCGCGCCCGTGATCGACGGCGGCGAATTTGCTGTAAAGGCGGTGGTTGGCCAGCGGGTCAACGTCACCAGTAAGGTGTTCGCCGACGGCCATGACAAGCTCGCCGTGCTGATTCGCTGGCGCCCGCTGCAGGACGAAAGCTGGCACAGCGTGGTCATGGCAGATGTGGGCAACAATGGCTGGGAGGGCGCGTTTAGCGTGACCCAGCAAGGCCCCCATGAATATTGCATCGAAGCCTGGATCGATACGTTCGCCAGCTTCTGCTACGAATTGCGTAAAAAGCACGAAGCCGGCGTGCCGGTCAGCCTGGAATTGCAGGAAGGCCGCAGCCTGGTGCTGCAGGCCGCTGAGCGCAGTGACAATGAGCTGCGTGACCGCCTGATGCTGTTGCACCATGAACTCTCCGGGCTGCTGGAAACCGAGCAGGTCGCACAATTTTTGCACGAAGACAGTGCGCACTTGATGACCCAGGCCGACCACCGCGCCTACTTGAGTATCAGCCCCGTCTACCCGATTGACGTTGAGCGTGAGGCTGCGCAGTTTGCCAGCTGGTATGAGCTGTTTCCCCGCTCGATTACCGACGATCCCGCGCGTCACGGCACCTTCAACGATGTTCACTCGCGGCTGTCGATGATCCACGACATGGGCTTCGACGTGCTGTATTTCCCGCCGATTCACCCGATTGGTCGCAGCCACCGCAAAGGCAAGAACAATTCCCTGACCGCCGGCCCGGATGATCCCGGTAGCCCGTACGCGATTGGCAGCGAGGAGGGCGGCCATGAGGCCATCCACCCACAATTGGGTAGCCGCGATGACTTCCGCCGACTGGTCAAGGCCGCCGCCGAGCATGGTTTGGAGATCGCCCTGGATTTTGCCATCCAGTGTTCCCAGGACCACCCGTGGCTCAAGCAGCACCCCGGATGGTTCAACTGGCGCCCGGACGGCACCATTAAATACGCCGAGAACCCGCCGAAGAAGTATCAGGACATCGTCAACGTTGACTTCTATGCCGCCGACTCAATCCCCAGCCTATGGACCGAGCTGCGCGACGTGGTGGTCGGTTGGGTAGAAGAGGGCGTGAAGACCTTTCGCGTCGACAACCCGCACACAAAACCGCTGCCGTTCTGGCAGTGGCTGATCAGCGATGTGCGCGCCAAACACCCGGACGTGATCTTCCTGGCCGAGGCGTTCACCACCCCTTCGATGATGGCGCGCCTGGGCAAGGTCGGTTACTCGCAGAGTTACACCTATTTCACCTGGCGCAACACCAAGGCCGAGCTGAGCGAATACTTCGCGCAGTTAAACGAGTCGCCGTGGCGCGAGTGTTACCGGCCGAATTTCTTCGTCAACACGCCGGACATCAACCCGGGCTTCCTGCATCAGTCCGGCCGACCAGGCTTTTTGATCCGCGCGGCGCTTGCCACCATGGGCTCGGGCCTGTGGGGCATGTATTCGGGTTTCGAACTGTGCGAAGCCGCCCCGGTGCCGGGCAAGGAAGAGTACCTGGACTCGGAAAAATACGAGATCCGCCCACGGGACTTCACCGCGCCGGGCAACATCATTGCCGAGATCGCCCAGCTCAACCGTATCCGCCGGCAGAACCCTGCGTTGCAGACCCACTTGGGCCTGAAGCTCTACAACGCGTGGAACGACAACATTCTGTACTTCGGCAAGCGCAGTGAAGACGGCAGCAATTTCATCCTCGTCGCCGTCAACCTCGACCCGTTCAATGCCCAAGAGGCGGATTTCGAGTTGCCGCTGTGGGAAATGGGCTTGCCGGATGATGCCCAGACCCAAGGCGAAGACTTGATGAACGGCCATCGCTGGACTTGGTACGGCAAGACCCAGTGGCTGCGGCTGGAGCCGCACACCCCGTTTGGAATATGGCGCATCACCACTTCCTAAGCCGAGCCTGATCTTCAGACTGATGAAGAGTAAAGGTGGGAGCAGGCAAGCCAGCTCCCACATCGAACGCGCCCCTTCAGGTCAATGTTCAAGCATTTCAGGAGTTTCCAATGGCGAAGAAACCCAAGGCTGCCACCTTTATCAAAGACCCGCTCTGGTACAAGGACGCGGTGATCTACCAGGTTCACGTCAAATCCTATTTCGACTCCAACAATGACGGCATCGGTGACTTTCCCGGGCTGATCGCTAAGCTCGACTACATCGCCGACCTGGGCGTGAACACCATCTGGCTCTTGCCGTTCTACCCCTCGCCACGCCGCGATGACGGCTATGACATCGCCGAATACCGTGGCGTGCACAGCGATTACGGGACCATGGCCGACGCCAAACGCTTTATTGCCGAAGCGCACAACCGCGGGCTGCGGGTTATCACCGAACTGGTGATCAACCACACCTCCGACCAGCACCCCTGGTTCCAGCGTGCGCGCAAGGCCAAGCCGGGTTCGGCCGCTCGAGACTTCTACGTGTGGTCCGACGACGACCAGAAATACGACGGCACCCGCATCATTTTCCTCGACACCGAGAAGTCCAACTGGACCTGGGACCCGGTCGCCGGCCAGTACTTCTGGCACCGGTTCTATTCCCACCAGCCGGACCTCAACTTCGACAACCCGCAGGTGATGAAAGCGGTGCTGTCGGTGATGCGCTACTGGCTGGACATGGGCATCGACGGCCTGCGCCTGGATGCCATCCCGTACCTGATCGAGCGCGACGGCACCAATAACGAGAACCTGCCGGAAACCCACGACGTCCTCAAGCAGATCCGCGCCGAGATCGACGCGCATTACCCGGACCGCATGCTGCTCGCCGAGGCCAACCAGTGGCCGGAAGACACGCAGCTCTACTTTGGTGACAAAAAGGGTGATGACGGCGATGAGTGCCACATGGCCTTTCACTTCCCGCTAATGCCGCGCATGTACATGGCCCTGGCCCAGGAAGATCGCTTCCCCATCACCGACATTTTGCGCCAAACCCCGGAGATCCCTGCCAACTGCCAATGGGCGATCTTCCTGCGCAACCACGATGAACTGACCCTGGAAATGGTCACCGACAAAGAGCGTGACTACCTGTGGAACTACTACGCCGCCGACCGTCGCGCACGGATCAACCTGGGTATTCGTCGGCGCCTGGCGCCGCTGATGGAGCGCGACCGCCGTCGCGTTGAATTGCTTAACAGCCTGTTGCTTTCAATGCCGGGCACGCCGACCTTGTATTACGGCGATGAGATCGGCATGGGCGACAACATCTACCTCGGCGACCGTGACGGCGTGCGCACGCCGATGCAATGGTCCATCGACCGCAACGGCGGCTTCTCCCGCGCCGACCCGGCCAGCCTGGTGCTGCCGCCGATCATGGACCCGCTTTACGGCTACCAGTCGGTCAACGTCGAGACTCAGGCCCAGGACCCGCACTCGCTGCTGAACTGGACCCGACGCATGCTGGCGGTGCGCAAGCAGTCCAAGGCCTTTGGCCGTGGCAGCTTGAAAATGCTCTCGCCGAGCAACCGCCGTATCCTGGCCTATACCCGCGAATACACCGGCGGCGATGGGCGCAACGAGATCATCCTGTGCGTGGCCAACGTGTCGCGCAGTGCCCAAGCGGCCGAGCTGGACTTGTCGGCCTTTGCCGGCATGGTGCCGGTGGAAATGCTCGGCGGTAATGCCTTCCCGCCGATTGGCCAGCTGAATTTCCTGCTGACCCTGGCGCCGTACGGTTTCTATTGGTTCGTGTTGGCGGCGGAAAAACAGATGCCGAGCTGGCATGTGGAACCGGCGCAGAGCATTCCGGACTTCACTACGTTGGTGCTGAAAAAACGCATGGAAGAGTTACTCGAAGAACCGTGCCGCACCACCTTGGAGCACACCTCGCTGCCGGCCTGGCTGCCCAAGCGGCGCTGGTTCGCGGGCAAGGACACCGCCATCGACAGTGTGCACATCGCCTACGGCGTGCGCTTCGGCGACCCGCAGTACCCGGTGCTGCTCAGCGAAATCGAGGTCAGCAGCGGTGGTCAGGTCAGTCGCTACCAACTGCCGTTCGGCTTTCTCGGTGAAGACCAGTTCACCAGCGCCTTGCCGCAGCAGTTGGCGCTGGCCCGCGTACGCCGAGCGCGTCAGGTGGGCTTGGTGACCGATGCCTTCAGCCTCGAGCACTTTATTCGTGCGGTGATTCACGGCCTGCAAGCCGGCACGGTGTTGAACACCCGTGAAGGTGATTTGCGCTTTGAGGCCACGCCGAACTTGGCCCAGTTGCAACTGAGCGATGAGTCGCAGGTGCGCTACCTGGCGGCCGAACAGTCCAACAGCTCCGTGGTGGTGGGCGAAAGCCTGGTGCTCAAACTTATCCGCAAAGTCAGCGCCGGGGTACATCCGGAGCTGGAAATGAGCGCTTATTTGACCGCCGCCGGCTACCCGAATATCTCGCCGCTGCTGGGCTCGATGATTCGCCATGATGCCGAGGGCCATGACAACCTGCTGATGATCGCCCAGGGCTACTTGAGCAACCAGGGCGATGCGTGGGGCTGGACCCAGAACAACCTGGAGCGCGCGATTCGCGACGAGCTGGCTGAAGCCATCTCCGAGCAGGAACAGCACTACAACGCCTTGGGTGAGTTGAAAGACTTTGCCGGCCTGCTCGGCCAGCGCCTGGGTGAAATGCATGGGGTGCTGGCGGCGAAAACCACCAACAAGGCCTTCAACCCCGAAGCCACCACGGTCAAGGATACACAGGCCTGGGCCAAGGACGTCGGGGCGCAGATCGACCGCGCGCTGCACTTGCTCAAGCTGCATCAAAACCAATTGAACCCTGCCGATCAGGCGCGGGTCAGTGAGTTGCTGGCGCAGAAAAAAGCCATCACCGGTCACGTTCAGGCCTTGGCGAAAGCCACGGCGGGCGGCTTGCGGATTCGGGTCCACGGTGACTTGCACCTGGGCCAGGTGTTGGTGGTCAAGGGCGATGCTTACTTGATCGACTTTGAAGGTGAACCGGCGCGGCCGCTGCATGAGCGGCGCGGCAAGCACAGCCCGTATAAAGATGTGAGTGGCGTGCTGCGTTCGTTTGATTACGCTGCCGCCATGGCCCTGAATGTGCAAGGAGTGGATCACTCACCCGAAGCGGATATCGCCCGTAAACGCGTGACCGAGCGTTACCTGAATGAAGCGCGAGAGGCATTTACCCAGGCTTATCATCAGGCGACGACTACACTGGCGCATGACTGGCAGGATGCCAAAGGCCAGAGCGCCGCGCTGACGTTGTTCAGCCTGGAGAAGGCCGCGTACGAAGTGGCCTACGAAGCGGAAAACCGCCCGACCTGGTTGCCGGTGCCGTTGCAAGGTTTGCACGGCCTGCTCAGCGGGCTGACACCTATATCGAAAACTGCACGCGGTGGGGAGACGTCATGAGCTTTACAAATAAAGAACCGCTGCAACCGAAATTGACTGCAATGCCGGCGTCCAAGGACGTCGAAGCACTGGTGCGCGCCGAGCACCATGACCCGTTCTCGATTCTGGGGCCGCATGATGACGAGCAGGGCGGGCAGTTTATCCGCGCGTTCCTGCCCGAAGCCCTGAGTGTTCAGGTCTTGGCGCGTGACAGCGGTGAACAGATTGGCAGCCTCGACGCGACTCAGGTGCCGGGTCTGTTTGTCGGGCATTTCAACACGCGCCAGGGTTACCTGCTGAAGATCCAGTGGGCCGGCGGTGAGCAGATCACCGAAGACCCTTACAGCTTCAACCAATTGCTCCTCGGTGAAATGGACCTGTACCTGTTTGCCGAAGGCAATCACCGTGACCTGAGCAGTTGCCTCGGTGCGCAGGTGACCAGCGTCGACGGCGTGCAGGGTGTGCGCTTCGCCGTGTGGGCGCCGAATGCCCGGCGTGTGTCGGTGGTGGGCGACTTCAATATCTGGGACGGCCGCCGTCACCCGATGCGCCTGCGTCATCCGTCTGGCGTGTGGGAAATCTTTATCCCACGCCTGCAACCGGGTGCGGCCTACAAGTACGAAATTCTCGGTGCCAACGGGATTCTGCCGCTCAAGGCCGACCCGATGGCACTGGCCACCCAACTGCCGCCCGACACCGCCTCGAAAGTCGCCGCGCCGTTGCAGGTGGACTGGCAAGACCATGAGTGGATGCAGTCGCGCGGCGACAAGCACAAGACCACGGCGCCGCTGTCGATTTATGAGCTGCACGTCGGTTCCTGGCAATGCGAGCTGGACGAGGCCGGCGAAGTATCGCGCCAGTACGGCTGGCGCGAGCTGGCCGATCGATTGATTCCGCATGTGCAGCAATTGGGCTTCACCCATATCGAGCTGATGCCGATTATGGAACACCCGTTCGGCGGCTCCTGGGGTTACCAAGCGTTGTCACAATTCGCTCCGAGTGCGCGTTTTGGCTCGCCGGAAGATTTCGGCTTTTTCGTCAATGCCCTGCACCAGGCCAATATCGGCGTGATCCTCGACTGGGTGCCAGCGCATTTCCCCACCGACACCCACGGCCTGGCCCAGTTCGACGGCACCGCGCTGTATGAATACGCCAACCCGCTGGAAGGCTTTCACCAGGATTGGGACACGCTGATCTACAACCTGGGCCGTACGGAAGTGCACGGCTTTATGCTGGCCTCGGCGCTGCACTGGCTTAAACATTTCCATGTCGACGGTTTACGGGTGGATGCCGTGGCCTCAATGCTGTATCGCGACTACTCGCGCAAAGCCGGCGAGTGGGTGCCCAACCGCCATGGCGGCCGCGAGAACCTCGAAGCCATCGATTTCCTGCGGCACTTGAACGACGTGGTGGCGCTGGAAGCACCGGGCGCGCTGGTGATTGCCGAGGAGTCCACCGCCTGGCCGGGTGTGAGCCAGAGCACGCAGCAAGGTGGCCTGGGTTTCAACTACAAGTGGAACATGGGCTGGATGCACGATTCCTTGCATTACATCCAGCAAGACCCGGTGTACCGCGCCCATCACCACAATGAGCTGAGTTTCGGCCTGGTGTATGCCTGGTCCGAGCGGTTTATCCTGCCGATCTCCCACGATGAAGTGGTGCACGGCAAGCATTCGCTGATCGACAAGATGCCCGGTGATCGCTGGCAGAAGTTTGCCAACCTGCGGGCTTACCTGAGCTTCATGTGGATGCACCCGGGTAAGAAATTGCTGTTCATGGGCTGCGAGTTCGGCCAATGGCGTGAGTGGAACCACGATCAGCAGTTGGACTGGTACCTGCTGCAATACCCCGAGCACCGGGGCGTGCAGAAGCTGGTCGGCGACCTGAACCGCCTGTACCGCGAGGAGCCGGCGCTGCACGAACAGGACGACGCACCTCAAGGGTTCCAGTGGCTAATCGGCGACGATGCGATCAACAGCGTCTACGCTTGGCTGCGTTGGAGCAAGGACGGCAAACCGGTATTGGTAGTTGCCAATTTCACCCCAGTACCGCGCGAGGCGTATTCGGTCGGCGTGCCGATTGCGGGGCGTTGGAGCGAGGTGATCAACAGTGATGCCGACACCTATGCCGGTTCCAACTATGGCAACGGTGGGGGAGTGTTCACTCAGGATGAGGCGCGCCATGGGCAACCGGTGTCGCTCTCGCTGAATCTGCCACCACTGGGTGTATTGATTCTGCGGCCGGAAGCCCTTTAAAGGCTCTAGCATGCCGGATTCTGTTGTCCGCACTACTGGCAGGGTGCCACAATGGCGCCTTTGTCGAGGCAGTCGAAACAGGCGTATTTCATGAATAGCCTTGGACGTGGGCAGGACCAGGATGGTTTTATCGAAGAGCAGGTGCGAACCGACCGGTTGCACCAGCTATTTCGCCAATCGTTCTCCGCCATTTTCGGCAGTTACCTGGCCGCCAGCATGCTCTGCTGGCTGTGTTGGGACCGCTTTGACCACCAGGTCATGCTGGTCTGGCTGCCGGTGCTGGCGGGCACCTCGCTGTTGCGCATCAAGATGTTCTTGGAGTGGTTTCGTTGCCCCATTAACGAGCGTACGCCCCAGCGTTGGGAGCGTCGTTACTGGGTGACGCTGATGCTGTCGGCGGGCGTGTGGGGCATTGGCGCGTTGGCGGTGATGCCCACGGACGACCGCCTATCCCAAGTGCTGGTCATGCTGTTTACCGTGGGCATGTCAGTCAGCGCGGTCTCGTGTTATTCAGCCTATCGCTACATGACCCTGGGCTCCATTGCCCTGGTGCTGATGCCGTGTACGCTGTGGCTGCTGTTCCAGGCCTCGTCGATGCAAGTGGGTGTGGCCATTGCGGTGCTGGTGTTCGCGTTTTTCGTGGCCAGCGCCACGCACAAACTGTCCGATGCCCTGGAAAAAGCCTTTCGCCTGACCCGGCAAATGGAGCGTGCGTACACGATTTCCACACGCGCCGCCCAGACCGACGAGCTCACGGGGCTGATGAACCGTCGGGCGTTTTTCGAACACGCCCAAGTGCTCTACGCGCAGTGTCGCCACAACCAGCAGCCGCTGTGCGCGCTGATGATGGACATGGACCACTTCAAAGATATCAACGACACCTACGGCCACCAGGCCGGCGACCAAGTGCTGCGCCAAGTCGGCGGGGTGATCAGTGCATCGTTTCGTCAGGCCGATGTCTACGGGCGGCTCGGCGGCGAGGAGTTTGCGGTGCTGTTGCCCAATACCTCACTGGAAACTGCACGGGGTATCGCTGAGCAACTGGTCAAGGCGATTTCCGGGCTGGCCTCCGAGCCGGTGCAGGGCTTGACCGCGAGCCTGGGCGTTGCCACCACCCGCAGCCTCGATCAGGACCTGCACAGCCTGATGAACACCGCCGACAAGGCGCTGTACCGCGCCAAGGCCATGGGGCGTAACCAGGTGGCGGTAGCAGAGTAGGGCGCTTGAGGCAGGGCTCAGTCGCGTTGCATCGATTTAGCCAGCGCACGGGCCACTTGGTCGGCGGAGTAGGGCTTGGCCAGGAACTCGACGCCTTCGTAGCCACTGTCGGCCAGCTCTTCGCTGTAGCCCGAGGTCAGCACTATCGGCAAGTCCGGCCGCCTCTGGCGCAGCAGCTTGGCCATCGCCACGCCGGTCATGCCCGGCATCACCACATCCGAGAAAATCGCGTCGAACGCCATCCCGTCGGGCCCGGCCAGCGCCAATGCCTGTTCGGCATCGGTGGCCCAGGTGGTCTGGTAGCCGAGGTCCTGCAGGATCTGATTGGCGAAACGGCCGACTTCCAGGTTGTCTTCCACGATCAGAATATGGTGCATTGCCGTGTCGTGGGTTGGGCTGCAGTCTTCCTGCGCCAGGCTGGGTTGCTCCGCCGCCGGTTCCGCTTCAGGCAGGTACAGGGTAAACACACTGCCCTGGCCCAAGTGGCTGGTTACATCGACATTGCCGCCGGACTGCTTGGCAAACCCGAACACTTGCGACAAGCCCAGGCCGGTGCCTTTGCCCACGGCCTTGGTGGTAAAGAACGGCTCGAAAATGCGCTCGACGGTATTGCCGGGAATCCCGCTGCCGGTGTCGGCCAGCGCAATCGCCACAAACGGCTGATGGGCTTCGGCATCGCCCCGGATACGCGGCAGCGCCGCCAGCGTTGCCACGCGCAGTGTCAGGGTGCCTCGGCCCTCCATGGCATCGCGGGCGTTGAGCGCGATGTTGATCAGCGCGGTTTCAAACTGGCTGGGGTCGACGCGCACATAGCAAGGCTGGCCGGGCAATTGAGTCTGCACATGGATACGCGCACCGGTCACGCTTTCGAGCATTTCGCCGATGTTCTTGACCCGCAGGCACACATCGAACACTTCCGGGTTCAGCGGTTGGCGGCGGGCGAAGGCGAGCAACTGGCTGGTGAGCTTGCTGGCGCGCTCGACGGTGTCCGAGACGGCGCCCATGTAGCGTTGGCGCCGCTCTTCGGACAGCCCGGGCTGGCGCAGGAAGTCCACCGAGGAGCGAATGATCGTCAGCAGGTTGTTAAAGTCGTGGGCCACGCCGCCGGTCAACTGGCCGATGGCTTCGAGCTTTTGCGACTGATGCAGCGCCGCTTCGGCCTGGGTCAGGGCGCTGGTGCGTTCTTCGACGCGCTGCTCCAGGGTGGCGTTCAGCTCGGTAATGGCCGCCAGGCCCTCGCGTACGGCGGCGTCGGCGCGCACCCGTTCGATATGCGCCCAGGAGCGCTCGGTGACTTCCCTCACCAGGGCCAAGTCATAGGGCGACCAGACGCGCGCAAACTTGTGATGCACGGCCATCAGGGCGGTCAGGCGCCCGTCTTTGATCAGCGGGAAACACGCCGTCGCCGTGACGCCCAAGGTCTGGTAGCAGGCGGACTCCTCGGGCGTGCACTCCACGCGGTTGTCGCCAATCACCAGCGCTTCACCGGCGTTGAGCTGTTTTATCGCGTGTGCGCCGAACGAGGCCAGGCTGTACCGCCCGACGATACTTGGCGAGCCGGGCGCCGCCCAATTACCGCGAATGGTGAAGCCGTCTTCATCGGCGTCCATATCGGCATAGGCGCAATTGGACACATGCAGGTGTTCGGCCAACAGGCGCGTGGTGGTGGTCATGATGGATTCGGCGTCGGTGGCGTTGGCCACCGCACTACCAATGGCATCCAGTACGGCCAGGCGACGGGCGAGAAAGACCGTGGCGGTGGTTTCTGTGACCGTATTGAGCATGCCGACGACCGTGCCTTGCGGGTCGCGCACAGGGCTGTAGCAAAACGTAAAGTACGCTTGCTCCGGGCCATTGCCACGCTCAATCACCAGCGGGTAGTTTTCTACGTAGGTCGCATTGCCTTGAAAGGCAGCATTGGCGAAGTGGCTCACTTCGTCCCAGACTTCACGCCAGGTGTCGCTGAAAGCACGCCCCAATGCGTAGGGCTTATCGCCCAGAATAGGGATAAACGCATCATTGTAGAGCGTGATCAGGTGCGGGCCCCAACTGATGGACTGGGGGAAGCTTGAGGCAAAACACAGCGCAACGGTGGTTTTGAGTACATCAGGCCATTGTTCCAATGGACCTAATGGCGTACTTGCCCAATCATGCTGGCGAACTCGCTCGGCCATGTCGCTGCTGCTTTGCAGCCAATTCATCATTGGGTGAACACCTTGTTTTCCAGAGTCTTTAGCGTGCCTGAATGCCTCAGGTATCAAGCTACTGACCCGGTTGACCGCTGCCAGTTCAGCGCAATTATCGCCTAGATGGCAATTTGATTCTCCCTCCGTTTGGATAGATTGCGCTCGGCGGAGTTCGGCGCCTGCTCACGCCCTACTGCGCGCCGAATAAACCGGTCCAATAAATCCCCGCGTCACTCTTCGGGTCCATGGCATAGGCTGCGCCCAACTCGCGAAATTGCGGGTTCATCAAGTTGGCGCAATGGCCGGGGCTGGCGAGCCAGCCGTCCACCACTTTGCGCGGGGTGTCGAGGCCGGCGGCGATGTTTTCACCGATGTTTTTTGCGATGTAGCCGGCCAGCTCCGCGCGGTCGCCCGGGGTGCGGCCATCGTGGTCGAGGTGGTCGAAGAAGTTGCCGTTGGCCATGTTGCGTGTGTGGCTGTTGGCGGCATTGGCCAGCTCATCGTTCCACGACACCGGCGTGGTCGCGGTAAACGCCTGGGTGCCGCACTGGCGCGGTTGCGCGCGCGCGGTGTTGATCAGGTTCAGCAGTTGTTTGCCTTCGGTCTGCCAGTCGCCCAGGCCGCTGGTCAACAACGGGCGCGCGAGCACGATGCGCCAATCCTGGCCGCTGTTGCTTACGCCGATGTCGACAAATTGCGGGTCGAGCACTACGCGGCAGAAACTTTCGCGCACGGCCTTCATCGCCGCCTCGGCATTTTTGGGGCCGGACAGGCTGATGGCTTGCACATTCACCATCGGGTACGCGGCCCGCGCCAGCGCTTGCTGCAAGTCGCCGACATTGGTGGCCGGCAGCACCAGCCGCGTGTCGTTGGCCAACGGTGGCAGTTCCTGGGAACCCTGGTTACCGCAGCGCTGCACCTGGCTGCGGTACTGATTGATCTGTTGCACCAACTGACTTTCTTCATTCGCCATCGCGCTGGCGCAGAACGCCAAACTGGCGGCCAGCGTCGTAAGACCCATCATCAATGACAGCACGCGCATGGACATTACCCTTGAGCTTGAAAGTGCCCATGATGCGCGATGTAACCCGGTCTGGCGCAACGCCTTTTTTGTTTTTTTGCCTCAACGGGTGTTCTGCGCGCCGTTCTCGGCGCTGTGGCGGCGCCAGGCAAAGGTGCTGGCGGCGATGATCAGGGCCAGTGCTGCGGCGAAGGTCACGTGCAGGCCATTAGCCACGGTTTGCGCCGCTGCGCGGGTGACATCGGGGCTGGCCCAGGCAAACACAGCGCCCAGGGCCGAGGCACCGAAAATCAGGCCCAGGTTGCGCGACAGGTTCAACAGGCCGGAGATCGTGCCCCGGCGTGACGCGTCGACATCGCTCATGACCGCCGTGTTGTTGGCGGCCTGGAACAGGCTGTAGCCCATCGTCAGCAGCACCAGCGCGGCAAGGTACGCCACCAGGGCGCTGACCAGCGACAGCGCCAGGGCGCCGACGGCCATGAGGCCCAACCCCGCGAGCGTCATGCGCTGGCTGCCCAGGCGCTCGGTGAGGTGGCCGGCCGGCACACCGGTGGCCGCTGAAACGCACGGCCCGACGGCCATCGCCAGGCCCATCCACGCCGCCTCAAGCTCCAGGCCCCGGGAAAGATAGAACGGGCCGACCACGAAGGTGGTCATGATTACTGCCGATACCAAGGTGCTCATCGCCAGGCCTGCGCGCAAGGCTGGGTCTTTCAACGGCAGCCAGAATGCATTGCCCGAGGCCGACGTGCGGCCTTGCTGATCTGCCGGCAAATACCGCCAGGCGAGGGCGGCGGCCAACAAACCCAGAGGCGCGCCCACTAGAAACAACGCGCGCCAGCCCCACAGGCTGAGCAGCACGCCGCCGACGCTGGGGCCCATGGCGGTGCCCACCGCCGACATCGTGCCGAGCAGGCCCATCACACGCCCGGTGCGTTGCGCGGGCACGGTGTCGCCGACCAAGCCTAAAGTCATCGCCATCATGCTCGCTGCGCCCAGCCCTTGCAGGACGCGCGCGGCAACGAGCCATTGCAGTGAAGGTGCGGCGCCGCACAGCGCGCAGGCCACGGCGAACAGCAGCAACCCGGCGAGCAACAATCGGCGCCGCCCCAGACGGTCGCCCAGGCTGCCTGCACTGACAATCACCGCCGTGATCGCCAGCAAGTACGCCAGCACCACCCACTGCACCGCGTGAAACGAGGCATCAAACGCCTGCGCCAGGCTGGGCAGGCCGACATTGGCAATGCTGGTGCCGAGGGAGGCCAGAAGCATGGACAGGGACAGGCTGATAAGTCGGCCTTTTGATGAGGTGTGCATGGGGCGATTCCTTGAGTGAACGCAGCTGTCGCCAATCTACGTCCTCGCCTACTATGGCGGAAGGCGCAGGGTTTGCAGCCTATACGTGCATCAAACGCCTTATGAGGATTGCCCATGCCCGATCTCAACCTGCTGACCACCCTGGATGTGTTGCTGACCGAAGGCAGCGTCGCGCGTGCCGCCCAGCGCCTGCGCCTGAGCCCATCAGCCATGAGCCGGGCACTTGCACGCTTGCGCGAGACCACCGGCGACCCCTTGCTGGTGCGGGCCGGGCGCGGCCTGGTACCGACGCCGCGTGCGTTGGCACTGCGTGAACAGGTCAGCCGGCTGGTGCAGGAGGCCCAGGCGGTGCTGCGCCCCGTGCAATCTCTGGACATGGGCCAGGTTGTGCGCACGTTCACCCTGCGTGCCAGCGAGGAGTTTGTGGAGAACCTCGGCCCGGCCTTGCTGGCGCGAATCGCCCACGAGGCGCCCGGCGTGCGGCTGCGCTTCGTGAATAAGACCGACAACGACTACGCGCTGCTGCGCGAAGGCAGCGTCGACGTGGCCATCGGCGTGGTCGACCCCGGCGCCAGCCCTGAAGTGCTGACCCAGGCGCTGTTTCGTGATCGCCTGGTCGGCGTGGTGCGCAGCGGCCATCCCTTGAGCCGGGGCGCCGTCAGCGCCGAGCGGTTTGCCCAGGGGCAGCATGTCTATGTCTCCCGGCGCGGCCTGGCGCGTGGCCAGGTTGATGACGCCTTGCTCGCCTTGGGCCTCACGCGCGAGATCAGCACCCTCGTCGCCGGCTTTGCCACCGCCATCGCCCTGGCCCGCGATACCGACCTGATCGCCAGCGTGCCCGAGCGCTACACCGCCAACCAGCGTGAAGGGCTGTTCAGCTTTGCACTGCCGGTATCCATACCGACGTTCACCGTGGCCATGCTCTGGCACCCGCGCCTGGACGCCGACCTGGCCCACCGCTGGCTGCGCGGTTGTTTGCGCGAGGTGTGCGGGCAATAACGCGGCTGCAACAGGTACAATCGCCGCTGCCTTGACGCGAAACCCCAGGAATTTGCATGTTCAGCCTTACCCGCTATACCACGCCGTGCCCCGAGCCGATCAACAGTCAGATTCTGCAGTTGGTGGTCGATAACCTCACCGACATCAGCAGCGTCGCGCTGGCGCCCAGCAACTTGCTCTACAACATCTACCAGTACGCCATCGGCTTTGAGGTGCACCTGTACTTGGAGGCGCTGGATGGCGCCAAGGGCATTGCCGTTGAGCTGGTAGTGGCGATGGATGAGGACACGGTGATTGGCTTTTGCCTGTACCTACCGGTGAAAGATGATCCGCAAGCCTGCGGCATCGCGTTCATGGCGGTGCAGGCAGGTAGGCGGCGCCAGGGTGTGGCCCGCGCGATGCTGCAGGACGTGCTGGCGCGCTACCCCCACGCCGAGTTGGCGTGTGCCGTGGAAAAGGTCCCGGCGTTCGCGGCCATGGGCTTTCAGGTACGCGGCGCGCGTGGCACCCAGGTGCTGATGAACACCCGCGATTACGGCACTGATGGCTTGATGGGCGTGCTGGACGTGGCGGCTATCTATAGCTCGCTGGAAGTGCGGCAGATTCACACGTACCTGCTGCAAAAACACGGCAAGCGCGCGATGGTGGATGCGGAGAAGCAACGTGATCGGCATCTCGATCAACTGGCGCGCAAGGTTCAGCGGTTTATCGCTGAACGCTAGTGGCGATCGGGCTGTTGTGGTGAGTGGGCTTGTTGTGGCAAGCCCGCTCGCCACAAATTACTCAAACACGCCCGCGATTGACCATGGCCAGGATCGTCGCCAGTAACTCCTGCTGCGCCTCGTCACGGCTGATCTCGCCGCTGGCCGCCGCCTGCGACAAGGCTTCCGCCGCGCCGAGCATCGCCCGCAACCCGGCCTGGGACACTGTGGCGCCCGGCGCGAACGGCGCCAGGGCAGCGCGGCATTTGTCGAGGAAGATCGCCTCGTACTTGCGCTTGAGGGTTTCCAGCTCTGGCGAGCTGCTCAGCGCGGCGATCACCCCCGGAATTTCCCGACCTTGCAGCAACACACAATCGACATAACACGCGGCGATCACCTGCGCGCGCTCATCCAGCGTCGCGCCGCTGGTGTCCAGGGCCTCGGCAAACACCTGGTTCTGGCGCCCGTCGAAGTCTTCATACAGCGCGGCGAGCAGCCCCGCGCGGGTGACGAAATGGTCATAGACCACCGGTTTGGTAACGCCCGCCAGTTCCGCCAGGCGGCCCAGGGTCAGGGCTTCGGTGCCTTCCTCGCGCACCAGTTGCCAGGCCACATCGAGCAACTGGCGCAGGCGATCCTCGCGTGTAAGGCGGCGGCGTGGGGCAGGGGATTCAGTGCTTGACATGCTTATATACCAAAAGTAACTTAATCGGCGTAACTTACCAAAAGTAGCTTATCCTAAGCCGAAAGGGAGTCCTTGTCATGCACGCACTAATCGTTGTTGCTCATCACGACCCACAATCGCTCACCCACGGCCTCGCCGCACAGGTGGCGGCGGGGCTGACAGCCTCCGGCCACACCTTCGAGATCGCCGACCTCGCCGCCGAAGGTTTCGACCCGCGCTACAACGCCGCCGACCATCGCGTACACCGCAGCCGTGCCACCCCGCCTGCCGACGTGCTTGCCGAACAAGCGCGCCTGGACCGCGCCGACGCCTTGGTTCTCGCGTTCCCGATTTATTGGTGGTCGCTGCCGGCCGTGCTCAAAGGCTGGATCGACCGCGTGTTCGTCAACGGCTGGGCCATCGACTATGGCCCCGATACGCCGGTGGTGAAGAAGCTGCGGCACTTGCAGGTGCACCTGCTGGCGCTCGGCGCGGCGGATGCCGGCGCATTTGATCGCCACGGCTATGCCAAGGCGATGCGCACGCAGATCGACTACGGGATCTTTGATTACTGCGGGGCGCAGGTGGTGACGTCCGAGTTGCTGTTGGAGTCTGAAGGCGGTAGCGCCCAAACGCATTTGCACACGGCGAAAGCCGTAGGGCAGGGGCTGTTTCAGGGCGAGGCTGTAGCGGGCTGATTCAACCTTCGCGAAACAGATCGTGGGCATCCAGCAACCGGTAAGCAATCTCCGGGCGTTTCTCCATGCCGCGACGAATCGCCGCCGGAATGGATTGCCGAGTCTTACGGCACATGCCGGGCAGGTCGTCGATGACGATCTGGATCCCGCGCATGCTTTTGACTTCGGTATGGCCTGGCGCGACATGCACGCGGATGCCCAAAAGTTCGTACATCCGCTGTTGCATGTGTTCCAGGTCTTGCAGGCTCTTGAGGTCTTCGAGGCGTTCGATCAGCTTTTTCTCCTCCTGGCGCGTCAGGTTGAGAATGCGCACGTCGGCGTCGGGTGCCTGCAGCAATTGTTCACGCTCGCAGACACAAGCGCCGGGTGGGCAGGGTTGGCGAAGTGTCATGTGCATTCCCTCCCCATGCCGACGCGGCTGCTTCAGTCGCTCAGCGCGACCCCAAGACTGCCCAAGGCCTTCCAGTATTCAGGGTAGGTCTTGGCCACGCAATCCGGGTCCTGAATGCGGATACCCGCGACTTTCAAACCCGCCAGGGCAAAGCACATGGCGATGCGGTGGTCAGCGTGGGTGTCGATCAGCGCATTGCATGACGTACCGGCCAATGCAGGGTCGCTGGCCACCAACAGGTCATCGCCTTCGATGGTCGCCAGGCCTGGGCGGATTTCGTTGAGGCCGTCGTGCAGCGCCTGCACGCGGTCGCATTCCTTCACGCGCAGGTTGGCCAACTCGGTGAATCGCACTGGGGTGTTATTGAAGGCGGCGAGTACAGCCAGGGTCGGAATCGCGTCCTGCATCTGCGAGCCGACCACTGTGGCCTGCATGTTCGGGAACTGGGCGATCACGGCTTGGGCCTTGGCGTCCGGCTGGGTGAAATCTTGCGCGGCGACGCCGATGTCGATGCGCCCGCCGGTCAACACTTCAGCGGCCCACAAATAGGTGGCCGCGGAGGCGTCGGGTTCGATCAGGTAGTCATGGGCGGTGTAGCCGGTCGGGGCCACGCGCCAGGTGGTGTCGTCGACCACTTCGACCTGCGCGCCGAAGGCCCGCATGCAATCCAGGGTCAGGTCCACATAGCCACGGGCGCCGATGTCCTTGCCGGTCAGCGCCACTTCAATCGGCGCTTCGCCGCAGGCTGCAAGCATCAGCAGGGCCGACACGTACTGGCTGGACAAGCCACCATCGATTTCAAAACGCTTGGCTTGGACTTTGCCCACGCCATGCACGGTCACCGGTGGGCAGCCGGTGGGGCTGTCGACGCGGATACCGTTCTGGCCAAGGGTGGCCAGCAGCGGGCCGATCGGGCGCTTTTGCATGTAGTCATCGCCGTCCAGCACCACGGTGCCTTCGACCGTCGCTACGGCAGCGGTGAGAAAACGCATGGCGGTGCCGGCATTGCCGAGGAACAACGGCTGCGCAGGCAGTTGCAGCTTGCCGGAGCCGGTGACGACGAAGGTGGTGTCGTCCGGCTCATCGATGGTCACGCCCATCTGGCGCAGGGCCACCGACATGTGGCGGGTGTCATCGCTTTTCAGTGCGCCGCTCAGACGGCTGGTGCCCTTGGCCAGGGCCGCCAGCAACAGGGCGCGGTTGGTAATGGATTTGGAGCCGGGGGGCGCGACCTTGCCGTTCAGGGGGAAATTGGGCGGTGTAACGGTCACGGTTTTCTGCGAACTCAAGGTACAAGGCTCCTGATCAGGGCAAGGTGGCGTGGAGTGGCCGACGGGCGGACCCGAATAATCAGCCAAACACGCCACGCTTGTCGAGCGGGGATCGTTGTACGGCGTGTATTTGCGGCGTGATCCGCGTGTGGACGCTGCTTGTAGCTGTATCGCCCTTCACTGGGTAGGACAAACAACCCTACCGATGCAGGGCAAAGGCCTTTACTCCGCGAAACCTGGCCGATGTACGAACTTTCTGAGGGAGGCAGCGGCTGGACAATATCGCCCGGCGAGGTAAGTTCGATGCACGCCCCAAGACGGTGCGTATTCAATCAAGGAGTGACTGAAATGAACAAACCCCAGACGCAACTCAGACACGGCCGTGTCGTGACCCCCGCCAGCCGTGGCTCGGTGGCCGTGGAGCGTGGGCTGCTGGGCAACTGGCAAGTCAACGAAATGGAAGGCGGCAAGAACTTCCCCGCACTCACCGCCGGGCCATTCCCTGCGCCTTACCAAACTGATGACCCAAGCGTCGCGCCACCTGCCGACGGGTATATCTTGAGCGGCGGCAAAACCGATGACCGCGACTGCATCAACTTCACCGACGAAGAAATGAGTAAAAAGCTCAACACCTCGTTCAATTGGCCATTGCTGAATGTCGAAGCCGGCCAGGTGTTTAAGGTGCAATGGGAATACACCGCCGCTCACGTCACCCGTGGTTATCGCTGGCTCATCACCAAAGACGGCTGGGACCCCAAGCAGCGCATCAGCCGCGCCCAATTGGAGGCCAAGCCGTTCTTTGAGGATTTCTACACCCAGGAGCCGTACTACCAGCACGCCGATGAAATGAAGGCCAAGGTCGAGCACCAAGTGACGCTGCCCAAGGGCAAGAAAGGTCGGCACGTGGTGGTGTTGATGTGGATCGTGGCCAACACCGGCAACGCGTTCTATCAGGCGTTTGACCTGGATTTCAAGTAAGCGCTGTTAACGCTGGGCCAACCAGTAATCATGTAGCGCCCGCGCAGCCGGTTCGATTGCACTGACCCGCTGTTGATGGGCGTTTACATCCAGGTCCGCCGGCAATTCGAAGTTGTCTTGCTCGGCGCACCAGGAAATCTTCTCCAGTTGCCCGGCCTGTTCGGCAGGCAATTCGGGCCAGTTGCCGATCGCGGCACCGCGGATATAACCAAAGCACCACTCCTCAGCGAGCGTCACGGCTTGGCCCTGATGGTCGGTTTCGTCGAAGCGCGCCTTGAACGCCTGGGCATCGGTCGCCAGTTGCGCTGCCAGCGTATTCATATGGCGTACGCACAATTCCAGGAAACGCTGGGCCTCTTCCACGCTTTCCCAGTCCGGGTTCTGCCCACCCCAGATCGCCGGGAACCACTCACCGACTTCCACTTGGGCCGGGCTTGAGACCAGCGCGGTGAAGTAGCCGTCGAGTTCGGCCAGGTTCAGCACCGAGTGATCGTCGCCGTACTTGAGCAGGGTTTCTTCGATGAATTCGAAATCGGCGGGGGCGAGGGGTTGGGCGTGCATGGCAATTCCTTTGAGCGTCGAGCGCCGCTGTGGGCGGCTTAAAGCGCGAAGGATGGCGCTTAGGCTGGCTTTTTTCCAGTGTTTTCCCAGTGCTGGCACCGCTTGCTCACGCACACCGAACCCACCACCGCGAGAATGATCGGCACCAGAAAGTCATGGCCGATACGGGTAAATTCTGCCGTGGACGGCATAGGCGGCTCCAGGCAAGGGCCCTGATTGTATAGCCGATAACGCGGGCCTGCGGGGTGAAAGGTATCGGCACTGCATGAAGCCCGCACACACACAACATTTCATTACGTTTGCCAGTCCCGTTTTTGGCCGATGCGCCGTCGCGCTCCCTTGTTATAGTTCGGGCCTTATCACTCGCCAGTCAGGGATCACTGCCATGTCCGAATACCAAGCTTTCGTCGTCGAACTCACCGGCAACGTTGCCCATGTGCAGATCAATCGCCCGGAAAAGATCAACGCGATGAACGCGGCGTTCTGGACCGAAATCATCGAGATCTTCCAATGGGTCGAAGACACCGATGCCGTGCGCGCTGTGGTGCTCAGCGGTGCGGGCAAGCATTTTTCTTCCGGTATCGACCTGATGCTGCTGGCCTCGGTGGCCAACGCGTTCGGCAAGGACGTGGGCCGCAACGCGCGCCTGCTGCGGCGCAAGATCCTCGAGCTGCAAGCCTCGTTCAACGCCGTCGACAACTGCCGCAAACCGGTACTGGCGGCGATCCACGGCTATTGCATCGGCGGCGCCATCGACCTGATCAGCGCCTGTGACATGCGCTACGCGGCTGAAGACGCGCAATTTTCCATCAAGGAAATCGACATCGGCATGGCCGCCGACGTCGGCACCTTGCAGCGCCTGCCGCGGATTGTCGGCGACGGCATGCTACGTGAACTGGCCTACACTGGCCGCCAATTCGGCGCCGAAGAAGCGCGCAGCATCGGCCTGGTCAATCGTGTGTATGCGGACTATGAAAGCCTGTTGGCCGGCGTCATGGAAATTGCCGAGCAAATTGCCGCCAAGTCGCCGATTGCCGTGACCGGCACCAAGGCCATGATCAGCTACATGCGTGACCACACGGTCAATGATGGTTTGGAATACGTTGCCACCTGGAACTCGGCTATGTTGCAATCCAACGATCTGCGCGTGGCCATCGCGGCCCATATGAGTAAGCAGAAACCCGAATTCGTGGATTGACTGATATGACCCCAGGCTGGATTACCACAACGCTGCTGGACAACGACGCCCCTGGCGGCTGGGCCGTAGCCCGCAGCCGCGAAGGCTTTTTGCATGACACCAACGGCCCGCTGTTCCCGCGCGAATGGCTCAAGCGCCAGGACCTGTCGGTGTTTGCCGAACATGGCATCGGCCACCTCGACGGCGAGCCGGTGTACCTGCTGGAACTCAACTCGGCGAGTGAAGTACCCGGCTGCAGCTGGCAGGGCTTGCGCGGCTTCATGCTGCAAGGCGACCACACGCTGTACAAAGTGCTCGGTTACGCGGCGCAGATTGGCACCTGGGCGCGCGAGCACCGGTTTTGCGGCAGTTGCGGCCAGGCCATGGCCCAGGTGCCCCGCGAGCGCGCGATGTATTGCCAGGCCTGCGACCTGCGCAGCTACCCACGCATTTCGCCGAGCATGATCGTGCTGGTGACCCGTGGCGATGAGATTCTGCTGGCGCGCTCGCCGCGTTTTGTCACCGGCGTCTACAGCACCTTGGCCGGGTTTGCCGAGCCGGGTGAGTCGGCCGAAGACTGCCTGATCCGCGAAGTGCGCGAAGAAGTGCAGGTGGAGGTCAAGAACATCCAGTACATGGGCAGCCAGTGCTGGCCGTTCCCGCATTCGATGATGCTCGGCTTTCACGCCGAATACGCCGGTGGCGACATCGTGCCCCAGGCCGATGAGATCGAAGACGCGCAGTGGTTCAACATCCACGAACTGCCGCCGTTGCCAGCGTCACGCTCGATTGCGCGCTACTTGATTGACCTCTACTTGGCCCGTCGTTTAGGCCACGCTGAACCAGTGTTGCCAGGCTAGGCGCACGGTCAGGCCGAGGACCACGGTGATAAACACCGGGCGAATGAATTTGGCGCCGCCGCTGATCGCGCTGCGCGCGCCAAAGAACGCGCCACACATGACCGAGAAGCCCATCGCCAGGCCGACGATCCAGTCTACCGAGCCATTGAAGATAAACACCGACAGCGCCGCCGCGTTGCTGACGAAGTTCATGCTGCGCGCCACACCGCTGGCTTTGACCAGGTCGATGGGGTGCAGCAGCATGGTGCTGACCGTCCAGAACGCGCCGGTGCCGGGGCCGGCCACGCCATCGTAGAAACCCAGGCCGAAGCCTTGGGTGGATTGCCATTTCTTCTTGATCGGTGCGTCGGCGTCCAGCGGCGCCTTGGGCGTGCCGCCGAAGAGCAAATACACACCGCAGGCGAACACGATCACCGGGAGCATTTTGTTCAGGGTTTCGGCGGGCAGGTAGTGGGCGACTATTGCACCGGCGAGGGCGCCGATCAGTGTGCCGACGATGGCGTGCACCCATTGGCGCGGGTGGAACAGCTTGCGCCGGTAGAAGGTGAGGCTGGCGGTGGCGGAGCCGAAGGTGGAGCTGAGTTTGTTGGTGCCCAGCACCAGGTGCGGGGGCATGCCGGCGGTGAGCAGGGCCGGCGTGGTGAGCAGGCCGCCGCCGCCGGCGATGGCGTCGATGAAACCGGCGATGAAGGCTACGACGGCCAGGATGGCGAGGGTGGTCAGGTCAACGCTGAGTTCGAAGGGCATGGGCGGGGCTTATAGTTGGCAGGGGGGAGCGAGTTGGGTGCGCCTAAGGGCGTTATGGTACCTCTGGCTTTGGGTACATATCCATTTTTGTGGTAACGGCTTCGTAGGGTTCCGCCCTTACGGCGGGTCACTTTTGGAAAAGAGCCCCAAAAGTAACCAAAAGGGCTCTTGCCCCACCACTCGTTGCCTCGCCTAGGCTCGGCATGCCCTCACTCCGGCTTGAATCCGTGGGCCGCCGCCATGGGCCATCCTTGGCCCATCGCGGCTAACCCGGCGTCCTGCCGGGTTACCCACGGATTCAAGCCTGCGTTCGGCCATCGTGGTTAACGGGGCGCCTAAGATCAAGATCAAAAGCAAAAGCAAAAGCACGGCGGCCTAGTAGCCGACCTGAGTGGTAGAAGCAAAACAGGGCAAAAGCACAGCAAAAGCACGGCAGTACACTCTCTGCCTGATGTACTGAGATCCCAATGTGGGAGCGGGCTTGCTCGCGAAGGCAGTGGGTCAGTTACACATCAGCTGGCTGACCCACCGCCTTCGCGAGCAAGCCCGCTCCCACAACTTTGACCGCGTTCGGCTGCCAGCACCGCAGTGCTCTGCTTTTCTGTGGGAGCTGGCTTGCCTGCGATGCAGGCACCTCGGTCCATCAAGTACACCGAGTTGATGCCATCGCAGGCAAGCCAGCTCCCACATTAGATTGAGTTCAGTTTCAAATATCAGGTCGGCTGTCAGGCCGCCTCAGTTTTGCTTTTGATTTAACCACTCAGGTCGGCTACTAGGCCGCCGTGCTCTTGCTTTTGATCTTGATCTTAGGCGCCCCGTTAACCACGCTGGCCGAACGCAGGCTTTGGAGCGTGGGTAAACCGGCAGGACGCCGGTTTAGCCGCGATGGGCCAAGGATGGCCCATGGCGGCGGCCCACGGTCCAAAGCCGGAGTGAGGGCACACCGAGCCTAAGCGAGGTGCCGAGTGGTGGGGCAAGAGCCCTTTTGGTTACTTTTGGGGCTCTTTTCCAAAAGTGACCCGCTGTAAGAGCGGAACCCTAAGCAGCCGTTACCGCAGCAACGGATATGTACTCAACCGACCTAGCTCAACCGTGGCGTCTATCCCACCACTCCAACCCCGTACGCCACACACAAATCCCCAGGAAATAAGCCGACATCACCGACCACAACCCAAACGTCCAGGGATTCGTATTCGGATAATCCACCACCATCAAAAAGCTGCACAGCAACCAAATGGTGGTAACGGCGATATTCAGCGGCATAAACCGCTTAACCCGAAACGGATGCAAAAACTTCATCGGCGTCACAGTCAGCAGCGCCAAGCCAATCACGGTCAGCAACGTAACCCAGGCTTCCGGCTGGATGATATACACGCATAAGGCGACCACGTTCCAGGCCGCGGGAAAGCCGACAAAGTAGTTGTCCTTGCTCTTCATGTTCACATTGCAGAAGCAGAACAACGAAGACACCAGGATCACTGACACCGTGAACAGGTGGGTAAAGTCCGGCAAATCGATATAGCGGTAGATAAACAACGCCGGAATAAACACATACGTCAGGTAATCAATCACCAGGTCCAGCACCGAGCCGTCGAAGCTTGGCAACACCGTGCTGACATTCACCCGTCGCGCCAGGGAGCCGTCAACGCCATCAACCACCAGCGCCAGGCCCAGCCAGAGCAGGCACGCCTTGGGTGAGTTTTCCAGCAGCGCCAAGGTGGCCAGGAAGGCCAGCACCACGCCGGTGGCGGTAAAGCCGTGGGCGCCCCAGGCTTTGAGTCTGGCTACATGCAGGGTCGATATCACGGGCGGTTCTCCAAAAGGTGAAACAGGGCAGCCGACAACGTAACGCCGTCGAGTCTGGCCAGGGGATGCAGGTATCGACCGGGAAGGGGGGGATAAGGTTCACCACCCGGTGTATCACTTAGCGTAGCAAGCGTAGGACGTTTCAGCATCAACCCTGACGGAACACCAGCGCCTTCAAGCCACTTTGTGGGTCGATATCCGGAAATTCAGGCGGATTTTGCAGCCGTTCCACAAAGCGCAGGCCCGGTGCTTCGCGGGTGACGCCGTCGATCAGGAAGTCTTCGCCGAACGCCGGGTCGTTCATGCACGCCAGGACGGTGCCGTGTGGCGTGAGCAAATCCGGCAAGCGGCGCAGCACGCGTTGGTAGTCCTTGGTCAGCAGGAAACTGCCTTTCTGGAAGGACGGCGGGTCGATGATCACCAAGTCATAGGGGCCGCTGTGGGTCACCTTGGCCCAGGATTTGAAAAGGTCGTGGCCCAGGAAGGTGACATTGCCCAGGTCATGACCATTCAAGCGATGGTTATCGCGACCACGGCTGAGGGCGCCGCGGGCCATGTCCAGGTTCACCACATGGTCGGCGCCGCCTTCGATGGCCGCGACCGAGAAGCCGCAGGTATAGGCAAACAGGTTCAGCACGCGTTGGCCCTTGGCCTGCTGGCGCACCCAGTTGCGCCCATAGCGCATATCGAGGAACAGCCCGCTGTTCTGTTTTTTACCCAGGTCGATCAGGTAACGCAGGCCGCCCTCGGTGATGGTCAGCTCATCAACCGCTTCGCCCACCAGCCACTCGGTGGTGCTTTGCGGCAGGTAGCGATGTTGCAGGGCGACGGTATGCGCGCCATGTTGGGCCCAGTCGAACTCAACCAGCAGCTGTTTCAACGCGTCCAGCTGCGTAGCCTCAGGCTCCTTGAACAGCGCGACCAGCACCACGCCTTGCAACCAGTCCACTGTCAGCTGTTCCAGGCCCGGCCAGCAGCGGCCCCGGCCGTGGAACAGGCGCCGGGTTTCAGCGGGCGGGCTGGCCAGGGCGGTGAGCAGGTGGGCGTGCAGGGTGGCGAGTGCGTCTGGGGTCATCGGTTAGCGTCGGTCATTGAGCGGGCGGCATTTTAAACACAGTTGCAACGTCTCGTGTGGCTTGAGCACAACGTGCTGGTAAAAAATGGATTGGCAGTGATTCATGCTCAAAACACTCAAACCTGCGCCTGATAACAGGCAAAAAATCCTCAGGCACCGACATAAACTGGAAAAAAAGCCCGGAGGTGCCCATGAACGGTTTCGCGAGTGCAGTCAATCACACGGCGTTGGATCAGGTAGAGCAGGACGAATGGCGTGATGCGCTGGCCTCGCTGGTGGCCAGCGCCGGTCCCGAACGGGCGCGGCAGATCCTCGACCTGCTGGCCCGCGAAGGCAGCGCCCCGCACATCGACTGGAAACCCCGCCACGGCACGCCCTACATCAACAGCATCGGTGTTGAGCAACAGCCGGCCTTTCCCGGCGACCTCGCCACCGAAGAGCGCCTGGCGTCGCTGGTGCGTTGGAACGCCCTGGCCATGGTGGTGCGCGCCAATCAGGCGTACGGCGAACTCGGTGGCCATATCGCCAGCTATGCGAGCGCGGCGGATTTGTTCGAAGTGGGCTTCAATCACTTCTTTCGCGCCCGTAACGAAGGTTTTGGCGGCGACCTGGTGTTCTACCAGCCGCATTCCGCGCCGGGCATTTATGCGCGCGCCTACCTGGAAGGCCGCCTGACTGAAAACGACCTGGCGCATTACCGCCAGGAGATCGGCGGGCCAAAAAACGGCGCACGCGGCCTCTCCAGTTACCCGCATCCGTGGTTGATGCCGGACTTCTGGCAGTTCCCCACCGGCTCTATGGGCATCGGCCCGATCAGCTCGATTTTCCAGGCGCGCTTCATGCGCTACCTGCAGCATCGCGATTTGCTCGACACCACCGATCGCCACGTGTGGGGCGTATTCGGCGACGGCGAAATGGACGAGCCGGAAAGCATGTCGGCGCTGACCTTGGCCGCGCGCGAAGGCTTGGACAACCTGACCTGGGTGGTCAACTGTAACCTGCAACGCCTCGACGGTCCGGTGCGCGGCAATGGGCGGATCATCGACGAACTGGAGGCGTTGTTTGCCGGTGCCGGTTGGAACGTGATCAAGCTGGTCTGGGGCTCGGATTGGGACGCCTTGCTTGCCAAGGACAGCGACGGCTCGCTGGTGAACACGCTGTCGCAGACCGTCGACGGGCAATTCCAGACGTTCGCCGCCAAGGACGGCGCCTACAACCGTGAGCACTTCTTCGGCCAAAGCGAGTCACTGGCCAAGCTGGTCGAGGGCATGAGTGATGAGCAAATTGACCGCCTCAAGCGTGGCGGCCATGACATGGTCAAGATCCACGCCGCCTACCACGCCGCGCGCCGGGTCAAAGGCCAGCCGACGGTGATCCTGGCCCAGACCAAAAAGGGCTTCGGCATGGGCGAAGCCGGGCAGGGCAAGATGACCACGCACCAGCAGAAGAAGCTCGATCGCGACGCGCTGATCACCTTTCGCAATCGCTTCCAGTTGCCGCTGTCGGACGCGCAGACCGAGTCGCTGAGTTTCTTCAAACCGGCCGCTGACAGCCTGGAGTTGCGCTACCTGCATCAGCGCCGCCACGCGCTGGGCGGTTATGTGCCGAGCCGCAGCCCGCTCGCCGCGCCTGTCAGCGTCCCGCCGGTGACGGGCTACGCCGGTTTCGCCACGGCGGCCGAAGGCAAGGAAATGTCCACCACCATGGCCTTCGTGCGCATGCTCACCCATCTGCTCAAGGACAAGGCGCTGGGCCCGCGCATCGTGCCGATAGTCGCCGATGAGGCGCGCACCTTCGGCATGGCCAACCTGTTCAAGCAGATCGGCATCTATTCCAGCGTCGGCCAGCGTTACGAGCCGGAAGACATCGGCTCGATCCTCAGCTATCGCGAAGCCACCGACGGGCAGATCCTTGAAGAAGGCATCAGCGAAGCCAGCGCCATCAGTTCCTGGGTGGCGGCGGCCACCAGCTATTCGGTGCATGGCCTGCGCATGTTGCCGTTTTACATCTACTACTCGATGTTCGGCTTCCAGCGCGTCGGCGACCTGATCTGGGCCGCCGCCGATCAGCGTGCTCGCGGCTTCCTACTTGGCGCCACGGCCGGGCGCACCACCTTGGGCGGCGAAGGGTTGCAACATCAGGACGGCAGCAGCCACCTCACCGCCGCCACCGTGCCCAATTGCCGCGCCTACGACCCGGCGTTTGCTGGCGAGTTTGCGGTGATCCTCGACCACGGCATGCGCCAGATGCTCGAACACGACGTGGACGAGTTTTACTACGTGACCCTGATGAACGAAAACTACCCACAGCCGAGCCTGCCCCAAGGCGTGGAAGCGGCAATCATCAAGGGCATGTACCGCCTGCAAGGCGCCGCCGCCGCCCAGGTGCGCTTGCTCGGTTCAGGCACGCTGGTGCGCGAAGCCCAGGCGGCCGCGCAGTTGCTGGCCGATGATTGGCAAGTGGCGAGCGAGGTGTTCAGCGTCACCAGTTTCAGCGAACTGGCCCGGGAGGCGCGGGAAGTGGAGCGATGGAATCGCCTGCACCCGCAAGGCGACAAGCGTTGCAGCCATGTGAATGAATGCCTGCCTAAAGGCGCACCGGTGATTGCCGTATCCGACTATGTACGGGCGGTGCCGCAGATGATCGCCTCGTACCTGGATTCCAGCTACACCGTGCTCGGCACCGACGGTTTCGGCCGCAGTGACACGCGGGCGGCATTGCGTGACTTCTTCGAGGTGGACCGGCACCACATCGTGCTGGCGGCGCTCACGGCGTTGGTGGAGCAGGGGCGTTTGGCGCGGGAGGTATGTCAGCAGGCGATTGAGCGCTATGGCTTGCAGACGGAGCGGGCGGGTTCCTGGATGTGCTGAACAACACAAGTCAAATGTGGGAGCTGGCAAGCCAGCGCCCACAGTGTTTTGGGGTGTTTGTTAGAAAGTGGCGATCAGGGCTGGCCCAAATGCCTCTTTCAGAAACCCAGGTGCGATGTACCGCTCGTAATGCGCCTCAGAAAGCAGAAAAAACTCCCGATCAATCGCATCGCGCAAATCGGTCAGGTTGCGCTCACGAAACGCCGGCAGCAACGCCAAGCCATACGCATCCAGCCTGGAAATCACCCGCGCGCCCCGCGCAATCAACTGATACGCCCAGCAATACGGCGACTGGTGCGGCATAAAGCGAATCTTGCGGTCTTCCAGCTGCTGGCGCAGGCGCTGCGGGTCGAGCACTTCCAGCTTGCTCGCCATCACCTGCACCAGTAACTGCTCCAGACGCAACCACACGGCCTGTTTTTCGTCGGCGTTGTAGCCATTCCACTGAATGACTTCATGGTGATAACGCTTGCAGCCCCGACAGACCAGATCACCGTAAACGGTGGAACACAGGCCGACGCAGGGGGTCTTGATGGTTTGATTGGGCATAAAAAGTAATGTGCAAAGTCTATAGAACACCACGGACCCAATGTGGGAGCGGGCTTGCTCGCGAATGCGGTGGGTCAGTCACTGGATGCATCGACTGACACACTGTATTCGCGAGCAAGCCCGCGCCCACATTTTTAGATCTATGCCGTGGACTAATCCCAGCTCAACGCGCCGCCGGTTTGATACTCGATCACGCGGGTTTCGAAGAAGTTTTTCTCTTTCTTCAAGTCCATGATCTCGCTCATCCACGGGAACGGGTTGGTGGTGCCCGGGTATTCTTCTTTCAAGCCGATCTGCGACAGACGACGGTTGGCGATGAACTTGAGGTAGTCCTCCATCATTGCCGCATTCATGCCGAGAACACCGCGCGGCATGGTATCGCGCGCATATTCAATCTCCAGCTGAGTCCCTTGCAGGATCATCTGGGTCGCTTCTTCTTTCATTTCAGCATCCCACAAATGTGGGTTTTCGATTTTGATCTGGTTGATCACATCGATACCGAAGTTCAGGTGCATCGACTCGTCGCGCAGGATGTACTGGAACTGCTCGGCCACGCCGGTCATTTTGTTACGACGGCCCATGGACAGGATCTGGGTGAAGCCACAGTAGAAGAAGATGCCTTCCAGGACGCAGTAGTAGGCGACCAAGTTGCGCAGCAGCTCTTTATCAGTCTCAACGGTGCCGGTTTCGAACTTCGGATCGGAGATCGAACGGGTGTATTTCAGGCCCCAGGCGGCTTTTTTAGCCACCGATGGGATCTCGTGGTACATGTTGAAGATCTCGCCTTCATCCATGGCCAGCGATTCGATGCAGTACTGGTAGGCGTGGGTGTGGATCGCTTCTTCGAAGGCCTGACGCAGGATGTACTGGCGGCACTCCGGGTTGGTGATCAGGCGGTACACGGCCAGCACCAGGTTGTTGGCAACCAGGGAGTCGGCGGTGGAGAAGAAGCCGAGGTTGCGCATAACGATGCGGCGTTCGTCGTCGGTCAGGCCTTCGGGGTTTTTCCACAGGGCGATGTCGGCGGTCATGTTGACCTCTTGCGGCATCCAGTGGTTGGCGCAGCCATCGAGGTACTTTTGCCAGGCCCAGTCGTACTTGAACGGCACGAGTTGGTTGAGGTCGGCGCGGCAGTTGATCATGCGCTTTTCGTCAACGGCGACGCGGGCGGCGGAGCCTTCCAGCTCAGCGAGGCCTTCGGCGACGTCGAGTTTGTCCAGGGCGGCCTTGGCGCGGATGATCGCGGCGGAGTCGTTGGCAGTCACGTTGCGCGCTTCCAGCGCGGCAGCGGCGCCGGCACCGTCGAGACGGTCCATGTTGGCTTCACTGGCGTGGCCGGCGTTGGCGCCCTTGATCACCGCTGCACCGGTGTCTTCGTTGTCGACTTCATCCCAACTCAGCATTGAAATACTCCTTCCTGATCTGTTCTGACGGCGTGTGAACCCGTCCAAAAATATGCGGTTTGCAGGCTACTAGGCATTGAAATACTGCGCGTAGTGTGGTCGGTAAATACCGATACTGCACACTATGTAGTGGTCTGTTCTGTTTGTGGGCACACTATATGGTGTGTAACAAAGTAGGTCAACGCACAAGGTAGGCGCTCATCGGTCGCTGCCAGGCGGTCATTCGGCTATAAAGCCTGGGTTCACTGGCCACACACGGAAACTCAAGGGGATGAAAAAAAATCTGATCCGCCCAGCCACTCAAGAAGACGCCGAAAGCCTCTTCGCGGTGCATCAAAACGCCGTCGAAAACCTGTGCAATGCCGACTACGGCTTTCGCAAGATCGGCGAGGGTAGGTTCAGCCGTGGCAACCGCCCGGTTTCCATCGAGATCATCAGGATGGAGCGGGCTTTTTAGGAAAGGAAACGCGCGCGGGCTCACGCTGGGTGCTGGGCCAGCGGATCAACAATGAGGGATGACGGCCAAATTGACGACTTGTCCACGACTGGATATGTTGTCTTGCATGAAAAACACCTCGCCCGAAGAAACCACCCTGATCAGCCAGCTCGAACAGATTGCCGAAGGCTTGAGCAAAACCTTCAGCCCATTCTGCGAAGTGGTGCTGCACGACTTGCGCGACCCGCAGCACGCGATCCTGGCCATTCATAACAACCTTTCGGGGCGCCAACCGGGCGACCCGGCGACCGAGCTGGGCCTGGCGCGGATTGCCGACCCGGACTACCCGCAAGTCATCGCCAACTACCAGAATCAATTCGCCGATGGCCGCCAGGTCAAGAGCACGTCGATCGGCATCAAGGACGCCAGCGGCAAGTACGTCGCCGCGTTGTGCATGAACGTCGATCTCTCGTTGTTCCGAGGCTTGCAGGGCATGTTGGAACAGTTTGGTTCAGTCAGTGGCGACACGCCCAGCGAGTCCCTCGAGCCGTCCGGTGCCGATGTGATTCGTGCGCGTATCGACCAGTTCGCCGCGCGCCTGGCGACCACCCCGCGCGCGCTCAAGACGGCGGATCGGCGGCTGCTCCTGCAAGAGCTGAAAGACTCAGGCTGCATGGACATTCGCCGGGCCATGGAGACGGTGGCCTCGCACCTGGGCGTGTCACGCGCAGCGGTCTACACCTACGCCAAGTAGCGCCCCACGGCTTCAACCTCCACCCGATTCATGGCGCCTCGCTGAGCAGCGCGGCATAGCGCTGGATATCGACGTTGCCACCGGTGACGATAATCCCCACGCGTTGGCCCTTGAACTGCTTGCCCAGTTGGCGCAACGCCGCGAGGCCCAGGCAGCCGGTGGGTTCCACCACCATCTTCATGCGCTGCATGAAAAACCGCATGGCATCCACCAACTGCGCGTCGGAGACGGTGAGGATGTCGCTCACCAGGTCCCGAATGATCGGGAAAGTGAAGTTGCCCAGGTGCTGGGTTTGCGCACCGTCGGCGATGGTCGCCGGGGTGTCGATGTGCACGATGCTGCCGGTGCGCAATGAGCGCTGGCCGTCGTTGCCGGCTTCGGGTTCGACACCAAACAGCTGGCAATCCGGTGACAGCGCGCGGGTCGAAAGCGCAGTGCCTGAAAGCATGCCGCCACCGCCCAGGCCGACGAATAGAGCGTCCAAGGGCCCGGTGAACGCCAGCAACTCCTTGGCGGCCGTGCCTTGGCCGGCGAGGATGTGCGGGTGGTCGTAGGGCGGGATCAGGGTCATCCCTTGCTCGTTGGCAAGGCGACGACCGATCGCTTCGCGGTCTTCAGTGAAGCGGTCATACAGCACCACACTGGCGCCATATTCGCGGGTGGCGGCAACCTTGGCGGCCGGCGCATCGGAGGGCATCACAATCGTCGCCGGCATGCCCAGCAAGCGCGCCGCCAGGGCAATACCCTGGGCGTGGTTGCCGGAGGAGAATGCCACCACGCCAGCCTTGCGCTGCGGCGCGTCAAACTGCGAAAGGGCATTGAACGCGCCACGAAACTTGAACGAGCCGGTGCGTTGCAGGTTTTCACATTTGATGAAGACTTCAGCGCCGGTTTCGGCGTTGAGGGTGCGCGAGGTGAACACTGGCGTGGGATGCGCGAAGCCCTCCAGGCGCTGGGCGGCGGCGATGACGTCTGGGTAGGTAGGCAATTGCATGCGACGGACCTCGTTTGCGTGTTTGGATAAAATATCCATATCAAGACAAATAGTAAAGTTCCGTTGGGTCATGCTAGCGTTTCGAGCTTCTTTGACTGCTGGAGGGTTCGCCGTTGATCCGACTCACCGACTACATCGCCAACGTTGCCCAGTCACCGTTGGCGCCGTGGGCTGAACTGGCACCTTGGGCGCTGGTGACACAGGCGTCCGCCATTGTTCGTACGTTGCTGGCCGAACTGCCTGCCGATGAGTACATCATTCAGGGCGAAATCGCCGTGCACCGTACCGCCACGGTCGAACCCGGCGCCTTGCTCAAGGGCCCGCTGATCATCGGTGCCGAGTGTTTCATCGCCAGCGGCGCGCTGCTGCGTGGTGGCTGCTGGGTGGACGCGCACTGCATCATCGGCCCCGGCGCCGAGCTGAAAACGTCGTTTGTGTTCAGTGGCAGCAAGCTGGCGCACTTCAATTTTGTCGGCGATTCGGTGCTCGGCCATGGGATCAATCTGGAGGCCGGCAGCATCGTCGCCAACTACCGCAACGAACGAGAGGACAAGGACGTGCAGGTGCGCATCGACGGGCAATTGCAGCGCACCGGTTGCGACAAATTCGGTGCTTTGCTCGGCGATCAAAGCCGAATCGGCGCCAATGCGGTGCTGGCGCCGGGCGCGGTGTTGGCGCCTGCCAGCGTCATCGGGCGTGGGCAGGTGTTCGACGCGGAGGCGTCTGCATAAACGTAATGTTGAAAAGAGCATGGTGTGTCGGCACGATATTAAATAGAATGAATCTCATTTGAGACTCACTCGCGCCGCGCAGGTCGCTTGCCATGAATGATGCTGTTGTCCCGACCCACGCCGCCGAACACACGCTGTCGAGTTTGTACCGCGACCACCGCAGTTGGCTCGAAAGCTGGCTGCGGCGGCGCCTGGGCAATGCCTGGGATGCGGCGGACCTGAGCCAGGATACCTTCCTGCGGGTGCTGGCCAGTGCCCAGCCGATTGCGCAGATGCAGGAGCCGCGCGCGTACCTGGTGACGGTTGGCAAGCGCCTGCTGGTCAACTTTCATCAGCGGCGTAGCCTTGAGCAGGCTTACTTGAATGCCCTGGCAAACCTGCCGGAAACCTGTGTGCCGTCGCCGGAGCAACGCTGGTTGGTGCTGGAAACCCTGCAAGCGTTGGATGAGATGCTCGACGGTTTGCCGGTACTGGTGCGCCGTGCGTTTCTGTGGAGCCAGCTGGAAGGCCTGGGGTATCGCGAGATCGCCGAACGGCTCGACGTATCCGAGCGCACGGTGAAGCGCTACATGGCGCAGGCCTACGAACACTGTTTACTGGTGGAGTTGTGAGCCGCGATGTCGCGCGTGCCGCCGCCCAGTGGCTGGCCTTGCTGGAGTCGGGCGCGGCCACCGAGCGTGACCACGCAGCGTTGCAGCAGTGGCGCGACAGCCATCCCCACCACGAACAGACCTGGCAGAAAGCCCAATCCCTGCGCCAGCGTTTCAGCGACTTGCCACACGCATTGGCGATGGCCAGCCTCGACCGCTCGCAACCGGGGCGACGCGCAATCCTCAAGCGTGCCTTGGGGGTTGCCGCGTTGGTGCCGACGGCCTGGCTGATCAGCCGCCAGTTGCCCATCGACGCGTGGCGGGCCGATTTGCATACCGCCACGGGCGAGCGCAAACGCCTGCCGTTGGCCGATGGCAGCAGCTTGCAACTCAACACCGCCACGGCGGTGGATGTCGATCTTGCACAGCGGCGCGTCACCTTGGTGGACGGTGAACTGGCGGTGAATGTGCCGGGCGCAGCGTTGATGAGCGTGCAAACCCGCTACGGCGACGTTGAAGTCAGCCAGGCCGAGGTGTGTGTGCGGCAGCTGGCGGCCGGTTGCCTGGTGTCGGTGCTCAAAGGGGCGGTGCAAGTGCGTGACCTGCAAGGGCAAGTGGCGACGCTAAGCCGTGGTCAGCAAGCCCCCTTGGAGGCCCACGGGCTTGGCGCCTGGGCGCCGTTTGATGTGCTGCAACTGGGCTGGCGGGACGGTGTGTTGACCGCTCAGAACCAGCCGCTGGGGGATTTTCTGCGCGAATTGGAGCGTTATCGCCCAGGTGTGTTGCGCTGGGACCCGAGCCTGGAAACGTTGCGGGTTACGGGAAGCTTTCGCTTGGATGACACCGACCGCATCCTGACGCTGCTGTCCCAGACGCTGGGGTTTGAGGTGCGCGCGCGGACGCGGTATTGGGTGACGCTGAGCCGCACACTGGCTTAACGAGTTGTTGTGGCAGGCGGCCTAGATCACATGCGCCCGCTGCAACTCGGTCAGGCACAGCGCCTTGAGCCGAGCCAGTAACGGGTCGCGCCGGTCCCGTGGGTGAGGCAGGTCCACCGCCAGCTCTTGGCGGATGCTGCTCGGCCGATTATCCATCACCAGCACTCGGTCACTCAGGTACAGCGCCTCGTCCACGTCATGGGTCACCAGCAATAACGCAATGGCATGGTGCTCGGCCAGTTGCAGCAGCAAGTCCTGCAGTTTCATGCGGGTGAAGGCATCCACCGCGCTGAACGGCTCGTCCAGCAGTAACACCTGCGGACGCGAATACAGGCCGCGTGCAATCGCCACCCGTTGCGCCATGCCGCCGGACAACGCCTTGGGCAGTGCCTGGGCGAAGCCCTTCAGACCGACTTCCTCGATCAACTGGGTAACCCAGGCTGGGTCATAGTGGTCGTCATCACTGAAGCCGATGTTTTGCTCCACCGTCAGCCAGGGCATCAGCCGCGGTTCCTGGAACACAAAGGCCACTTCGCCTTCGGGGCTGCGCAGTTGGCCTTGAAAGTCCTTTTCCAGCCCGGCGACGATGCGCAGCAATGTGCTTTTGCCGCAGCCGCTTGGCCCCAGCAGGCTCACGGTTTCGCGCGGCTGTAAGGCCAGGTGCACGTTGGTCAGCACGGTGGTGCTGGCGAAGCTTTTACGCTCCACGCGAATATCCAATAAAGGCTGCATGCTCATTGCTGCGCACCTTGGCCGTTGAACGTGTCACGCCAAGCCAGGCAGCGTTTCTCCAAGGCGGCGAGTACGCCATCACTGACTTTACCGAGCAGCGCCAACACGATGATTGCTGCCAGCACGATGTCCGGCCGCGAGGTTTCGCGCCCATCACTGAGCAAATAGCCCAAGCCCTTGGTGGCCGCGATCAATTCGGCCGCCACCAGGAACATCCACGCCAGGCTCAGGCCGCTGCGCAAACCGGTAAACAGGCCGGGCAGGGCGGCGGGCAACAGAATCCGCCGCACCAGACGGCGTCGGTTGAAGCCGTACATTTGCCCGACTTCCACCAGCTTGCGGTCGATATCGCGAATCGCCGCGACGCCATTGAGGTACACCGGGAAAAACGCACCTATCGCAATCAGCACAATTTTCGAGGTTTCATCGATGCCCAGCCATAGCAGCAACAGCGGCACCCAGGCCAGGCTCGGGATTGAGCGCAGCCCGGCAAATGTCGGTTCCAGATAGGCCTCGGCTTCACGGCTCAAACCCACCCAGGCGGCGAACACCAGGGCCAGGCCGGCGCCGATGGCGAAGCCCGCCAGCACCCGCAACAGGCTGGCGCTGATGTGTTTCCATAACGCGCCTTCAGCCAGGTCAGTGAGGGTTACGGCGATCTCGCTGGGCGCCGGCATCTGGTACGACGGCAGCCAGCCGATACGCACCACCACCTCCAGCACCAGCAGGATCAGCACCGGCAACGTCAGGCCTTTGAGCCGCCGTGGCCAGGCACTGCGGTGAATGACCACCGGCGCCACAAGCGGCACGGTTTGGGTTTTGCTGGTCATCACGCGCCCCTTACTGTTTCGGCAAGGTCTGGCCGAACGAGGTATCGATCAACTGGTCGATCACCTGGTCCACATTCACCCCGCGGCGGACCAACTCCTCGGACACCAGGA
Organism: Pseudomonas sp. ArH3a; assembly: GCF_022648765.1. Lineage (NCBI taxonomy): Bacteria > Pseudomonadati > Pseudomonadota > Gammaproteobacteria > Pseudomonadales > Pseudomonadaceae > Pseudomonas > Pseudomonas sp. ArH3a. The sequence continues at coordinate 3,281,295 of NZ_CP080330.1, forward strand.
TCGGCGCGGCGGCCTTGGATGACACTGCATCTTTGTCGGTCAGCAACGGTGCGCTGAGGTCGGTGCGCGACAGTTGCAGCTTGGCCACTTCCAGCGGCAGGCCGGATTCGTCGGCGAGCAGTTTGGCGAATTCATCCGGGTGTTTCACCGCCCAGTCGCGGGCTTTTTCATAGGCGCCGAGCACTTTGCTGATGGTCTGTGGGTGCGCCTTGGCGTACTGCTCGGTGACGCTGATCACGCCGTAGCTGTTGAAGTCTTTGTTGCGGTACAACAGGCGCGAACCCGCCTGGATTTCGCTGGCGGCCATGTGCGGGTCGAGGCCGGCCCAGGCGTCCACGTCACCTTTCTCCAGCGCGGTGCGGCCGTCCGGGTGTTGCAGGTGCACCAACTCGACATCGTCTTTTTTCAGCCCGGCGTGTTGCAGGCTGCGCAGGGTGAACAGGTACGGGTCGGTGCCTTTGGTGGCGGCGATTTTCTTGCCTTTGAGGTCTGTCACGCTTTTGAAGGGTGAGTCTTTGCGAACAACCAAAGCCGTCCACTCGGCCCGGCTGTAGACGTACACCGATTTGATTGGGCTGCCATTCGCGCGGCTCAAAACGGCTGACAAACTGGCGGAGGAGGCGAAGTCGACGCCGCCGCTGTTGAGGTATTCCAGGGAACGGTTGCTGCCCTGGCTTAGGACCCAGCCGACTTTGGTGTGCGGTAAGGCTTGTTCCAGCCAGCCGAAATGCTTGAGCACCAGGCTGACCGGTGAGTAGTAGGCATAATCCAAGTTGACGTGCGCGGGATCGGTATCGGCGGCGAAGGCCTGTGGTTGCAGGCACAGGGCGAGGGCGCAGGCGCCCAGTAAGCGTTGGGTGAAGGGTTTCATGGAACAGCTCCGGGCAAGGCGATGAGAGAAGGCTTTTTTTATATTCAGAAAATTGAAATGGCATGTTCCATCATGCTTTGTCGGCTTTCTTTGATCGGAGCAGATGCAGTCTCTGTGCCATTGAGTTCGCAGGCGTATTTGCTTGGGGTTGAGCAGCGATTGCTGTGATGGGAGCGGGCAGTTTGTTGATCAGCTGTTGCCAGGTGAACAGCTGTCATATATCAATATCGAATAAATAAAGAGTTATTTATTCCTTTTAATGGTCGATTGGATAGCGCATTTTGAGGGCCTGCGCATTCGTGCGGATTGACCCAACAGCCAAAAGGAAAGCCGACATGACTATTAAAGCGATCAACGTGCGCAATCAGTTCAAGGGCGTGATCAAGGAGATCCTGCTGGGCGAAGTGGTGTCCGAGATCGACGTGCAAACCGCGTCCGGCATTGTCACCTCAGTGATTACCACCCGCTCGGTGCGTGACCTGGAATTGAAAGTGGGCAGCGAAGTGATTGCCTTTGTGAAGTCGACCGAAGTGTCGATTGCCAAGCTGTAAACCCTGAATTCGTCTGGCAGCACCGCAATGTTCTGCTTTTCTGTGGGAGCTGGCTTGCCTGCGATGGCATCCACGCGTTATGCCTGATACACCGAGGTGTCTGCATCGCAGGCAAGCCAGCTCCCACATTGATAGATGCCAGCCTAATGGGCCTCAGTTGAGGCCGAACATTTTCGACGTTGTGAATTGAAGCCTAGCGGTGACGCAGTGCACGTTCCATGCGCTGCACACCTTCTTCGAGCATCGCCCGTGGGCAGCCAAAGTTCAGGCGTACGAACTGCTGGCTGTCATCGCCGAACTCTATCCCCGCACTCAAGCCGACCTTGGCCTGTTCCAGGAAGAATTGCTGCGGGTCATCCAGGCCCAGCGCGCTGCAATCGAGCCACGCCAGGTAGGTGCCTTGCGGCGCATGCATCACCACGCCGGGCAGACGGGTTTGCACGGCATTGTGCAAGTAGTCGCGGTTGCCTTGAAGGTACTGCACCAGCGCGTCCAGCCATTCGCCGCACTGGCTGTAGGCGGCGCGAGTGGCTTCCAGGCCCAAGGGGCTTACGCTGTCGACCATGCCGCAGCGCGCGTTGTTGAACCGCTCGCGCACCTCGGCGTTTTGCACCACCGCGAAGCAGGTCTTTAAACCCGCCACGTTGTAGGCTTTGCTCGCCGACATCAGGGTGATGGTGCGTTGGGCAATTTCCTCGCTGAGGCTGGCGGTGGGAATGTGGCGGCGGCCGTCGAAGCACAGTTCGGCGTGGATTTCGTCGCTGATGATCAGCGTGCCGTTTTCCAGGCAGGCGTTGGCCACAGCCAGTAGTTCTTCGCGCGGGAAGACCTTGCCGATAGGGTTGTGCGGGTTGCTCAATAGCAGCGCACCGGCACCGTTCAGCGCTTGGCGCATGGCTGGCAACGGCGTCGCGTACTCACCGTTGGCCCACTCAAACGGCACCTCGATACGCGGCAGGTTCCAGTGGCCCGGCGCCAGCCGAATCGGCCGATAGTTGGGGGTTTGCAGCACCACCGGCTGGCCCGGCTGCACGAACGCGTGCAGGGCCATGTTGAAGCCCGGCTCCACGCCCGGCAGGAACAACAGCGCTTCGGGCTGTACGCGCCAGGCGTATTTGTTCCAGAGGTCGGCAACGATGGCTTCGCGTACGTCCGGCCCGGCGACGCTGTAGCCCAGGATTTGCTGGTCGAGGCGATCATGCAGGGCTTGCAGTACGGCAGGTGGCGCGGCGATATCCATGTCGGCGATCCACATCGGCAAGACGTCTTGCGGGTAACGGTTCCACTTGGTGCTGCCGGTGCCGAAGCGGGGGTGGATCGTGTCGAAATCAAAGCTCATGGGGGGCTCGTGTCAGGAAAGCAGGCGCAAGAATGGCGCTGATTCTAGCGCCATTATTTTTATAGGCCAGAGCTGATTGCTGCAGACAGTTGCCGGTGTGCCTGTTCCATGGCTCGGCTGACCGCTTCTTCACCGCGCACCCTCGCGCCGAAGTAGACGAAACCCAGGCGGCGGACCTTGGGCCTCGAACTTTTGTGGGCGCTGTTTTTGTTTTAAAGAGGTCACCAGAAGAAGGCGCAGATAAATCCGATAGTTACCCGTGGAGTGAGTTTGTATGTTCGCCTGATCAGGACTCACGCTGACAAGGATGACGGGCCTATAGATGTATACACGGAACTACACACGGAACTATCCATGCAACTATTGTCTTCGCTTGCTAATCCGTTTTTACCGGCCATCGCACCTGACCAGAGCGTCGCCTCGGTGCCTGACCAGCCCGCTGTAACTGCTCACACTCGGTCACGCAGGGATACGGCTAATGTGACGGATACCGGCCAAACACCGAAGCCTAAAAAGATCAAGGACGCTGAAGTACCCAAGCACTTTATAAAAAAAATCAGTGATACCAAAGTGGGGCCTGCGCACAGCGAATTTATGCAGGGCTTTAACCGGCCCTCTGCTGTAGTGATCCCCGGTTACTCTGACAAGATGAGCGCCTTGGCGCTGATGAGGTTGGCGCTGAGTCCGTCGATAACGCCAGAACAAGTCGGGGCATTAACCCGTCTCAATGAGCAACGTTTTATCAACACGTCTCATGACCACTCGCGCGTGTTCTCGAAGGAGTTGTCGGGCAGCGGCGTGAAGGTCACACCCATGCCTCAAGGTTATTACCTCTCTGTGATCAACCAATTAAGCGAGGGCGAATGTGCAGGGATTTCACATCTGTTGTCGCTGGCCGTGAGAGAGGGCAAACAGCATATTTTTCTGGGTAATATTTATCAGGCCCTTGCCTATCCCGACAAGCCTGAGTCACAAGTTTTTTTTCGTAGGCTTGCCGAGGTGCAGTTGTCGTTTGAACCGAATGGTGCGCATGACCCTACAACCTCGAAGGATGTCCCCTATACGGCAATTGCACCCGAACTGACTGATTCGCCTACGACAAAAACGATGTTGATCAGCAGTTCCGGGCATCGCATAACTGCCGGTGTCATCGTGGGGCCTGATAAAGAGCGAACGTATTACTTCAGTGATCCGAACGGTGCTTTTATCGAGTTTTCTTCCAAGGAGGCTTTTGACGAAGGGTTAAAGAAGGTATTTACCAGTGCCAGGCTGAAGGGGTTTAACAAGCCGATTAATGACAGTTCTTTTCGGCCTCAGTATCAAATGAGTGTATTCAATCCCCATTATATTCGGCAGGGTGCCCCCACCTTGAGCGACATTAGATTTATGTATGACGCTCCTTTGGCCGGTCTCGATGACGTAAAGGTGATTGATGCCTCTGTCGTGCCGACGCCGAGGGAATTTGGCATCAGGGCGCCGGCCCCCGCAGGTGCGCCTTTGGCGGATTATCAAAAGGTGTCAAAGGGCCTGGAAAAACTGCATGAGTCCAAGGGAATGTCGCAGTTTCATGACACGGTAAGTGTCTTGGAGGCCGCCCGACAATTTACAGCTCACCATCCAGACTCTTCCCTCGTAAAGGATATGAAGATACTTGAGCAAACGTTGCTCAACGTGATCAATGAGGCGGCTGCGCCTGTTGGGTATCCCTATGCCTTCGAGCGTATGGAGAAACAGCGGGCCGATCTGCCCCAGCGTGAGTTAGGTGCAGTAACCAAGTCTCAGGTTAAGGTCTTGCAGGGTGTAGAAGTTGATCTGCACAGTCATATCAAGGCTGACCCCGACATGTTCAAAGTCGTGATTGATGCGGTGGATGCTGCGCTATTGAAACTTAGCCAACACGACCCGCAAACCTTCCAGGCGGTGGGGCGGGAGATCAAAGTGATCATTGCCAGCCCCGGTGATCAGGCGCAAACACAGCTGCGCATAACCGACACAAAGCCCACCTTGATTATCGGTGACGATTTTTTCACCCACGGCGAGCGTGGCGACTCCGTTGCCGATCGAGTAGGCATTTTTGCCGGACACATGGGCGATCCGCCCTTAGCGAATAAGCAAGCTGCATCGCTCGCGGGCCTGTTTGGCACGCTGGGCTATTACAAAGCGGACCCCAAAGGTTTTCTCGAGGTCATTAACAATAAACAAACGTTCCAACCCGCTGGGCCCACGCTCAGTGCACGTGCCGGCAGAAACCAGCTGGAGTTTGTGACGCAAGCCTTCACCGCGCGGCTCTACGATGGGTCGCTTGATAAGCGTACCACGGCCGAACTTGACAGGATTTTCGCGCCAACTGGCAGCGCCGTAGGGCCTGAGCCGGTATTAACGCCTCCACCCGCATCAGGTACTGGGTCCACGCCTGTGCGCAGAGACGGCTCTTTGCGTCCCGGCACCGTCCCTAAGCCGAGAACCCCCGTCGCACCTTCCATTTACGCACCACCGCCGCTGACGCTTGCGCACGTCAATGAGGCAGTACTGCTGCGCCTGCAAAAACTCGATGATGCCAGGCCATTGATCAACGTAGGTGAAAAACAATTCAGTCGCGTCGAACTGTACAAAATGGGGTACAGCATCAATGGCAAGCCGGTGGAAAATCCATTGGTCGGCGATCCGGAGGGTCGCAAGTTAGCGGGCACAATGCACCTGGATTATCCGAGCTTCCAGGCGTATCTCAAGTGGGGTGGCGACGATGGCAGAGCCTCTGATGTGTTTACTGAGATCGCCTCCCAGCGCAGTGTGAACGCGCCACCCATGATCGGCAGTGGCGACGCAAGCGCCATGTTTGAGACCCTGCAAACATCCGCCCGTGACATGTCGAGACAGGCTGCTGAAATCCGCGAGATGCAGCGCAACAACAAGCCGCTCCCCGCGGATTTCTTTTCTCCGGGATCCCCCGATAAACCAGGCGCGGCGAACACCGCGGGTCTCGGGTTTCAGGCTTTCAGTACCTTTCAAGGGGTACGCAGTGCCATCGACAGTTTCAATCGTGGTGATACCACGGCGGGCGCCATAAGCCTCGGTGCCGTGGCGGCTGACTATGCCGGCATGGGGCTAGAGGCTGGCCTGAACAACGTGGCGCAGAAGGCGGTCAGCAAGGCTGCGCCCACCATACTCAGCTTCCAGACCGCCACTATCGGCAAAATGATCGGCAAAGTCGCGGGTACCGCCGGAACGGTGTTCAGCGCGCCTTTTGATGTGGTCAATGCTGTTGATTCGTTCAAAAAAGCCGGTCAAAGCACGGGCAAGGAAGCTCAGGATCACTACGTTAATGGCGCCTTTTCAGTCGCCAATGCTGCCACCTCGATTGCCTTGACCGCCGCTTATCTGGCGGGCTTTAGTGCAGCCGGGCCGGCAGGGCTGATTGTGGCGGGGGTTTTGATGAGCGCCCAGGCGATTTACTCGGCAGTGCGTACCGTAGAGAACATAAATGAACATACTCCGCTGACGGGGCAGCAGAAGTTTTCGCTCGGTACGAAGGCGTTCCTGGGCTTTGAACCGGGGTTTGACGTTATGAAGCCCTTTTTGGAAGCGAAGATACCCAAGGAGCACGAAGCAGCGGAGCGGGAGCGCTTTAAAAAATTTCTGGAGGGGCCAGGCAAGGACCTTTTTGAGCGTGTTGTATTCGGCTCTGTGAAGGTTGAGGTCACGCAGATTCCGGGGAGTGTTGGGCTTACAGGGCAGCATTGGTGGGCCCCCATTACCTATCTGCTGAACCTGATCAAAGTGGATGGCACCGTCACGAACGTCAAAACCCAGGGAGGAAACGATCGTATTAACGCGCCTCCGGAGTCCTGGAACGGCAAGTTGGTGCCTCCTGTGGAAGGCGTTGGCGGGGAGAAAAAAGCCACGCTCTGGGACTTGGGCGACGGTGATGACACGGTGTCAGGCGTGCAGACCAAACCCAATTATTTTTCGTTGGGCGGTGGCAAAAAACTGATGAGCGGAGGGGAGGCCGACGATACGGTCATCTTCACCGCCGATGCGCGCCAGACATTGGAGCAAGCCAGGCAAGTTCGGGAGGCCGGAGCGAACGGCGTCAGGGAAAAGGGTTCCGAGTTCTGGGGGGGTGACGGCAGAAACACACTGATCTTTTCCGGCGAACTGAACACTAAATACACGGTCGTTCGCGAGCCTCAGACAGCCACCTATCTGGGGCATGTCATTGACTTCAAAACCGGTACGATTGCGGTCAATACCCCTGACTCGAACACTCACGGCGCGGCGCCCGTTGCGCGCTTTCATTCATTTTCCAATGCTGCCACGGTTGAAAATGGGGAAAGTTTTGTCCAGGGCGATGATCAGAGCAATATGCTGACGCTCAATGGCAAGAACGACACGGTTTTAACCGGTAAAGGCGCGAACGTCATTGTGATCAATGGTGGCGCCAGCGTCGTCGGGCAGGGTGATGCCAATACCTACATCATTAACAAGGCCCCGCGGCCCGTGACCATCAATGACCCGGCCGACAGCGTCGTCAGGCTGGATTACAGCGCCGCTCAAATCCGCGATTGGGGCGTTACGCACGAAGGGGATCTGGTCGCAACATTGAACGGCGATGCACCCGGAAAGACTCGACTGTTGACGATCAAGAATGCCTATCCCGATGGCTCGACAGCGGATAACGTCCGGCTGAAATTCATCACTGACGACGGCGTGATGATGATGATCAATGCCCCGCGCAAAGCGGGTTCATCCAACCGTGTTGTGCAAGTGAGCAGTATGAAGGTTGGGGGTGGCAAGCCTGAAGCTTAAGGTCGGGCGGGCGCAATAATGGCGCTGACCCCAGCGCTATTATTGTTATAGGCCAGAGCTGATGGTTTCGTGCAGCTGCCGGCGTGCCTGTTCCACGGCGCGACTGACCGCTTCTGCACCACGCACCATCGCGCCCAGGTAGACAAAACCCACCGTGCGGATGCCCACCGTCGACAGGATGGCGGTCATGTAGGGCGTGAGAAAATCCGGCTCATGCCCTTTGCGTGCATTGCCCGAACTGACCAGCACAAACGTACGCCGGTCCTTGAGCAGGCCAACCTTTTCGAACTGTGCATTCACCGTGAAACTGCGTTCAATGCGCACCACATGATCGATCCAGCCCTTGAGCGCCGCGGGTACGGTGAAATTGTGCACCGGGGTGCAGAGGACCAGTAGGTCGCAGGCTTCCAGCTCAACGATCAACTGTTCCGACAGGGCCGTGGCGCTGCCGCTCAAACCGCCTGGGGTGGTAAGTGCATTGGCGTATTCGCGGGTCAGCGGCGGCAGCGCCCGGGCGCCGTAGTCGCGCTCGGTGACGTGGGCATCGGGCACCTGCTCGTTGAGCAGGGCGCGTGCCAGCTTGAAGGTCTGCGCGGCCTTGCCGTGGGGGCTGAAACTGAGCAGCAGGGCGCGGGTCATTGGCTCAAATCCTGGGAAAAGTGCATCCCCAGCGGCAGCAAGCCCTGGCGGAAATAGAAACGCTGGGCCAAGGCCTTGTGCATGCCGGTATCCAGCACCAAGTAGCGGTAGCCGCGTGCGCGGGTTTCTTCACGGACCCGGTCAAGCAGTTGCTCGCCCAGGCGCCGACGCTGCAAGGCGGCGTCCACGACCAGGTCATCGACGTAGATAAAACGCCCGTACAGGGTGTTTTCCGTCAGGCGATAGCCGACCAAACCGATCACCTTGCCCTGTTCACGGGCGGCCAGCAGGTGATAGCCGTTTTGCTGTTGGCGCTGGATTTGTTCGGCGAACGCTGCTGCGTCAGTCAGGTGCGGGCGCAGTTGCTGCATCACCGCAAAGCTTTCGATGCATTCAGCCTGGGTTTGCATGGGCACGAATTCGACGTGTTCATTCATAGCTGAGGTTCTCCAGATGAGCCTTGATCGCGGCGGGTACTTTGCGAAAGCTGATGGCGACGCGGTTCAAGGCGTTCATCAGTGAAATCGCCAGGGTCAGGTCAGCGATTTCTTTTTCGTTGAAAACCGCCGCTGCCTCGGCGTAGTCGGCATCCGGCACCTGGGTTTGCGCCACTTGAGTGACGATCTCGGCCCAGGCCAGTGCTGCGCTTTCACGTGGCGTGAACAGCGGTAATGCCTCGCGCCAGGCGGCCAGTAGCATGATTTTTTCCAGGCTCACGCCTTGCTTGAGCAAGTCGCGGGAGTGGGAGTCCAGGCAATAGGCGCAGCCGTTGAGTTGTGAGACCCGCAGGTACACCAGGTCGATCAATTCTTTCTCCAGGCCGCAGCCGTGGATGTAACTGTGCACCGAGCCCAGTGCTTTGTAGCCGGCAGGCGCGGCCAAGGCGTAATCGAGGCGGTGGTTCATGGGCGATCCTTGTTTGTTGAATAAGGTTTACTGATAAGGGATGCGCCATTTTCGGCGGCGGCACGGCTGCCCAACAGGGGCATGATTGGACAAGTGGGTTGGGACATGATCAGACTCAGCGTTGTCTATCTGCCGAGCCTGCCTGCGATGTCACCACTGCCCAAATACCAGGAAATCTACCGACGCTTTCGCCTGGCCATCGACCAGGGCCAACTTGGCCCGGGTGATCGGGTGCCGTCGGTGCGCAGCCTCGCCCTGGAACTCAACGTGGCGCGGGGGACGGTGGAGGCGGCGTATCAGTTGCTGGTCAGCGAGGGCTTTTTCGAGGCGCGTGGGCAGGCCGGCACCGTGATTGCTGGGGCTTTGCCGCAGGTGCCCGTGAAGCCGCAGCCTGCGGTGCCGTCGACTGCACCGGGGCCGAGGCCACTGCAAATGGGCCTGCCGGCGCTGGATGCGTTCCCGCGCAAGCTGTGGGCGCGGCTGGTCACTCAACAAGTGCGTCGCACTGATGCCGATAGCCTGGCGATGGGCGACGTACGTGGCGCCCTGGCCTTGCGCGTGGCGATTGCCAACTACCTTGCGCTGTACCGGGGCGTGGAGTGCACGCCGCAGCAGGTGTTCGTGTGCGCGGGGTATGCGGGGTGTTTGACGCTGTTGTGCGATGCGCTGCAGATGACGGGGCAGCGTTGCTGGTTTGAAGACCCGGGGTATTTGCATGCGCGGCGGTTGTTGGTTCATCAAGGCGTGGAACTGGTACCGGTGCCGGTGGATGGTGAGGGGTTGGAGGTTGAGCGTGGGATGCAAAGGGATCGGCAGGCGCGGTTGGCAATTGTGACGCCGGCGCATCAGAGCCCGCTGGGTGTGGCGTTGAGTCCGGCGCGGCGCCAGGCTTTGCTGGAGTGGGCGCGGGAGCAGGGGAGTTGGGTGGTTGAGGATGATTACGACAGTGAGTTTCGCTACCGGGGGCAGCCGTTGGCGGCGCTCAAGAGTCAGGATGTAGGGGATCGGGTGATCTATGCCGGGAGCTTCAGCAAGATGCTATTTCCGGGGTTGCGGTTGGGGTATTGGGTGGTGCCCGTTTCTTTGGTGGAGGCGTTTGGGTGTAGTGCTGAGAGGTTGCAGCAGCGTAGTGCGCAGTTGTTGCAATTGACGGCGGCGGATTTTTTGGAGCAGGGGCATTTTACTCGGCATCTGAAGAAGATGCGGCAGTTGTATGCGCAGCGCCGGGGGTTGTTGGTGGAGGCGCTGGAGGTGCATTGCTCGGGGTTTTTGCGGGTGGATGAGCAGGCTGGGGGGGTTAACCTGCTGGCGCGGTTGTTGGTCTCGGTGCCGGATCATGTTGTTGCCGAGGCGGCTGATCGTGCGGGTTTGGCTGTTCATGCATTGTCGGGTTGGATGCTGGAGCCGGGGCGGGAGCAGGGGGTGGTGATGGGGTTTACGAATGTGGTGACGGCTCGAGATGCGGCGGATCTGGCGATGGTTTTGCACAGGGTTATTGCGCAGTGTCTATCCGTTGCTTCGATAACGACGGCTTAGGGTTCCACTCTTACGGCGGGTCACTTTTGGCCAACGCCCACAGTTCGACCCGGTTTCTACCGTGGGATCGGTGTTACGCCACGCAACACCAAATCACGGATAAACCCCAGCCAATCCTGCTGCTGCCCCCTTATCTGCCAGGTCCTCACCCAGAAACGAGCTGAGCGTATGGCGGTTGGAGCTATAGAAGTAGCACAGCGAAGCAATCATCAAGTACATGTGCTTGACGCGGTCGTTCTAGATAAACGCCACCAGATCGCGCAACACCTGCAGCGGTGCATCCAGGTCCAGCTTGGGTTTGCTTTCGGCCTTGTTGAACTGCTCGTAGACGTATTCCAGCACGCAGATGAACAGGTGTTCCTTGCTGCAGAAATAGTAATAAAGCATGCGGTCGTTGGAGTCGGCTGTCTTGGAAATACAGTCGACACGCTTTTCGCGCCCGTTCTATGACCGACAAGTTCTGTAATAAAAACGCCATTGCGCTGGGGATTAAATCCGGGAAGGGCTATTTTGGTGCGTCCCAATAACTAGAGTAGCCATGGATGAAATACCAACCTTTGAGCCGCACCTTAATCGCCACCGCCCTGGTGTTGACGGTCAGCGGTGTGCAAGCCGCTTCCCTGGCCCCGGTGGCCGGTGAAAACGGCATGGTAGTAACCGCCCAGCATTTGGCCACTCATGTGGGTGTGGATGTGCTCAAGGCTGGCGGCAATGCGGTTGATGCGGCCGTGGCTGTGGGCTATGCGTTGGCGGTGGTGTACCCGGCGGCGGGTAACCTTGGTGGCGGCGGCTTCATGACCGTGCAGTTGGCGGACGGGCGCAAGACCTTCCTCGACTTCCGCGAAAAAGCCCCGCTGGCGGCCACCGCCGACATGTACCTGGACAAAGACGGCAACGTCATTGATGGCCTCAGCGCCAAGGGCCACCTGGCGGTCGGCGTGCCCGGCACGGTGTCCGGCATGGAAGCCGCGCTGAGCAAGTACGGCACCCTCAAGCGCGCCCAAGTGATTGCGCCGGCGATCAAGCTGGCGGAAAACGGTTTCGAACTGGAGCAGGGTGATATCGACCTGCTGCACACCGCCACCGGCGAGTTTGAAAAAGACAAAGACCTGCGCGGGATCTTCCTGCACAACGGCCAACCGATGCAGGTCGGCCAGAAGTTGGTGCAGAAAGACTTGGCCAAGACCCTCAAGGAAATCTCCGCCAAGGGCACCGACGGCTTCTATAAAGGTTGGGTCGCCAAGGCGCTGGTGGATTCCAGCCAGGCCGGCAAAGGCATCATCACCCAGGCTGACCTCGACACGTACAAGACCCGTGAACTGGCGCCCATCGAGTGCGATTACCGTGGCTACCACGTGGTCTCGGCACCGCCACCCAGCTCGGGCGGCGTGGTGATCTGCCAGATCATGAACATCCTCGAAGGCTACCCAATGGCCGACCTGGGCTATCACTCGGCCCAAGGCCTGCACTACCAGATCGAAGCGATGCGCCACGCCTACGTGGACCGTAACAGCTACCTCGGCGACCCGGATTTTGTGAAAAACCCGATTGCCCACCTGCTGGACAAGGACTACGCCGCCAAGCTGCGCGCTGCCATCGAGCCGCAAAAGGCCGGGGATTCCCAGGCGATCAAGCCGGGTGTGTCGCCCCATGAAGGCAACAACACCACGCACTATTCCATCGTCGACAAGTGGGGCAACGCAGTTTCGGTGACCTACACCCTCAACGACTGGTTCGGTGCCGGCGTGATGGCGAGCAAGACCGGGGTGATCCTCAACGATGAAATGGACGACTTCACCGTCAAGGTCGGCGTGCCGAACATGTACGGGCTGGTCCAGGGCGAAGCCAACGCCATCGCACCGGGCAAGGCACCGTTGTCGTCGATGAGCCCGACCATTGTGACCAAGGACGGCAAGGCGGTGATGGTGGTGGGTACGCCCGGTGGTAGCCGGATTATCACCGCCACCTTGCTGACCATCCTGAATGTCATTGACTACAAGATGAACATCCAGGAAGCCGTGGATGCGCCGCGTTTCCACCAGCAGTGGATGCCTGAGACCACTAACCTCGAAACCTTCGCGGTGAGCCCGGACACTCAGAAAATCCTCGAGAGCTGGGGCCACAAGTTTGCCGGCCCTCAGGATGCCAACCACTTGGCGGCCATTCTGGTGGGGGCGCCGTCCTTGGGTGGCAAGCCGGTGGGCAACAATCGCTTCTACGGGGCTAACGACCCGCGTCGTAACACGGGGTTGTCGCTCGGTTACTAAGGACTGATTGAGCATCTGCACACCTTCCGGGCTCTACCCCAAGAGCCCTGGAAGGACCCCGCCCCATGAGCGCGCTGAAAATCGCCACCTTCAATGATGCGCATGTTTATAGGCCAATCTCCTTTAGAAGATTGACTGGCGCGAAGAGAAAGGGACTGCGTTGATCCGGTGGTCGGTATTACGCGTTGAGCAGTTGCGTTACCGCTTCAAATGCCTGGGCACGGCGCTCTTCCCAGTTGCCGCGAATCACCACGGCGGGCTTATGGTGCTGCTCGATCCACTCCAGGCTACCCTGGAAAAACGCGCGGCGATCCGCCAGTTCCGGTTGGCAACGCTGGCCGTCGGCGGTCCACTCCACATCCTCGGGAGAGAGCAGCAGGTGCAGGTCGTAATGGCGGGCCAGCAGCTCACTGTCCAGCCACGCCGGGTAGTCACCGAAGAGGGTTTGGCTCCACAGCTTGTTGGTCAGCAGGTGGGTGTCGAGGACGAGTAGGTTGGGCTGTTCGGCGCGGGCGGCGTCTTCCCAGGCCAGTTGGCCACGGGCGATAGCGGGGATGTCCGCCAGGGTGGTGTCGCGTTGGTGGTGGTCGATGAAATGGCGCACGTATTCGCCCACCATAAGGCCGCCAAAGTGCGCGTGCAGTTGCGCCGCCAGCCAGCTTTTGCCGCTGGACTCGGGGCCGGCCAGTACCACTACCTTCATGCGTGCAGCGCCGGGTCGGCGCGCCATTCACGCCAGCCTTGCACGGCGATCACGGTGAACAGGGCGTAGAGCACGGCGGTGAGGTACAGGCCTTTGTAGAGGAACAACCCGACGAAAATCACATCCACGGCAATCCACAGCGGCCAGCACTGCACGCGTTTTTGCGCCATCCACATTTGCGCCACCAGGCTGAAGCCGGTGAGGGCGGCGTCGAGCCACGGCTGGGCGGCGTCGGTCCAGTGGGCCATGGCGGCGCCGAGCAACAGGCTGAAGACGGCGCCGATGGCCAGGCTGGTGATGATCGCGGGTACGCCGAGGCTGGTGACCTGACGGCCTTGCTTGACTTGGCCGGCGCGGGTCCATTGCCACCAGCCGTAAAGTTGCAGGGCGGCGTAGACCACTTGCAGGAGCATGTCGGAATAGAGTTTTACGTCGAAGAATACCCAGGTGTAGAGCAACACCATGACCAGGCCGATGGGCCAACACCAAGGGTTCTGCTTGACCGTCAGCCAGACGGCAATCACTCCCAGGGCGGCGGCGAACAGTTCAAGCCCGGACATGGTGGTTCCTTGGGAGAGTGGGAGAGGGCGGTGATTGTAACCAGAGGTGAGTTTTCTTCAAACGTTGGTGTGAGTACATATCCGTTATTTGGGTAACGGCGGCTTAGGGTTCCGCTCTTACAGCGGGTCACTTTTGTAAAGACACAAAAGTAACCAAAAAGTCTTCGCCCCACCACTTGGCACCTCGCTGTGGCTCGGTGTGTCCGCACGCAGGCTTGAATCCGTGGGCCGCCGCCATGGGCCATCCTTGGCCCATCGCGGCTAACCCGGCGTCCTGCCGGGTTACCCACGGATTCAAGCCTGCGTGCGGCCAGCGTGGTTTAACGGGGCGCCTCAGATCAAGATCAAGATCAAAAGCAAGAGCACGGCGGCCTAGTAGCCGACCTGAGTGGTAGAAGCAGAAGCAGGGCAGAAGCACAGCAACACAGCTTCTGCCTGATGTAATGAGATCTAAATGTGGGAGCGGGCTTGCTCGCGAATGCGGTGGGTCAGTCAACTCACTTGTATCTGACACCACCGCATTCGCGAGCAAGCCCGCTCCCACATTTGATTGAGTTCGGCTTCCAGGATCAGGTCGGCTGTAAGGCCGCCTCGGCTTTGCTTTTGATTCAACCACTCAGGTCGGCTACTAGGCCGCCGTGCTGTTGATTTTGATCTTAGGCGCCCCGATAACCCCCTAGCCCCCCCAGCTCCCATAGCAGCCCAGCAATGCGATCTAAACCTTAAACTGGCGCAACAACCCATCCAACTGTTCACTCAACCCACGCAAATGCGCACTCGCCACGCTGGACTGCTGCGCCGCCAGCGCGGTGCTGTGAGACAACCCGGCCGCCTGGGTAACGTTCTGGTTGATGTCTTCCACCACATGCGCCTGTTGCAACGTCGCGCTGGCAATCGAGGCATTCAACCCGTTGAGGTTATGCAAGGCCTGCCCGATGGCAGTAAGGCTGGCACCCGCCTGGCCGGCCTGTTCAATGGTCAGTTGCGAAGCGCTGTGGCTGTCGCTGATCACCTTCACTGCCGCTTCCGAATGACCTTGCAGGCGCTCGATCATCACCTGGATTTCAGCCGTGGATTTTTGCGTACGCTGAGCCAGCAGCCGCACCTCATCCGCCACCACGGCAAAACCACGGCCCTGTTCCCCCGCGCGTGCAGCTTCAATCGCAGCATTAAGCGCCAGCAGGTTGGTCTGGTCAGCGATGGAACGAATCACCTCAAGCACGCCGCCAATCTGTGTGCTTTCGCTGGACAGCGTGCGGATCACCTCCACGGCCTGGCTGATGGTGCTGGAGAGCTGATCGATCTGCAGCAAGCTGCCGTCGATATTCACCTGGCCTTGCTGCGCCTGGGCCTGGGCGTCACGCATTTCGCTGGCGGCATGCTCGGCGTTTTTCGCCACGTCCTGCACGCCATAGGTCACTTCATTGATTGCCGTCGCCACCAGCTCCATCTGCTGCGACTGCTGCTGGCTGCGGTCATGGGCCTGGCTGGCGTTGGTGCCCAGCTCCGTTGACGACTGGCCCAAGGCGTTGGCGCACACCTGCAGTTGGCCGACCACCTGGCGCAGCTTGGCGGTAAAGCTGTTGAAGTGTTTGGACAGTTGGGTGACTTCGTCGCGCCCATGGGTATCGAGGCTGCGCGTCAGGTCGCTTTCGCCGCTGGCAATATTGGCCATAGCGTTCACCGCCGCCTGCAAGGGTTGCACGATGCTGCGGGCGATCAGCACCACCAGCAACGTCATCACCAGCGCGATGCCCAGGACAATCAGCGAGGTTTTCCACACCTGGCCATTGAATTCGGCTTGCACATCGTCCACGTAAACGCCGGAGCCGATAATCCAGCCCCAGGGTTCGAACAGTTGGATATACGAGGTTTTTTCCACCGGCGCTTCGGCACCCGGCTTGGGCCAGCGGTAGTTGACGATGCCGGCACCTTTGGCCTTGGCCAGGATCACGAACTCGTTGAACACTGCAAAACCGTCCGGGTCGCGGATCGCCGAGAGGTTCTTGCCGTCAAGCTTGGGGTTGGCCGGGTGCATGATCATCACCGGCGTCAGGTCGTTGATCCAGAAGTAATCGTCGTGGTCGTAGCGCAGGCCACGCACCGCGCTCAAGGCTTGCTGCTGCGCGGCTTCACGGGTCAGTACCCCGGTTTTTTCAAGGTTCTGGTAATACGCCAGCACGCCGCTGGCGGTCTGCACCACATGCTGGGTCTGCTGGCTTTTGGCCTGGTAGAGGTCGCCGTGGATCTGCTTGAGCATCAACAGCCCCAAGGTCAGCAGCATCAACACGGCGACTATCAGGATCAGCCAGAGGCGGCGGCTGATCGACATGCTGCGCAAACTGTTCATCGTCCTGTCACTCCATGCTTTTATATTTTTGGGCGCTGCATCGACATTTCCGGCTTGTCTGATAGGCTTTCGGCCTGTAATCGAAAAACCTGAGTACTCCCTGATTTTTCACGAAATTTTTGCAGATCGATGTTGAAAATCAGCACCGGAATTTGAGTGCGCTCGTCAGTGAACTATTAAAAAGACAGTCAAGGCATGCCGCTGAGCATGACCTTCGGGGGAAGCATGGATTTTTGGACCGCCATACAGGCATTGATTCTTGGCGTGGTGGAGGGGCTGACCGAGTTCCTGCCCATTTCCAGCACCGGCCACCAGATCATCGTCGCTGACTTGATCGGCTTCGGCGGCGAACGCTTTGAGGCGTTCAACATCATCATTCAATTGGGCGCGATCCTGGCCGTGGTCTGGGAGTTTCGCCGCAAGATCCTCGATGTGGTCACCGGCTTGCCGACCCAGCGCAATGCCCAGCGTTTCACGGTTAACCTGATCATCGCCGTACTGCCGGCGATCGTGCTGGGGGTGATTTTTGCCGACTTGATCAAGCATTACTTGTTCAACCCGATCACCGTGGCCACAGCCCTAGTAGTGGGTGGCGTGATCATGTTGTGGGCGGAACGCCGGCAGCACGCGGTTCACGCCGAAACCGTGGATCAGATCACCTGGAAAGACGCGCTCAAGGTCGGCATGGCCCAGTGCCTGGCGATGATTCCGGGCACGTCGCGCTCCGGCGCCACCATCATCGGCGGCCTGTTGTTTGGCCTGTCGCGCAAGACCGCCACCGAGTTTTCGTTCTTCCTCGCCATGCCGACCATGGTCGGTGCGGCGGTGTATTCGGGCTACAAGTACCGTCACCTGTTCCAGCCCGATGACCTGCCGGTGTTCGCGATTGGTTTTGTCACCTCGTTCATCTTCGCGATGATCGCGGTCAAGGCCTTGCTCAAGTTCATCGCCAGCCACAGCTATGCGGCCTTTGCCTGGTATCGGATCGCGTTTGGCCTAGTCATTCTGGCGACCTGGCAGTTCGGCTGGATCGACTGGTCTGCGGTCAAGCCATGAACATTCAGCACCCGCGCCTGAAGGCGTTGATCTTTGGGGTGCTGTGCGCCGCGCCGCTGATTGGCGCGGCGTTGGTGTGGTCTCGCGGTGAGACGGTGATCCCGCTGGCGGCGTATGGTGTGGTCAGCGTGGTGGCATTTTTTCTGTACTGGGGCGACAAGCGCAAGGCACAGACAGAGGGCCCGCGCGTTCGCGAAAACATCCTGCATGCCGTGGAGCTGGCGGGCGGCTGGCCTGGAGCATTGATCGCCCAGCAGGTGTTCCGGCACAAGACGCGCAAAGTGTCATATCAGGTGCTGTTCTGGGTGATTGTGTTGCTGCACCAGGTGTTCTGGCTTGACCAACTGTTCCTGGGCGGTACCTTGCTGTCGGTGTTGTAGGGCAGAGGCGCTAGGAATATTCCCTACAAAGCTGTGGGAAGCACCTTACCCAATCATTGATAGGAGCCCGCACCACACTGGCGTTATGCTCCAGGCACTTGAATGCACTGGGCCAACACGAATGTCTTTCTCGGATTCATTGCTACGCCATTCAGCGACTGAGCTTGGCGCACTGATTCAACAGCGCAAGCTCACCTCCACCGCCATTGTTTCCACCTACCTTGCCCGTATCGAGGCGCAAAACCCTGCGATCAACGCGCTGGTGCAAGTGTGCGCCGAGACGGCGTTGGCCGGCGCATGGGCGGCGGATCGGGCCGTCGCTCAAGGTGAGTATGGCGGCGTGCTGCAGGGCGTTCCCTTTACCGTCAAAGACGTTATCGATACCTGTGGGGTGGTGTCGGCGGCGGGTTTGGCTGAGCGCGCTGACTACCGGCCGGCGCAGGATGCCGTGGTAGTGGCGCGTATGAAAGCTGCCGGCGCCATCCTGCTGGGCAAAAGTAACTGCCCGCCGGGCGGTGGCGGTGGGGTGACCGACAACCCCGTCTATGGCGCCACCCTTAACCCGCATGCGCTGTCCCATAGCCCAGGCGGCAGCAGCGGCGGCGAAGCGGCGGCCATTGCTGCGGGGCTTTCACCGGTGGGGTTGGGCAGTGATTCCGGCGGCAGTTTGCGCGTACCGGCGCATTTTTGCGGTGTTAGCACCTTAAAACCCACCACTGGCCGCGTGCCTAACACCGGGGTTTTCGATCACCCGGGCGGGTTCAGTGACTGTCGCAGCCAGATTGGTCCGATGGCCCGGCATGTGGAAGACCTGGCCTTGGTGCTCCAGGTGATTGCCGGCGAAGATGGGCAGGATGCCGGCGTAATTCCGATGCCCATACGCGCTGTAGAGGCTCAAGCGCTGAGCGGCTTGCGCGTGGCTTGGTATTGCGACGGCGGTATAGCGCCCGCTGACGAGATAACTCAAGCCACGCTGCAGGTAGCCGCCAATCTGTTGGAGCGCGCGGGCGCCGTCATCTATCCAGCGTTCCCATCGGTACTGAGGCACTCACGCGAGATTACCGAGCGCTACTGGGCGATGAGCAAAGGCACCGGTGCGCAGTCGATAAAACTGTTTGCCGACTGGGATCAGTTTCGCAGTGGGATGTTAGGTTTCATGGCGGACTACGACCTTATCCTGTGCCCGGTTGACGCCGCGCCCGCGTCGCGGCTGGGTGCCGAACGGCCGGGGCTGTTCAGTCACACCTTGCCGTACAGCCTGGCGGGTTGGCCCTGTGTGGTCGTGCGAGCAGGCACCGATGCTGCGGGATTGCCGGTAGGCGTGCAGATCGTCGCGCGCCCGTGGCACGAGCATTTGGCGCTGGCGGCGGCGATGGCTATTGAGCGCGCCGTGCCTTTTGTCAATCC
Source organism: Pseudomonas sp. ArH3a (assembly GCF_022648765.1). Lineage (NCBI taxonomy): Bacteria > Pseudomonadati > Pseudomonadota > Gammaproteobacteria > Pseudomonadales > Pseudomonadaceae > Pseudomonas > Pseudomonas sp. ArH3a. The sequence continues at coordinate 3,300,666 of NZ_CP080330.1, forward strand.
AACCTGAGCCCCACTTGCGTGCGCTTGGGCAGTTTGCTCACCACCAACTGGTGAGAACGCTGCAACAGCCCACGCAGTTCCTCGGCGCCGATCGGGTAGGGCGTGTTCATGATGACCCACTGGGCTCGCGCCAGGTAAGGCGCCGGATGGATGCCGGGGCGGTCCACGTGGCCGAGGAACAGTTCTTTGTCGACCTTGAACGCCAGCGACTCGCCGCGCAGGTTTTGCAGGGCGAACATCTTGTTGCCGGCAATCGAGAACACGCGCACGCCGCCCCATTTGCAGTCTTCCCGCGCGCCGGGCAGGCTCAGGCAGAAAGCGGCGACCTGTGCTTCAGTCATTTTCATAGCAAGCGATCTCCGCAGCCCTTGAAGGCTTCTTCCAGGTAGTCGATCCAGGCACGAATGGCCGGCAGTACGCCGCGACGGTGCGGGTACACCGCCTGCAACCAGCCTCCCGGCGAGGACCATTGCGGCAGCAGTTGCACCAATTGGCCGCTGGCCAATTCCTCTTCGCAATACATCATCGGCAGTACGGTAAAGCCCAAGCCTTTCAGGGCGCAGGCTTTGCGCACAATGAAGTCGTCGATGCCCAGGCGTGCTTCCAGCGCCAGGTCTTCGCTTTTGCCTTGTGGGTCGATCAGGCGCAGGTGCACCAGGCGGTCGGCTTCCAGGGCGCCCAGTACCGGCAGTTGCTTGAGGTCTTCGAGGCTGTCGATTTGCCGGCCTTGTATGAATTCAGGGCTGGCCACCAGGATGGCCTGGGCCTGGCGCAGGCGTTTGGTCACCAGCAGCGGGTCTTCATCGCCTGACTCGCGCACGCGCAGGGCCACGTCGATACCTTCGGCCACCAGATCAACGCGGCGGTTCACCAGCATCATTTCAAGCTGCACCAGCGGGTGGGCGGCGAGAAAACCGGCGACCATGTCCGGCAGCAGGTGCTGGGCCATGCCCACCGGGCAGCTGACCCGCAGGCGCCCGCGCGGTTCGCTGGACATGCTGGCCACCGCCTCGTCGGCCATTTCTGCTTCCAGCAGCATGGCCTGGCAATGGCGCAGGTAGCGCTCGCCGACGGCGGTGAGGGTCAGTTGGCGGGTGGTGCGTTGCAACAGGCGTGCGCCGAGACGTTCTTCCAGCTCGGCAATGCGCCGTGAAAGCCGCGACTTAGGGATGCCCAGCAGCCGTCCGGCCGCCGCAAAGCCGCCGGCTTCGACGACTTTGGCAAAATAGTAGAGGTCGTTGAGGTCTTGCATGGTCAACCTATTGTCCTGTCAGTGGGACGAACTATCCGCGTCTGGCGAGGGCAAATCCACTACAAATATTGGAGGCTGCTGTGGCGAGGAAGCTTGCTGCCGCAGGGGGGGCGCAGCGGCCCCGCTTTGGCCCGACGCTGATGGGCGAGCTCTACGACCGGATCATCACGGGCGAGCAGGGCGGCTCCCTGCGCGCCGCGCTCAACCGTCGGGGCCCGTTCGGCAAGGTGGCGCGGGCGATTCGCAAGATTCATGGGGGCTACCACCAGCATTTGGACGCGGGGGAACTGGCCAGGGGGGCGATGATGAGCGTGCCGAGTTTTCATGCGCACTTTCGCACGGTCACCGACACCTCGCCGATGCAATACCTCAAGTCCACGCGCCTGCACCAGGCGCGCTTATTGATGCTGCGCAACGACATCACCGCCGCCACGGCCTGCGCCAAGATCGGCGTCGATTTATGTGTCGTCGCATTGATTGCGATGAGCAGGCCTGGTGTTGTGGCGAGCAGGCTTGCCCCGCTCGCCACAGGGTTACTTGTGTGCCCTGAACGTCGTGATCAACAGGGCCAACCCGGCAAATGCCGCGCCGGTCAGCGCCTGGCCCTGCCAACTGTAATGCTCGGAGGCAAAGGCTCCAGCCGCCGAACCCAAGGCGCCGCCGATAAAGTAGACCACCATGAACACCGTGTTGAGTCGGCTAGTCGCGGACGGCTCCAGTGCCAACACGCGGGTCTGGTTGGCCAACTGGTTGATCCGGTTACCCAGGTCCAGACAGGTCGCCGCGATCAAGATCGGCCACCACCAGCCGCTTGGCCCGAGGGTATAGATCAGGATAAACGCCACCAGCACGGTGGTGATGCCCGCGCGCTCGAGCAGACGCCCATGGCGTCGGGTTTGTTGGCCGATGGTCGATGCGCAAAGAATACCGACGATGGCCGAGAGGCCCAGCAGGCCTGCCTGGGCACTCGAGAATCCATACGGCGGCAAGGCCAGCAGGGCCGCCATCGAGCCCCAGAACACATTCAAGGCGCCAAACACCAGGGCGCCTTTGAATGCTGATTGGCGCAGGGTCGGGTATTGCCTGGCCAGGCCCCACAGGGATTTGAGCAAGGCGCCATACGCGAGCTTGCTGGTTGAAATCGACACCGGCATACGCGTCAGAATCGCCATGAACAGCAGCACATCCAGCGCCGCTGCCAGCGCAAACATGCCGCGCCAGCCCAGCCATCCGCTGACCACGCCGCTGACGGTCCTGGCAAGCAACCCGCCGGCAGACAAGCCGCTGACCATCAAGCCCAGTACGGCGCCTTTTTGCTCAACGGTACTCAGGTCCGAAGCGGCGGGAATGATCACCTGCGCGCTGATACCCGACAGCCCCAGCAGCACGCTCGCCACCAGCAGCCAGGCATAGGTCGGCGCTGCGGCCGAGGCCAGCAGGCTGATGAAGTTGAGGCACAGCACGGCCAGGATCAGCGTGCGCCGGCTGATCCGGTCGCCCAGCGGCACGAACAGCAGCAGGCCGCTGGCGTAGCCCAATTGCGTGAGCATCGCGATTTGCCCGACGTGCGCGGTGGACACCTCGAAGGTGTTAGCAATCAGCGGCAGCATGGCCTGGTTGTAGTAAATCGTGGCAACCGAAAATCCGCAGCAGATGGCGAGGATCAAGGTCAGGCCCTTGGTCAGGGCGGGAGAAGGTGGGTGCATGGGATGGCCGGTGGCTGTCGGGTCAGCCGGCGAGAATGAAGTGAAGCACGGGTGAAATCCAGTGCCGCAGAGGTGTGGGCATCAAGCCGACTGGAATGGTTTTTTGCAAAAAAGCATTGTCCTGCTGGCAGGACGAACAATCATATTTTGCCCCTCTAATCGATCATTGGGTTCGTGTGTAGGATCAACCTCACTCGATCGCCTAGCCGCGATCCTCACTTGGAGATCCCACATGAAACTGTTGCATATCGATTCCAGCATCCTCGGCGACAACTCGGCTTCGCGTCAGCTCAGCGCTGCTGTGGTCAAGGCCTGGCAAGCGGCTGAGCCGGGTGTGGAAGTGACTTACCGTGACTTGGCGAGCGAAGGCATCAGCCACTTTTCCGGCCTGACCCTGGGCGCCCTGGGCACCGCTGCCGAGTTGCGTGACGCAGTACAAAAGCACGAGGCTGACCTCAGCGCTTCGTCGCTGGCTGAGTTCATCGCCGCCGACGCTGTGGTGATGGGTGCGCCCATGTACAACTTCTCGGTACCTTCTCAGCTCAAGGCCTGGATCGACCGCATCGCCGTCGCCGGCCAGACCTTCCGTTACACCGAAGCCGGCCCTGAAGGCCTGTGCGGTGGCAAGAAGCTGATCATCGTTTCCACCGCCGGCGGTTTGCATGCCGGTCAGGCGAGCAACGTCGGCCACGAAGACTACTTGAAACTGGTGTTTGGCTTCCTCGGCATCACCGACATCGAGTTCGTCCGTGCCCAAGGCCTGGCCTACGGTGAGGAAGTGCGCAGCAAGGCGTTGAGCGACGCTAACGTAGTCATCAACGAACAATTGTTCGCCGCCGCGTAAGGCTTGTGTAAAGTTCGCCTTTGTCCGGTTCCAATCTGAAACCGGGCGCCTAAACTCTGTATTCTGGTCGTCTCAAAACGACCGGAGTACGGAGTTTTTTCGTTTGCCCGCTGTCACTACTTTGGCCCAGGTTATGCAGGCATGGGTTTATCACCCGGTGTGAGCACCTTGAACCATGGACTTTTCATACAGATATGCCGCGGGTGTTGAACGTGGTCACGCAGCAAAGGTGGACATCCCCATGATGCGTCTTTGTGCTGTTTTGGTACTCTCCCTGCTCGGTAGCCTGATTTCAGTGCACGCCGCCCCGGCGCCGCACCCGCATTGGAGTGTGGGTTTCCATCGCATGACCTTTCTCGACCCGCTGGACCAGCAGCCGATGAAAGCCATCGCGTTTTACCCGTCCACCGACGATGAGCACAGTACGCAATTGGGCGCCTATCACGTCGCCGCCGCTGAAGACTCCAAGGTCGCCATTGGCCGCTTCCCGATGCTGATGCTGTCCCACGGCAACACGGGCACACCGCTGGCCCTGCACGACCTGGCCACCTCACTGGCGCGCAAGGGTTTTGTGGTGGTGGCGGTGTTGCACCCCGGCGACAACTACAAGGACCACAGCCGCCTGGGCACCGTGAGCAACCTGTATGGTCGGCCGATCCAGATTTCCGAAGCGATCACCGCCACCCTCAGCGACCCAATGCTGTCGCCATTCGTCAATATCGACCAGGTGGGCGTGATCGGTTATTCCGCCGGCGGTGAAACCGCGTTGATTCTGGCCGGCGCCAAGCCGGATTTTGATCGCCTGCGCCGCTATTGCCAGGAGCGCCCGGAAGACCGCGACGCCTGCACCACCAAAGGTGAGCTGGTGGTCGACCGCGACGATTTGCAACCACAGGCCGACCCGCGCATCCACGCGTTGATGCTGATGGCGCCGTTGAGCCTGATGTTTGGCCGCCACACCTTGGCCGACGTGCATGTGCCGGTGCTGCTCTACAGCGGCGATGGCGACAAGCTGGTGGCCGTGGACAAAAACGCCGCCGCACTGGCGCGCAAGCTGCCGGAACCGCCGGATTTCAAACTGTTGGCCGGAGCAGGGCACTTTGTGTTCATGGCGCCGTGTGACAGCGATCAGTTGGTGGCCATGCCGGCCATCTGCACAGACGCCGATGGCGTCGACCGCGAAGGTATTCACCGCGACCTGATTTCAGAGGCAGGGCGGTTCTTCTCCCACACCCTCGGGCAAATGACCCGCGCCGGTTTGCAGACCGCCGATCAGTAAGTGCGGCGCTTGAGCAGTACGGTCAAGGCCAGCGCCGTGACCGACAACAGCGCGGCGCAAAAGAAGATCCAGCCGTAGCCGAGGTTCAGTGCCACGGCGCCCATCAACGGCCCGGCAATCGCCAAGGCTAGATCAAAAAACACCGCATACGCACTCAGCCCGGCGCCACGGCTGCTATTGGGCACTTGCTTGATGGCTTCTACGCCCAGCGCTGGGTACACCAACGACAAGCCAAAACCGGTCAGCCCGGCGCCGATCAACGCCACCCCGGTGGAGGGCGCCAGCCACAGCAGCGTCAGGCCCAGGGCTTCGATGGTCATGCAGGCAATCGCTGCGCTGAAACCGCCGAAGCGGCTGATGGCCGAGATAAACACCAGCCGTGACAGGATAAAACACGCGCCAAACACCGTGAGGCAGTACGCCGCCCCGGCCCAGCCGCGACTGAGGTAATACAGGGTGATAAAGGTGGTCAGCGTGCCGTAGCCAATTGAGGCCAAGCACAGGCTGGCGCCAAACGGCGCGATACGCCCGAACACCGCCCAGAACGGCAGCCGCTCGCCGCGTACCACCGGCACCGAAGGTTTATTACGGATCAGCACCAGGCCCAACGCTGCCAGCACCGTCAACGCGATGCCGAGGCTGGTGTAGCCATACTCGGCCACCATCACCACGCCCAGCGGCGCGCCAATGGCGATAGCACCATAGGAGGCGATGCCATTCCAGGAAATCGAGCGCGCCGTGTGTTCGGCGCCAACCGCCCCCATGCACCAACTGATGGTGCCCACGCCGATCAGGCCCTGGGCTACGCCGAGCAGCAGCCGGCCGACGATCAGGATGCCCAGGCTCAGGGCGGGCAGGCTTTCGACCAGCGTGGCGAAAAACGTCAGCACACCGCTGACCAAAATACCGGCCAGGCCCAGCACAATCGCGCGCTTGGTGCCGACGTTGTCGGACATGCGCCCGGCCATGGGCCGGCTGAGCAGGGTGGCCAGGTATTGCGAGCCGATGGTGATCCCGGCCACTACCGCGCTGAAGCCCAGTTGCTCGTGCACATAGCCCGGGATGACCGCGATCGGCAGGCCGATGCAGATAAAGGCGATGAAGGTATAGAAGACGATGGAGACGATCTGCAAAGTGATCGACATTGAGCTGGGGGCGACGGCAGGCATGGTCACTCGTTCGCGGGCGGGCGGTGACGGCATGATGGCAAGGGCGTGGGGGGAAAGGAAGCAGGCTAACTAGTTTGTTTGATAGGCCACGTTGGGCTGCGCAGCAGCCCCAATAAAAAACACCGCGTTCTGCCTGACAGAACGCGGTGTTTGATTTTAGGGCCGCTTCGCAGCCCAACGCAGGGCAAGCCCGCTCGCCACAACTGCAGTGGCGTTGCTTAGAACACCACGCCTTGGCTGCGCAGGTAGTCATCATAGGTGCCGCTGAAGTCGATCACACCGTTGGCGCTCAACTCGATGATGCGGGTGGCCAGGGACGATACGAACTCGCGGTCGTGGCTGACGAAGATCAGCGTGCCCGGGTAGTTTTCCAGCGCCAGGTTCAGCGCTTCGATGGATTCCATGTCCAAGTGGTTGGTCGGTTCGTCCATGATCAGCACGTTCGGCTTTTGCAGGATCAGCTTGCCGAACAGCATGCGGCCTTGCTCACCACCGGAGATGACCTTGACCGACTTGAGGATCTCGTCGTTGGAGAACAGCATGCGGCCCAAAGTACCGCGAATCACTTGCTCGCCTTGGGTCCACTGGCCCATCCAGTCGAACAGGCTCATGTCGTCTTCGAAGTCGTGGGCGTGGTCCTGGGCGTAGTAGCCCAGTTCTGCGGCGTCGGTCCACTTGATGCTACCGGCATCCGGCGTCAGTTCGTTGACCAGGGTGCGCAGCAGGGTGGTCTTGCCGATACCGTTCGGGCCGATGATCGCTACGCGCTCGCCGGCTTCAACTTGGAAGCTGAAGTCCTTGAACAGTGGCTTGCCGTCGAAGCCTTTGGCCATACGATCGACGATGACCGCCTGGCGGTGCAGCTTTTTGGTTTGTTCGAAACGGATGAACGGGCTCACACGGCTCGAAGGCTTGACCTCGGCCAGCTGGATCTTGTCGATCGCCTTGGCGCGGGACGTGGCCTGCTTGGCTTTCGAGGCGTTGGCCGAGAAGCGGCTGACGAACGATTGCAGCTCGGAGATCTGTGCTTTCTTCTTGGCGTTGTCCGACAGCAGTTGCTCGCGGGACTGGGTCGCCACGGTCATGTACTCGTCGTAGTTGCCCGGGAACAGGCGCAGCTCGCCGTAGTCCAGGTCAGCCATGTGGGTGCACACGCTGTTCAGGAAGTGACGGTCGTGAGAGATGATGATCATCAGGCTCGAGCGCTGGGTCAGGATGTTTTCCAGCCAGCGGATGGTGTTGATGTCCAAGTGGTTGGTCGGTTCGTCGAGCAACAGCACTTCAGGGTCGGAGAACAACGCCTGGGCCAGCAATACCCGCAGTTTCCAGCCTGGGGACACTTCGCTCATCGGGCCGAAGTGTTGTTCCAGGGGAATACCCAGGCCCAGCAGCAGCTCACCGGCACGTGATTCGGCGGTGTAGCCGTCCATTTCGGCGAACTCGGTTTCCAGCTCGGCCACGGCCATGCCGTCGTCTTCGCTCATTTCCGGCAGCGAGTAGATACGGTCGCGCTCAGCCTTGACCTTCCACAGCTCTTCGTGGCCCATGATCACGGTGTCGAGCACGGTGAATTCTTCGTAGGCGAACTGGTCCTGGCGCAGTTTACCCAGGCGTACGTTCGGCTCGAGCATGACCTGGCCGCCGGACGGATCAAGGTCGCCGCCGAGGATTTTCATGAAGGTCGACTTGCCGCAACCGTTGGCACCGATCAAACCATAACGGTTGCCGGCGCCGAATTTGACCGAGACATTCTCGAAGAGCGGCTTGGCGCCGAACTGCATGGTGATGTTAGCTGTGGAGATCAATTACTTTACCTATCAATGGGTTGCGAGCGTGGCGGCAGGAGCCTTCAGGCATGCGTCAACAGCGACATCAAGGCGCGAAACCCGGTCGCTGAGCAGAAAATTTTGGATGTGTGTTGGAATTTGGCGCGCATTGTCGCATATGTCAGGCGACAGTTGTAATGCGCGCGAACGATGGTTTCGTCAATGTCTCCGGCATCGCCAGCCATAACAGCGCCAGGGCCGCCGCCGCGACGCCCGCCAGGGTCAGGAACGCCGCGTTGTAGCCCGCTTGCTGCACCACGAAACCAGCCAGGCTGCTGCTCAGTGCCGCGCCCAGGCCAAACACCGTGGACAGTGCGCCCAGGCTGACGTTGAAGCGGCCGGTGCCTTGGGTCAGGTCCTTGACGATCACTGGGAACAGCGCGCCGAAAATCCCCGCGCCGATGCCATCGAGCATCTGCACGGCGACCAGCCAATAAGGGTCGCTGGACAAGGTATACAACACGCCACGCAGCGGCAAAATCATGAACCCGGCCAGCAACAACGGCTTGCGCCCCCACACGTCAGCTTTGCTGCCCACCAGCCAGGCCATCGGCACCATCACCACTTGCGCGGCGACGATGCAGGCCGAGGTCAGCGGCGTGGCCATGTGCAGGTTGATCTGCGCCAGCTTCTGGCTGACCAGCGGCAGCATCGCGGCATTCGCCAGGTGGAACAGCGCGCAGCAGATCGCGAACAGTAGCAACGGGCGATTGGCCAGCAGCACCTTCACGCCGGAGGGCTGTTCGTGTTCGTGGGCGTGAGCGGGGTCAAAGCCCCGCGCGACCTCGTGGTCAATCGCCGACGCTGATACACAACTGACCGCCACGACACTGGCGATCGCCATAAATGCCATCAGGTAAAACACCACCACTGGGCCGAACAGATATGCCAGGCCGCCCGCCAGCAGCGCCGCTACGGCGTTGCCGGCGTGGTTGAAGGTTTCGTTGCGCCCGGTGCGGCGGGTGAAGGCGCGCGGCCCGGTAATTCCCAAGGAAATGGCCGAAATCGCCGGAGCAAACACTGAAGCGGCGATGGCACTGGCCGCCTGGGTCAACGCCACCCAACTGAATGAGCTGACAAACGGCAGTACCAGGCAACTGACGGTGACAAGAACGGCCGCCACCGCGATCACCGCGCGTTTGCTGCGCGTGCGGTCGATCAGCGCCCCCGCCGGGCCTTGGGTGAGCAAGGCGGCGATGCCCGCCAGAGTCATGACCACGCCGATGCTGGCCGGGTCCCATTGGTGCACGGCCAGCAGGTAAATCGCCAAGTAGGGGCCGAGGCCGTCGCGGACATCCGCCAGGAAGAAATTCAAGCTGTCCAAGGACAAGGTATTGCGCAGGTCGGAGTGATTGGCCATAGCGCTGCCTTCGACAAGGGTGCTCAGGGCGAACACTCAATGGGCTAGTGACCTACAGGCTTGGATAGAAGTTTCGCCGCCACAGAGGGTTTCTTCTGACAGGCAATTGGCTTATTTTCCGAAGCCCGCTGTACTGACTCTCTGGAGAAGCAATGGACATGCCCTCAGCCCAACAGGCCATCGCCAGCAACAAAGACGCCTGGGACGCCTCCGCCAAGCTGCACAAAGACACCGCCACCTGGAACGCGCTGCTCGAATCGGTCGCCCAGCCAGGCTTTTCATGCCTTGACCCGACCATCACCGCGTTGCTGCAAGACGTCGGCGTGGCCGGCAAAGACGTGATTCAGCTGTGCTGTAACAATGGGCGTGAAAGCCTATCGTTGTTCGGCCTGGGCGCACGCAGCGTGGTGGGTGTCGACCAATCCCGCGCTTTTCTGCAGCAAGCGCAGGAACTGGCCGAGGTGTCGCCGCATAACCCTGAATTTGTTGAAGCCGATATCCATCATCTGCCTGAACGCTTGCACGGTCGGTTTGATGTCGCGCTGGTGACCATTGGCGTACTGAACTGGATGCCGGATGTGGCGCTGTTTATGCGCCATGTGGCGAGTGTGCTCAAGCCCGGCGGCACGCTGGTGATCTACGAAACTCATCCGTTTTTGGAAGTGTTTGATCCCAAGGCGGCAAACCCATTGTTGCCCGTCAGCTCGTATTTCCAGCGCGACCCCTTCGTGCTGCAGCAGTCGATTGTCTACGAAGGGCAGGCAGATATTGCCGGGCCGACGTCCTATTGGTACGTGCATACCCTGGGCAGCGTGGTGAGCGGGGCGATTGCGGCGCACTTGCAGATTGAGCACCTGCAGGAGTACCCGCATTCCAATCGCGAGGAATTGTACGACCAGTACGAGCATCAGCCGGCGCAACTGCCACTGTGCTTTACCTTGACCGCCACCCAGCGCCGCACCTGAGCGGCTTTCCCGCGCGCAAAAAAAAGGCCCGCCAAGAGAGGCGGGCCAAGTGATTCACTGGAGTAGGTAGGCTTCACCCTATAGGCCAAGAAGTGAAGGCCATGTGAAAACCTTGTCGCACGTTCGGAGGCGCGCGGATCAGCCTTTGCGCACAAAGCTGCGCATGGTTTGCCCTGGCCCGGTACTGAACACGGTCGGCCGGGGCATGCCTTCATCGGCGGCAATAAACACGAAATCATCCCCTTCCAGGCGATAGCTGGCGGGCAATTGCTTGCCGGCGTCTTCGCCGATTGAATCCACCCAGGTAATGCTTTTTGGCGTGGTGCTGCTGTCCAGGGAAAAGCGACCGGCCAGCAATACCTCGCCGTTCGTCGTGCGCACTTCGAAACAGTCACCGGTGATGGTAGTCAGGGCGCCCGGCGCGCTGTGGGCGTCGATGGGGTTGAGCACGCCACTGTCTTCGAGTGCGGTTTGTTCCCAGGTGCCTTGCAGGGCTTGATGATCGGTGTGTAACAGAGCTGACATACAAATTCCATTTTGTTGAAGGTGGTTTCTTACAGTGCACCACGCAGGCGGCGGCGAGACAAGCGCGTGTGTTGATCCAGCACAATGACTGGACAGCTTTTCACAATTCTTAGTTAACCTTTGGTTACAAACTGTGGCTAAATAACTGCCAATAGTCATGAGCCGGTGAGCGCTTTGCCGGTCGTGTCGCTTATCTGTGAATTGTGATTTCAGGTGCTGCTTATCCAATCCTCGGCCGTTGTGGGCACGCAGGAGCAGCCTGTTCTCTCTACTGACTTGTGACGAATCCCTTGAAACTCATCATTGTTGCTCTCTACGTCGCCTCCATTGCGTATGTTCACCTGCGTGGTCGGGTGCGACACAAACTGGGCCGCCAGCTTAGTGATCACTCGACGTTCCTGGCGCCGATCAATTGCTTCCTGTATTTGTTCTCCAAGCAGCCGAGCCGTCCATTCCTGTCGCCTGCCGACTTCCCGGACCTGAGCCCGCTGCAGGAACACTGGGAAGAAATCCGCGAGGAAGGCCAGAACCTGATGCGTATGGGCGAGATCAAGCGCTCGGACCAGTACAACGATGTGGGTTTCAATTCGTTCTTCAAGTCCGGCTGGAAGCGTTTCTACCTCAAGTGGTATGGCGACAGCCACCCGTCGGCGATGAAGCTGTGCCCGCGCACCACTGAACTGGTGCAGAGCGTCGGCTCGATCAAGGCGGCGATGTTCGCCGAATTGCCCCCGGGCTCCAAGCTGGTGCGCCATCGCGACCCTTACGCCGGTTCCTACCGCTATCACTTGGGGTTGGATACGCCTAACGGTCCTGGCTGCTACATCAACGTGGATGGCGAAAGCTATTACTGGCGCGACGGCGAATCGGTGATGTTTGATGAGACCTACATTCATTACGCGGAAAACACCACGCAGCAGAACCGCATCATCCTGTTCTGCGACATTGAGCGCCCGATGAAGTACCGCTGGGCGGCGGCGTTCAACCGCTGGTTCAGCCGCAACGTAATGGCGGCGGCTGGCTCGCCCAATAATGACGGTGACAAGACCGGCGGCCTGAACCGTGCGTTTACCCGCCTGTACAAGATTCGCCTGCGCGGCAAAGAGCTGAAGAAGCGCAATCGTGCACGCTACTACTTGGAAAAGTGGGCAATTTTTGCAGGCTTGGCACTGATCTTCATCCTCATCTGAAACGCTAGGGCGCGAATCACTGTGCTGGCTTGCCGACCCAAGCATCGCTGAGCACGCTTTTGGGCTGCTCCTCAACGATGTCGTCGTCGCGCGGGCCGCGCTTGCGGGTCCTTTTCCTTGATCAGTAACCATTGCTCCTTGTCGCCGCTGCCTTTGCGGCGGGTGCGCACCAAGGCCCAATCGCCGGCGAGTTTTTCGCCGACCAAGGTGAATTTGAGTTTGCCGGCGGCATAGGCCAAGTGCGGGTCGTCATGCGGTTGCCACATGCCACGGTCCCACACAATCACATCGCCTGCGCCGTATTGGCCTGCTGGGATGCTGCCCTCGAAATTGCCAGAGCTCAGCGGGTGTTCTTCCACGTGCACCGCCAGGCGTTTCTGGGTCGGGTCCAGGCTTGGGCCTTTAGGCACCGCCCAGTTTTTAAGCACGCCATCGGGTCCATGCTGCGTTTGTCCAGCCAATCAAAATCAACGCCTTGCTAGGACGTGGCTGAGACCAGTGATACCGGGATATGGACCAAGCCGAAACGGATGGCGCCTTTCCAGATTGCCCTTGGCATGCCTGCGTTTCCTTGAGAAGAGACTGTGTTCGGGCGACTCGCGGGCGCCGAAAAAAGTTTCGGCGGGCAGATGCGCGGACAGATTGTGTTACACCTGATGAGAAACTATTTAGTGTCGAAAGCCGAACCCAAGGCGTAGCGTGTTATCGAAAGCACGTACCACTCGCCCTAGAGAGGCTTTGTCATGAACAGTTGTGTGCGTCATCTCGCAGTACTGGCGTTGGGCCTGGCGCTCACGCCATTGGCCCAGGCTCAAAGCCTGCCCGGCAGAAGCGATGGCAACAACAGCCCAATTCACCGGGCCAACCCCAACAGCATGCAGGGCACGCAGCCCAATGCGCCGGCGGTTCGCGGTATCCAGACCGGCCCGACCAGCCCCGCACCGACCGTGGAAAACGGCGGCATCGGCAACCGCTATCCAACGCGCAATGCCGCCCCCAGCCGTCCCACCACCGAAACCAAAGCCCCCACCTATGATGCCAACGGCAATCGCCGGTAAGGATTCCGTCTTATGTTTCTACGCAAAACCCTGCTAGCCGCTATTTGCGCAACCACGCTGCTGCCACTGGCGGCGGTTTACGCCGCCGACGCCCAGCAATTCCCCAGTGAGCAAGGCAGCATCACCGCGACCCCGATCGTCAAAGGCCTGGACCACCCCTGGGCGGTGGCGTTTCTGCCGGATAAACAAGGCTTTTTGGTGACTGAGCGCCCAGGCCATCTGCGCTTTGTGAGCGCGGACGGCAAGTTGTCCGCACCCTTGACCGGCGTGCCGCAGGTATGGGCCAAAGGGCAGGGCGGCTTGCTCGATGTGGTGCTGTCGCCGGGCTTCAAGGAAGACCGTATGGTCTACCTGTCGTACGCCGAAGGTGGCGGCGAGGGTGGCAAAGCCGGCACCGCCGTGGGGCGTGGGCGGTTGGCGGATGATTTGAGCGGCTTGAAGGATTTTAAGGTGATCCTGCGCCAGGAGCCCAAGCTGTCCACCGGTAACCACTTCGGCTCGCGCCTGGCGTTTGACCGTGATGGCTACCTGTTCGTGACCCTCGGCGAGAATAATGATCGGCCGACGGCCCAGGACCTGGACAAGCTGCAAGGCAAGGTGGTGCGCATCTTCCCGGATGGCCGCGTGCCGGATGACAACCCTTTTGTCGGCCAGCAGGGCGTACGCCCGGAAATCTGGTCGTATGGCCAGCGCAACCCGCAGGGGCTGGCACTGAACCCGTGGAGCGGTACGATCTGGGAAAACGAACATGGGCCACGCGGCGGCGATGAAATCAACATCATCGAACGCGGTAAGAACTACGGTTGGCCGCTGGCGACCCATGGCATCAATTATTCCCTGACACCGATTCCCGAAGCCAAAGGCAAGACGGTGGAAGGCACGGTGGCACCGCATCACGTCTGGGAGAAATCACCGGCCATCAGTGGTATGGCGTTTTATGACGCCGACCGGTTCAAGGCGTGGCAGCACAATTTGTTTATAGGTGCGCTGGCCAGTCAGGAGTTGATTCGTTTGCAGTTCGATGGCGATAAAGTGATCCATGAAGAACGCTTGCTCGGCGGTTTGAAAGCACGGATCCGCGATGTGCGGCAGGGGCCGGATGGGTTTTTGTATGTACTGACGGATGAGGATGACGGTGTGTTGTATCGGGTAGGTCTGAACCAGGACTGAATGTGGAAATGGGCTCGTTTGGGAGCTGGCTTGCCTGCGATATAGACAGACTCGGTCTGTCAAGTTCACCGAGGCGATGCTATCGCAGCATAGGTATCTACACATCTTTTTATGGGTTGAATTCTTGGGTTGTCGCGGGGGCGCTGGGTACATATCCGTTATTTGGGTAACGGCTGCTATTGGTTCCGCTCTTACAGCGGGTCACTTTTGGAAAAGAGCCCCAAAAGTAACCAAAAGGGCTCTTGCCCCACCACTCGGCACCTCGCTCACGCTTCGGTGTGCCCTCACTCCGGCTTTGGACCGTGGGCCGCCGCCATGGGCCATCCTTGGCCCATCGCGGCTAAACCGGCGTCCTGCCGGTTTACCCCCGCTCCAAAGCCTGCGTTCGGCCAGCGTGGTTTAACGGGGCGCCTAAGATCAAGATCAAAAGCAAGAGCACGGCGGCCTAGTAGCCGACCTGAGTGGTTAGATCAAAAGCACGGCTGAGGCGGCCTGCTAGCCGACCTGATCTTGGAGGCTGAACTCAATCTAATGTGGGAGCTCATTACATCAGCTAGATAGGGTGGTGCTCTGCTTCTGCTCTGCTTCTGCCTTGCTTTTGCTTCAACCACTCAGGTCGGCTACTAGGCCGCCGTGCTCTTGCTTTTGATCTTGATCTTAGGCGCCCCGTTAACCACGATGGCCGAACGCAGGCTTGAATCCGTGGGTAACCCGGCAGGACGCCGGGTTAGCCGCGATGGGCCAAGGATGGCCCATGGCGGCGGCCCACGGATTCAAGCCGGAGCGAGGCACCGAGTGGTGGGGCAAGAGCCCTTTTGGTTACTTTTGGGGCTCTTTTCCAAAAGTGACCCGCCGTAAGGGCGGAACCAATAGTCGCCGTTACCGCAGCAACGGATATGTACTCAATCTACCTAAACCATCGCAGGCTAAAAGCAACACAAAAAGTTGCGTAGATACCTATGGCTATCGCAGGCAAGCCAGCTCCCACAGGGTGACCGGGCAGCGCTTAAAGCCCCAGCTCAGACAACCCAGGATGATCATCCGGGCGCCGACCCAGCGGCCAATGAAACGTGCGCTCGCTTTCCTTGATCGGCAGGTCATTGATGCAGGCAAAACGGTTAGCCATCAGGCCGTTCTCGTCGAATTCCCAGTTCTCATTGCCATAGGAGCGGAACCAGTTGCCGGAATCATCGTGCCACTCGTATGCATAACGCACGGCGATACGGTTACCGGTAAAGGCCCACAACTCCTTGATCAAGCGATAGTCCAGTTCCTTGGCCCATTTGCGGGTGAGGAACCCTTTGGCTTCTTCACGGTTATGCGCGAATTCCGCACGGTTACGCCACTGGGTGTCGAGGGTGTAGGCCAGGGACACCCGTTGCGGGTCGCGGGAGTTCCAGCCGTCTTCGGCCAGGCGAACTTTCTCAATAGCCGACTCACGGGTAAACGGCGGCAGCGGCGGGCGTACTTCTGCGTTAGATGACATGGGAACTGCTCCAGAGAACAATAAGGTTTTGGCCAACGTTGTGTGGCCTGTGCGTTCAAAGTGCCAATAACGTGCGCGCCATGCCTTGCGCATTATCAGCGGCGGTTGAATCGCCCATGACCAGGGCAACGGTAATGGCGCCATCGATCAGGATCAGCAGCTGCGCGGCCTGCCGTTCGGGGTCGGGGGTGCCATGTGCTTTGCACAGTTGGAGTGTGTACTCGAACAGTTTCTGTTTATGCGCCTTGGCCAGCAGGCGTACCGGGTTTTGCGGGTCGCCGGTTTCACCACTGGTGTTGATAAAGGCGCAACCGCGAAAGTCCGCCGAGCCAAACCAAGCCTTCAGGGCGCTGAACAGTGCCAGCAAACGCTCGCCACTGCCTTCGCTGCGCTCCACTTCGCCGCGCAACCACTGCATCCAACGCTCGTCACGGCGTTGCAAGGCGGCAATCACCAACTCGTCTTTGTTGGCGAAGTAACGGTAAATACTTTTGCGCGAGACCCCGGCGGTTTTTACCAGCAGGTCCATGCCGGTGGCGGCGATGCCATGGCGATAGATCAACTTCTCGGTGACGTCGAGGATAATGTCGCGGGTTTCATTGAGGGGCATGTCATTCATGCTGCCTACAGTAGAATGATCGTTCTCCTTGGTCAATTAACTTTTCCGCTCTTCGCCGACAAGACCTGAGCTGCCCCATGGTGTAAGCTCTGGTCCTCTTCGGATTCGACCCATTGCGAGCCTTATGCCGTCGTTCTTCAAACGCTCCCTGTTGCCCAAACTGCGCGGTTTTCCACTGACTCCCGAGGCCATCGAGGTGCTGTCCGGCGCTGCTGCGTTTCGTCGTTGCCTGCTGGAAAAAATCCCCCAGGCCACCCGGCGCATCTACATCGTCGCGCTGTACCTGCAGCAGGACGAAGCCGGCCAGGAGATCTATGACGCCTTGCACGCCGCCAAGGCCGCACGGCCCGAACTCGACATTGTGGTGGTGGTTGACTCGCTGCGCGCACAGCGCGGGTTGATCGGCGCCGGTAAGCAGCCGGGTAACAGCGCCTGGTATCAGGCCATGACTCAATCCCATGCCAGTGAAGTGCCGGTGTACGGTGTGCCGGTGCAGACCCGCGAGCTGTTCGGCGTGTTGCACCTCAAGGGCTTTGTGATTGACGACAGCGTGCTGTACAGCGGCGCCAGCCTGAACAACGTGTACCTGCACAAGTTCGACAAGTACCGCTATGACCGTTATCACCTGATCCATAGCCAACCGCTGGCTGATTCCATGCAGCACCTGGTGGAGCACGGCCTGATCACCTCCAATGCGGTGCATCGCCTGGACCTGCCGAACCCGCCCACCACCCGCAGCCTGCGCAATGATATCGGCGACCTGCGCAGCCGCCTCAAGCATGCGGCCTACGACACCACTACCGGGCTGCTGCCCAACGGGCACATGTCGGTGAGCCCATTGCTGGGTGTCGGCAAGAACAACCCGCTGAACCGGGTGATCCTCGAACTGATCGCCAGTGCCCAGCACCAGTTGACCATCTGCACGCCGTACTTCAACTTGCCGCTGCCGGTGACCCGGGAAATCAACCGCGCCCTCGCGCGCGGCGTGAAGGTTGACATCGTCGTCGGCGACAAGACCGCCAACGACTTCTACATCCCGCCCAGCGAGCCGTTCAAGGTGATCGCGGCGCTGCCCTATTTGTATGAAATCAGCCTGCGCCGCTTCGCCAAACGCCACCAGCCGATGATCGAAAGCGGCCAGTTGAACCTGCACCTGTGGCGTGATGGCGACAACACTTATCACCTCAAGGGCCTGTGGGTCGACCAGCGCTACACCTTGCTCACTGGCAACAACCTCAACCCGCGGGCGTTCCGCCTCGACCTGGAAAACGCCTTGCTGATCGATGACCCGCAAGGCCAGTGGCTGGGGCCACGGCGTACTGAGCTGGCGCAGATTTTCCAGCACACCACGCGCATCGAGCGTTACCAGCAACTGCAGACGCTGGTGGATTATCCGCAAGCGGTCGGCAAGTTTCTGCGACGGGTCAGCCGGGTGCGGATCGAGCGGTTGCTTTACCGCATCTTGTAACTCCCTGGTTTCGCCGACCCTGTTCAGAATCCTCCTACGTCCTTGATTGGGGCGCCTTTGTAATCTGCCGGTGGACGGTTCTTAGGGGCAAGAACTCTTGCGATCAATCGTGAAGAGAACTTGAAATGTCGACAAATATTACAAATCGCTTGACCACGGCTGATTACTTTTCGACTGGTCGCGATGGCGACACGGTAACCCTTAAACCCGTCATTGATCCAAGCCCTTCGGGTCGGGTCGGCGAAGCTGAAAATTCAACGGTTACAGGCTCGCCACGGCAGTGGGCAGGGCAGTTGGCGCAAGTCAGGCTTGACCAGCCCTTTACACGCGAAAGGCGCGCAATTGCTTCAGCCAGCTTTCACAGTCCGGCTGAAGCAGAGCTAAAAAGTCCGGGTTTTCCAGCGTCAGAAGCCGCGAAAAAAGCTGATGAGCGACTGCAAAAAAACCTCGTTCGATGGCTAATTACCAGCGTCCCCACTCAGCGCACAATTCCTAACAACTCCTCGATCAAACCCTTCATTGATGCCTTCAACGACGCAGTGCGCGCGCCACAGGTGATGGCCTGGTTCAGTTCCAAAGGTTTGGATTTATCGACAGTGCGTGTTTTCAGCGATGCGGTTGAAGGCACGGTGATTGAAAACGGTGAGAAAATCACGCGAAGGTTCACCTTTACCGACGGACTTGGTTGGGGGGCCGTCGGCGCAAAAGTAGCCGAAGCTGTGAGCAGGCTAAGCCCTGATAATTATGGGGTTCTGCTGCCGGATAAGAACACGGGGGAGTTTCGCTCCATCGACGCGATTCTTGATTTTTACGCTGTGGCACCACCGAGCAACCCAGAAGAGCGCGCCGCGCTTGGCAAACAGCTTAGAAAGCAGGGCTGGCCGCCGATAAGCGAAGCCAAACGTAACCTATGGCGCGGGAAGTTCAACGAACTTGTGCGGGCCAACAGTGATATCAATGACCGCATTCACACGACGTCACAACTGCAGACGCTGGTTCAAGGCAAGGGAGAGGGTGAAACGCTCGACCTGGGTGGTCAGCTCGCAGTCGTTAGTACAGGGTCGACGCTGACGTCGCTCAGTCAGGATATACGTGAGTTCTTTGTCAATTGGCTGGCGAGGCCAGCGTTCAAGACGTTCATTGATAAGTCCGGGCTTGGCCGTGAAGACAGCGTTTACAGGGTATCCGATGGCAACCTTGAAATACGCGACAGCGCTAACAAATGGCGGCCTCTGCAAAGCGCTCTTGAGGATGAGATCAGTAAGGTTCAGGTAGGCGGTAGTGCCGCTGATCAAACGGCTATCACGACCCTTAGTAACGATTTTCAGCGGCTCGTGGCGTTGAGCAAATCCACCGGTAACGCCCTATATTCGCGTCCCATGTACGATGTGCGTCAGGTCCTGGCGTATTCCGGGCTTGGGGCACCCAGTACGGTTGCGCAAGTGAAGTCGGCCATCGCCTCGCTTTCCGATACTGTGCCGCCCTCGTCGAACGCTGCAGAGCCTGTCTTTTTCGAGTCCTCTAAGGCCTCTTCAAACGCCGATCGATTACTCCAGTTATCGCTGGGTGGCTCAGCCTTGATGAGTGTGGCAGACAAGAACGTCCAGCTCCTGCCCGGCACCACTATTTTTCCCCTCTACGATGCCTACCGCGCGGCGTTTAATACGCTGGAACTCAAAGCTTGGTTCCTGAGCAAGGGCATGGCGTTGTCGTCGGTGGTTATCAAGCCTGACTCGGTCAGTGGCATGGTCACTCGTAACGGTGTAACGAGTATGAAAACCTTCACCACCAGTGATGGATCGGGCTGGTGGCAAGCCAGTACAACGTTGCGTATTGCT
This sequence comes from Pseudomonas sp. ArH3a, assembly GCF_022648765.1. Taxonomy (NCBI): domain Bacteria; kingdom Pseudomonadati; phylum Pseudomonadota; class Gammaproteobacteria; order Pseudomonadales; family Pseudomonadaceae; genus Pseudomonas; species Pseudomonas sp. ArH3a. Next base: position 3,320,421 of record NZ_CP080330.1, read on the forward strand.
GCGCAGGGCCTTGACCCTCGGGGGAGGGGCATACCGTATGCCAGCGATGATAACGACGGCTTTTCCCGTGATGTGATTCTGCGGTGGTATGGCGTGCAGCCTCCGGCCAGCGATGGCAAATTGACGCGGGCCAAGCATGATCTATTGAAGGCCGATTGGTTTGCGTTGCCACCGGCTAAAAAAGCTGAGCGTGAGCGTCGCGTGGAAACGAGTCTGAAGGCTATTGACTCGCTGGATCAGCGCGCCCAGATGACAACCATCCTTACAACGCTTATCGCAGACAAGCCCGATGGCGAAGCGGTTGCACTGGGAGGTATCAAGGTGCCAATCAATAGCGCCTCGGCGCAGGCCAGGATCGGCGCCACCGAGGTGCAAATCGAAGACCTCCTGCGAGCCCACGGGATGGCGCCGCCAAAGACCGTGGGGGCATTGCGTAATATCGTGCAATGGCTCACCGCGACATTAGCGCCGCCTCCGCCCCAGGGAAACTACTCCCAGCTACTATCGAGCGATTGGGCGCCAGGGTACTTGTCTGCCGCTGACAAAACGTATTTGGCCCATTTGAGCGATGAAGATTCGCCGCGTAGTCCGAACACGTCCAGCCTCCTGCGTGTGCTGGATGTGGGCGGGATTCTTGAGAAAAAACCACTCGATGTTTTGCGTAATCAGGCGGATCGCTTCTTGGATAAGCTACTCGGCAGTCGCGTGGCGAGGCAGTGGGGCGACGAGATCGCCGGCAAGCGGAATTTTCGCGGGGCCTCGGGAACAACCCAACTGACAGCCCAGGAAAGCGCGCAATGGGTCATTGCCGCGGTAAAGCTGCAGATAGATCCTGACAGCCCTGGGCGCCCAGGAACAGTCGCCGGGTTTGATATCTATCAGGCAGGCAACAGCGGAAAAAGCATGGCCCAGCTGCGGGCGGATATCGAAGCCCACCTCATGAAAAACAAGCGGCTCGACCCCAAGGCTGCGGCGCTGGTTGCCCATCTATTCCTGGCAAGCGCGGCGCCTGAGCTTCTCGTAAGGGACATCCCAGCCACCCTGCGCGTGGGCTCCATGGAATGGTCCGACCTGCGCCTGGGCGTTGCAATGGCAGAGCGCCTGGGTGGTGCAGGGAGTTCGCGGGCCATGAGTTATAAGGACATCATGAGCTTCAGCCGCCTGTCGCCTCGAACGGAGCAGGAAGCGGCTGTGTTGGATAACTATGGGGTCGACATATTGATGGAGTGGGGCCTGATGCAGGGGCTTTACACCAAGGCGGCGGACGGTCGATACACACCGCAGCAGCATGAGCTGGCTGCTAAAGCCTTCGATGACCAACGCAAGCAACTTGTACACGCTCTGAAGATGTTTGTTGTACCGGTGCCGAATCGAAAAGACTTGGCGATGACGCATTTGCAAAAGGAGTTTGCGAACCTCAGCGTTGAACAGTTGTTAGCTCTGAGGGTAGGCGTTGCAAGCCAGAAAGAGCGTCGCAACATGAAGGGGTCTGAACCGACGACTCGCTCTTTGGTGGAAACGTACATGACCGGCGATCTTAAAAAGGGTCGCTGGATGCTGCTGGCTCCAGGCGAGGAGGTGCCTCAACCGCCCAAGCAAACAAGCCCGTTTGACTTTAACCGAGGCCTGAGCAAGGACGACCAAGCGGCTGTTGATAAAAATGTTGTGGTCTTGGACGCCAAGATTGCCAACTTACCCAATATAGAGGACCTATTGCCCGGCGAAGTTGACACCTACTTGAACAACCTGAAGGAAGGTTTGAGCACTGTCACGAAGCGTATGATTGCGGACCTGAGTTTGCCTGACCGCCAGGCCCTGGAGTTTGGTGAAGTCAAGCTGTTTACCTTGCGCGAGCAAGTCGATCTTGTGCCTACGTTGGATCAGACAGCTGAGCAACGCGAGGAACGGCGAGGGCGAAAAGGGACATTGATAAGCAGCAAGTACGAGGGAACGACCCGCTATTTTGAAGTGTTCCCGGATAAGATGCTGATCGTCAAACGCGGCGATCTTCCAGAACATTTGACCCTGGACGGTAGCCTGGAAGATGTTCCCAAGACTTATGGGCCGTGGGCGCCCACCATCACTCAATTGCAAAACGGGGCTGTGGAATCGTTTGATTTCAAAGCCTACAGTTCCAGCGCGTCTCCTCGGCCTGGTGCGACGTCGCCCGGCATTATCATCGAACAACTGGGTGGCACGTTGCAGGCCCCACCTGAACACGCCGGCGCGCAAACCGTTGTGCCCGACAGTTTTGCATCAGCTCGAACCCAGTCGATTGTCGAACGGATAATGCAGGGCAATTTTGTTCATCACCGCGACACCGTCTTGAAGGCTGCCAAGGGGGAGTTACCGCTGGAGGAACAGCGCACGCTGTTGAGCAACAACAAGAGCATTCTGTTGAGCATGATCCCCTTTGTAGGCGCGATGATGGATTTCTCTAATGGCAAATTTGTCGAAGGTACGAAAGGGCTGATTGTCGATACAGCAGGCGCCTTAATAGGTGGCGCAGCGTCCAGCTTGAAACCTTTAATAAAGTCCACAAAAGTCATTGCTCCCTTCGGAGCCAAGGCTTTTCAAGTACTGGAAAAGGGTGTGGTCACCGTCAGTGCTTTTTTAAACCCGCTGGATGGTTCGGCGGATCTGTTGGTAGCCGGTACAAAAGGCATCTTGGCGTTGCCTAAATTGTTGGCCAAGAGCCCGCAGTTGGATGCGTTGACCGCGCTGGGTGCCGTGGAGGAAAAGTTGCGCACCTACCTTGCGGTGAGTAGCGGCGTTAAAAAGGCGGGGAAGGCCTCAAAAACTGGCCTGCAGTCTGTCTCTTCCGAAGGAGAAAAAAAGAAGGGCGATGGTACGACGACGCAGGTCGATGGATTTTTGTACGTCATTAACCCGAGAACAGGTTTACCGATGGGCACGCCGCTGGATGTCTCTAATCCGCTGAGCATGATAAAGGCCTAAGGCAACGCCCCAAGTTCCCGGCCGCCTTAATGGCGGCACGGGAGCGGTTGGATCAGTTCAAACCCAACTTACCGCGCAGTGTCGACAGGTCTTCAGCCAAGGTATTGACCGGGCCCACCAGCGCCTTGCGGTCGTTTTCCTTCACCTTGTCGTAGGTCTCAAAGCCACCCTCCTTGGTTTTGTACTTGGCCAGGATCTTATCCACGGCGGCAAAATTCTTGTCGACCTTGGCCAGGAAGGCCTTGTCTTGCTTCTCGATCTGGCCACGGAACAGGTCGACGATTTTCTTCGCGCCATCGATGTTGCCCTGGAAGTCATACAGGTCGGTGTGGCTGTAGCGGTCTTCTTCACCAGAGATCTTGGTGGCGGCGACTTCTTCCAGCAACGCTGCGGCACCGCCGACCACTTTTTCTGGCGGGAAGGTCAGGCCATCCACACGGGTTTTCAGGTCATTGACGTCGGTGTTGAGTTTGGCGGTCAGGGTTTCCAGACCTTTGGTGCTGTTCTGGGAGAACAGCGCGTATTCGATGCGGTGGAAACCGGTGAAGTCTTCGGCGGTCACGCCTTTTTCGTGATCGTCGACACGCGAGTCGATCGAGGCATCAAGGTCGCTGAACAGCTCGGCGATCGGCTCGATGGACTCATAATGCACGCGGGTTGGCGCGTAGAGCTTCTTGGCGGTGGCCAGGTCGCCTTTGTCGATGGCGTCGGTGAACGCTTTGGTCTGGGTGACCAGCTCACCGATTTCTTCGGTGACGTAGATCTTGTAATCCGATACCGGGCCTACCAGGTCCAGCGGGGCGGTAGCGGCGAGCGCTGCCAGCGGCGAAAGGGTCATTAACAACGACAACGCGATAGTCGACTTCTTCATGGGACGTTTTCCGCTCGGGTTTGTTTTAGGTGTTGGCAGTGGTTTGAGGGTGCGTTGCGGCGAGCAGCGTGCGCCCAATGAAATCCTTGGGGCCGGTGACCCCCGGCAAGGTGAAGAAGTACCCACCGCCGACCGGCTTGAGGTATTCCTCCAGGGGCTCGCCGTTGAGCCGGGTTTGCACACTGATAAAGCCTTTCTCCAGGTCAGCCTGGTAGCAGATAAACAACAGCCCCATGTCCAGCTGACCGTTTTTGTTGACGCCGTTGGAGTAGTTGAACGGCCGACGCAGGATCAGGTTGGCCTGAGTCTGCGGGGTGCGCGGGTTGGCCAGGCGGATGTGGGCATCGAGCTTGGTCAATTTGCCTTCGGGGTCCTTGCTGTAATCAGGCACCTGGGCTTCTGTGTGGCCATCCATCGGCGCGCCCGTTGGCTTGATACGGCCGATGATGCCTTCCTGTTCTTGCAGCGGGGTACGGTCCCAGCGCTCAACGAAGTTGCGGATGATGCGCACGGCCTGGTAGCTGCCATTGGCGGCCCAGGCGGGTTCGTCGCTGCTGGGTTGCACCCAGACAATCTGGTCCATGGCCTTGGCGTCGTTGGAGTCCGGGTTGGCCGAACCATCACGAAAGCCGAGGAAATTACGTGCGCTCTGGGCCGGCGTGCCAGGCTTGGCAGGCGCCTGGGGCGGCACGCTGCCTTCCTGCTTCCAGCGCACCAACAGCAGGTCCGGCAGGTTCTTCACGATGTCGCGCAAGGCGTGGATATTGGTGTCCGGCGTGTTCGAGCTGAATTGCAGGCTCAGGTCGCCGTGACACTGCGCAGGTTCGAGCGCGTCGTTAGGGAAACCGACCATGCGGCTCAGGCGCTTGGGTTTTGCCGCGGTAAGGCCGAAGCGCTCGTCGAACAGTGACTCGCCAACGGACACGGTAATGGTCAGGTTGTCGGGGCTGACCACCGGGCCGAGAATGCCGGAATCGGTGGGCGGCAGTTTCGGGTCGACTTGTGGCACGGTGCCGCCTGTCATCAGGAACGCGATGCGCTCGTTCAGGGTGCGGAACAAACGCTCCAAGTCTTCACGGTCGCTGGCCAGTACGTCGAACGCCACCAGCATGCCGCAGGCCGGGCGTGGGGTGACGATGCCGCTCTGGTGCTTGCCGAAAAAGTCGTGGTGGTCCTGGGTCTTGTCACTGCGCGGTGCGGTGGTGACTTGCTCGGCCGCAGCGGCCATGGCCGGGCAGCTCAGGGTGCTGCCGGCAATCGCGGCGCCGGTGGCCGCCATGCCCAGCAGGACTCGGCGGCGTTGCGCGCAAAACTGTTCTGAATCACTCATGTAGTAGGTCGTCTTCACTGCAGGCCGGAAAGGCCAAGGGCGGGGTCGATTCCATCGAGTGCAACGGCCAGAGCCTTGGCCTTGTCGGCGATCTGCTTGCGCTGATCGGCGGTGACGCTGTCGTAGCGGCTAAACTGGCCGTCGACTTTCAAACCATTAAGCTGTGCATCGAAGTCGGCGAGGGCGCTGTCGATCTTGGGCAGCACGTCAGCTGCAGACTTGGTCAACAACGGGCGCATCAACTCCACCACCTTGTGGGCGGCTTCCAGGTTGGCGGCAAAACCGTTCACGTCGATATGGCTGTAGCGTTCCTCTTCACCGCTGGCGGCGCGCACGTCCGCCAGGCTGTTGAGGTTGCGCACCACAATGCTCACCAGTTGCTCCGGTGGCAGCGATTGGGCCAGCAGTTGTTGCTTGAGCGTGGTGACGTCGGTGACCAAGCGCTGGGCAATCGGCGCCAAGCCATCGAGGCTGCGTTGCTGGAACAGGCTGTATTCCAGGCGGTGGAAGCCACTGAACGCCGGGTCTTGCTCGCGTTTTTCAAAGTAGTCGGCGCGTGCGTTGATCGCGTTGTCCAGTTCGGCCAGGCGTTGCGATGCCGGTGCCAGGCGCTGGTAGGCCTCACGGGCCGGCACATACAGAGCCTGCGCCTGGGCCAGGTCGCCGGCCGCAATAGCCTGCTGCAGGGCGGTCACGGCCTTGACCAGTGCACTGCCTTGGCCACTCAGGTACACGCGGAACTCCGACAGCGGGCCGATAAAGGCCACCATCGACGGCTTGGCCTTGGCCTGGGCGTCGGACTCAGCCGTCGCGGTGACGTGCAACGTGCCGCGCGGGTTGCTCAGCAGGCCGCACGTGATCGCGTAGTCACCGGGCAACAGGTTGGCGTTGATCACCTGGCTCAAGCCCGGGGCGATGTTTTCGCGTTCCTCAACCACCAGCACACCGTCGAGGATTTCCCATTCCACCGCCCGGTCGGAGCGGTTGATGATGCGGAAACTGGCGCGGCCGGCAGGCACGCTCAACTCGTTGGGTTCGCAGGCGTGGCCATGGATGGTCACGGCGATTTCATTGTGGTTGGTCTGGCGCTTGGCCGCGGCCAATTGCGAGGCGTAATAGAACAACGCACCGGCGGCGATCATGACGACCACCGAGCCGGCCACCGCCCAGCGCAGGGCGCGGGAGGGCGGAGCCGTTTGAGGGGTTGGGTTGGACAAGAGGCGGTCCTTACTGACTGGAAACGGAAGAGGTTTTGACAAGGGGCTTGGGTGGGGCCGAGGGCAAAAAGAACATCACCAGGGCCACCACCAGGTAGATCAGATAGGCGCCCAGGGTGCTGACGGTCGGTGCATCCTGATAGCCGAACATCCCTGCCAGCACCGAGCCCAACGGGCCATCCATCGGCAGCGTCGCGCTGAAATCGAACAGCACGGTTTGCAGGTGGTTCCACACACCAGCCTCGTGCAGGGCCTGCACCGAGTTAGCCAGAATGCCGGCCGCCACCACCAGGATGAACAAGCCGGTCCAGCGAAAGAACGCGCCGAGGTTCAGGCGCATGCTGCCGGTGTAGATCAGGAAACCAACGATGATCGCCAGGATCAGGCCGAGCAGGGCGCCTATCGGCGCGCCTGGGCCTTCGCTCTGCTGGAACACGGCGAGCAGAAAGAACACCGTCTCCAGGCCTTCGCGGGCGACGGCGAAAAACACCATGGCGATCAGTGCGATCACTTGGTGCTTGGAGCCGGCCAACGCGTGGTCGAGGGACTCATGCAGGGAATGCTTGATCGAGCGTGCTACTTTGCGCATCCAGAACACCATGGAACTGAGGATGCCCACGGCCACCAGGCCCACCACACCTTCGAACAGTTCCTGTTGTTTTTGCGGGAATTCAGCGCTGACCAGTTCCAGGCCACCGCCTACCAGCAGGGCGAGGGCGGCGGCGAGAAACACGCCGATCCACACGGCCGGCATCCACTGGCCGCGGCCGGTCTGTTGCAGGTAGCTGGCGATGATGCCAACGATCAATGCTGCTTCAATGCCTTCGCGCAACATGATTAGAAAGGGAACGAGCATTCGGCACCGCATCAAGACGTGAGAGGATGCTAATTTGTAACATAATGATACTCATTACTAAACAGCCAATATTGACCTTTGCTGAACTGCGGCTGAACGGTGGTGGCGAATCGCAACCGCCCTTATGATGCACCCCATCTTATGCATAGCCGAACAGCCTTCTCCCATGGCGGAAAAAGACACCATCTCCATCCATCTCGTCCGTGAGGCCTTGCTGCAAAGCTGCGCGCCCGGCGCGGCCACGGTCGAAGCCTTGAGTAAAGTCGGGATTGCCCCGGCCTTGCTCGAGCAGCCCGACGCCCGCGTACCCGCCACTGCGTACGCGCGGCTGTGGCGTTTGTTGGCGCGGCGCAGGGATGATGAATTTTTTGGCATGGACCCGCGTAAGCTCAAGTCCGGCAGCCTGGCGTTCCTGTGCCGCGCCGCGATGGCGCAACCCACTCTGGGCGCGAGCCTGGAAACCGGCCTGGGTTTTCTATCCTTGATGCTGGAGCAGATGCCCGCTCAACTGGTGCGCCAACAAAGCCTGGCGGAAATCGTATTGCTCGAACCCGAGCCTAAACGCGCGTTTACCTATTTCACCTACTGGATGATCGTGCACGGCGTCGCCTGTTGGCTGGCGGGCCGGCGTATCCCGATCCTGGCCATTGAGCTGCGTTGCTCGCAACCGGGCTTCTATGACGATTACCGGGTGATGTTCTCCGACAACCTGCGTTTCAACCGGCCGCGTACCCGCATGATCTTCTCCGCTGATTGCCTGGACCTGCCGATCAAGCGCAGCCCCGAAGAGCTCAAGCGTTTCCTCGCGCATGCGCCGGCCAACATATTGGTCAAGTATCGCGACCCCGACAGCCTCGCCAACCGCATCAAGCACGACCTGCGCCAACTGCCGCCAGACACGTGGCCGGAAACTGACGGCCTGGCGGCCAGCCTCTGCATTTCTGCCTCAACCCTGCGTCGTCGTTTGGCGGACGAGGGCCAGACTTATCAGGGGCTTAAAGACAGTGTCCGTAAAGAGCTGGCAATTGTCTGGCTGGCCGAGGCCGACATCAGTTTTGTTGAAATCGCTGCGCGATTGGGGTTTGCCGATGTCAGCTCATTCTACAAAGCCTTTCGCAAATGGTCCGGTTCCAACCCGGGGCACTACCGCAGTTTGATCCTGAGTGACGCGTTACCGTCTGTGTGACACAAGGCTCAGGCGTGGTAATTCGTACATATACTTTGCTAAAGCAGCTTCGGAAGAAGCTGATCCTGTTGCGGCGAGCGGTTCTCAGACTATTAGGCTCCTTTCTCTGGAGTACTTTTAATGAGCCTATCCCGCATTGATTCAGGCAGCCTTGCGCTCTTGCCTCAATCAAATCCGCCAACTAATGAGCTGAACCTGGCGACGTCGATCGCTCAGTCGGACCTGCCGGCTGATGAGGTTAAGACAAACGCTGACGCAGAACTGGCCACATTGCTGGCTGACAAGCACCAGGACGATTGGCGGGGGCAAAAACTGTCGCCACAGACGTCGGTCGGCAAATGGCTGGACCTTTTTATTCAGTCGTGGAACACGCCGCCCGTGCAGGCTTGGGTAAAGTCGCACAATTTCGTGATGCCTAGGTTTCACATCGTCGGCTCCACCCTGACGGTTACATCGCTCGTAGGCGACAAAGAAACAACCACCACGTTTACCCCTTCTGACGGAACCGGTTGGTGGCCGATAGGGCAGCAGGTCATTGCCAGTGCTGCCATGCTTGATCCGCAAGGGAAGGGCCTGAGCGGTAACCCTGGAGCCCACCTTCAGCCCTCAGAGATCGCGGCGTTCTACGGCCTGAATTGGCCGATCAGCCAGGCCGATGCCGAACAACTCAACGCCAACGGTTTTCCAGTCAAGCGCGTGAGAGAAGATCCCATGCGCTCACCTGAAATACGCAAGCTGGCAGCGCGTGAGTTTATGGATGTAGAAAATGAAACCGCACTGATAAAGACGCTGCTCGGTAAAGTCCAAGACAAACCAGACGATGAGCAGATCGACCTGAGTACGATTTTGCAGGGCATAAAACCAGGGTCGTCACTCGCCATCGCCAATCGGGCGGGGCTCAAACTACTACAGCCCCTGATGCGTGACCCCATGATGGCGTCTATCTTGCGCGCTTACCGGACCGACTCGAATGCTCAAGTTCGGCTAGTGGATGGGCAGCTGTTTATAAACGCCTACGGCAAACTTGACGCGTGGCGTAACGTGACGGCAACCGTTCTGACCCATCCAAATCTGGCGGAAATACTCAACAGGGCCATCCAACACTCGGAAAAAAGCGCAAAAATCATCAGCTCTCAATCAAGCACTGACGTATGGCAGCTGCTTCGGTTTGCAACCGAGAACGAATTGCCGGCCACCCTTTCTGTCAGCGAGTTGCGCAATGTTTTGAACTGGAAGCTCAACCCACTGGCGCCGCAACCGTCACTGGGCAGCCATGCCCGAAGTTATCTTGGGGATAAGCAATCACCTGATTCCCTGAGTGCCGAGCAACGCATCAGAGTACGCCGCACAGCGCCCGAAACCAGCATACCGCCGAAGTTGACGCTGCTCGATTGTTCACCCCAACCATGGGTAGGCAAGAGCCCGGCATACATACGCGAGAATGCCGATGAGCTGATTACCCAAGCATTGACTCAAGGCGCTGGATTGGGCCGTTGCGAACCCATTCTTACTGCGTTGAAAGACGATCCGTTATCTGCAACCGGCGATGCTTCGCCAAGCTATCGCAAACAGATGATCATCACCCGTGATCTGCTGGTGATTGATCCAACGCTGGGTACGCAACGTAATCATATTGCCGACTACAACCTGTATTCAGCCTCGAACACAGGAAAAACGCTGGTGCAGGTGCGTACTGAGCTTGAACAGTACATCGCCAAAGAAAAGCAGTTGCCCCTCGAGCAAGCAATAGTCGTCACACATGCTTTATTGGCGACTGCTGCTCCCGAGTTTTTGGTAAAGGGGGCGGATACAGTACGGGTGGGGACGTTGTCACTGGTAAACCTGCGCGTTCAAACAGCGCTGGTGGAAATGGCATCCCAAGGCAGTTCACGCCTGATGAGCGCACAACAGCTTGGCTCACGCGCCTTGCTGACACCGCTATCGCCTGAGCACAAGCAATTGCAAGCAATGGAAAGTGCAGGGCCTATTTACGACTGGGCCTTGGCCCAAGGGGTGGTGACCGACAGGGATGACTACTCACCCTCGGCACTCAACACCGCGCTGACTGCTTACACTCAACGCTTGGCCGACAGCCGTTTAATGGCGACTGATTTTGACAGGGCCAAGTCAGCCCTTAAAACCCGTGTTGAAGCGGGCGAGCAGGAGTTGGCGAGGGTGTGCCCTGGCTTTAGTAAGTTTCTCAATAAGCCAACGGTTTTGTTTGACCCAGCGTCGTCAATTGTCAGCAGCCGGATAGTTGATTTTGTTGCCAGCACGGCCAGTAACGCGTTGGGTGGGCCTCAAGGGACGGCATTCGAGCTTGCCGCCGGGCCTTGCTCCATCAGAGACCTCTATTTATCAGGCCAGTTGACGGCTGGAAATTTAAACTCAAAAAAATGGACATTTATTGATCCACTGGATAAAGCGGTATTTGAGATATTAAAAATCAAGCTCGCGCAGTTGAAGCCGGTGCACGAAGTGTTTCATCACCCCTTCATGCTCGCAACGTTCAGCCTTGCGAGCGCGAGCGTCACCGCGACGAAAATGCTGATGAGCGATATGCCTGTCGAAGATAGACGGCGGTTGGAATTTGGTGAGGTCACCGTCTATGGGGCTTCAATGTCTCAGCGGCCCGAGAAGGGTGAGCTTACTCAAGAGCAGGCCCAGCAAAAAATAGGACCTATTCTATTTGTCAAAGATGCATCGGGCGCCAAGTGTTATGAGTTGTTCCCGTTGACTAATCAATACGTAGAACGCCCAGCGTTGTGCGCGTCGATGAGCAGCCTGAGCGAGTTGTATAATAAAAACGCCTTAAAGGATTGGCCCATCCTGCGCAAAAGTGACCATCCTTCACTGCCGGTTGATATTCAAACCAGCTGGCACTTCGAACCTGCGCCACAGAATCAGGGCCTACCCGGCGATTTGCCTAATACTTATTCATCGAGTCGGACAAACGAAATCTTGAAGGTGCTGGCGGACGAGCATTTGCTTGTCAACCCCAGGTTCCTGCTGACGCAGGCCGCAGGCTTGACGTACAACGAGGCGTTTCAGCAGCGCTTGGATGCCATGGATGCCTTTGTCATCAATACCCTGATTCCGTTCAAAGGCAATATTGAAGAGCTCGCGTCGGGCAACCGTCGGCGCATGATCATCGGTGGTTTCGGGCTGGGCGTGGAAATTATAGGCGCTCTGTTCGTGGTCTACGGTGCTTTCAATGGCATAGCAAAGGGCGCCTCGGTAGCGACCAAACTTGCAGCGCTTGGTAACGCAGCGCTATCGATGTTCAATCTTCCGGGGGCGGTTACGGGCACCGCGAAGTCTTTATTTCGACTCACTTCAGCCGGCGTCACTGGCGTGGGCGCGGTAGTGCCTAAAGCATTGGGCAAAGGGCTGGTTAATCTTAGAAAGTTGGCGGGTGGCGGTGGTAAAAATACCCAGAGTTTAATCAGGCTATCGCCAAACGGGGCAGTACCCAAAGAGGCCATTGATCTACTCGGGAACACCGGCTTGATCAACACGACTTATGGCACGAACGATATTATCCAGCAATCACCGCCGACGGTGTCGTCGGGCAGTACTATTTCCCTGGCAACATAGATAATCACGACGATTGCTTCGAGCAGGGAGGCTCATCACTGGCCGGTATATTCAGAGACTGCGCGCAACACATAAGGCAAAAAATCGCCTGGATGCGCCCCACCAGAGGGTTGGGCAGCGAACTGAAATGTGTACACATGAATGCTTAGAAGCGTTCGGACAATTCCGATTTTGAGGGCGGAGGGCGGTTTTCAGAATGCGCTCACCTTCAAACTGGAGAATGTTCATGGGTTTAATTAACGTCGATGCAGGACAACGTTCGCACAGTGAATCGTTTTTCGGCACCCACGCCAACGTTTACGGGGACGAGCTCCCCAATCCGCAGTTGACCGTTCTGCCGGATTCATCCGCTCATAACCTCAATTTGCCGACGCCACCCTTTGGGTTGGATTCGTCGGTGAGTGTGCAAAAAAAGCTGACGATGAACTGGCCAAATTTATGGCCGATGTGCACGCCGACAGCGGATTGTGGCGGCCGCTGTCGGCAGACACATCGGTCGGCAAGTGGCTGGGCCGTTTCAACCAGTCGTGGGGAACGCCTGCAATGCGGGCCTGGATGAAGGCGCAACATTTCGTGCCTCGCTCGCTTCGTCTACACGGCAGCACGCTGACAGCACAATCGATCGTGGACGGTAAAGTCACCCATCGCACGTTTACGCCGTCAGACGGGTCTGGTTGGTGGCCGCTAGGGCGCCAGGCCATTGCCAGCGCTGCCGTACTTGACCCGCAACAGTCAGGCTTGGTCGGCGGCTCCCGGGCTGTTCTCTGGCCGGAAAACGTCATGGCGTTCTACGGCGCAACCTGGCCTCTCAACAATGCGCAGGCGGGCCAACTCAGGATCAGCGGTTTCCCCGCAGTGGGGGTGACGGATGACCCCCTGCGCTCCCCAGACGTTCGGGAACTGGCATCGCGCGAGTTCATGGGCACAGAGCAAGAAGCCGCGCTGATAAAGCAATTGCTCGGCGTCATCAAGGACAAGCCTGGCGATGAGCAAATCGATTTAGGCATGATTGTTCAGGCCATTACGCCAGGGTCCTCATTCGCCTTTGCCAATAAGTCAAAACCCCAACTGTTGAAGAACCTGAGGGACCATCCCTACCTGCTGCCTATCTTGCGAACGTGCGAAGCGGATTGGAACGCTCAAGTTCGGCTGGTAGATGGGCAGTTGTTTATCAAGAGCCGTGGTCGCCTCGGGCAATGGAACAACGTGACCGCGCACGTAAGAGCCAAGGCGGATCTGGTCCCCCTTCTTGATAACGCTATCGAACAGGCGAAAACGACCGGAAATATCATCAATTCAGGCGCAAAAGCTGACGCGCAGCAGCTGCTGCGCTTTGCCGGGATGGACGAGTTGCCTGCCAAGGTCAGTGCCTTGGAGCTGCACAACGTGCTGAACTGGAAACTCAACCCGCTGCCGCCAGGGTCGGAATTGGGCAGCTATGCCCGAGACTTTCTGACGGACCCGCAATCCCCAGCGTCCCTGAGCGATGGGCAACGTATCAGAGTACGCCGGACAGCGCCCGACGCCAGCATACCGCCGAAGTTGACGGTGCTCGATTGTTCGCCCAAACCATGGGCAGGCAAGCGCTCGGAGTACATACGCGAGAATGCCGACGAGCTCATTACCCAGGCGCTGACTCAAGGCGCAGGACTGAGGCGTTGTGAACCCATTCTTACGGCATTAAAAGACGATCCATCCGATGCGACCGGGGAGGCTTCGCCAAGCTATCGCAAACAGATGATCATGACCCGTGATTTGCTCGTCATAGACCCAACGCTGGGTGCGCAACGCAATCATATTGCTGGCTACAACCTGTATTCAGCGTCCAATACCGGAAAAACACTCTTCGAGGTGCGTACTGAGCTTGAACAGCACCTGGTCAAAGAGAAGAAGCTGCCCCTTGAGCAAGCGATATTGGTCACACATGCGTTGTTGGCGACCGCGGCTCCCGAGTTTCTGGTAAAGGGGGCAGATAAAGTACGTGTGGGGACGTTGCCACTTGTCAGCCTTCGCGTTCAAACCGCACTGGTGGAAATGGCTTCCCAAGGCAGTTCGCGCCTGATGAGCGCTGAACAGCTCGGCTCACGCGCCCTCCTGACGCCTCTCTCAACTGAACACGAACAACTGCAAGCAATGGAAAATGCAGGGCCTATTTACGATTGGGCCCTGGCACAAGGGGTGGTGACCGACAGGGATGATTACTCGCCTGCGGCACTCAAGGCCGCGCTGACTGCTTACAGTGACCGCCTGGAAGACAGCAGCATAATGGCGACTAATATTGATACCGCCAAACCACTCCTTAAAACCCGTTTTGAAGCGGGCGAAAAAGAGCTAGAGAGGGTGGCGCCCGGCTTTAGTACGTTTCTGAATAAACCAACGGTTATAGTTGAGACGAGTTCGTTACTTTCTTCCGGGGTGATCGATTTGTTTGCGGACACGCTCAGTCAATGGTTAGGCGGGTCCGGAGGGACTGCACTCGCGCAAGCCGCAGGACCGGCTTCCCTCAAGGACTTATATCTGTCAGGCGCATTGACGGCTGAAAATATAAACACCAAAGCGTGGAAATTTGTTGATCCTCTGGATAAACAGCTATTTGAGACGTTAAAAACAAAACTCATGGGCCTGAAGCCGATCCACGATGTGTTTCATCATCCCTTCAGTCGTGGGATGGTCAACTTTGCAAGTGCAAACTTCATTGCAACCAAGATGCTGATTAGCGAAATGCCTGTAGAAGACAGAAGGCGGTTGGCGTTTGGTGAGGTCACCGTCTATGGCGCCTCGACTCAAGACGGTGATCTCACTCAAGAACAGGCCCAGGAAAAAATAGGGCCTATTTTATTCCTCAAGGACGCGGCGGGCGCCAACGTGTATGAGTTGCTCCTCAGGACGCAAGAGTACGTGGAGCGCCCGGATCTGATTGACGCCATGAAGCACATGAGCGATTCAGGTACCAACGCCTTTGGGTACATCATGCGCCAGCGCAGTAACCCGACGCTGCCGGTTGATATTGACGTCAAAGGGCACTTTCCAGCCGTAAAGAATCGGGCCCTCTCAGGGGACTTGCCGAATACCTATTCGTCGAAACGGACAACTGACCTTCTTAAGGTGTTGCGAGAGGAGGACGTGCTTGTCAACCAGCAGTTTATGCTGAATCAAGCATTAGGCGTGACGTATAACGAGGCCATTCAGCAGCGTTTGGATGCCATCGATAGCTTTATTATCAATACCCTAATCCCGTTCAAAGGCAATATTGAAGAGATTTCGTCAGGCGACCGCCGTCGCGTTGCCATGGGCGCTATCGGGCTAGGCGTGGAGACTGTAGGCGCTCTGTTCGTGGTGTCCGGTGCTGTCAGCGGCGTCGCCAAGGGCGCCGCAATAGCGTCCAAACTTTCAACTATTGGTAAGACAGTGCTATCGATGCTTAATCTTCCTGGGGCCGTTGTCGGCACAACGAAATCGATCATTCGCCTCAGTGCAATGGGCGTCAGAAGTGTGGGGGTGGGGACGCCTAAAATCGTGGCGAAAGGACTCGCCACGCTCAAAAACGTGATGGGTGGTAGCCGTAAAGGTAGCCAGGGTTTAATCAGGACGTCCCCAACGTTGAGCGCCCTTAAAGAGGGTAAAACGTTATTGGAGAACACCAGTTTACTCAATACCGTTAATGGCACGGTTGATTTTTTCCAGCAGTCGCCGCCAACGGTGTCAGTCGCCAGTGTTGTTCCGCTGACAACTTAAACAGTAAGGTTTTTTTGTTCGAGCAGGGATGCTCACCCTTAACCCGTTTAAACGGGGTACGCTGCGCCACACCGACAATCGTCGAACGTCTGCAACACCGAACCCAAAGGGTTCATCTCATGACCTTTCAAGAAATCATCAGCAAAAAAAGCCCCGCGACCGAATGGACCGCAGGGCTAAAAATTGGCTGGATGCGACCAACCAAAGGAGCTCTTTACATCACTTGCTGCTGGCGACGACCGTGTCCGGCTGCCAGCCGCCACCGAGGGCCTTGTAGATCGCGACAATCCCGCGATACAAGTCCACTTCGGCCTGGGCCTGGGAGTCTTCAGCGGCCAGACGCTCACGTTGCGCGTCGAGCAGCACCAGGAAGTCCACCGTGCCTTCGCGATAACGGATCGCCGCAAGGTCGGCAGCCGCGCGACTGGACTCACTTTGGCGGATCAGCGAGACCAGGCGCTGCTGGCGTTTGCCGTAATCACTGAAGGCATTTTCCGATTCTTCCAACGCCAGCAACACCTGCTGCTCATAGGTCGCCAGGGCGCCATCGGCTTCAGCGTTCGCGCCGCGCAAACGTGCGCGCACGCTGCCCAGGTCAAACGCCGCCCAGGTAATGCTCGGGCCCAGGGACCAGGCATTCGCTGCGGCCGAGCCGATCTGCGAACCGCGCCCGGCGGTAAAGCCGAGGAAACCGCTGAGGCTGACCCGTGGGAACAGGTCAGCCTTGGCCACGCCGATACGCGCGGTGGCGGCGGCCAGTTTGCGTTCAGCGCTGAGAATGTCCGGGCGCCGTTGCAGCAGTTGCCCCGGGTCACCGATCGGCAACGCCTTGGCAATCGCCGGCAGGTCTTTGGGGCTCAGGTCCACGGTGAGCTTGTCGGGGCGCTGGCCGAGGAGGGTGGCGATGCGGTTCCGCTCGCGCACTTGCTCGGCCTGCAGTTGCGGCACGCTGGCTTCAACGGCGGCCAGACGCGCATCGGCGCGTTCCACATCGAGCTGATCACCGACGCCGGCATCACGCAGGCTGACGGTAATAGTGCGCGATTCCTGCTGGTTCTTCAGGTTGTCCAGGGCAATGCGTTCACGCAACTGCGCACCGCGCAGCTGGCCGTAGGCGTCCACCAGTTCGGCAATCATGGTGACTTGCAGTTGGTACAGGTCGGCTTCGGCCACCTGCTGCTCAGCATCGCTGGCTTCCAGGTTGCGGCGAATGCGGCCGAACAAATCCACTTCCCAGGCCATGTCCAGGCCCAGGTCGTAGCGCTCGCTGTTCACGCGTTTGGTGGTCTGGCCCGGGATCTGGCCTTTGCCCACGTCGCTGCTGGCACGGCTGGTGACCACCGGCATGATGTCGTTGGCTGCGTCATCGCGAATGGAACGGGCCGCGCGCAGACGGGCAAACGCCACACGCAAGTCACGGTTACCGTTCAACGACTGGGTCACCAGTTGGTCGAGGGTCGGGTCGTCGAACTGCTGCCACCAGATGCCTTCGTACTTGGCGTGGTCATAACTTTTGGTGTCGGCGGCGGCCGTGATGTTGGCCGCCTCCAATTGCTCGGTTTTGTAGTCCGGGCCGACGGCACAGGCGCTCAGCGCCAGGACCAGCAAGCTCGGCAGAAAGACTTTCACACTCATTGCTGTGTCTCCAGCTTCAAGGCCTTGGCCGCTTTGCGCGCTTCGCCGCGCTCCACATAGCGACGGATCAATACGTAGAACACTGGCGTCAGCAGCAGACCGAAGAAGGTCACGCCGATCATCCCGGAGAACACCGCTACGCCCATGGCATGGCGCATCTCGGCACCGGCACCGCTGGACAACACCAGTGGCACCACACCCATGATGAAGGCGAACGAGGTCATCAAGATCGGCCGCAGACGCAGACGGCAGGCTTCCAGTACCGCAGCGAGCGGGTCGAGGCCTTCTTGCTGTTTGTCCTTGGCGAACTCGACGATCAGAATCGCGTTCTTACACGCCAGGCCTACCAGTACGATCAAGCCGATCTGCGTGAAGATGTTGTTGTCGCCGCCCGAGATAATCACCCCGGTAATGGCCGACAGCAGCGTCATCGGTACGATCAGGATCACCGCCAGTGGCAGGCTCCAGCTTTCGTATTGGGCGGCCAGTACCAGGAACGCCAGCAGTACGCAGAGCGGGAACACGAACAGCGCCGTGTTGCCCGAGAGGATTTGCTGATACGTCAGGTCGGTCCACTCGTAGGTCATGCCGTTGGGCAGTTCCTCTTTCAACAGTTTTTCAATCGCAGCCTGGGCCTGGCCGGAGCTGTAGCCCGGTGCGGCGTTGCCGTTGATTTCAGCGGTGATAAAGCCGTTGTAGTGCATCACGCGGTCCGGCCCCGAGGTGTCGCTGACCTTGATAAAGGTCGCCAGCGGGATCATCTCGCCTTTGTTGTTACGCACTTTCAGTTGGCCGATCTGGTCTTCATCCTGGCGGAACTGTTGCTCAGCCTGCACGTTGACTTGATAGGTACGGCCGAAGCGGTTGAAGTCGTTGGCATACAACGAACCCAGGTAGATCTGCAGGGTGTCGAAGATGTCGCTGACCGCCACGCCGTGGGTCTTGGCTTTTTCGCGGTCGATGGCAGCATCGACCTGGGGCACGTTGACCGTGTAGCTGGTGAACAGGCCGAACAGCTCAGGTACGCCACGGCTCTTGGTGATGATGTTCTGCACTTCTTTGTACAGCTCGTCGTACCCCAGGTTGCCACGGTCTTCGACCTGCAGGCGGAAGCCGCCAATCGTCCCTAGGCCCTGTACCGGCGGCGGAGGGAAGATCGCCATGTAGGCTTCCTCGATGCTGCTGTACTTGCCGTTCAGTGCACCGGCAATCGCGCCTGCCGACAGGCTCGGGTCTTTACGCTCATCGAACGGCTTTAAGGTCACGAACACGATGCCGTTGTTCGGGCTGTTGGTAAAACCGTTGATCGACAAGCCGGGGAAGGCGATAGCGCTTTCCACGCCGGGCTGTTTCATGGCGATGTCGGACATGCGCTTGATCACATCTTCGGTACGGTCCAGGCTCGCGGCGTCCGGCAATTGCGCGAAGGCCACCAGGTACTGCTTGTCCTGGGCCGGTACGAAACCGGTCGGCGTGTGAGCAAAGCCCAGCCAGGTTAAAACCATCAGGCCAGCGTAAAGGAACAGTGCAATGCCACTGCCGCGAATCACCCGGCGCACAGTACCGACGTAACCATGGCTGGCTTTGTCGAAGAAGCGGTTGAACGGTTTGAACAACCAGCCACCCAGCATCTTGTCGAGGAACCTGGAGAAGCCGTCCTTCGGTGCGTTGTGACCTTTAAGCAGTACCGCAGCCAGTGCGGGCGACAAGGTCAGCGAGTTGAACGCCGAAATTACCGTCGAGATCGCAATCGTCAAGGCGAACTGCTTATAGAACTGCCCGGTCAAGCCACTGATAAAGGCCGCCGGAATGAACACCGCGCACAGTACCAACGCGGTCGCGATGATCGGGCCGGTCACTTCGGTCATGGCCTTTTCAGTGGCCGGGAACGGCTCCAGTCCCAATTCAATGTTGCGCTCGACGTTCTCCACCACCACGATGGCGTCGTCCACCACGATGCCGATGGCCAATACCAAGCCGAACAGCGACAGCGCATTGAGTGAGAAGCCGAACAGGTGCATCACCGCAAACGTACCGATCAACGATACCGGCACCGCCACCAATGGAATGATCGAGGCGCGCCAGGTTTGCAGGAACAGGATCACCACCAGCACTACCAGGATCAGCGCTTCGAACAGGGTGTGAACCACGGCCTCGATGGAGCCGCGCACGAAGACGGTCGGGTCATAGGCGATGCGGTAATCCATGCCTTGCGGGAAGCTCTGTTTGAGCTCCGCCATCTTGGCGCGCACTTCATTGGAGATGTCGATGGCGTTGGAGCCAGGGCGCTGAAAGATCGGGATCGCCACGGCCGGCTGGTTATCGATCAACGAACGCAGGGCGTATTGGCTGGAACCCAACTCCACCCGCGCAATGTCCTTCAGGCGCGTGATTTCGCCGTTAGCGCCGGCACGAACCACGATATTTTCGAACTCTTCCTCAGTGACCAGGCGGCCCTGGGTATTGACCGACAGTTGGAAGCTGGTGTCACTGGGGGCAGGCTGCGCGCCCAATGCCCCAGCCGCCACCTGGCGGTTCTGTTCGCGAATGGCCGTCACCACATCGGTGGCGGTCAGGTTGCGCGAGGCCGTCTTGTTCGGGTCCAGCCACACACGCAGGGAGTAGTCGCCCATGCCGAACAACTGCACATCGCCCACACCGCCCAGGCGTGCCAACTCATCTTTGATATTGAGGATGGCGTAGTTGGACAGGTAGAGCATGTTGTAGCGCTGGTCGGGGGAGGTGATGTGCACCACCATGGTCAGGTCAGGGGAGGCCTTGTCCACGGTGATACCGATGCGGGTCACTTCCTCAGGCAGTTTCGGCTGAGTGCGCGTCACACGGTTCTGGACCTGCACCTGCGCGTTATCCAGGTCAGTGCCCAGGGCGAAGGTGATGGTCAGGGTCAGCTTGCCGTCGGCGGTCGACTGCGAGGACATGTACAGCATGTTCTCGACGCCGGTGATGGCTTGCTCCAACGGAGCGGCCACGGTTTCACCGATGACTTTAGGGTTGGCGCCCGGGAAGTTGGCACGTACCACGACCGTTGGCGGCACCACTTCCGGGTATTCGCTGATCGGCAGTTGGAACAGCGAGATTGCACCCGCGATCAGGATCAACAGCGACAGCACCGCTGCGAAGATCGGCCGCGAAATGAAGAACTTGGAAAAATTCATCTTGAGTTGTATCCCTTAACCGCGTGGAGTCGCGACGCTGGCAACTTTTGGCGCGGCTTTATCCGGCGCCACTTGCTCTAGGTTGCTGGCTTCAAGCGCTTGTCGTTGTTGTGCCAAGGCGGCGAGGGTTTCCTTGCTGGCCATCGGGATGGTTTCCGGTGTAACCGGCGACCCCGGACGAATGCGCTGCAGGCCCTTCACGACGATGGTGTCGTCCTTGTTCAAACCGCTGCGCACGATGCGCAAGCCTTCGATCTTCGGCCCCAGTTCCACCGAGCGGTACGCCGGCTTGTCGCCGTCCATCACCAGCACGAACTTCTTGCCAAGGTCAGTGCCGACGGCTTCGTCGTTGATCAGCACGGCGGAGTAGGTGCCGCTGCCGACCAGCTTCAAGCGCGCATACAGGCCTGGGGTGTATTCGCCTTTGCTGTTATCGAACACGGCGCGACCACGGATGGTGCCGGTGGCCGGGTTGACCTGGTTGTCGATGAAGTTCATCTGGCCCAAGTGCGGGTTGCCGGTTTCATTCGACAGGCCCAGGTACACCGGCGTGGTCGCGCCACGGCGGCCTTCGCGCGCCAGTTGGGTGTACTTGAGGTACACGCGCTCGTCGGCGTCGAAGTAGGCGTAGACCTTGTCGGTGGAGACCACGCTGGTCAGCGCGGTGACGTCGGCGGTGACCAAGTTGCCGGCGGTGATTTCGGCACGGCTGACGCGGCCACTGATCGGCGAGGTAACGCGGGTAAAGCTCAGGTTCAACTTGGCCAGGTCCAACTGCGCCTGAATCCCGGCGACAGCGGCGCGAGCTTCCTGGGCGACGGTGGTGCGCGAGTCGGCCAGTTCGGCGGAAATCGCATTGCTCTGACGCAGGCGGTCGCCCCGTTGCGCTTCGTTATCGCTACGGGTGGCGGCGGCTTTGGTTTGGGCAAGCTGGGCTTCGAGGCGGCGCACTTCAGCCTGGAACGGACGCGGGTCGATCTGGAACAACACATCGCCTTTCTTGACCAAGGCGCCTTCGGTGAAGGCCACCTGGTCGATCTGGCCGGACACGCGCGGACGAATCTGCACGGTCTCCGGCGCTTCCAGGCGACCGGTGAATTCATCCCACTCGTTGACCGGTTGTTCGAGCACCTTGGCCACACTGATCTTCGCAGGGGGCATGGCGGCCGCTTGTTCCGGGCTCTTGCCGCACGCGCTCATCACCACTACGGCCAAGATCGCCAAGGGGAAGCGCAAATGTTTGAGTGACTGTTCCATGAGGTGCATCCGCCGATGTATTTGAGATGGGCGGATCATGCGCGGCGGGGTGCTATGTCACGAATCGAATGAAACAAAGGTAACTATCATTCGGAATGATATAAGCGTGGGATTAGCCCTCTAGAATGCGGGTTTCGTTAGGGTGCTATCAATGGGATTGATGACAAAAGATTGTTGCGCAGGGTGCAAGAAGCTAGCCTTGATCTTGGGTAGGCGCTTTTAGTGCACAGAGAACGGCGGGGCGTGGTGGGTAAACGCTCCGTTAATTCGCTTAGGCCGTCCTGTCGCGCGACAGAGTTTTCGTGAGTGCTTCACTGCGCGTGCTGGCAGGGTATTGGTCAAGGGCATCAATCAGTAGCAGGTCTGGCCTGAATTCGCAGGGTTGCTATTCGAGTGCCTTCGCCTCGTGGACCGGTCTTTATTAAGTTGTTCAAGCAGCCTGCTCTTACCCATCCCAGCCTCGCCCAGCACCACGATCG
This sequence comes from Pseudomonas sp. ArH3a, assembly GCF_022648765.1. Taxonomy (NCBI): domain Bacteria; kingdom Pseudomonadati; phylum Pseudomonadota; class Gammaproteobacteria; order Pseudomonadales; family Pseudomonadaceae; genus Pseudomonas; species Pseudomonas sp. ArH3a. The sequence continues at coordinate 3,342,718 of NZ_CP080330.1, forward strand.
GGCCATCTTTGGGTTCCAGACTTGAATACGGTCGTTCAGTCGCCTTGCCTGTGGTGGTCTGGAGCAGCATTCTCGGGATGAAGGGGCGTGTCACTACCAACTTTGCGCCGAAAGAAGTGATGTGAGTGATCGAGCGGTTTTGGACGAACGAAGTCTGCCTGACTCAAGAGGTGAGTTTTTCCGTGTGCAGGGTAGGCCTGCACAGGTCTTGCTTCAAGCACTGGGCGTGCAGTCACCCCAGCAACGCCGCACGCATCCCCGCCAGTTTGATACAGGTTTCCTCGTATTCGCAGGCCGGGTCGGAATGCTCGACAATGCCGCACCCGGCGAACAGGCGGGCCTGGTTGCCGTGCAACAGGGCGCTGCGCAGGCCGACGATAAATTCACCATTGCCTTGGGCATCCAGCCACCCCAGTGGCGCGGCATACCAGCCGCGGTCAAAGCCCTCGAACTCGCGGATATGTTCCAGCGCCTGCTGGCGTTCGTGGCCGCCGACGGCGGGTGTCGGGTGCAGGATCGACACCATTTTCAGCAAACTGCACTGCGGTCGCAGCGGGCCTTCGATCAGCGTGGCCAGGTGCTGCACGCGGCTGAGGCGCTTGATGTGCGGCGCGGCAGGCAGGTGCAACGGCTGCACCCAGGGCGCCAGGTCGCGTTGAATGATCTGCACCACCACCGCGTGTTCGTGCTGGTTCTTCTCGCAGTCGAGCAGCGCTTGCGCCAGGTGCGCATCCTGCTCGGGGTTGGGGTCGCGACGGGCAGTGCCCGCCAGCGCCAGGGTTTGCAAGTGGCCGTCGTGCAGTTTCACCAGGCGTTCGGGCGAGGCGCCGATAAAGCACGCTTGCTTTCGCCGGAAGGCAAACAGGTAGGCGCTGGGGTCGTTGCTCGCCAAGGCGGCCAAGGTGCGCCCGGCACTGATCGGCTGGGAAAACTCGCTGAGCACTTCGCGCGCCAGCACCACTTTTTTCAACGGCGTGTCGCGTAGCACGTCCAGGGCCTGGGCGATTTTGCTTTCCCAGCAGGCGCGCGGCAGGCTGTGGTCGCGGGTGTGATGCAGCGCCGCCGTGGCGCGAGGGCCGGACACGTAGCGGTCCATCAGCACGTTCCATTCGTGCAACACGTGCTCGCAGCAGCGCTGCGCATCATCGTCGGGCTCGATCCGCTGTTGGCACAGCAGCCAGCAGGCATCGCCGTCGCGCACCAGCAGCAGCGTCATTAATAGCAGTGAGGCATCGCCGAAGCCGTGCCAGGCACTGCTGGCCGAGACTTGATGATCAAAGCGAAAGCCGCCGCACACTGCCGGCGCACGTGGGCCATGGCTCACCGCATGTTCCAGCCAGTGCCGCCATTGCGCGTCCACCGAGGCAAAACGCTGCTCGCCGCTGGCGCTGAGTTGCGCCGCCACGCCCCAGCCAAACAGGCTTTTGTCGTCTTCCGGTGCGCGCCAGAACAAGCATTGCGCGTCTGGCTGGTCGACGCTGGCGAACAGTTCCAGCAGGTCCAACGTCGGCACGCTCATCGAGTAACTGGCCAGCACCGCTTCGCCGTGTTCGATAGCTCGCTGGCGGGCGCACTCAAACACTTCGGTCAGTCCGGCGGCATGGCCCTCCAGCTGCGCAACGGCCTTCATGCTGGTGCTCTCGTTGCGCGCCAGTGCAACACTTGCTGGCCGATGTACCAATGGATGATTTGGGCGAACAGGGTTTCCATGAAGTGCGGGTCCAACCCGGCCTGTTCGGCCCATGCGCGGCGTTGCGCCAGCATCTGGGCCACGCGTTCGGGCGCGGCGATGCTGTTTTCGGTCGGTTTGAAGCGTGCAGCGGCTTTGACGTAAGCCATGCGTTGACGCATGAGTTCGATGATCTGGTGGTCCAGTGAATCGATGGCGTAACGGATGTCCGGCAGGCCATCACAGGCGTCGGGTGTTTTCATCAACAGGTTTCCTTCAGGGCGGGCGATAGGGTCAGCAGCGTCGCGGCGATGGCGTCGATGAGCGCCTGGCGCTGCTCGATCAGGTAAAAGTGTTCGCCGTGCCAGCGCTGCAGGTGCAGTGGCTGGCGGCTGGCGGCTTGCCAGGCCGTGGCTTCATCCAGTTCGATTTCCGGGTCTTGTTCGGGGTAGAACACCTCGATGCGGCTGTTAAGTGGCCGTGGTTGCGGGCAGTGGTAGGTTTCAACGATGCGGTAGTCATTGCGCAGGCCTGGCAGGAACAGTTCGCACAGGGCCGGGTCGTCGAGTAAAGGGTTAGGCTGCTCGGACAGGCGCCGTACATCGTCGAGCAACCCCGCGTCTGGCCCCAGGTGCAACTGCCCGCCGCGCTGGCGATGCGGCGCCGGGTGGGCGGACACGAACAGGTGGTCGACGGCGATTGCGCGTTGCTCCAGGCGCGCAGCCACTTCATACGCCACCACCGCGCCCAGGCTATGGCCGAACAACGCCAGCGGCCGGTCGGCGTAATCCTGCAATGCATGGGCGGCGCCGTCGGCCAGGCGTTGCATGTCGGCTAGGCAGGGCTCGCTGAAACGGTCTTCGCGGCCCGGGTACTGGATGGCCAACAGGTCGATATCGGCGGGCAGGGCGCTGACCCAGTCGCGAAAGAAACTCGCACTGCCGCCGGCATGCGCGAAACACACTAGGCGCCAGCGCGGCATCGGTGTAAGCCGGTAAGCCCGAACCCAGCGGTTCACGACGCGGCACTCTCTAGCCAGGCATCGCGCAGGCGTTCGCGCAGGTCCTTGCGGCTGATTTTGCCGACGCCGGTGTGCGGGAACTGCGCGACGAATTCAATCCGGTCCGGCACCTTGAACGCCGCCAGCCCCTGGCCGCGTAAATGTTGCTTGAGCGCGAAGGCCGACGGCGCCGGGTCGCGGGCGACAATAAAGGCGCAGGTGGATTCGCCGAGCACCGCATCGGGCATCGCCACCAACGCGGCGTCATGCACCTGAGGGTGGTTGATCAGCAGGTTTTCCACTTCTTCGGCGGCGACTTTTTCACCGCCGCGGTTGATCTGGTCCTTGTCGCGACCTTCGACCACCAGGTACCCCTCGGCGGTGCGCCGTACCCGGTCACCGCTGCGATAGAAACCGTCGGCGGTGAACGCCTTGGCGTTGTGCTCGGGCAGGCGGTAGTAGCCGCGAATGGTGTACGGCCCGCGCACGTGCAACTCGCCGACTTCACCCTCAGGCACCGGTTGGCCCTGTTCATCAACAATGCGTATTTCATCGTCGGCACTCAGTGGACGGCCTTGGGTATGCAGCAGCTGGTCGGGGTGGTCATCCAGGCGGGTAAAACACAGCAAGCCCTCAGCCATGCCCAGCACTTGTTGCAAGGTGCAGCCTAGCGTCGGTGTGACGCGTGCGGCGGCGGTGCTGAGCAGTTTCGCGCCGCCGACTTGCAGCAGGCGCAGGCTCGACAGGTCGGCCTGACGCTGGGCTTGGGCGTCGAGCCACAGCATCGCCAGCGGCGGCACCAGCGCGGTGACGGTGACGCGCTGTTCGCTGATCAGTGCGAAACAACTTTCAGGGTCACTACGACGCGTGCACACCACGCGCCCACCAGCCAGCAACGTACCGATCACGCCCGGGCAGCACAGGGTGAAATTGTGCGCCATGGGCAGGGTGGTGAGGTACACCGTGTGCGCATCCAGGCCGCAGACCGCGCTGCTGGCGCGCACGTTATAGAGGTATTCGGCGTGGCGGCGCGGGATCAACTTGGGCGTGCCGGTGGTGCCGCCTGACAGCTGAAAACACGCCACCGCGTCGGCGCGACCGGCGTCCAGTTCCAGCGGTTCACGGTTATACAACGCGCTCAACGCGGTAAATTCCTGCGCGTCGCCATCAATCACCACCTGGCGCAAATGTGGGTTGGCCGCGACTAATTGGCGCGCCATCTGGCGGCAATCAAAACCGTCGAGTTGAGCACAGCCGATGTAGGTCGAGGCCTGGGCAAAGCTGCAAAAGCCGCCGATTTCGTGCTGGCGGTGGGCGGGCAGGGCGAGGATCGGCCGGGCGCCGAGGCGGAACAACGCAAAGCACACCTCGATAAACGCGCAGCCGTTGGGTAAGTGCACCACCACGTTGTCGCCCGCTTCAATACCCAGCCCACGCAAACCAGCGGCCAGCCGTCGGCAGCGCTCTACCAGGCTGCGGTAGTTGAGGTGCAAGGGGCCGTCGGTGATCGCGATGGCCGATGGGCTGCGTGCAGCCACGGCATCCAAGGCTTGGGCGAAGGTCTGGTCTTGCCAATAACCGGCCTGGCGGTAGCGTTCGGCGAATGCGGCGGGCCACTCGGGCGCGTCGCCAAAAGTGTCTGAATCGCGTGCGCAGGTGTGCAATGACATGGAATCCCCTATTTGTAGAAATAAATGGCTACAAATGCCTAAATGAGATCTATTATCATTGTCTTTTGCCGACAGCTTCTCAACGCCAAGGCTTTCGGCCCCGTGACTTTTTCATTAGATGAAATACACAGTGGCTTTAAACAGGGCGGTTTACGCTTTAAAAGCCTCCTCCTCATTCAGGTCAGGCCCGCGTAATGGCCTTAAGGATCAAGGGAAAACCCAATGACTATTACGATCATCGCCCCCAGCCACCAAGAGACGCAGGCCGAGCCCAAGGGCAACCAACCCGGCACGGTCTACCTGGAACCGCACATGACCTTGGTTACCGGCACGCTGTGGTCACAGAGCGAAAACTGGGTTGAAGACCCGCTGGAACGCGGCCTCAAGCTGATCCTGGTGCAGAGTGGCGAGCTGTCGTGCCGCATCCCCGGGCACAGCGAGCAATCGATCAAGGGCCCCAGCTTGTGCACCATCGTCAATGACGGCGAGTTCACCTCGTCGCAGATCTACGGCACTTCCACGCCGTTGCGCTACACCATCGTGCAACTGGACCTGGAATCCCTCGACCGCCACCTGGGCATGGCCCCGCGCAAGCTATTGACCAGCAGCGGCGGCGACCCGTACATGATGGTGCGCCCTGCGCCGCGGGCGATGCAGGCACTGGCCACGCAGATTGCAACGTGCCCGATGCAGGGCCCGAGCCGCTCGTTGTACCTGGGCGGCAAGGCGTTGGAATTGACCGCGTTGAGCGCGCAATTCCTGCTCGGTGAGCGCGGGCAGCCGGAACAAAAACTGCGTATCACCTCCTCGGACGTGGAGCGCGTGCATGCCGCACGCGACCGCTTGGTGCGCTCGCTGCTGGAACCGCCGAGCCTCAACGCCCTGGCCAGCCACGTGGGTATGAGCCCGCGCAAACTTACGGCAGGCTTTCGCAAAGTGTTCGGTACCAGTGTGTTCGGCTACCTGCACGAACATCGCCTCAGTGAAGCCCACCGGATGCTCAGTGACGAGGAGAGCAACGTTTCCACCGTCGCTTATGGCGTGGGCTTCAGCCCGGCACATTTTTCCATCGCCTTCCGTAAACGCTACGGCGTGTCGCCCAGCGAGATCCGTTAAACGCCGGCCGGTGTCTCTGAATCGAATGAAAAGGCCCGTGTATCTAAAGCCCTGAGCGCTTTCTGAAAACCCGCTTGCGATAGAGTTCCAATTGAGAATGGCTTCCATCTTGGAGGGCCAGGGATTTTATCTAGACGGGTCACAGGAAGCTTTTCATGAGCGAGCTGACAACAGCAGACACAAACTCATTGCGCGCATGGCTGATCGAACACCTCGCCCAGTTGCTGGGCGCCACGGTGGCAGAGATCGATAGCCTGGGCGATGAGGAAAACCTCCTGGGTTGCGGGTTGGATTCCATCCGCCTGATGTATTTGCAGGAGCGCCTGCGCAGCCACGGCGTGCACATCGACTTTGCCCAACTCAGCGCCGAACCCTGCCTGTCGGCCTGGCTCGGCTTGCTGCAGGGCCAGGTCCCGCAGGCCAGGGTGGCCGCCGCGGCGCCGTTGGCAGCGCCGGATGACAGCTTTGAACTCAGCGCCGTGCAACAGGCTTACTGGCTGGGGCGCGGGTCGGCCGAAGTGCTGGGAAATATCAGCTGCCATGCGTGGCTGGAGTTCGACTGCCAGGGCATCGACCCGCAACGCCTGCACACGGCGGTGCAGTGTGTGCAGGCGCGCCACCCGATGTTGCGCGCCAGCTTCAACGACGGTCGCCAGCGGATTCTCGCCGCGACCGAACTGCCGGTGTTCGACCACCAGAATTGGCGCCAGCTGTCAGAAGCCGCCGCACAACAGGCCTGGGGCGCATTGCGTGACTGGCGCTCGCATGAATGCCTGGCGGTGGAAGCAGGGCAGGTGATGCTGGTCGGCCTGGTGCAGTTTCCCGGTGGCCGTGACCGCGTTTGGTTGAGTGTCGACCTGCTGGCCGTCGATGTGGAAAGCCTGCGCCTGTTGATGGCGCAACTGGGCCAGGCCTATCAGGCACCGGCCACGCTGGCGCCACCGCCCACGCTGCATTTTGCCGACTACCTGAGCCGTCGCCGCCAGCGCCGTGCCGACGCCTATGCGCGTGACCGTGAGCACTGGTGCCAGCGCCTGGGACAGTTGCCCGACGGCCCAGCATTGCCGTTGGCGTGCGCGCCGGAATCGGTCCGCGCGCCACGCTTCAGCCGCCAGGCCTTCGTGCTCAGCACGGCCGAAACCGAGCGCCTGCAACGCCAGGCGACCGCCCATGGGCTGACCTTGCCCTGCGTGTTCGCCACCGCCTTCAACGCCGTATTGGCGCGCTGGAGCGAACACCCGAACTTTTTGCTCAACGTGCCGCTGTTCGACCGTCATGATGACCAACACGCGATTGATCAGGTCATCGCGGACTTCACCACCTTGTTGCTGGTGGCCTGCGAAGACGCGCCGCACCTGCCGTTTGCCGAAGGCGCCCGGCGTTTCCAGCACGACCTGCACGCCACCATCGACCACGCGGCGTTTCCCGCGCTGGAGGTGCTGCGTGAAGGCCGTCGCCAAGGCCACCCACGTTCCGCGCCGGTGGTGTTTTCCTGCAACCTGAGCGATTCGGGCTTTGTACCGGCGAGCTTTCGCGAGGTGTTCGGCGACTTGCACGACATGCTCTCGCAAACCCCCCAGGTGTGGCTCGATCACCAGCTGTATCGGGTCGAAGACGGCGTGCTGCTGGCCTGGGACAGCATCGCCCAATTGTTCCCGCAAGGCGTGCTGGAAGCCATGTTCAACGCCTACATCGAACTGGTGCAGCGCCTTGCCGACAGTGACTGGAACCAGCCGCAACCGGTGCTGTTGCCACTGGCGCAGCAAGCACGGCGTGACCGCCAGAACAGCGTGCCGTCGCTGCAGCAGGGGCGTGGTTTGCTCGAAGACTTTTTCCGCCAAAGCGCCCAACAACCCGACGCGGTGGCGCTGATCTGTGGCACGCAACAATGGACGTATAAAGAACTGGCGGACCAATCCCTGCGCGTGGCAGCCGGTCTGCTCGACGCTGGGATGCGCCAGGGCGAAGCCGTGGAAGTGTGCCTGCCGCGCGGGCCTGAGCAGATTGCTGCGGTGTTCGGCGTGCTGGCGGCCGGCGGCTGCTACGTACCGGTGGACACCGCACAACCCCCCGCACGGCGCAGCCTGATCGAGTCGGCGGCGGGTATCACCCGTGTGATTGCCGAGCACCCGTCAACGGGCAGCGCGTTGCAGTGGCTCGACCCGGCTCAACTGGCGCAATGCGCGCCATTGGCGGCAGCGCAAAAAACTTCGCCGCAAGCCAGCGCCTACGTGATCTACACCTCCGGCTCCACCGGCATTCCCAAAGGTGTGGAAGTCAGCCACGCGGCGGCGGTCAACACGATTGACGCACTGCAGGCCGAACTGCACGTCACGCCACCGGACTGCCTGCTGGCCGTTTCGGCGCTGGATTTCGACCTGTCGGTGTACGACCTGTTTGGCGTGCTGGGGCAGGGCGCACGCCTGGTGCTGCTGCAACCGGAGGAAACTCGCGATGCCATGCGCTGGTCGCAGTTGATCAGCCAGCACGGCGTAAGTCTGTGGAATTCGGCCCCGGCCTTGCTGGAAATGGCTCTCGGTATCGGCATTGAACACTGTCAGTACCAAAGCCTGCGGGCGGTGTTGCTGTCGGGTGACTGGATCGCCCTGGACCTCGCCGCCCGCCTGCGTCGCCAGGCCACGCCGCGCTGTCGGGTGTATGGCCTAGGCGGCGCTACCGAGGCCGGTATCTGGTCCAACCTGCAACCCATCGATGAAGTGCCCGAGCACTGGCCGTCGATACCTTATGGCAAGCCCTTGGCCGGCCAGGCGTATCGAGTGGTGGACGCCAACGGGCGGGATGTGCCGGACCAGGTGGTCGGGCAACTGCTGATTGGCGGCGTGAGCCTAGCCCGTGGGTATCGCAATGACCCCGTGCTCAGCGCCCAGCGATTTCGCAGTGATGATCGCGGGCGCTGGTACCACACCGGCGATCGCGGGCGCTTCTGGAATGACGGCACTATTGAATTTCTCGGGCGCATGGACCAGCAGGTCAAGGTGGGTGGGCAACGTATCGAATTGGGCGAAATTGAAGCCGCGCTCACGGCTCATCCGCTGATCGATAGCGCTTGCGCCGCCGTATTGAACACCAGCCTTGGCGCCGCTGTGGTGATCAACCCAGGCTGTGTGCCTGTTCAAGCGCTACCGGCGCATTCGATGCTCGATGACAACTTGGCGGCAGAAAAACGAGTCACCGCTGAGCTGCTGCAACGACTGCTGCAAGATCCGCCACCCACGCCGTTGCTCGACACCTGGCGCGAGTGGCTCGGCCACTACGTCGAGTCCATCAGCCTGAGCGATGCATTGGCACAATTGGGCTGGCGCGACGCCGACCTGCACAGCATGGTCGGCGCATTGCAGGTGCTGCTGCGCACTGAAGGCGGTGCGGCGCAGGTGCTGTTCGATCCGCTGCTGGCGCCCCAGGCCATGGCCTTGAACCTGCCGGCAGGCCGCCAAGTACTGGACGCCATGAGCCGCGCACTCCAACAACGCGGCACACCGTTGAAGGTGGCCGTGCTGGATGTACGTGGCGGGCAGTTGCTGGACCAATGGCTGAACCCTGCCAGTTCGCGCGACCTGCAATTGACCTTGTTCGAGACCAGCCCGGGGCTGCTGGCCGCCAGTGCCGGCAAGCGCCAGCGCGTGGCGAGCCAGCTGCTGGTAGACGGTGTGTTGCCTGCCGAGCACTGGTCGCAGTACGACGTGGTGATCAGCTTCGCGGCGTTGCACAGTTATGCCCAGCCGGCTGACGGCTTGAACCTGGCGCAGGCACTGCTCAAACCGCACGGCCAACTGTTGTTGGCCGACCTGCTGCGTGACTCGCCATTACGGCTGGTCAGTGCGGCATTGCTGGATGAGCGTGAGCCGCTATTGCCGGGCACCGAGGCACTGACGCGGCTGCTCGGCCAGAGCGGCTTCACCCACCTGCAGAGCCTGTGGCAAAACCCCGCGATGCTGCTGGTGAGCGCCCAGGCAGCCGAAGAATCCTTGACCTGCGAAAGCCTCAACCACTGGCTGCAACAACGCCTGCCCAAGGCGATGCGCCCCGAACACCTGTGGTGCGTGCCGCGTTTTGCCCTGAATGCCAACGGCAAAATAGACCGTACGCGCCTGCAAGCCAGCCTCGGCGACGCTTTGCAACGCAGGCAACCCATCAACAATGAAGGCGCCGCACTGAGCTGCGAATTGCTGCCGCTGGCGACCTGCTGGGAAGCCATCCTGGGGCGGCCGGTGCACAGCGCCCAAGCCAGTTTCTTCAGCCTCGGCGGCGACAGCCTGCTGGCCACGCGGTTGCTCGCCAGCGTGCGCGAACGGCTGGGCGTGAGCCTGCGCATGAGCGATTTCTATCTGCAACCGACGCTCGCGGGCATGGCCGCGCTGCTGGTGCGTAGCAATGACGTGGCCATCGAGGAGGGCGTGTTATGAGCCTGGATGATCTGCTGCACATCTGCCGCGAACGCCAGATCGAACTCTGGGCCACCGAAGGCAAACTGCATTTTCGCGCGCCTGAAGGTGCCTTGGATTCAGCCTTGGCCGAGCGTATTCGCGCCCAGCGTGAGGCGTTGATGGTGCACCTCTCGCCGCAAGACTGGCGAGCGCTGCCGGAACATGCGCTGCAACCCTTCGCCTTGAGCGCAGTGCAGGGCGCTTATGTGCTGGGGCGCAACCCGGCGTTCGACTACGGCGGCAACGCCTGCCACTTGTACGTCGAATACCCGTGGCCGGCGAATGTCGACACTGAACAACTGACGCAGGCCTGGAACGCTCTGGTGCAGCGCCACCCGATGCTGCGCGCGGTCGTCCAGGACAACAGCCGCCAATGCGTGCAGGCCCAGGTGGCGTGGCAAAAATTGCCAGTGCATGACCTGCGTCAGGCCAGCACTGAAGCCTTCGACGCCCACCTGCACGCGGTGCGTACACGCCTGGACCATGCCTGCCATGCCCTCGATCAATGGCCGATCCTGCTGCCCGAAGTGACCCTGGGGCGTGAGCAGGCCGTGCTGCATTGCTCGGTGGATTTCACCTTGCTCGACTATGCCAGCCTGCAACTGTTGCTGGTGGAACTGCACCAGCGCTATCTGGAACCAACGCGCCATTGGCCGGTGCTGGAGGCGACGTTTCGCGACTACCTCGAGCACGAACAGCAAGCCCGCAACAGCGCTGCCTGGCACGCCGATAAAGCCTGGTGGCTGGCACGCCTGGACAAGTTGCCCGGGCGCCCCGACCTGCCGCTGAGTGAGCACGCGGGCCTGAACTCCATGCGTTTCGATCATCACCATGGCGCACTGAGCATCGAGCATTGGAACGCACTGTGTTCCCTCGCCAGCGCCCAAGGCCTGAGTGCGGCGGGCGTGACCCTGGCCGCGTTCGCCGAGGTGATCGGGCGCTGGAGCCAAAGCGCGGACTTTTGCCTGAACCTCACCGTGCTTAACCGGCCCAATTTGCACCCACAACTGGGCCAGGTGATCGGCGACTTTACCGCCCTGAGCCTGCTCGCCGTGCACGGCGCCGATGGCGCAAGTTTTGTGCAGCGCGCGCGGCGTATCGGCGCGCAGCTGTTCGATGACCTTGATCACAGCCGCTTCACCGGCGTTGACGTGTTGCGCGAACTGGCCCGGGTACAAGGGCGTGGCGCCGACCTGATGCCAGTGGTGTTCACCAGTGGCATTGGCAGCGTCGAGCGCTTGCTCGGCGATGCCGGGCGCCTGTTGCAGCCGCCCACCTACATGATCAGCCAGACCCCGCAGGTGTGGATCGATTGCCAAGTCAGCGACCAATACGGCGGTTTGCAGATTGGCTGGGACGTGCGCGTCGGCGTGCTGCCGCAGGGCATGGCTGCGCAGATGTTCGACGCCTACGTCGACCTGCTGCGCCGCCTGGCCGTTGACCCGCACGTGTGGCAGGCTCGTGGCGACATTGTGCTGCCTGCGCAACGGGCCAATCCGCAGGTCCGGGCCAGTGCCCCGGCGCGCAACATCGCCACAGGCTTCGCCCAACAAGCACTGCGCACACCGGATGCCCCGGTGATCAGCGACCGCGACGGCCGCTACAGCTATCGCCAAGTCGCTCAACACGCCGCGGTTGTGCGCGGAGCGCTTGAACAGCTCGGCGTTGCACGCGGTGCGCGGGTGGCGGTGATGCTGCCTAAAAGCGCTTGGCAACTGATGGCGGTGTTGGGCATTACCCAGATGGGCGCCGCCTATGTGCCGGTGGACATTCGCCAGCCGGCCCTGCGCCGTGAAGCGATCTTGCGCGATGCTGGTATTGCAGCGGTGATCACCCTGCAAGCGCAGGGTCTGCCGGACACGCTGGCGCTGCCACGCATTGCCATCGACAGCCTCTACGCCGATCAGCACTGGCCAACCCGCGAACCGTTAGAGGTCGCTGCCGAGGAGCTGGCCTACATCATCTACACCTCCGGCTCCACCGGCACACCCAAGGGCGTGATGCTCAGCCACGGCGCGGTGGTCAACACCCTCGACGACATCAACCAGCGTTACGCGGTGACGGCCGACGATTGCGTGCTGGGCCTGGCGGAGTTGAGTTTCGACCTGTCGGTGTACGACTTCTTCGGTGCCACAGCCGTCGGCGCGCAGGTTGCACTGCCCGATCCTGCGCGCGGCGCCGACCCGTCGCATTGGGCGCAATTGATGCGCGAACACGCCATCACCTTGTGGAACTCGGTACCGGCCCAGGGGCAGATGCTGGTGGATTACCTGGAGACCGAGCCGGCGGCAATTCCCGGGCCGCGCTGTGTGATGTGGTCGGGCGACTGGATTCCTACCACGCTGCCCACGCGCTGGTGGCAACGCTGGCCCGACAGCCAACTGTTCAGCCTGGGCGGCGCCACCGAAGCAGCGATCTGGTCGGTGGAACATCCCATCCGCCCGGCGGACACGACCTTGCCGAGCATTCCCTACGGCCGCGCCCTCAAGCACCAGACCCTGGAGGTGCTCGACAGCCTCGGCCGCCAATGCCCGGTGGGCGTACGCGGCGAGATTCATATCGGTGGCCTCGGCCTGGCCTTAGGCTACGCCGAAGACCCGCAGCGCAGCGCCGAACGCTTTATCACCCACGCCAGCGGGCGCCGTCTGTACCGCACCGGCGACCAAGGGCGTTACCTGAGTGATGACGGCCTGATCGAGTTTCTAGGGCGCCAGGATGACCAGGTGAAGATTCGCGGCCACCGTATCGAACTGGCGGAAGTCGATGCGGCGTGGCTGGCCCACCCGCAGATTGGCGCGAGTACCACGGTATTGCTGGGCGAGCGTCATGAACGGTCGTTGTGCAGTTTCGTCACCTTGCAGACCACTGCGCCTGCGGCCCATTTGCGCGATGAACTCAACGAGGTCATGCGCCAGCCGTGTCACACACTTGAACACGCCGATTTCGGCCCGCGTGCTGACATCGAGGCCGCACTGGCTGCTTTGGACCGGGCCGCAGACGCCTCGCTGCTGCAATGGCTGGCGAGCAGTGGTGTGCTGGTGCCCGGGCAACACGTGGCCTTTGCGTCGCTGTGTCAGGCGTTGAACATTACAGCTGCCCAGCAGCGCTTGTTGCGACACTGGCTGACGTTGCTGGTCGACAGCGGCTATCTGCACATCGATGGTGACGGCTGGCACTGCCAGTCAGCCGACCTGGATCAAGACGAGGCCTGGGCGCAGTTCGCCCGACTGGCGCCGCCCCACCTGTGGCCGGTGGAACTGGTGGACTATCTGCGCGGCAGCGCGACTCGCCTGGCCGAGCAACTCGACGGGCGCCTGAGCCCGGCGAGCCTGATGTTCCCGCAGGGCTCGGCGCACATTGCCCAGGCCATGTACAGCCGTGGCCAGCATGCCCAGGTGTTGCACCGCGCCATGGCTGAGGCGGTGAACGCGATTGTCTCGCGCCAGCAACAACGCCGCTGGCGCATCCTGGAGGTGGGCGCCGGCACTGGCGCGGCCAGCGCGCTGATTATCCCTGCGCTGGCGCCCTTGGTAGCGACCGGGGTGCAGATCGACTATGTGTTTTCCGACGTGTCGAGCTACTTCCTTAACGCGGCGCGCGAGCGTTTTGCTGCGTATCCATGGGTGCGCTTCATGCCGTTCGACATGAACAAGCCCACCTGCGAACAGGGCTTGCCCGCCGGTTCCGTGGACCTGCTGCTGAGCTCGGGCGCACTCAACAATGCCTTGGACACACCCCGCCTGCTGGCCGGGCTACGCCAACTGTTGCAGGCCGACGCGTGGCTGGTGATCCAGGAGCTGACGCGCGAACACCGAGAAATCAGCATCAGCCAAAGCCTGATGATGGAGACGCCCGAGGATATACGCGCGACCAATGGGCAGCTGTTCGTGCACACCGGCCAGTGGCTGGCATGGCTGAACAGCGAGCCGGGCGATCAGGCGCAAGCGCTGGCGCCGGCGGGCATTGTGTTGAACCTGCTGGGTTACGACGTGCTGGTCGCACGGGTAAAAACCGACCGGCCGTTACTCAGCCCAGAGACCTTGCTGGCGTTCATCGCCGAGCGGGTGCCGCGTTACATGGTGCCGGCGCAAGTGCGCGTACTCGACCGGTTGCCGGTCACCGCCAATGGCAAGATCGACCGGCGTGCCTTGACCACCCAGGCCGAACAACGCCAGTTGCAACCGGTGCGCCGCGCGAAAGCTGAAGTGGCGGATGAGCTGGTGCAGCAGCTGATCCTGCATTGGGAGCGGGTGCTTGATTGCAGCGGGTTGCCTGCGGATCAGGATTTCTTTGCGGCCGGCGGCGACTCGTTGCTCATCGCGCAGTTGATCGCGGGCCTGCGCGAACAGGAGCCGTTGGCCCAGGCGCAACCTTTCGACCGTCTGTTGCGCTGGGCGCTGAGCCAGCCGACCCCGGAAGGCTTGGCCCAGCGTTTGCGCAGTGAATCGAGCAGTGAAACGCCGACCGCGCCCGCGACGCTTGATACGCGCCGCGCACCGCTAGGCGGGCGTAGGCGCGTGGATGCTTTAACCGAACTGATCGGCGGCGAAGGCACCGCGCGCGTGCTGGTGCACGAAGGGCTCGGCACGCTATTGCCGTATCGCGGGTTGATCGCCGAACTGGCCGATAGCGGCCCGTTGCTGGGGCTGGCGGTGCACGACAGCGACGACTACCTGAGCTTGCCACCGGAGCATATCAACGCGACCTTGGGCAAACGCTACGCCCAGGCCCTGTGGGACAGCGGCCGACGCAGCTTCGATGTGCTCGGCTATTGCTCCGGTGGTCTGGTGGCCCTGGAGCTGGCCAAGGCCTTGCTGCAACTGGGCGCCGAGGTGCGTCAGTTGGACATTGTTTCCAGCTACCGCATTCCCTACCTCGTGGGCGATGAATTACTGATGCTCCACAGCTTCGCGGCCACCTTGGGGCTGGACGCCGCGGCACTCGGTTTGCCGTCTGCTGAGCAACTGCAACAGTCGGCGCCTCTTAACCTGGACGTGGGCTTGCTCAAAGCCCGCGTGCTCGCGGCCGCCCAAGGCATCGCCGATGAGCAGTTGTATCGGGTGTTTGTGCATTCCGTTCATGCCAGTCACTACAGCGATGGCGCGCCGTACGTGGGCGCCATTCGCTTGTTTGTGCCGAGTGTTGCCAACCCGATGATCCCCGATCACCAGGCCAGTTTGCAGGCCTGGTGGCAGGCGGCGTCGCTGGGCCCGCTGACGGTAGCAACCCTGCGCGGCAATCATTTCGAGTGCTTGAACGCCGGCCTGAGTGCTTATTTGCTGGAGGAATACCCATGACGCCCCGTTTGAAAACCTTGGTGGTCGGCTCGCGCTTCGGCCAGTTTTACGCAGCGGGTGTCGCCGCCGCTGAACACCTGGAACTGGTCGGTGTGCTGGGGCAGGGCAGTCGTCGCTCCCAGGCGCTGGCGCGTCATTTGCACGTGCCGAGTTTCGATGCGTTGGACCAAGTGCCTGCGGATACGCGCCTGGCGTGCGTTGCGGTGGGCGGTGCAGCGCGCGGCGAGCAGGGGCCGGCCCTGGCGCAGGCGCTGATGGAGCGGGGCATCGATGTGCTGATCGAACACCCGTTGCTGCCCCAAGAACTGCACGACGTGCTGCGCACCGCGAACCGCCTGCAACGGCGTTGCCTGCTCAACAGTTTCTACCCGCAGTTGCCGTGCGTGGCGCGGTTTATCGAGCTGGCGCGGCAACTGCATCGCCAGCAAGGCATTCGCCATATCGACGCCAGCTGCGCGGTGCAGGTCAGCTACGCGACGCTGGACGTGCTGGCGGCGGTGTTGGAGTCGGTGGGACCGTGGTCGCTCGATTGCGTGGCGCCGCCGCTGTCGGCCTGGCGCGATATCAGCCTGGTGATGGCGCAGGTGCCGGTGTCGCTGCGCGTGCTCAATGAGCTGGCGGCCAATGATGACGGGCGCATGCAGCTGCTGCAGCGCCTCAGCATCGCCACCGACAGCGGCACCTTGCTGTTGGCATCGCCCCATGGGCCGTTGCTGTGGATGCCCGCTGTACGTGCGCCGACGGAAGACGCCGACGGTCTGTTTGACCTGTTCGGGCCCCTGGCCAGTGGGCCGTTGCCCAGTGAGCCCTTGCCGTGCGCCGAAGTGCTGGAAGCCGCCGCGCCGGATTGGGCGCAGGTGTACCGCAGGATTTGGCCCGCGGCGGCGGCTCGTGCAGTGCAGCCGCTGATTACCGGCGCCGGGCTCGCGCGCCTGCAACAGCGCAGCGTGGAAGTGCTCGGGCTGTGGCAACAGCTCACGGCGGCGCTCGGCTTTCCGCAGCAGCCGCCACTGACGTTGCCTGCCGCCAGCCTGGCCCAGGCCTTGGAGCACGCTCGATGAGCCACTTGAGTGAACTGTTGCGCCCGTTTCGCGGGCGCTTATGCCTGGCAATTGCCTTGCAGGCGGTCGCCGGTATTTGCTCACTGCTGCCGCTGATTGCCTTGGCGCAATTGGCCGACAGCCTGCGCCAGGCACCGCCGCTGGCACCTTCGACAATGGCCTGGGTGGTGCTGGCGGTGGTCGCGTCTGCGCTGTGGTTGTGCGGCCAGACCCTGGCCCTGCACCTGACGCATCAGGTCGATGCTGACCTGTGCGACCGCCTGCGCGTGCGCCTGGCCGAGCACCTGCAACGGCTGCCGTTGGGCTGGTTTGCACGGCTGGGGCCCGAAGGCGTGACCCGTTATGCCGAGCAGGATGTGCGGGCGCTGCATCAGTTGGTTGGGCATGCGCCGACTGACTTGGTCAACCTGCTGCTGATTCCCCTGGCAACCTTCGCGTATTTGTTGTGGAGCAACAGCGCACTGGCGCTGTGGTGCCTGGTGCCGCTGGTGTTGGGTGTGCTGGGCTATTGGCGTCTGGGTTCGGCGCATTACCGTGAAGATGTCGCACAGCGCAATGGCGCGATCCAGCGCTTGTTCAGCGACTACAGCCAGTTCGCCGGCAACTTGGGCCTGGTGCGGCAATTTCCGGATGCGGGCATTCATCGCAGCGTGCAGGAGGCGGTGCAGCAATTTGACCAGCGCTTCAGCCATTGGGTGAGCCGTGCCGGGCACCTGGCGGCGCTGATTCAAGTGCTGCTCAGCGCGCCGTGGCTGTTGGCGTGGGTGGTGCTTGGCGCATTGCTGGTGGGGGTGGCTGACGTGGGCGCGGCGCAGGTCTGCGGTTTCGTGCTGTTGGTGCGCGCCATGGCCGCGCCGGTGCTGGCGATGGGGCATGGGTTCGATGCGCTGAACAAAGCGCGCGAAAGTGCCCGGCGTTTACAGGCGGTATTGAGTACGCCGCCGCTGAGCGAACCCGACGCGCCGCAATCACCTCGCGACGCCAGTGTGGAGATGCTTGATGTGAGTTTTTCCCAGGGTGACGTGCCGATACTCCAGTCGATCAATCTGCGTCTGGAGCCCGGCACCACCACCGCGTTGGTGGGCCCGTCCGGTGCGGGTAAAAGCACCTTGGCCGGGTTGATCGCACGCTTTATGGACGTGAGCAGCGGGCAAGTCCGCGTGGGCGGGGTGGATGTTCGGCAGATTGCCAGCCGCCAATTGCAGCAGCAGTTGGCGCTGGTGTTCCAGCACGCGGGTGCGTTGCGCTTGTCGCTGGCGCAGAACATCGCGCTGTACCAACCAAACGCCAGTGAGGCGCAGATTCGCGCCGCCGCCCAGGCCGCCTGCCTGGACAGCTGGATCATGGGTTTGCCCAAGGGCTACACCAGCGTGGTGGACGAAGACGTGCGCTTGTCCGGCGGCGAATTGCAGCGCCTGGCGATTGCGCGGGCGCTGCTGTCGAGCGCGCCGGTCATGTTGCTCGACGAACCCACATCCGCTACCGACCCACACACCGAGCGCGCTTTACGTGCCGCGCTGCAAGACGAGGCGGCCGGGCGTACGCGGCTGATCGTCGCCCATCGCCTGGAAACGATCCGCCATGCCGAGCAGATTCTGGTGCTGTGTGAAGGCCGCATTGTGCAGCGCGGGCGCCATGCGCAGCTTTTAGCCTTGGACGGGCTGTACCGCCAGCTCTGGAACGAGCAAACCTTGAACGCTGATCAACTGGAGCCTGTGTCATGAGTTTTTTTACGCCGTTGCATCATTTGCCCGAACTGGCTCGGCGCGCACTACGCGGGGCCTTGGGCTGGATGCTGCTGGCCGCCGTACTGGATGGCTTGGCCGGCCTGGCGCTGGTGCCGCTGATATTGGCTTGGTTTGAGGGCGCGGCTGTACAGCAAAGCGTGCTGTTGTTGCTGGGGCTGACGCTGCTTCAGGCGGTTGTCAGTTATGTCGCGCAGCGGCGCGGTTACCTGGCGGGTGCAGGGTTGGCGGCGAGCCTGGTCTCGCAGTTGGTGCAGCATCTGCCGCGTTTGCCGTTGACCCGCCGTGGCCAGCTGGAAGGGTTGGTGCGCGGGCCGGTGTTCAACAGCATGGGCATTCCCGCGCACTTGCTGACGCCATTGGTGAGCGCATTGGTGACGCCCACGGTGGTGGTGCTCGGGCTGTTCTTTATTGAGCCGCGCCTGGCGCTGGTGTTGGTGTTGGCCTATCTGCCGCTGTTTGCCCTGTTGCGTTGGGCCGGGCGGCGCAGCCTGGAGCTAGAGCAGCAGCGTCAGGCCGTGGATCGCCACGCGGCGCAGCTGTTGCAAACCTTCGCCCAGCAGCAGGCGTTGATCCGCAGCGCCGGCGACGCCAGCCAGGGCCAGTTGGCCTTGCGCGCGGCTTTGCACGAGCAGCACCAGGCCACACGGCGACTCAACCGCCGCGCGTTACCCGCAGGCCTGGGCTTTACGACGGCGGTGCAACTGGTGTTTTCGCTGGTGCTGGCCGGTGGCGTGCTGGCTGTCGCGGCAGGGCATTTATCTGGCGTATTGCTGGTGGCCGTGCTGGTGTTGCTGGTGCGTTTTATCGAGCCGTTGTCGCAACTGGCTTACCTGGATCAGGCCTTGCGCATGGCCTGGCAGGCATTGTCCCAAGCGCTGGCGGTACTCGCGGCACCGACGCTGCACAGCCCGCAACCCGGCGAGCAACCCCAGGATGCGAGCCTGGAGGGGCAGTGCTTGAACAGCTTCGGCGAAGGCGGCGAGCACCTGCTAAAAGACCTCGACGTGCATTGCGCAGCGGGTACGTTCACCGCGATCGTCGGCCCGTCGGGGGCGGGCAAAAGTACATTGCTGGCGCTGCTCGGTCGGGGCATGGACCCACAGACCGGCGAAGTGCGCCTCGGCCAGGTGGACATTCGCAGCTTAAGCGAACACACCTTGGCCGAGCACATGACCCAAGTCTTCCAGGACGGCGGCCTGTTTGCCGGCAGCGTGCTGTGGAATGTGAGTATGGCACGGCCGCACGCCACGCCTGCGCAACTGCAGCAAGCCGCCACGGACGCGGCACTGGATGAGGTGCTGACCAGCCTGCCGGAGGGTTGGCACAGTGAAGTGGGGCCGGGCGGTGCGTTGCTGTCGGGTGGGCAGCGGCAACGGGTTGGCCTGGCACGGGCGTTGTTGTCGCAGGCGCCGATCCTGTTGCTTGACGAACCGACTGCCAGCCTCGATGCGCGCAGTGAGGCGCGGGTCAATCGCAGCCTGCAGGCGTTGCATGGCAGGCGCACGTTGGTGTTGGTGTCGCATAACCCGGTGTTGGTGCGCAATGCCGATCAGATTCTGGTGCTGGAGGGCGGTTGTGTGAGCGGTTGCGGCAGTCATGAGCATCTGCTGGCCACCCATCCGTGGTATGCACGGTTTGTTGAACAACATCGCGTGTGATGAAGCGCCGGGCATCAATTGAAAAAGTCCCTAAATCGAAAAGTCGCTTACTTCGTTTAAACGATACTAATGCGAATTATTATCGATAATGGGGCGGGGCAATGTCACACCGGGGAGCAGCAAAGGTTGGGCGGGGTTTCAAGCGTAACGGGGCACACTTGGGGATTGTGCTGGTATTGGGGTTGAGCCCATTGGCGCAGGCGATTGCCGCCGTGCAGTTGGGCAATGTCGAAATTGCCGGTGAGGACATCTCCGGCGATGTGACGTCGCCGGGCGTGACCAGCATCGGCAAGCTGCCGCTCAAGCTGCGTGAAACCCCGCAGTCAGTGAGTGTGATCGACCACGAGCGCATCGAGCAGCAAAACCTGTTCAGCCTCGACGAAGTGATGCAGCAGGCCACCGGCGTGACGGTGCAGCCGTTCCAGTTGCTGACCACCGCGTACTACGTGCGCGGCTTCAAGATCAACTCCTTCGAACTCGATGGCGTACCGGCGATGCTTGGTGAAACCGCCAGCTCGCCGCAGGACATGGCGGTGTACGAGCGCGTCGAGATCCTGCGTGGCTCCAACGGTTTGCTGCACGGCAGCGGCAACCCGGCGGCCACGGTCAACTTGGTGCGCAAGCGCCCGCAAAAGGAATTCGCCGCCAGCACCTTGCTCAGCGGCGGCAGTTGGGACCGCTACCGTGGCGAAGTGGATGTGGGCGGGCCGTTGACGCAAACCGGCAACGTGCGCGGGCGTGTGGTGGCGGCTTATGAGGACCGCGACTATTTTTACGACGTCGGCAAGCAAGACACGCAGTTGCTCTACGGCATCACCGAGTTCGACCTCAGCCCCGACACGCTGCTGACCTTGGGGGCGCAATACCAGACCATCGATTCGGTGACCAACATGGCCGGCGTGCCGATGGCCAAGGACGGTTCGAGCCTGAACCTGCCGCGCTCCACCTACCTGGATGTGGACTGGGACCGCTTCAAGTGGACCACGCGCCGGGTGTTCGGCTCCCTCGAGCAGCAACTCGATCACGACTGGAAAGCCAAGGTCGCGGCCGAATACCAGGACGCCGACTCCAGCCTGCGGTATGCCGGTGCCTATGGTGCCATCGACCCGCAAACCGGCGACGGTGCGAGCTTGATGAGCGGCGCGTACAAATTCAACAGCACCCAGAAGAGCGTGGATGCCTCGGTCAACGGCCCGTATTCGTTGTTCGGGCGCAGCCATGAGTTGCTGCTGGGCACCCATTACAGTCAGGGTGAGACCGAGCAGCACACCGCACCGTTCACCACGGCCCTGAATCTGCCGGTGAACGTGTATCGCTGGGACCCGAGCAGCGTGCCCAACCCCGGGATTGGCGCCTACACCTCGCCGGGTTCGACCACCACCACCTCCAAGGGCGTCTACGCGCTGACCCGCTACAAATTGTTCGACCCGTTGACGTTGGTGATCGGTGGCCGCGCCAGCTGGTGGGACCAGGACGCGCCGAAAAGCCACTTCACCCCTGGCCGCGAAATCACGCCGTATGGTGGCCTGATCTGGGACTTCGCGCAGAACTGGTCGTGGTACGCCAGCTACGCCGAGGTGTACCAGCCGCAGACCGGGCAAACCTGGAGCGGCGACCTGCTCAAGCCGGTCGAGGGCAAGACCTACGAAACCGGGATCAAGGGCGAGTTGGCCGATGGCCGCTTGAATGTGTCGCTGGCAGTCTTCCGTATCGACTTGGAAAACAACCCACAGGTGGACCCCGAGCACCCCGGTGCGGGGCCAAACACTTATTACATCAGTGGCGGCAAAGTGCGCAGCCAGGGCTTCGAGCTGGAAAGTACCGGCTATATCACCCCGCAGTGGAACGTCTCCGCCGGCTACACCTACACCACCACCGAGTACCTCAAGGACACCACCAACGCCTCGGGCGAACGCTATGCCGAGTTCACCCCGCGCCATATGGCGCGGATCTGGACCCAGTACGAATTGCCGTGGCAGGACCAGCGCTGGAGCGTCGGCGCCGGTGTGCAGGCGCAAAGTGATTACAGCGCACAATCCGGCGCGGTGACGCTGGAACAGGGCGGTTATGCCTTGCTGAATGCGCGGGTCGCCTACCGTATCGATGACCATTGGACGGCCTCGGTCAATGGCAACAACCTGGCGGATCGCAAGTACTACCAGAGCCTGTCCAACGTGAATTGGAACAACCGCTACGGCGAGCCGCGCAGCCTCAACATGACCTTGCGAGGCACGTTCTGATGCTTGGCCCCTGGCCGCTACGCATCAGCCTGGCATTGGCCGGCAGTGTGCTCAGCAGCTTGCAACTGGCGGTGTTGCTGGCGCGGCATTACCCGTGGGGCGGCGGGTTGGAGCGCCTGTATGCCGGGGTGTTCCTGGGTTTGGGCTTTTTGGTGACGGTGCTGTTGTGGTCGCTGCTAGCACCGGATCGCAAGCGGCTGGTGTTGCGCTCCAGTGCCTGGCTGCTGCTGTTTACGCCCTGGCTGCTGTGGGATGGAACTTGGTCATGATGGGCGCACCGAGGGCGCTTGTGCAGCGCGTGCACGCCGGG
This sequence comes from Pseudomonas sp. ArH3a, assembly GCF_022648765.1. NCBI lineage: Bacteria > Pseudomonadati > Pseudomonadota > Gammaproteobacteria > Pseudomonadales > Pseudomonadaceae > Pseudomonas > Pseudomonas sp. ArH3a. The sequence continues at coordinate 3,364,932 of NZ_CP080330.1, forward strand.
GTGGGTGGCGTGTTTGGCGTGGTGCTGTTTGTGATCCTGCTGAGCGGCGCGTGGAGCATGGCCCATGAAGACCTGCGCGCCTGGTTTCGCGGCCCGGCGGCGCTGGCGCAAGGCCCGGCGTTGCCGCTGGCGCAATGGCTGGATATCGCCGGTGAGCGTGGCCTGGGATTGGGTGAATTGCGCATTCGCCTGCCGGATCGCAGCCACTCGGTGGTCGAGCTGTGCGGGTCGCCCAAGGATTGCAGTGTCGCGTTGGACCCGGCCAATGGTCGTGAACTGGCGTCGGGCAACGCAGCTGACATCCTGTTCAACCTGCACAAAAGCCTGTTCATATGCTTCCCTGGAAGGATTCTGGTCAGCCTGCTGGGCGTGGTGCTGTTGCTGATGATCTGGGCGGGCAGCGCATTGCACAGTGGGCGTTTGCAAGACCTCAAACGCCTGCGTCGTGACCGTGGTGCGCGGGTGTTCGCCCATGACTTGCACAGCCTGATCGGCCGCTGGTGCGGGCCGTGGCTGCTGTTGTTCGGCGTGACCGGCGCGCTGTCCGGCCTCGGCGCGCTGGGCACGCTGGGCTTGGCGGGGCAGGCGTTTTCAGGCGCGCCGCAGCAAGCCTTTATGCAGTTGCTGGGCGCACCGCCGCAGGTCAGCCCACAGGCGGGGGCGGCACCGGTTGATCTCGATCAGTTGCTGCGCCGGGACGCCGTCGCCCATCCGGGTTTCTTTGCGCAAAACCTCGCCTTGCACCACTGGGGCGAGCCGGGCGCGTGGGTGGAAGTCAGCGGCATCCAACAAGGCGTGCCCAGCACCGCCGTATTTGAACGCCACACCTATCGCGGCGATGACGGCCTCGCCTTGGGCACCAGCAGTGCCAGCGGTCGCGGCCTGTGGTTGCAGGCGTTCATTGCGGTACAGCCGCTGCACTTTGCCGACTACCGCTGGGTGCCTTATGCCGGGCCGCTGCTGCGTGCGGTGCATTTCGCCATGGCCTTGGCAGCGGCGGTGCTGGTGCTCAGCGGTGTTTACCTGTGGCTGGAACGCCGCCGCCTGAAGGCTGGCGCCGGTTGGCAGGTGCTGTTGCGCCTGGTGGTCGGTGGTGGCGGCGGCTTGCTGACGGCCACTGCCGTGTTGCTGTGCGCCGGGGCGCTGGGTATCGGCAACTGGGCGTGTTGCTCGCGTGTGTCGTCCCGCCAAACCGTCAACCGCTGCACTTGTTGTTGGCCGTGGCGGGTTTGGCCTTTGTCGCGGCGAGTGTGCTGCACCTGGCGGGGAGCTTGAAGCACGGCAGCCTGCCGCTATGGCCGATTGATCTTGTGTTGTTGCTGTGTGGCGCCAGTGCCTTGTTGGCACTGCGCCGTTTGATTGCTTTTACGCGTGCGGCACGGGTTGCCGCCGCTAACGTTGCCTGAGGGGAGACTCGTATGTTGGATCTGTTGAAACATTGGCGCATGGTGTTGACCTTCGCCCTGTTGTACCTGTCCCAGGGCATTTGCTTCGGCATCGCGATGGACGCCTTGCCGACCCTGCTGCGCCATGACGGCGCCGCGCTGCATGCGCTGGCATTCCTGCCGTTGGTGGGCCTGCCGTGGGTGATCAAGTTCATCTGGGCGCCCCAGGTCGATAACCATTGGAGCCCGCGCCTGGGACGGCGGCGCAGCTGGATCATACCGATGCAGATTCTGGTGCTGCTGTGCATCGCCACCCTGGCGAGCATCGGCCTGAGTGTGGAAACCGCAGGCATCGCCGTGGGCTTGCTGATTGTCGCCTCGCTGGCCAGCGCCACCCAGGACATCGCCACCGACGGCATGGCCGCCGAGTACTTCACCGGCAACATGCTCGCGCGCATCAACGCCATTCAGGTCGGCGGCACCATGGTCGGCTTTTTTGTCGGCGGCGCCGGCACCTTGCTGCTCAGTGGCTACCTGGGGCAAACCACGGCATTCAGTGTGCTGGCGCTGGTGCCGTTGCTGAGTCTGGTGTGCGTCGGTTGGCTGCACGTCGCACCGGCCAAGGACAAACAGCCGGACGTGGCCCACGCCTCGTTGTGGCGGTTTATCAAACGGCCCAAGGCAGTCTCGCTGGTAGTGCTGGCCTTGCTGTCGGCAATGACCTCGGTCTCGGGGTTCGGCTTGTCCAAACTGTTCCTGAATGACGCCGGTTGGTCCCTACAGGCCATCGGCCAATTGGGCATGAGCGGCGGCACGGTCACTGTCGTGCTCGGCTGCGGCGGCGGCGCTTGGCTGATTCGTGTGCTGGGCCTGTGGCCGACCTTCATCCTGGCGGTGGGCATGGCTGGCGTGGCCGCACTGACCTGGCTGTTGCAAGCCACCGGCCTGCTTGCCACGCAGACTGGCTTGATCTGGCTGGCGGTGGGTTTGGGCTCGTTTGCCACCGGCGCCACGTCGGTGGTGATCATGACCGCGTCCATGGCCTTTGCCGCCCAAAGTGATCAGGCGGGCACGGACATGACGGCTGTGCAAAGCACGCGGGATTTGGGCGAGATGTTGTCTTCGACGTTGCTCGTTGGGTTGACGGCTCAGGCGGGGTATAGCGGTGGGTTTCTTGCGGGGATTGTGATGGCGGTGTTGGCGTTGGGGGTGGCGTTGAATGTGTCGCGCCGAGGCCCGCGGGTGCAGGTGGTTGGCTGAACCGAACGTCTGCGACCCCTGTGCAGGTGGCATGAGCTAATGCCTTTGGGGGCAATGGTCGCTGGAGCCACCGAGGTTCACTGGCGGGGCTGAATGTTATAGACGCCGCGCCGATCCCCGGAGATCAGGTGCTCGCAGCGCTCGACCCTGGCGCTGTCGCCCATGGCGGCGCGCAATAGCTGCAGTTCTTGCTGCACAGCTGCTGAACCTTGAAACCAGAGTGCTGGGCGGGCGGGCGATCGGGATCATCAACAACCACTTCATTGATTTGCCCAGCGCCATCGGTATCGACCGTGACAGCCCGTTCCGGTATTTACCGCTGGGGCAAACCGCCCAGGTGCCGAATATCTCACTGGATTCGATTGATAACGCAGCGACATTACTGACCCTTTCACATTGGTCATCGAACCACACACCAGCGCGTTATAAAGCCAACCTGTCAACGCAAAGTGCTTTCCACTGTCTGCGCGAAGGCGCTGGCGTGGACGGGGCGAGCATTGTCACCTGCGATCACTTTGACTTGGATGGGCTGGCCTCCATTTATGCGTTTCTGGCGCCTGCCAGCGCGCTGCGGCACCAGGAATTGTTGATCGATGTAGCCAGGCTCGGCGACTTCTCCAGGGGCACGTCACCCCAGGCGCTGAGGACGGCTTTTACCTTTAACGCGCTGGCGGCACAGGCGAAGCCGCCCGGCACGCTCGATGCCGATACGGCCCTGTTGCAGATCTACAAAGCCGTTTTGCCGAACGTGGAGCACGTGCTGGAGCACACCGAACATTACGCGCATTGCTATCTTGAAGGCATGGATCACCTGGCGCGCAGTGAGCGCCTGTTGAGCCACCCCGACACGCGGCTGGTCGAATATGCGGCTATCGATCTGGCCGAGGTATTACCGCATCTGGCGATCACGGGCTTTGAGATCAACTGGCCTGGGCTGCAAACCGTCACGCGCAGCCCAGGGTTCGCGCAGTGCTTGAGGCGTTGATCGCAGGGCTGAGTTCGCTGGATGACGGCGACCGATGAGGAGGGTTGGCCAATTTCCGCATCGCTGGCTTCCGTCGGAAATTTCCTACGAGTCAAGGGGATGCTTCTCTCGCTGAGTCTGACCGCGACCCGCCACTATCAGCGTCTTCGCAGCTGCACAGTGATTGACGAGCATGGCCTACCCTCGCGTTTTGGTTTTGGAAACCCATCAATTTCAGCGCAGCGTTCTGATTAAGGTGCTCGACAAACTGGGCATGCCCGATGTCATTCAGGCAGGTGACACTGAACAGGCCATGGTCCTCATGCAGGAGGCGGGTGGGGTCGATATCGTGCTCTGCGATCTGGCTGATCGTGGCTACGACTGTCTGGAATTTCTGCGTATTGCCGGTCGGGTTGGCCTGGTGCAGGCGGTGGTCTTATGCGGTGAGCTGGGGCCGGAGCTGCGTCGCGCGCTGGTGCCGATGAGCACACTGTCTGGCTTGCAACTGCTGGGGGTCTTAAGGTCTCCGTTGCAATTATGGGCGTTGCGCAAAATGCTTTTACGCTATGCCTACCGCCGGTCTCCAGTGGTGTGCGCGCCACTGCAAAAAAACCTTCCCACTGAGGAGGAGATTCGCCGAGGCCTTGCCCTGGGAGAGTTTCGTGCCTGGTTCCAACCCAAGTTCTGGATGCGCACGGGGGCGCTGGCCGGCGTCGAGGCCTTGGTGCGCTGGGAGCATCCGGCCCGGGGTGTGTTGCTGCCAGCCGATTTCCTTGCAGCGGTGCTGGCGTATGACTTGATCGACCAAATGTTCCTGCAGCTTTTAGAGCAAGGCCTGAGTTTGCTGGGCGTGCTGCGCCGCCAGCAGGTGCAACTGGAGTTGGCGTTCAACTTGCACGCCTCGCAGTTGTTTGGCAATGAACTGGTGGGGCGCATAAAAGAGGCCATCGATCGCTACGGTTTTCCTGGGTCGACCTTGCTGTTCGAACTGTCGGAAAACGGCCTGCTGGACAGTTCACCACGTATCCAGGAAAACCTGCTGCGCCTGCGAATGCTTGGTTGCAGCCTGTCCGTTGATGATTTTGGCCAGGGTTTTTCCTCGCTGAAATTGCTCTGCCGGTTACCGTTCAACCAGCTCAAGCTCGATGGCGAAGTTGTCCGCCATGTGGATGACCCCGCCAGCCAGGCCATGATCGCCAGCACCCTGGCACTGGCTACTTCAGTGGGCATGAGCCTGGTGATCGAGGGCGTCAGCAGCCAGAAAATCCGAAACGGGGTGGTTGCCATGGGGTGTGAGCTTGGCCAAGGTTTTTATCTGGCGCGACCGATGGCAGGTTACCGCCTGTTGCCCTGGCTCGACGAGCACCGGGCGAATTGTTTGGCGGTCAAAGTTATTCGCTGAAATAGTTGAGAAATCTCCTACAGTTTGACGAGGCTCGTGTATTTTGAGAGCTACGCAGGTCATTCATCGTCCCTATTGTTTTTTAATGCCATGGATCGGCTGGTTACCGGCGTGCGCCGGGTGTGTTCAGAGGCTCATATGTTTAAAGCGTTAGTCGTGGACGATCATCCGTTTATTCGCTCCTCCGTCAAAATGCTCTTGAAGCAGGAAAACTTTGAGGTGGTGGCCGAGGCCGATAATGGCGTGGATGCAGTGCAGATGGCACGCGAGCATGAACCCAACCTGATCGTGCTGGATATCGGCATGCCCAAGCTCGATGGCCTGGAGGTCATCACGCGGATCAGTGGCCTGGGCCTGAACTGCAAGGTCCTGGTGCTGACCTCTCAGTCGGCCCTGTTCTACTCCATGCGTTGCATGAAGGCCGGCGCAGCTGGCTTTGTTTCCAAGACCCATGATTTGGAGGAGCTGGTCAAGGCGATTGAGGCCGTCATGGGCGGCTATACGTTCTTCCCTAACCTGGCAACCAGTTCGGTGCGGCGCAGTGATGTCGAAGCCACGGACCTGCAGTTGATCCAGTCCCTGTCGGACCGTGAACTGACCATTTTGCAACAGCTTTCCCACGGTTTGAGCAACAAGGAAATCGGCGATGCAATGCTGCTCAGCAACAAGACTATCAGCACCTACAAGACCCGCTTGATCGAGAAGCTCAATGTCAAGTCAGTGGTATACCTCGCTGACTTCGCCAAACGTAATAACCTGGTCTGAACGGGAGTGTTCTTGCGCATAGGGTGGATAGTAATCTTGCTGGGCAGCGTCTTGAGTGCAGGCGCCGAGGCGCAAGCGCCAGTGGAGACTCTGCGTGTATTGGGGCGCTCACATGTCGATGGTTATGAGGTGTCCCTGGCCACACAGGATTGGGAGTGGCTCAGAAGCAAGGGCGGGCTGGTGCTGGGAGCGTCGGCCCCTGACTATGCGCCGTTTGGCATATCAAACAACGGCCGTGACTATGAAGGGCTGACGGCTGACTACGCGCAGCTATTGAGTGAGTTGTTGCGCACCCGCGTGGAAGTGCGTCGATACGCCTCCCGTGCTGAGGTCATTCAAGCGCTCAAACGTGGTGAAGTCGACCTGCTCGGCACCGCCAATGGCTATGAGGCGGCCGATGCCGAGGTGCAGTTGTCAAACGCTTACGCCGAGGACGTGCCTACCCTGGTTACCCAGGTCGGTGCGGCCCAGTCGCTGACACGAGACCTGGCGGGCAAAAAAATCGCCATGTTGTATCACTACCTGCCCCCCGACGTGATCACGGCGCTTTATCCCAAAGCCACCCTGCAGTTATACCCCTCGACGTTGAGTGCCATTGGCGCCGTCGCCTTCGGCAATGCCGATGTGTATTTGGGCGACGCGATCAGTGCGTACTACCTGATCAACAAGAACTACTTGAACAATGTGCAGTTGGCCGATTTTTCCTCCGTGGAAACCGGCAGCTTTGCATTCGCCGTGGACCGCACTAATCAACGTTTGCTGCACATCCTCAACAGTGTCTTGGCGGCGATTCCTGTCGGCGATCGCATGAGTATCCTGCGTCGCTGGAGTGCCGGCGGCGCCAGCATTCCGGGGCGCACATCACTGAATTTCAGCGCCAGCGAGCAGCGTTGGATGAGCGCGCACCCACATTTGCGGGTGGCGATTGATGACACCTACCTGCCCGTGTCTTTCGTCAATGAGGACGGTGAGTTTCGTGGGATCAGCGCCGATATACTGGCCAAGGTTGCCTTGCGCACCGGGTTGAAGTTCGAGGTGCAACGCGTGCACTCGGTGGCTGCAATGGTTGAGAGTGTCCGCCGTGATGAGGCCGACCTGCTGGTGACCCTGACCCCCAGCAACGAGCGTGAAAGCCAACTGCGCTTTACCCGCCCGTACTTGAGTACACCTTACGTGCTGGTCAGTCGAGTCGGCGCCGATGGCCCCGGCACGCTTGATGATATGGCAGGCAAGCGCCTGGCGGTGATCCAGGGCAGCCCGGTCCGTGACCTGCTCATCGAGCAGTACCCGCAGATTACCTTGGTGCCGGCGCTCAATGCCCAAGAAGCGATGGCACTGGTTGCCGGTGACAAAGCGGATGCCGCCGTCAATTCATTGATCATTGCCCGTTACATGATCTCTCGCCAGTACCGCGACCAGTTACGCATCACCAGCACCGTGGGTACGCAATCGGCACGCACCGCGTTCGCCACCTCGCGCGGCTCCCTGGAGCTGTATTCGATTCTCGAAAAAGCACTGCTGAGCATTCCTCCCGAAGAAATGGACGAGGTCACCAATCGCTGGCGCAGCGAAATTGCCGTGGATGACAGTTACTGGCTGCGCAACCGAACCGTGATTATTCAAGGTTTTGCGGTGGCGGCACTGTTGTTGTTGGTTGCCCTGGGGTGGATCGCGTACTTGCGGGTGTTGATGCGCCAACGCAAGCAGGCGGAGAGCGCACTGAACGACCAGCTGGAATTCATGCGCGTGCTGATCGACGGCACACCGCACCCGATCTATGTGCGTGACCGCCAGGCGCGGTTGATGATGTGTAACAGCGGTTACCTGCAAGTCTTTGGTGTGCCCCGTGAGGTGGTGCTCGGCAAGACGGTGTTAGAAGGGGTGCTGGGTACCGTCAGTGAGGCGACGGCCTATCACGCGGACTATCTGCAGGTGATGGAGGAGGGCGTGCCGAGGGTGCAGGACCGCAGCTTGACCATGGCCCCCGATAATGTGCTGACGATTTATCACTGGATGCTGCCGTATCGCGGCAGCGATGGCCAGGTCACCGGGATGATCGGCGGCTGGATCGACATCAGTGAACGCCAGAGCCTGCTCGAGGCCTTGCGCGAGGCCAAGCAGGGAGCTGATGCGGCCAACCTGGCCAAGACCACGTTTCTGGCGACCATGAGCCACGAGATTCGCACGCCGATGAATGCGATTATCGGCATGTTGGAACTGGCCTTGAAGAAAGCCGATCAAGGCTTTGTCGACCGCTTCTCAATTGATGTCGCCTCAGGTGCTGCGCGAGGCTTGCTGGACCTGATCGGCGACATCCTGGATATTGCACGGATTGAATCGGGGCGCCTGTCCCTAGCACCGGAGCGCGCCAACCTGCGCGAATTGGTGGAGTCGGTGGCGCGGATTTTCGAAGGGTTGGCCAGGCAGAAACAGCTGCGCCTGGTCCTCGATCTGGACGCGGCTGCCAACCGCCAGGTGCTGGTCGACCCACTGCGGTTCAAGCAGATAGCCTCCAACCTGTTGAGCAACGCGATCAAGTTCACCGGCGAGGGCCAGGTACGGCTGCGGCTAACGGCCGAGCCGGATGGCACTGACGAACGCTTGTCCGTCAGCCTCAGGGTCGAGGACACCGGCTGTGGTATCGGTGCCCAGGACCAGCAACGCCTGTTCAGCCCATTTGAGCAGGCTGGCAATAATGCGCAATCGGCCCGGGCGGGTTCCGGATTGGGCCTGGTGATCAGCCGCACATTGTGCGAAATGATGGGGGGCAGCCTGACCCTGACCAGCACACTGGGGCAGGGCACGCAGGTTGAGGTGCGCGTCAGCTTGCCCACACTGCCGGCGCTGGACGAAGTACCGGTGGTGCAGTCGTCGCTTGCAGAGTCGATGCGGGCCCTGAATATCCTGGTGATCGACGACTACCCGGCCAACCGCTTGCTGTTGTCCCAGCAATTGCACTTTCTCGGCCACCGGGTAACCGATGCCGAGGACGGTGCGCATGGCCTGCGCGCCTGGCGCGCCGAACATTTTGACGCGGTGATTACCGACTGCAACATGCCGTTGATGAATGGCTATGAACTGGCGCGGGCAATTCGGGATGAGGAGCAGGCTCGAAGACTGCCGCGGGGGTTGATTCTCGGTTTAACCGCCAACGCGCTGCCCGAGGAACGCGACCGCTGTATTGAGGTGGGGATGGATGACTGCCTGTTCAAACCCATCGGCCTCAAGGACCTTGCTGCGCACCTGGCCAACCAAGTGCCCCGGGACCGGATGCCTTCTCAAGCATTGCGCCCTGAAGACCCGCAGGCCCGCGAGCGCATTGACCTGACGACCTTGGAACAACTCAGCCGTGGCGATGCCAGTGCCATCAACAGTCTGTTGCAGGATTTGGCCACCAGCAACGAGCAAGACATGAGCCGCTTGATGCAGCTGTTCACCCAGCATGACCTGAGCGGCCTGGCCGATTTGGCGCACCGAGTCAAAGGGGGCGCGCGGATCATCAATGCGCAGCGCCTGATTCTGGCCTGTGAAGCGCTGGAAACCGCGTGCAATGGGCTCAACTCGGCGGTGCTTACTGAAGCGGTAGATGACTTGCAACAGGCCATGGAGCACTTGGAACAGCAGTTGGAGGAGTACCAGACCTGACGCGCTCGCCTTACGTTGTCTGCCACCGAAAACCGCATCTCGATGCGGTTTTTTTGTGTGCGCGGGTGTCGGGCGAAGTGATTTCTGCTGGGAAATTTCCTACATGGCGGGGAGATGGGTACTACGCGATGCGGGTGGTCATACCCGGAAGATGAACCCCGTCGCACAACGTAGATGCAGACCGCGTCCGCGGTCTGGCAACTCACTCGGCTTAGCGACGGCCTTACCTTCTTCCTTCTGGAATCGCACCATGAAAACTAAAGTACTTTCGCTCGCGGCCCTGGTTTGTGTATCTGCTGCTCAGTTCGCCAATGCTGCGGGTGACGGCACGATCAATTTCGCCGGCAACCTGCTCGACCAGACCTGCACTGTTACCGTTGATGGTGTAGTCAGCCCGGCTATCGCCACCGTAACGCTTCCGACCATTTCCGTCGGCCTGCTGAAGAAAGCTGGCGATACAGAGGGCAAGAAGAAGTTTGAAATCGCATTGAGCAGTTGCGTAGGTGCGGCAACTAAGGCATCTGCATTTTTCAACTTCGGCACCACCGTCGACGTCGCCACCGGTAACCTGAAAAACACCACCGGCACCGCCAAGGAAGTGCAGTTGCAACTGCTCGACGCTGTCACCGACAAAGCCATTCAGGCGGGCTTCGACACCCAGTCCGCCACTACCCGTAACACCCTGGCTTCTGGCGGCGTGCGTATGGACTACGCCGTGCAGTACTTCGCTACCGGTGCAGCAGAACCCGGCACCGTGCTCAGCTCCGTGACCTTCAACATCGATTACGAGTAAGCCGCGTTCATGTCTGCGCACCGTGACCCGGTGCGCCGACGTCTGGCTAATGAGGTGTGTTATGTCTTGTGTTAAAAAAGTTCGATTCAGTGCCTGGCTGATCCTGGCGTCGTTGGTCTGTTCCCAGGCCATGGCAGGCGTGGTGATCACCGGGACTCGCCTGGTGTACCCGGCCGGGCAGAAAGAAATCACCGTGAAACTCAACAATAACGGCCTGGTGCCTGCACTGGTGCAGGCCTGGGTCGACACCGGGGATGTGGAGTCCAGCCCGACCAGTTCCAAGGCGCCGTTTGTGCTTTCGCCACCGGTCTCGCGTATCGATCCGAACAAAGGCCAGAGCCTGCGCCTGATGTTCACCGGTGCGCCGTTGCCGGCCAACAAAGAATCGGTGTTCTGGTTCAACGTCCTGGAGATCCCACCCAAGGGCGATGGCTCGGTGGATATGAATGTGTTGCAAATGGCTTTTCGATCCCGGATCAAAATTTTCTACCGCCCCGACGGCCTGGCAGGTAGCGCCAGCGATGCGCCGCAAGAGGTGCAATGGAAAGTGATTGCCGAGGGTGCGGGCTACGCTCTGCATGCGTTCAACCCAACGGTTTACCACGTGTCCCTGGCGGAATTGACGTTGGTGGCGGGCACCCAGCGTTACCAGGTTGAAGGCGGCATGGTTGGCCCTGGTGAAAGCACCGTGTTTGCCTTGCCAACGCTCAAGTCAGCGCCGGGCGCTGCCGCTCAGGTCGAGTTCGACGCCATCAACGACTACGGCGCACTGGTGCCGATCAAGCAGCCGCTTAAGCCCTGATCTTCACGCGACCGTTCCTGCGCACGAGTAACTTATGACCACAATCCCACACCTGGGCAACTGCCCACAGGTGCAACCCCGCTTTGCCCTCAATCCAGTGACCGCGATGATCCTCAAGGCTCTGGCACTGTTGCCCGGGGTGTTGAGTGCTCAAGGCGTATGGGCTGAAGACGTGAAATTCAACGATGCCTTTTTACCCGAGGACTCCCGCAGCCTGGACCTGACTCACTACGAGAAAGGCAACCCGGTACTGCCCGGCGAATACCGCGCCGACATGGCGATCAACGGCAAACTGGTCAGCCGCCAGGATATTCGTATCAATGCCGCTGAGGATGGCAGCAACCCGGTGGTCTGTTTCAATCGCGGCTTGCTGGAACTGGTCGGCGTGGACATGCTCAAGCTGTCGGTTGAGGCGTTGGCCAGCCTGGACAGTGGGGCAACGTGCCAGGACATCAGCCAGTTGATCGAAGGCGCCACGGCGAGTTTTTCGCCGTCCAGCCAACAGCTGGACATCAGCATTCCGCAAATCGCCTTGCGCCGTGATGCCAGGGGCTATGTCAGCCCGGAACTGTGGGACCGTGGCGTCACGGCCGCGACCCTGAGCTACACCTTCAATGGCAATCACAACAGGACGGACTTTGGTAATTACGATTCGGCTTACCTGTCGCTTAACGCCGGCTTAAACCTCGGCGATTGGCGCTTGCGCCATAACGGTTCAATGAGCTGGCAAAAGGAAACCGGGCAGAATTACCAGGTCCTCAATACCTACGCTCAGCGTGATGTGACCCGCTTGCGCAGCCAACTGACCGTGGGCGAGTCCAACACCAGTGGCGAGATCTTCGACACCCTGGCGTATCGCGGCGTGCAACTGGGCACTGATGATCGGATGTTGCCCGAATCCCAGCGAGGTTATGCGCCGGTGATTCGCGGCATTGCCCGCACTGGCGCACGGGTTGCGGTACGCCAGGCCGGCAACCTGCTCTATGAAACCACTGTGGCACCCGGCGCCTTTGTGATTGATGATTTGAATTCCACCGGCTACGGCGGCGACCTGGAGGTGACCGTCTATGAAGCCGATGGCAGTGAACAGCGCTTCATCGTGCCGTACGCCGCCGCCGCGCAACTGCTGCGCCCGGGCACTTCACGCTATAGCGTCACCGCCGGTGAGACCCGCAGCAACTTCACGTCGAGCCAGGCAAAGTTAGTGCAGGGCACTTATCAATTGGGCCTGAGCAATATCTTCACTGGCTACACCGGCGGCCAAGCCAGCGACGATTATCGTTCGCTGCTGGGTGGCCTGGCGTTCAGTACACCGATCGGCGCGATGTCGATCGACGTGACTCAGGCCCAGACCCAGTTCAAAGAACGGCAGGACAGCGGCCAGAGCGTGCGTATGAGCTACAGCAAAAACATCCTCAGCACCGGCAGTAACTTTGCCGTGGCGGCCACTCGGTTTTCGACCGAAAAATACTTGGACTTCAGCGACGCCACGCTATTGCTGGATGCTGAGCGCAACGGCCTCGACACCGGCCTTTTCGCTCGCCCACGCAGCCGATTAACACTGACCGCCAGCCAGAGCTTGGGGGCGATGGGGCAGGTGACGTTCAGCGGCTTTTCGCAAGACTACTGGAACCAGCCGGGCCGGAATGTGCAGTACCAGTTCACCTACAACAAGCAGGCTGGACGGATCAATTATGGCGTCAGTGCCAACCGCAGCCGCATAGGCCTGGCACAGATGGATAACACGCTGCTGTTTACCCTGAGCATGCCGCTGGAGTTTGGCTCTACGGCCAACCAGCCGCAATTGTCGACGCGTCTGCTTCGAAACAATGAGGGCAAGTACAGCGAACAAGCGACCCTGAGCGGTACCGCCGGCGAGGATCGCCAATACAACTACAGCCTGACCGGCAGCCATGAAGGCACCACGGGTTCCAACAGTACCTCGGTCAACGGCCAGTACACCAGCCCTAAAGCCGTGGTCGGCGCGACGCTCAGCCGTGGCGAGGGCTATGACAGCCTGTCCCTGAATGCCAGCGGCAGTGTGGTCGCCCACCCTAACGGCGTGACGTTCACGCCCTATCGCGGCGAAACCATGGCGGTGGTCACGGCCGAAGGCGCGGAAGGCGCCAAAGTGGTCGGCTTCCCCGGCCTCAAGCTTGATGGCCGTGGCAATGCCGTGGTGCCCTACCTGCGGCCTTATGCGTTGAACGAAGTGGCCATTGACCCGATAGGCACCTCGTTGAACGTCGAACTCAATGAAACCAGCCAACAAGTGGCGCCGCGCGCCGGCGCGGTGGTCGCCCTCAAATACGGTACCCGCGACGGCCAGGCCCTGTTGCTCAATGTGACCTTGAGCTCCGGCAGCCCGCTGCCGTTCGGTGCCAGCGTGACGGATGACCGTGGCGTATCAGTGGGCGTGGTCGGTCAAGGCGGGCAGTTGTACGCCCGAGTCAAGGACGGTACCCGCCAGTTGCTTATCAACTGGGGCAACCAGGCAGGCCAGCAATGTGCGCTGTCTTTGCCTCCCGGCACCAGCGACGGCAAGCAACTGCGGCAAGTGGATGCCGTGTGCTCGGTGGTTCAATCTGATAATCGCGTTGCTTCTGTGAGCGGCGCAGGAGAGAAAAAATGAAGCTTTTCAAGCGCGTCCTTGCAGTAGGAGGTTTGTCTTTGGTAGCGGGCGCGGCGATGGCCAATTGCACCTACACCGCCCCCACGACCGGCAGCCAGATGCGCACACAACCGTTGCTGGGTGGCAACTTGACGGTGGGCCGGGATGTCCCCTTGGGCGCTGAAATCTATCGGCAGACCTACTCGTCGGCGGTCAAGTTCGAGATCGGGTGTTCCGCCGGCGGCTATATCATTGAGTTGCGACGCACGTTGTCGGTTACGCCCTTGGCGTTATCCGGTTGGGTGGGTACGCCCTATGGCGGCCATGTTTATCAGACCGGAGTGCCTGGGATCGGCGTGGCTATTTGGTACGCGGGCCAGGCCCTGCCTTTTACCACTACCAGCACGAACTGTGGGGGCGGAACCAATCCGTGCGCAATTGACGCTACCAACTCTATGGTCTTTGATATGTCCTTCATAAAAATCGGCGACGTGTCTCCGGGAACGATTCAGGGGTCGTCATTGCCAACCATGCTCCAGCAGCGGGTCAGCAGTAACAGTCTGGAAATTCAACGGATCAACTTTTCCGGCAGCATCAACATCGTCTCGCGCACCTGCTCTACACCGGATTTCAGCGTGCCGATGGGCGATCATAAGCTCACGGAGTTCTCGGGCCCTGACTCCTTCACGCAATGGAAGGACTTCTCCATCGCGCTGAACAACTGCCCGGCATTCCACGGTTTTTACCAGAACTCCGGGCCACGCTGGAACAGTGACGGTATCCCCAGCAACCTCGACTCGCGCAAAAACAACGTGCTGCAAGTACGCCTAGATCCGACTCGCGCGCCTATCAATGCGTCGCAGGGCATCCTCAGCCTCAACCCCAGCGCTGCGGGTGATGACCCCGCCGCCACGGGGGTGGGTGTGCAAGTCGGCGACCAGAATGGCGTGCCGATATCCCTGGCCAGCTTGCGCAGCAGCGGTATCACCACACGTGCCGAGGAGGGCGCCAGCTACACCATCCCGTTGACCGCCCGCTACATTCAGACCGCCAGCGACATCACTGCCGGCCCGGCCAATGCCACGGCGACCTTTACCATCAACTATTACTGAGCCCTGGGAAACGTCCTACGCAGATACGGATATTTCGACACGACTCATCCACGTCACTCCCGGAACATGGACGTACTTGCATTGCCCTCCCGAGCGAACTTTCATGCCTTACCTTCCATTGCGCGTCCTGGTACTTGAGGACCATCTATTCCAACGCTCCGTGGCCGTCAGCCTGTTGAGGCAACTGGGCTGTCACGAGGTGCTGGAAGCCAGCAACGGTGCCGAGGCCCTGGCCATCCTGGCCGCGACGGGGCCGGTGGATGTGGCGTTGTGCGACCTGCAAATGGAAGGCATGGATGGCGTGGAGTTTATTCAACGTGCCGGGGGCAGTGGGCAGTTGGGTGCGATCATCATCGGCAGTGGCCTGCCCTGTGATGTACGGCGTGCGGTGGGCCAGATGGGGCAGTCGCTCGGCTTGCGTATGCTGGGGGAAGTTGGCAAGCCGCTGCAGGCTGAGGCGCTTGGGCCACTGCTCACGGCTTGCCTCAATCCGTTGCCTGTCGAGCTGTCGCCGCTTGCGAGTACCGGTGTGGCCAGCGAGGCGTCGGTGCGACGGGGGTTGCTCGACCAGCAACTGGAGGGCTGGTACCAGCCCAAGTTTGATTTGCGCACTGGTGAGGCGCTGGGTGCTGAAGTCCTCGTGCGCTGGAATCACCCTATAAAAGGCGTGTTGTCGCCGGCTGTCTTTCTGCCCACCGTGGAGCGCTGCGGTTTGCTGGATGAATTGCTGTTTACCTTGATGCACCAGGCGCTGACGTTGCAATGGCAAGCCAGGAGCCAGGGCGTATCGCTGAATGTGGCGTTCAACCTGCACGCCTCACAGCTGAGCAATCCGCAGTTGACGTCCCAGGTCAAACAGATACTGGCCCAGTACCAGACGCCGGGGTGCAGTGTGACCTTCGAATTGACCGAAAGCGGCTTGTTGGAAGTGCCGGCCGTGTGTCTTGAGAACCTGGTGCGTCTGCGCATGATGGGCTGTCAGTTATCGATTGACGATTTTGGCGCTGGGTTTTCCTCGTTACAGCGCCTATGCCAGTTACCGTTCAACGAAATCAAACTGGATGCCGAGTTCGTCCGTGGCCTTGCGCACGAGCCGCGTTGCAGCGCAGTCATCAGCAGCACCCTTGCGCTTGGCCATACCTTGGGAATGGCGGTGGTGGTCGAAGGCATTGAGACTGCTGAGCAGCAACAGGCACTGGTGGAATTGGGCTGCACCCAGGGCCAAGGCTACTGGCACGCCCGGCCCATGCCGGGGGCCGATCTGTTGCGCTGGTTGCAGCGCAATGACGGCGCGCTCGGGCAAATGGGCGGCAGCCAATGATCAACAAAACCACACGCATAATGATTGCTGATGAAGAACACCCGCAGCGTTTAAGACTGGAACGCGATTTCAACCATCATGGCTATTACGCCATTGCACCGGTCTGCAGCCTGGCAGAAATGCTCAGGCTGCTGGAGTATGGCGAGGCAGGGTTCGATATTGTGCTGATCAATGCGGCCTTGTCAGCTGGGCACCGATTCG
The DNA here is from genome assembly GCF_022648765.1 of Pseudomonas sp. ArH3a. NCBI lineage: Bacteria > Pseudomonadati > Pseudomonadota > Gammaproteobacteria > Pseudomonadales > Pseudomonadaceae > Pseudomonas > Pseudomonas sp. ArH3a. The sequence continues at coordinate 3,381,193 of NZ_CP080330.1, forward strand.
ACCTGTCAGCGTTTTGCCTCGACCATCCCTTGATCCACACCGCTCTAATCTATGACCTGCCGGAATACCGCTGGCTTGAGTTTGCCAATCACACCGACCCGCGCATTTTCCTGAGCACCTTGGCCCTGCCCGCAGGGTGGCCGATCAAGCAGTTGATCAACAATCAGGTGGCTCGCTGACACAAGATTGATCCTGATCAGGTGACCTTCCCGGCAGGCCCTCTAACCTTGCGCTTCCATCAAAGGCCAGGGACGGCTCAAGGAGCGCCTCTGGCCGCGCATTCTCAAGGAAGAGTCAGCCATGCGGTCATTGAAGATCCTATTGTTATCCTCGGCGTTCAACGGTTTGACCCAGCGCGCCTGGCTGGATTTGCGCCAGTCGGGTCACGACCCCAGCGTTGTAGTGTTCACGGATGCAGCCACGGTGTGCCGGCAGGTCGAGGCTTCAGGCGCCGACCTGGTGATCTGCCCCTTTCTGAAAGACCGCGTGCCAGAGCAGCTATGGCGCAACCCGCAGCGCCCGGTGGTGATCATTCATCCGGGTATCGTCGGCGACCGTGGCGCCAGCGCGCTGGACTGGGCCATCACCCAGCAGCTCAGGCGCTGGGGCGTTACGGCGCTGCAGGCGGTGGAGGAAATGGACGCCGGGCCGATCTGGTCGACGTGTGAATTCGACATGCCTGGCGAGGTGCGCAAATCTGAGTTGTACAACGGCCCAGTGAGTGACGCCGCGATCGTTTGCATCCGCGACGTGGTGGAAAAGTTCACCCAGGGTTTCGTCCCGGTGCCGCTCGACTACACGCAAGCCCATGTGATCGGGCGTTTGCAGCCAAACATGACCCAGGCTGACCGCACCTTCAGTTGGTTGGATTGTGCACGCTTCATCAAACGCAGCATCGACGCCGCCGATGGCCAGCCCGGCGTGTTGGCAAGCCTCCAGGGCGGGCAGTATTACCTGTACGATGCGCATCTGGATTCACGCCACGGCACGCCGGGCGACATCCTCGCAGTACAGGACGACGCGGTACTGGTTGCCGCCGGCGATCACAGCCTGTGGATCGGCTCGCTCAAACGCAAAGCCCAGCCAGGGGAGGAGACCTTCAAGCGGCCGGCACGTCATGTGCTGGCTGAGGGGTTGGCAGACGTCCCGGTGTTGGACAGCTCGATCGCCCACCAGACGTTCAATGCGCTGGCCTATCAACCGATTCGTTACCAAGCATTCGGTCACGTCGGCGAACTGACGGTTGAGTGCTACAACGGTGCTATGAGCACCGAACACTGCCAGCGGCTGGTGGCTGCGTTGCGTTGGGCTAAGGCGCGAGACACTCAGGTGCTGTTGATCAAGGGCGGGCGTGGGAGCTTTTCCAATGGGGTGCACCTCAATGTTATCCAGGCTGCCAAGGTGCCGGGGCTGGAAGCCTGGGCCAACATTCAGGCCATCGACGATGTTTGCCAGGAGTTGCTCACGGCCAGGCAACTGGTGGTCTGCGGTCTGACCGGCAGTGCCGGCGCGGGCGGCGTAATGCTGGCGTTGGCCGCCGACATTGTGTTGGCTCGCGAGGGTGTCGTCCTCAACCCTCATTACAAAACCATGGGGCTGTATGGCTCTGAATACTGGACCTACAGCCTGCCGCGGGCTGTCGGCAGTCAAATCGCGCATAAGCTCACCGAAGAGTGCCTGCCGATCAGTGCCCTCCAGGCCCAGCAATACGGGATGGTCCAGGCCATCGGCCCACGTTGCCCGCAGGCCTTCAGTCAGTGGCTTTTGCAACAGGCCAGCAGCGCGCTGAGCGATGAGGCATACGTTCTAGCCCGCACACGCAAAGCTACGATGGATCTGGCACAGATTGAACGTTGCCGAGAGCTCGAACTGGTACAGATGCAGTTAGACATGGTGCACAACCGCCAACAGTTCGCTGAGAAGTGCCGCAACTTTGTGTACAAGCGTAAAGCCTGCCAGAGCCCGCAGCGGTTGATGGCGGCATGGGCATTGGCGCGCGAGACGGCGTTGGTGGGTTGATGGTGGGGGTTAGGTAGATTGAGTACATATCCGTTGCTGCGGTAACGGCCACCTAGGGTTTCGCTCTTACAGCGAGTCACTTTTTTACAAACGCCTAAAAAAGTAACCAAAAAACGCTTTGCCCCACCACTCGGTGCCTCGCTTAGGCTCGGCATGCCCGCACGCAGGCTTGAATCCGTGGGCCGCCGCGATGGGCCATCCTTGGCCCAGCGCGGCTAACCCGGCGTCCTGCCGGGTTACCCACGGATTCAAGCCTGCGTGCGGCCATCGTGGTTAACGGGGCCTGTCAGATCAAGATCAAAATCTACAGCACGGCGGCCTAGTAGCCGACCTGAGTGGTTGAAGCAAAAGCAGAGCAAAAGCAAAGCAGCACACATCTACCTGAATGTACTGAGATCTAAATGTGGGGGCGGGCTTGCTCGCGAAGGCGGTGGGTCAGTCAGCACATGTGTAACTGATACACCGCCTCCGCGAGCACGTCGCACCGCCGCTCCCACAATTTGACCGAGTTTAGCTGCCAGGATCAGGTCGGCGGTAAGGCCGCCTTGGCTTTGCTTTTGATCTTCAGCCCCGCGCAGCGCGCTTTATACGCATCCACTCATGGTAAGCGGCGGTGCGCTGCGCGTCTGCTATGCGCTTGGCTTGGGTGAAGCGCGACCAGGTCACCGCGTCGCCGCTGTAGGCTTCGATGAGCTTGTAGGCGTGTGCATCAAGCCGGTCCGCTTCGAAAAACATCTTGGTGTTTTGCGCTATTTCGTCTTCCAGTGCCTGCTTGGCCGTGTACTCAAAGGTCTGGCTGATCACGGTGTAAGTCCCTCCATCCATTGGATTGCCGCTGCGCCGCTCCAGCGCACCTCAGTGATTCCATATTTTTCTGCGATCGGTTTAGTCAGACGTTTTATCGTGTGCTGACCAAACCTGGGTATCACTGCCACACCCGCATCGCAACTGGCCCAGTGCCAAGCTTCCGTATTGTTCATCTGCGGTGCGCGGACGATAAAAGACTTCGTCACGCCGTGGAGTTGATATTCGATAGTAAACAGTTCGCTCGCGTTCATGAGGACTCCTGATGCTCATGAAGTACAGATATTTGGCGTCAAAAAAGATTCAAAAAATTGTCTGACAATGCGACGGTCGTTGCGATGCCAGGGAATCGGTGTCAGTCATCCACTGTAAACGTCACCCAGCCAGGGCCATCAGTCGAACGTTCAATTTCGGCGATCACACCACCGACAGATGAACCGTCCGGCAAGTTGACCGCGACAAAGTTGGGGTGGCCAGGCCATTGCAGTGGCCTGTCGAAACTCAAGCGTGCAAGGGTGGGTTTGCCGCTGCTGGTCAGTTGAATTCTGACCGACTCATTAAGGTGCTCATCCGAGTGGGTGCCCATGTGCCGAGAGGCGGTGATGACATTGGCGATGCCTTGAAAATCGTACGACATGGTGGCTGTCCTTTTTTAGTGGCTGGCGGATTCAACCGCGTTGATCTTTTGCGAGCGCAACCTCTGCGCTCCGCGCGTTGGCTTACCTAGTGGGTAGAGGCGGCGAGGCGATGTATCGTTCCATCGGAGTGACCGAAAAGCCTTGGTGTGCCAGACAGTTGGAGCGAGTACGGTGAGTCGGTGCGTTCGCGCTACCTTGCCCTGTACCCGTTCACCGAGAACCTCCGCCATATCCACGGCGCCAACCTGGCGTTAAGTGCCGGTGCCTACCGCAATGCAGGTGGGTTTCAGCACCTGGTTGCGCACGATCTTTGCGTGGGTGCTGACCCTGATTGTATTGTTTCAAAGTATGAAATCGCCATCTTCACCTCAAACCTACCCCCGACGCACCCCGGAAACACGGCCGCAGCCCATGTGACGATACCTCCAGGGTATTCATTCAGACCTTATCCATATTGGACGCCCCATACCCCAGGCGTCAGCCTAAGCCCAATAACTATAAAAGAGGCGCAACCATGACCGTGCTATTGAGTGAGCGCAGCCAGATATTCCAGGGGGCCGATGCCTATGCGGTGTCGGACTACGTCAACCAGCATGTCGGCAGCCACTGCATTCGCCTGCCCCCCAAGGGGCGGCCGCAGGCGAGTATCAGCCATCGCACGTTTTCCAGCCTGGACTTGTGCCGCATCAGCTACGGCGCGCCGGTGCGGGTCACGTCGGTGGCGCTGGAAACCATCTATCACTTGCAGATTTTGCTGAGTGGCCACTGCCGCTCCAACTCCCGTGGCGAGGAACAGGTGTTGGGCGCGGGCGAGATCCTGCTGATCAACCCGGATGATCCGGTGGACCTGACCTATTCTGCCGACTGCGAAAAATTCATCATCAAATTGCCGGTGCGGCTGCTGGAAAACGCTTGCCTTGAGCAGCACTGGACGCTGCCGCAGTCGGGCATCCGCTTCGCGACGGCACGCCACGCACTCACTGAAATGAATGGTTTCCTGCAGTTACTGGGGCTGATCTGCCATGAGGCGGAAAACGCCGCTGAGCCGCAGATGCAGAGTCTGTATGAGCGCATCGTGGCGAATAAGCTGTTGGCGCTGCTCGCCAACAATGTGCTGCGGGTGGTCCCTCAGGCGGCGCAAGGCGGTGGCTTTGAGGCGGTGCGCGAGTTCATCGAGCAGCACCTGGCCGACGACATCAGCGTCGAGCAACTGATGGCGGTTGCGAAGGTCAGCGAACGGTCGCTGTACAGCCTGTTTGAGCGCCAGGTTGGCCTGTCGCCGCGTGACTATGTGCGGCGGCGCAAGCTCGAACGAGTGCACGCGCGCCTGCAACTGAGCACCGCGCGCAGTGTGACGGAGGTGGCGCTGGACCATGGTTTCATGCACCTGGGGCGCTTCAGTGAGGCCTATCGCAAACGCTTTGGCGAGCTGCCATCGCAGACCTGGAAACGTCATCGATAAGTGGTATGCGCCAAGTGGACAGTGATGTGCAGAAACCGGATATCGAGGCGTAGGGCAAACAACTACGGTGGGGACGCCTGATACAAGAAAAACGGAGGGCCTGCCCCATGATCAGTAAACTCGACCGCCTCGCCAGCCAACTGCGCGAGTCCGTTCAGGAAGATCCCGCTACCGGGGTGTTCCGCTGCCGCCGCGACATTTTCACCGACCCCGACGTGTTCGCCCTGGAAATGCAGCACATTTTCGAAGGGGGTTGGCTCTACCTGGCCCACGAAAGCCAGGTGCCCGAGATCAACGACTACTTCACCACGTGGATCGGCCGTCAGCCGGTGGTCATCACCCGCGACAAACAGGGCGTCCTGCATGGCCTGGTCAACGCCTGCGCACATCGCGGCGCCGTGCTCTGCCGGCGCAAACAAGGCAACAAAGGGTCGTTCACCTGTCCCTTTCACGGCTGGACGTTCAGCAACGCCGGCAAGCTGCTCAAAGTCAAAGATGCGAAGACTGGGGCTTATCCGGACAGCTTCGACTGCGATGGCTCCCACGACCTCAAGCGCCTGGCGCGCTTTGAAAACTACCGTGGCTTTCTGTTCGGCAGCCTCGGCGAAGACGTGCCGGAGCTGAGCGATTACCTGGGCGAAACCCGCGTGATCATCGACCAGATGATCGACCAGGCCCCGCTGGGCCTGGAGGTGCTGCGCGGCAGTTCGTCGTATGTATACGACGGCAACTGGAAGCTGCAGATCGAGAACGGCGCCGACGGTTATCACGTCAGCTCCGTGCACTGGAACTACTCGGCGACCATGGGCCGGCGCAATTACGAGGCCGAAGGCACGCGCACTGTCGACGCCAATGGCTGGTCGAAAAGCCTGGGCGGCGTCTATGCCTTCGATCACGGGCATATCCTGCTATGGACGCGCCTGCTCAACCCCGAGGTGCGCCCGGTGCACGCCCACCGTGCCGAGTTGGCTGAGCGTCTGGGCCAGGCGCGTGCCGACGTTATTGTCGACCAGACCCGTAACCTGTGCCTCTATCCCAATGTGTACCTGATGGACCAGTTTTCGACGCAGATCCGCGTGGTGCGGCCCATTGCGGTCGACAAAACCGAAGTGACGATTTATTGCATGGCGCCCATCGGCGAAAGTGCCCAGGAGCGGGCGACGCGTATCCGCCAGTACGAAGATTTTTTCAACGTCAGCGGCATGGGCACCCCGGATGACCTGGAAGAGTTTCGGGCCTGCCAGACCGGTTACCAGGGCGCGAGCAGCTTGTGGAATGACCTTAGCCGTGGCGCCAAGCAGTGGGTGGAAGGGGCCGACGAGAACGCCCTGGCCATGGGCATGCACCCGCAACTGAGCGGGGTTAAAACCGAAGACGAGGGCTTGTTCGTGCGCCAGCATGCGCACTGGGCCCAGAGCCTGCAGCGTGCGATCCAGCGCGAGAGGCAAGGGCTGATAGCCAGCGACCGTGAGGTGCAGCCATGAGCCTGCGCCGTGACTGCCTGCTGGACTTTCTCTACCGCGAGGCGCGCCTGCTGGACGACCGTCAGTGGGATCAATGGCTGGCGTGCTACTCGCCCACGGTGGAGTTCTGGATGCCCGCCTGGGACGACCACGACACCCTCACCGAAGACCCGCAACGTGAAATCTCGCTGATCTACTACCCCAGCCGTGACGGCCTGGAAGACCGCATCTTCCGGATCAAGACTGAACGCTCCAGCGCCAGCACGCCCGAGCCACGTACCGTGCACATGATCACCAACTTGGAGGTGCTGGCCGACGACGGGGCGCAGGTGGAGTTGCGCTTTAACTGGCAAACCCTGAGCCATCGCTACAAGACCACGGACAGCTATTTCGGCACCTCGTTTTATTGCCTCGACATCGGCGTCGAACAGCCGCTGATCACGCGAAAGAAGGTGGTGTTGAAAAACGACTACATCCACCAGGTCATTGACATCTACCACATCTGAGGACACCGCCATGACCTATGCCATTGCCCTGAACTTCGAGGATGGCGTGACCCGTTTCATCGACTGCAAGGTGGGTGAAAAGGTGCTTGATGCCGCCTTTCGCCAACGCATCAACCTGCCGATGGACTGCTCGGACGGCGTGTGCGGTACCTGCAAGTGCCGCTGCGAAACCGGCGCCTATGACCTGGGCGACGACTACATCGAAGACGCCTTGAGCGAAGATGAAGCCCAGGAACGCCAAGTGCTGACCTGCCAGATGGTGCCTCAGTCCGACTGCGTGATCGCTGTGCCAGTGCCGTCCAGCGTCTGCAAGACCGGCACCGCGCAGTTTGTCGCGACGCTGGCGAGCATTACCCGGCATGCCGATGCCGCGCTGCAGGTGAGTTTCGAGCTGGATCAGGTGCCGGTCTTTCTGCCTGGCCAGTACGTGAATATCGGCGTCCCCGACAGCGGGCAGACGCGCTCGTATTCGTTCAGCAGCCGCCCCGGCGATACGCGTGCAAGTTTTCTGATCAAGCACGTGCCTGGCGGTTTGATGAGCGGCTGGCTGGAGCGCGCCTGCCCGGGTGACAGCGTGCCCATGACCGGGCCTTTGGGCAGTTTCTACCTGCGTGAGGTCGTGCGGCCGTTGTTGTTGCTGGCCGGCGGCACCGGCCTGGCGCCGTTCCTATCGATGCTTGAAGCACTTGCGCAGCGTGAGGAAAGCCGCCCGATCACGCTGATCTATGGCGTGACGCGAGATCAGGACCTGGTATTGATCCAGACGCTGGAGGCCTTCACGGCGCGGCTGCCCAATTTAAGCGTGGTGACCTGCGTGGCCGACCCGCAAACCGCCCACCTGCGCCAGGGTTATGTCACCCAGCACATGGCCCCTGAGGCACTCAACGGCGGTGACGTCGACGTGTACCTGTGTGGCCCGCCGCCGATGGTCGATGCGGTGCGCCAGCACTTCAAGCAGCAAGGCGTGAGCCCGGCCAGTTTCCATTACGAGAAGTTCACCGCTAACGCCATCGCCAGCAGCGATGCCGCCTGAGGACATGCCCATGAATCCACGTTTCAACAACAAGGTTGCGCTGGTCACCGGCGCAGCCCAGGGCATCGGCCGGCGTGTCGCCGAGCGTTTGCTGGAGGAGGGCGCCAGGCTGGTCGCGGTCGATCGCTCCGAGCTTGTGCATGAATTGCAGCAGGAGCGGGCGCTGACCCTCACCGCCGACCTGGAACAACACGCCGAGTGCGCACGGGTGATGGCCGCCGCCCAGGCGCGGTTCGGGCGTATCGACATTCTGGTCAACAACGTCGGCGGCACTATCTGGGCCAAACCCTTTGAACACTACGCCGTCGGTGAGATTGAAGCCGAAGTGCGCCGCTCGCTGTTCCCCACGCTGTGGTGCTGCCATTGCGTGTTGCCCTACATGCAGGAACAGGGCCGCGGCGCCATCGTCAATGTCTCGTCGGTGGCCACACGCGGGGTCAACCGCGTGCCCTATGGCGCGGCCAAGGGCGGGGTGAATGCCCTGACCGCCTGCCTGGCCCTGGAAACCGCCGGCAGTGGCATCCGCGTCAACGCCACCGCGCCCGGTGGCACCGAGGCACCGCCGCGCCGCATCCCGCGCAACAGCCAGCCGCAAAGCGAGCAGGAACGCGTGTGGTACCAACAGATTGTCGACCAGACCCTCAACAGCAGCCCGATGAAGCGCTACGGCAGCATCGACGAACAAGCCTGCGCGATTCTGTTTCTGGCCTCTGACGAAGCCTCCTATATCACCGGCGTGACGTTGCCGGTAGGCGGTGGCGACCTCGGCTGACCCGCTGTTCCTGCAGACACTGACTCACAAAAACAAAAAAGAGAGCACTGCCATGCGTACCCATGATGTTCATTCAATTATTGATAATGCGCCGTTCAACCGCTTCCACTGGCTGGTCGTGAGCCTGTGTGCCTTGCTGTTGATCTTTGACGGTTATGACTTGTTTATCTACGGCGTGGTGCTGCCGTCGATCATGCGCGAGTGGGGGCTGACCCCCTTGCAGGCCGGCGCGCTGGGCAGCTATGCGCTGTTCGGCATGATGTTTGGGGCGCTGATCTTCGGCACCCTGGCGGACCGCTTCGGGCGCAAGAAAGGCATCGTATTTTGCTTCGCGTTGTTCAGCATCGCCACGGTGATCAATGGCTTTGCCACAAGCCCCACCGAGTTCGGAATCTGGCGGTTTATCGCCGGGCTCGGCTGCGGCGGGTTGATGCCCAATGCGGCGGCGCTGATCAACGAATATGCGCCAAAAAAAGTGCGCAGCACCTTGATGGCCGTCATGTTCAGCGGTTATTCCCTGGGCGGGATGCTTGCAGCCAGCGTGGGGATTTTCATGCTGCCGAGCTATGGCTGGCAGTCGATGTTTTTTGTCGCGGTCATCCCGCTGCTGCTGTTGCCGCTGATTGTGTACTGGCTGCCCGAGTCCATCGGCTTTCTGATCCGCCAGGGCCGTGTGGATCAGGCACGGGCGCTGCTTAATCGGCTGTCGCCGGGCACTGTAATCAATGCCGAAGATGAACTGGTCGTCACCGACAGCAAAGGCAAAGGCGCCTCGGTGGTGGAGCTGTTCCGCCATGGTTTGGCCTTACGCACGGCGATGATATGGACTGCGTTTTTCTGCTGCCTGCTGATGGTCTACGCCCTGAGTTCGTGGCTGCCCAAGCTGATGGCAGGCGCCGGTTACAGCCTGGGGTCGAGCCTGTCGTTCCTGATTGCCCTGAACCTGGGCGGTATGGCCGGGGCGCTTGTCGGCGGTCGTTTGGGCGATCGGCTGAACCTAGTGAAAGTCGTGATCGGCTTCTTTATCGCCGCGGTGGTATCCATCAGCCTGCTGGGCATTAACAGCCCGATGCCGGTCCTGTACCTGCTGATCTTCGTCGCGGGCGCTACCACTATCGGCACGCAAATCCTGCTGTATGCCGGGGCGGCGCAGCTCTATGGCTTGTCGATTCGCGCCACCGGCTTGGGTTGGGCCTCCGGCATCGGGCGTAATGGCGCGATTGTCGGTCCGCTGCTGGGCGGCGCACTGATGGCGATCGAGTTGCCCCTGCAATTGAACTTCATGGTGTTTGCCATACCCGGTGCCATTGCCGCACTGGCGATGAGCGTATTCGCCCTGAACGAACGGCGCTCCATCGCGGCCTTGCCGGCCGCCCAGACGCTGTGACCTCCCAAACCGTCGATAACAATAACTAAGAGCAACGACATGAACACACAACGTATCTGGCACGCCCTGTTGGGCGTGCCCCTTGCGGCGACGGCTGACGAGGGCGATTTTTTCAAGGATTCCACAGCCACCTTGCAGGCCCGTAACTACTACTTCAGCCGTGACTTCTCGGACATCGTCGGCGCCAACAAGCAATCCAGGGCCGAAGAGTGGGGCCAGGGTTTTATCCTGACCTACAAATCCGGCTATACCCCTGGGCCCGTGGGTTTTGGCCTGGATGCGCAGGGCACCCTGGGCCTCAAGCTCGACAGCAGCCCGGATCGGGCCAATACCGGCTTGCTGCCGGTCAAGGACGATGGCCGTGCCGCCGATGACTACAGCCGCCTCGGGCTGACCTTCAAGGCCCGCTTTTCTAAAACCGAATTGAAGGCCGGTGAATTACAGCCCAACCTGCCGGTGCTGGCCTTCAGTGACATCCGCCTGCTGCCGCCGAGTTACCAGGGGGTGAGTCTGAGCTCCAGCGAGATCAGCGGCCTCACGCTGCAGGCCGGGCACTTGACCACTACCAGCCTGCGCAATGAGGCCGGTGACGAGAAGATGATCGCCATGCTCGGCCATGTGCCGCAGCGCGGGGCCAAGAGTGACGCGTTCAACTATGTCGGCGGCGACTATGCCTTCAACGGCAATCGCACCAGCGTCAGCCTCTGGCATGGTCAGCTCAACGACATCTATGCCCAGAACTTTATCGGCCTCAAGCACAGCCAACCGGCAGGGGCTTGGGTGCTGGGCGCCAACCTGGGTTACTACGATGCGCAAGAGGAGGGCGACAAACTGCTCGGCAAAATCGACAACCAGGCGTTCTTCTCGCTGCTGTCGGCCAAGCGTGGCGGCCACACCTTCTATGTGGGTTATCAGGCGATGTACGGCGACAGCGCCTTCCCACGCGTGTTTGCCAATATCACGCCGCTGGGCAACGAGGTGCCCACCTACGAGTTCGCCTATACCGACGAGCGCTCCTGGCAGGTGCGCTACGACTACGACTTTGCGGCGCTGGGTATTGCGGGGTTGACGACCACGGTGCGCTATATCACCGGCGACAACGTGACCACCGGCGCGGGCTATGAGGGCAAGGACCGCGAGCGTGACCTCGAGATCGGTTATGCCGTGCAAAGTGGCGTATTGAGTGGCCTGGGTATTCGCGTACGCAATGTGATGGCGCGTTCCAACTACCGCAGCGACATCGATGAGAACCGGCTGATCCTCAGTTACACCTGGAAGCTGCTTTAAACGCCGCCCTGGCAGGTGCCCATCACCGTGTAGGTGACGGTGTGGCGGGCGCCCTGGCTATCGAGGTACACCAGGGTCGCCGGCTCCACTTGGCAACTGCCGGGTACCGCGGTGGTGGACACCACGTGCTGGATATCCAACGCCGGGCTGTCATTGCCGCCGGCGGCAAAAGCGCCGGTGGCAGTGAAGAGCAAGATAAGGCTTAGAAATCTGATGTTCATGCTGTGGCCCTCTGTTCAGTAGGGTCCAGTGTAGTGGCTCCGGCGCGGGGTTAAAGCCGCGAACCGGTAAATGACTCGTACGTATTACGTAGCAATCAAGGTGCAACGCTGATGGATCTGCTCAATGGTATGCGGGTGTTTGCCCAGGTTGTCGACCGCGGCAGTTTTGCGTCGGCAGCAGAGGTGTTGGCGCTGTCCGGCGCGCAAGTGTCCCGCTTGATCTGCGACCTGGAACAGCATCTGCAAACGCGCCTGCTGCAGCGCACAACCCGGCGCTTGCGCCTTACCGAGTCAGGCGAGCGTTTCCTACTGCGCTGCCGAGGCATTCTCGACGACATCAACGCCGCCACCGCCGAAGCCAGCGGCGCCCACCTCAACCCGCGCGGATGCTTGCGGGTGCACTGCATGAGCGGGCTGGGCGTACTGATCACGCCGTTGATCGCCCGTTACAGTGAGCACTACCCCGACGTGTCCATAGCGCTGACCCTTTCACAGCACAACCCGGACCCCCTTGAAGAAGGGCACGACGTGGTCATCTGCATCGCCCATGCGTTGCCGGATTCGGCCCTGGTCAGCCAGACGATCGGCCAGTTATTCAGCGTGACTTGCGCAGCCCCCGGCTACCTGGCCAAACACGGCGTGCCCGAGCATCCGCTTGAGCTGCTGCAGCACCGGCGCCTGCATTTAAGAGACTTTCAGGAGGACGAATGGCTGTTCCCGGGCGAAGCGGGCGACATTGCCATTGCGCCCGGCACCACCTTCAAAACCAACGTCGCCGACGCCATGGTCAAGGCGACACAAGAGGGCATGGGCATCAGCCTGTTACCGTTTTTCAGCGCCCACGCAGCCCTGCAGGACGGCTCGCTGGTGCGGTTGCTGCCGGCTTACAAACTGCGCGAACGGCGTATTTTCGCGGTGTACCCGTCGCGGCGGTTTCTGGATGCCAAGGTACGCACCTGGGTGGAGTGGTTACGCGAGCAACTGCCGGTGCTGTTGGGCGATTACGCCGAGGATTTTTAGAGGCTGTCGGGGTCGCCAAAAAACATCTGAATCCGCGACCGCAGCCAGCGTTCGCCTGGGTCATTATCCTGCGACCCACGCCAGGCCATATGCAGTTCGAACGTACGCACTGGCAATGGCGGGTCCTCTGCGCGCAAACCGCCTGCTGAGGTCAGCGCCTCGGCCGCATAGTCCGGCACGGTCGCCAGAATATCGGTGCCGGCGAGCAAGGTGCCCAACCCGTTGAACTGCGGCACGGCGAGGACCACGTGCCGTTTGCGATCGAGCTTTTCCAGCTCTTCATCGATAAACCCGCTCAGGTCGCCGGAGAACGACACCAGCGCGTGGGGGCGGGCGCAGAAGTCGTCCAGGCTCAGCGAGCCGGGCACGCTGTCGGCGCGCAGCAGTTTCGGCAAGCTGCGGCGCAGTACTTTGCGTTTAGCGTTGGCTGGTAGGTCGGCGGTGTAGCTGACGCCGATGGAAATCTCGCCAGAAGCCAAGAGGCCCGGCATCAGGATGTAGTTAACGCGGCGTACCACCAGCACGATGCCGGGGGCTTCGGCGCGCAGGCGCTTGAGCAACTGGGGGAGCAGGGCGAATTCAACGTCGTCGGACAAACCGATACGGAACACGGCCGTACTGGTGGCCGGGTCGAATTCGGCGGCGCGGCTCACGGCGGTGGAAATCGAGTCCAGCGCGGGAGAGAGCAGGGCGAAGATTTCCACGGCGCGGGCCGAGGGTTCCATGCTGCGCCCGGTACGTACAAACAGCGGGTCATCGAACAGACCACGCAGGCGCGACAAGGCCGCGCTGATGGCCGGCTGACCGAGAAACAGTTTCTCGGCGGCACGGGTCACGCTGCGCTCATGCATCAAGGTTTCGAATACGATCAAGAGGTTAAGGTCGACACGACGCAGGTCGTTACGGTTCATCTTGTGTCCTGGAAGAGTCAGCTTACTTGACGAGAGCGGCCACCTACAGAGCCCTTGGGTTCCATGTAGACGCATGACCGGCATGAATCTTACGGGGAAAGGCTGGTACTCTGCACAAGATAATTGAGTTTTCCTACGATAGCTGAGGTCAATACCTCAGTTGCGGAATCAATGACAAGCATGTCGACTATTAACGGCGACCGGTGGCCTTACCTGGAAAGCCCAGATAGAGTTCATGGCATTAGAGGTTACTTTGACGAGGTTTGCGATGTCCCGCACGATTCGTTTTCACAAGTTTGGTCCGGCCGAGGTGCTCAAGTGCGAAGAGCATGTAGCCGCGCAGCCCGCACCGGGCGAAGTGCAGGTGCGTGTCGAGGCGATTGGCATCAGCTGGTATGACATTCTATGGCGCCAGAACCTGGCGTCTTCCCATGCACGTCTGCCGTCCGGCCTTGGCCACGAGATGGCCGGGGTGGTTGTAGCCCTCGGCGACGGCGTGGATGACTTGGCAGTGGGCGATAAAGTGGCCAGTTTTCCGGCCGAGAGCCCCAATGATTATCCGGTGTATGGCGAACAGATCGTCCTGCCCCGTTCAGCCTTGACCCGCTATCCGGACGTCTTGAGCCCGATTGAAGCCAGCGTGCACTACACGCCGCTGCTGATTGCCTACTTTGCCTACGTGGACTTGGCGCGGGTCAAACCCGGCCAATTCGCCTTGGTCACCGACGCGAGTCACTGCTCTGGCCCCTCGTTCGTGCAACTGGGCAAAGCCCTGGGCGTGCGGGTGATTGCCGCGACCAAAGACAGTGCCGAGCGTGAGTACCTGCTGTCCCTGGGCGCGGAAAAGGTGATCGTCACTGAAGAACAGGATTTGCTTATGCAGATCAACAAGTTCACCGATAATCGCGGCGTAGACGTGGTGTTCGATGGCTTGGGCGGCCCGCAAATGTCGCTGCTCGGTGATGTACTGGCACCGCGTGGCAGCCTGGTGCTTTATGGCCTGCAAGGTGGCAACCAGACGCCATTCCCGGCCTGCGCCGCCTTCCAGAAGAACATTCAGTTCTTTGTGCACTGCATCGGCAACTTCACCGGCAAGCCGGAGCTTGGCATCATTCAAGACCAGGTTGCGTTGCAGCGTGCCTTGCGTGATATCAACCAACTGACGGCTGATCGCGTGCTGGTGCCGCTTAAAACCACGGTGTTTGCGTTCAACCAGTTCGTGGAAGCGCACCGTTATATGGACGAATGCCCGTGCCGCGAGCGAGTTGCATTGCAGGTTGAAGCTGTTTGAGGTGTAGGAATATTCGCAAAGGAGTATTCCAAACCCCGTGTGTATGGGGCAAATGCGCCATTTGACAGGGCTTAACTCGCACACTGTTTGAAGCGTGCCAATGCCGTTTGGTCCTGTAAACGATACCTTTCCCCCTGACGCCGCCCTGAAATTCAGCGCGGCGTTGTTGTGTCTGCGTTATCGGTGTATCGCTTGATTATTATCTGAACTGGTTTTCTGCCAAGTTCTGTATCTGTTAATCATAATTTCAGTCCTGATAATTGAGTCTTCACTTTCAACTCAAGGACTGAGTAATGATTGATTTGCTGATACAGCTGCAGGTACTTCCTCTAACTAATAGTTCAGTGCCTGCGCGTGCACGCGCAGGCGGGTACTTTCAAGGCGGATTTCAAGCGGTACACAAACGAGGATTAAAGTTTGGCGAGTTATATTTGTCGGATGAGTCTTTTAATACAGGGTGAAGGTGGCGTAGGAGGCTGTCGGAAGATTCCTAGGATCTCTGCCGTAAACGGCCTAGATGCTTGACGATAAGGCCATCGGGAGCAATGGATGCCCCATGGGGAGTCGAGTAACCAGCCTATGTCGATTTGTTGCGGGGTGCTAGTGTTTATACATCGCGAGCATTCGCCGCGGGCGACATTCTCACAGACGCAATAAGTCGAACAACTACGTTCTGTCGTTATTCGAAACTGATATTTCAACTCAGGTAGTACAGCTATGAGCGCTATTCACGACCAGGCTATGAATTATGTTTATCAACAAGTTCAGCAGCGTTTGATTGGGTACTTTACCCGCGCAGAACGCACAGCACTTCAATTATTGATCCAGCGTATTGTCGTGGCCGCAGGGGGCATGGAGCAGATAGGGGATTATAAGGTGTTGGTAGCCCATGGCGGCGGGGAGGTCAGCAGCTACACCCTGGCCATGCTGCGCGCCGCACAATTGAGTATTGCCGGGCGCGCGCCGAGGACGTTCCAGCTGCGGGTTGCCACGTTGCGCCACACCGGCATGACCCAAGACACCCTCGATACGATCCATCGCGGTTACAGCCGTTTGTTTTTCCACGATGACGAACGGGTTGAGCTGCTGATGGTGGAAAACCAACAGGTGCTGCCCTTTAACTACCAGCGCCCGTTGTCCAGCGTCGGCTGTGAAACCAGCCAGCGCAATAGGTTGATGATAGGGCATCTGACCTCCGGCGATATCTGCGCAACACTGTGCAATGACACCTACTTGGCCCTGGGGGATTTCTATCAGCGTGTCACCGCGTGGAACGGCGGGGTGCATGCCGTGGCCAGCGGCGATTCCGCGCGCAAACAGAGCCAGCTCCTCGCCTGGCTGAAAAAGACCGCCCAGGCCGCAGGCGCTACGCTGGCGACCGACAAGCCGGCATCGCTCAACGGGCTGTTCGCGCGGATGGACGAATGGAGCGAAGGCTTCTACCGTGACCTGTTCGGCGAGCACTGTGTGCCCAAGGCTAACGCCAGCCCGGGTGGGCATCGCAACCTGGCCTCCATCGGCATTGCCGACCTGCTTGAGGGCGTTGACCGCACGTGCGCGCCTTTGCTTACCGAGTTCATGGCCTATAACCCGGACCCGCTGGGCTTTCATTTCAGCCACCCTACGGTTGCCAACCCGTTGCTGATGGCGCACCTGCGCGGCCTGCAAGCGGAATGCCTGCGGGAGCTGGATTACGAAGAGGGTGTCGAAGGGTTCTTTCTACAGGCCGCGCAGTACCTGCGTGATCTTCAGATTCCCGATACGCTGATAACCCAAGCCATGAGTCGCGAAGGACGCGTGCTGGCGACCCAATGTGCCGAACAGTTCTTCGGCTTGGAAGAGGGCCAACTGATCTGTCTGTTGTTTTCGCCCTTCATCCATCATGGCGAACGGCTGGAAGGCTATTTGCGCCAGTGCCATCCGGGCATGCTGGTGGCCTTGCCTGAACTGCACAAGGTGTTGCAGGGCAAGCCTGCCGCCGAGATGTTGCAGCAGTGGCTCGCCGACACCAGCGGGGTACCGCTACCGTTGCTCCAGCACCTGTACCGCAAACGGCCGACGACGCTGGTTCCCGGCGCAACTGCACGCAGCCCACGTCATGAACGGCCTATGGCTGACGGCGAACTGGCCTTCCAGCTGTCCGGGCGATGACGCTGCGTGGTGAGCGGCAGGCGGACTTCGCCTATCAGGCGGTCTATCGCTACATGATCAACCTGATCAACGAGGTCAGTACCGACTCCCGCGTGAAACTGCCGTCGCTGCGCCAGTTGTCCCAGCGCCTGAATGTCTCGATTTCCACCATTCAGTATGCGTACTCACTGCTGGAGAAAGAGGGCCGGGTGTATTCGGTGGCCAAGTCAGGCTATTACGCCTGGCCCCTCGCCGGCAGCCCTTCGACGTTGCCAAGTGGGGATTTGCTCGAGCGCCTCTACGTGGCCGCGCGGCGCCCTGGGATGGTGGTGCTCAGTAGCGATGAGCCTACGTTGCTGGTCTCCCTGGACGCGACGTTGCTACGGCTGGAGCGCGAGCTTGTGCGCCAGTACCCGCGCCACTTGCAGGCCTGGTCCCAGCCTTGCGGGGTGTGGGAGCTGCGAGCGGCATTGGCGGCGCGCTACACCTCGTCGCCCACTCGCTGCTGGCATGCCGATGACGTGTATATCGGCGCCGACCTGCGTGGCGTGTTGGAGATTCTCATCGAAGTGCTGGACCTGCCGGGCTCCACGGTGATTGTGGAGTCGCCCTGTGACTGGCTGATTCTGCGCCTGCTGCAAGATGCCGGTGTGCGCATCATTGAGTTGCCTTGGGCGGTGGATGGCAGCCTGGACCTGGCGGCGCTCGAAGGGATGTTACGCGGGGAGACAGTGCAACTGGTGTTGCTGTCATCAGCGGTCAGCCTGCCGTCGGGGGTTGCCATGCAGCCACGCGAGCGCCTGGACGTGGCGCAGCTGCTTGATCATTACGGTTGCTGGCTGCTGGAAAACGACACCTATGGTGAGCTGAGTTTCAAGCCACCGCCTGTTGCCCTGCGCGATTTGGTCAACCCTGAGCGGCTGGTGGTGTTTTCCTCCTTCGAAAAAATACTCGGGCCAGAGGCGCCTTACGGTTATGTGCTGACCCGGCAGATGAGCAGCGAATTACAACGTCAGTTCCTGTTGCGCTCGTTCCGGCTGTCCTCGATTCGTCAGCGCGCCATTGCACGCGTCTATCACAGCGGGCGAATCGACCTGCACCTGCGCAGCTTGCGCCAGCTGCTGCGTGAGCAGGCCTTGGACATGAGCCAGCAGTTGGACCAGCAGTTGGGTGAACACGTGACCTACCAGATGCCCGCCGGTGGTGCGACCTTCTGGCTAGGCTCCACCCGTGCGGTGGACATGCGCGAGGTATTCCAGCAAATGCTGGCACAGCAGGTGGTCGTGGCGCCTGGGGAACTGTTCAGCGTCGGCGGCCTGCACCACCAACATGTGCGCTTGAGCCATACCTTCCACGGGCAGCCCAGCCTGGAAGTTGTGCTGGCGGCACTGGGCGAGGCACTGCGGCAGGCTCAAATCGATTAGCGAATGAAATTTCTCTTGTGAGCGTAGGATCGATAGCGTCGCGCAGTAGTCCAACTCCCAGTAAACTGTCGTTTTTCTCAAAATCCTTCTTTTCGAGGTTTATGCATGACAATCAGTCCTTTTGCGGGCAAACCGGCGCCAGCTCAGTTGCTGGTGGATATCCCGCGACTGGTCACGGCCTATTACACCGGCCAGCCTGATGCAGCGATCTCCACCCAGCGCGTGGCCTTTGGTACGTCCGGGCACCGTGGCAGCTCGTTCGAACTGAGCTTCAACGAATGGCACGTGCTTGCCATCAGCCAGGCCATCTGCCTGTACCGTGAAGCCCAAGGCATCAATGGGCCTTTGTTTGTCGGCCTGGACACCCACGCGCTGTCGACACCGGCCGGGGCCAGTGCCCTGGAAGTGCTGGCCGCCAATGGCGTGCACGTGATGCTGGCCGAAGGCGATGAATACACCCCAACCCCGGCGATTTCCCACGCCATCATCTGCTACAACCGTGGCCGCACCAGTGGCTTGGCCGACGGCATCGTCATTACGCCGTCGCACAACCCGCCACAAAGCGGCGGCTACAAGTACAACCCACCTAACGGCGGCCCGGCTGATACCCACGTCACCAAGTGGATCGAGGCTAAGGCCAACGAACTGCTGGCTAACAAACTCGCCGGGGTCAAGCGCATCACCCATGCCCAGGCGCTCAAGGCCGATACTACCCATCGCCATGACTACCTCAACAGTTACGTGGCCGACCTGGTCAATGTGATCGACATGGACGCCATCCGCAGCGCCGACCTGCGCCTGGGCGTGGACCCGTTGGGCGGAGCAGGGGTGCGCTACTGGTCGGCGATTGCCGAGCACTACCGTTTGAACCTGGATGTGGTGAACACCGAAGTCGACTCCACCTTCCGCTTCATGAGCGTCGACTGGGATGGGCAGATCCGTATGGACCCGTCTTCCAGCTATGCGATGCAAGGCTTGATCGGCCTCAAGGAGCGTTTCGACGTGGCCTTTGCCTGCGACCCGGACCACGACCGCCACGGCATCGTCACCCCGTCCGGCGGCCTGTTGGCGCCGAACAACTACCTGGCGGTGTCCATCGACTACCTGTTTCAGAACCGTCCCGACTGGCGCACTGATGCGGCCGTGGGCAAGACCGTGGTCAGCAGTGGCTTGATTGACCGTGTTGCTGCGCGTATTGGCCGTCGTTTGTACGAAGTGCCGGTAGGCTTCAAGTGGTTTGCCGATGGTCTGTTCGACGGTTCGCTGGGGTTTGGCGGGGAAGAGAGCGCTGGGGCTTCGTTCCTGCGCAAGGACGGCACCGTGTGGAGCACCGACAAGGACGGCTTGATCCCGGCCTTGCTGGCAGCGGAAATGACTTCGCGTAAAGGTCAGGACCCAAGCCAGATCTACCGTGGGCTGACTGACGCTTTGGGCGAGCCGTTCGCGATTCGTGTCGACGCCAAGGCCACCCCGGCGCAGAAAGCCTTGCTGGGCAAGCTGTCGCCTGAGCAGGTGACGTCGACGCAGTTGGCTGGGGAGAGCATCCAGCAGATCCTCAGCCATGCGCCGGGCAATAACCAGGCGATTGGCGGCTTGAAAGTGATGACCGAAAACGGGTGGTTCGCTGCGCGGCCATCGGGGACCGAGGACATCTACAAGATCTATGCCGAGAGCTTTATTGGTGAAGATCACCTTAAGCAGTTGGTGGAAGAGGCGCAGATGTTGGTGGACGGGGCCATTTCCGAGTAACTGACACCCAGCTGTAAATGTGGGAGCGGGCAAGTCGCACCGCTGCGATGCAGGCGCCTCGGTGTATCAGGCATAGCCAGTTGATGCCATCGCAGGCAAGCCAGCTCCCACATTAGATTGAGTTCAGTTTCAAATATCAGGTCGGCTGTCAGGCCGCCTCGACTTGCTTTTGATCTAACCACTCAGGTCGGCTACTAGGCCGCCGTGCTCTTGCTTTTGATCTTGATCTTAGGCGCCCCGTTAAACCACGATGGCCGAACGCAGGCTTGAATCCGTGGGTAACCCGGCAGGACGCCGGGTTAGCCGCGATGGGCCAAGGATGGCCCATCGCGGCGGCCCACGGATTCAAGCCGGAGTGAGGGCATGCCGAGCCTAGGCGAGGCAACGAGTGGTGGGGCAAGAGCCCTTTTGGTTACTTTTGGGGCTCTTTTCCAAAAGTGACCCGCTGTAAGAGCGGAACCCATATCAGCCATCACCCAAATAACGGATATGCCCCCAGCGCCCCAGCGCCCCAGCCCCAGACCGAAGATCAAGCCAAATCGACCAACACGATCTCACTGTCATCAATCGCCGTCACCCGCAACACCTGCTCATCCTCAACCGCCACACCATCCCGAGCCTGTGCACGCAAGCCATTAACTTCAATCACCCCCGTCGCCGGCACCAGATACGCGCGGCGCCCGCTGTCCAGGTGATATTCAGCACTTTCCCCCGCTTTCAGGTTGGCCGCCACCAAGCGCGCATCGGCACGAATGCGCAGGCTTTCGCTGTCACCCGCTTTGCCGCTGGCCAAGGTCACAAAACCCTCGCGGTCACCTTTGGGAAAAGGTTTGGCACCCCAGGAAGGCGGCAAGCCGGCTTCATTCGGAATGATCCAGATCTGGAAGATCTTGGTCGGCGTGGCTTCAAGGTTGTATTCGCTGTGGGCAATCCCAGTGCCTGCACTCATCACCTGCACGTCGCCGGCCTCAGTGCGGCCTTTGTTGCCCAGGTTATCGGCATGGCTGATGGCACCTTCACGCACATAAGTGATGATCTCCATGTCGCGGTGCGGGTGCTGTGGGAAGCCAGTGCCGGGCGCAATGATGTCGTCGTTCCATACCCGCAGGTTGCCCCAGTGCATGCGCTTGGGGTCGTGGTATTCGGCGAATGAAAAGTGGTGATGGGCGTCAAGCCAGCCATGATGGGCGCCGCCGAGGGTGTTGAAAGGTCGAAGTTCGAGCATGAGGGTCTCCTGTTGATGGTGCCCATGATCCAGCAGAGCATGATCGATAAAAAGCGTAAAAAATGCCTGATTCCAATCCATTAATTCGATGGGTTGCTGGCGTTTTGACTTTCACTTCATCGCCTAACTGCATGACGTCAAAGCAATTGGCTGGAACTGAGCGCCGATTCCGGCGACCATGGCACCTTCGCCAAAACCAACCTCATCGCTGGAGTCCGCGTGCCGCAACAAACGCCTGATCTGCCCCCCGAACTTCGTCCATTAGCCGAGATGCCTCTGCTGAAACGGCTCGCTGCGCGTCTTTTCGGGCATGGCCTGACGCGTTTACGTGCCCAGCATCGGTTTTCCTGGCTGCACGGCCAGGCCGACGGTTTTCGCAGCGGGCACGAGGCCGGTGTGGAATATGGCTATCGCGAGGGCAAGGCCGACGGTATCGAGGAAGGTCGGCAGGTGTTGCTGATCCGCGACTTTCGCCCCGATGAACACCGAGCGCCGGGCGTGGATGACAGCCTGTTCGACGACTGGCGGCTGCCGCTCACCACAGACGTGAAGAAGCGCATGAAGGCCGACGTGGCGCGCTTGCTGCCGGCGCATGCGCAGCCGAGTGCGGCGCAATGGAAGATGATCTTCAGTGACACGCCCTCGACCTCGGTGATTGCGGGAGCGGGTGCCGGTAAATCCACCTCGCTGGTCCTGCGTATCCTGCTGCTCACCCATTACCTGGGCTTTGAACTGAGCTCGATGACCGTGGTGACCTTCACCCGCGAGTCGCGTAAGGACTTCATCAACAAGCTCATGGAGATTCTCAGCCTGTGGGGCCAACCCCTTGGCGTTAAAGAGGCTCAGGCCGTGGTGCGGACCTTTCACTCGCGCATTTTGCCGATGGTACGCAGCTTGCCGGGCTTTGAACGCCTGCAAGCCTTTGAAAACCTCAGCAGTGGCTTCGAAGACGCCGACAGCAACCCCTTCGACCTGCGCATCAGTGACGCCCAGCGCCAACAAATGAATGCCTGCTACCACCGGCTGCATGGCCAACACGCGCGCTTTCGCGAGCTGATTACGCCGTTGGCGCGCCAGGGCCTGCAGCTCAGGGAGCTCGAGCGTGACCACCCGGATGTGCAAAAGCGCGTAGCCGTGACCGAACTGGCGGCCAAGCGCGATGAAGAACTCTGCGATGTGATCGAAGACCTGTGGTTTCGCGCCGGTGCCTGGCCGATCAAGGGTATCGAACCAAGCCGGCAGACCTTCGAAATCAATGGCGCGCAATTTCATTGTCACGGTTACATACCGGAGCTGGATGCCTGGGTGGTGCTGGGCTTCGATTCGCGAGAGAACCCCCAGATAAGCCGACCCAATTCGAAGCTGTCGGTACGTGCAGAATGGGCGGTAAAGCGCACGTTGTTTCAAGCTTTCTGTCGTAAGCCATTGATATGGATAGATAGTTACGAATCTTCAAAGCGTCTTTTAAGCAGTCTGGCCGGCGACGCCAGCGCCGGGCCTGGCTTTGACTACAAGGTCAAAGGCGAGCTGGCCTCGGCGCCGCTGCTGGACAGTTTTGTCATGGCGGCCGGCTTTATCGAGAACCTCGGGCTGGACGTACCCACCGCCGTCGGCCAGATGAGCTTCGCCAAGGACGACCCGGACCGGTTCTTCTTTGAAGCCCTGAGCATTTTCTGGAAAGCCCTGGAAGACCATCTGCTCGATCAGGTGCCGCCGGTGATGACCTACAACCGCATGTTCTCGCTGTTCGGCGAGAACACCCCGGAAAACCTCAAGTTGCTCAGCGATCCACTGCTGCGGCCGATGTCGCACCTGATGATCGACGAGTTCCAGGACGTATCGCCGCAGATCGTCTCGTGGATTCGCGCCAGCCTGCGCGAAATTCGCAGCCGTGGCCCGGCGATGCACGTGGGCCGGGGCGCGCAACGCTCATCACTGCTGTGTGTGGGCGATGACTGGCAGTCGATTTATGGCTGGCGCGGCAGTTCGCCCAAGTACTTTATGGCGTTCAACCAGGAATTCCCGTCACCCAGCACCACCCGTGTGATGCTGAGCGAGAACTACCGCAGCCACCAGCACGTCATTGATGCCGCCGAGCATATCGTGCGCGCCGCACCGGCAATCCCCGGCAAAAAGGCCAAGGCCAGTGGTGAACCCAAGGCGTTAGTGCCGGTAACGGTATTGGAAAGGGACGATGCTGCGTTAGGCCGGCAGTTGCTGGAGCATTACCAAAAGGGCGAATCGGTCTTAATGCTGTATCGAAAAAGCAGCGATAAGTTATTGATTCAAGAGCATATTCAGTCTGTTATTAATGTTGATTCTAGCTTGCCGCCCGCGGTGCGCCGATTGAAACAACTGACCTATCACAGCGCCAAAGGCCTGCAAGCGGACGCAGTATTTTTGCTTGGGGATTGCCAGCATGTGACCAGTTCGCCTTACAAGAACCAGGTCTACCGCATGGCGGGCCTGGGCAAGGACGGTGACAGCGAGCCGTATGACACTGCGCAAAAAGACGAAGTGCTGCGCCTGGCTTATGTCGGCATTACCCGGGCGGCGAGCCATTGCTATTGGTATGTGGAAAAGCCGGAAGGCCAGGGCGTGAATGTGCCCAGGGCTTCGGAGCGAGTAGATGGGAAGAAAGCGTTTTTCAACGATCAGCGCGGTCAGTGAGTGAAAGCAATTTCAATGTGAGCGCTGGCTTCTGTGGGAGCCAGGCTTGCCCGCGGTGGCCATAGGTATCTACACATCTTTTTATGGGTTGAATTCTTTGGTTGTCTCGGGGGGCTGGGTACATATCCGTTGCTGCGGTAACGGCTGATATGGGTTCCGCCCTTACGGCGGGTCACTTTTGGAAAAGAGCCCCAAAAGTAACCAAAAGGGCTCTTGCCCCACCACTCGGCACCTCGCTTAGGCTCGGTGTGCCCTCACGCAGGCTTTGGAGCGGGGGCCGCCGCCATGGGCCATCCTTGGCCCATCGCGGCTAAACCGGCGTCCTGCCGGTTTACCCCCGCTCCAAAGCCTGCGTTCGGCCAGCGTGGTTTAACGGGGCGCCTCAGATCAAGATCAAAAGCAGATCAAGATCAAGATCAAGATCAAGATCAAAAGCACGGCGGCCTAGTAGCCGACCTGAGTGGTTAAATCAAAAGCAAAACCGAGGCGGCCTGACAGCCGACCTGATATTTGAAACTGAACTCAATCTAATGTGGGAGCTGGCTTGCCTGCGATGGCATCAACTGGTTGTCACTGATACACCGAGGTGCCTGCATCGCAGCGGTGCGGCGATCCGACAAGCCAACTCCCACAGAAAAGCAGAGCACAGCGGTGCCAGCAGCCAAACTCGGTCAAAATTGTGGGAGCGGGCTTGCTCGCGAAGGCGGTGTGTCAGTTACAAATAAGCTGACTGAACCACCGCCTTCGCGAGCAAGCCCGCTCCCACATTGGGATCTCGGTATATCAGGCAAAAGGTGTGCTGCCATGCTTTTGCCCTGCTTTTGCTTCTACCACTCAGGTCGGCTACTAGGCCGCCGTGCTCTTGCTTTTGATCTTGATCTTAGGCGCCCCGTTAACCACGCTGGCCGAACGCAGGCTTTGGAGCGTGGGTAAACCGGCAGGACGCCGGTTTAGCCGCGATGGGCCAAGGATGGCCCATGGCGGCGGCCCACGGTCCAAAGCCGGAGTGAGGGCACACCGAGCCTAGGCGAGGTGCCGAGTGGTGGGGCAAGAGCCTTTTGGTTACTTTTGGGCTCTTTCAAAAGTGACCCGCCGTAAGGGCGGAACCCATATCAGCCGTTACCGCAGCAACGGATATGTACTCATATCTACCTAAAAAACTCGTCATCGGCCTAGCACGACACAAAAAGTTGCGTAGATACCTATGCTGCGATGGCAGCACCTCGGTTTATCAGTGATGCCGAGATGACGCCATCGCAAGCCCACTCCCACATTAGATAGACATCACCTGACAAATCAGCCTCAGGCGCGCAACGACAGCGGCGGTACAAAACACTCCAGCTCATCCTCTACCGCCTCGATGATGCGCTCCACATCGGCGGCATTCATCACGGTGGCGCAAGGGATGCCAGCAATGGCGATCAATGTCTCGCCGCTGGCCCGGTCGAACAGGCGGGCGACCATGCTGCCGGGGGCGTCCATGCTCCCCTCAAAGCCCATCGGATGAAAATGCCAGCGCATCAGCTGGCAGGCGTTCGGGAACGTCACTTTATTCATGTTGCCCACCTTGTTCATTGAGCGCTTCCTTTAGCTCGCTGCAGGGGGCCACGACCTTCACGGGTCTTGGCGTCGAAGAACATCAAAAATAGCACTCGTTCGCACGCTCAAGGTGACTTTTTTGAGTCCGTTCGGCAGTTGTTTTCGATTAATTTGATGTGCGTCATCTCCTACTACAAACTAGGCGAAACGCCACTACTCAGATGTGCCTTTTGACGCCTGCACACACTGGTAAAATCCGGCACTCTCAGCTGTTTTATCCGTCGTAGAGCCCTACATGCCCAGCATCGCCCCCGCCGATGATTGCCAGAACACCCAAGCCACCGGCGAGTTGGTCTTGCGTCACCACTTGTGCTGGCGCCATCGCGACCTGGATGGCGTGATGGCCTACTACCACCCTGAAATCCAGTACCACGACTTTTTCCAGAACCGCGTCATCGGTTACGCTGAACTGCGCGAGTATCTGCAAGCCAGCATGCCGCGTGGCGCCGACGAGGCGATCGAGCACACTGACCGCATCCGCGCCGACGGCGACACCGCGTTCATCCAGTACCGCATTACCTTGCGCGGCGGCCAGGGCCTGGTGTCGTTTCGTACCAGCGAAGCCATCACCGTGCGCGATGGGCTGATTTGGCGGGTCAATGAATACGCGTCCCTGGTGCACGAGCAGCCGACCCAGGCCATGCGCCCCACGGTCAGCCGCCTGGGCCTGTCGCCCCAGCAGTTGGGGCATATGGCCAAAGACCTGCAGCAATACTTCGAACTCAAGCAACCCTACCTGGACCCCGAGTTGGACCTGCAGCGGGTTGCCAAGGAGTGTGGCTACAGCCGCAATCAGATTTCCTACCTGTTGAACCAGGTGCTCGGGCAGAGCTTCTACCGTTACGTCAACCAGGCCCGGCTCCAGCATTTGCTGGCCGCGCTGGATAAAGCCCAGCCACCGATCAAGGTCGATGACCTGGCATTCTCCGCCGGTTTCAATTCGCTGTCGGCGTTCTACAGCGCGTTTCGCCAGCACACCGGCCAATCGCCCAAGGCTTACGTCAAACAAATTTCTCTGCGTGCACGCGCGCAAGACAGCCCATAACCCCGCGCTCTAGGATCCAGCCTATCGAAACGAGGTAGGGGAGCTTGGCATGCCGGCATGGCGCAATATCAGTTTATGGATGGACCAGTTGGATGACCCGCTGGTGGCCAGGCCGTCACTTACGCATGACCTTGACGTCAACGTGGCCATTATCGGCGCCGGTTACACCGGCCTGTGGACCGCCTATTACCTGAAACGCCAGGCGCCCGAGCTGAACATCGCGATTATCGAAGCACAGACCGCAGGTTTCGGCGCCTCTGGCCGTAACGGCGGCTGGCTGATGGGTAATTTGCTCGGCGAAGACCGGCTGTTGGCCAGCCTCTCGCCGCAACAGCGCCGCGCCTCCTTTGACCTGCTGCACGGCATTCCCGATGAAGTTGCGCAGGTGTTGGCCCGCGAGGGCATCGACTGCGATTACCGCAAGGGTGGCGCGTTGTATTGCGCTGCGCGCTACCCCGAGCAGGAAGGCAGCCTGCGCCGCTACCTCGACAAACTCCATGCCCAAGGCCTGACCGAAGACGATTACCGCTGGCTGAGCCCGCAACAGCTGGCCGAACAGATCCGCATCGCCAAGCCTTATGGCGGTATCTATGCACCCCACGTCGCGACCATCAACCCGGCCAAGTTGGTGCGCGGCCTGGCGCGCGTGGTGGAGAGCATGGGGGTCACGATCTACGAAAACAGCCCAGTCACCCACTGGCAGTCTGGCAGCCTGCGCACAGCCAAAGCCTGTGTGCGCGCCGCTTGGGTGGTGCCGGCGGTCGAGGGTTATGCCACGACGTTGCCGC
The DNA here is from genome assembly GCF_022648765.1 of Pseudomonas sp. ArH3a. Lineage (NCBI taxonomy): Bacteria > Pseudomonadati > Pseudomonadota > Gammaproteobacteria > Pseudomonadales > Pseudomonadaceae > Pseudomonas > Pseudomonas sp. ArH3a. The sequence goes on from NZ_CP080330.1 coordinate 3,408,637, forward strand.
CTTTGGGGCGCTACCAGTTGCCGGTACAGAGCCTGATTGTGGCCACCGAGCCGCTGCCGGCCAGTACCTGGGACGAAATCGGCCTGAGCCACGGTCAGGCGTTCGGCGAAAGCAGTCGCCAGGTCACCTACGGCCAGCGTTCAGCCGACAATCGCCTGGTGTTCGGCGCGCGTGGCGGCTATCAGTTCGCCGCAAAGCTGCGCCACAACTTCGACCTGACTGACAGCGAAGTGCAGCTGCGTCGCTACCTGTTCGGCGAACTCTTCCCACAGCTGAAAAACGTCAAGATTACCCACTCCTGGGGCGGCAACCTCGGCATGTCGCGCAACTTCCGCCCACACATGCTCTGCGACCACAAGACCGGCATCGCGTTGTCCGGCGGTTACGGCGGGGAGGGCGTAGGCGCCACCAACCTGGGTGGCCGCACCCTGGCCGATCTGATTTTGGGTCTCGACACGCCACTGACCACCCAGCCCTGGGTGATCCGCGAGCGTGGCCTGGACGCGCTCAAGGCCTGGGAGCCTGAGCCCTGCCGCTGGCTGGGCTACAACGCGATCATTCGCAGCTTTGTCCATGAAGACCAGGTGTTAGCCAACCCTAACACCGCGCCTTGGCGCCGCACGTTGGCGACCGGCGTAGCCGGGTTCATGGAAGGTTTCATGCACTAAGCCGTTTCACTCACACGGGAAAACCCATGAGCATCACTCAATTTAAAGACGCGCTGAACGCCCACTTGCCGGATTCGTCACCGGTGGCCGTGCCCTTGGGCGAGCCCATCGCCGTGGCCTCGACCCTGAGCGTGGAGCGCAACGACGGCGTCGAAACCGGCATCTGGGCATGCACCCCAGGCCGCTGGCGTCGGCAGATCAAATCCCAGGAGTTTTGTCACTTTATCCAGGGCCGCTGCACCTTCACCCCTGACGACGGTGAAATCGTCCACCTACAAGCCGGTGATGCACTGATGTTGCCGGCCAACAGCACCGGAATCTGGGACATCCAGGAGACCGTGCGCAAGACCTACGTATTGATTCTGTAACGCTTTGATCCTTGATCGCCTGCCATAAAAACAGCCCTAAAACCGCCAGGAAATCGAACCATGAAAGCCATTGCCCTGTTGCCCTTGATGTTGGTGGCCTCTATCAGCCAGGCCGCCGAGACGGTGAAGATCTACAACTGGTCGGACTACATCGCGCCGGACACCACCAAGAACTTCCAGAAAGAAACCGGCATCGGTTTCACCTACGACGTGTACGACAGCAACGAAACCCTCGACGGTAAGTTGATGACCGGCAAATCCGGCTACGACGTGGTGTTCCCGTCCAACCATTTCATGGCTCGGCAGATCCAGGGCGGCGCCCTGAAAAAACTCGACAAGAGCCAGTTGCCGAACTGGAAAAACCTCAACCCGGTGCTGCTCAAGGCCCTGGAAAACAACGACCCAGGCAACACGCACGGTTTCCCGTACCTGTGGGGCAGCACCGGCATCGGCTACAACATCGACAAGGTCAAGGCGGTGCTGGGCGACAACGCGCCGGTGGATTCCTGGGACCTGATCTTCAAGCCGGAAAACATGGCCAAGCTGCAAAAGTGCGGGGTGGCGATCCTCGACAACGGCCCTGAATTGCTGCCGGCAGCGCTGAACTACCTGGGCTTGCCGCACCACAGCAAGAAGGCCGAGGACTACAAAAAGGCTGAAGATTTGCTGATGAAAGTGCGGCCATACGTGGCGTACTTCCATTCCTCGAAATACACCGCCGACCTGGCCAACGGCGACATCTGCGTAGCCGTCGGCTTCTCCGGCGACATCCTGCAGGCCGAGAGCCGCGCCAAGGAAGCCAAGAACGGCGTGAACATTGGCTACAACATTCCCAAGGAAGGCGCCGCGATCTGGTTCGACATGGTCGCCATGCCCGCCGATGCGCCTAACGAAAAAGCCGGCTATGCGTTCATGAACTACCTGCTGCGCCCGGACGTGATGGCCAGCATCACCAACTACGTGCACTACGCCAACGGCAACGCCGCGGCCGACAGCCTGGTGGACCCGGCGATCAAGTCCGACACCAAGGTGTACCCAACGCCTGCAATGATGGGCAAATTGTTTGCGCTGGAGGCGATGCCGCTGAACATCGACCGGATTCGTACGCGGGTGTGGAACACCATTCGTACCGGGCGATAGGTTTACCTGTGGTGGCGAGCGGGCTTGCCCTAATGCCGTTCAGTTAAGCGAACGTAATGCCCAAAGCAGCGAAGATTAAATGTGGGAGCGGGCTTGCCCGCGATGACCATGGGTATCTACGCAACTTTTTGTGTTGCGCTAAGTTTTTGACCGGGTTTTTAGGTAGATATGAGTACATATCCGTTGCTGCGGTAACGGCTACCTAGGGTTCCGCTCTTACAGCGGGTCACTTTTGGAAGGACCCAAAAGTAACCAAAAGGTCCTCGCCCCACCACTCGGCACCTCGCTTAGGCTCGGTGTACCCTTGTAAGATGATTTTCATCTGCTTCAGACCGTTATGCCCTCGGATTTCGAGATCGTGAGTGAGCGTGGGTCGAAGCAGATTCCTTCCTAAACTAGTCCGAACGGTTGCCAGGGCGCGAAGCCCGATTCTGCAAGGTTGGACGTGAGGAAAACACCATGGACCATGACTCTGCGTTTGTCGGAATTGATGTTTCCAAAAACAAGCTCGACTCATTTGTCAGCACCACTGGCCAAGTCGAACAGTTTTTCAATACTCAAGAAGATATCCAGCGTTTAGCTAAACATCTCAAGGCTCAGGAGCCGGTTTTGGTGGTGTTGGAAGCAACTGGGGGATATGAGCGGCTTGCGGCTGCGGAGCTTTGCGCTGCGGGACTGCCAGTCGTTGTCGTCAACCCCCGCCAGGTGCGTGATTTCGCCAAAGCTACCGGTCGGTTGGCTAAAACCGATGCTCTGGATGCCCAGGTGATTGCGGAGTTTGCCCAGGCGGTCAAACCCGAGATTCGAGAGATGCCAGATGAACACACTCGTGAGCTGGCAGATCTACTCACTCGACGCCGCCAACTCATCGACATGATCGTGGCGGAGGAGTCTCGGCTGAAGCAGGCGGTATTCAAGGCACTTCGAAGAGACATCAAGGCACATATCACCTGGCTTCAAAAGCGGCTTAAAAGCACAGACGATGACTTGCACGAAGCCATCAAGGCTTCCCCGGTCTGGAAGGCCAATTATGATTTGCTACGCGAGGTCGCTGGTGTTGGCAACGTGCTCGCACTTTCGCTGCTGGCGATGGTTCCGGAGCTGGGCAAGGTTAATCGCAAACAAGTGGCTGCCTTGGTTGGTGTGGCGCCTTTTAACTGCGATAGCGGCCTCTACAAAGGGCGTAGACGGATATGGGGTGGTCGAGCTGAGGTTCGAAGTGTGCTTTACATGGCCGTCTTGTCCTCGAAGAGCCATAACCCGGTGATCGAGAGGTTCTACAACCATCTGCTTGCTGCAGGAAAGACGAAGAAAGTAGCGCTGGTTGCATGCATGAGAAAGCTGCTGACGATCTTGAATGCGATGGTGCGCGATCAAAAGCATTTCGCTGAAATGGCTTGAATTTCGACACGGTTGCTCACTCCGGCTTGAATCCGTGGGCCGCCGCCATGGGCCATCCTTGGCCCATCGCGGCTAACCCGGCGTCCTGCCGGTTTACCCACGCTCCAAAGCCTGCGTTCGGCCAGCGTGGTTAACGGGGCGCCTCAGATCAAGATCAAAAGCGAAGCCAAGGCGGCCTGACAGCCGACCTGATCTCTGAAACTGAACTCAATCAAATGTGGGAGCTGGCTTGCCTGCGATGGCATCAACTGGTTATGCCTGATACACCGAGGTGTCTGCATCGCAGCGGTGCGGCGGTCCGACAAGCCAGCTCCCACAGAAAAGCAGATCTGCTTCTGCTGTGCTTCTGCTGTGCTTCTGCTGTGCTTTTGCTTCAACCACTCAGGTCGGCTACTAGGCCGCCGTGCTCTTGCTTTTGATCTTGATCTTGATCTGAGGCGCCCCGTTAACCACGATGGCCGAACGCAGGCTTGAATCCGTGGGTAACCCGGCAGGACGCCGGGTTAGCCGCGATGGGCCAAGGATGGCCCATGGCGGCGGCCCACGGTCCAAAGCCTGCGTGAGGGCACACCGAGCCTAGGCGAGGTGCCGAGTGGTGGGGCAAGAGCCTTTTGGTTACTTTTGGGCTCTTTCAAAAGTGACCCGCCGTAAGGGCGGAACCCATATCAGCCGTTACCGCAGCAACGGATATGTACCCCGCGCCCCCGCGAAAACCAAAGAATTCAACCCATAAAAAGATGTGTAGATACCTATGCCGCGATGACGTCGGCCCAGCAAACATGGATGTTGACTGACCCACCGCTTTCGCGGGCAAGCCCGCTCGCCTAAAGAAGCTCGCCAGCCAAAATCGGCCTGCTCATCACAAACGCGCGCGCAATCAGGGATTTTCCAAATCATGCCCCAACGACTGGATAAACAACGAAAACAGCTCCGGCTGTGACGAAATATCCAGCTTCGCGTACAGATGCCGCCGGTGCACCTTCACCGTGTCCGGCGAGATCTTCAGGCGTTCAGCCATGGCCTTGGACGAGAACCCGCGCAGCACCAGCCGTGCGACTTCCAGTTCGCGGTCCGAGAGCACGCCGCTGCCGAAATGGCTCAGCGCATCGCGGATCTGGCTGTCCATGGCCGGTGCGCGCTGGGTGCTTTGCTGCCAATGCTGCTGCATCAACGGCAGCACCCACGCCGCCAGCGTGGTCATCAGCCCGGTGTGTTCACAGCTGAAGCGGCGCTGCATGCCCAGCGACAATGACAAGGTCCCCGTACCCGGCAATTGCAGAATGAACTGCACCTCGTCTTCCAGCACGTTGTCGTGGAAGTAGTTGAGGAAGTACTCACTTTGGCGAAAGTGGTCCGGCGCCACTTCCTCCAGGCGGTACACGCCACTGGCATAGCCCTCGCGGCAAGCCTGGTAAAACGGGTCGAGCAAATACAAGCCATTGAGGTACACCAACATCGACGCTGGTTTGCTGCTGGGCTGGGCGTCGTATTCTTCCAAGGCCTGGGGCGGGCCATCCAGCGGGTAGAAAATCGCCAGGGCGTTATCGAACGGCAGGCATTGGTGCAGCAACAGCACCAACTGCTTCCAGAACCGTTCGGTGCCGATGTGCGCGACGGTGCGGCCCAGGCCCGCGTGCATGCCGACCTCTCTGAACAGGCTCATGTAACGGGCTCCCGCCAGCAAAAGATCGGCCAAGGGTTCGGCTTTTAACGCGTACCGTCAAGGGGAGTACGCCAATAGGGGAATTGGCCTGCGTAAACGCAGCGTTTACTTTTGCCGTCATCCAGTGGGAAACATATCCCGCAAAAGCCCGACCTTTCGTTTCTGCCTCCTACCAAAAACAACGACAGAGGATAACGATATGAGTGCTTCCCACGCGCCAAATGGCGTGCTCAAACCCACCCTAAGCGTTTTCGATGTAGTGGCCATCACCGTTTCCGCGGTCACGCCGGCCAGTTCCGTGTTCGTGATTGCGCCGTTTGCCATCCAGCAAGCGGGCAGCGGTGTATTCCTCGCGTTTGTGATGGCCGCCTTGCTCGCGCTGATGTTCGCTTTCTGTTACGCCGAACTGGGCCGCGCGCACAACAGCGCCGGCGGTGAGTATGTGTACGCCAAGCGGGTGTTTGGCGGCATGGCCGGTTATGCGACCTTTTTGACCGTGCTGGTGATGTTGCTGTTTATCCCACCGGTCTTGGCCACGGGCGCCGCGACCTACCTGAACACTGCCCTGGGGACCCAATTCGACTCACAAACCGTCGCTTTGGTGATCGTGGTGTGCAGCTACGCCTTGGGCATCCTCAATATCAAGCTCAATGCCTGGATCACCGGCACGTGCTTGCTGCTGGAAGTCGCGGCGTTGCTGGTAATCGTGTTTATCGGCTTCGGTAATCCGGTACAGCCGGCCAGCGTGCTGTTTGAGCCGCAAATCGTCGAAAACGGCGTGTTGCACCTGGCGCCGTGGGCGTTGGTGGTCGGTGCCGTCGGCATCGGCCTGTTCTCGTACAACGGTTACGGCCCGGCCGTATTGCTGGCCGAAGACATGAAGTGCGGCGGCAGAGGCGTGCACAAGGCCGTGCTGTGGTCACTGGGGTTGGTGGTGGTGATCGAGCTGGTACCGATCGCCGCACTGTTGATCGGCGCGCCCTCGCTGAGCGCGATGATCAGCAGCCCGGACCCCATCGGTTACCTGCTGACCAGCCATGGCAATGAAACCTTGTCGCGCTTGGTCAGCGCGGGGATCTTCCTCTCCGTGTTCAACGCGATTGTGGCTATCGTTATCCAGATTGGCCGCGTGGTGTTCAGCAGTGGCCGCGACGCGCTGTGGACGCCGCGCATCAACACACTGTTTACGCGGATCCACCCGCGCTGGGACTCGCCGTGGCTGGCGACACTGTTCCTGGCGGTTCCCTCTGCGCTGCTGAGTTTCAGCTCCAACCTGGCGGACCTGACCTCGTTCAGTGTGTTGCTGATCATGCTGGTGTACCTGGTGGTGGCGCTGAGCGCGCTGATGAGCCGGGTGTTGCTGCGTGATCGCGAGCATCCCTATCGCATGCCGTTGTGGCCGTTGCCGGCTTTGCTGGCCGTGCTGGGCGCGGGCTACCTGTTGGTGACCCTGATCGCTGCGGCGTCCATGCGCGACATCATGATCATCATCGGCTTGCTGGCGTTGTCGGTGATTTTGTATTGCATCAGTGGCCGGTCGAGTCCGGCGTATCAGAAATTGTAAGGAGTGGGTATGCGCGCACGTCAAATGGGCATCACGTTGGGGCTGGGCACGCCCGGCGAATTGAATGCCATCACCGATGTTCCCGGTGTCCGGGTCGGCCACAGTACGCTCAAGACGCGTATCGACGGCAAACAGGTGCGCACCGGCGTCACGCTGGTGCAGCCGCGCGCGGGTGAGGCGCGCCAGCAGCCGTGTTTTGCCGGCTACCACGTACTCAATGGCAACGGCGATGCCACCGGCCTTGAGTGGATCAGCGAGGCGGGGCTGCTGACCACGCCGGTGGCGATCACCAACACCCACAGCATCGGTATTGTGCGTGACACCTTGATCGCCCTGGAGCGCGAGCGCCTGGCGGACCCGGCGGTGTATTGGTGCATGCCGGTGGTGATGGAAACCTATGACGGCCTGCTCAACGATATCTGGGGTCAGCACGTCAAGCCTGAGCATGTGCGCCAGGCACTGGACAATGCCGAAAGCGGGCCGGTGCAGGAGGGCGCGGTGGGCGGTGGCACCGGGATGATCTGCCATGAGTTCAAGGGCGGCATCGGCACCGCGTCGCGGCGCTTGCCAGCCGCGCAGGGCGGCTGGACCGTCGGCGTGCTGGTGCAGGCCAACCATGGCAAGCGCCAGGAGCTGCGGGTCGATGGCTACCCAGTGGGCCGCCATTTGATGGAGATTCCTTCACCGTTTGCCGAGCGCGGTACGCCGGGCATGGGCTCGATTGTGGTGATCATCGCCACCGACGCACCGTTATTGCCGCACCAGTGCCAGCGCCTGGCGCAGCGCGCCGCCATTGGCATTGCGCGCACGGGTGGCGGCACCGAGGATTCCAGCGGCGATCTGTTCCTGGCGTTCGCCACCGGCAACCAGAACCTGCCACCGGCGGATTACGGGCGCAAAGGCTTGCCGTTGAGCACCGCGTTGCAGATGGTCAATAACGACCATATTTCGCCGCTGTTCAGCGCGGCGGCGGAGGCGGTGGAGGAGGCGATCATCAACGCCATACTGGCCGGCGAGGCCATGAGCACCGACGAAGGCGTCAAGGTGCCGGGGCTTGCGAGCGAGACATTATTAGCGGCATTACACAAGAGCGGCTGGAGTGTGGCCCGGTAATAGGGGACAACATTAATTAATAGTCTAAGTAGTGGCTCTTTAATGTTGCCAATGACACCGTGACAATATAGTGGATCCACTATTTAAGTGGGCCGCTCAATTAGAGCGGCTTTACCTGTATTTAATATTTAAATAACACCCAGTGCGCCGCCGATGGGCAAAAGCAATTGCCCCCAATAAACACTGCCCGGGTCTTCCTTAAGTTGAATCTGTGTCACATTTTCGCTGCGGAAATATGTGTAGACGAAAGATTTCAAGTTGTGTCAGTTTCGATACGCCTTCAAAAGAGGTGAGTGATGGGACGATCTCGTCCGCGAGGTTCCTATCGACCAAAGACTGATGCACTTGCAAACAAGGAAGTACGTTTATGTCAAAAGTAAAAGACAAAGCTATCGTGTCTGCCGCGCAAGCCAGCACTGCTTACTCGCAAATCGATAGTTTTAGCCATCAGTATGACCGTGGCGGCAACCTCACGGTGAATGGCAAACCCTCCTTTACCGTGGACCAGGCAGCGGACCACCTGCTGCGCGATGGCGCCGCTTACAAGGACGTGAACCACAACGGCAAGATTGATCTGACCTACACCTTCCTCACCTCGGCCAGCTCGGCGACCATGAACAAACATGGCATCTCCGGGTTCAGCCAGTTCAACACCCAGCAGAAAGCACAGGCCGTATTGGCCATGCAATCCTGGGCGGATGTCGCCAACGTGAGCTTTACCGAAAGCGCCTCGGGCGGTGACACACACATGACCTTCGGCAACTACAGCGGCGGCCAGGCCGGCGCTGCAGCCTTCGCTTACCTGCCCGGCACCGGCGCAGGCTACGACGGCACGTCGTGGTACCTGACCAACAGCAGCTACACGCCGAACAAGGCCCCGGACCTGAACAACTATGGCCGGCAGACCCTGACCCACGAAATCGGCCATACCCTGGGCCTGGCGCACCCTGGCGACTACAACGCCGGGACCGGCAACCCGACCTACAAAAACGCGGACTATGGACAGGACACGCGCGGCTACAGCGTCATGAGTTACTGGAGCGAGAGCAATACCAACCAGAACTTCACCAAAGGCGGCGTCGAAGCTTACGCCTCAGGCCCGCTGATCGACGACATCGCCGCGATCCAGAAGCTCTACGGTGCCAACTACAACACCCGCGCCGGTGACACCACTTACGGGTTCAACTCCAACACCGGGCGTGATTTCTACAGCGCCACATCCAATGCCGACAAGCTGGTGTTCTCGGTATGGGACGGTGGCGGCAACGACACCCTGGACTTCTCCGGTTTTACCCAGAACCAGAAGATCAACCTCAATGAGGCCTCGTTCTCCGACGTTGGCGGCCTGGTGGGCAACGTGTCCATCGCCAAGGGCGTCACCGTCGAGAACGCGTTCGGTGGTTCGGGCAACGACCTGATCATTGGTAACAACGCAGCCAACCTCATCAAAGGCGGTGCCGGCAACGACATCATCTACGGCGGTGGCGGTGCGGACCAACTGTGGGGCGGCGCCGGCAATGACACCTTCGTGTTCGGTGCCAGCTCCGACTCCAAGCCTGGTGCTGCCGACAAGATCTTTGACTTCACCTCGGGTTCGGACAAGATCGACCTGTCCGGCATCACCAAAGGTGCAGGCTTGACCTTCGTCAACGCGTTCACCGGCCACGCCGGCGACGCTGTGCTGAGCTATGCCTCGGGTACTAACCTGGGCACCTTGGCCGTGGACTTCTCCGGGCACGGCGTGGCGGATTTCCTCGTCACCACCGTTGGCCAGGCAGTTGCCAGCGACATCGTAGCGTGATGTAAAAAGCGCGCGGCGCTCCGGCGCCGCGCTCTAGGATGGAGCAGAAAATGCCGTGTTTTTCTCATTTGATCGCCTGTGCTTCGCAGGTGTTGTTCGTGTCGGCAGGAGCCCATGCAATGGCTAGCAGTCTTGTTTTACCCACCACCGCCCAGTTGGCCGGCCACTGGCAGTTGCACCAGCAGGATCAGGTGTGCGCGCTGGACCTGTTGGACCAGCCGAACGCGCTGGCCGGTGATGTCGTCTGCGCTGAACAATGGCTGGGGGATAAACCCCTGACTTGGTTGCCGACCCCGGACGGCATCTGGCTGATGAATGCCCAAGGCACCGGCATTATCCATTTAAATCGTGAAAAAGACGGTGAATATAAAGGCCACACGGCGTCGATACCGGAAGTTGTGCTGCAACGAACACCTTAATTAAAAGTTATAAGCATATAACTCGATTTTAATAGTTGGCCGCCCTTGTCCAGGGTTCGGGCAACTGTTGTGCGTAATTTGCTTCAGGGAAGATCAGAAGATATGGCGAAGTCCCATGCGGTTGCGCCCTTATTCAGGGCGTTGGGTGAATACAAGAGTATTTTGATCAGTATCGGCTTTTTCACCGCATTGATTAACCTGTTGATGCTGGTGCCGTCGATTTACATGCTGCAAGTGTATGACCGTGTGTTGTCCTCCCAGAATGAAACCACCCTGGTGATGTTGACGCTGATGGTCGTGGGCTTCTTCGCGTTTATCGGCACGCTGGAAGTCATTCGCAGTTTTATCGTGATCCGCATCGGCAGCCAGCTGGAGCGGCGTTTCAACTTGCGCGTCTACAAAGCCGCGTTTGAACGCAACCTGCAACGTGGCCAGGGGCACGCCGGGCAATCGCTGGGCGACCTCACCGCGATCCGCCAATTCATCACGGGACCTGCGCTGTTCGCGTTTTTTGATGCGCCGTGGTTTCCCATCTACCTGTTTGTGATTTTTCTCTTCAACGTGTGGCTCGGCGTGCTGGCCACGGCGGGTGCGGTGCTGCTGATCGCGCTGGCCTGCCTGAATGAATACCTGACCAAAAAGCCGTTGGGCGAGGCGAGCGGGTTTTCCCAGCAGTCGACCCAGTTGGCCACCAGCCATCTGCACAACGCCGAGACGATCCAGGCCATGGGCATGCTCGGCGCGTTGCGCAAGCGCTGGTTCGTGGTGCACTCGCAATTTCTCGGCTATCAGAACAAGGCCAGCGACACCGGTTCGGTGATCACCTCGCTGAGCAAATCCTTGCGCCTGTGCCTGCAATCGTTGGTGCTGGGCCTGGGTGCCTTCCTGGTGATCAAGGGCGAAATGACCGCCGGGATGATGATCGCCGGCTCCATCCTCATGGGCCGCGTGCTCAGCCCCATCGACCAGTTGATTGCGGTGTGGAAGCAGTGGAGTTCGGCCAAGTTGGCGTACCAGCGGCTCGACGAATTGCTGCGTGAATTCCCGCCGGAAGTCGAACACATGGCGCTGCCTGCGCCCAAGGGCCAGGTCAGTTTCGAACAGGTCAGCGCGGGCCCACCTGGGCGGCGCATGGCGACCTTGCATCAGGTCAGCTTCAGCCTCGGCGCGGGCGAAGTGCTTGGCGTGCTCGGCGCGTCGGGCTCGGGTAAATCCACCCTGGCCCGCGTGCTGGTAGGCGTGTGGCCAACCCTGGCCGGCACCGTGCGCCTGGACGGTGCGGACATTCACCGCTGGGACCGTGATGACCTCGGCCCGCATATCGGCTACTTGCCCCAGGACATCGAACTGTTCAGCGGCAGCATCGCCGACAACATTGCGCGGTTTCGCGACGCCGACCCGCAGCTTGTGGTGCAAGCGGCGCAACAGGCCGGTGTGCATGAACTGATCCTGCGCCTGCCGCAAGGCTACGACACTGTGCTGGGCGACAACGGCGGCGGCCTGTCCGGCGGCCAGAAGCAACGCGTGGCCCTGGCTCGCGCGCTGTACGGCGGCCCGCGCTTGATTGTGCTGGATGAGCCCAACTCCAACCTCGACACCGTCGGCGAAGCCGCATTGGCCAGCGCCATCGTGCAGATGAAAGCCCAGGGCAGCAGCGTGGTGCTGGTCACGCACCGTTCCTCGGCACTGGCCCAGGCCGACAAGTTGCTGGTGCTCAGCGAAGGCCACTTGCAGGCCTTCGGCCCAAGCCAAGAAGTGCTGCGCGCGTTGTCGGGCCAGCAGCAGGAAGCACCACGAGAAAAGGCCGGTGTGAGCCTTAGCCGTCAGTACCAAGCCGGAAGGAATCCAGGCGCATGAGCAGCCTTACTGTTGAGCCTCGTTTTGAACAACGCGACGCCGGTTTTTTCGTAAAAATGGGCTGGCTGCTGACCATTGTCGGCGCCGGCGGCTTCTTTCTCTGGGCCAGCCTGGCCCCGTTGGACCAAGGCATCCCGGTGCAGGGCACGGTGGTGGTGTCGGGCAAGCGCAAGGCCGTGCAAACCTTCAGCCCCGGCGTGGTCAGCCGGATCCTGGTGAAGGAGGGCGAGTGGGTCAAACAGGGCCAGCCGCTGTTTCGCCTCGACCAGACCCAGAACCAGGCCGATGTGCAATCGCTGCAAGCCCAGTACCGCATGGCCTGGGCCAGCGTGGCGCGCTGGCAGAGCGAGCGCGACAACCATTCCAGCATCACCTTTCCGGCCGAACTGAGCGCCAACCCCGAGCCGGCCCTGGCCCTGGTACTTGAAGGCCAGCGCCAACTGTTCAGCAGCCGCCGCGAGGCGTTTTCCCGTGAACAAGCCGGGATTCGCGCGAATATCGACGGCGCCACGTCGCAACTCAATGGCATGCGCCGCGCCCGCAGTGACTTGGCCGCCCAGGCCCAATCCCTGCGCGATCAGCTGGCCAACCTGCAGCCCTTGGCCGACAACGGCTATATCCCGCGCAATCGCTTGCTCGATTACCAGCGCCAACTGTCCCAGGTGCAACAGGACCTGGCGCAGAACGCCGGTGAAAGCGGCCGCGTGGAGCAGGGCATCCTTGAATCACGCCTCAAGCTGCAGCAGCACAGCGAGGAGTATCAGAAGGAAGTGCGCAGCCAACTGGCCGACGCGCAACTGCGTAGTTTGACCCTGGAGCAGCAACTGACTTCGGCCGGTTTCGACCTGCAGCACAGTGAAATCAACGCGCCGGCCGATGGCATTGCGGTCAACCTCAGCGTGCACACCGAAGGCGCCGTGGTGCGTGCGGGTGAAACCCTGCTGGAAATCGTGCCCCAGGGCACGCGCCTGGAAGTCGAAGGGCATTTGCCCGTGCACCTGGTGGACAAGGTCGGCACGCACCTGCCGGTGGATATCCTCTTCACCGCCTTCAACCAGAGCCGCACGCCGCGTGTACCAGGCGAGGTCAGCCTGATTTCCGCTGACCAGATGCTCGATGAAAAAACCGGCCAGCCGTACTACGTGCTGCGCACCACGGTCAGCGAGGCCGCACTGGAAAAACTCCACGGCCTGGTGATCAAGCCGGGCATGCCCGCCGAGATGTTCGTGCGCACCGGCGAGCGCTCGTTGCTCAATTACCTGTTCAAGCCGCTGCTCGATCGCGCCGGCTCCGCGTTGACTGAGGAATGAGCATGAAACCTGTGTTCATTTCACTGATGTTGATTTGCGGCTCTGCCCAAGCCGCCATGGGCCCGTTTGATGTGTATGAGCAAGCCTTGCGCAACGATCCGGTGTTTCTCGGCGCGATCAAAGAGCGCGACGCCGGCCTCGAAAACCGCACCATCGGCCGCGCCGGGCTCTTGCCCAGGCTGTCGTACAACTACAACAAAGGCCGCAACAACTCCGAGGCGCATTTGCCGGACGGGCGCGGCGGTACGTACCGCGATGACCGCAACTACAACAGCTACGGCTCGACTTTCAGCCTGCAACAGCCGTTGTTCGACTACGAAGCCTATGCCAACTACCGCAAGGGCGTGGCCCAGTCGCTGTTTGCCGATGAAAGCTTTCGCGACAAGAGCCAGGCGTTGCTGGTGCGAGTGCTGAGCTATTACACCCAGGCGTTGTTCGCCCAGGACCAGATCGACATCGCCCGCGCGAAAAAGAAGGCCTTCGAGCAACAGTTCCAGCAAAACCAGCACCTGTTCCAGCAGGGCGAGGGCACGCGCACCGATATTCTCGAAGCCGAATCGCGGTATGAACTGGCCACCGCCGAAGAGATCCAGGCGCTGGATGAGCAGGATGCGTCCTTGCGCGAACTGGGCGCGTTGATCGGTGTGCAGAGCGTCAACATCCAAGACCTGGCGCCGCTGAACCAAAGCTTCTCGGCCTTCACCCTGACCCCGGCCAACTACGACACCTGGCATGAACTGGCGATCAGCAATAACCCCACGCTCGCCTCCCAGCGTCAGGCCGTGGAAGTGGCGCGTTATGAAGTGGAACGCAACCGCGCCGGCCACATGCCGAAGATCACCGCGTATGCCAGCGCGCGTCAGCAGGAGTCCGACAGCGGCAACACCTACAACCAGCGCTATGACACCAACACCATTGGCATTGAAGTCAGCATGCCGTTGTATGCCGGTGGCGGCATCTCGGCGTCCACCCGCCAGGCCAGCCGCGGCATGGAACAGGCCGAGTACGAGCTGGAAGGCAAGACCCGCGAAACCCTGATCGAGCTGCGCCGCCAATTCAGTGCGTGCCTGTCGGGGGTGAGCAAGTTGCGTGCGTATCAAAAAGCCCTGACCTCGGCCGAGGCGCTGGTGGTGTCGACCAAGCAAAGCATCCTCGGTGGCGAGCGGGTCAACCTCGATGCGCTGAACGCCGAGCAGCAGCTTTACAGCACCCGCCGCGACCTGGCCCAGGCGCGGTACGACTATTTGATGGCCTGGACCAAATTGCACTACTACGCGGGCAACTTGCGCGACACCGACCTAGCGAAAGTCGATGAGGCCTTCGGCCCGGTGAAATGAGCACGTATAAAAACAATAAGGAGGGTTTAGATGATCACCGACTCATCCCGCTTCAAACCGTTTACCGCAGGCTCCTTGCTGCTGTTGTCCGTTGCGGCACAGGCGCAATACACCGAGACCGGTTTACCGGGTAACCCCGCCAGCTGGCGGTCCACTGAGTTTCAGAGCGACTGGGGCCTGGGTCGCATGAAGGCCGATGAGGCCTACGCCGCCGGGATCAGCGGCAGCGGGGTGAAAATCGGCGCGCTGGATTCCGGGTTCGATGCTGATCACCCGGAAGCCGCCAAAGACCGCTTCCACCCAGTCACGGCCACTGGCACTTACGTCAATGGCAGCCCGTTCAGCACCACGGGTGCGCTTAACCCCAACAACGATTCCCACGGCACCCACGTCACCGGCACCATGGGCGCGGCGCGCGACGGCGTGGGCATGCACGGCGTGGCCTACAACGCGCAACTCTACGTGGGCAACACCAACGCCAATGACAGCTTCTTGTTCGGCCCAACCCCGGACCCCAAATACTTCAAGGCGGTGTACACCGCGCTGGTGGATTCCGGCGTGCGCGCCATCAACAACAGCTGGGGCAGCCAGCCTTCGGATGTCAGCTACCAGACCCTCGGCGGCCTGCATGCCGCCTACGCCCAGCATTACAACCAGGGCACCTGGCTGGACGCAGCGGCGGACGTGGCCAAGGCCGGCGTGATCAATGTGTTCAGCGCCGGCAACAGCGGCTACGCGAATGCCAGCGTGCGTTCGGCGCTGCCGTATTTCCAGCCGGAACTGGAAGGCCACTGGCTGGCCGTGTCGGGCCTGGACAAGGCGAATAACCAGAAATACAACAAGTGCGGCATTGCCAAGTACTGGTGTATTTCCACGCCCGGCGCGCTGATCAACAGCACGGTTCCTGGTGGCGGCTATGGCGTGAAGTCCGGCACTTCGATGTCGGCACCCCACGCCACGGGCGCCTTGGCGCTGGTGATGGAACGCTACCCGTACATGAACAACGAGCAGGCGTTGCAGGTGCTGTTGACCACCGCCACGCAACTCGACGGTTCGATCACCCAGGCCCCCAACACCACTGTGGGCTGGGGCGTGCCGGACCTCGGCCGGGCGATGCACGGGCCGGGGCAATTACTCGGCCCGATGAACGTCAGCCTGGCGGCCGGGCAGGGCGATGTGTGGAGCAATGGCATCTCCGACCAGGCGTTGCTCCAGCGCCAGGCCGAAGACCGCGCCGAGCACACGGCCTGGCAGCAAACCCTGATCGACAAGGGCTGGCAAAACGGCGTGGGCGCGACTGCCAGCCAACAGGACCAGACCGACTACGCGGTCGGCAGCGCCCGTGACCAAGCCGCCGCGAACCGCGTGTATGAAGGCAGCCTGATCAAATCCGGCGCCGGCAGTTTGCTGCTCAGCGGCGACAGCACCTACCGCGGCGCGACCAGCGTAAATGGCGGCCTGCTGGCGGTGAACGGCTCGCTGACCTCGGCGGTGACCGTGAACGACAGCGGCACCCTCGGCGGTTCCGGGCGTATCGGCGCCTTGTCGGTGAACAGCGGCGGCACCGTGGCACCGGGCAATTCCGTGGGTACCTTGAACGTGGCAGGCGATGTGAACCTGGGCGCGGGTTCCACCTATGCCGTGGAACTGACGCCCACCAGCAGCGACCGTATTGTCGCCGGTGGCAAAGCCGTACTGGGCGGCGGCACCGTCACCCTGGCGTTGGAAAACAGCCCTACGTTGCTGAGCCAGAGCCAGGCGCAAAGCCTGATCGGCCGCCAGTACACCATCCTCCAAGCGGCGGGTGGTATCCAGGGCCAGTTTGGTCAGGTGTTGCCCAACTACCTGTTCCTCGGCGGCACCCTCGACTATGCGGCCAACGGTGTGCAACTGGACGTGGGGCGCAACGATGCGACCTTTGCCAGCGTCGCCGCCAACCGTAACCAGCGCGCTGTCGGCGCCGCTGCCGAGCAACTGAGCGCGGGCAACCCGGTGTATGAAAGCCTGTTGCAGTCCGATTCCGTTGCCACCGCTCGGCAAGGCTTGCAGCAGTTGTCCGGCGAAATTTACCCGGCGATTGGCGCGATGCTGATCAACGACAGCCTGCAACTGCGCGATGCAGTCGGCGAGCGCTTGCGCCATGTGCCCGCGAACGGCGAAAGCAACCTGTGGCTCAAGGCGCTTGGGGCCTGGGGCAAGAGCGACAGCCGTAGCGAAACGGCAGGCTCGACCACGTCTATCGGCGGCCTGTTGGCTGGCGTTGATGGCGCGCTGGACGAGCAGACCCGCGTGGGTGTGGTCGCCGGTTACAGCGACAGCTCGTTGAACCTGGGCAGCGGCACACATTCCTCGGCGTCCATCGACAGCTACCACTTCGGCGCCTATGCCGGGCGCGAGCTGGGCGACTGGCGCGTGAGCGTCGGTGGTGCTTACAGCTGGCATCGCGGCGATGTGAAACGTGACCTGCAATACGGTGAAGTCAGCGGCAAGCAAAAGACCAAGCTGGACGCACGCACGGCCCAGCTGTTCACCGAGGCGGCGTACCGCATTCACCTGCAACCGCTGGCGCTGGAGCCGTTCGCCAACCTGGCGTATGTGCACCTGGACAGTGATTCATTCCACGAAAAAGGCGACGCCGCTGCGCTGGAGCGTGGCCGTGATCGGCGCGATGCGGTGCTCAGCACCCTCGGTGTGCGCGCATTGAAAACCCTGCCGTTGAATGACCATCAGCAGCTGGAACTGTCCGGCTCGCTGGGCTGGCAGCACAGCCTTACCGCGGTTGAATCGGAAGAACATTTGGCGTTTGTCGCTGGCGGGCCTTCATTTGCCGTGCGCAGTTCGCCGTTACTGCGCGATGCGGCGTTGGTTGGGGTGCAGGCCAGCTTGGCGCTGAGCAAGGCCACGCGGGTCAACCTCGATTACCACGGGCAGTTGGGTGGGCGCGAGACAACCCAAGGCGTGGGGTTGAGCCTGAACTGGCAGTTCTGAGTTCAAGACGATGATCGCTCCCACGCTCCGCGTGGGAATGCCTTATGTGACGCTCTGCGTCACGCTTTGGACGCAGAGCGCCCTGGGCTGCATTCCCACGCGGAGCATGGGAACGATCGGGTTGGATTTCCAAAAAAGTGCAATAAGAAAACTAAGGAAGGTCACCGTGAAAAAACGTACGTCAGGGTTAATCACCGCCACTCACACCGGCCCGGGCTACCCGCTCAAGGCTTTGAGCTGCGTGCCATACGGTGCGTTGCTGTGCTGCCTGGCAAGCTTGGGTACCGCCCAGGCCGCACCCTATGTGGAAACCGGCAAGTTGGGCGACGCTGCCAGTTGGCGCAGCAATGAGTTCAAGGCCGACTGGGGCCTGGGCGCGGTGCATGCAGACGCGGCCTATGCCGCCGGCTACACCGGCAAGGGCGTCAAACTGGGGATCTTCGACCAACCGGTGTACGCCCAGCACCCGGAATTCAACAGCCCCGGCAAGGTGGTGACGGTTGTCACCGAGGGCATTCGCCAATACACCGACCCGTATATTCCGGTAAAGGCCGGCGATGCGTTCCGCTACGACGGCACGCCGTCCAAGGACTCCAACGGCAAGCTGGGTAACCACGGCACCCACGTCGGCGGGATTGCCGCCGGTAACCGCGATGGCGGGCCGATGCATGGCGTAGCGTTCAATGCGCAAATCATCACGGCGGAAAACGGCGACCCGGGCCCGGAAGACGGGATCATCCTGGGCAACGACGGCGCGGTGTACAAAGCCGGTTGGGACGGGCTGGTGGCCAGCGGCGCACGGATTATCAACAACAGTTGGGGCATCGGCATCGGTGACCAGTACGCCAAGGGCGGCCGCGATCCGGCGTTTCCCAACTTCACGGTCAATGAAGCGCAGGCGCAGTTCAATAATATCCGGCCGATCCTCGGCACGATTGCCGGTGGCGCTTACCAGGGCGCAATCGACGCGGCTCGCAGCGGCGTGCTGACCATCTTTGCCGCCGGTAACGACTACAACCGCAACAACCCGGATGCGATATCGGGCCTTGCGTACTTTGTGCCGGAGATCGCGCCGAACTGGCTGTCGGTCGCGGCCTTGCAGCAAAACCCGGACACCGCTAGCGCCGATCCGTATGTGATCAGCACCTTCTCGACGCGTTGCGGTTATGCGGCCAGCTTCTGCGTGTCGGCGCCCGGCACCAAGATCTACAGCTCGATCATCAACGGCACCGATCTTTCAAACCTCACCACCGACTGGGCCAACAAAAATGGCACCTCCATGGCCGCGCCGCATGTGGCAGGCGCTGCGGCGGTGCTGATGGAGCGCTTCCCGTACATGAGCGGCGAGCAGGTCTCCACCGTGCTGAAAACCACCGCCACCGACCTCGGCGCGCCGGGCATCGACTCGCTGTACGGTTGGGGCATGATCAACCTGGGCAAGGCGGTCAACGGCCCGGGCATGTTCATCACCGCCGAGGATATTCCGGCCGAGTTCCGCATCGACGGCGCGTATGGCAGTGGGCAATTCGTTGCGGATTTGCCAGGGATTGGCGCTGTGGTGGATGCCGGCAAACCGACCCAGCGCCTGTGCACCGACGTGCATTGCGGGCTGGACGTGTGGAGCAATAACATCGCCGGCCATGGCGGCCTGACCAAGCAGGGCATCGGCGCGCTGGTGCTCACCGGCAACAACACCTACAGCGGCCCGACCCTGGTCAATCAAGGCTTGCTGGCGATCAATGGCTCGGTCACCTCCGACGTGACGGTCAGCCAGCGCGGCGTACTCGGTGGCTCGGGGCGTATCGGCTCGCTGACTGCCAAAAGCGGCGGCACCGTGGCGCCGGGTAATTCCATCGGCACGCTGAACGTGGCGGGCAATGTGACCTTCGACGCCGGCTCGACCTACGCGGTGCAATTGTCGCCGACCAGCAGCGACCGCATCGTTGCCGGTGGCACGGCCACGCTCAACGGCGGCACCGTGACCCTGGCCCTGGAAAACAGCCCGACGCTGCTGACCAACGCGCAGGCCCAGAGCCTGGTGGGTCGCCAGTACAACATCCTGCAAGCCGCTGGCGGCATTACCGGTAGTTTTGGTGCGGTACTGCCCAATTACCTGTTCATTGGTGGCACGTTGAACTACGCGGCCAACGGTGTGCAGTTGGACGTGGCGCGTACCAACAGCTTCGCCAGTGTGGCGGCTACGCCGAACCAGCGCGCGGTCGCGGCGGCTGCCGAGCAGTTGGGCGCGGGCAATGCGGTGTACGAAAGCCTGCTGCTGGCGCCGAATGCGGCCTCGGCACAAGGCGCGTTCAAGCAACTGTCGGGTGAAGTTTACCCGGCGTTGCAGAGCGCATTGGTCAACGACAGCCGTTACGTGCGTGAAGCAGTGGGCGAGCGCCTGCGCAATGGTGAGATGGGCGCAAGCAGCCAGACTGTCGACAGCCGTGGCAACGTATGGGTCAAGGCGCTGGGCGCGTGGGGCAAGACCGACAGCCGCAGCGACACAGCGGGCTACACCACATCACTGGGCGGCATGCTCGCCGGGGTTGATGGTGCGTTGGACGAAGCGACCCGTATCGGTTTGGTCGCCGGCTACAGCGACACCTCGTTGAATATGGGCGACGGCAGCCATAGCCGTGCTTCGGTGGACAGCTACCACTTCGGCGCTTACGCCGGGCATGAGATCGGCGCCTGGCGCTTGAGCGGCGGCGCGACCTACAGCTGGCACCGTGCAGATGTGAAGCGCGACCTGCAATACGGTGAAGTGGCCGGCAAGCAAAAAGTCAAAGTGGATGCGAGCAGCACCCAGGTGTTCGGTGAGGCGGCGTACCGCGTCAACCTGCAACCGCTGGCCCTGGAGCCGTTTGCCAACTTGGCGTACGTGCATCTCAATACTGATGGTTTTACCGAGAAGGGTGATGCTGCAGCGTTGAAAGGTCATGACGACACGCGCGATGTGGTGTTGAGCACCCTGGGTGTGCGCGCGTTGAAGACCTTCAATGTGAATGATCACCAGCAGTTGGAAGTGTCTGGCACCTTGGGTTGGCAGCACAATTTGAGCAGCACCGATTCGCAGCAGCACCTGGCGTTTGCCTCGGGTGGGCCTTCGTTTGCGGTGGAAAGTGCACCGATGGTGCGTGATGCGGCGCTGGTAGGCGCGCGCGTGAGCCTGGCGTTGAGCAAGGATGCGCGGTTGAACTTTGATTACAACGGGCTGCTGGCCAGTAAGGAGAAAGTGCACGGGGTGGGGTTGAGCCTGGACTGGGCGTTCTAAACAAGCACGACCTGCTGAATGTGGGGCCGGGTTTTATGTGGGGCGGGCTTGCTCGCGAAAGCGGTGTGTTAGTTGATGGATTCATTGGCTGGTTCACCGCATTCGCGAGCAAGCCCGCTCCCACAATTGGATTGAGAGGTAACAGGGAGATTTTCGTTGGCCTGGAGGCCGTCATTGCAGGCAAGCCCGCAGTTAAAAGGTGTTTTCGCTTTCTCTACAAATCCAACAACAGAGAGGCAGTACCATGGGAATTTTTGACTATAAAAACCTCGGAGCCGAGGGCTCCAAAGCGTTGTTCGCCGATGCCATGGCGATCACGTTGTATGCCTATCACAACCTCGATAACGGCTTTGCCGTGGGTTATCAGCACTACGGCCTGGGGCTCGGGCTGCCGGCCACGTTGGTCGGTGCGTTGCTCGGCAGCACGGACTCACAAGGTTTGATTCCGGGCATTGCGTGGAACCCCGACTCGGAAAAAGCTGCGCTTGGGGCCGTGCAGAAAGCCGGGTGGACGCCGATCAGCGCCAGCGCCCTCGGGTACGGTGGCAAGGTTGATGCGCGGGGCACGTTCTTTGGCGAAAAGGCCGGCTACACCAGCGCGCAGGTCGAAGTGCTCGGCAA
The DNA here is from genome assembly GCF_022648765.1 of Pseudomonas sp. ArH3a. Classification (NCBI taxonomy): domain Bacteria; kingdom Pseudomonadati; phylum Pseudomonadota; class Gammaproteobacteria; order Pseudomonadales; family Pseudomonadaceae; genus Pseudomonas; species Pseudomonas sp. ArH3a. Next base: position 3,430,161 of record NZ_CP080330.1, read on the forward strand.
GTACGATGACGCCGGCAAATTGTTGGAAATCGGTATCGGTTTTCGTGGCACTTCGGGGCCGCGGGAAACCTTGATCAGCGACTCCATCGGCGACTTGATCAGCGACCTGCTTGCAGCGCTGGGCCCCAAGGATTACGCGAAAAACTACGCCGGTGAAGCCTTTAGTGGTTTGCTCAAGAACGTCGCCGACTTTGCCGGCGCCCATGGCTTGACCGGCAAGGACGTGGTGGTCAGCGGCCACAGCCTGGGCGGCCTGGCGGTCAACAGCATGGCGGATTTGAGCAGCAATAAATGGTCGGGGTTCTACAAGGACTCCAACTACGTGGCCTACGCCTCGCCAACCCAGAGCGCCAGCGACAAGGTGCTTAATATCGGCTATGAAAACGACCCGGTGTTCCGCGCGTTGAACGGCTCGTCGTTCAACCTGTCGTCCCTGGGCGTGCACGACAAACCCCACGAGTCGACGACCGACAACATCGTCAACTTCAACGACCACTACGCCTCGACCTTGTGGAATGTGCTCCCGTTTTCCATCGTCAACCTGCCGACCTGGGTCTCGCACTTACCCACGGCGTATGGCGACGGGATGACCCGCATCCTCGAGTCCGGCTTTTACGACCAGATGACCCGCGACTCCACGGTGATCGTCGCCAACCTGTCCGACCCGGCGCGGGCCAACACCTGGGTGCAGGACCTGAACCGCAATGCCGAACCACACAAGGGCAATACGTTCATCATCGGCAGTAACGGCAACGACCTGATCCAGGGCGGCAAGGGCGCCGATTTTATCGAGGGCGGTAAAGGCAATGACACGATCCGCGACAGCAGTGGGCATAACACTTTTCTGTTCAGTGGCCACTTTGGCAACGACCGCGTGATTGGTTACCAGCCCACCGACAAGCTGGTGTTCAAGGACGTGGAAGGGAGCACCGACCTGCGCGACCACGCCAAGGTGGTCGGCGCGGACACGGTGCTCACGTTTGGCGCCGACTCGGTGACATTGGTCGGCGTCGGGCATGGCGGCCTGTGGACGGATGGCGTAGTGATCGGCTGATCAACCGTTACTGAAGCCTGCAACAAAAAGCCCCGCATCTGCGGGGCTGTTTGTTATCACTTTCCGTTGCGTACCGTCGCCACGTCATCGGCCTTGACGCGCACGTGCTTGCCGGCGATATCGGTGAATTCGTAGAAGCCATCGACTGTTTTGGTGTTTGGGGTGTCCTTGGTCAAATACTGCGTACCATTTTGCAATGTCACCACGGTTTGCGTTGAGCAACCGGTCAATAGCAGAAAAGTGAGTGCAACCAGTGGCAGACCCAAATTCTTCATGTTCATAACCCTTACCTTTAACCTTGGAAAGCTTTTACTCTAGAAAGTCCCGCTGCGTATGGGGCGGGCCGCAAATGTTACGCCATCAACAGAGCTATCTGATCACTTTTATAAGAAAAGTTGCGTGCGCCATTTATCTATTACCGATTGCAACAAGTGGTTTACGACGGCAATCTGTATGCATAACCAGTATTTGAACGGCGCGCGACATGGCCAACCCCCTCGACGACCCCTTGTATTACCTGCATAACTTCCGCCAAGTGCTGCACTGGCTGGGGCAGCGCTATGCCGATTTGCTCGACGCGGACGAAGCGCATTTCATTCAGCAATTTGACAGGTTGCCGCAAGCGTCCCAGGCGTTATTGGTGCGCATGGTGATGCGCAAGGGCGTGCATTTTCGTGCGAGCAAACTCAATTACCTCGAGATCGGCTGCACCCGCGCCGCCGTGTTGGCGCTGGTGGAGCAGGGTTGGGTCAGTGACCAGGGCACGCTGTGCTTTGAGGCGCTGTTTGCGCTGCTGCAAAAAGGCGAAGTCCTCGCGGCCTTCAAGCCATGGATTGACCAGTCCAAGGCCAAGAAGGCCGACTGGCTGGAGCCGCTGGCTGCGCAGTTCCCGCAGCAACGCAGCTTTGCCCAGTGGTGCCCGGACCTCGGCGATGCGCTCTATAGCCTCACCGTGATGGACCTGTGCGACCGCCTGCGCCTGATGTTCTTCGGCAACCTGCATCAGGACTGGTCGGAATTCGTGCTGGCGGACCTGGGCATCTACACCTATGAAAAAGTCGAGTTTTGCGCCGAGTCCCGTGGCCTGCGCACGCGTGACGACGTTGTGGGGTTTCTGTTTCTGCATCAATGCCAGCAGGCGTTTGAAACCGGTGAGGCGCTGGACGCTGTGCTGGCGCAAATCGCCACGCTGTCTACCGACAACCCGTGGCTGGAAAAACGCCGCGCCAAGTTGTTGTTTCAAATCGGCCAGTATTGCGAACGCAGCGCCGAACTGGACATGGCGCAGCAGATCTACCGCCATTGCGCTTATCCCGGCGCGCGCTCGCGTCTGATTCGTGTGCTCGAGCGCCAGGAGGATTACGCCCAGGCCATGGCCCTGGCGTGCGCCGCGCAACAGGCGCCGGAAAGCGCCGCCGAGCAGCAACATCTGTTGCGAGTGCTGCCACGCCTGCGCCGTAAACTGGGCGAGCCGGCACTGCCCAAGGTCAAGCCGCGGCCCGTCACGCGCCTGGATTTGGCACTGCAAATTCCACAGCCGCTGATGTCGGTGGAGTACTGCGTGCAGGCGCATCTGAGCGAGCCCGATGCACCGGTACATTACGTCGAGAATGGGCTGATTAACTCGCTGTTCGGGTTGTTGTGCTGGGAGGCGATATTTGCGCCATTGCCTGGCTCGTTTTTTCACCCGTTCCAGCGTGGGCCGGTGGACCTGCACAGCGAGGACTTTCATCAGCGCCGCGCTGTGTTGTTCGCCGCCTGCTTCGAGCAGTTGGGGGACGAGCGCTACAAGACCACCATCCGCCAGCGCTACGTGGACAAATGGGGCATTCAGTCGCCCTTCGTATTCTGGAACCTGCTCAGTGAAGAACTGTTGGAACAGGCCTTGGACTGCTTGCCCGCCGAACACCTGCGCTACTGGTTTGAGCGGCTGCTATTGGACATTCGCGCCAACCGTGCCGGCATGCCCGACCTGATCCAGTTCTGGCCCGCGCAAAAGACCTACCGCATGATCGAGGTCAAAGGCCCCGGCGATCGCCTGCAAGACAACCAACTGCGCTGGCTGGAGTTCTGTGGCGAATACCAGATGCCGGTCACTGTCTGTTATGTACGCTGGGCGCAGCCCGCTTGAGCTACAGCGTTGCGGTGCGAGCGCTGTGTGAGTTCACCGCCAAGGTCGGCGACCTCGACCTGCGCTTCACGCCGTCGCCCAGCGCCCAGGAAGGCATTGTCGGCCACCGCACCGTGGCCTCGCGGCGCGGCGCGCACTATCAGAACGAAGTGGCCCTGGAGGGTGAATACCAGCAGCTCAAGGTGCGGGGCAGGGCGGACGGCTACGACCCCGACAGCAATCGCCTGGAAGAAGTGAAAACCTATCGCGGCGACCTCGACGCCCAGCCGGCCAACCATCGGCAACTGCATTGGGCCCAAGTCAAGGTGTACGGCTGGCTGATGTGCCAAAAGCTCGGCCTTAGCGAAATCGACCTGGCGCTGGTGTACTTCGACATCGTCGGCGAAGGCGAAACCCTGCTCAACCAGCGCTTTCAGGCGGCCGACCTCGAACGGTTTTTCAACCAGCAATGCGCGCTGTTCCTAGGCTGGGCGCGCCAGGAAATGCAGCACCGCGACGCACGCAACAGCGCCGCGCAAACCCTGGCGTTTCCCCATGCCGACTTTCGCCCGGGCCAGCGCGCGCTGGCCGAGTCGGTTTACAAGGCTGTCAGCACCGGCCGCTGCCTGATGGCCCAGGCGCCCACTGGCATCGGCAAGACCGTGGGCACGATCTTCCCGCTGCTCAAGGCCCTGGCGCCGCAGCAACTGGATAAAGTGTTGTTCCTCACCGCCAAGACCCCGGGGCGCAAATTGGCACTGGATGCCGCCCAAGTGCTGTACGACAGCAGCCCCGACTTGCCGCTGCGCGTGCTCGAATTGGTGGCGCGGGACAAAGCCTGTGAACACCTGGACAAAGCCTGCCACGGCGACTCCTGCCCGTTGGCCAAGGGCTTTTACGATCGCCTGCCGGCCGCGCGTACGGCAGCTTCCCAGGTGCGCCTGCTCGACCAGCGCAACCTGCGCGAGGTGGCCCTGGCCCATGACGTTTGCCCGTATTACCTGAGCCAGGAAATGGCGCGCTGGGTCGACCTGGTGGTCGCTGACTACAACTACTATTTCGACTTTGGTGCCATGCTGTTCGGCTTGGCCCAGCTGAACCAATGGCGCGCCGCCGTGCTGGTGGACGAAGCCCACAACCTGGTGGAGCGTGCGCGTTCGATGTACAGCGCCAGCCTCGACCAATACAGCCTCAAGACCCTGCGCGATATCGCACCTGAGCCATTGAAGAAACCCTTGCAACGCCTCAACCGCGAATGGAACGCCCTGCACAAGGACCAGCTCGCGCCGTACCAGGCTTATGCCAACAAGCCCGACAAACTCCTCCAGGCCCTGAGCCTGTGTGCCAGCGCCATGGGCGACTACTTCAACGACCACCCCGAAGCCCTCAGTGGCGACCTGCAAGCGTTCTATTTCGAGGCGCTGCAATTTGCCAAGGTCGCCGAGCTGTTCAACGAACACTTCATCTTTGATATCAGCAAGCGCCAGTTCAGTGGCAAGCGCAGTGCTTCGACCCTGTGTCTGCGCAACGTAGTGCCCGCCGAATTTATCCGCCCCAGGCTGACCGCCGCGCGCAGCAGCGTGCTGTTCTCCGCGACCTTGAGCCCTCGGCACTATTACGCCGACTTGCTCGGCCTGCCGGCGGACACCGCGTGGGTCGATGTGGAATCGCCGTTCAAGGCCGAGCAATTGCAGGTGCGCATCATCGATGCGATTTCGACGCGGTTTGTGCATCGCCAAGCCTCGCTGGCGCCAATCGTCGAACTGATCGCCGCGCAATTCGCGCAACGGCCCGGCAATTACCTGGCGTTTTTTTCAAGTTTCGATTACCTGCAACAAGTGGCGCAGTTGATGGCCGAGCGACATCCGCACATTGCACTGTGGTTGCAGTCACGCGGGATGGCCGAGGCCGAACGGCAAGCATTCCTGGATCAGTTCACCCAGCACAGTCAGGGCATCGGCTTTGCCGTACTGGGCGGCGCGTTCGGCGAAGGCATCGATCTGCCGGGCGCGCGCTTGATCGGGGCGTTTATCGCCACACTCGGGTTGCCGCAACTGAACCCGATCAACGAACAGATGAAAGCGCGCATGGCCTCGATCTTCGGCTCCGGTTACGACTACACCTACCTGTACCCCGGCATTCAGAAAGTGGTGCAGGCGGCGGGCAGGGTGATCCGTAGCCAGCAGGACGAGGGTGTAGTGATGTTGATTGATGACCGCTTTGGCGAGGCGCGGGTGCGGCAGTTGTTGCCGCGCTGGTGGGCGCCCGTCATTTAAGCGTGACGCCGCTCAGTTGTTCGCTCAGCGCCCAGAGCTGTTCGGCTTGCTCAGGGTCGATGGCCCAGGCGTGAATGCCGCTGCGCTGGGTGTGATCTTCAGTAGGCGCGGCAACCTCACAATCCTCGCAATACAGGCCACCCATGCCCTCAAGTTGCGGGCTGACGCCACACCACACCATCGTCGCTGCGCCTTTTGCGCGTCACGCGCAGGAACGATCACCTGCGTTCCGGCACTTGCAAGTACACGAGTGGCTTCCAAGCCAATTCCGGAGTAACCGCCGGTGACGATGGCTGTCATACCGCGCAAGTCTTTAGCGGCCAACGCTTGCAGCGCGGTGGTGCTGGCACTGAAACCACTGTTGATGGGGGCTTGTTTACGCGTCATAACGCTTCTCCGTTTGGGGGAGGGTTACGTTCTTCTTTGGAGGCCGGACGCGGAATGCCCTAAAGTCTGTGTTTCTATCGCGATCGTCCGGAGGTTTTTATTGTGGATACCCTGTCCGAAGTGTTGGCCCTCTTGAAAAGCCACCGCACGTTATTTGCGGGCTTGAAGGCTGGCGGCACGTGGGCGGTGAATTTCCCGGCGCCGGAGGGCATCAAGTTCAATGCGGTGGTGGAAGGCAAGTGTTGGCTGGAAGTGGAGGGCGAGCCGGTGCCAATTGCCTTGAGTGAGGGCGATTGTTTTTTACTGACACACAATCGCCCGTGGAGATTGTCGAGCAACCTTGCACGGCAGGGCATTGACGCGCGCGACGTATACAGAGAGGCGGTGGGCGGCATCGCCAGCTTGGGCGACACCGTGGATTTGTTTCTGATTGGCGGGCTGTTCACCTACGGTGATGACGCGCGTTTGTTGCTCGATGGGTTGCCGCCGGTGGTGCGTATCAGCGCCAGGTCCGAACAGGCCGGCGTATTGCGCTGGTGCCTGGAGCGGCTTGCCCTGGAATATGCCAGCCCAAGACTCGGCGCGGCATTGATGACCGAGCATTTGGCGCAAATGATGCTGGTGCAAATCCTGCGGCTCTATCAATCTTCCTTGGGTGCCAGCACTCAAGGCTGGTTGGCGGCGTTGACCGACCCACGGCTGGCACCGGTACTTGCGCAAGTGCACGCCGAACCGGCGCGGCGTTGGACGTTGAGCGAAATGGCCAGTATCGCCAATCAGTCCCGTTCGACGTTTGCCTTGCACTTCAAGCAGCACGTCGGGATGCCGCCTCAGGAGTACCTGACCCACTGGCGCATGCACTTGGCGATAAAGGCTTTGAACACCTCGAGCAGCAGTGTGTCCAGTATCGGCCAGGCGTTGGGGTATCAGTCGGACAGCGCTTTCAGCAGCGCATTTAAGCGCCAGATGAATTGCTCGCCACGTGAATACCGTGAGCGCGCCCTACATAACACCCACAACACCCACAGCATCAGTCACAAGGAAGCCAGTGATGAGCGATATCCAGCACGAGAGGATCCAGGTCAACGGTATTGAGTTAAGCGTTCACATCGCCGGCCCCGAGCATGGTCAGCCTATCTGGCTGCTGCACGGGTTTCCTGAGTGTTGGCATTCCTGGCGCGAGCAGATTCCCGCGCTGGTCGCTGCCGGGTATCGGGTGTTCGTGCCTGAAATGCGTGGCTACGGCGAATCGAGTGCGCCTGCCGGGATCGCCGATTACGACTTACTGACGCTGTGCGCCGATATTCAACAGGCCATGAACCATTTCGGCCATCAACCGGTGGTGATGGTCGGCCATGACTGGGGCGCCGTGGTGGCGTGGCACCTCGCATTGCTCGGACCCGCGCGGGTCAGCCGCTTGATTACGATGTCGGTGCCGTTTGCCGGACGTGCCCGGCGCCCGGTAATCGAAATCATGCGTGAGCTGTATGCCGACCGCTTCAACTACATCCTGTATTTCCAGGAACCGGGCGTAGCCGAGCGGGAACTGGATGCCGACATCGAACGCACGCTGCGGCTGTTCATGCAGGATCAGGATGTGTTCCTGCAGAAGAAGCCGGCTAACGCCACCTTGCTCGAAGGCGTCTCGGCCCCCGGCACACTGCCGCCGTGGTGTGCTCAAGCGGACTTGGACGTTTACGTGCAAACCTTCAGCAAGCACGGTTTTCGCGGCGCGCTGAACTGGTATCGCAACTTCGAGCGCAACTGGCAGCGCACCGAGTGCCTGGCGGGCCAGCAAGTGCTGCAACCCACGTTGTTCCTGATTGGCGACCGCGACCCGGTCGGTGTGTTCGAAGCCCACACCCTCAAGCGCATGCCCGACGCAGTGCCCAACCTGCAACAGCAGGTGTTGGCCAACTGCGGTCACTGGGTCCAGAACGAGCAGGCCCAGCGGGTCAACGCGCTGATGCTCGCGTTTCTAGCGAGAACCTGAAGGTCGCGCCATGCCCGGGGCGGTCCACCAGTTGGATGCTGCGCCCGTGTAATTGCAGGATACGGTGCACGATGCGCAGGCCCAGGCCGCCATCGCGGCGCGCACCGCCGATGGTGAACGCGCGCAGGAACAAGCCATCGCGCAGCTCGGCATCAATGCCTGGGCCACTGTCACTGACGGTGACCGCCACACTGTTGGCCTCGGGTGACAGGATCACTTCGACTTCACCGTTTAGCGGTGTGTGACGCAAAGCGTTATCAAGCAGGTTGGTCAGCACGCGTTCGATCAAGCCCAGGTCGGCCAGTACTGTCGGCACCTGGCGCGGCAGGGTGGCGATAAGCTTGATGGACCGGGCTTCGGCGGTGAGTTCGAATTTCTGGAAGATGTCCTGCACCAGGTCCGGCAGTGAAAAGCCTTCGATCACCGGCTGCACGAAACCATGTTCCAGGCGCACCAGCTCCAGCAATGACTGGGCCAGCCCGCCGACCTTACGGCTTTGGTCCAGGGCGATGCCCAGGTAACGCCGGCGCTCTTCGGGGCTGAGGCTGGCGTCCTTGAGGCTCAGGGTTTCCAGGTAACCGTGCAGTGACGCCAGCGGCGTGCGCAGGTCGTGGGAAATATTCGCGACCATTTCCCTGCGTTCCTGATCCTGTTGGGTGATGGCGCGCCATTGCTCGCCCAGGCGGTTTTCCATTTGTACGAAGGCGTGGTCGAGCACAGCGATTTCATCGCCGCTGTCGAGTTTGGGGCGGTTGATTTGCGCGGGTTCGGGCGCGCCGTTGATGTCGAACTGGCCGACCTTGTCGGTCAACTGGCGCAGCGGTCGGGTGATCCAGGCGAAGGCAATCAGGCCGGCCAACAGGCAGAGCAGGGCGACCAGGCCGATGGACCACAGGGCGATTTTCAACGCCATGCCCGTGGCATCTTTGGCGTCATACACGTCGTGGGCTTCGCCCAGCAGCACCACGTACAAGAATCCGGTTTGCTGGCCGTTGGCTTTGAGCGGCGCGGCGCTGAACACCTTGCGCCCATCGACGCTGCGCGGGTCGTCGCCGAGGATCGGCAGCATCGCGCCGCTCAAGAAGCGCCGAATCGGCGCCAGATCGACCTTATCGCGCAGCAAATGCCCTGCGGGTGCGGCATTCCCGACCACGCGCCCGTCGATATCGAGCAAGTACACCTCGACACTGGGGTTGACCAGCATCAACTGGCTGAACAGGTTGCGTACTGCGTCGGGCTTGAGGCCGTCGGCGTCCATCAGTTGCGTGTCGCGGGCGATGTGCGCCGCCAGGTCGCGGGACAGGCCTTGCACCACTTCCAGTTCGTGCATGTGGTTGGAGCGCACCTGCAGCCATGCCGAGGTGCCGCTGCAGATCACCAGCAACACGGCGAACACCACCGACAGGCGCTGGGTCAGGGTCAGTTTCATGGCGAACTCTCGGCAAACTTGTAGCCCCGACCCCACACCGTGAGGATGAGCACCGGGTTGGCCGGGTCGGCCTCGACCTTGGCGCGCAGGCGGTTGATGTGGGTGTTCACGGTGTGTTCATAACCTTCGTGGCTGTAGCCCCACACGGCGTTGAGCAGGTCCATGCGCGAGAAGACTTTGCCCGGTTGGCGCGCGAAGAAATACAGCAGGTCGAATTCCCGTGGCGTGAGGTCCAGGCGCTGGCCTTGAAGGGTAGCGTCGCGGGTCAGCGGGTTGATGAACAGCTGGCCGAGGTCGAGGCTGCCGGCGTCCATCTTCAAGTTGCGCGCCATGGCATCAACCCGGCGCAGCAGCGCCTTGACCCGCGCCACCAGCTCCGGCATCGAAAACGGCTTGGCCAGGTAGTCATCGGCGCCCAGTTCCAGGCCAAGAATGCGGTGCAATTCACTGGAGCGTGCGCTGGTGATGATGATCGGTGTGTAGCGCGTCATGGCGCGGGCACGGCGGCAGATTTCCAGGCCGTCGACGCCGGGCAGCATCAGGTCGAGGATCAGCGCGTCCCAGCCGCCTTGCTCGAGCAGGCGCAGGCCTTCGTTGCCATCGGCGCTGTGCACCACCTCAAACTGCTCGTCGCGCAGGTGCAGGCAGATCAAGTCGGCAATATGGGCATCGTCCTCGACCACGAGGACACGTTTGGGCTGATCCATGCTGAAAACCTTTAAAAACCTTGGCTTGTAGTCCGCGCATTGTGCGGGTTTTGCAACAGTGTAGTTATCACGAATTGTTTAACTCTGCGTGAGGATTTCGCGACCACCCAAGGCCCAGGATGACCCCATTGCAAGAGCGAGCGAGCTTTTGTGGCGAGCGGGCTTGCCCTAATGCCGTTCAGTTAAGCGAACGCAATGCCCAAAGCAGCGAAGATTAAATGTGGGAGCGGCGGTGCGACGATTCGACTTGCCCGCGATGACGTCGGCCCAGCAAACATGGATGTTGACTGACCCACCGCTTTCGCGGGCAAGCCCGCTCTTCAAATGAAGCCCGCTCACCACAGGTTCCGCGCCCGCCATCAATGAGGAAACCCCCATGTACTCACGCCGACAAATACTGCTAGCCACTGGCGGCCTGGGTGTCGCCGTCCTGGCCGGCGGCCTGCTCAAACACCTCAACATGGTCACCGAAGTCGAAGCCGCCGAAACCTTCGAAGTCACCCACACCGAGGCCCAATGGCGCAGCCTGCTAAGCGCCGAGCAATTCGCCGTGCTGCGCGAGGAGGGCACCGAACGCCCTTACACCAGCCCACTCAACGATGAACACCGCACCGGCACCTTTGCCTGTGCCGGCTGCGCCTTACCGCTGTTTTCCTCAAGCACCAAGTTCGACAGCCACACCGGCTGGCCAAGCTTCTGGCAGCCGCTGGACAACGCCGTCGCCAGCCACGTCGACACTTCCTACGGCGTGGTGCGCAAGGAAATTCACTGCCGCCGGTGCGGCGGTCACCAAGGGCATGTATTTGACGACGGCCCGGCACCTACCGGCCTACGTTATTGCATGAATGGCGTGGCCATGACGTTCACGGCGGTTTAAGCCGATGTTTTCTTACACCTATAAGGGTCGATCCCATGTGGCTTCTGGTTCTCGCGTATCTGGGCGGCGTGCTGACAATTGTCAGCCCGTGCATCCTGCCTGTTCTGCCTTTTGTCTTCGCTCGCACCGGGCAGCCGTTTATGCGCAGTGGCTTGCCGCTGTTAGCGGGGATGGCGGTGACGTTCGCCCTGGTGGCCTCACTGGCGGCAGTGGGCGGCGGTTGGGTGGTGCAAGTCAATCAATACGGGCGCTGGCTCGCGTTGCTGTGCGTTGCCCTGTTCGGGCTCACGCTGCTGCTGCCGCAACTGTCGGAACGCCTGACGCGGCCATTGGTAGCCGCCGGCAGTCGCCTGTCCGAAGCCGCTGGGGCCGATGCCAAACCGCGTCCGGGCGCCTCGTTCCTGATCGGCGTGGCCACCGGTTTGCTCTGGGCACCGTGCGCCGGGCCTATCCTGGGGCTGGTGCTCACCGGCGCGGCGCTACAGGGCGCCAGCATCGGTACGACCTTACTGTTGCTGGCGTACGCCGCCGGAGCTGCCACGTCCCTGGCCTTGGCACTGTTGGTCGGCGGTAAAGTCTTTGGCTTTATGAAGCGCTCCCTCGGTGCCGGTGAATGGCTGCGCCGTGGCCTTGGCGCGCTGATGTTGGCCGGTGTGGCCGCCATCGCCCTGGGCCTGGACACCGGCGTGCTGGCGCGCGTGTCGACGGCCTCCACCGGTGGCCTGGAACAAAGCCTGGTGGACACACTCAGCGCCAAGCCTGAGCAGAAGGGCGGAGCGATGATGGCCGGCGGCGCAATGATGGCGGCCGCCAACCACAACGACGCGCTGCCGATCGAAGGCACGCTGCCGTCGCTGGATGGCGCTGTGCAATGGCTCAACAGCCCGCCACTGACCGCCCAAGCGCTGAAAGGCAAAGTGGTGCTGGTGGATTTCTGGACCTACTCCTGCATCAACTGCCTGCGCAGCTTGCCCTACGTCAAAGCTTGGGCCGAGAAATACCGCGACCAAGGCTTGGTGGTGATCGGTGTACACGCCCCGGAATTCGCCTTTGAGCGCGACGTGGGCAACGTCACCCAAGCCATGAAGGATTTGGGCATCACCTACCCGGTGGCGATCGACAACAACTACAAAGTCTGGCGCGCGTTCAACAACCAGTACTGGCCGGCGCATTACTTTGCCGATGCCAAGGGCCAGATCCGCTATCACCACTTTGGCGAAGGCGATTACGCCGAGTCGGAGCGGGTTATTCAGCAGCTGCTGCGTGAAGCCGGTGCAACAAACGTTGCCGGCGGCCTGATCGAGGCCGACGCCAAGGGCGTGCAGCAAGCGCCGGACATGAACGAAGTGCAGTCGCCGGAAACCTACCTGGGCTTCCAGCGTGCGGAAAACTTCGTCACCACCGCCACTTTGGGCACCGACAAGGTGGTGGATTACCCGGCCGCCAGCAACCTGGCCCTGAACAACTGGACCCTGCAAGGCCAATGGAACGTCGGCGGCCAACAAGCCGCCCTCGACCAGGCCGGCGGGCGCATCGTCTACCGCTTCCACGCCCGTGACCTGCACCTGGTGCTGGGCCCGGGTGCCGATGGCAAGCCGGTGCGTTTCAACGTGACGATTGACGGCCAGGCCCCAGGCGCCGCACACGGCACCGATGTGGCGCCGGATGGCAGCGGTACGGTGACCGAACAACGCCTGTACCAGCTGGTACGCCAGCCCGCCGGGGTCAAGGACCGCACTTTCAGTATCGAATTTCTCGACCCGCACGTGTCGGCGTATGCCTTCACCTTCGGCTAACCCATCAATCTTGACGTGAAAACCCAATAAATGTGGGCGCTGGCTTGCCTGCGATGGCGGCAAGTCAGCCAACGCATCTGACACAGTTACACCGCTATCGCAGGCAAGCCAGCGCCCACATTCAACCGTGTTCTGGAGTGAGTTTAATGAAACTGCTTAAGTTCTTACCGGCCCTTGCCTTCGCCGCCTTTGTCGGCCAAAGCTCAGCCTTCTCCTTTGGCGCCTCTGACGACGCGGTCATGCTCGCGCCACCGGCCCTGGACCTGCCCGCCAACGCCGGCAACCTGCAAACCGCGGTCTTCGCCGGTGGCTGCTTTTGGGGTGTCCAAGGCGTGTTCCAACACGTGCAAGGCGTGAAAAACGCGGTCTCCGGCTACGACGGCGGCGCAGCTAACACCGCCCAATACGAATCGGTCAGCAACCGCGACACCGGCCACGCTGAGTCGGTCTCGGTGACCTACGACCCGAGCAAAGTCAGCTACGGCAAGTTGCTGCAGATCTACTTTTCAGTGGCCCACAACCCCACCGAACTGAACCGCCAGGGCCCGGACAGCGGCACCCAATACCGTTCGGAAATTTTCGCGCAGAATGCCGAGCAACAAAAAGTCGCCCAGGCCTACATCGCACAGCTGGACGCAGCCAAAGCGTTCGATAAACCCATCGTGACCAAAGTGGAGATGGGCAAGGCGTTTTACCCGGCCGAGTCCTATCACCAGGACTTCCTCACCGAAAACCCGTCGTACCCCTACATCGTGATCAACGACCTGCCAAAAGTGGCGCAACTCAAAAAGCTGTTCCCGGACCAATACCGCGCAGAACCGGTGCTGGTCAAAAACCAATAACCACCCCAAAACCCAATGAGCGCTCGTTCCCACGCTCCGCGTGGGAATGCCGCAATGGACGCTCTGCGTCCGCTTTTAAAGACCTGACGCGGAGCGTCACAGGATGCATTCCCACGCAGAGCGTGGGAACAATCATCAGCCCAACAAACACCGCAAAGCGGGCTTGCCCGCGATGGCGTCCGTTCAGCCACAACCCATGCAACTGAGCCACCGCTATCGCGGGCAAGCCCGCTCCCACATGTTTAACCTTTGGCTTTTGCCAGATAAGGCGCCAACCGCCGTCCCATCTCTCCCCCCAACGCCTGCAACCCACTCAACGGCCGCACCATCACTTCAAACTCAACGATCTGCCCCTGCTCATTAAAGCGAATCAGATCAATCCCCTTGAGTTGCTTGTCACCCACCCGCGCGCTGAACTCCAGCACCACACTGAGCCCATCGCCGGTGGCCAACTCACGGTGATAGGTAAAGTCCTCAAACACCTTGATCACCGTATTGAGGATCATCGACACCACCGGCGCGCCAGGGTAGGGCGTGTGCGCCATGGGCGAGCGGAACACCGCCTCAGGCGCCAGCAGTTCAGGCAGGGAGGTTAGGTCGCGCGTTGCCAACAGGGCGTGCCAGCGTTGCAGGGTCTGGGCGGCGGCGGGGGTCAGTGTCAGTTCGGACATGTTCGGTACCTGTTCTTATGATGGGAAGGCATTTCACCTGCCCAACATAAGAGCGGTAACAAAGCAGGGTCAATCACCCGAATTGACAGTTAAGTGACTGCAATGCACTCACACCACTTCAAGGTATGAGCTGTGAATCGCCCGGGCCAGTTCGCGCACGGTGTCGATAAAGTCCGTGAGCCGGCTGTGCAAGCCGTCTTCCAGGATTTCGTCGATGCCCGTATAACGCAGCCGCGCCTCGAACTCGGCGGCCAAACGCTGCGCCGTTCGGCCATAACTGCCGGGCAGGTCGGCCAGGATATGGCTCAGCTCCTCGATACACGCGTGCAACGATCGCGGCACATCACTGCGCAACAGCAGCAACTCCGACACCGAGCGTGCATTCAACGCATTCGGGTACAGCTCGGTGTACGCCTCGAACGACGACAACGCGCGGAGCAGGGCGCTCCACTGGTAATAGCCGCGTGCCGACAAGTCGCTGACTTCTTCCGACTCTTCACCAAACATCTCATAGCGCGCATCCAGCAGGCGCAAGGTGTTGTCCGCGCGCTCGACAAAGGTGCCCAGGCGAATAAACCGATACGCGTCATTGCGCATGATGGTGCCCGAGGTCGCGCCCCGGAACAGGTGCGAGCGCTGCTTGACCCAGTCGCAGAAGTGGCTGATGCCATGGCGCGCCAGGCCGCCGGCGGCGATGCTGCGCATTTCCAGCCAGGTGGCGTTGAGGTTTTCCCACATGTCGGCGGTGATCCGCCCGCGTACCGCGTGGGCATTGCCACGGGCGGCGCGCAGGCAGTTGTAGATGCTGGCGGGGTTTTCTTCGTCGAGGGCGAAGAAGTGCAGCATGCGCATCGCGTCCAGTTGTTTGTGACGCTCCAGGTAACTCTCCAGGGTGCCGCTGCTGAGCAACGACATCGCCAGTTCGTCCAGCCCATCGCTGCGCCCGGCCTGGGGCATCAACGACAGCGAGTAACTGACTTCGAGCATGCGCGCCAGGTTCTCGGCACGCTCCAAGTAACGCGACATCCAGTACAGATCTGCGGCGGTTCTACTCAACATACTCAGCCCTCCACCACCCAGGTGTCCTTGGTTCCGCCGCCTTGCGACGAGTTGACGATCAACGAGCCTTCCTTCAACGCCACGCGCGTCAGGCCGCCAGGCACCAGGCGGGTTTCCTTGCCTGAGAGCACGAATGGGCGCAGGTCGATGTGCCGTGGCGCGATGCCGTTTTCGACAAAGGTGGGGCAGGTGGACAGGCTCAAGGTTGGTTGGGCGATGTAGGCGTGGGGGCGTGCCTTGATGCGTTGGCGGAAGTCCTCGATCTCGGCGGCGGTGGAGGCTGGGCCGACGAGCATGCCGTAGCCGCCCGAGCCTTGGGTTTCCTTGACCACCAGCTCCGGCAGATGCGCGAGCACATGGGACAGTTCATCCGGCTTGCGGCACTGGAAGGTCGGCACGTTTTGCAGGATCGGTTCTTCATCCAGGTAGAAGCGGATCATTTCCGGCACATACGGGTAGATCGACTTGTCATCGGCCACGCCAGTGCCAATCGCATTGGCCAGCACCACGTTGCCCGCGCAGTAAGCCGCCACCAGGCCGGGCACGCCGAGCATCGAATCGGGGTTGAAGGCTTTGGGGTCGAGGAAGGCGTCGTCGATGCGCCGGTAAATCACGTCCACCGGTTTGGGGCCGTCGGTGGTGCGCATGAACACCTTGAGGTTGTGCACGAACAGGTCGGCGCCTTCCACCAGCTCCACGCCCATTTCACGTGCAAGGAAGGCGTGTTCGAAGAAGGCGCTGTTGAAGCGGCCCGGGGTCAGCACCACCACGTTGGGGTTGTCCAGGCGGCTGGAACTTTTCAGGGTCTTGAGCAGCAGGTTGGGGTAGTGGTCCACCGGCGCGATGCGCTGCTTGGCGAACACCTCAGGGAACAGGCGCATCATCATCTTGCGGTCTTCGAGCATGTAGCTCACGCCGCTGGGTGTGCGCAGGTTGTCTTCGAGCACGTAGTAGGTGCCGTCGCCGTCGCGCACCAGGTCCACACCGGAGATATGCGAGTAGATGTCGCGGTGCAGGTCCAACCCGACCATGGCCTTCTGATAACCCTCGTTGCCCAGCACTTGGTCCGCTGGAATGATCCCGGCCTTGATGATGCGTTGGTCGTGGTAGATGTCGGCGAGGAACATGTTCAGCGCATTGGCCCGCTGGATACAGCCGCGTTCGATGACGCTCCATTCACTGGCAGGGATGCTGCGGGGGATGATGTCGAAGGGGATCAGGCGCTCGGTGTCCTGCTCGTCGCCGTAGAGGGTGAAGGTGATACCGGCGCGATGGAACAGCAAATCGGCTTCGCGGCGCCGTTGGGCCAGCAGTTCCGGCGGCGTGTTGGCCAGCCAGCGGGAGAAATCCTGATAATGCGCACGGCACACGCCATCTGCGTCATTCATTTCATCAAAGAAAGATCGAGCCATTCCAGTACCTTGTCAGTGCCTGCATTGCTTGGTTGGCAAGTTGCTTGGTTGGCACTGCCGCAAAAAAACGCATTTTTTTATGAGCCCGTGGCTGATGGTGCCAACAGGCCTGGTCCTTACTTTCTTATGGGGTCGGCTCTGGGTCGGGGGGTAACGAATGCTCCTGTATCCGGGCAGATGAATGGATAAAGCAATGCGTGTGCCGGAATGGGGGGCTGGGTTGATTTAATCCTGTGGCGAGCGGGCTTGCCCCGCGTTGGAGTGCGCAGCGCTCCCGCTTTTTCTTGGGGCCGCTACGCAGCCCAGCGCGGGGCAAGCTCGCTCGCCACAATGAGCCTGCTCGTCAAAACACCGGGTTCACTACAAGGGTGCAAGGGATGTTCCACAATGGTGCATGAACAAACTTGAACTTCGCCCAGGCCCGATTCTTCTAACGAGACTCGAAACCTTGCGGAGCACCGTCGTGCCCAGAATCATCTCTCCCAACACCCCCGAAGCGGCCCTGACCGATCACAGCGAACACAACGCCAAGATCTTTGGTTCACCCAAGGACCGTCTCGACTTCTACCGCCGCGAGATCCAGTACGAAACCACCATCCTGGCCAACCGCACCGACGCCTACCTCACCGCGCAGTCGTTCCTGGTCATCGCCTTTGTCTCCGGCATGGGTAACCTGAACCCGGAGTGGGGCAAGTTCTTCACCTTGATCGTGCCGGTATTCCTGGCCTCCCTTGGCGTGCTCAGCTCCCTGAATGCCTGGCCAGGTATCCGCGCCGCGTACGAAATCATTGATCACTGGCACTACAAGCAGAGTGAACTGCTACGCAGCGAGCCGGTAATGGGCCTGGCCTATGACGATTCGCCGCTGTTCTGCGAGACCGAGTCATCCCACAAGGGCTATCGCAAGTCGCTGCTGTTCTCCATGCGCGCGCCGTGGCTATTCATGGTGTTTTGGGTATTGCTCGGCGCCTATGCGTTTTATATCCAGGTCGATAACCCGGTGTCTTAAGCAATTTGAACTTCATGACTCTGCGCACGACCTTACCTATACGCAGCCTGTGTTTTCCAAAACTGCGAAGAGGTGACCCATGAATACCAGCAACGATCCCCAAGTCAGCAACCGCAATGACCCGGCCATCGACGGTGGCGAACCGGCACCCGGCACCGCCGTCGACGCGCCGAAAGACCCAAAGCCTGCCAGCGACCCCAAAGCCAAGGAAAACGACTACAGTCCAGACTTCAAGCCTACGCCTGAGGCCAAGCCTGAAACCGACGCTGATATCGACACCCAAGGCGGTTAGAGGAGACGCTCATGTCCCACGAACTCGACGACGAAGAACTCAACGACCCGGGCAACGAAGACCCGGGTTCATTGATGGACGATGCACAAGTGCCGCTGAACGATCTGGACGACGCCGCGGATGTAGGCCATACCGAGAATCAAGACTGAGTGTTCACCTTGGCACGTCGTTCATACCACGCCAGCATCGGCTGGGTACTCAGGCCATGAACGACGATGCTCAAGGCGATCACTGACACCGTAAGGTTCACCGCCACCGCGCTGCTGGTGCCGATCAGCCCGTGGTTGAGCGCGTAGAACAGGTAGTAAATACTGCCGATGCCGCGAATGCCGAACCAGCCGATCAAGCCGCGTTGCCGGTAATCGATCAGGTTGCCCCAGGGCATTGCCAGCACACTGACCGGGCGAATCACGCAGAACAGCAATGCCGCCACCGGCAGTGCGCGCCAATCCCAATGGCTGGCCAGTACAATCCCCAGCACGGTCACCAGAAACACTTCCATCGAGCGCTCTACCAGGCTGCCGAATGACAGCATGTCGCCCATCATCACGCCGGCGGCGATCTGCGTATCGGCAAGTTCGCTGACATCACCTTTCAAGGCGCGCGCAGGTTCCACCTCCAAATGGCCCACCACCGGCAGCGCCAAATGCTCTGACGGCGTCTGTGAGTTGCCGGTGGATTTGAACTCGGCCTGGCGCAAGCCCAGCCCGGCGGCGAACACCGACAGAAAGCCGTAGCCACCCACCGCTTCAGCCGCCACGTAGGCCAGCGCAATCAGCGCCAGGGTCAGGTAATCGTTGGGCGACAACGTGCTGTCTGCATGGGCGATGCGCATCCACAGCGTCACACGTCCGATGCCACGGCCCATCCAGTAGCCCATCAACAGCCCGGCCGGCACCGCCCACAACAGGTTCTTCAACACCCAGCCACCGAACCAGTCACCGTCAAACCCGCCGTGCTGCATAAACAGCAGCGCGAAGATAACAAAGGGAAAGGCCGTGCCATCGTTGAGGCCGGCTTCACCGGACAAGCCAAAGCGCAGCGCGTCATAGTCCTGGGCATTATTGACCTGCACCAGCCCGGCCAGCACCGGGTCGGTCGGCGCAAGAATGGCGCCCACCAGCAACGACACGCCCCAAGGCAACGCGAACATGTAATGCAGCGCCAGGCACACGCCGAGAATCGTCAACAGCATCACCGGCCCGGCCATGCCGAATGCGACGCGCCACGTGCGGTGCCTGAGCGGCAGGCGCAGTTTCAGGCCGCTGACGAATAGGGAAAACAGCACCGCGACTTCGGTCAGGTGCTCCATCCAGCGTGCGGAGCCTTTGATATCGAGGTGCAACAGGTCGACACCGAGTGGGCCGATTGCCACGCCCAGCAGCAGGCACACCGCCGAGGTGGTCACCGGCATCCAGCGCAGGTAGGAGGAGGTGAGGGCGAGTGTGAGCAACACGGCGCCCAAGACGGCCAACCATAAAATAAACGTCATCGAGCGTGCACCAGGCCGGGGTCTATCCACGTTGGAGGACCACGGCCGGGTGCAGGTTCAATGTACTTCTATCAGGTATCGATCCACGAGTGGTCGGAGCCTATTTTGACGTTGAACCGATGGTGAAGCGGGAAGTAATGTTCCTTCACCTTCTTTATTTTGTTATCCAGAAGGATCGGAGGCTCAATGCCATTTCTTGCGTACGCGTCAAGAACCTCTTTTTTGATGTCGACCGTCGGGCCCTTCGTCACGAGCGTGGCATCGATAACCTCGGCTTGTTTCGTCAGCCCATCAATACCTAGATCGTACATATCCGGTCTTTTCGACTTGAGCACGTCGTTAAACATAGTCGGTCCTACGGTTTCGAATATTTTTTGCTCATAATTGCGGAACTCGGGGGTGAAGTTAACCCGGCCATCTGCCCCTCGGGCAGCACTCGGTCGATTGGCCGCGAAGTAGGCTTTATTCGCAGTGAACCGTTGGTTCATCTCAGTGATCATGTTTTCAATCACGGGGTTACCCGGTCGAGTTGCAAAATTGCTGGTGTTGTAGAAGGTCTTGTAGTCGGTGAGCGAATGCACGTTCGGCGCACCGAGCAGAACATCGTTCGCACCTGCCACCAGTGGGTCGGCACTGATTTTGGCACTAATGACATCATCGGTGTCGAGATACACGCCGCCATGTTTATTCATGATCGGATAGCGGGCCACATCCGAAGCGGCGGCCAGGTTTTTCCCTTGGCCTTGCCGAAAATAGGTGTAGAGCTCGCTGTTGATGACCTGTTTGAACGCCTCATCCTCACGCAGATTCACGACGGTCAGGCCGGGAACCTTGCTCTGCAGGTTGGTCTTTATCTGCTGAAAAATAGCCGGGCTGTCGGCATCAACATGAAGAATGGATTTGAACCCCGGTGCTTGGGCAGCGTTTTGGGCCAGGGTGTCGATCCTGAGTTGAGGCATCTCCTGACCGGCCCAAAAATAGTGCAGTTGCTTGGGCAGCGGTTTTAAGTCTTTCGGGATGCTCACCACCACCGGTGCTGAAACATCAGCCAGTTTGTACGTTTTAGAATCCTGTTTCTTGGCCTTCGAAAGTTCATCAAGTGTTCCGCCTTTCCACTCGCCTTTTCCAGCTCTCCAGTAATAGATAGGCTGTACTTGATCGCTACCGTCGATGAGACGTTTTTCCATCCATGTGCCGGTAACACTGTTGAAGGTTACGTTACGATCGACGCCCTGATAGTTAAGCGAGAACGGCGCAGCTGAATTTTTCGCGATTTTAATCTCATCCATCGGCACCGCGAAAATGCCGTTGCCAACATTCCAACGTACAGGGTCGCTACCCGCGCCTCCCAGCAGCCGGGCAGACCTTGTGGCGGGCTCCCATCCGCTAGCACCCAGATCTCTAACGGGTATATCAGGCCCCGCGCCTGTCGGATGCCGGATGACGCGGCGCCCAGCCTTCAATCGAGACTCATAAAGCAGCCCATCGACCTTCACGTATTCTTTTTTGCTACGACCTACAAACACATTGCCTTGTAAGCCCTTGGTCGCTAACTCGCCCGGCGCTACGTATTTGGATTCATAACCCAGAAGGTCGGCGTCCAGTGACCTGACCTCGCCGTTGGCCGCTATCCGGCGGGGGGTGAAATTTGTCACCGGGGGGGAAATGGGTTGTTTGTTCAAGGCGTCGTATCGATGCCAGTTGCCCTGCGACATGACGACAGTATCCTCGACAGTTTCTTGCCCAACCTTGACCGTACCGGTGGCCGCCAGTCCGTGCTGCTGGCTGGCGGCCTTTACGGCGTCATAGCTGCCGATTGCGTGCAAACTATTAACGTCGTTTGAAGTGGGCAGGTCGGGGATAAAATTCGGCAGCGGGTCGCTATACATCTCCTGTGTGCGTGGATTAAAGCGAAACCACTGCTGGCTTTCCTCGTCGAATTTGGCCAGGAATTTACCGCTGTGCACGCCATTGGCCGCCTTGAGTGTGCCTTCAGCGATATCGGCTTGTTTTGCCAACTCAAGCAGATTGACACCCGAAGAGGCGGCACGCAGTTGTTTGACAGTCTTATGGGTATCACTGATCACAAAGCGCCCAGCCTTGTAAATACCCCGTGCCAGGTCATCAATACCGCCCACGGGGTTAAGTGCGCCAACGGCAGCCCGGCCGACAATCTTGAACACCTGACCGGCTTTGGAAAGCGCGGACGCACCGGCAAAGGCTACTTTCGCGCCCTTGGCGGCGGCGCCGAGGCCGACCGCGAAACCAAAGATATCGAAGGCCAGGTCGACAGCACCTTCGAGAACCTTGCCCTCTTTGAAATTTACAATGGCGGACCTGAACGGGATCAGGTTCAGCGCAATCTCTTGAACGATCTTGTAGGTCGGAACTTCCGTGTCAAAGGTTGTTGCACCCTTGGCGTATTGGCGTACCGCAGGCAGCTCCATGTCCCCGAGTATGGAATCAACGAGGTATTGGGTTCTGGCGCTGGTGAAGCTCATGGGCACACTGTGGTCACCTTGGCGTTCATCCGTTATCCCCGGCGGGTGCTGGCCTGTGGGCTTTATCGAGTCGAATCTTTTATGCTTTTCGCCCCAAACATAGGTTTCTTTCACACCAAACGTCTGGTCTGGCCGCCGGGTGACGGTACCCTTCAGCCGATCGATTGCATACATCGTGACGTTGGGAACGCCATTGATCATGCGTTGCGTGCGAACCAGCACAACGCCTTCTTCAGTCCTCAAAACGTGACTAGGGTTGTAGTATTCACGTTCTTTGCGCACGGTTATTTCGCCGAACTCCAGGTTTAGCCTGTCTTCCAGCGGCAGTTTTGAGATCAGATGTTTGATTTGTGCCGACGTGGTCTTTTTGACAGCGTCGGCGTATTTCTGAAAGTCCTCATCAAACTGTTTCAGCGGGCTGGGCAGCTCTTTGAGCTTTGGCAGCAACTCGTTGATCTTGACCTCATTGGAGGATGAGACCCATGCCGCAGGTGTGCCGTCAGGTGGAGTACTAAGACCGCCAAACGTCAGGACGTCCAACACACCACGAGCTGGGCCCCAGTCACTGTTCGAGTCGGGTGGTGCGCCCACCAGCGCCCTGCCATTGATAACCAGATCCAATAGTGAATAAGGCCCCGGAAAGTGCCGGTTGGAGGGCTTGGAGGTGATACATTTTTTTTCGAAGAGCGCTGGGTCCATGCCCGGGCATTTTTCTTTCAACAGTTTGGTCGCTATGGCGACGGTAGTCGGCATGTCGATAGCGGGCGTGGTGGCGGCCTCGCTCAGCTCACGCAGCTGCGTATTGAACGCCTTGTGCACGTCGGCCAGTGCAGTATCGGTTGTCGGATAGTCGATGCCATTGGGCGCCGCCCATTCCTTGATCGCCTGGTTCTGAGCGGCATACTCAACCTGGCGCTCTTCATCGGTGATCGGTGCAATGCTGGCGGCGAGCATGACGTTCGCATAGCTCATACCGGCGGTCGCACCGGGCGCTTTCGCTTCTATGCGCGCGACCGCCGTGGTGAAGCTGACCCAGCTGTGGGTGCCTACCCCCAGGTCTTTGGGGATGTCCTTGACCAAAAACGCGGGGGCTCGGCTGGCGAGCATGAAGTGGGCTTGTGCCCGTGCGGTTTGCGGGGAGCTGGCTATGCCGCGAGCCTCCAGATGATTCGCCAGCGCCTCGACCACCGCCGACGCGGATTTGTTGTGGTTGGCCACTGACACCAGCCGATAGCCCTCGATTTCCGTTGCGCCACCGGTGTCACCCTTGCTCCCCACGCTTAATGCCGCGAGCAGCCAGTCGCTGGCGCTGCCTTTAACCGAGCGTGCCGCGAATGAATCCTCAAGGGCGTTGCCCAGTGCAATGCCTCTGGGCGAGTTGATCAAGTGTTCGATCAATAGTCGCGGATTGTTCTGCTCCTGCGTAGAGATTGGCCTGCCGTTGAGCAGGTAATCCAGCACGTTTTTGAAGGGGCTCAACGCGATACCGCCGAGCTTACCTGTGCGTATAGCCGCTCTCAGTTGGTCCTGGCTTGCCTGATCAAGCGGTATCGGCCAGCTCAACGCGCCACCCAGGTCGCCCTGGCGGGCAGGCTTGGGGGGCGCAGCGGTCAGGGCGTTGGCCAGGTTCACCACCTGTTCATGGGTGGTAGGGATGTCCCAGCCATGATCCAACAGCAGTTGCTGCAGGCTGACTTCGTTGGGTGCGCCGGTGCCCGTTGGCCGATAGGTACCGTCGGCGGATAAATGCACGGTTTGCTGCAGTTCAGCCTGGATGTGCCCCGCCTGTTTGCTGCCATTCTCCAGGGCCGTCGCCAGGCTCTGCAAGGCTTCGCCAGCCAGGTGCCGGTTGCGAATGTCGCCCAGAAGCGCTTTCTGGTTTTGGAGGGCATCCTCACTGCGCGACTTGATCACGTCCGCAAAGCGGGTTGGGTCGAGGGGTTTAAAGTTCTGATCCTGGTGAATTTCGTCCGCACGCCTGAGCATGCCGGATAACGTCAATCTTTGTGGCTCTTGATAAAACTGCCCGATTATCTGCCACGGAACCGGTTCGCTTGGGGTATTGACCGGTGGTGCGAACGAGAGCTGCGCGCTGATGATACGAGCAGCCTGAAGGATCGGACCGCTGACGGCGGCCCACTGGCTATCGTCTTGACCGACCGTGCGCAAGGTCTCCAACGGGTCGAGAGGGCGCTCGAGGGTGAAGGAGATTTGACCTGATTTGGGATCGAGTTTTATCGATGTTGTGTCGATACCCACACTGCGAATCCACTGTTGAACGTCGGGTGATTGGAAGGCGTCATGCAAATGCTGCCACCATTGGCCGAAGGTGGAATGGGGCGGAATGTGTTCGAGGTCGTTGACTTCTTTACGCGTGCCGGCCAGGGTCAGGGCAATCTGATATTGCACTGATAACTCAGCGTCTCCTCGGGTGCGAGTGGTGACCTCGGGCTCTTGTGGTGAAGGTGCGTCACGCTTTTGCCTGGACAGCGGCGGCGAGAGGGCGGTGAGCGGGGCAAGTAAGTGGGGAGCGCGCTCGGTAATGCGATTGGACACACTGCTCATAAGGTCTGATACCTGGCGTTAGGGAATACGGTCTCGGCGTGGATAGCTACCGAAGCTTTTCCCTTACGTAGCGCCAGCGTCGGATTAATTCCCTTGCCCGACTGATTATATCGTTGCCCTGTGTTTCAGCCCTGCCAGGAGAGGCTCCGGCCTCAAGTTCAGTGTGTTTCGATTAACGGCGAACCGATGGTTTTTATCGAATCATGTCCATCAATTGACGCGGCCCTGGCGGCGACTGGCGGCGGCTGGGGTAGTACATGCATAGCGGCTGGCCGATGCAGGCCCAGTCCGCGAGCACTTCCACCAATGGCTTTGGCTTGCCACGAAAAGACCGCTGAGCAATAGGCTCAAAAGTCACCACAACGACCTATTTGGACGATAAACGACACCCACCCAAATCTATCCATTGAACGACTGTTCAGTTTGAACTATGTTGACCGCATCCACCCTTTTGCATGCAAACGGGTTCGCGCTTTTTCTTCTGGAACGAGAGGCTCTGGCATGCGGTTTTCCCCCTTCGTTGAACGAATTGCAGGGCAGGGCGTAGCCGCCTGGGACATCCACCACGCGGCGTACCAAGCAGCCAGCCAGGGCGAAGACATCATCATCCTCAGCGTCGGTGACCCGGATTTCGCCACGCCGTCGTTTATCACCGACGCCGCCGTCAGTGCGTTGCGCGGCGGCGACACCCACTACACCGAAATCCCCGGCCGCCCGACATTGCGCGATGCCGTCGCCACGCGCTACAGCAAGACCCTGTCGCGGCCAGTAGCCGCCGAAAACGTCATCATCGTGCCCGGTGCGCAGAACGCGTTGTTCATCAGTTCGCTGTGCCTGCTGCAAGCCGGTGATGAAGTGCTGGTGCTCGACCCGATGTACGTCACCTACGAAGCCACGCTCAAGGCCAGTGGTGCGACGCTTGTGCGCGTGCCGTGTTCGCCGGAGTCCGGGTTTCGCCTGGACGCCCAGTTGCTCGCCACCGCCATCACGCCGCGCACCCGGGCGATTTTTTTCTCCAACCCGAACAACCCCACTGGCGTAGTCCTCAACCCGCAAGAACTGCAAGCGATTGCCGACCTGGTCATCGCCTATGACCTGTGGGTGGTGGTGGACGAAGTTTACGAAAGCCTGGTGTTCGACGGCCACTACCACAGCCTCGCCGCATTGCCGGGCATGGCTGAGCGGTGCATCGTGATCGGCAGTTTGTCCAAATCCCACGCCATGACCGGCTGGCGAATCGGCTGGATCATTGCCGCGCCGCAGATGGTCGTGCACGCAGAAACCCTGGTGCTGAGCATGCTGTACGGCTTGCCCGGCTTCGTGATGGAAGCCGCCACAGCGGCGGTATTGGCCCATGACGAGGTGACGCTGGGCATGCGCGAAATCTACCGGCGCCGCCGTGACCTGGTCGTCGCGGGCCTTAGTGCGTGCCCGGGGATCAAGGTGCAGGCACCGCAAGCGGGCATGTTTGTGCTGGTGGACGTGCGCGGCACTGGCCTGGGCTCATTGGATTTTGCCTGGCGCTTGTTCCGCGAAGCGGGCGTGTCGGTGCTGGACGCGGCCGCCTTTGGTGAGCCGGCGCAAGGTTTTGTGCGCTTGTCCTTCACCCTCGGTGAAGAACACCTGGCGCAAGCCTGCCAACGCATTGCCGCGTTCGTCGCCAAGCTGGCCAGTGAGCCGCGTATCGCGGCGGCGCCGAAGGTCGAGGTGGTGCAACCGGCCCAAGCCAAGAAGATGATTGAAGTCATCGACCTGCATAAACGCTTTGGCAATATCGATGTGCTCAAAGGCATTTCGTTGACCGCCCACGAAGGCGAGGTGATCTCGCTGATCGGCGCCAGTGGCTCGGGCAAAAGCACCTTGCTGCGCTGCATCAACATGCTCGAAGTGCCGGACCAGGGCAGCATTCACGTCGATGGCGAAAGCATCAAGCTGAACTACGGCGCTCCCGGCGCGCCACTGGTGGCCGACGCCAAGCAACTGGTGCGCATCCGCTCGACCCTGGGCATGGTGTTCCAGAACTTCAACCTGTGGCCCCATCGCACCGTGCTTGAAAACCTCATCGAAGCGCCGACCCAAGTGCTGCGCGAAAGCCGTGCCGAGGCGATCGAGCGGGCCGAAGCCTTGCTTGACCGCGTGGGCCTGGCCGCCAAGCGCAACGAGTTCCCGGCGTTTCTCTCCGGCGGCCAGCAACAACGGGTGGCGATTGCCCGCGCGTTGGCCATGCGTCCCAAAGTCATGCTGTTCGACGAACCCACGTCAGCCCTCGACCCGGAACTGGTCGGCGAAGTGCTGCGCGTTATCCGCTCGCTGGCCGAAGAAGGCCGCACCATGATCCTGGTCACCCATGAAATGGCCTTCGCCCGGGATGTGTCCTCCAAAGTGGCTTTTCTGCACCAAGGCATGATCGAGGAAACCGGCTCGCCGGACTCGGTGTTTATCAACCCACGCAGTGAGCGTTGCCGGCAGTTCGTCAACGCGCATCAAACTCGCTAACACCAAAAAAAGACGAGGCAAATCATGAAATCCAGACGCATGGCAACGTGGTTGAGCAGTGCAGTGTTGATGGTGGCCGCAGGGTTTACCCAGGCCGCAGAGAAACCCATCGTGTTCGCAGTGGCGGCGGAACCCTATCCACCGTTTACCGTAAAGGGCGGCAATGGTCAGTGGTCCGGCTTTGAAGTGGACCTGATCCACAAGCTGTGCGAAGGCATGAAAGCTGAGTGCCAGATCAAGGAAGTCGCGTGGGACGGCATCATCCCGTCGCTGCTGGCGAAGAAGATCGACGTGATTTTTTCCTCGATGTCGGTCACCGATGAGCGTGAAAAACAGATCGCGTTCAGCCGTGCCTATTACGACTCGCTGCTCGGTGTAGCAGGCCCGAAAGGCAGTGAAGTCGAGGTTTCCCCGGCGGGGCTCAAGGGCAAGTTGATCGGCGTGCAGATCTCCACCGTCAGCGCGAATTACCTGAAAAAGTACTATGAGAACATCGCCGACCTTAAGTACTACGACACCCAGGAATCGGCCAACGCCGACCTGATTGCCGGGCGCATTGACTACATGATGGCCGACGACACCGCCATCGCCATGATGGTCAAAACCCCAGAGGCCAGCGCCTTGGCGCATATCGCCAGCGTGCCGTATGACCCGATTATCGGCCGTGGGGTCGGCGCCGGCCTGCGCAAGGAAGACACCGCGCTCAAGGCCCGCCTCGACAAGGCTATCGGTGAGTTGCTGGTGAGCAAGGCCTATGACGATTTGTCCCAGCATTACTTCGGCCTGTCGGTCAGCCCGTGCAAACGCAGCGACACCCCGGCGTTTGTCAGCAAGACCTGTGACAGCCCATATCAGCAAATCGCCCAGAAGACCGAATAATGCTGGATCTCCTCAGCTTTGGTGACCAGGGATGGGGCAACGCGCTGTTGAAAGGGTTATGGATGACCCTGCAAATCTCAGCAGGCTCCTTTGTCGTAGGGTTGCTGATTGGCTTGGTGGTGGCCTGCGCCAAGCTCAGCGCGCCGCGCCCGATTGCGTTGTTGATGCGCGGCTACACCACGGTGTTTCGCGCGGTGCCGGAACTGCTGCTGATCCTGCTGCTGTACTACGTAGGCTCCATGGGCCTTAACGCGCTGATGCTGTGGCTGGGGTTCGAGCAGGTGAATATCAGCGGCCCGTTGGTGGCGGTCCTGGTATTGGGGCTGGTGCAGGGCGCCTATGCCTCGGAGATTTTCCGTGCAGCGATCCTGGCGATTCCCCACGGCCAGATCGAAGCCGCACGGGCGTTTGGCCTCAGCGGCTTTGGCCTGTTTCGCCGGGTCACCTTGCCGATCATGGCGCCGTACGCCTTGGCGGGCATGTCCAACTTGTGGATCAACCTGATCAAGGACAGCGCCTTGATCAGCGTGGTCGGCACCAACGAACTGCTGTACACCGCCAAGCAGGCGGCGGGTTCCACACGCCAATACTTGCTGTTCTACCTCACGGCCGCCGTCTTGTACTACCTGGTGACGCTGGCTTCCAACTACCTGTCCGGGCGCCTGGAGCGACGTATTCGTCGCTGGATGCCGGTTGTCGAGTGAGTCGCCATGCCTGAGTGGATAAGTTACTACGCGGGGCTGATCGCCAAGGGGCTGCAGACCACCTTGTCGCTGCTGGCGATCTCGGCAGTGCTCGGTTTTACCCTGGCGGTGCTGGTGGCACTGGCGCGCTTGTCGCGGCGCAAGTGGCTGGCGCGGGGTGCGCTGGCCTACACCAGCGTGTTGCGGGGCACGCCGCTGTTGATCCAGATCTACATTTTCTACTACGGGTTGGGCAGCGTGTTTGCGCAGTTTCCAATGATACGTGGCAGCTTCCTCTGGCCGTTTTTGCGCGACGGTTACTGGTACATCGTGTTCGCCCTGGTGCTGTCGGTGGGTGCCTATGTGGGTGAAGTGATTCGCGGCGGCTTGCTGGCAGTGCCCAAGGGCGAGATGGAGGCGGCGTCTGCGTTTGGCATGACGCCGCGCCAGGCGTTGCTGCGGGTGCGCCTGCCACGGGCAATGCGGTTGCTGTTGCCGACCCTGGCCGGGGAGACGGTGATGTTGCTCAAGTCCACGGCACTGGCCTCGACGATTGCCGTGGTCGATCTTTTGGGCGCGGCTAACGTGGTACGGGCGCAGACCTTGCAAATCTATCAGCCGTTGCTGCTGGTGGCCGGGGTTTACCTGTGCCTGACCTTTCTCATCGAAGGCGTCTACGCCATCGCCGAACGGCGCGGCACACCGTTGCGCAGGTCGGTGGGATGAACCAGAACCGCGCATTGCAAGGGATTGCCCTGTGCTCACTGGCCTACGCGTTCCTGGCGTTGCAGGACGCGGTGATCAAGTGGCTGGTGGCCGATTATTCGGTGTTCAGCATTCTGTTCTGGCGCAGCCTGGTGGTGGTGGGTGCGTGTGTGATGGCCGGGCGCATGGGCTTGTTGCGGCGTGCGTGGACCTCGGTCAGCCGCAAGCTGCTGATCATCCGTGGCGTGCTGTCGCTGCTGGCGTGGTTGCTGTATTACACCGCCGCCAAGGACCTGACCCTGGCGGAAATGACCACGCTGTATTTCTCCGCGCCGATCATGGTCACGCTGCTCGCGGCGCTGATCCTCAAGGAGCGCGCCAGCCGGGGCCAATGGATCTCGCTGATCATCGGTTTTGTCGGCGTGGTGATCGCCTGTCGCCCCAGCCATATGGTTGATCCGTTGCCCATCGCGCTGACCCTGGCCGCCGCATTGTGTTGGGCGTTCACCTATATCCAGCTGCGCCAGGTCGACCCGACCACCTCAGTGCTGGAACAGATGCTGATCACCAATGGCGTGTTCGTCATCTGCATGGCAGTGACCTTGCCCTGGACCCATACCCCGGCGCCCACACCGGCATGGCTGGGCATGTTGGCGGCAGGTCTGGTCGGTGGTATCGGTCAATTCCTGCTGTTCGCCAGTTTCCGCCGCGCCACGGCGACCTTGCTCGCGCCGTTCGAGTACACCGGGTTGATCTGGGCCTTTGTGTTATCGAGCCTGATCTGGGGCACGTCGATGGATGTGTCGCTGATCCTCGGCGCGGTGCTGATTGCCGTCAGCGGCACCTTGGCGATGCTCAGTGCGCGCCACCCCGAATCACAAGACGTGGTCGGCGCCGAATGCGCCGTAACGCAACCCCTGTACCCAACACCGGCAGATGTGCAGGCCGTTGGCGGGGCTGAAGGTGCCGGGGTTGAGGCACCCCTCGAGCCAGAGCCCGTCAAGCATCGCCGATAGACCGATGGCGGCCAGATGGCTGTCGTGGATCACCAGGTTTTCGCTGCGGGCGAGGTCGTCCAGCAATTGCTGGATCAGCGCCAGGTAGGCGCGGTAACTGTTTTCATGCGCCTGGTTTACGTGGGGCGAGTGGCGGATCAGGCTCCAGAACACCACCCACACGCCGAGCAGGTCGGGGTCCATGACCCGTGGTGAAAAGGACGCGCTGAGAAACGCATCCAAACGTGCGGCGGCGCCTTCGGCCAGCTCGACTTGCGCCCATAGCGCGCTGGTCAGTTCATTGGCGAGTTTGTGGTAGGTCTCGGCAATGAGTGCATCGATGGTGCCGAAATGGTGGTTGAGCAAGCCTACGGAAACACCGGCTTGGGCGGCGATCTTGCGCACGGAAATCCCGGCATGCCCGTCGCGGGAAAGGCTGGTGAGGGTCGCGGCGATCAGCAAGTCCCGGCGTTCATCGGGGTCGGCACGGCGCAGTTTGGGAGGGTCGATGGTCACGGGAATGCCTTTGGTTGAAGACCAGCTTTGAAAAACAGTCTGCTCAGGTTAGTTGAACGTGTGTTCAATCTCTAGCGATTAAATGATGAGAGGAGGGCAAGGCATGGCAAAAGACCTTTCGTGGCAGGTAGCAGGCGATGCCGGTAACGTGCTGCACATCGGCGCCTGGCGTTTTGAGGGCGACGGCAGTGGGCCCACGGTCCACCTGCAAGCGGGCGTGCACGCCGATGAAATCGCCGGGATGCTGGTGCTGCACCAGTTGCTGCCGCGTTTGCAGGCTTGCCAGGAGCAGGGCCGCCTCAAAGGCAGCGTCACGCTGGTGCCACAGGCCAACCCGTTGGGTATCGGCCAGTTTCGCCAGGGCAAGTTGCTGGGGCGCTTTCATGAGGCTACCGGGCAGAATTTTAACCGTGCCTTCGATCAATCCCTGGCCATGCAGCGCCCGGCGAGCAACGTGGCGCAGTGGCAAAAAAGCCTGGTAGAACTGGCCGCCGATGCTGATCTGGTGCTGGATTTGCACACTGACGATGAGGCGCTGCCTTATCTGTATATCCATCGCAGCTTTTGGCCGGAGCAAGGGTTGGCGCTGGCGGCGGCGTTGCGGGTGGATGTGGTGATTGTCTGGGAGGACGGCGGCGATGGCTCCTTTGAAGAAACCATCCTTAACCACAGTTCGCCGCGCTTGGCGGCCACTATCGAGTTGCGTGGGCAAGCGGATGTCAGCGATGCCCTGGCGCAACAGGATGCCGATGGTTTGTGGGCGTGGCTGTGCATCAACGGGGTGATTGATGAGGTCGCGGCTATCAGCGAATGGCAAGGTGATGTGGTGGACATGGGCTGCATGGAGACCATCTTCGCGCCCTGCGCCGGGGTGCTGGTGTTTGAAATAGGCCTGGGTGATCAGGTCGAAGAAGGTCAGCGGTTTGCCCGGATCATTGGCCGCCCTGGCGATGCGGCATCAGAAGTGATTTTGCATGCGGCGCAAACTGGGCGGATGGTGACCGGGCATCGTGAGCGGTTGGTGGCGCAGGGGTCGGTGGTCGCGAAGTTCACGGGGACGCGGTTATCGGATAGTTACAGTGGCGGTGTGTTGGACCCGTAGCGGGTCAAACCGATTGTGGCAACCAGACCCGCTCGCCACAGTTGCCGGGGGCTGATCAAGGGCTCTCACTCCCTCGGCAGGCGCTCCAGTAGCAGACGCTCCAGGGTTGCTGCAGGTAACGGCCGGCTGAACAGATAACCTTGAATCTGATCGCAGCCAGCGGCCTTCAAAAACGCCAGTTGTTCCTGGGTTTCCACGCCCTCGGCCACTACGCGCAGGTCCAGGCTGTGGGCCAGTTCGATAATGGTGCGGGTGATGGCCGCGTCCTGCGGGTTGGTGGTGACTTCGCGGATAAACGCGATGTCGATCTTCAAAGTGTCGATGGGAAAGCGGCGCAAATAGGCCAGGCTTGAATAACCGGTGCCGAAATCATCAATAGCAATCTTCACCCCCATGGCCCGCAGGCGCTGCAAGCTGGTGATGGTGTGATGGGTGTTTTCCATCAGCGAGCTTTCGGTCAGTTCAACTTCCAGCCAATGCGCTTCAACCCCGGTTCCGGCGAGGATCTGCACAATATCGGCAATCAGGTCGCCCTCGATCAATTGATGCCCGGAGACGTTGACCGAGACCTCGACGGCGCCAACGAGGTTGCGTTGCCACACGGCGATCTGTTGGCAGACAGTCTCGATCACCCAGCGCCCAACCGGCACGATCAAGCCCAGGCTTTCCAGCACGGGCACGAAGACCGCAGGGGAGACCGCGCCGTAGCCTGGGCGCTCCCAGCGCAGCAGCGCTTCGAGGGCGCAGATCTGGCCGCCGAGCAGCTCGACCTTGGGTTGGTAATGCACAGTGAACTGATGAGTTTGAACCGCCTCACGCAGGGCGTTTTCAAGGTCCTGGCGCGCCAGGTCGTGCACGCTCATGCCTGCCGGTTCCGGCGTTTGCCGTTGCAGTTGTTGCTCAAGCATCAGGTTATGGATCTTCAACTGATCGCCACGCGCTTTGAGCCGCAGCAGGTTGCGCACCCGCAGCCACAATTCGACACGCTCCACCGGTTTGCTGAGGAACTCCTCGGCGCCGCTTTCCAGCCCGCTGACGCGTGCGCTCGACTCACTGAGCGCCGACAGCATGATGATCGGAATACTCGCCGTGGTTTCGTTGCCCTTCAAGTGACTGGCCACCTCGTAGCCGTCCATGCCCGGCATCATGATGTCCAGCAGGATCAGGTCCGGCGGCTGTTGCGCCACCAACTGCAAGGCTTCCTCACCGCTGGCGGCACTCAGGGTCTGGTAGCCCTCGTGTTGCAGCAGGGTTTCCAACAGCTTGCGAACCTGGGGTTCGTCATCAACGATCAATAGCGTTGCGGGTTGGCTGGCCATGGAGAGGACTCATGTAAGAGGGCTGATGTGTTGTTGCAGCAGGCTGTCGATGATCTGGTAAAGCTCTTTGTAGCGCAGCGGCTTGATGATGTAGGCGTCGCACCCGGCCAACCGGGTTTTTTCGCGGTCTCCCTTCATGGCCATGGCGGTCAGGGCGATCACCGGAATGTGCGCGGTGTCGGGGTCTTGCTTGAGCAATTGGGTGGCGGCGAGGCCGTCCATTCCGGGCAGCTGGATATCCATCAGGATCAGCGCCGGCTGTTTTTCCCGCGCCAGGGTCAGGCCGGTCTCGGCATCCGCCGCCCACAACACCGTGTGACCGACATTGACCAGCAATAACCGCGCCAGGCGCATATTCGCCTGGTTGTCTTCGACGATCAGGATTTCGGCCATGTGGCCTCCGGCGCACGATGCAAGGGCAGCCACACCACAAAGCGGGTGCCCACGCCTTCGCGGCTGGCGACGGCGACGCTGCCGCCATGCAGGTCGGTGAGTTGCTTGACCATCGCCAGCCCGAGGCCCGTGCCTTCGAATTTGCGCGCCAGGCTGCTGTCGATCTGGCTGAACGCCTTGAACAGCTTGCTCATGTCGTTTTCGGCGATACCGATGCCGGTGTCGCTGACGCTCAATTCCAGAAAGCGCTCGTGGCTGCTGGGTTGCAGGGCGAAGCCGTGGGTCGGCCAATCGCCGGGAATCTGCCCAACCTGAGCGTGGCTGACCTCGCGTACCGCCAGGGTCACCGAGGCGCCGTGTTCGCTGAACTTCACCGCATTGGCCAGCAGGTTGTAGATGATCTGCTTAGTCTTGCGCAGGTCCAGTTCCAGGGTGCCGAAATCGCCCTCACATTCGAGCTTCAACTGGATGCGTTGCAGCGCGGCTTTCTCGCGCACGATCAATAAGCTGTTGGCCAGCAAGCCGGCGAGTTCAACCGCCTCCAGCTCCAGGTCCATCATCCCGGCCTCGACCTTGGACAGGTCGAGAATGTCGTTGATCAGCGACAACAGATGCTGGCCGCTGGTGAAGATGTCGCCGATGTACTCGCGCTGCACCTCGCTCATGTCGCCGACCAAGCCGTCCTTCAAGGCCTCGGAAAAACCGATCACCGCATTCAGTGGCGTGCGCAGCTCGTGGGACATGGTGGCGAGGAACTCGGACTTCATGTGGTTGGCGTGTTCCAGCTCCAGGTTCTTTTCTTCCAGCGCACGTTCGAAGCCTTTGCGTTCGGCTTCTTCCTGTTTGCGCGCAGTGTTGTCGGTGCCGATCAACAGGTAGCCGATGATCGTGTCGTGGCGATTGCGCAAGGCCGTCACCGAGACCATCGCCGACAGGCGGCTGCCGTCCTTGCGGATGTAGGTCAGCTCGTAAATGTCTTCGATGCCGCGTGAGGCTTTGAATACCAGGGCTTCAAAGCCTGGGTTGATGGGCGTGTCCAGCTCCAGGCTGAGAGCGGCGGCGCGGGTGATCAGCTCGGCGGGGTCGGAAATGTCAGCAGGGGTGACGCGGTTCAGCACGTCTTCGGCGGCGTAGCCGAGCATGCGCTCGGCGCCGACATTGAAGATTTGGATCACGCCTTTTTCGTCGGTGGCGATACTGGAAAAATAGGCGCTGTTGAAGATTGCGTCCTGCAGGGCGCCGGTCTTGAGCAGGGTTTTCTGGCGTTTGAACTCGACGATCTTTTCGGCCCGCGATTGCGGTTCCAGCGGTCGGTCGGTGGGGCTTTTATCCATCGCGGTGGCGTTCCGGGAACTTCAGGCCCGCCATCATCGAATGGTGATGGCGCAGAGCATGCTCACAGAAGATCGCGCCAAGGCGACGAGCAGGAGATGAGGTCTTTGGACAATAGCAGATGCTGCGCTCAGCGCCGTACGAATGCACTCATACGTTCCGCTATCGTCATGCTCAGAGCGCCACGCTACGGATGATCCGGGTACTGTCATCGGGGTCGGTAACGCTGTGGAACCCCAAGGAATGGGCCAGGCACCCAATGCCCGGTCAATTGCACAGGGCAATCGCGGGATTGTTGATCATGATCAACGTGCACGGCCCCATCACGGCGCAGTCTGGTATTCCCTGGAGCAGGAGATCACCCCATGGCTACCATGAGAGCCGCTGTTTTCGTTGAAAAAAACCGCATCGTTCTAGACGACAAACCGATTCCCGAAGTTGGTCCGCTGGACGCATTGGTACGTATCACCACCACGACTATTTGCGGCACCGACGTGCATATCCTGCGCGGCGAGTACCCGGTGGCCAAAGGGCTGACTATCGGCCATGAGCCGGTGGGCGTGATTGAACGCCTGGGCTCCCAGGTACGCGGTTTTGTCGAGGGCCAGCGGGTGATCGCCGGCGCCATCACCCCCAGCGGGCAAAGCTATGCCTGCCTGTGCGGCTGCGGCTCCCAAGACGGCCCCGACACACGCCATGGCTTTCGCGCCGCCGGCGGCTGGAAATTCGGCAATACCCTCGACGGCTGCCAGGCCGAATACGTGCTGGTTCCTGATGCGCTGGCCAACCTGTGCCCGATTCCCGATGGCCTGAGCGACGAACAGGTGCTGATGTGCCCGGACATTATGTCCACCGGTTTTTCCGGCGCCGAGCGCGGCGAGGTGAGCATTGGCGATACGGTGGCAGTCTTCGCCCTGGGGCCTATCGGCCTGTGCGCGGTGGCGGGCGCGCGGCTCAAGGGCGCGTCGATGATCATTGGCGTCGACGGCGTCACTGAACGCATGGGCGTGGCCCGAGGCCTGGGGGCCACCCATATCATCGACTTCAAGAAAGGCGATGTGGTCGAGCAGATCATGGCCTTGACGGACGGCCGTGGGGTGGATGTGGCCATCGAGGCCCTGGGCACCCAAGGCACGTTCGAGTCGGCATTGCGGGTGCTGCGTCCGGGCGGGCGCGTGTCCAGCCTGGGGGTGTACTCCAGTGACTTGCGTATTCCCTATGATGCGTTTGGGGCGGGGCTGGGGGATTACAGCATCGTGTCGACCCTGTGCCCCGGCGGCAAGGAACGCATGCGCCGGTTGATGGCCGTGGTGGCCAGCGGCGGGGTGGATCTGTCGCCGCTGGTGACGCACCGTTTCAAACTTGACGATATTGAGGCCGCCTATGAGCTGTTCGCCCACCAGCGCGACGGCGTCATGAAAGTCGCGATTACCCCCTGAAGACCTGCGCATAGGCGGCTAACGCTCGGGCAAGCCTTCGCGAAGTGGCTGGGGTTATTCGTCAAGTGATCGCGGGATCTGCAGGGAGGCTCTCAACCCGCCGTCAGCCAAATTATCCAGGCTGATATGCCCCCCAAGACGTTGGGCGATGGTCTGTACGATGGTCAGCCCCAAGCCTGCCCCTTCGGCATTGCCCCTGCTGTAGAACAGCTCGAAGAGCCGATCGCGCTCGTTCTCGTCAATGCCGGGGCCTTGGTCATCCACGTTCAGTTCGAAACCGCCGGTGTTTTGGCGCAGGCCCACCGTGATCACCCCGTGTTCCGGTGAGAAGTTTGCCGCGTTGGTCACCAGATTGGTCAGGGCGATATTGATGGCGGACGCCTCGGACCTCACGCTGTAGTGCGCATCATCTACGTCAAACACCAATTCCAGGCCCTTGCTCAGCAGCCAGGGCGTCAACTGAATCAGCGTGTCACGCACGGTGGTCGCCAGGTCGATGGCCTGCACCGGTGGTTGCCCGGCGCTGGGCTCCAGACGGGCCATGGTCAGCAATTGGTTGACCAGGCGGCTGGTGCGGTCGACGCCCGTGATCAGAAATGCGAGGGACTCGCGCCGTTCGGTTTCAGTGCCGGCTTCCAACAGGTTTTGCGCGTGCACGCGCAAAACCGCCAGGGGCGTGCGCATTTCGTGGGCGGCGTCGGCGATAAAGCGCCGCTCGCGGCCGAGCACTTCCTGGATCTGTGCCAGCATGCGGTTCAGCGCGGCTTGCATCGGTTCCAGTTCCATGGGCAGCGGGGTCAGTTGCATCGGTTCCAGGGAGCCGGAATGCCGTGCGCGCAAGGTGGCGGCCATATTGGCCAGCGGCTTGAGCCCCCAACCGATGGCCAGCCAGACCATCGCAGCCAGGATCAGGCTACCCAATACATTGGGCCACAAGGTGTGGCGCACGATGCGGCCTACCAGGTCGGAGCGCACGTCGTCGCGTTCTCCTACCCAGATCCGCAGCCCGGTGTCTTTGTCCTTGAGCACAAAGCCGCGCCACTCACGGCCATTGAGGTCGTTGACATTGCTGTACCCGGGTTGGGCGGGCGGCGTGGCAAATGAGGGGGCGCTGGCGGTAAACACCATCAGTTCACCCTGGGGGCTCCACACTTGAAAAGCGATTTTGCTTTCGTAAGGGTGCCCGTCCACCTTGGGTATGGCTTCGCCCAAGGCTTTGTTGAACGCCCGATACAGGTCAGCCTGATCTTTACTGGCCAGCGGCATGCTCATGACGCCCTGGAGCAGGCGCGCGTTCTGCGCCAGTTGGGCGTCGTAGACTTCGGCTATTTCGTGGTTGCTGTCATGCAGGTTAAGCGCGCTGATCACCAATAACCCGGAGAGCAGCAGGCCGATGATCAACGTCAGGGTGCGCCGCCGAATCGACGTCATCGACGCTCCTCCACCAGGTAGCCAACGCCGCGAACGGTGCGGATCAGCTCACTGGAGAACTTTTTGCGCAGGTGATGGATGTGCACCTCCAGGGTGTTGCTTTCAGCTTCTTCGTTCCAACCGTAGAGCAACTGCATCAACTGGTCGCGGGTCATGACGCGCCCGGGCGGCGAGAGCAGTTCGTGCAGCAGTTGATATTCTTTGGGCGTCAGCAGCACGGTTGCGCCGTTGTAGCTGACCTGTTGCGTGCTGGGGTTCAGGCAAATGCCCGCATGTTCGATCAGTACCTGCGCACGCCCGGCGCTACGGCGCAGTAGCGCCCGCAGGCGTGCCTTGAGTTCGGCCAGGTCGAAGGGTTTGATCAGGTAGTCATCGGCACCGGCGTCGAGCCCGGCGATGCGGTCTTCGGTGGCATCCCGCGCCGTGAGGATCAGCACCGGCACGTTGGCGCCGCTGTCACGCAGGCGACGCAATACTTCCAGCCCATCCATGCGCGGCAGGCCCAGATCGAGCACGACCACATCAAAGGTTTCGCTGAGCAGCGCATGCAAGGCACTGCTGCCATCTTGCAGCCAGTCAACGGTGTAGCCCTCACGCACCAGCGCCTGGTGAATACCTTCGCCCAGCGCTACATCATCCTCGATCAGTAATAGCCGCACATGGACTCCTGTCAGTTGAGTTTCTTGTCGACGTCGGCCAGTAAGCCTTCGATCTCTTTGCGGCGTCCGGTATCGGCAGTTTCCCGACCTGGCCGTGGCGCGGCCAGCAAGGCTTTGCGCAGGGCGTCCCGGGCTTCGCCATAGCGTTTTTGCCGGTACAGGTGGTCGCCCCAGAAATACAGACTATCAATGCCCGCCGGGTTCAGTTGCAAGGCCTGTTTGAGTAACTGTTGCGCCTTGTCGGCGTCGCCAAAGCCGATCGGCCAGCCGGGTACACGGTCGTACAGCGCCGCCAGGCTGGTATAGGCCGAGCCTTGCAGGGCCTTGGGGTCTAGCGCGAGTGCTGTTTCCAGGTCGACCTTGGCTGCCTTGACCTTGCTCAATGCGCCGAGCCCACCTTGGGCGCCGCCCCAACTGCTGGAGACAATCCCGGCCCAGATCCACGCTTCGGCAGCCTGGGGGCGGGCTTGGGTGAAAGCGTTCGCCTGGGTGGCGAGCTGTTCAAAGGCCTGGGTACGCTGCTCCTCGGGCAGGTTGTATTGAATATGCGCCCAGCGCGTCTGGATGTCAGCCAGGCGCTGCTGATCGCCCGCATCCAGGGCCCAGGTGAAGGGGCTCAGGGCGGTGAGCAGCAGCGCAACGAAAAGACGTTTCATGGATTTAGATCCTTATTCACGGGTTTGTCGCTCAAGCGACGTACCAATGGCAATTGCTTGCGCAAGCCACGGTCGACCAGGTTCGGCAACAGGCTGTTGAGGCGCACAAAGAAGCGCTCCGGCCAGCCCAAGTACAGATCGCGACGATCCTTGGCGATTGCCTGGGTCACGGCCGACGCGACGATGCGCGGGTCATCGACGTTGGACTTAAGGGCCGTGTTCAAGGCCTGCGCCGCCTGGCTGTTCATGCGCGTATGGGTGGCGCGCGGCGCCACGTACAACACACCCACCCGCGTATCGGCCAACTCCCGGCGCAACGCCTCGGAAAACCCGCGCAAGGCAAACTTAGTGGCGCAGTAAGTGGCATAGCCGGGGTAGCCGATGGAGCCGTAGGTGGAACCGACGTTCACCACCATGGCGCTCTCGGCTTGCTTGAGCAGGGGCAACAGCAGCTTGGTCAGGCAGATCGGCGCGGTGATGTTCAACGCCAGCATGCCGTTGATTTCGTTGTCGTCCAACTGCTCAAGCATGGCGAAGTGATTGATGCCGGCGGCGTTGATCAGCAGGTTGACACCGCCGATGGCCTCGGCCGCGGCCAGCACTTTGCGGCGGTCGGCGAGGAAGGTCAGGTCGGCACTCACCCAACACAGCTGCTGCGGGTATTGGTCGAGCAAGGGCTCCAGCGGTGCGCGATGGCGTGCCACGGCCAGCACTTGCGCCCCGCTGGCACACAGGGCGTCGGCAATCGCCAGGCCGATACCGCCACTGGCGCCGGTCAGCACGACGCGGGCATCAGACAGGCGCATGAGCAGCCTCCCCGATACGCGGCAGGTTGCGGAACATGTCGGTATAAAGGGCGTACACCACTTTTGACGCATGGATCACGGCAGCCTGGTCGTCCGGGTCTTGCAGGCTGTTCATCAAGCGGCGGTAGGTTTCCATATGGCCGATGTCCAGGGAACCGTGGGAGCTGAGGTAACTGAACGCCGTGGCAGGCAGTTGCAGGCGTTCGCGAATGCTGCCGGCGGCGTGAGTGGCCAGGGCGATGCTGGTGCCTTCGAGCACATTGACCATGCCGAACAGACCCACCGGGTTGCCGCGGGCGATCAGGTCATAGAGGTAACTGACCATCAGTTCGATAGGCAAACCCGGGCGCCCGTCACGTACCGCATCCTTGTCGCCGCCACAGGCGTGGATGTCATTGAGCACCCATTGCTCATGCCCATATTCATCCTCGATGTATTCGCAGACGGCCTTGCGCAGCCATTCCAAGTGCGAGGGCAGGCGCGCGCCACAGGCCATCATCAACGGCACGGTATGACGAACGTGGTAGTAGGCCTGGGCAAGAAACGCGCGATAGCTCTCCAGGCTGACTTTACCTTCCAGCGCATCCCGAATGATCGGCAGGCTGAACAGTGCCTGGCGTTCCTGTTGGGTGGCCTCTTGCAGCGTGTCGAAAAAATTCACGATGGGGTTTCCTCGTTGTGTGCGGTAGACAGTTGGGTTTGATAACGCGCGACGATGGCGTCGCGCCGTGGCCGGCCGTTGGCAGTGAGCAAACCGTTGGCGGCGCTGAAGGGTTCATCCAGGCGCGTCCATTGATGCACTTGGGCGTAGTCGGGCAAGGTGCTATTGACTGTGGCCACGGTGGCGGCCAGTTGGGCGTCGGTGCAGGTGTTGCTATGGGGCCAGAGCAACGCGTGATTCTCGGGCAGGGCTTCGCCATAGACGAACGCCTGGGCGATGACGCCGCCTTGGGTCAATTCGGCCTCGACCCAGTCTGGGTTGACGTTGCGGCCGTAACTGGTGACGAACTGATGTTTCTTGCGGCCCTTGAGGTAGAGAAAGCCGTCTTCATCGAAGGCGCCCAGATCGCCGCTGGGCCACCACTGCTCGGGTTGTTCGCTGTGACCCAGGTAGCCGAGCAAGGTCGAGCCTTTGATCAGCACTTCATCGTCTTCGGCCAAGCGGATTTCCACGTGGGGCAGGGGCCGGCCGACGCTGCCCGGGCGCTGCGCATCGGGGCGATTGAGGCATACCACCGAGGCACATTCGGACAGCCCGTAACCTTCAAACACCGGCAGGCCCAACTGTTGTGCCCGGTGCAGCAAGGCTTTGGAAACGCGCGCACCACCCACCGCAGCAAAGCGCAGCCCTCGCGGGCTGAACGCCTTCTGTTCGGCGGCGATGACTAACATCAGCAGTAATTGCGGGACCAGAATCAGGCTGTGGGGCTGACGCTCCGCCAGGCAACCGAGCAATTGCGCGGCGTCCACCGCACTGGCGCCCTGGATACCCAGGCTTCTCTGGCTGGGCACACTCAAGGTGGCGCCGGCATACAGCGCGGCGTAGCAACCGAGGTTTTCGAGCAAAATCGCGATGGGCAGCAGCGCCAAGTGGTGACGTGGGTCGGTGGCGTGGCTGGCCTGGTGCAACTCGCGAGCAACCCGCAGCACGCTATCGGCACTCAGGCATACGCCCTTGGGCGCCCCGGTGGTGCCGGAGGTGAATGTCACCTTGGCCGTGCCCGACGGCATCGAAGGGCGGTCTGCAAAGGTTTTGCACCAGAAGTCGCCGCCTTGGTGGTAACCGGCGGCCAACAGCTCAGCCTCAAGATACGGCTCGGCGATCACCCGTTCGGCATGGCTTTGTTCAAGGCAATGGGCACGCTGAGCAGGGCTGAAAAACGGCGGCAGGGTCAGGCAGGTCAAGCCCTCGAACAGTATTGCCAAGTCCCACAGCATGGCATCGACGCCGTTGTCCAAGGCCAAGGCGACCACGTTCACGCCTTCATCACGCAGGCGTTGCTGGCGATAGGCAACCTCGGCAAACAGTGAGGTGTAATCCATTTTCAACGTATCGCCCCACAGGGCGATGGCGCCGTCGTTACGTTCGGCATAGCCGCGCAGCACAGCGTGGAAGCGGCGGGTTTCAGGCGACATGGCTGGTGTCCTCAAAGGTAGTGGGCAACCCAAGGCGTGAGAACAGGCCCATGTTGCGCAAGTGGATGAACCCGGCGCGGATATTGCCGACATGCACCCAGGGTTGGCTTTCGTAGTAACTGCCCCAGTGATGGCGGTCATCGCCCAGGCGTTGCGGGTCGGCCGCGCACAGGGTGACCGGCTTCAACCCCAGGCGGTGGAAGCTGTTGACCAGGCCGATATTGCCGGTGAACGCCACCCACTCCAGGCCGCCCATGGCCAGTAACCAGGTCACTGCGATGATGCTCAGGCGCGCACTGCCGGTGTCGCTGGCGGCCAGGTTGCCGACTTCGGCGATGGCGTGGCGCTCTACCGTTTGCTCGGCGGCGGCACTGATCAGCGGGTCGATCGGATGGTCCAGGTAACGCTCCAGAAACAGCGGCTCGTCACCTGCCAGCCGTACCCCGGCGACCGCACACAGGTCGCCGTTAGCCTGGCTGACGCCAAACAGCTGAGGCATGAAGTGTCGGATGTCGGCGCCATGGGCAATGCGAAAACGCTGTTGGATAAACGCCTCGAATGCCGGGCGCTGTGGGTCGTGGGGCAGGGCGCGGGCTAGGCGCAGTTGTGCACTGTCGGCCTGGCCGAACAGCAGGGGCAAAGAAGTCTTCCAATCGATATCGGGCATTGGCGGTACGCCTCCCACGTGATGTTGGGAGGAGTATCAAAGGCATTTCTTAACGAAGTCTGAAGGTGGTGAAAATGATCGGTTTGCCGATCTTCAGACTGCCTTAAGACTGGGGCGGCAGGGTAGCGCCACCATTCACGCAGAAGGTTTGTACCCCATGACTCAAAATCCGCTGACACCGCGCTACGCGAGACTCTCGATGACCCTGCACTGGCTGATGCTGGCGCTGTTTGTCGGCGTGTATACCTGCATTGAAATCAAAGGCCTGCTGCCGCGAGGCAACGCGCTCAAGG
Source organism: Pseudomonas sp. ArH3a (assembly GCF_022648765.1). Lineage (NCBI taxonomy): Bacteria > Pseudomonadati > Pseudomonadota > Gammaproteobacteria > Pseudomonadales > Pseudomonadaceae > Pseudomonas > Pseudomonas sp. ArH3a. The sequence continues at coordinate 3,473,140 of NZ_CP080330.1, forward strand.
GACTGTTCCTGGGGGCTCACTCGCTCTTCGGGATCGCGATTTTCGTGCTGGTGTGGCTGCGCTTACTGGGGCGTCTGGCGCCCCGTCCGGCGATCCTGCCCCGTCCGCCTCTGTGGCAGACGGCCGCGTCGCACCTGATGCACTGTGCGCTGTATGGCTTGATGATTGTGACGCCGTTGTTGGCCTGGCTGATGCTCAACGCTGCCGGCAAGCCGGTGCCGTATTTTGAGTTTGCGTTGCCGACGTTGGTAGCACCGGACCCGGACCTGGCCAAGCAATTCAAACACTGGCATGAGTGGCTGGGCAGCACCGGGTATTGGTTGATCGGCCTGCATGCGGCCGCTGGGTTGTTCCACCATTACTGGGTGCATGACAACACCCTGGTGCGCATGCTGCCCAAGCGTTACGGGCGCTGAAAACGTTGATGGCTGAAAGCTTGCGCGCGAGCTTTCAGCCAACAGAGATTTATCACTTCTGCGCTTGATGAAACGTTTAACCAAACGATAAACGGCACACGCAAGCGCTTGCGTAAGCAAATGTATCTGGCATAGAGTCGGCGGCACTCGCCTACAAAAATAATAATGCCAGGAGCTCATCCATGAGCCTTGAACCCTTGCTTGAGATGCAGGGCATCAGCAAAACCTTCAACGGTTTGCGCGTGCTCAAGAATGTCGGTCTGAAGGTCTACCCCGGTGAAATTCACGCGTTGATGGGGGAGAACGGCGCCGGCAAATCGACCCTGATGAAAATCCTCTCCGGCGCTTACCAGGCCGACCCCGGCGGTGAAATCCGCATCGACGGCCAGCTCGTCGCCACCTTCGACCCCGCCACCGCCAAGACCCTCGGCATCGCCGTGATCTACCAGGAACTGAGCCTGTGCCCGAACCTCAGCGTGGCCGAGAACATCTACCTGGGCCGCGAACTGCGGCGCGGCTGGACCATCGACCGCAAGGGCATGCAAGCCGGCTGCGTCGAGGTGCTGCAACGCCTGGGCGCCGAGTTCAAACCCACCACGCCGGTGAGCAGCCTGTCGATTGCCGAGCGCCAGTTGGTCGAAATCGCCCGCGCGCTGCATGCCCACGCCAGGATCCTGGTAATGGACGAGCCGACCACGCCACTGTCATCGCGTGAGACCGACCGCCTGTTTGCGTTGATCAAGCACCTGCGCAGCCAGGGCCTGGCGATTATCTACATCAGCCACCGCATGGCTGAGATCTATGAGTTGTCGGACCGGGTCTCGGTGCTGCGCGACGGCCAGTACATCGGCGAGCTGACCCGCGACGCGTTGTCGGCCGAAGTGCTGGTGAAAATGATGGTGGGCCGCGACCTCTCCGGTTTCTACAAGAAGGAACACGCCGCCTATAACCCCGGCAACGTGGTGATGCGCGTGCGTGACATGGCCGATGGCAAGCGCGTGCGCAATTGCAGCTTCGACCTGCACGCCGGTGAAGTATTGGGCATTGCCGGGTTGGTCGGGGCAGGGCGCACGGAGCTGGCGCGGCTGATCTTCGCCGCCGACCCGCGCACCTCCGGCACCCTTGAAGTGGTCGGCAAAACCGTCACCCAACTGCGTAACCCGGCGGACGCGATTCGTGCGGGCGTGGTTTACCTCACTGAAGACCGCAAGGCCCAGGGCCTGTTCCTGGACATGAGCGTGGCCGATAACATCAACGTGTGCGCCTGTGTGCCGGACGCGCATGCCGGTGGCGTGCTGGATCGCGGCCATGCCGCGCAGCGTTCAAATGACGCGATCAAGTCGCTGTCGATTCGGGTGGCATCGGGCAAGGTCAATGTCGGCGCCTTGAGCGGCGGCAACCAGCAGAAAGTGCTGTTAGCACGGCTGCTGGAGGTCAAGCCGCATGTGCTGATCCTCGACGAACCGACGCGGGGCGTGGACATCGGCTCCAAGTCCGAGATCTACCGCATCATCAACCAACTGGCGCTGGCGGGCGTTGGCATTGTGGTGATCTCCAGCGAGCTGCCGGAAATCATCGGCACGTGCGACCGCGTGCTGATCATGCGCGAAGGCCAGTTGGTGGCCGAAGTCGGCGGGGCTTCGGGCCACGCCATCTCCCAAGAACGCATTATTGACCTCGCCACTGGTGGCGATCAGGTGGCTGCCCATGGCTGATTCAAACAACAACACACTGACCCTCGCGCCCGTCGGCAAAGCGGAGCGCGTTCGTGAGCTGATGCGCACCGTTGGCATGTTGCCGGTGCTGGTGTTGCTGCTGGTGGGGTTTGCCCTGGCCAGTGAGAACTTTCTCACCGTGCAGAACCTGTCGATCATCACCCAGCAAGCCTCGGTGAATGTGGTGCTGGCGGCGGGCATGACCTTTGTGATTCTGACGGCGGGCATTGACCTGTCCGTCGGCGCGATTCTCGCGGCGTCCGCTGTGGTCGCGTTGCAGGCCTCGATGTCGCCACAGTTCGGCATGTTCGGGATTGCTGCCGGCATCGGTTTCGGCCTGTTGCTGGGCCTGGTCAATGGCGGGTTGATCGCCTTCATGCGCTTGCCACCGTTTATCGTCACCCTCGGTGCACTGACCGCCATGCGTGGCCTGGCGCGCTTGTTGGCGGATGACAAGACCGTGTTCAACCCCGACCTGCCGTTTGCGTTTATCGGCAATGACTCGGTGCTCGGCGTGCCGTGGCTGGTGATCATCGCGGTGGCGGTGGTGGTGCTGTCGTGGTTCATCCTGCGCCGTACCGTCATGGGCGTGCAGATCTACTCAGTGGGCGGCAACCCCGAGGCGGCGCGGCTGTCGGGGATCAAGGTGTGGAAAGTCTTGCTGTTCGTCTACGCCATGTCCGGTGCATTGGCCGGGCTTGGCGCGGTGATGAGCGCTTCGCGCCTGTTCGCGGCCAACGGCCTGCAACTGGGGCAATCCTATGAGCTGGATGCGATTGCCGCGGTGATCCTGGGCGGCACCAGTTTTACCGGCGGCGTCGGCACCATTGGCGGCACGCTGATCGGCGCGCTGATTATCGCGGTACTTACCAACGGCCTGGTGCTGCTGGGCGTGTCGGACATCTGGCAGTACATCATCAAGGGCATCGTGATCATCGGCGCGGTGGCGCTGGATCGCTATCGCCAGTCCGGTGCGCGCACCTGAGTTCACTCCTACAACAATCACAAGAGAGACCCGCATGAACCTTAAACGCCTGTTTCCCGTTATTGCCTTGGCTGCCTTGATGTCAAACGCCGTGCAAGCCCGTGAACTCAAAGCCCTGGGCATTAGCATGGGCTCGCTCGGCAACCCGTATTTCGTGACCCTGGCCGACGGCGCCACTGCACGAGCCAAAGAGCTGAACCCCAACGTCAAGGTGACCTCGGTGTCGGCCGACTATGACTTGAGCAAGCAATTTTCGCAGATCGACAATTTCATTTCGTCCAAGGTTGACCTGATCCTGCTCAACGCCGTCGACCCATCGGCCATGGCCTCGGCGATCAAGAAAGCCCGCAGTGCCGGCATCGTCGTGGTGGCCGTGGATGTGGACGCCAAAGGCGTGAATGCCACGGTGCAAACCGACAACGTTGAAGCCGGCAAGCTGGCCTGCCAGTTCCTGGTGGACAAGCTGGCGGGCAAGGGCAATGTGATCATTCAGAATGGCCCGCAAGTCACCGCCGTGACGGACCGCGTCAAAGGTTGCAAGGCTGCATTGGCTTCGGCGCCAGACATCAAGGTGCTGTCCGATGACCAGGACGGCAAAGGCTCGCGCGAAGGCGGCCTGAACGTGATGCAGGGCTACCTCACGCGCTTCCCGAAAATCGACGGCCTGTTTGCGATCAACGACCCGCAAGCGATTGGCAGTGATTTGGCGGCCAAGCAGCTCAAACGCAGCGCCATCCTCATCACCTCGGTGGACGGTGCGCCGGATATCGAGAATGCACTGAAGACTGACACGCAAATCCAGGCCTCTGCCAGCCAGGACCCGTGGGCCATGGCGCAGACAGCGGTGAATGTGGGCAATGACTTGCTCAATGACAAAGCCCCGGCCGAAGCGGTTATCCTGCTTACGCCAAAACTGATCACCCGCGACAACGTGGCTACTTACAGCGGCTGGTCGAGTAAACATTGATTCACTGAAGAGGAAAGCGTCGTGGTCACCATGGATGACGTGGCAAGCAGGGCGGGTGTGTCGACGTCGACTGTGTCCCACGTGTTGAACGGCACGCGCAAGGTCAGCCCGGCCACGGTGCAGGCGGTACAGCGCGCGATCGCCGAGTTGGGTTACATCCCCAATACCCTGGCGCGCTCGCTCGCCCGTTCGAGCACCAGCACGATAGGCGTGGCGATCTCGGCGCTGTCCAACCATTACTTCAGTGAAACCGTGCACGCGATTGAAACTGAATGCGCCAAGCACGGTTACATGATGCTGTTTGTCGAGCCCCACGACGACCCGGAGCAGGAGCTGCGGGTGGTCACAGCGCTGCATCATCGGCGCGTCGATGGGATTCTGCTGGCACCGTCCACCGGCACGAAGGCTCTGGAATATTTGCAGGCCAATCAAGTGCCGACGGTACTGGTGGACCGCATGATGAGCGCGCAGTTTGACCAGATCGGGGTGGAGAATACCCAGTCGACCCAGGCCCTGATCGCGCACTTGATTGAGCACGGGCACCGGCGTATTGGCTTTATTGCCGGGCGTGCGGGGCTTGGCACGACCGATGAACGCGTGGCGGGTTATAGGGCTGCCTTACAGGCGGCTGGTTTGGTGTTTGACCCGCAGTTGCTGGTCAACGGCGGCTCCAGCAGTGAACCGGCACGGGCCGCGACTGCGCAGTTGCTGGCCTTGGCAGCACCGCCGACGGCGATCATGGCAGGCAATAACCTGATGACGCTGGGCGCCATGCACGCCCTGCGTGACGCGCAGATTGAGGTGCCGAGGCAGATCGCCCTGGTGGGCTTTGATGATTTTGACTGGGCGGATTTTTTCGTGCCGCGCCTGACCTTGATTGCTCAACCGGTCAAGGAGCTGGGCGCGCGCGCGGTACAAATGCTGCTGCAACGCATGGCCACGCCAGCCGCGCCGGTACACAGCGTGCGCCTGGCGCCGAGCCTGCAATACCGTAATTCATGTGGCTGTATTTGATCGGAATGAACCACGTATGAGCAGTCCTGTTTCCCTCGGTATTGATCTGGGCACGTCGGAACTCAAGGCGATCCTGATGGACGCCAGCGGCGCCGTGTTGGCCCATACCGGTGTGCGCCTGAGTGTTTCCCGGCGCCATAGCGGCTGGTCTGAACAGGCGCCGCAAGATTGGTGGCAGGCTTGCTTGCAGGCGCTCGACCAGTTGCGCACACATGAGGCTTTCAGTCGTGTGGCATGCATTGGATTGTCTGGGCAGATGCACGGGGCGGTGTTGCTCGGGGATGACAACCGCGTGTTGTACCCGGCCATCCTGTGGGACGACTCGCGCGCTGTCGCCCAAGCGCAACAACTCGGCCCAGGCTTTGCCGAGGTCACCGGTAGCTTGCCGATGGCCGGGCTGACCGCGCCGAAACTGCTGTGGCTGCAACAGCATGAGCCCGAGGTGTTCCAGGCGATTGATTGCATTCTGTCGCCCAAGGATTACCTGCGCTTGCGCTTGAGTGGTGAGCGCATCAGCGACATGTCCGATGCCGCCGGCACACTGTGGCTGGATGTGGCGCACCGTCAATGGTTTACCCCGATGGTACGCGCCACCGGGCTTGCACCTGCGCAGATGCCCCAGCTAGTGGAAGGTGGCGCGGTGGCAGGGCGCGTGACGGCAGCCGGGCTGGGCCTGTCGCCCGCCGTGGTGATTGCCGGTGGCGGCGGCGATAACCCGGTCGCCGCCGTCGGCATCGGCGCGATCAATGCCGGTGACGGCTTCATCACCCTGGGCACCAGCGCGGCCATTGTTGCGATCACCGATCACGCCGCCGGCAACCCGGCCAGTGCGGTGCACAGTTTCTGTCACGCATTGCCCAACCGCTGGTACACCATGGGCGCGATGCTCGCCGGCGCCAGTTGCTTGCGTTGGGTGACGCGGCTGACCGGCATGCCGGATGAGCAAACGTTACTGGACCAAGTGCAGGTACAGTTGCCGATCGGCCAACCGGTGCCATTGGATACGCCATTGTTTCTACCGTACCTCGCCGGTGAACGCACGCCGCATAACGACCCTTTGCTGCGCGGCGGTTTTATGAGCCTGGGCCATGACTGCACACCGGCAATGCTCGGTTATGCGGTGATGGAAGGCGTAGGGTTTGGCTTGCTGGATGCCTTGCGCGCCGTGCAATCTGCGGGTGCCAGCGTGGGCGCGTGTGCATTGGTGGGCGGCGGGGCGCGTAGCGAGTACTGGGCGCAGTTACTGGCGAACATTCTGCAGCGGGAGATTTTCACCTTGCAGGGCAGTGAACTGAGTGCGTGTATTGGCGCGGCGAAACTTGGGTTTCTGGCGATTGGCGAGGGGGCGCATCTGCTGGAGGCAGGGATGCCGGTCAAGGCCAGGTATTGGCCTGACCTGGCTCAGCAGCCGGTGTTGCAAGCCCGGTATCGCAAGTTCCAAGGGTTGTTGACGGCGGCGAAGACGCTGCTGGCTTGAGAAACTGCCGCTTCTACTGTGGCTAGCGTGCTTGTTGTGGCAAGCCCGTTCGCCACAGTAGATCAAGCCGTATGACTGGCCAACCGGCGCAGTACGCGGTCCAGCGAGGTCGTCCCTGACACAATAGCGATCCGGTCATTGCGTTAGTGACACAGGATCACTCATCAACCAGCGGCGGCAATCGGCGTTTAACCGGGGTTTTCTTGACGATAGCGGTGTTGGTTTCGGCATAGGCGTTGATCCGGTCGAGCAACGTGTCCAGATGGTCCATGGTGCGCACGTGCAGCCGCGCGATAAAACAGTCCTCGCCGGTGACCTTGTCGCACTCGGTGAATTCGGGAATCGCCTGGATCTGGCGCTCCACTTCCTGCAACTTGCCCGGCAAGGGGCGGATGCGCACGATGGCCTGCAGCAGGTAGCCGAAGTGCTTGGGGTCGATATCGACCGTGTAGTGCGTCAGCACGCCGCGTTCTTCCAGGCGGCGCAGGCGTTCGCCGACGCTGGGCGAAGACAGCCCGGTGATACCCGCCAGGGCCTTGAGCGACAGACGCGAGTCATCCATCAAAGCTGCGATCAGTTTCTGGTCGATAGTGTCAATCATGCCGTGTGCCTAATAAGAAAAGGTGATTTCGAGGTTTTGCCTTTTTTAGTCGCTGGAGCCGCTGACCAGCAGATTGCCATAATTGAGCCTCACTTGAGGAGCTTCCATCGTGGACACATCTATTCGTCGCGGGTCGTGGGAAATGGTCGCCGCCATGCTGATCTCGGGCACCATTGGTTGGTTTGTGCTGGTGTCGGGTGTGTCGGTGATCGAAGTGGTGTTCTGGCGCTGTGTGATCGGCGCGCTGACGCTGTTGCTGGTGTGTGCGCTGCTGGGCTACCTGCGGCTGGACCTGCTCAGCTGGGCCAAGCTTGGGCTGGCGATGCTCAGTGGCGTGGCCATTGTGGGCAACTGGTTGCTGCTGTTCGAATCCTATTCCCGTGCTTCCATCGCGATCAGTACGGCGGTGTACAACGTGCAGCCGTTCATGTTGGTGGTGCTGGCGGCGGTGTTTCTCGGGGAAAAGATCACGCTGCAAAAACTGGCCTGGTTGAGCGTGGCGTTCCTAGGCATGTTGGCGATTGTCACCGCCCATGGCGAGCAGCAGAGCGGTGGCGGGGATTATCTGGCGGGTATCGCCCTGGCCCTGGGCGCGGCGTTTTTGTATGCGATTGCGGCGCTGATCATCAAGCGCCTGAAGGCAGTGCCGCCGCACTTGATGGCGTTGATTCAAGTGATTACGGGCGCATTGTTGCTGGCGCCGTTAGTGCCTTGGAACAGCTTGCCTGCAGCGCCCCATGCCTGGGCTGCGCTGGTCACGTTGGGCGTGGTGCACACCGGTTTGATGTATGTGTTGTTGTACGGGGCGATCCAGAAACTGCCGACGGCCATTACCGGCGCGCTGTCGTTCATCTACCCGATTGCGGCGATTTTTGTCGACTGGATTGCCTTTGGGCATCGCCTGGGTTGGCTGCAATGGCTGGGGGTTGCGGCGATTCTGCTGGCGGCAGCGGGGTTGCAGCGGGGCTGGTGGTGGCCCCGCTCCCCAAGGGCTAGTGCGTGCCCTGAAAGATGATATTTTCTGGGTCAAAATGGCCCACGCCGCTGCCTGGCTGTGGCAAGCCCAGGATATGCCCCTTGATCTTGCCCACCACGTGCATTTCGCACGGTTTGCAGTCGAACTTCAGGGTCAGTACTTCATCGCCGTGAATCAGCTGCATCGGCGCCACCTTGGTCTTCACGCCGGTCACACCCTTGGCCTGTTTAGGGCACAGGTTGAACGAGAACCGCAGACAGTGCTTGGTGATCATCACCGGCACTTCGCCGGTTTCTTCGTGGGCTTCGAAGGCCGCGTCGATCAGCTTCACGCCGTGACGGTAATAGAAGTCACGGGCTTTCTGGTTGTAGACGTTGGCGAGGAACGACAAGTGCGCTTCCGGGTACACCGGCGGCGGCGAGGTCTCGGCCTTGCGCCCACCGCGCGGGTGAGCCGCGACCCGCGCAGTGGTCAGCGCTTCGATCACTTCACGGCGCAATGCCTTGAGCTGCGAGTTGGGGATGAAGAACGCTTGCGGCGCGTCCAGCTCGATGTTCGTGGCGTGATACTCGGTGGTGCCGAGTTGGCCAAGCAGATCGCGCAAGGTGTCCAGCGCCTGTTCCGGCTTGTTGGCCACACCGAACGGGCCGGGCAGGGTGACGCTGGCGCTGATCCCTTCTTCGCTGATCGCGGTTACCACCAACTGATCTTCACGCAGGCGTGCCACCCAGGCCAGGCCGATACGGCGTTCGGCCGAGGTCTTGAGCAGGGCCTGTTGCCAGTTATGGTCCAGGTTGCGATTCAGCGGATGGTTCGGGCGCAGTTGATGCAGGCCGGCCGGCATCTCGTTCGGTTCGACGCGGTAGCGGTAACGCTTCTCGCCGTCTTCTTCGAACTCGCCTTTGGGTTCTGCAATGTTGGCGCGGAAACCCACCACTTCGCGTTTGACCAGCACATTGAGGCCGTCGCCGTTGGACAGCGGCTCATGAGTGACGACCTGCAAGTCGCGCTTGCCAGCTTTTTCCACCACACCCACCGGCAGGCCGGTGAAGGTTGGCGTGTCGAACGCGCCGATGTCGATCTTGCGGTCGCTGACAAAGTAGTCGGTGCTACCACGGTGGAAGGTTTTTTCCGGGTCGGGCAGGAAGAAATGCGCGGTACGGCCGCTCGAAGCGCGGGCCAGGTCCGGGCGGTCTTCGAGCACGTCGTCGAGGCGCTGGCGGTAATAGGCGGTGATGTTCTTCACATAGCCCATGTCCTTGTAGCGGCCTTCGATCTTGAACGAGCGCACACCGGCTTCGACCAGCGCGCGAATGTTGGCGCTCTGGTTGTTGTCTTTCATCGACAGCAGGTGTTTTTCAAAGGCCACGACGCGGCCTTGATCATCTTTCAAGGTGTACGGCAGGCGGCAGGCCTGGGAGCAGTCGCCACGGTTGGCGCTGCGGCCATTCTGCGCGTGGGAGATATTGCACTGCCCGGAGAACGCCACGCACAGGGCACCGTGGATAAAGAACTCGATGGCGGCATCGGTTTCATCAGCGATGGCGCGGATTTCTTGCAGGTTCAGCTCACGGGCCAAGACCAACTGCGAGAAACCGGCCTGGTCGAGAAACTTGGCACGGCCCAGGGTACGGATATCGGTCTGGGTACTGGCGTGCAGCTCGATCGGCGGAATATCCAGCTCCATCACGCCCAGGTCTTGCACGATCAACGCATCGACACCGGCGTCGTACAGCTGATGAATCAGCTTGCGTGCAGGTTCCAGCTCGTTGTCATGCAGGATGGTGTTGATGGTGGTGAACACACGGGCGTGGTAACGATGGGCGAATTCGACCAGTTGAGCGATATCGCTCACCTCGTTACACGCATTGTGGCGGGCGCCGAAGCTCGGGCCGCCGATGTAGATGGCGTCGGCGCCATGCAAGATAGCCTCGCGCGCGATGGCGACATCGCGGGCAGGGCTGAGCAATTCCAGGTGATGCTTGGGCAAGGACATAGTTTTTTTAGTCAGGCTTGTCACGGTCGAGGCGTGCATTGTAGCTCTGAAATGCCTGACCGGCATCTACCACAGGGCTATCAGGCCGAATGCGCGAAGGCGACGCCGATACAGTGTGGGAGCTGGCTTGTCGAATCGCCGCACTGCTGCGATGCAGGCACCTCGGTACGTCAGGGATAGCCGGTTGATGCTATCGCAGCATAGGTATCTGCACATCTTTTTATGGGCTGAATTCTTTGGTTGTCGCGGGGGTGCTGGGTACATATCCGTTATTTGGGTAACGGCTGCTATGGGTTCCGCCCTTACGGCGGGTCACTTTTGGAAAAGAGCCCCAAAAGTAACCAAAAGGGCTCTTGCCCCACCACTCGGCACCTCGCTTAGGCTCGGTGTGCCCTCACTCCGGCTTTGGAGCGGGGGCCGCCGCCATGGGCCATCCTTGGCCCATGGCGGCTAAACCGGCGTCCTGCCGGTTTACCCCCGCTCCAAAGCCTGCGTTCGGCCAGCGTGGTTTAACGGGGCGCCTCAGATCAAGATCAAAAGCAAGAGCACGGCGGCCTAGTAGCCGACCTGAGTGGTTAGATCAAAAGCAAAACTGAGGCGGCCTGACAGCCGACCTGATATTTGAAACTGAACTCAATCTAATGTGGGAGCTGGCTTGCCTGCGATGGCATCAACTCGGTGTACTTGATGGACCGAGGTGCCTGCATCGCAGGCAAGCCAGCTCCCACAGAAAAGCAGAGCACTGCAGTGCTGGCAGCCAAACTCGGTCAAAATTGTGGGAGCGGGCTTGCTCGCGAAGGCGGTGGGTCAGCCAGCTCATGTGTAACTGACCCACCGCCTTCGCGAGCAAGCCCGCTCCCACATTGGGATCTCAGTAAATCAGGCAGAGAGTGTACTGCCGTGCTTTTGCTTTTGCTTTTGATCTTGCTTTTGATCTTGATCTTAGGCGCCCCGTTAAACCACGATGGCCGAACGCAGGCTTGAATCCGTGGGTAACCCGGCAGGACGCCGGGTTAGCCGCGATGGGCCAAGGATGGCCCATGGCGGCGGCCCACGGATTCAAGCCGGAGTGAGGGCATGCCGAGCCTAGGCGAGGCACCGAGTGGTGGGGCAAGAGCCCTTTTGGTTACTTTTGGGGCTCTTTTCCAAAAGTGACCCGCCGTAAGGGCGGAACCAATAGCCGCCGTTACCGCAGCAACGGATATGTACTCAATCCACCTAACCCCTCACAGGCTAAGCTCAACTTAAAGAGTTGCGTAAATACCTATGCTGCGATGACTGATACATCGGTCAAAGCAGTATCGACTGACAGCCCGCCATAGCAGGCAAGCCAGCTCCCACATTTGATCTGTATTGCTGGTGAACACTCAGGCCTTGGCCGCCATCGCAGTGACTTCTACACGCATGCCTTCCACGGCCAGTGCAGCCACACCCAAGGCCGCACGAACCGGCCACGGTTTGGCGAAAAAGCGCTTGTAGACCTCGTTGAACGCGGCACGGTCAGCCATGTCGGTGAGGTAGATGGTCAGATGCATAACCCGGTCCATGGAACTGCCGGCTTTCTCCAGCGCGACTTTCAGCGCTTGCAGGGTGCATTCGCTTTGCACGGTGATGTCGCCCAGTTCCAGGCTGCCATCGGCGCGGGTAGGGATCTGGGTGGAGACCAGGATGCCGTTGAAGCCGACGACGTCGGAAGAAATCGAGTCGGCATCCGGATCGGGGGTGTAAGACAGGTCGTGGTTGGCCATGGGCGCCTCTGGTTAGCTGTAACAGAAAGGCGCCATGGTCCCCGAAAACTAAGGCAGGGGCAAACCTTGGGTTACACCCAACGGCGGAACAGCACGCCGGCATTCACGCCACCAAAGCCGAAGCCATTGGACGGCGCGTATTCCATCGGCATGGGCCGCGCTTCGCCGCGCACCCTGTCCAGGCCGTCGGCGAGGGCATCCGGGTTTTCCAGGTTGAGCGTCACCGGGGCGCAAGTACGGTGAAGATCGCTTTTACATTCACCCATCTGCTGGGCATCACGCTAATGCCGCGCATCCGCAACTGGCGCAACCTGCCTCAACCTATTAGCGGGTCGCCCTCAGCACTGCATCAACCTGCTCAGCCGCGTGTAGCAGAGTGCTGTCGTTTCTAAATCCTCCGATCATTTGAAGCCCTGCGGGAAGCGCCCCGGTTTTCCGAGCGAGAGGGATATTGACTTGCGGCAATCCAAATGCCATCCAAAACTTGATGAAGTCGGAAGGTCCCGTGGCTCCGAGGCCCAACGGGGCGACGATGCCACAGCTCGCACCTAAGACTGCGTCAAAAGGCTTGAATATCTCTTCCAAAACGGGGGCCAACTTGGCTAAACGCCTTTTTGCCGCTGACTCTTGCTCCCAGGTTGTCAGACTAGCGCGCTCGAACATGGCTAGCAGTTCAATGCTCAGTTTGTCCGGATGCATTTGCAGTTCCGGGGAGAGTGATCGGGCTCCCTCGCAATCGTTTATCAGCAGATGGTCATCAAATACAGCGGAAAATTCCTCGGGCAGCAGTACCTCGCTTACTTGATGCCCTGCCGATCGCAGATCTTCTACAGCGGCCTCCAGTGATTTGGCTACGTCCTTGTCCACCTGATCCCAACGGGCCGTACGACAAAAGCCGAACGACCGTAAATGGCTTTCATGAGTGCGCTCCGGAAAACCAGGAATCAAGACTTGAGCCATCAGATCCAGGTCACGAACGGAGCGGCCATACCAACCCACGGTGTCGAAACTTGGCGCTAATGGTTTGATCCCCTCAAGAGAAACCAACCCATACGAAGGCTTGAAGGCATAAAGTCCACAATAGGATGCGGGTTTTATCAATGATCCGGCCGTCTGCGTCCCCAAAGCGACCGGGAAAAAACCAGCCGCCATCCCCGCTGCCGATCCGGCACTGGAACTTCCAGGGGTTCTGTCAAGATCATGTGGATTGTGGGTAGGGCCGGTATGCATGTAAGCAAATTCGGTGGTGTGGGTCTTGCCCATAATGACTGCTCCGGCCTGGCGCAGAAGTGAGACGACATGCGCGTCACGCGATGGACAGTTGTCATCATAGATAGAAGAGTAAAAACGGGTGGGATGATCCACGGTGTCATAGTTATCCTTGATCCCCACTGGAACGCCTGCCAGGAGACCTTTCTCGCTAGTCGTTGTTAATTGACCCGCTTGAGTGCGCACCCCGTCGGGGTCGAAAGAAACGAAAGCGTTTATGCTCGGCTCGCGCGACTCGACACGTTCAAGAAAATGGTCAGCTACCGTCTCTGCGATCACGACATCGGAACGTACCCATTTCGCAATGGCAGTGGCATCAGAATTACTAAAATTGTGCATATCGTTCCTTTGGGGCACTGATAACCCGACGGCTGATTAAATGGCTGTCTTACAACCAACTGATTGAGTTTCGCGTTACATCTCCAATGGGTGTTCGCCGAGTAGCACCCAACAGAACCCGCCTATGTATTCAGCTAACTGCTGCGGCTACGGCACGACAGACGTCGGCGTCTATACCAACAATCTTGCCCGTAGAATCCGGAACGGAGAAACCTGGCAACCCATCGGAGACGCCGCATTGAATGAAACCTTTCTTCTGAATGGCGTCCAGCGTGGAACCTGCGAGAGCTGCACTGCTGACGCCAATCATGGACGCTGCAGTTAGTGCAACCCAAGTGAGTTTGAAAACATTCATTCCAATACCTCAAGTTTGTAGAGCGTTATTGTTTTTATCAGACGCTTGAGTGTTGTCGAATGCGCGCAAGCGCTCGACGAATTAATCGTGTGAATGCATCTGAACTTCAGTCACCTCTTTAAGGTTGACCGTTACGGGTATTGCGCTGTCAGGAACACGTTCAAGTTGCGTAAACTGATTCCAAATCAGCGAATCCTTTTATCTCGATAGGATTCCCGGCAGGGTCGAGGAAGAACATTGTTGCCTGTTCACCGGGCTCTCTTGGGAAACGGAGGTTAGGTGAGAGAACAAAGTTCACGTCGCCCTCGATCAGGCGGTCTTTTAAAGCACTCCAATCTGACATTTTCAATATCACGCCAAAATGGGGCATCGGCACCCTATGGTCGCCTACCTTTCCTGTATTACTCACAGAGAATGGTTCGCCCAAGTGCAACGATAATTGATGCCCGAAAAAATTGATGTCTACCCATGTTTCGGTGCTACGACCTTCTTCACAACCCAGCAAATCGCAGTAGAACTGGCGGGAAAGCTCCAAGTCGCGGACGTGATACGCAAAATGAAAAATCGACTGCATCGGTTGCTCCTAAAAATCACCGAAAGGTGTAAATGACTGGACCGGCCGAAGCTTGTGCTGGTTTTATGAAAAGAGATAGCATGTAATTTTTACTTCCATCAAAAGAATTTCTTATGGATACGCGTTATCTGAAAAGCCTCGTCACTGTCGTGGAATGCGGTTCCATCGCTCATGCCGCGCGCGTCGAAGGGCTGACGGCAGCAGCGGTGAGTCAGCGAATTCTCGCACTCGAACGGCAACTCGGCTTTGAACTACTGTCTCGCGTCGGACACGCAGCCAAGCCGAGTGAAGCCTGTCTTGGTCTATTGGCCAGAGCTAAACGCATCGTTCGCGAGGTAGCGCTACTGGCGGGAGACGCCGACGTGGAGGGGCTTACGGGACAGTTGAGAATAGGCGCAATTTCGACCGTTCTGACCGGCTTGCTACCCGGAGCATTGCGGGCCCTGACTGAGTTAGCGCCAGGCCTCAAGCCGGTCATCGTGCCGGGAACATCGCGTTCGTTGTATCAAGCACTTCTCTCAGGCGAACTGGACGCTGCCATATTGGTAGCTCCGCCCTTTGAATTGCCAAAAGCTTTGCATAGGGTGCCACTACGAAAGGAACCGCTGGTTTTCCTATCGAAGGAAAAGTCCTCGGACAGTATCCTTACTCAACTGCAAACCCACTCATACATTCGGTACGATCCAGATTCGTGGGGCGGACGACATGCTGAGCGTTACTTGGCTGACAATGGCTTGATGCCGACGCCCCTGGTGGATCTGGACGCATTAGAGACAATTGCCATGCTGGTAACCGAAGGTCTTGGCGTCAGCCTTGTGCCGTACTGGTCCGGCTTTGAACAGTGGGGCCATAAGTGCGCTGTGGACCGGGTAGGCATTGATCGGTATGACAGAGAGATTGTGCTGATCAGCCATGTTCAGACTGATCGGCCAAACATGTTAAGTGTTTTGTACAAAGTACTTTCAACAGACTAAAACTCATTATTGATCATGTTTTTTATTGAATAGCTGTTTGCGCATCATCCAAAGATTCGACAGGGCTCAGCAAGGTCCGCGGCACAGTATTTTTCGCCAATTCCATGAGGTTTCTTGAGTTCTAGCGGTTGATCAGTGTTATCGCTGGTCGGCTCTTCCAGGTTTATGCTGTATCGGTTGCTTTATAAGTAGGTGCAGCACTTTCAGCTAGCGTGCTTTCGCGGCGATGGCACCGCCTCGGGTGTCATTGATGTCGGCGCCGTTGACGTAGCGGGTCATGAAGCTCAAGCCGGGCATACCGAAGCTGGCCATGTTGAGGTCATAACGCACGCCCCTGAACTGTTCGCCGCAGGCTCTACGGCGGATTTTTTCAGCGCTGAGCATCGGCAGCTCAAGCGGCTGGAAGGCAATAGCGCTGATGTTCGCCTCGTTGCGCGGTAGGCTCAAGATGAGGTTGGTGACGGTGAGACGCAAAAATGCTTTGCTACTCCACGGCTGATTAAACGCCGCTTATAAAATAATATGGCAGTCCAAGGGTGGGACGTTATACCTGTTAATCAGCGTCATCCATTGCCACTGGGCAATCATCCAGCATCTTCCATAGGCGATGTACGTTGGCAGGCTGTCATCGTCAGGCCAGATTAACAATAGCCTTTTCGCAATTTCATTATAATCAACGACAAAGTTGTTTAAGTGACGGACCGCCTCATTAACGTGCTGCTGGGGGGTGCCGTGATCTCGATACAATAAGGCGAAATTTTCTGTTTCTCCATTTATCAGCTCTTTCTTCAAGGACACGACATCATTGACAAATGACGTGTACAGGCTTAGATGATGGTTTAAGTATAAAAACAGAGGGTTTTCTCGAATGTCAGTTGGCAGTGAAAAGCCCCGCAGCAGGCATATCAATTCAAAGTTGGGTACTATTCCAATTGTCATGCTGCGTTTGAAGAAATAGGCCCTCGTAGCAAACCCTGAATCTGTGTTGCCAAGCTCGATGTCACCTGCAGTAGTGTCCGCAGTCCCCCACACGACGCTGCGCATGTACACGACCCAGGAGTCAATGAAATGGTTCGCATCGCCCAAGGGCGCTGTGGCGTTTATTATTTCTTGCCTGTAGTCCAATAATGCATGGCACAGCGGTATAAAATAGGGGTAGCACGTATGATCTATGGTGACGTCTTCAACAGTTAAAATACTGCCTTTCATAATATTGCAAAATACTTCCGTGCATTCATAATTTTTTTTGATGGTGATCAGCTGCCCGTCATTGAAGTGGGCGAAGTTATCCATGATGTCATCGAATAGAAAAATGACAACCCAAAAAATAAGCTGGACTCGTTGGCGTTCAAGCGGAATGTCCGGAGCGCAAATAATACTGATTAGAGCATAATCGATAGCCGTGGCTTTGCTGAATATTGAATCGCTGGTGTTGAACCCCCACGCCGTCATCCAGGCGTAACATTTTTCCTGATACGCTTGGATTGTTTCCGTGCTTGCCGGTTCACGTTGCTGTATCAGTGCCTTCAAAGAAAGTGGGGTGATAATGCGCCCTGCAATCGTTACATGTTCACCCGAGGGCGAGGTGCATTCGCCAAAATCGAAGCTTAGTTCAAATTTATTTGTGCTGTAGGCCTCCCAACGCTCATTTAAATGATGGCCATTGCTGTCATAAAAGCGAAAGTCATACATCGAAAAGTAGACGCCTTGCAGTAATTCTGATGGTTGTCCTGGTCTGTTTTCATAGACGTTTCCAAACGGGGCCATCTTCTTATTGAGGTTGACTGTCATGTCTGCCACTCGCCGTTGTTCTCATGTAGGTAATGTTTCAAGGCTTTGAGTATTTATGTCGAGCAGGTCAATGCTTTTTTAATTTGACCAGATGCAGTAAGCCCTCGATGTAACCATACATGCCAGGGCGCAGTGCTGTGCCCATGCCGTACTTCACCCAGACAGCGGGGGCACCCACGTGGTTGCCAGCTACTACATTTGGCAGCTCGCTTAGTTGTGGTTAAGCGAGGGGAGAGGGGACGTTATGGTTTCGGGAGTATTGGTCTGTTCAAGAGCGAGTGCCAGTATTTGGCGAAAATAAATAGCAATAACGCCTAGGCTTAAAGAGTATATCGAAGGCAGGGGCGAGCCCGTCGCCTGGACGTCCGGCTGTACGCGAGGACGGTGGCCGAATGCAGGAAGTTATTGATGATCAGCGGGCGTATGGAATTCAGCTCGACGCGGCAGATGCAATGGCATGTTGTCGCCAATCACCTGGATCGAGATCATCACCCTGAGGGGAAAAGGAGGTGGAGAGTCTGGCGACTCTCCTACGGTTTGGGGCAGGGTTTTATTCTTTCACATCCATGAACTCTTTCGCCCACGCTACATAGCTTTCCGGCAGCGTGTAGGTATGCGTCAGTTCAGTCGCGCTGAGGTTCGAGGTGCTGCTGGTCAACTTGCGTTGCGCACGCAGGCTGTCGTAAGTCGCCTTGATCGACGCAAAGTAGGCGCCATGCCCGGCTACCACAATGCGCACACCCAACGCGGCCAGGCGTTCGCTGTCATTGAGCTGCGGGTTGCCGTAGGTCACCAGCATCAACGGCACCGTGAGGTTTTCTGCGATCTTTTCAAGGTGGTCGAAGTCTTTGACGCCGACCATGCAAATGCCGTCGGCGCCGGCTTTTTCATAGGCTTTGGTGCGGGCGATGACGTCTTCGGTCGGCAGCACGCCGGCGTTGGTGCGCGCGACGATCGACAGTTGCGGGTCGACCCGCGCCTCGAGGGCGGCCTTGACCTTACCGATGCCTTCCTCGACCGAAATCAGGTCGGTGGATTTACGCCCGAATTGCGCGGGCAACAGCGTATCTTCAATCGTCAGTGCCGCCACGCCGGCGCGCTCAAGCTCTTCGACGGTACGCATCACGTTCAGGGCATTGCCGTAACCGTGGTCGGCGTCGGCGATGACAGGCAGTTGGGCCACACGGCCGATGCGGGTGGCCTGTTCGACGAACTCACTCAGGGTGATCAACGCAAAATCGGGTGCCGCGAGGACCTGCAACGATGCGACCGAACCGCCGAGAATACCGACTTCAAAACCCAGGTCGGCGGCGATACGCGCGGACATGGGGTCGAAGACGGAAGCGGTTTCAACGCAGATTTGTTTGGCAAGCAGTTCACGGAAGTTGCGGCGCAGTGCTGAGTGAGAAATCTTTGGCATGTTCTTTCCTGGCTCTGGTCATCGTCAAGTGACGATCAATGTCTATTCATGGTGACGCCAGATTACCACGCACACGAACGGGGGATTATGACGTTTGAGTATGAGGCAGGCGCCGAGGACAGGGTTCATCGGTTCACGCTTAGGCGATGGACGCGCCTGCTGCACCGTCAAAGGGCATAGCTGCCCCATCCTGCACAACTGCTGTGCCACCTGAGTGCTTAATCCCTGTGGGCGCAATGCCTATAGTGGGTTCAAACCAGCCGAAGACTGAGGTGAACCATGAACAGCGAATTCAAGCCTGACCTGACCCCTGATGTGCCGAGCACACAAGTGGACGCCGAATACTTTGAATACAGCAAGGCCGCCAACCCGATCAGTGCCAATCTGATTACGCGTATTCCTTACCACAGCTTTCCGGCCTCGCTGTATGACAGCGGCCCGTCGCGAGTCGTGGCGCTTGACCTCAGCGATGCGCTGGGCTGCGAGGGCCCGGCGACCGGGCCAGGGCTGTGCGCCAACTTTATTCGGCTGAACGCCGGTGAGTCTCTGGAGCTGCACCCGAATGCGACTTCGCAAGTGTTTTATGTGATCGCGGGGGAGGGCAACGTTGTGCAGGGCGAGCATGAAATTGCCTGGTCTACCGGCTGCTTTATCGCGCTGCCTGGTTTGCTGCAAGCGCGCTTCAGCGCCTTGCAGGATGCGCGTCTGTACTACGTGCACGATGAGCCGTTGTTGCGCTACCTGGGCGTGACGGGCAGCACCGACCGCTTTGTGCCGACCTTGTATCCTGCCGCTCTGGCCAACTTGAAATTGCGTGAAGCGGCGGATGATCCGCGTGCTCAGGACCGCAGCCGTATCAGCATTCTGCTGGGGAATCGCAACTTTCCACAGACCCGAACCGTGACCCATGTGTTGTGGGCCATGTACGGCATTCTGCCGGCCGGCTCGATTCAGAAGCCACACCGGCACCAGTCGATTGCACTGGATTTCATTATCGACTGTCCCACGGGCTGCTACTCGCTGGTAGGCACTGAACTGGATGCCGACGGGCAGATTCGCAACCCGGTACGTGTTGATTGGTCGCCGGGGTTGGCGTTTGTGACGCCGCCGGGGTACTGGCACGCTCACTTCAATGAGTCTGATACTGAAGCATTTCTGATTCCTATCCAGGATGCTGGGTTGCAGACTTACTTGCGCGCGTTGGATATTCGCTTTGGTTGATGGGGGGGGCGTTTCTTTGGGGCGATATGGGTGCATATCCGTTGCTGCGGTAACGGCTTCGTAGGGTTCCGCCCTTACGGCGGGTCACTTTTGAAAGAGCCCAAAAGTAACCAAAAGGCTCTTGCCCCACCACTCGGCACCTCGCTTAGGCTCGGTGTGCCCTCACGCAGGCTTTGGAGCGTGGGCCGCCGCCATGGGCCATCCTTGGCCCATCGCGGCTAAACCGGCGTCCTGCCGGTTTACCCACGCTCCAAAGCCTGCGTTCGGCCAGCGTGGTTTAACGGGGCGCCTCAGATCAAGATCAAGATCAAAAGCAGAGCACGGCGGCCTAGTAGCCGACCTGAGTGGTAGAAGCAAAAGCAGGGCAAAAGTACGGCAGTACACTCTCGGCCTGATGTACTGAGATCCCAATGTGGGAGCGGGCTTGCCTGCGATGCAGTAGCAGTGACGATCGTTCCCACGCTCTGCGTGGGAATGCCGCCCTGGACGCTCCGCGTCCCGCTAGACCCGCAGACGGACAGATCTACCGTTGCCAATAAGGTGTTTCGCCCAACTGCTCAACGATGAAGTCGATAAAGCACCTGACCTTAGACGACACGATTCGCTTGGGCGGATAGACAAACCACACAGAAAATTCCTGCTCAGCACCGAGGATGTTCCATTGTGGCAGCCACACCTGTAGGGCTCCCGCTTCAATACTGGTGGCCACCAACCAGTCAGGCAGTAGGGCAAAACCCAGACCTTGGCGCACCGCGATCAGTTGCGCATCGAGGTCGTTGATACGGATACAGTCGTTATGCACCAGCGGCACTACTTCATCGGAGGAGGCAAACGCAAAATCATGCTTACTCAGTATGGCGGGCAGGCGGGCCAGCTCTGCCGGCATTGACGGGGCAGGGTGCACAGCGCAAAAGGTCGGACTTGCCACCAACAGGTACTTGCCAGCGCAGATCTTGCGCGCTTTGAGCGTGGAATCAGCCAGCGCGCCAATCCGGATGGCCAAATCCACGCCCGAATGAATCAGGTTGACCTGCGCCTCCTCCAACATCAGCTCTACCTTGATCTGCGGGTAGCGAGTCAGAAACGCCTTCAACACGGGAAGGATATGGTGACGGGCAAACGCTGGTGGCAAGTTGAGCTTGAGCACCCCGCGCGGTTGCTGGTTCAGCGCCGACGTCGCCGCCTTCGCCTGTTCGAGTTCATCCAGCACCCTGTGCGCGTGCATCAAAAACGTCTGGCCGCCTTCGGTCAGGTGCAGCGTGCGTGTCGAGCGGTTGAACAAGGCGATGCCCAGGTCCTGTTCAAGGTCCTTCACGTAGCGGGAAACGGTTGAAGCCTTGATGCCGAGCCGCTCGGCTGCACGCGAGAAGTTGTTGCCTTCGGCGGCTTCGACAAAGGCGGTTAGCGCGGTGAAATAATCCAAAAGTGACCTGCCGGGCTTAGGTTTATGTTGTCCTCAAGTCTGAGCCTGGGAGTGTCTGCTGAGCTTCCTGACGATGCGTTTCCCCAATAAACATATACATCGCCGGCACCATAAACAACGTCAGCAGCGTACCAATCGACAGCCCGGCAAAGATCACCAGCCCCATATCATGTCGCCCCGCAGCCCCGGCGCCGGAGGCCCACACCAGTGGCACTACGCCCAGCACCATTGCCGCCGTGGTCATCAGGATCGGGCGCAGACGCACGGCCCCGGCCTCTTCAATCGCTTCACGCTTGCTGTGGCCGGCGCGCTGCAATTCGTTGGCGAACTGCACGATCAGAATCCCGTGTTTGGTGATCAAACCGAGTAGCGTCACCAGGCCGACCTGGGTGTACACGTTGATCGAGGCGTAACCCATGGTGATGAAGGCGAGGGCGCCAAACAGGGCGGGCGGCACCGAGAACAGGATTACCACCGGGTCGCGGAAGCTCTCGAATTGGAAGGCCAGGGCCAGGTAAACGATCAGGATCGAGAACATCAGCAACCCGAAAAAGCCACCTGACTCTTGGATGAACTGGCGTGACTCGCCGGCAAAGTCTGAGGTGTAGCCCGAGGGCGCCACGTTGGCGAGGATCGTGTTGAGTTTGGCCAGCAGTTCGCCTTGGGCCACGCCACTCACGCCTGACAGCGTTGCCGAGTTGAGCTGCTGGAAGTGGTTGATCGATTCGGGCTGCGTCGAGGTCTCGATATGCGCCACCGTACGGGCCTGGATCATGGCACCTGCCGGTGTGCGAATGTAGTAGTCGAGAATCTGCTCCGGGTTCAGGCGGTTGACCTGCAGCACTTGGGGTATGACTTTGTACGAGCGCCCGGCGGTCGAGAAGTAGTTCACGTAGTTGCCGCCCAACGCCGCAGACAGCGCGGCGCCGACGTCTGCCTGAGTCATGCCCAACGCTGCGATTTTTTCCCGGTCGACTACCAGCCGTGCCTGGGGTTTATCCAGTTTCAAATCCATGTCAGCGAACCAGAACAGCTGTTGTTTTTGCGCTTCGGCCATCACCGCTTGCGCGACTTCATTGAGGTTTTCCACCGAATCGGTGGTGGTGATCACAAACTGCACCGGCAAACCCTGGGCGCCCGGCAACGACGGCAGCGGGAAGGCCGCAATGGTCGCGCCCGGCACCTGGTTCCATTTTTGCTGCAGGTCGAGTATCAGTTGGGCCTGGGAGCGCGTGCGATCATCCCAGGTTTTCAGCAGCACGCCGCCCAGGCCTTGGTTGAGGATGGGCAAGCCGGTGAGTTGGAACATCTGCGCGTATTCAGGCTCTTTGTTGGCGATCTGGAAGGCCTGGTCGGCAATGCGCTCCATCTGCTGCGGCGAAGCCGTCGGCGCGCCTTTGATCTGCATGAACACCAGCCCTTGGTCTTCGGTGGGCGACAGTTCGCTTTTGGCGGTCATGCCACTGGCGGCGACCAGCAGGAACAGCACAAAGCCAAAGGTCACCAGCACCGGCCAGATATCCAGCCCGCCGGACAGGACGCGGTGATAACGCCCACGCAGCCAGTCAAAGTACTGGTCGAGCTTGCGCGCGAAACGACCTTCTTCCTGCCCGGTTTTGAACAGCTTGGAGGTCATCATCGGCGACAGCGTCAATGCCACCACGGCCGACACGGTCACGGCACCCGCCAACGAGAAACAGAACTCCTTGAACAGTGCCCCGGTGAGCCCGCTGCGCAGGCCGATGGGCACGTACGCGGCAATCAACACCACGGTCATCGCGATGATCGGGCCGCCCAGTTCCCGCGCCGCGATCAGCGCGGCTTCCAGTACGCCTTTGCCTTCTTCCTTGATATGCCGGTCGACGTTTTCCACCACGATAATCGCGTCGTCCACCACCAAGCCGATCGCCAACACCAGCGCGAGCAGGGTCAGCAGGTTAATTGAATAACCCAGCAGGTACATGATGAAGAAGGTCCCGACCAGCGACAGCGGAATCGCCACCAGCGGCACGATCACCGCGCGGAACGAACCGAGGAACAGGTAGATGACCACCGAGACAATGAGCATCGCCTCGACCAAGGTCTTCACCACCTCGTAAATCGAGGTATTGATGAACGCCGTGGAGTCATACACGATCTCGCCACGCACGCCGGCGGGCAGTTGCGATTGCAGCTCGGGGAAGGCTTCGCGCACGCTGTCGGCGACGGTCAGGATGTTCGCGGTGGGCGCCGCCTTGATGCCGATGAACACCGAACGCTTGCCGGAAAACGCCACGCTGCTGTCGTAGCTTTCGGCGCCAAGGGTCACGGTGGCCACATCCTCCAGGTACACCAGCGCATCGCCTTTCTGTTTGATCACCAGCCGTTTGAATTCATCCACCGTGTGCAAATCGGTGCCGGCGGTCAGGTCCACTGTCACGGTTTGCCCGCGCGTCGAGCCGACGGCAGACAGGTAGTTGTTGTTGGCCAAGGCGGTGGACACGTCCTGCGCCGTGACGTTATGCGCGGCCAGTTTGTCCGGGTCCATCCAGGCGCGCAGGGCGAACTGGCGCCCGCCGAGGATTTCTGCGGTTTGCACGCCCTGGATCGAATCCAGCTTGGGCTTGACCACCCGCACCAGGTAATCGGTGATGTTGTTGGTGGCCAGCGTGTCGCTGTAGAAGCCCAGGTACATGGCGTCGGTGGTCTGCCCGACTGCAATCGTCAGCACCGGCTCCTGGGACTGGGCCGGCAGCTGGTTCTTGACCGAGTTGACCTGGGTGTTGATCTCGGTGAGTGCCTTGCTCGCGTCGTAGTTCAGCCGCAGTGTGGCGGTAATGGTCGAGACGCCGGTGATGCTGGTCGACGACAAATAGTCGATGCCTTGGGCTTGGGCAATCGCCGACTCCAGTGGCTGGGTGATAAAACCCGCGACCGTGGACGCATCCGCGCCATAGTAGGCGGTGGTGATGGTGACCACGGTGTTTTCGGTGCGCGGCCATTGGTTCACCGGCAGTTCGAAGATCGAGCGCAGCCCCAGGATCAGGATGAACAGCGAGACCACCACGGCCCAGACCGGCCGCTGAATAAAGGTATCGGTAAGCTTCATGGGCCACCTTTAGTGTTCTTGAGGAGTCGGCGCGGGGTCATTCAGCGGCGCGGCGCTGTTATCGACCTTTACCTGCGAGCCATTTTTGAGCTTCATCTGGCCGCTGGTAATCAACAGATCGCCTTCCTTCACGCCCGACAAAATCGCGACCTGATCACCACGGGTCGGCCCGGTCTTGATGAAGGTTTGCTGTGCGGTGAGTACTTCCTCGCCCTTGTCATTTTTGCTCGACGTGGCGATGAACACCGTGGTGCCGTAAGGGTTGTAAGTCACCGAGGTTTGCGGAACAGTGAGGTAGCGCTGGGTGGTGCCCGAGTTGACCACCGCGCGGGCGAACATGCCCGGTACCAGGCTTTGCTTGGGGTTCTCTACGGTGGCTTCGACGGTGACATTGCGCGTGGTTGAGTCAAACTGGGTGTCGATGGTGCTGATCCGACCGCTGAAAGTTTGGTTGGACAGGCCGTCAGCCGTCACCGCCACACCTTGGCCGATGGCGATGGCCGCCAGCTGGGTCTGTGGCACGCTGAAGTCGATGTAGATCGGGTCAAAGGTCTGCAGCGTAGCGATTTTGTCGCCGGGGTTGAGGTATTGCCCGGGGTTGACGCTGGTAATGCCGATGCGCCCGGCAAACGGTGCGCGAATGGTTTTTTTCGCCACCAGCGCGCGCTGTTGTTCGGCGGCGGCGAGTTTGGCTTTCAGGTCGGCGGTGTCGGTGTCGACTTGGGCTTGGGAGATGGCGTTTACCGCCAGTTGCGCCTTGTCGCGCTTGAGCACGATGCCGGCCAGGTCGGCAGTCGCCTCCAAGGCGTGCAATTGCGCGATATCCGAGTCGGCATTCAATTGCACCAGCAACGCCTGGGCTGCCACCTCTTGCCCGGGTTTGAAGCCAATCGTGCGCACGATGCCACCGACTTCAGTGGTCACGTCCACGCCGCGCACCGCCTTCATCGAGCCCACGGCGGAAACGCTCGGCTGCCAATCGCTGAACGGCACCTGCATGGCCGTCACCACGGCGGCAGGCAGCGGCGCTTTGGATTGGGCGATCAGCGCTGAAATCTGCACGAATTTCACCCCGGCAATGATCGCGACGATCACCAGTACCACCGCGACCATGATCAGCATCGGCCGCCACAGGCGACGCTTGCGCGGTACGCCGGGCTCGGGGGGCAGGGCAGAGGCAGTCTGAACGTCAGCCATGGGGGTTCTCACTGTTTCAATGATTCAATTCAGGTGCAGCCTTATTGCTGGCTGGCATGATCTCTTGCCACGACGGCAGGCCGAAGCGGTCCGGCTTGCCCTTAGTGGCGGGGTCCACATCCGTGCGATTCCACCAGCCGCCACCCAATGCCTGGAACAGCGCTGTGGTGTCGCTGTAGCGGGCGGCCTGGGCTTTGACGCGCGCGAGCACGGTGTTTTGGTAGGTTTGCTGGGCCGTGAGCAAGTTGATATACGCCACCGCGCCGAGGCGGAACTGGGCTTGCACCAGGTCCAGGTTGGCTTGCGCGGAGCGTTCGGCCACGACCTGTTGATTGAGCGCATCGGCATCCGCCTCCAGCGCCCGCAACGCGTTGGCCACATCTTGGAACGCAGTAATCACCGTGCCGCGATAGCGCGCGGCCGACTCGTCGTAAGCGGCCACGGCCGCACGTTTGCGGTGTTCGAGTGCGCCGGCATCAAAGATCGGTTGGGTGATAGAACCGGCCAGGCTCCAGACGCCGCTGCCCGATGAAAACAATTTGGTCCCGCTCGCCACTGTAGAGCCCAACGCCCCGGTAATGCTGAACTGCGGCAACTGATTGGCGACGGCCACACCAATATTGGCGCTGGCCTGATGCAGTTGCGCCTGCGCTGAACGCACATCCGGGCGCTGGCCAACGATGGCCGAGGGCAGGCTGACCGGCAATTCTTCCGGCAAGTGCAAGGAAGCCAGGTTGAATCGCTCGCCTTGATCCTGGTTCGGAAAGCGCCCGAGGTACGCCATCAACTGGTTGCGGGTCTGTGCCAATTGCTTTTGCAGCGGCGGCAAGGTCGCACGGGTTTGCGCCAGAGCGGTTTGCTGCGTGAGCACGTCACTGTCGCCGATGGCGCCCAGCCGGCGCTGAGCTTGCAGCAGGTCGAGCTGGCCGCCCTGCAGTTTGATGATTTCTTCAGTGGCGGCGACCTGATCACGTAACGACGCCAGGCTGACGGCGGTGTTGACCACATTGGAAGTTAACGTGAGGTACGTCGCCTCAAGCTGGAAGCGCTCGTACTCGGCTTGCGCGGTGGTGGATTCGATTTGCCGGCGCGTGCCGCCGAACACATCCGGGGCGTACGACACGCTCAGCGACGCAGAACTCACGGTGAGAATGGGTGATTCGGAGATGCCTGACGTGACGCCCGAGACCTTCTCACGGGCTTTCTGTACGTTGCCGTTCACCGAGGGAAACAGCGACGCCTGGTCGGCATACACCCGCTCGTTGGCCTGGCGTAATGCTGCTTGGGCGGCGCTCACATCCGGGTTCGCGCGCAGGGCCTCTTCGACCAGGGCGTTGAGTGTTGGGGAACGGAACAGCGTCCACCATTGCCCGGGAATATCCATCCCGGCGATCAGCCGCTGCGCAGCGCCACCGGGGTCGATATCCGCCTGGGCCGTGCGGGTGAGTTTTTCGCGTGAATAGTCGGCATTCGCTGGCACATCGGGCCGTGAGAAATCAGGCCCGACGGTACAGCCGGCGAGGGCGAGGCACAGCAGGCTCAGCGGAGCCAGAAGGTATGAATGTCGAGATGGGGTGCGGGCTTTTGCTGCCGCTGATGCACGCCGCCGAAGCTGATCTTTCATATTTACTCTGATTAATCAGTTGGTTAACTGCTTTTATGGTTGAGCAAAAACGTGCTGGTACATCCGGCGAAGCCACTGAAAAACAACGCGGGCTGCGTGGGTTTAAACCAGTGTAGGCGGCGCCAGGCACCGCGCAATGTGCAGGCGCATCGCCCATGCGCTGAAAATGCGTGAGCCGCATTATTTATGAATTACGTTATGCGTTATCAGTATTTTACACGCGCTATTTATAACCGCATCGTATGAACCCCTACGAACACTGCCGAGACCGCACGCGCGGATCGACTTGCATGCCTGACCAGGCATCTGGAGACGAACGTGCGTTACCTGACAAAACTGGCGGCCGGGTTGGCTGCCACTGTGCTGTGCCTGACCGCGAACGCGCAAACGCTGGTGGTGGGCGACCAAAGCTACAACGCCCAAGCCGTGATGGAGGCGGCGGGCGTGCTTGAAAACCTGCCGTACACACTTGAATGGAAGCAGTTCACCGCAGGCTCGCCGGTTGCCGAAGCACTCAACGCCAACAGCCTGGATATCGGCCTGCTCGGTGATGCGCCGGTGCTGTTCCTGGGCGCATTGGGCGCGCCGATCAAGGTGATTGCCGTCAGCCGGCAAAACCTCGAAGGCGTGGCCATCCTGGTCAGAAAGGACTCGTCGATTCACAGCCTGGCCGATCTTGCCGGCAAGCGTGCGGCGGTGTGGAAGGGTTCATGGAGCCAGCAATTGTTGCTCACTGCGCTGGACAAAGCCGGCGTCCCGCGCGACTCACTCGAACTGCGCTACCTCAGCGCACTGGACGCCTCCCATGCGCTGGAAGGTGGCTCGGTTGACGTCATCGCCACCTGGGAACCCTACGTCACGCAACAGGAACGCCAAGGGGCGCGGGTGCTTGCAACCGCTGAAGGTTTGATCCCGGCCCAGAGCTTTATTGCCGCTAACGCCAAGGCTGTCGATGCCAAGCGCGCGCAAATCAGCGACTTCCTCCAGCGCCTGAAAAAAGCCCGCGACTGGACGCGCCAAAACCCGGCCAACGCTGACGCCTATGCTGATGCCTGGGCCAAACGCACCCGCGCCGATGCGGCCATCGCCCGCGCCTGGTTTGCCCGCGCGCGCACCACGGTCGAACCGCTCACGGCGCAATCGCCGGTAGACGCGCAAAAGACCGTGGACTTCTTCGCAAACCAGGGCCTGGTCAAGTCTTACTCGGCAGCTAGCCTGTTCGACGACTCCTTCACGGCCTCCTTGCAGCCAGCCGTCGCCAAAACCCAGCCCTGAACGCTTCAAGGAATATTTCAGCCATGACCAAAAGACAGCTCAAACTCGGCGCCTTGACCATGGGTTGCGGCGGGCCGGGCCGCCACAACCTATGGCTAGACCCGCAATTGCCGGCCGACGCCAGCGTCAATGTGGACTGGTACATCGACATTGCCCGCCAGGCCGAGGCAGCCCTGTTCGACTTGATGTTTATCGTCGACAGCCAGTTCATCACACCGGGCTCGCCCTCCCATTACCTCAATCGCCTGGAGCCGCTGACGCTGCTGTCCGCGCTGGCCGTCACCACGCGGCATTTGGGGCTGGTCGGTACGCTGACGACCTCTTACAACTCGCCCTATAACGTCGCGCGACGCCTGGCCTCACTCGACCTGATCAGCAAAGGCCGCGCCGGCTGGAACGTGGTCACCAGCGGAGACGCCGGCACCGCCGGCAACTACAGCCGCGACGAGCACTACGACTACGACACCCGCTACGGCCGCGCCGCCGAACACGTCCAAGTGGTGCAGGGCCTGTGGAACTCCTACGAGGAAGACGCCTTCGTGCGTGACCGTGCGACCGGGCAGTTCCTCGACCCCAGCAAACTGCACAGCCTGAACCACAAGGGCGAACACTTTTCGGTGGTCGGCCCGCTGAACATCCAACGCTCACCGCAAGGCCAGCCTGTGATCTTCCAGGCCGGTGATTCAGAGCAAGGCCGCGACCTGGGTGCCGCCACCGCCGATGTGATCTTCACCCACGCGGCGAGCATTGAGCAGGGCCAGGCGTTCTACCGGGATATCAAGGGCAGGGCGGCGCAGCACGGTCGCGACCCGGAGCAGTTATTGGTGATGCCCGGTGCCGAGATCTATGTAGGCGACACCGACGCGCAGGCGCGTGAAATCGAGCAGCACTATCATCAGGTCGATCACAGTTTTGAGCTGGCGCTGAAGGAGTTCGGGCGCAATTTCGGCTGGCATGATTTCAGCCAGTACGACCTCGATGCTCCGTTTCCGCAAGAGAGCCTGGAGGCCGCACGCAGCAGCTTTTTCACCAATGCCAAACGCATCGCTGATCAGGCGCGGGAGAAAAGCTTCACGTTGCGCCAGGCGGTGGAGTTTGGACGGCAACTACGCCCGGGGGCGTTTGTGGGGACGGCGGATACGGTTGCGCGGAAGATGGAGGAGTGGCTCCAGGCGCGGGCGGTGGATGGGTTCAATATCTATATTGGGCATCCGCAGCAGTTCACGCGGTTTACGCAGGAAGTTGTACCGTTGCTGCAGGCGCGTGGGGTGTATCGCACGGCGTATGAGGGGACGACGCTGCGCGAGAGTTTGGGGTTGGGGATTGCGAGGTTTCGCGGCTGAAACCGTCGGACGGGGTCATGTACACCGCGCCGAATGGGTCAAGGCGCTTGCGGATTTCTACCGATTGAGGCTGCTGTGTAGGGACGGGGAGAGCGACTCTGAGGATTGAGGAAAAATCAGCCGCATTTTTCAGAAAGTTCCTAAAGAAATCCGCCGAATGATATTCATATGCTATTTCTTCTTTACAGCAGCTAGAGCGCCACATGTCGAACAACCTTGAGGCTTTTATCGTCCGCCTTCCAAGTGAGCTTCACGCAAAAATTAAGACCACTGCAAAGGCCGACAGGCGAAGCATGAATAATGAGATTGTCGGGAGGCTTGAGGGATCCTTTTCAGCAACCCGACTAGTCGCCACTGACGATAAACTTAAAGCGGTATTGTTTGAGCACATTGCTACGCTCGAGGAGGAAATTGAGCGTTTGCACAAACAATTGCCTGCCTCCCGGTAGAGCGCGGGGGCTATTGGATTTTAAGAGCCGTCCTAAACACACTGGGCCGATTGAGCTGCAAACTGAATTCGTGTTTGGCAACCAGGTTCTTTACCTCGCATGGATTGCGTGACCTGGTTGCCGAACACTCCCGCGCCACAAAACACCCGCTCAACCAAGGCGTTTAGCCAGGCCGCGGTCAGGCTCTTGCCGCGCCTGAGTGCGTGGGTGAAACCGAGTTCGGTTCGCTGACTTCCCGCTTACGGAACCAGGTTATCGTCGAAGTCTTCACGTTCGATGGTTGTGTATGCTTGCGCGCGAATGCCACCTTCGGAATAAGTGCAGAGTCGACTTGTCGCTTTCTTGCCCTGCTGACGCACGACTATTCCCTCGCTCATGTCAGGGTCGTTGGGTTCCCCAGGGGTAAAGTTAGTGCGCACCATACGGTCGAAAACGGCGTAGGTTACCCCACGATTGATGAAGCGCAGATGTGCCTCGCCACCCCCTGAGTAGCCCGTAGAACTGAACCAGAAATGACCATTCGGTGGACTCAGCTTCTCGGGATAGCTCAACTCAATGTTGCCGGGCGTACCAAATCGGTATTGCACATAGCCTGTTGTCGCTGAGAAACCCTGCGATGCGCACACCGAGATCATCTTCGGGCCGGAGTCGCATCCGAACAGTAGCGTTTCTTGCGCCTTACACAGATAGCTCTGTTCCGACGTCTCTGCGCGCGCGGCGAGTGCTATAGCCCCCATCGTCAGGATGCAAACGCCCTTTAGTACCGTGACTTGAATGCTCATGATGGCCTCCGAATTTTCCATTGTAAAATTTATCAGTATTTATGCTGTGCCGTCGGAAAACGAAGGGTTTTAGGCTTACATCCTTGCGAGCCAACAGAGCTACAACTCCTGTCTACGTCATATGCGCGTGCACTTGAGGCAGCCAAGGGCTTCGGCGCGTACCTTTGTTCACAAGCGCAAAAAAAAGATTGAATATTCACATCAATTGTTATTTAAATAACAACACAATAGCGTCACGACCGCCCTGGACGTGCTCGCAATAAGATGGGATGACCCTGTGAATGACAATTGAACAGCGTTTGATGGAACAGGCCAAGCGTGCCGCCCAGAGCACGTACTCGCCTTACTCCCACTTTCCGGTCGGCGCGGCGTTGCTGACTGCCGACGGTGAGGTGGTACAGGGTTGCAACGTGGAGAACATCTCCTACGGGCTGACCAACTGTGCCGAGCGCAGCGCGTTGTTCAGCGCCATCAGCCAGGGCCATGCGCCAGGCAGTTTCAAGGCCATGGCGGTTTATGCACCCAACGTTTCACTGATAAGCCCTTGCGGTGCCTGCCGCCAGGTGATGCTGGAGTTGATGGCCAAGGATGCAGTGGTGATTTGTCAGGGCAGTGACCCGGCCGCCACGCGTACCTGGACCCTGGAGCAATTGCTGCCGGGCGCCTTCGACGCTTTCTAATCCTGGGCAGGCCTTCGGGTCTGCATCCGCGTGGTCCATTGTTGAGACGCCTGCATGATCAGTCTTGTCGGAATAGCGACCCTTATTCTCATTGCCATTGCTTTATCTCACCAGCGACGTTCGATCAACTGGCGCACGGTTTCGGTCGCGTTTTTGATCCAGGTCTTGATCGGTGCTTTTGCGCTGTACGTGCCGTGGGGCCAGACGGTGCTGGCCTCGCTGTCGGGGGCGGTGGCGTCGCTGCAGCTTTACGCGAACAAAGGCATCGAGTTTCTGTTCGGCGGCCTGAGTTCGCCGCACATGTTTGAAGTGTTCGGCAGTGGCGGGTTTGTGTTCGCCATCCGGGTTTTGCCGATGATCGTGTTCTTCGGCAGCTTTATCTCGGTGCTGTATTACATCGGCGTGATGGGCTGGATCATCCGGCTGGTGGGTGGCACCTTGCGCCTGTTGCTGGGTACCAGTCGCATCGAGTCGATGGTGGTGACCTCGGCGATTTTCATCGGCCAGTCGGAAGTGCCGCTGGTGGTTCGGCCATTCATTGCCAAGCTGACGCGCTCTGAGCTGTTCGCGGTGATGGTCGGTGGTTTCGCCGCAGTGGCCGGCTCGGTGCTGCTGGGCTATGCCGGGTTGGGCGTGGAGCTTAAGTACCTGATCGCGGCGTGTTTCATGTCGGCGCCGGGGGCCCTGTTGATGGCCAAGCTCATGGAGCCGGAAACCGAAGCGGCCTGCACCGAACAGGTGATTGAGGAACTGGGCCAGGCTGAGAATCGCCCCACCAATATCATCGACGCCGCCGCCGAGGGCGCCCAGGTCGGCTTGCGCCTGGCCTTGTCCGTCGGCGCCATGTTGCTGGCGTTTATCGCGTTGATTGCGCTGTTCAATGGGCTGTTGGGCTGGGCGGGCAACTGGTTTGGCTACCCGCAGCTGACCCTGCAACTGGTCCTCGGGCATGTGTTGGCGCCCCTCGCTTTTCTGCTCGGGGTGCCGTGGCATGAGGCGGTCCTGGCCGGCGGTTTTATCGGTGAAAAACTGGTGCTCAACGAGTTTGTCGCCTATGCCGACCTGGCTAACTACCTGACCCCGGCCAAGGCCGCCGAAGCCGGTGTGCCGCTGTTGTCGGTCCACACCCAGGTGATCGTCACCTTCGCCCTGTGCGGCTTTGCCAATCTGTCTTCGATTGCGATTCAACTGGGCGGCCTCACGGGTATCGCCCCGCAACGTCGCCAGGAACTGGCGCGGCTGGGCTTGCGGGCCATGATCGGCGGCACGCTTTCTAACCTGATGAGTGCGGCGATTGTCGGCTTTTTCATTTCGCTGTAAGGAGCACGGTATGTGGTTGCCACAAGAAGTGATTCGGCGTAAACGCGACGGGCATGCGCTTGGTGCGATGGACATTCAACGGTTTGTCGCCGGCATTGCCGACGGCAGCCTCAGCGATGGGCAGGTGGCCGCGTTCGCCATGGCGGTATTCATCAAGGGCATGGACGTGAGTGAACGTCTGGCCTTGACCGAGGCGATGCGCGACTCCGGCCAAGTGCTGAAGTGGGACCTGCCCGGGCCAATCGTGGACAAGCATTCCACCGGTGGCGTCGGCGACATGATCAGCCTGCTGCTGGCGCCGTTGCTGGCGGCCTGCGGCTGTTACGTGCCGATGATTTCCGGGCGAGGCCTGGGGCACACCGGCGGCACCCTGGACAAGCTTGAAAGCATCCCCGGCTACGACTGCCAACCCAGCCCTGAACGCCTGCGCGCGGTGGTGGCCGAGGTCGGTTGCGCCATTATCGGCCAGACCGCCAACCTGGCGCCCGCGGATAAGCGCCTGTATGTGATCCGCGATGTGACCGGGTCGGTGGAGTCGATTGACCTGATCACTGCGTCGATCCTCGGCAAGAAACTCGCCGCCGGCCTCGACGTCTTGATCATGGATGTGAAGACCGGCAACGGCGCCTTCATGGCCGAGCCGGAACAGGCGCGAGCGCTGGCCGCCAGCATCGTCGCAGTGGCCAACGGCGCTGGGGTCAACACCCGCGCGCTGATCACTGACATGAACCAGCCACTGGCCCGCAGTGCCGGCAACGCCCTGGAAGTTGCCGAAGCGGTCGCCGTGCTCAAGGGCGAGGTGCGCAGTGAACGCTTGTGGGCGGTGACCTTGGCGCTGGCTACTCAAGTACTGACGATGGCCGGTATTGCGAGGGACGACGCTCACGCCCGTGATCAATTGCATCAGGCCTGGGAGAGCGGGGCAGCCTTGCAGCGATTCGAGCGCATGGTCAGTGCACTGGGCGGCCCGCAGGGTTTTACTGGCAACCCCGAAGCGCATTTACCCAAGGCCGCCGTGTCGGTACCGGTGTGGCCTGAGGAGGAGGGCTGCGTCACCGAGATCGACACCCGCGCGGTGGGCTTGGCGGTGGTGGCATTGGGCGGCGGGCGCAGTCATCCCGACGACGTGCTGGACCTGTCCGTCGGCTTCAGCGAGTTGGCCTTTGTTGGTGAACAGGTGAGCGCGCAACGGCCTTTGGGTTGGGTACACGCACGCACTAAAGAGCAGGCCGGGCAGGGCGCATCCGCCTTGCGCGCAGCCTACCGGCTAGGCGGTGAACGCCTGGCCGCACGCGACTTGATCCAGGCAATGCTATGAGCAAGGCCATCGTGTTGGTGCTGGATTCGTTGGGCATCGGCGCCAGTGCCGACGCGGCCCTGTTTGGCGATGCAGGCGCCGACACCTTGCGCCATATCGCCCAGGCGTGTGCCCGTGGCGAAGCCAATGGCCCGTTGCGCCAGGGGCCGTTGTGCCTGCCGAATCTGGGGCGGTTGGGGTTGGGGGCCGCAGCGGCGGCCAGTGGTGATGGACCGTTGCCGGGCCACTGGGGAGACGCGGCACCGGTCGGTGCCTACGGCCATGCGCGGGAGCAATCGTCAGGCAAGGACACGCCTTCCGGGCATTGGGAGATGATGGGCGTGCCGGTGTTGTTCGACTGGGGGTATTTCGAGCGGCCGGTCGACTCCTTCCCGCCACAGTTGCTGGCCGACCTGATTGAGCGGGCAGGGTTGCCGGGTATCCTGGGCAACTGCCACGCCTCAGGCACCACAGTGCTGGACGACTTGGGTGAGGCACACATCCGCAGCAAGCAGCCGATTTGCTACACCTCGGCCGACAGCGTGATGCAGATCGCCGCTCATGAAAGCCATTTCGGGCTTGATGAGCTGTACCGGGTGTGTGAAATCGCACGCGATTTGTGTGATGAATACACCGTCGGCAGGGTCATTGCTCGACCGTTCACCGGCGAGCACGCGGGCGAGTTCCGCCGCACTGGCAATCGCCGCGACTACACGGTGCCACCGCCGTCGCCGACGCTGCTTGATCGCGTGTGCGAAGCCGGCGGCAGCGTGCATGCGGTGGGCAAAATCGGCGATATCTTCGCGCACCGCGGCATCAGCCGGTTGTACAAGGCCGACGGCAACGATGCGCTGTTCGATGCCACACTCAAGGCCTTCCGGGAGGCGCCAGACAACAGCCTGGTGTTTGCCAACTTCGTCGACTTCGACATGCTCTACGGCCACCGCCGCGACCTGGCCGGCTACGCTGCCGCGCTGGAAGCTTTCGACCGCAGGCTGCCGGCGTTATTGGCGTTGATGGACCCGCAAACGTTGCTGATCATCAGCGCCGACCACGGTTGCGACCCGTCTCGGCCTGGCAGCGATCACACCCGCGAGCATGTGCCCGTGTTGGCGTACGGTGCAGGCGTGGCAGCAGGCTGGTTGGGCGAGCGCGGCAGCTTTGCCGATATTGGCCAGACGCTGGCGGCGCATTTGGAGTTGGCGCCGCTGGCGTGGGGGACCTCGTTTTTGCTGAGGGATCATCCTTGAGTCCGCCTGCTTTGGAATCGGGCGGGGTAGCTTGATAGCGGGTTTGCCAATTGATGATCGACGCCTTCAGTAATGTCTGTTCATATGGGCGCTGCACTCGGTTCGCGTCATCACGCCCAGCGGTCGGGCGGACGAACAGGGTAACTAAACCCGCTATCAATCATTATGTGAAGTATGAGTCGTCCACTATTTGTTTCTCTCGATGGGCCCAAGGGAACGGGCAAAACCACGCTTTTGGAGGCCGTTACCCAAGCACTGAGGGCAGGCAACCAAAAGGTGATCCGACTCAGCGAGCAAAAAAGCGATCCCCATAGGGCTGAAACAATGGCTCTCGTAAACGCACTCGTCAGAAACCCCAACCGGGATTTGGAGTTGAGGGTGTGTGAGCGCTTTGCGGATAGCCGTGCCTGGATTTCCCAGCACGTACTGACTAAACAGCCACCCGGTAGCATCATCTTGATTGATCGCTGGTACCCCTCCGATGCAGCGTTTCGCCGAATCGTGCGGTTTGCAGACATTCTGCAGTTAAATATTGATCGAAATGTGCGAGTGCCTGACCTGCATGTCGGCGTTGTCACCGCCCCTGATATTTCATGGGCGAGGGCAGCCGGACGACGGCGCGGGCTGAGCAGTACGGTGATCCATACGCTGGAAGAACATGTCGCGTGTACGCAGGCGTTCGAGCGCGCGATGACCGATCAAGGCTGGGTTTTATGCCGTAATGAAACAACGATCGAGGACGCCACGGCTCAGGTGATTGCTGAGATCTACAGCGTCCTGCGAATGCGGGCGAAGGCTACGCGGAGCTAGTCGCCGTAGCCTTCGTTGTCTTCCTATACCTTAGGCGCCAACCACGAATCTTCGGCTTCGATACCGTCGGGCTCGTACGTCCAGGTGACTTTTTCGTAGGTAAACGCCAGGTCTTCCATGTGGCCCATTTGCTTGTTGTTCGGGTCCAGGCAGTTAGGCGTCCATGACTTCATAGACACCAGCACCGCATTCTCAAGCTTTACCGTGTAGTACTTCTCTTCAGTGCCTTTAGGCGAGATGCGATAGAACTCCAGGGACACAGTTTTCATTTGCTCCCCAGACGTCAGCGCTTGGAAAAGCTTGGGCGAGCCTTTGTCGATTTCCTTGGTGAGGGTCATTGCGCCATGCACGCGCTTGCCTGTCGGGAGCCCGGTTTGAGGGTTTTTCGGTATTTCGATGGTGTGGTCTATGGCCTGCACGAGGATCTTGCCTTCGTGGCCCTGGACTTTGGTCGAACCTTCGATTTTGCCTTGGTTCTGGCCTTCCAGTGTGAGATAGCAGGGCATTGGCATAACGAGTACTCCAGTTCATTCATTGAGGTGAACATACGCGATGGGCCTCGAGCCGCTTCGCGATGGAGTCAGATTACTGAGGGCTGGCAGCCGCCACCCTCCGGTGAATACCTGAATCACTCCTGGATGCACACGCCCAGCTTGAATGCCCATTGAGTAAGGTCCGCAGCATTGTGCGCATCGAGTTTTTTCATCAAGTTCAAACGATGGGTTTCGACGGTTTTCAAGCTGATACATAGCAGTTCGGCAACATCGCGGTTGCGCGCGCCCTCAGCCACCAATTTGAGCACCTGGCGTTCGCGATCGGTCAGAGTGATGCCTGATTGTGTGCTGCTGTTGGCGCGCAGTGCAGCGACCTGGTCGGTGTTTAAATGCGCATCCAGAAACGGCTTGCCCGTGAGCAAGGTGGCAATAGCCGTGACAAGCACGTCACTGGTACTGTTTTTGAGCACGTAACCATCAGCGCCGGCATCCAGCGCGAGGGCGGCGTTTTGCTCGCTGAGACGCGAGGTGAGGGCCAGGATGCGAATACTCGGCCAGCGCTGGCGTATAAGCGGTAATGCGGAAATGCCGTCCATCACCGGCATGTTCAGGTCCAGCAGCAGCAAATCCGGTTCCAGGGCGCGACAGACATCCAATGCCTGGCGGCCATTCTCGGCTTCGCCGACGATCCTGATTCCAGGTACATCAAGCAGCAGGGCACGCAAACCCTCACGCATCAATGGGTGGTCATCTACTACCACGATCCGATAGTCAGCCATAGGTCATCCTTTGAGGGCGTTATTGCAAAACAGCCGCGCGCACGCAGTTTCAAGACTGCGCAAAGCGGCTTCGCAGTTAGCGTATTGTTGTTCTGTACTGTCCTCAAGCAGGCGGGCGAGATGCTCCAGTTCCTGTTCGCCAAATTGCCCGCAGGTGCCTCTGAGCGTGTGTGCCAGATGCGCGAGCTCAGCATGATCAGCCGCATCGCAGGCCGTGCGCATCAA
Organism: Pseudomonas sp. ArH3a; assembly: GCF_022648765.1. Classification (NCBI taxonomy): domain Bacteria; kingdom Pseudomonadati; phylum Pseudomonadota; class Gammaproteobacteria; order Pseudomonadales; family Pseudomonadaceae; genus Pseudomonas; species Pseudomonas sp. ArH3a. Next base: position 3,511,014 of record NZ_CP080330.1, read on the forward strand.
ACCGAGTAAACGCTGGGTGTCGACACGAAACAGTTCGCGCAGGCGCGGCGTCATGAGCGGTGAGGTGGGTGAGACGTGAGCGGTATTACTCTGCTGGGGGTTGATGTTGCCCACGGGCATGGGCGCAAGCTCCATGCCGCGCTTGATCTGCCAGGCAATGGCGCTCTCCAGCGCCCTGAACAGTTGGCCTGGCAACACGGGTTTAGCCAGGTAGGCACTGGCGCCTTGGCGCAGGAACTCTTCGCGGTCACTCGTCATGGCATTCGCTGTCAGTGCAATCACCCACGTCTCTTCGTCGAGCACGCCGTACGCACCCGAGCGTAATTTGCGGATGGTTTCCACCCCACCCATTACCGGCATCTGGCTGTCCATCAAGACCACGTCGAAGATCACTTTGCCCAGCAGTTGCAAGGCTTGCTCTCCATTGCTCGCGCACTGATAGCGATGCCCGAACCGCTCAAGATACAGGCAGGCGATTTCACGGTTGGTCGGCACATCGTCAACCACCAGAACGTTGAGTTGGTAAGCGTGGCCACACAGCGTGTCCATGTCCTCGCGTACCGGCGCTACGATAGGTTCATCAGCGGCCAGGGGCGGCAGGGGTAGCACAAGGGTAAACGTCGAGCCGTTGCCCGGTGCGCTTTTGACCCTTAACTCGCCGCCCATGAGCTGCGCCAGGCGGTGACTGATTGAAAGGCCCAACCCAGTACCGCCGTACTCACGGGTGGTCGAGGCGTCGGCTTGGCGAAAAGCATCGAAAATCTGCGCCTGCTTATCCTCGGCAATACCAATACCTGTGTCTTCGACACTAAAACCCACGTTGCCCTCCGAACCCTTCCACACCAGCAATCGCACAGAACCGCTCGGGGTGAACTTGATGGCATTGCCGAGCAGGTTGAGCAGTATCTGGCGCAAGCGCAGCGGGTCGCCCTTGACGCCAGTCGGCACATCGCCGGCGACGTGCACGCTAAGGCGCAGGCGTTTCTCTTGAGCACGCGGCGTAAGCACGTTGATCGCCTCGGCAACCTGCGCCGCCAGGTCAAAGGGCGTGTGCTCCACGGTGAGGTTGCCCGACTCAATTTTGGAGAAATCAAGAATGTCGTTGATCAGTGCCAGCAGCGCATCACCGTTATCGCGGATAGAAGCTACGAAGCGCCGCTCTGGCGCGCCCGCAGACGTGTCAGCGAGCAGATGGCTCATGCCGATGATCGCGTTGAGCGGGGTGCGAATTTCGTGACTCATGTTCGCCAGGAACTCCCCCCTGAGCAGATTCGCCCGGTCGGCGCTCTGCCACGCTTCACGCAACTCGCAAGTGCGTGCTTGTACTTGGCTTTCAAGCCCCAGGCGCTCCCGGTGAACGGTGTCGAGCAGGTCGTTATAGGCGCGGGCAAAACGCCCCAGTTCATCGTCACGTACCACCGGCAAGCGGCGTGTCAGGTCATCGGAGTGGCGGGTTTCTTCAATGGCCTGGGCGAAGCCGGCCAGCGGGCGTGCCAGTTGTTGGCGCAGTACGGTCAGCAAGCCCAGCGTCAACAGCACCAGACCGATGATGGCAAACGGCGCTTCGTTCATGATCAGTTGCAAGGTGTTGGCGCGCAGACGCGCTCGTGGGTAAAGCGACACCAGGTACCAATCCAGTACGTCCAGGCGCGCGACCACCGCAGTGCCATGGCTGAGTTTAAGCTGTTGAGGAAAGGTGCCATGTATGTCCAGGCCCGGTAACGGCGTCGTCAGGTACTGGTAGTCTCTGGGTGCGCCTGCGGGCAGCGATGCGATGGGCAGCCCCGTGTGGTCGATGATGAAGCCGTTGTACCCGCGCAGTAACTGCGACATGCGCGCAAAACGGTCATTGAGTTGCAGGTCATAACCGGTAATGACTTCCACCTTACCGTTCTTGTCGCGGCCTATAGCGGCCACGGTGATCAGTTGCTGCCCGGTATGGGCATCATAGACAGGCCCATCCCAGACGATGTCGGCCTTTGCATCGGGCAGGCGTTTACTCAAGTCTCGCAGGTAGGTGGCACGGCTGGCGGTGAATCCTTTGATGGGGTAGGGGCCCGTGGAAAAGGCCGCGCCGACACCTGGAAAGTAGAAAAACGTATCAACAATCATCGACTGACCCGCAGCGCCATAGGCTTCCGCAGCCACAGCGGCACGGGGCAGTTTCGTCGACGGCTTGGCACTCGGGTCGGAAAGCCAGTAAAGCGTGCTGCGCGGTGACGGCATGTCGAGTTCTTCGCTCACCGGGCTGCGCCATAGTCGCAATAACCTGCGCGCGCCATCGGCGGCCTCTTGCAAATCATCGTTGTCGACGCGAGTGATCAGCTCCACGCGTTGACTGAGCTCCTGCAGTGACTCACGCTCCAGTTGATGGTAGACACGCCACGCACTCAGCCCGGTTGCTACACACCAACTGCCCGCCAGCACTACTACCAGCGCGCAGGTGATGCGCAACGCCAGGGACCTGCGCCATAACGCTTTCATTCAGGCGGTGCCTTGAGGGTGGACGAAAATCCAGGCTCAGGGGCGTACGCCCGGCAGTAGGCAATCTGCGCCGGGGGGCGCTGCGCAGCCAACCGCCGTTCGGTAATGCTGCCCTGCGCGGCTTCGCCCATTGTCTCTGCCGCGTCCTGGGCATCCATGGCCGTCAGTTGGTCATTGATGGTCTTCAACTGTTCATCAATCGCCTTGGCCTGGCTACTCGCCGCCTGAGCTTGTTGTTCGGTACGTAACAAGCTGTCGGCGCCGGTGTAGCGGTAGGTGAGTGTCAGGTGGGTAATGTTATCGCTGGCCATCAGGTCACGCTGCTCGGGAAAGTCGTCAGGGGTGAGGGTGCGCTGACCGCTGGCAAACGTCTGCAAAAAGTCGATGAACCCCTGCGCACCGGGCCAATGTTTAGTCAGTGTGTAATGTGCAAACCGTACCTGCAGGCTGACATCGCCGCAAGCCCCGGGCGCCCACGTGAAGTCGGTACTGGTAGGGAAATTAAAGTTATCCAGCACGTTTGAGTGGCTGCTGCATTGCAATGTCAGTCGGGTTTGCTGGGGTAATTGCCTGGCGCCAAGGTTGATCGACACGGGCGTCGCCTGGATGCCGACCACGGCGGCATTGGCTGGCAGGTTGAGCTGCGGCTGCAATGTCGCTTGCTGTGCCTGCAACGCCTTTTGCGCAGCTTGCAGGTTTTGTCGTTGCGCCTGGCGTTCAGCCTGCTGCGCAGCGTTTTGGCGCTTGGCCACTGCCAGGTCCGACTGGGCATGTTGCAGGCGCCCGGCGTAGGTGAGAAACCCATCGTTGAAGGGCACTTTATGCCCCAATGCAGTAACCGCTTTGAAACCCTGTGCATCCTGCTGGATAAAGGTCTTGATCGGGCCTGTGAGAAACTTGGGCACTTCACCGCGCTCGCCATACAGCGTGTCAGTCAACACCACCGGGTCGTGCACACCCGCCACGGCGCTCAATACCTGGCTGTTCCAGTCTTGCTGCAACTGGCAAGCGGCAACCTGCCCGGCATAGTCCATCGCAAAGTCCAGGCCACCGAAAGCCAGTTTCCACACGACCGGCTCGCTCGCGTCACCTTGTGTCAGTTGTCGGCGCAATCCTTCGCGCAGGTCCTGTGCTTCCCACAGGCCCGCGGATTTGATCGACGGATCATTGCCATAGCCCCAATTATCTAGGGCCACCTGGAACGCTTGTGCATCACTCTTGCGCAGGTCGGTCGCCACCGCCTGCAGCTTTTGGTTGAACTGGCTGAGCGCTTTTGCCTGGCTCATATCGGTGTTCACGGCATCCACGCCCTTTGCGACGGAACCGCTGCTGACGCTGCCCTTGAGCACGTCGCTACCCAGGTCATTCGCGGTGCGTAAGTTGCCAAGCAGGCTGGCGTGACCCGACGCAGGCGCTGTTTGCGCCAGTTCAAGCAGACGGTTCACGTGCACGCTCAACTGTGCCCAGGGCCTGCGGTTGGCCACCGGGATCAGTGCGACACGCGCGGCGGTGCGTTGCAGCAGTTGGCGGGAGGGCTCACGCGCTGTGCCAACAGTGCTGAGGATGTCGCGCGATTGAGCTTGATTGTCCCGATCAGCTGGATTCATCGAGAGGTAACCTTCGATAAAGCGATACCAGGCATCCTGCGTGTCATTTTGATACTGAACAAGAAAATGCTCACGTTGATTTTTCCATTCGGCCTGATTGCCCATCGCACAGACCCACTCATCAATGAAGCCCAGAATCGCATTGCGTCCCTCAACGGTGAACGCCCGGGGCAGGGCCGCTTCGGCAGAGGGTGGCACCTGCATGAAGTCAGAATAACGAAGGCTGGGCAATTGGGACTGCTGGTCCGCCCAGGCCTCCAGCCAAGACAACGACCGAGTGGCCAGCCCCAGGCCGTTAAGCTGGCGCAGGGCGTTGGCACGCTCTTCAACCAAGGCGTGCTCGTCGGTTTGCCACCTCAGATAAGCTTTGAAACTGTGACTCAACGAGCGCGCCTGCGTTGCACTGGGCACCTGGTCGGGTAGCAATTGGCCCAGCAGCGGCAGCAATTGTTCGCCCGGCCCCGGCAAGGCATCCAGTGAACCACCGACGAGCCGCGCATTGATCAAGTTGATTTGCCGTACCAACAGCTCCGCGTAGCTGGCGATAAGTGTGTCGTTGTGACTGGTCGCAATCGCTTGCAACTGATCAGGCAGCAGTTTCATGAACAAAGGACGCTGCACGTTATTGTCGAACGCGGTGACGTACTGCGCGCGGTCGTAGCCGATCACTTGACTGACCCGGTGGTGGAACGGCAGCCAGCGCTTCCAGCTCGGGGCCAGTTCATGCTCAAGGCTCTCGATGAACTGGTGCTGCTGCTGGAAGGTTTGCAGATCCTGGTCCAGCCCGTTGCCAAAAGCGCGGGTGCGCGGCCATTCCTGAGTCATCAGGTCCAGTTCGTGACGCACATGGCTGCTGGAGTCAATCAGCAGCGTGGCCAGGGCGCCGCAAGCGACTAACCACAGCACGATGGCTGCATGCCCTGACCAACGACGCCAGTGCCGCCAACCGTCGATGGAGCGATACGCGAAGCGTTGCACAGGCAGCACTCGGTCAAACAGCTCACGGCTGAACCAGCCGACCGGGCTGCCATTTTCATCGACACCTTGGCCGGTTAAAAACAGGCCGGACAACAACGGCGGGGCGCAGTACGGGTTGCGGTCAAACGCGGGTAACAACAATTGCTCGAGGGCCGGACGCAGCGCACCAACGCGCTCAGGCACATGCAGCGCCTGGGCACTGGGTAACCCGCGCTGGCCAAGGTCGATACGCAGTTCGAAGAGACGACGATTGATTTCCCCCAGTACCTTGTCCAGAAACCCCTGGGCATCTGCATCGCCCGCGTCGGCCAGCAGACCGAGTGCCTGCTGGCGTTGATCCTGATTGAGACTGGCGGCCCATTCGTGCATGCCTTCGATGCGCTCAGCGCCTGTAAGCACCAGGTACACCGGCAGGCGTGCTCCGAACACCGTCACCAGGTCATCCACCTGCTGACGCAGGTTCTGCCCAAGCGCTTGCAGGTAAGCGTTATTCTTTTCTTGCAGACGCTCAATCGCAATCGCCAGAATCACGCCGTTCAACGGCTCGCGCCGCCGTGAACGTGCCAGGCGTACCATTAGGCGTTTCCAGGCACTGGCGCAGTCGAGCAAGGGTTTGGCGGGGTCGAGTACCACCGCATGTTCAAAGAACCACCAGTTGAGAACCTTATGCCGAGCTGAACGTAACGGCGTAGCCAAGCCGCTATGGGCCAGCAGTGTGCTTTTGTCGCTGCTGGTATCACCGAGCAGCATGAACCAGGGCAGGGCATGCAGTGCCGAGCCAAAATAGCCCGAGCGGCCCAAACGCGACTGGCGCAGCAAGCGCACACCGTCGTTCCAGCACTGATCGACATCGGGGCTGAGGGGCGCGACGCGGTCCGGCAGGTCACGCTGCAGGTGCTTGCGCAGGCGCCAACCTTGCCATTGCCGCACGGTCCACAACAGCAACCAGCCGCCAGACAACACACCAATGACCATCAACGGCAAACACCACAGTGGCCAGCCGCACAGCACCACGACTACCCAACAGGCGCACCCCAGCGTCATCAGCGCGACCATCCAGAACACCGCCACTAGCGCTTTTTTCAACATTTCAATGGGTCTCCATCAGCATCGCGGCAGCCGTTGCCAGCGGCCTGTCCAGGCCGATGTAAAGGGCTGCCAGGCCCAGTAGCGGAATCACGATCAACGCGACAAGCACCAACATGGGCACTCGCCGACGCGTCTGCGCGCGCGCGGCTGTGGCACCGAATGACGGCGGGGCAAATAACCTGCTGGACGCGTCCAGCGTGCGCATCTGGCCGTCACGGGCAATGCGTTGCAGGCATTTGCGGCGAAAGTCGGCCAGTTCATCGCCTGGGCGCGTTGCGTAGTGACCGGCGAAACCCGCGAGCAGGGCCAGGCCAAACACCTCGCGAACCGGCCCGGCATCCTCCGGTAGCGCCTGCAAGCGCTGGAAAAACTCGACCCCAGCCCGTGTGGTAGAAAAGTAGTGGCGCTGTAAGGGCGACCGACGCCAGTCGACGGCGCCGCACCACAGGGTGGTCATTGCCGTTTCATCCACCCAGGCCACGACCGAAAACAGTGATTCGCGCACCCACGTTTCGAGGTAACCGAGCTCACGGGCGCGATCGACCGCAAGGTCCAGCTGGTGGGTGAGGGTTGCTTTCGCGGTGGCCGCCGACGCAGCGGGATCGGCGATGACGCCATGAGTGGTTTCAAAGATGCCGACCCAGCAGTCGGCCAAGCGACTTTCGTTCATGCGCGTACCGCCACCAGCTCTACCAACAAGTCTGCCGGGGCATCAGGCATAAACAGCGCGGCGGCCTGCGCGCTGCAGATTTTTTCCCAGGCGTCACTCAGTGGTTCCAGTCGGTAATAGAGGGCTCCGGGCCGGCGGGGCATGCCTTGCGGCGGCACGTGCAGGAAAATCAGTTCAACCCCCGGTAATGCACGGCTGATCAGGTCAGGCATGTGCTGCGGGGCGCCCAGCTTGCCGTCCAGTTCCAGGTTCTGCGCGAGTCGCGTCGGATCACCCTCGCTGCGCACCACTAGATAGTAGCGGTGGCGCGGGCCAACAAAGGCGTCAGGCAGGGCGCTCTGGAACAACCCATCGCAGGGCAGCAACCGCACCAGCAGTTCTGCGCCGACGCTGATCTCGTTAAGCAATTGGCCTATTAACCCAGCCGCCAGAGTGATGGCCTGGCCGGACTCTTCATGGTGATAGGGCGCCAACAACGAACGGCCATCGGCGGTTTGCCCCAGCATGTCGCAGCGCTCGCTGAACACACTCAGTTCACCCACCAACTGGCGCAGCGTCCCATACACCTGCCACGGTGAAACTTGCGGTGTTTCCAGAAAATGCGTCAGCAGTGGGCCGTAACGGTTAAGGGTGACCAATGCGAGCAAATTTTGCGTGTGTGCGGCATCGAAGTCGCCATAACGCGCATCGCCTGATTGCTTGAAGACCTCCAACTGTCGGGCTCGGCTGACCAATTCGTCACGGGTATCGCGCAACGTTTGCATTAACGCTGGCGAGGCACCGATCATCACGCAAGGGGCGATGTAACGTTCGCACAAATGAATGCGGTCACCGTCGTGCTCCAACCGCGCGACAGGCAACAGCTCATAGGCGCCGAGGTTGTCCAGCTCCTCTTCCCAGAATAAGCGCAAGACGTAGCACATTTGCCGTACCAGCGCTTCGGGGGCTTCTGCGTGCCGATCATTCAGGGGTTGCGGGTCGGCCCTCACCGCGAAGCGCACGCTGGCTTTTTCGGCGTCTTGCAGGTCTTCGAATACCTGCGCGTCAGGTTCGCCCGGCTGGCTGCGCTTGAGGCCGACATACAGTGTGCGGCTGTCACGGGCAAAGTCTGCCTGCGCCAGTGGGCGGCACTCCAGCATGGCATTACCGGGGTACTCCACCAGGCTGCCGTCGGTAAACCGCACCGACAGCTGTTCAATTCGACATTGACGGGACGCCAGTGCCGCCTCACTCAAGCGCATCGATACCAGCCCCCAGGCATGCGGTTGCAGGCAGGCCAGGTGCCTGGTCATGAGGTTTTCCAGGCGTGCGTCATTGTGTTGAAAGTGCTGCGGTTGCAGGAACAGGCCTTGATGCCAGTAAAGCGGTTTGTCGATGTTCATAGGGCACCTCGACAGAGAGAGGAAACACGCGCAACAGCCATCATTGGCTCACGCCAGGCAAGCTGATTTCGCCTTCGACGGGCTGCTCGGTGGCAGGCTTCGCCAGCCGGCTTTGCTGGCTGCGCAATAGCGCGTCAGGCCCAAGCAGTAGATGGATGGCGAGGGGTTTGGGGCAGGCTGACCAGGTTTTGCTGAAGAACCCGGTAGAGGTCACGTCCACGCCAATGCGGTAGAGCTTGACGCTGCGCTGCGGGTCCAAGTGGGCGTAGCCGGCGCTGATACCGACCATTTTTGCGCCCTCCAGGCGTGGCAGGCGCACGGTACGGGTTTGGCCGGGCTCGATAAACAGGCGGGTCAGGCCAATCAGGTCCGGCGGTGCGCTGGGCATCAGCAACAGCTTGCTCAGTTGCTGACTGCTGCCGGCATAGGCACTGAAGGCGTTAGGTTGAGCGAACTGGGTCACGACCAACAGGAGCGAGTGTGGCTGGCCGTCGTATTGGTTGAGATCTTTGTCGGCGGTCAGCGTCAATTCAATGCTGTCATCGGCGTAATTCCATTTCAGCTCGCTCAGCGCCTGTTGCTGTGGTGTCAGGGCGTTACTGCTGCAGGCGCTGAGCAATAGGAATAGGACGAGCCACAGCACGCCAATCGTTTTCAGCGCAGCAGTTTTCAGCGCAACAGTGTTCATCGCAACACCAAGACCTTAGTCTGGCCGGGGGCGCTGACCATACCCACGGTATTCTGGGGCGCGCCGTTATGGCCGGTCAGGCAGGTCATCCGTACGGCAGGCTTGCCGCCGACCATCACGCAGGTGCTGGCGTTGAGGAAGGTCATTTCACCCATGATTCTGCCGCTGACCAGGCCGCCTGCGGCGCCCGCCTGATCGCCATTGCTGACTGTCACTTTGCTCATCACGTTCATCGCCGGCATGCCCATCACCAGCACTTTTGCAACCAAGCCACCGGGATCCGCCATGCTGGTGTCGGCAATGTTGGGATAAGGCATTGGTACAGGCCCGGCCGGGCTTGGTGTATTACACATGTCGGGTGCGGTGGCGGTTGCCACCGCGCCATCATTGGTCAGCATGTACATAGGGAGCTCCTAACCGAGTTTGATGCGCTGGCCATCCAGCGCGACAGTACTGTCGGCGAACAGGTCGAGGGTTTCGCCACGCAATTGCCAGTCGTTTTTCACCTGCTGGCTGACCGAGCCTGCGTACAGGTCTTCGTGCCCCTCCACGCGGCGCCGACTGTCGCCGAACTCCGCTGTGTGCACCTGCACGTATTGGTGCGCGTGCAGCGCAGTGTCATGGCGTTGCAGCCAATAGCTGTCGGCGCGTTCACCGCTGACCTGCAGCGTTTTAGTGGTCAGGCAGGCGTGGGTGCTGTGCAACAGGACGCTGGCGCTGTGCACGGCGAGTGCGGCGCCGGCGTCCAGGTTGATACCGTCCCGTGCCTGCACCTGCAACGCACCTGTTGGCAGTTGCAGGTGCAGGTCGCCGTCCACACTCAAGCGTGCGGGCGTGGTGCTGTCGCGCTCCAGCACGGTAAGGATGTAGCCGCTCGCACCCTCCACGCAGATCAGCACCGCATCGCCCAGTGCCGGGTGTAGCAGGCACCCGGCTGCGGGTTTGAGCCAGAAACGTCGCCCGTCGCTACTGACGACGCCGAAACGCTCACCCTCCAGGGCATTGATCCGGGCATGGTGCAAGGTGGCCGTGTATTGACTGTGCGGCTGGACGTGCGGTGGCATGATGTTCTCCTTACAGCGTCGGCTGCCAGCAATCAGCGGCCAGGCGTAGCGGGTCGGTAGGGTAGATGTCGTCGAGCCGTGCCCCTTGCCACTGGCAGTTGTCCAGTTCGGCGGCGTGCAGGTTGGCGCCAAACAGATCGGCATCCGTGAAATCGGCGCCACGGGCACGCAGACAGATGCATTGCGCGTAGCGCAGACGCGCGCGCAAGAAGCGTGCGCCGGGCAGCTGCGCACCGTTCAAGTTGGCCTGTATCAACCCACAGTCGGTGAAGTCGACAGCGTTCAACTGCGCGTCGGTAAAGATCGCCTGCAGCAGGTTAGTGGCGATGAAGCGCACTCGTGTCCCCTGGCATTGGTACAGCGACAGCGCGCGGGTTTCGGCATGGCTCAGGTCAATGTCGGTCAGGCTGCTGCGATCAAATGCACATTGCTCAAGGTGTGCGTCGATCATGTAGAGGTTGCGCAGCAGGCTGTCGGTCACGCGCACTTGATGCCATTGCACTGAGCTGGCATCGGCATCACACAGGCTCATATGGTCCAGTTGGCATTGACGCATGACGCTGCCGCGTAAGTTGGGCACTGAAAATGCGCAGTCAACAAAACTGAGGTTGCTGGCATTAGCTTCGCTGAGGCTCAATCCAACGGCCTCGCACCGTAACCAGCGGCCACCTTCGAGCGTAACCTTGGCAAAGTTTGCCCCATCGAATTGGCAATTCCTGAAGTCGACCTGACGCAAATGGCTGCCGCAAAAGTGGCTTCCCGCCAGTTGACAGTCGACCCAGGTACAGGCCTTGAGGTCGGCGCCGTTGAAGCAAGCATTACGCGCATCGACTTGCTCAAAGCGCGCATCGCGCAAAGCAATCCCCCGGTAGTCACCGCCGGCCAGGCAGAGGTCGCGCAGTACGCCGCCTTCAGCGATGCGTGCGCGCAGCTGTTCGGCGGTCATTGGTTCAGACATTGTTGAGTTCCTCGGGTAAACGGCAATAGCTCAATACAGCACCCTGCAAGCGTGCTCCAAGACCTCGCGCGCCTTCGCTGGCCACCGCATGCAGATTGCTGTCGCGCAAGTCGGCCTGCTCCAGCCGGACTTTGCGCAGGCGGGCCTGCTGCAAGTTGGCGCCCACCCACTGTATGTGGCTGAGGTTGCTGCCAGTGAAGTCGGCATTGCGGGCGCACAGGCGATAACCGTGGCTGCTGCGCAGGTCGCACTGGTGGAGTAGCGCGTTTTGCAGGTCGCAGCCACGCAGGCTCGCGCCCACCAGTGAGGCGCCTTGCAGGCTGGCATTGGCGAGATCTGCGTGGTCCAGGCGAATGCCGGGCAGTTGGCAATCCAGGTCCAGTTGCAGGTCAGCGGCCTTGGCATTGGTCAGGTCAATGTCTTGGCCCTTGACCGCTGACCACGCCGCTGATTGCAGGCTGGCGCCGCCCAGCTGCGCATGGTCCAACAGGCAAGCGTTGAAGCGGCTTTTAGCTAACTGCGCGTCGCGTAGGTTGATATGGCGCAGGTCGCAATGTCGCAGGATGCTGCCGGTCAGGTCGGCGCCCAGCCATTGAGCGCCAGTCAGTACGCAGCGATCAAACACGCAGCGCTGCAACGTGGCGCCGGCCAAGTCGCTGGAAGACAGATCAAGGTCGACAAAATGCGCGCCTTCCAGGTGCTCGCCACGGGTGTGGGCAGCCTCCAGTAACGCGCGAGTCCATGGCTCGGCCTTGGGTATGATGTGGTCGCCGTGGGCAGTCGGTGGTGGTGCGTTTCTTAGCGGATTGGCGCCTGGAATGGCCCCCGGTAACTTTGCCCGCAGTGCGTGCATTGTCTGCTTGATGTGCTGTTCTGTCTCACGCATCTGTTGCAAGCCGGCGCTCAGTTGCGTGTGCAATGAGGCTTTGTGCTGCGGCGACAGCGACAGGTAGTCAAGACTGGACAATGGGTCAATCTTGAGGGCGGGCGAGGCGCTTTGCTCGGCGTGCTTGATCTGCTGGCGCAGCGCCTCGGGGTGCATGTTCAGGTGTCTCGCCGTCTGGTCCAGGAACTTCTCGGCCGCCGCGTGAGCGTGTTCAATAGCGGTATGAATGCGCGCCTTAAGCGCCATCGGGTCGAACGCCGGGGTCTTGGCCGCAGGCTGTGGCATCAGTGCCGCGAGGTCAGGGGCAGTGGCCGGGTAGTCGGCCCGGTTCAAGGTTTTACCGAAGCGTTTGCCGAGGTTGGCGGCGCATTCCAGTACCTTGCCTTGTTCGGCGGCGAAGGTCGCGTAACGGGCGTCAATCGAGGCCTGCATACGGCGAATAATCACCTCTTTGTCGACGGTTTCCCGTGCTGCTGGGATCGCCGCAGCCGTCGGTTTAACGCAAGGCCAGAGTTTTTCGCAGCAGGCGGCGACGGTTGCGCAGGGCGCGCCAGCGCACTCATACAGTGCGCCGAGTTGGGCAATATCGGCGCCGTCAAGATCGGCCACGCTGACCTCGGCCCGGTACAGCAGCAAAACCCGCTCAACGTCGGGGAACAGCCAAACCGTGTCGAGGTGCACAGTCGGCTCTTCGACCTCGTGCGCAAGCGCCGTTCGCTTCACAAATAGACGTACTCGCAACGCCGGCAACGAACCACTGACCTGCGGGTGCTGCGGGTGCATGCCCTCCACGCACCAGTCTTCGTTGCCGCTCCAGTAGCCAGGCGCACATTGGTCCTGGGGCACCGCATCAAACCAGCGGGCATCGCAATCCAGTGGTGGGTAGGGCGCACGACGCGCGGTCCATTGCGCATCGCAGGTTCCCCACCACTCACGACGCTCCAGGCAATGCGGCGGCAGAGGGCCCAAGGTGGCGATTGGCAGGGTCTGCCCTGGCACTCTCATGGGCGAAAGTGCGTCTTCGATTTGTGGCAACGAGGTGCCCACACAGCTGTCAGGATCAGCCACATAACCGCTGCCGTCGGGATTGTCCGCCCAGCCGGCCCCTCCGAAGGCATGGTGCAGGTCCAATGGCAAAGGTAGGAGCGGGCCTGTGGTGCGTGGCATAACACCGGCCACACCACGCTGCCAAGTCCGCGGCGGATGCAGGTGCAGAATCTTACTGATGCTTGCCACCCGCACGCGCACCGCCATGCCCTGTTCTTGCTGCTCGGACGTCAGCGGGTAGGCACTGCCGTGGACCGCGAAACTACCACGGGCCTTCTTCAAGCCACTGTCGAACGGTTGCTTGGCGAAGCGTTCGCTGAGCCAGGGCAGCGCGTGTTCAGCGGCGATGACTGGGTGGTCGCGGTCATAAAGCAACCCCACAGTGATCGTCAGGCTCGCCGGCTGCGGGCCTTGTTGGCGGGCCAGGGTCAACAGGCTGATATCGGGATAGGTCAGATGCATGGTCAGCTCCTTCGTCAGACTGGCAAGTCCAGCGGGCTGAATTTTTCCACCGGTTCGAGTGCCAGGTTGGCGACCATATTGAGACTTTCCGTCAAGCCCTTGACTGTTTGTGACAGGGCGTCGAACTCGGCTTGTTTTTCCGCGGCCCGGGCCTGCACTTCCAGAGGAACAGGTGGGATATAGGGCGTGCTGAACGTCGCTGCGTCAGCATTGAGGGTATTCACACTGGCAGTGTCTACGCTGAGTGTGCGCGAGACCGTTGCGGTTTCAGTCGTGGTCTTGCCGTGGACAGTCAGGTTGCCGTTGACGAAGGCATTTCCCTCGATGACCGTGTCACCTTTGAGGGTCAGGATGTGGCCAGCGACAATCCGAACACCCAAGGCATTCATCTCGATGGAGTTGTCCCCACAGACCAGGGTGATTGATTCGTTTGCGGCCATGTTATAGGTCTTGACTTCGACATCCCGCAGGTCCCCGCGCAGTTGGGTAACCGAGCTTTGCAGGCGGGTGATCAGCACGCTTTGATCGGATACTTTCGAGCAGTCTTTCTTGGTCGTCGAATAGGTGTAGTCAATCCCGTTAAACGACATTGAAGCGCTGACGCCTGACGTATTCATGGCCACAGAAGTTGCTTGTCCAGTGAGGCTGAGCTTGAGTGCGCCAAAGCTGGCGTCCGACTGGACGGTAGCGGTCTTGAGTGCGGCCGAGAATGTAGGGGCGTTGCTGTAGTCGGCCTTGGCCCCGAGGTTGAGCCAGCTCGGGCCACCCCAATGGCTACCTGTGTTGAGGTTGCCCAGCGGTTTTTTTGGCTCGGGTGGCTGCGCCGGCTCAGTGGCATCCGGTTCTGGGCCGCTGCCACTGGCTGGCGGTGGCTCACCGGTGCCCATGGACATTGAATATACGCCGGGCACCTCGTGGTGAAGCGAAGACGAAGTCAAGTGTAAATGCGCGTTGGTACGCAGTTGTGCGCCAGCGATTTCGCCATTGCCCAAGGTCAAGGTGGTGCTGCCGCCAGGCGCGCCCATTTGCATGTGAGCAGCGCCAGGTTGGTCGTCAATCGCCAGAAAGTGCCCGCCCGCCGTGGACAGCCCACTCTGGGTGGCGTTTTTTTCATTGACCCGGTTGGGGTTTTCCGAATTCGGCACGCTGCCGACAATAATCGGCCGGTCCGGGTCGCCGCCAAGGAATGACACCAGCACTTCGCTGCCTTTGAGCAGCGGAAAGTGCATGCCATGGCTGGAGCCGGCAGACATCGACGCCATGCGCAGCCACGCCGAGCCTCGCGTGCCAGGCTTTTGATGGCGAATAAAGGGGAAGCGGACTTTATAGCAACCGTGCTGGTTGAGCAGCGGCTTGCCGCAGTCGTCGCCATCCACCACGGCGCTGAGCACGCCGACGACGTTGGGCTTTTGGGTATCCAGGCGTGGTCGGAACTGCACCTCGGCGGGGATCACCACAAAGCGCACCAGGGTATCGCGGGGTGCTTTATCGTCGCTTGTCGCAGGCAGAGGTTGATGACCGCTGTGGTGCACCTCAAGCACTTGGTAGACCGCATTCATACCCGGGTGGGTATGGCCGGTGAGTGCCATGCAGCGACCCGATCGAAGGCCGACAACATGACCACTGCCCTGAAACAGCCGATGCCGGCAACCCAACGCCTGGGCGCGACGTTGCGCCAGCCAGAGACCCTGATCGTTACTGCCAAAATGCTCGCCATACACACCGTATTCACCGCTGAACGCGGGTGATGGGCCCGGTGCCTGGTCGTTGCCGGCGACGCAGCCGGCCGCCACGGGTGCGGTGCTGTGCAACGACCGTTGTGCGTTGCTGGCGGAGAAGTCTTGCAGCACCACGCGCGCCGGCTGCACCACGGTACGACGAATGAAGCTGTGGGCGACCGCTTGCAGATCATTGTTCAGCGCGGTGTCCAAGGGGCGGTAGCGCACCGGCATCAAGGACCTGGGTTGGGCGCTGCGGTCACTGCAAATGATCAGGGCTTCCTGTTCAGCCTGTTGTTCGAAGAAGTAGTAGCAGCCGCTGTATTCCAACAGGCGAGAGAGAAAGTCGAAACTCGACTCTTCGTATTGGCAGGTAAAGCTGGCTTGGGTATGAGGAATGTCGTCGTCCCGCAAGCGCAGGTCGAAATCGAAGACCTGCGTGCTGGTGCTGTCCGAGCCCTGGCCTTCATGCGTCAGGTCGGCATGCTTGAGAATGTCACGCACCAACTCCGGCAGATTTTTATCCAGCCAGATTTCGCTGAAGCGTTGCAGGCGCAAGCGGCTCATGCGTGGCTCCAGTACCACGCGGCAATAGTGGTAGAGCTCGTCGGCGTCCAGCACCTCCACCGACGTTACGATGCCATGGTACGGATGCGCCGCGCCCAAGGTGTCAAACAGCGTCAGGTGTGCGGGAACGCCGAGCATGGCGTCTTCGTTCAGCAACGGAGCCAGTGACGCCAGTACCACCTCGAAGCGATACGGCCGCGATAACAGATCTTCACCCTGCCAGCTGGCAACCAGCAGATGTTCGAGGGCGAGCGCGTCACTTTGGAACGTGCACAGTGGTAGCTCGGTCGATGTCATGGTCTGAACTCCTGGTTACCTGCGCAATCGAGTCACGGGGCCACTGTAGGGCGGGCTCGTTTTTTTAGCGCTCGGGTAAAGACCTGATTGTTCAGCTGGCCACGGACTCGATCAGCCACTCACCGTTGACGTTCACATCGACCGTGATGGCGGCGAGTACGCGCTGTTCGGCCAACGCCGCCAGCAGCACGTCCGACAGCCGCGGTGTAAGGCTGGTGCGCAGGATGAAGTCGATGTTGCGCGCGCCGTTTTGCCCACTCGTGCAGCGCTCGGCCAGGGTGCGGGCTACCGACGCGCTGAAGCTTAGGCGCACTTTGGCCGACGACAGCAGGCGCGCAGCCAGTCGCGCAAGTTTCAAGTCGACAATGCTCACTAGGTGCTCAGCTTGCAGGGTGAAGTAGGGGACGATGGTCATGCGGGCCAGCAACGCTGGTTTGAAATGCAACGACAGCGTGGGTCGGATGCGCTCCACAAGCGCGTCGGCACTCGGGCGATCGCCGGCGCACAACGCGCTGATTTCATCGCTCGCCAAGTTGCTGGTGAGAAATATCACGGTGTTGCTGAAGTCGATGTGCCGCCCTTCACCGTCGCACAGGCTGCCCTTGTCAAATACCTGATAAAACAGGTTGACCACCTCCAGATGAGCCTTTTCGACTTCGTCGAGCAGCACCACCGAGTAGGGGCGGCGGCGCACGGCTTCGGTCAGCACACCGCCTTCGCCATACCCCACATAGCCTGGCGGCGAGCCTACCAGGCGGCTCACGGTATGCTTTTCCTGAAACTCGCTCATGGCGAGGGTCGTCAGCGCATGCTCACCGCCAAACAAGTGATCGGCCACTGCGAGTGCGGTTTCAGTTTTGCCGACACCGGAAGGGCCCACAAGCAGGAACACGCCTAATGGTTGTTGCGGATCGCGAAGGCCCGACTGCGCCGCCTTCAATATGTCGCAAAGGCTCTGGACGGCAGCATCCTGGCCATGAATGCGGGTTTTTATGTTGTCCGCCAGCGCCATTACGCCGCCAGCGCTGTCACGTAGAACCTTGCCCAGGGGAATGCCGGTCCAGTCGGATACAACGTTGGCGATGGCGTCAGGGTTGACCTCTGTAAACAGCAGTGGGTCGTCACCTTGCAAGTGCTTGAGCCTGTCACTGGCCTCGGTCAATGCCGCGCCGGCGCCGTTAACGAGTGGCCCCTGTGCGCGCAGCTCAAGGACGCGATACGCCGCAGCACGCTCAGCGTGCCAGCGGACTTCCAGCGCTTGGTACGCCACAACCAGTTCAGTCAGTGTTTGTTCAATGGCCTGTACGCGCCCTGGGTCTACGGGATGGCCATGGTTTCGATCGCGTTCCAGGGCCTCGCGCTCACGCGACAAGGCCGCCTGCTGCCGCTCGAGGCGTTCCAGCTCGGCGGGCCGCGTGTCCAGGCCAATACGCACGCGCGCACTGGCCGTGTCTAACAAATCCACAGCTTTGTCGGGCAATAAGCGACCGGTGATATAACGGTCGGAGAGTTCGGCGGCGGCGATCATGGCATCATCGCGAACGCTTACGCCATGGACTGTTTCATAGTGCGATTTGAGGCCCCGCAGAATCAGCACAGCGGTGGCCACGCTCGGTTCGTCCAGCTTGACCACCTGGAAGCGGCGGGCGAGGGCAGGGTCTTTTTCGAAGTACTTCTTGTACTCGCTCCAAGTGGTCGCGGCGATAGTGCGCAGCTCCCCCCGGGCCAGCGCAGGCTTGAGCAGGTTGGCGGCGTCAGAACCACCGCTGGCCCCACCGGCACCAATCAGCATGTGGGCTTCATCGATAAATAAAATGATCGGCACAGTGGACGCCTTAACCGCGTCGATAACGGCACGCAAGCGACGCTCAAACTCACCTTTGACACTGGCACCGGCCTCCAGCAAACCCATATCAAGACTCAGCAACCGAGTCGTGCGCAAAAAGTCCGGCACATCGCCTTGGTGGATCGCCAGTGCCAGGCCCTCGACCACGGCGGATTTACCGACGCCGGGCTCGCCGACCACAATGGGATTGTTCTTGCGGCGCCGGGCGAGGATATCGACCATCTGGCGAATTTCCTGGTCGCGCCCGAACACCGGGTCAATGCCACCACTGGCAGCCTTGGCGGTAAGGTCTTCGCAGAAGCGTGCAAGGGTGTCTTCGCGATTGACCCCGGCGCCGGCGTCAGACGCGCCGCCGGCCAGCGACGCACTTTGCAGCTGCGCTAATGGGCCTTCGCTGGAACCCGCGACGATATCGGCAAACGCATTACTCAGGCGCTCGCGTGAAATACCCTTGAGCAGTTCGCCGTAGCGGGTCCCCGCCGTGTAGTAGCCCAGGCGCGTAATCAGCGCGAGCAGCAACGTTCCGGTACGGATGCAAGGGCTGCCGACAATCAGCGATGCCGCGATCCAGGCGTCTTGCACCCATTCGGTCAGCAGCGGTGAAAACACCGGGCGTCCAGGGTTCCCCTGCTTGAACTGCGCCAGGCTATCGTCAATCTGAGCTGACAGGCGCAAGGCGTCCACCTCGAAATACGCCAGAATCAGCGCAACATCGGCCTGTGGGTCTTGCAGCAACGGGTGCAGGAAATGTTCGAGGGTAATCTCGTAATGCCCGCGCGCCAGCGTCATGCCGGCGCCATTCTCCAGTGCTTGACTACTGAAGCTGTTGAGCCTTGCAAACAGCGGCTTGAGTTCTACCTGGATCATTTTTCGCTCCTCGGTTGGGCGCTCTGACTCTGCGTCCCGGCCAGCATGAATACCGCCTTGCCCTGATTGACCGTGTGGCCGAGCCAAGTGTTGGTACCCAGGCGGTGCCAGCCGTCCCCCAAACGGGTGCCACCCTGTTGTGCGGGCTTGAGGCTCAATACCAGCCGACAGTTGACCGGGGTATGCAGGTACAACGCAGTTAATCGTTCGATACGTTTGTAGAGCGTGGCACCTGGCATCAGCAGGTGAAAACGCAAGGCGTCCAGTGGGCCGATACGGATATCCAAGGTGCTGCTGCGGTCACTGACCTGTTGCCCCAGCAGGCTGTCTTGGCCCAGCACATTGCTCTGCATACCCAACCGGCAGCGGGACTGGTCATCAATCGGCACATGGCTCAGCACACAGGGCACGACCTCTACGGGGTCGCCGTCCAGCGTGCTGCGCAGCAGTTGCTCCAAACCCAGTGCAGAGCGTGGGAACTGGTTGAAAATGCCGGCGTAGCGCAATAATTGCGGCGCCTGCTGGCGCCACTGCGGGTCGGCGTCTGCCAGGCCAATCAGCGAGCGCACCAGGTTCAGGCGCCCAAGGTCACGCCGCTCGCCAATCGCCATCCACAGGCGATGCTTTTCCCAGGCACGAAACAGCAGCGGGTACAGCGCGGCGTGCAATATGTCGAGAAAGTCGCGGCCGGCGCTATGGCCTTGTAACTGCTCGTCGATCAAGTCTTCGGTATAGAACGTCGGCAGCGGCGACGTCACGCCATACAGGCCAAAGAAGCTGGCTTGCAGGTGGTAGCGCCCACTGGGGTCTTGGTCGATGGCTAAAACGTCGCACTCGGGGAACCCCAAGCCCAAGTCTGGGCGTATTCGCACGCCGTCGCTGAAGGCCTCATCGTTTGGGAAGCGCAGGCGCAGCAAGCGCAATGCCTGGAAAAAAGCATAGTCGCGACCTTTGGCCAGCAGGGGATCCTGAGTCATAGCAGGCGTTGCCGACCGATTTTCGCCGGCCATGAGAGTGTCTCTTGGTTCACACTGTCATACAGCTTGAGTGCCACGAAGCTGTTGAGCGCCACACAGCCTGCGAAGAACTCATCAAGCACTACGCCAAACAGGTAGAGCCCGCCAGGCCCAAGGAAGTGGTCGCCGCGGCACTGCAAATGGACCACCGTACCTTCGATGGGCAGGCCATTGATGAAGCGCCGCTCCTGAGTGGCCAGGACTTTTTCGATGCCATTGATGCGCCGGTTATTGGCGTCTTGCCCACTTTCATCCGCACTTGGGAGGTAGAGTTTGAGCAGGCTCTTGAGGTAATCGGCATCCAGCAGCTTAAAGTGGTTGGCGTTCAACTGGGACAGCATGCGCCAGAGCAACGGGTCCTGATATTTGGGCGGATGGCTGGCGGTTATCCCGCGAATGTTGCGCAGGGTGACGCGTGCCGGTGTGTTATCCATCGGTTGGTTGAGGTCTCCGGGATGCAAGCTTTCCGGCGCTGGGCCGTCGGTGCACAGGAGCGAAATCGACAGGGTGAGGTCTTCCGGCGATTTGCGGTCGGCATACGGCAGGCTGATAAAGTGCTCGTAGTCACGTATGTCATTGCTGGCTTGGCGTATACGCAGGTTGAACGCATCGCGCTGGTAAATGGTGTGAAAGGGTTTCAAGGTTTTTTCGTTGCCGGTTCCCGAGTAAGCACTGACACTCAGCACCGAATGAATACGTAAGCGCTGGCGCTGGGGCTGGCTCGAAGGCTGGATGCGATATTCGGCTTGCCGATGATCGACCCGCAGCGGGTACGCGTCCTGGGTGAACAGGTTGACCGCCGGTGTTACCCCGAGCATGAAGCTGTTTTCGGTTATTGGCGGCGCCCAAGAAGGCACCTTGTCGAACACCAGTTTGATGCTCATGCGCGTGCGCTCGCCTCGGTTGCGCCAGCGCTGCAAACCGCTCAAGCGCACAAACAGGAACTTCTCCGGCAGCGCGAAGTATTCCTGCAAGCCACGGTAAGCAGGGTGCGCGGTGTCCGGATAGGGCAGCAGCGCGTGCTCGCGATCAAATCCACAGGGTTGGATGTAGCTTGCCGGCAGCACCGTCATCGGCAGGCCTTCACCCTGGATGCGTATTTCCCGCACATGCTGGTCCAGCAGGCGGAGGAGGGCGCAGGCTTCGCTGAAGGGGTCCCCCAGGTAGAAGGTCAGGCTGTCGGTGTTCAGGTCATTGGGCGCGACTGTCAGCGCGAGGTCCAGCACCAGGCTGCGGCCCTCTGCGGTACCGCCGTCCCAGCGCGCACCGGTGAGTGTGACGGGCTCAAGGTCGACCGGCATTGTGCTACGAAAGCGCACGCGATGGCCGTCAATGGGTACGGAAGCCACTTCGCATCCGCTGTCGATAGGCAGGGTCTGCGAGAGCGGCGTACGCGGCGCGAACTGCAACAGCGTCATGCACGGCAGTGGCTGCAAGTACTGCGGATAGAGCAACTGCGCCAACTCCTGGACAAATTCGGGAAACTCATCGTCCAGTCGCTGACGCACCATGCCCGTGAGAAAGGCCACACCCTCGAGCAGACGTTCTACATCTGGATCGCTTGCCGAGCCATTGCCGAGCAAGGGCGCCAAGGCAGGGTTGCGCTGCGCAAACTCATCGGCCAGATGCCGCAGGTTATTCAGTTCACTCTGATAGTAGATGTTCTGCATGGTCCACCTAGCGCATCGACAGTGAGACACGCCCGTCACAGGAGACGAGGGTCGACAGGTGAATGGGGATGTCGCGATTATTGATCGCCACCAGTCCATCGAGCATGAAGCGCAACGACAGTACCTCGCGACCGTGTTCGGCCAGCGTGATGCAGGGGGATTTCAGGCGGGGCTCGTAACGCGCAACCATGCGTGTCATATGCTCGATGATTTGCGTGGTTTCTCCAGTGGCGAAACTGCCGGCCAGGTTAGTGAAGTCGGGCACACCGAATTCCGGGTCTATCGGCACGCTGCCTTGGCGCGTGTTGAGGATTCGACTCAGATGCGCCATCAGTGAGTCCAGCAGCACTTGAGCCTGGGTCAGGTGGGAGCGTTCGCTGCCCAACTGCAGGGCGCCAATGCGTTCCAGCAGGCGTTTTTCTTTCATCACCGAGGCCTCATAAACTCATCATTCAAAGGGTGCGGCCATCGTCAGGGCGAATGACCGCAGCGTGCGCAACAGCGGGCCTTCAGCTCTTGTCTAGCTTGCCGACCAACGACAAGGTGAACGAGGCGCCCATGTACTTGAAATGCGGCCGGACCTTGAGGCTGACCCGGTACCAGCCCGGGTCGCCGTCGACGTCGTTGACGCTGATTTGCGCCTGACGCAATGGCCGGCGGCTACGCACGCCCACGGCTGGGTTGTCCATGTCGGCGACGTATTGACGGATCCAGCCGTTGAGTTCTGACTCCAAGTCGCCGCGCTCTTTCCAGGCACCAATGTTTTCGCGCTGGATCACCTTGATGTAGTGAGCCAGGCGGCTGACCACGAAGATGTAAGGCAGCTGCGTGCCGAGCTTGTAGTTCAACTCCGCATCCTTGCCTTCTTTGTCATTGCCGAAGTATTTGGGCTTCTGGCAAGAGTTGGCGGAGAAGAACGCGGCGTTGTCGGTGTTTTTGCGCATGGTCAGCGCAATAAAACCCTGTTCGGCCAGCTCGAATTCGCGTCGCTCGGAGATCAGCACATCGGTGGGGATCTTGGTCTGCACCTCACCCATCGCTTCGTAGTTGTAGATCGGTAAGTCGCTGACCGTACCGCCACCTTGCGGGCCGATGACGTTGGCACACCATCGATACTGCGCGAAGCTGTCGGACAATCGGCTGGCAAACGCGAAGGCCGCATTACCCCACAGGAAGTCGCGGTTGCTGGCCGTGACGTTTTCGTTGTACCGGAACTTGCGGACCGGCACCGTCTCTTCTCCGTAAGGCGTACGCAGCAAGAAGTGCGGCAAGGTCAAGCCTACGAATCGCGAGTCTTCACTCTCGCGAAACGCATTCCACTTAGTGAACTGCGGCCCCTCGAAAACCGCCTGCAGGTCTTTCAGGTTGGGCAGTTGGGAGAAGCTGTCGACACCAAAGAATTGCGGGCTTGCTGCTGCAATAAATGGCGCGTGCGACATGGCTGATACCGACGCGATGGACTGCAACAGCTTGATGTCCTGCGAGCCAGGGCTGAACTCGAAATTGCCGATAATGGCGCCGAACGGCTGGCCGCCGAACTGCCCGAACTCCGCGCTGTAGACCACCTTGTACAGGCCCGAGCGGGTGATTTCCGGCGCATCTTCAAAGTCATCGAGGAGTTTTTGCTTGGCCACACTGAGCATTTCCAGGCGGTTGTTTTCACGAAAATCAGTGCGATCAACCAAGAATTTCAACGAGCGCCATGACGACTCAAGTTTTTGAAAACGCTCATCGTGCAAGATTGCGTCGACCTGACGGCACAGCTTGGCGTCCAGCGCAGCAATCATGTCGTCGATCAGGTTGGCGCTGACTTTTTCAACCGCGCGACTGGGCTCAAGCAGTTGTGCGACAAACGCCTCCAAACCTTGACGCGTCACGGAGTAGGCTTCGTCGCCGGGCTTTATGCGGGCTGTTTCGATCAATTGATCCAGCAGCGAGCCTGGCTGTTGCGTGGCTGGCATTTGCGCGGCCGGGGTCTGGGTGTCTTCTTGAGTCATGGCTCTACTCCTTTTCCTCAACGCCCAGCTCACCGAGCAAGCGGGCACGTGCACCTTCGTCCTCGATCAACGCCTGTAGCGCCTTGCGAAAGTCGGGCACATTGCCCAATGGGCCTTTTAAAGCTTTAAGTGCGTCGCGTAGGGCAATCAATTGGTTGAGTTCCGGTACCTGTTCCACCAGCGCATCCGGCTCAAAGTCACGAATCGACTCGAACGTCAGATTCACCGCCAGGCGTTCATCCGGCGCAGCGTCTTCCGAGAGGCAGTTGGCGATGGACATTTGCAGATGCAGGTTCTGGCCTTTGAGCACGTCGGTGAAGTTGTCCTTGTCGACCCGAATAGGCTTGAGTTCTTCGACAGGGGTGTCGTCTTCACGCAGGGTGAAGTCACCAATGACCAGTTGTTTGAGCGGCAGCTCGACCTGCTCCTGGGCATCGCCTGTCGCCGGTTTGTAGACAATATTGACGCGCTCTTTAGGCGCGACAGAACCGTCACTTGCCATGGTGTTTCTCCTCAGTGGGCGACTCGCACACGCGGTCGCGTCTTGTCACGGGTTCAGTCGTTGGCGCAATCCGCACGTTGCCCACAGCGCTTGCGCCAGAAGCCGTCGAGATCGAGGCGCGACAAGCGCCGGGACCATTCAAGCGAGGCGCTGTGCTCAAGCATCATTTGCAGCAGTGGCTTGATCAGTTCCGGCTCCCATTGCTCCAGGTTGAGCTCGTCGGCCTGCGCCAGCAGCCCCTCCAACGCAATGCACAGATCCGGGTGTGGGTCGTACCGATAAACCAGTACGCACTGCGAGGCGCGCAGCCTGTAACGGTCGCGCGCACTGGCGGTGTAGGTAATGCAGCGCTGAAGCTCGGCTAAGCCATCGTTAAGCCGCCCCTCATTGGCCATGTGTCGCGCGGCGTCTATACAGGCCTCAATGCGATCGTTTGCGGGCACCACGGGGGTAGACGGCGCCAGGCTTTCCAGCCACGCCCGGGTGGGGCCATCGGCAAACGGCGTACCGTCAGCGAAGGTCAACTCGACCACTCCCGGAAGTCGGGCCGCCAGCCCTTGCACCTCCAGCGCCAAGGCTCTGGCAGCAGCACTGGCCCCAGCCTTCACAAGCGCTGCGTGACTGACGCGATTCAGGTCGAGCCAAAACGGATAACTGCTGAGCCGAGCTTCGCAAAAGCGCACCACCTCCAACGGCTTCGCGCTGCTCTGCAAACGCAGGACACTGTCTCGCAGCGTGAGCGGCGGAGCTGGCAGGCGAGTTGCCTGCCCCTGGCTGGGAGGCAGCTCGTCGAGCGTGATCCACGCCGCCTGACGATTCAGCCGATAGGCCAACGGCAGTAGGGGAAACTGATCCATGCAGTGGGACTGCACCGGGCCCAGCAACTCGAACACCTTCTCGACACTGCTGTCGATGGTGTTGATAGCGTCACCGCTGTCCAATAAGGTTACGTCCGACGCGGCCAGTGCGGGGAGGGCACTGATTGGGACGTCAGCAACCTCGGGCTCTTGAGCTGGCTGCACTGTGACTTGTTGGGGCGCCTGCGCCTCAACACAGGGTATTTGTTCCAGGCGACGACGCAATTTGGCAAAGCTGGGCGCTTGGTCGTCCTTCATACGCCATAACGCATCGATTGCATCCCAATCGCTGATCAGGCGCTCAGCCGCCAGCCTGTCCAGCGGTTTGAAAGGTTCTACCAAGGTCTTGTCCAACCACTCGATCAGCCATTGGGCGTGATTACGCCGAGCGCGCAAACGCGAAGAGGGTGGCGTCACGGCGTCCCAATGCAGGCACACGATCTCCTTAAGCAGGTGCACACCCGCGCAGAGTCCTGCCATTGCACGCAACTTGGTCCATGCACACAACAGCCAAATGGCAACCCGCAGGTCCTTGCCTTCGTTGTTGAGAACAAGCTCACAGAGCGTCGACAACCGCTGCCAATCCACGGGTTCAACCGCGTGAATATTATTGAGCTTATCGATTTCGGCCTGTGCCGCTGCAAACATGGCGCTGTCGCGCAAACTGTCACTTTTCAGAGGTTGCCCGCTGCTAGGCGAAGAGCCGTTCTGTTGCTGATCACTGTGCATCGGTTCGTGTGCCTCCCACCGCCTGCTAGAAAGAGTCGCCCGAGGCTCCTGGCGCAAAGCGCCTGGAACTGGACGGCAAGGCAGTAAAATAGGGGGCGGGGTGGAGTTCTCCCATCAGGTAAAGACCTGAAAGTGCGGGAGAGCTTGGTGTACGTGCGGTGATGTCGAGTCGCCAGAATTTTGACTTAACGTCATTAGCGAGTAGTGGGCAAGATGTGCACACCCAGTGTTCTGGTTTTAGATGATCAATCGTTTAAGCGCGAAATCGAATCTCTCAAACAGCAGGCTTTGCCCGCGTTCCAGCGAGATGACGAACCTATCGTTTATCGTCTTGGGAAGGCGATCTATGAGTATCGTCGTGTTGATGATGCGCTGTACGCCGACGCCGTCAGTACGTTTGGCGAACCTGCTGTAGTCGAGTTGATAGGTGTCTACGGTTACTACGCATTTGTGGCGATGACACTCAATGTTTTTGCCGTGCCCCGTGATGGGGATGCGCCACTGCCATTCCCCGAGCAATAGCGGTTGCTGAGGTGAATTGAGTATTCATTCAGGCCGCCATTCAAGCGTGATCAGCGTCCGGGTTCGCATTGCGATTGAGCCAGTTGAGCTTTTAAGCTTGCGATTTCTGCTTCTAGTTCGCGCACGCGCTGGCCAGTCTGAAATTCGACGCTAACGTCCTTCTGGATGCCGATGTAGTAGGTAAGTTGATCCGCGTCGTTGAATACTGGAGTAATCGACAGCTCATTCCAGAAAGCACTACCGTCCTTACGATAGTTGCGGATGATTTGCCGGCAAGGCTGATGCATCTTTATTGCCTCGCGGATAACGGCCAAGCCCGCTTGGTCTCGGTCATCACCCTGCAGGAAGCGACAGTCCTGATACAGAATTTCGTCAATGCTGTAGCCCGTCAGGCGCTCGAAGGCGGGGTTAGCGTAGATCAGGATGTTCTCATCGCCTTCCTGCTCGGCAATTACGATACCGTCATTCGAGGTTTCAACCATCAGTTTTAGCAGTTCTGCGTCTATCATTTTCAGGGCCCGGTGAGTTTCATATCATTCTAGGGCAACTTGGGCGTTTTGAGCGTTTTTCAGCCCGGCTACCAGGGAAGGCGCTCTCCGTTATAAGCGAAGAAATTACCGCTGTCGGCAGGCGCCAAGCGGTCAATCAGAGATAACAACTCGTGGGCAGCAATGCTGGCCGGCCTGGCTGCAGAGGCACCACGAAAGGGGTGTGACAGGCCCGAAATGACGGTGCCAGGATGAAGACTCAACAAGCGGGTCTGAGGCCGCGTTCGTGCCAGTTCGATGGCGGCCGTTTTAATCAGCATGTTCAGTGCTGCCTTGGAGGCACGATAGGCGTACCAGCCACCCAAGCGGTTATCGCCAATGCTGCCTACCTTGGCAGAAAGCATCGCCATTGCGCCATGAGCGTCCAGCAAGGGCAGGAAGTGACGCAAAACCAGAGCAGGCCCAAACGTGTTGACTTGAAATACCGACTGCAACGCATCGGCATCAATCGCGGAGTAACTTTTTTCAGGCTTTATTTCGTCGCGATGGAGCAGGCCTGCGGCATGTAATATCAACTGATACGGTGCTTCTTCAGTCAATTCGGCTGCCGCTCTGGCGATACTGTCGGCATCCTCCAAATCGAGGCATGGAACACTGTTGCGCCCCAACTCACGCACAGACGCACACCGCGGGTCCTGATTGAGCAACTCACAAAAAGCCGAGCCGAGCGCCCCGCTGGCGCCTATCACGAGGGCACGGTAGCCCTCACCAAGGGAGTTCATTTTGAAGGGACTGTTCATCTAGGCTCTCCTGCGGTCTGATGCGATTTGTTGGTGTTAACCCAGTCGTCCTATCAGTTGCAGGAACTCGTGACGCGTAGCGGAGGACTCGCGAAAGGCGCCCAGCATTACCGATGAGGTCATCACCGAATTTTGTTTCTCCACGCCCCGCATCATCATGCACATGTGCTTCGCCTCAATGACCACCGCCACGCCGGCGGCATCGGTGATGTGCTGAATGGCGTCGGCAATTTGTTTGGTAAGGTTTTCCTGGATCTGTAGGCGACGGGCGAACATATCCACCACTCGGGCCACCTTTGACAGGCCCAGTACCCTTCCGGTGGGGATGTACGCTACATGAGCCTTGCCGATGAAGGGCAGCATGTGATGCTCACACAATGAATACAGTTCAATGTCGCGCACGATGACCATTTCATCGTTTTGCGATTCGAACAATGCGCCATTGATCACTTCCTCCAGATTCATTGTGTAGCCATTGCACAGGTACTGCATCGCTTTGGCTGCGCGCTTGGGTGTGTCCAGCAGTCCTTCACGCTCAGGGTTCTCGCCTACGCCGACGAGAATTTCACGGTAATGTTCGGCTAATGATGGGTTCATCTTTATTCCTCGCAGCCTTGCTGCGCTTGATGTGTCGGCAATCCTTGGCGGTGGGAGAGTATCTGCTGCGCACGATCTGACGCAGATAACACAGGGTTCGCCAGATCAGCCATGACCCAGGCTTTTTGTCGGGGCCATGACAAGGCGAGGCTTTCTAGGGCTGCTTTTTTTTCAACGTGGGCTGCCCGTCTGACGCGGGTTTGGGCGCCGGCACCGCGCAACGGTTATCGAGACAGCGACGGCCACTATCTGGGTGAGGTAACCACGCCAAATGGGGACGTAAGCGGCAGAAGAGGCGATAGCCGAACTCAAACAACGGGCGCAATGCACGCCACGTCAGTGGCGTTGCCCAAAAACCCAAACCGGCAGCTCGCCAGCTCCAAAGGGTGGCGTCCAGACCGGTTACCCAGCGTCCATCAGCAAAACGGGCGTGCAGCGAGGACTGCATGTGCTCGAACGTAAACCCAAGTGCCTTGGCGTCGAATGCACCGCTGCTGATGTCCACAAAAAGCAGTCGATCCTTTACGGCATGTCCGCGCAGGAGCTTGATTTCGCGCGCACACAGCGGGCATTCACCGTCAAAGTACAGCGTCAGCGGCCAATTCATTTTATTGTACATCGACCATGACCTTGTATAAGTTTTACACAAGATATGCCGAAATAAACAGACTGACAATGGGCACTGTTCTTTCACCGCGCTTCGGACGGTAATCCCAGTTTTGTGAAGGGATCGGCGGTGCCTTCGATATCAAGGTTCGTGGCGGCAAGCTATGCGAAGGTGTTTACGTTCAGGGGGCGCTCCCAACCGGCGATTATCAGCAAAGCGGGGCGTGATGGCGTTGGCCAGGCCCATTAAGGTTCGCGGCGAAGGGCTGAAATCATCAGCTACGACGTGAATGGGTCCAACGGTGCGATGCAGGTCACGGTCAAGAGGGTGATGCAAAATAATTAAGCAGAAATGCCGCCCATGAAATCAGGGGCGGCCTTGTCTCTGTGTCTGGTAGAAACTCAATTCCCTCTGTAGGTAGAGAAACCGTAGGGGCTGAGCAGCAATGGGATGTGGTAGTGCGCAAGGGTACCGTCTACCTCAAAAATGACCGGTACCTCCGGAAAGAAACTTGAGATTTTGTGAGCTTTGAACCACTCACCGGTTTTGAAGGTGACACGGTAGGTGCCTTTCTCCAGAGCCCGGCCATCGGGGTACAGCCCGGGAATACGACCTTGCTCGTTTGTCGCAGCGCTGTTGAGCATGTCCCAGCGCTTGCCGTCCTGTTTTTCCAACGTGACATTGACACCCGGCGACGGCAAACCATCTTGTAAGTTGAGTACATGCACGCTGAGCGGGTTTGCTGCCGCTGACGCCAGTGACGAGACGACACTCAATACAACGCCAGCGAAGAGCGCTTTTAATACAGTCATGATGATGTCCTTAGTTTTTAACAGCAGGTAAAATTTTGTTGATCGCGACTAATGCGCAACCTTCATCGAATGCTGCCCCGCCGGCACCGGCCACTCCGATAGCGCCAATGACTTGCCCTTCAAACAACAACGGCACTCCGCCGCCCAGCAGCAATAGCTCATCCACGGTGTTGAGGTTTTCAGCATCGGGTGTACTGCGAGCACGCTCTGCCAATAGTCGTGTTGGCGTCTTGGTCGATAGGGCGGTATAGGCCTTACGTTGGGCGGCTAATGTGTTATGTGGGCCAACGTCATCGTCGCGCTGCAGGGCGACTAAATTGCCTCCACGGTCGACAATTGCAGCCACACCTGTACGCCCATCGGCATGACAAGCGGCCAGCGCGGCATTTAGCAAATCATTGGCCATTGCCAGTGACACGTCGTTGCGCTGCACAACTTGGTCCGGGGCTGCAACGGCGAGCGCAGAGCTCATTGCGAGTGACATCAGCAATGAGGTCGATAGGCTTATACGCATGCTTTTTCCTTTGTTTTGTCTGGCTGAGTCATCGCCAGACATGATGACCCGTGCATTCCGTCAGAATGATTGCCTCATGATTACCAAGATGTAATGTGCCAAATCGGTCGGGCGCGCTAGCCTATGCGCCTGTTTGGGAGGAAAAGATGCGTATCTTGGTCGTTGAAGATGAAGCGAAAACAGCGGATTACCTCCGTAAAGCCCTGACTGAATCGGGCTACGTGGTTGAGGTCGCCTTGGATGGCCTGGAGGGCCAGTATCTGGCGCAGGAAAGTGAGTTCGACTTGATCATTCTGGACGTCATGCTGCCGGGCCTGGACGGATGGCAATTGCTTCAAATTATTCGTCGCAAGTGGCAAACCCCGGTGCTTTTTCTTACCGCGAGGGACTCTGTGGAGGATCGGGTCAAGGGGCTTGAGTCAGGGGCCGATGATTACCTGGTCAAGCCTTTTTCCTATGCCGAGTTGTTGGCACGCGTACGTACCCTGCTGCGCAGGGGGCCGCCCCGTGAGGTCGAGCAGTTCTTGGTTGCAGACCTGAGCCTGGATCTGTTGCGACGTAAGGTTACGCGTCAGGGTGAACGCCTGACCCTGACCAACAAGGAATTTGCCCTGTTGCACCTGCTACTCAGTCGGGAAGGGGAGGTGCTATCGCGCTCGTTGATTGCCTCACAGATCTGGCAGATGAACTTCGACAGTGATACCAATGTGGTCGATGTCGCCATCCGACGACTGCGCGCCAAGGTTGACGATCCTTACCCGCTTAAATTGATACACACCGTGCGTGGCATCGGCTACATGCTTGAGGTGCAATCCTGAACCTGTTTCCGCGTGCCCTGAGCTTGCGCCTGGCGGTCATGTTCGCGTTAGTCAGTGCGCTGCTGCTGGGCACCATTGGTTTCTATCTATATCAGTCGTTACAGCGAGAAATCGCATGGCGCGATGACCAGGCCCTGCTTGGGCGCCTGGAGCGCATGCAGGCGTTGATCAACGACAGTGTCAGCATCGAGCAACTCAGAAATCGGTCCAAGCTCTACGAAAACATGCTGGGCAATCGCGACAATCTGCTGTGGATTGTCGATGACACTGGCCAGGTGCTGATCGAGATCAACCCCGTAAGCATGAGCTTGCCCAAGTTACCTGCCGCAGCCCAGGCTCAGCTCGGTGACGGCCACTCTTCAGTGTCGGTGCGGTTTGCCTGGCAGCATGTCATGCAGGGTGGTCGCGGCTTGACCCTGATCGCTGGCAAGTTGTTGAGTGAGCGCGAGCAGATGCTGGGCGCTTACCGACTCAAGCTTTGGCTCGCGATGTCCCTCGGCGCGCTGCTGGCTTTTGTGCTCGGTGGGTGGGTCAGTCAGCGAGGCTTACGACCTGTGCGCCTGCTGGCAAAGCGCGCTGCCGCAATTGATGTACACCATCTGCATCTGCGGCTGGATGAGTTCAACGAACTGAGTGAACTGCAAGCGCTCAGCCAAGCGCTTAATAAAATGCTTGCACGCCTTGAAGACGGGTTCGCCCAGCTATCACGATTCTCAGAGGACCTCGCCCATGAGATGCGTACCCCGCTCACTAACCTGATGGGGCATACCCAACAATCCCTGAGGTATGGTCGTTCAATCGAGGACTATCAGAACCTGTTGGTTTCCAATCAGGAAGAGTATGAGCGTCTAGCGCGAATGATCGACAGCATGCTGTTTCTCGCGCGTACTGAGCAGTCGCATGCATCTGTAAGTGATGAGTTCATCAACCTGCACGATCTAGTAGGGCAACTGTGTGAGTATTTTGAAGGCGTGGCGCAAGAGCGTGATGTCACGCTAATCAATCAAGCCCATGATCAGTTGCGGGCTGACCCGGCCTTGATCCGTCGAGCATTGGCTAACCTGCTCGCCAACGCACTGCGTTATGGGGCTCGCGCTGCGCCCGTGACGATTAGCAGTGTGATGTGTGAGGACAGGATTGAAGTCACTGTGCACAACCAAGGCCAGCCGATTTCAGCGCAACATCTACCTCGACTGTTTGAACGCTTTTACCGGTGCGACCCGTCACGTAATCAGCCGGACGATTCTGGTGGCTTGGGGTTAGCGATCGTTCGCTCAATCATGCACCTGCATGGCGGCCGGGTGACCGTAGATAGCAGTCAATCAGGAACGCGCTTTCGCTTGGAGTTTCCTATTCGAAAAGATTGAGTGGTCTTGTAGTCACTGTCGCTAGACAACTGGCAGAACCTTAGGATCTATTCGAAAAGCTCATCTACCTGTAAAGGCATGGGATGCAACCCTGTTAAGTTCAGGTGATGAGTGTTGGAACGCGTAGGCGCGCCCCACGCTTAGACTCGAAAAAGTTCTGTACGTAGCTCATGTACGCGCTACAGATCGTGCTGATCTGGACTTATGTATATCGCAAAAAACACTAATCTTGGATATCCGTTGCTTCTATCGTTGAATCCAAAGCCAAGTAATGGAAGTGGCCAGTGCCTGAGAAAATGAGCGCTCTTGAATATAACCAAGTGAGTGACTTGTCGACTTTGGCAAGACTGCCCGAACACGACGGTACTTTCGGGAGCCTGTGCTTCTTCTACAGTATTACCGCCGATACAGGAGCTGCCAATGAAGCCTATCGCCGCTGCCGCCACTCTGTGCCTAGTCATGGTCCTTGGGGCCTGCGCACCGTATATGCCGTATCGAACTGAGAACACGTTATGTGCAACAAATAAGGCGGATTGCTCGAAGGCAACTCTGCAATGGCACGCCGGCACCAGCGCCTCTCCAGGTGACTATCTTCTAGGCTTTGTCGAATTTAACGATCAGGGCGATCTGTGGCAGCGTCAGGGGATGGAGGCCGTGATCAATCAACTGAATACTGAGGCCGCCGCCAAGGACTTACTGATAGTGGTTTTCGTCCATGGCTGGCACCACTCGTCAGAGGAGGGAGATGGCAATATCAACACGTTCCGTACCGTGTTGGCTAACCTAGCGGTGGCAGAGGCTGCCTCTGGACGACCTGCCAGGGAGGTCGCCGGCGTTTATGTCGGTTGGCGAGGTGACTCTCTGGCGCTAGGTCCGATTAATAACGTGACCTTCTGGGATCGCAAAAATACTGCAGAGAAGGTAGGCCACGGGGAAGTGACTGAACTGCTCAGCCGAATAGAACTAATCAAGCGTACCCAGGACAGCAAGGCCCGCGATGCTGCATTCGAAGCCAAGAGTAAAAGCGGCGCCGGGAATACCCAGTCCACTGAGGAAAACCGCTGCGGAAAACATATCGCCGCAGGACAGGATATAACCAGTCAAACCAAACTGGTTGTCATCGGGCACAGCTTTGGTGGGCTGGTGGTGCAGTCGTCCATTGGGCAGATCCTTGAGGACCGTGCCATACGCACAAAGGGGGGCGACTACGGCTGTCAGCTGGACGTAGAGGGATTCGGCAACCTAGTGGTGCTGATTAATCCGGCATTTGAAGCCCAACGCTACTCAGGCTTGCACGATATCGTTTCCCGCCGCACTTGGTTCCCCGCGCAGCAGTTGCCAGTAGAAGTGATCCTCACCTCTAAGGCGGACGATGCCACCGGAGTATTATTTCCTTTGGGCCGACGCTTTAACACGGTGTTCGAGAGAGATGGTTGGGACAAGAAGAACCTCACGACTGTCGGGCATTACCAGCCCTACATCACCCATGAGTTGTATAAGGCAGCGCCTGGTCATCCCGATACACAACCCCTTATGAAAGCCTGGGCAGCCGGTGGACAACCGAGTACACGGTTAACGATTGCGGGCCTCACTCTAGAGCGCACTCAGTTGGGAGATAGAAATCCCTATATGAACGTGAGCGTGAGCGGTGACTTGATCAAGAACCACAACGATATCGGTGAGCCGCAAATCATAGAATTCCTCAAACAGATGATTCTTCTATCGACGCTCCCTGAAAGTGACCGGCATTTCATAAAGACCAATGGGCAATGAGAGGGTAGGCCAAAGGTTAAATCGGCCGGGCAATAAGGGGTAATTGCCCGGTCAAACAGGCTAATCAATACTGATGTAAGACGCTGTCGGCCCGTTCATCCCGCGCTCACAGCGTATCGAAATCCATGAGTAGTGTTGTTGTCGTGTCGCGCCTGTGTGACACAGCGTTTACACACAGTATTTTATGTCGTCCCCATCCAAACTATTGGCGCTAACGCTTTCTTCGAAAAACTATAAAAGCAGTATCGCGCTCACCTATAGTGAACTAATCAATAGTTTGGGGCGCGGCAGGGTAGTGTCGCGTTAAACAAGTAAGTTGAGTGTTAGAAGTCGATATCAGCGTGCTCGCCTATTACGCTTGGATAGGACTTCAATCATCTACGCCGCCTGACAAGGAGTGAAAATATGACGAATGACAATATCTCGTCGCACAAAGATGAAAAGGGAGTAGATCTACAAGCCCTGTATCAGATACGACGTGAAAATTTGCCTGAGGATGTTAAAAAAACACTGTCGGTTCGCCCTTGGGGGTTAGCGTTGTCAGGCGGGGGGATTCGTAGTGCGACTTTTTGTTTCGGCTTGATCAAAGCGTTGGCGGAGAAAGAACTGTTCCATCGTTTCGATCTGATGTCGACCGTATCCGGTGGCGGCTACATCGGTTCGACCATCGGCAAACTGTTCCACAACGAAGGGCAGTCCAGTACGCCCGACCCGTTAAGGCTGGAGCAAGAACTGGCACAGGCGCAGACGCGTTGGTTTGCAGTCTGGCTGCGTGCCAACGGACGTTACCTGATTCCCCGAGGTCTGAAGGACATTCTGTTCGCCGCGGCGAACTTCGGTCGAAACTTGTTGGGCGTGCATGTTGAACTGGCGTTTCTGGCAATCATCCTCGGTGGTTTTTTGGTCAGTCTGGACCTTGCTGTCTGGCAATGGGTCGATTGCCTTGCCCCGGGTGGCGGTTGCGCGCCTGTGCCATGGTTTGATCGGCATCTGATCGGTTTGTTATCCGGTTGGCCCACACTCTGGATCGGACTGGTGCCCTTGGCTTGGATCGGCGCAATTCTTTCCTGTACCTATTGGGCGCTGCCCACCCGCAAAGGGCAGAGCCTGGGCGTGCAGCGCCTGATAACGGCGCTAATGGCCGTTGTCGGCATTGTGATTCTGCTACGTCATTCAACCACCCTGCTGAACAACGCCATACCACTCTGGACCGGTAGCTTGGAGTTACCTGCGGAATTGGTCACGGTGGCGCTTGCGCTGATGGGCGCCTGGGTTCTGGGAATCCTCTTTGCTACAGGCTTGAGCATTAAGTCCGAAAAAGATCCAGACCGTACCCGCAATGGCCTGACTCAAGCGCTGGCGGTCACCTTGAAGATCGCCGTAGCATTTTTGGCTCTCGGCATGGTTGATTTTCTGGCCTGGTCTCTAACCAACTCAAACCCAACATCGCAAGGGCAGCTAGGGGGAATGTTGGCCTTGGTTACGGTCGCATTAAGGGCCGCCATGCCAATGATTTCTGACCTGCCCAAAAGCCTGGTCCCGGGAACTCGGCGAGTGGTCATCGAGGTGATCAATGTACTTGGGTTTGTTCTAACCGGTGCCTTGCTGGTGTTCTGGATCAGTGTGCTGCATCGGGCAACCACGAATGTGCTGTTCGACTCGTCCCTGGGGGGGCTGCATTTCTCATTGGCTTGGCAATACCTCGCCTGGCTGACCATTCCCCCGTTACTGATGGTTTTAGTTTCGGCTGCCAATCGTGACTTCCTCAACCGATCTTCGCTCTATGCGTTCTATCGTGCCCGCTTGATGCGTAGTTATCTGGGGGCCGCCAACCCCAACAGGTTTCAAGCGCAAAATACGTCGTCGATGTCCTGTGTCGCACCTGCTGACGGCCAGATTCTGCCACTGCGGGTTACTCAGGTGGATGACGGCGATGACTTGAGTATGGTTGCTTATCAACCTCACAAGGGCGGCGGGCCGGTGCACTTGATCAATGTATGCGTCAACCAGACCGAAGATCCGATGGGGGGGTTGTTCAATCAGGATAGAAAAGGCTCGCTACTGACCGTTGGCCCCGGCGGGTGCCTGATGCACGGGAGCGATCGCTGGCACCCCGGGAATCTGGCTCAGTCATTGAGCTTGGGGGCATGGATAGCAATCTCCGGTGCCGCCGTCGCTCCAGGGCTCGGTAAATCTACCCGTTCAGGTATCGCGGCGCTGTTGATGATGTCCGGCATTCGCTTGGGGTATTGGTGGGACAGTCACGGTATGGGCGGTCAACCAGCGGCTCCACGAGTTGGCAAGTATGGACAGCTGCTAAGCGAATTACTTGGGCGTTTTGACGGCGATCGGCGTCAGGATTGGTTTCTCAGCGATGGAGGGCACTTTGAAAACACGGCGGCCTATGCGTTGCTACGCGAAGAGTGCGAGGTCATTGTTGTAGCCGATTGTGGCGCCGATCCCCGCTACGCCTTTGGCGACCTGGAAAATCTGGTGCGCAAGGCACGAATTGATTTACAGGCCGAGATTACCTTTCTGCGTCCCCGGCAACCAGATCGAGACCTGCCTGCGGTATTCGGCTCGCTCAATGAACTGGCTTCGCCTGACAGTGAAGCGTGCCTGGCGTTGGCCCGCATCGACTACCGTCGTACCGGGCGTTCCGGGTACATGATCATCGTCAAGCCGAACATGAGCAATGGGGCACCGGTTGACCTGGTTAATTTCAAGTCTGACAACCCTTTGTTTCCTCAGGAACCGACCACCGACCAGTCTTTCAGCGAAGCGCAATGGGAGAGCTATTTCCAGCTTGGGCAAACCCTGGGGCGCAACCTTGATCTGGAGCAACTGCAGGACATGCCAGCGTTCGCCAGGAATTACTTTGTCAACGACGACGGGGCAATCCTGATCAAGGAAAGCGACGGAGCCATGGTGCTGCGATTTTCCTCCAAACGACTCTCATCGCGAATTGCTTCGACGGGTGCGGTGACGGCCTCTATCAGTCTCGGTGCGGTGGCCTCCATTGGATTTGCTGGCTGGCAGGCGATCAACTCTGAGCTGACACACAGGGTTGATCAGAGGGAAATCGAACCCGTTGCTCTCAAGGAACTCACCGATATTTTTGGCAAGCTGCCGCCCCCCGGCCGATCAGTTGTCTCTTCAGACAATGACCCGCTCGGGGAAATGGCGACCGCCTTGTTACGGGCTGGCGACAAGGCGTGTACGGCCTATAACCTCGATGCGTTTCGGCAGTCTCCATTGATGAAACTGATGGTCAGCCGTACCAAGCAAGCGTGCAAGCAGACGTTATCCCCGCACCCTTCCTGCACAGTGCTTCTGGATGACTTTTCGCTCTCGGCGTGCCTGCAAGAAGAGCCAAGGGTTAAGTGCGAGCCGCAGTACTGGATTCGTGATTACACGTCTACGGCCCTTACATCAGCGAACTGTTGGGCGCCTGGGCGTAGCGCTGTTGATCAAGGCGAATCCGAGCTGGCTTCTTCAGCCCCAGCCCCAGCCCCGGTACCAGAACCCGTACCAGAACCAGAACCAGAACCAGTACCAGCACCCGCCGAGCTGGAGCCGTCTTCGCCTATGTCGGAGGAAGCTGCGCCTCAAGAGGGCAATACGACTACGACCGAGCCTTCCGTGCTGGCGAACACAACAAATATCTGCAAAGGCAATACGGTCTACTTGCAAATCTATGGCCCTCAATTGCGGGATTTTGCCAGATCGCTGCGCGAGCCTTGGAGAAGCTTTGGCGCTTCAGTCCCGCCTGTGGAAGATGTCGTGGATAGCGCACGGCGGGCGAACCGCCGAGCCCCCACGCCTTATTCAGTGCCCACAGTGATCTATCACGATCAAGCCTCACAGGACTGTGCCAACCAGCTGAAATCCATCGACGCTGCGAAGTCATGGATCGTCGCTCCCTTGGCCGATGGTTTGAAGGGCCAGAAAGGTGTGATTGAAGTCTGGCTACCTCCTTCGACCAAGGTGGACTGACGCAGGCGCTGTGTTATATCGGTGCGGGCATCAGAGAGTTGTACGCACCGTTCTCCAGGCTGGCCCAGGCCGGGAGAGTGCGAAAAATCGCACATGGCTACCAACAACTCCTGGGCGCGCCACGGGATAGATGACCTCGGGGATCAGTCGGGTCGACGCCATGTTGGGCCCGTCACCTGGATGCGTTGCAACGTCTGCGGATTGTATGACCAGACTGAGGCAGCGTCGCTTCTCTGACACAGGATATTTGCCAGCCATAGTGATGGCTTTGAAGATTTTTATGTGACCTTGAAGAATATTATTGGTCTGATATTTTATAAATTTATCGTTGGCTTTTATTGCTTAAATATAAATATCCGTTCTTTAATCCATTTTATAAGTTCTTCTGCGCCCACGGATTGGGGTTTTCTTAGTTTGACTAGAAGGCGAGCATGTATATTTTGGAACAGTGGATGATCGATTGAACGAGTGACCAAATCTCCGCTGATCGTATCGTTAAAGGCAGAGAATTCGCTCATCATCGTTACGGCATCTCCACTCATCACGTAGCGTCGTAGGGCTGTGAGGGAGTTCGTCACCATGGCCGGCTGGATGGATAGGTTTTCTGTATGTGATACGAGCTGAATAATTTGCCCTAACCCGTATTCAAGAGGCATCACTGCTAATGGGTAACGCATTATCTCTTCGAATTTCAGAGGTTCACTGAGGCGCGTAAGCGGATGGTTTGATCGCATGAGCAATCGAACAGGTTGCTGTGATGATGCGCGGTAGGTGACCTCAGGATGCGCAGGTGGATTGTACGCGAGGCCAATATGTGCTGCGCTCTGAACTACCTCCTCCAGAACGCTCTTGACGGGAAGCACATCCAGGCTGATACGAATACCAGGATAGGTGGCAGTGAAATCCCTCAGTACATTGTCGATCAGCAAGTCGATGAACCCCTCGCTGGTAACGATGCGGATTTCACCCTCCCTTAACCCCTTCAAGCCTCGCAAGCGGTCTTCAAAATGCTCCTGTTGTGCCTGGCAGCCGCGCCAGAACTCCAAGAGAAGGTGGGCTGCTTCAGTGGGAACCACGCCACGTGCTTGCCTTTCAAACAATACCGTTTCCACTTCCTCTTCCAGAAGTTGAATTTGCCGGGTGATAACGGAAGGTGCCGTGTTCAGGTTTTCGGCTGCCCCTCGAATGGAGCCGCTGGACAGAACTTCATAGAAATACCGCATTCGGCGTTGATTTAGATCTCTCACAAAAAATCCTGCCTTTGCATGACTGTTGCCCTCAGAGCAACGATACCATCAAAAAGTTGCTGTTGCTTGCCTTGCCATTCCGCCTGAATATCAATCGCACAATAAAAACGCCTACAGCGGAGGCAGTATGCAAAGGTGCATCAATCTATCGAGCGAGCTATCGACCATATATCGGAAAATAGACTGGCGGTTATTACCTTTTTTGCTTCTATGTTACGTGGTGGCGTATCTGGATCGGGTAAATGTGGGCTTTGCCAAGCTTCAGATGCAAAGCGATCTAAGTTTATCTGACGCTGCTTATGGACTTGGTGCCGGGATTTTCTTCATAGGCTACGCCCTGTTCGAAACCCCTAGCAATTTGCTATTGCCCAAGATCGGAGCGCGCAGGACGCTCAGCCGGGTAATGATTTTGTGGGGCATTACATCTGCATGCATGGTGTTCGTCGAAAGCGAGAGATCATTTTACGTGCTGCGTTTTTTCCTCGGAGTCTTTGAGGCGGGTTTTGCTCCCGGAATGATTTTTTACCTTACCTATTGGTATGGCCGTGAACGGTTAGGCAGAGTGATGGCAATCGTTATGCTCGCGGGGCCACTGGGCGGCATATTTGGGGCGCCTTTGTCCGCGTGGATCATGACCACATTCGCAGGTTTCCACGGCTTAGCCGGATGGCAGTGGATGTTTTTTCTGGAGGCATTACCGGCTGTAGTGTTAGGTCTCATAGCTCTGAAAGTTCTTAGCGATAAACCCTCGGTCGCGCCTTGGTTGAGTGCGCGTGAAAAAGAAGTGCTGAATGCGCATATCGGTGAAGGGCAGGGAGCCCACCATTCTTTTGTACAAGTGTTAAAAGACCCACGTGTGTATCTAATGGCGGCTGGTTATTTCTGCTTGATTTGCGGAATTTATACCATGAGCTTTTGGCTGCCATCCATTCTGAAGGATGCAGGCGTTCAAGGTGTCATGCAGATCGGCCTGTACTCAGCGATTCCATATGTGGGTGCGATGGCAGGGATGTTGGTCTTTGGTCGTACATCAGATTACTTTTTTGAGCGGCGTTGGCATACCGCTGTACCGGCGTTAGTTGCAGCCATTTGTTTAATGGGGTCTGTGATTTACAAGAATGAGTTTGTTTTTGCACTCACTTTCTTGACGCTGGCTACGACCATGATGTGGGTTGCTTATACAGTGTTCTGGGCAATTCCTTCGCAATACTTCAAAGGTGACACTGCTGCGGGTGGTATCGCAGTTATTAACACCATTGGGTTAACGGGCGGGTTTCTCAGTCCCACGGTGATCGGTTATGCCAAGTCCATCACTGGCAACTCTGATTCAGGTCTTCTGGTCATGGCTGCAATTCTAATAGTGGGTTCGTTGATACTTGCCGCCAACAAGCCGCAACGTGTTCAGCAAAAAGTTTGCATTACACAGCCGGCCTAAAAATTTCAACGAGGCGTTTAATAGCCATGACATATCGAATTCTGATCGCTGGTTTTCAACATGAAACAAATACGTTCGCGCCCTCTAAAGCTGAATATGAGAATTTTGTCAGGGGTGAAGGTTTTCCTCAGATGGTAAGAGGCGTTGAGATGTTGGAGCTTCGGAATGTTAATATTCCGGCAGGCGGGTTTCTGATTGAAGCAGAGCGCTTGGGCTATGAAGTAGTCCCGGTGATCTGGGCTGGAGCCAGTCCATCCGCGCATGTTACACAAGAGACCTACGACCGCATTACCGATGAAATCATAAAGGCCGCTGCAAACGAAGCAATCGACGGTATATATCTAGACTTACATGGGGCTATGGTTGCCGAACATACGGACGACGGAGAAGGAACACTCCTGGCTCGGCTACGAGATGTCGTCGGCCAGGATATTCCGATAGTCGTATCTTTGGATTTACACGCTAATGTTACTGAGTTGATGCTCAATCACGCAGATGCAATGGTTGCATTTCGTACCTATCCCCATGTGGATATGGCTGATACTGGCGCACGAGCTGCCAAATTACTTGATTTGCGGCTCCGGTCGGGAAAACTGCATTGCGAAAGCCTGCGACTCCCTTTTTTGATCCCGATAAACGGGATGTGCACGCTCATGGATCCAGCACGAAGCCTTTACGATCAGTTAGAACTCCTTGAGTCCGAAGGCCTTTCACTGTCATTTACTCCAGGCTTTCCGGCCGCTGATTTCGAGGAGTGTGGGCCGGTTATCTGGGGTTATGGAACGGACAGGCAAGAGATCAAGGCTGCTGTCGCTGTCCTTTATAAAAAGGTAGTAGGGGAGGAGGATCAGTGGGAAGTACCTTTCCTGCTCCCGGATGAAGCCGTGCTCCGAGCGATGGCATTAGCAGAAACCGCCCAGCGTCCAATCGTCATTGCCGATACTCAAGATAACCCGGGAGCTGGCGGGGATTCGAATACGACGGGAATGCTTAAAGCACTCATAAAACACGGTGCTACTAACGCCGCCGTTGGGTTGCTTTATGACCCGGCAGCAGTTCAGTCCGCCATTGCCGCCGGGGTAGGTGGTTTCATTGAAATAGCGCTGGGGGGACAGTCGGGTGTACCCGGTGATAGCCCCCTGCAGGGGCGCTTTGAAGTAATGCATCTATCCGATGGCCGCTGTCGTTTTGCAGGCCCCATGATGAATGGTATGGAGGTTGATGTTGGGCCTGTTGCATGCTTGAAAATCGAGGGAGTGAGGGTTGCTGTCAGCTCTGGTAAATGTCAGATGCTGGACAGGAACTTGTATCGGATCGCAGGTATTGAACCCGAGCAAATGAGTGTACTGATCAACAAAAGCTCTGTTCATTTTCGGGCAGATTTCGCGCCGATTGCCGACCACGTACTCGTTGCCAAAGCGCCTGGGCCCATGACAGCTGATCCTGCGGACATTCCATGGAAAAGACTTCGTGAGGGAATCCGGTTAAAACCAAATGGGCCTTCATTCCACAGCCCTGCATACCGCGACTAATGACCGTAATCTAACGTTAGGTATTGAACGGCATTAACGTAAACGGCGTAAGGGGACGTTCGCCGGGATAAAAAATACTCCCCTTTGGTGTTTGGCAGCATTGCCCTGAGTAGCCAGGCGTTTGCTGACTTCCTAAGTGATAGCGGCGCAGCCTTGGGAGTGAGGAACTTCTACTTCAATAACGACAACCGTGATGGCACCGCAGCCCCTTCGAAAACCGAAGAGTGGACTCAGGGTTTAATATTTGAGTTCATGTCGGGATATACCGATGGTTTTGGTGTTGATACCCTGGGGTTGCTGGGTCTTACCCTGGCCCCTGGCAAGGGACGCCACGTCGGCAGCTCTATGATTCCTTCGGACAGTGACAACCACGCCGTCGACGAGTGGGGCCGGCTGGTACTGACCGGTAAAGTCAAAAATCTCGAAAACTTCCGATTTTGGTCGCCAACGATGGCGGCTGCTTCCACAAACCTTCGAGGGTGGCCAAATCACCTCGAGCGAGTTCAAGGATCTGACCCTGACGGGTGGGCGAACTGAACACGCAACGGATCGCGGTTCAACGGATCAGACGGGGCTCGCCGCTATGGGCGGTACGCTTGAAAGCAACCCCCTGAAATTGCACCTTTAAGCGCCATCGAGAAAACCCGCCGAGGCGGGTTTTCCAGACGCAGTATAATTTTCCTGCGATGCCCCGCGTTACTGAGACATGTCATTCTTTTTCATGTCGTCTTTTTTCATGCCGTCATTGGACATGGAATCTTTCTTCATGGTGTCTTTGCCCATGGTGTTTTTTTTCATCGTGTCCTTACCCATGGAGTCTTTGTGCATTTCATCCTTTTTCATCGTGTCCTTTTTCATCGTATCTTGGGACATCGCGTCCTTCTTCATCGTGTCTTTGCTCATCGTATCTTCGGCGTGTACAACCGCGACGCCCGCTGCCAGGCAAATACCTAGGATTGCAGTAGTTAACCTTTTCATAGTGAAGCTCCTTGAGACTCAGGTTGCGAATAAGCGCAGCCGGGGCTGCGCAATGGGGTTGCCATAGGCGTCAGCTACCACCGAACCAGTTGTAGCCCTGGTCTTCCCAGTAACCACCCGGATAGGTATTAGTGACGAAAATCGCTTGAATGTGTTTTGGGTTCTTGTAGCCAAGCTTGGTAGGCATGCGCAGCTTCATTGGGAAGCCATATTCACGCGGCAGTACGGCACCGTCGTAGGTCAGCGTCAGCAGCGTTTGCGCATGCAGCGCCGTGGCCATGTCGATACTGGTGTAGTAATCGTCAGCACATTTGAAGCCGACGTACTTTGCGTCGGTGTCGGCGCCAATGCGCTTGAGGAAATCACTGAAGCGCACGCCTCCCCATCGGCCAATGGCGCTCCAGCCCTCGACACAGATGTGCCGGGTGATCTGATCGGTTTGGGCCATGGCACGCAGTTCTTCAAGCCTCCAACTGTGCTTGTCGGCGACCATGCCGGTTACTTCCAATCGGTAGGTGTCTTCATCGACGGCAGGCGCTTCGTCGACGCCGTAGAAGGCATTGAAGGGAAATGGCCGCGTAATCATCGACTCTGAGTAGGTGGGGGCCATGGCGTTCGGGTTGAACAGCCAGCCCTGCACCCTGTCATTGAAGCGCGACATGGAGGACAGCGCCGTTTCAACGTGATCGTTATCGGTGATATTGCAGCCGGACAGCATGGCGACACCGCCCAAGGTCAAGCTACGCAGCAGGAAGGAGCGCCGTGAGCGATCTTCGACCTGGAGCGAAATAATTTTCCGTGCATCCTTCAAAATGGACGACTCATCCAGCCCTGGGCGTTGCTCACGCTTGCTCATACGCGCTCCTTGCGGCCGGCAATCATGGCCAATAACGTCTTTGGAACCAGCGCGACCATCACCAAATGCACTGCGATGAATGCCACCAACAGAGACATCGCAATGAAGTGCACATGCCGAGCGCTGTCGTAGCCGCCCAGCAGTTCACGTAGTAG
This sequence comes from Pseudomonas sp. ArH3a, assembly GCF_022648765.1. Taxonomy (NCBI): domain Bacteria; kingdom Pseudomonadati; phylum Pseudomonadota; class Gammaproteobacteria; order Pseudomonadales; family Pseudomonadaceae; genus Pseudomonas; species Pseudomonas sp. ArH3a. The sequence continues at coordinate 3,554,892 of NZ_CP080330.1, forward strand.
CGGAAACTGAACCGACTTCCACAGAACCAACCCGGAAACCACCAGAACTGTAATGTCGAGCATCACAAACAGATACGCCACACGCTGCACGTGGTTGTAATGGCCAATATCGTCATGCCCCAATCGCCCATGAAGTGCAGACCACAGGTCATGAAAAAAGCCTTTAGGTGATACAGGAAAAAAACGTCGCGACAGGCGGCCGCTAAAAAGATTGAAAAGTAAGTAGAAAAGGCTGACGACGACCAACATCCACATTGCTGCGAAATGCCATTGCAACGCGCCCCCCAGCCAACCACCCAAGGTAATCGACTTGGGGAAATTAAAGTCATAAAGGGGAGAGGCGTTATAGATACGCCATCCGCTGGTGACCATTACCAACACCGCCAAAGCGTTTAGCCAATGGGCCAATCTCAACCAGGCTGGATGGCTGCTTTGTGGGGCCACAGGAGCAGCACGGGTTGTGTCAGGTGCGGCTTGCATTGGAGGAGACTCCAAATAGGAATAACGTCATAACCATTTGATCGAGTGTAGACGCTCATTCAAAACACGACGCTCCTTCGAGGTGGGCGAAGCGTTCCGTACGTCCAATATGCCTCTCAGGCAGGTAGCATCCATCCGAAAAGCTTGAATTGACCCCGACAAATTGACGCCTTAATAAAAAAGCTGAACACGTCGAAGAGTGGACTCAAAGCTCGAAGCAGCATTGATGGGCTTACGTAGAGTCAAAATCATTCTCGTAGCCAATGTCGCCAGCCAGCTAGGCTTGTAACGTCAGAGGGGCGTTATCGATGAGGGTACGTTTATGCCAACTGAAAAGACTGCTCTTGTACTTGCTGGTGGTGGGAGCCTTGGCGCGGTTCAAGTCGGCATGTTACAGGCGCTCGTTGAGGCTAAGGTTTCATTCGACCTGGTGGTTGGAGCTTCGGTCGGCGCCATCAACGGTGCCTACTTCGCAGCCAGACCGAATGCCAAAGGCGTGAGCGAACTCGCGGACTTCTGGCGCAGTCTGCGTAAGTCAGATGTGTTTCCGTTCTCGGCGTTCGATACCCTCAAGGGTATTGTTAATCGACGTGGGCACTTGCTGAGCGCATCCGCATTGCATCGTTTAGTGAGCAGATCACTGCCGGTCAAATTGATCGAAGACACCGAGTTACCGCTTTATGTCGTCACCACCAATTTGCTCAGCGGTGCCGAAGAGCTTCTGTCCAGTGGCAGTGCTGAACAGGCTTTGCTCGCTAGCGCTGCGATTCCGCTTGTGTTTCCCAGCGTGCGAGTCGGAGAAAAGTTCCTGGTCGACGGCGGAGTCAGCAGCAATACGCCGATTGCCAGTGCGGTGGCATTGGGGGCAACACGGGTTCTGGTTCTTCCTACCGGATTCGGTTGTGCCTGCCCATGTCCGCCCAGTGGACTCGTTGCGCTGGCCTTGCACACGCTCAATTTGATGAGCATGCGTCAACTGGTGCGTGACATCGAGTTGTACCGCGCACGCGCAGCCATCCATGTCGTCCCGCCGTTGTGCCCACTGGACGCTTCAGTGTTCGACTTCAACCAGACAGACCAATTGCTGCAGCGTGCTTATCAGTCAACCCAAGCCTGGATAGAAGAGGGCGTATTGATTCGCGACGGGATACCCGATTCGTTACTCGCCCATACTCATCATTTTGGTAAAGAGTGATCTTCGCCTCTCAAAAGGCAGGTCTACCGAAATTGACCAGTTCGTGTTCTTCCATTCGAACACTCTTCCGTGCGCATCTCTGGTCAATGAAGCTCGGCGGTGTGGGATTTATTTTGTAGTGACCGATACAAAACCTGTGCTATGGTCAACGACAGTTCTCAAACGCGTGCGAAAACCATGGCCCGTCCCCGTACATTCGATGAGTCGACTGTTTTAACAGCAGTCGTTGAAGCGTTCTGGACGCAAGGCTACGAGGGCACCTCGACCCGAGACCTCGTCAATCGCACAGGGCTCAATCAGCCAAGCCTTTACAACGCGTTTGGCGACAAACGTAGTCTTTATCGTCGCGCCCTCGTGCACTATCTAGAGTGCAGTGTGCGTGATCGAATTCGGCGTCTTGAAGCTCTGCCAAACGCTGGAATGGCCATAACTGGGTTCTTTGCAGAGGTGTTGAGTCGCACACTGAACGATCCTTTTCAGCGTGGGTGTCTGCTGGTGAATTCTGCCCTCGAAGCAAATGCAGAAGACACGGATTTGCGACAGGCCGTCGCAGAAGAGTTCGAGTCCATTCGCAGTTTTTTTGAAGGCCGCCTGCAAACCTTCCTCATGCAATCTGTCGATTCTGTCGAGATTGATGCGAAGCAGGGCGCGCATCATTTGCTCAGTGTGTTACTGGGCATTCGAGTTTTGGCTCGGATTAATCCCGATCCTGCGTGTGTAACAGACGCCATTAGTATTGCAATCAAAAGCCTTGGTCTTCCTCCCTTGGCTTTAGCGATGTTCACTGAAAACCACTGCACGGAGTCACTATGATCAAGCTCTACTATCACCCGTCTCCTAACCCCGCCAAGGTTGCGCTTTTCTTGGAGGAGTCAGGCCTTGAGTACGAACTCATCCCTGTTGATACGCGCAAGGGTGAACAGCACGATCCGGCGTTTCTTAAGATCAATCCGAATGCCAAGACACCGGCTCTGGTTGATGGTGACAACGTGGTATTCGACAGCAACGCCATACTGCTCTATCTAGCCGAAAAGACCGGGATGTTCCTGCCTGCTGACAATCTCAAGGCGCGAGGTGAGATGTATTCCTGGCTCATGTTCGTCGCGACCGGCATCGGCCCTTACTCTGGACAGGCTGTCCACTTTAAGCACTTCGCACCCGAGCCAAAAGACTACGCCGTTACCCGCTACACCTTCGAAGCCTGGCGTCACTGGACGATTATCAACGAGCACCTGGCCAAACAGCCTTACATGCTCGGAAGTGAGTACACGCTGGTGGACATGGCCGTATGGGGGTGGGCGCGCGCGGTACCCTTCATCCTAGGTAATGACGCTTGGGTAAAACTTCCAAACGTAAAACGGCTCCTTGATGGCATCAATGCTCGACCGGCAGCACAACGAACCGAAGAACTGAAGACCCAGCACAGTTACAAGACCGAGATGGATGCTGACGCGCGTAAGGCAATGTTCCCTCAGATTACTCAGTAGACGCACCGCTTGCGCACGGCATTGCTCCAGTGCGCATTGGTAAAAGTTGAGCAATGTGCGCGGTTCAAGACTGCGGGCCTCTAAAAGGGGCCCGCACCTTGCGGTCTTTACCTATTCTCAGTGCTTTGTCCGTTGCGGCACGACCTAGGGTATCAAGCGCATCTCGCGTAGTGTGTCGAACACATCGAAAAATGCTTGATCGCTCGCCTGGTAGGCGGTGAAGCCCATTCCACGGCTTTTCGACATATCAGTGACGACTTCGATGGGGCGACCAAGGTCTGCATCGGTATGCCATGGGGATATCAGGCGACCAATATCGGCTTCTTTCAAACCGTGCTCCGCGGCTATCTGCGTCCACACGGCTTGGTCGTCAGCCATTTGCTTCCCAAGAGGTGAGAGTGAGGCGGGATAATCGGCAGCAGGCACGTCGAAGTATTCGGCAATTCGGCTCCACATCCATTTCCAGCGAAACACATCGCCATTAGTGACATTGAATGCCTGGTTGGCCGAAGCCGGCGTGGTGGCCGCCCACAATTGTTGTTTCGCCAACTGTCGTGCATCCGTCATATCGGTGAGGCTGTCCCACTGCACGCGTGATCCTGGAAATACAAAAGGGCGATGGGTTTGTTTGCAAATCGAGGCGTAGACGGCGAGGGTGGTTGCCATATTCATCGCGTTGCCTACGGCAACCCCGGTGACGGTATGCGGGCGATGAACGCTCCAGGTGAAGCCGTCCTTTTCAGCAGCGGCGAAAAGTTCGTCCTCTTGGGCGTAATAGAAATTCTCGACATTCAGACGACCCTGCTCTTCGCGGAACGGTGTTTGCGGAAGGCTGGCCTTACCATAGGCTTCGAAAGGGCCGAGGTAGTGTTTCAGGCCAGTAACCAGTGCTACGTGCTCAACACTCTTGGCTGGTCGAATGGCGGCAAGCACGTTGCGTACCATGGCGGCATTAACGCGAATGTTCTCGGCCTCCGTGGCTTGCCGTGACCATGTGGTGATGAACACATGAGTAGGTTTCAGATCCGCGAGCGCCTGTTCCAGCGAAGCTGGATCTTGAAGGTCTGCCGCGACGGGGATCACGCCTTGCACTTGCGACGGGTGCCTCGAGAGCGCGGCGACCTGCCACGTGTTGTCGATGAGTAACTGAGTGATGGCGCTGCCGACGATGCCGCTGGCGCCCACAACCAAAGCTGTCTGGGTCATACGTTTCTCCTGGATTTAGATTTGGGAGTCCACCTAAGCAACAGAGGTTCAACCTAAACCGGATCCGTATGGGCGTCCGTCGTAAGCGGATGTCGAACACACCTACATCGCCAGGTTTTTCATGCGCCAACGGAGCTCTGATCTTAAATCGTTCAAAGCTCAGGTCGTCCAGGAGTGCCTGCAGCCCGGCGCGACAATTTCCAGCGCTGCAGTCATGTAGCCCACCTCGCCATCAATAGCTCGCCCAAGCGGGACTTTTGGGCCTACAGTCTTGAGTGTCGCTCACTGCAAGGAATACAAATGAACGCGTTGCCTTCAACCTCTCTGCCAAAGCACGTCAGCCTGCTGGGTTATGGCGGCCTGTTGCCGTTTATTTTTCTGGCGCTGCTGATCCCATTCTCTCTCGACTATCAGACGTCGATAGGAACGGCGCTGCGCTGTGGGCTGATTTCTTTCGACTCGACCATGCACAGTAATCTGTCGGTGGGCATGCCACTGGATTTGTTGGTGTACAGGAAAGACAGCTTTAGTGATGCGAAGAGCTATCGCATTACTCACGACGACCCTTACTTTGTGCGCCTGCGCACACAGTGGGCTGCGAGGCAGTACGACATGCTGACCGACCTTCCGGAGGCACCGGGAGCTTATATGATGCCGGGCTGATTCACTTGAAATCTACTGCCTGGCACCTGAGCCAACTGGAGTAACTCTTCAATAACCACCCGCATCTTGGGTTGGATGTAGGGTGTCTTGATCCAAATGGCGTGAACAGGCATAGCGTCTGCGGCTTGATCGTCGAGCACGGACACGAGCGAGCCTGAGCGCAGGTGATCCTCTACCAGCCATGTGGGGACTTGGGCCAAGCCGCATCCCGCCACCGTAGCAGCCAGGATGGCTTCGCAATCGCCTATTTCATGGCGTACCGGGATTTCATACGCTTCAGTCTCACCTTCGGAATTTTTGAGTAACCAACTGGGGCGTTGGCCCAAAGGCCACCCTACGACGCAGTCGTGTTGCCTCAGGTCCTCGGCAACCTGGGGCACACCGCGCCGTTCGAGATAGGAGGGCGCGCCACAGATTACACGGCGATGCTCGCCCAATCGACGAGCGACAAGATCCAGATTATTACCCAGCGGTCCCACGCGCACTGCAAGGTCTATCCCGTCGTCCATCAAATCTGTGGTTCGGTCGCTGAAGGTTATCGACAGCTCCAACTGTTCGTAACGTGTCGACAGGTCTATCAGCGAAGGCAAGATGTACCTGCGCCCAAAGGCCGTAGGCAAATCAATGCGTACGCGACCGGCAGGTAACTGCTGCGCGCTGCCCAATCGGTTTTCGGCTTCATCCAGGATCGCCATGGCGTTTCGGCAGTCGCTGAGATAAGCGTCTCCGTCATTGGTCAGCGTCACTCTGCGGGTGGTTCTGTGAAACAGCTTGGTTCCCAGGCGAGTCTCCAACCTCAGGATGCTTTTGCTAAGGGCTGACCCCGTCATCCCTAACGCCTGGGCGGCAGAGGTGAAGCTGCCTGCTTGAGCGACGGCGACGAAATTTTGAATCTCAAAAAATTGGTTCTTTAGCATACTGATTGATTCCGCTGGGGACCGAGACTCATGAATTTTGGAGACTTAATCATCTTCCGCGAACAGCATAGACTAATTCAACTGTACGGAAACAGTATTTAAACAGCCCTCAAGTTTGCCAAAGGAGTTACTTGATTAACGATTACAAAACATACGATGTGAACCTGTCGTGCCCCCCCTTATTAAGAGCTGGCAACATGAATATTATGAAAGACTTTCACGGAAAAGTTGCATTCATTCAAGGCGGATCCCGCGGTATAGGGGCGGCCATTGTTAAACGTCTGGCCCAAGAGGGCGCAGCTGTTGCATTCACTTATCGATCCTCCCGAAATGAAGCACAACAGCTGGTAGATGAGTTGAACATTACAGGATGCAATGTTATCGCCATTCATGCAGACAGTGCTGACCCGCAAGCGCTACAGCAGGCAGTGCGCCATGCCGCAAAGCACTTTGGCGGGCTGGACATACTTGTAAACAACGCCGGTATCCTTCCGTGGGGAGCACTGGAAGAAATGACCTTGGCGGAAATTGATCTTGCACTGGCGGTGAACGTGAGAGCCGTGATTATTGCCAGCCAGGAAGCGATTCTCCACATGGGGGTTGGGGGGCGGATTATTAATATTGGCAGCGTAAATGCCGACCGAATTCCGATTGCTGGTGGTGCCGTCTATGCGATGACCAAAGCATCGCTCGTGGGCTTCACAAAAGGCCTGGCGCGAGACCTTGGGCCCAGCAAGATCACGGTCAACACCGTTCAGCCAGGCCCCATTGATACGGACATGAACCCAGCCGATGGTGAGGTCGCCAGCCAACTTAAACAACTCATGGCACTCCGCCGATATGGAAAAAGTGAAGAGGTTGCCAGCTTTGTTGCCTATCTTGCCGGCCCTGAAGCCGGATTTATCACAGGTGCCAGTCTGAACATTGACGGTGGCTTTGCTGCTTGATCCTTAAAAACGACAAAGTGAAAACTATGAATAACGTTCTCAAAGGTTTGGTTATTGCAGCCTGCAGCTTGATGTTTTCCTTCGCCGTGCAAGCGACTGAGGAGTTTCCGGTCCCAGCGGGATTTGAGCGAGGATTTGAAGACGTTAACGGTCTGAAACTGCACTATGTTGCAGGGGGAAGGGGGCCTTTAATGTTGATGGTCCATGGCTTCGGCCAGTCGTGGTACGAGTGGCACCAGCTCATGCCAGAGCTGGCGAAAAAGTATAGGGTTATCGCCGTCGACTTGCCTGGCCTAGGGCTGTCTGAGCCGCTCAAGACATCCTACAGCGGGCAGGAAGTCTCACCCTATCTCTACGCGTTTGCCAAACGCTTCAGCCCCGACACACCGTTCAATTTGATGGCGCATGACATCGGTATTTGGGCAACGTACCCAATGTTGGCGCAACATCCAAAAGATATTGCCAAGGTTGCTTATCTTGAGTCAGTCATCCCGGATGAACTGATGTATAACTTTCCGGCATTTACCCCGCAAGGTGAGTCGACCGCTTGGCACTTCAGTTTCTTTTCAGCGGACGACAAGCTGGCGGAAACATTAATCGCCGGCAAAGAAAAGCTGTTTCTCTCTCACTTCATCAAAAAACATGCAGAAAAGCAGTCAGTGTTTACCGATGAGCTGCTGGGACTTTACGCAAAGTCGTATGCAAAGCCGCAAACCTTGCACGCTGCATTCGAGTATTACCGCGCACTGCCACAATCGGTACAGCAGAACAAAGAGCTGTTGGCTCAAGGAAAACTGAGCATGCCGCTACTGGCAGTGGCGGGAGACGGGCGCGGCAGCCTTGGCCAGACTCAAATCGATCAGATGAATAAGTACGCTGCGAATGTACAAGGCCATGTGCTGCGGGGCTGTGGGCATTGGTTGATGGAAGAGTGTCCTTCGCTGGTCGAACCGCTCGTGGTAGGTTTTTTTGACGGGAAATGATTTAAAGGTGATCAACGATACTCCACTCAGCGTGGAAGCTATTTCCGGCTGGACTCCTGCAATTGTATTGGGACCGCTTAGGCTCTGGTGGATACCGAGCTGTTGGCTTGAGTTTGTCGAGGTCCCTCACAAACAAGCTGTCGAATCGACGGGTGGGGGGCGGTTTGAAGGTTCCCATCTGCGCGAGGAAATAGCTAGTAGGTTAATAGAGTCCATAAAAAGGCCGCTGCAAACACAGCGGCCAGAAGCCGTCTCCCGTTTTACGGTGGGAGGCAGTTACAACAGATAAGACTCAAACTTTCGCTGGGTTCTGTTTCTCCGGGTTATCAGATAGAGAGGACTCCGCAGTTTTATCCGAATCTTGACTGGTCCTTCCCTGCCCAGTTTTGTGTAGGAAGTCATGTCTTGTAAGGAAAAGTCCGTCAGGTATTCGCCCCACTGCATGTGCGCATAATACTTAGTCATCGCTTCGAAATGACTTTCAGTCTCGACCTCCCAAACTAACTTCGCATTCCAAATGCATAAGCGCACGCGCACCATCACCTTGAGCACCGGCTAGACAAAAGGTCTGACAGCCATTAGGTTCCTGCCAAAGTTCATGATTCATGATTCATGATTCATGATTCATGATTCATAATTCGAGGTTCTGTTTTTTAAGGTCGTTATGATGCCCGAAACTATAATGGAACGGCCGTTATGGATCGGCTCTGTAGAAGAGACTGAATCCGCACGCCGACTTTTCAACAGAATCGACCGATAGCGGTCGTTCGTGAATGACAGCACACGGCCGAAATCTTTGCGTCAAAACAGTACGGAAATGGCTCATAACGCTCATCGTCAAAAACAACAAAAAGAGGGCAGGGCTTATGGCTTTTTTCAGCGTCGTGCAGACAGCTGTTGCGGCGCCAAAAATGCATCGTGGAAATAATTGCGAAATGCGTGCATCGCCGGGCTGAACTCCCGTTCACGGTGCCACGCCAGGCCGACGCTCATTGGAGTGACCTTGTCGGTGATTGTCAGGGTTTCGATGCGTTTGCCTTCGAGCGACCAGGGACGGTGTACCAGGTCCGAAAGGATTGCCACGCCGCTGCCATTGGCGACCATGCTGCGCACGGCTTCGACAGAGCTGGTGCGAACACGCACGTTCGGCTGCTGGCGAGCGTTTTCCCAGTAGCGCATGGCGCTTTGTTCGGCCTCGTCGACGGTCAGCAGAATGAAGGGTTCTTTTGCCACATCGGCAAGGCTGACCGCCGAACGCTCACACAATGGATGGTGACTGGGCAGCCATAACCGGCGTTCGGAGTTGAAGAGTGTCTCCGAGACAATATCCGGGTGGGTGAGGTTGGCGGTGAGCACGACGGCCATGTCGAACCGGCCTTCGAGCAGCCCTTGTTCGATGGCTTGTCGCTCCTGTTCGTGAACCTCGATAGTCACGTCGGGATGCCAGTGTTCCAGGCGCTGCAAATGGTGCGGCAGGAAGTAGCCGAACACCGTGTAGCTCGCCGCCAGGCGCAACACCCCGCTGGCGCGGATGTCCGGCAACGGGCTGTTCAACGCGTCATCGACACTGCGCAAAATCACATAGGCCCGGTTCAGAAAGTGCCGCCCGGCATCGGTCAGGCTCATGCCCTGTGCCGAGCGCTGGAACAGCAGCGTGCCGAGTATGCCTTCCAGTTCCTTGATCGCCGTGGTCACCGACGACTGGGAAATATTCAAGTGAATCGCGGCCTGGGAGATCTGCCCGATCTCGGCCGTGGCAACGAAATAGCGCACCTGGCGCAAGGTCAGTGACATGAACACTCCGGTCGATGAAGACGCTGTTTTCTGAGGCTATCTGTTTTTCAGAAGATGGCCTATCTGTTAATAGATCTTCCCAAGGGGCTGGTGGAAATTTAACTTGGCCTGCATGAAGTCACAAGCGTCAGGAGCAAGCGTCATGCAAGCAGTAGATTTCAACTCGGACATGGGTGAAGGCTTCGGCCCATGGACCATTGGCGATGGCGTCGACAACGAACTGATGGACTTCATCAGTTCAGCCAACATTGCCACCGGTTTTCATGCCGGCGACCCCGGCACCATGCGCCGCACCGTCGAACAGGCCAAGCGTCTGGGCGTGGCGGTCGGCGCGCATCCGGGGTTTCGTGATCTGGTCGGTTTCGGCCGTCGGCACATCAACGCGCCGGCCCAAGAACTGGTCGACGACATGCTCTACCAGTTGGGCGCGCTGCGTGAACTGGCTCGGGTTCAGGGTGTGGCACTGCAACACATCAAACCCCACGGTGCGCTCTATATGCACTTGGCCCGTGACGAGGAGGCCGCCCGTTTGCTGGTGGAAAACCTGCAACGCCTGGAGCCTGAGTTGTTGCTGTATTGCATGCCCGATTCGGTGATCTGGCGAGTCGCTACAGAACTCGGGCAACCGGTGATCCGCGAGTTCTACGCCGACCGCGAATACGACCTCAGCGGCTCCATCGTCTTCACCCGCAACGTGCGCGCCTACGACCCGGAGCAGGTCGCTGCGCGGGTATTGCGCGCCTGTCAGCAAGGCGTGGTGCGCACGGTCGAGGGTGAAGACCTGGCGATCGAGTTCGATTCGATCTGTTTGCACAGCGACACCCCGGGTGCACTGGCGCTGGTCGAGGCCACACGCAAAGCACTCGATAACGCCGGGATCAAGGTGCGCGCACCACGCTGAATTCTTGCGAAAACACCTGGTACACAGACGCCAGGGTTTGCCCAACGCTGCATTTTTTGCCTGCCTTTCTACAACTATTCCAAAAGGAACAGACATGGCCGAACACACTGTTATCACCCCGTTGCCAGGGACCTTCTATCGCAAAGCCACTCCGGACTCGGCGAACTACGTCGAGGTGGGCGCGCAGGTCAGCGCCGACACGGTGATCGGCCTGATCGAGGTGATGAAGCAGTTTTCCGAACTGACCGCCGGGACGGCCGGTCGCCTCAGCGCATTCCTGGTAGAAGACGGTGATCCGGTGGAGCCGGGTCAAGTCATCGCAACACTCGACGACGAGTGAGGCCGCGATCATGACCCAAGGTATTCATAAATTACTGATCGCCAACCGTGGCGAGATCGCGGTGCGGATTATTCGCGCCGCCAGAGAGCTGGGGATTCCCACTGTTGCCGCGTGCAGCGAGGCGGACGTCGATTCCCAGGCAGCGCGCATGGCCGATGAGATGCATGTTCTCGGCCCGGCCCGCGCCGATAAAAGTTACCTGAATGTCGAAGCGTTGCTTGGCGCCCTGAAGGCCACGGGTGCCAATGCGGTTCACCCCGGTTATGGCTTTCTCTCGGAGAACGCTGACTTTGCCGAAGCAGTGGTGGCGGCCGGGGCGATTTTTGTCGGGCCGAGCGCAGAGACGATTCGCCGTATGGGCGATAAAGCCGAAGCCCGACGTACCGCTCAAGCGGCAGGGGTGCCGGTGGTGCCGGGTTCGCCGGGTGAACTGTTCGACGTCGAATCGGCACTCAAGGCTTCCGAAACCGTTGGTTTCCCGCTGTTGATCAAGGCCTCGGCCGGTGGCGGCGGGCGTGGTATTCGTCTGGCGGAAAACGTCGAGCAACTGCGCGAAGAGTTTCCCCGTTCCCAGCGCGAAGCCCAGGCCGCGTTCGGCAATGGTGCGGTGTATCTGGAACGGTTTATCGGCAAAGCGCGGCACATTGAAGTGCAGGTGCTGGGCGACGGTCAGCACGCTGTGCATCTGTTTGAACGCGAGTGCTCACTGCAGCGTCGCCGGCAGAAAATCTTCGAAGAAGCGCCGTCGCCGGTTCTCAGTCAGCAGCAACGCGAAACTCTTTGTGCCAGCGCCGTGCGCCTGACCGAAGCCCTAGGCTACAAAGGCGCCGGCACCCTTGAGTATCTGTATGACGACGCCACCGGCGAGTTCTTCTTTATCGAGATGAATACGCGGATCCAGGTGGAGCATCCGGTCAGCGAACTGGTCACTGGCATCGATCTGGTTCAAGCCATGTTGCGCATTGCCGGCGGCGAGCCGCTGGGCTTTAAGCAGAGTGACATTCAACTCAACGGTGCCGCGCTGCAGATGCGCCTGAACGCCGAAGACCCGGAGCGGGATTTCTTCCCCAGTCCCGGGCTGGTTGAAGAACTGATCTGGCCGCAGGGCGAAGGCATTCGCGTCGACACTCATCTGTATCAAGGCTACCGCGTGCCGCCTTACTATGACTCGCTGCTGGCCAAGCTGATCGTGCACGGTGCTGATCGCGCCGAAGCCTTACGCCGGGCGATGGCGGCGGTAGAGCAAACCACATTGACCGGCATGGCCAGTACCTTGGCGCTGCACGGCGAATTGCTGGAACAACCGTGGCTGCATAGCGCTGACTTCCACACCGGCACCCTGGAAACCTGGCTGGCCGAGCGCCGCAGTGGAGGTGAAGCATGAGCACACCGATCCGTTACAGCTTCGGCGCCGACGAGCATCTGTTTGCCGAAGTCAGCGACAGCATGTCCCTCGATGCGTTCTTCACGGGCCTGGCCGTCACCCGAGCGGTGGAACGGCTGGCGCTGGATGGCGTGCTGGATGTGTGTCTGGCCAATGCTTCGTTTCAGATCCGTTTTGATCCGGATCGTCTTGCCCCGCACACTTTGCTCGAAGCGGTGAAGGGCGCCGAAGCCGCGGCGGTTGCCGAACGCACGCTGCAGACGCGGATCATCGAGATTCCGGTGCTGTACAACGACCCGTGGACCCACGAAACCCTGATGCGTTTTCGCGACCGCCATCAGGACCCCAGCGCCACAGACCTGGAATACGCCGCGCGCATTAACGGTCTGGCGGACGTCGATGCGTTCATCGCCGCTCACAGTGGGGCACCGTGGTTTGTCTCGATGGTCGGTTTCGTCGCGGGGCTGCCATTCATGTTTCAAATGGTTGAACGTGAGCGCCAGTTGCAGGTGCCAAAGTACCTGCGGCCACGCACTGATACGCCGAAATTGACCCTTGGTCATGGCGGCTGCTTCGGCTGCATTTATTCGGTGCGCGGTGCCGGCGGCTATCAGATGTTTGGCGTCACGCCGGCACCGATCTACGACCCGCAACAGAACCTCGCCTACCTCAAGGAACACATGGTGTTTTTCCGTCCGGGCGACATCGTGCAGTTCAAGCCGATCGATCGTGAGGCCTACGACCATGCTGTGACCGAAGTGGACGCCGGACGCTTTGATCTGCGAATTCGCCCGGTGGAGTTTTCGCTGGATGCGTTTGTCGCCGATCCGATCGGTTATCCCAAGTCGCTGCAGGATGTGCTGGCATGATCAAGGTACTCAAACCCGGTCTGGCGACCTCGGTACAGGATCTGGGCCGCGAAGGGTATTACCACTTGGGTATTCCGCCTTCAGGTGCGCTCGATCAATACGCCCTGAGTGCGGCCAATCAACTGGTCGGCAACCCGGCGGGTTCCGCCGCGCTGGAATGCACATTGCTGGGCCCGGAGCTTGAATTTCAGCAGGACGCCTTGGTGGCGGTCTGCGGTGCGCACATGACACCGCGGGTCGAGGGTGTGGAAATGCACCACGACACCGCCTTTGAGGTGAAGGCCGGCCAGGTGCTACGTTTCGATTTTCCCAAGGCCGGCGCTCGGACTTATCTGGCGGTGGCGGGGGGCATTGATGTGCCGGTGGTGCTCGGCAGTCGCTCGACATACGCGCTCGGTGCGCTCGGCGGTTTTCAGGGGCGCCGACTGGTCGCAGGCGACGAATTGCCGGTAGGCGCCGCCAGCGGTAAGGGCCGCGCCGGTGCCAGTCTGCCCATGGCGTTGCGCCAATCGCTGGGCGGCGAAATCACCCTGCGGGTAGTGCCGGGCCTTTACTACGAGCGCTTGAGCGAGTCTGCGGCACAGAGCTTTTTCGCCGAGCCATGGACGGTCGGCTCGGAAGCAGACCGTATCGGCTATCGCTTCAAGGGCGGCAGTGCGCTGAGCTTTCAGCCACGCGAGCAGCCGTTCGGTGCCGGGTCCGATCCGTCGAACATCGTCGACAGTTGCTACCCGATCGGTTCGATCCAGGTGCCGGCGGGGCTTGAGCCGATTGTTCTGCACCGCGACGCGGTGTCCGGTGGCGGCTACGCGATGATCGGCACGGTGATCAGCGCCGACCTCGACCTGATCGGCCAGATGCAACCCAACCAGAAGGCCCGCTTTGTCGCGGTGACCCTCGAAGAGGCGTTGCAAGCGCGACGTTCCTATAAGAAAAAACTCAGCTGCCTGAGCAAGCTGTTCCCTTCCTGATTCTGCCCGCCGCATCGCGCGGGCCATGCCAAACGGTAAGCCAACGCCGCACTTCGGTGCGGTGACGGCTGCCCGCGCTTCAACCTTTGACTGGTTCTGGAGTTCACGCATATGGCCGCTTTATCGCAATCGAGTCAAACCGGGCAAGACCCGGCCCATCATCCCGTACCGAGCCAGGCGCGCATGGGGCGACTGTCGCTGACCATGGCCTGGTGGGCGGTGTGCAGTGCAATGTTCTACATCGTGGTCGGGGCGTCACTGGCGCTGTCGTTCGGTGCGCGCGATGCGCTGATCGGCATGGTGCTGTCGGTGATCAGCTACGGTCTGGTCAACAGTGTGCTCAGTCGCTTCGCGATTCGCAGCGGCTTGTCGGTGGCGTTGTTTTCACGTCTGTTGTTCGGCAGCACCGGCGCGTGTCTGGCGACGCTGATCTTCTTTTCCACGGCGATCTACTACGCGGTATTCGAAGGCTCGGTGATCGCCGTGGCGCTCAATCACCTGTATCCGCAACTGATCTATCCGCTGGCGGCACTGGCGGTGGTGCTCTACAGCGTGCCGATGATCCTCGGTAGCGTGCAACACTGGCTCGACAAGCTCAACGGCGTGTTGCTGCCGATTTACCTCGGCGGTCTGCTGGTGGCGGTTGGGCTGTCGATCAGTCGTTATGGCTACCAGCCGCAATGGCTGGATTTCGGCCCGGCAACCCCCGACGCATTTGGCTGGTGGCATTGCTTCGTCGCCTACATGGGCGTCTGGGTATTGATGTTGTTCACCTTCGACTACGCACGTTTCGGCAAATCTGAAGACGCCGAGTACCACGGTCGTTGGAACTTCGGCATGCCGTTCTACGCAGTGACGTTCCTGCTCAACGGCGCGGCGGGTATCTATCTGGTCAGCAGCATTCCCCACGACGGCGCGCTGAACGAAGTGTCGGTGGTGATGGCGATTCTGCAGTTGATGGGGTTGTGGGGATTGTTGTTCGTCTGGGCGACGCAAACCCGAATCAACACGGCCAACTACTATCTGGCGACGTTAAACATGCAAGCGTTCTTCGGCCGTTTTGGCGTACGCGGTTCGTACTTGATGTGGGCAGTGGTGGTCGGGGTGATCGTGTACGGCCTGATGTTGGCGGACGTGTTTGCCTACTTGCTCAAGGCGTTGGCTTATCAAGGGATTTTCGTTGTGGCTTGGGTCGGTGTGGCGTTGGCGCAGATTCTCTACGGGCGCAACGATATTGCAGCGCTTGAGGAGGTGAGGGCGTTCAATCCGGCAGGTTTGACGGCATGGTTTGGCGCTACAGCGCTGGGACTGGCATTGATGTTTGCCGGAGATGGACTGAGCAGTTTTTCTGCACCGGCGACGGTGGTCGTGGCGTTTGCCCTGCAGGCAGGCTTATCCCATCGAAGCCGGTTGCAGTTAAGGCTGGCAGAGTAGCGTCTTGCAGTTACCTATCCCTTATCCCTCCTGTTCTAACAAGGTAGAGCAGGTAAGGGGAAGCTGATTACGAATTCGTTGATGGGTTTCCAGTGACTACTTCTGGCCGATTCTGTTGAAAAAGTCGGCGTGCGGATTCAGTCTCTTCTACAGAGCCGATCCATAACGGCCGTTCCATTTTGGCAATTTTGGCGATGCCAGAATGTTGGGGTTCAAAATGGGCATCTCTGGCAGTATCCAGATTGTGTCGCGCAGCTGCAGCACGCCGGATGTGACAGTCCCTATGGGCACGCATCAGACCAAGACATTTACCGGAGTAAACACTGCCAGCGGCTGGGTGGATTTTGCCATTCGATTGAACAACTGCCCGGCGCTCACGGGAACCTACAGCACCACAGGGCCGGGTTGGATTTCCCAGAGCGGCAACTCACCCTCCGGTACGGGCACAACTGGCGCCTTGGTCAACAACACCGCTGACATCTTGGAAAAGGATGTTTCTTTGAGTCCAGTAATTATCGTGCGCACCGTCCAATCGAAGCATTCGACAGAATGTCGCGAGCGCTTCTCCTTCGAGTGACGTGAATGTCTCCAGCTTTCTGAGGTTGCCAGGATGTCGAGGCTCACTCTGTGCAGCAGCATCCTCGATTGCCACAATAAAATCGGCGGTGATGGGGCGATTTGTGACAAACCAAAACTCAAGCTTTTCACACAGATGGATGTCTGGAAGTTCTTTTTGAAGCGCCTCAAAGCGTTCAGCAAACCCGCGGATCGTCTTTTCCAAACCGCTCGGTTGCCATATTTCGTCGACCCGTACCGTCGAATGCTTGAGCTGCATGTAGCGAACCCGCGTCGCGCTTTCTAGCTCAGTGCTGCCGTAGTACTCAGCGATGTCGATGAGTTGTTCGCCGACTTCAACAGGCTCGACGCCAGGAAGCTCGTCAGTTGCCGCCCCTCAATCGTAATAGCTATAAAACCGGATTCCAGTGTGAGTAGCCGCAATGGGCGGCGTGCCGCCCACAGATAATGGAACTGATCGCCCTCGCGGCTGGCACGAACGAGCATGCTTTCGGACATTAGACACTTCCCTGATTCAGTGCGGAGCACGTCGCTGTGTTCAGTAACCTACAGATGTTAGAAATGTTTGATTTCGCCATACCTTGCCCACGGTGGCAATAACAATCGCGGTGAAGAAAACATTTGCACAACCGTGCCACTTGATCCGATTTGGTTATCTGCAAGGTGTTGATCCTTACGAACCGGATCCGCGCATCGATAAACTGGCTTGGTTCTGGGGGCTTACTCTGTTCATTCAAATGTGTATGCTAGGAGATGACCTTTTACATTCGCTTAAACTTTTTTGGAGCATCAAATGTCCCGTCTTGCTGAGTTTCGCAAACTCGAACAACAACTCGCATCACAGCTTGCTGAGCTTGAAGCAATGAAAGGCGATGTTGGTCTTAAGAAAGAAATAGAATTTGAATCTAAGCTACGGGACTTGCTTGCCAAATACGGCTTTAGCTTGAAAGACATCATCAACCTGCTTGACCCGCAAGCAGGTCGTCGCACGCCAGCAGTCCAGTCGAAAGCGGGTACGCGTAAGCCTCGCCTAGTGAAGATTTACAAAAACCCAGAATCTGGGGAGGTTGTGGAAACAAAAGGCGGCAATCACAAAACTTTGAAAGAGTGGAAGGCGAAATATGGCTCCGACAAAGTCGAGTCCTGGCTAACCAAGTGATACTGGTTTGAGTATAAAAGGGCCCACGAGGGTAATGCCGATCAGTTAAGCCCTCTCGCTTGACCTTTGGCCGCAAGAAATCAAAATCCGATGCCTGTGTTGGCATCGGATTTTTTTATGCGTCTCGCTCGAGGCCTGGAACTGACTCACAACATCGCCTCCACTCCCAATTCAATCGAGGGACTGGATTCTTTACTCGCCCTTCTTTGGTCGAGCAAGCCCTTGAACACGCCCGCGTGGCGTCTGCGCAAGCGGCGCTGCCGCTTGAAATGATGCTCTGGTGCGTGATCTCCATAGCCTTCTTTCGCCGCATGTCGGCATGGGATGTGGTCAACCGCATGAATATCATGCTTGAAACGTCCGGAAGTGGAGAGAGTCTGGAGTTGGTCGCTCTGAACGTTTCTTCCGCGTTTGAGGAGGACCACCGTCAACACGCGGAACTTCAGCCATTGTTGCATGCTGCCAATATTGCAAAGGGAGGGCGGCGGGCGTCCATTACGAAAGCAAGCGTAAAGCCGGTGGAAGATTAGTTTCGGGTCGGTAACGTCAGCACCCAAATCGCCTGCCCATATTTTGGGGCTATGCTCAGACGCGGCAGCGTGTAATTACCTAACATGCTTGTGGCTTTCTGATCCTTCACCAAAACGTTCTGCCTCAAAGGATGACGGCATTGATCACCAAAATAAAAATCCACGGTTACCGAATCTACAAAGACTTTGTGATGTTGCCAAACTCAAAGCTGAATTTACTTGTCGGAGGTAATGAGGCGGGCAAATCTTCCTTGATGGAAGCGGTAGCTTTGGCGCTAACAGCGCGTGTAGGAGGGCGAACAGCTACGGAGGAGCTCAACCCCTACTGGTTCAACACGTCATTGGTTGCCGATTTTCTAAACGCTCGTCGCGCAGGTGAACGTATTGCGATGCCAGAGATATCAATCGAGCTCTTTTTTGATAATAGGGCTGATCTTCAATTTTTGTGCGGAGCGGCCAACAGTGACGTTCCCACCAATGCATGCCCTGGTGTGTCTCTCAAAATTTTGCCCAATCCGGAGTACGCCCCGGAGTTAGATGAGTGGCTAAAGTCCCCATCGGCGTTGTTACCTGTTGAGTACTACACCGTCGAATGGCGCTCCTTTGCTGACCAGCAACTCACTAAACGGCCAAGGCAACTCGCTGTAGGCATCATCGACTCCAGGACAGTTAGATCATCGAGCGGCGTCGATTACCATCTTCGACAGATCCTCAGTGATCACCTTGAGCCCGCGGAGAAGGCGTCGATCTCTCTTGCTTATCGGGACGTCAAAGCTTCGATGTCGGATAACGCGCTCAAGGACGTCAACAAGCGCCTGGGTATCCTGGAGGCTTCTCTGCAGGAGCAGCCGATGTCTTTGGCGATGGATCAGAGTTCAAGGACGTCTTGGGAGGCGGCAGTGACGCCTCATGTTAACGACGTACCTTTTTCAATGTCAGGTCAGGGTGAGCAGGCCTCCATCAAGATTTCGCTGGCAATGAGCCGCCATGCTGACAAAGCGAATATCGTGATGATCGAGGAGCCAGAGAACCACCTGTCACATACGAGCTTGACCACGCTGTTGGCTCGCATAGAGAAGTTGGCAGGTGATCAACAACAACTGTTCATTACAACCCACAGTACATACGTATTGAACCGACTGGGACTGGGCTCATTGATCTTGATTGGCCGAAGTACAGCGACAAAGATCACCGAGCTTGAGCCAACGACGGTGTCTTACTTTCAGCGGTTACCCGGGTACGACACACTGAGGATGGCCCTCGCGAAAAAAATTGTGCTCGTTGAAGGGCCATCCGATGAGATCGTTTTCGAACGCATCTTTCATGATCGTTATGGCCTGTATCCAATGGCATGCGGCATTGACGTTCTGAGCATGCGCGGCCTCGCGCTTTCCCGGTGCCTGCAACTATGTGAAGCGCTCGACAAGCCAGTGGCTGTCCTACGCGACAATGATGGAACTGATCCCGCGGAGCTACGAGCACCGGTGGAACATTTGCTGACCGCAGACAGGCGAGAGCTGTTTATAGGGACGGTCGAGACAGGGAGAACGCTGGAGCCGCAACTGATCTCGCACAATGGCGAGAAAGCTATGCGTGAGATTCTTGGCATCAAAGATGCGGCAGTCCTCGAAACTTGGATGCAAAGGGAGAAAACAGAGGGTGCCCTCAGGATTGCTCAGTCCAAACTGGCGCTAGTCCCGCCGGCTTACATGGTCGCCGCAGCCGAGTTTATCCATGGCTAACCATCTGACATTAGCAGTGGCGGGATCCCGCAAGACCCAAGGAGTTGTCGATCACTGCACAGCGCTCCCTCTGACTCGTCATGCGCTGGTTGTGACGTTTACCCAAACCAACCAGGAGGAGCTTAGACACCGAATAGCGATGTACGCAGGAGACCATCAGGGTATTGAAGTGATGGGTTGGTACACCTTCCTTCTCCGCCATTTTGCTAAACCTTTCCTACCTTTTAAGTATCCTGGCAAACGTGTACTTGGATTTGATTTCGAGGGCCGTCCCCCCATGATGGTAATGGGGGTGAAGCGATTTTTGAATTCCAACGGTGCGGCATACGCTTGTGAGCTCGGGCGCCTGGCTTTTGAATTGATAGCAGAGAGTAGGGGAGCGCTGCTTCACCGGCTGGAGTGCATCTATGACGAGATCCTCGTTGATGAGGTGCAAGACCTCAGCAGTTACGACTGGGAAATCCTCGACGTGCTGCTTCACTCATCGATCGACGTCCGAATGGTCGGCGATATTCGCCAATCAGTATTGGCCACAAACCCACGTGGTTCGAAGAACCGAAAGTACGCATATACCGAGGCCATTCATTGGTTCAGGGAGCGTGAGAAAAAAGGCATTTTGGAAATTACTGAAAGGGTAACCACGTGGCGCTGTCATCCAGGAGTCGCCGCATTCTCCGACACCATTTTTGACGCCAGCTGGTTGTTCCCCACGACAGAGTCACTGAATGAAACTAGGACCGAACACGACGGGGTGTTTCTCGTACACAAAAAGCACGTCGATAGTTACATCGCCCAATTTCATCCGCAATGCCTGCGTAATACGGCGAGTTCGGGCAAGGGTTACGACCTGGAATTTCTGAATTTCAAGGTCTCAAAGGGCGCTACCTATGAGCGCGTTCTGATCGTTCCTACCGCTCCGATACTCAATTTTCTCCAGAAAAAAGTTTCGTTGGAACCAGGGCCAGCAGCTGCTTTTTACGTTGCGGTGACCCGTGCACAGCAGAGCGTAGCGATCGTTGCAGAGAAAGCGGGGGTTTCAAAACTGCCGTATTGGAGCCCTTGAACCCGTGATGTCCCGATAGACCTCGTCGAGCCGAGCCTAATTTGCTGGTTTTAGCTAAATCCTAACCTCTGTCCTTGATCCCGAGCCCCTTAACTGACTTGGCACGATTCTGATCCAGCGAGTTGTAATAGGTGTTCTGAGTTGTCGACATACTCTCGTGGCGTCAGTCAGCTTGGATCACGAAATGGCGCGTCAAATGTAGCCGCCGTGTGACGCAACCAATGTAGGGATGCCGACCGAAGCTTGTCCATCTCTAAGTCAGTTTGACCCTCGTCCTTCATGCGCTGAAGTGATTTATCGAACACCATCTGAATGAGGGCACGAATGTAACGATCTGACAGGCCAGCTCGAACTCTGACCGTTGTGACGAGTGGAGTACTCTGCTTGTAAGACGGCAAGGGGGGAAGGGCGAGGGTGGTCCGATAACGCTTCAAGTAGGCTCCAATGTATTCGTCTCGCACGCTAATTTTCGCGGCCTTGTTGCCCGTACCGACAACGTTGAACCACCAGTTTTCACCGTCGTACTCGAACGAACCCATTGTAGGCTTCCAGTTGTCCCGACCGACGAGATCAGAGGTTCGGAGGTAGAGAGAAAGAGGGTGGCCACAATGAATAGCGTACGCTCGTGCCTAGGATCCTCTGCAGCCATGACTTCTGCGGTCTCGATTACATAATTCCACTGGAGCGGAGTCAGCGCCTTACCAGAGCTGATCACCGTGTTGCGCTGCTTAAAGTTGGATTTTTGTTTGACGGACCGAATAGGATTGGCGTCAGCGGTCAGGCCTTCGTCGATTGTGTACTGAAAAAAACTGCCACACACAGCAAACACCTGACCCATCGAGCCTGCAGACATTTTGTAGGCTGTTTCATCTACATTTTTACAGTTCTCCGCAGCGACCTTGCGAATTTGCTTATCGATTTTGACGTTAAAGGGCCGCCATTTGTCGTTGATGATGTAGGTGTCAGTTTCAGCAGCCTTACGACCTCCCACCCGGGTAAATCTCGATTTAACGACAGGACCAATCCACTCAGGACGAGGCTGTAAGCAAAACTCCAGGAAGCTCTCACAATCATGGCGTTTGAGTTCGAGAAGCGGCTTCTTGGACTACACGCCCAGTATGCATTCAACTAGCCAGGCCCACAGTGTGCGCCGGTGCTGAAGGGGCAGCTCTAAGCGCTGTCTAGATTTGAGCCGTTTCCCATTGGAATGCTAAACTCCCGTGCAGTGAAGTGTAAAATCTATTGGACATGTATTTGTGCACCGGAGGGGAGGCATTTGTGTCCGTTGAGTATGTCATCTCCCAGAGAGTTAAACGCCTGAAGAAAGGGCAGCCCTTCGTCGGCACGAAGTTCGCCTCAGTCGGCTCTCGCTCTGCGGTCAATAAAGCACTGTCCAAACTGGTACTCGCAGGCTTGTTAGATCGCGTGGCCCGAGGCGTATACATGCGCCCCAAGTTGAACAGCTACATCGGTCCAGTACGTCCGAGCCCACTCACGGTTATGAAGGTAATCACCACAGCTAACGGTGAGACGATACAGGTACATGGAGCGGAGGCAGTCCGCAGGTTGGGCCTCAGCACACAAATGCAAGTGCACCCAACTTATTATACAAGCGGCTCTTCGCGCGAAATCAAAATCGGGATTGCCTTGGTGCGTCTCAAGCATGTATCTGAAGACCGCCTTCAGCATGCCGGTACGAATCTAGGATTAGTACTCACGGCTCTCCACTACGTTGGAAAGCGGGGAATGTCCAAGGAGATTGTGTCAAAAATCACTGATACGCTGAGCAAAGAAGAATTTCGCAAGCTTCTAGATTGCAAAATGCCGAAATGGATGCGGTCCTGCCTTACGTCATAACCTATCTATCAGTTGGAGCTAGCGCGATGGTGAGGAATTATGGCTGCCTTGGTCAGCGGCTGCGCCCTGACTAGGTGAGGGTGCGTACAAACGCCATTAGCCACCCAATCGTGGCCATACCCTCAAAAATTGACATGGACGAACACGAACCGTTCGCCCGTTGCGACCCGGACCTTTAGCAAGGATGAGGATCAGGCTTGAATTAAGCTGATCGGTGTGCACCTTTCGGATGGGACAGGCGGGGGTGTACGGTGGAGCTTGCATATTATATCAACCTTCACCCTGAACTTTTGCTGAAGCGCTGCTGGGAAATCAAAATGACCATGCCGGAAGAGCGCACTCGCGCGGTGATTCAGACTCGTGAATTCTTAGTTGAGCTATATCGCGATAAATCTCTACCCGAAAAAATTCGTCGCGATGCCAGATTTCTTTTGCGACATTACCCAAGCAAAGCTGACATGGTGCTAGCAGCTCGACTTGAAGAGCAACCCGCTTCGTTAACAGAGCTCATCGGGCCCGTTTTCAGCTCACCAGGCGATGATTGAAGCAAAGCTTTCTCGCCTGCGCTCTGTTTTATCTGGTGTGACGAAGATCGGTCTCTGCACAGAACAAGACACGGAAAGCAGGCAGTTTGAGATCGAGGTCGTCCCTCAACGAATAGGTAGAGCCGCTGGTCACCGTGAATACTAGGAAATGGGCGCCATCCGTTGGAGCCTCTACGAGCGAGACCTGTTGCAGCGGCTCCATTAACCATCTGGTTTGCCCATTCATATGTGGCGGGGTTACCAACTGGACCTGCTCAATCCACGTTCGGGTCGATTGGTAATCGACGTACTGCTTAAGCTCGTGGGCGTGATATAGCATCAGCATGGTGGCATTTAATTCCCGCCCATGGCGGCGCACCACCTGCAGGTAAAACCAAGGCAAGATCAACTCCTGCTCGACGCAGTTCCATAATTGCTGGTTGGGAGCGGAGCACAGCCCATCGGGTAGCCCCAATTCGATTTCTGTATGACGGTAAGTAGTGAACATAGCAACCTCAAAATGAACACTATAGATTGTAGCTCTATAGGTTTCGAGAGCGCTTCATCGTTCCTTTTGCGGAATCGGCAAATTGGAACTCAACACAGCGTTTGGCCTTGCGCTCAAACAGGTCCGTAAGCGGCAGCAGCTCACCCAAGAGGACTTTTCAAATATCAGCAGCCGGACGTATCTGAGCACGCTGGAGCGCGGCCTGAAAAGTCCAACATTGGAAAAACTGGAGCAGTTGTCCTCAGTGCTCAACGTCCATCCTCTGACCATGATGGCTGTTGCATATATGCACAAAGAAAATCGGCAAAATGTATCCGATCTTCTCAAAAATATTGAAACCGAATTAGCTTCGCTTTCACTCGATGACACCGTTTCACTTGCACATGACCAAAAAAGTCCGAGCCAACCATAGCCTATCCGGGCGCCGAGAATGACAGCCTTGCAGCGTGTTGCACATAGCCGTAGCGGTTGCCATGGTCCACTGCAATGGCAGCCGGACCTACGCTCGTTCTCTCTGCACCTGGAACACATCACTCAGCTTCTGGTTGTAATCGTCCAGATAGCTCTGAAGTCCTTCTCGGTCTATCAATCGAACGCCAGCCGTACTGGCCAATTCCTTGGCTGACTTCGTGTAGTAGGAATTCGTGACAGCCATGGCCTCGTCACAGCCGTAGAACGCTTTAGCAGAGATCGCCTGCAACACCGCAGCGTTGCCTACAGAGCCTGTGTAGTTTTTGGCCCGTATGACCATGTTCTTGCCTAATCACCCGAGGCCGGGAGGTCATTGGTAAACCCCTAACTCAACCCGCTCCAGGTAGACTTCGACAGCCTGAAACCCAAGAGAGTTATCGATAAGGTCAAGAGGGACGTTGCCTGCAAGGTGCTTACAAGGTCGATCGAGCCATTCTTCGGCAAGCCGCTGTGTGCCAAAAACAGTCGTCGCGTGTTCTAGAACCTTCGCGTATTGAAAGGCCACCGCGCTCTGCTGAACGTTAAGGCGAGCTGTCTTTGAGTCATCGCCCTGACGTTGGCTCGTTCGGATGGACCCGCCGACGATTCGCCCGATGACCCTCGATGACGAATAAAGCGCAGAGGCCGAGAGCATGGCCTGAACATTTTTGAGGGCGAAACCCTCCCTGGCCAGCAAGAAAATACTGAGCTGGCTGAGCTGTTCGATTTTGACTTGGGTCAAGTATTCAGTAGGCTTACGGGTTGGTGGTGTCGATTTAGCTGTTTGGGTAGTAGGAGAAACCATCTGGCTGAATTCGGTTGCGACATTTGAGGCTAGCCTAGCCCGATTTGATGCGTCGCGCATGGTGGCCTGCACCGAATTGATCAGGTCGTCCGTCAGGTCGCCCAACATAATTGAAATGCTGATGGGCACATTGACGTTGAGGTTGTAAAAGTCGGTATCCCCAAAGGGAGCACTACGCCTGGCGCCAAGACAAAGCTCGATGGCATCCAGGATGGTAGATTTTCCGCTGTCACCTGGCCGAATCAGGCAATTGAAGCCAGAGGAGGGTGAATCGTAAATTCGCAAGCGGCGAGCACGCAAATTCCGGAAATCTGAGAACTACTCTGCATGAGCTTGCTCACCGTTCGCCGTTCGAACCACATTGGCCATCACCTCTAAAGCCCAGCAACCGCAGCACCGACCCAAGTACTAGGAATGTACGATGATCACAAAGATCAAAGTTAAGGGCTACAGAATCCACCGGAAATTCGAGCTTGCCCCCAACCCAAAGATGAACCTACTGGTGGGCGGCAATGATGTTGGTAAGTCATCACGGGTTCAACTCAGGAATGGTCACCTCCTTTCTGGACGACCTCAAGGCGGGGCGGGCATCACCGCGGCCGGTCATCAAAATCGAGCTGTTTCTAGATCACAGACCAGAATTGCAGGGCGTAAGCGGTGCACATAACCGCGCCATTCCCACCACAGCTTGCGCCGTAGTCACGCTCAGCGTCATACCCAACCCTGAATACGAGAAGGAGCTGAGATCTTGGCTGGACGCTCCATCCATACTGTTGCCGGTCGAATACTACAAAGTCGATTGGTACCTTCGGCGATGTCGAGCTGACCAGATTGAGTGTTCCAGCCGTGGCTGTGTAAGGTTCGCCGCTCTGCAGCAGCCCGGTCTCGCCCTCAGTCCCGGATGGCCCATTCAACGGCCGCCATTTGGTGTGGGCCATCGAAGGAGCGCTCTGCGATGCGGCCGCAGCATTAGCCACAAAACGCCCACTTATAACCGGGCCAATCCAGGACTGCGGTGGATTGTGGTGGATTGCGACATAAAGCCAGGTAACCGTCGGCATCTTGACGTTTGAGCTGATGCAGTGGCTTTTGCCGAATAATTAGCTCCCACAGCAGCAAACGCTCCACTTGAGTGCGATAGGCATTAAACGTCTGGCCGTTATTAGATCTTGCAAGCGTTTGCGGGATTTTCCATGAGTAAAGAAAAGATAGTGAATCAGTCTGATAGGTCACAGCAGTAAAAAACTGATAGAGAGACAGAGGCTGAAGTATTAATTGGATATGACCGCAGTTTTCGCAGCAACCGTGAAAACTCAGAAGTCATGTATGGATTGCGATTAAGAGGGACGTTATCTTGCGATTAGTTCACGTTTTATCTGCAAAATTACTTCGGCGATCTCTGGGTAAAAGTCTCTGCTGAGCATTCCCATTGCGCTGTTTCCAGCGCCTAGGGGACCAGATGGGGTCCGGTTTTGGAATCATATCGAGCACGAGGTACTCTGGCCTCGGTACTACCTCCAAGTAGTGCTAGATTCTGCAAAATCGCTTCGGCGGTCTATCGGCCAGTCTGGCGGATTTCAGCGTCAAACATGAATGAGAAAGCGAGGAAATTTCAATATTGAGCAAATGGGGACGACGTAGTTCTAAATTTGCACAAACAAAACTGGAGTTTGCGCGAGTTTCGTGGGGAAAGTTTCGAATTTCCGCAGTCGCAAGCGATGACAGCTTTTGTGGGGGAAGCGACTAGAGCACCTGAACATCTATGACACATAATTTAACATAATATACATTATGCGTAATACCGTGTTACGTAATCAGGGCCAGTCCTCGTCAGATTTCAATGGGCAAACCCCTGTTGGCTTAACTCCTCGGTGATAACGACCTGGGCAAATCAGGTCGCGAAATGGCACCGCGTGGATTGCGCGTTATGAACGCGAAGAAAAACCCCAGGGCTCTCACGAACGTTGGGGTTTTCTTTTGCGTAAATAACCAGCCACTGGCCCTTAGGTCATACGACTTTTACGGCTAGTCAGCACACCGCTCACCAACACTATGGTGAACGCGATAACGTTGCCCGTCGTAACGCATTACTGGAAAACACAAGCCCGGGCCGCCAACCTCGACATCAGGCCAACCATCACTGCCTTTGCTGGCGAGAAACTCAGCAAAGCCGCTTTCGTTGAGCATGAGTTTCCAGTCGCCGTCAGGCTGCTGACTGACCAGATAAAATCCAGTACCTGTCTGCCCATAACAGGAACTGCTGCCTTCGGTAATCAACGCATCCGGCCGGCCGTCACCGTTCAGGTCCTTAACCTGCTCGATGGTTGCCGGCGTGTAGCTACCGGTTTCCTCGATTTCGCACTCCGACGCCTCTTGGTTAAATCCAGCAGTGCGCAATGCCTTTATCTGCTCGCTACGCGGTAGTTCATCCGCCAGCGCCGTAGTACTGATCACGAAACACGCCACCCAAAGACCTAACGTAAACCTTCTCAGCATAGAGACCGTCCCTTTATGGCGCCCGCCGGTTTTAAGTATCGCGCATGTACCCAGATAAGGGTCAAAGATGAGTGAGCCCTGCCCTTGCAATATATCTGTATATTATAACTAAACTAAATGTCTATTTAGTTTAGTTATAATTAGGCACATCAATAACCACTGGCCGCCGTCATCACTCCACCCACAATCGCAATCCCCGAGCTGCTGCCCAAGCGCGTCGCCCCGGCCTCAATCATCTTCATCGCCGTCGGATAATCACGCACGCCACCGGACGCCTTGACCCCAACGCCCGCGCCCACTGTTTTGCGCATCAGTGCAACGTCCTCAACGGTAGCGCCACTTTTGCTGAACCCTGTGGAGGTCTTGACGAATGCCACGCCCAAATCCCGGCAGATTTCACACGCCTGGACTTTCTGCTCGTCGCTCAGCAGGCAGGTTTCCAGGATGACCTTCAACGGCACTGCGCCGCAGGCTTTGTGGACCCAGTTGATGTCTTCGCGTACCGCGTCTAGCAAGCCCTCCTTCAGCCAGCCGATGTTGAGCACCATGTCGATCTCCCCTGCCCCGGCGGCAATCGCCCGTTCGGCTTCAAACGCCTTGGTGTCGCTCAAGCCGGCGCCCAGTGGGAAGCCCACTACCGCACAAATCACCACGGTCTTGTCGCTCAGGCACGAAGCGGCGTAAGGCACTTGCCCGGAGTTCAGGCACACCGAATAAAAACCGTGCTGCATGGCTTCCTCGCACAAGGTGCGAATCTGCTCACGGGAGGCGTCGGGCGCCAGCAAGGTGTGATCGATGTACTTGGCCAATGCTGCGGGTTGAAGTGTATTCATTTAACGTGCCCTTGCCTGTATGTTGCCAATGATTGTGGTGCGCTTGTCACAGCGCTCACATTAATACGTTACAATAATATCATTAAATGTTACTTGTCTAACACAAACAATCAAGCCCTGGAATACGCGTGGACAGTAAAAAAGCCGAGCGACTCAAGCTAATCCAACAAGCTTTGCAGGACCAGAACGCCATTCACCTGCGGGAAATGGCGGCACTGCTGGACGTTTCCGAGATGACCCTGCGCCGCGACCTCAACCACTTCACCGAGCATGTGCGTCTGCTAGGCGGCTACATCACCCGCGTCGGCACTGAGGCCAGCGATTACCGCGTAGCCGACCAGGACACGCGTCACGTCGAGGAAAAACGCCGCATCGGCAAACTCGCCGCCCGGCTGGTACAACCCGGTGACACGGTGTTTTTCGACTGCGGCACCACCTCGCCCTTTGTGATTGATTTCATCCCTGATGAGCTGGAGTTCACCGCCGTGTGCAGCTCGTTGAACGTGCTGCTCAGGCTGCAGAACAAGCCCAACTGTCACATCGTGTTGTGCGGCGGCACCTTTCACCGCAAGAACCAGGTGTTTGAAAGCAGCGCCGAAAGCAGCATCCTCGACAGCGTGCGCCTGACGTGGGCTTTTGTGACCGCCGCCGGCGTCAGCCAGGAATTCGGCGTGACGTGCTTCAACTTCAATGAAGTCGAGGTCAAGCAAAAGGTCCTGCGCCAGGCCCAGCAGCGTGTGCTGCTCGCCGACTTCAGCAAGTTCGACACTGTGCGCACCGCGCATTTCGCAGCCCTGGAAGACTTTCACTACGTGGTCAGCGACAAGAAAATCCCCCGCGGCTACAAAGACCTCATCGAGGCCAGCGGCGCGCAACTGCTGGTTTAACCCAGCAACTTGTGCCGCTCCTGGGCGTTCAAGTAGCCGGTGGTCACGCTGAACGAGGCGCTGGCCCCGGCCGCCAGCGAACGCACGTGACCTTTGGCTTTTTCCGCGTTATAGCCTTCGGGTTCGCAGGTTGATGGCAGCACGAACGCGGCCACTTGCTGATCCGCTGAGTGCAGGATCCAGCGTGCGGCGTGCTCGAATTGCTCGGGGCGATAACGGGTGTAGAACGCAGCACCATCGGGGTGATCGAGCAAGAAGTGCGCGTGGCCGGTGGCGTCAGTGCCAACCTCGTCGAAGAAAAACACGACTTCTGGATCGTACAGCGCCGGCCGCTCCAGGCACGCCAGCTGAGCGGGATGCTCAGCGAGTTGCGCCATGTAGGCGCTCCAGTCCGGCGTCGGCTTGACGTGGTCCGGCACACTGGTGCGCAGGCGCAGGCGCTGCATGCCCAGCGGCTCGACAAACCGGGCACCGGCCACATAGGCGTAGTTCATGTGAGCCATGTACATCAGGTCCATGGGTTTGCCAGCCAGGTTCGTCACGTCCATGTCGATATCGAATAACGCCGAATCGGCGCGCAGCGTGACGCTCGGGCACGCCCGGTAGCGATCGCCGAAGCCCTTGGCGTATTGGTACGAGCCGCCCAGGCGCACAAAGCCCTCGCCGATTTCCAGCCAGGCGGTGTCCATTGGCGCGCAAGGCATCTCGCCGTGCAACGCATGAGTGTCATCCGGCGCCGGGCAGCCGTTGCGCAGCAGGCCACTGTGAAACATGAAGCAGCCGTAAGTATCGATCACCGTCGGGCTGGGCCTTGGCTGCTCGAACAGGTTCGTCATGGTCAGGTCGCAGCCGTCGAACACGGCCGACCAGATCATCTGCCCTTGATACGGCAGCACGACCAAACGTCCACGGCAGTTCTCCAGGCTCACGGCCAGCACGCCGGACGGATAGGTCCAGGCACTGACCTTGAAATCCTCAGACTGCAACAGGATCTTTTCCTGTTCAGCAAACACGGCGCGATACAGCGGGATGCACGTGTTCATGAGACCACCGCCGCGGCCGCGCTGGAGGGTGATGTGTCTGACTGGCGCAGGCATTTGACCGCATACATCACAATCACGATAAAGCACAGCAACGGCACGCTGTAGGCCAACTGCATGTTGCCACCGCTGGCGTCGGACAACAGGCCTTGGAAGATCGGAATCACCCCGCCACCGACGATACTCATCACCAGCAAGGAACCACCGACACCGGTGTCTTCACCCAAGCCATCGATGGTCAGGCCGTAAATGGTCGGCCAGCACGGGCCGAGAAAAATACTCACACCCACCGCTGCATACACCGCCGAAATGTTCGGCACCAGAATGGTGTAGGCCAGCAGCACAATGCACAGCACACCGTAGATCGCCAAGACCTTGGCCGGGTGCAGGCGGCGCATCAGCAGGTTGGCGATCAACTTGCCGACAAAGTACGCGGCAAAGGTGGTCATCAGGAACCATGACGCACTGCGCTCATTCATGCCGCCCATTTGCATGGCCAACCGAATGGTGAAACTCCACACGCCGACCTGCGCGCCCACATACAGAAACTGCGCGAGTACGCCGAAAGTAAAACGCGGGTTGCGCCACAACCGCCCCAGGCTTTTACGCAAGCTACCGGACTTGTTGTCGACGGGCTTGTTGCCCTTGCAGGCGGGGAAACGGGTGATCGCGATCAGGATAAACATCAGCACCAGCACCGCGATCATCCACTTATAAGGCAGCAGCGTGGACTGGATCATTTGCAACTGCTGCACCGCCGCATCCGTGGCGCTCATCTGTGTCAGTTGCTCGGTGGTGGCATCGGTCTCCTTGAACATCACGAAGCTGCCCACGTAAACCCCAGCCATGGCGCCGAACGGGTGAAAGGTCTGCGAGATGTTCAAGCGCCGCGTCCCGGTTTCCCGTGGGCCCATCAGCGTCGAGTAGGTGTTGCAGGCGGTTTCGAGGAACGACAGGCCGGCGGCAATCACAAACAGCGCGAGCAAAAACATGCCGTACTTGGCCGTAGACGCTGCGGGGAAAAACAGCAGGCAACCGAACATGTACAACAACAGGCCAATCAGAATCGTGCTTTTGTAGCTCAAGCGGCGCACCACCATGGCGGCCGGGATCGCCACAAAAAAGTAGCCCAGGTAAAACGCCGACTGCACAAAGGCGGTCTGGAAATCGCTGAGCAAAAACGCTTTCTTGAAATGGGCGATCAGCACGTCATTCATGCTCGCCGCCGCGGCCCACAACGCGAAGATGCTGCACAGCAGGATAAAGGCGAACCACGGCGTGCGGTTCAGGTAAAAACCATCGGGTGTCTGTTGCAGCGCAGGTTTGTTCATTATTGTTCTCCGGGCTGAATTGATGGGTTTAGCGCTGTTGTTGGAAGCGCGCGAACGCTTCGCTGTCGGGATAGGAGGTTTGCGTACCCAGCGCCGTTACCGAGCACGCGGAATACGCCACGGCCTGCTCCATGGCCTGGCGAATGCTGCCGTCGCGGTTCCAGTGCTGAATGAAGCAACCGATAAAGGCGTCACCGGCGCCGGTGGTGTCACGGGCCACAACGCGCTGGCCCGGCACCTGGAACTCGCCCTCCTCGCCCACATATAACGCGCCCTGCTCGCCAAGGGTGACGATCACATGGCGGATGCCGCTGGCCACCAGCGTGCGTGCGGCAGCGCGAGCCGAGTCTGACGAGTCCACGGTAAGGCCGGTGATCAACGCCAGTTCCGATTCGTTGGGGATCAGGAAATCCAGCTTCGCCAAGTGCTCAGCGCTTAAGCCCGCCAGGGCCGGTGCCGGATTCAGCAGCACGGCGATGCCATGCCGGTGCGCAAACTCGATGGCGTAGTAGACCGTCTCCAGGTTGATCTCAAGCTGCAGCACAATCAGCGTGCAGCCACGCAGGTCGGCTGCTGCGGCATCGATGTCCGCCGGCGACAAATGCGCATTGGCGCCTTTGACGATCAAAATGCTGTTGTGGGAATCGGCACGCACAAAAATCGGCGCTACGCCGCTGGAGACGCCAGGCACCCGCTGCACATAACGGGTGTCGATGCCAAAGCGCTGGAAGTTGGCCAGGGTGTTGTCGGCAAACATGTCGTCGCCGACCTTACTCAGCATCAATACATCCGCCCCAAGCTTGGCTGCCGCCACCGCCTGGTTGGCGCCTTTGCCGCCGCATCCCAGGGCAAATCCCGGTGCTTCCAGGGTTTCGCCCTGGGCTGGCATGCGGTCAATGTAGGTAATCAAATCCACCATATTGCTGCCGATGACTGCGATCTTGCTCATTGCTATTCCACCTTGTTGCGTCACGGCCAGGCAGGTCGTGATGCTCTTATTCTGTTATTTAAATAACATTTAGTGTGAATATTCAATCTTTTTCTGCGCAGAGAGATCGACGGACGACGTAGGACGCTTTCGCTGCCAAGCAAAACCTCAGCCTCCAGCTTTCAAGCGCTAAAAATGTAGCGGCTGTGTAAACGCCACCTTGTAACCCCACGGGCCGCTCTCTAAGCTGGCCGGTCTTTCGCCGTAACCCGGAACACCCCATGTCTCGAAGCATCGCCCACCTCGCCTTATTGCTGGGGTTGATCACCGCCATCGGCCCTTTCGCCATCGACAGCTACCTGCCCGCCCTGCCCACCTTGGGTGCCAGCCTGCACGCCTCGCCGGCGGCGGTGCAGATGAGCCTCACGGTGTTCTTCATGATCATCGGCGTGTGCCAGCTGTTCTACGGCCCGATCAGCGATGTGTACGGTCGCAAGCCGCCGATCTATCTCGGCCTGGTGATATTCGCCGTGGCCAGCGTCGGCTGTGCACTGGCCCCCACTATTGAAGTGCTGATTGGGTTTCGGGCCCTGCAAGCGTTCGGCGCCTGTGCCGGCATGGTCATTCCGCGGGCGATCGTTCGCGACCTGTACACCGGCCATGAGGCCGCGCGCCTGATGGCCCTGCTGATGCTGGTGATGAGTGTGTCGCCGATCCTGGCGCCCTTGGCCGGCAGCGTGGTGATTTCACTCTGGAGCTGGCGCGAAGTGTTCGCGGCACTGGCGGTCGTGTCCGTGCTGTGCCTGGTGATGACCATTGTGCAATTGCCGGAAACCCACCCGGCCGAGCGCCGCTTGGGCAAGACCCTGGGCAACGCCATCGGCAGTTACGGCGCGCTGTTGCGCGACCCGGTATTTATCGGTTTAGCGGTGGTCAGCGGCTTCGGCCTGGCCACCTTCTTCGTGTTTATCGGCAGCGCGCCGTTCGTGTACATCGAATACTTCGGCCTGACACCCACACAATTCAGCCTGTGCTTTGCGCTGAATGCCGCCTCGTTTTTCGCTATGAGCCAAATGACCGCACGCCTGAGCGCGCGCTTTGGCCTGGCGCCGGTGATTCGTTGGTCGGTGATGGCTGTCGCGGCCGTCATGGTCTTGCTGGCAGCCACCACGCTGTGGGGCAACCACTTGGCGGTGATGATGACGATGCTGTTTATCGGCTTCGGTTTCCTCGGCCTGCTGTTGCCGGCGGCCGGCGTGTTGTCCCTGGAAGACCACGGCGCCGTGGCCGGTGCTGCCTCGGCACTGCTGGGTGCGATCCAGATGATTACTGCCGCCGTGTCGATGACATTGGTTGGGCTGTACGCCGACCATACGCCCGCACCAATGCTGGTTGGCATTGCGCTGTGTGCAGTCGCCGCGATGCTGACCGCCTTCTGGACACTGCGCCGTTTGCCGGCGCATCTGCAACCTGCGCCGCGCACCTGATACGCAGCATCAACCCAGCAACGCCGGCCCTGAATGCACAAGGCCAATCAGGGCCACGGCCAGCAGCACCAGGCACGCCACGCGATTGATACCGACGCGGTATTTCAGCGCGAACGCCTGGCGCGCGACAGCAATGTAGCCTGCCAGCACCACAAAGTCGATCAGCACCCACAGCCCGGTCAACCACGCCACGCTGGCACTGAATGAGTCAGCCACGTGGATAAACTGGGGGAAGAAGGCGACAAAGAAAATGATGTCCTTGGGGTTGGAAATGCCCACCAGGAAACCGGTGCCGACCGCGCTGCGCGATCGTCCGGCCTTGGTGCCCTGCCCAGGTGGGCAACGCAGCCCCTGGATCGCCAAGTGCAGGATAAACAGGCAGCCGAAGAAGCTGATCCCGCTGAGCAACCTTGGGCTCACGGAAAAACTCCCCGACAAAATCAGCACCGCCAGCAGCGCCAAGATCAACGATGCCAGGTTGGTGCCTGCGGCTGTCCACAGCGCGCGCCGGCTGCCGGCTTGCAGGCTGGTGTTGATGATCAGCGCCACCACCGGGCCGGGCGTGACGATCAACGCCACTACGCTGAAGACATAAATTAGAAGTAACGAGGTATTCATCGAGCCAGTGCGCCTTATTGGGTTCAGGGGCTGGCAGCGTGCGCCAGGCGACGCGCGTTGAAAAACGTAAAAGCCTGTGCCCTACTATGAGTATTAATCACAATGACAAGCCCCCATGGCCGAACGACTCCCCCCGCTGTATGCCCTGCGCGCCTTTGAAATAGCGGCTCGCACCTCCTCGTTTACACGTGCGGCGCAAGAATTGTCATTGACTCAAAGTGCGATTAGCCGCCACATCAAAACCCTGGAAGGCATCCTCGATTGCCGTTTGTTCGAGCGCCACGGGCCACGGCTGGAATTGACCGTCGCCGGCGAACGGCTTGCGCAGGAACTCAAGGTTGGCTTTCGCATCATCGAGCAAGCGTGCGCACCCTTCCGGGCCGGCACCGGCGATCTGCGCTTGAAGGCGCCGTCGACGCTGACCATGCGCTGGCTGCTGCACGCCCTGGACGAACTCAAGCTCAGCGCGCCTGAACTGGCTATCCAACTGGCGAGTGTCTGGATGGATTTTGACAGCGTGGACTTCTACGCCGAGCCTTACGACTGCGCAATTTTGCTTGGCAACGGTCAGTTCGGCTCGGAGGTGCAGGCGCACAAACTGTTCGATGAATGGCTGATCCCGATCTGCGCGCCCGGTTGGGTGGGTACTGAGCTGGCCGATACCGAACTGGTCCACCCTACCCCTGACCGCCGCGACTGGCGACGCTGGTTGGCGGCCCAGCCACTTGATGCACGCGTCAACCTCGACCGCGGCAAAGTCTTTGACACGCTCGATCAGGCGATCTCGGCCGCCATGCGCGGCCACGGCGTTTCAATTGGCGACCTGCACCTGGTGGCCAACGATGTACGCGACGGCCTTATCAAGCTGCCCTACGCCACCGCCGTGGCCTCCGGCGACGCTTACTACCTGGTGTGGCCCAAATCGAGCCGGCACGGCCCCAAACTGCGTGAACTGTGCGAGTGCCTGACACGACTAGTCCCAGCGCTAGACTTGCCAGGCCTTGAGTTCCTGCCTGCGGGCCACTGACACCATTCGTCGGGCGTGCCGCACATTCGCTACAACTATCGCCGCCGGCAAAACTACTAACTCCATAGCACCCTTGAACCGTTATGGAGACTCAGATGACTGACTACCCTCGCCCACCTTTCGCCCCTCAAGCCCAGTCGGTGCCCGGTTCGCAGAAGAGAATGGACCCCTACCCCGACTGCGGCGAAAAGAGCTACAAAGGTTCCGGTCGGTTGGCCAACAAGATCGCCCTGATCACCGGCGCCGACAGCGGCATTGGCCGCGCGGTCGCCATTGCGTTTGCCCGTGAAGGTGCCGACGTGGCCATCGCCTACCTGGACGAGCACGACGACGCCAAGGAAACCGCGCGCTGGGTCGAAGAAGCCGGCCGCCAATGCCTGCTGCTGCCGGGCGATATTGCGCAAAAAACCACCTGCCAGGCGCTGGTGGACAAGACCGTCGAACAGTTCGGCCGCATTGACGTGCTGGTCAACAACGCCGCGTTCCAGATGACCCACGAAACCCTCGAAGAGATCGAAGATGAAGAATGGGTGAAAACCTTCGATATCAACATTACGGCGATGTTTCGCCTCTGCAAAGCCGCCCTGCCCCATATGAAAGCCGGCAGCTCGATCATCAATACCAGTTCGGTCAATTCGGACATGCCCAAACCGACGCTGCTGGCGTATGCCGCCACCAAAGGCGCTATCGCCAACTTCACCGGTGGCCTGGCGCAGTTGCTTGGCAGCAAGGGCATCCGCGTCAACAGCGTCGCGCCGGGCCCAATCTGGACGCCGCTGATCGTAGCGACCATGACCGACGAAGACGTCAAGAGTTTCGGCAGCGAAACCCCGCTGGGGCGTCCCGGCCAACCGGTGGAAGTGGCGCCGATCTATGTGCTGCTGGCCTCGGATGAAGCCAGCTACATTTCGGGTTCGCGCTATGGGGTGACTGGCGGCAAACCGATCCTATAAGCCTCACACACAGTCGAATGTGGGTGCTGGCGTGCCGGTGATGGCAGTTATGCCTGACAAACCGAGGTGTCTGCATCGCAGCGGTGCGGCTATCCGACAAGCCAGCTCCCACAGAAAAGCAGCTCTTCTTCTGCTCTGTTGTTGCCCTGCTTTTGCCTCTACCACTCAGGTCGGCTACTAGGCCGCCGTGCTCTGCTTTTGATCTTGATCTGACAGGCCCCGTTAACCACGATGGCCGAACGCAGGCTTGAATCCGTGGGTATCCCGGCAGGACGCCGGGTTAGCCGCGCTGGGCCAAGGATGGCCCATCGCGGCGGCCCACGGATTCAAGCCTGCGTGCGGGCATGCCGAGCCTAAGCGAGGCACCGAGTGGTGGGGCAAAGCGTTTTTTGGTTACTTTATTAGGCGTTTGTAAAAAAGTGACTCGCTGTAAGAGCGAAACCCTAGGTGGCCGTTACCGCAGCAATGGATATGCACTCAATCCGCCTAAACCCATCAAAGGCTCGGCGCAAGTGCTACCCGACACTACAAATCAAACCGATCCACCGCCCGCCGGCGCTCATTGTCGTCGCGCACGTCATAACTGGCAGTGGTCTGGATATTGGTGTGGTGCGCCAGTTTCTGCGCAATCGACAGGTCATGTTCTTCAATCACCCGAGTGATGAAGGACCGCCGAAAGTCATGCGGCATGATCTTCACGCCTACCTGTTCGCCGCGCTGGCGGGCGATGTAGTAAATCGCGTGCTTGGTGATGCGTTCACGGGTGATATGGCTGCCACGGCGAATGCGGTTGAACAGGAACGTATCGTCCTGCTCGCCGTCCTTGAGCTGTTCGCGACGAAACTCCAGCCACGCCGTGAGCTTTTCAAAGGCCCAAGCCGGCGCATACTTGATCAGCTCCTTATTGCCCTTGCCGGTCACGCGCAAACTGCGCTCTTGGAAGTCGACCTGCGCCAGGTCAAGGTTTACCGACTCCGACTTGCGCATACCCGACCCATACAGAATGCCGATGACCGCCGCATCACGCAGGCCCTGCGGGCGCGGGTCGGCGGCGCAGACTTCCATCATTTCGCGGATCAGCGTGCGGCGCAGGTTACGGCCCTGCCCCAGGCGTGTACCGGGCG
The DNA here is from genome assembly GCF_022648765.1 of Pseudomonas sp. ArH3a. Taxonomy (NCBI): domain Bacteria; kingdom Pseudomonadati; phylum Pseudomonadota; class Gammaproteobacteria; order Pseudomonadales; family Pseudomonadaceae; genus Pseudomonas; species Pseudomonas sp. ArH3a. Next base: position 3,592,401 of record NZ_CP080330.1, read on the forward strand.
CGGCCTTGACCGAGCGCATCTTGAGCAAGTGGTCCTGGCTGATCAGGCTCATGCGCCAGGCTTCGTTCATCACCCCACGCACCGCATTCACATACAGCGATGAAGTGTTCGGCGCATAACCGTCCTCGCGCAAGGCGGCGACCAAGGCAATCACGTGTTCGGGCTGGAGCAAATGCCAGTCGATCTCTTCGAGGTTGATGTCTTCGAAGCCCAGGCGGTCGGCAGCGTCTTGCAGCACGTAGCGCATGGTCAGCTGGCTGGAGGGCGCCAGGCGGGTGAGGTAGAGGGTCAGCGGGTTACGGATAGACTCAGTCAAAGTAGATCAGTCTTTGGATTAAATACCTCAAGCAAGCTGTTGTTTAATCGAAGTATTTAGTGAATTGGCGAGGGCCAAGTCTAACGCAGTAGCGGCCCTCACACAAAATCACGGAGCCGACTCGTCATCCTCGGTCGGGTCCTCGGGCTGCGGCTGGGTCTGGGACTGGCTCCACTCGGTGTCTTGCTTGTGCATCAGCGCAAACCAATGCTGGCGCATAAACGCCAGGTAGCTGTCCGGCGCCTTGGCAAAGTCCTTTTCATCGCCATAGCAGCCTGGCAACGGCAACTCAGTGCCCTGCTCCTTGTACTGGCTGACCAGCGCCTGTTGCGCCGCAACGCTGCAATCCTTTGGCAGCGGCATGCCACGCAACGCACCGGCCTCCTCATCCCACCAGCTCGCGCCGATGCGATCGACACCGCGCAGGCGGTACTTCTGGGACTTGCCCACGTGCATGATCAACTTGAATTCGTTGGGGCTGACATCGCTGGTGCAGGTGCGCGAATAGCCCACGGTGGCCTGGGTGATGCCATCGCCGGCAAGGTCGGTAACCTTGGTCGCCGCCATGTCAAAGCGCAGTGCCGCATCGAATTGGCAATGCTGCACATCGTCATAGAGCATCCACACCCGCTTGGGATGATCGCCGCCCAGCAAATACTGGGCCGCGTAGACAAATGACGACTGGGTGCCGTCATCGTCACGCTCGCTGACCTGTTCGGCGAGTACCAGCAGATTCTTGCCTTGGTGGTCGTCCCAGCTGTAGGCCGCGACTTGTTTACCGCGCACTTCAACGCCTTCCGGCACCTGCTCGACCGTGGTGAGCGCCACCCCATCATCCGCGCGAACGGTCGTGACACAGGCCACAGCCATCCACAATCCCATCAACGCCGGCCGCAACTGGCCGCGTAAAAGCTGCACGCTATTCATCCGAGTACCCTGGCAAGAGATGGCTTACTTTACCGGCACTTGAGGGCCAATGCAGAGAAGATTGTTGAATAAGACCAAGGACCGACGGCACCGCCGAAAAAACCATCGAAACTTACCCGTCAATGGCGGCCAAGGCGGCTTTGCGGTTTAGCTGAACCCTAGCTGTCTACCTGTCAAATAAACGAGTTTTTCATCCGCCTTTCATATTCGTTCAACAATTTTGCGCTTAATCTTGGCCGCAGGACTTGAGAACAAGCCGCGCGTTCTATGACTAACGTGTTGATTCGGCTTTATCTTTCACAAATTTGGTCTTTACTCTGCTAGCCCATGGAAGAAAACATTGCCCTTCCCAGGAATGTCGAATGAACACTGCATACCCACGCTACGTTTAATCAGTTTTCTGAATCTCCAGCCGCTGATGACTGCTGTTTTCAACGCTCCAACCTGCTCTTGCCCCGAGGTCATGAATCTTTGAAACCCTACCCTATTCATTGCGTGTCGATCGTTATCCCGGTCTACAACGAACAAGAGAGCCTGCCTGAATTGCTGCGTCGCACGACGGCAGCCTGCAAGCAACTGGCCTACGAATACGAAATCATCCTGGTGGATGATGGTAGTCGCGACAATTCCGCCCAATTACTGGAAGACGCCGCCGCGCAAGACGGCAGCAACGTAGTGGCGGTGATCCTCAACCGTAACTACGGCCAGCATGCGGCGATCATGGCCGGCTTTGAGCAGTGCCGGGGCGAGGTGGTGATTACCCTCGACGCCGACCTGCAGAACCCGCCGGAAGAAATCCCGCGCCTGGTCGAACAAGCCGCCTTGGGCTACGACGTGGTTGCCACCGTACGCAACAACCGCCAGGACTCGGCTTTCCGCCGCTGGCCTTCGCGCCTGATCAACTTGGCCGTGCAGCGTTCCACCGGCGTGGCCATGACCGACTACGGTTGCATGCTGCGCGCTTACCGGCGCACCATCGTCGACGCCATGCTCGCCTGCCGCGAGCGCAGCACCTTTATCCCGATCCTGGCCAACGGCTTTGCCCGCCACACCACCGAGATCCTGGTGCACCACGCCGAGCGTGAACATGGCGAGTCCAAATACAGCCCGATGCGCCTGATCAGCCTGATGTTCGACCTGCTGACCTGCATGACCACCACGCCATTGCGCCTGCTGAGCATTGTCGGCTTCAGCATGGCGGCGTTGGGCGTGCTGTTCGCTTTTGCCTTGATCGTCATGCGACTGGCCTTCGGTGCCACTTGGGCGGGCGACGGTACTTTTGTGCTGTTCGCCGTATTGTTCGTGTTTACCGGCGGCCAATTCATCGGCATGGGCCTCTTGGGTGAATACCTGGGCCGCATGTACAGTGACGTTCGTGCCCGTCCACGGTTCTTTATTGAAAAAGTGCTGCGCAACCAACCGGCAGCACCGGCTCCAGTCGTCGTCGTTGATGGCCTGGTGTCCTCCCATACCTCTACTTCTCCTTCCGATCAGGTTTCGTCATGAATTCAAAAGCTGTTGTCTTCGCTTACCACGATATTGGCTGTGCAGGCATTGAAGCCTTGCTCACCGCCGGCTACGACATTGCTGCCGTGTTCACCCATGCCGACGACCCCAAGGAAAACAATTTCTACGGCTCCGTCGCCCAACTCTGCGCCCGCAACGGCATCCCGGTGCATGCGCCGGAAGACGCCAACCACCCACTGTGGATCGAGCGTATTGCCAAGCTGAACCCGGACTACATCTTCTCCTTCTACTACCGCAACCTGCTGAGCGAGCCTTTGCTGGCCACCGCCAGCAAAGGCGCGTTCAACCTGCACGGTTCGTTGCTGCCTAAATACCGTGGCCGCGCGCCGGCCAACTGGGTGCTGGTCAACGGCGAAACCGAAACCGGCGTGACCCTGCACCGTATGGTCAAGCGTGCTGACGCTGGCGCGATCCTGGCCCAACAGAAAGTCATCATTGACCGCACTGACACCGGCCTGACCCTGCACGCCAAACTGCGTGACGCCGCCGCCAACCTGCTGCGCGACGCGCTGCCGCAACTGGCCCAAGGCAAGCTGGCTGAAACCGCCCAGGACGAAAGCCAAGCCACCTACTTCGGCCGCCGCACCGCCGCCGATGGCAAGCTGGACTGGAAAAAACCGGCTGAAGAACTGTTCAACCTGGTTCGCGCCGTGACCCAGCCGTACCCGGGCGCTTTTTGCGCGGTCGGCGAGCACAAACTGATCGTTTGGCAAGCTGAAGTGGTCAAGGGCAACGAAGGCCTGGCGCCAGGTCGCGTGATCAGCGTCAACCCACTGCGCATTGCCTGCGGTCAAGACTCGCTGGTGGTCAAGTTCGGCCAACGCAACGCCAACGGCCTGTACCTGGCTGGCCCTTCCCTGGCTGACGAGCTCGGCCTGGTCGACGGCTCCGTGCTGCGCGGCGCCGAGTCCGGCCGCAAGCCACGTCGTACCCGCGTGCTGATCCTGGGTGTGAACGGCTTTATCGGTAACCACCTGTCCGAGCGCCTGCTGCGTGACGACCGTTACGAAATCTACGGCCTGGATATTGGCTCCGACGCCATCGAGCGCCTGCGCAACCACCCTAACTTCCACTACGTGGAAGGCGATATCAGCATTCACTCCGAGTGGATCGAGTACCACATCAAGAAGTGCGACGTGGTCCTGCCGCTGGTGGCCATCGCCACGCCAATCGAATACACCCGTAACCCGCTGCGCGTGTTCGAGCTCGACTTCGAAGAGAACCTGAAACTGGTTCGCTACTGCGTCAAGTACAACAAGCGCGTGATCTTCCCGTCGACTTCCGAAGTCTATGGCATGTGCCAGGACCAGTATTTCGACGAAGACACCTCCAACCTGGTGGTGGGCCCGGTCAACAAGCAGCGCTGGATCTACTCGGTCTCCAAGCAACTGCTGGACCGCGTGATCTGGGCTTACGGCGACAAAGGCCTGAACTTCACCCTGTTCCGTCCATTCAACTGGATGGGCCCACGCCTTGACCGCCTGGACTCGGCCCGTATCGGCAGCTCCCGTGCGATCACCCAGCTGATCCTGAACCTGGTGGAAGGCACGCCGATCCGCCTGTTCGACGGTGGCGAGCAGAAGCGCTGCTTCACCGACATCGCCGACGGCATCGAAGCCCTGGCGCGCATCATCGATAACGACAACGATGTGTGCAACGGCCAGATCATCAACATCGGCAACCCGGAAAACGAAGCCAGCATCCGTCAGTTGGGCGAAGAGCTGCTGCGTCAGTTCGAAGCTCACCCGTTGCGCAGCAACTTCCCGCCGTTCGCTGGTTTCCGCGACGTCGAAAGCAAGGCGTTCTACGGCACCGGTTACCAGGACGTGGCACACCGCAAGCCAAGCATCGAAAACGCCAAGCGCCTGCTGAACTGGGAGCCTACCGTTGAGATGAGCGAAACCATCGGCAACACCCTGGATTTCTTCCTGCGCGAAGCCATGCTTGAAATCGCGGACAAGAAATAATGAAGGCAGGCTTGCGCATCGACGTCGACACCTACCGTGGCACCCGTGAAGGTGTGCCGCGGTTGCTCGAATCCCTGGATGAAGCCTCGGTAAAAGCGACGTTCTTCTTCAGCGTCGGGCCGGACAACATGGGGCGCCACTTGTGGCGCCTGATCCGTCCGCAATTCCTGTGGAAGATGCTGCGTTCCAATGCCGCCGGGCTGTACGGCTGGGATATCTTGCTGGCCGGCACCGCCTGGCCGGGCAAGCCGATTGGCCGTGACCTGGGGCATTTGATGCGCCAGGCCAAGGCTGCTGGGCATGAAGTCGGCCTGCACGCGTGGGACCACCACGGCTGGCAGGCTAACACCGGGCGCTGGAGCGATGCACAGCTGGTCGAGCAGATCCGCCGTGGCGTCGACACCTTGAGCGACATCCTCGGTGAACGCATCGACTGTTCAGCGGCTGCCGGTTGGCGTGCCGATGAGCGCGTGGTGCAAGCCAAGCAAGGTTTCAACTTTCGCTACAACAGCGATTGCCGGGGCACCAGCCTGTTTCGTCCAACTCTGGCCGATGGCAGCGCGGGCACCCCACAAATTCCGGTAGACCTGCCGACCTTCGACGAAGTCGTCGGGCCGGTAGTGGCTGCCAAAGACTTCAACAGCTTCATTCTTGACCGCTTTACCGAATCGAAGCTGAACGTCTACACGATCCACGCAGAAGTAGAAGGGATTCTGATGGCTGATGATTTTCGCCAGCTGCTCGCCCAGGCCGGGCAGCGCGGCATCGACTTCAACCCCCTGGGCGACCTGTTGCCTGCGGATGTGAGCACCCTGCCCCAGCAACAGCTGGTGCGCGGTGCACTCAGTGGCCGCGAGGGTTGGCTCGGAGTGCAACAGGCATGATCCGGCGCTGGGCATTGCCCCTGCTCCTGCTGGCGTTTGGCGCGTTTTACCTGTTACCGCTGGCCACCCACGGCCTGTGGATCCCGGATGAAACCCGTTACGCGCAGATCAGTCAGGAAATGCTGCTGACCGGCAAGTGGGCCTCGCCGCACTTCATGGGCATTCGCTACTTCGAAAAACCGGCTGCCGGCTACTGGATGATCGCGCTGGGCCAGGCGATCTTCGGGCAAAACCTGTTCGGCGTGCGGTTTGCCTCAGCCTTGAGCACCGGGCTGAGCATCCTGCTGGTGTACCTGGTGTCGCGCAGGCTGTGGAACGACCCGCAAAAAAGCCTGGTCAGCACCGTGCTGTACATGAGCTTTGTCAGCGTGGCGTTGCTCGGCGGCTACGCCAACCTGGACCCGCAATTCACCTTCTGGGTCAACCTGACCGGCGTTGCGCTGTGGTTCTGCTTCGACAGCACCACGCGCCGTGGCCGTTTATGGTCTTGGGCCTTGCTCGGCTTTGCCTGCGGCATGGGCTTTATGACCAAGGGTTTTCTCGCCTGGCTGCTGCCGGTGCTGATCGCCCTGCCCTACGCCATCTGGCAGAAACGCTTTGGTGAACTGCTCGGTTACGGCGTGGTGGCGGTAGTCGTCGCCATTGTTGTCAGCTTGCCCTGGGCGCTGGCCGTGCACCTGCAAGAGCCGGACTACTGGAACTTCTTCTTCTGGCACGAGCATATCCAACGCTTTGCCGGTGACGATGCCCAGCACGCCGAACCGTTCTGGTACTACCTGCCGCTGATGGTCGCGTTCTCGTTGCCCTGGGTTGCCTTGCTGCCGTCCACGGTCAAACAGGCATGGCTGGACAAACGCCTGCCCAAAACCGCGTTCCTGCTGCTGTGGCTGTTGATGCCCCTGGCGTTCTTCAGCCTGGCCAAAGGCAAGTTGCCGTCCTACATCATGCCGTGCCTGCTGCCGCTGGCTTTGCTGATGGGTTCAACCCTAAGCAACAAGCTCGCCCAGGGCCATGGCCGCGCCTTGCGCATCAACGGTTGGCTGAACTTGAGTGTCGGTGTGCTGGCCGTGTTGGCGCTCAGTTGGTTCCAATTGAAGAAGCCGGTGTACGAACACGGTGAGGAAACCCTCAGCTTGGTGCTGGTGTTTGCCTGCTTGTTCGGCTGGATCCTGGTCAACCTGCTGCAAGCCGCTCGCCCTTTGAAACTGTGGGCCGCGCCGCTGATCGGCAGTGGTTTGCTGGTACTGCTCGTACCGGCCGCACTGCCCCACTCGGTGGTTTACAACAAGATCCCGGATCAGTTCATCATCGACCACCAGCAGGAATTGCAATCGACCACCGCCTTGCTCAGCAATGACTTGGGCGCGGCGTCGGCCTTGTCCTGGCGCCTGGGGCGTCCGGATGTCGCGCTCTACAACACCGTCGGTGAAGTGAAGTACGGCATTGCCTACGCAGACACTGCCCACCGCAAGATCGGCACCACTCAGGTCCAGCAATGGATGAGTGATGCGCGTAAGCAAGGGTCGGTCGGTGTGGTCATGCGGGTCAAGGGCGACGATGAAGTCGCTGAAGTGAACCTGCTGCCCCAAGACGGCAAGCGTTACGAGCAAGGCAATCTGGTCATCCTGATATTCCCACAGGCCGCGCCATGATCACGCTGGTTCTTTTATTAAGCGCGTGCCTGCTTACGTGCATGGGCCAGGTTTCGCAGAAGTTTGCCGTGGAAAGCTGGCGCGACCAGCCGGACGGTTGGGCGCCAAAGCTGCGTTCGCCTTGGCTGTGGTCGGCGCTGGTGTGCCTGGGCCTGGGTTTGCTGGTATGGCTTTTGGTGTTGCAGCGCCTGGAAGTGGGCATCGCCTACCCCATGCTCAGCCTTAATTTTGTACTGGTCACGCTGATGGCGCGGTTTGTCTTTCATGAACACATCGATGGCCGTCACTGGCTGGGTGTGGCACTGGTCATCGGCGGTGTGGTGTTGCTAGGGCGTCACGTATGAGCCGGGTTCAAGGCTTTGCCCTGGCGTTGGGCAGCGTCGGCCTGGTCAGCGCCGCCCAACTGGGCATGCGCTGGAGCATGACGCGCCTGCCGCTGCCTGCCGAATGGCTGAACGCGTTCAACAGCAATGCCATCGACCTCGGCGCCTTGGGCGTGGTGATCCTGGCGATCATCGCCTATGCGCTGTCGATGCTTTGCTGGCTTGGCGCACTCAAGCACCTGCCGCTGGGCCGCGCCTATTCGCTGCTCAGCATCAGCTACGCGTTGGTCTACCTGCTGGCTGCCAGCCTGCCGGTGTTCAACGAAGATTTCTCGCTTTCGAAAACCCTGGGGGTGGCGCTGGTCATCCTCGGTGTTCTGGTCATTAACTCTCGTCGTGCTAGCGTTGCAAGCCCCAGGAATGCCCCATGAAAATCAGTGTATTTGGTAGCGGTTACGTTGGTCTGGTGCAGGCCACCGTATTGGCCGAAGTCGGTCACGATGTGATCTGCATGGACGTGGACAAGAGCAAGGTCGAGTCGCTGCAGAAAGGCCACGTGACCATCTTCGAGCCGGGTCTGGCAGCCATGGTCAAGGAAAACCTGGAAAGCGGACGCCTGCACTTTACCTTTGATGAAAAACTCGCGGTTGAACACGGTGAAGTGCTGTTCATCGCCGTGGGCACACCGTCGGACGAAGACGGTTCGGCCGACCTCAAATACGTGCTGTCGGTGGGCGACGCCGTGTCCCGCCACCGCGTGGAGCCGGTGATCCTGGTCGAGAAATCCACCGTTCCCGTCGGCACCGGTGACACCTTGCGCGCGCACATTGAAAAGAGCCTGCGCGTGGCCGGCCGCCACTTGGAGTTCGATATCGTCTCCAACCCGGAATTCCTCAAGGAAGGCTCGGCCGTGGCCGACTGCCGTCGCCCGGACCGCATCATCATCGGCTGCGAGCGTGAAGAAGTGCGTGAAGTGATGCGCGATCTGTACGCGCCGTTCAACCGCAACCACGACCGCATCATCTTCATGGACCTGCGCAGCGCCGAACTGACTAAGTACGCCGCCAACTGCATGCTGGCCACCAAGATCAGCTTTATCAACCAGATCGCCGAACTGGCCGAGCATCTGGGCGCCGACATCGAAGCCGTGCGCCTGGGCATCGGCGCCGACTCGCGCATCGGCTACCACTTTATCTACCCCGGTTGCGGCTATGGCGGCTCGTGCTTCCCCAAAGACATGCGCGCCCTGATCCACAGCGCCAAGCAAGCCAACTGCTCCAGCGACCTGCTCGAAGCCGTTGAGGCCATCAACCAGCGCCAGAAGAGCAAGCTGTTCGAACGCGTCAACGCCTACTTCAAGGGCAACTTGCAGGGTAAAACCTTCGCCTTGTGGGGCCTGGCGTTCAAGCCCAACACCGATGATATGCGCGATGCGCCAAGCCGTGTGCTGATGGAAGCCCTGTGGGCAGCGGGCGCCCATGTGCGCGCGTTTGACCCTGAAGCCATGCAGGAAACCCAGCGCATCTACGGCGACGAGTCGCGCCTGACCCTGCTGGGCACGCCGGAATCGGCGTTGAGCGGCGCTGATGCGCTGATCGTCTGTACCGAATGGCAGCAGTTCAAGGCACCGGATTTCGACCTGATCCACACTCGCCTGAAAAACCCGGTGATCTTCGACGGCCGTAACCTGTACGACGGCGAGCGCCTGGCACGCAAAGGCTTCAAATACTTCCCAATAGGGCGAGGTGACTCCTGCGAACTGCCGATCCCTCAGCAAAACTGGGTGCCGCAGGTCAAGGAAGCCTGAGACGTGAATAGAGCTCAACCGCCCCTGCTCACCGCAACGATCCGCCACCAGTCGCTGGGGCTTGGGCTCCTGGCCCTGGTGCTGTTTATAGTGGGTAACTGGCACCAGGCGATTATCGGGTTTGACTCGCGCTTTGTGCTGTTTGCCCAGGAAATGCTGCGCCATGGGCCGAGCTTCTTCCCCACGACCTATGGCCAGCCCTACGCCGACTACCTGGCGACCTCGACGTTGCTGACGTGGGTCTTGTCGTTGCCGTTCGGCCAAGTCACCAGCTTGACCGCGTGGTTGCCCACCTCCATCGCTTCGGCGCTGATCGTCACGCTGGTGTATCGCCTGACAGCGCCCTACTCCACGCGCTGGGGCCTGCTGAGCATCGCGATGTTGCTGCTCAGCAGCACCTTCATCAGCGAAACTCGTGCGGTGTCGCTGGACCAGATGCTCGCCGCAGTCGCTTTGGCGGTGTTCTACCTAGGTTATGCGCATGATCACTTCGGCGCGGCTAAACGCCTGCATTGGCTGTTCCTGCTGCTGATTATCGGCTTTGCGGTGCGTGGGCCGATTGGCCTCGTGATCCCCACTGGCGTGCTGTGCAGCTATTACCTGCTCAACCGGCAATGGCGCCAACTGTTCACCTTCGGCTTGATTGCCTTGGCGTTGCTGGCGGCGTGTGTCGGTTTGTTGCTGCTGCTGGCCAAGCTCAGTGGTGGCGAGGACTTCATGCAGGACGTGATCCGCATGCAGTTCCTGGGGCGTATGGACGGCACCGAAGGCTCCAGCGGCGTGCTGTATTACTTCACCAGTTCCATGGGCAATTATGCCTTGGCTTACCCGCTGGCCTTGTTGGTGCTGCTGGCCGTGGCAGTCGGTGGGCGACGGGCGCCAGATCCGGCATTGCAGCTGGTGCTCTACTGCGCGGCCGCCGGTTTACTGGTGATGCTCGGTTTGTCGGTACCCCAGGCGAAAAAGGCCCGTTACATCCTGCCGATGCTCCCCATGGCGGCGATCATCGCGGCCTACCCGTTCCAGGTCAGCCAGGGGCGATTGTTCGCCGGGTTGCGCGGCTTGATGCTGGGCATCTGGACGCTGTTGCCGGCATTGTTGGTGATCGGGCTGGTGGTGGCGCGCAAGCGTTACCCGGAACAGTTGAGCAGCCTTGGGCTGATGTTCACGCTATTGGGCGTGCTTCAGGTACTGGCGCTGCTGGCCGTGTTGAAACCGCGCTTGCGACCATTGGCCCCGGCATTCGCGGCGGTACTGGCGTTATGGTCGACCTACATTGTGGTGGTCGAACCGTTGGAGCGCACGCTCTACGACACCCGCACGTTCAGCCTCGCGGTCAAGGCTCAGATCCGCCAACAGCCGGCACCGGTGATACTGCATGGCTTGGGTAAAGATGCCAAAGCCATCAAGTTCATGGTCAACTTCGGATGCGATAAGGTGCCGTTGTTTACCCAAACGTCCGCTGACCTGACGCCGCTGCAAGGGCCTGCCTGGCTGGTGATGAGTGCAGCAGACTTTGAGCGCTTACAAGACCCGCGCTTGCGCACGCTCACCCCGACGCTCACTGGGGAGTTCGACAAAGACCCCTATGTGTTGCTGCATCTGGCGAGGGCGCCCGCGCCTTGATCGCGTTTATAGCGGCTGTTTAACAAACAACGCCCACTCTTTCAGGAGTGGGCGTTTTTCGTCATAACCACCAAGAAACCCCCTACATAGCTATGCGTAACGGCTGTCGCGCGTTGTCTTCCGACGCTTGGAACCCAAATGTAGACTCGTTGCCCAGTGCATTAACTATCTACTGCCCCGATCTCGGGAGGCTGGGGTAAGTGCACATTGGATAACAACAAGGACGCATTAGGCCATGCGACACACAGTGACTTACTTCATTAAGAGGGCAATGCCGTGCCGGAAGATCTCTTGCTTATTCCTCTGCCGAGGCTGGATCGGTTGATGGAACTGCGTGACGCCCTGGTGGCGTTGAAGGGGCCGCTGGCCGACGACCCCGCGCTGCTGGAAAACCTGCAACGACACCTGTTCAACGAAGAGGCGGATACACGTGTATTGGGACGCCTGAGTACTGCACGGGCAGAGAAGGAATGCCCTGCTCCATTCGACGAAGCCACTTGACTGCATTATCTTTGTATTCAACCCTCATTAATATGCATTGGCGCGCTGGCATTCGGGGCGGCACACTGTGCGAGTTCCTCCCCCAACCGTTGGAACTTTCAAAGGGCTTTTCCGGGTGACCTGATCAGCCTTTTTTTTCGCCTGCTGTTTATGGACCCCTTCGATGCTCGCTCGCTGGTTACCCGCTGCAATCAACACCCGCCCCGCCGAATGGAGCCGCGCCGCAATCGGCATGGCCCTGGGCACGCTGTTCAGTGTCTGGGTGTGCGCCCAGCTGTTTGGCCTGGAGGTGGCCTTGCACTTGCTCGGGCCGCTGGGGGCGTCAGCCGTGCTGCTGTTTGCAGTGTCATCCGGCGCGCTGGCCCAACCGTGGTCGATCATCGGCAGCTATTTATGCGCCGCTGTCGTGGCGCTGCTGATCGCGCGGGTACTGGGGCGCACCTTGGGCAGTGCCTGCCTGGCAGCGGGCATGACCGTTATCCTGATGTGCTGGCTGCGTTGCCTGCACCCACCTGCCGGTGGCCTGGCCATGACCCTGGTGCTCGCCGACCCGGCGTCGATTGCCCTGGGTTGGCAGGAACTCGCACCGGTCATGCTCGGCGCGGGTGCGCTGCTGGCGTGTGCGTTGGCGTATAACAACGTCACCCGCACGCGTTATCCCAAAGGTACAGTCGACTCGCCGGCCGTCGTCCTGGGCAATGCCACGCAGGTCGCTGACCCCTCGATAACGGCGGCCGACTTGAAGCAGGCGTTGGCCGAGATGGAGCAGTTCTACGATGTCGCACCGTCCGAACTCGAACAGCTGATCCACGCGGCGCAAGGCCATGCGCGACGCCGCAGCATTGGCGAAGTGCTGGCCAGTCGACCTGCTGCATAAATGCAAAAACGACCTGCATGATTCACGGTTGTACTGGGCAAATTTGCACTGGTAGGATCACGAGAGGGTTCGCCCGCGAATATCTTGATAAAGAACAATAAAAGCAGGGAGTTACAGATGACTGCTCAGGTTTCATCCGAAGCAAGCCGCGCCGATACTCTTCAGGAAGAAGTGCTGGCCGAGGTGCGCAACCATATCGGCCACCTTACCCTCAACCGCCCCGCTGGCTTGAATGCCATTACCCTGCACATGGTCCGCAGCCTCGCCTCGCAACTGCAGGCCTGGGCGGATGATCCGCAAGTCTATGCCGTGGTCCTGCGCGGCGCTGGCGAAAAAGCCTTCTGTGCCGGGGGTGACATCCGTTCCCTTTACGACAGCTTCAAGAACGGCGACAGCCTGCACGCCGATTTTTTCGTCGAAGAATACGCCCTCGACTTGGCCATTCATCATTACCGCAAGCCCGTACTCTCCTTGATGGACGGGTTCGTCCTCGGCGGCGGCATGGGCCTGGTGCAAGGCGCCGACCTGCGCGTGGTCACCGAGCGCAGTCGCCTGGCGATGCCGGAAGTGGCCATCGGGTATTTCCCGGACGTGGGCGGCAGCTACTTCCTGCCCCGCATTCCTGGCGAACTGGGGATTTACTTAGGCGTGACCGGTGTACAGATTCGCGCCGCCGACGCTCTGTATTGCGGGTTGGCGGACTGGTACTTGGACAGCGCCAAGTTCGCCGACCTCGACCAGAAGCTCGACCGCCTGCAATGGCAGGACTCGCCGCTCAAGGACCTGCAAGGTGTACTCGCCAAGTTGGCCGTGCAGCAATTGCCCGATGCACCGTTGGCAGCCCTGCGCCCGGCCATCGACCACTTCTTCGCCCTGCCGGACGTGCCCAGCATTGTCGAGCAGTTGCAGCAAGTCACCGTCGCCGACAGCCATGAATGGGCGTTGACCACCGCCAACCTGATGCAAACCCGCTCACCGCTGGCAATGGCCGTCACCCTGGAAATGCTCCGTCGTGGCCGCCGCCTGCCGCTGGAGCAGTGCTTTGCGCTGGAGTTGCACCTGGACCGCCAATGGTTCGAGCGCGGTGACCTGATCGAAGGCGTTCGGGCCTTGATCATCGACAAAGACAAAAGCCCGCGCTGGAACCCGCCCTCGATTCACGGGTTGGACGCAACCCATGTGGAAAGCTTCTTCCACAACTTCAAGCAGGTTGGGAGATAAGCCGTGCAAGACATTGAATATACTGAAGAACAAGTAATGATTCGCGACATGGCGCGCGACTTTGCCCGTGGCGAGATCGCCCCGCACGCCCAAGCCTGGGAAAAGGCCGGCTGGATCGATGACGCCTTGGTCGCCAAGATGGGCGAACTGGGCCTGCTGGGCATGGTGGTGCCTGAAGAATGGGGCGGCACTTACGTTGATTACGTCGCCTACGCTTTGGCGGTCGAAGAAATCTCTGCCGGTGACGGCGCCACCGGCGCGCTGATGAGTATCCATAATTCAGTCGGTTGCGGGCCAATTCTCAACTACGGCACACAAGAGCAGAAGCAAACCTGGCTGCCCGACCTTGCCAGTGGCCAGGCCATCGGCTGCTTCTGCCTGACTGAACCCCAGGCCGGTTCCGAAGCGCATAACCTGCGTACCCGTGCCGAACTGCGCGATGGCCAGTGGGTGATCAACGGCGCCAAGCAGTTTGTCAGCAATGGCAAGCGCGCCAAGTTGGCTATTGTGTTTGCGGTGACGGACCCGGAGTTGGGCAAGAAAGGTATTTCTGCTTTCCTGGTGCCCACCGAGACGCCGGGGTTTGTGGTCGACCGCACCGAACACAAGATGGGCATTCGTGCGTCGGATACCTGCGCGGTTACCCTCAACCAGTGCACGGTGCCCGAGGCCAATTTGCTCGGTGAGCGTGGCAAAGGCCTGGCCATTGCCCTGTCCAACCTCGAGGGCGGGCGCATCGGTATTGCCGCCCAGGCCTTGGGCATCGCCCGTGCGGCGTTTGAAGCGGCGCTGGCGTATGCGCGGGATCGGGTGCAATTCGACAAGGCGATCATTGAGCACCAGAGCGTTGCTAACTTGCTGGCTGATATGCAGACGCGCTTGAATGCTGCACGTCTGTTGATCCTGCACGCCGCTCGGTTGCGCAGTGCTGGCAAGCCGTGTTTGTCGGAAGCGTCACAAGCCAAGCTGTTTGCCTCGGAAATGGCTGAGAAGGTTTGCTCCTCGGCGATGCAGATTCATGGCGGGTATGGGTATCTGGAGGATTACCCGGTGGAGCGGTATTACCGGGATGCGCGCATTACGCAGATTTATGAGGGGACGAGTGAGATTCAGCGGATGGTGATTGCGCGGGAGTTGAAGAATTATCAGCTTTGAGGGGATTGGTGTTGTCGAGGGTCTGCTGGGTACATATCCGTTATTGGGGTGATGGCTGATATTGGTTCCGCTCTTACAGCCATGCCTTTCAAGGTCTTGGTTTAAAACATAAACAAATACTTTAGTCAGGATGACGAAACGATGTGGGAAAAGGTTCTAGAACGGTTTGAAAAGCAGGCGCCGGCCAGTGTCATGACCAAGCTGGTATTGGAGCAGGCCGTACCTGCCGAGTGGGTTGACAAGGTGTTCAATGACCACCGACAACGCCAGTACTCCCGTGAGCTCTTGTTTTCAACCGTTGTAGAGCTGATGTCCCTTGTTTCATTGGGCTTGAGGCCATCACTGCACGCTGCAGCGCGTAAGATGGAGGGCCTTTCGGTGAGCGTTGCGGCGCTCTATGACAAGATCAATCGGACCGAACCCGAGGTGCTTCGAGCCCTCATCTCAGGCAGCGCAGAGCGTTTAGAACCAACCATCAAAACGCTCGGCCACTCATCGATACTACCCGGCTGGCAGTTGCGCATTGTCGATGGCAACCACCTACCGGCCACTGAAAAACGTTTAGGCCCTTTGCGCAGCGAGCGAGCTGCGGCTCGCCCAGGGTTTTCCGTAGTGGCCTACGATCCTGATCTGGATTTAGTCGTCGATCTTCAGCCTTGGGAAGACGCCCATGCCAGCGAGCGGGTCAGTGTTCTACCGCTGTTGGCCCGCGCAAGCGCGGGTCAACTATGGATGGCTGACCGACTTTATTGCACGCTGCCTGTCCTGCAAGCCTGCGAAAACACAGGGGCCTCGTTCATCGTTCGCCAACACAGCAAACATCCACGTGTGATCCAGGAAGGCGACTGGCAAGAGTCAGGGACCGTCGACACCGGAACCGTTCGCGAACAAACCATCGAAGTAAAAGGCGGTCGCCGCTGGCGACGCGTTGAGTTGAGCCTGCAAACGGCAAATGACTCAGGTGATTTGGTGATGTGGTTCTGGAGCAATTTGCCCGACACCATCAGCGCTCGACAAATAGCTGATTTATACCGCCGCCGCTGGAGTATTGAAGGGATGTTCCAACGCCTTGAATCGGTGCTCGACAGTGAGATTAAGAGCCTTGGTAGCCCTAAAGCCGCGCTGCTGGGCTTCGCCTCGGCGGTTCTGGCTTACAACGTTTTGTCGGTTCTCAAACGCAGTGTGGAACAGGCGCACCGCGAAACGCAGCCAGCGAGTTGGGAGGCTTCGATTTACCATTTGGCGGTGCACGTTCGCAGCGGTTATGAGGGAATGCAGATCGCATTACCGGCGGAAAACTTCCCTCTCGAAAAGACCTCGCAAGGGTTGGCAGAGCGGTTACTGGCCCTGGCGAGGTTGATCAAACCTAAGGCCGTCGCGAAAAGCCCGCGCGGCCCTAAAATCGCCAAACCCAAGGAGTGGCTGGAAGGTAAGGCCGCACGGGCTCATGTTTCAACAGCTCGGGTGCTTAAGGCTGCCAAGTCGGATAAACAGACTTAAACACTGCTTTAAACGAACTTTTAAACGCAGACCTTGAAAGGCATGGCTCTTACAGCGGGTCACTTTTGGAAAAGAGCCCCAAAAGTAACCAAAAGGGCTCTTGCCCCACCACTCGGCACCTCGCTTAGGCTCGGTGTGCCCTCACTCCGGCTTGAATCCGTGGGCCGCCGCCATGGGCCATCCTTGGCCCATCGCGGCTAACCCGGCGTCCTGCCGGGTTACCCACGGATTCAAGCCTGCGTTCGGCCATCGTGGTTTAACGGGGCGCCTAAGATCAAGATCAAAAGCAAGAGCACGGCGGCCTAGTAGCCGACCTGAGTGGTAGAAGCAAAAGCAAGGCAGAAGCAGAGCAGAAGCAGATCTGCTTTTCTGTGGGAGCTGGCTTGTCGGATCGCCGCACCGCTGCGATGCAGACACCTCGGTCCATCAGGTACACCGAGTTGATACCATCGCAGGCAAGCCAGCTCCCACATTAGATTGAGTTCAGTTTCAAATATCAGGTCGGCTGTCAGGCCGCCTCGGTTTTGCTTTTGATCTAACCACTCAGGTCGGCTACTAGGCCGCCGTGCTCTTGCTTTTGATCTTGATCTTAGGCGCCCCGTTAAACCACGCTGGCCGAACGCAGGCTTTGGAGCGTGGGTAAACCGGCAGGACGCCGGTTTAGCCGCGATGGGCCAAGGATGGCCCATGGCGGCGGCCCACGGTCCAAAGCCGGAGTGAGGGCACACCGAGCCTAGGCGAGGTGCCGAGTGGTGGGGCAAGAGCCCTTTTGGTTACTTTTGGGGCTCTTTTCCAAAAGTGACCCGCTGTAAGAGCGGAACCCTACGAAGCCGTTACCGCAGCAACGGATATGCCCCCAACCGCAACCGCAACCCCACCCCTCCCCCCCCTTACCGATCCTTAAACTCAGGCGCCCGCTTACCCACAAACGCCGCCATCCCTTCCTTCTGATCCAGCGTCGCAAACGCCGCATGAAACACCCTGCGCTCAAAACGCACACCTTCAGAAAGACTCACCTCAAACGCACGATTAACGCTTTCCTTGACCATCATACTAATCGGCACAGATTTACCGGCAATCAAGGTCGCAACCTTCAACGCTTCCTCAAGCAATTCATCCGCCGGAACGATACGCGCCACAATCCCACACCGCTCAGCCTCCACCGCATCGATAAAGCGCCCAGTCAGGCACATCTCCATGGCCTTGGCCTTACCCACCGCACGGGTCAGGCGCTGAGTGCCCCCCATACCCGGCAGCACGCCAAGGTTAATTTCCGGCTGACCAAACTTAGCCCCATCACCCGCCAGGATAAAGTCGCACATCAACGCCAGTTCACACCCGCCACCCAGCGCGAAGCCGTTAACCGCAGCAATGATCGGCTTACGCCGGTTAGCCACCCGATCACTGTCGCTAAACAGGTCATCCAGATAGATCTGCGGATACGTCAGCTCCGCCATCTCCTTGATGTCAGCCCCGGCAGCAAAGGCTTTTTTCGAGCCAGTCAGCACGATGCACCCAATCTCAGGATTGGCCTCCAGCCCATCCAACGCCTGGTTCAACTCGCTGACCAGTTGCGCATTCAAGGCGTTCAACGCTTGCGGGCGATTAAGGGTAATCAGCCCTACGCGGCCCTGGACTTCGACCAAAATGGTGTCGTAACTCATGTATCGGCTCCTTAAAGATTGCGTGAGATGACCATGCGCTGGATATCGCTGGTGCCTTCGTAAATCTGGCAGACCCGCACATCGCGGTAGATCCGCTCCAAGGGGAAGTCGCTCAGGTAACCGTAACCGCCCAAGGTTTGCAAGGCGGCCGAGCAGACTTTTTCGGCCATTTCCGAGGCAAACAACTTGGCCATCGAGGCTTCGACCAAGGCCGGCTTGCCGCTGTCGCGCAGGGCGGCGGCGTAATGCACCATCTGCCGAGCGACGGCGATTTGCGTGGCCATGTCCGCCAGGCGAAATGCCACAGCCTGGTGTTCGATCAGCGCTTTGCCAAAACTTTCGCGCTCGCGCGCATAGTCACGGGCGGCCTCAAAGGCGGCACGGGCCATGCCCACCGATTGCGAGGCGATGCCGACGCGGCCACCTTCAAGGTTGGCCAGGGCGATCTTGTAGCCTTCGCCCTCCTCCCCAAGCCGATTGGCGACCGGCACCTTCACGTCCTCAAACAGGATCTGGCAGGTGTCGGAGGCATGCTGGCCAAGCTTGTCTTCAACCCGCGCGACCGTGTAGCCCGGCGAATCGGTGGGCACGATGAACGCGCTGATCCCACGTTTGCCGGCGGCCGGGTCGGTGACCGCAAACACAATCACAACGCCGGCGTTTTGCCCGGAGGTGATGAACTGTTTGCAGCCATTGAGCACGTAGTGATCGCCTTCCAGGCGTGCACGGGTTTTCAGGCTGCTGGCATCGGAACCGGCTTGCGGTTCGGTCAGCGCGAAGGCGCCCAGCATGGCGCCGCTGGCCAAGGGCTTGAGGAATTGCTCTTTCTGCTGATCGTTGCCGAATTTCAGAATCGGCACGCAGCCCACTGAGTTGTGCACGCTCATGATGGTCGAGCAAGCGCCGTCACCGGCGGCGATCTCTTCCAGGGCCATGGCGTAGGCCAGGTAGCCGGTGTCGCAACCGCCCCACTGTTCCGGCACCAACATGCCGAAAAAGCCCAGCTCGGCCATTTCGCCGATGGCTTGCGTTGGAAAACGGTGCTCGCGGTCCCACTCGGCGGCGAACGGTTTCAAACGCTCCTGGGCAAATTGCCGGGCCGCGTCGCTGATTTGCAGTTGTTCGTCATTGGGCAGCATAAAAAGTCCTTAATACACGCATTCGACGGCCATGGCCGTGGCTTCACCGCCGCCGATGCAAATCGCAGCAACGCCGCGCTTGAGGCCTTTCTGGCGCAGGGCCGAGAGCAACGTCACCAGGATGCGCGCACCCGAGGCACCAATCGGGTGGCCCAGGGCGCAGGCGCCGCCGTGAATGTTGACCTTGCTGTGCGGGATTTCCAGTTTGCTCATGGTCACCAGGCTGACCACCGCGAAGGCCTCGTTGATCTCGAACAGATCTACTTCGTCGAGGTTCCAGCCGGTCTTACTCATCAGCTTGCGAATCGCGCCCACCGGCGCCACCGGGAACAGCCCCGGCTCATCGGCAAATGCGGCGTGCCCATGGATCACCGCCAGTGGCTTGAGGCCGCGCTTGTGCGCTTCGGACTGACGCATCAAGAGCAACGCCGCCGCGCCGTCAGAAATCGAACTGGCGTTGGCCGCCGTCACCGTACCGCCTTCGCGGAACGCGGGTTTGAGGCTGGCAATCTTGTCCAGCTTGGCTTTCGGTGGTTGTTCATCATGCAAGATGGTTTTTTGCTCTTTGCCGACGGTGACCTGCACCGGGACGATCTCGGCGGCGAAGCTACCGTGGGTGATCGCCTGTTGGGCACGGGTCAGCGAGGCGATGGCAAAAGCGTCCTGGGCTTCACGGGTGAAGCCATTGTGCTCGGCGCAGTCCTCGGCAAAGCTGCCCATCAGTCGACCCTTGTCGTAGGCGTCTTCGAGGCCGTCGAGGAACATATGGTCGAGCACCTTGCCGTGGCCCATGCGGTAGCCGCTGCGTGCGCGGTCGAGCAGGTACGGTGCATTGGACATGCTTTCCATGCCGCCAGCCACCACCACATCGACACTGCCGGCCAACAATGAATCGTGGGCCAGGATGGTCGCTTCCATGCCCGAGCCGCACATTTTGTTGAGCGTGGTGCAGCGGGTGCCCTTGTCCAACCCGGCGCCCAACGCCGCCTGCCGTGCAGGTGCCTGGCCGAGGCCTGCCGGCAGGACGCAGCCGAACAGCACTTCATCCACGGCGTCCGGCGCAATGCCGGCTCGTTCGACGGCGGCGCGAATCGCGGCGGCGCCCAATTGCGGCGCGGTCAGCCCTTTAAGGTCACCCTGGAACCCGCCCATGGGCGTGCGTACGGCGCTGACGATAACGATCGGATCGTTCATAAAAATCCTCCTTACTTGGCTGCCATGCGCAAGGCGCCGTCGAGACGGATCACCTCGCCGTTGAGCATGCTGTTTTCAATGATGTGCCGCACCAGTGCGGCGTACTCGGTCGGTTTGCCCAAACGTGGCGGGAATGGCACGCCAGCGGCCAGGGAATCGCGGACTTCCGGGGTCATGCCGGCCATCATCGGTGTTTCAAAAATGCCCGGGGCGATGGTCATGACCCGAATGCCGAAGCGCGCCAGCTCGCGGGCGGCGGGCAGCGTCAGGCTGGCGATGGCGCCTTTGGAGGCGGAATACGCCGCCTGGCCGATCTGCCCATCAAAGGCGGCCACCGACGCGGTATTGATGATCACGCCGCGTTCGCCATCGGCATTCGCCTCGGTTTCGGCGATGGCGGCGGCGGCCAGGCGCAGCAGGTTGAAGCTGCCGATCAGGTTGACGTTGATCACCTGGGCAAAGCTGGCCAAGGCGTGAGGGCCGTTCTTACCGAGGATTTTCTCGCCACGCACCACACCGGCGCAGTTGATCAGCCCGTGCAAGCCACCAAACGCGGCGACGGCCGCTTGCACGGCGGCTTCGGCGGCAGCTTCCTGGCTGATATCCGCCACGGCGCTGCGGGCATTATCACCGAGCTGTTGGGCCTTGGCCGCGACGGCCTCGGCGTTCAGGTCCACCAGCATTACCTTGGCACCGGCGGCCACCAGCATTTCAGCGGTGGCCGCGCCGAGGCCCGAAGCGCCGCCGCTGACCAGGAATACCTTGTTTTCAATCTGCATCTTTATTTCCTTTGAAAGGGATCACGCCAGTGCTGCTTGAGCCTTGGCGATTTCCTGATTACGCAAAATAAAACGTTGCAGCTTGCCGCTCGGGGTCTTGGGCAAGTCGCTGACAAATTCGATTTCTCGCGGGTAAGCATGCGCGGCGAGACGCTTGCGCACGTGCAGGCGCAGCTCTTCGGCGAGTTCCGGGGTGGCACGGTATTGTGCGTTGAGCACCACGAAGGCTTTCACCAGCTCAGTGCGCTCCGGGTCAGGCTTGCCGACCACTGCCGCTTCGACAACGGCCGGGTGTTCAACCAAGGCGCTTTCCACGTCGAACGGGCCAACGCGGTAGCCAGAGGTGGTGATCACATCGTCACTGCGCCCGACAAAGCTGATGCTGCCGTCGGGGTTCAACTCCACCGTGTCGCCGCTGAGGTAGTACTTGCCGACAAAGGCTTTGGTCTTCACACCGTCGTAGCCGGCGAACCAGCACATCGGCGACTGTTCGCGGTCGATGGCCAGGATTCCCGGCTGGCCCGCGGGCAATTCCTGGTGATCGTCATCCAGCACCACAATGCGATGCCCTGGCGAGGCAAACCCCGCCGAGCCGACGTGCACCGGGTGCGCCAGGCCGTGGTGGTTGCACAGCACCATGCCCAGTTCGGTCTGGCCGTAGTGGTCGTGGATGGTCACACCCAGGTTATCCGCGAACCAGCGGATCACTTCCGGGTTCAGCGGCTCGCCGGCACTGCTGACAATGCGCAGCGTGCCCTTGATCGATCGCGCGAATTGCTCGCCACCAGCTATCAACAGGCGATACGCGGTCGGCGAGCCCGTCAGGTTGGTGATCCCGTATTTGTTGATCACCCGGCAGGTGCTTTCCAGGGTGAACGGCCCATCGTAGAAGGTGATCGGGTGGCCCAAGGATAACGGCCCGGTCACGCCAAAATAGATGCCGTAGGCCCAACCCGGGTCGGCCACGTTCCAGAATGCATCTTCGGGGCGCAGGTCTACCGCGTCGCGGGTATAGCTCTGGAACGCGACGATGGCCTTGAGCGGTACCGACAGGGCTTTGGACGGGCCGGTGGTGCCTGAGGTGAACATCAGCAGGAACGGATCGTCTGCGCCCAGCAATACCGGTTCGCAGAGGTTTGAATAGTTGGGCAATTCAGCCCAGAAGCTGTAATCGCCGCGCACAATGCCTTCGCCCTTGGCGCCGGCGACCGTCACGATGGTCGGGCAGCCCTCGACTTCCGCCAGTTTGGGGCGGTTCACCGCGTCGGTGACCACCAGCGCCGCGTCGGAGCTGTTCAGGCGGTGTTCGATAGCCTTGGGGCCGAAGGCAGTAAACAGCGGCTGATAGACCGCGCCGATGCGCCAGGTGGCAAGCACTACCACCAGCA
Organism: Pseudomonas sp. ArH3a; assembly: GCF_022648765.1. Lineage (NCBI taxonomy): Bacteria > Pseudomonadati > Pseudomonadota > Gammaproteobacteria > Pseudomonadales > Pseudomonadaceae > Pseudomonas > Pseudomonas sp. ArH3a. The sequence goes on from NZ_CP080330.1 coordinate 3,614,848, forward strand.
GTTCCGCCGTGCGTGGCAGCAGGCCCGCCACCTTGTCACCGCGTTTGACGCCCTGGGCCAGAAGGAAATTGGCGAAGCGCGCTGCCTGGTCCTGCAAGTCAGTAAAGGTCGACGTGGCGCTGCGCCCGTCCTTACCTTCCCAGAACAGCGCGATGCGGCCCGGCAGTGCGTGCCGGTCGCAGCATTCCACGCAGGCATTGAGGGCCTGCAGGTTGCCGGCCAGTGCGGCGTCGGCAGTGTGCTGGTAATCAAACTCGGTGGTGGCAGCCAAATACTCACGCATCGCTTCAATCCTTGTGTTTTTTATTTTCAGGACGTTTTGGAGCCGTTAAAGCGTGGAAATAGTCGCTCTAGAGCGCTGTAGCAGCAATGGTCAAAGCCTTCAACTTGGCTGACTGGTTTGGCCAATCATTGATCGCGCTGATCAGCCAGTCAGTTCTAGTGATTGGACGCTCTTGATTCAAGCTTCTAACCTGAAAGACTGCGCCACCGAAGAAGCCTCCCCGCGATGATCGTTCGTCCCAAACCCAACCTCCTGGGTATCCTGTTCTCCCTCAAGGGCTCGATTGCCAAGCGTATTGCCCTGCGTAGCCTGCTGGTGACCTTGCTGGCCTCGGTGATCGTGCTGGTTGAAACCCTGCACCCGGCGTATTTCTCCACGGTCAACGCCACGCCCTTCACGTTGTTGGGGTTGTCGTTGTCGATCTTCATGAGCTTTCGCAACAACGCCTGTTATGACCGCTGGTGGGAAGGCCGCAAGCAGTTGGGGCAAATGATCATTGAGGTGCGTTCGCTGATTCGCCAGACCCAGGTGCTGAGTGATCCGGTTGAGCGTGCCGGGCTGTTGCGCGGTGTGTGCGGCTTTGCCCATGGCTTGATCGCGCGCCTGCGGCATGAGGACGAAGCGGCGGCGATAAAGCCCTGGATCGGCATTGATCGCACGCACCCCAACCTCCCCGACCATGTGCTGCAACAGCTCGGCGCGCGGTTTTCGGGGCTGGCCGAGCAAGGCGTGATCAGCGAATGGCGCTACACCCAGCTGGAAACCCGACTGGTCAGCCTGAGCCAGGTGCAGGCCTCCTGCGAGCGGATCAAACACACGCCGCTGCCCTTCCCTTACACCTTGTTGCTGCACCGCACCATCTACCTGTTCTGCATTCTGCTGCCGTTTGCGATGGCCGAGCCGCTGGGCTGGCTGACACCGGTGTTCACCGCCATCGTCAGCTACACCTTCTTTGGCCTGGATGAAATTGGCGATGACCTGGAAGACCCGTTCGGCTTCGACGAAAACGACCTGCCATGCAATGCGCTGGTGCGCACCCTGGAGCGCGAGATTCTTGCAGCTCTCGGCGAAAGCGACTTGCCGCCTGCCTTGGAGCCGGTTGAATACGTGCTGACCTGATGCGGGTTTGACACCCGCGGTGGTCTGACCGAAGCTGATGGCTTTGCGATAGCTGCCCCCAGCTTTTGGACGCCTGCATGTCAAAGTCACGCCGTTATTCCATCGTCGGCCTGTGCGCCCTGTTGTTGATTGTGTTGCTTACCTGGTTTTTCTCCCACTCCAGCCCGGTGGCCGTGCCGAAGGCCATCGCCCATGGTTACGGCAAGGCCTTAAAGCAGGCGCATAACGGTGAACCGGGCGCGGCGCGTGTGCTGTATCAGCAGCTTGGTCGGCCGGACCTGTCACCTGAACGTCGCGCGGCGTTGCACGCTGAACTGCCCAACTACCCAAGCCCGCAGGCACTGAAGCTTGCCGATAAAGACCTGGCCAATGATTCGCCACTGGTGCGCGAGGCGGCGATTCACAGCATCGTCGGCCTGGTGCCCAGCGGCCAACGCGTGTTGCTGCTGGGGCCAGTGCTGGAGGATCCCGAACAAGACGTGCGCTTTGCCGCCGCCAATGCCCTGCTCGGCCTCTCTGCGGACACCTTGGGCCTGTACTTCGGGCCCTTGCAGCAAGTACTCGATGAGTTCGTGAAAACGCTCAAGGACCAGCCGGAAACGGCTGAAGGCTGGATTCAGCTGGCGCGCCTGTACATCCACAGCGTGCTGCTGCCGGACGCGCAAAATGCCTTGGCGCAGGCCATGCGTTTGCAGCCGGACAACCTGCAAGCCGGGGTGGCGCAGATCGAGTTACTGGATAAACAAGGCAAGACCGACGAGTCGCGCCAACTGCTGGCACGGCAACTGGCGGCCCACCCGGAGTCGGCCTACCTGCAACATGCCTTGGGCATGTGGTTGCTGCACCACGGCGAGCGCCCTTATGCGCTGCTCGGCCTGTCCAAAGCGGTGGAGCTGGAGCCGGACAATCAGGATTACCGCTACGACTTGGCGACCACCTTGCATGCCCAAGAGGAATTGGAAGCGGCCCAGCGTCAACTGGAAGAAATTGTGCAGCGCCATCCCGCCAACCGCAAAGCTCGCGTGTTGCTGATCAACTACTGGAAAGAGACTGGCCAGTTGCAAAACGTCCAGGTGTTACTGGCGCAACTTGAGCAACAAAACCCGGACGATCCTGCACTGCAACAAGGCCTGTAAGAGCCAACCCTTTAGTTAAGGGCGGACAACCACCTGTGGCGGGGGTGCTGGGTACATATCCGTTTTCGTACCGAGGTGCCTGCATCGCAGCGGTGCGACGATTCGACTTGCTCGCGAATGCGGTGGGCCAGTCAGCTTATTTGTAACTGAACCACCGCATTCGCGAGCAAGCCCGCTCCCACAGTTGGATCTCATTACATCAGCTAGATGTGGTGCTGCTGTGCTTCTGCCCTGCTTTGCTTCTACCACTCAGGTCGGCTACTAGGCCGCCGTGCTCTTGCTTTTGATCTTGATCTTAGGCGCCCCGTTAACCACGCTGGCCGAACGCAGGCTTGAATCCGTGGGTAAACCGGCAGGACGCCGGTTTAGCCGCGATGGGCCAAGGATGGCCCATGGCGGCGGCCCACGGATTCAAGCCGGAGTGAGGGCACACCGAGCCTAAGCGAGGTGCCGAGTGGTGGGGCAAGAGCCTTTTTGGTTACTTTTGGGGCTCTTTTCCAAAAGTGACCCGCCGTAAGGGCGGAACCCTAAGCCGCCGTTACCGCAGCAATGGATATGTACTCAATCCAACTAAAGAAGCACCACCAAACCAGGCTACCGCACTACAGGTTACCGACTCCCAGATCTCTCTTAATCACCATAGAAGTCACCTAACCAAAAAGCCCCCCAAAGGCTGCCTATAAGCGCAACGAGGCTACAAATATCACGAAGTGTTGAACCGCTACGGACCACTACGGTCAAGTAAATATGGCGCGCCCAGGGCGGCGCGCTCCTCTACTTGTACGTGACCTGAGGGCACTTCTTGTCTACATCCAAAGAGCTGTTCAGTGAAAAGGCGGCCACCGGCATCGAAGGTCTTGATGACATTCTTTCCGGGGGGCTATCGCGCAGCCACCTGTTCCTGCTGGAAGGCGAACCCGGCACCGGTAAAACCACCGTAGCGCTGCACTTTCTGCAAGCCGGCGCGAAAAACGGTGAACGATCCCTGTACATCACCCTGTCCGAAACCGAGCGCGAATTGCGCCATGGCGCAAAGTCCCACGGCTGGGACCTGGATGACAATATCCACATCTTCGAACTGACCCCACCCGAGAGCCTGCTCGACGCCGACCACCAGCAGAGCCTGCTGTATTCGTCGGACCTGGAATTGGGCGAAGCCACCCGGCAAATCTTTGAAGTGGTCGAAGCGGTCAAGCCGACCCGCGTGGTCATCGACAGCCTGTCGGAGATCCGCCTGCTGGCGCAAAGCTCGCTGCGCTACCGCCGCCAGATCCTGGCGATCAAGCACTACTTCGTGCGCTACGACGCCACCGTGCTGCTGCTCGACGACCTGACTACCGAATCCCTGGATAAAACCGTGCACAGCGTGGCCCACGGCGTGATTCGCCTGGAAGAACTGACCCCCAACTACGGCGCCGAACGCCGCCGCGTGCGGGTGGTGAAATACCGTGGGCAGAAATACCGTGGCGGTTTCCACGACTTCACCATCATGGCCGACGGTATCCATGTATTCCCGCGCTTGGTCGCCGCCGAGCATCGCGGTGGTTACACGCGCCAGACCCTGAGCAGCGGCATAGCCGAATTGGATGCCCTGATGGGCGGCGGCGTCGAGACCGGTTCGAGCAGCTTGATCCTGGGCCCGGCCGGTACCGGCAAGTCGCTGATCTCGATGATCTTTGCCGCAGCCGCCGTGGCCCGTGGCGAAAAAGCCGCGTTGTTTATCTTTGATGAAGAGCTGGGCTTGTTGTTCGAACGCATGCGAAACATGGGCATCGACCTCGAGGCCCTGCAAGCCACCGGCAACTTGCTGATCGAACAGGTCGACGCTGCCGAGCTGTCGCCGGGCGAATTCTCACACCGGGTGCGGCGTTGCGTGGATGAACGCGGGATCAAAACCGTGGTGATCGACAGCATCAACGGCTACCAGGCCGCCATGCCCGAAGAAAATGCCCTGATCCTGCACATGCACGAACTGCTGCTGTACCTCAACCGCCGTGGCGCCGCGACCTTCATGACAGTTGCCCAGCACGGGCTCGTGGGCGATATGCAGGCCCCGGTAGACATCACTTACCTGGCCGATACGGTCATTCTGCTGCGCTACTTCGAAGCGCTGGGCAAGGTGCGTCGGGCCATTTCGATCATCAAGAAACGCACCGGCTCGCATGAATCGACTATCCGCGAATACCGCATCGGCGGTCGCGGCATGACGGTTGGCGAACCCCTGGATAACTTCCAAGGCGTGTTACGCGGCATTCCTACCTACATGGGCGCGGGCTCACCTTTGCTCAAGGAAGAGGGCTAGTGACTGGCCTATCTCCCGTCTCCGAGCGTGCAATCATCCTGGCGCCCATGGGCCGTGACGGCTCATTGGCGCTGATGATGCTGAACCAGGCCGGCTACAGCGGCATCATCGCCACGCACCTGGCGAACCTGTGCGAAGCGTTAGAGCACGGCGCCGGCCTGCTGGTGATCGCCGACGAAGCCCTGCGCGGCGTCGATTTGGAGCCGCTGCTGGAATACCTGCATCAGCAACCGGCCTGGTCGGACCTGCCCATCGTGCTGATGACCCACCATGGCGGCAGCGAGCAGAACGGTTCCTCGCACTTGAGCGGGCTGTTGGGCAACGTGACCTTCCTCGAGCGCCCCTTCCATCCAGTGACCTTGATCAGTCTGGTGAGCGCCGCCCTGCGCGGCCGACGGCGGCAATACGAAGCCCGCGACCGGCTGATTGATTTGAGCGAGAGCGAGCTGCGCCTGCAACGCACGCTGGAAACCCTCGAGCAGCAAGTCGAGGAGCGCACGGCGCAACTGCGCACCAATGAAGAGGCGCTGCGCCAGTCGCAGAAAATGGAAGCTGTCGGCCAGTTGACCGGCGGCATCGCCCATGACTTCAACAATATGCTCACCGGGATTATCGGCAGCCTGGAGCTGCTGCGCAGGCGCATATCGCGCGGCAAGCTGGACGACCTCGATGGCCTGATCGACCTAGGCGTGACCTCGGCCAACCGCGCCGCCGGCCTGACCCACCGCCTGCTGGCGTTTTCCCGTCGTCAGTCGCTGGATTCCAAGCCCGTGGAGATCAACCAATTGGTCGCCTCCATGGGCGAATTGCTGCAACGCAGCATCAATGAAAGCATCGCCTTGGATATGCGCCTGAGCGACACGCTCTGGACCGCCGAAGCCGACCCCAACCAGCTCGAAAGCGCCCTGCTCAACTTGGTCATCAACGCACGGGACGCCATGCCTGGCGGCGGCAAGCTGGTGGTCGAAACCACCAACCGCCACCTGGACAGCGTGTTCACCGCCGCCTACGGCACGTTGAAGCCCGGTGATTACGTTGAGCTGAGCGTCAGCGACACCGGCTGCGGTATCCCCGAACACCTGATCGGCCGGGTGTTCGATCCGTTTTTCACCACCAAACCCATCGGCCAGGGCACCGGCCTTGGGTTGTCGATGATCTACGGCTTTGCCCGCCAGTCCCACGGCCACGTCACGATCCATAGTGAAATCGATAAAGGCACCACCGTCAGCCTGTTCCTGCCGCGCTTTGTCGGCGAGATGAAGACGCTGGAGCTGCTCAACCCAACGCTGCTGCCCTTCGCCAATGCGGGTGAAACCGTATTGATCGTCGAGGATGACCCGGCAGTGCGGGTATTAGTCAGTGCAGTGCTCAAAGAACTGGGTTATGCCTTCGTCGAGGCGTGTGATGCCGATACGGCGCTGCCCATCATTGAATCCGAACAGCGTATTGACCTGCTGATCAGCGATGTGGGCCTGCCCGGCATGAACGGCCGGCAGATGGCGGAAATCGGTCGGCAGATGCGCCCGCAGCTCAAGGTGCTGTTTATCACCGGCTACGCCGAACACGCGGCGGTACGCGGCGGCTTCCTGGACCCGGGGATGCAGTTGATCACCAAACCGTTCACGTTTGATCTGTTAACGGCAAAAGTGCGGGAAATGATTCAGGGTTGAGGCGCTACAACAAGGGCTGCATGGCAGCCCTGTCACCCTTCACGCCAGCAGGCGCTGGATATGCTCTTGCAGCGTATCCAAGTCAAACGGCTTGGCCAGGATCGGCGCGTTGCGCGTGATCGGGCTATTGCAGTCGAGAATTTCCTGCGGGTAGCCGCTGATAAAGATCACTTTTAATTCCGGTCGCAACTTGATCGCAGGCTCAGCGATCTGCACCCCGGAAATCCCACCCGGCAGGCGGTAGTCCGTGACCATCAGGTCCAGGTGCGGCTTGGACGCGAGGATTTCGAAGGCCTGCTCCCCGTCGATCGCCTTCAACACCCGATAGCCCAGGCCTGCCAGGTATTCACCCAGCACAAACATAATGGATTCGTCGTCCTCGACGATCAGAACGACATCTTGTGCATCTTCACTCATGGGAAGCCTTTGTCCGGTCAATTGCTGCAGTTACGACCATGGGGTCACGCAGAGGTTGCGTCGAGGTGACGATTGATTTCACGCGGCCGCCTCAAGCGGCAGGCACACCCGGAACAGGGCGCCCTCGCCTATCTGGCTTTGGACCTCGATGGTACCGCCGTGGGCCGCCACGATCTGTTCGGAGATAAACAGCCCCAGGCCCAGGCCCGCCGAGACATGGCTGGCCGACACCCGCTCGAACTGCTGGAATATGCGCTTCTGGTTGTCTTCACTGATGCCGATGCCATGGTCACGCACTTCCACCCGCGCTTCGCCATGCTCGGTGTAGACCCGCACTTCCACCGGGCTCTTGGCCCCGTAGCGCAGCGCGTTGGTCAGCAGGTTGGAGACCACCTGCTCGATGCGGAACTCATCCCAATTGCCCTCCACGGGGCCTTCGGTTTCCAGGTGCATCGATGAGTCGGCGGCCGCGACTTGCGGTGCAAAGTTTTCCACCAGGTTACGCACCAACAGGGCCAGGTCAAAGCGCGCCGGGCGGATCGACAGCTTGCCGGTGCGGATGCGCGACACGTCGAGCATGTCTTCAATCAGGCGAATCAGGCTTTTGATCTGCCGCTCGTCGCGGTCAACCATGGCGTGCATCTTGTCCAGGGTGAATGCGGCGGCGTTATCCCGGGCCAGGTGCATCTTGCGCAGCTGGGTCTCCAGGATCAGGCCGTTAAGCGGCGTACGCACTTCGTGGGCGACGATCGACATGAAGTCGTCACGCATGCGCACCGCCTGCTCCAATTCAGCCTGGGTAGCCTGCAGGCGCGTCAGCAGCAGTTCCTGCTCGCGGCGACTGCGCTCCAGGGCTTCCACTTGCAGTTTCATCGCCTTGCTCTGGCGGTACAGGTCGACGAACACGTTGACCTTGCTCTTGACCGCGTGGATATCCAGCGGCTTGTGCAGGAAGTCCACGGCGCCGCTTTCATAGCCTTTGAAGGCGTAATTGAGTTCTCGGCCAGCAGCGCTGACGAACACAATCGGGATGTTCTTGGTCTTTTCGGTGCCGCGCATCAGCTCGGCCAGCTCGAAACCGTTCATGCCGGGCATCTGCACATCGAGAATCGCCATGGCGAACTCGTGCTCCAGCAACAGTGACAAGGCCTCGTCGGCGCTCAAGGCCTTGAAGACCTGGCGATCCTCGCGCTTGATAAGCGCTTCGAGGGCCAGCAGGTTTTCCGGCAGATCGTCGACGATCAGCAATTTGGCCTGGATATTACTTAACATGGGGAAGATTCCAGGGAAGCCAGCAATGAGGCAATGCGGCTCAAGGTCAGAATATGGTCAGGTGTGTGCAGTGCCAAGGCCGCCAACGGCATCACGGCAATGTGTGCTTCCTTGGGGTCTTGTACCACGGTGGTGCCGCCCGATTGTTTGACGTGGGCCAGCCCACGCGCGCCGTCCTGGTTGGCGCCGGTCAGCAGGATCGCCAGCAAACCCTTGCCGTAGGCATCAGCGGCTGAGGCGAACAGGTAATCAATGGCCGGACGGGAATAGTGCACGCGGTCTTCCTGGCTCAGGGACAGGCTGTGGTCATGTTCTACCGAGAGGTGGTAGCCGGGCCCGGCGAAGTACACAGTGCCGGCCTCGATCACTTCCTTGTCCCGCGCTTCCTTCACCGGGATACGCAGGCGCCGCGCGAACACTTGCGCCAACTGGCTTCGGCGTTCGTCCGGCAGGTGCAACACGGCAATAATCGGCAAGGCAAACCCTTCAGGCAGGTCGCCAAAAATCTTCAGCAACGCCTCGACGCCGCCGGCTGAGGCGCCGACGACAATGGCTTCAATCCCGAAAAACGGGTTGGCTTGCGCCTCGTTCATGATTTTCGGTAGATCCGTTCCTGCTTGACCAAGGGTTCGAATTGTTTGCTGTAGGCGGAAAAATCCAGGGTTTCCTTACTGCCCAGCACCAGGAAGCCGCGATGACACAGCGACTCATGAAACAATCCAAACGCTCGATCCTGCAATTTTTTATTGAAATAAATCAGTACGTTGCGACATGAAATTAATTGAGTTTCTGAGAATACACTGTCGGTCGCCAGGCTGTGGTCGGCAAAGGTGACGTTCTCGCGCAGGGTCTTGTCGAAGATCGCGTAATCGTAGGCCGCCGTGTAGTAGTCGGCGAATGAACGTTGGCCGCCAGCCTGCTGATAATTAGCAGTGTAGGCGCGTACATTCTCCAGGGAGAAAATCCCTTGTTTGGCTTTATCCAGCGATGCCGGGTTGATGTCCGTGGCGTAGATGATGGTGCGCTCGAGCAACCCCTCTTCGCGCAGCAGGATCGCCATGGAGTACACCTCCTCGCCTGTGCTGCAGCCGGCGATCCAGATCTTGATCGACGGATAGGTCTTGAGCAACGGCACCACTTCCTGACGAATCGCCAGAAAGTGCGACGGGTCGCGAAACATCTCGCTCACGGGGATCGTCAGAAATTGCAGCAACTGCATGAACGCGCCAGGGTCGTGCAACACCCGCTCCTGCAGCGCCGAAATGGTTGCACAGTCAAACTGGCGCAGGGCATGGGCCACACGCCGCTTGACCGACGCACCGGAATAGTCGCGAAAGTCGTAGCTGTACTTGAGGTAAATCGCCTCGATCAACAGGCGCAGCTCAATGTCGCTGCTTTTGTCCAAAAAACGCTGCTCCACTTAAATACGTTCCATCTTCGGTAGCCATACGCGAATCAGCGAGAACAGACGATCCAGGTCAATCGGCTTGGCCAGGTAATCGTTGGAGCCTGCCGCGAGGCAGCGCTCCTGATCGTCCTTCATGGCCTTGGCCGTGACCGCAATGATCGGCAACTTCTTCCAGCGCGGGTCCTGACGGATCAAGGCCGTGGCCTCGTAACCGTCCATCTCCGGCATCATCACGTCCATCAGCACCAGGTCGATGTCGTCCACTTCATTGAGTTTGTCGATGGCCTCGCGGCCGTTACGGCCGATCACCACCACCGCACCTTTGTGCTCCAGGGCGCTGGTCAGGGCAAAGATGTTGCGCACATCGTCGTCCACCAACAGGATCTTGCGCCCCTCAAAGACCTTGTCACGGCTGCGCGCGGTCTTGAGCATCTTCTGGCGGTCATGGGACAGCTGGGACTCGACTTTGTGCAGAAAGAGTGTCACTTCATCCAGCAAACGTTCAGGTGAGCGCGCACCCTTGATGATGATCGAGCGCGAGTATTTGCGCAGTTCAGCCTCTTCATCACGGGTCAGGTTACGCCCGGTGTAGACGATGACTGGCGGGAACGAGCAGATATCCTCGGTGGCCATGCGCTTGAGCAGCTCGTTGCCGAGCATGTCCGGCAGCTTGAGGTCGATGATCATGCAGTCGTAGATATTCGTGCGCAGCAGGTCCAGGGCGGCCTGGGCGTAGCCGACGTCGGTGATCTCAATGTCATCGTCGCCGATCAGGCGGGCAATGCTGTCGCGCTGCAGGTCATCGTCTTCCACCAGCAGTACGCGCTTGACCTTCTGTGTCAGCTTGGCTTCCAGGCGCGCAAACACGTCCTTGAGCTCCTCGCGCGTGGTCGGCTTGACCGCATAGCCGATGGCGCCCATGTGCATGGCGGCTTCGACGCGGTCTTCCACGGAAATCACGTGCACAGGGATGTGGCGGGTGTTGGCGTGTTCTTTCAGGCGTTGCAGCACCGTCAGCCCGGAATGGTCCGGCAGGCGCATGTCCAGCAGGATCGCGTCCGGCACGAATTCCTCAGCCAGGCTGTAGCCTTCGTCCGCGCCATGGGCGACCAGGCAGTTGTAGCCCAGCTCGTGGGCCAAATCGAACAGGATGCGCGCAAAGTTCGGCTCGTCTTCCACGACCAGGATGCAACGGGTGGTGAACGGTGCCTTGTCACGGTCATCGGCAAAACGTGGGATCTGTTGCGCATCGGCCACCGGCAGCGGCGAGATGGCGATCGGTGCAGGTGCAGGCGCCGCCACAGCGTGACGCGGCTGCTCGATGGGCGCCGCGCCCTCCTCGCGCTCGATGTACTGCTCCGGCAATACCAGGGTAAACACACTGCCCTTGCCCGGTTCGCTGGTCACGCTGATATAGCCGCCGAGCAACGTGGCCAGGTCGCGCGAGATCGACAAGCCCAGGCCGGTGCCGCCGTAGCGGCGGTTGGTGGTGCCGTCCGCCTGGCGGAAGGCTTCGAAGATGCTTTCCTGCTGGTCCGGGGCGATGCCGATGCCGGAGTCGCGCACCGTAAAGGCAATGCTCTCGTTCGGCGCACGGGACACCGACAGGCTGACCTCGCCCTGCTCGGTGAACTTGATCGCGTTGGACAGCAGGTTCTTGAGGATCTGCTCCAGACGCTGGCGGTCGGTAAACAGCAGGGTCGGCGCATCGCTTTGCACCTCCACCTGGAAGGCCAGCTTGCGGTCGGCGGCCAACGGTTCGAACATGCCGCGCAGGCCGTCCACCAGACGCACGACACTGGAGTTTTCCGGGCGCACCTCGAGCTTGCCGGCTTCGACCTTGGAAATATCCAGAATGTCGTTGATCAGGTTGAGCAAGTCATTGCCCGCCGAATAAATCGACTCGGCAAACTTGACCTGTTCGGCGCTGAGGTTTTCCTGGGGGTTTTCCGCCAGCAGCTTGGCCAGGATCAACGAGCTGTTCAGCGGGGTGCGCAGCTCGTGGGACATGTTGGCGAGGAACTCGGACTTGTACTTGCTGGAGCGCTGCAATTCGTCGGCGCGGTCTTCGAGTTCAAGCTGTGCCTTGTTGAGCTCGACGTTCTTGCGGTCCATGGCGTCGCGCTGCTCGGCCAGGGTCTGGGTCTGTTCGGCCAACTGCTCGTTGGTCTGCTCAAGCTCGGCCTGCTGGGTTTCCAGGTGGGTCTGGGACTCCTTGAGGATGCGTGACTGTTCTTCGAGTTCTTCGTTGGCGGTCTTGAGTTCTTCCTGCTGCACTTGCAGCTCTTCGTTGAGCTGCTGGGTCTCGGCCAGTACTTCCTGCAGGCGCTGGCGATAACGCGCGGCTTCGATAGAGGTGCCGATATTGCCGGCAATCAGCTCCAGCAGTTCGACGTCACGTTCTTCCAGTGAGCGCAGGAAACCCAGTTCGATCACGCCGTTGACACGGTCGTCCTCGCTGGTCGGCATCACCAGCACGCTGCGAGTAGCGCCTTCGCCCAGGCCGGAACTGACCTTGAAGTAGTCCACCGGCACATCGTCCAAGCGAATCAGGCGATCAAGCTGGGCGGCCTGCCCGACGATACCTTCGTCGCTGTAGATCGACTGTTCCTGCTGCTCCTGTTCGCGGGAGAAACCATAGGTCGCCACACGCTTGAGGCCGCCGTGCTCTTCACGCACATACAGCGCGGCGACTGCCGAGCCCATGTATTGGGCAAAGAACTGCAGGATGTTACGGCCCAACATGTTCAGGGTCAGTTGGCCGAGCACTTGTTCGGCCAGTTCGGTCTGACCACTGCGCAGCCAGGCTTGCTGTTCAAGGCGTCGCGCAATCTTCTGTTGTGACGCGAGGTTATCGCTGTAACTCCTTGATAGTGAGAGCAAATTCTTACGACCGACATACGCCAGGAACCCACTCAGGCCGAGTACGAACGCCAGGTACAGGGTGACGCTGACCACCGTGGTCTTGGTGACTTCTTCATTGCGGGTGATGCGGAACTGCTGCTCCATCGCCACCGCATCGTCGTACTCCTTGCGGATCTCGTCCGTGAGGCGCTTGCCCCGACCGGCCTTGACCGCGCTGCGGTAATCACCGCTCTGGCGCTGCATATCAATCATCGACTGCGCGTACTTGTTCCACTCGGCCTGCATCGCCTCTAGGCGCTTGAGGCGGTCTACCTGCTGGGGGTTGTCCGCCACCAGTTCCTGCAGGTTACGCAAGTCGGCAATGATCCGCGGTTTGGCCACTTCGTAGGGGTCGAGGAAATGCTCATCGCCAGTGATCAAGAAGCCGCGCATGCCGGTTTCCAGGTCCACTGTCAGTTTTGATGACTCATTGAGGTTATTGATGACCCGGTCGGTGTGCTCCACCCACTGGATCACCGACAACAAATAAGTAATCAGCACGACGAAAAACACTGCGCTGAGCACGCCCACACCCAACGGCAGGGCCACGTTACGGCTCAGGAGTTTACGAAAGCTCTTTTCATCGACGGACGACGCGGGAGTCATGGGCATGCCTTGGCCAAAGTACGGAAAAAGGAGGAGTTTGCCCGAACATCAGGGGTCAGGGCTATGTTTCTGCGCTGGTTTGAGGCGAAAACCTACAAGGCGCGGGTGGATTTCGCGCTGATTTTGGCCAGCTTCCTTGAGTACGTCGCACACAACTTATAACAACTTCCTACAGCAAAAGAGGAACGAACTTTCATTGGCTTCGCACTCAGAAGCACGCCTCAGGAACACGGAAGATCTTTTGGACGGCGTCTTCTTATGACTTGCCAAGGTACGCTAAATGAGCATTTCAAGTGTTACGCAACAAACAGTGAACGTCTCCACCACAGAAGCTCAACTGCCTGCGCAAAACATCTCCAACACTTCATCAATAACGCCGGCCCCCGCAAGCAATCCCGCAGCAGCGCAGCCACCAACCAAAACGGTGGGACAGCTCCAAGCAGACAACCAGAACCTTTTCAATTTGGTCGACCAACTCCGCCAAATGGGTACCCAAAATGAGGGCAAGCCCCTCACTCCACTCCAAATTTCAAGCGCGTTAAAAAGTCAAATTGACGTGCCTTACGTAGGGTCCACCTACGCCTTGGCAGGCTCCACGCCCCCGACATTGGCGGCCGTCATTACCGACCTCGGTTATGAACTGCCAGTTACCGCCGAACAAGTCGCTACGTTGGCCAAACAAATTGGGCAAAAGGCTTCAATCCCGGTGCTGGGGAATTTGGGCGGCGGCCTTTCCTGGCCAATTGCGATGTCACAAGAGGACCGAAGGAGCATTCGCGCGTTCCTCTTCTCCCGTAACAGCGGCTTGCCTGGCTTGCCGTTGCCGACACATGGCAACGGCACGCTGCATTACTTGTTGCACGGCAGTTCGCTCACGCACCGTGATTTGCAAAGTGACCCTCAACAGACGCTACAAAAACTGTTCGATTCCCCCAGGGCCCAGGCGCTGGGGCAGGCGTTACAGGCGCACCTGAAGGGTGTGGCCACACCCACCAGTATTTATGACTATCTGTTGACCGCGATGATCGATGGGCTTGACCTGGGTGGCCTTTGGCACCCCGAACCCAACAAAATCGGTGATATTTATCTGGACTCCCCCATGTATTGGGGTCAATCACCCTCGCTGGTTGCCGAGCACCTGAGCAAGTATCTGATCAAGGAAGGCCTGGCGACAGACTCGGCCGCTAAACTTGCGACCCACGTTCTGTTGGCGAGTCACGCCCCGCAGTTTCTGATCAAAGATATTCCCTCGATTGTGAAAGTCGGCGGTGTTCTCTGGGGGCAATTGACAACCGCAGCAGCCAAGATCGAAGCCCAGACGCCTGGCCGGGTGCCTAACATGACCTATGTCGAGGTTATGGCCCTAGCGGAGTCGCTGCCGACCAGCGATATCGACGTTCAACTTGCTCAGCGCGAAACTCTAAAAGAGTGGGGGTTAGCCAATGGTTTGCTGCCCATCTTGCAAACCAGTTGGACCCCGGTAAATGGCGCACTGGTTCCCTCAACTCCCGAACCGACAGCGTCACAAATGGAACAGACCAAAGCGGCCTACGACAGTCGCTTGGATGCGCTGGTGGAGACTTCTACTTCTTTATACACGCCACTGGCCAGTCGAAAAAAAATTGCGCTTGACGCCCTCAAAGCTGAGTTCCCAAAGCTTGATCCAACGGTTTTTGAAGCACGATTCCTCGCAAAGGCCTACACAGGCCGCCCCGGAGCCGGCGATCCAAGGTTGCGTTCCATGCTTGATATTGTGATGGAAGGGGAAATGCTGGGGGAAAAATACAAATGGGTCACCAACGATCGCAGGGTGCCAATCGATGCGTTCAACAACTTTACACGTTCCGAAAGGCTTCCAGCGCCCGAGGTGTTCACGACCCAATTCGAGGCGTCGATAGCGGCGCAAAAAAAGGGCCATCACGGAATGGTCAAGCACCTGATATCCCAATTGCCATTAGCCGACCGCAAAAATTTTGAATTCGGCGAGATCGAGTTCTCTTACGAAAAACACTACAAAGATGCGGCGGGTAACGCACTCGTGACGGTGCGTCGCGAACATACATTGTTTGTGAAAACTACGTACGAGGGTGAGAGCAATCTTTATGAGATCGACACCACCAAAGGGACAATCACTAAACAAAACGAGCGCATGACAGAAAACCTGAAACAGGTAATTAAAATAGACGGAGGCTATCAGCCCGTTACTTCGATCATTACGCCTTATCCCAGCGACTCCAGCATTGCCAAGACTGATAAGCCAGGCAGTACTGAGATCCCCAAAAGTTTCGACTCGAACCGAACCAATAAGATTGCCAATTTCTACGTTAAATCCTTAGGCCTGGATGATGAAAGTGTGCTGGATCACGCCAGAGGCGTGACGTCCTACGATCATGATCGTTCGCTTGACAAGGGGGTTGGTGAATTCTTCCTCAACCTCATCCCGTTCCGGTCTGCCATCGTCAACCTGGCGAAAGGCAGCGTCGTCGAGGGGATAGCCGACCTAACGATGGATGTCATTGGACTGCTGACGTTTGGCGCAGGCAAGACTGCCCAGGCCGCCAAAGTCTTTGGCAATGGCGCCAAGGCTGCAAAAGCTATCAGGTTCCTGGGGGCGTCCGCCTTTGAGGTGCTCAACCCACTCAGTGGGGCGGGCGACATAATATGGGGAGCCGGGCATTTGCTCCTCAAGGGCTACACGAAGAGTACTGGGTGGCTTAAAAAGCTCAGGGCCTCCAATGGCGGTTACCAAAAACTTCAGCAGATAAGCAAGCAGCACGGGACAGCGTTAATCGGCTCTGTGAACGTTGGAGATCGCACCATCGACACGGTCGCGGTACGCAAGAACGATCAATGGTATAACTATGACCCCTTAAAAAATAGTGTGTATGGCTCGCCAATCGACCACTTCACTCCCCTGCGTGGCGGCACGCTTAGCAGCAGCTTGGGAGTTGCGTTTGGGAATTTCTACAAGAAGCTCGTTGAGGCACGAAAGCCCAATAGCCTTGCGCGGTTTAATCAGGGTTATAAAAATGGGGTGCTTCAGGCGCTGCCGGATTACACAGGCCAAACACGCTTGAAGGACTTACTGAAGTTGGCCGCAAACCCCAATCGGACGCCGGAAGAAATAGGGCTTTTGGCGAGGACAATAAAGGAGGAAAGAATTAGAGATGGGGAGTATTTCACAAATATTTTTGCCGCCGACATTGCCGGCCCAGGCGTTTCTTTCGACCGCTTTGCCCAAGCACAATACCTCGCGCGCGTTGATTTAACTTCAAAGGGCTACTGTGCTGGGATGACAAATGCAATGGCGCTGGCACTGCATCGAGGAGACGAAAAAATATTTCTGGAGAACCTTCGCAAGGCCTCTACTACCGCAACGCCAATGGCCCAACATACAAAATTCAACCATGATATGAAATCACTCCAAAATGTTTTAGACCAAACGGGGGATTTTCATATAGGACGCATGCCTTCATTGATCGATTCTCAGCGCATTATTAACGACCTCAGTACTGCCACCACCTCAAAATACCTGAGAATCAGCACTGAAGATCACGCCATGCTGGCTGCAGTCAGGATCCGAAATGGTAAAAAAGAATGGTTCTTCTTCGATCCCGATAGCGGACTCGCCAAGTTTGATAATTTGCAGTCTATGCGCAACGCTATGGAGAAGTTATTAGACCGCGGGGCCATGGCCGCCACGTTAAAACCGTTCATGTCTGCGCAAGGAACGCGTCAGTTCTACGTCAGCCCGTTCCAGCCGAATGACGTTCTTGATAGTAAGGTTGATAGTTTTGCTGTTTCAATAATGGTGTCCAATCCGTTAGCACCTTGACTCGTGTGAATGGCTCCAGCCCTGATTACGGCCGAACATGCTCAAGGTCAGTTGGCCCTGCACTTGTTCGGCCAGTTCGGTCTGACCATTAGCAGCCAGGCCTGCTGTTCAAGGTGTCTCGCAGTCTTTTGTTGTGATGCGAGGGTCGGCTGTAGCTATCCGAGCGCTCATTCGGCTTTGCGCTGCTGAACCCGCTCACCGGGCGGGACATTGCCGCGCATTAGCGTCACAATGTTTTGATCTCTGGGGAACTTACCTGGATCGGCAGGACTCAGGGATGAGAATGGTCGTTAAATGACTAAAGGCCAGCACTTACAACTCCTCAGGAATTTTCCCTATGTCCGTTGCCCCCTCCACCATCCTTGTAGTCGAAGACGACGCCATCGTGCGCATGCTGATCGTCGATGTACTCGAAGAGTTGGAGTTCAGCGTGCTTGAAGCGGCGGACGCTCAAGAGGCCTTGCAGCTGGTCGAAAACACTGACCAGGTGATCGACCTGATGATGACCGATGTCGGCCTGCCCGACATGGACGGTAAGGAGTTAGCGACCAAGGTTCGCGAGTTGCGCCCTGCCCTGCCTATTCTGTTCGCCAGCGGCTATGCCGAAAGTATTGACGTGCCGGCGGGCATGCAAGTGATCGGCAAACCGTTCTCCATCGACCAGCTGCGTGACAAGGTCAAGTCGATGTTGCCTGTCGGCTGAAGCCCCGCCACGGCACTACGCGCCTCATTTCGTTGCACCACCGCATATCTTCGGGCTATTTCAGCTGCTGGGGGGCTACTCTGTGCCTGCTCGCCTGCCCTTATCACTTCACGGCTAAGTCTTGCAGGGATTAACGTGACGTTCGGCCAATAAAACGGTTAACTCAGCGCCTTGATCCCACGCCTTTATAAAGAACTCAGGAAGGACGCAACAACATGATTGGAAAACCGACGCGCCTGCTGTTGGCGAGCCTCTCGATTCTGATGAGTACCGGTGCCTTGGCCGACTTCACGGCAACCCCGGCCGAAGCCCGGGCCATTGCCAAGGAAGCCTACCTGTATGGCTACCCGGTAGTGGCGATGTACAAGACGCTCTACACCCAGGCCGTGGATAAGGGCGGTGCCAACTTCAAGGCACCGTTCAACCACATCGGTAACACCGCCCAGGTCTTCACCCCCAAGGACACCGCGTTCGCCACCCCGAATTCGGACACGCCTTACTCCTTCATGTGGATGGACTTGCGCAAAGAGCCGTTGGTGCTGACCTTGCCCAAGATCGAAGACAACCGTTACTACTCGGTGCAGTTGATCGACCTCTATACGCAAAATATCGCCTACTTAGGTACGCGCAGTACCGGCAACAATGGCGGCCACTACATGATCGCGGGCCCTGACTGGAAAGGTCAGCAGCCGGTCGACATCGACCGTGTGGTGTACAGCGAAAGCAATATCGCCTATGCCCTGTACCGCACGCAGTTGTTTGACGAGAAGGACCTGAACAAGGTCAAGCAGATCCAGAACGGCTACAAAGTGCAGCCGCTGAGCGGCTATGTAAAACAGCCCGCTCCGGCCCCGGTGTCTAAAATCGTCTGGCCAAAGCCGATGGCCACCATGACCGAGGGGCCGCAGCTGTTCCGCTACCTGAACTTCATGCTCGCGTTTGCCGCACCACAGGACAGCGAAACAGACCTGCTGGCGCGCTTTGCCAAAATCGGTATCGCCCCTGGTGCGCCCTTTAAGGTCAAAGAGTTGACCGCTGAACAACGCAAAGCCCTGGAAGATGGGATTGCCGACGCTCGGGCTGAGTTTGCCGCGTTCAAGAAAGACAAGATCGACACGCACCAAGTGTCCAGCGGTGACCTGTTCGGTAGCCGTGACCGTCTGAAAAACAACTACCTCTACCGCTACGCCGGTGCCGACTTAGGCATTTTTGGTAACTCTGCCGATGAAGCCGTTTACTTGAGCTACCACGTCGACAGCGAAGGTAAACCGGCCAATGGTGCGCGCCACAGCTACACCGTGCATTTTGACAAAGACAATTTGCCGCCCGCCGAGGCGTTCTGGTCGCTGACCATGTACGACGCCAAGACCAAGCTGCTGGCGCCTAACCTGAAGAAACGCTACCAGATCAACTCAGGGATGCTGCCCAACCTTAAGCGCGACGCCGACGGCGGCCTGACCCTGGCGTTACAGCACCACGAGCCGCCGAAAGCCGAACAGAGCAACTGGCTGCCCGCCCCGCCCGGTCCGTTTTACGCCGTACTGCGCATCTACCTGCCCAAGCCTGACGTGGGCCAATGGAAGCTGCCACCGTTGACGCCGCTCAAGTAACACCGCGTGCCCGGCCGCAAACGCAGTCGGCCGGGCAGCGCCTTCCCTGACTACCACTGGTTTATCGAGCAATAAAACGAGTAAGGTGCGCGCGGTTCTTTATGGAGTTGTACCGCACATGACTTGCTGGGATGTCCTTGGCCTGCCGCCGGATGCCGATAGCCGCACGATCAAGCGCCAATACGCCACGTTGTTGAAGAAAACCCGGCCGGATGATGACGCCGAGGGCTTTCAACGCCTGCGCGAGGCTTACGAAGAGGCCTTGAATTGGCAGCAATGGGCGCAGCAGGAACAGGCTGCGTGCGCGGTGGCGGTAGAGGCATTGGTTGTGGAGGCAACGCCGGCGGCTATCACCGCCGTGAGCTTGCAGCAGCACTATGAGCAGGCGATGGCTGCCGGCGCCGGGCTGGAATTCGAAGTGGCGCTGCTCAAGCGCTGTGTCTCGCACGACGACGTCAGCGATGAAGACCGACACTGGGCGTTCGATACGTTTCAGTGGCTCAGCGCCTGGCAGCGCCTTGAACTGCCACAGGCGCTGATCGACGCGCTGGCAGACCGGTGCAAGGACGCCCTGCAATACCGCTTGGCGCTGGCCATGGCTCAGCGCAACGAAGTGGACTTTCTCAGCGCCTACGCAGCACGCGTTGATTACCCTTGGCTCAAGCAGCCCGCGCATACCCAATGGTTTAACCAGATGCTGGCGACGATGTTGGCCGAGAGCCATTTCTGGTCGCCTGCAGTATTTGAGGCAGTGCGCGCTGGCCAAAATTGGCATGGCGGTAACAACCACGCGTGCCCCGAGGACGAATGGCAGCACTTGTTACGGCGCCAGCAAGGCCCGGTATTCATGGCCCACCAGCGTGCGTTGGCGGCCGCCGCACCGGCCACCGCTCAGCAACGCGCTGCGCGATTGCTGCTGGCGCCGATGTCCCTGGGCCAGCGGCGTGCGTTCGCACAGCGGTTAAGCGAAGCAGACTGGGAAGCGTGTCGTAAGCTGGCCGCCGCCCTTAAGGCTGACCATCCCGACGTTGCGTTCGCCCTGCCGGGAGGCACGCCCTATTTCTGGCAGGATTGGGAAACCGCCGTTGACACCTGGCCACTGCTGGTGGCGATTGTGCTGGGTTGCCTGGCCGGTGCGCTCTGCAAGGCGCCCTGGCATGCGGGCGCGCTAGTGGACAGCGCGGGTGAAGCGTTGGCGTGGTCAATGGCCTACATGGCTGCGGGCGCGCTGGCCTGGCAGGTATGGCGCCCGTTGGCACATCGGCTGCGCGTGCTGGATGAAAGTCTCGGCGCAAAACTGCCGCGCAGGTTAAGCCCTACCCATCTGCCGCTGTTGCCCGTGCGCGACCTGATCCCTGGAGCGACCATGAGCATTGCCGTCAGCATTCAGTTCGGCCCTATCGCCGGCCTGACGCTGGTGGCGATATTGGCCGCCATTGGCGTGGGCAAACGCCGAGCGAGCATGAGCTACAAGGAATGGGCGGCGCTTTATCCACGCAAGGTAATCGGCGCAGTAGGCCTGGGTGCCATCGCCTTCGCGTTGGTCTTCGCTGGGTTGAAATACCTCGATAGCCGCCATCAAGTCAGTCGCAATCAAGGCCTGCAACAATGGACCGAGCGCGTGTGCAGCCGCATGCCGCAAACCGCCGAGCACTGCCAGGCCCCGCCTACACCCGCGCAATGGTACGGCCAGGAGGCCAAGCGATGAACCCAGGCCTATTAATACCCGTTGGCGTGGTCTTTATGCTGATGCTGTTCGGCCTTGCCGGCGCGGGCAAACAAACCCAGGTGCTCGCATTGTGGGTGGACAGGCTGGACAGCCCGCAAACCGCCTCTGCCAGCGCCCTGGCGCCGATCATCGATTGCATGAACCGCGTCGACCGGGACACGCGGCTGGCCTACCAACGCTTAGCTCATCCACCACAGGCCGATGCAGAACCTGAGTTACAAACGTCGTTGCCGGTCGGCCGCTACGCCAGGGCACGCGAGGAGTTTGGCGACAACAGCGAGCCGCAGGCGCGGCTGATCCAGAATGATGTGTGCGCGCCAACCATCACCACTAAGTTGGAACATCAGCAACCTGGCAGCCCCTTGATCGGGATGACCGCCGAGTACGTATCGCGCCTGCAAAAAATCACCTCGACGTTGGGCACTTCGTATCAACAACGGCTGTTTGGCGATGTCATGTTGCAACGCTTTCAGGACGAACTCAGCAGAAATGGAGAAACCTACACGGCAATCTCCACCCAGTTGCGCCACGACCTGGCGCAGGAAGATCAACGCCTGCGCCCTGCCCAACTGGCTTTGCTGGAGGCGCGCTTGGGTCGCGACCTGCACTGGCACCTGCTCAACTACATGATCGCGGCACGGCACGCGGTGGACCAGATAGACGAGGGTGTGCGCAACGCCAACCTCACACCCAAGGCCTTGGCGGCGTTAACGGCTGCAGTGCAGCGCGCCAACGAAAACAGCGCCGGGTTCGTGGATCAAATCCCGGACAAAAACCTCAACGATGAAACCCTGCACCTTTGGTACACCATCAGAGCGCCCGCCGATGCCTACCTCAAAGCATTGCAGAGCCTGCTGCAAGATTGGCTTGACCACGCCCCACCGCAGCAACTGAGTGACGATTACTACCTCGTCACCCGCCGCTACGACGCCCTGCTCAGCTATTACAACCGGCCTGCAAGGAACGCGTTTTAAGCCCTCAGCGCTTTTTCAGCTTCACAAACGACTGATGCAGGTCCGATGCCCAGCCATCGATAACGCCTTTGACGTCATCGGCCTTCATCACCTGCGAGTCGTTGGACAGCGACTTGCCGGTGCCTTTGCGCACCACCTGGGCGATCACCTTGCCATTGGCGCCATCGAGAAACTGCGCCTCGGTGCCCAGGGTTGTTTGCTGGTCACGAATACCTGCGCCGGTGCTCACAGCAGCCACCACCAAGGCCACAGGTATGTATTCGTAGGGTTTCAGGCTTTCAGTCTTGCTGCTGACAGCGGTGATGGCAGCGCGCACCACGATCACCCCCGGGCCTGGGGCGTTGGCCAGTGGCAGTGATTTAGCCAGTTCACGCTTGAGCGCCTGGTTGAAGTAGAGGTTGATACCGTTCAGGGTGCTGTCCGGGATTTTCGCGGTGGCATGCGGCTTGGGATAGAACTGGGTGGGTTCGACATACACCGCGTTGTAACGGCTCACGTCCAAATTCGGGTCGACCCAACGCATCACCTCGGCCCCCGAGGGTGACTTGGCTTCCTTGAGTTGGCTGTAATCGGAGAGAAAGCCGGAATACTCGTCCGGCTGGGTGACCTTACTGGCACACCCTGCCATTGCGATTGAAGCGATGCACAGCGCGCTGACCATTGGCCTTAGTTTCATCATTGCACTCCTCATTATTGAGCTCCCTGGAGGTGATCATCGAGACACGGAGCCTTATGTATAGCCAACGCAGTGATAAATTGCTCAGCCGCGTTCGCGCGGGATCAGGCTCTGCAGCTGCGACGCCAGAAAGTTCGCGTCGAAGGCAAAGGTGTCCGGGTCTTTGAGGCCGTTGGTTTTCTTCCACAACCAGTCGTTTTTGTCGGCCGCCAGCACCAGCGAGACACTCCCGTGCCGTGCGGCGGTCAGGCCCATGACCGACACGGAAATCGAGCCGCCCGCGCCCATTACGTCAGGCACGAACTCCACCGGCTTGCCGGTGATCTGCACGGTCAGCTTCTCGGTCTTGAAGGTTGATGTTTCTACCGGCAGGCTCGGGCCACTGGCCACGTAGGCTTCACGCTGGACCTCCAGCAAACCCACGGTTTTGACCGGCTCCAGCCACTGCTCAATCTGCCCGAACAGCTCGCCGAGCTTTTGCGCCCAGCGGGCCGACTGCACGTCGAATTGCTGCTTTTTATGCGCTTCGCTGTCGGCGTAATGACGAAGCATCTCGCCCAGTTGCTGTACATCGTCCATTGCGGCGTTCCTTGGATAAGCCAGGTTGCGAACACTGATCATGGCAGATGCGGCGGCGGGCTGTACGATTATGCGATGCCAGCGCAGTGCGTTGAAGATTCAGGCGAGAAGTTAAAAAGCGGATCAGAACCGCTGTAACCAGCGCTTTCACGCCTTAACAACTGATCCGTAGTAATCGGCTTTTTCTGAGTCTGTTTTGTTTTGCCCATGCTTCCTACAGTGCCCGCCACTTGGAACCGTGGGAGGACTGAGCATGAGTAACGCAACAACCGGACAGGCCTATAACTACAAAGTCGTGCGCCAATTCGTCATCGCAACCATCGCCTGGGGCGTGGTCGGCATGGCCATGGGCGTGTGGATCGCCTCACAACTGGTGTGGCCCGAGATGAACCTGGATCTGCCCTGGACCACCTTTGGCCGCCTGCGGCCATTGCACACCAGCCTGGTGATTTTCGGCTTTGCTGGCAGCGCGCAATTCGCTGCGAGCTACTACGCGGTGCAGCGCACCTGCCAGGTACGGCTGTTTTCCGACACGCTGGCGGCCTTTACCTTCTGGGGCTGGCAGTCGGTGATCGTGATCATGTTGATCAGCTTGCCGCTGGGTTACACCACCACCAAGGAATACGCCGAGATTGAATTCTCCGGCGCGGTGTGGATGACCGTGGTGTGGGTGGCCTACGCGGTGGTGTTTTTCACCACCGTGGTGCGGCGCAAGACCCGGCATATCTACGTGGGCAACTGGTTTTTCGGCGCATTTATTCTGGTGATCGCCATGTTGCATGTGGTCAATCACCTGTCGATCCCGGTGGGCTGGTTCAAGTCTTACCCGGTGTATTCCGGGGCCACCGATGCGATGGTGCAATGGTGGTACGGGCACAACGCCGTGGGCTTTTTCCTCACCACCGGCTTTTTGGGGATGATGTACTACTTTGTGCCCAAGCAAGTCGGACGCCCGGTTTACTCGTATCGCTTGTCGATCGTGCACTTCTGGGCATTGATCACCCTGTACATCTGGGCCGGCCCGCACCATTTGCACTACACCGCCCTGCCGGACTGGGCGCAGTCCCTGGGCATGGCGATGTCGCTGATCCTGCTGGCGCCGAGCTGGGGCGGCATGATCAACGGCATGATGACCTTGTCCGGCGCCTGGCATCAGTTGCGCACCGACCCGATCCTGCGCTTTCTGGTGTTATCGTTGGCGTTCTACGGCATGTCGACCTTCGAAGGCCCGATGATGGCGATCAAGACCGTCAACGCCCTCTCCCACTACACCGACTGGACCATCGGCCACGTCCACGCCGGGGCGCTGGGTTGGGTGGCGATGATTACCTTCGGCTCGCTGTACCACATGATTCCCAAAGTGTTCGGCCGCGAGCAGATGCACAGCGTGGGGCTGATCAACCTGCACTTCTGGCTGGCCACCATCGGTACGGTGCTCTATATCGCCTCGATGTGGGTCAACGGCATCACTCAGGGCCTGATGTGGCGGGCGGTGAACGACGACGGCACCCTCACCTATTCGTTTGTCGAAGCCTTGCAGGCCAGCCATCCGGGGTTTGTGGTGCGTTTTGCCGGCGGCGTGTTTTTCCTGACGGGCATGTTGCTGATGGCCTACAACACCTGGCGTACAGTGCGGATCGCCGACTTGCGCGTCGCGCAGCTTGACGCGCGGATCGCCTGAGATGTGGAGCCTGTTGATGCTGGTGTGCCTGTACGGCGCGGTGGAATATTGCCTGCGCGGGGAATCTGAAAAGAGCCTGGATGACGCCAGCTTGCTGCCGTTCGCTGATGACCCTGACGTGGCGCGGCGAGTCGAACAGGCCACCGGCAAGCCAATCAACGCGGTGGCCCCGGAGCAGCCCAAGCCGGGCTGGGTCAACCTGGACATGTGAAACTGCTCCGGTCATTTGGCCGGTAACTGCGTATGACTAAAGCGCGCTGGATGGGTAAGGTGAGGCGACATCCCCTGTCCGGAGCATCGCATGCGCACTATCGGCCTTATCGGCGGCATGAGCTGGGAGTCCAGCGCCGAGTATTACCGCATCATCAACCAGCGCGTGCGCGACCAGCTGGGCCCGCTACGCTCGGCGCAACTGCTGATGTACAGCGTGGACTTCGGCCCGGTGGAGCAAGCCCAGCATGTCGGCCGGTGGGATGACACCGCGCTGATCCTCGAAGATGCCGCGCGCCGCCTGCAGGCCGGTGGTGCCGAGTGTGTGGTGCTGTGTACCAACACGATGCACTTAGTGGCGCCGCGTATCGAGGCGGCGGTGTCGATTCCGTTCCTGCACATTGCCGATGCGGCAGGTAAAGCCGCTGTTGAGGCTGGCACGCTGACGGTTGGCCTGCTCGGCACCGCATTCACCATGGAACAGGACTTTCTCAAAGCGCGCCTGGCCGCCCAAGGTTTGACCGTGCTGGTGCCCGACGCGGACGAGCGCCAGGCCGTGCACCGGATCATCTATGAGGAGTTGTGTGTCGGGGTGATCAGTGATGCATCGCGCCAAGTTGATCAACGCGTGATCGACTCGCTGGCCGCGCGTGGCGCCCAGGCGATCATCCTCGGTTGTACGGAAATCGGTCTGCTGATCAAGCCGCAGCACAGCGACTTGCCGCTGCTGGACACCACCGAGCTGCATGCGCAGGCTGCGGTGGCGTTTGCTCTAGGGGGTTAAGCCGACTTGCGCAGGCGCGCCATGCTCAGGGTGTCGACGAACACGCCGTCACGCAGGGCGTAATCGCGCAGCCGCCCTTCGACTTCGAAGCCGAACTTGCGGTACAGGTTATGCGCGGCTTCGTTATCGGCGTACACCGTGAGCTCCACGCGGCGCAGGTTCATCCAGTTGTCGGCCACGTCCAGGGCAGCGGTCAACAGCTTGGAACCTACGCCTTTGCCCTGCCAGGCTGTCGCCACGCCCATGCCGAACGAACCGACATGGGCCTGGCGTACGCGCAGGTACTGTTCCAAACCGAGTTGGCCGATTACCTCACCGCCATGCACGGCCACCAGTTGTAGCCGCCGCTCGTTATCGCTGACCAGCTTGTTGCGCCAGGCCTCGACTGACTGGAAAGGCATTTGCAGCACCTGACGGCATACAGCCGGTTCGTTATAGAGCGCGGCCACGCCTTCGAGGTGGGCTTCAGTAAAGCGCTGGATCACGATATGGGGTTCAGGTGTGTGCATTGTGTTTCATCCTTTGAAAGACAAGAGGCAGGCCAGTGTAGGACGCCTCCCTGCACAATGGAAAGCGGCGTGCGCTCTAAGAGTTTGCCTGGCCAACACGTAGTATTTTCCTACAGGTCTGCTCAGCCGGCTTTGCGATACTTTGAATCTTCCAAGCGTGAACAGGATGTGTCGGCAAAATGGTGAAACAACAGGCAATCGTCGCCAGCATTGGTGCGGCCGTCTTACTGGTGGTGAGTGCTTGTGCAACAAGACCGCAACCCGAGCAGGCTATCAGATGGCTACCGGACTGCGAGGGGCGCCCCATCAGCGGGCTGGACCCTGAGGTGGTCTCCAGGACACAGTGCGGCATCGCGACAGTGCCGCTGGATCACTTGAAACCCAGGCTCGGCAACCTCAAGCTGGACATCACCCGCGTTGCAGCCCTAGAGCCGCAAAAGCGCGCAGGCGCATTGTTTACCAACCCTGGCGGCCCAGGGGCCGATGGCAGCGGGTTTGCGGTTGTCTTGGCTTCGCTCTGGAAAAGTTACGCGGATATGCCGGACGGTGAGGCCTATCAGCACCTGACGAATACGTATGACATCATCGGCATAACGCCACGTGGGTTGGGCAGTACGCCGGACGCGCAATTGGTGTGCCAATCCGATGAGATAGTTGTCGCGCAAAACGATATTGCCGAAGACCGCAGCGCAGCCAATATCGAGGCGATCCGGCATAACGCCGGGGTACTGGCTCGAGGTTGCGCCAGCCAGCGCATGGCGCCTTACATTAATACCGAGCAAACCGCGCGGGACATGGAGTTCGTGCGCATCGCGCTCAAAGAACCCACCCTCAACTATTTCGGCAACTCCTACGGCACGTGGCTGGGCGCCTGGTACGCGGGTCTGTTTCCCGAGCACGTCGGGCGAATGGTGCTGGACTCCAACACCGACTGGACCTCGACCTTCCAGAACGCGTCGTTGATCCAGGCGCCAGAGAAGGAGCGGATCTTCACGCGTTTTGTGGCGCAGCGCGCTGCTGAAAACCCGAAGGCTTACCAAATGGGCAACGATCCCAGGGCCATCGGCGAGATTTTTACCGGCTTGCTCCCCCAGGTGCGCGTCGCCCTGCGTTCTGACAGCGAGTTCTATAGCTCAATCGAATACCTGATGGCGGCGCGCGCGCTCAGCGACTGGTTGCGTCGATCGCCTGAATTGAAAGACGCGCAACTACACAAAAAAGCCAGCGCTTATCGGTTCAGCCCCGACCCCGACATTAACCAACAGGTACAACGTGCATTTACGCATCTGCTTAGCGTCACTCGAAACCCAGCGCCCTGGAATGACATCGCACCGGGCCCGCTGAAGCTCAGCCCTGCGGTGTCTGTACGCAGTACCGTGCTATGCAACGACTCGCCTGCGGCGAATGACGCATTCTGGACCGAGAAGGAAAACCAGTATGCCGCCCGCTACCCGGTCGGGGGCAGTTTCTTCCAGGCTAGGCATTGCGCGGGCTGGCGCGCCAAGCCGCTGGCCGGTGTGCCACTGGGCAAACTGGCACAGGCTGACAGCATCGTGATGGTCCAGGCCGAGTACGACGGCCAAACACCTACATCGGGCGCCTTCAACGCCTTTCGGAGCTTGCCCAATACCCGCCTGGTGTTGCTCAAGGGGGTCCATCAGCACGGTGTGTCCTTTGCTGATCTGAGCGCCTGCGTGAACCGTAATGTGGGTGAGTACCTGGCGTATGGTCGTAAACCCGACCGCATTGCGACCTGCTTCGCCTCAGACTGAGCCCACGCGAACCGCGTTCACCCTCGCGTCGCCGCACGCCACAACCGCGCGGCGTCTGCCGCACGCTCGCGCAGCAAGCGCGGTGCGTCATGGCAGGCCTGTTCCAGGCTCATCGGCCCGGACGGCAAGGCAAAAGCAGCGTCCACACCGTGTGCGTACATTT
Source organism: Pseudomonas sp. ArH3a (assembly GCF_022648765.1). Taxonomy (NCBI): domain Bacteria; kingdom Pseudomonadati; phylum Pseudomonadota; class Gammaproteobacteria; order Pseudomonadales; family Pseudomonadaceae; genus Pseudomonas; species Pseudomonas sp. ArH3a. The sequence goes on from NZ_CP080330.1 coordinate 3,643,190, forward strand.
GTTCGTAGCCGTCGCCCAAGGTGCCGGCGATCACGATGACTGGCACGCCGTGCTGCCGGGCAATGCGGGCGACCCCAAACGGAGTTTTACCGCGCAGGGTCTGGGCGTCGAAGCGGCCCTCGCCGGTGATCACCAGGTCCGCGCCACGCACGGCTGCGTCCAGGCTAACCAGCTCGGCGACAACCTCCACGCCCGCACGGAACTGCGCGCTGAGAAAGGCCTTGGCGGCAAACCCCAAACCGCCCGCTGCACCGCTACCGGGTTCATTGCGCACGTCTTTGGGCAACACCTTGGCGCAATGATCAGCAAAGTGCCCAAGGGCCGCGTCCAGTTGCTCAACCTGCTGCTCACTGGCGCCTTTTTGCGGACCAAAAATGGCCGAAGCACCGTGCGGGCCACACAGCGGGTTATTCACGTCAGCGGCGATTTCAACGCGCACCTGGGCCAGGCGTGGGTCCAGTTGCTCAAAGCTGATGCGCGCCAAGCGTGCCAAGGCCAGGCCGCCCGGTGCCAGTGCTTGGTCCTGGGCATCTAACAATTGCACACCGAGTGCCTGCATTGCACCGGCACCGCCATCGTTGGTGGCACTGCCCCCAATCGCCAGAATGATGCGCTGCGCGCCGGCATCAAGGGCCGCGCGGATCAATTCGCCAGTGCCGTAAGTGCTGCTGGTGCAGGCATCGCGCTGCCCCGGCGGCACAAGCTGCAAGCCGCTGGCTTCGGCCATCTCAATGATTGCAGTGTGACTCTCAGCCAACCACCCCCAGCGCGCGTCAACGGCGTGACCCAAGGGGCCTCGCACCAGCTGGCGGCGCAACTGCCCGTTGCACGCAGCGAGTACCGAATCCACCGTGCCTTCACCGCCATCGGCCATCGGGCACTGGATCAAGTGTGCATCCGGCCAAACCTGCGCCAACCCCTCGGCAATGGCCTGGGCGACGCCTTCGGCACTGAGGCTGTCCTTGAACGAGTCGGGGGCGATGATGATTTTCATGGGCTTTCTCCGGTTTTTATAACGCCCATGCTGCCAGTTGGCTGCGGCAATGACGCCGGTCCGATGCACAAGTGTGGGTGAGGTTTGTTGTTCATTCCGACAAAGCCTGAGGAAACAGCTGTACGCCGAGGTAGAGGGCGAGCATGCCGTCGAGGGTCAGCGGGTCGACGCCGCTGAGCTCGGCGATGCGCTCCATGCGGTAGCGCAGGCTGTTGCGGTGAATGCCCAAGGCATCCGCACACGCTTGGCTTTGGCCGTCGTGCGCGCACCAACTGCGCAAGGTGGCGAGGAGTTGGCCGTTACTGTCCTTGGCCAACACCTTGCGCAAGGGGTTGAGCAGTTCATCCAGAGCATCGTCGTTGCGATGGCGCCACAGCATCACCGGCAGGCGGTAGCGGTTGAGCGTCAACAAACGCGATTGGGGCAAGATATCCCGACCATAGGCCAGTAAGTCGCCAACACGTCGATAGCAACGACGCAAACCTGCCAGGCCATCCGCTTGCCCGCCGACAGCCACACGCAGGATGTTCCAACCCAGGCCCTGGAGTTTTTCCAGCAGCCGTGGGTTGTCGACTTGCACCGCAGCCGGCCGACACCACAACAGCGAAAACTGCGCCGAGCTGACACACCAACTGTCTGGGTAACGGCTGGTAAGCCAGGCGCTGAGTGCCTCCGCCGATTGGCCCACGCCGAGTTCAAACAGGTACGGCGTACGTGCCATTTGCGGTTTGAGCCCCAGTTGCTGGGCCTCGTCGATGAGGCGCGGCGAGTCGCCACTTTCAGCCAGCAGCAACGCCAGCAAGTCATCACAACGCTGGCGTCGCCACTGCTGTTCGGCTTGCTGATGGCGATGGCTGACCAACATTTCGGCGGTCATGCGCACCAGTTCAGCGTAAGTGCGCAACAGCTCGGGTTCGCCGGTAATGCCCAGCACGCCGATCAAACGTTGATCGTGCATCAGCGGCAGGTTGATGCCCGGCTGCACGCCCTTGAGGTGCTTGGCGGTCTGGCCGTCGATTTCCACCACGCGCCCATTGGCCAGCACCAGTTGCGCGCCTTCATGGCGGGTGTTGATGCGCTCCGGCTCGCCGCTGCCGAGAATCAGCCCCTGACTGTCCATGACGTTGACGTTATAGGGCAGGATCGCCATGGTGCGATCGACAATATCCTGCGCCAAGTCATGATCCAACTCGAACATGGGGCTAAGTTCCTTGAAAGGGTGGGTTGTTCATCGGCACAGCGCAAAGCATGCTTGACTGTGCGCGAGCACAAAGACAGCACCCTGCCAGGTGGCCGAGACTCGTTGGGCGATCAACGTTACCTGCGCATCGCAAAAAATCATAATAAAGAGAGACTCCCATGTCACAGAGCGCCGCTGCCACACTGGCCACCGATGACGATAAAAACGCCATCTACAAGCGCATTACCCTGCGCCTGATCCCCTTCATTTTCATCTGCTACCTGTTCAACTACCTCGACCGGGTGAACGTTGGCTTTGCCAAGTTGCAGATGCTCGATGCGCTGAAATTCAGTGAAACCGTCTACGGCCTCGGTGCCGGGATTTTCTTTATCGGCTACGTGCTGTGCGGCGTGCCGAGCAACCTGGCGCTGACCAAGTTCGGCCCGCGGCGCTGGATTGCGCTGATGATGATCGTGTGGGGCACGCTCTCCACCTGCTTGCTGTTTGTGACCACACCGACGCACTTCTATGGCTTGCGCCTGTTGACCGGTGCCGCCGAAGCCGGCTTCTTCCCGGGTGTGGTGCTGTACCTCTCGCAGTGGTTCCCGACCTTCCGCCGTGGGCGGATCATGGCGTTGTTCATGTCGGCGATCCCGGTGTCCGGCTTGCTCGGCAGCCCGTTTTCCGGGTGGATTCTCAACCACTTCGCCGCCGGCCAAGGTGGCCTCGCGGGCTGGCAGTGGATGTTCCTGCTGCAAGGCATCCCGACCGTCATCCTCGGCGCCCTCGCCTACTTCCTGCTCAGCGACAGCTTTGCCAATGCCAAGTGGCTGACGCCCCATGAGCGTGCGGTGCTGGAGGCCGATCAAGCGACAGACCTGGCGAACAAGCCGAAAACCACCACGGACTCGCTCGGCGAAGTGTTCAAGAACCCGGCGATCTGGGCGTTCGGCCTGATCTACTTCTGCATCCAGAGCGGCGTGTACGCCATCAACTTCTGGCTGCCGTCGATCATCAAGAGCCTGGGTTTCAGCGATAACTTGGTGATTGGCTGGCTCAGTGCGATTCCGTATCTGCTGGCGGCCGTGTTCATGCTGCTGGTGGGCCGCTCTGCCGACTTACGCAAAGAACGGCGCTGGCATTTGGTGGTGCCCATGTTGATGGGCGCTATTGGCCTGGTGATCGCGGTGAATTTCGCCACCACCCCGGCGATTGCGATTCTCGGCCTGACCATCGCCACCATGGGCGCCCTCACCGGCTTGCCGATGTTCTGGCCGGTGCCAACCGCCATGCTCAGCGCGGGCGCGGCCGCAGGTGGTTTGGCGCTGATCAATTCCATGGGCCAGATGGCGGGCTTTCTCAGCCCGTATATCGTAGGGTTTGTGAAGGATGCCACCGGGTCCACGGATGTGGCGTTGTACCTGCTAGCGGCAGTGATTGTTGCCGGCAGTGTGTTGGCGTTGCGCATGACCCGGACCTTGAAGGTATAACGCAGCCAGGTGGGTTGGCTTGCCTGCGATAGTGGTACTGGGGTTGTCGCGGGTTTGATGGGGTACATATCCGTTGTTTGGGTTACGGCTGCTATTGGTTCCGCCCTTACGGCGGGTCACTTTTGGAAAAGAGCCCCAAAAGTAACCAAAAGGGCTCTTGCCCCACCACTCGGTGCCTCGCCTAGGCTCGGCATGCCCTCACTCCGGCTTGAATCCGTGGGCCGCCGCCATGGGCCATCCTTGGCCCATCGCGGCTAACCCGGCGTCCTGCCGGGTTACCCACGGATTCAAGCCTGCGTTCGGCCATCGTGGTTAACGGGGCGCCTCAGATCAAGATCAAGATCAAGATCAAAAGCACGGCGGCCTAGTAGCCGACCTGAGTGGTAGAAGCAAAACAGGGCAAAAGCACAGCAAAAGCACAGCAGTACACTCTCTGCCTGATGTACTGAGATCCCAATGTGGGAGCGGGCTTGCTCGCGAAGGCGGTGTGTCAGTTACACATCAGCTGGCTGACCCACCGCCTTCGCGAGCAAGCCCGCTCCCACAATTTTGACCGAGTTCGGTTGCTGGCACCGCAGTGCTCTGCTTTTCTGTGGGAGCTGGCTTGTCGGATCGCCGCACCGCTGCGATGCAGACACCTCGGTGTATCAGGCATAACCAATTGATGCTATCGCAGGCAAGCCAGCTCCCACATTAGATTGAGTTCTGCCATCAAGATCAGGTCGGCTGTCAGGCCGCCTCGGTTTAGCTTTTGATTTAACCACTCAGGTCGGCTACTAGGCCGCCGTGCTCTTGCTTTTGATCTTGATCTTGATCTGAGGCGCCCCGTTAAACCACGCTGGCCGAACGCAGGCTTTGGAGCGGGGGTAAACCGGCAGGACGCCGGTTTAGCCGCGATGGGCCAAGGATGGCCCATCGCGGCGGCCCCCGCACCAAAGCCGGAGTGAGGGCACACCGAGCCTAGGCGAGGTGCCGAGTGGTGGGGCAAGAGCCCTTTTGGTTACTTTTGGGGCTCTTTTCCAAAAGTGACCCGCTGTAAGAGCGGAACCCTAAGCAGCCGTTACCGCAGCAACGGATATGTACTCATATCTAACTAAAGAAACGCCCCGCAGGCAAACCAGCGCCCCCATCACCGTGCTTACACCAATCCCCCACCGTCGATATCAAGGCCGGCCGTCTGGTGGCGCGGTTGCCCGACTGGCAAGGCGAACCCACCCCTTTCAACCTGATGTGCCCTCATCGCCTGCAAGTGTCGGAACGGGTGAACGTGCTGCACCGCTTTCTCCAGCAACGCGGTGAGAACCTGCTGAGCGCATGAAGAAACGCGTGCAGGGCTTGTTCCAGAGCGCTCGAGTCTGGTATTGCATGACTCACGTTTCCCTGCCATGAGGAGCTTTGCATGATTTACCGCACATTGGGCCAGTCCGGGATGAAGGTCAGCGCACTGACCCTGGGTACCATGATGTTTGGCGAACAGACCCACACCGAAGACTCGCTGCGCATCATCGACAAGGCCTGGGACCAAGGCATCAACTTCATCGACACCGCCGACGTCTACACCGGCGGGCGCTCCGAGGAAATCGTTGGCGAGGCGATCGCCCGTCATCGCCAGGATTGGGTGGTGGCGTCCAAGGTCGGCATCGGCCCGGCGGACGGGGTGCCCAACCGCAACGGCTTGAGCCGCAAGCGTATTTTCAACGCGCTGGAAGCCAGCCTCACGCGTCTGGACACCGACTATCTGGACATCTACTACCTGCACCGTGAAGACCACGACACACCGCTGGAAGTGACGGTGTCGGCGATTGGCGACTTGATCCGCCAAGGCAAGATTCGCTACTGGGGCCTGTCCAATTACCGTGGCTGGCGCATTGCCGAAGTCATCCGTGTGGCCGAGCGGTTGGGCGTTGACCTGCCGATCATCAGCCAGCCGCTGTACAACATCGTCAACCGTCAGGCCGAGGTCGAGCAGATCACCGCCGCAGCCGCCTACGGCCTGGGTGTGGTGCCTTACAGCCCGTTGGCTCGTGGTGTACTCAGCGGCAAATACGCACCTGACGTCACCCCCCAAGCCGGCAGCCGTGCAGCGCGCCAGGACAAGCGCATCCTGGAAACCGAGTGGCGTGTGGAATCATTACGCATCGCCCAGCAGATTCAGCAGTACACCCAAGGGCGTGGGGTAGGCATTGTCGAATTTGCGATTGCCTGGGTGCTGAACAGCTCGGCAGTGAGTTCGGCCATTGTCGGGCCGCGCACTGAAGCGCAGTGGGATGCGTACACCGGCGCGCTGGAGGTGAAGATCAGCGCTGAAGATGAAGCATTTATTGATTCACTGGTGACGCCGGGGCATTCGTCTACGCCGGGGTTTAATGATGTGGGCCATTTTGTGTCGGGGCGTAGTTGCCGATAGTCAAATCGCCCACACCGATCGGTGTGGGCGTTCTTGCTCGTTACTTGCTTAAGTTCTGGCGTGTAACGCGTCGGCCGTCTCCCGAATTTCCTTGTCTGTCAGGGGCTCGCCTCTAATTGCCTTTCCAATCACCGCGGCAACCGCTCTGACAGCGCCATAATGCGGAACAACACTCTGCGCGGCATCGCCATACAGGCTGAGCAGCGCATCCATCTCCTTCTTTTCCATACCGAACGGCCTGCCAATATCATTGTGCTTATTTAAGAATAGAAGCAATGCCGTGACGGGGTTATCCAAGACGTTCTCTACAAAGCCTGCGTCTTCCTTGTTGACGCCAAAGGCTTCCAAAAAGTCTGAAGCCCAGAAGAAAGGATGTTCTAAAGCGTCGCCAATCGCGTTTAAGATTGCGTCAGTCGTCCACACCACGCCCGCTTTATTCAGGCGATCCAACATGTCCTTATCAACGACCGCATTGAACTGTGCAGGTGTCAGTGAACTCAGTGGCTTTTTACTCCCCCAGCCATGCTCCAGAAAGTAATAATTACCTTTGTCGCCCACGCCCAGCAGGTTGCCGTTGGCGGCGTACTGATAATTAACGTTCTCACCATCCGGTCGCACTCCGCTGTAAATGGCCCCCCCTTGAGGACTTACCGCTTTGCGATGTATGCCGGCGAGGCCATTGACGGGCACAAGCGATACCGGCTGCTGGCTCAACCTGTCCAAGTGCTCGAACACATTGCCAAAGAGGGTGCCCATCGCCCCTGCGCCCGTTGGGGGCTTGCTATTCTCCGGTGCGCTCGCCCACTCGTTCATTGTGCGCTTGACGCTGACGACAGGTTCAGAGCGTGGGCCGCTACCAAAATGGGACAGAAACAGCTTGAAGTCGTGAGGCCTGTTAGGAAGGTCCTTCAAAAACGCACTCATTTGCTGGGTGTTCTTAAACTCATGGAATGACGTGTAATTATATTCCGGCATGTTCCATACAATATTGGTTTTGCCCTCTACCGGAGGATTACGCATTAGCACAAACATATCATTGGACCGAACACCGCCTACGCCAAAACTGAAGACTTTAACCTTCGGGCCGTTTGACGCGCTTGGAGACAGCATCGCATCAATGAGTGCTTTACCTTCTGGCGAGAGGGCGTGACTTTGGGTGTCTCTGGCCAATGACTCAGAGAACCTTACATAAATGTCAGAGGTCTTCCACGCGGGCTGAGTCTCTCGAGATACCCTGGTGTTTTCGCTCAAGCCATTCAGGACACCCGGCGAATAACTGAATGCAAGCGTCGCCAGCGAGGTAACCTTTCCAGAACTGTTTTGCATAGAGCAACCTTTTTATCCACTGCATGAGTTATGCAACTTCCTGAACGGCCTCGCCAGAATCGCTGCTATTAATAACTTCCTTCCATTCGGTGAGGTTTTCACATGACCCACACAACCCTGCAAAACTTCCCGTGGAAGACAACACTTGGCCATACAAACCAAATGTCGTCAGCCTTATGTGATGTCGACGGGAAAATATGTTCCATTCAAACGGCTTAAAACGTGTAATAGACGTGACAAACAATGTCACGACCAATATATTCCTACGCGAAGTTTTTCCTTTTTTTGTATGAATCGTCTTTCGCGAGGACAGTGTGTCTAAAGGTGTTGTGGTATCAGTCTTAGCCTCGGTGTTATTTGCCGTGATGTATTACTTCACCTCGCTGCTCACGCCATTGAGCGGCCTGGAGATTTTCGGCTGGCGCATGCTGCTGACGGTGCCGTGCATGACGGTATTCATGATTGTCAGCGGCGAATGGCGACGGGTGCTGGAACTGGTGCGAGTGTTGGCGGCAAAGCCACGGTTGATCGGCGGTGTGTTGTTGTCATCGGCCTTGCTCGGCGTGCAGCTGTGGCTGTTTATGTGGGCACCGCTGAATGGGCGCAGCCTGGATGTCTCGGTGGGCTATTTCCTGCTGCCACTGACCATGGTGCTCACCGGGCGCCTGGTGTACGGCGAGCGTTTGTCGCGCCTGCAGCAGATCGCGGTGGTGTTTGCTGCGCTCGGCGTACTTAACGAGCTGTATCAGTCCGGTGGTTTTTCCTGGGCGACACTGGTGGTGATCATCGGTTACCCGATCTACTTCGTGGTGCGCAAATACCTGAGCACCGATCACTTGGGCGGCCTGTGGCTGGATATGGCGCTGATGCTGCCGGTGGCCTGGTGGTTTGTGCAGCACGGCGAACAAGGCTTTGCCGTGATGGATCTGCATCCGAAGTTGTATGTGTTGATTCCGATGCTGGGGCTCATCAGTGCCTCGGCGCTGGTGAGCTATATCCTTGCCAGCCGCTTGCTGCCCTTCAGCCTGTTCGGGCTGCTCAGCTATGTGGAACCGGTCCTGCTGCTCGCGGTGGCGTTGATATTGGGAGAAGGCATCAAGGGCGGCCAATGGCTGACCTACATCCCGATCTGGCTGGCGGTGACAGTGCTGGTGTTTGAGGGCTTCAAGCACTTGGTGCGCCAGCGCAAAGCTTGATTCGCAGGCAATAAAAAGCCCGGCCGGGGTTAACCTCGGCCGGGCTTTTTTACGCTTAGTCGGCGGTCAATACACCACGACGCACCTGGTCACGCTCGATCGATTCGAACAGTGCCTTAAAGTTGCCCTCACCAAAGCCATCATCGCCTTTGCGCTGAATGAATTCGAAGAACACCGGGCCCATCAGGGTTTCCGAGAAGATCTGTAGCAGCAGGCGCTTGTCGCCTTCAATCGACGAACCGTCGAGCAGAATGCCGCGTGCTTGCAGTTGGTCCACCGGTTCGCCGTGGTTCGGCAGGCGGCCTTCGAGCATTTCGTAGTAGGTTTCCGGCGGCGCGGTCATGAAGCGCATGCCGATCTTCTTCAGCGCGTCCCAGGTCTTGACCAGGTCTTCGGTGAGGAAAGCCACGTGCTGGATGCCCTCGCCGTTGAATTGCATCAAGAACTCTTCGATCTGGCCTGCGCCTTTCGACGACTCTTCGTTCAGCGGGATGCGGATCATGCCGTCCGGAGCGCTCATGGCCTTGGAGGTCAGGCCGGTGTATTCACCCTTGATATCGAAGTAGCGCGCTTCACGGAAGTTGAACAGCTTCTCGTAGAAGTTCGCCCAGTAGACCATGCGCCCGCGATACACGTTGTGGGTCAGGTGGTCGATGACTTTGAGGCCGGCGCCGACGGGGTTGCGGTCTACGCCTTCGAGGTAGACGAAGTCGATGTCATAGATCGAGCTGCCTTCACCGAAACGGTCGATCAAGTACAGCGGCGCACCGCCGATGCCTTTAATGGCCGGCAGGTTCAGCTCCATCGGGCCGGTTTCGATATGGATCGGCTGTGCGCCCAGTTCCAGGGCGCGGCTGTAGGCCTGCTGCGAGTCTTTGACGCGGAATGCCATGCCACAGACCGACGGGCCGTGTTCGGCCGCAAAGTACGACGCGAGGCTGTCGGGCTGGTTGTTGAGGATCAGGTTGATCTCGCCCTGGCGATACAGGTGCACGTTTTTGGAGCGGTGGGACGCAACTTTGGTGAAGCCCATGATCTCGAAGATCGGCTCCAGGGTGCCTGGGGTTGGCGATGCGAATTCGATAAATTCAAAGCCCATCAGGCCCATTGGGTTTTCGTATTGGTCTGCCATGGTGGCACCTCATCATTCTTGTAATTAACAAATGGTTATTTGCGAGCAAGGATGAGATTTGAGGGTGGCGCACAGGAGAGGCCTCGCACGCTGCGGGCGAGGAAGTCACCAAAGATGAGGGGGGAGCCGAGTAGCTTCATGGTTACATCAGTCTCTGACGGCCGAGGCTTGCGTGAGCGCAAGTCCATATTCTTGTATGCGTAAATCGATTCTACACAGCGTAACAGTAATTGTCCGCACTCTTATCAAATCCCCAATGGCTTGGCCGGCGCAAGGGGTTTGTTGCACAGGCAGATGCCCAGCAGGATCACCGCACCGCCCAGCAGCATCGGCGCGCTGAGTTGCTCGCCCAGCAGCACAGCGCCGCAGATGACCGCCGTCAGTGGGTTGAGTGCGATGAACACGCCGGCACGGGTCGCGCCGATACGGCGGATGCCGTCGTACCAAACGATGTAGGCCAGTGCTGAGCCGAGGATGCCCAGATACAGCAGGCTGAGCAGTTGCGGCAGATGGATTGTACTCAGGGCACTTAGTGTGAGCTTGCCGCCAACGAGCGTGGTGATCGTGAGCATCGCCGTGCCCAGCAAGATCGACCACGTTACCGTCTGCAATGGCCCCAGGCTCTGATTAAGGCTGCGGGAAAACACCGAGTAAGCACCCCACCCCACCACACAGCCGAAAATCAGCAGGTCACCGCGCCAGGCACTCTCGGCGCCCTGCAGGAGCAGCGGGTTACGGCTGATGATCACCGCACCGGCGCCGCCCAGGCACAAGGCAATGCCCAGACACCGGGTCGCGCTCAGGCGCTCCTTGTACAGCAACCATGAAGCCAGGGCGATCACCGCCGGGTTCAAAGCAACGATCAGGGACGCCCGCGATGCGTTGATGTAGTGCAGGCCGTAGAAAAAGCACAGGTTGTAGAAAAAGATGCCGAAAAAACCCAGCATTGCCAACTGCGCGAGCTGCCGGGTGCTGGGCCGGGCCAGGCGTACGCGTGTAAGGGCCATGAACCCCAGCAGCGCGGCACTTGCCAGGATAAAACGCAGCGTGGCAGCCAGCAGCGGGTCAACGTCGGCGGCCAGGTAGCGGCCTGCCACGAAGGTCGCGCCCCAGATCATCGTGACGGCGGCAAGTTTGAGGTAGGTCAGGCGGTCGGACGTCATCAGCGGTGCTCGGCAAGTGTCAGGATTGGGGTATCCTCAAACTAATGATCAATCATCGTAAAATGAGTTGTTACTCATGACCCTCACTCAACTGCACCTCTTCTCTCAGGTGGCCGAGCTGCAAAGCTTCACCCAGGCCGCGCACCGCCTGGGTATCAGCCAGTCAGCCGTGTCCCATGCCATCAAGGCCCTCGAGCAGGAGTTGGGCATCGAGCTGTTTCGCCGCCATCAGTCCCAGGTCGAACTCAGCGATATCGGCCAGCAACTGCTGATGCGCGCGCGTACGCTGCTCGGCGTGGCCGACACCCTGCAACAGGAAGCCTCGGATGCGCGCGGCATGAAGCGCGGCACGCTGCGTATCGGCTCGTTTGGCCCGACCTCGTCCAACCGCCTGCTACCGCGAATTCTCGAGCAATACAGGCTGGCGCATCCAGGTATTGAGGTGCACGTGGACGAAGGCCCCGATCGCCAGGTGATCCAATGGCTGGACGAGCGCCGTATCGACGTGGGCTTTGTGGTGCTGGAGCAAGAGCGTTTCGATACGTTTGTGCTGTTCCAGGACCAACTGGTTGCCCTGCTCCCCGTTGGGCATTCGCTGGCCGCGCAGCCCTGTGTGGAACTGAAGGCGCTGTGTGACGATCCGTTCATTCTTACCGATGCCGGCTCGCAGGAGCTGGTCACGCGGCTGTTCAGTGCTGCGCGGCTGACGCCGAAGGTACGTTACCGCTGCTCACAACTGCTCAGTACCCTGGAAGCCGTGGGCCGAGGTGACGGCGTGAGCGTGGTGGCGCAGGCGTCGCTGCCCGAGGCACCGGACGCGCGTTACCACGTGCGTCCGTTGTCGCCACGCGTCAGCCGTGACATCGGCCTGGCGGTGTTGGATCAACGTCAGTCGACACCGGCGACCCTAGCGTTTATTGACGTGGCGCAACGCCTGGACTTCCAGTGATGGAGACTATCCAAATGGCCAGGTACAGCGAGCTTATTTCCCGCGCGCCATCTATCATCTGAATAACCTGATTAGCCCTTCGGCGCTTTCCCCACCCTGCGACAGGCCGTCCCCTCCATGCCTCTGACCGTTAACGGCCCGCGCAAACGCGCCACCCGCTACTTGATCACCGCCCTGAGTGTTCTGCTGCCTATCGCATTGGGCGTGGTGATCCTGCACTGGCAAGCCGAACGCACCCTTCAAGAAAGCACCGCGCAAACCGCCAGCGAGGCCGTGCGCCAGTTTGACCTGATGCTCGACAACACCGCCCTCGCCGCCCAGGCACTGCTGCCACTGGCAGGCCAGCCTTGTGACAACGGTGCGCAACTGGCGCTGCGTGAACAGGTCACGCGTCGGCCTTTTGTGCGCGCAACGACCCTGTCCTGGCAGAAGAACATCTATTGCACCTCGCTGTTCGGGGGTGATTACCAGTCGGCGGTCAACCCGGATGATTATGTCGATGGCACGTTATGGTTGATGAACGGCAACCCGGTGACGCCGGATACGGCGTTGCTGGTTTACCGCTTGGTGGACGGCGACAAAGCGGCGTTTGCCTCGATTGACGGTTACCACCTGACCAACGCCTTGCGCCTGATCAGCCGCTACGCGCACCTGATCCTGCAAGCAGGGCCTAACTGGCTGGATGCCGACGGCAAGGTGCACACCAGCCCCGTACCGGTGTTTGCCGTGGCCCATCACTATTTGGTCTCAGAACGCTTTCCCTACAGTGTCGATGTCGGCATGCCGGCCGGTGAAGTGTGGCGGTACATGGAAGCACGCTACCCGGCGCTGTTCAGCCTTCTGGTGTTCTTTGGCGTGCTGGCGGGCGTGCTCGCGCATTGGCTGCAAAAGCGCTCGTCTGCGCCTACGCATGAATTGCAGCGGGCCTTGGGCGCCAACGAGTTCATCCCGTATTTCCAGCCAGTGGTACGCGGCGATACCCGTGAATGGGCCGGCTGTGAAGTGCTGATGCGCTGGCAGCACCCCAAGGAAGGCCTGGTGCGTCCTGACTTGTTTATCCCACTGGCAGAGCATTCTGGCCTGATCGTGCCGATGACCCGCGCCTTGTTGCGCCAGACCGCCGCGCAACTTGCCCCGCATGCCGCGCGCTTCAGTCCAGGCTTTCATATTGGCGTGAATATCACCGCGCGCCACTGTCAGGATCTGGACTTGGTTGAGGACTGTGGGGAGTTTCTCGCTGCCTTCGCGCCCGGCCAGGTGACACTGGTGTTGGAGCTGACTGAGCGCGAGCTGATCACGCCAACCGACATCACTCGTCGGCTGTTCGACGCCCTGCATCAACTGGGGGTGATGATTGCGATTGATGACTTCGGTACCGGGCATTCCAGCCTGGGTTACTTGCGCAACTTCAATGTCGATTACTTGAAAATCGATCAAAGCTTTGTCGCCATGATTGGCGCGGATGCACTCTCACGGCATATTCTCGACAGTATCATCGAACTCTCCGGCAAGCTGGATCTGGGCATCGTTGCCGAGGGCGTGGAAACAGCTGAGCAGTGCGACTATCTTGCTGCACAAGGTGTGGATTTCCTGCAGGGTTACCTGTTTGGTAGGCCGTTACCCTGTGACGAGTTCATTAAGTCGCTGGCCAGCCATTGAATAGCCAGCCCGTGCGCTTGATGAAATAATCTTGTTTAGGCAAAAGACATGATTTACTCGTGGGGCATTAACTACTACAATTTTTCCTGCCTGTGCTGAACTCGCAGAAAGGCCTCTTTCTTTGAGTCACCTTATAAGCGCTTGGCTTATAGCTTTGTCTGCAGTTGATATCAGCAAACACCATTATTGGAGTACAGATTTTGTCCAGACTCGCCGAATTTCGCGCAGCAGAAAAAGCCCTTCAAGAGCAGCTTGCCCAGCTCGAATCCTTGAAGAACGACGCCGGCTTGAAGAAAGAAATCGAATTTGAAGAAAAGCTGCAAGGCCTGATGAAGCACTACGGTAAAGGCCTGCGCGACATCATCTCGATCCTTGACCCAAACCCTGGCAAGGCCGGCGCTACGCTCGCCGCCGCACCAAAACAGCGCCGCGCGCGCGTGGTCAAGGTGTACAGCAACCCGCACACCGGTGAGCTGATCGAGACCAAAGGCGGCAACCATCGCGGCCTGAAAGCCTGGAAAGAACAGTATGGCGCTGCCACTGTCGATTCCTGGTTGCGCGGCTGATCACACGGCCCGCACAAAAAAGCCCCGCATCTGCGGGTTTTTTTTTGAGGCGTCGAAAACGAACTTAACTAACACTTCACTGTGTTCATTATCGTTCGAGATAACGCGCTCAAAGTTTGAGGCTGTCACGTACCGAACCCACTTCGTCTTTGCTTGCCTCGTAGGCTTCGGCCTGCCCTGCATACGAAAATACATAGGCTTTATCGCTATCAACCGCGCCGACTAATGTTTGCGACAAAACGTGTCGGCCATTTTCAGTAATCACACAAGTAGTTTCCAGCGCCTCAAGACGGCTCAATGTGGTTGGGTGCATCTTGGTGCACACGCTTTGATAACCGCTACCGGCGAAATCTTTCTGGATGGATTTACGCATTTCCAGCAATACACCTTGAAGATTAACTTTATGCCCGGCCTCAATCGGGGTGCCGGTCAACTCCATGACCATCAAGGTATTGCCATTTTCATCGTTCTTGATTGCGCGCTGGCGCGACACTGCCTGGGGTTTTACCGGCGCCTCGCCGTCAACGTCCACTTCCTCGACCTGCCAGCCGCTGGGCCAGTGAATTTCCGGGTCGGCCGCCAGCACAAGCGGGCTGGCCAACAGAAAACACATGGCGCTCAACAGCGATTTACGAAATTCAATCATTACGAAAAACACCCAAGGTTCAAGCGCCAAAGTTTGAGCCCCGGCGCCCGCTGGTCGCAAGCGCTACGTGACCTTTTTCATTTGGCGCAGCGGCTGGGCCTTGCGTATCATGGCTCGGCTGCAGGGATGCTTGCCGCAAGCCAACGGACCGCGCCTATCATTTCAAGTCGCGTTTGCCCCATTTTTTTCTGGAGGGCCCATGAGCCTGCACGATCTGAACACTTTCCCGGGCGTCACCGCCCAGCCCGACACCGCCACCTCGAACTTTGTGTTCAACCACACCATGTTGCGGGTCAAGGACATCACCCAGTCGCTGGATTTCTACACCCGCATCCTGGGTTTTTCCCTGGTGGAAAAGCGCGACTTCCCGGAAGCCGAATTCAGCCTGTACTTCCTGGCCCTGGTGGACAAGGCCCAGATTCCAGCTGACGCCGCCGCGCGCACCCAGTGGATGAAGTCGATCCCGGGCATCCTGGAACTGACCCACAACCACGGCACCGAAAACGATGCCGATTTTGCCTACCATAACGGCAACACCGACCCGCGTGGCTTTGGCCATATCTGCATCTCAGTGCCGGATATCGTCGCCGCCTGCGAGCGTTTCGAAGCCCTGGGCTGTGATTTCCAGAAGCGCCTGACCGATGGCCGCATGAAAAGCCTGGCCTTCATCAAGGACCCGGATGCGTACTGGGTTGAGATTATTCAGCCAGCGCCTATGTAAGCGGACAGGGTGACGCAGAGCGTCATCGGAGGCATTCCCACGCGGAGCGTGGGAACGAGAAAAACCCCATGATCACTCATGGGGTTTTTCATTTCCGGGCCCGGATTTAAGCCGGTGCGGACGTGCGGATCAGGTGATCGAAAGCACTCAGCGAAGCCTTGGCGCCCTCGCCTACCGCGATCACGATCTGCTTGTACGGCACGGTTGTCACGTCACCGGCGGCAAATATACCTGGCAGCGAAGTCTCGCCACGCGCATCGACAATGATCTCGCCACGCGGGGTCAGCTCCACTGTGCCTTTGAGCCAGTCAGTGTTGGGCAGCAAGCCGATCTGAACGAAGATGCCTTCCAGGTCGATGGTCTTGAACTCGCCACTGTCGCGATCTTTGTACGCCAGGCCGGTGACTTTCTGGCCGTCGCCTTTGACTTCACTGGTCAGCGCACTGGTGATCACGTCCACGTTCGGCAGGCTGTAGAGCTTGCGCTGCAACACGGCGTCGGCGCGCAGTTTGCTGTCGAACTCGAGCAAGGTCACGTGGCTGACGATACCGGCCAGGTCGATGGCTGCTTCAACGCCGGAGTTACCGCCGCCGATCACTGCCACGCGCTTGCCTTTGAACAGCGGGCCGTCGCAGTGCGGGCAGAAGCACACGCCCTTGGCTTTGTATTCCTGCTCGCCCGGCACACCCATTTCGCGCCAGCGGGCGCCAGTGGCCAGGATTACGGTCTTGGACTTGAGGGTCGCACCGCTTTCGAAGCGAATTTCGTGCAAGTCACCGGCGTGTTTCGCAGGGATCAAGCTGCTGGCACGCTGCAGGTTCATGATGTCCACGTCGTACTGACGCACGTGGGCTTCCAGCGCGCTGGCCAGTTTCGGCCCTTCGGTTTCCTGCACCGAGATGAAGTTCTCGATCGACATGGTATCCAGCACCTGGCCACCAAAGCGTTCAGCCGCCACACCGGTGCGGATGCCTTTACGTGCTGCGTAGATGGCAGCGGCAGAACCGGCTGGGCCGCCGCCGACGACCAACACATCAAACGCGTCTTTGGCGCTGATTTTCTCGGCGGCTTTTTCAATGCCGCTGGTGTCGAGCTTGGCAAGGATTTCTTCCAGGCCCATGCGGCCCTGACCAAAGTTCACGCCGTTGAGGTAGACACTTGGCACCGCCATAATCTGGCGCTCATCGACTTCCGCCTGGAACAGCGCACCGTCGATAGCGACGTGGCGGATGTTGGGGTTGAGCACGGCCATCAGGTTCAGCGCCTGGACCACGTCCGGGCAGTTCTGGCACGACAGCGAGAAGTAGGTCTCGAAGCTGAACTCGCCTTTGAGCGCGCGGATCTGTTCAATCACTTCGACACTGGCCTTCGACGGGTGGCCACCGACTTGCAGCAGGGCCAGCACCAGCGAAGTAAATTCATGGCCCATGGGGATGCCGGCGAAACGCAGGCTGATGTCGGCACCCGGGCGGTTGATGGCGAACGAGGGCTTGCGCGCATCATCGCCATCGGTTTTCAGGGTGATCAGCGTGGTGAGGCCGGTTACGTCCTGCAAAAGGCCAAGCATTTCCTCGGATTTCGCACCGTCGTCGAGGGAGGCGACGATCTCGATCGGCTGGGTGACCCGTTCCAGGTATGACTTCAACTGAGCTTTAAGATTGGCGTCCAACATACGGGCGATTTCCTATTAATTCGGTTTATTGCAGACAAAAAAACGCCCGAGCGAATCTCGCCCGGGCGTTTTGAGGGCGGATGCAGCTTACTGAGGTGCGGAGTTCCGCCCTGGATATTTCACAGACTTAGATCTTGCCGACCAGGTCCAGGGACGGAGCCAGAGTAGCCTCGCCTTCTTTCCACTTGGCTGGGCACACTTCGCCTGGGTGGGCAGCGACGTACTGAGCGGCCTTGATTTTGCGCAGCAGCTCGGAAGCGTCACGGCCAACACCGCCATCGTTCAGTTCAACGATCTTGATCTGACCTTCTGGGTTGATCACGAAAGTACCGCGGTCTGCCAGGCCAGCTTCTTCGATCAGTACGTCGAAGTTGCGCGAGATGGTGAGGGTCGGGTCACCGATCATGGTGTACTGGATTTTGCCGATGGCTGGCGAAGTGTTGTGCCAGGCAGCGTGGGCAAAGTGGGTGTCGGTGGAAACGCTGTAGATCTCGACGCCCAGTTTCTGGAATTCGGCGTAGTTGTCAGCCAGGTCTTCCAGCTCGGTTGGGCAAACGAAGGTGAAGTCGGCTGGGTAAAAGAATACTACGGACCATTTGCCTTTCAGGTCAGCGTCCGACACGTCTACGAAGTTGCCGTTTTTGTATGCGGTAGCTTTGAACGGTTTTACTTGGCTGTTGATGATAGGCATCGTTGACTCTCCGTCAGGGGTTAAGAAGTTGATGAGATGAATGCTACCCACTCTTTCGGCCGATGACTCATTGGCAAACCTCATGCTGACGATTGGTTTTCCCTATCAGGTAACTGTATTAATAGAAGAAATCTCAAATCAGCGGTTGGGTCGCCAGGGTCATGCCCAGAAAGGGCGTCGCTTCAACATAGCGCATGGCGGATTTCATGTCGCTCCAACCGACGTAACTCATCAGCGACTTGATGTCCCAGCCACTGCGATGCGCCCAGGTGGCAAAGCCTCGGCGCAGCGAGTGGCTGGTGTATAGGTCGGCTGGGATGCCCGCGCGCTCCAGCGCTTGGCGCAGCAGCGGGATCACACTGTTGGGGTGCAGCCCCTCCTCGCCCAGGTTGCCCCAGCGATCAATCCCGCGAAACACAGGGCCGCGCACGAGGGCCGAGGCGCTGAGCCATTCGCTGTACGCCTGCACCGGGCACAGGCGCAGCAACGCCGGGGTCTGGTAGGTCTTGCCGAGGTTGTCGCGGTCACTTTTGCTGCGCGGCAGGTACAGGCTGATTCCCGCTCCTGGCACCGCCTGCACGTGCTCGATGTTCAGGCGGCACAACTCATCACTGCGAAAGCCCCGCCAGAAGCCAAGCAGGATCAGAGCGGTGTCGCGCTTGGCGCGCAGCAATCGGGGTGAGTCCTGATCGTTGCTCGCCTGCAGCGCTTCTGCCTGCAGCGAAGCCACCACCTGCTCAAGGTGTTTAAGTTGCAGCGGCTCGGCCTGTTTCTCCTGTGCCGGGTGTACGGCACGAATGCCCTTGAGCACCTTGCGCACCACCGGCGCCTTGGTCGGGTCGGGAAACCCCTGGCTGGTGTGCCACTGCGCCAACGCCGAAAGCCGCAGCTTCAAGGTGTTGACCGCCAGCACGCCGGCATGCGCCACCAAGTAGCGCGCCACGCTGTCGCTGGTCGCTGGCAGGAAGCCGCCCCAATTCACTTCGAAGTGCTCGATGGCCGCGCGGTAGCTGCGGCGGGTGTTATCGCGGGTGGCGGCGTTGAGGTACCGGTCCAGATCGCTCATGAAAGGCCTATTCGTACTGCGACAGGGTGAGTTTGCGCTTAAAACGGCTATGACACGGGATAATACGCCAATATCCCATCTGTTAAATCATGAATTTAAACGGTTTTTTATTCGTGATACAGTACGTATATGCATACTACATACCACAGTACTAAATCGACGGAGACCCCATGGCTCGCGGCGGCATAAACAAAGCAGTAGTTCAAACGGCACGCCTGGCGATCCTTGCCCGCGGCGAAAACCCCAGCATCGACGCGGTACGCATCGAGATGGGTAATACCGGCTCAAAAACCACGATTCATCGCTATTTGAAGGAACTGGACGACAGCGAAACCCGGGTGACCATCACCGAAGCGCCTATTGATGACGAGCTGGGTGAGCTGGTCGCACGGCTGGCCCAGCGCCTAAAAGAGAAGGCCCAGGAGCCGATCGACCTGGCCCTGGCGCAATTCGAACAGCACAAAGCTGCCCTGCTCGCCCAGGTGCAGACGCTTGAGCAGGCGCACGCCGAGCTCAAGCAGCAATTTGATATCCAGGGCGCCGCCCTGGCAGAAGAAAGCGCCGCCCTGCAAACCACCAGCACTAGCCTTCAGACCGAGCAAACCCGCAACGCCGGGCTCAGTCAGGCGTGCAGCGATTACGAGCTACGCATCAACGACAAGGACGAGCAGATTCGCTCGCTGGAAGAAAAGCACCTGCACGCCCGCGACGCCCTCGAGCATTACCGCAATGCAATCAAGGAACAGCGCGAGCAAGAACAGCGCCGCCACGAAGGCCAGCTGCAACAGGTGCAGGCGGAACTGCGCCAGGCCCAGCAAAGCGCAATGGTGCGTCAGGACGAGATCACACAGTTGCACCGCGACAATGAGCGGCTGTTAATCGAGCACCGCGTAACCGCGAAGGAATTGGCCGCGCTGCAGGAGCAAACCCGCAAAGACCAGGCCTTGCAGCAAAAGCTCAGTGAACAGGTCAGCCTGATTGAAAGCGAACGCACCCTGCTTCAGGAGCGCCTGCGGGTGGCCGTGCTGGAAAGCCAGTCACGCCAGGACGTGCTGAGCGAACAGCAGCAGACCAACAAAAGCCTGGAACTGGACCTTATCAAGGCCCAGGCCAGTATCGAGGCGTTGCGCCTGGCGGCCGCCGTTGCAGCGGCGCCAGAGGCAACATCGCCAACCTGATCAGTCGGCCACAGGCGTGCGCATGGTGACAAATTCTTCCGCCGCCGTAGGATGCACGCCGATGGTTTCATCGAAATGCTGCTTGGTCGCGCCCGCCTTGAGCGCGATCGCCAAGCCCTGCACGATTTCGCCGGCGTCCGGCCCCACCATGTGGCAACCCAGCACCTTGTCGGTGTCGGCGTCGACCACCAGTTTCATCAAGGTCTTTTCCTGGCAATCCGTCAGCGTCAGCTTCATGGGTCGGAAGCGGCTTTCGAAGATCTGCACCTTGTGGCCGTTCTTCTTCGCCTCTTCTTCACTCAGGCCGACAGTGCCGATGTTCGGCAGGCTGAACACCGCCGTCGGAATCATCGCGTAGTCCACTGGGCGATACTGCTCAGGCTTGAACAAGCGACGTGCCACCGCCATGCCTTCAGCCAGGGCAACCGGCGTCAATTGCACACGACCAATCACATCACCGATCGCCAGTATCGACGACTCGGCGGTCTGGTACAGGTCATCCACCTCAACGAAGCCGCGCTCGTCCAATTTGACGCCAGTATTCTCCAGGCCCAGATTGTCCAACATCGGGCGGCGGCCGGTGGCATAAAACACACAATCGGCCTCCAGCACACGACCGTCTTTCAGCGTGGCCTTGAGGCTGCCATCGGCTTGCTTGTCGATGCGCTCGATATCAGCGTTAAATTGCAGGTCCAGGCCGCGCTTGGTCAGCTCTTCTTTCAGGTGGGTGCGCACTGCACCGTCAAAACCGCGCAGGAACAGGTCGCCGCGATACAGCAGCGAAGTCTGCGCGCCCAAGCCATGGAAAATGCCGGCAAACTCAACGGCGATGTAACCGCCACCCACCACCAATACACGCTTAGGCAGCGCCTTAAGGAAGAATGCCTCGTTGGAGCCAATGGCGTGTTCGCGCCCCGGAATCTGCGGGATTTGCGGCCAGCCGCCCGTGGCGATCAGGATGTGCTTGGCGGTAAAGCGCTCACCATTGATTTCCACCTGATGCGGGTCCACTAAGCGCGCGTGACCTTCATGCAGGGTGACGCCACTGTTGACCAGCAGGTTGCGGTAGATACCATTGAGACGATTGATTTCGCGGTCTTTGTTGGCGATCAGCGTCGCCCAATCAAAGTTCGCCTCACCCAGCGACCAGCCGAAACCGCTGGCCTGCTCGAAGTCTTCGGCGAAATGCGCGCCGTACACCAGGAGTTTTTTCGGTACGCAGCCGACGTTAACGCAGGTACCGCCCAGGTAGCGGCTTTCCGCCACGGCCACCTTGGCACCAAAGCCAGCGGCAAAACGCGCCGCGCGAACACCGCCGGAACCGGCGCCAATTACATACAGATCAAAATCGTAGGCCATTTCACTCTCCTTGGCAGGACACCAGCATACCGACTTACATGGGGCTGAAAAACGAAAAAGCCACCTAAGGTGGCTTTTTTAGAACAGTCGGGCAGGCGTGAATCAGTAAGCCTTGCCAGTCTTGTAGAAGTGCTCGTAGCAGAAGTTGGTTGCCTCGATGTAGCCTTCAGCGCCACCGCAGTCGAAACGACGACCCTTGAACTTGTACGCGATCACACAACCGTCTTTTGCCTGCTTCAACAGGGCGTCAGTGATCTGGATCTCGCCACCCTTGCCTGGCTCGGTTTCTTCGATCAGCTTGAAGATGTCCGGGGTCAGAATGTAACGGCCGATGATCGCCAGGTTCGACGGAGCATCTTCCGGCGCTGGTTTTTCGACCATGTCGCGTACGCGGATCAGGCCATCACCAATGTCGTCACCGGCAATCACGCCATACTTGTTGGTCTCTTGAGGATCAACCTCTTGAACCGCAACGATGGTGCAACGGTACTTCTGGTACAGCTTGACCATCTGGGTCAGCACGCCGTCGCCTTCCAGGTTGACGCACAGGTCGTCCGCCAGGACCACGGCGAACGGTTCGTCACCGATCAGCGGACGGCCGGTCAGGATCGCGTGGCCAAGGCCTTTCATCTGGGTTTGACGGGTGTAGGAGAACGAGCACTCGTCGAGCAATTTACGGATACCGACCAGGTACTTTTCCTTGTCGGTGCCCTTGATCTGGTTTTCCAGCTCGTAGCTGATATCGAAATGGTCTTCCAGCGCGCGCTTACCACGGCCGGTGACGATGGAGATTTCGTTCAGGCCAGCATCCAGTGCCTCTTCGACGCCGTACTGAATCAGTGGCTTGTTCACCACCGGCAGCATCTCTTTGGGCATGGCTTTGGTCGCTGGTAAGAAGCGAGTGCCGTAACCGGCTGCTGGGAACAAGCATTTCTTGATCATATGAGTCCTTACAAAGGGCTGTGCGTACGGAATTCGGCGCAGTCTAATCAGGCCGCAGTCACCTTACAATGGGTCCTGCTGGCGTTGCGATGTCAACATAGAGAAAAAATGTCGGCGTAAGTTCCACTTATCTTCCGACAAGTACCTTCACCCTCGACCGGCAAACAACCTACAAGCCAATGTTTCTGAGGGCTACATCCCTTTTAGCATGCTTTCAAGCTGAGGGCACTGATGTGGAATAACTTCGGCGGGCGCAGTGCATTTGTGCGCTATCATTGCGCCCTTGAACCAGACCACGAGATTGTTAATAGATGTCAGAACCAAAAGGTGTAAACGGCTACCTGATCACGCAGCGCGCAGACGGCTGGCACTTGATCAACTTCCACGGTGACAGCGTCGCTGGGGTATTCCCGACCGAAGCCATGGCTACTGCAGTCGCCGAAGTGTTTGTGGATGAAGCCGGTCACGCATCGAGCAAGCGACCGAAGGGCAAGTAAGCCTCTATGCCCCGCGCCAAAAGCCCCGTTAAGCGGGGCTTTTTTGTGTTTGTCTGTACCTACATGGCAGTTCGCTATAATCTGCTGCGAACGCCCCACGACAGTGTCAGCGCCCCTCCAACACCCTCGACGACGAACCAACACATGAACAAAATTCTGGCATTGACTGCGGCCCTTGCGCTGATGACCGGCTGCACCACTACATCCGACACTTACCTTAAAAATGGCGAACAAGGCCTGACCATCGACTGCTCGGGCGAGGCCAATTCGTGGGCCAGTTGCTACGAAAAAGCCGACGCGTCCTGCGCGGGCACCGGTTATCGTATCGTCGGTACCGACGGCACGCCGTCACTCAAAGAAAGCGACAAGACCCTGGGCAAAGACGTCGGCAACTTCAAAAGCCGCAGCGTCGTTGTGGTCTGCAAGTAAGCCGTATGGCTACAGGTGAATTTCGGCGAACTTGATGCCCAGCTCGCGTAACAGCTCGATCAGGTCATCCAGGCGCGGGAACGACTCGACTTCATCCTGCTCATCCACCAGGAAGTAACTGCGCCCGCCGCTTTTCTTGAAAAAGACGATCCATTCACCCAGGTCGGCGGGGTTCTGGATGACATGGGTGGCCGATATCTGACCCTCGGCATTGCGGGTTTTAACGTGTTCACGTTTCATGGCGGGTTTCCGAATA
Source organism: Pseudomonas sp. ArH3a (assembly GCF_022648765.1). NCBI lineage: Bacteria > Pseudomonadati > Pseudomonadota > Gammaproteobacteria > Pseudomonadales > Pseudomonadaceae > Pseudomonas > Pseudomonas sp. ArH3a. The sequence goes on from NZ_CP080330.1 coordinate 3,666,709, forward strand.
AAGACAAATGCCGCGCAAACTCAAGGCTTGCGCGGCATTTTTTGCATTGAATACCCGACAGTTTAACGGATGCCTTGGCCGATCAACACGCCATCAACGGTTTGCCCGTAGAGATTGACGCCATCATTGGCGTGAAACTTGATTCGGGTTTTCTCCACTGAGCCGTCCACCAAGCGTGGATCCTGCGGCCGCTCATGGCTGTTGACGTAAGCGGCGACGTCCCAGGCCTGCTGGTCGCTCAAGCTGCCGCCCTTACCCAGCGGCATGTTGTGCTTGATGAAAGACGCCGCGGTATTGATGCGGTGCATGCCGGCGCCCCAGTTGTAGGAGTCTTTACCCCAGAGCGGCGGCATGACGAAACTATCACCGGCCTTTTGCCCCAGCCCTTCGGCACCATGGCACACCGCGCATTGGCCTTTATAGACCTCAGCGCCTTGGGCCAGGTTGTAGCCTTTGGCCGGTTGCGCCACATCAGGATAGCCACGCCCCGCCAGCTCCACGCCCAGCGGCGCCTTGCTCGCCAACCAATAGGCGTACACCGAGAGTGCCGTAATTTCGGGGCTGTCAGCCGCAGGCGGCGTACCGCCGTTCATGCTGAACTGGAAGCAACCCTGCAAACGCTCGGCAAAGGTGTTGACCTTGTCGTTCTTCTTTCGATAGGCCGGGTACATTGGGTACGCGCCCCACAGCGGCGCCGAGTTGGCGAGGCGGCCCTGGTCCAGGTGGCAGTTGCTGCAGTTGAGCCCATTGCCAACAAATTGTGGCGCCAGGCGCTTAGTGTCGACGAACAGTGCGTAACCCTGCTTGACCAACTTGCCGTAGGCATTGTCAGGCAATTCACTTTCCTGCGGCGGCTGGAATTGATTGGCTACCAGGTGCGCAGGCGCTGGCTGCAGCTGTGACTGGTCTTCCATGGCAATCGTGGCAGCAGCGGATGGCAGTGCAATCATCAGCCCCAGCGCGGGGACAAGCATGCGCGACTTCATGGCTTGGCCTCCGGGCTCAGCGACGCAAAGTACTGGGCGACGCCCTGCACTTCCTCAGGGGTCAGAGACTTGGCAATGTGCCCCATCAGGTCATTAGGATCATTGTGACGAGTGCCGTTACGCCACGCGGCCAACTGTGCCGCCAGGTAAGCGGCAGGCTGGCCGGCCAGAGGCGGAAACGCCGCGCCCACGCCGACACCGGCGGGACCATGGCAACTGACGCAGGCGGGAATCTGCCGCTCCCAGGCGCCTTGCAGCGCGAGTTTCTGCGCCGCGCTGGTGGGCATTTCACTGCGGTGCAGCGTGGCAGGCGCCGGGTGAGGCACCGCCGCCACGGCTTGGCTGACTGCAACGACCTCGGCTTCGGTCAAGGCCTTGGCCAGCGGCTGCATCACCGGATTGCTGCGTGCCCCGCTGCTGAAGTCCGCCAGCTGTTTACGCACATACTCCGCCGACAAACCCGCCAAGCGCGGGAACCCAGCCGCTGCAAGCCCCAGCCCATCGGCGCCATGGCAGGCTACACACGGCATCGCCCCAGGCTGCGAACCACCTTCGGTAAAAATCTTTTTCCCGTCCAGCGCGTGGGCATTGCCTAGCAGCAATAACAGCGCGCTCCCCATCAACACTCGTTCCAGAGACATCGTCACGGCTCCATTTTTATAGTTATATGCTTAGGCTTCAATCGCATAAGCTTACAAATGGTAGGGTAATGATCCTGTCGAGACAACACCCAAAAGCAGCGCAAAAAAAAGCCTGGCCCCGCAACAGCAGGGCCAGGCTTTTTTATCGGATTAAGTGTGCGGGTTGAACCTTAGGGCTCAGCCGGAAATACATTCCTCCGCGGCTTTCTTCACGTCGCCCGGGCGAATCGGTACATTGGACATGCTTTCATAGAGCTTGATGCTGCTGCCGCTGGAGCGCTCTTCAATCTCGAAGATCGCCGAAGGGTCAGCCGAGAATTTCTGCGGCACAATCACCTGTACACCGTCCTTATGCGGCTCGATCTGCGGTGGACGCCGGGTTTCAGCCAACTTGCGAACCACACACGCGGCATATTCCTGCGGCTTCTTCCCTGAAATGACCACCAATGTTGGCGGGGTCTGCTTGATATCTGCAACCGAAGCACATCCACCCAACGCCAAGGCCAGAACCAACACACTCCACTTCATACTAAAACCTCCGATAAAGACCCTACGACAGCGCTGAGAGTAATTTTCTCCCGCTAATGTAGGATTTATCTCTGAAAACTCGGTAAATAACTGTTTTAAATTGTCGAAGTCGTCGACGACGACCCGATAATAAACACGCTGGGGCTGATAAACTCTATCTTAACCTACGTATCATTCTGATTTTTCAGAAAAAGCCCTTCTGGAGACACCCATGAAATTCATCCACCAGCGCGAGCACCTCAACGAGGGCGACATCGTTGTCATCGAATGCTCGCAGACCTGCAACATTCGCCTGATGAGCGATGCCAACTTTCGCAGCTTCAAGAACGGTGGCCGCCACACCTACCACGGCGGCGCGTTCGACCAGTTCCCGGCGAAAATCACCGCACCCAGCACCGGTTTCTGGAACATTACCCTGGACGTGGTGACGCGCCGCGCGATCAGCGTTACGCGCAAACCGGCGCTGTCCCACAAGATTCGCATCGTTCGTCGCACCAGCACCAAGCTGAGCTGAACCCTGAACAGGAAAACCGCTGTGACCCCTACGACCAAATACGTCATCAAGTACAAGCTCAACGGCGAACGCCGCTTTGAGTTCGCCCAGTTGCAAACCAACGACGTCGACGAAGCCAAGCAAGCCCTGGCGAAAATCCACGATGCAACCGACGAAATCACCGACATCACCGTGAGCAAGGCGCTGTAAGCCATGCCCGGCCCGACTGCGGACCTGTTTGCCGACGACGCCCTGCAACAACCCGCAGGGCGTGAACAGATTGGCGAAGAGTCTTACGTGTTAAGGGGCTATGCCCTGCCCCGGGTCGAGCGTCTGTTACCTGAACTACGGCGCATATTGGCCCAATCACCGTTTCGGCAAATGGTCACACCCGGCGGCTTTACCATGTCGGCGGCGCTGAGCAGTTGCGGCGAGCTGGGTTGGACCACCGACAGCAGCGGCTATCGTTACAGCCCGCTTGACCCGCGCAGCCAGCAACCGTGGCCTGCCATGCCTCACACGTTGCGCGAACTGGCTGTGCAGGCGGCCGCAGAAGCCGGCTTCAGCGACTTCACTCCGGATGCCTGCCTGATCAACCGCTATGTGCCCGGCGCCAAGATGTCCCTGCACCAAGACAAGAACGAACGGCGCTACAACGCGCCCGTGGTCTCCGTGTCACTGGGCCTGCCGGCGATTTTCCTGTTTGGCGGGCATGAACGCGGCAACCGCACGCAAAAGGTCTCGCTGTTTCATGGCGATGTGGTGGTCTGGGGCGGCGTCGATCGCTTGCGCTTTCATGGGGTGATGCCAATCAAGGACGGCGTGCATCCGGTCATGGGCCCGCAACGCATCAACCTGACCTTTCGCACCGCCGGTTAATTTGACCGCAAGCTTGTGAGTGCCGAGCGTGGCCAGCACGGCTAATCTGCCCGTGAGCCGCCAAGAGTGCAGACCATGACCAACGAACAAGACCCGCGCTGGGCCGCCATCGTCACCCGCGACGCCAAGGCAGACGCACTGTTTGTGTACGGGGTTAAAACCACCGGCGTGTACTGCCGCCCCAGCAGCGCCTCGCGCTTGCCACGGCCGGAAAACATCGAATTCTTCGACACGCCGCTGCAAGCCGAAGCCGCAGGTTATCGCCCCAGCAAACGCGCCGCGGGTGACCAGACTCAATTAGCCGCGCACCATGGGCAGCTGGTTGCCGATGCGTGCCGCCGCATCGAACAGGCCGAAACGCCGCCCAGCCTGGACGCTCTCGCACGCCCGGCCGGGTTAAGCGCGTTCCATTTCCACCGCGTATTCAAAGCCATCACTGGCCTGACGCCCAAGGGTTACGCCAATGCCCTGCGCTCGCGCAAAGTACGCGATGGCCTCAAGGGGCAGCACTCGGTTACCGACGCGCTGTATGACGCAGGCTTCAACTCCAACAGCCGCTTTTATGAGGCGGCTGACCAGCTACTCGGCATGAAGCCCAGCGATTACAAGGCCGGCGGCACCAACAGTGAAATTCGCTTTGCCGTGGGCCAATGCTCATTGGGGGCGATTCTGGTGGCGCAGAGTCAACGCGGTGTCTGTGCGATTTTGCTGGGGGATGACCCGGACCAACTGGTGCGCGACCTGCAGGACCAGTTTCCCAAGGCCGAGTTGGTCGGTGCGGACCGGGACTTCGAACAATTGATTGCGCAGGTAGTGGGCTTTGTCGAAGCGCCTGCCTTGGGCCTGGATTTACCCCTGGATTTGCGCGGCACCGCCTTTCAGGAACGGGTGTGGCAGGCGCTGCGCGAAATCCCGGTGGGCAGCACTGCCAGCTACGCGCAAATTGCCCAGCGGATCGGCGCGCCCACATCCTTTAGAGCGGTGGCCCAGGCCTGCGGAGCCAACCACTTGGCGGTGGCAATTCCCTGCCACCGCGTGGTGCGCAGCAACGGCGAGCTTTCGGGCTACCGCTGGGGCGTGGAGCGCAAGCGCCAGCTGCTGGAGCGCGAAAGTCAGTAACGGCTAGCGGATACCGATATAGATCAGCGCCACGTCGTCCGCGGGGTACACCTCAAAATCGGTGACAAACGCACGCGACTCCACACCCGGCTGCTCAAAGTAGTCCCAGACGTGCTGCCAAGCCGTGATGATCGCAGCCGGCATCGGCCCACGCGCCTCAAACACCAAATAACGCCCCGGCTCAATCACCAGGCTGTCAAACCCGGCAGCCGGTGCCTGGGTCGCCACGCCCGCAGTGACATCAAACAGCCCTTGCGCATCGGACTCATAGCCGCTGTAAACCCCGTACATCGGTGACTCCGGCTGCTTGCCGGGTATTTTCTGGTAAAGCTCTTCAGCGAAAAACCGTTGCCACATCGGGCCGATCTTCGCGCTCGAAGGCTGGGCTTCATCCGCATTACGCGTGCGAACTTTCAGCCCGGACACACGAACGGCCGCTACCTGTTGTTCCTTGATTGTTTGCACCGCGCTCTCCTTTTAAAACGTCAATTTACGCTTACTTAGCGTTCCGTTTACGAAGCTTTGCGTTTAGGACACTTGCAACCTTATACCGGTTACCGCACAGCGCCATACTGCACCTGCGACGTTTGTGCGCCTTGGTCCGATCATAAAACCACAGACTTGCCAGAAGTCCCATGGCACGCCGTCGATAGTCGCCAGGGTGTTGAGCATGCCCAGCACCGGGTCATCAGCCAGCACCATGCCATCAATTGATGGCGCCGCACGAAAACCCACTTTCGTCCAGTGAATAAAACAGACTGGCCGGGTGCCAATCGCCCTGCTAAAACAGCGCAAAGTCTTACTCACGCTGGAGACGCATCCCATGAGCAGCTGGCCAGACACTCGAATTCTTGACCTGCTGGGCATTGAAGTGCCCATCATCCAGGCCCCTATGGCCGGGGCAACGACCACCGCCATGGTCATCGCCACCAATGCGGCCGGCGGGCTGGGCTCAATGCCCGCCGCAGCGCTGACCATCGAGCAACTGCGTGAAGCCTTGGCCACGATCCGCCAGGCAAGCTCGCGGCCGATCAATGTGAATTTCTTCTGTCATCAACCGCCCGCCGCCGATGAAGCCGGTGACCGCCGCTGGAAGGACTTGCTGGAACCTTACTACCATGAACTCGGCGCCGATTTTGACGCGCCAACGCCCGCGTCCAACCGCGCACCCTTTAATGACGCTGCCTGCAAAGTGGTCGAAGAGTTCCGCCCCGAAGTGGTGAGCTTTCACTTTGGCCTGCCGGAAAAAGCCTTGCTCGACCGGGTCAAAGCCACGGGCGCCAAGGTACTGTCATCGGCCACCACCGTGGAAGAAGCCCTCTGGCTGGAACAGCATGGCTGCGACGCCATCATTGCAATGGGGTTTGAGGCTGGCGGGCATCGCGGGTTGTTTCTCAGCGACGACCTCAACACCCAGATCGGCCTGATGGCACTGCTGCCGCAGATTGTCGACGCGGTCAGCGTGCCGGTGATCGCCGCCGGTGGTATCGGTGATGCGCGCGGCATTGTCGCGGCATTCGCCCTGGGCGCTTCGGCCGTGCAAGTGGGTACCGCGTACCTCTTCACTCCCGAAGCCAACGTCAGCGCTTCCCATCACCATGCACTGCGCCACGCCCAAGCCAGCGAGACCGCACTGACCAACCTGTTCACCGGCCGCCCGGCGCGAGGCATCGTTAACCGCGTAATGCGCGAACTCGGCGCGATCAACCCGCAAGCGCCCGCCTTCCCCACTTCCGGCGGCGCCTTGATGCCGCTCAAAGCCAAGGATGAAGCGGGTTTCAGCAACCTGTGGTCAGGCCAGGCATTGCGCCTGGGCAAAGACATTTCCACGTATGACCTGACCCGCGAATTGGCCGAGCAGGCACGGGCCAAGCTCCAATAGAACTGACACCAGCGGCAACGTTGCACTGTACCGGCAATGGCTAACCGCTATATATTCCTATACATAGCGGTAACGCCTTCTACCTGTAACAAGCCGTACACCTCAAAGGAGCTGCTTCATGATGATCCGCGCCTCACGCCTGGCCCCCACGGCCATCGCCACCCTGATTGCGGCCTTTGCCTTTGGCGCGGCCCAAGCCGATGAAGTGCAGGTTGCCGTTGCCGCCAACTTCACCGCACCGATCCAGGCGATTGCTGCCGATTTCGAAAAAGACACCGGCCACAAACTGGTTGCAGCCTACGGCGCCACCGGCCAGTTCTATACGCAGATCAAAAACGGCGCGCCATTCGAAGTGTTCCTCAGCGCTGACGACACCACCCCGCAAAAACTCGAAACCGAAGGCGACACCGTCAAAGGTTCGCGCTTCACCTACGCGGTCGGCACCCTGGCGCTGTGGTCGGCCAAGGAAGGTTATGTCGATGCCAAAGGTGAGGTGCTCAAGAAGAACGAATTCAAGCACCTGTCCATCGCCAACCCTAAAGCCGCGCCCTACGGCCTGGCCGCCACCCAAGTGCTGGCTAAAGAAGGCTTGACCGACAAGGTCAAGGGCAAGCTCGTTGAAGGCCAGAACATCACCCAAGCCTTCCAGTTCGTGTCCACCGGCAACGCAGAACTGGGCTTCGTCGCCCTGTCGCAAATCTACAAGGACGGCAAAGTCACCAGCGGTTCGGCGTGGATCGTTCCCGCGTCCATGCACGACCCGATCAAGCAAGACGCTGTCATTCTCACCAAAGGCAAAGACAGCGCCGCGGCCAAAGCGCTGGTCGAGTACCTCAAAGGCCCCAAAGCCGCCGCGGTGATCAAGTCTTACGGTTACGAGTTGGCCAACTAAATGCCGCTGTCGAGTGCCGATTTTTCCGCGATCTGGCTGACCATTAAACTGGCATCACTGACCACCGTGATCCTGCTGATCATCGGCACTCCGATTGCCCTGTGGCTGTCGCGCACCCGCTCCTGGTGGCGCGGCCCCATCGGTGCCATCGTCGCCCTGCCGTTGGTGTTGCCACCCACGGTCATTGGGTTTTACCTGCTGTTGACCATGGGGCCCAATGGCTACTTCGGCCAGTTCACCCAATGGCTGGGCCTGGGCACCCTGACTTTCAGCTTCACCGGGCTGGTGATTGGCTCGGTGATCTATTCCATGCCGTTTGTGGTGCAGCCGTTGCAAAACGCCTTTTCCGCCGTCGGTACTCGCCCACTGGAAGTAGCCGCCACCTTGCGCGCCAATCCCTGGGACACGTTTTTCACCGTGATCCTGCCCCTGGCCCGCCCGGGTTTTATCACCGCGTCGATACTCGGCTTCGCCCACACCGTCGGTGAGTTTGGCGTGGTGCTGATGATCGGCGGCAATATTCCCGACAAAACCCGCGTGGTGTCGGTGCAGATCTATGACCACGTCGAGGCCATGGAATATGCTCAGGCCCATTGGTTGGCCGGCTCCATGGTGGTGTTCGCCTTCCTCGTATTGCTGGCGCTCTATTCCAACCGTAAAACCAAAATGGGCTGGAGCTGATCGATGATTGATGTACGCCTGCACCTCACCTATTCCGGCTTCGCCCTGAATGTGGACTTGCATTTGCCCGGCCGTGGCGTGACCGCCTTGTACGGGCATTCTGGCTCCGGCAAGACCACTTGCCTGCGCTGTATCGCGGGGCTTGAGCGCGCCGCAGACGGCTTTGTGCAGGTCAATGATGACGTCTGGCAAGACAGCCGCAACGGCGTATTTGTGCCGCCGCATAAGCGCGCCTTGGGGTATGTGTTTCAGGAAGCGAGCCTGTTTCCACATCTATCAGTGCGGGCCAATCTTGAGTTCGGCCTCAAGCGTATTGCGCCTCAGCAACGTCGGGTGGACATGGCCCAGGCCACCGAACTGCTCGGCATCGGCCACCTGCTCGACCGGCACCCGCAGCACCTGTCCGGCGGCGAGCGCCAACGCATCGGCATCGCCCGCGCGCTGCTCACCAGCCCGCAATTGCTGTTGATGGATGAACCGCTGGCAGCCCTGGACAGCCAACGCAAAAGCGAAATTTTGCCGTACCTCGAACGCCTGCACGACGAACTGGATATTCCGGTGCTGTACGTCAGCCATGCCCAGGATGAAGTGGCGCGGCTGGCCGATCACATTGTATTGCTCAGCGACGGCAAGGCCCTGGCCAGCGGCCCCATCAGTGAAACCCTGGCACGGCTCGACTTACCCATCGCCTTGGGCGACGACGCCGGCGTGGTCATCAATGGCACGGTCAGTGCCTACGATGAGCACTATCAGTTGCTCACCCTGCAATTGCCCGACAGCCCATTGCAGGTACGCGTGGCGCACGCGCCGTTGGCAGTGGGCAAGCCACTGCGCATCAAGGTACAGGCCCGAGATGTCAGCCTCAGCTTGTATGGGCAAGAACCCAGCAGCATCCTTAACCGTCTGCCGGTGACGGTGACCCAGGAGATTTCTGCGGATAACAACGCCCATGTGCTGGTGCGCCTGGATGCTGGCGGCACGCCGCTGCTGGCGCGCATCACGCGGTTCTCCCGTGATCAATTGCAACTGCAGCCCGGTCTGAGGCTGTGGGCGCAAATCAAGGCGGTAGCCGTGCTCGCATAACTATTTGGCACCCGCGCAAAACCCTGCGGTCAATCAGACATACCGGCCTGATTACCGCCAAGGAATTTGCACCATGCCCGACTCCGCACTGCTTGCCGACCTGCCCCGCGACCTGCATTACGTTGACGACACCCAACCGGGTATCCGCCGCAAGAAGCTGCGCGGCAAGTTCCAGTATGTCGATGCCAACGGAGTGCGTATCATCGATGCTGACGAAATCAAACGCCTGAACGCACTGGCCGTGCCGCCCGCCTACACCGATGTGTGGATCTGCGCCGACCCGCGTGGCCATCTGCAAGCCACGGGGCGTGACGCCCGCGGCCGCAAGCAATACCGTTACCACTCGCGCTGGCGTGAAGTGCGTGACAGCGACAAGTATTCGCGCCTGCAAGCGTTCGGGAATGCTTTGCCAACACTGCGCGCGAAATTGGAAGCCCAAATCGCCGAACCCGGTTTCACCCGCGAGAAAGTATTGGCCACTGTGGTGATGCTGCTGGATGCCACGCTCATCCGCGTCGGCAATACCCAGTACGCGCGGGACAACAAATCCTACGGGCTGACCACCTTGCGCACCCGCCATGTGGACATCAAGGGCAGCGAAATCCAGTTTCAGTTTCGCGGCAAGAGTGGCGTGGAGCATCAGGTCAGCGTCAAGGACCGGCGCCTGGCCACGGTGGTCAAGCGCTGCCTCGAACTGCCTGGGCAAAATCTGTTTCAGTACCTGGATGAAGACGGCGAGCGGCATACCGTCAGCTCCCACGACGTCAACGCCTACCTGCACAGCCTGACGGGCGCCGATTTCACCGCCAAGGATTACCGCACCTGGGCCGGCACCGCTCTTGCCTTGGCCGTGTTGCGCGAGCTGCAATGGCAGCCGGAATCCGATGCCAAGCGGCACGTGGTGGCAACCGTCAAAGACGTCGCCAAGCAGCTCGGCAATACTCCGGCGGTGTGCCGCAAGTGCTATATCCACCCGGCCGTTCTGGAGCATTTCAGCCTGGGCGAACTGTCCAAGCTGCCCAAGCCACGGGTGCGCAAGGGCTTGAAAGCCGAAGAAGTCGCACTGGCGATGTTCCTCGAGCAATTGGCCGCCGACTTGCCGAAGAGCGCCAAGGTGAGTTAGCCTCTGCAGCCCTTCTGACGCCCGGGATGACCGCCGACGTGAACAACTAAGCCTTCCAAAATGTATCTGCAACGAGCCGCCTGGCGCGCTTGTTGGCCTGTTCGACATTTTTTTGGAGGTGCCTATGACTGACGTCAACCGGCTGCCCGTACTCGTTTCCTTGCAACACGTGTCTTTCCAGTTCGCCAATGGCGAAACCTTGCTGGAAGGTCTCAACCTGTCGATTGATCACACACCCACCGGGATTGTCGGGCGTAATGGCCGTGGCAAAAGCATTCTCGCGAAGATGCTGGCCGGGTTGCTTGCGCCCTCGTCCGGCACGCTGAAGCGTTCGGCCAGCGTCGCATACGTCGCCCAAGCAGTGGCGGTTCAACCGGGCGCAACCATCGCCGATGTCACCGGCACCGCCGAGGTGTTGGCTGCACTTGCACGCATGGCTCGCGGCGAAGCACACGTGGACGACCTGGCGCTGATCGACGATCGCTGGGACCTGGCCGAACGCCTGCGCACCGCATTGGGCGCCGCAGGCTTGGCACACCTCAATGCGCACACACCGGCCGAGCAGCTCAGCGGCGGCCAATTGGCCAGGGTCACGGTGCTCGGTGCGGTGCTGGCCGAGCCACAGTTGCTGATTCTCGATGAGCCCACCAACCACCTCGACAGCGACGGCCGTGATTGGCTGTTGCATGTGCTGGCGGGCTGGCACGGCGGCCTGGTGGTGGTCAGCCATGACCGGCAATTGCTCAACGCCATGGGCCGCATCCTCGAACTGTCGCCCCTCGGGGCGCGCGCGTATGGCGGCAATTACCAGGCCTACCGCCTGCAACGCGACACCGAGCAGCACGCTGCCGTTGCAGCCCTTGAACACGCGCGCCTGGAGCGCAGCCGCGAGCGCAAGCGCCTGCAAAAAGACCACGACAGCTTGCAACGCAATGCCGCCCGCTCACGCAAGCATGCCGAAACCGCCAACGTCGACCGGTTCACTAAAGCCCGCTGGAAAGATGCCGCCACCGAAATCGTCAGCACTGTGCGCAGTGCACACCGCGAGTACAAAAACGAGCTGGATGTGCAGGTGCGCCAGGCCTACGAACGCGTCGTCGACGAAACGCCCACCCTGCTCGCCTTGCCCGGCTCGGCAGTGCCCAACGGTCGACACGTCCTGGCCTTGGAGCATGCGCAACTGCCGTGGCTGGATCCGCAGTCGCCTGCAACTTACCTCACACTCAACCTGACGGGCCCGGTGCGCGTTGCCGTGCACGGGCCGAACGGCTGCGGCAAATCCACCTTGCTCAAGCTGCTTGCCGGTCTATGGAAGGCCGTCAGCGGGGAATGCGCCGTGCAAGTGCCCAGCGCTTATATTGATCAACACCTGGCGCTATTGGAGAACGATCGCAGCATCGTCGAACAGCTCAACCTGCTCGACACACCGTTGGCCGAAGGCGAACTGCGCACGCGCCTGGCCTTGCTGCAACTGGATGCGTTGCGGGTGACTCAACCCACTGGCCAGTTGAGTGGCGGCGAGCGTTTAAAGGCCGCAATGGCAATTGCCTTGTGGCGCAAAGTCCCGGCACAACTGCTATTGCTGGACGAGCCTACCAACCACTTGGACCTGGAATCGGTGCTGGCCTTTGAACAGGCGTTGCAGGGTTTTACCGGGGCGATGGTGGTGGTGTCCCATGACGAGGCGTTCGTGCAAGCGATCAGGCCGACGCACGTTTTAACCTGGCAAAGTCGGGGTTGGTGGCTGAAGTGTGTCTGAGGTCATTGCGCACACACTCAAAGCGCCCTACGGTAGTGGCCGAATAATCTCACCGAGGAGCCCGGCACAATGCTGCCTGCATCGCGCAAACCTTACGTCAATGCCGCACTGGCCCATCGGCAACGCTGGCGCGGCCGGGTCGGTTTGATGTTGGTGGCCAGTCTTTCCGTACTGGCCGGCATGACCGATGCCATCGGTTTTATGGCCAGTGGCGATTTTGTCTCGTTCATGAGCGGCAATACCACGCGGCTGGCGGTAGCGATTGGCGCCGGGGACCTGGGCCTTACGGGGCGGTTGTTGTTGCTGATCGCGATGTTCGTGGTCGGCAACGCGTTGGGTGTGGTAGTCAGCCGCGTCGCCAAGCGGCATGCGCTGCCCTTGCTGTTGTGCATTGCGGCCTTGTTGTGTGGCGCAGCCTTGTGGCCGTTTGCCGATACATTGCCGGCGTTGCTCGCGGCGATTATTGCCATGGGCATGCTGAATGCGGCGGTGGAAGAGGTCAACGGTTTGCCGGTGGGCCTGACCTATGTAACCGGGGCGCTGTCACGCTTTGGTCGCGGGCTGGGCCGCTGGATACTCGGAGAGCGGCGCAATGGTTGGCGCGTGCAACTGATTCCGTGGGCGGGAATGTTTGTCGGCGCGGTGATTGGCGCGCTGCTGGAACATCAACTCGGCCTCAAGGCGCTGCTGGTCAGTGGCGCATTGGCGGCGTTGCTGGGGGTAGTGTCGCTGAAGATTCCCCGGCGCTGGCACTTGGGTTACATGCCGCGATAAGGAAGAAAAGAGGCCCGCCCGACGTTTCGGCCTCGACGTCCGTGTACTGGTAAAGAGCTACCACGTCGAGCGAGCGAAAAGAATAATAAGCGAATGTCCGGCGGCTGTCCCGCCGGGCATTTCCGAAAAATACCTAGGCGACAGCCTACAGACAGGTTGCGAGTGCGGCCAGGCGACGTTTTGTCGGCATCGAGTCTTGGCCCGCAAAGTAATTCACGGTAGAACCGGCACCCGCGCTGCGCACGTCGACGAAATAGTCGCCACCGGTGGTGTACACCGTGTAACCGCCGGCTTCCATCGGCTCCTTGAAGCCGCCGGCGTCAACGCCAAATACCGCCTCGTCCTGCCAACCGAACTGGATGCATTGGGCAACCACCAGAGGGGCCTTCTGCGATGCCAGGGTTTTGTAAGGCGTGCCGGTGCGCGCTTCTTTCATTTTCGAACCTGCACAACCGGACAGTGCTGCCACCACCAATACGCCAATTACCAGCTTTCGCATGCCATCGCCTCCTTGGAAAAACCGCGACTCTATCATTAGCAGGCGACACCCGAGGACTATTACGTCACCCTGTCGCCTACTTACGACCTCGCTGTCACCTGGAAAACCGATGACCCCCAACGCCGAACGCTACAACCCTTCCACCGACTACGCCGACAAGCTGATCAGCCGCATCGGCCAGACGCCCACGTGGATCGCCAAGCGCATCGGCGTCACTGACAAGCGCATCCGCTACATCCTCGATGGCGAGCGCACCGTGAAGGGCGAAAGCACGCCCATCCAGATGACCTACACCGAGCAGTTCGCGCTGGAATGCCTGGCGGCTGAGGCCAAAGCCAAGAAGAAGGCGTCATCTGCTGCCGAATGAATTTAGTTTCACTGTGAAGGGTAGTTGTGCTGGCTATAGTTGGCAGGCTCATTTTTAAGAAGTCTCCCTTCTGCCCGCCCTCCCGCGGGCTTTTTTTTGCCTGGGGGTTGGGGGCTGCTGAGTACATATCCGTTATTTGGGGGATGGTTGAGATGGGTTCCGCCCTTACGGCGGCTCACTTTTGAACAGCGCAAAAGTAAGCAAAACGCTCTTGCCCCACCACTCGGTGCCTCGCCTAGGCTCGGCATGCCAGAACGAAGGCTTGAATCCGTGGGCCGCCGCCATGGGCCATCCTTGGCCCATCGCGGCTAACCCGGCGTCCTGCCGGGTTACCCACGGATTCAAGCCTGCGTTCGGCCATCGTGGTTAACGGGGCGCCTCAGATCAAGATCAAGATCAAAAGCAAGAGCACGGCGGCCTAGTAGCCGACCTGAGTGGTAGAAGCAAAAGCAGGGCAGAAGCAGAGCACCATCCTATCTAGCTGATGTAATGAGATCCCAATGTGGGGGCGGGCTTGCTCGCGAAGGCGGTGTGTCAGTCAGCTCATGTGTAACTGACCCACCGCCTTCGCGAGCAAGCCCGCTCCCACAATTTTGACCGAGTTTGGCTGCCAGCACCGCAGTGCTCTGCTTTTCTGTGGGAGCTGGCTTGCCTGCGATGGCATCAACTCGGTGTACTTGATGGACCGAGGTGCCTGCATCGCAGGCAAGCCAGCTCCCACATTTGATTGAGTTTCATCTTCCAGGATCAGGTCGGCTGTCAGGCCGCCTCGGCTTGCTTTTGATCTAACCACTCAGGTCGGCTACTAGGCCGCCGTGCTCTTGCTTTTGATCTTGCTTTTGATCTTGATCTTAGGCGCCCCGTTAACCACGCTGGCCGAACGCAGGCTTTGGAGCGGGGGTAAACCGGCAGGACGCCGGTTTAGCCGCGATGGGCCAAGGATGGCCCATGGCGGCGGCCCCCGCTCCAAAGCCGGAGTGAGGGCACACCGAGCCTAAGCGAGGTGCCGAGTGGTGGGGCAAGAGCCCTTTTGGTTACTTTTGGCTGGGCCGGCATTCCGGGCTCTTTTCCAAAAGTGACCCGCTGTAAGAGCGGAACCCTACGAAGCCGTTACCGCAGCAACGGATATACACCCAAAACCCAACACCGCCGCCCCCTCAAACCCACCAACGAAACAAATAAAACAACCCCATACTCAGCAGCACAGTCACCAACACACTGCGCGTCCAGAACATCAACGCCACCGCACAAACACCCGCTAACAAATAAGGATTGGCCAGACTCAAATTCAATTTATGGTCCGCGAGAAAAATAATCGGCCCACAGATCGCCGTCAGCATCCCCGGCACCGCAAACCCAAGAAACTCCCGAGCCCCGCGATTAAGCCGCACCGGCAACCGCGGCTCAATAAACACGTAGCGGTTAAAAAACACCACCAGCCCCATGCCCACAATCATCAGGTAAATCATCGCTGCCCTACCCCAAGCCGCTTACAGGCGAACCCCGCGCTCATCCCCAGCACCCCCGAGACCACCACCGCCGACTCCCAGTGCAAGTAACTCAACCACACCGAGCACAACAGCGAAACCGCCACGCACACCACCGTGGGCACATCCCGCACCACCGGCGTGATCAACGCGATAAATGTCGCCGCAATCGAAAACTCCAACCCCAACTGATCAAGGCCGGGAATGCTCTTGCCAAGCACAATGCCCGCCAAGGTAAACAGGTTCCAAATGATATAAAACGTCAGGCCAACACCCAGTGCATACCAGCGATTGAAAGTCTCACGGTCATAGTGGTTGACCAGCGCAAAAAACTCATCGGTCAACAAAAAACCCAAGCTCATACGCCAGCGCGTATTGAGCGACGACAGCGTGGGGCGCATATGCATGCCGTAGAGCAAATGCTGGGAAGTCAGCAGCAACGTGGTCAGCACAATCGAAATCAGGCTGGCGCCACTCTTAACCATACCGATGGCCACCAACTGCGCGGCACCGGCGAAGACGATGGCGGACAATCCCTGGGCTTGCAGCGGGGTAAATTGCGCATCAATGGCCATGGAACCGGCGAGCAGCCCCCAGGGCGCACAGGCCAGGGACAAGGGGATGACGGCGATGGCGCCGCGACCGAAGGCGTAATGAGGTAAGGCTGTAGGCATGGAGACGGCTCATCGACAGACAGTCGACAAGCATGCCAGCGTCATGCGGGGCTTGTCTTGAACGATCGTGCTCAGGCGAGCTTGACCGACACCTGCTCCACCGAGTCACGCGCCTCGCGCAGCTCATGAGCATCCTGGTTGAGCCGGTGGATGGTATTGAGCAGGCGTTGGCGCAGCACTTCATCGCCGAGTTTTTCGACGGCGCGCATCAAATCAAACGCAGCGGTTTCGTTGTTGTCCGCGACGGAATCGAGGGTCTTGCGCAGGTTGCGAGTGGCACGGGTCACGCGGGTTCTTCCTTCATCAGCAATGGGCAGGCACTTTAGGACATTCGTGTTTCATTTTAATTTCAGTCACTTGTGGTTGATTTAGCGGCATTTGATCCACGTCAAACGAAATCAGGATTTGACCTACATATATGTTTATCCATATATTCGGATAGCCATATATACGAAGACCTCAAAATGCCGGACCTCCTCTCCCCACCCACCCTGTTCAAATACCTGGCGGATGCTACCCGCGCGCGGTTGACGTTATTGATCCTCCGCGAGGGCGAACTTTGCGTGTGCGAACTGATCCATGCTCTGGACGACAGTCAACCGAAAATCTCCCGCCACCTGGCGCATCTGCGCAGTAGCGGGCTTTTGCTGGACCGCCGTCAGGGCCAATGGGTCTATTACCGCATCAATCCGGCACTGCCCGCCTGGGTCACACAGGTGCTGGACACCACCTTGCAAGCCAACCAGCCATGGTTGCAAAACGACGCGCTGCGTCTTGATGCAATGGGCGACAGACCACAACGGGCCAGCACCTGCTGCTGAGCCATCGGAGCGTTTATTCATGCTTGTCGCGATTGCGATTTTTATCTTCACCATCGTGTTGGTCATCTGGCAGCCCAAAGGCTTGGGCGTTGGCTGGAGCGCAACCCTGGGCGCGATCCTGGCCCTGGCCTGTGGCGTGATCAGCGTGGCGGACATCCCGGTGGTGTGGCACATCATCTGGAACGCCACCGGCACCTTTGTCGCGCTGATTATCATCAGCCTGTTGCTCGATGAAGCCGGGTTCTTTGCCTGGACCGCGCTGCACGTGGCGCGCTGGGGCCGTGGGCGTGGCCGGCGCTTGTTTGCGTACATGGTGCTGCTCGGGGCGCTGGTTTCAGCGCTGTTTGCCAACGACGGCGCCGCGTTGATCCTCACGCCCATCGTGATGTCGATGCTGCTGGCGTTGCGCTTTTCCCCGGCGGCGACCCTGGCCTTCGTGATGGGCGCCGGGTTTATCGCGGACACGGCGAGCTTGCCGTTAGTGGTGTCAAACCTGGTGAACATCGTCTCGGCAGATTATTTCAAGATCGGCTTCAACGAATATGCCGCCGTGATGGTGCCGGTCAACTTCGTCAGCGTCGCAGCAACCCTGGCGGTGTTGCTGTGGTTTTTCCGCCGCGATATTCCGCAGACCTACGACCCCGCCGACCTGGAAGAGCCGTCCAGCGCCATTCACGACCGTGCGACCTTTCGCGCCGGTTGGTGGGTGCTCGGTATCTTGCTGGTCGGCTGTTTCGCCTTGGAACCGCTGGGCATTCCCATCAGTGCTATTTCGGCCGCGTGCGCCGTATTACTGCTGGTGATCGCCGCCAAGGGCCACACGATCTCAACGCGCAAAGTACTGAAAGAAGCCCCTTGGCAAATCGTGATCTTTTCCTTGGGCATGTACCTGGTGGTTTACGGCCTGCGTAACGCCGGCCTGACCACCTACCTCGCCACCTGGCTCGACACCTTCGCCACCTATGGCGTGTGGGGCGCAGCCATGGGCACCGGCGTGCTGACGGCGCTGCTGTCGTCGGCGATGAACAACCTGCCGACCGTGCTGATCGGCGCGCTGTCCATCGAGTCCAGCCATGCCGTGGGTGTGGTCAAGGACGCGATGATCTACGCCAATGTCATCGGCAGCGACCTGGGCCCGAAAATCACCCCTATCGGCAGCCTGGCCACCTTGTTGTGGCTGCATATCCTGGCGCGCAAAGGCATCACCATCACCTGGGGTTACTACTTCAAAGTCGGGATTGTGCTGACCTTGCCGGTGTTGTTGATCACCCTGGCTGCCCTCGCCTTGCGTCTGAGCCTCTAAAGGAGCTAACGCCATGAAAGTCCTGTTCATGTGTACCGCCAACAGCTGCCGCAGCATCTTGTCCGAAGCGCTGTTCAACCACCTGGCGCCGCCAGGCTTCGAGGCGATCAGCTCCGGCAGCTTCCCCAAGGGCCAGGTGCTACCGCGCAGCTTGAGTACGTTACAGGCGGCGGGTATCAACACCGACGGCTTATACAGCAAGGGCAATGATGCGTTTGAAGACAGCCCGCCGGACGTGGTCATCACCGTTTGCGACAAGGCTGCCGGCGAGGCATGCCCGGTGTATTTCGGGCCGGCGCTGAAGGCGCATTGGGGGTTGGCAGACCCGTCGGAGGTTAAACGTGACGAGGCCAGTATCGAGGCGGCATTCCAGCTCACCCTGAGCACTATCGCCACCCGCTGCCAAGCATTCTTCGCACTGCCTTTTGCACAGCTCTCCCCCACGCAATTGAAGGCTGAGCTGGACCGCATCGCGCTGCTGTAGTCGTTCCGTCAGGCCGACAACCCCCGTATGCTGGCCGCAGTCCGATTCCACGAGCCTTCCCGATGAGCACCCTTCAACACGCCTGGCTGGGCAACTACGAAGTCAGTAGCACCCACTGCACCGGCCTGACCTTTGCCCGCCACAGCCATGATGAATGCGTGATCGGCGTGAACCTGATCGGTGAAGAAAAGGTCTGGCTCGACCGCCGCGAGTTCGAGGCCGGGCCCGGCAGCATAACCTTGTACAACCCCGGGCAGATTCAGGGCGGCGGTGCGGCGCACGGCGCGCCTTGGCACTTTGTCAGCCTGTACGCCACGGCGGAGCAGTTAGCGGCTGACCTTGGGCTCTCCCACGTGGAGTTTGATCACGCGTGTTGCTTTCAGCCTGACTTGGCGCAGCGCCTGGCGGCGGCAATCAAAGGTGCCTTGAGCGCCGATGCATGGCTACGCGAACGCAATGAAGAAGCCTTGGTGCTGCTGCTGGGTGAGGTGGTCGGCGTCAGCGGTGTGCGCCTGGCAGGCAGCCCGAAAACCAGCAAAAGCCTGATCAGCCGCGCCCAGGAATTACTCGCCTCGCAGCTACACCAGTCGCCACCGCTGGACCAACTGGGTGATGAACTGGGCCTGTCCAAATTCCACCTGTTGCGCGCCTTCCAGAAAGAAACCGGGCTAAGCCCCAGGCAATGGGCCATGCAACTGCGCACCTGTCGCGCCAAGGGGCTTTTGCGCAGCGGTGTCTCGGCCAGCGACGTCGCGCATGAGCTGGGCTTTGCCGACCAGAGCCACCTCAACCGGCACTTCCGCGCCGCCTATGGCATCACCCCTGGCCGCTATCAACGCGTATTGAAACGCTGAAAGCGCAATCTGGTTCAAGACGCCTACTCCACACGCCCGCACACTGCCCGCTTCTCTTGAAGGAACGCGGGCATGTTGACGATCTTTTTTTACGCGCTGGTATTCGGATTTGTGTTTTGCCTCTCGCCCGGCGCAGTGCTGGCCGAGACGTTGCGCCGAGGCTTGCTCCAGGGCTTTACCCCGGCCTTGCTGGTGCAGATCGGCTCGCTGGTGGGCGACGCCGTGTGGGCGGTGATCGGCCTCACCGGCATTGCCCTGCTGATTGCGCATGATGCCGTGCGCGTACCACTGACCATCGTGTGCGCGCTGTACCTGGCCTGGCTGGGCGTGCGCAGCCTGATCGACGCCTGGCACTTGCCCGTAGCGGACACCGCGCCGGCCCGCTGCGGGCAAAACGCGCTGGCGGTGGGCGCGGCCATTTCCCTGGCCAACCCGAAGAACATTGTTTATTGGGGCGCACTGGGCAGCGCGTTGTCGGGCATCGTCGGCGCCACGCCCAGCCATGCGCAAACGTTGATGTTTTTTGCAGGCTTTATGCTGGCGTCGGTGCTGTCATGTTTTCTGATTGCCGCACTGGTCAACCTGCTACGCAAGAACGCCTCACCGCTGTGGCAGCGCATCAGTTATGGCGTGTGTGGTCTGGTATTGATGTATCTGGCTGTTCTGGCAGCACAGGGTGTATGAAGTTATATATCCAGTAACTTTCCGAGCGGCTTATCTGAATGAACTCTGAACACGGGTTAATTTAATTAATCATGCGTTGACATTTTGTAACCATCTGAGTAGATTGCCCCTGCCCACAACTGGGGCCTTTTTTAAACCTCACAAAAGAAGCCAATGGACACAGTATCTAGTCGCTGTCCGAGCACCGCTAATGCGGGCATCGGGCGCCAAACCCAGAATATGACAGGACTCGCCTTCCAGGTCCGGTAAGCTGCGCTAGAGCTTGATGCTCCACCGTAACTGCCTCACCGGTCGCCCGTCCGGTCCCGAGGTGTGTTATGACCTTCCAACTCTTAGTTTTGCCTGATGTACGTACGCTAGCCGCAGCCCTGCGCGCCAAGCTGTGCCGCGAGCCCGTAGGTTTTTCGCCTACTCGTTCCGCCTTTGCTGCACCTTCCCCCCAAGTGCGTCCGGCTCCCCCGCTGGCGCACTGGCGTATCTGCCCTGCCAGCGGCCAACTGCTGCAGCACTGGGACCACGCCGACCCTCAAGACCCGCAGAGACCTAAGGTTTCCACACTGGCTCAAGCGAGCCTGTTGCTCGGTTTTTACCTGAGCACTCGCGCCGCTTAAACCGGCTGGAAACAGCAACTTTCTGATTAATAGTCTGGAGTTCTTTATGAACAAGTCCAGTAGTAGCCCGCTGCGCGTTAGTTAACTAACGTGCGTCCGGCGGGCGCTGTAGAAGTTATGTGAACACCTTATTTAAACCGATCGCGAAGTCCGCGGCTCGGCATGCTTTCGCTCGCCTGTATTCAGGTAAGTACCGGGTATGTTTTGTCGAGAATTGGCGACAGGAGTACAGACAATGAGCGCCGTAAAAAACACGCCTCTGCACAAGAAAAATGGCACCGACGCCGACACCAAACTGTCGATGCGTGCCGCCCGTGAAGCCCAGAACGGCCTACAGGCCACCCTCGCCAATGTGCGAGCCACCCAGGACGGTTTGACCGAGCTGGACGCCTCGGCACGTCTGCAGCGCGAAGGCTACAACGAGGTGGCCCATGACAAGCCGCCTCACGCCATCGTCCAGTTCCTGCAGGCACTGAACAACCCCTTCATCTACGTACTGCTGACCCTGGCCGGCATCAGCTTTATCACGGACTACTGGCTGCCCTTGCAGGCTGGTGAAGAAGTCGACCTGACCAAAGTCATCATCATCATGACCATGGTGCTGCTCAGCAGCCTGCTGCGCTTCTGGCAGGAGCACCGCTCGGCCAAATCCGCCGAAGCGCTGAAAGCCATGGTGCGCACCACCGCCACGGTGCTGCGCCGTGAGCAAGTCGGCGCCCAGCCAACGCTGCGCGAAGTACCGATGCGCGACCTGGTCGCCGGCGACATCGTGCAACTGTCGGCCGGCGACATGATCCCGGCCGATATCCGCCTGATCGAGTCGCGTGACCTGTTTATCAGCCAGGCCGTGCTGACTGGCGAAGCCTTGCCGGTCGAGAAATACGACACCCTCGGTGACGTCACACAAAAGTCTGCCTCTTCGCTGGCAGCCGACCAAGGCAACCTGCTCGACCTGCCGAACATCTGCTTCATGGGCACCAACGTGGTCAGCGGCCGCGCCAAGGCCGTAGTGGTCGCCACCGGGCCACGCACTTACTTTGGCTCGCTGGCCAAGGCCATTGTCGGCTCGCGGGTGCAGACCGCGTTCGACCGTGGGGTGAACAGCGTCAGCTGGCTGTTGATTCGCTTCATGCTGGTGATGGTACCGATCGTGTTCCTGCTCAATGGTTTCTCCAAAGGCGATTGGGGCGATGCGTTCCTGTTTGCCCTGGCGGTGGCCGTGGGCCTGACCCCGGAAATGCTGCCAATGATCGTCAGCGCCAACCTGGCCAAGGGCGCCACCGCCATGGCCAAGCGCAAAGTGGTGGTCAAACGCCTGAATGCGATCCAGAACTTCGGCTCAATGGACGTGCTGTGCACCGACAAGACCGGCACCCTGACCCAAGACAAAATCATCCTCGAACACCACGTCAACGCCTTTGGCCAACGTGATGATGCGGTGCTGTCCCTGGCCTGGCTCAACAGCTACCACCAGAGCGGCATGAAGAACCTGATGGACCAGGCCGTGGTGCAGTTCTCGGAACACAATCCCAAGTTCCAGCTGCCATTTGCCTACAGCAAGGTCGATGAATTGCCGTTCGACTTTGTACGCCGTCGCCTGTCGATCGTGGTCAAGGATGCTTCCGGCGACCAGTTGCTGGTGTGCAAGGGCGCCGTGGAAGAGATGCTCAGCATTTCCACCCACGTGATAGAGGATGGCGCTGCAGTGCCGCTGGATGATCGTCGCCGTGACGAGTTGTTGGCACTGGCGAACGACTACAACGAAGATGGTTTCCGTGTACTGGTGGTCGCCACCCGCAACATCCCTAAATCCCTGGCTCGCCAGCAATACACCACCGCCGATGAGCGCAACCTGGTCATCCAGGGCTTCCTGACTTTCCTTGATCCACCAAAGGAAACCGCAGGCCCGGCGATTGCTGCACTGCAACAAATCGGCGTGGCGGTGAAAGTGTTGACCGGCGACAACGCCGTGGTCACCAGCAAGATCTGTCGCCAAGTCGGCCTTGAACCTGGCCAGCCACTGTTGGGCGTAGAAATCGAAGCGATGGACGACGCCACCCTGATGCGCCGCGTGGAAGAGCGCACGGTGTTTGCCAAGCTCACGCCGCTGCAGAAATCCCGGGTGCTCAAGGCGCTGCAAGCCAACGGCCACACCGTGGGCTTCCTGGGTGACGGCATCAACGATGCGCCGGCGCTGCGCGATGCCGACGTGGGTATCTCGGTGGACAGCGGCACCGACATCGCCAAGGAGTCGGCCGACATCATCCTCTTGGAAAAGAGCCTGATGGTGCTGGAAGAAGGCGTGCTCAAAGGCCGCGAAACCTTCGGCAATATCATGAAGTACCTGAACATGACCGCCAGTTCCAACTTCGGCAACGTGTTCTCGGTGCTGGTGGCCAGTGCGTTCATTCCGTTTATGCCGATGCTGGCGATCCACCTGCTGCTGCAAAACCTGATGTACGACATCTCCCAGCTGGCCTTGCCGTGGGACAAGATGGACAAGGAATACCTGGCCAAACCGCGTAAGTGGGATGCGAAAAACATTGGCCGCTTCATGATCTGGATCGGGCCAACCTCGTCGATCTTCGACATCACCACCTTTGCACTGATGTGGTACGTGTTCAGCGCCAACAGCGTGGAAATGCAGACCCTGTTCCAGTCCGGCTGGTTTATCGAAGGGCTGTTGTCGCAAACCTTAGTGGTGCACATGTTGCGCACTCGCAAGATCCCGTTCTTCCAGAGCACGGCCGCCTGGCCGGTGCTGATGATGACCGCCATCGTCATCGGGCTGGGGATCTACGTACCGTTCTCGCCGCTGGGCACCCTGGTCGGCCTGGAGCCGCTGCCGCTGGCGTACTTCCCATGGCTGGTCGGCACCCTGCTCGCCTACTGCTGCGTGGCCCAACTGATGAAAACGATCTACATCCGCCGCTTCAAGCAGTGGTACTGATCACCCGCCTCTGAAAACGGTGGCCGTCGCCCGGCGGCCACCGTGCAACACAAGGATTCAACTATGCGCGTCTTGATCTGTGCAGGTCGTCATTACGCCGACACCAAAAAGTCCCGCCAAGTGCTGGACGCTTACCACCGCCTGCGCCCGGTGCAGGTATTGATTCACGGCGGCAACCAGTTCCTGGGCAGTGACGTTGAGGAGTGGGCGCGGGAAATCGGCATCGACGTGGTGCGCTACCCGCCCAATTGGCAACGCCACGGCAAGCAGGCGGAACGCCAGCGCAACCATTTCATGCTGACCGACAGCCGCCCCGACGTAATCATCGCCCTGCCGGGTGGTGACGACACCTCGGAGCTGGTCTGCCAAGCCAAAGCCAGCGGCATTTCGGTGCTGACTGTAGAAAGCTGAATTCAAGCGAGGTGCATCATGCACAAAAAACACACCCCTGCCCGTCTAGACGGGTTTGCCAAATACCGCGCACGTCACTATCGCGACGCTCGCCACACCTTGTTGCTGTTACCGCCGGCCAAGCGGCGCGCGCTGCAACGTAACTTGACCTTTATCGGCGTGACCCTGGGCCTTGTGTTGCTCATCGCGCTGCTTTCCAAGGCCCATGCAGCCGGTGGTGCTTATGTGGTCGACGACGGCGCCGTCAACGCCCCGGGAGAATGCAATGTGGACGCCTGGTACAGCGCCAATCGGCATCAAGGCAACGTCCATAACCAAACCTTGAACCCGGCCTGCACCTTCAGCGCACTGCCTTCGGTGCAATGGAGCGCCGCACTGTCGCGCGCCAGCAACGCCGGCGAGACCGAGACCCAAGTCAGCCCGCAAGTGAAGGCGCAAGTGTGGTCGCGGGATGACTTGGGGCTGCAGATGGCGGTGGCAGCGACTTCGCATTTTGCGCTGGATCGCCAACACGCGTTTGACGGCGCGGACCTGAACATTCCGTTGACCTGGCAACCCCTCGAAGCGCTGCGCCTGAACGTGAATGCTGGCTGGACACACGCCTACAACGGCGGTGAGCAAAATCACCGCCTGACCTGGGGAACCGGGTTCGAATACCAGGTTGCGGATGCGCTGACACTGATTGGCGAGCGCTACGGCCAGGAAGGCGGCGACCAGGCATGGCAGGCCGGGCCGCGATTGCATGTGGGCCAGTTGGTTGATGTCGACTTGGTAGTTGGGCAAAGCCTGAATGGGGACCGTAACCGGTGGTTGACTACGGGGGCTACGGTGCGTTTCTAAGGCAGCGGCCTGATAGTGGAGACTGGACTCAATTCAATGTGGGAGCGGGCTTGTCGGATCGCCGCACCGCTGCGATGCAGACACCTCGGTGTATCAGGCATAACCAATTGATGCTATCGCAGGCAAGCCAGCTCCCACATTAGATTGAGTTCTGCCATCAAGATCAGGTCGGCTGTCAGGCCGCCTCGGTTTAGCTTTTGATTTAACCACTCAGGTCGGCTACTAGGCCGCCGTGCTCTTGCTTTTGATCTTGATCTGCTTTTGATCTTGATCTTAGGCGCCCCGTTAAACCACGCTGGCCGAACGCAGGCTTTGGAGCGTGGGTAAACCGGCAGGACGCCGGTTTAGCCGCGATGGGCCAAGGATGGCCCATGGCGGCGGCCCACGGTCCAAAGCCTGCGTGAGGGCACACCGAGCCTAGGCGAGGTGCCGAGTGGTGGGGCAAGAGCCTTTTGGTTACTTTTGGGCTCTTTCAAAAGTGACCCGCCGTAAGGGCGGAACCCCTATCAGCCGTTACCGCAGCAACGGATATGTACTCAAAAAACAGCCTCTAAGCCTTAGCCTGCTGCTCCAGATGCACCTGCAACCCCGGATCAATCCGCAACTGCCCCGCCAACTCATCCAGATAACCCCGTTCCCCTGCCTGCTCAACATTCACCAGCATCACACTGGCCAAATAAACCTCCGAAGCCACCGCCGGATCTTTCGCATATTCAGCAAAATCCGCAGCATTCAGCGGCTTGGCCACCTCGGCATCGAGCCATTGCTGCAATTGCGGGTCATCAGTATGGCGCCCAATCTCGGCTGAGATCATCTCCTGCTCCTGCTCATCAATCTCACCATCCGCCTTAGCCGCCGCAATCAGCGCACGCAACAGCGCATGGCTATGAGCCTCAGCCTGCGGCCCATCAAGCTGGTCAACCGTTTGGATCGTTTGCTGCGGCGCAGACGCCTGCTGACGCTGCCACGCCTGATACGCCTGAAACGCCGCCATTCCCAACGAAGCCAGCGCCGCGTAATTCATCCCGCCTGAGCGCGTCGGCGTCGAACCACTGGCGGGCGCACCGCCCAACAACCCACCCAAGCCACCTAATAACCCACCCAAACCGCCGCCAGCCGAAGCATTCCCAGTACTGGTGCCTTTCAGTAAACCGCCCAGCAGCCCACCCAGGCCACCGCCCGAGGCGCCGCCGCCTTGCTGCCCGCGCAGCAATTGTTCCAATAGATCGCTGGTGTTCATGCTCTCACCCTCCCGGGGCGCAGTAATGGCGTTCAACAACCATAGCCCGCCCAGGCTGGAACACCATGACCGCCGGGCGGGCACGCCTTATGATGGCGCCACTACGCCGCTAAGAGAGAACCCACGTGAACCGCATCGAGCACATCGCGTTGATGGCCCACTACAACCAGTGGATGAACCGCAAAGTCTACGAAGCCGCCGGCACGCTGACGGACGCAGAGCTGAGCGCGGACCGACAGGCGTTTTTCGGCTCGATTCTCGGCACCCTCAATCACCTGGCGCTGGGCGACACCGTCTGGCTCAAGCGCTTTGCCCAGCACCCGGCAAACTTTGCGGCCCTGACCTCCTTAAGTGCGATTGCCACACCCAGCGACCTCAAGCAGTTGGCCTTTGCCGATATCCGCGAGCTGGCAAACCATCGCGCCTGGCTGGACCAACTCATCCTCGAGTGGGCCCACAGCCTGCGCGAAACCGACCTGGATCAGCGCCTGAGTTACCACAACATGCGCGGCGTGGCGAACAGCAAACCGTTCTTCGGCTTGCTGGTGCATTTTTTCAACCACCAGACCCACCACCGGGGCCAGGCAACCACGTTGCTGACCCAGGCGGGCGTGGACGTGGGCGACACCGACCTGCTGGCACTGATCGACTGAACTCAGCGCTGCGCGTAGGCCTGCATCAAGCGCGGGAATTCTTGCAGCTCAGGCAATTGCGCAAAGCTTTCGACCGCGGGGGTCGTGGCCCAAGGCAGCTTTTCGCTGGTCCAGGTTTCCATGAAAGGCACGTAATCACTGGCGTTATCCAGCAAGGTCGCACGCACATTGACGAACTCATCGATGCCATGCGGGCGGGTAAACAGCCAGCTCATGCAATGCGGGCAGCAATAGTGGCGGTCCACACCGTGCAAGCCGCCAATCACCGGGCAGCCCTGAGTCACGGTAAAGCCGCTGGCGGGAAACAGCGCGCTGAGGGAGAACGCACTGGAGGTCATTTTCTGGCAGCCGCTGCAATGGCACGCCATGGTAATCACCGGTGGCAAGCTCACACTGAAACGCACCCGATTGCAGCGGCAGCTGCCTTCCAGCGGCAGTTTTTCGACGCTCATCATTCACTCCTTTTTATGATTGTTGGCGGCACAGATTAGCCTGAACACCCTTAAGCGCAAAACCGAACGCTGCGCTGCGTCTGGGGTCGTAACTTCAGGTGTCGGGATTTTCCGCAGCCCGCCCTCCTCGCGCACATCAGCGTATTACCGATGCGCGCACCCCATAAGAAGGAGACGCTTACATGGTCACTCACTTCAAGGTCGCCGGGCATTTAGCCTGCGGCCACCACGGCAGCAACCTCACGTCCAGCACTGAGCTGAACCGAGTCAAATGCCGTACCTGCCGCAATACCGATGCCTACAAGGAAGCGCGCCGCACCCAACGCAACGCCGCCCGCCGCTCCGCACGCAAAGCCAAAACCCACACCGCCAGCGATTGGCGCAGCGCGTGGACACAACGCCTCACCGACCTGCCCGGCTTGCAGCGTTTGCCACGCGGTTTCAGCGGGCAGCCATTTGTCTGAGTCATTCAGGCCCGTGTCAGTTGTTGACTGGAACGTTTCGCGAGGTGTCCAACACCTCGCTTCAGCCCCAGCTTTCCTGTGTAGATCACTGATCTGACAAGCTTTTTCAGCTTTGGATTAAAGCGATAAACAGCGTTTTCGACCTTGCATCCAAACGCTCGGGTCTATATATTCCCAACCCTGCTGCACCGCGCTACCGCCCGAATGGCGAAACTGGTAGACGCATGGGACTTAAAATCCCCCGCTCGTAAGGGCGTGCCGGTTCGATTCCGGCTTCGGGCACCATAGATATCAAGGGCTTGCATGATGAACTTCATGCAGGCCCTTATCTTTTGTGCTCCGCAATTTAATACACTGCACCGCAATTCCACTCCACCGGCGTCCTGCCGACCGAACACCAACCCAAAATCCGCTACAGCTCGTCGCCTCAAATCGCATCATGCCTAAACCTCGATTACTGTACGAACATACAGCAATCGGATTACCTCACCATGCACCCTATCGACGAAGACACCTCTGCGTGGCTTGGATGCCCTACGCCCCTGGAAATGTACCGCCAGCACGGCAGACTTTTGGAGAACGAGATCCAGGAGCTGAACCTGCAGCTGCGCAAAGCGCGGGCTGACGTTTTCGGCATCAGCCAAATGCTGCTAGAGACCCAGGCGAAGAGCGCAGAGTTTGCCGGGTAGCCGCAAACGCACCACCTCTTCTGTGGAGATTAGAGAATTTCGCACTCCTGTTAGTTAGTCAAGGCAGTATAGGACGCGTCGCACACAGTACCAGTTGTGCCAATTTGATCGACAGCCCGGGATAGGGAATCGCGGAACTTTATAGAAGCTCATAAGAAGTAGCGTCATCCTTAAATTTAGCGCGAAAGACAGAAGCGTCCCACGGCGCACGACCTCATTAAAGTGCAAAGCGAAACTTCCTCACTCTCCCGAACAAGAAACAAATTGCAACAAAGACCTCTTGAAATATTCTAAACACCAAGAAACCAATATTCACTAACCGAAAACGAGAGGCCTTGCCTTTTATAGCTGGATGGAAACCCAGTTCAATAAAAACCCACCTAGTGGTAACGTATGTTTTCGCATTGCTCAGTATAAGAAAAAACATGAGCAAATTTGTTGGTTGAATAAAGGATTAACGAATGACTATCGAGCGAGAGATTTTCTCGGCCCTTATCGCGAAGAACGCATTTCAAGGTGAAAAGCCGAGCGTACAAAGCTACGCCAAGCTAGCCGTAGACAAGGGTTTTAGAGCGCTTTCGTCAAAGCAGCAGGCGGTGGTAAGCCCCTTCCTGAAAAAACGATGCGAGGGGGTGAAAGAACCAAATGAAAAACATAACAACTGCCAAAACAGTATAGGCGGTCGTGATTTTATTACAGTGCTTGAGAAATCCGAAAGTTATAAGGGATGGCGCTGCGAGAGCTGCCGAAGCGCACCTTAAAAACAATAAAAAAACACAAAAAGAGTAGCACTCTAAAAACCTGTAAAAACAAAAAAAACTACAGTTCTCGCTACTCCTGAATGTTACTGCAGCAGGCCACCATGGCCTGCTCGCAGGTCTTTCTTTTCTTTAAGCCCTGATCAGCCCACCATCAAATCGCCGTTCACTCGTCACACACCTGAGTGCTTCGGAAAAATATTGCACGATGCAGCCAAACCCTTCTGCGTGTCTAATTTTTTCAGAGAGAAAAGAGTGCCCATATATCAGATAGCACTACTGGTTGTTTTCGGTATCACCACACTCTGGTTGGGCTACCAATTGGATAAGAAGAACCGTCAAAAAGAGTTGACCGCAAAAAGGCAAAGCGAAACCCGGGCCTCCTAGGGTCGCTGGCAGACATCCCTGATATACGTCTGCGCCGCCCTCAAGGCTGCTTGGTCGGCGATGAGGTCTCTCCGTAAATCGAAAACAGCTTGTCCAGTTTCTCGACGGAGTTCGACGGTTCCTGCATCACCCAGGCTGGCGGTGCTGGTGGAACTGGACACGTTGCCGCTATCGGCACGACTGAGCCGCCTTCATCGCGGTGAGCGCAGAACCCTCGGCATCATTTTTCACGATGCCAAATGAACTGTGGCGAGCGCCTCAACGAGCAACCGTGACTGCCTTGATCCATTGCACCGCGTTTTCAACCGACTGGCCGGCGCCGCCGGGTGAGACGTTGTGCCCCAACTCGGGATAGAGCCGATATTCAAATGCCTTGCCCTTGGCATTCATCGCGTCCAACCGCTTGATGGCCATGAACGCCGGAGTTTGCAGGTCTTTGCCGCCCAACAACCACAGCCCCGGGGTCGACACCTTGGCCAACGCAGCGCGCGGGTCAGTGTCGACAAACGGGTAACGGTCGGGGTCTTGCGCGATATGTTGACGCACATCCGCTTGGCTGTGAGTGCGCCAGAAGTCCGCCTTGCCCTGGGTCAGAAACTGAAACCGCAATTGCTCCCGTGTGGTGAGGACAGGCCCGCTGAACAGCACCATGAAATTGACGCTGCGATTGTGTTCTGCGGCGATGGGAATGACCCAGCCGGCCTGGCTGAAACCCACCAACCCGATGGGCACCGCAGCCTGTGCTGACAGGGCCGTAACCGCTGCATTTGCATCACCCGCCAGGGCCACCAGGTTGGACGCATCGAGGTTGTTGGTACCCACCTCGGGGCCGACGTATACACCAGCGGATTGCCCGACGCCGCGCTTGTCGTAGGTCAGCACGGCAATGCCACGCCCGGCCAGCAGCGTTGCGAAACGAACCATGCGCGGTTCCTGACCGGAGCCGTGCACAAGTACCACGCCCACCTGCGGATGCTCGGGCAGGAAGACGGTGCCGGCCAGTGCAACACCGGCGCTTTGGAAGGTAATGTCCTGGGTGGCAAAACTTACAGGCTCCGCCAGGGTCAGCCGAGGCAGCAGCACGAGCAGGCC
Organism: Pseudomonas sp. ArH3a; assembly: GCF_022648765.1. Taxonomy (NCBI): domain Bacteria; kingdom Pseudomonadati; phylum Pseudomonadota; class Gammaproteobacteria; order Pseudomonadales; family Pseudomonadaceae; genus Pseudomonas; species Pseudomonas sp. ArH3a. The sequence goes on from NZ_CP080330.1 coordinate 3,697,269, forward strand.
CAGCCAAAAAACCAAGTGTCGAAACATGATTCAATTCCAGGGAGGGTACGTCCGAGTACCGAAAGCGCCACTGTGCCTGCGCCCCGTTGCTATCTCATGACGGGGCACGCTAAACAGCCTATAACTGCACGAGTGAAACAATCACCTCATCGGAGCATCAACATGAACCCGACTACCACCGCGTTGGTTTTGATTGAATTTCAGAACGACTTCACCACCCCGGGCGGGGTGTTTCACGACGCCGTCAAAGACGTCATGCACACCACCAACATGTTGGCCAATACCGCCACCACGGTTGAGCAGGCACGCAAGCTCGGCGTGAAGATCATCCATATGCCGATCCAGTTTGCCGACGGCTACCCCGAACTGACCACCCGCACCTACGGAATTCTCAAAGGTGTGGCAGACGCGAATGCCTTTCGCGCCGGCAGTTGGGGCGCCGAGATCACCGAGGCGCTGACACGCGAGGCCGCCGACATCCTGGTCGAGGGCAAGCTCGGCCTGGATGCGTTCGCCACAACCGGCCTGGACCTGGTGCTGCGTAACAATGGCATCAAGAACCTGGTGGTCGCGGGTTTCCTGACTAACTGCTGTGTCGAAGGCACAGTGCGGTCCGGTTATGAGAAAGGCTACGACGTGGTGACCTTGACCGATTGCACCGCAACGTTCAGCGATGAGCAACAGCACGCCGCCGAAAACTTTACGCTGCCGATGTTTTCGCAAACGCTGAAACACGACCAGTTTCTGCAGGCGTTGGACACCCAATAAGCAAAAGGGGCGACGCATAAATGAGTCGCCCCTTTTTTGGCTTTAAGTCACTCGGTCGGTGCGTACTGCATTTCACCGTTACCAAACGACCAGTCTTCACGCTTCACGTCCACCAGGCTGGCCCACACGTTCTCCTTACGCAGCCCGGTTTTGGCGTGAATGCCCTCGGCGATGAATGTATAGAAAGCCTTTTTCACGTCGATACTGCGCCCAGCGCTCCAAGTGACCTGTATTAACACGATGTTCGGTGTATAGCCGACCCCCAAGTAACCCGCCGCCGGGTACACAAGGTCATCCTTGGCGTGGCGATTGATGATCTGGAACTTATCGTGCTCAGGCACATTGGCGACGCTGGTCATCGCGGCGTAGATCACATCACCAATCGCGGCAGCGGTTTCAGTAGAGGTATCGGCGGCGAGATCAATTCGAACTAAAGGCATGGGAAAAATCCTCAACAGGTCGGTGGCAGTCCACATCGGCAGCCAATAACCCCAAGCTAAACTCGAGCATAAAATGCTTAGAACGCATAATTAGTAAAGTTATAATGTGTGAAGCACACACATAAGGCTTAACGATGCCTCACCACACTCTCCTCCAACGCCACCCAGCTCACTTCAACACCATTGGACGCTGAATGCGGGTCGGCCTGCCCGAAGGAAATATCGAACATCAGCTTCAAGTCCGCACTGACCCCTAGCACTTCGCGCACCGTGTCGGTGTACATCCCCAACAACGTCTGGGAAATCCCGCCCAGGCCGTGTGCCTGCAACGACAGCAGAAAGGTCTGCGCATACATGCCGATATCGCCCGCCGCGCGTACGTAGTCGCTGATTTTTGGCATGAACAAAAAGGCCACGTAGGGCGCGTCAAAAAACTTCAGGTTGTGGCGCAAGCAGGCCTGGCGCGCGGTGTGGTCATCAAAGAATGGGGGTTCACTCGCCACGCAAAACCCTATCCGGTGCAGGTCGGCAGCCTTTTGCGCGTCAACAGTGCCGAGGCGCAGCTCCAGGCCGCCATCGCCGGGTTCGGCATGGTGACGGCGGCGCTCGACCTGCTCGCCCCCGCACTGGCCTGCGGCCAACTGGTGCGGGTGCTGCCTAATTATGAAGGCCCGTCCAAACCGATGAGCCTGATCTACCCGGCCGACCGCCAGCGCACTGCAAAGTTGCGGCATTTCATCGATGCGTCGATCAGCGCCTTTGGCCCCTGAATCGAGCGCGGGAAGCAATGAATCCACAGTACCTTTCTGTGGCCCAGGAAAAGCTTTTTTCAACTCATTTCATATTCGTCTGACGCCTGACTAAAAGGTATCAATGGGACCACCGTCTCAACCACTGACTGACGCCTCAGCGGCGAACGACTCAGAAAGGCCCTCCCACCACAAAGGGAGCGGGATGGGCTGTCTATCAACCAGCACCCCTAACTCTAAGTCAAAGGGCACCACCCAGAGCCGTAGATCCGACGAGAAACGGAACTCCGGAAGAGGTTGATTAAAGCTGGCTTTGCATGGATAGATCAGCAGCATTTCTCCTTGCTGCTGATCCTTCAAATACCGCTGGCCATAGGCTAACAATTGATAAAAGTCCGATTGGCTCAAACCGTACTTGCTTGTGCTGTGATCCAGACGCTTCCATTTAGTATCCAACACCCAGCGTCGATCCTTCAGCGCGATGAGCATGTCGGGCTTGAGTTGGAACATACCTTCTTCGTTGTGCCAGCACAGGAACTCTTGCTTGACCTGTCGCTGTAATGTCGCAGAGGCAGGCAAAGTCGTTCGAAGGCAGGCTTCCACATAGCGTTCAAATAATCTTTCCATAGGGAACAACAAGCTGATCCCATGCCAACCACCCGACACGGCGATTGGCATGTTCTCCCCTAAAACCAGCTCACACCAAGGTTTTACATGTTGGTAATGAGCCATCAAACGATCATCGCGCCATAGTTTCAGGTCCGCCTTTACATCACGGCTGGCCGGCAACTCGTGCAACAGGCCCCGAAGCTCATGGGCTAAACGCCAACTGTCCGGTTGCTGCGTCGATTTGCAGACTTTCTGTAAAGCCAGCATTAGCAGTCGATTTTCCGGGCGATCAGGCAGGAAAATATCATGGCGTAGCTGAAACTGGTGCTGACGCCCCGGGGGCTGGCGCATTTGCCTGACAATATCCAGTTGGCCACGTAGGTAACGCTGTTCTTCCTCTACACGCTGGTAGTCAAAGCGCACGCCTCGTTTGAATAGATGATCAAGCTCCAGTAAGAACTGCTGCATCACCCACTCACTCAGTGGCGCATCGAACAACATCAGATCCGCGGGGCCTACTCGACGGGTTTTCAGGTTGAATGCGGTCTGAATCATCTTGCAGAGCAATCTACGGCTCTGCTCAATGCAATCGTCTTGTTCAAAATGCTTGGGGAGTATCTCCAATTGCGTGCCGCAAGGGCTCTCAAGGACGCCGACGAAGTTATCCAGTTTCAACCAGCATCGACCCGCTATCTGCGCCAATGCCGTTCCCCCTTTGGTGAAGGAGTCGTTCAGGTCACAGAGCCACTTAAAGGCTGAATGAGGAATTTGCGCCTGATCCAGATCCGACTCAATGTCATCGGTGGTCAGCCAGGCAAATTCGCGGACCGTGACGGGAGGACTCAACGGGCGACCTCACCGATAGCCAGGTAAGCTTGGAGACGGCCGAATGCACGTTCATTCAACTGCCATCGCTGGGTTCGCGAATCAACAGGCCCCTTTTTGCCGAACAATTGCAGGAAGTCTATCGTTACTTCCTGAACAAACTTTTCGTCGTCTTCCTCTTTGTTGTGGTCATTCAGCACCCAATGGATACGCTGCCAGTCCTCGAAGAAATACTCTTGTAGTAGCGGCAAAATTTGTTGGCGAAAGATAGATGCCAGTAGCCCCAGACTCGGCTCGTTCCGTAACGGGAGAAAGTAAGCATGCCCCAGACAATGGTCGCGATCGAGTAGCACCTCAATGCGTTTGTTCAATGTGATCAACAGTTGCTTGATGTCGAGCCCGGTCTCCAACGTTGCATCAGCGCCTTCGTTGACGAAAATGCCTTCCAGCAGGTCGGGTTCAGGCGGCATTTCAATGAAATTGAAACGCCGGCGCAGAGCAATATCCATTGAGGCGAGGGAACGATCCGCCGTATTCATCGTACCGATGAGGTACACGTTGTCTGGCACACTGAAGGGCTTCTTCGAGTACGGAAGCTGAACACTCAATGCTTCGCTCGACTCGGCATCCAGACGCTCGCGCTTACTCGGCTCAATCAAGCTAATGAGCTCGCCGAAAATACGTGAAATGTTACCCCGGTTAATTTCATCGATAACAAGGACGTGGGGTTTGCGTACTTCGTTTGTTTGCTCGAAAGGACTGATTGGCTTGGCATCCGATTTATTCAGGTAACCAAGGAGATCACTCCAGTTGAAGCGATCGAGTGGGTAAACGGTTTTCTGGGTAAAAGATTTTTCGCCATTAAGCGGTAAGACTGACAGTTTGAGGTCGCGATACAGCCAATTCACCGGCAACACGTGCGGGTATTCGCGCACAATGCTGGGCGGACTAGCCTCATATCGATAGTTACCGGTGACGACACCGACTGCCGAGATTAGCTCCGCTGAATGAATACACACCAAAATATCGCCAGGCTGAATCTCTTTGGCAAAAGCCGTCAGGGTGCTTTTGTTATTACTCCCCAACTGGTCGTAATAAGGCGTCATTTTTTCAGCGCTCATATCGCCCGCCTCCACCCAGCCGATACGGGCTTCGCCGTGCGCAAGGCAGTAGGTCAACTCAGGACTACCCCAACTGCCATTGATGGAAATTTTCCAGATACGCGGATTGCTGCTGGTACCCGCATTGGCCGAACTGGTCCGCGCCTGGTCACAAAGACGCTTAAATACCCCCGGTTCTACTGCGTACTCGAGTTGCCCGTCTTCATTGCTGGATGCGCGTAGCCCTTCGATAAAGTCTTCGTAGCTAAAGCTTTGGTGGAAGGTCACGAAGCGGATACGACCTTCACGGTCCAATTCATCGACACGGGTTTTCAGCGCAAGGCGCAGATCATCATCCGCCGAACTGTTCAGCCGCTGCTCCGTAAGGAAATCCGGGTCCAGCACTTCCAGCGCCGCCTCAATCGTCGCGTAGGTTTTACCCGTGCCCGGCGGACCGAACAGAATCCGATTCAGCGCCACTTTCCCACTGGTTACCGCCGAAGAAACCTGAGCGTTTTTAGAAGGCACGGGCTGTGTATTATCCCAATAGAGGCGACGGGGGTTTTCCCCTTCAGATTGCACCTCCGGATAGCTACCCTGCCAGCGGATGCGAGACCCGTAAATTTCACGGGCTATTTGCGATACCAGTGCATCGTTGGTATCGATGGCCTTGCTGCGCGCTTTCTTTTCCTGGCAATCGGCAGGATATAGCCGAAAGAGTTCCCAGGCTAAATCACTGGGTGTCCACCGCTTTCCGGGCGTTTGCTGCAACAACTCGAACACCCGATTACGCAACTTCAATGTCATGTGAAACGTCCTGAGAAAGATGAGTGCCGCCGAAGCTAGCCATTTGGCATCATCCTGTCCACCCGAAAAACGCTCCCGTGTTGAACGGGCCAAAAAACTCAATAAGGTCGCTGCCGTTTGAAGTAGTCTTACCGATCATTAGGCGCCTGACTCTGATCTGCCCGACCGCCAGCGCACTGCGAAGCTGCGGCACTTCATCGATGCCTTCCGCCCTTAAAGCATCGGCGAATGGCTGACCACCCGCAGCGCCAGGCCTTCATACGCATCCAGGGTGATGGTGAACTCCCCCTCAGCGGTAAGATCGCCCTCCACCCGTTCATTAATGATGTCGACCACCGGCCCCGGCGCGATATTGGGCAGGTGCAGGGTTTCAGTGATCGGCGTAGCGCCAAAGTTAAGCGCGGTGATCTGCGTGCCCTTCCCGGCCGGCAATTCGTGAACCATGATCAGCAAGCCCGGGTGCTCAACCTCCGGCACCAGAATCTGGCGGCTGGCGGCGATCCCGTAGGCACTGCGCACCGCGAGAATTTTTTGCAACTGCGAGGCAAACGACTCCGGGTCCTGCAATTGACTGTTGAGGCTGCCGTACAAGGTTTTCGAGCGCGGCATCTGCCCCGCCGAGAGCTCGGCATCCGGGTTCAAGTCCACCAGGTCGTAGGCGCCGCGATGAACCCAGCGGGTATCGCCATCGCCCATCAAATGCGCCACCTCATCGGCCGCCAATGGCAACGCGCCGACCAAGTCCCAGCCCGACAACGCAAACACGCCCGGCTGCATGGCGTTGTACATCACCAACAGTAAATGGATCTGGCGGATCTGCTGGATATCGGCCGGCGTAATTGCTTCAAGGTCACGAATACCCAGGGCTGCCGTGATGATGCTGGCGGTGGTGCAGGACACGCCGTTGGTGACGAACTTGAGGTTATACGGCGCATGCTCGCCCGCCAGGCGCTCATACATCTGCTCGCGGATATGCTCGCGCAGGATGTTGCCGGGGAACGTCTGGCCTTGGTAGAGGTAGCTGTCGTGGGCGTGCAAGGTCCAGAAGTGCACCAGTTCCAGGGTCAGTTCGTCGTGGTTCTGCAACGCATGGATCAGCGAGCCTGGGTCGATGCCCTGGCTGTGCATTTCGCGCAGCATCAGGCGCAGGAACTCGGTGTCGCCCATCAGCAACGCATGCTGGTACGCCGGGCGCGTAATGAAGTCATAAGAAAGGTCGGCGCCGCCGTGGGACATGGCGGCGATGTCGTCGACGGTAAGGTTCAACTCTTGAAAGCTGAACCCACCGGCCTTGCGAATCGCGCCGCCGAGCAGCTGGTTGCCGGTGATCGACAGCGGATGGCTTTCCGACCAGGCACCGCCCTCCAGCTTGCGCTCCACGCCGAGGAAGCCGTTGGCGTCCAGGCGCAGGATCTTGGCGCCCATCACGTCAATCGCGTGCAAGGCGTCGCCGATGATCATCTGCTGCGCCGCGAACGAAGGGTCCAGCCAGTTCAGCGACGGCTGGCCTTCCTTGAAATAGTGCAGGTACACCCAGCGCCGCGGCTTGCCATCCACACCGATGACTACCGGCGTCGCGCTCCAGTCGGTTTCCTTCACGCCGGGCTCGAAAAAGATCACCCGCTGCAACTGGCCGACGATGTAATGCTTGTCACGCAGCGCATCCACCTGCAATGGGCTGAGGTTCTGCGCATCACGGCCTTCGGCGACGTCGGGCAGCATCGGCCAGTCTTCCTCGCGGATTTCCACCATGTGGTAGAGGCCGGGATAGTCCTCGTACGCCATCTCGGCCAGGCGAAAATCCGCGCCCTTGCCGGTGTGCGACGGGATCACATCGTCGATGATCACCGCATTGTGCGCGGCCGCCATGCGCGTCAGCGCCTGCAACTGCGCCTCGGTGCCGAGCTGCGGGTCAATTTCAAAACTGATGCGGTCGAAATTGCCGTCGATGGTCGGCGTATGCCGCGTACCGGACAGCCCGCCGGACTTCTTCAATGGGCCGTTGTGAATGCCCTGGATGCCGATTTTCGACAGCGCGTGCCACAGGCTTTCATCCCCCAGCGCCTCCAATACCGTGCCGTTTTCACGGGTCACGATCGAGGCTGGGTAGGCGGTAAACCACACAGAAGACAAGGCGGTAGCATCGCGCGGCCGGGTATGCGCATACGGCTGTTGCCACAAGCGCCCTTGCCCCGAATACAGCTTGGCCCGCTGGCGCGCCGCGTGCAGCATCGATTGCTCAACCAGCCAGTTCACATGATCGTTGTCCGCCGCCGTCATAAGCCTATTACCTGTGTGCGTGAAAAGGTTACTCGTAAGCATAGGAGCGACGACGGGAGTGATTCGTTGCATTGCAATGCCGGCAACTACGCCAACTGCCGATACTGCCTCGGCGTAAACCCGGTCAATGCCTTGAACTGGCGGGTAAACGCGCTGTGGTCGGTGTAGCCGCATTGCAGCGCCACTTCGGTGATCGGCAGGTCGGTGTGCAGCAACCGATGCGCATGTTCCAGGCGCACTTTCTGGATCATCTGCCGGGGTGTGAGGTGGAACACGCGCTTGCAGTAGCGCTCCAGTTGCGCCACGGAAATTCCGGCGATGCGCGTCAGTTCGCCAAGGGTGACGCGCCGGTTGAAATGCGTGCGGATGTACTCGTCCACGGCGGCCAGGCGCTGGTACGCCGGGTGGGTTTCGCTGGCCGATTGCAGGTCGACCGAGATACCCGCCAGGCCAATAATCTGGCCTGCAGCGCTGTACAGCGGCCATTTGTGCGTCAGGCACCAGCCGGGTTCGCGGGTGCCGTACAGGTGCAATTCAAGCTGGTCTTCCAGTACAAACCCCTGCTCCAGCACGCGCCGATCCTGTTCGGTGTAACCCGGCCCCAGTTGCGCTGGGAATACTTCGGCGCTGGTCTTGCCCAGCAGCGGTTGCAGCTGCTTGAGGCCGCAGCGTTGCACCAAGGTGTGGTTGGCGAGTAGGTAGCGGGCGTGGATGTCCTTGATGAAGATCGCGGCGTTGGGGATCACGTCGAGCATCGGCAACAGCTGTGCCACCCCGGCCAGGAGCTGTTCAATGTTGTGGGGGCGATTGGCCTGAAAAAGGCTCGCAAATGCGCTCGGCAACATGACCTGGACTCCCGGTTTTTTTGAGCAGATTGCCGCATGCCGGCATGGCTGTCGAGCCTGGTGAACTGTGCCGAATTCGTCATCCACACACGCGCAAAACATCAATCACCACGCCATTGATGGGTTCAGGATAGCGCCACTGCATGCCTATCCAATAACTCACAAGAAGGCGCCGCCATGTCTGCTCAAGGCAAGTTCAAGAAACAACTTTCACTGATGGACCTCACCTTTATCGGGCTGGGCGCCATCTTCGGTTCGGGCTGGCTGTTTGCGGCCAGCCACGTCTCCGCCATCGCCGGGCCCGCCGGGATTATTTCCTGGCTGATCGGTGGTTTCGCCGTGCTGCTGTTGGGCATTGTGTACTGCGAACTCGGCGCCGCCCTGCCCCGCGCCGGTGGTGTGGTGCGTTACCCGGTGTATTCCCACGGCCCGCTGCTGGGCTACCTGATGGGCTTTATCACGTTGATCGCGTTTTCAAGCCTAGTGGCGATTGAAGTGGTCGCCTCGCGCCAATACGCCGCGGCCTGGTTTCCCGAACTGACCAAAGTCGGCTCCAGTGACCCGACCACCCTCGGTTGGCTGGTGCAGTTCGCCCTGCTGTGCCTGTTCTTTGTCCTCAACTACCGCAGCGTGAAGACCTTCGCCATCGCCAATAACCTGGTGAGCGTGTTCAAGTTCATCGTGCCGCTGCTGGTGATTGGCGTGCTGTTCACCTTCTTCAAACCAGCGAACTTTCAGGTGCAGGGTTTTGCCCCGTTCGGGCTGTCGGGCATCGAGATGGCGGTGTCGGCCGGCGGGGTGATTTTTGCGTACTTGGGCCTCACGCCGATCATCTCGGTAGCCAGTGAAGTGAAGAACCCGCAACGCACGATTCCGATTGCATTGATCCTCTCGGTGCTGCTGTCGACGGCGATTTATGTGCTGCTGCAAACCGCATTCCTCGGCGGCGTACCCACCGAGATGCTCGCCAACGGTTGGGCCGGGATCAGCAAGGAACTCGCACTGCCTTACCGCGACATCGCCCTGGCGCTGGGCGTGGGCTGGCTGGCCTATCTGGTGGTGGCCGACGCGGTGATCTCGCCCAGCGGCTGCGGCAATATCTACATGAACGCCACCCCGCGCGTGGTGTATGGCTGGGCGCAGACCGGCACGTTCTTCAAGATCTTCACGCGTATTGACGAGAAGTCCGGCATCCCGCGCCCAGCGCTGTGGCTGACCTTTGGCTTGTCGGTGTTCTGGACCCTGCCGTTTCCGTCCTGGGAAGCGCTGATCAACGTGGTGTCGGCCGCGTTGATCTTGAGCTACGCCGTGGCCCCGGTGACCGTCGCCGCGCTGCGCCGCAATGCACCGGGCATGGCGCGGCCGTTCCGGGTCAAGGGCATGGCGGTGCTCGGCCCACTGTCGTTCATCATCGCCGCGCTGATCGTGTACTGGTCCGGCTGGAGCACGGTCTCGTGGCTGCTCGGCCTGCAAATCCTGATGTTTGCGGTGTACCTGCTGTGCGCGCGCTGGGTGCCGACTGCGCACCTGAACATCAAGCAGCAAGTGCGTTCGGCGGCGTGGGTGATCGGCTTCTACGCGGTGACCATCCTGCTCTCCAAGCTCGGCAGCTTTGGCGGCATCGGCGTACTCAGCCACCCGTATGACACGGTTGTCGTCGCCGTCTGCGCCTTGGGCATCTATTACTGGGGCGCCGCCACCGGCGTGCCTGCGCACCTGGTGCGCCTGGAACACGAAGACGACGAAAGCGAAGCCGTCAGCGAACCCCAGCACAACACACGCTTGTCCCCGGCCACCCATTGAATGGAGTGTTTTATGAAACGGTTGCGCGTTATCGACTCCCACACCGGCGGCGAACCTACGCGCTTAGTGCTGGACGGTTTCCCCACCCTGGCCGGCAGCAGTATCGCTGAGCAACTGGACAACCTGCGCAGCGAGCACGACCGGTGGCGCCGCGCCTGCCTGTTGGAGCCGCGTGGCAATGATGTATTGGTCGGCGCGTTGTATTGCGAGCCAGTCACACCGGGCGCCACCTGCGGGGTGATCTTCTTCAACAACGCCGGCTACCTCGGGATGTGCGGCCACGGCACTATCGGGCTGGTCGCCTCGTTGCACCACTTGGGCCGCATCCAGCCGGGCGTTCACAGCATCGACACGCCAGTGGGCCCGGTAGCCGCCACCTTGCACGAAGATGGCGCCGTGACCCTGCGCAACGTGCCCGCCTACCGCCATCGCCAACAGGTCGCGGTGCAGGTGCCTGGCTACGGCGTGGTCTACGGCGACATTGCCTGGGGCGGCAACTGGTTTTTCCTGGTGTCGCAGCATGGGCAAACGCTGGAGATGGCTAACGTCGATGCCCTCACCGATTACACCTGGGCGATGCTCAAGGCCCTGGAAGAGCAAGGCATTCACGGTGCCGATGGCGCGCTGATCGACCATATCGAACTGTTCGCCGATGACGCCCACGCCGATAGCCGCAACTTCGTGATGTGCCCCGGCAAGGCCTACGACCGCTCGCCGTGCGGCACCGGCACCAGCGCCAAGCTCGCGTGCCTGGCCGCTGACGGCAAACTCGCGCCCGGCGCCACCTGGGTACAAGCCAGCATCACCGGCAGCCAATTCGAAGGCCGTTATGAATGGGACGGCGAACGCGTACGCCCCTTCATCACCGGCCGCGCCTACATGACCGCCGACAGCACCTTGCTGATCGACGAGCAGGACCCTTTCGCCTGGGGCATCTGAGCCCAGGCCTTATTTAACTGAACGCTGGAGTTAGAACAATGAGCGACAACATCTTCACCGGTTGCATCCCCGCGCTGATGACCCCGTGCACGCCACAGCGCACGCCGGACTTCGACGCCCTGGTCGCCAAGGGCCGCGAGCTGATCGATATCGGCATGAGCGCCGTGGTGTACTGCGGCTCCATGGGTGACTGGCCGTTGCTCACCGAAGCTGAGCGCCAGGAAGGCGTGGCGCGCCTGGTGGCCGCCGGTGTGCCGACCATCGTCGGCACTGGCGCGGTGAACAGCCGTGAGGCCGTGGCCCACGCAGCACATGCGGCCAAAGTCGGTGCCCATGGCCTGATGGTGATCCCGCGCGTGCTGTCACGTGGCGCTTCGGCCACCGCACAAAAGGCGCACTTCTCGGCCATCCTCAAGGCTGCGCCGAACCTGCCGGCGGTGATCTACAACAGCCCGTACTACGGCTTCGCCACCCGCGCCGAGCTGTTTTTCGAACTGCGCCGCGAGCACCCGAACCTCATCGGCTTCAAGGAATTCGGCGGCGCTGCCGACCTGCGTTACGCGGCGGAAAACATCACCTCCCAGGACGATAACGTGACCCTGATGGTCGGCGTTGATACTCAAGTGGTCCATGGTTTCGTCAACTGTAACGCCACTGGCGCGATCACCGGCATCGGCAACGCCCTGCCCCGCGAAGTGCTGCAACTGGTGGCCCTGAGCAAACAAGCCGCCAAAGGCGACGCCAAGGCACGGCGCTTGGCCCGTGAGTTGGAAGCCGCGCTGGGCGTGCTGTCATCCTTCGACGAAGGCTGCGACCTGGTGCTGTACTACAAGCATTTGATGGTGCTCAACGGTGACCAGGGTTACGCCCTGCACTTCAACGACACCGACGTGCTCAGCGATGCGCAGCGCCGTTACGCCGAACACCAGTACGCGCTGTTCCGCCAGTGGTACGCCCACTGGTCGGCTGAACAGAACCGCGCCTGACCCGTGCGCGCCGCTGTGGTTCTCGCAGCGGCCAACCCTTTTTTCCAGGATGACCCCATGACTCTGACGGGCAAGATGCTGATCGGTCAGCAAGCAATTTCCGGTGATCGCCAAGGGTTCCGAGCGATCAATCCCGCCACCGATACCCCCTTGGAACCGGCCTATGCCGGCGGCAGTGGCGAGCATGTCGAACAGGCCTGCGCGCTGGCGTGGGCCGCGTTCGACACGTACCGCGAAACCTCGCTGACGGCGCGCGCCGCCTTTCTCGAAGCCATTGCCGACAACATTGAAGCCCTCGGTGATGCGTTGATCGACCGCGCCGTGGCCGAAACCGGCCTGCCACGCGCGCGCATTCAAGGTGAACGCGGGCGTACCTGCGGGCAACTGCGGACCTTTGCCCGCACCGTGCGTGCCGGTGAATGGCTGAATGTGCGGGTGGACACCGCGCAGCCTGAGCGCCAGCCGCTGCCGCGTGCGGACCTGCGTCAACGCCACCTGCCACTGGGGCCGGTGGCCGTGTTTGGCGCGAGTAATTTCCCGCTGGCGTTCTCGGTGGCGGGCGGCGATACCGCGTCGGCACTCGCGGCCGGCTGCCCGGTGATCGTCAAGGCCCATGGCGCCCATCCGGGCACCAGTGAGCTGGTGGGCCGTGCGCTGGCCAAGGCGGTTGAAGACTGCGGTTTGCCGCAAGGCGTGTTTTCGCTGTTGTATTGCTCAGGTACCGACGTGGGCATTGCGCTGGTCACCGACCCACGGATCAAGGCCGTCGGCTTTACCGGTTCGCGCAGCGGTGGCCTCGCGCTGACACACGCAGCGCAGGCGCGGCCGGAGCCGATTGCGGTGTATGCCGAGATGAGCTCGATCAACCCGGTGTATCTGTTTCCCGGCGCATTGCAGGCACGCGCCGAAGGCTTGGCGCAGGGCTTTGTCGCATCGTTGACCCAGGGCGCCGGGCAGTTCTGTACCAACCCAGGTTTGGTGATTGCCATCGAGGGCAGCGCACTGCAGCGATTCATCGCCACCGCCAGTGAGCTGCTGCGCGGTTGCGCGGCGCAGACCATGTTGACGCCGGGCATTTTCAACGCTTACGAAACCGGCGTGGCTGCGCTGACCGAACACGCCCACGTCGCCGCCAAAGGTCAGGCGGCTGAAGGCCCGAACCAGGGCCAGGCGCATTTATTCGTCACCCAGGCCAGTGCGTTTTTGAGCAATGAGCACCTGCAAGCCGAAGTCTTCGGCGCCGCATCGCTGGTGGTGGTGTGCGCCAGCGACGCAGAAGTGCGCCAGGTCTCGGAACACTTGGAAGGCCAACTGACAGCCACGCTGCACGTGGATGAAGCGGACCTGGCGCGTGCGAAAACCTTGCTCCCGGTGCTTGAGCGCAAGGCGGGCCGCCTGCTAGTCAACGGCTGGCCGACCGGCGTGGAGGTCTGTGACGCCATGGTCCACGGCGGCCCCTTCCCTGCCACTTCAGACTCACGCAGCACCTCGGTCGGCACGGCGGCGATCCTGCGGTTCTTGCGCCCGGTGTGCTACCAGGATTTCCCCGACGACTTGCTCCCCGGCGCCCTGCAACACGCCAACCCCTGGCTGTTGCGGCGCTTGCTCGACGGCCAGAGAGAGGCCTAGGCCATGCGCGACTCCAACACTGGCGATATCGCGGTCATCGGCGCCGGTATTATCGGCGTGGCCTGTGCACTGCAATTGGCGCGTCAAGGCCGGCGCGTGGTGGTCATCGACCCGCAAGCGCCCGGCATGGGCGCCTCCTACGGCAATGCCGGGCACCTGGCGACCGAGCAGGTGTTTCCCATCGCCGATGTGTCGATCTTAAAGCGCCTGCCCGCGATGCTGATGGACCCCATGGGCCCGCTGCGCCTGGACTGGAAATACCTGCCCCGCGCCCTGCCCTGGTTTGTGCGCCTGCTGTTGAACCTGCGCCCGGCAAACTACCGGCGCACGGTGGCGGGCATTCGTGCGTTGAATGAAGCCAGCCTGGGCGCCTGGCAACGCCTGCTGCAATCGATTGAGCGCCCGCACCTGTTGCGCGAAGACGGTTCGTTGCTGGTGTTTGAGCGCGCCGAATCGCGCGCGGCGGTGGATGCGTTGCAACAGCGCATGCAGCAACAAAATGTACCGGTTGAGTTCTGGTCGAGTACTGCGGTGCGCACGGCCGCGCCGCAGTTGAGCGAAGCGATCCAAGGCGGCTTGTTCTTCCCCGCTACCGGGCATTTTCTGGACCCTTACCACGTGGTCTGCGAACTGGTGGAGGCCGCCAAGGCCGAAGGTGTGCAGTTCCTCAAACAGCGCGTGCTGGGTGGGCGCCTGGAACCAGAGGGCGTGTCGTTATTGACCGACCAGGGCAGCGTTACGGCGCGCCAGGTGCTGATCGCCTGCGGTGCGCACTCGGCCAGCCTGACCGCCGCACTCACCGGTAAAAAAATCCCGCTGGACACCGAACGCGGTTATCACCTGATGTTGCCCCAGGAGCAACAGCGCCTGCCGTTTGCGGTGACCTCGTTTGAACGCAAGTTCATCATGACGCCCATGGCCGGCGGCCTGCGCCTGGCCGGCACTGTCGAGTTCGCCGGGCTCACGCGCCCGGCGAACATGCAACGCGCCTGGCAACTGCACCGGCTGAGCCAGGGTTTGTTTCGCCAGGACCTGAGCACGCAGGGCGCTACACCGTGGATGGGCTTTCGGCCGTCCTTGCCCGACTCGCTGCCGATCATTGATCAGGTGTGTGACGCCAAGGTGCTGCTGGCGTTTGGGCACCAACATCTGGGGTTGACACAGGCGGCGGTGACCGCCGAGATGGTGGTGCAGTTGGCTACTGCGAAGCCTGCGTTTTCAGGCCTGCCGGCACTTGCACCGTTTCGGTTGGATCGATTCTGAGAAAACTCGCCGCGTGCGGGTTTTCAATCGGCCACTTGGGATGCACTCAACAACGCATCGGCCGCCTCTTGAATCTCCTCACGCATCCATAGCGTCTGCAACCACCCCGCCGGAATACCTTGCACGCCATAGTAGGCGCCCGCCAACTGCCCGACGATGGCGGCGGTGGTATCAGCATCATCACCCAGGTTCGCGGCGGCGAGCACGGCCTCAGCAAAGCTGTCGGTGTGATGAAAACACCAAAACGCGGCCTCTAAAGAGGCGACGGCATACCCGGAACCGACAATGTCATCACGGGACTTGTTGCGGTACTCACCCGCGGCGATAGCCTGCACTTTAGGGGCCGTCAACGCTGGGTCGCGGACGTGCAGCACTTGATCTTTTGAAACACCGTTCAAGGCATTGCTGATGGCCTGCGCCAGCACCAGGCAACACTCGATTGCTTCTTGAGCGCCATGGGTCGTGCGTGAACTTTCGATAGTGTATGTACGCACCTTTTGCGGGTCGGCAAAGAAGAACAACACCACCGGCGCAAGGCGCATCATCGAACCATTGCCGGCCGAACGCGGGTGTGTAGAACCCGCAAATGGGTTGCCGTCTTGCTGGTACGCCGCCAATGCCTCACGTACGGTCATGCCGATATCAAAGCAGTCACCGGTAGCACTCAAGTAGCCCCACTGCCACCAATTCAAGTACCGGCCCATCTGATCCTTCGCGTCAAAACCGCCCTTGCGCAGCAGGCTTTCGGCAAGGCACAGGGCCATTGAGGTGTCGTCCGTCCATTGGCCGGGCTTGAGGTTGAACGGCCCGCCGCCGACCATGTCGGTAACGGCGGCAAACGTGCCACGCGGCATGAATTCAACCGTAGTGCCGACCGCGTCACCGCAGGCTAACCCAAGCAGGCTGCCACGGTAACGATCAATGAGTGTGAGGGGCATCCGTCTTCCTTTAGAGCTGATCCAGTCGCAGGGTTATCCTACTCGACCAGCCGCCTTTTGAGGGAACTCGGCACCGCACGCTCAAAATCAGATAAATCCTGCGTTGCGTGTAGGAACTTAATCACACGCGGCTTTTTCTTGGCAGGTGCACAGGGCGTACAAGGGCTTAGCGCGATGGCATTGTGCCAATGCGCACTTGGCTAAGTGGCTTGTGGCGCGTTCAGAGGGCTTGAATAAACATCAGGTGACGATTGCGTCAGCCACAACCTAAAAAGCAGCTGATAAAACCAACGCAAACCTTTGCGTGCGAGACCGATGTCTTGAAAAGAAACTCTTCATCCGCTTCATCCAACGCTTGGTGCTGGGTCGGCAAGCTGGCACCGCCGTTGACATTGCTGACCTCCTTGCCGCGCCAGGCGTTACTGGACTCTTTTCGCGAGCGCACAAGCGGCCCTCTGGTGCTGGTGGTTGCTCCCGCCGGTTTCGGAAAGACGACGCTGTTGATGCAGTGGCGACGCGCCTTGCTGTCGACCACGCTACCCTCGACCATCGCATGGCTTTCAGTGGATGAGGCCGACGGCGACCCCCATCGTTTCCTGTCCTACCTGATCCTGACGCTGGACCACGCCGGCCTTGACCTGGGGCACCTGACCCGTCTGGCACACGCGCAATCACTGGATGTGCAACCGCAGCGCACGATCACGGCCCTGCTGCATGCACTGGCGCGTACTAACCGTAAGGTGACGCTGTTCCTTGACGACTATCACTGCGCGGCAAACCCCCAACTCGACCCCATCGTCCAGGCCTTGCTGGAACAGGCTTCGCCTTGGCTGGAATGGGTTGTAGCGGCGCGCCAGCGGCCTGGCTGGCCCCTGGCGCGCTGGAAAGCCAATGGCTGGGTGCACGAAGTATCCGCCCAGGCGTTGACATTCACAGCGGCCGAAACCACGGCGGTGCTCGGCGCAGATATACCCACCGCTGAACTTCTGGACTTGCATGAGAGAACCGAAGGCTGGGCGGTGGCGGTGCAACTGGCGAGGTTGTGGCGTGACAGTGGCGATGCCTCACTGCATGGCCTGAATGCATTTTCCGGGCGTGTCACCGACATGGCGGAGTACCTGACGGGGCAAGTCGTGCAGCGCCTGTCACCTGAATGCCAGGCTTTTTTGCGTGATATGGCACTGCTGGAGCGTTTCAACGCCGAGCTGGCCGACGCCGTCCGTGGCCGTAATGACAGCGCGCAGCGGATGGCGCAGTTAACGCATCTGGACGCCCTGCTTGTTCCCTTGGATGCCGGCCGCCAATGGTTTCGTCACCACCGGCTGCTGCGCGACTTTCTCAACCAGAGCATTGAGACCGACGCCGCTCATAACCTTTATAACGCCGCAGCTCACTGGCTGGCGGCACAAAGGGACTGGGTCCAAGCCATCCGCTATGCACTGCGTGCCCGTGATACCCGGCTGGCAGTTGACCTGCTCGTGCGGGCCGGCGGTTGGGAGGTGGTCATGCACAACGGCATCCGTTACGCCGAAAGCCTGCTGCAGCAATTCGATGAAAAGGCGCTGAGTACTGAACCGGACCTGATGCTGCTCCAGGCGTACTTGCACGCCAAACTCGGCGAACATGCCCTCGCCAAGCAATTGCTCGATTTGATCCGAGAGCAAGCGCAGGCAAATCAGCGCCTGGCGCGGGACTATCATGTGGTGCGCACGCTCGCCGACGCCTATGTCGATCGCTTTGAACTGGCGCCGTGGGAAAGTGACTGCGCCGACAATATGCTCGCCACGGGCACGCAGGAATGCGCTCAGGCCTTGAAAGCACTGAAACAAGGCCAACTGTCCCTGTCCCTGCAAGTGATTCGCTCGGCGCACATCAAGATGCGGGTGGCCGCCAACCCACGGGGTGAAAATTACTGTCGGATCCATGAGGCGCAAATCCTCGCGTTGACAGGCGATATTCGCGTCTCAGCACAGATGGTCGACACCGCCGTGGCCGTGGCCGACAGTCAATTCGGCAGCGAGAGTTCAGTCAGGGCGGTGGCCGGTTGCCTCAAGGCCCAGCACCTGTACTGGCAAGGCGCCTGGGCCGAGGCAACCCCGTGGTTGCGCGATGGTTGGGCTTCGCTCAAACAAACCGACGCTTGGTTGGATATCACTGCCGTCACCGCCGAGCTGGCATGGCGCACTTCGTTGCGCACGCTTGGCTTGCAGCCAGCGTTGCTGGAGCTCACGCAAGTAGCCGAACTCGCCACTGCGCGCAACTGGCAGCGGCTGGAACGGCTGGTCAACGCGTGGCGAGTCGACCTGCTGGTGCAAGCCGGGGCCTTGACGCAAGCGCGTCAGGAAGCGCTGGCCAATGACCTGGAAAGCGCCGCAAAGAACCCCGATGACTGGCGTAACCATGAG
This sequence comes from Pseudomonas sp. ArH3a, assembly GCF_022648765.1. Taxonomy (NCBI): domain Bacteria; kingdom Pseudomonadati; phylum Pseudomonadota; class Gammaproteobacteria; order Pseudomonadales; family Pseudomonadaceae; genus Pseudomonas; species Pseudomonas sp. ArH3a. The sequence continues at coordinate 3,715,655 of NZ_CP080330.1, forward strand.
GCCGCGACGTTGGCACTGGCCAGGTTACAGTTCGCGACCGGAGCGTCGGCTGACGCGCTCAACCACCTGCAACGCGGCGCCAGGCTCTTGCACGAACGCGGCTTGCAGTTACCCGCCTGGCGCCTGCAACTGCTGGCCCTGGCCGCCCACGGCAAAGGCCATCCACCCGAGCAGAACGCAATCTTGGCATCGATCCCGGCCCAGGCGTTGCCCGGGCTGCTGCTGGAAGCCGGGCCGTGTCTTTTGAGCGCGCTGGAAGCCTGCGCCAGCACCACCCACAGCCAACAAACCATCATCACGCGCTTGCGCGGATGGCGCGCCCACCCTGTGCGCTCACGCCTGTCGTTCAGCGCCAAGGAGACGCAGATCCTCACGTTGCTTGCCGAAGGTCAATCGAACAAAGCCATCGCCCTGGCGATGGATATTTCTGAAAACACCGTGAAATTCCACCTCAAGCACGTGTTTACCAAGCTGTGTGTCGACAGCCGCACCGCCGCAATGGCCGCCGCATTGCGCTTGGGCCTGCTCGACGCGCCCCATTGACCCACCAACCTACCCATGCGGGTAGTCGAAATGCCGCAATCGTCGTCACCTACCCGCCCTACTCGTAGCCTGCGCCGAGTAGCGCGCCCTAGCATCCCCCAACACCAGCGAGAGGCTCTCGCCTGGCTCCCATGACAACGTAAGTACAGCAGGAGATGCCCTGTGGGTATGGAAGGCAAAACAGTGCGCGTGGCCACCGACGTCGGCGGGACTTTTACCGACCTTGTGTATTTCGAACACGACCCGACCACCGGCGAACAGACGATTCGCACGGCCAAAGTCGACACCACCCCACCCAACTTCGCCCAGGGCGTACTCAATGTCATCCGCAAGGCGGACGTGGATCTGGCTGACGTCGACTTCCTGGCCCATGGCACCACCGTGGTCATCAATGCCCTGACCGAACGCCGGGGCGTCAAGACAGGGTTGATCACCACCCAAGGCTTTCGCGATGTGCTGGAAATCGCCCGCGCCAACCGCCCGGATTACTTCAACCTCAAGTGGGTCAAGCCGGCGCCCTTCGTGCCGCGCTATCTGCGTCGCGAAATAACCGGGCGCCTGCACACCAACGGTCAGGAGCGCCAGCCCCTGGACCTTACGCAAGTGGCGCCGATCATCGAAGCCTTTCGCGCCGACAACGTGCAGGCCATTGCGATCTGCTTGATACACGCCTACGCCAACCCGGCCCATGAGCAAGCTGTGCTGAATGAAGTACGCAGGCTCTGGCCGCAGGTGTCGGTGGTTGCGTCCCATCAGATCACCCGAGAATGGCGTGAGTACGAGCGCTCCAGCACAACGGTGCTGTCCGCCTATGTCCAGCCCATCGCCGCACGGTATCTGGACGACCTGGCGAGTGGTTTGCGCGACGGTGGCTACAAGGCGCCGTTGTACATCATGCAATCGAACTGCGGCGTCGACAGTGTGGAGCATGCGCGGGAAACACCGATCACCATGGTCGAATCCGGCCCAGCCAGCGGTTTTTGGGCGGCTGCCGAACTGGGACGGCTGATTGATGAGCCAAACGTACTGGGCCTGGACATTGGTGGCACCACCGCCAAATGTGCACTGATTCGCAACGGCCAGGTATCGATCAAGACCGACTACTGGATTGAGCGCAACCGAATCAATGCGGGCTACCCGATCATGGTGCCCGTGGTCGACCTGGTGGAAATCGGCAACGGCGGCGGCTCCATCGCCTGGGTTGATGACTTTGACAAACTGCATGTCGGCCCACATTCCGCCGGCGCGGTGCCGGGCCCCGCCGCCTATGGCAATGGCGGCACGCTGATCACCACTACCGACGCCAACCTGATGCTGGGGCGCATCAACCCGGATTACTTTTGCGGCGGCGACGTGGTAGCCGACCTGCCGGCCGTTGTACGCGGGCTAAACACCCTGGGGCAGCGCCTGCAACTGCCGGCCGATGAGGTGGCGCGCGGCGTGGTGCGTTTGGCCAACGACAATATGGTCAACGCGTTGAAGCTGGTGTCGCTGAGCCGTGGGCATGACCCACGCGAGCTGACCTTGATGGCCTTTGGCGGAGGTGGCGCCATGCATGCTGTTGCGCTCGCCCAGGAGCTGGGTGTGCAAAAGGTCATCGTCCCGCGCAGCGCCTCAGTGTTCTCTGCCTGGGGCATGACCCTCTCGGACTTGCGACGCGACCTGTTTATCAACCGTTTTGTACAGACCCGCCACCTCGTTGAACTGGAGCAGACCCAGCAGTTTTTGCAAGAACTGACGGGTGCCGCCCGCGAACAGTTCGTCGCGCAAGGCATCACGCCGGCGCACGTCGAGGTCCAGGTGCATTGCAAGCTGCGCTACCAGAACCAGGAGCATTCAGTTGAAGTGCTGCTCGGGCCGAACGAGCGCATCGACGCAGACTGGGCCGTGATCGAACAACGCTTTCACAGCCTCTACAAGCAGCATTACACCTACAGCCTGCAAGCACCCGTGGAAATCATCGGTTTTCATCTGGTGGCGATTGCTCAGATCGGCAAGTTGACGCCCCAGGCGTTGCCGATTACCGGCCGTTTGGTGAGCGAGGCCTGCAAGGGGTGGCGCCGCGTCGACTACGCCCAGGAAGGCATTCATGAGGCGAGTCTCTACGACTACGCCTTGCTCGAACCGCTGATGACGTTTAACGGGCCGGCCATAGTCGAGGACGCCGGCACCACCGTGGTGGTGCACCCCGGCAACCGCGTACAGGTGGACCGCCTGGGCAACCTGCACATCATGATCAACGGCTGACGGAGTATCGCCATGAGCAAGCTCGATATCTTTACCCGCGACATCATCCAGAACTCACTCCAGGCCATCGCCGACGAGATGTTCACTGCCATGCGCACGGCCGCCATGAGCCCGGTGATTTACGAAGTGTTGGACATGGGCACGGGCATCACCGACGCCCACGGCGAGATCGCCAGTTCCGGCGCGGGTATACCCGCCTTTGTCGGTGTGCTGGACAAAGCCGTGAAGAAAATCCGCCAGCACCATCCGTTGCCGCATGACATTGAAGACGGCGATATTTTTATCAGCAACGACCCGCATGATGGTGCGGTAACGCACCTCAACGATGTGGTTTTGGCCATGCCGGTGTTTGCCGACGGCCATCTGGTGGCCTGGACCGCCAACATCGCGCACTGGAACGATGTGGGTGGTCGCGTACCCGGTTCGTTGTCGACGGATGCCACGGATATCTTTCAGGAAGGCCTGCGCCTGTCCTCGGTGAAGCTGTTCAGCAAGGGTGAGCCGATCCGTTCGGTACTGCAGATTTTGCGCGCCAACACCCGTATGCCGGACTTTATGGAAGGCGATCTTTGGGCGGGCGTTGCCGCTGTCCGGGGTGGCGCAACGCGCTTGCGCGAACTCACGGAAAAATACGGTACGGCGCTGTTTTTGCTGGCGATGAGCGACTTCATGGACCTGGGCGAGAGAGTCTCGCTCAAGGCGCTGGCGGCGTTGCCTGAAGGGCAACTGAACCTTGAGGAGCTGCAAGATGATGGCAGCCTGTTCAAGGTGCGCATTGATATCCGCAACACCGAACTGGTGATCGACCTGCGGGACAACCCCGACCAGTGCCTGGGGCCGACCAACCTCAGCCGCGACGGCGCGGTAGTCGCGGCGCAAATGGCGTTCAAGGCCTTGACGGCGCCGCAAGGCGTGACCAATGGCGGCACGTTCCGCCCCTTGCGGGTGCTGACGCGCCCAGGCTCGTTGTTCGATGCGCTGCCGCCCGCCGCCGAGGGGTTTTACTTCGAGAACCTGATTCGGGTGCATGACCTGATCCTGTGCTGCCTGGCCCAGCAGTTTCCGGAGCGTTTACCCGCCGGCAACTTCGCGTCGGTGTGCGCCACCATCATTGGCGGCGCACACCCGGAAACCGGCCGCCTGTTCACCCTGGTAGAACCGGAAATCGGCGGCTGGGGCGCCGAACCCGGGCGCGACGGCAACAACGCGGTTTACTCCGGATTGCATGGCGAAACCTACAACTGCCCCGTTGAGGTCTGTGAGGCCCGTTATGGGCTGTATGTAGAGCGTCTGGCACTGAATGACGAGCCCGGCGGGCACGGCCAGTTCAGAGGTGGGCGCGGGGTGTGCATTGACTACCGAATTCGCGCTGACGGCAGCTTCATGACCTGCGGCTACACCCGTTCGGTCATCCCGCCCTGGGGCCTGGCGCAAGGGGGTGAAGGCACACCCAACTATGTCGAAGTCATTCGCGTGAACGGCCAACAGGAGCACTACAGCATGGCCAGCGGCATCGCCCTGAATGCCGGTGATCTGGTCCGGGTGCGCACCGGCGCTGGCGGCGGCTATGGCCCGGCCAGCCGGCGCGAGCCACACGCCGTTCGCGCAGACCTGAAGAATGGCTACATCGATGCAGCCACCGCCCAATCGGTCTACGGCTTGACACTTTAGCCCGGGGCGCATCGCGCGCCTTGACACTCGGCTTGAAAGAACAACAACAAAAAAGAGAGCACCACTATGAAACCGCAACACTCATCGCGTTTATGGGTAGCGCCTGCGCTTGCCTGGATGTTGGGATTCACCTCCGTAGCACAGGCTGATCAGTTCATTGGTTTCGCCCAGCCGGGCGTTCCTGGGAAGTGGGCACTGGAAACGTTCCCGGTGTTCAACCGCACGCAAAATGGCGACGTGCGCGCGGGCAGTAATACGGTGCTGACGTACTTCTCCGAAACCGGCTTTACCGGCACGCAACGTGATCAGTTGCAAGTATGGGTCGGTGCCGACGCGGGTTACACCGGCGCCAACGGCACGCGCAGCAATGGTTCGTGGGGCGTCGCCTCGCCCAACCTCGGCCTGGCCTATTACTACAACGTGGTAGAGCCCACCAGCGCCTTTGGTGCCGATGATTTCACCACGTTCTGGGTCAACCCCACCCTGTCGCTGGAGTTTCCCAACGGCAACGATGAAGGCAGCGGCTATGGCGCGTTTGCCAACCGCTATGGTGCCAGCTTCAGCGTGGCCAACTACTTGCGCGTGGGGCGCTTCGCCGCCACGTTCACGCCGGTCGGCATCCATTACGCCGCGCGCAATCGTCACGCTTCCGACCTCGGCGACGGCGACCCTACTCGGCTTCAAGGCGGTGTCAGCCTGTGGTTTGCAAACATTGCCGCGGGGTACCTGGTAAGCGATGACTTGTGGCTCGGTGTGCATCACGCCTACCACATCAACAACCGTACGGCCTCGGACTTCAAAGAGTCGCGCCAGGGCAAGATCGGCCCGGCGATGACCTACACCGGTTTCAGCAAGCAGGGGCTCTACCTGTCGAGCAACTTCAACTTCGATTACTACAACAGCGACAACCTGCCCCGTTCCAATAGCTTGACCATGGCGATAGTGAAATTTTTCTAGTGCCACACACATCATCTATGAGGAATACCGTATGGACTTGACTACCAGCACGCCAGAGCCACATGACATGCCGGTCATTGTGCGCTGGCTGAACCCGATTGGCTGCCCAACCTTCGACGCCCCTATCGCCGAACTGCTGCACAGCATCAAACAACCCTCTACCGAAGTTGAGGTGGTGTCGTTTGACCTGACCCCAAGCCCTACGCACTTGGAATACCGCGCCTACGAGGCACTCACTTATGAGCGCACTGTACGCATCGCCCGCGATTGTGCGCAGTCGGGCGTGGACGCCTTGGTGCTGGGCTGTTTTTACGATCCGGCATTGGCCGATGCACGCGAAATTTCCGGTAAAACCCTGGTCGTCGGCCCCTGCCAGGCAAGCCTGCAGGTGGCCGCGCACCTGGCCAATCGTTTTTCGATCATTGTCGGGCGCACCAAGTGGATCGAGCAGATGCGCAGCCTGGTCCAGGGCTACGGTGCCGGCGACAGACTGGCGTCAATGCGCCCGCTGGGCATGGGCGTGGATGAGTTCCAGCTCGACCACGCGGTGACCCGCCGCAAGATCATCGAGCAAGCCCGGCGTGCCGTAGAAGACGATGGCGCCGAGGCCATCATCCTGGGCTGCACCATCGAGTTCGGCTTTTTTGAGGAGGTGCAACGCGAAATCGGCGTGCCGGTGATCGACCCCGTGGTGGCGGCATTCAAAGTCGCCGAAGCCATGGCGGGCATGAAGTGCAGGTTTGGCTGGCGCCCCAGCCGCGTGGGCAGTTGTGAGCCACCACCGGAAGCCGAAATCGAACGATTCGGTTTGTTCAAGGGCCCCGCTCCCATAGGCAATCGCGTCAAAGCCTGAGCATAAAAAGGATAACCGCCATGCGTGATACTCCCTCCACGCCCGACCCGCACGGGTCACAACAGCACCGCAACGTGGGTGATGTGTTCAGAGACGTGCCCCTGACACGCAAGCACCTGCAGTGCTGCCTGGTACTGTTTCTGGTGTTTGCGATTGAAGCCTGGGAGATGATGATCATCGTCTACACCGCGCCGTTGATTGCGGCAGAATTTGCCCTGGATGCACTTGCCGTCGGCCACCTGATCGGCGCGATGTTCATCGGCATGCTGCTGGGTGCATTGCCCTGGGGCAAAGTGGCCGAACGCATCGGCCGCAAGCGCGCGATTATCTGGAGCCTTGGCACCTACGGGGTGATCTCCCTGGCCAGTGCGTTTGCGCCGGATTACTCCACCCTGTATGCCCTGCGATTGCTCAGCGGCGTGGCAGCCGTGGGCATGATGGTGGTGACCTTTGCGCATTTCCAGGAGCTGCTGCCGGTACGCCAGCGCGGTGCGTTAACGGTGTACCTCGCAGCAGGTTGGCCGATCGGTATGTTGCTGGCGTTGGGCGCCACCGTGTGGCTGCTGCCGCAAGGTTGGCGCGCCATTATCGTCTTGAGTTCGCTGGGCGGCTTGTGGGCAATTGCCGTCGCGCGCTGGGTACCAGAGTCGCCTTATTGGCTGGCGTCCGTGGGGCGTCAGGAAGACGCTAAAGCCACGATCTACACGTTGAGTCAGGGCACGGTGCTTATACCCAAAACGTGTGAACTGCAGGTTGATCGTACGACTTCCGGTCGCCAGCGCGATGTATTCAGTGCTGCGCTGCTCAAGGTCAGCCTGCTGCAAATCACCGTCAACTTCACGTTTTCGTGGGGTTACTGGGGCCTGCAAACGTGGCTGCCGACGTTGCTGCAACAGCGCGGCCTGAGCCTGCCGCAAAGCTACGGTTTTATCGCGCTGTCGGCGCTGTGCATGATCCCGGGCTACATGGCGGCGTCTTATTTGACCGGTCGTCTGGGGCGTAAAAAAGTCATCGTGAGTTTCATTAGCGCGTCGGTACTCGCCGGTTACGGTTTTGCCAACGCCCAGAGCCTGGAGATGCTCTACCTGAGCAACTTCGCCCTGGCGTTTTTCAGCCTTGGCGCCTGGGGCGTATGGGGCACGTGGGTCAGCGAGTTGTACCCGACGAGCCTGCGCACGTTGGGCTATGGCTGGGCCATTTTCGCCCAGCGCCTGGCAAATGTGGCGGCGCCGTCGCTGATCGGCGCGCTCATCGCCTATGGCTCCTCGTTCAACCTGACCGCCACCCTCATTAACGCGTTTTTGCTGGTCACGGTGGTGCTCGCCGCCTTCATCCCCGAAACGGAAGGCGAGGCATTGCGCTAAAGCCGGTGGTTTGAGCGTCGAGTCCGACCCACTCCAAGGCACGCTGCTGGCAGTCGCCGGCAGCAAACCCGGATTGAATACTGCCCCTAGACGGCTCCCGACATCAGTCGCAGCCCCCATCCCCTTGGAAACGGAGTTCCCATGGCTAACAGACCCTCGCCAAGCAGCCTGGTTTTCCCCATGCAGCGCGGGCCTTTTCAGAACAACGGCGCGACCCCGTGGTATTGCCCGCTCAAACTCGGCACGCCGGCGCAAACGCTGAAGTTCGCTATCGACACAGGTACCAATATCAACTGGGTTACGTCGACGCTCTGCCCGGATGATCAATGTGTGCATTTCGCGGGCGGGCGTTTTGACGTTCATGCCTCCAGCACCGCAAGCTTTAACGATTGCCTGCGCAGGCCTTACAGCTTTGGCCCTTGGGGCACGATGCAGGTCGAGTCCGCCTCAGACCTGTTGACCACGCCTGCTGGTGCTCAATTGGACACTCAGCTGTTTTTGGCCGCAGCCTATGAGGGTGAGCAATTCAAGCAACTGGACTGGGATGGCGGGCTAGGCCTGCCTTGCAGCAGTGCTTATGTGGAAGGCCGTCATTCATTTGTGCTCCAGACGTTGATGCGTGAAGGGCAACTCGACCCCGCCTACCCGTTTGTGACATTTGACTGGAACGCCGATGCGCACAACGGCACCTGCCGTATGGGCGCGGTTGACCCGCTGAAAACCAAAGGCGCATGCGTGTTTTTGCCTTGGTCCGTCTACACCGCGTTGCCTGGGGTGGAGTACATCTGGTCAGCCGAACTGACGTCTTATTCGGTAGGCTCAGAACAACTGGCGTCCAACCTCAAGTTCGCTATCGATTCCGGCTCTTCGCGGTTCAAGGGCGACGACAGGTTGATGCGCCAGACCCTGGCTCGCATGGCCTTGGGCGATCAACCCAACGTGGTACTGGGGTTCGCCGACGGTGAAATCACCCTGGGCGCCGATCTCTACAACTGCCTGATCGAAGAAGGCCCGCAAAAAAATCAGGTGCTGCCGCAGTTCGCGCCACTGGGTCTCACCGACCTGGTACTGGTAGGGTCGGTGGTGATGGAGCATTGCTATACGGTGTATGAGTACCAAGTGGTGAAATGCTCTAACACTGTTTATTCGCTGGCCCCGGTGGGCGTCTGGCTGTTCAACCGGCCTGATGGCCCCAAGATCATTACGCAATCGTCTTCGACGCCTTTCATCCCTGGCAAACGAACAGTGCTTGATGGCAGCGCCGCCCCGCCGCGCAGTGCCGAAGAAACTGTCTCAGTCGCCGGGACCTGGCAGAACGACTATGGCTCGTTGATGACCCTGGAGGTCTCAGGCCAGCACGTCTTCGGCACGTACCAATCGTCAACCGGCTCAACGGGCCATTACGCAATCTCTGGCTCTTTACTGGGGCCTGGCGCGACACGGCTGAAAAACCAGCCGTTGGCATTGGCGATTGAGTGGCACGACCTTGGCAATGAAACGAGCGACCCCAGTTGGCAGTGGGCCTCAGGATTAAGCGGGCAGCTGAGTACGGGTGACAAAGGCGATGTGCTGGCCCTGTCGCACCTGCTGGTCGCGTCCAGTGAGTTCCCTGACTTGGCGAACCGAGGCAATTACATCGACAAGCTGGTTTATCGTCGAGTGGCACAGCCCTCCCTCGCCACTCCCTGTGCGCCGATCGAATCGATATCGATTGATAACGATTTAAGCGGGCGCTGGGTCGCCAGCGATGAAACGCTCCTGTCATTGACGGTTGAGGCTGACTCCCAGCATCGCTTTGGCATTGTCCAGGGGCGGTTAACCTCGGGCGGCGTCTTTGTCGAAGTGTCCGGCTTTACCGATATCAACGCCGTCTCCAGCAAGCTGGCGTTTCAATCCGTGAGCTTGACCGTCACCAATACCCAGGCAGGCGAGGTTTCGACACTCTGTGGCACCTTGGATTTAGCCGGGCAAACATTGAGCCTGGTGGTATTGGCAAGTTCGCCTGTGGCCCCCGCACAGGCCTACTTGGCCACCAAGCTTTCGTCGTTGCGTTTTATCCGTGCTACTTCACCCGTCTCTTTTCCTTCGACGGCCTATACCCGAAATACGCGCTATAGCACTTACTGAAATGGCTCGGTGACACAAACCCGCACGCCACCAGCACATCCACTTGCGACAGCTCGGTGTGCTGCAACAAGCGCCGCGCCTCGGTGACGCGCAGTTCCATGTAATAGCGTTGCGGTGTGGTGCCCAGTTGTTCCTTGAACAGCCGCTCCAACTGGCGCCGCGAGCGGCCGGCATAGACTGCCAGTTGGTCCAGTTCCAGCGGTTCTTCGAGGTTGGCGTCCATCAGTTTGACCACTTCACGCAGCGGCGCGCTGACGCAGACGTTTTCGGTGGGTTTGATGCGCCGGTAGCGCGACTCTTCGAACGACAGGATGTCTTCGATGCCTTCGACCAACGCCTTGCCATGCAGGGTTTTGATCCAGTCCAGGGCCATGTGAAAGGCGCCTGATGGGCTGGAGGCCGTCAGGCGGTCACGGTCGATCACGTAGGGTTCGCTGGTGACCTGGGCGGCCTTGGCGACTTCCGCCAGTGCCGGGCGATGTTCCGGGTGGATGGCGCAGCGGTAGCCCTGCAACAGGCCGGCGCGCCCGAGGAACCAGGCGCCATTCCATAACCCGGCCAGCCCCACAGCCTGTTCGGCGGCGGTGCGCAGCAGTTGGATCAACTCATCGCAGGCTTTGAGTTCGGTGCGAAAGCCACCGCAGACCACCAATAAGTCCAGTTGCGCCAGCGCCGACAGTTCCAGCCGCGCATCGGGGCGGATCACCAGGCCCAGGTCGCTGATGACTTCGCCCTCGCAGCAACCGAAGGTACGTGTGGCAAACAATTCGGGGCGCAGCAGGTTGGCGGTGATGAGGGTGTCGAGGGTCTGGGTGAATGCGGGCAGGGAGAAGTGTTCGAGCAGCAAGAAGCCGACACGCGTGGTCGCTGCAGGCTGCTGGGGGGGTTCATTGAGGTAGCGCAGGTTTTTGCCTTTCATGCCACCGCTGAACTGGCGTCTTTCCATCGAGGGTCAGCCCACTTTTGTTGTAGATGCAATGGGCGTCATCTTAGAGGATTAGCGCGCCGAATCGACGAAAACGTGGCATCCAGTTATCCAGGATCTGCGCGGCCGCCAGCACAGGGTGCGCGCGGCCGATCAGCAGCTAGCGTGGCACAAAGCCGATATAGCGTGAATCCGCGCTGTTATCGCGGTTATCACCCAACATAAAGTAGCTGCCGGCCGGCACCAGCACCGGTGCCAAAATCGCGCAAGGCACGTGCTGCCGGGATCAATTTACTGCTGATCTTCATAAACGCGCCCGCCTCCCGAGCCCGCAGTTAAGCCGTCACGGCCCAATCTGATACGGTTTTTTCTTTGCTATCTGCGCCTGTATTGAAAACTGTTCGAAGCGGACAATAGGCCCATTCCCGGCAGGAAGATTCCTGCCGCCCTCTTCCTTTCGGAGGTCTTATGACCAAGATGGCACTTTTCCTGTTCGGCTTTTTGGTGCTGACCATTGGTATTGGCTTGCTGGCGACCATCTCGCCCGTTTAAGCCCGCACTGTTGGGCGGCTGTGCGCGGCGCTGTCAGTTGGCAAAGAGCATCGGGTACAGCGACAGCACCAACAACCCCGCCATCGACCCGTTGAACACCCGTATCCAGCGCGGCTCGCGCAACACGTTGCGCAGGCCGGTGCCGCAACCCACCCATACACACACGCTGGGCAGGTTGACCACCGCAAACACCAGGGCGATCACCAACACATTGGTCACATAACCTTCCGCTGGCGTGTAGGTGGTGATGGCCCCCAACGCCATGATCCACGCCTTGGGGTTGACCCACTGGAACGCCGCCGCGCCGAGGAAGGTCATGGGTTTGCCGTGCTCGTCACTGCTGTCGGACATGCCACCTGCGGTCGCGATCTTCCACGCCAAGTACAACAAATACGTCGCGCCCACATAGCGCAACACGGTGTAAGCCCACGGGAACAGCTTGAACACTTCGCCAAGGCCCAGGCCCACCGAAATCACCAGCAGCATGAACCCCATGCTGATCCCCAACGCATGGGGCATGGAGCGGCGAAACCCGAAGTTCACCCCCGACGCCAGCAACATGGTGTTGTTGGGGCCAGGCGTGATCGAGGACACAAAGGCGAACAGCACAAAGGCTGACAGCAGGCTGGTAGACATGAACATGGTGCGGCATCCGAACGACGGTGGTATGCCTGCGACAGTAGTGGTTTGCGCAGCCCATCGCCCCGTACAGCTAGGGACAGATCAAGGCATACACTTTGGCCTTGTCGAGCAATTTGCGACAGTGTGCGGTGGTTCTGGCGCTGGCCTCGACCATCGGCAGGTGCCCCACACCCTCAAGTATTTCCAGGCGCGCATGCGCGATACCCGCCAGCCAGGTTTGCGCGCTGGCGACCGGCCCCTGCGACTCTCCATGTGGAATCGATGGCCGCTGTAAGCAAGCGTCGACTCGGAAATCGACTACCATGAGCCTGCATTTTATCGGCGGAGGCCGCCCATTCCTGTCCCCAGCAAAGGATCACACCATGAGTGCCCCCGTCATCCTGATCACCGGCGGAAGTCGCGGCGTAGGCGCAGCCACTGCGCGCCTGGCGGCTGAGCGCGGCTACGATGTAGCAATCAGCTTCGTGTCTGACGAAGCCGCAGCTCTCGCCGTGGCCAACGACGTGAAAGCCACCGGGCGTCGAGCGCTGGCGATACGCGCCGACAGCGCAGACCCGGAGCAAGTCGCCGCGTTATTCGCCGCGATCGACCGTGAGTTCGGGCGCCTCGATGTACTGGTCAACAACGCGGCCATACTGGGGCCGCAATCGCGCCTGGAAGACCTCGACTTTGCACGGATGCAACGTATTTTCGCCGTCAACGCCATCGGCCCGATGCTGTGCTCCCAGCACGCCATCAAGCGCATGTCCCACCGCCACAACGGTCGCGGTGGCGTGGTGATCAACCTGTCCTCAGGGGCGGCGCGGCTCGGCAGCCCACATGAATACATCGACTACGCCGCCTCAAAAGGCGCCCTGGAGTCCTTCACCATCGGCTTCGCCAAAGAAGTTGCCCGCGACGGCATCCGCGTCAACTGCGTCCGGCCGGGGCACATCTACACCGACATGCACGCCAGCGGCGGCGAGCCGGGCCGGGTCGATCGGGTCAAGGACTCCATCCCTATGGGCCGAGGCGGCCAACCTGAAGAAGTGGCACGGGCGGTATTGTGGCTGGCGAGCGATGAAGCGTCGTTTATTACCGGGACGTTCCTTGATGTGACTGGGGGCAAATGAGCGGCCTATGATTCACTTACGCCAAGCGACAAAAGCCGATATCGACAGCCTGCGTGAGGTCGGCTGTGAGACTTATCGCGAGCACTTTTCCGCCATCTGGTCGCCTGCCGGCATGCAGAGTTTTCTCGATCAAGACTTTTCAGCCAGCGCCCTGAGCCATTCGCTTGAAGCGACCGAGCGGCATGTGTGGCTTATAGCCTCTGACAGTGGCGGTAAACCGGTAGGGTTTGCCAAGGTTAACTGGTCAACCCCCAGCCCTATTACCGGGGTGTTGGGGGCGGAGCTGCAAAAAATCTACCTGCTCAAATCAGCCACAGGTCACGGGTATGGGAAGCAGTTTCTGCAGTTCATTTGTGAGCAGGCGCAATCTCGTGGGGAAACGTTGCTTTGGCTGGATGTACTCAAGACCAACCTGAATGCCCGAGGCTTTTATGAGGCATTTGGGTTCAATCAAATCGGCGAGATCCCATTCAAAACTGACCTGGCTGAAATCGGCATGGTGGTGATGGGATTGGCGTTGAAGCAACGGCAGGCGGTGAAGTAGATGGAAGAGTTGATACAAGGCCTCGATGGGCCGAGGACTGCTCAGCAGGAATTGTTTTATGACCTTGAAGATGCGGCGGCGGTTATCGGCTGGTCGGTGGTTGAGCTGACGGCCATGGCGGCAGGCGCTAAAACGCCTGCGCAGGCAGTCGCGTTAATGAAGATTTGTGCGTTGCTGACGGCTCAGCAGGAGAAGATTGGTGGGTATGCGGGGGAAGTTAAGGAGCAACGTGTTATCAGGCATGAGGCCGAATGAAAACCCATCAGGTCGAACACGTATTCACGGTTAAATAAGGAGTTTACGGATGCCATTTTCAATGGAAGAAAGAACCGCTTTGCTCGCGCTCAAGGGAGTAGGCCCGACCGTCATTGCTCGGCTGGAGCAGATGGGTATCGAGTCGATGGAAGAACTTGGTAAAGCGCACGTGAGCGACATCCTCGCGCAAGCGTCTGCGGCATTGGGTTCGACGTGCTGGAAAAACAGCCCTCAGGCCCGAGCGGCAATTACGGCGGCGGTAGAACTTGCGAGGGCTCAGGGAGAAAACGTCTGAACTTGGGGCTAGGAGTGACCCACGCTCGCGGCGATAGAACGCGTGTATATCAAGTCTTCAAATACCTGATCATTGATTCGCACTGCATTCGGAACACGGCTTTCCAGCGAAAAACCACACTTCTCAAGCACGCGACATGACGCAATATTCCCGGCTGTTACCGTGGCCTGGAGTGCAGTGAGCCTCAAGCTTTCATCTGCATAGGCAATCACGCTGTTCAGTGATTCGACACCATATCCCTTGCCGTGCTGCTGCGACAAAAGAAGGTAGCCGACTTCGGCTCCTGGCGCGTCAGCCCCATTGCGGGTCATCTTTAAGCCGGTGACACCTACAGGCTGGCCGCTATGTCGCTCGCAGATGACAAGGCACAACCAATGATCGGAATCTGGCGTCCACTCAGGAAGCCTGCATGCAAACTTCTCTCGTAAGCTATGTTCCGCAGGGTGGTCGCACACATACTCAATCACCTTCGGGTCAGTATGTAGCTGTAGAAAAAGCGCCCAGTCAGTTGAAGACAACTGCCGCATATGGAGTCGATCCGAAAAGAGCTCCAGCACCGGTTTTTCCTTCAATACAGTGGTTTTTCAAGACTGTAGCACTGAGGGCGAGATGCAAAAAAGCTCAATGCGCAGCCGGGCTGAGTATTTTTCGTGATCATTACGAACGTACAGGCTTTGCAGTGATGTACCCATTCACCGCCTTCACACAATTATTTTATGAAACCGTGCATCCACTTTGATGGTTGGCTCGTAGATTCAATACCCTCACTCGGAGGGCATAAGAGCCAAGGAGATACATCATGCACGCTTTTTACAAAAAACTTGCTGCAGCAGCCTGTTTCTCGATTCTCAGCGTCACTGCAACACTCAGCGTTGCCGCCGACACAGTGATGGTCGGAGGCGCAGCGATGTACCCAAGCAAAACCATCGTAGAGAATGCGGTCAATTCAAAGGACCACACCACACTCGTAGCAGCAGTCAAGGCTGCCGGGTTGGTTGATACGCTCAATAGCAAAGGGCCTTTCACCGTATTCGCGCCAACCAACGAAGCCTTTGCCAAGCTGCCGGCAGGTACCGTCGACACGCTGGTCAAGCCAGAACACAAAGCCGACCTGACTAAAATCCTGACCTACCACGTCGTGCCCGGCACTCACACATCGGCACAACTGATGGCCGACGCCAAGAAGAACGGCGGCACCGTTGTGCTGAAAACCGTGCAAGGTGAGTCGCTGAATATCAAACTGCACGACGGCAAGCTTTGGGTGGTGGATGCCAAGGGCGGTAAGGCAAGTATCAGCATCGCCGACGTGATGCAGTCCAACGGTGTGATCCACGTTGTAGACTCAGTCTTGATGCCTTAAACGCTCTGCAATCCCGGCAAACCCAGAGTTTGCCGGGTGTCAAACCTTGGTTGAGCACCACTAAACCTGGCTTTAATCCGGATAACACGGTAACTCTTGTGCCTGCGCTTCACGCTGAAACAGGCTGAACGGCTCCGGCCCGCCGGCTAACTGTCGTAGAAATACCACATCACAGACACCACGGTGGCGACCCATCCGAGGGTGAGCAGAAACGATAGACCTGCAAGGCGCTTATCCATGGTGACCGTTCCAAACGCTATGTTCGCACTACGAACGACACGACGAGCGTAGTTCATAAAGTCAGCAACAAAACAGGCATGGCGCAGATCGTGGAGGGTTTTCGAGCGTCAGGACAGCCAGCACGGCCCCCCACGCGGGCATGGGCGGCGCAATAAGTCTCAACAAGTGCAAGCGTGGGCCGATACCCTGTAAAGAAGCGCCCCGAGTCGGGGGAATTGAGAAATGTGGCAGTGGACTTAGGTTATGAAAGATATTTACTTACTGGTAGAGCATGGAAGAGATCAAGGTGAGGTCTACATTTTAGGTTGGTTTGAGGACAAAAAAAGCGCTACGGATGTTGCTGAAGCGAAGGAGTGGCAGGCTTATCGAGACGCCTTGAATGCCGAGCACTCTTGGTCTCTTCATAAGCCCGTCCCGCCTGACCAGACCAAGTATCGGCGCTTCTGGGTTCAGGAGGTTTCCAAATTTGATCCAGCGCCCACTCAACGTACCTCGGCCATTCACTAAGGCCTCGCCGTACGGAGGCGGCAGGCGAGGTGCACTTTAAGGGCGTTGAGTGCCTCGCTCAGCACTGCGCGCCTCAGGGGGTTCAGTGAATAAGTTCTTTGGCTTTTTCCAAGCACTCAGTTGCGCTGTCCAGTGCCTCAGCCGCCTTCAGGGAGTCCGTACTGCCATTCTGTGTGCGCTGCCCGGTGATGACAAAGAGCACGTCAACGCCGGCTTTTGCAACAGCAGCCAAGTAATCCGCGCGGGGGAACCTTATATCGTTCTCGTAACGCCCCTGAGCATTCACTTCGACACCCCCCCACTTCCCGATCTCAGCTTGGGAGATTCCAAGCCGAAGCCTCTCACTCTTCAGCCTTGCACCTATGCTCATGTTTTTACTCAGGTTAACTAGGTGAAGGTAAGAGTGAGGCCGCAGATTATTAGTTCCAGACGGCACAGCCAAACTGAACGTTGGCAACCCTGCTCTCGACTCAACGCTTTCACATACGCCTGCCAAGCCAGCAATGCGGTTACTGCGTTATTGCCGTCGACGCTGAGTAAGCGTTCGGTGAAGTCACCTTGATTCAGGCTGTGAGTTCTAAAATCTCGACAGCGCGTCGTTTTAGAGCGCCTCAAACTTCGGCAGAGCGTACGAGTACGATAAATAAACGGCGTGGCATCGGACTATGAATCCCGCGCTCCACTTTTCAGTCTTAGTCATCAACGCCCACTATCAGGCCAATGAGCTTCTCAGCAGGTAATTCCCTGGCGCAGGATCATTCAGCTACGCGCTTGTGCGTTAAAGTGCCTGCAGGTTTTTCTGAGCCCATTGCTCGGCGGTGGTGACCTGAATCGACTGTTGCTCGTTGAAAGTGGCAGCTTTAGGCCACGCCACTCCTCTACCTTGTGCGAACACAGCGCGGTACTTTTTGATGTGATGAGTGGGGTCTTTCTCCAATTCCTGGATTAGGTACGGAACAGTCCATACGTTACGTTTGAATGGGCGTCCCAGAACCTGCTCAAGGATGTTCGCAACCTGCCCATACGTCACAGTGTCGCCAGAAAGGTAGACAATTTGATTGCGCAAGCGAGGCTCAAAGAAAACGATTTCCGCTGTCAGCGTACCGATGTCGTCTGGTGTCGTGAGCGTCACGCTGTTCTCAAGACTGCCTAGGGCGTTCACTGTGTCGTTTTCGAAGTCCACTACCTCAAATACAGGCTCGAAAAGAAAGCTGGTGAACATACCCGTCGAGATGATTACCCATTCAGTTTTGTCTTGGGCACGAAGCAACTCGCGCACATCGAGTTGAGCATCGAATAGATCCTGGGGGCTGCCCCGACCGATCACCTCAAAATCGACGCCAAACTGCCATGGGAAGTAGCGCTTCACGCCGGACTTGAGCGCGGCTGTAGCCAACTTCATCGGGGTTTCTCGACCCGCGACCATGCCTGCACAGCCTATTACGGTATCAAACCGTGCGAACACTTCAGCCAGCTGATCAATTGAGTCATTCACCAGGTCTGCGGCGACCATTTGGATGCCTAGACTGCGAAGCTCATCGATTTCTACCTTTTTCTCCGGCACCTGAGTGTTGATGGTCGAATCCCTGAGCAGGACGCTGATTTTGGAGCCGGGCGTACGCTTTGCCACCCGCGCAAGATTGCGTAAAACCGGAAGACCCAGTTCACCTGCGCCTAGAACAAGAATTGATTGGGGGGGAAGCTGGGTCACTTTGGTCATGATTTCTCCTGAGACCTATTGCCTGTAAGATGAGCGAATGCTTGCACGATTCGGCAGCGCTCGTAAGAAGGCACACGTGTGATACCAGGGGGAGAAATGACCGATCATGAAACTCTTAAGCAGGCAGAAACTATCTGCCAAACGCTAAGAGAAGATGATGATGGCGTCAGGCGCGAAGTCCTCGCTCACGCAGGTAGCCGCTGGTCATTGGGCATTCTGCATGCGTTAGGTGTCTACGGTAAGATGCGCCATGCCGAGATTAAAAGGCAGATGGCGGGTGTAACTCAGCGAATGTTGACGAAGACACTACGCGCCATGGAGCGCGATGGTCTACTGATTCGGCGGGAGTTCGGTGAAATTCCGCCCCGGGTCGAGTATGAGCTGACGCCGCTGGGCCTGGGACTGTTGATCCGTATGTCCCCTATCTGGACTTGGGTAGTCGAGAACGCCGAGGAATTCCGCAAAGCGCGTCGAATGTTCGACAGTCAAGATGGCAAAAAGCCGTCATGGCAAATTCCCGTGTCGATTCCAGTAGGTCCAGAAGCGCCTGAGTAATCTTCCGCGTTACAAGCAACGTCTCACGACTAGATCGCTAAGCGTCCGTCCAACTTACAGCGCGTAAGTCAGGCCTGCATCCATTGATGTGGGAGAAGTTGATCAATATCACTGGCGCGCTGCGTTGGCAGCGACTGGATCAGACTCATGATCGCCGCTGCCCGTTTGCCACTGCGAAGCGATCCGGTAAACAACTCCATCTCGGAGCCATGACGCCCCCCTGGCTAACACACCTTCGATGCTGTTGTGTAAGACGTAAATTTTCACGGCATAGGGCCGACCTTTCCGAACTCCTGCCTAAAAACAGTTTCCGGCCACCCCTGCGTTCAAATGCTACATTCACGCCTTTCCTGGCCGGCCGTCTTCATGCACATCAATCCTGATCACTTCTTACAGACGGAGAATGGCCGCATTATTAATGCTGAGCTAAATAGACTGGCTTGGCAGAGGGCTCACCTTGCCCTATCAGAGGCTCTGCTAGTGACTCCCAAGCCTTCTCGTCTGTATGTGTTGATAGGCGCTCAGGGTGCAGGAAAAAGCACTTGGGCCAAATCGACGCGTTTAGTTGAGCCTGGCGCTGTAATCTTTGATGCCATCCTGGTTCAGCGCTGTGAGCGTGAATCGCTCATACAGGCAGCCAAGAAGCATGGGGTAGATGCAGTAGCTACTTGGTTCACTACTTCGCTGGAAGACTGTTTGGCACGTAATCAATTGCGCCCTGATGATGAGATGGTTCCTGAGAATGCCATTAGAAACGTTTTTAAAGCACTTCAGCCTCCACGCTTGAGCGAGGGTTTCACCGAAATTTTAGTTGTTGATGCACAGGCTAGCGCGAACGCTCATGCTTCTAAAGACTGAATCGACTTCCAGTTATGCGGCCACAGCTCGGCGATCTCGCTCGCCCGTTGCGTCAGCAGCCGCGCCAGTACCTCCTTCAAATACGCATACGGATCATGGCCAGTAAGCCGCGCAGGCCCAACCAAGCCACGTAGTGGGTAACTTAACAGTTCATAATTCGCTCTTTTTTTTCAGCTGCGTCATAGCTACGTCGGCAGTCTTGAATGGCGTCCATATTCTCGACTGTCCAGTCGAACAGAACCGAGAATGCCCCCTGCAACGAGCTACCCAGTGGTGTCAGGGCATACTCGACACCAAGCACTCGTCCATCCAGAACTCTACGCGTCAACATTCCGTTGCGCTCCAGTTTGCGTAGCGTCTGGGTCAGCACGCGTTGGGTGATGCCATCGAGACGACGCTTGATGGCATTGAAGCGACAGGGCTCGCACAATACAGCCAGAACCATCATCGACCATTTATCTGCTATCTGATCGAGTATCACGCGGCTTGGACAATCGGCGCGGTAGATCGGGTCAGTATCTTCCATTGGTATCCTCCAGTACACCTAGGATGCTTCAGGTGCGTAATTGACTCCAAGTAACCAATAAATACTATCAGATCATTAGCGCACCTAACCAAGGAGTACTCAGATGACAGATACAGACGTCGGCAAACTTCACATTTCCAACGCTAATGGCGTTACGACGATCACAATTAATAATCCGCCAGTGAACGTACTCGACGTATCTTTGATGGGCGAGATACAGCGCTTTCTCCTTCGCGCTCGTGATGACACAAACAGCCGCGTGCTGGTATTCCAGAGTGCGGACCCAGAGTTTTTCATAGCGCATGTCGATATGACATTAATCGACGAGCCGCACGCGTTTGACGATTTTGTTCATGAGTCTCCAGAGGCTCTCAACCCGTTCCAGGCATTCGGCGAGCTGCTGCGAGATCAGCCACAGGTAACAATTATCAAGCTCGCCGGATTGGCGCGCGGGGGTGGCGCAGAGTTCATCTCGGCAGCCGACATGGTATTTGCCGCAGAAGACCGAGCAGGACTTGCCCAATGCGAAGCGTTGATGGGCATCACCCCAGGGGGTGGAGCGACTCAATACCTTCCTAGTCGGATGACACGCGGCCGAGCTCTTGAAGTGATACTTGGCGCCGATCTCATCGACGCAATAACGGCAGAACGTTATGGATGGATCAACAGAGCGATACCTGCAGACCAACTTGACGATTTCGTTGATCGGCTGGCGCGCAACATCGCCGCACTGCCCGAAGGGGTAATCGCCGCCGCAAAAAAAGCAGTGCCCAGAACAGACCTGCGGGAAGGCTTTCGCCGCGAGCACGATGCCTGGGCGGGACTCTTCGAACGTCCGGCGGCTGAAAAGCTCATCCGGGGAGGGCTTAAGGCTGGCGCGCAGACTAAAGAAGGGGAGCGAAATCTGGAGAGCCTTCTCCGAGGACTGAATTGCCACCACCGGTAACGGAGGGCGGCGCCTTACTGGAGATAATCCATGGGCCACAACTGCGCATACCTTCGGCAGCTGCCGGGCAAAGATCCCTGCAAACCGATTTCGACTTTGACGATCACAGCGCCCGAGAAAAACGCTGACCAGCACTTGTGCCAGAGCAGTACTTGCGTGCATTCGATCAACGTTGAGCCAGCTTGGTGGAATAGACGTCCGGCCGAGAAATCCGATCAAGCGCTTCAGCCGCTGACGTGGCCCGCAGGTCTTAATAAGTCAGTTTGATAAAACATATCAAACACGGAACGGATGGCACACGCTTCTACAGAGTTGAAAACGCGTGTAAGAGCATCATAGGTACCCATGCGGAGCATGGCACATTCAACGCATCCGCGATGCGCACTTTATTGCAGCACTTAATACAAAATGGAATAACGCTTTTGAGTGCTTATTGAAAGCTGAACACCCAACTGAATAGATAAACCTCACTCAGTACAAAGACAGCCTTGGTTGGACACACAGAATAATGGGTTTCAAAAATCTTTAACACGTGTACAAGAGGTCAACTACAATTGAAAAGTAGCTAAAACCATCGAACCACCCAAGCGCTTAGCTAGCTAACTTAATTTTAGCTGCGATGGCTTCGCCTTAGGGCCCACACAACCTTACCTCGGGCATCTATATGTTCAACAAAACCTTAAAAAAAGAGCTAATGGAATTAAAGGGTGAAGTCAAAAGGCAGCAAGCATTACAAGACGGTGTAAGTGCTGAAATGGTCACCATGACTGTCGATAGCAACCTGACGATTACCTGCATCAATAAAAATTTCGCGAAACTAGTAGGTTACGAACAAACTAAATTAATTGGCGCCTCACTAGGCACCCTATCACCCTCGTATGTCAAAGACCTTTCTTGTTATAAAAATTTTATGCGTGCGATGTCTGAAGGACGATCAGTCAGCGATGACTACAGATACATCACAGCCGACGGTCGAATGGTTTGGATACACGCAGCTTGGTGCCCAATCAAAGATGAAAGTGGTCGTACAACCCATATGGCTTGTTATGGAATAGATGCCACAGACTCTATAGACAAGTCACGTGAAAATAGCGAATTCATCCAAGCGCTGCTGAGATCTACCGCAGTGATAGAATTCGACACGTCGGGAAAGATTATCACCGCGAACGATAATTTCTTAAATGCAGTGGGTTATTCACTTGTACAATTAGTGGGGAAGCATCATAGCTTATTTTGTGAGCCCGCCTATACTTCTTCCTCAGAATACCAGCAGTTTTGGAAAACGCTGAATGACGGAAATTTCGTAGCAAACCGATTCAAAAGAATAGATAGTTCTGGCCGGGAAATTTGGCTTGAAGCTACCTACAACCCTGTTTATGACACCCGAGGAAAACTTTACAAGATTGTAAAGTTCGCCACCGTGGTCACCGATCAAGTTCAGCGCGAACAAGAGATTAGTTCTGCTGCTAGCACGGCCTACGACATTTCACAGCAAACTGATATTTCTGCAAATCGGGGAGCAGAAGTTGTTCAGGAAACGGTCGGCACAATGAACAAAATTGTCGACCAAATATCGTCTGCTTCGGAAGGCATTGAAGCCTTGGGTAAGCAGTCTTATCTGATCAGCTCGATGGTACAAACTATCGGTGGAATCGCTGCTCAAACTAATCTATTAGCATTGAACGCGGCAATCGAGGCGGCGCGCGCAGGCGAACAAGGTAGAGGGTTTGCGGTTGTCGCAGACGAAGTACGGCAACTTGCAGGAAGAACGAGTAATGCGACTGAGGAGATCGTTGCAGTCGTGCAAAAAAATCAGCTTCTAGTCGATGAAGCCGTAGCAAACATGGGTAGCAGTCGTTCCCAGGCGGAGCAAGGGCTGATGCTGGCTCAACAAGCAGGAAGCGTGATACTGGAAATTCAATCTGGCGCCCGAGAAGTTTTAGGTGCGGTTGAACGGTTTGCAAAACAACTGTGAACCCGTTGTATCAATGCATCAATCTTGCGGCTTTACCCGACAAGAGGACGCGCTGGCCCTGTGAAATATGGCGGTTTCTGGCTGACCGCTTCTGCGCCAACACGGCGTCAGGATAGGCATAGCCTGCGTTCTCGTGGTGGATGATCGCCGTGACGAAACCAACCATTATAGCCGGCGGTGACAAATCCACGTCAGCACCACACCGGATGTCGGAAAGGCGAATGGCTAAGGGGCGAATAGTGCGCCGAGCTGAGTGCGCCGAATTAACGGCTTGAGCTGATCCAGATGCGCGAATTGGCCCAGCATTTGATTGCTGGGCCAGAAGGGTGAGTTAAAGCAATACAGTGGAAAGCATGCCCAAAGCGCCCAAGACGAACCCAATGAGTGCGCCTCGCCCTGGTGCTTCATGAAACAGAGACCAGACCACAATGGGCTCCAGAAGCAACAAAGAGGTAACCGAGACCACGGTGACGATCCAGATATCACCGACGGCAACGTATCCAAGCCAATAAGCACCCAGCAGACAAAGCCCTGCAAAACACATAAGTGCAACAGGAAGTACGAACCCTTCCCACGAGCCACTCCCTGTGTGGGCAAGCTTGGCGGTTACTACCTCACTGTAAATCGCACAAAACTCACCGACCACCATTAACCCTAGAGCAGAAACTCCGAGTAGTTCTTTGGACATATCAAAAACTCCTTCGTATTCAACGCACTATTTTTCAGCTCCCAGTTAGCGACACCGCCGCTCAGGAGCTTGTTGCAGTGATACGAAGTAGCCTTGAAAAGGCCTGAATTACCGAAGTGCTTTTCCATGCTCATGTCCTTCAAAGGGTGTGAGTCTTAGCGCCCGAAACGGTGCTTGTTCTGATCATACGTTCCGTGAACCAGTCTGAACAACCTACGTCACGACAGCCTATCGATAACGGCCCGAGCGCCTGGCCCTCCCCGGCATCAGTCATATCGCAGTGTGATCTGAAACATAGGCCGAAAGGTTCCCCGGGCAGCCGGTATGCCGGATTAAGTCAGGGCAGACACACCCCGATGCGGACGAAATCGCGGCCCACAATCAACCTGGCCACGAGCCCAGCTTAAAAACCGGGATTCGAGAACTGGATATAAGTGCTAAAGCTTGCAAGAACCACCCAGAAAATCACAAAAAGCCATGGGGTTCTCATAGAAAACTGAAGGGATTTTATATACCCCTTTTGACTGGATTACGCTTCGCAGAACAGGGGCGAATCATCATAGTTAAGCCCCATTGCAGGCTCGCTGCGCAACAGATTGCTTTGCTTGAAATGCCACTGATCAATTATTGCGTAAGCAGCTCGAATCCCTGGCCATGCATTCAGCGAACTCACAACCCCGAGTAACGCCAATAGCAATGGCACAACCAACGTAAAGATGTTGCCCCATTGCGGGTTGAGATTGGCCATTGAGGATGCAAACGCAATCACCAAAAACGATTGCGCCGTCAGATTCGCATTTGTTCGATTCGATAGCAGAGTGGTTTCGTACTGAATTTCTCGGCGATAGAAATCGAGACGGTCTTTCGCAGTGCCGAATACAAATGCCTCAGCGGGAAGAGGCTCATGCGTACTGGTCTCATAGGTAATGATCTTAGACACAGTCGCTCACCAAATATGGATTAATTAATTTAGAAACCCATGGACGTGAGTAGTTCATTACATCCAAAAACGCCCCCGCTTTTATTACGTCAGCACTCACAAAGTGCCACTTTATCGATCCTTGATTGGTGAATTTATACGGGTTATCGAGGGCAATGGGCCGAGCTTTAGGAGGCCGACATGCAGGACCCTACAAGCCAGGTGCTTCAGCACCCTCACCTAACAGAGGATGGATCATGACTACGTCACAGCACTCGGCACAACCGGTAAACCTGGCGCAAAAGGTATTCGTCGTTGCCTGAGTGATTCAAGTGGAGTTGCTATGGAGGGCAGATCTAAGACTCCTCCTTCGGCCAGAAGCGGTCATTCAGGTTGGGCGTCATCCGGATTGATTTTGTCTTCGACGTCAAATCTACTCAACAATGCGGCTCCATCCGAAACACCAAGAATCTGATCAATTGCGGCTATTTTTTGGGTCGCACAGTCGAGTTGAAAGTCAGCATTGCTGTATGTAGCCTCCGCCTCATTATGGAGTGCATAGGCCATATGGGCCGCAACACGGACGCTCATTGGAGCATCTACATCACTTCCCAGATAATCTGCAAGCAACGTCCTGATCTCTATCAGTGCAAGCGCGAGTAGCCTGGTTTGAGCAGTCTGCATAAAGGTATCCCGGGTATTACAACGAATTTGCGAACGGATTTCGCGAGATTACATAAACTTTCAGACTGTCAAAAGCGAAAGACCGTTAAGGGTCGATTCCGGTCTGTTTCGACTGACTGGTTTGGGTCGATTGCTGCCTGTCGTAAGGGGCAGCAAACGAATATTGTCATCCATCCTGTAGAGCAGCACCTGCCAGCCACATCAGGAACGCGCTCACATGTACTTGTCGCTCCCGCCCTGGCACGCACACCGCAATGTAACGCGGACCAAGCAGGCTGACTTCTGGCCTATAGGCCACTAATTCTCCATGCCTGAGGCTGTCGGCTACCAGTACATTGCTTGCCAGCACCAGCCCATGACCCGCGATTGCAGCACTCAAAGCAAAATGCTCATCGTCGAACTCACGCATCTGCGCCGTTTCAAGCCAGGCCTGGCATTCTGCGGCCGCGCACCAGCTCTCCCAGTTTATTGAAAATGCTCCCGGAATTTTCCAGTGTAGGTTGATCAGTTCGATCTGATTTACGTTCAGCGAGGCCACCAGACCGGGGGCGCCGTAAACCGAGAACTGCTCGTTCATTAGCTCCTGACAGAACAACTTCGGGTCATCGCGGCTGACCGAGCGAATAGCAAGATCGACACTGGAATCACGCAGCAGATCGACTAGTTCGTTACGTGTATCGACCCGCACATTGAATTGCGGAAAGCTCCGATAGAAACTACCCAGCCGTGGAATCAGCCAGGCTGCGGCCAAGCCCGGCGTAGTGGAAATGGTCAGGGTTTGGGGAACAGTGTCCGGATAGAAGGCCTCCAGGCTGCTGCGAATGTCTAATAATGCGCGATGAGTCTGGCGATATAGCAACTCACCCTCTTCGGTCAATGCCACACCTTGTCCAGATCGTTTAAACAGCGGCGCTCCGAGGCGGGTTTCCAACGTCTTGACCTGGTGGGAAATGGCCGCGGGGGTGACAGAGAGTTCCTCTGCTGCCGCTTTAAAGCTACCCAGTCGCGCAGCCGCCTCGAAGGTGCGCAACGCGTTAAGCGGAAGAGTCGAAAACACACATGGTTCCCTAGGTGAATTGAATTAATGTGTATTCAATTTATCTCATTTTTCCTGGTGTGTACGGAGCGATACCGTCGCGGGTATTCGATCTACTCAACCTTCGGAAAACACCATGCAAGGACCTTCGCGAAAAATTCTTCAAGCCATCCTCTATGAATCAATCGCTGTTGCGGTGCTGTCGCCCAGCATCTCGTTGATATACGACGAAGGCCTGGCTCATGCGGGTGCGCTGTCGTTGATGTTGTCTGTATGCGCGCTGCTGTGGAACGTGCTGTTTAACTACGTTTTTGAATTCTGGGAAGCGCATCAGCCGCAGCGTACTCGCACGTTGGGTAGGCGCTTGCTCCACTCACTGGGTTTTGAGGGTGGGCTAGTTCTACTGTTGGTACCACTGGTGGCATGGTGGCTGGAGATTTCTTGGTGGGCTGCACTGATCACCGACCTAGGGCTGTTCGTTTTCTTCTTCTTTTACGCGCTGGCGTTTCAATGGGTCTTCGATAGGATATTTGATGTACCAAACTCCGCGAAGGCGGAGGTTTCGGTTAACCCATAATCCGCCCGGAATCCGATTAGCCTACCTACAGCAGCACTAGGATTTGTACATGAAAAACACCACCAAAGCGATTGAGAACTACATCTTTGGCAAGGACGGAAATCGGCCCGACTTGTTGCGCCATGCTTTCAGTCTAGACGCAACTCTTAACGTGTTAGTGAAGACGAGCAGCATCCGATTTCCTCCCAACGTCCAGGGGCGCGAAGATATTGCTGAAGTACTGGTACGCGGCTTTAGCCTGCAATATGAGAACATTTATACATTCTGCTTCGGTGACCCTCCAAAGCCCGGAGCAAATGTTCATAAGTGCAAATGGCTGGTTGGCATGTCAACAAAAGCGACTGGAGAGTTACGCGTAGGTTGCGGGGAATATCATTGGGTCTTTTCACCGCAAAGCGGCCTGGCCATTCAACTGTCCATTGTTATCGAACACATGTTGGAGTGTCCTTCCCAGCATATGCGCAAAATAATGGATTGGCTTCAAGGTCGCAGCTATCCATGGTGTGAATCTACCGACATGCTTGATTCGGCACCGCCGCTCACTTGCCTCCAGCCGGTTCTTGCCTACGTTGCTGCATAACCCCTATCGATTTAAACGTACGCGTTTGGCAGTTAGTGGATGCTCAGGCTCCTCGGTCTCGAGCACAATCCCACGTCCAATCGAGGAGAGGCATACCGATAATGGCGTCTTGAATTTCCCGAAAAAGCGGGGTTGCGGACGCGATGACCAAATCGCAGGCAATAAAAAACCCCGTAGACGTTAATCTACGGGGTTTCTAAGAGTGGAGGCCGAGGTCGGAATCGAACCGGCGTAGGCGGATTTGCAATCCGTTAATCATCTGCCAATTTGCTGAGCCAAAAGGGCGAAACACCTGTTTCCATTGGCTTTCACCTAATAACGCATCATCTGCATTCATGTCTATTTGGGACATCTAGTGTCCCAGGATTGTCCCACGCCTAAAACTGCCCTCCTCACCCCCGGCGTCCGGCCGACGAACACCAAATCCAAACCGTAGGCATCACCAGGAATAATTTCCGGAATATTTTGCGTCGATTTTGTCGTGAGCAGCCAACTTGCGATTTTGCGCAGGTTGACAGATCGGGCGAATCGCCATGAAGCCCCGTTGACAAACTGCGGAATCAGCCATGTTGATTTTCACACCCACGAATGTAGGTCAGCGATTGATCGCCCTAACGTACGATTGACAGGCATGCAACGCGATCACGGCGTTATCCCCGTCGTCGGTGATGGCGATAATTCTTTGAGCATGCGCTGGGTCAAGTTGGGCTCTACGGGCTGCATGAACCAAGCCGACGGTGCCGGCGGCGGCAGGCACGTTGCAACCACTGGCTGGATCCGTGGCGTCGAGAAGGACTGACAACCGCAACTCAGTAGTAGCAAGGTGGTCACGCAGAAGAGCCTGGTTGCGCTGAGCATCGGATAATTCCTTGGTGTGTTGTTGGTCCAGGGTGGCGAGCTGCCGCTCGGTGGCCAGCCGCTTGTCCTGCTCGGCGGCCTGCTGACGCCAGGCCTCGCCGGTGATTGCGTCCAGGTCTTTCTGGTGCGCAATGCGCTGCTCCGCGATCTGCTCGGCGAGCTTCTTGCCCAGGCGCCAATCCTGAACCTGCCAGGTCACGCCGCAGACGCCGGCCATCAGCACCAGAACCAGCACAGCCAGACCGACCAGCTTCTGCACCGGCGTCATGCCAGCGCCCGCCGCACGCCTTCAGCCAGAACGGCGGCGGGATAGGCATACCCCGCGTTTTCATGATGGATGATCGCCTTGACGAAACCGGACATCACCAAGGGCTGCGAAAGGTCCACCTCGGCGCCCGGGCGGGTCCCGGTGTTCGCCTCAACCGCGCGCACATAGGCGGCCGTGTCGTTCTCCACCGATGGCGCCCAGCGGCTGATGATGGCCTTGACCGTCTTCAGCCCATGCTTACGCTGGTAGGTCAGCAGCGCCTTACCCAAGGCGCGGATACCGTTCTCAGGCGTGTCGAACCGGGCAAAGCGCTTCTCAATAGCTAGGTCTGGCTTGAGTTGACCCTTCCAGTCGTTGGCCGGGTTGTAGTCAATATTTCCAGGGTTGTTGTTCCGCACCCCTCGAGTTTCTGTGGTCGGCATACTTTTCTCCAGGCGAAAAAAAACCGCACAAGGCGGCCGTGGTGTGCTGTTGCTGATCAGGAATCGGTAGTGTCATCGGTCGCTGGAAGCGGGAAGCGCGCCTTGATGGCTGCAACCGACGCAAACCACTTCGCATAGTCCGGTTCACGGCCCTGGCTCATTGCGTCGTAGTCAGCCTCCAGGCGAAGCGGATCAGATTCGGCCAGGTACGCGGCCCGGCGAGAAGCCAAAACAGCCTCAAGCGTTGCCCGGCGGTCTTCTTTCTCGCGCTGCTCGACAGTCACCATCTTGCTGAAATCAATGTTTTTCATTGGGGAAGACTCACGTTTCCGTCAGGCGGGCTGACGATATCGGCGGGGAATTTTGCTGCCTCGGTTGCATCAGGGCCGTAAGGCAAAAGCAGCGTAACAATCAGCTCGCCATTTTTTCGCGTGACATCGCCTACGACAAACTCGCACTCAACTGCCGAAGCCGGCAAAACAGCGCCCTCTGGCAGCTCTCGAAAATCGAAGCGCTCTCCATTGATGGTCAGCACATCACTTCGTTTGCTGACTGTAAGTTCATCGTCTCTGCGCTGTGGTGAAAACTTTATAATCATCAGAACCACCTCCCCACTGCTACAACATCAATGTAACCCGCCCCGTAGGAGCCAGCGGACAGCATCCGATAGTTACCCCAGCTAGTTTGCGAAGGCGTGCTGTAGCAAGACGACCACATCGCATTGACTGTGCCAGAGGCGATGTACCCGGAATGGACAATCTTGGGGATCTCGGTAAAGGATGCTGGGAACGGGCCTGCGCCGAAAGCACCGCTGCCGTAAATCGCCCCGATTGCGTTGCTTGAAGCGTCCGTCGTTATGCGCTTCCAGCAGATCTGAGTGCCGTCAGCTAGTCGGACATAGTCACCGTTTGCGTTCGAGCCTCGCTCAACCAAGTTCTTTCCGTTTAGCTGAATCCCCCCGGGAACGTTGAGGACGCCCTCATAAGACAACGTCGTGATCGGGCCGCTTTCCGTATTGTTGCTGTTAACACTGCGAAAGCTGAAACCCCCAAGGCCCCCGCCTCGGTTTACGATGAAGTTCGCGGACCCCGACGCACTCTCACCATTCCATCCCACATATAAACCGTTTATACCGAACCCTGTTGCGCTCCCCCTTATCCCAAGGTTTGCAAGCAATAGCGCCGCGCTGGCATCTTTAAGCCCAAGGCTCGACTGCGCGCCAGATGCGCTGTTGCTGCCGGTGCCGCCCTTGACCACGGGCAGAATGTCGTAGTTGCCAGTGGTACCCAGCGCCGCCAGCTTCGCCCCAAACTGATTGTTCAGCGCATTGAAGGCGTCAGAAAGCATCTTGTCGTAGCCCTGCACGGGCATGATGGCGTACGCCGCGCCACTGACTGTCGGACCTTTGTAAGGCGGCAGGATCGATATCACCGTGGAGCTTGCGACGTTCGCCAGCTCGTACGTCGCCCCGTCTGGGCCAACAAATGAATCGCCATTCCGGCTGCTGGCGGCGAAATCTACGTTCGTGCCGACGACAGTGTTGCTGCCATTCTGCACTGCAACTGTCCCTGCTCTTTGCCAAACCATATTTTTCTCCAGGCAATAAAAACCCGCTCAAGTTTTGAGTGCGCGCCCAGTCTATGAAACTGGTTTTGCAAATAATAATGGTAGAAAAAAACTGCTACCGTTGTAATCGCCGATATTCTGCAGCAAAACCAAAACCCTGTTATTTGCATAGTCCCAGGAGCAGCTCAGCTTAGAGTAAGTGCTGCCTCCCGGAAGGTCCATAGCGATTGTGTTTATCAGCATATAGTCGCCACTACTTAGTGGGGCGGTGGTAGACCAATTAAACGACCACCTACCTACGGAAGTGTTTGTAGCCCCTAGAAAACTCCAGCCGGCAACTACACTCGTAAACTGCGCACAGGGTGTACCGCTATCAAATAAAAGTTTCGAACTGCCATCCCATAGCCGCATACCATAAGTCTCGGTTTCTCGAGCCTGGTAGGCTGCTAGGAAATAAGTACCCGCAATGCCGGTAGATGAGGAGTTTACCCAGCCCGTCCAGTTTCCAGGTGATCCGGTAATTCTAATCCACTGAAATACCGCGTTGCTGTCCGGCCTTACAAAAATCAACGGCGGCTCAGCCGAGGTTATAGGATAGGGAAAAGTTGCACTCCCTACGTACCTTGCAGAGAAAAGCACTACGAGCCTAGAAAACTCAGAGTCAAGAGTCACGACATCTGAGTTATTGGTAAATCTTAATCCATAGGACATTACCTATACCTCAACACTAATAATCTTTGTGGAGATACTCCTAATCTCCCATCGGGCATATTGCGATTTCCAAACCACACAATTACCCCACCCGAGACAACTTGAGCATCGTACTGAGAGACATTGGCGTCTTGCCCATTCGAGCTACCGCTCCAAGAGCCAGTGCTTGGTAGACAGATTGCCGCACATGATGCTGGTGTAGCGCCAGGTATGGAGATGAACCTACTTCTTGCCTCCCCTGCTACTTTTTGAACTACTGCTGAATAAATCACGCGAACGGTGAATGAGTTTTCATCCAGCTGTAGTACACCGTTCGCCCCCCACACCCTCATGCCTGCACTCATTCGGTCAGATCTCCGATTTGAACGCGCTTGACGTTGTTCACGTCCCAAAAACGCATCGATCTGTTCGTCATCATGGATCGCCCTTGACCGGGGACAATCCCGTTGATTTCGAACGTTCCGTCTTTCTTGAGAATCCACCCCTGCTGACCGGCGATATAGTTGGTGGAGCTGATGTACTCGCCGATCTTGGCGTTGGTGATCGTGCCGTCTTGGATAAACGCCGAACTGACAAACGTCTGGCCGCCAGATACCGAGAACGGCGACACAGGAGTGCCGTTGTTCAAGTTCAGCAACATGAATGTGTCAGCCCTGACCACGAACTGCGAAGACACCCCGGATGGATCGACCTGCAGGCCCAGGCCGAACGACGCCCCATATTTCTGCCCGCCCGCCGTGGTTTCCATCTTCACCGACCAAATGGTCGCCAGGTCACCATTGGTTTTTGCAAGCGCTGATGCCGTCTGCTGAATATCAGCCTTGTTTGTGGCGACGCCATCTTTAGCTGTAGCCACCTCCGCATTGACTTGGCTGATTTGCTGGGCTGAAGCCTGCTTGTTGTTGGCTACCGTGCTTTCCAGAAGCGTCACATTGGCGGCGTTTTGGTTGACCTTGGCATCCACGGTTGTGAGGCGCTGTGCCGATGCTTCTTCGTTTGAGGCGATGACCTTTTCTTGAGTAGCAATTGCTGCAGTGCTGGCCCAGCCTTTCAACGCATCTGCCTTCGCACCGCTACCACTGTCATCCCGAGTAGC
Source organism: Pseudomonas sp. ArH3a (assembly GCF_022648765.1). Taxonomy (NCBI): domain Bacteria; kingdom Pseudomonadati; phylum Pseudomonadota; class Gammaproteobacteria; order Pseudomonadales; family Pseudomonadaceae; genus Pseudomonas; species Pseudomonas sp. ArH3a. Next base: position 3,747,834 of record NZ_CP080330.1, read on the forward strand.
TGCGCGCAGCACATTCAGCGTTGAGCCTTGCGCAGTAACCTTACCGTCAACGGTTTCGATGCTGGTTTTGTTCAGTGCGACCTGTTGCGCCAATGCGCCGACAGAGCCAACCGTCTGCCCCACGTCCAGCCAGTAGGTAGCGTTCGGTGGTGGCTTGTTGGCCGGCACGCTGGCAATGGCCTGATAAAGCCGCGGGCCCTGGCGCACGGTGTCGCCAGCGACATAGGTTTTCGCAGCGTCGTACAGCAGGATGTCGTCAAGCGCGTCGATTTGATCCTGCAGGCCGGGGATCTTCTCGATGTCGCTGAGCAGATCCTCGCCAAGCTCGGTCTTGGTGATCTTGCCGGTGAGCAGTTCAAGGATTGGGCTGGCTTCTGAGCTGGCCTGCCCCATGACGCCGCCCACTACGGGATAGAACGGCCCGATGTTGCCGGTGCGGTCCACAAGCCGCGCCCAGAAGAACAGCGTTGCACCTGCCTGTAGCTGCTGCATGCGGTAGTCGGCCTGCGGGTATGACAGGTCGGCCAGCTTGGTAGAGGCTCCAAGATCGTTCGCAGGCCCATACCAGACTTCTGTGCGCTGGGTGTCCTCTGCACCTGGTGGGAAGCCCCACTTGATGCTGATGCCGAACAGCTCGCTGGTGGTGCGCAGGTATGCCACCGCCGGCGGAAGGCCGGTTTTGCCTTCGAGGTTGGTCAGGTTGGAGCTTTTCCAGATGGAAGAGATCTCGAAGGCGCTCACTGACCGAACCCGCGCCAGATAGGAGCCCGAGTAGATGCCGGTAATATCCACGCTGGTGGAGCCGGTGCGCTGCACCTTGATCCAGTTGCCGCTGTCCTTGCGCCACTCCACGTCATAGGCGACCGCGCCAGCAACAGCGGGCCACGAGATGTTCATAGTGCTGATGGCCAGGCCTTGGTCGATCGACACGCTCGACGTGATGGTCACGCTTGCCGGCGGCGGCACCACGGTGATCGGGATAACGCTGATCGGCCGTTCTTCCTGGCGCGCGCCAGTGTCGATGCTGGCGAACTTGCCAGGCTCGTATTGCAAGGCGCTGATGTCGTAATCGCCTTCTGGTGTCCGTGCAGTCCTCATCACTCTATATAGAGGGATGGCCAGGTCGTCAGCGTCGATTGCCCACTGAAGCTGTGCCGCAGGCGCCTCGCTATAGGCAACGGTCACGATTATGTTGCGACCGCTCACGCTTTCGACTGTGCGGCCTTCTGCACGACCGCCTGGAAGGTTGATAACCAGCCGGTCGCCGGCCTTGGCCAAGGTGTCGCGGTCCAGGGTGATTACCTTTCCCGCCGCCGCGGCAATGCGCCCGCCGATCTCCCGGCCCGCCAGCAGCGAGTCGGCCACGGGGATAATGAACCCTGGCAGCGGGATACGGCCTTCCATGCCGGTCCTGAAGCTGATGGTGCGGTCCTGGTTATTGCTCAGCACCAGCCATTTGGCGCGGCGCTGGGCTTCAGATGCCCGGGTGCAGCCGATGGCACTGATTTCGGTCGGCTTGTCGCCAAGGCGGCGCTGGAGCGGCAGGTCGGAATACACCGTGACGTCGGTGTCGTAGTTGTTCAGTGGGTTGTCGTAGCTGACGAGGCAGCGCGTGAAGCGTGTCTTGGCCGACGCACTGCCGTAGGAGATCTTGCCGTCGATGACGTTGGACCGGGTGAAGACGTAGTCGATGTCCTGCGAGCGCGGCATATCGGCCTGCATGACCAATTGGCCCTGGGCCCAGTACGTCATGCCTCGGTAAATGCCGGCGATGTCGCGCAGCAGGGACCAAGCGTCGGCCTTACCCTGCAGGTTCATGTCGCACAGGAAGCGCGGCTCAACGCCGTCGGCGCCATTCGGCACCCACTGGTCGCAGTACTGCGCGATGCGGTACAGCTCCCATTTGTCCACCATCCACGGCTTGATGCGGCGGCCTAGGCCAAAACGGTCCTGGGTGCATATGCCGTAGGTGACCCATGCCGGGTTGTTGGTCCATGCCTCCTTCATGGTGCCGTCCCAGGCGCCGGAGTAGGTGCGGGCCACCGGGTCGTAGTTGCTCGGCACCTGCCAGCGGCGCGCCTTGCACTTCACGGTGACAGCCGGGATGTTGGTGAACTGCTCGGCGTCGAACTCAACGAATAGAAGCGCGGTATTTGGGTAGCGCAGCTTGGCATCAATAACCTGCGTGTAGCCGGCGATGAACAGGCTGTCATTAACCCTATCGGTATTCTGGTTTGGTGTAATGCGGCGAACGCGAATCAGCCAGCCACTGGTTGCCGGCGGCAAATCAATGCGCAAGGATCGCTCGTAGCGGGTGGTGGTTTTGCCCGACATTGCCCCGACCAGCACCTCCTGATACGCGCCGCCGTCGGTCGCCACGTCCACCGCGTACTGGATGGTGTAGCCGTTGATGTTGCCTTCACTGTCCTGGCTCGCAAGTCGCGGCGTGGCCAGGCGGATGCGTGCTGCCGACAGCTGAAGATTGGTCAGCGACTGAACCCACGGCGTGCCGCTGCGCAGCTCTACATTCAGTGAGGTTTCGTTGTCGACAGACGGAATGCCTGGTATGTAAGTCTGCTCTACCGAGCCCGGGCGCCAGTCCCACTTGACGTTAGTGAAGTTGAAATTGCCGCTGGCATCCTGGATCGGCGTGTTGTCGAGGTAGATGTCGCGCGCGGTTGGTGTCCCGTCGAATTCACCCTCGCCTACGGCGATCAGGATCTTGGCCACGTTGGTGGAGCGCAGGCTATCGGGTGACTCTACAGGCGATTTTGGCTTGCTCTCGCCACCCTTGGCACCGTGAATATCCAGCTTCTGTGCTGCGCCCATGACTTTTCTCCAGGCAATAAAAAACCGCCTCTTGGGCGGTTTGCTCGATGCGTTATGGTTATGTTTTGTCTTCGGCGTAGATCGATGCCGAGATAATCGCCCCACCCCACCTGCGCTCGCCGATGCAGATAGGGACAGGGTTGCCGCTGGCCGTGGTGTTCTTTGCGCTACCGAATGCATAGCTCGGCATGTTTTCCGGCGATGCGCTCTGCTTGAGGCCGGACGCCTGCGGGCTGAGCATCTGGATCACGCCGCCCGCCAGGAGACCTACACCGAGCTGAACGGCCCAGGCCTGACCGAAATATGTGCCAGCGACAATAAGTACGGCGCCGATAATTGACTGTATCAGCCCCCCGCGCTTGCGCCCCTCTATGACCGGAACAATCCTGATCTCCTTGGTACCGCCCATGCCAAACGCTTCCGCCCCGACGTTTTTACGGTTGCGGAAGATGGCGAAGCGAAGGCCCAGGCGATCAAGACGGCGGATCTCGGCTTCGAATCCGTCAATCGTGGCCTTCAACGCCCGGAAAACTTCCCAGGTATCGCCAGAGTCAACCTGGCGCCGGTGCAGCCTGCCGAACTTCTGGGCCAGTGATCCCGACAGCTTGATGGTGGTCATTGGCGAATAAACGATGGCGCTCATCGGGCCTCCTTGTGTCGAAGAATTAAGCGGGTGCGTTGCAGCCACGGACCGCCGTAGACGATCACCTCCGACGGCCGGCCATACAAGTGATGTAGCACGAAGGGGCCCGGGCCGAACACGCCGGAGTCCTCGCCAGGCAGTGCCGGGTCAGTGCCCAGGTAGATACCGGCATGGTTGGGGTGAGCCGTGCGGCCTACCTCCATCACGATCATGTCGCCTCGCCGCGGGCTGTCGACCTGCTCGAATCCGGCGGCAGCGTAGTTCGCCTCATACAGGCTTGCACTCTCCGGACTCTCCCACCAGCCATCGGCGCGCTGGAAGGCTTCGAACTCAAGTCCCCACTCGCGCTGATACCAATCGGCGCAGACCTGCCAGCAGTCCCAGGCGCCGTGCACGAATGGTCGCTTGAGCAGCGGCGTGCTACCGGTCGGCGTGATGGTGCGAAGGTCGCCTTCGGGCCAGGACATGATGTGCCAAGGCAAAGCCGTGGCCTCACACATGGCGAGGTCGCGCGATGACGGGCGGCTGGTGGCGTCCGGGTGCGAGTGCACGATGCCGATCACCTCGCCCACGTCTTCCGCCGCAGCGTAGTCCTCAGGCTCAAGCCGGAACTCTTCGTTTGGCTCGGTGGCGATGTTCCGGCACGGGAAGTATTTCTGCGCCCGGCCCACGGCCAGCAACAGGCCGCAGCACTCGGCCGGATAGCACTGCTCTGCATGCGCCTGGATGGCTGCAATGATGTGTTTGCGCATGCTTAGCTCCGGGCAATAAGTGAAACAGCAGGAAATCCACCGAAGGATGCGGGATTGCCTACGCCGAAGCGCGGGTCGCATCCCTTGCCAAGCGTGCCGTCGCACTCGTCGAGTTCAGGGTTATCCGTGAGGTTGCCGTCTTTGTCGCGGTAAGGGCCGGTATAGCCACAGTTTTCTCCTCTGTAACCACCAGTGAGGCACCAGTGGCACAGCGTCGTCATCTGCCGACCGATCGTTTCACCACCAACGTCGCCAGGGCTGGCCAACTCCCAGCTCACGGTCTTGCCGTCCTCGCCCGTCTTCTGGTCGATGTACCAGACCTCGATTGTCTCTTGGGTCGGATCTGCAGTTGGGTTTCCGTCCGGGAAGTTCTCGGCATCGAGATAGGCGCCCAGCGTGTTGCGCATCGTAAGCTTGAACTCGAGCAGGTCGTCGAAAGCAAGACAAAGCGCCGTTATGCGCCCGTTGACGTTGCCAACAGATAGCGATGGTCGAACTGCCGTACCATCTGAATTCGACTCAATGCCGTCGATTTGCATTGGCCAGGCCCCGTATTCATTGCCCTGAAACCAAATTGCTTTCGCTGGCAGCTGATCTGCGTTAACGCCTGCGGCCATAAGCTCTTCCGCCGTATGCGGGACGGCATGGCCATGAAAGCGCAGCACGTCCGCACCGTAATCCGAGCCGTCCAGCTCGAACAGGATTATCTCGCTGCCAGGCTGCAATGTCTGAATGTCTTTAATCAGCGCCACAGGCACCTCACGGATGGAATGATTGTTTGAACTTGGCAGTGAGGGTGTAGTAGTCGCCGCCGCCGCCACTAACGTTTACGCCGCTCCCCAAGTACATCCCGAGGACGCCAAGAGGGGGCGTCCATAGGAATGACTTGGCGCCAGCGTGAAGATCAAGAAACGCCTTCACGGCCTCGATCTTTACACTGTTTCCATTAATGGAAATGCTCCACTCGCTAGACACATTGTTAAGTCCGTCTGCCGTTACTTGCTCGTACCCATCAGCGAACTTGCTTGAACGAGTGGCGTAGCTGGTAGAGCCGGATGACTGCGAGTTAACGCACCATGCAAATGTCTCGATAGCCATTACGCCCTCCCATTGATAACCCGGTGAATTGAGCCGCCAGGCCTGAGCGCGTTCGTGATCGCCTTTTGAGCTTCAGTCTTGGCGGCTTCCTGAATCCCTCGCCCGATCTGCTCAGAGTCTTGTTGGCTGGCATTGCCCCCGGCAGCGCCAGATGCATCAACCTGTACACTGATAGGGAAGTTGTAGATGTTCCCGCCGCTGGGGCCCGAAGATCCGCTACCGCTACCAACGTAGCCGCCGCTGGCATACCCCTTTGTGGATGCGTTCATCCGCTCAAGGAATTCGCGAGTGCCAGGCTGGCTGACCGCCTCCTTTTTGACAACGAATTCGCCGCCGTGCACTACGCCCTTCGGCTCGAACTTACCGCCATCACCGGTATAGCCGCCGTCGGAGAATCCGAACTTCGAGGTGTACCCTGCAGCAGACGCACCGAGGCTCGACGAGGCAGCGCCTGCGGAACCGGCGGCAAGGCCATTGCCTGCAGCAGATGCACCAGCACCAGCGAAACTGCTGAGCAGCGTGCTGAAGATGCCAACCGCCGCCTGACGTACCTGGATGCGGATCAGATCAGCAATGATGCCGTCAGCCAGATCCTTGAACGAAAGCTTGCCGGTCTTCACAAAGTTTACGATCGAGTCCTCCATGTTGCTGAAGGCGTTTGTGAAAAGCGATTTGCTCTGGCCCGCCACGTCAGCAGCTTGCTCGGCATAGTTCTGAAATGCTGATCTCGCTCCGTTCGACCAATCTGCCCGAGCCTTGTCCACTTTGGCCCAGCCATTCACCATGATTTCGACCTGACGCGGGAACAGTTCATTGGTGATATCGATCTGGTCCTGCAGATCCTTGCGCTGTTGGTCAGTTGATGCTCTGGCAAGCTTGGTGCGCAGATCGAGTATTCGGTCGTTGTGATCGCTCTCCAGTTTCAGCCGATCCGAAGCTCTTTGTGCCTCTTCCGAACCCTGACCAATAGCAGCTGCTGCTTGATTGGCTGCGTCCTGCTGGCTCTGAAGCTGCTTCATTACCTGAAGTCGATACTGCTCGGCCTGGCTTAGCTCGCCACTTTTTGCGATGGCTGCGGCGTAATCTTTGGACGCTTGGCCCAGCGCTGCACCGTATTGCTCCTGCGTGATCTTCCCCTTGGAAAGCGCAAGCTGAAGCTTTTGCTGAGCCTCGGTCAGATCTCGAACAGCCTGAGCTGCCGGGTCTGCCTTTTTGTAGAGAGCATCGAATGCGCTCATCGCGGCGTTAAGCTCGCCTTTATCGCTCGGGCCTTTTGGTGTTTTGGTCGGCTTGTTTGGCGTGGTGCCTGCTATAACTTGTGCTGCCGCCTCATCAGCCAACTGCTGCGGAGTTTTGCGCGGAACAACTGGCGCAGTACCTCCATTGGTCAGCAGCCCATAACCACCAAGGCTCTGCTTTGCAACTGGCTTGGTCAGCAGTGATGCATAGGAGGCCGCCGCGACCTTCTCTATAGCTGTGATCTGACGCTTCGAGCTGTCCTCGGCAGATTTCGCCGTTTCTGCATCAGCCTTTTTCTTGGCTGCTGCGAGATCTTCTACGGCCTGCATAGCGGTGTAGCTCGCCACCAGCAGAGCCTTTAGGCGCTCCTGCTCAGCCTTGTTGTTCTCCTTGACCGCGTCTTGATACTTGTTGAGCAGGTCAGTCTGCTCGGCGATGGCTTTTGCTTGAGCCTGCTGCGCAGCGTTGGCACCCATCTTGATGGCGGTGTATGCCGCCTCTGCAGCAGCGTTTGCGCCAACCAGGTCGCGGGTCTTGGTCAGCTGCTCAATGTACTTGTCCCAGGCGGCAGCACCCGCGGCTTGCTTGTCACTTGCGGCTGCTTGGGACGCAGCCATGGATTTTGAGGCCGAGGACACCCCATCTGATGCATTCTTGCTCCGCTCAAGCAGCTTCGCGTAGTCGTCGGCCTTTTTGCTATTTGACACATACTCAGACCCTTGCCGCTCAAGCTCCTTCGTGTAGCGTGGTGCAAGCTCGGTGTTTGTTAGCGTCCACTCAGTCAGAGAGTCCAAGCTCCGCTGTCCACTCTTGACCTCTTCGAAAAGCTTTTTGAACTCAGAAGAAGTTCCCTTCGTCGTGGCTCCGAGCTGGATGAACCCAGCAATCGCCCCGTTGAAGTAATCCTTAAGGGCCTGATCAGCCGCGCCGGCGGAATCGCGCTGGGAATCCATCCATTGCGAGGCCATGTACCTCTTCTGTTCAGCAGCCAGATTTCTGAACTTTTCAATCGTCTCATCAATCGTCAGGCCTTGATCGATCAGCGACTGAGTGCCTGAGTCTGCGGAATCCTTGAAATAAATGTAGGCGGCAGCGGCAGCTGACAGAGCAAGAGTGAACAGGCCAAGCGGTCCGCCAACTGCTGCCATAGCGACGCCGCGAGCAGCAGCCCCTCGCGTCAGCGCTGCCGAGAGATTGTTTTCTACGACAGTCTGCGCCGCTTTCGCCTCGGTCACTGCCAGTGTTGCTACCCTGTTAGCGCTTAATGCGGCGATCTGCGCCTCTAGCGCGAATGTCTCAGCATTGGTTCCTCTAGTCGCCAGCAACTCGACGTTTGCCCGTGCTAGCTTGGCCCCTGTCATTTGCTGTTCAGCAAGGGCGCGGCGCGTCACAATTTGAGCCGCTTGAGTATCAGCTACTGCGGCTAGCCTAGCTGTCTCAACCTGACGAATAGATGCAGCATAATCAGATAGCCGCGCCCCGGTAGATAATGCGAGAGCGCTGACTAGCTTAACCCCGACGCTTGTTGCGTACGCCCCAGTGATAGCCATCAGAGCATCGACATTTGTCGCGACTGCTTTGAGGCCGTCACCACCTACGGAAACGATACCGCCAATACCCGTGGCGATTGTCTGTATGCCAGAAATTACCTTTGGGTCTGCCAGCGAATTGGCCAGCGCATCGACCGTACTGATCAGCGGGCTGATATCGATCTGGCCGACGGCCGCGAGGAAGTTGTTTTTCAGCGCCGTCGATGCCTTCTCAAACCGGCGCGGCATGCGCTCAAGCTCCGAGTTCAATGATGTCAGCGACTTGAGCAGGGCATTGGTGACTACCTCGGCCGTGATCTGGCCATTGGCGGCCATCTGGCGAATCTGGCCGTTGGTAACGCCCAAGTACTCAGAAAGGGCGCGAGTGATACGTGGCCCCTGCTCCATAACAGAGTTCAGTTCCTCGCCGCGCAGCGTGCCCGATGCCAGGCCTTGAGACAGCTGGATCGCGGCGTTTGAAGCCTCCTGCATGGTTGCGCCGGAGATAACGAACGCCTTGTTGATGGCATCGGTAACTCCCAACAGTTGCTCGGTGGTGTAGCCGGCGCCCTTGGTTGCGTTGGCAAGCCGGGTATACAGCGACACGGTGGATTCAAGAGAGCTGCCGGTGTTGTTCGCCATCGTCAGAAGCTTCTGAAACGAATCAGCCGCTACCGAATTTGATGAGCTAACGAGAGCCAGAGAGCCCTGCATGGACTTGAAGGCATCAGTCAGGCGGATGATCTCACCAACCACTCGGCCCGCTCCAAGGGCTGCGAATGCTGCGCCAGCCGCCTTGGCTGCCGTACCTGCACCCCTCATCGAGTCGGATGCCTGATCGCCGACCACCACAAGGTTATTGAGGGTAATGCGAAGCTGCTCGCCATTCCGCTGAGCCTGCCGCGAATCGATGATGATATCTAAGCGGCTGGATTGCTGAGCCATGACTTTTCTCCAGGCAATAAAAAACCCGCTCGGAGGCGGGCTCATGATTTCTTAAATTATTTGGCTTCAGCTTCTGACTTTAAGGGCCTTGCGGATCTCGGCCTCGCGTATTTGCTCGTCAACCTCTGCCTGAATTAAATCCTCACTCGCTTTGGCTTTCGCAGTGGCGCGCGCCCTGGCGTCAATAATTTCCTGCTCTGATCGTTTTTGAGCTGCGAGCTGCGCGTCTTGAGACCGCATTTTAGCGTCTCGATCACTTCTTATCTTCGCCTCCAGTTTATCTCGGCGCGGACAAACCACTAAAAAGAAATACCCGGCATAAATAACGATGGCCAGCACAGCGGCAGCAATGATGGCAACAAGAAGCGCGCTATAGGCTATGGCGCCTACTGTGACAATCCCAACAAGCCATGGCGCAACGGCTATCGCAATGATGGCGAGCAAAATGACGATTAGAATCTGCATAGCACCTCCCTGATAGATACCGTCAATCTACCATCAACCGATGGGGCCGCCAAAAAAAACCGGTGCGGGCGTGCCTTATCGCTATCCCTTCATTCCATGATTAGATACCAACCCACGACAAGCCAAGGAGATAGGTATGGAATTGTTTTCACTCAGCGCTGATTAACTGTTAAGAAGCCGCAGCGCTACGGCTTGTTCTTTTCAGCCCATCTCTCCCGGAATTCGTCATCGATGGCAAATATCACCGCATCAAACTCGTCGCGGGAATATCGCTCGCCGTAGGCCGCCAGGTAGTCGCTCAAGTCGCGAACAGAGAGCGGGGCTGGAACGCCATTCATACCTACATACTGCCTGCCACGACTGATGACGTAGTAGGCCTCAAGCAGGTCAGTAGTCGCACCGTCCAGCTCCGGAGGATCAGGAACAAAAACCCCTAGCTTTTCGTGGACTTCTCTTTTGCGCTCGTTTTCCGGGCCCGCCCACTCGGCTGCCCAGCGGTAGGCGGCAAGGGCTTTTCCACTGTGTCGGCCACCTGCTCCTTGTGACGCAGGGCGATATCGTTGGCAGCATTCAGGACGAGGAAGTAAACCTCGGGCATCTGCTCAATCAGGACCACGCCGCGCGCTGGAGTGTACGGCGCAGGAGTGCTTGGATCTTCTGCCTCGGCAACGCCTTCCCAGTCGAGGATCAGATGCTTGCACGCCAGTTCAACGAAAAGGATGTCAGGATCTGGAATTTCAACTGATGACTTCTTGAGGATGTCGAACTCTTCAGTACCCACGCCCATCTGGCGCGAGGCAAATTCAAGGTGCCGTTGAATCTGGCGAAAGTCGCTGGTGTAACCCGGGCGCGCTGACGATCCGATCTGCAAGCGCAGGCCTAGCGCCGGCTCGATCCAGCGCGTGGACACGACATCAAGCGGGTCTTTCTTCTTCAAAATAAATGTCATTCTGTGCCCCAGCAACGAGGCCTTTTAAGGCCTCGGCATGATTGATGGTTAAGGCGTAACAGGCGGTACGCGCGTGATCGTTGGCGGGATGCGGCGGGCAGAAACTGCCAGCTCGACCTCGATGATGTCGGTAGCGCCGCCATCCGGCCAGCTGCCGACCGCTTCCATCTCTGGCAGTGTCACCGTGTAGGCGCCATCCTCGTTCGCTAGCGTGAAGCTCATCGCCACCGACTCGCCGGTACGCTGCTTGCGGTACAGGGCGTAGGACGCGGCAGACCAGGCCACAGTGACGCTGCCGGAGGCGCTGAAGGTTGTCGGGATGATGCTACCGGCGTAGGCGTCACCCGAGCCCAGGCAGCGCTGAGTCTGGACGGCATTATCGAAGGTCAGCGACATTGCGCTAATGCAGGTGCCGTTGGCAGCCGAAGCCGCTACGCCGTCCAGGGTCAGCGCGGTGAAGTTCTTGAAGTTGAAGCGCGGTCCGGTTGGCTCGGGAGTTGGCGTGGCGAAGAAGTTCGTGCCATCGGCCTTGTCTTCCCAGTCGGTCGCCGAGAACGTGGTGTCAATGGTGACATCGTTGTCGGTGCCGAAGGTGAAGGCCATCGAGGCCACTTGCGCGCCGCGAGCCACCGAAGCAATGGTTACATCGCTTGCGTAGGATGCGATCGAGTAGCTGATGCGCTGATTGCCCATGGTCAGCGAGTCAGCCGTCCAGCGAGCGCCGAAGCACGATTCCAGGAAGTCATCGACTGCGCCGCCGTAGCGCCACTTCATGCCGATCGCGCCGGCGACATCAACGGTTGTCGGCGTGGTGCCCTGGCTCATTCGAGTCGAGCCAATTTCGTTGTTTTCTGCGGTGTTCTGGGTCGGGCCGATACCGAACGATGTGCGGATCAGCTCTTTCCAGCCAGTGGCGGGTGTGACGCCCTGGGTTACTTCTTCAACATAGGCCGTAGCGACCTTTGCTCCTGACGACATGGGTGTTTCTCCTATCAATAGGCGTAAAAAAACCGCTCGGGAGCGGCTGGGTTTTCGGGGCTAATACGCCCTGTAGGGGATCTGCACGTTGATCTGATACCAGCCGTTGCCGTCATCGCCAAGGGTTGCGGCCGAGGCCGCGAAGCAGTCGAAGCCGCTCTCGCTGAAAAACTCGAAGTGCTGCACCAGCGTGTCAGCGGCCCGGGTAATGGCCAGCGTGCCTTTGTAGCTCGGCACGAATAGTTGAATGATGATGATCCCGGTGCGCTGCACGCATGGCGACAGGCCTACTTCTGGCGTAGAGGACAGGCCTGGCACGTCGGCAAGCCTTGCCCAGATAGCCTTTCCGGCCGAATCGAATAGCTTATTGTTCGGGTAGTCGACTTTGGCGGCTGGAATGCCCGTCCATTGCGTCATGCGCGCGGTGACGATATTGCGGATCTGCTCGAAGGTCATTGGTTGGCCCTCGCCACGCTGTTGAAGGCCGCGCCGAACATGCCGGCAGGCGCCTGTTTGGAGTGGCCGTTTTCGAGCTTCTCCGCATACGGAAGTGAATTCTGTATGAACACGACTGTGTAAGGCTCCAGACCAGACAGCTTTGCTACACCTTCCAGGATTGTCGCTCCACCATTCTTGTCGAACTCCTCTCGCGAGGTGTAGATCGGACTACCAATCGATAGCTGGTTGTTTGCTCGAAACCTGCCGGTATCGACAGGCGACCGCATCACCACCTCGTTCAGGCACTGGATCGCAATAGTCCTGACTTTCTTAGACAGGTCCTGCTCAACAACCCCGGCAAACAGGCTCGGCGGAACACTCCAGCCTCTGGCCATGCTCAAGCCCTCCGCAGGTGAAGCTGATACGTCGCGCCCGTTGGATCTGGCGCTACTAGGTGGACCAGATAGTTTTCAGTGCCGGCGCTGATGGCGTGGCCTACGTCCGGCACAGCACCTATCTCATTGCTGAGGATGACGCACTTGGCGTCACCCACCTTGATGTTGATTCCGTCAATGCGCTCGACCTTGAAGCCGGTGATAACGCCTCGACCTGTGTAGGTGATCGTTTCGGCCGTGTCTTCTTCGGTGACCGGGTCAAAGACGCCGGGTCCGGTGTAGCTGCCGACGATCTGGCTCACCGCATCGGCAAGATCGTCGTCGAAGGCCTCGGCCAGTTCGGCCTGAATCTCATCGCGCATGCCCATGGTCAGATCCTTTTCAGCATCATGACGCCCGACCGCTTTGTCCACGGCTCGAGCAAGGCCAGCGCGAAGTTCTCGCCGGCAGACAAGTCGGTCGATCCTTGCGCGTAGGTTTTGCTCACGGACGTGCCCGAAGTTGCGGAAACAGTCTTGCTCAGCACTTCCTTCTGGGTGGCCTTGTACAAATTGCCCATCGCCGCCTCTTTCGCCACCTGCGCGCCGGCCAGCTTTATGGCTTCAGGTGTCGGGTCGGCAACAGGGCGCTTAATCTTGGCCGTGAGCCAGGCATTGGCCATGGTCACAGCAAGGACCGGATCACCGGTGCCGGCCCAGCCAGGACCTAGCAGGGTGTCAACGTCGGCAACGGTGATGTAATCGGTCATGTGCTTATCCTTATTCCTTCGGCACCAGGGCCAGCAGCTCGTCTTTCTTGGCGTCAGCCTGGAAGTCGATACCCTTTCCGGTCAACCAGGCTTTAAGCCCGTCTACCTTCATTTTCAAAGGGTCAGTTTCGACATCGGATCGTTTGTCAGCGCCGCCAGAAACAGCAATGCCAGCGCGCTTGTAGGCCTCGATGATGTTTGGCTTATCGCCATCCACCACCACTTCCTTTGCCGAGCTGATCACACCGAAGAACTCATCCAGCCGGCGATAGCAAACCCCCGCCTCATTGCCTGGAGCGTCTGAATAAATAACCTTCATGTCTTTCTCCGTGCCGACAGGGCGCGCTAAGGCGCCCCGTCGATGGTGGATTACGGGGTTACAGTGCCGCTGATCACAGCTGCGAACGGAACCTGTTTACGGTCGAAGACGCGCTCCCAGTTGGCTGCGTTCGCGTACTGGGTTGCAGTAGGGCTGAGGTTTTGCGCCTCGGAGCCTTTCCAGCTGAAACCAGCCGGCTGCAGGATGTAGGTTTTACGCTCCCACAGCACCTCAGCGCCGCCGCCGTTGCCGCCGCCTGGCTTGCGCTCCAGCTCGACCGGCATTTTCGGATTGCCTTCGCCGTAGCCGAACGCGCCTTGGCCGAAGAACACCGACAGGTAGCGACCGGCGCCGTAGGTCAGGCCGTCGTCCATGAACACAGGCTTGCCCAGGTAGGTAGCCAGGATGATCTTGCCGTCGGAGTCGCGCAGGTACTCGATGAGATCCTGCTTGACCATCTGGTTCATTACGACCGAGTGAACACCGATGGCGCCGAACTGGTCAGCCGCGTCGCCGGCAGTGAAGGCCGCATCCTGGAACGCAGTAGCGCTGATGGTCGCACCAGCATCAACAACCATGTCGCCCGCGTTGTTCGCGATGTTAGAGGCGATGATGCCGCGAGACGCGCCCAGCAGGTAACGCTGCCACTGGCGGGTCCAGTAGGTGCCGAAGCGGTTGCGGATCTGCTGCTGAGGCTCGGTATTAGCCAGCTCGGCAGTCAGGTCGGTGACGCCGTAACCCTTGTTGAGGTACAGAACGCGCGCGCGCATGCTGTCCTGGGTGACTTTGCCGACTTCGCCCTGGTCGTTCGGATCGTCGTTGCTGACGTTTGGCGCTTCATCAGCGTCCAGATCCTGCCAGTAGCTGATCTCGGCGGTGCCTTGGCTGCCGGAGGCGATGGCATCCAGCACAGGCGAGCGGGTAACAATCCCCGACTCGTAGACGGATGTTTTTTCCGGGCTGTTAACCGGCGCCAGGGAGGCGTAGTAGTCGCCGACGAAGATGTCGGTCAGTTGGGTAGTTGCCATGGATTAGGTTCCTTTGGTGGCCTGGATTTTCTTGAAGAGATCTGGGTTGTCACGGGCGATCGCAGCGCGCTCGGTTTCCGTGTATTCGCCCCACTTTTTCGTGGCCTTGCCACCGTTGTCGCCGGTCGGACCGGCACCCTGAGCCCTTGGCCAGAGGTGTGTTGCTGTTTCGCGCAGCGATTCCGCCCATTCGAACGGTGACAGCGGGGTCTTGCCGTCCTTCCCGTAAACGACTTCGCCGTCCCGGTCAGTGGCAATCGCTTCGCCGTCTTCGCTAAGCTTGAAGGTGCCCCGTGCGCGCAGGATGATGTCCTCGGCGGCCTCGGGGAGCGCGCCGGCCTTGATAGCGGCGGCGCGGATGGAGTCGGCCAGCACTTTGTCGCTGTACTTGGCAGCGAAGGCCTCAGCCTTGTCAGCTCGATCCTTCTGGGCAGCAAGCTGCTTGTCGTAGTCGCCACGCAGGCGCTCGGTGCGGCGGTTGATCACCTCGTCGAGCTTGCCTTCAGCGATCAGCTTGGTTTCTTCGTCCTGGCCCACCTTGTTCAGCAGGCCCTTCACCGCATCGATGTCGAGACCTTCGAACTGAGTCTTGAAGCCGTCCAACTCACCCCTTGTGGTGCTCAGCTTGCCGAGCAGCTCGCTGTTCTTGCTCTTCAGACCTGTAGTCGCCGCATCAACAGCGGCGGCAATGGCGGTTTTTACTGCCGGGTCTTCAAGATCAATCTGGTTTTCTTCTGCCACAGTGATTTACCCCTTGGGTATGATCGGCCCGCTTTGCGAGCATAAAAAAGCCCCGCAGATGCGAGGCGTATTGATTTGCGCGCTACGTTTTGCGCGTTCGCGTTTCGTGGCGCGTATAGGTCAGGCGAACGGGTCGGACGGTTTGGCGATCGAGCGCACAAACCACATGAAGCCCTGCTGCAAGTTGGTCTTGGCCAGGGCGAGCAGTCGAGGATCGACACCTTCAATCTGGCCGATCTGCTTGAACAGTTCGCCGGCATCAGCTTCGAGCGCCTTGATCGAGTTCATGCCGTCGATCTCGGACTGGCTCAGGTCGCGGTAGCCGGTGATTTTCTTGTGCTGGTTGTCCATTTCTTTCCCTCCGGTTATAGGCCGGCTCGGTCGAACGCCTCTGGCACCATCTGCCGAAGCTGATCCAGCGTTCTCGGCTTGAAGTTGTTGCCGATCTGCAGATCCGAGAACTGTTCGGGCGTCATGCCGCCGTCGCGGAATAGCTTAGCCCTGGACTTACCAATGACTGCATTCTGAAACGATGCCGGCTGTGTTTTGATCCACTCGTAATAGGTGGTATCAGCCTTGACCTGTCCGTTCATGCTTGACCTGTCTGCCAGCGCGCCCAGTGACGGCGCATCCTTGAGCAGCAAAATGAAGCTGGTCCGGCAGCGGACGTGGAACGGAGGACGCGGCCCTTCATCCAGCGCGTACTCGGTGCCGTCAGCTGCTCGGCAATACGCGGTAGTGCGGCCATCCAGCGTGGCAACGATCTTCACGCCCTTCAGGATGTCGCTGTTCTGCTTGGCGAACTGATTGCGTGCCTGGCTGGCAACGTGCTGCACGGCGGTGCGTGTGACGGCATCGGCGTTGCGGGCGGTGATCGCCAGCAGGCCGTCGGCGTACTTCATTTCCTTGGTGCCGCGCAGCGTGCGCATGATCTCGACGTTGGTCCTGCCCTCGAACCAGCCCTGCCGAATAGCACCAGTGACCCGCGACCGCTCGGACTTGCTCCAGTCCTCGATGAATGGGGCTAGCAGCTTGCCGCCGTCCGCGCCCTTCACGCCCAAAGGAGACTTGAATGCCGCCGTCTTGAGCGTGGAGAGCGCTGGAATGGTCGCCGTATGGCTGGGCAGCGCAGCAGCAATAACCGCCGCCTCTGCGCCAGCCTGCCAGGTGGCGACATCCATTAGATCCAGCTGCATCTGATCGGTGTACTCGACCAGAATGTCGGCCAGGGCCTCGTCAACCTGCTTTAGCATTTCGTCCAGTCGGGCGCGCTTGAAGTCGGTCAGCTCACCCCTCCCAAGCTGCTCCCGTAGTGACTGGTCGATCCGCCTGAGGAATGGCGCGAACTTCTCGACCTCGCTGGACTTGAGGCTTTCGAGCAGGACCGCATTGCGGATCGTGTCGCTGATCTGATCGCTGCCCATTGGTTATTCCTCCAGACCCACGCCTCGCCGGTCGGACAACCCTTCAATGGTCATCACCTTGACCTCTTCGTCATAGGCTCGCTCTGGAAGCTTGCCAGTCGTGAGATACATCCAATAAGTGTCAGCGCTCACGGTTCCAGCCATGACAGCCTTCTGTAGCTCTGTAAGCACCTGGGCATCTACCGCCGGAGTGATGAATTCAGGCTTGACCGCGAACTTCACTTGCTTTGGGTCGTAACCCTTCCACTCGGCGGCATAACGAATTGCCTGCTCCATTGCCTCGGCAACGGTCACAACAATGCTATGCAGGGTCGCGTGCTGATCGTTCTGGCGGGTTTTGCGGGCTTCCCCTGACTCTGTGCCGCCAACATCCATAACCTTGGCGCCTGCCTCAAGAGCGGCGCCCTTCTGGTCTTCCATGGCTGTGCGTACAGCTTCAATGCCTGCGCCTTGGAACTCCAGGTAGCCGCATTTTCCGTCTCGACCCAGATCCCATGCCGCAGATGGCCCGGTGACGCTGAGTTCCACAGCTTCATCCAGGCCGGAGACCCACGGCTGCGGGTGGCTAGTCTGGTGCAGTGAGGTGAAGTAGTCAGCGCTCAATTGGTACGACTTCAGAGCAGCGCGGGCCATCGTCAGCAGCGGCACTTCGTCCACTTCTGGCGAGTTGTCGGTAGATCCGCAATAGATCACCGGGATGTAGGAGAGGCCCTTGACCAGGCGGTTATCAGCGCCCGTGGTGCCAAGCGGCCGCTCATCCTCGACAAGCTGTCCACCCTCATCGCGAACCGAGGTGTAACAAACATCGCCCCGCATGAAGAACTCACGGAACACTGTCTCGGTATCATGGCTGTAGCGGTCGCCACCCTTCTTGCGGAATTCGCGGAACACAGCAAGAACCAGATCCTGCCGCCCGCTTTGGTCGGCAACGTCCCAGTTGATCGCGTTCCTTGTGGCGTATGTCGAGAAATACGGCTCGCCAGCATCATCGATGTTTACGACCAGCGGAACACGTCCGTGGGAAATGGCCTGGCGAACCATTCGGAAGAACAGCTGCTTAAGTCCGAAACCGTCAGAGGTGGCGTTGTTTTCAAGCGCCTTGAGGCCGGAAGGCAGTGCGATTTCAGGAATCAGCCGGGATACCAGGCCCATCATCGAGCGCAGGGAGTCGCGCACCCAGTGCTCGTACTGTGCCCGGTCGGTGTAGTTCTGGTACAGGTACTTGTTGCCGGCGGCGTCGAGCTTTTCAGCCTCCACCATGCCGCTGGGCTTTGGCAGGTTCCGATCTTTACGTTTGATGGCGCACTCACCCTCGAGCGCGTCGTCCATCATTTCCCACTCGACGATGTGCGCGTCGTAGTCGGGGTTTGTCGATTGCACTGGCATCAGGCCAATCCTCCAATACGGCGTGTTCCGCCTGTGCGTATACGTCGCGACATGGCGACAGCGAAATATCTAAATGCGTCGGCGCCGTGCGACGTATTGTCGTGCAAGGGCTTGTCTTTCCAGCAGCCGCGCTTGTCGTCCCACTCCTTGCGGTAGCCCTCAAGGTGGCTGATGCCTTCGTCGCACTTGGCTTCGTCGAACACGCAGCTCGGCAGGATCTCCCGAACTGCCTCAATGCCCGTGTCTATGCCAGTTTTTGGTACAACCTGGAACTTCAGGCTGTATTTCACGCCGTCGATCTCGTAGCCCTCTTTGGCAATGTCCTTGCGACTCTTGGCATCGCTACCGAACTCGCGGTTTTCGATGTCGTGCGGCCCCCAGTGCTCGGAATAGGTGTAACCCTTGTCCTTGAGCACCTTCATGTAATGCCGCAGGCCTTCGCCGCTGTTCTCGTAGTAGTCGATGACGTGGTATTCGGTGCCGACCTGACGCACGAACCAGATGGCCGTGGAGTCGCCGACGCCGATGTCCCAGATGGTCATTACCGGCAGGTGCGAGTTGCCCGGAAGCTTGCCGATTCTCCCTGCCGCGTAAAGCTTGGTGAACTGCTGGGAGTAGTACGCGCCCTCAATCGATTGATGGAAGGCTTCGGCCGGGATTGACGGGTATTCCCGCTTCATGTCGTCGCCGAGGGTCTTCTCCTTGGCGGCGTACCATGCGCGCTGGCCGTCGTTGGTGACGATTCCGTGCTTGGCGAACAGTTCGCTGAAGTAATCGGTTAGGCGCTGCGGGATGACCGCTTCAGCAGGATCAAGCCAGTATTTAGGCGCAGTCCACCAGGTGAAAAAAAAGAACTTCCAGTCCAGCTTGCCCAAGGGCGTGCCTGACAGCGCTTGCTTCTCGGCACTCTGCGAATAGTCGAAGAAGTAGCCCGCGCGACCTTCAGCGGTCGACTCAATGGTGATAAAGCAGTCTGCAGCCACCGCCTCGAATGCACCCGTTACGATCTCCCTTGCCTTGTATGGTGCCTTGGCGCAGATCTTCCCGAACTCGGAAACGTGCAGGTAACGCAGCGTTCCGCCCCGGAATGAGGTCGAGACATAGAGCGAGCCACCCTTACTGAACACCAACTCCCCGGCAGCGTCATTGCGTGCTGGGTTGGCCGCGCGTATCTCGGCGGGCAGGTTGTCGTAGGCGTATTTAACTTTCTCCCTAAACAGCCTGTGAGCGTCAGGAAGGGTGTGAGCGATCAGAGCGCACTTGGCAGCCTCAAAGAGGGCAGCATCAAGCTGGATAATGCACTGCGCGGTCGTGAAACCAATCTGGCGAGCTTTGAGGATGAGGTTTCGCGTGTGCAGCCCCGAGAAATACTCAACCTGTTCTGGGCGCATGCGGAACCGGACCTGTTTGCCGTCCTCATTTGTCACGAAGTACAGGTGGTTCAGACGCCAGTATTTGTTCCGGAGCAGCTTCAAGTGCTCGGGCTTCATATCAGGCGTCCTTCGATAGATCGTCCATCAGTTTGGATAGCTCGTCGGCGTCATTGCCGCCAGATTTGGTGTCGAGGTCGTAGGCTTGGCGCTCCAAGAGGACCAGTGTCTTCAATGTCTCTGCCAACTCCTTCATGGTCTTGGTGCGAGACGGCAATGCTCCCATCTTCTGTGCCAGGGCGAGTACATCGGACATCGCTTCACCGTCGTCGCTGTCGCCATCCTTGAGCTGAGCAATCAACTCCTTGATGGTGCCCTGCTCATCGGTAAGCGATTCCAGTTCGTCCAGCAGCTTGTTGGCCAATCGTCGGGAACGGCCAATGTCAGTACGGTGGGCCATCCGGATGTCAGCAATGACCTCGGCATTGGCCTCTACGATTCCACGCTCGGTTGCCAGTGTTTCCGTGGAAACCTTTGTGGAAACCTCACGTTTGGAAACCAGTGAATCAGCCTTGGCCTTGATCTTCGCGTTCAGGTCGCGATCCCAGCCTTCCGCCTTCGACCGCTTGTTGATTGCAGTGTGTGAAACGCCACAGGCTGCGGCGATCTCACGAACCGAGAGCAGACCAGCCCGGAAGAGCTGTTCGATGCGCTCCCAGTCGGGTTGCTTGGTTGTCATGGGAATCCTTAGTCTTGCTTGATGGCCATTGTGCGGATCGTGCCGCCGGTGTAGATGTCGCGCTTCATGGCGGCGCGCACTGCGTCTTCTGCGCTTGCACCCATATCCATGGCAGCAAGGGCATACGCTGACCCGCTGCCAATGGCGTCCGGGTTTGACAGCTCAAGCTCCTGCTTCCAGATGCCTGTGTTGTCCTCATGTCCGACCATCATCAGCTTTCCAGCATCGACGACGTAGCCCGAGCACTCGACGGGGACTGGCGAGGTAGTGCCGAAGTAGGCAGCTATCAAAGTCTTTTCGTCGCATACCGAACCACACAGGAAGAAGCTGACCCCGTCTACCACCTGGCACTTCGGGGCGCTGTCGGAAACGATGCGATCGTTGCGGGTCTGACGACCGTCATAGGCGATCACGCCGTCTTTGTAGGCAATGGTCGTCATTCGATCACCATCTCGTGTGTCTGTGCGTGTGCGTGACCGTGGAGCAGGCTCACGATCAGGCCTTGAGGCAGTCCGGCTTCCTTGGATGCGTCAACTGCTGCGGCGATAGCCTTGTCGAGCGCGCTTACCGCAGCGTTGATGTCCGAGCTCATTGGCAGCGCGTGCCGCAGGCGGGTGACGTTGCTCACGTGTTGTGCCCTTCCAGCGGCTGAGCAAAGGTGAACTCCACGCCGTCATTGGGGTAGTAAGTGGAGTAGGTAGCATTCTGGAGGGTCACGTCATCGACCAGTACTTCGGCAGCAGCATCACCATACTTGGCGATCAGTGCAGCCTTCAGGTCATCCGCAGACAAGGTGAGCCGGATGTCATTGAAGTGAATCAGCTGTTTCTTGATGCTCATGGCGAAACCTCATACTGGAACGCCCGGTCAGCAGGCATGGCCGTCACAAACCGGCAGCGGTGGTCGTCGAACGACTCATTGAACGCAATGGTGCGGCGGTACTCGGAGGTGACTTTGCCGGTGAACCGCTCGCGATGAACGACCACACCCTCACGCAGGAACTCGACTTCAGCCGACCCCAGGAGCTTGGTTACGATTACTTTCATGTGACCTGTCTCGCGCCACGATTTGGCGCATTCGAAAACGTGGCGCGGATTACTTGCTCTGGCTGCGGACGATCTGGGCGTCCACCTGGTCAGCGCAGGTATCCAGCAACTTGATGGCCTTGTCCTTCAACTCCCACACATCACCATTCAGGCGAAGGTCGGCGTCGTCTTGGTCTACCCGCTCGCATGGGATCAGCTCAGGGGCTTCCATCCTTACGGCCTGGGTCTTTGTCACCACCACCGGCTTTGCCGCGCAGGCCGTCAGGCAGAGGCTGAGCAGCCCAATCACGAACAGGTTTGCTGTTGCGTTTGAGTTCTTCAAAGTTCTTCTCCGCCTTTCTGGCTTTGGCCTGACTGGCCTGTAACCGCTTGCTCAGGTCTTTCTGGTAATCGGCGTTGCGCTGGGCTTCGGCGCGCAGGGTGGTGATCGTGGCTTGGCTCTCGGTGTTGGCCTTCACGGCCTCCTCCTTGGCGCGGGTCTCGACCAGCTTTTCGTCTCGCAGATCCTCGACCCGCAGCTGCTGGATGCCGACGAGCAAAAGGCCAACCAGGGCAATGATGATCCCCGCTGCTATCGCCTTCATGCTGCGTCCGCCTTTCTACCCAGGAACCTGATGATCAGGTCACGGATCGCTGTCACGCCGATAAAGCCGATGGCACCACCAGCAGCAACGGATAGGCTTGGGGGCCATTCCATCCACTCGATGATGCTGCTGGCCGATAGGCTCAATGCCCCGCACAGCAGCGCTTCGAACAAGGTTCGCCAGTAGTTCGGC
The DNA here is from genome assembly GCF_022648765.1 of Pseudomonas sp. ArH3a. NCBI lineage: Bacteria > Pseudomonadati > Pseudomonadota > Gammaproteobacteria > Pseudomonadales > Pseudomonadaceae > Pseudomonas > Pseudomonas sp. ArH3a. The sequence continues at coordinate 3,769,671 of NZ_CP080330.1, forward strand.
TCTTTGGCGTCGTACAGCACGCGCAACAGCGTGATCGTGAAGGCCATGATTGCGCCCTGCCACAGTGGGTTCGAGAGGACCAGCCAGACCTGGGCCCAGAAGTCGGGGTTTTTCTCAGGCATCGGGTTCATCTCGGTATCCTCCCGGTTAGGGAGTGAAGTAATGAATTAGCGGGAGCGGTGAAGCAGGCCGCCCGGCATGAGCTCCTTGCGGATCAATGCCTTGACCTGGTCAGCGAGGTTCGAACCCAGCAGGTCAACCTCCTCTTTCAGACCCTGACCAAGCTTGGTCTCGCTGATCATGTCGGCAATGTCGCGGAGGATGTCTGATGCGCCGCGTCCGTTGATGGCGAAGCGATCAGCCGACACCAGGATCTGTGATGACAAGCCGACGCCCGCGGCGTAGTACTTGCCATTCTCGCCGAGCTGCATCCGCACGCCCCATGCAGCCAACAATGGCGACTTGATGATGCCGTCCTTAATCGTGGCCTCGCTGATGAAGACGCGGTCGCCATCAACCTTGAAGGGCTGAGGCTGCTCCGGCTCTGGCTGGTCCAGATTGCCGATCTTGCACCGCACAACACCATCATGGCTGATAGTCAAAAGACCATTCTTGATGCTGACCCGTGTGCCGGCCACCTTCGCTTTCGCAAGCCGATCAGCCAGCTCTTCCTCGGTCTCAAGACGCGAGTAGCTCAGGAACAGGCGAGCATTGAACGATTCATCGCCGTAGCTCGCATCGAACTCTTCGAACTCGGCGGCGTGACGATACTGCTCCGGCACCCGCTCAAGCTCTGCCTGCATGAACTGGAGCAGGTTTTCGGCATTCTTGGGCAAGTCCCACTTGCTCCAGCTGGCCACTTCAACCGACACCATCTGGCGCTCTGGCGATTTAGCCGCGCTGCCGAGGGCGCAGGAGTTCAGTTCGAACTCGCCCGTCTTCAGGTCGATCTTCAGGCCGGAAACGCCCGGCACGTAATTGCTGGATTGGATCGTGCGGGACATTTTCCGTGCCTCATAACGAGAAAAGCCCCAGCGAATGCTGAGGCCCTGAATAGGTGCGCGGTCTTTCCCGCAGTCAGCCAAAGACCATCCCAGCGTCGACGCCCCAATGCATCGATCTCGCCTTTCCTGTCTCGCGCCACCCTGGAAGCACAGTGAGGTCAGAGTGCGCGGGCTGCCGGTGTTATCTCCGTACGTCGCACTGTCCGGCTATCGACGTCCAGGCCTTCCCGAAGGCTGTCCTGGCTACAGGTGTTACTGGCTGGTGAGAGTGGGATCGAACCACTGACCGATCGGTTAACAGCCGATTGCACTACCGCTGTGCTACTCACCAATATGGTGCCGCCACGAGGATTCGAACCCCGGGCCATTCGCTTACAAGGCGACTGCTCTACCGCTGGAGCTATGACGGCTGGATTCAGGCAATAAAAAACCCGGCGCAGTGGCCGGGTTTGTTTGTCTCTTGCATCACCTACATGCGCAAGTACGACAGGATGGGTGAATATTGGCTCAATGGATCAGTGCTCGTCAAGCGACTTCTGACATCACAAGGCCTTCATGCTCAAGAATGTGCTGAGCCTCGATTAAAGCGAGGTCCACACTGGTCTCCAAGGCCTTGCGAATATCCCGCCTCCACCGCTCCTGGGTCTTGATCGGATGTGGTTCGTTCGACCAGTTATCCATCTCGTACCACCCGGCCGGTAGCACGTTTGTGGAGCGTTTACCGTCCACCCCTGGCAACCGAGGCAAGGCCCAGGTAACCACGGCGCAGTGCAGGAAACGCTCCGGCGCCGGCGATCGCATCACGCGGGTCAGCTCAGCAATTGCCGCGTGCTTCCGTTCGGTGTGCGTGGAGAACTTCGCAACCAGGGCGCGCCAGTGCTCGGCAGTCAACGCCTTGTGCAGCCGACCGAATACCCAGCAGTCCTGGAGAAACGCCGCCTCCTTGCCGACGATATCCCCCTTCTGCTTAGCGCATTGCACCTTGGGCTCGAAGTCGCAGCCGCCGGCGGAGTTGATGGTTTCGGCGGCGAGCGCCCGGACTACTGCGGATACCACGTTGCGATAGGTCATGCTGCAGCCCTCTTGAGTTCTTTGGTCTTTGCCCGGTATTCGGCCTCATCGATTTCACTCAATCTCCCCCGACTGCGTGGTGGAGTGAACAAAGCATCGATAGGATCCCAGCCCGAATTAATCCTGTTCGCCACTGCGCGCTCAGTGACGACTACGCCTGGCATCCTCGACCACTCCGCGAGTGTGTCAGTCACGCCATCGATGGTGATCACGAAAGCATTGCTCCGTTCATGCTTGTGATTGGTTTTCCTTGAAGCTGGCACAGGCTTGCGACCGTTGTGGGTGATTTTCGGCGCAAATACAGCGTCGAAGTCGCTCATGCCCGACTTCTTTCTCAGGATTATCGTGTTTCCAGAAACCTTAACTCTTGGATCACGACTCCACTCTTGTGGAGTTTGGGAGACGCCATCAATCGTGATTTTGTGGTTTTTTTGTAGCTCGCACTGAGGTGGATAATCGCGAGTCGTATTGCAAACTCGGCAAAGTGGCCGGAGATTGCTAGACAGGTTATTTTTGACATCTCGGTCGATGTGATCAATGTGACAGATCTTCCAGTCGAGCCCTACGCCACATAATTCGCAGTCAGGGAGAGCATCTCCATATTTTGCGTACACGACCGCCCGGTGTTCGGCCACATAACCAGCCTTGTCACGCAAGGGGTGATCTGGCTCGTAAACGCGCTGGTAGCCTTTGCCGGGCATCGTTACCCGGTAAACCCTGGAGTAGCCTAGCTTCTTGCGCTTCTTTTCAAGCACTAAAGCAAAGTCGCCATTCCTTCGTTTGCGGTGATAGTGCATCTGACAGAGCTGAACGCCCCTGTACATGACCGACCGGCCACAATCTTCTACGCAGCATTGCATTGGATGCGACCCTCCAGGCGACGGCATTTCTTGGTGAAAACTGCCTTGATGCGTTTCAAGTACGCGATGTCATGGCGGGCTACGGAATGATTGCTTTCCAGCCAATCCACCTTTTTCTGCCCGATTTTTTCAATCAGTTTTGGCCTATATCCAGCTATGTTCCCGCTAAGGTGGTTGTTACAGACGGAACAAGAACGATGCATATTCCAGAGGTTGTATCTGATGTGTGGGGCAGCCCCAACGCTGCGAAAATGCGAGCAGTGCCATTGACCGCCCCAGCTCGCCGGCTTGTCACAGCTGATGCAGCCCAGGTGAGCGTCACGCAGCCTGACGTAGCGGTTTATGACCGCCTGAGCCTCTTTGGCATGATCCGCCCTGCTCTTCAGCTTCTCCTTGCGCACCTTGATCTCGCGGCGCCCTACTTCGGCCAGTGCCTTCCCGGCGATTGCCCGGCCCTTCTCCGACTGACCATGAGCAATGGCACACTCGATCTCGCCGCACACTGCCTGGCCATTGCGCGCAGGCACGAACATGACTCGGCACTCCGGGCAGCGTTTACGGCGCGGGCCGCCGGACGTGAGCGGGGTTTTGCGTTGCAGCGGGGTACGCTTCATGCCGAAACCTCGACCAGACGATTATCGAAGGAGGTTTCACCGACTTCATGCCGATACCCGAACTTCGACTCAAATGCCTCAATGTCCAGATCGCACAGACATTCGCCTGGATCCATCGCGGTATCGCTGATGGTGGGCAGATCCCGAACAGCACAACCGACAGCATCAGCTAGGCCGCCAGCGTTATGCACCTCGGCAGGGTTGTCATGGAGCGGGGTCACTTCAAACCAGATGCACATCAGACACCTCCTTGGCTTTCTGCTGCTCAGGGGTGAAGTCGCCGCGCAGGGGCATCAGCTTGTATTCGCAAATTGGCCCGCGCATGACGTGGGCCTTGCGGCGCGCTTCCAGAGGCTCACCATTCACCTCGATCACCCAAATCTGGCTCCCAGTCGTATTGCGGAACTCAACCCCTTCCCAAAAATACACAGCAGGTGACCCGAGGCTTTTGACCAAGGAAACTGTTCTTCCTACGTTCGCTTCACGTGCGCGACGATCAACGATCAGCGCCAGGTCGCCCGGCTTGAAGTTATGGCTCATCAGTAGCGCCCTCCCCAATTGTCCTTCTGCGTCCACCGCACATGGTGCTCGGCGCCGAAGCAATGAACCCACTCGATCAGCTCGCCGCACTGCTTCACGGTGAGCTTGCTGGTGCGCTCGTAGATGACGTCGAAGCCGTTGCCGTCCACCGCCGGTATCATCTGCGGTTGATCGCCCGTCTCGCGCAGCCAGGCGGCCGTCAGAAGGCGCTTCCAGATCAGAACATCCCACTTCTTCCCGGCGTGCTCGACCTGGGCGGCGATATCGGACAGGGCCGCGTGAAGGGCCTTGTTCTGCTCCCCGCTGCGGTCGACTTCGGTGATGGACAGCTTCTTGGGCTTGGCCAGGTCCAGGCCGGCGATGTAGCCCATGGCCTTGTTGCGGTCTGATTCGTTGCGGATCTGGAGGCTAGTCATGGCCGGCCACCAGCATTTATCGGCGCCATTGGCGTGATGCCTGGAATCATGTTCGCCCGACGGATCAAGACATTGGCCCGCTCATGCGGCACGCCAGTCGCATCGGACACACCGTCTCGGTGACCGTGCATGTAGGCGGCGTTTCGGCGCTGGGGCGGCAGACCGTCTTTGCCGCGCATGTAGCCCTGGACCATTTCCCAATCGGCATCGGTATAGCTTTCGGGCTTGGCGTAGGTCATGACCGCTCTCCCTGGCCCATGGCGGCGTCGATGGCACTGTCAAAGTCACGCGCCGTACTGCTGCTAAACCCGCTGACTGGGCGCCGCTTGACGACCAAGTAACGGCGACCAGCGCTTATGCTGGCGATAGAGCGAACAAAGCGATACCGCTCGGCATCCTTGCGCAAGTCGTATCCGCCGCTCGCCGCATCGCAGTTCTCGCAAACCCCATTGTTCGCATCCATGAACCCAGCGCCGTAGCTATTGGCAGCATGGCCATCACCGCACGCACACCAAATCACCTCGGCGCTTGGCTGATGCTTGCGCAGCGCCTCGTTCTCGGCCTTGAGCTGGTCGCGCTCGACCTCAAGCGATTTGCCACGACTTCCATTGCAGGTTTCGCATACCGAGTTCGGCGCGCCATCGCCCTGCCACTCGCCGCCGCAACCCATGCAATCCGCGCATGCTTGAGGGGCCGCTGCGATTGCCATGTTGATGTGGTCGTAACCTTTTGAGGTCGCGACCATATGAGCTCGGCGCCACATAGCGTCCCGCTTGCTCTCGTACTCGGGGGTGCGATACGCAGGACGGTCACCCCACTGCTTGGCCAGTCGCTCGTTCTCGGCGATCAGGGCCAGGACCGTTTTAGGCTCAACCAGCATTACTCGCTTCGACTCAATCGGATCGGCAATATCCTTCTGTGCATGAGCCTCGGCCAGCCGCTTCAGTTCGGTGTAGTCGGTCATGACAGCAGCTCCTTTGGCACGCTTAGGGTTTCACCAAGCTTGGCGTGAACAGCGGAACGCATTGCTGCGACCAGCAGGTTCGTATGCTCGAAATAGACGCTCTCACCCTCTACTGTTGCGCGCCACAGAACGCATGCGCCCTTCCAGTCCCAAGCGCTGGGCTCAACCGTCAGTTCGCCGGATTCGATCAGCGGCCCTCCCTGGCTCCAGTCGGTGGATGGCGAGTAGATTGAGCGGATACTTTCGATCAGTTTGATGCCGCCGCCGTCATGAACCTCCACCAGCTCCCGCCCATAACGCCAACTGACTTCAACACCCCCAACCTTTGCCACAGCCCAATCCAGCGCAGCGCCCGACAGGTCTTGCGTATTCACTTCTACGAATTCGGTCATGTCCGTTGCTCCGCTGCTTCTGCGATCAATGCCATGCGCTCAAAGCGCTCAGCGGCCTGGCTGGCCAGGTTCTGAAGGTCCGCCTCGTCCACCACCGGCATGCACACAAAACGGATTCCGTGCTTAACCATCGTGTTGGCCATCTCAATGGATTGGCGTAGCTGGGCTGGGTTTGCTCGTTTCATGCTCGTGACTCCAATTCCTGGGCCTGCTTGATCAGCAGTGCACGGCGATCTGCCAACTCGTTGGCCGCTTCAATCCGCATTTCGGTTTTCCGCTCGGCACTGGCGGCGCGCATTTCCAGCATCGACGACTTCACAAGCTGGAGTTTTTCGCGCAGTACTGGCGCCGGGCGGGTCACCGCGCCGGTCAGCAAACCAGCGATCGCCCTGCCATCCTCCGTGACAGGCACAACGCTCAGGTCAGCCAAGTACTTCTGCCCGTGCTCACGGGGGATGCGTTTCAGCTCCACGGCCTTGGTGACAGCCTGAATTCGGCGATTGGCGTCAAAACCCACAGAGACGTGCCAGTTCACAGGCTTGGCATCCTCTCGGGATTGGCTGACAAACCGCTCATACGCGCTGATGAAGGCCATGCGGGCGCCAATTTTGTCCCCGGCGTCGAGTACAGGCTTGGCAGCAGCAAGGGCCAGCTGGATTTCATCGGTCAGCACGACGGTTTCAAATTCGTCGTTCGTGGTCATGGCGATGGCCCAGGCTTCGTCCTTGCCTGGACGACCGTCGGCGGCTTGCACGCGCTGAAGGATCGCGGCCAGGGTCAGCTTGCCCGTCAGTTCGCGGCGGCAGGACCAGAGCGCATTGGCGATCACGTCCATGGGGTGATCGGCCAAGTCCTCAGCCATCAGCTTGGCAGCCGGAGCGCTCAGCACTTGCCCAAGGGTTTCAGCCGTGGCGCAGATGGCCATGCTCAGTTCAGCGGTTTCGGCGTAGGAAAGCATTGCTCTCACCTCCTTCCAGAATGCTGCGGCTTGCCTCTTGCGCGGCATTCACGTTGGCTTGGGTGTCTTCGATTTGGCGGGCAGTTCGGGAATTCATCTGGCGACCGGTCGCCCACTGGGTGTGGTACGCCTCGGCCTTGGCGATCAGGTTGTTCAGGCTGTGGCAGTCGTTGACGATGCGAGCGTCGTTGATCGTGAGGTAGTACGCGGCCACGCTGTGAGCGACTTCGATACCCAGGCGGTCAACCAGCTTGCCAAGGATTCCGCCGGCTGCTGCGTTCCACACCGGCCAGCACTGGTAACGCTTGCGGTAGGCCATGGCGTAGTTCGCCCAGGCCTTGAACGTTTTGCAGGTCTGGTCTTTCGGCCCTGGCATGTCGGCCGGGATTTCGACGCGGGGCGCTTCGGGTTGATCAACCACCAGCACCAACACGCCGGCTTGGGTCGGCTTGTCCGAGCCTTCCGGCAAGCTGTGACTGGTACCCTGATTGGTATCCTGATTACTGGTATCTTGATTTGTCGGAGATTTATCCGACCCTTGCACGGATTTTTTTCCGACCTTGCTCGGAGATTTATCCGAGGTAGATCGGATATTTTTCCGACCCTTTGAGGTTGGCGGGGTCGGATATTTTTCCGACCCGTCTTCTTTTTTGTTCCACTCTGCGGCCTTCTTGGTCAGGCGGAACAGCGTGATGTTTGCCGTGCTGGACAGATCAATCAAACCGGCCTCTTCCAGGGCTTTCAGCATGCGGTAAGCGGTGTCGGGCTTGTCGGTCAGCAGAGGCAGTTCCTCTACGATCTTTGCCTTGCTCAGCGCGAAGAAAATGCCGTTTTCGGTTTTAACTGGAGTCGTCCAGCTTGGGCATGCGTAGACGAACGCAAACAGGAGCGCCTGCTGGGAGTTGAGCCCCCACTCAAGCGACTTGACCTGATTGATGGATAGGGTGAATTGCATATCAGGCCTCCACCGCACTGGCGATATCTGAGAGGCCTTGCAGCACTGGAAGAATGGCAGAGAGCCGCGCTTGGATAGTGGCGTCCGCTTCGATCAGGTCAGAAAGGAACTGACCAGCAAAGCTAGGCACGCCAACCTCGCTACGCTCTACGTAACGCCCTATCAGCTCAACCTGAGTGATGACGCTGAGGATGAGGTCAGATGCACGAGCCTGCTCCTTAGGTGGCGCCTTGGCAGCCTTGGAGGCCTGCTGAATCGACTTCTTATCTCCGACCGCAACCGAGGCCTGCAGATCCTTTGGCAGAACCAGCAAAGCCACAGCACCCGAGACGGAGGCGCGACCTTCATCCATCGCCTGGACAAGCTCAGGCGCGGCCTCGTTAGCGACACGCTTGGCCTGCTCGTAGGTTTTTCCGTTACCGAATCCAGCAGCTTTCGCAGCTATGTCGCGTGTATCGCCCTTTAGTAACTCCGGAAAATTTTCCGGACTTTCTGACGCAGGGCGATGGTTTCGCCCTTGCAGTTCAAGCTCAATAGCCTCGCCAATCGCAACTCGCTCGGATGGCGTGAAGTCCTTGCGGAACTCATTTTCGGCGAGCTCGCCTTGCAAGATTGAATCAAGGTGAACAGTGCGGACTGGAATCTTTTCCCAACCGAGGGACAGGCAGGCGCGTAGGCGGCGCTCACCAAAAACGAGACGGTATCCGGAGTCGATGCCGATTGGCTGCAAGAGCCCAATCTCTGAAATGCTTGCGGCCAGGCTTTCAATGTCGCCGAAGTCCTTGCGGAATCGATTCGCGACCTTGATCAGGGATGCCTGGCACTGAATGATTTGATCGGCCATTTTTTGATAGGGAGCGGTTTCCCGCTCCCATCCTATTTAGATGAAAGTCGGGAACGTGTCGTCGGTTCGCAACACGTTGGTCGCGTGCTTGATCGGCTTCCCGCGCGCCTCTGCGTTCCAGGTGCGAATCAGCGCGGCAAGCACTTGGCTGCGATGGATCGGCCGACGGTCAACGGATGCGGCAAAGCAGCGATTGCGCAGATAAAGCAGGTTGTCATTGACCCCCTCAACGGCGCCAACCATGAAGCGCTCCAGAAACCGCTCTGCTAAAGCCTGGTTGCGCTGGCTTGCATAGAAGTAAAACATTGCCGCGATGGAGCGAGGGACAGGCGATTGGCGAGGAAGGGTCTGCCCATATTCGGCGGCAGCAATGAGCAGCGGGTTGCGCTTCACGAACTCCAGGACATCGGTCTTCTCGGCTTTGCCGGGGAATCCAAACTGCTCTTTCTCGTAGTCGATCACCCAAGTGGTAGCGGTCGCGAGCATCTTGCAGGTTTCAACTGGGAGGCCCAGCTGGACAAAAAGCACATCCGACTTCTGGCGCCCCTTCCCGCTGTCGAGCACGTCGAAAATGCTTTCGTCAAAGCCACGCATTACGACGCAGGTTACGGTGATGCCGGATTGGATGATGGCGTGCAGGCGGTGCTGACCATCCAACAGGCTTCCGCCCTTCGAAAAGCGGATAGGGTCGCCGGTCATCTTCCAGCCCCCCTCGCGGATCGCTTTCTCAAGCTTTGCGACATGCGCCATGCTTGCCGCGCGGTTACCAGTATTCCGCTCAAGCCAGGCGCGAGCGATCTCAGGCGTTACCTGCTCGACGGTAATTGCCGGGCCGTTTACGTTGATGGCGTTTTGGGTTAAATTGCTCATGTAGATTTTCCTTGTGTTACGCAATCAGCCAGGCCACGAACCTGGCTTTTTTGTGCCCGCGATTCAGGCGTTATAGGTGTCCGGCGCATCCGTGGTAGCTTTCTGCTTCCACACAAGAAGGCCTAGGAGGCCGGACATGACTGAAATAGTGATTGATCCAATAAACCGCCCTGAAGAAGCGGCGCATCAAGTAGCTCTCGAGCTGGTAAGGGCGAGCGGTGCGGATTTGTTCAGGGTGAAAGGCGTGAGCGAAGCCTCCGGAAAAAACATTGCCGAGTTCGTCATTGCCTTTCACAAAACCCTTACCGAGCATTACAAGACGCTTGGATAAGTCGTAGGCCAGCGACCAGCGCATTAGAGATGCTGGTCGCTGCTTCCTCAATGCCCTCAACCTCCCCTCGAACTGCCAATGCCACAACTGCATCAGCCAGGGCTTGAGATGCGATGTTGATTTGGCGGTCATCCAGTACCGCTTCGTTTTCCTGGGTCATGGTCTTTCTCCGGTTGTGAAATTCAGGCGATTGATTTCAGTGCAGGCTTTCCGTTGAGCAGAGCCTCAGCTTTGCGGCGCAACTCCCCCGCCTTCGCTTCGACCTGTCGGCATTGCTTGGCGAACGCCGGCAAGTGCGGCAGGTCCTGCTCGCACATCACTTGGTCGTCAAACACTTCGCTGCCGGTGTCGATCACATCGCCAAGCGCGCGGATCAGCGCGCCGAAGCTTTTGTTCGCGCATTGGTCGCTGGTCATCTGGCGGGCGCCGGTCAACCCGTGGCGGCTCGCCAGCTCGTTCAAGCAGTGATCGCGGTATTCAGGCTCAAGGGCATTGACCCAAGACTCTTCCAGCCAGGAAGGCATTTCCTGATCGCCGTTCAGCCAGCGCTGTACTCGCTTGAGCCAGCGGCCGGTCGCCTTCACGAACTCACTCACATCGCCGGTCAGTTCGGGCGAATTGAAGTCGGGCACTTCCTTTTTCTTGGCTCGGTCAGGAATCGACAGGTGCAGCTCAAGGCTCAGCGCCTGGGCAAAATCGTCCTGGCTCAAGCTGGTACGTGCGATCTGGTTTTGAGCGTGAGCGACCAGCACCTGATCACGGGTTTGAACGTTGTGTCTGGAACTGGACGTTTCCATGGGGACTGCTCTCTTCTAATCTGGCTTCAATGGAACGGCGGACAGGGATGTCAGGCGGCGGACTGGGATGAAACGCCCGCAGGCGGAAATGCTTCATCAAGAACGCACTTGGCTCCCAAGGCGTTCAATGCAGACACGATCAGGCGTGCCTCGCTGAGCCCCGGACAACGAAGGCCGGACTCGTAATTAGCGAGGCGCGATTGATTCCACCCAAGCGACCGACGAAGTGCGGCCTGGGTAATCCCGGCTTTCTCTCGAATGTTTCGGACGTGGTTCATGGAAATCGCTCCTATAGCTCTTGGCCCAAGGATAAACACGCATCGTGTTAAAGGCAAACACAATAAGTGAAAGCCGGGTATTTCAATACGTGATTGAATCCCGCGCATGACCGAATTAGCTGAGCGCATCAAACGCGCACGTAAAAATGCTGGAAAATCACAGGCTCAACTGGCCGAAGCTTGCGGCTGGTCGCAATCCCGAGTGGGTAACTACGAGGCCGGGACGCGAGAGCCGTCTTTTGCAGATATAGAACTGATGGCCAAGGCGCTACGCGTCGAGAAGTCCGAGCTTCTGCTAGATACGCAAAATGAGTCGCCAAGTGCGCCAGATCAGGCCGCTCGCCCGTCCACTGCTGAAATCGTGAATCTGATGCTGGCAAAGCACGGCAAGAATCTTACTGATGACGCGCGCAGGATGATCGCGGACGCAGTCAATGAGACCGCACGGGAGCTGGGGTCGAGCAACGTCATCACCGTCGACTTCTCCCGCCCCGGCCAGGTCGGTGACGAGGTGTGGATTGCTCACTACGACGTGCGGGCGGCGATGGGCGGCGGGCAGATTCCGCACGAATACCCGGAGATGCTCCAGGACATACGCGTCAGCCCTAAGCACCTGCGCGACCTTGGCCTCACGTTCAAAGAACACTTCCACCTGAAGATGATCACCGGGTGGGGCCAGTCGATGGCGCCGACGATCAAGGATCGAGACCCATTGCTCGTGGACATCACGATCCGGGAGTTCACAGGTGACGGCATCTACCTCTTCTCTCACGACGAGATGCTGTACGTGAAGCGCCTGCAGAAGAAAGGCAAGGATCGCTTCAAGATGATCTCGGACAACAAGCACCACGACCCCGAGGACATCCGGGTGGACGATACCCACATCCTTGCTCGCGTGCTTTATGTGTGGAACGGACAACCGGTGTAACCCATGCCCCTCACCAAGCCCAACCAGCAGCTGCGCCGCGACCTGAAAGAGGCTGCGGCCCTGCTTAAGTGGTCAGGCGTCGATCTGATACAGGCAGCGAAGAGGCTGTCAGCGACAGGCCAAGAAGGCGAGGCTACGGAGCTGTTGAAGATAGCCCTCTCGTTCCAGCAGGCTGAGGACAAGCTGGCAGGGTATGCGGAAGAGGTGAAGGAAGGGAGGATTGTGCGGGGGTGATGGACCGAGCGCTTATTTGTAGCGCCTCATTGAAAGGCTGGGGTGCGGTGCCCACCCCAGCCCTGAGAAAGAACTTAACCTTTCTTTTTAAACTCGAACACATTAGAGCCTGAGTCGTCCTGCAGACTCTTAAGCTTTGGAAGTGGGTTACTAATTATCTTAGGCTGAAATGCTAGGAAACCGTCAGCGAGTCCGCAAAGCTGCTCAACATCCTTCACAGGCATCATCAGATCTCGAACTATCGATACCTTTGTTTTTATTTTCGCATCTAAAATGGCGTTTATGGCTCTCGGCATTAGCCGAACGCTCTCTAGAGCAGAATCATTGTCGAACGGTTCGCCCTTTATCCACCCACGAGCGGAGTAGCTTTTCCTGAGCCTCAACGCCTCTTGCTCACCAATGAACAGCGACTTCTCAGCTCGGTAAATGATCGCGGCTACAGATACATTCCAGCGCCGCTTCAATGAAAGCAAATTCTCCAGAGACGGATATCTTGGAAGCTCTATAGACAGAAGCTCCTCAGGCAGCAATAAACAGCTGGCAAAATAGTTTGCCTGCTTTTCGATCTCTTTGAGATGTAAAATATCAAATGTCTTAATATTTTTGTGAAGAACTACATGACCGATCTCATGTGCAAGGTCGAATCTAGAGCGATAATAGTTACCCTTATCGCTAGAGAGCAAAATAAACGGTCTTTTCTGAGACTCGTCCCACTGAGACAATCCGTCCATTTTTGTATTGCCTTGATGGACGTGCGCACAGATTATCCCAGCACCTTCTGCTGCCATGGACAGGTCAGCTATCGGGCCTAGCCCAAGCCCCCACATTTCCCTGCACTTTAAAGCAGCTCTCGCTATCTCGGGAAAATCTAGCTGTCGGTGATCGGTAACCTCGCAGCTAGGTAAATTTAATTCTGGCCAGTCGAGCCAAGTAGACAGATACCCCGCAATCTCCTGTAGCCAATCCATCCTTGTTCCAGCTTTCCCGCGCAGATCGCTGCTCGTACTCGCAAGTGTTCTATAAAAAACTGGCGATACCGGCTTGCTTGAGATTGGACGAGTAAACCAGGCAACCGGAAAACCAAGCACAAAAGAAATACTTTCGAGAGCCTCTGACTCGGGTGCACTCTCTCCTTTCTCCCATCGCGAAATAGAAGAAGACGATTTTCCGATGCGCTCGCTCAACTCAAGCCTGGTCAATGAAGCCAGTACTCGCGCCTGAGTGAGGCGAGCAGGGACAAAACCTGAAACGCCGACTCTCATGACTTATCTCTGGATTCCGATGCTTCGATTTCGCTAATCACTTCTTTCAATCGAATTACCGCCTTATCTGTCAGTACGGCCGGCTCTTCTACCGCAGGTACATCTGAGTACTTTGTCAGAACTTTCGAGCATGGCTGAAGATAGTGCCAGCCTGAAAGATCGCTATATGGAACTCCGACTTGAAGATCAATCATCCGGTCCTGATCGAGGTTCTGCTTAGGATTTACGTTAACTAAGAGCAAGCCAAGCGTGCTTGAGGGAAGCATATGTACAGTTGGTGAAAACAAATCGTGCGTGACACCCTCAAGCCTTGCGTTCAACGCTGCAATCAGCGCTCGATGCTTCGCCCCCCGAGGCAGAGAACTACCTTGATTCACGCCAATACGACCAAGCTGAAGAGGTCCAGACCTTAATACAACGTAGTTCTCCCCCGAGTTATCAGCCTTCAAATCTAGCACTTCGAGCCCGGACGACTCGGCGATGCTCCGCATGGTTGAGCTCAGTTTATAGTGCCGAGCCTGCGGCAATGCCCTGACAAGTTCATGCTCATGAAGCTCCAAACGTGCGGTCATGGTGTCGTACGCCATACCATATGCCGCATGCAGATCATCCAATGCTCTAACCCAAAAATTTCTTGGAAAATGAGCTACCAGTAGGCTTTCAACCTCTTCTTGAATATCAATTATGGTCATATTTTGATCAATTCCCGCAATCTGGATTTTCTTTGTTTTTTCACCGTTAACCGATAATAGCACGCTCCAGACTTGCAGCAAGTCGGCACCTAACCTTTCCGATCAAAAGCCGAGTTCCCGGCCCAGCGCCGGGCTTCCTGTATCTGCCCTCCCCGATCTGAATCCGTAGCCCGCCATTGAGCGGGCTTTTTTGTGGGCTATTACTGAGCCTGGACTTGCCGCGCCAGGGGCGATGGGGTGCTGGATGCGACCGGCTTGAGCGTTCCCACAACTTCGTCCGGCAGCGTGTACATGGCGCCGGTGAGCGGATCGACGATGAGCATGCCGATTGCGCCGCCGAGCAGGATATTCCACCAGTACCAACCACTGATCGTCGGCTTGAGGGCTTGAGTGCTGTCGCTGTAGCCGTCAGCGCTGAACGTGATTGAGTAGGTTTGGCGCTTGAAGTAGCCACGGCTAGTCTCCAGCAGCGCCGCTCCAGGGGTTTGCCCGGTAAGCAAAACTTTCCCCGCCGAATCCTTGATCGTGTACGTCGTCACCTGCGGCAAGGCATAGATATTCACCTTTGGCTTACTGGTGCTCACGATGCTGGCGCACCCGTTCATTGCCAGTATTGCAGCAAGCGTTGCGGCTCCCGCCACCTTCCCCGTCTTCATGCCATCACTCCATCGCGCCTTCATTGGCCTGGCTGAGGCTCAGCCGGCGCCGATTGTAGCGGAATGGTGGCAGTCCGACAGCCTGCCGAGTGCGGGCTTTTTCATGCAGGTCAGAAAGGTGCGGACTCTTCCTCCGGCTCAAACTCCGCTTCGCCCTTCCCAGCTGGCTCGGCCTCCTGCTGCTCCCACCTCACCGTCACGCTGCCGTCGTCGTTGAGCGTAAGCTCGAGTTCGTCAGTTCCAGCGATCACGCTTAACACCTCTTCCCACTCCCGATCCCCATCCGTGTCCAGGCGGTGAATCGTCACCCAACGCTGCGCCTGTGCCGCCGGGTGATTGATCATCGATGAGACGCGCAGCCCCAGGCGCGCCATACCGCTCATTTCCTGTCGTGCTGCCGGTGCCGCCTGCTTCTTCGCCATAAACCACCTCCCAGTTAAATGCTGTATATCCATACAGCTTAACCGGAATCATATCCCACACCCCCAAAAAACGTAACTGCGAGCCGACGTGTTAACTTGAAAAAATAAATCACATTACGTGTTGACGTAATAAACACGATGCGTGATAGTTCACTCCATCGAGTCACCCAACAGGGACTCGCCAGGGCCTCAGGGCCTGACCCGCTCTTTAGTCACACAGCCTCACCCTTGCCGGATCACCACCGGCCCAGCATCAAAAAGGTTTAGCGAGGTCGAGCCTTAATCGACCCACGGGTAAACGCGATGAGAATCGTGCCTCGACCCGGCCGGAGCAGCTTAGATCCGTGCAAGAACAAGAGTGCAGTCGGGAAGATCCGCGGACTGTGAGAAGGAATCAGAGATTGCCGGCCAGCCACGTGCGGGCCGGATGCTCTCCAGGTGGCCCTACTCAGGACCACGCGGAAAGCAGGAGAGTGAAGATGGCAAAAATTGAAGGGCTGACTATCGAAGTGATTCCAAAACCTGGCACCGAAGAGTTCGATCAGTTGGCCAAGCAGTTCGCCGAATCTGCTTACCGGCACTTTGTAGAGTTGTGGCGACAAGGTGCTGAGCAGGACCCCGCCGCCACTTACCCGCAGTTCCTGGCCACTGAATCAAGCCGGAGTAAGGAAATGAACGAAGAACAGATTGAGCGGTTTCGCAAGATTGTTCAGGAGGTCTCGACGGATGAAAGCGTCACTTTTGATGAGGCTTTCGCCATCGCGTCGAATCACCTGGCCTACTGGGTCAGCGAAATGCCTAAAGGAAAGCCTTCCGCTGGTGGTGGATCAAGTCAGTCCTCGAAAAGCCAAGCCTGCCAATCTTGAGACTGGCACACGAAGACAGATGCGGCTCCTAGTACGGCTAGAGGATCGGCAATCGATTTCACCTTGTCTCTCAGCGCAGTGGTTCCGAGGGAGCTTGAGCCAAAGTAAGTACCATTTGGCATCTTGTATCTTTTCCCATTTTCGAAAACCACCGTTCTCTTAAGGCCAAGCACCTCCATTGCATCATGGAGATCGCTGTAATCATCCCCGCCCGCATTAGATAGTCCAACACGCACCATATATTCCGCCATTGCGACATTCCTTGTTTCGACTGTGGAGGCCGAAGCATATGGGTTTCCCTCGACTGTGGAAAGCGAGGAAACAGGGAGCCTGCCCCTGTAAAAACAGGCAACCACATTTGATTCAAGCCGGTGACCGACGCCAGTAGCGGGTCACGGCGCCACAGATTTCCTCGATGACCTTGGCGACAGGGTTATCCGGAAAATCGGACAGGAGAAGGAACATGGCACGACAGAACGATATCGATCACCTACAGGACCTGATGCAGAAGGGCGAGCTAACCGCCAACCAAGCGAACGTGCAGATGGTTCGTAATGAGCGCTTCAGGATGGTGGTGAATAGCCTCCCGGCCAGCCTTCGGAAGGCACTCAATGCAGCGGTTCGTAGCGGTGAGCTGGGCCATATGAAGAAGGACGGCCACAAGCCTGAGTGCTACTTCCACCCCACCTTCGAATATTTGGCAAAGGCTGAACGCCTGAAACGAGAGCGCGAAGTGATCAGCATGCGCGGCACGGCAACTGTATGCATGAGCGACATAGTACGAGCCGGCCATTCAGCATGACGGACCTTTTCACTGATGCCCATCCAGAGCGGTGGGCAGCGGGAAAACAACCGAGGGCAAGACGATGGAAGCAACTGTATTCAAGGCCGACAAGGTGTTCGTGGAAAATGACTATCGCGGCATGACAGTCACCGTCGAGGGCGACCCAAGGCTAATTGTTGAAGACATGGCTCTGGATGATCGTCTACACGACCTTGATATCCGCGACGTCATCGACTTCCTCGGGCCGACAGAGGTTCTTCAGGCGATGGCCGAGGAAGACCTGGCCAGATGGCTGGCCGGTGAGCACACAGACCCTACCGACATGCTGAGCGCCATCGGCGAAGAAGCTGTTCTGGAGTGGCTTAATAGCTGCGACTCCGATAGCAACTCGCCTATCTGAACCATCCTCCTGCGCATTCACAGAGTGCGCAGCTGGATGCGGATGCACGCCCAGGCTGATGGGCAGGTTTGAAAACTAACAGTTCCGAGAGTGAACGCTGACCGGCTAAGTACTATTTTATGCCCGCGCGGTACCGGCTCGTAATAACTGGCATTGCGGTAGCCGAAAGGCGCTGACCGCGGCATGACTCTCAACCCGGAGACCAGCACCGGGCATCTGCATCACCCATTCTCATAGGTGGCCACTGCCTTCCCAGTGAGCGAACAACAGGAGATACGGCCATGAAGTAGATCAACGGTTCACCCGCGTGGCGTAGCAAGCCTGAAGGCTTCGCCCAACACCCTAACAGGCAGCGGAAAGCAGGGCCGACGATGTGACCGCGCATCAGCCAGGGAGCTGGCAGGCCCAACCCAAACGAAGACGAACACCGCAGGCGAGTCCGAGGGCATAGCTGGCCAGACTCGACACATCCCGGGCAGTGCCGGGCGCCTGCACCCTTCCCCGCCTCTACCCGTCAGCACTCCTCCCCCGCGCCCATCGGCAACCAGCGGGAGGCATGTGTGTTGACGAGTGCAGGTGAACCAACGAATGGAGTTGACCATGAATCAAAGTCAGCACGCTTACTGCGACGTAGCGCTCGCAATGAATCAACGCCGCAATATGGCCTTGGCGCTTTGCCTGGGCCTGGTCGGCTCCAGCGCACCGAAGACGTCGCCGCTGTTTCGGGTGATCCCGGCCGGCAATGAGTTCTTCCACGTCGTCGACTCAGTCACCGGCAAGGTGAAAGGGTTTCGCCGCAACCACAACGAAGCCTGTGCCCTCGCCCGGAGCCTGGAGACTCGACATGCCAACCAGCTACGCGGATAGCGCCCAGGCAAGGGAATCAGACAGGCGCTGGGACTTACCGAACTTCGGCAAGAAGCAACACGTCGACCTGTTCCACGAGTACACGGCTGACGACCTGGAAGATCGTGAGGCTCGCCGTATCAAAGAGTGCGCAAACCTAAAGATGCGCATCGGTGCAGCCATGGCGCAGATGGAGTTGATCTGCCCACCAGCGGAAGGTGTTGAATGAACATCGCACAGCGAGACCATCAGATCGCCGTGGGCTGGATAGAAACCGAGGTCGATAACTTGATTCGCGACCTCGGAAAGCCAAACGCCAGTGCAGCGGCGCGGTCGTGCATAACCTTGGCGTTCATGCTCCGAGCCATCGACGAAGCCGAACACAGGTATTACCAAGTGCGCATCGACAAAATCTACGCCAACTACAACGCCTCCACCTCTACCGCCGCTTGACGGCGTAACCACACCACAAACACTTTCAATGCTGCGCCAGGCGCGGCGAGGGATCGTCATGTCCACAAATCCTAAAAAAGCACCCGCACAAGAATCGCTCGAAATGAGCGAAACCGAAGAATCCAAGAAGTCCATTGCCCCTGCTGTCGCCGTCACCGACATCGCGGAGTATCGGCCGCACGAGGAGCAAATCGTTCGCCTAGAGGCAACCTACGGGAAGCTGGTGGTTGACTGCTCGACCAGCGAAGGCTTGGCGAATGCAAAGGAAGTTCGCGTCGATATCCGCGACGTGCGTTATGCCCTAGCCAACACCACCAAAACGGCACTGGCTCCCTACCAGCAGGCGGTTAAAGACGCCCAGGCTCGCGTCAACCAGGTAAAGGAGTTCGGCGAGACGCTGAAAGATCGAGTCTTGGCAATCGAGACTCCTGTTGACGAAGCAATCAAGGCCGAAGAAAAACGCGTAGCTGATGCCAAGGCAGAGCGCGAGCGTGTCGAGGCTGAGCGTGTCGAAGCCATCCGGGCCAAGATTACCCGCTTCAGCTCTGTCGCTGCCGCATACGCAAGCCGCAGCGCTGCCGACGTCTCAAGCGTTCTCCAGAATGTCAAAGACTCGGTAATTCTGCCCGAGGAATACGGCGAGTTTGAAGCCGAAGGCACCATCGCTCGCGACAACGCCATTGAGCAATTGGAGGCGCTGCACAAGGCCGCCATTGATCGAGAGGAAGCCGCTGCCAAGCTGCTGGCTCAGCAGAAGGAGCTGGACGAACTGCGCGAGAAGCAACGCATCGCCGACGCAGAGGCTGAAGAGCTGCGCAAGCAGCGCGCCGAGGAAGACCGTCTGCGCTTGAAGAAGCAGCAGGACGAGCTGGACCAGCAACGCCGCGACATGGAAGCACAGCAACGCCAACAGCGCGAGCAGCAGGAAGAACAGCAGCGTCAGCAGCGCGAGCGTGACGCGCAGTATCAGCGCGACCAGGAAGAACTGGCCCGCCTGCGAGCACAAGCTGCCGCGCCCGCTCCAGCAGCAGCTGTCGTTGCAGCTCCAGTGATTGCTGACCAAGCGCCAGCGGTTGCTGCGGCAATTGATCTGGATCCAGTGGCAGACGTAGCTGTTGATCCGAGCATGCCAAGCGCCAGTGAAGTGGTCGAGGTCGTGGCCATGGCCTTCTGCGTAACCCATGACGAGGCTTCGGCCTGGCTGCGCGCCCTGTCGTTCTAAAGCGCCCCCTGAAACCACCCCGGAGGCCGACCAGAGTCGTCGGCTATGGAGTAAGTATGAACGCATCTACCCAGCTGTCCGCAATTTCGACAGATTTTGCCAGCCCTACAGCCCTCATCCTAAACCGCGAAAGCATGCAATCAATGACCGATCTTGCCGCCATGATGGCAGGAGGCAAAACCGCAGTTCCCCAGCACTTCCGTGGCAACCAAGCAGACTGTATGGCCATCGTCATGCAGTCCATGCAATGGGGTATCAGCCCCTTTGCAGTGGCTCAAAAAACCCACCTAACCCAAGGCGGCGCGCTCGGCTACGAGGCGCAATTAATCAATGCCGTCGTGATTTCCCGCGCCCCCATCCAAGGCCGTCCCGAATATGAGTACCTTGGCGACTGGGACAAAATCCTTGGAAGGGTCACGGAGAACAAATCCGAAAAGGGCGGAAAATACTACACGGCAGCCTGGAAGAAAGATGATGAAGCAGGCTTGGGCATTATCGTCCGCTTGACCATGATCGGCGAGAGCAAGCCCCGCGAGGTCAAGGTGATGATGAGCCAGGCCTATCCGCGCTTTTCAACCCAGTGGGCGACTGACCCCAAACAGCAAATCGCCTACTTAGCGATTCGCAAATGGGCTCGTCTCCATACGCCTGATGTAATCCTCGGCGTATACACCAACGACGAGATGCCAGCAGCGGAAGAAATCGACGTGACACCACGGGGCGAAGCTCAGGCATCTACCAAGCCAGCCGACGTGGCTGCGTCAGCAGTACCTCAAGGCGATCAAACTGACGCATCTGCGGACTTGTTTGAGCAGTTGAAAAAGACCGCCCAAGAGGAAGGCCTTGAGGGCTACGAGAAAGCTTGGAAGGGTTTGAAGCCAGCGCAGCGCGGCGCCATTGGCGTTACCCGCCATAACGAGCTGAAGACCATAGCGCAGACAATTGAAGCGGAGTTCACCACCCTCAACGATGGCGCTGACCATTCCGATGACGACCAGCAAGGCGGCAACCAATGAACGCCTCTGTAGACCTTCAGCGCACCGAGCAGTGGCACCAGGACCGCAGCGGGCGACTCACCGCCAGCCGATTCAAGGATGTGATTGCATGGGGCGACCGTGACAAACACGGCAAACGCAAGCCGCTTGCGGCCCGTACCACCTACATGCGCGAGCTGGCTTTTGAGCGCCTGGCCAACCGATCGAAACATTCGGTCAGCAGCAAGTCGATGGCCTGGGGAACCGAGGTTGAGCAGTCGAGCCACGACTTCTACGAAATCCTGACTGGTAATAGCGTCATCAAGTCGGGCTTCGTAGTTCATCCAAAATACGACTGGCTTGGCTGTTCGCCGGACGGCTTGATTGGCGAGGACGGAGGTATTGAGTCGAAATGCCCATTCAATGAGGCCGTCCACGTCCGCACCTGGCTCGAAGGCATGCCCGAGGAGCATAAGCCGCAGGTTCAGGGCTGCATGTTCGTCACGGGCCGGGAGTGGTGGGATTTCCTTTCATTCGATCCACGACAGGATGAAGACTGCCGACTGTATATCGAAACCATTGAGCGCGATGAGGAGTACATCGCGATGCTTCATCAAGAGCTGGTCCAGTTCAATCTAGAGCTTGGCAGGATGGTTGATGAGGTCGCGGACAAAGCTCGGGCGCAAGCCCATCGCCTAGGAGCCTGATCATGATCAGCAATTACCTCAGCATGATCGAGGAACTGCGACCGGCCTCAGATGAACTGGCGGCCCAGGTCGCCGAGTACCTGGCCAGCGGCGGCCAGATCGAAGAAGCAGCGCCAATCGGCTACAAGCCCAAACCAATCACCTACAGCAACCAGATGCCGCCGGCGCCGAATCCGTTTGTTCGGCGCCGGGTTGAAACACCCCCATTACCGGCTGATCCGATTGATGCAAGAGCTGATAGGCGCGCAAAGCAGGCCGAACAAGTGAAAGCCCTGGCGCCCACGCACACGCAGACCGAGGCA
The DNA here is from genome assembly GCF_022648765.1 of Pseudomonas sp. ArH3a. NCBI lineage: Bacteria > Pseudomonadati > Pseudomonadota > Gammaproteobacteria > Pseudomonadales > Pseudomonadaceae > Pseudomonas > Pseudomonas sp. ArH3a. The sequence continues at coordinate 3,791,313 of NZ_CP080330.1, forward strand.
CGTTTCGCCTTAGGCATGACGAGCAAAACAGTAAAGGCTCTGGCAAAAGAGTTCGGCTTTACCTTCAAGCGCTCAACGCACGGCGGGCACAACGGCCCGGAGCGGAAAAAGGAAATTGCTGAGCGCGATGCCAAGTTCGCCGAGCGAATCAAGGCTTTCAAGGAGCTTGGATTATCGCGGCGAGTGGTTTGCGGAAGGCTCGCTATCAGTAATAAGACCTTCGAGCGGATCATCGCCGCCCACGGCATTGACTACCCCAAAGCGCGCCAGGGCAGCACTTCATGCGCCGCATAGCCCGCATCCAGCAACGCAAACGTCAAACCTGGCTCGCACTGCCGGCCAGCGGAATAGAAGAGGTAGGCCATGGCCATGGATCAGAAAGCGCGATCTGCAAAGAGCGCGGCGAAACGCAAGGAGCTTGGCGAAGAAGAGCTGAGGCACCGAGTACGGGCTGGCGAGAAGCAAATGCTCGCCGACCTCATGGCCCGGACTGAAGACACCGAACAGGCATCAGTGATGGCCGGCTCCCTTCGCTATGTCCACTCCCTCGGCAGAGACGGTGCGCGTGAAGCGCTCCGTTCGCGCCACAAAATCGAAGTTAACGAAAACGTGGCGGCAGAACTCTACGCCATAGGCCAGCGCCAAGCATCACGGCTCGACGCCGAAGAAGCATAACCCACCCTACTCGCTGCATCCGGCATTCCGGAGGGCGGCGCTTACCCCGGAGTAACCCCATGACCAAGCAAGCACAGCAAGCAGTACTCGCCGCCGAACTCCCTGAGCGCGGCCAACCTCTGGCCGGTGGCGTGTTCGTCACGCGCTACTGGCTCAACGGCGTCGAGCGCGCCTTCATTTTGCTACCTGACGAGCTCAGCGGCCCGTGGGGCGAGTACGGCGTGAAGATCGAAGGCGCAGACAGCTACAGCGACGGTGAAGCGAACACCCGCGCCATGGCCGAGGCTGGCAGCGTGATCGCTATCAAGGCCCTTGAACTGGGCGGGCATATCCCTTCGTGCCTGGAAGGCCAGCTGTTGATGGCGGCCAAGGCTGATGGCCTAGTGGAGATTCGCGGGGATCGTTGGCACTACCTGAGCACGCAGTTCTCAGCCAACCTCGCATACATCATGGACTTCAGCGATGGCTACCAGGGCTACGGCTACAAGCTCGGCGAGCGCAGCGTGCGCCCTGTCCGCAGCATTCCAATTCAATAATTCGCTTATTCATTGCTTTTTTGCAGGCGATTCCGGGAGCGTCAGGACGACGCCCAGACCAGAAGCACGCCGGGCAGCGCCGGCAGCCTGCACCCTACTTCGCTCACAGGAGCATCCCATGTGCCCAAATGAACTGACCACGTACACCCGCGGCGATCTCGTTATCAGCAGCCCAGACCAAGCCGTCGTACTGAAGCTTGCAACCCTGGCAATTGCCGCTGAGCCCGCTATCACCGCAAGCGGCATCCCGGCCATCGGCGAATACTGGCCGGGTGAAGGCGGCGTAAACGGCGGCCTGTTCCCGGGCGGTGACAAGCCCTACTACCTGATCGTGGCGGCCGGCGCCGATGCTGAGGCATCCCATGAGTGGGGCGGCTACGGCGAGGATCTCGGTGGCTCCAAATCCCCATGGGATGGACAGGCCAACACCGCCCACCTGGCAAGCAGCAATCGTGAGCACGACCACCCGGCCGCCCAGTTCTGCGCAACCTTCGAGCGCGATGGTCACAAGGACTTCTACTTGATGGCGCGCCGCGAGGCGTCCTTCCTCGAAATCACCGTGCCGGCGGTGTTCACCCAGTCTTATCACTGGACGAGCTCGCAGCGCTCCGCCGACTACGCCTACGGCATGGCCTTTGGAGTTGGCTGGCTCAACCACTTCGGCAAGCTCAGCGAGCAGCTCGCGCGGCCTGTCCGCCGTATCTACGTCACTTCGTGAGGATTGGATATGCCTGAAGAGCAATGGCGGCAGATATTGGACTGGCCCGGATACGAGGTCAGCGATCACGGGCGGGTGAGGCGCGGCCCTCACATAAAGAGCCACTACTTCGACAGGAAGGGATATCCAAAGGTGAAGCTGTGGAACAGGCAGGTCTCCAAAGGTTTCTTGATCCATCGCCTGGTCGCCATGCACTTTATCGGGCCGGTGCCGGAAGGGCATATCTGTCGCCATCTGGACGGCGACAAAACCAACGGCCACGTTGGAAATCTCGCCTATGGCACGCCAACCCAAAACGAGGCCGACAAGAAGCTCCACGGGACCGACGGCACAGGTGAGCGACATCCGGCAGCCAAACTGACCGAGGCCCAAGTCATCGAAATCAGGTCTCTGTTCAAACCACACAGTCGCGAATTCGGCGGCGTCGTCCTGGCTAGGCGGTACGGGGTAACCCAGGCCCTGATCAGCGCGATTGTTTGCCGCCGGATCTGGAAGCACGTGGCATAGCAGCCAACAGCTACTTCGGCCTGCTCAGTCAGGCAAGCCATAGCGAGAAAGACCGAGCCAAACTCGCCCGAGTCGTGCTTAAACGCGGAAACAGCGTAAACGCAGCGCTGACCAAAACATATCAGAAACGATTACACGAATAACTCACTGCCCAGCAATGAACTTGGCGCCAACCTCACGCCCAGCCACCTGCGCCAGGCCACGGTCAACATAGGTTCGCTCACCCGCAACAACCGGCACCACCACTTCACCACCACGCTTTACCTCGACGTTGATACGCCAGGTCTCCCGGCCTTCCTCGTCCTTGTCGCACTCCATGTAGTTCCAGACCTGAAAACCTTCTATCTCATCGTAAATATCGTGCTTGGTCATGGCCCTGTCCGCTTGTAGGAAGGCGCCATCGTAGCACCACACCGACCGGGCGTTGCTCGGCAAGGACTCCCCATGCCTACAGAAAACAAACCGGCCGATCCTTTCGGGCCGAAGGGACGCACCTTTCACATTCACCTGAGCGTGCGCGGTGCAATTCGCGACTTCAGCAAGCGCCAACTCAAGGGCATGTTCCGTGTGGATGGGCGTGAGTGCACCGCCGACGAGGCAAAGGACCACCTGCTCGAAGCGCTGGCCCAGGGCAAAGAGGTACTTCCCTTTGGCCCGCCGTGTGAAGGCTTCGATTTTGCCGGCGGCGGCTGCCCAGGGCATGACAAGGAGGTCGCATGAAGCGCATCTACCTCAGCGGGCCAATGACCGGCCTGCCCGGCCTCAACTTCCCGGCCTTCGCCGCAATGACCGATAACCTGCGCGCCGGTGGCCACACCGTCACCAACCCCGCCGAAATCAACCCCGACGGCGGTACCTGGAACGACTGCATGCGCCGCGACATTGCCGCACTGATGGACTGCGACACCGTGGCTACCCTGCCCGGCTGGGAGCACTCAGAAGGAGCAAAGCTTGAACTGACCATCGCGCACCGCCTCGGCATGACGGCTGTGAATGCCCATGATCTGGTAACGAGGGAGGCTGTATGAGCAATCAATGGAAGCTGGTGCCGGTTGAACCGACCGAATCCATGGTGATAAACGGCTTCGAGTCGGAGCCGGACGAGTGCTTTTCCGATGAGGAAGTCTGGGAGCAGTACCAAGAGATGAGCGGCTGCCAGCAAGCAGCGTTCCGCGCGAAACTGTGCTGGGCCGCCATGCTCGCCGCCGCCCCTGTGTCACCGCAAGCTGCGCGGCCGGTGGCCGAACTCAAGGCATACGTTTCCGCGCTTGAAACTTTCGAAGCCGATGACGGTACGTTTGTTCGGCTATCGGATGTGGTCGGCGCAATCGATGCTTACACCCACGCCGATGCGGGCGAGGTTGTTCCTGAGTGCTTCTGCATCGAGCATGGCATGCATATCGAGCAGTTGAAGCAAGAGCGAAACTCCCTGCGCGCCCTGTTAGTCGAAGTGCGCGCAAAGCCGGGTTTCTTCTCTGGCGAATTCATCTTGCGACTTGACGCCGCCCTATCCACCACCGCAAAGCCAGAGGCTGATCATGAGTGAAGTGAAGCGATTTACAGAAGGTCCGATTGGTAAAGGCCTCTATGTAGACCCTAATGGAGAGCTTTGCGGGTTTCATCATCTGGAGCGCGTAACCGCCGAGCGTGACGCGGCGCTGGCTCAGGAATCTACTCTGGCGCGTGATGCCGCAAACTGGAAGCGAAAGGCCTGCGAGTCGGCAGATCGTGAGCATGAACTGCAACAGCGCCTGACCGCAGCGGATGAGCGGGCGGATCGTCTTGAGCAGGCTCTCAAGTTCTATGCCGATGGCGACCATTTGCTTCTGGCCGATCCTGATGCCTGGGACACATGCAGTGGCGAGCCGGTCAACTTTCTGCATGACGATGCAGGTACTGCATCTGTCGAAGATGGGTCGATTGCTAAGGCCGCACTCAAGCCAGCAGAGGGTGGTGGCGATGAACAATAAAGCATTCGGCACCTGCCCCCTCTGCAAAGAATGGGGTCAGCTTTGGAAAGTAACCCGGCTGGCTAAACGCTTCTGGCTGTTCGGCCCTCTCGTTCCACATGCTGAGTGGCGCTGTGACGAATGCGAGTCGAAGCCCTAACCCAACTCCCCGCCTACTGCTGGTGCCTGCTGGCACTGGCGCCACTGATTTGCTGAGGTATTTATGCCGGACGATTACATATACAACGTGGACCACATCGTGCGAGACGGCGATATGTCGATCTGCTGTCGCTGCCCGCACTGTCAGGACGTCATAGGGATCGAGGGAGAGGAGTTCTCCGATGTGCGTGGCGAGCAATACAAGTGCCGCTGCGGCGGATGGCTTGAGGTGTCTAGCACTGCCGCTGCTATCAAACGTGACGGCGAGCTGCCAGCAAACAAGGGGATACCCGGGTGAGCACCAACCAAACGATTGACGGCGTGCCGCGTGTTCTTCTCGAAAATGACCGGGAAATGCGCGTGTATATCGCCGGTCCAATGACCGGGATTGCCGACTACAACTTCCCGGCCTTCAATGTCATGGCAGATAAGATGCGTGCTGCTGGCTGGCATGTAGAGAACCCGGCCGATCACGGACTTGTTCCGGGTGCGGATTGGGCTGACTACCTTCGCTACGACATTAGCTGTCTTGCAAGCTGCGAGGCAATCATTCTACTGCCTGGATGGACTGCGTCTCGTGGCGCTAGGCTTGAGGTATCCATCGCCAAAGAGCTTGGAGTTGTATTCATGTTCGCGGACGGCGCCGAGCGTGATCCAGCCGAGCAGCCCGCGCCGGTAGCGGTGGTGCTGCCGGAGCGAAAGAGCGTGAACACCCACAACAGTCACGACTGGGATGAAGGATATGCCGATGGCTGGGTCGCATACGACACCGAACTGAAACGCCTCAACCCCTCTCTGTAACCCCTCCCCCTTCAAAGTCAGCCGCTATAGCGGCAAGGATACCTATGCGCCTGAAGAAAGCTGAGCGCGAGCAAGTGCGCCTGAAGTACGGCGGTCACTGCGCCTATTGCGGTGTGCTGCTGGGTGACCGGTGGCACGCCGACCACCTCGCTCCGGTAGTGCGTGAGCTTCTGTCCAAGCAGACCGCCGCCGGCAACTGGAAGCTGGTATCAGGAAAGCCCCTGCGTCCCGAGCACGACGTGCTGGAGAACATGATGCCGGCTTGCGCGCCCTGCAACATCAGCAAGGGCGGCCAAACCCTGGAAGGCTGGCGGACCTGGGTCGCCGGTCACATCAACTCCCTCAACAGCTACCACCCCATCTACCGCCTGGCCAAGTCCTATGGACTGATCGCCGAGACAGGCGCGCCGGTGGTGTTCCACTTCGAAAAGGAGCAGCAGCCATGATCGCCACCCTGAAAGATCAGGACTTGCTAGGCCTGGCTGCGAAGGCTACAGGTTTAGATATTGGATGGTATGGCGGCGCTCCGTTCTATGTAGAAGACAACGAGCCAACTCGATGGAATCCGCTTGAGGACGATGGTGATGCGCTGCGCCTGGCCGTCCTGCTCTCATTGCGAGTTGAGCCATACACAGGCGTGAAGATTCATGACCGCTACCCGGTCGCCAATATCACCGATGTTTACAGCCTTCACAGCAATAACGTGAAGCTGAGCGAGTTGCACGGCATGGATCCGGCAGCCGCTACCCGCCGCGCCATCTTTCGGGCAGCCGCGGAAATCGGCAAGGCACTCCCCTAACCCCAATCCCCCTACATGCCTGCCGGTGCGCGGCGGGCGAGGTATGCGCGTGAATATTTATCGACACGCCTTCGCAGCCGTCTGCCCGTCCGACGGCGAAACGATCATCTACCGGCTTGAGTTGCGTTCTCCCGCAATGATCCACGTCGAACACATCCGAGCGGCGACTGCGCTGATCAAAAATGGCTGGCACGAACAGATTGCAGACCGCCTGGCTGAATCCCTCGGCGGCGATCAAACCATCATCGCCACGCACCAAGGCGTCGAGATCGAAACAACGAGGCTTAGCGGATGATCCACTACCACGGAACGCCGGTCGGCGGTAAGCGAGAGGATGCTGCAAAGTTCCTGGCCGGTCGGCACGCGCTGGTGCCGTTCCCGCGCAAGGACGATCTTGGGATTGTCGCCGATGCATGCAAATCGTTTGTTTTCGATAACGGCGCGTTCACGGTGTGGAAAAAGGGTGGGCAAGTAGACGTAGAAGGCTACACACGCTGGGTAGAAGACTGGCACCGACACCCCGGATTCACTTGGGCGCTTATTCCGGATGTCATTGACGGCGACGAAGAGGCCAACGACGACCTTGTTCGGCAGTGGCCGGAGGAACTTCGCGGCGTGCCTGTCTGGCACTTGCACGAATCGCTTGAGCGGTTGCAGCGGCTGGCAAGGTGTTGGCGAACGGTTGCCCTGGGCAGTTCTGGGCAATGGGCTTCACCGGGCACTGGAGCATGGTGGAAGCGGATGGGTGTCGCGATGGACGCGATCTGCGATGACCAGGGCCGCCCAGCATGCAAGCTTCACGGTCTTCGAATGCTCGACCCCGCGATATTCCAGCACCTGCCGTTCGCATCAGCCGACAGCACGAACGCCGCGGTGAACGGTGGAAGCATCAGCCGGTTCGGCATGTACGCCCCACCAACTGCCGGCCAACGCGCCAACGTCATCGCCGACCGCATTGAGTCGCACAACAGTTCCCCAATCTGGCAGCGAGAGACTCAGGCCGAGATGGCCATCTAACCCACCTTCTGCCGCCCAGCGCGGCAAGGACACCCCAAATTAAAACGTGTGCCCAGTCTCGGCAGGGCCAGGAGCTTGCTATGGAACAAGAGGTAATTCACATCCCGGAGCTGGCCAAGCTGCTTGGTCGCTCGGAGTCGTCGATTCGAAGCGCACGGCAGGCAGGTGCCGCCTGGCTCCCGCCCTTCTTCAAACAGGGCAGCCGGATCTGTTGGAGATTAAGCACGGTTCGACGCTTCTTGCAGGAGTGCGAGGAAGGTCGGCACGCGCCGTCACGACCCGGGCGTAAGCGTCAGACACCACCGACGCTCGCCCGTGTCGGTTAACCGAGTTTGTCGGCCAGGGTGTCAGGGCACAAGTGGGTGTACCGCTTGAGCATTCCCATGGTTTTGTGTCCAGTCACAGACGCCGCCTCCATGATCGACAAGCCCTTTTCAAACAGGCGAGACGTACCCTCATGCCGAAGGTCATGGAAGTGCAAATCTTGCACCTCTGCCGCTCGGCAGGCTCGCAGGAAATACTGGCTGACTGAGTGCGGAGCCAGGGAGAACACCTGGCCATCAATACGTGCGGGCAGCGAATCTAGAAGTGCACGGGCACGGGTTGACAGTGGCACAAGACGGCGACTGCCATTCTTGGTGTCTTCTAGCAGCGCGTGCTTACCCTTGATATCCACTCGACGCAGCGTCAGCAGTTCGCTGCGCCGCATAGCCGTCTCAACAGCAATCTCGATTATCGCCGGCATCTCCGCATGGATTTCACCAGCGGCCTTGATCACAGCTTTTAATTCAGCGGCGGTGGGTCGGCGATCACGCTCACGACTTCCCTTGGGCATCCTAAGTTTGGCAACCGGGTTGCTCAGCCCCTCAATGCCCCAGTCCTTGATCGCCACCGTATACAGATGGCTTATCAAGGCCAGCGATAGCCGCACCGTATTCGTCGATGTGCCAGCAGCCAATCGCGCATCACGGTAGTCGGCCAGGTCGGATGATCGAAGCTCGGCGAGCGACTTGCTGCCGTATCTGCCTTCAGACCACGTCTTTATTCGGGTTAGCTCTTGGCGTGCGCCCTTCTTCTGCGCAGATACTTCCCGCGCATATCGCTCAAAAGCCTTCGCAACAGTGGTGGCTTCGGCCTCCCTGGTATCGACGAAGCGCTTGCGCGACATATCCCCCTCGATTTCAGATGCCCACCGCTGCGCTTCGGCTTTCGTGTCAAACGAAGCCGACAGTGCCGGATACCCTTTTTTGCGGATCTTGGTCCGCCATGTCCCGTTGGGACGCTGCTCTATAGTCGCCATGCTGCGGATTTTGCCGTTCGTCCTTGGGACATGCAATTTATCTCAGTGTCCCAGGATTGTCCCAATTGTCGCGCCGCGCAAAATCCGCAGGCATAAAAAAAGCCCCGCAACCTAATGGCTGCGGGGCTTTTAAGAGTGGAGGCCGAGGTCGGAATCGAACCGGCGTAGGCGGATTTGCAATCCGCTGCATAACCATTTTGCTACTCGGCCTCAAACGATCAATGCCCTTACCACTGACATTCACCGCATAAAAACTTGAGTGGGCTATAGAACCCTGCCTCTACTCTAACTTATTGAATGCATTGAAGTTTTTAATGCTTCGTTGCGTTCGATGGGCGCCATTATGTACTCATTTGCTTTTGGCTGCAACCCCTTGATTTCAAAAATATTTCGTATTGGCATCAAGGGGTTGCGCCCCTGCCCTACTCCTTGATGAGCTGTTGCTGATACTGCGGGTCGGCCTGGATCTGGGCTTCGGTGAAGGGCAGCGGGCGCAGTTTTTTCTCGGAGAAGGCTTGGGTCTGGTCCTTTGAATATTTCGATTGGGGGTTGCTGGATTCGGAGAACGCCAGTACGCCCAGGGCTTGGGGGCCTTTGTCGTCAAAGGTGACGATTTGCAGGTAGCTGCTGCCGCTGACCACTTCGCGCTTGCCGTCTTCGCGGGGCACGGTTTGCATGGCGTTGTAGATGCCAAGTTCTTGAGGGCCGCCGTGGATGGGGATTTGGCCGCAGACTTGGATGTCGCCCCAGCGGGTCAGGCCAAGCTTGCTGACGTCTGCGGTGGAGGCCAGCATGGCTTCGCGCAGGGCTTTGGCGACGGGTTCGCGGTCGATGGCCAGGCCGCGTGGCGTGGTCAGCGGGTGCGCCGGGTCGAAGGCGACGCGCCAGGCGTCGGGGAGTTGCTGCAGGTGTTCGAACAGGTTGATGAAGTGCACCAGCCCCAGGCCGCTGTCGAGGTTGGCGCGTTGGTCCCAGCTTTTCAGGCTGCTGCACAATGGCTGCAAGGTCGCCGCGTCGGTGCCGAGGTGTTTGGCGCAAAACTCAAGCAGGTCGGGCATGACTTGGCTGGCGAGGTAGACCTCGTTGTCCATCACCATGTTTTGTAGGTCGACCACGCCGATCGGTTGTTTCTCCAGGGATTGCAGGCGTTGCACGGCGAATCGCGCGCGCGGGCCGAGGCCGATGTGGTCTTGGCTGATTACTGGGGAGAAACCGGTGAGCGGCGCCTTGGGGTTGGCCAGCCACGCGGAGTCATTGGAGTGTTGTACGTAGTCGGTGCGTTGCAGTTGCGGCAGTTGGTCAGCGGCGAAGATGCCGGGCTGCGCCGCACGTGGGTCAATGTCCCAGGCGCAGGCGCTGTGGGCGCCGTCGAGCATGATCATCTGCAGGCCGGCCCGTGGGTCGCTGCATTGCGCGAGTTTGGCGGCGCTGACGTTGGGTACCACCGACAGGTTCATGTACAGGCTCTGGCCCTGGTCATCGGTGGCCACGGTATTGACCCATGGGATGCCTTGCAGGGTATGCACTGAGGTTTGCAGTTCCTTGAGGCTGGTGGCGCGGTTCATGGCGTACCACTGCTGCAGCACGCGGTCGTTGCCCAGGTTGGCGTCGCGCAGGCTGAAGGCATAGTGGTTGTCCCAATCCAGTTTGCCGGGCCATTGCACCACCGGGCCGAATTGCGAGCTGTAGACGGTATGCGGCTGGGCCTTAAGGCTACCGTCGGCTTGCTTGACCTGCACGGTTACCGAGGTTTTCTCCAGGGCAATGGATTTGCCGTCGAGCAAGTAGCGTGTGGAATCCTTGGGATCAAGGGTGAGGCGGTACAAGGTGAAATGCTTGGAGGTGTCGACGGTGTGGGTCCAGGCCACGTGCTGGTTGAAGCCGATGTTGATCACCGGCAGGCCCGGCAGCGCGGCGCCCATCACGTCCAACTGGCCGGGAATGGTCAGGTGCATCTCATAAAAACGCATGCCGCCCACCCAGGGGAAATGCGGGTTGGCGAGCAACATGCCACGGCCATTGAACGAGCGGTCACGGCCCACGGCGACAGCGTTGCTGCCGCGGTCCAGGCTAAAGCGTTGCTGGTTGGCAGCGGCCAGTTCAAAGGCTTTCAAGTTGGGTTGCACGCTGGCGGTCGTCTGAGGCGGTGCGGCGCCAACCAAGGCTTCGGCGAATTGGCCGACACCGCCTTCCACCAGCAGCCTGCGGGTGAGTTTGACCAAGTCTTGCACCACCAGCGGCCGCACCCACGCCGAGTGACATTGCGCCGGTGCGCCTTGCTCTTTCAAGTATCGGTTGTAGCCCGCCACATAGCCTTCAATCCGCTGCTGGATCTGCGGCGTCTGCGCGTTCCAGAAGGCAGCAACCGCTTCGGGGGTGTTCAGCCAGGTAAAAAATACATCGCTGGCGAGGTTGTTGCGCTCTTCCAGCGTCGCCTGCTCAGGGCCGAAAAACTTGGCGCGTTCGCCGTTGACCGTGACCACTTCATTGGCCAGCAGGCACAGGTTGTCTTGGGCATATGCATAGCCGATGCCGTAGCCCAGGCCGCGTTCGTTGTTAGCGCGAATGTGCGGCACGCCGAAGGTGGTGCGGCGAATCTCTGCCGACGTTTGTGTGACGTGCTCGCGCGCCGATGCGGCAAGGCTCAACCCGAGCAACACCCCGGCCATGCACACCCTGGACAACCCATTGGAAATAATCACGCAAGCTCCACAGTCAAATTGAACACCCTCACCAGGGGTAACTACCCCACCGTAAGGACGCAAAATGCCGGCTGTGATTTAGTCGCGCAGGGTATCTATTTATGTCATCTGCGCTGTGACAAAGCTGATACCGACAAAATTTCTACATCGCGCACTTCATGATTTTGCTCGCTCGTTCGTCTTATTAGATAAGAGCGCCATCATTTTCCTGATCAGGCTCTGATAAGGAGTTTTTTGCATGTACAACTCGCAACTGCCCACGGACGGACAAACACCTGCCGCCGACGCCACTTTCGGCAGCGGCGCGCAAGCATTTGGCAAAGCGCCGGAGCACGGCAACCAGCGTATTCGCCATTTGCTCAAATACTTCGGTTTGCGCACCAGCCTGATTCGGCTGAAGGTCATCGATGCCCTGCTCACCGCCGCCGACAACCAGCGCACCCTGGGAGTGCGCGGCGTGCACAGCCATTTGCTGGAGCTGGGCATTCCGTTGTCGTTTCTCAGCGTGCGTGAGGTGCTCAAGCGCCTGTGCAGCGAGGGCGTAATCACCCTCAATGCGGACAAAAGCTACCGCCTCCATGACGAGGCTGCCAAGGTACTCGAAGGTCGCGCCTGACTCCCCCTCAGAAGTTAGGCTTGACCTTGCGGCGCATGATGCCGTTGATCACCACCACGGTCACCGCCACGGCAATGGCGATGTACTGGAACGTTTTCTCGCTGATAACCCCGGTGTTCTGCAGGTAGGACAGGCCAAACATCGTCCCCAGTACTACAAGGGAAATCAGAATCGAATATTTCAAACGTTGCTTTTGGGTCATGACGGGTTCCTGAACCGGATAAATGTATTCACTTTGTATCGTCGAGCATGCCAAGCACATACCCAGTGACGGGGATGGATGGGGGTCGACAGGGTCGTATGTTACAGGCGATGAAAAGCTTTGGCTCGTTCAGCGCCAGATTGACCCTGTCAGTACTCTAGAGGATGTTGAAATGCTTCGTCGAATCACACTGCTGATTCCATTGCTGATCATGCTGAGCATGAGCGGCTGCTTCTTTTTCCCACGCGGCGGTGGTGGTGGCTGGCACGACCACCGCTATGACGACGGCCGAGGCTACGAGCACCGCTGATCGCCCATGCGTCTCGCTTTGCAGGGCGCAAAGCGAGACGTTTGACCTTCAGCTCGCGTGCACCCAGCGTTGGTGCAGCCAACGCGCAAACGCATCCAGGGCAAACCCCAGCAGCCCGATCAGCAGCACCATCGCCATCAACTCCGAATAGGCCAGCCGGTCACGGGTATCAAGGATGTAATAGCCCAAGCCCGCACTGACCCCAAGCATCTCGCACGGCACCAGCACAATCCACACGATACCAATGGCCAGGCGCACGCCGGTCAGCACGTGCCCGACTACGCCGGGAATGATCACGCGCCGCAAGGTTTCCCAGCGTGTGGCACTCAGGCTCTTGCTCAACTGCAACCAGCGCGGGTCCAACTGGCGCACGCCGGCGGCGGTGTTAAGCATGATCGGCCACACCGCGGCAAAGGCCAGCAGGAAGTAAATCGGCTGGTCGCCCACGCCCATCAACATCACCACGATGGGCATCCAGGACAACGGCGAGATCATCCGCAAAAACTGAAAGGCTGGCGTGGTGGCTGCTTCCAGGTTGCGCGAACTGCCCACCAGCAGGCCCAGTGGCACGCCCACCAACAGGGCGAGAAACAGGCCGACGAAGATGCGCTTGAGGCTCACGGCGATATGCAGGTACAGCTCGCCGCGCCCGAACAATTCCCACAGGCTGCTGACGGTCGCCGCCAGCGAAAAGCGCGCCGACAAGCCATCGGCGACGCCAAACACTTTGACGCCGAACCACCACAAGAACAGCAAGCCTGCCAAACCACTCAGGCCCAGCAACCAGCCCGGGAGTGTGCCTTTACTCAAGCGCCAATCTCCTCTTGCCGCTCGTAGCCATCCGGCAAGCCGAAGGTTTTCATGCCGCCCACCGACTCGATGGCATTACGCACAAAACGGTCGTCCACCAAGTCTTTGGCGACGAACGCCGGGTCAAGGTCGGCGAGAAATTTCTTGTCGCCCTCGATCAAGGTGTCCTTCAAGCGGCGCACCAGTTCCTCGGTGTAGCTGGGGAATGGGTACGGCTGGAAGTCGATGCGGTGCTCGTCCCAATGGGCGTGCTGGATGGCGCCGTCAGCCAGGTAAGCGGCACGGTCGCTGGCCGCCGGCGCGAGGACTTTGCTCAACACCGGTTCGGCATGCGGCGTGTAGCGGTTCGGGCCGTCCTTGGACAAAAGCTTCACCGCTTCTTCGCGGTTATCACGGGTCCACACCTGCGCCTTGACGATGGCATTCACCACTTTCTGCGACCATTGCGGGCGGTTGGTCAGGTCGTGCTCGTGCATGAACACCACGCAGCACGCATGGTTACGCCATACGTCACCGGTGAAGCGCTGTACGCGGCCGACTTTGAGGTTTTCCGCCAGGGCGTTGAATGGCTCGGCGACGATATAGCCGTCGATACGTTTGCTGGCCAGGGCCGGCGGCATGTCGGAGGGCGGCAACACAATCAGGTTGACCTCGTTGGCGGCAATCCCAGAACCGGCTGCGCGCGCCACGGGCGTGAGGCCGTTATCGCGAAACAGTTGCTGCACCACCACGTTGTGGATCGAGTACCAAAACGGAATTGCCACCGACTTGCCGCCCAGTTGCTTCACATCGGTAATGCCTGGCGATACGGTCAAGCCCGAACCGCCGACGTGGTTCCAGGCCACCACTTTAGCCGGCACTTTGCTGCCATAGCGCGCCCACACCGTCATCGGCGACAACAGGTGAATCACGTTGACCTGCCCGGAGATAAACGCCTCGATCACCTGGGCCCAGCTGCGCAACAGCACCGGGCGCTCAGCCTTGATGCCTTCGGCTTCGAACAGGCCGTTGTTGTGCGCAACCAGCAGCGGCGTGGCGTCGGTGATCGGCAAGTAGCCGATGCGTACCGGCGCGTCCGGCTCGCTGGCCGCGCGCGCTTGCAAGCTGCTCAACAGCGGTAAAGCACCGGCAGCACTGAGCACCGCCGAGAGTTTGAGAAAGTCACGGCGCGAGTGGGTCAGGTCATCCAGACACATAGTTGGGCTCCAGTTGTTCAAGAGGGTTGGGTTGAGGGCGGCTCGCCTGCCGTAAGGTTTTCAGAATCTCGATACGCAGCGCGCCGATGGCCTCAACTTGCTCTTCGCGCGGTTGTGCCAGGTTGATATGCCATTCGCCCAAGGTCCGCGCCGGGCGGTTGCCCAGTAGCAGGATGCGGTCGGACAGCAGCAGCGCTTCATCAATATCGTGGGTGATCAATACGGCCGCCGAGCCTTGCTCGCGGTTGACCTTGAGCAGCAAGTGCTGCATATCGGCACGGGTGACTTCATCCAGCGCGCCGAACGGCTCATCCAGCAGCAACACCTGCGGTTGGCGCGCCAGGCAGCGCGCCAACGCCGTGCGCTGGGCCATGCCGCCGGACAGCTGCGCCGGGAACTGCGCACGAGCATGTTCCAACCCAACCGCCGCGATGGCGTGGTCCACGCGGCGGCGACGCTCCTCAGTGCTCAAGTGCGGCTGGCGAGCGAAATCCAAACCAAAGGCAACGTTCTTTTCCAGGTTCAGCCACGGCAACAGGCTAGGGTCTTGAAAAGCCACGGCCACGCGCGGATGCGGGCCATCCAGCGGCTCGCCCAGCACCCGCACGCTACCGCCCTGGGGCGCCTGCAAGCCGGCCAGCACCCGCAGCAAGCTGGACTTGCCGACGCCGCTAGGACCCAGGATCGACACCACCTCACCCGGCTGCAAGTGCAAGTCAAGCCCTTGCAACACCGGCCCACTGGCATACCCCAGGCAAACCGCCTGGGCACTCAATACCGCCTGGTTCATAGATTAGCCTGGCGATGCAGCTCGGTACGCAGTTGCACCAGGCTGGGCGTGACGATGGGCACAAAGGCCGACTCGCGCCAGCGCCGGGCGAAACCACTGCCGTGGGCAGTCAGGTACGCCTTGCCGCCGCTGGCCTGCAGTTCAAGCTGTACAGCACTGGCGGCGGTTTCCGCGAGGGCAATGCGCAGCTTGAACAACGGCACCGGTTCTGCTGCAAATCGCCCGGCCAGCAGGCCTTTTTTCAATTCGTTGACCAAGTGGTCCAGCGTCACGCGTAGCGCTTCCAACTCATCGCGCAATACGGTGCGGCTCGAGCCCAAGTGGTTGGCTACTTCCGCCAGGGAGCGACGGGCCAGGCCGATGGACATACCGCACTGCAACCCAAGAAACGCCGGGCGTACTGCCGGTAGAAACTTGCGCGCATCCTCATGCAACAACCAGTCACGACTCAGCTCAACCCCTTCCAGACCCAGGGCTGCTGTATTGCTTGATTGCAGCCCCAACAGCTCCAGGTCGCGCGAGCGTTGCAAACCCGCAACCGAATCGGGGATCGCCAGGATAAACGGCGCGCCACCACCGGCATGTTCGATCGCAGCGGCGGCAACAAAGCCGTTCTTGCGCAGGTTGGTTACCCAATGCAGGCGACCGTTGAGGGTCCAGCCGTCATCAGTCGGTTCGGCGCTGATTTGCAGCGTCTCGATGCCGGACAAAAACTTCATCGCATTCGACAGCCCCGTGGCCCCGGCCAGTTTGCCGCTGAGCAAGTCCGGCAACAGTTGCTCACGCAGCCGCTCATTCGGGCTCTGCAACAAATACTCGATAAAAGACCGCTGGCCCCAGCACACAAACGCCGCCGCCAGGGAATGGCTGGCGACATTGGCGATGGCGTCCACCGCGCCGGTCACATCGCCGCCCAGGCCACCAAGGGCCTTGGGCACGCCGATACGTAATACGTTGGCTTCTGCCAGCCTTGGCAGCACTTCCTGTGGATCGCAACTGCCCACATCCAGGGCCTGCGCTTGAACGTCGAGCCAACGGCTCAAGATTGGGTCAAGCATTCATGTTTCTCCTTTTTACTGCGTGGGGACCAACACCTGCGCGTGTGCGCCTCAGCTCGCCGGTTTTTCCCAACGGTATTGCGCCAGCTCCGGGTTCAGCGGGGTACGGGCAAACACGTTAGCGAAGTTGCACAGGGTTGCCAGGCTTACGCCCAAAATAACTTCCAGGGCCTGGCCGTCGGTGTAACCGGCGCCGCGAAATGCCTCGAAACCTGCGTCGCTGACATCACCACGCGTGGCGATCACTTCACGGGTGAAGGCGGCGAGTGTCTCATAGCGCGCATCTGGCAACTCACCCAACTGGCGCAAGGCTTCGATCACTGCCTCCGGCAGCTTGGCCTTGTTGCGCGCCACAGCGGTGTGGCCGGCCACGCAGAAGTCGCAACCGTGGGTGGTGGCGGCAATCAGTTGCACCACTTCACGGTCGGCCAGGCTCAGTTCGGACTTGGCGTTGAGGCCGGACACGGTGACGTAGGTTTCCAGCGCAGCCGGTGCGTTGGCGAGTACGGCGAGCAGGTTAGGGATAAAACCCGAGGTTTTCAGAGCGTTTTCCAGGAACGGTTTCGCGGCTTGCGGCGCGGTTTCAGGGGTGAGCAACGGTACACGGGACATGGAGTGGTCTCCTGATGGGTTCGTGTACCCAGTCTGTTGGTTATAAAAAATCGCCTCAATAGTCTAAAGTAGCGATTACTTGCTCTAGAGTCTTTCCGTTAGATGAATTCGTCCAGTGCCCTTGTCGATTGGTTATTAGACAGCCTCGAACTCAACACCAGCCTGTTCCATGTGGGCCGCTATTGTGGCAGCTGGCATGCGAGCACCCATGGCCTGGCCAGCGCGAGTTTCCACCTGATCGTACAAGGCCAGTGCTGGTTGCATATTGACGGTGAACCTGACCCGAAACACTTGAACAATGGCGACGCGGTGTTTCTGTTGCGTGACCTGGTTTACCAGCTGTCTGGCGCCGCAACGGCGGCGGTCGCACGGGAATGCCCGCGCCGGCCGATGCTCGCGCTGGACAGCGCCGCCAATGACGGCGCGGGCCTGGTATGTGGGTTCTTCCACTTTCATTCCGGCCTGTCGGCCATGATTGTCGACACCCTGCCCGCCTGGATCATCCTGCGCGCTGGCGACCCTTCGCTGACTGCCGCGCGCAACCTGTTCGAACTGATCCTGCAAGAGTGCGAGCGTAGCCCGGCGCCCTCGTCCGCCTTGCTCGAACGTCTTTGCCACTTGTTGTTTCTGTATGTGCTGCGCCAGCAAGTGCTCGATAACGCCGAGCTTGGCGGCCTGGCTGCACTGGCCCGGCAACCGACGTTCGCCAACCTGCTGGAGCAATTGATTGCGCGCCCGGCAGAGCCTTGGACCCTGGAAAGCATGGCGGCTTGCACCGGGCTGTCGCGCTCGGCGTTTTTCAAACGGTTTAACGAGTTGTGTGGGCAATCGCCGGGGCAAGTGCTGTTGATGATGCGCATGCGGCATGCATGCCAGCTGTTCAAGCAAGACCAGACCGTGGCCGATGTATCGCTGGCGGTGGGTTACCAATCGGTGGCGGCGTTTACGCGTGCGTTTCACAAGGTAACCGGGCAGCAGCCCGGCGCCTATCGCAAGGCTCAAGGCTAGCGTTGCAAGCCAATACCCGGCTGCGCGCACAGTTCCACCAGCCAATCGACAAATACCCGCACCCGCGGTGATAACTGGCGATGCGGCGGGTACAGCGCAGTCAAGGCCATCCTCGGCGGCACAACCTCAGCCAGCACTTCCACCAGCGTGCCCTGCGCCAGTTGACGTGTTGCGTGATAATACGGCGCCTGGATCAACCCGTAGCCAGCCTCGCACGCTGCGAAATAACCATCGGAACTGTTCACCGCAACCACCTTGGGCAGGTTGATCTCCCGCAGTTCGGTGCCCACCTGAAACTCCAGGCCGAAGCGTTTGCCGCTGGCGCTGGACACGTACTCGACCATTTGATGGCCAGCCAGGTCGTCCACTGTAGCGGGCACACCGAAACGCTTGAGGTAGTCGGGGCTGGCCAGCGTCAACTGGTCCATCATCGCCAAAGGCCGGGCCACCAGCGATTCGTCCAGGGCCAGGCCACCGCGCAGCACGCAGTCCACGCCCTCGCGAATCAGGTCAACTGTGCGGTCATTAAGGCCGATTTCCAACGCGATGTGCGGGTAGCGCGCCGTAAACGTCGGTAACGCTGGAATCACGATCAGCCGACCGATGCCCGAGGGCATGTCGATGCTTAAGGTGCCGCGCGGGTTCTGGCGGCTGACGGAGAACACCGCCTCGGTTTCTTCCAGGTCTGTCAGCAATTGCACACAACGCTGGTAGTACGCGGCGCCATCCAGGGTCGGACTGACTTGGCGTGTGGTGCGCTGCAACAGTTGCACGCCCAGATGAGCCTCCAGCTGTTTGATCAGGATGGTCACCGACGCCCGGGGCAGTTGCAGGCTGTCGGCCGCCTTGGCAAACCCGCCCAACTCAACAATCCGGGTGAACACGCGCATCGCGTTGAATCGGTCCAAGGGACGACGCCTCCCGCCATTATTTAGAATTTACGAACAGTGATAGCGCTTTTAGCCGGTTTATCTCGGTTTTGTCGAGGATAACAATAGAGGCCTTCGCAACCCAGGAGCTGAACCTATGCACACCCGTCAACTCGGCAAGAACGGCCCTCAAGTCTCCGCCATCGGCCTCGGCTGCATGGGCATGACCGACTTCTACACCACCGGCAGCGATACCCAGGAAGCCGTCGCCACCCTGCACCGCGCGCTGGAGTTGGGCGTCACCCTGCTGGACACCGCCGACATGTACGGCCCCCACACCAATGAAACGCTGATCGGCAAAGCCATCGCTGGCAAACGCGACCAGGTGTTCCTGGCGAGCAAATTCGGCTTTGTGCGTGACCCGGCGAACCCGACAGTGCGCCGCGTGAATGGCCGCCCTGAATATATCCGCGAGGCGATTGAGGGCACCTTGAAACGCCTGGGCGTGGAAACGCTGGACCTGTACTACCAGCACCGCATCGACCCCCAAGTGGCCATCGAAGAGACCGTCGGCGCTATGGCCGAACTGGTCAAGCAAGGCAAGGTGCGTTACCTGGGCCTGAGCGAAGCCTCGGCCGCCAGCCTGGAGCGCGCGCACAAGGTGCATCCGATCAGCGCCCTGCAAAGCGAATACTCGCTGTGGAGCCGCGACCAGGAAGACAACGGTTGCCTGGCAGCCTGCCAACGCCTGGGCATCGCCTTTGTGCCTTACAGCCCGTTGGGGCGAGGTTTTCTCACGGGCGCCCTGAAAAACCCGGATGACTTCGCCGCCGACGACTACCGCCGCTCCAGCCCACGGTTTCAGGGGGAGAACTTTCCAAAAAACTTGCGATTGGTGGACCGGGTCAAGACGCTGGCCGCTGAAAAAGGCATCACAGCCGGGCAGCTGGCGTTGGCGTGGGTGCTCGCGCAGGGCGATTACCTGATCCCAATCCCCGGGACCAAGCAGCGCAAGTACCTCGAAGAGAACGTGGCGGCAGTGGATGTCACGCTGAGTGCTGCTGAGCTGTCAGCACTGGCATCGATCTTCGAGGCGGGCGCTACGGCCGGTTCACGCTACCCCGAGGCCGGGATGGGCCTGGTGAACCAATAGCGCCAATGATCATTGGCGCCGCAGCCAAGGCTCGGCTTTCACTGAGGTGACGCCGGGCAAAGCCGGCGTTTAAATCCCCTCCGACAGGGTGGCTTAGCCGCCCATGTGGGAAAGGACGCCGTCAACCGTTCAACTTTGTACAATAGTACCTCAAGCTCTTCCTTACCAAGCCGATAGCCCGACGAAGCTCTAACAAAGCCGCGTCGATAATAAATGCTTCGTAAGGACGACCCCATGACCCCACTACGCTCCATTCAAACCCGCTACACCCTGTTTCTGGTGCTGTTCGTCCTGGTGCTATCAGTGTTAACCGTCGTGGGTATCGGCCAGTTGGTCGCCCCCACGCTAAAACACACCGAAGAACAGGTGGTGCTCAACCGCATCGCCGAGGTGGCTGTGCAGATTCAGGGCGAACTCAACAAGGTTCAAGCCCAGCAACGCAGCATCACCCAAACCATCCCGCTGCTCGACAGTGACGCCATCGACAAGGTGCTGCCCGGCCTGGTGGATCAGTATGGCGAGCTGAAAGTCTTCGGCGGTGGCATCTGGCCGCTGCCCAACCAGCGCACGCCGGGGCGCAACAAACACAGCACGTTCTGGCACCGCGATGCCTCGGGCAAGCTGGCCGTGAATACCTTCTGGAACAGCGACGCCGCGCCCAATTACTACGACCAGAGCTGGTACAAAGGCGGCCTCGCCTCGCCGCGCGGCCAGTGCGCCTGGGCGGCTGCCTACAAAGACGACGCCAGCCAGGAACCGCGCACCAACTGCGCCATGGCGATTCAGCGTGACGGCGCGGCTTACGGCGTCGCCACCATCGACGTGACCCTGGGCTTTTTCAATGAGCTGGTGGCCAACAAGGAAAAAGACATCGGCGGCCAGATGCTGATCGTCGAAGGCGACGGCAAGATCATCAGCAACAGCACGCGCATCAGCAGCCCAGTGGTGCTCAAGAACATCAGCGAACTGACCGGCACCTCGGCGTTTGCCGCCCATGTCAGCAAGGCCCTCGCCCATCGCGACCAGGCGCTGCAGCGCAGTGAGTTCGACAACCAGGGCGTGTCCAGCACCTTTTACATGCGCCCGATCGAGGGCACGCCGTGGTTCCTCGCCACCGCCCTGCCTACCTCGCTGATCACCGCCCAGCGTGATGATGTACTCGGTAGCTTGGCGCTGCTGCAAATCCCGATGGTGTTGCTGCTGGTACTGCTGGCGTTCTTTGCGATTCGCCAACTGGTGCAACGCATGAAGTCGCTGCGCACCAATATCGACGCGCTGTCTGCCGGCGATGCCGACCTGACGAAGCGCATCACCATCCGTGCCGAAGATGAAATGGGCGCCATCGGCCACTCGGTGAACCGCTTTATCATCTACCTGCAAAACATGATCGGCGAAGTCACTCAGGCCACGGGCGCCATGGCCTCGGGGCTTGAGCAATTGCAGCAGACTTCGGAGCACACTAACCAGATTCTGGTACGGCACGCCTCGGAGACCGATCAGACGGTCACGGCCATCACCGAAATGAGCTCCACCGCCGACACCGTCGCGCAAAACGCCGCTGAAACCGCGTCGTTCACCCAACGCGCCAACGAACACGCCGACCGCTCCCGTGTGGTGGTGGGTGAAGCCTCCACCAGCGTCACCGCCCTGATCGGCGAAGTCGCCAGCGCTACCCATACCGTGGAAAACATGCGCCAGGACGCCGCGCGTATCACTGAAACCCTCGGCGTGATCGGCGCGATTGCCGGCCAGACCAACCTCTTGGCACTCAACGCCGCGATTGAAGCGGCGCGCGCTGGCGAGCAAGGCCGTGGGTTTGCGGTGGTGGCCGACGAAGTCCGAGCGCTGGCCGCACGCACCCAGGCCAGCACCTCGCAGATCAACGAGATGTTGGCGCGCCTGACCACCGGTGTGAGTTCGTCGGTAACGGCGATGGAAAACACCCAGGCCAGTTGCCAATCGGCGGCGGATGCCACGGCACGCGTCAACACCGGTTTGGATGAGATGGCCGGCTCGGTCAGCCATATCAACAACCTCAGCACCCAGATCGCCACCGCCGCCGAGCAGCAAAGCGCGGTAACCGAGGAGATCAACCGCAGCATGGTGCAGATCCGACATATGGTTGAAGAGCTGGTGGAAAGTGGCCATGCCACTGAAACCAATACGCAAAGCCTGCTGGATGCCAATGGCCGGGTGATTGCGTTGATGAGCCGTTTCAAGGTTCGCTGATAAATGAGTGAAACACTCCCGTGCAAACCACGGGAGTGGGACTATTCTGACAGCTCCCAGTGCGAGATCTCGCCACACAGGAGGTGTGTCATGCACGCTGCTGATCATTCTGTCCGCATGGAGCGGATCAGCCAGGAACGCTTCATCCAAGCCCCGATCGAAGTCGTCTACGACTACGTGACCCAGCCCGACCGCTGGCACGAGTGGCACCCTACCTCCCTGAGTGCCGACACCGGCACCACCGGTTCACTGCCGGTCGGCACCCGTTTTACCGAAGTCATCGACCTGCTGGGCGTGCGCGTGCCCATGAGCTACCGCGTGCAGATCGCCCGCCGCCCGAGTGAATTCAAAACCGTGTTTACCTCCCTCGCGGTGGACGGTTCTATTGAGTACTTCTTGCAAGCCCATCGCGGCGGAACGCTGTTCAAACGCGTGCTGACCTACGAAACCGAGTTGCAGCTCGCCACCTTGCATGAGCGCATGGCCGAGCTTTCTGCTATCGCGCTGGACCAGCTCAAGCAGCGGTTGGAAAACGCAGCCGTCGTATAATCTTGAAACATTAACGTCGCCCCCACCCCCGTGTGGGCGCTGGCTTGCCTGCGATGACGCCGTCATGATCGCCGCCATTCCTGCTCACGAGACACGCTATGAAAACCCCCGTGCGACTGGCGCTGCTGTGCGCCCTGCTCACCTCCACCCTGGCCCAGGCGGCCGACCTGATCCCGATCGACGTGCACCGCGACGCCAACTGCGGCTGCTGCAAAAAGTGGATCAGCCACCTGGAAAGCAACGGCTTCAAGGTCAACGACCATGTGGAAGCCGACATGAGCGCGGTTAAACAACGCCTGGGCGTGGCGCCGCGCCTGGGCTCGTGCCATACCGCCGTGATCGACGGCAAGTTCGTCGAAGGCCATGTGCCCGCCGAGCAGGTAATGGCCCTGCGCAAGCGTGACGACTTGCTCGGCATTGCCGCCCCGGGCATGCCCATGGGTTCACCGGGCATGGAAATGGACGGTATGAGCGACGCTTATCAGGTCATCGGCCTGACCCGTGAGGGTAAAGACGTGGTGGTGGCCGACTACCCGGCTCGTTGATTGATGCTCGCGGGTTACCTGGGCCTATTCTTCGCCGCCTTCGGTGCTGCAACGCTGTTGCCGATGCAATCGGAGGCAGTGCTGGTGGGCCTGTTGATCAGCGGGCATTACAGCCTGTGGGTGCTGCTCACGATCGCCACCGTCGGCAACGTGCTGGGCTCGGTGGTTAATTGGTGGCTGGGGCGTTCTGTTGAGCGCTTCAAGGCGCGGCGCTGGTTCCCCGTCAGCCCCCGGCACCTGGAAAAGGCTAGCCGGCACTATCAACGCTGGGGGCACTGGTCACTGTTGCTTAGTTGGGTGCCCATTATCGGCGACCCGCTGACCTTGGTGGCCGGGGTGATGCGCGAGCCGTTCTGGCGTTTTCTGCTGCTGGTCAGTGTTGCAAAAGGCGCCCGATACGCGGTGCTGGCGGTGCTGACGCTGAGCCAGCTCGCCTCTTCATAACGGCTGACCGTTGGTCGCAACTGTCAAATCTGACAGCTAGACGCAATCGTTGCCGGCCTCTAATTTGCGACTCATACGCCCGATAACGTGGCAGTTTTCCGGTAGGAATATTCTGTTTTTTAGGGCGTTTTGCCTGTGTCTACCGAGTGCCCAAATCAGTTAATCCTCGATTAATTGTTCCCCGACAGCATCCGGCTTTTGATTTCGGAGTCACCCCATGCGACTGACGCGCACGCTCTATCTCAGCAGTTTGTTACTCGTAGCAGCCCTTACCGGCTGCGCCACCGGCAAAGACACCACCTATGGCCCCGAGCTGCAGGGGTTCAAATACCCTTACCCGGTCGAACGGTTCAAGTTTTCGTCCCAAGGCCAATCGTTGCAAATGGGTTACATGGACGTGAAGCCTGAGGGCACACCAAACGGCCGCAGCATTGTGCTGATGCACGGCAAGAATTTTTGCGGCGCTACCTGGGAAGGCTCGATCAAGGCTCTGAGCGACGCCGGTTACCGCGTGGTGGTGCCGGACCAAATCGGTTTCTGTACCTCCAGCAAACCTGAGAACTATCAATACAGCTTCCAGCAACTGGCACTTAACACCTATCAGCTGCTGGATAAACTCGGGATTAAAAAGGCCACACTCCTGGGCCATTCCACCGGTGGCATGCTCGCCACTCGCTACGCCCTGATGTATCCGGCGCAAACCGAACAGCTGGTGATGGTCAACCCCATTGGCTTGGAAGACTGGAAAGCCATCGGCGTGCCCTACCGCACCGTCGACCAATGGGCGCTGGCCGACAGCAAATTGACCTACCAAGGCGTGCGTAGCTATCAACAGACCAACTACTACCTGGGGCGCTGGGAACCTGCGTACGATCGTTGGGTAGACATGCTGGTGGGGCTCTACAACGGCCCTGGCCAGAAAGAAGTCGTGTGGAACTCAGCGTTGATCTGGGACATGATCTTCACCCAGCCGGTGTACTACGAGTTCAAGGACTTGAAGGTGCCAACCCTGCTGCTCATTGGCACCTCCGACACCACAGCCCTCAACCGGGACCTGGCGTCACCAGAAGTCAGTGCAAAAATCGGCAACTACAAAGTACTCGGCAAGCACGTCGCCAAGTTGATTCCCCGCGCAACGCTGGTGGAATTCGCCGACCGGGGCCATTCGCCGCAAGTCGAAGACCCTGAGCAGTTTCACGCGGCATTGCTGCAAGGGTTGAAAGCCCTCTAACCCGTCTAGTACGGGGCGTCGACGCATTTCGCCGCGCCCCGTTAATCCTCGCTTAATCCCCCCGCCACAGCATCCGGACACTGTTGCCTCCGGAGCCTGACCCATGACGCTGATCCGTTCACTGTGCGCCGCCAGCCTGCTGCTCGGCAGCGCCCTTGCGGTCTTTGCGGCCACCGAAGGCCCGGCCTACGGCCCTGAGCTGCAAGGCTTCCAGTACCCCTACCCGGTCGAGCACTTCAACTTCCAGTCCCAAGGCAAAACCCTGCAGATGGGTTATATGGATGTGCCCGCCAAGGGCAAGGCCAACGGGCGCAGCGTGGTGCTGATGCACGGCAAGAACTTCTGTGGTGCCACCTGGGACGCGTCGATAAAAGCCTTGAGCGACGCCGGTTACCGCGTGATCGCGCCAGACCAGATCGGCTTCTGCACCTCCAGCAAGCCCGACCACTACCAATACAGCTTCCAGCAACTGGCGATCAACACCCACCAACTGCTGGATAAACTCGGCATTCAAAAAGCCACCCTGGTCGGCCACTCCACCGGCGGCATGCTCGCCACCCGCTACGCGCTGCTGTACCCGGCGCAAACCGAGCAACTGGCGCTGGTCAACCCGATCGGCCTGGAAGACTGGAAAGCCTTGGGCGTGCCCTATCGCAGCGTCGACCAATGGTATGAGCGCGAGCTGAAACTCAGCGCCGAAGGCATCCGCCAGTACGAACTTAACACCTATTACGTCGGGCGCTGGAAGCCCGAGTACGACCGCTGGGTCGACATGCTCGCCGGCCTGAATAAAGGCCCGGGGCACACCCAGGTCGCCTGGAACTCGGCGCTGATTTACGACATGATCTTCACCCAGCCGGTGTACTACGAGTTCAAGGATGTGCAGATGCCCACCTTGCTGCTGATCGGCACGTCCGACACCACCGCCATCGGCAGCGATATTGCGCCGCCTGCGGTCAAGGCCAAGCTCGGTCATTACGACGTGCTGGGTAAGCAAGTGGCCAAGCTGATCCCCCATGCAACCCTGGTGGAATTCCCAGGGCTTGGGCATGCACCGCAGATGGAGGAACCGGCTCAGTTCAATAAAGCCCTGCTAAAGGGTTTGAACGCCCTTTAATCCAACTTTATTCGAGGTACTCGTGAATGTCGGTACAGATCGCAGTCATTGATGATTGGCAGAATGTGGCCAGTGGCGTGGTGGATTGGTCGGCCTTGGACGCGGCGGGCCAAGTGCACTTCCTGCACGATTACCCGGCGGATACCGCGGTGATGATCGAGCGGTTAAAGGCTTTCGAGGTCATTTGCGTGATGCGCGAGCGCACAACCTTCGACAAAGCCCTGCTGCAGGGGTTGCCCAAGCTCAAGCTGCTGGTGACCGGGGGCATGCGCAATGCGACCATCGACATTCCGGCCGCCAAGGCCCTGGGCATTCAGGTCTGCGGCACTGACAGCTATAAACACGCGGCGCCGGAATTGACTTGGGCGCTGATCATGGCGTGCACCCGTAACCTGCTGCAGGAAGCCAATGCCCTGAGGGACGGCGGATGGCAGGTTGGCCTGGGTGGCGACCTGTACGGCAAGACCTTGGGGATTCTCGGGTTGGGCAGCATTGGCCAGAAAGTCGCGCAGTTCGCCCAGGTTTTCGGCATGCGCGTGATTGCCTGGAGCGAAAACCTCACGCCGCAGCGTGCGGCTGAGGCGGGCGTGACCTGGGTCAGCAAGCGCCAATTGTTTGAACAGGCCGATATCCTCACCGTGCACCTGGTGCTCAGCGATCGCAGCCGTGGGCTGGTGGATGCCGAAGCGCTGGGCTGGATGAAGCCGACTGCGCGCTTGGTGAATACCGCGCGCGGGCCGATTGTGGATGAGCAGGCGCTGGTCGCTGCGTTGGTCGCCGGGCGCTTGGCCGGGGCGGCGCTGGACGTTTATAGCGAAGAGCCACTGCCGGTTGATCATCCGTTCCGGCGCCTGCCCACTGTGTTGGCCACGCCGCATGTGGGGTATGTGAGCGAGCAGAATTACCGGCAGTTCTACCAGCAGATGATTGAAAATATTCAGGCTTGGGCCAGCGGCACGCCCGTTCGCGTGCTCGACTGATCCTGCTTCGCACCATTTTGTGGCGAGCAGGCTTGCCCTGCGTTGGAGTGCGAAGCGCTCCCATTAATGTGCTCTCGGTGTACCTGCTGTACCGAGGATGCCGATTTTAGGGCCGCTTCGCGCCCCAACGCAGGGCAAGCCCACTCGCCACAGCATTACTCGCCTCGCCTAATAACCAGTCCATCTCCCGTTACAAGTTTTTTGTCCTACAAAATTCCCACATAAACCATACAGGCTCTGGGATCTGTCCTAGACTCATGACCGATGGGTCCGTTCCAAAACAAAAACCCCGCAAAAAATCGAAACTTTCCAACTCTGCCATAGGTCCAGTTTTTAAGGGAGGCGAGTGCACGCGGTTCACGCCAAATGCCCGTTCATCCACTCTTTTTAGGCTAATCGTGCAACTGGCATACGCCTTGCCAGTTTGTACAGTGCTTGTGCGCCTGGCCGCAGGATGCGGTCATCGGAGCTAATGGCAGCGAGCCATTAGCCAACCAAATATGTGGGAGAGAGCTATGATCAGTGCTGCAGTAGATACTCAGGGAGAGCGTTTTAGTCAGCCGGCTGGGGGGCCAACATCTTTGGCCGACCTGCCCAACACTGTGCGGCCGATCGTGAGTAACCCCAATCGAAAGAAAGTCTTGTTCGTCACTTCCGAGTTCGCCGACTTGGTGAAAACCGGTGGTTTGGGCGACGTGTCCGCTGCCCTGCCCCGTGCCATGGCCCACTTGCATGATGTGCGCGTGCTGATCCCGGGTTACCCGCAGGTGATGGAAAGCGACAACCCCATCCACATCATCGGCGAACTGGGCGGCCACGCGGCGCTGCCGCCGTGCAAGATCGGGCGCATGGACCTCAAGGATGGCCTGGTCATCTATGTACTGATCTGCCCCGAGCTCTATGAGCGCGAAGGCACGCCCTACGGCGCCAACAACGGCCGCGACTGGCCGGACAACCATATTCGCTTCGCCCGCCTGGGCCTGGCCGCCGCCGACATGGCCGCCAACCTCGCGCAGATCCACTGGTGCCCGGACCTGGTGCACGCCCACGACTGGCCTGCCGGCCTGGCCCCGGCCTATATGCATTGGCGTGGTTCACGCACCCCAACCTTGTTCACCATTCATAACCTCGCCTATCAAGGCGTGGTCAGCTTGGCGTCCACGCCGGAGCTGGGCATTCCGCCGCATGCCTTGCAACAAGAAGGCATGGAGTTCTACGGCAAGATGTCGTTCCTCAAGGCCGGCATGGCGTATTCCAGCCATATCACCACGGTGAGCGCCACGTACGCCCAGGAAATCACCACCCCGGAATTCGGCTGCGGCCTTGATGGCTTCCTCGCCAGCAAGACCCAGCAAGGCCTGCTCAGTGGTATTCCCAACGGCATCGACGAAAGCTGGGAAACCTCCACCGACGCTCACCTGACCCACAACTTCAACATCGGTGACTGGGACGGCAAGGCCGTCAACGCTGCCCATGTACGCGAGCTGTTCGGCCTGCACGAATCCACTGGGCCACTGTTCGCCGTGGTCTCGCGCCTGGTGTATCAAAAGGGCCTGGACCTGACCGAAGCAGTCAGCAGCTTTATCGTCGAAAACGGCGGCCAGATCGCGATTATCGGTCGCGGCGAGCCGGAAGAAGAACACGCCATGCGTGAACTGGCCCTGCGCTTCCCCGGCCAAGTCGGCGTGCGCATCGGCTTTAATGAAACCGACGCCCGGCGCATGTTCGCCGGCAGCGACTTCCTGTTGATGCCTTCGCGCTATGAGCCGTGCGGCCTGAGCCAAATGTACGCGCAGCGCTTCGGCTCGTTGCCGGTGGCGCGTAATACCGGCGGCCTGGCGGACACCATTGAAAATGGCGTCACCGGCTTCCTGTTCAATGAATCCACCGTAGAGAGCTACGAAGAGGCGCTGAGCCGCGCGTTCCGCGTGTTTGCCAACAAAGGCCTGCTCAACGCCATGCGCAGCCGCTCCATGACCCAGCCATTCAACTGGTGCCAGGCGGTGGAACCCTACGCCGAGCTGTACGAACAGTTAGTGGCTAAGGCACTGGGGAAATCAACTAAATAGCCACATAAAAAACCAAGGGAGGGCTTCATAGATGCCGTCACGGACTCTGGAAACCTGGCCCCACGGCGCAATCATGCTGGACGCGCAACACACGCGTTTTGCCTTGTGGGCGCCAGACGCGTTATATGTCAGCGTTGAATTGCAAGACGGTAAGTCGATTGCCATGCTGCCTCAGGCAGCCGGCTGGTTTAAGGTAGAAATACAGTGCCCGGCGGGCACTCGCTACCGCTACAACATCGACGGCGAAACCGATGTACCCGACCCAGCGTCCAGGGCCCAGGCCTTGGACGTGCATGGTTGGAGCGTGGTCGTTGACCCGCTCGCCTATCAGTGGCGGCACGGCCACTGGCAGGGTCGCCCGTGGCACGAAGCGGTGATCTACGAACTGCATGTAGGTGCCCTGGGCGGCTACGCAGCGGTTGAAAAACAGCTGCCACGCTTGGCCGAACTGGGCGTCACCGCGATTGAATTGATGCCTTTGGCGCAATTTCCCGGCGAGCGCAATTGGGGTTACGACGGGGTCCTGCCCTACGCGCCCCACTCTTGCTACGGCTCCCCCGAACAACTCAAAGCCCTGATCGACAGCGCCCACGAGCACGGCCTCGCGGTGATCCTCGACGTGGTCTACAACCACTTCGGCCCCGACGGCAATTACCTGGGCCAATACGCCAAGGGCTTCTTTCAAGAGGACGTACACACGCCGTGGGGCGCCGGGATTGATTTTGAACGGCGCGAGGTGCGCGACTTCTTCCTCGACAATGCACTGATGTGGTTACTCGAATACCGCTTCGACGGCCTGCGCCTGGATGCGGTGCACGCCATCGACAATCCCTGCTTTCTCATAGAGCTGGCACAACGCGTGCGCCAACAGGTGGACGTCGGCCGGCATGTCTGGCTGGTGCTGGAAAACGAACTGAACCAGGCCAGCTTGCTGAAGCACGACTTCGATGGGCAGTGGAACGATGACTTCCATAACGTCCTCCACGTGCTGCTGACCGGCGAAACCGACGCCTATTACAGCGACTTCGCCGAAAACCCTACCGACAAACTCGCGCGCTGCCTGGGCGAAGGGTTTATCTATCAGGGCCACACCACCCGCCATGGCCACGCGCGCGGCGAACCCAGCGCGGACCTGCCACCGAGCGCCTTTGTGGCGTTTTTGCAGAACCACGACCAGATCGGCAACCGCGCCTTGGGCGAACGCCTGCATCAGCTTTGCTCGCCCCAGGCACTCAAGGCCGCCACCGCGTTATTGCTGCTGTCACCGATGATCCCGCTGATGTTCATGGGCGATGAAGTCAACGCCGACGAGCCGTTCCTGTTTTTCACCGACCACCACGGCGAGCTGGCCGAAGCCGTGCGCGAAGGCCGGCGCAACGAGTTCGCCGATTTTGCTGCGTTCAAAGACCCTGAACGGCGCGAACACATCCCCGACCCGAACGCCCTGCCGACCTTCCTGCAATCGGCGCCCAGCTTTACCGAGAACGAACACAGCCAGTTTTACCGCCACCTACTGAGCCTGCGTCACCTGCATATCGTGCCGCATTTACCCGCCAGCAGAGCCCTGGGCGCGCAGGTGCTGGCTGACGGCGCCGTCACCGCGCGCTGGCGCCTGGGCAACGGCAGTGTGTTGCAGATCGACGTGAACCTGAGCGCTGAACCGCTGGATCATCCGGCCCCGCCACATCTGATATTCGAAACGCCTGCCACGGATGAGGCGCACCTCGCGCCGTTCAGTGCACGCGTCGCCCTATTCCCTGTTGGAGAGCACCCTTGAGCGAAGCGAACCTGGAAATACTCGCCAGCCGCGCGGGCCTGGCCGTCGATTGGATCGACGCAAACGGCCGCCCGCAACATGTAAAACCCGACGCCCTGCGCGCCGTCCTCAAAGGCCTGGGCCACCCGGCCGATACCGACGCCGAGATCGATGCCAGCCTGCTGGAACTGGAGCGGGTGCAACAGGACAAACACCTGCCACCGCTGATGACCGTCGATACCGGCGAAGGCCTGGACCTGGCGCGCTACTTTGCTGCGGACACGCCGTGCCGGGTCAGCCTGGAAGGCGGCGAAACTCTAGAGCTACGCCTCGACGGCGACGCCGTGCTGCCCGGCATCATTGCCCTGGGCTATCACCAAGTGCACATCGATGACCAGACGTTCACCCTCGCCGTGGCGCCCACCCACTGCTACAGCGTGGCCGAAGCCGTCGACAGCCAACTTTCCCGCGCCTGGGGTTTGAGCGCCCAGCTGTATGCGTTGCGCCGCCTGGGTGACGGCGGGTTTGGCGACACCCAGGCGCTGGAACACCTGGCGCGCTGCGCCGCCGAACGCGGCGCCGATGCCCTGGCGATCAGCCCGATGCACGCGATGTTCAGCGCCGACACCGAGCGCTACAGCCCGTATTCACCCTCCAGCCGCCTGTTCCTCAACAGCTTGTACGCCTCGCCCGCCTGCATCCTTGGCGAGCGCGAAGTGCGCAATGCCATTGAAGCCCTCGGCTTGGCCGAGGAGCTGCACGCACTTGAGCAAAACACCTTGATCGACTGGCCCGCCGCCGCCAAGGCCAAGCAACGCCTGTTACGCGCCTTGTACGAAGACTTCCGCCACGGCGAGCATCCACAACATGCCGACTTCTTGAGCTTCCGCCAGACCGGCGGCGAAGCCCTGGAAAACCACTGCCGCTTTGAAGCCGTGCAGGCCGTTCGCGCTGCTGCCGGTGAAGAACTCGACTGGCGCCACTGGCCCGAGGCCTGGCGCACGCCGCAGAGCCCAGCGCTGGTGCAATTCGCCGCAGAACACACGGATGAAATCGGTTTTTACGCCTTCAGCCAATGGCTGATCGCGCGCTGCCTGGAACGTGCGCAACAAGCCGCGCGTGGCAGCGGCATGGGCGTGGGCTTGATCGCCGACCTGGCCGTAGGCGCCGACGGCGGCGGCAGCCAGGCCTGGAGCCGTCAGGATGAGCTGCTGGCCAACCTCACCGTGGGCGCCCCGCCGGATATCCTCAACCGCGCCGGCCAAGGCTGGGGCATTTCCGCATTTTCCCCGGAAGGCCTCAAACGCCATGGTTTTCGCGCCTTTATCGAGATGCTGCGCGCCAACTTCGCCCATGCCGGCGGCCTGCGTATTGACCATGTGATGGGCCTGCAACGCCTGTGGGTCATCCCCATGGAGGCTTCGCCGCGTGAAGGCGCGTACCTGTATTACCCGGTGGATGACTTGTTGCGGCTGCTGGCATTGGAGTCCCAACGCCATAAGGCAATTGTGCTGGGTGAAGACCTGGGCACCGTGCCCGATGGGCTGCGCGAGAAACTCATCGGCCGTTCGATTCTGGGCATGCGCGTGTTGCTGTTCGAACAAGGCCACGATGGCCAGTTCAAGCCGATCCTCGACTGGCCGGACAATGCCCTGGCGACCACCAGCACCCACGACCTGCCCACCCTCAACGGCTGGTGGCACAGCCGCGACATCGAGTGGAACATCCAACTCGGCCTGATCGACGCACCCACCGTGGAGCAATGGAGCGAGCACCGCCTGCATGAACGCCAGGCACTGCGCCAGGCCTTGAGCCAGGACCCGCAGAACTTCGTCGATGAAATCCGCAATGACACCGACCATATGATCGACGCCAGCGTGCGCTACCTGGGCCACACCCGTGCGCCGCTGGTGTTGCTGCCGCTGGAAGACGCGCTGGGTATCGAAGAGCAAGCCAACCTGCCCGGCACCACCGACACCCACCCCAATTGGCGCCGCCGCCTGCCGGGTGAAGCCGCCAGCCTGCTCGACAACGCCGGCGCCGCCCGCCGCCTCGAGCTGTTGGCCGTCGCGCGCAACCAAGCCTATGAGCGTGACCGATGAAAGCACTGCCCCTGCGTGCGACCCAGCGCCTGCAATTTCATAAAGGTTTCACCCTGGATGACGCGGTGCCGTTGGTACCGTACTTCGCCCAGTTGGGCATCAGCCATCTGTATGCCTCGCCCCTGCTCAGTGCGCGCGCCGGCTCTATGCACGGCTACGACGTGGTCGACCCGACCACCGTCAACCCCGAACTGGGTGGCGAACCGGCTTTGCGTCGCCTGGTCGCCGCGTTGCGTGAGCATCAGATGGGCCTGATCCTCGATATTGTCTCCAACCATATGGCCGTGGGCGGTGCCGATAACCCGTGGTGGCTGGACCTGCTGGAATGGGGCCGTTTGAGCCCCTACAGCGAGTTCTTCGATATCCAGTGGCACTCGCCCGACCCGCTGCTCAAGGGCCAACTGCTGATGCCGTTCCTGGGCAGTGATTACGGCGAAGCCTTGCAAACCGGCACGCTGACGCTGCATTTTGATGCCGGCCACGGCACGTTTCACCTCGAACATTACGAACACCGGTTCCCGATTTGCCCACGCGATTACGCGTTAATCCTCGGCACCGACGCGCTGCTCAAGCCTTTGGCCGAACGCTTCAGTGCCCTTGCTTATCAAGATGACGCCTACCACGAAGCCGCCTGGCTCAAGCAGGCGCTGGTTGAGCGCGCCACCGAAGGCGACGTGCTGCACGCCATCGAACAGCGGCTCACCGCGTTCGACGGGCGCCAACCCGAAGGTTTCAATCGCCTGCATAACCTGCTGGAACAACAGGTCTACCGCCTCGCTAGCTGGCGCACCGCTGCGGACGATATCAACTGGCGGCGTTTCTTCGATGTCAACGAGCTGGGCGGCCTGCGCGTAGAGCGCACCGCCGTGTTCGAAGCCACCCACGGCAAGATTTTCGAGCTGATCAGCGAAGGGTTGGTAGACGGCCTGCGCATCGACCATATCGACGGCCTGGCCGACCCGCGCGGTTACTGCCGCAAGCTGCGGCGTCGGGTGGATTCACTGGCGCCTGAGCGGCATTTGCCGATCTTCGTGGAGAAAATCCTCGGCGAAGGCGAAACCCTGCGCGAAGACTGGAAGGTGGACGGCACCACCGGCTACGAATTCATGAACCAGCTGTCGCTGCTGCAACATGATCCCGAAGGCTTTGCGCCGCTCGCCGAACTGTGGACGCGCCACAGCGAACGCCCCGCCGCCTTTATCGAAGAAGCCTGGCTGGCACGCCAGCAGATCCTCAACGGCTCGTTGGCCGGTGACTTTGAAAGCGTGGCCCAGGCCCTGCTGCAAGTGGCCCGTGACGACGTAATGACCCGTGACCTGACCCTGGGCGCGATCCGCCGCGCCTTGCAGGAATTGATCGTGCACTTCCCGGTGTACCGCACTTACATCAGCGCGCGCGGGCGCAGCGAACGCGATGATGTGTTTTTCCTGCAGGCCCTGGCCGGTGCCCGCAGCACCTTGAGCGAGGGCGACTGGCCAGTGCTCGACCACCTGGAAAAATGGCTCGGCGGCCAACCGTGGCGCGATCGCTCGGTCGGCCGTGAACGCAAGATGCTCAAGCATGCCTGCGTGCGTTTCCAGCAACTGACCTCCCCGGCCGCCGCCAAAGCTGTGGAAGACACCGCGTTCTATCGCTCGGCGGTGCTGCTGTCGCGTAACGACGTGGGCTTCAGCACCGAGCAGTTCAGCGCGCCGGTGGCCGAGTTTCACGCCATCAACCAACAGCGTTTGCAGACCTTTCCCGACAACCTGCTGGCCACTGCCACCCACGACCACAAGCGCGGCGAAGACACCCGCGCACGCTTGGCGGTACTCAGCGAGTGTGCGCCGTGGTACGCCGAACAGGTCGAGCACTGGCGCACCCTCGCCGCCCCGTTGCGCCAGGACGCCAACACGCCGTCAGCCGGTGATGAGCTGATCCTTTACCAAGTGCTGCTCGGCAGTTGGCCGTTGGACGCGAACCCGGATATGCAGGGCTATCAACAACGCCTCTGGCAATGGCAGCAAAAAGCCCTGCGCGAAGCCAAGTTGCAAAGCAGCTGGAGCGCACCCAACGACGCCTATGAACAAGGCGTCGAGGCCTTCCTGTCGCGGCTGTTGCTCAGCGAACCGGGCCAGGCGCTGCGCGCTGCCATCGCCACTGCCGCCCAGGCCATCGCCCCGGCCGGTGCGGTAAACGGCCTGGCGCAATCCTTGCTTCGTCTCACCGTGCCGGGTGTGCCGGACCTGTACCAGGGCGATGAGTTCTGGGACTTCAGCCTGGTGGACCCGGACAACCGCCGCCCAGTGGATTTCAACGCACGGCAACACGCGTTGAACAATCCATCGGGCATCGACGAACTGTTGTCCCACTGGCGCGACGGGCGTGTCAAACAGGCGCTGATTGCGCAGGTGTTAGCCTTGCGCAAGGCTGATCCCGAGCTCTTTCGCAGCGGGCGCTACACACCGCTGGAGGTCACCGGCACACACGCTGAACACGTCGTCGCATTCTGTCGCGAACATCAAGGCAAACGCCTGCTGGTGGTGGTGCCACGTTGGCCCCAGCGCCTGCTGGAAAAGGGTGAGCAGCCCCGCATCCATGCGCAGGTTTGGGGCGATACACGGGTGAAATTGCCGTTCGCCGACACAACACAAAACTGGAAGGGACTTTTTCATACAGGCGCAGTCACACCAAACAAGGAGCTGTTAATCAGCGCTGCCCTGGGGGATTTCCCGGTCAATGTCTTTATTAATCCTGATGATCAAGAAAGCTGAAACTTTTCTGTGAGGAGCATTGTGATGAGTACTGAAGACAAACGCATACGCGAGTTGGCGCATCAGATCTGGGAATCAGAAGGCAAACCCCACGGTGAAGATGCACGCCACTGGGAGATGGCCCGCAAGCTGGCCGAAGCCGAAGCCCTGACCCCGAGCAAGCCCAAGGCTGGCGCCAAGCCGAAAACCGCGCCTAAGCCTGCGCCCAAAGCCAAGCCAACCAAACCACCGGCACCGGCCCCCAGCACACCGGCAGCGCCTGTGGCGAAAAAGCCGCCCGCGCCAAAAAAACCTAAGCCTTAAGCCTTTCAACCTTAGGGGCCTCCTCCCGGCGCTGCCGGCAGGAGGTTCGTTTTCAATCACACATGCGTCAGCTGAACAATCGCCAGCACGATCTCGCTCGGCCCGAAAAACATCCTTGCAGGAGCAACTCAATGAGCAAACCCGATAAAACCCAACCGACGCCGGAACACGAGCCGTCGCGGATTCGTGAAGGTTTGCCCTTCCCCCTAGGCGCCACCTGGGACGGCCTGGGTGTCAACTTTGCGCTGTTCTCAGCCAACGCCACCAAAGTCGAACTGTGCCTGTTTGACGATAGCGGCGAAGTGGAGCTGGAACGTATCGAACTGCCGGAATACACCGACGAAACCTTCCACGGCTACCTGCCCGACGCCCACCCTGGGCTGATTTACGGCTACCGCGTGTACGGTGCGTATGACCCGGCCAATGGTCACCGCTTCAACCACAACAAATTGCTGATCGACCCCTACGCCAAGCAACTGGTGGGCGAACTCAAATGGTCCGAGGCGTTGTTCGGCTACACCATCGGCCACCCCGATGACGACCTCAGTTTCGACGAACGCGACAGCGCACCCTTCGTGCCCAAGTGCAAGGTCATCGACCCGGCGCACACCTGGGGCAACGACCAGCCGGTGCGGGTGCCGTGGGACCGCACGATTATTTATGAAACCCACTTGCGCGGTATCAGCATGCGCCACCCTTCGGTCAGCGAGTCGGTGCGTGGCACCTGCGCAGGGCTGATGGAAGACGACGTGCTCAAGCACATCCGCCAGTTGGGCGTGTCATCGGTCGAACTGCTGCCGGTGCATGCGTTCGTCAACGACCAGCACTTGCTGCAAAAAGGCATGACCAACTACTGGGGCTACAACAGCATTGCCTTCTTTGCGCCGGACCCGCGCTACTTGGCCAGCGGCAAGATCGCCGAGTTCAAGGAGATGGTCGCGCACCTGCACGAGGCCAAGCTTGAGGTGATCCTCGACGTGGTCTACAACCACACCGCCGAAGGCAACGAGCGCGGCCCAACCTTGTCCATGCGTGGCATCGACAACGCCTCGTACTATCGCCTGATGCCCGATGACAAGCGCTTTTACATCAACGATTCCGGCACCGGTAACACCCTCGACCTAAGTCACCCGTGCGTATTGCAAATGGTCACCGACTCGCTGCGGTACTGGGCCACCGAGATGCACGTGGACGGTTTCCGCTTTGACCTGGCGACCATTCTGGGCCGCTACCGCGATGGTTTCGATGAGCGTCACAGCTTCCTCGTGGCCTGCCGTCAGGACCCGGTGCTGCGCCAGGTAAAAATGATCGCCGAGCCGTGGGACTGCGGCCCCGGTGGCTACCAAGTGGGTAAGTTCCCACCGGGCTGGGTGGAGTGGAACGACCGCTTCCGCGACACCGTGCGCGCCTTCTGGAAAGGCGACGACGGCCAGCTGGCAGACTTCGCCGCGCGCATGACCGCCTCGGGCGAGATGTTTAATCAGCGCGGTCGGCGCCCGTACAGCTCGGTGAACTTCATCACCGCCCACGATGGTTTCACCCTGCACGACCTGGTGTCGTACAACGACAAGCACAACGAAGCCAACGACGAAAACAACCAGGACGGCAGCAATAACAACCTGTCCTGGAACCACGGCGTCGAAGGCCCCACCGATGACCCGCAAATCAACGCGCTGCGCCTGCGCCAGATGCGTAACTTTTTCGCCACCCTGCTGCTGGCCCAAGGTACGCCGATGCTGGTGGCCGGTGACGAGTTCGCGCGAACCCAGCACGGCAACAACAACGCCTATTGCCAGGACAGTGAAATCGGCTGGGTCAACTGGGAGCTGGACGACGACGGCAAGGCGCTGCTCAAGTTTGTAAAACGCTTGATCAAGCTGCGCCTGGCCTATCCGATTCTGCGCCGTGGTCGCTTCTTGGTCGGTGACTACAACGAAGACATCGGCGTGAAAGATGTCACCTGGCTGGCGCCGGATGGCAACGAGATGACCACCGAACAGTGGCAAGACAGCCATGGCCGCTGCCTGGGCATGCTGATGGATGGCCGCGCCCAGGAAACCGGAATTCGTCGCCCGGGTGGCGATGCAACGTTGCTGCTGGTGGTCAACGCCCACCACGACATGGTCAATTTCCGCCTGCCGCCGGTGCCCGAGGGTGAGTTCTGGACCTGCATGCTCGATACCAACGACCCGGCGGTACGGGGCCAGGAACGGTTTGATTTCGAGCACGAATACGCCGTCACCGGCCGCTCGCTGCTGTTGTTTGAACTGCAACACGACGAGGTGTGAAATGGCGTTGCATGGATTCCTTCAAGGCTTTCGGAGCTATGCGCACACGCAGGCTTTGGGGAGTGCCTTGAAGGCGCTTCAGGAGGAAGGCCTGGACCAGCTGCCGTTGCCCGGCAGCGGCCAGACGCTGGAGCGCTTCAGCCGTTTGGCGCAAGTGGCCGGGCATGATTTGCGCCTGTGCAAGTTGTTCGAAGGCCATACCGATGCCTTGGCGATCATCGCTGAGCTCAACAGCCCCTTGCCGCCTTTGGGCAGCGTTTGGGGCACCTGGGCCGCCGAGCCGCCCACGGCCAAGGTGCGCGTGCAGCGCGACGGCCACCGGTTGGTCGTCGACGGGCGTAAAGCCTGGTGTTCGGGCGCGGCGGTAGTCACCCATGGGCTGCTGACCGCCTGGGACGAAGAGGATCGCCAGCAACTGGTCGCCGTGGACATGCAGCAACCCGGCATCAGCGTGACTGACGAAGGCTGGAATGCCGTGGGTATGGCTGCCACGGGCAGTGTCGAGGTGGTGTTCGACGACGCCCGCGGCATCGCGGTCGGCGGCCCGGGGGATTACTTGTCACGCCCAGGCTTCTGGCAAGGCGGAATCGGCATCGCCGCGTGCTGGTATGGCGGCGCACAACGTCTGGCCGAGGTGCTGCGCGAGCAATGCGCGAAACACCCGGAACCGCATGCGCTCGCCCATTTGGGCGCGGTAGACAGCGTGCTCAACAGCGCCGCTTGTGTGTTACGCGACAGTGCTGAACAGATCGACCGCGAACCCCAGGCCTGTGCGCGACAGCTTGCCCAGCTGGCACGTGCCTGCGTCGAAGATACGGTTGAGCAGGTCATGCGCCATGTCGGTCGCGCGGTCGGTGCAGGGCCGTATTGTAAGGACCCGCACTTTGCCCAACTGATGGCCGACTTGCCGGTGTATATGCGCCAAAGTCATGCAGAACGCGACTTGGCGGCGTTGGGCGAGTTGGCCGCTGCAGACTCCGCACGGAGGTGGCATCTATGAAAGCTAATCCGATCGTCGGCCAAGGTACCCCGCTGCATCAGTGGCAGACGTCGTCGCACATGGCCGATCTGCCCGAAATAAGCGTCGCGCAGTTGGTGCCCGAAGGCCATCGCGCGGTGATCATTGCCCCTCATCCAGACGATGAAGTGCTCGGTTGTGGCGGCCTGTTGCAAGGCTTGGCCATGCTTGGCCGGCCGATTCAGCTGATCTCCGTGACCGACGGCAGCGCCAGTCACCCAGGCTCCAGGCGTTGGCCGGTGGAACGCTTGAGCGTGGTGCGCCCGCAGGAATCGGCCCAGGCCCTGCATCGCCTCGGCTTGCCGCTGCACAGTTTGAAATGGCTGCGCGCGGGCTTCGCCGACAGCCAAGTGGCTGCGCGCGAGGAGCAATTGAGCGCGTTCATCCAGCGTTATCTCAAGCCCACCGACGTGGTGTTCACCACCTGGCGCGAAGACGGTCATTGCGACCACGAAGCCGTCGGCCGCGCCAGTGCCAAAGCCGCCAAGGCGGTGGGCGCGACGTTGTATGAGTTGCCGGTATGGACCTGGCACTGGGCGACGCCCGAAGACAGCCAAGTGCCGTGGCACCGCGCACGCAAGATCCCGCTGACACCCGAGGCGGTGGCGCGCAAACGCCACGCCATCCACGCCTTCGCCAGCCAGTTGGAGGGCGACCCGCAGATCGGCCTTCCGCCCGTGCTCGCACCTTATGTGGTGGAGCGTTTGCTGCAACCTTTTGAAGTGGTGTTTGTATGAGTGTTGCCACGCCGTATTTCGATCAACTGTTCGACGGCAATGACGATCCCTGGGCGTTTCGACAACGCTGGTACGAGCAGCGCAAACGCGCCTTGACCCTGGCGGTACTGCCCCGGCCACGCTACGCGTCGATCTTCGAACCCGGCTGCGCCAATGGCGAACTGAGTGCTGAACTGGCGCCGCGCTGTGATCGGCTGGTGTGCTGTGACACGGCCGCCGCTGCCGTGGCGCTGGCAAAAACCCGGTTACTGGGCTTTCCCCACGCCCAGGTGCAGCAAAGCCGCCTGCCCGAGCAATGGCCGGCGGGCTCGTTCGAACTGATCGTGTTGAGCGAGCTGTGCTACTACCTCGACGCCGAGGACTTGCATCGCTTGGTTGACCGCGCCCTCGCCTCGTTGACCGAAAACGGGCAACTGCTGGCCTGCCATTGGCGCCCAACCATCGAGGGCTGCCCGCAAACCGCCGAACAAGTGCATGCCCTGTTGCAACAACGGCTGGGCATGCCGGTTGTGGTGCAGCATCACGAGCGTGATTTTCTACTCGACCTGTGGAGCCGTGACGGCGCCTCGGTCGCGTCCGTAGAGGGCTTGCGATGATCGGCATTCTGATCCCGGTGCATAACGAAGAAGCGCTGCTGGCTGAATGCCTGAAAGCCGCATTGATTGCCGCCAGCCATCCTGGGTTGCTGGGCGAGGCGGTAGAAATTCTGGCGGTGCTCGACAGCTGCAGCGATGGCAGTGCGGCGATTGCCCAGGCATACCCGGTGCAGAGCCTGCACGTGCAAGCACGCAATGTCGGGCATGTACGCGGCGTCGGTGCGCGGCATTTGTTGAATCAAGGGGCGCGCTGGATCTCCTGCACCGACGCCGACAGCCGCGTGGCCCCCGACTGGCTGGTGGCGCAATTGGCATTGGGTGTCGACGCAGTGTGCGGCACCGTGACCGTGGACGCCTGGAGCGAAGGCTTTGACCCAGCGGCGCAAATTCGCTACACCCAGGCCTACCAGGCCCGCGACGGCCATCGGCATATCCACGGCGCCAACTTGGGCGTGAGTGCCGGTGCCTATGTGCGGGCCGGAGGGTTCGAGCCGTTGGTCTGCCAAGAAGATGTGCAACTGGTGCGTAACTTGGAACGCTGTGGCGCATCGATCGCCTGGAGCCATTCGCCGCAAGTGATCACCAGCGCACGCCTGGAATGCCGTGCCCAAGGCGGCTTCGGCGATTACTTGAAGAGCCTGATGCAGACCACTTAAAAAAAACGAGATTGCAAGATGTAAAAGTGCCGAATCCTTGACTATGCTGAGCAAGCCTTGCTGGCCATCCCAGTTGGATGGCAGCACCTCACCGCAGCGGAGCCTGCGGTACAACAAAAAGCGTCGTCCCATTCTCGGGAAACGGCCCAGCACGAATCGACAAGGATGTGA
This sequence comes from Pseudomonas sp. ArH3a, assembly GCF_022648765.1. Lineage (NCBI taxonomy): Bacteria > Pseudomonadati > Pseudomonadota > Gammaproteobacteria > Pseudomonadales > Pseudomonadaceae > Pseudomonas > Pseudomonas sp. ArH3a. The sequence continues at coordinate 3,832,644 of NZ_CP080330.1, forward strand.
CACCCATGAAACTCGCCGCCTTAAGCGAGGGCCGTCGCGGCCCCGCGCAAATCTGGAACAGCGCCCCGCAGTTGGCGCAAATCCCCATTATCAGCCCCTCCTCTCTGGTGCCCCGAGGCGCACGCGTCGTCGTTATCGCGCCGCACCCGGGGGACGAGGTGCTGGCCTGCGGGGGCTTGCTGCAACTGCTCAGCACCCTGGAGCATCCGCTCCTGCTGATCTCAATCACCGACGGCAGCGCCAGCCATCCGGGTTCCCACGCCTGGCCGGCGAGCCGCCTGAGTGTGATTCGCCCCCAGGAGAGCGCCGAGGCTTTGCGTCGTCTGGGTATGCCACTGCATAGTTTGAAGTGGATTCGTGGTGGCTTTTGCGACGATGCCTTGGCCGCCCGTGAGCAGCCGATGAGCCAATTTATCGCGCGCTACCTGCAAGCCGGTGATGTGGTGTTCACCACCTGGCGCAACGACGGCAAAGACGACCATGACGCCGTCGGCCGTGCCACTGCCAAGGCTTGTAGCCTGGTAGGCGCGCGGCTCTATGAGCTGCCCATTTGGGCCTGGCACTCGCCCGCGCGCGACGGTGCGATGATCCCGTGGCAGCGTGCACGCAAAGTGCGCCTGGACACCTGGAGCGTGGCGCGCAAACTGCACGCCGTGCATGCGTACGCCAGCCAATTGGTCGGCGACCCGGCCATCGGGTTGGCACCCATGCTCGCCCAGGACCTGCTGGAACGCATGCGCGAGCCGTATGAGATCGTGTTTGCCTAGGCTTATGTATCGCAGTGTGTACGCAGCGTTTAACCCGGGGCACTTGCTGAAACACCGCCGTTGCAGTTCGGTGCGCTGGGCATGGCGCATGCTGAAATGCCCGAGCCGCGAACGCCGGCCAGTCACAGCCAAACTCCCTTCGGCGCGCTCAAGCACATCAAGGCCGGCCTGCTCGATGCGGATCACCTGTAAGGTTTTAGCTCCCCTCTTTACGCCATAGCGGGTCAGTGCGTGGCTTGCGTGTCGCGCGCACTGGCGTTCATGGCTACCTGTGCAACGAAACGTTTACGAACGCGCGACAACTGGTAGGCAATCCCTAGCCAGATAAACCATGCGGGCATCACACACAGTGCCAGTCGCGTGTCCGGCCGTAACGCGAGCAGGCACAGCACGAAGCCGAGAAACGTCAGGGAAAACCACGCCATCGGCACGCCGCCGGGCATTTTATAGAGTGATTGTGCGTGCAAATCCGGGCGTTTTTTACGGTAGGCGATGTAGGACGCGAGGATAGTCGACCAGGTAAAAATCACCAGGATCGCCGAAACGGTGGACACGATGGTGAAGGCCGTCATCACCTCCGGCACCACAAACAGCAACACCAGGCCCAGCAACATCAACAGCGTGGTAAAGGCCAGGCTGATAAACGGCACGCTGTTGTTCGACAGCCGCCGAAAAATGCCTGGCGCATCGCCCAGGTCGGCCAAACCGAAGAGCATGCGGCTGGCGGAAAACACGCCACTGTTGGCCGACGAGGCGGCGGACGTCAGCACCACAAAATTGACGATGCCCGCCGCCGCTGGAAAACCGGCGACCAGGAACAGCTCCACAAACGGGCTTTTGCTCGACGAGACCTGCTGCCAGGACGTCACGGCGATGATGCACGCCAGCGCCAGCACGTAGAACAGGATAATGCGCAGCGGGATTGAGTTGATTGCCTTGGGCAGGGTCTTCTCTGGCGCGCGGGTTTCAGCGGCCGCCGTGCCGATCAGCTCGGTGCCGGCGAAGGAGAAGATCGCCATCTGGAAACCGGCGAAGAACCCGAACACGCCGTTGGGGAACGCCGCCTGTTTATCCAGCAAGTGGCTTAACGAGGCGGTGACGCCGGTGGGCGAGACAAACGCACTGGCAATCAACACCAGGCTCACGCCGATCAGCGTCACCACGGCGATGATCTTGATGATCGCAAACCAGAATTCCACCTCGCCAAACAAACGGACCGTGAGCACGTTCAACGCGAACAGCGTGAGCAACATGCCCACGGCCGGCATCCACGCCGGTACGCCGGGGAACCAGTACTGGAAAAACCCACCCACCACCACGGCATCCCCCACCACCGCCACGCTCCAGCTCAGCCAGTACGACCAGCCGAGAAAAAACGCCGCGCGCGGCCCCAGGTAGGCACCGGCAAAGTCGGCAAAGCTCTTGAAGTTGAGGTTGGATAACAGCAGCTCGCCCATGGCGCGCATCACGAAATACACAAAGAGGCCGATGATCATGTAGATCAGGATGATCGAGGTGCCCGAGAGCGCGATGATCTTGCCCGAGCCCATGAACAGGCCGGTGCCGATCGCACCGCCCATGGCCATCAACTGGATGTGGCGGTTGCTCAGGGTGCGTTGCAACGCAGGCTTTTCGGTAAGCCCAGGCGTGGTTGTTTTCATTACAAAACCTCTTGTTATGTTTTTGAGTTTTGGCAGAAAAGAAGTGAGCGGTTTTTTATTTTTGGGTTCAGGCGGTCTTGCTTTCGAAACCGTGCAGCACGTTGACGGCATTGATGCCGATCTCATCGACCATGTAGCCGCCTTCCATCACAAACAGCGTGGGTGCGCCGACGCTGGCGATGATCTCGCCCATGCCGAGGAAGTCCTGGGTCTCCAGAAGGAAATGGCTGATAGGGTCGTCCTTGAAGGTGTCGACCCCCAGGGAAATCACCAGCACTTCGGGGGCGAAATCGCGCAGGTGCCGGCACGCGTCGATCAACGCGGTTTTGTAAGCGGCCCAGGTGGTGTTTTTCGCCAGCGGGTAATTCAGATTGAAGCCCTCCCCGGCACCCTCGCCGCGCTCGCTGCTGAACCCGGAAAAATACGGATAAGACACCGCCGGTTCGCCATGCAGGGAGATGAACATCACGTCCGGGCGTTGATAGAAAATATTCTGCGTGCCGTTGCCATGGTGGAAATCCACGTCCAGCACCGCCACGCGCTGGGCGCCCTGGGTGATGGCCTGCTGCGCGGCAATCGCCGCGTTGTTGAGGTAGCAATAACCGCCCATGTATTCACGGGCGGCGTGGTGGCCCGGTGGCCGGCACAAGGCGAACGCGCTGTTGTGGCCTTCGTCGATCAGGGCCAGGCCGGTGAGCGCGATGTCGGCGCTGGTCTTGACCGCATTCCAGGTGGTGGGCGTGATCGGCGAACCGGCGTCCATGGCAAAGAAACCCAACTTGCCGTCGATGAAGTCCGGCACCTGTTGGTTGGCCAGGTCACGCACCGGCCACACCAGCGGCAGCGCGTCATGGCTGCGACCAATCGCAGACCATTGCGCCCAGGCGGTTTCGAGGAATGACACGTAGCGTTCGCTGTGGGCGTTGACGTAACACGCTCGGTCAAAGGTGCGCGGCACGATGATATCGCCGAGCCCGACGTGCTGGACGCGATCGCGCACGGTGTCGGCGCGGCTCGGTTGTTCGAATGAGGGTTTGAGTACACCGTCCTTCAATTCGGTGCCATGGTGCAAACGGTGGGCATCACTAAAAACAGTCAGCATTTTTTAACATCCGCCAGTAAAAGACAGGGTCTATTTTGTTCCGGGGTTGCTGGGCTTTCTTTGCTTTTAGTTCGCGCACTGTTAGGTTTATAGGGAATTTTTACCTCAGCGATGGCGCATTATGAAAAATAAAACCAAGCAGGTCGCTCTTGATGACACCGATCTCGCCATCCTCGCGTTGCTGCAGGAAGACGCGAGTATTTCCAATGCGCAACTCAGCGAGCGCCTGTCCCTGAGCCTCACGCCGTGCTGGCGCCGACGTAAACGCCTGGAAGAAGAAGGCGTGATCAAGGACTACCAGGCCAACCTCGATCGCAAGATGCTGGGGCTGGATATCATGGCGTTCGTGCATGTGCGCTTCGCCATCCACACCGACCATGCCCCGGATGCCTTCGAGGCGGTGGTCAAGACGCTGCCCGAGGTGCTGGCCTGCCACAAAATCACCGGCGATGCGGACTATCTGTTACAGGTGCTGGCCGAAGATCTGGACAGTTACAGTGAGTTTGTCGAGAACGTGTTGCGACGCCAGTTAGGCATTGCATCGATCCAATCGAGCCTGGCGTTGCGTGAGGTGAAGGCGACGAGCCGGGTGGCGATTCCCGGGCGGGAAAGCCCTCAAGCCGGGAACCGTCAATAACCAAGGACATGTGAGGTTAACCGGGTGACTTAGTGGCAAAATGCCTTTTTCCCCATACGCATGGAGCGACTGTGACGCACGTTATTGCCCCCTCGGAATCCACCCTCCGCCCAACCTCGCCTTCGAACTTCCGCTTCTTCAGACGCCTCGGGATGTTCGTCCTGGCGGCGTTGATTATGCTGCTGGCGCCAATTCCCGGCCTGCTGCTGGTGCCGCCAGCGATGCAGACCTACTTGATGTTCGTCACCAACATGGGCGTCGTCGGGTTGCTGCTGTCCGGGTTGTTCGTGGTGCAACACCGACATGACCTGGCCGCTACGTTTTATGGCGACCACATCCGCAAGCCATTACGCCTGGGCGCGATTGCCTTGGTTGCCGCGTATGCGCTGTGCGGGCTGGCCGTCAGCGCACTGGGGTTGCCGCGTGAAGCGTTCATGGCGCAGATGTACAGCGGCCTGACCCAGTGGCAAACCCTGATCAAATTGGCTTCGCTGATTATCCTTCCACCGATTGCCGAAGAGCTGATGATGCGCCACTACCTGCTGCGCCTGTTTCCCTACGAGCGCAGCGTGGCGTGGAAGTGGATCGCGGTGATTGTGACGTCCGCACTGTTCGCCAGCCTGCATACCCAATACGCCAGCTCGACCACGATGACATTGATCTTCGTGCTGGGCTGCCTATTCGCCTGGGCGAGAATTGCCAGCGGCGGCTTGCTGGTGCCGATTTTGCTGCACATGCTGGCGGAAGTGGTGGGGTCGAGTCTTGACTGGACCTGGACGTGGGCAGGGCTTTACGGCTGACCCCAGGCACCCTTCGGGATGGGCGTAAACCTGATGTTCGCGCCCACTTCCCAACGTGAATGGCAAAACGCTCGCCCCCAAGATGTGAAAAATTCGTTAACTAATTCTCGCCGATGGCTTTTTCCCGCTGCTTCAATCTGCCAGACTGATGCGAATAATTCTTAACATCATTATTATTCGCCAGGGACGGCGCTCGGGGAGAGTCAGTCCATGTCTGTGCAACAACACGTGAGCAAGCGTTTTTCACCCAATTTGATCGCGATGGCGGTGTGTATCGCCACCTCACCAGCGGCCTTCGCCGCCGATGCGCAACAGCCGCCAGCGGTGGTTGAGCTGGGCGCGACGCAGATCAACACTGAGCAACCACTCGGTACGACCACCGAGGGCAGCCAGTCCTACACCACGGGGTCGATGGCGACTGCGACCAAACTGCCGCTGAGCCTGCGCGAAACGCCGCAAGCGGTGACGGTGATTACCCGTCAGCGCATGGACGACCAAGCCATGACCAGTGTCAACGATGTGGTGAAGAACACCCCCGGCCTGTTTCTCAGCCAAGCCGACGGCCCCGGCCGACAGAGCTATAAGTCGCGTGGTTTCGACATCGATAACATGATGTTCGATGGCATCCCAAGCGCCTATTCCGGCTACGCCAACAGCGTGCAACCTAACCTCGCGATGTTTGACCGCGTGGAGGTGATTCGCGGTGCTACCGGTCTGGTCACCGGCGCAGGCAACCCTTCGGCGGCGCTCAACTTCGTGCGTAAACGGCCGACGGCCACGCCGCAAGTGTCGCTCACGGGCGCGGTCGGGAGCTGGGATGACTACCGTGGTGAAATCGACGCCTCCAGTGCCTTGAATGACAGCGGCACCTTGCGCGGCCGTATGGTGGGTTCGTATCGCGATGCGGACACCTTCCGCGATAAGGAAAACAGCAATCACGGCCTGTTCTACGGCATCACCGAAGCGGACCTCAACGAAGACACGACCGCCACCCTGGGCTTCTCGCGCCAGGAGGACCAGACTAATTTCTTCTGGGGTGGATTGCCCATCGGCACCGACGGCCATCACCTGAACCTGCCCCGCTCCACCAACCCCGGCAGTGACTGGGAAAACAAGAAACTGACCATCGACACCGTGTTCGGTGACATCGAACGCCGCTTCGAAAACGGCTGGAAACTCCACGTCGCCGGCTCGTCATCACAACTCGACGGCGTATTCACCGGCAGCTACCAGTCGCGCTACAAAACTGAACTGGCGAGGACCGCCTATCAATCGCACCAGGATGACAAACAGTACGGGCTGGATACGTTTGCCAGCGGCCCGGTCAATGCCTTCGGTCGTACCCATGAATTGGTGGTCGGCACCAGCAAACGCATCTACGACGCCACGTCCAAGGAATACAGCCCTTACGACACCAATTATCCGCTTAACGGCGCGAAACCCGACTTCGTGCGCGACGGCAAAGGGCACAGCATCACCACCCAGGACGGCGTCTACGTGACCACTCGCCTCAACCTGGCCGACCCGCTCAAAGTGATCCTCGGCGCGCGTCTGGACTGGTACGACTACGATGACCGCCAAGGCGACGGCGACTACAAGATCACCAAAAACCTGACGCGTTACGCCGGTGTGATCTATGACCTGGACGAGCACCACTCCGTCTACGCCAGCTACACCGACATCTTCAGCCCGCAGTCCAACAAGGACTTCTCGGACAAACCCCTGACCCCCATCGTCGGCGAAAACTACGAAGTCGGTATCAAGGGCGAATACTTCAACGGCGCGCTTAACGCCAGCCTGGCGCTGTTCCGTATCGACCAGAAAAACCGCGCCACACTGCCTGAAAGCCAAGCTGGATGCCCGACCATTACCTGCTACGAAGCCTCCGGCCTGGTACGCAGCCAAGGTGTCGACATGGAACTGCAAGGCGCACTCACCGAAAACTGGCAAGTCGGTGCCGGCTACACCTACACCCGCGCCCACTACATCAAGGACAGCAACGCCGCCAACAACAACCAGCGCTTCGACACGGACACCCCCGAGCACCTGTTCAAGATCACCTCGTCCTATCGCTTCCAGGGCCCACTGGAAAAACTGCGCGTCGGTGGCAACGTGAACTGGCAGAGCCGCATGTATAACGACGTCGTCCTGGCTGACAAAAGCAGCTATCGCCTGGAGCAAGGCAGCTATGCCGTGGCGGACGTGATGGCGGGCTACCGGGTGAGCAAGCATTTGGACCTGCAGCTCAACGTCAACAACATTTTCGACCGCACCTACTACTCGGCAATTGCCACCAGCCCGACCTGGGGCGCCAACGACACCTACGGCAACCCACGCAGCTACGCGCTGACCGCCAAGTACGACTTCTAATCAGCCTTGGCGCTGCGTCTATCCGTTCGGATAGACGTTCTTAACGTCCCGCTCAGGGATGCCGATAAAGTTTTGGCATCCCTGAAGCTTAAAAAACACCGAATACCTGCTTCACGCCCCAGGCGGCCCGCGTGGCACGCCGCCTGCCTGTGGTGCTGACGGCACTCTATCGCGCCATCGGCGGCCTCCGCCTGATGCACTGCTTTTGGATGCAGGCCTGATGATCGAGGTTGGATGCGTTGGGGCGCAGGTTTCATCAGTGACGCGCCCCAAAGCCCTATGCGTCTTTGGACAGTGAGGAAGTGATCTGTGCAATCGCACCGCGATCCTGCTTCTGCAGCGTACGGTACTGGTTGAGGATCTCCGTCTCTTGCTCGCTGAGGTCATCCGAACTCATGAGCGAACGCTCACCGCTAAGCAGGTAAAGCACATCAACCCCGCGCTTGCGGATAGCCATCAGGTAATCGGATTTTGGCAGCCGTTCACCGCGCTCATAGTGGCCTTGTGCATTCTCGGCTACGCCACCGAGGGCACCGAAGTCGTGTTGGGAAAGTAAGAGCCGTTTGCGCTCTTCCTTTAAGCGCACGCCTAAATTGCCGTCCATGTTGAATGCCTAATCTGAGGGGTTTAACCCACCATACGCTTATACCCAGGTAAGAAGGACATTCATTTGAGATGGCTGGGTGGGGCGAAAAGCGATAGATAGTCGGCTTATGTTCCGTTATGACCTGAACAAAAACACCTGAGCAAAAAAGCGAGTTTGCAGCATGACCGACGACACAAAAACAAAAGGCCCGACCTGGCTTAAAACCGAACATGGCATGGGCCACGGCCACGCCAATGCGTGGCTGGCGTATTACTTAGCCGCTGAAAACGGCAAATGAGCCACTGCCCTACCCTTCAAGCTTGCGTTTCAGTCGCCTCAGGTCACGGTTGACGATCAGCTTGTGCACCGGGCCGACCGGCACCATGTAGACACGGCCAAAGGCGTTATGGGTGACCACCGATGAAGTGACCGTAACCACACGCTCGCTGATCGACAGGCAAATCATCACATCCAGATGGCGGTCGCGCTCAGTCAGCACCAGCCTGTCGGGGGCACTGTGCTCCACCAGAAAAAAGTCCAGCCGCTCGCCCACCTGCACACGCTCTCGCCGAGTGCCGGAGAACCCACCGATGCGTTTCACGCCAAACAGCGCGCAAATCGCGTCGCGGATTCGGAATGCCTGCTGAAACAGCCATCCTGGCTCGGCCGTCACGATGTTCCAAGCTTCAAGCGCCGTGACCTCAACCGGCAGCAGGGTTGACCGGCAGTCGTAATAATCCAGTTCAGACAGTGCGCGCAGGGTGTGAGCAATAGGGGGCGTTGCCAAACGTTCTCTCCTTGGTCATAGCAATCAACTACCATCCTGCGCAGGTATTTCCTACCTCGCAACTCATAATTCTTACGCACGATGAGGTTTTATCCATGACGGGCTGGGACGCTGTTTATGCTGAGGCCGAACGCCGAGGGCCATCCCTTCTTTTGTCGCGAGCCATGAGCCTCGTGGAGGACCGTGGAAGCCATCGCACCTTTGAATCTGGCGCTGAGCGCACGACGGAATGGTCGACCACGATAGAGAAAATCGTGGCAACCTGAGTCGTTCCTGTTCTTGCCAATTTCCTTATAGCCTGAGCACAACAAATGGTATCCGCACAACAAGCCAGCGCCAGCATCCTTGAGCTATTTAAAGGTTCCATCAGAGATGGCCGTGCGCAGCGATTCGTCATTCAGTCGTGTGAGCTGTCTTCGGACGGCAACTTCTGGGTGATTCGCTGTAACACCGAGGACTATGTGGTGCACGGCAAGTTCGAGTATTGCCTTGTCGGCGTGAATGCCCATCTGGTCGACGTCAGAACCGGATCGCATGAGACGGTAGCCAGCTGTTTCAGTGTTGACGAGTACCTGCAAGACAAACGCGACGTTCATGCAGCGGCTGGTAAGTGCTACGTATTGGTCCCGGTCTTCTCTCGTGAAAGTAAAGAGGCGGTCATCAATCTGCGACAGAAGTTGCAGTGTTCTTACCCGCAAAGCTTTGCGCTCCTGTCGAGCACAGGTCGACGTTGGCTTACAGGTACGCGAAGGTACCTTGAGCATGCCCAGCGCTTGCTTGCTATCGAAGGAATAGCAACCGGCATTGAGCTGGAATCTGACCCGAGCGGCGCTATTGCGATTGGGCCGGAAACCTGGCACATCAATGCGGTACTGAGAGCGCTTGAAAAAAAACGGCTGCAAGATAAGTGAAATAAGGGTCAGACCACGTGAAACACAAGGGTGGTCTACGCCGCATTTTCAAAGATCCGACAAACAAAATAGGCTCAAGGACCGGTTTAGACTGCACCGAAATCCTGTTAGAGAGGATGGACATGCTGATTGAGTGCCAGCGATGCGGCCAAGGTTACGTTCGAGCAATGCGTGTTCGCTCTACGCAACCTTAATGGCAGCCATGGGGCACCGTGGTTTGTGGGACGCGTTGGAACCCCAGTGAAAAAGCGCCCTCGCGTGCATTTTTATCAAGCGCTTGGGTTAAAAGCAGGCAACCCATGGCCCGGATAGAATGAAGCGGTGATCAAGGACCCCATCCCTCCACACGGCAGCTGTAGTGTGGGCAAATCAACCAGTCCCCTTTTCTAAAGTAGGTCCAAATGATGACTCCGCTCGATCTTCATGACTTAGATCTTGGATGGGTCGCCTCTGACGCCTTCGGGCAGGTTGCGCTCTTCACTACGGGTGGTCCGGGGCCGATTCCTGACTCCGCACTTCCCAGCGTCGAGAATTCAGAAGAATGGGTGCTTTCATTGCCGCAGGTGTCCGCTGTAGATCGGGCCACCTCCATGCCCAGCGCAAACGCTTTCGTTGAATTTGCCAAGCGTGGGTTCTTTGCCTATGACTGGTCGGACGTTCATCGCGCTACACACCGGGCCTTGAGGGGGTACGAGCTGCAATACCGTCCAATGAGTCCACTGACCCTTGTCGACTTGCCGGCCCCTTTACGGGCATTGGCTGAGGTTACCCGCCTACCTGACGTAACGTTTGGCGTATCTATCATCGTGATAGGTGACCAGGTTTCTTAGCCGTCATTCGGCGGTTAAACCTGCCTCTGGCTGGTTGCCGTCCTTCGCGACAGACCTCAATCGGCCGATTGACCTGCCCATCAAGCCTGCGCAACAAACCCCTGCGCTGCCCGCCGTTCAAGCATCGCGGCTTCCGTCTCGCGCGTGGCCCGCTGGCCTTTGTCGGACAACAGCGTGTAAAACGTCGCGCTCCTGAACTCTTCGGGAACTATGGTGTGCGTGTCTTTGAACAAGGGCGCCAGGTCAATGGTGTTAGCAAAGTTTTCCTTGGTCAGGCTCTAGTAGCCCATGTAGCTGCCGGACCAAGGTGAATCGGCGTCTACCAGGCGATAGAGGCATCGCGATAATTCACCGCAGCCGCTTTGAGGCCAAGGGTGTTGTTCAGCAGATCCGTAAGCCGCTGGGTATCCGAACGACTGAGCTGGCTGGCGGTATCGAGCACTTTAAGCGTGCCGTCGGCCTCGACCGTGAAGCCATACTTTTTGTCGGCAAGGTCAGTCGCCCGTCTCGCCACCTTCATAGTTGGGTTGCGGTCACTCACCCTCAAAGGGTATTAAGGTCGCGCTTACGCTTTCCGCTGGCCGTCGGTTTGATGCTTATCGGTTGTGCACCCACCCAAACCGACCTTGCAATGAAGTGAAAGTCAGTCATTAGCCATCGCGGGAAGAAGATGAAAGACCCCTTCAGCTATGTCTGGTTATTACCGCTGCTTGAAAGCCTTTCGCAACAGCAGCACTTGATTTGCCAGAGGCGGTAAGCGCCCTCAGCGAAAAATACACGCTGCCTACCGGGATCGCACTGCAACCGCTGGTGATCACAGCGCTGACGTCAGATTCCGACTATTGGGCGGGGCTGGCGCTTAAATGGCTGGAGGATGGTTTTCCTACGGACCCTGAGCTGGCCGCTCTACTGGTTCATTGCGCCGAGAACAAAACATTGTCACAGTCTCACCGCCACAGGGCACGTAGACTGGCCTATCGAAAAATTTCCTCTAGTTGATGCTGGCGGTGAGTGGCAATTCCAGGCCAGAAGCAGTCTGCCCATTCACGAAAGCGGTGTTGGCCCCACCGAGGGCCTCTTAGTCGTTATACCGGATCTGAAGACATGCAATGCAAGCCCCTGAAGATACTTTTAATTTCTCTTTCAGCCATGACTCATACCGTGTCAGCGGATCAAAAAGACTTGAACCTTGAGCCGCTTGCCATGGCGAACATACGTTGCGCTGGGTTTTATACGGCCGCACTAATGGTGGTCAAGCCAGAAGCGAAGAAAGAGTATGAATCCAGATTCAACACGCATTACGCCCTGTCACACCAGCTCAGCGCCTCGTATGAAGCGCTGGCAGAGAACCTGAACAAAGAAATCCAACGCCACGCCACCGAAGTTTCCGCTTTTAAAGAGAAAGCGCAGGTTGTCGACTTCCTAAGCAAAAACTTCATTAAGTGCAGTTCAATCGAAGCCCACTCCGCGGCCCTGATTAAAAACAACACCCTTCACCCAGAATAACTCACTGACTCAATACTCAACCGCAACGCTAACAACAAGGATGTAGGCAGTCATGATAAAACGGCGATTTTCCCTGGCGTTCAGCCTGCTATGGCGCGCTTACGTTTTGCATTTCATGTACAGCTTTTTATGCGTCATCGTGCTCGGGCTGACGTTCGGCAATCGGATTATCGGCAGCAAAAACTTCTTGCTGTACGGGCCTTCAGTCGCGCTCGGAGTGTACGCGCTGCTGCTCGTAATCCTGGAGGCAGGATGGCGTATCAATTTACTGCGAGCAGTGTTCGGCGGGCGATTGAAGCGTTCGCCGGCTGAATGGCGAACCTACGTTCTTCTACTCACACTGTTGATCACCACGATGGCAACCGTTGACGCTCTGATTGCCTTTTTTGCTGCGGGGAATGTTTGGTTAGTCTACAAACTCTACGGTGGCCCTCTGCTGTTTGCCGTGGGTGTGTTCACTATCGGTTGGACCCAGGCGACGCCTATCACCGTAGAAGTGAGCACTGCGCCCGTAGAGAACGCGTCGGCATGATCGCCGTCGCCTCTGTGGGCTTGGATGCTGCGAATGCCCGATCCCTCCCATGGAACTTCCCGCAAAAATGATGTCAATTTGATTACATCGCACCACAGCAAGATAAATGGGATCGTTTAGCTTCAGGCTATTTCCTGGCACGCCATGGAGAGAAAAATGAGAGTCATCATTGGGATGTTATTAATGTTCAGTGCCTACGCATATGCCGGGTGCGGCAACATCAGTGACGACGATCAGCGCGCTTACTGCAACGCCAAAACCAGTGGCCAAAGTTGCGGCAACATCAGCGACAGCGATCAACGTGCTTATTGCAATGCCAAACTCAATGGCCAAAGCTGCGGCATCATTCGCGGCAGCGACCTTCGAGCCACGTGCCTTGCAGAAATGAGTGGCCAAAGTTGCGGCAACATCAGCGACAGCGATCAACGCGCTTATTGCAATGCCAAAATCAATGGCCAAAGCTGCGGCAACATTCGCGACAGCAACCTGCGTAACGAATGTGAAACCCTGAAGCGTTGAGCTATCAATCACGTGGGGCCAGCGGCTTTTAATCGATACTGGCCCTGCGAACTTGAACGCATCAGTTGTTTTAGCGCCTGCCCATCTCTTATCCTCGTGACCACCTATGCCCCCGTCGATACCGGAGTTCACATGGACCTCGCCACGCTCGCCCTCTTCCTCCCCGCCTGCTTCGCCCTGAACATGGCGCCCGGCCCCAACAACCTGCTGTCGGTCAGCAACTCCACCCGCTACGGCTACCGTACCTCCTGCCTCGCCGGTCTCGGCCGGCTGCTGGCCTTCGCCGGCATGATCGCCCTCGCTTCCGCTGGCCTGGCGGTGGTGTTGCAAACCTCGGAGTTGTTGTTCTACGCAATCAAGATTCTGGGCGCGGCGTATCTGTTTTATTTGGCGTTTCAGCTGTGGCGGGCTAATCCGCAGGCAGAGGCTGAGGCCGCTGCGGGCAAGGTGGGATTATGGGCGTTGGCGCGTCAGGAGTTTCTGGTGGCGGCGGGCAACCCGAAGGCCATTTTGATCTTCACCGCGTTCCTGCCGCAGTTTGTAGTGCCGGGCCAGCCGATCACGCCGCAATTTGCACTGCTGGGTGCGATGTTCCTGATGCTGGAATGGATTGCCATCAGCGCCTACGCGTATATGGGCCTGCATATGCGCCGCTGGTTTGCGGAGCCACGTGGCAAGCGGATTTTTAATCGCTGCTGCGCGGGGTTGTTGTCGGCGGCGGCGACGGTGTTGTTGATGGCCCGCCGGGCGTGAGTCGCCGCCGGCGAGTATCCCAACACTGCTGCGAGGGTCTATGAGCGAGTTTGACTTTAAAGCGCGGTTTGTCGCAGCGCTGCCTTCCCTGCCGCCAGGGTTGGACTTGCAGCTTGATGAGTTCATTTTCTGGGAAGCCGGCCAGCTTCCCGTTATGCCTGAAGAAGACGCCGAGTTTCTGGTTAAACAAGGGCTGCCGGACGGTGCCGCGCCCTTCCTGAGTTTTGCCGTTTACAGCGACACAGAAGCGACCCGCAGGCGGATGATTTTCGGGGTTGCCGATCACTATTTTCCGCTGGGGCATACCGGGTCTGGGGATGTGTTGGCACTCGACTGCCAAACGCGTGAGGTAGTCTATTTCAATCACGACTTCAACAATCAGCGCGTTTTTATCAACGCTACGCTGCCGCTGTTTGCGCAGTGCCTGTGCGTGTTTCAGCAGCATCTACGCGACAACACAATGGCGCGCTGCCTGGACGAGATCGGGCGTATTGACCCACTCGCGGCAGCGCCAGGTAGTCTGTGGGCCGAAGAAGTCAGCGCCGAGCTCGGTTGACACTGGCGAGTCGTAATCAGACATAAGGAAACGTCGATGAGAACCCTGGTAGTAGGCGCAAGCAAAGGCTTGGGCAAAGCATTTATCGAGGGGCTGGGTGAACCTGGGGACACGCTGATCGGCGTCTCGCGCTCCCAGCCTGCGCACCTGGACCACAAGGCCGGTGTAGAAGTGCAGTGGGTCGAGGCCAACCTGGCGGAACCGGCCAAAGCTGCGCGAGTTATTGAAGAAGCGGTGTCAGAGCACGGCCTGGACACGCTGATTTACAACCTGGGAATTTGGGAAGAATTGGCCTTCGACCCGGCGTACAGTTTTCTGGGCGACAGCGACGACCAGCTGGAAGCCATCGTCAGTTGCAACATCACTGCAACCCTCCTGCTGATCAAACGCCTGTTGCCAGCGCTGCTCAAAAGCGCCAACCCGAGGATCATCCTCACCGGCTCGACCTCCGGCCTGCCGCAAAGTGGCCGGCCGGAAGTCGCCTTCGGCGCCTCCAAATTTGCCTTGCGTGGTATAGCCGATGCACTGCGCGAAGGTTATCGGCAGCAGCGCCTGGCGGTCACGTGCCTGAACCTGGGCGACTTGAATACCGAAGACCCGTTGAGCACGCCGCGCGCGCTCGCCGAACAACGCGGTGAAGGCCAGTTGATCCCGGTGCACGATGTGGTGCAGGTGGTACGCATGATCTTGAGCCTGTCGTCCGCCAGTTTCGTCAAGGACGTCACCTTGCCGGCCATTCTGGATGAGCGCTTTTAACCTGGGAGAACGCAGCATGCGCCGTAACGAACTCGCCGAGTTTTACCGAGGCTATATCGACTGCCTCAACCAGCAGGACTGGCAACGCCTCGGCGATTTCGTGCATTCGCAGGTGACTTACAACGCCAACACGGTAGGCCTGGCGGGCTACCGCGCCATGCTGGAACGGGACTTTCGCGAAATCCCGGATTTGGTGTTTCGTGTCCAACTGCTGATCGCCGACCCACCGACCATTGCCAGCCGCTTGAACTTCAATGTGAGCCCACGAGGCGAATTCTTCGGGCTACCGATCAACGGCAGGACGGTGAGCTTCGATGAGAACGTATTCTATGAAATCGTCGATGGGAAAATCGCCCGCGTCTGGTCGGTGATCGATAAGGCGGCTATCGAGCAGCAGCTTTGATGGATAAACACCGAGGAGACCTGAGATGACTCCCAAAAACACGCTCTGCCTCTGGTACAACGGCACCGCACTGGAAGCCGCCCTCTTCATGCCAAGGCCTTTCCCGACAGCGCCGTGAAGGCCGTGCACTCCGCCTGCGGGTGAGTTAACTGAGTTGGCTTGCGTGGTACGAGCGCGCAGTTGACACATTCCGTCACATCCATTGAAGATGGAGGCCTTATTCAGGGTGTGCCCACGCATGTATGCATCGTCGTTCGTTAACCTTTGCGCCATTGGCTTGATTGCCAAGGCGCAAGGTTGCGTGGCGCACGCCCTCAAATCGAAGAAACAGTCGCTCATGTGACCGGGGCGCGCTGTCCCGTCAGATGAGCTGACAGGACATTGAGCGCGACGGACCTCCCTCCCTTTGCACAATTGCCTCTGCCCTTCTGACGGTGACTCAAGCGGTCAACCATCAGGAGAAAGTGCATGTCATCGTTTCAAGGTATCTGGGTTCCCATCGTCACACCGTTTCATGACGGCGCCATCGACTTTATCGGCCTGCGCCGACTGGTCAGCCACCTGTTGGAAAAGCACGTGGCCGGGATCATGGTGTGCACCACCACCGGCGAAGCCGCAGCCTTAAGCCGCCAGGAACAGCTGGCCGTGCTGGATGCGGTGCTGCAACTGGTGCCCGCGCACCGCGTGGTGATGGGCCTGGCGGGCAACAACCAAATCGAACTGCTGCAGTTCCTGGCCCACATCCTGCAGCGCCCGGTGGCCGGTTTGTTGGTGCCGGCGCCAAGTTACATCCGCCCGTCCCAGGCCGGCCTTGAGGCGTTTTTCCGCACGGTGGCGGATGCGTCCAGCGTGCCGATCATCCTGTATGACATCCCCTACCGAACCGGCGTGACCTTCGAACAGGCTACGCTGCTGAACATCGTCAAACATCAGCGAATCGTCGCAATCAAGGATTGTGGCGGCAACCTGGCAACCACCTTGGCGCTGCTCGCCAGTGGCGACGTGGACCTGTTGTGCGGCGAGGACCTGCAGATTTTCAACGCGCTGTGCCTGGGCGCCAGCGGTGCGATTGCGGCCTCAGCACATGTGCGCACCGAGGACTTTGTGGCGCTGTGCCAGCAAGTGCGGGATAACCGGCTCACCGAAGCCAGGGCGACTTTTTTCAAGTTAGTGCCGTTGATCAACACCCTGTTTATGGAGCCTAACCCGGCGCCGGTGAAGGCCGCGCTGGCCCTGCAAGGGTTGATCGGCAGTGCGTTGCGCGCCCCGATGCAAACCGCCAGCACGGCCGTAATAGAGCGGTTGCAGCAGGTCTCAATCAGCGGCGCTTAATCATTAAAACCCGTTCATGCGCCAAAAAAAGACATCCACAGGACCGCCCGGTTGCGACCGGCGCGATCCCGGCCTATGTTCCAAGCCATGCTTTGCATTTTTGCTGTCCCGCACCCAATCCTCTTGCGTATCAGGTGACGACATGCCCACCCTTTCCCGCCCCGCCGTGCTCGAACTGATCGGCAATACGCCGCTCGTCAAGGTCAGCCGTTTTGATACCGGCCTGTGCACGTTGTTTCTCAAGCTTGAATCGCAAAACCCCGGCGGCTCGATCAAAGACCGCATCGGCCTGGCGATGATCGACGCCGCCGAACGCGATGGCCGCCTGCGCCCCGGCGGCACCATCATCGAAGCCACCGCCGGCAACACCGGCCTGGGTCTGGCGCTGGTCGGCCGAGCCAAAGGCTATCGGGTGGTGCTGGTAGTGCCCGACAAAATGTCCACCGAGAAAGTGCTGCACTTGAAGGCCATGGGCGCCGAGGTGCATATCACCCGCTCCGATGTCGGCAAGGGCCACCCCGAGTATTACCAGGATGTGGCCGCGCGCCTGGCCAAGGACATTCCCGATTCGTTTTTCGCCGACCAATTCAACAACCCGGCCAACCCGCTGGCCCACGAAACCAGTACCGCCCCGGAAATCTGGGCGCAAACCCAGCATGATGTGGACGCGATTGTGGTGGGTGTCGGCTCGGCCGGCACCCTCACCGGCCTGACCCGCTTTTTCAAACGGGTACAGCCGGAGCTGGCCATGGTACTGGCCGACCCGGAGGGTTCGGTGATGGCCGAATACAGCCGCAGCGGCAAGATGCACACCCCGGGTTCGTGGGCCGTGGAAGGCATCGGCGAAGATTTCATCCCCTCAATTGCCGACGCTTTCCAGCGTGCGGCACGCCTATTCGATCAGCGATGAAGAAAGCTTCGACCACGCCCGCCAACTGCTCAAGGCTGAAGGCATTCTGGGCGGCTCCTCCACCGGCACCCTGCTCGCCGCTGCGCTGCGGTATTGCCGCGAGCAAACCGTCCCGAAACGCGTGGTCACCTTCGTCTGCGACACCGGCACGCGCTACCTGTCCAAGGTCTACAACGACCAGTGGATGAACGACGCGGGCCTGTTGCAATACAAACACTACGGCGACCTGCGCGACCTGATCGCGCGCCGCTTCGAAGACGGCCGCGTGATCAGCGTGAGCCCCGACGATACGCTGCTCACCGCCTTCCAGCGCATGCGCCTGGCCGACGTCTCGCAACTGCCGGTGCTGGTCGATGGCCAGAAGCTGGTGGGCGTAATCGATGAATCCGACATCCTGCTGGGGCTGCACCATGACGCGGCGGACTTTTCCATGCTCGTCGCCAGCGCCATGTCCGACACCTTGCAAACCCTGGCTCCGAGTGCCAGCCTGACTGAACTGCAGGCGGAACTGGATCGCGGCCTGGTCGCCATCATCGCCGACGCCTCAGGCTTCCACGGCCTGATTACTCGCGTCGACCTGCTTAATCACCTACGGAGATCCCTCGCATGAGTCAGCCCGATAAAAGTGCGTTTGCCACCCGCGTGATCCACGCTGGGCAATCACCCGACCCGACCACGGGCGCGCTGATGCCGCCGATCTATGCCAACTCCACCTATTTGCAAGACAGCCCCGGCGTGCACAAGGGCTTTGACTATGGCCGCTCCCACAACCCCACGCGGTTTGCCCTGGAACGTTGCGTGGCCGACCTTGAAGGCGGTAGCCAGGCGTTTGCCTTTGCCTCGGGGCTGGCGGCGATTTCCACCGTGCTGGAACTGCTCGATGCCGGCGCGCATATCGTCTCCGGCAACGACCTGTACGGCGGCACCTTCCGCCTGTTCGATAAAGTGCGCCAACGCAGCGCCGGGCACCGTTTCAGCTTTGTCGACCTGAGCGACCTGTCGGCATTTGAAGCGTCATTGCAGGACGACACGCGCATGGTTTGGGTCGAAACCCCGAGCAACCCGCTGCTGAGCCTCACCGACCTGAGCGCCATCGCACGCATCTGCCGTGACCGCGGCATTATCTGCGTGGCCGACAACACGTTCGCCAGCCCATGGATCCAGCGCCCGCTGGAGCTGGGTTTCGACATCGTGGTGCACTCCACCACCAAATACCTCAACGGCCACTCTGACGTAATCGGCGGCATCGCCATCGTCGGCCATAACCCGGAACTCGCCGAGCGCCTGGGCTTCCTGCAAAACTCAGTCGGCGCGATTGCCGGGCCTTTCGATGCGTTCCTGACCCTGCGCGGGGTAAAAACCCTGGCGCTGCGCATGGAGCGCCATTGCAGCAATGCTCTGGATTTGGCCACTTGGCTGGAAAAGCAGCCGCAAGTGTCGCGCGTTTACTACCCAGGCCTGGCCTCACATCCGCAGCATGAGCTGGCACGTCGGCAAATGCGTGGGTTTGGCGGGATGATTTCGGTGGATTTGAACAGCGACCTGGCCGGCGCTACGCGCTTCCTGGAAAACGTCAAGATCTTCGCCCTGGCCGAGAGCCTCGGCGGCGTGGAAAGCCTGATCGAACACCCGGCGATCATGACCCATGCTAGCATTCCAGCGGCGACGCGGGCGCAGCTGGGCATTGGCGATGGGTTGGTGCGGTTGTCGGTGGGCGTTGAGGATGTGGAAGACCTGAGGGCCGATTTGGCCCAGGCGTTGGCGCTGATCTAACCCATTGATCGTTCCCACGCTCCGCGTGGGAATGCCGCCTGGGACGCTCCGCGCCCTGCCTGGAAAGGGTGACGCAGAGCGTCACGGGATGCATTCCCACGCAGAGGGTGGGAATGATCAAATGTGGGAGCCTGCTCCCACAGGGGTTTAGCGTCAGGCTGAAGTGATGTCGGCGCGTGCCGAGTGCAGCTTTTTGTAGCTCTCGATCAAGCGCAAATGCCGGTCCAGCCCTTCCAGCTTCAGGCTGGTCGGCGTCAAGCCATAGAAGCGCACCGTGCCGTTCACCGAACCAATCACCGCATCCATCCGCTCGTTGCCAAACATGCGGCGGAAGTTGGCCTCATAATCCTCAAGCGCCAAGTCCTCGTCCAGGTGCATCTCCAACACCGCATTCACCGCCTGGTAGAACAGCCCGCGCTCAACGGTGTTGTCGTTGTACTGCAGGAACATTTCCACCAACTCCTTGGCGTCTTCGTATTGCTGCAAGGCCAGATAAATCAGCAGCTTCAACTCAAGGATGGTCAGTTGGCCCCACGCGGTGTTGTCGTCGAACTCGATGCCGATCAAGGTGGTGATGTCGGTGTAATCGTCCAGCTCGCTTTCCACCAGACGCTCAGCCAAGGCCTTCAGCTCGTCATCGCTGAGGCTGTGCAGGTTGAGGATGTCGGCGCGGAAAAACAGTGCCTTGTTGGTGTTGTCCCAGATCAGATCATCCACCGGGTAGATTTCCGAGTAGTCCGGCACAAGGATGCGGCACGCGGTGGCGCCGAGGTGTTCGTACACCGCCATGTAGGACTCTTTGCCCATGCCTTCCAGAATACCGAACAAGGTCGCGGCTTCCTGGGCGTTGGAGTCTTCACCCTGGCCCGAAAAGTCCCACTCGACGAATTCGTAATCCGATTGGGCGCTGAAGAAACGCCACGAGACCACGCCGCTGGAGTCGATAAAGTGCTCGACGAAGTTGTTCGGCTCGGTCACCGCGTGGCCTTCAAAGGTCGGCTGCGGTAAGTCGTTCAAGCCCTCGAAGCTACGGCCCTGGAGCAATTCGGTGAGGCTGCGTTCCAGCGCCACTTCCAGGCTTGGGTGGGCGCCGAACGAGGCAAACACGCCGCCGGTGCGGGGGTTCATCAAGGTCACGCACATCACCGGGAATTCACCACCCAAGGACGCGTCCTTGACCAACACCGGGAAGCCCTGGGCTTCCAGGCCCTGGATACCGGCGAGAATCCCCGGGTATTTGGCCAGCACTTCAACGGGTACGTCGGGCAGTGCGAACTCGCCTTCGATGATCTCGCGCTTGACCGCACGCTCAAAAATCTCCGACAGGCACTGCACCTGGGCTTCGGCCAGGGTATTGCCCGCGCTCATGCCGTTGCTGAGGTAGAGGTTTTCGATCAGGTTGGACGGGAAGTACACCACTTCGCCGTCGGACTGGCGCACGAACGGCAGCGAAACAATACCGCGCGCTTCATTGCCCGAGTTGGTGTCGTACAGGTGCGAGCCACGCAGTTCGCCATCGCGGTTGTAGATTTTCAGGCAGTAGGCGTCGAGAATTTCAGTCGGAAGCTCGTCTTTGCGCCCCGGCTGGAACCAGCGCTCATCCGGGTAATGCACGAACGGCGCGTTGGCCAACTCCTCACCCCAGAACTGATCGTTGTAGAAGAAGTTGCAGTTGAGCCGCTCGATAAACTCGCCCAACGCCGACGCCAGTGCGCCCTCCTTGGTCGCGCCCTTGCCATTGGTAAAGCACATCGGCGAGTGTGCATCGCGGATATGCAGCGACCACACGTTAGGCACGATATTGCGCCACGAAGCGATTTCAATCTTCATGCCCAGGCCGGCGAGAATGCCCGACATGTTGGCGATGGTCTGCTCCAGCGGCAGGTCCTTGCCCGCAATGTAGGTGCCGGCTTCTGACGTGGAACTTGGCATCAACAGCGCCTGAGCATCGGCGTCGAGGTTTTCGACTTCCTCAATGACAAACTCCGGCCCGGCCTGCACGACTTTCTTCACCGTGCAGCGGTCGATGGAACGCAGGATGCCCTGTCGGTCCTTGTCGGAAATGTCCGCCGGCAACTCGACCTGGATCTTGAAGATCTGGTTGTAGCGGTTTTCCGGATCAACGATGTTGTTCTGCGACAGGCGAATATTGTCCGTAGGGATGTTGCGCGTTTGGCAATACAGCTTCACAAAGTACGCCGCACACAACGCCGACGAAGCCAGGAAGTAATCGAACGGACCCGGGGCCGAACCGTCGCCTTTGTAGCGAATCGGTTGGTCGGCAATCACCGTGAAGTCATCGAACTTGGCTTCAAGCCGAAGGTTGTCGAGAAAGTTGACCTTAATTTCCATGCGGGCACACCAGAACGAGCTAAACAAATTGGCCGCCATTATGAAGATTTTCGCCGGGAAGTCTCAGGGTTTTCCGAATTGCCTGCCGATCGGTGCTAACGTTTCGTCCACCTCATGTTGAAGTCATGCGCCCATGTCCATCACCGATAACCTCCTCGCCTTCACCTTCGCCGCCACCCTGCTCACGCTCACGCCCGGGCTCGACACCGCGCTGGTATTGCGAACCGCCACGGTAGAAGGCAAGCGCCAGGCGCTGCAGGCCACCCTGGGCATCAACGCCGGTTGCCTGTTGTGGGGCGCGGCCGTGGCCTTTGGCCTGGGCGCGCTGATCGCGGTGTCGGAGTTGGCGTACAACCTGCTCAAGTACTGCGGCGCCGCGTACCTGGCGTGGCTGGGACTGAACATGCTGCTGCGCCCGCGCCACTCACTGTCAACGGTTGAGGCCGAAAACAAGCCCAGTGGCAACTGGTTCCTCAAGGGCATGCTCGGCAATGTGCTGAACCCCAAGGTGGGGATTTTCTACGTGTCGTTTTTGCCGCAATTCATTCCCCAAGGCCATTCGTTGGTTGCCTGGACCTTCGGCCTAGTGAGCATTCATGTGGTACTGGGCCTGGCGTGGTCGCTGGTGCTGATTGGCGCCACCCGGCCCCTGTCCGGATTTCTGCGCAAGGAAAAGGTCATCCGGTGGATGGACCGCACCACCGGCCTGATCTTTGTGTTGTTTGCCGCGCGCTTGGCGTTCAGCAAACGCTAAGCCTTAGCGCAGGCGAATGGAGAGTTCGATGTCATCGGCAAACGCCACCGACAAATAGCCATTCGCAGGATCACGCACGCGCGCCAGGTATTGCGGGCAGTAGTCGGTGTTGTCAGCCACCACCAGCGCGCCGGCGCGCAGGTGGTTTTCCACCAGGTTCAGCACATCGCCATACAGGGCCTTGGCGCCGTCCAGCAGCAGCAAGTCGACCGCTTCCGGCATGTCTGTGGCCAGGGTGACCAGTGCATCGCCTTCACGAATGTCGATCAGGTCGCTCACGCCGCCTTCAATGAAATGCTTGCGCGCCAGGGCGATCTTCGAGGGCTCGAACTCACTGCCAATCAACACGCCGCCGCCGTTGTCGCGCAGCGCGGCGGCCAGGAACAACGTGGACAGACCGAACGAGGTGCCAAACTCGACAATCGCCCGCGCCTTACTGCTGCGCGCCAGCATGTAGAGCAAGTGGCCGGTGTCGCGGGAGACCGGCAGCCACAGGTCTTTGAGCATCGTGTAGAGCTCAAGGTAGTCGGTTTTGCTGTGCATCATCCGCTCGCGTTCTTCACGCGATACGCTGTTGATGAGCGGGCTGGTCGCCGCGCCGGCTTGTGCGTAAAGGCGTTCGATCAAGGGCGCCAGTGGCGCAGAGGTCAGGGTTGCCATGATTGATTTCCGTCAGGTTGAGGCTAAGCTGGCTGGGGCTAGGATGCGACTAATTCGTCGCATTAAAAGTATGCGAGTGATTCCTCGCATTCGCTATTCGCGTTAGCCCCGCCGCTGGAGCTCCTGATGACAACCCGGCAGACCGTCCGTATTTCCTCACGCAAGCAACCACAGCAGGCGCGTTCCACTGAGCTGGTGGCCGCGATCCTGCAAGCGGCTATTCAGGTTTTGGCCAAGGAAGGCGCCACCCGTTTCACCACCGCGCGGGTGGCGGAAAAGGCCGGCGTGAGTGTGGGTTCGGTGTATCAATACTTCCCCAACAAGGCCGCGATCCTGTTCCGTTTGCAAAGCGATGAGTGGCAGCAGACCACGCAGATGCTGCGTAACATTCTGGATAAAACCGACGTACCGCCGCTGCAGCGCCTGCGCACCTTGGTGCATGCGTTTATCCATTCCGAATGCGAAGAAGCGCAGATGCGCGTGGCGCTGAACGACGCCGCGCCGTTGTACCGGGATGCGCCCGAAGCCGTGGAAGTCCGCGCGGCGGGCCAGCAGGCCTTTGAGACCTTCATGCTGGAATTGCTGCCGCAAGTGCCTGAGCCAACCCGCGCGCTGGCCTGTGACTTGATCCTGACCACGCTCAGTTCGGTGGGTAAGGATTTTTCCGGCAGCCCGCGTACCGCCGCAGAAATAGCTATTTACGCCGACGGAATGGCTGATATGTTTCGCGCCTACGTGAACGCGCTCAATCACCTGTAAAGCACTCATCTCCAGCAAAGGAATGCACATGAACTTCTTCAAAAAGCTGTTCGGCGCAGCCAAAAAGCCCGAAACCGAAGCGGCCCTGCCGACGCCGGTTGACCCGGTTGAAACCCCAGCGGATGCCGCCAATACGGCCGCCCGAATTGCCAGCGAAGCATGCCTGGACCGGCATTGGCAGGCCGTGGGCACTGTGGAGCGTGATGTGCTGACATACATGATCAGCCCAAGCTTCACCGGCGGCCCTCACTGGCCGTCCACCCGCCAGGCCTACCGCGTGGTGCGCCGTGACGGCGCCATCATTCTCGCCACCGAGGGCCTGTCTGACCCCTTCGACGATGCCGAAGGACTGGGCAATGGGTTCGAAATGGAACTGTTCCTGGAAACCGCAGACATCCCCAACGACGCGCGTGGCGAGCTGGGTGATGTCGACCCTTTACGCCGTAGCTGGGCGTTCGAACTGATCGAACACGTGGCCAAAACCGTGGCTAATGCAGGCGGCATCACGCATCAGTTGGACAACCATGGCGTACTGTCCCTGGAACTGCCGGGGTTCAGCCTGTCGCACCAGATGAGCGAGCAAGTGCCTAAGTTGTTCGTCACCGACGACGATGCCGCCGGCGTGCTGCTCGGCGGGCCGGAACCCGACTTCCCGACCCGCCTGGAAGACATGCCGCTGTCGCCCGTGCGCCTGGTACCGGTGGTGTTGATCACCGCGTCGGAGCTCGAGTACGTGCGTTCCGGTGGGCGTGCGGCGCGGGAAGATCTGGTCGAGCGGTTGAAGGCCGCAGGTGTGGGCCATACCAGCAGCCTGTATCGCGCAAGCGTGGTGTGAACGGTCGTTGTGTCGACGCGTTGATTGTTTAACAAAGCCATAACTGAAGGTTCACAAACGACGATTGAACGCACCTGCGCACGATGGGAGCATCGGCGACCATGATTTCGCGCCCATGCTTGATCCGTCGTCACCTGCTTCCCTCCTTCGCGAAGGTGCAGGCGCGTTCCTGCGAAAATCCTCTGTTCAATATCATCCTGGCCTTCTGGGCGCTGTGGCATTGCCGTCATGCGCGCCCGCCCGATGCGTGCTTCTGATTAAGTCGAAATTGCCTGCCCGGCATTCATTTATCAGAAGGATCATCCCATGACCGCCGCTATGCGCCCTGTCATCGGTGCTGCCCAGCGCAGCGCTTCGTATTACACCGCCAGCCTCAACGACGCCACCCAGTACCCAGCGTTGCAAGGCCAGGTCAGCGTTGACGTGGTGATTATCGGTGGCGGTTTTACCGGCGTTGCCAGCGCCGTCGAGTTGGCTGAACGCGGGCTCAAGGTCGCGATTGTCGAGACTAACCGTATCGGCTGGGGCGCCAGCGGGCGCAATGGCGGGCAAGTCACCGGCAGCCTGTCGGGCGACGAGGCCATGCGCGCGCAAATGCGCAGCCGCCTAGGCGATGACGTGGACGATTTTATCTGGCACCTGCGCTGGCGCGGCCACGACATCATCGAGCAACGCGTCAGCAAGTACGCGATTGACTGCGACCTCAAGCACGGCCACTTGCATACCGCGATGAAACCCTCGCACATGACCGAGCTGCGCGCCTTTCACGATGAAGCGCAACGGCGTGGCATGGGCGATCAAGTCAGCCTGCTCGATGAGGCCGCTGTGCGCCAGCATCTGGACAGCCCGCTGTACCTAGGCGCGCTAAAAAATACGCGCAACCTGCACCTGCACCCACTCAACCTGTGCCTGGGTGAAGCACGCGCGGCGCACAGCCTGGGCGCGCTGATTTTCGAGAACTGCGAAGTGCTGGACATCGTGCATGGCGAGCGACCCGCCGTGATCACCGCCCAGGGCCGCATCGATGCGCGCCAGGTGCTGCTGGCCGGCGACGTGTACCACAAGCTCGAAGCCAAACAGCTCAAGGGCAAGATTTTCCCGGCCATGGGCGGCATCGTCACCACCGCGCCGCTGGGCGAACTGGCACGCCAGATCAACCCGCACGACCTGGCGGTGTACGACTGCCGGTTTGTGCTCGATTACTACCGCCTGACGGGCGACGCACGTTTGCTGTTTGGTGGCGGCGCCAACTATTCCGGGCGCGACTCACGCGACATCGCAGCGGAGTTGCGCCCGTGCATCGAACGCACATTCCCGGCGCTGAAGGGCGTGGACATCGAGTTCCAATGGAGCTGTGCGATGGGCATTGTAATGAATCGCATCCCGCAGCTGGGCAAGCTGTCGGACAACGCCTGGTACTGCCAGGGTTACTCCGGGCACGGCATCGCCACCAGCCACATCATGGGCGAAATCATGGCTGAGGCACTGACCGGCACCCTGGAAAAGTTCGACACTTTTGCCGGGTGCAAACACATCAAGGTGCCGCTGGGCGATGTGTTCGGCAACCCGATGCTGGCCGTGGGGATGTGGTACTACCAGATGCTCGAGAAGCTGCGTTGACGGGCAGTCAAACGGTGCGCCACGCCATGGCGCACCGGCTATCCGGTTCAAAGCCGTGGGCATATTCGTCTGCCAGAATGTCTGCCAGGCGCTGATCCACTTCAGGTTTAAAACCTAAGCGACTGTAGAACGGCGCATTCCACGGCACGTGCTTGAACGTCGTCAAGGTCACCGAACGCAACGGGGTTGAGCGCGCAGACTCCATCGCGGTTTCGACCAGTTTGCGTCCCCAGCCTTGGCCCTGCATTGCTTGCGCGACCGACACCTCATGGATATGCAGCGCGTCGCCCTGGCGCTCTGCGCTGAGGAAGCCTTGAGGCTGAGCGTCAGCGTCGACGACAACCCAGCAGGTTGACAGCGCGATCAACTGCCGGTGACGCTCGACACTCATCGTGGCGGTGTCCGCCAGCCAGCTCAAGCCATCGAGCGCGCGGAATACCTCAGCTGCGCTCAGTTCGATACGGGGCAATAGAGGCGCGTCATCGGGTAGAGCTATTCGAATGTGGGCAGGCATAAGGCATGAACTCGGGTTGGCGCAGAAAGTTTAAGGGTCACATTCAAATTGCTCAAACCCCAAACGACTGATAGGCAGCCAGAAATCCTCGCCTTCGCCGCCGTGGACGAGATGCCAATCGAAGTTCGGATTCTTGCCGATGGTGTAGCTGGGGTGAGGGTTATCGAGTTCAATATGAATCGAGAACACGAACAACGCAGACTCAGACGACGCCTGGGCCCGGCACACCTGCATCCGCTCGGCCATGTAGGTTTCACAATGCGACTCGGCGAACCGCAATGCCGCAGGCAAGTCATCCCAAGCCGCCTGAACCAAGGCCTGCACAGCCGCGAGCCGGACACGGGGCGACTCATTCTCACGGTGCTCGACGTAGATCAGTCGCGTACCAAACTGAAATTCGCACTGTGCTACACCGGGTCGTACGCGCCAGTGGCCAAGCATGGATTCGCTCAATAGATTGATGTTCATCAACGTACGACTCCCCCCTGGAGAGCACTGCTAAAGCGCGCTTACTAAGATGCGGTGCAGCAGTTTAAAGGCAAACGGCAGCGGCTTTCGAACAAATCCCTGTTTGGGTGTACGCAAGGGCTGATATGTTTCGCTCTTGATCAGCAAAAGGATGTGCCATGGAACCGTTAGCGACAAATGCAGCGCTGATGATCATTGACATGCAGCAAGGCATGAACGACCCGAAGCTTGGGCGTCGCAACAACCCGGATGCCGAACAGCACATCCAGCAGCTTCTGGGCACCTGGCGACTGTCTCAACGCCCGATCATCCATGTGCGGCACATGTCGCGCAGCCCCGGCTCGGTGTTTTGGCCAGGCCAGCCAGGTTGTGAATTCCAGCAGGCGCTGGCGCCGCTCAAACATGAACACGTGATGGAAAAAAACGTCCCGGATGCGTTTACCGCCACTGGCCTGGAACGCTGGCTGCACATGCGGTCGATCAAGCAACTGGTGATCGTTGGGGTGATCACCAATAACTCCGTGGAATCTACGGCGCGTTCCGGCGGCAACTTGGGCTTTGACGTGATCGTGGCCGGGGACGCCTGCTACACCTTTGATCAAACCGATTTGTCGGGGCGGCTCTGGCCTGCCGAGGATGTGCATGCGCTGTCCCTGAGTAACCTGGCGATGGACTACGCCAGGGTCGTCGACACGGCGCAACTGTTGGCGGTTGGAGATTGAGATGGGCCAACACATCGTGGTCATCGGCGCCGGCATAGTAGGTGCGTCACTGGCCTATCACCTGGCAGGCAAAGGCGCAAAGGTCACCGTGGTGGAAGCCGGTGAAATCGCCTCGGGCGTCACCGCCACTTCGTTCGCCTGGATCAACACCTCGCACAGTGCGCCCGACCCGATCGCCGCCTTGCGCGGTGCAGCCATCGGCGAGTTTCGCCGCCTGCAACGCGAACTGCCTGACCTGCAGATACGCTGGACCGGGGCCTTGTGTTACGGCGCAGGCACCGATGCAGCCTTGCAGGCCACGGATCACGCCTCTTCGGCCACTCCGGTGCCGCGCTCACAGATTCTTGAGCTTGAGCCGACCTTGAAGAACCCGCCTGAACATGCCTTGTTCAAAGCCGAAGAGGGTGCGTTGGACGCGGTGCAAGCCACGCAGGCGTTGATCTCAGGTGCCCAGGCGCTGGGGGCGAAAGTGCTCACGCACACGCGCGTATTGGGTTTCAGAACGGTGAATGGCCAGGTAACCGGCGTCGAAACCGCGACGGGCACACTGGAGGCCGATGTGATCGTGCTCGCCGCCGGCACCGGCATCAAGGCGCTGACGGGCATGCTCGGCGCACCGCTTGCAGTTGAGGCCTCGCCGTCGGTGTTCATCCGCTACGCAGCACAGCCTGGCCTCGTGAATACGCTTATCTCCAACACGGAAATGGAGGTGCGCCAAACGGCGGATGGCACGTTGCTGGTGGCAGAAGACTACCGGGGCGACGCCGTGGAGGATCATCCGTCAGCAATTGCACTGCACACCGGCAAAGCGATCTGCAACGAACTCAGGGGCGTGCGTTCACTTGAACCGCAAATGGCCTGTGTCGGGCTCAGGCCCATCGCGGTGGATGGGCTGCCTGTGATCGGCTACTTACCCACGGCCGGCGGTGTGTACGTGTGCTCGATGCACCCCGGCGTGGCGCTGGCGGCAATCGTCGGGCGCCTGGCCAGTGAAGAAATTCTCGACAGCCAGGCACATGCCTCACTGCTGCCCTGCCGGCCAGCGCGCTTTTTTCAAGACGCCGCAGCGTCAAACACACCCGCGTCCACCAGTATTTGAGACAGGTCCTGCGGCCATACCGTATCGGTGGTTGAGCGCAATTGGTCTGCGGTCCACCAATGGTGATCGGCCATGACCAAGGCCTCTTCCTGCGTCCATTCGTCTCTTGAAAGCACGGTATTGGGCGCCTGCACGACAAAGAACTGCTCAATCGCCAACACGGTTTCGCCACTGGGCAGCATCAGCGGAAAACTGCGCTCTGCCACAGAGGCTTGAACAGCGCTGAGCACAATGCCGGTCTCCTCGCGCAATTCACGTAGGGCCGCCGCGTGAAAGCTTTCGCCCTCCTCGACGCCGCCACCCGGCGTGGCCCAGTAATTTTTGCCGGCCAATGCACCGTCCTTATGCACGAACCTGAAAAGCAGGACGTCGCCAGCGGGGTTGATCACCAGTAATCGGGAAGCCTTTCGTTCACGCATTTGACGTTGTTCCTTTTTGAAAAGCGTTACTCTCGCGTTCACCCAGCCGCTCAACCAGCCGCACCAGATAACCATCCGGGTCCTGCACCAGGAACTCGCGCTGGCCGACCTCGATTTCGCCCTCCCTGTACCACACGTCTTTGCTTGCCGTGAACAAGGGATACGCCGCAGCGCCAAGCCGCTGAATAACCGCGAGTACGGCCGCAACGTCGATTTGCAGGTTCATACCGCGCCCAAACGGCGGCTCCAGCGCGCCGGTTTGCCATTGATTGGCGAGCGGGTCGACTTGCTCAAGCATCACCTGCGCGCCCTCCAGATCGAGGTAGGCGAACCCGTCCTCCAGGCGTTGATAGGCAACCTTGAAACCCAGGAGCGCCACCCAGAATTCCAGGCTCTTATTCAGATCCGTAACCATCAGTTCTGGGACGAGTTTATTTCGTTGCATCATGCGCTTGCTTCCATTGCGAGTTAACGGCTGATCAACTGTGCGATTTTCTTACGCAGGTCGCCGTGCTGTTCTTCAGCGTAAGGTGTAGCGGTTTTCCAGTCGTAGAACCAGACGGGCATCTTACGTTTGTCGGCCGGTTCCGAGGCGTAGCGAGGGAAAATGTGGCAGTGCAGTTCCGGCTCGGAGTCGCCCAGAATCTCATAGTTCATGCGCAGCGCGCCGGTCGCCTCTAGCACGGCGTCGCCCAGGCGGGCCATGTCGAGCAGGTAGGTTGCCCTGGCATCGCTGTCCAGGTCGTTCAAGCTGGCGACTACAGGGTCAGGCAGCAGCAGGCAGTAACCCGGTAGAAACTGCACGTCGCCCATCACTGCCCAGCCGGACGCCATACGGCAAATGACTTTATCGTTGGCGCCGTTACGGGCCAGTTCTACGCGCTGCGTAATCAATGACATCCTTCGTCCTTAATGATGACGTTCAACTCAGGGAAACAAACATAACGTTGTTTCGCCCAGCGAAGCCAGGTTAACTGAGTTCACCCCTTGAGCCAGGAGACATTGACCGATGCGAATCACCTGCCTCCATACGGCACACAGCAACGTAGCGGTGTTTGATGCCGCCGCTGAAGCACTCGCCGCGCGGGGGGCGGATGAATATGCGCAGCGTCACCCACCAGAAACACCTGCCCGACGCGGTAGTGATCGGCCAACCAGGCATTCATGGTGTAGGCCTAGGCCCAGAACACAGCGTGCGCTTGTACGCGAGTCGGTGATCACCGAAAAAAAGGCACGGCCATGACCGACCGCGTGGATGACGCTCGCGAGCGCATATGCGTGTCGATCTTCTCGACCTGGGACGAAGGCGATTTCGACAACCTGGTGCGGCTGATGCGCAAGTTCGCCGAGGAGATCAAGGCAGACTCGGTACAGGCGACGAAAGACACCCTCTGACAGTGCTGCGCTTCACATCCTAAAGCGTGCTGCGCTGCAACGCCGCGATCTGTTGCCACATCGCCAACGGGTTGGAATCGATCTAATACCTGTCTATGCCTGCACTGAAACCATCCAGCTCACAAAGGCCTGCAGCCGCGCGAAAAACGCCTCGCGCTCGGCGCTCGGGTTGCGCGCCTCAAACAGGAAGTAGGCGATCTGGATGCGCATGGTCGGGTAATGCTGCACGAACAAGGCAACATGCTCTTCGAGGGTTTGAGGCCAACCTGAGGCATCGGCCGCGCGCAACGTGTGCGTTGACCGAATCAACTTGCGTGCCGCTTCGCGCTGCAAGCGAAGCCGCTCGGGCGCGCTGCTGGCATGTTCGATGCGCGTGAGGTAGCCGTTCAACACCGGCTCAAAATCACCATTGAGCGCCAGGGCGATGTCACGCGAGGGCGCAAACGGTTCGAAGCGCAGCGAGAGGTCATCGCCCCACAGGCAACGGCAGTGATGCTTGAGCCAGAAGCCCCAGCGATTGCGGTTCTCGGGCGCCAGCACTTCGGCGCGGTGGCCGATATCGAAGTCGATCTTCGTCACCCCTTCGTGCCGTTGTTCCAGCGCCTGGCGCAGCTGTTCCAACTGCTCGAGTACTTGCGCGTCCGGCGGGTCAGTCAGTACCAGCGTGAGATCAAGGTCGGACTCGCCTGGGCTGGCATCGCCCCTGGCGACACTGCCGTAGAGATAAACGCTGTGCAGCCCCAGCCCTGCGGGTGACAGAGACGCGCGCACATCGGCCAGCAACGATTGGAATTCAGGTTGGATGGGCGCATCGGCAACCGTCAGCACGCAACCATTCACATCGACACCTTGAACGGCGCTCATGGGCGATGCACCTCAATCACCAAACCTTCGGCCTCACTCGGCACACAGAAGTGCCGGGTGATCAGGTCAAACTCGGCATCGGTTGCGGCAAAATCATGCTCGCCCAGGGCATTGCGCGCATGCAGGCGCGCGCGGCACGTGGCGTCGTCCAATTCGAGGTAGTGCAGGCGGTGCGGCACCTGAGCGGTCTGCGCCAGACCGAGCAGCCATTCGCGGTTGGCCAGTGTGTTAGCGGGAAAATCCAGCACCACGTTGACGCCCGATTGCAGCAGGTTACTCACCAGCGGCCCCAACACCCCGCGAACACGCTGGGCGCAGCGCAGATAATCGGCAACCGACAGGATCTCACCCGGATAGAGCTGCGCGAGCCAGTGATCTTCGCTGAGCACGACGGCGGCGTGCTCGGCGGCCAGGGTCTTAGCCAGTGTGGATTTGCCGGAGGCGATCTTGCCGCACAGCAGATGCAGGGTTGGCATGGAGCGGTTCCTTATGTCGGGCCATCAAGCGTTATTGCCCGTCAATTAAACGATAGCGTGGGCAGCCGTTAACCTGTGGCGAGGGAGCTTGCTCCCGTTGGGCCGCGAAGCGGCCCTAAAACGCAGTCCAACGGGAGCAAGCTCCCTCGCCACAGTGACAGTGCTAAACCTTAACGGGCCGGTATTAGCCACCCAGCATGCCATTTTTTCACGCCGAACGATGTTGCCAATACTCATAAAATGCCAAGGCCGCGACGTTCTTGTCTTTGGCTTCGAGCATGATGTCGAAGCGCTCGAGAAACTGCAGCGCGTAATCATTGGTCCAGCGGTTCCACATTTGCGCGCTGTGGGCGTATAAGTCGCGCTTGGAAACCACCTGCAACAGCGCGCCCATCTCCAATTTTTGCTCGGCGTCAAAACCCAGTGTTTGCAGGCTTTCCTGAGGCTGGGAGTAATGCATCGTGGGGCGCACGCCGCGCCAGCTGTCGATCACGCGGGCGACGCGTGGCGAATCGGGGTCGATGTATTCGTCTTCGTTGATCCAGCAGTGGTGGATGTCCAGCACCACTGGCGCCAGGTCGGCCACTTGCAGGCAGTGGTCCAGGCCGTAGGTCTTTTCGTCGTTTTCGAAAGTGATGCAGTTACGCGCCACCTCGGACAAGCGTGCCCACACCGCACGCGTGCCTTCAACGCCCAAACGGCCGGCGATGTGCAGGTTGCACTTGAGGTCCTGAAAGCGTCGGCCGTAGCCCATCATGCGAATCATGTCGGCGTGGTATTCGAACTCAGCCACACTGTTTTCCACCACGCCGGGGTTGTCCGAGCCCAGCACGCAATATTGGCCGGGGTGGAATGACAGCCGGATATCCGCGGTGCGCGCCAGGTCGCCAATCGCGGCGAACCCCTCGATCAGCTGACGTTGAATGGCCGGGTCCTTGTACACATCCGCCACTTTCGGGTGGCTGTAGAACGGCAACAAATCACTGCTCAGGCGCAACATGCGCAGCGTCGCCGGCAGCTCGGCGACATAGGCGAGCAGGCGTAATTGCGCTGCCAAATTATGTGTCACCACCTCAACCAATTTGCTGCGGGCGACCAGGGGTTCAACGCTGTCCATCCAGCGCAACGTCGTGGTGCGCGGGTTGAAAGGGCCTTCGATCATCTTGAGCGCACTGGCTGATGGCAGGCGTTCAGGGTGTTTGTACTGGCAGGCAAAGCCGATGCGAGGGTGGGTCATGGAAAGGCCTGGAAATGAGCGATCGTTAAGAATATACGAAGTTAGGCGCACGGCGCTGCCAGGGGTTCACTTAACCACCTTAACGCGCGAATCAAGTTGAATCTCGCTCGCCACAACAAACATCACGACACGAAGCCTCAGTGAACTTTCTTACAAACACCAGGCTCCTTTCCTATGCGAAGTCATCGTGCCCTGATTCCAGGGTGCTGAACGATAAGGAGCCGCCACCGACATGACTACCCTCCCCGCCTACCCCACCGTCAGACCAGGCCCGCTGCATTCAATGCTGCTGGCCGGCAGCGTACCGTTGTTTCTCGGTGCCTTGCTCAGTGACATTGCCTACGGCCAGACCTACCAGATCCAGTGGGCCAACTTTGCGTCCTGGCTAATCGCCGGTGCCCTGGTATTGAGTGGCTTTGCGCTGTTGTTTGCGCTGGTCAACCTGCTGAGTGCCGACCACAAGGCCGGGCGCCCCACGGCTTATTTCCTGCTGCTGTTGGTCGCTTGGGTGCTCGGGCTGGTCAACGCCTTTCAGCATGCCAAGGACGCTTACGCCATGATGCCGGGCGGCCTGATCTTGTCGGTGATCGTCACGGTGCTGGCAATCGCCGCCACCTGGATCGGCCTGACCAACCTGCGCGCAGGAGTTGCCAAGTGAAAACACTTCATACCCTAAGCGTATTGAGCGCTGCCCTGTTACTCACGGCTTGTGGCGGTGAAGGCGACAAAACCCAGGCCCGCGGCCCCGACCCTAAATTACCCGAGCAACAAAGCAGCCTGCTGCCGAGCATGAAAATTGCCGAGCCGGCGCCGTGGGGCAAGCAGAAACCCAAGGTACCCGACGGCTACAGCGTCACCGCCATTGCCACTGACTTGGCCATCCCGCGCCAAACACTGGTGTTGCCCAACGGCGACATCCTCGTCGCCGAAGGCCGTGGCGGCAGCGCGGCCAAGCTCAAGCCCAAGGACGTGATCGCCAGCCTGATCAAGGCCGAGGGCAATACCAAGGTCAAGGGTGGCAACCGCCTGACCCTGCTGCGCGATGCCGACGGTGACGGCACGTATGAACTGAAAACGGTATTCGCCGACAACCTCAACGCGCCCTACGGCCTGGCCTTCGCTGACGGCAAACTCTACGTCGCCAACCAAGACGCGCTGGTGCGCTTCGACTACACCGATGGCCAGACCAAAGCCAGCGGCCCGCCAACCAAAGTCACCGACCTGCCGGCGCAGATCAACCACCACTGGACCAAGTCCCTGGCGGTGAGCGAGGACGGGCGCCAGCTCTACGTGGGCATCGGCTCCAACAGCAACATCACCGAGCGTGGCATGGAAGTGGAAATCGACCGCGCGATGGTCTGGCAGATCGACGCCGCCACCGGCGCGCACAAACCCTACGCCACCGGCATTCGCAAC
This sequence comes from Pseudomonas sp. ArH3a, assembly GCF_022648765.1. NCBI lineage: Bacteria > Pseudomonadati > Pseudomonadota > Gammaproteobacteria > Pseudomonadales > Pseudomonadaceae > Pseudomonas > Pseudomonas sp. ArH3a. The sequence goes on from NZ_CP080330.1 coordinate 3,867,725, forward strand.
CCCACCGCGCTGACCATCCAACCCGGCACCGGCCAAGTGTGGGCGGTAGCCAACGAACGCGATGAACTCGGCCCGGACCTGGTGCCGGACTACCTGACGTCGGTGCGCGAAGGCGCCTTCTATGGCTGGCCCTACAGCTACTGGGGCCAGAACGTCGACCCGCGCGCGCAACCGCAGAACCCAGCGAAAGTCGCCAGTGCGATCAAGCCGGATTACAGCCTAGGCTCCCACGTTGCAGCGTTGGGCGTGGACTTCTCCATCCCTGCCCTGGGTGAGAAATTCGCCGACGGCGTGTTTGTCGGCGAGCACGGCAGTTGGAACCGCGACAACCCGGTGGGCTACAAAGTGATCTTCGTGCCCTTCAGCAATGGCAAACCGGCGGGTGAGCCGATCGACTTCGCCACCGGCTTTCGTGGGGATGACGGCAAGACCCGTGGGCGCCCGGTGGGTGTGACGGTGGACCCTAAAGGTGCGCTGATCATCGCCGACGACCTGGCCAATACCATTTGGCGCGTGACACGTAACCCATAGCCCTTGCAGCACAGGGGCGGTCGCGCCCCTGTCAGCCATCACCCTGCAATTGCGCTTCAAGCCAGGCCAGCAGCGCCACAACCTCGCTGCGCGGGCCTGTGCCTTGCTGCCTGTAGACCGAAATCGCCTCGGGCAAATGCACACTCTCGGCGCAGGGTCTTACCAACGCCCCACTTTCAATCAAGCGGCTGGCGGTGCGACGCCAGCCCATGGCGACACCGTGCCCCTCCACAGCGGCTTGCAACATCAGCGGGTAGCTGTCGAAAGTGGCACTGCGCGCATCCACGGCCAATACCTGACCAAACACTTGCAGCCATTCACCCCACTCCATCAAGTGCGGTGGCGCGGCGCTGTGGTGCAAAAACGTGTGGGTGCGCAATACGCTGAGCGGCAGGGGTTGTTCGGCGCTGAGATACGCAGGGCTGCAGACCGGAAACACCTCGTCAGAAGCGGTGAACATCAAGGGGTGAGCGCCACTGGCACGCCGGGTACTTTGCAGGGCAACGTCGAAGTGGTCATTGAACTCAGTGAGCGGCCGGGTGGAGGTCACCACCTGGATTTCGATGTGCGGGTATTGCTGGTGAAACGTCGACAGGCGCGGCATCAACCAATAAAACGCCTCGCACAGCTGGCAGAGCAGGACCACACGACGGTGGTCAGTGGACGCGCGCAAACCCGCAGCGCCGTCACTGATGCTGTGCAGCGCATGGCTGACCACCTGCCCCAGTTCACGCCCTTCCTGGGTGAGGAAGACCGCGCGATTGCGCCTATAAAACAGCTTCACCCCCAGATTATCTTCCAGCCCGCGAATTTGCCGGCTGACAGCGGCCTGGGTGATGTGCAACTCATCCGCCGCCTTGGAGAAACTTTCCAGGCGGGCCGCCGCTTCAAACGGTAGCAAGCTGGCGAGGGGCGGCAAGTTTTTGCCAAGCGTATTCATAAGCTGAGGTTATGCATCCTGGGTCGAGAACTCGTTTGTAGCACAGCCCTGTGGGTGTGCACCATTAATCCATTACCTCATGGATACCTCTGATGACCTCAACGCGAACCTCTGTTTTCACCGGTGTGCTACTGGCCAGTGTTGCCACACTGGGCTGGGCGCTGAACTTCATCGCCCCCTACGTCACCGGTGACTACAGCCTGTATGACCTGATGACCGTACGGTTTCTGCTGGTCGGTGTGCTGGGCGTTTGCGGGATGATCCTGTGCCGCGCTCAACTGCGATTGCTCAGCCCAGGGCAATGCTGGCTCGCCGCAGCGCTTGGCGCATCCGGTTGCCTGGCGTACGGCGTGTGCATCGCCGCAGGCGTTATGTTTGGTGGCCCGGTATTGACGCCTGCCTGTGTCGGCATGGTGCCGGTGTTACTGGCCCTGGTCGGTAACGCCCGCAACAAGACAGTGCCCTGGCGTCGGCTGGCGGCGCCGTTATTGTGCCTGACCGTGGGGCTCTTGCTTTCGAACATCAGCAGCCTGCACCAACCGGCGTTAAGTGCAGTTTCGTGGCTGGCCTGCCTGTTTTTTTCGTTGAGTGCGGTTGCCTTGTGGCTGGGGTTCAGCGTGGTTAACCAAAAACACCTGACAACCCTTCCTGCCCAAGCCACCGGCCTCTGGACCGCGTTGATGTTGGTGGGCGCCGGCGGCACTGCCGCCTGCCTGTTGCCGGTGCTCTATGCATTCGACCTGCTCCAGCTGCCAACCCTGGGATTTGGCCTCCCTCAGGCAGGTGCGCTGTATGCCTGGAGCCTGATCATCGCAGTGATGTCCACCGTGGCCGGTGCCTGGGCCTGGAACGCAGCCACCCGGCGGCTGCCGATGGTGCTCAGCGGCCAATTGATCGCCCTGGAATCACTGTTCGCCACCCTGCTCGGCCTGTGGTTCCACGGTCGTGGCCCTTCTGTCATGGAAGCCACGGGGCTGGCGGCGGTGCTGGTCGGCGTGGTCTTGGCGGTGCGTATTATCCTGACAGGCGCAAAGCCCGTCTTAACGTTGAACACTGATGGGAGACCCAATGATGACCTGCACCCGCGACTCACTTGCACTGCCCGAAACCTTTGATTTTCAAGGCCAGGCTATCCGCTGGGGGCAAATCGGCACAGCCGGGCCCGCGTTAGTAATGGTGCATGGCACGCCCTTCTCGTCCCATGTATGGCGGCGTATTGCGCCGTTGTTTTCGCAGCGTTATCGCGTGTTCTATTACGACCTGCCGGGCTATGGGCTGTCGGCAAAAAAACCGGGCCAGGATGTGTCCCTGGGTGCGCAAAACACCGTGCTGGCAGCGCTGCTTGAGCATTGGCGTCTGGAGCGCCCGCACGTGCTCGCCCATGACTTTGGCGGCGCCACCGCGTTACGCGCGCACCTGTTAAATGGCTGCGAGTACGCCAGCCTAAGCCTGATCGATCCCGTGGCGATTGCCCCCTGGGGCTCTGACCTGATCCAGCATGTGCGCCGTCACGAACACGCATTCAGCGAAGCGCCGCCTTACATTCACGAAGCGATTGTGCGCGCCTATCTCCAGGGCGCCGCCTACACGCCGTTGCCTGCCGAGGTACTGCAAGCCTATGTCACGCCGTGGACCGGCGAGCAAGGCCAAGCGGCTTTTTACCGACAGATTGCGCAGATGGATCAACGCTACACCGACGAGATCGAGCACCGACTCGGCGAAATCCGCTGCCCGGTGTTGCTGCTATGGGGTGAAGAAGACGCTTGGATCCCGGCCGCTCAGGGCGACGTGCTCCACAGCAGGATCACCGACGTCACCTACCTGCGCATCCCGCTAGCGGGGCATCTCGTACAAGAGGACGCGCCAGAAGCCATCGCAGCTCATCTGGTCCATTTTTTAGAGCCAGCCCTTTCAACATCGTTGAAAAAACCAGCCCTATTTGACTAACACCCGTCAGTTAAGGGCAAACACTGCAACTGTAGCAATCTGGCTCACCATGGCGAGCGGGCTTGCCCCGCGTTGGGTTGCGAAGCGACCCCAAAATGGAACTGCTACGCAGCCCAACAAGACAACCCGAGAAGCTACAGTGCACGCCCACGCTGCCACCAGCGCGGGCATGCGCAGCTCACAAATCAGTGATTTCCTTATGGCGTGGCACCAGCGCCTTCATCACGCTCCACGCCACCAGGTACGCCAGCGCACAGATCGCGAACATGATCATGTAGCCGGTATGAATGTCGTTGATGGACTTGTAGTAGTCGAACACCCAACCGCCAATCTTGGTCATCACCACACCGCCCAGCCCACCGGCCATGCCGCCGATGCCGACCACTGAGGCCACGGTTTTCTGCGGGAACATGTCGGACACGGTGGTGAAGATGTTGCACGACCACGCTTGGTGTGCCGAGGCGCCCACGCCGATCAGCAGCACCGGCACCCAGAAGCTCAGGTAGCCGAACGGCTGCGCCAGCAACACCACCAGCGGGAACAGTGCGATGACCAGCATGGCTTTCATGCGGCCGTCATAGGGTGCATCGCCACGGGCCATGAAGTAGCTGGGGAACCAGCCGCCGCCGATACTGCCGACCATGGTCATGCTGTACAGCACCGCCAGCGGCATCACGATATCGGCGCCTTTCATGCCGTATTGCGCCGACAGGTAAGTCGGCAGCCAGAACAGGAAGAACCACCACACGCCGTCGGTCATGAACTTGCCGAAGGCAAACGCCCAGGTCTGGCGATAGGTCAGTAGCTTGAACCACGAGACTTTTTTCGGGATTGTACCGGCGGGTTCAGGCGTGAACGGTTGCACCGTCTGGTCGCTGCGGATATAGGCCAGTTCTGCGGCCGACAGGCGTTTTTGCTGTTCCGGTTTTTCGTAAACCATTGCCCACACCGCGACCCACACAAAGCCCAACATGCCAATGACCATAAAGGCCGCTTCCCAGCCCCACATTCCGGCAATCGAGGGCACACAGATCGGCGCCAGGATCGCTCCCACGTTAGCCCCGGAGTTAAAGATACCGGTGGCAAATGAGCGTTCTTTTTTCGGGAAGTATTCGGCGGTGGCCTTGATCGCAATGGGAAAGTTACCCGCCTCGCCAATCGCCAGCACCGCGCGTGACAGCATGAAGCCGGCAATCGACACCGGGATCACCGCCAGGCCGATGGCACCGCTCACGGCAGCGATGCCCTCACCCATCGGCACCGAGAACGCATGCATGATCGCGCCGGTGGACCAGATACAGATCGCCACCACATAGGCGGCCTTGGTGCCGATCTTGTCGACAAACCGCCCGGCAAACAGCATGGAAATCGCATAGACAAACTGGAACACCGCCGCAATGTTGGCGTAGTCCGTATTGCTCCAGCCAAATTGTGTCGACAGCTGCGGCGCTAAAAGGCTGAGGACCTGGCGGTCGAGGTAATTGACGGTGGTGGCGAAGAACAACATCGCGCAGATAGTCCAGCGATAGTTGCCGACGGCCGTGCCGACGCGATGGGCGTTGAGGGGCTCATTCAAATTCATGGCATCACTTTTTATTTTTGTTAGATAGGACATACGCAACGTCATATGTCGTCGTACAACTGTGACTTTTATAGCGAGCTCCCAGAACGCTGTCAATCTGAAAGATTGCGGTTTATCTAGGTGTCAGGCGGGTACTAAAATACTCAGCTAGCAGAGGTTGTAGGATGACGCAGGCGAAAAACCAGGCTCGGCGCCTGGCCCGGCACATCGTCGAGCGCGCCAAAGGGCTGCATGCCAAGCTTCTCCAACACACGAATCGAGGCGGCGTGATCAGGCCGCACCAGCCCGAATACCTCAGGCAAGCCGAGGGTTTGGAACGCCATCGCCAATGCATCACGCCCCAGCTCAGTGGCGTAGCCCTGCCCCCAGGCCTCGACGGCGAAGCGATAACCCAGGTTGATGCGCCGCTCGGTCAGGTAATTGAGGGGTGCCACGCCGCCAAAGCCAATGATGTGCTCCGGTGCCGCGCGGCGCGCAATCGCCCACCAGCCGTAGCCTTGGGTAGCCCACTGCTCGCGCCAGTGATTGAGCAGGCGTTGAGCGTCGGCCAGGCTGGCCATCGGGCCCGCAGGATTGAACAGGTTGGTCTGCGGGTCGGCGAAGATCGCGAACAATCGCTGCACGTCGCTGGGTTCGGGCTTACGGTAGGTCAGGCGTGAGGCGGTGACAGGCATTCGGATAATTCCCTGTTGAAGCCATGAAGTTCAATTCATTTGCAAAAAAAAGCAAATAGAGGTGAATTATTTCATGTCTGGTTGTATCTGAACTGACAGAGCGGTGCCATCGCAACGATGGCACCTCCCCTGTTCAGTTTTAGAGTGGCTCGCATGAAATTACGTAAGAAAAGCGTCAAACCCATCGGATTGAAAGACATCACCATCGTCGACGACGCCAAGGTGCGCAAGGCAATCACCGCCGCCGCACTGGGTAACGCCATGGAATGGTTCGACTTTGGCGTCTATGGCTTTGTCGCCTACGTACTTGGCAAAGTGTTCTTCCCCGACGCCTCGCCCAGCGTACAAATGATCGCCGCCTTGGGCACCTTCTCTGTGCCGTTCCTGATTCGCCCATTGGGTGGCCTGTTCTTCGGCGCCCTGGGTGACAAATACGGGCGGCAGAAAGTCCTCGCCGCCACCATCGTCATCATGTCCTTGAGCACCTTCGCCATCGGCCTGATTCCCGGGTATGCCTCGATTGGCATCTGGGCACCGATCCTGCTGCTGCTGTGCAAAATGGCCCAAGGGTTCTCGGTAGGCGGTGAGTACACCGGCGCCTCGATCTTCGTCGCCGAATACGCGCCGGACCGTAAACGCGGGTTCCTTGGCAGTTGGTTGGACTTCGGCTCCATCGCCGGTTTCGTGCTTGGCGCGGGTGTGGTGGTACTGATTTCCACCATCCTGGGTGAAGCCGACTTCGAAGCCTGGGGCTGGCGCCTGCCGTTCTTCCTCGCCCTGCCCCTGGGCCTCATCGGCCTGTACCTGCGCCACGCGCTGGAAGAAACCCCAGCCTTCCAGCAGCACATGGACAAACTCGAGCAAGGCGACCTCCAAGGCCTGACCCACGGCCCCAAAGTGTCGTTCAAAGAGGTCGCCACCCAACACTGGCGCAGCCTGCTGACCTGCATCGGGATCGTCGCGGCCACCAACGTGACGTACTACATGCTGCTGACCTACATGCCCAGCTACCTGTCGCACAACCTGCACTACAAAGAAAACAGCGGCGTGCTGATCATCATCGCGATCATGGTCGGCATGCTGTTCGTGCAGCCGTTCATTGGTTTTATCAGCGACAAGATCGGCCGCAAGCCCTTCATCATCGCCGGCAGTGTCGGCTTGCTGTTCCTGTCGATTCCGGCGTTCATGCTGATCACCAGCGGCAAGATCGGCCTGATCTTCGCAGGCCTGCTGATCCTCGCGGTGATCTTGAACTTCTTCATCGGCGTGATGGCCTCGACCCTGCCCGCAATGTTCCCCACGCATTTGCGTTACAGCGCGTTGGCCAGTGCGTTCAACGTCTCGGTATTGATCGCCGGTATCACCCCAACCGCCGTGGCGTGGCTGGTGGAAAGCACCAACAACTTGTTCATGCCCGCCTACTACCTGATGGTGTTTGCTGTGGTCGGCCTGATCACCGGCCTGACCATGAAGGAAACCGCCAACAAGCCCCTGCGCGGCGCGGCACCGGCGGCCTCGGACATGGCCGAAGCCAAGGAAATCCTGCAAGAGCACCACGACAATATCGAGCAGAAGATCGAAGACATCGACACTCAAATTGCCGAGCTGGAAGCCAAGCGCCAGAACCTGGTGCAGCAGCATCCACGGATTAATTAACCCCTGCCCCTGCGTGGCGGCCCGCGCCGCCACGCCATTGGAGTGCTTAAGCATGGTTCCAAGCGTCACCGCAGCACACGCATTACTCAGCGCCGATGAGCGCGCTGCCATCGCCGAAATCGAAGCCACCACCAGCGTCCTGCAATTGGTTACCCGCCTGACCGGCATGCGCTTTGCCGGTATCGCCAAATTCACCGACCAGGAATGGGTGGTGTGCTCGGCCTATGACCCGCTGCAAATGGGCATTGATGTCAACGACGTACTCGACCTGGAAACCACGCTGTGCAGTGAGTTCTGCATCGACCCTCAAACATTGTTCATCCCGCAAATCAGCCAGAACGGCCGGTTTGCCGCACGCCCGGTGGTCAAGCAATACGCCATCGAAAGCTATGCCGGCGCGCCGATCTTCCTGCCCGATGGCCGCCTGTTCGGCGCGCTGTGCGCCCTGGATTCGCGGGCGATGCTGTTTGACGACCCTAATCTGCCGGAAACCCTGAGCCTGTTTGCGCGGCTGATCGGTTGTATTTTCTACGCTAATTTGACGGCGGCTTATCAGTGATACCTGAGTTCGAAAGTTGTGGCGGAAGTTGGTTGTCTGCCCCATCTGCCTGCATTCCGCGCAGCAAACGCGTATTGGCGTGATCACGCAGAAAAAATGCACGGTGAAGAAAACCCAATTAAGAAGAGTCAAACATGATGCGTGGACAACGCAGGCTCTTCTTAATTAACTCTGTATAGTTCAGCCGACTATAGATAGTTATTATATTCTTCCGGCATAACGATTTCATAACCCTCACTACCAGAACCAAACACCAAATCCACTTTTTGCCGACTTTTCAAATCAGTTTCCACTTCCGCCTCGGAAGTGATAAAAAGCTCAAAATCACTTTCATTTGTGAGCCCTATGGTCTCGCTGACACTCAAATCACTCCCGTCTATTGCCCGAACGTTAAAGATCACTGCACCGTCCAATTCAGCCGTCACCGTGTAATCGGAAACCGGCCCCCTTACCTTTCTTTCGAACACTTCGATTTTGTCATACAGGTTCACACAAGAGAGCTGTATAGACCCCGCCGTCGTCAATGTGAATTTTAACTTGACTTGATTCTTAAACATCGCAGCCACCCTATTTAGCATTTTAATGAAAATCGCTCACACAATGATGTGTTTCAACAAGGTCGAGGATGGGGATGTAAGACGCAATCGCCAACTGTCAATGCTTACAGTTCTTTATAAGTATTCGCAATAATAAAGTGCGTATTTAAGCGCTCCAAATTACCCGAGCACCTGACTCGGCGTCTTGCCAAACTGCTTCTTGAACATGCGGGTAAAGGCGCTTGGGCTTTCATCGCCCAACTCGATGGCCACCTCGATGATCTTCTCCCCTACCGCAATGCGCTGCAGCGCCAACAGCAAGCGTGCTTGTTGGCGCCATTGGCCGAACGTCAGGCCGGTTTCCTTGCGGAACCAGCGCTGATTAGGTTTGAGCGGCACGTCAAACCGCGGGTTGACGTGCTCTACTCTTAACGCAGCATTATTCAATGAGGACTGTCATCGTAGGGAGGGGTAAGGCCTACGTAATAACTCGACTTATCAGGACCGAAGGTTAATTGCATGCTTTCACCGTGATTTAACGTAGTCATCCCGCCCGCGTCTATGTCAATCTTAGATAGACTTTCATTTTTAACGCTGAATGTCGTCTTTTCCTTCAGGCCGCTACCATCCAGCGCACGGACGCACAGGGATACGCAGATTCCTATTTTAGGTGAAATTTTATAGTCAACCGTGGCCGCTTTGATTTTTCTAATGGACACCTCTTTTCCCGCGCGGGGGGAGTAAAAAATCTCCATAGGCTCGGTTGTATTTAATGTAATTTCCAAACTAATTTCATCATCTTCAGCCATCACTGTCACCTCACTGTGAATTATCCTTTAATGCCGCTCACCCACTATTTTGCTTGAGCCTGACAAAATTACTTTTTCACTGCGCGATTGCCAACTGTCAACATTCACAGTTCTTTAGAGGCATTCGCAATAAAAAAGCGTCACGTGATGCACTATTTAAAAAACTGACTCGGCGTCTTGCCAAACTGCTTCTTGAACATGCTGGTAAAGGCACTTGGGCTTTCATAGCCCAACTCGATGGCCACATCGATGATCTTCTCCCCTACCGCAATGCGCTCTAGCGCCAGCAGCAAGCGTGCTTGTTGGCGCCATTGGCCGAAGGTCAGGCCGGTTTCCTTGCGAAACAAGCGCTGGATGGTTTTCTGATCCAGGTCCAGTCGCTCGCTCCAATCCGCCACCGTCGAGGCATCGCCCGGCTCCTGTTGCAGCGCCTGGCAAATACGGTTGATGCGCAGGTCGACTGGCTGCGGCAGCGACAGCGGCAAGGCCGGCAGGATGGCGAGTTCGTCGAGGATCAGGTGCATGATTCGGGCGTCGCGCGAATCCTCGGCGTACGGCGGCTTCAAGCTGACCGAGGCCTTGATCAGCTCGCTCAGCAATGGCGACACACTCACGGTCTTGGGTTCGCTGGGCAAATTGGGAAAGCGGTCCGGGCGCACAAACACGCTGCGCATCTTCAGGGTGCCCACGCAGCGCAGTGAATGGACTTGCCCGCAGGGCATCCAGAAGCCGCGATTGGGCGGCACCGTCCATTGGTTCAGCGCCGAATACACCACCATCACGCCTTCGACGGCGTAGAGCAGTTGATGCTTCTCGTGGCTATGCTCGGGGATCACCCAGTTTTCGGGGTAATCGGTGGCGGAACTGATCACAGCCCAGTCGCCTTCGTCGATCTCCCGCAGAAATACATCCAGTGATTTGATGATTTCGCCCTTTTTGCGATGGTTAGCGCCCGAATTACGCGAGACAGGCATTTTCTGCGAATCTAGCATAAACGCCGCAACATTTAGAAACGGGCAGCGCGCTAAAGTACGCACTGCCCCTGTTCGCTGCCTTGTATGGAATGCCTGCATGTCGAGCCTGACCGCGCCACCCGCCACAGCAACCACTACGCCGCAAATAAGCCCCTTGGTCATGCGCGTCCTTGGCGCCTGCGCCCTGGCGCACATGATCAATGACCTGATCCAGGCCGTGTTGCCATCGATCTACCCGATGCTCAAGGCCAACTACGGGCTGAGCTTTACCCAAGTCGGCCTGATCACCCTCACCTTCCAACTGACCGCGTCCTTGCTGCAACCCTGGATCGGTTACCACACCGACCGCCACCCCAAGCCCTGGCTGTTGCCGGCGGGCATGGTGTGCACGTTGGTCGGCATCCTGCTGCTGGCGTTTGTCGGCACCTTCCCGTTGATCCTGTTGGCGGCGGCGCTGGTCGGTGTCGGCTCGTCGACCTTCCACCCGGAAACCTCACGCGTGGCGCGCCTGGCCTCGGGCGGGCGTTATGGCCTGGCACAATCGACCTTCCAGGTCGGCGGCAACACCGGCAGCGCCTTCGGCCCATTGCTGGCGGCGGCGATCATCATTCCGTACGGCCAAACTCATATCGCCTGGTTCGGGCTGTTCGCCGTGTTCGCGATCATGGTGCTGTACGGCTTGAGCCGTTGGTACCGCCACCACCTCAACCTGTTCAAACTCAAGCAAGGCGGCAAGGCCACCCACGGTTTGTCCAAAGGCCGCGTGACCTTTGCCTTGGTGGTATTGGCGCTGCTGGTGTTCTCCAAATACTTCTACATGACCAGCCTCACCAGCTACTTCACCTTTTACCTGATCGAGAAGTTCCACCTGTCGGTGGCCAGCTCGCAGATGTACCTGTTCCTGTTCCTCGGCGCGGTGGCCGTCGGCACCTTTGCCGGTGGCCCGATTGGCGACAAGATCGGGCGCAAGAAAGTCATCTGGTTCTCGATCCTGGGCGCCGCGCCCTTCACCCTGGCCCTGCCCTACGTTGACCTGTTCTGGACCGCCGTGCTCAGCGTGGTGATCGGCTTCATCATCGCCTCGGCCTTTTCGGCCATCGTGGTCTTTGCCCAGGAACTGGTGCCGGGCAATGTGGGGATGATCGCGGGTATCTTCTTCGGCCTGATGTTTGGCTTCAGCGGCATTGGCGCCGCGTTGCTCGGCTTGCTGGCCGACAACCACGGCATCGAGTACGTCTATAAAATCTGCTCGTTCCTGCCGTTGGCGGGCATCCTGACGATTTTGCTGCCCTCGACCAAAGGCGTCTGACCGGCCGAACATCGGCACTGTTGGCCCAGGCTTGCACAGCTAGTTGTGGCGAGCGGGCGTGCCCCGCGTTGGGCTGCGCAGCAGCCCCATCACAGGCGCTGCATTTCTACCTGTGAGACCGCGGCGGCAGGTTTTAGGGCCGCTTCGCAGCCCAACGCGGGGCAAGCCCTAATGCCGTTCAGTTAAGCGAACGCAATGCCCAAAGCAGCGAAGATTAAATGTGGGAGCTGCGCTTAACTGAACGGCATTAGGGCACGCCCGCTCGCCACATCGAAATCCTCAAGGTTGGAATGCAGCCGTTCATTCATCTCGGTACCCATTCACGACGATGTAAAGCAACGGCCCCACCGACACAAACACCACCGTCAGCAAAAAGTACGGCACCACGCAGGCAACCGAACGCCCTCGCCCTCGCGCATCCCGGTACATCCACACACACGCCAGCAGCGCCATCAGATACAGGTCGATCACCACCTGCGCGGTGTCCGGCCGAGACATCAGTTCCCACCCGAACGCGAGCAGCGATTGCTGCGCGGTGAGCATCGTGACCAGGGTGTACAACGAAAATCCCAGCAAGCCGGCCAAGGCGATATAGGGTCTGTGCATGGTGCCTTCCTTGAAATGATCGAGGCTCAACATAGTGATAAGGTTGCGCCTCTCGCAATGACCTCGGAGGTCATAATCTGGCCATGGATACCCCTTCAACTGCCGGCCAACACCTGCGCCAATTGCGCCGACACGCCCAACTGAGCCAGCTGGACCTGGCTTTGATCACGGGTGTTTCCCAGCGCCATCTCAGCTGCATCGAAACCGGCCGCGCCAAGCCGAGCCCGGGCACGTTGCATGCGTTGCTCACGGCCCTGGACGCCCCGCTGGAGCAATGCAACCGCGTGTTCCTCGCCGCCGGTTATGCGCCGCGCTACACCGCTACACCGCTCGCGTCACCGGCCATGGCCGCCATTCGTGAAGCGGTCAGCCACGTGTTGCACGCCAACAACCCCACCCCGGCGATTCTGCTGGGCAGCCAGTGGGAAGTCCTCGCCACCAATGCCAGTACCTGCGTTTTATTTGAGCTGGTGGGGATCAAAGCGAATGCGGCCAACGAGCTAAACCTGCTGACAACCCTGCTGCAAACCGGCGGCCTGGGTGATCACCTGATCAACGCCGAAGAGATCCGCACCGTCGCCTGGCAACGCGCCACGCGCGAGGCTCTGGGCAACCCGGCACTGGCGGCGTTGCTGGCGAGTTTGCCGGCGCCGCCCCGTACCGAACTGCCCATCGACATGCCGCCACTGGTGTTGACGCGTATCCGCTCAAGCCGGGGCGAGCTGAACTTCTTGTCGACCTTCACCACGTTCGGCATGCCCCAGGACATCACGCTCACCTCGCTGCGTATCGAACATCTGATTCCGGCTGACGAGCCCACGTGGCAAGTGATGCGCGCTGGCTATGCGGATTATGCCGCGCTGGTTTTGTGAAATATCTGTACGTAGACTGCCGCCATACCTCCAACTTGAAGGCGGCGAAAAACACGTGATGCACGTTACTGAAGTTTCCATTGCCCAACTGCGCGCGGCACTTGAAAGCGGCCAGACCACTGCCGTAGAACTGGTCCAGGCTTACCTGGCGCGGATCGAGGCCTATGACGGCGCGCAGACCGCCACCGCCTTGAATGCCGTGGTGGTGCGCAATCCCGAGGCGCTCAAAGAAGCCCAGGCGTGCGATGCACGTCGGGCCAAAGGCGAAACCTTGGGGCCATTGGACGGTATTCCCTACACCGCCAAAGACAGCTATTTGGTCAAGGGCCTGACGGCAGCTTCCGGCAGCCCGGCCTTCGCCAAACTGGTGGCGCAGCGTGACGCCTTCACCATTGAACGCCTGCGCGCCGGCGGCGCCATCTGCCTGGGCAAGACCAATATGCCGCCGATGGCCAACGGCGGGATGCAGCGCGGCGTGTATGGCCGCGCAGAAAGCCCGTATAACGCCGGCTACCTCACCGCACCGTTTGCCTCCGGTTCCTCCAACGGCGCGGGCACGGCAACGGCTGCCAGCTTCGCCGCCTTCGGCCTGGCCGAAGAAACCTGGTCAAGCGGGCGCGGCCCCGCGTCCAACAATGGCTTGTGTGCCTACACGCCGTCGCGCGGGGTAATTTCGGTGCGCGGTAACTGGCCGTTGACGCCAACCATGGACGTGGTGGTGCCGTATGCGCGCACCATGGCCGACTTGCTCGAAGTACTCGACGTGGTGGTCGCCGACGACCCCGACACCCGTGGCGACCTGTGGCGCCTGCAACCCTGGGTGCCAATCCCCAGCGTGGCTTCGGTGCGCCCAGCGTCTTATGCGGAGCTGGCGGTGAGCAGTGAATCCCTCGCTGGCAAACGTTTCGGCGTGCCGCGCATGTACATCAACGCCGACCCCGACGCCGGCACCAGCGAAAAGCCTGGGATCGGCGGGCCGACTGGGCAAAAGATCAACACCCGCGCCAGCGTCATCGACCTGTGGCAGGACGCGCGCCAGGCGCTGGAAGCCGCCGGGGCTGAAGTGATCGAGGTGGATTTCCCGCTGGTGTCCAACTGCGAAGGCGACCGCCCTGGCGCGCCGACCGTATTTACCCGCGGCCTGGTCTCTAAGGAATTTCTGCACGACGAATTGTGGGAGCTGTCGGCCTGGGCGTTCGATGACTTCCTGCGCGCCAACGGCGACCCGCACCTGAACCGCCTGGCTGACGTGGACGGGCCGAAAATCTTCCCACACGACCCCGGCACCCTGCCCAACCGTGAAGACGACCTGGCCGCCGGCATGGACGAATACGTGCGCATGGCCGAGCGCGGCATCACGCCGTGGAACGAGATCAGCACCGTGCCGGATGGCCTGCGTGGCCTGGAGCAAACCCGGCGCATCGACCTGGAAGACTGGATGGACACGCTGGGGCTGGACGCGGTGCTGTTCCCCACCGTGGCCGACGTTGGCCCGGCGGATGCCGATGTTAACGAAGCCAGCGCCGACATTGCCTGGAGCAACGGCGTCTGGGTGGCCAACGGCAACCTCGCGATTCGCCATCTGGGCGTGCCCACCGTCACCGTGCCGATGGGCGTGATGGCAGACATCGGCATGCCGGTGGGGCTGACCTTCGCCGGGCGTGCCTATGATGACTCGGCGCTGCTGCGGTTTGCGTGCGCGTATGAAGCCACCGGCAGCAAACGCCAGATCCCACCGCGCACGCCGCCGCTGACAGCAGAATAAACGCGGGCAAAAAAATGTGGGAGCTGGCTTGCTCGCGAAAGCGCTGGGTCAGTCACCGGATGTATTGGCTGACACACCGCCTTCGCGAGCAAGCCCGCTCCCACATTGGCCTGTGTTTCAAATCAAGTGATGCAGGGTACGGCGATCAGTAGCAGGCTAAACGCGGTCCAAATGTGGGAGCTGGCTTGCCTGCGATTGCGGTGGCTCAGCCGGCCTATTTGTCACTGAAAGACAGCTATCGCAGGCAAGCCAGCTCCCACAGATTTTGCCGTGTTTCAACTCAAGCCATGTAGGGCACGGCAATCAGCAAGATTGCCGTGCCGTGGGTGGCGGTCGCCGCCAGTACGCCATAACGCAGGCGCACCAGCGCGCAGGCCAACCCTTCGATCAGGGTGAACAGCAACACCGGCCAGCCGAGTTGGGTCACGCTCAGTGCCAGGAATGCATGGCAGGCCGCAAAGGCTACGCCGCTGATCAATGCCGCACGCAATGGTGTCAGTTGTTGCTCCAGGTAACCCTGCAAGAACCCGCGAAACAGCACCTCTTCCAATGCATTAGCGCCATAGGCCAAGACCACCATGCCCGGCAGCCAGACCCAGTAGCCATGGATCTCGCTGGCCTCGATGCCTTGGTAAACCCGCAGCGGCACACCGATCAAACAGCCAACTATCAGCCCTGCACCCAGGCCAACAACCGGGTTACCGATGGTCCAGCGCACCAGCCGCCACAACTCCGGCGCGATGCGTGCCAACAGCATAATCAACAACACCGACAGCCCGCCCAGTACCGCCAGCACAAACGCATTGGCGCTGAATGCAATCTGCACCTCGCGGCTGAGCGCCCACAGGCCCATCGGCGTCATTGCATCACGCATCAACACGAACGCCGCCAACAAGATCAGGATGCGCATCGCAGTCAGCACCCTGGGCGTCAGCGCAAACCACACGCCAAACAACACCAGCCCAGGCGCTACGTAGGTGGCGTAGTTGATCAGTACCACCAAGCCCTGAGTGATCATGTGCGAGTCAACCGTGAGCCACGGCAATCATGTCGATCTCCACCGCCGCCGACTTCGGCAACTGCATCACCCCCAGCGACGTACGCGTATGTACCCCGGCGCTGCCGAGAATCTCGTGCAACAGGTCCGAGGCACCGTTGGCCACTTCACTTTGCTGATCAAAATCTTCAGCGCTGCGCACATACACGTTGATGCGCGGGATGGCCTTGATCTGGTCCAGCGAACCCAGCGCCTGCTTGAGCAAGCCCAGGCAACGCAGCGCGCTGATACCGGCGGCGATTTGCGCCTGGGCCAGGGTCAGGCTGTCGCCGACTTTGCCCGGCAGCACGATGGTGTCTCCCACACGGGGAATCTGGCCGCTGATGTACAAGTGGTTGCCCTCGCGCACCCACGGCGTGTAGTTGCCGCCGATTTTGAATTCGTTCAGCTGATAGCCAATGCGCTGTTGAGCGGCCTGGTATTTTTCGTCGCGTGTCATGGGCGTGAGTCCTCGTTTCGACGTTGCCACTCAACCACCACATCGCCCAGGGTCTTGGGAATGTCGTTGCGAATCCAGGCCATAAATGGCCGGTCGAACTTGAACGCGGGGCCACAGTGTAAAAGCATGAAGCGGCGTACGTTCTGGGTATTTTTGTAGTGTGGCGTCACGGGCGTAGCGCGGGTGATGGGGTCGCTGTGCCAGTCAAAATCCATAGTGTTCACCGGGCGATTGTTGTTTCGGCAGTAGCATAGCGATGTGCTACTTGGGCAGGAAGCGGCAAGATCAGTCCTTGAAACCCACCCAATGTGTTGGGATATCGTACAAGGGCAACAGGCTCTTAAAATGCCTTTTAGCCCATCACTTTCAAATATTTCAAATTTTCACTTTCCTTCACCGCTCGAAATATTGCATGGTTGTACGACAACTTAAATTGTCGTGTTCGCCCCTAACAACAATAAGGAAGCACCCATGCCAAACGTCAAAGTGCTGATCGGTTTTCTGTGCCTGTTTACCGGCTGCGTCGCAGCTGCGCCTGCCCCCGCCGAGAAGGATGTGGCCCAAGCGGTCGACCAACTGACCCAAGCCATGCTGCACCTGGACCTCAAACAGCTTCACGCCTTGACCTCCGACAAACTCACCTACGGCCACTCCAGCGGCAAGGTGCAGAACAAAGCGCAATTTATCGCGGACCTTGAAACCCACACCAGCGCCTTCAAGACCCTCGAAATGCAGAACCAGACCATCACCCTGGACGGCGACACCGCCCTGGTGCGCAACCACTTTCACGCGCTGGCGGTGAACAGCGGCGTAGACACGCCCACCGACATCGACAACTTCCAGGTCTGGCAGAAGCAAAAAGGCCAATGGCTGCTGATCGGGCGCCAGGCTTACAAGTACTGATCGCCATCGGTGCGGCTCACCACCGCACCACTTCGCGCACCGTCACCAGCGCCTCACGCAGCGCCGCCATGTCCACCGAGCCCAGCGCCAACCGCAACGCATGCGGCACGATCGCCGACACCGTAAACGGCTCGGCGGTGGACACGCAAATACCCTCGCGCTGCAACACCATGGCGACCTGATCAGCCCGCGCGTCCTCCCCCAGCGGCAACCACAGAAAATACGATGACGGGTGGCTGATGTACTCCACGCCTTTGAGCACCTGCGCCGCCAAGGCCTGCCGCGCCTGGGCATCCTGGCGTTTTTGCGCTTCCAACTGCGCGACGGTGCCGTCCTCGATCCAGGCCACGGCCAGCGCGCTCATCACCCCGGGCACGTTCCAAGTGGTGGCCATGATGGTGCGTTCCAGCTTCTTTACCCACGGCGCCGGCGCTGCAACAAACCCCACGCGCAAGCCGGTGGCGACGCTCTTGGAAAACCCGCCGACGTACACCGTGCACTCAGGCGCCAAGGTCGCCAGTGGCGGCGGTGCCTCTGCGGCCAGAAACGCGTAGGCCGCGTCCTCGATGATTATCAGGTGGTGCTGACGGGCAATGCTGACCAGTTGCTCGCGCTGCGCCAGGCTCATCACCCAGCCCAACGGGTTGTGCAAGGTCGGAATGCTGTACACCGCGCGCACCGGGCGCTTGCTGCACAGGCGTTGCAGTGCGTCCAGGTCCGGGCCGCCGGCAGTGACCGGGATGGCGACGATTTCCAGGTGCAGGGTTTCGGCCAGCACCTTGAAGCCTGAATAGGTCAGTGCATCGACGGCGACCACATCCCCAGGCTTGAGCAACGCCATCATGGTCACCGCCAGCCCATGCTGCGCGCCGCTGACCACCAGCACCTGCTCGGCCTCAACACTCAGGCCCCGGCTCAACAGGTGCCGCGCCACCACCGCGCGCTCGTGCAGGCGGCCAGCGTGGGGCTGGTAACGCAGCAAGGCGTCGAGGTCGCCCGACAGCGCCAGTTGGCGCAAAGCCGTGCGCAACAGATCGGCCTGGCCCGGCAACGACGGGTAGTTGAAGTTGAGGTCGAGCATGCCGGTTGCGACGCTCATCTGCCCACTGCCCTGCCCCGGCGGTAACGAAATCTCACGCACAAAAGTGCCCCGCCCGGTTTCACCACTGACCAGGCCCATGGCCTCAAGCTCGGTGTACACCCGGCTGGCGGTGACCAGCGCCAGGCCGTGGTCGGCGGCCAATTGCCGGTGGGTGGGCAAGCGTGTGCCGGGCGCCAGTGCGCCGCTGCGGATGTCCTCGGCGTAGGTGTCGACCAACGACTTGTAGCGGGCGCGTGGCATCGGTGATGTATCCATGACAATTTTTTGATTGTCTTAATCTTCAATCCTAGGATGGCCAAACGCAACTTATCCTTTTCGAGCACGCCCTCATGGAACGCACCTCACGCCTCAACACCCTCGACAGCAGCACCCAAGGTTGGATCAACGGCTTTATCGGCGTGGTGATTTTCAGCGGCTCGCTGCCGGCCACACGTTTGGCGGTGATGGAATTCAACCCGGTGTTCCTGACCATGATCCGCGCCACCCTCGCCGCTGCGCTGGGGCTGTGCCTGCTGTGGCTGTTCCGGGAGAAACGCCCCGCGCGCGGCCAATGGGCGCCGCTGGCAATCGTCGCGTTCGGCGTGGTCATCGGCTTCCCATTGCTCACAGCGCTGGCGCTGCAATACGTGACGTCTGCCCACTCCATCGTGTTTATCGGCCTGCTGCCGCTGGCCACGGCGGTGTTTGGCGTGCTGCGTGGCGGCGAGCGGCCGCGCCCGGTGTTCTGGTTGTTTTCTATCCTCGGCAGCCTGCTGGTGATGGGCTATGCCGTTGCCCAAGGCTTGAGCGCCGCGCCCGCCGGTGACGTGCTGATGTTATTGGCGGTGCTGGTGTGCGGTTTGGGGTATGCCGAGGGCGCCAAGTTGTCGCGCAGCCTGGGCGGTTGGCAGGTGATCTGCTGGGCGCTGGTGGTGTCGTTGCCGGTGGTGGCGCCGTTGAGCCTGATCCTGGCGCCCGCGACCTTGACCGGCATCAGCCTGCCAGCGTGGCTGAGCCTGGGTTATGTGTCGTTGTTCAGCATGCTGATCGGTTTTGTGTTCTGGTACCGCGGCCTGGCCCAGGGTGGCATCGCCGCCGTCGGCCAGTTGCAACTGCTGCAGCCGTTCTTTGGCCTGGCGCTAGCGGCGGGCCTGCTGCATGAGCAGGTCAGCCTGGGCATGCTGCTGGTAACCGTTGCGGTGATCGGCTGCGTGGCAGGGGCAAAAAGGTTCGCACGCTAGCGTTGCGGCGCGACCATCTTGAACTTGATGTTGATGTCGTTGGACACCACGCTGTTGCCCGCCCACTCGCCCTCGCCGATCTTGAAGTCGGCGCGCTTGAGCACGAACTCACCGTCGAACACACCGATGCCGCTTTGCTCCTTGAGCAACACCGTGATATCCACCGGCCGCGTAATGCCCTTGATCGTCAGGTTGCCGGTGATCTTGTAGCGGTTATTACCCAGCGCCGTGGCGCCGCTGGATTCATACACACCGACCGGATAGGTCGCGGTGTCGAACCACGCGGCCTGTTGCAACTGGGTATTGGCGTCCTGGCTGCCGGCATCGATGCTGGCGAGCTGGATCTTGAGCAACGCACGCGCCGCTTCGGGCTTTTGCGTATCGAAGCTCAGGGTGCCCTCAAAGTCGCTGAAGGTGCCGTACACCCGCTGCCCGAACTGCTGAAAGGTAAAGCTGATCTGGCTGGCCGTACGGTTAACGTCTTTGTATTCCACCGCCTGGGCGCTGGCAAACCAACCAGAGACGAGGGCCAGCAGGACGACCAGGGACATTCGACACTTCATGGAACACTCCGCAAAACAAAGGACAAACGTGCTGAGCTAACACGCCACGGTATGGATTTATTCCCTTTCGGTGCGTGCCCTGCTAAACAGAGTAGTCGCCAAAAGAAACAATAAGGACTTTGCATGCACACCCCTTCCCTGCAGGACACCACCGCCCCCGAAGGCATTTGCTACGGCTGCGGCGGCAGCAACCCGCATGGCCTGCATATCAAGAGCCGCTGGTATGCCGATGGCGTCCATGTCATCGCCGAGCATCAGCCCGAGGCCAAATACAGCGGCTGGCCCGAGCTGGTCTACGGCGGCCTGATCGCCATGCTGGTGGACTGCCACTCCAACTGGACCGCCATGGCCTACCACTATCGCGCCGAGCAGCGCGAACCCGGCAGCCTGCCGCGCATCGACTGCGTCACCGGCAACCTGGGCATCAAATTCATCAAACCCACGCCCATGGGCGTAACGCTGAGCCTGCGCGCGCGGGTGGAGGGCGAAGTGGGGCGTAAAAGCCGCGTGGTCTGCGAGGTGTACGCCGGAGACGTGCTCACCGCCATCGGCGACTCGGTGTTCGTGCGCGTCGACACCCGGCAACTGTCAGATTCCGCCCATGGCCGCGTGCGCTGATCCTGGTCTACATTGACTGGCACCGCTAATCGAGGAATGCACCGATGACTCGTCTCACCGCGAAAGACTTTGCCCCCGAACTGCTGGAACTCTACGACGGCTACGCCCACGGCAAGCTCAACCGGCGCGAATTTCTAGACCGCGCAGCGCTGTTCACCTTCGGCGGCCTCACCGCCTCCGCGCTGCTGGCGGCCCTGAGCCCCAACTACGCGCTGGCCGAACAAGTCAAATTCACCGACCCCGACATCATCGCCGACTACATCACCTACCCCTCGCCCAAAGGCAACGGCACAGTGCGCGGCTACCTGGTGCGCCCGGCCAAAGCCAGCGGCAAACTGCCGGCCGTGGTGGTGGTCCACGAAAACCGTGGCCTGAACCCCTACATCGAAGACGTGGCAAGGCGCCTGGCCAAAGCCGGCTTCATCGCCCTGGCGCCGGACGGCCTGACCTCCGTGGGCGGCTACCCCGGCAACGATGAAAAAGGCGTGGAACTGCAACAGAAAGTCGACCCCGAAAAACTCATGAACGACTTCTTCGCCGCCATCGAATGGCTGATGCACCACGACAACAGCACCGGCAAAGTCGGGATTACCGGCTTCTGCTACGGCGGCGGCGTGACCAATGCGGCAGCGGTGGCCTACCCCGAATTGGGCGCGGCGGTGTCGTTCTACGGGCGTCAGCCGGAAGCCAAGGACGTGCCACGCATCAAGGCGCCGATCATGCTGCACTACGGCGAGTTGGATACGCGGATCAACGAAGGCTGGCCTGCTTATGAGAAGGCGTTGAAGGCGGCGGGTACGACGTATGAGGCGTTTATCTACAAGGGCGCCAACCATGGGTTTCATAATGATTCGACGCCGAGATATGACGAGGCGGCGGCGAATCTGGCGTGGGAAAGAACCCTCGGCTGGTTTCACAAATACCTGGCCTAGCCCAAATCTAACTGTGGGAGCTGGCTTGCCTGCGATGGCCATGGGTATCTACGCAACTTTTTGTGTTGCTTTTAGCCTGCGATGGTTTAGGTAGATTGAGTACATATCCGTTGCTGCGGTAACGGCTTCGTAGGGTTCCGCCCTTACGGCGGGTCACTTTTGGAAAAGAGCCCCAAAAGTAACCAAAAGGGCTCTTGCCCCACCACTCGGCACCTCGCCTAGGCTCGGCATGCCCTCACTCCGGCTTGAATCCGTGGGCCGCCGCCATGGGCCATCCTTGGCCCATCGCGGCTAACCCGGCGTCCTGCCGGGTTACCCACGGATTCAAGCCTGCGTTCGGCCAGCGTGGTTTAACGGGGCGCCTCAGATCAAGATCAAAAGCAAGATCAAAAGCAAGAGCACGGCGGCCTAGTAGCCGACCTGAGTGGTAGAAGCAAAAGCAAGGCAGAAGCAGAGCAGAAGCAGAAGCAGAAGCAGAAGCAGAAGCAGAAGCAGAAGCAGAAGCAGAAGCAGAAGCAGAGCACCACCCTATCCAGCTGATGTAATGAGCTCCCACATTAGATTGAGTTCAGTTTCAAATATCAGGTCGGCTGTCAGGCCGCCTCGGCCGTGCTTTTGATCTAACCACTCAGGTCGGCTACTAGGCCGCCGTGCTCTTGCTTTTGATCTTGATCTTAGGCGCCCCGTTAAACCACGCTGGCCGAACGCAGGCTTTGGAGCGTGGGTAAACCGGCAGGACGCCGGTTTAGCCGCGATGGGCCAAGGATGGCCCATGGCGGCGGCCCACGGTCCAAAGCCGAAGTGAGGGCACACCGAGCCTAAGCGAGGTGCCGAGTGGTGGGGCAAGAGCCCTTTTGGTTACTTTTGGGGCTCTTTTCCAAAAGTGACCCGCTGTAAGAGCGGAACCCATAGCAGCCGTTACCCAAATAACGGATATGTACCCCGCGCCCCCGCGACAACCAAAGAACTCAACCCATAAAAAGATGTGTAGATACCTATGCTGCGATGGCGGTCTTGCAGTGACAAATATGCTGGCCGGCCCGGCGCTATCGCAGGCAAGCCAGCTCCCACATTTGATCTGTGACGCTCGGTCGACATGCGTTATTAAAGGCCAGCAATCCATATTTGTCGTGTGGAAACGACATCAGGTCTGCGACCTACTGCGCTGTGCTGCAGCTGCAGCCACCGCCGCCGACACCCTCCAAGGCCTGACCGGCGATCAACGCCACATGGCCGGTGCCACCGAACACCTGATCGACATGGCCCGCACACTGGCCGACCGCGCACTGGATTGCCTGCAACCCAAGGCATAAGCCACTACCCCTGACACAACACCACCCGCTCCCACATTGGTTAGTCGCTTTTTTTCAGATCAATGTTCCAACGCATACCGCCGACAATGGTTGAGATACCCCTGCTCATGGCTGCCCACCAATTGCACCACACTGGTCCATAACCACGACGGTGCATCCAACTGTTTCGAGCGGTTCTCCTGCAACACCGCCATCCACTGCTTGCGCGTATCGCGGTCCATCTGCCGGGCGTGGGCGATGCCGACCACGCGGGCCAGGTAACCGGCGGCGTGCATGGCATCGATTTCGCTGAGTTCATCCAGCTCAAGCTTCATGTCCTGGGGCAGCAATTCACGAATGAAAAAACCATGGTCGAGAAAACGCGTCGCGACCATGCGCTCGCCCAAGCTCGGTGAAAGCTGACGCGCGCCCTCCACCACTCGCCGCCCGTTATCCCTGGGCATCTTCGCACGTGCCGCTCGCGGTGCAGCGGCGCCGACGGCTTCCTTAATGTCGATCAGGCAATATTCCTGATCCTCCTTGTCGCCAACGCCCAGCAGCGCGGCATAGCGAAGCAAGCCCAGGGAGCTGCAACCTTTGACCCAATAGGCTGAGTCCAGCAGTTCAACCTTGGCGTCTTTGGGGCGGCCTTTGAGTGAGGTGACCAACTGGTGGATGTCATCGGAGGCGCACAGTGTTTGCAAGGCGCCCTTCTCTGCCCGAGACAATGACCAGAAGTGCTTGCCCAGCGGGATCGTCGGCCGGGCACTTTCGATGCGTTCACGGGCGAGGTTTTTCCAGGTGCGCTCCACAGCGCTGCGCATACCGGCCTTGACTTGGGAGGGGCGTGGCGGCGCTTCGTCGGGTTTGTCTTTGAAGGCTTGCGCGTAGCCGACCATCATTTCTTCAAGCATGCGCGCGGTGGTCACCCCTGGCAGGTCCGAACCGCGTGCGGCGGTGGCCAAGGACAGCGCCAGGCGCACCAGGTCGTGGGCCGGGTTGCCGATCACGGTCTGGTCGAGGTCGCGGATGTGCATGTCGATACGGCCTTTGGTATCACCGGTCGGGCCGAGATTACCCGCGTGGCAATCGCCGCAGATCCAGATGGCCGGGCCATGGGGCAAGCGGCGGCCGGACTGGCTGTGCAACCATTCGTAAAACTGCACCGTACTGCCCCGCACATAGGCATGGGCGGAGCGTGCCATCTTCAAATTGCGTAGTTGCGTGAGGTGGGGCATGCGGTCGGCGGGGCGCGGGGTTTTCATGGATGAACTCAGTGCGGGAGATGGGGTAGATCTCTACTCCCGAGAGAATGTTTCATTTTGTTTCAAAATAGTGGCATTAAGACAGTTTTCGCTGCGCTGTCGACAGTTCCTCCAGCCACCCCTTGAACGCCAACATGGCGGCTGTTTCAACCCGCGACTGCAAGCGTGTCAGCCAGTAACTGCCGGTGGTGATGCCCACCTCGAACGGCTGGCGAATCGCATCCGTAGCCAATTGCCGCGAGAACATCATCGCCGGTGCCAGCGCCACGCCGATGCCTTGCAGCGCCGCTTCCATCATCGCCAGCGACGAGTCGAACACGATGCTGCGCGGCACCACGGTGTCAGCGGGCAGGCCGGCGGCCTGGAACCATTGAGTCCACTCATCGGCGCGGTAGGAGCGCAGCAAGGTATGCTTCAACAGGTCGGCTGGCGTGCGCAATTGTTCGGCAAGCGTGGGTGTACACAACACGGTCAGCGGGGCTGCGAGCAGCTCACAGGCATCCGTGCCGTGCCAGGCCCCGGCGCCGAAGCGGATCGCGTAATCCAGGCCTTCGGCGGCCACGTCAACGCGGTTGTTATGGGTGGACAGGCGCAGGTCGATAAACGGGTAGCGCGCCTGAAAGTCCGGCAGGCGCGGCAGCAGCCAGCCCACGGTAAAAGTGCCCACCGCGCCGACGGTGAGCACTTCGCGGTAATGCCCGCCTTCGAACTGGCTGAGGGTCTGGGCGATGCGATCAAACGATTCGCGCACCACCGGTAGCAGGGTTTCGCCTTCGCTGGTGAGCATCAAACCGCGTGGCAGGCGCTTGAACAACGTGACATTGAGTTGGGCTTCCAGGCTTTTGACCTGATGGCTGACCGCCGCCTGGGTCACACATAACTCAATGGCCGCGCGGGTGAAGCTCAAATGGCGAGCCGACGCCTCAAAGGCGCGCAAGGCATTGAGCGGCAGGTGGGAACGCAGCATGCTTGACCCTAAATTTTCTAATGGCTGGTGCGAGATATCATCGTTTGTTCGCAGCCGGCAAACTGCCTACATTGGCCTCGCCTGCGCAGGCTCTTTATTCTATCGAATCTTCTCATGGAAGCACCATCATGCCCCAACTGTCCTTGCTTGGAGTACGTAATTTAACGGCTCTGGCCGCATTGCTCGCCGCCGGCAACTGCCTGGCCGCAAACGACCTGCAAGCCGTGGTAGACGCCAGCGTAAAACCGTTAATGCAACAACAGGCCATCCCGGGCCTCGCGGTTGCTGTCGTACAAAACGGCAAGGCGCAATACTTTAACTACGGGACTGCCTCAAAGGAAACCCAGCAGCCCGTCAGCGAAAACACCCTGTTTGAAATCGGCTCGGTGAGCAAAACCTTTACCGCCACCCTTGGCGGTTATGCCCAGGCGACCGGCAAGCTCAAGCTCTCGGACAAGGCCAGCGAGCACCTGTCCGTTCTGGCCGGCAGCGCCTTTGACCAGATCAGCCTCCTGCAACTGGCGACCTACACCGCAGGCGGCCTGCCCCTGCAGTTTCCGGATGCTGCCGACAGCGCCGAGACCATGCTCGGCTATTTCCAGCACTGGAAACCGACTTACGGGCCGGGCGCACAACGCCTGTATTCCAACCCGAGCATCGGGCTGTTCGGCTACCTGTCGGCGCAAAGCCTTGGCCAGCCGTTCAACGTTGCCTTGCAGAAAACCCTGCTGCCCAAGCTGGGCTTGAACAACACCCACGTCAGCGTGCCTGCTGACAAGCGCGGCCTGTACGCCCAAGGCTACGACAAGAATCTGAAACCCACACGCGTCAGCCCCGGCGCACTGGACAGCGAAGCCTACGGCATCAAGACCAGCACCCAGGACCTGGCTCACTACGTGATGGTGAACATGCACCCGGAAACCTTGGATAAGCCGCTGCAACAAGCCATCGCGGCGACCCACGCCGGTTACTACACCGTGAACGGCATGACCCAGGGCCTGGGTTGGGAGCGCTACCCTTACCCGATCACGCTGCAAGCGTTGCTGGAGGGCAACTCCACGCCCATGGCGATGGAGCCGCACAAGGCCAATTGGCTGACGCCGGCACAGCCGCAACCGGCCAATGTGCTGTACAACAAAACCGGCTCAACCGGCGGGTTTGGCGCGTACGTGGTGTACGTGCCAAGCAAGGACATGGGCGTGGTCATTCTGGCGAACAAGAACTACCCGAATGCTGAGCGGGTCAAGGTGGCTTATGCGATCTTGAGTGCGATGGATCACTAAGCGACGCGCCTGTTTCCGACCGTCGCGGACACACGTGGCCGCGACGACGCTACGCCAGCACGCGCGCGTAGTAATTGTCATCCGGCCCCGGCTGAAAATGGACACTACTTAAAAACGCCTCCAACACTTTGATGTTAGCCGCCCCCTCGCGCTGCCTCACAGCGTCTAAGTAACTTAGAAGCTGTGCATACGTTTCCTCCATCAACGCCAGAGCGGCGTCGAATACACCCGCCTCCCCGAAGGCCCGAATAATTTGATTTTTTTGATCCGCCGTTAATGCGCCCTTGACCAATGGGGCATTTGCCAAAATCATCAAGAACGATTTTGGGCCGCCTTCCAGATCCATCGCAAAGCCTTTCTTTTCAAAATGAGGAATATGATTAATATCGCAGTAATCATTGACGTAGCGATAATAGACACCCAGTAGAAGCATCATCGATTCGAGCAGACTATACGTGTCAATATCCAGCGGCCTTAAACATTGGCAGGCTTTTAATAAAACCACGAAAAAACAACCGGTATTGGCCTGTGCAATGCACCCATACTCTTCCAGGGAGGGCAACTTTTCACCGGCACTTACTTGAGCATCGAGGTATTGACCGACGTGCAGGCACTCAAGGCTCTCTATGCCGGCACGCACAATATTCATATCATTTAATTCAGCGAGCACTCTCAGCCCATCCAAGTAGCCGTACATCCCTGACACCAGCGCGACCTCTGCGCCATATTGCTTCCACACCGTTGGAATTCCACGGCGCAAACTGTCCCCATCGAGCAGATCGTCATGTATCAATGAAGACAGGTTTATTCGCTCTATGGCAGCGCACAACACGTGCGCCTGGGCGCAAGGCAAGCCGTAGAATGCGCAGAGCGCCCACGCAAGCTCCGTTCGCACGAGCTTTCCAGGTGTACGTTCTTGATACATGAAAGGCTCAGACCACTGGGCTTTGGCATTCAAGTACCAGGCCTTATCAAATGACAAGCAGGAATTGACCATCTCAACGACCTCGCTGGCTGACAGGTATGAGAGCGTCCCCTCTCACTTTTTTACACAGTGTTTTTTCACGCGTAAAAGACCGTCAACACAGCACAGGTCACTGCTTTACGTGGACTACATTGCTACTGAATCAACGCTAGCAACGTTCTAAACTTATCAACCAACTTTAACGAAATTAAAGCAGCCGAGAAAACCAACAAAAAGCATAAGACGCTCCCTGTTTATAAAGCCACACCCTCGCCACTTAAAACGTTTACAAAAAAACCACCCTCGCCGCCCCATTCAGCACTATAAGTTACCTTACAATTTCGCCCGACGACTGCCCAATGGAAGATCTACTGATACTCGTTGACCTCAACAATCAGCAAATAGGAACTGCCGGAAAACTGCGCGCGCATCAAGAAGGCTTGCTGCACCGTGCGTTCTCGATCTTCCTATTCGACCGACAGTCTCGCGTACTCCTGCAACAACGAGCAGACGGCAAGTACCACTCCCCTGGTTTGTGGAGTAATACCTGCTGCGGACACCCACGGCTGGGTGAAAAGACACTAGATGCCGCAAAACGTCGCCTGATGGAAGAGATGGGACTGGCCTGTGAATTGACTGAGCGCTTCACGTTCACCTATCAAGCACAGGTGCCGGGAGCGTTGATGGAGTACGAATATGATCATGTATTAGTGGGTTTCAGTGAGGCGACCCCCATTCCAGCCCCTGATGAAGCCAAGGCTTGGCGTTGGGTACACCCTCTCGCGTTGCAGGATGAGCTGGATAACGCACCCGATACCTTCACGATTTGGTTTCGCACGCTGGTTGAGCATTACGGGTTAAATGAGATAGCCAAGTGGGCAGATTCATCAGAACACGCTCCCTCACCCTCATCGCCGATTAACACCCCGCCGTCGGTTGCTCCCTTCCATTTACCCCTCTGGCTTGAGACAGCCACTTACCCCCTGAGCCCCTTTACGGATCAGGTCCAACAGCACACTCGTCAATGGCTCAAGTCCATGGGGTTGGAAGACACCCCCGAAACTACCCGCCGATTGGATATATACGCTCCCAGCAAATATGCCGGTTACATGTGGAGTGATGCCCCCTTTGAAATACTGATCATTCTTTCTGACCTTTTGGGGTGGTTCTGCTGCCAGGGCAACCTTGCCGACGAGGACCGTCATGAGCCTGAAGCCCTCGAACGCTTGATTCGCGGCACTTACACCACTGCCTTCACACGCGACACCACGAACCGAGAGCCCTTGGGTCGTGCGCTGGCAGATATCATCCGGCGCGCGTCACGCCTGATGCCTCCATTGTGGAAACAGCGCGTTGCCGAGCAATACTCATCGTACCTGGCGCCCTCCACCACCGCGTTGATGCACCGCATCAACCACACACAGCCGGGTGTGGAAGGTTATGAAACGCTTTGGCAAACCGCCGGCGGTTTTCAAGTCTGCCTTGAGTTCACCTACCTGGTGCAAAACATTCAGTTATCGTCAGCGCTTTACTACAGCCAACCCTGGCAGGAACTGCGCAGCCTGACCTTGAACTTACTGAAGGCCGTTAACGACTTGCTGTCGTTTCGGATCATGGAAAACCCTGATGAAGACATCTACAACCTGCTCACTCACCTGAGGCACACCCAAGGTCTTAGCGCGACGCAAGCCGCGAACGAGGTGTCGCAACGCATTGAACAGTGGGCCACGCAGTTCACGCGGGCTCAGGCTGTGCTACCCGAGCGCCTGGCAGCGTTGGGCTATGAAGTGCGGGCTCAGGAGCAAGCGATGATTTGCGCCCAAGCGCTGCATAATCAATGGCGCGGCAACATCGCCTGGCACCTGACAGTGCCACGCTATCGAGAAATACGCTTCAAGGGCCAGTAACCACTGCGCCCACAAAGTGTCTGCATGTACATCCCCAGCCAGTGCGGCAAGGCCAGCGAAATAAACGGCAGGCAGGTCACCATAATCAGGAATACCCGCAAGATCATCAGCCACGGCAACGCCGCACGGATGGTCTGGCCAACGCCACGAATGCCGAGTCCGCCGCCGTGCGGCACAACCGCACCCTGCAACGGGTGGCGGTAAAACGCGATGAGCCCTGGGCGATTCGCGAGCGCAGTATCCTGGTGCGCGAACTGGAAGCACTGCCCGGCACCCTTCGGGCGTTGATCGCCACCTTGATGCCGACACACTCAGTGCAGGCTGATGTTGCGCTGGCTGGCGTTATCGATATTGATATGGCTCAGCCGTCCCTGCCCATCGAACAGCAACAGATCAGCTCCCAGGCGGCGAAGCTGGGCCGGTGATTGCGGCCAGTGCAAAGTGACGCAAAGCCGATCGCTGGCACGGTGAATAACGTGCCAGCACGTGTCCTGCTCCTCAACCCGATAACTGATCAGCAACCAGTCCTCAAATAGGAACGGGTTGACAGACTCATCCCATTCTTCGTCCGGCAAGTTGCCGGGCAGCCTGTAGCGCTTTCGAACCCCGTGCTGCTTAAGTACCAGCGTGGGTATTCCATCGTCGTGCTTGATCCGATACTGCGCCGATTCAGCGGTGGCACTGGGAACCTGGAAGTCCGTCTGCACGATGTCAAACGCGCTTTCGCGGCTGACCAGGCGCCGCTCCGGCAGACGATAATGCCAAAGCATCAGGCACCCGCCCGGTGCTGACAACCACAGGTATTCGTTGTATTCATCCACGTTGATGGCACGTACCGACTCCGGTAGGTCACTCACATGCCAGAGCGTTTCAAGGCCACGGTCAACATCCACCACGCGTAACTGCTGGCCTTTGCCGATGGTCCAGTTGCAGCCATCAAACTCGTTTGAAAATACATCCATGGCCAGTACACCGAGGTCTTTGGCGACGCGGTTCACCAGGTCCAGTTTGCTGATACGCCATACCGATCCGCGCCGGATCAGCACCAAGGCCACCTGGCGACTATGGGCAATGACGATCTTCTGCGCCGGCACCGCAAAGTGAAACAGCGTCGCGCCCGTTGCATCCAGCACCATGACTCCCGCCTCGCCCAGCGCCACCAGGTAACGCTCATCGTCCAAGGGTACCGCGTCGAATAGGGGCCGATTGCCTGCGGCGGGCGCTGACCACTCGCGGGTGTCGGCCAAGCGGTCCAGGGAGACCACCGCTGCACGCTTCAGGGCGTGGCCAGGCAAGTCCGCCTGAAGCAGTTTGTCCTGACTCATCTTGACCAGCGCCTGTAGCTGATTGTGCGTCAGCTGCCCTTGAGCGCTGAATTGATCGGCAAGAATCGCGTGCACGGTGGCACCTGCCAGCCAGGCCAGGGCGGTAGTGTTCGACTTGTGCAGCAACAAGGCCTGCGCCAAAGCGGCTCGCTCGCCGGCACGCTCGGGGTCGTCACGCAATTGCTCCACCCATGGCCCGTAAGCATGCAGGGTCTCGGGCAACAGGATGGCGCGTTTGACCAGTGCGCCAATGGCCAGGCGCCCGCCGGCGGCCTCGGCATTCAGCAACCATTGCGCGGCACGTGGGCGTTCTGCGGGAAGGCTCCAAATCACGTCGACCGCTTGCAGCCACAAGCCTTTGGCGATCAATGACTCAGCCCACTCCAGACGCAGGCGGTCGGCGATTTGCGGCGACTTGGCTTGGAGCATCACCACGGCATCGGCGAAAGCATTGTCGCGCCGCGCCACCAGCACGGCGCGCTGCCACTGCTCGGCCAGGCACAGCAGACGCACGATCACCGCAGGCGGCATGTCCCATGCAAGGGCCAGGTCAGCGGCCTGCTGATAGCGTGCATGTTTCTCCAGATAATCGAGGGCTTGCTGACGCTCCTTGAGCAATTCGGCGAGGACAAACACCGCTTCTTCTATACGACCGGCACGGTCCAAGCGTTCAAAGGTCTGGCGATACACCTGCCGCAAGTGCTCAGCCAAGTCTTCTTCGAACAGCATCGAACGCGCCGGGCCGTCCTGCTGACTGAGGTTCAGGTCCTCGCGGCGCTGGGGTGTACCAAAGCTCTGTTCACCGCTGGACGCCCCACTGTTCAAGGGGATCGCGTGGCGCAAGGCTTCTTCGAAGTTGCCCTCTTCGAACATCTCCAACATGCGCTGCATGTAGGCGGCCTGGCGTTTGCCATACAGTTTGGAGAGCTGGGAATGCTGGGTCAGCCGAGTCAACAGCCGGCGCCACGCGGCAGGTTTGTGCCTGCGCGGGGTGGCACGCGCAGCGATGCCTGGGCTAGCAGATGCAGGGGCAACCGGCCTAGGCGCGGCTTTGGCGGGTGCCGACGCGCCACGATGCAGGAAGCGGTTCAACCCGTACAGTAACGCGGTGATCACAACCATCCAGATCATGGCACTCAGGAGCATACCGCTGAACGACTGTGCGCGCGCGGCCAGCGCGGCTGCGGGCGCGCTGTGGCCGAAGAGGCGGATCAACCCTCCCACCAGCACCAAGCCAATCACGATTTTCAGCACCGGGGATGAGACTTCGCGGGCGGGAGTCGCGTTGTTTTGCGCAGACGACGAGCTGGCGCCAGCCCCTGTACTCGACGTGTGACGCTGGCGCTCCAGCAGCGCTTGCATCACCGCTTCACGCTCCGGGCTGACGGGCTCCAGTGGCCCACCAAGGATTTCGCGCAGGTCGGTGACCACCGCGTCCGGCACCGTGGCAGGCAACGGGGTATGGCAGTCAAACGTATCGAGCAGCGTGTAGGTGCTGATGTCGAGCCACAGCCCAGGCGTCAGCACGTGAGCATCGCGCAATTGCAGGCCGTCGACTTGACTGCCGCGTACCAGCCACAGGTCGGCAGCGGCCAGCCCTTGCAGTTCATCGGGGTGCAACGCGGCAGACGACAAGCCCCGGCCCTGGCGGATCAGCGGCCAGCCATGCAGGCTTTCGCAGTGCACCGGGCACGGTGTGTGGAACTGCAGCAAGTCGCCGTCGGCAAAGCGATAGGCACGCGCGTCGGTTTGCCAATAGTCGAGGATCAAGCGCCGGCGCTCGCCTTCATCAAAGCGTTCGCCGGCAAACCATAGGCCATCAATCTGTTGGTGCCCGGTCAGTAGCGGGCGGCGAATCAGCATCCGTTCTGGCTCAAGCATTGGCACCTTCCTGAGTGAGCTGCGGTGCCTGGTTGCACATCACTTGCAGGCGCATGGCGCGCTCGGCAAGCGAGTAAACCAGTAATTCCCGGTCAGTGGTCAATACGGCGATCAAGCCGCTCATAGGGCAAAAGCTCGCGCGGGCAATCGGCGCCGAGGTGGTAAACAAATTGCGCTGTTGCCCCTCGATGTACAGCCCGACGCTGTGCTGGTTCGGCCCCAGCAGCACCAGTGAGTAGAGCTGCCGTTGGCCGAACGCATGGTGCAGGCCGATGGCTTTCCAGCCCGGCGCCAAGTCGATCTGTTCGTGCTTGGCCGGAAAGCTTTCATGGGTGACCAGGCGCCAACTTTGATTACCGTCCTGGGTGGTCAGCAGCGCGCAACCGCCGCAGTACTGCCGCCAGTAAAAGTTGGCGGCCAACAGCACTTGGCTGACGCCCGCTGCCGAGCCGACAGCATGACCATTGGCGCGTAAACCGTCGGCAGACCCCGAATACGCGACGATCTGCCCGCCTTCGCTGCGCGCATAGGCGATGGTCATGGGGTCGACCTGCACCAAGCTCAGCACGTCGTCCGCCACTTGGCAGAGTTGACGCGACTTCCAGTAGGCAAGCCGTCCCTGGCTATCGAGCAGGTAGACACGCACTGAGTTCTGGCTGTGCAGCCAGACACTCGGCAGGAACGTCGCGGTGCCCGGTGGCAGTTGCAGCTGTTCACGGGCGGGCTTGTCGACGGTGGCCATACCGGGGATGTTCCAGAACGTCAGGCTGTCGTTATCGCTCAACACGGCACCGAGGCTGCGATGGTGAAAGGTGGTGCTCAACACGCGCTGATGCTTGCCCCACAGACGGCGTCGAACCTCCAGGGACTTTTTCTGGTTCTTGTGCGGCAGCTTGATCACCACCATGCCCGGCTCATCGAGCAGGCGCAGCGCCACATGGTTACCGGCGCTGGAGATCACGGGCGGCAAGGTCAACGCTACCCGTGGCACCGCACGTGCGAGCTTCGACGGCGGTGCCTGGAGTTCATCGTCGAACTGACCTGTGAGCAGTTGCGCCGCGCGCCCTTCATCCGGCATGGGCAGCAGCACGCGCCGTACCGACCCGGCCTGCAACTCAAAAGACAGGCTGCGCCCATCCAGGCTGCGCTGCACCTGCACCCGATGCGTACAGGTCTGGCTTGCGTCCTTGGGCAATCGATGCCCGACTGTCCAGCACTCACCCAGCGTCTCGCCCTGCGCGGCCAGCCATTCATGCCAGGCGTGCCAGTGCGCCGGGGCGACACTTTCATAGGTGCGCGCCTTGAGCAACCGTTTGAGCTGCGCCGGGCTATCGAATTCATGCAACACCGGCGTGCCTTGCAGGATGCCCCAGCGCAACTGCGCCCCCGACTCCTCGGCACGCCGGGCCAACAGCATCAGCAAGGCGATATGCACCAACCGCGCGGCGCCCAATTGCGACGGGCCTGCGTCGAACAGCACGACAATCAGGCGATTAGCTTCGCGGGCGCGGTACTGCGGTGCCAGGAACATATGTTCGCCGCCGACGGCCCGACGCATGAACTCATCGGGCACTTCGTCAGCCAACAGCCATTCGCTGGAGAGCAGGCGTTCATAAGGACCACGCCGTTGCAGATCACCCAGGCCGTCAGGCTCTGGCACACCGCCCTGCTGCATGCCGCGCAGTGGCCCAAGTACCGGGTTGAGGCGCCCCAGCAGGTCGGCGAACAACGGCAGATGTTGCGGCGCGAACCACACCAGCCATTGGCGCCAGGGTTGCAGGGCTTCAGGCAGTTGCATCGCTTGCTCCCCAGTAAGTCGCTATCCGCTGAAGATGCTCGACAGACACCGGCAACAGGCGATCCAGCGGCACCACCGCTGGCGGTTCGCGCCACAACAGCAAGGGCGAGCGCTTGAAACGCGCCGACAGCGTCTGGCCGAGCAGGTCCACCGGTACTGTCGGTTCCCAACTGGTGGGCAGCCACACGCCAGGCGCGCCGGGGTGCGCTGCGGCGTATTCCACGCCATCGACCCAAGGCAAATCAACCGCCGCCCCGGTCACCACCAATACGTCGCCGCTGGCGGTGGCGTGCAAGCGCGAAGCCTGTTCATCGGCAAGCAACAGCAAGCGCGCCTGCAAGCGGCGTGCGGCATCGCCCCAGGCCACCGCCGCCTGAGGGTCCGCGGGCAGCTGCCGCGGGCGCCAGGCCCAGGTCTGCGTGCCAGCAATCATGGCGTCGGCGTCAGCAATCGGGCCAGTTGGCCGCGTACGTGCTGCAAGGGTTCCGGCAGGGTCTGGCTATTGAAGTTGGCATCGATTTCGCGCAACAGGCTTTCCAGCGCCGGGCTGGCTGGCGGCTCGCTACGTGCCAGGTAGTCTTGTGCGGTTTCAAGCAAGCGATTCAAACGCGCCATCGGTTGCAGGGTGGCCTCTTCGACCGCGCTGAACAAATGGCTGTTGCTGGACGCGGCAAACAGGTCCCGCAGCACCTCGCGGCCATGTTGCTGGGTTTCCTTGGTCGGTAGCACATACAGCAGTGGCCAGAGATCAGCGTCGCTGGCTTGCAGCCGCCCGCCCAGCAACGCAGCGGCCGCGATCAGCCGTTGGGACTTGACGATGCGGCGGTCCGACAGCTGGATGCCGGCTTCGCGCAGACGACGAATCGCCTGGGCCAGGGCCGGACGTACGGCGCCCAGGTCGACGTTTTTCAAGGCTTGGCTCAGCGTGTCCAACTGGGCCAACCCCAGCAACTGTTGCACCGGCCGCTGCTCCGACTGCCAACCGCCCGCGAGCATCGCTTCCAGTTGATTGTCCGGCACCGACTCAACAAACAAGTGCAACAGGAAGCGGTCGCCAAATGCCGCCAGTGCTTCATCGTCCGGCAAGCCGTTGGCAGCCCCGACGCACACCCGCAAAGGGCATTGGATTTGGGTATGGCCACGGCGAAAGCGGCGCTCGTTGAGAACGCCCAGCAAGGTATTGAGAATGGCGGTCGAGCCCAGGAAGACCTCATCGAGAAACACGATATCGGCCTCCGGAAGCATGCCGCTGACATCGGTTTCGACCGTGCCTTCACGCAGTTTTTTCAGGTCCACGGCACCGAAAAGCTCCGACGGTTCAGTGAAGCGCCCCAGCAAGTACTCAAAGTAGCGCCCACCCATGGACTGCGCCACACGGCGTACTACGGCGCTCTTGGCCGTGCCGGGCGGACCGATCACCAGAATGTGCTCCTGGGCGACCGCTGCCAGCACAATCAGCTCGGCCAATTGCTCGCGCCCGACCAACCCCTCGGTCGCCATACGCACAGCGTGGCGGATTTGCGTGGCAGCGCTTTGCAAGTGAGCAATCATGGGTGTCTTCCCTGAAACCAAAGCGGAGAATCTTGCCTGAGGCTAAGGTATTAGCAAAGCGTTGTTACAACCTGCCTTGAGGAGTCAGCTCATGCAACTCGAAGGATCCTGCCATTGCGGCGCCGTCACATTCAGCCTAAACAGCCAGCATCCCTATCCCTACCAACGTTGCTACTGCTCGATCTGCCGCAAGACCCAAGGCGGCGGCGGTTATGCGATCAACCTTGCCGGTGATACGCAAACCCTGAAGGTACAAGGTCGCAGGCAGATCTCGATCTACCACGCCAGGCTCAAGCCCGAGGGCGCCAGCCGCGCGCATGCGAGCACCGCCGAACGGCATTTCTGCTCGCAGTGCGGCAGCGCCTTGTGGCTGTTCAGCCCGCAGTGGCCGGAGCTGATTCACCCGTTTGCCTCAGCCATCGACACACCCTTGCCGGTGCCGCCGGAACACACGCACCTGATGCTCGGTTCCAAGGCGCCGTGGGTCGAGGTCAGCGTGTGCAAAGGCGACTTGCAGTTCGATGAATACCCCGAAGCGTCCATCGCCCACTGGCATGAACGCTTAGGGCTGGCGCGTTAACAGTCTTTGACAGTTTCTCGACAAAGCTCTCAAAGATTGTTGGTCAGCTGCGCCCTAGCATTCGAGCATCCAAATCACCATCCGGGTGCTCTTCATGTTTCGCACATTGCGCGGTATTCCGCTGTTGGGTTGCCTGCTGGGCAGTCTCGGTTGCCATGGGCAACCGCCTGCCCCGCCGCCGATTCCCAAGGGTGATTACGGTGCGATCATTCGTTACCTGCAAGCGCGTATTCCACAGGAGATGGCGCGGGAAAATGTGCCCGGGCTGTCGATTGCGCTGGTCAATGGCCAGGAGCTGATCTGGGCGCGCGGTTTCGGCATGGCCGACAAGGCCCAGGGTGTGCCGGTGACGCCGAACACGGCGTTCCGTGCCGGCGGCATTTCCAAACTGCTCACCGCCACGGCGGCGTTGCAGTTGGTTGAGCAGCAGCGTCTGGCGCTGGATGCGCCGATCCAGCAGACCTTGCGCGAGTTCTACGTGCGTTCGCGCTTTCACAGCGACCAAGACGCCGCCGACCGTGATATCACCCTGCGCCGCTTGCTCAGCCATCAGTCCGGCCTGCCCAGTGAACACCTGCGTGACCTGCGCAGCACCTTCGCCATGGGCCAGATGCCGATGCGCGTGTCCGGCGTCTGGCTGAGCAGCCAACCCGGTTCGCAAGTGGCGTATTCCAACCTCGGTTATTCGCTGGTGGGCGCGGCCATTGAGCGGGTCAGCAACAAAAGCTTTGAAGCGCAGATGCAAACCAGCCTGCTCAAGCCGCTGGAGATGAGCCAGTCGAGTTTTGTCGGCACCGGTACACAGCTGAGCTTCCGCGCCTTGGGCTACGAGGACGGCGTGGCGAGCACCGACGCCCAGGTGCGTGACCTCGCCGCCGCTGGTTTGTGGGCCAGCCCGAAAGACCTGAGCCACTACGTGCAGATGCTGTTCGCCCAAGGCCTCTACAAAGGCAACCGGGTGTTGGGCAACGCGTCGATTGAGGCGATGTTCACCCAACAAAATACCGGCAACGCACTGGATTTCGACTGCCAGATGGGCCTGGGCTGGTTCCTCGCGCCGTGCGGCGATGAGCCGGTGGGCTCCGGTGTGCGCACTTATCAGCACAGCGGCGGTGGCGACGATTTTGCCGCGCAGTTGAGCGTGCTGCCGGACCAGCAACTGGCCGTGATCATCATGGCCAATGACAGTAACGCCGAAGAACTGGTCGCCCGCCTCGCCACCGACGCGCTGCGCCTGTTGCTGCAGGCGCAAACCGGCGAAGCGGTGTGCGCCGACGACTGCCAGGTACCCAGCCATGGGCTCAAGTTGCGCCACGTGCCGGCGGCCGTCGACCGCAAGCGCCTGGCCGGGTTTTATGCCACGGCCTGGGGCGTGTTCCGCATCAAGGATGAGAACAACCGGCTGGCCGGCGAGTTGGCCGGGTTCGACTTCGAGTTATTGCGCGACGATTCCGGCTGGCTGCGGGCGCAGAAAAAGGTCCTCGGCTTGTGGTTCAAGGACCTCGGCGACCTGGGCCGCGTGCAACTCGATGTGGTCACGGTGCAGGGTCGCCAGATGCTCACCGCCCGCAGCCACGGCCAGCGCATTGCTATTGGCGAGCGTATTGACCCGCCGCCGCTGCCCCTGGCCTGGGCCGACACCATCGGCACGTATCAAGTGCTCAACACCCACGAGCCCGACGCGCCTTTGAGCGGCATCAGCGTGCGCCTCGAAGAAGGCTTCCTGGTGATTCGCGGCCACTTGCACGACGAGCCGCTGACCGACTACATCCTGCTCCCCGTCGACAACGCCCACGCAGTCCTGGCCGGCAACGGCTACGGCCTGGGCGACACCGTAAGCCGCCAGGTCAATGGCCTGAGCGCTTCGGGCTATTCCTTCAAACGTACCCACTCGCCCCACAACCGCCTGGATTTCTAACATGGACGAACCCCTGATGCGCTCAAAAAACCTCTGCCTGTCGTTCACCTCGCTATGCCTGCTCGCCGCTGCCGACACCGCGATTGCCGAAGACTGGCAATACAGCCTCAAGGCCGGCGTGGCCAACGCGCCGCGCTACAGCGGCAGCGACGAACGCATGACCGCGCCATTGCTGGGCGGCAAAATCGTCAGCCCCTGGGGGATTTTGCTCGACACCGGCAAGGGGCTGGGCTGGGGCTACGAAGGCAATGCCCTGAGCTTCAGCGCCTACCTCGGCGCCAGCAGCGCGCGCAAGGATAAAAACGAAAGCTTGCATGCCGGTTCCAAGCGCCTCAAGGGTATGGGCGAGATCAAGTCGCGCCCGCAACTGGGCGTCAGCGCCGCCTACAACCTGGGCGGCGTGATCGTCGGCGCGACGTTGGAACACGCGCTCAAGGAAGATGACCACAAGGACACCGGCAAGGCCTACAACCACCTTGAGTTGAGCCTGGGCACCAATTTGTATGAAGGCCGCTACGGTTCCGTGGACGCCAGCCTCAGCAGCCACTTCGGTGACCGCGAATACCTGATGACCTGGTACGGCGTGACCACCGGCCAAGCCGCGCGAAGCCGCTTCAAGGAGTACAAGGCCGGTGCAGGCAATATCAGCAACGGCATGAACCTGGTGTGGAGCATGCCGATCAGCGAGCACACCCAATTCTCGACCTTGCTGGATGTGCAGTATTTGGCGGATGAAGCGGGCAAGAGCCCGATTGTGGAGCGCCGGTTGCAGACATCGGTGATGGGGGTGCTTGAGTACACCTTCTGACTTGGGAGTGAGGGCTGGCTTGCCTGTGATGCAGACACTTCGGTGTATCAGGCATAACCAGTTGATGCCATCGCAGGCAAGCCAGCTCCCACAGAAAAGCAGAGCACTGCGGGGCTGGCAGTCGAACTCGGTCAAAATTGTGGGAGCGGCCGTGCGACTTGCTCGCGAATGCTGTGTTTCAGTCAGCTTATTTGTAACTGAACCACCGCCTTCGCGAGCAAGCCCGCTCCCACATTGGGATCTCATTACATCAGCTAGATGGGGTGCTCTGCTTCTGCTCTGCTGTGCTTCTACCACTAGGCCGCCGTGCTCTTGCTTGTGATCTTGATCTGAGGCGCCCCGTTAAACCACGCTGGCCGCAGCAACGGCTATGTACTCCATCGACCGAAACAAAAATGGTCATAGCTGCCAGCCCTACTCAGCATAAGCCCAAGTCATCCGAAACGACGCCCCGCCCCACTCCGAATCCAGCACTTCCACCTGCCCACCATGCCACTGGCTAACCCGCTTCACCAACGCCAACCCCAAACCAAACCCACCGGTGCGCCGGTCACGGCTGGTGTCCAGCCGCAAGAAGGGCTCGAAGATCTTCGCCCGGCCCTCCAGCGGCACACCCGGGCCATCGTCGTTAACCCGCACTTCGTAGCCACTGCCAAACTTGACCAACGACACCTCCACCCGCCGCTCGGCATAGCGAATGGCATTGCGCAGCAAGTTGATGACCGCACGGGCCATAAAGCGCGGTTCAATCTGGATAAAGTCGACCTCACAGGTACGCAACGACAACTGCACCCCCGCCGCCTCGGCTTCCAAGGCCACACTGCCGATCACACTGTCGAGCCAGCTGTGGGCCTCAATGTTTTCCCGAGTAACCTGAGTGGCGCCGCGCTCCAGGCTGGCGTAGGTGAGCAGCTCGGAGACCATTTCTTCCAGCTCACCCAGGTCGGCATACATGTCAGCGATCAGCGCACGGCTCTGGCGCGGGTCGGACTGTTGCTTGAGCTGGTCGAGTTCAAATGACAAGCGCGCTATCGGCGTGCGCAGTTCGTGGGAGACCGCGTTGGTCAGTTCGCGCTGGTTGGCGATCAGGCTTTCGATGCGTTCGGCCATCTGATTAAAGTGCCCAGCCAGCTCACGCACGGTGGAGCGGCGCGGCAGCAGGATGCGCGACGCCAAATCGTTATCACCAAAGCGTTGCGCGGCCAGGCGGATATGCTCCAAGTCACGCCAGTGCGGGCGTACCCAAAAATACAGCACGATGGCCAGGCTCACGCCCAGAAACCCATAGGCCCACAGGTAGAGCCACTTGGGTTCCTCCGGCAGTTTGATTTGGAGTAATTGCGGGCCGTCGTCAATCGTGGTCAAGAACTCCATAAAGTCCCCACGCACGACCAGTTGGCCGTCAGCCAGCAGTTTTTGCTCGCGTTCGTTCAGCGCCAAGGTATCGCGCGGCACCAACTTCAGGTGCAGCCCGTAATGGGGCTGAAGCTCAGCCAGGCGAGCGTCGCGGGCCGCCCCCTGCACCGGGCGCAATTGTTCCACCACGCCGTAAGCCGGCCCGCGCAAAGCTTCACGATTATAGACTTCGTTGGCTTCGGGCAATAACTCGTCGAAGGTGTAGTTGACCAGCCAGATCGCCCCCGCTAAACCGAGCGCCAGGATCACATACAGGCGCAGAAACAGCCGCAGCATCTAGACCTCCCACGCAAACGGGTTGAACAGGTAACCCTTGCC
This sequence comes from Pseudomonas sp. ArH3a, assembly GCF_022648765.1. Taxonomy (NCBI): domain Bacteria; kingdom Pseudomonadati; phylum Pseudomonadota; class Gammaproteobacteria; order Pseudomonadales; family Pseudomonadaceae; genus Pseudomonas; species Pseudomonas sp. ArH3a. The sequence continues at coordinate 3,908,592 of NZ_CP080330.1, forward strand.
CCAAATGGTCTTGATGCACACCGGCTCACGCGGGTTGTCATTGAGTTTGCTGCGCAACTTGCTGATGTACACATCGACGCTGCGGTTCAGGCCATCAAAAGCAATGCCGCGCATGCGGTTGAGGATGTCGTCACGCGAGAGGATCTTGCCGGCGCTGCTGGCCAGCAGCCACAGCAGCTCGAATTCCATGGTGGTGAGGTCAATCTTGTCGCCGCCCAGGCTGACCAGCCGGCAACTGCGGTCAATCGCCAGTTGACCGAACTCCAGAGCGCCGCGCACCGTCGGCTCGGGCACCTGGCGACGTTGCAACGCGCGCAAACGGGCGAGCAGCACCGGTGGTTTGATGGGTTTGATCACATAGTCGTCGGCACCCGACTCAAGGCCGAGGATGTGGTCAAGATCGTCTTCCTTGGCCGTCAGGATCACGATCGGTGTGTCGGACACGTTCCGAATCTCGCGACACACGTGCAGGCCGCTCTGGCCCGGCAGCATCAGGTCGAGTACGACGATCTTCGGCTTGAAATCGAGGAACGCGGCCAAGGCCTTATCGCCCCGGTGCACCACCCGCACCTCGAAACCGTGTTGCGACAGAAAATGTGCGATCAGCCCCGCCAGCTTTTCATCGTCCTCAACGAGCAGGACCTTGCCCAGACCCAGGTTTTCCATAAGTTCTCAGTGCGCGCGCGCGGATTGAAGTGCGGCCATTATAGGTGGCAAGCTGTCCGGCAGAAGCGGTTGACCGGTTTTGCCTGACGAAGCTTCATACTTTTAAGAGTTTTTAACAAATTGCCTGCAATCTTTAACGCCATTCACAGGGAGTTGTATGCGCAAGGATTATCTGGCGTTCTTTGTTTCACTGTTCCTGTCGCGGCTGGCGGACCAGATCCTGCTGTTTATCGTGCCGCTGATCGTGTTCCAGACCACCAACAGCGTTTCCTGGGCGGGGCTGGCGTTCTTTATCGAGTCGCTGCCGCGTTACCTGGCCTTCCCGGTGTGCGGCGCATTGTGCGACAAGTTCTCGCCGGTGCGCATCCTGCATATCAGCCAGGTTTACCGGGCGCTGGCGTGTGTGGTGGCGGTGGCGTTGTACGGCGTGTTCGACGGTATCTATTGGCTGGTAATCCTATCGGCGCTGTGCGGGGTGTTGACGACCCAAGGCATCATGGCGCGCGAAGTGGTCATGCCGCATATCTTCAAGCATTACACCTATGCCAAAACCTTGTCCTACTCACAAATCGCCGACCAGAGCGGCCTGGTACTGGGGCCGTTGGTGGCGGCGTTGATGCTGCAGGTCTGGGCCTGGCATTGGGTGGTCATTGGGATTGCCGGGCTGTTTGTGCTGGCGGACTTGGCGATGCTGGTGTGGCAGCGCAACACCACGGTCAGCCTGGAAAGTTTTGAGCAGCACCAGGATATCTGGCTGCAACCGCTGCGCATCGCCTTTGGGCATATCCGCAACCTGACGGAGTTGAAGCGGGTCATTACCCTGGCCGTGGGCGTTAATTTGATCATCGGCGTGACGCTGGCAACGTCCGCCGCCATGGTCACTGGCCTCTACGCTGCCGGCAAGGATGCCTACGCCCTGCTGCAGGCTGCCGGCGCGGTGGTGACTATCGTCATTCTGTTTTACTTGGCGCGCGCAACCCTGCCCTTGAAAATGCTGGGAGGGCTCTCCTATGCAATGATTGCGGCAGGCGCACTGATCATGGCGATCAGCCCCAACCTCTGGGCGTATACCCTGGGCTTCCTGCTGATCACCGGCTTCGACAAGATGTTCAATGTGTACATGCGCAGCACGCGTCAACGGGTGATTCCGGTGCAGGACTTTGGCAAGACCGTGGGCGTTATCACGCTATTCAACAACTTGGCCCAGCCATTGGCAGGCCTGGCGATTGCCGTGCTGGCAGCGCCACTGGGTACACAAACGGTGATCCTGCTGCTGGCCGGGATCACCGCACTGCTCGGCGTGGCCGTCGCTTCAGGCTGGCACGCCACTGTGAAAGCGGAACTCGATGTCGGGTGATTCGATCAGTTCCTGCTCGGCCGCCCTCACCCGCTCGATCACCTGGGCGACGTCTTTGGCGTCGCCGTACTGGTAGGCCAGTTTCAAGTAACCCTGAAAGTGCCGGGCCTCGCTTTTAAGCAAACCGAAGTAGAACTTGCCGAGTTCTTCGTCCAAATGCGGCACCAGTGCTTCGAAACGCTCGCAACTGCGCGCTTCGATAAAGGCGCCGACCACCAGCGTATCCACCAGTTTGACCGGCTCGTGGCTGCGCACCACTTTGCGCAAACCTGACGCATAACGGCCGGCGTGCAGTTGGCGCAGCTCGACTTTGCGCTTTTTGATCAAGCGCATGACTTGCTCGTGGTGCACCAGCTCTTCGCGGGCCAGGCGCGACATCATGCTGATCAGGTCAACATGGGCGTGGTACTTGGCGATCAGGCTCAGTGCGGTGCTGGCGGCTTTGAATTCGCAGTTCTTGTGGTCGATCAGCAGGGTTTCCTGATCGGCCAACGCAGCCTGGACCCAGGCGTCGGGGGTGCGGCAGCCGAGGAATTCGTGGATTTCGGGCAGGTTCATCGGGCTCACGGGCAAAAGGATCACAAAAGGGCGCCGATTATACCGACCCCGTCGCAGACCACCAGCCGCCGGCTTTGATGTGCATCAACATGACGCCTGGCGAGCAGCAACTATAGTTGTCCAAGGCCCCTTTTTCCCGTCTCTGGAGATCCGTCCATGCAAGCCATTCGCAGCATCCTGGTGGTCATCGACCCCGAGCACTCGGAAAGCCTGGCCCTCAAGCGCGCCAAGCTAATCGCCGGCGTTACCGGCGCGCACCTGCATTTGCTGGTCTGCGACAAGAAACACGAGCATTCGGCATTGCTGAGCCTGCTCAAGTCCGGCTTGCAGGAAGACGGCTACAACGTGAGCACCGAGCAAGCGTGGAACGACAGCCTGCATGAAACCATCATTGAGGTGCAGCAAGCCGAGGGCTGCGGCCTGGTGATCAAGCAGCACTTTGCCGACAGCCCGCTGAAGAAGGCGCTGCTGACGCCGGCGGACTGGAAACTGTTGCGCTACTGCCCGACGCCCGTGCTGCTGGTGAAAACCTCCACGCCGTGGGCTGGCAAGGTTGTGCTGGCGGCGATTGACGTGGGCAACAACGACAGTGAACACCAGGCACTGCACAACACCATCATTGACCACGGGTTCCAAATAGCGAGCCTGGCCAAGGCGCAATTGCACGTGATCAGCGCCCATCCGTCGCCCATGCTGTCGGCGGCAGACCCGACCTTCCAGCTCAAAGAAACCATCGAGGCGCGCTATCGCGAGCAGTGCAAGGCGTTCCAGGTCGAATTTGACGTGGATGACGCGCACCTGCACATCGAAGAAGGCCCAGCAGACGTCTTGATCCCCCACGCGGCGCATAAATGGCAGGCGGCGGTGACCATCATCGGCACCGTGGCGCGCACCGGGATTTCCGGGGCGTTGATTGGGAATACGGCGGAAGTGGTGCTGGATGCGGTGGACAGCGATGTGCTGGTGCTCAAGCCGCAGGAACTGATGGATCACCTGCAAGAGCTGGCGACCAAGGCCTGACCCAAACCCTTCATACAGTGAAGATCATTGTGGGAGCTGGCTTGCCTGCGATAGCCATTGGTATCTACGCAATTTTTTGTGTTGCGTTAAGTTTTTGGCGGGTTTAGGTAGATTGAGTACATATCCGTTGCTGCGGTAACGGCTTCGTAGGGTTCCGCCCTTACGGCGGGTCACTTTTGGAAAAGAGCCCCAAAAGTAACCAAAAGGGCTCTTGCCCCACCACTCGGTGCCTCGCCTAGGCTCGGCATGCCCTCACTCCGGCTTGAATCCGTGGGCCGCCGCCATGGGCCATCCTTGGCCCATCGCGGCTAACCCGGCGTCCTGCCGGGTTACCCACGGATTCAAGCCTGCGTTCGGCCATCGTGGTTTAACGGGGCGCCTAAGATCAAGATCAAAAGCAAGAGCACGGCGGCCTAGTAGCCGACCTGAGTGGTTGAAGCAAAAGCAGGGCAAAAACAGAGCAGAAGCAGAGCACCACCCTATCTAACTGATGTAATGAGATCCCAATGTGGGAGCGAGTTTAGCTGCCTGCACCGTGGCACTCTGTTTTTCTGTGGGAGCTGGCTTGCCTGCGATGCAGACACCTCGGTGTATCAGGCATAACCAGTTGATGCCATCGCAGGCAAGCCAGCTCCCACATTAGATTGAGTTCAGCCACTAAGATCAGGTCGGCTAGCAGGCCGCCTCGGTTTTGCTTTTGATTTAACCACTCAGGTCGGCTACTAGGCCGCCGTGCTCTTGCTCTTGATCTTGATCTTAGGCGCCCCGTTAAACCACGCTGGCCGAACGCAGGCTTTGGAGCGGGGGTAAACCGGCAGGACGCCGGTTTAGCCGCGATGGGCCAAGGATGGCCCATGGCGGCGGCCCCCGCTCCAAAGCCTGCGTGAGGGCACACCGAGCCTAGGCGAGGTGCCGAGTGGTGGGGCAAGAGCCCTTTTGGTTACTTTTGGGGCTCTTTTCCAAAAGTGACCCGCCGTAAGGGCGGAACCATACGAAGCCGTTACCGCAGCAACGGATATGTACCCAGCGCCCCCCGCGACAACCAAAGAATTCAACCCATAAAAAGATGTGTAGATACCTAATGCGGCGATCCAACAAGCCAGCCCCCACATTGACCGCCTCAGTCAGCGTCCCAGCGCGTCTTTCAAAAAGCCCGGGGCGATATAGCGCTGGTAATGCGCCTCCGACAGGATAAAAAACTCCCGATCAATCGCATCGCGCAGTTCCGGCAACGCCCAATCGCGAAACTCCGGCATCAGCACCATGCCATAGGCCTCCAGGTTGGAAATCTCCCGCGCACCGCGGGCGATCAACTGGTAGGCCCAGCAGTATTCGGACTGGTGCGGCACAAAGCGAATCTTGCGCTGCTCCAACTGCCCGCGCAGCATCTTGGGGTCGAAAACCTCCAGTTTGCCGGCCATCACCTGCACCAACAGCTGCTCAAGCCGCAGCCATACCGCACGTTTTTCCTCTTCGTTATAGCCGTTCCACTGGATCACTTCGTGGTGGAAGCGCTTGCAGCCTCGGCATACCAGATCGCCGTAGACCGTGGAGCACAGGCCGACGCAGGGGGTCTTGATGGTTTGGTTGGACATGGGCAGCGGCACACAACTCAGCGAAACGATGCGTCATGTTAGCCCTTTGTCTAAGGTTGATCACCCAGCAAACTTGGTTAGGCAACTTACCTTTAGATTTTTTTTGCCGTAGAATCATCCGGCCTTGTAAGGCGCCAATAATCCGCTGGAAGCTGTTTTCAAAGCGTCACGAGCACAGTCGTTCCTTCAGAACGGTGTTGGCGATGGTTATTACCCGGTAGGTAAATGCCAGCGCCAACCCTCATCAGCTCCGTTCTGCAGGCGTAAAACTTTGAAAGCAGCTTCTGTGAGGAATGCCGGCAGCGCTGGCTTTGCGGCCCAAAAAGCCCCCGAGCGCATGCGTGCCGTTCATTTCTGGATGAGCGTCCCGTGGGACCACTGATGAGGGTAATAACTGTGCTTGAAGCCTACCGCAAACATATCGAAGAGCGTGCAGCACTGGGTATCGTTCCCCAGCCGCTTAACGCCGAACAAACCGCAGGCCTGGTCGAGCTGCTGAAAAATCCCCCGGCTGGCGAAGAAGAATTCCTCGTTGACCTGATCACCAACCGCATTCCACCAGGCGTTGACGAAGCTGCCTACGTCAAGGCCGGTTTCCTGTCTGCCCTGGCCAAGGGCGAAGCCACTTCCCCCCTGATCGACAAAAAACGCGCTGTTGAACTGCTCGGCACCATGCAAGGCGGCTACAACATCGTGACGTTGGTCGAGCTGCTGGACGACGCCACGCTGGCGCCTGTCGCTGCTGCCCAACTCAAGCACACCCTGCTGATGTTCGATGCGTTCCACGACGTGGCCGAAAAAGCCAAGAACGGCAACGAACACGCTAAAGCCGTGCTGCAGTCCTGGGCTGACGGCGAGTGGTTCAAGAACCGCCCGACCCTGGCCGACAAGATCAGCCTGCGCGTGTTCAAGGTCACCGGCGAAACCAACACCGACGACCTGTCCCCTGCCCCGGACGCCTGGTCCCGCCCTGACATCCCGTTGCACGCCCTGGCCATGCTGAAAATGGCGCGCGAAGGCATCGTGCCGGACGAGCAAGGCAAGACCGGCCCGATGAAGCAGATCGAAGAGATGCGCGGCCAAGGTTTCCCAATCGCCTACGTCGGTGACGTGGTCGGTACTGGCTCCTCGCGTAAATCGGCAACCAACTCGGTACTGTGGTTCTTCGGCGACGACGTTCCTTACGTGCCGAACAAGCGTGCTGGCGGTTTCTGCTTCGGCAGCAAGATCGCTCCAATCTTCTACAACACCATGGAAGATGCCGGCGCACTGCCAATCGAGTTCGACGTTACCAACATGAACATGGGCGACGTGATCGACCTGTACCCGCATGCTGGCAAAGTCTGCAAACACGGCACCGATGAAGTCCTGACCACCTTCGAAATGAAGACCCCGGTACTGTTGGACGAAGTCCGTGCCGGCGGCCGTATCCCGCTGATCATCGGCCGTGGCCTGACCGAGAAGGCACGTACTGAACTCGGCCTGCCGCCTTCGACCCTGTTCAAGCTGCCGGAAGCTCCGGCTGAGAGCGACAAGGGCTTTACCCTGGCGCAGAAAATGGTGGGTCGCGCATGCGGTCTGGCAGAAGGCAAAGGCGTTCGTCCTGGCACCTACTGCGAGCCGAAGATGACCACCGTGGGCTCCCAGGACACCACCGGTCCTATGACCCGTGACGAACTGAAAGACCTGGCGTGCCTGGGCTTCTCGACCGATCTGGTGATGCAGTCGTTCTGCCACACCGCGGCTTACCCTAAGCCGATCGACGTGACCACCCACCACACCCTGCCTGACTTCATCATGACCCGTGGCGGTGTATCGCTGCGTCCAGGCGACGGCATCATCCACAGCTGGCTGAACCGCATGCTGCTGCCGGACACCGTCGGTACCGGTGGTGACTCCCACACCCGTTTCCCGATGGGCATCTCGTTCCCGGCCGGTTCTGGCCTGGTCGCATTTGCCGCAGCCACTGGCGTTATGCCACTGGACATGCCGGAATCGATCCTGGTGCGCTTCAAAGGCAAAATGCAACCTGGCATCACCCTGCGTGACCTGGTTCACGCCATTCCTTACTACGCGATCCAGGCTGGCCTGCTGACTGTAGAGAAGAAAGGCAAGAAGAACGCCTTCTCCGGCCGCATCCTGGAGATCGAAGGCCTGAACGACTTGACGCTGGAACAAGCTTTCGAGCTGTCCGACGCCTCGGCTGAACGTTCGGCTGCCGGTTGCACCATCAAGCTGTCGAAAGATTCGGTTACCGAGTACCTGAACTCCAACATCACCCTGCTGCGCTGGATGATCGGCGAAGGCTACGGCGATGCACGTACCCTGGAACGTCGTGCCCAAGCGATGGAAGCCTGGGTTGCCAACCCTGACTTGCTGGAAGCCGATGCCGACGCGGAATACGCTGAAATCATCGAGATCGACCTGGCTGAAATCAACGAGCCAATCCTCTGCGCACCAAACGACCCGGACGATGCCCGTCTGTTGTCCAGTGTTGCCGGCGAGAAGATCGACGAAGTGTTCATCGGTTCGTGCATGACCAACATCGGTCACTTCCGCGCGGCCGGTAAGTTGCTGGAACAGGTCAAGGGTCAGCTGCCAACCCGTCTGTGGCTGTCGCCGCCGACCAAGATGGACGCTCACCAACTGACCGAAGAAGGCTACTACGGCATTTACGGCAAAGCTGGCGCGCGCATGGAAATGCCGGGCTGCTCGCTGTGCATGGGTAACCAGGCACGGGTAGAGCCGAACTCGACCGTTGTGTCGACCTCGACCCGTAACTTCCCGAACCGTCTGGGTGATGGCGCTAACGTTTACTTGGCTTCGGCTGAGCTGGCGGCAGTCTCCTCCACCCTGGGTCGCCTGCCGACCGTCGAAGAGTACATGGGCTACGCGGCCAAGCTGGACACCATGTCCGGCGAAGTTTATCGCTACCTGAACTTCGACCAGATCGCCGAGTTCCGTAAAATCGCAGCAAGCGCAAACATCCCGGTGCTTCAAGCCTAAGGGTGTGTTGATGTAAAAGACGCCGCGTATCGCAAGGTACGCGGCGTTTTTTTATGCCTGGAATACAGCCTCCACCCCAAAACACCTGTGGGAGCGGGCTTGTCGGCTCGCCACAGAGGGATGTGACGCTCTGCGTCACGCTCAGCACACTCAGGGCCGGGTCTGCAGCGCCAACTGCACAGCGCCGTCAACGCTCAACCCACTGAGCAGGACCTGTGGCGCAACCGCTTCCGGCAAGGCTTGCAGCACTTCCAGCGCCTCATGCCGTACGCGCGCCAGCACCAAGCGCTTGCCCTCCCCGCGCACCTGCGCAAAAAACGCCGCCAGCGCTTCGATACTGGTGCCGTCCAGGTCGGGCGACTCCTCCAGGCTCAGCACCACCGTCTCGACTTTTGACTGACGCATCAGGCGCAACGCCGCACCCAGGATGCGCTCGGCATTCGCAAAGAACAGCGCCTCGCTGGGCCGCACGATCAACAGGCCGGGCACCGCCACTGCATCGGCATGATGCTGACAATCAACAAAATCATGACTGTCGCCCAGGCGCCCAAGCACCTGGATTTCGGCCGCCGACATCTGGCGTAGCATCAGCACCACGCTGATCGCGACCGACACCAGCAAGCCATCCAGCACGCCCAGCACCAACACCGCCGCCACCGCACAGATCACCAGCAACCGGTCGCGCCGCCACACAAAGTAGCGCCCCAGGGGCTGCAGGCTCAAACCACGGCCCAACGCGTAGATGACGATAGCCGCAAGCACCGGCTCCGGCGTCAACGCGACATACGGCAACACCGTCAACACGATCACCAACACCACCAACGCCGCAACGATGCCGGCAAAACGCGAGCCCGCGCCGGCCGCCTCATTGGCCGAGGTTGCCGAATAGCCCGCGCCGGCCGGCATGCCGTGAAACAACCCGGATATCAGGTTCGCCGCACCCAGCGCCAGTAAGTCACGATTGGATGACACCCGGTCGCCATGTTTAAGCGCGAACGAACTGATGGAGCCGTAGGACTCCGCATACAAGATCATGACCAAGGCAAACGCCAACTCGCCCAGGCGCAGCCAATCGGCGAATGGCAGAACCGGCAAATGCCCCAACTCCAAACGCAGGTCGATCATGCCGATCAAGCCCACACCGTGGGCCTGCAGATCCAGGTACTGCCCGGCGATGATTCCCAGGATCACCACCAGCAGCCCGCCCGGCAGGCGCGGAATACGCGCGCACAGCCACAACACCACCAATGCCGCCGCCGCGACCAGCGCCGCCGCCCAGTTCCAACGCGGTAGCTGCTCCATCAGCTGCGGCAGAAAACGGATCAGGTTGTTGTCGCTCAGGTGCACACCGACCACGCTGGCCAGCTGCTTGAGGATGATGGTCAGCGCCAGGCCGAAGGCAAACCCGCGCAGTACGGGTTTAGCGATAAACGACGTCACGCCGCCGAGCTTGAACAGCCCGGCCAGCAAGAAGAGTACCCCAGTGATCAGCACCAGCCCGAATGCCAGGGACAGCCTCAGCGCGGGATCATCACCCGCCAGACTTGAAGTGGCTGCCGCCAATACCGCCGCCGAGGACGAGGTGGCCGAGACAATTGCAAAACGGCTGGTGCCGAACAGGCCGTAACACACCAGCCCGGCAAACAAAGCGATAACACCCGCCTGGGGCGGCAGCGCAGCGATGCTGGAATACGCCACGGCTTCGGGCAGCAGCAAACCGGCAATGGATAAACCGGCGAGGATGTCTTGTGTACGATTGTTCGGTGCAACAGCCGGCGGAATGCTTTCAGTTTTCAATCGAACCAACCCATCCTGGCAAATAGCGTGCTTCCTGGCTGCGCGCCAGGGTCATGGCCTTACCCAGCAGCTTGGCGTTTAACTGGCTGACCACATCGCTGCCAATACGGCTACGGAAGAAATCCGCCCACAGAAACTCGCTGAACGGTGTCGCGTCCTTGGCGTAACCACCGGCCGTGCGCAACAGGCCCGCGAGGCTGCGGTAAGGGTCGTCCTGCAGGTCAGTAATCTTGCGCGGAATGGCTTCATAGGTACGCCGCAGGCCGCGCGCATCATAGGGGTGCACCCATTGATTGAACGCCATGACATTCCAGAACGTGCTGCGCTCCACGAACGATAAGTCCTTGAGCATCAGCAGCGACACGCTTTTGACGTCTTCCAGCAACAGCGCCAGGCCGAAATGGTGATGGTCGGTGATGTAATAGCGCCCGTCCGGCCCCAGTACACAAGGAAACCAGTGCTTGTCGAGCGCAGCGGCGCGCTCCTTGCGCTTGAGCTTGGTCCAGGCTTCACGTTTGCTGGCGACTTCAGCCATGCCCACCGTCAATTGAGTGGGGTGCAACTTTTCCAGCTTGCTTGTGACCAGTTGCGGACGGGGCCGGGCCATGAGTGTCTCCAAAAGGGAACCAATAAGCCGACAGCTTAGCCCGCATTGCCGGGCCGATTTTTTCGTACGCAAAAAAAAGCCGATTCGCGCAGTACGCGAATCGACCTTGTTGTGTGCAACCCGCTACAACAGATCCTTTGTGGCGAGCGGGCTTGCCGGCCCGCTCGCCACAACAGCGCTCACAAGCAGCCCATGCTGCCTTCAGGACAGCAGCGAATAGATCAACGCAGTAATCGCGACCAGGCCTACGGCGGTGACAAACACGTTGGACGCCTGCCCACGGTACTTGGCCATGGCCGGCACCTTGCGGATCGCGTACATCGGCATCAGGAACAGGATCGACGCGATGATTGGGCCGCCCAGGGTCTCGATCATGCGGAGAATGCTTGGGTTGAGCGTGGCGACGATCCAGCACACCACCAGCATGAAGGCAGCGGTCATGCGGTCCAGGGATTTGGCCGCCGGGCGGCGACCGGTCTTGAGCACCAGGCCCTTGAGGCCTTCACTGGCGCCGATGTAGTGGCCCAGGAACGACTTGGCAATCGCTACGAACGCAATCAACGGCGCGGCGAAGGCGATGGTCGGGTTGTCGAAGTGGTTGGCCAGGTACGACAGGATCGACAGGTTCTGCGCTTTCGCTTCGGCCAACTGCGCCGGCGACAAGGTCAGCACGCAGCTGAACACGAAGAACAGCACCATCACCACCATCAACAGGTGCGCGCGGCACAGGATCTGCGAGCTGCGCTCATCAGCGTTGGCGCCGTACTGGCGCTTCTGGTCCACCGCGAAGGCTGAGATGATCGGCGAATGGTTGAACGAGAACACCATCACCGGAATCGCCAGCCACAGCGTGTTGAGCAACGCCGAGGGGGCCGGGACTTGATTGGCGGTACTGAGGATGCCACCGGTCCAATGCGGGATGAGGTACACCGCCAGGAACAGCAAGGCGACGATAAACGGATACACCATCAGGCTCATGGCCTTAACGATCACTTGCTCGCCACAACGCACCACGGCCAACAGGCCGAGGATCAGCACAAACGCCAGGATCGCGCGTGGCGGCGGCATGATGTGCAGTTGGTGTTCCATAAAGCTGCTGACCGTGTTGGTCAGCGCCACGCTGTAGATCAGCAGGATCGGGAAGATCGCGAAGAAGTACAGCAAGGTGATCAGCGCACCGGCCTTAACGCCGAAATGTTCTTCAACCACGTCGGTAATGTCGGAGCCTTCACGGCCGGACAGGACGAAACGGGTCAGGCCGCGGTGGGCAAAGAACGTCATCGGGAAGGCCAGCAATGCCAGGATCACCAGCGGCCAGAAGCCCCCGAGGCCCGCGTTGATAGGCAAGAACAAAGTGCCGGCGCCGATGGCGGTGCCGAACAGCCCGAGCATCCAGGTAGTGTCCTGGCGGCTCCAGCTTGTGAGGGTTGCAGGTGTCGTTGCATAGCGTTCGTCGACGCTATTGGCCTGATCATTCATCCGGTCGGATCTCCGCATTTCCACAGCCGGGACGAGTCAGAAAAACCTGACAGGCAGCGCCCCAGCCATAACAAGCGCGCGATTGTCCGGGATTCTCGTGAATAAGCAAAGACTTAGCTGAGGAGTGGTTATGCGGTGCGGCCGCTCAAGGGCGGCCGCAGGCGACGGTTTCACACGGTTTCAGGATTTTTGGACTATCTTCACGATCCTAGGTTAGCTGGCCTCGCAACGACAGAAATCTTGGACTTTCTGCCGTATGGAGGGGGAGATGAACCCTTGCGAATCGGTGAAATTGAAGCTTCCCTTTTAAACACCTTCAGCAAAACGGCGTTCAAAAAAGAGCCGACATTTAGAGCCGAAAACTACCCATCTGCTTCGTCAGGTTTTCGGATAGCCCACGCAGCGTACGACAATCTTCGCGACAGCGTTGCACCTCGCTATTGGTGGTGGTTGCAAGGTCGGCGATCCCCTGTACATTACGATTGATCTCCTCTGTTACTGACGATTGCTCTTCCGTGGCAGTCGCCACTTGGCGGTTCATATCGCTGATGTGCTCAATCTGGCTGGAGATAGTTTGCAGCAAGCGGTTGGTACTTTCGCTCGCCTCAACGCCGGTACCGGTGGCTGCTTGGCCAGAACTCATTGAGCTGACTGCGGCCTCCGCGCCTTGCTTGAGGTTCTGGATGATCCCCTGAATTTCGTCAGTAGAACCCTGAGTACGTCCAGCAAGCGTGCGCACCTCGTCAGCAACAACCGCAAAACCTCGGCCCATCTCCCCTGCCCTGGCAGCCTCAATAGCAGCGTTCAGGGCCAACAGATTGGTCTGCTGCGATATCCCACGAATAACGGCCAGCACCTGATCAATCGTCGCTATTTGTTCGGCCAACGCACTGACCGATTTTGCTGCATGGCCAATGCCGTCGGCCATTTGCTCGATATGCACCGTCGAACTGCCAACCATTTGGCTGGCCTGTTGAGCTTCGGAGCGAGCGCTGTTTGAGGCCTCCGCTGCGCTGCTGGCATTACGTGCAATCTCTTGCACCGTCAGGCCCATTTCATGCACCGCCGTGGCGACCATATCGGTCATCTCATTTTGCTGCACCGCTCTCTCGGCCGTCCCTTCAACAACCTGCGTGACTTGGCCAACCGCGACATTGAGTTGTGCGCTGGTTACCAGTGCTTGGCCGATCAGCTCCCTGAGCTTTGTACTCATCACCCGGACACTAGACATCGCGCTATTGGCGGGCGCGTCGGGAATCAGGACCCCGAGGTTGCCATTGGCGATTTCGCTCAAAATCTTATCCAGCACAGCGGGTGTACCACCCAGTTGCGCTAGCATTTGCTTTCGCCCGAGCATAACCAACAGAGCAATTTCCAGGATCAACGCCAGGAGCACGGCAATAAACAGGTTCTGGAACAGAGACAGCGTATTATCCGCGACGGTGACCTGTTGATCGGTACGTTCCTCCACCAAGCCGAAAAACTCGTCAACGGGCTTCATGATTTGCCCTTTGAACTGGTGATATTCGCGGCCGTGCAACAGGTCACGCGCCAACGCCAAATCAGGTGCAGCGTTGATTGAGTAAGTGCCCTGAGGGTCAATGAATTTACCTTTGACGGCATTCATTGCCTTGGTTTCAAGCTGGACCAAACCGTCGGATTTATCCTGAGCCTCTTTAAGCCTCGCAAACTCGGCATCGTTGAAGCCCGCACGACGCATGAGCTCATTCAATGCAACTGTTTCACCATCTGGCCTTGGTTTCAGATTACCGGCAGCAACAAAATCCCAGTAGATTCGATGGTATCCCTCAGGTCTAGGGGCTTTACCGTTGCGGATCTGCAGAACCTGCAGGTATTCGCGTTCGTACTCAGGATCGGCCGTGACGGCATAAGTTCGGGCCAGCCGCGTCAGGTCATCAGAACTCTGCCGCAACTCATCTGCCAGTAAGTAAGAGTGGTAGCGCTTTTCGCTGGAGACCAATAAGTCCTTGGAGGAGAGCTTTATCGAGTAAAACGTATAAACCAAAGCCACGAATGTTATGGCGATCAGAATCAACAAGCCGTAAAGCGTCCGCGATGTTTTAGCTGCGTTCATAGCGCTATGAGTCCTAGGGAGGGGACAAAACCAAGCCACACAACGGCGGCAATTCTCGGATCATTAGCAGAAGCTATGCAGTGACATGTCGGAGTCTAGGCGCAAGTCGGGTGCTCAGGTAATTTTTAATTCATGAATAGTTGCAACCATCACTTGACAACGCAGCACTAGGACGCGAAAAGATTAATAGTGAGGTATTAGGCGCCTATTGAAGACATAGCGATTGCTGAGTAGGTATTTTCAGCACGCTTCGATGTGATCCCACTGTTGGGTTGACCACGCTGTTCGGCCTGTCAAACCGGTGGAGGGCTGGAAAACAGCTGCTGGGTATGGGCGAGTTGCGCACTTAACACGGAAGGCCTGGCGAAAACGCCCTTAATACATGGCGCATCGGCCGCGTTTTCCACCTGCCGACGCGGTGCGACACGTTTATCGGAGCCCCCCTTATAACTCCAAACTTTCAAAAAGAGCCAAATAAAAAATTCAGACATACTTTTCCAAACCAAGAATCCGCAACAACAGCTGTATATACATGTTACGGAAATACACATACCTGTTGAGCAGCGTCTGAGTTCCTAACTACTCCCCAACCCTCACCGAGTGCAAAAAAATGATTCTTATTTAACACTTTTAGGCGTTCTAACAATACAAAGACTCACTACGGTTTTTGCCGGACTGTTTCTTGCTGGAATATTTAGCTCACCCGAAATTTACGCAAAACAAGGGGAGCCAGGATCAGACGTCTATACGCTGGCCTCTTCCCCTTAGTGGTTGACCACCAAAGTCTGATAACGCGGTCATGTTAACGGTGTTTCTTAAACATGATCAGTCACGGCCGTTAAGCGCACTGAAAGCACAACTGGCCAAGCAGGAGTTTCACACAGTATTTCCTCCTGCCGGAGTGGAAGTCGTCAGTTGGAATATAACCATGGGCATCGGGCAGGTCATCGTCCCGCGCCTGGCAGAAGTCACCCTGGCGCGTGCGGCACGCGGCAGTGGCCCGTCAGACGAATTCCTGGAAGCCACACGAACCAAGCTGCTGCCCGTGAAGAATTCGGAAGCGACCGTTGACAGCCGTGCGACCACGCCAGCATGATCGGGCCATGAACCTTATTCAGCTGTGCCTCACTCGCACCACCACCACGACCGCTTATGGCGGGTCGTGCGGTTGCTGTGGGTGCTTGAGCTAGAAACATCCCGGATACAACCCAAGGCCCCGCCAGCAATGGACGGGGCCTTTTTATTGCCCCGCCACCTGGCCACTGCAAGGAGCAAGACCATGGCAAACGCCCTGCTGATCATCGATATGCAAAACGGTTTATACGATGGGCCGGACAAACCCTTCGAACGCGAGCGCGTGCTGGGTACCATCAACCAACTGATCCAGCGCGCCCGCACAGCCAACGCGCCGATCTTCGTGGCCCGCCACACCGGCCCGGCAGGTTCACCGATTGAAGCTGGCAGCCCTCTCTGGCAGCTGTGGCCGGGGCTGAATGTCGACGCGGCACGCGACCATCTGTTCAATAAAACCCGCCCCAGCTGCTTTTGGGGCACTGATTTGGCGCAGCAATTGGCGGCGAAGCAGGTCGATGAATTGGTGATTGTGGGGATGAAAACGCAGTTCTGTGTCGACACCACTTGCCGAGTAGCCGTGGAACTTGGGTTTTCGGTCATATTGCCGGAGGATGGCCATACCTGCATGGACACCCCGCTGCTGTCGGCCGAGGCAATCATCGCGCATCACAATGCGACCCTGGCGGGGGCGTTTGCGAAGCGGGTGACAGCGCGAAGTATTGAGTTCTAACTAACGACCCTCTGCGGGATTTTTACGACTGAACAAAACGTTCCGTCTTACAAATCCCGCATACTCATCCTCTCAAACCCTTCAGGAAGAGCCTTCCGATGACCACCACTGTTCTGGTCCTGGTTGAAACCATCAACGAATACCTGCAAATCATCGAGAGCAATGATTTTCATGTGATTCTGGCGCCGACGCCGGCGGAACGCGCCCAGGCGATCAAGGCCCACGGTGGGCAGATCAAGGCGGTGCTGACCCGTGGCCCGCTGGGGCTGTATGCCGAGGAAATCGCCGCACTGCCGCTGCTGGAGATCATCTGCGTGATCGGTGCCGGCTACGAGCATGTGGACCTGCAGGCGGCGAGCAACCGTGGGATCGTGGTGACCAACGGCGCCGGGGTGAATGCGCCGTCGGTGGCCGACCACGCCATGGCGTTGCTGCTGTCACTGGTGCGCGGTATTCCCCAGAACGACGCGGCCGTGCGGCGCAGCGAGTGGCCAAAGGTGATGCGCCCTTCCCTGGGCGGCAAGCAACTGGGCATTCTGGGGCTCGGCGCGGTGGGCATCGAGATCGCCAAGCGTGCGGCCCTGGGCTTCGGCATGGAGGTGAGTTATCACAACCGCCAGCCCCGCGATGATGTGGACTACACCTACTGCGCCACCGCCGTGGAATTGGCGCGCACCTCGGATTTTCTGATACTGGCCACGCCCGGCGGTGCGAGCACCCGTCACCTGATTGATCGCCACGCCTTGGACGCGCTGGGGCCGAACGGCTACCTGGTGAACATAGGGCGCGGCAGTGTGGTGGTGACCGACGATCTGGTGGCAGCTCTTGAGCAACGGCGTATCGGCGGTGCAGCGCTGGACGTGTTCGACGACGAACCCAAAGTGCCCGACGCCCTCAAGCGCCTGAGCAATACCGTGCTCACCTCGCATGTCGCCGGCCTGTCGCCGGAAGCCGCCCACGACACCGTGCAGCGCGTGGCTGACAACTTGGTGGAGTATTTCGCCGGTCGGCCCGTGCTTACACCCGTAAACCTGCCGCCACGCAAACAATAGCGTTTAGCCAGCACCGACGCGAAACCTGACTACACTGCTCTGCGGGTATGCTCAGGACGTCGGTGCATGACCGGCGAAGGAACGCAGAATGTTTGGCCATGGACTCGGCCCGGCCCGCCAACGCGGGGCCATCGGCTTGATCGGCGCGGTTACCCTTGGGATCGCGCTGTTGTTTATGTTGCTGGTGGTCGACAGCGGCCGCTTGTACCTGGAGAAGCGCAAGTTGCAGCGCGTGGCCGATACGGCGGCGCTGGAAGCGGTGAGCCGCAGCGGCAAGTGCGCGGCGCCGACTAACAATGCCACGCAGTTTGCGACTGAAAGCGCAGCGCGCAACGCCTTCAAGGTCGACGCCAATCGCACATTGGCTGTCGCCTGCGGCACCCTGGCCACCGGTGCGGACTTTATGCGCACCTTCAGCGCCGACCCCGCCAAAACCGATGCCATCCGGGTGATTGCCACCCACCGTGTGCACACCAGCCTCGCCCATGGCTTGCTCATGCTGTTCTCGGCTAAACCCATCACCATGATGACGCTCTTGAGCGCCACGGCGGTCGCCGCCGCGCCGACTCCGACGGTGGCATCACTCACCGTGCGCAGCACTTTGCTGACCGTGGACAGCACCAAGTCCGTCGCCCTCAACGCCCTGATCGGCGGCTTGCTGGGCGGCACGTTGCAACTCGACGCGGTGGGCTGGAACGGCTTGATCAACACCAATATCAGCTTGCTCAAGTACCTGGATGCCTTGGCCATCCGCTTGAACGTCAGCGCCGGCAACTACGACCAGTTGCTCAAGACCGACGCCACCGTCGGCCAGTTGATCCAGGCCGCCATCGATGTACTCAAGCTGGGCGGTGACGCGGTCAAGGTGGTGATCAACAACCTGGAAGCCATCAAACTGATCGCGCCGGGCACGCAGATCCTGCACTTGGGCGACCTGATCAACATCCAGAACGGCACGGACAAAAGTGCGCTGGATGTGAAGCTGCAACTGTTCAACCTGATTCAGGGCTTCGTGCAGCTGTCGAACAAGGCCAGCGCGGTCGCCGTGGAACTGCCGGTGGATGTGCTGGGGCTGATCGGCGTCACCGTCAGCACCAAAGTGATCGAGCCGGCGCAGCTCTCAAGCATCGGCGACCCGAAGAACATCGCCACACAGCCCATCTTTGTCCGTACCGCTCAAGTGCGCACCCTGATTTCGGTGAAGTTACCCATCGTCACGCTGGTCAACAATGTGTTGGGTGGCGTGGTGCAAGCGCTGAATGACGTGCTGGGCGGCCTGTTGGGGCTGCTTGACCCCAATTGTTGCCTGGTCACCAGCCTTGAAATCGGCGACAAACTCGACATTGCCCTGGAAGCCGCCGGTGGCAGCGCCAAGGTCAGCGGCTACAGTTGCGACGGCGATAACAAGGCACTGTCGGTGCTCGGTGAAACCTCGGCCTTACGCGCGATGATTGGCCAGGTTGATCCCAAGAATCTGTTCTCGTCCACCCAAACACTGCAAGTCGACGAGTACCCGGTGGTGGATATCGGCACCAAGACCTGCAAGCGCGGCACGGGACTCTGTGGCGACCGACAGGCATTCGCGGCCGGCGGGCTGGGCATCCGCGTCGACAGCAGTGTGGCCCGGACCCAACGCGCACACACCTACACCCACCCGCCGGCGGTGAATCAGCCACCGACGTATTATCAGTTCGCCGCCTCGAATGTGGTCAGCAGCCTGAGGGAAACACTCACCGGCATCCAACTGATCAACCACCCGCCGAAAATGGCCAGCCTGTTGGGCGTCGTGCTGGGCATCGTCACAAGCCTGCTCAACGGCTTGCTCTCGACCCTGGGCGGGCTGATTGCCGGGCTGCTCGGCCCGCTGCTCGACCCCATCGTCAACAACCTGCTCGCCGGCCTTGGCATTGACCTGGCAAAAGTTGAAATCGGTGCCAACCTGTCCTGCAACCCCGGTGGCCGGGCGATGCTGGTGATTTGAGCACATCAGGCCCGCTGATCATCATCCAACACGCTAACCTATTAAGCCGCCCCGACCTTGTCGCTGGGCGGCGGTGCGCATTAGATTAGCCAATAGTCCAAGGCCTTTAGAATAAGCAGAAGGGATAAGCATGGCGCTTAACGACCAATCGACCCAGATTCGCCCAGGCGAAGAACTTGATGCCAGCCTCATCGATCCCTACCTCAAGGCCCATATCCCGGGCCTGCATGGCACGGTCAAGATCAGCCAGTTCCCTGGCGGTGCGTCCAACCTGACTTACTTGCTGGAGTACCCGGGCCAGGAATTCGTGTTGCGCCGCCCGCCCTTTGGCCACAAAGCCAAGTCCGCCCACGACATGGGCCGCGAGTACCGCATTCTCAACCAGCTTAAAGACGGCTTTCCTTATTGCCCCAAAGCCTACGTGCATTGCACCGATGAATCGGTCATCGGTGCCGAGTTCTATGTGATGGAGCGGGTCAACGGCATCATCCTGCGTTCCGACCTGCCGCCGGAACTGGGCCTGGACGCGACCAAGACCGAAGCACTGTGCAAAAGCTTTATCGACAAGTTCGTCGAGCTGCATCAGGTGGATTACGCGGCCTGCGGCCTGGCCGACTTGGGCAAGCCCGAAGGCTACGTAGAACGGCAGATTCGCGGCTGGAGCGACCGCTACGAAAAAGCCCTGACCCCCGACGCCCCGAGCTGGGAAGCCGTGCGCGCCTGGCTCAATGACAAGATGCCGGCCGACCACCCGACCTCCAGCATCGTGCACAACGACTACCGCTTCGACAATGTGATCCTGGACCCCAATAACCCGATGCAGATCATCGGCGTGCTGGACTGGGAACTGACCACCCTGGGTGACCCGCTGATGGATTTGGGCAACACCCTCGCCTACTGGATCGAAGCCGCCGACCCGGCCCCGGTGCAACTGATGCGCCGCCAGCCGAGCAACGCCCCCGGCATGCTCACCCGCCGCCAGTTCGTCGATTACTACGCAGAGCGCTCCGGCATTCAGATCGACAATTTCGACTTCTACTACACCTACGGCCTGTTCCGTCTGGCCGGCATCGTGCAGCAGATCTACTACCGCTTCTTCCACGGCCAGACCCAGGACAAACGCTTTGCACAGTTCATCCACATGAACAAGCTGCTGGAGCAAATGAGCCTGAATGTCATCGGTAAATCCGCACTCTGACGGCAAGAACTCTATCTTGAAGAACAAGGAACCCCACATGTCCAAGACCCACCTGTTCGACCTCGACGGCAAGATTGCTTTTGTGTCCGGCGCCAGCCGCGGTATCGGTGAAGCCATCGCCAAACTCCTGGCCCAGCAAGGCGCCCACGTGATCGTCTCCAGCCGTAAGCTGGAAGGCTGCCAGCACGTGGCGGATGCGATCATCGCCGACGGCGGCAAAGCCACCGCCGTGGCGTGCCACATTGGTGAAATGGAGCAGATCACCCAGGTGTTCGCCGGCATCCGTGAACAGTTCGGCCGCCTGGATATCCTGGTCAACAACGCCGCGACCAACCCGCAATTTTGCAACGTGCTGGACACCGACCTGGGCGCGTTCCAGAAGACCGTGGACGTGAACATTCGCGGCTACTTCTTCATGTCGGTGGAAGCCGGCAAGCTGATGCGCGAGAACGGCGGCGGCAGCATCATCAACGTGGCGTCGATCAACGGGATTTCCCCGGGCGTGTTCCAAGGCATCTACTCGGTGACCAAGGCCGCGGTGATCAACATGACCAAGGTGTTTGCCAAGGAATGCGCAGCGTTCGGCATTCGTTGCAACGCCCTGCTGCCGGGCCTGACCGACACCAAGTTCGCCTCGGCGCTGGTGAAGAACGATTCGATCCTGAAGATGGCCCTGGCGCAGATCCCACTCAAGCGCGTGGCCGATCCCAGCGAAATGGCCGGCGCAGTGCTGTTCCTGGCCAGCGATGCCTCCAGCTACACCACCGGTGTGTCGCTGAATGTGGACGGCGGTTTCCTGTCCTGATCAAGCGTTCGGCGGTTGCCGACGAAAACTCACCGCCAGGCGGTTCCAGCCACTGATGCTGGACACCGCCATGATCAGGTCCACCCGTTCCTGCTCGCTGAACTCCACGCGCACCGCCGTAAACAGTTCATCCCCGACGCTTGAGCGTCGGCAACGTTGCCACCGACTCGCTCCAAGCCAATGCGGCCTTCTCCCGCGCGGTAAAAAGGCGATAACCTACAAGGTGGGTGAATCGTCTTATGAAAAAGCTGAGGTGCTGACGCCGCTTGCGCGGTAACCCCCACACCACAAGGTCAATGTGGGAGCTGGCTTGCCTGCGATTGCGGTACATCAGACACAGATGCATGAGCTGCCCCACCGCTATCGCAGGCAAGCCAACTCCCACCGTTTGAATGGTGCTGGGTACGAGGGCTCAGGGCCGTTTGAACTCCCGCCGCAGTTGCTCGATCAGCGGTCGGCAAGCACAGCCGTCCAAGTGATCATTGACCATCCCCATCGCCTGCATCAGCGCATACATCGTGGTGGGGCCAACAAAGGTCCAGCCGCGTTTCTTCAAGGCCTTCGACAAACGCACCGAAGCCGGTGACGTCGGATTACCCGTCCAATAAGCCATGTCCACCACGGCCGGGCGCTCCTCCTCGCTAGGCTCAAACGCCCAAACCCACCGCGCCAGCGAGCCAGTTTCATCCACCAGCTCACACGCCCTGCGCGCATTGTTGATGGTGGACACGATCTTCGCCCGATTGCGCACGATGCCGGGGTCCTGCATCAGCCGCTCAATGTCCGCCTCGCCATACCGCGCCACACGACGAAAATCAAAGCCCTCAAACGCCACCCGGAACTGCTCGCGCTTGCGCAAGATGGTGATCCAGGCCAAGCCCGCCTGAAACCCCTCCAGGCAAATCTTCTCGTACAGCTGGATATCATCCGCCACCGGCACGCCCCACTCGTGGTCGTGGTAACGCGGGTATTCCGGCGCCGCTGTGCGCCAGGCGCAATGCGTCTGCCCTGCGTGCGTGGTCAGTCCTGGTCTGTCCATCGATCACCTCGCCAATCTTGCCGCGGATGATAAGCGAAAAAATTTCCAAACCACCAACCGCTCAAGCATCACGCTTACCGACCAACTGGTCAGACCGGAACCTGTCAACCGTTCAATATCTACTTGTGATTTCAAAAAAACCCAGCGTAGACTGGCCACGCACTGGACTTACCGGTAAGACCACAACAATTAAGCCCTGGAACCACCAGGGCACCGAATAGAGATCCCTCCCATGCTCAGATGGTGCTCGCGTTCGATTTTCCTGCAAGTCGTGATTGGCCTGATGCTCGGCATCGCCTGCGGCCTGGCCCTTCCCGAATTCTCCTCGCAACTCAAACCCCTGGGTGACGGCTTCATCAAGCTGATCAAGATGCTGATTGGCTTGATCGTGTTCTGCGTGGTGGTCAGCGGTATTTCCGGCGCCGGCGACTTGAAGAAAGTCGGGCGCATCGGCCTCAAGTCGGTGATCTACTTTGAAGTGCTGACCACTGTTGCGCTGGTGATCGGCCTGATCATGGCCTTCAGCACCGGCATCGGCACCGGCGCCAATATCCACCTGGAGCAATTGTCCTCCGCCGGCCTGAATGAACTGGCTGACAAGGGCCAACATATCCGTGGCACCAGCCAGTTCCTGATGGACCTGATCCCCAACTCGGTAATCGGCGCCTTCGCCGACAACAACGTGCTGCAAGTGCTGCTGTTTTCAGTGCTGTTCGGCAGCGCGCTGAACTTGGTGGGCGAAGCCGCTTCGGGCATCTCGCGGTTGATTAACGAGCTGAGCCACGTGATCTTCCGCATCATGGGCATGATCGTGCGCTTGGCGCCGATTGGCGTGTTCGGCGCCATCGCCTTCACCACCAGCACCTACGGCCTGGATTCGCTGCAACACCTGGGCAGCCTGGTAGGCTTGTTCTACCTGACCTGCTTTGCCTTTGTCGGGCTGGTGCTGGGCCTGGTGATGCGCTTGTCCGGCCTGCGCATGTTGCCGTTGCTCAAGTACCTGCGCGAAGAGTTGCTGATCGTGATGGGCACCGCCTCATCCGATGCGGTGCTGCCACAGATCATGCGTAAACTCGAGCACCTGGGTATTGGCAGCTCAACGGTAGGCTTGGTGATTCCGACGGGGTATTCATTCAACCTCGACGGTTTCTCGATCTACCTGACCCTGGCCATCGTGTTTATCGCCAACGCCACCGGCACCCCGCTGTCGATGACCGACTTGCTGACCATCCTGCTGGTGTCGCTGATTACCTCCAAGGGCGCTCACGGGATTCCGGGCTCGGCGCTGGTGATTCTAGCCGCGACCCTCACCGCCATCCCGGCGATTCCGGTGGTCGGGCTGGTGCTGGTGTTAGCGGTGGACTGGTTCATGGGTATAGGGCGTGCATTGACCAACCTGATCGGCAACTGTGTTGCCACCGTGGCCATTGCCCGTTGGGAAAAAGACATCGATATCCAGCGCGCCAACAAGGTGCTCGACGGCCAACAAGGCTATGCCTTCCAGGCCAAGAAGCCGGTGCTGCCGGCGCATCAAGAGTTTTAAGCGATTTCATAAACAACACAGATCCACTGTGGGAGTTGGCTTACCTGCGATAACGGTGGGTCAGCAATAGAGATGTTGACTGACCGTCAGTCATCGCAGACAAGCCAGCTCTCACACTGGATCGTCACAAGACTCACCATTGTATTTGCACTATCAAGGAGACGTAGACGTGATCAGCACCTCAACCGTCGTCAATTCAGTCGTAGAAAAACTGCGCGCCGCACTCAAGCGCGGCCAGTGGCGGCGTGGCGAAATGCTGCCCGGCCAGCGTGAACTGGCCGAACAAATGGGCATCAGCCGCCCAAGCCTGCGTGAAGCGGTGATCGTGCTGGAAACCCTGGGCCTTGTGCGCTCGATGCCCGGCAAAGGTGTAGTGGTGCTGGAAACCAGCGTCAGCGAACCGCAATCCAGTGACGCCGTGGCCGATGCCAGCCTGGAAGACATCCTGCAACTGCGCTACACCCTCGAGCCGTTCATTGTCGGCCTGGTCGCCCAATCCATCA
The DNA here is from genome assembly GCF_022648765.1 of Pseudomonas sp. ArH3a. Classification (NCBI taxonomy): domain Bacteria; kingdom Pseudomonadati; phylum Pseudomonadota; class Gammaproteobacteria; order Pseudomonadales; family Pseudomonadaceae; genus Pseudomonas; species Pseudomonas sp. ArH3a. Next base: position 3,932,697 of record NZ_CP080330.1, read on the forward strand.
GCAGCAAGGAAGTCGGCCAATTGCGCCTGACCCTGATGGACATGCGCGAAGCCCTGGATGCCGGTGACGCCGAAGCGGGTATGAACGCCTACATCGGTTTCCACGAAGAACTGTTCGCGCTGACCTCCAACCCGATCTTCCAGAACGTGGTGCAACAGACCAGCAACGCCCTCAAGCAAAGCGCCCAGGTGCTGCGTAACTCGCCCGAACACCTGGCGGAACGCCTGCAGGAAAACGAGGCCGTGGTGCGCGCTATCCGCAACAAGAACAGCGCCCTGGCCAGTGCCGAGATGCGTCGGCACATCCTCCAGGAAGGCCTGCGCATGGGCATTCGCTTGAACATCCCGGACGACCATCTGGGCAGCTGAATTTTTGGAGACAGGCCATGACCGCCCACGCCCTGCAACGCCACCCCATCCTCCCTGCCCTGCGCCTGGTGGCAGGCAAAAAGCCCTCGGTGGATGACATCTACCCGCGCTTGTTCGACGCCATACTCGAACAACGCATCGCGCCCTCCAGCCGGTTTACCGAAGAAGGCCTGGGTGAAACCTTTGGTGTCAGCCGCAGTGTTATTCGCCGTGTATTGGCAAAACTGTCTCACCAACAAGTCATCATCCTGCGCCCCAACCAACGCGCTCAGGTGGCAGCGCCGGATGCCCAGCAAACACGGCAGATTCTAGAAGCGCGGCGCCTGACGGAAATCACCGTGGTGCAGCTGGCCTGTGCCCAGGCCACGCCGACGCACATCCGCCAGTTACGCGAACTGATCACCCGAGAGCGTGAGTACATCGAGCGCGACCAACGCGGCCCGGCAATTCGGCTGTCCGGGGAGTTTCACCTGCAATTGGCCGCGATGGCACGTAACGCGCCCTTGGCGCAGTTCCTCAACAGCCTGGTGCCGCTGACCTCGCTGATCATTGCCCAATACGAGGCGCAAGCCTGTACGTATTGTGCGTGGCAGGAGCATGTGGCGATTGTGGATGCGCTGGAGCAACGTGATGTGACTGGCGCGATCAGCCTGATGACCCAGCACCTGGATCACCTGGAAGCGAAACTGCTGAAACTCAACTGACGGTCACCACCGCGTCGTTTTTTTTGCACCTTCAGGTGTCTTCTCGGTTGATCCACTTGGGCACGTTGGGCGCCTGATAACTCAGCACCGCGGCCAGCAAACGCTCCACGTTCGGTTCAACGATGAGCATGTCGCGGTGCACGGGTTTTAGAAATGCCTCACTGACAACCGTGTCGAGGAACGTGGCCAAGCCGTCGTAAAAACCGTTGATGTTGAGCAAGGCGCAAGGTTTTGCGTGCTGCCCGAGTTGCGCCCAGGTCCACACCTCAAACAACTCTTCAAACGTACCGATGCCGCCGGGCAACGCGATAAAGCCGTCGGACAGCTCAGCCATCAGCGCCTTGCGCTCATGCATGGAGCTGACGATCCGCAGGTCTTGAAGGCCGGTGTGGGCCAGTTCTTTCTCGGCCAGGAACTCCGGCATCACACCGATCACTTCACCGCCACTGGCCAGCGCGGCATCAGCCACCGCGCCCATCAAGCCAACCGAGGCACCACCGTAGACCACACCGATACCCGCCTTGGCCAGCGCATGGCCCAGTTGAGCCGCCATCTCCGAGTACACCGGCAACCGGCCCGGGCTTGAACCTGAGAAAATACAAAGTCGCATACAGCCTCGCTTGATCTGGTTGTGTTGGAGTACAGCCCTCATTTAACGACGCTGATGAATCAGCACCAGGCCTATCCGCTCACGGCAGGCTACCGCATACATGACGTAATCGCACAACAGGGTTTATACGATAGAAAGGTTTTTTGCGTATTTACTGACAGCACAGATGACCAACTATCCGCACAATGCGGGCACTCCAGAAAGCCTTACACGCCGGTGAATACCTCTATGCATGCCCTGACCTTTACGCTAATCGCTGCCTTGTTCATTCCCTTTGCACAAGCAGGTGAGAAGGCCGCGACCGACACTCATGTCATCACCGATGCGAACCCTGTGTGGTTGCTTGAACGGCCCTACCCAGAAGGCCCGATGTTGGCCGCACGTACCTTTGGTGGCAGCGCTTACGGTGATCACCATATGAAGGCTAACCTTGTGATCAGCTGTCACCCGCAGAACCCAAACGCTGGCCTGTCGCTGGAGATCATCCCGCAATTACTGGGCTGGGACGTCGACCCATTTGAAGGCAAGGATGCCAGCGCAAATGGGCCACTGAGTATCACGACAGGCACACGCGCCGCCGTCGAACACATGGTCAGTGGCGTCTGGAATTACGGCGGGATGTTCCAGATGGGTTTGGTCTTTGAGCTCAGCACCTCTGTCCCGCGAGAGGAATTAGCCTACTGGGCCACCGATGCCTCGCGCGGGCAAACCCTGACACTTTCGTTGGCCCCCGCCACTGAGGGCGGCAAGCCGCTGACGGCATCGTTCTTATTGCCAGCAAACAACAACGGGTTGAAGAAAGCCATCCAGCCTTGCCTGGGCCCTGCTGGCGCGGCTACACGCTAACCTGTTGAGATCAAAATGTGGGAGCTGGCTTGCCTGCTCCCCCCGTTGACCCCGTTGTTTGATAAATCGTGTTCCAACAAAAAGCCCCCGCATCTCACGATACGGGGGCTTTTGTTTTACTGCCTGATCAAGCCGGTTGCAGCACCGACTGACCACTCAGCGCCAGGTCCAGCAACTCACGGTTGGCGACCGCGTACATGGCGTAGTCCGTGCCGACGGCGGCACGGATTTCCACCATCATTGCGCGCCAGCGATCGGCCATGTCCTGGTGCTGCTCAAGCCACAGGGCCACGCGGGCTTCCATGTCTTGTGGCGCGTCGGCCATTTGCAGTACCGAGATGGTGATCGCCCGTTGCTGCCAGTCCACGTCGTCGCGGAAGGCTTCGCGGGCCGCGGCTTGCCAGTTGTTGGCCACCGGCAGATCGCTGATCTGCTGCAGGTACCACGGCAAGTCCAGGGCGCTGCCGACGGCGAAGTAGGCCTTGGCCACTTCGGCGGCGTCATGCCCGGTCACGTCAGCGGCTTCGATGATCGGCAGCAAGGTGTACAGGTGAGTCGTGCCTGCAACCATGCGCGCCAACAACTCCGGTACGCCCGCTTCGGTGTAAGCCAGGTAGCGGGTCTGCCAACCTTCACGGGTCGGGCCTTCCAGCAGTTCGTCGAGCTTGAGGCCCAACGCCGCCAGGTGCGGACCGAAGTGTGCGGTGTCGCGGCCAGCGTCCTGCTCGTTGCGACGGCTGCGCAGGAACCAGCGCGTGGCACGGCGGCCCAGGCGCATCAGCTCGTCCATCAGCTCCAGTTGCACGTCGGCGCAGACCTGGTGGTCCAGGGCTTCGATCTGACGGAACCAGTGCGGGAGATGGAAGATGTCACGCACGATCACATAAGCGCCGGCCACGTTCGCCGGGCTCATGCCGGTCGACTCTTTGAGCCGTTGAACGAAGGTGATGCCCATGTGGTTGACCAGGTCGTTGGCGATCTGGGTGCTGACGATCTCACGCTTCAAGCGGTGACGGCGCATCGCTTCGCCGAACTTGGCAACCAGGCTCGGTGGGAACGCGGTCTCCATGTCACGGGTCAGGTAGTCATCATCCGGCACCAGCGACTTGAGCAGCGCTTCCTTGAGGTCGATCTTGCTGTACGAGATCAACACCGACAGCTCCGGACGCGTCAGGCCCTTGCCGGTGGAAGCGCGCTCGGTGAGCTGCTCCTCGGTCGGCAGGTACTCGATGGCACGGTCCAGCTTGCCACGGCCTTCCAGGTCGCTCATCAGGCGCTTGTACTCAGCGGCACGCTCGTAAGCTTTGCGGGCGGCCAGGGACAGGGCCTGGGTCTGCTTGTAGTTGTTGCCCAACACCAGGCTGCCGACTTCATCGGTCATGCTCGCCAGCAACTGGTTGCGCTGCTTGTCGGTCATGTCACCGGCCTGCACCACTTCGTTGAGCAGGATCTTGATGTTCACTTCGTGGTCGGAGCAGTCCACACCACCGGCGTTGTCGATGAAGTCGGTGTTGGAACCGCCACCATTGAGGCCGAATTCCACACGACCCAGCTGGGTCATGCCGAGGTTACCGCCCTCGCCCACCACCTTGCAGCGCAACTCGTTGCCGTTGACGCGCAGGGCGTCGTTGGCCTTGTCGCCCACGTCGGCGTGGCTTTCAGTGCTGGCCTTGACGTAAGTACCGATGCCGCCGTTCCACAACAGGTCCACCGGCGCCTTGAGCAAGGCGTTCAGCAGTTCGGTCGGGGTCAACTTGTCGGCCCGGATGTCGAAGCGTTCTTTCATTTGTGGCGAAATGGCAATGCTCTTCGCGCTGCGCGAGAAGATACCGCCGCCTTCGGACATGATGCTGGTGTCGTAGTCGGTCCAGGCCGAGCGCGGCAACTCGAACATGCGCTGACGCTCAACGAAGCTGGTCGCCGGGTTCGGGTTCGGGTCGATGAAGATGTGCAGGTGGTTGAAGGCCGCGACCAGTTGCAGCTTGTCGGACATGAGCAAGCCGTTACCGAACACGTCACCGGCCATATCGCCGACGCCCACCACAGTGATGCTGTCTTCCTGCACGTTGATGCCGCGCTCACGGAAGTGACGCTGCACACCGACCCACGCGCCCTTGGCGGTGATGCCCATTTTCTTGTGGTCGTAACCGGCGGAACCACCGGATGCGAACGCATCGCCCAGCCAGAAGCCGTAATCAATGGCGATGCCGTTGGCGATGTCGGAGAAGGTCGCAGTGCCCTTGTCCGCTGCCACTACCAGGTACGGGTCATCGTCGTCATGACGCACGACGTTGGCCGGAGGCACCAGGGCGCCGTCTTTGAGGTTGTCGGTGATGTCCAACAGGCCGGAAATGAAGATGCGGTAGCAGGCGATGCCCTCGGCCGCGATCTCGTCCCGGCTGCCGCCCAATGGCAGGCGACGCGGCAGGAAGCCGCCTTTGGCGCCCACCGGCACGATCACCGAGTTCTTCACTTGCTGGGCTTTTACCAAGCCAAGCACTTCAGTACGGAAGTCTTCTTCACGGTCGGACCAACGCAGGCCGCCACGCGCGACGTTGCCAAAGCGCAGGTGCACGCCTTCAACACGCGGCGAGTAGACGAAAATTTCAAACTTCGGCACCGGCTTAGGCAGCTCAGGAATCGCGCGCGGGTCGAACTTGAAGCTGAAGTACGACTTGTTCTGGCCGTTGGCGTCGGTCTGGTAGAAGTTGGTGCGCAGGGTGGCCTTGATCAGGTCCAGGTAGCGACGCAGGATGCGGTCTTCGTTAAGCACCTGAACATCGTCAAGGGCCGTGAGAATCGCTTGTTCCAGGCGTTGCTGCTTGTCTTCCAGGTCATCGGCGGTGAGCTTGCGCGCCAGGTAGAAGCGCGTCTTGAACAACCGGGTCAGCTCGCGAGCGATGTCGGTGTGGTTGTTCAGGGTGCTGGCGATGTAACCGAGGTCGAAGCCCAGGCGGATCTGCTTCAAGTAACGCGCGTAGGCTCGCAGCAGCGCCACGTCGCGCCATGGCAGGCCGGCAGTCAGTACCAAACGGTTGAACGCATCGTTTTCGGCATCGCCGTGGACGATGTGTACGAACGCGTCTTGCAGAGTGTCGTTGAGCTGTTGGATGTCCAGGTTCACGCCTTCGGCGGCGATGAACGCGAAATCATGAATCCAGAACTCACGGCCATTGGCACGGCGCAGGCGGTACGGGAATTCACCCAGCACACGCAGGCCGAGGTTTTCCAGGATCGGCAACACGTCGGACAGTGCCAGCGGCGTGTCAGCGTGGTAGAGCTTGCAATGCAGCTCGCGCTGGCCGGAGACCTGGCCCAGCGGCTGATAGAAACTCATCACCAGCGGGTTGGCTTCGGTCAGGCTGTTGAGGTGCTGCATGTCGACCACAGCCGAATGCGCCGCAAAACGCTCGCGGTAACCGGCCGGGAAGCCTTTCGGGAAGTCTGCCAGCACATTGGTGCCTTGGGCTTCGCCGAAGCTTTCGACGACGAGACTGGAGTAGTCGTCCTGCCAGCTGCGGCAGGCCTGCACCACTTCTTTTTCCAGTTGCAGCGTGTCGATGTCCAGGCGGTTCTTCGGGTCAACCCGCAGAATCAGCTGTACACGGGCCAACACGGATTCAGAGAAGAAGGTCCAGAACTCGCAATCCGAGGCTTTCAGGCGATCCATCAGCACTTGCTGGATCTTCTGGCGCACTTCAGTGGAATAGATGTCGCGCGGCACGTAGGCCAGGCAGTAGCAGAAACGACCGTACGGGTCTTTGCGCAGGAACACGCGGATCTTGTTGCGCTCCTGGATCTGCACGATCGACATCACAGTGCTGAACAGCTCGTCGACCGGGGTCTGGAACAGGTCATCACGGGGCAGCACTTCAACCACCTGAGCAAGCTCTTTGCCCAGGTGAGCCTTGGCCTGGAAGCCCGAACGGCGTTCGATTTCCGCAACCTTGCGACGGATATAAGGGATCACCCGCACGCTTTCGCCGTACACCGAGGAGGTGTAGAGGCCCATGAAGCGGTGTTCCTTGATGACCTTGCCGTCGGCGCTGATCTCACGGATCGACACATAGTCCGGATAAGCCGGGCGGTGCACGCGGCTTGGGTGCGCGGCCTTGGCGAACGACAGCACAGTCGGTTCACGCAGGTAGGCCACGGCGTAGTCTTCGATGCGCAGGTCTTCGGCGGTAAGGCCGGCACGCAGCAGTTTGGTCAGGCCGAGGAAGGAGCTGGCGTCATATTCGATATGGCCGCCGTCCGCCTCGTCACGTACCACGAACTCTTCATAGCCGAGGAAGGTGAAGTGGTTGCCCACCAGCCACTCCAGGAAGTTCTTGATCTCGGCTTTTTCTTCGCCGTCGATGCTGAACTGGCTGGCGTCGATACCGTCCAGCAACTCCTGGACCTTGGCCTTCATCGGTTCAAAATCGGACACGGCCACGCGCACTTCGCCCAGCACTTGCTCAAGCTCTTTGCTCAGCACGTTCAGTTCGGCGGCATTGGCGCAGCGGTCGATTTCCAGGTACATCAGCGATTCTTGCTGGACGCCTTCGCCCTGGGTGCCTTTAGGCAGGATTTCCAGCAACTCGCCCTTCTTGCCACGGCGCACGCTGAGCACGGTGGTTTGCAGGGTGTGGATGCTGTAGCCACGACGGTTCAGCTCGGTACGTACCGAGTCCACCAGGAAGGGCAAGTCATGGTGCAGCACTTCGACCGCTGTGTGGGTCGATTGCCAGCCATGACGTTCGTAATCGGGGTTGTAAACGCGCACTTGCGGGGCGCTGTGGTCAAAGCGCTCAAGCAGGCGCCAAGCAGACAAGGTGCAACCGGCCAGGTCGGAAAGGCGACGTTGGGTCAGTTCGTCCAGGGAAATAATGCCGAAGAATTGCTCAGCGAACAGCGCCACTTGTGGCAGTGCCTGTTCACTGATGTGCTGCGCCAGTGCCGCTTGCAGTTGATGCTGGAAGTCGGCCTTGCTGGCTGCGGTGAAGAACGCCATCTGTGGTACTCCGCTTGGGCTTGTTATTGATGGAAGCGTCGCGTGTTATCCCCTTGCGGGGAGACCGTCAGCGCTGTTCGTCGGTACGGATAATAAGCACCATAAACGAATCAGGGTGACAGGTGGGTGAAGCTGGACAAGACAGTCAGGTCACATACAACTTCCATAAGAAGTGCACCTTACCAGGCGACGGTACGACGGGCAGGTCAGGCTCCCGGCACAGGGCACATCCGTTGCGCAGCTTAACGAGTGTAGGAAGACAGCTGCTTGCGATGCTGCGACATATTCGGTCATCGGTACGCAGGCTTGAGGTTGCGACTTGGGCAACCTGGATTTTTCCGAAGAAAATCCGGCTATATTCAAGCCTGGGAGTACCGAAAATGACTGGTATTGCCCGTCAGGTCATGCACTGGGTCTGACATATGATGCAGCACAAAATTCGCCGCAATGGCACAATTGCCGAGCTGCGCCCTCCCCCTGACAGGATTTCCCATGCTGCAACTGAACACTGACGCACTGATGGCCACCCCGTGCGACGACGAAGAAGACAACATGGCTATGCTCTGCTGCCACGGTAAAAACGGCGAGATGTTCATGCTCACCCGTTACCCGGATGAAGATGAGGTTGAACTGACCTGGGACTACGAGCCGTCGACCCTCGATGGGCTGAAGGTCACCCTGAGTGACACGACGCTGCTGGTTGAACTGGCCGCCGGGGACGCCGACGCGTTGGGTGGCAAGGATCAGCTGCAGATCACCCACGCCACTGCCGCGTCGGATTTGGCTAAAGTTGAAGAGACCTTGCAGAACATTCTCAAGGGCACCGGCACCTTTACCCGAATCTAAACTGCCGCACAGATCAAATGTGGGAGCCAGCTCCCACATGGGCAAGGCAAGCCTTCAGCACAATTTGTGCTGCACACACAAAATTCCTACAAGTTTTCCTAAAAATACCCCGCGCGCCGTTAGTCGCCGCACCCCTCGATGCATTAAAGTAAGCCCCCCAGGCCAGGCGTTTTTTTCTCAATGCCCGGCCAATCTCTCCAGGAACCGTCATCGATGGAACATCGTGAAGCGCTGCTTGCGCTGCGAACCTTTCTTTCTACGCAGATTCTCGGCCAGGAAAAACTCATCGATCGCCTGCTGATCGCGCTGCTCGCCGACGGCCACATGCTGGTAGAAGGTGCGCCGGGCCTGGCCAAGACCAAAGCCATCAAAGAGTTGGCCGAAGGCATCGAAGCGCAGTTCCATCGTATCCAGTTCACCCCCGACCTGTTGCCCGCCGACATCACCGGCACCGAGATCTATCGCCCAGAAACCGGCAGCTTCGTGTTCCAGCAAGGGCCGATCTTCCACAACTTGGTGCTCGCGGACGAAATCAACCGTGCGCCGGCCAAGGTGCAGTCGGCGTTGCTCGAAGCCATGGCCGAGCGCCAGGTCAGCGTGGGGCGCAGCACGTACGAGTTGTCGCCGCTGTTTCTGGTGATGGCCACGCAAAACCCCATCGAGCAGGAAGGCACCTACCCACTGCCCGAAGCCCAGCTCGACCGTTTCCTGATGCACGTCAAAATCGGCTTCCCGGACGCCGCCGTCGAACGGCGCATCCTGCAACAAGCCCGTGGCGAGGCGCTCAACGGCGAAACCAAGCCTGAGCGCCGTGTCAGCCAGCAGGCAATTTTTGCTGCACGCAAGGAAATCCTCGGCTTGTACATGGCCGACGCCGTAGAGGAATACCTCGTGCAACTGGTCATGGCCACGCGCACCCCGGCCAAGTTTGATCCGGAGATGGCCGAGTGGATCGCCTACGGCGCCAGCCCACGCGGTTCCATCGCCCTCGACCGCTGCGCCCGCGCCCACGCCTGGCTGGCCGGTCGCGACTTTGTGAGCCCGGAAGATATCCAGGCGGTGCTGTTCGACGTGCTGCGCCATCGCATCATTCTGTCGTTCGAAGCCGAAGCCGCCGGCATCGACCAGGACCGCGTGGTGCAACGCATTCTCGACGTCGTTGCCGTCGCTTGAACCCCATGAATGCAAGCGATGGGATCCGCGTCACGCTCAGCGAATTGATTGAGATGCGCCACCGCGTGCGCGAAGTGCAGCTGTTTTCCACGCCGAGCCAGCGCAGCCCGCTGATCGGCCTGCACCATTCCAAGCTGCGCGGGCGCGGTGTCGACTTTGACCAGGTGCGCGTGTACCAGGCTGGGGACGACGTGCGCACCATCGACTGGCGCGTGACGGCGCGCACCCAGGAGCCGCACACCAAGCTGTTCCACGAAGAACGCGAGCGGCCGATTTTCATCATGGTTGAACAAAGCTGCCGGCTGTTTTTCGGCTCCGGCCAGATGTTCAAGTCGGTGCTCGCCGCGCAAGCCGCCAGCCTGATCGGTTGGGCGGCGCTGGGCCACAACGACCGCGTCGGCGGGCTGGTGTTTGGCGACAACGAGCACTATGAAATCAAGCCCCGGCGCAGCAAGCAAAGCCTGCTGCAACTGCTCAACCGACTGGTGCGCGTCAACCAGAGCCTCAATACCGAGAGCCGCCCCGAAGCCGACGCCTTGGGCATGGCCCTGCGCCGTGGCCGTGAAGTGCTGCGCCCTGGCAGCCTGGTGATCGTGATTTGCGATGAGCGCGCGCTGACCGAAGGTGCCGAGCAACAGCTGAGCCTGCTGTCGCGGCATTGCGACCTGCTGCTGTTGCCGATTTCCGACCCGCTGGACCACGCCCTGCCTGCTGCGGGGCTGTTGCGTTTTGCCGAGCGCGGCGCGCAGCTGGAACTGGACACACTGAATTTCGACTTGCGCCAAGCCTACAAGGCCCAGGCCGAAGCCCGCATCGCCCGCTGGGAATTACTCGCGCAGAAGCTGCGAATCCTGCTGATGCCGTTAAGCACTCAGAGCGAAATGGTCGAGCAACTGCGCGAATACCTCAACCCGCAACGCCCGGTTAAAAAGCAATGAGCAGCCTCGATCAACTGCAACCGCTGATCGCCCCACCGGCCATCGGCTTCTGGCCGCCTGCGCCGGGTTGGTGGCTGTTGCTGCTGGTGGTTCCGCTGCTCGGCTGGGGCTTGTGGTCCTTGCGTCGCTTGCTGCCCACGCGCCGCCCGGTGGCTCGCGCCGAACAACCGCTGGACCCGCTGCGCATCACCGCCCTGGCCGAGCTGGCCTTGATGCCCAAACCCTACGACGGCGCACCCGCCGGCGCCTGGCTGCAGCAACTCAACGGCCTGCTCAAACGCCTGTGCCGCAACGACTACCCCTACAGCCAGAGCCATACCCTCAACGGGCGCAAATGGCTGGCGTTCCTCGACAACCGCTGCCCGGCCGCCGGCCTCACACGCTGGATGGTGCTGGTAGAAGGCGCTTACAAACCCGAATGCAAACTCGACGACAAAGCCATCGCCGGCCTGACCCAAGCCGTCGACACCTGGATTCGCAAACATGTTTGAGTTCGCCTGGCCGTGGATCTTCGCCCTGCTGCCATTGCCCTGGTTGATGCGGCTTATCTTGCCGGTGGCCGACAGCGGCGAACCCGCGCTGAAAGTCAGCTACCTCGCCGACCTCGAAGGCCTGGCCCGCCGCCGTGCGCGGATCAACCTACCGGGCTGGCGCCAACAAGCACCGTTCGTGGTGCTGTGGCTGCTCTTGCTCACCGCTGCGGCCCGCCCGGAATGGCTCGGCGAACCCCTACCGATTGCCGCCAGCGGCCGCGACTTATTGGTCGCCGTGGACGTCTCCGGCTCCATGGACTTCCCCGACATGCACTGGCAGGACGAAGACGTCAGCCGCCTGAGCCTGGTGCAACACTTGCTCGGCGACTTCCTGGAAAGCCGTGAAGGCGACCGCGTCGGCCTGATCCTGTTTGGCAGCCAGGCCTACCTGCAAGCCCCGCTGACCTTTGACCGACGCACCGTGCGCACCTGGCTGGATGAAGCGCGCATCGGCATCGCCGGCAAGAACACCGCCATCGGCGATGCGATTGGCCTGGCCCTTAAACGCCTGCGCCAGCGCCCGGCACAAAGCCGCGTGCTGATTCTGGTCACCGACGGCGCCAACAACGCCGGGCAGATCGACCCGCTGACTGCCGCACGCCTGGCCGCTGAAGAAGGGGTAAAAATCTACCCGATCGGCATTGGTGCCGATCCAGAGCAAACCGGTTCGCTGGGCATTCTTGGCGTCAACCCGAGCCTGGACCTGGACGAGCCCGCGCTGAAAGCCATCGCCGACGCCACCGGCGGCCAGTACTTCCGTGCCCGTGACGGCGACGAATTGCAGAAGATCAAGGAAACCCTCGACCAGCTTGAGCCCGTCGCCCAACAACCGACCCAAGCCCGCCCGGCCCAGGCGCTGTACAGCGCGCCATTGGCCCTCGCGCTGGTCCTGAGCATGTTGGTGGTGATCCAGGAACGCTGGCCCAACAACGCGCTGCAGCGCTTCTTTAATAAACTCTCGACCCAGGGCAATTTCCTGCAACAGCACCCTGAATGGCGCCAGCGCCTCAAACGCCTGCGTTTGCGGAGACGTCGATGATCGACCTGTGGCCGCACTGGTTCCGTCCTTGGTGGCTGTTGCTGTTGCCGCTGCTCGGCTGGCTGCTGTGGCAGCTGTGGCACCGGCAAAAGCGCGCCGGGCGCTGGCAGATGATCCTGCCGCCCGCCTTTCATGCGGTGTTGCTCAGTGGTGGCAACGGCCGCGAGAGCAAATCGCCGTGGGTGGTGCTCGGCATCGCCTGGCTGCTGGCCGTGTTGGCCTTGCTGGGCCCAAGCTGGCAAAGGGTTGAACAGTCCAGCCAGAAACCCGCCGACCCGCTGGTGGTGCTGCTGGAATTGACCCCGGAAATGCTCGCCACCGACAGCCCGCCCAATCGCCTGGAGCAGGCACGGCGCAAGCTGTATGACTTGCTGCAAGCGCGCGCCGACGCACCGACCGCCATCGTCGTGTATGCCGGCAGCGCCCACACCCTGGTGCCGCTGTCGGATGACCTGGCCACCAGCCGCAACCTGCTCGAAGCCCTGCGCCCCTCGATCATGCCCGTGCCCGGCCATCGCGCCGACCTCGCCGTGGAGAAAGCCCTGGGCTTACTCAAGCAAGGCGGCCTCGGCCAAGGGCGCTTGTTGCTGGTCGGCTCGTCCCTGTCGAAACAAGAACGCCAAGGCATCCGCCTGCAGTTGCAAGGCGCGCAGGCGCCGACCTTGTCGATCCTCGGCATCGGCAGCCGCGAAGGCACGCCGGTGACCCAGGAAAGCGGCGAGTTCCTCAAGGATGAACAAGGTGCGATCCTGGTGCCACGCCTCGACAGCCCGACCCTCAAGGCCTTCGCCAGCGAAATGGGCGGCCACTACCGCGCCGCGCGCCTGGACGACAAGGACCTGCGCCAACTCAACCTGCTCGATGGCCCGCAAACCCTGCGCAACGACGGCCAACTGTTGCACCTCGACAGCTGGGCCGACCAGGGTTACTGGCTGCTCCTGCCGCTGTTGCTGCTTGGCGCCTGCGCCGGGCGCCGCGGCTGGCTGTTTTGCCTGCCATTGCTGCTGTTGGTCGCGCCGCAGCCCAGCTATGCCTTCGAGTTTCAAGACCTGTGGCTGCGCCCCGACCAGCAGGGCCAGTACCTGCTGAAGAAAAAGCGCCCGGCCGAGGCTGCCGAACGCTTCGAGAACCCGCAGTGGCAAGGCGTTGCCCTGTATGAGGCGGGCAATTACGCCGAGGCGATCAAGCGCTTTGCGCTGAGCAACGACGCCTACTCCCACTACAATCGAGGCAATGCGCTGGCCAAGTCCGGCGAACTGGAAGCCGCCATCGACGCCTACGAACAGGCGCTGGAAGCCCAGCCCGACCTGCAACCGGCGCTGAAAAACAAAGCCTTGGTGGAAAGCCTGATGCAGCAACACGCTCAGCCTGACCCCGCCAAACCCGAAAAAAACGAGGATGACGAAACCACCCAACCCGGCCAAACTGCGCAACCGGGCACAAGCGGGCAAAGTGCTTCAGGCGGCGAACAATCGTCCCAAGGCCAGGGCGAGGCCGGCACGGGCGATACTCAAACCGGCGGCACGCCCAAAGCCGGCGGCAACGACGTACCGGGCAGCGAACTGGGTGATGAACAAACCACCACCCCGCCGCTGCGCCCCGCCGATGCCAGGATTGACGGCGAGCATCGCCAAGCGTTGGAGCAATGGCTGCAGGAGATCCCGGACAACCCTGGCGAACTGCTGCGGCGCAAATTCTGGTACGAACAGCAACAACATCAGGACAAGACTCGATGAGCCGCCGCACCACCCTTCTGCTCCTGCTCGCGTTAACGGCAGGCCACGCCCAGGCGGCGAACCTGGTTGCCAGCGTCGACCGCAGCCGCCTCAATTCCGGGGAAACGGTGGAGCTGACGGTGGAATCCAGCGACGTCACCCAGTTCGGCAAACCCGACCTGTCGCCCCTGGATGCGCAGTTCGAAGTCAGCGGCACGCGCCAGATCAACCAACTCACCACCCTGGGCGGCGATAACCACGCCACCACGCGCTGGATCATCACCCTGTTGCCCAAGGAAAACGGCACGGTGGTGATTCCGCCGCTGCAAGTGGGCGAACTCAAGACCCAGCCGATCAGCCTGCAAGTGGTCGAAACCGCCAGCCAGAACACCAGCGCCGAGCTGGCGCCAGTGTTCATCGAAGCCAACCTAGACCAGAGCAGCGTGTACGTCCAGGCCCAGGCCTTGTTGACCGTGCGCGTGTACCACTCGGTGTCGCTGTACGACGACAGCAGCCTCACGCCGTTGCAGATCCCCGATGCACGCATCGAGCAACTGGGCGAGTCGCGCACCTACGAAAAAGTCATCAACAGCATTCGCCACGGCGTGATCGAGACCCGCTACGCGATCTACCCGCAGCACAGCGGCGCCTTGGTGATTGCGGCGCAGACCTTCAGCGCCACGCTGGTGGAATCGCGCCCACCCCAGGAGAACACGCTGCAAGGCACCAAGCCGGGCAAGCTGATTCACGTCAGCTCCGCCGAGCTGTCGCTGAACGTCAAGCCCAAGCCGGCGCTGTACCCGGCTGACGCCCCCTGGATACCGGCCCGCAGCCTGACCCTGACGCAAGCCTGGAACCCTGAGCCTGAGCACGTACAAGTCGGCGACTCGCTGACCCGCAGCCTCACGGTCAAGGCCGAAGGCTTGTCCAGCGCGCAACTGCCGGCCCTGCCCAGCACCGACATCAACGGCCTGCGCCGCTACCCCGACCAACCGGTGCTCGCCAACCAGAACAACGACCACGGCCTGACCGGCAGCCGCGAAGACCGCGAAGCGCTGGTGCCGACCCGCGCTGGCGCCGTCGAACTGCCGGCGGTGGAAGTGGTGTGGTGGAACACCCACGAAGACCACCTCGAACGCACCAGCCTGCCCGCCCACACCCTGCAAGTGGCGACCAACCCGAGCCTGGTGGTGGACACGCCTGCCACGCCGACCGTGATTACAGCACCGGACGATGACCGCCTGTGGCTGTGGCAACTCAGTACACTGATCTTCATCTGCACCACCCTGCTGGGCTTTGGCCTGTGGTGGCGTGCGCGCCGCCAACCCGCCGTGCAGCGCACCGCGCAAACCGGCCCGAGCCCGCGCTCGCTGCTCGACGACCTCAAGCGCGCCACCCAGGCCAACGACCCGCAAGCCACACGCCAGGCACTGGATGCCTGGGCGCGGCAACAGCCGGAAACCCTAGCGGATATGGCGGCGCGGTTTGTGCCGTTGTCGGATGCTCTCGACGGATTGAACGGCGCGCTCTACAGCGAAGGCGGCCATTTCTGGCTGGGCGAAGACTTATGGCGTGCGGTCAAAGCCATCCCGATAGCCGAGCGCGAACACGACCCGGCGACCGATACCACCAGCTTGCCGCCGCTGTATCCCAAGTAAACCTCAGCTACCTGACACCACAAAATCCAAGTGGGAGCTGGCTTGTCGGATCGCTGCGATGCAGGCACCTTGGTGTGTCAGGCATAACCCGTTGATGCTATCGCAGGCAAGCCAGCTCCCACAGAAAAGCAGAGCACTGCGGTGCTGGCAGCCGAACTCGCTCCCACAGTTGGATCTCGGTACATCAGACAGAGAGTGTGCTGCTGTGCTTTTGCCCTGCTTTTGCTTCAACCACTCAGGTCGGCTACTAGGCCGCCGTGCTCTTGCTTTTGATCTTGATCTTAGGCGCCCCGTTAAACCACGCTGGCCGAACGCAGGCTTTGGAGCGGGGGTAAACCGGCAGGACGCCGGTTTAGCCGCGATGGGCCAAGGATGGCCCATGGCGGCGGCCCCCGCTCCAAAGCCTGCGTGAGGGCACACCGAGCCTAGGCGAGGTGCCGAGTGGTGGGGCAAGAGCCCTTTTGGTTACTTTTGGGGCTCTTTTCCAAAAGTGACCCGCCGTAAGGGCGGAACCCTACGAAGCCGTTACCGCAGCAACGGATATGTACTCAATCTACCTAAACTCCAGATCGACATGCATTGTTAAAGGCCAGCAATCCATATCTCTTTAACTTGCGGGAAGTTTCCTAGACAATCCTTCGGCCTTGCGCCTGCTCACTCCACTGGCTAGCCTTCGCTCCGTCGCTGCATATCAGCGATCAGGGGTGAGATCCTGTGATGTGATTAGGTGCCAAGTGCCACAACCGCGAGCAACATGCTCTATGGCGGCTGTGTGCGGGCAGACTTCGGTCTGACCGGGTGCTCCTGACCGGCAATCTCACCCCGCACATAGCTGCCACCTTTTGACGAGTGAGATCGGCAAAAGAATGGCTCCAGACCTTTCAGGAGTTTCATTCATGAACAAAATCGTCCCAGACCCACCCCGCTTCACCCCCGACCGCGAAATCTTCGAGCGCGCCCTGAGCCACTACCTACAACCCGACTCACCGCCGGCTTTCTCCGCACATCACGACCTCAGCTTCGAAGACGCCCTCGCCCAACTCTGCGACCTGTTGCGCTGCGCAGCCGCCACCGCAGCGGCCTCCACCCAAGGGCTGTCCGCCGACCAACACCACCTGGCCGGCGCCACCGAGCACCTGATCAACAGCGCCAGAACCCTCGCCGACCGCGCGCTGGACTGCCTGCACGCCGCATAACCCCTGTGGGAGCTGGCTTGCCGGCTCCCACATTCGATCTGGCTCGTCCGCAGGCACTGTGTGGGCTTTTACAGGTAAACTCCCCTCCTTTTCATCTTCTCCACGGAGTTCGCCTTGCGTCTGTTCCACACCTCCGACTGGCACCTCGGCCAAAACCTGCATGGCCAGGAACGCGACTTCGAACACGCCTGTTTTCTCGAGTGGCTGCTGGGCCAATTAAACGCCGAGCAGCCAGATGCGCTGCTGATCGCCGGCGATATCTTCGATACGGTCAACCCGCCCCTCAAGGCCCAAGAGCGTCTGTATGACTTCATCATCAGCGCCCATGAACAAAACCCGAAACTCACGATTGTGATGATCGCCGGCAACCACGACTCCGGCTCGCGTATCGAATTGCCGGCGCCGCTGATGCGCCGCTTGCGCACGCATGCCTTGGGCCGCGTGCTGTGGCTGGATGACGGCCAACTCGATGCCGAACGTTTGCTGATCCCGCTGCCTGACGCCAAAGGCAAGATCGCCGCCTGGTGCCTGGCGCTGCCATTTTTGCGCCCGGCGGAAGTCACCGGCGCGCACTTGGGCGACGACTACCTGCGCGGCATCGGCCAGGTACATGAGTGGCTGATCGCCGCCGCCAACGCCAAACGCAAAAAAGGCCAGGCGCTGATTGCCATCAGCCATGCGCATATGGCGGGTGGCTCGGTGTCGGAAGACTCCGAGCGCAGCCTGATCATCGGCAATGCCGAGGCGCTGCCCGCCAAACTGTTCGATGCCAGCGTGGCCTATGTCGCCCTCGGCCATTTGCACAAGCCACAGCAAGTGAATGGCGAAGAAAGGATTCGCTACAGTGGCTCGCCAATCCCCTTGTCGTTTTCCGAAATCGGCTACAAACATCAGATTCTCGATGTGACCTTTCAGGGCCAACGCCTGGTGAGTGTCGAGCCGCGCCTGATTCCGCGCTCGGTCAACCTGCAACGCCTGGAAGCCGCGCCGCTGGCGGATATCCTCAAGGTATTGGCCGACCTGCCCGACATCGACCTGCTCGCCGAAACCCAACGCCACCCGTGGCTGGAAGTGCGCGTGCGCCTCGACGAGCCGCAACCGGACCTGCGCCAGCAAATCGAAACCGCCCTGCAAGGCAAAGCCGTGCGCCTGGTGCGCATCGCCGCTGAATACGCCGGCCAACGCGGCAGCGACAACACGGACGACGAGCGCCTGATCGAACTCGACCAGCTCACGCCCCAGGAGCTGTTCAGCCGCGCCTGGCAGGACAGCTACGGCAGTGAAGTGGATGAACAGACCTTGAAGGATTTCGCCGTGCTGCTCCAGGAAGTACAACAGGAGGGCGAACAGCCATGAAGATCCTCGCCATCCGCCTGAAAAACCTCGCCTCCCTGGCAGGCCCGTTTGAAATCGACTTTACCGCCGAGCCCCTGGCCAGCGCTGGGTTGTTCGCCATCACCGGGCCGACCGGCGCAGGTAAAAGTACGCTGCTCGATGCGTTGTGCCTGGCGCTGTTTGGCGCAGTGCCGCGCCTGGGCGATACCGGCCAGGCCAAGATGCCGGATGCCGACAGCGATATTTCCATCGGCGACCCGCGCACCCTGCTGCGTCGCGGTACCGGCGGCGGTTATGCCGAGGTGGATTTCGTCGGCGTCAGTGGCCGTCGCTACCGCGCTCGCTGGGAAGCCAACCGTGCCCGCGACAAGGCCAGCGGCAAGTTGCAGAACAGCCGACAAAGCCTGATCGACCTCGACAGTGACCAACTGCTGGCCAGCCAGAAGACCGAATACAAAACCCAGCTGGAACTGGCCCTGGGCTTGAACTTCGAGCAGTTCACCCGTGCGGTGTTGCTGGCGCAAAGCGAGTTCAGTGCGTTTCTGAAGGCCAACGACAATGAGCGTAGCGAACTGCTGGAAAAGCTCACCGACACCGCGCTCTACACCCAGCTTGGCCGCCGCGCCTTCGATAAGGCCAAGGATGCCAAGGACGCGCATAAACAGCTGCAAGACCAAGCCACCGGCGTGGTGCCCCTGGCTCCCGAAGCCCGCGCCGAACTTGATCAACAGTTGGCCGAGGCCCAGCAACAGCTCAAGACCCAGCAGGCCCAGCTCAAGCAGTTGGAGCTGCAACACACCTGGCTCAAGGAACTGCGCGAATGGCAGGAGCGCCAGCACAGTGCGACGGAGCAACTGCAACGGGCTCAGACGGACTGGGACGGCCAAGGCGCACAACGCCAGGACTTGAGCCGCCTGGAGCATTTGGCGCCGCAGCGCCATCAGTTTGCTCGGCAAGCTGAACTGGGCACATTGTTGACGCCCCTCGCTGCGCAGATTCAGCAGCATATCGAGCAGCAAACCGTGCTGCACACACGTCAGGAGCAGGCGCAACAGCAGCAAGCAGCCGCCCAGGCAACATTGGCCGACGCGCTGAAAACCCAGGCCGACGCCGTGCCATTGCTGCGTCAAGCGTTTGAGGAACAAAGCACCCTCGCCCACCTGACCAAGGACTTGGCCAAACGCACCGAGGATAAACAGCAACACACCAGCGCCTGTACCGAAGGCCACACGTTACTCAAAGCGTTGCAGGACAAACACAGCCAAGTCGCCGAGGGCCTGCAACGCCTGGCCGCTGAGCTTGAGCGCAGCGCCACTCTCGCCCCGCTGAGCGACGCCTGGAGCGCTTACCGCGATCGTCTGCAACAGTTGATGCTGGTCGGCAATCGCCTGAATAAGGGCCAGGCTGAATTGCCGCAGCTGGAACAGCGCGCCACCACCGCCGCCGAGCAGTTCACCCAGCAACGCGACGCGTTGGACCTGCTGTATCAGGAAGCCGGCGCCGAGCCACACGCCGTCGCCGAGCAGATCCAGTTACTCGCCAGCCTGTTGCAGGACAACCGCAAACAGCAGCGCGCGTTTGAAGACCTTACGCGCCTGTGGGACAGCCAGCAGCAGCTGGATCAACAGAGCGCCAACCTCACACAAAGACTCGCGGACGCGCAGCAGCAGCGCGAACAACTGAACCAGAGCGGCCTGCGAACCAAGGCCGAGCTGACCATCGCCGAGCAAACCCTGACGGTGACCAAGCAACTGCTGGAACGCCAGCGCCTGGCGCGCAGTGCCAGTGTCGAAGAACTGCGCGAGCAGTTGCAGGATGACCAGCCGTGCCCGGTGTGCGGCAGCCATGAACATCCGTATCACCAGCCTGAAGCGCTGCTGCAAAGCCTCGGCCGACATGACGAAAACGAAGAAGCCACGGCGCAGAAAGCCGTCGATATCCTCAAGGAAAAACTCACCGAGTTACGTGGGGAAGTGGGCGGCCTGATCGCCCAGCAAAAGGAGTTCCTGCAACAGCAGGAGCAACTGGCGACGCAGCAACAAGCACTGAAACCGAGCCTGGATGCCCACCCGCTGGCCGCCTCACTGTTCAATCAGGACGCCGCCAAGCGCAGCACTTGGTTGGCCCAGCAACTGGCGCAGTTGACGCAAAGCATCACCCAGGACGAACAACGCCAAGGCGCCCTGCTCAACCTGCAACAAAATGCCGGGCGTTTGCAGCAACAACTGCAAGCCGCCCAGGACGCCAGCCAGCAAGCCCGCCAGTTACTGGCGGACCAGCAACGCGAGCTGTCCAACGACCGTGAGCGCCTTGACGAAGAACTCAAGGCCTTCGCCGGCCTGCTGCCCGCCGAGACCCTCGACGGTTTACGCCGCGAACCGGCAGCGACCTTCATGCAGCTGGACCAGCACGTCAGCCAGCGTCTTGAGCAGCTTGGCCACCACCGCGATGAACTGGCCGAGCAGCAAGAACGTCAGCAGGCCATCGAGAAAGAACAGACCCACCAGCAGCATCGCCAGCAGCAGCTGGACGCTTTGCACCTGCACGTCACCGAGTTGGCCACGCAACAACAGGCCGCACAGGAAAGACTCACGGCCCTGCTGGGCGATCACGCCAGTGCCGAACAGTGGCAACAGCAGCTGGAACAGACGGTGGTGCAGTCACGCCAGAGCGAAGCCGACGCCAACCAACAACTGCAAGAGATCCGCAGTGCGCTGGTGCAACTGGCCGCCGACCTCAAGGCGCAGCAGGAGCGCCTACAGGCGCTGGCGGCCGAGCAACATAGCCTCGGCGAGCGCCTGGGCGAATGGCGTGCCCTGCACCCTGAACTGGATGACGATGGGCTCACGCGCTTGCTGGGCTTTGATGACAGCCAAGTCAGCGCACTGCGCCAGCAGCTGCAACACAGCGAAAAAGCCGTCGAGCAAGCCAAGGTGCTGCTGCAGGAACGCGAACAACGCCTCGCCGAGCATCAGGCTTTGCACAACGGCAACCTGGACGTTGAGCAACTCGATAGCAGCCTGGCTGCGCTCAACCAACAATTCACCGAGGGCGAGAAACACTGCGCCGAATTGCGTGCGCGCCAGGCCGAAGACCAGCGTCGTCAGGACGCCAACCACGCGCTGGCCGACCAGATCACTAAGGCTTACGAAGAATGGCAGCGCTGGGCGCGCCTGAATGCACTGATCGGCTCGGCCACTGGCGACACTTTCCGCAAGATCGCCCAGGCCTACAACCTCGACTTGCTGGTGCACCACGCCAACGTGCAACTGCGCCAACTGGTGCGCCGCTACCGCCTAAAACGCGGCGGCAGCATGCTGGGGCTGTTGGTGATGGACACGGAAATGGGCGATGAACTGCGCTCGGTGCACTCGTTGTCCGGTGGCGAGACGTTCCTGGTGTCGCTGGCGCTGGCCTTGGGCCTGGCGTCGATGGCCTCCAGCACGTTGAAAATCGAGTCGTTGTTTATCGACGAAGGCTTCGGCAGCCTCGACCCCGAGTCGCTGCAATTGGCGATGGACGCGTTGGACGGTTTGCAGGCCCAGGGCCGCAAGGTCGCGGTGATTTCCCACGTGCAGGAAATGCACGAGCGCATCCCGGTGCAGATCCAGGTCAAGCGCCAGGGCAATGGCCTGAGCACCTTGGAGGTCAAGTGAGCGAGGCGCTGCTGTATTCGTTTCGGCGCTGCCCGTACGCGATGCGGGCGCGCCTGGCCTTGCGCTATTCAGGCGTGCCCGTACAGATCGTCGAGGTAAGCCTCAAGGCCAAACCGGCGGAAATGTTGGCGCTGTCGCCCAAGGGCACGGTGCCCGTATTGAGCGTGGACGGCCGGGTGATTGAAGAAAGCCTGGAAATCATGCAGTGGGCGCTGGCGCAGCACGATCCTGAGGATTGGTTACTGCAGGGTGACCCGGCGGTGCTGGAACTGATTACCGAGAATGATCAGGTGTTCAAACATCACCTGGATCGATACAAATACGCCGATCGCTACCCGCAGCAGCCGATGGAACATTATCGGGCAGAGGGCGAGGTGTTTTTGCAGAAGCTGGAAGGATTGCTGGCGGGCCGGGAGTTTTTGCTGGCCGACCATTTGAGCCTGGCCGATGTAGCACTGGCGCCGTTTGTGCGCCAGTTTGCGCATGTGGACCGGGAGTGGTTTGCCGGAGCGCCGTATCAGCGCTTACAAAACTGGCTACAACGCTTTCTGGAATCGCCGCTGTTTATTGCAGTGATGGCAAAACCCTGAAATCAACACAATCAAATGTGGGAGCTGGCTTGCCTGCGATGCCGTCAACTCGGTCCAACGGATACACCGAGTTAATTTCATCGCAGGCAAGCCAGCTCCCACATTTGACCGCCGTTCAGCTCAAGCTCAGTGCTGGGTTTTGTGATCCAGTGCGGCATAGAAGTTGGCGCTTTGTTGCAGGTATTTCTGGGTGTAGGCGGATGTACTGGATTTTTTGCCGGCAACGTCCACGCTGGCAGCGGCTGGCAATGCCACGGTGGCGGAAACAGCAGAAGCGGCGAT
Organism: Pseudomonas sp. ArH3a; assembly: GCF_022648765.1. Classification (NCBI taxonomy): domain Bacteria; kingdom Pseudomonadati; phylum Pseudomonadota; class Gammaproteobacteria; order Pseudomonadales; family Pseudomonadaceae; genus Pseudomonas; species Pseudomonas sp. ArH3a. The sequence goes on from NZ_CP080330.1 coordinate 3,955,182, forward strand.
GATGGAGAAGAGGTTCAAGTTCATGTCGGTAACCCTTGTGTTCGTTTGGTGAGGTGGCCGGGAAGGCCTTGGAACCAAACTTACGCCCGAGGGCTGAACCTTAGAAATGCTTTGAAACAGTAGCCGCTATTAATACAATTAATACTAAAGGTCAGGCCCCGCACTGCGGGGCCTGTGGCTTATTGACGCACCAGGAACTTGAGGTCGCTAGGGGCATCGATCGGCAGTTTCTGCACGGTTTTACCCAGCAGGCCGGTCTTGGGGTCGCGTTCGACGACCACGATTTGGTTGCTTTTCTGGTTGGCGATCAGCAAGAACTTGCCGCTCGGGTCCAGGCTGAACTCACGCGGGTGGTCGCCTTCCACGGTGCGGCGCTGCAGCTCCTTGAGGTGCGCGGTGGCCGGGTCGATGCTGAACACCAGCATCTGGTTGGCGGTGCCACGGTTGCTCACGTAGAGGAATTTGCCATCGCTTGAAGCATGCAGTGCGGCGCCGGCCTTGTCGGACACCGGTTGCCCGCCAGCGAACTCCACCAGTTGGGTTTGGCTGAGCTTGCCGTCGTTGTAATCAAACACCGCGACCTGGGCGCTCATCTCGGTGGTCAGCCAGGCATGCTTGCCGTCCGCGCTGAACAACAAGTGACGCGGGCCGCTGCCGGGCGGCAGCTGCACCGAGGCCGGGTTGGCCGGGGTCAGTGGCAGCTCGTGGTTGGCCTTGGGGTCGTAGTGGTAGGCAAAAATCTTGTCGGCCCCAAGGTCCTGAACAAACACGTACTTGCCGTCCGGCGATGACACCACCGAATGCACATGGTTGGATGCCTGGCGCTCAGGGTTCACCCGGCTGGACGGGTGCCCGCTCAATTGCACCGGCGCCGATAACTTGCCATTGGCGTCGACCGGCAGCACGGCCAGGCTGCCGCCCGGGTCTTCGAGTACCGAATAGTTGGCAACGAACAGGTAGCGTCCATCAGCCGCCAGGCTGGAATGGGTCGGCTCATTGCCCAGGCTCTGCACTTGGTTGATCAGGCTGAGCTGGTGACTCTGCGGGTCAATGCTGTAGCTGCTGACGCGGCCGACCGAGTCTTTCTGGCCTGGGCCGTTTTCGTTGACCACAAACAGATGCTTCTGGTCTTTGGAGATCGTCAGCCACGACGGGTTGGCCGCCTTGGCCGCCAACTCAGGTTTACCGGTGAACTGGCCGGTACGGCTGTCAAATTGCAGGCGGTAAATACCTTCGCTGGTGCCGGCGGTGTAACTGCCCACCAGCAATTCGTAGGTGTCAGCCGGCGCAGCTTGCACCGACATCGCACCGACACTGCCCGCCATCAGCAGAGGCCAGAATTTACGCATCATCATCCGCTTCGTCCTCGTCGTTATTGTTGCCGGTGACGCCGCTCATGCAGACCAGGCGATGCTCGCCCGACTCACCGGTAAGGGTCCAGCTTTGCAGGGTTTGATCAAAGACCGCAGCGTTGATTTGCTCCAGGCTGAAACTCCAGCGTTTCTCGGCACGACCGTCCATGCAGACGATTAGCAACTTCTGGTCATCCAGGCTGAAGTCGAAGGTGTGCAGCCCATCGATTTCGACCATCTGGCAGTCTTTAAACGCGTCGAGCAAGGTAGCGGTGTCGGCAGTCATAACTAACAGTCATCAAAAGGAAAGACCTCATGATAGGTCAAATTGTTGCATCGACCTAAGACCACGCCATGCAAAACGCCGTAGCACAGACCACGGCGTTTTGGCGACAACGATGAATCAGTGCGCAAACAACGAATTGCCCTTCTGCCCCGCCAGCTTTTCCGGCTTGATCAGGAATCGTGCCAGCGCCGGCAACAGCCACAATGCGCCGAACATGTTCCACAGCAACATGAAGGTCAGCATCAGGCCCATGTCGGCCTGGAACTTGATGGCCGAGAAGATCCAGGTGCACACGCCGATGGCCAGGCACAGCCCGGTAAACAACACGGCCTTACCGGTGGATTTGAGCGTCTGGTAGTACGCCTCTTGCAACGGCAAGCCGGCGCGCAGAAAGCTTTCCAGGCGACTGTAGATGTAGATGCCGTAGTCCACGCCAATCCCCACGCCCAATGCCACCACCGGCAAGGTCGCGACTTTGACGCCGATGCCCATGAACGCCATGAGCGCATTGCCCAATACCGACGTCAGTACCAGCGGCAGCACGATACACAGGGTCGCCGCCCAGGAGCGGAAGGTGATCATGCACATGGTCGCCACGCACAGGTACACCAAGATCAAGATGATCAGTTCCGACTCTTTAATCACCTCGTTGGTCGCGGCTTCAATCCCGGCGTTACCGGCGGCGAGGATAAACTCCAGGCCATCCTTGTTGTTGTCCTTGGCGAAGTCCTGCACCGCATGCACCGCGCGGTCGAGGGTTTCGGCCTTGTGGTCGTTGAGGAACACCAGCACCGGCGCCAGCGAGCAATTGTTGTTGTACAGGCCGTCGGCGCGGGCGATGGAGTTGTTCAGCACGTCGGGGTTGCGCGACAGGGTTTCCCATTTCAGGTTGCCCTCGTTCATACCCTTGATCATCTGCTTGGACACGGTCACCAAGGAGATCGCCGACTGCACGCCTTCGGTGTTCTGCATCTTCCACATCAACTGGTCGATGGGCGCCATGGCTTCGTAGCGCGAGCAGCCTTCGGCACGCGTCTTGACCATCACCACCAGCACGTCGGAACTGGTGGAGTAGTTGCTGATGATGAAGTTGTTGTCTTTGTTGTAGCGCGAGTCCGGGCGAAGTTCCGGCGCGCCTTGGTCGAGGTCGCCGATTTTCAGGTTCTGGCTGTACCAGAGGCCGCCACCGAAGGCGATCAGGGCCAACAGAATCGAGACCGGCGCGACTTTGGGGCTGGCAAATTTTGACAGCAGGCGCCAGAACGGATGTTCGCGGTGCGCGTCCTTCTTGCTTTTGGCAATGGCGCGCGTGCTGATGCCGACATAGGAAATCGCCACCGGCAGCAGAATCAGGTTGGTGAACACGATCACCGCCACGCCGATGGAGGCGCCGATGGCCAACTCGCGGATCACGCCGATGTCGATGATCAACAGCGTGATGAAGCCCACCGCGTCAGCGAGGATCGCGATCATGCCGGGCAGGAACAGTTGCCGGAACGTGCGTCGCGCCGCCGTCAGCGCGTTGTCCGCTTCACTCGATTGCAGGGCAATGCCGTTGATCTTCTGCACGCCGTGGGAAATACCGATGGCGAAGATCAGGAACGGCACCAGCATCGAATACGGATCGAGCCCGAAGCCGAAGAAGTGCATCAACCCGAGTTGCCAGACCACCGCCACCAGCGTCGTGCTCAACACCGCGACGGTGCTGCGCAGGCAGTTGGTGAACCACAACAGCAGAATCAGGGTGATGATGAAGGCGATGCCGAAGAACAGCACCACCATCACCAGGCCGTCGATCAGGTCACCGACCTTCTTGGCAAACCCGACGATGTGGACCTTGATATTGGGGTTCTGCGCTTCGAATTTGTCGCGGATCTTGTCTTCGAGTTCATGGGAGAACGTGCGGTAGTCCAGGGCCAGCAACTTGCCCTGGTCTTGTGGGTCCGGGTAGGACTCCAGCAGCGGAATGTCGACGATGCTCGACTTGAAATCGTTGGCAACCAGGCGCCCAACCTGGCCGGACTTGAGCACGTTGTTGCGCAGTTGGTCGAGACTTGCCGGCGAGCCGTTGTAGCTCTGCGGGATCACTTCGCCGCCGGCAAAGCCTTCTTCGGTCACCTCTGTCCAGCGTACGCTGGGGCTCCACAGTGACTTAAGGCCCGAGCGGTCGACGCCGGAGATGTAGAACACCTCGTCGTTGATCTGGCGCAGGGTCTCCATGTATTCCTTCGTGAAGATGTCACCGTCCTTGGCCTCCACCGAGATGCGTACCGTGTTGCCCAGGTTGGCCAAGTCGTTGCGGTGCTCCATCATCTTTTCGATGAAGGGGTGCTTGAGCGGGATCATCTTTTCAAAGCTGGTGGACGGGCGAATCAACGTCGCCTGCCAGAACAGGAAAATACTCACCAGCAGGCAGATGACGATGACTGCCGGGCGGTTATTAAAGATCAGGCGCTCAAGAAAGGTCGCTTTATCGTTGTGATGACTGCTCATTCTTTCCCCGCCCTTATTATTGTTTTACGCGTTCAGCGCCGCTGGCCGTGGCGACGCGAACGCCACCCTGCCCGACCAGAATCAAGTTGCCGTTGCCTGCCGCCGTGACCGCCGAGAGTGAAATGCGGTCCGGGCGATTGAATACGCTGAAGGTCTGCCCGTCGTCGTGGCTGACCACCACGCTGCCACCGTTGCCGACCACCACCAGCGAGCCGTCATCGAGCAAGGTCGCTCCCGACAAGCCGAACTCCAGGGCGCCGCGCGTCGCGTTCAGTTCGACTTGCTCCCAGGTGCTGCCGAAATCCGTGGAGCGGTAAAGATTGCCGCGCAGGCCATAGGCCAACAGGGTTTGTGCTTGAGCGGTGCCGATCACGCCAAACAACGAGCCCTCATACGGGCCTTCGAGTTTTTCCCAGGTCTGGCCATCGTCACTGGAGCGGAACATGCTGCCTTGCTCGCCGACGATAAACAGGCCGGCATCCTTGATGTAGGCGATGGCGTTGAGGTGAAACTGGTCTTCGTTGTCGAGGCGCTCGCTGACGTCGTCCCAGGTTTTGCCGCCATCGGTGGTTTCGATCAACGCACCGTAGGCGCCCACGGCCAGGCCGTGGTTGGCGTCCTTGAACCAAATGTCGAGCAACGGCGCTTCGCGCTTGAGGTCCTGGTATTGCTGGGTCCAGGTGGCGCCGCCGTCGGCGCTTGCGAGAATTTGCGCATCATGGCCGACGGCCCAGCCTTGTTTAGCGTCGACAAAAAATACCGCTGTGAGCAGTTGCCGGGTCGGCACCTTGGCTTGGGTCCAGGTGCTGCCCTGGTCATCGGAATAGAGGATGTGCCCGCGATCACCAACGGCCACCAGACGAGAGCCCGCGTGGACCACATCGATCATCAGGCCTTTGGCGGCTTTGGGGGATTCAATCGCAAATGCCGGCGCTGCGCCGGTATCGCCGGCTGCCAGCACGGGTGTCGACAACACCCCCAGCAGCGAGAGCGCTGTGGCCAACATCGCAACCCTGCGTGCGGCGCGTGGGCGGCAAACAACCCAACCCATGACAGGCTCACTCATAGACCTTTCTCCCGATTTATTATTGTTAGGTCGTCTCGCCTTCCTGGGCTCTGAAACCTGCAATCTAGAGCGCCTGGAGCAAGCAGGATCCATCCTATCGGGGTTTCGAATCGTCTGACAATCGGCGCTACGTTATCTTTTGTTAACTAGCGGCTTTTGGCCATGGGCTGAATATGACTGCATTACCGCGCTTGATGATGCTCATTCCCACGCTCCTGCGTGGGAATGCATCCCGTGACGCTCTGCGTCACCCGCAGGACGCAAAGCGTCCCCGGCGGCATTACCACGCAGAGCGTGGGAACGATCGAGATCGACCGCAATGAATTTTTATTCCATATCTTGAAATATGCGAATTTTTATTCCATTAATACCCCTCTTGAAAACAATAATTCAAAGGAACACCGCTATGCGTGAACTCGGAATCGGCCTGATCGGCACGGGCTTCATGGGGCGCGCCCACGCCCTGGCGTTCAACAATGCCCGCGCGGTCTTCGAACTGCCGGTACACCTCAAGCTGGCCGCGCTGGCCGATGCCGACACCGAACGCGCCCAACGCTGTGCCGCGGCCTGGGGGTTTGCCCAGGCCCATGGCGACTGGCAGGCGTTGATCAACGACCCCAAGGTCGACGTGGTGGCCATCACTACGCCCAACCACTTGCACTACCCCATGGCCATGGCAGCGATAGCGGCGGGCAAAGCGGTGTATTGCGAGAAGCCGCTGGCCGTCAGCCTGGAGCAGGCCGACGCCATGCGCCGCGCCGCCAGTGCGGCTGGGGTCGTCACACGGGTCGGCTACAACTATCAGCACAACCCGATGATCAGCCTGGCGCGGCAGATGATCGCCAATGGCGAGCTGGGCGAAATCATCAGTTTCCAGGGTGAGTTCAGCGAAGACTTCATGGCCGACGCGGCCTCGCCTTGGTCGTGGCGCTGCGAAGTGGAGCATGCCGGGGGCGCCCTGGCCGATTTGGGCAGCCACTTGCTGTCAATGGCGCGCTATTTAGTCGGCGATGTGCACAGCGTGTGCGCCGACACCCAGACCGTCCACGCCCAGCGCCCGGCCGTCAAAGGCAGCAGCGACCTGAAACCCATCGCAGTGGATGACCAAGTGCATGCCCTGCTGCGATTCGCCAATGGCGCGCGCGGCACGGTGAGCAGCAGTTGGCTCAAGCACGGCTACAAAAACCACCTGAGTTTTGAGATCAGCGGCACTCAAGGCACGCTGGCGTTTGACCAGGAACGATTGAATGAACTACAGGTGTGCCGCGTCGGCCAGGACGGTTTCCAACGTGTGCTGGCCGGTCCCGCCCTGCCCGGCTATGCCGCGTTCAGCCCAGCCGCTGGGCATCAACTGGGTTACAACGAGTTGAAGACCCTGGAAGTGCACGAGTTGATCATGGCGCTGGCTGGGCAAGGCGCGGATGGCACTGACTTTGATGCTGCCTGGGCGGTAGAGCGGCTGGCCGCCGCCATACGCCTGGCCGCCATACAAGCGCGATGGGTCAACGTCAGCGAGCTTTAGGACGCTCGGGGTCCTCGGCTGGGTCGGCGTGCCCCCCAGGGTGTACGCCGCCAAGCATGCTCACAGGCGCTGGGTTAAGGTATTCCCAATGCCCATACGCCAGGGTAGTTAATACAAAACGCGCCAGCCCTGTTTAACCGAATGACTTTTTCGTCCCGACAGACTATTAAGTTCCGACACACTTACACTACTTATCATACCCCCGCGTAAACCTGACCTATTTAAGTCGCATATAGAAATATACCCAAACTTCTATTCCCAACAAAAAAGATTATTTTATCGCCTCTCCCAACGCGTTCTTTATTCTTTTTTGCCGAGGATTGCCATGTCGCTCACTCCCGCGAATACGACTGCACTTTTCCATGCCCATCAATACAACGCCGACAACCTGCAGACGCCAATCAAACATGACGTTCCGTCACCCGCCCATCCAAGGGATATCGCAACACAGCTCACCCGCGAAAATTTCAGAATCAAGGATCGAAACGGTGACGGCCAAATAACCATAGGCTACAAATTCTTCAACTCATCCGATCCCCAAGCGTCCTGGCTTAAAGACAGCGGGGCGTTGGCGTTCAGCGAAGCCAGGAAAAAAGCGTTCAGAAGTTCAATTCGGGCGTGGGAAGATGTGGTGAAGGTCAAGTTTGTCGAGAATGCCAAAAATGCAGACGCCTTGTTGGTCATTCATGGCAATAACGGTGTAGGCGGTTACGCCACCATGCCCAGTGACCATAGTAAAAACATGAACATCGGGATCGGCTTGGGCGACGATAACTCACCTTTGAACTCGTCAATGATTCACGAAATCGGTCATAGCCTGGGGCTTGGGCACCCGGTCGGAGAGCACCCTGAAAACAACAAGACCCATACGGCCATGTCCTACAACACCCATTGGTGGCGGCCCCGTGACGAGAATGGCGTCAGCGTGTCGGACAGCGCGTCAACCCCAATGATGCATGATATTACTGGGGGGCAGCGTCTCTACGGTGCCAACAATGAAACCCGTACGGGCAATACCACTTATGGCTTCAACTCCAACGCTGACCGCGATTACTATAGTTTGACCTCCGCCGATGAATTGACCTCCTTCTGCGTATGGGATAACGGCGGAAATGACACCTTGGACTTTTCTGGCTTCAAACAAAACCAGAAGATCAACTTGAACGCCGAACAGCTTTCGAACGTAGGCGGCAGGGAAGGTAATGTGTCTATCGCCAAGGGCGTGATTGTGGAAAATGCCATCGGTGGCGCCGGGCACGATCTACTGATCGGCAACGCTGTTCGCAATCGCATAACTGGAGGGGCCGGGGGCGACACGCTCTACGGCGGCGGCGGCGCTGATACGTTTATATACCGCAGAGTCAGCGACTCCTCTCCCAAAAGACCAGACAGACTTCAGGATTTCGTCAGTGGTGTCGATAAAATAGATATTTCCGGGGTCTTGAAAGAGTCTGGAATCTCTAAGGTAAGTATTACCGAGGCGTCTCCCGGCGAGCGCGGAACAATGGATGGTCAGAAAGGCGAGTTGATGTTGGACTATGATCCAAATGTTAGAATGCACCGGTTGATTCTGAATGTGGGTGATGGCTTCCACAATGTATTAATGATCCTTAGCAAGACCCCCATAAAACCAGACGATATATTGACAACCGCCCGCTCACGCCCTCAATTACACCGCCCACGCCAAAGCAGGGCTGAAACCGTATAAAACCTTTAACGATGATGCCGTCTGCGCGCGTCCTACAACAACTCGCATTTGCTCACGAAACTTACCCCGAGAGAGGAGAAAATCAACGTGAGCAACATGAGTAAAAACACACCCATAACGCTTAACCACGTCAATACATAGGCGTGAAATCCCAGTAAGGCGGCGATCTCTAAACGCCACGGCGGGAGCGCCGCACCGTCGCTCCCGCACATTTAAGTCTCAGATAACGAAGCGCGCGACCATCCCATTCAAATCCACCGCCAGGCGCGACAGCTCATGGCTGGCTGCGCTGGTCTGGTTGGCACCGGCTGCCGACTGGGTCGCCAGGTCGCGGATGTTGACCAGATTGCGGTCCACCTCACGGGAAACCTGGGCCTGCTCTTCCGACGCACTGGCGATCACCAGGTTGCGCTCGTTGATCAGGCTGATGGACTGGGTGATCTGCTCCAGCGCCACACCGGCGGCGCGGGCCATTTCCAGGGTGCTGTGGGTGCGCTGGTTGCTCTGCTGCATCGACTGCACTGCTTCACCGGTGCCGGTCTGAATGCCGGCGACCATTTTCTCGATTTCCTGGGTCGACTGCGCAGTGCGGTGGGCCAAAGCCCGCACTTCATCGGCTACCACCGCAAAGCCACGCCCGGCTTCACCGGCGCGGGCCGCTTCAATCGCCGCGTTGAGCGCCAACAGGTTGGTCTGTTCAGCAATCGCGCGGATCACGTCGAGTACCTTGCCAATGTCACGGCCTTGAGTGGCCAGGCCTTCAATCATCACCGAGGTGTTTTGCACGTCCTGGGTCATGGTCTGGATCGCGCCGACGGTTTCCACCACGCGGTCGCGGCCTTCACGTGCCGCTTGGTTGGACTGGCTGGAGGCTTCGGAGGTGGACACCGCGTTGCGCGCCACCTCTTCCACTGCAGCGGTCATTTCGTTGACGGCTGTGGCGGCCTGGTCGATTTCGTTGTTCTGTTGTTGCAGGCCTTTGGAGGCCTCTTCAGTGACAACGCTCAACTCATGCGCAGCAGACGCCAACTGCGTGGCCGAACCGGCAATGTGCTGGATGGTCTGGCGCAGGTTGATTTGCATCGCCGACAAGGCGCCGAGCAGGCGCGCCGGCTCATCCTTGCCATCGTCTTCGATGAGCTTGGTGAGGTTGCCGCCGGCGATGGTTTCGGCCGCTTCCACGGCTTTGAGCAGCGGCGTAACGATGCTGCGAGTCAGCAGCCAGGCCAGCAATACCGTCATCAGTGCCGCAACCACTGACACGATGATGATCCCGGTGACAGCTTGCTGATAGCTGCTTTCAGCATCCAGAGCCGCCTGGTCAGCGTCGGCGCCGTTGATGGCGATCAGCTTGTTCAACTGCTCGCCCATCCGGTCGGTGCCGTCCTTGATGCGCGTATTGATCAAGGTGCGCATCTCTTCAACTTTGTTCTGCTGGGACAGCGACATCATCTCGGCCTGGGCGGCTAAGTAACTGTCGAGGGTCGCGACGAAGGTTTTGTACAGCGCCGCCTCTTCCGCACCTGCCGGCATGACGGCATAAGCACTCTGGGCCTGCTTGACCTTATCGACCAATACGGCCACGCGGGTCTTGGCTTCTTCCAGGGCCGCCGGCTCGCGGTTGATCAGGATGCGAAAAGACAGGATGCGCAGGCGCAGGACGTTCTCGGTCAAGTTGCCGAGATACTTCACACTGGGTAATTGATTGGTCCCCATGTCCAGCGAAGACTGGCGAATCTGCGTCATGCGGTTGACGGCAAATACACCAAGGATCACGACGAGCAACGCAATGAACGCAAAGCCGAGAAACGCGCGAGGGGCAATATTCAGATGACGGAGGGACATAGGGCTGCTCTCGAGAAGTAGTGTTGGCGTGCATCCCTGCCGCGACACGATCAGCCGGCGTCAACGCGCAGCTCTGATCTTTGGGCACCACTGTTGTAATAGTTGGGTGGGCTTAACGAGGGTATCGGCAGGCGAGTGGATTTTATGCAGGATGTTTCGAAATATTTTTACACACTTCTGGCAGCTGGAACTTTCTGGCATCCTGCGCGCCCCTTTCCTTCTCGGGCCTGTATTTTGTCTGAAGCTCAAACCCCTCGCCCCCGCTATAAATCCGACCTGATCTACGGCCTGGAAGACCGCCCGCACTTCACCGCGGCGATTTTTGCCGCGTTGCAACACGTGCTCGCCAGTTTCGTCGGCATCATCACCCCCACGTTGATCGTCGGCGGCGTATTGGGCCTTGAAAGCGAAGTGCCCTATCTGGTGAGCATGGCGTTGTTCGTGTCGGGCCTGGGCACTTTCGTGCAGGCGCGCACCTTTGGCCCGATCGGTTCCGGCCTGCTGTGCCTGCAGGGCACCAGCTTTTCGTTTATCAGCGTGATCCTCAGCGCCGGCTTTATGGTCAAGGCTCGGGGCGGTGGCACCGATGAGATTCTTTCGACGATTTTCGGCATCTGCTTCTTCGCGGCGTTTATCGAAGTGGTGCTCAGCCAGTTCATCGGCAAATTGCGCAAACTGATCACACCCGTGGTGACCGGTACCATCATCACGTTGATGGGCTTGTCGTTGATCAAAGTGGCGGTCACCGACATGGCCGGCGGCTTTGGTTCAAGCGAGCTGGGCGCGGCGAGCAACATGGGCCTGGCGGCGCTGGTGCTGCTGACCATCGTGGTGCTCAACCGCTTCAACAACCCGTTCCTGCGTTTGGGTTCGATTGTGATCGGCCTGACCCTGGGGTTTGTGGTGGCCTGGTGGATGGGCCGCGTCGACCTGGCCGCATTGCCTCAAGTGCCGTTGATCAGCGTGCCGGTGCCGTTCAAATACGGTTTCTCGTTCGACTGGGTGGCATTTATCCCGGTGGCGGTGATCTTCCTGATTTCACCGTTGGAAGCCGCCGGTGACTTGACCGCCAACTCGATGATTTCCCAACAGCCAGTCAAAGGCCCGCTGTATATCAAGCGCATCAAGTCGGGCCTGTTGGCCGATGGCCTCAACTCGGCGATGGCGGCGACGTTCAACAGCCTGCCGATGGTGACTTTCGCCCAGAACAATGGGGTGATCCAGTTGACCGGCGTGGCCAGCCGTTATGTGGCGTACTTTATCGCCGGCCTGCTGGTGCTGCTGGGGCTGTTCCCGATGATCGGCGCGGTGCTGCAACTGATGCCCAAGCCGGTGCTCGGCGGCGCCACGTTGATCATGTTCGGCACCGTGGCGGTGGCCGGGATCAAGATCCTCGCCGAAGCCGGGCTGCACCGGCGCAATGTGCTGATCGTGGCGATCTCGCTAGGCATGGGCCTGGGCGTGGCCGCCGTGCCGGAAGTGTTGCGTGACCTGCCCAAGGCGCTGCACAACATCTTCGAATCGCCGATCACCGTGGGCGCATTCTGTGCAATCCTGCTGAACATTTTCCTGCCGGAAGAGTTCATAGAGCTGCAAGAAGATGAATTTGATCCGGAGTCCTCTACCCTCAAGGTCATGCAGGATCCGGACGTCACGAAATAGGAGCACCTTTATATGCGCAAGCTCATGGTTCTATCGTTACTGCTGCTGACCTTGAGCGCCTGCGCGCTGTTCCCCAACCGCGACCCGGTGAATATCACCGTGGTGGGCATCGAGCCCCTGCAAAGCCAGGACTTGGAAGTGCGCTTCGCCGTGAAGCTGCGGGTGCAAAACCCCAATGAAACGGCGATTGACTACAGCGGCGTAGCCCTGGACCTGGACGTCAATGGCCGGCCATTGGCGTCTGGGGTGAGTGATCAAACCGGAAGCATCCCACGCTTTTCCGAGACAGTGCTGACAGTGCCGGTCAGCGTTTCAGCGTTTTCTGTATTGCGCCAGACCCTGGGCCTGAGCCAGACCCAAAGCTTGAACAAGCTGCCTTACGTACTGCGCGGCAAACTCGCGGGTGGCCTGTTCGGAACCCAGCGTTTTGTCGATCGCGGTACGTTGAACCTGCCGAACACGGCCACCTGGTAAACGCCATGCAACCGACTTTGTTCACCGAAAGACTGATCCTGCGCCCGCTGACCCTGGACGATGTCGAGGCCGTCCAGCAGCAATTCGCGCATTGGGAAGTGGTGCGCTACCTCAGCGACGAGGTGCCTTGGCCCTTCCCAGCCGATGGCGCTCGCAGCTTCCTGGAACAGGTCGCCTTGCCGGCCATGGCCCGAGGCGAACATTGGCATTGGTCGATCCGGCTCAAAAGTGCGCCAGAACAGTTGATCGGCAATATCTGCCTGATGGATGAGCAGGACGATAACCGGGGCTTCTGGCTGGGCCCGCAATGGCAAGGCCAAGGCTTGATGACCGAAGCCAGCGCGGCGGTGACCGAGTATTGGTTTGCTGTACTCAAGCGCCCGCTGATGCGTGTGCCCAAAGCCGCACCCAACCAAGGGTCACGGCGGATATCGGAACGCGCCGGGATGCGCTTGATCAGGACGCAGACAGGCCAATTTGTCGCAGGCAGCTTCCCGCGGGACATTTGGGAGATGACCCGCGAGGAGTGGCTGGAACTCAAATCAGCCAAACAATGAAGATCTAATGGGGGAGCGGGCTTGCTCGCGAAGGCGGTGGGTCAGTCCGCTCATTTGCAACTGAAACACCGCCTTCGCGAGCAAGCCCGCTCCCACATTGGGATCTCATTACATCAGCTAAATAGGGTGGTGTGGTGCTCTGCTTTTGCTTCTACCACTCAGGTCGGCTACTAGGCCGCCGTGCTGTAGATTTTGATTTTGATCTTGATCTGACAGGCCCCGTTAACCACGCTGGCCGCACGCAGGCTTGAATCCGTGGGTAACCCGGCAGGACGCCGGGTTAGCCGCGCTGGGCCAAGGATGGCCCATCGCGGCGGCCCACGGATTCAAGCCTGCGTGCGGGCATGCCGAGCCTAAGCGAGGCACCGAGTGGTGGGGCAAAGCGTTTTTTGGTTACTTTTTTAGGCGTTTGTAAAAAAGTGACTCGCTGTAAGAGCGAAACCCTAAGCCGCCGTTACCGCAGCAACGGATATGTACCCAATCTACCTAAAGAAGCGCCCCCAAAGACCGCTATCGCCGGCAAGCTTTAGTCAGTGATAGTGCGCACCCCCGGCTTGGCGCGCTCATCCACCACCAGCTCGAAAATATCCGGCCGCGCATAGTGCCCCACCACGTCATAGTCATAACGTGCGCGTACCAAATCATCGGTATTGATCTGCGCGGTCAGCAGCCCCGCCTCCCCCAGCAGCGGCCCAGCGAGAATGTCGCCCATCGGCCCGATAATCACACTGCCGCCAGCGATCAACGGCCGGTCTGACGGCCAGTTGGCAATCTCCACGCCCAACGCCTCAGGCGATGCCTGCACCTGGCAAGCGCTTACCACGAAACAACGGCCTTCATGGGCAACATGGCGCATGCTCACCTGCCACATCTCGCGCTCATCCACCGTGGGTGCGCACCACACCTCCACGCCTTTGGCGTACATCGCGGTGCGCAGCAAAGGCATCATGTTTTCCCAGCACACCGCGCCGCCGAGGCGGCCTACCGCTGCGTCGATCACCGGCAAGGTCGAGCCATCGCCCTTGCCCCAAATCAGCCGCTCGGTGCCGGTAGGCATCAACTTGCGGTGCTTGGCCACCAGGCCGCCCGACGGCTCGACATACAGCACGGTGCAATACAGCGTGCTGCCACTGCGCTCGATCACACCCAGTACCAGGCTGGCGCCGGTGCGTGCCGACAACCCGGCCAGCGCCTCAGTCTCCACGCCTGGCACGTCGATGGCATTGGCAAAGTAGCGCGCAAACGCTTCGCGACCTTCGGGCAGGCGATAACCCAACTGCGTGCCGAAACCCTCACCCTTGGGGTAGCCGCCCAGCAAGGCCTCGGGCATCACCACCAGTTGCGCACCGCTGCGCAGGATCTGGTCCTCATAGGCGAGGATTTGCGCCAGGGTCTGAGCTTTGCCGCCGGGCAACGAACCGATTTGCAAAGCGGCCACGGTAGAAATGGGCATCACGATCACTCCAAATGTTAGGGGTTGCCCATTCTCCGGCCAGCCTCGATCATGAATAAAGCCCACCTCAGTGCTAAATGATATGAGCCAAATGAATATCGCCCAGGTTGATTTGAACCTGCTGAAAACCTTCGAAGCCTTGCACGATGAGTCCAGCGCCAGCCGCGCGGCATTGCGCCTGGGCGTCACCCAGTCGGCGGTCAGCGCAGGCCTGAGGCGTTTACGCGAACTGTATGGCGATCAATTGTTTGTACGCACTGGTCGCGGTTTGGCGCCCACCTTGCGCGCCAACCAGCTGAAACCGGTGATCAGCGAAGCGCTGGACCGCTGCCGACAGAGTCTGGCGATGATCAATCCGGATAACCCCGACTACCAGGGCCGGTCAGTGGTACTGGGCTTGTCCGATGATTTCGAGATTGCCCATGGCCGCCAACTGATGCAGGAAATTGCCCTGCGCGCGCCCAAACTGCGGGTGATCTTCCGGCAAACCCACAGCCAGATCGTCGCGGGCGCCCTGCTCGACCGCAGCCTGGACTTGGCGATCACCGCCGGCGGCTTTGCCGAGCGCCGGCTGAGCCGGCACGTGTTGGGGGAAGGCGATTACCGCTGCCTGGTCGACCCGCACAGCATGGCGCCAGGCCAGCTCGGCATCAGCCTGGAAGCGTTTGTTGCACGCGAACATGTGTTGGTGTCGTCGGGCGGGTTTATCGGGATTACCGATTAAGGGCTGGCGGCCCAAGGGTTGAGCCGTCAGGTGTGCGCGTCACCAGCCACTTTGCCGCACTGCCGTTCCTGCTCAAGGGCAGCAACGCGGTAGCGACGATTCCCGGGCATGCCGCCGAGGCCATTGCGCAGCTCAGCGGCTTGCGCGTGCTGCCCTGCCCGCTGGCGCTGCCGCGCTACCCGGTGGAACTGGGCTGGCGTACCCAGGCCCAGCGCGATCCGCTGCTGCTGAAAGTCCGCGAGGCGGTGGTGGCGTGCTTTACTTAGCCGCAGCCATCAGCTTGTTGACTTCGCTGCGCACCATGTTGGAAAACTCCGGCGGCGACATGCCATCAAGCTCGGCGCGCACCCACTCGGCCCACTTGCCTTTACGCTTGGCGCGCTCGCCAAACAACCGCGCCGCTTCGCCCTTGGCCTTGCCCAGGTTGGTCTGCCACAGGTCGTAGAGGCGGGACTTTTCATCTTCCAGCTCGGCGCGTTCGGCGAGGGTTTTGTTGGCCAGATTGAAGCTCATGTTGAATTACCTGCTGCACAAATAGGCGACATCTTACACTGTAGGTTGAAACTTCCTGATTCGGATTTTACTCAGCGCCACGCCGCCAGCAAAAAAACTGCAACTTTTGGCGCGGCCCGACACTCCATTGTTCACTGTCACATTCACTCGCAAGGAGTCACACAATGGCCCGCAAAACTGCCGCCCAAACTGCCCAAGCTGTTGAAGATCAAATCAAGGATCAAGCGTTCAGTGAACTGACGGCGTTGATCGAAGAATCGGACAAGCTGCTCAAAAGCAGCGCCGCCCTGATAGGCGAGGAAGGCGAAACCTTGCGCGAGCAGGTCGCTATCAAGCTCAAGCAAGCGCTGGACTCGGTGTCCAACGTGCGCGAGCGCAGCAAGCCGGTGGTGGATGCCACCGAGACCTACATCGGTGGCCACCCATGGCAGACCGTGGCCATTTCCGCAGGCTTTGGCCTGGTGGTGGGTCTGTTGCTCGGTCGTCGCAACTAAGCGACTGGGGCTGCTGCCTGCGGCAGCAGCCCGGTTCAACCTTCGGCCAATTCCTGTAGCTGCTGCAGATCCTTCGCTTCAATTTCAACCCCAGCCTCCTGCGACTTCGCCCGTGTGCGATGGCGCCGATCCCCCGGCAACCGCCGCAACCCCGCTGCATGCATCTGCCGCACCAGTTCCTGGCTGCGCTCGGCAAAGCTTTGCCCGGCGGTTTTGCTCGGGTCGATCAGGATCAATAACTGCCCGGTCCAGGGCGTGCGTGCTCCCGGGTGATCCGACCAATCGAACTCAAACGAGAAGTTGCCACCGGTCAACGCCGCCGCCAGCAGCTCGACCATCATCGACAGTGCCGAGCCCTTGTGCCCGCCGAACGGCAACAATGCACCGCCTTCAAGGATGGCTTTAGGGTCCTGGGTCGGCTGGCCAAGGCTGTCGACGCCCATGCCCGGCGGCAGGCGCTCGCCGTTGCGCGCGGCGATCTGCACGTCGCCATGGGCAATGGCGCTGGTGGCCAGGTCAAACACGATGGGCGCGCCGTCTGCCCGTGGTGCGGCAAAGGCGATGGGGTTGGTGCCGAACAGCGGGCGATCGGCGCCATGGGGCACCACACAGGTCATGCTGTTGACCACGCTCAGCGCCACCAGGCCTTCTTCGGCGAAGGGTTCGACATCCGGCCACAACGCGGCAAAGTGATGGGAATTGTGAATAGCCAGCAATGCAATACCCGCACTGCGAGCCTTGGCCACCAGCAACGCACGGGCCGCCGCCAGCGCAGGTTGGGCGAAGCCATTGCAGGCGTCTACCCGTACGAAGCCGGACGCCACATCGGTGACCACCGGCACGGCCTTGCCGTCGACCCAGCCGCTGGCCAGGGTGCTGAGGTAACCGGGGATGCGGAAGATGCCATGGCTATGCGCGCCATCGCGTTCGGCGCTGGCGCAGTTGTGCGCCAGGATGGCGGCCACCTCGTGCGATGTGCCGTGCGTGACGAAGACCTGTTGTAGCAATACCACCAACTCAGTGAAGCCGATAGAGGTTGACGCCGTGGCAACTGTCGGAGACTGCGCAGACATTTGAAGCTCCGTTTTTATGATTGGAAGGGGGCAACGAATGGACATTCAGGCCGTTGATTAAACACCACGCACCGCGCCTGATGTCAACTTACGCACGGCCTCATCAGAATCCGCAAAGAGGCTTCGCCTTTACTGTTCGCGATGACAATAAGCGCAGGCTGTTTTTGGTCACTCGGTTCTTTCAACCGGACCTGGATAAATACTAGAACCATCAGCAAGGGGGTTTGGAAAGACGTTGGTGGCGGCACTGAAACCAGTTCGGTTAAACAAAAAATCCTCAGTACCACCGGCGCCAAGCACCTAAAAGCTGCCCGACAGGTATTCATGAGCGACGCCGACACGCGCATGGACACCCTCTTGGCCAACGCCGATTCGGCGACCTGCTTGATTACTCACCTGGGCCGCGTATTGGATCCGGGGGCTTGAGCAGCCCCCAGAGGCACCGTCAGTCTTTCTGGTCGCGCAGGATGTTGCCGGAAGCGCCGTCGATACGTGCTTCATACACGGTGCCATCGGACTTGCGGCCTTTGACTTCCCAATAGCCGTTGTCGTCCGCTTCGGCCGCGTAAACCTCGACGTATCCAGCCTTGGTCTTGGCCACTTCGATGGCCTTTTCGATGGTAATCCAGCCCGCGCCCGGCTTATCAGCCATCGCTGCACCGGCACTGAGCAGGGCGGTGGTTGCACACAGGGCGACTAAGGTTTTCTTCAGCATGTTCGTACTCCATTGTGGGAATGACGGACTCGTGTCCTGTAATTTCTGATATTCCCAAACGAGAATAAGTTCCAATTGATGTGCAATCGCCATGATGGCTGTTCTCGCGGTCCGCCTCAGGAGGTTAGAATGCGCGAAATCAGGATGAGTTAATGAGCGAAAAGTCCCTTTCAGAAGCCGAATATGACGCCATCACCGACGCCGCCGCGCATTGGTGCATGCGCCTGCATGCCAGTGATTGCACGGCGGGCGAACGTCAGGCTTTTGCGCAGTGGCACGATGCCGACCCGCTGCATGCCTTCGAATATGCGGCCATGTTGGAAATCTGGGACGTGGCCGATCACCTGCCGCGCAGCGAACCTGTGGCAGTGGTGGTGCAGTTCAAGCCGCGCAGCCGCTTGCGCACCTACGCAGTGGCCGCCGCAGTGTGCCTCGCCGCATTGCCGCTGGCGGCCTTTACCGGCTGGGAAGCGGGCTGGCTGCCCAGTTCCTATGAACACTTTGACGCCGCCAATGGCCTGCGCAAGGTCACCCTTGGCGATGGCAGCCAGGTCGAGCTGAACCTGGGCACTGAACTGGTCTACAGCAACTACAAAAACCAGCGCCGGGTGACCCTGAAAAAGGGCGAAGCGTTTTTCAAAGTCAGCCATGACGGCAATCACCCGTTTATCGTGCGCGCGGGCGAAGGGCAGGTTCGGGTCACCGGCACCCAGTTCAACGTCTGGAAGTATGAAGACCAGGTGCGGGTCACGTTGCTTGAAGGCTCAGTGCAGATTGCCAGCGACGCGCTGCACGCCAGCGTGCCGCTCAGCCCCGGCATGCAGGCCAGTTACCACACGGGAGATGCCGCCCCGCAGGTCGCCGTCACCCACCCCAACGACGCAGGCCTGGCATGGCGCCAGGGCAAGCTGGTGCTCGACAACCTGGCCCTGGCCGATGCGCTGCCGCTGATCAACCGCTACCTGAACAAACCGGTGATGCTGGCCGACGCCACAACCGGGACGATTCGCATCGGCGGCATTTACAACATCAATGAGGTTAATAACCTCATCCCTTCCCTGCCCAAGGTGCTGCCGGTCTACCTGACCCAGAACCAGGACGGCAACCCCGTACTCAACTCCATCCCGCGTAAAACGCCCAAAGGCTAAGCCTTTGTTGCACCCATGGGCGTGCTTGCGCCCGCAGTGTCCATTTTTGATACACCTGCCTGGCCTGAACCGCCCACCCGGTGCGGACTCATGCTTTTGTCATGGGCACTGTTACATCGCTGAGACACCCCTGCGGTGGGGCTGGGCATACCCAGCCATACGGCGGGTGTCTCAACGCTGAAACACCCTGGCCATCACTTCGCCCCGCCTTAATCACAACCCACTGAATATCAACACAAAACCAAAAGCGGCACGCGTTCTGCTCTTTCCCTTACAGCGCTGTTTAGAGTCAGCGCGAAGAATAAGGAACACTGCCGTGGACACACACAATCCAGGCTCACTGAGCCTCCTGCTGATCAGCTGTGCATTGAGTGCCAGCGTGAGCTTTCCAGTGCTCGCGGCGGGCGACGGTGTGATCGTGGTCGAACGTCAGGTCCAGCCTTATTCGATCGGCCGTGCACGCGGCGTCGACCCCTACCCCACCACCGTCAATGCCAACCCCTCTGCGCAAGTCTTCCGCGCGACCAGCAATGAGCTGAGCGACCACGACATCGCCGGTATCAGCAGTGGCTCAAGCATTACCCGCAGCATCATGCCCAATGGTGACATCACCGGTTTGAACAACATCGGCAGCGCCAACAACCTGGGTGCGGCCAGTGCAGCCGGCCACGGGGGTGGTAGCGCAATTGCGGGCACCGTCAACGGCGCGATCTCCAGCGGACTCGCCCCGTTGAACAACATCAGCGGCATGGTCGGGGGGGCAATGAAATGAATCGCTCCTGGATGCTTCTCGCAGCGTTCAGTTGCACAGCGGCGATGGCCGACAGCAGCAACAACAACGCAAC
The DNA here is from genome assembly GCF_022648765.1 of Pseudomonas sp. ArH3a. Taxonomy (NCBI): domain Bacteria; kingdom Pseudomonadati; phylum Pseudomonadota; class Gammaproteobacteria; order Pseudomonadales; family Pseudomonadaceae; genus Pseudomonas; species Pseudomonas sp. ArH3a. The sequence continues at coordinate 3,975,112 of NZ_CP080330.1, forward strand.
TATCGACAACTCGGGCAGCCAGTACAACGGCGTGGCCTCGATCAACCAGGCCGCCGGCGACCAGCAACAGTTGAGCAATAACGTCGCCATCGCCGTGGGCCACAACGCCCAGGCCAACATCTCCGTCACCCAGAGAATCAGCGGTGCCGCCGACGACCGCGCCTTGAACGCCAAGGCCGCGATCCAGGGCAACTCTTTCAGCAATGGCAACGGTGCACTGAGCGTCAACCAGTCGGCCGGGGCCCAGAACCAGATGATCAATGCCGTGCGTATCAGCCTCAGCGCTGGCCCGCAAAGCATCGACGACAGCGTCATGTCGCAACAGAACGTTGCGCTTGCAACCGACTCAGCGTTGACCCCTACCACTGGCAGCCGCCAGGTCGTTACCAGCGACCAGGCCTTCACCGGCAGCCGTGGAGTGGTTCAGGTCAACCAGAGCGCCGGGGTGGGGAACCGAGTGGCTAACACCCTGAATGTACGACTCAACTGATGGAGCTGAGTCGCTAGATAGACCGTACCAACACTTAACCAACTAATTAGAAGCAAGGAGATACACCATGAAAACTACAATGGCTCTTAAACCACTGGCTTTCGCTCTCGCTGCGCTCATGGCTGTTGCTGCTCAAGCGGGTCAACCTCCTACCACGGCGGCGGCAACCACACTGGATGGTCAAAGCAACCACGGCAACGTGGTGATCAATGACAAAACCAAAAACAACGCCTCCGCCAATGACTCCTACAACCACATCAGCGGCGTGGCCAACGGCAACGTGCTGAGCGGCGACAACAACCAAGGTAAAAACGATGTGGCTATCGTTGCCGGCGATGCCGACTTCGTGTTTGCCACCACCGGCACCGCACAATCGAATACCGGCAACCTGGTGGTCAACAGCGGCACCAAAAACAATGCTTCGCTCAACGACAGCGGCAACCACGCTTCGGGTGTGATTCAACTGAACGCCGCCTCGGGCACCTCCAACCAAGGCAGCAACAGCGTTGCAATCGCCTCGGGCAATGGCAACAGCGGCGCCGCCGCCGTTACCGGCGTGCAAGATGTATCGGGCAACCTGACCCTCAACCTGGCCAGCGGCCACGGCTGGAACACCAAACCGGTGGTCAACAACGCCAGCGTGAACAACTCGATGAACTACAGCTCTGGGGTGTCGAACTCCAACGTTCTGTCGGGCAGCAACAACCAAGGTCAGAACAACGTAGCAATCACTCGCTTCTGATCCTGATCGGGCCTTGGCAACAAGGCCCTTTTTATTTCCAGTGTCCAGCAGGTCATACGATCATGCGCCTCGTTGCCGTCCTTCTTTTGCTCGCACTCACCGGCCACGCCTTGGCAGGGCAAGTGGCAATCGTCATGCCCGGCGGTGGGTTGATGTACAAAAAGGTCGAAAGCATCCGCGAGCGCAAATTCGCCAACCTGGTGGAACAGAAAACCGATTTCAGCTGCGGTGCCGCCGCACTGGCGACCATCCTGCGCCAAGCCTATTGGATGGACGTGGATGAAGACCACGTCATCAAGGGCATGCTGATCAACGCGGACCAGGATCTGGTCCGCACCCAGGGCTTCTCCATGCTTGACATGAAGCGCTATCTGGAAAGCATCCACATGCGCGCCAAGGGCTACCGGATTACGCCTGAAGTGCTGATCACCGTGAAAGTGCCCGTGGTCGTTCTGCTGGAAATTCGCGGCTACAAGCACTTCGTGGTGTTGCAGCGTGCCGACAAGGAGTGGGTGTATATCGGCGACCCCGTGCTGGGTAACAAGCGCTATGCCAAGGAAGACTTCGTCAAGGGCTGGAACGGCATTGTGTTCGCGGTGATCGGCGAGGGCTATGACAAGGCCAACGCCCTGCTCACGCCGCCCACCCCGCTGACCGCCAAGAACCAGCTGAACGAGTTCAGCCCGGTGCGCGACAGTGAATTGATGGACTTCGGTTTCATCCAGAGCGACTTCTTCTAGAGGCGCAATAAGGAGCAGGATGCTCCAGGAGCAAACGATGAACACTCTCCGTTGGCTGACGGTCATGTGCCTGGCAGCCTCAGCACCGGCTTACGCATCCTCCGCGTTCAAGCCGATCGAACTCAAAGACTCGGAAATGGCTGACCTGCGCGGGCGTTATGTGATGCCCGGACGGATCGTCAGCTTTGGCCTGGTGATGAGCAGCACCTGGACCAACGCCGCCGGTGCAACCGTCACCGGTACCGCCAATATGCAGGTCAACGCTTCCACCATCACCCCGCAGTTCTACGTGCAGATTACCGGCAACGACGGCACCGGCGTGGTCAAGCAGCCTAACGGCACCGGCACTGTGGTGGGCGGTGCGGGCCTGGGCACGGGCCAAGGCGTCACGCAAAGCGTGCGGGCGGCAGGTGACGGTAACACCGCCAATAACGGCGTCGACATCAATGTGACGAAAAACGGCCTGGCGCCGGCCAATTACGTGCAATCCGGGCAGGCCCTCGTTGCCGGCCAGCCGATTACCGGCGGCACGGCGGCCGGCCAAGTCACGGTCACGGCTAAAAATGGCGGGCTGCAAATGGCGCTTCAGGCCAACAACAACCAGGGCAATGTGGTGCAGCAAATTGGCGGCGGCAATGTCCTGCAAGGCACGGTTATTCAAGGCAACAGCAATTTCGTGAACAACCTGACCCAACTCAATGTGGTGCTGGGCAACAACGGTTTGAACAACATCACCCAGAACCTGAATCTTGATCAACTCAAAGGCCTACGCCCTGCCGGTTATTGAACTACGCTGAGCCACGACACTTACGCATTAGAAAGGGACGGCTTATTTCATGCATCGATCGTTATCGTTACGTGCCGTGATTTGTTTGAGTACGCTCCTACCCGCATCCGTGCTGTATGCCGCGCCGGATACGGATATCGAGACGTTGAAACAGGAACTGCTGGAGCTCAAACAGCGTTATGAAGTGCAGCAAAAAGCACTGGCCGTATTGGAGCAACGCGTAAGACAAGTAGAAGATCAACCTGCCACGCCGGCACCCAAACGCTTGGCCAAATCACCTGCCGACTTCCAGAAAGGCGGCACCACTGTCGCCGGCAATACACGCGGGGTCGGCGCTGCTGCAGCTTCTGGCGGCGCAGCGGGTGGCAGTTCCTACGGGCAAAACCTGAAGGACGACTCGGCGCCGGCACAAAGTGTGAGCAACTTGTACAACGAGGCCAGCGGCTTTTTCGGCAACGGCAAGTTCAGCTTTGAAACCGGCATCACCTATGCGCGCTACGACGCGCGCCAGTTGTCGCTCAACGGCTTTCTGGCACTGGACTCGATCTTCCTCGGCAATATCAACCTGGACCGGATCAAGTCAGACAGCTGGACCCTGGACCTCACCGGCCGCTACAACCTGGACAACCGCTGGCAGTTCGACCTGAACGTGCCGGTGGTGTACCGCGAAGCGACCTACCAGTCCGGTGGTGCCGGCGGCGATGCCAAAAACACCTCGGAAGGCTCGGTCACCCGAGACCCAACCATCGGCGATGTCAACTTCGGCATTGCGTATAAGTTCCTCGATGAGAGTGCCAACCTGCCGGACGCGGTGGTGTCATTGCGGGTCAAGGCGCCGACCGGCAAGGAACCCTATGGCATCAAGCTGATTGAGCAAGCCGGCAACGATAACCTCGCGATACCGGAAAGCCTGCCAACCGGTAACGGTGTGTGGTCGGTGACGCCGGGCATTTCCCTGGTCAAGACGTTCGATCCCGCGGTGCTGTTCGGTTCGCTGTCCTACACCCATAACTTCGAGGATTCGTTCAGCGACATCAACCCCAACGTCAACCAGAAAACCCCCGGTAAAGTCAGCCTGGGTGACAGCTTCCAGTTCGGTGTGGGCGTCGCTTTCGCCCTCAACGAGAAGATGAGTATGTCGTTCTCGGTGTCCGACCTGGTGCAACGTAAAAGCAGGGTCAAGCAGAGTGGCCAGGATTGGCAATCGGTGGTCTCCAGCGATGCGAACGCCGGTTATTTCAACGTCGGCATGACCATTGCGGCGTCGGAGAACCTGACGATTGTGCCGAACCTGTCCATTGGGATGACGGATGATGCGCCGGACTTTACGTTCAGTTTGAAGTTTCCGTATTACTTCTAGGGACAGCCGGGCGCGGAGCGTCCCTGGCCACAAAGAAAAGCCCCGCAACGATAAGCGTCGTTGCGGGGCTTTTCGGTTTACCCGCCCTAGCGGATCTGGTGTTTGTGCAGCAACCGGTAGAAGGTCGGCCGGGAAACCCCCAGCACACGGGCCGCGACACTCAGGTTGTCGCTGTGCCGGTTGAGCACATCGCACAGCGCCTGACGTTCGGCGCGGTGCTTGTAATCTTCCAGTGTAGCCATCGGTGGCGCGATTGCCTGCTCAACTTGCAGCCCCAGATCAACGGCTTCGATCTGCCGCCCTTCCGCCAGCACCAAGCCACGGCGTACACGGTTGGCCAACTCGCGCACATTGCCCGGCCACGGGTGTTGCCCCATCGCCACCAGCGCATCTTCGCTGAAACTGCGTGGGCGACGCCCGGTTTCCTGACTGTAAAAGCGCGAAAAGTGATTGGCCAGCATCGCCACGTCGCCATGGCGCTCACGCAGCGGCGCGGTAATCACCTGCAGGACATTGAGCCGGTAATACAAGTCTTCACGAAAAGTGCCCTTCGCTACCGCCGCTTCCAGGTCGACGTGTGTCGCCGCCAGTACGCGCACATCCACCGGGATGGGCTGGCTGCCGCCGACGCGTTCGATTTGTTTTTCCTGCAGAAAACGCAGCAGGTTGGCTTGCAGTTCCATCGGCAAATCGCCGATCTCGTCAAGGAACAGCGTGCCACCGTGGGCCGCCTCAATGCGCCCGACCTTGCGCTGGTGCGCGCCGGTAAACGCACCTTTTTCATGGCCGAACAGCTCGGACTGAATCAAGTGTTCGGGGATCGCGCCGCAGTTGATCGCGACAAATGGCTTGGCATGCCGCTGGGATTGACGATGCAGGGTCTTGGCCACCAGCTCTTTACCGGTGCCGCTGTCGCCGCGAATCAGTACCGGCGATTCGGTGGGCGCAAGCTTAGCCAGCAATTTACGCAGTTCACGGATGGGTCGGCTGTCGCCGAGCAGTTCATGTTCCGGCTCGTCGACCAGCGCGTAGCCTTTGCCGCGCAGGCGTGCCATGCCGAACGCACGCCCCAGCGTGACCTGCACGCGTGCCACATCAAAAGGCAATGTGTGGAAGTCGAAAAACCATTCGCAGACAAAATCACCGACTTTTTGCAGACGCAGAACATCCGGGCTGAGCACGGCGATCCATTCGGTACCGCTGCGGCTGATCAATTCCTTGACCGCTTCTGGGCGTTCAAGGTGCTCGGGCTGCAAGCGCAGCAAGCCCACATCACACGAGCGATCGCCCACCGCACCTAGGGCACAGCTGTCCACTTCCCACCCGGCGGTGCGCAGGCCGGGCAATAGCCCATGGCAGTCGTCACAGGGATCGACCACCAGCAGGCGACGTTGGGCAGGTGTAACAACCATGACTATTCCTTGGCGCCAGAATTATTAAAGTTATTTAGAAACAATGGTTTGTGATGCCTGGCGCTAACACTAGCAAGGTATTGACGCGCGCCTTGTACCGTTTCGCTATAAGTGTTGGCAAAAAGCCACCCCCCGGACTTTTCGACTAAAGACTAGAGGCGCGCCGAAACGTTCATTCAGCTTCCAAAACAGCCGCTTACATGACGTTAATCACGGAAAGTTAAAATTTCTTGCTCTAGGATGTGACCCGTACCCCGCCATCGTGCATCAGTACAAGTAACTAGCCGTTTGGCTCGCCCAACCGACGGCACTCACTTGAATGGGCATTTAGAGAGAACACCCACATGAACGCCCCGCTCCGCATCAACGAAGCTCTTTTGATCGCAGACCGTGCTTTCCAGCCCTTTCAGTGCGTGGCCTGGCACGATGGCAATGGCGCCCTCAGCCTGAGCGTCATCGACCGTACCAATACCCGTATCGGCAGCAAACAACTGTCTTCGAGTGCCTATACCGACCCGGCGCAACTGGAAGATTTGTTGTTGCAGGCGCGCGCCGAACTCGACAAAGATGGCCATCAGTTGCAATCGTGGGCAATGCCGAAGTAATGCGAGGCAGCAACTTGCGATCATTGTCTGCAAGCAGAAACAATGATCGCAAGTTCGCTGTTAGAGCGTGGCCAATTCAAACTGGCGCAGTTACTTCTGCGCGAGAATAAACCGCTCGATAGCTTCGGCTGCGCCATCCTCGATATTACTGCCGGTGACGACGCTGGCTTGACGCTTGACCACTTCTTCGGCCTGGCCCATGGCAATCGACAACCCTGCCACGTGAAACATCGCCGGGTCGTTGCCACCGTCACCGATGGCCAGCGTTTGCTCAAGCGGCACCCCAAGGTGCGCCGCCAGGGTCTTCAGGGCTTCACCCTTGTTGGCGAGCATGGCGGTCACGTCCAGGTACACCGGTTGTGAGCGCGACACATGCGCCAACCCTTCGACCTTGGGTTGCAGCTGTGCTTCCAGCTCTTTGAGCAATTGCGTGTTGTGACTGGCGGCGACGATCTTGTCGACTCGATCCAGGTACGGCTCGAAACTCTCGACCACCACCGGCCCGTAGCCCAAGCCATCCGCTTCCCGCGCGACCATAGGGCCAGGCGGGTCACGGCGCAGCCAATCACCGTCGGCAAACAGCCAGACTTCTACGTCCGGCTCTGCGCTGAACAGCGCCAGCGCAACCAATGCCGCGTCTGCCGGCAGATGATGCGCCAGCAGTATGCTGCCATCGGGGTTGACCAACGTACCGCCATTAAAGCCCGCTACCGGCACATCAATGCCAAACGCTTCGACCATCTGCATCATGGCCTTGGGCGGCCGCCCGCTGGCCAAGCTGAAGAACACCCCGGCCTCGCGCAAAGCGCGCACCGTGTCGATGGTGCGCTGGCTAGGCGTGTGGTCAGCGCGCAGCAACGTGCCGTCCATATCACTCAGTACAAACCGGATGGGATGGATCGCGGCGTCACTCATCCGAGGCTATGCCAGGTGCGGCCATCGCGGGCCAGCAAGGCATCGGCAGCGGCCGGGCCATCTTCACCGGCCTTGTAGGCCTGGATACCGTCGTCTTCTTTCCAGGCATCCAGGAACGGCTGCACCGCACGCCAGCCGTTTTCGATGTTGTCGGCGCGCTGGAACAGGGTCTGATCACCGGTCATGCAGTCGTAGATCAGGGTTTCGTAACCCGTAGACGGCTGCATCTCGAAGAAGTCCTTGTAGTCGAAACCCAACTCGATATTGGCCATTTCCAGGGTCGGCCCAGGTTTTTTCGCCAACAGGTCGAACCACATGCCTTCGTTCGGCTGGATCTGGATTTTGAGGTAGGTGGGCTTGAGCTCATCCACTTCGGTATCGCGGAACTGCGCGTAAGGCGCGTGCTTAAAGCAGATCACGATTTCAGTGTCGCGAATGCTCATGCGCTTGCCGGTGCGCAGGTAGAACGGCACGCCGACCCAGCGCCAGTTGTCGATCATCACCTTGAGGGCCACGAACGTCTCGGTGCTGCTGTCGGGCGCGACGTTGGCTTCTTCGCGGTAACCGGGAAGCGCCTTGCCGCCGATCTGGCCGGCGGTGTACTGGCCGCGTACCGAGTTGGCCCGCGCATCTTCCAGTGACCAGGGCCGGATGGCCCCGACGACCTTGGCTTTCTCACCGCGTACCGCATCGGCGCCAAACGCTGCCGGCGGCTCCATGGCGACCATCGCCAGCAGCTGGAACAGGTGGTTGGGCACCATGTCGCGCAGGGTGCCGGTTTTTTCGAAGAAATTACCCCGGGTTTCCACGCCGACGGTTTCCGCCGCGGTGATTTGCACGTGGTCGATGTAATGGTTGTTCCAGAACGCTTCGAACAGCACGTTGGAGAAACGGCTGATGAGAATGTTCTGCACCGTTTCCTTGCCCAGGTAATGGTCGATGCGATAGATCTGCTTCTCGCTCATCACTTTGAGCAGGCACGCGTTCAGCGCTTCAGCGGTGGCGAGGTCAGAGCCGAACGGCTTTTCGATCACCACACGACGGAACGCGTCATCGGTTTCGTTGAGCAAACCGGCGCTGCCCAGGCGCTGCACCACTTCACTGAAGAAGCGCGGTGCAGTGGCCAGGTAGAACACCGCGTTACCGGTGCCGCTGTCGGCGATTTTCTTGCTGATGTCGGCATAGGTGCTGTCGTCGAGGAAGTCACCCTCGACGTAGCTGATACCTTTGGCCAACTGCGCCCACAGCTCAGGGTCCAGGGCGTTGTCGGCATTGCCCTTGACCTTGCTCGCGGCCTCGGTGCGGATGAAATCCTCGAGCTTCTTGGCGAAGTCGGCGTCACTGATGGCGTTGTGATCAACGCCGACAATGCGCAGGCCATCGCCCAGCAGCCCGTCACGACTCAGGTTGTAAAGCGCAGGCATCAGCAGGCGCTTGACCAGGTCGCCATGGGCGCCAAACAGAAACAGCGTGGTGGGTGGAGCGGGTTCGGCCTTGGGTTTCTTGCCGTTAACGGTCATTTTTTGGAAGTCTCCACATGGCCGCCAAAGCCGAAGCGCATGGCAGACAGCATTTTGTCACCGTAGGTGCTCTGCTGGCGGGAACGGAAACGCGCGAACAACGAGGTGGACAATACCGGTACCGGCACCGCTTGCTCCATGGCCGCTTCGATGGTCCAGCGGCCTTCACCGCTGTCGGCCACGGAGCCTGAGTAACCGTCGAGTTTCGGGTCGGTAGCCAGGGCGTCGGCAGTCAGGTCCAGCAGCCAGGACGAGACCACGCTGCCACGGCGCCAGACTTCGGCGATGTCGGCGACGTTGAGGTCAAAGCGCTGGTCTTGCGGCAGGTTTTCCGAGTTCTTGGTTTTGAGGATGTCGAAGCCTTCGGCAAAGGCCTGCATCATCCCGTACTCGATGCCGTTGTGAATCATCTTCACAAAGTGCCCGGAACCGGCCGGGCCAGCATGGATGTAGCCGTGCTCGGCGCGGCTGTCAGCCTGGGCGGAACGGTCCTTGGTGCGTGGGATATTACCCAGGCCCGGAGCCAGGCTGGCGAAGATCGGGTCGAGGCGCTGCACGGTCGCGGCGTCGCCACCGATCATCATGCAATAGCCACGTTCCAGGCCCCAAACGCCGCCAGAGGTGCCGACGTCGACATAGTGCAGGCCTTTTTCCGACAGCGCTTTAGCGCGACGTACGTCATCCTTATAGTTGGTGTTGCCGCCGTCGATGATCACATCACCGTCTTCCAGCAGTTCGCTCAGTTCATTGATGGTGTTTTCAGTCGGGTCGCCTGCAGGCAGCATGACCCAAACGGCGCGCGGCTTTTGCAGGCCGGCTACCAGGGCTTTCAAGTCGGCGACGCCGGTGGCGCCCTCCTCGCTCAAGCCTTTTACAAATGCTTCGTTACGGTCGTATACAACGGTGGTATGCCCATTGAGCATCAGGCGCCGCGCAATGTTACCGCCCATGCGGCCTAGTCCGATAATCCCCAGTTGCATGTGCTGATGCTCCTAACTGCTAAAAAATGTGTGACATAGTTTATAGCGCAATGAGGCTAATGAGGGTTAGTCCAGAGCAGATCCGTGTAGTTTCATGACAAAAAAATAGCCATCGTTTCAGCATCACGGCCCAAAAAGTCACAAGACCATCAAAAATAAAAAAGTTCCCTTGATTCAAAAAAGAATTCAGAATTGCTTCCGACTGTTGTCGAGAACCTTGATTTAAGCGTTCCGGCACCGCGATCTACCGGCTATTTGCGAGGTAAGCAATGAGCACAGCACAGATGACCCGCCCGCCACAGACCCTCTACGTCAGCGTCCGACGCGATGAATTGCGCCAGTTGAAAGACGAGCGCGATCAGTTGCAGCAGGAAGTGCTGCGCCTGCGCTCACACCTTCAGGCCCAAATCAACCTAGCCTCCGGCACCCAGCCCGCCCTTTGCTGAACGTAAGCTGAACGAACCGTTCAGGAATAACTCACAAAGTTTTCACATCTTCCTCCCGATACTCCCGCCGAAAAGGGCCGCCCACGTGCGGTGGCCCTCTGTTGCGCGCATTCCTGCGCGACGACTGGCAATTATCGGGTTGGAGCGCTGGATGGCGATGTTCAAACGCAGCACGAAGTCTGCGAAAGGCTTTGATTGGGCTGGCCTTGGCTGGCTGTTCCTGTTTTTCTGGTACTTCTCGGGTATTACCCAACTTCTGATCCAACTGACCGGCACCTCCGGTTTCAGCGGTTTTCGCCAAGCGTTCTTCATGAGTGCGCTGTGGCTGGCGCCGATGCTGCTATTCCCACGGCGTACACGCTTGCTCGCCGCCTTGATCGGTGTGGTGCTGTGGGCCTGTTCCATGGCCAGCCTGGGTTACTTCTTCATCTACCAGCAGGAATTTTCGCAAAGCGTCATCTTCATCATGTTCGAGTCGAACATCTCTGAAGCCGGCGAATACGCCACCCAATACTTTGCCTGGTGGATCGTGCTGGCGTTCATCGCCCATACCGCCCTGGCTGTTTTTCTGTGGACCCGCGTGCGTCCGGTTTACTTGCCGCGTGGCCAGTCGATACTGGCGGCGACCGCCATCGTAGTGGCCGTGGTCGGTTACCCGCTGGTCAAACAGATTGCTACCAATGACAGCATGGAACACGCCATCGACGGTTTCGAGACCCGCATCGAACCTGCGGTGCCGTGGCAGATGATCGTCGCTTACCGCCGTTACACCGAACAGTTGAACAGTATGCAAGGCATGCTGACCAGCGCCAGCCAGATCCCGCCCCTGAAGAACCTCAAGGACAGCATGGCCGGCCAGCCGTCGACCCTGGTGCTGGTCATCGGTGAATCCACCAACCGTCAGCGCATGAGCCTTTACGGCTACCCGCGCAACACCACGCCGGAACTGGACAAGCTGCGCGACCAACTGGCGGTGTTCGATAACGTCATCACCCCGCGCCCCTACACCATTGAAGCGCTGCAACAGGTGCTGACCTTCGCCGATGAAGAGAACCCGGACCTGTACCTCAAGACGCCGTCAATCATCAGCGTGATGAAACAGGCCGGCTACAAGACCTACTGGATCACCAACCAGCAGACCATGACCAAGCGCAACACCATGCTCACGACCTTCTCCGAACAGGCCGACGAGCAGGTGTATCTCAATAACAACCGCAACCAGAACGCCCGCCAATACGACGGCGACGTGCTGGCACCGTTTGCCAAGGCCATGGCCGATCCCACCGAGCGCAAGTTCATCGTGGTGCACCTGCTGGGTACGCACATGAGCTATCAGTACCGCTACCCGCCGACCTTCGACAAATTCACCGATCGCCAGGGCGTACCGCCGGGCATCAGCGACGCGCAGCTGCCGGTCTACAACAGCTACGACAACGCCGTGCTGTACAACGACTTCGTGGTATCAAGCCTGATCAAGGACTACGCCAAGACCGATCCCAACGGTTTCCTGCTTTACCTGTCAGACCACGGCGAAGACGTGTACGACTCGGTCGGCCACAGCACCCTGGGGCGTAACGAGGGCAAGCCGACGGCACCGATGTACACCATTCCCTTCATCGCGTACGCCTCACCGAAATGGCGCGAAACCCACAACTGGAGCTTCGCAAGCAGCCTGCAGCGGCCCTCCAGCAGTTCGCAATTGATTCACACCTGGGCAGACCTCGCCGGGCTGAGCTTCGATGAATGGGACCGCAGCAAAAGCCTGGTCAATGACAGCTTCAAGCCGCGCCCATTGATGATTGGCGACCCCTATATCGCCCAGAAAAAAGGCCTGATCGATTTCAGCTTGATCAAGCCGAAGAAGCCGGATGCGGCTGAGGTGGTTGCCAAATAGCTGAGGGCTCTGCAACAGAAAGATAACAATCATTCTCGTTTAAGCCTAAAGTTCTCCGCCTCCTTTCGTCTTTGAGCCATGGCCTTCCCTTTCCGGGGCGGCCTCAAAGACGACAAGGAGTCTACCGCGATGTTCGCGCCTTTTACCCGTTCAATGACCCTCACCCTTGGCCTGTTCGGCGCTGTTTTAAGCCCGGACCTGCTGGCTGAAACCGACCCCGAACACCCTCCGGCGAAAGCCCTTGAGCTGGGCGCCACAAGCATCACCGCCGAAGGCCTGGGCGCCAACACCGAGCACACCGGGGCCTACACCACGGGCTCGATGAGTACGGCGACCAAGCTCGACCTGTCCATTAAAGAAACCCCGCAGTCGATCTCGGTGATCACCCGCCAACAGATGGACGACTTCAATCTCAACACCCTGACCGACGTGCTGCGCCAGACCACGGGTGTCAACGTCCAGCACAACGACTCCGACCGCGTTTCCTATACCTCCCGTGGCTATGGCATCACCAATTACCAGGTTGACGGTATGCTCAGTACCTTCGGGTATATGAAGTCAGACGCCGACACCATCATCTACGACCGCATCGAGGTCGTCCGCGGTGCCACGGGGCTGACCACCGGTGCAGGCGACCCCTCGGCCACCGTCAACATGGTACGCAAGCGCCCTACCGCAAAATGGCAGGCCAAGACCGGCGTGAGCGCTGGCAGCCATGACAACTACTACAGCTACGTGGATGTGGGCGGCCCACTGGCATTTGACGGTCGCTTACGCGGGCGCAGCGTGCTGGCCTACCGCGACAGCAAGTCGATCCGTGACAACTACGGGCTACAGCGCACCGTCGGCTACGGCATTCTAGAGGGCGATCTTTCAGACGACACCGTGCTGGCCGTAGGCTTTGATTACCAGGACAAGCACGTGCAAGGTACCTCCTGGGGCACCGTGCCTTACTGGAACAGCCAAGGCGGCAAGGCCAAGCTCTCGCGTTCCACCAACATGGCGGCGGATTGGAGTTCCTGGCCACTGACGGACAAGACCACCTTCGTGACGCTGGACCATCGGCTCGCGGGTGACTGGCACCTGAAAGCGGCCTATACCCATCGTCAAAGCGATACGGACGGCAAGGTCTACTATGGCGGCGCCGGCTTTCCTAATGAAAATCGCAGCGGCATGAACGCCTGGAGCAGCCATATGCTCGGCACCTCCAGAATGGAGGCCATTGACCTCAGCCTCGCCGGGACTTATGCGCTTGCCGGTCGCGAGCACAAGCTGATGGTGGGGTATGCGGAAGCCGCGCAACGCGACACCTCACCGTTTATGCGCAGGGGCAAAACACCAGACGGGTACAACACCATCGACGACTGGAAATACATGGGCGGGATCGGCAAGTTTCCCGACACGGTCACCCACCTCAAAGGTGAACACAGCAATAAAAAACAAAAGGCGGGTTACCTTGCCACTCAACTGAACCTGACCGATCGCCTGCACGCCGTGCTGGGCAGCCGTTATGGCAGCTGGGAATACGAAACGGCCGTCCCTGACTATGACGCCAACGACCAGCTGAAGAACAGCGACAAGTCCCGCCAGACGCACAATGATATGTGGACGCCTTATGCCGGGCTGCTCTATGACCTGACGCCGGAGTACACGGTCTACGCCAGTTACACCGATATTTTCACACCGCAGGACGCCCTCGACGCAAGTAACAAGTACCTGGAACCCGTCGTAGGTAGCAATTACGAGGTGGGCCTCAAAGGCAGCCTGCTGGAACAGCGCTTGAATGTGGCCGCGGCTTATTTCTGGAGCACCCAGAACAACGTGGCAGAACGGGACGACTCGGTACCACCGAACCCGACCACAGGCGAGGAGTACTACAAATCCGGTGGCAAAGGTAACAAGGTAAAGGGCTTCGAACTGGAGGTCGCCGGTGAAGTCATGCGCGATTGGAATGTGACTGCCGGCTACACCTATACCCACTCGCTGAATGGCTCAGGCAAACGCAACAATACCGAACAGCCACTCAACCTGCTGAAGGTCTCCAGCGCCTACCGGCTGCCTGGCGCGTGGCACAAGCTGACCGTCGGTGGCGCGGTCAACTGGCAGAGCGACACGTATGACTTCAGCAACCGCCCGACGGGCGCCCGGGATGGCGAGGGCAACCTGATCACCACGCGGGCGAAGATCACCCAACAGGCCTACACCGTGGTCAACCTGATGTCGCGTTATCAGTTCGACGAGCATGTTTCGGCATCAGTTAACGTCAATAATCTATTTGATAAAAAATATTACGAACGTATCGGCTTTTATAATGGCGTGTATTGGGGAGACCCGCGCTCTATCACGCTCGCGCTGGACTGGAGGCTTTAAGCCACGCCCCCGAAGTTAACACAATCGTTAACTTTTGGGGCGCGCCCCGTTAATTCCCTCTTAATAAGGCCCCTCCAAACTCGCCCCATGAATCTGATCAAGGAGCGACCGGAAACCTATCACTCTTAATGGGAATACTGCCATGAAACTCTCGACCTTGATGCTTGCCAGCCTGATGACCCTGACCTCCGCTGCCGCCTTTGCAGAAGGCGGTTCAGAGCGCTCCAAGCAGTTTTACAACGACTTCACATTCATGCAGCAAAAGACACACGGCACGGCTGACAAAACAGCGATTGCCGATGGCAAGACTGTAAAGCCTCGCACTACCGAACAACCGGATGCCGAGCAAAAACCGAACAGCTAATTTAATACTTAGTTAATCCGCACTACCCTGCGCCATTCCGCTCCGTTGGCAAAGGTTAACTTGGCGCCATTTAATGGCGCCTTTTTTTGTTTTGAGTTTAATAACCGCAACTATTAAAGCGGCTTATTCCAGAACAACATGCGCCCGTGAGCCGGGTCAAAAATCGAATCATCAAAACCGAACTTGCGATACGCCGACTGAGCCACCTCATTGCCCTCGAGCACCTCCAGGGTGATCTTGCAGCAACCACGCTGACGCGCGATCTCTTCGACCTTCTGCAACATTTTCTGACTCAACCCCAGGCCCCGAAACTGATTCATCACCACCACGTCGTGAACGTTAACCAACGGGCGGCAAGCAAACGTCGAGAACCCTTCAAAGCAGTTAACCAACCCCGCCGGCTCGCCGCCGACAAACGCCAGTACGCTGAACGCGTGGGCGCGCTTGGCCAGTTCGGCGGGCAGTTGCTGCAGCAAGTCCGCAGGCAACGTATGGCCGCCGCCCATTGGGTCTTCGGCGTAATGGTTAAGCACCAGGCCGATGGCCTCGGCATGAACGGGGTTGGTGTAGCTGGCTTGCAGCACCAGGATGTCTGGGGTGTCCATGTCCTTCCTCAATCACGACAACAAGGGAATAGGCTCCCTTTTAGGGGAACAATTGTAAGCGCGGAGCAGGCAGTAGATGAAGGAGATTAACTACAGATGCCCGATAGAAAGCGCGAAGGTTGTGCGCATTAACAGGCACCATCAGCCTCGGATTTTTCCTATGCGCCGAAACGTTGAAGTTGCATCTCTTGTAAGCGGCTCAGGGTCCGTCGAAATGCAAACTCAAGATAGCCTTCGGTATAGAGGTTTTGCAGCGGCACGCGGGCCTCGATGAACAACGGCACTTTACGGTCATAACACTCGTCCACCAGCGCTATAAAACGCCGCACGCTGTCATCATGCACCGACAATTCAGGTAACTCACGATCACCGGCCACGACGCGCTGGGCAGCATCTTCGGTGCCCCGGGCAATGCGCGCCGGGCGTTTTTGCGCGCTCAGGTTGGGGACTTCACCCAGCAGAATCGCCTTGAAGCGGTCGCACAGCAGCATAAAGTCCATGGCCGCCAGCGGCTGTTCGCACAGATCACAGTAGCGGCACCACAGCACCGTGTCGCTGGACTGCACCGCCACAATCGAACGATAACCAACCGTGACCGCCCCGCCGCTCACCGCCTGCCCTTCACTCAGTTGCTTGAATACCGTGGCAAGTGCATCCGGCTGGTTCACCCAGTAGCGTTGCAGGCCCACACCAGGATGCAACCGGTGATCTTCACCACCGTCTACCGCCACCACTTGCATGTGCTGCTTGATCGCCTCAATGCCCGGCAGGAAACGCTCGCGATTGAAGCCGCCGGCGTAGAGCTGGTCGGGCGGCTGATTCGACGTGCAGACCACCACCACGCCCTCCTCGAACATCACCTGGAACAAGCGGCCGAGAATGATCGCGTCACCGATGTCATTCACGAACAGCTCGTCGAAACACAGCACGCGTACTTCCTGGGCGAGTTCCCGAGCCAAAGCCTGCAAGGGGTCCTGGATACCGCTGAGCTGGAACGAACGCTGATGCACCCAGCCCATGAAGTGATGGAAATGCTGGCGTCGCGCGGGCACCCGCAGGCTTTGGTAGAACTGGTCCATCAACCAGGTTTTGCCGCGCCCCACCGGCCCCCACAGATAAACCCCGGTGATGGGCGCGCGGCCTTGATGCAAGGCCTCGTGGCAGGCTTGCAGGGCTTGCACCGCCTGGCACTGGGCGTCGTCGGGGACGAACCCTTGCTGGGCGATGGCGTGTTGGTAAGCGGCGAGAGGCGAGTCGAAAGTCATGCGTGCCAGTATGACTTACAAGGAGATATCCAGCCGTGAAATCTTGCCCTGCCCGTTCAGGCGGAAGGTGTAGCGCAGCTCCAGCGGGCTACCGGGGAAATTGCCGGAAACCACATTACTGACCAACACCTTGCCGGTGCGATGCTGCACGTTGAGTACTTCGACCCGCGGCTGGTAGCGACGCCCGGTGTCTTCCATCCAGCGGGCAATGGCGGCACTGCCGGCCTGATGCTCGCCCTCATCGAACACGTTGGCGTCCTCGGCAAACCAATCGGAAACGGACGAAATGTCGCGGGTATTCGTCGCAGTGATATAGGCCACGATGGCCGGCGCCAATTCAGCAGTAGACATGGCACAGCTCCTTGTTTGGTGATTTGTAACACCATGCTAAGCCAGGGCTGTGTCAGTTTTTGTCAGGAGTAAACGGCCCGGCTTCATTCTGCTCCATCAACTTGCGCCAGGCGCGTAGCCAGTCGCTGCGTCGCCCCGGATAACGCTCGCCGTGGGCTTGGGCGGCGGCCACCCGGTCGGTGCGAAAAGTGCGATAGGCACCGCGCAATTCACACCAGGCCACGATCACCCGTACCTCGTTGAGAAAGCCCAGGGCCAGCGGCCAGATCAGGCGCTGGCTCTGGGTTTGGCTCGCGTCTGCGTAATCGATATGCAATTTGGCCTGATTGCGAATGGCCTCGCGAAACATATTAAGCGGCACACGGTTTTCCGGGTAGCCAAACCCTGGCGGGCCCGGCAGCAACGTCGGGTTACGCAGGGCTTCCTGCGCCGTCGGGTCAAGCACATCTGCAATCTTCGCCAAGGCGTTCGCGGCGGCGCGGCTCAGTACCTCATCACCGCGCTGATCCACGTAGCGCAAGCCCAGCACGATCGCTTCGGTTTCGTCGGCGTTGAGCATCAATGGCGGCAGAAACAAGCCGCTGCGCAACACATACCCTACCCCGGCCTCGCCGAAAATCGGTGCGCCCAAGGCGGTCAATTCGGCGATATCGCGGTACAGCGTGCGCTCGGAAACTTCCAGCTGTGCAGCCAGTACGGCGGCTGTTACCGGGCGTTTTTTGCCGCGCAGGGCTTGGAGCAAAGTCAGTAGACGAGTGGTACGCGACACGTTGATCCCGCCTGAAAAACGAAAATGTGCCGCAGCTTAGCAGAGCCCCCTGTCAGAAAATGTCAGCAGTAAAAAAGCCGTCTGACTGAATAGCTGACGCAGATCATTTTGTTTTCAATGGCGACCTCGCAGCGGGTGGCAACTTACTAAATACCGGCGCGCGCCCTCGGCCAACCGTTATCTGAGACGAAAAAAAACGGCCTGAGCAGGCCGTTTTTTTTCAAGCGCAGAACTTACGCAAGGCTCTTGCTGACCACCTCGAACACATCGCTGGACAGCTCACCGCAGGCACGAATGCGCTCCAGCTGCGCCTTCATCAGCGCCTGGCGCGCGCTGTCGTATTTGCGCCAGCGGGTCAACGGCGCCAACTGGCGCGAGGCGATCTGTGGATTGAAGGCGTTCAACTGGATCACCAAGTCCGCCAGGAAACGGTAGCCCGAGCCATCCGCCGCGTGGAAGTTGATCAGGTTCTGCCCGGCAAACGCGCCGACCAGTGCCCGTACCTTGTTCGGGTTCTTGATGTTGAACGCCGGGTGTTCCATCAACGCGTTGACCCGCGCCAGCCCGCCCGGCAAGGTGCTGCCAGCCTGCACGCTGAACCACTGATCCATGACCAACGGGTTGTCCTTGAAGTTCTCGGCAAACACCGCCAGCGCCTTGGCCTTCTCGGCCTCGAACGGCGAATTCACCAACACCGCCAGCGCGGTCAGGCGTTCGGTCATGTTGTCGCTGGTGTCAAACTGGTCCAGCGTCGCCACCAGCACTTGCGGCTTGCCGCTGAGCATCAGGTACGACAGCGCGATGTTCTGCAAGGCGCGACGGGCAAAGTGCTCGGCCGCCGCCACGTACGGCGTCTGCTTGGACAGCTCGCGATTGGCCTGGTAGCGCAGCCACAGCGATTCATAGAGGTTGTCGGCCAGCTGCTTGCGGGCAAACTCACGGGCAGCGTGGATCGCATCCACATCCGCCACTTCACTGATTTCGGTCAGGTAGGCTTCGCTTGGCAGCGAGAGCATCTCGGCGACCATCGCCTGGTCCAGGCTTTCATCGCTCAACACCGTGCGCAGCGCGTCGATCAAGCGCTGATCCAGCTTCAGCGGCTGACCCGCCTGATGCTGACCGATCAGCTCCTGCAACACCTGCACCGACAGTTGCTGGCCGGCATCCCAGCGGTTAAAGCCGTCGCTGTCATGCTGCATCAGGAACATCAGCTGGTCGCGGTTGTACGGGAAGCTCAGTTTCACCGGCGCCGAGAAGCCGCGCAGCAACGACGGCAACGGCTGCTCGGCGATATCAACGAACGTGAAGGTCTGCTCGGCTTCGGTCACCGAAATCACCCGGGACGTGGCGCCAGCGCTTGCCTCACCGGCGAGGCGCAAGGCGATAGCGGCGCCCTTCGCGTCCAGCAGGCCCAGCTCAACCGGAATCACGAACGGCAGTTTTTCAACCTTGTCCGGGGTTTGCGGGCAGCTCTGGCGGAAGGTCAGGCTGTAGGTCTTGGCAGCGGCGTCGTAGGACTCGCTCACCACCAGGCGTGGCGTGCCGGCTTGGCTGTACCAGCGCTTGAACTGCGTCAGGTCGGCGCCGTTCGCATCTTCCATGGCCTTGATGAAGTCGTCGCAGGTCACGGCCTGGCCGTCATGGCGTTCGAAGTACAGGTCGCTGCCTTTGCGGAAGCCTTCGGCGCCGAGCAAGGTGTGGATCATGCCGACCACTTCCGAGCCCTTTTCGTACACGGTCAGGGTGTAGAAGTTGGAGATTTCGATAAAGCTGTCCGGGCGCACGGCGTGGGCCATGGGGCCGGCGTCTTCGGCAAACTGGTGGGTACGCAGGTACGCCACGTCCTGAATGCGCTTGACCGTGGCCGAGTTCATGTCGGCCGAGAAGCCCGAGTCGCGGAACACGGTGAAGCCTTCCTTCAACGACAGCTGGAACCAGTCGCGGCAGGTCACGCGGTTGCCCGACCAGTTGTGGAAATATTCGTGGGCGACGATCGCCTCGACCCGCTGGTGCGCGGCGTCGGTGGCGGTTTCGGCGCGGGCCAGCACGGCGCTGGAGTTGAAGATATTGAGGCCCTTGTTCTCCATGGCGCCCATGTTGAAGTCATTGACCGCCACGATCATGAAGATGTCGAGGTCATACTCGCGGCCGTAGGTCTCTTCATCCCAGCGCATGGACTTTTTCAGGCTGTTCATGGCGTGCTGGCACTTGTCGATATTTTCTGGCTCGACGTAGATGCGCAGCGCCACTTCGCGGTGGGTCATGGTGGTGAAGGTGTCTTCAACACACCACAAATCACCGGCCACCAGCGCGAACAGGTAGGCCGGTTTCTTGAACGGGTCTTCCCAGGTCGCCCAGTGGCGGCCGTCTTCACCCGGGCCGCTGGCGATCGGGTTGCCGTTGGACAGCAGCACCGGGTAGCTGTGTTGCTCGGCGATCACGGTGGTGGTGAAGGTGCTCATCACGTCCGGGCGGTCGAGGTAATAGGTGATTTTACGGAAGCCTTCAGCCTCGCACTGGGTGCAGAACATGCCGCTGGATTTGTACAGGCCTTCCAGGGCGGTGTTGGTTTCCGGATGGATGCGCACGCTGGTGTCGACCGTGAAGGTCTCGCTGGTCGGGTGCAGGGTCAGGTGGCTGTCGGTCAGCTGGTAGTCGGCTGCGCTCAGTTCACGGTCGCCCAGGGTGACGCTCAACAGCTCCAACTGCTGGCCATCGAGCAACAGCGGCGGCAGGCCGGCGCCGCGCTCGGGGTTGCGGCGCATCACCAGCTGCGCGTGGACCAGGCTGTGGTCCTCGAACAACTCGAAGGTCAGGTGCGTCTCTTCAATCAGGTAGTCCGGCGCCTGATAGTCCTTCAGGTAAATCATCTTCGGTTGTTCGGTGCGCATGGGTGGCATCCTTCTACTGATGCACGGCGAGCTGGTAGGCCGTGTACTTACGAATGTTGATAACGCCGGTGTCGAAGATCAGGTATTGGCCCTTGATCCCCAACAGCGTGCCTTCGGCAATCGGGTTCTTGTCCAGGTTGAAGCTGACGATCTTGGCGGGATACTGCTCCACCGGGTAGCGGATTTCGAGTGGTTCGATGTCGGTTACCGGTTGGATGGCTTGTAGGCCAAAGCGTTCCTGCAAATTCAACAGGCCTTCGGCGCACGAGGCGAACAGCTCATCGCGCACCTGCGCAAGGTCCACCGATTGCGCGTCGCCCTTGAGTAAAGCACGCCAGTTGGTCTTGTCCGCCACTTGGCTGCGGAACAGGTCTTCGACGAAACCTGACTGCTGGCGAGTCGCAACGCGCATGATCGGCAGCGCCTGGCTGGCGCCCTGGTCCAACCAACGGGTTGGCAACTGGGTGGCACGGGTGATGCCGACCTTGATGCCCGACGAGTTAGCCAGGTACACCACATGGTCGGTCATGCAGAATGTTTCGCCCCAACCCGGATCACGGCAGGTGCCGGCGTCGTAATGGCAACGCTCGGGGCTCATGATGCACAGGTCGCACTGGGCCAGTTTGGTCATGCACGGGTAGCAGTAACCCTGGCTGAAACTGGTCTTGGTCTTGCGACCGCAATGGCTGCAATGGATGGCGCCGAGGTATTCCAGGCGCACGTGAGTGCCGATCAATGGGTTGACCGGCACCTCGGTATCGCCAAGGCGAAACGCGTATTGAACGGTCGGCTCACCGAGTTGCGCCGACATTTTGCTGACTGCACCGCGACCAATTTCAATCAATGGATCGCATCCGACTTGAACAGAATGTTCGGCACCGGCGCCGACTTGGACGCACATTCCTGCGGGCCCATGTAGCCGGTACGCTGCTCTTCTGGCAGGTTCTGGATTTCCCAGGCGATCACCGCTTGCAGCGACAGTTCGCGCTGCTCAGCAGTGAGCTTGCGGCCATCGGACCACTTGCCGATTTCCACGGCGAGCTTGAGGCTCTCGTAGACGTCCGGGGTGATGTTTTCGATCATTTCAGCAAAAGACGACATGTGCACAACCTCTAGATAACGGTCGCTGGTTCAGCGAATGCAATGATGACAATTGACGGCCGGGCGCGATACCGGCGCGTCAGAATTCCTTGGACAACTTGACCTGGGCCAGCTCCTTTTCCAGCAAGCGCCGGAAGATCTGCGGCGCCGCGAAGGTATAGGCCGCAAACGCCAGCCACACCCAATCAATCATCTGAGCCACTTGTGGATGACCCTGGGTCGCCAGGGTGATGACCACCACACGATAGACCACGAACATAAACAGCAGCAGGACAATGGCGCGGGTGGCGCTGCGCTCGTTCATCCAGCTGTTGAAGCGCCACCAGGCACCAAGAAATACATTGCTGCGGGCTTTTACCGCCGTCAGCAGGTGCAACGCCGCGACATTCGTGGCGTTTTCCTGCAAGGCCCAGATGGCATGGTCGCGGGCGCCGTTGATATCGCCTTCGCGCAGCAGCAAATGCCCCAGCACCACCACCGCGCCCGCATTACTCGGATCGGCCTGCAACGCCTGGCGCGCGAACTGATGCGCCTGGTCCCAATGGCCGCTGGCACGATGAAACTGCGCCATGGCAACCAGATTGGAAGCATCGTCGGGGCCCAGCTCCAGGGCTTTTTCCAGTGGTTCGCGGCTCTGCGCCAGGCGGCCGGTCAATTGATACAGTTCAGCCAGGCAGCGGTAATTGACGGGGTTGAGCGGTTCCATATCCAGCAGTTGGGTCAGATGTTCCTGGGCCAGGCTGAATTTGCGCAGGGCAATCGCCACCTGGGCCGCCGCGTAGTGGGCCAACGGCATCTGCGCATCGGCCGCCAGGGCCAGCTGCACTTCACGCTTGGCCGCGTGCACGCGCCGCATGTTCATCAAACAGATCGCCAATAACGCATGGGCTTCGGCCGAATGCGGGTCGCTGGCCAGCAACTGGCGCAACGCATCGATGGCGCCGTCATTGTGGTCAGCCTGTAGGCGTTGATAGGCCAATTGCAGCAAGTAATCGGTATTCATCAGCTCATCACCAGATACCAAAGGGTGCTGGGCACCCATTTGACGACCATGCCCTTGAGCACAAAGCCACCAATCAACGCCAAGGGAAGACCAAAGCGGTTGAGGACACCGCCGTAGTACTGGTAAATCTCGATGGTCGCGTTCTGCTGCATATACAACAGGTAACCAATGCTCAATTTCCACACCACCAGCACCAGCAAGGCATATTGGATCTCGGCCTGGCTCTGGATGTAGCCCAAGCCCACCAGTTGCAGCAACCCGAAACCGATCACCACGCTGCCCACCAACGCCACGCCAGCCAGGACCCACTCACGCACGCGTGTCGGGCTGCCCACAGCAATCGAGTTGAACACAAACCATGGCAAGCCGAGCCAGGCACCGCCCAGCATCAGGCCCAACAATGGCCAGAGCGGTGAAACCGCCCACTTGGCCAAGGCGCCCGGGCGCGGTTCATCTTCGATGCGGTAACCACCGTATTGCGCCATCAGCGACCCTTCCCGTGCTTGTCGAGGAAGGCCAGCACCTCGTCATATTGATTGCCTTCATTGGCATAGCGCGCGTAATTGCGCGCCGTGGTCAGCCACTCCAAGGTGGTAGCACGCACGTCTTTCAACGCTGCCTTGAAATGGCGGTCGCAGATCGACTGTTCGGCGCCACTCTCGATAGAGGCTTCAATCGCCTCGTCGGCGGCGGTTTCCACCAGCTCGCTGAGGTCCGCGCCCGAGAAGCCCGAAGTGTTCTTGGCCAGGAAGGCAAAGTCGATGTCATCGGCCATCGGCCGGCCTTTCATCATCACCTTGAGCATGCTTTCGCGCGCTGCGCGATCCGGTGGCGGCACGAACAGCACCCGATCAAAGCGACCGGGGCGACGGAATGCCGAGTCCACCGACCACGGCACGTTGGTCGCGGCGAGGATCAACACCCCGTGGTTGTCATTGGTAAACCCGTCCATCTCGGACAAGAACTGGCTGACCAGTTTTGACGACGTCGACTCGCGGGTGTTGGACCGTTTGCCACCCAGCGCCTCGACTTCATCGAAGAACATCACCGCAGGCGCCTGCGCCCGTGCCTGTTCGAACAGCGCGTGCAATTTGCGCTCGGATTCGCCGATGTACATGTCCAGCACATCGGAAATGGCCACATTGAAAAACGTCGCCTTGCACTCCCCGGCCGTGGCACGAGCCAACAATGTTTTGCCACAGCCCGGTGGGCCGTACAGCAGCACGCCGCCGCCGACCTTCTTGCGAAAGCGCTGGAACAAGCCTGGTTTTTGATACGGCAGAATGATCTTTTTGTGGATGGTCTTTTTCAGCTCATCCAGGCCACCGATATCATCAAAGGTCAGGGTTTCCTTTTCCGGCACCAACAGGCGCACCACTTCGCTCTGGTCGGTGTCGTCATTGGAAATCACGCGCAGGCGCGGGCGCCCTTCGGCGGCCGGAAAATCCAGCACCGAGACATTCAAGCGGCGCCACAGCGCCATGTCGTCCAGCGCCGGGTTGGCATCGACCGCCGCGCGGTATTCCACCTGGGCTTCCTTGAGGCGCTCCAACGCCGCCAGCGCACGCGCCTTGAGCAGGCGCGCGGCAGGCTCATTACCCTCAATCAGTTGCAAGGCACGCGAGGCTTGGCCGGCGACCAAGCACAGCTGCGCTGCGGCCAGCTTCAGGGCGGCAGCATCGGGCCACTGTTCAAGGTCGGCCGGCAGCAGTTTAAGCCCCCGCTCATGCTCGCCGCGCTCAAGGCTGGCGCCAAGCAGCAGCGTCAGCAGCGCGACATTGCCGGGCGCCGCAGACAACGCGGCCTCCAACTGGTCGAACGTCGAATCATCCATGGTGCTTCCTTAAAAGTTCAGTGACGGCACACAGAGGCTCATGCGATCACCTCCGGCCGTTCAACATCGACCCACACAAACTTGCGCGGATCCAGTTGGGTTTCCTGATCCAGCCGGTAGGCCACCAGCTTGCCGTACAGCACGGCGCTGTAGTCCAGGCAGGCCAAGTTGGGGCGGATCGGTGCCGGTTTGCCGCTGCGCCAGTAATGGCCGACGAACAACAACGGTTCGTCGACGCCATAACGCAGCAGGGAGTTTTTTTCGGTCGACGACAATGGCGTACGTGCCACCGGCTCCGGCAGCGCATCGGGCTGGAACACGATGTCGCCGTAGGTTTTCGGGTCGTCTTCCCAGAATTTGGTGCGAAAGAACGAGCGCGTCAGCCCATCGCCACCGGTCAGCGTCAGGCCATCCGGCAGGCGCATATCGGTGCCGCGCAGTAAGCGGTCGAAGGCGTTGCAGGCAAAACTGCCCGGCACGGCAGCGGCCTGCAGGAAATGCTGGTCGATGCAGCCATCCGGGAAAGTCGCGCGCAGCGGCTGGATAAACCCATCATCCCAGCACGCATGCACCACGCGGAAACGCCCCGCATCAACAAACAGCGGCATGTCGTAGAACCAACCGAGAAAATCGTGCCAGTCGCCCGGGTGCTGTTCGAATTGGGTCAGGGTTTCGTGGATCAATCGCGCGTGGCGTGGGTTGTGCTCGCGCACGAACTGCTTGCCGCTGCCCGGCGGCGCGGGTGTGCTCCAGCCCAGCGCGTTGAATTCGTGGTTGCCCATGATGCACAGCGCCTGACCGGCCTCGGCCATGTCGTGGACGATATGCAGCGCCTCGCGAATGCGCGGGCCACGGTCGATGATATCGCCGAGGAACACGGCCATTCGCGACGGATGGCGCCAAGTGCCACCCTGCTTGTGGTAACCCAGCCGGTCGAGCAAATGCTCAAGGGTATGAGCGCAACCGTGCACGTCACCAATCAGGTCGTAGTTACGCGCGGGATCGAGCATCAGTCGCCTCCACCCCCCAAGCGGCTACCCCAGCCCAACTTGGTGCGGCACACTTCGTAGTAGTTGTGATCCAGCGGGTGGATCAACCGCAACTTCTGCGCCTTTTTGCTCACGGTGATGGTGTCACCGGGGGCGCAGGTGAAATGGTTCTGCCCGTCACAGGAGACTTGCGGGTAGATCTGCATGTCTTTGGACACCACGATTTTCAGCTCACTGTTGCCATCGACCACAATTGGCCTGCTGGACAACATATGGGGGTACATCGGCACGATCACAATGGCATCCAGCTTGGGATGCATGATCGGGCCGCCTGCCGACAGCGCATACGCCGTGGAACCGGTCGGCGTGGCGACGATCAGGCCGTCGGCCTTCTGGCTACACACGAACTGGCCGTCGATATACAGCTCGAACTCGATCATCCGCGTGGACTTGCCCGGGTGCAGCACCACGTCATTGAGTGCATCGCCCTGGCCGATGGCCTCGCCGTGGCGGCGCACTTCGGCTTGCAGCAGGAAGCGGTTTTCGACCAGATAATGGCCGTCGAGCACCTTGGCCACTTCGACTTCCAGCTCATCCGGGCGGATGTCGGTGAGAAACCCCAGGCTGCCGCGGTTGATCCCCAACACCGGCACGTTATGCCGCGCCAGGGCCCGGGCGGCGCCGAGCAGGCTGCCGTCGCCGCCGACCACAATGACCATGTCGCAGACTTCGCCGAGCATTTTGCGCGACGAGGTTTGCAGGCCGTGGCCCGGCAGGATTTCGGCGATGGTGTCTTCGAGGATCACGTGCAGGTGGCGCTCGAGCAGAAACTTTTTCAGTCGGCGGACGGTGTCCAGCACCTGGGTACTGCCCAGGCGACCGATAATGCCGATATTGCGAAATTGCTCCATGGGGCTCCTGCGGGATGTTGGGTGTGGCGAAAAACAACGATTATGGGCGAAAGGCCGCTTCAGGCAAAATCCTTTGTCGCCATGAAGCCTTGATGACAATGGTTCTCAGCCACCTGTCCTGCGCTTAAAAGGCTATGCTCGGACCATGACTGTGTTCCCGGATCTGCACAACCTGCCCCGCCAGTTGCGGCACCCCGAGGTGCGCGACCTGGCGTGGGTGATGCTGGCCCCGCCGATGCTCGCGCAAACGCCTTGGCCACAGCGCCACCCGCTGGCCGGTAGCGACTGGGTGCAGGCACCGCACCTGCTGGAACACTGGTTGCGCACTCTCGACCAAGACAGCCGCGCCTTGCAGCATTGGCTCAGCCTGTCACGCACCCGCCGCCTGGGCCTGTATTACGAACGCCTGTGGCAATTTGCCGTACAGCATGCGCCGGGCGTGGAATTGCTGGCTGCCAACCTGCCGATCCGCCGTGCCGGGCATACCTTGGGCGAGCTGGATATGCTGCTGCGCGACCGCGATGGCGTGCACCACCTGGAACTGGCGATCAAACTCTACCTGGGGCCGCAGAGCGGCAATAGCCTGGACACCGCGCAATGGCTGGGGCCCGGCTGTCATGATCGGCTGGACCGCAAGTTAGCGCATCTGGCCCAGCACCAACTGCCGATTTCAGCACGCCCGGAAAGCCGCGAGGCGCTCGCAGCGCTGGATATCCAGCAATTCGACGCGCACTTGTGGCTCGGCGGGTATTTGCTCTACCCCTGGCCCGGCCAGGCCGAGCCGCCCCACGGCGCCCATCCGCTGCATTTGCGTGGGCGCTGGCTGCATCAGCGCGATTGGCCGGCGCTGGTCAGTGCCAGCCTACCGGGGCGCTGGCAACCGCTGCCCCGGCACGCCTGGCTGGCGCCGGCGCATTACCCGCAGGCGCAAGTGTGGAGTGAGGAGCAGATGCACGGCTGGCTGGCAGCGCTGGACCCGATGGCACCGGCGCAACTGTTGGTGCGCCTTGTGCAAAATGGCGAGGATTGGGAGGAAGCCGAACGCCTGTTTCTGGTAGCCGATCTCTGGCCAAACGTCCCAGGCGTTACTTGACCTTCAAGTGCCGTGCATACCAGGGCCGCCTCGGCACACGCTTGAACAATGCCTGCAAGCCTTCGTCCTCAGCGGCAAATGTAATACGCAGCGCCAGCTTCATGGTCTCCGGGTCCATTTCCATCGAGCGCCCCATCTGTAACCCCGGCGTGGTGCTGCAGCCGTGGGTGTCCGGCCCCAGCCACGGATCGCCCACTTCCACCCAACGCCCCTGCGCGAACCAGTTCACGCCATTGACCTCAAGCCGGCTGACCTCGCCTGGATTAAAGCGCTCGTGGGCGCGATACCAATCCTCGATGCGGTCGTCGATCCAGCCGTGAAAATGCCAGAACACCGGGTTTACATGCGATGAAAACGGGTCGCCGAGAAAGTCGTTTTCCGGCGCATACCAGCGCGCGGCAAAGTCCGACGGATCGCGGGCGAACGGCACCGGCGCGCCGTTGGACGGGTCACGCGGCACCGAGGCCCAGCGCATGTGCAGCCAGTCGTGCAGGCCCAGTTCCATCTCCGAGCCCAACTGCCCCAAGGTCAGCTTGGCCAAGTAACGCGGATCGCGATATTGGGATTCCCAGACCTGGAAGTTGCTGTGGTAGGCCTCGGCCGCCTTGATATCACTGACCCATTGGGTGTAGTCGCTGTCATCCGGCGCCGACCAACACGGCGGCAGCGCGAAGCCGTCGTGGTTATCGAAATAACGCACAAAGCCCAGGCGATCGCGTTCCAGCGCCGGCTGCGGTTCGGGGAATTGCGGCCACGACGGCAAATCTTGCATGGAGCGTGCGGTGCCGAGCATGTGGCGATGCATGAAAAAGAAGTCGATACCCGAACCGTTGCGGTCTTTGCGCTTGCCGCGTGCGTCGCGTTCCTGGCCGCGCGGGCCAGGCTGCCAGCCGATACCGCGCAAGGCGTCGCGCTTCTCTTGCGAGAGTTTGTGCCACTGGTCACGGGTGGCATGCCAGAGCTGGTGAAACAGGCGGTGCTCGGGCGAAATCAGCCAGGCCAGCAGCGTCGGGTTGAGGCCGATGCGTTGGCGGGCTTCGGGAAACAGCTGCTTGTGGGCGATAAAGCGGTTGTCGCGTTCGGTCAACGCCAACGGCCGATCGAGGTTGAGAATCTGCCCGCTGAGGGTACTGCTGCCGGCGTTGGCGAAGTCGGCCCAGACTTCATCGAGGGTCATCTTGAACTCATAGGCCGGTGCGCCGTCGGCCGCATCGCGGTCGATCAGGCGCCAGTAAAGCAAGGCGCCCTCGCCTGTCAGCACATCACCGAGTACGCGGTAGCGCGGCTCACCTTCGGCGCGCAGGTTGTGTGCGGTGTCCAGGTAGCCGCGCAAGCCACGGCCACGCGGGGCAATGTCCAGCAGCAGTTCCAGACCTTGCAACGGCAGGCCCTTTAGCCCAGCGTCGCGGCCTTCCAGGCGCAGGCTCCACACACCGCGCAAAATGTTCGCCAAGTGCTGGCCTTCGGTGTCGGCCAACTCCACCGTGGCCTCGCCCGGGGTGATGGGGAACTCTTCTTCACGCGTCAGCTCGCGATGGGCATAAAAGGCCGCCGGCACGGCGGCGCCTGTCAGCGCCAGGCCTGCGATGAACCCACGTCGAGAGATCGTCATTGTCTACCTTAGGAAACGGCTTAATCAGAGCTAGAACGTTTGCAGCCCCGGGAAATTTACCGCAGCGCCCACCAGGCCTAAATTTCCCCCGCCATGGCTCGTTCTTCCCTGATAGCAAAGGCCTCAACTGACTGAGATGGCAATGACAAAACCACGTTCGAAAAAGGCGCTGTTAATCGGCCTGCCGCTGGCATTGGCCATCGGCGCCGGGGCTGGCTTTCTGGTCTGGGACCACTGGTTCCGGGGCAATGCCGGTTACCCGCTGGAGGTGATCAAGCAAGCCAATGAAATGCAGGACCGCCTGCTGTCGTTCGACAGCCACATCACCGTGCCGATGGATTTTGGCACCGCAGGCAACGAGGCCGACAAAGATGGCAGCGGCCAATTCGACTTGGCCAAGGCCGCACGCGGGCGCTTGTCGGGCGCCGCGCTGACGATTTTCGGCTGGCCGGAAATCTGGAACGGGCCCAACGCGCCGCACAAACCCACTGACGGTTTTGTCGAGGAGGCCCGCCATGAGCAGGAGGTGCGCTACAAGATCATCTCCGGCATGGTCCGCGACTTTCCCAACGTGGTCGGCATTGCCTACACCCCGGACGATTTCCGGCG
Source organism: Pseudomonas sp. ArH3a (assembly GCF_022648765.1). NCBI lineage: Bacteria > Pseudomonadati > Pseudomonadota > Gammaproteobacteria > Pseudomonadales > Pseudomonadaceae > Pseudomonas > Pseudomonas sp. ArH3a. The sequence continues at coordinate 4,004,770 of NZ_CP080330.1, forward strand.
CCTGCATGGCGAGGGCAAGTTTGCGGTATTTATCAGCATGCTCAACGCCTACCCGCTGGGCGATGACCTGAACCAACTGGACCTGTGGGCGGCGCGCGGCATGCGCATGTTCGGTTTCAGCTATATCGGCAACAACGCCTGGGCCGACTCATCCCGCCCACTGCCGTTTTTCAATGACACCACCGACGCCCTCGAAGGGCTGTCGCCCATCGGCCAGCAAGCGGTGCATCGCCTCAATGACCTGGGCGTGATCATCGATGTGTCGCAAATGTCGACCAAGGCCCTGGAACAGGTGGCGCAACTGAGCCGCACACCGATGGTGGCGTCCCACTCGGCACCGCGCGCCTCGGTGGATATCCCGCGCAACCTCAGCGACAAAGAACTGCAACTGATCAAGAACAGCGGCGGCGTGGTGCAGGTGGTGGGTTTCCCGGCCTATTTGCGCCCGCTGAGCCAGCCAACCCAGGAAAAACTCAACGCCCTGCGCGCGCGTTTCGACTTGCCGCCGCTGCCAGACCTGGCCATGGCCTTGATGCCCGGCGACGCGATTATCGCCGCCTGGTCCGAGCAGAAGTTCGGCCAGTACGCCCAAGGCCTGTACGGCATTCTTGAAGAAGAACCCAAGGCCACCCTCAAGGATTGGGGCGATGCCATCGACTACACCGTGCGCAAGATCGGCATTGATCACGTCGGCATCTCGTCAGACTTCAACGACGGCGGCGGCATTCAGGGCTGGGAGAACGTCGGCGAGGTGCGCAACGTCACCGCCGAACTGATCCAGCGCGGTTATTCCGAAGCCGATATCGCCAAACTGTGGGGAGGCAACTTCCTGCGGGTGTGGGACCAAGTACAAAAAGCCGCCAAGCCATTGGCCAACCGCTAACCACTTAGAAGCAAGTCCATGACCGACCGCCGTACATTTCTCAAGCAGGCCGGCGTATTCGCCGCCAGCCTGCCGATGGGCGCCGCCCTCCTCCCGCAGGCCCTGGCCGCCGAGCCGGCACCCACTACAAACGACCCATGGACGGGGCTCAAACAACTGTTCACCCAGGACCCGAATTACCTGCATTTTTCCAACTTCCTGGTCACTTCACATCCCCGGCCCGTGCGCGAAGCGATTGACCGCTACCGCCAACAGATCGACCGCAACCCCGGCCTGGCGATGGACTGGGGCCTTGAAGAAACCTGGATACGCGAAGGCCAGGTGCGCGAATGGGCCGGCCGCTACCTGAACGCCAAGCCGCCACAGATCGCGCTGACCGGCAGTACCTCGGAAGGCCTGGCGATGATCTACGGCGGCATCAAGCTTGGGCCCGATCAGGAAATTCTCACCACCGAGCACGAACACTACGCCACGCAGAGCGTGCTGGATTTTCGCGTCGCCCGGCAAGGCACGCAGGTGCGTCGAATCCGCTTGTTTGAGAATGCCAGCCAGGTCTCCAGCGACGAAGTGCTGGGCAACATCAAGCGTGCCATTCGCCCCAATACCCGCGTACTGGGCATGACCTGGGTGCAATCGGGCAGTGGCGTGAAGCTGCCCATCGGCGAGATCGGCACGCTGGTCGAAGAACTCAACCGCAACCGCGACGAGCAGGATCGCATTCTCTACGTGGTCGATGGCGTGCATGGCTTCGGCGTGGAAAACCTCGACTTCCCAGCCATGCACTGCGACTTCTTTATCGCCGGCACCCACAAATGGATGTTCGGCCCGCGCGGTACCGGGCTGGTCTGCGCGCGTGACGCCGAGAACAAATACGTCACGCCGATGGTGCCGACCTTCTCCGAAGACACCAACTTCGCCACCACCATGACCCCTGGCGGTTACCACGCCTTTGAGCATCGCTGGGCGGCGGACGAAGCCTTCAAACTGCACCTGCAATTGGGCAAGGCGCCGGTGCAGGCGCGTATTCACGCACTCAACACCGAGCTCAAAGACCAATTACTGGCCCACCCGCAGATCGAACTGGTCACGCCGCGCAGCCCCGAGCTCTCGGCAGGCTTTACCTTCTTCCGGGTCAAGGGCCAGGACAGCGAAGCCGTGGTCGCGCACATGATGAAAAACCGCGTGGTGATCGATGCAGTGGACCGCGATGTCGGCCCGGTGATTCGCACCTCACCCGGCCTGCTCAACAGCTCGGATGAGATCCAGCGCTTCATGACCTTGCTGAGCCAACGGTTGTGACCCCACTTTTCCCTTTGAACGAGATGCCCACATGACTCCATCCCGACTCAAGCCCCTCACTGCCCTGGCGCTGACCGCCCTGTGCGGCGCGCTGTTGCCCGGCCTGGCCCAGGCCGCCACCCCGCAGCCGGGCAAAGTATTCAAGGACTGCAAGGACTGCCCCGAAATGGTCGTGCTGCCTGCCGGCACCTTCACCATGGGCACCCCTGAAGACGAAGTCGGCCGCGAGCCGGATGAAGGCCCAATGCATGCGGTGACCTTCGCCAAACCCTTCGCCATGAGCCGCTTCCACGTCACCGCCGCAGAGTGGGACAGCTACGTGCGCCAGACCGGGGTCAAGATCGCCAATGGCGACGACCGCCCAGGCCGCGAATGCATCGCCAGCAAGCCGCGCTACCCCCAAGGCCCGCGCCAGCCGGCGGTGTGCATGGACATGGACGACATCAAGAACTACGTGGCCTGGCTGTCGAAAAAGACCGGGCAGAAGTACCAGATGGTCAGCGAAGCACAACGTGAATACGCCGCCCGCGCCGGCTCAACCGGGCCCTTCCCTTTCCCCTTCGATGAAGGCAAGGGCTACAGCATCGCCGAGCATGCCAACACCTACGGCCCGGCGGATGGCTACAGCTACTCTTCGCCGGTGGGCAGCTACCCGCCGAATGCATTCGGCATGTACGACATGCACGGCAATGTCTACGAGCGGGTTGCCGATTGCGAGCATCCCAACTACATCGGCGCACCCACCGACGGCAGCGCCTGGGTAGAGCCGAACTGCGAGAGCTACCAGATTCGTGGCAACGACTGGGGCGAGGCACCCGTGTTTTCGCGCTCGGGCAACCGCAACAACATCTACCCGCACACGCGCGGTGACTGGATTGGGTTCAGGGTCGTGCGCGAACTCTAAGACCACCACCTTTCAAAGGTGGGAGCGGGTTTGCTCGCGAAGGCAGTGTGTCAGCCACCTGATGCATCGACTGATTCACCGCTTTCGCGAGCAAGCCCGATCCCACATTTTACCCTGGGTACATCAGGTAGAAATTCGCGGCAATGACTAGAGGGATACGCGAACGCTGCAGCGGACACTATCAATTGTGGGAGCTGGCTTGCCTGCGATAGCGGTGGATCAGGCAAATAATCTCAGGTGGCCTGCCGTCATCGCAGGCAAGCCCGCTCCCAAATTTTGATCTGTATGCACCCAATAGGGTTAGGTTCAGGCCTGCTTGGCCAACAACTCCAACCCTTCATGCAGCGCCGGGAATAGGCTGTTGTTGAAGTTATTCCAGCGCAGTTCGAGGATGGTGTCCTCGGGCGAAATCTCGGTTTTGAGTACATCGTGGAACACTTCACCGGAGTCGATGCCGTTATCCACGTAGTGGAACGACGCCCCGGTGAGGTACAGCGGCTCCGACGGCGTGGTGGCCTTGGTCGCCCAGTCCACCACGGTTTGCCCGCGCGCGCCGTACAACGCATTCCAGGTGGCGTAAGCGCCACGGCGTTCGTAAGGCGATTCGATGCGGGTGATGCCTGGGTGGATATTCATGATCCGCCGTGCAAACGGCGCCCCTGGGCGCACCAGCTCATCCAGAATCACCAGCAGACCATCCAGCACGACGATATCGGCCTTTAACTCCACCAGCGTGTCATGCAGGCGACGCTCGAAATCCTGCTTGCCCGCAATGTGCTCGGCGCTGCCGCGCGGCAGGCGGCGATAGGTGGATGGCACGCTCAGCAACAGGTCGTTGACCAAGCGCCCCTGCACCTGCAAGTCCGCCGGGTACAACCACTGGCGGCCTGGCTTATAGGCAAAACCGTAATCGCTGACCAGTTGCTGATCACGCGGGTTCTGCTCGTCATCGTCGTACACCACGCCGACCAGGTTGTAAGTCTCGCCCAACGGCGTGTCGTTCAGCGAACCCACCAGAAACTCCAGCACCGACTTCATGTAGCGCGCGTGGTCCTTGTAGGCCACCGGCTGCCCGGCCTTGTCGGCGGCGGCATTTCTCAGGGACCAGACATACACCAGGTTCTTTTTCGTCATTGTTTCGCTCTCGCTGAATGGACTGCGCGCCGTGTCGATACACGTGCGCCTACAGCACAAGAACGAACCAGCCCGGCGGCAATTTATCCCGCGCCGCCAGCAAAGGGCACGCCGCGCTAAATACTCGCGCCAGCGCTTCGTTTGTCATGGGTAAGGGTCTGTGTGCCCAGCCCCCTCTTTTTGACTTTCCGGGAAGTATTTATGACCGACCCCAAGCGCGGCGCCTTCAAAGGTTTGCTCGCATTGCTCAGGCCTTTTCGCACTATCGTGACGGTCTCCGTCGCCCTGGGCATGGCCGGCGGCCTGGCCATCACGTTGCTGCTGGCGACGATCAATAACGCCCTGCATTCCACCACCGGCATGACCCAGGGCGTGATCCTGACCTTTGCCGCGCTGTGCCTGTTGGCGCTGACCAGCTCCATCGTCTCGGATATCGGCACCAACTATGTGGGCCAACGGATCATCGCCGCCTTGCGCAAGGACCTCGGCGAGAAAGTGCTGTCGGCGCCCATCGAGCAGATCGAGCGCTACCGCGCCCACCGCCTGATTCCGGTCCTCACCCACGACGTCGACACCATCAGCGACTTCTCCTTCGCGTTCACGCCGCTGGCCATCGCCACCACGGTGACCCTCGGCTGCCTGGGCTACCTGGCCTACCTGTCGGTGCCGATGTTCCTGATGATGATCGTGGCCATCGTCATCGGCAGCAGCGTGCAGTTCATCGCCGGCCACAAGGGCATCCGCGGTTTTGACGAAGCCCGCGACCTGGAAGACGAACTGCAACGCTACTATTCAGCGATTGCCTCGGGCGCTAAGGAGCTGCGCATCCACCGGCCACGACGCTACCGGATGAACACCCACCGCATCCAGGCAACCGCCGACCAGATCAGCGCTATCCAGGTGCGCTCGGTGAATATTTACATCGTGGCGAAAACCTTCGGCTCGATGCTGTTCTTCGTGGTCATCGGCCTGGCTCTGGCCATGCAAGCCTACAACCCCAACCCGGACCCTGCAGTGATCACAGGCTTCGTGCTGGTGCTGCTGTACATGAAAGGCCCGCTCGAACACGTGGTCGGTTACCTGCCGATCATCGGCAAGGCGCGGATTGCCTTTGCGCGCATCACCGAGTTGTCGGATCGCTTCTCGTCCCCCGAGCCACACTTGTTGATGGACGGCAGCGAAGCGCCGACACCGGTGGTCAACAGCCTTGAATTGCGCGGCATCAGCTACAGCCCGCCGCCGGTGGAAGGCAGCGAGCCGTTCCACCTGGGGCCGATCAATCTGAGCATCAAGCAGGGCGATATCGTGTTTATCGTCGGCGAGAACGGTTGCGGCAAGACCACCCTGATCAAGCTATTGCTCGGTCTGTACCAACCCGACGCCGGTGAAATCCGGCTTAACGGCGACACCGTGACCGACCCCGTGCGCGATGACTATCGCCAATTGTTCACCACGGTATTCGCCGACTACTACCTGTTCGACGACCTGGTCCAGGGCAGTGCCACGCAATCGCTGGACAGCGCCGCCAAGTACCTGGAGCGCCTGGAAATCGCGCACAAGGTCAGCGTCAAAAACGGCGTATTCAGCACCACCGACCTCTCCACCGGCCAGCGCAAACGCCTGGCGCTGGTTAATGCGTGGCTCGAAGAACGCCCCGTGCTGGTGTTCGACGAATGGGCGGCCGACCAGGACCCGGCGTTCCGCCGCGTGTTCTACACCGAGCTGCTCCCAGACCTCAAACGCCTGGGCAAAACCATCATTGTGATCAGCCATGACGACCGCTATTTCGATGTCGCCGACAAGTTGGTGCGCCTGCGTGCGGGCAAAGTGGTGCACGAGATGGAACCGGCGTGAAATTTCTTTTCCGGTTTCTTCGGATAGGAACGTCTCACTAGTGGTAATGAGAATTGACCTCAATAAACACTAAGAACTGCCCACTTAACACCTAGAAGAGAATGCATCCATGCCAGCAACGTTCGGTCTGAGTCCCTTGAGCAAGGCACTCTCCATGCGCCGCCTCTTGAACATCCCTATCCTGCCCAGCAGCCTTGCCTTTGCAATGGCGTTGCCGGTGGCGGGTTATGTGCAGGCTCAGGAAATCGAATTGAACGTGCCTGCGCAGCCGCTGGGGAGCGCGCTTCAGGAATTCGGCCGCCAGACCAATTTGCAGGTGCTGTACAGCCCGACCGATGTAGAAGGCAAACGCAGCCACCCGATAAAGGGCAAGTTACAACCCAGCCAGGCCATGACCACCTTGCTGACCGACACGGGTATCAGTTACGACCTGCAAGGCAACTCGTTTACCATCAGTGCAGCTAGAACGTCGGCACTGGAGCTGGGCGCGACCCAGGTGACGGCCAACCAGCTGGGGACCATCACTGAAGGTTCCGGCTCCTACACCCCCGGCACCATTGCCACCGCGACCCGCATGGTATTGAGCCCACGCGAGACGCCGCAGTCGATCTCCGTGGTGACCCGACAGGCCATGGATGACTTCAACCTCAAGTCCATCGACGACGTCATGCGCCACACGCCGGGCATTACGGTCGCGACCTATGACAGCGAGCGCACCAGTTACTTCTCCCGTGGCTTTGCCATCCAGAACTTCCAGTACGACGGCATTCCGATTCTGCAGGATGCCCAGTACTCCTCGGGCCACACCCTGACCGACACCGTGATCTACGACCGCGTCGAAATCCTCAAGGGCGCCACCGGCCTGCTTACCGGTGCCGGTGGCCCGGGCGGTACCATCAACATGGTGCGTAAAAAACCCACATCGGAATTCAAAGGCTATGTCGACTTGGGCGCGGGGTCCTGGGACAACTATCGCTCGGAAATCGATGTCAGCGGCCCGTTGACCGAGTCCGGCAATGTGCGCGGCCGTGCTGTCGCGGCCTACCAGGACAAACACACGTTCCTCGATCACTATCAGCGCCAGACCAACGTCTACTACGGCATCCTCGAATTCGACCTGGCGCCGGATACGCTGCTGACCATTGGCGGTGACTATCAGGACAGCAACCCACAGGGTTCCAGTTGGTCCGGTGCGGCCTCGTTGTTTGACTCGGCCGGTAACCGCATCAGCACGCCGCGCTCCTTCAACAACGGCGCCAAGTACAGCAAGTGGAAGCAGTACACGCGCACGGCCTTCGCGACCCTGGAACACACGTTCGACAACGGCTGGGTCGGCAAGGCGCAGTACAACCACCAGATCAACGGTTATAAAGCGCCGCTGTCGGCCCTGCTGTCGCCAGACGCGGTCACCGGCAAAGCCTCGCTGCTGACCCGTACCTACATCGGTGAAACCACCAGTGACACCGGCGACTTGTATGCCACCGGCCCATTCAGCCTGTTCGGGCGTGAGCATGAGCTGGTCGTCGGCACCTCGGTCTCGCGCTCGCGCTGGCTGGGCAACGACTACACCAACGCCACCAACTACAACAACAGCCACGACTACTTCAACTGGGACGGCGACGCCCCCAAGCCGGACCGTGGCCCCCGGACCAAAAAGAACGACGAGCTGACCCGCCAGAGCGCCGGCTACATCACCGGGCGCTTCAGCCTGGCAGATGACCTGCACCTGATCCTCGGCACCCGGGTCAACAACTACGAAGTCAGCGGCACCAGCCAGGTCAAGGACACCGGCAAGGTCGTGCCTTACGCCGGCCTCACCTATGACCTCAACGACAACTTCTCGGCCTACGCCAGCTTCACCGAGATCTACCTGCCGCAAGACGACTACCGCGACCGCAACGACAAGCCGCTCGAACCGGATGAAGGCAAGAACTACGAGATCGGCATCAAAGGTGAGTTCTTCGATGGCCGCCTGAATTCGAGCCTGGCGTACTTCGAAGTCCACGAGAAAAACCGCGCAGTCGACGACGTCGCCTATATCCCCAACAGCCACCCAGGGTTGGATTACGCATCTCTAGGCACCGAAGCTAAGACCAAAGGCTACGAGGCGGAAATCTCTGGCGAACTGGCGCCGGGCTGGCAGTTGCAAGCGGGTTATACCCACAAGATCATGCGCGACAAACAAGGCCAGAAGCTCTCCACCTGGGAACCGGAAGATCAGGTCAATCTCTACACCAGCTACAAACTGACCGGCCCATTGGACAAGCTGACCTTGGGCACCGGCGTGCGCTGGCAGGGTACCGGCTGGAAACTGCTGAACAACTACGCCAAAGGCACTACGGAAAACTTCTCCCAGGACCCGCTCTGGGTAGTGGACGCGATGGCCCGCTACCAGGTGACCAAGAATGTCTCGGCGACCCTTAACGTCAACAACATCTTCGACAAGAAGTACTACACCAACATCGGCTTCTACAACTCGGCCTACTACGGTGACCCGCGTAACGTGATGCTCAGCACCCGCTGGAACTTCTGATCTAGCACAAAACCCCTGGTCATCGCGGATGACCAGGGGTTTTTTATTGCCCGCTGAAAAGGCCCTGTGCTGAATAACCCGCATAAAAAAACGCCCCAGGGCACCTGTCCAGGGGCGTTGCTTTTACACAGGGTGTTACTTCATTGCATCGGCAAAGCTCTGCACGAACGTGGGGTTATCGATGATTCGATCATGGGTAGAGTCGATCAACACTGACTGCTCAATGCACGGCCAGCCCATGACCTGCTCCATGCTTGCTTCTATCAACTGACGATGCTGGCCAGCCCGGCTCGCGGCGGCCCACCAGCAACTGATCGGCGCGTTGATCGGCTTGAAGTCGGCATCCTTGAGGCGCTGGCCCAGGGCGCGATCCAGCGCCCAGGAGATCTGCGCTTCATCCCCATCAAGCAAGGAGTTCTTGATCTCCAGAAAGGTCTCACCCAGCGCACCTTCGGCCCAGGCGCTGAAGGCCTGCCATTGCTGCGCCTCTTCACCAGCAACCGTCTGGCTTTGCAACCAGGCAACCTGGATCGACTGGCTGGAGTCCGGGAACATGACCTGTAACAGCTCCACACGACGTTGATTGACCGGCAACTCACTGTCATCCGCCACCACCGCCGTGTCCCAGTAGGCCCTGAGCCAATACGGCGGCGATGCGTCGATCCAACCGACAAGCTCCACCACCCGCCCAGCCTGCTCCAGCGCGTAAGCGACTTCCATGGCCAAGTTGCCGCCCAGGGACCAGCCGGCCAAGCGATACGGGCCTTGCGGCACGGCCTCGAGCAGCTGTGCGGTGTAGTCCTCCACCATGGCCTGCCAGGTGGGTACTTCACTGCCCTCATCGACCAGTGCCCGGCTGATCACGCCAAGCACCGGCCGCTGCTCACGCAGCGCCAGGCCGATGGCCTTGTAGCAATGCACCGAACCGTAGCTGGGGTGGAACAGGAACAGTGGCGTGCCTTGGGTCTGACTGTTGAGTTTGACGATCAGCGAGTGGCGGGTGTCGCCGCCTAGGCACGCCACCTGCCCCGCCACCGTCGGGTTGAGCATTAATTGGCTGACTGACAGCAATGTCCCGGTAGCCTTGCGGATGCGCTCCTTGAGCATCAGCACCAGCAGCGAGTGCCCGCCCAGCTCAAAGAAGTTGTCATTCAAGCCCACTTGTTCGACGCCCAGGACCTCGCTCCAGATAATCGCGAGGCGCTGTTCCAATGGGCTCTGCGGCGCCTGATAGGCACGCTCCCGTTGATCCGCACCGGGCCTTGGCAATGCCTTGCGATCCAGCTTGCCATTGGGGCTTAGAGGCATCTGCGCCAGCAGCACCCACTGCGCCGGCACCATGTAGTCAGGCAGATGCGCCAGGAGATACGCGCTGAGAGACGCGCGCCAGTGCTCGCTCGGGGCCTGCAATACCAGATAGCCCACAAGCTGCTTGCCGTCGATAACCTGCACCGAGGCCTCTCGCACCTGTGGATGTTCGAGGATGCGCGCTTCAATCTCGCCCAACTCGATACGCAGGCCGCGCAGCTTAACCTGATGATCCAGGCGCCCCAGGTATTCGATAACCCCGTCGGCGCGCTGGCAGACGCGGTCGCCGGTGCGGTACAGACGCTCTCCCGACTTGAAAGGTGAAGCAATAAACCGTTCGGCCGTGAGCCCCGGGCGCCGATGATAGCCGCGCGCCAGCCCGATGCCGCCCAAGTACAATTCGCCCGCCACGCCCACGGCAACCGCCTGCAGATCCGCATCCAGCACGTAGGTCCGCAAGTTGGCGATGGGTTGGCCAATGGGCACCGTGTCACGCCCTTCGTCAACGCAAACCCAATGGGTCACGTCGATAGCCGCTTCAGTTGGGCCATACAGGTTATACAAGGCAGCCTGCGGCAGCTTGGTGAATACCTGCTGCTGCGCATCCACCGGCAGCGCTTCGCCGCTGCACACGATGCGCTGCAAGGTCTGACAGGTGCCCACCGTGGTGTCTTGCAGGAACGCCTGCAGCATCGACGGCACAAAGTGCAGCGTGGTAACGCGTTCGGCGTTAATCAGCGCCACCAGCCTGGCGGGGTCGCGATGATCACCGGGGGCGGCGACCACCAGGCTTGCGCCCGTCATCAGCGGCCAGAAAAACTCCCACACCGAGACATCGAAGCTGAACGGGGTCTTTTGCAAGACCGTGTCACTGGCACTCAACGCGTAGGCTTGCTGCATCCAGCACAAGCGGTTGGTCAGCGCCAAGTGCCGGTTACCTGCGCCTTTGGGCTGGCCGGTGGAACCGGAGGTGTAAATCATGTAAGCCAGGTTTTCGCCAGACAGTGCTATGCCAGGGTTCGTATCGCTGTAGCCCTCGAACCCGGACTCTCCCACTACCAGGCATTCCAACCCTGGGGAAATCGGCAGTTGCTCGAGCAAATGCGCCTGGGTCAGCAGCAGCTTCACGCCACTGTCTTGCAGCATGTAGGCCAGGCGCTCGCGCGGGTATTCAGGATCGAGCGGCACATAAGCGCCACCGGCCTTGAGCACCGCCAGCAGGCCGACGACCATTTCAATCGAACGCTCGACGGCGACCCCCACCAACACATCCGGGCCGACACCCGCCGCCATCAGACAATGGGCCAGACGGTTGGCGCGGCGGTTGAGCTCAGCATAGGTCAGGCGCTGTTCGGCAAAGACCAACGCCTGCGCATGCGGGGTACGCTGGGCTTGCGCTTCGATCAACTGGTGAACGGGCTGCTGCGTGTAGCCCTGCTCGGTCGCGTTCCAGTCTTGCAGCGCCACCCGTTGCTCAGTGCGGTCCAGCATCGGCAGTTGGCTGACGCGCTGCTGCGGGTCGTCGAGCATGCCTTGCAAGATATTCTGCCAGTGACCAAGCATGCGCTGGAGCATCGCCGGCTCGAACAAGTCAGTCGCATAGGTAAGTGTGGCCCAGATGCCATCCGCCGATGCCTGGGTGTCCAGGCTCAGGTCGAACTGCGCGGTCTGGCTGCCCCAGTCCAAGCCTTCCACACGCAAGTCAGGCAAGTGTCGGCCCTGGGTGGCCAGGCCTGCATCGTTCTGGTGGTTGAACAACACTTGGAACAAGGGGTTATGGCTCAGGCTGCGCTCCGGCTGCAACGCTTCGACCAATTGCTCGAACGGCAGGTCCTGGTGGCTCTGGGCATCCAGGCTGCGGCGCTTGACCTGCTGCAGCAACTGGCGAACGGTGAGTTGCTCGTCGAATTCGGCCTTGAGCACTTGGGTGTTGACGAAAAAACCCACTAGACGTTCGACTTCGACACGGTTGCGGTTGGCGATCGGCACCCCGACGCGGATGTCGCGCTGGCCGCTGTAGCGATACAAAAGGCCCTGGAATGACGCCAGCAACAGCATGAACACCGTCACACCTTCGCGCTGGGCCAAGGCGTTGAGCCCAGTGGCCAATTGCGCCGGCAACTCGACGTCCAGGCTCGCGCCACGATAGCTTTGCACCGCCGGACGCGCACGCGCAGTCGGCAGCTCCAAGACCGGCTGTTCGCCCCCCAGCAGCGCGCGCCAATACGTCAATTGGCGCTCGCGCTCCCCGGCCGCCATCCACTGGCGCTGCCAGTGCGCGTAATCGGCATACTGCAACGCCAACGCCGGTAACTGCGCCACCTCACCCTGGCGGTAAGCGCCGTACAGCTGCACCAGCTCATCGACCACCACCTGCATCGACCAACCATCGGAGACGATATGGTGCTGCACCAGCACCAGCACATGCAGGTCCTGCGCCAGGCGCATCAGCGTGACGCGCAGCAGTGGCCCTTGTTGCAGGTCGAAAGGCCGCGCAATTTCGGCTTCCACCTGTTGCTGTAGCGTGGCTTCAAGGGCATCTACCCGCGCAATCAGCACCGGCTCGGCCGGGCGAATCACTTGCACCACGCGCTCATCCTGCTGATTGATACGGGTACGCAAGCTCTCATGCCGTGCGACCAGTGCGTCAAAGCTGCTCTGCAAGGCCTGCTGATCCAGCTGACCGCTCAGGCGCAAAATGCTCGGAATATGGTAGGCAGCGCTGTGGGGGTCCAGCTGCCAAAGAAACCACTGGCGCTCCTGAGCAAAGGACAGCACTAACGGCTGGTCGCGCCCGACCGCCACCATCGTCGGCGCCAGGTCACGATCAGCGGCCTGCAGCGCCAGCACAAACCCTTGCAGTTGCGGCTGTTCAAACAAGGTGCGCAGTGACACTTCGCGTTCAAGCAGTTGCCGCACGCGAGAGATCACCTGCATGGCCAGCAACGAGTGCCCGCCCAGCTCGAAGAAGTGGTCAGTCAGGCCAATACGCTCGGCCCCCAGCACCTGCGCCCAGATCGCTGCCACCTGCTGCTGCAACGGCGTGACCGGTTCAACCCACACACCCTGCGACTGCGCCGTATCCGGCGGCGGCAGCCCCTTGCGGTCAAGTTTGCCGTTGGGGGTCAACGGCATTTGCGCCAGGAACATGAAATGCGCCGGCACCATGTAGTCCGGCAGGCAGGTTTTCAGAGCGCGGCGCAGGGCTTCGCGGAACTCGGTTTCGTTGACGTGGGCGGTTGCCGCTACGACATACGCCACCAGTTGCTTACCACTCGGGCTTTCCTGGGCCACAACCACGGTTTCACCGACGCTGTCCTGTTCGCGCAAGCGCGCTTCGATCTCGCCCAGTTCGATACGGAAGCCGCGAATTTTTACTTGATGGTCGACACGGCCGAGGTAATCCACCACACCATCCGCACGGCCACGGGTCAGGTCGCCGCTGCGATACACACGACTGCCGGGCTTGCCGAATGGGTCGGGTACAAAACGCTCGGCGGTGAGGGCCGGGCGCTCCAGATAACCACGGGCCACGCCCTCTCCGCCCAGGTACAACTCGCCGGCCACGCCAATCGGTTGCAGGTTGAGTTGTGCATCCAGCACATAGCCGCTGCGGTTGCCCAGCAGTGTGCCGATGGGTGCGTAAACGGCACCGCATGGGTCGCCTCGACGGGCTTTCCATAGCAGCGGCGTGACCACGGTTTCGGTCGGGCCGTAGCCGTTGAACAGGTAAGTCGGTTTCAGCGCGCGCCATGCCAGGTCGTAACTGGCTTGAGCGACGGCATCGCCGCCAAAACAGTAAACGCGTACCGCCGGTGGGTTACCGTCGCGTTCGGCATGCTCAGCCAACTGTTGCAGGTACACCGGCGGGAACACGGCCATCGTTACGTTGTGACGGTGCATTTGTGCGTAGGTGTATTCCGGCAGCCACAGGCTGTCATCGCGGATCAAGACGCTGGCGCCATTGATCAGCGGGTGCATCCAGCCTTCGTGGGAACCGTCGAAGGCGAAGGACATAAAGTGCAGTTCGCAATCGGCCGGGCTGGTTTCGTAGCGCTCGCCGGTGGCGATGATGTGCGCCACCAACGGGCCGTGGGAAACGGCCACGCCCTTCGGCATGCCGGTGGAGCCGGAGGTGTAAATCACATAGGCGAGGTTGTCGCCGTCCAGGTCGACTTGCGGCGCGGTGTCGCTGTAACCGCTCCACTCCTCTGTTCGGTCAATGGCCAAGGTAGCCAGGCCATCGGCGACCGGCAGTTGCTGCAAGGCACTGGTGTGGGTCAGCAGCAGTTTGGCGCGACTGTCTTGCATCATGTACAGCAGGCGATCACGCGGGTATTCAATGTCCAGCGGCACGTAGACGCCACCGGCTTTGAGCACGGCGAGGAACGCCACCATGATTTCGGCACTGCGCGGCATGGCAATCGCCACGCGCACTTCCGGGCCGACACCACGGGTGATCAGCGCGTGAGCCAGGCGATTGGCTTGGCGGTCCAATTCGCCGTACGTCAGGGTTTGCGCATCGAATTTGACCGCCACGGCACCCGGGTTTTCCCGTGCACGATCAGCGACCAATTCATGCACCAAACGCTGCGCCGAGAAGCCCGAGTCAGTGCGATTCCACAGCTGCAGAATGTGCTGCTGCTCGTCATAGTCCAGCAGCTTCAGTTGGGCAACGGTTTGCTGCTGATCAGCAACCATCGCCTGCAACAGGTTCTGCCAATGGCGCGCCATGCGCTCGATGGTCGCAGGCTCGAACAAGTCGGTGGCGTAGCCCAACGAGGCCCACAGGCCTTCTGCGCTTTCATGCACATCCAGGTCGAGGTCGAAGTGCGCGGTACGGCGCTCCCACTCCAGGCCTTCAATGTGCAAATTCGACAGCGTCTGCGACGGGGCGCCCAGTCGCCCTTCGCTCTGATAGTTGAACATCACCTGGAATAACGGGTTGAGGCTCAGGCTGCGCTCCGGCTGCAAGGCTTCCACCAGTTGCTCGAACGGCAGGTCCTGATGGGCCTGGGCATCCAGGGCACGCTGTTTGACCTGGGCCAGCAGCTCGGCAACCGTAAGGTGCCCGTCGAGGTCGGCCTTGAGCACCTGGGTGTTGACGAAGAAGCCAATCAGGCGCTCGGTCTCGACCCGATTACGGTTGGCAATCGGCACACCGACGCGAATGTCCTGTTGGCCGCTGTAGCGGTGCAGCAACGTCTGGAACGAGGCCAGCAATAGCATAAACATCGTCACGCCCTGGGCCTGAGCTAGAGCTTTAAGGCTCTCGGCCAGGCTGACGGACAATGGCACATCCAGACGCGCACCGCGATGGCTCTGCTGCGCGGGGCGTTGGTGGTCGAACGGCAACTCCAGCACCGGTTGCTCGCCACCCAACAGTTCGCGCCAGTAGGCCAGTTGGCGCGCCTTCTCACCGGCTTCCATCCAAGTACGCTGCCATACGGCAAAGTCGGCGTACTGGATCGGCATCACCGGCAATTGCAACAACTGGCCCTGGCTGAACGCCTGGTAGAGCTGCACCAGCTCGTCGATCATCACCTGCATCGACCAACCGTCGCAGACGATGTGATGTTGCACCAGCACCAGTACATGCTCGTCCGCTGCCACGCGCAGCAACGTCACACGCAGCAACGGCCCTGCTTGCAAGTCGAACGGCCGCGCGATTTCGGCTTCAACGTGCGCCTGCACGTCGGGTTCTTGCACGTCAACGCACGGGATGGGTAACGCCATCTGCGCGCGAATAACCTGCCGTGCAGCGTCCGGTTGCGGTTCGATGTACGTGCGCAGGCTTTCATGGCGGGCGACCAACACATCGAAACTGCGCTGCAACGCGGAGGTATCCAACTGCCCCTTGAGGCGCAAGGTACTGGGGATATGGTAAGCGGCACTGCCGGGGTCCAGCTGCCAAAGGAACCACTGGCGCTCCTGGGCATAGGACAGCGGGAACGGTTGATCGCGTCCGACCGCAACCAGTGCCGGCGCCTGTTCGCCCACCACCGCCTCCGATGCGTGCAAGGCGGCGGCAAAGCCTTCGAGGCGCGGTTGTTCGAATACCAGCTTGAGTGGCACTTCACGGCCCAATGCATGGCGCAGGCGTGAGACCACCTGCATCGCCAACAGCGAATGGCCACCCATTTCAAAGAAGTGATCCGTCAGCCCTACCCGTTCAGCACCAAGGATTTGAGCCCAGACAGCAGCAACTTGCTGTTCCAGCTCAGTCACCGGCGCGACCCAGGCCTGCAGCGATTGGCAGGCATCAGGTTTGGGCAGTGCCTGACGGTCCAGCTTGCCGTTCGGGTTCAACGGCATGCGATCAAGGAAGACCAAGTGGGCCGGCACCATGTAGTCCGGCAGCTGTTCACGCAGCGCGGCCTTGAGCGCTTCGGCGTCTTGCTGCTCGGCGACCAGGTAGGCCACCAGTTGATTGTCGGCCGCCAGCACCAAGGTTTCGCGCACACCCGGCTGGGCCAGCAACAGCGCTTCGATTTCGCCCAGTTCGATACGCAAACCACGGATTTTAACTTGGTGGTCGACCCGCCCCACATACTCAATGACGCCGTCGGCGCGGCAGCGCGCCAGGTCGCCGGTGCGGTAGAGGCGCTCGCCGGTGTCACCGAACGGGTCCGGCACAAAGCGTTCAGCCGTGAGCAGTGCGCGGTTCAAATAGGCGCGTGCCAAGCCACGGTGGCTGGCGATGTAAAGTTCGCCCACTGCGCCCAACGGCGCCAGGTTCAGGTCGCGGTCCAGCACGTACAGGGCACGACCTGGCAACGCGCGGCCAATCGGGCTGGCCGTGGCGCCGATGATTTCACTGGCGGATGTGCAGTCCAGCACACTCGACACCACCGTCGCTTCAGTCGGGCCATAGGTATTGAGCAATCGTACATGGCCCAGGCCGGCTTTTAACCATTGCGCCGGTCCCTCCAGCGGCATGGCTTCACCACCGATATGCACCTGGCGAAGCGCGCCGTAAGCGCGCGGCCCGGTGGCCAGGCAATCGAGCAGGAACAGGTTCCAGTAGGCGGTTGGCAGGTCGGCCAGGGTAATGCCCTGGGTGATGATTTCCTCATACAGCCGCGCGCTGTCCCATAACTCGGGGCCGCGCAGAATCACCGTGGCACCGTGGGTCAGCGCCGGGTACAACTGCTCGACAAACCCATCGAAGTTCAGAGTCGCAAACTGCAGCACGCGATCTGCCTGGGTCAACTGCGAATAACCGGCGGCGATACTGGAGAACTCAGTGAGTGCCGCGTGATTGATCGCCACGCCCTTGGGCTTGCCGGTGGAACCGGAGGTGTAGATCACGTAAGCCAGGTTCTGCGGATCGACCTGGACCTGGGGGTTGTGCTCAAAGCGGCCTTGCAGGTCGCCATCGAGGCGATCGAGATCCAGCCGCTCAATGTGTTCCGGCAGCGGCAACGGCACTGACGATTGACACACCACCAGGCGCACAGCGCTGTCTTCAAGCATGTGCAACAGGCGCTCGCGCGGGTATTGCGGGTCCAACGGCACATACGCACCACCGGCCTTGAGTACCGCCAGCAGGCTAACCACCATCGCAAACGAGCGCTCCACCGCCACGCCCACCATCACTTCGGCGCCGACGCCTTGGTCGATCAGATAATGGGCCAGGCGGTTGGCTTGCCGGTTCAGCTCGGCATAGCTGATGGTTTGCTCACCCAGGCACAGGGCGATAGCCTCCGGCCGTTGCCGCGCCTGCACCTCAAACAGGCTCTGCACGCCCGTCGACTCTACGAACGCGGCAGCAGCGTGATTCCAATCGTGCAACACGCGGCGCTGCTCATCCTTGGTCAACATCGCCAGTTGCGCGACGCGATTTCCCGCGCGCGCGACGACCGCCCGTAACAGTGCCTGCCAATGCTGCGCCATGCGCTCAACGGTGGCCGCGTTGAACAGGTCGGTGGCATAGGTCAACGAAGCCGCCAGGCCTTCGGGTGACTCCTGAGTGTCCAGGCTGAGGTCAAACTGCGCGCTCTGATCACCCCACTCCAAAGCCTCCAACGCCAAGCCTGGCAATTGCTGCGCAGCACGCGTTTTATGGCCTTCGGTCTGGTGGTTGAACATCACCTGGAACAACGGGTTATGGCTCAGGCTGCGTTCGGGCTGCAAGGCCTCGACCAACTGTTCAAATGGCAAGTCCTGATGACTCTGCGCTTCCAGGGCGCGCTGCTTGACCTGCGCCAACACCTGGCTGAAAGTCATTTGCCCGTCGATATCCGCTTTCAGCACCTGGGTGTTGACGAAAAACCCGATCAGACGCTCAGTTTCTGCGCGATTGCGGTTGGCAATCGGCACGCCGACGCGGATATCCGACTGGCCGCTGTAGCGATACAACAGCGTCTGGAACGACGCCAGTAACAGCATGAACAGGGTCACGCCCTCACGCTGCGCCAATGCCTTGAGACCATTGACCAGCGCTGCCTCCACGCTGACATCCAGGCGTGCGCCACGGTAGCTCTGAACCGCCGGCCGTGGGTGGTCCAACGGCAACTCCAGCACTGGTTGCTCACCGCCCAACCGCTCACGCCAGTAACCCAGCTGGCGCTCTTTCTCGCCAGCCTCCATCCAACTACGCTGCCACAGCGCATAGTCCGGGTATTGAATCGGCAACGCGGGCAGTTGCACGTCTTTGCCCTGGCTGTAGGCGACATACATCTGCACCAGCTCATCGACCATCACCTGCATCGACCAGCCATCAGACACGATGTGGTGCAACACCAGTACCAGCACATGCTCATCCGGTGCCAGTTGCAAGACCTTGACCCGCAGCAAGGGGCCTTGCTCCAGGTCGAAAGGATGGGCAATTTGCGCTTGCACCCAGGCCTCAAGTTGCGAGGCATCGCCCGTTTCATAAGCAACCTCAACCTGCTGGTGCGGGCGGACCACCTGCAACACCCCGTCGACGTCCTGCTGCAGATGGGTACGCAGGCTTTCATGGCGGGCAACCAAGGCATCGAAGCTGCGCTGCAAGGCCGCCCGATCCAGTTGGCCTTTCAAGCGCAACGCTCGCGGCAAATGGTAGGCAGGGCTCTGCGGCTCCAGCTGCCACAAAAACCACTGCCGCTCCTGGGCATAAGAGAGTCGCAGCGGCTCGCCTTCCTGACGCTTGAAAACCGGGGCAATCTCAAACAGGTTGATGCCTTGCTGCTTGAGCATTACCGCCAACGCTTTCTTTTGTTGCGCCGAAAGTGACCCTACCGACTCGATTAATGCTTGCACGCCACGCCCCTCAGGAAATCAATTTATCCAAATCTTCTGCTGATAGACGTTTGAGGGCCTCCAAGGATTTAGCCAATGCGTCCTGCACCGGCGAATTATTTGTGTGTTGGGCTGCCACGTAGGCGCTGAAATCCGCCAGGGTCGGGGTGGTGAAGATCGATTTGACGTCGAATTCGGCGTGCAACTGCTCGCGCAGGCGCACCACCACCTGGGTGGCCAGCAGGGAATGCCCGCCCAGCTCGAAGAAGTTGTCATGCAGGCCGACCCGCTGTACCTCCAGCACCTCGGCCCATATCGCGGCGATCTGTTGTTCCAGTTCACTGCGCGGAGCTACGTATTCGCGCGCCTGCAAGTTGGCATCCGCCTTGGGCAGCGCCTTGCGGTCGAGCTTGCCATTGGGGCTCAGGGGCATCTGCTCCAGCAACATCCATTGCGCGGGCACCATGTAGTCCGGCAGGTGCAGGGCCAGATGCGCGCTCAACACGTCCCGCCAATCGTCACCGGCGTTTTGCAGCACCAAGTAGCCCACCAGGTATTTGCCGTCGACCGCCAGCACCGCCGTTTCGCGGACCCAGTCATGCTCCAGCAGGCGCGCTTCGATTTCGCCCAACTCGATGCGCAGGCCACGCAGCTTGATTTGATGGTCGATACGCCCGGCGTACTCGATCACACCGTCGTCGCGATAACGCGCCAGGTCGCCGGTGCGGTACAGGCGTTCGCCTTTGATAAAGGGGTGGGCAATAAAGCGCTCGGCCGTCAACGCCGCACGACGGTGATAACCACGCGCCAGGCCAACGCCGCCCAGGTACAGCTCGCCCAACACGCCAACGGGGGCTGGCTCGAATTGGCTATCGAGGATGTAGCAACCCAGGTTGGCGATCGGACGGCCAATCGGCACCGCATCACGACCTTCATCGATGCAGGTCCAGTGGGTCACATCAATGGCAGCCTCGGTTGGGCCGTACAGGTTGTAGAGCCCGGCCTGAGGCAGCCTGGCAAAAACCTGTTGTTGCGCGTCAACGGGCAGCGCCTCGCCGCTGCACACAATACGGTGCAAGGTGTGGCACGTCGCAACGCTCGGGTCTTGCAGGAACGCCTGCAACATCGACGGCACAAAGTGCAGCGTGGTGATTTGCTCGGCATTGATCAGGCTGACCAGCTTGGCCGGATCACGGTGGTCCCCAGGCTGCGCAACCACCAGCCGCGCACCGGTCATCAGTGGCCAGAAAAACTCCCATACCGACACGTCGAAGCTGAACGGGGTCTTTTGCAGCACCGTGTCGCTGACGTCCAGAGCGTAGGCTTCCTGCATCCATTGCAGGCGGTTGGTCAGGGCCGAATGGCGGTTGCCGGCGCCTTTGGGCTGGCCGGTGGAGCCGGAGGTGTAGATCACGTAGGCCAGGTTTTCGCCGTCCAGCAGGATGCCTGGGTTCGCTTCGCTGTAGTTGTCAAAACCGGACTCGCCCAGCACCAAGGTTTCCAAGCCGTGTGGAATCGGTAATTGATCCAGCAGGTGCGCCTGGGTCAGCAGCAGCTTCACGCCGCTGTCTTCGAGCATGTAGGCCAGGCGCTCACGCGGATATTCCGGGTCCAGCGGCACATAGGCGCCACCGGCCTTGAGCACCGCGAGCAGGCCGACGACCATTTCGACGGAGCGGTCCACGGCCAGGCCCACCAGCACGTCCGGCCCCACACCGGCCTGCATCAGGCGATGAGCCAGGCGGTTGGCGCACCGGTTCAACTCGGCGTAGCTCAAGCGCTGCTCGGCAAACACCAGTGCTGGTGCGTGCGGCGTACGCGCAGCCTGCGCTTCAATCAGTTGGTGGACTGTTTGCTGCAACGGGTAATCGCGCGAGGTAGCGTTCCAATCCTGCACCACTTGCTGACGCTCAGCCACGTCCATCATCGCCAGATCACCCAGGCGTTGTTGCCCCTCCTCAAGCATGGCCTGCAGCAGGTTGACCAGGTGGCGGCCGTAACCTTGCACGGTATCTTCGTTGAAGTGCGCGCGGGCAAAGCTGAACTGCACCGACAGGGTTTCGCCCAGGTCCACCAGCACCGTCAGCGGAAAGTTAGTTTGCTCGTGGGCGTGAGGCGTGCCAAAGCGAATGCCGCTGCCGCCGCTTTGCTCCAGGGCCTTGGACACCGGGTAGTTTTCGAACACCAGGATGTTGTCGAACAAGGCTTCACCGCCCTGCCCGGCCCAGCGCTGAATGTCGTACAGGCCGGTGTGTTCATGCTCACGCAAGGCCAGGTTCTGCGCCTGCACTGCTTGCAACCAGTCCACCACCGATCGCTGCCCATCCACCGCGCAGATCACCGGCAAGGTGTTGATGAACAGACCGATTTGCTGCTCCACGCCCGCCAGATCCGCTGGCCGCCCGGACACGGTGGCGCCGAAGGCCACCACTGACTGCCCGCTGTGTCGCTGCAACAGGATCAGCCACGCCGCCTGGATCAGTGTATTGAGCGTGACCTTGTTGCCACGGGCAAACGCCTCAAGACGCGCGGTCAATGTGCGGTCGAAATCGAGGTAATGCTCGCCATGCCCGTGCACCGCCGTCGGTTGGCTGCTGCCCAGGCGGGTTGGGGTTTGCAGCGCGCTCAACTGCTCGCGCCAGAAGGTTTCGGTCGCATCAGCGTCACGCTGCTGCAGCCAGCCGATGTAATCGCGATAACGCCCGGCCGCCTCAGGCACCGCAACGCCGGCATAGCGTTGCAGCACTTCACCGAACAGCCGCGAATTGCTCCAGCCGTCCATCAGGATGTGGTGGTTGGTGTAGATCAATTCATGGCGCTGCTCATCGGTGCGCACCAGCACAAGGCGCACCAGCGGTGCCTTGTTCAGCTCAAACCCTTGGCGGCGCTGGGCTTGCTGCAAGCTGTGTAATTCCAGCTCGCGCTCCGGCATGGCACGCCAGTCCAGCGCCTGGATTGGCAACCGAGCCTCGCGGTACACCACTTGGCACGGCCACGCCAACTGCCCCTCCCAGAAGAACCCGCTGCGCAGCACGTCATGGGCCTGCACGGTGGCGTCCCAGGCCTGCTGGAAACGCGCCACGTCCAAGCCCTCGACCGTCACGCGGATCTGGTTGATGTAATCACCTGCCGCCTGCTCATACAGCGTGTGGAACAACATGCCCTGCTGCATGGGCGACAAGGTGTAGATGTCTTCGATGGCATCGAAGGCCAGCGGTAACGATTCAAGCTGCGCCTGGTTCAAGCGCGATAACGGGAAATCGGAAGCGGTCACGCCGCTGTTGCCGGGGGTGCAGCAATGCTCTACCAGTGCGTTGAGTTCGCGGGTATAGGCCGCGCTCAGCGTTTCGATCACAGCGGGGTCGAACATCAACGGGCTGAAGGTCCAGCTCAGCTGCAACTCACCGCCGTACACCTGACCGTTGAGCGTCAACCAGTTGCCCAGCGGCGCATCCGGGCTTTGCTCGGCCCCCGCGCTTTCGGTCGCCGGAGCGAACAACGCGTCCGGCTGGTCAAAGCTGCCGTCGACCTGCCCCAGGTAGTTGAAGGTGATACGCGGCACCGGCAAGGCACTGAACGCCTCACGCGTGGCGGCATCACTGAGGTAACGCAAAGCGCCGAACCCCAGGCCTTTATCCGGCACGGCACGCAGTTGCTCCTTGATCTGCTTGATTGAGGACGCAAGCGTTTCGGCCGGTGTCAGGCGGACGGGAAACAGGCTGGTGAACCAACCCAGCGTGCGCGTCAGGTCGATGTCATCAAACAGGTCCTCGCGACCATGGCCTTCCAGCTGGATCAGGCTGCTTGCATGCCCGGTCCACTGACACATCACCCGCGTCAGGGCAGTGAGCAGCAGGTCGTTGATCTGTGTGCGGTAGGCCATCGGTGCCTGTTGCAACAGTTGCCGGGTGCGCTCGGCATCCAGTTGGCTGACCACGGTTTGGGCCAGTCGACCGGGACGCGCACCGTGCGGGTCACGGCAGGGCAAATCGGTGGCCGCGCCTTCAAGCTGTTGCAGCCAGAAGTCTTTCTCGGACGCAATCGCAGCGCTGCGGGCGTGGGCTTGCAGCCGCTCGGCCCAGGCCTTGAACGACGAGGTTTTGGCTGGCAGGTTTTGCTGGCGATACAAGGCTTGCAGGTCTTCAAGGAACACCCGCCAGGACACTCCGTCCACCACCAAGTGGTGCATGACCAACAACAGACGCTGGGAACCGTCAGCCAGGTCGGCGAGCACCGCACGCAGCAACGGCCCCTGTTGCAGGTCGAGGCTGCGTTGGGCTGTTTCGCACAGTTCAGTCAACTCGTCGGCATCCTTCACCGAGGCTTGCCACAGCACCTGCGTAACAGCTGCACCATGCTCGGCCTTCCAGCCCTGTGCGTGCTGACTGAAGCTCAAGCGCAGCACATCGTGGTGCACAACCAAACCCTGTAGGGCGGCTTCCAGGCGCTCGCCCTCAAGCACCTGGCGCGGCGTCAGCAGCAGGGACTGGTTCCAGTGATGACGATCCGGCAGCTGCATGTCGAAGAACAACTGCTGGAACGCCAGCATCGGCGTCTCACCCTGCACCGGGCCTTGGTCGATCACCTGGGCGGTCTGCAATTGCGCCACTCGCGCCAGACTGCGCACCGTCTGGTGCTGGAATAACGCTTTGGCAGTGAAATGAATACCGGCAGCCCGGGCGCGGCTGACCACCTGGATCGAGATGATCGAGTCGCCACCGCGCTCGAAGAAGTTGTCGTTCAAGCCCACGTGTTCGATACCCAGCACATCGGCCCAGATCGCAGCAATCTGCTGCTCAAGGGCGCTTTGCGGGGCTTCGTAATGCTGCGCGGTTTCGGGTTTGGGCAGCGCCTTGCGATCCAGCTTGCCGTTGGGGCTCAGGGGCATCTGCTCCAGCAACACCCATTGCGCGGGCACCATGTAGTCCGGCAGGTGCTCGGCCAGATGAGTCACCAGCACATCACGCCAATCGTCAGCGGCGTTTTGCAGCACCAGGTAGCCCACCAGGTATTTGCCGTCGAGCGCCAGCACTGCCGCTTCGCGGACCCCGTCGTGTTCCAGCAGGCGCGCTTCGATTTCGCCCAACTCGATGCGCAGACCACGCAGTTTGACTTGATGGTCGACACGCCCGGCGTACTCGATCACGCCATTGTCGCGGTAACGCGCCAGATCGCCGGTGCGATACAGGCGCTGGCCTTTGACAAAGGGATGGGCAATAAACCGCTCGGCCGTCAGCGCCGGACGACGGTGATAACCCCGCGCCAGGCCAATGCCACCCAGGTACAACTCACCGAGCACACCGACCGGCACCGGTTCGAAGTGGGCGTCGAGAATGTAGCAGCCCAGGTTCGCAATCGGGCGGCCGATTGGCACGGCCTCACGGCTTTCATCGACGCAGGTCCAGTGGGTCACGTCGATGGCGGCTTCGGTCGGGCCGTACAAATTATAGAGCCCGGCTTGCGGCAGTTTCGCGAAGACTTGCTGCTGCGCATCCATCGGCAACGCTTCGCCGCTGCACACGATGCGTTGCAGGCTCTGACAGGTCGATACGGCCGGGTCATGCAGGAATGCCTGCAGCATCGAGGGCACAAAGTGCAACGTGGTGATGTGCTCGGCCTTGATCAGACTGGCCAGCTTGGCCGGATCACGATGGTCCCCAGGCGCTGCGACGACCAAGCGCGCGCCGGTCATCAGGGGCCAGAAGAACTCCCACACCGACACATCAAAGCTGAACGGCGTCTTTTGCAGCACGCTGTCGCTGACGTCCAGGCCGTAGGCTTCCTGCATCCATTGCAAGCGGTTAAGCAGTGCCGAATGACGGTTGCCGGCGCCTTTGGGCTGGCCGGTGGAACCGGAGGTGTAGATCACGTAGGCGAGGTTTTCGCCGTGCAGCGCGATGCCAGGGTTTACATCGCTGTAGCTATCAAAACCAGACTCGCCCAGCACCAGGGTTTCCAAGCCCTGTGGAATCGGTAGCTGCGCGAGCAGATGAGCCTGGGTCAGCAGCAGCTTCACGCCGCTGTCCTCCAACATGTAAGCCAGGCGCTCGCGTGGGTATTCCGGGTCCAGCGGCACATACGCGCCACCGGCCTTGAGCACCGCGAGCAGGCCGACGACCATTTCGATGGAACGCTCCACGGCCAGCCCCACCAGCGCATCAGGACCGACGCCCGCCTCGATCAAACGATGAGCCAAGCGATTGGCGCGGCGGTTCAGCTCGGCATAACTGAGTGACACCTGATTAAAACGCAGCGCCGTTGCCTGCGGCTGCGCCAACACCTGCGCCTCGATCAACTGATGCACCCACTGGCCTTGCGGGTAGTCGCGCTCGGTGGCATTCCACTGGTAGACCAACTGTTGGCGCTCTGTGGCATCCAGCGTCGCCAGGTCCTGCAAGGCGGATGCAGGGTTGGCCTCCGCCGCGCGCAACAGGCTCAGCCAATGACCCATCATGCGCGCGGCGGTGGCCGCACCGAACAGGTCGGTGGCGTAGGTCAAGGATGCCCAGATACCGTCGCCGGTTTCCTGGGTGTCCAGGCTCAGGTCAAACTGAGCGCTCTGAGTGTCCAGCTCCAGGCTGGCCACACTCAGGCCCGGCAGTTGCGGCTCTGCGGTTTGGGTCTTGGCTTGGTGGTTGAACATCACCTGGAACAACGGGTTATGGCTCAGGCTGCGTTCGGGCTGCAGGGCCTCGACTAACTGTTCGAACGGCAAATCCTGATGGGCCTGGGCTTCCAGCGCGCGGCGCTTGGTGTGTTGCAGCAGTTGGGCGAAGGTCATCTGGCCATCGAGGTCGGCCTTGAGCACTTGGGTGTTGACGAAGAAGCCGATCAGCGATTCGGTCTCGACCCGATTGCGGTTGGCGATCGGCACACCGACGCGGATGTCCTGCTGCCCGCTATAGCGATACAAAAAAGCCTGGAACGACGCCAACAGCAGCATGAACATCGTCACGCCTTCGCGTTGGGCCAGCGCTTTGAGAGCGACGACCAAGGCCGGTTCCAAGGCAATGTCCTGACGTGCACCGAGGAAGCTTTGCTGCGCCGGGCGCGGGTGATCAAGCGGCAATTCCAGCACTGGCTGCGTACCGCTGAGCAATTCCCGCCAGTATTCCAATTGGCGCGCCTTCTCCCCTGCTTCCATCCAACGGCGCTGCCACAGCGCGTAGTCAGCGTACTGGATCGGCAGCGGCGCTAATGTGCAGGGCTGGCCTTGGCTGTAGGCGGCGTAGAGCTGCATCAGCTCCTGCACCATCACGCCCATCGACCAACCATCAGAAACGATATGGTGCTGCACCAGCACCAGCACATGCGCCTCTTCGTTCAAGGACAGCAAGCTGACGCGCAGCAACGGGCCGTGCCGCAAATCAAAAGGCCGGGCGATTTCAGCTTCGACGCGCGTCTTAAGCGCAGCTTCGTCGACCGAGCCTTCAACGATCTCGATCACCGCATGGGCCAGCACTTCCTGAGCACGCTGCTCGCCATCCAAGTGCAAACGCGTGCGCAAGCTTTCGTGACGCGCTACCAAGGTGTCGAAGCTGCGTTGCAGGGCGGCCTTGTCCAACCGCCCATTCAGGCGCAGGGCGCCGGGGACGTGATAGGCCGCGCTGTCCGGGTCCAGTTGCCACAGGAACCACTGGCGCTCCTGGGCATAAGACAACGGGGCGTGTTGGCCCGCTTCGCGAATCGAGGCGATCGGCAGCTGGGCGAAACTCATGCCCCGGCTTTGCAGGCGTTGGTAGAACTGCTGGCGCTGTTCCAGAGGCAGACGAAGAAAGCGCGAAACCAGATCGATATTAGGGTTGGAAAGCATGGTTCAAATCGCCTCTAGTTCGCTCAAAAAGTCACGAAGATCATCAAAATCTTCCGCGCTACCGGCGCGGAAGGTGGCAGCGGCCTGGGCATAAGCTCGCAACGTTTCGGTCTGGAACACTTCCACCAACGGCACCTCCAGCCCCAGCTCGGCTTGCACCCGCGACGTGATCTGGATCGCCAGCAGGGAATGGCCGCCAACCTCGAAGAAGTTATCGTCAAGGCCTACCCGCGGCAGGTGCAGAATCTCGGCCCAGATCGCGGCGATTTGCTGCTCCAGCTCGGTTTCGGGCGCTACGTAATGCTGCTGCATCAAGCTCGCGTCCGGCTCGGGCAAGCCCTTGCGGTCGAGTTTGCCGTTGGGGGTGAGTGGCATCTGTGCCAGGAACATGAAGTGGGTCGGCACCATGTAGTCCGGCAAACGGGTTTTCAGGGCACGGCGCAGGCTGTCGCGGAACTCGGTTTCG
Organism: Pseudomonas sp. ArH3a; assembly: GCF_022648765.1. Taxonomy (NCBI): domain Bacteria; kingdom Pseudomonadati; phylum Pseudomonadota; class Gammaproteobacteria; order Pseudomonadales; family Pseudomonadaceae; genus Pseudomonas; species Pseudomonas sp. ArH3a. The sequence goes on from NZ_CP080330.1 coordinate 4,032,189, forward strand.
TTGACGTGGGCGATTGCCGGCACCACATACGCAACCAGTTGTTTGCCACTCGGGCTTTCCTGGGCCACAACCACGGTTTCACCGACGCTGTCCTGCTCACGCAGGCGCGCTTCGATCTCGCCCAGTTCGATACGGAAGCCGCGAATTTTTACTTGATGGTCGACACGGCCGAGGTAATCCACCACGCCATCCGCACGGCCACGGGTCAGGTCGCCGCTGCGATACACACGACTGCCGGGCTTGCCGAATGGGTCGGGTACAAAACGCTCGGCGGTGAGGGCCGGGCGCTCCAGATAACCACGGGCCACGCCCTCTCCGCCCAGGTACAACTCGCCGGCCACGCCGATCGGTTGCAGGTTGAGTTGTGCGTCCAGCACATAGCCGCTGCGGTTGCCCAGCAGTGTGCCGATGGGTGCGTAAACGGCGCCGCATGGGTCGCCTCGACGGGCTTTCCATAGCAGTGGCGTGACCACGGTTTCGGTCGGGCCGTAGCCGTTGAACAGGTAAGTCGGTTTCAGCGCGCGCCATGCCAGGTCGTAACTGGCTTGAGCGACGGCATCGCCGCCAAAACAGTAAACGCGTACCGCCGGTGGGTTACCGTCGCGTTCGGCATGCTCAGCCAACTGTTGCAGGTACACCGGCGGGAACACGGCCATCGTTACGTTGTGACGGTGCATTTGTGCGTAGGTGTATTCCGGCAGCCACAGGCTGTCATCGCGGATCAAGACGCTGGCGCCATTGATCAGCGGGTGCATCCAGCCTTCGTGGGAACCGTCGAAGGCGAAGGACATAAAGTGCAGTTCGCAATCGGCCGGGCTGGTTTCGTAGCGCTCGCCGGTGGCGATGATGTGCGCCACCAACGGGCCGTGGGAAACGGCCACGCCCTTCGGCATGCCGGTGGAGCCGGAGGTGTAAATCACATAGGCGAGGTTGTCGCCGTCCAGGTCGACTTGCGGCGCGGTGTCGCTGTAACCGCTCCACTCCTCTGTTCGGTCAATGGCTAAGGTAGCCAGGCCATCGGCGATCGGCAGTTGCTGCAAGGCACTGGTGTGGGTCAGCAGCAGTTTGGCGCGGCTGTCTTGCATCATGTACAGCAGGCGATCACGCGGGTATTCAATGTCCAGCGGCACGTAGACGCCACCGGCTTTGAGCACGGCGAGAAACGCCACCATGATTTCGGCACTGCGCGGCATGGCAATCGCCACGCGCACTTCCGGGCCGACACCACGGGTGATCAGCGCGTGAGCCAGGCGATTGGCTTGGCGGTCCAATTCGCCGTACGTCAGGGTTTGCGCATCGAATTTGACCGCCACGGCACCCGGGTTTTCCCGTGCACGATCAGCGACCAATTCATGCACCAAACGCTGCGCCGAGAAGCCCGAGTCAGTGCGATTCCACAGCTGCAGAATGTGCTGCTGCTCGTCATAGTCCAGCAGCTTCAGTTGGGCAACGGTTTGCTGCTGATCAGCAACCATCGCCTGCAACAGGTTCTGCCAATGGCGCGCCATGCGCTCGATGGTCGCAGGCTCGAACAAGTCGGTGGCATAGCTTAACGAGGCGCGCAGCTGTTCCTGGGACTCTTCGACATCCAGGGTCAGGTCGAACTGCGCGACCGTCTCGTCCCAACTGATCGGGCTCATCTGCAACTGCGCAAGGCGCTGCAAATGCTGACTGGCCAGGCTGATGTTGTGATTGAACGCGACCTGGAACAACGGGCTCAGGCTCAGGCTACGCTCGGGTTGCAGAGCTTCTACCAGTTGCTCGAACGGCAGGTCCTGATGCGCCTGCGCTTGCAGCGCGCGCTGCTTGACCTGGGCCAACAGCTTGGTAACAGTGAGGTGCCCATCGAGGTCGGCCTTGAGCACTTGAGTGTTGACAAAAAAGCCGATCAGGCGCTCGGTCTCGACCCGATTGCGGTTGGCAATCGGCACACCGACGCGGATGTCCTGTTGGCCGCTGTAGCGATGCAGCAAGACCTGATAAGACGCCAGCAACAGCATGAACAGCGTCACACCTTCACGCTGGGCCAGGGCTTTGAGCTCGCCCAGCAACGGCGCGGGCAGCGCAATATTCAAGCGTGCACCGCGATGTGTCGGCACCGCCGGGCGTTGATGATCGAACGGCAGCTCCAGTACCGGCTGCTCGCCACCGAGCGTTTCACGCCAATAATCGAGTTGACGCGCCTTCTCCCCCGCGTCCATCCAACTGCGCTGCCACGCAGCGTAGTCGGCATACTGGATCGGCAGCGCCGGCAGTTGCAACAACTGGCCCTGGCTGTGCGCCTGGTAGAGCTGCACCAGTTCGTCGACCATCACCTGCATCGACCAACCATCGGAGATAATGTGGTGCTGCACCAGCACCAACACGTGCTCATCTTCGGCCAGGCGCAACAGGCTGACACGCATCAACGGGCCTTGGCGCAAATCAAACGGCTCGGCGATCTGCGCTTGCACCTGGGCTTTGAGAGAGGCCTCAACGGACTCGATCAAGACCAGCTCGATGCGCGCCTGCGGGCTGATCACTTGTACGGTACGCCCGGCCTCTTGTTGCAGATGGGTGCGCAAGCTTTCATGGCGCGCCACCAGCGTATCGAAGGCACGCTGCAACGCGGCCTTATCCAGAACCCCCTTAAGGCGCAGCACGCTGGGCACATGATAGGCAGCGCTGGCGGGGTCCAGCTGCCAGAGAAACCACTGGCGCTCTTGGGCGTAGGACAGTGCGAGCGGTTGCCCACGCTCCACCGCGACCAAAGGTTGCGAGGTTTGCACCTGCAACGCTGCGCACGCCGTCGCAAACCCTTGCAACGTCGGGTGTTCAAAGAGCGCCCGCAGGGGCACTTCGAGGCGCAGTTCATGCCGCACGCGGGAAACCACCTGGGTGGCCAACAACGAATGCCCGCCCAGCTCGAAGAAATGATCCGTGAGGCCCACCTGCTCGACCTGCAACACCGCCTGCCAGATCACCGCCAACTGCACTTGCAGCGGGGTTTGTGGCGCTACATAGGCGTGTTGACGCACACTCAGGTCAGGCCCCGGCAGCGCACGGCGGTCAAGCTTGCCGTTGTTGTTCAGCGGCAAGGCGTCAAGCACCAGCCAGTGCGCGGGCACCATGTAGTCCGGCAGCGACTGGCGCAAGGTTGCCGCCAGGGCTTGCCCGTCCAGGGTTTGACCGTGGGCGGGCACCACATAGGCGACCAATTGCATGCCCACCGCACTCGGCTGGGCGATGACGGCGGCTTCACGCACCGCCGGCAAGGCTTGCAGGCAGGCCTCGATCTCGCCCATTTCGATGCGGTAGCCGCGAATTTTGACCTGATGGTCGATACGACCGACGTACTCCAGCACCCCCGCCGCGTTGTAACGGGCCAAGTCGCCGCTGCGGTACAGCCGCGCACCCGGCTCGCTGGAGAACGGGTCGGGCAGGAAGCGCTCGGCGGTCAAGGCCGGGCGGTCGAAATAACGCTGGGCCAGACCCGCCTCGGCGCCGATGCATAGCTCACCGACGCCGTCGGTGGCCAGCAGCTCGAAACCGCTGTCGAGCACATACAGCGAGCGGCCAGCGATGGCCCGCCCGATCGGCACACCGAACGCATCACTGGCATCCGCCAGTTGGCAGTCGTGCACGCTGGACACCACCGTCGCCTCGGTCGGCCCATAAGTATTGACCAGTCTTACGCCGCCCAGCCCGGCGGCATGCCAGGCACGCACGCCTTCCACCGACATGGCCTCGCCGCCCACATGCACTTGGCGCAGGTTACCCAAGCTGCGGCGGTCGGCCGCGCACTCCTTGGCCAACAAATACCAGTAAGCGGCGGGCAAGTCGGCCAGGGTCACGTCTTGCTCGACGATCTCGCGCGCCAGTTGCCCGGCGTCCCACAGCTCATCGCCACGCATGATCAAGGCAGCACCCACGCACAGCGGCGGGTAGCACTGCTCCACAAAGCCGTCAAAGCTGAAGGTGGCAAATTGCAGCACGCGGTCTTCGGCACACAGGCGGCTATACGCCTCGGCGCTGTCACAGAACTGACCGAGGGCGGCATGGTCGATGGCCACGCCTTTGGGCAGGCCGGTGGAGCCGGAGGTGTAGATCACATACGCCAGGTCGGCGGCCGCCGCATGGCTGGGTGGATTGGTTGCCGGGTAGCTGTCCAGTTCTTCACCGCAGGCGCTGAAATCCACGCGGATCAACCCTTGCGGCAGCGGTAGATCGGCGAGCAACCCGGTTTCGCTGAGCAGCAGGTCCAGGCGACTGTCCGCGAGCATGTAGGCCAGGCGCTCGGCTGGGTATTTCGGGTCCAGCGGCACATAGGCAGCGCCGCTTTTGAGCACCGCCAGCAGGCTGACGATCAACTGCGGGCCACGCCGACTGGCCAGGCCGACGCGCTGGCCCGGCCCTGCGCCGAGCGCCAGCAAGCGGTGGGCCAGGCGGTTGGCGCGCTGATTGAGCTGGGCGTAGCTCAGGCGCTCACTGCCCGCCTGTACCGCCAGCGCGTCAGGCGTAGCATGGGCCTGGGCAGCGATGCGCTCGTGCACACGCTGATGACGCGGCGCAGCACCAACGGATTGGCTGAGGCTGAGTACTTGGTGCTGCGCGGCGGCGTCCAGCAGTTGCAGGTTGCCCAGTGCCACACCCGCATCCGCCACCAGCTGCGTCAACAGGTGACGCAGGTTAGCGCCCAGTTGCGTGACCTGTTGCTCGCTGAAGTGGGCACGGTCGTAGCTGAATTCCAGACGCAGGCTGGCGCCCAACTCAACGCCCAGGGTCAGCGGGTAGTGAGTGCGTTCGTGGTTGTGCATCCGGCCGAAGGTCAGGCCGGCGGGCGCGCCTTGCTTCAACGCTTCGGCCACCGGGAAGTTTTCGAACACCAGCAAGGTGTCGAACAACGCACCTTGTTGACCGGCCCACGCCTGGATGTCGTAGAGCGGCACGTGTTCATGGTCGCGCAAGCTCAGGTTCAGGGCTTGCAGCTCACCGAGCCAAGCGCTGGCCGACTGAGCGGGTGAGGCCGCACTGATGATCGGCAAAGTGTTGATGAACAAGCCCAGTTGCTGCTCGATCCCCGGCAATGGCGCCGAACGCCCGGCAACGGTGGCGCCGAACGCCACGCAATCCTGGCCGGTGTAGCGTTGCAGCAAGAGGCCCCAGGCGGCTTGCAGCACGGTATTGAGCGTGATTTTTTGTTGGCGGGCAAACTCGCCAAGCGCGTGGGTAAAGCCGTCGTCCAGTGTCACTTGATGGTCAGCCATGCCCACGCCGTCGACCGGCGCACGCAGTGCTTGGGCCAGCAACGTTGGCGCTTGCAACGGCGCCATGGCCGCTTTCCAGAACGCCTCTCCCGAAGGTTGCTGTTGCAGCCAGCCCAGGTAATCGCGGAACTGCCCCAGCGGCGCCTCCAAGGCCTGGCCTGCATAGTGGGCAATCACTTCGCCGAGCAACTGCGCATTACTCCAGCCATCCATGAGGATGTGGTGGCTGGTGAAGATGAAGTGCCAGGCAGACCCGACGCCGCGCACCAGCATCAGACGAAACAGCGGTGCGGCATTCAATTCAAAGCCGCGTGAGCGCTCGGCATCGGCAAGGGCATCAAGGTCGGCATTCACGTCTTCGATCACCTGCAACTGCACGTCGACCTGACGCTTGATCACCTGATGAGCACTGTCCAGGCCCAGCCAGTGGAAGCTGCTACGCAAGATGTCATGGCGGTCCAGCGCCGCTTGCCAAGCACGGCCAAAGGTCAGCAGGTCCAGGCCTTCAATGTCCAGGCGCAGCTGGTTGATATAGGCCTGGGCCTCGGGTTCGTACAAGGTGTGAAACAGCATGCCCTGTTGCATCGGCGACAGCGGGTAGAGGTCGGCGATGTCCGGCCCGGCCACGGGCAGTGCATCCAGCTGCTGCTGGGTCAGGCATGCCAGCGGGAAGTCCGATGGTGTCACCTGCCCAGCAGGCGTTGCGCAGCAATGCTCGATCAAGGCCTTGAGTTCCGTGGCGTAGTCATCGGCCAGGCGCTGAATAGTGGCGGCGTTGAACATCTCGCGGCTGAAGCCCCATTGCAGCGACAGCTCACCGCCATACACCTGCCCTTCCACCGTCAGCCAGTTGGCCAACGGCGCTTCCGGGTCCTGGGCCTGGCCACTGCCTTGCGCGGCGGGCACGAACAACGCCGACTCGTTGAACTGGCGGTCGAACTGCCCCAGGTAGTTGAAGGTGATACGCGGCGCAGCCAAGCCGACCAGGGTTTCGCGCGATTTCGGGCTGCCCAGGTAGCGCAGCAGGCCGTAGCCCAGGCCTTTATCCGGGACGGCGCGCAGTTGCTCTTTGACGGATTTGATCGCGTCCGACAGCTCGCCCTGGGCCTGCAAACGTACCGGAAACAGGCTGGTGAACCAGCCGACCGTGCGGCTCAGATCGATGGTGTCGAACAGGTCTTCGCGACCATGCCCTTCCAGTTGAATCAAAGCCGCGTGGCCGCTCCAACGGCTGATTACTCGCGTCAGCGCCGTCAGCAGCAGGTCGTTGACCTGGGTGCGATAGGCCGCCGGGGCGTCTTGTAGCAGTTGGCGGGTGAGCTCCGCATCGAGGCGGGTTTCGAGCTGGGTGCCCAGGCGGTTTTGCAGGCCGCCCTGAGGGTTGTCGCACGGCAGGTCGGCGTCGCTGGACTGTGCTTGCCAAAAGGCTAATTGATCATCAAGGGTTTGCGCATAGGCCTGCAGTTGTTGCGCCCATTGCTGGTAGCTGCTGGTCTTGGCCGGCAATGCGGCTTCTCGATAAGCCTGTTGCAGGTCTTCCAGCAGGATGCGCCAGGACACGCCGTCGACCACCAAGTGATGGACCACCAGCAGCAGGCGCTGGGTGCCATCGGCCATCTGCACTAACGCTGCACGCAACAATGGGCCTTGCTGCAGGTCCAGGCTGCGCTGGGCTTCATCGCACAACGCGGCCAATTGCGTGTCATCGCTTGCAGAGGATTGCCATAGCGCCGGCTCGTTGACGGGCGCGCCGTGGGCTTGCTGCCAGGTGTCGCCCTGCTGCACAAAACGCAGGCGCAACACGTCGTGGTGGTTGATCAGTTGCGTCAGCGCCGCTTCCAGGCGTGCAGGCTCCAGCGCCTCACGCGGCGTCAGCAGCAGCGACTGGTTCCAATGCTGACGTGCCGGGATTGCCTGGGCGAAAAAGCTTTGCTGCACGGGCGTCAGGATCACGTCACCGGTCACCGGGCCTTGATCGATAACGGCCGCCTGTTCAAACGCGGCCACCAGCGCCAGGCTACGCACGCTTTGGTACTGGAACAGGTCGCGCGGGCTGAGGCGAATGCCTGCCTGGCGCGCGCGGCTGACCACCTGGATGGAGATGATCGAATCGCCGCCCAGCTCGAAGAAGTTGTCGTCCAGACCGACTGGGGCGACGCCGAGCACGTCACTCCAGATCGCCGCCAGGGCCTTTTGCAATTCGCTGGAAGGCGCAACAAAGGCGTGTTGCGGCGCCGCATCTGGCACCGGCAATGCCTTGCGGTCGAGCTTGCCGTTGGCGGTCACTGGCAGTTTGGCCAAGTGCACCATATGGGTCGGCACCATGTATTCCGGCAGACTGCTGAGCAGCCACGCCTTGAGGTCGGTCGGCGCTTCGCCTTCGAGCACCAGGTACGCGACCAACTGCTTGCCACCCTGCACCAGCACCACCGCCTCGCGCACTGAAGGATGTTGCATCAGGCGCGTTTCGATTTCGCCCAATTCGATACGCAGGCCTCGCAGCTTCACTTGATGGTCGAGACGGCCAAGGTATTCGATCACGCCATCGGCGCGCTGGCAGACGCGGTCGCCGGTACGATAGAGGCGCTCGCCGTGGATAAACGGGCTGGGTACAAAACGCTCGGCCGTCAGCGCGGGGCGACGGTGGTAGCTGCGCGCCAGGCCGGTGCCGCCCAGGTACAGCTCGCCGGCAACACCGGCTGGCACCGGGTTGAGTTGGGCGTCGAGTACGTAGGTGGCAAGGTTGGCGATCGGACGGCCGATGGGCACGCTGTCGGCGCCTTCGTCGACGCAAGTCCAGTGGGTCACGTCGATGGCAGCTTCGGTCGGGCCATAGAGGTTGAATAAACCCGCCGTTGGCAGCTTCGCGAACACCTGCAGTTGCGCGTCCAGTGGCAAGGCTTCACCGCTGCACACGATGCGCTTGAGGCCGGCACAGGCTTGCACGCCCGGCTCATGGATAAACGCCTGCAGCATCGACGGCACGAAGTGCAAGGTGGTGATGGCGTGGCGGCCAATGGTTTCGATCAGGCGGGCCGGCTCGCGGTGCTCCCCAGGCGCCGCGACCACCAAGCGGGCGCCGGTCATCAGCGGCCAAAAGAACTCCCATACCGACACGTCAAAACTGAACGGAGTTTTCTGCAGGACCGCATCGCTGGCGTCTAAACCATAGGCCTGTTGCATCCAGCACAAACGGTTGACCAACGCGCGATGGCTGTTGCCGGCACCCTTGGGTTTGCCGGTGGAGCCGGAGGTGTAGATCACGTAAGCCAAGTTCAGCGCCTGGATAGCCACGGCCGGCGATTCGCTGCTGTAGCCGTCGAGCCAACCGGGCGCCTGATCCAGGGCGATCACTTGGACGTTTTCAGTCGGCAGTGACGCCAGCAGGCGCTGCTGACTGAGCAGCAGCGCGATGCCGCTGTCTTCGATCATGTAGGCCAGGCGTTCCTGGGGATATTCTGGGTCCAACGGCACGTAGGCGCCGCCGGCCTTGAGGACCGCGAGCAGGCCTACCACCATTTCGATGGATCGCTCGACACACACGCCCACCAGCACGTCCGGGCCAACGCCCTGCTCGCGCAAGGCGTGCGCCAGTTGGTTGGCGCGGGCATTGAGTTGGGCGTAGGTCAAGGTGGTTGCGCCACACACCAAGGCCGGCGCGTCCGGCGTGCACTGCACTTGGTCTTCGATCAGTTGGTGGATGCCGCGCTCGGTCGGATAGGCTTCGCCGGTCTGGTTCCACGCATGGATCAGCACGTGTTGCTCCTCGGCCGCCAGCATCGGCAACTCACCAATGCGCTGTTCGCCATCGGCCACCATGGCCTGCAACAGGCTGATCCAGTGCTGGGCCATGCGCGCAATAGACGGCGCATCGAACAGGTCATTGGCATAGGTCAGCGCGGCATGCAGGGTGCCGGATTTCTCGAAGGTGTCGAGGGTCAGGTCGAATTGGGTGGTACGGCTTTGCCACTCAACCAGTGACAGTTCGAGGCCGGAGGCGGTGCTGACCGAAGCGATATCGGCCACTACCGGCTGGTGGTTGTACATCACTTGGAACAGCGGCGTGTGGCTAAGGCTACGCTCGACGTTCAGCGCTTCCACCAGACGCTCGAACGGCAACTCCTGATGGTCCTGGGCGCCCAGCGCGTGTTCCTTGATGCCTTGCAGCAGCTCGGCAACGCGGGTCTGCCCGGTCAGTTCGGTGCGCAGTACCTGGGTGTTGACGAAGAAGCCGATCAGCCCTTCAACTTCACTGCGGTTACGGTTGGCGATAGGCACGCCGACGCGGATGTCGCCCTGCCCGGTGTAACGGTGCAGCAGCACGTTGAAGGCGCCCAACAGCAGCATGAACAGGGTGACGTTGTGCTGTTGCGCACAGCTGCGCAGTTGCGCGGCCAGGCTCGGATCAATGGCGAAATTATGGCGAGTGCCTTGGTAGCTGGGCATGGCCGGGCGCGAGCGATCCGTCGGCAATTCCAATACCGGATGCTCATCGCCCAGGCGCGCCTGCCAGTACTCCAGCTGACGCGCCTGTTCGCCCGCTTCCAGCCAGCGGCGCTGCCACAGGGCGTAATCGCTGTACTGGATCGGCAGCGTCGGCAATTGCGGCGCCTCGTTGCGCTCGTGGGCGTCGTAGCAGCGGATGAACTCGTCGATCAGCACGTTCATCGACCAACCGTCGGAGACGATGTGGTGCAGGGTCAGCAGCAGCACGTGCTCCTGCGCGTCGAGCTTGAGCAATTGCACGCGCAGCAGCGGGCCGTGTTCAAGGTCGAACGCCAGCAGCGATTGACGCGTCGCAGCTTGGTTGACGGCCAGCTCCCGCTCAGCGGCGGCCAAGGCACTCAAGTCCAGGTGCTCGACGGCCAGCGACGGTTCTAGCGCAACCTGGGTCAGGCGCTCATCGGCCTGACGCTGGAACACTGTGCGCAAAGTTTCATGCCGAGCTACCAGGCTGGCGAAGGCTTGCTCCAGCGCACGCAGGCTGAGCGCCCCCTTGAGCCGCACGGCGCCGGGCAGGTTGTAGGCGCCGCTGGCCGGGTCCAATTGCCACAGAAACCACATGCGCTGCTGGGCGTAGGACAACGCTTGGCGATCCTGCGCCTCAACCCCTGCCGGAATCGGAAACCGGGAAAAATCCACGCCTTCTTTCTGCAGGGCCTGCAGGAACACTTGGCGTTTTTCCAGAGGCAACCCGATAAACCGGCGAGCAAGTTTCAAGGAGTCTTCAGCATTCATTTCTTGGAGTCCGGAGCAATAGGCAGGAAGCACAAAGGCACGTCGTCCCTATAAAACGAACCGGACGGGGAAAAATTAGCGGGGGATGAATGGCTTGGAGCGAGGCGTCATCAAGGGTTACATCAATTTTCAGGAAAGACACTCCAAGCCGAGCTAGCATTGACGAACACCACTTTTGCAACTACATTTAGTTACACGCAGGGAACGCCGTGTCCAAAAATGAAAAGCTGCTCGCCAAACTGCTCAATGAGCACATGGCCTTTACTTGGCCAGAGCTCGTAACGCTGCTGCATCGTCTTGGCTACACACAGATTGAAGGGGCTGGAAGCCGGGTCAAATTCGACATCGGCGACCCCAGTGCAATGATCACCTTGCACAGGCCTCACCCCGGCAACGAACTGAAACATTACATTCGGCGCCAGATCATCGAACAATTGAAATCAGGAGAACTGATTCAGTGAACAACCAACTGAAACACAACGGCTACATCGGCTCTATCGAAGCCAGCCTCGAAGACAATTGCCTGTTTGGCAAAGTGCTGTTTATCAAGGCGCTGGTCAGCTATGAGGGTAAAACGGTCGCAGAGCTGGACGCGGCCTTTCGTGAGGCGGTAGACGACTATCTCGCTACATGCCACACCCTTGGGCAGACACCGGAGAAGCCGTGCAAGGGTTCATTCAACGTGCGGGTCGGCCATGACCTGCATCTGGCTGCGGCCCTGGCGGCGGCCCGTAAGAAAGTGACGCTCAATGACCTGACACGCCAGGCGCTGGATGAGTTTTTGCAACATCACAGCGCGGATGCCTACCCTGCGGTTGGCTGATGCCTGGCCTAAACCGTCGCTGCGCAGATCTTCACCTGCGCTCGCGCCAATCGACGTGCCTGGTGATCCAGGTCAAGGATGGCCTCAAGGCCGGAGTGGTTCGGTAGGTCAATATGCTGCAGCGCCTGCTCTACCACCTGCGAAATTTGGGTAAACCGAATACGTCGCCCCAGAAATGCCTCGACTGCCACCTCGTTAGCGGCATTCAAGGCGGCACTGGCCCGGGCCCCGTCGGCCAATACCTGCATTGCCAGGCCCAGACAAGGAAAACGTCCCACGTCGGGGTGTTCAAACGTCAACCCGCCAAAGCTCGTCAAGTCCAGTGGTGCGACGCCCGACTCAATCCGCTGTGGATACGCCAGGGCGTGGGCCACAGGCATGCGCATGTCGGGGTTGCCCAGTTGCGCCATCACCGACTGATCACGAAATACCACCATGGAATGCACCACGCTTTGCGGATGGATGAGGGCTTCGATGCGCTCGGCAGGCAGGTTGAATAACCAATGGGCCTCAATGATTTCCAACCCCTTGTTCATCATGGTTGCGCAATCCACGGAGATCTTACGGCCCATGGACCAATTGGGATGAGCACAGGCTTGCTCAGGGGTTACTTCGCCCAAGCTGTCCAAGGGTCTGTTCTTGAATGGGCCACCGGAGGCCGTGAGTATCAGGCGATTTACCCCTTCGAATGAACCCTGGCAACCTTGCAGGCACTGAAAGATCGCATTGTGCTCACTGTCGAGAGGGATTACGGTTGCGCCGGCGTCGGCGGCCGTCCGAATAAATAAAGCCCCCGATATGACCAGCGCCTCCTTGTTGGCCAAGAGGATTTTCTTGCCCGCCTGCGCGGCACTCAAGGTCGGCAACAAACCCGCGGCACCCACAATAGCCGCCACCACCGTGTCGATTTGAGGCTCTCGCGCGGCGCTACACAGCGCATCGACACCACATAACACCTCAGTGCGCAGGCCCGCCGCCAGCAAATGAGCCTGCAACTCAATGGCGTGTTGCGGTTCGCTGACCACCGCTATCGCGGGTTGAAAGCGCAAACATTGCTGGTACAGCTTGTCCATACGCGTATGGGCGGTAAGCCCATGTACCACTAATGTCTCGGGGTGACGCGCGACTACATCCAGAACACTGTCGCCGACCGACCCGGTTGAACCGAGAACGAGCAGGCGTTGCACCATGGTCTTGCCATCCTTTTTGGTCATTCGTGCCAAGCAATACTAGGCGCCCCTCACTGTTTTACAACGGCACATACATACCGACTTGCGATTAACCAAATGCCCTTTACTTCTAGGGTGGTGCCTATCGCCTTTCCCAAACACTTCAATTCCAAATCAAACTAACCGACAGGTTGTTTTTTGCGCCACAGCGTCTAAGTTATATAACTTCTACCTACTACTTTTTTGCGCTTCTATCCTTGGTCCGCAGTACCGTCCAATGGCGTAGACACTTCGGAGTCTTGCTATGAACGAATCGCTGTCCCTTCCCGTCTTCTCTTTTAAGTGGCCTGATGCCTGTTCGCCGCATGCGCAAGTGGTAGAAAACCATGTCATCGAGTGGGTCGAGAAACACCAACTGATGCCCAACAGCAACCTTCGCGCCCACACAGTCAGGTGCCGTTACGGTTGGCTGGCGGCGCGCTGTTACCCCACCGCCCCACTCGAACTACTGAACACCATCGCCGACTACATCGCCTGGCTGTTTCTGGTAGACGATTTGTTCTTCGACTGCGCGCAGGTCCCATCACCCCGCACCGTGGCCCATATCACCGCGATTATCGACGTGCTTGACCTGAACACCGCCCAACTGCAGCCCGAATTCGGCGAGCGCGCCCTGCTGGATATCTGCCAACGGTTGAGAAGACACCTGGACGCGGAGCGCTTTGCCCACTTCGCCAATGGTTCACGCATGATTTATGGCGGCGTCGCACTGCAGATCCTGGCACATATAAATAGTGAACCCGTGACGCTGCGCCAGTACCGCTGTCTCCGGCGGCATGGCAGCGGCATGATTCCCGCGATGGCCCTGGTCGACGCCGCCAGCCCCGTACCTCTGGAAGGCGAAGTGCGATTTTCTGCCGAGATCGAACAACTCGAAGACAGTACCAATACCATCGTCAGTTTGACCAATGACATTTTTAGCTTGAGCACTGAACTCAAACAAACTGGACTGCATGAAAACATGGTCACTCTGCTGGCGGGTCAAGGCCATACATTGCAAGAAGGTATTGATATAACTGCGGATAAAATACGCACTGAAATAAACAACTTCACTCAACATTCAAACCAACTTCTTGTCAACGCGAGCCCCGCCCTCAAGTACTACATTGACGGCTTGAGGCATTGGATAAGCGGCCATCAACGTTGGTTGGAGATCGATACCTCTCGTTATCGCGCAGCGCTTTTCGACAGTGATGCAGACCAGCGCTCGATGGCCCATGCCATTCAATGTGCGCACAGCGTGACGACGTCCTGAAGCCTCGTACCGCTGAGGAAATCCTGCCATGTTCGAACTCCTCGACACCGTCGACAGCCCTTCGCGCCTAAGGGCCTTGCAGTCCGCCGCCCTAGGGCCGCTGGCTGATGAACTACGGGGCTTTATTCTGCAAAGCGTGAGCGCTACAGGGGGCCATCTTTCGGCCAACTTGGGCAGCGTAGAACTGACCATTGCCCTGCATTACGTGTTCAACACTCCGGATGACCGAATTATCTGGGATGTCGGGCATCAGTCCTATGCCCACAAGATCCTTACCGGACGCCGCAAGGAGATGGGCGGGATTCGCCAATTTGGCGGAATTTCGGGGTTTCCGTGCCGTTGTGAGTCCTGTTATGACTGCTTCGGCACAGCGCATGCCAGCACCTCGATCTCGGCCGCGCTGGGTATGGCCCTCGCGGCTCGCACCCTCAGGCAGTCGCGCCACTGCATTGCAGTGATCGGCGACGGCGCCCTGAGCGGCGGCATGGCCTTTGAAGCGCTGAACAATGCGGGCGTATTCCGCGACCTGCCGTTCCTGGTGATTCTCAACGATAACGACATGTCGATCTCGCCCTCGGTGGGCAGGCTGCGCGAACACCTGGGCGCCCTGACCGCAGACCGCAATGGCGACCACGACGCCGGCCTGTTCAAGGCGCTGGGCCTTGCGTACAACGGCCCCATCGACGGGCATAACCTCGATGAACTGGTGACCGCCCTGCGTGAACTGAAAACCCGCCGTGGGCCGCAGTTGCTGCATATCGTCACCGAAAAAGGCCATGGCTATGGCCCGGCAGCCACTGACCCGGTGCTCTATCACGGGCCGGGTAAGTTCGACCCGATAGAGGGGATTCACCCTGCGGCTGCGGGTGCGCTCACCTATACGCAGGTATTTGGCCAGTGGCTGGCGGATGAAGCCGAGCGTAACCCGCGAGTGGTGGTGATCACCCCGGCCATGCGCGAAGGCTCAGGCCTGGTCGCATTCGAACGACGTTTTGCCGAGCGCTACTTCGATGTTGGAATCGCCGAGCAACATGCGCTGACCTTCGCCGCCGGGCTCGCCGCCGAAGGTCTGAAACCAGTGGTGGCGATCTACTCGACGTTCCTGCAGCGCGGTTATGACCAACTGATCCATGACATCGCCCTGCAGCAACTGCCTGTGGTGTTTGCCATTGATCGCGCTGGCATCGTGGGGGCCGATGGTGCCACCCACATGGGCGCCTTCGATATCGCGTATTTGCGCTGCATCCCTCATCTCACCATCATGGCGCCGGCCGACGAGCAGGAATGCCGGCAGATGCTGCACACCGCAGTACAACAACCGGGCCCGTGCGCGGTGCGTTATCCACGAGGCTCGGGCAGCGGTATCTCACCTTCACCCGAGCTGACCGAACTACCGATGGGTAAAGGCGAGATCCGCCGCGCCTGCACCCAGGCCTACGGGAAACGCATCGCGATCCTGGCCTTTGGCTCAATGACGCAACAAGCGTTGGAAGCTGCAGAGTTGCTCGACGCTACGGTGGCTAACATGCGTTTTATCAAACCCCTGGACCGTGACTTGATCCAGACGCTGGCGCGCGAACATGATTGGCTGGTGACCGTCGAAGAAGGCTGCATCATGGGGGGTGCAGGGTCGGCCTGCCTGGAGTGCCTGGCCAGCCAGAATATACGCCCTCCACTGCTGCAACTGGGGTTGCCCGACCACTTTATCGAACATGGTACGCCCGAGCAGCTGTTGAGCCATTACGGCCTGGACGCCCTCGGTATCGCGCATTCGATACACCGGTTCGCCCATGAACAACAGCTGGGGTACCCGTCGCCCTGCGACACACTGGCGAGTGCACAAGCATGAACATTATCCTGGCCCAACCGCGAGGTTTCTGTGCCGGCGTCGTGCGCGCCATCGATACGGTCGAGCAGGCCTTGGAGCAATTCGGCGCACCGGTCTACGTACGCCACGAAATCGTGCACAACCGCCATGTGGTTCAGACACTGCGGGACCAAGGTGCCGTTTTTGTCGACGAACTGGAGCGCGTGCCGGTCGGTGCCCTGACCATTTTCAGCGCACACGGAGTGGCTCGTGAAGTGGAACGCCAGGCGTTAGAGCGTCAACTTCAAGTGGTCGATGCTACGTGCCCGCTGGTGACCAAGGTGCATAACCACGCCCGCCAATACGCCGCGAAAGGTTATCAATTGATCCTGATCGGCGAACCCGGGCACCCGGAAGTCATCGGCATCCTTGGCCAGGTAGACGCGCCAATCACCTTGATTCAGACCGTCGAACAGGTCCGGGCCCTCGATTTTCCTGCCGATACCCTACTGGCCTACCTCACCCAGACCACGCTGAGCGTGGATGATACCCGCACCGTAGTCAAAACCCTGACGCAACGCTATCCCAACATTGTCGGGCCCGACGCCCGCGATATTTGCTATGCGGTGCAGAACCGCCAACAGGCCGTACGTGAGCTCTGCGCCCAAGTGGATGTGCTGCTGGTAGTCGGCAACGCCAACAGCGCAAACGCCACAACCTTGTGCAAGCAGGCTAACGACAGCGGCACGCCCAGCTACCTTGTGAGCGACGGCAGTGAGGTGGATACCCGATGGTTTACACCAGAAATGAGCGTTGGGATCAGTGCAGGCGCTTCAACCCCGGAGGTCTCGGTACAGGACGTGATCGCTGCCCTGGCACGGTTTGCCCCGCTGCACATCCAGACCTTGCCAGGGCGCGAAGAGCATGCGCAGTTTCGCCTGCCTCCCGGACTGATTGCCCGGCAATAAGCCAGAGGAGGCACTGCCATGAACGTCCCCATTGCGCGTCGCGTCACCCGCCAGGTGCGGATCGGCACACTCAACCTTGGCAGCGACGGGCCGATCGTGGTCCAGGCCATGACCAATACTGACACCGCCGATGCCCAAGCCACCGCGGCCCAGGTGGAAAGTCTGGCCCGCGCGGGCGCGGAGCTGGTGCGCATCACCGTCAACAGTCATGAGGCCGCCGCCCAAGTGGCGACCATCCGCGAATTGCTGGATCGACGTACTGTTGAAGTGCCCCTGGTGGGCGACTTTCACTTCAACGGCCATCGCCTGCTGACGGCTTACCCGGAGTGCGCCCAGGCCCTGGCCAAGTACCGGATCAACCCCGGCAATGTCGGCAAGGGTTCACGACGCGATGAGCAATTCTGCCAAATGATCGAAGTCGCTTGCCGCTATGACAAGCCGGTGCGCATCGGAGTCAATTGGGGCAGCCTCGACTCGGACCTTCTGGCACGCATGATGGATGCCAATGCCGCCCTCCCCACGCCACTGGCGGCCGACGCGGTGATGCGCGAGGCGTTGGTGGTTTCGGCGCTCGACAACGCCCAGCGGGCGGTTGAAGTCGGGTTACCTGCGGACCATATCGTGTTGTCGGCCAAAGTCAGCCATGTGCAGGATCTGATTGCGGTCTATCGAAACTTGGCGGCGAGCTGTGACTTCCCCTTACACCTGGGGTTGACTGAAGCCGGCATGGGCTCCAAAGGCATCGTCGCGTCGACGGCCGCGCTGGCCGTGCTGCTGCAGGAAGGTATCGGCGACACCCTGCGCATTTCCCTCACCCCACCACCTCGCGGTGAGCGCACCCAGGAAGTCCACGTGGCCCAGCAGATCCTGCAAACCATGGGTCTGCGCGCTTTTACGCCACAGGTGGTGGCGTGCCCAGGCTGCGGGCGCACCACCAGTGTGTTTTTCCAGGAACTGGCGCAGCGCATCGAAGGTTTTCTGCGCGAACAGACACCGCTGTGGCGCGCCCAGTACCCCGGGGTCGAGCGCCTGCAAGTAGCCGTCATGGGCTGCGTGGTCAATGGGCCCGGGGAAAGTCGCTTGGCCGACATCGGCATCTCTTTGCCTGGTGCAGGTGAACACCCTTCGGCCCCGGTCTATATGGATGGCGAACGGGTCATGACGCTAAAGGGCCAAACCATCGCCGAAGACTTTATCCGGTTACTGGAGGCCTACGTTGCCGCGCGTTTCGGCCATCAGAAACAGGCCCTGACGGCCCTGCTCTCAACCCAGGCGCCGATAGCCCAGCAACGCTGAGCCCAGCACCACCGCGCCCGCCACCAACGCCACCCAGAACCCGCTGGTGGCGCCAAACTGGTCGATCATCCAACCCGAGCTGGCCGCACCGATAGCCACGCCGATGCTCAAGCCGGTGATCAGCCAAGTCATGCCTTCGGTGAGGCGACTGGGCGGGACGACCTGTTCCACCAGGGCCATGGACACGATCAGCGTAGGTGCAAAGAACAGACCGGAAATAAACACCGCCACGGCCAGCCCGGGAATATGGTTTACCAGCAGCAACGGCAAGGTGGTCAACGCTGTCGCCACACCGCAGAACAGGAACTGGCGTGGCAACGATGCCTTGAGCTTGAGTGTGCCAAAGGCCAACCCCGCCAGGCACGAGCCGATGGCATACACCGAGAGCACGATGCTCGCCGCCGCCGGCTGACCCTGCTGCTGGGCAAAGGCGACGCTGACCACATCTACCACGCCAACGATGACGCCCATGGCCAGCAGCAGGGTCATCAGGATCAGCACCGAAGGTGAGGCGATCAGCCAGCGACCGTGATGGCCGTGGTGTTCATGCACTGGCGGCTCAGTCGCGCGTTGCAGCACGAAGGTGGTCACGCCCACCGCCAACAGCAGCGCGGCTACCAACGGCCCGGCCTCCGGGAACAGCACCACGCTCAGGCCCACCGAGATCGGCGGGCCGATAATGAAACACACCTCATCGAGCACCGACTCCAGGGCAAACGCGGTCTGCAATTTGGGTTGTCCCCGATACAACTCGGTCCAGCGCGCCCGCACCATGGCCGACATGTTGGGCATGCAACCGGCCAAAGCGGCAAACACAAACAATGTCCAGCTCGGCGCCTGAAGCCGGGTGCATAACAGCAACAGCAACAACGCCCCGCCGCCGATCAGTGCCGCCAGCGGCAGCACCCTGCCCTGGCTATAACGGTCCACCAACCGCGAAACCTGCGGCGCGCAAAACGCCGTGGCCAAGGCAAAAACCGCTGCCACCGCGCCCGCCAGGCCATAGCCGCCATGCACTTGCGAGAGCATGGTGATCAGGCCGATACCGACCATCGATATCGGCATGCGCGCCAGCATGCCGGCCAATACAAAAGCCCGGCTGCCTGGGGCCTGGAACAACTCGGCGTAGGGATTTGCCATCCTGCTTGACCTCTTCCTCAGCGCCTTGAAACTTGCTATCTGCAGTCATCAAGGCAACATACATACGGTGCGTATGTGGCAAATCATGCGTAACATACGCAGCGTATGTCAATCACTCAAACACCCATCGCGAGCCTTACCTATGAGCCGAGCCCGTGCCGAAATGATCGAAGACACCCGCGCCCGGCTGATCGCCAGCGCCCGCCAGGCCTTCGCCACGCAGGGCTATGCCAACACGTCGATGGACGACTTTACCGCACGCGCCGGCCTGACCCGTGGGGCGTTGTACCACCACTTTGGTGACAAGAAAGGCCTGTTAGCGGCGGTGGTTGCCCAGCTCGACAGCGAAATGGACGCGCGCTTGCAGCGCATCAGCGATCAGGCCCAAGACCCTTGGGACGGCTTTTGTGAACGCTGCCGCACCTATTTGCGCATGGCGCAGGACCCGGAAATCCAACGCATTGTGTTGCAGGATGCGCCAGCCGTGCTCGGCGATACAGGCGCTCAACAACACTGTGTAGAGTCACTACGCCAACTGCTTGAGGGCTTGATGCAGGCGGGTGCCATCGCGCAAGGCCCCAGCGTTGCGCTGGCGCAGTTGATCAATGGCAGCTTGGTCAACACCGCGCTGTGGATCGTCCGGGATGAGCACCCGGGCGCGCGGCTGGAAGAAGGCTTGCAGGGCCTGGAGCTACTGCTGCGCGGCTTGAAGCAATAAGCCCCGCTACACCAACCGTACGATCTGCTTATGCCGCCACACCAATCGGTAGTAAGCGGTCTGCAGCGCCAGCATCGCCAGGTAGGTCACCGGAAACGCCATCCACACGCCTTCAAGGCCAAAGTGCGCGTTGAGCATGTACGCCATCGGCAGTTCAACACACAGCACGCAGAAAATAGAGATCGCCACCGGCATCAGCACCACGCCGCTGGCGCGCATGATCCCGCCCACCACCGCCTGGAAGCCGAACACCAGGATGCTCCACAACATGATGTGCAGCAGGTGTTCGGCATTGAGCCGCGCCGCGTCGTCGGTGATGAACAGCCCCAGCAGCCAGTGCGACAGCAGGTAGCCGAGCACGATCAAGCCACCGGTGAGGCAGGTGTTGATCAGCAAGCCCGTACGCAGGATCGGCCCGATCCGCTCCAGGCGCCCGGCGCCAATCGCCTGGGCCCCGAGAATCGACGCAGTGATCGCAATCGACAACGCCGGGAACTGCACGTAATTGACGATCTGCGTCACCGCGCCATACGCCGCCGTGGCTTGGGAGCCGTGGCTGTTGACCAAGGCGAGGATGACCAATTCCGACAACGACAGCACCACCATCTGCAAGCCGGTCGGCAGGCCGATGCGCAGCACTTTGCCGAGGATCGCCCGGTCCAGGCGCAAGGCGGCGAGCAGTTCGCGGTCCGGCGCCATCACGTGTTTTTTGTGGCGCAGGCGCACTATCAGAAACAGCATCGCCGAGGCGTTGCCGACCAAACCTGCGTACACCGCACTCTGGATGCCCATGGGCGGCAGGCCGATCCAGCCGCGAATCAGCGCCGGGGTCAGCAACAGGCCGACCAGGGTCGAGACCATCAGCGCCAGCAGCGGCGAAACTGTGTCACTGACGCCACGCAGCAACTGGGTGTAGAGGATGAAGACCAGCAGCAGCGGCATGATCAGCATCATCATCTGGGCATAGCCCACGGCATCGTCGAGAACGTCAATCGGTGTACCCAACGCCTGCATCGCCGGGCGCGCGAACAGGCCGCCGAGCACGGCCGCGATCAACCCCACCAACGCGCCCAAGGTCAACGTCGCACCGGTGATCGCCTTGACTAATCCGGTTTCCTGGGCGCCCCATGCCTGGCCGATCAGTACCGAAGCGCCCGCCCCCAGGCCGATCACCAAAGCGATAAAGAAAAACACGATCGGGAACATCCCCGACACCGCCGCCAGCGCCTGGGTGCCGAGCATTTGCCCGACGTAGATGCCGTTAAGGGTGCCGGAAAAGCTTTGCAGGAAATTGGACAGCACCATCGGTGCCAGAAAGATCAGGTAGATCTGCCACAACGGCCGTTGTTGGGTGACTGGCATGGTGGTTCGAGTCCCGGAATTATTGTTAGACGGGGAACGCATTACGCGACAACCAGGCCAGGTACGTCTGCACCTCGTTAGGCCAATGCGCGATCTTGTTGGCGAAGGCCGCTGCATCCTCAGCGAAGAGCGCCCGCGAGGCGTCTTCAAAACCTTGCAGGTCGCCGCCAATGGCACTCATGAAACGATAGCTGGCTTCCTTGGCCTGGCGCGCCTGATCACGTGCGGCATTGGCATTGCGTGCTTCATCCACCAGCCGGCGCAAGGCTGCCGAGGCGCCGCCGCGTTGTTGGCCCAGCCATTCCCAGTGGCGCGGCAGCAGAGTGACTTCGCGCGCGATCACACCCAGCTTTGGGCGCCCAACCGAGGGGACCGAGGGAGGCTCGTCATCGCTTGACGCCTGCGCAGGTTGCTCAGGCGCATAACCGCTGGGCCAGGGGTAATCGACTTGGGTGCCGGTGGCGTCATCAAAGACCAGGAAGGTGCCCGCCGGCAGGTCCAGACCTGCCAGGGTATCGGCCACGTCCGAATAGGTACCGGCCGCCACGCGTTGGTGGCGGAGGAAGACAGTGCACTGAGGAGCGTTTAGCGTCGGCATGGTTTATTACCCGGGTGTTATTTATTTTACCCGGGTTATATTAGCCATTATCTGGCAGCATGCAAGGTTATTGTGGTGAAACCTCCAAAGGCCGCCACCTATGGACCTGTGGGAGTTGGCAGGCAGATAAGTTACCCCCCGAAGGTTTGTGAAGGCCTGCGCAACGTTGGATCAAACGGATTAATCCTAGGCCCAATCGCCGCTGCCTCGCGTTTGAGCAACTCCACCACCATCGGCAACCGGCTCGGCCCCAGGCGGTCACTGATGGTCGCCACACTCAACGCCGCCACCGCATGGCCATCCCGATTGAGAATAGGCACCGCCAGCCCGGCCATGCCTTCCAGCACGCCGGTGTTACGCGCTGCGTACCCAAGGTTACGCACGCTCTCCACTTCCGAACGCAGCAGCACTTCGTCATACAAGTGAAAATCCTTGAGCCGAGGCAAGTTGTAGCGGATCACCGTCTCACGCTCCTCCTCCGGCAAAAACGCCAGAATCGCCAGGCTGCCCTGCCCCACACCCAACGCGACACGCCCACCGATATCGCCGGTAAACGTGCGGATTGGATACGGTCCCTCGCTGCGGTCCAGGCAGATCGCATCAAAGCCGCTGCGCGCCAACAGGAACAACGAATCGCCCAATGAAGCACTCAGGCGCAACATGCTCGGCCGCACCAGGTCGCGCAGGTTGCCGGTCTTGCCCGCATTCGCCGCCAGTGCGAAGAACTCCAGGCTCAGGCGATAGCGCTTGCTGCGTGCGTCCTGCTCGACCATGCCTTCGTCCATCAGGCTGCGTAACAGGCGGTGAGTGGTGGGCTGGGACAGGCCGACCTGTTGTGCAAGTTGGGTGACCCGTTCGCCGCCCTCGGGCACTTCACCCAGGGTTCGCAGCAGCGCGAACAAACGAGACACGCTGCCCGCCCCGACTTCTTTACCGCCATCATTTCGCTCAGTGGAATCCATAACACCCAATCTCTTTGTAAATTCCGGTGAGTGAATAAATCTTAAAATACTTACTCATTCAGTGAAATTCCATCTTTCGCCCATCCTAGTCTTCGTCCTAATCTGCGTCCACAGGGGCGAAATGAACAACAAATGGCAGCCGACTCGAGATCGAGCGCCAACGCACCCGCAACACCCTTTCGCATCTGCCCAAAACAAAAAAGCGCGTTTCGACGCGACTCAAAAAGGTGGAACGCAGACATGGCATTTCTCCAACTCAACGCCTTGAGCAAACGCTACGGCGCCGTCGATGCGGTGGTCGCCACTGACCTTGCGGTAGAAAAAGGCGAGTTCGTTTCCCTGCTCGGCCCCTCGGGCTGCGGCAAGACCACCACCCTGCAAATGATCGCCGGCTTCGTCGACGTGAGCGGCGGGCAGATCCTGCTCGACGGGCGCGACATCACCCACGCCAAACCCGCCAGCCGTGGCCTGGGCGTGGTGTTCCAGAGCTACGCGCTGTTCCCGCACATGACTGTGCGCGACAACGTCGCCTTCGGTTTGAAGATGCGCAAAGTGCCGGCCGCCGAGATCGCCAGTAAAGTCAAAACCGTGCTGGACCTGGTGCGCCTGGCCCCACACGCCGAGCGTTACCCGCGTGAGCTGTCCGGCGGCCAGCGCCAGCGTGTGGCCTTGGCTCGCGCGCTGGTGATCGAACCGCCGGTGTTGCTGCTGGATGAACCGCTGTCGAACCTCGACGCCAACCTGCGTGAAGAAATGCAGTTTGAAATCCGCCGCATCCAGTGCGCCGTGGGCATCACCACCTTGATGGTCACCCACGACCAGGCCGAAGCCTTGTCCATCAGCGACCGCGTGGTGGTGATGCAGGCCGGGCGCGTGACCCAGATCGACGCGCCTTACAAACTCTACGAACACCCGCGCACGCGCTTCATTTCGGACTTCGTCGGCAAAGCCAACCTGCTGCCGGGCGACTACGACGAATTCGGCGCCCCGCAAGTGCGCCACGCCAGCGGCGACGGCGAGCTGACCCTGAGCCTGCGCCCGGAAAAAATCACCTTGGTGGACGCCGGCAGCGGGCGCGTGCAAGGCAAGGTCCTGGACAGCTACTTCTTCGGCAGCCAGTGGCTGTACCGCATCCACACCACCCTCGGCGAAATCACCGTGGTGCGCAGCAATGACGGCAGCGCGCCGCTCGGTTGCGGCGCTGCCGTGGGCCTGGACTGGCACGCCGGCTTGCTGCGCGTGTTGGCGGTGGATGAGGTGCGCGCATGAGTCGGGGTTATCTGTTGTCGTTGCCGGCCCTGGCGCTGTTTACCGGGCTGTTGATTCTGCCGCTGGTAATGACCCTGGTGCTGTCGTTCAACGTGTTCGACTACCAAGTGGGCGTGAAGGCGGATGAATGGACCTTGGCGCATTACCTGTCGCTGTTCAGTGATTCTTACTTCTACGAGATCTTCTGGCGCACCTTCTGGATCAGCGCGCTGGTGACCTTGCTGTGCGTGGTGATCGGCGTGCCCGAGGCCTACATCCTCAGCCGCATGGGCACGCCGTGGCGCTCGATCTTCCTGATTCTGATCCTCACGCCGCTGTTGATTTCGGTGGTGGTGCGCGCCTTTGGCTGGAGCCTGCTGCTTGGCGCCGACGGGCTGGTCAACCAAGTGATCCAGGCCCTCGGCGGGCGTCCGGTAAAACTGTTGTACACGCCGTTTGCGGTGATCATCGCGCTGGTGCACGTGATGCTGCCGTTCATGATTATTCCGGTGTGGACCTCGCTGCAAAAGCTCGACCCGTCGGCAGAACAGGCGGCGCTGTCGCTGGGCGCGAGCCAGGCCACGGTGATGCGCAAGATCGTGTTGCCGCAAGTCATGCCTGGCGTGTTATCCGGCACCTTGATTGTGTTCGGCCTGGCCGCCAGCTCGTTTGCGATCCCCGGCCTGCTCGGCGGGCGCCGCCTGAAAATGGTCGCCACGGTGGTGTACGACCAGTACCTCTCGGAACTCAACTGGCCCATGGGCGCGACCATCGCGGTGGTGCTGCTGTTGGTCAACCTGCTGATCATGCTGAGCTGGAACCGCATGGTCGAAAGCCGCTACAAAAAGTCCCTGGGGGTTTAAGCGCATGTCCAGAAACGGTCCTTTGGCCCTCGGCTTTCATGGTTTGGTGGTGCTGTTCATGATGGCGCCGCTGGTGGTGGTGTGCCTGGTGGCCTTCACCCCGGAAAACACCTTGAGCCTGCCCACCTCGGGCTTCTCCCTGCGCTGGTTTCGTGCAGTATTCGAGCGTGCCGACTTTATCCAGGCGTTCTATAACAGCCTGATCCTGGCGTTTACCGCCGCCACGTTGGCGACACTGATCGCAGTGCCGGCGGCCCTGGCGATCAGCCGGTATCAATTCCCCGGGCGCAACTTTTTCAGTGCGTTGTTTCTGTCGCCGATCATCATCCCGCACTTGGTGCTGGGTGTGGCGATGCTGCGTTTGTTTGCGCTGATGGGCGTGAATGGCAGCTTTATCTGGCTGATGCTCGCCCACGTAGTGATCATCACCCCGTACGTGCTACGCCTCGTATTAGCGGCGGCGATTGGCATTGACCGCAGTGCCGAACAAGCGGCGGAGTCGCTGGGTGCCAGCCGCTTTACGCTGTTTCGCCAGATCACCTTGCCGATGATTTTGCCCGGTGTGGCTGGCGGCTGGTTGCTGGCGTTCATCAACAGTTTCGATGAAGTGACCCTGTCGATCTTCGTCAGCTCGCCGGCCACGCAAACCCTGCCGGTGCGTATGTACGTGTACGCCACCGAGTCCATCGACCCGATGATGGCGGCGGTGTCGGCGCTGGTGATTGCGCTGACCGCAGCCACCATGATTCTGCTCGACCGGGTCTACGGCCTGGACCGCGTGCTGGTGGGGAAACATTGATGGCGTTGTTCAAACGACTGGCCGAAACCCAGCGCCCTGCCCTGGCCTTCACCCTCGACGGCCAACCGGCCACCGGCTTGCTCGGCGACACCGTGCTGACCGCCGTACTGACCTGCGCCGAGCACCTGCGCGGCAGCGATTTCAGCGCCGAACGCCGCGCCGGTTTCTGCCTGATGGGCGCTTGCCAGGACTGCTGGGTACGGCTTGAAGATGGGTCCCGCGTGCGCGCCTGTTCAACGTTATTGGAAGAAGGCCAGGCGATCAGCCGCGACCCGGGGCGCCAAGCATGAAGCCAATCGTGATCGTGGGCGCAGGCCCGGCGGGGATCAGCGCGGCGCGCACCCTGCTCGACCATGGCATCAAGCCGTGCCTGGTGGATGAAAGCCTGCGTGGCGGCGGGCAGATTTACCGGCGCCAACCGGCCAACTTCCAGCGCTCGGCCAAACAACTGTATGGCTTTGAAGCCAGCAAGGCCGAGGCCGTGCACCGCACAATGGATGCGCTGGCGCCTTTGATCGACTACCGGCCCGAAACCCTGGTGTGGAACGCCGAGGACGGTCGCCTGGACATGTTGAACAACGGCCGCGCCGAGAGCCTCGAGTACGCGCAGATCATCGTCGCCACCGGCGCCACCGACCGCATCCTGCCGGTGCCGGGCTGGACCTTGCCGGGTGTCTACAGCCTGGGCGCGGCGCAAATCGCCTTGAAGTATCAGGGCTGCGCCATCGGTGAGCGCGTGGCGTTTTGCGGCAGCGGGCCGTTGCTGTATCTGGTGGCTTACCAATACGCCAAGGCTGGAGCCGAGGTGGTCGCGGTACTCGACAGCGCCCCGTTCAGCGCCCAATGCCGCGCCTTGCCTGCATTGCTGGGGCAACCTGCGACCTTGGCCAAAGGTGTGTATTACCGCGCCTGGCTGACGGCCCACGGGGTTCCCGTGCATCAGGGCGCAACGCTGACACAGATCGACGGCGAGCAACGGGTCAAGGGCATTCGTTGGGGCGAGCACACAGTGCACTGCGATGCCGTGGCCTTCGCCCATGCCTTGCGCAGCGAAACGCAACTGGCGGATTTGCTTGGCTGTGAATTTGCCTGGAACAGCTTGAACCGCGCCTGGTTGCCGGAGCGCGACAGCGCCGGACGCAGCAGCGTCAATGGCGTTTACTTAGCCGGCGACGGTGCCGGGATCATGGGCGCGGATGCCGCGCAGATCGCCGGTGAGCGCGCGGCGCTGGCGGTGCTGGAGGATTGCGGCATTGCTATCGACCAGCGCCGCGCGGCGGTGCTGGAGCAAAAACTGGCAGGCATCCAGCGCTTTCGCCATGGCCTGGAAACCGCCTTCCCTTTTCCTGAACAGTGGGCCGCGCAGGCGCCGGATGAGCTGATGCTGTGCCGCTGCGAAGAAGTCAGCGTCGGCGAGGTGCGCGCGGTGGTGGATGAAGGTCACTGGGAGATCAATCGGGTCAAAGCCCATTGCCGGGTCGGCATGGGCCGCTGCCAGGGCCGTATGTGCGGGCTGGCGGCAGCGGAAATCGTGGCCGAATGCAGTGGGCGCGGGATTGAACACGTCGGCCGCCTGCGTGGCCAGGCACCGATCAAGCCGCTGCCGTTTGGTGTAGAGGTGCAGCCATGATCGACGTGATCGTACTGGGCGGCGGCATCGTCGGCGCTTCGGCAGCCTTGATGCTGGCGCAGAAAGGCCAGCGCGTGGCCTTGGTGGAGCGGGACTTTTGTGGCTCGCATTCCAGTGGCGTCAACTACGGTGGCGTGCGCCGTCAGGGGCGGCCGTTGCATCAGTTGCCATTGTCGCAGCGCGCTCATCAGCTGTGGGCCGACTTGCCGGGGTTGATCGGCATCGACGGTGAGTACGTGCGCTCCGGGCATTTGAAGCTGGCGCGCAGTCATGCGGATTTTGCCGCGTTGCAAGCCTATGCCGAGCAAACCCGTGGCTTTGGCCTGGGTTTGCAACTGTTGGGCTACGCCCAATTACGTGCACGGTTCCCTTGGGTGGGCGATATCGCGGTCGGCGCTTCGCTGTGCCCCGAAGACGGCCACGCCAACCCACGCCTGGTCTCGCCCGCCTTCGCCCGTGCAGCGCGGCGACTCGGCGCCTCGGTCTACGAGCAGGCCGACGTGATTCGCATCGAGCATGACAGCCGCCAATTCCACGTGCACTGCGCCAACGGCCTGCACCTGTACGCGCCGTGGCTGCTCAACTGCGCCGGGGCCTGGGCCGGCACCGTCGCCGCACAGTTTGGCGAACCCGTGCCGATGACTGCCGCGCACCCGGCGATGCTGGTGACCGAGCCGCTGCCGGTGGTGATGAACGTCAGCACGGGCGTTGAAGGCGGCGGGATTTATGCGCGCCAAGTCGCCCGTGGCAATTGCATCCTGGGCGGCGGCCGTGGCTTTGCCCTTGGCCCGCTGACAGCGCGTCCAGGGCACGCGGCGGTGCTGGAGATTCTGCGCAACGCCAGCGAGTTGTACCCGTTTCTCAAAGGTGCCCAGGCCATTCGCACCTGGAGCGGCACCGAAGGTTACCTGCCCGATCATGAACCGGTGATCGGCCCCAGCAGCACCCAACCTGGCCTGCTCCACGGTTTCGGCTTTGCCGGTGCCGGGTTCCAGCTCGGCCCCGCGGTCGGTGAAGCCCTGGCAGAGATCGTCTGCAGCGGGGCCAGCCGCCACCCCATCGAAGCGTTTTCCATCCGTCGTTTCCAAGCCTGAGAGGAAAAACCCATGCACACACGTATCGCGTTGTCCTGCTTGACCCTCGCGTTGCTCGCGACCACCGCCCATGCCGCGCCGACGCTGTACCTGGGCATGAACGGCGGCACCATGGAGCGGGTGTACGCCGACAAGGTGCTGCCCGCGTTCGAAAAGGCCAATAACGTCAAGGTGGTAATCGTGCCCGGCACCTCGTCGGACATCCTCGCCAAGGTCCAGGCCAACAAAGACAACCCACAGATGCACGTGATGTTTCTGGACGACGGCATCATGTACCGCGCCATCTCCATGGGCCTGTGCGACAAACTCGCGCCCAGCGCGCCCCTGGAGCAGATCCCGGCCAAGGCGAAGATCAAGGATGAAGCCGTGGCCGTGACCCTGGGCGTCACCGGCCTGGGTTACAACGCCAAGATGTTCAAGGAAAAAGGCTGGGCCGCGCCTACCTCGTGGATGGACCTGGCCGATCCCCGATTCAAAGACAAGGTGGTGTTCCAATCCCTGGCCTCCTCCACCTTTGGCCTGCACGGCTTTTTGATGTTCAACCGAATCCAGGGCGGCTCTGAAACAGACGTGGAGCCGGGCTTCAAGGCCTGGCCAAAAACCATCGGCCCCAACGTACTGGAATACATCGCCAGCTCGGCGAAGATCTCCGAAATGGTGCAAACCGACGAAGCCGCAATCTTCCCTCTTACCCCGACCCAGGTCACCACGCAAAAACTGCTCGGCATCCCGATGGAATATGCGCAACCCAAGGAAGGCGCAGTGGTGCTGAACGTGGCCGAGTGTGTGATTGCGCGTAATGACCAGCCGGAACTGGCGCAAAAGCTCGCAGCGTTTTTGCTGACCGCGCAAGCCCAGGCGCCGGCGCTGGAAGAAGGCGACCAGATCCCGTCGAACCCGACCACGCCCACCACCGACAAAACCCGCGCGCGGGTGGAGGCGATGCAAGGTTACTTGCAGACGGCGATTTCGATTGATTGGGATCAGGTCAACCAGGCGCGGCCGGAGTGGAATGCGCGCTGGAGTCGCTCGATTGAGCGGTAGTTGGACCTAAAAGACCGAGCCTTCCACCGCAAGGAAGACTCGCAACGCTTCGCTATTTGCCCGCCTTCTGCACGGGCACATTGACCGGCGCACACGCGGGGTACACCCCGCAGAGCGTGAAGTCGCGATAGGCTTTTTGGGTAATCCGGCTCTGGTCACCTTGCCCGGTTCGCAGCTTGGCGGCTTCGAGCATCTCCAGCAAATGCGCACGGCCAAGCGCCAGGCCCATTTCCTGGGGCGCGTAGTGCTGGCCTTTGGGGTTATCGGCATAGGGCGCGCGCTGCTCGATGTGCGAGCCCAATACGTGGGCGACCAACCGGGTACGGGTGAAGTCGACCAACCGTTGCAGGCTGTCCTGCGTCACTTGCGGGTCGGCGTCATTGACGTAGATGCGGCCTGGGTAAACCGAGTCGCCCGTCAGCAGTACGGCGGTCTGGCGGTCATACGCGGCGATGCTAGTGGCGTCATGCCCGGGGATCGGGATGATGTCGAGCACACGACCACCCAGGTCGTAAGTGCCCACCTGCTGCGGCCACTTGGCGATGCCGAAGAAGGTTTTCAGCGCCTCAACATCGCCCGGCTTGACCAAGGTGGTGTTGGGCCGTTTGACGAACAGGGCATCGCCCCAGGTGTGGTCCGCATGCGAATGCAGGTGGGCGACCACCAGCGGCAGCGAGCGTCGGTTGTGCTTCGCCAGCCATTGGTTGATGACCTTGTCGACGGCACCGACCACATCCGGAACCCTGCCGGTGGACGGGTCCGTGTCACTGCCCGCGCCGGTATCAAACAATAGGGCGCGGTCCTCACCGAACAACAGGTACAGGAACGGTTTTTCCGCGTTGACGCAGCCTGACTCGCGCAAAATGTAGAGGTTATCGTTGTAGGCGTGAACCTGAAAATCCTCACTGGTAGCCGCGCAGTTTGCTGCACCGCTGGACCATGCCAACGGCAACTGACCCTCCTCGTACTGCACGCTCGGCAAGTGCTGAGCCGCGGTTTGCGCGGCAGACACCAGCGGTGCTGCGGCAACGGCGATCGCCATGCACGCACACTTGAGGAAGGCGTTCAAAGTGCCTCCCCAAAAGCCAGCTCGCTGCCCTTGATATTGGCAATCGGGCCCAGGATCGCCCCGTCGAACGGCCTCGGTTCGCCCCTCGATTCGAACAGCTGTGGCAAGTCCGGGTTGCTGAGGGCGCCCTTCCCCAGGGCCACCAGGTCCGCGCCGTCTTGCAATGCGCCATTGGCCCGCGTCAAGCTGTGCAAACTGCCGTTGGCAATCAGGCGCACGCCCGGCGCGTAAAGCCGTGCCAGTGCCAGCAGGGAGTCTTGCCCATCGGCGAAGGCCGGCTGCCAGGCTTCGTGTTCGGTCACGTGGATAAAGTCCGCGCCAGCCTCAGCCAATGAACTGAAGATAACCTGAGCGTCTTTTTCGCCACCCGGCCACTTGTAAAAGAAGTCGTTCACTTTGCCTTGCGAAATACGGATGCCCACAGGCACCGCGCCACCGACCTCAGCCTTCACTGCTTTGACGATAGCCACCAGCAGGGTCAGGCGGCGCTCCAGGCTCCCGCCCCAATCATCAGTGCGCAGGTTGGTGTGGGCGTTCAAGAACTGGTCAAGCAAATACCCGTTCGCACCGTGGATTTCAATGCCGTCAAACCCACTGATGTGCACCGCACGGGAAGCCGACTGGACAAAGCCTTGTATCACTTCGTCAATCTGCGCATCGCTGATTGGCCGGGGCTGCGGGTAGCCGCCTTCGCCGAAGTAAAAAGCCATTTGCTCACCGGCCGGCACCACGGCCGACGGCGCGACGGTGTGGTCGCGAAACCGGTTGCCTTGGCTGAGTGCACCCGCGTGCATCAACTGCGCGAACATTTTTGTGCCCTGCTGTTGCAGCGCTCGCGTAATACCGGCCCACGCCAGTGCCTGCTGGTCATCGACCAAGCCTGGCTGATACCGGTAACCCTGGGAAAACGCTTGGTCGGTGTAGATGCCTTCGGAGATGACCAGGCCAAAGCCGCCTTTGGCAAACCGCAGGTAGTACTGCCGCATGGCCTCGGTGGGCACCCCGTCTTCGCTGGCGCTTACGCGGGTCATCGGTGCGACCGCCAATCGGTTGTTCAATTGCACATTTTTAATAACACATGTAGATAAGATAGCTTGATTGGAGCCGGTCATTGAGTGTTTACCTTGGGCTGTTCTGGCTAAGACTTGAATGAACTCCAGCTTACGCAGGCCACTGCGCGGATCAATCACACGCACAGTGAAGGCGCTATAACCAATACGGATATAACAATGCTGATTTCCGATGTGCGAATTTTCCTCGCTGTGCACGCAACCGGCGGCCTCTCCGCCGCGGCTCGACAGCTGGACATCGCGCCTATGCAGGTCTCGCGACGGCTGGCCGCATTGGAAGAGGAGCTTGGCGTGCGCCTGTTTCACCGCACCACACGCTCGGTGTCGTTGACGGCAGAAGGCGAAGCCCTGCTGCCCTATGCCCAAACCATGAGTGAAGCCGAAGAAAGTGCGATTGGCGAGTTCAGTCAAACCTCGGGCAAAGTCACGGGCATGTTGCGCATGAGTACGCCCAGCGTGTTCGGCCAAACCATCGTATTGGCGGTATTACCGCGCCTATTGGCGCAACACCCTGAGCTGCGGGTTGACCTGAATGTCAGCGACCGTGTGGTCGATATCGTTGCCCAAGGGTTTGACCTGGCGCTGCGCATTGCACCCTTGGTCGATTCGGAACTGGTCGCTCGCAAGGTCGCGGCCAACCCGCGCGTGATCTGCGCGGCGCCCGACTATTTGAAACGGCGCGGCACCCCACGCGTTGCCGACGACCTGGACAGCCATGACTGCCTGCTGCTGGAGGCCATCCCGCGTTGGCCGCTGGTAAAATACGGCACGCTGTACCGCAAGCGCGTGGCCGGGCGATTGCAGACCACCAGCGTCGATGCCGTCAGAACCGCAGCACTGCGGGGTTTGGGGCTGGCGATGCTGACCTATCTGGATGTGTACACACAACTGCAAGAGGGCTCACTGATCCAAGTGCAGTTGCAGGACGTCTCCATGGAGCAGTTGGCCGTGTGGGCCATCACCCCGACCCGGCGCTTTGTGCCCCGGCGCGTGAAAGTGTTTCTTGAAGCCTTGGAAGCTGAGCTGACGCAGCAAAACCAGAGCCGTTGATTCAGCGTGGGCCGATGGGCAAGGCGCGCTTGTGCGCTGTTCTGCTGTAAGCCCCTTCGACAATTCCCTTCACTCGCTCGCTCACCGTTTCGCCCATCAGGTAGGCATCGATCTCGGCGTAGGTGCAGGTGTAGGCCTGCTCGTCCAACTTGCCCGGCGCCAGCTCTTCCAGGTCGGCGGTAGGTGGTTTGTGTACCAGGTTGGCCGGGGCTCCAAGCGATGCAGCCAACAGCCGCACCTGGGTTTTGGTCAGGCCCGACAACGGTGCCAGGTCGCAGGCGCCGTCACCGAATTTGGTGAAGAAGCCCATCAACGCTTCGGCGCCATGGTCGGTGCCGACCACCAGGCCGTTGTGCAAGTTGGCCACGGCGTACTGCGCGATCATCCGCGTGCGGGCCTTGACGTTGCCTTTGATGAAGTCGACCTGCGCGGCGCTGGCTTCAGTGGCAGTCAGGCTCGCCATCAAGCCGTCGACACTGGCGGCGATGTTCAGGGTATCGATGTGGTCCGGGGTGATAAAGCCCAGGGCGGCCTGGGCATCGCGCTCGTCGGCCTGGGCTTTATACGGCAGGCGCATGGCGATAAAGCGCGCGGTGTAGCCTTCGGTACGCAGTTGCTCCACGGCCAACTGGCACAGACGGCCGGCTGTCAGGGAATCCACACCGCCACTGATGCCCAGCACCAGGGCCTTGCAGCCGGCGTTGCGCAAGGTGGTCTTGATGAAGTCGATGCGCCGCTGAATCTCCTGCGGCTCACCGCCCTTGACCAGCTCGCGGTCGATATTCAGTTCCCGCGCGATACGTTCTTGCATGTCACACCTCTTTGTTGGCTGCATTGACCTGTGGGAGCGGGCTTGCTCGCGAAGACGGAGTATCAGTCAACACAGTCAGTGCTGACCCACCGCTTTCGGGAGCAAGTCCCCTCCCACAGAAAACACCTTCGCCGCGTACTGCAAAAACGAGGCGTCTTCACAGACGTTCTTGATCGGGTCATCAGAAAACTTCACCACCGGCTCGCCGTGCACCCGCACCAGTTTCATCACGATGCTCAGCGGCTCGACACCTTCTACGTCGCACGCCAGGCTGGTGCCCATGCCGAAACCGAACTTGGCCTTGCCGCGGATGTGCCGCAGGATCGGCAGGCATTTCTCGAAGGTCAGGCCGTCGGAGAACATCAGGTCCTTGGTCATCGGGTCGATGCCCAACTCTTTGTAGCGGGCCAGGACTTTGTCGGCCCAGACGATAGGGTCACCGGAGTCCTGGCGCAGACCGTCGTAGAGCTTGGCGAAGTACAGGTCGAAGTCCTTGAGGAAAAAGTCGGTGCTGATGCAGTCGGTCAGGGCGATGCCGAGACGGCCACGGTATTCACGCACCCAGTTTTCCAACGCGGCGTTCTGGCTCTCGCGCAGGCGCCCCAGTTGCTGGTGCACCATCAGCCATTGGTGGGCCATGGTGCCGATCAGCGGCAGGTCGAACTCATAGGCCAAATGTGCGTTGCTGGTGCCGATGAACTGGCCGGGGAAATCGCGGCGCATGATATCGATAACTTCGCGCTGGGCCTTGAACGACAAGCGCCGGCGAGTCGAGAAGTCGGAAACGCGCAGGTCAGCGAGCTCGTCGCGGCTGAGGTTTTTCTCCAGCCAGTCGAACTTCTGATAGAGCTTGCGGGTAACGTCCTCCAAGGTCACGTCGGGGTATTTGTCGCGGTTGCGCAGTTCGCTGACCAGCGCCAGCACCGGCTGTTCGAACATGATGCAGTGCAGCATCGGGCCGACCACGCGGATATTCAGTTGGCCGTCGACTTCGCTGACGTGGATATAACGCAGGTTAAAGCGGAACAGGCCGAGGAAGCGTTCGTAGTCCGGGGTCAGGTACTCGCGAAAGCGTGGGTTGAACAGAAAGCGCAATTCGCCTTCACGCATCTGCAGGCTGGCGAGTTTTTCCAGCTCGTCGCGCAGCTGCGGGATCAAGTGGCCGAGCTTTTCCTTGGAGCGGACGATGAAGTTGTACTCCACGTCGACATTCGGGTGCTGGTGCAGCACCGCCTGCATCATGGTGAAGGTGTAGTAGTCGGTGTCGAGCAAGCCCTGGATCACCGGGGATTCGTAGTCGTAGGCACTTTCCATGGTGTTTCTCCTTAACGCGTGGCCATCGCGGCCAGTTCTTCGCGGGTGCTGCTGAT
Source organism: Pseudomonas sp. ArH3a (assembly GCF_022648765.1). NCBI lineage: Bacteria > Pseudomonadati > Pseudomonadota > Gammaproteobacteria > Pseudomonadales > Pseudomonadaceae > Pseudomonas > Pseudomonas sp. ArH3a. Next base: position 4,066,879 of record NZ_CP080330.1, read on the forward strand.
GCAGGCACCGGCCTTGAGCAACTCATTCACCGCCTGTACGCCGCCCTCCTCGCTGATACTTCGGCAGGCCGGCAGGTGCAGCACCACTTCCAGGCCGGCCTTGAGCAGTTGCAGGGCGGTGGTCTTGACGCAGTAATCCAGAGCCAGGCCACCGACGATCACGCGACGCACGCCTTGAGCGTTCAGGTACTCGATGACGCCCGTGGACAACTTGTCGTGCAGGTCGTGGTAGCAGGCGCCGTATGGGTGCAGGTCGGGTTCGACGCCTTTCCAGATGAAGTAGTCGTAGTCATACGGGGTCGGCAGTTCGTCCAGCAGGGTAAAACCCTCAGTGCCCGGCACACAGTGGCTGACCCACGTGACATCGGCGTGGGCAAGGCCGGTGGGTTGCAGCATCTCGCTGTGCTGCGTGACCACCCACGGTGCATGTGGGGTGTGCGCGTCTTTGCTGCCGACACGCCGGCCGGACAAGCTGGCCATGTAGTTGAGTTCGGCACCGATCTGGTCACCGCCCGCCACCGGCAATTCGTTGGGGCACAGTGGCGTGAAGCTCTTCTGGGCGTCGACGTCGAATGAAGCGATGGCAGTTTTCGAGAGGGTCATGGTGGTTCTCCGGTGGCCTGGAAACAAAAGTACACGTCATGTACTTTCATTGCAAGAAACATTTGGTTATCTATCCTGGAGCAGGTACATGACATATCTGTTCGATCCGTTAGACTGTGCCCCACCGCTGTTCAGAAGGATTCCACATGCCACTTAGCGCCTACCTCCACACCGTCGACCTGTGCGTGTTGTTCTACTGCCGCGCCTCGGGGGAATTGAAACTGCTGCTGAATAAGCGCGAAGCCGAGCCGTTCGCCGGGCATTGGGCATTACCGGGCGTGGTGGTGAACGGCGGCGTGCAAGATCTGAGCCTCAAGGATGCGGTGGAGCGTTTGCGGGCCAGCGACAAGGTGGGTTTTGAGCTGGCCTGGAGTGAGCAAGTGGGCACGGTGGGTGATGCGTTTCGCGACCCGCGCTGCTGGTCGTCGTCCACCTACTACCTGGCGATCGTGGCCGAAGAAGTGGTTTTGAGTGAGCATCAGGCTTGGTTTTCGCTGAATGCGGTGGCCGATGGCAGTATCAAATTGCCGTTCGATCACAACCTGATCGTGGCGGCGGTGCAGGAACGACTGTTTTCCAAATCGCTGTACAGCAACTTGCCGTTGATGTTTCTGGGGCATGAGTTCAGCGCGCCGCAAGCGACCACGATCTTTTCGCGGGTGCTGGCGCGGCCGGTGTTGAAGACCAGTATTCGTCAGCGTTTGCTGAAGCTGACTGAGGCGGGGTATTTGCGTGAAACGGGCCGCAAGAAACACGGCGAAGGTGGCCGGCCCCAGGCGACGGTGGAGAACCTGAAGCCTGGGGAATTGTATTTCTTTGATCGCAGTTTTGCTGAGTGACTCGGTATCACCAACAATGGAGATTGAATGTGGGAGCTGGGTTGGCTGTGATAGCGGTTTGTCAGTTACAGCTTTGCGGTCTGACCCACCGCTATTGCGGCATAGGTATCTACACATCTTTTTATGGGTTGAGTTCTTTGGTTGTCGCGGGGGCGCTGGGTACATATCCGTTATTTGGGTGATGGCTGATATGGGTTCCGCTCTTACAGCGGGTCACTTTTGAAAGAGCCCAAAAGTAACCAAAAGGCTCTTGCCCCACCACTCGGCACCTCGCTTAGGCTCGGTGTGCCCTCACTCCGGCTTTGGACCGTGGGCCGCCGCCATGGGCCATCCTTGGCCCATCGCGGCTAAACCGGCGTCCTGCCGGTTTACCCACGCTCCAAAGCCTGCGTTCGGCCAGCGTGGTTAACGGGGCGCCTCAGATCAAGATCAAGATCAAAAGCAAGAGCAAGAGCAAGAGCAAGAGCAAGAGCAAGAGCAAGAGCAAGAGCAAGAGCACGGCGGCCTAGTAGCCGACCTGAGTGGTTAAATCAAAAGCAAAACCGAGGCGGCCTGACAGCCGACCTGATCTTGATGGCTGAACTCAATCTAATGTGGGAGCTGGCTTGCCTGCGATGGCATCAACTGGTTATGCCTGATACACCGAGGTGTCTGCATCGCAGGCAAGCCAGCTCCCACAGAAAAGCAGAGCACTGCGGTCTGGCAGCAGACAGAAAGTGTGCTGCTGTGCTTTTGCCCTGCTTTTGCTTCTACCACTCAGGTCGGCTACTAGGCCGCCGTGCTCTTGCTTTTGATCTTAGGCGCCCCGTTAACCACGATGGCCGAACGCAGGCTTGAATCCGTGGGCAACCCGGCAGGACGCCGGGTTAGCCGCGATGGGCCAAGGATGGCCCATGGCGGCGGCCCACAGATTCAAGCCTTCGTTCTGGCATGCCGAGCCTAGGCGAGGCAACGAGTGGTGGGGCAAGAGCCCTTTTGGTTACTTTTGGGGCTCTTTTCCAAAAGTGACCCGCCGTAAGGGCGGAACCCATATCAGCCGTTACCGCAGCAACGGATATGTACTCATACCTACCTAAAACCCCCCTCAAAAACTTAACGCAACACAAAAAGTTGCGCAGATACCCATGGCTATCGCAGGCAAGCCAGCGCCCACATTCTTAATGGAGGCTAGGCTCTAGTTCATCCAGTTGCCGCCATCAACGTTGTAGGTCTGGGCAACCACGTAGTCGGCGTCTTTCGACGCAAGAAAGATAGCCATCCCAGTCAAATCCTCCGCTGTGCCCATGCGCCCAAACGGCACCTCAGCCCCAACCCGCTTCTTCTTCTCCCCCGGCGGCAACCCCTCATGCTTGGCAAACAGCGCATCCACGCCATCCCAGTGCTCACCGTCCACCACGCCGGGGGCGATGGCATTGACGTTGATGCCCTGCTTGATCAGGTTCAACCCCGCCGATTGCGTGAGGCTGATCACCGCCGCCTTGGTCGCACAATAGATCGCCACCAACGGCTCACCCCGCCGCCCGGCCTGGCTGGCCATGTTGATGATCTTACCGCCGTGGCCCTGGCTGATCATCTGCCGTGCGGCAGCCTGCAGGGTAAACAGCGTGCCGGCGACGTTGATCGAGAACAGCCGGTCAAAGCTGTCGCGGGTGATGTCGACGATGGGCGCCAGGTCGAACAGTGCGGCGTTGTTGATCAAGATATCGAGCTTGCCGGCATGGGCTACCACGGCGGCAATCGCGGCGTCGATCGAGGCTTGGTCAGTGACGTCCATTGCTACCGCATAAGCCCGTGGGCCCAGCTCAGCCGCCGTGGCCTGGGCGCGTTGCAAGTTGATATCGGCGATGGCAACGGTTGCGCCTTCAGCGATGTAGGCCTGGGCAAAGGCGCGGCCGATGCCGCGCGCCGATCCGGTGATCAGCGCGCTCTTACCTTCGAGTCGTTTCATGGTGGTGTCCTGTAGAAATTATTTCGGGTAGCCGGCGCGTTTCATCTCGCGTTCGGTGGTGGACTGCGCTTGGAGCAGCGCCTGATCCACCGTCATGCCACCGGTGAGCGCCGCCGAAAACAGCTTGCCGACGGAGGTGCCGATAGCCTGAAATTCCGGGATGGTCACGTACTGGATGCCGACGTACGGCGCCGGCTTGGCCGACGGGTGCGCAGGGTCGGCGTGCTTCATCATCTCCAGCGTCACCTGGGCAAACGGCGCGGCTTTCAAGTAAGCCTCGTTGTAGGTGGACTGGCGGGTGCCTGGCGGTACGTTGGTGATGCCTTCTTTATCGGCGACCAATTGGATGTAGTCCTTGGAGGTCGCCCAGGCGATGAACGCCTTGGCGGCGTCTTTGTGCTTGGAGGTGGCGGGAATCGCCAGGGACCAGGCGTAGAGCCACGAAGAGCCTTTGTCGGTGACTTCGGTCGGGGCGGCGGCAAAGCCTACGTCGTCGGCGACTTTGCTTTGGCTCTTGTCGGTGGTGAAGGAGCCGGCGACGCTGGCGTCCACCCAGATCGCGCATTTGCCACTGTTGAACAGCGCCAGGGTCTCGTTGAAACCATTACTGGAAACGCCCGGTGGGCCGTAGTTTTTCAGGGTATTGACGTAATAGTTGGCCGCCGCCGTCCACTCGGGGCTGGTCAATTCAGGCTTCCACTGTTCGTCGAACCAGCGCGCGCCGAAGGCGTTGGCCATGGTGCTCAACAAGGCGATGTTCTCGCCCCAGCCGGCCTTGCCGCGCAGGCACATGCCGTATTGGCCTTTGTCCTTTGCGGTGAGCTTGGCGGCGAATTCGCCGAGCTGGGTCCAGGTCGGGTGCGCAGGCATGCTCAGCCCTGCTTGTTTGAACAAGTCGGTGCGGTAGTAGGTGACCGTGCTTTCGCCGTAGAACGGCAAGGCATAGAGGGTATCGTTGACCGACAGGCCCTGGCGCACCGACGGGAAGATATCGTCGGCGTCGTAGTCGGCCGGCAGTTGCGTCAGCGGCTCCAACCAGTGCTTGGCGCCCCACAAGGGGGTTTCGTAGGTGCCGATGGTCAGCACATCGAACTGCCCGCCCTGGGTGGCGATGTCGGTGGTGAGGCGCTGACGCAGCACGTTTTCTTCGAGCACCACCCAGTTGAGCTTGATGTCCGGGTGCTGCTGCTCGAATACTTTGGACAGGCGCTGCATGCGGATCATGTCGCTGTTGTTGACCGTGGCGATGGTCACGGTGTCGGCGGCGTAGCTGGGCATGGCCACGGCCAGACCAGACAGCAAGAACATTGCGTGTGGGAGCTTGAACATGGCGGTTTCCACCTGTTGTTTTTGTTGTTGAGCGCCGATTACAGCAGCTTGACCAAGCCCTCACAAACGCATGGCGAATGCACGGCTGATACTTTTTTAACCGAGGGCCGCGGATCAAAAAAGTACCAGTGCCGGGCGAAACCAGGAGTAGCGCACCGGTGACCAACCCGCGTATTTTGAGCAGATTCCACAAATAGAAGAGGCATCACCATGCCCATCAGCCGCGCCAAACTGTTCGAACACCGCCCTGCCGAACTCGAAGTCATCCTGCCCGAGCCGGATCACTGTTTCCGCTGGTTCGAACATGACTACCCGTACGACCTGGCGCGCTGGAACCACCACCCCGAGTTCGAAATCCACCTGATCCGCCAAGGCAGCGGCAAGCTGGTGGCGGGTGACTACATCGGCGCGTTCAGCGCCGGGCATGTCGCGCTGATCGGTCCGGACCTGCCCCACGACTGGATCGGCGACCTGGCCCCCGGCGAATACCTGACCGGGCGCGACGTAGTCCTGCAATTCGACGGCGCCGCCCTCCTCGCCCTGCGCAAAACCCTGCCGGAACTCGGCGACTTGCAGCCGCTGTTCGAACACGCCCGTCGCGGCCTTCAATTTCGCGGCGACACCGCCGTGCAGGCCGCGCGCTTGATGGAGGGCATCGGCAAGGCCCACGGCCTGCAACGGCTGATCCTGTTCCTGCAGCTGCTCGACACGCTGAAAAACGCCCCCGCACCGCACGTGCAAGCGCTGGCCAGCCCTTGCTACGCTCCGACACTGGACGCGCGCAGCGCCGAGCGCATCAACAAAGCCTTCGATTACCTGATGCGCGAGCTGACCGGCGACTTACGCTTGTCGGTCATCGCGCAACAGCTGGAGATGAGCGAGCCGGGCTTCTCGCGCTTCTTCAAGCGCAACACCGGCCACGGGTTTATCGACCTGATGCGCAAGTTCCGCGTGCAACGTGCCTGCCGGTTGTTGCTGCAAAGCGACATGTCGGTGGCAGATATCTGCTTTGAAGTGGGCTACGCCAACCTGTCCAACTTCAACCGGCATTTTCGCATCGAGATGAACCAGACGCCGAGCGAGTATCGGCGCGAAACGGCGATGCATTTGTTTAATCGCATCGCTGAGCAGCCATCGCCCTACACCGTCGGCCATTGAGCCAACGCGCGTTGCGCCAGGCGGGCGACTTCAAGGCCAATGGCTGCGCGCTGGCGCTCTCCATCTTCAAGGAACCACGCTGCGGACAGACCTGCATGGGCCAACACCCATTGCAGCAGGCGCGGGCGCGCGAGGTTGGCAGCCTGGGCAATCACCTCGACCTGCCGGGTGAAACGCAGCGGGTCGTGGCAGGTCGGCAAATCCGGGTTGCAGATCAGGTTGGCATAGTCGTAACCGCGCTCGCCGATGACGCGCTTTGGATCAATCGCCAGCCAGCCGCGAGCACCGAAGTCGAGAATATTGTCGTGATGGATATCACCGTGCAGCACCACGACATCCTGTGGCGCCGCCAACAGTGCACGGGCCATCGCTGCGCAGTCGCGCAACACGCCGCCGTTGTCATCAGCGGCCGTCCACAAGGACTGGAACCGGGTTTGCAGGGGCACTAACCCTGGCGGCGGCGATGGGCGTGACGCATGCAACCGGGCAACCGTGGCGCAGGCGATCTGGCTGGCTTGATCATCCTGCCCATTGAGGGCCATGCGCATCAGGGAGCCTGGGCCGATGGCCCGCTCCATCAGCAACACCGTGTCGTCATGGGCATACACCTGCGCGGCACCCTCGCCCGCCCACCAGCTCATCAGCCGGCCACCGAGTTGCTCTTCAGCGGTGTGCGCCATTTTCAACATTGCCGGCCGGCCTTGCCAACGCACGGGCAACAGGTGGCTGCCGGGCGTCACCACAGGATCGCCATCAACGGTCAGGTTCCAGGATTGCAGGTAGCGTTCGAACATTCTTGTGACTCCTCGGTTTTGCCTACAAAAATGACACCCAATCATTTTTGATCAAAAGGTCGACTAATTACGCCTTTTTCCATGTCATTCAAGCCATTGAGAAAAGTTGGTACAGCCTGTGCAAACGTTTGCGGGACGAACTTGGTAGGCAAGTTCACTGTTGCCCGAGAAATCGGGTCAAACCGCGTACGAATAGGGATTTTCCATGCACCTCACCTCAAGGCATCCTGCTTTCTTTGGTGTTTCCTTGCTACTGGCAGCCGTTACGGGAGTACTCAGCGCACCCATTTTGGCGCAGGAGAAACCCGCCGATGACTCAGCACAGGGCGAAACCCTGGCTCCCGAAGCCAGCCCGACGAAAAAAGGCGTGTATATGTCGGACTGGTTCAACCAGGACCTGACGCTGATCGGCAGTAAAGACATCAGCTTCGGCCCCAAACCGCAAGATGACGTGTACCTGGAATACGAGTACTTCGGCCGTAAAGGCCCGTTCGAGCTGTACGGCTATATCGACGTGCCGAAGATTCTCGGCATCGGTAACAGTAATGACAAGGGCGCATGGGACCATGGCTCGCCGGTATTCATGGAGCACGAGCCGCGTATCTCCATCGATTACCTGGCCGGTCGCAGCCTGGCTATCGGCCCGTTCAAGGAATGGTATGTGGCGTTTGACTGGATCTACGACCACGGCAGCAACAAATCGAACCGCGCCAACACCCTGTACAGCGGCTTGGGTACCGACATCGACACCCACTCGCGGGTCAACCTGTCGGCCAACTTCTATGGGCGCTACCAGTGGGAAAACTATGGCGCGAGCAATGAATACCAGTGGGACGGCTACCGCGCACAAATGAAGTACATCGTGCCCATCGGCAAGTTCGACAACGGTGCTTCGCTGACCTACATCGGCTTCACCAACTACGATTTCGGCTCGGACCTGCACAAGGACAACCCGGCGCGCACCGCTAATTCCGTGGTGGCCACCAACGTGCTGCTGTACTCGTTCACTCACCTGCGCTTCTCCCTGGTCGGCCGTTACTTTCATAACGGCGGCAACTGGGAAGATGGCAGCGAGCTGAATTTCGGCGAAGGCAACTTCCGCGCTCGCTCCGATGGCTGGGGCTACTACGCCGGTGTCGGCTACCAATTCTGATCAAGGAGTATTAGATGAACGTGTTTACTCGTCTCTCGCTGGCTGTCGGCGTGGCTCTGTTGCCCCACGTGGTATTGGCGGACACCGCGCCGATCAAGCCCAAAGTGATGCTGATCACCATGTTCGCCCCCGAGGCGCAAACCTGGATCGATCGCCTGGAACTCAAGCAGGAGGTGCGCGTGCCGGGCCTCTCCGCCGAATACCCAGTGATCCGCTGCAACACCCAGGACGTGTGCCTGCTGGTCACCGGCATGGGCCAGACCAACGCCGCCGCCTCGACCCTCGCCTTGGCGTTGTCGCCCAAGTTTGATTTGCGCCAGAGCTACTTTTTGATCGCCGGGATCGCTGGCATCAGCCCAAAACACGGCACCATCGGCACCGCCGCCTGGGCGCATTACTTGGTGGAATTCGGCACCCAGTGGGAAATCGATTCGCGTGATGCGCCTAAAGATTGGCCGACCGGTTACATCGGCATCAATACCAAAGGCCCCAACGAAAAACCGCCGTTGGACTACAAGACCGAAGTGTTTGAGCTCAACCCCAAGCTGCAAGCCAAGGCGTTTGCCCTGTCGCACAAGGTTGAACTGAGCGAGAGCAAGGAATCCAGCGCCTGGCGCAAACACTACCCGGCCGCCCCGGCCAACCAGCCACCGCAAGTCACCCGCTGCGACACCCTGGCGGGCAACACCTGGTTCTCCGGCACGCGCCTGAGCGAGCGCGCCGAAGTCTGGACCAAGTTACTCACCGACAACAAAGGCGAGTACTGCACCACCCAGCAGGAAGACAACTCCACCTACGAAGCCCTGCTGCGCGCCAGCCGCGAAGGCCTGGTGGATATCCAGCGCCTGGCCGTGGTGCGTGCCGGCTCGGACTTCGACCGGCCGTACCCTGGCTACAGCGAAGTGGACAACTTGCTGAAATACGCCGACCAAGGCGGGTTTGTGCCGGCGCTGGAGAACCTGTATCGCACCGGTAATCCGTTGGTTCAAGCGATTCTGAAGAACTGGTCCGCCTGGGAAAAAGGCGTTCCCGAGGCCTGATAAAAGTCAAAATGTGGGAGCGGGCTTGCCCGCGAATGCGGTATTTCAGTCAACCTTTCTGTGACTGACCCACCGCTTTCGCGAGCAAGCCCGCTCCCACAGTTTTGACCGTGTGAAAGTCGTTATGCCGCCGGATGGGCCACATTCAGAGCCTTATCCACCAACAGTTGCACCCCTTCCAGCATCCGGCAGATGCCCAGCGCGACATTACGTTGCGAGCCTTCGATTTCAAACGCCATATGGTTGGCAATCTCGCTGATGGACGCCAGGTCCTGGGACGCATTGACCAGCAAGGTTTCCGTGCCCAGATCGGCGCGCACGCTGAAGAGCCCGTCGGTCGGTTCGGGGATTGGTTTTCCAGGGTTGAGGTAGTGGTTGATCGCGCGGTAGGCCACTTCGTGCAGGGTGCTTGTATCGAAGTCTTTTTGGCCGGGGGGATTTGGGCTGTCTTTGATCATGGTGGAACTCCTGGTAGTGGAGCTGCCATCACTCGCGGTCAAACGAAGTGGGGTGGCAGCTGAACGCGGGTTGACCGACCGGAACCAGGGATCCGGCATACCCGAAGGTATCCCGCGCACAGCTGCCGCGACACGATACATCAAGCGTAGAAAAAACGCCTGATATAGGTCTTGGGTGCTGTAGCGCGCTGGTTTAGTCGGACGGTCAAATCCGGTCGCTGAATTGGCAGCGACGGCAGTGAGGTTAGTCAGCCGCCTTCCGAGCGACAACCTGAAACCCTTGTAGGAAACCTCCGAGCCAAACTCACTCCCAAAGCCCAGTGAAGATCAAACTGTGGGAGCGGGCTTGCCCGCGATGGCGGCCCATCAGGTAAAAAATTGTTGGCTGACCCACCGCTATCGCAGGCAAGCCAGCTCCCACAGTTTTGACGGTGTTAGGGCAGGAAAATGCGCTTGTCTGCACTGCCTTTGTTCACTTCCTCATACGGCGCGCCCGCTGCAATTCCAACAGGGCCAAGCCGACCACAGCGTCGTAGTAAGCGCTATCGCCGTTGTCGCCCTGATCGACCAAGGTCACGATCAGCTCACGCAACAGCCCACCGACTTCAATCATCTGCACCTGGCTGTCCAACGTCGCCGCCAAAGCCGGGCGCAGGTAGATATTGCGCATCTGCAAGTCGCAGACCACGCGAATGCCGTGCTCCACGCCCGGAGGCAGCCACACCGCGCGTTGCGGCGGTACAACCAAGGCTTCCCGAGGTGTTTCGACCCACATCACGCCGCTCATGGCGTAGAGCAACTGGCCCCAGTCGTGGCTATGGGGTTCTACGTACAACCCACGCGGGTAGGTGCGCGCCAGGGGTTGCATAGGCACGGCGTGATCACTGAGGTCGGGGGGGAGCGGCCAGGGCCATGAACAGCACATCAATCAAGGGTGAGCGGCCATGGTAATGACCGCCACCCGATAATCCGAGAGGATTTTTAGCCGTTGGCGGACTTGGCGCACTCACAGCCCGTCGCCGCTGCGCACGGCTCACCATGCGCATGGTGCTCGGCGCAGCCCTGGCAGCAATAGCCCTTACCGTCCTTCATTACCGCGTCGGCGCCGAGTACACATTTGCAGTGTGGGCAGGCACAGGTTGTATCTGGCATGGTCAGACTCCTTTTTCATGGTCGTCCAGGTGTTGCGAACGCAGCACCTTAACCAATGACTCCCGGCAAGGCGCCAAGGTTCAGCCCGTTAATCGGCCTGACGAGTATTGCTGCGGTACATGAACACCAGCGCCAGGGCCAAGCAGAGCATCGCCACGATACGGCTGCCCGACAGTTCGATGGCCGGGTTACCGAGCCAGCCGAAGTTATCGATCAGCATGCCCATGCCCAACTGCCCGACGATCACCGCGACGGTCGCCACCGCCGTACCGACGATAGGCACCGCGCCGACCATCACCATCATGTACACCACGCCGAACAGCGTCCCGGTCAGTTGCCATTTGGGCACATCCAGCAGGCTGACGGCCTGGGCGGGTTCAAAGAAGAAAATCAGCAGCGCAGTGGTGATCGCGCCCACCGCGAAGGTCAGCAAACTGCTGCGCAACACACCTACAGCCTGGCCCAAGCGACCGTTGATGGCCGCTTGCACACTCAGCACCGCGCCGGCGGCAATCACCAGCACCAATAACAGAATCAAATTCATCGCCTTACCCTCGCGCTATCAAAACAAGTGCCGCCACAATCAACGCCAGGGCTATCCAGCGCTCGCCATTGACGCGCTTGCGCGCCGTGCCGAACCAGCCAAAATGGTCGATCAACACGCTCTTGCCTACCTGGCCCGACAGAATCGCGATCATGGTCATGGCGATACCGATATGAGGCGTGGCCAAGGTCAGCACCACCACGTACATCGGCCCCAGGAACCCGCCGATCAGCTGCCAGCGCGGCAGGTCAGTCAGTGCCGGGCCCTTTTGCGGGCCGCTGAACAGCAGCAGCAAAAACAGGATCGCCGTGCCCACGCCAAAGATGCTCAAGGTCGCCCACAAGTGGCCCACCTGTACACCCAGCGGCCCGAGCAAACCGGCCTCCACCGACAGGCCCATGCCCGCCAGAATCACCAGCGGCAACAACAGTAGCCGTAGAAGGTTTTTTTTCGGCGTGGCCTGCGCCACGCCTTCGATTGAACTTGCCTGCATACATCACCTGCGCTTCAAGAACTGAACATGGCGCGCATTATCCGGTGGCCGTACTGTGCGATAAATGGGAGCATGCAGATAACACCTTTGCGCATTACGCACAGCTTGGAGACCATGATGCAGGGCTTAAATGAATTGAGTTTCAAGGCGTTGCGCCTGTTTGTCGCCGTGCTGGATCACGGCAGTTTTTCCGAAGTTGCGCGCCGCGAAAGCCTGGCGCCCTCCTCCATTTCTCGGCAGATCCAGCTGATGGAGCAGGCACTCGGCCAACAGTTGCTGTACCGCCACACCCGCGCCGTCAGCCCTACCGAAGCCGGGCGCCTGCTCGGGCATCACGCGCGCTTGATGCTGGAACAACTGGAAACAGCCGGCCAAGCCTTGCAGGAACAGGAAAGCGAACCCAGCGGCCTGGTGCGCATCAATGCGCCGATGGTGTTCGGCCAGCGCCACCTGTCACCGTGGCTGGGCGAGTTGTGTCGGCGCTACCCCAAGTTGCAACTGGATATCCAGCAAACCGACACCTACGTCGACCCGCTGCAAGACGGCACCGACCTGCTGTTTCGCATCGGCGTGCTCAACGACTCGGGCATGCAGGCGCGCATCTTCGCGCCCCAGCGTTTTCGCCTCGCCGCCAGCCCTGCCTACCTGGCCCGCCATGGCACACCGCGCCACCCCGACGAACTGGTCAACCACCAGTGCCTGGCTTACAAAGGCATCACCGGCCAGCAACGTTGGTTCTTCCGTCGCGACCAAGGCGACTGGACGCCCTACAGCGTCAAAGGCCCAATCACCGGCAACCACGCCGACACCCTCACCCACGCAGCGGAGCAAGGCCTGGGGCTGGTGGTGTTTCCCTCCTGGCTGATCGGCGAAGGCTTGCGCGCAGGCACCTTGCAGGCGGTGCTGACCGAATACGACGTGGCGACAACGCTGGAGCCGCAGCAGATTGCCGCGTTGTGGCCGGGCAGCCGACGCCTGTCGCTGAAGGTGCGCACGGTGATTGATTACTTTGTGGAGTGTTTTGGGACGGTGCCTTATTGGGACAGATGAGCGGTCTCGATCACTCTGAACAGCGGGCGTCAGGTAAAAAAGCTTACTGGGAAAAGTAGGCTTATTCTGATTTCCCAGGCCACCATTCCCGGGCACGGCGCCCTGCGCCAAACTCAGGCGACTTCCGCAAAGGAGAGACGCCATGAGCGCATCGTGCACCGCAATCACCGTTTCGTCAGGCCAGGCAAAGGCCAGCGTTTCACAGCTGGCTCATCAGTCCAGTACCGGCCAAACCATTCTTATCACCAAGAACGGATGGGCGCTTGCCCAGCGGGTGCCGGCCGGGAAACCTCACAGACGTCGAATCGGCCTTATGAGAGGGAAACTGCTGGTCCCGGACGACTTTAGTGCGCCACTACCGGACGACCCGCTGGATGCGTTTGAGGGCGCCTTTTGACCTGAACATCCGATCAGAACAACCACTGCCCAATCAACCACGCATTCGCCCCACTGATCACCGCGAACAGAAACCACGCCAAAAGCCGCGTGGGCAGACGGTTAACAAACGGCCCCATCAGTTGCTTGTCATCGGTCATGCGAATCAGCGGGTACAGCGCGAACGGCAACTGTAGGCTGAGGACCACCTGGCTGAGAATCAGCAGTTTTCCGATAGCATCGTCGCCCATCAGCCACACCCCGAGAAACGCCGGGATCAGTGCCAGGCCACGGGTGATCAGGCGTCGCTGCCAGCACGGAATACGCAGGTTGAGGTAACCCTCCATGATCACCTGCCCGGCAATGGTGCCGGTAAACGTCGAACTCTGCCCGGAAGCCAGCAAGGCGATACCGAACAGGATACTGGCGAAGGCGCCGCCCACCAGTGGGTCGAGCAGGTGGTAAGCATCCTGGATCTCGACCACGTCGGTATGGCCGGTCTTGTAGAAAGCCGCAGCGGCCAGCACCAGGATCGCAGCGTTGACCAGCAAGGCCAGGGCCAGGGAGCCGATGGTGTCGATACGCGCCAGCTTGACCGCGTCCTGTTTACTGGCGAGGTCTTTGCCAATCAGGCGGGTTTGCACAATGGAGCTGTGCAGGTAGAGGTTATGCGGCATCACCGTGGCACCGAGTATGCCGATGGCCAGGTACATCGGCGCAGCATCGCTGATGGCCGACAGTGACGGGGTGAAACCACGGAGCACGTCCGGCCAATAAGGCTTGATCAGCACCAGTTCGATAAAGAAGCACACGCCGATGGTTGCGACCAGCGCCAGCATGATCGCCTCGAGACGCCGGAAGCCGCGGTTTTGCAGGGCCAGGATCAACAGTGTGTCGAACGCGGTAATGACAATGCCGGTGGTCAGCGACACGCCCAGCAACAGGTGAAACGCCAGGGCGCAACCGAGCACTTCGGCAAGGTCGGTGGCGATGATCGAGATCTCGGCCAGCAGCCACTGCGTACGCGCCGAGCGTTTGCTGTAGCGCTCGCGGCACAGCTGCGCCAGGTCTTTACCGGTGGCGATGCCCAACCGCGAACACAAGCATTGCACCGCCATGCCTGCCAGGCTGGCCAGCAGTACCACGAATAACAGGCTGTAGCCGTAGCGTGAACCGGCCTCGATGGCTGTCGCCCAGTTGCCGGGGTCCATGTAGCCGATAGAGATCAGCAGGCCGGGGCCGGCGAACATCAGTGCTCGTTTGAAAAACGAAGCCTTGGGGTCAACGACAACGGAGCCGGCCACTTCCGGCGGGCAGAACGGGGCGGTAGCGATTTTCGGCAGGCTGAATTTCACGCGGTATCCCAGGCAAACACACAAGTCAGAACGCAGCTTATCAGTCCGACGCGACCGTGCGCATCACCGTCTCCCGGGGCAGGCCAAACGTGTCCACGACCTGCACCACCAGGTCCAGCTCCTGGTTCAGCGCCTCGCGCTCCATGCGCTGGCGAATCATGCCGATCATCAACACCGATAAGGTGGTAATCGAATACGCCGGGCCGGAAAACGCGCGCACGCCGGTGACCAGCAACATCGCCGCCGCCAATGCCTGGCCCACCACTGGAATCGCCGTGGCGGCGCCGCGCCGCACGATAAACCCGGTTAACCCCGCCAACGCCGTGCCGCTCAAGGCGGTGGTGGCCGAGCGGCCGACGTCGAAGCGGTTGAACAAGCCCTGCTCTTTTTGCGCGGCGGCCTTGAGTTCGGCGTCGAAGGCCTGCCGGTCGGCGCGACTGAGTTTGTCCTTGTACTGCTCGATCAATTTTTCTGCGACCTGGGCCTCGATGTCCGCCAGTGCAACGGTTTCCACCGGTTCATCAAACTTGATGCCCAGCCGCTGCGCCACGCCTTCGGCGATCTTGCGATAACTCACGCCATGGCCACGGGCAAGGTTCATGATGCTGTCACCGCCCATGCGCTGCAGCTCGATGGCCAGTTTCAGCGGTTCGCGCACAGTGGCATCAATCGAAGCACTGCGCTTTTGCGCCATCAACTCGGCCAGGAACTTCAGCTCGTCCGGCCGCGCCTGCACCAATGCGGGGAACAGTTCCACGTCCTCTTCGGCAAAGCGCACTTCACTGCTGCGCTGATCGGCGCGAATCATGCCGCGCCGTTCCTGCAACAGGTCGGTGTATTGCACCACCGTCTTCAACTGCGGCCAATAGGCACCATGGTCGAACGTGGCCAGGTGCACATTGGTGACCTTGGCCTTGAGCGCCGGCGTGACCTCAATCGCATAGCGGCCAATACACCGCTCGGTGTCCGGTTTCATCGCCAGCGCCCAGTCTTTACTGGAATGACAGTTAATCACCCGCCCCTTGAGCGGCGCCGACACTTCATCCCACGGGCTGGACGTACAGATCGCCCCGCCCATCAGCAACACGTTGTTCAACGGCAGTTCGCGCGCCACCTCGGGGCTGGCCAGCACACTCTTGACCAGGATGCGTGCGCCGAGGGAATGGCCGATCAGGTTGATGCGCCGCACCTTCAGCGATTCGGCGTGCAGGTAGCTGGCCAGCTCAGGCAATAACGTTTTAGCGACTTCATCGACCCGCGCCTCGACACTTTTGTAATGGTCGAGAAAATACGCAATCGCTTTGCCCACGCCCACCGTCGCCGCGCCCAGGCCGCCGCCACCGAGCATCGAGGTGATGACATCCTTGAACGGCGCAAACAGGTTTTCCAGAAAGTGCCCCGCCGGCCAGAACAGCATCAGGTTGGTCGAGCCTTCGATGCTCGCCAACTGCTGCTTGAAATTGCCCAGTTGCTGGCGATTGAAGAAGGCCGAGTATCCGTGAACGTAGAGATTGAGCACATCCCCTTGGGGCTCGCCGCACAATACAAACGTGGGCTTGCGGGTGCGGTGCATTTCATCCCACTGGTGTTGCATGGGCCGGTGACTCCTGGTGACGATGGACGGCGATAGTAACAAAGCATGGCCTTGGTAAAGGTGAATCCTGACCGACGTGTGCAGTGTTCAGAACACTGATGCCGCCTTGGATTTGGCCAGGTAGCGCGCCGGCGAGTCCCCCAGGTTGCGGCGGAACACCGAGGTGAAGGCGCTGGAGCTGCTGAAACCCAGCTCTAACGCCACCTGGGTGATGGAGGCGCCGTGGCTGAGCCGGGCGGTGGCTTCGAGCAGGCAGACTTGCTGGCGCCAGGCCACGAACGTCATGCCGGTGCAGTCGTGGAAATGGCGAGTGAAGGTGCGGCGGCTCATGTTCGACCAATCGGCCATTTCGTCAAGGGAGACGGTTTGCGCAGGCGCGTCCAGGAAGCGCTGGCAAGCCTGGGCCAGACGCGGTTCGGCGGGCAATGGCGCACTGAGGGGCAATTCGGGCATGGTGCTTATTTCATCGATCAACAGCGTCAATATGCAGTGCTGCCGGACAGCGGAGGCTGGCGATGGTCCGATAGCCAGTGCCGCTTCCAGCAGATGCCTGAGCAGCGGCGACACGTCGAATACCTGGCAGCGGTCCTGCAGCCCTACCCGTTCCGCAGCTCTGTCGTCAAGGTAGGTATTGAGCATCACCACATCGCCACGCATATGCATTTCATGGGGCACACCGCCCGGCACCCAGATCGCCCGCTGCGGTGGCACCACCCAATTGCCGAGGTCGGTAAACATCCTCAAGGCACCGGTTGAGGCATAAGCGAACTGCCCGCGCGGGTGGGTATGGCGCGGGAATACGGTGCCGGACGCATAGTCGCGCAGTGTGACGACGGCTTCAGGGTCGCTGGTTTCAAATATCGGGATCATGGCCCGATCTTGTCAACATATGACCTGGGATAGCAAGCGGGCCATTTCCACGCGCCCTAGCATTCACGCCTTTGATCAACCTTGTTCAAAGGAACACCCATGCATAAGAAACATCTGGCCCTCGCCCTGCTGGTCACGCTGGTCTGGGGCTTGAACTTCCCCATCACCAAGCTGGGCCTGCGCTCAATCGACCCCTTTGTGCTAACCGGCATGCGCTTTGCCCTCGCCGCCGTGCCATTGGTATTTTTTATCAAGCGCCCCGCCGTGAGGTTCGGCTATGTGGCCGGCTATGGCGTTATCTTCGGGTTGGGCATGTGGGGCGTCATCAACTATGGCATCCAGGTCGGCGTCAGCCCGGGGATCGCTTCGCTGATCATTCAGCTCAGTGTGTTTTTTACCCTCGGCTGGGGCTGCCTGTTGTTCAAGGAACACATCCGCCGTGCGCAGTGGGTCGGCGCGTTACTCGCCTTGATGGGCCTGGCGGGCATCATCTGCACCCAGGACGGCGAGCATGCGGTATTCGGTGTGCTGTTGATCGTGCTCAGTGCGTTGGCGTGGAGCATCGGCAACGTCATCATCAAGGCGTCAGGGGTGAAGGAAATTTTCTCGTTCATGGTGTGGGCCAGCCTGTTCCCGCCGATTCCGTTGTGCCTGATGGCCTGGTGGATGCACGGCAGCACCGCATTCGAGAACGTACCCGCCAGCCTCGACCTCACCGCCGTGACGTCGATCCTGTTCCAGGTTTACCTGGCGACGCACTTTGCCTACTGGGGCTGGAACTCGCTGCTCAAGGCCTATCCCGTTTCGACCGTGGCGCCGCTGTCGTTGTTGATCCCGGTATTCGGCATTGGCAGTTCGATGCTGATACTGGGCGAGCGCATTTCCACACCCCACCTGATCTTCATCACGCTCATCATCATCGGTTTAGCCGTGGGGCTTTACCGTAAGCCGATTGTGCAGGCTGATAGATAGTCATGGCAAAAAACCGGGATTTTGTTCGCGCATTCGGTCCACTAGCATTCGCCAAGTCTTGTACTGAACCGAGGAAACACCATGAGCACCCCCGAGTTTTTTGTCACCCCAGGTTATGGCGATTACATGCGCGAACACTTGCACTACTCGCAAGCGGTGAGAGTCGGCAACCGCGTGGAAACCTCAGGCCAAGGCGGCTGGGATGATGATTTTCAGATCCCCACCGACCTCGACGAAGAAATTGCCCAAGCCTTCCGTAACCTGGAGCGCACCCTGACCACCGCCGGCGCGGGTTGGGAGCATGTGATTCACATCAACTCCTACCACGTCGGCGGGTTCCCACCGCAGGTCAACGAGGCGATGGTCAAGCACTACCGCCGCTTGATGCCCGACCATGCACCGATCTGGACACAAATCGGCGTCGAGGCCCTGGGTTTGCCGACCATGCGCGTGGAGATTCGCGTAACCGCGATTATTCCCTAATCCCGAACGTGCGGATGACCCACTCGGTAAACACCTTGAGCCGCGCGCTCTGATGGCGATTGGGTGGGTAAAGGATATGCAGCGGCGTGGCCGGGCGTGACCAGTGCGGCAACACGCGGATCAGTTGGCCGGTGTCGAGGTAGTACTGCACGATAGAGGTGAAGTGCTGCCCTACGCCAAGGCCTGCGAGCAGCATTTCCTTGAGGCCATTGCCTTCATTGGTCGAAAAGGCACAGTCGTTGACCTCGATACGCTGCCCAGCCGTCTCGAAAATCAGCGGTTCCGGCTTGCCCGAGCCGGTAAAGAAATAGCCGACTTTGAGGTGGTTGTTCTGCAGGTCCTCCGGCGACTGCGGCACACCCCTGCGGTCCAAGTAACTGGGCGCTGCGCAAGTCAGGTACTCAAGGTCGGCCACCTTGCGCCCGATCATCGCCATGTCATCCAGCTTGCCGGCTCGAATCACACAATCAACGCCCTCCCCGACGATGTTGACCGCACGGTCGCTGATGCCTAAGGCGATGGTGATATCGGGATACTCGCGATGAAAATCCACCAGCGCCGGTATCAACAGGCAATTGGCAAACGAGGCCGGCGCATCCACCCGCAAATGCCCACCGGGCTTGAGGACTTGCCCGCGTGCGGCGCTGTCCACTTCATCCAGCTCAGCCACCAGCCGCCGCGCATGGCGGTAATACTCCAGCCCCTCAAGCGTTGGCGCCAAGGCGCGGGTGGTGCGGTGCATCAGCTTGATGCCCAGGTGCTTTTCAAGGTCGGTGATCAGCTTGCTGACCGTGGAACGCGGCAGCGCCAGTTGGTCGGACGCACGGCTGAACGAACCGGTATCGACAACACGGACAAAGGCGCGCATGGCGAGGAGTTGGTTCATATGAGTGGCCCAATGCACCTTATTAAGCGAAGTTGTCGATCTTGACCCGGCCACCCGGAAACGTCGCGATGATTTCCAGTTCGCCGCCCATGGCCCGGATGTAGTCGCGCAATGTGCTGATGTACATGTCGGTGCGGCGCTCCATCTTGGAAACCGCCGCCTGGTTGATATTCAATGCCTTGGCCAGGCGCTCCTGGCTCAATTGTTGAGCCTTGCGCAGTTCGTGCAGCGGCATTTCTTTAAGAGGTTGGCGGAACAGCTGCTCGGCCTCAGCACGCGCTTCGAGCGTCATGCGCGCTTGAAATTCAGCGAATTTTTTAGCCATGGTGACGGCCCTGAATTTAGGTTGCCGGAAACAGGAATATTCCTTTAAAGGAATTATTTCAATAATCTTTTATTCCCTCATTTTCCAGATTGGAATGCCACCCGTGGCGAGCGGGCGTGCCCTAATGCCGTTCAGTTAAGCGAACGCAATGCCCAAAGCAGCGAAGATTAAATGTGGGATCTGCGCTCAACTGAACGGCATTAGGGCGTGCCCCCTCGCCACAAAGGGCGCGGCTCTTTCATATCCTTAAGTCGCGGCATTGCAGCCCAGTAACAATCACTGCAAAAAAAACCGCCCTTTCGGGCGGTTAAAGGTGCTCGGCTTTGATCAGAAACCGAGAGAGAAGCTGATGGTCATCGCGTGATCCTTGTCGTTGCGCGAACGTTGCCCCGAATAGCCCAGGCCCAACAGTGCCAGGTCGAGGGTGCCGGAGTTGTTCAAGCCTTTCATCCATGAATGCGCAGAAGCCCAACTCTATTAACCCACACGCATCAAACTCGAAATACCTGACCGTGGCGACAACAGATCCAGTGTGTCGAAACGGTAGTAGACCTACAGAAAAGTCATTGAATTAAATGGTATTAATACTTTCGTAAACGCCCGACAAGAATGGGATTTCAGCCAACATACATTGACTGTCGCGGCAGAAACACACGTTTCAAAATGTGAAAAAGCGCTCTAATAGCGCCCTGTCGATTCGCTTTAAAGAGCCTGGAGTTCGCAATGCCCCATGAAGGCAACCTGTTACAAGCAGCCGTGGTGTTCCTGCTCGCCGCCGTGCTGACCGTGCCGTTGGCCAAGCGTCTGCAACTGGGCGCGGTGCTGGGTTATCTGTTCGCCGGTGTGATCATCGGCCCCTCGGTATTGGGCCTGATCGGCAACCCGCAAAGCGTCGCGCAATTTTCGGAATTGGGGGTGGTGTTGCTGTTGTTCATCATCGGCCTGGAGCTGTCGCCCAAACGGTTGTGGGTGATGCGCAAGGCGGTGTTCGGCGTTGGCCTGGCCCAGGTGTTGCTCACGGGCGTGGTGATGGGTGTCGTCGCGCTGTGGCTGTTCGGCCAAACGTGGAACAGCGCAATTGTGCTGGGCCTTGGCCTGGCGCTGTCCTCCACCGCGTTCGGCCTGCAAAGCCTGGCCGAGCGCAAGGAACTGAACCAGCCCCATGGACGCCTGGCGTTTGCGATTCTGCTGTTCCAGGACATTGCCGCGATCCCGCTGATCGCGATGGTGCCGCTGCTGGCCGGCAGCGATCACCCGACCACCGAAGCCCAAGGTCTGCAGCATGTGTTGCAGATCCTCGGCAGCATCGCTGTGGTGATCATCGGCGGGCGCTACCTGTTGCGCCCGGTGTTTCGCATCGTCGCCAAGACCGGCTTGCGTGAAGTGTCCACCGCCACCGCACTGCTGGTGGTGATCGGCACCGCTTGGCTGATGGAACTGGTGGGCGTGTCGATGGCCCTGGGCGCGTTCCTCGCCGGGCTGCTGCTAGCGGACTCGGAATACCGCCACGAACTCGAATCCCAGATCGAACCCTTCAAGGGCCTGCTGCTCGGCCTGTTTTTTATCAGTGTGGGCATGGGCGCCAACCTCAGCCTGCTGCTCAGCTCGCCGCTGGTGGTGATCGGCCTGACCCTGCTGTTGATTGGCTTAAAGCTGCCGCTGCTGTACGCGGTCGGCCGGCTGGTGGGCGACCTGAATCGCGAAAGCGCGCTGCGCCTGGGCGTGGTGCTGGCAGCTGGCGGTGAATTCGCCTTCGTGGTGTTCAAGATCGGCCGCGACCAAGGCCTGTTCGAACCGCACCTTTACGATGTGCTGGTGCTGACCATCACCCTGTCGATGGCCGTGACGCCGCTGCTGTTGTTGGTCTGCACAAAGCTGTTCAAGTCCAAGGCCAAACCGGTGGAGGTGCCCGAGGAATACCGCGCCATCGAAAGCGATGCGCCACGCGTGGTGATTGCCGGCATGGGCCGTATGGGCCAGATCGTGGCGCGGATCCTGCGCGCGCAAAATATCTCGTTCATCGCCCTCGACACCTCGGTGGAAACCATTGAACTGACCCGCAGTTTCGGCGGCATGCCGGTGTTCTACGGCGACCCGCAGCGCCCGGAAATCCTTCACGCGGCCAAGGTCGATCAGGCTGAATTCTTCGTGATTGCCATGGACGATCCGCAGATCAATATCAAGACCGCCGAAATGGTACGCAGCCTCTACCCGCACATGAAAATCATCGCCCGTGCCCGTAACCGCCAGCACGTGCACCGCCTGGTGGACCTGGACGCCTCACCGGTGCGCGAGACCTTTTACTCCAGCCTGGAAATGAGCCGCCGTACCTTGGTCGGCCTCGGTTTGAGCCAAGCCCAGGCGGATGCACGCATCTCCCGTTTCAAAAACCACGACCTGCAATTGCTGGCCGCGCAACACGCGGTGTACGACGATGCGGCCAAGGTGATGCAAACCGCCCAGGAAGCCCGTACCGAACTGGCGCGGCTGTTTGAGATGGACCGGCTTGAGGAAGAGTCCGACAAAGCGTGAGGGTGCGAATGAACGATATTGCGAAATCTCTGACAGAATACTCCGCAATTTCGTTCATCTCCTGGAGCGCTTCATGGCCACCTTCACCAAGACCGCCGTCCTGCTGGCCCTCGCGCTCACCGCCGGCAGCGTGTTCGCAGCCAGCACGCAAACCATCTCGACCCTGGGCGGCAAGTTCACCTTCAACTTGCCCAAGGCCTACATCGCCGACACCCTGCCAACCGGCAAGGTTGAGGATGGCACTGCCGACACCCAGGGCACGCTGTACGCCAACGCGGCCAGCAAAAGTGTGGTGATCGTCGCCGAAACCGTGCGCAACGATGGGGCCACGATCAAGGATAACGACCCGCAGTTTCTGGATGGCGCCGTGGCTGGTTTCGTCAAAGACCAGAGCGCCGCCCTGCCCGACTTCAAGAAGCAGAACGAGAAGAAACTCACCTTTAAGGGCCTAGGACTTCGCCAGGTCGACAGCACCGCCACCCAGGGCGGTGGCAAGACCTTGAACTCCACGTTCCTCGGTGGCTCAGGCAAGCACTTGCTGGTGATCCAGGCGATTTCCCGGGCGGATGATGTGAAGGGGCATGCGGAGTTGGTGAAGCAGATTACTGGCGGCAAGTAAGCTGATCTCGCTGACAAATGTGGATGAGTACTGGGGTTGTTGTGCCCCACCACTCGGCACCGAGTGGTGGGGCAAAGACCTTTTGGGTACTTTTGGCTGGGCCGGCATTCCGCGCGTTTGCCAAAAGTGGCCCGCTGTAAGAGCGCAACCCTAGTTAGCCGTTACCGCAGCAACGGATATGTACTCAACCAACCAACAAAACATGGAACTTTGCCAACAAATAACCGCCTGAATCCGGTACGCTCACCCTTTTTATTCAAGGAGTTATTCCCCATGGCCAAAGCTACCGCCCGTCACATCCTCGTTTCCACTGAAGACAAGTGCAACGAACTCAAAGCCCAGATCGAAGGCGGCGCCGATTTCGCAGAAGTCGCCAAAGCCAACTCCAGCTGCCCTTCCAGCCGCCAAGGCGGTGACCTCGGTTCGTTCGGCCCAGGCCAAATGGTCAAAGAATTCGACACCGTCGTCTTCAGCGCCCCGGTCAACACCGTGCAAGGCCCAGTGAAAACCCAGTTCGGCTACCACCTGCTGGAAGTCACCAGCCGCCAGGACTGATCCAGTCCGTGCTAATGCTATAAACAACGGCCCGCCTTATGGTGGGCCGTTGTGCATGTGATGACTGGCAACGTTGAAGCCGTTAACGTACAAAAACCTATTCTTCACCCGGCACTCAAGGCTGACAATGCGATTGGCTTTTTCCACAGCACTCCTTAGCTCTGCCCTGGCCCTGCTGCTGGCCAGCACCGCCGTGATCGCGGCCCCGCAGACCTACCTCACGGTCTACGGCGAACCGGCCAAGTACCCCGCCGGCTTCACCCATTTCGACTACGCCAACCCCAACGCCCCCAAAGGCGGCAGCCTCAAGCGCTCAGCCCTTGAGATCGGGCGCTTCGACCACGTGCTGCCGTACATCGACAAAGGCATCGGCGTCTCCCAGGTCGACGGCTGGCTGTACGCCCCGCTGGCCCAACGCTCCCTGGATGAACCGTACACCGTCTACGGCTTGGTCGCCGAAAAGATGGAACGCGCCGACGATGGCCTGTCGCTGCGCTTCTACCTCAACCCCAAGGCGCGCTTCGCCGACGGCACACCGATCACCGCCGAAGACGTGCGCTACAGCTTCGACCTGCTGATGACCCAAGGCAGCCTGCGTTTCCGTACCCTGTTCGCCGACGTCAAACACGTCGAAGTCGAAGGCGAGCGCCAGGTGCGCTTTGATTTCTCCAGCAATGAAAACCGCACCCTGCCCCTGGATATCGCCACCCTGCCGGTGTTCCCCGAGCACTGGTGGAAAACCCGCGACTTCTCCAACGGTGGCGGCTACGAAGCCCCACTGGGCAGCGGCCCGTACAAGGTCAGCAAGATCGACTCCGGCGCCACCATCACCTTCACCCGCAACCCGGACTGGTGGGGCAAGGACTTGCCCGTCAGCCGTGGCCTGTACAACTTTGATCACCTGAGCCTGGAGTACTTCGGCGACACCGAAGTGGCCCGCCAGGTGCTGCGTGGCGGTGCCTACGACTTCAACCGGGAGTTCTCCGCCACCGGTTATTCCATCGGCTACAACGGCCCGGCCCTCGACGATGGCCGCCTGCAACGCGCGCACTTGGCCAAAGAGATGCCGCAACCGGCCCAGGGCTACGTGTTCAACGTGCAAAAGCCGATGTTCAAGGACCGCCGCGTGCGCGAGGCCCTGGCGATGCTGTGGGACTTCGAATGGGCCAACCGGCAGATGATGCGCAACCTGTACATCCGCCAGCAGAGCTATTTCTCCAACAGCCCACTGGCGGCGAGCCAGTTGCCGACCCCAGAGGAGCTGGCGATTCTTGAGCCCTTGCGCGGGCAGATTCCCGACGAAGTGTTCACCCAAGTGTTCAAGGCCCCCGTCACCGACGGCAGTGGCATGATCCGCGACAAGCAGCTGCAAGCCCTGGCCTTGCTGGAGGACGCGGGCTGGAAGCCGCAAGGTGACAAGCTGGTCAACGCCGAAGGCGAGCCGCTTGAGTTCACCTTCCTCAATACACAAAACGGCCTGGAACGCTTGCTACTCCCGTACAAACGCAACCTGGCGCAGATCGGCATCACCCTGAATATTCGCCGCATCGACTCCTCCCAGTACGTCAACCGGCTGATGACCCGCGACTACGACATGATCGTCACCGGCTTCCCGGTCACCACCTCGCCGGGCATGGAGCTGTACAACTATTTCGGCTCCGCCGCCGCGTTTGATTCGGGCGCCAACAACTACATGGTGCTCAAGGACCCGGCCGTCGACACGTTGATCAAGGGCCTGGTCAAGGCCAACACCCAGGCGCAGATGCTCACCTACGCCCACGCCCTGGACCGCGTGCTGCAATGGAACTACCTGTGGATTCCCAACTACTACCCGCCCGGCACCTCCGCCGCGTGGTGGAACCGCTTCGGCCGCCCGGCCATCGAGGCGAAGAACGACGAAGCCTTGGAAACCTGGTGGGAAATCAGCCCCACGCCACTGACGAATGAACAAATGAACGCCGAGTTGAAAAAACGCGCAGGTGCCCGCTGATGTTTGCCTATATCGTGCGGCGCCTGCTGCTGATTATCCCGACGCTGGTGATCATCCTGCTGGTTAACTTTGTGATCGTCCAAGCCGCGCCTGGCGGCCCGGTGGAGCAAGCCATTGCGCACTTGCAAGGCATCGGCGGCGGTGCCGTCGGTGGCTCATCCGGCGAGGGCATCAGCAGCGGCTCACGGGCCAGCCGCGGCCTGGACCCGAAGTTGATCAAGGACATCGAAAAACAATACGGCTTCGACAAGCCCGCCCCGGAACGCCTGTGGCTGATGCTCAAGAGCTATGCGCAGCTGGATTTCGGCAACAGTTTCTTTCGCGGCGCGACCGTGACTGACCTGATCCTGGAAAAGATGCCGGTGACTATTTCCCTCGGCTTATGGGCCACGTTGATCACCTACCTTGTGTCGATCCCGCTGGGGATTCGCAAGGCAGTACGCCATGGCAGCAGCTTTGATGTGTGGAGCAGCACCGCCATCGTCATCGGCTACGCGATGCCGGCGTTCCTGTTCGCGATGTTCCTGATTGTGGTGTTCGCCGGTGGCACCTCGCTCAACTGGTTCCCGGTACGCGGGCTGGTCTCGGAAAACTTCGAAGAGCTAAGCACCGTGGGCAAGATTGCCGACTATTTCTGGCACTTGGTGCTACCGGTTACCGCGCTGGTTATCGGCGGGTTTGCGACCTTGACCATCCTTACCAAAAACTCGTTCTTGAATGAAATCACCCGCCAATACGTGGTAACGGCCCGCGCCAAGGGCTTGAGCGAACGGCGCGTGCTCTACGGCCACGTGTTCCGCAACGCCATGCTGCTGGTGATCTCGGGGATTCCCCAGGCGTTTATCAGCGTGTTTTTCGCAGGGTCCCTGCTGATCGAGGTGATCTTCTCCCTCGATGGCCTGGGCCGCATGAGCTATGAAGCCGCCGTGTCCCGCGACTACCCGGTGGTGTTCGGCTCGCTGTTCATCTTCACCTTGTTTGGCCTGCTGATAAAACTCATCGGCGACCTCTGCTACACCTTGGTGGACCCGCGTATCGACTTCGCCGCGAGGAACGCCTGATGCTTAATTTGTCTCCGGTGGCGCGTCGGCGTTTCGAGCGGTTCAAGAAGAACCGTCGCGGGTGGTGGTCGCTGTGGTTGTTTATCGGCCTGTTTATCCTGACCCTGGGCGGCGAGTTGATCGCCAATGACAAGCCCTGGGTGCTCAGCTTCAAGAACGAGCTGTATTTCCCAGTGTTCAAGCGCTACACCGAGCAGCAGTTCGGCGGGCAGTTGCCGTTCCAGGCCGACTACCGCAGTGACTACGTGCAAAAGCTGATCAAGCAGGACGGCGGTTGGATGCTGTTCCCGCCGATCCCGTTCAGCGATGACACGCCCAACTACGAACTGAGCCGCCCTGCCCCCAGCCCGCCGTCGACGGTGAACTGGCTGGGCACCGATGATCAGTCGCGTGATGTGCTGGCGCGGGTGATCTTTGGCGCCCGCGTGTCGATTTTGTTTGCCCTGGCGTTAACGGCCATCAGCGCCGCCATCGGCATTGCCGCCGGCGCCTTGCAGGGTTACTACGGCGGCTGGGTGGACCTGCTCGGCCAGCGCATTCTGGAAGTGTGGTCCGGGCTGCCAGTGCTGTACTTGCTGATCATCCTCTCAGGGTTTGTCGAGCCGAACTTCTGGTGGCTGCTGGGGATCATGGCGCTGTTTTCCTGGCTGGCCCTGGTGGACGTGGTGCGCGCCGAGTTCCTGCGCGGGCGCAACCTGGAATACGTCAAGGCCGCGCGCGCCTTGGGCCTGGGCGACGGCAAGATCATTCGCCGGCATATCCTGCCGAATGCCATGACCGCGACGTTGAGCTACCTGCCGTTTATTTTGACCGGGGCAATTTCGACCTTGAGCGCCCTGGATTTCCTCGGTTTCGGCATGCCGGCGGGCAGTGCGTCACTCGGCGAACTGATCGCCCAGGGCAAGCAGAACCTGCAGGCGCCCTGGCTGGGCCTGACGGCGTTTTTCACCTTGGCGCTGATCTTGTCGCTGCTGGTCTTTATCGGCGAGGCATTACGTGATGCCTTCGACCCACGCTCATGAGTGACTGCCTATGAACCTCATTGAAATCCGCGACCTGAGTGTCGCCTTCAGCGGCCAGACCGTGGTGAGCAAGCTGTGCCTGGACCTGCGCCCCGGCGAATGCCTGGCGCTGGTGGGCGAGTCAGGCTCGGGCAAGTCGGTGACGGCCCACTCGATCCTGCAACTGCTGCCCGAAGCCGGCACGCAGACCACGGGCTCGGTGAAATATCGCGGCCAGGAGTTGATCGGCGCCTCGGCGGCCACCCTGCAAAAGCTGCGTGGCAACCGCATTGCGATGATCTTCCAGGAGCCGATGACTTCGCTCAACCCGCTGCACAGCATCGAAAAGCAGATCGGCGAAACCCTGCTGCTGCACAAGGGCCTGGGCGGCAAGGCGGCGCAGGCGCGCATCCTTGAACTGCTCGAATTGGTGGGCATCCAGAAACCCCTGGAGCGCCTCAAAGCCTATCCGCATCAGCTGTCCGGCGGGCAGCGCCAGCGGGTGATGATTGCCATGGCCCTGGCCTGCGAGCCGGAACTGTTAATCGCCGACGAACCCACCACCGCACTCGACGTGACGGTGCAGCGCAAGATCCTGCTGCTGCTCAAGTCCTTGCAACAGCGCCTGGGCATGTCGCTGCTGCTGATCAGCCATGACCTCAACCTGGTGCGCAGCATCGCGCAGCGCGTGTGCGTGATGCGCGCCGGTGAAATCGTCGAGCAGGCCGACTGCCAGACGCTGTTCAACGCACCGCAACACCCTTACAGCCGCCTGTTGCTGGATGCGGAACCGGCCGGCGATGCACTGTGCAGCGATGAGCGCGAAACGGTGTTGCAGGTCGATGACCTGACGGTGCAATTCCCCCTCAGCGGCGGGCTGTTTCAGCGCAAGACCTACCTGCGCGCGGTGGACGGTATCAGCCTCAGCGTGCAGCGCGGCAAGACCTTGGGGATTGTCGGCGAGTCCGGCTCGGGTAAATCGACCCTGGGCCAGGCGATTCTGCGTTTGCTCGATTCCACCGGCAGTATCCGCTTCCAGGGCGAGGCCCTCGACCCGCTCAACCACAAGCAAATGCGCCCGTGGCGCAAGCAGATGCAGGTGGTGTTCCAGGACCCTTACGGCAGCCTCAGCCCGCGCATGTCGGTGGAGCAGATCATCAGCGAAGGCCTGGAAGTGCACGCACCGTGCAGCCTGGCCGAGCGCGATGCGCAAGTGATGCAGGTGCTCAAGGACGTGGGCCTCGACCCCGCCAGCCGGCACCGTTACCCACACGAATTTTCCGGTGGCCAGCGCCAACGCATCGCCATCGCCCGCGCCCTGGTGCTTAAACCGGCGCTGATGCTGCTGGACGAACCCACTTCAGCCCTGGACCGCACGGTGCAGAAGCAGGTCGTGGCGTTGTTGCGTGAACTGCAAGAGAAGTACGGCCTGACTTACCTGTTTATCAGCCATGACCTGGCCGTGGTACGCGCCATGGCTCACGACATGATTGTGATCAAGGATGGCAAGGTGGTGGAGCGTGGCGCGAGTCATGAGGTATTTGAAGCGCCGCAGCACGCGTACACCAAAGAACTGCTGGCGGCTGCGCATATCCCCTTGTGAGATTGCTCCCACGCTCTGCGTGGGAACACAGCCAAGGACGCTCCGCGCCCCGCACGCCAAGTGACGCAGAGCGTCACGGGAGGCATTCCCACGCAGAGCGTGGGAACGATCACAGCGATCACAGGATTCGGCACGCATGAATAGCAACGAAAGCCTCAAGGACTACCAACAGGTTCGCGGCCTGGCCATCCAGTCGCTGTTCGAGATCATCGAGCAGTCCAGCGAAGGCACGGTGATCGTCGACCGCGACGCGAATATCGTGTGGATGAACGAGCGCTACGCCAAGCGTTTCGGCCTCAAAAGCGCCGACGAGGCCATCGGCCAGCCCTGCGAACAGGTGATTTCCAACAGCCTGTTGCGCCAGGTGGTGCGCAATGACCAGCCGATCTTGCTGGACATCCAGGACACGCCCAAAGGCCCGCTGGTGGTGATGCGCCTGCCAATTCACGACGATGCCGGCGCGGTGATCGGTGCGATTGGCTTTGCGCTGTTCGACGAGCTGCGCAACCTGTCGCCGCTGATCGAGCGCTACCTGAGCATGCAGCAGGAGCTGGCGTCGACCCGCTCGCTGTTGCGCTCGCGCCAGAGCAAATACAACTTCGCGCACTTTATCGGCACCAGCGCGGCCAGCCTGGAAGTCAAACGCCGGGCGCG
The DNA here is from genome assembly GCF_022648765.1 of Pseudomonas sp. ArH3a. Classification (NCBI taxonomy): domain Bacteria; kingdom Pseudomonadati; phylum Pseudomonadota; class Gammaproteobacteria; order Pseudomonadales; family Pseudomonadaceae; genus Pseudomonas; species Pseudomonas sp. ArH3a. The sequence continues at coordinate 4,096,315 of NZ_CP080330.1, forward strand.
GCGCAGTGCGAGCGCTGAGTCGCCAGTGTTGCTGCTCGGCGAAACCGGCACCGGCAAGGAGCTGCTGGCCCAGGCGATTCACGGCGCATCACCGCGTGCGCACAAAGCCTTCGTCAGCATCAACAGCGCGGCGATTCCCGGTGACCTGCTCGAAGCCGAGTTCTTCGGCACCGCGCCGGGCGCGTTTACCGGCGCCGACCGCAAAGGCCGCCCCGGCAAATTGCAGATCGCCCAGGGCGGCACGCTGTTCCTTGATGAAATCGGCGACATGCCGCTGCCGCTGCAAAGCAAACTGCTGCGGGTGTTGCAGGAAAAGGAATACGAGCCAGTGGGCTCCAATGAAATGCGGCACAGCGATGTACGGGTGATTGCCGCCACGTCCATGGACCTGGAGGCGGCGATCAAGCGCGGCGAGTTCCGCGCGGATTTGTATTACCGGCTGAATGTACTGCCGATCCAGGTGCCGCCGTTGCGTGAGCGGCTGGATGACATTCCGGCGTTGAGTGAGGCGATTCTGGAAGAGTTGCGCAGCCAGCATGAACTGGACCGCGAGGCACTGGCGCTGTTGGCGCAGCATGCGTGGCCGGGAAATATCCGCGAGCTGCGCAATGTGCTGGAGCGCGCGGCGTTGCTGAGTGATGACTTGGTGCTGGATGCGGGGGAGATTCGCGCCGCGATTGGCACGTTCAGCCCGGTGGCGCGTGGCGCGGTGGAAACGGTCGAGGGCGAGACGTTTGCGGCGGCGCGGGAGCGCTTTGATCGGCAGGTGATTGGGGCGGCTTTGGCGGCGTGTGAAGGCAACGTAGTAGGGGCAGCCAAGCGCCTGGGGCTGGGGCGGTCGACGCTGTACAAAAAAATGGTCGCCCTTGGCATTACCTAGTCTCTATATCGGGACGAGAATCTACAAATGTAGATATTCTAATGTGGGAGCTGGCTTGTCGGATCGCCGCACCGCTGCGATGCAGGCACCTCGGTCCATCAGGTACACCGAGTTGATGCCATCGCAGGCAAGCCAGCTCCCACATTTGATTGAGTTTCAACTTCCACTATCAGGTCGGCTGTCAGGCCGCCTCGGCTTTGCTTTTGATTTAACCACTCAGGTCGGCTACTAGGCCGCCGTGCTTTTGATCTTGATCTTGATCTTGATCTTGATCTTGATCTGAGGCGCCCCGTTAAACCACGCTGGCCGAACGCAGGCTTTGGAGCGTGGGTAAACCGGCAGGACGCCGGTTTAGCCGCGATGGGCCAAGGATGGCCCATGGCGGCGGCCCACGGTCCAAAGCCTGCGTGAGGGCACACCGAGCCTAAGCGAGGTGCCGAGTGGTGGGGCAAGAGCCCTTTTGGTTACTTTTGGGGCTCTTTTCCAAAAGTGACCCGCTGTAAGAGCGGAACCAATAGCAGCCGTTACCCAAATAACGGATATGTACCCAGCGCCCCCGCGACAACCAAAGAATCCAACCCATAAAAAGATGTGTAGATACCTATGGCCATCGCAGACAAGCCAGCCCCCACATTGAATATTCACCTGTCTCAAAATAGAGACAAAATTCAAAAACGCAGCTTAAAGTAAAAACAATATCCTTATATTTCAACACGTTAATGTGTTGGCACACATCTAGCTATAGCTCCTCTCCAAAGCACCACCCCACAAAAATAACAATTCGATCTGGAGACACACCATGAGTGTGATCATTGCCCTGGCAGCCCTCGCGCTGCTGATGCTGGCCGCCTACCGTGGCTACAGCGTTATCCTGTTTGCCCCCATCGCCGCCCTCGGCGCCGTCCTGCTCACCGACCCGTCCGCCGTCGCCCCTGCGTTTACCGGGGTGTTCATGGAAAAAATGGTCGGGTTCATCAAACTGTATTTCCCGGTATTCCTGCTCGGCGCGGTGTTCGGCAAGCTGATCGAACTGTCGGGCTTCTCGCGCGCCATCGTCGCCGCCGCGATCCGTTTGCTCGGCACGCGCCAGGCGATGCTGGTGATCGTGCTGGTTTGCGCCCTGCTTACCTACGGCGGCGTCTCGCTGTTTGTGGTGGTGTTTGCGGTGTACCCGTTTGCGGCGGAGATGTTCCGTCAGAGCAATATCCCCAAGCGCCTGATCCCGGCGACCATCGCCCTCGGCGCGTTCTCGTTCACCATGGACGCCCTGCCCGGCACGCCGCAGATCCAGAACATCATCCCCAGCACCTTCTTCAACACCACCGCGTGGGCCGCGCCGTGGCTGGGCTTGATCGGCACGATCTTCGTGTTCTGTGCCGGCATGCTCTACCTGGCGCGCCAGCGCAACAAGGCCCAGCGTGCCGGTGAAGGCTACGGCACCGAGCTGCGCAACGAGCCGGAAACTGCTGAAAATATCGCCCTGCCTAACCCGTGGATCGCACTGTCGCCGCTGCTGCTGGTGGGCGTGATGAACCTGCTGTTCACCCACTGGATCCCACAGTGGTACGGCAAGACCCACAGCCTCAGCCTACCGGGCATGAGCGCGCCGGTGACCACCGAAATCGCCAAGCTCACAGCGATCTGGGCGGTGCAGGCGGCGTTACTGGTCGGCATCGTGATGGTGTTGGTATTCGGCTGGTCGGCAATTCGCAGCAAGCTCGCCGAAGGCAGTAAAAGCGCGGTGAGCGGTGCGCTGCTGGCGGCGATGAACACCGCGTCGGAATACGGCTTTGGCGCGGTGATCGCCTCGTTGCCGGGCTTTCTGGTGCTGGCGGACTGGCTCAAGGGCATCCCCAACCCGCTGGTCAACGAAGCGATTACCGTGACCTTGCTGGCCGGCATCACCGGTTCCGCCTCCGGCGGCATGAGCATTGCCCTGGCGGCGATGTCCGAGAGCTTTATTTCGGCGGCCCATGCGGCCAATATCCCCCTTGAAGTGCTGCACCGGGTCGCGGCCATGGCCAGCGGCGGCATGGACACCCTGCCTCACAACGGCGCGGTGATCACGCTGCTGGCGGTGACCGGGCTGACCCACCGCGAAGCCTACAAGGACATTTTCGGCATCACGATTATCAAGACCCTTGCGGTGTTCGTGGTGATCGGTACTTTCTACGCCACCGGCATTGTGTGAGGTTTTCATGACGACTTTGAACGGCAAGACCGCCCTGGTTACCGGCTCCACCAGCGGCATCGGTTTGGGCATCGCGCTGAGCCTGGCCAAGGCCGGCGCCAACCTGATCCTCAACGGCTTTGGCGACGCCAGCGCGGTGATCGCCCAGGTGCAGGCGTTCGGCGGCAAGGTCGGCCACCACCCGGCCGACGTCAGCGACCCGGCACAGATCGCCGACATGATCGCCTACGCCGAGCGTGAGTTCGGCGGCGTGGACATTCTGGTCAACAACGCCGGCATCCAGCATGTGTCGGCGGTGGAAGACTTCCCGGCCGAACGCTGGGACTCGATTATCGCGATCAACCTGTCTTCGGTGTTCCACAGCACGCGCTTGAGTTTGCCAGGCATGAAGGCCAAGGGCTGGGGGCGCATCGTCAACATCGCCTCCGTGCATGGCCTGGTCGGTTCGGTGGGCAAGGCCGCATATGTGGCGGCTAAGCATGGGGTGATCGGTTTGACCAAGGTGGTGGGCCTGGAAACCGCCACCAGTAACGTCACCTGCAACGCCATCTGCCCGGGCTGGGTGCTGACGCCGTTGGTGCAAAAGCAGATTGATGACCGCGCAGCCAAAGGCGTCGGCCCGCAGCAGGCGCAGCATGATTTGCTCTCGGAGAAACAGCCGTCGCTGGAGTTTGTGACGCCGCCGCAGCTGGGTGAGTTAGTGTTGTTTTTGTGCAGTGAGGCGGGCGCCCAGGTGCGTGGTGCCGCGTGGAACATCGACGGCGGCTGGCTGGCCCAATAAAAACAGACACTGAAGATCAAATGTGGGCGCTGGGTCAGCTGGCTCATGCATGACTGATACACCGCTATCGCAGGCAAGCCAGCTCCCACAGGTTGGCGCTGTGTTGTTGGGTAGATTGATACAAGAACAAGAGACTTTGCTGATGTCCGAAATCCTCTGGCAACCCTCCCCCGAACGTATTCGCAACACGCGCATGGACCAGTTCCGGCGCTTTATCAATGAGCGTCACGGCCTGCAACTGCCCGACTACCCTGCCCTGCACCAGTGGAGCATCGACCAGCGCCCCTACTTTTGGCAGGCCATCGTCGCGTTCTTCGACGTAGCGTTTCGCAGCCCGCCCACCACGACGTTGATCGAAGACACTGAGATGCCCAACGCCCAGTGGTTCCCCGGCGCCACCCTGAACTTTGCCGAACACCTGCTGCGCCGACGCGACGATCACCCGGCGGTGGTCGCGATCAGCGAGGACGGCCAGCGCGAACAGCTGACCTACGCCGAACTGGCCGAACACGTCGCCGGCCTGCAACACAGCCTGCGCGCGGCCGGTGTCGGCGTGGGCGACCGCGTAGCCGCGTGCATGCCCAACACCTGGCAAACCCTGGTGGGCATGCTCGCCACCACCAGCCTCGGGGCGATATGGTCGTGCTCGTCGCCGGACTTCGGCACCCAAGGCGTGGTCGATCGGTTTGGCCAGATCGAACCCAAGGTGTTGATCACCTGCGCGGGTTACCGCTATGCCGGCAAGGACATCGACCAGACGGCCAAACTGAATGAAATCCTCGAACGCCTGCCGTCCCTCGAACAGTTGATTATCGTGCCCTATGCGCGGCCGCAAGCGCGCGCCGAAGACTATCGGACCCCGGCCAAGGTCGCGCTGTGGCGTGATTTTTACCAACCCAACGGCGTGCCCGATTTCGTTGCGGTGCCGTTCGATCACCCGCTGTACATCCTCTATTCCAGCGGCACCACCGGCGTGCCCAAGTGCATCATCCACGGCACCGGCGGCGTGCTGCTCACCCACCTCAAGGAGCACGGCCTGCACGCCGATCTGTCGCGCGAGGACTGCCTGTTCTACTACACCACCTGCGGCTGGATGATGTGGAACTGGCTGGTGTCGGTGCTGGCCCTCGGCGCCACGGCGGTGCTGTATGACGGCTCACCGTTTCACCCAGGACCTGCGCGCTTGGTCGACCTGATCGACGCGGAAAAAATCAGCGTGTTCGGCACCAGCCCCAAGTTCCTCGCCACCCTGGAGAACGCCGGGCTGCAACCACGCTTGAGCCACGACCTGAGCAGCCTCAAGGGCCTGATCTCGACGGGCTCGCCGCTATCGCCGCAAAGCTATGACTACGTGTACCGCGAAATCAAGGGCGAGCTGTGCCTGTCGTCGATGTCCGGCGGCACCGATATCGTCTCCTGTTTTGTGATCGGCAACCCGGTGCTGCCGGTGCGCCGTGGTGAGATGCAATGCAAGAGCCTGGCGATGGCCATCGAAGTGTGGGACGACCAGGGCAAGCCGCTGATCGGCGAAAAAGGCGAGTTGGTGTGCACCCGGCACTTTCCGGCCATGCCGATTGGCCTGTGGAATGACCCGCAGCAGAAAAAACTGCGCGCCTCGTATTTCAGCCAGTTTCCCGGGGTGTGGGCCCAGGGCGACTACGCCGAGCAGCGCCCGAATGGCAGCCTGCTCATCCACGGCCGCTCTGACGCGGTGCTTAACCCCGGCGGCGTGCGCATCGGCACAGCGGAGATTTATCGCCAGGTGGAAAAGGTCCCGCAGGTGCTGGAAAGCCTGGCCATCGGCCAACGCTGGCAGGACGATGTGCGCGTGGTGCTGTTTGTGCGCCTCAATGACGGCGTCGAACTCGATGAGGCCCTGCAGCAGCAGATTCGCCAGGTGATCCGCGCCAACACCACGCCGCGCCACGTGCCGGCGAAGATCCTCGCTGTCAGCGATATCCCGCGCACCCTCAGCGGCAAGATCGTCGAACTCGCGGTGCGTAACGTGGTGCATGGCGAGCCGGTGAAGAACACCGATGCCCTGGCAAACCCGCAGGCCTTGGAGCAATTTCGCCATCGCCCCGAGCTGGCTGAAGGATGAAAGGTTTCAGCGCAAAAGCACTCATTTGAAGACAAAGCCCCAATGCATGCTATTTTTCGAGGGGTAGTCAGCCGTTCCCGACTCGCGGGATAATCGGCTTTTGTGGTTTTTCAAAGTGTTATGCGTAGGGTTTTTTCATGAACGCAACATCCACCGGTAGCGAAGCTGCTGCATTGATTGCACGGCTGGACTGGGCGCAAAGCCCCCTCGGTGCGGCCAATGATTGGCCACAAAGCCTGCGCACAGCGGTGGATATCGTCGTCAACTCACCGATGCCGATGCTGCTGCTGTGGGGCGGCCAACTCACCCAGCTGTACAACGACAGTTTTGCCCGACTCGCAGGCAACAAGCACCCCGGCGCCATGGGCCAGCCGGCCCACGAGACCTGGCCGGAACTGGCGAGCTTCACCGAGCCGGTCTACGACGCGGTGCTGAGCGGCCAGGTGCGCAGCTTCAGCGAACAGCGTTTCGTGCTGCAACGCCACCATCGCGACACTGAAATCTGGCTCGACCTCACCTACAGCCCGGTCCGTGATGAAAGCGGCGCGGTCGCCGGCATCCTGGTCACCGCCATCGAAACCAACGAACGCCGCAGCAAAGCCTTGGAGCTGCAACAGCGCTCCGAAGACAGCCTCAAGGCCCAGCACAACTCCGAGCAACGCCTGCAACTGGCACTCGCGGCGACCGATGCGGTCGGCACCTGGGATTGGGACATCGGCGAAGACCGTTTTGTCGCCGACGCCCACTTCGCCTACCTGCACGGCGTTGACCCGAGTGATGCCGACCTCTTGCCGATCAGCGACTACCTGCACGGCGTGCACCCCGAAGACCGTGGCATGGTGGCGCGCAGCATCAAGCACTGCATCACCTTCGGCACCGAGTACGCCGAGGAGTACCGCCTGTTGCAAGCCGACGGCCAAGTGCGCTGGGTGTTTGCCCGTGGCCGTTGCTACAAGGATCACCAAGGCCGCCCGGCGCGTTTTTTAGGCGCGGCGCTGGACCTGACCGAACGCAAACACACTGAACAGGCCCTGCGCCAAAGCCAGACCGAGCTGCAGCTGATCATCAACGCCATGCCGGTGCTGATCGGCTACGTCGACCATGAAGAACGCTTTCGCTTGAACAACAGCGCGTACCTGGAATGGTACGGCATGACGCCGCAGGAGTTGTACGGCAAGAGCATCCGCGAAATCATCGGCGACGAACTGTATGCCGGGCGCGAGGACAAGATCGCCGCCGCCCTGCGAGGCAAGGCGTGCAGCTTCATGACGGTTACGCCGCACCACGACGGTCGGCCGCGCCATGCGTTGATGAAGTACCTGCCGCGCTTCAGCAATGACGGCTCGGTGAACGGTTTCTACATCTTTGTCATCGATGAAACCGAACGCAAACTCACCGAAGAAGCGCTGCGCAACCTCAACGAAAACCTCGAAGAACGGGTGGCCCAGCGCACCCAGGCGCTGGCCGAGGCCAACCAGCGCCTGCAAAACGAGATGTTCGAACGCGAGCGTGCCGAAGATGCGCTGCGCCATGCGCAGAAGATGGAAGCGGTGGGCCAACTCACCGGCGGCATCGCCCATGACTTCAACAATATGCTCACCGGCATTATCGGCAGCCTCGACCTGATGCAGCGCTATATCGCCGCCGGGCGCAGTGACGAGATCGGCCGGTTTACCGACGCGGCGGTGTCCTCTGCCCACCGCGCGGCCGCCCTCACCCATCGGCTGCTGGCGTTCTCACGGCGCCAGTCGCTGGACCGGCGCCCGCTCGACCCAAACACGCTGGTGGCGTCCCTGGAAGACTTGTTCCGGCGCACCAAGGGCGCGCACATCGCGCTCAAGGTGGAACTAGGCAAAGATATCTGGCCGGTCAACACCGATGCCAGCCAGCTGGAAAACGCCCTGCTCAACCTGGTGATCAACGCGCGTGATGCAATGCCTGACGGCGGCGAATTGTTGATCGAAACCGCCAACAGTTACTTGGACGGCACCGACATCACCACGCTGGAACCGGTCAAGGCCGGCGATTACGTGATGCTCGGCGTGAGTGACAACGGCAGCGGCATGGCGCCAAAGATTCTGGCCAAGGCGTTTGACCCGTTCTTCACCACCAAGCCCATCGGCCAGGGCACCGGCCTGGGGCTGTCGATGATCTACGGCTTCGCCCAGCAGTCCGGGGGCCACGTGACCATTCAAAGCGAGCCCGGCCAAGGCACCTGCGTACGCCTGTACCTGCCGCGCCTGCATGGCACGGCCTTGGAGAGCAACCTGCCGCAACACCTGAGCGAAGCCCCGCTGGCGCTGGCCGGTGAGGCCGTGGTTGTCGTCGAGGATGACCCTGCGGTGCGCATGTTGGTGGTCAACGTGCTGGATGAATTGGGCTACACCGCGCACCAGGCAGCCGACGCACGCGCGGCGCTGCCGTTGCTGGAGTCGGATTTGCGCGTGGACTTGCTGGTCACCGACGTCGGCCTGCCGGGCATGAACGGCCGGCAACTGGCAGAAATCGCCCGCCAGCATCGGCCCGGCCTGCGCGTGTTGTTCATGACCGGTTACGCCGAAAAAGCCGCCGAGCGCCAAGGCTTCCTGGAAGACGGCATGGACATGGTCGCCAAGCCGTTTTCCATCGACTTGCTGGCGACAAAAATCCGCAGCATGATCAGCGTCAACGAGTGAGTTCAGGCATAATCGCGCGCCCTTACGTTTGACCGTTGCAAGGTAACAACATGAAAGCCCAAGCCCGTCACATCCTGGTGAAAACCAGCGAAGAAGCCGAACAGCTCAAGCAGCGCATTGCCAAGGGCGAAGCGTTTGATGTGCTGGCCAAAAAGTACTCGACCTGCCCGTCCGGCAAGCGCGGCGGTGACCTGGGTGAAGTGCGGCCGGGGCAGATGGTGGGGGCGATTGATGCGGTGATCTTCAAGAAGCCGGTGAAAGTGGTGCATGGGCCGATCAAGAGCAAGTTTGGGTACCACTTGGTGCAGGTGTTTTACCGCGACTGACCAGCGATCGTTCCCACGCTTCGCGTGGGAATGCCTCACCGGACGCTCCGCGTCCGCTTCTGGGACGCGGAGCGCCCCTGGCTGCATGCCCACGCGGAGCGTGGGAACTATCAGTGTTTAGGGATCAGTGCTCCGGGCACCTGGATAACCCGGCTCGCCAACCGATGCGCAGCCAAGGCCGACGCCTCTGGCGAACCACCCTTCAGCCGACTGGCCAAATACGCCGCACTGAACGAATCCCCCGCCGCCGTGGTGTCCACCACCTTCTCAACCTTCAGCGCCGGCACGGCAAAGCGCTCGCCCGCGCAGCGGATCAAACACGCCTGCGCCCCGCGCTTGAGCACCACCTCTGCCATCGCCGGGTACGCCGCAAACACCTGCTCGCTGTCGGCGTAGCCAAACAACGCACGCTCGTCGTCCTCGGTCAGCAAGGCGATATCCACTTCGGCCAACACCGTGTGATAGGCCGCGCGCGCCGCCTCGACGCTGGCCCACAAACGCGGGCGATAGTTGTTGTCGAACACCACCTGGCCACCGCGCTTGCGGGTTTCGATCAGGGTTTGCAGTAAACGAGCACGCCCGACTTCACCCAGCACCGCCAGGGTGATGCCGCTGAAATACACCACGTCGTAATCCGCCAGGGCGGCCAGGATCGGCTCGGCGGCCGGCGTGGTGAAGCAGTCGCGCACAGCGGCTTCGTTGCGCCAGTAGAGGAATTTGCGTTCACCGTTCGCGTCCGTCTGGATGCAGTACAAACCTGGCAAACGCCCGGGCAGGCGCTGCACCATGCCCAGGCCCAGGCCTTCTTCGGCCCAGTGCTTGCACATGGCATCGCTAAAGCTGTCATCGCCCAGGGCGGTGACGTAGTCGACCGTGCCGACATCGCCCAGCTCACGGCGCAGGTACACCGCCGCGTTCAGGGTGTCGCCGCCGAAGCTTTGTTGCAGGCTTGCATCGGCGCGGTGTTGGAGTTCGATCATGCATTCGCCGATGAGGGCGATGCGCGGTTGTGTGTTCATAGCCAATGTCTCTGGTGGGCGTTAAGGCCTCATCGCAGGCAAGCCAGCTCCCACATTTGAAATGTATTCACAATTCCAATGTGGGAGCTGGCTTGCCTGCGATGGGCGCGACGCGGTTTAGAAGCAGGTATGCAATGACTCAACCACCTGCAACTGCTCATCCACCAGGCAGCCCACTTGCCACTTGTCGAAGGTCAGGCACGGGTGTGAAGTGCCGAAGGAAATGATGTCGCCAATACGCAACTCAACCCCAGGCGCAACGGTCATGAACGCGTGCTGGTCCATCACTGCGGTGACTTTGCAGGCGCTCACGTCATCGCCTTCAGCCGGCAGGATACCGGCCTTGTAGCGCTTGAGCGGCACCGGCAAGCCGGCGTCGTAGGCCACGTCGCGTTTGCCCAGGGCGATGACCGCAAAGCCTGGCTCGGGCATCGATTGCACGTGGGCCCAGATTTCCAGCGCCGGGCGCAGGCCTTCGTTGAGGTCGCTGCGGCGGTCGAGCACGCAGCATTGCGCCTCTTTGTAGATGCCGTGGTCGTGGGCCACATAACTGCCCGGGCGCAACACGCTGAGGAAACGGCCGGCGGCGTTCTGGCTCTCGAACGACTCGGCGATCAGGTCGTACCACGCCGAACCCGAGGCGGTGATGATCGGCTTGGGCAGGTCGAAAGAACCATTGTTTTGCAGGTCGACGGCCAGGCGCACCAGGCTGGCGGCGAAGTCGCGGATACCGCTGACGGCGTGCTCGCCGTGGATCACGCCTTCGTAGCCTTCAATGCCGGTGAGGGCCAAGGCTGGCTGGGCTTTGATCGCCGTGACCAACTCGCGCACCTCCTGCTCGCTGCGGCAACCGCAACGGCCACCGACCACGCCGTACTCAATCATCACGTTCAAGCGCAGGCCACGGGCGGCGAAGAACAGGCCCAGGTCGGCGACGTTGTCCGGGTGATCGACCATGCAGTGGAAGTCGAAATCGTTGTCGGCCAGCAGGTCGGCAATCAACGCCATGTTCGGCGCGCCGACCAGTTGGTTGGCCATCAACACGCGGCGCACGCCACCGGCATAGGCGGCGCGGGTTTGCACCGCGTTAGCCAGGGTGATGCCCCAGGCGCCCGCCTCAATCTGGCGCTGAAACAGCGCCGGCATCATGCTGGTTTTGCCGTGGGGTGCGAGTTCTGCGCCGCTGTTGCTGACAAATGCCTGCATCCAGCGGATGTTGTGTTCCAGGGCGTCGCGATGCAGCACCAGAGCCGGCAGGCTGACGTCGCGGACCAAGTGAGCGCCAACGGCGGCGGCGCCTTTTTCAACGGCATTGAGGGCAGACATAAAAACTCCTATTCGTTGATGCGACGGGCCAGGTTGTTGGCGCTGTCGATCAACACCCGGCGATAGTCGTTGTAATTTTTAAGCGCGTCGGCCCGTGGGGCAACGATGCACAAGGTCGCAATGCTGATGCCCTGCGCGTCCCGCACCGGGGCGGCAAAGCAATGGGTAAAGGTGTCGGCCACGCTGTCGAAGGAGAAGAACCCATCGAGGGTGGCCTGGCGGATTTGCGCCAGGAAGGTTTCCAGCGGCAGGCGCTGGCCGTCCGGCAGGATGAAATCGTCGTAGTCGATCAGGTCGATGATTTGCTGGTCGCTCAAGTGCCCCAGCAGCAGGCGCCCGGAAGCTGTCCACGGGATTGGCGCGTTTTCGCCGATGTCCGACGAGATGCGAAAATGCCGCTCGCCTTCGCGCATCAGCGCCACCGTGTATTTGCGCCCGTTGAGCAGGCACATCTGCGCGGTTTCGTGGGTTTGGCTGACGATTTCCTGCAAGGCATGGTCGGCCTCGCGGGTCAGGTCGAAATGACGCAGGTGCGCCTGGCCGAGGAAGTACAGCTGGCGGCCGAGGTAGACGTGACCGTCCTTGCCTACAGTTTCGAGGATGCGCCGTTCCAGCAACGACGCGACCAGTTCGTAGACCGTGGATTTGGGGCTGCCGATGCCGCTGGCGATATCATTCGGGCGCAGGGGCTGGCCGATTTCCTTGAGGAAATCGAGGATGTCGAATGCACGGTCCAGGCCTTTGGCGCGGCGTTTGATGGTGTCTTCGCTCATGGCAGTTTCGGTCCGGTCAAAGTCTAAAAGCTAGTGATAACCCTGTGGCGAGGGAGCTTGCTCCCTCGCCACAATAGCGCGCGCTACAAGGCAGCCATGATCGTTCCCACGCTCTGCGTGGGAAGGCATACCGTGACGCTCTGCGTCACAGAAGCGGACGCAGAGCGTCCAGGGCGACGTTCCCACGCAGAGCGTGGGAACGAGCATTTAGCCTTTTTTCTTGTAGGCCACGCAATCAATCTCAACCTTGCAGTCCACCATCATGTTGGCCTGCACACAGGCGCGCGCCGGGGCGTGTTCTGGGGTGAAGTATTCGCCGAAGACTTTGTTGAAACTCCAGAAGTCCCGTGGGTCTTCCAACCACACGCCCACGCGCACGACGTCTTTGAGTTCAAAGCCGGCCTCTTCGAGGATCGCCACCACATTGCGCATGGTCTGGCGGGTCTGTTCGACGATGCCACCGCTGATGATTTCACCGTCCACCGCTGGCACCTGGCCCGAGACGTAGAGCCAGCCGTCCGCTTCCACTGCACGTGCGAAAGGACGAGGTTGGCCACCGCCGGCGGTGCTGCCGGTGCCGTAACGAGTAATGCTCATAAAGTTGCTCCTGATTAAAAACGAATGTTCTTCAAAAATTCCGCCAGGCGCGGCGATTGCGGGCGCTCGAAGATGTCCTTCGCGCTGCCCTGCTCTTCAATACGGCCCTGGTTCATGAATACGATCTTGTCTGATACTTCATAGGCAAAGCGCATTTCGTGGGTGACCAGCAACATGGTCATGCCCTCCTCCGCCAAGCCCTTAATCACGCTGAGCACCTCGCCCACCAACTCCGGGTCGAGGGCGGAGGTGACTTCGTCGAACAGCATCAGGCTTGGGTTCATCGCAATCGCACGGGCAATCGCCACGCGCTGTTGCTGGCCGCCGGACAACTGACCGGGGAAGTGGTTGCGCCGTTCCAGCAGGCCGACGCGGTCCAGCCATTTTTCGGCCAGGGCCACGGCTTCGTCCTTGCCCATCTTCTTGACCTTGAGCAGGCCGAGGGTGACGTTTTGCAAGGCCGTCAGGTGCGGGAACAGGTTGAACTGCTGGAAGGCCATGCCGGTCATCGCGCGGTGCTGGGCGATCACGCGCTCGGGGTGACGCACGCGCTTGCCGGCGATCTCACTGTAGCCGATGGACTCGCCGTCCAGGGTGATCTGCCCACCCTGGAATTCTTCCAGCAGGTTGACGCAACGCAGCAGCGTGGTCTTGCCCGAGCCGCTGGAGCCGATCAATGTCACCACGTTGCCGCGTTGCATGGACAGGTCGACGCCCTTGAGCACTTCGACCTCGCCGTACTGTTTACGCAGGCCGCGAATGTTCAGCAGCGGTTGTTCTTTTTGAGGTTGGTTCATGGCAAGGCCACCCGCTTTTCAATGTAGCGCCCGAATAACTCGATGGCGTAGTTGATGACAAAGAACAGAAAACCGGCGAACAGGTAGAACTCCAGAGTCATGAAGGTACGCGCAATCACTTGCTGGGTGCTCAGCAGCAGTTCGGCCACACCGATCACCGAGAGCAAGGTCGAGGCCTTGACGATTTCCGTGGAGGAATTGACCCAGGTCGGCAGGATCTGGCGCAGCGCTTGAGGCAACAGCACGTAGCCCAGGGATTGGTAGAACGTCAGGCCAATCGCCTTGCCCGCCTCCAGTTGCCCACGGGGAATGGCCTGCAGCGCACCGCGCACAATTTCCGAGACGTGGGAGCCGCAGAACAACGTCAGCCCGACGGCGCCGGCCTGGAACGCGGTGATCTGCCAACCGAGCGCCGGCAGCATGTAGAAACACGCCAACACCAGTACAAACACCGGTGTGCCACGGATCAGATCGACATACAGACGAAACGGCGCGCGCATCCAGAATTTGCCGTAGGTCAGGATCAACCCGGCGACAATGCCGATCAGCGTGCCGAAGATAATTGCCAGCGCAGACACATACACGCTGGCCTGAAAGCCCGCCCACAGGGTGTCCCGGGCGATCCACAACTCATGCAACACGCTTGGGGACTCGTACATGGAAACCCTCCTTAACGACGGATCGCCAGACGCTGTTCCAGGTAACGGAGCAGCATGGCAATGAGGTAACAGGCAGCCACGTAGAGCGCGGTCGTGACCATCCAGGTTTCAATCACCCGGTAGCTTTCGACGTTGATCTTGCGGGCGTAATAGGTCAGCTCCGGCACGGCAATCGCAGCGGCCAACGAGGTGTCCTTGAACAGCGAAATGAAGTTGTTCGACAGCGCCGGCAGCACGTTGCGCAGCATCACCGGCACGGTGATGTAGGCGCGGATACGCCACTCACCCAAGCCAATCGCCAGGCCGGCTTCACGCAAGCCCTTGGGAATATTCAACAGCCCGGCGCGGAACACTTCGGTCAGGTAAGCACCGGCGTACAACGACAGGGTAATGATGAAGGATGGGATTTTATCCAGACGAATGCCCAGTGACGGCAGTGCGAAGTAGATCAACAGGATCAGCACAAGGATCGGCGTATTGCGCACTACCGTCACATACACCGAGGCGAAGATTCGCAACGCGCGGTGCTTGGACAGCATGGCAAACGCCATCATCAAGCCGATCACGCAGCCAATCGCGATCGACAGCAATGCCAGCTCAAGGCCCAGGCCGAGCCCCGCCAGCAAGCTGGGAAAATCACGCCACACGGCGGCAAAGTTCAACTGATAGTTCATGGTCGGCAGTACCTGATTGGGGCGTCGTCAGCGACGCCCCAGGGTTACGATTTACTTGAACTCAACCGGGAAACCGATCGCCGGCTCTGGCAAATCCACACCGAACCACTGTTTGAACGAGGCTTTGTAGGTGGGGAACTCCACGCCGGTCATGGCTTCATGTAACGCAGTGTTGACGAAGTTCAGCCAGTCCTGGTCGCCACGCTTGACCGCGCACGCATAGGTTTGCGGGCTCCAGGCGTAGGTCGGGCTGCGGTAGCGGCCTGGGTTCTGCACCATCAGGTACTTGACCGAGGATTGGTCGGTGGCAGCAGCATCGGCGCGGCCGGAGTTCACGGCCTGGTACATCAGGTCGACGCTGTCGTATTGGTCAACCTTGGCCTTGGGCAGTGCCTGGTGCACCAGTTCTTCGGCGTAGACGTTTTGCAGCACGGCCACGGTAACGCCATCGCCGCCCGCCTGCAGGTCTTCGATTTCTTTGTATTTGCTGTTATTCGGCAACAACAGGCCCACGCCTTCGCGGTAGTACGGCAAGGTAAAGGCCACCTGCTGCGCACGGCTGGCGGTAACGGTGATGAACTGGCAACTCATGTCGACCTTATTGGTCAGCAGGTTGGGAATACGCGCGTCGGAGGACTGCACCACAAACTCGACCTTGCTCGGGTCGTTGAACAAACCCTTGGCCACGATGCGGCCGATATCGATATCAAAACCCTGCAACTTGCCATCCGCTCCCTGGAAGTGCCACGGCGCATTGGTACTGCCTGTACCCACGATGAGATGCCCACGCTTGAGCACATCATCGAGCTTGCTGTCCGCCGCTTGCACAACGCTTGCGAGGGAAGCCGATGCGGCGAAGAGAAAAACACACGCTTTAAACACGGAAGGTCGGTGATGCATGACAAGCACTCCAGGAGTTGTGTATTCCGCTATACCGGAACTTGGTATGTAACAACGGAATAGACAGCAGAAAGTGTGCCATACGCTGTAGGAGAAAAACATGTCGGGGATTAATTCGTTTTAAATCAGGTAGATAAATTTTTCGGGGAGTAACGCGCTGGGCCAGCAGGTGGGAGCAGTTTGCTACTCAAGGCCACACAGTGCGGTGACAGGGTTATGGGGTGCACCATTGAGGCGTTACCGTGCACCGTCGCGGGGCTGTGCGCCGATCCCACAAAGGGTTTCTTTGCCGGGCTCTGGCTGATTTTTTGGGCTGGGCTAGGCTGAGGGAAATCTGTCTTTAGGAGCCTGGCGTGATGAAGTTAAGCCTTAGTGTGGTTTTGCTGTGCTGTTTGGCGGCCGGCACGGCTTCGGCCAGCAATGATCGGCGTGAATGCAAGGAAGAATTGACCAAGCTCAAGGAGGCCTTCAGCACGGACTACACCAGCCAGAACCATCATGGTTACCGCAAGGCAAAGGCGTCGCGGGATAACGAGGAATATAAGAAATGCGCGAGCCAGGCGCGCAAAGCTCGCGAACGCGTGGAGCGTGCGGAGGATGCGTGAAGCTGTCTACCTGTGAAGGTTGACAGTAGACGGTGGTGCTCTCTCGACTTAGCGTTGGCCGAAACGAATGCTGTCAAAAAAGGAGACTGCCATGGGGATCACCAACGCAACCATTGCCAATGCCGAGGACTATCAGAGAGTTCTGAGCACCCACCACCCCGTGTTCCTGCTGTTTGCCTCGCAGTCTTGTCCTGCCTGCCCGGACGCGGTGGAGCTATTCGAACTGATCGCTGCCAGGTATCCGGACGTCGTCAGCCTGGTGCTCGACTGCGCCAATACGCCGAGGCACCCAGAGGTAGGAGGCACACCGACGCTGTTGATTTATCTCAATGGGCAGTTGCAGGAAAAACTCAAGGGCTTTGGCGTCTACGAGGGCCAGGTAAAACGGCTGATGCGGACGTTTATGCGCTACGCAAACACGCACAAACGGCCGACATCATCCCTGCACAACCCCAAGCATCACCTACATGGCACACACCGGCTTAAATCGCAGGCGCACTAGCCATTAACAACACCTGCGTAACTCGCCGCTCCTCCACCGCCGCCACGGTAAGGCGCCAGCCTTCATGCTCCAGGCTGTCGCCGACCATCGGCAGGCGGTCCAGCAGGCTCATCACTAAACCTGCGAGGGTCTGATAATCGTCGGTGGCCACGGCCTTGAAGCCGGTGCGCTGGCGAATCTGGTTGAGGTTCAAGGCGCCATTGGCGCGAAAACCTTGACCTTCCTCGACGATATCCGGCCCTTCAATCTCGCTGGCATCCGGCAATTCACCGGCGATGGATTCGAGAATGTCGGTCATGCTCAACACGCCCATGAAATCGCCGAATTCGTTGATCACGAACGCAATGTGGGTGGATTCCTGGCGCATCTGCTCCAGGGCGTTGAGGATCGAAAAACTCTCCAGCAGGTTAATCGCACGGCGCGCCAGGTGTTCCAGGTTCGGCTCGTTGCCGGCCAGGTATTCCTTGAGCAGTTCCTTCTTATGCACGAAGCCTAATGGCTCATCAACGGCACCATTGCGGATCAACGGCAGCCGCGAGTAGGACGAATGCATCAGTTTCAGGCGAATAGTGTCGGGATCGTCCGCCAGATCGATACAGTCAACCTGCGCCCGTGGTGTCATCAAGGTGCGGATCGGCCGCTCGGCCAATTGCAGCACGCCGCTGATCATCACGCGCTCGCGTCGGTCGAACAGCGGGCCCTGGGTCGCGTCCGGCTCGCCCATCAGGTCGGCAACCTCGTCATCCATGCCCTCCACTGCCAGACTGCGACCGCCCAGCAAACGCATCACCGCATGCGCGGTACGCTGACGAACTGGCAAGGTGCCTTGCGCCGACTTCTTGCGACGGGCACGGGCAATCTGGTTGAACACCTCGATCAGAATCGAGAAACCAATCGCCGCATACAGGTAGCCCTTCGGAATATGGAAGCCCAAGCCTTCGGCAGTCAGGGCGAAACCAATCATCATCAAGAAGCCCAAGCACAGCATGATCACCGTCGGGTGCGCATTGACGAAGCGGGTCAGCGGCTTGCTGGCCACGATCATCAGGCCGATGGAGACAATCACCGCGATCATCATCACCGCCAGCTCATCGACCATGCCCACGGCGGTAATCACCGCGTCAAGGGAGAACACTGCGTCGAGCACCACGATCTGCGCCACGATCGGCCAGAACATCGCATACGCCACATTGCCCGAGCGCTGGGCCACATGGCCTTCAAGGCGCTCGTGCAATTCCATGGTGGCCTTGAACAACAGGAACACACCACCGAACAGCATGATCAGGTCACGGCCGGAGAAGCTCTTGTCGAACACCTCGAACAATGGCTGGGTCAGCGTCACCAACCAGGAAATACTCGCCAGCAAGCCCAGGCGCATCAACAGCGCCAGGGACAAACCGATCAACCGCGCCCGGTCGCGCTGCTCCGGCGGCAACTTGTCCGCCAGGATCGCGATAAACACCAAGTTGTCGATGCCCAGCACCAGTTCCAGCACAATCAAGGTCAACAGGCCGAGCCAGGCCGTTGGATCCGCTAACCATTCCATTTATAGAGTCTCGTAATAGATTTCAGAGTGCCAGACACGGCAAAGCGCGGTCAGTGGACCGGGACAATGTTAGCAGTCGGAATACGGGATGCTTTAGCGCAAACAGCGGCAGTGGGTGTCTTGGGGAAAGACGACCGGGAGGCTCCGAGAGGGTGTTCATGCAAGTCCTGAAATGACAAAAGGACTCAAATCCTACAACCCAAACCCAAATTCCCCACAACATAAAACTATTACAAGATCTGTAATCAACCCTCTCACCCCCACAGAAACCTGTGGGAGCCGGGCTTGCCCGCGATGCAGGCGACTCGGTCTATCAACAAGACCGAGGTGATGCTATCGCAGGCAAGCCAGCCCCCACACACGCCCGATCCCACATTTTAATCGGTGTTGAATCAGGTTTTACGCGTTGCATCATCCAACGCCAAAATCGTATGCGCATTCGTCACCGTGGTTGCGAGGGTATTAATCACCCCCGACCGCAACGCCCCCAGCGTCGCCGCCGCCTTGGTGTTCTCACTGGCAATCGCCACCACATCCGGGATGCGAAACAACTCCTGCACCGTCAACCCGATCACCCGCCCTTGAATCGCGTTGACCGCCGGCTGCCCGTGAATGTCGATAAAGTCATAGCCCATCATGTCGCCCACCGTACCGGACAACCGCGCCTGGGCGATTTCCTGAGGCGAGAACCAGCCCATGCGCACCATGTTGCTGTTTTCGCTCATATCGCCAATGCCAATCAGCGCAATGTCCGCCCGCCGCGCCCGGTCCAGGGTCGAGCGCACCGTGTCGTTATTGATCAACACCCCACGCAGTTCCGGGTTCGCCACCAGTGCCGGGGCGTACAGGCTTTCACTCTCGCCGCCAAAGCGCAGGGCCAGGCGGCGGCAGATATGGTCGGGGTTCATGTACTCGCCAGCCTTGAGCGAACCGCCGATGGCACAGACAAATGTGCAATTGCGCGTCACCGGCAAAAACACGTTGTCAGCCACCGCACCCACATTACGCCCCATGCCCACCGCGACGATCATGCCGTCACTCAGGGTTTTATTCAGGTAGTTGGCCACCAGGCTGGCAACGGCCGAGCGCTGGGTGTCGGGGTCGCTGTGGTCGACGGCGATCAACGCCCGGTCGAGCTTGAAGCGTTCCACCAGCGCCCGCTCCAGCTCGTTGTTCATCGCCGGGTGCTGCAACACGCGCACTTCGACAATCCCTTCATCGCGCGCACGCTTGAGCAGGCGACTGACCTTGGCGCGTGACAGGTCGAAGCGTTTGGCGATGGCTTCCTGAGTGACGTTCTCGAGGTAATAGAGCATCGCCACTTCGGTCATCTGATCGATATCGCTGGCGATGCGCTGGGTACTCTCACTCATGGGGACGGGCTTCCGTTTCGGCGTCAAAGGCGCATTCTCCCGACTCTTACCCCGCGCCGTCCACTACTGATGCCCATCACGCTCGATCGCATTGATGCGCGCCACCTTGGCCCCGGAGCGCGCCGCCTCGAACTCCGACGCCAGGAACGAGGTGACGATGCTTTTGGCCAGCTCTGCGCCGATCACCCGCGCGCCGATGGACAGGATCTGCGCATCGTTGCTCTTGCGCGCCCGCTCCGCCGAATACGTGTCATGCGCCTGCGCAGCCCGAATGCCCAGCACCTTATTGGCCGAGATAGCCATGCCTATCCCGGTGCCACACACCAGCACGCCCAGGCGCTGCTGCCCGGCATTGATGGCATTGGCCACCGCCAGGGCGATGTCCGGGTACAGCACCGGCGCGGTGGAGTGGGTGCCGAAGTCGGTCACCGGGTAACCCAACGCCTCGATATGGCGCTTCAACAGCTCTTTGAGCTCAAAACCCGCTTCATCGCATCCGATAGCCACCGGGAATGGTGTGTTCATGGCGTCTGGCTCCGCTGCCGTAATCGTATTTATGACTGATCATATGATCACTCAATGAAATTTCGCTCAGTCATTTCGCGGGTATTCCGCCCTTCCTGTCAAGCGAGTTTTAACTGACCTCGCAGTCAAAGCCCTATATAGGGGCGATGAGACCCCGCCAGATGAGATTTACACCTTTTAAGTGAAAGAGATTGACTGATCAGAATTTCATTTGATACACATATGATCACAGCAAAACATGACTGTGCGACCTAATAAGAATTCACAGCACGAGGACACGCCGATGGCCACGCCATTACTGCTCCAGGCTGAACACGTCGCCAAGGCTTACGCCGGGGTGCCTGCCCTGCGTGACGGGCGCCTCTCTCTGCGGGCCGGCAGCGTCCACGCGTTGTGCGGCGGCAATGGCGCAGGCAAGTCGACCTTCCTGAGCATCCTGATGGGCATCACCCAACGTGACGCCGGGAGCATTCTGCTCAACGGCGCACCCGTGCAGTTCAACCGCCCGAGCGAAGCCTTGGCGGCGGGGATCGCGATGATCACCCAGGAGCTGGAACCCATCCCTTATATGACCGTCGCCGAAAATATCTGGCTGGGCCGTGAGCCGCGCCGTGCTGGCTTCATCGTCGACAGCAAGACCCTCAACCGCCGCACCCGCGAGCTGCTCGACAGCCTGGAGTTCGACGTCGACGCCACCAGCCCCATGCACCGCCTGAGCGTGGCGCAGGTGCAACTGGTGGAAATCGCCAAGGCGTTCAGCCATGACTGCCAGGTGATGATCATGGACGAACCGACCTCGGCCATCGGCGAGCGCGAGGCGCAAACCCTATTCAAGGCAATTCGCCGCCTCACCGACCGCGGCGCCGGCATCGTGTATGTGTCGCACCGCTTAAGTGAACTGGCGCAGATCGCCGACGACTACAGCATCTTTCGCGACGGCGCCTTTGTGGAAAGCGGGCGCATGGCCGATATCGACCGCAACCACCTGGTGCGCGGCATCGTCGGCCAGGAACTGACGCGCATCGACCACAAGGTCGGCCGCGAATGCGCCGCCGCCACCTGCCTGCAAGTCGATAACCTGAGCCGCAACGGTGAGTTTCACGACATCAGCCTGCAACTGCGCCAAGGCGAAATCCTCGGCATCTATGGCCTGATGGGCTCGGGGCGCAGCGAATTTCTCAACTGCATCTACGGCCTGACAGTGGCGGACTCCGGCAGCGTCACCCTGCAAGGCAAGCCCATGCCCATCGGTTTGCCCAAGGCCACGATCAACGCCGGCATGTCGCTGGTCACCGAAGACCGCAAAGACAGCGGCCTGGTGCTCACCGGCAGCATTCTTTCCAACATTGCGCTGTCGGCCTACAAACGCCTGTCGAGCTGGTCGCTGATCAATGCACGCAAAGAAGCCCAGCTGGCGCAGGACATGGTCAAGCGCCTGCAGATCAAAACCACCTCACTGGACTTGCCGGTGGCCTCCATGAGCGGCGGCAACCAGCAAAAAGTGGTGCTCGCCAAATGCCTGTCGACCGAACCGGTGTGCCTGCTCTGCGATGAACCGACCCGGGGCATTGATGAAGGCGCCAAGCAAGAGATCTACCACTTGCTCGACCAGTTCGTACGTGCCGGTGGCGCGGCCATTGTGGTGTCGTCCGAAGCCCCGGAGTTGCTGCACCTGAGTGATCGCATCGCCGTATTCAAGGGCGGCCGGCTGGTGACCATCAGCACCGACACCGCCCTTTCCCAGGAAGCCTTGTTGAGTCTTGCCTCATGAATGCCAAAACCATTGCCCCACCCCTGACTGCCACGCCGCGCAATCGCCTGCGTTTGTCCCTTGACCGTTTCGGCTTGCCGCTGGTGTTTATCCTGCTGTGCGTGGTGATGGCGTTTTCCAGCGAATACTTCATGACCTGGCGCAACTGGATGGACATCCTGCGCCAGACGTCCATCAACGGCATCCTCGCGGTGGGCATGACCTACGTGATTTTGACCAAGGGCATCGACCTGTCGGTAGGCTCGATCCTGGCGTTCGCCGGGTTGTGCAGCGCCATGGTCGCCACCCAAGGCTACGGCCTGCTGGCGGCGGTCAGCGCCGGGATGTTTGCCGGGGCGATGCTCGGCGTGGTCAACGGTTTTATGGTCGCCAACCTGTCGATCCCACCGTTCGTGGCCACCCTCGGCATGCTCAGCATCGCGCGGGGCATGACCTTTATCCTCAACGACGGCAGCCCGATCACCGACCTGCCCGACGCTTACCTGGCGCTGGGCATCGGCAAGATCGGCCCGATTGGCGTGCCGATTGTCATCTTCGCCGTGGTCGCGCTGATCTTCTGGATGGTGCTGCGCTACACCACGTACGGGCGCTATGTGTACGCAGTAGGCGGCAACGAAAAGAGCGCGCGCACCTCCGGCATCGGCGTGCGCAAGGTGATGTTTTCGGTGTACGTGGTCTCAGGTTTGCTCGCCGGATTGGCCGGCGTGGTGCTGTCGGCACGCACCACCTCCGCCCTGCCCCAGGCCGGGGTTTCCTATGAGCTGGACGCGATTGCCGCTGTGGTGATCGGCGGTACCAGCCTGTCGGGCGGCACCGGCAGCATTGTCGGCACGCTGTTTGGTGCGCTGTTGATCGGCGTGATCAACAACGGCCTTAACCTGCTCGGCGTGTCCTCCTACTACCAGCAGGTCGCCAAGGGCCTGATCATCGTGTTCGCGGTACTGATCGATGTGTGGCGCAAGAAAAAACGCTAGTCGCTGTTCCTCAAAAAATGCACTGAACGACCCACAACAATAAGCGGAGTTCTCACCATGAAATCTGGAATGTCTTTGGCTGCTGTCGCGGCCCTCTCCCTGCTCGCCAGCAGTATCGCGTTGGCCGCCGATGGCAAGACCTACAAAGTCGGCGCAGCCGTCTACGGCCTCAAGGGCCAGTTCATGCAGAACTGGGTCCGCGAGCTGAAGGAACACCCGGCGGTCAAGGACGGTACCGTGCAGTTGACCGTGTTCGACGGCAACTACGACGCCCTGACCCAGAACAACCAGATCGAAAACATGGTGACCCAGCGCTACGACGCCATCCTGTTCGTGCCAATCGACACCAAGGCCGGCGTCGGTACCGTGAAACAAGCCATGAGCAACGACGTGGTGGTCATCGCCTCCAATACGAAAGTAGCCGATGCCTCCGTGCCTTACGTGGGTAACGATGACGTGGAAGGCGGCCGCCTGCAGGCCCAGGCCATGGTCGACAAGCTCAACGGCCGTGGCAACGTGGTGATCATCCAGGGCCCGATTGGCCAGTCGGCACAGATCGACCGGGAAAAAGGCGAGCTGGAAGTGCTGGGCAAGCACCCGGACATCAAGATCATCGAGAAAAAGACCGCCAACTGGGACCGCGCGCAGGCCATGACCCTCACCGAAGACTGGCTGAACGCGCACCCCAAAGGCATCAACGGCGTGATCGCGCAGAACGACGACATGGCCCTGGGCGCCGTGCAGGCCCTTAAGTCCCACGGGCTGACCTCCAAGGACGTGCCGGTGACCTCCATCGACGGCATGCCGGACGCGATCCAGGCGGCGAAAAAAGACGAAGTCACCACCTTCCTGCAAGACGCCCAGGCGCAATCCCAAGGCGCGCTGGACGTGGCCTTGCGCGCGTTGGCGGGCAAGGACTACAAGCCGCAATCAGTGATCTGGGAGCGCTATGCCAAGGACGTGAAATGGGCTGATGGCACGGCCAAAAACTACATCCTGCCGTGGGTACCAGTGACCAATGCGAATGCGGATGCGCTGTACAAACAAGTCAGCGGCGGTAAGTAGCTTTCACCTTGAAATAAGGTCAAGTGTGGGAGCTGGCTGGCCTGCGATGGCATCACCTCGGTTTGACTGAAAGACCGAGTCGCCTGCATCGCAGGCAAGCCAGCTCCCACATTGGATCAGCAGCGCTTTTGAAAGAGGAGTTATTCATGTCTGGATTCTGGAACCAAGCCTTCGACCTCACCGGCCGTTGCGCGGTGATCACCGGCGGCGCCGCCGGGATTGGCCTGGCCTGCGCCACCTTGCTGGCAGAGCGCGGCGCACGCGTGGCCTTGCTTGACCGTGACCCAGCGGTGGTTGAAGTCGCCGCCCGCCTGGGCGCCCAACACCTGGGCATTGCCGTCGACCTCAGCCAGATCGGCCAGGTACAACACACCATCGACCAGGTGTTCGAGCACTTCCAACGCCTGGATTACCTGATCAACAGCGCCGGCATCGTCCTGCTCGACAAGGCCGTCGATGTCAGCGAAAGCGCTTGGGACAGCACCCTGGATATCAACCTCAAGGCCAGCTTCTTCGTGGCCCAGGCCTGCGCCAAACACATGCTGGCCAACGGCGGCGGGCGCATCGTCAACCTCGCCTCGCAAGCCGCCGTGATCGGCCTGGACCGCCACGTCGCCTACTGCGCGAGCAAGGCCGCCATCGTCGGCATGACCAAGGTGCTGGCCATGGAATGGGCGCCGCAGATCAACGTCAACGCCATCTCCCCGACCATCGTCGAGACCGCGCTGGGCAAGAAAGCCTGGGCCGGTGAGGTGGGCGAACGGGCCAAATTGCAGATCCCGGCGGGCCGCTTCGCCCAGCCGGAAGAAATCGCCGGGCTGGCGTTGTACCTGCTCAGCGACGCAGCACAGATGATCACCGGCGCCAACATGGTGATCGACGGCGGCTACAGCATTCAGTAATTCATTTTTTGTCGTGAGGTTTTGTCATGTCCACCGTCACCGAACGCACACCTGAACAACTCGCCCCGAGCATCCCGAAAACCATGCAGGCTGTGGTCTGCCATGGCCCGGAAGACTACCGCCTGGAAACCGTCGACGTGCCCACGCCCGGGCCTGACGAGATCCTCACCAAAGTCGAGCTGTGCGGCATCTGCATGGGCGATATCAAGACCTATCGCGGCGCGCCGTCGTTCTGGGGCGATGCCGAGCAACCGCGCTACGTAAAACCGCCGATGATTCCCGGGCATGAATTCGTCTGCCGCGTGGTTGCCCTCGGCCCAGGCGCGGAAAAACGTGGTGTGGCGGTCGGTGACCGGGTGATCTCCGAGCAGATCGTGCCGTGCTGGGGCTGCCGTTTCTGCAACCACGGCCAGTACTGGATGTGCCAGAAGCATGACCTGTATGGCTTCCAGAACAATGTGCAGGGCGCCATGGCCCAGTACATGATCTTCACCAAGGAAGGCATCATCCACAAAGTGCCGGAATCCATCGCCCCCGACGAAGCCATCCTGATTGAACCGCTGGCCTGCTCACTGCATGCCGCCGAGCGCGCGAATGTCGACCATGACGACATCGTGGTGGTGGCCGGTGCCGGCACCCTGGGCCTGGGCATCATCGGCGCCGTGCGCCTGCGCAACCCGAAAAAGCTGATCGTGCTGGACATGAAACCCGAACGCGCCGCCCTCGCCCTGCGCATGGGCGCCGACGAAGTGTGGAACCCGGCGGAAGTCGACGTGATGGCCAAAATCCGCGCGATCACCGACGGCTATGGCTGCGACATCTACATCGAAGCCACCGGGCACCACAAGGCGGTGAACCAAGGCCTGGCGATGCTGCGCAAGCTGGGGCGTTTTGTCGAATTCAGCGTCTTTAATGATGAGGCCACGGTAGATTGGTCAATCATCGGCGACCGCAAAGAGCTGGACATTCTGGGCTCACACCTGGGCCCGTACATGTACCCGCGCGCCATCGACTTTATCGGCAACCGCAAGATCGACATGCGCGACGTAGTGACCCACAAATTTGCGCTGGCGGACTTCAAGGAAGCGTTTGCGGTGATGGAGCGCGGGGACAAGTCGCTGAAGGTTGTGCTGGAACCCTGACCCCAGCCCCCACAGTTGATAGTTTGTTGCCCTATACATAAGAACACAGGAACCCGCGTTATGAATCGAGTGATCAACGATCCGGACCAAGTGGTCGAGGACATGCTGCGCGGTATTCTGGTCGCGCACCCCGAGCTGCGCCAATACGAGTCCAACCCACGTGTTATCGTCAAAGCCAAGCCCTCGAACAAGGGCCACGTGGGCATTGTCACCGGCGGCGGTTCCGGCCATGAACCGGCGTTTCTCGGCTACGTCGGCCCAGGCTTGGTGGACGCCGTGGCCGTCGGTGAAATCTTCTCCTCACCCACCGCCAAGAGTTTTTTCGACGCCTTCCGCGCCGCCGACCATGGCGCGGGCGTGGCCTGCCTGTATGGCAACTACGCCGGCGACAACATGAACGTGAAGCTGGCGATGAAAATGGCCGCCAGCAAAGACATGCGCATCCGCACCGTGGTCGCCAACGACGACGTGGCCTCCGCGCCCAAGGCCGAAATCGCCAAGCGCCGTGGCGTGGCCGGGGAAATCTTCATGTGGAAGATCGGCGGTGCCGCCGCCGCCCAGCATTATGACCTCGACGGGGTGATTCGCGTCGCGCAGAAAACCGTCGACCATTGCCGCTCGATCGGCATCGGCCTCACACCCTGCACCATCGCGGCGGTGGGCAAGCCGAACTTCCAGATTCCCGACGGCCAGATGGAGTTGGGCATCGGCCATCACGGCGAACCGGGCATTGAAGTGATCGCCATCGAATCCGCCGCTGCCATGGCCGAACGCATGCTCGCGCCGATCCTGGCCGACCGTGACTTCAGCCAGGACGACAGCGTGGTCGTGCTGGTCTCCGGCCTGGGCGCCACGCCAGTCATGGAGCTGTACATTTTCTACGCTGAGGTGGAACGCCAGCTCAAGGCCAAGGGCTTGAAGATTCACCGTTGCTACGTGGGCAACTACTTCACTTCCCTTGAGATGATGGGCGTGACCCTGACCCTGCTCGGCCTCGACGCCGAGCTTAAAACCCTGATCGACCAACCCTGCCGCTCCATCGGCATGACCCAGGCGGAGTGAACCATGAGCCAACATTTTTCCACCCATGACGGCAGCGCCATCGTCGCCGACTTGGTCAGCGTGATTGTGGCCAACCGTGAATACCTCAGCGAAGTCGACGGCGCGATTGGCGACGGCGACCACGGCATCAACATGGCCAAGGGTTTCGCCCATTGCGGGCGCACTATCGAGGGCCGGCAACTGACCCTGGCCGAAGCCCTGGACGAACTGACCCTGAGCCTGATGGAAGGCATCGGCGGCTCCATGGGGCCGTTGTACGGCAGCCTGTTTATCGGTATGGCCGACGAAGTGCGCGGCCGTGAAGACATCGACGCCGCGACCTTTGCCCACCTGCTGCGCGGTGGCCTGACCTCACTGCAAGACATTACCGAGGCGGGCGTGGGCGACAAGTGTTTGATGGACACCCTGATCCCGGCGGTTGAAGCCTTTGAGCGCGCGCATGCAGGAGGCGCATCCTTCAACGATGCGCTGGACGCAATGAAAACCGCCGCCTCACAGGGGCGCGACTCGACCAAGGATCTGGTCGCGAAAATCGGCCGCGCCAGCCGTTTGGGCGAGCGCTCGCTGGGCGTGCTGGATGCCGGGGCGGTGTCGTGCTGCCTGATACTGACGCGGCTAGCGGATTCGGTTCAACCGAGGTTGGTGTAGCGCCCCAGATGACCCCTTCGCGAGCAAGCCCGCTCCCACATTAGATCGAGTTCCAGCATTTGGAATGCGGTCGAATGTGGGAGCGGGCGTGCTCGCGAAGGTAGCAACACCGTTAACCCGCAAAGTACCCCACCCGCCGCGATCAAGCCTCCACCCTAGCTATCTGCTTGACCTGCTGGATATACCGCGCCACCGCCGGCGCTTTCTCAAAGCGCCGGTGAATCAGCGACAGCCACGACGACGCCTCGCTGCCCTGAATACCGCGGTACACCACGCCCGGCAAACTCACATGCCCGACCATCGACGCTGGCACCACCGCCACGCCCTGCCCTAACGACACCAGCGCCACCACCGCAACCAACCCACCCGGCTGCGGCCCCAGGCGCGGGGCAAAACCGCCCTGGGCGGCGACGTGCAAGGTGCCGCTGATTTGCTCCGGCAGGATAAACGTCTCGTTTTGCAGGTGCTCGCAGCCAATGGCCTTGAGCCCCAGCAGCCAGGAATCCTGCGCCAGCGCCAACACAAACCCTTCGCTGTGCAGGCGCAAGGCTTCCACACCGTCGGGCAGGGTCATGGGCGAGCGGATATAGCCGATGTCGTAACGCCCGTCCGCCACTGCACTCGGCAAGGTCGCCATCGCGCATTCGCGCACGTTCACGCTTACATCGGGAAACGCCTGGCTGAACGCTTGCATCTGCCGCTGCAACACACCGGAGTACACCGCCGAGGCCACGTAGCCCAACTCGATATGGCCGATCTCGCCACGCCCGGCGCGCTGGGCATTGCGCTGGGCAAATTCAAATTGGCGCACCGTGGCTTCGGCCTCAATCAACAACGCGGCGCCGGCTTCGGTAAGGCTGACTTCGCGTTGCTGACGGATAAACAAACGCGTGCCCAGGCTGGCTTCCATGTCCTGGATCTGTCGGCTCAAGGTCGGCGGCGCGATGCCTAGCTGCTCGGCGGCGCGGGTGAAATTGCGCTGACGGGCAACGGCCAGAAAGTAGCGGAAGTGGCGGATTTCCATCGCAGGATTAGCTCAAAGGTAATGAAGTGCTTCAGGCCAGCTAATAGAACGAGCTGCGGCTAGGGATAAGCTCAGCGTACCTCAACACTAGAGAGCCTTTGCGATGTTAGTCAACTGCCTTTCCCCTATTGCCCGCAAGGTAATTAAGCCATGAGCCGGGCCAGTCCGCGTTTGACGCTACTGACCGCCTCCGGCGTGTGTTCGCTGATCGTGCTCGACACCAATATTGTCGCCGTGACCCTGCCGAGCATCGCCCGCGACCTGGGCGCCAACTTCGCCGATATCGAGTGGGTGGTCAGCGCCTATATGCTCGCGTTCGCCGCCTTGTTGCTACCGGCCGGCAGCATCGCCGATCGCTTTGGCCGCCAGAAGACGCTGATCTGGGGCTTGAGCATTTTCATCCTGGCCTCCCTAGGCTGCGGTGCGGCGCCCACTGCGCTGCTGCTGGATGTCGCCCGCGCAGTGAAAGGTGTCGGCGCGGCTTTGTTGCTGACGTCCGCCCTCGCGTCCATCGGCCATACCTTCCACGATGAAGTGGAACGCGCCAAAGCCTGGGCGTTCTGGGGCGCGTGCATGGGCGTGGCGATGACCGCCGCGCCAACCCTGGGCGGCGTGATCACCGAATACCTGGGCTGGCGCTGGATTTTCTACCTCAACCTGCCCGTGGGCCTGGGCTTGATGGCGCTGGTGCTGCGTGCGATTCCAGAGTCGCGCGACACTCAGTCGGCGCGGCTTGATCCATGGGGCAGCCTGGCGTTCAGTGCGAGCCTGCTGTGCCTGATGTGGGGGCTGATCGAGGCCAATCGCATCGGCTGGGCTAACCCGCTGACCTCTGCACGCCTGATCGGCGGCGCGGCGCTGCTGGGTGTGTTTGTGATCGTCGAGCGTGTGCAACAACGGCCCATGGTGGACTTGCAACTGTTTCGCCATCCGCGTTTTATCGGCGCCCTGCTCGGCATGTTTGCCTATGCCGGGTGCGCCCAAGTGATGATGACGTTGCTGCCGTTCTACCTGCAAAACGGCCTGGGCTTCTCCGCGATTGCTTCGGGCCTGGGCATGTTGCCGTTTGCGCTGACCATGCTGATCTGCCCCCGCATCGGCGCGCGGCTGGCGGGGCGCTTTGCACCGGCAACGATGATGGCGACCGGCTTGACCCTGGTCGGTTGCGGCAACCTGTTGAGCGCCTGGGCGGTAACGGCGGGCGGCTATCTGCCCTTCGCCCTGGCGATTGCCGTGACCGGCGCCGGTGCGGGCCTGCTCAATGGCGACACGCAGAAAAACATCATGGCCTGCGTGCCACGAGACCGCGCGGGGATGGCCTCGGGCATGAGCACCACCATGCGTTTCAGCGCAATCATGTTGGCTATCGGTGTGTATGGGGCATTGCTGAGCAGCCATAGTGAACAGCTGCTGCGTGCGAGCATCGATCCGCAGTGGCAGGCCCAGGTGGCGGGGATTGCATCGCGGGTGGTGGCAGGTGATATGCCAGCGGCGATGGGTGTGTTGCCGGAACCGGCACGGGTGCAGGTGCAACCGCTGGCGCGGCAGGCATTTGTGGGTGGCTTCAGCGGGGTGTTGTGGGTGGCGGGGTTGTTGGGGCTGCTGGGGGCGTTGGTGGTGGGGACGTTAATGAGAAACCCGATTCCCTCAGTACAACAGTCTTCCAGACTGACTCAGAACTAAATGTGGGATTAGATCGCTCCCACGCTCTGCGTGGGAATGCCGCCCCGGACGCTCCGCGTCCAACCTGCCCACGCCAGACTCAAGCCCTTCGCAAGGGTGACGCGGAGCGTCACAGGATGCATTCCCACGCAAAGCGTGGGAACGATCGGTCGACTTACCAGAACCGCTGCTGGGTCAATCGGCTCCACCAGGTCAGCAGCACGCGGTCTACCGAGCCGCTGGCCGCCAGGCCCACTCGCTCCTGCAGGCTTTTACGCTCGGCATAGTGCAGGTGGTACACCTCGGCAGTCTTGGCCTTGGTGGCCAGGTATTCGTCGCTGGTTTGCAGTTCGTCGACCAGTTGTTTGTCGAGCGCTGCAACACCCAGCCACACTTCACCGGTCGCGACTTCATCAATCGCCAGCTGTGGGCGATAACGCGAGACGAAGTTCTTGAACAGCTGATGGGTGATGTCCAGGTCTTCCTGGAACTTCTCACGGCCCTTCTCGGTGTTTTCGCCAAACACGGTGAGGGTGCGTTTGTATTCACCGGCCGTCAGCACTTCAAAGTCGATATCGTGCTTTTTCAGCAGGCGGTTGACGTTGGGCAACTGCGCTACCACACCAATCGAGCCGAGGATGGCGAACGGGCCGCTGATGATCTTCTCGCCGATGCACGCCATCATGTAGCCGCCGCTGGCGGCGACCTTGTCGATGCACACGGTCAACGGCACGCCGGCCTGGCGGATACGCGCCAGTTGGGACGACGCCAAGCCATAGCTGTGGACCATGCCGCCGCCACTTTCCAGGCGCAGCACCACTTCATCTTTAGGCGTGGCCAGGCTCAGCAGCGCGGTGATTTCATGGCGCAGGCTTTCGGTGGCAGAGGCCTTGATGTCGCCGTCAAAATCCAGCACGAATACCCGCGGCTTGGCCTCGGGCTTCTTCTTGCTGTTCTTCTTTTCGGTTTTGCTTTCGGACTTGCGCAGGGCCTTGAGCTGGTCTTTGTCGAGCAGGCTCGATTCCAGGCGCTCACGCAGGCCCTTGTAGAAATCATTCAGCTTGCTGACCTGCAACTGGCCGGCCGCTTTGCGACGGCCTTTGCTGCGCAGCGCCGCGAAGCTGATCAGTACCACCAAAATAGCGACCACCAGGGTGACGGTCTTCGCTAGAAAGCTCGCGTATTCAGCCAAAAAATCCATGTGTCTCCTTAACAATGCACGGCGCCAGGCGCGGATTGCCCAAGCATACCGACGCGATCGTCAGGCGACCAGTGCTCAAACCGCCAGCAGCCAAGCTGCTCTAACGCACTTTTAAAACAAGCGTATGTTTTTTCATTGACAGCTCGCAGGCATCCTCATAACCTCGCCAGACTTTCAACGTACCGGGAAAACGGACGTGGGCAGCATTTATTTGATTCGACATGGCCAGGCCTCCTTCGGTGCAGACGACTATGACGTCCTGTCGCCCGTCGGCGTGGAACAAGCGCAAGTACTCGGGCGCCACCTGGCCGACCTGGGCCTGACGTTCGACCGCTGCATCGCCGGCGACCTGCGCCGCCAGCAGCACACCGCCACGGCCGCGTTCGATCAATACAGCGCCCTGGGCCTGCCGGTGCCGCCTCTGGAAACCGACCCGGCGTTCAACGAGTTCGACGGCGAGGCCATCATCCGCGCCCTGCTCCCTGACTTGCTCGCCAGTGAACCCCACGCTGTGGAGGTGCTGCGTAATGGCGCGCAGAACCGCAGCGAGTTCCAGCGCATCTTCGCGTTGATCATCGAGCGATGGCTGGCCGGTACTTATGATCCACCGGGGCTGGAAAGCTGGTTGGGGTTTGTCGAGCGTGTACAAGGCGGCCTGCAACGAATTCTTGAAGCCGCCGACAGCTCGCACAAGATCGCCGTGTTCACCTCCGGCGGTACCATCACCGCCCTGCTCCACCTGATTACCCGGATGCCTGCCGCCCAGGCCTTCGAACTGAACTGGCAAATTGTTAACACCTCGCTCAACCAGCTGAAATTCCGCGGTCGCGAGGTGGCACTGGCTTCCTTCAACAGTCATACCCACTTGCAACTGTTGAAGGCGCCGCAGTTCATCACTTTCCGATGAATTGCGGCCAACCGTGACCCCAAGGTCACTGGACTCTACCTTAAAGGATCGAAACCATGACTGACGTAGCCAAAGCTGTAGAAGCAATGAAAGCCAAATTCAACCCAGCCGCTGCCGACGGCCTGGACCTGGTGTTCGGTTTCCGTATCGACGACACCCAGAACTTTTCGCTGGTAGTGAAGAACAACACCTGCGAACTGCTGGAAGGCGAAAACCCGGACGCCCAAGTGACCCTGGTCATGGACGGCGACACCATGAAAGGCATCGTTGACGGCTCCACCGACGGCATGCAAGCGTTCATGGGCGGCAAGCTGCGCACCGAAGGCGACATGATGCTGGCGATGAAACTGAGCGAGCTGTTCCCGGCCTGATAACGCCGCGCTCAAAAAAAATCCCGCCAATGGCGGGATTTTTCGTTCAGCCAGCCTCCCGATCAACGGGTGCCGGCGTTATCCATCTGTTCAAATGTGTCCATGTACGCGGGGTCATTACCATCGTTCTCACGAATGTAACGCGCTTCGTTCTCGTCGGTGATATCACCGGTATTGACGTCCAACCCAATCACGATCACCACCTTGTATTTACCCATCTGCAAATACATGTCGTAGAGGTCCTTGGGTTCGTCAGGCGCCACAAAGACGCTGTAGGTGTAACGCACACGTCCCGTCAATACAGGCCACTGTGACTCAAGCGTGCGGGTATCGAGGGATGAGTCGAATCTTTTGATCCCGCTTATCGCGGCCTCTACCAGCTTGTCATTGTCCTTGGCCGTGAAGACCACCGGATGCTTGCGCGTCATCGAGCGCATCGGGCTGGGATCAATGTCCGTTTCAAGACGGTACATGCCGCTGCTGAACCATTTCGTCGCATCGAAGGTGTGGTCACCTTTCTCGCAGTCGCTGCAATGCATCATCAGGGGCGCCGCAACACTTGCCTGGGCATACAGGGACGTGATGACAATACTGGTGGTCATCAGCAATGCACCCAAGAGGCTCGCATTGCGAAACCGCGCGATAACATTCGCCATTGTCTACATCCTTGTCTTAAGGGGCGGCGAATTTACCTGATTCAAACCGTTGCCGGCAGGATTTTTTTGCATGCAATTTCTGAATCGATGCAGCGCCAATGTGGGTGCTGGCAAGCCAGCGCCCACGCCCGATTGCTGGTGACCGTTAAGTTTTCGGTTGCAACAACAACGCCACCAACGCACTCCACCCCGTCTGATGCGAAGCACCCAACCCCCGCCCGGTCTCGCCATGGAAATACTCATGGAACAACACCAGAGCACGGCTGGCCGGGTCGGCCTCCAGTTGCGCATAGCCCGCCATCGACGGCCTGCAGCCATCCTCATCCCTTAAAAACAAGCGTGTCAGTCGCTGGCTCAGCCCGTCAGCAACCTCCTCCAGGGACGCCAGATAACCACTGCCTGTCGGGTACTCCACCGAAAAGTTATCCGCGTAATACCGATGAAACTCACGCAACGACTCGATCAGCATGTAGTTCACCGGCATCCACAACGGCCCACGCCAATTGGAGTTGCCGCCGTACAGGCGCGAGTCGGATTCCCCAGGCTGATAACGCGCGCACAACGTATCGCCATTCATCTTCAACGCCAGCGGCTGCTCGGCAAACGCCTTGGACAAAGAGCGCACACCAAAGGCCGACAGAAACTCATTGTCATCGAGCATGCGCCGCAACAGGTCCTTGGTGCGCTCGCCACGCAACAGCGCCAGCAACAGGCGATTGCCCTGCCCCGGCTCGTTCCAGCGCGACACCAATTTGGCCAGGTCCGGCCGGTGGTGCATGAACCCCAGCAAGCGTTCACGCAAGCCTTGCAAGCCCTCATGCTCGCGTTGCTCCAACACCAGCACGGCGAACAGCGGCATCAGGCCAACAATGGAGCGCAGCCGTACCGGCTCGTTCTGGCCGTCGGGGCGGTGCAGTACGTCGTAGAAGAACAGGTCCTGCTCATCCCACAGCCCTTCGGCGCTGTCGTCGACGCGGTTAATGGCACCGGCGATATACAGGAAGTGCTCGAAAAACTTCACCGCAATGTCGACATACACCACGTTGCGCTTGGCCAGCTCCAACCCGATTCGCATCAGGTCCAGCGCATAGGCCGCGACCCACGCCGTGCCGTCGGCCTGATCCAGCTGGTAGCCCGGCGGCAAGGTGGCCGAGCGGTCGAACAAGGCAATGTTGTCCAGACCGAGGAAGCCGCCCTGGAACAGGTTGCGGCCTTCGGCATCCTTGCGGTTGACCCACCAGGAAAAATTCAACAGCAGCTTATGGAAAATCCGCTCGAGGAAATCCATGTCGCCGACGCCGGTCAGCGCCTTATCCTGCTGATACACCCGCCAACTGGCCCAGGCATGCACCGGCGGGTTGGCGTCGTCGAAACGCCACTCATACGCCGGCAACTGGCCGTTGGGGTGCATGAAACGGTCCTTCACCAGCAGCAGCAACTGCTGCTTGGCATACCCAGGATCGATCAGCGCAATCGCCACTGCCTGGAAGCCTTGGTCCCAGGAGGCGTACCACGGGTATTCCCAAGTGTCGGGCATGGAGAGGATGTCGAAGTTGGACAGGTGCCGCCAATGGGTATTGCGGATATGCAGGCGCTCAGGCGGCGGCGCGGGCTGAGCCGGGTCGCCGTCGAGCCATTGGTTCACGTCGAAGTAGTAGAGCTGCTTGGACCACAGCAACCCGGCCAGGGCCTGGCGCTGCACATTGCGCGCGTCTGCATCGCTAATGCCGTGCTGCAAGGCCGCGTAGAAGTCATCGGCCTCTTGGCGGCGCTGTTCGATCAGCTTGCGCGCATTGACCTGGGGCGCGTCCGTGGGCGCAAACCGCAGGTACAGGGTTTTGCTTTCCAGGCCTGCCAGCTCGAGGATGAAACGCGCGGCGACCTTGGTGCCGGCGTCCCGGCGAATCGCCGATTGCACGCCGCCTACCACGTAATCATTGATGCCGTCCTTGAACGGCCCAGGCGCCGGTTGCCCGCCCAGCGTGGGAAAGTTGCTCTCGTTTTCGCAGAACAACCATTCCACGCCGTCCTGGCCCCAGGCGCTAAGGTGGCGATCGGAAAGTTCATGATGCTGGGCCAGCACGTGCTCGCCGTCCAGGCGCAACTGCGGCTTGGGCGCATCGAAGGTCCAGCTCCAGTCATTGCGGGCCCACAGTTGGGGCAGCACCTGCAAACGCGTCGGCTGGTCCGAGCGGTTATGCACGGTGACCTTCATGAAAATATCATCGGGCTGATGCTTGGCGTATTCGACGCTGACATCGCAGTAGCGGTTGTCTTCAAACACGCCAGTGTCGAGGATCTCGTACTCGGCATCCTCAAGCCCGCGGCGCGCGTTCTCGGTGGTCAGGTCGGCGTAGGGAAAAGCCGCATGCGGGTATTTGTAGAGCATGCGCATGTAGGCATGGCTCGGTACGCCATCGACGAAAAAGTACAGTTCCTTGACGTCTTCACCGTGGTTGCCCTCGGCGTTGTTCAGGCCGAACAGGCGCTCCTTGATGATCGCGTCGCGCTCGTTCCACAGCGCCAGGCCCAGGCACCAGCGTTGCGCTTTGTCGCTGAAACCGGCCAAGCCGTCCTCGCCCCAACGGTAGGCGCGGCTGCGTGCATGTTCATGGGGGAAGTAGGCCCAGGCATCGCCGTCTGCGCTGTAGTCTTCGCGCACCGTGCCCCACTGGCGTTCACTCAAGTACGGGCCCCACTCACGCCAACGCTCAGCCTCTTGCGTTGCCAGGCGTTGGCCTTCAATCGTTTCAAGGATGTTGGTTACGGGCGTGGCCGTCATTGGGTCCTCCATCACTGACAAAGTGAGGGGCAGTGTAGAACCCATCCGTGCTGCGATGCACATGAAGTCTCATCCAGTCGCGCAAAAAAAGAGGCCGCTGATGAGGCGGCCTCCGCTTTTTCGACTGTGTAAAAGCACGCGCTTTCTTAGAAGATCGCGTAGGTATAGTTGAAGATCAGGCGCGTTTGATCCTGATCCGCAGTACCTGTGTTGTGACCGTGATACGTACCAGTGCGGAAGGTGGTGCCAAAGCCTTTGAGCGGGCCGGCCTGCACGACGTAATCCAGGCGCAAGTCGGTTTCGTTTTCTTTCTGATCAGGGCCACCGGCCACCTTGGACTTGATGTCCGTACCGTCCAGGTAAGCCACGGACGCTTTCAGGCCGGGTACATAGGCCTTGAAGTCATACGTGTACTGACCAAAGTTGACTTGCTCACCCGCACGGGAGAACTGGCCAACCACGGCGTCGGTGAACAGGTAGAAGTCGCTGCCGCCGGCGCCTTGTTGTTGCGGGTCGGCGAGGCTGCCCTGGTTAACCCATACGAAGCCGCCATCGTCGCTTACGCCGATGTGGCCGAGCATCAGGCTGCTGCCGCCCAACTGGTAGGTGAACGCGGCGCTGTAGGTTTTGTTATCCACTTCGCCGGCGTGCTTGGCGTAGCCACCGTTGTTGTTGAACGCATAGCCGCTCTCGCCATTCTTGCCGTCGCTGGTGCTGTCGAAGTAGCGCAGGTCAGTCTTGAACGACTGGTCATTGCCCAGCGGCAATACGTGGACCAGGCCGAAATAGTTCTGTTTGTAGAAGTCCTGCAGGTTGGCGTAGTAGTACTGCAACGTCAGGTTTTTCGCGATGGCGTTGTCGGACGAGCCGAACGGTTTGTAGTCCACACCACCGAACTTGAAGCTGTCGCTGTCACGCGTACCACCGGCCACACTCAAGCCCGTGGAGTTGCTCGAAGCACGGCCTTCGGCCTTGTTCAGCTCACCGCCGGTGAAGGTCACGTTAGGAATGTCGCTGGAGGTGAGGATGCCGCCGTCAAAGGTCTGCGGCGCAACACGGCTGTCGTTGGAGACCAGGATCGGCAGCACCGGGGCCAAACCGCCACCCACGTGCAACTCAGTCTGGGAAATCCGGAACTTCACGTTACCCGCCGCGCGGCCGAAGCTGTCGGCAGGCTCGGTGCCGTTGTTTTTGGTCGGGAAGAAGCTGTTGCCGTTCCCCGCCAGGCCTGGGCCAGCGGCGTGGCCGTCGCCACCATCAAGACGCAAGGCGCCGAACGCCATCACGTCGAAACCGACGCCAAGGGTGCCTTGGGTGTAGCCGGATTTGTAGTCGAAACGCAGCAAGGTCGCGGCTTCGCGCAGATCGTTGTTGGTCCCCGAGCGGTTATCTGCGCTGTAGTACATGGTCCGCGAACTGACCGCCGCATGGCTGTCTTCAACAAAGCCACTGTGACCTGTGCCCGTGCCCAGTGAGCCGAGCCCAAAATCATCCGCGCAGGCTTGTTGTGCGAGCAATGCGGCGGTGATGGATAACGCCAGTGTAGAAGTTTTCATGTGTGACGGCCCCTAAACATTTTTTTATGTACGTTGTGTGCAAAACGGCGTTTTCATCCCTACAAACGTGACGATTGTTTCATGAGGACCGGGGCGCACCTCGTGAAGAATTTGTTAGGAAAGGGGCTGCGAAAATGAAATTTTACCGTTGCTGTTTTTTGTCATATTCACGTCATCTCATTCATTTGCAGAATGAAGTCCAGAGGAATCTTCGTTTGCAAGCCGCCCCCAAGCTCAACAAAATCAGAGGCAGGCCACGCTCATCACAATAGCCATCAGGAATTTTTCTATGCCAACCACCGCACATGTCAGCCCCGACGAGATCCGCAAAGGCTTCTCCAAGGCCATGTCCGACATGTACCGAGATGAAGTCCCGCTGTATGGGGCGTTGATGGCGCTGGTGGCCGAGACCAATACCCAGGTGCTGGCCAGTGATTCGAGCTTGGCCCGGCAGCTGCGCCGCACCGGCGAAATCGAGCGCCTGGACAAGGAGCGCCACGGCGCCATCCGCCTGGGCACTGCCTTTGAGCTGGCAACCATCGGCCGCCTGTTTGCGGTGATGGGCATGCAACCGGTGGGCTACTACGACCTGACCCCGGCGGGCGTGCCCGTGCATTCCACCGCCTTTCGCGCCGTGCATGAACGCTCGCTGCAGATCAGCCCGTTCCGCGTATTTACCTCGTTGCTGCGCCTGGAACTGATCGAAAACCTCGAACTGCGCGCCTTCGCCGAAAGCGCGCTGGCTAAGCGCAAGATCTTCACCCCAGGCGCCTTGGCGTTGATCGAACAAGCCGAACGCGACGGCGGCCTCAACGCCCCTGATGCCGAAGCGTTCATCCGCCAGGCCCTGGAAACCTTCCGCTGGCACCACACCGCCACCGTCACCGGCCAGCAGTACCAGCAGTTGAGCGACCAGCACCGCCTGATCGCCGACGTGGTGGCCTTCAAGGGCCCGCACATCAACCACCTGACCCCGCGCACGCTGGACATCGACAAGGTGCAGGCCGCGATGCCCGGCAAAGGCATCACCCCCAAGGCCGTGATCGAAGGCCCGCCGCGCCGCCACTGCCCGATCCTGCTGCGCCAGACCAGCTTCAAGGCCCTCGACGAGCCCATCGCCTTCACCGACGCCCAAGGCAGCCACAGCGCGCGCTTCGGCGAAATTGAACAACGCGGTGTCGCGTTGACGCCCAAGGGCCGCGCCCTGTACGACCAACTGCTGAACGCCGCGCGCGATGAACTGGGGGCTTTTCCCAGTGAGGCCAACGCCGCACGTTATGTGCACTTGATGGAGCAACACTTCGCGGCCTTCCCCGACAACCACACGCAGATGCGCGAACAGGGCCTGGCGTACTTTCGCTATTTCGCCACCGAGCAAGGCCTGGCGGCACACGGCCAAGCCGATCAGCCGAAAACCTTGGAGGCGCTGATTGCTGCCGGCCACGTCGACGTGGAACCGTTGGTGTATGAGGATTTTCTGCCGGTGAGTGCGGCGGGGATCTTTCAGTCGAACCTTGGGGATGCGGCGCAAAGTCACTACGCGGCGAGTTCGAACCAGGCCGAATTCGAGAAGGCGCTGGGCCGCAAGACGATTGATGAGTTGAAGCTGTATGGCGAGACGCAGCAACGCTCTATAGATGAATGCACCCAAGCGCTACTGGCATGAAATGAGAGTGTCCGCCCGGCTCACCAGCGCAATCCTTGCGCCACAACAGTCCCCAGAGCCGGGTGGACGGGGCGCATCATAAACACGCAAAAGCGCGCTGTCCCTCAGGCAATTCTGAACAAATATGTCCGCGCCCCTGTAGGAGCGCGGGCGTTGATTTAGCCCAAGTGCTGCACAATCTCGTCTTTAACCAGCAAGCGCTTCTCCTTCAACTTGCGCAGTTCCTCATCGCTGCCAGCTGCTTTTTCAGCAGTCACCACCAAGTCATCGACGGTTTTGTATTTATCAAACAGCGCATTCAGATGGGGATTTTTTGCCCGGCGCTCGTCGACAGTTTCTTTACTCAAACCCAGGTCCTGCAACAGGTCGTGTTTCACTGGCATGGAGTACCTCCGCACGTTGATCAATGGCCTACGCTCTTGAAGCTAGCCCATTCCAAGGGGTCTTGTCATGTCTTGAGTCAATGCATCCCCGTTCGTCGCAAGGTGGGCGATGGGATCAAACCTTTGCCGCACCCTGCCCTCCACTGTAGATCGCCACCTGAGGGAGAACGGTTTTATGACTCACGCTGCCACTGCTGTCGACACCCAATGCATCAACACTATTCGCACCCTGGCCATGGATGCCGTGCAGAAGGCCAATTCCGGCCACCCGGGCACGCCCATGGGCTTGGCGCCGGTGGGCTACACGTTGTGGAGCCGGTTCCTGCGTTATCACCCCGAGCACCCCGACTGGCCTAACCGTGACCGCTTTGTGTTGTCGGTGGGGCATGCCTCCATGCTGCTCTACTCGCTGCTGCACTTGGCCGGCGTGGTGGAGATTGACGCCCACGGCAAACGCTCCGGCCAACCGGCGATCAGCCTGGACGATATCAAGCAATTCCGGCAGATGGGCTCCAAAACCCCAGGCCATCCCGAGTACCGCATGACCACCGGCGT
The DNA here is from genome assembly GCF_022648765.1 of Pseudomonas sp. ArH3a. Classification (NCBI taxonomy): domain Bacteria; kingdom Pseudomonadati; phylum Pseudomonadota; class Gammaproteobacteria; order Pseudomonadales; family Pseudomonadaceae; genus Pseudomonas; species Pseudomonas sp. ArH3a. Next base: position 4,136,892 of record NZ_CP080330.1, read on the forward strand.
TGAAACCACCACCGGCCCGCTGGGCCAGGGCTGCGCCAACAGTGTCGGTATGGCCATGGCCGAGCGTTGGCTGGGCCAGCGCTTTAACCGCGACGACAAGGTGCTGTTCGACTACAACGTCTACACCCTGTGCGGTGACGGCGACATGATGGAAGGCATCAGCAGCGAAGCGGCGTCGATGGCCGGGCACTTGAAGCTGGATAACCTGTGCTGGATCTACGACAACAACACCATCAGCATCGAGGGCCACACCGAGCTGGCGTTCAGTGAGGATGTGATCAAGCGTTTCCAGGCCTACGGCTGGCACACCTTGCACGTTACCGACGCGAATGACTTGCAGGCCTTGAGCACGGCGCTGGAGACCTTCAAAGCGAATACCGGCGCGCCGACCCTGATTGTGGTCGACAGCGTGATCGGCTATGGCTCGCCGCACAAACACAACACCGCCGCCGCCCATGGTGAGCCGTTGGGCGCGGACGAAATCCGCCTAACCAAGGCCGCCTACGGCTGGCCCGAAGACTCCAATTTCCTGGTGCCCGACGAAGCCCGCAGCGTTTTGCGTGACGCCCTGCTGGAGCGCAGCAAGCCGTTGTATGAAGAGTGGAATGCGCGGTTGTCACAGCTGGAACAGTACGAACCGGAACTGGCGGATGAACTGCGCCGCATGCGCGCAGGCGAAATGCCCGAGCAGTGCCAAAATGAGCTGCCCAGCTTCGACACCGACGCCAAGGGCGTGGCCAGCCGTGCCGCCGGTGGCGAGGTATTGAATGCCTTTGCCCAGCACATCCCCTGGCTGCTCGGCGGTTCGGCGGACTTGTCGCCTTCAACCAAGACCAACCTCACCTTTGACGGTGCCGGGCGTTTCAGTGCTGACGACTACAGCGGTCGCAACCTGCACTTCGGCATCCGCGAGCACGCCATGGGCGCGATTGCCAATGGCATGGCGCTGTCCTACCTGCGGCCGTACACCTCGACGTTCTTGGTGTTCAGCGACTACATGAAACCGCCGATCCGCCTGGCGGCGATCATGGAGTTGCCGGTGGTGTTCGTGTTTACCCATGACTCGATTGGCGTGGGTGAAGATGGGCCGACGCATCAGCCTATCGAGCATCTGACGCAACTGCGTGCAACGCCGGGGTTGCTGACCTTACGGCCAGGCGATGCCAACGAAACCCTGGAGTTGTGGAAGGTCGCCCTGGCGCAAACTCATCGGCCGAGTTGTGTGGTGTTGTCGCGTCAGGCATTGCCGACGTTGGACCGTACCCAATATGCGGCGGCGTCTGGCGCGGCCAAGGGCGCTTATGTGTTGGCGGGTGCTGACAAGCCGAAGGTTCTGCTGTTGGCGACGGGCAGTGAAGTCAGCCTGGCGGTGGCGGCGTATGAGCAGTTGAAAGGCCAAGGGATCTCGGCACAAGTGGTGTCGATGCCGAGCTGGGAGCTGTTTGAAGAACAGGACCAGGCTTACCGCGACAGCGTGTTACCGCCGGCGGTGAAAGCGCGCGTGGTGGTGGAACAGGCCGGGCCATTGGGTTGGGACCGGTATGTCGGGCAGACCGGCGCCAAGGTGGTGATGAACAGCTTTGGCGCGTCGGCGCCGTTGGCCAAGTTGCAGGAGAAATTTGGGTTTACGGTGGAGAATGTGGTGAAGCTGGCTAAAGAGCAGATTCAACTGACTCAACACTGATCAAAGACTGTGGGAGCTGGCTTGCCTGCGATGGCGGGCTGTCAGTCGATACTGCTTTGACCGATGTATCAGTCATCGCAGCATAGATATTTACGCAACTCTTTAAGTTGAGCTTAGCCTGTGAGGGGTTAGGTGGATTGAGTACATATCCGTTGCTGCGGTAACGGCTGCTATTGGTTCCGCTCTTACAGCGGGTCACTTTTGGAAAAGAGCCCCAAAAGTAACCAAAAGGGCTCTTGCCCCACCACTCGGTGCCTCGCCTAGGCTCGGCATGCCCTCACTCCGGCTTGAATCCGTGGGCCGCCGCCATGGGCCATCCTTGGCCCATCGCGGCTAACCCGGCGTCCTGCCGGGTTACCCACGGATTCAAGCCTGCGTTCGGCCATCGTGGTTAACGGGGCGCCTCAGATCAAGATCAAGATCAAAAGCAAGAGCACGGCGGCCTAGTAGCCGACCTGAGTGGTTGAAGCAAAAGCAGGGCAGAAGCAGAGCACCACATTCTCTGTCTGATGTACCGAGATCCAACTGTGGGAGCGGGCTTGCTCGCTCCCACACTTTTGACCGAACTCGGCTGCCAGCACCGCAGTGCTCTGCTTTTCTGTGGGAGCTGGCTTGCCTGCGATGCAGGCACCTCGGTGTATCAGGCATAACCAGTTGATGCCATCGCAGGCAAGCCAGCTCCCACATTTGATTGAGTTCAGTTTCAAATATCAGGTCGGCTGTCAGGCCGCCTCGGCTTTGCTTTTGATCTAACCACTCAGGTCGGCTACTAGGCCGCCGTGCTCTTGCTTTTGATCTTGATCTTAGGCGCCCCGTTAAACCACGCTGGCCGAACGCAGGCTTTGGAGCGGGGGTAAACCGGCAGGACGCCGGTTTAGCCGCGATGGGCCAAGGATGGCCCATGGCGGCGGCCCCCGCTCCAAAGCCGGAGTGAGGGCACACCGAGCCTAAGCGAGGTGCCGAGTGGTGGGGCAAGAGCGTTTTGCTTACTTTTGCGCTTTTCAAAAGTGAGCCGCTGTAAGAGCGGAACCCATATCAGCCATCACCCAAATAACGGATATGTACCCAGCGCCCCCCAAAACAACCACACAATTCAATTCGAAAAAAAGATGTGAAGATACCAGGCAAGCCCGCCCCCACATTTCGACCTCATAGCTAGTTAAATCAGCTCTCGGCTCAGAAACGGCGCAGTACGGCTAACCTTGCTTTTCGCCACCTTCTGCGGCGTGCCACTGACAACCACCTTCCCGCCCAAATCCCCCGCCCCCGGGCCGATATCAATCACCCAGTCACTCTGCGCCACCACGCGCATTTCATGCTCCACAACCACCACCGTATGCCCGGCGTCCACCAGATGATTCAGCTGCCTGAGCAAGCGGTCCACATCCCGTGGGTGCAGCCCGGTCGTCGGCTCATCCAGCACGTACAAGGTGGCGCCCCGTGCATTGCGTTGCAGTTCGGTCGCGAGCTTGATGCGCTGCGCCTCACCGCCGGACAGTTCCGTCGCCGGCTGGCCCAAACGCAAATAACCCAGGCCGATATCGCGCAGCACCTGCAGCGAACGCAACACCCCCGGCTGTTCGGCAAACACCTCCACCGCCTGTTCCACCGTCAGCGCCAGCACCTGGGCGATGCTCAAGCCCTGCCATTTGATCGCCAGGGTGTCCGGGTTATAACGCGCACCGTGGCACGTCGGGCACGGCGCATACACGCTCGGCATAAACAGCAACTCGACGCTGACAAACCCTTCACCCTCGCAATTCGGGCAGCGGCCCTTGGCGACGTTGAAGGAGAACTGCCCAGCATCGTAGTGGCGCTTCTTCGCAGCCGGTGTGGCGGCGAACAGTTTGCGCACGTTGTCGAACAGCCCGGTGTAGGTTGCCAGGTTAGAGCGCGGGGTGCGGCCGATGGGTTTCTGGTCTACCTGCACCAGACGGCGGATGTGCTCCAGCCCGGCACTGATACGCCCACCGCTGGTTTGTGGGGTGGCGTCTTCCAGGCTGGGTTCTTCGTCGTTTTCCACAACGCGGCCCAGGCCAATGCCCACCAGTTCCAGCAACGCCTGGCTGACCAGGCTGGATTTGCCCGAGCCGGAAATCCCGGTCACTGCCGTGAAGCAGCCCAGCGGGAAATCCACGTTCAGGTCATTGAGGTTATTGCGTGTCACGCCTTTGAGCTTCAACCAGCCGGAAGGCTCACGACGCGCCTGACTCGAAGGGCGCTGCTCGGTAAACAGATACTCGCGCGTCTGCGATGCCTCGACATCCGCCAAGCCCGCTGGCGGGCCGCTGTAGAGCACTTGCCCACCGTGCTCGCCGGCCGCCGGCCCCACATCGATCAGCCAGTCGGCGCGGCGCATGGTTTCCAGGTCATGCTCCACCACGAACAACGAATTGCCCGCCGCTTTCAGACGCTCAAGCGCGGTGAACAACGCTTCGCCATCCGCCGGGTGCAGGCCCGCCGACGGCTCATCCAGCACATAGATCACGCCGAATAACTGCGAGCCCAATTGCGTGGCCAGCCGCAGGCGCTGCAACTCGCCGGAGGACAAGGTCGGTGTGCTGCGCTCCAAAGACAGATAACCCAGGCCCAATTCAGTCAAGGTGCTGACCCGCTCCAGCAAATCCTGAGCGATACGCTGCGCGGCCAGGCGCTTTTCCACCGACAGTTTCATTTTGTCCTGCCCCGCCGCGACCGGGCGCAGCAACTCGGCCAGTTGCGACAATGACAGCTGCGACAACTCACCAATATCCACCCCGGCGAACTTCACCGACAGCGCCGCCTGGGTCAGCCGTTTGCCCTCGCACACCGGGCAGGCACTGCCTTGCATGAACTGCGACACGCGCTTTTTCATCAGCGCACTTTGGGTGTGGGTGAAGGTGTGCAGGATGTAGCGCCGCGCGCCACTGAAAGTGCCTTGGTAGCTCGGCTCGAGCTTGCGCTTGAGTGCGTCGCGAGTCTGTTCAGGGGTGAAGCCTGCGTACACCGGCACGGTGGGGGTTTCTTCGGTGAACAGGATCCAGTCGCGCTGCTTTTTCGGCAGCTCGCGCCATGGGATATCCACGTCGTAACCCAGGGTCACGAGGATGTCGCGCAGGTTTTGCCCCTGCCACGCCAACGGCCAAGACGCCACCGCGCGTTGACGGATGGTCAAGGACGGGTCGGGCACCATCAGCGCCTCGGTCACTTCGTACACCCGGCCCAGCCCATGGCATTGCGGGCACGCGCCTTGGGGCAGGTTCGGTGAAAAGTCCTCGGCGTACAGCATCGCCTGCCCCTGCGGATAGCTGCCGGCGCGGGAGTACAGCATGCGGATCAGGCTCGACAAGGTGGTAACGCTGCCCACCGAAGAGCGCGCACTCGGCGTGCCGCGCTGCTGTTGCAGGGCCACAGCCGGTGGCAGGCCTTCGATGGAGTCCACGTCCGGCACGCCGACCTGATCGATCAGGCGTCGCGCATAGGGCGCTACCGATTCGAAATAACGCCGCTGGGCCTCGGCATACACCGTGGAAAACGCCAAGGATGATTTGCCGGAGCCCGAGACGCCGGTGAACACCACCAGGGCATCCCGGGGAATGTCCACATCGACGTTACGCAGGTTGTGTTCGCGGGCGCCGCGCACCCGGACAAAACCTGGGCGCTGGGCAGTGATGGGAGGGATGTTGCGCTGTGAAGTCATGGGCAACCTTGTCTGGCGGTGAGCACGCTGCGCACCCGTTGCGTCAAGGCTTCGGGGCTGTAGGGCTTGCTCAGCAGGTGAATGTCGGGGCTCAGCAGGTGATTGCTGGAGAGAATGTCGCGGGTATGCCCGGAGGTGAACAGCACCGCCACCGGCGGCACCTGGGCGCGGGCCCAGTCAGCCAGGTCGGTACTTTTTATCCGGCCGGGCATCACCACATCGGTAAAAATCAGGTCCGGTTGTACGCCGCCCAGCAACGTTTGCATCGCGCGGTCGCCGTCTTCGGCGGTGAGCACGGTGTAGCCCGACTGTTCGAGCAAATCCACTACCGTCACGCGTACGTCAGCATTGTCCTCGACCACCAGGATCGTCTCCTGGCCACCCGTATGCAGCACAGGGTCAACCTCGGTGTCGTGGCTTTCCTCGCCGAGGCTGCGCGGGAAATACATCTGCACCACCGTGCCCCTGCCCTCCTCGCTCCACACCTCCACATGCCCGCCGCTTTGGCGCACAAAACCAAATACCATGCTCAGGCCCAGGCCAGTGCCGTGGCCCTCACGTTTGGTGGTAAAAAAAGGCTCGAACACCCGCGCCAGGATCGCCGCCGACATGCCCCTGCCGATATCCGTGACGGCCAGGCGCACGTACTCGCCCGGCAGGAGGCTCTTACCTGCACAGTCGTCGGGGTTGAGGAGGATGTTTTCGCCGGTAATGCGGATCACGCCCTCGCCTTGCATGGCATCGCGGGCATTGATCGCCAGGTTGAGCAGCGCGTTTTCCAACTGGTTGCGGTCGACGTTGATGCACCAGGAATCCTGGGGCAGTTGCACATCGATATGGATGGTTTCGCCCAACGCACGCTGCAGCAGTTCGACCAACCCGGCATAAATGCGCTGAGGGTTATAGACCGCCGGCGACAGCGGTTGACGGCGGGCAAAGGCCAGCAGTTGCGAAGACAGTTTGGCGCCGCGCTCCACCGCCGCGATGGCGGCCGTGACACGCCGCTGCACCTGGGCGTTTTCCGGTTCATGCCGGGCCAGCAGGTGCAGGTTGCCAGCGATCACTTGCAGCAGGTTGTTGAAGTCGTGGGCCACGCCGCCGGTGAGGCCCCCAATCGCTTCAAGCTTCTGCGATTGGCGCAGTTGCGCTTCGGCGGCGGAACGCGCCTGCACTTCGGCAGCCACGCGTTGCTCCAGGTTATGGGTCAATTCCTGGCGCAGGCGCTCGGAGTTCACGTGCGCGGTGGTCTCCACCACAATCGCCAGCACCCCGGCCGGTTGCTGGTTATCGCCGGCGATGGGGCTGTAGTAAAGGTCCATCCACACATCTTCGGGCTTGCCGTTGCGCAGCAGCACCAGTTCTTTGTTGTTGAACGACAACGTGCCGCCCGCCAGGCAAGTGTCCAGCACATAGCGGTTGAACTCGGCCACTTCAGGCCAGCCCTGCTCCACGGGCGTACCGAGCAAATACGGGTGCCGCCCGCCGGCAAGCACCGAATAGCTGTCGTTGTAGATCATGTGCCCCGCCGGGCCCCAGAGCATCACCATCGGTATGGGCGAGGCCAGCATCATCTGCACGTTGCAGGCCAGGCTGGTGCTCCAGCTGTCGATCGCGCCCAGGTCAGTGCTCGACCAATCGAAGGCACGAATACGCCGGGCCATTTCACCAGACCAGCCTTCACAGCCGTAGGGGTTAGATAAAAATTGCATCGGTTGGCTCTGTGCAAAGAGAGGGCAGTCGCAAGTTTTGGAGCACGCCAGCAGCAGATGGTTTCACTGGGTATACGTTAGGGGGTAATGCCGGCAAAAACCACTGGCCTCAGTGAAAATCTCGGCTGCGCACATGAATGCCTTCCAACAGCGGCGTCAGGTCGCTCAGGCGCCCGGCAATCAGGTGCCGCACCTCGCCTACAGCTTCCCAGCGCCCGTCGACTTTCAACAGTCGTGAACCGATTAATGCCTGGCGCTGACGCTCGGCCAGGTGGCGCCAGACCACCACATTGAGGTTGCCGAATTCATCCTCCAGCGTGACAAAGGTCACCCCGCTGGCGGTGCCCGGGCGCTGTCGACCGGTGACCAACCCCGCGACGCTGACATTGCGCCCATGCTCCACCGTCATCAGCTCCTGGGAACTGCGGCAGCGGCGCTTACGCAACTCAGCACGCAACAACACCAACGGATGCGGGCCGAGGGTGGTACCCACCGTGGCATAGTCGGCGTGCAGGTCCTCGCCGACCGTAGGGGCAGGCAGTTCCACCAGCGCTTCATCGGGGCTGGGCAGGCCAGCAAACAGCCCCAGCTGCTTATGCACGCCCGCCACCTCCCAGCGCGCCTTGTGCCGGTTGCCAGCCAGGGCCCGCAAGGCGCCCGAGTCCGCCAGCAACGCCTGGGCGCGGGCATCCAGCCCGGCGCGCTCGTCGAGGTCGGCAATGTCGCTGAACGCCCGGCGCTGGCGGGCCGCTTCGATGCGCCGGCCATCCTCCTCGCGAAACCCCGAGATCATGCGCAACCCCATACGAATCGCCGGTTGCTGGCCGTCGATGGGTTCCAGGCTGCAATCCCAGTCACTGGCCAGCACATCCACCGGGCGAATCTGCAAGCGATGACGCCGCGCATCCTGCAGGATCTGGTCCGGGCTGTAGAAGCCCATCGGCCAGCTGTTGATCAGTGCACAGGCGAAGGCCGCCGGTTCATGGCATTTGAGCCAGCAACTGGCGTACGTCAGCAAGGCGAAACTGGCCGCGTGGGACTCGGGGAAACCATAGCTGCCAAAGCCTTTGATCTGCTCGAAAATCTGCGCGGCAAATTCCTCGCTGTAACCGTTTTTGAGCATGCCGGTGCGCAGGCGCGCCTGATGCGGTTCCAGCCCGCCGTGGCGTTTCCAGGCCGCCATAGAGCGGCGCAACTGGTCGGCCTCACCGGGGCCATAATCGGCGGCAACCATGGCGATCTGCATGACCTGCTCCTGGAACAGCGGCACGCCCAAAGTGCGCTTTAACACGGCCTCAAGCTGCGGCGACGGATAGGTGGTGGGCTCTTCCTTGTTCCGCCGCCGCAGGTACGGATGCACCATGCCGCCCTGGATCGGCCCGGGCCGCACGATAGCGACCTCAATCACCAGGTCATAGAAAGTTTGCGGCTTGAGCCTGGGCAGCATCGACATCTGCGCCCGCGACTCGATCTGGAACACACCGATGGTGTCGGCCTTGCTGATCATCGCGTAGGTGGCGGGGTCTTCCTTGGGGATGCTCGCCAAGGCCAAGTCCAAGTTGCGGTGGCGGCGCAGTAAATCGAAGCAGCGGCGGATCGCGCTGAGCATGCCTAACGCGAGGATATCCACCTTGAGCAGGCCGACGGCATCGAGGTCGTCCTTGTCCCACTGGATGATGGTGCGCTCGGCCATGGCGGCGTTTTCCACCGGCACCAGGGTGTCCAACGGGTATTCGGAAATCACAAAACCGCCGGGGTGCTGGGACAGGTGCCGGGGGAAGCCGATCAATTGCTGGGTGAGCGTGAGCACGCGGCGCAGGATCGGGCTTTGCGGGTCGAAGCCGCCTTCGCGCAGGCGCTCCAAGGGCGGTGCGTCTTCACTCCAGCGCCCGCAGCATTCAGCCAAGGCGTTGATCTGGTCCGGCGGCAAGCCGAGGGCCTTGGCCACATCGCGCACCGCGCCAGCCGCGTGGTAGCTGCTGACCACCGCCGTCAACGCTGCTCGGGTGCGGCCGTAGCGCTGGAACACGTACTGCAGCACTTCTTCGCGGCGTTCGTGTTCGAAGTCGACGTCGATATCCGGCGGCTCGTTGCGCTCCTTGGACAGGAAGCGCTCGAACAGCATGTTCATCAGGCTCGGGTTGATCTCGGTGATGCCCAAGGCAAAACACACCGCCGAGTTGGCCGCCGAACCCCGGCCCTGGCACAGGATCGAGCGGCTGCGGGCGAAGCGCACGATGTCATGCACGGTGAGGAAATAGCTCTCGTAGCCCAGCTCGCTGATCAGCTCCAGCTCATGGTTGATCTGCTGCAAGGTCTTGGCGTCGACACCCTGGGGCCAGCGCTGGGCGATGCCCTCTTCGGTGAGCTGGCGCAGCCAGGATTTCGCATCCTGGCCTGCGGGTACCAGCTCGCGCGGGTAGTGGTAACGCAACTGGCTCAAGTCGAAGGTGCAGCGCCGCGCGATAGCCAGGGTTTCGTCGAGCAAGGCTTGCGGGTACAGCGCGGCCAAGGCGTCGAGGCTGCGCAGATGCCGCTCGCCATTGGGGTGCAGGCGCGTGCCGGCGTCGGCCACCGTGACGTGATGGCGGATCGCGGTCATGGTGTCTTGCAGGGCACGGCGGCCACGCGCATGCATGTGCACATCGCCGCAGGCCACCGCCGGAATATGCAGGCTGGCGGCCAGGGCCAGGCGCTGCACCAGATGGCGCGCATCGTCCTGGCCGCAATGCAGGTGCACCGCCAGCCACAGCCGTTCGGCGAAGGTGCGGCGCAGCCATTGGATCGAGGCTTGGGTGTCGCTGTCTTCGGCGACCCACAATGCCAGCAACCCCGGCAGTGGCTGGTCGAAGTCTTCCTGTAGCAGGCGATAGCGGCCTTTTTCGGCGCGGCGTCGGGCCAGGGTGATCAGGCGGCACAGGTGTTGGTAGCCGCTGAGGTCCTGCACCAGCAGCACCAGTTTCGGGCCGTTCTCGATGCGCACCTCGCTGCCGATAATCAGCGGCAAGTCCACCGCCTTCGCCGCCTGCCAGGCGCGCACGATGCCCGATAAAGTGCATTCATCGGTGATCGCCAAGGCGCTATAACCCTGGCGCTTGGCGCGCTCGAACAGCTCCAGCGCACTCGACGCGCCGCGTTGGAAGCTGAAATTGGACAGGCAATGCAGCTCGGCGTAGCTCATGCAAACCAGCCTTGCAGCCACAGCCCATCGCTTTGCCCCACGGTGCGATAGGCCCAGCCTTGCTGCCCGGCGCGGGTCTGGATCAGGTAATAGTCGCGGCGAATATCGGCGCCATCCCACCAGCCGGACTCGATGCGTTCCGGGCCCATCAAAATCTGTACGCCCTGCTCGGCCAGCAAGGTCGGTTCGTGCAGCAGCCAACCGGGGCGTTGCACCTTGCTCAAGCTTTGGCACGCGCGGTTATCGGCGGCGGCTTGCCAGGCGCATTCGGGGCGGTGGTCGGCATGAAAACGCAAGCCTTGCACCGCTTCATCGCCAAGACGTGCGCGCAGGCGTTCGCGCAGTTGCTCCCAGGGCAAAGTCTGTTGCGGGCGGTCGTCGAACAAGTCCTGGCGCTGCGGCACGAACACCGGCAGGTCCTGGGCCACCAGGCGAAAGCCGCGTACCGGCGAGGTGACTTGCACCTGTTCCAGGCGGCCACGGGCCAGTTCGAAGAGCATCGCCGGTTCACGCTCGGCGCTGAGCAGGCCGACCTTGATCACGCTGTCGGGCGCCTGGGCGTGTTCCAAGTGCAGGTCGAAACGCTGCACGCCACTGTCGCGCCCGCAAAGGAAGGCAGACAGATCACCGGTCAGGCGGCGCAAGGGAAACAGCAGCGCCTGGTGGGATTGCACGTCGAAATTCAACTCGATGCGCACATCGAACTGGTCCGGCGGCTGATAGAACGCCAGTGGCAGCGGCCGCTGCCCGGTCAGTGCATCCAAGTGCTTGAGCAAGCTGGCGTCAAAACGCCGCGCCAGGGTATGCCGGGGCAACGCCTGCACCTGGGCCAGCGTGCGCAGGCCCATGCGCGACAAGGCGGTGGCGGCCTGCGGGTCAAGGCCGGCGCGATCAATCGGCAGTGGCGCCAGGGCTTGGTGCAACGCGTGCTCATCGGCCACGGCCAGGCCATCGTAACTATTCGCCAGCACCCGCGCCGATGCCGGGTTGGGTGCGGCAACGATACGGTGGCGAAACCCCAGCTCGGTCAGCTCCTGGCGCAACCGCGCCTCGAACTGCGGCCACGGCCCGAACAGGCCCAGGCTCGACTCGATCTCGAACAACAAGGCGCGCGGGTAATACACGCTGACCTGGGAACTGAAACGGTAGGCCCAGGCCGCGAGAAACTGCTGCCAGCGCTCGATCTCTGCGGGGTCGTATTCGGCGCTGGCGAAGGTCTTGGCCAGGGCATGCGCGGCGGTCAGCGATTGCCCGGGGCGCAAACCCAAGGCGCGCGCGGCGTCATTGACGGTTTGCAGCACGCGGCGCTGCGGCGTGCCGGCCAGCAGCGCCAGCGGTTGCTCGGGCTCGGGATGCACACGCTGCACCCCGTCCAGCGCCAATTGCGGGAAGACAATACACACCCAGCGCATGGCAACCTCAGTGCCCCGCCAGCGCAATCGGCGCCGGATGGGCCAACCCGCCGCGGCACTTGAGCACCCGCACTTGCGCAGGTTTTGCCTCAACGGCCAGGCGCAAGGCGGCGGGCGATGCATTGACCGCCTCCTGTAAAGAGCGCCAGGCAAACGCCAGGGTCTGCCCGGTTTCGGCCGCCACCTGCAAGCGGCGCAGGGCACGGTCATCGGCCTTGCGCGGCCAGCACAACACCGCGCCGCAGCTGCCGGAACGCAGGCATTGCTCTACCGCCCACAAGGCATCGCGCTCCTCGGCCTGGATCACCGAGAGCTGACGCAAATCCACCCCGGCGTTCTGCCAGGCGTGCGGGTACGGCGTGTAAGGTGGCGCGACCAGCACGATGCGCTCGCCAGCCTTTGATAAGCGCGCCAGGGTCGGCAACACCAATTGCAATTCGCCGACCCCTTCCTTGGCCATCAGGATTTCGCTCAGGGCCGCCTCCGGCCAGCCGCCGCTGGGCAGCACCGCATCCAGCGCCGCAAGCCCGGTGGGGTGCACGCTGGCCGGTGGCGCGGCAGGCCGGCCCTTCCAGACTCGGCCGCCATTGAACAGCGAGTCCAGGGCAACGACGGCGCCCATCAGCCTTGCCTCACCAGGCCGCAGAACACCCCTTCGATGGCCAGGTCCTGATCGGGCCCGACCACGATGGGTTGATACGCGGGGTTACGCGGCAGCAGGCGCACATGCTCGCCGTGGCGTTCGAAGCGTTTGATGGTGACTTCGCCGTCCAGGCGCGCCACCACGATCTGGCCGTTCAAGGCTTCGGCGCTGCGGCGTACACCGACCAGGTCGCCGTCGAGGATGCCGTCTTCGATCATTGAATCGCCCTGGACCCGCAGCAGGTAGTCCGGGGTTTTCGCGAAGGTGGCGGGGTCGAGTTGCAGGCGGTTGTGCACTTCGGCGTCGGCGCCGATGGGCAAGCCGGCGGCGACGCGGCCGAGCACGGGCACGTCCAGCCATTCGGGACGAGCCGGCTGGTTAAGCAGGCGAATGCCACGGGCCTGGTTGGGGTTGACCTCGATGAAGCCGGCTTCGGTGAGCGCCACCACGTGCTTGCGGGCGACGCTGCGCGAGGCGAAGCCGAACGCCTCGGCGATCTCGGCGAGGCTGGGGGGTTGGCCTTGTTGCGCGATACGGTCGCGAATGAAGGTCAGGATGGCGGTGCGGCGGGGGGTCAGGGTTGTCATGGAGTACATTTGTACTCTTGTGGGAAATTCCTGACAATAGCCGGTAGTCGGACGGGGGTTTGATCGAGTACATATCCGTTATTTGGGTAACGGCTGATATGGGTTCCGCCCTTACGGCGGGTCACTTTTGGAAAAGAGCCCGGAATGCCGGCCCAGCCAAAAGTGACCCGCTGCAAGAGCGAAACCATACGAAGCCGTTACCGCCGCAACGGATATGTACTCAGTCCAAATCACTCGCATCATGCCGCTCACGCAACTGCTCCGCAGGCTCCCCAGAAACCCGATTCACCCGCCGCCCCCGCTGCACCGCCGGCCTCGCCTCAATCGCCTCAGCCCAGCGCAGCACATGTTTATATTCATGCACCGACAGAAACTCCGCCGACGCCCCATACAAACGGCCTTTGACCAACCCACCATACCAAGGCCAAATCGCAATATCGGCAATGGTGTACTCGTCCCCGGCAATATACTCACTCACCGCCAAACGCTGATCCAGCACATCCAGCTGACGCTTGGTCTCCATGGCAAACCGATTGATCGCGTACTCCATCTTGCTCGGCGCATACGCATAAAAATGCCCAAACCCACCGCCCAGATACGGCGCGCTGCCCATCTGCCAGAACAACCACGACAAACACTCCGCACGCGCCGCAGGTTCGGTGGGGAAGAACGCCCCAAACTTCTGCGCCAGGTACTGCAAAATCGCACCCGACTCAAACACCCGAATCGGCGTATCACCACTGCGATCCAGCAATGCCGGGATCTTCGAGTTCGGGTTCACCGCAACAAAGCCGCTGCCGAACTGATCACCGTCACCGATCTTGATCAACCATGCATCGTATTCCGCGCCGGCATGCCCCAGGGCCAACAGCTCTTCCAGCAGAATCGTGACCTTCTGCCCATTGGGCGTGGCCAGGGAATACAGTTGCAGTGGGTGCTTGCCGACCGGCAGTGCCTGCTCATGCGTGGCACCGGCGATAGGCCGGTTGATGCTGGCAAAGGTGCCGCCGCTTTCGCTGTCCCAGGTCCAGACTTTCGGAGGTACGTACTCGGTCATGCTGACTTCTCCTTGGTTTAAATAGGGTTCGACGCAGCCAATTGAGCCACGTTCCACCCGTCACCCAGCGCTTTGATCAGCGCCTACATTAGCGCTCAATGGCTGAGTTTGCAGGTGTAATTCGCTGCAGCGCCGCCAATTGGGCAGTCACCACATCCAGGTAAGCCACGGCGCGCTGGCGATAACGCGAGGTCGAACGGTCTTCGGCATAGTGCGCCGCAGCGCAGGAAGATAGCTTGCTCACACCGTTGGCAGACGCCACCATTCGCAGCCCCAACTGGGCCCTCTTGACCCATCGCGACAGTGAGCATGATCCGCTCGCGCGCCGCTTTACCGAGTGGCTGCTGACCCATTTACAGGCAGAATCAACATGAGCGACCGCCTCGAAGACATCCTCGCCGACCACCTGCACGTGGTGTTCTGCGGCATCAACCCGGGCAAAGGCTCCGCCGCGCTCGGCCAGCACTTTGCCAATCGCAGCAATCGCTTCTGGCGCACGTTGCATTTGGCTGGTTTTACGCCCCATGAGATTCGCCCGCAGGATGGCACCACACTGTTGCAGTATCACTGCGGGCTAACCACGCTGGTGGAGCGGCCGACGGCCAGCGCGGGGGAATTGGCGCGGCATGAATTCAAGGAGGCGGCGACGGCGTTTGAACAGAAAATCCACCGCTGCCAGCCGCGCGTCATCGCGTTTCTCGGCAAAGTCGGCTATAGCGCGTTGTCCGGCCAACAGCAGATTGAGTGGGGGCCGCAAGCGCAGTTATTCGGTGGCGCGTCGGTATGGGTGCTGCCCAACCCCAGCGGGCGCAACCTGGCGTTCAGCCTGGACCAACTCGTGCAGGCCTATCAACAACTGCGCGAGGCTATTGCGCAGGCCGCCGCCGTGCCCTTAATCTCGTGAGACCACCCCCCTGAGAGCAATGGAGGCTTCATGAAACTGGTCGGCATGCTGGACTCGCCTTACGTGCGTCGCGTGGCAATTTCCCTGGAGCTGTACGGCGTGGACTTTGTGCACGAGCCTCTCTCGGTATTCAGCACCTACGCCGAGTTCTCCAAGATCAACCCGGTGGTCAAGGCGCCCACGCTGGTGCTGGATGATGGAACGGTGCTGATGGATTCCAGCCTGATCCTGGATTACTTCGACACCCTGGCGCCGCCCGACAAGAAACTTCTGCCACACACCGCCGACACCCGCGCCAAGCACCTGCAAGTGCTCGGGCTGGCCCTGGCGGCCTGTGAGAAAACCGTACAGATCGTCTACGAACACCACCTGCGCCCCGCGGAGAAACTGCACGAGCCGTGGCTCGAGCGGGTGACCGAGCAGTTGTTGGCCGCTTATTCACTGCTGGAAAAACACCTGGCCCAGGCTACCGGCGAACACCTGAACCAGGCCGCGCTGACGGCGGCCGTGACCTGGTCGTTCACCCAACTCAAGCTGCCGACGGCGCTCAAGGCTGATGCGTTTCCCAACCTGCAACGCCACGCCAGCCAACTGGAACAACATCCGGCCTTCAGGAAGTACCCCATCGAATAACCGGCTTACACCCAACCGCCATCCACAATAAAGTTCTGCGCCGAACACATCGCCGACACGTCGGAGGCAAGAAACAACGCCATGTTGGCGATGTGTTCCGGCAGCACACTGCCCGGCAGGCACTGGCTGCGGCTGATCAACTCCCTGGCCGCATCGTCTACCCACATCGCCAGCTGTTTTTCCGTCATGACCCAGCCCGGCACCAAGGTGTTGACCCGGATGCGGCTGGGGCCCAGTTCCCGCGCCAGCGCCCGGGTCATGCCGTGGGCTGCGGCTTTGCTGGCGGCGTACACCGGGTAGCCGGCGGACGCCATCATCCAGCCGACCGAGCCCAGGTTGATGATCGCCCCGCCACCGGCGGCCTTCATCATCGGCACCAGCGCCTTGGCGGCAAAAAAGGCGTGCTTGAGGTTGACCGCGATCAGCCGGTCGAACATGTCCGAATCGACTTCTTCCAGGGTGTGACGCACGTCGTTGGCCGCATTGTTGACCAGCACGGTGATCGGCCCCAGCGATTGCTCAAAGCGTGCTATCGCCGCCTTGTAGGCGATCTCATCGGTGATGTCGCACCACACGAACTCCACGGTGTGCCCCTGGTCACTCAACAGCGCCGCCAGCCGCTCGCCCTGGCTTTGCGCGCGGTCCACGAAGGCCACCTTGGCGCCCTGCGCGGCAAAGGCGCGCACCATGAATTCGCCAATGCCTGAGGCACCTCCAGAAATCAATACGGTCTTACCCTTGAGGTCAGGATAAACGGCCTGTTCAGTACTCATATAACGATTGCCTCGATCAATTAGTCTTATTTTATTTTGCGAAACTGGCGTTAAAGGCTATAAATTCGCTGTCAACTCGACGAAATATCGCACATTAGTAGAACTATTCCACTCAAAACAACAAAAGGAAGTTCGACCATGAAGCACCCTAGACATCTGCTTTCAGGCCTCGCCTTGTCCATGTTGATCGCCAGTGGCAGCGCCCAGGCGGCCGGGCTGAGCAGTGAACACAAGCCTTTCGGCAAAACCAATGACGGCACCGCCGTCGAGCAATACATCTTGCGCAACAGCCATGGCATGCAAGCCACGGTGATCACTTACGGCGGTGTGTTGCAGTCGCTGAAAGTGCCGGACAAAAACGGCAAGGTCGATGACGTGGTACTCGGCTTCGATGACGTGCAGGGCTATCAGGGCGGCACCGCATTTTTTGGCGCGACCATTGGCCGTTTCGGCAATCGGCTGGCCGGCGGTGCCTTCGAACTCGACGGCAAACGCTACCAGGTGCCGCTCAACGATGGCCCCAACTCGCTGCATGGCGGCGCCCAGGGTTTTGACAAACACGTGTGGCAAGCCGAACCAGTCAAGGGCAAGGATTCGGTCGGCGTGAAGCTGAGCTACCTGTCCAAGGACGGCGAAATGGGCTTCCCGGGCAACTTGAAAACCGAGGTCACCTACAGCCTCAACGATAACAACGAACTGCACATCGACTACAAGGCCACCACCGACAAACCCACGGTGCTGAACCTCACCAACCACAGCTACTTCAACCTTGCCGGCGCGGGCAATGGCGACATCCTCAAGCAAGTGGCGACCTTGCACGCCAGCCACTACACGCCAGTGAACGCCACCTTGATTCCGACGGGCGAACTGGCGCCGGTCAAAGGCACGCCGATGGACTTCCTCACACCGACGCCTATCGGCCAGCGCATCAAGGACGAGCATCCACAGCTCAAATTCGCCGAGCCGAAACAAGGTGGGTTTGACTTCAACTGGGCACTGGACACCCAAGGCAACATCAAGCAACTCGCCGCCGAGGTGCACGACCCCGCGTCCGGCCGACGTTTGCAGCTCTACACCACCGAGCCTGGCGTGCAGTTCTATACCAGCAACTTCCTGGATGGCACGGTGAAGGGCAAAGCCGGCAAGGCGTATGCGCACTGGAGCGCGTTTACCCTGGAGACCCAGCACTTTCCGGATGCGCCGAACCAGCCCACATTCGCCTCGACCCGGTTGAACCCGGGGCAGACTTATAGCCAGAACACCGTGTTCAAATTCTCCGCTGATTAAACTGTGGGCGCAGGCAAGCCTGCGCCCACATTTGATTGCCTCAGTTCCAGAGGCCGATTTTTTCCAGTTCCTGCTTGAAGTTCTCACGGGTGATCAGCGTGACTTCGTCCATGGCGGTGTACTTCGGTGGTTCCTTGCCGGTGGTGACCCAGTCGAACATCATCTTCGCGGTGTTGTAGCCCTCAATGTGCGGGCTGGGCAGCATCGAGCCGAAGAAGCCGCTGTTGGCTTTCTTCAGTTCGCCGATGGCGTCGGTGCCATTGATGCCGATGCCGATCACATTGGCGGCGGCAAAACCGGCCGTTTCGGTAGCGCGTACGCCGCCCAGCACGGTGTTGTCGTTCATGCCGCCGATGATCAGGTTTTTCACGCCGCTGGGCAGCTTGACCAGTGCCGAGTTGGTGGCATCCATGCTGCCCGGCACGTCAAGGGTCTTGGCGGCGGTGAACACGATGTGGTCCTTGGGGAAGCCCGCGTCTTCGAGGGATTTGACCGAGCCATCGGTGCGCTTTTTACCGGTGTCGAGTTCATTGAAAGTGTTGATCACCGCATAGGTGTCCTTCCAGTCCCAGCCGCGTTTTTTCGCCTCGGCCGCCATCGCCGCGCCCTGCTTCTGGCCGACTTCGAAGGCGGCCATGCCCAGGTACGGCACGTCCTCCATGAAGTTGCCCTTGGCATCGACAAAACGGTCATCCACCGCAATCACTTTCAGGCCGTTGGCGCGGGCCTTGGCGACGATGGCCGGGCCCAGGGACACGTCCGGCGGGCAGATCACAAAGCCCTTGGCGCCGTTGGCCGCCAGGCTGTCGATGGCCGAGAGGGTTTTCTCGCCATCGGGCACGGCGATTTTGATCACGGTGAAGCCATGTTCCTTGCCGGCTTTTTCGGCAAAGGCCCATTCGGTCTGGAACCACGGCTCCTCCGCCTGCTTGACCAGAAAACCGATCTTCACTTCCTCGGCGGCCAGCAACAGGCCGCTCAGGCTCAGGGCCGACACCGCCGCAGCGGCGCAACATAGGGAACGGATACCACGACGACGATTCATACGGGTGACTCCTTGTTGTTGTTTTTGGGTCTTGGGTTTATCCGGCAAAGCGGTGACAGGGCGTGCCTGGCACATCGACCTCGATGGCCAGCACCGCGCCGTCCAGCGGGTGATCGAGTGGGCTGGCGGCGCTGGTGATGTAGAGGGTGGTGAGGTTGGGGCCACCGAATACGCAACTGGTGGGACGGCTGACGGGCAATTGGATAATCCGGTCCACGCCACCGTCCGGCGCCAGGCGCAGCAGGCAGCTGCCATCCCAGCGCGCGTTCCAGATATAACCTTGGCTGTCCATCGCCGAGCCGTCCGGCCCGCCACGTGAATGCGGACCGAACCATACCTGCGCCGGGTCGAGCTGGCCGCCCGCCTGGATCGAATGCCGGTAGAGCGTGCCATCCAGGCTGTCGCCAAAGTGCACTTGGCTACCGTCCTCGCTCCACAGCAAGGTATTGGGAATACCCAGGCCATGCAGCAGCGGCGTGACCTGCGCATCGGCATCAATGCGAAACAGGCCGCCGGAACGTCGGGTGATGGGCAGGTCTTCGCCGTGCTCGCCAATGTTGTTCTGCATGGTGCCCAGCCACAGGCGGCCCTGGGCATCGCAACGCGCTTCATTGCCACGGTTACCGGGTTGCGGGTCGGCCACGCACAGCAAGCTCAGGGCTTCGGTTTCCAGGTCCAGCCGATACACGCCGCTGCTCAGCGTGACCAACGCATCGCCACTTTCACAGGGAATGAAGGCCGAGACGTGCTCGGGCAGCTGCCAGATCTGCAAGTGTCCGCCCATCAGGCGCAGCGCCTGTTTGCCGGCGATATTCACCCAATACAGCGCCTGGGTCGGCACGTCCCAGAACGGGCCTTCGCCCAACTGCGCACGGTGCGCAGTAACTGCGGTACACGGCATAAAACCTCCTGGTGGTTACAGCGGGTCGCGAGATGGCGTGCCATCCACCAGCCGCTGGATACGCAACGGGTTGGCGTTTTTTAACGCGTCGGGCAGCAGACTATCAGGGTAATTCTGCAAGCACACCGGGCGCAGGAACCGGTCGATGGCCAAGGTGCCGACCGAGGTGCCACGGGCATCCGAGGTGGCCGGGTACGGGCCGCCATGCACCATCGAATCGCAGACTTCTACGCCGGTCGGGTAGCCGTTGAGCAGGATGCGCCCGACTTTCTGTTCCAGCAGTGGGGTGAGTTCGGCGAACTGCTGCAAGTCGTCGGGTTCGCCGATGATCGTGGCTGTCAGTTGCCCATGCAGGCCGTGCAAGGCGGCGCTGAGCTGGGCTTGGTCGGCCACCTCGACAAACACCGTGGTCGGGCCGAACACTTCTTCCTGCAGCACTTCATCGCCGTCGATCAGCAAAGCCACGTCGGCCTTAAACACCTGCGGCTGCGCCTGATTGACCGCCTGGGCATTGCCCGCCAAGTGCTGAATGCCAGGGTGCGCCAAGAGTTTCTCCAGGCCTTTGCCATAGCTGCTCAAGGTGCCGGCGTTGAGCATGGTTTGCGCCGGCTGATCAGCGATCAGTCGCGCAACCTGCTGGGTAAACGCGGTGAACGGCGCCGACGCAATGCCGATCACCACACCAGGGTTGGTGCAAAACTGGCCACAGCCTTGCACCACCGAGGCGGTCAGGTCGCGAGCCACCGTGTCCGCCCGCGCCTGCAAGGCCTGGGGCAACACGATGACCGGGTTGATGCTCGACATCTCGGCAAACACCGGGATCGGCTGCGGGCGTGCCGCCGCCATGTCGCACAAGGCGCGGCCGCCCTTGAGCGAGCCGGTAAAACCGACAGCCTGGATCGCCGGGTGCTTGACCAGCGCCTCACCGACGCCAGCGCCGAAGATCATATTGAACACGCCCGCCGGCATCTCGGTGGCCTCGGCCGCGCGAATGATCGCATCGGCGACCTGCTCAGCCGTGGCCATATGCCCGCTGTGGGCCTTGAACACCACCGGGCAACCTGCCGCGAGCGCCGCGGCGGTGTCGCCACCGGCGGTGGAAAACGCCAGGGGAAAGTTGCTCGCACCAAACACCGCCACCGGGCCCAGGCCAATGCGGTATTGGCGCAGGTCCGGGCGTGGCAGTGGCTGGCGGTCGGGCAAGGCCTGGTCGATGCGCGCGCCGTAGAAGTCACCGCGACGCAGCACCGTTGCGAACAGGCGCATCTGGCCGCTGGTGCGACCGCGTTCGCCTTTGATACGCGCGGCAGGCAGCGCGGTTTCGCGGCAAACCAGCGCGACGAAGTCATCCCCCAGCGCGTCCAGCTCATCGGCGACGGCATCCAGGAACTGCGCGCGGCGCGAAGCACTCAGCGCACGGTAGGCGGGGTAAGCCGCTGCGGCGGCCTTGGCGGCGGCGTCGACCTCCTCCGGTGTGGCCTGGTAGAACGTTTGGGCCAAGGCTTCGCCGCTGCTGGCATCAATGCTTTGCAGGGTCACGCGGCCTTTGGCACTGCGCTGGCCGCCGATGTAGTTGTGGCCGAGGAACTGGGGCATGGTGCTCTCCTTAAAGGGTGATGACATTGCCGGGCTCGAACGCAGCGCCGGCCTTGCCGACAGCGTTGACCAGCGGCGCGCCAAACTCGGCCTGGCTGATCTCGAACACATCGCCCGGTTGGGTACGTATACCGTCGGCGAATGACAGCGTGGCGGTGCCGAAGAAATGAATGTGCACGTCGCCCGGTGTCAGGAATTGACTGTATTTGAAGTGGTGATACTCAAGGTTTTCCAGGCTGTGGCACATATTCGCCTCGCCACTGAGGAATTCGTTCTGCCAGATCACCTGGCCGTCGCGCAGGATGCGGCTGGTGCCCGCCAGGTGCTGGGGCAACTCGCCCACGCGCAACTCAGGGCCATAGCTGCAACTGCGCAGTTTGGAGTGAGCCAGGTATAGGTAATTCTTGCGCTCCATCACGTGGTCGGAGAATTCGTTGCCCACGGCGAAGCCCAGGCGATAGGGTTTGCCGTCGTGGCCGATCACGTAGAGGCCGCCGATTTCCGGCTCTTCACCGGCGTCTTCGGCGAACGCCGGCACCGGGAAGGCCTGGCCCGGGCGTACCACGATGCTGCCGTTGCCCTTGTAGAACCACTCGGGTTGTACGCCCGCTTGGCCGGCCGGTGGTTTGCCGCCCTCCACGCCCCATTTGAAGATGCGCAGGGTGTCGGTCATCGCGCTGTCGTGCGCGCCGTGCTGGTGCATCTTGTCGCGCGCCGAGGCACTGCCCAGGTGAGTCAGGCCGGTGCCGCTGATCAGCATATGAGCCGGGTCCGGGTGATCGAGTGGCGGCAGGATTTTCAGGTCGGCCAGCAATTCGGCATAGTCGTAGCTGTCGCCCAGGCCCAGGCTGTCGACCTGTTGCTGCAACTTGACGCCCGCCTCGATGGCCGCCAGCGCCAACTCGCGCACGCTGCGCGCCGTGCGCACTTCTCTTAGCGTGCTGCCTTGCACCACGCCGACACGGCGTTCGCCGTTGCGTAACTCGAACTGAACTAAACGCATGCAGCTTCTCCTCGATTAAGTACGTGTAGCACCACGCGCGCTGGCGGCGAATTGGTCGGCGGGCAGCACGTGCTTGCGCTCCAGCACGCGGTAGACCACGCCGGTCAAGACCAGCCCGAACACCATCACCCCGGACAGGAAGTACAAGCCCGAAGCCAGGTTGCCGGTGGATTCCTTGAGCGCGCCAATCACAAATGGGCCGATGTAGCCGCCGAGGTTGCCCACCGAGTTGATCAGTGCAATCCCCGCCGCCGCACTGGCGCCGGCAAAGAAGCGCCCGGGCAAGGTCCAGAACACTGCCGTGCAGGAAAATAGCGCGAACGCCGCCAAGCACAGCGCGGCCATTTGCAGCACCGGCACACTCAACCAGGCACTGCAGAACAGGCCGATGGCACCGAGCACATAGAGCACGGCGAGATGGCCATAACGATCATTCAACCGGTCGGAACTGCGCGGGATGATCAGCAGCCCGATGATGCCGAAAATGTACGGCACTGCTGAGACGAAACCGGTGACCAGGTCACTGCCGCCGAACTGTTTGATCAGCGTCGGCAGCCATAGGCCGAGCCCATAAATGCTCAAGGTCACCGGCAGGTAGAACAGCGCCAGCAGCAACACGCGCTTGTCCTTGAGGGCATGCAGCGGGTTGCCGTGGCGAGTCTGGCCGTAGGCTTGCAGGTCTTTATTCAGCTCGCCGGTGAGCCAGGTTTTCTCGTCCTCGCTCATCCACTTGACCTGTTGGGGGCCGTCCGGCAGGAAGCGCAGCACGGGCCAGGTCAGCAGCAGCGCCGGGGTACCGATGACGATGAACAGCCACTGCCAGCCGTGCAGGCCGAGGATGCCGTCCATGCCCAATAAACCGCCGGACACGGGGCCTGTGATCATCATCGCAATGGGTTGGGAGAGGATGAACAGCCCAAGGATCTTGCCGCGATGGCGCACTGGGAACCACTGGGTGATGTAGTACAGCACGCCAGGGAAAAACCCCGCCTCCGCCGCGCCGAGCAGAAAGCGCATCACATAGAAGCTGTGCGGCCCCTGCACGAAGGCCATGCCAATGGTGATGGCGCCCCAGGTCAGCATGATGCGCGCAAACCAGCGCCGCGCGCCGAAGCGATCGAGCATCAGGTTGCTGGGGATCTCGAACAGGAAGTAGCCAATAAAGAACAGCCCTGCGCCCAAGCCGTACGCCGCGTCACCGATGCCGACATCGGCGCCCATATGCAGCTTGGCGAAACCTACCGCTGAGCGGTCCACGTAGGCGATCAGGTACAGCAGGATCAGGAAGGGAATCAGTTTCAGCGTGATGCGCCGAATCAGCCGCAGTTCCTGGCTCATGGGTCGATCTCCGATTGTTGTTTTTATAGAAGCTCGGAGGCCGCCTCCGGCCAAATTCAGCCAGGGTCATGCCTCAGTTGAAGCCGACTATATAGTATGACTATTTACAAAACAACACTTCCAAACCCTCGGTTTTACGCTTATGTTTAGGCGCATATAGAACATATAGTCATACAATAAGAGAGTCGATCATGCCTGATAAAAAGCCCGCCCTCCGCTCCGCCCAGTGGTTTGGCACCGCCGACAAGAACGGCTTCATGTACCGCAGCTGGATGAAGAACCAAGGCATCGCCGACCATCAGTTCCATGGCAAACCGATCATCGGCATTTGCAACACCTGGTCGGAGCTGACGCCGTGCAACGCGCATTTCCGTCAGATCGCCGAGCACGTCAAACGTGGGGTGATCGAGGCCGGTGGCTTCCCGGTGGAATTCCCGGTGTTCTCCAACGGCGAGTCCAACCTACGCCCCACCGCCATGCTCACCCGCAACCTGGCGAGCATGGACGTTGAGGAAGCGATTCGCGGCAACCCCATCGACGGTGTGGTGCTGCTCACCGGCTGCGACAAAACCACCCCGGCGCTGCTGATGGGCGCCGCCAGTTGCGACGTGCCGGCCATCGTCGTCACCGGCGGGCCGATGCTCAATGGCAAGCACAAAGGCCAGGACATCGGCTCGGGCACGGTGGTGTGGCAGCTCAGCGAACAGGTCAAGGCCGGCACCATTACCCTGGACGATTTCCTCGCGGCCGAAGGCGGCATGTCGCGCTCGGCGGGCACCTGCAACACCATGGGCACCGCCTCGACCATGGCCTGCATGGCCGAGGCGCTCGGCACTTCCCTGCCCCACAACGCGGCGATTCCGGCGGTGGATGCGCGCCGGTATGTGCTGGCGCATATGTCCGGCATGCGCGCGGTGGAAATGGTGCGCGAAGACTTGAAGCTGTCGAAGATCCTGACCAAAGAGGCGTTTGAAAACGCGATACGGGTGAACGCGGCCATCGGCGGCTCGACCAACGCGGTGATCCACTTGAAAGCCATCGCCGGGCGTATCGGCGTCGAACTCGACCTGGATGACTGGACGCGCATGGGACGCGGCGTGCCGACCATTGTCGACCTGCAGCCGTCAGGGCGCTTCCTGATGGAGGAGTTCTACTATGCCGGGGGCTTGCCTGCCGTGCTGCGCCGCTTGGGCGAGGCCAACCTGATCCCGCATCCGAATGCCCTGACCGTCAACGGCAAGTCCCTGGGCGAGAACACCAAGGACTCGCCGATCTACGGCCAGGACGAAGTGATCCGCACCCTTGACAACCCGATCCGCGCCGACGGCGGCATCTGCGTGCTGCGCGGCAACCTCGCACCGCTGGGCGCCGTGCTCAAGCCATCGGCCGCCAGCGCGCAACTGATGCAGCACCGTGGCCGTGCGGTGGTGTTCGAGAATTTCGACATGTACAAGGCGCGCATCAATGACCCGGAATTGGACGTGGATGCCAACTCGATCCTGGTCATGAAAAACTGCGGGCCCAAGGGTTACCCGGGCATGGCCGAAGTCGGCAACATGGGCTTGCCCGCCAAGCTGCTGGCCCAGGGCGTGACCGACATGGTGCGTATTTCCGATGCGCGCATGAGCGGCACGGCCTACGGCACGGTAGTGCTGCATGTGGCGCCGGAAGCCGCCGCCGGTGGGCCGTTGGCCACGGTGCAAGAAGGCGACTGGATCGAACTCGACTGCGCCAACGGCCGCCTGCACCTGGACATCCCCGACGCAGAGCTGGCGGCGCGCATGGCGGACTTGGCGCCACCGCAGAAGCTGATCGTCGGCGGCTACCGCCAGCTGTACATCGACCATGTGCTGCAGGCCGACCAAGGCTGCGACTTTGACTTTCTGGTGGGTTGCCGGGGGGCTGAAGTCCCCCGTCATTCCCACTAATTGGGATGCTATGATGCCGCCTATTTAGCCAGAGCCTCCCGTTCGTTATGGATCACCAGCCGCCCAAGCCACGCAAGAGCATGCATGCCCAGATCGTTCAGGACTTGGGCATGCACATCGTTTCCGGTCGCTTCAAGCCCGAAGAACGCCTGCCCATGGAAGCCACGCTGTGCGAGGAGTACAAGGTCAGCCGCTCGGTGTTGCGTGAGGCGACGCGGGTGCTCAGCGCCAAGGGCCTGGTGTATTCCAAACCACGGGTAGGCGCCGTGGTGCGGCCGCGCTTGAAATGGCATTTGCTCGACCCGGACGTGCTGTCCTGGCTGATGCAGACCACGCCCCACAGTGAGTTCTTCAACACCCTGGCCGGCGTGCGGCGCATTCTCGAACCGGAAATCGCCGCCATGGCCGCGACCACCGCCACCGACGAAGACATCGCCACCATCGAAAAAGCCTACCTGGGCATGGAAACCGCCAAGACCCACGACGCCCTGCTGCAGGCCGACCTGGACTTTCACCGCGCCATCGCCGATGCCACCCGCAACGACTTGCTCGCCTACATGTGCAACATGCTCTCACTGCCGTTGCGCGAGTCGATCAACATCACCAACCGCCGCCCCGACATCCAGGGCCTGAGCCTGCCGCGCCACAAGGCGATCCTCACCGCGATCCAGAACCGCGACGCCCTCGGCGCCCGGCACGCCTCGCTGGTGCAGCTGGATGACACGCGTGTGGCGCTCGACACAGTGATGAATGTGCTGACGCCGCTGTAAATCCAGCGTCTACGCTCAGGGGGCAGTTCGAGGAACCGGCCATGTGCGCACGACGCTCGCAGTACTGCGGTGCTCATGACTTCATGGTGCCTTCCACGCCTGTCGCCCTGCTGCCGCTTGAAAATGACCTGGTGCACGCCGACCGTGCCTCTGTCTTGCTGAATCATGTCGATAAAAAACCCGGACCATGTCCGGGTTTTTTCACCCTAGAGTTTTATCAACTGCCCAACTGCCCACGGGTGTCCGCGTCGAAACGCTGGCGGGCCTGATCAGCCGCCGGTTTGAGCAACGCGAGCAGCGCCGCCTCACCGTACAACTGAGTGACCGCCAGTTCCTTGGGGGTCGGCTCAATCGGGATCAGCACCTCTTCGCCGTCGGCGTGCAGCCAGATGGCCACAACGTGCAGTGCCGAGATGAATAACACACGCAGCTCCACGGTTTTACCCTGCAATTGCGGCGACTGTTCCGCCAGTTTCAGCGCATCCACCGTCGCCGCTGCCAACGTCCCGTGGTTAAGCGAAGCGAACTCGACATGCCCGCGTACGTCGGCCAATTGCGCGTCGGCAATCGTCGCTCCATCGGCAAATACCAAGTAATGCCAATCGCCGATCTCGGCGTCTTTCAGGCCTTTACCCAGACTCAAGTTCTCCAGGCTGAGCGAGTAGCCACGATAGCCTTCGCTCAGCCTGATTTGGCCCGGCACAGCGGCCGCGAATTGGCGATTGATGCCAAAGCCCTGGGTTTGCAGCGCAGCTTGCAGCGCTGGACGCAGTACCTGTACGCCGTTGGAGGGCGCCTTTGGATAAGTCAGTTGCATGATGTAGCCCTCCTTAGTTTTTTACGGTGAAGTAAGTGTTGGTCCAATTGCCGCCGCCGTTGTACGAACCGGGGAACGAGTTCAATGCGCGAGTCGAATAGCCGTAGATCGAATCTGCGATCAACAGGTAGTTGCCGTTGGTGCCATAGATCACCAGAAAGTGCGCACCGCCACCGTACCAGGCGCAACGCAAACCGATGGGTCGGCCCCTGTTGAGCTGGTTTTGGATGGCGGGCATCTGCAGCGAGCCTTGAGTCATGCCGTTGTAGCTGCGCGTGATTCGCAAGGCGGAATCCAGATAGCCGTAGACGTTGCACGGTCCCGGCTGATTGCAGCAGTTGCGGTCCAGCGCGTTGCTGGCGACACCGCACTGGGTCCAGGACCCGGTGCCGTAGTAGTTACCGACCGAGGCGGAAACAGCCGCCCAGCACCAGTTGGTCTGGGTTTGTTTCTGCATGCTGAAATTCAGGCTGGCGGCCGCCATTACTTTAGGCTGATGAGCCGCTTCGACTTCGACCAGTTGCGGGTCGAGCAAATGGCCGATCAGGCAGTTGGGCTGTGGGTCGCCGGTGAACCGGGTTGTTTCAGGGGTTAACATTTTTCAATCCTCCATGAATGAAAACACGCGTCCAGCGTGTATGGATGCAGCGGTGTTACTGAGCGATCGACGTTCCGAGGTGCGCCTATTCGAGGGCGCGTTCCGATCTGGCTCGAGGTAACCCTAGGCGCGAATATGCATTAACGCAAACATTTAAATGCATATGCGCATATTTGATCTTCCTCAAAAGTGACAGTTTCTAAAAGTCGACGCATTGCCTGAAGGCTCGATCTATCCCATTTGCCGGATTTTTTGCAGTGTCAAAATCAACGAAGTCTTCGTTTCGGAATTTCCAAGCTACCCGCCACGCCTAGACGTGAGCGTTTGAAACATAGCCATACGCAACTGAAACGATTCAGGCCCAACGCGAACCTTTCTCCGCAAACGGGCGTCCGAGCTTAAGCACTGTTGCTTATCGCCCGCCGCGAGGTCCTCGTTTGAAAGCCGCCATCATCAAAAAATACCGACTGATCATCAAGACCATGGGCTATGTGGGCTGGGCTTTGTTCTGGCTGCTGTTGTGGGATGTGGCCGTCACGGTGGACTTCATGCTGTTTCTGACCACCAAGATCAATTTGCCGCTGATGCCGCTGACGCTGCTGGGCTCGGCGCTGGTGGTGCTGATCAGTTTTCGCAACAGCAGCGCCTATAACCGCTGGTGGGAAGCCCGCACGCTGTGGGGCGCGATGGTGAACAACTCGCGCAGCTTTGCCCGCCAGGTGCTGACCTTGCTGGATGACCCGGACGGCGAGGTCAACCCGGTCAAAGCTACGCTGCTGCGCCGCCATGTGGCCTATGTGAATTGCCTGGCGGCGCACCTCAGGGGTAATGCTTGCCCGGAGGAAGTGCGCGCGTTTATCCCCGCTGAGGAGTTCGCGCGCAACGGCGCGACCAACAACTTTGCCAATGACATCCTCACCGGCTCGGCGGCTTTGTTGGCCCGCGAATACAAGGCCGGGCACCTGGACAGCATTCGCCTGGCGCGGCTGGAGTCGACGCTGGTGGACCTGTCCAACGCCCAGGGCGGCATGGAACGTATCGCCAACACGCCGCTGCCCTACCCTTACGTGTATTTCCCACGGCTGTTCATTTCGCTGTTCTGCCTGATCGTGCCGGTGGGCCTGGTGGAATCTTTGGGCTGGTTCACCCCGCTGGCGTCGACGGTGGTCGGCTTTATGCTGCTGGCCATCGAGCGTATCGGCACCGACCTGCAAAGCCCGTTTCACTCCAGCGAGCACCAGATCCAGATGGAAAGCATCTGCGAAACCATCGAGAAAAACCTGCAGTCGATGCAGCGTGATGCGCTGGGTGGCGAGCGTATCGGTTGATAACCTATCATTTTTACCAGTACACCTGACGCACCGTTTTCGCTAGCCTGTACCCCATCAGATCCCAAGGAGGTACAGAACATGCAGGTACGCGAAGGCTATGCCGAATTCCGTGGCTATCGGACGTGGTTCCGGGTCACCGGCGACTTGAATTCAGGGCGCCTGCCCTTGATCGTCGCTCACGGCGGCCCGGGCTGCACCCATGATTACGTCGACAGTTTCAAAGACCTGGCCGCCACTGGCCGCGCGGTGGTGCACTACGACCAAGTCGGCAATGGCCGCTCAACGCATTTGCCCGGCGTTTCCCCCGACTTCTGGACCGTGGCGCTGTTCCTGGCGGAGCTGGACAACCTGATCGAACACCTTGAGATCAGCGACTACGCGCTGCTGGGCCAGTCTTGGGGCGGCATGCTCGGCGCCGAGCACGCGGTGCGCCAACCCGCCGGTTTGAAAGCATTGATCATTGCCAACTCGCCAGCCTCCATGGCGTTGTGGAGCGAAGCGGCGGATGAGCTGCGCCAGGCGCTGCCACGCGAGGTGCAGGCGACGTTGCTACGCCATGAAACCGCAGGCACCACTGACAGCGCCGAGTACCACGCCGCGGCGGAGGTGTTTTACGCGCGCCATGTGTGCCGTGTCCAGCCGGTGCCCGCCGAAGTTGAGCGCACCAATGTCGCCATTGAGGAAGACCCTACCGTCTACCACGCGATGAATGGGCCGACTGAGTTCCATGTGATCGGCAGCATGCGCCACTGGAGCATCATTGATCGGCTGCCGCGTATCCTGGTGCCGACGCTGTTGATTTCCGGGCGGTTTGATGAGGCCACACCTGCGACCGTGCAGCCGTTTGCCGATGGCATCAGCGACGTGCGCTGGCAGATTTTCGAGCAATCGAGCCATATGCCGCATGTTGAAGAGCGTGAGGCGTGTATGGCGTGTGTGGATGGGTTTCTCGCGCCCTTGGGGTGAAGACCAAGCCCTGTGTGACAAGCAGGCTTGCCCTGCGTTGGGCTGGGAAGCGGCCCCAATAAATACACCGCGGTCTGCCAGCCAGAGCGCGGTGTTTGGTTTTAGGGCTGGCGTATCTTTGGGTAGATTGAGTACATATCCGTTGCTGCGGTAACGGCTGATAGGGGTTCCGCCCTTACGGCGGGTCACTTTTGAAAGAGCCCAAAAGTAACCAAAAGGCTCTTGCCCCACCACTCGGCACCTCGCCTAGGCTCGGTGTGCCCTCACGCAGGCTTTGGACCGTGGGCCGCCGCCATGGGCCATCCTTGGCCCATCGCGGCTAAACCGGCGTCCTGCCGGTTTACCCACGCTCCAAAGCCTGCGTTCGGCCAGCGTGGTTTTACGGGGCGCCTCAGATCAAGATCAAGATCAAGATCAAAAGCAAGAGCACGGCGGCCTAGTAGCCGACCTGAGTGGTTGAAGCAAAAGCAGGGCAACAGCACAGCAGAACACTCTCTGTCTGATGTACCGAGATCTAAATGTGGGAGCGGGCTTGCTCGCGAAGGCGGTGGGTCAGTCAGCTTATTTGTAACTGAACCACCGCATTCGCGAGCAAGTCGAATCGTCGCACCGCCGCTCCCACAATTTGACCGAGTTCGGCTGCCAGCACTGCAGTGCTCTTGCTTTTGATCTTAGGCGCCACGTAAAACCACGCTGGCCGAACGCAGGCACACCGAGCCTAATCGCCACAGTTAGCCCGTTCACCACAATGGCGCTAAACCTCACCCCATCATCCCCAAGCCTGTAAAAGACTATTACCAGGCGCAATGTACTAACTAGTTACTTATCTTGCTAAAATCGCGTCTTTGCCCACTCACCTTCGAGTTCTGTCGATATGAAACGAGCATCGCGCGCCGCTGGCGCCTCTAGATTTCTCCTGCTGGGACTGGGCATTGTCATTGCCCTGCTCGGCGTGGCCATGGCCGTTGGCGGCGCCAAACTGGTCAGCCTGGGCGGTTCCTGGTACTTCTTGATCGGCGGCGTGGCCATGGCGGTTTCTGGTCTGTTGATCGCGCGGGGTAAACCGACTGGCGCGTGGTTGTTCGCGGCCTTCCTGGTGGGCACGGCCGTGTGGGCGGTGGCGGATGTCGGCCTGGTGTTCTGGCCACTGTTCTCGCGGCTGTTCATGTTTGCGGTGATCGGTGTGGTGGTGGCGCTGGTGTACCCGCTGCTGGCCGGCAGGCCTGCACGTGGTGCTTACGGCATCGCGGCCGTGATGGCCGTTGGCGTGGCGGTAGCGGCGGGCAATATGTTCGTCGCGCACCCAAGCGTAGCGCCAACCGGCAAAGGCCCCGGCATCACGCCGGTGGCGGCGGCCGATGCGCAGAAAGACTGGGCGCACTACGGCAATACCGAAGGCGGCAGCCGTTTTGCGGCGCTGGACCAGATCAACCGCGACACCGTCAACAAGCTCAAAGTGGCGTGGACCTACCACACCGGCGACGTGGCCATCAGCGACGGCAACGGTGCCGAAGACCAACTGACACCCCTGCAAATCGGCAACAAGGTGTTCATCTGCACGCCGCACAACAACCTGATCGCACTGGATGCCGACACCGGCAAAGAGCTGTGGAAGAACGAAGTTAACGCCACGTCGGCGGTGTGGCAGCGTTGCCGGGGCATGGCGTATTTCGACGCCACCGCGCCGATTGCTCAACCGACCCAGCCGAACAGCTCGCCAATTATCGCGGCCAGCGTACCCGCCGGTGCGCAGTGCCAGCGTCGCTTGCTGACCAACACCATTGATGCGCGCCTGATCGCAGTGGACGCCGACACCGGCAAGTTCTGCGAAGACTTCGGCACCCACGGCCAAGTGGATTTGAAAGCCGGCCTGGGCAATGTGCCGGACAGCTACTACCAACTGTCTTCGGCACCGCTGATCGCCGGCACCACCGTGGTGGTGGGCGGGCGTGTGGCGGATAACGTGCAGACCGACATGCCCGGCGGCGTGATCCGTGGTTTCGACGTGATCAGTGGGCAAATGCGCTGGGCCTTCGACCCGGGCAACCCCGAGGACAAGAGAGCCCCGGCCGCCGGCAGCACCTACGTGCGCAGCACCCCGAACAGTTGGGCGCCGATGTCGTATGACCCGTTGATGAACACGGTTTTCCTGCCGATGGGCAGCTCGTCCACTGACATCTATGGCGTGGAACGTACCCAACTCAACCACAAATACGGCGCCTCGGTGCTGGCGCTGGACGCCTCCACCGGTGCAGAAAAGTGGGTGTACCAGACCGTCCACAATGACCTCTGGGACTTCGACCTGCCGATGCAGCCGAGCCTGATCGACTTCACTCCACCGGGCAGCGACAAACCTGTACCGGCGGTGGTGATCGGCACCAAGGCCGGGCAGATCTATGTGCTCGACCGCGCCACCGGCAAGCCGCTGACCGACGTCAAGGAAGTGCCGGTCAAGGCCGCCAACATCCTTAACGAGCCCTACTCGCTGACCCAGCCTAAATCGGTGGGCATGCCGCAAATCGGCGCGCAAACCCTGAGCGAATCGGACATGTGGGGCGCCACGCCGTACGACCAACTGCTGTGCCGCATTGATTTCAAAGGCATGCGCTACGAAGGTCTGTACACCGCGCCAGGCACCGATAAATCGCTGAGCTTCCCGGGCTCCCTGGGCGGCATGAACTGGGGCAGTATTTCCACTGACCCGGTGCACGGTTTTATCTTCGTCAACGACATGCGCCTGGGCCTGTGGATCCAGATGGTGCCGTCCCAGAACAAGGCCCAGACCTCGACCGGTGGCGAAGCGCTGAACACTGGCATGGGCGCCGTGCCGCTCAAAGGCACACCGTATGCGGTGAACAAAAACCGCTTCCTGTCGGTCGCCGGCATTCCGTGCCAGGCGCCACCGTTCGGCACCCTGACGGCCATTGACATGAAGACCCAGCAGATCGCCTGGCAAGTGCCGGTCGGCACCGTTGAAGACACCGGCCCCTTGGGCATCCGCATGCACCTGCCAATCAAGGTCGGCCTGCCAACCCTGGGCGGCACGCTGTCGACACAGGGCGGCCTGATCTTTATCGCCGGCACCCAGGACTTCTACCTGCGCGCCTTCAACAGCGGCAACGGTGATGAAGTCTGGAAGGCCCGCCTGCCAGTGGGCAGCCAAGGTGGCCCGATGACCTACGTGTCGCCGAAAACCGGCAAGCAATACATCGTTATCACCGCCGGCGGCGCGCGCCAGTCCACCGACCGTGGCGACTACGTGATCGCCTACGCACTGCCGGAATAACCCTGTGTTCGCGCGGTGCCCCCGCACCGCGCTTCTGTTTGGAAACCACGCATGAACCCCACTTCTCATCTGCCCTTTGGCGGCCTGGTGCTGGGCCTGGCCTTTGCGGCCGCCCTGCCCGTTCAAGCCGACGACACCACCCTGACCGGCGACTGGGGCGGCCTGCGCCGTGAACTCGACGAGCAAGGCATCCGCTTCACCGGCGACTACAGCGGCGAGACCGCCTACAACGCCGACGGCGGCCAGCACCGCTCGGCGCGCTACTCGCAAAACATCAAGCTTGGCGTGCAGTTCGACTTGGGCAAGCTCTACGGCCTGAACAATGGCGACCGCATCCAGCTGACCATCAACGACCGGCGTGGCAGCAGTGCCTCCGAAGACTTGGTGGGCAACCGCCTGCCGATCCAGGAAAACTACGGCGGTCTCTACACACGGCTCACCGAGCTGAGCTACGAGCGCACGCTGTTTACCCCCGCGCTGAACGTCAAGCTCGGCTACATGGCAATGGGCAATGACCTCGGTGGCCTCGACAGCGGCATCCTGTGCAACTTCATGAACGCCGGTTTCTGCGGCCACCCGCTGAACATGTCCGGCGGCAGCGGCTGGGCCAACTACCCGAACGCGCACCTCGGCGCGCGAGTGAAATACGACTTTTCACCGTCCTGGCAACTGCGCGTGGCGGCGTTCAATGTCGACCCGTCGAGCAACGGCAACGCCAGCCGCGCCTGGCACCTGGAGCCCAAACACACCACCGGTACCGTGGTGCCCATCGAGCTGGTGTACAAGCACGCGGGCACTCTGCCGGGTGAATACAAGCTGGGGTATTACTACGACAGCTCCAACGTGAAACGCATCGGCAGCAACAAGGAGGTCAGCGGCCGTGGCGGTCACTACCTGCTGATTGATCAGGCGGTGTGGGCGTCCAGTTCGTCTGCCGGGCGCGTGCTGCATGCTTTCGGCCAATACTCGGCCGCCAGTGAGGCCGCCTCGCCGTTCAGCAAGTGGTATGGCGCGGGCGTGGTGCTGTACAAGCCGTTTGAAGGTCGCCCACGCGATACCGTCGCCTTGGGTTATGGCCGCGCGGTGCCGAACCCGCGCAGTCGCGACGTGCAGGAACTGGCAGCGTTCAACGCGGGGGCGGACTACCCCAACCTGAACAATGCCGAGCAACTGATCGAACTCAGCTACGGCTACCAGGCCACGCCATGGCTGACCCTGCGCCCGGATGTGCAATACATCATTGAGCCGGGGGCGTTTTCCGGGGTGGATATCGATAATGCATGGGTATTGGGCTTACAAGTGAAAGCCGCTTTCTGACGGGATGACGGCCTAGGTGCGAGCGACAGCAGCTTCTCGCGCCTAGGTCACCGTGGTTTTGTCACCATTCACCGAATCAAATGCTATGCCGACTACCCCAGCTCTTTCGAAGCGACGTTTTACTTCTTCACTGACGATGATTGCGCCTAGATAGTGCTTAAGCCTGAAAATATCTCGGCGAGCTACTTTTACCGGGTCAATAACGAGCCTGGTAAAGCCGCGATAATCCCCCGCCAAGTCCGGCCTCACCGGATCATCTACGGTATACCGCTGATATTCCGAGCGCTGTTCATCGACGCATTCAACCTGCGTCTCGATGATCATCACGAAATAGTCCTGTTCAACGCGCGTGTTCGCGATTTGCACCGGCTCAAGTACGAGGTGGTGATAAGGCTCATCCACCTCCGGCAAGCCCACTAATGCATCACGCGCTCTTCTGCTCAATACCGGGACACTGCCATAACCCGCCAAAGCGTAATCAACCTCAGCGCCTTCAAACCTGACGTCGAGGGTGTAACTGCCTGGCTCCATGTAATTAACTGGCGGATCTCTGAAGTGCCAGTTATTAACGTGCCGTATGTCCCCAAGTACCCATTTTTCCGGTACTGCGTGATCCGGTCTGAGTAAGTAATACCGCATGTCATTCATCCTTTCCCCCGCGCCAGCCGACAGTATGAAGCACCTGAGTCATGTGGGAGCCGCGTTTGCTCGCGATGGCGGTGGGTCTGCCAGCGAATGCACGACTGATACACCGCCATCGCAGCATAGGTATCTACACATCTTTTTATGGGTTGAGTTCTTTGGTTGTCGCGGGGGGGTGCTGGGTGCATATCCGTTATTTGGGTAACGGCTGCTATGGGTTCCGCCCTTACGGCGGGTCACTTTTGGAAAAGAGCCCCAAAAGTAACCAAAAGGGCTCTTGCCCCACCACTCGGCACCTCGCTTAGGCTCGGTGTGCCCTCACTCCGGCTTTGGACCGTGGGCCGCCGCCATGGGCCATCCTTGACCCATCGCGGCTAAACCGGCGTCCTGCCGGTTTACCCACGCTCCAAAGCCTGCGTTCGGCCAGCGTGGTTAACGGGGCGCCTAAGATCAAGATCAAAAGCAAAAGCACGGCGGCCTAGTAGCCGACCTGAGTGGTTAAATCAAAAGCACTGCCGAGGCGGCCTGACAGCCGACCTGATATTTGAAACTGAACTCAATCTAATGTGGGAGCTGGCTTGCCTGCGATGACATCAACTGGCTATGCCTGATACACCGAGGTGTCTGCATCGCAGGCAAGCCAGCTCCCACAGAAAAGCAGAGCATTGCAGTGCTGGCAGCTAAACTCGGTCAAAATTGTGGGAGCGGGCTTGCTCGCTCCCACATTGGGATCTCAGTACATCAGACAGAGAGTGTACTGCCGTGCTTTTGCTTCTACCACTCAGGTCGGCTACTAGGCCGCCGTGCTCTTGCTTTTGGTCTGCTTTTGATCTTGATCTGAGGCGCCCCGTTAAACCACGATGGCCGAACGCAGGCTTGAATCCGTGGGTAACCCGGCAGGACGCCGGGTTAGCCGCGATGGGCCAAGGATGGCCCATGGCGGCGGCCCACGGATTCAAGCCGGAGTGAGGGCATGCCGAGCCTAGGCGAGGCACCGAGTGGTGGGGCAAGAGCCCTTTTGGTTACTTTTGGGGCTCTTTTCCAAAAGTGACCCGCCGTAAGGGCGGAACCATACGAAGCCGTTACCGCAGCAACGGATATGCACTCATAGCTACCTAAAAACCCGTCATCGGCCTAGCACGACACAAGAAGTTGCGTAGATACCTATGCCCATCGCAGGCAAGCCCGCTCCCACCGTTGACCTACAGTGTTCCGATGTTACTTAGACACGGGCATCGCAAACTCCGCGCCCTGCTCAATACTCTCCGACCAACGCTGCATGATCGACTTCTGCTTGGTGTAGAAGCGCACGCCTTCAGTGCCGTAGGCATGCATGTCACCAAACAAGCTCTTCTTCCAGCCACCAAAACCGTGCCAGGCCATCGGTACCGGGATCGGCACGTTGATGCCGACCATGCCCACTTCGATACGCCGTGCAAACTCGCGGGCAATATTACCGTCGCGGGTAAAACAGCTGACGCCGTTGCCGAATTCGTGGTCGTTGACCAGCTTGATCGCCTCGGCAAAGTCATCCACGCGCACGCAGGCCAGCACCGGGCCGAAGATTTCTTCGCGGTAGATGCTCATGTCTTTCGTCACGTGATCGAACAAGGTAGCGCCGAGCCAGAAGCCGTTTTCCAGGCCCGGTTCGGTGGGCACGTAGTCACGCCCATCGAGCAGCAATTGCGCGCCGGCTTGCACGCCTTGTTCGATGTAGCCGCTGATGCGCTCCAGTGCCGCGCGCGAAACGATCGGGCCCATCTCGGCCTTTAAATCGCGGCCGTCGGTGATGCGCAGTAGCTTGGCGCGCTCGGTCAGGGCAGCGATGACTTTGTCGCCCACATCGCCCACCAGCACCGCCACCGAGATCGCCATGCAGCGCTCGCCGGCACTGCCGTAAGCCGCGCCCATCAGCGCATCGACGGTTTTTTCGATGTCCGCATCGGGCATCACCACCATGTGGTTTTTCGCGCCGCCCAGGCCTTGCACACGCTTGCCGTTGCGGGCGCCGGTTTCATAGATGTATTGCGCAATCGGCGTAGAGCCGACAAAGCTCACGGCCTTGACGTCCGGGTGTTCGATCAGTGCATCCACCGCTTCCTTGTCGCCCTGCACCACGTTGAACACGCCTTTGGGCAAGCCGGCTTCGCGCAGCAGCTCGGCCATGAACAGCGAGGCGCTCGGGTCCGTCGGGCTTGGCTTGAGGATGAAGGTGTTGCCCGCGGCGATGGCGATCGGGTACATCCACATCGGCACCATCACCGGGAAGTTGAACGGCGTCACGCCGGCAACCACACCCAGTGGCTGGCGCATCGTCCAGTTGTCCATGCCCCGCGAAACCTGGTCGGAATGTTCGCCCTTGAGCAGGTTCGGAATGCCGCACGCGAATTCGAGAATGTCGATGCCCCGGTCGACTTCGCCCTGGGCGTCGGTGAACACCTTGCCGTGTTCGGCGACGATGATGCGCGCCAGGTCGTCCTTGCGTTCGCGCAACAGGTGCAGGTACTCGAACAGCACACGGGCACGGCGGATCGGCGGCGTGTCGGCCCAGCCGGCAAACGCGGCTTGGGCGGCGGCGACGGCTTCGCCCACGGTCTGGCGGCTGGCCAACGCGACACGGCCGGTCACCTCGCCAGTGGCCGGGTTGTAGACGTCCTGATAGCGATCATCGCGGGAAACGCGCTGGTCGTTGATGTAGTGCTCGAGGGTGATGCTCATGGCAGTTGATCCCAGGTCGGTAACGTTGGAGCCCACGATAGGCTTTCGGTTTGTTCCAAACCAGAGCAGAATCCAGAACTTATTGTCCTTATAAGCGAACAATAGAATCATGGAAAAGGCTGAGATCGAGGGGCTCTGGACGCATATTCACTGGCTGTCAGTGCTGGAGGAGCAAGGCACCTACACCGCCGCCGCCGCGCGCCTGGGCGTGAGCAAATCCGCGGTCAGCCAGCGTATCTCGGACCTGGAAAAGGCCACAGGTACACGGCTGGTCACCCGTACCACACGTAGCGTGCGGCTGACCGATGCGGGGCAGTCATTGACCCGCGAAGTGCGTAGCGCCTATGAACACATCGCCCGCAGCTTCTCCTCGGTGCGCGACTCTGCCGGGGAGATTCGCGGCCTGGTCCGCCTCACCGCACCGGTAGCGTTTGCCCGACAACAATTGGTGCCGCACCTGTCCGAATTCTTGCAGCGCTATCCCCAGGTGCGCATCCAGCTGGACGTGTCGGACGCCCTGAGTTCGCTGGCCGCCGAAGGCTACGACCTGGCGGTGCGACACGGCTTCCAGGTGCCGGAAACCCATGTGGCGTGGAAACTGTGCGACACCGGCTCGGTGCTGGTCGCCACGCGGGCCTACCTGCAACAGCACGGCGAGCCGCGTGAACCCAGCGATCTCAGCACGCATAACTGCCTGTACTACCCACGGGGCACCGACCAGCCGGCGTGGACCTTCGAACGCGGCGGCAAAAAAGTCGAGCGCATCACCGTGCCCATCGCCGGCAGCTTTTCCACCAACAACAGCGAAGCCCTGCGTGACTCGGCGCTCAACCACCTGGGCATCGCCCTGCTCCCGGATTTCAGCGCGCATGCCGCGCTGGCCAGTGGCACGTTGGTGCAGGTGCTCAAGGGCTGGACGCTCAAAGGCGCGTTTGCCGATGAGATTTACTTGATTCGGCCGTACTCCCCGCATGTGCCGAAGTCAGTGACTGCGT
This sequence comes from Pseudomonas sp. ArH3a, assembly GCF_022648765.1. NCBI lineage: Bacteria > Pseudomonadati > Pseudomonadota > Gammaproteobacteria > Pseudomonadales > Pseudomonadaceae > Pseudomonas > Pseudomonas sp. ArH3a. The sequence goes on from NZ_CP080330.1 coordinate 4,175,692, forward strand.
TGGTGGGGTTTCTCAAGGACAAGCTATCCGGTGGTTTTCGCTTCGTGGGCAATTGAAGTCTGCACCCAGCATGGTCATCGTTTCTCCACACAACCTCACGGGAAACTCCATCGAGAGTCGATAACCTGATCAGCCCTACGTTCAAAGGCGATCGACATGTTGGCCCTCAACCCACGCGTACTGCTCATGGTCCTGTTGTTGCCCGCAGGGCTCTGGGCTCAAGACGTTGGCGCCGCCCGTCTGAAGAACGATATCCCGCCGCGTCTGCAATGGACGGCGAACTTCGGTTACTGCGGTGAAGCGGCCTTCGTCAGCGCCGGGCTCTACTACGGCCAGTACGTTTCCCAATACGACGCCCGGGCCATTGCCAGCCCGGGTATTGACCAGTCCAAAGCGGGGAGCCAGTTGCTGGTGGGTGTGAACGATGGCGCCGCCGCCGCCCGGATGCATTTGCAGGCGGTGCAGTGGAACAGTGTCAACACGCCGGACGCCAACGCCTTCCTGACGTGGTTAAAGGGCAATGTGCTGGCCGGTTACCCGGTGATCATCGGTGTGTATGAAAACATGCACGCGTTCCAAGGCTCCACTGAGGCCGAGGCCGGCGACGCGCAGTACGACCATATCGTGCCGGTGAACGGTATCTCGTCGAAATACCCGCTGACGTTACCGCCGCACGCTTACCCCGACGATGTGCTGGCCCTGAGCGACAACGGCCTCTGGTCACCCGACGGCGCCCCGGCGTATCGGTATCACTTCTCGTTCGACCGCTTCCAGGCCAATCGTCAGGAGGCCAACGCGCCGTCACAGGCGCTGTATTCCCTGCCGCGCAACAGGCAGTTCGGCGTGGCAGTGACCGGCATCATCGATCACGACGGCCAGACGCTGCCGGTGCGGCTGTGGACCGAGGTGATCGACGAGCAACCGCCGATGGCGCAACACGCCAATACCCGGCCCCCGTCTGCCGCGTTGGCATTGACCGTGACGGTCTCCGGGTTGAAGCCGAGCGTGCCCTACACCCTGTATCGCTACGACACCTTCGCCGCCGTCCCGGACGCCGCCTTTAACGCCAACGCTTCCCAGGCGGCGCAACAGTGGAAGGTCAAGATCAAGACGGGCTCGACGTATACGTTGAAAGAGACCATTCGTTCGGACCAGGTCGCGGTGTATCGGGCGGTACCAGACACGGCGCCTTAACCCCTCACCGAGTTAAGCGGAACCGTTCCCAACCACCCGCCGCTGTTAGAGTTACATATAGCCAGCGGCAATAATCTACATAACGAACCTAGCGACTTATTGATTAAGTTTTTACTGGCAAGGGCCACGAACAACGGCTTATTGACGCGCGGAAAAAGTCCATACAACTAATTGTAAACACTGAATAAACACCGCCTGGCTGCGCCTCCTAAAACGCCAGTTTCAAACACATCCCTTCGCAAACTTGCAAAACAACCACAACCGGCTAAGTTCATGAATACCGTGAAAGCCATCAGCCATTACGTATACAACCCGCCCTTCAGGCCAGGGGTTCTATTGCTCTAAAAACAGCGCTTAACAGTGACACGGAACTTAAGTCTTAACTCTCAAAAGGGATGCTTTGATGAAGCGCAGCCGGTGGTATCGTGCGTTTTCGAAAAAGGGGCCAGCCGCGCATTTTTGGCTGTCGTTGATGGGCTTTTCTGTGCTGGTGATTGCCAGCTTCCTGTTGTTTGAACAACAGATCCAAGCGTTCCTGACTCACCTCAACCTGTACCAACCCTCGACACCTGCCCAAGCATTCAACCTGGCACTGCTGCTGATCGCCCTGCTCGCCCTCGACGTGGTGCTGCCGGTGCCGTCGAGCATGGTCGCGCTGCTGGCGGTGGCCGTACTCGGCAGCCTCGGGGGTTACCTGGTGATTTTCATCGGGCTGTGCCTGGGCGCCGGGTTGGGTTATGCGCTGGGGGCCGGTTATTTTCGGTTGCTGTCCGGCCGCCTTGGGCTGCATCAGCGCCAGCCTGGGCAGTTGGCGTATCGGCTGGGTACGTTGTCGTTGATCTGCCTGCGCGGTGTGCCGGTGTTGGCGGAAACGTCGGTAGTGGCCGCCGGGATGCAGCGTTATCCGCTGCGCGCGTTTTTGCTGATTACCACGTTGGCGAATGCGGGGCTGGCGCTGGCCTACACCGCCATTGGCACGTTGCTGATCGAGCAGCACGCGCTGCTGGTCACCCTCCTCGCCAGCATGGTGTTGCCGCTGGCGTTTGTGGCCGGTTACAGCCTGTTCAAGCGCAAGCCCAGTGTGGATCAGCCCCTGCGCGGGCGGTTCGAGGTCCGTTACGACTACCCGGTGATCTTCACCGACCACCTGTTCGACCCGCTCAACCCGTGCCTGCATCAGCAACTCACTCACCCACACAACGGGCCGGTGAAGGTGATGGTGTTTGCCGATGAGCAACTGCTGCACAGCGCGCCTCAGTTGTTGGCACAGATCGACGCCTACTTCGCCGCCCATGCCGACCTGCACGTGCACGCCGCGCCCATCGCCGTGCCGGCCGGTGAGCTGAGCAAAAACGCGCAAGTGCTGGAGCAGCTCTACACCGACATGCTGCAACACGGCCTGGACCGGCACTGCTACGTGCTGGCCCTAGGCGGCGGCGCGGTGCTGGATGCGGTGGGCTACGCCTGCGCCACCTTCCACCGCGGCATTCGCCTGATCCGAATTCCCAGCACCGTGCTGGCCCAGAACGACGCCGGCATTGGCGTAAAAAACGGCATCAATGCCTTCGGCCAGAAAAACCTGCTGGGCGCCTTCTACCCCGCCACGGCGGTGATCAATGACTTCCAGTTGCTCACCAGCCTGACCCGCCGCGACCAGATCGCCGGGCTGGCCGAGGCGGTCAAGGTGGCGCTGATCAAGGACCAGGCATTTTTCGAGTGGATGGAGCAGCACGCCGACGCCCTCGCCCGCTTCGATCACCCCGCCAGCCGCTACGCGATTCGCCGCTGCGCCGAGCTGCACCTGGCGCACATCACCGGTGCCGGCGACCCGTTCGAACGCGGTAACGGTCGGCCGCTGGATTACGGGCACTGGGCCGCGCACAAACTGGAAAACCTCAGCCACCACCGGCTGCGCCATGGCGAAGCGGTCGCGGTGGGCATGGCGTTGGATGGGTTGTATGCCAATGCATTGGGGCTGCTCGGCGATACCGACACTGAGCGGGTGATGAACCTGTTGTGCACGTTGGGCTTCAACCTGTGCCCGCCGGAGCTGAGTTTGATCGATGCACAGGGCCGCTCGCCGCTGCTGCTAGGCCTGGAGGAGTTCCGCCAGCACTTGGGTGGGCAACTGTCGATCCCGATGCTCAACCGCATCGGCCAGTCGGTGGACCTGCATGAAATCGACAGCGCGAAGATGCAGGCGGCGCTGCAACGGCTGGCGTCGCGCAGTGTTGCGCCGCTGCCACTGGGTGAGGGTTACGCACAATGAGCCCGATGAAAACCTGGATGACCCTCGGCCGGGTTTCCAACCTGCCCACGGTGTGGACCAACACCCTGGCCGCCGCCCTGCTCGCCAGCAGTGCCGGCGCGCTGGCGCCGCCGTCGTCGCAGGTGTGGGTGCTGCTGTTGATCACGCTGTCGTTGCTGTACCTGGCCGGCATGCTGTTGAACGACTGGCTCGATGCTGATTGGGACCAGCAACATCACAACCCGCGCCCGATCACCCTGGGTTTGGCCAGCCGCCAGCAAGTCGGCCTGGCCACCGCACTGTTGCTGATCCTTGCCGCCGCGGCGGTGCTGGGCTTGAGCCGCTTGATCGACCAGCCGCATTGGCTGCTTGGCGGCGTGGTGCTGCTGGTCGGCTGCATCGTCGGCTACAACCTGCTGCACAAGAAATACGCCCACAGCGTGTGGCTGATGGGCGCCTGCCGCTCGGCGCTTTACCTCACGGCGGCGGCCAGCCTGGCGGTGCCGCCGGAGCCAATCTGGCTGTGCGCGATTCTGCTCGGTGTGTACATCAGCGGCCTGACCTACCTGGCGCGCCAGGAACACCGCAACCAGTTGATCAGCCGCCTGCCGTTGCTGCTGATGCTCAGCCCGCTGGCCCTGGCGTTCTATTCCAACAACCTGTGGTTCTGGCCGGTGCTGCTGCTGTGGTTGGCCTGGCTGGGCTGGCACTACTGGAAGCACCTGGCCCACCCGCAGCACAGAAACGTCCGCGCGTTTATCGGCGCAGGCCTGGCCGCCTTGCCGTTGTTCGATGCACTGGTGCTGGCGGTAGCCAACCAGCCGTTGGGCAGCCTGTTGTGTGTGTTGGTGTTTTTTCTGCTCCCCCACTTTCAGCGTTGGATCAAGCCGACATGAACATACGCCAGGATGGCCTCACCGAACGCCAACAAACCCTGAGCGAGCAACTGGAAGCCACCGAACTGCAAGGGTGGCAAGCGGCGCAGGCACAGCTTGCCCAGCAACCCAGCGCCACCACAGCGGCGCTGTTGAGCGGCCAGTGCAAGCGTTACCTGCCGGCACCTGCGGTGAAATTAGCGCGCGGGTTGCTGCTGGCCCAGGCACTCGAATACACCGAGGCTGCCGAGCAGTTGCCGCTGCTGCGCCAGCTGTTCCTGTGGGGCGACGATCAGGAAAAAATCGCTCTGCTCAGCGCCCTCGACTGGCTCGACAGCGACGGCGAGTGCCTGGAACTGGCCTTGCAGGCCGGGCGCACCAGCAACCCGCAGGTGTTTGCCGCCCTCGCCCTCGACACGGCCTACCCGTCACGCCACTACTCGGAGCGCGCCTTTCACCAACTGGTGCTCAAGGCACTCGGCATGGGCCTCGACGTGGGGCGCCTGGTCGGCCTCACGCAACGCCACGGCGTCACGCTTAATCAGTTGGCCCTCGACCTGCTCGACGAACAACTCGCCGCCGAACGAACCGTGTCCCCCGGGCTGCCCCGGGTGATTGCCTTCGAGCTGCTCAGCCCGGCGCAACTGCAGCGCCTGCGCGGCTTGCGTTTGCCGGTGCAATGGCACGCCTACCTGAACTGACGCACATCGCCTTCCCTTGACGAGGATTCACCATGCTCAAGTACTTTGATCCGCATATTCACATGGTCAGCCGCACCACCGACGACTACCAGAACATGGCGGCCGCCGGCATCACCGGCGTCATCGAACCGGCGTTCTGGCAGGGCCAGGCGCGTACCAGCGTCGGCAGTTTTGTCGACTACTTCGACACGCTGCTGGGCTGGGAACGCTTTCGCGCGAGCATGTTCGGCATCCACCATTTCTGCACCATCGGCCTGAACCCCAAAGAAGCGAATGACCTGTCGATCGCCAATGAAGTGCTGGAGATTCTGCCGCGCTACCTGGTGAAAGAAGGCGTGGTCGCGGTTGGCGAAATCGGCTACGACGACATCACCCCTGAAGAAGATCGCTTTCTTGCCGCGCAGCTTGAGCTTGCGAAGCAATTCAACCTGCCGGTGCTGGTGCACACGCCACACCGCGACAAGATCGGCGGCACCAAACGCACCCTGGCGGTGATCCGCGACGTGGGGATCGCCGAGCACCTGGTGATCATCGACCACCTCAACGAACTGACCTTGCCGCTGGTGCTCGACAGCGAGTGCTGGCGCGGCCATTCCATCTACCCCAACACCAAGATGTCGGAGCAGCGCATGGTCGCCTTGCTCAAGGAATACGGCACCGAAAAAATGGTGGTCAACAGCGCCGCCGACTGGGGCATCAGCGACCCACTGAAAGTGCCCAAGACCGGCCAGGCGATGTTGGCAGCGGGCTTTACTGAAGCCCAGGTGGAACAGGTGCTGTTCCACAACCCGGTGGACTTTTTTGCCCAGAGCGGCCAGTTGGACAAGGCCTTGGTCAGCACGCCACTGCCCATCGACCAGCGCAAGCAATGGCAGGAAAACTCGGCCCTGCGCGGCCAGGACCCGGTGGTCAAATGAGTGCCGCCAGCAGCTGGACGGCCGCCCAGGTCGGGTATTGCAGCAACGTGCACCCGGCCCGTGACCTGGCCGGGTTACGCGCCTCCATCAAGCAGCACTTTCAAGGCGTGCGCAGCCTGCGCGGGCTAGAGGAACAGGACAGCGGCCTGTGGATTTGCGCTCACGCGGCGGCGCAACTACAGCAGGATTCGGCGCGTGTGCAGTTCCTGGCATTGCTCCAGCACAGCGGCCTGCGCCTGACGTCACTGAACGGTTTCCCCTATGGTGAATTCCATCAGGGCGCGGTGAAAGCCGACGTCTACCTGCCCAACTGGGCCGACCCGCAACGGCTAGCCTACAGCCTGGACCTGGCGCGCATCCTCGCTCATGCCTTGCCTCCCGACTGCCGCCAAGGGGTGATTTCCAGCGTACCGCTGGGCTATGCCGCCACCTGGAACGAGGCCTTGCAGGCACGCGCCGATGAGCACCTGAGCCAACTCACCGCCGCACTCGCCCACCTGCATTGGGAAACCGGCAAGAAAATCGTGTTCTGCCTGGAGATGGAACCGGACTGCGTGCTGGAGACTACCGAGCAGGCCATCGCGTTCTTCCAGCGCCGGCAAGCCATGGACCCGAACCATGCCTACCTGGCACTGTGTTTTGATGTGTGCCACCAGGCGGTGATGTTTGAAGACTGCTACCAGTCGCTGGACCGGCTGCGTGAGGCCGGGGTGCCGGTGGGCAAGGTCCAGCTGTCCAACGCGCTGATTTGCCGCCTGCCGTCTGACGATGAACAGCGCCGCGAACACGTGCTCAAGACCCTGAGCAGCTTTGCCGAAATCACCTACTTGCACCAAGTGAAGGCGCTCGACGCACAGGGCCGCCGAGTGGCTTGGCCGGACCTGCCCGCCGCCCTGACGCATTGCGCCGGGTTCAACGAACTGCGCATCCATTTCCACATTCCACTGTTCAGCGAACACCTGTTGTTGCCCGAACTCAGCGGCAGCCAAGTGGCGCTGGCGCAGACCTTCGACTACCTGGCGGCCCATGGCGATTTCCGCCCGGTGCTGGAGGTGGAAACCTACAGTTGGGGCGTGCTGCCCTTTGAGCTGCGGCCCGCCACCGAGCCTGCGCAATTGCAAGGCATTGCCGCCGAACTGCGCTGGGTCGAAGAACAACTGCGCCAGCGCAACCTGTTGCACGTGCAGAAGGTATACGCCGATGCCCTCTGAACAACCGCTGTTGCTGATCAATGTGGTCGGGCTGACGCCGTCGCTGTTGGGTGAAGCGACGCCGCACATCAATGCCCTGCTCAAGACCGCCCAGATGGCCACCCTGCAACCGGTGTTCCCCGCCGTCACCTCGACCGTGCAGGCCTCGATCCTCACCGGCGCGCCGCCGTCGCAACATGGGATTGTCGGCAATGGCTGGTACTTTCGCGACCAGGCTGAAGTGCGTTTCTGGCTGCAACCCAACGCGCTGATCCAGGGCGAAAAAGTCTGGCACACGCTCAAGCGTGAGATCCCGGGTTTTCGCTGCAGCCAGTTGTTCTGGTGGTACAACATGTACGCCGACGTGGACGCCGCGATCACCCCGCGTCCGCATTACCCGGCCGATGGGCGCAAGCAGTTCGGCTTGTATTCGTCGCCGCCCGGGCTGCATGAGCAGATCGAGGCGCAGATTGGCGAGTTCCCTTTCCATGGCTTCTGGGGCCCGGCGGCGGGCATTGCCTCGAGCCGCTGGATCGTCGATTGCGCGATGGCCGAGTTCCAGCTCAATCGCCCTCACCTGCAATTGATTTACTTGCCCCATCTGGACTACAGCTTGCAGCGCGTGGGGCCTGAACATCCGTCGATTGCCGATGAAGTGCGCGCCATCGACGCCGAGGTGGGCCGCTTGCTGAGCTTTGCCGAGGCGCAGGGCGCGGCGGTGATGCTGCTCTCCGAATACGGCATCGAAGCGGTCGAGCAATCGGTGTCGATCAACCGCGTGCTGCGCGCCGAAGGCCTGTTGCAAGTGCGCCAATCCTTGAGCTGGGAGTTGCTCGACCCTGGCGCCAGCGCGGCGTTTGCGGTGGCCGATCATCAGGTCGCGCATGTGTATGTGAAGCAGGCGCAGGACATTCCCCGCGTCAAAGCCTTGCTGCAGCGCCAGCCGGGTATCGAGCAGGTGCTGGACCAAACCGAGCAACGCACCTGGCAGTTGGACCACCCACGCAGCGGCGAGTTGGTGGCCGTGGCCGCGGCGGGTTACTGGTTTGATTACTACTACTGGCTGGACGCGCGCAAGGCGCCGGATTTTGCGCGCACCGTGGACATCCACCGCAAGCCCGGCTACGACCCGGTCGAGCTATTTATCGACCCGGCGATTCGCTTCCCTAAACTGAAAGTCGCGCGCCGCCTGCTGCAAAAAAAGCTCGGCTTTCGCTACTACATGGACCTGATCCCGCTGGACACCCGCCTCGTGCGGGGCAGCCACGGCCGCCTGCCCAGCAGCGCGCAGACCGGCCCGCTGCTGATCACCAATTGTGATCTGGCGTTACCGCAGCACCTTGCGGCGACGGCAGTGAAGCAACTGCTCCTGGAACATTTCCTGGGGCGCCCACACCTGGAACTGGCCAATGCCAAGGAGCTTCCATGCGGCGAGCCTTATCTATCACTGTCTTGAGTGCACTGGCCGGACTGGCCCAGGCCCAAGGCGCAAACACGCCCTTCGACTGCACGGGTTTCTTGCAGTTTGGTGGCGACATCGACAAGACCCGGGCGACCTTCACCCAGAGCCCCGAAACCCTGGCCTGGAACTGGTTTGCCTGCCTCAACCAACCCGCTGCGGCACAAAGCCCTGACTTGGTCTGGGAAACCATGAAGCCGTCGGATCAGGTCTACCTGGCCAACGGCGCGCAACCCCTGCCCTACGCCCAGCGCGTGCCCGTGCCACCCGCGGTGCTGACGCAAGCCCAGGCGATGGGCATGAACGCCAACCGCATGTTCCATAACCTCAATGCCACGCAACAGGTGGACGGGCTGATCCTGGAAATGGGCGCGCAAGTGCCGCAAGCCCAGCAAGGCCAGGCGGTGCGCTTCCAGCTGCTGATGGGGCCGGACACCTTCAACTACATCGTGCAGCAGAAGGTCTACAACGTGAATGGCCAGGCCGCGTTGACCAGCGACCTGAACTTCCCCTCCACCGCGTGGGAACTGAAGGCCGCCTGGCTGTGGATCGGCAACAACCCGACCTATCAGCAGCAACTGGCCAACGACGGCTACTACATCGCCCAGACCTACTACCAGCAAGGCAGTGAGTACGTGGTCGGTTATGCCGCGTTGAGCGGTTTGCACGTGATCAACAAACTGAACCCCGACTGGGTGTGGACCACCTTCGAAAACCGCAACAACGGCAAGTACACCGTGACCAACGCGATCCCGCCCACGCCGATGACCAACAGCACCGGGCCGACCACGGCGGCGCAACCGGTCAATGTCAGTTTTCAGGCGAGTTACCCGACGCTGGCGCAATACGAGCTGATCGGCGTGCAGTCCAATACCACGCCCACCTTGCTCGCCAACTCCCAGTTGGAATCGGCGTTCCAGAGCATGTCTTCGTGCTTCGCGTGCCACAGCACCGCCGCGTACTCGTCGACTAAGGGCTACTTCAATTTCGCCCTCAAACAACAGGGCGGCATCGTCTACCCCACCGCCGAACTGCCGGCCTCCGACTTTGTCGGCTATCACAAACTGGACTTTGTCTGGTCGCTCAAACGCGCCCAGTGGCAACGCTAAGGAGCCTCACATGAGCGTATTGAATTTCCCGCGTATCTACCTCGGCGGCCATATGTTCTGGAACCCGCCGACCGCCAACAATAACGACATGTACCCGCTCTACGATGCGGTGAAAATGCAGATGAACTGGCGGTTTCTGGAAGCCTTCAAGATCACGCCGCTGAACGCCGCCAGCAACCTGCTGCCGTGGACCATCGCGCCATTGGCCCCGGCCGCCGTACCCGACTACGTGATGCAGGTGCCGGGCAATGCCGGGCAGTTGGCGTCCCCCATGATCCCCGGCGAATGGAACCTGTTCGGCGACAACGCCTGCGGCACCGTGAGCTACAACCAGACCCAGTCGGTGATCACGGGCGGCGAGTTGCCCGACGGCGGTTATGTGAGCCAGGACCCGCTGATCAACCAAAGTTATCAGCTGCTCGGCAACCCGTTTGGCGGCGCGCCGAATTCCCCGGCGCGCTTTGTCGACGTGAGCCCGTGGCAGAACACCTTTACCGCGCTGTACTTCGACAAGTTGGTACTGGGCAATGCCGAGTGCGGCCTGACGCTCAACCGCGAGCACCGCATGCTCGACCGGTTCCTCAACTTCAACTGGGCCAACCTCGGCGGCCTGGCGTACGTGACCACCACTTGGCAGACCTGCTTCCCGAAAGAAAACCTGGCATGGGTGATCGGCAACTCGGCCTTGCTGCAAAACCTGCAGGCGCAGATGGCGCAACAGAATGCCAAGGGCCTGATGTTTCGTTTTACCACCTACCTGACCTGTTACGACAAGAACGGTATCTTCAACAACTACCCGCCCATCGACACCCACAGCTCCACGCCCGAAGCCCAGGCCAAGGTGCAAGCCATGTATCAACAGGCGCTGGATAACGTCGGTGACATTTTTTTCAACCCGGCCTATAGCCGCACCGTAGGCAGCCTGGGGCTGTGGTTTGAGGATGAGTTCCCCACCGCGCCAGCGGGCCGGCGCCTGGTGCCAGCACAAAAGGTGCCCATCTACAAAACCTCACCGGGTACCACCAGCCAGGTCCAACTGGGCGTGATCTCGGCCCAGGCCCATGGCACGACCTTGTCGCTGGACCTGGGCAACGCGTTCCCGTTCTACCCCGTCGACAGCAAGGCCGAGATCCCCGTTGCCGCCAAGTACCAGGCCGGCAACTACCAGATTGGCATCCGCCAAGGCACGCAATTCAGCCCGTTGGCAAGCTTTGGCTATGACGACTACCAGCAGTTGGCGTTCGACAAACGCGCCGGCATCCTCGACCTGCCGCTGACCGTCCAAGCTCAGGCGCAGCTGCAAACTGGCAGCCTGGAATTGCAACAACCAGGTACCACGCCAATCATCGCCGCGACCCAGCAGATGTGGACCGCCGAGGTGGTAGAGAGCGCCAGTTTTATCGACGTGGGCGACACCAAGACACTGCAAATCATGGTGCAACACGACGGCCAGCCCGCACCGGCCGGCACCACGTTATGGGTGGCGGAATACGGCAATGCCTACATGCTGTGCACCACCGATTACTACCTGGCGTTCAGCAACGCGGCGGACTTTTCGCTGTTCAACAACGACCCGCAGAACCCGGCCAACAACAGCCCCTGCCTGCCGCAGTTTAGCGGGGCGAAGACCCTGCTCGGCCAGATCACCGAAGGCACCGGTCGTCAGCTCATGGCAACCCGGCTCGCGGTGTCAGCCGATCAGACGACGCCGGTGACCTATCAGCAATTCCTGCAAACACCGGCCGCAGTCGCCTTAAGCCCGACGCTTAAGTTCGTCAACCCGATTGCCCTGCAAGGCACGCTGCAAGACCCGCTGAACAGCAACGTGCAATACAGCGTGACCAAGATTCAGACCGATGCCAATGGCATCGCCAACCTGACCGTCACGGCCCAGGCGCCGGGCTTTCCGACCTTGCGTTTCTTTGTGCAGGAAGGTGAGCAGGCGCCGGTGATTCCGTTCAGTTTCCCACTCAACCAGGCCTTTACCGACTTCCTCGCACCGCTGCGCGTGCTGCCGCTGGAACCGCAGATGCAGCAGGACTTCGTCAACGCCTGGAACCTGATCTATCAGCGTGAAGACGCCGGCCAGCTGATCTGGGAGACCTTCATCTACCCGTTCATCTTGCAGCCGTTCTATTACCTGTACCCGATCATGAGCAAGTACATGCCGCTCAATAACCTGACGCGCATCGAGGGCGCCGTCGACCAACTGATCGTGCTGATCAGCAAGCAATATCAGGAGGAAAGCACCCTGGCCATGCCCATCACACGCGACATGCCGCAAAGCCGGCGCGCCGTGCTGGAACTGTGGGCACAGGCGCTGGTGAAGCGTAACTACCCGCCCGTGCAGCTGAGCATGAGCGACTACACGTAAGCCTCACACAGGACCACCGGGTGACGCGCCTGTCGCCCGGTTTTCAAAGGAGTGTTGTATGAACGCCAGCCTCTTGAGCCGACTGTTACTGTTGTTACTGTTGCTGAGCCCCGTTGCGTTTGCCGAGGACGACAGCGGCGCCGTGTACTTCACCAATGGGGTGCACAACAGCGAAGGCTGTAATGCACAGAACGGCAACTGCATCGCCAAACGCGCGCCCAGCGACCCGTCCGATCCGTTTTTCCCGGCGCAATGGATCAGCGATTGGACGATGTACCGGGTGATGAACAATTACCAGAACAACCCACCGCCTTACAGCAGCCCACCCTCCACGCTCAAACCTGCGGACTACACCGTCTCGCGCGGGACCAGCTACTACGACAGCACCTACATCCCAGCCGACGGCGACGGTTTCGGCGCGATGATGGAGCACTACGAGAAGTACTGCCTGCCGATCTTCCCGATCAAGAACAACAACTACAGCTGCTCGTTCGTGTCCCTGGGCAACAAGGCGTACTTCCTGACCTACCCGCAGGACCGCCCGAAAGACATGCCGGCCTGCTGCATGTTTTCACCGATGAACCATCCGCCGCGCCAGGACTTTATCGAGCACCTGCCCTACAGCGCCGAACGCAGCAAAAACCTGGGTGGCAGTGTGCAGGCCTATGCCTTGGACCTGATCTCGCCGGCGGGACCGATTTTGTTCGGGTATGCGTTTAACAAGCAGCAGACGGGCAAACCGCCCTACCGCCTGCCCCAGTCGTTCTTCTTTTCCGGGGACGTGAGCGTCGCAAATGCGCCCATCGTGAGCCAGAACTACACGAACTTTCGCATCGCCAAACCCGACCCGGCGCAGACCTGGGCGCAAGTGATCGCCATGTGCCCGTCGAACCCGCCGCCGTGCCAATTGTTCGAGCCGCCGGCGTCCCAGAGCAACGGGCATAAGGCCCAGTGGAACCAGCTCATGCAGCGCAAACCCTGAACACAAGGATGTATCACCATGAAAACACTTGTGAGTGTGATGCTACTCGGACTGGTCAGCCTGTCGGCCCAGGCGCGGGAAGCGCCTCAGCCGTTGACGCCGGCCACGCAACTCAACTGCCAGCCACCTAGCAGCGCGCCGGCGGCCACCGCCAGCCAGGATCAGTTCGATCAATACAGCTGGCAGCTGTTTATCGCCTTAAACTGGCCGGCACAGGACGGGCAACGTGGCACGCCCAACTGCAGCAAACAGCCCGGCGATTCGGGCTATACCGTGTGGCAGACCTACAAGACGGTCAGCGAAATCTTCCTGCCGGGCGCTGCCAACCCAGGGCCGTGGAACAGCCCGCTGACCGCCCGAAGCCTGGGCATCATCAACATCGCGGCGCTGAAGAACAGCTCGCTGGTCAACTCCATCGACCAGGCGGTGGGTGGCTGGCTGATCGACCAGGCGGGCAACCCGACCTATTACGATATTTCGGCCAACCAGGCGTCCTACAACTACATCGTCAGCAATAACTTCTACAACGCGAATGTGGTGTCCAAAGCCAACACCATCAACTTCCCCAATGGGGTCATCGAGGTCAAATCCAGCTGGCGCATTCTGACCGCCCGGGACAATGCCAGCCATTACCTGACGCAGTTTGCCCGCGTGGCGCGGTTCAACAGCCAGGGGCAGCGCATTGGTGTCGGCGAGGCGTATTTGGGGTTGGTGGGCTTGCACATCATCACCAAGGTCAATGGTTACCCGCAGTGGATCTGGTCGACCTTCGAGCAGGTCGAAAACGTGCCGCCCAAAGCCAAGGTGAACGGCCAGTGGGTTGACCAACCGGTAGCCGGTACCGCCTATTCCTACTTCAACGCCGCCGCCCCCGCCGCCGCACTCAACCAGTCGCCGTGCAACTGGCAAACCCAGGGCACGCAACTGGTCTGCGTGCCCAAACCCGGCACCTCGTTCCAGACGCCCAACCCACTGAACCGCGTGACGCCGATTGCCGACGCCACCGCTTGGGTGAACAACAACTATCGCACACACCCCGGGCTGCAACGCAGCGTGTTGAAGTACTACCAGTTAATCACCACCCAGCGCCCGTTGATGCCGAACAACCCGAGCAACCCGCTGGGGCAGCCGACCCCGGCACTGTCGGCCAATGTGACCATGGAGAGTTATATCCAGCCCAACAGCAGTTGCATGAACTGCCACTCGATGGCGACGCCGGTGAAGAGCCCGTTCAAGTCCGACTTCTCCTACCTGTTCAAATTCGCCAACCCGCCTCTCACCCCTCACGCCACGGACAAGGAATAGACCATGAGCATCCTCAATGGACCACGACTGAATTTCTGGGGCGGCATCCGCACGGACGTGAGCTTGCCAAACAACTCGCCGACCATTCCTTTCAATGGCGATGATGAATGGCCGCTCTTCGACCTGACCACATCAACCCTGGCGCCCGGCGCGCAGTCGTACACCGACGACCAGTTAAACAACATGATCAACGCCCCCACCGGCAACTACTACACCGCCGGCGGCTGGAACCACTACGGCCAGCATGTGGTGGACATGCAGAACGCCTTGATCAGCTCCCAAGGCAGCCCCGGCAACATCAGCACCACGGGCGATCAGGTCGGCCAGCCGGTGTACCTGCTTGGCTCGGTGGACCCGGCGACCGGCCAAGGCCCCGTGTCCGGCCCGATGATGGTCGACCTGGACCCTAGCGCCTCGACCACCACGCAGATCTTTGTCGGCGGCCTGCAAATCGGCAGCGGCGAAAATATCCAGCTGCTGATTCGTTGCAATGCGGTATGCAGCAGTTTCGACGTGACCGGCCGCGTACTCGAGCCGGCGAAGATGGATGCACCGGGCTCGTTCCACGCCAGCGGCACGTTCCAGCTGACGTTTCCGCTGAGCAGCATCGTCAGTTGGAACAAGAACAGCAGTGGCCTCAAGGCGATCATCCAGGCGCCGGGGGCGACGGGTATTGTCCTGCGTTTCGTGATGTTCGAGATGTGCCCGCAGATGACCACCGCGCAACTCGATGCGGATTATGCCGCCGGTAAATACACGCCGAACCCGAGTATCGGCCGGGTCATCGGCACACTGGCGCCGGCCTTTGCTGGCGAGCCGCTGAGCTGCCAGCCGGGGCGGCAATTGGTCAATGCGTCCACGGGCAACGCGGCCTACGCGGCGCTGGGCACTAACGGTTTGCTGAGCCTGGACATGGTCAACGTGATTCCCAAGCAAACCTTCCGTGCCGTGCGCGACGACATCACCAGCCCCATCGGGCCAAATGCGAACTATGGGCCGGTGACGATTTCAGCCGGGGCCACCGCGCTGATAACCCTCAACCCGACCGCCAGCCCGTTGGTCAATTACTACGTGTACGGCGGCATCGTCGACGTGCCCCTGAATGCCAGCCAGCAACAAGCGGTCAAGACCACGCCGCTACAGATCATCGGCCCTAACCCGGTGGCGGGTAAGACGCTTAGCGCGAGCGAATCCATCTACCGGGTGTATGCCGACCAGCGCAACCTGTACCTGGAGGATTACCCTAATGGCCTGACGATCAATTTGCAGGTGCGCTACTTGGGCGGGCCGGTGCCGAAAGCCACCACGGTCAGCCTGGGCGCCAGCGCGCCTGGGGTCTACGACCAGAAGCAATACATCGACTTCCTCAACTTCCCGAGTTCGCTGACGGTGAGTGCCGGCCAGCAGGCCGTGAGTTTTCCCGTCACGCTTAAACCCGGCAGCGCCGCCCAGGCGGGGTTTGTGGCGCTGACCTGCACGGCCAATGGCGTGGACAACGGTGCGTTCTTCACCAACTTTCGCAAGTACGCGCAGACCGACTTCGGCATCGCCAAGGGCAGCATCATCACCTGGCAGCAGGTGTACCCGAACGTGCTGCGTTTTCACTACCTGGCCTTCCCCGCCATGTCGCGCTACGTGCCGCTGAACCAGCCCGACGCGATCATGGCGGCGAAAAACGCCATCCTCGCGCGCACCTCGGATGCCTACAAAGGCACCACGCTGTTCATGCCGGTGGTGCGCTCGATGTCCCCCGCCCAGCGTGCACTGCTGCGTGCGTATCTCACCGGCAGCCCGTGGCAGCCGCCGCAATAGGAGGCAAACCCGATGACCCTTCATATCCCAGCTCAACCCATTGAAGCCCTGCGCCCGAGCACCTTTGTCGCTGAAGGTTTGCTCAACCCTCGCGGCGTGTGCCTGCAAGCCGATGGCAGCCTGTTGTTGGCCGAAGCCGGCTCAGGTTCAGCGGACCAGCCGTTTAGCGGCCGCATCACCCGGCTGCAACCCGACCCGCAGCAGCCTGGCGCCTACCTGCCCGGCGAAGTCGTCGCCCAGGGTTTTCGCAGCATGAACATGCAGGCGCGCATGCTGCGCGATGAAATCATGGGCGTGTCGGACATTGCTTGCGGTGACGGTCGCTGCCTGGCCAGCCAGACCGATTACATCGGCGGCTCCAGGCTGCTCGACTTGCAATACAGCCCGCCCGAACCGGTGTTCCACAGCCGGGGCAACCTGAATGCGCTGTGCTACCACCCAACACGGCGCAGCTGGCTGGCCGTCAAGCCCGATACCAACCAACTGGTGGAGTTTTGCAGTGGCGAGGACGAACACGTACTGGCGCAACTGCCCGCGCTGGACCAAGGCCAGGAAGCGGTGCCCGTTACTCTGGTGTATGAACCGCAAACAGACGCGGTGCTGATCAGCCTGTTCTCCGGTGAACTGCACGGCGACCCGGCCCGCAAAGGCATCGACTTTGCCGACTACGCCGGGCAGGTGATTCGAGCCCACCCGGCAGGCGGGCAGATCGAGGTGGTGATACGCGGCCTGCAACTGCCCACCGGGCTGGCGCTGTGCCCGCAGGGCAAGCTGCTGGTGCTGGAGTTGTGCAGCCACCTGCAACAACCGTTGCCGCCAAACTGGAACGGCGAGCCGCTGCATGGCGGCTTCACCCGGTTTGCCGGGCGACTGTTGCGGTGCAACCTGCAAAACGGCCAAGTTGAAGTGCTCGCGCGCGGCTTGGATACACCGTCCAACTTATGTGTGGTGCAGGGTGCTGTGTTGGTGAGTGAAGGCATGGGGCTGGCGGGCCGGCAGGTCCCGGCACCCGATCACACGCTGGCACCGTTGACTGGCCGGTTGCGCCGGGTACAGTTGTGAACCTACACCGCCGCCTCTAACAGCAAAACGGTCGCAGGCACAGCACGAAAAGATGGAGTGTGCTTGGCCGCTTCCAGCATATGCGCGGCCAGGTGGTGGGCGTCCAACGCGGCTTTGGAGGCCCACTTTTCGATCAACACGAAGCTGTCGTTATTGCCGACAACCGGGTGTAAATCGTATTGCAAACAGCCATGCTCGGCCCTGACCTGGGGCGCCAGCTTTTCAAACGCGGCCAGCTGCTGCGACCCTTTGCCGGGCTGGGTATGGATAATGACGACAAGCCGCACTTCATCTGACATGAACACACCACCGCAGAGGTTGGATAAGGAACACGCACAGTACGTGAGCAGGCTGCCGGGTTGCAAAAAAGCCTACCCGGCGTGCGTATTTCACGCGGTTTTCACAGGCAGGCGCCTAGGCTCAACTCAGCTCCTAAGTGAACACCTTTAAGCCCGCGCCCCCATCGTGGGCTTTTCTTTGTCTGCATGGCGATCCACCTTGCCGGCGGCCGGGCTCAATACCGACCGCTGACGTCAGTGCATGAAGGCTTACGCGGAGCGACCTCTGTTACGACTTTGTTGTTTTTTAACGCCCTTCCCGATCTTTCGCTCGTATTGGTGGTGAATGAACCAGACGACCAAAAGCAGGCCTGCCAAGCCAAAAATGAGTAGCAACAGCTCTATTGCGGGACCTTCGTGTGAAAACATCTTTCGTTCCTCGTCCTGAAGTCGCACAACCCAAAACAGGCCGCACCCGAAATTATTCGTAACAATTCAAACATTTTTCAGGTTAGCGGCCAAAGTCATAGGTGGCAACCCTGGATTGCGTTGGAACTGTTGATCTAGAGGGGTTGCTTGTTGAAACGCGTGGGTCACATTCAGCTCAGGCACCCAGGGCACGCCCTTGGGCAACGGCGATTTGGACGACTTCACCCTGACCTTTCCGGCTATTTTCGTGAATGGCGAAAAAGTGCCCATGGCGCCCATTCACTTCAAGAAACGTGAAGCGCGTTATGCACCGGTTTTTAATTACTGAGTTGAATCCGCCAGCCGTGGAAAATCGACAGACTTATAATAAAAAAAACTAAAAACAGCACAAATCAATATAAGAAACTGTGAGAACTGACAGTTACCTCCCGCTGCAGAGCCGCGTACTTTCAAAGAGCAACCGCTGCCACCTAATGAATAGGTGGCCTATCACATCATAGGGAGATGAACATGGCTCACAATCCAATGGGTACAGACCCAAGCGATTATGAAAACGACCCAATTTTTAATGCAACCACTCAAAAGCGCAACGTGGTCGACCCACGTACGGGTCTATTCGAGAACTATGTAAAAACGGAGTCACTCATCGGAAACTGCGGCCTCGGGCCTACGTTTGATATGAGCCTTTACTACACGCCAGTGGTCAACAATGAATCGGCATTGGGGGATGGTTGGTTTTATGGTGTCACCACCTACAGCGAAACCTATAAAAAGTTGACACTGCACTCGGGTGAGGTGTTGGAAATAGAGAAAAACAAAGACCTGACGACGCTGGCTGTTATAGCAAAATGGGCCGATGGCAAGCTGACAGTGCAGCACAAAGGCGGCAGAAAAGAAGTACTGGTACTGTTGGAGGGCACGGGAACTTACGTCACTGAGTCATTGACCACCGATGACCTTAACAAACTGCTTTTCGAGTGGATGACAACGGCCCACGTCATAGAAGGTAAAACGTATTACCAGATCCAGTTAACCGGAATCAAAGATGCCACCCGCAACCTGCTCAAGGTCGACTACACACCCGACGCCCCGGATGCGTCACCGGCGCTTGAGACCGTCAAGTTTATTTTCTGGCCGGATGATGCCGCGCAAACCCTGACCTATACCCTGGCCATCAAGGATTACGCCCTGCAGTCCGTGAGCCTTGGGGATAACATTCAAAGCACCTTCGAGTACCTGGATCATCCCGTTTGCGGCTGGTTGCTGACCACGCTCACTAACTTCGATGGTCTCGAAGAAAAGGTCGTGTACAAAGACAACGGGCTGGCATTCCCGGACAATCCAAAACTGTCGGCACTGCCGTGTGTCAGTACCCACACATTAACGCCCAACGGGGGTGGCACACCGGTTACCACCACGTATGTCTATGAGCGTCAGGACGAGAAAAAGTACCGAACCATTATGAGTGAAGGGACGCCGGCAATTCGCACCACGGTTTACCAATACGATGAAAAGCACGAGGTGACCTCGCAGACCCTGACCCAGGGCACCGCCAAGACCCAAACAGACTACGCCATGGAAAACAGCTCATTTATAGTGAGTCGTTTAACCAGTATGACTTACACCCAAGCAAACAAAAGCTATAAAAAAACAAATGGCAACTTGTTTAACACCAACTCCGCGCTAAGACTGAACAACCAAAACAACGTCACTACCGAGATGGACTACATCCGCGGCCGCAACGAGAGTCCCGGAGAAATAAAGGCGCGCACATTGCTGGGGGCCATTAAGGCGGCGTCCAAACAACCATCGAAGAGTACACCTGACACTTCCTGGGGCCCTGACGGCAACAACTTGAACGCGCGGTTTGAGTCGACTTATGTTGACACCGAATTTGTCGACACACCCGGGCTGCTATCGTTAATACCTGGGCTATTACCCTCCTTGCTTCCGGGCCTGTTGAACGTTGCCCAGTTCAAACTTCACGGTTATAAAGTGTTGCCGGAACTGAGTGAAGCCAAGCTCACCAATACGTTGCAGGGCAGCCTCGCCACCGATAAGTTTGCCGATGCCGCGTTGATCGGCCAGCGGTTCGAATATTTCGAAAGCAACGACTTTCGTAAAGGACGCAAAAAAAGCATAAGCCAGTCCACGCTGGACAACCGCTCTTTGGCACCTATTGTGACCGACCCGGTACGCTCTTTCGACTACACCTTGGGAGGCGTCGGTGATACTGAACTGACCACCACGACCACCGAAACCGATGACCAGGGTAATCAGCGCACGGCCTCAGAAACCCAGAACACTCTTAATGGTCGCCTTATTCGCCAAGTCGACGCCGACGGCAACCGGACCGAGTATGCCTATAACCCATACGGCCAACTGGCCACGCTAACCGTCTGTGCGCAAAGCCCGACCTACCGCCAGATCACCACCTACACCTACCCGGCGCCCGGCCAAGTGCAAATCACCGAGCCTAATGGGCAAACGCGTTTAAGCCAGTACGATGGCCAGGACCAGTTGGTCAGCGAGTACCTGATTGAGGATGGCCAACGAAAACAGACCAAAGCCGTCAAATATGACGCCATCGGGCGCGAGGTACAGACCACCCGTTTTGATTACAAGGAAAATGGCAGCCTACTCAGCGAAACGCAGGAGCTGCGATACGATGAATGGAATCAGGTCTGCGCTCGCAAATACAACGATAGCCGGGAAGACTTCGACTTCTACGACCCAATAGCACTGACCCGCACGCAGTGGACCGGAAAAGCAACTGATAAACACGCAACGGTCACCTCCTATGACACCGACCAGACGATCAAGAAAATCGAGTGGAAAGGCCAGGATGGCAACGTCTATCAAACCCAGACAGCCACCTACACCCGTGCCAAGCAGGTCAAGCAACTGCACACCAAAGGTGAGTTGGGTGTCACGACCATTGACTACACCTACGATGGCAGCGGCCGGCTGCTGAGCGAAAGCCACAGCGAAAAAGACAATGGCCTACTCGCCCCTGCCCTTGTCTATACCTACTACTACACCTACCCGCAGCACTGGCTATTGCGTGAGGCCGAGCAGGTGGCGATCGAATTCGGCGGTAAACGCCAGACCCTGGGTAAACGCACTTTCGACAGCTGGGGCCGAGTAACGTCCATCACTCGCGGTACTTGCACCGAAACCTACACCTACGCGGGCGCCAGCTTGGTACCGGTATCAACCGTCACCGCTGAAGGCAGCGTGCTGCAGCATGACTACATCAAGGAACTGGGTAACCGCCTGGCCAAGACCCAAACCGCCACCACCGGTGAACAGAAGACCTTCAGCTATGCCTTCGGGGCACAAGGACTCGCGACAGCCAGCGAGGGGGAGCATATGCTCCGGTACACCCATGACCGCAACCTGCGCGTCACCCAACAAAGCGTACAAACACAGCCTGGCCAAGCCAAAGAGGTGCTGTCCAATTACTCACTGGGTGGGCGCTTGTTCGACACGACAGACGCGCTGGGTGAAAAGTCGCTGTTTCTCTACGACGGTAAGGGGCGCCGCGTTCAATCCAACACCCTCTATTTTTCAGGCTCGCATACTTACAATGACCAAGGCTTGCTTCTTCGTGACAGTATTTATGGCGCGCCCAATTCGGGCATCTCTTTTGGTGTGGACTACACCTACGACTCACAACAACGCGAAACCAGCCGCCAATTCACGCTCAGTGGCAAAATCGACCTCACGTTGGAGCGTACCTATTACGCCGATGACAAATTGAAGTCGGTGCAGCTTAAACAAGGCAATACCGTTCTGGGTTCTCGCAGCTTGGCCTATACCCCGGGCGGACGCCTCAAAACCTGCACAACCACGGGTGTATGGCGACCGAAGACCCCCAAAAACAAAGACATCGACCAGCAAGCCTTCACTTACGACGCACTGGGGAATGTCATCACCTGCATCACCACCTTCGGTGGTGGGAAGAATACCGCGACCCACACCTATGACAGCGTGAACGGTTTCCGTCTGACAAAGGTTGCAAACACTCATGCGGACTACCCGGCTGCTGGCAGTTTGAGTTATGACGCAGCCGGGCGGGTAACCCAGGACCAGACAGGTAAAAAATACACCTATGACTGGCTGGGACGACTGATCCAGGCCGGCGGCACCCGCTACAGCTACGACCCCTCTGATCGTTTGATGACCCGCGAGCAGGACGGTGATAAAACCCAAATCATCTATGACGGGCTCAACGTCTCTGGCGAGTACTCACTGGAAAACAACGACACCTATCGCAACCTGAACCCCGGGAGTGCGGGCTGTACGGTGCAACAGATCAAACGCTCTGGGGTGAAAAGGACCCTGTTTGAACTGCGTGATGCCAATGGCACCGTGTGCGTCAGCTACGACCTTCTGGCTCAAACCTTTAAGCACCACGCTTATACGGCCTACGGCGAGCACTTTTCGGATGAGAGCGACTCACTGCTGGGCTTCAACGGCGAATACTGCGACCCCATCACAGGCCAGTCCCCCTTGGGCACGGGATACCGCTGGTATGACGCGCGCTGCATGCGCTTCCACGCACTGGACAGCTTCAGCCCATTTGGGCAGGGGGGCCCGAACATGTATGCCTATTGCGCCAACGGTGATCCCGTCAATTACCAGGACCCCAGCGGGCACGCGTCAGTGGATGCAGGGTTGAGGAAAATATGGGGAGATGATTTGCCTGGGCCGCTCAGTTTGGGTAAAGACACGCAATTGATCCACACCTTCCTCTGGGCGGGTGTCGGCATATTGACAGCCGTCATGACCGGCGGCACGTCAATTTTTCTATCGGCGGCGTTAGTCGGGGCTGCCATGATCTCAGCAGCTACAGGCATCGCATCGGTGCTTATCGGCGACAGTGATTCAAAGGCGTCAGAAACGCTGGCCTGGATATCGCTGGGATTTGGAGCCGCCGGAGGGGGGCTCTCGATCGTCGGAAAAACAGCCAGGCTTGCCGCCTACCTGGGACGTTCAGGCGTCGCCGTTGCCAGAAATCTGTTCGGCAAAGCGGCTCCCGCCACGACCTCCTTATTCAGACCGACCGAGCTATTGAGGAAGCTTTTTCCTCGCCTACTCCCACGCAAGGCTGAGCCACTGATACTCAACGGAAATTCGCTGCTGGAAACGCCGAGAGCAACAAACCTCTTCAATGTCGGTGATTTCAACACCGTCGCGTTTATAACCGCCGGTGTCTTGTCGGGCACCGAGGTAATCAACGCTGCACCTGGATCCGTTCAGTTTGCCAACACCGCTGTGGGCGATATTACGTGGTTGCCTTTTGGGAACTTCACCCCCTTATGGTTGAAAATAAAGTGATAATTGAGTGCTCCGCCCTCAAATCCTTGAGAAGGAAGCGGGGGGAACGGGCGATATAGGCCCCTAAACAACAAGCAAAAAAATCCCGCAGCACCGTTGGTGCGCGGGATTTTGTTTGAGGGCTGGCAGTAAACATGCTTAAGGAAATGGGGTAATGAAAGAGAACACAGATGACTGACTGGCGAAACCAGAGCTTTTGGAGCAAGGCGTGGACCTATGTTCTGCTGGCACTGTTCGTATGGATTTCCGATGGCTCGGATCTCAGTTGGCTGGGTGGAGGATCCTCAAACCGCAAGCGGGTATTCAGCCCTGGCTTCATCGCCTTCTGCGTTTTTGTGGCGGTGGTTGAGCTGATTTTGCTGAACCACTTTTATGGCGCCCGTCAGTGAGTGGTTACAATCGCCCGGCCACGTAGCGGCCTTCCATCGTCTACGCCAATACGTTCGACATCTGCGTATCAATGTCCGATTTAGCTTCATGGACAGAGGACGAACACTCACCCCATGCTGATTGGGCAACTGTGTTGAGGGTAGCCAAAATCAAGTTCGACAAGACCACTGCCTTTTCACACCCCTTTCACACCCCTTTCACAGTCGAGCGTCTAGAGTTATTTCAGCTCCTAGTGAACATCCTTTTAAGCCCGCTACTCCCCATCGCGGGCTTTTCTTTGTCTGCGATTCGCCTGGGGCGGTTGCAGCCTCTGGTCGATGCACTGCGCGAGGTGGTACTCGGGCAGCAAATCATCCACACCGATGCCCCCCCGTGCAGATGCTCGCGCCGGGCTCGAAGAAAACCCACCGTTCCTATGTTTGGGCCTACGCCACCAGCCAGTTCTCGGACTTGTCAGCGGTGGTTTACGACTTCAGCCCCAGCAGAGCCGGACAGCATGCTCGCAACTTCCTGAACGACTGGAAGGGCAAGCTGGTCTGTGATGATTTTGGCGGCTACAAGGCTAGCGTTGAACTCGGCGTGACTGAGATCGGTTGCATCGCCCATGCATGATGTCGTGCCCGAAGGTTCGGCTATCGGCTAGCTCTAGAGCTGCAAACGACTAGATAAAACGCAAAATGGTTCACTGTCTGCTTACAGTCGGAAGCGATCGACCGACTGCGATAGCCTCTGCGCCAACGTGGACAACTCGTCCGTCGTCAACGCCGTCTTTCCGATCACGTTGCTATTAGCCTGCGACGTACCGGCAATCATCTCCACTTGATGGGCGATTTCGTTGCTGGCCAGGCTCTGTTCGCTGATGGTGCGGGAAATATCGTTGACCAACTCAGTGGTATTCAACGTGGCCTGGAGAATATCGCGAATGGCCCGCTCGACATCGGCGGTCACAACCATCCCTTTGTCCACTTGAGCAACACCCTCCTCCATACTGGTCACCGCTTCCCGGGTGCTTTGCTGGATGCGCCCGACCATACTTGCGATCTCTTGGGTCGACGCGCTGGTGCGACCCGCCAGGCTGCGCACTTCATCCGCCACCACCGCAAAACCACGGCCCTGTTCGCCGGCACGAGCGGCTTCAATCGCGGCATTCAGAGCCAACAGGTTTGTTTGGTCGGCGATCCCCTTGATCACCTGAATTATGCTGTAGATCGCCTCGGACTCCTTGTCGAGCGTGCGGATGACCTGGGCAGATTGCTTCGCCGAACGAGCAATGCCATCCATGTCACTGACCACCTGGTGAATCACTCGGCCGCCGTCCTTGGCCAAGGCTTCAGCCTGATTGGCCATATCCAGCGCGCGACGGGCATGCTGGGTGATTTCCTCAATACTGGCGGTCATTTCAATCGCCGCTGCTGCCATGGTGCTGGCGGCGGCGCTTTGTTGCTGGCTGCTGCTGGCCACTTCATGGCAACCATTGCTCAGTTGCTCGCTCATGACATTGACGCCTTTGGCATTGCTGCGCACCACTTCGATCATGCTGCCTAAGTCCCGCTGCATGATGGCAAGGTTGCGAATCAATGAACTGGCTTCATCTTTGCGACTGGTTTCGACGATTGGCTCGCTCAAGTTGCCACGCGCAATGCTGGCAGCAATGCGGCTGGCGGCCTGTAGCGGTCCCATGATGCTCAGCATTACCCAACGGCCCTGAGCCAGGAGCAGCAAGAGACTGACGATCAGCACCGTGCTCAAGATGAAGTTGGCGTTGCTGATGGTGTCCCGAGTTTCCATGCTGGTTTGTTGGTTCTTGTTTTCGATCAGCTCACTCAGGCTCCCCATTTGATCTTCAAGAAGGGTGAACGCCTTATTGAAGGTCTCCAGCTCTCCGCTAGCGGCTTCGGGATTGTCCAGGGCCAACGCGACGATGCGTTCACCGGCACTTATATAGGCGTCAAGACTGGGGCGGATCTTGTTTAGGCTCATCCTGAGCGTATCGTCCAGAGGCAGCTTGAGATTGTCCCCTAGTACCTGGCGGAAGTGCTCGGCATGCTCCTTCAGCGAAGTGCTGACCTCGGCCTTGGTACTGATGCTTTTACCCAACCCCACCAACATCGCCGAAAACACATCGGCGCGCAGCGCATCGTGCATCATGTCGGCTTCCAGGTGATTGCGCAGCACCATCATGCTAATTTCATTTTCCTGAATGGCGCTGCCCGTCCGGGTATTTCCGAGATAACTGGATAGGCTCATAACCAATGCGGTGAGCAGTCCGGTCGCAATGAACAGAAATAAGCGTAGTTTGATCGTCATATTGGTAATCCTTTTACCCAGAGCGTCGGATTAAAAATCCTACCGTGCACGCGTTGCCCATAACTTTATCGGCATAGTCCTACCGTTATTAAAGCCTAAGCTGGCGAATATGCGTGTGCGGCCTTGCCGTACCGAACGCCGCGATTACCCTAGCTAATGCGGTCTCGGTGCCTGCGCACATGTCCATCAGCTCGGTGGCGCGCCAGATGGGATCGATGCGGATCATCGCCGCCTGTCTCAGCGCAAGGTTGCGCAGGTAGATGACTTGGCCGGACGCATACCAACACCTGCAAATTCCTTTTGCTGAATCGCCCTTTCCGTGGGCAATAAAAAGCCCCGCTCTAGGCGGGGCTTAATGAAAATTTTAATCGTTTGAGGTTTGAGGGACTGGGGCCTCGTCGATGCTAATGCAGTGCTCAATGTCCGTTATTTTCCGCAGCGCAAGCTCGGCCGTTGAATAAGCCCCGAACATTCGCCCCTGATAAAAAACAACCCACGCAAACTGAATATCCGCGTTGCCAGCCTGCCCTACAACCAACTTCTTGAACCGTTCCGCCAAGTCGTCGACATGCATCTGTGCCATGCCACGCAAAACCATGACGCTCTCCCAGTTTATAGTCGGAAGCTCTATTTTCGGCTTTGCACACACTGAGCGCAATAAAAAGCCCGGCACATTAGCCGGGCCTTTTCAATGCCAACCCCTGACGCGCAAGATCGACAGGATGGATAAATCCTCTCTCACTTCCTCACTCATCGCAATGGCTATTTGCTACGCCGCGCAACGTTGTTCTTGAGCGGCCGTGAGTGCCTCATTCACCTGACCATCCAGCGCCGTGTGGATCGATGAGCGCCACCGGCACCGACGTTCGCACCGAGTTGAGCAGCTCCAGAATGGCGCCGTGCTTGCGCTTATCGGCTGAGTCGGTGCAGTTGCCCCGACGGTGCTGGCAGTTAAAAGAAGCACCCGCAACGTCGGCCTTTTTCCTGAAAACACTCATTTATTCCTGATTTCAGCAAGTGATGCTCCCTCTCACCCTTCGACCGCTTTAACAAGTGCCAAACCAATCTCACGACTGAGTTGGTCGCCCATGCCTGGCCTCTTAGTAATACGGTCTGCGCCTTGGCGGCGGCGGCCGCATCGGTGGGCGCCTGTTTAATCTGGCAAGGTGTTCGGGCGAATGTACTTTGATGTTCGCCTGAATTACCGCTGGCAACCGCATGCTGAAAACACAGCCTTCAATTATTCCTTGCGATGCGGTCGTACCGCACCGACGATAGGGAGCAGAATTTACTCAAGCTGATCGCCAGGAAACATGTCGGAAACCGGCCGGGACGGATTGAGCCTCGCGCCATAAAATGCCGGCCCAAACCTTACCCGATGCTGATGCAGACGCGTTCGGCGGCAAGGGCCGAGGTCAGAAAAAATGTTAATACAACGAAGGCACCGATGAACGCAGTGATTGATAACCGTAACAAGCTGCTCATCACCTTGACGGTGATGATTTTTGGATTGAGCTACGGTTTGAGTGCACCTTTGATTGCGATCAAGTTGACGACCGCAGGCTTCAGCGAAGTTTACATTGGCATCAATGCCGCCATGCATGCGGTAGGTGTGTTTGCCATCGCGCCATTTCTGCCGATGCTGTGTCGCCGTTTCAGTCCCAGGCGGTTGTTGGCCATTTCGCTGGGCGCGCTGGTGGTGTTGTTGGCTGCATTCCCCTTCGTACCCATCGAAACCTGGTTTGTACTGCGCCTGGGCCTTGGGCTGTTCAGCGAAATCATTATGGTGGTGTCGGAAACCTGGCTGAACCACACGACGGTCGAGCAGGCCCGTGCAAAAACGATGGCGATGTATGTGGCCAGCCTGTCTTTGGGATTTGCCCTGGGGCCGTTTATTCTGTCTTGGTTGGGAAATGCGTCGTCGGCAGCGTTCTTTGTCGGCAGTTTGATTACACTACTCGCCGGCCTCTCGCTGCTCGGGATCAAAACCTGCGGCCGCCCGATTGCGCACGAAAAGGGCCGACCGCTCTCACTGTACCTGCACATCGCAACGCTTGCGCTGGTGGCGGCCGCGCTGAACGGCGCACTGGAAAGCGCCGGAATGAACATGCTGGTGATTTACGCAATCAACGTGGGCTGGCCGGTGCAGCAGGCCACCTGGTTGCTGTCTATGCTGCTGTTTGGCGCGATCGTTCTACAGTTGCCGATTGGCTGGCTAGCCGACCGCATGGACCGTCGCCGCCTGATTATTGTGTTGTCGGCGCTTTCAGCGGTTGGCGCGCTGATCTGGCCATTGGCACTCACTGAACGCTGGCTTTCGTATGGGTTGTTGTTCGTGTGGGGCGGTGTATTTGTCGGGATTTATACGGTGGTGGTGACTCAGGTCGGCGAGCGTTTCAGTGGCACCGAACTGGTCGGGGTTTACAGTGCACTGTCGGTTGCATGGGGCATCGGCGCACTGTTGGGCCCGGTATTGGCCGGGGTTTCCATGCAGTTGGGTCTGCACGGTTTGCCCCTGCTCACCGCCGCCTTGTGTGCTCTGTTCACGTTGTTTGCCGTCATGCACACACAGCACACACCCGCGCCTCCTCAGGCTTGAACCCCAGCGTCATGGCGCCATTGTCAGGCAATAAGCCATGACGTACGCCACATCCACTTTTTGAATCGGAAAAACGCCAGTGATACTACCGAGGGCTCTACTACAGGCCGCCAGCTTACTAATGTGGGCACTGGCCTATTACGTGACGGGCATCATTTCACTCGAGTTCGATGACCCTGTCTCTCAGGTGGCCGTGGTGTGGTTCCCTGCGGGCGTGGCCGTCTCGGCGTTCCTCATCTCGCAACGTTCCCGTTGGCCACTGCTGTTTGCGGTACTGCTGACCACGCGAATTTTTCTGGACTTCCAGTGGCGACACGATTGGGCCGCCACGCTGGTGCATTCCTGCCTGGCATTGAGTGCAGCCATTTGCATTGCCTGGCTGGTGCGCCGTTTCGCCCGGCGCAACGACTATTTGCACGCCATTGTGCTTTGGATAATCGCCACCGTGTTTGTGTGCGCGGTGGAAGCGGCATTGACCGCAACCTGGCTATCATTGACGAGCGATGCGCCACTTCAGCGTCTGCTGTGGGTGACCTGGATCGCCAACATTACCGGGGTGATCTTCACCACGATTGCGATCATGAGCCTGCTCCATGATGATCTGAATGTATGTCGCAGCGGGTGGCTGGCCAGGCTCACGGGAGTGACCGCGTTTGTCCTGATGTGCCTGAGTACCTGGTTTATCTTCGGCGTCAATTCTCCCTGGTTGAAGTCCGACATTACCGACTCGGCCGGCTCCGCGATGAACTTTGCGCTGGCGTGCATCCCGATCATCTTCTGCGTGGTTGTTTCGGTCACCTGGGCCGGGCGTGGCGCGACCCTGGCGTTGCTGACGCTGGCAACGCTGGTGATTCATCACACCGACAACGGCCAAGGGCCGTTTTTCCTCAAGGGGCTTAACCCGGGAGAACCGCTGCTGTTGGCCCAGTGCTATTTGTGCGCGACCGCCTTGTTGATCGTTTTTCTGCGGGTGCTGGCCCAGTCAGCGCGCCGTTACGACCTCGACACCGGCCGGGCGGCGGGTGAAGGGGTGATGTACCGGCTGCACCCCGAGTCAGGCGAGATTTACTGGGACGATAACCTGCGTGAGGTACTGGGCATCGACGCGCCGGTACTGTCCACCTTCAATGAAGTGCTTGAACGCGTACACCCCAAGGACCGGGAAAAGCTTCGGCGCCATTGGTCGACTCAACAGCGCAGGCGGGGCGGCGCCTCGCTGACGTTCCGCATCACTGCGCAGGGTTCGGATACCCGGGTTATCTGCGACAACACCCCAGGCCTGATGGCGGACTCGACCGGCGAAGTGATCGTCGGCAACTGGCAAATCAGTCACTACAAATAATGATGCGCGACCTCGATTGGCAACATTGGCAACAAGGAAACATCTCATGATTCAGATCGCACTGATGTTATTCGGCGCAGAGTTCGTCCGCTCCAAAGCCAAAGTGATTGGCTGCATCGGTTTGCTGTGGGGCTTGATCGGCGTGGGTGTGCTGATCGACGGCATGGACGGGGTATTGTATTTCCCGATGAAGGCGTTCGGCATCCTGCTGATGCTGGAAAGCCTGGTCACGCTGAGTGTCGCCTCGAGCGGAATCGGTGCGCAAAAGGCCGTGCTGTTTTTCAAGGGCGGTGTGTGTTTCTTCGTGTCCCTGTTGATTCTGGCCAACAAGACCTACAGCAACCTGTTGCTGGCGATTATTTTCGGTTTCTCCTATTTCATCTTCGGTTTGCTGGTCATCACGTCCGCGTTTGTCGTCCGGTACCCTCATTGGCGCCTGTCAGTCGTCACCGGCACTGCCAAAGTGATCTTCGCCCTGTTGCTGTTCACGCCCTATCCCGTCGGTTACCAGTCAACCGTCTCGTTTTTTATCGGGTCATTGATGATCGTCAGCGCTATCAGCACCCTACGCGTGGCCAGGCGCGCCAGCTTACTGGTGCGTGGGACGTCCTCATTTGAATTGCTGACGCCCGCTGCGCCTGTGCTCAACATCACCAAAAAGGCGGCAGTCAAACCGGAACTTGCTCAGGTTTCTATCAGCCCGCCAATTCATGAGCCGTTGGTGGTGCATATCTGGACGCCGGAAGGCACGGCGGAAAATACGCCGGTGCCGCGACCGGTCATCAACCGTTACATCGCCGCAGTGGACAGCCAGGGGGTTATTTCCACCGGGCACGCAGCCCTGGAGTTGCAACCCTCGATCTATATCAGCCTGTACCCTGCCGCGGATATCGACCGCTCGCCCTCGGAGTTTTTCCGCATACTCAAAGCGACCAAGGACAATGATGTGCCGGGTACTTTCCAGCCTGACTATGAGAAAGAGGCGGCAGATTGGTGCGAATCGGACCGCAAGATAGTGTTCCATTACTACAACAGCGGTGCCCTTGAGCATTTCTGGATGAACTACAGGCTCGATAAGCGCTACAACCTGACCTACCGCAACTGTTCAAGCTCAGTCGCTTATGCGCTTGAAGCGTCCCTCGACGGCGTGCTTGCGTTTCGCAGCGAGCGCTGGCGAGACTGTTTACGGACCCTGTTCATGCCGGAACTCTGGATTGCGGCGCAGGTACGCAGACGTGCGCTGACTATGGCCTGGACCCCCGGCCTGGTGATGGATTACGCCAGGGCGCTGCGGGCCATCGTGCACCCGGTTCCGCAGTCCTGGTTTCAGCGCATGCCCTGGAAGCCGCGTCACGTTGATAGCATTTCGACCAGCGTGACGGGCGGTCCGGATTCACCTTAAGCGCTTCTGACGTCGCAGCCCCCTGACGCTCATTCAAGTCACCATGATCGCGGTTTGCGAATGGGCTTGCCCGTGCAGCACCGCGACGATAATCCCCTGAGGGAGACCGGCAGTCTTGGCGGCGTCTATCGCCTTGGCGATGGCGCTATCCTTTGGTCCAAAGGCCAAGACACCGCCACCATAAAAAGACCGAAGAATGACCCCATTTGCGTTTTACGAAGGGGAAATCAGAACCGTAACGGGGTTAGCATTGCCGTTGATAGCTTGGTTTTTGAATTTCTTGCCAAGCTCGCGTACAGACATTTTTTCACCTATTGCGGTTACCGCGTCTGAATTCTTTCAACATGTGCAAATTCCTTTTGTTGAATCGCCCTTTCCATGGGCAATAAAAAACCCGACTCAGGGCCGGGTTCGTCGATCTAAAAATCATCAGTTGTCTGGATGCTCACTCGCCACTGAATCGGCAGCGTCCACGTCCGACATATCCTCCTCGAGGGAGGGATCGTCATTCTGAGGCGGCCGGATCTCGCGCTCATCCCGACGAGGATCGTGACCCGCTTCGTTGTCCGTGCCGCGTGTCACTTCCTGTTGCGAAATGTTGCCTGGGGCATTCTTATCAATATCCATGCTGACTCTCCGTTCAGGCGCTCGGAATATCCGCGCTTAATCAGGGTAGTCGGCAGGTCACAGCGAGCGCCGAACACTGGACGAACGGCGCAAAGCAAAAAACCTCGCACAGTGACGAGGCTTTTAGCGTGAATCCATAACGCGCAAAATCGCTATGATGGATAAATATCCTTTCACGTTCTCACTCATTGCAATGGCTCTTTGCTAAGCCACACAACTTCGATTAATCCCTCTGCGTCGAGCAGCTCCTGAGCTGCAGTCAGCGCTTCATTCACTTGGTCATCCGGTGCTTTGTGGATCGTCGAGCGCCACCGGTACCGGGTGGATTCCGGTTTGCCGTCGTTATCCCAATTGGTGATGTCGTACCAGCGAGACACCTGGCGGTCGAACATCAAGTTGCCGGTGTTGGTGATCATGACGGCAGCCTCGCAATCAGATCAGCCAGTAGCTGGGCGTTGGAGTTGCCGCCGCCCTTCTCTATTAGTTTGAGCTGAGCCTTACGCTTCTCGATCTCAAGCCGCTTCAGCTCGCCATCCAGATCGATATGGTCTTTCTCGTTGAACTTGTTTCTGCCCTTTCACACTTGGGCTCCTCTGGTCATCCCAGTTCCTGGTAAACCCGCTTAACCCGCCCTCCGCAGCCGACCCCATCACGGCATATCTTGTTACAACCATTTGCCTGTAGGCTCCGCCCGCAAAGAACTTCAAACTTTTGCTCTAGTCCTAATGCTGGGCGTGCTTTAAACCGTGAGCGCCTGCTGACAACCCATAGAGGTTCAAAAATGAAAATTACACTACCCGCCCTAGTTCTGGGTGTCCTCATTTCGCAAGGAGCGATGGCAGCCGGAGATGGCACAGCCGCTCTTGGAGGCGGCGTTGGTGGTGCACTTGGCAATATCGTAGGTCAACAGCTCGGCGGCTCAACGGGCGCGGCGGTAGGCGCCGGCGTAGGTGGTGCTGCCGGCAGTGCTGTCGGCGCTCAGAGAGGCAACAGAGCTGAAGCCGCATTAGGTGGCGGTATCGGCTCGGCTGGTGGCTCGCTCATTGGTAACCGCCTCGGCGGCACAACTGGCTCGACTATCGGTGCAGGTCTCGGCGGCGCTGCGGGTGGTGCCCTAGGAAACAACCTGGCGGACGATGAGAGCAGTCATCGATCTGATGGTAAGAAGCACAAAGGAAACAACAAGCATAAACACAAGAACAAGCATCGTTAGGTTCTGACACTGTCACATCGAAGCCCGGCTCTGCGCCGGGCTTCTTGTTTCTGACAAGCGCCCTGCTCTGCTATGGTGGCCCTTCTGATCGCAATGGAAGCATCGAAGAATGAATTCATGGAAGACCCTGGCAATCGCCGTCATGGTGCTGAGCAGCACTCAGGCCATTGCAGCAGAAAACAACAATCCGTTCCAAGGCGCGCTCATGATCACCACCATCGTGCCCGCAGTGATCACCTCAGCGCCCACGGCTATTACCTCGGAAATTCCAGAGTATTTTAAGTCAGCCAAGACCGACGCCCTTGCATTCATTGGTTCGGACGGCGAGATTCGCGGTGCGGAGTTTGAGCAGGCGTCCCGGTATTATCGTTCGGCCTACACATCGCCTCATATGTCTGACATGCAACTGGCGCAGGCGATAGCGGCCTCGTACTGAGCGCGACCTTTCGCATCCCTTTCACCGCTACCAGACGCCAAAAATCGTTCACCCGCAGTGTTGGCAGGCGCGTGATGATGGCCTTCAAAACTCTCTGCTCACTTTTATTTGATTGCTAAGGATTCGCGCATGCAAACTTTGAGGATTGTGCCTCGACTTTTCCCTGCGTTGCTCGAAGGAAGCAAGGGGTCAACGATCCGCTTCGGCGAATCGCACATAGAGCCAGGCTATTTGCGCTACGAATGTGAGCACTACCCGGGAAAGGCAACCGTGGTGTGGGTTACTCGTTGCACGTACATGCCTTTAAACAAAGCCGCGGCTTTCTGCGGTATGGAGGAAGAATGGCCACCAATGCTGATGCTCAAGGGGATGCGGGAGCATTATCCTCTCATTCAGCTATCTGACATGGTTCAGGTGGTTGAGCATGAAACACCTGAGCAGACGAAAATTAGGATTTCCTCAGGCTCTTGAGAGCCTGCTTTTAAGCAATATAGAGCTAAGAATCGATCAACGAACTGCAGGTCGATACTGAGCAATCACTCGAATGTCGATGGTACGCTCCCGGTGTGCCTTCCTCGTTGGAGACGAAGATGCCCCCCTGAATAGCCCCTAGCTCGAGCCAACAGTCCTGGCGACGCAGGGCAAGACTGGGCTGAAGCTCAGGATCTTAATGCGCACTGACGCCGGGGAAAACAGCCTGGGTAAACTTATAAGGGAGATTTCAGAAAGGAATGCACACCACTCTTCCAAGTACCTATTTATCAACAAACATGGAAAGAGAATGACGAAGGGCATGTTGCGCTTGCGCTGGGACAAGGCAAGGGAGAAGGCGCAGCAGAAAGCAATCGACCAGGGTGACCCATTGCTGGCTGCGAAAATTGGCGGGTTTCAATTCCGTGATATCCGACCTAAAGCGACGTCGGAAATCGTCGACATTGGCGATGCGAGCTTGCTGCTCGGCCATAGTAAACAGGAGATCACAAAGCGGGTTACCGGAAGATTGGCGCGACCGCCAAGCCCACCAAATAGGCAAAGTTTCGGAACTCCTGCTGTTTGCCCAACTTCGCCGACCAAACCCCAGAAACGCGAAAGCCCCGCTTTCGCGAGGCTTTCGTGTAAATCTTGGCGGGAAACCAGGGATTCGAACCCTGGGAACGCTATTAACGTTCGCCGGTTTTCAAGACCGGTGCATTCAACCACTCTGCCAATTTCCCTTTTGCATCACAGGATTATAGTAGCCCATCCCGTGTCAGCGGGCGCCATAATACCCGAATGAAACACACTGTCAAACTCTTGCCATCGCTTGTTACAGAGCGTCTGTTATGATCCTTGCGACTGAATGTTTCAAAACTGAAGGAGTGTCGCCATGCGCGAACAGAATTACGCAGTGAATGGTAACGCGCAGGCTGAGCAGCTTGAAGTCAGCCGCGTGTTGCGCAACACCTACGGCTTGCTCGCCCTTACCCTCGCGTTCAGCGGCGTAATGGCGTATGTAGCGCAGCAAATGCGCGTGGGCTACCCGAATATTTTTGTCGTGCTGATCGGCTTCTACGGTCTGTTTTTCCTGACCAACAAGCTGCGTGACTCGGCCTGGGGCTTGGTGTCGGCGTTTGCCTTGACCGGTTTCATGGGCTTTATCCTCGGCCCGATCCTTAACCGTTACCTCGGCATGGCCGGCGGCGCGGAAGTGGTCAGCTCGGCGTTTGCCATGACTGCCCTGGTGTTTGGTGGTCTGTCGGCCTACGTGCTGATCAGCCGCAAGGACATGAGTTTCCTGGGTGGTTTCATCACCGCAGGCTTCTTCGTGCTGCTGGCAGCCGTTGTAGCGGGCATGTTCTTCCAGATCAGCGGCCTGCAGTTGGCGATCAGCGCCGGTTTCGTGCTGTTCTCCTCCGCGTGCATCTTGTTCCAGACCAGCGCCATCATCCACGGCGGTGAGCGTAACTACATCATGGCGACCATCAGCCTGTATGTGTCGATCTACAACCTGTTTATCAGCCTGTTGCAGATCTTCGGCATCATGAGCCGTGATGACTGATTGCTAGCGGCATAAAAAAGGCCCCGCATCGAAAGATGCGGGGCCTTTTTGTTTCCAGCGCTTCAGTACTGGTTAGGTTCCATTTCCAGATCGACCTTGAAGCGTTCGGCAATATCCTGCTGGATACGCAGCGCCAGGTTGGCAATGTCGTGCCCCGAGGCGGCGCCGTAGTTAACCAGCACCAACGCCTGCAGCTTATGCACGCCTGCGTCGCCGTCACGAAAGCCTTTCCAACCGGCCTTGTCGATCAGCCAGCCGGCGGCGAGCTTCATCTGCCCATCGGGCTGCGGGTAAGCCACCAGGTCTGGATACAGCGCCTGTAGCTCTGCGGCCAGCGCCTGGGACACCAGTGGGTTCTTGAAAAAACTCCCGGCATTACCCAGTTGGGCCGGGTCCGGCAGTTTTTCGCGGCGGATGCTGCAGATGGCGCGGCTGACGTCGCTGGGCGTCGCCTCGGTGATGCCCTGCCCGGCCAGGCGTTGCTGCACCGGGCCGTAATCGAGTTTCAGATGGCTGACGCGGCTCAAGGCAAAGCGCACGCGCAGAATCAACCAACGCCCTGCATCGTGCTTGAACAGGCTGTCACGGTAGGCAAAGTCGCACTCTTGCAGGCTGAAGTCGCGCAGCTCGCCGGTGTGGCGATCCAAGGCGGTCAGGCCGGCAAACACATCCTTGACCTCCACACCGTAGGCACCGATGTTTTGCATCGGTGCAGCGCCGACGGTGCCGGGGATCAGGCTGAGGTTTTCCAGGCCACACAAACCATGTTCCAGGGTCCACAGTACAAACGGATGCCAGGCTTCGCCCGCTTCGGCCTCGACCACCACGTGCAGGCCATCATCGTGCAGCACCCGAATACCCTCGGTCGCCATGCGTAACACCAACGCCTGGATATCCTGGGTCAGCAGCAAGTTGCTGCCACCGCCGATCACCAGCAGCGGCAGCCGTTGCGCTGCCGCATAGGCCAGGGCTTCGCGCACATCGGCGTCGCTGCGGGCCTCGGCGAACAACTGGGCGCGCACATCGATGCCAAAGCTGTTGAATGGTTTGAGCGATACCTGCGCAAGCACTTGCAAGGTCATAACCGCCCCTTCAATTCGATCACCAATAAATCACAGGCGCGCTCGATCAGGTCGAGGACGCGCTCAAAGCCTTGTTCGCCTTCGTAGTAAGGGTCCGGCACCTCGTCCACTTCGGCCTCAAACCGGCGCAGGAACAAGTCCAGCTGCGCCTTGCCTTGCCCAGGGTGCAGTGCCTTGAGGTTGCGCAGGTTACTGTGGTCCATGGCGAGGATCAGGTCATAGCGCGCAAAGTCAGCGCGCGAGACCTGCTGGGCACGCTGTGCCGACAGGTCATAACCGCGCACCAACGCTGCACGCTGGCTGCGCTGGTCTGGCGGGTTGCCGACATGCCATTCACCGGTGCCGGCCGACGCTACTTCGACCTGGCCTGCCAAGCCCGCCTCGCGCAACTTATGGCGCAATACGCCCTCGGCGGTTGGCGAGCGGCAGATATTGCCCAGGCAGACAAACAGAACCTCCATCAGGCCCCCAGCAGGCGACGGACGCGCTCAAGGTCTTCCTGGGTGTCGACACCGGCAGGCGGCGCTTCCAGGGCATCGCCCACATGGATACGCACGCCGTGCCACAGGGCACGCAGTTGTTCCAGGGCTTCGGTGTTTTC
The DNA here is from genome assembly GCF_022648765.1 of Pseudomonas sp. ArH3a. Taxonomy (NCBI): domain Bacteria; kingdom Pseudomonadati; phylum Pseudomonadota; class Gammaproteobacteria; order Pseudomonadales; family Pseudomonadaceae; genus Pseudomonas; species Pseudomonas sp. ArH3a. The sequence goes on from NZ_CP080330.1 coordinate 4,213,007, forward strand.
CAACCAGCACGGGCCCCAGCTGACGAAGTCCTGCAGGAAGCCGGCGCGGTAGGCGTAGATGCCGATATGGCGGCGGTACGGCACGCCCTGCGGCAATACGTCAGGGCTCTTGGCGAAGGCGTCGCGCGCCCACGGCAGGATCGAGCGGCTGAACGTCAGCGCCAGGCCATTAATATCGCTGACCACTTTCACCACGTTCGGGTTGAACAGTGTTTCGATGTCTTCAATCGGCTCAGCCAGGGTCGCCATGCGCGCTTCGCCATGGGCAGCCAGGTTGGCGGCCACCTGATCGATCACGCACGGCGGAATCAGCGGCTCGTCGCCCTGCACATTGACCACGATGGCATCGGGCGCCAGGCCCAGCTGCATGGCGACTTCGGCCAGGCGGTCGGTGCCGGAGTTGTGGTCTTCGCGGGTCAGTACCGCTTCGGCACCAAACCCTTTGCAGGCTTCGACGATGCGCGGGTCGTCGGTCGCGACCACGACCCGTTCAGCGCTGCTCTTGCAGGCTTGCTCCCACACCAGCTGGATCATCGGCTTGTTGCCGATCAATTGCAGCGGCTTGCCCGGCAGGCGTGTCGATGCATAGCGCGAAGGGATGACAACGGTAAAGGCGGTGGTCATTTATCCAGGCGCTCATCAGTGGTCAGGGTACGGGCTTCGCTCTCCAGCATCACCGGGATGCCATCACGGATCGGGTAAGCCAGGCCTGCGCCCTTGCTGATCAGCTCGGTTTTGTCGGTGCTGAGCTTGAGCGGGCCTTTGCAGATCGGGCAAGCGAGAATGTCGAGCAGTTTGGTGTCCATGAGTGTTTCCTGGAAAAAAGCGATTTAAGGCAAGAGTCGGGCAGGCAGCAAGCGCATCAGTTGCGTGTCGAACCAGGCAACAAATGCGGGCGACGGTACCGCATCCACCGCAAGGTACCACCAGTCGGGCTGGGCAAAGGCGCGGCACTTCACCGCGTCCTTTTCGGTCATGACCAGCGGTAACGACGGCGTGAAATTCAAGACCTCGGCGCTGTAGGGCGCGTGGTCGGCAAAAGCATGGGGTATCGGCCGCCAGTGTAGCGTTTCAAGGGTATTGAAGAAACGTTGCGGGTTGCCGATACCTGCAACCGCATGCACCTGTTGGCCCAGCGGAAAATAATCGGTCGGCTGGCGCTCACCGGTGTTCAAGTTGATCAGTGCCGTGGGCACCAGGCGAAAGGCAAACCCGCCCTCGCGATCAGCATCGGCGCCGTTATAGAGCAACGCATCGACACTCTGCAAACGCTCCACTGGCTCGCGCAGCGGCCCGGCTGGCAGGCAGCGGCGGTTGCCCAAGCCGCGGGCGGCGTCGATCAGCACCAGTTCAAGGTCGCGGGCCAGGCGGTAATGCTGCAGGCCGTCATCGGAGAGGATCAGGTCAAGTGGCTCGCTGGCCAGCAGCGCTTTTACCGCGCGGCTACGGTCTGGATCAATCATCAGTGGCACGCCGCTGCGCTGCACGATCAACAAGGGTTCATCGCCAGCCACTTCAGGGCTGTGGCTGGCCTCGACCCGCCATGGCAACTGTGGCGGCTTGGCCCCATAGCCACGACTGACAACCCCGACGCGCAAGCCACTGCGCCGACAGTGATCGATCAGCCACAGGATCAACGGCGTCTTGCCCGTCCCGCCCACCGTGATATTGCCGACCACCACCACCGGCACCGGTGACTGGTAGATCTCGCCCTCGCCTGCCAGGAAGCGCGCGCGCTTGCGTTGCACCACCCGACGATACAACGACTCCAGCGGCCGCAGCAGCGTCAGCGCCGGATGCCCTTCGTACCACGCCTTGAGCAAACGATCAGACAGGGCCATCAGGGTTGCGCCGCCGCCTCAACGGTGGTCATGCGCAGATGGGTGAAGCCGAGCTTGCCGGCGGCATCCATAGCGGTGATCACCGCTTGATGTTGGGTTTTGCCATCAGCACTGATGGAAAGAGGCATTTTGGTATCACCGCCAGATTCTTTCTGCAGGGCGTCCATCAGGCTGGTGAGGTCGTTCTTCTCCAGCAATTGGTTATTCACCGAAAACACCCCGTCGGCGCTGATGGCGATGTCCAGTTGCTTGACTTCCTGGTCCTCGGCCGGCGAGCCGCTCACCGCTTCCGGCAAGTCGACACGCAGCTGGGTTTCCCGGGTAAAGGTGGTGGTGACGACAAAGAACAGCAGCAGGATAAACACCACGTCGATCAGCGACGCGAGGTTGATATCAACATTTTCCCGTTGCTTACGGCGAAATTTCACACTCGGCCCTCGACGAAATCGACATCGCGATCGCCCTGCACCACTTCCACCAGCTTGATGGCTTCTTGCTCCATGCCGACCACCAGTTCATCGATGCGGCGCTGCAGGAACCGGTGGAAAAATACCGAGGGAATACCAACCATCAAGCCCGCAGCCGTGGTGATCAAGGCCTTGGAGATACCGCCGGCCAACACGGCGGCGTTAGTGGTCATGCCCGAGCCCATGAACGAGCTGAAAATATCGATCATGCCCAGCACCGTACCCAACAGGCCAAGCAACGGCGCCATGGCGGCGATGGTGCCGAGCGCATTGATGTAGCGCTCCATTTCATGGATGACCCGTGCGGCCGCCTCTTCAATGCACTCTTTCATGATCTCGCGACCATGCTTGGAGTTGGCGAGGCCCGCGGCGAGGATTTCACCCAGGGGCGAATTGGCGCGCAGTTCCTTGAGCTTGTCTTTGTCCAGTTGCTTGTTCTTGATCCAGCCCCAGACCTGGCCCAGCAGATGCTCAGGCGTGATGCGACTGGCGCGCAGGGTCCACAGGCGTTCGGCGATGATGCCGAGTGCGGCGATGGAGCTCATGATGATCGGCAACATCATCCAGCCGCCGGATTTGACCAATTCCCACACAGTGAATGTCCCCTCGAAAAAGTGCGCCACTTTACCATATAGGTTCGCCGGCGGGGCTCGTCAGCCATAGACCCGCCCGGCGCGGGCCTCGGCCACTGGTAACGCCGAGTCACGGTAACGCTTCACGCCAGAAACGGCGTTGACCGCGCGCAACAACAGGTGATTGAAATGCGCCCAGTTGCAGACGTACGGCACCTTGCTCGGCGCTGTCGTACACCCGGCTGCTGAGTGCCTGATAACGCTGCATCACCTGCGGATGGGGATGACCGAATGCGTTGCCACGGCCACTGGAAATCAGCACCGACTTAGGCGCAAGCCGCGCCAGGAAGGGCTCGGACGAAGAGCTGCGACTGCCATGGTGCGGCGCTTGCAGCCAATCGGTCGGTACGGCCAAGGGAGATGCGAGAAAAGCCTGTTCGGCGGCGCGGTCAATATCGCCGGTCAGCAGCAGTCGTTCACCGTTAGCCTGTACCCGCAACACACAGGATTTCGGGTTGCTACTAGTGGCGCCAGGCCACTGCCACAGTTCAAATGACACGCCATCCCACTCCCACTGCTCACCGCTGATACAGCGCTGTGTGGCAAGCAATGCCGGCAACCCTTCGGTTTCGCCACCGACGACGCGCTTTACCGAAAGCGCAAGGGCAACCGCGGCCGCGCCTCCGGCATGATCAGCGTGAGCATGGCTGATCACCATCATGTCCAACGTCCCTACTCCGAGCGTTCTGAGCGCAGGCAGTACCACGCGCTCACCAAGGTCAAATGCCCCCGAGCGCGGCCCTACGTCGTAAAGCAGCGTGTGGTGGCGTGTGCGCAGGATCAGCGCTTGCCCCTGGCCAACATCCAACTGCGTTACTTCTACTTGCCCATGAGGCACCAGTTGCCTGGGCGGGAAGACCGCCAGCAATAGCATCGGCCAGCCCAGCAGCCGAAACGGCACGCCTTTGGGCAACAGCAGCAGTACCGCGCCCGCCAGGCTCACTAACCAATAACCCAAGGGCACCTCGGCCGGTATCCAGGCCGGGCGCTGCCCTGCCAGCAGTGCCAAGCCCCTGAACAGCCCATCCAGCGCCCCGCCTGCCAGCCACAACAAGCCCTCGCCCACAAACGGTACCGCCAGCAGCACAGCCCCGACCAGCGCCAAGGGCAACACCACGAGGCTGATCCACGGCACGGCAAACACGTTAGCCACGGGCGCACTGAGGCTGATGGGCAAGCCGAGCACCAGCAACACTGGAAACAAGCCGATGGCGATCATCCACTGCGCACGCGTCCATGCTTGCCACCAGTTCCATGGCCCCAGGCGCCCGCTGAAGGCCAGCACCAGCACCCCAACGGCGGCAAACGACAGCCAGAATCCTGGCTGCAAACTGGCCAATGGTTCCAATATCAGCACGCCATTGAGCGCCAGCAACAACGGCCACCAGACGCCCAAATGCCGAAAGCGCAAACGCCAGAGCAGGACCAACCCGACCATCACACATGCCCGCTGCACCGGCACGCCAAACCCCGCCAGCAAGCCGTACCCCAGCGCGGCGGCAAACGCTAGGCCGCACGCCCACGGCAGCCACGGCATTGCTCGAGGCCAGCAACCGTAGCGCGCCAGCCCGGCCACCAAGCCGTAGATCAGCCCCGCCAACAAACCGATGTGTTGGCCGGAAATCACCAGCAGGTGCACGGTTCCGGTGTCCTGCAGCACCCGCCAATCTTCAGCGGCCAGCCCTGAGCCGTCGCCCAGCACCAGTGCCGCCAGGCCAGCCTCGCGGCCCTGGGCATCCACGGCTTTCAGGCGCTGGCGGAGGCTGTCGCGCCAGGCGTTGCGAGCCGGCGCCAAGCGCTGGCCGTCTTTTACCGAGGCGGTTGCGCCGATGCGCTGGGCCAGCAGCCAGGCCTCGTAGTCAAAGCCATGAAAATTGAGCAACCCCGATGGCCGCTTCAACGTCACCGCCAAGCGCCAATACTCGCCGCTATTGACCCGCGGGCCACCGTGCCAGGACACCCGGATGCGCTTGGGCACTCGCGCAGTGCGCGACCGGCTGTCGGCCAGTTCGAAGCGCACGCCGGTGCTGGTCTGCTGCGGCAACCCGATCACACGCCCCTGCACCCAGCGCGTTTGCCCATCCAGCGCTGGCTTGAGGCGATCATCCAGCGCCCACTGCGCGCTGATACAGGCCCAGCACAAGCCCACGAGGAAGAACGCCAGAGGGTGGGTGCGAAAAGGCAACAGCATCAAGGCCACCGCCAACATCGCCAGTAGCCATCCGGCCGGCGGTAGAGACGGGAAAAATCGCAGTGAAAGCAGTCCAAGTCCGAGCGCAAACATCCCTGTTCTCATGAATCATCCTTTTCCTGTGGTCCACTCAGTCTTAGTCGGGTACCCAGCACCGACTATGATGTTTTGTCACAAAGTCTGAATTTTCTGTTTATAGAATGCGGGCATACTTGCCCCTCGAACTGACCTGGACCCCTTATGCCCCGGCGCTTATTCAAACGGTACATGCCCGATCCCACGAGTATCAAGGAACACAAGTCCTTACGATTTCTCGGCACGCTGCTGCATGACCCCAACCTCTGGCACCTGAACCGGCACTCGGTGGCGCGCGCCATGGCGGTGGGTTTGTTCGCGGCATTTATCCCGATTCCCTTGCAGATGTTGTTGGCGGCGTTCCTGGCGATTGCGGTGCGCGGCAATATGCCCATCGCCGTCAGCCTGGTATGGCTGACCAACCCGATCACCATGCCGGTGGTGTTTATTTGCACCTACATGACCGGCGCCTGGCTGATGAATGTGCCGCCGCGCAGCCTGCCCGACCACCTGACCTGGGAATGGATCAGCAGCCAGTTGAGCACGCTGTGGCAGCCGTTTCTGCTGGGCTCGGTGGTGCTGGGGGTGGTGCTGGGCGCACTGGCTTATTGCCTGACCATGGGCTATTGGCGTTGGTGGGTTGCGCACCAGTGGAAGAAACGCAAACAGCGCCGCGCTTGAAGATTAGCGGGCCAGCAGGCGCAGGTGCACCCGCAAACCTTGCCCGGCATTTTCCGCCCACAAGCGGCCACCCTGGCGCTGCACGGCGTTGCGCGCGATGCTCAGGCCCAGCCCAAAACCGCCATCACCGGGCCGTGAGCCGTCCAAACGGGTAAAGGGCGCGAAGATACGTTCCAGGTCTTGCTCATCAATGCCGCCGCCCTGATCCTCCAGCCAGATGTGCCAATAATCACCTTCTCGGCACCCGTCCAGCGTGACCAGCCCGTGCGCGGGAGAATGCCGAATGGCGTTGCGCAGGATATTTTCCACGGCCTGGGCCAGTGCATTCAGGTTGCCGCGCACCCAGCAGTCGCCCGCCAACAGGCAAGGCAAGCGCGAGGCTGGCCAGCCACTTTCAAAACAGGCGTTTTCCCGGAGCATGTCCCACAACGCCTGGAGCTGAATCTCTTCATTGGGCAGCGGGGTTCTTTCGCTGTCCAGCCAGGCCAGTTGCAGGCTGTCTTCCACCAGCCGTTGCATGGCGTCGACTTCGCGCCCCAGCCGCTCGCGCAACTGCGCCAGATCCTGCTCGCTGTCACAGGCCACGCGCAAACGGCTCAGCGGCGTACGCAGTTCATGGGACATGTCCCGCAACAGCTGTTGCTGCAACACCACCGTGCCCTGCAACCGCTCGGACATGTGATCAAAGGCGCGGCCCAGTTCGCCCAACTCATCCTGGCGACTGGTGGCCTCGCGAGACATGCGCGTGTGCAATTGATCAGCGCGCCAGGCATTGGCCTGCTCGCGCAGTTGGTTAAGGGGCATGATCAGCAGGCGATAGAGGCCCACGCACAGCAACAAGGTAAACAGGCCGGGGATCACGCCATTGGTTACCACCCGCCAGAACAGTTGATAGCGCCCAGGCTTGAAGCGTTGCGGCAATTCAATCACTAGCGAGCCGACGCCCGGGTCCACTGGAAACGGGATTTTCAACCACGGCAGGCCTTTGACATGCCGGCTGACCGGCCACTCCAGCCCGCGCAAGAAGGTCAAACGCTGGCTTTCCTTGTTACTCAACGGCGTGCTGCTCAACGATTGCAAGTCATTGCCGATCACACCGATCCACGTGGTTTCGCGCGTGGCCATCAGTTGCAGCCAGGCATCGACGCCCGCACTGCCCTGGGTGCTCCACGCCAGCTCGGCACCGGCCGCATAGCTGCGCAGAATCTCGCGCGACTCGTCGGCCAGGTAGGCATTTTGCTGTTCCATGTACCGGCCCCAGGACCAACTGAGCCAGATCATCAGCAAACAGAAGGCAATCAACAGGCAGGCGAGCTTCCAGAATAACGAATGCTTACCGGGCAACTGTTTGAGCAGCCGCTCAAAGCGCTTCATCATGACCGCTCAGCACATAGCCCTTGCCCCACACCGTGCGCACTGCTTGCTCGACGTAGCCGATGGCCTTGAGCTTGCGACGAATCTGGCTGATATGCATGTCGAGGCTACGGTCGTGGGCTGCGTAACCACGCTGCAATACGTGCTGATAGAGGAAGGCTTTGCTGAGGACTTCGTCGGCATTACGGTGCAGGGTTTCCAGCAGGCGATATTCGCTGCGAGTCAGCCCGGCAAAGTGGCCCTGATAAAAGACGTCGCACAATTGATCGTCAAAGCGCAGCGTGCGGGTGTCGTCGCGTGGCGGCGAGAGGCTCGGCAACGAACGGCGGTCGAGGGCCACGCGGCGCAGGATGGCTTCGATGCGCACCCGCAGTTCGATCATGCTGAACGGCTTGGGCAGGTAGTCGTCGGCGCCGAGGCGAAAACCGCTGACGCGATCGGCTTCCGCGCCCAGGGCCGACATCAGGATCACCGGGGTCGCATGGCTCTGGCGCAGGTGCGTGAGGATCGACAACCCGTCCAACCCCGGCAGCAGGATATCCATCAACACTACGTCAAACGCCTGATCGCGGGCCATTTGCAGGCCCTGCTGGCCGTCCTGGCACCAAGTAACCTGGAAGCCACAGCGACCCAGGTGCTCATGGACGTAGGCGCCAAGCACAGGGTCATCTTCGATTGTCAGGATACTGGGTAAGCCAACTGCGGGATTCATTAGCGTCTGCAAGTCATTCTCAATGGCCGATTATTCAAGATTAAACGGCCACAGGCAATCGCCACCCGGCCCCCAATGGCCCGAAGATTGCGCTCTGTGATTAATTTGCGAGATTCCAGACTGCGCAAATGGCTACACTGCGCAGGTGGCGTGGGCCGGATGCCCGCGTGGATAATTGAAAACCATGTGGTAGCAGGAGAGTGGCGTGCTTAGAAGAATGGGGATAAAAGGCCGCGTACTGTTGCTGACCTTGTTACCGACCAGCCTGATGGCCCTGTTGTTGGGGGGCTATTTCACCTGGATGCAGCTCTCGGAGTTGCAAACCCAGTTGCTGCAACGCGGCGAAATGATCGCCGAACAACTGGCGCCGTTGGTGGCCCCGGCCCTGAGCAGTAAAAACACGGACTTGCTGGAACGCATCGCCACCCAATCCCTGGAACAACCGGACGTGCGCGCCGTGTCGTTCCTGGCGCCGGACCGCTCGCCCCTGGCCCACGCCGGCCCGACCATGCTCAACCAGCCGCCCATCGGCAACAGTTCCCACCTGCTGCAGCGCACCGGCAATGACGCTACGCGCTACCTGCTACCGGTGTTTGGCCGCCATCGCAACCTCGCGGGCGAGTTGATTCCCGATGAAGCCGACCGCCTGCTGGGTTGGGTCGAGGTGGAACTGTCGCACAATGGCATGCTGCTGCGTGGCTATCGCAGCCTGTTCGCCAGCCTGCTATTGATCGCCATCGGCCTGATCTGCACCGCGGCGCTGGCAATGCGCATCAGCCGCACGATCAACTCACCGATCGGCCAGATCAAACAGGCCGTGGCTCAACTCAAGGACGGCAACCTGGAAACCCGCTTGCCGCCGTTGGGCAGCCAGGAATTGGACCAGCTCGCTTCGGGCATCAACCGCATGGCCGAGACCCTGCAAAATGCCCAGGAAGAACTGCAACACAGCATCGACCAGGCCACTGAAGACGTGCGCCAGAACCTGGAAACCATCGAAATCCAGAACATCGAACTGGACCTGGCACGCAAGGAAGCCCTGGAAGCCAGCCGTATCAAGTCGGAGTTCCTGGCCAACATGAGCCATGAAATCCGCACGCCGCTCAACGGCATCCTCGGCTTCACTCACTTGTTGCAAAAAAGCGAACTGTCGCCGCGCCAATTGGATTACCTGGGCACCATCGAAAAGTCCGCCGACAACCTGCTGGGCATCATCAACGAAATCCTTGATTTCTCAAAAATCGAAGCCGGCAAGCTGGTCCTCGACAGCGTGCCGTTCAACCTGCGCGACTTGCTGCAAGACACCCTGACCATCCTCGCACCCGCGGCACATGCCAAGCAGCTCGAACTGGTCAGCCTGGTGTACCGCGACACCCCGCTGGCGCTGGTCGGCGACCCGTTGCGCCTCAAGCAGATCCTCACCAACCTGATCAGCAATGCGATCAAGTTCACCCGCGAAGGCACCATCGTGGCCCGGGCGATGATCGAGGACGAACAGGAAGACAGCGTGCAACTGCGCATCAGCGTGCAGGACACCGGCATTGGCCTGTCGAACCAAGATGTACGCGCGTTGTTCCAAGCCTTCAGCCAGGCCGACAACTCGCTGTCGCGCCAACCGGGCGGCACCGGCCTGGGCCTGGTGATTTCCAAGCGCTTGATTGAGCAGATGGGCGGCGAAATCGGCGTCGACAGCACACCGGGCGAAGGCTCGGAATTCTGGATCAGCCTTAACCTGCCCAAGACCCGCGACGACGTCGACGATCTGCCCTCCCCGCCGCTGCTCGGCCGCCGCGTGGCCGTGCTGGAAAACCACGAACTGGCACGCCAGGCGCTGCAACATCAGCTGGAAGACTGCGGCCTGGAAGTCACGCCGTTCAACACCCTGGAAAGCCTGACCAACGGCATCACCAGCGCGCATCAAACAGAACAGGCGATTGACCTGGCGGTACTCGGCGTGACCGCCAATGACATTCCGCCCGAGCGCCTCAACCAGCACCTGTGGGACCTTGAGCACCTGGGCTGCAAAGTGCTGGTGCTGTGCCCGACCACCGAACAGATGTTGTTCAACGAATCGGTGCCCAACCCCAACAGCCAATTGCAGGCCAAGCCTGCGTGCACACGCAAGCTGCGTCGCGCCCTCGCCGACCTGATCAGCCCACGCCCTACGCGCAACGAACCCGGCGAGCCACTGTCCAGCCGTGCGCCACGCGTGCTTTGCGTGGACGACAACCCTGCCAACCTGCTGCTGGTGCAAACCCTGCTCGAAGATATGGGCGCCAAGGTCCAGGCGGTGGAAAGCGGTTATGCCGCTGTCGACGCAGTGAAGCAGGAAACGTTCGACTTGGTATTGATGGACGTACAAATGCCCGGCATGGACGGCCGCCAAAGCACCGAGGCAATCCGCCAATGGGAAAGCGAGCGCCACGGCACGCCGTTGCCGGTAGTCGCCCTCACCGCCCACGCCATGGCCAACGAAAAACGCGCCCTGTTGCAAAGCGGCATGGACGATTACCTGACCAAACCCATCAGCGAACGCCAACTGGCCCAAGTGGTGCTGAAATGGACCGGCCTGGCCCTACGCAACCAAGGCCCGGATCGCGCGGCTGACGGCCTGGGCGCCAGCACAAAACTGCTGGTGCTGGACCATGAGGAAGGCCTGCGCCTGGCTGCCAACAAGGCCGACCTGGCCGCCGATATGCTCGCCATGTTGCTGGCGTCTCTGGAAGCTGACCGCCTGGCGATTACCGTTGCGCGCGAAGCCAATGACAACAACGCTCTGATTGAACGTGTCCACCGCCTGCACGGCGCCACGCGCTACTGCGGCGTGCCGCAATTGCGCGCCGCCTGCCAACGCGCGGAAACCTTGCTCAAGCAAGACGATGCCAAGGCCATGGCCGCCTTGGATGAGCTGGACATGGCGATTGCCCGGTTGGCCAGTGAGGCGCGCGTCAGCGTCTAAAGCTTCTCTGTGGGAGCGGGCTTGCCCGTGATAGCGGTGCGTCAGTCGACTCCCCACGCGACTGAGGCGCCGCCATCGCGGGCAAGCCCGCTCCCACAGGGGTTATGTATTAATTCAGTGAGAGCAGGAAGCTTTTTTCATGCGCGTCATTCTTTTCAGCAGCCAGACCTACGACCGCGACAGTTTTCTCGGCGAGCCGCTGCCGGCAGGCATTGAGCTGCAATTTCAGCCCGCCCGGCTCAACCTCGACACCGTGGCCCTGGCCGAACACCACGAAGTGGTCTGCGCCTTTATCAACGATGACCTCAGCGCCCCGGTGCTGGAGCAGTTGGCCAAAGGCGGTACCCGCCTGATTGCCCTGCGCTCGGCCGGTTACAACCATGTCGACCTGCCCGCCGCCCAGCGCCTAGGCCTGACCATCGTGCGCGTGCCGGCCTACTCGCCCCACGCGGTGGCCGAACATGCCGTGGCCCTGATCCTCGCTCTCAACCGCCGCCTGCACCGCGCCTACAACCGCACCCGCGATGGCGATTTCAGCCTGCACGGGCTGACCGGTTTCGACTTGGTGGGTAAAACGGTCGGCGTGGTCGGCACCGGGCAGATCGGCGCCACCTTCGCCAAGATCATGGCCGGGTTCGGCTGCCAATTGCTGGCCTACGACCCCTTCCCCAACCCGCAGGTCCAGGCCCTCGGCGCCCACTACGTAAGCCTGCCCGAGCTGCTGGCGCAAGCACAGATCATCAGCCTGCACTGCCCGCTGACCGCCGACAGCAAACACCTGATCAACGCCGGTTCCCTGGCACAGATGCAACGTGGTGCGATGCTGATCAACACCGGTCGCGGCGGCCTGGTGGACACCCCGGCCTTGATCGAAGCGCTCAAGGACGGCCAGCTCGGCTACCTGGGGTTAGATGTATACGAGGAGGAAGCCCAGCTGTTTTTCGAGGACCGTTCCGACCTGCCGCTGCAGGACGACGTACTCGCGCGCCTGCTGACCTTCCCCAACGTAATCATCACCGCGCACCAGGCGTTCCTTACCCGCGAGGCCCTGGCGGCGATTGCCGGCACCACGTTGAGCAACATTGCCGCATGGGCCTTGGGCCAGCCGCAAAATCGAGTCGAAGGTTGATCAGCGGTCACATACCAGGCTCATGATGGGCCGGCACCCGTGATAGGATGCCGCGCCTATTTGGAGGATCCATGGCCGAACACGATTTCCGCTTCAGCTTGCTGAGCCCGCAACACACCCTGATCGAATGCCGCGCCCTGGTGCCGGGCCGTTATCAAGTCACTGGCAACGGTGGCTCGATCAAGCACGGCGACGTGCTGATCGTCACCCTGCGCGGCAGTAAAACCCTGTCGATGCGCCTGACCGTCGAAGGTGACGCGCGCTACTCCATCCGCCCGGCGGGCCAATGGGTCGCCATGGGCCACGGGCCGAAGTTCGGCGAGCTGGAGATTCACACCTGGAAGGTCAATTGCGACAGCTGCGAGAGCGTGCTGGAGTTTGAATTCGCGGTGGAAACCAAGCTGACCAAAGAGCCGCTGCAGCCGGCTGCCAACGCGCGCATCAAGGAACTGGGCTGGGCCAGCGAAGGCGACAAGCACCGCTGCCCGAAATGCCAGCAGGCCGCGCAATGAAAGGCCTGCTTCTACTCGCGGCCGTCGGGGTTGGCCTAACCGGCTGCGCCGGCGATGCGGTGAAGCTCAAGCAGGACCACAGCTACGTGGTGGAATGGATTGGCGAACGGCCGCTGATGGATTACGCGCACCTGACCGTCACCCTCGGCGCCGATGGTCGCGCCTACGGCAATGGCGGCTGCAACCACTGGTTTGCACCGTACACCGTCGAGGGTGAAAAGCTGAACTTCGGCAAGATCGGCAGCACCCGCAAACTCTGCGCCGAGGCCTTGATGGAGCAGGAGCACCGCTTCTTCCAGGCCCTGCAAGGCGTGCAGCGTTGGGATATCTCGCCGATTGAACAGACGCGCTTCTGGCCGGCTGAAGGCAAGCCTATTCGCCTGTGGCTTGAAGAAGGCTGATCGCCTTAATTGCAAACTGGCTTTCTGTGGGAGCTGGCTTGCCTGCGATAGCATCGACTCGGTATCACAGACGTACCGGGTCGCCCGCATCGCAGGCAAGCCCACTCCAACACTTTTAACCGCGTAAGGCTTTAAGTTTGGCGAGCACCCCTTCCGCCGTCTGCTCACCCATCAACTGTTCCCGCACCTTGCCCTTGTCATCAATGATGTAGGTCACCGGCAATGCCTCGCTGCGCGGAATATCAAAAATCGCTTCAGGGTTCTGGGCCAGCACGGTGAACTTGATTCCCAGCTTCTCGCTGGCGGCCTTGAGCTCTTCACCCTGCACATTGTCGAAGTTAACCCCGAACACGCCGACGTTTTGCCCTTTCAACTGCTCGGCCAGGGCATTGAGTTCCGGAATTTCCGTGCGGCACGGGCCACACCATTCGGCCCAGTAGTTGACCACCGCCCATTGCTTGTCCAAGCGTTCGGACGCGACTTTCTTGCCGTACTGGTCAACGCCGTAGTCGTTACCGCAGCCGCTTAGCAGCAGGGTTGTGATGATCGCCAATGCACCGATCAGTCGCCTTGTCATGGGATAATCCTTCGCAAAAAATGAACGTTGGCTGCGACCTATCGCCTCTTACGGTTTAAGGACGGGACGCTGCGCAGGTAGAATACCCGCCACCTTACGCAAGATGCGACCCGCACATGACCGATCTGACGCTTTATCACAACCCGCGCTGTTCGAAATCCCGCGGTGCGCTCGAACTGCTGGAAGCCCGCGGCCTGAATCCCACCGTCGTGCGCTACCTGGAAACGCCGCTGAATGCCGCGCAAATAAAGGCCCTGCTGACCAAACTGGGCATCAGCGCGCGCCAACTGCTGCGCACCGGCGAAGACGAATACAAAACCCTCAACCTGGCCGACGCCAGCCTCAGTGAAACGCAACTGATTGTTGCCATCGCCGAACATCCCAAGCTGATGGAACGCCCGATCCTGGAAACCGCCGATAAAGCCGTCATTGGCCGCCCGCCGGAAAACGTGCTGGAGCTGCTGCCGTGACCGCGCCGTATGTGCTGGTGTTGTATTACAGCCGCAATGGCTCGGTGAGCGAAATGGCCCGGCAGATTGCCCGGGGCATCGAGCAGGGCGGGATGGAAGCGCGACTGCGTACCGTGCCGGCGATTTCTACCGAGTGCGAAGCCGTGGCGCCAAGCATTCCGGACGAAGGCGCGCTGTATGCAAGCCTCGATGACCTGAAAAACTGCTCGGCCCTGGCCCTTGGCAGCCCGACGCGTTTTGGCAACATGGCCGCGCCGCTCAAGTATTTCCTCGACGGCACCAGCAACCTGTGGCTGACCGGCGCCCTCGTCGGCAAGCCGGCCGGCGTGTTCACCTCCACCGCCAGCTTGCACGGCGGCCAGGAAACCACGCTGATGTCGATGCTGTTGCCGTTGCTGCACCACGGCATGCTGATCACTGGCCTGCCTTACAGCGAACAAGCGCTGCTCGACACCCAGGGCGGCGGCACGCCGTATGGCGCCAGCCACCACGCCGGGCCCGACGGCAGGCGCCTGCTCGACCCGCACGAAATCACCCTGTGCCGCGCCCTCGGCCTGCGCCTGGCCAACACCGCCACACTGTTGGAGAACGGCCGTGGCCAGAAAGCCTAAGGTCCTACCGCCCCAGGCGTGGCTGGAACCCCGGGTCAAGGTCGCACGCGCGCTGAGCCTGCTGGCGTTTCTTGGGTTGGTGGGGTTGCTGTGCGGGTATTACCTGTTCATCGCCGACCTGCACGGCGCGCGCCCGTGGGTGATCCTGCTGATCGAACTGGTGCCGCTGCTGGTGCTGGCGCCGGGGATGCTGCTGGGCAGCGCACGCGGGCATTCGTGGATGTGCTTTGCGGTGAATTTGTATTTCATCAAGGGCGCGCTGGCCGCGTATGACCCGAACCGACAGTGGTTCGGGGTGCTGGAAATGCTCGCGAGCCTGGCGGTGTTTTGCACCGCGTTGTTGTATGTGCGGTGGCGGCATCAGTTGAATCGGCGGTTGGCTGAGGCCTGATAGCGATTCGGCGCCTGATAGTCAGTCTTCGCGAGCAAGCCCGCTCCCACATTTGTCCGCGTACATCCTTTGGAATGCGGTCGAATGTGGGAGCGGGCTTGCTCGCGAAGGCATCACCTCGGTCTCAATGGTTGACGGTGTAAGCCAACATCATCGACAACTGGCACATCGGCCGGCCACTCTCGGCATGCCATTGGTTGAACGCGCCCTGCACCGTCGCCAAATCCCGCAGGCTGGTCGGCGCCTTGTCGACAATCTTCTGCGCATTCAACGCCGCCACCACGTCATAGCTCGGCACAAACGTGTCTTTGCCCACCATGCGCAAGAAACGCGGCGCCGACAGCCCGCCCAACTGGTGGCCGTGCTTGCTCAGGTATTTCCATAACCCGACGATATCGGTCACCGGCCACTCGGCGATAAACGCGCCGAAGCTGCCCTTTTCCTGCTCGATGTCGAGGATCATCTGCGCATTGCGCGGCACGCTCTTGAGCTTGCCCAGGTGACGGATGATGCGCGTGTCCTGCATCAGCCGCTCCAGGTGCTCGGCGCCCATCAGCACGACCTTTTCCGGGTCGAAGCCGAAGAAAACCTGCTCGAACGCCGGCCACTTGCCGTCCACCACGCTGTGCTTCAAGCCTGCACGGAATACGCGCAGCGCCAGGGTCGAGAGGTAGCGATCATCACTGATCTTGCGCAATTGCGCCGGGGTCTTGGGTACAGGCAGGTGGGCTTCCAGCTCGGCCGCTGAACCGAAGCGGTTCAGACAATATTCGTGCAGCCACTTGTAATCGCGCATGCCCTCTCCTGGCAATTGAATTGAAAACGGCGCCCGTGAGCGCCGTCTTTCAGAGCGTTGAAACGTCTTAGAGGTTCACAACATTGACGAAACGCGAGGCGGCAGTCTCGTCGATTTTAAGGCGGGTGAAGTCGAACAGGTTGCGGTCAGCCAACTGCGACGGCTGCACATTCTGCAGGCTGCGGAAGATGCTTTCGGTACGGCCCGGGGTCTTGCGCTCCCAGTCCACCAGCATGTCCTTGACCACCTGGCGCTGCAGGTTCTCCTGGGAGCCGCACAGGTTGCACGGGATGATCGGGAATTGCTTGAGGTCTGAGTAGGCCTGGATGTCCTTCTCGTTGCAATACGCCAGCGGGCGGATCACCACGTTGCGCCCGTCATCGGCGCGCAGCTTGGGCGGCATAGCCTTGAGCGAGCCGTTGAAGAACATATTGAGAAAGAAGGTTTCGACGATGTCATCGCGGTGGTGACCGAGCGCCATCTTGGTCGCGCCGATCTCATCGGCAAAAGTGTACAGCGTGCCACGGCGCAGGCGCGAGCACAGCGAGCAGGTGGTCTTGCCTTCCGGGATCAGCTCCTTGACCACCGAGTAGGTGTCTTTTTCGACGATGTGGTACTCGATGCCCAATGCTTTCAGATAGGCCGGCAATACATGCTCGGGAAAGCCTGGTTGTTTCTGGTCCATGTTGACGGCGACGATCTCGAACTTGATCGGTGCGACCTTTTGCAGGTGCAACAGCACGTCAAGCAGGGTGTAGCTGTCTTTGCCGCCGGAGAGGCAGACCATGATCTTGTCGCCCTCCTCGATCATGTTGAAATCGGCGACCGCTTCACCGGCCAGGCGACGCAGGCGTTTTTGCAGTTTGTTCTGGTTGACCGTAAGAGTGCCCATGGCGCTTGGATCCGCTAAAGGTGTGTGACGAAAAGCCGGTTATTTTACCTTCATGACTGACCGAGTTCCAATGTGGGGGCAGGCAAGCCAGCGCCCACAGTCGACCGAGTCATTACTGACAGACCTCAGCGCGATTAGCGCCACTGTTTACAGCGCAATTTGCTCTAAAGCCCTACAGTTTTTCCGGTCATCACTTCCTATACTGTGACTTAAGGTCGCATATAACTATCCAGGACCTTTGAGGCCATTTGGCCCGTGGGCGCTCCGATGGGGGGCGATGGTAATAACGACAGGAGTGACTGGCATGATCCATCACGTCGTGGGGCTGTTTACCCATCCCGACCAGGAATGGCGGGAAATTCGTGGCGATAAAGAAGAAAGTATCGGCCACATGTACCTCACTCACACCCTGATTCTGGCGGCGATCCCCGCCGTTTCCGCGTTTATCGGCACCACACAGGTCGGCTGGGTCATCGGCAACCGTGCCCCGGTCATGTTGACCCAGGAAAGTGCGTTGTGGATGACGATCATGTCGTACGCAGCCATGCTCGGCGGCGTGGCGGTGATGGGCGCGTTCATTCACTGGATGGCCCGTACCTACGACGCCAGCCCCAGCATGGCGCGCTGTGTGGCGTTTGCCACCTACACCGCGACACCGCTGTTTATCGGCGGGCTGTCAGCGCTCTATCCGCATATGTGGCTGGGGATGGTCGTGGGCACAGCGGCTATCTGTTACACGGTGTACCTGCTCTATGTCGGGCTGCCAACGTTCATGAGCATCGACCCCGACGAGGGCTTCCTGTTTTCCAGTTCAGTGCTCGCTGTAGGTTTGGTGGTGCTGGTGGCAATCATGGCGTTTACCGTGATTGTCTGGGGCTTGGGCGTTGGCCCGATTTACACCAACTAGGCGGATAAAACCGTAGGCAAAGCCACCGCAAGGTGGCTTTGTGCGTTATGCATGACCATTCGGCGCCTGACAGATTCGGAAACACCGGCTTTTGCGGCATACTGGACGCCTCTGGAGAGATGGTCAGCATGCCCGAGCAACTCAATACCCGCGTCGAAGATTGTTTCCTGCAAGCCGAATCCTTTTTTAAACGAAGCTTCAAACGCCCCCAGGTCAGCCTCAAGCTGCGGGGCCAGAAGGCCGGTGTCGCGCATTTGCACGAGAACCTGCTGCGCTTCAACCCACAGTTGTACCGCGAAAACAGCCAACATTTCCTTAAACAGACCGTGGCCCACGAAGTGGCGCACCTGATCGCCCACCAATTGTTTGGCGAGCGCATTCAGCCCCATGGTGAGGAATGGCAATTGATCATGCGTGGGGTTTACGAACTGCCGCCGGATCGCTGCCACACCTATGAAATCAAACGTCGGCAAGTGACCCGGTATATCTACCGCTGCCCGTGTGCCGACAGCGATTTCCCGTTTTCGGCCCAGCGCCATGGGTTGGTAAACCAGGGGCGACGGTATTTGTGTCGGCGCTGCCGGCATACCTTGGTGTACACCGGGGAAACTCGGGTGGAGTGATTGCTGGTGTCTGTGATGGCCCCATCGCAGCATCGGTATCCTTTTTGTGTCGTGCTAGGCCGATGACGAGTTTTTTAGGTAGATATGAGTACATATCCGTTGCTGCGGTAACGGCGGCTATTGGTTCCGCCCTTACGGCCATGCCTTTCAAGGTCTGCGTTTAAAAGTTCGTTTAAAGCAGTGTTTAAGTCTGTTTATCCGACTTGGCAGCCTTAAGCACCCGAGCTGTTGAAACATGAGCCCGTGCGGCCTTACCTTCCAGCCACTCCTTGGGTTTGGCGACTTTAGGGCCGCGCGGGCTTTTCGCGACGGCCTTAGGTTTGATCAACCTCGCCAGGGCCAGTAACCGCTCTGCCAACCCTTGCGAGGTCTTTTCGAGAGGGAAGTTTTCCGCCGGTAATGCGATCTGCATTCCCTCATAACCGCTGCGAACGTGCACCGCCAAATGGTAAATCGAAGCCTCCCAACTCGCTGGCTGCGTTTCGCGGTGCGCCTGTTCCACACTGCGTTTGAGAACCGACAAAACGTTGTAAGCCAGAACCGCCGAGGCGAAGCCCAGCAGCGCGGCTTTAGGGCTACCAAGGCTCTTAATCTCACTGTCGAGCACCGATTCAAGGCGTTGGAACATCCCTTCAATACTCCAGCGGCGGCGGTATAAATCAGCTATTTGTCGAGCGCTGATGGTGTCGGGCAAATTGCTCCAGAACCACATCACCAAATCACCTGAGTCATTTGCCGTTTGCAGGCTCAACTCAACGCGTCGCCAGCGGCGACCGCCTTTTACTTCGATGGTTTGTTCGCGAACGGTTCCGGTGTCGACGGTCCCTGACTCTTGCCAGTCGCCTTCCTGGATCACACGTGGATGTTTGCTGTGTTGGCGAACGATGAACGAGGCCCCTGTGTTTTCGCAGGCTTGCAGGACAGGCAGCGTGCAATAAAGTCGGTCAGCCATCCATAGTTGACCCGCGCTTGCGCGGGCCAACAGCGGTAGAACACTGACCCGCTCGCTGGCATGGGCGTCTTCCCAAGGCTGAAGATCGACGACTAAATCCAGATCAGGATCGTAGGCCACTACGGAAAACCCTGGGCGAGCCGCAGCTCGCTCGCTGCGCAAAGGGCCTAAACGTTTTTCAGTGGCCGGTAGGTGGTTGCCATCGACAATGCGCAACTGCCAGCCGGGTAGTATCGATGAGTGGCCGAGCGTTTTGATGGTTGGTTCTAAACGCTCTGCGCTGCCTGAGATGAGGGCTCGAAGCACCTCGGGTTCGGTCCGATTGATCTTGTCATAGAGCGCCGCAACGCTCACCGAAAGGCCCTCCATCTTACGCGCTGCAGCGTGCAGTGATGGCCTCAAGCCCAATGAAACAAGGGACATCAGCTCTACAACGGTTGAAAACAAGAGCTCACGGGAGTACTGGCGTTGTCGGTGGTCATTGAACACCTTGTCAACCCACTCGGCAGGTACGGCCTGCTCCAATACCAGCTTGGTCATGACACTGGCCGGCGCCTGCTTTTCAAACCGTTCTAGAACCTTTTCCCACATCGTTTCGTCATCCTGACTAAAGTATTTGTTTATGTTTTAAACCAAGACCTTGAAAGGCATGGCCCTTACGGCGGGTCACTTTTGGAAAAGAGCCCCAAAAGTAACCAAAAGGGCTCTTGCCCCACCACTCGGTGCCTCGCCTAGGCTCGGCATGCCCTCACTCCGGCTTGAATCCGTGGGCCGCCGCCATGGGCCATCCTTGGCCCATCGCGGCTAACCCGGCGTCCTGCCGGGTTACCCACGGATTCAAGCCTGCGTTCGGCCATCGTGGTTAACGGGGCGCCTCAGATCAAGATCAAAAGCAGATCAAAAGCAAGAGCACGGCGGCCTAGTAGCCGACCTGAGTGGTAGAAGCAAAAGCAGGGCAAAAGCACAGCAGCACACTCTCTGTCTGATGTACCGAGATCCAACTGTGGGAGCGGGCTTGGCTGCCAGCACCGCAGTGCTCTGCTTTTCTGTGGGAGCTGGCTTGCCTGCGATGCAAGCACCTCGGTGTGTCAGGCATAACCAGCCGATGCCATCGCAGGCAAGCCAGCTCCCACATTAGATTGAGTTCAGTTTCAAATATCAGGTCGGCTGTCAGGCCGCCTCGGCCTTGCTTTTGATTTAACCACTCAGGTCGGCTACTAGGCCGCCGTGCTCTTGCTTTTGATCTTGATCTTAGGCGCCCCGTTAAACCACGCTGGCCGAACGCAGGCTTTGGAGCGGGGGTAAACCGGCAGGACGCCGGTTTAGCCGCGATGGGCCAAGGATGGCCCATGGCGGCGGCCCCCGCTCCAAAGCCGGAGTGAGCAACCGTGTCGAAATTCAAGCCATTTCAGCGAAATGCTTTTGATCGCGCACCATCGCATTCAAGATCGTCAGCAGCTTTCTCATGCATGCAACCAGCGCTACTTTCTTCGTCTTTCCTGCAGCAAGCAGATGGTTGTAGAACCTCTCGATCACCGGGTTATGGCTCTTCGAGGACAAGACGGCCATGTAAAGCACACTTCGAACCTCAGCTCGACCACCCCATATCCGTCTACGCCCTTTGTAGAGGCCGCTATCGCAGTTAAAAGGCGCCACACCAACCAAGGCAGCCACTTGTTTGCGATTAACCTTGCCCAGCTCCGGAACCATCGCCAGCAGCGAAAGTGCGAGCACGTTGCCAACACCAGCGACCTCGCGTAGCAAATCATAATTGGCCTTCCAGACCGGGGAAGCCTTGATGGCTTCGTGCAAGTCATCGTCTGTGCTTTTAAGCCGCTTTTGAAGCCAGGTGATATGTGCCTTGATGTCTCTTCGAAGTGCCTTGAATACCGCCTGCTTCAGCCGAGACTCCTCCGCCACGATCATGTCGATGAGTTGGCGGCGTCGAGTGAGTAGATCTGCCAGCTCACGAGTGTGTTCATCTGGCATCTCTCGAATCTCGGGTTTGACCGCCTGGGCAAACTCCGCAATCACCTGGGCATCCAGAGCATCGGTTTTAGCCAACCGACCGGTAGCTTTGGCGAAATCACGCACCTGGCGGGGGTTGACGACAACGACTGGCAGTCCCGCAGCGCAAAGCTCCGCAGCCGCAAGCCGCTCATATCCCCCAGTTGCTTCCAACACCACCAAAACCGGCTCCTGAGCCTTGAGATGTTTAGCTAAACGCTGGATATCTTCTTGAGTATTGAAAAACTGTTCGACTTGGCCAGTGGTGCTGACAAATGAGTCGAGCTTGTTTTTGGAAACATCAATTCCGACAAACGCAGAGTCATGGTCCATGGTGTTTTCCTCACGTCCAACCTTGCAGAATCGGGCTTCGCGCCCTGGCAACCGTTCGGACTAGTTTAGGAAGGAATCTGCTTCGACCCACGCTCACTCACGATCTCGAAATCCGAGGGCATAACGGTCTGAAGCAGATGAAAATCATCTTACAAGGGCACACCGAGCCTAAGCGAGGTGCCGAGTGGTGGGGCAAGAGCCCTTTTGGTTACTTTTGGGGCTCTTTTCCAAAAGTGACCCGCTGTAAGAGCCATGCCTTTCAAGGTCTTGGTTTAAAACATAAACAAATACTTTAGTCAGGATGACGAAACGATGTGGGAAAAGGTTCTAGAACGGTTTGAAAAGCAGGCGCCGGCCAGTGTCATGACCAAGCTGGTATTGGAGCAGGCCGTACCTGCCGAGTGGGTTGACAAGGTGTTCAATGACCACCGACAACGCCAGTACTCCCGTGAGCTCTTGTTTTCAACCGTTGTAGAGCTGATGTCCCTTGTTTCATTGGGCTTGAGGCCATCACTGCACGCTGCAGCGCGTAAGATGGAGGGCCTTTCGGTGAGCGTTGCGGCGCTCTATGACAAGATCAATCGGACCGAACCCGAGGTGCTTCGAGCCCTCATCTCAGGCAGCGCAGAGCGTTTAGAACCAACCATCAAAACGCTCGGCCACTCATCGATACTACCCGGCTGGCAGTTGCGCATTGTCGATGGCAACCACCTACCGGCCACTGAAAAACGTTTAGGCCCTTTGCGCAGCGAGCGAGCTGCGGCTCGCCCAGGGTTTTCCGTAGTGGCCTACGATCCTGATCTGGATTTAGTCGTCGATCTTCAGCCTTGGGAAGACGCCCATGCCAGCGAGCGGGTCAGTGTTCTACCGCTGTTGGCCCGCGCAAGCGCGGGTCAACTATGGATGGCTGACCGACTTTATTGCACGCTGCCTGTCCTGCAAGCCTGCGAAAACACAGGGGCCTCGTTCATCGTTCGCCAACACAGCAAACATCCACGTGTGATCCAGGAAGGCGACTGGCAAGAGTCAGGGACCGTCGACACCGGAACCGTTCGCGAACAAACCATCGAAGTAAAAGGCGGTCGCCGCTGGCGACGCGTTGAGTTGAGCCTGCAAACGGCAAATGACTCAGGTGATTTGGTGATGTGGTTCTGGAGCAATTTGCCCGACACCATCAGCGCTCGACAAATAGCTGATTTATACCGCCGCCGCTGGAGTATTGAAGGGATGTTCCAACGCCTTGAATCGGTGCTCGACAGTGAGATTAAGAGCCTTGGTAGCCCTAAAGCCGCGCTGCTGGGCTTCGCCTCGGCGGTTCTGGCTTACAACGTTTTGTCGGTTCTCAAACGCAGTGTGGAACAGGCGCACCGCGAAACGCAGCCAGCGAGTTGGGAGGCTTCGATTTACCATTTGGCGGTGCACGTTCGCAGCGGTTATGAGGGAATGCAGATCGCATTACCGGCGGAAAACTTCCCTCTCGAAAAGACCTCGCAAGGGTTGGCAGAGCGGTTACTGGCCCTGGCGAGGTTGATCAAACCTAAGGCCGTCGCGAAAAGCCCGCGCGGCCCTAAAGTCGCCAAACCCAAGGAGTGGCTGGAAGGTAAGGCCGCACGGGCTCATGTTTCAACAGCTCGGGTGCTTAAGGCTGCCAAGTCGGATAAACAGACTTAAACACTGCTTTAAACGAACTTTTAAACGCAGACCTTGAAAGGCATGGCTGTAAGAGCGGAACCCATAGCAGCCGTTACCCAAATAACGGATATGTACCCAGCGCCCCCGCGACAACCCAAGAATTCACCCCATAAAAAGTTGCGTAGATACCCATGCCCAGGCCCTACCCAACCACCCTGGCACGACGCAACTCGGCTATCCGCTGAGCATCTATCCCCAGCTCAGCCAACACTTCATCCGTATGCGCCCCCACCGCCGCACCAATATGCCGAGGCTCTGGCAACCCCTCTGAAAATTTCAACGGGCAGGCGATTTGCGCCTGGGCCGAGCCATCGCCGCGTGGCACCTGGCTGACCAACTCCCGCGCTTTCAGCTGCGGATGCTCCACCGCTTCACTCAAACGGAGCACCGGCTCCACACACGCATCCACCCCGGCAAACAGCTCGCACAATTCATCAAAGCTGCGCTTTTCAAACTCAACCTGCAGCGCCCGCTTGAGGGCTTTTTGCTGTTCCGGCTGGGGAGACAGGCCTTGCGCTGCCAACTCCGGCCGCCCCAAGGCCGCGCACATTTGCTGCATAAACGCGGGTTCCAGGCTACCGACCGACATCCAGCGCCCATCCCGGGAGCAGTAGTAATCATAGAAACTGCCACCGTTAAGCACATGGGTTTCCCAACCCGGCTCGACCCCACAGGCCAGGTAACCGGCGCCGGCCATGGCGTTCAGGCTGAACGAACAATCGGTCATGCTCACGTCCAGGTATTGGCCGACCCCGCTGTGCTGCCGCGCAATCACCGCCGCCAGCAAACCCACCACCGCGTGCAGCGAGCCACCGCCGACATCCGCCAATTGCACGCCCAGCGGCAGTGGCCCGCTGTCCTGGCGCCCGGTGTGACTGGCGATGCCCGCCAGCGCGAGGTAGTTGATATCGTGCCCAGCGCGGTCCTTATAAGGCCCCGTCTGACCGTAGCCGGTGATCGACACATAAATCAGCCTGGGATTGATCGCCTTCAACGCCGCATAACCCAACCCCAGACGCTCCATCACCCCAGGGCGGAACTGCTCCAGGACGATGTCGTAGTCCTTGACCAGCGCCCGCACAATCTCCAGCGCCTCGGCCTGCTTGAGGTCCAGCGCCAAGCTGCGTTTGTTGCGATTGAGGTAGGCATGGCTCGCCGACGTGCCCTGATCATGGGGCGGCAGGATCCGCAACAAGTCCATGCGCGTGGGCGATTCGATGCGCAACACTTCTGCGCCCATGTCCGCCAGCATCAAGGACGCGAAGGGGCCAGGCAGCAAGGTGGAAAAATCCAGCACTTTGAGGGACGCCAAGGGACCTGACATGAGCACTCCAATTCGGTTTTGAATGCCCACAGCGTAGGCAGGCTTAGTGCTACCGGCAATCGTCAGAACGATCAGCGACAGTGACCGTTTTGATCACGGCGGGCTTTTTCGCGGCGGCGGCTTTATCATTGGCCCACGTTTATTTGCAGAGTGCTCCATGAAGTTTGCGATTGCGCTGTTTTCCGCCGCCCACGCGCCCTCCTCGCGCCGCGCCTTGCTGTTCGCCCAGGCGGCGCTTGCCGGTGGGCATGAGATTGTGCGGCTGTTTTTTTATCAGGACGGCGTGTACAGCGCCGCCAATAACATCGTTGCGCCCCAGGATGAGCAAGACATCGCCCGGCAATGGCGCGAGTTCGTCAGCCAGCATCAGCTCGACGGCGTGGTGTGCATCGCCGCGGCCTTGCGCCGTGGCGTGCTGAACAACGAAGAAGCCACGCGTTATCAACGCAGCGCGGTGAACCTGGCTGCGCCGTGGGCGCTGTCGGGCCTTGGGCAGTTGCATGACGCCGCCCAGGCCGCCGACCGCCTGATCTGTTTTGGAGGGCCGTGACATGTCCAAATCCTTATTGGTGATCAGCCGCCAGGCACCGTGGTCCGGGCCGAGTGCGCGTGAAGCACTGGATATCGTGCTGGCCGGTGGCGCGTTCGATCTGCCGATTGGCCTGCTGTTTATGGACGACGGCGTGTTTCAACTGGCGCCGCACCAAAACGCCAAGGCCGTGCAGCAAAAAGACCTCAGCGCCAACCTGCAGGCACTGGGCCTGTTCGGCATTGATGAAGTGTTCGCCTGCAGCCACAGCCTGGCCGAGCGCGGGCTCACACCTCCCGCCAGCGCTCAAGCCATGAGCAGCAACGATATTTCCAAGCTGATTGACCGTTACGACCAGGTGATTACCCTCTGATGTCGACTTTACATGTGGTGTCTCACTCCCCGTTTACCGACAGCCGCCTCGCCAGTTGCCTGCGCGTGTGCGGCGCCGCCGACGCGATCCTGCTGTGCGGCGACGGCGCCTATGGCCTTCACAACCCGGCCCTGCAAACCAAGGGCCTGAAGGTCTTTGTGCTGGCCGAAGACATGCAGGCGCGCAACTTGCCGCTACCGGACTGGGCCGACAGCGTGGACTACCCAGGCTTTGTGCAGCTGTCGATCGATTACGACAAGGTCAACACCTGGCTATGAACACCTTGACCGTAGGCTCACGCACCCTCGAACTGGACAAGGACGGCTACCTCGTCGACCTGAATGACTGGTCCGCCGAGGTCGCCACAGCCTTGGCCGCAGGCGAACCCTTGGAATTGACCGCCGCGCACTGGGAAATCCTCGAACTGCTGCGCGGTTTCTATGCACAATTCCAGCTGTCCCCCGCCACGCGCCCGCTGATCAAGTACACCGCCTTGAAGCTGGGCCCGGAAAAGGGCAACAGCCTGCACTTAAACAAACTGTTTAACGGCACTCCCGCCAAACTCGCCGCCAAGCTGGCGGGCCTGCCCAGGCCGACGAATTGCTTATGACCGACTTTGCCCCGCTGACCCTTGAAACCCCTGCCGAGCACCCGTTTGCGCAGTTCGTGCGCATCTTGGGCAAAGGCAAACGCGGCGCGCGCAACCTGACCCGTGAGGAAGCCCGCGAAGCCATGGGCATGCTGCTCGACGAAAAAGTCGAAGACACCCAGCTCGGCGCCTTCCTGATGTTGCTGCGCCACAAGGAAGAAAGCCCGGAAGAACTCGCCGGTTTCACCGAGGCCGTGCGCGAGCGTTTGAATGCGCCGGCGCTGAACGTGGATGTCGACTGGCCAACCTACGCCGGTAAAAAGCGCCACCTGCCGTGGTATTTGCTGGCAGCCAAGTGCCTGGCGCAAAACGGTGTACGCATCCTTATGCATGGCGGTGGCGCCCATACCGCTGGCCGGTTGTACACCGAGCAATTGCTGGAAGGTTTGCAAATCCCGCTGTGCCGTAACTGGCAGCAGGTCGAGACGGCTTTTGAGCAAGGCAACCTGGCGTTTATCCCGCTGGGTGACTGGGCGCCGCCATTGCAGCGCATGATCGACCTGCGCAACACCCTGGGCCTGCGCTCGCCGATCCACTCGCTGGCGCGCTTGCTCAACCCGCTGAGCGCCCGTTGCGGCCTGCAAAGTATTTTCCACCCTGGCTACCAGGGCGTGCACCGCGATGCCAGCGGCCTGCTTGGCGACAACGTGATTGTGGTCAAAGGCGATGGCGGCGAGGTCGAGATCAACCCGGACACGATCAGCCACCTGTATGGCACCACCGGCGGCGCAAGCTGGGACGAAGAGTGGCCTGCGCTCTCCGCTCAACGCCATGTCAAACCCGCGACCCTTGAGCCTGAACAGTTGAAGGCGCTCTGGCGTGGCGATATCGAAGACAGCTACCCGCAACTGGCCCTGATTGCCACCATGGCCCTGGCCTTGCGCGGCCTCGGCCACCCACGCGTGCAGGCCTTCGAATTGGCCCAGCAATACTGGGACGCACGGGACAAATCGATTTAATCGATTATTCACGCCCGGTCTTTGCGCTTTTAGTTCGAACTCATCCCTTTAGACTGGGCTCCAACGCTTATTAGCCAAGGAGCCAGTCATGGGTTTGCTGATCGAAGGACACTGGAAAGACCAGTGGTACGAAAGTAGCGCAGACGGCGCGTTCCAGCGCGAACAAGCGCAGCGCCGCCACTGGGTCACCGACGACGGCCAGCCTGGGCCGAGTGGCGAAGGTGGCTTTCAGGCCGAAGCCGGTCGCTACCATCTGTACGTTTCCCTCGCCTGCCCCTGGGCGCATCGCACTCTGATTTTGCGCAAGCTCAAGGGCCTGGAAAGCCTGATTGACGTGTCCGTGGTCAGCTGGTTAATGCTGGAAAACGGCTGGACCTTCGACAAGGCCCACGGCTCTACCGGCGACAAGCTGGATGGTTTCGACTTTATGCACCAACGCTATACCGCCGACACCGCCGACTACACCGGGCGCGTGACCGTGCCGGTGCTGTGGGACAAGAAGCTCAAGCGCATCGTGAGTAATGAATCGGCGGAGATCATCCGCATGTTCAACAGTGCGTTTAACCAACTAACCGGCAATACCCTGGACTTCTACCCCGAGGTGTTACGCCCGAGCATCGACGCGCTGAACGATCGCATCTACCCGGCCGTGAACAATGGCGTGTACCGCGCAGGCTTTGCCACCTCGCAAAAGGCCTATGAAAGCGCGTTTGATGAGGTATTTGCCGAGCTGGATCACCTGGAGCAGCACCTGGGCGAGCATCGCTACCTGGCCGGTGAGTACCTGACCGAAGCCGATGTGCGGCTGTTTACCACGCTGATTCGCTTTGACGCGGTGTATTACAACCACTTCAAATGCAATTTGCGGCGGATTGCCGATTACTCGAACTTGTCGAACTGGCTGAGGGAGATGTATCAGTGGCCGGGAGTGGCCGAGACGGTGGATTTTGCCCATATCAAAGGGCATTACTATGCGAGCCATCGCACGATTAACCCGACGGGGGTTGTGCCGAAGGGGCCGTTGCAGCGTTTTGATGTTGGGCATGATCGTGAGAGATTAAGTGGCAAAGGCGTCTGGAACTGATGATGATCGTTCCCACGCTCTGCGTGGGAATGCCGCCCTGGACGCTCTGCGTCCGCTCTTAAAAGCATGACGCGGAGCGTCATAGGGTGCATTACCACGCAGAGCGTGGGAACGAGCGATGTCAGACCTGGGACTGAGCGCCTTCAAACCACTTCAGCTTCTCGCGCAACATAACCACCTCACCGACGATCACCAATGTCGGCGCATGCACTTCATGCTCCGCCACCATGCGCGGCAAGTCCGCCAGGGTGCCGGTGAACACGCGCTGGTTGGACGTAGTGCCCTGCTGGATCAACGCCGCCGGGGTATCCGCCGCACGCCCATGCTTGATCAATTGTTCGCAGATGATCGGCAAACCGATCAGCCCCATGTAGAACACCAAAGTCTGCGACGGGCCAACGAGATCATGCCAAGGCAAGTCCGAGGTACCGTTTTTCAAATGCCCGGTAATAAACCGTACCGACTGCGCATAGTCACGATGGGTCAGCGGGATCCCGGCATACGCCGCGCAACCACTGGCCGCAGTGATCCCCGGCACCACCTGAAACGGGATGCCATGGGCCGCCAGTTCTTCGATTTCTTCGCCGCCCCGGCCAAAGATGAACGGATCGCCCCCCTTGAGGCGCAGCACGCGCTTGCCTTGCTTGGCCAAGTCCACCAATTGTTGGTTGATCTGGTCCTGCGGCACAGCATGGTCGGCGCGACGCTTGCCGACATAGATGCGCTCGGCATCACGACGGCACAGTTCGAGAATCGCCGGCGCCACCAAGCGGTCATACAGCACCACGTCGGCTTGCTGCATCAGGCGCAAGGCACGGAAGGTCACCAGGTCAGGATCGCCTGGGCCGGCACCCACCAAGTAGACTTCGCCCGGCGCATGCGGCGGCGCGCCGTTGACCTTGTCAATCAGCAGACGCTCGGCTTCATCGCCCTGCCCGGCCAACTGGCGGTCAGCAATCGGGCCTTGGAAAACCTCTTCCCAGAACGCACGGCGCTGCTGCACATTCGGGTACAAACCTTTGACCTGGGCACGAAAACGCGCCGCCAACCCGGCCAACTGGCCATAGGTGGACGGAATCCAGGTTTCCAGCTTGGCGCGGATCAAGCGCGCCAGCACCGGCGCATCGCCGCCGCTGGAGACTGCAATCACCAATGGCGAACGGTCGACAATCGCCGGGAAGATCACGCTGCACAAGGCCGGCGCATCCACCACGTTGACCGGTACGCAGCGACGCTTGGCATCACTGGACACTTGCGCGTTCAGTGGCTCGTCGTCGGTCGCGGCGATGATCAGGGTGCAACCGTCGAGGTCGGGCTCCTGATAACCGCGCAAAATCAGTTCTCCGCCACTGCCCAGCACCAGTTCACGCAACTGGTCTTCGATCTGGGGAGCAACCACCCGCAGCAACGCACCGGCGTCGGCCAGCAGCCGGGATTTGCGCAAGGCAATCTCCCCGCCACCGACGACCAACACACGACTGCCGCGCAGGTTATGAAACAGCGGCAGAAATTCCATTTAGCCGATGACCTCAACGCCCGCCATGTACGGCTTAAGCACCTCAGGCACACGGATCGAACCGTCGGCCTGCTGGTAGTTTTCCAGCACCGCCACCAGGGTACGGCCTACGGCCAGGCCCGAACCGTTGAGGGTGTGTACCAGCTCCGGTTTGCCGGTTTCCGGGTTACGGAAACGCGCCTGCATGCGACGGGCCTGGAAATCACCGCAGTTGGAGCACGACGAAATCTCGCGGTATTTGTCCTGGCTCGGCACCCACACTTCGAGGTCGTAGGTCTTCACGGCGCTGAAACCCATGTCGCCGGTGCACAGCGCGAGAACGCGGTACGGCAGCTCCAGCAGTTGCAGGACGCGTTCGGCATTGGCGGTCAGGCCTTCCAAGGCCTCCATGGAGGTCGATGGCTCAACCACTTGCACCATCTCGACCTTGTCGAACTGGTGCTGGCGGATCATGCCGCGAGTATCACGACCCGAAGCACCGGCTTCACTGCGGAAGCACGGGGAATGGGCGACAAACTTCATCGGCAGTTGCTTGGCGTCGAGGATCTCGCCAGCCACGATGTTGGTCAGCGACACTTCGGCGGTCGGGATCAGGTACAGATCGGCTTCGCCATCGCGGCTGATCTTGAACAGGTCTTCTTCGAATTTCGGCAACTGGCTGGTGCCCATCAACGCCGGCGCCTGCACCAGGTACGGGGTGTAGGCTTCTTCGTAACCGTGCTCGCCGGTGTGCAGGTTGATCATGAACTGTGCCAGGGCACGGTGCATGCGCGCGATGGGGCCGCGCAGCAAAGCGAAGCGCGCACCGGACATTTTGGCGGCGGTTTCGAAATCCAGGCCACCGGTCAGCTCGCCCAACGCAACGTGATCCTTGATCTCGAAATCAAAAGCTTTCGGGGTGCCCCAGCGGCGCACTTCGACGTTGCCGTCTTCGTCTTCGCCAATCGGTACGGATTCGTGCGGCAGGTTGGGAATGCCCAGCAGGATCGAGTCCAGCTCGCTCTGAATGCCTTCCAGCTCGACTTTACCGTCAGACAGCTCAGTGCCCATGCGCTCGACGTCCGCCATCAGCGGCGCGATGTCTTCACCGCGCTGCTTGGCCTGACCAATGGATTTGGAACGCGCATTACGCTCAGCCTGCAGTGCTTCGGTGCGGGTCTGGACGGTCTTGCGCTGTTCTTCCAGCGCTTCGATGCGCGCAACATCCAAGGCAAAGCCACGGGATGCCAGGCGGTCCGCTACGTCCTGAAGGTTGCTACGTAACAGTTTGGAATCGAGCATGTCGGTCTCTCGTTTATCAAAGTTTGGTCAAGGACAGGCCGGCCCAGGTGGCGAGCAGCCCGCCGAACACGCTGATGCCCAGGTACCCGAAGGCCACCAGAGCTTGCCCGCTTTCCAGCAGGCGCAACGTATCCAGTGAAAAGGATGAAAAGGTCGTCAGACCGCCTACAAAGCCGACAATCAAGCCGGCGCGAATCTCAATCGGCACTTCCGGGCGCAACAGGAACCAGCCGTACAACAGCCCGATAATCAAGCAACCCACCAAGTTGACCGCCAAGGTCGCCGCATAAAAATGCTTCGGCCAGTTGGCGCTCACCCACGTACTGGTGGCGAAACGCAATAATGTACCAGCGATGCCGGCTACGGACACGGCAAGAATCGTCTTGAGCACTACTTTCTCCGCTGTTTGGGGCTGAGGCGATCGAGTTGAGCCAGGTGATTGAGCTTTTCGCCGATCTTCAGTTCCAGGCCACGGGGCACCGGCTGGTAGAACGGCTGTGGTTCCAGCTCATCGGGAAAATAATCTTCGCCGGCGGCATAGGCATCCGGCTCGTCATGGGCATAACGGTATTCGTCGCCGTAGCCCAGCTGCTTCATCAGCTTGGTCGGGGCGTTGCGCAGGTGCAGCGGCACTTCCAGCGAGCCGTGTTCGGCGGCGGCCCGCAGAGCCGACTTGAAGCCCATGTACACCGCGTTGCTTTTCGGCGCGCAAGCCAAGTAGGTGATGGCCTGGGCCACCGCCAACTCGCCTTCCGGGCTGCCCAGGCGTTCCTGCACTTCCCAGGCAGCGAGGCACAGGCTCAGCGCGCGCGGGTCGGCGTTGCCGATGTCTTCGCTGGCCATGCGCACCACGCGGCGCGCCAAGTACAGCGGGTCGCAGCCGCCGTCGATCATCCGCGCAAACCAGTACAACGCACCGTCGGGGTTGGAGCCGCGTACGGATTTGTGCAGCGCCGATATCTGGTCGTAGAAGGCTTCGCCGCCCTTGTCGAAGCGCCGGCGAGTGTCGCCGAGCAGGCTTTGCAACAGGTCGACGCCAATCTCGCTGTTGTCTTCGGCCAGGTCGGAAGCGTTCTCCAACAGGTTGAGAAAGCGCCGACCGTCGCCATCGGCGGCGCTCAGCAAAATCTTGAAACCTTCGTCGCTCAAGCTCAACTGGCGGTTGCCCAAGCCCTTGTCTTCGCTCAACGCACGCTGCAACAGCTTGCGCATCGCCGCTTCGTCCAGGCTCTTGAGCACATAGACACGGGCACGCGACAGCAAAGCGTTGTTGAGTTCAAACGAGGGGTTTTCGGTGGTAGCGCCGATAAAGATCAGCGTGCCGTCTTCGACATAGGGTAAAAACGCATCCTGCTGCGACTTGTTGAAGCGATGCACTTCGTCGACGAACAAGATGGTGCGCTTGCCGTATTGCCCGGCCTGCTGCTTGGCGACTTCCACTGCCTGGCGGATCTCCTTGACCCCGGCCAGCACGGCCGACACCGTTTCGAAGTGCGCATCCGAGACTTTCGCCAGCAGCCGCGCCAGGGTGGTTTTACCCACGCCCGGCGGCCCCCAGAAAATCATCGAGTGCAGCGCACCCTGCTCCAGGGCTTCGCGCAGAGGCTTGCCGCGAGCGAGCAGGTGTTCTTGCCCGACGTACTCATCCAGGTTGGTCGAACGCAAACGCGCGGCCAAGGGTTGAGCAATCGGGTCACTTCGAAACAAATCCATGGGCAGCGCTTGAAACCTCTCGGCAGGTTATTCCTGGATCACGTCGGCACCCTTGGGGATGACGAACTTGAACTTGGATGCATCCACAACGCCGTTGGCCTTGACCGCGGAGAACAGGATATCGGTGCGCTGACCGACGCTGTCGATCAGGCGCATGTTGTTGATCACACCGTTGCCAAACGACAGTTGCAGGCTGTCAAACAGCGTGTCCTTGGATTTGGGCTTGAGGGTGAACTCAATCACGTTGCTGGTTTGCTTGGAGGTGATCTCGAAGCTGTCGCTGATCTTCGACACATCGCCCGACAGCAACAGCGCCGGGGTCTGGTTCAGGCGCGGGTCGAGCTTCTTGATGGTCGCCTGTTCCAGGTCAGGGTCCCACAGGGTGACTTTCTGGCCGTCGGACACGATGGTCTGCTCGTTCGGCGCGTCGGTTTTCCAGTAGAAAAGGCCTGGGCGCTGCACGGCCATTTCACCGGCGGTTTCCTGCAACTGAGTGCCGCCGCCATCCAGGGTCAACTGGGAGAAGCGCGCGGTCAGGGTCTTGGATTTGTCCAACAGGTTGGTCAGGCTGGCCACGGAAGCGGGGTCGGCGTGAGCCGAAACAGCGGTCAGGGCCAGGGCTGGCAACAACAGCATGCGGATAAGACGCATGGGAATCCTCATTGAGTCGTTAGGGCGTGCCGCGTGCTGCCACGCGGCACGTGATCAGTCGCGCATCTGCCCGGGGGCGATGACTTCGCGCGAGCCGTTAGTGTTCATTGCAGTCACGACGCCGGCGTTTTCCATGGATTCGATCATGCGGGCGGCGCGGTTGTAGCCGATTTTGAGTTTGCGCTGCACCGCGGAGATCGAGGCGCGACGGCTTTCGAGTACGAAGGCCACGGCCTCGTCGTACAGCGCATCGGTTTCAGCGTCATCATCACCGCCGCTGCCACCGTCGAAGCCGCTGCCGGCCTCTTCGACACCGGCGAGGATGTCGTCGTTGTATTCCGGTGCGCCGCGCAGTTTCCAGGCCTCCACCACACGGTGTACTTCGTCATCGGAAACGAACGCGCCGTGAACCCGGATCGGCAGGCTGGTGCCCGGCGGCATGTAGAGCATGTCACCGTGGCCCAGCAGTTGCTCGGCGCCGCCCTGATCGATGATGGTGCGCGAGTCGATCTTGCTGGAAACTTGGAACGCCATGCGCGTAGGAATGTTGGCCTTGATCAGACCGGTGATCACGTCCACCGACGGCCGCTGAGTCGCGAGAATCAAGTGAATACCGGCAGCACGTGCCTTCTGGGCGATACGTGCGATCAGTTCTTCAACCTTCTTGCCGACGATCATCATCATGTCGGCGAATTCGTCGACCACCACCACGATGGTCGGCAGCTTGACCAGCAGCGGCGCTTCGTCGTGAATATTTTCGCGTTTGTACAACGGGTCGGTCAGCGGCGTGCCGGCGTCCTGGGCTTCCTTGACCTTGGCGTTGAAGCCCGACAGGTTACGTACGCCCATCTTCGCCATCAGCTTGTAGCGGCGCTCCATCTCGGCCACGCTCCAACGCAGGGCGTTGGCGGCGTCCTTCATGTCGGTGACCACCGGGCAGAGCAGGTGCGGAATGCCTTCGTAGATCGACAATTCCAACATCTTCGGGTCGATCATGATCAGCTTGGCGTCATCCGGGCCAGACTTGAACAGGATCGACAGGATCATCGCGTTCACGCCCACCGACTTACCCGAACCAGTGGTACCGGCAACCAGCAAGTGCGGCATTTTCGCCAAGTCGGTGATTACTGGCTTACCACCGATATCGTGGCCCAGGGCCAAGGTGACCGGGGATTTAAAGTTGTCGTATTCCGGCGTCGACAGCACTTCGGAGAAGCGCACGATCTGACGGTCTTCGTTGGGAATCTCGATGCCCACGGTGGTCTTGCCGGGGATCACTTCCACCACGCGCACACTGGTCACGGCCAGGGAACGGGCCAAGTCTTTCGCCAGGTTGGAGATGCGGCTGACCTTGACGCCAGCTGCCGGCTGGATTTCGTAACGGGTGATGACCGGGCCTGGGTGGATCGAGTCCACCGAAACTTCGACGCCGAATTCCTTGAGCTTGATTTCCAGCAGGTGGCCGACAGCCGCCAGGGATTCCGGGGAATAGTTGAGCTGTTTCTTTTCGGCTGGGTCGAGGATCGAGATCGGCGGCAAGGTGCCTTCCACGGCGCTGTCGACAAACAACGGCGCCTGTTTCTCTTTCTGTACGCGATGGCTCGGCTCGGGGGCTTTGGGCGGCGCCGGGGCGATCACGGGCGGCACCTGCTTCTCGCGGTCCGACATGTGTTTGCTCAGAGCTTGCTCGCGCTCGATCAAGCGCTCCTTGACCTTGGCTTGCTCGCGCCGGTCCGGTGTGCTCGGGGCCACCACCTCGTTGACGCGGGTGTCCACCTCACGCAGTTGCGCAACCATGCGTTTGCGATCAACGCGGGCCGACCACCAACGGTTGGCCGCGCTTTGGAACAATTCGAGCAGGTCGAGGGTGATCTTGCCGGTCACGTCCATCACCTTGAACCACGACAGGTCGGTGAACACCGTGAGGCCGAACAGGAACAGCGCGATAAACATCAAGGTGCTGCCCTGGATGTTCAGGGTCTTGCGCGCCAGGTCGCCCAGGCTTTCGCCCAGCGCACCGCCTGCGCCCGCCGGCAAACCGGTAGGTGCGTGGAAATGAATATGCGCCAGCGCTGCGCCAGACAGCACCAGGAACACCAGGCCGATCAGGCGCCAGGAGAACAGCCAGCCGCTCCACTGCCACGGCTCGTGACGCTGACGGAAGATCTGCCAGGTCTTGATCGCCAGCAGCAGCGGGAAGATGTAGGCGAAGTAACCCAGCACCATGAACAGGATATCGGCGCTGTAGGAGCCGGCAGGCCCGCCGAAGTTCTGCACGTCTTCGATCTTGCTGTTGTGGCTCCAGCCCGGATCGTCCTTGCCATAGGTGAGCAAGGCCATCATCAGGAACAGGCACAGGGCGCCGATGGCGATCAGCGCCCCTTCCTTGAGTCGGTAGTGCAGGTGCTGGCGCCAGGCCGGCACGACTGCTGCTTTAGGTGTTGCGGCGGATTTCTTCAAAACGGGTCTTTTCCTGCGCCTTTAGCGCGTCCATCGTTGAATGACTGCACACTACTGCTCAATCCGAGCAGCTGAAAAATGAACGAACGTCGTTGAATCTACTTTTAACACTGGGTGATGACTGGGTGAAATGGCGATAACGCCACAATGGCCGCATTGTACGGGTTTGCGCCCGCGATGCCACGCCCTTGCCTATCAGCCAGCAGCCTGGACAATTGAAGTGTCACAGCATGTTCAATTTGAGCATGCATTGTCTTTGCTGACAAAGGCTTATGAGCTGTTTTTAGCAATCCAGGCAAGCTTGGCAAATGGCCTGCATGCGCCAGACCCGATTACGACCGCGTGTACGGGGCAGAGTTGCAGCAACACGCGCTCACGCTAATCCTGATGAATACCCGATTCGGGCTGGCCCCACAGCGCTGTGTCGACAATAATCACCCCACGCGCGGCAGGTGACATACCCGCCACTCCCCTCCCCTTCCGTAAGCCTGGATGCCATGCTGACCTGGTTGCAACGCGACTCACTGACTTTTCCACCGCTGGCCAAGGCCATGCGTGAACCCAATGGCCTGCTGGCCGCCGGTGGCGATTTGTCAGCCGAACGGCTGGTTCAGGCCTACCGTCACGGCTGCTTTCCGTGGTTCTCTGAAGGCCAGCCGATCCTCTGGTGGTCGCCGGACCCACGCACGGTGATATTTCCCGACGAACTGCATGTCTCGCGCAGCCTTGGCAAACTGTTGCGCCAGCAGCGTTACACCGTCACCTTCGACCAGGACTTCGCTGCCGTCATCCAGGCGTGCGCTGCGCCGCGCAGCTATGCCGATGGCACCTGGATCACCGAAGGCATCCAGAGCGCCTACCTGGCGCTGCACCAGCGTGGCTACGCGCATTCCGTGGAGGTGTGGGACCAGGGCGAGCTGGTCGGCGGCCTGTATGGCCTGGCGATGGGCCAACTGTTCTTTGGCGAATCCATGTTCAGCCGTGCCGACAACGCGTCGAAATTCGGCTTCGCCACACTGACCCGGCAGTTGCAGGCCTGGGGTTTCGTGCTGATCGACTGCCAGATGCCCAATGACCACCTGCACAGCCTGGGCGCCCGCGCCATACCGCGCAGTGAGTTCGCGGCTTTCTTGCACAACCATTTGGACCAACCCAGCTCTGGACCGTGGGTTTCCTAGGCGACATCCGCGCACGTGGCTTACACTTATTTCAAAGCTTACCCCGAGGGTTGATCATGACCGAGCTGGCGCGCTTGAAGTTTTATGCCACTCAAGCCCACTCTTGCAGCTATCTGCCCGACGAGCAGGCAACCACGCTGTTCCTCGACCCCAGCCAGCCAATGGATGTGCATGTGTATGCCGACCTGTCCGAGATGGGTTTTCGGCGTAGCGGCGACCACCTGTACCGCCCCCATTGCCAGAATTGCAATGCCTGCGTGCCGGCACGTATCCCGGTTGCGCAATTTTTGCCGGACCGCAATCAGAA
Source organism: Pseudomonas sp. ArH3a (assembly GCF_022648765.1). NCBI lineage: Bacteria > Pseudomonadati > Pseudomonadota > Gammaproteobacteria > Pseudomonadales > Pseudomonadaceae > Pseudomonas > Pseudomonas sp. ArH3a. The sequence continues at coordinate 4,250,256 of NZ_CP080330.1, forward strand.
ACGCATCCTCAAGCGCAATGCCGACCTGACAATCACCGCCACCAAGCCGCATTTCAGCGAAGAATATTTCGACCTTTACCAGCGCTACATCGAGCAACGTCATGCCGACGGCGACATGTTCCCGCCCAGCCGCGATCAGTTTTCGACGTTTCTGGTGCGTGACCTGCCCTTCTCGCGCTTCTACGAGTTCCGCCTGGACGGGCGCCTGCTGGCGGTAGCCGTAACCGACCTGCTGCCCAATGGCCTGTCGGCGGTCTACACCTTCTATGAGCCGGCCGAAGAACGCCGCAGCCTGGGACGCTTTGCGATCTTGTGGCAAATCGGCGAAGCCCTGCGCCAGGAATTGGAAGCGGTGTACCTCGGATACTGGATCAAAAACTGCAAAAAGATGAACTACAAGACCCAATATCGGCCCATCGAGCTACTAATTAATCAAAGATGGGTAACGCTTAACTAGAACCCCTTGGCTTAAACACCCTTTTTCGGGCACAATGCACGCCGCTTTTGCCTGGCGCAGTTGCACCGGGCCATTCACTGGATACCGAGGGCTTTACTGCATGTCGAAAGAAGACAGCTTCGAAATGGAAGGCACTGTCGTCGACACCCTGCCCAACACCATGTTTCGTGTGGAGTTGGAAAATGGGCACGTCGTAACCGCGCATATCTCCGGCAAGATGCGCAAGAACTACATTCGTATTCTTACCGGCGACAAAGTGCGCGTCGAGCTGACGCCCTATGACTTGAGCAAAGGGCGCATCACTTACCGCGCTCGTTAATCAAGTCAATACAAAACGCCCGGTTCTGCCGGGCGTTTTTGTGTGCGCGCTATTTCCCAAACACCTCAGGTGTCAATGTGGGAGCTGACTTGTCTGCCCCCACATTTGACCCCCATCGTTTTCAAGACAGCAAAAAGGCGCCTTTCGGCGCCTTTTGCTTTGTTGCAGCCCGCTGTCAGGCCATTTCAGCCGTGGTTTCGAACTCGAAGGTCAGCTCGCCGTCCTTCAGGTCGATGTGCACCACGCCGCCATGGTCGGCAAGCTCGCCAAACAGGATCTCTTCGGCCAATGGCCGCTTGATCTTGTCCTGGATCAGTCGCGCCATTGGGCGAGCGCCCATTGCCGCGTCGTAGCCACCTTCGGCCAGCCAATTGCGCGCCGCGTCCGTGACGTCCAACTGCACGCGCTTGTCTTCCAACTGCGCTTGAAGCTCGGTAAGGAACTTGTCCACCACGCTTTTGATGACCTCATGGCTGAGGCGACCAAACTGGATAATGGTGTCCAGGCGGTTGCGGAACTCCGGCGTGAAGCTCTTCTTGATCACTTCCATCGCATCGGATGAGTGATCCTGATGCGTAAAGCCAATCGAAGCCCGCGCGGCCGTTTCGGCACCGGCGTTGGTGGTCATGATCACGATCACGTTGCGGAAGTCTGCCTTGCGCCCGTTGTTGTCGGTCAGGGTCCCGTGGTCCATGACCTGCAGCAGCAGGTTGAAGACTTCCGGGTGGGCCTTCTCGATTTCATCGAGCAGCAATACGCAGTGCGGCTGCTTGGTGATTGCCTCGGTCAACAGACCGCCCTGGTCGAAACCGACATAGCCCGGAGGCGCACCGATCAGGCGCGACACAGTGTGACGCTCCATGTATTCGGACATGTCGAAGCGTACCAGCTCGATGCCCATGGCCTTGGCCAACTGCCGCGCCGCTTCGGTCTTGCCGACGCCGGTCGGGCCTGCGAACAGGAACGAACCGACTGGCTTGTCCGGCGACTTGAGGCCCGCACGCGACAACTTGATCGCGGTGGACAGCGCGTCAATGGCAGCATCCTGGCCGAACACGGTGAGCTTGAGGTCGCGCTCCAGGTTACGCAGCAGCTCCTTGTCGGAACTGTTGACGTGTTTTGGCGGAATACGCGCGATCTTCGCCACGATGTCCTCGACTTGAGGCACGTCGATGCGCTTCACGCGCTTCTCGACCGGCTGCAGGCGCTGGTAGGCACCCGCCTCGTCAATCACGTCGATGGCCTTGTCGGGCATGTGCCGGTCATTGATGTAGCGCGATGCCAGCTCAGCAGCGGCACGCAACGCTTCATCGGTGTACTCGATGCCGTGGTGCGCTTCGAAACGCCCTTTGAGCCCGCGCAGAATGCCGATGGTGTCTTCTACCGAAGGCTCGGACACGTCGACTTTCTGGAAGCGGCGCGCCAAGGCACGGTCTTTCTCGAAAATGCCGCGGAATTCCTGGAACGTAGTCGAACCGATGCAGCGGATATCACCCGACGACAGCAACGGCTTGAGCAGGTTGGAGGCGTCCATCACCCCACCGGAGGCCGCACCGGCACCGATGATGGTATGGATCTCATCGATAAACAGGATCGCCTGCGGGCGTTTTTTCAGCTCGCCGAGCAGCGCCTTGAAGCGCTTCTCGAAATCGCCACGGTACTTGGTCCCGGCGAGCAACGCGCCCAGGTCCAGGGAGTAGACGACGCTGTTAGCCAGCAGGTCAGGCACCTGATTATCGACAATGCGCTTGGCCAGGCCTTCGGCAATCGCGGTCTTACCCACGCCCGCCTCACCCACCAGCAACGGATTGTTCTTGCGACGACGCGCGAGGATCTGCGCTACACGCTCAACCTCAAGCTCGCGCCCCACCAGCGGATCGATCCGCCCCTGGCGCGCCAGTTCATTGAGGTTGCTGGCATAGGCATCCAGTGGATTGCCCGAAGAAGAAGACTCACCACCCTCGTCGTCCTGCATCTCTTGCTCACCCTCGGAATGATCGCCGTGCCCAGGCACTTTGGAGATACCGTGGGCGATGTAGTTGACGACATCAATACGGGCAACGCTCTGCTGTTTGAGCAGGAACACCGCTTGGCTTTCCTGTTCGCTGAAGATCGCCACAAGCACATTGGCGCCTGTGACTTCACGCTTACCGGAGCTCTGTACGTGGAACACAGCGCGCTGCAATACCCGCTGGAAGCCCAGGGTTGGCTGGGTTTCGCGGTCCTCGTCGTGCACGGGGATCAGTGGCGTAGTGGAGTCGATAAACTCCTGCAGGTCATGCTTGAGTTTGTCGAGGTTGGCGCCGCACGCACGCAGAACGGTGGCGGCAGCTTCGTTATCCAAAAGTGCCAGCAGCAGGTGTTCGACGGTCATGAATTCATGACGCTTCGAACGAGCCTCCTTGAAGGCAAGATTGAGGGTGACTTCGAGCTCGCGGTTTAACATAGCTTCACCTCATACCCAAGTGGTCGGCGTTAACCGTCCTTCTCGATTTCACAGAGTAGCGGATGCTGGCTTTCCCTGGCGTACTGGTTGACCTGCATTGCCTTTGTCTCGGCGATGTCACGGGTAAACACTCCACATACTGCCCGTCCTTCTGTGTGAACGGCCAGCATTACCTTGGTCGCCAACTCGCGGTTCAGGTTAAAAAACACCTCGAGCACTTCGACCACGAAATCCATCGGTGTGTAGTCATCATTGAACAAAACCACCTTGTACATCGGCGGCGCCTGTAGAGCGGGCTTCGCCTCCTGAACAGCAATGCCTGCAGAGCCGTCCTCGTCATGTTCCTGATCCGGGCGATCCTGATTGAATGTTAGTCGAATCTGGCTGTTTGCATGCATGGAAAGAAAGGTTCGTCAGTGGTTCAAATACAGTGGTGGGGGCGACCTGCCGGAATTTCAACTCTGACTATACGGTCGCCTTGACTATCGGCAAATCGGTGTTACAACCAATAGAGCCCACAGTGGGTAAAAAAGGTCCGCGCAGTCAACCTTATTTATTCGGGTTAGGACGGATAAACTGGATGATACTCCAGTGATGGAGTCTGGTGCAGAGGGATATGGTTATGTCTGGCGTCAAGATCAACGGCAAGGTCAAGTGGTTCAACAATGCTAAGGGGTATGGATTCATTAATGCCGAAGGAAATCCCGATGAGGATCTTTTTGCGCATTACTCAGCGATTACCATGGAGGGATACAAGACGCTGAAGGCGGGTCAAAAGGTGGAGTTTGACATCATTCAGGGCCCCAAAGGCCTGCACGCTGTCGAAATCTGCGCAGCATGCGCGGCCGAACCTGGAAAGGCCCACGACGAAACCCAAGAAAAGGAACTAAAGGCTACCCCTTCAAAACAGAAACAAACGGCCTGATCAGCGCTTGAGCAACTCAAAAAAAACCGGCTGTCCTGATTCTTCAGGATCGCCGGTTTTTTTATAGCCTTAGACTCACATATGCGAAATCAACGCATCGCCAAAGCCAGACGACGACACCAACTTGGCACCCTCCATCAAGCGCTCAAAGTCGTAGGTCACGGTCTTGGCCGAAATGGCGCCATTCGTGCCTTTAATGATCAAGTCTGCCGCTTCAGTCCAGCCCATATGACGCAGCATCATTTCTGCCGACAGAATCAATGAACCCGGGTTTACCTGGTCCTTGCCTGCGTATTTGGGCGCCGTGCCATGGGTGGCCTCGAACATGGCCACGGTATCCGACAGGTTGGCACCCGGCGCAATACCGATACCGCCCACTTCCGCCGCCAGGGCATCGGAGAGGTAGTCACCATTCAAGTTAAGGGTGGCGATCACGTCATATTCGGCCGGACGCAGCAGAATCTGCTGGAGCATGGCATCAGCAATAGCGTCCTTTACCACCACATTCTTGCCGGTCTTCGGGTTCTTGAACTGCATCCAAGGGCCACCATCGAGCAAGGTCGCACCAAATTCTTTCTCGGCGATACCGTAGGCCCACTCTTTGAAGGCACCTTCGGTGAACTTCATAATGTTGCCTTTGTGCACGATGGTCAGCGAATCACGGTCGTTATCCACTACATATTGCAGGGCTTTACGCACCAGGCGCTCGGTGCCTTCTTTGGAGACCGGCTTGATGCCAATCCCGCAATCCTGGTCGAAACGGATCTTGGTGACGCCCATTTCCTCCTTGAGGAATTTGATCACCTTGATCGCTTCCGGCGAGCCGGCCTTCCATTCGATACCGGCGTAAATATCCTCGGAGTTCTCACGGAAGATAGTCATATCGACGTCGCCAGGTTTCTTGACCGGGCTGGGCACGCCTTCAAACCAACGCACCGGGCGCAGGCAAACATACAGGTCGAGTTGTTGGCGCAGGGCCACGTTCAGCGAACGAATGCCACCACCGACCGGTGTGGTCAGCGGCCCCTTGATGGAAACCACGTAATCTTTGACCGCATCCAGGGTTTCCTGGGGCAGCCAGGTATCCTGATCGTAGACTTGAGTCGCTTTCTCGCCGGCGTAAACCTCCATCCAGGAGATTTTTCGCTTGCCGCCGTAGGCCTTTTCAACAGCTGCGTCGACCACCTTGATCATCACCGGGCTGATGTCGACGCCAATACCGTCGCCTTCTATATAAGGGATGATCGGTTGGTCAGGAACATTGAGAGAATGGTCTGCATTGACGGTGATTTTGTCGCCGACTGCCGGAACCTGAATCTTCTTGTATCCCATGCTGAACTCCATCTATGGATTGAACATCTGGCTGCGTTCGAGCCTACTCCAGATAAATGGCGACTGAAACCTCGCGCCATGCTCATTTGCATCGAAAACAGCATATTTAGTCGCCTACAAGCCTGAAAGCAAAGGCAAAATCGCCAATCTTGAGCACATCGTGCGACTTTGGTCGCACTTGGGCCCCTGCGACCTTTAGACCAATGGACGACACACCTTTTGTATGAAGGCTCGGCGTAAGCATAGCGACCTATGTATAATGCCGCCGCTGACCCAAGAGTCACGACCGCTGACCGCTCTAGACAGTAGCCTTCAGCCAGAAAGCAGGGCTATTACAATAGCCCACCCGCTTGACGCTCGACTGATGCAACCCAACATCACCGCGAAGAAACCTCGACATTTCGCTCATGGATGACTTTGAACGAACGCGCTCCACCCGGCGCATCTCGAGTTTCTGCGCACGCTTTCAGCAAAGAAGAGAGTTAATCCGAATATGCCCACCCGCTCGAAGATCATCTACACCTTCACCGACGAAGCCCCAGCCCTCGCCACCTATTCACTGCTGCCTATCGTAGAGGCCTTCACCGCTTCCGCTGATATTGCTGTGGAAACCCGCGACATCTCCCTCGCCGCGCGCATCCTCGCAAGCTTCCCCGAGCAACTGGGTACCCAGGCTATCCCGGACCACCTCGCCGAACTGGGCGACCTGGCCGTTACGCCTGAAGCCAACATCATCAAGCTGCCTAACATCAGCGCCTCGACCCCGCAGCTGCAAGCCGCGATCAAGGAACTGCAGGCCCAGGGCTACGCCCTGCCGGACTACCCGGAAACCGTAACCACCGACGCGGAAAAAGAAACCCGCGCACGTTACGACAAGGTCAAGGGCAGCGCCGTGAACCCGGTACTGCGCGAAGGCAACTCCGACCGCCGCGCACCGCTGTCGGTCAAGAACTATGCGCGCAAGCACCCGCACAAAATGGGCGCCTGGGCTGCCGACTCCAAGTCGCACGTCGCGCACATGAACAACGGCGACTTCTACGGCAGCGAAAAAGCCGTACAGATCGAAGCCGCTGACGCCGTGAAGATCGAGCTGATCGCCAAAGACGGCACTGCGACCGTCTTGAAAGAAAAGACCTCGGTAAAGGCCGGCGAGATTATCGACACCGCCGTGCTGAGCAAAAAAGCCCTGCGCAGCTTCATCGCCGCTGAAATCGAAGACGCCAAGAAACAAGGCGTGCTGCTGTCGGTTCACCTGAAAGCCACCATGATGAAGGTCTCCGACCCGATCATGTTCGGCCAGATCGTTGCCGAGTTCTACAAAGACGCCCTGGCCAAGCACGCCCCGTTGCTTGCACAGATCGGCTTCAACCTGAACAACGGCATCGGCGACCTGTACGCTCGCATCAAGGCTTTGCCTAGCGATCAACAAGCGCAGATCGAAGCTGACATTCAAGCGGTCTACGCCGCTCGCCCATCGCTGGCGATGGTCAACTCCGACAAAGGCATCACCAACCTGCACGTGCCGAGCGACGTCATCGTCGACGCCTCGATGCCGGCCATGATCCGTGACTCCGGCAAAATGTGGGGCACCGACGGCCAACTGCACGACACCAAGGCTGTGATCCCGGATCGCTGCTACGCCACCATCTACCAGGCGGTGATCGAAGAGTGCAAAGCCAACGGCGCCTTCGACCCAACCACCATGGGCAGCGTGCCAAACGTTGGCCTGATGGCGAAAAAAGCCGAAGAGTACGGTTCCCACGACAAGACCTTCCAGGTCAAGGCTGACGGCGTTGTCCGCGTCACCGACAGCAAGGGCAACCTGCTGATGGAACAGAAAGTCGAAGCCGGCGATATCTTTCGCATGTGCCAGACCCAGGACGCGCCGATCCAGGACTGGGTCAAGCTGGCCGTCAACCGTGCCCGTGCCAGCAACACCCCGGCCATCTTCTGGCTGGACCCACAGCGCGCGCACGACGGCGTCGTGGTCGAGAAGGTTCAGACCTACCTCAAAGACCACAACACCGACGGCCTGGACATCCGCATCATGTCGCCGGTCGACGCGATGAAGTTCACGCTGGAGCGTACCCGCAAGGGCCTGGACACCATCTCGGTGACCGGTAACGTATTGCGCGACTACCTGACCGACCTGTTCCCGATCATGGAACTGGGCACCAGCGCCAAGATGCTGTCGATCGTGCCGCTGATGAACGGCGGTGGCCTGTTCGAAACCGGCGCCGGCGGTTCGGCACCGAAACACGTGCAGCAACTGGTTGAAGAAAACTTCCTGCGCTGGGATTCCTTGGGCGAGTTCCTGGCCCTGGCAGCTTCCCTTGAGCATTTGGGTGTTACTTACAACAACCCGAAAGCCCTGGTGCTGTCCAAGACCCTGGACCAGGCCACCGGCCAGTTCCTCGACAACAACAAGTCGCCATCGCGCAAAGTCGGCAACATCGACAACCGCGGCAGCCACTTCTACCTGGCGCTGTACTGGGCTCAAGCCCTGGCCGCCCAGACCGAAGACACTGCACTGCAAGCGCAGTTCGGCGAACTGGCCAAAACCCTGAGCGACAACGAGGCGACCATCGTTGCCGAACTGAACGCCGTACAGGGCAAGCCAGTGGATATCGGCGGCTACTACGCGCCGAGCCCAGAGCTGACCAGCAAAGCCATGCGCCCAAGCAACACCCTCAACGCGGCGATTGCCAAGTTGAAGTAAGGTTGTAAGGATGCAAAGAAGCCCCGGCCCCGTGCCGGGGTTTCTGTTTGTGCCCAGCACCGATTTGATTGGGTTTCTCCAGCCACCCCCAACTTGAGGCCGCTTTATGACCTGGCAACCCCACATTACCGTCGCCACCATTGTCGAAGACAACGGCCGCTTCCTGATGGTCGAAGAGCTCAAGGGCGGGCGCGCCGTGCTCAATCAGCCGGCCGGCCACCTGGACCCGCATGAAACCCTGACCGAGGCCGCCGTGCGTGAAACCCTCGAAGAAACCGGTTGGGACGTGGAAGCCACCGGCATCGTCGGGATCTACCTGTACACCGCACCCAGCAATGGCGTGACCTATCAGCGCGTGTGCTTCATCGCCAAGGCCCTGAAACACCACCCGCACTACCAACTCGACGAAGGCATCGTGCGCGCCCGCTGGCTGACCCGTGATGAGCTGATGGCCCTGCGCGACGACTGGCGCAGCGAGCTGATCATCCGCTGCATCGATGATTATCTGGCAGGTGTGCGCCACAGTCTGGAATTGATCCGCCCTTCTCTTTAGCCTTGCGGGCGCGAGCCTGCTAGAATCGCGTCCTTTTTCAAGACACCCGTTGAAACCCTATGCGTGATCCAGCCCCTTCTGACACACAAAAGAAGCGCGTCATCGTCGGTATGTCCGGCGGCGTGGATTCTTCCGTTTCCGCCGTTCTGCTCATGGAGCAGGGTTATGAGGTGGAAGGCCTGTTCATGAAGAACTGGGAAGAAGACGATGGAACGGAATATTGCACCGCCATGGACGACCTGGCCGACGCCCAGGCCGTTTGCGACAAGATTGGCATCAAGCTGCACACCGCCAACTTCGCCGCCGAGTACTGGGACAACGTGTTCGAGCACTTCCTGGCCGAATACAAGGCCGGCCGCACGCCGAACCCGGACATCTTGTGTAACCGCGAAATCAAGTTCAAGGCGTTCCTCGACTACGCCATGATCCTCGGCGCCGACCTGATCGCCACTGGCCACTACGTGCGCCGTCGCGACATCGACGGTCGCACCGAACTGCTCAAGGGCCTGGACCCGAACAAGGACCAGAGCTACTTCCTGCACGCCGTCGGCGGCGAACAGATCGCCAAGACCCTGTTCCCGGTGGGCGAGCTGGAAAAACCCGAAGTGCGCAAGATCGCCGAGAAACACGGCCTGGCCACTGCCAAGAAAAAGGATTCCACCGGGATCTGCTTTATCGGCGAGCGCCGCTTCAGCGACTTCCTCAAGCAGTACCTGCCGGCACAGCCGGGCGAAATCAAGACCACTGAAGGCGACGTCATCGGCCGCCACCATGGCCTGATGTACCACACCATCGGCCAACGCCAGGGCCTGGGCATCGGCGGCTTGAAAGACGCCGGTGAAGAGCCGTGGTACGTGCTGGTTAAGGATCTTGAGAACAACGTGCTGATCGTTGGCCAAGGTAATGAACACCCGCTGCTGTTTTCCGGCGCCCTGCTCGCTTCCGAGATCTATTGGGTCAACCCGATCGACCTGAGCACCCCACGCCGCCTGACCGCCAAAGTGCGTTATCGCCAGAGCGACCAGCCCTGCACCCTGGAAAAAACTGCCAACGGCTATCGCGCCACCTTTGATGACCCGCAACGCGCGGTCACGCCTGGCCAGTCCGTGGTGTTCTACGACGGCGAAATTTGCCTGGGCGGCGGCGTGATTGAATTCGCCGAAGCCTGGAGCAACCCAGCATGAGCCCGACCCAGGAGCAATTAACCGCACTGGGCGGGGTTTTCCTAGCCGCGGTGCTGGTCGACAAGATCGCCAAGACCGGCCAGGTCACCGAGGCGGGCCTGACCTGCATGCTCGGCAGCCTGCTGATCCGCGACCCCAAGGACACCCTGGAAGTCTACGGCGGCGACGATCTGACGCTGCGTGAAGGCTATCGCGCGCTGATTGGCGCGCTGGAGCGCGACCCCAGCACCCTGCAGCGCGAGCCCTTGCGCTACGCCCTGTCGATGCTCGGCCTGGAGCGCCAATTGGCCAAGCGCGAGGACATGCTGGAAACCATCGGCAAACGCCTGCCGCAGATCCAATCCCAAGTGGAACACTTCGGCCCGGCTCACGAAAACGTGATTGCCGCCTGTGGCGCGCTGTACCAGGACACCTTGAGCACCTTGCGCCAACGGATCCAGGTGCACGGCGACATGCGCAACCTGCAGCAACCTAACAACGCCTCGAAAATCCGCGCCCTGCTCCTGGCCGGTATTCGTTCGGCACGGTTGTGGCGGCAGTTGGGCGGTCATCGCTGGCAGCTGGTGATCAGCCGGCGCAAATTGCTTAAAGAGCTTTACCCGTTGATGCGCAACGAATAAGTCGCAGCAACCCGATTTTTATAGCCTCACGCGTAATACGCCGGTCAGTTGGCAACGGACCGGCGGATTTTTTCATGTATGATACGCGCCCCATTTCGTTGCCCGACTGTCCGAGAACACCCCATGCAGCTCTCTTCGCTCACTGCGGTTTCCCCTGTAGACGGCCGCTACGCCGGCAAAACCCAGGCCCTGCGCCCTATTTTCAGCGAATACGGCTTGATCCGTGCTCGTGTTCTGGTTGAAGTGCGCTGGCTCCAGCGCCTGGCCGCTCACCCTGCCATCAGCGAAGTGCCGGCGTTTTCCGCCGAAGCCAACGCTGTGCTGAACACCCTGGCGGAAAACTTCTCCCTGGAGCACGCCGAGCGTGTGAAAGAGATCGAGCGCACCACCAACCACGACGTTAAAGCCATCGAATACCTGCTCAAAGAGCAAGCGGCCAAGCTGCCGGAACTGGCCAAGGTCAGCGAGTTCATCCACTTTGCCTGCACCAGCGAGGACATCAACAACCTGTCCCACGCCCTGATGCTGCGCGAAGGCCGTGATGAGGTGATGCTGCCGCTGATGCGCCAGACCGCCAACGCCATCCGCGAACTGGCGATCCGTTTCGCCGACGTGCCGATGCTGTCACGCACCCACGGTCAGCCGGCCTCGCCGACCACCCTGGGCAAAGAATTGGCCAACGTGGTGTACCGCCTGGAGCGCCAGATCGCTCAAGTGGCCGCTGTACCGCTGCTGGGCAAGATCAACGGCGCCGTGGGCAACTACAACGCCCACATCTCGGCCTACCCGGAAATCGACTGGGAAGAAAATGCCCGCGCCTTCATCGAAGACGAGCTGGGCCTGGGCTTCAACCCGTACACCACGCAGATCGAACCGCACGACTACATCGCCGAGCTGTTCGACGCCATTGCGCGCTTCAACACCATCCTGATCGACTTCGATCGCGATATCTGGGGCTACATCTCCCTGGGCTACTTCAAGCAGCGCACCATTGCCGGTGAAATCGGTTCCTCGACCATGCCGCACAAGGTCAACCCGATCGACTTCGAAAACTCCGAAGGCAACCTCGGCATCGCCAACGCCCTGTTCCAGCACCTGGCCAGCAAGTTGCCGATCTCCCGCTGGCAGCGCGACCTGACCGACTCCACCGTACTGCGCAACCTCGGTGTGGGCTTTGCTCACAGCGTGATCGCGTACGAAGCCAGCCTCAAAGGCATCAGCAAGCTGGAACTCAACGAGCAGAAAATCGCCGCTGACCTGGATGCGTGCTGGGAAGTATTGGCTGAGCCGATCCAGACCGTGATGCGCCGCTACAACATCGAAAACCCCTACGAGAAGCTGAAAGAATTGACGCGCGGCAAGGGCATCAGCCCTGAAGCACTGCAAACTTTCATCGACGGCTTGGATATGCCAGCCGCCGCCAAGGCCGAGCTGAAACTGCTCACCCCGGCCAACTACATCGGCAACGCGGTGGCCCAAGCCAAACGCATCTGATGTAGCGCAAGCCCTCTTGAGACGCCCGGCCGCGCCGGGCGTTTTTATTCCTGTCTTAAAAGTGCTTTCTTTCAATAGGTTACACATGAATCCTGATATTCCTCTTCAACTTCTGGGCGGCATCACGGCACGCGAGTTCCTGCGCGACTATTGGCAGAAAAAACCGCTGCTGATCCGCCAGGCCATCCCTGATTTCGAAAGCCCGATAGACGCCGACGAACTGGCAGGCTTAGCCCTGGAAGAGGAAGTCGAATCGCGCCTGGTGATCGAACACGGCGAGCGCCCATGGGAGCTGCGCCGCGGCCCGTTCGCCGAGGACGCCTTCAGCACCCTGCCGGAGCGTGAGTGGACCCTGCTGGTGCAGGCCGTCGACCAGTTCGTGCCGGAAGTGGCCGAGCTGCTGGAGCACTTCCGCTTCCTGCCAAGCTGGCGCATCGACGATGTGATGATCAGCTTCGCCGCACCCGGCGGCAGCGTTGGCCCGCACTTCGATAACTACGACGTGTTCCTGTTGCAAGCCCAAGGCAAGCGCAACTGGAAGATCGGCCAGATGTGCAACTCCGAAAGCCCGTTGCTGCAACACGCCGACCTGCGCATCCTCGCCGAATTCGAACAAAGTGAAGAATGGGTGCTGGAACCGGGCGACATGCTCTACCTGCCGCCGCGCCTGGCGCACTTCGGCATTGCCGAAGATGACTGCATGACCTACTCGGTCGGCTTTCGCGCGCCGAGCGCCGCTGAAGTGCTGACCCACTTCACCGACTTCCTCAGCCAATACCTGACGGACGAAGAGCGTTACACCGACGCCGACGCCCAGCCGGTCAGCGACCCGCACCAGATCCAGGGCGACGCGCTCGACCGCCTGAAAAGCCTGCTGGCCGAGCACATGAGCGATGAGCGCATGCTGCTGACCTGGTTCGGCCAGTTCATGACCGAGCCGCGCTACCCGGAACTGGTGGCGGGCGAAGAATTGGGCGAAGAAGACTTCCTCAGCAGCCTGGAAGGCGGCGCGATTCTGGTGCGCAACCCAAGCGCGCGCATGGCGTGGTCGGAAGTCGACGACGACGTACTGCTGTTTGCCAGCGGCCAGAGCCGTTACCTGCCAGGCAAGCTGCGCGAGTTGCTGAAGCTGGTGTGCTCGGCGGATGCATTGCACAGCGAAAACCTTGGCGCATGGCTCGCAGACGAAGATGGCCGCGACCTGCTGTGCGAACTGGTCAAGCAAGGAAGCCTGGGATTTGCCGATGAATAAGATTCACGTAAGTGTCGCGGACTGGCAAAAGGATATCGCTGAGATTCGGCGCATTCGTGAAGCGGTATTTATCGCCGAACAATCGGTTCCACCTGAGCTGGAGTGGGATTCGGACGACGCCGACGCGGTGCATTTTCTCGCGTTCGAAGGCGACTTTCCGATTGGCACTGCGCGCCTGCTGCCCAGCGGCGAAATCGGCCGCGTATCGGTACTCAAGGACTGGCGCGGGCTGAAGGTCGGCGACAAGCTGATGGAAGCCGTGATTGGGCTGGCCGAGCAACGCGGCCAGACCAAGCAGTTCCTGAGTGCGCAGGTGTATGCGGCGCCGTTTTATGAGCGGCTAGGCTTCAAGATCGTCAGTGATGAGTTTCTTGAAGTTGGGATTCCGCATGTGGATATGGTGCGCGAGGGCTGATCCGAGACCTGCGATAGCGCCATCAGCAACACCCAAAATGCCCTGCCTGCCAGGGCATTTTGCCGTCTAAGATTCAACTTGCGACCTGCCAGGCCGACAAACTGGCACTATCACGCTAAATGACTCGCAGAGATAACGGACATGTCCCTACGCACCCTGCTCACCGCCCTCCTCCTGACTGCCAGCACCTGGGCAATCGCCGACACCGCAGTCGTCAACCTGAGCAATCGCACCAGCGCCGACCTGCTGCCGGTGGCGCAGAACTTCATCGGCAAGGACGGCAGCGTCAGCGCCTACGGCAACCAGCTGATTGTGAAAGCTGACCCAGACAAGATCGAGGGGTTGCGCGCACTGCTCGCGCAGCTGGACACGCCCGCCAAACGCCTGCTGATCACCGTCGACACCAACGAAAACAATCAGCAGAACAGCGGCGACAGCCAGACCCGCATCATCAGTTACGGCACCGCCAGCCGCGATGGCGGCATCCAGCAGATCCAAGCCAGCGAAGGCGTGCCCGCACTGATCCAGGTGGGCCAGAGCGTACCTCTAACCACGACGCAGCAGGACAGCTATGGCCGCCTGCAAAACCAGACCCAGTATCGCAACGTCACCCAGGGCTTTTACGTGACCGCCAGCGTTACCGGCGAGACCGTACACTTGGCGATCAGCACCAACCGTGACCGTATGAGCCAAGAACGTCCTGATGTAGTGAACGTGCAAAGCACCGACACAACAGTCAGCGGCCGCCTGGGGGAGTGGATCCCGCTGGCCGGCATCAACCGTGAGACCCAAGCCGACAAATCCTCTACAACCCGCAACTACTCTACTCAGGGCCGCGACGACCTGACTTTACGGGTCAAGGTCGACACCCTGAACTGAAGCACCAAAAACTGACTGATGAGTCGTCTTAGACTAAAGATGTAGTGCTTTAAAATAAGCACTACAAAACATTTGACGATCCCAAAAAGCCTGGGCATGATGGCCTCGCTCCCGCTAATCAGGGGCCCTGGCAAGGGCCTTCGGATCGCCGCTCTAAACGTTACCCACCTGAGCCGATTCGTGTCTGTACCGCCCACAAGGTGTGTTTGACGAGGTTGCGACTGGAACGAAGTTGTCCCGAGGGACGGAAGCTAACCAGGTAACCCGGCTACACACTGATGAACCGTACAAAGGCCCACGATGCCCGAAGACCGTTCGCAGTTCGCCCTTACCTGCTCAACTCCTCCTCTCGCAACGCGTTCATCCCGTCGCCTTCCCCGCCAAACCTGACTTGACCGCCTAAGCTTCTGGTCAGCGAGCAGCCATAACCACGCACTGATTACGTGGTAGGCAAACGGAATTTTCAACCTAGTAGATTTTCCATAAAAGACGCGACGAGGTTTTTCCCCATGGCACTGACACGCGAACAGCAAATTGCAGCCCTTGAAAAAGATTGGGCTGAAAACCCACGCTGGAAAGGCGTAACCCGCGCTTATTCCGCTGCTGACGTCGTCCGCCTGCGTGGCTCGGTTCAACCTGAGCACACCTTTGCAAAACTCGGCGCCGAGAAACTGTGGAAGCTGGTCACCCAGGGTGCCAAGCCGTCCTTCCGTCCCGAGAAAGATTTCGTCAACTGCATGGGCGCCCTCACTGGCGGCCAGGCAGTCCAACAGGTGAAAGCCGGTATCCAGGCGATCTACCTGTCCGGCTGGCAAGTGGCAGCGGACAACAACTCCGCTGAATCCATGTACCCCGACCAATCGCTGTACCCGGTGGACTCGGTGCCAACCGTGGTCAAGCGCATCAACAACTCGTTCCGCCGTGCCGACCAGATCCAGTGGAAAGCCGGCAAAGGCCCGGGCGACGAAGGCTACATCGACTACTTCGCACCGATCGTGGCTGATGCCGAAGCCGGTTTCGGCGGCGTACTGAACGCCTACGAACTGATGAAGAGCATGATCGAGGCTGGCGCTGCCGGCGTGCACTTCGAAGACCAACTGGCATCGGTGAAGAAATGCGGCCACATGGGCGGCAAAGTACTGGTACCGACCCAAGAAGCCGTACAGAAGCTGACTGCTGCGCGCCTGGCTGCCGACGTGGCCGGTACGCCGACCATCATCCTGGCCCGTACCGACGCTAACGCGGCTGACTTGCTGACGTCCGATTGCGACCCGTACGACCAGCCATTCGTGACCGGCGAGCGCACCCAGGAAGGCTTCTATAAAGTTCGCGCCGGTCTTGACCAGGCCATCGCTCGCGGCCTGGCCTACGCGCCGTACGCTGACTTGATCTGGTGCGAAACCGCCAAGCCGGACCTGGACGAAGCCCGTCGCTTCGCCGAAGCGATCAAGAAGGAATACCCGGACCAACTGCTGTCCTACAACTGCTCGCCGTCTTTCAACTGGAAGAAGAACCTGGACGACGCAACCATCGCCAAGTTCCAGCGCGAACTGTCGGCCATGGGCTACAAGCACCAGTTCATCACCCTGGCTGGCATTCACAACATGTGGCACAGCATGTTCAACCTGGCGCACGACTACGCCCGCAACGACATGACCGCCTACGTGAAGCTGCAGGAGCAGGAATTTGCCGACGCCTCCAAAGGCTACACCTTTGTGGCGCACCAGCAGGAAGTGGGCACCGGCTACTTCGACGACATGACCACCGTGATCCAGGGCGGCACCTCGTCCGTGACTGCGCTGACCGGTTCGACCGAAGAAGAGCAGTTCCACTAAGCACCGAGTACACGGCCACTGCGGCCGCATGGAAGACCTAACCGCAGTGCCGCACAACAATCACGCCCCGACTGGTTCGGGGCGTTTTTTTTTGCAACAGTTTTATCCAGCACGGTACTACCGGCGTCAAACGGCACTGGATAGTGCAGATGCGCCACTCTGCGCGCTCTGCAACGCTGAGTGGCTACCAACTAAACATGCCCTCTAGCGAAGAAAACGGGCAAAATTACCACCTTATAAAATGGAGTGAAGGTATGAAGTTGCTCAAAGGCGTAATTCTGGGTGCAGTGCTGCTTATCGTCAGCGCTGGCGCACTGGGGCTTTTCTACGTCCTCCCTCAACACGAGGTGGTGCTGATCACCGGAGGCGAGGTCAAGCGGGTCGACCACGATGGCGTGATCAATGCCGAGAACCCGGCTGATGGCCCGACCCGAGACGTTTACTTCATCAACACCGAGCACCCTGACTCTAAAGACGTCATGGTCTACCGCAATGAAGACACCGGCTGGTCGTTCCCCTGGTATTTCAAGTTCGACTCTGCGGACATTCAGGCCAAGGCCCAGGGTTACTCTCGTAACGCTGAACAACTGGCGCTCATTCGGTACTACGGGTGGCGCATCAAAATATTTTCGGTGTTCCCGAACGTCACAGATATCGAAGCCACCAACAGCCGTGAAGAACCCTTCCCGCTGTTCAATACGGTGTTCCTCAGCATCATCGCGCTGGTACTTATTATCGTAGCGGTGTTCATCAAGCGGCGTCTGAAGCGGCGTCATCAGACTGTCGTAAGTTGACCCAAGCCCTGATTGCTTAAAAGGCAGACAAGAAAAAGCCCCGCTCGAAAGACGGGGCTTTTTGTTAACCCGATGGGTTAGCCAATGCTAACGCCATGGGCTTCAGCCAGAGGCTTCAAGCCACCAGCAAAACCCTGACCGATCGCTTTGAACTTGAACTCTTCGCCGCTGCGATAAAGCTCGCCGAAGATCATCGCAGTTTCAGTCGAAGCGTCTTCGCTCAGGTCGAAACGCGCCAGCTCTTTACCGTCAGCCTTGTTCACCACACGAATGAAGCTGTTGGCAACCTGACCGAAGGTCTGTTTGCGGGTTTCGGCGTCGTGAATGGTGACGGCAAATACCAGCTTCTTCACCAGCGGAGCCAGGGAAGTCAGTTTTACTGTCACTTGTTCATCATCGCCCTCGCCAGCACCGGAGCGGTTATCGCCCATGTGCTCGACGGAACCGTCAGCCGACTTCTTGTTGTTGTAGAAAATGAAGCTGTTGTCGTCGAGCACCTTGCCGTTTTCACCCACGATGAAAACCGATGCATCGAGGTCGAACTCGGTGCCGTCCGTGACACGAGGGTCCCAGCCCAGACCTACAACTACTTCGGTCAACCCAGGCGCTTCTTTGGACAACGATACGTTGCCGCCTTTGGAAAGACTTACAGCCATGATTAATTTCCTTGTTCCAGACGTGGGGGTTAGAAGCTCATACCGTACGAGTTGGCCACCGCTTTCAGGCCGCCCGCGAAGCCCGAACCAACGGCGCGGAATTTCCACTCGCCGTTGTTACGATAAAGCTCGGCGAAGATCATCGCGGTTTCGGTAGAAGCGTCTTCAGCGAGGTCATAACGAACAATTTCAGCGCCGCTGATCTCGTTGACTACGCGAATGAACGAGCCACCGACCTGGCCGAAGTTCTGCTTGCGAGCGTCTGCATCGTGAATCGTAACGGTGAACGCGACCTTGTCGATATCCGCAGGAACGCGGCTCAGATCAACTTTCAGCACTTCATCATCGCCATCGCCAGCACCGGTGCGGTTGTCGCCAGTGTGCTCGATGGAACCGTCAGCGCTTTTGAGCTGATTGTAGAAAATAAAGTCGGCATCGCTACGCACTTTACCATTGGCACCCAGCAGGAACGCGCTGGCGTCCAAGTCAAACTCAGTGCCGTCAGTCGCGCGAGGATCCCAACCCAGACCGATCAGGATCTTGGTCAGTGTCGGGTCGGTCTTCGAGAGGGACAGGTTGCCGCCTTTTTGAAGGGTCAGTGCCATGAGTACAACTCCTTGTGGATAATGTGTTTGACGTTAAGGTTTTTCAGCTTCTGTTTCTTCCTTTTGCGGGAAGAGCGCGCTGGCAAAAATACCGATGGCCAGAACTACGACAACGATGATCAAGCTGGTGTTCGGATCAATGGTGTAGCCGTGCTGGAAAATATGGTTCGTTGCGTTCAAGCCAAGTTTTACGGCAATGAAGAACAGCAGTGCGATGACAGCTTTTTCCAGGTGTACCAGATAGCGTTTCAAAGCTTCGAGCACGAAGTACATGGTCCGCAGGCCGAGAATAGCGAAGAGCATTGCCGAGAACACAATCAATGGTTCGCGGCTGACAGCGATGATTGCCGGGACAGAGTCGAACGCAAACAGCACATCGGACACCTCCATCACCACCAGGCACAGAAACAGCGGCGTAGCGAACAAGCCGCCTTTGGCGGCCAGAGACATGCCTGCGTTTTCCGGTTTGGTCAGCTCGGCTTCCAGGGTCTTGCGACGCACGAAGAAGTCATGGCCATGTAGTTTCGGCCATACAGGAAACAGTTTCTTGGCGAAACGGTAAGCCATGTGCGTGGAGTAATCCTCTTCTTCTTCGTC
The DNA here is from genome assembly GCF_022648765.1 of Pseudomonas sp. ArH3a. Lineage (NCBI taxonomy): Bacteria > Pseudomonadati > Pseudomonadota > Gammaproteobacteria > Pseudomonadales > Pseudomonadaceae > Pseudomonas > Pseudomonas sp. ArH3a. The sequence goes on from NZ_CP080330.1 coordinate 4,269,338, forward strand.
GTCTCCCCCGCTTCTGAGCATCATCACAGCGGTCCAGGCGACAATCAGGGCAAAGACCACCTCGACCCACGGCCCCAGGGCCAAGAGGCCAGTACCAATGGCAACGAAGATCAGGCGGAATACGATCGCGCCGAGAATCCCCCAGTACAGTACGCGGTGACGCAGACCATTCGGCACCTTGAACCAGGCGAAGATCGCCATGAACACGAATAGGTTGTCCACGCTCAGCACTTTTTCAAGGGCATAGCCGGTGATGAACAGCGTAGCGACTTCAGAACCGTGCTCGACGTACAGGAATCCTGCAAAGGCGAACGAGATGAGAATCCAGAATATCGACCAGGCCGAGGCACGAGCCAGGCTGATGGGCTGGTCGCCACGGTGGGTAAACATGTCGAGCACCATCGCCCCAATCGCCAATGCCACAAACACGGCAATGGTCAGCGGGGGGAAACCCAGTTGGCTAACTTCCACAGTCATGTTCCTTTAGAGTTCAAAGTCAGCTGGGGGAAGACCCAGCTCGAGACAAATCAGACGGCAAACGGCTTTTTCTTTGTCATCGAAATCACCGTCCGACGCGCCAATGGCGCAGGCGACACGAACGAGCAAACGTCCAGCTCCCTCCTTGCCTTTAATCTTGCTGATGTTTTTCAGGGCTTCGGCCTGACCGATCTGGAAGTCAAACTCGAACTTGGCACACGCGTCGTTAAAGACCTTGATGACATCGGTCAGGTTGAACACTTTCAGTTCGGGCGAGTTGCTGATGAATCCCGCCATCTTAGTTTTTTCTGCAGAGGTCACTTCACCATCGGCCGCCGCGACCATGGCGCAGCTGTTGGCGACCGCTTCCATGAACTCTCTGTTTTTGAACTTGCTCACCTCAGTGGTCAGCTTCTCGCGGGCAAGCGCCGCGTTCGTTTTCAACCATGACAACATGTCGTTCACCTCAAGGACGAGCCGGTCTGGCCCGCCGTATCAATTGCAGTTTGATAACAGGATTACTTGGAACCTGCCGCCCAGCGCATACCCCAGCCGTAAGCCTTGTCCATCGGCGAATGGCCCTTGTGAAAGTCGACACGTCGGCTCACCTTGACGCTGCCACCGACGTTTTCCAGCAGGGCAATTGCACACATACCCAGGCGACCGCCCTCTTCATTCAGGCGAACTTCAATAGGGGGCTGACCCGGGACATGGATAGTCACAACGCCATCGGTTTCCCGCCAGTTCGGTGCACCTTCATAAATGAACGCGAACACCAGGACCCGTCGAATTTCACCCCAGTGCTTACCGTTGATGTGGAGCCACTCACCATCGCTGACGGCGCCGGTACGGTCATCGCCTTTGAGTTGAATGTAAGGGTCGTAATCCAACTCGCCGAAGCAATTGCCCAGCGCCTGAACGACGCCCTTGGACCCGTCCTGCAATTCGTAAAGGCACCCGACATCCAGGTCGATGGAGGTATTGCGCGAGAAGAAGCCGCCACCGCCCTTGCCTTTGTTCCAGTTCAGGTTGACCTTGATTTCGCCAAAGCCTTCGGAAGTTTTTTCCAGGCTGATCGAGGAGCGAGTCTTGTCGAGGGTGATTTTGCTGAGGCTGACCGAAGGCTTCGGCGCCTCTGGCGCAGTAGGTGCAGGCGTTGCGACCGGAGCTGGCGCCGCGACTTCAACACCAAAGTGCTGAGCCAGCGGCTCCAGGCCACCAGCGAAACCCTGGGCCACACAGCGGAATTTCCACTCACCCTGACGACGATAAAACTCGCCCAGGATCAGTGCGGTTTCTTTCATGCCGCCAGTGGGTATCTGCGCCTCAATGCCGCCGGTTACGGTCAGCGCAAGGTGAGATACGCGATCGAAGCTGGCCTTGTTCTCATAAATCGTTGCGGTCAACGCCACTTTCTCGACCACCGCCTCAAGGCGCGACAGATCAAGTGTGAACACCGCGCGACCGGCCGAGGACTCGGTCATCTGCACCGCACCGCCCAGTACATTGGTCTGCCCGTAGAAACACATATCGGCGTCGCCACGGACCTTTCCGGTAGCCCCAAGAACAAACGCAGACACGTCGATATCAGCACCCGCAATTGCCGAGTAGCTGATATCGACCCGCACCTGGCCGGTGGCGACCGGCGCGTTTGCGCCCGGCCCCAAGGTCGTCATGAGCGCACTGCCTGAATAGCCAGGTTGACCAGGTCGTCAGCGGTGCGGCCGTTAGTCACTTGACCGATAGCCTTGAATTCCCAGCCGCCGGCTTCGCGCACCAGGCTTGCCATGACCACGCCGGTGTGACGGCCCTTCTCGGACAGATTGAAGCGCGCCAGTTCAGTCTTGTTGTTCGCGTTAACGATACGGCAGTAGGCATTGGCAATTTTTTCGAAGTTTTGCCCCGTGAAACTGTTCACGGTGAACACCAGCGATTTGACCGTGGCCGGCAGGCGCTGCAGGTCAACATTTATGGTTTCGTCGTCACCATCGCCTTCGCCGGTACGATTGTCGCCGGAGTGCTTTATGGAACCGTCGCGCGATTGCAATTGGCGGAACCACACCAGATCCACTGGCTGCAGGTCTGCATCAAAAAGGATGCAGGAGGCGTCCAGGTCGATCTCACCGCTGTTACCCATCAACCGTCCCAGGAACCCGGTTTTCTCCGGATCCCAGCCCAGTCCGAGACTGATTGCTGTAAGGCCACCACCGCCTGCTGTTTTTTCCAGAGAGATTGTTTGGTTTTTAGTCAGAGTCAGGGCCATCGGTACGCTCCTTGTTAGTCGTCATTTTCTGGTGTTTATCGTGCTGCCTTCAGCCATGTAGGCGGTCAGTGCTTTCAGGCTAAAAAGCAGGCATGTCTTGAGTCATCGGCCGGCCTCAGCGAGACGGATCGGTTGATCGGTGTGGCTGGTCTCGGTATGCCTTACGCCATGCCATTTGGCACGTTCGAGGATATTGGTTGCCCATTTAAAATGAGTCGCTGGTTCGCACATCGCATCATTGTGTTTGAAAACAGCAGGCGCGATATCATTCAGCATTAATTTGGCACAATTTAAATCTTCAAGGCTAACACCCAGACTGTCCTGAATAGTGTCGATCTGGCTTGGGTGAATAGCGGTTTTACCTACCAGACCATGAGCAATATCAAGGCCCAGTTCTTCCAGCAGCAGATGCGGTGTCGCCAGTTGCTCGAACACCGGCGCAGTCAAGGCAAACCCTTGCGAGCCCATAACCCCGGCCAACATCGGAATCACATAGCCCATGGGTGTGTCGTACAGCGTCATACCCGGGTTACGCCTCAACCCCAGGCAACCCAGCAAGTCATTGCCGCCGATGCGCAGCGCGATGATGCGCTGAAATAGCGTTTCGTTGAGCGCCGTACCCAGCTCGACCATTGCCTGTGGATTAAAGACTTCGCGGGTTTCAAGGGTTGGCATCAGCAAGATCTGCGGATTGGTTACCGCCGACTCCCACGCACGCAAGTTGGACAGGCTCAACTTGGGCACGACAAAACCATCGACATGAGCCATCAGCGGCCAATCGTTCAGCACCGCAGCCATCTGCCAATCCCGCGGGCGCACAAACAGCATCGGCCCGTCTTCCGACCGACCGCCCTGCTGGTCAATGGCACTCAACAACCGATGGAGATTACGCAAAGCGGTGTCGACATCGATTTCGGCAACCGCGTCCTCAAGGCACACCACCATAGACCGCAGTTGAGGCAACTTCTTGCGAAATACCACCTCCAGAATGTCCTCCCGGGTGGCCGGCATGTAGAGCGTGGCACCGAGTGCGTAAGGCGATATTTTTTTCATCAACTCAAACTCCGGATGACGGTCACTGCACGGTAGGGGCCAAGGGCTGCACCCACCTCTTCCACCGTCACACCGGCCCGCTCAGTCAGGTGCATCAGCAACTGGACGTCCGGGTCGCTGCGATCACGCACCAGCACCTGGTCCGGCACACGGCGTAATACTGCACGGGTAGCCTCGGCGATACCGGGCTTTACGCGGTTCAAATTGGTAATGCCAAAACGCTCGGCAATCACCTCAATCACCTCCTGCGCCGCAGACTGCAACTCGGTGCGCTGCGCTAGCGCCCATGGTGAGGCTGGCGCGACTACAGGCAATGCCCGGCGCACGGCGTCGATCTGGTCAACAAAGTCGCAGGTCACATCGTGCTCGTGCAGGTGCTCGTAAACCACGCACCCATGCAGCCCACCCTCGGCGGGCCAGATGGAGCGCGAGACCAGCCCGGAAACCGTCGCGCCCAAGATGCCCGATGGAATCACCCAATCTTCGGCGGAAGCAGCCAGCCAGGCGCAGCCACACGGATCGGCCAGCACCACAAGGCGTGGCTGCTCAGGGAAACGCGCATCGCCCTTGAGGCTGCGCTGGATCTCGCCGGAGATTGCGCCCTTTCCGGTCCAGCCATCCACAAACACAATGTTTTCGGCGCCGTGCGCAGCAATCACAGCATCCAAGGCAACCATGTCGATGCCACGGTCACGTACGATACTGATGCCGTAATGATGGGCATCACGCCCGACGTCGAGGAGCGCGCGACGCAGCAGTACACCCAGCGGAAGGCCCGCCCGAACGAAAGATACGAGTGCAATCGATGGACCGTTACAGGTGTGGTCCAGGGCAAGGGCCAAGGACTGAACGTCGCGGGCCATCCTGGCCGCGTTCTGCTGCATGGCCCGCTGGTACAGCTGCTTGTGAACCTCGGTGGGTGCCGACTCCTGGCTGATCATCTCCGAGTAATGCTTTTGTTTTGTCTGAATCAGTCGCTCTTTCTCAAGAACATCCGTCACTTCGATTTCGACGGGCTGCAATAGGAAAAGCACATCATCGGTCTGGTAGCTGCCACTACCGACGGTTACCAAATGGGCGAAGGCATCACGCATGAATCATTGCCTCCACGACCTTTGCGAGTTGGCTATTGGCCGGCGTCGCCCAGAAATTGCACTCGTTCATAAAACCCAGGTCGGTCACGCTGTCGCCAAATCCCAACACCGGGCGCTCACCGTTAACGGCCTGGTCTCGACGCAGCAATTCCTGGACCGCATGGCGCTTGGCCAGACCATTGGGCAGGAACGCAAGGTTGTTGCCGTTGCCGTGAATGTGCATGTCTTCCAGAAGGCCGCGAGCCTGAACTTCTGCCAGCACCTTTTGCAGCACCGAGTCGTCGGACTCGTTGTGTTTGGTCACGACATAGTTGAGCAGGCCTTGTTCTTCGACCACCCAGCCGCGCAGGGAAAAGCCCATTTCCTGGCCGATCGCCAAGGTTGCTGCGCTGAGCGCAGGCAAACGGCTTTGATAGGCTGCGAGCAGCTCAGTCATCTGCCCATGCCAATCCTGGTCCAACGCCCCGTCGGGCTGAAGAATCACTCCACCGTGGGAGCACACCGCCCCCGCGACAAAGGGCAATTGCACGCGGCTGTAAGCCTCGACGCTGCGCGCGGTGACCGGAACCACGTCGGCCGATTCCAACAACCACTCGACAAAGGTTTTCTGCACCGCACTCATGTAACCGTTGGGCCGTCCATCAATATCCAGCGTCGCCGTGTGCCGGGCACAGCCTTCGGGCATCTTGCGTGCCGTCTGGAACAAGGTGTCATCAAGGTCGATGAGTATCAGGGGACGTTTACTGCTCATCGACGATGACCTCTGCGTTCAATGCATCTATTAACGATTGGGGAACCGCCTGTGCAGGTGTTTCGCTACAGATCAACACCCGCTCGAATTGGCCTGGCCGCACGTTGTAAAGAAAATTGGGGATGCCCAGGCCATAGTTGTCGGAGAACGACAACGCGTGCCCGATCTCATGCCCCAAGGCAATCGGCGAACGCGTGGTGGAGCTGAAATGAACGTCAGCCCCCGCCTGCTCAAGGCGTTCGGCCAACAGAAACGGACGCCACACGAATTCCCCGGTGCCCACGACGAGAATCCGTTCGCCCGGTTTGGCCTGAATATCCGGTGCAAGCGTGTCATCCACATGACACACGCCCAAACGCCCCCAATCATTGCGCGGATCAATTGGCCAGTCGCCCACCGCCACCGCCCCGACATCGGGCATGTGCGGCAACGGCGCGCTCACATCTTCAAGAAAGCGGTACGTGCCCTGAAGCAACGACACCTCATCGGCCGTCTCGCCGAGGGCATTACGCACAGCCCCTTGGGACCAGTCGGTCAGCACGCACGTCACCACCCGCTCGACCTTGCTCAGCCCGGCCTCTATCAGCGCGCGGTACAGATTGATGAACGTCTTGCCGGTTGAGGCCTCATCGTCCACCAGCACCAAGGAACGCGCCTGGTGCATCATTTCCCGAATAGCAGGATCGGTTGGCTGATGAATCAGATGTGCACTGGCGTGGCTGTGTTCCTCTTCGAAACGGGCAAACATCTCAGTGCCCACCGGATGCCGGGTGCTCACTAGATAGACCGTGTCCTGGCGAGTCTTGCTATATACACGGTGCACGCCGGCGCCAAGGCCCACGGCGGTCTCGGCCATGCCGATCACCAGCACCGGCCCAGGTAAATCTGCGGGAATCCTGGCGGCAAGGCTTGCGTAACTGGCCTGCATGGTCGATGGACGCACAGGAATATGCTTGCCCAACACCCGCGACACAAACAGGAACGCGCGCTTTGGATTGCGTCGTTCAGCGAATCCAAAGAGTGATTCGGGTTCGAAGGCGCATTGGTCTATATCAACCTCCATCAACCCGCGCTTGAGCTGCGCGCTGAGTCGGCGTGTCGATGTTTTTACTACTGCGGATTCCATGTACGACATTCCTAAAAGAGGCGTGTAGTGAGTTCAATACCCCTCACTATTTCTTAAAGCCGGGTGCCTCTACGGGTTTCTGGCTTCGATTCGCCAGAGCGAGGATTGAGCTTCACGGGCCATTTCCGAAGTCGAATACATTCGGCCCGTTGGGGATTTGGAAGGCGACACCTGGCAGGCATCCAGAAAGGCTAGGAGCAGGCCTGCCTTGACGGCAAAGTTCATGTTTTGCGCGTCCGGCAGGGTCGACGTCACCATCGCGATGACCCCGCCACTGGTATCAAACAGCGGGCTGCCACTGGACCCAGGCTGAATCGCCGCGGTGAACTGCAGCAAACTGGCATCGTTGTGCAACCCGAACAAACTCGACACGCCTCCCTGAGTCACATGCACACCGCCTCCCGCCAGGCCCGCCATTGGGAAGCCCAGGGCAATCACTGACTCGCCCAACGCACAACCCGCGCCGTCCTTGAAAAGCACGGGCGATAATGTCGGGCAGTCCTGAATCCGCAACAGCGCGATATCGTTACGTTGATCGACCAGGACCACTTCAGCGCGGTAACGGCCTGCAAAAGAAGAAATGTGCAGTTCCTGCATGTCCTCAATCACATGGGCACATGTCATTACGTGGTTGGGTGAAACGGCAAAGCCGGTGCCAGTGGCAGAACCACGGTTTCTTGGAGAGTCGCCGGAATAAGGGCGGCGATTGGGGTGTGCGTCATCAATGTTAATGCCCATGCGCCGCCCCATCGCGGCGAGGCCATAGGCGGAGCCTTCTGCGAGCGCGCGGAACTTCCACTGATCGTTACGCTTATAAAACTCGCCGATGACAATGGCCGACTCGCCGTTGTTACGCAAATCCAGGTGCAACTCCACCTCATTGTCGACTTGAAGACGCAACTCTTTGAGTTCACTGACAGGGCCTGCTGCCGCAAAGGTGTAAACGACCAACAACACCGCTTCACTGCCACCAGGCAACGCAGACAAATCAAGGGAGCAACCAATCGAGGCTTGCTTGCCGCTCCACTCCATCCACTTCTGGGTGATTTGAAACAGCGCGGGATCGCCCGTTGGCAGGCGCTTCTCGGTGACCGGGAGTAACGCCACGGCAGCGTACTCACCGAAAGCGGTGGTGTTACCGGAGTCGAGTGTCCATGCAGTCTTCACACCTGAAATAGCGGTGTTTGCTCCGGGCGTAAGCGCCTTCATCCTAACCTTCCCTGATCGACGTGGCGGCAATTATGTCAATACAGACACAATAATTCACTCTTTGTCTGGCGCTGTGACATCAAGAAGACGCTATCACGGCAACCGTGATGGGCTTCACGCGTACGCCCCCGACCCATCGGCTGGGCGGCTCTGGAAGGCCCAACCGACGAGTGGCGAATATTCCGGCCAGATTTACCCCGGTGGCGCGGGTATAGCCGATACCGCCGGAATAGCGCGGATTGATCTCCAACAAATAGGGAACGCCCAAGTCGTCGTCCCGCGTCTGCACATTCACCAAACCATCGCACTTGAAATGCGCCGCAGCCTTGAGGGCCAACTCCACGGCCGCTGATTCGCGCTCGAATGTCTGGTGAACGCCCTGCTTCCTTCTACCCACAAATGCCACGGGCCTACCCGCCTCGCACACCATGTCGACCGAACACTCGCTGCCGGCCAAGTAGGGCATGACCAGCATAGGCGCATGCTCTGCGCCCGACATGTAGATCTTCAGGTAGGTGTCGAAATCGACTTCCCGCGCGTCCGGATTTTGCAAACAGCGGAACGGGTCGACATCCGACTTGAACCGCCAGAACCCCTGGCCGTAGATCCCGACCACAGGCTTGATGCAAACCTCTCCCTGAGCCGACAACACCTCGTAAGCCGCAGCCAGCTCCTGAGCATTGGTGACCGTTATCGCGGGGGTGCAAGCAAGCCCCGCCCGTTCAGCCTCGGCGATGAACAGGCTTTTATCGTCCACCTTGTCAAAGGTGTCCATGGACATACCGCCGGTGACCAGGCGCAAACCTGCAGCCTCGAATCGGCCCCGTGCCGCTTCATAGTGGCTGCCAATACGCCCCGCAAGGATGACTTCTATACGCTGCTCAAGTGCCGTCTCGATCACCCAGTCAATACGCGCCTGGTTATCCTGTGGCTCTTGAAAGCCAACGTCGGCCTGCCCTGTGATCTCAGGTCGATCCTGGCGGTGGGAGGCAAAAACCCTGACACTCGCCGGTAATGCCTCACGCGCACCGATAATAATGTCGCGCTGGCTGGATTGACCTTCAAGAAACCAGATCACGTGTAAGCTCCTAAATGAACATCGGCGAAAATCGCCGCACTCGTTGGGCAAAAGCTCCCAACGCCATGTAATTTTTCCGACACAATAAAGAACATCAGGCAAAAGGCTACTTAAATCCTGTTTCGCAATATGCCTCCACCCCATGCAGCGTCGCGCGCTCATCGCTGCGGCGAAAGGGACTCGCCCCTGATGATCCGGTGAACCAAGACGATTTGCGCAAAACATTGATCCAGAGCGGTATGTGCTCGGATCAAATCGGTTAAAAGGTCCCTTCAAGCAACTAGCGGTACTCAAGCAAGTAACGGCAACTTCCCCCGCTACACGAGAAACATTCGCTTAAACCCCGCGCAAACAATATTCATTATCATTTGGCGGATGAAAACTTCGTTACTCATTAAACAAAACAGAATTGATTAAATGCCCGCTAATCCCCGTCCCATAAGGGCTACAGCCCCAAAGAGGTGCACTATGTCCTTATTCCATCGAATAATTTCGCTATCGAAATTTTACTTGCCCGGTGTTTAGCCATAAAATCACCGCGATTGATTGCAGTGCGACATATCGTCACTGCATCGTTACTTTTTCGAGCTCAGAGACCTTTGCTCTCTGTTAAGGATTTCCAGCATGACCGAAGCGACAGGACTCATGGCCCACAACTGGGGCTTTGCCATTTTCCTCCTCGGTGTTGTCGGCCTTTGTGCCTTCATGCTCGGTGTCTCCAGCCTCCTCGGGTCAAAAGCCTGGGGCCGCAGCAAAAATGAACCGTTCGAGTCCGGCATGCTGCCTACAGGTGGCGCCCGCTTGCGGCTCTCAGCCAAATTCTATCTGGTCGCGATGCTGTTCGTGATCTTCGATATCGAAGCCCTCTTTCTCTTTGCCTGGTCTGTGTCCGTCCGCGAAAGCGGCTGGACCGGATTCGTCGAAGCCCTCGTTTTCATAGCAATTCTGTTGGCAGGCCTTGTCTACCTATTTCGAGTGGGCGCCCTTGATTGGGCTCCGGAAGCTCGTCGCAAGCGGCAAGCGAAGCTGAAACAATGAGGCTTTGGCGATGCAATACAATCTCACCAGGATCGACCCGGATGCTCCTAACGATCAGTACCCTATCGGCGAACGGGAAACCGTTTCCGATCCGTTAGAAGATCAAGTCCACAAAAACATCTACATGGGCAAGCTCGAAGACGTGCTGAGTGGCGCGGTCAACTGGGGACGTAAGAACTCCCTGTGGCCGTACAACTTCGGTCTTTCGTGCTGCTACGTGGAAATGACCACCGCCTTCACGGCGCCCCACGACATCGCGCGCTTTGGCGCCGAAGTTATCCGGGCATCACCGCGCCAGGCGGATTTCATGGTTATCGCCGGAACCTGCTTTATCAAGATGGCGCCGATCATTCAGCGTCTCTACGAGCAAATGCTCGAGCCAAAGTGGGTCATCTCCATGGGTTCGTGCGCCAACTCCGGTGGCATGTACGACATCTACTCCGTCGTTCAAGGGGTGGACAAGTTCCTGCCCGTGGACGTCTACGTGCCTGGCTGCCCGCCCCGCCCTGAAGCTTTTCTGCAAGGCTTGATGCTGTTGCAGGAATCGATTGGCAAGGAGCGTCGCCCACTTTCCTGGGTCGTCGGCGATCAAGGCGTGTACCGCGCCGAGATGCCTTCGCAAAAGGATGCGCGCCGCGAACAGCGAATCGCAGTCACCAACCTGCGCAGCCCCGACGAAGTCTGATCCAGCACCGCTTCTTAAATAGAACGAAAACCTGGCTTCATTCTTTACGTTGACCGAAAGCGATAAAAAACCATGACTACAGGCAGTGCTCGACGCATCCCGCCTTATAAGGCAGACGACCAGGATGTGGTTGTCGAACTCAATAACCGTTTTGGCCCTGACGCCTTCACCGCCCAGGCCACGCGCACCGGTATGCCGGTGCTGTGGGTGGCGCGTGCCAAGCTCGTCGAAGTCCTGAGCTTCCTGCGCAACCTGCCCAAGCCGTACGTCATGCTCTATGACCTGCATGGCGTGGACGAGCGTCTGCGCACCAAGCGCCAAGGGCTGCCGAGCGGCGCCGATTTCACCGTGTTCTATCACCTGCTGTCGATCGAGCGTAACAGCGACGTGATGATCAAGGTCGCCCTGTCCGAGAGCGACCTGAGCGTGCCGACCGTCACCGGTATCTGGCCGAACGCCAGTTGGTACGAGCGTGAAGTCTGGGACATGTTCGGCATCGACTTCCCCGGCCACCCGCACCTGACGCGCATCATGATGCCGCCGACCTGGGAAGGTCACCCGCTGCGCAAGGACTACCCTGCGCGCGCCACCGAATTCGATCCCTTCAGCCTGACCCTGGCCAAGCAACAGCTTGAAGAGGAAGCAGCACGCTTCCGCCCGGAAGACTGGGGCATGAAGCGCTCCGGCACCAACGAGGACTACATGTTCCTCAACCTGGGCCCGAACCACCCTTCGGCTCACGGTGCCTTCCGTATCATCCTGCAACTGGACGGCGAAGAAATCGTCGACTGCGTACCGGACATCGGCTACCACCACCGTGGCGCCGAGAAGATGGCCGAGCGTCAGTCGTGGCACAGCTTCATCCCGTACACCGACCGTATCGACTACCTCGGCGGCGTGATGAACAACCTGCCGTACGTGCTCTCGGTCGAGAAGCTGGCCGGCATCAAGGTGCCAGACCGCGTCGACACCATCCGCATCATGATGGCCGAGTTCTTCCGGATCACCAGCCACCTGCTGTTCCTGGGTACTTACATCCAGGACGTCGGCGCCATGACCCCGGTGTTCTTCACCTTCACCGACCGTCAGCGCGCCTACAAGGTCATCGAAGCCGTTACCGGTTTCCGCTTGCACCCAGCCTGGTACCGCATCGGCGGTGTGGCCCACGACCTGCCGAATGGCTGGGAACGCTTGGTCAAGGAGTTCATCGACTGGATGCCCAAGCGTCTGGACGAGTACCAGAAAGCCGCCCTGGACAACAGCATCCTCAAGGGCCGCACCATCGGCGTCGCGCAGTACAACACCAAAGAAGCCCTGGAATGGGGCGTCACCGGTGCCGGTCTGCGCTCAACGGGTTGCGATTTCGACCTGCGTAAAGCGCGCCCGTACTCCGGCTACGAGAACTTCGAATTCGAAGTCCCGCTGGCGGCCAACGGCGATGCCTACGACCGTTGCATCGTGCGCGTCGAAGAAATGCGCCAGAGCCTGAAGATCATCGAGCAGTGCATGCGCAACATGCCGGCAGGCCCGTACAAGGCGGATCACCCGCTGACCACGCCGCCGCCTAAAGAACGCACGCTGCAGCACATCGAAACCCTGATCACGCACTTCCTGCAAGTTTCGTGGGGCCCGGTGATGCCGGCCAACGAATCCTTCCAGATGATCGAAGCGACCAAGGGTATCAACAGTTATTACCTGACGAGCGATGGCGGCACCATGAGCTACCGCACCCGGATTCGCACCCCAAGCTTCCCGCACTTGCAGCAGATCCCTTCGGTGATCAAAGGCGAGATGGTCGCGGACTTGATTGCGTACCTGGGTAGTATCGATTTCGTTATGGCCGACGTGGACCGCTAAGCATGAACAGCACGCTTATCCAAACAGACCGTTTCACCCTGAGTGAAACCGAGCGCTCGGCCATCGAGCACGAGTTGCATCACTACGAAGACCCGCGCGCGGCGTCGATCGAAGCCCTGAAGATCGTCCAGAAGGAACGTGGCTGGGTGCCCGACGGCGCCCTCTACGCCATCGGCGAGATCCTCGGCATCCCGGCCAGCGACGTTGAAGGTGTGGCCACGTTCTACAGCCAGATCTTCCGCCAACCAGTGGGCCGCCACATCATTCGCGTGTGCGACAGCATGGTTTGCTACATCGGCGGCCACGAGTCCGTGGTCAGCGAGATCCAGAACAAGCTGGGCATTGGCCTCGGCGAAACCACCCCGGACGGCCGCTTCACGCTGCTGCCGGTGTGCTGCCTGGGCAACTGCGACAAGGCGCCGGCGTTGATGATCGACGACGACACATTCGGTGACGTGCAGCCTGCTGGCGTGACCCAATTGCTCGAGGGCTACCCATGACCCTGACTTCCTTCGGCCCGGCCAACCTGATCAAGCGTTCGGCCGAGACTCACCCGCTGACCTGGCGCCTGCGTGACGACGGCGAAGCCGTTTGGCTCGACGAGTACCAGGCCAAGAACGGTTACGCGGCTGCGCGTAAAGCCTTCGCCGACATGGCCCAGGACGATATCGTCCAGACCGTGAAAGACGCCGGCCTTAAAGGTCGCGGCGGCGCCGGCTTCCCCACCGGCGTCAAATGGGGCCTGATGCCCAAAGACGAATCCATCAACATCCGCTACCTGCTGTGCAACGCGGATGAAATGGAGCCGAACACCTGGAAAGACCGCATGCTGATGGAGCAACTGCCCCATCTGCTGATCGAAGGCATGCTGATCAGCGCCCGCGCGCTGAAAACCTACCGTGGCTACATCTTCCTGCGTGGCGAATACACCACCGCCGCCAAGCACCTCACCCGTGCCGTGGAAGAAGCCAAGGCCGCCGGCCTGTTGGGCAAGAACATCCTAGGTTCCGGTTTTGACTTCGAACTGTTCGTGCACACCGGCGCCGGGCGTTACATCTGCGGTGAAGAAACCGCACTGATCAACTCCCTCGAAGGCCGCCGCGCCAACCCGCGTTCCAAGCCGCCCTTCCCTGCCGCCGTGGGCGTGTGGGGCAAGCCGACGTGCGTGAACAACGTTGAAACCCTGTGCAACGTGCCGGCGATCATCGCCGACGGCGTGGACTGGTACAAATCGTTGGCCCGCGAAGGCAGCGAAGACATGGGCACCAAGCTCATGGGCTTCTCCGGCAAGGTCAAGAACCCAGGTCTGTGGGAACTGCCGTTCGGCGTGACCGCTCGCGAGTTGTTCGAGGACTACGCCGGCGGCATGCGCGACGGCTACACCCTCAAGGCCTGGCAGCCAGGCGGTGCCGGCACCGGTTTCCTGCTCCCTGAGCACCTCGACGCACAAATGTATGCCGGCGGCATCGGCAAAGTCGGCACCCGTATGGGGACTGGCCTGGCGATGGCGGTGGACAACACCGTGAACATGGTCTCGTTGCTGCGCAACATGGAGCAGTTCTTCTCCCGCGAATCCTGCGGTTTCTGCACCCCGTGCCGTGACGGTTTGCCCTGGAGCGTGAAGCTCTTGATGGCGATCGAGAAAGGCGAAGGCCAGCCAGGTGACATTGAGACCCTGCTGGGTCTGGTCGGTTTCCTCGGTCCAGGCAAGACTTTCTGTGCTCACGCACCGGGCGCCGTGGAACCATTGGGCAGCGCAATCAAATACTTCCGCTCGGAGTTCGAAGCCGGCATCGCGCCTACCAGCGCCGCCGTCCCGCCTCTGGCAAGGCCGATCGTAGTCGGCGCGTAACGCTTTAAAAGGCGAAGGGTCCGTGCCCTTCGCTTTCTCATGTGCTGACGCCTTTATGGCTGTGTTGATGCACATGAATAACAAGATTCCATTAGCCACGCCCGCTGACAACGGGCCAACGAAGAACTTTGAACCATGGCCACTATCCACGTAGACGGCAAAGCGCTCGAAGTCGATGGGGCAGACAACCTGTTACAGGCATGTCTCTCACTAGGCCTCGACATCCCTTATTTCTGCTGGCACCCAGCCCTTGGTAGCGTTGGCGCCTGTCGCCAGTGTGCGGTCAAGCAGTACACCGACGAAAACGACACCCGTGGTCGTATCGTCATGTCCTGCATGACCCCAGCCACCGACAACACCTGGATCTCCATCGAAGATGAAGAATCCAAGGCGTTCCGCGCCAGCGTTGTCGAATGGCTGATGACCAACCACCCCCACGACTGCCCGGTCTGTGAGGAAGGCGGTCACTGCCACCTGCAAGACATGACGGTGATGACCGGCCACAACGAGCGCCGTTATCGCTTCACCAAGCGTACCCACCAGAACCAGGACCTCGGCCCGTTCATTTCCCACGAAATGAACCGCTGCATCGCCTGCTACCGTTGCGTACGTTTCTATAAAGACTACGCTGGCGGCACCGACCTCGGCGTATTCGGCGCCCACGACAACGTGTACTTCGGTCGCGTTGAAGACGGCGTGCTCGAAAGCGAGTTCTCCGGCAACCTCACCGAGGTCTGCCCGACCGGTGTGTTCACCGACAAGACCCACTCCGAGCGCTACAACCGTAAGTGGGACATGCAGTTCTCGCCAAGCATCTGCCATGGCTGCTCCAGCGGTTGCAACATCTCCCCGGGCGAGCGCTACGGCGAACTGCGCCGCATCGAAAACCGCTTCAACGGCTCGGTCAACCAGTACTTCCTGTGCGACCGTGGCCGTTTCGGCTACGGCTACGTCAACCGCGAAGACCGCCCGCGCCAGCCACTGCTGGCCGATGGCGCCAAGCTGAGCCTGGACGACGCGCTGGATAAAGCCGCCGACCTGCTGCGCGGCCGCAACATCGTCGGTATCGGTTCGCCACGCGCCAGCCTCGAAAGCAACTACGCGTTGCGCGAACTGGTCGGCGCCGAGCACTTCTACTGCGGTATCGAAGCCGCAGAGCTGGAGCACATCCGCCTGGTCCTGCAAGTGCTGAACGACAGCCCGCTGCCGGTTCCGAACATGCGTGACATCGAAGACCACGACGCGATCTTCGTGCTCGGCGAAGACCTGACCCAGACCGCCGCGCGTATCGCGCTGTCGCTGCGCCAGTCGGTCAAAGGCAAGGCCGAAGAGATGGCCGACGCCATGCGCGTACAGCCTTGGCTCGACGCCGCGGTGAAAAACATCGGCCAGCACGCGCTGAACCCGCTGTTTATCGCAAGCCTTGCAGAAACCAAACTCGACGACATCGCCGAAGAATGCGTCCACGCCGCACCTGACGACCTGGCCCGCATCGGTTTCGCCGTGGCCCACGCCCTGGAAGCCAGCGCGCCTGCCGTCGAAGGCCTGGACACTGAAGCCGTTGAACTGGCCCAACGCATCGCCGACGCCCTGCTGGCCGCCAAGCGCCCGCTGATCATTGCCGGTACCTCGTTGGGCTCCAAAGCGCTGATCGAAGCCGCCGCCAACATCGCCAAAGCCTTGAAGCTGCGCGACAAGAACGGCTCCATCAGCTTGGTCGTGCCGGAAGCCAACAGCCTCGGCCTGGCCATGCTCGGTGGCGAATCGCTGGACGCAGCCCTGCAAGCCGTGATCGACGGCAACGCTGACGCCATTGTGGTACTGGAAAACGACCTGTACACCCGCACGGATTCGGCCAAGGTCGACGCCGCGCTGGATGCCGCCAAAGTGCTGATCGTTGCCGACCACCAGAAGACCGCCACCAGCGATCGCGCCGACCTGGTACTGCCAGCCGCCACCTTCGCCGAAGGCGACGGTACCCTGGTCAGCCAGGAAGGCCGCGCCCAGCGCTTCTTCCAGGTGTTCGATCCGAAGTACATGGACGCCAGCATTCTGGTTCACGAAGGCTGGCGCTGGCTGCATGCCCTGCGCGCAACCTTGCTGAACCAGCCGATCGACTGGACCCAGCTCGACCACGTAACAGCCGCCGCCGCTGCCAGCGCGCCGCAGCTGGCGCGGATTGTCGACGCTGCACCGTCTGCATCGTTCCGCATCAAGGGCATGAAACTGGCCCGTGAACCGCTGCGTTACTCCGGCCGTACCGCCATGCGTGCTGATATCAGCGTGCATGAACCGCGTACGCCGCAAGACATCGACACCGCGTTCGCCTTCTCCATGGAAGGTTACTCGGGTTCGGTCGAGCCACGTCAGCAGGTGCCATTTGCCTGGTCGCCGGGCTGGAACTCGCCGCAAGCCTGGAACAAGTTCCAGGACGAAGTCGGTGGTCACATCCGCGCTGGCGACCCGGGCACCCGCCTGATCGAAAGCACCGGTGACTCGCTGAACTGGTTTGCCGCCGTACCGCGTCCATTCAACCCGGCACAGGGCACCTGGCAGGTTGTGCCGTTCTTCCACCTGTTCGGCAGCGAAGAGACCTCTTCCAAAGCCGCACCGGTTCAACAGCGCATCCCCGCCGCTTATGTGTCCGTGGCCAAGTCCGAAGCCGACCGCCTGGGCGTCAACGACGGTGCCCTGCTCAGCTTGAACGTGGGTGGCAAGACCCTGCGTCTACCGCTGCGCATCAGCGATGAGTTAGGTGCCGGCCTGGTTGCACTGCCAAAAGGCCTCGCGGGTATTCCACCGGCGATCTTTGGCCAAACCGTTGACGGTCTGCAGGAGGCAGCGCAATGACCTGGTTCACCCCTGAAGTGATCGACGTGATCATCTCGGTCGTCAAGGCCATCGTGATCCTGTTGGCCGTGGTCGTCGCGGGCGCTTTGCTCAGCTTCGTCGAACGTCGCCTGCTGGGCTGGTGGCAGGACCGTTACGGTCCGAACCGCGTCGGCCCATTCGGCATGTTCCAGATCGCTGCCGACATGCTCAAAATGTTCTTCAAGGAAGACTGGACCCCGCCGTTTGCCGACAAGGTGATCTTCACCCTGGCACCGGTCGTGGCCATGAGCGCCTTGCTGATTGCCTTCGCCGTCATCCCGATCACCCCGACCTGGGGCGTGGCGGACCTGAACATCGGCTTGCTGTTCTTCTTCGCCATGGCCGGTCTGTCGGTCTATGCGGTGCTATTCGCCGGTTGGGCCAGTAACAACAAGTTCGCCCTGCTGGGCAGCTTGCGGGCGTCGGCCCAGACCGTGTCCTACGAAGTGTTCATGGGCCTGGCGCTGATGGGCATCGTGGTGCAGGTTGGCTCGTTCAACATGCGCGACATCGTCGAGTACCAGGCGCAGAACCTGTGGTTCATCATTCCGCAGTTCTTTGGCTTCTGTACGTTCTTCATCGCTGGCGTCGCCGTGACTCACCGTCACCCGTTCGACCAGCCGGAAGCGGAGCAGGAACTGGCCGACGGTTACCACATTGAATACGCCGGCATGAAATGGGGCATGTTCTTCGTCGGTGAATACATCGGCATCATCTTGATCTCGGCATTGCTGGTCACGCTGTTCTTCGGCGGCTGGCACGGCCCTTTCAACATCCTGCCGCAACTGGCGTTCTTCTGGTTCTTCTTGAAGACGGCGTTCTTCATCATGCTGTTCATCCTGCTGCGCGCGTCTATTCCGCGCCCACGCTATGACCAAGTGATGGATTTCAGCTGGAGATTCTGCCTGCCGCTGACCCTGATCAATTTGCTGGTGACGGCTGCTGTTGTGTTGTTGAACACGCCAGCCGGCGCGGTTCAGTGAGGATTTGACCCATGTTCAAATATATTGGCGACATCGTTAAGGGTACCGGTACCCAGTTGCGAAGCCTGGTGATGGTTTTCGGCCATGGCTTTCGCAAACGCGACACCCTGCAATACCCGGAAGAAGCGGTGTACCTGCCGCCGCGCTATCGCGGCCGTATCGTGCTGACCCGCGACCCCGATGGCGAAGAGCGTTGCGTAGCTTGCAACCTGTGCGCCGTGGCGTGCCCGGTGGGTTGCATCTCCCTGCAGAAAGCTGAAACCGAAGACGGTCGCTGGTACCCGGACTTCTTCCGCATCAACTTCTCGCGCTGCATTTTCTGCGGCCTCTGCGAGGAAGCTTGCCCGACCACCGCGATCCAGCTGACACCGGATTTCGAGATGGCCGAGTTCAAACGTCAGGACCTGGTGTACGAGAAAGAAGATCTGCTGATCTCTGGTCCCGGTAAAAACCCTGATTACAACTTCTATCGTGTTGCAGGTATGGCCGTTGCCGGTAAGCCGAAGGGCGCCGCACAAAACGAAGCCGAGCCGATCAACGTGAAGAGCTTGCTGCCTTAAGGAAGAAAGATGGAATTCGCTTTCTATTTCGCGTCGGGTATTGCAGTGGTGTCCACGCTTCGCGTGATCACCAACACCAACCCCGTGCACGCCCTGCTCTACCTGATCATTTCGCTGATCGCCGTGGCCATGACCTTTTTCAGCCTCGGCGCACCGTTCGCCGGTGTGTTGGAAGTGATCGCCTACGCCGGCGCCATTATGGTGCTGTTCGTGTTTGTGGTGATGATGCTCAACCTGGGGCCGGCTTCGGTCGCCCAGGAACGCGTCTGGCTCAAGCCCGGCATCTGGCTCGGCCCGGTCATCCTGGCAGCCCTGCTGCTGGGTGAACTGTTGTATGTGCTGTTCGCTCACCAGAGCGGCCAGGCCATCGGCCACACCACCGTAGACGCCAAGGCCGTGGGCATCAGCCTGTTCGGCCCGTACCTGCTGGTGGTCGAACTGGCTTCGATGCTGCTGCTGGCTGCAGCCATCACCGCCTTCCACTTGGGCCGCAACGAAGCCAAGGAGCAATGACGATGCCTGCTATCCCTTTGGAGCATGGTCTGGCGGTCGCCGGCATCCTGTTCTGCCTTGGCCTGGTCGGCCTGATGGTTCGCCGTAACATTTTGTTCGTGTTGATGAGCCTGGAAATCATGATGAACGCCGCCGCACTGGCCTTCATCGTTGCAGGTGCACGTTGGGGCCAGCCGGATGGGCAAGTCATGTTCATCCTGGTGATCAGCCTGGCAGCCGCCGAGGCCAGTATTGGCCTGGCGATCCTGCTGCAACTGTATCGTCGCTTCCACACGCTTGATATCGACGCTGCCAGTGAGATGCGCGGATGAACATGATCTTTCTGACTTTCGTATTTCCCCTGATCGGTTTCCTGCTGCTGTCGTTCTCCCGTGGACGCTGGTCGGAAAACCTGTCCGCCCTGGTGGGTGTGGGCTCCATTGGCCTGTCGGCAATTGTCGCCGCCTACGTCATCTGGCAATTCAACGTGGCGCCGCCGGAAGGCGGCCACTACACCCTGGTGCTGTGGCAATGGATGTCGGTGGAAGGCTTCAAGCCCAACTTCGCCCTCTACGTCGACGGCCTGTCGATCACCATGCTCGGCGTGGTGGTGGGTGTGGGCTTCCTGATCCACCTGTTCGCGTCCTGGTACATGCGCGGTGAAGCCGGTTACTCGCGTTTCTTCGCCTACACCAACCTGTTTATCGCCAGCATGCTGTTCCTGGTGCTGGGCGATAACCTGTTGTTCCTGTACTTCGGCTGGGAAGGTGTGGGCCTGTGCTCCTACCTGTTGATCGGTTTCTACTACAGCAACCGCAACAACGGTAACGCGGCACTCAAGGCGTTCATCGTCACCCGCATCGGCGACGTGTTCATGGCCATCGGCCTGTTCATCCTGTTCCAACAAGTGGGCACGCTGAACATCCAGGAACTGCTGGTGCTGGCACCGCAGAAGTTCCAGGTCGGTGACTTCTGGATCACCCTGGCGACCCTCATGCTGCTGGGTGGCGCCGTGGGTAAATCCGCGCAACTGCCGCTGCAAACCTGGCTGGCGGATGCGATGGCCGGTCCTACTCCCGTTTCCGCACTGATTCACGCGGCAACCATGGTAACTGCCGGTGTCTACCTGATTGCACGAACCCATGGCCTCTTCACCCTGGCGCCGGAGATTCTGCATCTCGTCGGCCTGGTGGGTGGCGTGACCCTGGTACTGGCCGGCTTCGCCGCGCTGGTGCAGACCGACATCAAGCGTATCCTCGCCTACTCGACCATGAGCCAGATCGGCTACATGTTCCTGGCCCTGGGCGTGGGTGCCTGGGACGCGGCGATCTTCCACCTGATGACCCACGCCTTCTTCAAGGCCCTGCTGTTCCTTGCCTCCGGTGCGGTGATCGTTGCCTGCCACCACGAGCAGAACATCTTCAAGATGGGTGGCCTGTGGAAGAAACTGCCGTTGGCCTACGCCAGCTTCATCGTCGGTGGTGCCGCACTCGCTGCCCTGCCATTGGTGACCGCAGGTTTCTACTCCAAAGACGAAATCCTCTGGGAAGCCTTTGCCAGCGGTAACCAGAACCTGCTGTACGCAGGCCTGGTGGGTGCCTTCATGACCTCGCTGTACACCTTCCGCCTGATCTTCATCACCTTCCACGGTGAAGCCAAGACCGAAGCACACGCAGGCCACGGTATCTCCCACTGGTTGCCACTGTCGGTGCTGATCATCCTGTCGACCTTCATCGGCGCCATGATCACCCCACCACTGGCCGGTGTACTGCCGGAAAGCGCCGGCCATGCCGGTGGCGCCGCCAAGCACAGCCTGGAGATCGCCTCGGGCGCCATCGCCATCGCCGGTATCCTGCTGGCGGCCCTGCTGTTCCTCGGCAAGCGTCGCTTCGTTACGGCTGTTGCCAACAGCGGCATCGGGCGCTTCCTGTCGGCCTGGTGGTTCGCTGCCTGGGGCTTCGACTGGATCTACGACAAACTGTTCGTCAAGCCTTACCTAGCCATCAGCCATGTACTGCGCAAAGACCCGCTCGACCAGACCATCGGTTTGATCCCGCGCGCCGCCAAGGCCGGTCACACCGCCCTGAGCCGCAGCGAGACTGGCCAACTGCGCTGGTATGCAGCTTCCATGGCGGCCGGTGCCGTTCTGGTGATCGGCGCCATCGTGGTGGTAGCGGTCTGACTATGTCTATGCACTTTGCGAACTTGCGAAAGGAAACGAGCCCGTCATGATTCTGCCCTGGCTAATCCTGATCCCCTTTATCGGCGGCCTGCTCTGCTGGATGGGTGAACGCTTCGGCGCCACCCTGCCCCGCTGGATTGCGTTGCTGACCATGTCCCTGGAACTCGCGCTCGGCCTCTGGCTGTGGGCCCATGGTGACTATTCATTCGCTCCGGCACCGGGTGCCGATCCAACCTTCGCGCTTGAATTCAAGCACGTGTGGATCCAGCGCTTCGGCATTAACGTGCACCTGGCCCTCGACGGTCTGTCGCTGTTGATGATCCTGCTGACCGGCCTGCTGGGTATCCTCTCGGTACTCTGCTCCTGGAAAGAGATTCAGCGTCACGTGGGCTTCTTCCACCTGAACCTGATGTGGATTTTGGGCGGTGTTGTCGGCGTGTTCCTGGCGCTGGACCTGTTCATGTTCTTCTTCTTCTGGGAAATGATGCTGGTGCCGATGTACTTCCTCATCGCGCTCTGGGGTCACAGTTCTTCGGACGGCAAGAAAACCCGGATCTACGCGGCGACCAAGTTCTTCATCTTCACCCAGGCTTCCGGCCTGATCATGTTGGTGGCGATCCTGGGTCTGGTATTGGTCAACTTCAACAGCACGGGCGTGATTACCTTCAACTACGCCGACCTGTTGAAAACCAAGATGTCCCTGACCACCGAGTACATCCTGATGCTGGGCTTCTTCATCGCCTTCGCGGTGAAGCTGCCGGTGGTGCCGTTCCACTCCTGGCTGCCGGATGCGCACGCCCAGGCGCCGACTGCAGGCTCCGTGGACTTGGCGGGTATCCTGCTGAAAACCGCGGCCTACGGCCTGCTGCGTTTCGCCCTGCCGCTGTTCCCGAATGCCTCGGCCGAGTTTGCGCCGATCGCCATGACCCTGGGTCTGATCGGGATCTTCTACGGTGCGTTCCTGGCCTTCGCCCAAACCGACATCAAGCGTCTGATTGCCTTCTCGTCCGTTTCCCACATGGGTTTCGTACTGATCGGCATCTACTCCGGCAGCCAGCTGGCGTTGCAAGGCGCAGTGATCCAGATGTTGGCCCACGGTGTTTCGGCCGCCGCGCTGTTTATCCTCAGCGGCCAGTTGTACGAGCGCCTGCACACCCGTGACATGCGTGAGATGGGTGGCGTGTGGTCGCGGATCGCGTACCTGCCGGCGATCAGCCTGTTCTTTGCCGCCGCGTCCCTGGGCTTGCCGGGTACCGGTAACTTCATCGGCGAGTTCCTGATCCTGATGGGTTCGTTCGTGCACACGCCGTGGATCAGCGCCATTGCTACTTCCGGCCTGGTGTTCGGTTCGGTCTACTCGCTGATCATGATCCACCGCGCGTACTTCGGCCCGGCCAAGTCCGACACCGTTCTGCAAGGGATGGATGCTCGCGAACTGATCATGGTGCTCGGCCTTGCGGTACTGCTGATCTACATCGGCGTGTACCCGCAACCGTTCCTGGACACTTCTGCCGCGACGATGCATGGCGTGCAGCAGTGGTTCAGCACCGCCTTCACTCAACTCGCTTCGGCACGGTAAGAGCGCTATGGAATTCACGATCCAACACTTTATCGCGCTTGCGCCGCTGCTGATCACCAGCCTCACCGTTGTAGCGGTGATGCTGGCGATCGCCTGGCGCCGCAATCACTCACAAACGTTCCTGCTGTCCTGTGCCGGTTTGAACCTGGCCCTGCTGTCGATCATCCCGGCCCTCAAGGTTGCACCACTGGCGGTCACCCCGCTGATGATGGTCGATGACTTCGCGCTGCTGTATATCGCGTTGATCCTCGTCGCCACCCTGGCCTGCGTCACCCTCGCCCACGCCTACCTCGGCGAAGGCGGCACCGGTTACCCAGGCAACAAGGAAGAGCTGTACCTGCTGATCCTGCTGGCTGCGGCCGGCGGTATCGTGCTGGTCAGCGCGCAGCACCTGGCCGGCTTGTTCATCGGCCTGGAGCTGCTGTCGATCCCGACTTACGGCTTGGTGGCCTACGCCTTCTTCAACAAGCGCTCCCTGGAAGCCGGCATCAAGTACATGGTGCTGTCGGCCGCCGGTTCCGCGTTCCTGTTGTTCGGTATGGCCCTGCTTTACGCAGAAGCCGGCAGCCTGAGCTTCACCGGTATCGGTCACGCCCTGGCGACTACCAATAGCCCTGCACCGATTGCCCAACTGGGCCTGGCGATGATGCTGATCGGCCTGGCGTTCAAGCTGTCCTTGGTGCCTTTCCACCTGTGGACCCCGGACGTGTACGAAGGCGCCCCGGCGCCAGTGGCCGCGTTCCTGGCCACCGCGTCGAAGGTTGCGGTGTTTGCGGTGATGGTGCGTCTGTTCCAGATCTCCCCTGCCGCCAACACCGGCGTGCTGAGCAACGTGCTGACCATTATCGCGATTGCGTCGATCCTGTTCGGTAACCTGCTGGCCCTGACCCAGAACAACCTCAAGCGTCTGCTGGGCTATTCGTCCATCGCCCACTTCGGTTACCTGCTGATCGCCCTGGTGGCGAGCAAAGGCCTGGCCGTGGAAGCCATGGGCGTGTACTTGGTCACCTACGTGATCACCAGCCTCGGCGCGTTCGGTGTGATCACGCTGATGTCCTCGCCGTTCAAAGGCCGTGATGCCGACGCTCTGTACGAATACCGCGGCCTGTTCTGGCGCCGTCCGTACCTGACCGCCGTACTCACCGTGATGATGTTGTCCCTGGCGGGTATCCCGCTGACCGCAGGCTTTATCGGCAAGTTCTACATCGTTGCCACCGGCGTTGAAGCCCACGAATGGTGGTTGGTTGCGTCCTTGGTACTGGGCAGCGCCATCGGCGTGTTCTACTACCTGCGCGTGATGGTCACCCTGTACCTGATCGAGCCAAACCTGCGCCGTGTGGATGCCGAGCTGCACTGGGAACAGAAAGCCGGTGGCGTGATGCTGCTGGCTATCGCCCTGCTCGCGTTCTTCCTGGGTGTGTACCCACAACCGTTGCTCACCCTGGTGCAGCACGCGGTGCTGGGCGTTTGATCGCTTAGTAACATGCGGTAAACAGAACGGCGCCTTCGGGCGCCGTTTTGCGTTTCTGGGGGCAGGTAGTTTTACCCTCCCCTACTCGCCGAAATTTCCTTCTCTATCTGCCTCTGCATCTGGCATCTGCGCGCCGAAGGCCGCCGTATGGTGGTTGCGTTTTAGGAAAGTTCCCACAACCAGGTCACTTGACCCATGGCGAGTGGGCCACCAAACTATACGCAGGCTAAGTACAGAACATGGATGCTCTATTTATCGAATTGCCGGCCTTCGAGCGGCATCGCAAGGACTATCTGAGTGACGAGCTTTTCCAAGGCTTTCAACAGGAGTTGATGAAAAACCCGGAAGCGGGTGACGTGATCGAGGGAACTGGCGGGTTACGCAAGGTTCGCTTCGTGGATGAGCGACGTAACAAAGGCAAACGCGGTGGCCTGCGGGTCATTTACTACTGGTGGTCGGGCGGTACGCAATTCTGGCTGTTCACCCTGTACGGCAAGCACGAACAGGACGACCTAGCCCCCCATCACAAAAAAGCCCTAAAACACATGCTGGACAGGGAAATCAAAGCGAGAACACACCATGAAACGTGAAATCTTTTCCGAACTGGTCGAAGGCTTCGACGCACTGGCTGAAGAACGCCAAGGCAAAGTCACCCTGCGCACCCACAAGGTCCGGCTCAACAACCTGGCCCCGCTGACGGCCGAAGAAGTGGTCGCCGTGCGCCAACAGCTCAACCTCTCCCGTTCGGTGTTCGCTATGTACCTGCGCACCAACGTCCGTACCCTCGAAAACTGGGAGCAAGGCCGCGCAAAGCCAAATGCCCAGGCCGCCACCTTGATTCGGCTGGTGGCGCGGTTTCCAGAAACCGTGGCGCAACTCGCTGCATTAGGTTGAGACACTCGCCGCAACCTCTGTGGCGAGCGGGCTTGCCCCGCGTTGGGCTGCGAAGCAGCCCCAAAACCAGGCGCAGCGCTTTATCTGAAAGAATGCAGCGATACTGCACTTCAGACATGCCACTGGCCGCAGTAGCGCGTTCGGGGGGGGTTGGCGGATACAAAGGAAGCTTGATGGCGCAGTCGAATGCGGGGCGTTGGCCGCCCCGCATCCAGGCGTTCGCTTAGAACGCGATACCGACTTTGAAACCGTACTCGTCACGCTTGAGCTTGGTGTTGTCGGCGACATACGAGTCATCGTCGAGCTTGTATTCGGTACGGGTGTAATACAGGCCCGCCATCACCGGCAAGTCGCCCTTCTGGTTCATCAGCAGGCTGACTTCGGCGTAAGGGTTGGTGCGGTCCTTGAGGTCCACGGTGTCGCTGCCGACGCCGTCGACCTTGAGCCTGGAGCGGCCGTCGATAGTACGACGGGCGCCGGCTTCGACGCGCAGGGTCATGTCATCGAACTGGTGGTTGTAACCCAGTGCGGCCTTGGCGAACGGCGATTTGTTGGTGAGCTTGACGTCGTAATCGTTGGTGTCCGGCTCGTAGCGGGTCCAGCTGTAGCCACCGCCCACAATCACGTCGACGAAGTTGCGCGCGTCCAGCGCGGCACGCCAGCCGAGGTCCAGGTCAGCCTGGCCTTCCTTGAGCTTGTTGTCGCTCTTTTCGCCGTACTTGGCTTCGATACCGGCCTGGTAGATAAAGCCGGACTCGGCGGTGAGCTTGTTGCCGAAGTTGTAGAACAGACCCGCTTCGGGCATGTGGTCCTTGTCGCTTTTGCTGCCGCCTTCAAGTTTGAAGTCGTTATAGCTGCCCTGCAAACCGAGGATGGAAATCGGGCCGGTGGACGGTGCGGCGAACACCACGGCAGGCGCGGCGACCAGCGCCAGCAGCGAGGAACCCTTAAGCAGTTTTCCGAATAGCTTGGACATCGTTTTACATCTCCTTGTCTGGTGAGCAAATTATTCAGGAAACGGTTCGAACCCCGGCTTTCGCCAAAGGTTCGAATTAATTTGCGTCGACTTGGAGCAAAAACGATTCAGTGAAGGCTCTACCTCAAGTTTCTTTTGAATTAGCCACTACTAAGCCATCAAGGGCTTCGCGAAGCAGAGGATGGGCCGGCAGACGAATGCCCAAGGTCTCGTGCAGCACTGTCAACAGCTCATCGGTGCTCTCGATTGCGCGCTTTTCACTGGGCCGATCCAGGTAGTGGACGGCATAGTTGGCGTTATTCAAGGTGTAGCGTTTGCCCGGCGCGAGCAGCGCGGCTTTGAGTTGACCGACAAACGTTGAAGCCGGGTGCGTCGACACGTACCAGTTGCCGATTTCATAGTCGATATCCGCCTGCTCTTGCAGGTCGAACACATACAAGCCACGCCACTCCTCGCCGACCTGGGCCCACAAGGTGTAATCGGCGCCATTGAACGTCAGGCGATAGGGTTCATGGGCGGTGGCCTGGGTTGCGTCCGTGTCCAACTGCAACGGGCTGCTCGGCACCATGCCGCCGAAGCCGACGTCGGTGACGTAGCGCACGCCATCCAGGGTGACCAGGCTCAGGCGATGGGTGCGACCGGTGCGCGCATCCGTTGGCCCGCCCATCACCACCCAGCCGGTATGGCCGCGCGCCTCGAAGCCCAATTCCTGCAACAGCGTCAGAAACATGTGGTTCAGCTCGAAGCAATACCCGCCACGCCCGTCGAGCAGTACCTTTTGCTCGATGCTCGGCAAGTCGATTGGCACCGGGGTGCGCAGCAGTGTCGACAGGCTCTCAAAGGCAAAGGTGCACACATGGCGCAACTGCAGTTCGCGTAAGGTTTGCAAGGTTGGCGGTGGCGGCGAGTCATAGCCCAGGCGTTGCAGGTAGAGCTGACGGTGAGTCAATCGGGGCATGGCGCGATCCTTGAGCGCGTGGCGAAGGCGTCACTATGCCGTGCCAGCCTGCGACTTGTCATTTTGACTGAACCTTTTTGAACACTTGCCTATCCATCTATAACAAGACAGGGAGGCAACATGAGTACCGCAAAAATCTACACCATCAACTATCAGCTGCACGGTCAACCGAAGTCCTTTGTGGTGCGCGCAGAAGTCATGAACAACGCCGAGGCCTGGCATTGGGCCGCGGTGGATGCCGACATCGCCCATGTCAGCCGCATTGGGCGTGTAGGTCACGAACAGGTGAAAAAAACCACCCGGCCTTGGGCGGAGAAGTTCGGTATTACCGAGGTCACTTGGGTACCGCCCAAGTAAGCACAGCCGCATAAACAAGCCCCATAAACATCAGCCCCGCGATGGCGGGTCTGATGCGGGTGCTTCACGTTGTCTTCAAGTCGCCCAACGGATCGTAGGGCGGCTTTTTTTTCGGCTGCTTTTCCTTGTCCAGCGGGGCTATCGCAGGCCCGATGGGGTCGACCTGCGGGTCGGACACGTCGGGGGAATCCGGGTCAAAGCCCAGTTCGTCATTGCCGCTGGCATGCTCGCTTGAACGCGGGCCTTTCGGGGGATTGCTCACAGTGACCTCCTAAACTTAAAGCGGGCGGGCTTTGTCGTGCAGGTTTTCCAGGTCTTCCTCGACCCGCTCCACATCGTCGTCATGACGCTGGGCCGGGTCATTGGGACGCAACGCATCGTTGTCACGTTCCTCTTCGCCGGGCGTGCGGTCGGGGTTGGGTGTACCAGGCGGTGGCTGTTTATAATCGGGCATGATGGTCTACCTCACGGTGGCTACACAGGTTTAGAGAAACCGCCGCGAGCCATCGTTCAACTTGATTGCGCAAAGCGTGCGAAGATGCCACCCCGCCCCTTCTTGAGACCTGACCCGGATGTTCGAGCTCAAACCCTGCGACCCTGCCACCTTCCGCCAACAGACCCGACGCAGCACGCTTATCATCGCCGTGCTGTTCGTGGCCCTGGCAATGCTGCTGTCGAGCCTGGCGGTGATGCTGTTTGGCACGCCCGGCGGTGACAACTTTCGCTTCAATGTCGGCGGCGTGTTCGCCGGCGTATTGATCACCGTCGCCCTGGTGCGCGGCCCGTTCTGGACTCAGCCTTGGCTGGCGCCGGCGGTGTATGGCTGGCAGCTCAAGCGCAGCTTGATGAGCGTCACCAACGTGATGCACAAGGTCACCGAACGCGTGCAAGCCAACGACCCGACGGCGATCAAACTGCTGCGTTTTTACCACTTGGGGCTCACGCAGATGCATGAACTGGACGCCAACTCCAGCGCCCAGGCGCAATTGGTCGGCGAGATCGACGTACACACCGCGAAGATGCAGGCCTTGGGGATCGACACCGAGCAAACCCGCCTCGACCCCGCCTGGCTAGGCAGCGTTAAAAAGGCCTGACAGCGTCAGTTAGAAAGCTTGGTTCGCCAGCAGAACACCGCGCTCACCGCGATTGCCGCGCCAGCCAGCCCAAACACCCAGGGCGCCGAGGCCACGGGCAGCAACAGGCCGGCCAGCAAAGGCCCTAGGCCGGCGCCGACGTCGCGCCACACTGCGTTGGAGGCCAGGGCTGAAACGCGCATCGAACCGGGGTTGCGCTCGGCCACCAAGGTGGTCACCAGCGGCAGTTGTAGCGCGCGCAGCACCAGCACCGCCGCCGCGCCGACGATCACCCAATAACTGCCGAACGCGGTCAGGGCCAGGGCACTCAAAAACGAAAACAGCAGCAGCATCGAGGTCGCGCCAAAACGTTGCGCCGCCCGGCCGCCCAACGGGCTCAGGAGCATCTCCGAGGCATACCGCAGGGCCATCAGGCCACCGGCGATCAGCACCGCATCGCCGCCGAGAAGCTTCTGTGCCTGGATCGACAAGCCAAAGATAAACAGCCCATCGAGCGCCACACCTTCGATAAACGACCAGGTTGCCACACTGTCAGGCCACTTGAAGCGCCGCCCGGTGCTGTGCAAGTCATGGCTAGCGGTGGGTAAGCCGCGCGCCACCCACAGGCCGACCAGGCAGCAACCGGCGAGAATCACAAAGATCGGGCGCGGCCCGGCCCATAAGGTCAGCCAGCCACCCAGCGGCAACGCCAGCATCGGCCCGAGGGCGATCACCGCCCGTGAACGCCCCGCACGGCGGGCTGCGCCAGCGGGTTCGGAAGTCGCCAACACTTGGGTCGAGAGGTTCAACGCGGCAAAACACAGGCCCCAGATCAGTCGTAACCCCAGCAATGCGGCGAAACCCGACAACAGCGAGTTGCCCAAGGCACACACCGTGGCAGCACCGGCGGCGATCATGCAGGTCAGCCGGTCGCCGTTGCGCGCGTAGAAATTCAACACATGCCGGTAACCGAAAATCCGCACCAGGCGGTTGGCTGCCAGCAACACCCCGGCCTGGGCCAGCGTGATGCCAAAGGCCTGGGATTGCATGGGCAGCAGCAAGTAGAGCAGCACGTCACTGGGCAGGCATAGCGCGAGGGTCAGCGCGGCGCGTCGGGAGGTGAGATCAGCAGTGCGTTGGGCCAGGCTGCGCATAAATCTGAAACATCCCGAAATATTCAGGTCGCAACGTTAGCCTTCTCACGCCGGTTTTTACAACGATCTATCCGGCTTTTTTCCATAGGGCAGTAAACGCAGGCCGCTGGCCACACTGCCCACCAGTGCAAACCCGCAACCCAGCCACAGCGCGTATTGCGGGCCGCTGCCCAGGGACAGATGAAAACAGAACGCCACCAACGACGCCCCCAGCGTCTGGCCCAGCAACCGCGAAATCGCGACGATGCCGCTGGCCCCACCGCTGCGGGCCAACGGTGCGCTGGTCATGATCGCCTTGAGGTTGGGCGATTGAAAAAAGCCAAACCCGGCGCCGCACAGGGCCATGCGCCAACCAATATCAAAGGCTGACGCGCCATTGCCCAAGTTCGCCAACGCGGCCATGCCCACGCTGAGCATCAGCAAGCCGACGCCGCACAGCACGCCCAGCGACACCCGATCCGCCAGGCGCCCCGCCACCAAAGCCATGACGGCGACCACTGCCGGCCACGGCGTCATCAGAAACCCGGTTTCTACCTGGCTATGGCCGAGCACCGCCTGCAACAGGAACGGCAGCGACACAAAGGCCAGGCCCTGGGCGCTGAACGCGCAGATCGCAGTGAGGGAAGACAGCGCAAACACCGGCCGTTTGAACAAATCCAGAGCCAGCATCGGCGCCGGATGACCCGCCTGACGGCGCAGCAACACCGCGCCGCACATCAGCGCCACGGCGATCAGACCCAAGGTCAGTGCGCCCTGGGCACCGTGTACCGCCGTGCCCAGGCCGAGCACCAGCAGGGCAAACAACCCGGCACATAGCAACGCGGCGAGACGGTCGAAGGCGTGGCCGGTCATGGGCAGCGTGGGTAATGAACGCAGGCCCAGCCCCAGGGCCAGCAGCCCCAGCGGCACGTTGATCAGGTACAACCAATGCCAGGTCGCCACCGACAGAATCGCCGACGCAGCGGTCGGCCCGAGGGTGAACGCCAGCCCCACCACCAACGAGTTATAACCCAGGCCACGCCCAAGCATTTTTGAAGGGTAGATATGCCGCAGCAACGCGGTGTTGACGCTCATCACCGCCGCCGCGCCCAGGCCTTGCGCCACGCGCGCGGCGGTCAGCGTCAGCAGCGACCCGGCCAGCCCGCAAAATAGCGACGAGATAATAAACAGCAGCAACCCGCCGAGGTACACCCGACGGTGCCCCAGCACATCACTCAACGACGCGAACGGCAGCACCGTGGCGATAATCGCCAACTGGTAGGCGTTGACCACCCAGATCACCGAGGCGGAGTCGGTGCCGATGCCTTCGGCCAGGGTCGGCAGCGCCGTATTGACGATAGCCGTGTCCAGGGTGGCCATGCCGATCCCCAAAGAAAGGGCGATCACTGCCGGCAGGCGTTTATTGGCGGGCAACCCATCGGCAGCAGAAGACATGAACAACCTGGCGCTGGTAACAAAGGCGTTTAGATTACGGGCAGCCGGGAAATTTTTCAGTGGCCGTTTGCCTGTCTGTCAAAGTTTTCATGTCCACTGTGGAGCGATAGTGAGCAGAAGGCTTTCTGTGGAGAGCGGGCTTGTTGTGACAGGCGCAGATTGCGACGGACTTGGCGCGGTTGCAGGAGCCCAAGCTGCGCATCGCCTCCCTGCCCCGCTTCCAGCACCGCCAGTGTGATCGCTCCATAGACGCTCCGCGTCCACTCTCAAGGTGGTAACGCAGAGCGTCACGGGAGGCGTTCCCACACAGGGTGGGAACGATCATTCAGGTGGTCCCTGCCTTCAGTTGTTGTCGAAACCGAGCTGACGGTACAGCGTTTTCATGTCGTAGTAATCGGTGCATTCGACAATTTTATTGTCCTGAATCCTGATCACGCAGGTACCATCCACGTTGATCTGATTGTAAGTTGCGCCATAACCGAACAGCTCGCCCTTTTGGGTTCCCGTCATATGCCACTGAATCGTCCCGCCGCGCTCGCCAAGGCTGATCAGGTCGCTGATAACCTTGAAATCGGGCAATGCCTTTCTGATCTGGTCAAAAAAATCGCCCAACTCGTTCCGTCCGCGCATGATTTGCCGCGCGGCCTTGTCCTCATAGACAGTCGTCTCTGAAAATATCGCGAGAAATCGCTCTTTTGAGGGTGTGGACCAGCTCTCGGCCCACTCGTTGATCAAATTACGCTGTTGATCTGTCATGTTGAAACTCCTAGGAAAGTTGGAAACAGTTCAGCGACAACCTGACGGTTAACGCGTCCATCCCTCGCCTGTGACAGATACAACTTCAGCTCCTGCTGAGCAGATACTCCCTCTGAACCCAAAGCGCTAACCAAGCGTAGCCTGCACGGCGCTTAAATCAATCGCGCCACGACCCTCCCATCCGCTACCGCTTGGAATGAGGCATACGACACCGAGTCGCCAGGCACAGCTTTTCGGGCAATCTGCGCCGCCGTTCGCTTGATCAGCGGGTTGCCGTCGATGTCTTTGCGTTCGCGTTTGGTTTCGCTGCGGGTCATTTTCATGTCGCGGCCCAATAGCCGGCGCTGCATGGATACCAAGCTGCCTGCATCGCAGGCAAGCCCTCTCCCACAGTTTCAGATGTGCGCCTAAACGCAGATTGCACTCAGGTCCAGATGCCCATCCTTGAGCGGCGGGCACCAGTAATAACCCCCGGTCAACGGCGTGCTGATGCGATACAACCCATCCACAATCCCATCCTCCAACCCGCTCATGCGCCGCAGTTGCGCTTCAAACGCATCAAAGGAATGACCAAAGGCAAGGAACATCAACCCCGCCTGACCGTTCTCGGCCCAAGGCATCGAGCGGCGCACCACGAAGGCTTCCGGGGTGAAGCTTTCCTGGGCCGTGCGTTTGGTGTGGGCGGACTCGGGTGCGTCTTGCAACTCTTCGTTATCACCATGGCGGCGGCCGATGATGTGGTCGCGCTCTTGCGCAGGCAACGCGGCAAAACCGTCGAGGTCGTGCTGCCATTGCTGGATCGCGGCAAAACTGGCGCCACTGTCGGTCATCGCGGCTTCAACCGCTGCATCGTCGTGGGGGTTTTCGGTGCCGTCTTCGTAGTCGGTCAAATCGAAACCGGTCTTGTAACGGAAGCCTTCGGTCATCTGCACCAGGCGAAACGCCGGGGCCAAGGCTTTTTCAAAGGTGCGGCTACGCAACAGCAGCTCACCACGATCCACGCCATGCAGCCACACCCACAGCGCCTGCTGGGTCGAGGGGTTATGCGCGCCCGGGCCGCTGACGGCCGGGAATGCGCGCAAGCCTTCAACCTTTGCACCCAAGGCGGTTACCAGCGGCTCACCAAAACCGACCACCGCGGCCGAATCCGCCAGCTGCACCAGCGCGTCCAATGCGGCGGGCACGGCTGCCAGGCTATCCACGGCAAAAAACAGATGGCGTGCCTGCAACGGCACCGGTGCGGCAAGAATGCCCGGCTGGTACTGACTCATGTGAACTCCTTCTGAAAAGCCGCGCAGTTTACTCCGACGAGCGTGACACACACAGCGGCGCGTACAAGAAAGCGCACAAGCCTTGCCATAGAGCCGGTTGTTGGGCGACTCTCTAGTCATGTTTTGCAACTATTCCAGGGGTAGCGACATGACCACCAGTAACCTGCTCGCTCAGTTGTTTCCGACTTCCGCCAACGATATTCCCGAGCAATTTCGCCTCGCAGCGCCCATTGAACAGCGTGATTACTTGGTCGACGGCCAGTTGCAGGTGTGGAACGGGCCGTTGGCTCAGGTGCTGAGCCCGGTGCAACTGGGCGATGAGCGCGTGCATATTGGCAGCACGCCGTTGCTGGACGCCGACACCGCCCTCACCGCCCTCGACGCCGCCGTGCGCGCCTATGACCGTGGCCAGGGCGAATGGCCGACGATGCGCGTGGCTGAACGTATCCAGCATGTGGAAGCCTTCTTGCGGCGCATGCGCGAACAGCGTGATGCGGTGGTCAAGCTGCTGATGTGGGAGATCGGCAAGAACCTCAAAGACTCGCAGAAAGAGTTCGACCGCACTTGCGACTACATCACCGACACCATCAATGCGCTCAAAGAGCTCGACCGCCGCAGCAGCCGCTTCGAGCTGGAACAGGACACCCTCGG
Source organism: Pseudomonas sp. ArH3a (assembly GCF_022648765.1). Taxonomy (NCBI): domain Bacteria; kingdom Pseudomonadati; phylum Pseudomonadota; class Gammaproteobacteria; order Pseudomonadales; family Pseudomonadaceae; genus Pseudomonas; species Pseudomonas sp. ArH3a. The sequence goes on from NZ_CP080330.1 coordinate 4,303,483, forward strand.
GCAAATCCGCCGCGTACCGCTGGGCGTGGCGCTGTGCATGGGGCCTTATAACTACCCGCTGAACGAGACCTTCACCACGCTGATCCCGGCGCTGATCATGGGCAACACCGTGGTGTTCAAGCCGGCCAAGCTCGGCGTGTTGCTGATTCGCCCGCTGCTGGAGGCGTTCCGCGACAGCTTCCCGGCCGGGGTGATCAACGTGATCTACGGCAGTGGCCGCGAAACCGTCAGCGCGCTGATGGCCAGCGGCAAGATTGATATTTTCGCGTTTATCGGCACCAACAAGGCCGCCAGCGACCTGAAAAAACTGCACCCCAAACCGCACCGTTTGCGCGCGGCATTGGGCCTGGATGCGAAGAACCCTGGCATCGTGCTGCCCCAGGTGGACCTGGACAATGCGGTCAACGAGGCCGTCACCGGTTCCCTGTCGTTCAACGGCCAGCGCTGCACCGCACTGAAAATCCTGTTTGTACATGAAGACGTGGTCGACAGCTTTATCGAAAAATTCAACACCAAGCTTGCGACGTTAAAGCCTGGCATGCCGTGGGAAGACGGCGTGTCGCTGACGCCACTGCCGGAAGTGGGCAAGGTCGATTACCTCAACGCGCTGGTGGGCGATGCGGCGCAGCACGGCGCCCAAGTGGTGAATGCCAACGGCGGCATCAGCCGTGGTTCGTTCTTCTACCCGGCAGTGCTGTACCCGGTGAACCCGCAAATGCGCGTGTACCACGAGGAGCAGTTTGGCCCGGTGGTGCCGATCGTGCCTTACCGTAACCTGGAGACGGTGATCGACTATGTGCTGGACTCGGATTTCGGCCAGCAACTGAGCATTTTCGGCACCAACGCCGTGGAAGTCGGGCGGCTGGTGGATGTGTTTGCCAACCAGGTCGGCCGTATCAACATCAACGCCCAATGCCAGCGCGGGCCGGACACGTTCCCCTTCAACGGCCGCAAGAACTCGGCCGAGGGTACGCTGTCGGTCCATGACGCGTTGCGCGTGTTCTCGATCCGCACCCTGGTGGCGACCAAGTTCCAAGAGAGCAACAAGGCGCTGGTCAGCGATATCTTGCGCAACCGTGATTCGAGCTTTTTGACCACTGACTACATTTTCTAAGAACACCTCAATTCCTGAGTGAAAGCAGTCTTGTGTGGGAGCAGGCAAGCCAGCGCCCACACAAGCCCGGCTCCCACAATTTAGACCGCGTTCGCCCTGACTACCGAGGCCACTTAACTACCGATGAACCTGCCCTTCTTCGCCCGGCGCCTGTTGCGCCCCTTGCTCGACCCCTACCGGCGCTATCGCCATGCCAAGCTGATCCACGCCGTACGCGTGTCCATCGGTTTGTTGGCGACGATACTGCTTACCACCGGCATTAACCTGCCCCACGGTGAGTGGGCTTCGGTGACCATGCTGATCGTGATCGGCGGCTTGCAACACCACGGCAACATCGGCAAAAAAGCCGTGGAGCGCGCCTATGGCACCTTGATCGGCGCCAGCGTCGGCTTGCTGCTGGTGGTGCAACAGGCCTATTTCGGCCAGCCGTTGCTGACCTACTTGTTGATGTCGGTGGTGTGCGGGTTCTTTTCCTATCACGCCATCGGCAAGGGCGGTTATATCGCGCTGCTGTCAGCGATCACGGTGTTTATTGTCGCCGGCCACGGCGATAACCCGATCTCGGATGGCTTGTGGCGCACCGTGGACATCCTGATCGGCATTGTGTTGGCGCTGGCGTTCTCCTTCGCCCTGCCGCTGTACGCGGTGTACTCGTGGCGCTACAACCTGGCCAGTGCATTGCGCGACTGTGCCGAGATTTACAGCCGGATCATCAGCGGCCAGTCGGTCACCGATGATGAGCACTTCAAGCTGCTCAACCGCCTGAATGCAGCGATGCTGCAACTGCGCTCGTTGATGCCGTCGGTGTCCAAGGAAGTGCGCATCTCCATGACCGAGTTGGACGCCATCCAGCGACACTTGCGCATGTGCATCAGCACCCTGGAGATTCTCGGCAATACTCGGCCCGATCCACGCGATGAACAGGCGATGGCGCGCATGCAGGTGATGTTGAAGGCCGAGCATCGGCAGATTCGGGTGCATCTGGTGGGGATGGCGCGGGCATTGAAGTTGGGGTTTACCGACCGGCTGGATCGACCGGCCGCGCAGGTCTCGGATGAAGCCGGGTTGGAGGCGCCGGTACAGAGTGCACTGGATGGGTATCGGTTATTGACGTTGCAGTTGGCGAGCAACGTCGACGCCATGCGTCAGCGGTTGGCAAAAACGTCGAGCCATTGGAAGATTTGAGTTAGGGAAAAAGAACAGTCTACGGTTGAGTAGAACTGTCCAGACTCAGTACTCCTTACAGTGGCTTCAAGCAGGACCTATATAGCGACTGCGCAGAGTTTCTATGCTGACCTGAAAGACGTAAAAGGATTAGACCGTATCGTCGGATCGATCTGTTCCTCAAAAAGATAATAGGTAATGTATTGGTTCATAGGCCTGGGCCTGCGCACGCGTGCCAATGGTGACTGTTTGACGCAAGAAAGCGAGACAACGCTATGTTTACGATAGCGTTGTCTCACTGAGTTCAAGCGTATTACCGCACAGGCGTTTTGAGAAATTAAACAGCGCTAAGGAACAAGGAGCTCTGTCCAGGTGTGTTCACCGAAATCAGTGTGCGAGTTCCATTAAACTGGTTATACGCCATTGATACACCTCCTCCATTGACGACTGCCGTGGTCCAAAAATAGGTTGTGGCCTGAGGGCCGACTGAAATTGGAATTTTTCCAAAAGCGTGGTACAGCAACCCCCAGTCGGTTTCGGTCAGTTCACGTGCGCTTGGAAATCCGCCGCCTATCAGCGCATTCCGATTAATAACAAAGTTGGCTTGGCCATCTTTTGCATTGCCCCATCCCACTAAATGCAGCATCCAGCAGTTCGATACGTTCACCGTATAATTTACGCTGTTTCGATTTGCATCAGTGACCGTGATAACCGCTGAGCCGCTACGCAAACCTGTGATTTTTCCAGTATTTGCATCAACTGTTACCCGATCCCCTATAGCCGAGAAGGTGTAAGGGCGGCGCCCCCCTTCTGGTAGCCTGGTAATGGTATTACCAGGGAAATCATTAATCAGATTAATGCCCGAGAGTATGCTTTGCCCAGACAACATGACGAGTGAACTGTCTATTCGCAAGGGTGACAACAACAGGTACGTCGTCTGTGGAAATGCAATAGTCTGGCCGTTAGTGTTGATCGAACACGTGATGATTATTTTGTTGCCGTGGGGCACGCTGTTTAACCAACTTCTTGATACCGCTATATTCGCCAGTCCGTTCAGTGCCTCGGATTCCAAGATCCTATAGTCGCTGCGTACGGTCAACGGCACGACGCCCTCACTGTTCAGCGTTATCGTGATTGTTTGTCCAGCAACACTGAGAGGCCACTTGGTTATTGCGATGTACGCATCGCCCACGAGGTAGCTCAATTCCAGCGTCCCACCGTCAGCAATCCCATTAATAAGCGCCCTCGGATAGTCGGCGACACTGGCAGTTTGCACCGTCAGTTCCTGAGTCTCTGACGTCGGTGTTTTGCCCCCCACTGTCACCTGGTAACTTAACTTGATAGTTTGGCCCGCGCTCTGGGCGAGGATTTGCGCACTGATGGGGAAGAACACTGTTCCACCGGTTGTCCCGGTCTGGGGCGCAATGTTGACGACGTTGCCATTTGGAATGCTCCAGTTGAGGCGGATTACATCGGCAGGGGACATGCTGCGGTACGCCACCGCCACAGCGGCGCCATTGAGATAGTTCTGCAGCGTGATCGTCTGCGGCCCTGGCTTGTTGTCGAAGGCCGGCGCCGGATACGTCAATACGGGCGTGCCCACCACCCGCACCGTGCTGCTGCCCGAGCGCCCAAGCAATGCCCCTGTTGGGGTGAACAGCTCGAACGACATGCGAACAAACCCTTCCTCTTTGAAATACTCATTGGGCACCGGCGTTTGATTGCCGGCCCTTTGCGTGTGGGAAAACGGCGGCAAGCGCTTGCTCGTTTGTGTACCGTCAGCCTTGATCAGGGTCAGCGTCACAACGATCTGGTTGGGTGGGCTGGCGATCGCTACCGAGCGTGGCGGTGTCGCCAGCACGCTGAGAGGGAGATTACTTTGGGTGCCCAGGTCCAACAGCGTTGACTCAAGGCCATTGACATAAAACAACGGTGGATCAAACAGCGCGGGGTCCAGGTTGCTGCTCAATAGGTAGGGCGGCGAAAACTTATCGTTCCCCTCCGGGATGTTTCCGGCCACATCTATCACGGTGCAAATGAGCGCTACGGTGCCCGATTGACTGATCCTCTGGAAAACCGCCGACGGAATAAACACCCGATACGGCCCCGCCCCGGCGGCCTCTGCGGCGCTCAAACGGCGTTTGGTGGCGATACCGTCCAAATAGACGAAAATTTCGTCGTTCTCACGGGCGTTCTGATACTTATCAACCAGGGCCCACATTCCGTTTGCTGCTGTGCTTGCATCAATATCCGCGTCTGCCGAAAAACCTTCAGCCACTACGCGCAATCCATCGTGCCCGAAGATGTCCGGCCTACGGTCTATGCCGGCAGGGCGGGTTTTCTTGACCAGATACTTCTCGGTAGTCGAACGACTTCTCTGACCGCTAGCCTTGCGCACCACTTCCCAGTAAACATCGACTAAACCCTCCTGCAGGCTGGTCGGGAGGAGGTTGTTCAGGAGGACGTTCAAGAAGTAACGCGGTGCCTTGGTGGTAATGCTGCCCTTGCTCAACTCTTTGCCATTACCGTACAGGTAGAATTCGTCACCGATGGTGTCAGCGAACCAGGCCTCGGAGGAGAACTCGGCATAAGGTTGCTGGCGCGTAGCCCCAAGGCCCATTTTGCTTTTTCAGGGTAATCGAGCTTATCTGGCGGGTCGGTTTTATCAAGCTGGATGCCGAAGGTCGCGGTGGGTGGATCCAGGGATATGTCAACGGTTGAGCCGGTTGGAGTCGTCATCATCATTACCTTGCTGGTTCAGGGCGCGCGGGAACCGCGCGATGGGCAAGGTGAATGAAGCGCTTGGGGTATTAACCGAATCTACTGTCAGAATTGACAGTGGCGACGAGTGGTCAGTGGGCCGCGATCAAGCGATACGTCAGCGGTTGGCGAAGACGTCGAGCCATTGGAAGATAGGGTAATAAAAAAGGGCCGCCTACCGTTAAGTAGAGCTGCCCCATTGCATGGTCACATGCGTTTACTGAAGTGACCAAGTACCTCAAGTCGGAATAAAACTCACTGTATTCGATGCTTGATTGGCGATCAGCGCGAGTCTGGTATTGGGCACGAAAGCAATGCTTGCAGCGTTTTCGAAGCCCGTGAGACGTCTGATGATTTGGTCCGTATCAACATTGATAACGAACACCGAATCACGGTAAGCCGCTAAACCTCCAGGGCCCACCGACCCCACCCAGAGCTCTCGCGCATTCGGATTGAGCGCAGCGCCCCAAGCGTAACGAACACCCGGTATCTTCTTGATAACGACGTTTTTATCGGGATCAATAACGAGGATATTATCAACGTCAGTGACATAGACGCGGCTGGCCGCGCCACTGTCCGGGCCAAACACCATCTGTACGGGTCTATTAGTGCCTGGAATTCTTCCCACAAGGCCGCTGCGGCCGCTGGCATTAACGATACCCACCTCCAAATAGGAGGAGATGAAAACCTGTGTTTGCTCACGATTGATCGCCATAGCGACCGGGTCACGCGTCACGGCGATACGGTTAATACTTGTACCCGTTGCCGTATCATGCACAGATACCAGTGCGTTTCTGGTGCACGCTACGAACAAGCGCAAGCCATCGGCACTCATCGCGAGCCCCGAAACATCGTCACCGCCTGCGATCTGAACGGTCATAATCGTCTGGTAGGTCGAGGTATCGATGACCGTGTAGCTGCGGCTACCAAAATTGCTGACATACAAACGCTTATTATCTGGACTCAACACCGAATCGAAAGCCATCGGTACTCCAAAAATGGTGTTGATGACGCTACGCGTCTTGATATCAATCACCGAAATCGAATTGCTATCCCGACAGGTTACAAAAGCCCGCAGCCCGTCGTTGGTAATACTAATTGCGTGTGGCCCTACCCCTACAGCGACAGTGGCGGCAACCCCACCGGCCTGTGCTTGAAACGTCAGTACCTGAAAATCTGAGCCGGTTCTTTTCAGCCCCGACGTCACTTCGTAATTTAACCGGATAACTTGGCCCGCGCTCTGGGCAATAATTGACGAACTGATAGCGAAGAACACAAGCCCACCGATCACCCCGGCCTGCGCAGGAATGCTGGCGAAAGTGCCATTGGCAAAGGTCCATTTAAGGTTGATGGCGTGTGCAGGGGTCATACCCTGGTACGCCACTGCCACAATGGCACCACCCGCGTAATCATTCGGGGCGATAGTCTGAGGCCCAGGCCGGTTGTTGAAGGATGGCGCAGTGAGCCTCAAAGCCGGCGTGCCCACCATCCGCACCGTGCTACTGCCCGAGCGTCCAAGCAATGCCCCTGTTGGGGTGAACAGCTCGAACGACATGCGAACAAACCCTTCCTCCTTGAAATACTCATTGGGCACCGGCGTTTGATTGCCGGCCCTTTGCGTGTGGGAAAACGGCGCCAAGCGCTTGATCGTTTGCGTACCGTCAGCCTTGATCAGGGTCAGCATCACAACGATCTGGTTGGGTGGGCTGGCGATCGCTACCGAGCGTGGCGGTATCGCCAGCACGCTGAGTGGGAGATTACTTTGGGTGCCCAGGTCCAACAGCGTTGACTCAAGGCCATTGACATAAAACAACGGTGGATCAAACAGCGTGGGGTCCAGGTTGCTGCTCAATAGGTAGGGCGGCGAAAACTTATCGTTCCCCTCCGGGATGTTTCCGGCCACATCTATCACGGTGCAAATGAGCGCTACGGTGCCGGATTGACTGATCCTCTGGAAAACCGCCGACGGAATAAACACTCGATACGGACCCGCCCCGGCGGCCTCTGCGGCGCTCAAACGGCGTTTGGTGGCGATACCGTCCAAATAGACGAAAATTTCGTCGTTCTCACGGGCGTTCTGATACTTATCAACCAGGGCCCACATTCCGTTTGCTGCTGTGCTTGCATCAATATCCGCGTCTGCCGAAAAACCTTCAGCCACCACGCGCAATCCATCGTGCCCGAAGATGTCCGGCCTACGGTCTATGCCGGCAGGGCGGGTTTTCTTGACCAGATACTTCTCGGTAGTCGAACGACTTCTCTGACCGCTAGCCTTGCGCACCACTTCCCAGTAAACATCGACTAAACCCTCCTGCAGGCTGGTCGGGAGGAGGTTGTTCAGGAGGACGTTCAAGAAGTAACGCGGTGCCTTGGTGGTAATGCTGCCCTTGCTCAACTCTTTGCCATTACCGTACAGGTAGAATTCGTCACCGATGGTGTCAGCGAACCAAGCCTCGGAGGAGAACTCGGCATAAGGGTCGCTGGCGCGCAGACCCAAGGCCCATTTAGCTTTTTCAGGGTAATCGAGCTTATCTGGCGGGTCGGTTTTATCAAGCTGGATGCCGAAGGTCGCGGTGGGTGGATCCAGGGATATGTCAACGGTTGAGCCGGTTGGAGTCGTCATCATCATTACCTTGCTGGCTTAGGGCGCGCGGGAACCGCGAGACGGGCAAGGTGAATGAGGCACTTGGGGTATTAACCGAATCTACTGTCAAAATTGACAGTGGCGACGAGTGGTAGATATACGCAAGAATCTGACAGACAACGCAGCGATCATGAATCTGCCGTTACCCAGTCTTTTTCTTACATTTTTTTCACGATTTCTTCACATCCAGAGACGTAGGGTGAAGCCTCATCCGTTACAAATGTTGTACATCAAGCCCGCCGCCCCAGCGGGCTTTTTTTTGTTTTGTGAGTTATCGCGCCGCTTTTGTGGCGGGCGTTGCGGCTTGTTCACGAATGGCGCGCTGGGTATCGAGCACCTTGGCCAGCGCGGTTTCAGCTTCGGGGCTTTGCTGCGGCACGCGAATCGCTGCCGAGACCAGGGTAATCAACTTGGCCATCACCTCGGCGTCCGTCGCCGGGCGGCCCAAGCTCATGGAGTTCATCAGCAGGCGCAGCTCAGTCCCCGCCATCACCCCGGAAATCGCCTTGAGGGCAAATTGCAGGCGCACGCCCAGCTCATTGCGGGGCAGGTCCGGCAGGGCCAGGGCGAAGGCTTCGAAGAAACGCTGGAAGACCGGCTGGTAATGCACCTTGAGGTATTCCTGGATAAACGGCGAGGTGTCGCTATAAACCCGGCCCAGGAACCGAATGAATGAACGCCCTTCCCCACTGGCCGGGTCACTGCGCTCCAGACCCATGGCCGGCGCGAACAACACACCGAGCAAGGTATCGCAGTCGAGAGGGCCGCTGGATTCGGCTTCACAGCGCGCCAGCAGTTCCAGGCGCTGCTCGTTGAGCGGCTCCAGACGCTGCATCAGCAAGGTTTTCATCAGGGAGTCCTTGTCCCCGAAGTGATAGTTCACAGCGGCCAGGTTCACCTGGGCACGCTCGGTAATCTGCCGGAGCAGAACGGCGTCATAACCGTATTTGATGAAGAGAGCCTCTGTCGCATCCAGCAGTCGAGTCTTGGTAACGTTTGGAGCGCTGAGTTTCTTCGCGACCATAGGAGTTCCACGGGGGAAATATTGTTTTAAAAAATAATTTGATTTTTTATACCGGGGCAGCCCTTCGAAAGCAAGTACTGCCACTGCAGTATGCATCTAAAAGCCCGTGTAACCGGGCCCTCTGAGACTAGCCGAGGGCAATGGGACCTGCCCGATCCGCTTGACTGAGAATTCGTTTCAAAGGGTAAAACCGCTCTACATCCGTGGCTGGCGAAGCGCATGGAACACGGTTACTATTCAAACAATATTTTAAAAACAAGAAATAAAACCAGTCCGTGACGCGTACCAGGCAACTCCCAAACTTGTTACAACCATTTACCGGGGGCAAGCGGTACCGTCAAGACTGCAGGCGTAGTCACGATGACAGACATCTCCGCGCACCCAGGCTTGATCTCCCTGCAAGGCATCGGCAAAAGCTATCAGCTCGCCGGGCAGCACCTGTCCATTCTTAATGATGTGTGCCTGTCGATTGCCAGCGGTGACAGCTGCGGCATTCTCGGCGCCTCCGGCTCCGGCAAAAGTACCCTGCTCAATATCCTCGGCTTGCTGGACTTGCCCAACTGCGGCCAGTACCACTTTGCCGGCCACGATATTTTCAGCGCCAGCCCGGATGAGCTGGCGGCGATTCGCAACCAGCAAATCGGCTTCGTGTTCCAGAGTTTCAACCTGCTGCCGCGCCTCAGTGCCCTGGACAACGTCGCCCTACCCCTGAGTTACCGCGGCGTGTCGCGCCATGAATCAGTGGAGCAGGCGTTGCGCATGCTTGAGCAAGTCGGCCTGGCCGAGCGCGCCCACCACCGCCCGGCTGATCTCTCCGGCGGCCAGCGTCAACGCGTGGCGATTGCACGCGCGTTGGTCGGCAAGCCTTCGGTGATTCTCGCCGACGAACCCACCGGCAACCTCGACAGCACCACCGCCCAAGAGATCATGGACTTGCTCCTGGCCCTCAACCGCGAGCAGCAGGTAACGCTGATTATCGTCACCCATGACGCGCATATCGCCGAGCGCCTGGAACGCAAGATCCTGGTGCGCAATGGCGTGGTGCATGAGGCCGGGCGCCTATGAGCCTGCGGGTCGAACAAAGCTTGAGCCAACTGCTGCACGAGGCGTTTGTGAGCCTGCGTACCCTTGGCAAACGTTCGGTCCTGGCGCTGCTGGGCATTGTGATCGGCAGTTCATCGGTGGTGGCGCTGATCAATATCGGCCATAACGCTTCCGTGGATGCGGCGATGATTTTCAAGGACATGGGCACCGACACCTTGGTCGCCCAGTTCCCACCCAAAGGCAACAGCAGCGCACCAATGCGCGCCAGCCTCGACCTCGAGGCGGTGCGCCAGGCAATACCGGGCATTGCCCATATCGGCGCGCTCAGCGTGTTCGGCGGCCCCGTCGTGTTTCACGGCCGCACCGTCAACGCCAACTTTGTCGGCACTACGCAGGATATCAAGGATGCCATGCGCCTGGCCGTGCGCGAGGGGCGTTTTTTATCGAGTTTCGACGCCGGCGAAACCTACGGCGTGATTGGCGACCAAGTCGCCCAGGCCCTGAGTACACCGGGCGACCCGCTGAAACTGGGGGATCGCATCCGCATCAACGACTACCTGTTCCTGGTGGTGGGCATCCTGCACAACCAACCCCGGGCCATGCTGATGCCGGTGCAAGCCAACGAATCGCTGTTCATCCCCGCCGAAGGCATGCGCCGCATCTACCCGACCCCGCAAATCGGCAACGTGATCATCCGCGCCGCGCCGGGCCAGGACATGGAACGCATCGCCCGCGACGCCGCCAGCGCCCTGAAAAGCCAGCTCACCGACCACGATGTCGACATCCAGGTGCCCCAGCAAATGATCGATGGCATGACCCGCCAAAGCCGCACATTCGCCTATTTGTTGCTGGCCCTGGGCGCCATCTCGCTGGTGGGCGGCGGTGTCGGCGTGATGAACGTGATGCTGATGAATGTCTCGGAGCGCCGCCGTGAAATCGGCATCCGCATGGCCCTGGGCGCACGCCAACGGGACATTCGCAACCTGTTCCTGCTGGAGGCGGTCACCCTGACGGCCGTCGGTGCGCTCTTCGGCGCCGTGCTGGGCATGACCGCCGCCTGGCTCTACGCCTGGCTGTCGGGCTGGGTCTTTTCCCTGGCCGCCGCCGCCCTGCCCTTGGGCGTGGGCAGCACGTTGCTGGTGGGCTTGTTCTTTGGCATCTATCCGGCGGTGTCGGCCTCGCGGCTGCAGCCGGTGGAGGCCTTGCGTGATGAATAAATGGCTATGGCTGCTCGCGCTGGTCAGCCTGCCCGGCACGGCCGCCGACGTGGTGATCAACCCTTCAGCTGCCAGCACCACTCGCAGCGGTTACGACCGAGGGGTGTCGTTGAACGCCCAGGTGACCACGATGACCCTGGGTGACGCGGTGTACCTGGGCTTGCGCAACAACCCAGCAATCCGCAGCGCCTACCTGCAACGGGTGGCGCAGAAGTTCGACCTGCGCGTGGCCGAAGACACGTTCAACCCCAAGCTCACCCTCAACAGTTATTACCGCAACAGCCGTGGCTCGGCCGACAATGCGCGCAACGCCAGCCTGGCGCCGAATGCGACCTTGCTCGGCGAGTACGGCACCCGGCTGAGCATGGCCTGGACCCAGCAACTGAACACCGCCGACCGCGCCGGCCGCTACCGTAGCGACGGCCTGGACCTGGCCCTCATCCAGCCGCTGATGCGTGGCGCAGGCTGGGACGCCACCACCGCGCCGCTGCGCCTGTCACGCCTGTCTGAGCAAGCCAACCGCCTGAACCTCAAGGCCACGGTGGCGCAGACCATCAGCCAGATCATCGCCACCTATCGCGAACTGCTGCGTGCCCAGGAGCAATTGAGCATCGTCCAGGACGCCCTCAAGCGCTCCGGCACTTTGCTCGAGGTGAACAGAGCCTTGATCAGCGCCGGGCGCATGGCCGAGTTTGAAATCGTGCAGACCGAAGCCGACATTGCCACCCAGCAACTCGGTGTGGAAGAAGCCCAGAACCAGCTTGATACGAGCCGCCTCGCCCTGCTGCGCCTGCTGGCCTTGGACCTGTCGACGCCGATCCGCGCCAGCGAAGCCCTGGAGGCCCAGCCGATGACCATCGACAAACGCCAGGCCTTCAACCTGGCGCAAACCCAGCAACCGGAATACCTTGCCGCCCTGCTCGGCAGCCAGCAGGCCGACCTGAACCTGGTGATCGCCAAGGATTCCGGGCGCTGGCAGGTGGACCTGGTGGCCGGTGCCAACCAGATACGCGACGCCTACAACAACGACAATGGCAACACCAATAACCGTACCTGGAACAGCTACGCCGGGGTGCAGGTGCAGATCCCTATTGGCGACATCAGCACGCGCCAGGCCGAAGTGCGCGCGCGGGTCAATGTGGAGGATCAGGAGATCCGTATCACCGACGCCCGCCAGGAATTGGAACGCAACGTCAACGACGTGGTGCGCGACCTTGGCACGCGCTGGCGCCAATATGAAATCGCCCAGCGTGCGGTGGGATTGTCACGGCGCAAGATCGAGATCGAGCGGGAAAAACTCAGCGCCGGGCGCTCCACCAACTTCCAGGTGCTGAGTTTCGAGACCGACCTGCGCAACGCCGAAAACGCGCAGCTCAACGCGCTGATCGCTTATTTGAACGCCCAGACCCAGCTCGACTTGACGCTGGGCATGACGCTGGAAAGTTGGGAAATCGCCCTCAATGACTACTAATAAAAAACGCCTGCTGGGTGCTGTGTTGACCGTGCTGCTGGCGGGCGCGGGGATTGCCCTGTACACCCCCGCCGACACGCCCGTTGCGAGCGCCGCACAGTGGCTGGCGGTAAAACCCGACCCGCTGGTGCACCAGATCGGTCTGGTAGGCAAAATCGAACCCGACACCACCATCACCCTCACAGCGCCGTTCGACGGCAACGTGCTCGCCAACCTGGTGGAGCAAGGCCAACGCGTCGAAGCCGGCCAGGTGCTGTTGCGCATGGACCCGGCCACCCTCGAAGTACAACTGCGTGACGCACTGTCCGCCCAACTCAAGGCGCGGCGCACCGTACAGGAGATGCAGGACTGGGACAGCAGCCCCGCCGTCAGCCGCGCGCGCCGCAGCCTGCGCACCGCGGAAATGACCGCCGGCAACACCCAGCGCAAACTCACCGAGAGCGAAAACCTGTTCAAGCGCGGCATCATCCCGCGTAACGAGTTGGACGACCTCAAACAGCAGACTCAGCAGCAACAGCTGGACCTCGCCTCTGCCCGCAGCGACCTGCAGCAGGCGCAGGATCAAGGCCGTGGCGAATATAAACAGATCGCCGATATGGAACTGACCAATGCCACGGTGAAATACGACGCCCTGCACAAGCTGCTCGACGGCAAGGAGGTCAAGGCGCCGTTCTCCGGCATCGTGGTGCCCGCGCCCGGCAACAACAGTTCGCCCCAGGGCGGTGGCAACAACAACGCGCCGGTACAGGCCGGCAGTAAGGTCAGCCAAGGCCAGGTGCTGTTTGGCCTGGCGAATATCGAACGGCTGAAAATCGTCGCCAAGGTGTCGGAGCTGGACATCAACCAACTGCACCAGGGCCAGGCGGTGGAAGTGATGGGCGATGGCTTCGACGGCGAGCGCCTGACCGGTTCCGTCAGCGTGGTCAGTGGCCTGGCGATTGCCAGCGACAGCCAGGGCAGCGCGCAGTTTCCGGTGACGTTGTCGATTCCCAAGCTCACGCCCCAGCAGTTGCAACGGGTACGACTGGGGATGAGTGCGCGGCTGACCATCGTCACTTACAACAATGAACAGGCGATTGTGATCCCAAGCCAAGCGATCAACCGCGATGACATGACCGTGGAGTATCGCCCGGCAATGGACCTGCCGGTGGAACGGGTGAAGGTAACCACCGGGCAATCGACCGCCCAAGGCGTTGAAGTGTTTGGGCTCAAACCGGGTTTCGTAAAAGCCGGGGGCTGAACCCCTCCTCAAAATCAGTGGAGATCAACAATGTGGGAGCTGGCTGGCCTGCTCCCACATTTAGATTGAAGTGAGTTTGGCAGCCAATGCCTTAGCCTGAATCGCCACGTCGGTCACCGCCGTGCTCTCCCACCACATCCCCCGCAACGGCGGCCCCATGGCGAACAGGCGCCCGCTGACATTGCCTTCAGCATCCACCACCGCCCCCGACACATCCGCCGCAACCCCCAACGCCAGCGGCCCAGGCTGGATCAACCCGCGCTTTAGCAATTGCTGCGGCAATACCCGGGCCACGCGACGCCAGTCGTATTCAATGCCGCTGGAGTTGATCAACGCCGCCCCTGACACCTCGGTCACAACCTGTTCACCCCGACGCCGTAAATGGATGGTTACGCCATCCGGCGAACCCACCAAGCCCTTGAACGACGCCGCCTGAATCCGCAACCGCCCTTCCCCCTGCAAGCGCGCCACCAGCTGCGCGCTCAATGGCGGTGAACGGTGGTGATGGCTTTCCCACCACGGCCGTACATGGCGCACGAACTGACGTTTCTCGCCTTCGCTGGCCTGGCTCCACAAACGGCCGATATGCGCACGCACGGTGTCCAGCGGCGCCTGCCAATCGATGCCCTGGGCCTGCGCAATCCGGCACTGGCGGCGTACCTCGCGCAGCAGTTGCCTCGGGCTGCGCAGACTATGGTCGGCAGCCAGAAAATCTTCCCAGCTCGGGGGCTGGCGGCGTACATGGGGCAGCAGACCATGGCGCGAGAACACCTCGATCGGCCCACGATGGCCCGCCTGCTCCAGCGACACCACGGCGTCCACCATGGTCAGCCCGGAACCGATGATCAACACCGCCGATTGCGGGTCGATCTGGGTCATCGCCTGCACATCCCACGGGTCCACCGCCGCAGCGTTCAATCCGCTGGACTCAGTCTGCGGCGTACGTGCCGCCGGGAACATGCCGGTGGCCAATACCGCATAGGCGCCGCGCAGTTGCTGGCCGTTATCGAGCGTGAGCAAGGTGGACGTCTCATCCACTTGCAGGTCGACCCCTTCGCCACACACATGCTCGACAGTGGAGGCTGACAGCGCCCGGGCTTCGGCCAGCCGCTGCTGCGCGTACAGCCCAAAAATCCCGCGCGGCGGGAACAGTTCGCGGATCGGTACGTGCTGCTGATCCGATTCCGGCCAACCGCCGGCGCCGATGTAGTCAGTGAGCCACTGGGTCAGGTCATCGGCATTGTCCGGGTCGACACTCATGCGCGCGGCATTGCCGTTCAAGGTGTGGCCCAGCTCGACCGCACTGTAGGCCTCGCCACGGCCCAGCTCGGCGCGGGGCTCGATTACCAGGATGCGACGCTGCCCGGGCAGGCGCAGCAGTTGCACGGCGAGCAGCGTGCCGCTCAGGCCGCCGCCGATGATCAACACATCAGCGTCGCGGATGGATTCAGTCATGCACGTTCGCCCTTACTGTTTACCCAGATAAATATCATGCAAATCGCCGCGCGCCAGCAACTCAGCGGCGCTGCCGCTCAAGACCACGCGCCCAGTATCCAGCACGTAACCCTGGGACGCATAGCTAAGCGCGACGTTGATGTTCTGCTCGGCGATCAGGAAGCTCACCTGCTGCTCGCGGTTGAGCTGCGCGATGATCTCGAAAATCTCCTGCACGATCATCGGCGCCAACCCCATGGAGGGCTCGTCGAGCAGCACCAACGTAGGGCGGGTCATCAACGCGCGGCCGATGGCGACCATCTGCTGCTCGCCGCCGGAGGTCAGCCCGGCGCGGGTCTGGCGTTTGGTCTTGAGCCGCGGGAACCAGGAGTAGATGCGTTCCAGGTCGTGCTCCAGGTCCTTGCGGCTCAGGCGCCGCACAAAGCCGCCACTGCGCAGGTTGTCTTCCACGCTCAGTTGGCCGAAGACATGCCGGCCTTCCAGCACGTGGACCATGCCCTGGCGCACGCGCTGGCTGGGGTCGATGCCGGCCAGGTCGCGGCCCGCATACTCGATCACACCCCGGCTGACCTCGGCGCGTTCGGCCCGCACCAACCCCGAGATTGCCTTGAGCGTGGTGCTCTTGCCCGCGCCATTGGCGCCGAGCAAGGCGACGATGGCGCCCTTGGGCACGCTCAAGGACACCCCGGCCACCGCCAGGATCGCGCCGTCGTAGATGACTTCAATATCATTGACCGTCAGCAGCGACGGCTGCGCAGGTTCAGCGGCGAGCTGGCTCATGGTTTATTCATCCCCGGTGCAGGTGCGTGGCGTCAGGCCTTTTTCCTTGGCAAACGCGGCGGACTTCTCATCGATCAGCGGGCGCAATAGCGCGCGGTCGGCGGCGATCCAGTCGCTGATCAGCGTCCAGTTGGCGCCGTCCCACTGCTGCACCCGCGCCGAGCCGCCGCCTTCATGGTCGCGGCACGACAGCTTGAGGTTCTGCATCAGGCCCAGGTAACCCATGCCCTTCAATCGAGCGTCGTCGATGTTCAAGTGTTCCAGGCCCCAGCGGCCTTCTTCGCCGTTGAGTGGGCGCTTGCCGAATTTGGCCTGGCCGGTGCGGATCGCTTCCACGGCCACGGCGGCATTCACCAGGCCTGAGTTGTAGTAGACGCTGCCGAAGTTTTTCAGGTCCTTGAGGTCGCTGTGGCCCTTGTCGAGGATGTATTGCTTGAGGCGTTTGTGGATCTCAAAATCGCTGCCTGCCGGGTAAGGCGTCAGCGCCAGATAACCTTTGGCGGAAGCGCCGGCGGGCAGTACGTCTTCGCTGGAGCTGGCCCAGATATCGCCGATGATATGGTCGACCGGGAAGCCAAAGCGTGCGGCGGTTTTCACCGCCACGGGCGTGGATACGCCCCAGGTGCGCAGGAACACCCAGTCCGGATTCGCCTGGCGCACCTGACGCCATTGCGCCGACTGCTCGTTGCCCGGGTCGGCCACTGGAATCTGGATATTTTCAAAGCCGTATTTCTCCGCCAGCAACTTCAGCGGGCCGAGGGTTTCGCGACCATAGGCCGAGTCGTGATAAACCGTGGCGATCTTCTTGCCCTTGAGTTTGTCGAAGCCACCTTCGCGCTGGGCGATGTAGTTCACCAAGGTCGAGGCTTCGCTGTAGAAGGTCAGCATCACCGGAAAGTTATACGGGAACACCGTGCCGTCGGTGGCCTCGGTGCGGCCGTAACCGAGGGTGATCAGCGGGATCTTGTCCACCTCGGCACGCTCACTCAGCGCGTACGCCGCCGGCGCGCCATTGGGTTGATACACCGCGACCGGCGCGCCATCCAGGCCATTCTTGAAGCGCTCGTAGCACTCGATGCCCTTCTCCGCCGTCCACTCGGTCTCGCACTCCTGCCACACCAGTTTCACCCCATTGATGCCGCCTTCGACCTCGTTGATGTAACGCAGGTAGTCGATCATCCCGGCCCACACCTGCACGCCGCTGGACGCGTACGCGCCCACACGGTAGGTGGCCAGGGGAATGAATTGCTGGTCGGGCGAGGCCATCGCCTGAGGCACAGCGCCCGCCAATGCGGCCAGCGCGAAGGCGGCGCCGACCAGGGAACGTTTCAAGGTTGCACGCATGTTGGATTCTCTTGAGGGAATGTTAGAAGCGCAGCGGCCACTGCCGCAGACGGTCACGCAGGTTGTGCAACAGGCGAATCAACCCCTCGGGTTCCTTGATCAGGAACACGATGATCAGCACGCCAAAGATGATTTTCTGCAGGTTCTGCAACTGCCCCGCATCCACCGAGCCACCGAGCAACGCCTGGCCTGCATGGCTGAGAAAAATCGGCAGCAAACTGATGAAGGCCGCGCCGACAAAGTTGCCGGCGATGCTGCCCATGCCGCCGATAATGATGATGAACAGGATCTGGAACGAGCGGTTGATATCAAAGCTGCTGGCGCTGGCCGTGCCCAGGTAGGCGAAGGCCCACAGCGCGCCGGCAATGCCTAAATAGAACGAGCTGATAGCGAACGCCAGGCGCTTGTAGCGCACCACTGGGATGCCGACCACGGCGGCGGCGGTGTCCATGTCGCGGATCGCCATCCAGTTGCGCCCGACCTGGCTGCGCACCAGATTCACGGCGGTCCAGGTCAACAACAGCACCGTGATCAGGGTCAGCAAGTAGCGCCCCAACGGCGTGTTGAGGTCATGCCCGAACAGCGCCAGTTTTGGCGCGGAAATGGTCCCCGAGGAGCCGTAGTTGTAGAACCAGGGAAATTTGACGAACAGCCACTCCAGGAAGAATTGCGCCGCCAACGTGGTGACCATCAGGTAGAAACCCTTGATTCGCGAGCTGGGCAAACCGAACAACAGCCCCACCAGTGCGCTGATAATGCCCCCACCGAGCAGCGCCACCGGCAAACCCAACTCCGGCAGACGCAACAGAAAGCCGTAGGTGGCAAACGCGCCGACGGCCATGAAACCCGCCGCGCCCACCGAGGTTTGCCCGGTGTAGCCGGTCAACAGGTTAAGGCCCAACCCAGCCAGGGACAGCACTAGGAACGGGATCAGAATCGCGTTGAGCCAATAGTCATTGCCCCACAGCGGCACCACGATAAAAGCCAGCGCCAACAGGCCAAGCAGGCCCCACGGCACGCGCCGCTGGATCAACACTAACGGCGCGGTTTCTTGAGCAACGGGAATCGACATGGCTTCAGACTCGCTCGATGGCGCGCTCGCCGAACAGGCCGGCGGGACGGATATACAGGAAGGCCAGGGCCAATACGTAAGCGAACCACGGCGTGATACCGCCGCCGATCAACGGGCCGATATACACCTCGGCGAGGTTCTCCGCCGCGCCGACAATCAGCCCGCCGACAATCGCCCCACCAATCGAGGTAAAGCCACCGATGATCAATACCGGCAAGGCCTTGAGCACCACCAGCGACAGCGAAAACTGCACACCCTGGCGCGCGCCCCACAACAGCCCCGCCACCAGCCCGACCACACCGGCCACGGCCCAGACGATCTGCCAGATGCGGTTGAGGTTGATGCCGATGGACAGCGCCGCCGTGGTGTCATCCGCCACCGCGCGCAACGACACGCCGATGCGGGTCTTGTTGAACAGCAGCGCCAACACCGTGACCAGCACCACCGCAGCCGCTGCGGCGATCAGGTCGAACTGGCTGAGCATCAGCGGCCCGACAAACAGCGGCACGTCGTCGATGCCCAAATCCAGCGCGCGCACCTGCGAGCCCATCAAGCCTTGGGCCAGGCCTTCGATAATGAACGACAGGCCCAAGGTAGCCATGAACAGGGTGATCTGCGAACGGTTGACCAGCGGGCGCAACACCAGCCGTTCGATGAGCAAGGCGCCGACGATCATCACGATCACCGTCAGCAGCAGCGCCAGGGCGAACGGCACGCCTTGGTCATGCAGGCTGACAAAGGTCAGCGCGGCGAACAGCAGCATCGAGCCCTGGGCGAAGTTGAACACGCCGCTGGCCTTGTAGATCAGCACGAAGCCGATGGCGACCAGCGAGTACAGGGTGCCGGCGAGCAGGCCGCCGAGCAGGGTTTCAAAGAAGAAGGTCATCAGTGCACCACGCCCAGGTAGGCTGCGATCACCTCGGGGTTGGCCTGTACCTCGGCCGGCGTGCCATCGCCGACCTTGCGCCCGTAATCGAGCACCACCACGTGGTCGGACAGGCTCATGACCACACCCATGTCGTGTTCGATCAACACCACGGTGGTGCCGAGGTCGCGGTTCACGTCGGCGACGAAGCGCGCCATTTCCTGCTTTTCCTCGGCATTCATCCCGGCCATGGGCTCGTCGAGCAGCAACAGACTGGGGCCTGCAATCAACGCCCGGCCCAGCTCCACACGCTTTTGCAGGCCATAGGACAGGTTGCCCACCAGCACGTCGCGATGGGCTTGCAGCTCGAGGAATTCGAGGATGCCTTGGGCGCGCAGGCGGAAAGCTCCAGCCTCACGCCGGGCGCGGGGCAAGCCTAGGGCCTGTTCGATAAAGGTGCTGCGCATATGCCGCGACAGGCCGGTGAGGATGTTGTCGAGCACGCTCATCTTCTTGAACAGCGCGTTGTTCTGGAACGTGCGGCCGATGCCTCGGCGCGCGGCGCCCAACGGGTCGATGCGGTGGAAGTGGTGTTGCTCAAACACGATCTCGCCGGCATCAAAGCGATACACGCCGTTGAGCACATTGAGTAACGAGCTCTTGCCCGCACCATTTGGCCCGATCAACGCGCAGATTTCGCCGCGCTGCACGTCAAACGACAACGCATTGATGGCCTTGACGCCTTTGAACGACAGCGAAATATCTCGCACCTGGAGAATGGCCTGGCTCATGCGATGTCCCGTTTTAATTCAGCCAGCCACACCGGCTCGGCCGTGGATTTGAGCGGTTGCCAGATATACGACAGGCGCTGAAAGCCGAGCAGCCTGCGCACGCGGTTTTTCAGCAACTGGCGCAGGCCGCTTTGCGGGTGGGCGATGGCCCAGTCGCACAGGCGTCGGCGCCACGTGCCGTGGGGTGCGAGGCGGCTTTCGATGTCGTCGGCCAGGTGCTGCAAACGCTCGGGCGACAGCAGCAAGCCCGTCGGCGCAACTTCACTGCGATCACGCCGGGCCGAGCCAGAGCTTTCGGGAAAGGCCAGGCCGTGGCCGCTGTTCAGCCACTGTTCCAGCACCACCGCCAACCCGCCTTGCCAATGGGTGCCCTCCTCGCTCCACAACGCGGTTTCAGCGCTGGGTTGCCACCAGCGATGCAGGTGCTGCGCCGGGTCTACGGGGCCGAGCAGTTGGGCGAAATCCACCGGGTTGGCGGACTGCCAGTGCCGCACTTGCTGGCGGCCCTGCGCATAAGAATGGGTGGGGCGAATGCGCCACAGCTGTTGGTACAGCACCTCGGGCTCAAGGTTATCGGCCAGGGTCAGTACCTGCCCGCCGATGGACTGAGCGGCCAAGGCCAACAGCAACAGGTTCGGCTCGAAAGCGCCGCTGAGGGCCAACCGCGATTGCTCGTTGAAGCCCTGCTGACGCAAGCCATCTGCCAGGCGCTCGACATCGCGCAAGGTGTCGATCCAGCGCCAGGCGCACCACTGGCCCTGGCGCTTATGGCGCAAGGCGGTGTGCAGCGGGGTGATCTGCGCCCAGTGGTGCAGTTGTTCCAGGGCCTTGGGCAGATTGCCAAGCAGCTCGGCGGGCCATTCCAGGGCCAGCGGACGTTTGAGTTCGTGCACGCTCATAGGGGTAATGCTCCTATTGGGTGGTTAAGCGTGCGGTGGTCCGCTGGCTGAGTTATTTGGATCAATACCGATCAACTGTGGGAGCTGGCTTGCCTGCTCCCACATTGAGCAAGGTGTTTCAGTTAGAGGGTGGTGGCCTTGAGGTCGCGATAACCGGCGCCCGGGTGGTTCGCCCCCAGCCGCGCGCCGTCGCCGAACAGCTTCTCGCGCAAGGTGCCCGGGGCGTATTCGGTCTTGTACACGCCGCGCTTTTGCAGCTCCGGCACCAGCAGGTCGACGGCGTCGATGAAGGTTTCGTGGGTCAGTGCATAGGCCAGGTTGAAGCCGTCCACGTCGGTCTCTTCGACCCATTCCTGCAACAGGTCCGCTACCGTCTCAGGGCCGCCGACGAACAGTGGGCCAAAGCCGCCGATACCGACCCAGTCGGCCAGCTCGTTCGGCGTCCAGACCTTGTTTGGGTCGGCCGTAGAGAAGGCTTCCACTGCCGATTGAATGGCGTTGGTGTGCACGTGCTTGAGCGGCTCATCCGGTTTGAACTGGCTGAAGTCGATCCCGGTCCAGCCGGAGATCAACGCCATCGCGCCTTCATAGCTGACGTAGGATTTGTATTCCTCAAACTTGGCCTTGGCCTTCGCGTCGGTCTCGCCGACGATCACGGTCTGCAAGTTGAAGATGAGGATTTTCTTCGGGTCACGCCCAGCGTCGGCCGCGCGGCGGCGGATATCGGCCACGGTCTTTTTCAGCAGCACCTTGGACGGCGCAGCGACGAACACGCACTCGGCTTGCTCGGCGGCAAACTGCTTGCCACGGTTGGACGCTCCCGCCTGGTAGAGCACCGGCGTGCGCTGTGGCGAGGGTTCGCACAAATGAATGCCGGGCACCTGGAAGTGTTTGCCGACATGGCGGATCTCGTGGATTTTGCTCGGGTCGCTGAAAATTCGGCGTTCGCGATCACGCACTACCGCGCCCTCTTCCCAGCTGCCTTCCCAGAGCTTGTAGCAAACCTCCAAGTATTCCTCAGCGTAGTCGTAGCGCGCGTCGTGTTCGGTTTGGGCTTTCTGGCCGAGGTTCTTCGCGCCGCTTTCCAGATACGAGGTGACGATGTTCCAGCCGACGCGGCCCTTGGTCAGGTGGTCGAGGGTTGAAAGCCTGCGGGCGAACGGATACGGATGCTCGAACGACAACGAGGCGGTCAGGCCGAACCCCAGGTGTTCGGTGACCAACGCCATCGGCGCGATCAATGACAACGGATCGTTGACCGGCACCTGCGCGGCCTGGCGAATCGCCGCGTCACCGTTGCCGTTGTACACGTCATAGATGCCCAGCACGTCGGCGATAAACAGGCCGTCGAACTTGCCGCGCTCGAGGATTTTCGCCAGGTCGGTCCAGTATTCGAGGTCTTTGTACTGCCACGAACGGTCACGCGGGTGCGCCCACAGGCCCGGAGACTGGTGGCCGACGCAGTTCATGTCGAAGGCATTCAAGCGGATTTCACGGGACATCAAAGCACTCCGTTGAGGTGGTAGTTGCCGACAATCTGGTATTTCCAGCGCAACGGATCATCAAGGCTGGGCGGCAGCGCGGTGCGTTGGCCGGTGAGTTCGAACTCGGTGTTGCTGGCGAAGATCAGCGCTTCGGCGGCAGCGATTTGCGCTTCGGTAGAGGCGACGGGGCTTGGGTGAGTGTCGGCGCGCTCCAGCAAGGCGGCGGCCACATCGACACGGATCTGCCAATCGCCGAAACGGCTGATCACGTAGGGGTCGTCGCTTTTCTCAACCGTGCGGCGAGTGTCTTCCAGCAGTTGGCGAGCTTGATTCAGTGCAGTCATGGGGCAGGCTCCTCAGTTCCAGGCGTGGCGCGCGGGCTTCACGCCGTTGAGCACGAAGTTGCCGATCAGGTGGTATTTCCAGCGGGCCGGGTCGTGCAGGGTGTGGGTGCGCGCGTTGCGCCAGAAGCGGTCGAGGTTGTGCTTGCCGGTCACCGAGCGCGTGCCGGCCAGTTCGAAGAGCTTGCTGCTGGCGAGCAAGGCAGTTTCGGCCGATAAGACTTTGGCCTGGGCAACGACCAGCGAAGCGTGAGCCACCGTGTCTTCATTCGGTTCGGCCAAGGCGAGGTCGACCGCCTTGCCGGCCTTGGCGAGGATGGCTTCGGTGCCGTGCACACGCCATTGCAGATCGCCGATAGCGGCGATGGTGAACGGGTCTTGCCAGCCGTGTTCCTGCTGGCTGTCGATCCATGGGCGGGCCTGACGCGCGTAGATCTTTGCCTGCTCCAGCGCGCCAAGGGCGATGCCGGTGTCGACCGCCGCCTGGATAATCTGCGAAATCGGGCCATTGGCGGTGGGTTGGTCAAAGGCCAGGTGGGCCGGAATCACCGCCGTGCGGGGCACGGTCACGCCGTCGAGGGTCACGCCACCGCTGGCGGTGGTGCGCTGGCCGAAGCCATCCCAGCTATCAATCACAGTGAGGCCTGGCGCATCACGCTCGACGAAGGCAATAAAAGCCTGATCGTTTTCGTTATTGCCGACGGTGGGCACGATATGCGCGAACAACGCGCCGGTGCAGTAGAACTTCTCGCCGTTGATTTGTGCGGTGTCGCCGTCAAAACGAATCTGGGTATCGAAAGTGCCGACGTTTTTGCTCTTGGCTTCGGAGAAGGCATTGCCGAAGCGGTAACCCGCCAAGACCTTGCCGAAGTAGTGCAGCTTTTGTTCCTCGCTGGCGGTTTGCAGCAGGATGTCGACGACGCCAAGGTGGTTTTGCGGGATTTGCCCCAGTGAGGGATCGGCGGCGGAGATCAATTTGATCACCTCTGCCACCGTCACATAGGACACCTCGGCGCCGCCGTAGGCCTTGGGAATGGTGATGCCCCACAGGCCGCTGGCAGAGAACGCCTCGAGTTCGTCCACGGGCAGGCGCCGCTCGCGGTCGCGCACGCTGGCGTCGATGGCGAAGCGGGCGGCCAAGCGCGTGGCGACCTCAATGGCTTCGGCATCCGAGCGGATGATATGGGCAGGGTGTTGAGGGTGGGCTGACATGGGCCGACTCCAGGCTCCGAGGGGATACTGGAGTGTTTGCAGGAGTCGTGCCTGAATTTAATCGCCAATAAAATCAGCAGGTTGCTGAATAAATAAGGCTATTTGGCGCGCTTCAAAGCAGCAAAGTGTCCATCCACTGTTGCCGGGTAAACAGTTAGATCACCACATTGCGCACAAAGCGCACCGCCACCTCACCCTCATTGCGATAGGCATGGGCCTGGCGACTGGCGAACATATAAAACTCACCGGCGGCGACGTGTTTTTCTTCGTCATCAAGGATCAGGGTCAGGCGGCCTTCGAACACAAACAGCTGCACGCTCCAGCCGTCCGGGTCGGGTTCCGGGCTGTAGCGGTCACCCGGCTCCAGGCGCATCTCCCACAATTCCACTTCGCGTCGAGCGGTGGCCTTGGCCAGCAACACGGCTTTACTGCCGGGGATGTCACCGGCCCAAGCCAGCTCGTTGATGCGGCTATGGTCGAGCGCATCGGGGGCCTGGATCAGGTCGCTGAAGGCCACGTCCAATGCCTCGGCCACGCGGTCCAGCGTCGACAGGCTGACGTTCTTCTCCCCGGCTTCGATGGCCACCAGCATGCGCCGACTGACCCCGGACTTTTCCGATAGCGCGGTCTGGCTCATGTCGGCAGCATGCCGCAGACGACGGACGTTCTGGCTGACGTGTTGCAGGACCGATGCCCGTTGTGGATTTTCTTTGTGCACTATATTGCTCATGAGGTAGGTGTGCGCAGTATACTGCCCAGCGTGCGGCGCATTGTGCGGTCCGTGCCTTTCCCTTGCAAGACCGAGCCGCCATGACAGCCCCGAACACGCCCTCACGTTTCAACCGTTTCAGCAAAGCCGAATGCATTCTGGTGGTGATCACCATGATTTGGGGCGGCACCTTTTTGCTGGTGCAACATGCGCTGACCGTCAGTGGGCCGATGTTCTTCGTGGGCCTGCGGTTTGCGGCGGCGGCGATTGTGGTTGGGTTCTTTTCCTTGCGTACCCTGCGCGACCTGACCCTGTTTGAATTGAAGGCGGGCGCTTTCATCGGCACCTCGATCATGTTCGGCTACGGCATGCAGACCATCGGCCTGCAGACGATTCCGAGCAGCCAATCGGCGTTTATCACGGCGCTGTATGTGCCCTGTGTACCGCTGTTGCAGTGGCTGGTGCTGGGCCGTCGCCCAGGGCTGATGCCGGCCATCGGCATCATGCTGGCGTTTACCGGGTTGATGCTGCTCACTGGCCCGGCCGGCGCATCGCTGAGCTTCAGCCCCGGCGAAATCGCCACGCTGATCTGTGCGGTGGCGGTGGCTGCCGAGATCATCCTGATCAGCGCGTTTGCCGGGCAGGTGGATGTGCGCCGGGTGACCGTGGTGCAACTGGCCACGGCGTCGTTGCTGTCGTTCCTGATGGTGGTGCCGATGGGTGAAGCCTTGCCGGGTTTCTCCTGGCTTCTGCTGTTCAGCGCAGTGGGCCTGGGCTTGACCAGTGCGGTGATCCAGGTCGCGATGAACTGGGCGCAGCAGAGTGTTTCACCGACACGTGCCACCTTGATCTATGCCGGTGAGCCGGTGTGGGCCGGTGTAGTTGGGCGGATTGCCGGGGAGCGCTTCCCGCCGATCGCGATGGTCGGGGCCGCGCTGATTGTGGCGGCGGTGATTGTGAGTGAATTGAAAACGAAGGGGCAGAAGGCGCTCGAACTGCAAGCTGAGAGGGAACAGGAACAGCAAGGGTAAGGTCAGACTGCTGGCGATGGCTGTCAGATCGCCATCGCGGGCAAGCCCGACTCCCACAGTGTGGGGTGTCGCTGGCTGGAATGGGTTCACCTGAAACAATGCTAAATCGGGGTTTTCAGCCTACTTTGTAGGATCCTGCCACATCTTGCCGTTTGGTGATCGAGAAAGCGGCACGTATGATGCATCCCAAACTCCCGCAGATTAGAAGCCTATGTCCCTGATAGTTCTACTGCTTCTGCCTTTTATTGGCAGCTGTCTGGCGGCCTTGCTGCCGCACAATGCACGTAACACCGAATCCCTGTTGGCCGGCCTTGTAGCTCTGGTCGGCACCATTCAAGTCGCCCTGCTCTACCCCCAGATCGCCCACGGTGGCGTGATCCGCGAAGAATTCATGTGGTTGCCCAGCCTTTGGCTGAACTTCGTGTTGCGCATGGATGGTTTTGCCTGGCTGTTCTCGATGCTGGTGCTGGGCATCGGCACGCTGGTGTCGCTGTACGCGCGTTACTACATGTCGCCGGACGACCCGGTGCCGCGTTTCTTCGCGTTTTTCCTGGCCTTCATGGGCGCCATGCTCGGGCTGGTGATTTCCGGCAACCTGATCCAGATCGTGTTCTTCTGGGAACTGACCAGCCTGTTCTCGTTCCTGTTGATCGGCTATTGGCACCATCGCGCCGATGCCAGGCGCGGTGCCTATATGGCGCTGATGGTCACCGGTGCGGGCGGCCTATGCCTGCTGGCGGGCGTGATGCTGCTGGGGCATATCGTCGGCAGCTACGACCTGGACCAGGTGCTGGCGGCGGGCGACCAGATTCGCGCGCACTCGCTGTACCCGGTCATGCTGGCCCTGGTGCTGATCGGCGCCTTGAGCAAAAGTGCACAGTTCCCGTTCCACTTCTGGCTGCCCCACGCGATGGCGGCGCCGACCCCGGTTTCAGCCTACCTGCACTCGGCGACGATGGTGAAGGCCGGCGTGTTCCTGCTGGCCCGCCTGTGGCCGTCGCTGTCCGGCAGCGAAGAATGGTTCTGGATCGTCGGCGGTGCCGGCGCGATCACCCTCCTCCTCGGCGCTTACTGCGCTATGTTCCAAAATGATCTCAAGGGCCTGCTGGCCTACTCCACTATCAGCCACCTCGGGCTGATCACCTTGCTGCTGGGCCTCAACAGCCCACTGGCCGCCGTCGCTGCGGTATTCCATATTCTCAACCACGCCACGTTCAAGGCCTCGCTGTTCATGGCCGCGGGCATCATCGACCACGAAAGCGGCACCCGTGATATCCGCAAGCTCAGTGGCTTGGTGCGGCTGATCCCGTTTACCGCGACACTGGCGATGGTGGCCAGTGCGTCGATGGCTGGCGTGCCGTTGCTCAACGGCTTCCTGTCCAAAGAGATGTTCTTCGCCGAAACCGTATTTATCTCGTCGACCGCCTGGGTGGAAATCGCCCTGCCGGCCATTGCGACCATCGCCGGTACTTTCAGCGTGGCCTACGCCTTGCGCTTCACGGTCGATGTATTCTTCGGCCCGCCCGCGACCGACCTGCCCCACACACCCCACGAACCGCCGCGCTGGATGCGTGCACCGGTTGAGTTGCTGGTATTCACCTGCCTGCTGGTGGGCATCTTCCCGGCCCAGGTGGTCGGTTCGATCCTCGCCGCCGCCGCGCTGCCGGTGGTGGGCGGCGTACTGCCCGAGTACAGCCTGGCGATTTGGCACGGCTGGAACGCGCCGATGATCATGAGCCTGGTGGCCATGTCCGGTGGCGTGGTGCTCTACCTGCTGCTGCGCAAGCAACTCAAGCGTGGCCGCTTCAAATATCCGCCGATCATCAGTTACTTCAACGGCAAGCGCATGTTCGAGCGCTGCCTGGTGGTGATGATGCGTGGCGCGCGCAAGATCGAGAAACGCATCAACACCAAGCGCCTGCAGACCCAGCTGTTCCTGCTGGTGCTGGCGGCGGTGGTCGCCGGCTTGATCCCGATGCTCAACAGCGGCATCAGTTGGGGCGACCGGCCGAAGATCCCGGGTTCCATCGTGTTCGTCACCCTGTGGCTGCTGGCGATCGCCTGCGCTCTCGGCGCCGCGTGGCAAGCCAAGTATCACCGGCTGGCGGCCCTGACCATGGTCAGCGTGTGCGGCATGATGACCTGCATCACCTTCGTGTGGTTCTCGGCGCCGGACCTGGCGCTGACGCAATTGGTGGTTGAAGTGGTGACCACCGTGCTGATCCTGCTGGGCCTGCGCTGGCTGCCACGGCGGATCGAAGAAGTCTCGCCACTGCCCAGCTCGCTGCGCAAGGCGCGCATTCGTCGCCTGCGTGACTTCCTGCTGTCCACCGTAGTGGGCGGCGGCATGGCGCTGCTGTCCTACGCGATGCTGACGCGCCAGACGCCCAACGACATTTCCTCGTTCTACCTGAGCCGCGCCCTGCCCGAAGGCGGCGGCAGCAATGTGGTGAATGTGATGCTTGTGGACTTCCGCGGTTTCGACACCCTCGGCGAAATCACCGTGCTCGGCGCCGTGGCACTGACGGTGTACGCGCTGCTGCGGCGCTTCCGACCATCGAAAGAAAGCATGCAATTGCCTGCACAACAGCGCCAATTGGCGCCGGACGTGGCCACCGACCTGGTCAACCCACGCCATGCCAGCGATACGGCCCTGGGCTTCATGATGGTGCCAGCGGTGCTGGTACGCCTGCTGCTGCCGATCGCGCTGGTGGTGTCGTTCTACCTGTTCATGCGCGGCCACAACCAACCGGGCGGCGGTTTCGTCGCAGGCCTGGTGATGTCAGTGGCGTTCATCCTGCAATACATGGTTGCCGGTACCCAGTGGGTAGAAGCGCAGATGAGCCTGCGCCCGATGCGCTGGATGGGCTTCGGCCTGCTCTCGGCAACGCTCACCGGGCTCGGCGCGTTGTTTGCCGGTTACCCGTTCCTTACCACCCACACCTGGCATTTCAGCGTGCCGGTGCTCGGCGACATCCACGTCGCCAGCGCGTTGTTCTTCGACGTCGGCGTGTACGCCATGGTCGTCGGTTCCACGCTGCTGATGCTCACCGCCCTCGGTCACCAATCCGTGCGGGCCCACAAACCGAGCAACCAGGCCAAAGTGGTTGCCGCAACGGAAGGAGCCGCCTGATGGAAGAAGTCATTGCAATTGCCATTGGGGTCCTGGCGGCCTCCGGCGTCTGGTTGATCCTGCGGCCACGGACGTTCCAAGTGGTGATGGGCCTGTGCCTGCTGTCGTATGGGGTCAACCTGTTCATTTTCAGCATGGGCAGCCTGTTTATCGGCAAGGAACCGATCATCAAGAACGGCGTGCCGCAAGACCTGCTCCACTACACCGATCCGCTGCCCCAGGCCCTGGTGCTGACGGCCATTGTGATCAGCTTCGCCATGACCGCGTTGTTCCTGGTGGTGCTGCTGGCCTCCCGGGGCCTGACCGGCACTGACCATGTAGACGGCCGGGAGCCCAAGGAATGACGTGGATGAATCAACTGATCGTCGCGCCGATCCTGCTGCCGTTGCTGACCGCCGCGCTGATGCTGATGCTCGGCGAGAAACGCCGCCCGCTGAAGGCCAAAATCAATCTGTTCTCCAGCGTCGTCGGCCTGGGCATCGCTATCCTGCTGCTGTACTTGACGCAGCAAGGCGGCCCCGGCTCGATTGGCGTGTACCTGCCGGGCAACTGGCAGGTGCCGTTCGGTATTGTGCTGGTGGTGGACCAACTGTCTTCGATGATGCTGGTGCTCACCGGGATCATCGGCGTGAGTGCGCTGCTGTTCGCCATGGCCCGCTGGGACCGAGCGGGCACCAGCTTCCATGCATTGTTCCAGATCCAGATGATGGGCCTGTACGGTGCTTTTCTCACCGCAGACCTGTTCAACCTGTTCGTGTTCTTCGAGGTGCTGCTGGCGGCGTCCTACGGTTTGATGCTGCACGGCTCGGGCCGTGCGCGGGTGTCGTCGGGGCTGCATTACATCGCCATCAACCTGCTGGCGTCGTCGCTGTTCCTGATTGGCGCAGCGATGATCTACGGGGTCACCGGCACGCTGAACTTTGCTGACCTGGCGCTGAAAATCCCGCTGGTGCCGGAAGCCGATCGCGGCCTGTTGCACGCAGGCGCGGCAATCCTGGCGACAGCCTTTCTGGCCAAAGCCGGCATGTGGCCGCTGAACTTCTGGCTGGCGCCCGCCTATTCCTCGGCCAGTGCGCCGGTGGCGGCGATGTTTGCGATCATGACCAAAGTCGGCGTGTACACCGTGCTGCGCCTGTGGACCCTGTTGTTCTCCGGCCAGGCCGGTGCCTCAGCGCTGTTCGGCGGCGACTGGCTGGTGTACGGCGGCATGGCGACTATCATCTGCGCGGCGCTGGCAATGCTGGCGGCGCAGCGGCTGGAACGCATGGCGAGTTTGAGCATTCTGGTGTCGGCCGGGATCCTGCTGTCGGCTGTGGGTTTTGCCCAGCCCAGCCTGACCGCCGGCGCGTTGTTCTATCTGGTCAGCTCGACGCTGGCCTTGAGCGCGCTGTTCCTGCTGGCGGAATTGATCGAACGTTCGCGTTCGGCCAATGACCTGCCACTGGATGAAGAAATCGATGCGCTGCCCAAAGCCATGGAATCCCTGCATCCGCGTCCCGGCGTGAACCTGGACGATGAGCAGAAAGCCGTGGTCGGCCAAGTCATTCCCTGGACCATGGCCTTCCTCGGCTTGAGCTTTGTCGCCTGTGCACTGCTGATCATCGGCATGCCGCCGCTGTCCGGGTTTATCGGCAAGCTCAGCCTGCTAAGTGCGCTGGTTAACCCTATGGGCCTGGGCAACGCAGTGGATGAGCCAATCCGCCCAGCTGCCTGGGGCTTGGTGGCGTTGCTGATTCTGTCGGGCCTGGCCTCGTTGATCGCCTTCGCACGCTTGGGCATCCAGCGCTTCTGGACCCCGGAAGAGCGCCCCTCGCCGCTGCTGCGCCGCTATGAGTGCCTGCCGATCTTCTTCCTGCTCGGCCTGAGCATCCTGCTGACCTTCAAGGCCGAACCGTTGATGCGCTACACCCAGGCCACCGCCGATAGCCTGAACAACCCGGAACACTACGTGATGGCCGTGATGGCGACGCGCCCGATTCCGAGCCCTGAAGCCAAGGCCGCCGCCCTGGAGGTGCAGCCATGAAGCGTCTGCTCCCTGCCCCGTGGCTGTCGCTGGCGTTGTGGCTGTTGTGGCTGGTACTGAACGTGTCGGTCAGCCCCGGCAACCTGCTGCTGGGCGCATTGCTGGGCTTTCTCGCGCCGCTGCTGATGGCGCCGCTGCGCCCGCTGCCGATTCGCATCCGCCGCCCTGGCGTGATCATCCGCCTGTTTTTCCTGGTGGGTCACGACGTGATCATCTCCAACCTGAAAGTGGCCTGGGGCGTGCTCACGTGCGGCTCACGAGCACCGCGCTCGCGCTTTATCAAGATCCCGCTGGACCTGCGCAATGCCAATGGCCTGGCCGTGCTCTCGATGATCACCAGCGTGACGCCTGGCACCGTCTGGTCGGAACTGGCGCTGGACCGCAGTGTTTTACTGATCCACGTGTTCGACCTGGATGATGAAGCGCAGTTTATCCAGCACTTCAAACACGCCTACGAACGGCCCCTGATGGAGATCTTCGAATGAGCGCCCTGCTCTCCAATGCGATTCTGGTCAGCCTGTTCCTGTTCTCCTTGGCGATGGCGCTGACCCTGGTGCGCCTGTTCAAAGGCCCCTCGGCCCAGGACCGGGTACTGGCGCTGGACTACCTGTACATCCTGGCGATGCTGATGATGCTGGTGCTCGGCATTCGCTACGCCAGTGACACCTACTTTGAAGCGGCGCTGCTGATTGCGCTGTTTGGCTTTGTCGGGTCGTTCGCCCTGGCGAAATTCCTGCTGCGTGGCGAGGTGATTGAATGATGCCGATATGGGTTGAAGTAATCGTGGCGGTGCTGCTGGTGCTGAGCAGCCTGTTTGCGCTGATCGGCGCGATTGGGTTGTTGCGCATGAAGGACTTTTTCCAACGTATGCACCCACCGGCATTGGCCTCGACGCTGGGCGCGTGGTGTGTGGCGCTGGCGTCGATTATCTACTTTTCGGTGCTCAAGTCCGCGCCGGTGCTGCACGGGTGGTTGATTCCGATTTTGTTGGCGATCACCGTGCCGGTGACCACCTTGCTGCTGGCGCGCACGGGGCTGTTTCGCAAGCGTATGGCGGGTGATGACGTACCCGCCGAGGTGAGTAGTCGCCGAGCTGAAGACGTATCAAAATCAGCCTAGCGACTCCATCGGCCCGCCGGCACTAAGGGGTTTTAGGGGTAAAGCCTGGCAGGGGCGAGCCGCCTGGCAAACCGCTGTCGGGATCGATCGCATACCATTTTTCCTGCTCCTTGATAGCCTTCAGCGTTACCTCGTTAACCGTGCCCTCTACAGGCGTCATAGGCTTGGCATTCGCCTTTTTGAGCATCTCGGATACGGTGGGAGCAGCATCCTTGGCAAAGCGAGCCTTTGCGAAAAGATCAACAGGTACGAACACCCCCATCCCGATCCTGACGGGAACGCCCTTGTGCGAACGCCTTAGAAAATTTCCAAGTCGACTCGGGTGGTTCGGCAGACCAAAGAAGCCTTCACCCGGATTAAATATCCCACGCAGCAATGCAGTGCCTTCCTGAATAACAGAGACACGAAATGCCTGCTTGTTCAGGCGTGATGCAAACTTGATCGCCTTCCATGCTTTGCGGGCGGCCTGTAAACCTCCCGCGCCAATAAACAGCAACGTATCAATTGCCAAGCCTTTCAAGCCGTCCTTAATGTTGCCCTCATAGATGTCAACCAACGGGCCGATGAACGAAATCATCGACACCAGCGCGCGACCATTTTCTTTGTTCATTAGACGATTGACGTAGCCCCGGACGTTATCTTCACTGGGCAGCACTGCATTTGCATGATCAATGAGTGCCTGGCGATGCCCGCTATAGTTGCCTATGTAATTACCCGAAAGTATAACGTCGATAATCGCCTGGCTTTTGGCGGAGCCAAAGGTGTCAGGCACTCACTCATTGCGGTTGTCACCAGCCCCTTTCAAAGCCGACCCTGCCAGGGAAACCCCTACTTTGGAAATGATGACCTTCGACGAGTATTTGTCACGAGGGGCCTCCCCCGTGTGGTGTGCGTTGAAATCAAAAGGTTGTTGAGTGCCCCGCAAATACCGAAGTGTCTTCGTACCACTTCGCCAGGCGGACACGGTATCTTCTTCAATGACACCCCCATTCAGGTCCAATTTTTTTCCCGCCAAACTGGCCGTGCGATCAATAATCGTCCCGGACGTTGGGAAATACTCAAGCGTCCGAGTTTTTCCCTCGTATTTGATCCGCAGCAGCACCCCGTACCACCCCCGATTCTGGGCTACTTTATTTCCCTTGTTAGCGTCTTGGCTCTGCGTCTCTCCGGTTTCCCGACGCAGCCTATAGACCTGAACATCCCCCCACTCAATAGCCTGCCGAACGTCCAGAGGTAAGTCTGCAAGAGTCATCTTCATAAGCGAGGGCATCGCTCCCTTGACATCGCTTAGATATTGATTGACTGCGCCCCCGACCTGACCGGCAATAGGCTCAAGTGTCTTTATGCGGGCGTCAAATTGCGCTTGTGTAATCCGAGGATGGGTGAAGGAAAGCCAACTTTCATGCAGTTCCCCCGTTGCATACGCCTCAACCAACGTGAGCCACTTAGTATTTGTGCCGACACCTGAGAGGCTGTATTTAGTTGGGGGCTTCTTCACTTCGACAGTTTCTATCTCACTGTCAGTCAACTCAGGAAACGCCCGTTTCAGCGCCTTGATTGCCAGACTGCTACGGGTGGGCGGTGCAGTCCCCAGGGTGACCACGGATTGCTCGACCGCCTCGGAACGACGAGTAATGCCGTCAGACGCCAACTGGTAATCGCCGGGCGTATAGTTACCGTCGCTGCGTCGGGGCACAGTACCGGTCATGACCCCCACATCGAGCACCCGCTTAGCACCAAGCGCTATAGCCAGAGCTTGTTGTTGCGGCAGAACGGCCTCCTGGGTGGTCAGTGCTCCAAGCTCATTCAGGCTCATGCCGCGACTGGCTCCAGCGCCGCCCCACACGTCGGCCAATGCACTGCCCAGGCTAACCGTCATCCACGCCGGGCTGCCTATACGTATTTTTTCTGGAGACTGAAGTAGCGGCACAGGGAGTTTTGCTGACGCCTGCTGGTCCGGTTTCACCAGAAACTCAGGTGCGGCGTGTGCCAGGAACAGATGAGCCACCAACGGCGCAGCACGTACGCTCACGCCTTTTTTCTCGATCAAGTGTTTTTCAAAGTCTTTGCGTACAGCCCCCATCTCACGGCCCATATTGGCCGGGGTGTAAAATTGATAACCGGCGGCACTTCCTGGGGCAGCGGGAACATTAGGGTCAACACTGAGCATGATGGCGGAGGTCAGCAGACTTTTTCGCTCCGCGGCATCCATATCGTCATCACCCTCCCCCTTATACCAACCCAACGCCTGGGCGAGTTCCCGCCCCCACTGCTGGGCCTGCGGGGTGTTGAGTAATTCGTCCCAGATCTGGTCTGCCTTGGCTGCTGCTTCCTGCGGGTCGACTTGAGTCACGATCCGACGACCCAATTCGATCCCTATCGTATTAGCTCCATACTTCTGATTCGTCGCCAACGAAATCAACGTACTTTTGTCGCTAGCCGACAAGGTGCCCGCAGCCCACTCCTGAGGAAGTAATTTCGCATAATTGCCGACAGGCGTCGTCGGGGCGAATTGGGTGCGCAACCATTTGGCAGCGGCGCGAGCCTGCCCTGCTGTGTCGAGTGCATCCAGGCCCATCGACCTCGCGACTTGCCGCAGATCGTGGCGATCGTCTGAGTAGAGCGCGTTACCCGTCTGTTCGCTCAGCACGACAACTGCCGCCAATGCGTCTTTCAACGGCTGGCTCCAACTATCACTGACAGCTACATCCAGCCACTGATTTGGGGTCAGTTGCAGCACTTGCAGGCGACCTTCGCTGATACGAACCGTCTGGTCCGGCAATGTTTGCCCCAGCTCCGCCAGCACACCCTGCATTTCAGGAAGTGCCATCAGCTCGGCCAAGCGCCTGCGGGCCTCTTGATCGCTCTTCAAGGGGTTTGTTCGTGAGACCTCGAACTCGGTACCCGCTAACGATAATGGCCCATTGTCCGCAACGCCCTTCGCCGCGCGCTCCAAAGCGTCTGCGAGATTTTCTCGATCATCGAGCTCATTGATACCCCGCTTTGACCATTCAAACCTGAGTTGGTGATTGCGTGTTTCTGCTGCAGACAGCGCGGGCCAGCCTGCCACCAGACTTGTCACAAGCGCACTCGCCTGATCCTCGGTATAAGGCGCACTGACGCCATAAAACAAGCTCGCCACATTCCGCGAAACTTGCTGGCTGTTCATAGACACATAAGGCACACCCTTGTGCTTGGGGTCTAACGCCTCAAGCGCTTGCATCACGCGCGCCGACACCTGCCACCAGCCGGAAGTGTCTTGCAGGGTGAATGTCTGAGGAGAGGTCACTCCATTCTGGGTAACAAGGCCCGATACGCTGTTTTTGCCGATAGTCACCGAGTCCAGGGAAAAACCCTTGCTCCTCAGCCAGGCTAAAACCTCGGGCTGATTCACCACGCGCTTGTAGATTTCGAACGGCTGAGAAATCAGAGACTGCTCGGGCACGGTCACCAGCGAATCCGACACACTGCCCATCTTCGCAATCAACTGCGCCTGAAGGGTTTTATCGGTATCGGCGGAATGAGAGTGCGGGCCCGCCCACATGCCCAGCGTGTTGCGCGCAGGTTTGTCAGACGTGCTCACAATCGCGCGTTTCTCGCGCCGGGCAGCGACAGGGTCGGCGTCATCAGAAGGTTCCCCGAATCGCCCGGGCGATCTCAGGCCTCCACGTGTTTCGATGGACGGGAACACGGGCAGTCGTTTTTGATCGTCTGTCGGTGCAAGCGACGGGGAGCCGCCCAGGCTTTGGCTTGCAGGTTGGGGAGGCTCGGAGGATGGAGCGAATGTGGAAGGTGAGTTATCCGCGGTCGATGGGTACCCACTCTGAGGCTTGGCGTACGGCATAAGGGAAATTGGCATCATCAATCCTCTGCAACAGAGCCACTGAAAAGTGTCCTCGTCCTAAGAACCGTTGCAGCCAAACTAGGAAAAAAATCCCGCACCCTCTATAAGAAAGTTCCGATCCGCCCATTGAACAATCCAGGCAGCCGAAGACCGCCCACCGTTTTTTGTAGGTCTACAGTCAATGGTGGTGACAGGATCAAGGTGTCCGACTTCATCGCCAAATATGAAGGCACGGGGTACGCCGTCACCACGCTGGCGTTTTTCCTTTCGCCTTTTGCCTGTGCAGGTCTTCTTAAGCAAGCGTGGGAAAACGGCAAAGTACTCTGTGGTGTCAGTGCCGGAGCCATTTGCTGGCTTGGCGCGGGGCACTCTGATTAAAGCGCGCCTATGCAGTCGACGATGGCGTTGCTTTGCATTTCAAAAATGGCAAATACCACTGGATGATCTTCAGCCGAACGATCGAATATGCGCCGCCAGCTGCGCCAATTCGGCATCATCGGCCCGCACAAAATCGTGGGATGAGATGTAACCCTCATACGCCTCAAAAAACTTATCCACCTTGGAACTGATAGGCTTGAACGCACTGTCCTGCCCCGTGCCATGCATGGGAAACAGCTTCGCGTGCAAGTGATCCACCCCATAGCCTTCCAGCATCATCCCCGTGCGTGCCACGTCAGGAAACGCCCGGTCAATCTGCAGCGCCGCCTTCTTGGAGGCCACGATCAGCGCCGACAACACCGCATCCGACTGCGCGAACGCGTAGCTGCCGTAATGCTGTTTGGGGATCACCACGCTGAAACCCGGTGTGTTCGGGAAGATCGACAGGAACGCCATGTGGTGTTCGTCCTCCCATAGAATGTGGGCTGGAGAGGTCTTTCGGACAATGCTGCAAAAAATACAATCCATTTAGATGTCCGCCGGTTTCTTCATGAGTTTGGTCGTGGCGGACATCTAAAACCATGGTTCGGCGGGCGTCAAAACAAATGTATTTTCTGCAAGCCCCTAGGAAATAGCCCCCTCAGCGGCATGAATCGCCAGCAAAGGCGGTGCGACGGTTGAGCAGTTGGCGGGTATTGCAGCGTTTGGGATACAGTCGGTGGGTGCAAAGCTGCCAATGACTATGTGTTTAAGGAGGTCTACGTCTAATGGATATCAAATGCTCCGTCTTTATCGCAGTAAGCCTCGACGGTTTTATTGCTCGGCCAGACGGTGACATCGAGTGGTTGCACCGGCCGGAGTACGAAGCTGCGCAGCTGAACGGCGTGACGTATGAAAGCTTCATCGCCACGGTCGATGCGCTGGTGATGGGCCGTAAAACCCTGGAGAAAGTCTTATCCTTCCCGGAATGGCCCTATGAAGGCACGCCTGTCATCGCCCTCTCGCACCAATCATTCGAGCTGCCTGCGCATGTGCGAGGCAAGGTTGAGATGATGTCAGCGGGCGTAACCACCCTCGTGGAACAGTTAGCCGAGCGCGGTATGAAACACCTCTATATCGACGGAGGCCAAACGATCCAGGCGTTTCTTGAAGCAGGCCTGATCGATGAGTTGATCATCACCCGTATTCCGGTGTTGTTGGGCCAAGGGCTGCCCTTGTTCAGCCAGGTCGGCAGTGAGCGTGAACTGCGCCATGTCGGCACGTATGTGTCGGACAATGGGTTTGTGCAGAGCACGTATCAGGTCGCCTGAATCAGCCTGACGCTCAGATTCGGGCAGCTCAAGACAACCGGAGGCCACCGTGGATAAGCACATCATTGTTATGGGTGGCGAATCCCCCGAGGACATGACGCGCATGACGCGTATTGACGAACAGATCGTCTCGTCTTCGGGCAAATTACATCCCACCGCTCTGTACATCTCTACCGCCAATGGCGATGACAGGGTCAAGATTTCCGACTTTATCGCCAAATACGAAGGCGCGGGTTGCGCCGTCACCACGCTGACGTTTTTCATATCGCCGTTTCCCAGCGCAGAGCATATTTCGTCGTTGTTTGAACAGGCCGATATCGTTTATGTGCCAGGTGGGAATACGCGAGCCATGTTGGCTATCTGGCGCGAGTTTGGCGTTGCAGAGCTTCTTAAGGAGGCGTGGGAAGACGGCAAAGTGCTGTGTGGTGTCAGTGCCGGGGCCATTTGCTGGTTTGACTATGGGCACTCTGACTCAGGGGGGGCCTTCGCGCTGGTCGAGGGTTTGGGCTTACTTCCTGGAGCGTTGTGTCCCCACTTCAGCTCAGAGGCAGGAAGGGAAGCATCGTTTGTCGAGCTTGTTCGTCTTCAGGGTATACGGCCTGCGTACGCGGTAGATGATGGCGTTGCTCTGCATTTCAAAGAAGGCAAATACCACCAGACGATCCATGACGGCGCAGCGGGCAGCGCTTATGAAGTCAGCACGTCCGGGGCGTACCTGATACTCCGATAGCGATAGTGAAGCGGTTGATCGTTCCCACGCTCCGCGTGGGAATGCATCCCGTGACGCTCCGCGTCACCGTATTCAGGGTTTGAGGCGTTCGCTAAAAGCGCGACACAAAGCGTCCGGGGCGGCATTCCCACGCAGAGCGTGGGAACGATCCAAAAAAAACGCCCCGAACCAGTCGGGGCGTTTTTTATTCAGCGGGTAAATCAGGCTTGATCAGCCAACCGCCACGTCGTCCCACCCTTGCCGTCTTCCAACACCACACCCATCGCGGTCAGTTGGTCACGAACCCGATCGGACTCCGCCCAATCTTTATTAGCCCGAGCAGCCAAACGCGCCTGAATCAGCGCATCAACCTCAGCCGCATCCACACGCCCTTCAGCGCCCGCTTGCAGGAAGTCATCGGCTTCCATCTGCAGAACACCCAAGACGCTAGCCAGCTCTTTCAAGCGCGCCGCAAGCCCCGCCGCTGCGTCGAGATCCGTCTCACGCAAGCGGTTGATCTCACGCACCATCTCAAACAGCACCGCGCAGGCTTCCGGTGTGCCGAAGTCGTCGTTCATGACTTGGGTAAACCGCGCAACGAACGCTTCACCGCCCGCAGGCGCCACGGCCGGCAGGCCTTTCAACGCATGGTAGAAACGCTCCAGGGCGCCTTTGGCGTCCTTGAGGTTGTCTTCCGAGTAGTTGATCGCGCTGCGGTAGTGGCTGGACACCAGCAGGTAACGCACCACTTCCGGATGGTACTTTTCCAGCACGTCGCGAATGGTGAAGAAGTTGTTCAAGGACTTGGACATCTTCTCGCCATTGATGCGGATCATGCCGCAGTGCATCCAGGCATTGGCGTAGGTCTTGCCGGTGGCGGCTTCGCTTTGGGCGATTTCGTTTTCGTGGTGCGGGAACTCGAGGTCGCTGCCGCCGCCATGAATGTCGAAGGTGTCACCCAGGCAGCAGGTCGACATCACCGAGCATTCGATGTGCCAGCCCGGACGCCCGGCGCCCCATGGCGACTCCCAGCTCGGCTCGCCGGGCTTGGTGCCTTTCCACAGCACGAAGTCGAGCGGGTCTTGCTTGGCTTCGTCGACTTCAATACGCGCACCAATGCGCAAGTCTTCGATTTTCTTACGCGACAGCTTGCCGTAGCCCATGAACTTAGCGACACGGTAGTACACGTCGCCATTGCCCGGGGCGTAGGCGTAACCCTTGTCGATCAGGGTCTGGATCATCGCGTGCATGCCAGGGATATGATCCGTGGCGCGCGGTTCCATGTCCGGCTTGAGGATGTTGAGGCGCGCCTCGTCCTCATGCATGGCGGCGATCATGCGCTCGGTCAGCGCGTCGAACGACTCGCCGTTTTCGTTGGCACGGTTGATGATCTTGTCGTCGATGTCGGTAATGTTGCGCACATACGTCAAGTCATAGCCGCTGAAACGCAACCAGCGGGTCACCAGGTCGAAGGCAACCATGCTGCGGCCGTGGCCGATGTGGCAGTAGTCGTACACGGTCATGCCGCACACGTACATGCGCACCTTGTTGCCATCCAGGGGCTTGAAGACTTCTTTGGTCTTGCTGAGCGTGTTGTAGATCGTTAGCACGTTGAATCCCTTAAGACTTAATCACTGGCCCCACGAATCACGCAAGGTCACGGTACGGTTGAATACCGGCTGACCAGGTTTGGAGTCCTTGATATCCGCGCAGAAGTAACCTTCGCGCTCGAACTGGAAACGGTCTTCCGGCTGTGCGTCGCCAAGCGATGGCTCGGCACGACAACCTGTGAGAACTTGCAGCGAGTCAGGGTTGATGTTGTCCAGGAAGCTGGCGCTGTCTTCGGCCTTCTCAGGGTTCGGCGAGCGGAACAGACGATCGTACAGACGTACTTCGCACTCGATGCTGGCAGCGGCCGGCACCCAGTGCACCACGCCCTTGACCTTACGGCCTTCAGGGTTCTTGCCCAATGTTTCTGGGTCGTACGAGCAGCGCAGTTCAACGATGTTGCCATCGGCGTCCTTGATTGCTTCATCGGCACGGATCACGTAGCTGCCGCGCAGGCGCACTTCGCCATTCGGCTCCAGGCGCTTGTAGCCTTTTGGCGGCTCTTCCATGAAGTCATCGCGGTCGATGTAGATTTCACGCGCGAACGGCAGCTTGCGCACGCCGAGTTCTTCTTTCTGCGGGTGACGCGGCAATTCGAGGTTGTCGACCTTGTCTTGCGGGTAGTTGGTGATCACGACTTTCAACGGCCGCAGCACGCACATGGCGCGCGGGGCGTTCGCGTCGAGGTCCTGGCGGATGCTGAACTCGAGCATGCCGAAATCGACCACGCCGTCGGAACGGTTGGTGCCGACCATGTCGCAGAAGTTACGGATCGACGCCGGGGTGTAGCCGCGGCGGCGGAAGCCCGACAGCGTCGACATGCGTGGGTCGTCCCAGCCAAACACGTGTTTTTCATCGACCAGTTGCTTGAGCTTGCGCTTGCTGGTGATGGTGTAGTTCAGGTTCAGGCGGCTGAATTCGTACTGACGCGGGTGCGCCGGTACCGGCAGGCTGTCAAGGAACCATTCGTACAGCGGGCGATGGCTTTCGAACTCCAGGGTGCAGATCGAGTGGGTGATGCCTTCGATGGCGTCCGACTGACCGTGGGTGAAGTCGTAGTTCGGGTAGATGCACCACTTGTCACCGGTCTGGTGGTGGTGGGCATGGCGGATGCGGTACATGATGGGGTCGCGCAGGTTCATGTTCGGCGAGGCCATGTCGATCTTGGCGCGCAGTACACGGGCGCCATCCGGGAACTCACCGGCGCGCATGCGGGCAAACCAGTCCAGGTTCTCTTCGACCGAACGGTCGCGGAACGGGCTGTTCTTGCCAGGCTCAGTCAGGTTGCCACGGTATTCCTTGGCTTGTTCCGGGCTCAGGTCGTCAACGTAGGCCTTGCCAGCCTTGATCAACTCCACTGCCCAGTCGAACAACTGGTCGAAATACTTGGACGCATAGCGCACTTCACCGGACCATTCGAAGCCCAGCCACTTGATGTCGCTTTCGATGGCGTCGATGTATTCCTGGTCTTCCTTGGCCGGGTTGGTGTCGTCGAAACGCAGGTGCGTAACGCCACCGAACTCCTGGGCCAGGCCGAAATTCACACAGATCGACTTGGCGTGACCGATGTGCAGGTAGCCGTTGGGCTCTGGCGGGAAGCGGGTGACGATCTGCGTGTGCTTGCCCGAATCCAGGTCCGCCTGGATGATCGGGCGCAGGAAATTGACCGGGACGGCAGGTCCGGCCTTGGAATTCGAGGTAGTGTCGACAGTGGGCTTGCTCATAGGATCCTTGAACAGACAGGTTCGTGGCCGGGTGGGGCCAGATAAAACAAAGGGCTCATAATAGCCGAAGCAGTCAAGACACTGACAGGCCACGACCAAAAACTGCTGCTTTAATTACTGCTTTAATGACTGGGGCGGTAAAAAACCACCTCGAAATTCCTGCTGGTCACGCTAAACTGCGCGCCTTGGCACACATTCAGCCAAACCGGTAGCGGCGCCCAGGCGTCCAAACCCACGAATTCCCTGAAAAGAGTAGTGAACATGACTCAAGTCAAACTGACCACCAACCACGGTGACATCGTCATCGAGCTGAACGCCGAGAAAGCGCCGATCACCGTCGCCAACTTCATCGAATACGTGAATGCTGGCCACTACGAAAACACCGTTTTCCACCGTGTCATCGGCAACTTCATGGTCCAGGGCGGCGGTTTCGAGCCTGGCATGAAAGAAAAGAAAGACAAGCGTCCAAGCATCCAGAACGAAGCGGACAACGGCCTTTCCAACGACAAATACACCGTGGCCATGGCCCGTACCATGGAGCCGCATTCGGCCTCCGCACAGTTCTTCATCAACGTGGCCGACAACGCCTTCCTGAACCACAGCGGCAAGAACGTGCAGGGTTGGGGCTACGCCGTGTTCGGTAAAGTCACCGAAGGCCAGGACGTCGTTGACAAGATCAAAGGCGTGCAGACCACCGGTAAAGCCGGTCACCAGGACGTTCCGGTAGAAGACGTTATCGTCGAGAAAGCCGAGATCGTTGGGTGATATTGCTGATTTCAGATTTGCATCTGGAAGAGGGGCGCCCGGATATAACCCGGGCGTTTCTGGATTTGCTCCACGGCCGCGCCCGTGGCGCCCAGGCGTTGTACATTCTGGGGGACTTTTTTGAAGCCTGGATTGGCGACGATGGGATGACACCGTTCCAGCGTTCGATTTGCGCGGCGCTGCGCGAGCTGAGCGACAGCGGCACCCCCATTTTCATCATGCACGGCAACCGCGACTTCCTGATCGGCAAGGCGTTCTGCAAAGCCGCAGGCGCCACCTTGCTCAAGGACCCGAGTGTCGTGCAGCTCGCAGGCGAGCCTGTGCTGTTGATGCACGGCGACAGCCTCTGCACCCGCGACGTCGGCTATATGAAGCTGCGGCGGGTCCTGCGTAACCCGATAGTGCTGTTTATCCTGCGGCACCTGCCCTTGCGCACCCGGCACGCGCTGGCGCGCAAGCTGCGCAGCGAGAGCAGCGCCCAGGTACGCATGAAGGCCAACGACATTGTGGATGTGACACCCGAGGAAGTGCCGCGGGTGATGCAGCAATTTGGCGTACGCACCCTGGTCCACGGCCACACGCACCGCCCCGCCATTCATAAGTTGCAGATTGGTGACCAGGCGGCCAAGCGTATTGTGCTGGGGGATTGGGACAAGCAGGGCTGGGCGTTGCAGGTGGATGAGCAAGGGTTTCAGTTGGCGGCGTTTGACTTCGTCAACCCGCAGCTGGCGTTGCCCGGGGCCTGAATCCCACAACACACATCAAATGTGCAAGCAGGCTTTTGTGGGAGCTGGCTTGCCTGCGATAGCATCGCCTCGGTGTATCTGATGTACCAAGGTGCCTGCATCGCAGGCAAGCCAGCTCACACACTTGATTGCATTTCACACTTTGCAGATCAGTGCCCGGACGCCTCCGGCCCCGCCTTCGCCGCAAACGGCGGCTTGGCCAGCCACACAATCACGATCAAGCCCATGAACATCCACCCCAGCAACGTGAAGTAATCCACGGTGGACATCATGTACGCCTGGCTGGTGAGGATCTGGTCCAACTGCGCATAGGCCTTGTGCCCTGCCCCACCGAGCGCCTGCAAAGCATCGCGGGTCGCCGAGTCGTAGGTGGTCATGTTCTCGCTCATGTACGCATGGTGCTGGTCCGCGCGGCGAATCCAGATCCAGGTGGTCAACGACGCCGCAAAACTGCCGCCCAAGGTCCGCAGGAAGGTCGCAAGACCCGCGCCATCGGCAATTTGGGCCGGCGGCAAGTCGGACATCAAGATGCTCAAGGTCGGCATGAAGAACAGCGCCACGCCAATCCCCATGAACAACTGCACCAAGGCGATGTGGGTGAAGTCCACCTCGTTGGTGAAACCGGCGCGCATGAAACAGCTCAAGCCAATCGCCAGGAACGCCAGGCCCGCCAGCAAGCGCAGGTCGAACTTGTGCGCGTACTTGCCGACAAACGGCGACATCAGCACCGGCAGAATGCCGATCGGCGCCACCGCCAGGCCGGCCCAGGTGGCGGTGTAGCCCATCTGGGTTTGCAGCCATTGCGGCAGGATCAGGTTGATGCCGAAGAACCCCGCATAACCCAGCACCAACACGATGGTGCCGATGCGGAAGTTGCGGTAGGCAAACAACCGCAAGTTGACCACCGGGTGCTTATCGGTCATTTCCCAAATGACGAACACCGCCAGGGCTATCGCCGAAATCACTGCACCAATGATGATGAAGTTGGATTCGAACCAGTCCAGGTCGTTGCCCTTGTCGAGGATGATCTGCAAGGCACCGACACCGACGATCAAGCTCAGCAGGCCGACGTAATCCATCGGCTGGTAGCTGGTGACCACCGGGCGTTTCTTCAGCTGCGAACGCACCACCATCACCGCAAAGATGCCGATGGGCACGTTGATAAAGAAGATCCACGGCCAGCTGTAGCTGTCGGTGATCCAGCCGCCGAGGATCGGGCCGGCAATCGGCGCCACCACCGTGACCATCGCCAGTAACGCCAGGGCCATGCCGCGCCTCGCAGGCGGGTAGACCGCGATCAGCAACGTCTGGGTCATCGGGTACAACGGCCCGGCGACCAAACCTTGCAGTACTCGAAAGCCGATCAGCTCGGGCATCGAGGTGGAAATACCGCAGAGGAACGATGCCAGCACAAACAGGATGGTCGCCCACAAAAACAGCTTCACCTCACCAAAGCGCCGGCTCAACCAGCCGGTGAGTGGCAAGGCGATGGCGTTGCTCACCGCAAACGAGGTGATCACCCAGGTGCCCTGCTCCGAACTCACGCCGAGGTTGCCGGAAATGGTCGGCAACGCCACGTTGGCGATGGTGGTGTCGAGCACCTGCATAAAGGTCGCCAGCGACAGGCCAATAGTGGCCATCAAGAGGCTGGGTGGCGTGAACGAGGCGTTATTGCTCATCAGCGTTGCACAGCCTTAGGCGCGGCGAGGCTGTTGTCATGGATCAACTGGGTGATCATGGCATCGGCTTCGGCCAATTGGCGGTCATACACGTTGGTGGTGAACGAGGCCTTTTGCGGCGCCTGTTGCGCCAGCACTGGGCCGCTCTTATCGTGCAGGTCCACATTGACCAGGGTGCTCAAGCCTACGCGCAGCGGGTGCTTGGCCA
The DNA here is from genome assembly GCF_022648765.1 of Pseudomonas sp. ArH3a. Taxonomy (NCBI): domain Bacteria; kingdom Pseudomonadati; phylum Pseudomonadota; class Gammaproteobacteria; order Pseudomonadales; family Pseudomonadaceae; genus Pseudomonas; species Pseudomonas sp. ArH3a. The sequence goes on from NZ_CP080330.1 coordinate 4,348,390, forward strand.
GTTCGTCGGCGTTGATGTGGATACGCACAGGCACCCGTTGCACGATCTTGATCCAGTTACCGGTGGCGTTCTGCGCCGGCAGCAGGGCAAACGCGCTGCCGGTACCGGCGCCCAGGCTGTCCACGGTGCCGCTGAACTTCACGTCACTGCCGTAGATGTCCGACTCGATGTCCACCGGCTGACCAATACGCATATCGCGCAGCTGGGTTTCCTTGAAGTTGGCATCGATCCACAGCTGGTCCAGCGGGATCACCGCCATCAACGCGGTGCCCGGCTGCACGCGTTGGCCCAGTTGCACGGTGCGCTTGGCCACGTAACCGGTGACCGGTGCGATCAAGGTACTGCGCGCGTTGGCCAGGTAAGCCTGGCGCAGTTGTGCGGCGGCGGCCTGCACGTCCGGGTGCGACGAAATCACCGTGTCGTCTACCAGCGCGCTGGAGGTCTTTAATTGCTGCTGTACGTTGGCCAGGGCGTTTTGCGCCGAGGTCAGGTCGTCACGGGCATGGGACAGTTCTTCCTGGGAAATCGCGCCGCCGGCGGCGAGGTTCTTACGACGGTTGTAGTTGTCCTGGGCCTTTTGCACGTTGGCCTGCTGGGCCAGCACTTGGGCTTTCATGCCATCCACGTTGCTGTACAAGCCCCGCACTTGGCGCACGGTGCGCGCCAGGTTGGCCTTGGCACTTTGCAGGCCGACCGCGGCGTCATTCGGGTCGAAGTTGATCAGCACCTGGCCTTCGTGGACCAAATCGCCATCGTCGGCGCCGATGCTGACCACGGTGCCGGTGACCAGCGGGGTGATTTCCACCACGTTGCCGTTCACATAGGCATCGTCGGTGCTTTCGTTGAAACGCCCGTAAAGCTCATACCAGGCCCACACGCCGATGACGCCGAGAATGACGATCAGCGCCAGGCTGAGCAGCATGATTTTGCGTTTGCGCGGGTTGTTGTCTTTGGGTTGCTCTGTTGCGTTAGTGTTTTCGGCAGTGGCCATCACAAATACCTCAAATTATTCCGTGCGTGTAGCGGGGGTGGTTACGGCCACGTTATCGGCGTTGAACCCGCCACCCAGGGCTTGCATCAATTGAATCGACAGATCGATCTGCGCAGCATTCAGGGTCGCCAACTGACGCTGGGCCTGCAGCAATTGCTGCTCGATACTGAGTACATCCAGGTAATTCCCGATCCCTGAGCTATAGCGCTGAACCCCGGTGTCGTAGGACTGCTGGGCAATGTCCGCAGCGTGTTGCTGGGCCTGGATCTGCCGACCGGTATCACGCAATTGCGAGAGGGTGTTGCCGATATCGCCCAAGGCTTGCACCAGGGTTTTGTTGTACTGGGCCACGGCCAGGTCGTAATCAGCGTCGCGCGCATCGAGGTCGGCGCGCAGGCGGCCGCCATCGAAGATCGGCAACGAAATGGTCGGCGCAATGCTGAAGAACCGGCTGGCCGAACCAAACATTGCATCGCCCAGCAACGACTCGGCCCCGGCGCTCGCGCTCAGGTTGAGGTTGGGGTAAAAACGGGTTTTGCTCGCGGCGACGTTCTTGCTCGCCGCCTCCACCCGCCAGCGTGCGGCGATCAAGTCCGGGCGACGGCCCAACAGCTCGGCCGGCAGCACCGAAGGCACGGCGACGGCGCTGGGCTTCAACACATTCGGGCGGCTGAGCTCGTTGCCACGGTCGGGGCCTTTGCCGAGCAACACGGCGAGGGCGATCTTGGCGCTTTGCAGTTGTTTTTCCGCATCGATCAATTGCGACTGGGAGCTGGCTTCCAGGCTTTCGGTCTGCTGGTACTGGTACTGGCTGTCGATGCCGGAACTCAGGCGGCGCTTACTCAACTCGAGCATCTGGCGGGTGCGCTTGAGGTCGTCGGTGGCCAGGTCCCGCACGATGTGCGCCTGACCCAAGTCGCTGTAGGCCTTGGCCACGTTGGCGGCCAGAGTCAGGCGCGCGGCTTGCTGATCGACTTCGGCGGCACGCGCCTGGCCCAAGGCCGCTTCCCAGGCGGCGCGCTGGCCACCCCAGAGGTCAAAGTTGTAGTTGAAGCTGGCGCCGATGTTACGCACGGTGGCGTAGGCATCGCCCTGCCCCAGCGGGTCCTGGTCTTTGGCCAGGCGCGAACGGCTCACGCCGGCGCTGGCATCCAGGGTCGGCATGCGTGCGGCATCGGCAGCATAGGCCGCCGCTTGCGCCTGATGGGCACGGGCGCTGGCGACTTGCATGTCCGGGCTGTTTTGCAGGGCTTCGTGGATCAGGCCGTCGAGCTGTGGGTCACCGAGGCTTTTCCACCAATCAGCAGTGGGCCAGGCGGCGCTGGACAAGGTCACGCCGCTCAAGGATTTGCCGGTTTGCAGCGTGTTAGCGTCGAGGCGTTGGCCTTGGGTGTCGAGGCCGCTGAAGTTGGCACAACCGGCCATGCTCATCGCCACCAGCACCAGGCTAACTGCGCGTGTGTTCATTGATTACCTACCCGCTGGATGACGATGGCGTCACCGGCAGCTACCAGAATTTTCGTGAGGATTTTTTCCAGGGTTTGCAACTCGCCGGGCTCTAGGGCGCCGGCCAGTTCGTTCATCGACTGCGCGCCGATGTGCGGCAGCATGTCCGCCAAGCGTTGGCCGTCTTCGGTGAGTACCAACTGCACCTGACGCCGGTCTTGCTCGGAACGCTTGCGCGCCAGCAGGCCCTTTTGCTCCAGGCGGTCGAGCATGCGGGTCATGGAACCGCTGTCCAGCGACAGGTTGCGGCACAGCTCGGCCGGGGTGTCGACGTCAAACTGGGCAATGATGATCAACACCTTGAACTGTGCGGCGGTGACGCCGTGGGGTTCCATGTGGGTATCGATAATGCGGTCTTTGAGCAGCGCCGCCCGGCCCAGCAACAGGCCGAGGTGGCAGTTGCGAAAGCTGTCAGGGGTGAAGTGGGTCATCGAAAGTCACCTTATTACTGCCTAGGCAGTGAATGTGTGACAAGATGTTACTGCTTAGGCAGCGAATGTCAAATGGAATTATTAGCTTGCTTGCTAATTTGGCGGCAGGTGGGCTGTAGTCCAAACAAATGTGAGAGCTGGCTTGTCTGCGATGACGGTGTGTTAGTCAATAAATCATCGACTGATGTACGGTCATCGCAGCATAGGTATCTACACATCTTTTTATGGGTTGAGTTCTTTGGTTGTCGCGGGGGCGCGGGGTACATATCCGTTATTTGGGTAACGGCTGCTATGGGTTCCGCTCTTACAGCGGGTCACTTTTGGAAAAGAGCCCCAAAAGTAACCAAAAGGGCTCTTGCCCCACCACTCGGCACCTCGCCTAGGCTCGGTGTGCCCTCACTCCGGCTTTGGACCGTGGGCCGCCGCCATGGGCCATCCTTGGCCCATCGCGGCTAAACCGGCGTCCTGCCGGTTTACCCACGCTCCAAAGCCTGCGTTCGGCCAGCGTGGTTTAACGGGGCGCCTAAGATCAAGATCAAAAGCAGATCAAGATCAAAAGCAAGAGCACGGCGGCCTAGTAGCCGACCTGAGTGGTTAAATCAAAAGCAAAACCGAGGCGGCCTGCTAGCCGACCTGACCTTAGTGGCTGAACTCAATCTAATGTGGGAGCTGGCTTGCCTGCGATGGCATCAACTGGTTATGCCTGATACACCGAGGTGTCTGCATCGCAGGCAAGCCAGCTCCCACAGAAAAACAGAGTGCCACGGTGCTGACAGCTAAACTCGGTCAAAATTGTGGGAGCGGGCTTGCTCGCGAAGGCGGTGGTGAAGTGCGCCCCAGAAGTTGGACACCCGTCCAACTCCTGAGGCTTTTCATGAGCAAATACACGACGCAGTTCAAGCTTTCCGCCATTACCACTTTCCTTGAACAGGGCCGAGGCTTTCGCCGCATAGCCGCTCAATTTCAAATGGATCCCACCTTGCTTCGTCGTTGGGTGGAGGCTTACCGATTACATGGCGAAGCCTGTCTAAGCAGAACCGGCGAACGCTACAGTCCCTTGTTCAAGTTTTCAGTGCTGCAACGCATGTGGCGCGACTCCTTATCTTTGCGCCGCGCAGCGGCGCTCTTCAACCTGGGTAACTCAAGCCAGGTGGGCAGATGGCAACAGCAGTATTACAGTGGCGGTATTGAAGCCCTGGAGTCAGGGAAAAAAGGATCGATTACCGCTATGCCCAAGCCGCCTTCTAAACCGCGTAAAACTACCACCCCACTCACCGACGCACAGCTTGCACACAAGGCATTACTCGATGAACTGCAGTATTTGCGCATGGAGAACGCCTACCTAAAAAAGCTTGGAGAGTTGGGCGAGGCGGTGATGAGGCGAGAGAGAGAAGCGAAGAAAAAGCCCGATTAGTCACTGAGCTCAAACAAGCTTTCCCCTTGAGTGATTTGCTCAAGCTGGTAGGTCTTGCGCGAAGTACGTACTACTACCAACTCAAGGCGATGGGCGTTGCGGACCGGTTTATCTCGATCAAAGCCTCTATCCAGACTATCCAAGACGAGAATGAGGGCCGCCTTGGTTACCGTCGGATGACTTTAGAGCTACGTAAGCAAACGCCGTTGATCAACGGTAAAACGGTACGACGGCTGATGGGAGAGTTAGGCCTGAAATGCACAGTGCGACCGAAAAAATACAAATCGTATAAAGGGCCAATGGGAGAGGTATCGCCCAATATCCTGGCTCGTCAGTTCGAAGCTGAGCAACCAAATCAGAAATGGGTAACCGATGTCACCGAGTTCAAAGTGGCCGGCAAAAAGCTGTATCTGTCCCCAGTACTGGACTTGTACAACGGAGAGATTGTGGCCTATAAGACCGCCGTCCGCCCCCAATACGCCTTGGTAGGCGACATGCTGGAGCTTGCCCTTGAGCGCTTGCCCGAAGGCGCCAAACCCATGCTGCACTCGGATCAGGGCTGGCACTATCGACACTCAAAGTATCGGGAAAAACTGGAAAAAGCTGGGTTGGAACAGAGCATGTCTCGCAAAGGGAACTGCTATGACAACGCCACAATGGAAAGCTTTTTCGGTACCCTGAAGTCGGAGTTTTACTATCGGGAAAGCTTCGACAGCGTTGCTCAGCTGCAGGCCGGGCTGGATAAGTACATCCATTACTACAACCATAAGCGAATCAAAACGAAGCTTGGCGGACTGAGCCCTGTGGCTTACAGAACCCGGTCCGCGGTAGCCTAACCATTAGCTGTCCAACTTTTGGGGCGCACTTCAGTGGGTCAGTTACACATGAGCTGGCTGACCCACCGCCTTCGCGAGCAAGCCCGCTCCCACATTGGGATCTCATTACATCAGCTAGATAGGGTGGTGCTCTGCTTCTGCTCTGCTCTGTTTTTGCCCTGCTTTTGCTTCTACCACTCAGGTCGGCTACTAGGCCGCCGTGCTCTTGCTTTTGATCTTGATCTTGATCTGAGGCGCCCCGTTAACCACGATGGCCGAACGCAGGCTTGAATCCGTGGGTAACCCGGCAGGACGCCGGGTTAGCCGCGATGGGCCAAGGATGGCCCATGGCGGCGGCCCACGGATTCAAGCCGGAGTGAGGGCACACCGAGCCTAAGCGAGGTGCCGAGTGGTGGGGCAAGAGCCCTTTTGGTTACTTTTGGGGCTCTTTTCCAAAAGTGACCGCCGTAAGGGCGGAACCAATAGCCGCCGTTACCACAGCAACGGATATGTACCCATATCTACCTAACCCCGAGTTGCGTAGATACCCATGCCCATCGCAGACAAGCCAGCCCCCACATTTTTTACGGCGTAAGGGTTTAGAAATCCCGCTTGTAGAAAATATCCAGCGAACTGGCCACACCACTGGCCACCTCCAGATACACCTTCTTGCTCAACAAGTAGCGCAAGGCAATGGTGCTCGCCGGCTCAAACACCCCAACCCCATAACGCAGGCTGAGCTTCTCGGTGATCTTGCCGCTGGCCACCACGGAAGTGTTATTGCCGGAGCCCTGGGTGTCGAGGTCGAAGTCCTGAATCCCCAGCTTAGTGGCGATATCCGAAGTCACCCCGGCACTGCCCATCAAGCCCAGGCCCAAGGCGGCTTCGGCGAGCATGTTGTTGTCTTCACCGGTGTTGTTACGCGAACGCCCCAGCACCAGGTACGACAGCGCATCCTCCTGGGGCATGGCTGGCTCGGAGAAGATCTGCGTGGTCGGCTGTTCGGCGCTGCCGCTCAGACGAATACCGGCGGTCACGGTCCTGGACGGCTCGGTGACCACGCGTATCGCTTCGATATCCAGGAACGGCTGGTCCAGCGGCCCTGCAAACAACAGCCGAGCGCGCCGCACGTTGAGCCGCTGCCCATAAGCGCGGTAACGACCGTCGTTGAGCCACAGCTCGCCACGGGTGTCCATGTTGTCGCCGATATGCACCTGGCCCTGCACCTTGGCGGTGAGGCCGAAGCCGGCGAAGTTGAGCTGGTCCTCGCCCACCACCACGTCGATGTCCATGGCCATTGCCATCGGCGGCTTGCCCTCTTCGGTCTGGCTGCCGACGATCAGCGTGTCATCCGACACCTTGACCGTCGACGGTGGCAGTTCACGCACAGTGATATCGCCACGCGGGATGTGCACCTTGCCGGCAATCGCCAACTTGTCGTTTTTAAGGCTGATTTTCAGGTCCGGCGCCACTTCCAGCGCCGCATAAGGCTCCACTGTAACCGGCAGTTTCGAGCCTTGCAGGCTAAGGTCCACCACCAGGGCCTGGCCCCAGTCGATCTGCCCCTTGAGGCTGCCCTGCCCGGCCTTGCCGCTGTGCCAAGCACCGTTCAACTGCACGCTTTCGCCGGCAATCAACGCCTGCACGTTCAAGCCTTCAAGGCTGATCGGCAACTCAGGCCCGGAGACCTCGCCGCCCACCAGGTTCACGCTGCCGTTGACCTGCGGCGCCAGCAACCCACCGGAGATGCGGCCGTTGCCGTTGAGCTTGCCGTTGAGTTTTTCCACCATCGGCACAAACGGCCGCGCCACGGCGAGGTCCAGGCCGTTGAGGCTGAAAGTACCGGTGATCGGCTTGTTCTTCGGCAACGGGTTGATCTGTGCCTGCAACAGCAACTCGCCAAGCTTGCCGCCGCGGAAATTCAGCTGGGTGTCGATGCGCTGGGGATTAAGGGTGGTTTCCAGTTTCAGAGTGTCATAGGGGAAGTCCAGCCACTGGTCCTTGTCCTTGACGCGCAAGGTGCCACCGCTGGCATCCACCGCGATCACACCTTTAGGGCCGCTGGCGGGCAGGTCCAGTTGAACATCGGCATTGAGCTTACCCTGCCAGGCAAAATCTTTAGGCAAAAAAGCCGCCAGACTGTCGATGGGGAATTGCTTGAGGTGGTAGCGCAGCTTCGGCTCCGGCATCAGCCGTTGGTCTTCACCGCACAGGCTTGCAGGGCCGGACACCCAGCAGTGGGCGGAAAAGGTCAGCTTACCGTCGGCCAAACGCTCGATTTTTGCCGGGGCTTGCAGCTTCCAGTCCTGGCCGCCGGCTTGTACATCACCGCTGGCCAGGCGCCCGCGCCAGTTGCCTTTGTCGAGGTTACCGTCCAAGGCCAGGGCCAGTTTGACCAAGGGGCCAGCCAGGTCCAGCTGGACTTTCTGGCTCTTGATATCGCCTTGGGCGCTGGCGGTCAGGGTGCCGACCTGGGTCTCACCGGCTTGGATGCCGCTGCCCTTGAGGTCGATCTTCGCGCGCTGGGCGTTGTCGAGCGTGGCGCCAAGGTTGAGGCTTTGCAGATGGTTATCGGCGAACGCCAGTTGCTGCCCCTTGAGGTCGAGCTTGCCCTGTGGCGCCTTCAATGTGCCGGCGACATCCACACGCCCATTGATTTGCCCACGTAACTGCGGCCACAGCTGGGCTAGGCGCGCCAGCTTGATGTCGATCTGCCCGGCCAGGCGCTGTTGCAGGCTGCCACTGCCGTTGATGCGGTTATCACCTAGGCGGATATCCAGGTTGGCCAGCGTCCATTGCTCACCCGCGCCTTCGGCCTTGGCCGCCAGCACGGCGGTTTGGCCGCGCAAACGGCCCTTGAGATCGAGGTCGGCATTGAGCTTGAGCTGTTCATTTTTGAACTCGCCTTTGCTGCGTAAGGGACCAGCCAAGGTGCCAGGCAACTCAGCGACCCAGTACGCCGGGTTCAACGCCGACAGATCCAGCGCGGTGTCCCAGGCAATGCCGTCGGCAAATTGCAGGTTCAGGTGGCCTTCGGCCTTGCCCTGGCCCGCCGTCAATTTAAGCTCAGGCAGGAAGACTTGCTTGAGGTCGCCACTGAACGGCGTGACCACATTGAACTTGCCGGCCGGGCCGTCGAGGTCGGCCTTGAGGTTGCCCAGGTAGTTGCCGTCTTTGTAGAAGACTTCACCATTAAAGGTGCGCAATGCCACCTGCGGCTCGTCGATCAGTGGGTAGAGGCGGTGCCAGGGGAAATCCAGCCAGTCGATCTTGGCGTCGGCACTGAAGCCTTGTTGCCAGTCCAGATTGGCGCTGAGCTTGAGGCTTTGTTTGTCGCCGGCCGTCAAATCCAGGCCAGCGATCTGCGCACCTTTGGCGTCGACCTTGCCTTGCAGCAGCAAGTCCACCGGACCTTTTTGCGCAGGTAGCACGGCCTTGCCCAGTAGTTGATAGCCGTTGCTCAGGTCGCCCTTGGCGGTGAGGTCCAGTTGATTGAGTTGCAGGGTATCGGGCAAATCGGCGCTGGGTTTGAAGCCGTCGGCGGTGATGCGTAATTGGGCAGGCAGGTTCTCCACCAGCGGTTGCAGCTCGCCGCTGAGTTTGGCGGGCAGGTAGCCGCTGCTGTCGGCATCCAGCGTGAGGGTCTTGAGCAAGTCGCCGTCGACCTTGAGCGCAACCTTCCACGGCGCGCCGCCGGGCGCATACGGCAGGCTCAGGTTGCCGGTGGCGCTCAACGGCCAGTTGCCAGTAGGCTGCAGCAAGCCGGCCAGGTCCAGCACCAGATCATCACGCTGCAAATGCACCGAGTCGATCTGCATGCCCGCCGCCGTCCAATGCGCCGCCAGTTGCAAGCCCTTGAGTTCTTCGCTGCCGTTAAACAGCAGGCTACCGACGCGAACGTCGCCCAATTGGATGGCAACCGGCAACTTCAAATCCGGCAAGGAGATGGGGCCGCTGCTCGGCTCATTGCTCGGCGGGAATTGCAGGCTGACCTGCTCCACATCCAGCTGATTGATGCACAACGTCATGCGCAGCAAGCAGCCCGGTGACCAATCAAACTTCGGTGCATTGAGCTCGACCCGACTGGTGTCTTGCTGCCACAGGAGATGGTCGGCGCTCCACTGACCGCCCAGGTGCCCCTGGAAATTCTCCACGCTCAAACCCGGCACCTGGCCCAAGGCCCAGCGGCTGCCTGCTTGAGTGCCAAGCACGGTCCACAGCGCCAACAACACCAAGGCAAGGACCGCCACAATGGCCAGCCCCGCTATTTTCAAACCACGCATCACAGCTCAGGCCCCATGGAAAAGTGCAAACGAATGCCGCCCGGATCTTCGAGGGCATGGGCCAGGTCGAGGCGAATCGGCCCGACCGGCGACACCCAGCGCACGCCCACGCCCACACCGGTTTTCAGGCTGGGCATTTCCAGGGTGTTGAAGGAATTGCCTTGGTCGATAAAGGTCGCGATCCGCCATTTTTCGGCGATGGAATATTGATACTCGGCGCTCAGGGCCATCATGTATCGACCACCGATGCGGTCACCACGGTCGTTCTCGGGCGACAGCGTCTGGTATTCGTAACCGCGTACGCTTTGGTCACCACCGGCGAAGAAGCGCAGCGAGGGTGGCACGGACCTGTAGCCGTTGGTGGCACTGCCGCCGAACTGCGCACGGCCCAGGAAGCGGTGGTTATCCCACAGGGTGGTCAAGCCTTTGATCGTCGCTGTGCCGTACAGCAGGTTGGTGTCGGAACCCAGGCCTTCTTTGGCAACTTTGGTATCGAACATCAAACGATAGCCATGGTGAGGGTCGATACGGTTGTCGCTGCGCAGGTAGGAATAGTTGATCCCAGGCATCACCAGATTACTGAGGCCCGAGTCATTACCCAGGCGGTATTCTTCGCGCTGGTACTTGAGCGAGATGACGCGTGTCCAGCCGCTGGGCAATTTGCTGTGCCATTCAGGCCCCAGGGTGAGCAGCTTGCTCAGGGTGTCGGTATTGGCGATTTCTTCATTCTGGTAACCACCGGCAAAGCGCAGTTTGTCGGTCAGCGGCGGGTCCAACGGAATGTCGTACCACAGGCCGACGTTTTGCCGTGGGGCCGACAATTCGGCTTCCCAGCCATAGCTGTGGCCCTGGGGGTTGACCCAGTGGCGGGTCCAGTTGGCTTTGCCACGCGGGCCGACGTCGGTGGAGTAACCGAGGCCCAGGCCCATGGTGCGTGGTTTGCGGGTTTCCAGTTGCACCGCCACCGGAATCACATCATTGGCCGAGGCGGCGGGCGTGGCGTCCACGCGCACAGCCTCGAAGAAGCCGCTCGATTGCAGGTTCTGGTTGAGTTCGGCGATGAGTTCGGAATCGTAAGGCGCGCCGTTTTTGAACGGCACCATGCGCTGCAGCAGGTCTTCATCAAAGGGCGTGTCGCCGGCGAAGCTGACCTTGCCCATGGTGTAACGCGCGCCGCTGTCGTAGATGAGTTCGATATCGGCGACGCCCGCCTGGGGATCGACCAAAAGTTTCTGACTGGTAAAGCGCCCACTGAAAAAGCCGTAGCGTGAGGCCTGGTTCTGGATCAGACGCTTGGCGTCTTCGTAATTGCCGTGGTTGAGCACGGCGCCGGATTTGAGTTCGCTGCTTTCAGGCACGCGAAAGGCCTTGAGGCTCGCGGCCTGGCCGTCAACCCGAATGGTCACGTTGCGCAAATGAATCGGCTCGCCGGGGTCGATGGTGAGGATCAGGCGCGGGTTCTTGCCGCCTTTCACATCACTGGCGATCTGTGGCTGATAGAAGCCCAGCGCCTGGGCCGCCTTGCGCGCCTGTTCTTCAGCGCCACGGCTGAAGCGCTGCAAGGCTTCTTCGTCACGATCGCCGACCCCGCCGATATAGCCTTCAATGTTGGCTTTCAACGCGTCGTTTGAGGGTTTGACCCGCACGTCCAATTCGCTTTGCGCCAAGGCGCCGCAGCTTGTGAACAGCAGAATCAAGCCGCTGGTAAATCTTCCTGGAAACTTCATAGGCGCGGATGCTACACGAGCTAGGGAGACTCTTTGAACCCGGATTTATCTGAATAATTCTGTCTTAAGCTGTTGCAGCCTGTAACGCCTGGGGATTTGGGTGAAAAAACACATGTTCCAGGACGGGTCCTACGGCCACTTCACCGATTTCCTCATAGCCCTGGCGCTTATAGAAATCCAGGTAACGTGAGTTACCGGTATCGAGTACCACGCCGTTTGAATGCGGGTCTTCGGCGCACCAATTGTGCACGGCCTGCAACAGTTGCTCGCCGTAGTGTTTGCCCTGGAACTGCGGGTGAATGCCCAGTAGCGGCAACACATGCACCGACTCGCTCGGCAGGCACGCCAGCACTGCGTGATGGTAATCCAGGTAACGCCGCGTGCCGCGCACGCCGGTGCTCAGCCACATGCGCAATTGCCAGGCCCAACTCTCGGTAATGCCCAGGCGCCGCTGCGGTGGCGCGATCAGGGCGATGCCGATCAGCCGGTCGGTGACGAACAGGCCGATGGCGGGAAGCTTTTGGAAAAAATGCTGCTTGACCAATTCACGCACGGTGGCGCGAACCCGCTGTTCATAGCCTGCGCGTTCAGCTTCGAAGATGTAGGCCCATGTCGGCTCATGCCGATAGGCCTGGTAGAGCATGGAGCGCGCCTCGCGGGAATAGCCGCTGTTGAGCAGGCGAATCTCGGCAATGGCAGTCGAAGTGTCAGGCATACAGTGAATCTCCCTGGGCACCATTCAAAAAAGATGGCGTTCTTATGGGTACGAACCTACGCAGCACCAGTCGTTCCCAGACAGTAGCAGTGCATGCGCCCTACCGCCACGCTGGCCCCCGCCTGACTTGTCGGCTAGCATCGCCCTTTTGCCAGACTGGACTGCCGACCATGAAAATCGTCTCCTTCAATATCAACGGGCTGCGCGCCCGCCCCCATCAGCTGGCGGCGCTGATTGAAAAGCATCAACCCGACGTGATCGGCCTGCAGGAAACCAAGGTTCACGATGACCAGTTCCCGCTCGCCGAAGTGCAGGCTTTGGGCTATCACGTGTACTACCACGGGCAAAAAGGCCATTACGGCGTGGCCCTGCTTTCGCGCAAGCCGGCATTGAGCCTGCACAAAGGTTTTGCCACCGACGAAGAAGACGCTCAGCGCCGCTTTATCTGGGGCACCTTCGCCGATGAAAACGGCAACCCCGTGACCATCATGAACGGCTACTTCCCCCAGGGCGAAAGCCGCGACCACCCGACCAAGTTCCCGGCCAAGCAACGCTTCTACGAAGATTTGCAGCACCTGCTGGAAAGCCAGTTCAGCAATGACCAGCCCGTGGTGGTGATGGGTGACATCAACATCTCCCCGCAAGATTGCGACATCGGCATCGGCGCCGACAACGCCAAGCGCTGGTTGAAAACCGGCAAGTGCAGCTTTTTGCCCGAGGAGCGCGAGTGGATGGCGCGCCTGAAAAACTGGGGCCTGGTGGACAGCTTCCGCCACCTCAACCCGGACGTGACTGACCGTTTCAGCTGGTTCGACTACCGCAGCCGGGGGTTTGAGGATGAGCCCAAGCGTGGGCTGCGCATTGACGTGATCATGGCGTCCAACGGCTTGCTGCCGCGGGTCAAGGATGCGGGCGTGGATTACGACTTGCGCGGTTTGGAAAAGCCGTCGGACCATGCGCCGATCTGGCTGGAATTGAGCTGACTCGACTCAATGTGGGAGCCAGCTCCCACCTTTGGGTTTGTTGCGCGCCAGTCACAATATTGAAATCCAATTGACTTAATCTCCCGGCACCCCCTTTGGCTTAAGAAGGTGCCGGCATGATGCTGCGCGTTCTGCTCCTGTTGATCCTGCCCCTGTGCGCAGTGGCTGCTCCCCTGCCCGTTCCCGACCAAGGCCCTGCTCTACGCATTCAGGGTTCCAACACCATTGGCGCAGCGCTCGGGCCCGCATTGGTCAAAGGCCTGATGGAACACCAGGGCCTGCAGGCAGTGCACAGCGAGCCTAGCGACGGGGCCAATGAACAGCGGGTGATCGGCAAGACGCGCCAGGGCAAATCGGTGATTGTCGAGGTGGCCGCCCACGGCTCCAGCACCGGGTTTAGCGCGCTGAAAAAAGCCAGTGCCGACCTCGCCGCGTCTTCGCGCCCGATCAAGGACAACGAACTCGTAGACCTTGAACCCCTCGGCGACCTGAAAAGCCCAGAGGCCGAACAGGTGATCGCCATCGACGGCCTGGCCATCATCCTCCACCCGCGCAACCCGCTGGACACGCTGAACACCGAACAGCTGGCGCAGATCTTCAACGGTGAGATCAGCACCTGGGAGGCGCTCGGCGGGAGCGGCGGCGCCATTCATTTATATGCGCGCGATGATCAATCCGGCACCTACGACACCTTCAAGGAACTGGTGCTGCGCCTGCGCGGCAAGCCCCTGGCCGGGTCGGCCAAACGTTTCGAGTCCAGCGAAGCCTTGTCCGATGCCGTGAGCCATGACCCTCAAGGCATTGGGTTTATCGGCCTGCCATCGGTGCGCGAGGCCAAGGCGGTAGCCATTGTCGATGGCGACTCTCAGCCCATGTTGCCCGTGACCCGCCTGATTGCTACCGAAGATTACCCGCTGTCACGCCGGCTGTACTTTTACCTGCCGCCGTCGGGGCGTAATCCTTGGGCCAAGGCACTCGTGGACTTCACCCAAAGCAGTAAGGGCCAGGCGATTGTGGCAGCCAATGGCTTTATTGCGCAGCAAGTGCAGGCGATCAGCGTGGCGTCGCGCCCCTCAATGCCCGAGGATTATCAAGCCATCGCCCGTGACGCCCAGCGTTTGACCGTGAACTTTCGTTTCGAGGAAGGCAGTGCAAGCCTGGACAACAAGGCGCGCCAGGATTTGCAGCGGGTGGTGGCGTATATCAACAGCCACGGCAAGCTCGACAAGCAGGTCACGCTGGTGGGGTTTGGCGATGCCAAGAGTGATCCGCAGCGCGCGGCGCTGTTGTCGAAGTTGCGGGCGATGGCGGTGCGGCGTGAACTGGTCAAGAGCGGTGTGGTGCTGCGTGATATACGCGGGTTGGGTGCGCAGATGCCGGTGGCGGCGAATACGGCGGATGAGGGGCGGATCAAGAATCGACGGGTGGAGGTTTGGGTGTACTGACCCCTGGGTTGTGTGTTGTAAACACTGGCCTCATCGCGGGCAAGCCCGGCTCCCACAGTTGACCGAGTTGTTCTGGAGAACACGGGCAACTGTGGGAGCCGGGCTTGCCCGCGATGGGGACAACTCGGTCTTACTGCCCGCCGCGCATCAGTTCTTTAGGCACATACTTGCCAATCTCAAACTTGCCAATCGCCGCACGGTGCACTTCATCCGGGCCGTCGGCCAGGCGCAAGGTGCGTTGCATGGCATACATGTAGGCCAGCGGAAAATCGTTGGAAACCCCAGCGCCGCCATGAATCTGGATCGCGCGGTCGATCACTTTCAACGCCACGTTCGGCGCCACCACCTTGATCTGGGCGATTTCGCTTTTCGCGACTTTGTTACCGACGGTGTCCATCATGTACGCCGCCTTCAACGTCAGCAGGCGCGCCATGTCGATTTCCATCCGTGAGTCGGCGATCTTGTCGATATTGCCGCCCAGGCGCGCCAATGGTTGGCCGAACGCGGTACGGCTGACGGAGCGTTTGCACATCAATTCCAGCGCACGCTCGGCCATGCCGACGGAGCGCATGCAGTGGTGGATACGGCCAGGGCCAAGGCGGCCCTGGGCAATTTCAAAGCCGCGACCTTCACCGAGCAAGACGTTTTCGTAGGGCACGCGCACATTGTCGAACAGCACTTCGGCGTGGCCGTGGGGTGCGTCGTCGTAGCCGAATACCGGCAGTGGGCGGACGATTTTCACGCCTGGGGCATCCACCGGCACCAGAATCATCGAGTGCTGCTGGTGACGTGGTGCATCCGGGTTGCTCAGGCCCATGAAGATCAAGATTTTGCAGCGCGGGTCGCAGGCGCCGGAGGTCCACCATTTTTTGCCGTTGATCACCCATTCGTCGCCCTGGCGCTCGGCGCGGGCGGCCATGTTGGTGGCGTCTGAGGACGCGACGTCTGGTTCGGTCATGGCGAACGCCGAGCGGATCTCGCCGCGCAGCAGCGGTTCCAGCCAACGTTGTTTCTGTTCGGCGTTGGCGTAGCGCACCAGCACTTCCATGTTGCCGGTGTCGGGTGCGGAGCAGTTGAACGGCTCCGGGCCCAACAAGGAGCGGCCCATGATTTCGGCCAGCGGCGCGTATTCAAGGTTGGTCAGGCCGGCGCCCAGTTCGGATTCGGGCAGGAACAGGTTCCACAGGCCCTCGGCTTTTGCCTTGGCTTTCAGCTCCTCCATGATGGCGGTGGGCTGCCAGCGGTCGCCTTCGCTGACCTGGCGTTCGAACACCGGCTCGGCCGGGTAAACGTACGTGTCCATGAACGCAGTGACACGTTCACGCAGTTCCTGAACCTTGGGCGAATAGGCGAAATCCATGAGCAGCTCCCTTCTCTGAGAGGTTGTTTAGGTCATGCAATCGATGCTAGAACAGCGCTGATAATTTACCTAGCCTATTCTCGGCGTGTATTAACATTCATCACCGATATATGATCGGCGCCTGAGCACTTAACAATCGCTACCTAACAATAAGAGCGCAACGACATGAACCTGAGCAAGGTCGACCTCAACCTGTTTATCGTCTTCGACGCGATCTACACCGAAGCCAACCTGACCCGCGCCGGGCAGATTGTCGGTATCACCCAGCCGGCGGTGTCCAACGCCCTGGCGCGCTTGCGCGAGACCTTCAACGACCCGCTGTTCGTGCGCACCGCCCAAGGCATGGTGCCCACGCCCATGGCGCAGAACATCATCGGCCCAGTGCGCAATGCGTTGTCGTTGTTGCGGGTGTCGGTGCAGGAAAGCCGGATTTTCAACCCGCAACAGGCGGCCAAGACCTACCGCATCAGCATGACCGACCTCACCGAAGCGGTGATTTTACCGCTGCTGTTCCAGCGCCTGCGCCGCCTGGCGCCGACCGTGGTGATCGAGAGTTTCCTGTCCAAACGCCGCGAAACCACCAAGGAGTTGGCCGCCGGGCGCCTGGACTTTGCCGTGGATGCGCCGCTGAACACGGACCCGCAAGTGCGCCACGTCAAGCTGATGGAAGACCGCTACGTGTGCGCCATGCGCAAGGGCCACCCGATGGCGGGCAAGGACAAGTTCAGCCTGGATGACTACCTGTCGCTGACCCACATCCATATCTCCAGCCGCCGTAACGGCCTGGGCCACGTCGACCTGGCCCTGGGCAAGATGGGCATCCAGCGCAAGATCGCCCTGCGCTCCCAGCATTACCTGATGGCCTCGCAAGTGTTGCAGCAGACCGACATGGTCATGACCGTGCCCGAGCGTTTCGCCCGCCGTCATGAGTTGCATTGGTTCAACCTGCCGGTTAACGATGTACCGCCCGTGGAAACCCACCTGTACTGGCACGAAAGCACCGACCAGGACCCGGCCAACCGTTGGATGCGTGAGCAGATGATTGAGTTGTGCCAGCAGGTGACGGCACATGAAAAGAAACTCGACAAGCTGCAAGCCTGAACAGCTTTTGTGGCGAGGGAGCCAGCGCCCTCGCCACAGAGTAAGCCTCCACCCAGGCTATTTGCTTGACGTTTACGTCAACCTGACATTAGCTTAGCGCCAAGACCTTCTTGAGCGCCCCCATGAGCACGACCTACAGCATCTCCGACCTCGCCCGCGAGCTCGACATCACCACCCGCGCCATTCGCTTCTATGAAGAACAAGGCCTGCTGGCCCCGGAACGCCGGGGCCAGGAGCGCATTTACTCGGCGCGGGACAAGGTCAGCCTCAAGCTGATCCTGCGCGGCAAGCGCATCGGGTTTTCCCTGGCCGAATGCCGCGAGCTGATCGAACTCTACGACCCCACCAGCGGCAACCACATCCAGCTCAACAGCATGCTCGCCAAGATCGCCGAGCGCCGTGAGCAGCTTGAGCAACAGTTGCTGGATATCGAACAGATGAAACTGGAACTGGACACCGCCGAAGAGCGCTGCACCCAGGCCCTGGCGCAGACCATGAGCCAGGTTGGCCATTAACCAGAAGGTAGCCTTCATGTCCCTCCCCTCACACGTACGCTTGGTGGAAGTAGGCCCGCGCGACGGTTTGCAGAACGAAGCCCAGCCCATCAGCGTGGCCGACAAGGTCCAGTTGGTGGATGCCCTGACCGACGCAGGCTTGAGCTATATCGAAGTTGGCAGTTTTGTCTCGCCCAAATGGGTGCCGCAAATGGCCGGGTCGGCCGAGGTGTTTGCGCAGATCCAGCGCAAGCCCGGCGTAACCTACGGCGCGCTGGCGCCGAACCTGCGCGGTTTTGAAGACGCGCTGGCTGCCGGCGTGACGGAAGTCGCGGTGTTCGCGGCGGCGTCCGAGGCGTTTTCCCAGCGCAATATCAACTGCTCGATCAGCGAAAGCCTGGCGCGTTTTGCGCCGATCATGGCGGCAGCCAAACAGCATGGCATCAGCGTGCGTGGTTATGTGTCGTGTGTGTTGGGTTGCCCTTACGAAGGTGACATCGCCCCCGAACAGGTCGCGGCGGTCGCGCGCGAGCTGTATGCCATGGGCTGTTATGAGGTGTCCTTGGGCGACACCATCGGCACCGGCACGGCGGGCGCCACACGGCGGCTGTTTGAAGTGGTCGGCGCGCAGGTGCCACGGGACAAGCTGGCCGGGCACTTCCACGACACGTACGGCCAGGCGATTGCGAATATCTACGCCAGCCTGCTCGAAGGGGTCCAAGTGTTCGACAGCTCTATCGCAGGCCTCGGCGGTTGCCCTTACGCCAAGGGCGCCAGCGGTAACGTCGCCACCGAGGATGTGGTGTACCTGCTCAATGGCCTGGGTATCGACACCGGTATCGACCTGGAGCAATTGATGCACGCGGGCCAGCAAATCAGCAACGTGCTCGGCCGACCTACCGGGTCGCGCGTCGCGAAGGCGCGTAACGCCCGTTGAGTAGCATCGCTGTGACAATGTGTTACCGCACGCTTACGTAACGAGTAACACGGGAACATATTTTGTCTGATTTGCCGTGTGCCAATGCCCATCAAAAAATCAACCCATTGATTTTAAAGGACTTTTAAAAGTTGGCACGGCTTCTGCTATCTCTATTGCATAACAAGAATAAAAAGCGCCAAACCTAATAAAAATAAGACGAAACGACTCTGACATAACAAAAACAACACGGCAGAGACGCAGCTAACAGATTTTTTTGGAGAAGATGTGCTTCGCAGGGTACGGCATGCCGAAACCCGCAACCGGTTAGAGAAAAATAAAACTACCTCAGGTAGCTACCCACTGGTTGGATCGATAACGAAGAAGCAGATCAGCGTTCAAAAAAATACGTTTGCTCTTGACCCCGGATGGGGGTCGCCAAAAACAGCGGTAAAGGGTAACGGTTGCCAAAAACAACAATAGACCGCCCCTCAATAATAAGAAAAGAGCACGCAACGACAAATTAAAGGGGACCTTCGGGTCCCCTTTGTGCTTTCTGACGCTTAAGGAATCAGACCTGAGCCACTTGCGCTGCGTCGTGTGTGCCCAGCACCTGACGCGTCAATGCCTTGAGTGCGATTCTCTCCTGCACGTTTCGCGCAGAGCTAAGCGCCTGCAATTGTTTCTCGAAGAAACCGCTCTGCATCGCATCATCCACCAGTATGTCATCGCGTTGCTTGCCGAGCAGCCTGGCCAGGCGGTCAACCGCCGCATTTCGTTTAACCAGCCACTGCGCCTGGGCAGCCGTGTCCGCCTTGATATCCTCCTCACCCTGGAGATCCGACACGTCATACAACGCGGTGCTTTTTTCATTGATGGGTTCAAGGCCGGGGGCCATCAGCTGCTCCAGCCTCGGTGCATAGTGGCTGCGAAGATGCTTGTCCCAAAAACCCAGCTTAATAAAGAAGCTTTCCTCATCGGCGTGGACACGTTCATCCCTGAGCACACTCGCATAGGCATCATCGATCGCCCCCTGACTCACACTGGCAACTTCTGGAAATAACATGTCCCTGGACTTGACCGGCAACGCTAGCCTGTCCGCCAACTTGATTCGATAAGCGAGTATGACCTCGACCGGCTCCTGAAACGACGACCCGCGCAAATCGACATCTCGTTGAGCAATAGCGTCTACCAAGTCAAGACGAAACAGTTTTCTACCCGTGGTAATCAGTTGGGTTTCGGCGCCGGCCTCATCGGCCAACGCCAGGGTTTGCAATGCCAACACTTCACGTTCCGAGTTCATAAACTCAACAACGCTGCCATCGCCACAGGTGAATCGGTCATCCGCGACAGCGAACAACCGCTCGCGGATCTCCTGGTATTCATTGACCGCCTCGAGCATGTCCCACACGCGCTCGGTCAGTTGTGCACGGGTGGTCGTGGACCGGTATTCAGCGCAACGCGTGGTGTCGGCCAGCATCGAAAAGAACGCCGCCGACTCAGGGCTGGCGAGCGCATCGTCCCAGAGCCTGGCGCGAACTGCCTGCACGGCCGTCGGCGCGCCATCGAGCCACAAGCGCCGCCCCTCCTCGACCGTAACATGGACATCCGCCGGGGCATCGAGCCCAAGACGCACGCGCGTATCAGCCGACAGCGGGTTTTCATGATAATTAATTCGTTCGATGCGCTGATAAGCGTATTCAGGCAACGTGGTGAGCTGGTTGGAATGCAGATCAATTCTCGCAAGGTTGGCTAACTGGCCGGCGCCAGCGGGGAATGTTGTGGTTCCGGTATGCCTTAAATTGAGCTGGTTGAGGCTCCACATGCCTTCGAGATTGGCCGTCCAGCCCAATTGACGGTTGTAGGCCAGATCGAGGATCTTCAAGCCTTGCATCCCCTCCAGGCGTGCCTTTGTGAGCGCGGTCAGCCGGATGTCATTGCCGTTCAGGTACAGCTTGGTCAAACCGATGCCGTTATTCGCAAACTCCGGTAACTGAGTGAGGTTATTGTTTCTCATGCTCAGCCAGCGCAGGCCACCAAAGGCTCTGAGGAACCCCAGGGATTCGTTGGTCAGCGCCATTCGATTCAGCCGCAAGCACCCTACATGGCTCATATTCGCCGTTAATGTCGGCAGTTCGCCGATGACTTCGTCCGACAAATCGAGGATGTGCCCGATGGGCGTTCGATCACCCGCCAACGCTTGCGTTAAAGAACGCTGCCAAGCGTCACGAATGGTATGGGAGACGCGTGCCCTGGACCGGCCGTAGCCATCCGGTCGCCCCTCTTGCTCCCAGGTGTGCAGCGTTGCTTTAAGCTGCTCAAGCTCGCCTTCAAGTTCAGTCAACCTGGCCAGAACCTCGGCGTCAGCGAGGCCTTGAAGGCCAAGAAACGCCTCGACCTCTGCCATGGACTTGGATGGATAGAGTATCGCCGCTTTCATTTCACAGGCGAACGCGCGTTTGACGGTGCTTGGCAATGGGCTCAACAGGTAACCGATACGCCCGTCGGCCAGGCGCATCGGCGGTTTGTAACCCGGCTTGATCGGCTGCATCTTCAACAGGTTGCGTAATTCGCCACGGGGCATCAACGGCTGTTTTTCAAGCGCTTGTTTGAGGCTCGCCCCGCGATCATTCGCGGTCAATTTCAGGCTCACCCGATTCTCGGGCGAAATGGCGGCGTGCACCGCGCCATAGATATCCGCTTGCCCGGTCAATACGCCGAACCGGTCATCCTGCACTTCATAGAGGTTCGCCGAGCCAAACTTGATAAGGCGCCGCGTCACTGTTGCGTCCTGCGGCCCCAGCGAGTCCAGGAGGCGCTCCTTGCCGCCGGCGCCCTTCTCAACCACATCAATGCGCAGGTCTGTGGGCCACCCCTCCAGTTTATTCAGGCTGTGCAAGACCATTCGTTGCGTGTCGTTATTGCCCAGGGTTTTGCGATAGAGCCCCTCATACGCCCGCGCCAGGCGCACCTCTTGCTGGTAATAGCGAGCCTCTTCGCCCAAACGAAACGGCACACGTTGGTGCTGCTCGATCATCTGCATTTCGGCTTCACTGGCATGGCTCAGCAGCTCGCGTGCGATGCTGTCGGGCAGCGACACAAACGCGCGCTTGAGTAACTTCAGCGCCTCAGCGCTTTCGCTTTCAGCGGCCGCATAACGTTGCGCAAAAAGATCGGCCTGATGCCCCGCCAGTGATGAAGCTTTCACTGCCGGCGTTTCGCCCGCGAGGGTCTCATCAATCTCAAAACGCTTGAGGGTATCTGCCAATAGCCCGGGGACAGGCGCCTGGTCGACGTACATCTTGCGCAACACGCTGCTGTCCGCCGCTGCAATTTCGCAAATGCGCTCGAGCTTATCGGGGTCGCCTGCAAACGTCTTCGTCCCTGACCCCAGGCGCTGCATCAGCTGCGGAGCGGCCCACTGCAATGGATGTTCATGCTCATGTATCCAGGCCCCGCCTTCGGTACGGCGTACCTGCGGCGAGTAGGCTGATGGGTTATGCGGGTGCAGGATTTTGTAAGTGTTACCGGTACCCAGCGCCTCGACCAAATAGTGCCCGTCTTTGTCCGGCAGGTATAAACCACCCTCATGTTCAAACAAGCCATTGGCATTGGCCGCCGAGGTCTCGGGCAAGTCGACCTGGCGCAGGTAAGGGTTGAGCCCAGGCGCAGACAAACGCACATTGGCGTCAGGGCAACGCACATGCGCCAGCGCATCAACAAACGGCGTCTGCGCCAACGGCAACAGCTTGGCGCCCAGAGCGGTTGTCGTCACATTAAACGCCACGGCCGAAACGTGCGCCCACGCTTCTTTCATGTCGCCCTCTTCCCAGGCTTCTACGCCGGTGGTGATCTCATAGAGCATTTGCACTGCGCCAATCATCAGCATCACAGGTGCCAGTTGCGGCACCACGAATGAGGCAACATTGAGGACCGTCAACGCAATGCTGGCCAACGACATCAGCCATGCGTTATGCGCGTTGTCGTCGGCCTTGGCAGTGGAGGTGGCCATGGCTTGAGCATTGCTGAGGATTAACTCGACTTTTTGCCGAGAGTGGTCGGTCCATGTCTGTGGCAACGCCTCGCCATAACCGGTTGACCATGTGTTGATGTTTTTCTTGTGCGGGTCGAAGTCTGCGTCCTCGGCATAGGCATTTCCGGGATCAAGGTGATGTTTGAGCGTTTTAAAAAAGCCTGTTTGTTGCTCATACGGCACATGCTGGCTGAAGAATCGTCGATATTGGGCCGAGCACAGCCTTTCAACCAGGTCGGTCTGAAACGCGCCAAGCCCAGCGTACTCTTTCAACATACACACCGGATCGCCGGGGATATAGACGACACACGGCCCTTTGTTGAAAACCTTTACGCCGCGTACATAGCTGAAACTCACAGGCCCAATAACGATAATCTGAGTGAGCTCAACATGGAGCAATTTCAGCGCAGTGAACTGTACAGGCTCATCCCGCCACTTGACGCCCGCCTTCCAAAAGGCTAATTCACCCAGTGCCGAATAAGTGTCCTGTTTGATAGCTTCAACTTCCAGCGCTACTTCAGCCGCGAATAACAGCTGCTCTCGGGTTGACGCCGTAATCGCGCTACGCACTCTGGCGGCCGCACTGCCTTCAGCAACCCCACCCTTGTCCGGAGGGTTCACAATGGACGTTACATGCGCCAGATACAGCGCGCCCAGGTCCAGTTCCCGGCACAAGCCGGCAAATTCATGAGCGCTCAGAGGCTCCTTGCGCGCCAGCACCTCAGCCTCATTGAACGTTGACGGTGCGGGCTGCCGATGAAAGTCGTACCGCGTAATAACGCGCGAGGACGTATCTTCTGCTTCAACGGCTTCATCCGCTGAAAAGTTCTGCAGCGCTGCCTCAACCAGGCTCACACCTTTGTAGTAACAGTACCCGCTGGCTTCCAGGCCAAAGACCTTTGACCGATCACGTGGCATGAACTCCTTACGCGCAAAAAACACGCGCTTTACATCCACCACTTTCCCGAACTTTTTGCACATGGCGGTCAGCAGCAACGGTTCGGCAAATTCGATGGCGCCTTTTAGATCCTTTAAAACCTTATCCAGCTTATTCAGCGCATCGCTGCTGCGTTGATGGGCGGCTTCCATACGCAGCCGGTTGTCCGGGGATATTTTTTTATACCAATCCGGAAGGCTTAACGCCCACTCATGTAATTCCTTCTTTCGCTTGGATGCCGCAGCGCCATACCAGGCTGGCAGCCGCGCCTGTACGACGACGCTATGCACACTGAGTGCCGCGTTTATTGGAGTACTTTCATTTTGTTCAAGGCATGCCATGTGGCGAACTCTAATTAACCGTTTGAACGGTCAATATGTGACATTCGAGCGCCAGCGAAGGGGTATATAAAGACCGTCAGCCCTGCCAGAAATAAGCGGGCCAAGGCTGACAATTCATCAGGAACGGTGAGGCCTGTAGTCTTCGATACTGATCTCACGCATGCGAAACTTCTGGACCTTGCCGGTTACCGTCATCGGAAACTCGTCCACGAACTTGAAATACTTGGGCGTCTTGAAGTGCGCAATGCGGCCCTTGCACCAGGTTTGCAGCTCCAGTTCGTTGGCCACATGGCCGGGATGGAACTTGACCCAAGCGACGATCTCTTCACCGTAACGCGTATCCGGAATACCGATGATCTGCACATCGGCCACCGCCGGGTGGGTGAAGAAGAACTCCTCCAGCTCACGCGGGTACACGTTTTCGCCGCCGCGAATAATCATGTCTTTGTTGCGCCCGGCGATGCACACGTAGCCGTGCTCATCCATGGTCGCCAGGTCACCGGTGTGCATCCAGCCGGCGTCGTCGATGGCGTCGTGGGTGCCTTCGGGGTTGTTCCAGTAGCCGAGCATCACGCTGTAGCCACGGGTGCACAGCTCGCCTATTTCACCACGCGCAACCGTATTGCCATCGGTGTCGATGATCTTGTTTTCCAACTGCGGCTGGGTGCGACCGACGGTGGTGACGCGGCGTTCCAAATCGTCATTGGCGCCGGTCTGCAGTGACACCGGGCTGGTTTCGGTCATGCCGTAGGCAATCTGCACCTCGCCCATGTGCAGCTCGCTGATGACGCGGCGCATCACTTCGATGGGGCACGTGGCGCCGGCCATGATGCCGGTGCGCAAGGTCGCCAGGTCGAATTCACCTCGGCGCGGGTGATCGAGCAGGGCGATAAACATGGTCGGCACACCGTACAGCCCGGTGGCGCGCTCTTCGGCGACGGCGCTTAAGGTCAGCAGCGGGTCGAAGCCGTCATTGGGGTAAATCATGGTGGTGCCGTGGGTGATGCAGCCGAGGTTGCCCATGACCATGCCGAAGCAGTGATACAGCGGCACCGGGATCACCAGGCGGTCCTGCGCGGTGAGGCCCAGGCTTTCGCCGACCATGTAGCCGTTATTGAGGATGTTGTGGTGACTGAGGGTGGCGCCCTTGGGGAAGCCGGTGGTGCCGGAGGTGTACTGGATGTTGACGGCTTGATCGAAGTGCAGGCTGGCCTGGCGGCTGTGCAGTTGTTCGGGCGGGACGCCGGCGCCGAGGGCCACCAACTGCGACCAGGGCAAAAATCCCGTGGGCGGGCTGGGGTCGAGGCTGATCATGGCGCGCAGGTCAGGGTTCAGCTCCTGCAACATGGCGTGGTAATCGGAGCCCTTGAACGACCCGGCGCACACCAGCCATTGGCAGCCGGATTGCTTGAGCACGTAGTCCAATTCACTGGTGCGGTAGGCCGGGTTGATATTGACCAGGATCACGCCGAGCTTGGCGCTGGCGATCTGGCTGATGCACCACTCGGCGCAATTGGGCGCCCAGATGCCCAGGCGGTCGCCGGTTTGCATGCCCAGGGCCAGGAACGCACGGGCGTGCAAATCAACCGTCGCGGCCAGTTGCCGCCAGGTGTAGCGACATTGCTGATGGCGTACCACCAAGGCTTCGCCATCGGCATGTTGCGCAACGGTGTGATCGAAGGCCTGGCCAATGGTCATCGCCAGCAAGGTCTTGTCCTGAGCGCCACGGCTGTAGCTCTGATTCGGTTGATCCATAACGACCCCTGTTGTCTTTTTTGTAGGTTGACGTAAACGTAAACTACGATTGACAGCGCCGTAACGCAAGCTTACGTTAACGTAAAGGTGAGCGCCCTTCCCTGGCGCGCTCCCCACACAACAACAAAGCTCACATTAAGGTGCCTGTCCATGAGTTACCCGTCCCTGAACTTCGCCCTCGGTGAAACCATCGACATGCTGCGCGACCAGGTGCAGTCCTTCGTGGCCAAGGAAATTGCCCCGCGCGCAGCCCAGATCGACAGCGACAACCTGTTCCCCGCCGATATGTGGCAAAAGTTCGGTGACATGGGTTTGCTGGGCATTACGGTGCCGGAAGAGTACGGCGGCGCTGGCCTGGGTTACTTGGCCCACGTAGTGGCTCTCGAAGAAATCAGCCGAGGGTCGGCCTCGGTAGGCTTGTCTTATGGCGCCCACTCCAACCTGTGCGTCAACCAGATCAACCGCAACGGCAGCCACGAACAGAAGCTCAAATACCTGCCCAAGCTGATCAGCGGCGAACACATCGGCGCCCTCGCCATGAGCGAGCCGAATGCCGGCTCCGACGTGGTCTCAATGAAATTGCGCGCCGACAAACGCGGCGACCACTACGTGCTCAATGGCAGCAAGACCTGGATCACCAACGGCCCCGACGCCAACACCTACGTGATCTACGCCAAGACCGACCTGGAAAAAGGCCCTCACGGCATCACCGCGTTTATCGTCGAGCGCGATTGGAAAGGTTTCAGCCGCAGCACCAAGTTCGACAAGCTCGGCATGCGCGGCTCCAACACCTGCGAGCTGTTTTTCGATGACGTTGAAGTGCCCGAAGCAAACATCCTCGGCGCGCTGAATGGCGGCGTGAAAGTGCTGATGAGCGGCCTGGACTACGAACGCGTGGTGCTGGCCGGCGGCCCGATCGGCATCATGCAGGCGTGCATGGACCTGATCGTGCCGTACATCCACGACCGTAAGCAGTTCGGCCAGAGCATCGGCGAATTCCAGCTGATCCAGGGCAAAGTCGCCGACATGTACACCCAACTCAACGCCTGCCGCGCCTACCTCTACGCAGTGGCCCAGGCGTGCGAGCGCGGTGAGACCACGCGCAAGGATGCGGCTGGGGTGATCCTGTTCAGTTCCGAGCGCGCCACGCAAATGGCCCTCGACGCGATCCAGATTCTGGGCGGCAACGGCTACATCAACGAATTCCCCGCCGGCCGCCTGCTGCGTGACGCCAAGCTGTATGAAATCGGCGCCGGCACCAGTGAGATTCGGCGGATGCTGATCGGTCGCGAACTCTTCAACGAAACCCGCTGAAGGAGCGCGCCCATGGCCACCTTGCACACCCAGCTCAACCCGCGCTCGGCAGAATTTGCCGACAACAGCGCGGCGATGCGCCTACAGGTCGACGCCCTGCACACCCTGCTCGCCCACGTGCAGCAAGGCGGCGGCGCCAAGGCTCAGGAACGCCACACGTCACGCGGCAAACTGCTGCCTCGCGAGCGAATCAATCGCCTGCTCGACCCCGGCTCGCCATTCCTCGAACTCAGCCAATTGGCCGCGTATCAGGTGTATGGCGAAGATGTACCCGCTGCCGGAGTGATCGCCGGGATCGGCCGCGTGGAAGGCGTCGAATGCATGATTGTCGCCAACGACGCCACAGTTAAAGGCGGCTCGTACTACCCGCTCACGGTGAAAAAACACCTGCGCGCGCAGACCATCGCCGAGCAGAACCGCTTGCCGTGCATCTATCTGGTCGACTCCGGTGGCGCCAACTTGCCGCGTCAGGACGAAGTGTTTCCTGACCGTGAGCACTTCGGGCGGATCTTCTTCAACCAGGCCAACATGAGCGCCCAAGGCATCCCGCAGATCGCCGTAGTGATGGGCTCGTGCACCGCAGGTGGCGCGTATGTGCCGGCCATGGCCGACGAGGCGATCATGGTGCGCAACCAGGCCACGATCTTTCTCGCAGGCCCGCCGCTGGTGAAAGCGGCGACCGGCGAAGTGGTCAGCGCCGAAGACCTGGGCGGCGCCGATGTGCACTGCAAGATCTCCGGCGTGGCCGACTACTATGCCGACAGCGACGAACATGCCCTGGCCCTGGCCCGACGCAGCGTGGCCAACCTCAACTGGCGCAAGCAAGGCGAGCTGCTGCAACGCACACCGGTAGCGCCGCTGTACAGCAGCGAAGAGCTTTACGGGGTGATCCCGGCCGACGCCAAGCAGCCATTCGATGTGCGTGAAGTGATCGCGCGGCTGGTCGACGGCTCGGTGTTTGATGAGTTCAAGGCGCTGTTTGGGACCACGCTGGTGTGTGGTTTTGCGCACTTGCACGGCTACCCGATTGCGATCCTGGGCAACAACGGCATTCTGTTCGCCGAAGCCGCGCAAAAAGGCGCGCACTTTATCGAGCTGGCCTGCCAGCGCGGGATTCCCCTGCTGTTCCTGCAAAACATCACCGGCTTTATGGTCGGCCAGAAGTACGAAGCCGGCGGCATCGCCAAGCACGGCGCCAAGCTGGTGACCGCCGTGGCCTGCGCCAAGGTACCGAAATTCACGGTGATCATTGGTGGCAGTTTTGGAGCCGGTAACTACGGCATGTGCGGCCGCGCCTACGACCCGCGCTTTTTGTGGATGTGGCCGAACGCGCGCATCGGCGTGATGGGCGCCGAACAGGCGGCCGGCGTGCTGGTGCAGGTCAAGCGTGAGCAGGCCGAACGTGCCGGCGCACACTTCAGCGCCGAGGAAGAAACCGCGATCAAGCAGCCGATCCTCGACCAGTATGAAACCCAGGGCCACCCCTACTACTCCAGCGCACGCTTGTGGGATGACGGTGTCATCGACCCGCAGCAGACCCGTGACGTGCTGGCCCTGGCCTTGTCCGCCGCGTTGAATGCCCCCATCGAGCCGAGCCGCTTCGGCGTGTTCCGCATGTAAATGGAGCCGTACCCCATGAGCGATTTCAACACCCTCGAACTGATCACCGACAGCCGTGGCTTTGCCACGCTGTGGCTCAGTCGTGAAGCCAAGAACAACGCGTTCAACGCCGAGATGATCCGCGAACTGATCATCGCCCTCGACCACGTGCAGGGCGATCCGTCTCTACGTTTTCTGGTGCTGCGCGCACGCGGCAAACACTTCAGCGCCGGTGCTGACCTGGCGTGGATGCAGCAATCCGCCGAGCTGGACTACCACACCAACCTGGACGACGCCCGCGAGCTGGCGGAGCTGATGTACAACCTGGCCAAGCTGAAAATCCCGACCCTGGCGGTGGTGCAAGGCGCCGCCTACGGTGGCGCGTTGGGTTTGATCAGTTGCTGTGACATGGCGATTGGCGCGGATGACGCGCAGTTCTGTCTGTCGGAAGTGCGCATTGGCCTGGCACCGGCGGTGATCAGCCCGTTCGTGGTGCAGGCGATCGGCGAGCGCGCCGCGCGGCGTTATGCGCTGACCGCCGAACGCTTTGGCGGCCAACGTGCGCGGGACATCGGCCTGCTGGCGGAAAGTTACCCGGCCAGCGAGCTGGACCAACAGGTCGAACACTGGATCGCCAACCTGCTGCTCAACAGCCCGGCGGCGATGCGCGCCAGCAAGGACCTGCTGCGTGAAGTGGGCAACGGCGCCCTCACCCCGGCCCTGCGCCGCTATTGCGAAAACGCCATCGCGCGGATTCGCGTCAGCGCCGAGGGCCAGGAAGGCCTGCGCGCCTTCCTGCAAAAACGCCCGCCCAGCTGGCAATCGCAGGAGCCGCGTTCATGAGCACACTGACCACCGTACTGGTGGCCAACCGCGGCGAAATCGCCTGCCGCGTGATGCGCACCGCCAAGGCCATGGGCCTGACCACCGTGGCCGTGCACAGCGCCATCGACCGCGATGCGCGCCACAGCCGCGAGGCGGATATCCGTGTCGACCTGGGTGGCAGCAAAGCCTCCGAGAGCTACCTGCAGATCGACAAGCTGATTGCCGCCGCCCAGGCCAGCGGCGCTCAGGCGATCCATCCGGGGTATGGTTTTTTGTCGGAAAACGCCGGCTTTGCACGCGCGATTGAAGCGGCCGGTTTGATTTTCCTCGGCCCACCCGCCTCGGCCATCGATGCCATGGGCAGCAAATCGGCGGCCAAGTCGTTGATGGAAAAAGCCGGTGTTCCGCTGGTGCCGGGTTATCACGGCGAAGCCCAGGACCTGGAAACCTTCCGCGCCGCCTGCGAGCGTATCGGCTACCCAGTGCTGCTTAAGGCCACGGCCGGCGGTGGTGGCAAGGGCATGAAAGTGGTCGAGGACGTCAGCCAACTGGCCGAAGCCTTGGCGTCGGCCCAGCGTGAAGCCCTGTCGTCCTTCGGCAACGAACAGATGCTGGTGGAGAAATACCTGCTCAAACCGCGCCATGTGGAAATCCAGGTGTTTGCCGACCAGCACGGCCACTGCTTGTACCTGAATGAGCGCGATTGCTCGATTCAGCGTCGCCATCAAAAAGTCGTGGAAGAAGCACCGGCGCCCGGCCTAAGTGTTGAACAGCGCAAAGCCATGGGCGAAGCCGCGGTGCGCGCGGCCCAGGCCATCGGTTATGTCGGCGCGGGCACAGTGGAGTTCTTGCTGGACGCGCGCGGCGAGTTTTTCTTTATGGAGATGAACACGCGGCTGCAGGTGGAGCATCCAGTGACCGAGGCGATTACCGGGCTCGACCTGGTCGCCTGGCAGATCCGTGTCGCCCAAGGCGAGCCGCTGCCGATCACGCAAGAACAGGTGCCACTGATCGGTCATGCCATTGAAGTGCGCTTGTATGCCGAAGACCCGGCCAATGATTTCCTGCCGGCCACCGGGCATCTGGCGCTGTACCGCGAATCTGCGCCGGGCCCGGGCCGTCGTGTGGACAGCGGCGTAGAGCAAGGCGACGACGTTTCGCCGTTCTACGACCCAATGCTCGGCAAGTTGATTGCCTGGGGCGAAGACCGTGAACAGGCGCGCCTGCGGTTGTTGAGCATGCTCGATGAGTTTGCCGTCGGCGGGCTCAAGACCAACCTGGGCTTTTTGCGGCGCATCATCGGCCATCCGGCCTTTGCGGCGGCTGAACTGGACACCGGGTTTATCCCGCGCTATCAGGAGGAGCTGTTGCCGGTGCCGGGGGAATTGAGCGATGAGTTCTGGCAGGCGGCGGGCGCTGCGTTTATGCAGAGTTTGCCGCCCGGCAGTGGGCCGTGGGCGGACACGCGGGGTTTTCGCGCGGGGCTGCCTGCCGAGGTATCGCTGCATTTGAGCTGCGCGGGGCAGGATCGGCTGGTGACGTTGAAAGGCGCCGCCGCGCAACTGCAAGGCGAGCAGTTGGTGATCGAACACGACGGCGTGCGTCGCACCCATCTGGCGGTGCGCGGCGCAGCTAGCGTGTACCTGCGTTGGGACGGCGAAATGCTGGCGGTGAGCCTGTTCGATCCAATTGCAGCGGTCGAGGCCAACCAATCCCATCAGGGTGGCCTCACGGCGCCGATGAACGGCAGCATCGTGCGGGTGCTGGTGGAAGTCGGCCAGGCGGTCGAAGCCGGTGCGCAGTTGGTGGTGCTTGAGGCGATGAAGATGGAGCACAGCATCCGCGCGCCCCAGGCCGGGGTGGTCAAGGCACTGTTCTGCCTGGAAGGCGAAATGGTTGCCGAAGGCAGCGCCTTGGTCGAGCTTGAAACGGCGAACTAAAACTTCGCGGTGGCTTGCACGACAACGCCGAGGATTCGGCAATCGTCGCTGAACAGTAGCTTGGGGTAAGTGGGGTTGAGCGGCACCAGGTAAAGCTGGCCGCTCTCTTCCAGCAACTGGCGAAAGGTCGCCTGGGTGCTGTCGGCCCATTGGGCGACCACCAGTTTGCCGGGTTCGGCGTCAATGGCCGGGTCCACCAGGATCATCATGCCAGCGCCAATGCTCAGGCCGCTGGGGGCCGTCATGGCGTCGCCCGTCACCGGCAGCCAGAAGGCTTCGCCGCGGGCGTGGTAATCCGTCAATTCGAAACGCGCCGCACCGTAGGTCGGGCGCTCTTCACGTATTTCGCAGACGCCTTTCCAGTCGCTGACCGGGTAGCGGAAATACGGGTTGTAGTGGTGTTCCAAGGCTGGCGCGTCAGTGGCTTTCTCGCGGATTTCCAACGCAACTTCCAGGTACTCAAGGCCTAACTCAGCGAGCACCCGGTTCATATCCGCCAGGCTCGGCACGCGGCGCTTGTTGAGCCAATGGCCGACACCGCCCTGGGACATGCCCAAGCGTTCGGCCAGTTCATCCTGCGTGACCTTGCGGTCTTTCATGTTGGCTTTGACCAACGCTATCCAGTTATCCATGGGCCGTGACAATACGTTGCGTACTTGCCAGAACAATAAACAGTTTGTAGTAATCCATCAAATGACATAAATACGATTCGTACTATTATCAGGTACAGGTTTTCGACATCCACTCAGAGTACCTACCCTCATGATGACCAGCCCGTATCCCCTGCCCGACACACCTGAATCCGACGAACTGTTGGTGATGCGCAACAGCGGCGCTGCCCAGCGCGCACTCGACTATTACTTGAAAGAGAATGTGTCAGCACCGATCCCTGATGACATATTTTTCGACATCAAGCCCGGCATCAGCCATGAAGACGCGTTGGTTCACGCGTCCGACCTGCTGCGCAGCGCGGCGGCAGCGGCCTACGAATCGGCAAGCAGCCGCCAGGGCAACCAGCGGGATCTGGCGTTTTCGGTGGTGTATTTGATTGATATGGCAAAGGCGATGGTGGAGCAGACGTTGCAGGCACCAGCCGGTCAGGCGAGCGCCTGACAGGTATGCAGCAAAAATATTTCTATCTCACGGATAAAAACATTTGACTTGCAAATGATAATGATTATTATTGGACCCAGCTGATCGCGAGATCAGTCGATAGACCAAGGGACCTTAGGTCGGACTCTTGGAATATCTCCTCATCAGGCTAATCACGGTTTTTGACCCGGCTCTTTGGCCGGGTCTTTTTTTTGCCAGTTTCCCTGGCATGGCTTCAGGCTAATGAAGACTGTGTGTTGCTCGATGGCGCGCATGGTAGCAAAAGACTATCGCCAAAAGAAGGCCGGGCGAACGCTCTAACCCGGATCTTTGCGAAATAGCGCTTGAGAATCAATCTCATAGACTCTAAGCTGCTGCGGCGTCAAGGACGACGCCCCCTCCCCTCTGCAACAATTTTGCATCAGAATTTAGCCTCACTCCTTGTAAGATATCCGCCACAACTCTCATATTCAGGCAACCAGACTATGACCGTGGCCTTGACCTCCATTAAGATCAGCACCGACTTCGACAGCGGCAATATCCAGGTCCTGGATGCCAGCGATGCCTATCAGTTGCTGCTGGCGATCAAACCGGATACCCGCAGCGCGCATTTCCAATGGTTCCACTTCAAGGCCGAAGGCATGCACGTGGGCCACACCCACACCTTTCGCCTGAGCAATGCGAGCCAGTCCTCTTATAAAAACGCTTGGAGCGGCTACAACGCCGTGGCGTCCTACGACCATATCAACTGGTTCCGCGTGCCCACGCGCTTTGATGGCGAAACCTTGCACATCAGCCTGGAGACCCGTGAAAAACAAGCCTGGATCGCCTACTTCGAACCCTACAGCCGTGAGCGTCACGACTGGCTGATCGACCAGGCCTTAAACCGCGCCGGCACGCAATTGCTCGCAACCGGCAAAAGCGCCGAAGGCCGTGACATCCAACTGCTGCGCCGCGGCAAAGGTGGCGAAGGCCAGCGCAAGGTCTGGATCATCGCCCAGCAACACCCCGGTGAACACATGGCCGAATGGTTTATGGAAGGCATCATCGAACGCCTGCAGCAGGACGGTGACGACGAGCTGAAAAAGCTCCTGGCCGTCGCTGACCTGTACTTGATACCCAACATGAACCCCGACGGCGCCTTCCACGGCCACTTGCGCACCAACGCCGTGGGCCAGGACCTCAACCGTGCCTGGCAGAGCGCCAGCCAGGAGATCAGCCCGGAAGTACTGTTCGCCCAACAGCAGATGGAAGAGTACGGCGTTGACCTGTTCCTCGATATCCACGGCGACGAAGAAATCCCCTACGTGTTCACCGCCGGCTGCGAAGGCAACCCGGGCTACACCCCGCGTCTGGAAGCGCTGGAAAAACACTTCCGCGGCCACTTAAGCGCACTGACCCGTGACTTCCAGACTACCCATGGATACGCCCGTGACCTGCCGGGCGAAGCTAATCTGACCCTGGCCTGCAATGCGGTCGGTGAGAAATACGACTGCCTGTCGCTGACCCTGGAGATGCCGTTCAAGGACAACGACGACGCGCCCAACCTGAAAACCGGTTGGTCGGGTGAGCGCTCGAAACAGCTGGGCAAGGATGTGTTGAGCACGGTTGCTGATATTGTGGATGTCTTGCGCTAAGCGTTGCCGACGATGGCGACCTAAGAAGTGCGGGGTGTATATCCGTTATTTGGGTGATGGCGGATATGGGTTCCGCCCTTACGGCGGGTCACTTTTGAAAGAGCCCAAAAGTAACCAAAAGGCTCTTGCCCCACCACTTGGCACCTCGCCTAGGCTCGGTGTGCCCTCACGCAGGCTTTGGACCGTGGGCCGCCGCCATGGGCCATCCTTGGCCCATCGCGGCTAAACCGGCGTCCTGCCGGTTTACCCACGCTCCAAAGCCTGCGTTCGGCCAGCGTGGTTTAACGGGGCGCCTAAGATCAAGATCAAAAGCAAGAGCACGGCGGCCTAGTAGCCGACCTGAGTGGTTAGATCAAAAGCAAAGCAAAGGCGGCCTGACAGCCGACCTGATATTTGAAACTGAACTCAATTTAATGTGGGAGCTGGCTTGCCTGCGATGGCATCAACTGGTTATGCCTGATACACCGAGGTGTCTGCATCGCAGGCAAGCCAGCTCCCACAGAAAAGCAGATCTGCTTCTGCTGTGCTTCTGCTGTGCTTTTGCTGTGCTTTTGCCCTGCTTTTGCTTCAACCACTCAGGTCGGCTACTAGGCCGCCGTGCTCTTGCTTTTGATCTTGATCTTGATCTGAGGCGCCCCGTTAACCACGATGGCCGAACGCAGGCTTGAATCCGTGGGTAACCCGGCAGGACGCCGGGTTAGCCGCGATGGGCCAAGGATGGCCCATGGCGGCGGCCCACGGATTCAAGCCGGAGTGAGGGCATGCCGAGCCTAGGCGAGGCACCGAGTGGTGGGGCAAGAGCCCTTTTGGTTACTTTTGGCTGGGCCGGCATTCCGGGCTCTTTTCCAAAAGTGACCCGCCGTAAGGGCGGAACCCTACGAAGCCGTTACCGCAGCAACGGATATGTACTCAATCCACCTCCCCCCCCCCAAAAAAACCTGCACAAACTCAACAGCATCAGTCTCTGGTGCCAGTCATGCTCTGCAACACCCCATCCCGGCGTATCAACCCATGAAACAACGCCGCCGCCAAGTGCACCAACACCGTCAAAAACAGCAAATAAGCCAAATACCCATGAGCCTTGCGCAACACCGCAAACAGCGGCGCATTCGCTCCCAGCAACGCCGGTAACTGCACCGAGCTGCTGAGCATCACCGGGTCCCCGGCCGCCGAAATCATCGCCCAACCCAGCAGCGGCAACACCAGCATCAGCGCGTACAACAGCACATGGGACGCCTTGGCTGCCAGCACTTGCCACAACGGCAAATCAGCAGGCAGCGGCGGTTGCCGGGTAGAAAAACGCACCACCAACCGCACAATCACCAGCGCCAGAATCGCAATGCCCAGCGGCTTGTGCAGGTGAATCAGCCACTCATGACGCTCCGACACAGACGCCGCCATGCCCGCACCGATAAACAGCATGGCGATGACCATCAATGCCATCAGCCAATGCAGCAGGCGGGCCAGCGGCGCAAAATAGCCTGGTTGAACATTCATGGCTTTGACTCCTGAGGGGCGCTGTGCAGCGGGCTGACTTCGCCGGCGCGGCGTAAGTACGAACTGGCATAGGCGGCCGAACGTGCGGCCAGCAGTGGGTCGTCAGAGGCTTGGATACCACTGGGTAAAA
Organism: Pseudomonas sp. ArH3a; assembly: GCF_022648765.1. Taxonomy (NCBI): domain Bacteria; kingdom Pseudomonadati; phylum Pseudomonadota; class Gammaproteobacteria; order Pseudomonadales; family Pseudomonadaceae; genus Pseudomonas; species Pseudomonas sp. ArH3a. The sequence continues at coordinate 4,383,671 of NZ_CP080330.1, forward strand.
TCAGCGGGTCAAAGTTGATATCGCGGCAATCGCCGTCCGCTTGCGGCTGGCTGCTTTGCAGTACCAGCGTGCCCGCGTTCAGCACTTTGTGTTCGCCGGCCCAGGTTTTGCTCGCATCGTCCAGCGGGTCGCCGGGGTTGGCCAGGGTCATGTTCAACTGCCAACGCAGTGGCCCTGAAGCCAGGCGCTGTACCAAGTCTTTTTCGAGGAAATCACCGCCCGACGGCGCGGTATCACCTGCCGCATCCTGGCTTTGTGGCACCACGCCCCAGCGCACCGCCTGGCGCTTGCCATCAGCGCTCACCAAGTAGAAGGCATTGATGCCGTTGTAGGTTTCTGTCGCATAACTGGCCGACGGCTTGGCCGTCTTGACCCACGCCAGGAACGGCGCCGTCTCCGGGTGCGCGGCAAAAAACGCCGGCATGCTCGCTGGGTTCGGCTTGCCGGTGGCCGGGTCTGGCGCGCCGGCCTTGAGCATTTGGTAGAACGCCTCAGGCGTGCCCACCGGGAACACCGGCATGCTGTTCATCCCCGTACGCCACTGCTGGCCGTTGGCCTGGCTGAATTGCACGGCGAAACTGCGGATCGGCACACTGCTGTCCGGCGCGTAAGGGTTGCCGCTGGGCAAGGCAAATCGGCCGATCACCGGGGTTTTCGCTTCGCTGAACACCTGGGCACTCGAGTACGCACGTGCCTCGGGACTGCTCTGGAAGTAACCGGCCACACACACGCCCTTGGCATGGTTACGTCGCAAGCCCGGGTGCAGGCCGTTATTGGTTTCCAGGGCATTGACCAGGGTTTTGGGGCGCAGGCGCTGTGGGTCGAGCGTGCCGTTGACGTAGGCAAACGCCCCAGCAACAACCGCTACTACCCCGCCAATACACGCCAGCCTGACAAGCAAACTGGCGGTACTGAGTGGCGCACGTGGCGGCGATGAGTGATCTACCATGCAAAACTCCAGGGCACGTGGCCGAAAGGAAAATGAACTATGAGACGAGTCCCACGTAGGTCTATTCCCTTTTCACTGTAGTTTTTTTCGAAGCAGATACGCCGCCGATTCAAGTTTTCTTCTATATCCGATTGAACAATGCCGGCCGTTTGTTAAGAAACGCCTGCATCCCTTCCTGCTGATCAGGTGTGGCAAACAGGCCATGAAACAGCCGGCGCTCTAGACGCACGCCATCGTGCAAGCCGACCTCCAGAGATTGTTCAACCGCCTCCCGTGCCGCGCGGGTGGCGGTGCGGGAGAACCCGGCAATCTGCGCCGCCACCGCCAGTGTCTGCGCCAGCAAATCCGCCGCTGGGTAGACCCGTGACACGAGCCCCGCCTGCTCGGCCTCGGCGGCGGTCATCGCGCGCCCCGTCAACACCAGGTCCATGGTCTTGGCCTTGCCGATAAGCCCCGTCAACCGCTGGGTCGCGCCCATGCCCGGAATCACACCCAGCTTGATTTCCGGCTGCGCAAACGTCGCTGTGTCGGCGGCGAAAATCATGTCGCACATCATCGCCAGTTCACAGCCCCCGCCAAACGCGTAACCGGCCACTGCCGCAATGGTGGGCGTGCGCAGACGGCTAAAAGCCTCCCAGCCGACGAAGTAATCTTCGTTGAGCATATCCACGTAAGACTTGCCGCTCATCTCTTTGATATCAGCCCCCGCCGCGAAATACTCCGCAGTGCCGGTGATGACAAAACACCCGACCTGAGGGTCCAGGTCCACAGTCGCCAGGCTGCTGATCAACTCCGTCATCAGCGCCGAACTCAGCGCATTTTTGACCTGCGGACGATTGAGCCTGACCAGAACGACCCGGCCATAACGCTCCACTAACACATTCATAAACACCTCGACTGATTGATGTTGGCCCCTATAACGCGACTTCAGGAATCCCAGATCGCGCCATAAGCGGGTATGCCTCGTGCTTCCATCTCGTGCACCACACGTTGAGTCAACGCTTGGTTGGCAATACAGATCACCGCTTCTGCGCCCACGGTTTGCACCGCGCCGTAGGCAAGTTGCACCAGGTCCGGCTTGCCCCGCTCATCGGTGTCCCAGATCAACGCACCGGGCTGAGCACGCAGGATTTCATCGACCAGTTCATCGCCGTAGGTTTTCCTCGGGCTGCGGGTGGACCAGATCAACTGGATTGGCACTTGAGCAGCCAACAAGTGCGGCATGACCGGCCCGATGCCGCTGCCAGTGGCGATATACACCACTGACTTGAACAGGGTTTCCACATTGGCAACGCCCGCCGTGGTGATGCCCTTAACCCATACGTGGCGAGGCGAGTCCTCGATAAACCGCCCAGTCCAATCTCCGGCGCGAGAAATGATCAGGCGAAACCCTGCCTCGCCTGGCGCGGGAATATTGGCAAATGAGTGCCACTCCAACAGTGGGTTCCGGCTGATCGCGGTGGATGAACCGGCAAAGGGTGTGGTGTGGCTCAGGCGCGTAATCACCGCATGCCCCGACGGTTGCGCGTGTTCAACGACCACCTTGCGCAAACGCAACCAAGGCAACGCAATACTCAGCGTCAGCAGCACCAGCATCCAAAACGATCCACTGTGCAATAAGGGCGTCGAGGCTTCGCTGGACGCCAGTAACGTCAGCCCCCAGAACAACAGCAGCGCCCCCCAACCGGCAAACCGATGGACTCGCTCGAAGCCGTTGTGAAAGCGGCTACGAACCCGGGGCAGCGCCATGATCACCATCATCATCAACAGGCTGAGCAGCACACTGCTGAGCCACAACCAGGCTGACGAAACACTGCCAGGCTGCTGCAGATAACGCGCTACCTGAACACCGAGCATGGCCGCAAACCAGCCGGTCGCCGCCAGGGCTGCGCCGCTGTGCAGCCCGCCAAAGTGGTACACCTTCGCCGCACTGCGCCGCACACGTAGCGGCCATGCGCGCGGAACCCGGGTCGCCAACCAGAACAAGGCATTGATCAGGTATTGCTGGCGAATCAGAATGGCAACCGACAGGTTGATCAACACCATGTCCGCGAACCTCTCGACGGTGATGGCGCGAAAGTCGACAGCCAGCAGCACCAACGCGTTGCACATCAGCACCAGCGCCAACAGACGGTTGTAGTAAGAGAACATCGGCAGTGACGTCCAACGGCGCCATAGCGCCGGCTTGGGCGGTACAACGGTACGGGTCAGCGCATCAATCATGGCCGGCCCCCTCAGTCTTGAGCGCCAATAACGCCACGTGCCGCTCCCGAGCCCGTTGCAGTAACAGTGCCTTGTCGATCTTGCCCCTGGCGGTCAGTGGGAAATGCTCCACCGCATAGATCGATGACGGCACGCAGTAGTAGGCCAGGCGCTCCTGGCACCGGGCTCGGCACGACTCAACGTCAGCACTGGCCGGCGAAACAAAGGCCAACAGGTTGCGGCTGTCCAGCTTCAACGTGACCGCCCGCGTGCAGCCATCGCCCGCCTCCAGGGCGGTGGACACGGCGTCCAGCTCCACACGAAACCCGCGAATCTTTACCTGATCATCGACCCGCCCCAAGTGTTCAAGTTGCCCCTCGGTCGTCCAGCGCCCCAGGTCCCGCGTACGAAACATCATCGCGTCACCGCCCATAAAGGGGTCCGGGCGGTAACGCTCGTCAGTCAGCTCAGCATTGTTCAAGTAGCCGACCGTTACCCCTGCGCCGCCGGCCCACATTTCACCGGTTTCACCCAGTTCACAGGCGCGGCCGTGCTCATTGAGCACATACACGGTGTTATTGGGCGTGGGCTTGCCGATGGTCAATAGCGTGCCAGGCACGTGCCGATGCAGCGTATTGACGATCGTGGTTTCGGTGGGGCCGCAACCGTTGTAGAACGCGCAGTGCTCGGCCCAATGCTCGGCGAGCGCCTGGGAACAGGGCTCTCCCGCCACCGCGACCACCTTGAGGTCAGGGCACTGCTCAGGGTCAAGAGTCGACAGTATCGAGGGTGTGGCGATCAATACGTGACACTGTGCAGCGGTTTGCGCAATGTCTTTACCTCGAATCAGCAGGGTCGCTCCATGCGCCAGGCAACCGAGTATTTCCCAGGCAGCCATGTCAAACCCGATATTGAGGACCTGCCCCACGTTGTGCCCCGGTGCTATGCCCATCCTCCCCGGCTCCGTCAACAGGAGGTTGCACACGTTGCGGTGACTGACACACACACCGTTGGGCCGCCCGGTCGTGCCGGAGGTGAACAGCACGAAACACAGGTCATCGGTGTCAGCTGCGGCGAACACCTGAGCGTTGTCCTGGGCGATCCAGGGCTCTTCGGCCAGAAACGTATCCAGGCCCAGGCAGCGGTGGGCCGCATCGGCCGGTATACGCTCAGCCAGGCTGGACAGGGTCAGAATCACTGGGCTGGTCAACGACTCCAGCACCATGCTCAGTTGCAGTGTCGGGACGATTCTAGCGTCTTGAGGGACATACGCGGCACCCACCTTCAGCACCGCCAAAAGCCCTACCAGCATGGGAATCGAACGCTCGACAAACAGCCCCACGGTGTCGCCGCGCGTCACGCCCTGCTCTACCAGGCGCACGGCCAAGCGATTGGCTTGACGGTTGAGTTGTTCATAGCTGATACGTTGGCCCGCCCACACCGCAGCGATCGCTTGCGGCGCCAGTGCCGCTTGCACCTCAATGGCCTGGTGCACGGTGTCGCAGGCAGGTTTGGCGGAAGGGCCACAGCCCCATTGTTCAAACACGACTCGCTGCGCCGCAGGCAAATGAGCCAGCGCGGCTCGGGAAAAGAACTGTTTATCGATCGGAGAAAATGTCATGCATACACCCTCATCACTTAAACGCCGAAGGGGTTCCCGGCTGTTACGAGGGTTGATTGAGGTGTGGGAGTGGCATTACAGAGCCACTCGCATTGCAGATTTTCCCTATACAAAAGCGCAACATTCGTACTGCTGTTGATGGAATAAGCTACGTCGGCCAGCGTCTTCCTCTGCACAATCGCTCAGAACCCACACCCATGCACGAGCTCGACGAACAGTTACGTGAACTCATTCCCAGGATGCGGCGCTTTGCCGTGTCCCTGACGCGTAACGCCAGCAGCGCTGACGACTTGGTGCAGGCGACCCTGGAACGGGCGATCATCCGTTGGGCCGACAAACGCATCGAGGGCGACTTGCGCGCCTGGCTGTTCTCGATCCTCTACCGGCAGTTCCTCGACGCCCACCGTCGCAGCCGGCGCTACGCACGCATGCTCGAATTCTTCACTGGCCGTGACGACGCGCAACCTTCGGTGGAGCGCACGGTGATGGCCCAATCGGCCTTGCAAGCCTTCGACCAACTCAACACCGAACAGCGCGCCCTGCTGCTCTGGGTGTCGGTCGAAGGCTTAAGCTACAAGGAGGTTGCCGTTATCCTTGAGGTACCCGTCGGCACCGTAATGTCGCGCCTGTCCCGGGCGCGCCAGGCCTTGCGTCAACTCAGCGATGGCGAAATCGCCAGCCCTTCCCTGCGGATACTCAAATGATCAGCCTGCCCCCCAGCGAACGCGATTTGCATGCCTACGTCGATCACCAACTGCTGGAGAGCGATCGTCGCGTGCTTGAAAGCTACTTGGCGGCCCACCCCGACGTCGCGGCCCAGGTGCATGCCTGGCAACAGGATGCGCACCTGCTGCGCGCGGCATTAAGCGGGGCCTTGCAGCAACCGGCCAACCCCGCGCTGGACCCGACGCTGATTCGCCAGCGCATCAAGCATCAGTCGCGCCGCCATTTGGCTAGCGCCGCCGTGCTACTGATCGCTGTCAGCCTCGGCGGTTTGGGCGGCTGGCATGCCCGCGAGGCCACCCAGCCGCCGATGTTGCCGATGGCCGACGCGATGCAAGCGTTCCGCCTGTTTGCCCAGGACGGCATCATGCCCGCCGATTACAACGCCCAGGACAGCGGCACCATGCAGGCCTGGCTCGACCGTTACTTCAGCCAGGCGCACCGCCTGCCCGACTTGAGCCCGTCAGGGTTCAAACCGGTCAGCGGGCGCTTGCTCACCACTGAGCAAGGCGCTGCCGCCATGGTGCTGTACGAAGACCCGCAAGGGCGGCGCATGAGTTTCTATATCCGCCCACCCGGCCCGGAGAACGGTTTTCTGCCGCGCGGCAGCCGCAGTGCCGACGGCTTGCAGGCCGAATACTGGTCCGGCAGTGGCTACAACTACGCGATGGTCAGCCCCGAGGGTCAGTCGACCGCGCAGACGATGAAGTTCTAAAAGCCCACGTCCAGCACCACGTTGTCGATGTAGGTGCCGCCCGGCGGCGTGGCCTGGTCGGTGTAGACCTTGGCGTTGTAGTTGAACACCTGGCTGCCGGTGCCCAAGCCATTGCCAGGGTTGACCTCGGCCGTGGAGCTGGCCCGCCGCGCCGCGCCCACACTGCCCCAGCGCGTGGTGCCGGCGCTCTTGAAGATGTCGTACGCGAGCACATTACTCCCGGACACCATCTGCCGGCGGCCGCCTACACTCACCGGGTTCTGCCCGTCGCTGAGGCCAACGGTGTAGGCGCTGCCCTTGGTGCAGGCGACGCTGACCTGCCCACTGACGGTGGAAAATGCACTGACCACCGGGGCGCTGCCGAACGCGATCGGCGGCGTGGTGATCTGGCAGTCATTGACCACAGTCATGCTCACGGTCAGCGTAGTCGTGCCGTTGTTGATCTCGCGGCCCGCGCAGATCCCGCCAATGCCAATGCCCGAGCAGTAGTTCCAGTTCCAGAAGATACTCAGGGTTTCGCTGTACACACCCGCAGCCACGTTACTGCCGATGGTGGTGGCGAAATACAGCGGCACAACTTTGGTGCCGGGCCCGAATACCAGGCCAAGGGACGCGGCAATGCCGCCACTGCCGCCAAAATCGAACGCGGTGCCACGTGTCATCGGGAATGCGCTGGTGTTGTTGGCGTAGACCGTATAGTTGATGACATCCCCGGTTGGCCCGACCAAACCGCCTTGTGACGAGCCGGTAACAGTCGCGTAGAAATGGTCATTGGAGGTCAAGACCGACAGCAGCGCCGGCGTGCAGCTCAAGCCACCGTTAGTGGTCGAACTGGGCTGGGAGGTGATGCGCACGGTCATCGAACTCACCGTCGTGCCAAAACTGGCCGGCACGGTGGTGACCACCGAGCACACGGCCTGCACCTGCGCCGACACACCCAAGCTCGCCAACAGCAGCCACCGCAACAGCCATTCCTTGACCCGCACACGCACACTCCTTATGTCATTGGCACACCAGTGGCCCGATCAGCGGCACCTGCTCCTGCGTGGTATCCAGCTCGAACCTGGCTTGACAGGTCTGGCCGTCGCCGACCGTGACCTGCAAGGTGTTATGCGCCGCCAGGTTTTCCAGGTAGACCAGGCCGTCCCAGCCGACCACCGCCAGTGCGCCGCTTTGCGCGTGGCGCACCTGGCTGCCCAGGGGCAAGTCCTGATGCTGGGCATCCACCAAAGTGATGCTCGCGGCCAGCACCCGGCGTACCGGGAACGCCAGCAAATAGCCGCTGCCCCGGCGCACGGCAACGCGTTGCTCGACGTTGGGCACTTGCACGTTGGAGGGCAGGTTCAGCGGGTCGATTTCGTATTTGGCGCGGTAGTAGGCGCTGGTCCATGGCACCAGCAGGTGGCCGTTGCGGTCGGTCTCGCCGACCACCTGGTTCTCGTAGCGCACCGGCACGCCACCCACGCCATCGGTGCTGACCACCACAAACGCATCGTCGACACGGTTGGCGGCGAACACGTGGTTGTCCATCCACACCAGCGAGCCGCTGGCATCGGCCCAACGGGTTTGCGCGTCGCTGTTGCCGTATGCGCCCACCTGCAATTGCACCGACTGCAAGCGCCAGGTCAGGTCGGCCTGGCGATACGCCGGCCCATCACCGCTGGCGTAACCGAGGTTAAAGCCCACGCCGCCCTCGGCCGGCACCGCACGGCTGTAGTTGACCCGCTGCTGGCTCTGCCCGGTTTTGCTGCGCTCACTGCCCACGCTGAGGCTGCCGTACACGTCGAACGGCACCACCACTTGCGCTTGCACCGCCCAACTGCTGTCGCCGACCTCATGGTTGGCCGACAGGTAAAAACTGCTGTTGCGCCACAGTGCTTTGCTCCAGGTCATATTCACCAGGCGCGTGCGCGAGTCATCCGCCGCCTGCACATCAAAATAGCCCACGCCCAGGCTGCCGAAATCATTTAGGTTCACGCTCACCGTGGCTTGCTGGCTGCGCTTGCTGAGGCTGGCATAGGGCGTGTCGACCAGGCTCAGGTCCGCGTACGCGTCACGCCGCTCCACCCGCTGGTAAGACAGGCTGTAACGCGGGTTGCTGTATTGGTAACCCAGGCTCAGTTGCTGGCCGGTGCGGCCGTCGAACTGACTTTGGCTGACGGCGGTGTTGAGCACACCGAAGTTACCCACGCGCAGGTTGCCGCCCACACCGCCCAAGGCCAGGTCACCCGAGGCTTCGGCGTGGCTTTCCAGAGTGAACGCGTCCGACAGCCCATAACGAAAGGTGCCGCTGGCCACGCCGGGCCCATAGCCGAAATCGCGCACGGTGTAATCGCGGCGCAGGTTACCGGCGGCCACCGAGAAGTCCGATAAGCCCTTCTGCAGCAGGGTGCTGGTGACATAGAACGGCACCGTGGTCGACACCTGCCGGCCGAGGGCGTCGGTGGTCACCACCACCGCCTCCCCCGCGCCGTTAATAAACGGCACGTTGGTCAGCGTGTATGGCCCCGGCTGCAGGTTGGCACTGCTGGATTTGTAACCGTTGATAAACAGGTCCACCGACGACGGCACCGCCGCCTCCCCGGCAAACTGTGGCAACGGGTAGGTGACCAGATCCGGGCGCACGCCAAAGTCCCGCGACACCTGCACCCCGCCCAGGCGCACCGACGTGCTCCAGGGCAACGCGCCACTGATCACGTCGCCCGCTTCATAGGTCAACAGGCGCTCGTCGTCGGAAAACCGCCAGGTGGTGTCATAGCGCCGATAGCCATTGTCCAGGCTGCTGCCGAGCGTTTCCCGGCCGAGGGTGGTGCGGTACTGGCCAGTGTTGGACAACGTGCCCCACGTATCGAACAGCCTGACTTCGTTGAAGATGCCAAGGTAGGTGCCCGCATCATCGGTGTCATTGAGGTAGGCGTCATAATTGAGCAGCGCGCCGAAACTGGTCAGCGCCTGGGTGCGCGGGTAGTTGTTGCGGTTGCCGATAAACTGCTCTGGCAACCAGGCAGGCGGCACCGTGAGCACCAGGCGCTGGCCCTGGCTGTCGTAATCGGTGTGCAGGCCTGGCAGGTTTTCCAGCGCGACCTCGGTGGGCACTTCACCCGGCAGCCTCATACCCGTTTCCTGCAACACCGAAGCCTGCAAAAACAGCTGCCCGGCGCGCTGATTAACGGCGACCACGCGGCCGGTGTCCCGCTGGTTGACCACCAGTTCCAGGAACAACTGTGCATCGGCAACAGCCTCCATACTGTTGGGAGGGGGCGGCAATGGAGCCGCCACGCCCGGTGCCGCAAGCACCAGGCCCGACAGGCCACTCACCACCCACACCAATCGCCATAGACATCGAGCCCTCTTGTGGCTCACCAAGGCTTTGTGTCCTTCAATGGACATCTCCATCCGTTAACACCCGGGGCTACTCCCTGCCCTATCGCACTGTTTTATCGACCCGGTGCGAGGCTCTCCAATTGCGTTGCGCCATTGACGCGGACCTGCAACGGCTGATCAGCCGGCAACCCGTCCGGCACCGGCCAGCGCATGGTCGCGCCCGGCAGCACATAGCCCATCAAGCCTTCCACCAGGGGCCGAGGTTGGCCGCCCTGCTTGAACGTGGCATCGGTCAAGCGCGCGTGGACGGCGCCCTGGTTGCGCATTTCGACGTAATTACGCCCACCCACGCTGACTTTTTTCCAGCTCAGGTCCGGCTTGCCGGCCCCCTTTGGGTCGCGGTCGCGGGTGCCGTCGACCTTGCTCCAAAGGCCTGGGCCATAGGCAAACAACGGCACCGAATAACGCATCTGGAACCGCACCGCGGCGGCGGTCTTGCCATCGGCAGGGGCTGCGGGGGGCGTGGCCGATGGGATCTCATCGATGATGATGCGATAGGCCAATTCCTGGCCCGGCGGCACGTCCTTGGTGCGGGTCAAACGCACCAACTGTTTCTGCCCCGGCTCGATTTTCGCCACCGGCGGGCTGCCAATTACGTCGCGCTGGTTCTGGTACTGCTCATCGAAGCCGTTCTGGGTCCAGGCAAACACACGGATTTGCAGGTTGGCGGTCTCCGTGCCGCGGTTTTCCAGCCACAGTGCGCTGGCCTGTTGATCGGCCTCCAGCACCGGATCAATCGGCCAGATCAGCACCGAGCTGGCCGCCTGGGCCTGCCCTGCCGTCAACGCCAATAACGCGCTCACACCCGCTGCCCACCCAAGCCGGGAAGCTGCATACATAAGTCTCACTCCTCATTGCCAATCGCCTTACCACGACAGCTGCACCTGCAACGTGTCGCTGTACGTCCCCCCAGGCGTATTACCCGGTAACTGCACTCGCCCATAAATCGGCAAGGTGATACTGGCCGCGTTGCTGTAGGCCACACTCACGCTTTGGCTGACCCCCAGGCTCTGGCTGAACGCCGCGTCCTGAAACAGCTGATAGGCCACTTGGGCACTGCCGCTATTGAGCTGCATCCGCCGACCACTGTTGTTGTGCAAACCGCCGTCGACACTCATGTTCAGCGCGACACCCGGCGTACATTGCAAGGTCACGCCACCGGTGAGCGCGACCGACGCTGTGCTGGTCGCCAGTGCCGAATACGTGCCGAAAGCCAGGCTGCCGTAGTTCGTGCCACCACCGACCACCAGGCACCCGGGCGTGATCGTCGCGCTGACCTGGAACGATTGACTGGTCACCGCCAACAGCGACACCGGCATGCCCCAGCCGATGCACACTGCCAACGCCCACGCTACCCGGCTCATGGCACTTAGAACGTCAGGGTCACGTTAACCGTGTCGGTATAAGTACCGGCGGGCAGCCCGGCCTTGCCATTGGCCTTACCGTAAATATTCACGGCCTGGGCCACCCCGGTACTTGGCGCCAGGTTGATCACGCCACCGATGGCCAGCAAATTCGAATGGCCGCTGTCGGTGTAGAGGTCGTACGGCACGTAGTTGGCAACGCCGTCGTACAGCGCGCGTGCACCGCCAGTGGACTTGCCGTCATTGGCGCCGGCAGACACGGTCAGCGTCGGCGAAGTACCCGCAGAACACAGGATCGACAACGCGCCACCGCCACCGCCCAGCACCTGGCCGTCGGCTTCAGTGAACAGGCTGTTGGCCGTGCCGAAGTTCAAGTTACCGAAGCTCATCCCGCCGGTTGCCGCCGCGCCATTGACCTGGCAACTGCTGGTCAGCACCAGGGTCGCGCTGACCGTGCCGGCCACGGTGGCCGCCTGCGCGCCCGCCACCCACACCAGCGCCATCAATGGAAAAACCGCCTTCAATACACGTGCATGCATGATGTTCATCCTCAGGGTTTACCAATCCAGAGTCACCGTCAGGGTGTCTGTATAGATGCCGGCCGGTAGGGCCTTGGTATTCGCCACCACCAAGCCGAATACCGGGATCGGTACTTGTGTGCCCTTGGTCACGACGAAATTGCGTTGCTGGCCGATGCTGTAGGCGCTGCGGCCCAGCGGGTCGGCGGATAGCCGATAGGGAATGGTGTGGAGGCCGTTGCTCAGGCGTCGGGTAGCGCCGTCGCCATGGGCGCCACCGTCGATGGTCACGGTGAAACTGCTGACCACCGAGGGGTTGCAGGACACCGACAGCGGCGCCTTGTCGACATCAGTCACCGCTGCGCCCAACAGGTTGTTCCACGTCGGCCCCTGGCTGCCGAAGTCGAGCAACATGCTGCCGCCCGTAGGGCTGACCGGCGCGCTCTCGACACCTTTACTCACCTCGCAACTGGCGGTGATCACCAAGCGCGCGTGGACCTGGCCATTGACCGCTGCGGCCTGGGCGTCATCCGCCAGCAGCAACAGACTGCCCATGGCCACGAGGGCCCAGCCCCGGCTTACCACGTGACTGTGACCTTGAGCAGGTCGGTGTAGCGGCCGACGGCGGGGATGTCCTTGAGCGGTTCGATGCGGCCATACAGAGGTAAGTCGACCGAGCCCGAGTCCGGCACACGGCCGCTCAGCGGTTGATTGACGGGCAACGGAATCCGCCGCGCGGCGTCGGCGTAAATGCGGTAGGGAATGGGTTGACTCGAAGGGGTCGCGGCGCTCAGGTAGCGCACTTCGCCGACGCCGCCATGCAGGCCGCCGTCAACACGCACTTGATACGGCGTGCCGGGGTTACATTCCAGGCGCGGCTGGCGCTGGCTGATCAGGGCCGCACTCAAGGGGCCGGCGGGGTCATCCAGACGCGGGCCGCTGCCGAAATCCAATAGGCCAAGCTGCTCGATGCCGGCACTGCGGGTGGTCCCCACCAGTTGGCAGCCGCGCTGCACGTCGATGCGCACCTCCACTTGGAGTTGCGTGCCGTAAACCGTGTTACAGAGCATGGCGCCCATAATTGCCAATACTGCTCGTCCCTTCACAGCCCCAATTCCTTATATAGGGTTGACAACTGTGTATGAGGTTAGCCATTTAAAGAGAAACTGCCAGTTTGGTCAGCATTGCCCCCACACCATGCTTTTTCGCGATAGCTGGCGACGCCCTTCTCTATTGGTCAAACCGCGGCGAGCGCCCTAAAGTAGGCGACCACCGCACTACAGAGTGACTCGCATTGGCCGTGCTTTCCGTGATCCAGCGCCTGCTTGGCAAAAAGACCGACGTACAGAACGCCTCGCCGATCCCGGCGTTTTTTGCCCAAAAGGCCAAACAACAGGGCTACACCCTGAGTGCAGGCCAAACCCAGGCGATTACCGCCCTCGCCCGTCAGACCCAGCACCTGCTCGCGGGCCTTGCCACGCGCAGCCTGTACCTGCACGGCCCAGTGGGGCGCGGCAAAAGCTGGCTGCTCGATGGGTTTTTCCAGGCGTTGCCGATTGCCGAAAAGCAACGCGTGCACTTCCACGCGTTTTTTGCCCGCCTGCATCGCGGCATGTTCCAGCACCGTGAGCACGACGACGCCCTGGGCGTGACCCTGGACGAGCTGCTCGCAGGCTGCCGGGTGCTGTGCTTCGACGAATTCCACGTCCACGATATCGGCGATGCGATGCTCATCAGCCGCCTGTTCAAAGCCTTGTTCGAGCGCGGCGTGCTGGTGCTGGTGACCTCCAACTATGCGCCCGCAGGGTTGCTGCCCAACCCGCTGTACCACGAGCGCTTCAAGCCGGTGATCGACCTGATCGCCGCGCGCATGGACGTGCTGGAAGTCAGCTCACCCCAAGACTTTCGCAGCCTGCCCCAGGCGCATGCCGAGCAGCGCTTCAGCGCCGGCCAGTATGTGTGGCCGGGGACGCCCGCTCAGCGTCAAGCGCTCGGGCTGCCCGCCACGGATTGCCCGGCGCAGACCCTCAAGGTCGGCAACCGCCAGTTGGTTTGCCGCAGCCATCAGGCGCCGACTATCGCCTTTACCTTCAACGACCTCTGCGAACAGCTCACCGCCGTGATGGATTACCTGCTGCTATGCCAGGACTTCGACCACTGGATCATCGACGGGCTGCCGCAACTGGCCGAATGCCCGATCGCCGTACAGCAGCGTTTTATCAACCTGGTGGACGTGCTTTACGACCAGGACAAACGCCTGACCCTGATCGGCCACCAGCCCTTGGCTGAATCCCTGGAAGGCCAGGCCATCGACCTCGCCCGCACCGCCAGCCGTCTGCATCAATTACAAAAAGCCGAGTTGCAAACGGACTGCCCGCAACCCGCACCCGACCCGGTATCATGAGCGCCTTTTACGCCCTCTTGCCGAGTGACCGCGCCGTTCATGAATACCCTTGCCCAACTCAAGGCCGGCCAACTGGCCGGTATCAAACGCCTGGACCTGGCCTGCGGGCTGACCGAATTCCCGCGGGAAATCTTCGAGCTGGCCGACACCCTGGAAATCCTCAACCTCACGGGCAACGCCCTGAGCAGCCTGCCCGACGACCTGCATCGCCTGTCGCATTTGCGCGTGCTGTTCTGCTCGGAAAACGCCTTTACCGAGCTGCCGCAATGCCTGGGCCAGTGCGCCAACTTGAGCATGATCGGCTTCAAGGCCAACCAGATCAGCCACGTGCCCGCCGCCGCCCTGCCGCCGCAGTTGCGCTGGCTGATCCTCACCGATAACTGCATCAGCCAATTGCCCAGCGAATTGGGCGAGCGGCCGCTGCTGCAAAAACTCATGCTGGCCGGCAACCAACTGACGGACCTGCCGCAAAGCCTGGCGAACTGCCACAACCTCGAGCTGATCCGCATCGCCTCCAACCGCCTGACCCACCTGCCGGAGTGGCTGCTGACGCTGCCGAGCCTGACGTGGTTGGCCTACGCCGGTAACCCGGTGGAAATGGCAGTGGACGTGGCCGCCGATGACGCGACGCCGAACATTCCCTGGTCTGAACTGGAGCTGGGCGACGTGCTGGGCGAAGGTGCCTCGGGGATCATTCGCAGGGCGTTGTGGAAGCCACAGGCGCTGCCTGTCGCGGTCAAGCTGTACAAAGGCACGATCACCAGCGACGGTTCACCACTGCATGAAATGCAGGCCTGCATCGCCGCGGGGCTGCATCCGAACCTGATCAAGGTGGAAGGTCGCGTGGTGGGCCACCCCGATGACCAGGCTGCGCTGGTGATGGACCTGATCGACCCGAGCTACCGCAACCTCGCGGCCCTGCCGAGCCTGGCGTCGTGCACCCGCGACATCTACGAGCCGAGCACGCGTTTCAGCGTTGAAGTGGCCTTGCGCATGGCGCGGGGGGTTGCGTCGGTCGCGGCGCACTTGCATCGGCAGGGCATCACCCATGGCGACCTGTACGGCCACAATATCTTGTGGAATGCCGCTGGCGACTGCTTACTCGGGGACTTCGGCGCGGCGTCGTTCCATGCCACGGCGGACACCTTGGAAACCAGGGCGTTGCAGCGCATTGAAGTGCGCGCGTTTGGGGTGTTGCTGGGGGAATTGTTGGAGCGGGTTGAGACTGAGTTTAATGACGAGGGGCTGGTAGCGCTGCACAAACGCTGCTGTCAGCCTGATGTGTTGGCGCGGCCGGGGTTCGAAGAGATCGAAGCACTGCTCGACTTGGAGTGAAACTCGATACAAATGTGGGGGCTGGTTTGCCTGCGATGGTGGTTTTTGGGGTGGCGCTTGGGTACATATCCGTTGCTGCGGTAACGACGGCTTAGGGTTCCGCCCTTACGGCGGGTCACTTTTGGAAAAGAGCCCGGAATGCCGGCCCAGCCAAAAGTAACCAAAAGGGCTCTTGCCCCACCACTCGGCACCTCGCTTAGGCTCGGTGTGCCCTCACTCCGGCTTTGGACCGTGGGCCGCCGCCATGGGCCATCCTTGGCCCATCGCGGCTAAACCGGCGTCCTGCCGGTTTACCCCCGCTCCAAAGCCTGCGTTCGGCCAGCGTGGTTTAACGGGGCGCCTCAGATCAAGATCAAGATCAAAATCAAGAGCACGGCGGCCTAGTAGCCGACCTGAGTGGTTAGATCAAAAGCGAAGCCGAGGCGGCCTGACAGCCGACCTGATCTCTGAAACTGAACTCAATCTAATGTGGGAGCTGGCTTGCCTGCGATGGCATCAACTCTGTGTACCTGATACACCGAGGTGCTTGCATCGCAGGCAAGCCAGCTCCCACAGAAAAGCAGAGCACTGCGGTGCTGGCAGCTAAACTCGGTCAAAATTGTGGGAGCGGGCTTGCTCGCGAAGGCGGTGGGTCAGTCAGCTCATGTGTAACTGACCCACCGCCTTCGCGAGCAAGCCCGCTCCCACATTGGGATCTCATTACATCAGCTAGATAGGGTGGCGCTCTGCTTCTGCCCTGCTTTTGCTTCTACCACTCAGGTCGGCTACTAGGCCGCCGTGCTCTTGCTTTTGATCTTGCTTTTGATCTGAGGCGCCCCGTTAACCACGATGGCCGAACGCAGGCTTGAATCCGTGGGTAACCCGGCAGGACGCCGGGTTAGCCGCGATGGGCCAAGGATGGCCCATGGCGGCGGCCCACGGATTCAAGCCGGAGTGAGGGCATGCCGAGCCTAGGCGAGGCAACGAGTGGTGGGGCGAGGACTTTTTGGTTACTTTTTGGTCCTTCAAAAAGTGACCCGCTGTAAGAGCGGAACCCTACGAAGCCGTTACCGCAGCAACGGATATGTACTCAATCTACCCAAAATCAGCGCCCCCCTCAAAAACCACCATCGCACGCAACCCCGCGCCCACTTTTTTGAACCGCGCCTTAGCCAGCCAGACCAACGAACATATCCTGCACGTCATCATGGTTGTCCAACCCTTCCAGGAAGGCCTCGACTTCAGCCATCTGCTCATCAGTCAAACCACTCACCGGGTTCTTCGAGAGGTAACCCAACTTGGCCGACAACACGGTAAAACCCTGCTCCGGCAACGCTTTCTGCACAGCATCCAGGTCGGTGGTTTCGGTAATAAACAGGGTGGTCCCTTCTTCCTCGCCGTCTTCGAAATCCTGGGCCCCAGCTTCAATGGCGGCCATTTCCGGATCAGCGTCCGGCGTGTCCGGCGACGCTTCGATCAACCCGACATGGTTAAAGTCCCAGGCCACGGAGCCGGAAGCACCCAATTGCCCTTTACGGAACGCCACACGAATCTCCGCCACAGTGCGGTTGATGTTGTCGGTCACGCATTCAACGATCAGCGGCACCTGGTGCGGGGCGAAACCTTCGTAGGTCACGCGGTGGTACTGCACGGTTTCACCCAGCAGACCGGCGCCTTTCTTAATGGCGCGCTCCAAGGTTTCCTTGGGCATCGAGGCCTTTTTGGCCTGCTCTACTACCAGACGCAGGTGGGCGTTGGTCGCGGTGTCGGCACCGTTACGGGCGGCGATGGTGATTTCTTTCACCAGCTTGCCAAAGATTTTGCCCTTGGCATTGGATGCCGCTTCTTTATGTTTGACTTTCCACTGTGCGCCCATGACTCACTCTCTTCATATCCATGGCGCCGAGACGTCTACTGGCCGGCGCTTTGGGGGCAGAGTTTATAGCGCAAAAACGCGCTAATCCACCAAAAAACCGGCCATGCCCCTCAGGTTCGCAAGGGTTTGTTCGCAACGCTGCGGTCCGGCACAAAATCCCCCACCTGTGCCAGCTCCGCCGGCCTGGCATTCCAGTAAGGCATCAGCACCACTGAGGAAAACAGCGCGGCGCCGGCAAACACAATAAATACCGTCACTGTGTCGAAGTAGCCCGGCAGCAGCCCGCCAAGAATCGCCCCGACCGAACCGCAACCATTCACAAAGCCGGCTGCCGTGGCGCCGGCCTTGGCAGTACCGAAGTCGATGGCGGCAGTGCTGCTGATCATCGAGTCCGGGCCGTACAGGCTCAGGCCCATGACAAACAGCAAGGCCATCACCAGCATCACACTGCCGGTGTGCAGCGCGCCCATGAACAACCCCAGGGCTACCGTCAGCACCAGCAGGCTGAGCACACAGGCCGGCATGCGCCGGGCGCCGAACAGTTTGTCGGACGCCAGCCCAATCATGATCGGCCCCAGCAACCCGGCCAGCTCAAACGCCGTCGGTACGATCGCCGCGCCCACCTTACCCACCGAGGGCATCTGCTCGTAAACGATCACCGGCCCCCACAAGAGGATGGCGTAACGCGCCGGTTTCAACAGGAAATACGCCAGCCCCAACGTCAGCACCGTGCGGTTACGCAAGATGGCGCGCAGTGGCTCGAGCACGCTGACACGCTTTTCGGCGGCAGTCTCCTCGGCGCTCAGCGGCGGTTGCGGCTCAACCGCCGGCAAGCCCACATCCTGCGGCGTATTGCGCTGGAAGATAAAGAACAGCACCGCGACCACGGCCACCACCGCCGCACTGGAGATAAATGCCGCGTGCCAACTGCCGATCAACGTGTAGGCCCACCACCCGGCAAAGGGCGACGCCACCAGGCCACCAAACGCGTAGCACGAACTCCACAGCCCAAGCACCCGCCCGCGCTGCTGCGCCGGGAAGAAACTGCCCAGGTTCTTGCACAACCCCGACCAGCCAGTGGACTGCGCCAGCCCTTGGATCAGCATGCAACTGATAAAGATCGGCAAGGTGGCGAACGTGCCCATCACCAAGGCGGCGGCGGCTGAAATCAGCAGCCCGCCCAGCACCACCACCCGTGGGCCAAAGCGGTCGGCCAGCATGCCCCAAGTGAACTGCCCCACGGCATAGGCGGCCAGGTAGAGGCCGTCGAGGTTGGCCATCATCATTTTATCGAGGGGGAAACTCGGGTCGTCGACGATACCGAGCTTGGCCACCGAAAACGCCTTGCGCGTGAAATAGAAGGCCGCGTACGCCAGCCAGGTGATGGCGAAAATCTGCACGCGCCAACGCTTGATACTACCCATAAGGATATTCATGGTGGTTCTGACCTCAGGTGAGTGTGCCGGCAGAATCGAGAAGCGAATGCCTGTTTTTTTTATGGTTGAGCACTGCAATGCCGAGCCTTGTAACGCGCGACATTGGTCAGATGGGCCTGCTTGCCAGCACCCATGGTCATCGCCGTTGTAGAACTCAACTGACGGCGACTGGCCGTATAAAACCAATGGCTGACTAATAGGTAAAATCGATTTATCGTATTTCAAATATAAGCTGAGCTTGTAAGAGGATCTGCGATGTCGGTATCCCATGCACAACTCAAAGCCTTCCACGCCGTGGCCGTACACGGCAGCTTTACCCAGGCGGCCGAGCGCCTGTTTCTGACGCAGCCGGCCATTTCCGACCAGGTGCGTAAACTCGAAGAGCGCTTCGGGGTGCTGTTGTTTCATCGCAACAAACGCTCGGTGCGCCTGACCGACCTGGGTGAGCGCCTGCTGAGCATCACCCAGCGCCTGTTTGTGATCGAAGCCGAAGCCGAAGAATTGCTGCAGGACTCCCGCGCGTTGCAAACCGGCACCCTCACGCTGGCCGTGGATGCCCCTGTGCACGTGCTGCCGCAAATCGCCCGCTTCTGCCAGCTTTACCCAGGGATCAGCGTGAAGATCGAAACCGGCAACACCGACGAATCGCTGTTTCGCCTGTACAACTACCAGGCCGACCTGGCATTGCTAGGCCGCGATGTCGACGATGAGCGCCTGCTGTCGCTGCCCTTGCCCGACGACCAGTTACTCGCGTTTGTCGCACGTAACCACCCGTGGGCCGGGCGTGAGTCGATCTGCTTGGCCGACCTGGATGATACGCCGCTGGTACTGCGCGAAATCGGCTCGGTCACCCGTCAGACCCTGGAGCAGGAAATGCGCCAGGCCGGGCTACGCATTCGCCCTGCGATCCAGGTGGAGGGCCGCGAAGCTGCACGTGAGGCGGTGGTGGTGGGGATTGGCGTGGGGGTAGTTTCCGCTGCGGAATTCGGCGCCGACTCACGGGTGTATGCCATGCCGATCCGCGATTGCACCCAGCGCATGAAAGAAACCTTGGTGTGCCTCAAAGAGCAGAGTTCGCGCCGGGTGGTGGCGACCTTTCTCGATATTGTCCGTGACAGTCTGCGGTGAACTCCCCGGTCTCATCGCGGGCTTGCCTGGCTCCCACAGTGGACCGCGTACTCCAGCACAACTCGGTCAACTGTGGGAGCCGGGCTTGCCCGCGATGGCCATAGGTATCTACACATCTTTTTATGGGTTGAACTCTTTGGTTGTCGTGGGGGCGCTGGGTACATATCCGTTATTTGGGTAACGGCTGCTATCGGTTCCGCTCTTACAGCGGGTCACTTTTGGAAAAGAGCCCCAAAAGTAACCAAAAGGGCTCTTGCCCCACCACTCGGCACCTCGCCTAGGCTCGGTGTGCCCTCACTCCGGCTTTGGACCGTGGGCCGCCGCCATGGGCCATCCTTGGCCCATCGCGGCTAAACCGGCGTCCTGCCGGTTTACCCACGCTCCAAAGCCTGCGTTCGGCCAGCGTGGTTAACGGGGCGCCTAAGATCAAAAGCAAGATCAAAAGCAAGAGCACGGCGGCCTAGTAGCCGACCTGAGTGGTTGAAGCAAATCAAAAGCAAGCCGAGGCGGCCTGACAGCCGACCTGATATTTGAAACTGAACTCAATCTAATGTGGGAGCTGGCTTGCCTGCGATGCAGGCACCTCGGTCCATCAAGTACACCGAGTTGATGCCATCGCAGGCAAGCCAGCTCCCCACAGAAAAGCAGAGCACTGCGGTGCTGGCAGTCGAACTCAGTCAAAATTGTGGGAGCGGGCTTGCTCGCGAAGGCGGTGGGTCAGTTACATATGAGCTGACTGACACACCGCCTTCGCGAGCAAGCCCGCTCCCACATTGGGATCATTACATCAGCTAGATTAGGGTGATGCTCTGCTTCTGCTCTGCTTCTGCTCTGCTTCTGCCTTGCTTTTGCTTCTACCACTCAGGTCGGCTACTAGGCCGCCGTGCTCTTGCTTTTGATCTTGATCTGAGGCGCCCCGTTAAC
Source organism: Pseudomonas sp. ArH3a (assembly GCF_022648765.1). Classification (NCBI taxonomy): domain Bacteria; kingdom Pseudomonadati; phylum Pseudomonadota; class Gammaproteobacteria; order Pseudomonadales; family Pseudomonadaceae; genus Pseudomonas; species Pseudomonas sp. ArH3a. Next base: position 4,404,229 of record NZ_CP080330.1, read on the forward strand.
CACGATGGCCGAACGCAGGCTTGAATCCGTGGGTAACCCGGCAGGACGCCGGGTTAGCCGCGATGGGCCAAGGATGGCCCATGGCGGCGGCCCACGGATTCAAGCCGGAGTGAGGGCATGCCGAGCCTAAGCGAGGCACCGAGTGGTGGGGCGAGGACTTTTTGGTTACTTTTTGGTCCTTCAAAAAGTGACCCGCTGTAAGAGCGGAACCCTACGAAGCCGTTACCGCAGCAACGGATATGTACTCACATCTACCTAAAAACCCCGTAAAAAGCTCAGCGCAACACAAAAAGTTGCGTAGATACCCATGCCGCGATGGCACCAACCCGGTCTTCAGCCAACCACCACTTAAGGCGCCAACTCGAAAAACGCCTGGATCAGCCGCAACGAGCGGCGCCGCTCCATGCAGCCGAGCATGTGCCGGTTGAGCAACCCATCGCCCTGGATCGCAATCGCTTGCACCCGTGGGTCCGGACTGACCTCCATCGATGAGACCACGCCCACGCCCAGCTCGGCGGCGACGGCTTCGGTCACCGCCTCGCGGCTGTCCAGCTCCAGCAACACCTTGGGTTGCACCTTGGCCACCCGGCAGGCGTCATCGAAGGTGCGGCGGGTGATGGAAGTCGGTTCGCGCAGCACCATGATCACCTCGTGCAGCTGTTGCAGACGAATGCCGTCGGGCTGCGCAGCCAACGGGTGACTGACGGGCACCAACGCGCAGATGCGCGACTCACTCAGCGGTTGCAGGTGCAGGCCGTTACGCGGCTCCACCTCAGTGAGCACCGCCACGTCCGCATGCTCGGACAATAGCGCCGCCAAGGTTTCCTGGGCATTGCCCAGCCGCAAGTTGACGGTAATGCCGGGATAGCGGGCGCGCAGGCTGGCGATCATCGGCATCACCAGGTGTGGGCCATCCGCCGCGACTTCGAGGCGCCCGGTAAGCAACTGGCGATTGGCCTCTAACAGCGTCTGCGCCTCGTCCACCAGGCCGAAGATCGCCCGAGTGATCGCCGCCAGGCGAATGCCCTCCTCGGTCAGCTCCACGCGCCGAGCTGTGCGGCGCAACAGCGGGATCTGATAGTGCTCTTCCAGCGCCTTGATATGCCCGGTCACCGCCGGCTGGCTGATGAACAGCCGCGCCGCCGCTCGGGTAAAGCTGCCCTCGCGGGCCACCGCATCGAATGCACGCAGTTGGAACAAGTTCATAGCTATCGGCCTCACTGATAGCTCGCATAACAACAAACAATTTGATTGATGACAAGCCAAACTGCAATTTAGGCGCCGTAGATTCAACCCCCGATACCTTGCGAGGAATTGAGATGAGCCCTGCCGCGCCGATCCTGCTGACCCCTGGCCCACTGACCACATCGAACCGCACCCGTCAGGCAATGATGGTGGATTGGGGCTCCTGGGATGACCGTTTCAACCAACTCACCGCGAGTGTCTGCGAGCAGTTGCTGGCGATCCTCAACGGCCAAGGCAGCCACCATTGCGTGCCCTTGCAAGGCAGCGGCACCTTTGCCGTCGAAGCCGCCATCGGCACCCTGGTGCCGCGCGACGGCAAGGTACTGGTGCTGATCAACGGCGCCTACGGCAAGCGCCTGGCGAAGATCTGCGAAGTGCTCGGCCGCGATTTCAGCACCTTCGAAACCGCCGAGGATGAACCCACCACCGCCGCTGACGTCGACCGCCTGCTGCACGCCGACCCGGCCATTACCCACGTGGCGCTGATCCACTGCGAAACCAGCACTGGCATTCTCAACCCGCTGCCGCAGATCGCCGATGCAGTGAAAAGCCACGGCAAACGCCTGATTATCGATGCCATGAGCTCCTTCGGTGCACTGCCGATCGATGCTCGCGAAGTGCCGTTCGACGCACTGATCGCAGCCTCCGGCAAATGCCTGGAAGGCGTGCCGGGCATGGGTTTCGTCTTCGCCGACAAACAGGCACTGGCCGCCGCACAGGGCAACTGCCATTCCCTGGCGATGGACCTGTTCGACCAACACAGCTACATGGCCAAGACCGGCCAATGGCGCTTCACCCCACCCACCCATGTGGTAGCGGCCCTGCACGAAGCACTGCTGCAATATCAAGAAGAAGGCGGCCTGCCCGCGCGTCACCAACGCTATGCCCGCAACTGCCAGGCACTGCTGGACGGCATGGCCGAACTGGGCCTGCGCAGTTTTCTGCCGGCGGCGATCCAGGCCCCGATCATCGTGACCTTTCACGCCCCAAAAGACCCGCGCTACCAGTTCAAGGACTTTTATGAGCGGGTCAAGGCCAAGGGTTTCATCCTCTACCCCGGCAAATTGACCCAAGTGGAAACCTTCCGCGTGGGCTGCATCGGCCACGTCGATGCGCCCGGCATGCGCGCAGCGGTCAAGGCGATCGCCGAGGTGCTGCAAGCAATGGAAGTGTTGGACGTTTGACTGCCCCCATTACCCACAGGATCTGAACCATGAACTATCAAAACCCCAACACCCTCCAGGCCGTTATCCTCGACTGGGCCGGCACCGTGGTCGACTTCGGCTCCTTCGCCCCCACGCAAATCTTTGTCGAAGCCTTCGCCGAGTTCGACGTACAAGTCTCGATCGAAGAAGCCCGTGGCCCGATGGGCATGGGCAAGTGGGACCATATCCGCACCCTTTGCAACCAGCCACAAGTCGCCGAGCGCTACCGCAAGGCCTTCGGCCGCACACCGACCGACGACGACGTCACTGCCATCTATCAGCGCTTCATGCCGTTGCAAATCGAGAAAATCGCCGAGCACTCGGCGCTGATCCCTGGCGCCCTCGACACCATTGCCCGGCTGCGTGTGCAAGGCATCAAGATCGGCTCCTGCTCCGGCTACCCCAAGCAAGTGATGGACAAAGTTGTCGCCCTGGCGGCCACCAATGGCTACATCGCCGACCACGTGGTCGCCACCGACGAAGTACCCAACGGCCGCCCGTGGCCAGCCCAGGCGTTGGCCAACGTGATCGCGCTGGGCATCGATGATGTAGCGGCCTGCGTGAAGGTCGACGACACCGTGCCAGGCATTCTCGAAGGCCGTCGCGCCGGCATGTGGACCGTGGCGCTGACCTGCTCGGGCAACGCGCTGGGCCTGACGTACGAGCAGTTCCGTGCCCTGGACAGCAGCAACTTGGCCCGCGAGCGCAAGCGTATCGAAGCGATGTTCAAAGACTCGCGCCCGCACTACTTGATCGACACCATCAACGACTTGCCGGATGTCATCGCGGATATCAACCAGCGCCTGAAAAAAGGAGAAATGCCTCAGAGCCTATAGCCTTCGACGTGCCCACTAATACTCACCTTGCCGAGCGGGGTGAGTGAATGCAGTCAGAGGGCAAAGCCTGTGCGCTGCAGAGCGCAAAGTTGAGATTGCTTGAGCCACTTTGGGCACAAGCGTAGTGGCTATACCAATTCATGTGCCATGAGTTCTTGCTCGTCGCCCCAAATATCACGCCGAGTCGATACCCCCAGCTTTTCTGGGCCATACATGTCTACATACCCCTTCGACATGAGCATCGCATCATAACCAACAGTAACAACACCTATACCGCCCTTCGCTTCAAGTTCGGACACTGGCACCTGTCGTACATTACCCGTCAACCCTAGAGCGGCGAGCGCTTTATGTGCCCAAAAATTATCATTTAGCTGCTGCATCGCGGCCTCAAAGGGGTCGCTCAGGTGCCGCCTGGCATAAGAAATCCCGGCGTGCTTGATTCGCTCCTGCTCGCGCTTGGCCGTCACTGCATACATGAATACGGCATCTTTAATCATTCCAGGGTCGGTGCCCCTGAAATCCGCAACGTCCTTGGCCTTCGCGAGTTCGTCCTTGGTGATCATGACTTTATAGCCATCCCTCATAACCACTTCGCAACCCATTGGATGCTCACGAACACTGGAATAGACCCCTCGAGGGCTCTGACCAAACCGCATCATCGCCGCCTTAATACCTGCCAATACGCCTGAGTTGCTTCCCTCCCCTTCACTGAGCCCCAGCCAAACATCGCCAGGTGGTTGTCCAGGCGGGCTGTTGGAAATACAAGAGATGGGTTCATTCTCGGGAACGACAACGGTTGGGCGATTGGGCACAACGGTCGTTCGGTCCTTATCCTTATCAATACTTGATTCTTTATCTATGTGTACTTTGGCCTTTTCAAGCAGACCGAGTAACGCGTTCAACAACACGGCTATTTGAGCAATCAGGTTATCAGGATCGGTAGTATCCGATAGTAAGTGGTCTGCCCGAATAGGATGAGACGCCAGCGTAGGCTGATGCATCTCCCGACTCGATACGGCCCAACCAGATCCGACCCCCAACGCTACCCCGGATGCCACTGCATTAGACTCAGCAGCGCTTTGTCTCGAAATGCTATTGCCGACCATGTGCCCCTCCTTCTCTCAGTTGATTCACTTCACACTCAGATTAACTCGTACGTCACGCCACGATGGTTATCCGGCAGTCTTTGTTTGGTCGTGCACCCATCCACCATTCCCTCAAATGCAAAGTTTGTGTTACCGCCAATTTTGACAACACCGATACCACCGCTCTGAAGCAGCGCCGGCCACGTGGTCAGGCGCATCACCCCTTCAAGCCCAAGTTGCTTGAGACTGGTCGCGGGGTCCTGGTTACTACACAAGGTATTTAGGCCATCCATAAAGCTTTTCGGGGTACCGCCAACGTGTTCCAACTGCGCTCGCTTGGCACTCGCGGCGTACATGAATGCCACGTCTTTATACATACCGCCATCTTCCGGATTAGGGCCGTGCTGAAACCCCGAGAACACTTTCGCCCGCGCTATTTCCTTCAACGTAAGGTGAAGTTCAAAACCATCTCTCATGACTACTTTGTAACCACTGTCCGACCGCACCACACTTGAAAATACGCCCAAAGGGCTTTGACCATACTTCATCATTGCCGCTTTGATCGCCGACAGAGCAGGCTCATTGTTTTTGGTCCCATACATGACACCCGCCCAGACATCCGTTGGTCGCTCACCTTTTTTCTTTTTAGACAGCGCTGGGTACTGATGACTATCAACCGGCGACTGCAATGATTGCTTGCTATCGTTGATTGCAAACTTATCAATGAGTGTTTTTTTAACCGTTGTTTGCTCCGGGCGCTGCGTTTTATTTTGAAGTAATCGCTCCAGCGCTGGCATGAGCGCATTCAGGGTTGAAAACAGTGATTTAACGGAGGCCTGTGTATCTGAGTCCTGGGCAACCGCCCGCTGACCAGAATGTTTGAACACTTGCGTTTCCTGCAGGCCCGCTGACACTTCATGACGTTTCGAGCTCGGCCCCTCCAATCCATTCGAATGATCTTTCGAACCCATGGAGCGATTGCCCAAGTAACCACTGATCATTTGCACTTCTCCACGACAATAAGAGCCCCCTATTTGAAGCTGAGCTCAATAGATGAACATTCACCGTAACGTCACGAGCAGCGATTCAACGTACATCGGCTCGCCCCTAACTCTGTGATCGTCACAAGTCATCGAGTTCCTTCCTAGGGGCGTTAGCGCTGTAACCAAACGCTGCGAATCCATAGGAAAATTCGGAATACTGCCGCGCAATAATCCTGTTGAGCCCTAACAACCCAGGTGAAAAATTGATTTACCGCAGGCAGTTCCTGAGAAACCGGCTTACAGTTACAGGACTCCGTCGCTAAAGAACGGAGGTTTGCCCTGATGAGTGAGGAAGAAAGCGATGCCGTGGAAAAACTCCGATACGCGCTACAGCACCATGTCGATTGCGTTGCACTGGTTGATGGTGCTGCTGCTGGCAGTGGTTTACGCCTGCATAGAGTTACGCGGCCAGTTCCCCAAAGGCAGTGGCGCGCGAACACTGATTGTCGAAATGCACTTTATGTTCGGCCTCACCGTATTTGTGCTGGTATGGCTACGCCTGTTTGCCCGCAGCCTGGGCGTGGCGCCGAAGATCGTGCCGACACCGCCGCAATGGCAAAGCCTGCTGGCGACCCTGATGCATGTGGCGTTGTATGCGCTGATGATCGGCATGCCGATTGCGGGTTGGCTGATCGTCAGTGCCGAGGGCCATTCGGTGATGTTTTACGGGATTGAGTTGCCGCCGTTGATCGCTGAAAACAAGGCGCTGGCCAAAGAGATTGAGCACTGGCATGTGCTGTTCGGCCAGGTCGGCTACTGGCTGATCGGGCTGCATGCGCTGGCCGGGATCATTCACCACTACATCCTGCGAGACAACACGGCGCTGCGCATGATGCCGGGCAAGAAGGCTATCCCATAAACCCTCGGCGGCCTTGCAGGCCGCCGGTATGCACGAAGATCAGGCGAGTGCCGGGAGTAAAACGCCCGGCCTCGATCTGTTGCTTGAGCGCCAGCAAGGCCTTGGCGGTGTAAAGCGGTTCCAGCGGTAAACCGCAGGCCTGTTCCGTGGCGTGCATGAACTCAAGCAATAGCGGGTCTACCTTGGCGAAACCGCCTCGGCTTGCATCCAACAATTCATACCCCTGCTGCACAATAGCCTGCACGTTCTGTGCAACACCGTGATCCTCCGGCACCGCCATTGCGCCGTATACCGGATGTGCCCCCGCCTCTGCCAGCGCCAGCCCGGCCAACGTGGTGCCGGTGCCCGCCGCCAGCCACCACGCGTCGTAATCGGCCCAACCGAGGTTGCTCAACTGCCCGCGCGCTTGCTCGACCAGCACCGCGCACCCCACTGCACCGGTTGTGCCACCGCCGCCTTCGGGCACGGGGTACAACTGCGGATACTGTTCGCGCCATGGCAGCCAGAAACCTGGCTCGTGACGTGCACGATAGCCGCCATAGCCCAGCCAATACAGCTGCATGCCGAAGGCTTTCAGATCAAGGACGGTGGGCGTGTCTTGAGGGTGGCCGCGCAGCAGGCCCACGGTGGGGAAATCAAAGCGTTTGCCGGCTGCCGCGAGTGCGTGCAGGTGGTTGGAGTGAGCACCGCCCAGGCTGATGACCCCGCTGGCACCGGCGGCTTGCGCCTGGGCCAGGTGTTCGGTGAGTTTGAACCACTTGTTGCCGCTGATCAGCGGGTCGATGCAATCCAGGCGCAACACGGCCACCTCGACGCCGTTCAGCCAGTCCAACTGCAAGGGTTCAAGGGGCGCGTGGGGAAGCCAGTCGAAAGGGCCCATCGGGAGGCATCTGAATGAAAAAAGGGGCGGTAGTCTAACACCGCCCCTTCTTTCGCCTTACAGCTCGGCAGCGAGGCGCGAGCCCTGGTTGATGGCCCGTTTGGCATCCAGCTCGGCCGCCACATCGGCGCCGCCGATCAGGTGCACGTTCTGGCCGGCGGCGACCAGGCCGTCCTGCAGTTCGCGCAGCGGGTCTTGCCCGGCGCAGATGACGATGTTGTCCACCGCCAGCACCTGCGGCTCGCCCTCGGCGCCGATGCGGATATGCAGGCCTTGATCATCAATGCTCAGGTACTCGACGCTGTTGAGCATCTGCACGCGCTTGTTCTTAAGGCCCGTGCGGTGGATCCAGCCGGTGGTCTTGCCCAGGCCGTCGCCGACCTTGGAGGTCTTGCGTTGCAGCAGGAACACTTCACGCGCCGGGGCATGCGGCGCAGGCTTGATGCCGGCCACGCCACCACGGGCTTGCAGCTGGGTGTCGATGCCCCACTCTTTCCAGAACGCGTCGCGGTCCAGGCTGGTGGACACGCCCTCGTGCACGAGGAACTCGGACACGTCGAAACCGATGCCGCCGGCGCCAATCACGGCCACGCGCTTGCCCACCGGTTTACGCTCGAGGATCACGTCCAGGTAGCTCAGCACCTTGGCGTTGTCGATACCCGGGATAGCTGGCGTGCGCGGCGCAATGCCGGTGGCCAGGATGATTTCGTCGTAACCACCTGCCGCGAGTTGCGCAACATCCACGCGGGTGTTGAGGCACAGCTCGACGTGGGTGGTCTGCAATTTGCGCTTGAAGTAGCGCAGGGTTTCGAAAAATTCTTCTTTGCCCGGCACACGCTTGGCGATGTTGAACTGGCCGCCGATCTCGCTGGCGGAGTCGAACAAGGTCACTTGGTGACCGCGCTCTGCCGCCACAGTGGCCGCCGCCAAGCCCGCGGGGCCAGCGCCCACCACGGCGATTTTCTTGATCTGCTTCACCGGCAGGTAATTCAGCTCGGTTTCGTAGCACGCGCGCGGGTTGACCAGGCAGGTGGTCAGCTTGCCGCCGAAGGTGTGGTCCAGGCAGGCCTGGTTGCAGCCGATGCAGGTGTTGATTTCATCGGCGCGGCCGGCTGCGGCCTTGTTGACGAACTCCGGGTCGGCAAGGAACGGCCGCGCCATCGAGACCATGTCGGCATCGCCTTCGGCGAGGATCTGCTCGGCAATTTCCGGGGTGTTGATACGGTTGGTGGTGATCAGCGGAATCTGCACCGCACCGCGCAGCTTGGCGGTGACTTTGCTGAACGCGCCACGCGGCACTTTGGTAGCGATGGTCGGGATGCGCGCTTCGTGCCAGCCGATACCGGTGTTGATAAGGGTCGCACCGGCCTGCTCGATGGCCTTGGCCAACTGCACGATCTCTTCCCAGGTGCTGCCGCCTTCGACCAGGTCGAGCATCGACAGGCGGAAAATAATGATGAAGTTCGGGCCTACCGCTTCGCGTACGCGGCGTACGATTTCCACCGCCAGGCGCATGCGGTTTTCGTAGCTGCCGCCCCAACGGTCGGTGCGGTGGTTGGTGTGGGCGGCCAGGAACTGGTTAATGAAGTAGCCTTCGGAGCCCATGATTTCGACGCCGTCGTACTCGGCGACCTGGGCCAGCAGCGAGCAGGTGACAAAATCCTGGATCTGCTTTTCGATGCCTTCTTCGTCCAGCGCCTTGGGCTTGAACGGGTTGATCGGCGCCTGGATCGCGCTCGGTGCAACCTGCTTGGGGCTGTAGGCATACCGGCCGGCGTGGAGGATCTGCATGCAGATCTTGCCGCCGGCTTCGTGTACGGCCTGGGTGACGATCTTGTGCTTCTGCGCTTCTTCGTCGGTGGTCAGCTTGGCAGCACCGGCGTACACGCCGCCTTCATCGTTCGGGCCAATACCGCCGGTGACCATCAGGCCGACGCCGCCACGGGCACGTTCGGCAAAATACGCGGCCATGCGTTCGAAGCCGCCGGTTTTTTCTTCAAGCCCGGTGTGCATCGAGCCCATTAGGGTGCGATTGCGCAACGTGGTAAAACCCAGGTCCAACGGGGCCAGCAGGTGCGGGTAGGCAGCAGCGGTCATGGTACAGCTCCACAACGGATCATCACGGGACGTGGAAGGCTCGAATGGCCTGCCATCGGTTTATGTCCCACAGACTAAGAGGCGATGGACTACCGCTCAATGACCTAAACTGACAACTTATTGATCGAAATGTACAGCGCCCCTTGGCAAGCGGGCACATGGGCCCTACCCTAGTCGCGAACCCTGCACACGGTCTGTTGTCTGTTGCCCCATGCGTAAACTTCTAGCATTCACTCTGATCATGGCCCTGGTTGCCGCCGTTTCTGCCTATCTGGTCTGGACCCAGGAGCGCCCCGTGGCGCACTACCTGTCGGACTTGCGCATCACCTTGGCCGTCAATGAAGGCGAGCCTGCCGATCGCGGCAACTTGTTGGGCATCCAGCCGGAGCTGTTCCCCGCCGATTACCAGAGCCTGGAACGCCTGCACCTGAAGCTTGCGGCCTACCTGCAAAAGGCCCAGGACCAAGGGCTGATCAATGAAAAAACCATCGTGGTGCTGCCGGAACATATCGGCACCTGGCTGATGCTCAGCGGCGAAAAAAACGAGCTGTACCAGGCAGTGCATTTGAAGGATGCAATGAACTGGCTCTCGGCGAGTAACCCGCTGCAGTTCGCACGTGCGTGGATCAGCGCCAAGGGCGATAACCGCATGGACGACGCGTACCTGCGCATGAAAGCCCCCGCCATGGCCCGCGACTATCAAGTGCTGTTCGGCGGCCTGGCCAAGGAATTTGGCGTCACGCTGGTGGCCGGCTCCATTGCCCTGCCCAACCCGAGTGTCGAACAAGGGCAACTGCACATCGGCCATGGCGCGCTGTACAACGCAAGCCTGGTGTTTGGTGCCGACGGCCTGCCGGTGGGCCAGCCGCAGCGCCAGTTCTATCCGATCTACGATGAGCGCGGGTTTATCGAACCGGGCGATGAAAACATCGTCAGCGTGGTCGATACCCCGGCCGGGCGTCTGGGTATCCTGATCGGCAGCGACAGCTGGTACCCGGACAACTACCGCAAACTCAATGAGCAAGGCGCGCAATTGGTCGCGGTGCCGGCCTTTGTCATTGGCCGCGACACCTGGGACCGCCCATGGCGCGGCTTCAAAAGCGTCTCGACGCCGCCCGAAATCAGCCTCAAGCCCGAAGAACTCAGCGAAGGCGAAGCCTGGCGCCGCCTGACCCTGATCAGCCAACAGCCGATCAGCCAGGCGACCGCCGGCATGAGCGTGTTCCTGCGCGGGCAGTTCTGGGATTTGGGCACCGCCGGGCACAGCTTCCTCAGCAGCAACGGGCAAATCAACGCCGACAGCGGTGCCCGTGGTGCGCGCCTGCTGAATATCTGGCTGTAGCGCCTTGAAGCCGGTGCGCCTTGGCGATCTGTCGGTGGGCTTCGTGCACACCCTGGCGGATGCCATTCAAAGTCATGGCCTGGACCCGCAACCGCTTTTGCTGCAATACGGTCTCGACCCGGCGCGCCTTGCCGAAGCCGGCGCGCGTTTGTCGATCCCGCGCTATATGCGCCTGGGCCACGCGGCCATCCAACTGACCGGCGACCCCAGCCTGGGCCTGCGCATGGGCCAGCTTAGCCGCTTGAGCCAGGCAGGCCTCGCGGGTGTTACCGCCGCCCAAGCCCCCACTGTGCGTGAAGCCGCGCGCACGCTGACCCGCTTTGAAGCGCTGTACGGCTCCAACTATCGCGGGCAGTCAAGTTTTCATGAGGATGCCGAAGGCGCCTGGCTGCGCTTTTATTCCATCAGCCCGTACAACGCCTACAACCGTTTTGTGGTGGATTCGATTATCGCCGGCTGGTTGCAGCAATTGTCCAGCCTGGCTCAGCAACCGCTGCAAGCGCAGCGCATCGACATCGAATTCCAAGCCCCCGAGTACAGCGAGCAGTACAGCGTACTGGGCGACAGCCCGGTGCACTTCGGCGCCGAGGCCAATCAATTGCGCCTCAGCCAACAGACGTTGGCACTGCGTAACCCGCAGCATTGCCCGAGTACCTGGCAGCTGTTGTTGAAGTTGTGTGAACACGAGTTGGAGCAGTTGACCCGCACCCGCAGCCTGCGCGAGCGCATTACCCGGTTGCTGGGGCCGATGCTCAATGGCGGCCGGGAACCCGACCTGGAAGAAGTGGCGGCACGCTTGAAGCTGCCAACCTGGACGCTGCGCCGCAAACTGGCCGAAGAAGGCACTCAGTTTCGCGCGATTCTCAACGATACCCGCCGCGATTTGGCCATGACCTACATTCGCGATACGGAACTGGCGTTCGGCGAGATCGCCTACTTGCTCGGTTTTGCCTCAGCCCAAGCCTTTCAACGGGCGTTCAGGCGCTGGAACAACCAGACCCCAGGGGAATTTCGCCGCAGTCAGCGGCATTCCGCCTGAAGTCGGTATTACAGCTCAGTTGCGTCATCGACCGGATCCAGCGGATCCAATTCAAACGCGTGGTACTCCAGCAGTTCTTCTTGGTAATCGTCCATGGTGGACTCCTTGTGGGTTTAAAGCGGCTGCCAATAAATGACCTGCACAGCCAGCCTAAAGTGCCGCGATGACAAAAAAATGTCTGCGCCATGACGTTCCTGCACGTGCTGATTAAACGTAGCAACGTTGGGTTGATTTAGCATTTGGGTGTTGATGCGCGATTGCAATCATTGCAAGTGCAATTACTTTTCCATTAGGGTACGAACTTCTGCTGCCAGGAGCCTCGCCCCATGCCCGCCTCTACCGCAAACGCCGCGCAGCTGTGCATCGACGCACTCAACACAGCCGTAGATTCGCGCAGCTCGCCGCTGTACACGGTCATGCACATGGCCAATACCCTGGAGTTCAGCCGACAAGCCTGGGTGATTCGGGGCCAGTCACGCAGCCGGCGCGTGGGCAATTGGCCTAGCTGGTTCGCGCGCAATACTGGGGAAAAACCACTGCTGTACCTGCACAGCGCGGCGTCGTCGGCGCAGTTATGTGCCCTGGCGGACGAAACCGCGCAGCGTGGCATCCTGTGCAACGACATCGAAAATCAACCGTCTGCGTGGCCCAAGGGCGCTCAACCGTCATTGCCGTTGTGGCTGGCGGCCCATCCACGTTGCACGCCGTATGACCCGGCCTCGGGCGAGGAAGCCCGCGCAATTGTGCTGGCGGGGTTGCGCACGCTGTATGTCGACGGCAAGCCGGGGTTTTATTACTTGGCGCTGCATGATCAGCAAAGCGCAGTGACGCTCGATGCACAGGATCGTGAAGATGCGCTCAAAGGGATGTACCCAATCCAACGTCGCCAAGGGGATGTGCGATTGCTCGGCGCGGGACGGGCATTGGGCGAAGTGGTGCACGCCGCGCACTTGCTGGAACAGGACTGGGGCGTCACGGCAGCGGTGTGGAGCTGCCCCAGCTACACGCGACTGGCCCGCGAAGCGGCAGCGGCTGAACGCTGGAATCGGCTGCACCCCACGGCGCCCAAGCAAAGCTGCCATTTACGTGATTGCCTGGCCGGGAGTACCACGCCAGTGATTGCCGTCACCGGTTACCCGCAGCCGATTGTCGATCAGTTAGCGGGGTATGTGGACGCGCGTTTTGTAGCGCTGGGCGCAGGCTCGGTGCAGGCGTCTGCGCCCAGCCGTTATTGGATTGTGGTGTGTGCGTTGAGGGCGTTGGCGGATGAAGGGGCTATCGATGCACAGCAGGTGGTACAGGCGATGAACCGGTATCCACTCAAGTGAATGGGAAAACCGTCAACTGTGGGAGCTGGGTCGCCTGCGATAGCAGCGTGTCAGGCACTGTATCTGATGCGGATGTACCGCTATCGCAGGCAAGCCAGCTCCCACATGGGTTCCTCGTATGCCTCAGATCTTGCGTCGACTGCGGGTTTGCACACCCGCCTCCACCGCCAACCCCGCTGCACGCTCCAAGGTATCGGCAAACAACTGGCGCTGCTCAGGCTCGATGTGCGACAGGAACAACTCGTCCACGGTGCTTTCGTAGATCTTCCACATCTTTTTGCGCAACACACGACCCGCGTCGGTGATCGAGGCAAATGCCGCACGGCCGTCGCCGTCAGACCGCGAACGTACCACCAGGCCGTCCTTTTCCAGGCGGTCCACCAGGCGCGTCAGGTTGTAGCGCTCGATCGCCAGCACATCGGCCAATTCGTGCATGCGGCGAGTGCCCTCGGGGCCGCTTTCCAGGCCCCACAGCGCGTCATACCAGGCATACGGCGGCAGGTCAGCCTCGGCCAAGCGGCGTTCGATTTCACGGATGACCGTCCTGTGGGCCCTGACAAAACGGAACCATACATCAGGCTCTTTCGACGACATGCAACACCATCCGAGGAATTTCAAGAAGGTTGCAATAGTAGCTCATCCCGGGCTAGATTCAGGCATGTCGTTGCAATTGCAATTACATTTGCACTGCTCCCACAAGGAGCTTGCCGCTTGAAATCCGCCTACCCTGGAGCCTCACATGACCCCCAATAACGCAGTAAGACTGGACGACGATCCACAGGAAACCCGCGAGTGGCTGGAGTCCATCGAATCGGTGCTGTCCACCGAAGGCCGCCCGCGCGCCCACTACCTGATTGATCAGTTGCTGGATTTCGACGTTGCGCGCCATGGCGACTTCTACGGGCGGGTGACTACGCCATACGTCAACACCATCCCCGTTGACCGCCAACTGCCCTACCCCGGCAACCTGGCCATCGAGCGGCGCACCAATGCGTTTATCCGCTGGAACGCGATGGCGATGGTATTGCGTGCAGGCAAACATTCCGGAGTGGGTGGGCATATCGCGACGTATGCGTCAGCCGCTGTGCTGTACGACGTAGGCTTTGACCACTTCTTCCGTGGGCGCACCGACAGCTTCGACGGCGACCTGGTGTACATCCAGGGCCATTCCTCCCCTGGCATCTACGGCCGCGCCTACTTGGAAGGCCGCATCAGCGAAGCGCAGCTGGACAACTTCCGCCGCGAGGCAGGTGGCGAAGGGTTGTCGTCCTACCCGCACCCACGCTTGATGCCGGACTTCTGGCAATTCCCCACCGTGTCCATGGGGCTGGGTCCGATCACCGCCGCCTACCAGGCGCGCTTTATGCGTTACCTGGAGTTTCGTGACCTCAAACAGCACCAAGGCCGCAAGGTCTGGGCGTTCCTCGGTGATGGCGAAATGGACCAACCGGAATCCCTCGCCGCGATTTCCGTGGCCGGCCGCGAGAAACTCGACAACCTGATCTTCGTGGTCAACTGCAACCTGCAACGCCTGGACGGCCCGGTGCGCGGTAATGCCAAGGTGATCCAGGAATTCGAAAGCCTGTACCGCGCCGCCGGTTGGAATGTGATCAAGGTGATCTGGGGCGGTGGCTGGGATGCGCTGCTGGAAAAGGACCACAGCGGCCTGCTGCGCCAACGCATGATGGAATGCGTGGACGGCGACTATCAGAACTACAAATCGCAGAACGGCGCCTATGTGCGCGAACATTTCTTCGGCAAATACCCCGAATTGCTAGCATTGGTTGCGGACATGTCCGACGACGAAATCTGGAAACTCTCACGCGGCGGCCATGACCCAGATAAGGTCTATAACGCCTACGCGGCCGCCGTGCGCCACAAAGGCCAGCCTACGGTGATCCTGGCCAAGACGGTGAAAGGCTTCGGCATGGGTGAAGCTGGCGAAGGCCAGAACATCAACCATCAGTTGAAGAAGATGGGCGCCGAGGCGGTAAAAGCCTTCCGCGACCGCTTCGGGCTGGAAGTGGCGGATGACCAACTCGACGAAATCCCCTACCTCAAGCCCGCGGCCGACAGCGAAGAAGCTCGCTACTTCGCCGCTCGACGCCAGGCCTTGGGCGGCTATGTGCCCGCGCGGCACACTGCCGTACAGTCCTTGCAGATCCCCGAACTGAGTGCCTTTGCAACCCAACTCAAAGACACCGGCGAACGCGCGATCTCCACCACCATGGCATTCGTGCGGATCCTCGGCACGCTGCTCAAGGACCCGCACCTGGGAAAACTGATCGTGCCCATCGTGCCGGATGAGTCGCGCACCTTCGGCATGGAAAGCTTGTTTCGTCAGATCGGCATCCACTCGGCTGTAGGCCAGCTCTACACGCCGCAGGACGCCGGGCAATTGAGCTACTACAAGGAGAGCAAGGACGGACAGATCATGCAGGAAGGCCTGAATGAGTCCGGCGCCATTTCCTCGTGGATCGCGGCAAGTACGTCCTACAGCAACCACGGCCTGATGACCGTGCCGTTCTACATTTTCTACTCGATGTTTGGCTTCCAGCGCGTCGGCGACCTGGCCTGGGCGGCGGGCGACGCACGGGCGCGTGGCTTCCTGCTCGGCGCCACGGCCGGGCGCACCACGTTGATGGGCGAAGGTTTGCAGCATGACGATGGCCACAGCCACATCTTGTCGTCGGTGATCCCGTGCTGCGTCTCGTATGACCCGACGTTTGCCTACGAGCTGGCAGTGATTATTCGCGAGGGCATGCGGCGCATGTATGTCGAGCAGGAGGACATTTACTACTACATCACCCTGCTCAATGAAAACTACGCGCACCCGGCAATGCCCGAAGGCGTTGAGGAGGGGATTCTCAAGGGCATGTACCCACTGAGCAGCCACCCGCAAGCGCAGGTGCAACTGATGGGCAGTGGTTCGATATTGCGCGAAGTGATTGCCGCCAGCGAATTGCTCGACAAGGACTTCGCCATCCACAGCAATGTGTGGAGTGTGACCAGCCTGACCGAGCTACGCCGTGACGGGCACGCGGTGGAGCGCTGGAACCTGCTGCATCCGCAGAACGAGCCGCGCACCAGTTATGTCGAGCAATGCCTGGCCGGGCAAACCGGGCCGGTGGTGGTCGCCACGGACTACATGAAATTATTTGCCGACCAGATTCGCCCTTTCGTTCACGGCCGACGCTTTGTGGCGTTGGGCACCGATGGCTTCGGGCAATCGGATACCCGGGAAACCTTGCGCGAATTCTTTGAAGTGGACCGCCACTTCATTGTGCTGGCGACCCTGAAGGCGTTAGCGGATGACGGGCTGATCGGACGCGAGAACGTCAGTGAGGCGATCAGCCGCTACGGGATCAACGTCGACAAGGCGAACCCCGTAGCGGTCTGAGTTACTGCGCAGGTGTCGGCAGTGGTGGAATGGCTTCTGCTGGCGCCGGCAAGACCGGATTGGTCGGCGCTGCCGCTGGCGCCGGTGCAGGTGCAGGTGAAGGTTCTGCCTGCGGGGCAATCGGCGCCGCCTCCACTGGCGGTGCCAGGGGTTCGGAGGCGGCAGGCGCTGCCGGTGCTTCTTTCGGTGCCTCGACCTTCTCGGCGGCCGGAGCCGCCTTGGGTTCCGGCACACCGAGTTCAGCCTTGGGCTTCTCAGGAATATGCTCGGCCTTCTTCACTTCCTGCGGCAGGAACACGTCCACCAGCGCGAAGTAACGCTCATAAAACTTTGGCGCTGAGACCGTCTCGCTCGCGACCTTCACCATCGAGTCATCGGTGGAGCCAATCGGCATCGACACCGAACCCAACACGCCGACACCCAGGCTCGCGGAGTTGTTGACCTTCTTCAGCGCGTAGCGATCCTGCAAGGCATTGGCAAACATCGTCGAATGCTTAGCGCCTTTGCCATCATCGGCACACACCACGTTGAAGCTGATCTGCAGGTGGGTTTCGCCCGTCTGCTGGAAGCTCTTGTTACCGACCACCAGCTTCGGATCGCTGCTGGTGATGATGTAGCCCTGGCTCAACAGCGCACGGCGCGCCGCTTCACAGGCCGCCACGTCGCTGACCGGGTAATCACGGGAGAACGTACCGGAGTCGTCGAAATTCTCATGTTCGTAAATAGCGGTCTTGGGTGACGAGCAGCCCGCGGCGCCCGCCAGCACCAGCGCCAGCCCGAGGCTACGCAAGTGAAATGATGTCGACATCGAAAATCCTGAGGAAAACAGTCCGGGCGGTATTGTGCAACAGAACGAGGCCTTGGCGCGCGCATTCCTGTCGGTAAAACGTCACAGGCCTACAGGACAGCGCCTGCAGGAAAAAGCCCGGCACACATATGATCAATAAACACGCGCAGCTTGGCCGAGGCATGGCGACTTGATGGCCATAACATCCAGAAGCTGCCACGGTGCTCAAGATAATCGTCCAGCACCCGCTGCAAACGCCCTTCACGCACCGCCTGATTGACCATGAAATCCGGCAGGCAGGCAATGCCCAACCCTTCGTGCACCACATGGTTGAGGGACTCGATGGTGGTGCTGACCAGCGGTGCGCGCAGTGTGGGTTCCATTGAGCCGGGTACGTGCCGCAACGGCCAGGGTTCCAACTTGCCGGTGGCGCAAAATTTGTGGCGCAGGCAGGCGTGACCGTTCAAGTCCTGGGGCTGTTGCGGAGTGCCATATCGAGTGAAGTATTCCGGAGTGCCGACCAATACCAACTGGTAATGCCCCAGGTGACGCGCCATCAAACGCGAGTCTTCCGGCTTGCCGGTACGAATCACCGCGTCGAAGCCTTCTTCGATCACGTCGACCATGCGGTCGGAAAAGTCCACATCCAGCTCGATGTCCGGGTAAGCCCGCATAAAGTCGCTGAGCACCGGCATCAACAGGCCGCGTACTTGCGGCAAGCTGATACGCAGCTTGCCCCGAGGCGTGGCGCTGGCCTCGGTCAACTCCTGCTCGGCCGCCTCGACCTCAGCGAGAATCCGCCGCGAACGCTCGAGGAACAGCGCGCCTTCACTGGTCAAAGTAATGCTGCGCGTACTGCGATGAAACAGGCGCACGCCCAGGCGCTCTTCGGTGCGCGCGATGCTTTTGCCCACGGCCGAAGACGACACCCCAAGCACGCGGCCAGCCGCGGTGAAGCTGCGAGTCTCCGCAACCTGCACAAAAACCGAGAGGCTACCCAAACTGTCCATCGCCCTACCCTTGAAGATTGCGGACATCAATGTCCGATAAGTTCGGAACCTTAGCCTGTTTTTCCGTAAGCAACAGCCCCCTACTCTGCCTGCTTGCCCTTTTTCATGGATAGCACGCGATGAGCAACAGCCCTTCACTGACCGATTCCCCCTCTGCAACCCAGCGTGACGCACTGCCACTCGGTGGTTTGCTGGCCTTGGCCGCGGCCGGGTTTATCACCATCCTCACCGAAGCCATGCCTGCCGGGCTATTGCCGCAGATGAGCGACGGGTTAAGCGTTTCGCCGGCATGGGTGGGCCAGTTGGTCACCGTGTATGCCCTCGGTTCATTGCTCGCGGCCATTCCCCTCACACTGCTGACGCGGGGCTGGCGGCGCCGGCCGTTGCTGCTGATCGCCATCGCCGGCTTTGCTTTGGTCAACAGCGTGACGGCGCTTTCCACCCATTACGGCTTGACCCTGGTGGCGCGTTTTTTCGCCGGGGTCTTTGCCGGGCTGCTCTGGGCGCTGCTGGCCGGGTATGCCAGCCGTATGGTCGCGCCACACCTGCAAGGCCGGGCGATTGCCGTGGCGATGCTTGGCGCACCGTTGGCATTGTCACTGGGTGTACCGGCGGGCACCTTTCTCGGTACTGCCGTCGGCTGGCGCCTGAGTTTTGCGATCATGACGGGGCTGACGCTATTACTACTGGTTTGGGCGCGCTGGCAGCTCCCGGACTTCGCCGGCGAACCGGCAGGAAAACGCTTGGGGCTGCACAAAGTGCTGACCTTGCCAGGCATTCGTCCGGTGCTGTGGGTGACGTTTACCTACGTACTGGCCCACAACATTCTCTATACCTACATCGCGCCACTGCTCGAGCCCGCCGGGATAGTTGCCGATATTGATCGCGTGCTGCTGGTGTTTGGCCTTGCTGCGTTGTTGAGCATCTGGCTGGCCGGTGTGCTGATTGATCGATGGTTGCGCGTGCTGCTGGTGATCAGTTGTGCGCTGTTTGGCTTGGTCGCGCTGGCATTGGCGTTCTGGATCACCTCGCCCGTGGTCATCTACGGCGCCGTGGCGTTATGGGGCCTAGCGTTTGGTGGGTTGCCGGCGTTACTGCAAACGGCATTGGCCAAGGCCGCGGGAGCGTCGGCGGATGCGGCCCAGTCGATGCTGGTCACTGTGTGGAACCTGGGCATCGCCGGTGGCGGGTTGGCCGGTGGTGTGTTGCTTCAGGGCTGGGGCGTCGGCGCTTTTGCTTGGGCGGTTGTGCTGCTGATGCTGTTGGCCTTGGCCGGTAGCCTGAATCGCGGTTAAAAAAAAGCCCCCGGTCTGAAAAGACCGGGGGCTGATCGTTCCCACACTCGCAGAGCGTGGGAGCGATCACCAACATCAGAATTTCTTGATGTCAGCCTTGGTTTCCAACTGCTTGCGGAACGCAGCAAAGTCTTGCTGGCCGATACGCGAAGCGAGGAAGCGGCGGTATTGCGCCTTTTCTTCGTCCGTCGGCGCAGCCGCTTCGTTCACGCCGTTCAAGCGCACGATCACCAGGCTACCGTCAGCCAGGGTCACGGTGGTGAAGGTCGGCTTGTCCTTGGCCGCAGGCTTAGGCATGCGGAACAGGGCTTGCAGCACGGCAGGTTCGACCCCTTCGGCGCTACGGGTAGCCGCTTCAGTGACTTTCCACGCCTGGCCATCGATCGGCTGGTTCAGCGGGGTCTTGCCATCGCGCAGGCTGGCGATCAACTCGTCAGCATGAGCCTTGGCAGCCGCGCTGGCGCGTTCCTTGGTCATCTGCGCACGGATCGCGGCAGAGACGCTTTCCAGTGGCAGTTGCGTAGGCTTCAGGTGCTCTTTGGCTCGCAGCACGATGATGGTTTCAGGGTCCAGCTCGATGGCGGTGCTGTTGGCACCCTCATCCAGCACTTCCGGGCTGAACGCTGCGGTGACCACGGCGCGGTTGGCTGCAACGCCTTCGCCACCTTCACGACCGAACGGCGCGGAGGTGTGCACGGTCAGCTTCAGGTCAGACGCCGGCTGGGCCAAGTCGGAAGCTTCGAATGCCGCATCTTCCAATTGCTTGGAGGCATCGACAAAGCGCTGCTCAACTTGCTGGGTCTTGAGCTCGCGGGTCAGCTTGTCTTTCAGGCTGGCAAACGATGGCACTTGGGGTGCTTCAACGCCCAACAGCTTGATCAAGTGCCAACCGAACGTGGTGCGTACAGGCGCCGAAACCTGATCCTTGTTCAACGCGTACAGCGCCGTTTCGAAGTCCGGGTCGTAGACGCCTGGGCCGGCAAAACCGAGGTCGCCGCCATTGTTGGCCGAACCTGGATCCTGGGAGAACTCCTTGGCCAGGGCTTCAAACTTCTCACCCTTGGCCAGGCGTGCCTGGATTTCTTCGATCTTGGCCTTGGCTTGCGCCTCGGTGACCTTGTCGTTGACTTCAATCAGGATATGCGCGGCACGACGCTGTTCAGCGAGGTTGGCGGTTTCTTTCTGATAGGCAGCCTGCAGTTCTTCGTCCTTGACAGTGACCTGGTCGAAGAAGGAAGACTTCTTCAGTTCCAGATAGTCGATAACCACCTGGTCCGGGGTCATGAACTCTTTGGCGTGCTGGTCGTAGTAAGCCTTGACCTCGTCGTCGGTGAGCTTCACCGCCGCAGGGTTGGCCTTGATGTTGACGGTGGCGAAATCGCGGGTCTGTTTTTCCAGACGGGCGAATGCCAGCACTTCGGCGTCGGTGACGAAACCGCTGCCGGCGATACCTGCGCGAACCTGGCCGATCAGCATTTCCTGGGTCAACATCTGACGGAATTGCATGCGGCTGTAGCCCAGTTGACGGATCACCTGGTCAAAGCGTTCGGCGCTGAACTTGCCATCCACCTGGAATTCCGGAGTCTGCAGGATCACCTGATCCAGGGCCGCTTCAGAGAAGCCGAACTTGGAATCAGCCGCGCCTTGCAGCAACAGCTTGCGATCGATCAGACCCTTGAGGGCCGCATCGCGCAGCAGTTTTTCGTCCAGCAGAGAAGCGTCGAAATCCTTGCCCAGCTGTTGCATCAGCTGGCGACGTTGCATGTCGACGGCCTGGCTCAATTCGGTTTGGGTGATTTCTTCACCGTTGACCTTGGCCACGTCCTGCGTGTTGTTGGTCGAAGCCTGGAAAATAGCCTCGATACCGGTGAACGCCATCAATGCGACGATGATCCCGATAATAGTTTTGGCAATCCAGCCTTGTGAATTGTCCCTGATATTCTGCAGCATGCGTCCCCCAGAAACGGTTGATCTTCAAGAATTAGGCAACCGTGGAGCGTGGGTAGAGTCCGGATAGAAGAAAGGCGCATCCGAGGATGCGCCTTCTCGTAACTGGCGGAGCGGACGGGGGTTTGAACCCACACCCCCGGCGTGGCGACCCGATGGATACTTGGGTCAGCTGCCGCTCCGCTGCCAGGCCAGACCTGCGTCCGACCCGGGTAGGTAAGGCTTGAACGAAGCTTAGTTAACGGCTTCTTTCAGGGCTTTACCGGCTTTGAAACCTGGTTTCTTGGCAGCAGCGATTTGCAGTGCTTTGCCAGTCTGTGGGTTACGGCCAGTGCGCGCTGGGCGGTCAGTCACAGAGAAAGTACCGAAGCCTACCAGCACTACGGAGTCGCCGGCCTTCAGAGCGCCAGTGACGGATTCGATTACTGCGTCCAGCGCACGGCCAGCAGCAGCTTTCGGGATATCAGCGGATGCGGCGATAGCATCAATCAGTTCCGACTTGTTCACTCTAAGTCCCCTTATATATCTATTGAGTATGATTCTAAGTTTTTTGGTGAAAGCAAAAACCAGTGCTGAATGGCCTACAGACACTTAAGAGCCGCTTTATAACAAGGGCTCTAAAAAGCTGTCAAGGAAGCCCCCAGGCTTATTCGCATTAATGCGTGCTAATTCTTTCCTTGGAATCAGACTCACGTTTTTCGTCCTTAGCGACAATCTCCGGAGCCACATCCGGCAAGGGCTCCGGCGCGTATTGCAGCGCAATTTGCAGGACCTCGTCAATCCATTTAACCGGTTTAATCTGAAGATCCGCCTTAATATTGTCCGGAATTTCCTTCAAGTCGCGAACATTCTCTTCAGGAATGATCACGGTCTTGATTCCACCCCGGTGCGCAGCGAGCAATTTCTCTTTCAGACCACCGATGGCCAATACCTGGCCACGCAGGGTAATTTCGCCGGTCATTGCCACATCGGCGCGCACAGGGATGCCGGTCAATGCCGACACCAGGGCCGTGCACATGCCTACGCCAGCGCTAGGGCCGTCTTTGGGCGTTGCCCCTTCCGGCATATGGATGTGGGTGTCGTGCTTCTCGTGGAAGTCCAGGGGGATCCCCAGGCTCTTCGCGCGGCTGCGCACCACGGTCTGCGCGGCCGTGATGGATTCGACCATCACATCGCCCAGCGAACCCGTTTTGATCAGTTGGCCTTTGCCCGGGATCACCGCGGCTTCAATGGTCAGCAATTCGCCGCCCACCTGGGTCCACGCCAGGCCAGTCACCTGCCCTACTTGATCCTGCTGCTCAGCCAGGCCGTAACGGAATTTTTTCACACCCAGGAAGTGTTCCAGGGAGTCGGCAACCACCTTCACCGAGAAGCGTTTTTCCAGTGCGTGTTCTTTGACCGCCTTACGGCAAATCTTCGCGATCTGGCGCTCAAGGCCCCGTACACCGGCCTCGCGGGTGTAGTAACGCACGATGTCACGGATCGATTCGACATCAAATTCGATCTCGCCCTTTTTCAGGCCGTTGGCCGAAATTTGCTTGGGCGCGAGGTATTTGACAGCGATGTTGATCTTCTCGTCTTCGGTATAACCCGGCAGACGAATCACCTCCATCCGGTCCAGCAAGGCTGGCGGAATGTTCATGGAGTTGGAGGTGCACAGGAACATTACGTCGGACAGGTCGTAGTCGACTTCCAGGTAATGGTCGTTGAAATTGTGGTTCTGCTCAGGGTCGAGGACTTCGAGCAATGCCGAGGCCGGATCGCCACGCATGTCGCTGCCCATTTTGTCGATTTCATCGAGCAGGAACAGAGGGTTGCGCACACCCACTTTTGTCATCTTTTGAATCAATCTTCCCGGCATCGAACCGATGTAAGTCCGACGATGGCCGCGAATTTCCGCTTCATCGCGCACACCACCGAGGGCCATGCGCACGAATTTACGGTTGGTGGCGTTGGCAATCGACTCAGCCAGGGACGTTTTACCGACACCAGGAGGACCCACCAGGCACAACACCGGGCCACGAATCTTCTTCACACGCTTTTGCACGGCGAGGTATTCGAGGATGCGTTCTTTGACTTCTTCGAGGCCATAATGGTCGGCGTCGAGAATATCTTCGGCACGAGCCAAGTCCAGGCGCACTTTGGTCTGGGCCTTCCACGGCACTTGCACCAGCCAGTCGATGTAGGAACGCACCACGGTGGCTTCGGCCGACATCGGCGACATTTGCTTGAGCTTGTTCAGCTCTGCGTTAGCCTTGGTCAGGGCGTCTTTCGGCAGGCCGGCGGCGTCGATACGCTTTTTCAGCTCTTCGATTTCGTTGTGGCCTTCCTCGCTGTCGCCGAGTTCTTTCTGAATGGCCTTCATCTGCTCATTCAGGTAGTACTCGCGCTGGCTGCGCTCCATTTGTTTCTTCACACGACCACGGATGCGCTTCTCAACCTGCAGCAGGTCGATCTCGCCATCCAGCAGTGCCAGCACGTGTTCGACACGGGCCGACAGGTCGATGATTTCGAGGATGTCTTGCTTCTGCTCAATTTTCAGTGCCATGTGCGCAGCCATGGTGTCAACCAGGCGGCTTGGCTCATCAATGCTGTTGAGGGACGACAGGACTTCAGCCGGGACTTTCTTGCCCAACTGCACATACTGCTCGAACTGCGAGAGCAGGCTGCGCACAAACACTTCGGATTCGCGCTCAGGGGCTTCGACTTCGTCGATCAGCGCCACTTCGGCGCGCAGGTGGCCATCCACCTCCATGAAACGTTCCACCGCGCCGCGCTGCTCGCCTTCTACCAGCACCTTGACGGTGCCATCGGGCAACTTAAGCAATTGCAGGACAGTAGCAATGGTACCGACGCGATACAGGGCGTCTTCGCCTGGATCATCATCAGCTGGATTCTTCTGGGCCAACAGCAGGATCTGCTTGTCGCCCGTCATCGCAGCCTCGAGGGCTTCGATAGACTTCTCGCGCCCCACGAACAGCGGGATAACCATGTGCGGATAGACGACGACATCACGCAACGGCAGGAGAGGCAATTCGATGGTTGTCTTCATGATTTCGCCTCTATGACAGTTGAAAAGTAAGCTTGAAACCAAGATGGGGGCTGCTTGCAAAAAAAACAAGCTCAATGCCAGCAGTTAAACGCATGAATAAACGCGAATTTAAAATAACTGCCGAAAAAAACCGACCACAAAAAAACAAGGGGCCCCGAAAGGCCCCTTGCTTGTACTGCGACGACTAAACGCTTACGCGTCGGGTGCAGCCTTGGCAGCCGGCTCACTGTTTTCGTAGATATACAGTGGCTTGGACTTGCCCTCAATAACGCTTTCGTCGATCACCACTTTACTCACCTCGGACTGCGAGGGGATTTCATACATGGTGTCGAGCAACACGCCTTCGAGGATCGAACGCAAACCACGTGCACCGGTCTTGCGCTCCAGTGCCCGTTTGGCCACTGATTTGAGTGCGTCGGTACGGAACTCGAGGTCTACACCTTCCATCTCGAACAACTTGGCATATTGCTTGGTCAGGGCGTTTTTCGGCTCGGTGAGGATCTGAATCAACGCAGCCTCATCCAGCTCGTCCAACGTGGCCAGGACCGGCAGACGGCCAACGAATTCCGGGATCAGACCGAACTTGACCAAATCGTCAGGCTCGACTTCACGCAGGGACTCGCCCACCTTCTTGCCTTCTTCCTTGCTGCGCACTTCCGCACCGAAACCGATGCCGCCACGCGTGGAACGCTGCTGAATAACCTTCTCCAGACCGGAGAACGCACCGCCACAGATGAACAGGATGTTGCGCGTATCAACCTGAAGGAATTCCTGCTGCGGGTGCTTGCGGCCGCCTTGTGGCGGTACGGAAGCAACCGTGCCTTCGATCAGTTTCAACAGAGCTTGCTGCACGCCTTCACCGGAAACGTCCCGAGTGATCGACGGGTTGTCGGACTTGCGCGAAATCTTGTCGATTTCGTCGATGTAGACAATACCCATCTGGGCTTTCTCTACGTCGTAGTCGCACTTCTGCAGCAGTTTCTGAATGATGTTCTCGACATCTTCACCCACGTAGCCAGCCTCGGTGAGGGTGGTGGCGTCGGCGATGGTGAACGGAACATTCAGCAGACGAGCGAGGGTTTCTGCAAGCAAGGTTTTACCCGAGCCTGTAGGACCGATCAGCAAGATGTTGCTCTTGCCGAGTTCGACTTCGTCGCCTTTCTTGTCACGCTGGTTCAAGCGCTTGTAGTGGTTGTACACCGCTACGGCCAGAACCTTCTTTGCACGCTCTTGACCAATCACGTACTGATCAAGGATGCCGCTGATTTCTTTAGGCGAAGGTAATTTATGCGCGCTGCTCTCGGCCTGGGCTTCCTGCACCTCCTCGCGGATGATGTCATTGCACAGGTCGACGCACTCGTCGCAGATAAACACCGAGGGGCCGGCAATCAATTTGCGCACTTCATGCTGGCTTTTGCCGCAGAAGGAGCAATAGAGCAGCTTGCCGTTGTCCTCGCCGTTGCGGGTGTCAGTCATTCGTTCGATCCAAATCCGATAGGCTTGCAACACAAGATGAAGGCTTATGCGGGCTTTTTCAAGCCCGCCGGTGGTCGGACATGCCGACCAGCCCTATTTTGAGGTGCTTATATTAAGCGGGGCGCTTTTCGATCACTGCGTCGATCAACCCATAGTCGCGCGCAGCTTCGGCGCTCATGAAGTTGTCACGATTGGTGTCACGCTCGATTTCTTCCAGGGTGTGCCCGCTGTGCTTGGCCATCAATGTGTTGAGGCGCTCACGAATAAACAGGATTTCCTTGGCGTGAATCTCGATGTCCGACGCCTGGCCCTGGAAACCGCCCAGAGGCTGGTGAATCATCACGCGCGAGTTAGGCAGGCAGTAACGCTTGCCCTCGGCACCCGCGGTGAGCAGGAACGCGCCCATGCTGCAGGCCTGACCGATGCAGGTGGTCGATACGTTTGGCTTGATGAACTGCATGGTGTCGTAGATCGACATGCCCGCCGTTACCGAACCGCCCGGAGAGTTAATGTAAAGATGGATGTCCTTGTCCGGGTTTTCCGCTTCAAGGAACAGCAGTTGCGCGCAGATCAGGTTGGCCATGTAGTCCTCTACAGGGCCGACCAGAAAGATCACTCGCTCCTTGAGCAGGCGCGAGTAGATGTCATAGGCGCGTTCGCCACGAGCAGATTGCTCGACAACCATCGGGACCAGGCCGCCAGCGGCCTGGACATCAGAGTTCTGCTGAATATAGGAATTAAGGAACATGCTCTGCAGTTACTCCCAAATAGTCATGTCTTGAAAACGCATAAGCCAGCGCGAGGCTGGCTTATGGTTGTATTTCCAACGAGTTGGACAATCAGTCGGCTTGTGCTGCTTCCGCCGGTTTGACTGCTTCTTCGTAAGAGACCGCTTTATCGGTCACCTTAGCCTTCTGCAGAACAGTATCCACAACTTGTTCTTCAAGCACAACCGAACGCACTTCGTTCAGCTGCTGGTCGTTCTTGTAGTACCAAGCCACAACCTGCTCAGGCTCCTGGTAGGCCGAAGCCATTTCCTGGATCATTTCGCGAACACGGTCTTCGTCAGGCTTGAGGTCGAATTGCTTGACCACTTCAGCCACAACCAGGCCCAGCACAACGCGGCGCTTGGCTTGTTCTTCGAACAGCTCGGCCGGCAGTTGGTCAGGCTTGATGTTGCCACCGAACTGCTGAACCGCTTGAACGCGCAGGCGATCCACTTCGTTGGACAGCAGGGCCTTAGGCACTTCGATCGGGTTGGCGGCCAGCAGACCGTCCATGACCTGGTTCTTGACCTTGGACTTGATGGCCTGACGCAGCTCGCGCTCCATGTTCTTGCGAACTTCGGTGCGGAAGCCTTCGATACCGGTTTCCTTGATACCGAATTGAGCGAAGAACTCTTCGTTCAGTTCTGGCAGCTTAGGCTCGGACACACTGTTGACAGTCACAGTGAACTCGGCGGCTTTACCAGCCAGGTCCAGGTTCTGGTAGTCAGCAGGGAACGTCAGGTTCAGAACGCGCTCTTCGCCGGCTTTGGCGCCAACCAGGCCATCTTCAAAGCCTGGGATCATACGGTTGGAACCCAGCACCAGCTGAGTGCCCTTGGCGGAGCCGCCAGCGAATACTTCGCCGTCAACCTTGCCAACGAAATCGATGTTCAGTTGGTCTTCGTTCTGGGCAGCGCGATCGGCCACTTCGAAACGCGTGTTCTGCTTGCGCAGGATTTCCAGCATGTTGTCCAGATCGGCATCCGCCACGTCAGCGCTCAGGCGCTCAACAGCGATGCCTTCGAAACCGGCAACGGTGAACTCTGGGAACACTTCGAATACAGCGACGTATTCCAGGTCTTTACCAGCTTCCAGAGACTTAGGCTCGATCGAAGGCGAGCCGGCTGGGTTCAGCTTGTGCTCGACAACCGCTTCATAGAAAGAAGCCTGGATCACGTCACCAATCGCTTCCTGACGCGCATCGGCACCAAAACGACGCTTGATTTCGCTCATTGGCACTTTGCCTGGACGGAAACCAGCGATTTTGGCCTTTTGGGCAGTCTGCTGCAGACGCTTGTTGACCGCAGTCTCAATACGCTCTGCCGGCACGGTGATGCTCAGGCGGCGCTCGATAGCAGTAGGTTTTTCAACAGAAACTTGCATGGATATTCCTCGTTGCACAGACGTTAGCCGGCCGTTTCCGACCCCAGAATCAAGGGCATGCATTCTAGTGGGTCAAACTCAAGAAGTCACCCTACTGAAAACGGGTGGAAAAACAGCAGACCATTTATAGGTTCAAGTGCACGCATGCACCTCATCCCGTTAGCAAATACAGCTCATCACGCCAGGGCTCTGCATCAACCCTTCTATATAGAAGGGCGTGGACACACACCCTCGGCGACCGGCCTTGCAGGCAAGGCCGTAGGGCACGGCAGCAGCATCGAGAAACACAAATACGACGAAACGCCCCACCCTCGAAACTCAAAACACTTAAACAAAAACGGCACAGCCCTTTTTCAGGTACTGCGCCGTTATTCGCTATTAAATAGCTGCACTGACCCTCATATAGCCTCGGATCAGTTCTACACGCTCAAAACCGGCAACGATTCTAACGCCAAGGCATTGAGAATGCTTGTTTTTTCTTGGCGTCAAGATCCACCGCACAAGCGATAGGAAATATCCGACACAAAAAAAAGCGCCAGATCATTGATCTGGCGCTTTTTAATAATATGGGGTGGACGAAGGGGATCGAACCCTCGACAACGGGAGTCACAATCCCGTGCTCTACCAACTGAGCTACGCCCACCATATTGCATTAACAAAGAACTCAAACATCTTCTTTGTTGAACCCTGCACCACCTGACGGCGGCACAACGTTTTAATTGGTGCGGATGAAGAGACTCGAACTCTTACGCCTCGCGGCGCTGGAACCTAAATCCAGTGTGTCTACCAATTCCACCACATCCGCGCTTGAAGCTCTTAAAGCAAAGGCGCCAGACGATTAATCTGGCGCCTTTTAAAAATATGGGGTGGACGAAGGGGATCGAACCCTCGACAACGGGAGTCACAATCCCGTGCTCTACCAACTGAGCTACGCCCACCATCTAGCGCTACTTGTGCCAAAGCTGCCTAATGGCGCACCCGGCAGGACTCGAACCTGCGACCATCCGCTTAGAAGGCGGATGCTCTATCCAGCTGAGCTACGGGCGCCTTATTAATCTGCACTCTTTGAAGATTACAAACTAAATGCTTCCAGCCTTGCAGTACAACAATTCTGCTCGACCTTCTTAACCAGTGCTAGGCTGTGCCCGACAAGTGCGACGAATAGTATAGAGGGCCTTGATACCCGTCAAATCTTTTTTGAAAAAAACTGATTTTATTTAAGGGGTTAGGGCAATTTGCAGACCAAGCGCCTTTGCCCTCACGTCATGGCGTGCGAGAATGCGCGCACTTTTCTTCCCCCTCTCGATGGTTAATCACGCGTAATGACTGCACAACTTATCGACGGCAAATCAATCGCCGCCAGCCTGCGCCAGCAGATCGCCAAACGAGTCACCGAGCGTAGCCAGCAAGGCCTGCGCACGCCTGGCCTCGCGGTGATCCTGGTCGGCAGCGATCCTGCCTCTCAGGTTTATGTCTCGCACAAGCGTAAAGACTGTGAAGAGGTCGGCTTTATTTCCAAAGCCTACGACTTGCCTACAGGCACCACCCAGAAAGACTTGACCGACCTGATCGACGGCCTCAACGACAACCCGAGCATCGACGGCATCCTGCTGCAGCTGCCACTGCCCGAGCACCTCGATGCCTCCAAATTGCTGGAGCGCATCCGCCCGGACAAAGACGTCGACGGTTTCCATCCTTATAACGTCGGCCGCCTGGCCCAGCGTATCCCGCTGCTGCGCCCCTGCACGCCGAAAGGCATCATGACCCTGCTGGAAAGCACCGGCGTCGACTTGTACGGCCTCGATGCGGTGGTGGTGGGCGCCTCCAACATCGTGGGTCGCCCAATGGCCATGGAACTGCTGCTGGCCGGCTGCACCGTGACCGTCACCCACCGCTTCACCAAAGACCTGGCCGGCCACGTCGGCCGCGCCGACCTGGTAGTCGTCGCCGCCGGCAAACCCGGTTTGGTCAAAGGTGAGTGGATTAAAGAAGGCGCCATCGTCATCGACGTCGGCATCAATCGCCAGGAAGACGGCAAACTGGTTGGCGACGTCGTGTACGAAACCGCCCTGCCCCGCGCCGGCTGGATCACTCCAGTGCCAGGCGGTGTCGGCCCGATGACCCGCGCGTGCCTGTTGGAAAATACGCTGTATGCGGCAGAGACCCTGCACGGCTAATAACCAGCGGTACTGAAAAAGCCCTGCCTTATCGCAGGGCTTTTTATTGCCCGCAAAAAAACTGTTTTTTGTTAGTTTTTAAGCACTTTCGTCCGGTTCTAGAAGAACATTCGACAGTTCTTCATCCATACTCATAAAATGTAACGGCATTTGTCATATAACCCGTTTCCCAACGGTATTTCCTTACTATTTTAGCGAGTTCATCCGCGTGAAAATTCGTCTCTCTATCGTCAGCCTATTTTTTGCATTCACAGGCACCTTTGCGCACGCCGCCGAAACCACCCTGGCGCCGCGTGATACCTCCAAACTGCAAATCGCTTCCGGCAGCGCCATGCTGGTCGACCTGCAGACCAACAAAGTCATCTATTCCAGCAACCCCGACGTCGTGGTGCCGATCGCCTCGGTGAGCAAGCTGATGACCGGCCTGATCGTGCTGGAAGCCAAGCAGAACATGGACGAATACATCGACATCAACATCAAGGACACGCCGGAAATGAAAGGCGTGTTCTCCCGGGTGAAAATCGGCAGTGAAATGCCGCGCAAAGAAATGCTGCTGATTGCCCTGATGTCGTCGGAAAACCGCGCCGCCGCCAGCCTGGCCCACCACTACCCGGGCGGCTACCCAGCGTTTATCGCGGCGATGAACGCCAAGGCCAAGGCGCTGGGCATGACCAGCACGCACTATGTCGAGCCTACCGGCCTGTCGATTCACAACGTGTCCACCGCCCGTGACCTGAGCAAGTTGCTGGCCTATGCGCGCAAGTTTCCGATGCTGAGCCAGTTGAGCACCACCAAGGAAAAGACCGTGTCGTTCCGCAAGCCCAACTACACCTTGGGTTTCTCCAACACCGACCACCTGATCAACCGCAACAACTGGGATATCAAGCTGACCAAGACCGGTTTCACCAACCAAGCCGGCCACTGCCTGGTGCTGGTGACCAGCATGGGTAACCGTCCGGTGTCGCTGGTAATCCTGGATGCTTTCGGCAAGTTCACCCACTTTGCCGATGCCAGCCGCATTCGCAGCTGGGTCGAGACCGGCAAGGGCGGTTCGGTGCCGGACGTCGCACTGCGCTACAAGGCTGATAAGAACTTGAAGAATCGCCCGAATGCGGCGCAGGTAAGTCGCTAAAACAACGCAGATCTAATCTGGCAGCTGGCTTGTGTGGGAGCTGGCTTGCCTGCGATGGCATCAACTAGGTCCACCTGAAAAACCGAGTTGCCGGCATCGCGGGCAAGCCCGGCTCCCACACCAGCCCACTCGCACATTATTTTCTTTCCGCCAACACCTTGAGCGCCTGCGCCGCCGCCTGCTCCTGCCCGGCTTGCGCGGTAGCATTGGCTGCCTCGCGCCAGCGCTGCGCATCGACATTGGCCGGCAATTGGCTCGGGCGCTGGGTCAGGATTGCCCAGTGGCCGGCGCTCTTCCAGGCCGACTCAAAATCGCTGAAGCTCATCAACAGCCGCCGCTCCATGCCTGAGCGCAGCAGCACTGTACTTTTCTGCTGATTGAACCCCACCACCACGACGTAGCGCGTCCCGGACCAGACGCTCGGGTTGATCCGCGCCATCACCGGGTAACCCGCCGCCACCTGCGCCAGCACCGCCGTCAGCTGGGTATCCAGTGGATACACCATCAGCCCGTATTCACGCGCCAGCACCTGCATGTTGCGCTCAAGGTCCGCCTCGCCGCCCGGCAACTGCAGGGGCTTATCGAGCAAGCCGGGTGTCATCACAATGCCTTGTTGCGACAGCATGCTGGCTAACGCCGAGGGGCCACTCAGGTAAGCCTCGCTGCGAAAGGTCGGCACGCCATTGAGTTCGACACGCTCCGGCAGGCCCGTCAATTTCGAGGGGTGCCCGGAACACGCCGCGAGCCCCAGGGCGCACGCCAGCAGCAGGGAGGTTTTAACGTTCGACCGTAACCGCAATGTTTTACTCGCTTGATCAACTGCCGGTAAGGGCCCTGATCATAGGATGCTCAGCCACGCGGGTATAGCCCGAGGCGTTAGTAAAATGCGCTGGATAGAGCAAACAAGTTGGATGCACTCGACCATTGGTCAATAGCAGGCAACCGCCGGGTAGCTAGACTGTCCATTGAGAAGACTGTGTGTGCCCCGTGCGGGGCGAAAGGAGGCCCGAATGAGCCTTGCAACAACGATTTTCCTGTTGGTCTGCGGTTGGCTGGCGGTCGCCGGCGCCATGCTGTGGGGGGTCATGCGCGTGACCCGGCGGCACCATCACCCCCACGTCAACCCCTGCGCACCGGCCAAGCCGCATAAGGCCGCGGTGCACCATGCTTAGCCAGGCATGCAATTGAAGTCTCGAGTCGCCGCGACTTCCTTGCCGTGACCGTCCTTGAGGACGGCGCGCACGGTGGTGCCCAGGCTCGATTCAATCAATGTGTAGTGCTCACCGGCCTGGAAGTGCTTGTACTCGACCCGGCCCTGGCAGTCCTGCTGGTTATCGTCGCCCGGCTCTTCTTCGAATAACGTCACATCCAGACGATGATCCCCCGGCGTCACTTCAAAAAAGCGCCCGTCATCCACCCGCTTGCCATCCACGCGCTCGGCCATCAGGTCGTTCGGCGCCTCTTCTTTCAAACCAATCCACGCTTCGCTCGGGTCCGCTTTGGGGATGGGGCCGGCGCACGCCGACAACAACACAACAGCGCCGAGGGCGGGAATCAACAACAGGGGTTTCAGTGACATGGCAGGGCTCCAAAATTAACAATGTGCGGATCTCAAATGTGTCGCGTCCGATGGAGACAAGCTTGGAGAGCAGCCCTTTGTAGAACAAATGAATACATATGAAACGATCTTCAGCCGTTAACTAAATGTTCCTTCACCTGGCTGAAAGGCGCGTGTTAGGTGGGTCGGGCAAGACTGCCGGGGTTTGCAATTCTGCTCCCTCGGAGGTTCACGCATGCTCGGGCTGGTAAAGACCGCACTGCAAAAGCCGTACACGTTTATCGTGTTGGCCATATTCATCTGTATCGTCGGGCCGATGGCGGCCCTGAAAACCCCGACGGATGTTTTCCCCGACATCGGCATCCCAGTCGTCGCCGTGGTCTGGCAGTACAACGGCCTGTCGCCGGACGCCATGGCCGGTCGAGTGATCTACACCTACGAACGCTCCCTGAGCACCACCGTCAACGACATCGAACACATCGAATCGCAATCGCTGCCCGGCATGGGCATCGTCAAGATCTTCTTCCAGCCCGGCGTGGACATCCGCACCGCCAACGCGCAAGTGACCGCCGTGTCACAAACCGTGCTCAAGCAAATGCCACCGGGCATCACGCCGCCGCTGATCCTCAACTACAGCGCCTCCACGGTGCCGATCCTGCAAATGGCGTTCTCCAGCCCCAGCCTCTCGGAAGCCAAGATCCGCGACCTGGTGCAGAACAACATCCGCCTGCCGCTGAGCGCCCTGCCCGGCCTGGCCATGCCCACGCCCATGGGCGGCAAGCAGCGCCAGATCACCCTCGACCTCGACCCGCAAGCCCTGGCCGCCAAAGGCTTGTCGGCCCAAGACGTAGGCAACGCCCTGGCCCTGCAAAACCAGATCATCCCAGTGGGCACCGCCAAACTCGGCCCCTACGAATACACGATCCTGCTCAACAACAGCCCCAAGGCGATTGATGAGCTCAACGACCTGCCGATCAAGACCGTCGACGGCGCGCTGATCACCATCGGCCAAGTGGCCCACGTGCGTGACGGCTCGCCGCCACAGACCAATATCGTGCGCGTCGACGGCCACCGCGCGGTGCTGATGCCAGCGTTGAAAAACGGCAGCATCTCCACCTTGTCGATCATCGACGGTATCCGTCAGATGCTGCCGCGCATCAACGAAACCCTGCCACCGTCGCTGAAGACCTCGCTGCTGGGTGACGCCTCGGTGTTCGTCAAACAATCAGTGGGCAGCGTGGCCCAAGAAGGCATCATCGCCGCACTGCTGACCAGTGCGATGATCCTGCTGTTCCTCGGCAGCTGGCGTTCCACCCTGATCATCGCCGCCTCAATTCCGCTGGCAGTGCTCTCGGCCATTGCGCTGCTGGCGGTCAGTGGGCAAACCCTCAACGTGATGACCCTCGGCGGGCTGGCGTTGGCGGTGGGGATTCTGGTGGACGATGCCACGGTGACCATCGAAAACATCAACTGGCACCTGGAACAAGGCAAGGCGGTGAAGACCGCGATCCTCGACGGCGCCGCGCAAATCGTCGGCCCGGCGTTCGTCTCGCTGCTGTGCATCTGCATCGTGTTCGTGCCGATGTTCCTGCTGCAAGGCATCGCCGGTTACCTGTTCCGGCCAATGGCCCTGGCCGTGATTTTTGCCATGGCCAGCTCGTTCATCCTCTCGCGCACCTTGGTGCCGACGCTGGCGATGTTCCTGCTCAAGCCGCACACACCGGAACCGGGCGCAGGGCACCACCCGGAAGATGAATTCATCAACCACCACGAGGGTGAGCAGCACAAAAAACCACGCAATGCCGTGCTGCAATCGGTGCTGAATTTTCAGCAAGGGTTCGAGCGCCACTTCTCGAATATCCGCGACACCTACCATGGCTTGCTGATGCTCGCGCTGGGCAATCGCAAGCGCTTTATCGTCGGCTTCCTGGCCTGCGTGCTCGCCTCGTTCCTGCTGTTGCCAAGCCTGGGCCAGGACTTTTTCCCGGCCACCGACGCCGGTGCCCTCGCCCTTCACGTGCGCCTGCCACTGGGCACGCGGATTGAAGAAAGCGCGGCGGCGTTCGACCGGATTGAAGCGCGGATTCGCGAAGTGATCCCCGCCGAAGAACTCGACACCATCGTCGACAACATCGGCATTCCGCTCAGCGGCATCGACATGGCCTACAGCAGCAGCGGCACCATCGGCCCGCAGGATGGCGACATTCAAGTCAGCCTGAAAAAGGACCACGCGCCCACCGCCGACTACGTGAAAAAACTGCGTGAAGCCTTGCCGGAAAGCTTCCCCGGCAGCCACTTTGCGTTCCTGCCGGCGGACATCAGCAGCCAGATCCTCAACTTCGGCGCGCCAGCCCCGCTGGACGTGAAAATCTCCGGGCGCAGCGATGCAGAAAACCGCGCCTATGCGGTGGAACTTGAACGTCGCTTGCAACACGTACCGGGCATTGCCGACCTGCGCATCCAGCAGTCCACCGGCTACCCATCGCTGCAAGTTAACGTCGACCGCATGCGCGCCAACGGCCTGGGTATCACCGAGCGGGACGTGACCAACAGCATGGTCGCCTCCCTCGCCGGCAGCTCGCAAACCGCCCCGACCTTCTGGCTCAACCCAGCCAACGGTGTGTCGTATTCGATCGTCGCGGCAACGCCGCAATACCGCCTCGACAGCCTGCCGTCGCTGGAAGCCCTGCCGGTTACCGGTGCCGATGGCCAGTCGCAGATCCTCGGCGGTGTGGCCACCATCTCTCGTGTGCAAAGCCCGGCGGTGGTGACCCACTACAACATCGAACCGACCCTGGACCTGTACGCCAACGTGCAAGGCCGCGACCTTGGCGGCGTAGCCCGCGACGTGCAAAAGGTGCTGGATGACACCGCCGCCATGCGCCCCAAAGGTGCAGTGATCAGCCTGCATGGGCAGATCGATGCGCTGCATGAAGCCTTCAGTGGTTTGAGCTTCGGCTTGCTCGGCGCCGTGGTGCTGATCTACCTGCTGATCGTGGTCAACTTCCAGTCCTGGGCCGACCCGTTCGTGATCATCACTGCCTTGCCGGCGGCGCTGGCGGGGATCGTGTGGATGCTGTTCCTCAGCGGCACCTCGCTGTCGGTGCCCGCGCTGACCGGGGCCATCTTGTGCATGGGCGTGGCCACCGCCAACTCGATCCTGGTGGTGAGCTTCTGCCGTGAACGCCTGGCCGAACATGGCGACGCGTTGAAGGCCGCGATGGAAGCCGGCTACACCCGCTTCCGGCCGGTGTGCATGACGGCCCTGGCGATGATCATCGGCATGTTGCCGCTGGCCTTGTCCGAAGAGCAGAACTCACCCCTTGGCCGGGCGGTGATCGGCGGTTTGATCTTCGCCACCGTCGCCACCCTGTTATTTGTACCCGTGGTCTTCAGCCTGGTCCACGGTCGTCACCCTACTCGCGCAGCTGCTGGAGAAACTTCACATGTCGTCTGATCACACACCCTCGCGCAAGCGTCTGATGCTCATGGGTATCGGCGGCCTGACACTGGCCGCCCTGTTGGTCGCCAACGGCCTGCACGCCCGCACGATGCACGAACAATCGGTCACCGCCTGGACCGAAACCGCCGCCGTCCCGCAAGTGATGGTGTTCCAGCCGAAACAGAACGTGGCCGGTGACACTTTGCGCCTGCCCGCGCACCTTGAAGCCTGGAGCAAGGCGCCGATTCACGCCCGCGTCAGCGGCTACTTGAAAGACTGGAAAGCCGACATCGGCACCCAAGTCAAAGCCGGGCAAATCCTCGCCGAAATCGACACCCCGGACCTTGACCAGCAACTGGCGCAGACCCACGCGCGCCTGGTGCAGGAACAGGCCAACGCACGCCTGGCCGAGACCACCGCCACACGCTGGCAAAACCTGTTGGCCAGCCACTCGGTGTCGCGTCAGGAAGCCGATGAAAAAACCTCCAACGCCGCCGCTGCCAAAGCCAATGCCGAAGCGGCCGCGGCCGACTATGCACGGCTGTCGGCACTGGAAAGCTACAAGACCCTTCGCGCGCCATTCGCCGGCACCATCACCGCACGCAACACCGATATCGGTCAGTTGATCAAGGCCGACACCGACAGCGACCCGGAACTGTTCAACATCGCCGACACCCACCAGTTGCGTCTCTACGTGCCGGTGCCGCAGAACTACGCGGCGGTGATCCACCCAGGCTTGAAGGCTGAACTGACCGTGCCCGAACACCCCGGCGAGCACTTCAAGGCGCGCCTGATCGGCGACTCCACCGCCATCGACCGCCGCTCCGGCACGCTGCTCGCGCAGTTCGTCGTCGACAACCCCAACGGCGAGTTGCTGCCCGGTGATTACGCCGAAGCGACCTTGCCGATTCCGGCGGACACCCACGGCGTGAGTATCCCCGCCAGCGCGCTGATCTTCCGTGCCCAAGGCACCCAAGTCGCGGTGCTCGATACGCAGAACCACGTGCACCTGCAAGACATCCACATCGGCCTCGACCTCGGCGAACGCCTGGTGATCGACCAAGGCCTGAAACCCGCCGACCGCGTGGTCGACAACCCGCCGGACGCCCTGCGCGAAGGCGACCCCGTGCAACTGGCCGACGCCGGAGGTGTACATGCGCCCAAGGCTTAAACCCCTGGCGGCGTTGGTGCTGCTGCTATTGCAGGGCTGCTCGATGGCGCCCACCTACAAGGTGCCGTCGGTTGACCTGCCGGCGGGCTATCGCGAACAGACCAGCGACGGCCCGTGGCACAGCGCGCAACCCTGCGACCAACTCGCGCCCGAATGGTGGAAACTCTACAACGACTCGCACCTGAATGACCTGCAACAGCAGTTGCTCAAGGCCAACCCGGATTTGGCGGCGGCGCTGGCGCATTTCGATGCGTCCCAGGCGTATGCCAGCCAATTGCACGCGGGTTTGTTCCCGCAGATCACCGCCAGTGCACAGCCATTGCGCCAGCGGCAATCGGACTCGCGACCGCTGCGTGGGGACACGCAGCCGTCGGTGTACAACAGCAATACCGCCGGGTTTTCGTTGAGCTACGACTTGGACCTGTGGGGCAAGATCCGCAACCAGGTCGCGGCGGGTGACGCCCAGGCGCAAGCATCCGGCGATGATTTGGCCGTGGCGCGCCTGAGCCTGCAACATCAGTTGGCGACGCTGTATGTGCAGCTCAATGGGCTGGATGCGCAGAGCCGGATTCTCAATAGCTCGCTGGATGATTTCAGCCAGGCGTTGCAACTGACACGCAGCCGTTACGAAGGCCAGATTGCGTCCGAACTCGACCTGACCCGGGCGCAAAACCAACTGGCCGAAGCCAAGGCGCAACTGGATGAAGTGCGCGGGCAACGCAACCTCACCGAGCATGCCATTGGTGAGTTGGTGGGTGTGGCGGCCAGCAACTTCAGCGTGCCTGCGAGCCAACAGTTGATTGCGCTGCCGGGAATTCCTTCGCAGCTGCCGAGCCACCTGCTGCAACGCCGTCCGGACATTGCGGCGGCGGAACGGCGGGTGTTTGCCGCCAATGCCAATATCGGTGTGGCCAAAGCGGCGTGGTATCCGGACTTCAGCTTGACCGGGCTGATAGGCGGGCAGACGCAAGGGGTGGGCAATCTGCTGTCCGCCGGCAATCGGTATTGGGCGCTGGGGCCGTTGGTGAACTTGCCGATCTTTGATGGCGGGCGCTTGAGTGCCAATGAGCGCCAGGCCAAAGCCGAGTTTGAAGAGGCTTCGGCGCAGTACCGCAGCCATGTGCTCAAAGCCGTGCGCGAAGTGGAGGACAACCTGGCGCAGCTAAGGGATTTGCAGCAGCAAGCCCAGGATGAACAGGCGGCGGCGGATGCGGCGCAACATACGCAGTCGCTGGCGATGAATAGCTATCAAGCGGGGGCCGTGAGTTACCTCGACGTGGTGACCGCACAGACGGCGGCGTTGCAGGCGCAAAGGGCGTTGCAGGCCGTGCAGACGCGGCAGTTGCAGGCGAGCGTGGGGTTGGTGACGGCATTGGGCGGCGGTTGGCGCCCGAATGCGTGAACCACAAGCACTACCAACCACAGGCACGTCACTGCTGCTGCGGCCCTTGCCACAGACGGTGCCGCGGAGGACTATGCGCCCATGGCAAGGGTAGCGAAGCAGCGGCGAGGGATCAGTGGCAAAGTATTCAGATTTGGCCCATTTACTGCGTAGCAGAATTGAAATGGGCATGTACCAGGAAGGGCAGCGACTCCCTTCCGTGCGCATATTAAGCGCAGAACACGGGGTCAGCCTGGGCACGGTCCAACAGGCATACCGACTCCTGGAGGAGGAAGGGCTGGCGTCACCAGCCCCCAAATCCGGGCATTTCGTCACCCGCAAACAGCACGTCTATCTATTGCCCACGATGCGTGCTTCCGAAAGAACCCCCCTGGATATATTGGAATGGGATGAAATCTACAAGGTGACGGCCAACACCCCTGACGAAGGGGTCCTGCAATTGGGCAGAGGCATGCCAAGCGTTGACACACCGACACTCAAACCCTTGATGAAAAGCCTGAGCCACGAAGCGAAGCGTTGGCAAAAAGACGGGCTCAACTATGAAAACATCAAGGGCAACCTGGAGTTAAGAACACAGATCAGCCGGTTGATCATTGATTCCGGCTGTCTTATCGGCCCCGACGAGATCATCATTACCACCGGTTGCCAGGAAGCACTCATGTGCTCCATACGCTCTATTTGCAGCCAAGGCGATATCGTCGTCGTGGAGTCGCCCAGTTTTCACGGCGCGATCCAGACACTCAAGGTGTGCGGTATAAAAGTCATCGAGGTGCCTAGCCATCCATTGACGGGCATTGACCTGGAGTC
This sequence comes from Pseudomonas sp. ArH3a, assembly GCF_022648765.1. Classification (NCBI taxonomy): domain Bacteria; kingdom Pseudomonadati; phylum Pseudomonadota; class Gammaproteobacteria; order Pseudomonadales; family Pseudomonadaceae; genus Pseudomonas; species Pseudomonas sp. ArH3a. The sequence goes on from NZ_CP080330.1 coordinate 4,443,994, forward strand.
GCTGGAACTTATCGCCGAGCAATGGCCTATTCGGGCGGTACTGGTCAACCCCAATTGCAATAACCCGCTGGGTTATGTAATGCCCAATGAGCGCAAGGAAACCCTGGTAAAGCTGTCCAAAACCTTCGGCTTTTTTATCATCGAAGATGATACCTATGGCGACCTGACGTTCTCGTATCCGCGCCCGCAAACCATCAAGTCCCTGGACACTGAAGGCAAGGTCATTCTGTGCGGGTCTTTTTCAAAAACACTGGCGCCCGGCTTGCGGGTCGGCTGGGTGGTGCCAGGCAAATTCTACGACAAGGTGCTGCACACCAAATACATCAGCTCCGGTGCTACCGCGACCGCCAATCAAAGGGCAATTGCCGAGTTCATGAGCAAAGGGCTCTATCAGATCCACCTTCGACGTATGCGCACCAATTACAAAGCCAACAGGGAGTTGATGACGAACTGGATCTCCAAGTATTTCAACTCCAGCATTCGCGTCAGCCGGCCGCAAGGCGGCTATTTCTTATGGATTGAATTGCCGGACGGGGTGTCGGCTTATGAACTCAGCGATCGCTTGATGAAGCACAACGTGCAGATTGCTACCGGCAAAATATTTTCTTCGTCGGGTAAATATGAAAACTGCATTCGTATCAATTACGGCGGCCTGCTGAATGAGCGTGCAGAGCACGCGATAAAAACGATGGGGCAGCTCGTATCCGACTTGAACGTCTCGCATATGCTGCGTTAGCCTGCACGTAACAAACAGGCCCTCAAGGGCCTGTCTGTTTCAGCTCATGGCTGGGTAAAGCCTTTCACTGCTCAGAGAACTTAATCGAATAAAGGCGCTCAGGGCCTGGGCCAGGCTGATCTTCGCCCCTGACCCAACCGGTCGACTCATACAGTTGAACGGCCTCTTTATACAGCGCTCGAGTTTTCAGGAACACCTCCTTAACGCCCATGGATTTTGCGGCAGCGACGGCGGTGTTGAGCATGGCCACACCGGCACCAAACCGACGATAGTTTTTGTCCAGGTAAAACTTGGTGAGTTTGACCCTGCCCTCCCCGCACGCAGTCAAAATGGCCGACCCCACGGGGATGCCATCAAACACCGTGACCAGCTCCACAACATTCTCCTTGGGCACGCCAAAGCACATGATGTCGCGGTCGTCATCGTCGGGATCGGCCGCGATGCCGTATTCGACAAATGTCTTGAACACCATTTTCCTGATCGCCACCGCATCGTCTATCGTCGCTTTACGAATGATGAAGTTATCGCGCCGCAAATAAACCGTCTCACTCATGTGTACCAAGCCTCAACTTCGATGTTCGAAAGCGGAACCAACACACAAGGCAAAATCGCATTGCCGCCTCGCTCTTTTTCCGTGAGCGCCAGCATGGGGGTCAACTCACTGTATTCACCGGATATCAACCTCACCTGGCAAGAACCGCATCGCCCTTGGCGGCAGCGTGTGCGCACAAGGCCCATCCGCTCACAGGCATTGACCAGGGAAAATACCGCGCTGGCGATGGGCTCGTGCCGGGTCGCGCACGTGAGCATAAAACTATCTGCTTTCATAGCCGGCCCACTCCCATTCAAGGTTTTCATACAGTTTCATCAGGCCGCGATTATTGTTTGTAAACTCAACGGCCCTTTGCAGCTCAACCGAATTATTGATGATCGCTGTACGCACATCCGCCAGTGAAGGACGATCCAACTGGTCAATCACCGTGATCCACGCGTTAAGGTCAGCCCGGAAAAAATTCTTCGCGACCAACTCAACGGTGTCCTTGAATACCTTCTGGCCTTCGCTGGAAAGCGCCCAATAGATATCCCGGGCCAATACCGCGAACTGCGAGCCGTGGTTCCACTCATCTTTGGCATGGGCATTCACTGCCGCCAGAAACATCGGCTGAATGGACGAAGCATTGGCCAGCAGGTCCAGGTAGTCGGTGATGTGGTTTTCGGTACAGCACGCCGTCGCGATGCGCGCGACTCGGCGCTTCCATTCGCAATCAAGGCCATTGATATACGTACTCATAACACTGACAAGATGAAAGTCCGTGGGGAACAACGGCAGCTGTCTATTCGCCCGCACAGCGTCGCAGGTGAGTACCGCCAACAGGGTATGGTAGCCCTCGTCGGTCATCGCTTCAGCCATCGAACGGGCCATCTCGGGGCCGACACTGTTGTCCTGTCGCGACCTGATCACCTCGATGCACGCCGGCGTGACCAAGTCGGTTTCAATGAAAATCGTGTTGCTTTGGTAGATGATCCAACCCGCCGACAACAAATCGCTTTGATCCTGGGGCTCCAATACTCGCCACTCGTCGAATATCGAAAAGGGCACCATCTCCGGGATAAAGTCCGGGACATGCATATTGAATGAGCACGCTGAAACTTCATTGAACCGCATGACCTCGGCTTCGAACGGCCAACGAGTGCTTATACTTTCAATCATTTCTTTTGAGTAATTGCGTTCTTCGATATTCACAGAACTATGACGCAACATGCTCGCCCCCTTGCGCGGTGAATTCCAGAAACAACATATCCCTCGACGCGGTGCAATCGTCTGACGCATTCATTTGACTGACACTGTGATACACCTTGGAATCATCGAATATCACCAGGTCGCCGTAACCCGTCAGGGTGAAACGCTCGAGCACGTTCTTATCGTTGTCATAAATGAAATTTTCGGCACCGACGCAGTTTTCAGTCCGGTTGATACAAAACAGGCTAGAAAATGTCACGCCATCTTTATGAATACCTTCGGGTGTCGGAAAACCCGCAACGCCTCGGGACGACGTGATTCTGACTTGGTGCACGTACACTTGCCAAACCGCCACATCCCTGTAACGGGTAAAGATGGCGACATAATCCCGGATCATGCGTTTTATGAACGGATGCGTGGCGATGTACGGCGTGATCGGTTCGAAATGCCGATCGACGCCACCATTCAGGGCATTATTATACGTATCCTGAAAAAAAGGTTTATGCGGCAATATACCGATCTCATCACTCTGGACATTGTAACGAAGCTCGGTAAAACGCCGCCGCCGATACTTGCCACCGTCCGCCATAAATTCATCCGGTGGCAGGCCATCCCAGGTGTCAAGGAACGCTCTCCAATCATCAGACCGATGCGCCAGTGTGATGAAGTAGTTGAAATAGTTACCCACCCAATAGCCGGCGTGCTTGAGTTGCAGTTCAATCACGTCGCAGGTGCTGTGCATCCCCAACAGTGAACCTGCTGCCGAGTTTTCATACCTCATATGTACCTATCCTTCAATGGATGATTGAGAGCCCTAATGCCGCACCAAAAAACACGAAGAATACAGCCACTACTTTCGATCCGATTCTACTGGCGGAAGGCGATGTTAATTTCGAAGCGATGCGAATCGCGACAACGGCGTAACACGACAATATGGAAAACTTTATCAAAGCACTGAGCACAACGAGAAACGCAAAGAACTGTAAATCCGGAGCGCCACTTTTTTCGAATTGCGGTAATAACGCAGTAAAATAAACCAGCGCCTTGGGATTACTGATCCCGATCAAAAAAGATTGCACCCACTGCCGTGTCAACGACGGCAACTTGGCGGTGGGCACGTCGGTACTTGCAGCCGGCGCGGCAGACCTGCTTTTCTTGAACGCACCGACCCCCAGATAAATAAGGTAGGCCGCACCCGCAAACTTCAAACCATTAAACATGGCGGGATGATTGGCAAAAAACGTGGCAATTCCGAATGACGAGATCAACCCCATTATCAAAATGGCGAACACATCACCGGTCAGCACGCCAATCGCTTTTAACGGCCCATATTTTATTGAATTATTAACCAGGAATACCGTGGAGGGTCCCGGCGAGCCTGCCTGAACCATAGTAATTAGGATGAACGACAACCACGCATAAACAGTCATAAGTTAACTCTGGTTTGATTTTCTTAATGAATGAAGTTGCCGGCGCATGGCCTCGACTATCTCGCTTACTCAATCCATGGGCTATTCTTGGCTGTAGCGAGCGAACAATTAAGATTCAGAACACCTAATTCTTTAGTGCACAGTTGCGCTTCAGGCCATCTGTATGGTGTTTTTTTGTGAATCTGTACCAGGGTGGGTCGATGAGGTCTGGGGGCGGCAGCGCGGGGGGCTTTTCTGGCCTAATCGGGAGCAAGGCTTGCCCCCGAAAGCGCCACCCTATGTCCGTGAGAACGTCCGGGTGATGGCTCCACTGGCTTTTGAGGTCGAAGGTCCAACGCAGTGTGGGGATGGGGGGTTGTCGGATGGTGGAGGGAGGTGGATCAGGTAGTCGATGGTTGCGGCGAGGCACGGACGCAACAACGGCGTTGAGCTGTAGGGACCCATCGCAGCATAGGTATCTACACATCTTTTTATGGGTTGAATTCTTTTGTGGTCGCGGGGGCGCTGGGTACATATCCGTTGCTGCGGTAACGGCTTCGTAGGGTTCCGCTCTTACAGCGGGTCACTTTTGGAAAAGAGCCCCAAAAGTAACCAAAAGGGCTCTTGCCCCACCACTCGGCACCTCGCTTAGGCTCGGTGTGCCCTCACTCCGGCTTTGGAGCGGGGGCCGCCGCCATGGGCCATCCTTGGCCCATCGCGGCTAAACCGGCGTCCTGCCGGTTTACCCCCGCTCCAAAGCCTGCGTTCGGCCAGCGTGGTTTAACGGGGCGCCTAAGATCAAGATCAAAAGCACGGCGGCCTAGTAGCCGACCTGAGTGGTTAGATCAAAAGCAAAACCGAGGCGGCCTGACAGCCGACCTGATATTTGAAACTGAACTCAATCTAATGTGGGAGCTGGCTTGCCTGCGATGGCATCGGCTGGTTATGCCTGACACACCGAGGTGCTTGCATCGCAGGCAAGCCAGCTCCCACAGAAAAGCAGAGCACTGCGGTGCTGGCAGCTAAACTCGGTCAAAATTGTGGGAGCGGGCTTGCTCGCGAATGCGGTGGGTCAGTCAGCTCATGTGTAACTGACCCACCGCCTTCGCGAGCAAGCCCGCTCCCACAGTTGGATCTCGGTACATCAGACAGAGAGTGTGCTGCTGTGCTTTTGCCCTGCTTTTGCTTCAACCACTCAGGTCGGCTACTAGGCCGCCGTGCTCTTGCTTTTGATCTTGATCTTGATCTTAGGCGCCCCGTTAAACCACGATGGCCGAACGCAGGCTTGAATCCGTGGGTAACCCGGCAGGACGCCGGGTTAGCCGCGATGGGCCAAGGATGGCCCATGGCGGCGGCCCACGGATTCAAGCCGGAGTGAGGGCACACCGAGCCTAAGCGAGGTGCCGAGTGGTGGGGCAAGAGCCCTTTTGGTTACTTTTGGGGCTCTTTTCCAAAAGTGACCCGCCGTAAGGGCGGAACCCTACGAAGCCGTTACCGCAGCAACGGATATGTACTCATATCTACCTAAAAAACCCGTCAAAAACTTAGCGCAACACAAACAGATTATCGTCCCCACTGCGCGTGGGAACGATCTCGCGTTTCAGGCAGCGAGTTTGCCGCTGGCAATCGCAGCCGAAGCGGCCACCATCGCCCGCAACAACACCGCACACCCGGCGGCCAGGTCATCCGGTGCGGCGTTCTCGATTTCGTTATGGCTGATACCTCCCTCACACGGCACAAAAATCATCCCCGCCGGGCCGAGTTCGGCAACGAAAATCGCGTCGTGCCCTGCCCCGCTGACGATGTCCATGTTCGACAAGCCCAACCCATTCGCCGCATCCCGCACAGCGTCCACGCAGCCTTTGTCAAAATACAGCGGCGGGAAGTCGGCGGTGGGCTCCATTTCAAAACTCAAACCGTGTTTAGCGCAGGTCTCGTCGATCACTTTACGCACCTGGGCAATCATCGAATCCAAGCGCGCCGGTTCCAGGTGACGCAAGTCCAGAGTCATGCGCACTTCACCGGGGATGACGTTGCGCGAGCCGGGGTAGGCCTGCAAGCAACCGACAGTGCCACACGCATGCGGCTGATGCCCCAACGCGGCCGCATTCACCGCCGCCACCACTGCTGCGGCGCCTACCAGGGCGTCCTTGCGTAGGTGCATCGGCGTCGGCCCCGCATGGGCTTCAACGCCACGCAGTTTTAGGTCAAACCACTTCTGCCCAAGGGCGCCCAGCACCACACCGATGGTTTTTTTCTCGTCCTCAAGAATCGGCCCTTGTTCGATGTGCGCTTCGAAGTAAGCCCCGACTTTATGCCCACTCACAGGACGTGTGCCCGCATAGCCGATCGCATTCAATGCATCGCCTACACTGACGCCGTCCACGTCCACCTTGGCCAAGGTGTCCGCCAAGGTAAATTTCTCGGCAAACACGCCTGAGCCCATCATGCACGGCGGGAAGCGCGAGCCTTCTTCGTTGGTCCACACCACCACTTCCAGCGGTGCTTCGGTTTCGATCTTAAGGTCATTGAGCGTGCGCAACACTTCCACACCCGCCAGTACGCCGAAGCAGCCGTCGAACTTGCCGCCGGTGGGTTGGGTGTCAATATGGCTGCCGGTCATCACCGGCGGCAGGTTGGGATTACGGCCTGGGCGACGCGCGAAGATATTGCCGATGCCGTCGATGGTCACGGTGCAGCCGGCGTCCTCGCACCACTTCACAAACAGGTCACGGGCTTTGCGGTCGAGGTCGGTGAGGGCCAGGCGGCACACACCACCTTTGGGCGTGGCGCCGAGTTTGGCCAGGTCCATCAGGGACTGCCACAAGCGGTCGCGGTTGATGTGCTGATGGGTGGATTGCAGAACGTCCAGGGCAGCGTTCATGGGGATCTCCTCAGGCTACGTTTCTTATGAATTGACTCGCTCAACGGTGGGAGCTGGCTTGCCTGCAATGCGGGCGGCTCGGTATTTCTGCCGAACCGAGGTGATGCCATCGCAGGCAAGCCAGCTCCCACATTGACCGTATTTACAAAGGTGATTTGGCGGTGACTGGGCTGACGCCGCGCTTGGCATTCAGGCCGTAATACAACACGCCACCCAACGCCGAACCGGTGAACCAACCGTAGCTGTAGAACCAGCTGAACGCATCACTGCCCAGTGACAACAAGGTCAGCACCACCGGCACGCCGAAGGCGACAAAGCCGCTCCAGTTCCACGCCGGGTACACGTCATCACGGTACAAACCGCCCAGGTCCAACTGCTGTTTGCGGGTGATGAAGTAGTCCACCACCATGATCCCGGCAATCGGCCCCAGCAGGCTTGAATAGCCCAGCAACCAATTCGAATACACGGTCTCCAGGCTCACGTCCGAGACGATCAGCCCGAGTTTTTTCAGCAGTTCATGGCTCATCAGCGCCAGCCCAACCAGGCCGGTGAGGATCACCGCAGTGGTGCGGTTGATCAGCTTGGGCGCAATGTTCTGGAAGTCATTGGTGGGCGAGACGATGTTGGCGGCGGTGTTGGTGGACAAGGTGGCGATGATGATCAGCAGCATGGCGATGGCGACCCACACCGGGCTCTGGATATGCCCGATCAAGGTCACCGGGTCGGAGACGCTGACGCCCACCAGTTTCACCGACGCGGCGGTCATGATCACGCCGAGGGCGGCGAACAGGAACATAGTCAACGGCAGGCCGAAAATCTGCCCGAGAATCTGGTCCTTCTGGCTTTTGGCGTAACGACTAAAATCGGGAATGTTCAACGACAAGGTCGCCCAAAACCCCACCATCGCGGTCAGCCCCGCCATGAAGTACCCGGTGAGGCTCGCACCTTCGGGCCGCTTGGGTGGAATCGCCATCAGCTCGCTGAGCGATACATTCGGCATTGCCCACACCAACAGGCCAATCCCCACCGCCACCAGCAAGGGCGCGGACAAGGTTTCCAGGCGCTTGATCGACTCGGCGCCGCGCAGCACCACCCACAAATTCAGGCACCAGAAAATCATGAAACCGATCACTTCACCGGTGCCGCCGAGGGATTTCCAACCGTCGAAAATCGAGCCCAGGAACAAGTGAATTGCCAGCCCGCCAAACATCGTCTGGATACCAAACCAGCCGCACGCCACCAGCGCGCGAATCAGGCACGGCACGTTGGAACCGAGGATGCCAAACGACGAACGCAACAGTACCGGAAACGGAATGCCGTACTTGGTGCCAGGGAACGCGTTAAGCGTCAGCGGGATCAGCACCACGATATTGGCCAGCAAAATCGCCATCAGCGCCTCGCCCACCGACAAGCCGAAGTACGCGGTCAGCACCCCGCCGAGCGTGTAGGTGGGCACGCAGATCGACATGCCGACCCACAGCGCGGTGATGTGCCACTTGTTCCAGGTGCGTTCGTGCACCTTGGTCGGTGCCATGTCGTGGTTATAGCGAGGGCTGTCGAGGACGTCGGGGCCGGCGTCGAGTTCGTACAGGCCGTTACGCTCAATGACTTGCGATCTGTTCTGTTGCATGGCCGCTCCACGGTTTTTTCGAATTATTTTTGCTCATCCCACGCGTTGCGCAGAATGGCCGGAGTACCTCGTAAACAACATGACATCACGGGCCCGGCCAGCCGCCACTGCACTCAATAACCGTGCCGACCACCCACCTTGAACCCGCACCGCATCTATAACTCGCTGATGTTTATCAGCTTTGCGATTGAGCCTTCGGTACTTGGCGCGTTACTCAGGCTAAATAACGCGCAAGTTCCAGAACCGTCAGGACTCAATCTGGTGCAACACAATTATTTTTATTTACCGGCCCCGTCAAGAGGCATGTCTCAAGCGTCTGATTTGCAATAAGAAATGTTGCTCAAAACCAGAACCTGTCAAGTGCGTCAAAATGGTGAGCGGTCGCTACATTTTGGTGATTTACAGTTTTTATTGTTTTAAATCATAGAGTTAAATACGTTATAAGCTTAATAAAAATCTTCTTGCTCATTCGAAAAACTCGGGCTAGTTTCTATTCCTGTCACCGATGACAGGTTTTAACCAACTATCGGCAAGCAGCATTACAACACTTAGAACTGGCACAAGCCGGTCAAGCCTGTGAGGAACTCGACATGTCGCTGTTGATCCGTGGCGCCACCGTTATTACCCATGATGAAAGTTACCGCGCCGATGTTTTATGCGCAGGCGGTCTAATTCGCGCTATTGGCACGGATCTGGATATTCCCGCCGGCACTGAAGTACTCGACGGCAGCGGCCAATACTTGATGCCCGGCGGCATCGACCCCCACACCCATATGCAACTGCCCTTCATGGGCACCGTGGCCAGTGAAGACTTTTTCAGTGGCACGGCGGCGGGCCTGGCGGGCGGCACCACCTCGATCATCGATTTCGTGATTCCCAACCCGCAGCAGTCGTTAATGGAAGCCTTTCACCAGTGGCGCGGCTGGGCGCAAAAGTCCGCCTCCGACTACGGTTTTCATGTGGCGATCACCTGGTGGAGCGAGCAGGTGCGCGAGGAAATGGCCGAGTTGGTCAGCCACCACGGCATCAACAGCTTCAAGCATTTCATGGCCTACAAGAATGCGATCATGGCCGCCGATGACACGCTGGTCGCCAGCTTCGAGCGCTGCCTGGAACTCGGCGCGGTGCCCACCGTGCACGCAGAAAACGGCGAGTTGGTGTATCACCTGCAACGCAAGCTGATGGCCCAGGGCATCACCGGGCCGGAAGCGCACCCGCTGTCACGCCCCTCCCAGGTGGAAGGCGAAGCAGCCAGCCGCGCGATTCGCATCGCCGAGACCATCGGCACGCCGCTCTACCTGGTGCACGTGTCCACCAAGGAAGCGCTGGATGAGATCACCTACGCCCGTGGCAAGGGCCAGCCGGTGTACGGCGAAGTGCTCGCCGGCCACTTGCTGCTCGACGACAGCGTTTACCAACACCCCGACTGGCAAACCGCCGCCGGCTACGTGATGAGCCCACCGTTCCGCCCACGCGGGCACCAGGAAGCGCTGTGGCACGGGCTGCAATCGGGCAACCTGCACACCACCGCCACCGACCATTGCTGCTTCTGCGCTGAGCAAAAAGCCGCCGGCCGTGACGATTTCAGCAAGATCCCCAACGGCACCGCCGGCATTGAAGACCGCATGGCGCTGCTGTGGGACGAAGGCGTCAACACCGGGCGCCTGTCGATGCAGGAATTCGTCGCGCTGACCTCCACCAACACCGCGAAGATCTTCAACCTTTACCCGCGTAAAGGTGCGATCCGCGTAGGCGCGGACGCGGATCTGGTGCTGTGGGACCCCGCCGGTACGCGCACGATTTCGGCCAAGACCCACCATCAAAAAGTCGACTTCAACATCTTCGAAGGCAAGACCGTGCGCGGCGTGCCGAGCCACACCATCAGCCAGGGCAAACTGGTCTGGGCCGATGGCGACCTGCGCGCCGAACGTGGGGCCGGGCGGTATGTAGAACGCCCGGCGTACCCGTCGGTGTTTGAGCAGTTGAGCAAGCGGGCGGAGCATTCCAGGCCCACTGCTGTAAAGCGCTGAACATACAGCGCACATGATCGTTCCCACGCTCTGCGTGGGAATGCAGCCGGGGGTGCTCCGCGCCCTGAGAGCGGACGCAGAGCGTCCGGTGAGGCATTCCCACGCAGAGCATGGGAACGATCGCCCATCAGAGGCAACACCTCAATAACCGTGAGGCCAAAACCGTGATCCAGACCCTGACCCACCTCCCCCATCCCCAAGAAGATGGGCCGACACTCGCCAGCCATTTCACCGACCTGGCGCCGCCGCTCAACGCCCGCCAGGCGCAATTGGAGGCCTCGCGCTGCCTGTACTGCTACGACGCGCCGTGCGTGACTGCATGCCCCAGCGAGATTGATATCCCCTCGTTCATCCGCAATATCCACACCGAAAACGTGCAAGGTGCGGCGCAGAAGATTCTCTCGGCCAACATCCTCGGCGGCAGCTGCGCGCGGGTTTGCCCCACCGAAATCCTGTGCCAGCAAGCCTGCGTGCGTAACAACGCCGAAGAATGCGCGCCGGTGCTGATCGGCCTGTTGCAACGCTACGCCATCGACAACGCGCACTTCAGCGAGCACCCGTTCCAGCGCGCTGCGCCGACCGGTAAGCGCATCGCCGTGGTCGGCGCCGGGCCGGCAGGCTTGGCCTGTGCACATCGCGCCGCCTTGCACGGCCATGACGTGGTGATGTTTGAAGCACGGGAAAAGGCCGGCGGCCTGAATGAATACGGGATCGCCAAGTACAAACTGGTGGATGACTTTGCCCAGAAGGAGCTGGATTTCCTCCTGCAGATCGGCGGCATTGAAATCCGCCACGGCCAGCGCCTGGGTGACAACCTAACCTTGAGCGAACTGCACCAGCAATTCGACTCCGTGTTCCTCGGCCTCGGCCTGGCCGCGAGCAAACAGCTCGGCCTGCCCTTTGAGGACGCCCCCGGCCTGCTCGCCGCCACCGACTACATCCGCGAACTGCGCCAGGCCGATGACCTCACGCAACTGCCGCTGGCCGACCGTTGCATTGTGCTCGGCGCCGGCAACACCGCCATCGACATGGCCGTGCAAATGGCCCGCCTCGGCGCCCGCGATGTGAACCTGGTGTACCGCCGCGGCTTGGCCGACATGGGCGCCACCGGGCATGAGCAGGACATTGCCAAGGCCAACCAGGTGCGCCTGCTGACTTGGGCACAACCCGAAGAAGTGTTGCTGGATGATCTAGGCCGCGTGCGCGGCATGCGCTTCGCCCGTACGCGCATGGAAAATGGTCGCCTGCACCCCACTGGCGAGACCTTCGAACTGGCCGCCGATGCGATCTTCAAGGCCATCGGCCAAGGTTTCGATAACGAGGCCCTGCACGACCCGCTGGCTCAACAACTGCACCGCGTGGGCGAACGCATCTTTGTCGACGAACACCTGCAAACCAGCATCCCAGGCGTCTATGCCGGCGGCGATTGCGTCAGCCTCGGCCAGGACCTCACCGTGCAGGCGGTGCAACACGGCAAGCTGGCAGCTGAAGCCATGCACGCCCAACTCATGCTGAATGTGGAGGCTGCGTAATGGCCGATCTCTCGATTGTATTCGCCGGTATCAAAGCACCCAATCCGTTCTGGCTGGCCTCGGCGCCGCCTACCGACAAGGCCTACAACGTAGTCCGCGCCTTCGAGGCCGGCTGGGGCGGCGTGGTGTGGAAAACCCTCGGTGAAGACCCGGCGGCGGTCAACGTGTCGTCACGCTACTCAGCGCACTACGGCGCCAACCGCGAAGTGCTGGGCATCAACAATATCGAGCTGATCACTGACCGCTCCCTGGAGATCAACCTGCGGGAAATCACCCAGGTGAAAAAGGATTGGCCGGACCGCGCGCTGATTGTGTCGCTGATGGTGCCGTGCGTTGAAGAGTCGTGGAAAAACATCCTGCCGCTGGTGGAAGCCACCGGCTGCGACGGCATCGAACTGAATTTCGGCTGCCCCCACGGCATGCCGGAGCGCGGCATGGGCGCGGCCGTCGGCCAGGTGCCGGAGTATGTGGAACAGGTGACGCGCTGGTGCAAGACCTATTGCTCGTTGCCGGTGATCGTCAAGCTCACGCCAAACATCACTGACATCCGCGTGGCGGCACGTGCGGCGTATCGCGGCGGTGCGGATGCGGTGTCGCTGATCAACACCATCAATTCGATCACCAGCGTGGACTTGGAGCGCATGGTCGCCCTGCCGGTGGTCGGCACCCAAAGTACCCATGGCGGGTATTGCGGCTCGGCGGTCAAGCCGATTGCCCTGAACATGGTCGCGGAAATCGCCCGCGACCCGCAGACCCAAGGCCTGCCGATCTGCGGGATTGGCGGCATCGGCAACTGGCGCGACGCAGCGGAATTCGTCGCACTGGGTTGCGGCGCGGTGCAGGTGTGCACGGCGGCCATGTTGCATGGGTTTCGGATTGTGGAAGAGATGAAGGATGGGCTGTCGCGGTGGATGGACAGCCAAGGCTACAAAAGCTTGCAGGAGTTTTCCGGCCGCGCGGTAGGCAACACGACCGATTGGAAGTACCTGGATATCAACTATCAGGTGATCGCCAAGATCGATCAGGAGGCCTGTATTGGCTGTGGGCGTTGCCATATTGCCTGTGAGGACACCTCGCACCAGGCCATCTCGAGTTTGAAACAGGCAGACGGCACGCATAAATACGAGGTGATTGACGATGAGTGCGTGGGCTGCAATTTGTGCCAGATCACCTGCCCGGTGGCCGATTGCATCGAGATGGTGCCGGTGGAGACGGGCAAGCCGTTTTTGAATTGGACACAGGATCCGCGTAATCCGTATCGGGAGGCTGTGTAGTCCTTTAGACCGCTATCGCAGCGATGCGGCGGCCCGGCAAGCCAGCTCCCACACTTGGAATGCATTCCCCTGTGGGAGCTGGCTTGCCTGCGATGGGGCCCTAAGCCTCACCACACCGTTAAGGCTCCAACCCAATTCCACGCAAAATCACTGCGGTCACCGTCTGAATCGCCTTCTCGAACTGCATGTCCGACAACGGCTGGTGATCATTCAAAATCATCACCTGGTGATCAAAGTCCGCATAGTGCTGGGTCGACGCCCAGATCATGTACAGCAGGCTCGACGGTTCCACCGGCAGGATGCGTTTATCTTCCACCCATTGGCGAATTTTCGCTTCCTTCATCTTGGCCCAGTCGTACAGGCTTTCATCCAGCGCCTCACCGAGTGTCGGCGCGCCGTGGATGATTTCGTTGGCCCAGACTTTCGAGCCATACGGCCGCGTACGCGAGCGCTGCATCTTGGCGCGGATGTAGCTGCTGAGCACCACCCGTGGGTCATCGAAGGTTTCAAAGCTCAGGGCATCCTGCTTCCACAGCTCCAGCAAGTCGAACAGCACCGCGCTGTACAGCTCACTTTTGGTGGTGAAGTAGTAATGTAGGTTGGAGCGCGGCAGTTGCACTTCTTCAGCAATATCGGCCATGGCGGTGCTGCCGTAGCCCTTCTCGGCGAAGATTTTCTCCGCCGCCAGCAGGATTTTTTCGACGTTGACGCGACGAATTCCGATCTTGTGATTGCCCATAAGGGCTCCCTGACAACAACTTGGATTAAAGACTACCATCCGCTCTAGATCGCGGCGACAGCCCATAGTGAAACTTCTTACGCGAAGCTTTCCCCTGCAAAACGGATTGGTTAGGATCGCGGTCCCCTTGAAGGATCATTGCCATGACTATTCGACCGCGTGTGGCCGCCGACGACCCAGTGCTGGGAGCACTGTGGGAGCGCTCGGTACGGGCCACCCATGACTTCCTCCCCGAGGATGACATTCAACGTTTGCTGCCCGTGGTGCGCGACGCCTACCTGCCGATGCCGGCCCTCGACGTTTGGGTCTATGAAGACCAGAACGGTATCGCCGGGTTTATCGGCACTGGCGGGCACAACGTGGAAATGTTGTTTATCGACCCCGACCGCCGTGGCCAGGGCGTCGGCCGCCAATTGCTCGACCACGCCCGCGCGCGCCACGACACGCTGACGGTGGACGTCAACGAACAAAACCCGCAGGCCGTGGGTTTCTACCTGCACTATGGTTTTATCCAGGTCGCGCGTTCGCCGCTGGATGGCGAAGGCAGACCCTTTCCCTTGCTGCACATGGCTTTACCGACTCTCTAAACCTGAAGGTATTGAACAATGTTGATCAAGAAAACCCTGACCACCGTCGCCCTGCTCGCCTCCTTGCTGGGTGCTTCGGCCGCCTTTGCCCATGCCCACTTGAAAAGCGAAACGCCCGCCGCCGACAGCACTGTCGCCGCGCCCGCCGACCTGCGCCTGACCTTCAGCGAAGGCGTCGAAGCCACCTTCACCAAGGTGTCCCTGAGCAAGGACGGCACCGAAATCGCGATCAAAGGCCTGGAAACCCCGGACGCCGACAAGAAAACCCTGGTAGTCACGCCGGCCGCGCCACTGGCCGCCGGCAACTACAAAGTGGTGTGGAATGCGGTGTCAGTCGACACTCACAAGAGCAACGGTGAATACAGCTTCAAGGTCGGCCAATAACCCATGGCGACCCTGCTGGTGCTGTGCCGCTTCCTGCATTTCATCGTCGTGTTGTTGATGTTCGGGGCCTGTGTGTTCAGGCCCTGGCTGTTGGGCGCTGAACCGCACCCCGCGCTGGACCGGCAACTGCACCGCATCACCCGCATGCTGGCCTGGTTGGGGCTGATCTCCGGCGTGGCCTGGCTGTTATTGATTACCGCCAGCATGGCCGGCAGTTGGGAGGCGGCCTTGCAACCGGCGACCGTAAAGTTGGTGCTGGGCAAAACCTTCTTTGGCCAGGTGTGGGTCTGGCATCTGTTGCTGAACCTGTTGCTGGTGATCGTGCTGATCAAACCCTGGCCGGCGCTGCGCCTGCCGTTGATCGCCCTGCTGCTGGCGACATTAGCACCGGTCGGCCACGGCGCCATGCTCAATGGGTTGAGCGGGCAGTTGCTGATCCTCAACCAGGTGGTGCACTTGGTGTGCGTCGGCGCCTGGCTCGGTGGGTTGCTGTTGCTGGTGTTGATCCTCAGGCAGCCTGAGCGTTTCGCACTGGAGCCGATCCTCCGGCACTTCAGCGGCGTGGGCTATGGCTTGGTCACGGGGTTGCTGGTGACTGGCTTGATCAACGTGCGCGTGCTGACCGGGCAACTGTGGCCCACGCCCTTGTTCAATGGCTTTGCCCTGATTCTGTTGATCAAAGTGCTGCTGGTGCTGGGCATGTTGGCGCTGGCGTTGCTGAACCGGCTACGTATTGAACGATGCGAAGAGCGCCGGGGCAGTTTGAAGGCCAGTGTGATGCTGGAGTGGGTATTGGGTGTTTGCGCGGTCGCCGCCGTTTCGCTGCTTGGCACACTTGCGCCGATGGTCATGGCCAACTAAAAATCTCTGTTGAAATGCAATCCATGGGGGAGTTGGCTTGCCTGCGATGGCCGTGGGTATCTGCGCAACTTTTTGTGTTGCGCTAGGGTTTTTTAGGTAGATATGAGTACATATCCGTTGCTGCGGTAACGGCTGCTTAGGGTTCCGCTCTTACAGCGGCTCACTTTTGGAAAGACCCAAAAGTAAGCAAAAGGTCTTTGCCCCACCACTCGGTGCCTCGCCTAGGCTCGGCATGCCCTCACTCCGGCTTGAATCCGTGGGCCGCCGCCATGGGCCATCCTTGGCCCATCGCGGCTAACCCGGCGTCCTGCCGGGTTACCCACGGATTCAAGCCTGCGTTCGGCCATCGTGGTTAACGGGGCGCCTAAGATCAAAATCAAAAGCACGGCGGCCTAGTAGCCGACCTGAGTGGTAGAAGCAAAAGCAAGGCAGAAGCAGAGCACCACCCTATCTAGCTGATGTAATGAGATCCCAATGTGGGAGCGAGCAAGCCCGCTGCCACAATTTTGACCGAGTTCGACTGCCAGCACCGCAGTGCTCTGCTTTTCTGTGGGAGCTGGCTTGCCTGCGATGCAAGCACCTCGGTGTGTCAGGCATAACCAGCCGATGCCATCGCAGGCAAGCCAGCTCCCACATTAGATTGAGTTCAGTTTCAAATATCAGGTCGGCTGTCAGGCCGCCTCGGTTTTGCTTTTGATCTAACCACTCAGGTCGGCTACTAGGCCGCCGTGCTCTTGCTTTTGATCTTGATCTTGATCTTAGGCGCCCCGTTAAACCACGCTGGCCGAACGCAGGCTTTGGAGCGGGGGTAAACCGGCAGGACGCCGGTTTAGCCGCGATGGGCCAAGGATGGCCCATGGCGGCGGCCCCCGCTCCAAAGCCGGAGTGAGGGCACACCGAGCCTAAGCGAGGTGCCGAGTGGTGGGGCAAGAGCCCTTTTGGTTACTTTTGGGGCTCTTTTCCAAAAGTGACCCGCTGTAAGAGCCATGCCTTTCAAGGTCTGCGTTTAAAAGTTCGTTTAAAGCAGTGTTTAAGTCTGTTTATCCGACTTGGCAGCCTTAAGCACCCGAGCTGTTGAAACATGAGCCCGTGCGGCCTTACCTTCCAGCCACTCCTTGGGTTTGGCGATTTTAGGGCCGCGCGGGCTTTTCGCGACGGCCTTAGGTTTGATCAACCTCGCCAGGGCCAGTAACCGCTCTGCCAACCCTTGCGAGGTCTTTTCGAGAGGGAAGTTTTCCGCCGGTAATGCGATCTGCATTCCCTCATAACCGCTGCGAACGTGCACCGCCAAATGGTAAATCGAAGCCTCCCAACTCGCTGGCTGCGTTTCGCGGTGCGCCTGTTCCACACTGCGTTTGAGAACCGACAAAACGTTGTAAGCCAGAACCGCCGAGGCGAAGCCCAGCAGCGCGGCTTTAGGGCTACCAAGGCTCTTAATCTCACTGTCGAGCACCGATTCAAGGCGTTGGAACATCCCTTCAATACTCCAGCGGCGGCGGTATAAATCAGCTATTTGTCGAGCGCTGATGGTGTCGGGCAAATTGCTCCAGAACCACATCACCAAATCACCTGAGTCATTTGCCGTTTGCAGGCTCAACTCAACGCGTCGCCAGCGGCGACCGCCTTTTACTTCGATGGTTTGTTCGCGAACGGTTCCGGTGTCGACGGTCCCTGACTCTTGCCAGTCGCCTTCCTGGATCACACGTGGATGTTTGCTGTGTTGGCGAACGATGAACGAGGCCCCTGTGTTTTCGCAGGCTTGCAGGACAGGCAGCGTGCAATAAAGTCGGTCAGCCATCCATAGTTGACCCGCGCTTGCGCGGGCCAACAGCGGTAGAACACTGACCCGCTCGCTGGCATGGGCGTCTTCCCAAGGCTGAAGATCGACGACTAAATCCAGATCAGGATCGTAGGCCACTACGGAAAACCCTGGGCGAGCCGCAGCTCGCTCGCTGCGCAAAGGGCCTAAACGTTTTTCAGTGGCCGGTAGGTGGTTGCCATCGACAATGCGCAACTGCCAGCCGGGTAGTATCGATGAGTGGCCGAGCGTTTTGATGGTTGGTTCTAAACGCTCTGCGCTGCCTGAGATGAGGGCTCGAAGCACCTCGGGTTCGGTCCGATTGATCTTGTCATAGAGCGCCGCAACGCTCACCGAAAGGCCCTCCATCTTACGCGCTGCAGCGTGCAGTGATGGCCTCAAGCCCAATGAAACAAGGGACATCAGCTCTACAACGGTTGAAAACAAGAGCTCACGGGAGTACTGGCGTTGTCGGTGGTCATTGAACACCTTGTCAACCCACTCGGCAGGTACGGCCTGCTCCAATACCAGCTTGGTCATGACACTGGCCGGCGCCTGCTTTTCAAACCGTTCTAGAACCTTTTCCCACATCGTTTCGTCATCCTGACTAAAGTATTTGTTTATGTTTTAAACCAAGACCTTGAAAGGCATGGCTGTAAGAGCGGAACCCATAGCAGCCGTTACCCAAATAACGGATATGTACCCAGCACCCCCGCGACAACCAAAGAATTCAACCCATAAAAAATATGTAGATACCTATGGCTATCGCAGGCAAGCCAGCTCCCACATTGACCGTGCCCACTTTTGATCGAAACGCCCGCTGTCGTCGTACAACTTCCGCTTGACACCCCAAGAAAACCCCGTAAACATCCCGCAAAATGTTGTACGACAACGCATAACAAATAATAAAAACAACAAAAGCACAAGGGAGCATCACTGTGAGTCAATTCGCCCGCAATTCCTCCTCGCGTATCGGCCTTCTCGGTCTCGGCAGCCTGGCGTTCACCCTTCCCCTCAGCGCCCATGCCGATGGTTTTCTCGAAGACGCCAAGGCCACGCTGAACCTGCGTAACGCCTACTTCAACCGCAACTTCACCAACCCCACTTACCCGCAAGCCAAGGCCGAGGAGTGGACGCAGAACTTCATCCTCGATGCCAAATCCGGCTTCACCCAAGGCACCGTGGGTTTTGGGCTTGATGTGCTGGGCCTGTATTCGCAAAAGCTCGACGGCGGCAAAGGCACGGGGGGCACTCAGTTGCTGCCGATCCACAGCGATGGCCGCCCCGCCGACAATTTCGGGCGCCTGGGCGTGGCCCTGAAAACCAAACTGTCGAAGACCGAACTGAAGGTCGGCGAGTGGATGCCGGTGTTGCCGATCCTGCGCTCCGACGACGGCCGCTCGCTGCCCCAGACCTTTCGTGGCGGCCAGGTCACCTCCAATGAAATCGCCGGCCTGACCCTCTACGGCGGGCAGTTTCGCGGTAACAGCCCGCGTAACGACGCGAGCATGCAAGCCATGTTCATGAACGGCAAAGCCGCGTTAACCTCCGACCGTTTCAACTTCGGCGGCGGCGAATACAGCTTCAATGACAAACGCACCCAGGTCGGCGTGTGGTACGCCGAGTTGGCGGATATCTACCAGCAGCAGTATTTCAACCTGACCCACAGCCAGCCGGTGGGCGACTGGACCCTGGGCGCCAACCTCGGTTACTTCAACGGCAAGGAAGACGGCAGCGCTCTGGCCGGTGACCTCGACAACAAGACCCTCTCTGCCCTGCTCTCGGCCCGCTACAACGGCAACACCCTCTACGTCGGCCTGCAGAAACTCAGCGGCGACAGCTTGTGGATGCGCGTCAACGGCACCAGCGGCGGCACCTTGGCCAACGACAGCTACAACGCCAGCTACGATAACGCCAAGGAAAAATCCTGGCAGGTGCGCCATGACTTCAACTTCGTGGTGCTCGGCATCCCGGGGCTGACCCTGATGAACCGCTATATCAGCGGCAGTAATGTGCACACCGGGGCGATTACCGACGGCAAGGAATGGGGCCGCGAATCAGAACTGGCCTACACGGTACAGAGTGGCGCGCTGAAGGATTTGAATGTGCGCTGGAGGCATTCGACGATGCGTCGGGACTTCAGCAACAATGAGTTTGATGAGAATCGGATCTTCGTCAGTTATCCAATTTCCTTGCTCTGACTCGGTCAATGTGTGAGCGGGCTTGCTCGCGAAGGCGGTGTATCAGACCCAGATAAGCCGACTGACCCACCGCCTTCGCGAGCAAGCCCGCTCCCACATTTTGATCTTCACTCGTCAGGAAGAGCGTTGACAAGCCAGGGACTCCCTAACGATACTTCCGCCAAGTCATACGACAACCTACAACAACAATGGAACCCTCATGACCACCTCCCCAACCACGCCTGTTCCATTCAACCGCCTGCTGCTCACCGGTGCCGCCGGCGGCCTGGGCAAAGTCTTGCGCGAACGCCTGCGCCCTTACGCTCAGGTGCTGCGCCTGTCGGACATCGCCAACATGGCCCCGGCTGCCGATGCTTCCGAAGAAATACAACCTTGCGATCTCGCCGATAAACACGCCGTGCACCACCTGGTGGAAGGCGTTGACGCCATCCTGCACTTTGGCGGCGTTTCGGTGGAGCGTTCCTTTGAAGAAGTGCTCGGCGCCAACATCTGCGGCATTTTCCATCTCTACGAAGCCGCGCGCCGCCACGGCGTGAAACGCGTGATTTTCGCCAGTTCCAACCATGTGATCGGCTTCCATAAACAGGGTGAAAAGCTTGACGCCCACTCGCCGCGCCGCCCGGACAGCTACTACGGCCTGTCCAAGTCCTACGGCGAAGACATGGCGAGTTTCTACTTCGACCGCTACGGCATCGAGACCGTGAGCATCCGCATCGGCTCCTCATTCCCCGAGCCGCAGAACCGCCGCATGATGCACACCTGGCTGAGCTTCGACGACCTCACCCAGCTGCTCGAACGCGCGCTGTACACGCCGAATGTCGGCCATACCGTGGTCTATGGCATGTCGGACAACCTCGACACCTGGTGGGACAATCGCTACGCCGCGCACCTGGGTTTTGCGCCCAAGGACAGCTCCGAGGTGTTCCGCGCCCAGGTCGAAACCCTGCCACCAGTCGCCGCCGATGACCCGGCCAAGGTCTATCAGGGCGGCGCATTCTGCGCGGCGGGGCCGTTCGGTGACTGAGCACACAGCAACCCAAGGGAATGAGTGACCATGACGACTGAATTGATCGTCGACGCCCGTAATGCCGTGGGCGAATGCCCGGTGTGGGTGCCCGAGGAAAACGCGCTGTATTGGGTGGATATTCCCAACGGCGGCCTGCAACGCTGGAGCGCCGCCAGCGGGCACGTCGCCGCGTGGAAAGCCCCGCAGATGCTCGCCTGTATTGCCCGCACCACGGCGGGCAACTGGGTCGCCGGAATGGAAACCGGCTTTTTCCAACTCACCCCGCACCACGACGGCAGCCTCGACACCACGCCTCTGGCCAGTGTTGAGCACCCACGCGCGGACATGCGTTTGAACGACGGCCGCTGTGATCGCCAGGGCCGTTTCTGGGCCGGCAGCATGGTGCTGAACATGGGCTTGAATGCGGCCGAGGGCACGCTGTACCGCTACGCATCGGGCGCGGCGCCGCATGCCCAGCTGGACGGGTTCATCACCCTTAATGGCCTGGCCTTCAGTCCCGACGGCCGCACGATGTATGCCTCGGATTCACACCCGTTGGTGCAACAGATCTGGGCCTTCGATTACGACATCGAGACCGGCACCCCGTCCAACCGCCGAGTGTTCGTCGATATGCATCCACTCCCCGGCCGCCCCGACGGCGCAGCAGTCGACGCCGATGGCTGTTACTGGATCTGCGCCAACGACGCCGGGCTGATTCACCGTTTTACCCCCGACGGTCGCCTGGACCGCTCCCTCAGCGTGCCGGTAAAAAAGCCCAGCATGTGCGCCTTCGGCGGCAGTCGCCTGGACACGCTGTTCGTCACCTCGATCCGTGATGACAAGAGTGACCAGTCGCTGGCAGGCGGCGTGTTCGCCCTCAACCCTGGCGTCCAAGGGCTGCCCGAACCCCACTTCATCCTCTAGCCGCGGTGCTGTGGTGATTGAACTCAAAGACACCCTGGCCCACCTCACCCTGGCCCCGGCCGTAGGTGGCAGCATCGTCAACTGGGCGGTGCGCGCCACCGGGCAGCCACTGCTGCGGCACAGTGATGAGCAGGCGATGAACACCGGCTTGCCGGGCAAGCTGGGCTGTTACCCGCTGGTGCCGTGGTCCAACCGCATAGCCCAAGGCGGTTTCGATAACCCTCACGGCTGGCTGGCGCTGGCGCCGAACAGCCTCACAGATCCGTTGCCGATTCATGGTTCAGCCTGGCAGCAGGCGTGGCAGGTGGTTAGCCAGACGGCGCACGAAGTGGTGCTGGAGGTGGTCTGCGACACGCCGTTCGCCTACCGCGCCGAGCAGCGTTTTCGGTTGCACGACGGTGAGCTGAGCATCGCATTACGCGTGACGCATCTGGCCGAAACGGCGGCGTGGCATGGCCTGGGGTTGCATCCCTATTTGCCGCGTCGAGCGGGTACGCGCTTACAGGCCAAGGCTGCGCAGGTGTGGATGAGTGATGCGGCCAAGTTGCCGACGGGATTGGCGCCGGTGCCGCAGGCTTGGGACTTTCAGGTCTTGAAAACCCTGCCGAAGGGCTGGTGGACAATGGGTTCTGCCAGTGGGATGGGCATTGCCGGATCGAGCAGCCGGAGTTGGGCTATGCGCTGGAATGCCAGGCCACAGGTGCCGATTATTTCCTGCTGTACTGCCCGCCGGGGTTGGGGTTCTTTTGTGTTGAGCCGGTGAGTCATCCGGTGAATGCGCATCACTTGCCCGGCAGGCCGGGTCTCAAACTGCTGGAACAAAACCAGTCAACCCACCTGGATTTCACTCTGAAATACCGTCCGTTGTAGGGGCAGGCTTTTGTGGCGAGGGAGCGTGCTCCCTCGCCACAGAGAGCATTCCCACTTTTGTGATCTGTGTTGTGTCAGGGCGCAGTGTTTTTGAGGCGCCCGGCGGTGTCGATACTGACTACCACCGACAACCCCGGGCGCAACCGCTCAATCTCAGCTTGTTCCGGGTTCACCGTAATGCGCACCGGCACCCTCTGGGCGATCTTCACAAAGTTGCCGGTGGCGTTGTCCGCCTGCAAAAGGCTGAACTCCGAGCCGGTCGCCGGGGAGATATGCTGCACCGTGCCGTGAAACGTGCGGTGATTCAGCGCATCCACCGTGAAGGTCACCGGTTGGCCGACCTGCACATTGTCCATCTGGGTTTCTTTCATATTGGCGATCACCCACAGCTGCGGCGGCACCAGCGCCATCAACTGCGCGCCGGAGTTGACGTAGGCCCCCAGGCGCACACCGATCTGCCCCAGTTGGCCGTCACGCGGCGCGATGATGCGCGTATTGGACAGGTCGATTCGTGCCAGCTCCACCGCCGCATCGGCACTCGCCACAGCGGCTTCCAATGAACCGCGATTGACGATCACCGTTTGCAGGTCCTGGCGGGCAATTTCGAGGTTGGCCTGGGCCTGGGCCACGGCGGCGATGGTCTGTGCATTGGCAGCGCGGGTCACGTCCAGCTCACGCTTGGACACCGAGCCATCGCTGATCAGCTCTTCGTTACGGCGCAGGTCGGCGGTGCTTTTGCGCGCCTGGGCCTGGCTGTCGACCAGCGCGGCCTGACGCAGTTTGATGGTGGCTTCGGCGCTGTTGCGTTGCTGCACCACATTGGCCAGCGCAGCCTTCTGCACCGCCAGTTGCGCCAGCGCCTGGTCGAGGCGCTGCTTGTAGATACGGTCATCCAGGCGCACCAGCAGGTCGCCGGCCTTGACGAACTGGAAGTCCTGCACCGGCACTTCGTGCACGTAGCCGGCGAGTTGCGGGCCGATAATCGTCACTTGGCCGCGCACCAGCGCGTTCTCGGTGGTTTCCACCGCGCTGCTGAACGGCGGCAATTGCCAGGCATACAGCACGATCAGCACGCCGACGATAGCAATCGCGGCAAAGCCCAGGGACGAGATGATGCGCACCCGCAGCGAGCGCGGCTCGGTGACCGAGGCACCCGGCGGCGTGGTGCCTTCCGGGGTCGAGGCGATGGCGTTGGTAGTAGTCGTTGTACGGGTAGTCGGTTCGGTCATGAAGTAACGCCGCTGGGTTGAACGGGAGGGGCTGCTGCCTTGGTAGTACTCATCAGCCACAGGCTGCGGGTGAAGATCCAGAGCATGGTGAGGATCGCGATAATCGCAATCAGCATGAACACATCGTTGTAGGCCATCACATTCGCCTCACGCGTGGCCGCCGTGGCCAGGCTGCGAATGCCCATCAGGTTGCGCAGTTCAGGGTCGGCGATCACGCCGCCATACGCCGAACCGCCGCTCTGCACGCGTGCGGCCACACGCGGGTCAAGCAAGGTCAGGTGCTCGACGATCATGCTGGAGTGGTACTTCTCGCGCACGATCTGGAAGGTGCCCAGTAAGGCCGCGCCAATCAGGCCGCCGAGGTTCTGGCAGATACCGAACATCACCGAGAAACTCACCAGGTTGCGCGGGTTGGTCAACACGTTTTTCGTGCCCAGCACCATGGTCGGCCCCAGAAAGAAGGTGCCGCCAAAGCCTAGCAGGAACTGGCTGATGTACAGGTTTTCCGGGCGGGTCAGGTTGCTGGAGAAACTGTCCATCACCGAGCCGGTGGCCATCAACGCCAGGGAGATGATCAGCGGCATCAGCAGGTGCGCCGGGTTGATCGTCAGCGCACTCACCACCAGCCCGGCAATCGCCCCGGCCAGCATCACCACGTACAGCGTGTGCATCTGCTGGTAGCTCATGTTCAACATCTGCATGAACCCCACAGCGCCGGTGGACTGCTCTGACAGCACCATACGAATCAGCACCACCGCCAGCGCCAGGCGAATCATCACCCCGCTGCCCAGCCAACGCGTCATCAGCAATGGGTTGGCACGGTTATGCTCGATGGCCAGGCCGGCCATGATCAACACCAGGGAACAGGCCGAGGCCACGCCGATCCACGGCGCTTCCAGCCACCAGTCGATGCGCCCCAGGGACAGCACTGCGCACAACAGCGCCACGCCGGTGGCGAGGATGCCGAAGGTGAGGAAGTCGAGTTTTTCAAAGGTCTTGAAGCGATCGCCCGGCGGCAATTTGAGCAGGAATACGCAGCCCAGGCAGATCAGCGCCAGGCCCAGCTCGAACAGGTACAGCCCGCGCCATTCGGCAATTTGCAGCAAGTCTTCAGAGAACAACCGCGCCAGCGGCAGCGCCAACTGCGCAGTGCCAAGGCCCAGCACCAGGGCTTTCAAGCGCCACTTGGCTGGGAACGCCTGGATCATGTAGTACAAGCCCAGCGAACTCAGCGCCGCACCCACCATGCCGTGGGCCGCCCGTACCGCGATGGCCGAACTGAGGTCGTTGACGAACAAGTGGCCGAAGGTCACCAGCGCATACAACACCAGGAACACTTCGGTAAACGCGCGCAGGCCGAACTGCTGGCGAAACTTCACCAGCAGCAGGTTCATGCACACATTGGTCATTACATAGGCGGCGGGCAGCCAGGCCATCTCGGCGGTGGTCGCGCCCAAGGCGCCTTGCAGGTATTGCAGGTTGGCGATTACCAGCGCGTTGCCGAGCCCACCGGTGATTGCCACCAGCACGCCGACCAACGCGAACAGCCAGCGCTTGTGCGTGGGGTGCAGCGGCGTCGACGGCGAGCCGGGCAGGCTCGGGCGCTCGTGGGGCTGCCAGGTGTGGGGAGTGTATTTATCCATTCGATGACCTTGATGAGCCGACGTGCAAGGTCGGTGAAGCCGTTACTCAGGGACTAGTAAACCTGAGAGACGTTCATCTTGCCATGTCTCAAGCGGGCACCGCCCCTTCCGCTTGAGATCACCTTTGTTTTGCGTAGCACATTACAGGTCAGATCCAGCCGAGCCAGCTCCAGTAAGTCGCCGCGAACACCAGCATCAGCGCATAGCCGATCAGCGTCACCAAAATCCCGACCTTGGCAAACTGGCGCGCCGTAAATGTCCCCGTGCCCAGGCACACCATATTTTGCGGCGCATTGATCGGCAGGATGAACCCGTAGCTCATCACAAACCCGAGCAGCATGGTCATGCCCAAACGGTTGAACTCCCCCGGCAAGGTCTGCAACACCGCGATCAGGATCGGCAACAGCGCCGAGGTCAACGCGGTGGCGCTGGCAAAGCCCAAGTGGATCACGATCAGGAACGCGCCCAGGATCGCAAATACCCCCAGCGGCCCGACCTGGTCCAAGCCTGTGTGTGCGACCACCTGCGAGCCCAGCCACTGCCCGGCCTGGGTGGTCAGCAGCGCCGTACCGAGGCTGATGCCGACGCCGAACACAATCACCGTGCCCCACGGGATGCGCGACTGCACATCCTTCCACGTCATCACGCCGATACCCGGCAGCAGCAGCACCACCAGCCCGGCGTACGTCGTCGAGGTGGTATCAAAATTGTGCAGACGGCCTTCGGTGGCCCAGGCCAATAACAGCAACACGGACACCGCCAGCAAGCGCTTCTGTGGGCCGGTCATGGGGCCAATGTCCACCAATGACTGGGCCACCGCCTCCTTGCCGCCGGGGATGCTGTCGCTTTCCGGCGGCAGCAGTTTGAGCACCAGCACCAGCAACACTGCCGACATGATCAGCGCCCAGGGTGCACCTGCGATCAGCCAGTCGATCCAGGACACCCGCTCACCGAGCATCTTGTCCATGAAACCGACGGTCAGCAGGTTCTGCGCCGCGGCGGTCTGGATGCCGACGTTCCAGATGCTGGTGCCCTGAGCCACCACGATCATCAACCCGGCGGCGATATTCGAGCGTTTGTCGACACCAAACGCCGCTACCACGCCCATCATGATCGGCACCACACAGGCACTGCGCGCCGTAGCGCTGGGCACCACCAGGCTCAACAGAATGGTGACCGCAATCGCCCCCAGCAAAATGCCGCGCGTGCTGGTACCGACCCGCGTCAAGGTGACCAGGGCGATACGTCGGTCCAGGCCCGTGTGGGTCATGGCCGCTGCAATGAACAACGCGCCCGCCACCAAGGCCAGCGCCGGGTTGGCAAACCCGGTCAAGGCCATGCTGATCGCCGGGCTGGAGCCGATCAGGTGCGCCGGGTCTTGCAGTGAAGGCGCGGTGCCCAGCAGAAACGCCATCAGCGAGGTGATCATGATCGCGCTGGCTTCATAGGACACCGCCTCGGTGATCCACACCACCACCGCAAACGCGAGGATCGCGAGCATTCGATGCCCGGCTACGGGCAAGTCAGCCGGCAGCGGCAACAGCAGCACACCGACCATCACCAGCACGGCGACCACCAGGCCCAGGGGTAACTTAAATGATGCAGCGGTTGTTGCGGGCGCGCTCATGGGGCTCTCCGTCAGCCTTCAAATCAGGCGCGGAGCATGACGCAAAATGCCGCAGGCGGTGTTGACGGGTATCAAGTCCCCTGGCCATGCATACCGCCTTGTTTCAGACCTTGTTTCAGAGCAACGCCTTGACCAACATGCCGACGGCCACCACCACACACAGGCTGGCAAACCCAACCTGCAAGGTTCGCGCCTTGATCACCGAACACAGGCGCCGCCCAACCAACATGCCGACAATGCTCGCAGCGATAAACACCCAGCCTACATGCTCAATACTCACACCGGCATGCATCGCACCCGCCACGCCAATGAGCGAGATCAGGCTGATCACCATCAACGAGGTGGCGACGATCCCCCGCATCTGCACATCGGTCAGTTGCTTGAATGCGGGCACGATCAGAAAACCACCGCCCACGCCGAGCAAGCCCGACACCGCGCCGGTCACCGCACCCAGCGCGGCTAACGTAGTACTGCACTTGGCGGTCCAGGCAAAGCGCCCGGTTTGCTGATCGAGCATGCAGTTCTTCTGGCCCCACGACGCGGCACCATGGTCACTCGGCCCGGCCTCGACCTTTTCGCGCTGCAACATACGCCAGGCCACCAGCACCATCAGCGCGCTGAACAGGCCCATCAACACGGGCTCCGACAGTTGGTGGGCAATGAACACCCCCAGTGGCGAGAACAGCGCGCCGAGCAAGGCGATCAGCAACGCGGCGCGATAACGCACCAGGCCATGGCGCAACCCGTCGATTGCACCCACCGCTGCCGCCGCGCCCACGGCGAGCAGCGACACCGGCGCCGCCTGGGTCATGGTCAAGCCCAAGCCCAACACCAGCGCCGGCACCCCGAGGATGCCACCGCCCGCGCCGGTGAGCCCCATGACCAGGCCCATCAATACGCCCAACAGACTTGCCAGCAGCATTTAATCCACCTTGCTCAGGCGGGTCAGCCACTCACGGCCCTTAAGCATGCCGTTCCAGTAGAACCACGGCAGCAACGTGGCCTTGAGGAACCACATCGAACGGCGCGCCTGGGTCGGATCCAGCGGGAAGGTCGGCAGCAGTTTGCCGCCATAGCCGAACTCGGCCAGCACCACCTTGCCCTTCTCCACTGTCAGCGGGCAGGAACCGTAGCCGTCGTACTTGAGCGGCAGCGGCGCCTGTTTGCGCAGGGCCAATAGGTTTGCGGCCACCACCACAATCTGCTTGCGCACGGCGGCGGCGGTCTTAGCGTTAGTGGTGCCGCACACGTCACCCAGGCCGAAGATATGCGGGTAGCGCAGGTGTTGCAGGCTGTGGGGGTTGACCTCGCACCAGCCGGCGGCGTCGGCCAGCGGGCTTTGGCGGATAAAGTCCGGGGAGACTTGCGGCGGCACCACGTGCAGCAGGTCGAAGGACTTCTCTTCAACGCTGACATTGCCCGCTGCGTCCTTCACCTCGAACCAAGCCTTGCGTGCCGGGCCATCCACCCTGATCAGGTTGGAGTTGAACGCCAGGCGCGCGTTGTACTTCTCGACGTATTTCATCAATGGCGGCACAAAGGTCGCCACGCCAAACAGTGCGGCGCCGGCAAGATCGAACTCGACATCGATGTTTTTCAGATTGCCTTGCTTGAGCCAGTGATCGCAGGACAAGTACATGGCTTTTTGCGGCGCACCCGCACATTTGATCGGCATGGCAGGCTGGGTAAAGATCGCCTTGCCGCTCTTGAGTTGCTGCACCAGCTGCCAGGTGTAGGCGGCGTGCTCGTAGCTGTAGTTGGAGGTAACGCCGTGCTGGCCGAGGGTGGCTTGCAGGCCTTCGACTTTCTCCCAGGCCAGGCGCAGGCCGGGGCACACGATCAGGTTGTTCCAGGTGACGCGCTGGCCGTTGTCGAGCACCAGGGTTTGCTCGTCGGGCAGCAGTTCGGTGACGGCGGCCTGTACCCAGGTGACGCCATTGGGCAGTACGTCGGCCAATGGGCGCCGGGTCTTTTTGACGTCGTAGGCGCCGCCGCCGACCAGGGTCCAGGCCGGCTGGTAGCAGTGGTATTCACTCGGCTCGATCAGGGTGATGTTCAGGTGCGGATCACGCTTGAGCAGGCTGGCCAGCAGGCCGATGCCTGCCGAACCGCCGCCAATGACTACGATGTCGCCACTGATGGTGGGGCCACAGTGTTGGTCGTTCATGTCAATCGCCTTTTTATACATGCACACAAGGGTCGCTGCCGGATGGCGTCACGCCCAGCTTTTGATGACCGCACCGCAGTACAGCCCGGAGAGGGTCTTCATTACTTGAATCACTTCATGGCTGGCCAGCCCGTAGAAAATGTATTTGCCTTCCCTACGGGTAGCGACCAACCCTTCGTCGCGCAAAATGCCCAACTGTTGTGACAGCGTAGGCTGTCTTACGCCGGTCATGGTTTCCAATTCACCAACGTTGCGCTCACCCTGGGTCAACTGACACAGGATCAACAAACGGTCCTCATTGGCCAATGCCTTGAGCAAGGAGCAGGCCTTGGACGCCGAGGCGCGCAGTTGGGCGACTTCGCCTTCACTCAGAGTAGATTCCATTTGCTTCGGGTCCTTTCTGTCACTTAAGCTCAAAACATTATGTGTAAACGTAAATTGATTGTAACCATTTTTTTCACCACCGAGGGACAGCCGCCATGCCAGCGTTGATTCAAGATTTTCTGGACGAGGCATCGTCGACCTTCACCTATGTCATCTATGAAACTGACGGCGGCCCCTGCGCTATCGTCGACTCGGTGCTCAATTACGACCCAGCCTCCGGGCGCACCCATACGGCCCAGGCGGACAAGGTCACAGCCTTTGTGCGTGAGCACGGCTTGCAGGTGCAATGGCTGCTGGAAACCCATGCGCATGCTGATCACCTGTCTGCCGCGCCGTACCTGCGGCGCACCTTGGGCGGCAAGATTGCCATTGGTCAGTCGATCAGCAAGGTGCAAGGGGTATTCAAGAATCTGTTCAACCTGGAGCCCGAATTTCGCGTCGATGGCTCGCAGTTCGACCATTTGTTTGCGCCGGATGAGATCTTTCACATCGGCAACGTGAAGGCCCAGGCGCTGCATGTACCCGGGCATACGCCGGCGGACATGGCTTACTTGATCGACGACCGGTTGATCCTGGTGGGCGACACGCTGTTCATGCCCGATGTGGGCACTGCGCGTTGCGACTTTCCTGGCGGGGATGCGCGGCAGTTATATGCGTCGATGCGCAAGTTGCTGGCCTTCCCGGATGAAACCCGGCTGTATGTCTGCCATGACTATCCGCCGCAAGGCCGTGAGGCCAAGTGCCTGACCACCGTGGCGGAACAGCGCGCGGGGAATATCCATGTGCATGACGGTGTGGATGAGGCTGCGTTTGTTGAAATGCGCACCACGCGTGATGCCGGGCTGGGGATGCCGACGCTGCTGTTGCCGGCGATCCAGGTGAACGTGCGGGCCGGGAATATGCCGCCGGCGGAGGAAAATGGCGTGGTCTACCTGAAAATTCCGCTCAATCAACTTTAAGTCGGCTGATCGAAATAGGACCCTTTGACGCGCGCAAGCCCTGACCACAATTCGTCGAGGTGCTTGAAGCCCCACGCTTCAGCAGTTTCTCGGCCGACGATCTTGTCGGGCTGTTTGGCCAGGTTGACCACCACCTGGGTAATCGGCAAGCGGGAACGCGTGGAAAAGAACACTTTCACGATCGGCGTCAGCAATGCGCCAGGGTTTTGTTCGATGACCACGCCGATACGGCCACTCTCCAGTCGAACCAGGGCGCCGACCGGATAAATGCCCACGCACCGGACAAACGCCTGGAACACCCGGGCATCAAAATGGCCTTTCCATTCCGCCATTTTCTGTATCGCCTCGTCAGGCCCCCAGCCATGTTTGTAGGGGCGCTCCGAGGTGATCGCATCGTACACGTCACACACTGCGCCCATTTGCGCAAACAGGCTGATCTGGTCCTGAACCAGGCCGTGGGGGTAGCCGCTGCCATCGCATTTTTCATGGTGATGCAAGCACACATCGAGCACCAGTGCGCTGATGTGCGGGCACTGGCGAAGCATGTCTGCGCCCTGTACCGGATGCAGACGCACCGAGGCAAACTCAAGCGCTGTCAACGTGCCGGGCTTACTCAGGATCGCTTCGGGAACCGCCATCTTGCCGACATCGTGGAACAGCCCTGCCAGCCCTGCCTCCTGGATCAGGGCGGGCTCCAATTGCAGCTGGCGCGCCATTGCAATCATCAACCCACACACGGCCACCGAGTGCATGTAGGTGTATTCATCGGCGGTCTTCAGGCGTGCCAGGCTGATGAAGGCGTGAGGATGACGCAGCAGTGATTGGGAAATATCGTCCACCAGTTGAGTGACTTCGGTGGGGTCGACCGCCTTGCCCATGCGCAACTCGCCGAACATGGTGATCACCGCGCGCTTGGCAACCCCACACAACTTTACCGCGCGAGCCACTTCCGCCTTCATCTCGTGGCGGGTCAGTACCTCGCGGGGCTTGCCCGCCGTGGGCGCTGGTGTCACCGCGACCGTAGCGCTCGGCGCTACGTCGCAGCCTTTGAGTGTATCAATCCATACGCCTTGAACCGGCGAGTCCCGCAGACGCTGCAGGTCCTCGGTTTGTTTGAGGAGAAAACGGCTTTTCCAAAAGCCATGCTTGATCCAGGCGCCCTCAAGTTTATGGATGTACATGCCCAGGATCACTTGCGACACAAGAATGCGTTTCAACATAGGCCATGCCTCACTGTGTGCAGGTTCAGGCTATCGAAAAACGGGCCACGATCTGCTTGAGGTCTATCGCCAGTTTCGACAGCTCGTGGCTGGCGATGGAGGTCTGTCCGGCGGCTGACGAACTCTGGATCGACAGGTCGCGAATACTGATCAGGTTCTGATCCACCGAGCGGGCCACGTGGGCCTGTTCCTCGGAAGCCGTCGCGATCAGCAGGTTCCTTTCATTGATATCGGCAATGGCCTCGGTAATCTGAATGATGGCATGGCCGGCTTCGTGGGCGATTTTCAGTGAGTCCACCGCTTCATTGCGGTTCATGCTCATGGACGCTACGGCCTCGCTGGAACAGGTTTGTATCTTCGCAATCATCTGCTCGATTTCCTGGGTCGAGGTCTGAGTCCTGTGGGCCAGTGCCCGCACTTCATCGGCCACCACCGCAAAGCCGCGCCCTTGCTCACCGGCCCGCGCCGCCTCTATGGCAGCGTTCAGCGCCAACAGGTTGGTCTGTTCGGCAATCGAGCGGATCACTTCCACCACCCGTGCAATGTCCTGCGCCTGCTTGGCCAGGCCTTCAACTTCCACACCGGTCTGCTGCACCGTGGCGCTGAGTTTTTCGATCGAGGCAATGGTCTGGGTAACACGCTCCTGGCCGATTTTCGCCGAGCGCTGGGAGTCCTGAGTCGAGTGGGAGGCCGAGACCGCATTGCGGGCCACCTCCTCCACTGCGGCGGTCATCTGATTAACCGCCGTGGCAGCCTGGTCGGTTTCGTGGCTCTGGCGCTCAATGCCGGCACTGGACTCACGGGTGATCGAACTCATCTCTTCGGCAGCCGACGCCAATTGCCCGGATGCATCGCTGATTTGCTGCAGGGTGTTCTTGAGGTTCACCTGCATGGCAGCTGTGGATTGCTGCAGCGCCGTCAGCTCATCCTGGCCGTCTACGGTAATGGCCACGCGTAGATCCCCTTCGGCGATCTTTGAGGTCGACACCAGCAGTTCACGTACCGGGGTAATAATACTGCGGGCAAACAGACCGGCGACTACAACCGTCAGCAGCACTGAAACAGCCATCAGCGCCCAGGTAAACAGGCGCGTCGCGTTGTGCTCGCTGGCGGCCACCTGCACCGCTTGCTGCGACCCGCGTTCATTCAACTGGATCAGCTCGTTGATCGAGTCTTGCGCCTTTGAGGCAATGGGGCTCAGGGTGTCGCGCATGAAGACCGCGAGCTGCTCAGTGGACGCCGTGGAAGAGAACCCAAGAAATGCGTCGACCTTCTGGTCGTAACTTCGAATACTACTGAGGGCTTGGTCATATTTGGCCTGCTCCTCGGGACTCGACACCATGGGCGCATAGCTCTCAGCGACCTTGATCAGGTCTGCTCGCAGGCTTCGTATTTTTTCCAGTGAACCTGGGTTCTGCCGGGCGGCGTCCATCGCAAAATTGCGCAGCTCCAGGCGCAGCTTATACAGCGCCGAGTCGATTTTCCCGGCCAGACGAATACTCGGCAGCCAGTTGGTTTCAATTTCAACCGTCGATGCATAAACAGTATCGATTTTTACCAGCGTCATGCCCCCCTGAATTAATAGCAGAATGCACACCACGCCAAAACAAAGGGCAGCACGAAAGTTTAACTTCAAGGATCTCATGGACATCTCTACTCACCTCTTGCCCGGGCTCAATTAGTTAAATGGCCTATGGCTACTATCGTGGGGAAGCATGTGTGAAAAATATGTGACTGTCCACGTAGAATTTTATTATTCGGATGAGAATAATTCTTACACTTCCGTTAATTAGCTAACAAACTAAACTCGCCCAACCCAAGCGCGTTTTCAGCTGGGTAATTCGACGTTGGCTTCTTCGTGGAGCAGCGAATACATCGCATTACAGGACCGATCACAGTTTCGCCCGACCGTTTCCAGATGACGTTTTAAAGAGGCGCTGATCGGCGGCGAAACGCAACTTATATTTTCAATGAGCGCAGCCATGTCTTCCAGTGCTGCGACAATGGAAAGCTGAGTTAGATTAAAGTCGTAGAGCGCGCGGCATATTAATTGCTGATTGTCCATGACGTGTCCCGCCCTTTAAAAGTAGAGCTTAGCAGGCGCAGGGGAACACTCGGACAAACGCCAACTTATATTGACTAAGGTCAATTAAAAATGGGCACGGCAAGAGCGGCCACGGCAGCCCTGGCGCCGCCGCCGTCTACTGCCGCTCAGACCATCAAGCCACCTGGCGGCAATGGTAGCGCCGTCTTGTAGCGCACTTGCTTGAGCGCAAAGCTGGAGCGAATATTGGCCACGCCCGGCACCTTGGTCAAAAAGTCCATCATGAAGCGCTCCAGCGACTGAATCGTCGGCACCAGCACGCGGATCAGGTAATCCGGGTCGCCGGCCATCAGGTAGCACTCCATCACTTCGGGCCGGTCCGAGATCGCGCCTTCAAACTGCTGCAACGCCAGTTCGTTCTGCTTCTCCAGGCTCACATGGATGAACACGTTGACGTGCAGCCCGAGTAAGTCGGCGTCAAGCAGCGTGACTTGGTCGCGAATCAGGCCCAATTCCTCCATCGCCTTGACCCGGTTGAAACACGGCGTGGGCGATAGGTTGACCGAGCGGGCCAGGTCGGCGTTGGTGATGCGGGCGTTCTCCTGCAGGGCGTTAAGAATGCCGATGTCGGTACGGTCCAGTTTGCGCATGAGACAAAATCACCTGTTTATTATGGTTATGCAGTTTTTTTATCCTCAAATGATCGCGAGCGCAATGAAACAGAGATAAATATTCTTCTACGCCACGCCTATGATGTTTGTAGGACAAGATTTCTCTTACCCGGAGACTGACTGTCAGCTAGCGCGCCCACTACAAGAAATTCACAAGATCGAGCGTAGAAGCCATGACTCAGCAGTACGAACCACTGCGCCTGCACGTTCCCGAACCCTCGGGCCGCCCAGGCTGCAAGACCGACTTTACCTACCTGCGCCTCACTGACGCCGGCCTGGTGCGCAAACCCGCCATCGACGTAGAACCTGCCGACACCGCCGACCTGGCCAAGGGCCTGATTCGCGTGCTCGACGACCAGGGCCAGGCCCTTGGCCCGTGGGCCGAGGGCGTTCCCGTCGAGATTCTGCGTAAAGGCATGCGCGCCATGCTCAAGACGCGGATATTCGACAACCGCATGGTCGTCGCCCAGCGTCAGAAAAAAATGTCGTTTTATATGCAAAGCCTTGGCGAAGAAGCCATCGGCAGCGCCCAGGCCCTGGCCTTGAACATCGACGACATGTGCTTCCCCACCTACCGCCAGCAAAGCATCCTGATGGCCCGCGAAGTGCCGCTGGTGGACCTGATCTGCCAACTGCTGTCCAACGAGCGCGACCCGCTCAAGGGTCGCCAACTGCCGATCATGTACTCGGTCAAAGACGCCGGCTTCTTCACCATTTCCGGCAACCTCGCCACCCAATTCGTACAAGGCGTGGGCTGGGGCATGGCCTCGGCGATCAAGGGCGATACCAAAATCGCCTCGGCCTGGATCGGCGACGGCGCCACCGCCGAATCCGACTTCCACACCGCCCTCACCTTCGCCCACGTGTACCGCGCGCCGGTGATTCTCAACGTGGTCAACAACCAGTGGGCGATCTCCACCTTCCAGGCGATTGCCGGTGGTGAAGCCACCACCTTCGCCGGACGCGGCGTGGGTTGCGGCATCGCCTCGCTGCGTGTGGACGGCAACGACTTTATCGCGGTGTACGCCGCCTCCGCCTGGGCTGCTGAGCGTGCGCGCCGCAACCTGGGGCCAACGCTCATCGAGTGGGTCACCTACCGCGCCGGCCCGCACTCCACCTCCGATGACCCGTCCAAATACCGCCCCGCCGATGACTGGAGCCACTTCCCGTTGGGTGACCCGATTACCCGCCTCAAGCAGCACCTGATCAAGATTGGCCAGTGGTCCGAAGAGGAACACGTGGCGGTCAGTGCCGAACTTGAAGCCGAAGTCATTGCGGCGCAAAAAGAAGCCGAACAGTACGGCACCCTTGCCGGCGGCCAGATTCCAAGCGCCGCGACCATGTTCGAGGACGTCTATAAAGAGATGCCGGAGCACTTGAAGCGCCAGCGTCAAGAGTTGGGGATCTGACATGAACGATCACAACAACAGTATTGAACTGGAAACCGCCATGACCACCACCACCATGACCATGATCCAGGCCCTGCGCTCGGCCATGGATGTGATGCTTGAGCGTGACGATAACGTGGTGGTGTTCGGCCAGGACGTCGGTTACTTCGGCGGCGTGTTCCGTTGCACCGA
This sequence comes from Pseudomonas sp. ArH3a, assembly GCF_022648765.1. Lineage (NCBI taxonomy): Bacteria > Pseudomonadati > Pseudomonadota > Gammaproteobacteria > Pseudomonadales > Pseudomonadaceae > Pseudomonas > Pseudomonas sp. ArH3a. The sequence continues at coordinate 4,480,124 of NZ_CP080330.1, forward strand.
AGGTTTGCAGAACAAGTACGGCAGCTCGCGGGTGTTTGACGCGCCGATCTCGGAAAGCGGCATCGTCGGCGTCGCGGTGGGCATGGGTGCCTACGGCCTGCGCCCGGTGGCGGAAATCCAGTTCGCCGACTACGTCTACCCCGCTACCGACCAGATCATCTCGGAAGCGGCGCGCTTGCGTTATCGCTCGGCCGGGCAGTTCACTGCGCCGCTGACCATGCGCATGCCCTGCGGTGGCGGTATCTATGGCGGCCAGACCCACAGCCAGAGTATCGAAGCAGTGTTCACCCAGGTCTGCGGCCTGCGCACGGTGATGCCGTCCAACCCGTATGACGCCAAGGGCCTGCTGATCGCCTCGATCGAAAACGATGACCCGGTGATTTTCCTAGAGCCTAAGCGCCTGTACAACGGCCCGTTCGACGGCCATCACGACCGCCCGGTAACCCCGTGGTCGAAGCACCCGCAAGCGCAAGTACCGGACGGTTACTACACCGTGCCGCTGGACGTGGCCGCCATCGTGCGCCCGGGCTCGGCCGTCACCGTGCTGACCTACGGCACCACCGTGTATGTGTCGCAAGTTGCCGCCGAAGAAACCGGCATCGACGCCGAAGTTATTGACCTGCGCAGCCTGTGGCCGCTGGACCTGGAAACCATCGTCAAGTCGGTGAAAAAGACCGGCCGTTGCGTGGTGGTGCATGAAGCCACCCGCACCTGCGGCTTTGGCGCCGAGCTGGTGGCGCTGGTGCAAGAGCATTGCTTCCACCACCTGGAAGCGCCGATCGAACGCGTCACCGGTTGGGACACCCCCTACCCGCACGCGCAAGAGTGGGCGTATTTCCCAGGGCCGTCCCGCGTGGGCGCGGCGTTGAAACGGGTCATGGAGGTCTGAATGGGCACGCACATTATCAAGATGCCGGACATTGGCGAAGGCATCGCAGAAGTTGAACTGTCGGTATGGCATGTAAAGGTTGGCGACCTGGTGGTTGAAGACCAAGTGCTGGCGGATGTGATGACCGACAAGGCGATGGTGGACATTCCCTCGCCGGTGCACGGCAAGGTGATTTCCCTCGGCGGCGAGCCAGGTGAAGTCATGGCCGTGGGCAGTATTTTGATCAGCATTGAAGTGGAAGGCGCGGGTAACGCCAAAGATGTACCGGCGGTGGCTGCACCGGCAAAAGCTGCGCCTGCACCCGCTCTGGTTGCTGAAGCCAAACCCGCGCCGGCGCCAAGCAAGCCCGCGCCAGTGGTGGCGGCTCAAGCACCCGTGGCCCGTGAAGCCGACGAACGCCCATTGGCCTCGCCTGCCGTGCGGAAACACGCGCTGGATGCTGGCATTCAGTTACGCCTGGTGCAGGGCTCTGGTCCTGCGGGCCGGATTCTGCACGAAGATTTGGAGGCTTTCTTGCTCCAGAGTCCGGCGCAAACTAAAACCGCTGCCAACCCCTACGCCGAACGCAACGACGAAGAACAGATCCCAGTGATCGGCATGCGCCGCAAGATCGCCCAGCGCATGCAGGACGCGACCCGGCGCGCCGCGCATTTCAGCTATGTGGAAGAAATCGACGTCACTGCCCTCGACGAGCTGCGCGTGCACCTCAATGAGAAACACGGCGCTGCACGCGGCAAGCTGACATTGCTGCCGTTTATCGTGCGCGCCATGGTCGTGGCGCTGCGGGACTTCCCGCAGATCAACGCGCGCTATGACGACGAAGCCCAGGTCATCACCCGCCTCGGCGCGGTGCATGTGGGGGTCGCCACCCAGAGCGACGTGGGCCTGATGGTGCCGGTGGTGCGCCATGCCGAAGCCCGCAGCCTGTGGGGCAATGCTGAGGAAATCACCCGTTTGGCCAGCGCCGCGCGCAATGGCAAGGCCAGCCGCGATGAGCTGTCGGGGTCGACCATTACGTTGACCAGCCTGGGCGCGTTGGGCGGCATCGTCAGCACACCCGTGCTGAACCTGCCGGAAGTGGCCATCGTCGGCGTCAACCGCATTGTTGAGCGGCCGATGGTGATCAAGGGCCAGATCGTAATCCGCAAGATGATGAACCTCTCCAGCTCCTTCGATCACCGCGTGGTCGATGGCATGGACGCGGCGCAATTCATCCAGGCCATTCGCGGCCTGCTCGAACAACCCGCCAGCCTGTTTTTGGAGTAAGGCATGTCTCAGACACTACACACCACGTTGCTGATTATCGGCGGCGGCCCTGGCGGTTATGTGGCGGCGATTCGCGCCGGTCAGTTGGGCATCCCGACCATTCTGGTGGAAGGCCAGGCCTTGGGCGGCACCTGCCTGAATATCGGCTGCATCCCCTCGAAAGCCTTGATCCATGTGGCCGAGCAGTTCCAGCAAACCGTGCACCACAGCCAGGGTTCGCAGCTGGGCATCGAAGTGGACGTGCCGACCCTGGACATCCGCAAAAGCGTGGAATGGAAAGACGGCATCGTCGACCGCCTGACCAGCGGCGTTGCCGCACTGTTGAAAAAACACAAAGTGCAGGTGATTCACGGTTGGGCCAAGGTTGTCGATGGCAAGACCATTGATGTCGGCGACCAGCGTATCCAGTGCGAACACTTGCTGCTGGCTACCGGCTCGAAAAGCGTCAACCTGCCGATGCTGCCAATTGGCGGGCCGATCATCTCCTCCACCGAAGCGCTGGCCCCCACCCGCGTGCCCAAACGCCTGGTTGTGGTGGGCGGCGGCTATATTGGCCTGGAGCTGGGCATTGCCTACCGCAAGCTCGGCGCTGAGGTCAGTGTGGTCGAGGCGCAGGAGCGCATCCTGCCGGCTTACGACGGCGAACTGACGCTGCCGGTGGCTGAATCCATCAAGCACTTGGGGATCAAGCTGTACCTCAAGCACAGCGTGACCGGTTTCGAGAACAACAGCCTGCAAGTGCGCGATCCGAATGGCGACACCTTGTCGCTGGAAACTGATCAAGTGCTGGTGGCCGTCGGTCGCACACCCAACACTCAAGGCTGGAACCTCGAAGCGCTGAACCTGGACATGAACGGCGCGGCGATCAAGATCGACAGCCGTTGCCAGACCAGCATGCGCAATGTTTGGGCGATTGGCGACCTGAGTGGCGAGCCGATGTTGGCGCACCGGGCCATGGCCCAGGGCGAGATGGTCGCCGAACTGATCAGCGGTAAAACCCGCGAATTCAACCCGGCGGCCATTCCAGCCGTGTGCTTTACCGATCCGGAACTGGTGGTGGTCGGCAAGACCCCGGATGAAGCCAAGGCGGCGGGCCTGGACTGCATCGTGTCGAGTTTCCCGTTCGCGGCCAACGGCCGGGCGATGACGCTGGAGTCGAAAACCGGCTTCGTGCGTGTGGTCGCTCGCCGTGATAACCACCTGATCATCGGCTGGCAAGCGGTAGGTGTTGGCGTGTCCGAACTGTCCACGGCCTTTGGCCTGAGCCTGGAAATGGGTTCGCGCCTGGAAGACGTGGCCGGCACCATCCACGCCCACCCAACGCTCGGCGAAGCTGTACAAGAGGCGGCCTTAAGGGCCCTGGGCCACGCGCTGCACCTGTAAAACTACAGTGAGGCCATCTCAGGCAAGCCAGCTCCCACACGGGAATGCATTCCAAATGTGGGAGCTGGCTTGCCTGCGATAGCGGTGGATCAGCCAACACACAGACTGAACGGCCCACCCACCTGCTCCCACACCGGCCAATAATGCAGTATTGTTGCGCCCATCCAGAAAAAAAACCGACAAGCCTGTCTTCGACCAGGCGGTTGACCAGAGATAGAGGGTGTCATGGGTAACGAAAGCATCAATTGGGACAAGCTGGGTTTTGACTACATCAAGACCGACAAGCGGTTTCTCCAGGTCTGGAAAAACGGCGAATGGCAAGCCGGCACCCTGACCGACGACAACGTGCTGCACATCAGCGAGGGCTCCACGGCCCTGCACTATGGCCAGCAATGCTTTGAAGGCCTCAAGGCCTACCGCTGCAAGGACGGTTCAATCAACCTGTTCCGCCCGGACCAGAACGCCGCCCGCATGCAGCGCAGCTGTGCACGCCTGCTGATGCCGCACGTGCCCACCGAAGACTTCATCGAAGCCTGCAAACAAGTGGTCAAGGCCAACGAGCGGTTCATCCCGCCGTACGGCAGCGGCGGCGCGCTGTACCTGCGCCCGTTCGTGATCGGCACCGGTGACAACATCGGCGTGCGTACCGCGCCGGAGTTCATCTTCTCGGTCTTCGCCATCCCGGTCGGCGCCTACTTCAAAGGCGGGCTGGTGCCGCATAACTTCCAGATCTCCACTTTCGACCGCGCCGCGCCACAAGGCACCGGCGCCGCCAAAGTGGGTGGTAACTACGCCGCCAGCCTGATGCCGGGTGCCGAAGCGAAAAAATCCGGTTTCGCCGATGCGATCTACCTGGACCCGATGACCCATTCGAAAATCGAAGAAGTCGGCTCGGCCAACTTCTTCGGGATCACCCACGACAACCAGTTCATCACGCCGAAGTCGCCTTCGGTGCTGCCAGGCATCACCCGCCTGTCGCTGATCGAACTGGCCCAGTCCCGCCTGGGCCTGAAAGTGGTCGAAGGCGAAGTGTTCATCGACAAACTGGATCAGTTCAAGGAAGCCGGAGCCTGCGGCACGGCCGCTGTGATCTCGCCCATCGGCGGCATCCAGTACAACGGCAAACTGCACGTGTTCCACAGCGAAACTGAAGTCGGCCCGATCACCCAGAAGCTCTACAAAGAGCTGACCGGCGTGCAAACCGGTGACGTCGAAGCGCCAGCAGGCTGGATCGTCAAGGTCTAAGCCCAAACGCCAGCAACACCACAAAACCCATGTGGGAGCTGGCTTGCCGGCGATGGCGGTCTATCAGTGACTCAATAAGTTGACTGATGCACCGCCATCGCCGGCAAGCCAGCTCCCACAGTTGATTTCGGTGTTCTCACACATCCTTGGGGATGTTCACGGCTATCTTCTTACCCATACTAATCCTCGGCTCCACTCCATATCCCAACGCCTCATAGAACCCCGCCACCCCATCATTGCCGCCAGTAATCTGCAAATTGATCTTCATGCACCCCAACGCCGTCAACGCCTGCTCGGCATACCGCACCAGCGAGGAGCCCAGGCCGTGACGCCGATAGTCAGCGTGCACCGCCACCGAATACAGCCAACCACGATGCCCGTCGTAGCCTGCGAGAAGGGTGCCGATCACGGCTTTTTTATCCGTCGCTACGAAAAACAACCCATCGTTAACCGCCAGCTTCTTATCAATCGCCAACGTCGGCAGGTTGTGCGCGGTGTCATACCCAAACGCCTCCTGCCACAGGGCCACCACTTGCGCACGGTGCTGACGATCACGATACGGCCCGATGGGGTGGCGGGATAACAGCGCCTTCTCCATCACCAGCGTGCGCTCGTTACCGTGATAGACATCGCGCACCGTGTGGAAGCCCATCTTTGTATAAAACGGCTCGGCGGTCAGCGAAGACGGCACACTCAACACCGTCACCCCGGCTTCCCGGGCACGCAGTTCGATCTCAATCATCAGCAGCCGCCCAATGCCCTGCCCTTGCAGCGCCGGGTTCACAAACACCGAGCGCACCACATTGCCATCAAGCGCGGCAGTGGCGACGATCACCTGACCCTGAGTCGCCACGAGCACCACTCGCCGCTGGAGCAAGGCCTGCACGGCGTCCGGGGTAAAGTTGCTCGCCACCCGCGCAATCACATCCGCCGGGTAATCCCGCGCATTACTGCTGTGCAAGGCCGCCAGGATGACCTGGCTGATCCCCTCGGCATCGGCTGCCTGGGCGAGACGAACGGCGGTAGACATGATTCCTCCTGACGGACAGCGCTATAACAGCCCCAACAATACCAATGTGGGAGCTGGCTTGCCTGCGATGGCGGTGTGCCAGCCAAGAATATGGCACTGATACACCGCTATCGCAGGCAAGCCAGCTCCCACAGTTGACCTCATTCCAACCCTGACAGCCGATTCGGCTGCCTCACCCCACTTTTCAGCTTTCCCGGCTGAGCCGCCCCGCTGTTTCAGCCGGGATTCCCCCATCACAACGCACAAAATACCCCCACAGCTCAGCCCCCATGGACCCGTGCACCCATGCAAACAACAAACACCGTCCTGATGATTCGCCCGGCGCGCTTTGCTTTCAACCCGGACACCGCGATCAACAACCGCTTCCAACGCCCGCCCCTGGACCCACTCAGCGCACAGCACAAAGCGCTGGAAGAATTCGACCGCTATGTCGACACCCTGCGCCAACACGGCGTGGAAGTGTTGGTGGTGCAGGACACCCCGGCGCCTCACACGCCCGACTCGATCTTCCCCAATAACTGGTGGAGCAGCCATGCCGACGGCAGCCTGGTGCTGTACCCGATGGAAGGCCAGAACCGACGATTGGAGCGCAACAAAGGTGTGCTGCACGTACTGGAGCAGCGCTTTGCGATCAAAGACACCATCGACCTCAGCCACCTCGAACAACAGAACATCTTCCTCGAAGGCACCGGCAGCATGGTGCTCGACCGCCAACACCGCATCAGCTACGCCTGCCACTCCGGGCGCACCCACCAGGACGCCCTGCGCCAGTTCGCCGACCGCCTCGACTACCAACTCTGCGTGTTCCACGCCGTCGACCGCCATCACGCGCCGATCTACCACAGCAACGTGATGATGAGCGTCGGCCGTGACCTCTCGGTGGTGTGCTTGCAAGCCCTGCCTGACGCCGACGAACGCCTGGGCCTGGAACGCTCCCTGCGCGATACCGGCAAAGACATCCTCGCCCTCGACTTCGACCAGTTGGAAGCCTTCGCCGGCAACATGCTCGAAGTCCATGACCGCGACGGCCAGCCGCTTTTGGTCATGTCCGCCAGCGCCTGGGGGGCCCTGCAACCAGCCCAGCGCCAGCATGTGGAACGCCACACACGGCCGGTGGTGGTGAACATCGACAACATCGAACGCATCGGCGGCGGCAGTGCCCGCTGCATGCTGGCGGAAGTGCACCTGCCCGCCCGCCCCTCATTTCAATAAGGAGTCTTGCCATGACCCGCTATATCGACGTCAACGACCTCTGCTACCTGGTCTCGCAAAAAGGCCTGCAAACCTGCATCACGGAAATGGCCGAGTACATCCGCGCCGACTACCTGCGCTGGCAGGACTTCGAAAAATGCGCGCGCCTGGCCAACCACTCGCCGGACGGCGTGATCGAGCTGATGCCGGTGTCCGACGCCTCGCTGTACGCCTTCAAATACGTGAACGGCCACCCGAAAAACACCCTGGCCGGCATGCTCACCGTGATGGCCTTCGGTGCCCTGGGCGATGTGGACACCGGCAAGCCGGTGCTGCTGGCGGAAATGACCCTGACCACCGCGATCCGCACCGCAGCCACTTCAGCCTTGGTCGCCCGCTACCTGGCGCGCGACAACAGCCGCAGCATGGCGCTGATCGGCAACGGCTCGCAGAGTGAATTCCAGGCCCTGGCTTTCCACGCCATGCTCGGCATCAACGAGATTCGCCTGTTCGACATCGACGCCAAGGCTACCGCCAAGCTGGCGGCCAACCTCAAGGCGTTCCCGGCGATCAAGGTGATCCTGGCCGGCAGCGTGGCCGAAGCGGTGAAAGGTGCGGATATCGTCACCACCGTGACGGCGGACAAGGCCTACGCGACCATTCTGACGGATGAAATGATCGAGCCCGGCATGCACCTCAACGCCGTGGGCGGTGACTGCCCGGGCAAGACCGAGCTGGACCGACGTATCGTCGAACGCGCCCGGGTGATCGTCGAGTACGAACCGCAAAGCCGCATCGAAGGTGAGATCCAGCACATGCCGGTAGATTCGCCGGTGACCGAGCTGTGGCAAGTCATCAACGGCCAGCAACCCGGCCGCGAAAACGCGCGCCAGATCACCCTGTTCGACTCGGTGGGTTTTGCCATCGAAGACTACTCGGCGCTGCGTTACGTGCTCGACGTGGCCAAGGCACTGGATATCGGCAGCACGCTTGAGCTGGTGCCGGACCTGGCCGACCCGAAAGACCTGTTCGCACGCCTGGCGCAACAACCGCGCGCACAGCAGAAAAAGCGCGCCTGAGACCGCTCTGGCCTGCCGCTTTGCGCCCAGGGCGGGCCACAACTTACACCTTGAAAAGCCGATTCAGCGCATGCCGCAGCCGATTCCGCTGCATTGCGCTTTTTAACAGCGCAATTCGCGCTTTATGCACGGGGTAAACGACACAAAAAACGCACTACCATGAAGCATTCTCTGTGCCCAGCAGACTCACTGCGCTGAACACACCTGTTGTGCCAGGCGGGCGTGTTGTGGCGAGCGGGCTTGCCCCCTCGCCACAGAAAAACGCCTTCACAACAACAAAAGCCACACCGAAAGAACGTTGCTTTATCCAATAACTGCCCTGACATCAATTACAAAATATAGGGACGCCCCATGACTCCACTGCGATCACTCTTCGCTGCGTTGCTGTTGCCACTGTGCGCCAGCGCCGCCCACGCCCAAGACTGGAAAGAAATCCGCTTCGGCGTATTCCCCGAGTACCCTCCCTTCGAATCCGTAGCCGCCGACGGCAGCCTGCAAGGTTTTGATATCGAGTTGGGCAACGCCATCTGCGCCAAGCTCGACGTCAAATGCACCTGGGTGCACAACGAATTCGACGGCATGATCCCAGCCCTGCGCGCGCGCAAGTTCGACGCGATCATGTCCTCCATGGCCGTGACGCCGGCGCGCGAAAAAGTCATCGACTTCACCGACCGGCTGTTCCTCAGCCCCACCTCGGTGATCACCCGTAAAAGCGCCGACTTCGGCGACACCCCCGAATCCCTGAAAGGCAAGCAAGTCGGCGTGCTGCAAGGTTCGCTGCAAGAAGCCTACGCGCGGGCGCACCTGGCCAAGCTCGGCGCCCAGATCAAGGCGTACCAGTCCCAGGAGCAGAACTACGCCGACCTGCAGAACGGCCGCCTCGATGCCACCCTCACCGACAAGCTCGAAGCGCAGCTCAACTTCCTGTCCAAGCCTGAAGGCGCCGACTTCAAGACCGGCCCGGCCTTCAAGGACCCGACCCTGCCCCTGGACATCGCCATGGGCTTGCGCAAGAACGACGCTGAGCTACGCGCGCTGATCAACAAAGGCATCGCCGCCGTCCAGGCCGATGGCACTTATGCGCAGATCCAGAAGAAGTACTTCGGCGATCAAGATATCTACAACGAGTAACCTGTGGGAGCGGGCTTGCTCGCGAATGCGCAGTGTCAGTCGCTGAATGTGTGCCTGATAAACCGCCTTCGCGAGCAAGCCCGCTCCCACAGGGGAATGTCTGCGTCCTTTAGAGATACCCCCCATGAACGAACTCCTCAACCTGCAAGGCTACGGCCCGATGCTCGCCCAGGGTGCCTGGATGACGGTCAAGCTGGCGTTCCTGGCGCTGGCACTAAGCCTCACCCTGGGCCTGATCGCCGCCGGCGCCAAGCTCTCCAGCGTCAACTGGCTGCGCGTGCCGGCCACGCTCTACACCACACTGATCCGCAGCGTGCCGGACCTGGTACTGATCCTGCTAATTTTCTACAGCCTGCAACTGTGGCTCAACGACCTGAGCGAAGTGTTCGGCTGGGACTACTTTGAAATCGATCCGTTTACCGCCGGGGTGATCACCCTGGGCTTTATCTACGGCGCGTATTTCACCGAGAACTTCCGTGGCGCGATCCTCAGCGTGCCGGTAGGCCAACTGGAAGCCGCGACCGCCTACGGCTTGAGCCGTTGGCAGCGGTTTCACCTGGTGCTGTTCCCACAACTGATGCGCTTTGCCCTGCCGGGCCTGGGCAATAACTGGCTGGTGCTGCTCAAGTCCACCGCACTGGTGTCGATCATCGGCCTGTCGGACCTGGTTAAAGCCGCGCAAAACGCCGGCAAGAGCACCAACGAACCGTTGTATTTCCTGATCCTTGCCGGCCTGGTGTACCTGGTGATCACCACCCTCTCCAACCGCATCTTCAAGCGCCTCGAGCGGCGCTATAACCTCGGCATCAAGGGGATGGCACGATGATCGAACTGTTCCAGCAATACGGCCTGGCCTACCTGTTCAGCGATGGCGCGGGGTTGTCCGGTGTGGCCATGACCTTATGGCTGTTTATCATCTCGGTGGTCGCAGGCTTTGCCCTGTCGATCCCACTGGCGCTGGCCCGCGTGTCGGAGCACTTCTGGCTGCGCTGGCCGGTGGAGGTCTACACCTACCTGTTTCGTGGCACGCCGCTGTATATCCAATTGCTGATTTGCTACACCGGGCTGTACAGCCTGGAAGTGGTGCAGGACAACGCTCTGCTCAACCAGTTTTTCCGCAATGCGCTGAACTGCACGCTGCTGGCATTTGTGCTGAACACCTGTGCCTACACCGTGGAAATCTTCGCCGGGGCGATCCGCAATATTCCCCATGGCGAAATCGAGGCGGCGCGCGCCTACGGTCTACACGGCTGGCGGCTGAACCTGTTTGTGGTGTTGCCCGCCGCGTTGCGCCGAGCGTTGCCGGCCTACAGCAATGAAATGATCCTGATGCTGCACGCCACTTCCCTGGCATTCACCGCCACCGTCGCCGACATCCTCAAGGTGGCCCGCGACGCCAACGCCGAGACGTTCCTGACGTTCCAGGCGTTCGGCATCGCCGCCCTGCTCTACATGCTGCTGTCCTTTGCACTGGTGGGCCTGTTTCGACTGGCCGAACGTCGCTGGATGCGTTTTCTTGTTCCTACCCGAGGCTAACCCATGAATCAGTCCGCGCAGGCTCTGGCTACTTATCCTGTTGATGTAGCGCCTTCTGCACAAACCGTCGCCCACACGGCCGCGATCAAGCTCCAGGTCGAAGGCATTCACAAACGCTACGGCGACCACGAAGTGCTCAAGGGCGTGTCCCTCAATGCGCGCCAGGGCGATGTGATCAGCCTAATCGGCGCCAGCGGCTCGGGCAAAAGCACGATGCTGCGCTGCATCAACTTTCTCGAACAGCCAGACGCCGGGGTGATTACTCTCGACGGCATCAGCATCGAAATGCAGCCAGGCCGCGCCGGCACCCGCGCGCCGCAGCAGGCGCAATTGCAGAACCTGCGCACGCGCCTGGCCATGGTGTTCCAGCACTTCAACCTATGGAGCCACATGACCGTGCTGGAAAACATCACCATGGCCCCGCGCCGCGTGCTGAATGTCAGCGCGGCCGAGGCAGAAAAACGCGCGCGCATGTACCTGGACAAAGTCGGCTTACCGGGCCGTGTGGCAGACCAATACCCGGCGTTTCTCTCCGGCGGCCAGCAACAGCGCGTGGCCATCGCACGGGCGCTGGCGATGGAGCCGGAAATCATTCTGTTCGACGAACCAACGTCAGCGCTGGACCCTGAACTTGTAGGAGAAGTCCTCAAAGTCATACAGACGTTGGCCGAGGAAGGTCGTACCATGCTGATGGTCACCCACGAAATGGGCTTTGCCCGCCAGGTGTCCAGCCAAGTGCTGTTCTTGCACCAGGGCCGTGTCGAGGAGCAAGGCGGCGCCGAGATTCTCGACCACCCCAGCAGCGAGCGCTTGCAGCAATTTCTTTCCAATCGTTTGAAGTGAACTCATGGATACCAAGGCCAACGGACCCCACTCTTCCCCTGCGCTGGACCGCATCGATGAGGCCATCATCGACGTGTTGCGGCACCAAGGGCGTATCACCTACGAAAAACTCTCGTCGCTGGTGCATTTGACGCCCAGGCCCTGCCTGGAACGGGTGCGCAAATTGGAACGACGCGGCGTGATTCGCGGTTACGGGGCGATCATCGATGTGCAGATGGTCTCGCCGGGGCTGTCGCTGCTGGTGCTGGTGGCCTTGTCCAATCAGAGCGGGCGCTCGGCGCAGAAGGCTTTCGAGGCGTGCGTCAAAGCTTGCCCGCAGGTGTTCGAATGCCAACTGATCAGCGGGCCGTTCGACTACAGCCTGCGCATGCGCTGCCGCGATATGGAGCATTACCGGGTGCTGACGGAGACGTGGTTGAATAATGACGAGTTGCACATTGATAAGTTGGTGGCGCATCCGGAGTTGGCGGTGGTCAAAAACACCGCGACTGAGCTGGCCTGAACACCGTCCATCGCTATAAATCGCTCCCACGCAGAGCGTGGGAACGACCATCATGTTGCAGTTTGAAACACCACGATGCTATACCGAGCTTACTGCTGATTGGCCGTTTCAAGGATGAACACCATCAAAACGTCATTATTGATTTGCGCACTGTTCACTTGCCTCCTCTCGCCTGCCGCTCAGGCAGCCCCAGCCGGCAGCGACGCTTCAGCCGCGTGGTTTAAGGTAGTCGTCGGGATATTGTCGGGGGCTTCTTGTCAGAATCGCCTGGTGCCTGCAGAACGAGAACGGTGTATTCGCAAAAACCGCGAACAGGCCTGTCGTGATTTCCCGGAGGGCATCGAGAAAGAGAACTGCCTGAAAGAGCTGCCTGGCGTTGCAAGCCAACCCACCCCTTCAGGCACTCAACCTTCCGGCGCCGATTACGCATTGAAGAATGTGATACCTGCCAGCACTCAAGACTTTCGCCCGCCGGTTAAAACCGATGACCTGGATTCGCCGCTGAAGCAGTTCATCAGCCCTCCCGCGCAAAGCCCCACCCCGCGCACGAACTAAACAACAGCTCCCGCATTGATAGGGTTCGCAATTCGCTTACCAGGCTTGGCGCCTACAAGCTTCGCCTGCCCATCCTTCTGTTTGCCCGTCCGCGCCTCACTGATCAACCCCGGGATCAACTTACCCTCCGGCAAGTTCTTCCAGAACCGGCTGGGCAAGTGCCCCTCCATTACCTTGGGGTTCAAGCGCGCCGGGTTGAAGATGTGGCTGTAGTAGGTCAGCCACATGGCGCTATGCGGGTCTTCGACATTTTGCGCCAGTTGCTGCCACGCCTCGGGGCACTGCCGTTGATGAATCAACTGCTCACCATCGTAGTAAACCCCATCCAACGGCGTGGCGATCATCCAGCGATGGCGGCCCATGCGCCCGATAAAGTGCTGGCTGGCTGATTTCAATATGTCGTGGGCCGGCTCATGCCAGGCCACGTACTCCGGCAGCTCAGGGCCAGCCTCTGCGGGCACGGCAATAAACCGCACAAATGCATGCAAGTGATGGGCTTCGCGGCTGACCTGCTTGATCCGCCGCTGTAACTCGCTGCCCAGTTTGTCACCTGCCAGCATGGCCGTACGGTCGCCATGACTGACCCGCCACAACACCTCGTAGAGCAAACTCCAACGCTGATCGCCGTGATAGCAAGCCGCCGATTCCAGCAGTTCCAACAAGGCTTTGGGAATCCGCGCCTGGAACGGCCCAAGCTCTTCAGGAATGGACTCGTCGGTGGCAAACAGGTCCGCCACGTGCACCTCACCCCAGCTTACTTTGCTGGGGTCGACCTGATGGCTGAGCAGCCAGCGCGCCTGCTCACGCCAGGTGCTGAACAGGTTGTCGCATTCCAGGCTGATCATCCCCACAACCCCATTTGCTGTGGCTGCGGGCGATCGCGCAGTTGCTCGCGCAGCAGCACGCTGGTGCTCTCGGCCTGTTGCGGGTGGTAGTCGCTGGTGATGAAAAACGGCTTGGCCTTGGCCAGCACGCAGCGCATGCGCGCCAGGTCTTCGAAACGGATCTTGCGCTCGCGGCGCAGGTCCACCAGACGCTGAGTGGTGCGCAGGCCGATGCCGGGGATTCGCGCGATCAAGGTCGGTTCGGCGCGGTTCAGATCCAGGGGAAACACCTCGCGATGCTCCAGGGCCCAGGCCAGCTTGGGGTCGATATCCAGCGCCAGATGGCCCGGCCCTTGGAACAGTTCGTTGGCACTGAAGCCGTAACTACGCAGCAGAAAGTCCGCCTGGTACAAGCGGTGTTCGCGCATCAACGGCGGCGCGGCCAGGGGCACGCTTTTCGGGCTGTTGGGGATGGGGCTGAACGCCGAGTAATACACGCGGCGCAGCTTGTAGTTGCCATACAGCGCTTCGGCGCCATGCAAGATGGTGCTGTCGTCGGTGTCGTCGGCGCCGACAATCATCTGCGTGCTCTGCCCGGCCGGAGCGAAACGCGGCGCGCGTGGCTCGTTGAGGACGGTTTGCTCGCCGGTATAAATGGTCTGCATGGCTTGCTTGATCGAAACGATCTGCTTCTCCGGCGCCAGGGTTTGCAGGCTGGCATCGGTGGGCAGTTCGATATTCACGCTGAGCCGGTCAGCATAGCGCCCGGCCTCGGCGATCAGCGCCGGGTCGGCTTCGGGAATGGTCTTGAGGTGAATGTAGCCGCGAAAGTCATGCTCTTCGCGCAGCAGTTTCGCCACCCGCACCAACTGTTCCATGGTGTAGTCGGCCGAACGGATGATGCCGGAACTGAGGAACAGCCCGCTGACGCAATTGCGCCGGTAGAAATCCAGGGTCAGGGTGACCACCTCCTCCGGGCTGAAACGTGCACGGGGCACGTCGCTGGAGCGGCGATTGACGCAGTATTGGCAGTCGTAGAGGCAGAAATTGGTCAGCAACACCTTGAGCAGCGACACGCAACGGCCGTCGGGGGTGTAGCTGTGGCAGATGCCCATGCCATCGGTCGAACCCAGGCCGGCTTTGCCTTCGGAGCTGCGCTTGGGCGCGCCACTGCTGGCGCAGGAAGCGTCGTACTTGGCGGCGTCGGCGAGGATGCTGAGTTTTTCGATCAATTGCATGGAGGGCTACCGATACTGGTTTTTTGTACAGTATCAGCGAGCCCCCGATGTCACAAGTGTTGCCTGTCAGCTCGCAGTGGCGAGCAACACGTCCTGCACCGAACGCGCTTTGCCACGGTGACGGTCATGCTCATACAACGACGCCGCAATCTCATCCGCGCGAATCGGCAGTACCGACAGCAAGGTATCGCTCAACCCATGGCTGGCCTGGCTGAAGCCCTGGATATAGATGCCGGCCTTGCAGCGCTCGTCGGTGACGATGCGGTAGTCGCGCGCCACCTCGAAGTCGCCCATGTAGGCTTCCAAGGGTGCCAGCAGTTCGCGGTGCATCTGGCGTTCGTAGCCGGTGGCCAGGATCACGGCATCGTAATGGCTGACACTGGTCTCGCCGCTGGCGTTGTTGCGCAAGGCCAGTTCGATGCCCAGCGGGCTGGCGCTGGCTTTCTCGACCACGGTCATGGTGCGGAAAGCCTGGCGAGCAACGCCGGAGACTTTCTGGCGATAGAAAATGCCATAGATGCGCTCGATCAGGTCCAGGTCCACCACCGAATAGTTGGTGTTCTGGTATTCAGCCACCAGGCGCTCGCGCTCGGCGCCGACTTGCTGGAACACCAGGTCAGTAAACGCCGGCGAGAACACTTCGTTGACGAACGGGCTGTCATCGGCGGGCTTGAGCGCCGAACCGCGCAGGATCATGTCGACCTGCACCGATGGGAAGCTGTCGTTGAGGTCGATAAAGGCTTCAGCCGCGCTCTGACCACCGCCGATGATTGCAATGCGCATCGCCTTGCCTTCAACGCACGGCTGTTGGGCCATACGCGCCAGGTATTGGGAATGGTGGAACACCCGGCCGTCATCCTTGAGGCCTTTGAACGCTTCGGGTACACGCGGTGTGCCGCCGGCGCTGACCACCACCGAACGGGTGGTGCGCACATGCTGGTCACCCTGCGCATCCCGGGAGATCACGCGCAACGCTTCAACCTGTTGCTGATGCAGGATCGGCTCGATGGCCAGCACTTCCTCGCCATAGCTGGCCTGCGGCTGGAACTGCCCCGCGACCCAGCGCAGGTAGTCGTTGTACTCCATGCGGCACGGGTAAAAGGTGCCCAGGTTGATGAAGTCCACCAGCCGGTCGTGGGCCTTGAGGTAGTTGACGAAGGAGTACGGGCTGGTGGGGTTGCGCAAGGTCACCAAGTCCTTGAGGAACGAAATCTGCAGCTCGCTCTGGGTCACCAGGGTATTGCCGTGCCAGCGGTAGTCGGCCTGTTTGTCGAGAAACAGGACGTCCAGTTTGCCCTGGGCTTTTTCGCGCTCCTGCAGGGCGATGGCCAGCGCCAGGTTCGAAGGGCCGAAACCGATACCGATCAGGTCGTGAACCGCGGGCGAAGCAATTGCCTGTGTCATTCCAGTGTCCTCTGGATAAGCCCCTTGGCGGTGGGGCGGGAATACCTTCAAGACCTGAACAACAGGTCATGTGTTGATAGGAAACGAGGACAATGAAATAAAATTTAACTGATCGTTGATCAGTGCGCTTCCCACTCACGCATGCGCACCCGGCAATGCTTCATGGCGTTGACGATATGTTTTTCCACCACGCTGCGGGAAATACTCAGGCGCTCGGCGATTTGCAGGTGGGACAGGCCCTCGAGTTTGCGCAGCAGGAAGCTGTCGCGGCAGGCCGCCGGCAGTTCGGCCAGGGCACGTTCGAGCATTTCCAGGCGTTGGCCCTGATCGTGGCTGACATGCGGTGAACTGGGGGCGAAACGCCCTTCGTTATCGAGCACCTCAAGGGGTTCGCACTGGCGCAAAGCGTTGCGCCGGTGGCCGTCGATCACCAGGTTAAGTGCCGTGCGGTACAAAAACGCGCGCGGTTGGTCGATCGGCGTGTCGCTTGCGCGCTCCAGCACCCGGACATAAGCGTCATGCACCACATCCTCGGCCACCTGACGGTTGCCCAGCTTGGCGTTGAGGAAACACACCAGCTCGCGATAGTAGTTTTCCAACATGACTCCCGGCCGCCAGGGTAGGCGGCATCTAATCCTTGAGTGCTAAAGAAGGCAGGCCATGAATGATGGCAGTTTGAGTACGTGCAATTTATAGTAATTCTCATCTAGTTTTAAAGAAGTCTTGCATCAACGTACGATTTTTTTATTCGATAGAGCTGTTACCGCGTATGTAAACACCTAAATTCTCGGGCAATTTTCTCGTATAACTGTCAGCCCTCCGCCAATGCGGCCTCAATTTCCTGGCTGGAACCAATGCATGAAACGCCCTCGCCCCGCCCGACGCGCCCTGCTTGTTGTCGCGTGCCTGTTCCCCATCCTTGCGGTGGTGGCCTGGCAAGTGCTGCCGCCGGGCCGCGACAGCCTGCCCACGGTCACCGTAACCCGCGGCAACATTGAAAACAGCGTCACCGCACTGGGCACCCTGCAACCACGCCGGTATGTCGACGTGGGCGCCCAGGCGTCCGGGCAGATCCGCAAGATCCACGTGGAAGCGGGTGACCACGTCGAGGAAGGCGAGCTGCTGGTGGAAATTGACCCCGCCACGCAACAGGCCAAGCTCGATGCCAGCCGCTACGCCATTGAAAACCTCAAGGCCCAGTTGCAGGAACAGAAAGCCCAGCACGAACTCGCCCGCCAGAAATACCAGCGCCAGCAACGCCTGGTTGCAGGCAACGCCACCCGCGAAGAAGACGTGCAAACCGCCAGGGCCGAACTAACTGCCACCCAGGCCCGGGTCGACATGTTCCAGGCGCAGATCCGCCAGGCCCAGGCCAGCCTGCGCAGTGACGAGGCTGAGCTGGGCTATACACGCATCTACGCGCCCATGAGCGGCACCGTGGTGGCGGTGGACGCGCGGGTCGGCCAGACCCTCAACGCCCAGCAACAGACGCCGCTGATCCTGCGCATCGCCAAATTGTCGCCGATGACCGTGTGGGCCGAGGTGTCCGAAGCCGACATCGGCCACGTTAAACCAGGCATGAGCGCCTATTTCACCACCCTCGCCGGCGGCAAACGGCGCTGGACCAGCACCGTGCGCCAGATCCTGCCGATCCCGCCCAAGCCGCTCAATGAAGCCAGCCAGGGCAATGGCAGCCCCAACAGCACCAGCAAAACCGGCAGCGGCCGCGTAGTGCTGTACACCGTGCTGCTGGACGTGGACAACAGCGACAACGCGTTGATGGCCGAGATGACCACCCAGGTGTTTTTCGTCGCCAGCCAAGTCAAGGACGCCCTTACTGTGCCGGTCGCCGCCCTGCTCGGCAGCCAAGGCAGCGACAAGCAGATCGCCCGGGTCGTGGCCAAAAACGGCGCCATCCAGGAACGCGAAGTGCGCCTGGGCATCAGCGACCGCCTGCGGGTAGAAGTGCTGGACGGCCTGAACGAAGGCGATCACCTGCTGATCGGCCCGGCCGACGGCAGCGGAGGTTGATTTGACCACGCCGCTGATTGAACTCAAGAACATCTGCAAATCTTACGGCGGCGGCGACAGCCCGCAGGTCGATGTATTGCGCGGGATCGACCTGTCGATCCATGCCGGAGAGTTCGTCGCCATCGTCGGCGCCTCGGGCTCCGGCAAATCCACGCTGATGAATATCCTCGGCTGCCTCGACCGCCCCACCGTGGGCGACTACCTGTTCGCCGGGGAAAACGTCGCGCACCTGGACAGCGACGCACTGGCCTGGCTGCGCCGCGAAGCCTTTGGTTTCGTGTTCCAGGGTTACCACCTGATCCCGTCGGGCTCGGCCCAGGAAAACGTCGAGATGCCGGCGATCTATGCCGGCATCAGCGCCGCCGAACGCCACGCCCGCGCCAAGGCCCTGCTCACCCGCCTGGGCCTGGCTGACCGTACCAACAACCGCCCACACCAGCTCTCCGGTGGCCAGCAACAGCGCGTCTCGATTGCCCGCGCACTGATGAACGGCGGGCATATCATCCTCGCCGACGAACCCACCGGTGCCCTCGACAGCCACAGCGGCGCCGAGGTGATGCTGCTGCTGGATGAACTGGCAAGCCAGGGCCACGTGGTCATTTTGATTACCCACGACCGCGAAGTCGCGGCGCACGCCAACCGCATCATCGAGATCAGCGATGGCCTGATCATCAGCGACTCAGCGCGCAGTGACACCCACGTGCCCGTCACGGCCAACAGCGACGCACTGCAAGCCGTGGACCTGCGCCAGCGCCTGGCCGACGGGGCCGAACACAACGGCGCCTGGAAAGCCGAACTGCTGGACGCGGTGCAAGCGGCCTGGCGGGTGATGTGGATCAACCGCTTCCGCACCGCGCTGACGCTGTTGGGGATCATCATCGGCGTGGCGTCGGTGGTGGTGATGCTGGCGGTGGGCGAAGGCAGCAAGCGCCAGGTCATGGCGCAGATGGGCGCGTTCGGTTCCAACATCATCTACCTCAGTGGTTCATCGCCTAACCCGCGTACGCCGCCGGGTATCGTAACCCTCAACGACGTCGCGGCCTTGGCGGAACTGCCCCAGGTCAAGCGCATCATGCCGGTCAACGGTAGCTACGCCGGGGTGCGCTTCGGCAACCTGGACTACCTGGCGTACGTGGGCGGCAATGACGTCAACTTCCCGGAGATTTTCAACTGGCCGGTGGTTGAGGGCAGCTACTTCACTGCGGCCGACGAACGGGCCGGGGCTACGGTCGCGGTGATCGGCCATCGTATCCGCGAGAAACTGTTCAAGAACGTCGCCAGCCCGCTTGGCCAATACATCTTGATCGAAAACGTGCCATTCCAGATCATTGGCGTGCTGGCGGAAAAAGGCTCCAGCTCCGGCAGTGAAGACAGCGACGACCGTGTCGCCATCCCCTACACCGCCGCCAGCGTGCGCCTGTTCGGCACCTATAACCCTGAATACGTGGTAATTGCCGCCGCCGATGCGCGCAAGGTGCATGAGGCCGAACAGGCTATCGACCAGTTGATGCTCAAACTGCACAACGGCAAGCGTGACTACCAGTTGACCAACAGTGCGGCGATGATCCAGGCCGAGGCGCGCACGGCGAACACGCTGTCGTTGATGCTCGGTTCGATTGCGGCAATTTCCCTACTGGTGGGCGGGATCGGCGTGATGAATATCATGCTGATGACCGTGCGTGAACGCACCCGCGAAATTGGCATTCGCATAGCCACCGGTGCGCGTCAGCGCGACATCCTGCGCCAGTTTCTCACCGAGGCGGTAATGCTCTCGGTGGTCGGCGGTCTGTGCGGCGTCGCATTGGCGCTGCTGGTCGGCGGCGTGCTGGTGCTGGCCGAAGTGGCCGTGCAGTTTTCCCTGGTGGCGGTATTGGGCGCATTTGGCTGTGCGCTGGTCACCGGTGTCGTATTCGGCTTTATGCCGGCCCGTAAAGCTGCCCGGCTCGATCCGGTTAAGGCGTTGACCAGTGAATAAACAAACCCTCACACCGCGCTTGTCGGTGCTCAGCCTGTGCCTGTTGCTCAACGCCTGCGCCGGTAACCCGCCTGCCGTCGACAGCGGCATTGCGCCGCCTGCTGCGTGGCAATACGCCGAGCGAGAGGCAGCCCAGGCGACCAACCAGCGCTGGTGGACACAATTCGGCAGCCCGCAACTCAACCGCCTGATCGATCAGGCGCGGCGTGACAGCTATAACGTGGCCGCCGCCATGGCGCGGGTGCGCCAGGCCCAGGCCAGTGCCGTGATTGCCGGCGCGCCCTTGTTACCCGAGGTGAATTTCAACCTCACCGCCAGCCGTCAAAAGCTGCTGCGCGGCAGCGGCAACTCGACATTGGATGCCACGCAAAGCGACAAGACCGTCGACAGCTTCGGCGCCAATCTGACGGCCAGCTATGAAGTGGATTTCTGGGGTGGCCGCGCCGCCGCCCGCGATAGCGCCGTGCAAACCCTGCGCGCCAGCGAATTCGACCAGGCCACGGTAGAGCTAACCCTGCTCAGCAACGTGGCCGACCGCTACGCGCAAACCCTCGCTGCACGCCAACAACTACAGATCGCCGCGTTGAACCTGGCGAACGCGCGCAATGTGCTCGACCTGGTGCAAACCCGCTTCGATGCCGGCTCCGCCACTGCCCTGGAACTGGCCCAACAGAAAAGCCTGGTGGCCAGCCAGCAACGGCAACTGCCGCTGATTCAGCAAGTGGCGCAAGAATCGCAGATCACGCTGGCCGCCCTGCTCGGCCAGCCCGTGCAAGCCCTCAACCTGGGTACCGAGCCGTTCCAGGCGCTGACTTGGCCGACCATTGGCCCGGGCGTGCCCAGCCAACTGCTGAGCCGTCGCCCTGACCTGGCCCAGGCCGAAGCACAGCTGGCCGCGGCCAGTGCCGACGTCACGGTGGCACGCGCGGCGATGCTGCCCACAGTGACCTTGGGCGCGACCCTGGGCTCAGGTTCGGACAAGGCCGCAGACATTTTACGCAGCCCGTTCTACACCCTGACCTCGGGCCTGGTGGCGCCGATTTTCAACAATGGCCGTTTAAGCGCCGAACGCGACAAGGCTCGCGCGCGCCAGGACGAGCTGCTGCAAACCTATCGCGGCGCAATCATCAATGGCTTTGCCGACGTGGAGAAATCCCTCAGCAGCATCACGCGCCTGGATGAGCAGCGCCAATGGCAAGCCGAAGAATTGCTGCAGGCCCAGACCGCCTTCCAGATCGCCGAAAGCCGCTACCAGGCGGGTGCCGAAGATTTGCTGACTGTGCTGGAAACCCAACGCACGCTGTACGCGGCCCAGGACTTGAACGTGCAACTGCGGCTGTCACGCCTGCAAGCCAGCATTGCGCTGTACAAAGCATTAGGCGGCGGCTGGAACGCCGACACCCGATAACAAAACTCCGATTTCCTACACAAACCGTTTAATAAACCTACATTCGTCTACCCCTGGTACTTGGTAAAAAGCCGTCCTCAGACGTCTGCCCGGTACCTCTAGATGAAACCCAGCGTTTTTGTAAAAAGCCTGGCGTGCCTCTGCCTCTGGCTGATCGCAGGCCGGGGGTTTGCCGAGCCCCTGATCGCGCCCACCGCGATTGACTGGCTGTTGGATTGCCCCTTCCCCGCCTTTCACCAACCGGACCCCGAGGTGCTGGATCGCACCCAATGCGGCAGCGTGAGCGTGCCCCGCGACTATGCCGCGCCCAAGCGCGGCAACGTGCGCCTGGCCCTGACCCGTGTCGGCGCCCGGCACCCGCTCAACCGCGAAGGCGTGGTGTTCATCCAGGCCGGCGAGCCGCAAAAAGGCCAAGGCGTTACCTTTGCCATCCATTTGGTCAGCCGCTGGGAGTCCTACGCCACCCAGGCCTATCGCACCTTGACCAACCGTTATGACGTGATTGAACTGAGCGCCCGCGACCTGAGCGAGGAATCCGGAGTCGAGCAAGCTGCGCGAGATATGGAATTTGTACGCGCACAACTGGGCGAGGCGCAGCTCAACTACCTCGGCAACGCCGATGCCACCCGGCTCGGCAGCCGCTATACGGCGTTGTTTCCCGAGCGCGTCGCACGCATGGTCTTGGTCAACGCCGGGCGAGCTGAGCCACCGCCCACCGGCGTCGAGCAATTGCTGCTCAAGGACTCGACTAAGCCCGGCACCGCCACCGCCGGGTGCGTCAACCGCTGGGTGGGCGATTTCCTGGTGTCCGGCAAACAGCCACCCGCCTCCACACGCTGCCTCGACCTCGGCAGCTGGGAATAGTCACCGCGTTTACGACCTCTTAATGCCGAAAACGACACCCTGCGTTGACGCTCTCGCCCAATCGTTATTAAGTGCTATTAATCCGCATTAATAGGATCAATAGACCACCATGCTCAGCCGCCCTTTGCGCCGCAAACGCCAGAAGCTCTCCGATGTGATTGTGGAGTCGGTCAAGCGCTCGATCGTCACCGACGCCTTGAAACCCGGCGATCGCCTGCCCACGGAGCGCGAGCTGATGGAAAGCTTCCAGTGCTCCAAAGGCTCAGCCCGTGAGGCGCTCAAGGCCCTGGAAGTGGAAGGTTTGGTGAGCACGCGCACCGGCCCCAGTGGCGGGGCTTACTTGAACCAGGCCGGCACCGAGCCCGCCAGCCGCGCGTTGCGTAACTACCTGCACTTCCAACATCTGGATGGCGAGCAGGTGTACCAGCTGCGCAAGGTCATCGAAGTGGAACTGGCGGTGTCGGTGCTCGGGCGCCTGAGCGAAGAGGATTACCAGGCCCTGCAAGACAACGTGGATTTTTGCAGCGCGCCGGAAGACAGCGAAGCCGGCCAGCGCGAACAACGCCTGGCAGAGTTGGAGTTCCACAACCTGCTGGCCAAGGCCTGCCCCAACCCGCTGCTGAGTTTCATGGCGCAGTTTCTCAACGACTTGCTGCGCGATCTGGTGGTGCTGAAAAAAGCTTACAAACCCAAGCGCAAGCAGTTCGACGCGGCCAACCTCGACTACCACAAGCAGTTGCTGAGCGCCTTTCGCGCGGGTGATGAATGCGCGGTGCGCAGCTTGATGCACGAACACATGTGCGATGCCGAACACCACATGACTGCGCTGGAAGGCGAGGTCAGCCCGCACTTTTTGCTGGAGTTTGATCACTCTTAAGAACACCACAGATCCACCTGTGCAAACCCAATCAATGTGGGAGCTGGCAAGCCAGCTCCCACATTTGACCGAGTCGCCCAATAAATCGCCTTATCCAATAAAAGGCCTGCCCACAGGCCCTGCTCCACCGTATCGCCATTGCCGCTCCTGCCAATAACTAAACCAGGGAGTCACCCCATGCAGCGTCGTACGTTGTTGAAAGCCAGTCTCACCGCCGCCGCCGCGCTCAGCCTTCCGCTGAGTGTGCGCTCTGCATTCGCCGCCGAGCCCTTTACCTTTTACGGCCTCAAGTCCATGTCCGGCGCCTTTGCCAGCTATGGCAAGTTTGCCGACATGGGTTCGCGCCTGGCGGTGGAACAACACCCGCAGATTCTCGGGCGGGCGCTGAACTACAAAGTCATCGACACCGAAGGCAACGCCGGCAGGGCGGTGCGCAAGGTGCAGGAGGCCATCCAGCAGGACGGCGCGCGGTTCTTCCAGGGTTGCACGCTGTCGTCATCGGCATTGGCGGTGGCCAAGGAAGTCAGCAAGGTCGGCGGCGTGTTCATGACCCCGGTGGGTGCCGATGAAGTCACCGGTAAGGACTGCAACAGCGCGACGTTTCGCTGGTCGGTGCCCACCTACGGCGCGATTCGCGAAACCATCGTGCCGCTGATCAAGCTGCTGCCGGACGCCAAGCGCTGGTACACCATCACCCCGCAATACGTGTTCGGCGAGGCCTTGCTCGAAGGCGCCAAGACCGTGCTCAAGGAAAGCGGCCTGGAGCACGTCGGCAACAGCTACCACTCGTTGCAAGAGCAGGAGTTCTCCGGTTACCTGACCAACGCCATCGCCGCCAAGCCTGACGTGCTGGTGCTGCTCAACTTCGGCAGCCAGTCGTCCAACACCCTGCGCCAGGCAGTGAACTTCGGCATCAAGGAGCGCATGAAAGTGCTGCTGGTGTGGTCTGCCGGCCTCGACCAGTTCCAGGAGCTGGGCAGCGACGTGCTCGAAGGCGTGTACCTCGGCGCGCAGTACTGGCACCAGGTCGACAGCCCGCTCAACCGCGAACTGGTCAAGCTGACCCAGGCCAAATATGGCATCAACCCTACCTACCCGCTGGCTGCTGACTACATCAGCACCAAGGTCATGCTCGACACCATCATCGCCACCGGCAGCGTTGATGGCCCGACCGTGGCCAAGGCCATGCAAGGCCTGAGCTTCGACGGCCCGACCGGCAAGGAATCAATCCGTGCCGGCGACCACCAGGTGATCAAGGATTACTACCTGATGATCGGCAAAGCCGCCGGCGACATGGCCGACAAGGACGACCTGGCCAAAGTGCTCAGCGCCGGCCAGTCGTTCCCGCCGGTCGAGGCGACGGGCTGCACGCTCGCCTGATCCCCTGAAACAGTGCACCGCAGGGCTGCGCGAGCAGCGTCCTGCTGAGGGTTCCTGCATGCTTAATCTTTACCTGTTCCAGATTCTCAACGGCCTTGGCTTGGGGATGATCTACTTCCTGATCGCCGTCGGGCTGACGATCATTTTCGGCCTGCTCAACTTCGTCAACTTCGCCCACGGCGCGTTCTTCCTGCTGGGCGCCTACATCTGCTACACCGCCGTAAGCCTCACCGGCAACTTCTGGCTGGCGCTGCTGATCGCGCCGCTGGTGGTGGCCGCACTGGCGTGGGTGATCGAGCGCGTGTTGATCCAGCGAATTTACCACCTGCCGCACATGTTCCAGATCCTGGTGACCCTGGGGATCGCACTGATCATCCAGGAAGCCAGCGTGATGATCTGGGGCCCGGTCGGTAAAAGCGTCGCCGTGCCGGAACTGCTGCGCGGCGTGCTAGTGGTCGGCGACTTCGTCTACCCCTACTACCGCCTGTTCCTCATTGTGTTCTCCGGGCTGGTCGGCCTGGGCCTGTGGCTGCTGCTGGAACGCACGCGCTTTGGCGCCCTGGTGCGGGCCGGCAGTGAAAGCACTGAAACCGTGTCGCTGCTGGGCACCAATATCTTGCGCCTGTTCTCCATGACCTTCGCCCTCGGCGTGGCCCTGGCCGGCGTTGCCGGTGTGCTGTTTGCGCCCTTGCGCGGTGCGCAACCCTTCGTCGGCCCGGAGATTCTCGGCGTGGCCTTCGTGGTGGTGGTAATCGGCGGCATGGGTTCGTTCAGCGGCGCGCTGGTCGGCGGTTTACTGGTGGGCGTGGTGCAAAGCCTGATGACCACACTCTGGCCCCAAGGCGCGAGCCTGATGATCTACGGCGCAATGGCCGTGGTGATTCTGGTACGCCCTTACGGCCTGTTTGGGAGAGCCTGACATGAGCGAAAAAAAACCCCTGCCCTTTGCTAAAACCCAGTCCAAAGCCATGTTGCTGTGGGTGCTGGCGGTGCTGATCGGCTTGCCGTTGATCTTGCCCTCGGCAACCTTGGCCACCGAAATCCTGATCTTCGCCATGGCCGCCCTGGCCTGCAACCTGTTGCTGGGCTACACCGGCCTGTTGTCTTTCGGCCAAGGCATCTTCTTCGGTGCCGGCGCCTACTGCGCAGCGCTGCTGATGATCCACCTGCAACTGGGCCTGTTCACCGCCCTGCTCGGCGCCGCCGTGGCCGGTGGGTTCCTGGCGTTGCTGGTGGGCGCCCTGGCGATTCGGCGCACCGGCATTTACTTCGTGATGCTGACCCTGGCGTTCAGCCAGATGGCCTACTTCGTCGCCTACACCTTGAGCGACTGGACCGGCGGTGACAACGGCCTGCTCAGCGTGCCGCGCCCGGAAATCCGCATCGGTGAAACCGTGCTGCTGTCGTTGGCCGACGCCCGCGCGTTCTACGGCTTTGTCGCGGTGCTGTTCCTGCTGATCTTTATCGGCGCGCGCCGGGTGATCGCCTCGCCGTTCGGCAGCACCTTGATGGCGATCCGCGAAAACGAAACCCGCGCCTCGGCGATCGGCTACGACACGCGACACTTCAAGATCCTGGTGTTCGTGCTGTCCGGCGCGGTCACCGGGATTGCCGGGGCGTTGTACGCGATGCTGCTGCACTTTGTGCCGCTGTCGAATATCGACCTGGCGATGTCCGAAAACATCCTGATCATGACCATCGTCGGCGGCACCGGCTCGCTGTTCGGCTCCTTGCTGGGCGCCGGTTCCATCGTGCTGCTGGGGGATTTCCTCTCCGACCTGTGGCCGCGCTGGCTGATGCTGTTGGGGGTGATCCTGATCCTGGTGGTGATCTTCATGCGCGGTGGCTTGTGGGGCGGGTTGTCGTCGCTGTTCGAACGCGTACGTGGCAGTCGCAAAACCGCCGTTGTCGCCAAGGAGCAAGGGCTATGAGCATCCTATTGGAAACCAAAAACCTGGCGCTGGCCTACGGCGCGTTCCATGCGGTGAACGGCGTCAACCTCAAGGTCGAAGCCGGCACCATCCACACCATCATCGGCCCCAACGGCGCGGGCAAGACCAGCCTGTTCCACTGCCTCACCGGCGAACGCCAGGCCACCGCCGGGGCGATTCATTTCGACGGCAAGAACCTGATGCGCAAACCGGCTCACGCCCGCGTCGGCCTGGGCATGGCGCGCTCGTTCCAGCTCACCAGCCTGTTCCAGAACCTCAGCGTGCGCGAGAACCTGCGCCTGGCCGCCCAAGGCCGCGACGGTGCGCGCGCCCTGAATTTCTGGCGCCGGGTCGACAGCAAACGCGAACACCTGGAGATGGCCGACCAGGTACTGGAGCGCCTGCAGCTCACCGCCCGCGCCGACACCCTGGCTGGCGAGTTGTCCCACGGCCAGCAACGCGTGCTGGAGGTGGGCATGTCGATCTGCTCCAAGCCCAAACTGTTGATGCTCGACGAGCCCACCTCGGGCATGGGCATCGATGACATCCCGATCATGACCCAACTGATCAGCGACCTGGGCCGCGACCACACGGTGCTGTTGATCGAACACAACATGAGCATCGTCATGTCCATCAGCCAACGCATCACCGTGATGAGCCACGGCCAGATCCTGGTGGAAGGCACGCCGCAATTTGTGCGCGCCGATGAGCGCGTGCGCACTGCATACCTTGGGGAGGCTGCCTGATGCTGATCGTCGAAAACATCCATTCCTACTACGACAAGAGCCATGTGCTGGAAGGCGTGTCGCTGACCGTCAACCCCGGCGAGCTGGTGACGTTGCTGGGGCGTAATGGCGCCGGCAAGACCACCACACTGCGCAGCATCCTCGGGATTATCTGCCCGCGCCAGGGCCAGATTCATTTCAACGGCCAGGCGCTGGTGGGGCAAAAGATCTTTGAAATCGCCCGCCGGGGTTTGGCGCTGGTGCCGGAAAATCGCGGGATCTTCCGCCTGCTCACCGTCGAAGAAAACCTGCGCATCGCCGTGCGTAAGACCAGCCGCTGGCAGCTGGAAGATGTGTACGGCATGTTCCCGCGCCTCAAGGAGCGGCGCAAAAACGCCGGCCACGCCCTCTCCGGCGGCGAGCAACAGATGCTCGCCATCGCCCGCGCGCTGCTCAACGACCCCAAGCTGCTGATCCTCGATGAGCCCACCGAAGGCCTGGCGCCGGTGATCGTCGACGAGCTGGTGAAGATCCTGCGCAAGGTCAAGGACGACGGCCTGCCGGTGCTGCTGGTGGAACAGAACCTGATGGTCTGCGACAAGCTCGCCGACCGCCATTACGTACTCGAACAAGGCCGCGTGGTCTACGAGGGCAGTGCTGCTGCGTTCCGCGCCGACCCGACGATCAAGAACCGCTACTTGGCGCTGAGCGCCTGACCGGAGACTGCCCATGAATAGTTTTGCGCAACCGCTCCAGAGCAACGCCCCGCTGATCAACCGCGACCGCCTGTGGCAATCGCTGATGGACCTGGCCCAACTCGGCGCTACCGTCAAAGGCGGCGTGTGCCGTCTGGCGCTCACCGATCTGGACCGCCAGGCCCGCGACCTGTTTGTACAGTGGTGCGAGGCGGCCGGGTGCAGCGTGAGTGTCGACGCCATCGGCAATATTTTCGCCCGTCGCGCAGGTCGTAATCCCGCCCTGCCCCCGGTGATGACCGGCAGCCATATCGACACCCAACCCACCGGCGGCAAGTTTGACGGCTGCTACGGGGTGATGGCCGGGCTGGAAGTGATCCGCACCTTGAATGACCTCGGCATTGAGACCCAAGCGCCGATTGAAGTGGTGGTGTGGACCAACGAAGAAGGCTCGCGCTTCCCGCCGTGCATGATGGGCTCCGGGGTCTTTGCCGGTCAGTTCGACTTGCAGGACACCCTCGACAAACTCGACGAGCAAGGCCTGTCGGTGGGAGCCGAACTGCAGCGCATCGGCTATGCCGGTTCGCGCGCGGTGCTCGGCCACGCGGTGGGCGCATATTTCGAGGCACACATCGAGCAAGGCCCGGTGTTGGAAGACCAGGCCACCACCATCGGCGTGGTCATGGGTTGCCTGGGCCAGAAGTGGTTCGACCTGACCCTCACCGGCGTCGAAGCCCACGCCGGCCCCACGCCCATGCACCTGCGCAAGGACGCGCTGGTCGGCGCCGCCGAGGTGGTCAGCGCGGTGAACCGTATCGCCCATCAGCAACAACCGCACGCTTGCGGCACCGTTGGCTGCCTGAGCCTGCACCCCGGTTCACGCAACGTGATTCCCGGCCAGGTGCACATGACCCTCGACCTGCGTCACCTGCATGCCGACAAGCTGCAGGCCATGGTCGATGAAGTGCGCGGCGTGATCGAAGCCACCGCTGCCCGGCATGGGTTGACGTTTGAACTGACGCCCACCGCCGACTTCCCGCCGCTGGACTTCAACCCGGCCTGCGTCAACGCGGTGCGCGATGGCGCAGCAGCTTTGGGCTTGAGCCATATGGACATCGTCAGCGGCGCCGGGCATGACGCGATTTTCGTCGCCGAACTCGGCCCGGCCGGGATGATTTTTGTGCCGTGCGAAGGCGGCATCAGCCACAACGAAATCGAAAACGCTGCGCCGGATGACCTGGCGGCAGGCTGCGCGGTGTTGCTGCGCGCCATGGTCAACGCGGCACAGGGGGAGCTGGCATGAGTGAGATGGGGCAACTGACAGCGGTGCAACTGCTGCAGCATTTTCGTGACAAGAGCCTGTCGCCGGTGGAGGTCACCGAAGACGCTTTGCTGCGTATCGAGCGCTACAACCCGGTGGTGAACGCCTACTGCCATGTCGATCCGGAAGGCGCATTGAACGCTGCGCGCGCCTCGGAGCAACGCTGGCTCAAGGGTCAACCCTGCGGCGCGCTGGACGGTGTGCCTGCATCCATCAAAGACCTGACGTTGACGCTCGGCATGCCCACCCGCAAGGGCTCGCGCACATCATCCGCCGACGGGCCGTGGAACGTGGATGCGCCCTTCTCAGCCTTGATGCGCAAGGCCGGCGCGGTGTTGCTGGGCAAGACCACCACCCCGGAATTCGGCTGGAAAGGCGTCACCGACAACCCGCTGTACGGCATCACCCGCAACCCGTGGGACACGCGCACCACGGCGGGTGGCTCATCCGGTGGCGCGGGGGCGGCGGCGGCGTTGAACCTGGGCGTGCTGCACCAGGGCAGCGATGCCGGCGGCTCGATTCGGATTCCGTGTGCGTTTACCGGCACTTTCGGCATCAAGCCGACCTTCGGCTATGTGCCGCAATGGCCAGCCAGTTCCATGACCATTCTGTCGCACCTGGGGCCGATGACCCGCACGGTGGAAGACACCGTGCTGATGCTGCAAACCGTCGCGCAGCCGGATGCGCGCGATGGCCTGATCGGCGCGCCACGGACCACGCCATGGCTCACCCCAGGTACAGATTTGAAAGGCTTGCGTGTGGCCTACAGCCCCACATTCGGTTATGTGGATGTCGATCCGCAAGTGGCCAAAGTCGTCGCCCAAGCGGTTGACGGTTTGGTGCAACTGGGCGCACATGTCGAGCAGATCGACCCGGGGTTCAGTGACCCTCTGCAGGTGTTCAGTACCTTATGGGCCGCCGGCGCCGCACGCCTGACCAGCACGATGAGCGAGGCGCAAAAACAGCTGCTGGACCCGGGCCTGCTGCGCATTGCACAACGCGGCGAGCACCTGAGCCTGGGCGACTTTAACGACGCCCTCGAAGCGCGTGCTGCACTGGTCGCGCGGATGGCCGCGTTCCACGAGCATTACGATGTGCTGGTTTCGCCGATGATGCCGATCACCGCGTTCGAGGCTGGGCACAACGTGCCGCCGGGTTCGGGTATGACTGAGTGGATGCAATGGACGCCGTTTACCTATCCCTTCAACCTCACCCAGCAACCGGCGGCGTCGGTGCCGTGCGGGCTGGCGGCGAATGGCTTGCCGGTGGGCCTGCATGTGGTGGCCGCGCGGTTTGCGGATGAACAGGTGCTGCGGGTGTGCCAGGCCTATGCAAAGGCGTTCCCCGCCGACCACCTTGAAGCACCGTGCGTGCTCTGAACTGTGGCTTTCGACCGCGGGTTGCGCTGTGCATCTGTGGTTGGATCTGGCTTATAATTCGCGCTTCAATTTTGTTGCGCGGATTGTTTCTGATGCTATTCACTAGGACCGTTCTGGCGAGTGCAGTGCTCGCCATCCTGCCGGCCATGGCCCACGCCACAGCGCTGGACCTGACCTACGAAGCCCCTGCCACCGAGGCTGCGCCACAGGCTGCACCGGCGACGGCCAAATCGTTGTTCCCGGTTACGACCCAGCCGCCGGTGACATTCGAGTACAACTGCAAGGGCCCACGCTGCACGTATGAACATGACCTGGAGCAGCGTCATGAAGACCAGACGACGCAAAGCTGGTCCGTCGGTTTTCAGTGACGGTCAGGTAATCTTTAGCTGAATTTTTGGGTAGATTGAGTACATATCCGTTGCTGCGGTAACGGCTTCGTAGGGTTCCGCCCTTACGGCGGGTCACTTTTGGAAAAGAGCCCCAAAAGTAACCAAAAGGGCTCTTGCCCCACCACTCGGCACCTCGCCTAGGCTCGGTGTGCCCTCACGCAGGCTTTGGACCGTGGGCCGCCGCCATGGGCCATCCTTGGCCCATCGCGGCTAAACCGGCGTCCTGCCGGTTTACCCACGCTCCAAAGCCTGCGTTCGGCCAGCGTGGTTTAACGGGGCGCCTAAGATCAAGATCAAGATCAAAAGCAAGAGCACGGCGGCCTAGTAGCCGACCTGAGAGGTTAAATCAAAAGCACTGCCGAGGCGGCCTGACAGCCGACCTGATATTTGAAACTGAACTCAATCTAATGTGGGAGCTGGCTTGCCTGCGATGGCATCAACTGGCTATGCCTGATACACCGAGGTGTCTGCATCGCAGGCAAGCCAGCTCCCACAGAAAAACAGAGTGCCACGGTGCTGGCAGCTAAACTCGGTCAAAATTGTGGGAGCGGGCTTGCTCGCGAAGGCGGTGGGGCAGTTACATATGAGCTGACTGACCCACCGCCTTCGCGAGCAAGCCCGCCCCCACATTGGGATCTCATTACATCAGCTAGATAGGGTGGTGCTCTGCTTCTGCTCTGCTCTGTTTTTGCCCTGCTTTTGCTTCAACCACTCAGGTCGGCTACTAGGCCGCCGTGCTCTTGCTTTTGATCTTAGGCGCCCCGTTAAACCACGATGGCCGAACGCAGGCTTGAATCCGTGGGTAACCCGGCAGGACGCCGGGTTAGCCGCGATGGGCCAAGGATGGCCCATGGCGGCGGCCCACGGATTCAAGCCGGAGTGAGGGCATGCCGAGCCTAGGCGAGGCACCGAGTGGTGGGGCAAGAGCCCTTTTGGTTACTTTTGGGGCTCTTTTCCAAAAGTGACCCGCCGTAAGGGCGGAACCAATAGCCGCCGTTACCGCAGCAACGGATATGTACTCAATCCGCCTAAAGAAGCACCATCACAGGCAACCCACCTCCCACAGCGTTGAACACATTCCACTACAATGCCCCCCATTCATCCCCGGGGGCTTCATGGACATCGAACTGGCACGCACCTTCCTCGAAATAACCCGCTGCGGCAGCCTGGCCGCAGCGGCCGAGAAACTGCACGTCACCCAGACCGCCATCACCGCACGCGTGAAAAACCTCGAAAGCCAGCTCAACAGCACGCTGTTCATCCGCAACCGCGCCGGTGCACGCCTGACCGCCGACGGCGAGGCCTTTGTGGTCTACGCCAACCAGCTGCTGCAAACCTGGGAAGCCGCAAAACGTGACCTACCGCTGCCCGACGGCTACCGCAATGTGCTGCATATCGGCGGTGAGGTCAGCCTGTGCAACCCACTGATGCTCGGCTGGGCCCAAGCCCTGCGCGAACATATCCCGGGGCACGCCTTGCGTACCGAAGTACGCGAAGGCGAATACCTGCTGCGCCAACTGGAACTGGGCGTGCTCGACGCCGCCCTAGTGTTCCAACCCCAATACTGGCCAGGGTTGCAGGTAGAGCAGGTGCTGGAAGAAAAACTGATCCTGGTGCAGTTGGTGAGCAAACCCGACCCGTACGTCTACATCGACTGGGGCCCAGGGTTTCGCCAGCAGCATGACGCCGCCCTACCCGACAAGGCCCGCGCCGCGCTGAGTTTCAACCTCGGGCCGCTAGCCTTGCAGTACATCCTGGAAAACGGCGGCGCCGGTTATTTCCGCACGCGCGTGGTGCAAAGCTACCTGGACAGCGGCGTGATGCAGCGCGTGCCGAAGGCGCCGGAGTTCAGTTTCCCGACTTACCTGGTGTACTCACGGGCGCGGGATTCGGCGGTGTTGCAACAGGCACTGGCGTTGCTGCGCGATGTGGTCAAAGCCGAAAGTGACTGGTCACAACGCTGGGACCCGCTGATTTGAATCACCCTACACCTGCGCGCATGCTAGCCTGCGGATGTTTCCTTTTGCAGCCTTAGCGATGAACAAGAAAAAGTCCGTCACCATCAGCGACATCGCCAAACGGGTCGGCATGACCACCATCACGGTGTCCCGCGCGCTGAGCAAGCCCGACCTGGTCAAACCCGCCACCCTGGCGCGCATTCTCGAAGTCGCGCGGGAGCTGGATTACGTGCCGAACGCCTTTGCCCGTGGGCTCAAGCGCAGTGAAAGCCTGATCATCGGCGTGATCACGGCGTCGGTGGACAACCCGTTCTACAGCGAAATGATCAAGGCGATTTCCCGCGAGGCCAAACAGCACGGCTACACCATCATGCTGGTGGACACCGACGAGCTCGAAGAACTGGAAAGCAAAGCCGTCGACACCCTGCTGGGCTACCGCGTGGCGGGGATCATCTTGTCGCCGGTCTCCGATGAGCCGAGCTACCAGCCTGATTACCTGGAGCGCCTGGGCAACGGCAAAACCCCGGTGGTGCTGCTCGACCGTACGATTCACGACAGCCCGTTCAGCCGTGTGGTGCTCGACAACTACCACAGCGGCATCCAGGCCGCGCACTACCTGCTGCGCCAGACACCCGAGCTCAAGCGCCTGCTGGTGCTGACCGGGCCCGCGCATTCGCGTATCACTGTGGAGCGCCTCAAGGGCCTGCGCGAAGTGCTCGCCGACCATCCGCATATTCAGGTTGAAGTGCAGGCCGGCGACTACACGCTGATGCCGTCGTACCTGCACACCCTCGACTACCTGGCCGAACACACGGCGCCGGACGCGATCATGGGCTTCAACCAGTTGATCACCCTCGGCGCGTTGCGCGCCTTGCGCATGCACAACATCCCCCACGACAGCCTGACCATCTGCGGCATTGACCGCCTGCCCTTCGCCGATATCTTCGGTGTGCCCATCGCCTGCGTGGCCCACGACGCCTCCTTGGCCGGCAGCAGCGCGGTACGCCTGCTGCTTGATCGCCTGGAAGATCCGTACAAACCACGGGACAAAGTGGTGATCACAGGCGTTTTGGAAAACGGCTAGCGGCTGGTGTAGCCGCCATCAATCGGCAGGCTTACGCCGCTGATCATGCTCGCGGCGTCGCTGAGCAGGAATAGCACCGGCAGTGCGACTTCCACGGTTTCAGCGAAACGCCCCAACGGAATGGCCGCCAGCGCTGGGTCGCGCTTGGCCGGGTCGGACCAGGCCATGGTCGCCATGGGTGTGAGCGTGACGGTGGGGTTAACGCTGTTGACGCGTATACCGAAACGGCCCCATTCGGCGCATTGCACGCGGGTGATCGCGTCCAGTGCGGCTTTGGAGGCGCAGTAGGCGAGGTGATCGTCCAGCGCGACCAATGAGGCTTGGCTGGAGACATTGACGATGCTGCCGGCGACTTTCGCTTCGATCATCTTGGCCGCCACCCGACTGGCGACCTGGGCGGCGGCGCGGGCGTTGACCTGCATCACCGGGTCGAAAGCATCAGCGCTGATCGCCGCGGCGGGTTCCAAGCGCGAGATGCCGGCGCAGTTGACCAGGCCGTGCAGTGGCGGCAGGTCATGCAGGGCTTTGTCGAGCGCGGCGCTGTCGGCGATGTCCACACAGACCGTGTTGCAGCCCAGTTTGGCCAAGGCCTTGGCGTCACGGCCGAGGGCAAAGACCTCGGCGCCGCTGGCGATCAGTTGCAGGGCGATTTGGTGGCCGATGCCACTGCTCGCGCCGGTGACGAGGATGCGCTGGTGGGTGAAGTTGAAGGCTGCGTTCATGGTCACTATTCCATAGGCAATGAAGATCCCCTGTGGGAGCTGGCTTGCCTGCTCCCACATTTCTGGACCGCGTTGTTTCAGTTGTTTTGCAGGCTGTGCATGATGGGTTTGAGGGCTGGATACAGCTTTAGATACGCCGCAAACGCCTGGTCATAGACCGCGACATTCTCGCGCTTGGGCTGCGCGCGCAGTTCCAACTGCACCCAGCCCGTCTCCATCTGCCCGTCACTCACCAACCCCACCGTATGCGCCGCCAGCAACGCCGCGCCCAGCGCCGCTTCCACCTCCTGCACAATGGTGTAGACCGGGTAGCGGGTGACATCCGCAATAATCTGCATCCACAAATCCGAATGGCTCGCGCCACCCACCACAATCAGGCGCGGGTCCAGCGAGTGGGCGCCTTGCGTGCCGGCGTCGATGTTGTGGCGCAGGGCGAAACTCACGCCTTCGAGCACCGCGCGGTACAGGTGGATGCGGCTGTGGTACAGGTTCAGCCCGACAAAACTGCCGCTGGCGCGGTCATCCCACACCGGGCTGCGTTCGCCCATCAAGTACGGCAGGAACAACAAGCCTTCGCTGCCCGCCGGCACCTTCATCGCGCTCTGCTCCAGCAACACCAGGCTGTCCTGCCCGGTGGCTTTGGCCTGCTGCTCCTCGGCCTGGCAGAACTGCTCGCGAAACCAACTGACCGACGCCCCGGCGGTGATCGCGCCGCCAAAGATGTACAGGTCCCGGTGGCCGTTGTAGACATGCGGCATGCTCACCAACCCGTGACGCGCGTCCACCTGCTGGTTCAGGTAGCCCCAGCACATACTGGTGCCGATCATCGCCACGTGGTTGCCCGGTTGCGTGACACCGGCCGCCAACGTTGCCATGGCCGCATCGACGCCACCGGCAAGAATCGGCGTCCCCGCCTGTAAACCAAGGCGCGTAGCCCAGGTTTCCAGCAGCCCGCCTACGACTTCACCGGAATACACCAGCCGCTCGGGCATCATCGCCAACGGAATCTCGAGTGCCGCCAGCATCTCCTCGGACCAGCGCCGTTGCGCCACGTCGTAGACGCCGCCAATATTGCCGGCGCTGCTGTGGTCCACCGCCAGCTCACCGGTCAGGCACCAGTTGATATAGCTGTTGGGCGGCAGCAGGTAACGTGTTTCTGCCCACACTTGCGGCTGATGCTGCTTGAGCCAGAGCATCTTGGTGAAGCCGTAGTAGCTGTCCACCGAGTTGCCCGTGACCGCGAACAAACGTTCCAGGTCCACATGCTCACGCACCCACGCCACCTGCTCGCCGGCGCGGCGGTCCATCCAGATCAGGCACGGGTGCAGCGGCGTGATCTGCGCATCCACGGCAATCCCCGAGCCGCCGTACAGGCTGCTGATGCACAGTGCCTTGACCTGCTGCGCGGCCACGCCGGCCTTGGCCATGCACTGCGCCACGCACGCCTCGACGGCCTCCAGCCAGACCTGCGGCCATTGTTCGGCCCAGCGCACTTTCGGGGTATCCACTCGATACCCCTGGCTGTGCTGGGCGATGATCGTGCCTTGAGCATCCACGAGCAGCGCCTTGGTGCTCTGGGTTCCTATGTCCACACCCATCACATAATTCATTTCAAATCACCGGTTTCAACAGCACCTTGATCGACTTGGTCGAGTTGGCCAGCTCGAACGCTTCGGCAAAGTTATCCAGCGGGAAGTCATGGGTGACGATGCCTTTGGAGGTGACCAGGCCGCGTTCGAACAGGTCGATGGCGATCGGGTAGCAATACGGGCCGAGGTGCGCGCCACGCACGTCCAGCTCCTTGCGGTCACCGATGATCGACCAGTCGACGCTGGTTTCGGCGCCGAACACGCTGAACTCGACAAAGCGCCCGAGCTTGCGGATCAGGTCCAGGCCTTGGGTCACACCGGCCGGCACGCCGGTGGTTTCGATGTACACGTCGCAGCCGTAATGATCGGTGAGGCCGTTGATGATCTCGCGGGCGTTGTCGCGCGATGGGTTGATCACCACGTCGGCGCCGAATTGCTTGGCCAGCTCCAGGCGCTCGTCGACCATGTCGATCACCACCAGTTTTTTCGGCGTCTTCAATGCGGCGACCTGGACCATGCACAGCCCGAGCGTGCCGGCACCGGCAATCACCACCACGTCATCGAGCTGGATTTCACCGCGGTTGACGGTGTGGATCGAGCAGGCCATCGGCTCCACCAGCGCCGAGTCCTCCAGCGACACCGATTCGGGAATTTTGTGCACGATGGCGGTCTTGGGAATGCGCATGTACTGGGCCATGCCGCCTTCGGCCACTTCACGCTGGAAGCCGAAGATGTTGTGCACTTCGCACATCCAGTATTTGCCCGACTTGCAGAAGCGGCACTTGGCGCACGGCACGATCTGCTCGGCGATCACTTTGTCGCCGACGGCGACTTCAAAGTGCTCCTCGGCGCCCTCGCCCACTTCAACCACATAGCCGAAAAACTCATGGCCCGGCACTACGGGCGCTTTGACCCACGGGTTATCGCCGCCCCAGAACATCGCCGCGCCCGAGTGGCATTTGCAGTCACTGGCGCAGATGCCGCAGGCGGCGATGCGGATCACCAGTTCATTGGGGCGCGCCTGGGGTTTGCTGATGCGCTGCAGGCGATAGTCTTTGGGGCCGTGGCAGACGACGGCTTGCATTTCGGTGTGCTTGTCCATGGGTGCAGTCCTGTAGTCAGATGAGTTTATTTATGGCGCTGACGGCTGATAAAGATCGCCAGCAAAATGATTGCGCCTTTGATCACGCTCTGAACGTAGGGCGATACGCCGAGCATGTTCAGGCCGTTGTTCAATACGCCGAGCAACATCGCGCCGAGCAAGGTGCCGACGATGACCCCGCGCCCGCCGGCAATCGAGGCGCCGCCGAGTACCACGGCAGCAATCGCATCCAGCTCGAACGACACGCCGGCATTCGGCTGGCCGCTCATCAAGCGTGAGGTCAGCACCAACCCGGCAATCGCCGCCGTCAGGCCGCTGATGCCATACACCAGCAGCTTGAAGCGCGCCGCGCGCACGCCCGACAAACGCACCGCTTCTTCATTGCCGCCGATGGCATAGATGTAGCGGCCGATGCGCGTGTGCTGCAGCAGCACGTAGGCGGCGAAGTAGGTGATGAGCATGATCAGGATCGGCACTTCGATGCCGAACAGGCGTTGGCGGCCGAAGAAGCCGAACCACTCCGGCAACCCGGAAATCGGGTAACCGTCGGTGTACATCAGGCCCAGGCCACGGGCGATGCCCATGGTCGCCAGGGTGACGATGATTGGCGGCATGTGCAGGTAGGCGACGAACAGCCCGTTGCCGATGCCGAAGGCCACGCCAATCAGCATCCCGGCGCCAATCGCCAGGCCCGGCGGCAGGCCCGCGACCATCAAACCGGCGGTCAAGGTGCCGGACAGCGCCATCACCGGCCCTACCGACAAGTCGATGCCACCGGTGAGAATCACGCAGGTCATGCCCACCGCGATAATCGCGTTGATCGACACCTGGCGAGCAATGTTCGACAGGTTGCTGGTGGTCAGGAAGGTGTCGCTGGCGAGGATCATCACCAGGGTCACCACCACCAGCCCCACGAATGGATAGAAGGCCGGCGAGCGCACCAGCCGCGCCAGGTGCAGGCGCAGCCGGCCGGTGTCGCCGGTGTTAATGGACGTATTCACTTGAGCCCCCTGTTGCATGGCGCATGACCTCTTGTGGGTTGACGGCAGACGCTTCGAGTACCTTGACGATGGCGCCTTTGTGGAACACGGCGACGCGGTCGCACATGCCGATGACTTCGGGCAGTTCAGAGGAAATCATGATGATGGCGTAACCCTGTTCGGTGAGGCTGCGCATCAAGGCGTAGATCTGCGCCTTGGCGCCGACGTCGATGCCGCGCGTGGGTTCGTCGAACACCAGCACGTCGCAGTGGTGGTTGATCCAGCGCGCAATCACAACCTTTTGCTGGTTGCCGCCGCTGAGGTTGAACACTCGGCTCTCGCCGCTGGGCGCTTTGATCGACAGCTGGCGCATCAGGTCTTCGACGCTGGCGCACTCCTTGGCCTTGTCGATCAGCCCCGAGGCATTCTGGTATTTGGGCAGGTTGTTCAGGGAGATGTTTTCGCGAATGCTGAAATCGGTGATCAAGCCTTCGCTCTTGCGGCTTTCGGGCAGCAGGCCGATGCCGTGGGCCAGGGCTTGGGCCGGGTCATCAAGGGTGACTTTTTCGCCACGCAGCCACACCTCTTTGCTGACTGAGGGCAGCGCGCCCATCATGCCCAGTGCCAGTTCAGTGCGGCCGGAACCGACCAAACCGGCAAACCCGAGGATCTCGCCTTTGTGCAGTTGGAAGCTGTTGTGGGGGCCGTTACGCACCAGTTGGATGTCCTTGACCTCCAGTAACAACGGGCCACGCGCTGTGGTCGGTTTGGGCGGAAAACTGCTTTCCAGGCGACGGCCGACCATCATCTCGACGAGGCGGTCGATGTCACTGTCAGCCACATCGGTTACGCCGACATTGCCGCCGTCGCGCAATACGCTGATGCGGTCGCAAACCTGGAAGATTTCCTCAAGGTGATGAGAGATAAAAATCACCGCCACGCCTTGGCGCTTGAGTTCGCGCATGATCTCGAACAGCAGCTCGGCTTCGCTGGGCGTCAGCGTCGCGGTCGGCTCATCAAGCACCAGCAGGCGCGCATCCAGGGCCAGGGCCTTGGCAATTTCGACAAACTGCTGCTCGGCCACACTCAGGTGCTTGACCGCGCATTGCAGGTCGATGCTCACGCCCAAACGCTTGAACAACGCCTCGGCCGCCTCGACCATCTCGCGCTTGCGCAGCAGGCCGAAGCGATTGCTCAACTCGTGGCCGAGGAAGATATTTTCCACCGCCGTGAGGTAGGGAATCAGGCTGAACTCCTGGAACACGATGCCAATACCGGCGGCAATCGCATCGCGGTAGGTCGCGAACTGCTGCGCCTGGCCGTCGATCAGGATCTGCCCTTCGTCCTGATGTTCGACACCGCCGAGGATCTTCATCAGGGTCGACTTGCCCGCGCCATTTTCGCCGAGCAAAGCATGAATCTCGCCGCGCTCCACTTGCAAGTTGATGGCCTTGAGGGCCTGTACGCCCGGGTAACGCTTACAGATATTTTCCAGCTTGAGAAGACTGCTCATACCACCGACCTCGTATTCAGAAGGAATGACCTAGGCCCCACGGATCACATGGGGCCTGGGCGATTTACCAGCTGAAGTCCTTGGCTTTGGCCTGGTCGATCAAGGTGATGTCCACCGGGATGGTGGCGGGCACTTGCGAGCCCCACTTCTTGGCCAGGGCGATGCCCAGGGCCAGACGGATCTGGTCGCGCGGGTATTGCGCCGAGGTGGCGATGAACTTGCTGCCGGGTTTCTGGATCGCCTTGATCGCTTCCGGCGCGCCGTCGACGCTCACCAGTTTCACGTCCAGGCCACTGGCTTCGATGGCCGAGAGCGCGCCGAGGGAGCCGTTGTCATTCACGCTGAAAATGCCTTTGAGCGTGGGCTGGGCCTGCAGCATGTTTTCGGTGACGGTCAGCGCCTGGTCACGTTCCTGCTTGCCGTTCTGGATGCTCACGATTTTGATGTCCGGGTGCTTGGCCACGGCCTCTTTGCAGCCGCGCACACGCTCGAGGATCGGCACCACGGCGATGCCGTCGAGGATCGCGATGTTGCCTTTGTCGCCGATATTCTTGGCCAGGTATTCACAGGCCTGGAAGCCGGCGTCGAAGTTCTTCGAACCGACGAAGGAGTCCAGCGGGCCGTCGGCCTGGGCGTCTACCGCGACCACCACCACACCGGCGGCGTGGGCGGATTTGACCGCCGACTGCACGCCGACCGAATCGGTGGGGTTGATCAGCAGGATGTCGATGCCTTTTTGCAGCATGTCTTCGACGTCGCTGACTTGCTTGGACACGTCGTGGCGAGCGTCAGTGATGATCAGTTTTGCACCGATGGTTGCACTGGCTTCTTCCAGGGCGTTTTTCATGGTGACGAAATAGGGGTTGTTGATTTCCTGGAAGGAGGCGCCGATACGGATGGGTTTGGCGGCGTCGGCGAACGCTGGGGAGGTAGAGCCGAGGGTGATGCTAACAGCCAGTAAACACAGGGTCTTCGGGAGCATTTTCATGGCGTAGTTCTCTGTTTTGTTTTTATTTTTAGAGCAAATGTTATCGATAACATTTTGCGAGAAACTAGCAAGTAAATGGAGGCTGTGCAAGCCCCCATTGGTCGCCCGGGGCTGGATACCCTTCCTGGCCCACCCTGATCAAATGTGGGAGCTGGCTTGCCTGCGATGGCATCCACTCGCTATGCCTGGTACACCGAGGTACCTGCATCGCAGCGGTGCGGCGACCCGACAAGCCAGCTCCCACCTTTGATCGCGTAGCCGGCAAAAACTCGCACATTCCCCACCACCAACTAAGCTCACCCTCTAACAAAAAACACCGAGCTGACCGCCATGGCCCACCCTACCGAGACCTTCCGCGCCCGTTATCGCGCCAACGTGAATCCCCATTACAACCCATGGCTCCACGCCTGTTTCGTGCTCGGCTACGGCATTTTCTGCATCACCCTGGCCTGGTCCTCCACCGAACACATCACCCCACTCCAGTGGCTGACGGTGCCCCTGACCCTGGTGTTCTTCAACCTGTGTATCTACCTCGTCCACCGCCACCTCGGCCACCACAAACACGCCCTCGCCAAACTGTTTTACGCGCGCCACACCGGCGACCATCACAGCTTCTTCACCCCCGGCCATATGACCTACGACAGCCCCCGGGACTGGCGCGTGATCCTGTTCCCCGCCTGGCTGATAGTGCTGCATAGCCTGGCTATCACCTTCCCCGCCTGGTGGCTGCTCAAACACCTGAGCCCGAACGTCGCCGGGCTGTTTGCCGGGTGCATGATCCTGGGCTATCTGCTTTACGAAGTGTTCCACGCCTGCGAACACCTGCCCGCCGAACACCGCGTGGCACGCCTGCCTTGGATTCGCCAGATGCACCAACTGCACGCCCTGCATCATCGGCGCGAGCTGATGCAGGGGCGCAATTTCAATATCGTGCTACCGCTGATGGATTACCTGTTCGGCACCCTGCACTGGGAGCCTGCCCCACGCGACAACTCAAAGTAGGCGCTCACCAACGAAAAAGGGGCAGTCCAAATGGACTGCCCCCTGCCTCACTCAAGTCAATCGATCAGCGCACGATGCGCTGGCTGCAGATATGACCCAGGCTGACGTACTGCGAGATATTGCCGCCCACGCCCACACCCGGAAACTCCTTGAGCTCGATGCGCCAGCCACCCTCGTTGAACCAGGTATCCCAGTTGTACGTCTGGCCGGACCCACTGTCCGGGTAGACCACGTGGTAGTCGCCGGAGCAAGTGCCCAGGTCGACATTGCCCGAAGCTGCACCAGTGATGCCGGTCCTGGCCTCGTAATTGACCCAGTTGTAGGGGCCACTGAAGCGCTTGTCGACCCGAAGTACCGGGGTGACACCGCGCAAGGGTGCACCGGTACTGTCAGACCATCGGGTGCTCCAGCTCAGGCTGCGCGCCGCCTGGGTGGCCAGTTGGTAGATCGAGCTGGGGATGCGCACCACGTTGTCGCCGTTTACGTCGTACTGGTCCAGGCGTGGCGCCGAACCCAGGCTCAACTTATATTGCGCCTGCGGGTTCAGTGCTACCGCCGGGTTGGCCCGCACACGCACCTTGACGGTGTAGCCCGGGGTCAAGTTCGGGTAAGTCGAGGTGGAACCTTGCGGGACTTCCACCCAGTTATTGCCATCAAAGCGCTCGAAAATCCACTGGTTGCGTGTGCCCGCGCCGTCATCGCCGAGGAACATACCCACGCCTTGGCCGCGCAACGAGGTGAAGTCGAAGTAATCGACATCGTTGACGCTATCGAGGTTGCCCGACACCTGGTTCAACCCATCCGGCAGCGCAAATGCGGTTTGCGGGGTGTCGTTGGGTTCATAAGCATCGATATTGCTATCCACCGCCACG
Organism: Pseudomonas sp. ArH3a; assembly: GCF_022648765.1. Lineage (NCBI taxonomy): Bacteria > Pseudomonadati > Pseudomonadota > Gammaproteobacteria > Pseudomonadales > Pseudomonadaceae > Pseudomonas > Pseudomonas sp. ArH3a. The sequence goes on from NZ_CP080330.1 coordinate 4,523,025, forward strand.
CCGAAACTGAACTGCGAGTTGCTCGCGGTATTGGCCACCATGAACCAGTAATAGTCACCGGCCGCCAGCACACCGTTGAGGTATTCATCGGCATTGCCAGCGTTATCGGAGGTGCCCAATGGCGTCAGGTTACCCTGGCCATCATCGTGGAACAGGGTCAATGACATGTCGGTACCGGCGCTCTGGTTCAGCAACTGTACCTGGACCCGCGCGTTTTTCGGCAGGTTGAAGTGGTAGGCGATTTGCGCACCGGTCTCCACCCCGGTAAGGGTGTACAGCGTGTTGATATCCAGGGTTGGAAACAGCGGCGTGAATGCAGCAATCGCAGCGTCTTTCATTTGCGCCTGGTCGGGTTTCTTCAACTCGCCAACCTTGGTGTCGACCGCCACGTTGCTGGGGGCCGCCTTGCTCGCAGGCGCCTTGGCCTTGCCGGCCTTCGCCGCGTTGAGCTTTTGCTTGAGCGCGTCCGAGACCTGGATCGACTCCAGCGTACCGCCGGGGTTCAGCGCGTTACCCACGGCCTGCTTGAGCGTTTCTGCGCTGAGTTTCGGGAGGCTTGGTTCGGCCAGGGCGAAGGCCGAAACGAAGCAGGAGGCCACCATGGCCGCGCCCAGCATAAAGGCTTTTTTCGATTTCATTTTTTATCCATCCATAGTTAAAAAATTGAAGCTCAGGTGACATCCGGTCACCTAGGGTGAAATGTAGGACACTACTGGATAAATGAACAGTGCTTTTTTTGAAAAAAATAGTCGCCTGGAAAAATAGGTGCAGAAAAACGAACGTCTTCTAAAGCCCCTATCAATCATTAGTCCCATGCGACTAAACCTGACGCGTCGCCGGTTTCGTCCCCAGAGTTGCTGCCCGCCTGGCAGAGAAACAGCGCCTACAAAAAGGCGCGTTTAATACCCCGTCATCTCCAGATAGCCCACGCCACCTTCAAACTGCACGGGCCCTTCCCAGTACGGGATGCTCAGGTTCATCCACGCCTTCGGGTTGACGGCCTGGGGGGTGATATCCAGGTGTTTGCTTGGGATTTTCAGCGACCAGCGCGTAGGGACAGGACGCCCGTCGATGGCGGTGGTGGACAAGGGTGTGAGCTGAATATCTTCATTGCGCAGGGTCTGGGTGTGGCCCTGCGGGTCGATCCAGGTGCCGGTCAGGTAACCCGCGCCGTCTTTTTGCCGCACCCGAAACAGCATCAACTGCTCGCCACGGTCCAGGTGCAGGGAAAACCAGTCCCAGCCAGTTTGGCTGGCCGCCAGAGGTTGGCTGCTCCATTCGCGGTCGAGCCAGGCGGGGCCACTGACCTGGTAGGTCTTGCCGTCGATGCTGACGCTGCCGGTCGCGGTAAAAAATGGCTGGCTGTAGTAGTAGGACGCTTGCCCCTGATCGGACTTGCGGCTGTAGCCGTTATCGCCTTGCAGCACCAACGGGCGGCTGGAGGTCAGGTGCAAGTCGTAGGCGAACTGCGGGCCGCAGGCAGTGAGTTGCATATCCGCCAAGGCGCTCACGGCGCCGGGGCGGGTGACGAAATTCCAGTCGTCGATCCAGGCATTGAATGGCACGGCCTGGGCCCCCGCTTGCCCGATGCCGCCACGGGCGAAGCGTTCGGCGGCGTAGTGCTGGGTGGCGGACGTCACGGCGGCGTGGCCAAGCCAGATGGTGGAGTCGTGCCAGCCGGGCTGCGTCGGCCCCGCCTTCAGCGCGTTGCGAAACAGCGTCCATTGCACGCCGAACACATTGCCTTGGGCGTCCTTGAGGTTGGCGGTGACGTACCACCACTCGATGCGAAAGCCATCATGGGGGCCGTGATCCTCAGGAAAGCTGAACACTTTACCGGGCACCACCTGGGCAAAGTCCGCGGCATCGTTGCCCAGGCCTGCGAAGCTTTCTGGCGGCGCTGGCGCCTTGTCACAGGCCGTCAGCAGCAACACAGCAGCCCACAGCAGCGCTTTAATCTTCATTGGCAAACGTCCTCAGCAAATCCGCCGGGCGGCTGCGGTACAACTGCCACAGCGGCCAGGCCGAGGCCAGCAAGGTGGCCAGCAGCGCCAGCCCCAACAATTGCGCAAGCTGCCACGGGAATACCTGCAACGGCAGGCGCCAGCCGAATGCCTGCACGTTGATCACCGCGTCCAGGCACCACGCCAGCAGCAGGCCCAACGGCAACGCCAACACCAAGGTCAGCACCGCCAGCAGCCAGGTCTGGCCCAGGTTGAGCACCATCAATTGCCGACGCGTCACACCCAGCGCCCACAGCGGTGCGAGTTGGCCCAGGCGGCTTTGGCTCTGGGTCAGCAGGCTGATAAACAACGCCACCCCGGCGACACCGAGGGTGAGGCTGTTCAACGCAGCCGTTGCGGCAAAGGTGCGTTCGAACACCTGGCTCGACCAGCCTTTGAGTTGCTGTTGATCGACGATGCGGCTGTCTTCCAATGCAAACGCACGTTGCACCTCGCGCACCAGCGGCGGCACATTCTGCGGCAGCACCCGCAGGTTGAAGCGGGCCGGTGTCAGCCCCGGCCAGTGCGCCAGCAGGTGCTTGGCATTGACCAGCAGATGGCCTTTGGGGTTGCCGTAGTCGGCGTAAACCCCCACCACCTTGGGTGACCACACGCCCTCAGGCGTGGGAATAACGACCGCATCGCCGAGTCGCACCTTCAAGCGCCGCGCCAGTTGTTCGCTGAGCATCACCGTGTCGCCTTGCAGCAACTGGTCCCAAGGCTCGCTCACGCGCTCCAGTAACGGCCAGTGCTGACGATAAGTGGGGTCGTCGACCACGCCGAACACGTCCGCCGGCCAGCCCTGCAACTGCACCGCGACCTGCCAGGTGGGCAGCACCGCTTGCACGAGCGGTTGCTGCGCCAACCAGGTGCTGAGCTGCTCGGCCTGGGCCGGGGTTTGCGGGTTGAGGTACAGCTCGGCCGTGAGACGTTGCTCCAACCAGTTATTGAAGGTCTGGCGAAAGCCCGAGGTCATCGAACCTGCACCGATGTTCGCCGCCAAGGCCAGCAGCAACGCCATCAGCGCCAGGCTCAAGGCCGGCAACTGCTGGCGGCAGTCGGCCAAAAACCACTGACCGAGCACTGAACGGCTACGCCCGAGCACCGCCGTCAGCAGGCCGTTGAGCACCACCGGCAAACCGAGCGCTGCCCCCAACAGCAAAGCCGCCATCAACACAAACCCGGCAGCCAGGCTGTCGCCCAGCCACAGCGCCAGCAGCGCGATCACCAGCGCGGTCGCCGCCACCCAACCCTGGCGCCGCAGCCAGCGCCCGTGCGCGTCATGCCAGGCTTGGGCATTGGCCAGCGCCAGCAGCGGCAAACGCGCCGCCCGCCACAGGCTGCTGCCACCTGCGAGCAATGCGCCGAGCAGGCTCAGGCCCAAGCCGGCCATCCACCACCATGGGCTGAGGCTCAATTGGCCCGGCACCTCGGCGCCGTAAAGGCCGCGTAAACTGGCGGCCACATCCGGCAGCAACAGGCTGGCCAGCAGGTAACCGCTGGCGACGCCGAGCACGCCACCGAGCAACGACAACACGCCGAGTTCGACGCCCAGGCTCAGGATCAGCATGCGCGCACTGACCCCGCAGGCACGCAAGGTGCGCAGCAATCCACGGCGTTGCTCCAGTGCCAGGCCGATGGCGGCGTGCACAATAAACAAGCCCACCACAAACGACAAAAAGCCCAGGGCGTCGAGGTTCAGGTGAAAGCTTTCGGTGAGGCGCGCAAGGTTGTTGTCCTCGCCCTGCTTGAGTTGCAGCGCGGCAGGCGGTGTGGGATGGCGGGCGGCAAAGGCCTTGTCCAGCAGCAGGCGCGACAGTTGGCCGGGCATTTCCAGCAGCGACTGGGCGAAGCCGATATCGGTCAGCAACAGGCCCGGCGCCATGTCCGGTTGAGCCTGCAACGGCGGCAAGGCCTGCCCGCTCGCGGTCAGCGGTTGCTCACCTTCGTGCAACCCCAGGGCCAACAAGGTTTGCGGTGCGATCCAGGTACGCCCCGGCGGGTTGAAAAAAGCCAGCATTTGCGCCTGGCTCAAGCGCTGCCCCGCCACCGCGCCGCCGCCGGGCAACGACAGCGGGTCGATGCCCATCAGCTGCAGGCGTTGTGCTTCATGCCCCTTGAGCAGCAACCGGCCCTGCACCACCGGCGACACCGGCCAACCAGCGCGGCGCAGCTCGGCAAACAGTGCTTGGGGGAAGCTGGCGCCGTCTGGCGCACTCAGGCTGGCTTGCGGCTCACCGCCGATCAGTTGGCTGGCGCGTGCATAACTGTCCCGCGCCTGGCTGTTAAGGGCCTGCACACCGGTCAACAGCGCGGTCGCCAGCCACAGGCCGGTCAGCACGCTGAAAAACTGCACCGGGTGGCGCCGCCAATGGCTGATCAGCGCACGCAACGCCCAATAAAACACCGCCATCTCAGCGCGCGTCCGCAGGCACGACACGACCGCGGTGCAACACCACTTGCTGGTCCAGGCGCGCGGCGATGCGCGGGCTGTGCGTGACCATCAACAGGCTGGTGGGGCTGTCGCGCAACAGGTCGAGCAACAGTTGCAGCACTTCATCGCTGGTGGCTTCGTCGAGATTGCCGGTCGGCTCATCGGCCAGCAGCAAGCCAGGGCGCGACGCCAACGCACGCCCCACCGCAACCCGTTGCTGTTGGCCGCCGGACAGTTGCTCGGGATAGCGCCTGAGCAAATCGCCCAACCCCAGGCGCTCCACCAACTGCGCCTGCCACTGCGGATCAAAGCGCCCCGCCAACCGCGCCTGGAATGCCAGGTTGTCGTCCACGCGCAAACTGCCGATCAGGTTGAACTGTTGGAACACCAGGCCGATTTCAGTCCGCCGCCAGTGGGCCAGCTGCGCTTCGCTGAGTTGGTCCAGGCGCTGCTCGCCCACCTGAATGCTGCCGCCATCCACCTGATCAAGCCCGGCCACCAGATGCAGCAATGTGCTTTTTCCGCTGCCGGACTCGCCCATCAGCGCCAGGCTGCTACGCTCACCCAGGAACAAGTCAACGCCCGCCAGCACTGCAAGCGGGCCCTGCGGGGTGGCGTAGCTTTTTAGGACACCTTGCACCTGCAACATAAGAACGCTCGTTCGAAGGACTCCGAACGAGCATAACGGCTGACCGTCGGCCCTACGCAAATTTTTCACATGGATTTCACTGCTTGCCCACCCTCGCCCCTCTAAATTGCCCGCCACGCGCCGATACTCGGCAACTTATTAGTTGCCAGCCACGGCAACTTTTAACCGCCAGATGTTCAGCAAAAAGACAGCAGCCCTGTGACAGCCTCCCATTCCCTTATGGGAATTCGTCAATGCGTTGCGCCTACTTAATAAAAAACACTGCTGACAGTGCCCATGGTGAATGATGTGGTTGACCTTACTCTGACCAAACCGCGCTCACGCCGGGGCTATTTCAAAAAAATGCAAAAGTGGTGGGCGGGTCTCGCCGTCATTGCCCTGCTGCTCACCGCTTTCCTGATGTGGCCGTCATCGCCGCGTGACCTGGGCGTCGGCAATCGCTTGCTGACCTCACAAGTGCTGCCCGCCTGGCGCGACGGCGACCTGATTGTGCTGGTGCGCCACGAAGAGCGATGCGACCGCTCGACAAACCCCTGCTTCGGTTCACCTGAAGGCCTGACAGTCTTAGGCACTCAACGCGCCCAAGAGCTGGGCAAGGCCTTTACGAAGCTGGGCATGGGCTACAGCGATGTGCTTGCCAGCCCCGCCCTGCGCACCGTTCAGACCTCGCAGTTTATGTTCGGCAAAGCAGCCGATCTGACTACCAGCGAAAAAGCTATCTGCGGCAAGGACATGGGCGAAGAACTGCTCAGCCACAAACAGCCCGCACGCAACCTGGTTTTTGTCACCCACAGTGGCTGTATCGCCGATTTCGAAACCACGCTGGGCTTCCCCCGCGCGGCGTTCCCTCAGTACGGCAGCGCCCTGTTCATACGCGTAAAAACCAACGGCAAGTTCGAGACACTGGGCATCATGAACAGCCAAGCCTGGGCCGCCGTACTGAAAAAGCTCTAACACTTTTTTACATATATCACGTCCCATGTTCAGGAATACGACAGGCCTGCTCTGGCAAGTTTAGTTGCACCTGTTACTTCTGGACGTCATGAATACTTTCATCGACTTAGTGAACTTTGTGATCCTTTCTACTCTTACTAACCTGCCCCCTTACTTCACCTTTAAACGTCAAGGAGCGACGTTTTCATGACCCGCCTGAAACCCTTACCGCTATTGTTACTGGCCTTCGCCGTGTTTTATCTATTGCCCATGGGCCTGCACGGTTTATGGACCCCGGATGAAACCCGCTACGCCCAGATCAGCCAGGAAATGCTCCTGAGCGGCAACTGGGTCGCACCGCACTTCATGGGTGTGCGCTATTTCGAAAAACCCGCTGCCGGCTATTGGCTGATCGCCCTTGGCCAGGCAGTGTTTGGCGAAAACCTGTTCGGCGTGCGCATCGCCTCGGCGTTGACCACCGGCCTGAGCGTGATACTGGCTTACCTCATCGCACGCCGCCTGTGGAACGACCCACGCAAGAGCTTCGCCTGCGCCCTGCTCTACATGAGCTTTGGGCTGGTGGCCGGGCAAGCGGGTTACTCCAACCTCGACCCGCAATTCACCTTATGGGTCAACCTCAGCCTGGTTGCGCTGTGGTTTGCGCTGGACAACCGCACCTCGCGTGGCCGGATGGGCGCCTGGGCAGTGCTGGGCGTGGCCTGCGCCATGGGTTTTATGACCAAGGGCTTTCTGGCCTGGCTGTTGCCCGTGCTGATTGCCGTGCCGTACATGCTTTGGCAGCGACGCTTGGGTGAATTGCTGCGCTACGGCCCGATCGCCATTGGGGTCGCGCTGCTGCTGTGCCTGCCGTGGGTGTGGGCGATTCATCTGCAGGAACCGGACTACTGGCGCTTCTTTTTCTGGCACGAGCACATCCGCCGCTTTTCCTCCGACAAAGCACAGCATGCGCGGGCCTGGTGGTTCTTCCTGCCGATCATGGTCGTGGCGTGCCTGCCGTGGGCGGCGTTGTTGCCAAGCACAGCGCTCAAGGCCTGGAAAGACAAAGGCCAGCCGGCGATTATTTTCCTCGGCTTGTGGTTGCTGCTGCCCCTGGTTTTTTTCAGCCTGAGCAACGGCAAGCTGCCCACCTACATCATGCCGTGCCTGCTGCCGCTGGCGTTGCTGATGGGCCATGCCGTGACCGACCTGATCAACCGCGGCAAAATCCGCGCCCTGCGGGTCAACGGCCTGCTCAACCTCGCCATCGGCGTGGCTGCGATGGCGGCACTGATTTACCTGCAAATCGATGACCCGCTGTACAGCAACAGCCACGCTGAGATGTACAGCCTGTCCCTGACCTTTATCGTGCTGCTGGGTTGGATACTGGCCAACGTGCTGCAAGCCTTCCGCCCGCTGACGCTGTGGGCCATGCCCGCACTGGGCATCGGCTTGCTGGTCGCCCTGCTGCCGGCTGGCATGCCGGAAGAAGTCACGGATACCGCAATGCCCGATCAGTTCGTCCTCCAGCATCTGGATGAACTGCAACAAACCCATGCTCTTATCAGCAATGAACTGGGCTCGGCGTCCGCATTGTCCTGGCGACTGCGGCGGCCTGAAGTGGCTTTTTATGACACCCGGGGCGAACTGAGCTACGGCCTCAAATATGCGGATTCGGTGCACCGCAAAGTCGATCTGGACAGCATTCAGACCTGGCTCGCCGATGCGCGCCAGCAAGGTTCGGTCGGGGTGCTGATGCGCGTCAGAAGCACCAGCGAGCATCGCGAAGAAGGGCAATTGCCGCCGGGAGGCAAGCGCTATCGCAAAGGCGCCATGCTACTGATCATCTACCCGAAAATTCCTTAACGTTACGCCCACGGCGAGTAAGCCCATGAGTTTCTGGAAAACCGAACGCGGCGCCCTGGTGCTGCTGCTGGGCGTCTCGGCGCTGCTTCTGCTGCTGGGGCTGGGCAGTCGCGACCTGTGGGGGCCGGAAACTCGGTGGGCCAACATCGCATTGCAGATGTTGCAGAGTGGCGACTACTTCGACCCTTATCTCAAAGGCGCGCCGTACTACGACAAGCCGCTGCCGTCCTACTGGCTGATCACCGCCTCTGCCAACCTGATGGGCGGGCTTGGCCCGTGGTCGCTGCGCCTGTCGTCGGTGATCGCGGCGTGGTTGAGCGTCTGGCTGGTGTACCTGATCGGCGAACGCCTGTTTCGTAAAGGCACCGGGCTGATCGCCGGCTGGATGCTGGCCACCACCTTCTACTTTCTGTTCTGGGCGCGGGTCGCCACCGCCGATGTACTGACTGTGTGTGGCGTGCTGGCGTCGGTGTGGTGGTATTGGCGCGGGCCGGATGACACCCGGCTGGGGCGCTACACGGTGTTTTTTCTGCTGCTGGCGGCGACGTCGCTGTTCAAAGGCTTGATCGGCTTTGTGCTGCCGGGCCTGGTGCTGTTGCCGCACCTGCTCAGCGAACACCGCTACAAACGCCACCTCAACCTGCGCCTGCTGCTGGCGATGCTGATTGCCGCGGCGTTCTATGCGATTCCCTTCGTGCTGTCGCATGTGTATGGGGCGCCGACCTACGGCGAGAGCGGCCTTGACCTGGTGTTCAAGGAAAACGTGGTGCGTTTTTTCGACCCGTTCGACCATATGGGGCCGATCTACACCTACCTGATCTACCTGCCCGCCTACACCCTGCCCTGGGCGCCGTGCTGGCTGCTCGGCGTGTGGCTGGCGCTGCGTCACTGGCGCCAAACGCCACCCAACGTGCGCTGGCTGGTATGGGGCCTGGGCCTGCTGTTTGTGTTCTTTACCGCCAGCGGCAGCCGCCGCAGTTACTACGTGCTGCCGCTGGTACCGTTTGCCCAATTGTTGGGCGCCTGGTGGCTGAGTGAACGCCTGCAGAAAAAACCGGCCAGTTGGCCGCGCTGGCAAAAGGGTTTTGGCATCACCGCCGGGTTGTTGCTGTTGCTGCTGGGCGTGCTCTACCCCTGGACCACCGGCAATGGCGGCGTAACCCGCTTTGCCGAGGATGTGCAAGCCGAGGCGGTGAAAAGCGCGCCGTGGAATCAATGGCAGATGGTGCTGGTGGAGGTCGATAACAAGTTGCCGATGTACCTGCAAAATGGCGGCAAACCGTTCTACTACGTGAGCGAGAACCAAGACTTCCCGCGCCAGGGCGACAGCGCCGCACTCATGGCCTGGCTGGTAAAAACCAGCGGCCAGGGGTTTGACCCGCAGCACACCATCATCGTCGCGCAGTACTCCAAGGACGACCCGACGCCGTTGGCCTACCTGGGCGCGGATCACAAGGTGATTACCACGCAGCCGGACAATGGCGAGCGGCTGTTTCAGAAACGTTCAGGCGGCAGCGTGGCATTCATTCCTGTGCCACGCTGACAGGCCCCATCAGAAGGCCACGGGCATTCATCAGTGTGTGGAACGCCGCCAGCACCGCCTGCGGTTTTTCCAACCTCAGTGGGTGGCCGTACGCGCCCAGGGCGACCTTCGCGAACACGACGCCCACTACGCACGCACCGCCGAACTTCTGCACGCGGCAGCTGGCAGTGTCAGCCAACTTGTGGGCCGGCGTGGGGTTGGTACGCGTCGGTGACTATCAAAGCCTCCACCCGCAGAGCGCTATTACTTTTGGTGTAAAGCGGAAAAACCTTTATTGGCGAACTGTCCCACCCGGGCCGCTTCAGAGCCCGGGCGCGTGTAATGGACGCTCGATAGAAACGCTTCAGAAATAAGGGGAACCCAAATTGACAGACCATCTATCTTGCCGTTATCGGGGGTCGACTCTTCGCCACCTTTTCTGTCGATGATTTGCAGCACTCGCTCTGCAGTAGCAGCAAGATCAGCTCTGACGGAAGGAGGGAGAGAGGCGCGCTCCCAATCCCCGCCTACTCGCGACTTGAAGGCGTCCAGTTCTTCATCATTCAGGGCCGCGTAAAGCCCCTTGAACAAAGGGCCCGCTGTAATTTCTTCCACCGTGCGCTTGTCATCAATCGCTCGGCCGATGGAAAAACTCTCCAGCGCGTCATAACCACGCCTACCGAACGCCATCAGGCGGCCCGCTTCGGAGGAAGAACGATGGGAGCCGACAGTGTCCAAAAAACCATCTCCAATCCGCGCGCTTCCGACCCTTTCTACGCCGGCATCGTTATCAATGTAATTAACCACACGTGCCAGGCGAAACATGGCGTCAGCACGAGATTGGGGGTCAGTATTGTCGGAGCTAAAGTCACCCACCTGCCCCTTCAGATCATCAATCAATGTAGCCCTGCGCGCCTGACCTTGCGCACTTCTATCCCAACTCGCCGAGAGTATTCCCCGGCTCAAAATTGGGTTGTCGTAGTAGACCTCCATTGCTGAGCGATGATCATCCGCGGGCCTGGCTTCCTCGCGCGAAGGCAGGTTCGACACGTTGAGTTCACCTAGCACTGCCGGGGGCTTTGGCGAGAGTGTAGACACCGTACGAACGGGGTTTGTATCGAAGGTTAACGTTGGGGTTTGCGCATTGGGGTGGCTGGTTTTATGCGCGTGATGATAAAAGCCTTGAGGCTGAGAATTACTAACGGACAGGGTCATATGCACCTTCTTGATCAACATCTTGCGGCGTCCAGACGGGTACGCCGAGCTATCGGTGATAGCTGTCTGTGCGGTGGTCAGGACACTGAAGGTGGTTCCACTGAATGTACGACTGGATTTTACGCCTGCGAATGCTCCATACCCTCGGCTGATTCATCAGTGTGTACCTTGGGGTTAGTGGCATTTGGTCATGGTTTGTAAAGGGCCAGTAAGCTGTGTCTCTTTTAATTGCAGAAAGAAGACTTGAATCTTCGAAATTGTGGTGAGCTGCTACCTAAACACTGTAAAAAAATGTGGGAGCTGGCTTGCCTGCGATGGCATCAACGGTGTGTCACTGATACACCGAGGTGCCTGCATCGCACGCAAGCCAGCTCCCACATTGGCCATGCCCAGTACTCAAATTCGGCGGCGTCGGTTGAGTTGAGGGATGGCGGTTTGAGGCACTTCCACCTGTTGCACCTGTGTCGCAGTGCAAGCCGCGAGCTGCGCCAGTGTCGGCTGGCTGAACAAAGTCCGCGCATCCACTTCCAACCCAGCCTTACGCATCCGCGCCACCAGATTCACCGCCAGCAAGGAATGCCCACCCAGCTCGAAGAAGTGGTCATGCCGCCCTACCCGCTCCAGCTTCAACACATCCGCCCAAATGCCTGACATCAAGGTTTCCAATTCGCCCACGGGCGCTTCATAAGCCCGGCTGACCACTGCATCAAACCCAGGTTCGGGCAGTGCCTTACGATCGAGTTTGCCCGCTGGGTTGAGCGGCAACACATCAAGCTGCACAAAGGCCGCCGGCACCATATATTCCGGCAATTGCTCCAGCACATAGGCGCGCAAGGCATCCAGGCCCGGCGCTTGCCCACGCAGGGTGAAGTACGCCACCAAACGCTCATCACGAATCAGCACCGCCACTTCACGCAATGCCGGGTGCGCCGCCAGGCGTGACTCGATTTCACCCAGCTCCAGCCGCACGCCGCGCAGCTTGACCTGGAAGTCATTGCGCCCCAAGAACTCCAGGTTGCCGTCCGACAGGTAACGCACCAAGTCGCCGGTGCGGTACAGCCGGTCACCGGCCACAAACGGGCTGTCGATAAAGCGCTCGGCGGTCATCTGCTCCAAGCCCAAATAACCCCGGGCCACGCCAACGCCGCCGATGTGCAATTGGCCGCTGACGCCCATCGGCACTGGCGCGTCGTGGTCGTCCAACACATACAGACGCGTGTTGTTAATCGCCCGGCCAATCGGCAGTTGCAGGGCAGGCACAGGCTCGCCGGGTTCCAAGGTCCAGGCGCTGCTGTCCACCGTGGCTTCGGTAGGGCCATAGACGTTGTGCAAACGCACCTTGGGCAAGCGCGCCTGCACGCCACGGGCCAGGGCTTGGGTCAGTTCGCCGCCGCCGCACAGCACGTCGGTGAGGCTGGTGCACAAGGCCGACTCTTCCAGCTCGAGGAACTGCTGCAACATCGCCGGCACGAACTTGATCACCGTGACCTGCTGCTCGCGAATCACCTGCGCCAGGTAAGCCGGTTCACGATGCCCATCGGGCCGTGCAAGCACCAGGCGCATACCGTTGGCGAGCGGCCAGAACAGTTCCCACACCGAGCCGTCGAAGCTGAACGGCGCACGCTGCAACAAGGCGCCGCCTTCGGCATTTGGGCACAGCTGGGAGCCCCAGCGCATCAGGTTGCCCAGGCCGCGGTGTTCGATCATCACGCCTTTTGGCGTGCCGGTGGAGCCCGAGGTGTACATCACGTAGGCCAGGTTGGCGACGGTCAAGCCGGGCACCGAAGGATTACCGATGGGCGCCTGGCTCCAGCCGTTGTGGTCAAAATCGATCACCGGGATAAACACCTCGCCTGGCAGCTCGCGGGTGGCGGCGTGCACCAGCAGCGCCACCGGTTGGCTGTCGTTGAGCATGTAGGCCAGGCGCTCGCGTGGGTAGCCTGGGTCGAGCGGCACATAGGCGCCGCCCGCCTTGAGAATCCCCAGCAAACCGACGACCAGATCCAACCCGCGCTCGACGCACAGCGCCACCCGCGAATCCGGCTGCACCCCGCGCTCACGCAGGTGGAAGGCGAGCTGATTCGCGCGGTCGTTCAGCTCGCGGTAAGTCAGTTGTTGCTCGCCAGCCTGCACCGCGATGGCATGCGGGATGTGCCGCGCGCGGGCTTCGAACAACGCCGGTAGCGTGAGGGTCTCGGGATAGTCAGTGTCGGTGGCGTTGAAGTCCACCAATAGCCTGTGCAGTTCGCTGGCAGGCAGCACCTGCACGGCGCGTAATGGCGTGCTGGGTGCGTGTTCAAGTGCATGCGCCAGGCCGTGCAAGGCCGTGTCGAGGTAGCCCAGCAGGCGCTCTGCGCCGACCTTGCGCGGCGCCTTGGCCTTGAGGCGAAAGCCGCTGGCAATGTCGTCAACGGTGAGCATCAGCGGGTAACTGAGGATGTCTTCGCTGCTGAGCAAGGCAATGCCCGGCACCAGGTTCAAGTCTGTGTCGGCAGAGGTGTGGCGGTAGTTGAGCAGGCTGTTGAACAGCGGCGACGCGCTGCTGCAACGCTGAGCCAACGCGAGCGAGGCCTGTTCATGGGCGAGCAAGGCGCTGAGCTGCACGTGGGTGTCGTGGAGTGCATCGAGCACGGTTTGCCCGGCCAGGCGCACGCGCAACGGCAAGGTGTTGATGAACATGCCCAACGCGCGGTCGGCGCCCTCGCCCGCCTGCAAACGACCCAGCAGTACGGTGCCGAACACCACGTCATCGCGGCCCGCGACGCGGCTGAGCACGTGCGCCCAGGCCAGGTGAAACAGGCTGGCCGCACTCACACCCAAGGCTCGCGCCTGCGCCCGCAAGCGTTGGTTGAGGGACTCGCTGAGCGGCTGTTCGAACGCTTCAATTTCAGCCCGATCCACCTGGCGGTCCTGCAAGCCGAACGCCAGAGTCGGCTCGTCAATATCGGCCAGGCGCTCGCGGAAGAACGCCTCGTGCGCAGCCTGACGCGCCGGTGAACGGGTCTGCGCGACCACGTTGCGATACGGCACCGGCGCCGGCAGTTGCGCCTGCTGGCCGAGCAGGTGGGCGCGGATTTCATCCACCAGCACGGTGGTCGAGGTGGCGTCGTTGACCAGGTGATGGAAGCGTAACTTAGCAATCCAACGCTGGTTGTGCGGTTCTTCGGCGTAGTCCAGGGCCATCAAGGGCGCCTGGCGCAAATCCAGCGGTGCAGGCTGGGCGCGCAGGGGTTCAACCCGCAACTGCGCTTCGCGCCATACCACTTGCATCGGCTGCTCAAGGGCATCCCACACCAGGCTGGTGCGCAGGATGTCGTGACGGTTGATCACCTGTTGCAAGGCTTGGGCAAACGCATCCAACTGCTCGCGGCTGGCAAAGCTGAACATCGCGTGTTGCTGGTACGGATCGCGTTCGTCGGTGAGGTGGTGATACAGCAAGCCTTCCTGCAACGGCGCCAGCGGGTAGATTTCCTGCACATTGGCGGCCCCTCCTGGAATGCCCGCGACGATGCGATCAAGGCTGGCCTGATCCAGCTCGGCCAGCGCGAGCTTATCTGCCGTGATGTGAGTGCAACCCAGCGGAATTCGATTGGCTGGCACCTGCTCTTCGCGGCCAACACTGGCTGCTGCCAGCGCCGCGAGGGTCGGCTGGCCGAACAATACCGGCACGTCGGCGCGCAACCCGGCATCACGCATGCGCTGCACCAGTTGCACGGCCAGCAGCGAGTGCCCGCCCAGTTCGAAGAAATGGTCGTGGCGCCCCACCTGCTGAACCTGCAGCAGCTCGGTCCAGATCTGCGCCAGGGTGGTTTCCGCGCCCTCGTGCGGCGCTTCAAATAGGCGCGTGACGAACGCGGCTTGCGTGGGTGCAGGCAAAGCCTTGCGGTCGAGTTTGCCGTTGGCGGTGAGGGGCAACACGTCTAGCCTCACATAGGCGACAGGCAGCATGTAGTCCGGCAACGAGGCTTGCAGATGGGCGCGCAGCGCTTCGATATCAACGCTGTGCTGCTCGATAAACCAGGCCAGCAATTGCCCTTCGCGACACTGCACCACGGCTTCCTTGAGCGCCGGATGGGTGGCCAACGCGGCTTCGATTTCGCCCAACTCGATCCGCACGCCACGGATTTTCACTTGGTCGTCATTGCGGCCCAGGTAGTCAAGGTTGCCGTCCGGCAGCCACCGCGCCAGATCGCCGGTGCGGTACATGCGGCCATCATTAAAGGGATCTTCAAGGAAACGCTCGGCACTCAGTTCAGGCAGATTCAGGTAACCCCGCGCCACACCCTTGCCACCGACGTACAACTCCCCCGCCACGCCGATGGGCACCGGGCGTTGATGCTCATCCAGCAAGTAGACTTTGGCATTGGCCACAGGCGCGCCGATATGCAGCGGCCGGCCCGCCTCGACACGCCCGGAAGTGGCGACCACCGTGGCTTCGGTGGGGCCGTAGTTGTTGATCACCTCGAAGGTCTGCGCCCGAGGGAAGGCGCGCAGGCGGTCGCCGCCGATCAGCAAGGTGCGCAGGGTCGGGTGATCCAGGCGCTGGCTGAACGCGTACTCGGCCACCGGTGTCGGCAGGAAGCACACCTCCAACGGCTGCGCGCGCCACCAGCTCAGCAGTGCATCAAGGTCCAGCGCGTCATCCTGTGCCGGCGGCAAGTGCAGCGTCGCGCCTACACATAACGCCGGCCAGACTTCCCAGGCCATCGCATCAAAACCAAACCCGGCCAGGCTGGCGGTGTGGCTGCCCGCGTGCAGGTTGAACGCCTGGCAGTGCCAGTCCACCAGGTTCAACACGCTGTGGTGCTCGACCATCACGCCCTTGGGCAGCCCGGTGGAGCCGGAGGTGTAGATCACATAGGCAAGATTGGACGGCGTGACCGCGACGCGCGGGCTGTTGGCGAGGTACACGGCCGGGCCGCCCAGGCGGAGCACCGGAACATCCAAGGCAGGCAGGCGATGCAGTAAATCCTGCTGGGTCAGCACCGCCACGGGGGCGCTGTCGTGCAGCAAATAGTTCAGGCGCTCGGCGGGATGGGCCGGGTCCACCGGCACATAGCAGGCGCCGGACTTGAGGATCGCCAACAGCCCGACCAAAGTGTCCAGCCCGCGCCGGGCCACAATCGCCACGCGGTCATCCGGCTGTACGCCGTGCTCCAGCAGTTGCTGGGCCAAGGCGTTGGCTTGTTGGTCGAGTTGGGTGTAGGTCAGTTGCCGGCCCTGAAACACCGCCGCTACGGCATCCGGTGTACGCGTGGCCTGGGCTTCGATCCGCCCGTGCAGGGTTTGCGTGGCAGCGTTGGGCTGCGCGGTGGCGTTCCACTGCTGCAACTGCGCCTGTTCGGCCGGCGTCACCAGGCAAAACTCAGCGACTGTCAACGCAGTATTTTCCAGCCCTTGCTCCAGCAGCCAGCTAAAGCGCTGTGCCAACGCCTGCACTTCGTCGTGCTTGAAGTACGCCTCGTTGTACACGCAGTGCAGGCACGCGGTGGCTTGGTAACGGTTGCTGCGCAGGTGGATAGCAATCGGCAGCGGTTCATGGTGGTTGGACACCTTGATCGCCCGGGCCTGCACCTGGCCGTAACGCAGGTCGTGGTCGTCCTGCTCGAAGGACACCGACAGGTCGAACAACTGGCCGCGCCCGCTGCGGCGCAGGCCCAGCTCCCGGTTCATCTCGCTTAAAGGAAAACGCTGATGGCGCAAATCCTGTTTGAGCTGGTCGCGCACGCCGCGCACCAATGCGCTGAACGACAGCTGTTCGCTGAATTGAAAACGCACCGCACTGACCTGGGTGAACAAGCCCACAGTGGCGCGAAACCGCGCGTTGGAGCGGTTAAGAATCGGCAGCCCCACCACCCACTCATCACGCTGGCTGGTGCGGGTGAAATACACGTACATCGCCGCCAGCAACACATGGAACGCCGAGGCCTGGTAACGGTTGGCCACTTGCTCCATGCGGTTGAGCAGCGCCACCGGGAACGCTTCCACGAAGGTGTTGCTCGGCGCTTGGGCGGTGTGCCGGGGCGTCAATAACGGCTCGGGCAGTTGCTGGTATTTGTCCAGCCAATAGGCGCGGTCGCGGGCGTAACGGGCGGATTGGAGGTAGTGCTGGTCGGAGTCGATAAAGTCGATATAGGACGGCGCCTGCGGCTCCGGTTGCCGACCGTGTTGCAGGTCGGTGTAGAGGCGCGCCAGGGATTGCACCATTTGGCCAAAGCCCCAGCCGTCGAGAATCAGGTGATGGGCCTGGATGCCGAGGCGGTAGTGGTCTTCGTCGAGCTTGAACAGGAAACAATCAAACAGCGGCTCGCCGGCCATGGCATAGGGCCGGGCCATTTGCACCTGTATCCATGCCTGGGCTGCCGCCTGCGGGTCGGGCCGGGTGGAGAAGTCGTGCTGCGTCACCTCTACCGCCAACGCCGGGGCGAAGGTTTGCCGGGGCAAGCCGTGGGCGTCGGTGTGCAGCTGGGTACGCAACGCGTCGTGCTTGGCCACCAGCAATTCGACGGCGCGTTGGATCAAGTCCGGTGCTATGGCACCGGCAATATCCAAATAACCACCAATGTTGTACAGCGGCGAGTCGCCCACACGCATCTGGTCGAGCCAGATGTCCTGTTGGGCGGCGGTGAGGGGGAAGCTGGCCGGCAAGCTTGCGGAATGCTGCATAAGATCCTTCTCATGGGTGTCAGGCACTGGCCGCGCAGGGTGGCCCATTACGACGAATGTGCCGGATTTGAGCATGGGGGTCGGGGGCTGTCTGTCACCCGAAACCCGGACATCCAAACGGATGGAAATGGGCTTGGCTGAAGGTTCATTGCTGAAACGATTAAAGGGCTGTAGGAGATTGGCTATATCTGGCCGATGTCCAGCTCGCCGAACGATTGCCATTAAATTATTTTCTCATTATTAATCAACTAGTTAATTCACTATAAAAAATCCACTGCGCTTTTCGTAGGCGGAATACCCCGTCAGAAACGTCGAATTAATGACGTGGTTTTTATGTCAACTTGTGTCCCTCGTTTCCGCTACATACGTAGGACAAATCCCTATGGCTAAATAAAATCTCGAACGCCGAGTAACGTTCAAGCAGTACGGAGCGACCCGACGCGGACCCAGGGTGCCCGTTGACGGTTTTCGACATCAAGGATGAGATGGCTATGAGTCTGACCCGTAGTATTGGCGACACCCACAGCCCGCATTTTTATGCCGAAATGGGAGAGTTGATTTCAAACAGCGGCCACGAAGACTTCGCTGCCAACATGCTGCATTTGGTGGACAAGTGGGTGCCCATTCATCTGGTTGACCTCAGTGAATGGACCCTGGATGAACTGCGCGACAGCGTGCGCGAGATCAAGCTGCTAGGCAGTGCCGGGCTGAAAAAGGATGTGTCTGCGCCGCAGGCTGCACACCCGCTGAGGGACCACCCACTGCTGCGGCAAATGCTGCGCATGCAGGACCCGCTGTTGATCCAGTTGAAGGCCAAGACCAACAGCGAACACCCGCGTGGCAGTTCGCACCAGTGCAACCTGGTTTCGCGCCAGGGCAATCGCCGCTGTGTGATTTCGTTCTATCGCCTGCCGACCCAGCAGGGGTTTTCCCTGGCCGAATTGTCGTTTCTCAAATGCCTGTCAGACACCCTGCTGCCGCTGATGGAGCGGCATGCGCAGATCCTGCGCCAGGCGTCGCACAACGCGATTGAGCCGGCCCACAACCCACTTGAGCAATCGCAGTTGCAGCGCGAGTTCTACAAGCGTTTGTCCCTCAGCGATATCACCCTGTCGGCGCGCGAGCAGGAGGTGTGCCTGGGCTTGTTGACCGGCGGCACCGTGCCGCAAATGGCGGAAAAACTCAGCGTGAAAAACAGCTCGATCGAAACCTACCTCAAGCGCGCTGCTGCCAAGTTGGGCGTGAGTGGCCGGCATGGTTTGGCCAAATGGATGGTTGGCGCCTGATGAATAAATGGATGCTCACCAGCGTAAGCATGGCCTGGATGCTCGGCGGCTGTTCGTTGATCCCCGAGTACCAACGGCCGGCGGCGCCGGTGCCTGTGCAGTACCCCCAAGGCGGGGTCTACAGCCTGGCGCAGGCCGGTACCGTGGCGGTTACACCGGACTGGCAGCAGCTGTTCCACGACCCGGCCTTGCAACAGCTGATTGGCGCGGCACTGGTCAACAACCGCGACCTGCGTGTCGCGGCGCTGAATGTGCAGGCCTTCCAGGCGCAGTACCGGATCCAACGTGCAGACCTGTTTCCGGCCGTGTCGGCCAGCGGTGCCGGCAAACGCCAGAAGTTGCCGGGGGGCGTGACTGGCACGGGCAAGTCCGCGATCACTTCCAACTATTCCGCCACCCTGGGGCTCAGCGCGTATGAACTGGACCTGTTCGGCCGTGTGCGCAGCCTCAGCGAACAGGCGATGCTCACGTATTTTGGCACCGAAGAAGCACGGCGCAGCACGCAACTGAGCCTGGTGGCCAATGTGGCGAATGCCTACCTGACCTGGCGCGCCGACCAGGAACTGCTGGCCCTGGCCCAGCAGACGCTGGTAGCCAACGACCACAGCTGGCAACTCACCAGCCGCAGCAAAAACGCGGGCAAGGCTTCAGCGCTGGACGTGGTGCAAGCGCGCACGGCCGTGGAAAGCACCCGCGCCAGCGTGGCCCGTTACGAACGCCAAGTCGCCCAAGACCTCAACAACCTCGCCCTGCTGGTGGGCGGCCCGGTGGATGAAAACCTGCCATCGCGGCCACTCGCCGCTGACTGGGTGGCGCGCGTGCCGGCCGGTTTGCCCTCGGACCTGCTGCAACGGCGCCCGGATATCCTCCAGGCCGAATATCAACTGCAGGCGGCCAACGCGAATATCGGTGCGGCCCGCGCGGCGTTCTTTCCTTCGGTCACCCTCACCGCCAATGCCGGCAGCGCGAGCAAGGAGCTGTCGGGGCTGTTCAAGGGTGGTTCGGGCACCTGGACCTTCCAGCCGCAGATCAACCTGCCGATCTTCAACGCCGGCAGCCTGCGCGCCAGCCTCGATTACGCGAAACTGCAAAAAGACATCAGCGTGGCGCAGTACGAAAAGTCGATCCAGACAGCGTTTCAGGAAGTCGCCGACGGCCTCGCTGCCCGCCAAACCTTCAACGACCAGTTGGAGGCGCAACGCGATTTCGTCGCCGCCAACCAGGCTTATTACGACCTGGCCCAACACCGCTACCGCAGCGGCGTGGACAGCAACCTGACGTTTCTCGATGCACAGCGTTCGTTGTTCAGTTCACAACAGGCGCTGATTGTGGACCGGTTGGCGCAGTTGGTGGCGGAGGTGAACCTGTATACGGCGTTGGGTGGCGCATGGGGGGATGCGTCGGTGCTGTCACGGCGCTGAGGTGATTAATGCGCAATCACCGCCTCCGCTTCAATCTCGATCAACCACTGCGGCAACGACAACCCGCTGACGATGATCCATGAAGACGGCGGCGGGTTGTGCGGGAAACGCTGGCGAAGGGCTTGCGCGATCGGCTCCTGCTGATCACGCGCAGGCTCGGCGATGTACAGCCGCAGCATGATCACATGGGCCAGATCGCCGCCGACCTCGGCCAGCACCTTTTCGATATTGTCTAACGCGGTGGCGGTTTGCTCGGCGATACCAGGCCCGACGGTTCGCTCTTCGGCATCCACACCCACCTGGCCGGAAAGCAGGATGCGCCGACCATCAGGCACTTCGATAGCCTGGCTGAAGCCGTATTGCAGGGAGTTGAATACCGTTGTGGGGTTGATGACCTTACGTTGCATGACGAGTCCTTGTTGTCGGTGGGAAAACAAGGCTAACCCATAGGCTTTGCTCAATCTGACGGTTCAACATCCAGCAACATTTTGGCAGAACTGTGTCGGGCGTATACCGTCGCTGAATAGAGCGGTGGTCCCTTGTGGGAGCGAGTTTAACTGCCAGCACCGCAGTGCTCTGGTTTGCTGTGGGAGCTGGCTTGCCTGCGATGCAGACACCTCGGTCTATCAGCGAGACACCGTTGATGCCATCGCAGCGGTGCGGCGGCGTTGGGTCACCCGCCAGACCTTATTGCCCACGTCATCCGCCACCAGCAGCGCGCCCTGTGCGTCCAGGGTCACTCCCACTGGCCGACTTTGAGCTTCACCTGCGGCGTTGAGAAAACCAGTCAGGAAGTCGATGGGCGTGCCAGCGGGTTGCGGTTCTACGAACCGTGCTCACCGACAAACACACCATTGGCAAACGCCGCCGGCATGCCACACGCATCGGAGAAGGTCAGGCCGGCACCGCCATCGGTGGCGCTTTCAGGCATCGGCGGGCGATTGCTTTCGGCGACCAATACATCGCCACTGGGCTGGTGTAGACCCCGCGCGGGTGATCGCGATTGTCGGCCAGGGCTGTGCCCTACGTCACCCGCCACACAGACTACTCTTACACAGGTTTCGGATTTCATCCGACCAACTGGTTAACAGCTCTGTCATACGCTGCCACACGGCGCCAGTCCTGAAGAGTGTGAGGTGTCACAGGCAGTACTCAAGATTAGACAGTGCCAATGGCCAACATTGAAGCAACCCAATATAAGGATACGACCCCATGATTCGTTTTGTTCGTAACACTCTTCAAACCACACTGTTCACCGCAGGGCTGCTGCTTGGTACCAACGCAGCATTCGCACAAACGCCGGCGCCTGATGCTCAAGCCGCCACCCAGAGACAAACACTGCAGGCTGAAATAACGCGCGAGGGTCTTAAACGCTTTACTGCACCGGGTTACAAACCCGGCCGCGTCGAACATATCGTGCTGTTTCGCTATAAAGATACGGTCACCGACAAACAAAAAGCCGAGGTCAAAAAACGTTTTCTGGCGCTTGAACAGATCGCCAAGCGGTCAGGCAAGCGTTACATCACATCCATCATCACCGGCAAACAGAACAGCGGCGAAGGTGTAGACCATGGGTTTGAACAAGCCTTCGTGGTGCGCTTCAAGTCCGAGGGTGATCGAAATTATTATGTGGGGGCGCCGATTGTAGAGGACGCGAAGTACTACGACCCTAAGCATGCCGAATTCAAAACGTTTGTCGGCCCACTGCTTGCCGAAGGCCAACAGGGCGTACTGGTCTTCGACTTTGCCGCTGACAAGCACTGATCGGCGCGCGCAGACAGGGGTGGATGAGACACTAGATCGAGCGTGTTCGCTGGCCTGGCATTAATTCCCCATCGCCAAGCTATGGGGCGAAAACCCTGCAAACTGCCACCTCAACGCCAATGCCGCCGGGCGGCGCACCATATGTTCAACGGTCACCGTCCACAACCGCTGCGCGCCCTCAAACGCCGCCACTTCGGGGCCGCTGAGGATCAGTGAGGTGCGCCCGGCAATCTGCAGCACGTCGCCCGACTCGAAATCGATAAACAACAACCCCGCCACCGGGTTCGCCGACAGGTTGCCCAAGGTATTGAAGAACAGGTTGCCGGCGAAGTCAGGGATGGTCAGCACGTTGCCGTCGACGCGCACAAAACCGGTATTGCCGCCGCGATGGGAGACGTCTACCGAACGTTGGCCTTGCACGTCAACGAAGCTTGCGACGAAGAAGGTGTCGGCGTTTCGGATCATGGCCTGTGCCGTATCATCCAGACTGTTGGAACGCTCGGCCAGGGTGCCGGGTTTACGCGCAATCGCATCGACCGGGCGCAGTTGGATGTACTTGGGGCAGTTGCCGAACGTGTGCACCACGTCGACCGAGAAACCCTCGTGATCGAGGCGGCCGATGCGGCCATTCATGCGGTTGCGGCGCCGGGTGTTGAGGTCGATGCCCAGCAGGCCCACAGACCCGCCACGGAGTATTGCAGGCAGCGCCGGGTCACCCTTGGACGGCATGCTGTCGACCTGTAACGTCTGCGGATCCGGTGAATGGGCAAACCCCGGCGCGCCTTCCAGCAGTGTCGCCCACGGGATGCCCTGTGCATCCACCGCACCGAGCACCAGATAAGGCAGCAACGGATAAAAATCCCGATGCTGTTCCGGCAAATGATCACGGATCACCTTGGGCCCAACCACTGCCATGCGCTCGGCAACGCCGGCACTTTCCTGCATCTGCCGTTCGCCGGCATGCCAGGGGGATTGTTCGATCAGGTTCATGGCGATCACCTCATAGTGGATGGGCCCAGGCTAAGCTCAGCCACCCATCGAGAGAATACCCACGCCAGGCAATCCACTATTACGCCAACTGAAATGCCGGATGTTCACGCAGCGCCGCCACGCAGTGGTCGACAAAACTGCGCACGCGCATCGGCGCATTGCGGCCCTCGCGGTAGACCACGTGCACCGGCAACGGCGGCCCTTCAAAGGCTGGCAACACGCGGCGCAATTGGCCGCTCACCCGATGTTCGTGAACCGGGTAGCTCAGGCAGCGAATCAACCCTGCACCGTGCACGGCCGCATTGATCGTGCCTTGCACCGTGGCGCAACTCAGGCGCGCGCGGGTCTTGAGTGAATAACCTTGAAAGTCCCAGTGCACCCGATCGGCGTTGGCGATCAGGTGGTGGCGCTTGAGGTCATCGGGGTGCATCGGCTCACCATGAGTGGCGAGGTAGCCGGGGCTGGCGCAAAGGATAGGCCGCACCTGCCCCACCGACCGGGCGATCAGCGACGAACTGGGCAGTTCGCCCACCAGTACCGCCACGTCCAGCCCCTCTTCGTGCAGGTTGGGGTAATAGTCGTGATAGCGGGCGACGAGACGCACGTCAGGGTAACGGGCCATGTAAGCCGCCAACACCGGCGCCATCACGTAGCGGCTGAACAGCACCGGCAAAAATACCTGCAGATTGCCCTGGGGCTGCACGTGCAAGCCTTTGGCCGAGGCCTCGGCGGCGTCCACGGCGGCCAGTAGGCGCACACAGTCGGTCATGTAGGCGTTGCCCGCCTCGGTCAGGCTCACACCCTGCGTCGTACGCAGCAGCAAAGGCACGTGCAGGCGTGCTTCCAGGCGGGCAATCGCGCGGGCCAAAGTCGGGCCAGAGACCTGCGCATGACGCGCCGCCGAAGCCAGGCTGGGTTGCCCGGCAAGCGCCGCAAACAGCTGCATGTCGCGATAACGTTCCATTAGGCGCGTCGCTCCATCAGCCGCGCTGCTTCATCGCCGGGTTCAGGGCCGCGTCCTGCCCGAGGCGATGGGTGAGGAAGTCGACAAAGGTGTGGACCTTGGCCGGTACGCGGCCGCTCTTGAGGAACACCACCTGGATCGGTAGCGGCGCCGGCTCAAAATCCTCCAGCACGATCTCCAGCTCCCCTGCCGCCACCGAAGCCGCGACCTGGTAGGACAGCACCCGCGTCACGCCCCAACCCAGCCGCGCCACGTTAATCGCGGCATTGTTCGCCGTGACTACCAAACGCGGTTCGATGGGCACCGTCAGCGGCTGGCCGCCGTCGACAAACCGCCATTCACTCACCAACTGGCTGGAGGACGGGGTGACGACCTTCGCTTCACGCAGCTGCTCAGGCCGCGACGGGCGCCCGTGCTGGTCGAGATAACCGGGCGCGGCGCACACCACTCGGCGCACTTCGCCGACCTTGATCGCCTGCTGCCCCGGTTCCTGCAAATGGCCGATACGCACGGCCACGTCGACGCCTTCATCGGTCATGTTGACCACGCGGTCGACCAGCAAGGCGTTGATATTCACCAGGGGAAAGCGGTCCAGGTAATCGCCCAGCACTGGCGCCACATACAGCTCGCCGAACAGCACCGGCGCGGTCACCGTCAAGTGCCCACAGGGGATGGAATAACTGCCTGCCGCGGCTTCTTCAGCTTCATCCAATTCGGCGAGGATACGCCGACAATCTTCCAGGTAACGCTGACCGGCCTCGGTCAAGTGCAAGCTGCGGGTGGTGCGTGCCAGCAGTTGAGTGCCGATGCGTTGTTCCATGGCGGCGATGGCCCGGGTCACGCTCGGCGGCGAAGTGTTCAGGCGGCGCGCAGCAGCGGCGAAGCCCTCCTCCTCGGCCACCGCGAGAAACACCTGCATTTCATGAAATCGGTCCATCGGCGTTCACTCTAATAGCTACAGGGTATTCACATTACTGTGCTTGCAGGCCAACGGCCGTGCGCGGCATGCCCACGAAGCCCGGCAATGCTTCAATGCTGGTAAGCCAGGCGCGCACTTGAGGGTAGTCGGCCAGTGACACATTGCCTTCCGGCGCGTGGGCCACGTAGGTGTAAAAGGCGATATCGGCAATGCTCGGGTGTTCGCTGGCCAGGAAGCGGCTTTGGCTCAGTTGCTGCTCCACCAACTTCAACAGGGCGTGAGAGTGGTTGATCGCGGTGACGGTATCAACATCGGCGCCAAACACCACGGCCAGTCGCGCCGCAGCCGGCCCAACGTGAAGTTGCCCGGCAGCGGCCGACAGCCAGCGCTGCACGCATGCTTGGCCGACAGGATCGGTCGGCAGCCACTGGCCGTTGCCATAGGTGTTCGCCAGGTAGACTAGGATCGCATTGGAATCGGCCAATACGGTGCCGTTGTCGTCAATCACGGGCACCTGGCCAAAGCTGTTGAGGCTGGCGATAAAATCCTGGGATTTCTGGACGCCTTGCTTGAGGTCCACCAAGATAAATTCCTTGGGCAAGCCCAACAACGACAGCATCAGCTCAACCCGATGAGAGTGGCCGGACAGCGGGAAACCATAGAGTTTGATCGCAGGCTGAGACATGAAAGGCTCCAAAGGTGGGGGATCGAGGCCTGGCATAGTCTACCGCCGCCCTGATCGATGGAATCACCAGGATTTACAATCCAGTATTTCACCGGGTGAAACAATCATTCGCCAAATAATTCCACGATCAGATTAAACAACGTGGTTTTCACTGCGCTGTCCAACTCAGTCCAGGCCAGCCCGGTGCTGGCCTGATACGCCCCCAGTTCCAAGTGCCGCGACACACAATTGGCCGGCAATGCCCGCGCCGCTTGCTGCGGCAACACTCCAACGCCCAGCCCTGCCGAGACCAGCGCAAGCATGGTGGTGAACTCGCCCAGTTCCGAGGCGATGTCCAGGGTGATGCCCAACGCGTGGATAAACTCGTCGTAAAACCCCGGCGCGTAACGCCGCGCGAGGATGTACACCGGCACGTTGAGCAAATCCGTGGGCTGGAGTGTTTCCTGGGCCGCCAAGGGATGATCGATGGGCAAGGCCACGCAAAAGCTTTCGCGCAATACGGCGCGGGTCTGCACGCCAGGGTGCGCGGCGGGCAGGCGCATCAGGCCGAAATCCAGCTGGCCGTTTTTCAAGGCCGCGGCTTGATCGGGGCCGGGCATGTCCTTGAGTTCCAGCTCGATACGCGGGTAGCGCTGATGCACCGCGCGGATCAACGCCGGCAACAGCTGCGGCAGCACCGAAGACACAAACCCCAGGCGCACCCGGCCGATTTCGCCACGGCTGGACGCCCGCGCCGCATCCGCCGCCCGCGCAGCCTGGTGCAACGTGGCCTGGGCTTCAGGCAGGAACGCGCGCCCCGCTTCAGTCAGCGTCACCGAGTGGCGATTGCGATCCAGCAGGCGCACACCCAGGCCACTTTCCAGCAACTTGATCTGCATGCTCAGCGCCGGTTGCACGATCGACAGCTGCACCGCCGCGCGGCCGAAATGCAGCTCCTGGGCGAGCACCACAAAGGCGCGCAAGTGCTTTAGCTCCATAAAGCCTTCCTGGTTATCACAGAATTTGATCACTCAATCATAAATGAACATTGGACCTGCAGCCCTCGCAGGAGTGAAGTGAAGCCCATCCAAGCAACCCTAAAACGGTTTTGCTTATAACACTAAGCACGCCAGGAGAGCCGCCTCATGCACAGCGTTTTAGACACCTTCCGCCTCGATGGCCGGCTCGCGCTGGTCACCGGTTCCAGCGCCGGTATCGGCCTGGCGATTGCCCGTGGCCTGGCGCAGGCCGGTGCGCGGGTGGTGCTTAACGGGCGCAACCGCAGCACCTTGCGCGATGCAGCGGCCACGCTGACGTTGGAGGGCCTGGAGGTGCACACCCAGGCGTTTGACGTGACCGACAGCGCGGCGACCCAGGCCGCTGTGGCCGATATCGAAGCGCGCCTGGGGCCACTGGAAATCCTCGTCAACAATGCCGGCATGCAACGCCGTGGCCCGCTGGAAGACTACAGCGAGCAGCACTGGCGCGAGCTGATCAGCACCAACCTCGACAGCGCATTCTTCGTTGGCCAGGCCGTGGCACGGGTGATGATCCCGCGCAAACGTGGGCGCATCATCAATATCTGCTCGGTGCAAAGTGAATTGGGGCGCCCGGGGATCGCGCCGTATGCGGCGAGCAAAGGCGCGTTAAAAATGCTCACCAAGGGCATGGCCATCGATTGGGGCCCGCATGGGTTAACGATCAACGGCATCGGCCCTGGCTATTTCAAGACCGAACTCAACGCCAACCTGGTGGCCAACCCCGCGTTCAGCGACTGGCTGGAGCAACGCACGCCAAGCCGCCGTTGGGGCGACGTGGCCGAGTTGGCCGGCGCTGCCGTCTTCCTGGCCAGCGACGCCGCCAGCTTCGTCAACGGTCATATTCTGTACGTCGACGGTGGTATTACTGCGTCGCTGTAACCCGGAGAGCCTTATGCACGCTATCGTTTGCCATGCCTCAAAAGACCTGCGGGTCGATCCCCTGGACGAACCGCAAACCCTCGCCCCCGACCAACTGCGCGTACGCATCGCCCGTGGCGGTATCTGCGGTTCGGATTTGCACTACTACCAGCACGGCGGTTTCGGCACCGTGCGCCTGCGCGAGCCGATGGTGCTCGGCCATGAAGTGTCGGCGGTGATCGACGCCGTGGGCAGCGAGGCCGGGTTGTTCAAGGCTGGCCAGCGCATTGCGGTGTCGCCATCACGCCCGTGCGGCGGTTGCCGGTATTGCCACCAGGGCCTGCCGAATCATTGCCTGAACATGCGTTTCTACGGCAGCGCGATGCCCTTTCCGCATATCCAGGGCGCGTTTCGCCAGAGCTTGGTGATCGAGGCCCATCAGGCCCATCGACTGGCCGACCACGTCAGCCTCGCCGAGGGTGCACTGGCCGAGCCCTTGTCAGTGGGCTTGCACGCGATTCAACGTGCCGGCGCGGTGTTCGGCAAACGCGTGTTGGTGACCGGCTGCGGCCCCATCGGCAACCTGCTGATTGGCAGCCTGCGCGCCGCCGGTGCCGGTGAAATCGTGGCCGTGGACCTGTCCGCCAGCGCCCTCGCCTGCGCCGAAAAAATGGGCGCCACACGCACCCACAACCTTGCCGACGGCGCCGATGCGCTTAAGCGCTACAGCGCCGAAAAGGGCTACTTCGACGTGATGTTCGAAGTCTCCGGCAGCGCCCAGGCTCTGCGCAACGGCCTGGAATGCATCGCCCCACGTGGCGTCCTGGTGACGGTGGGCTTGGGCGGTGATGTGTCGTTGCCGTTGAATCTGCTGGTCAGCCGCGAGATTGATACGCGTGGCACGTTCCGCTTCCATTCGGAGTTTGCCCAGGCGGTGGACTTGCTCAATCGTCAGATCGTGGATGTGCGCCCGGTGATCTCCCATACCGTGCCGTTTGGCGAGGCGGTCAAGGCGTTTGAGTTGGCGGCGGATAAGACTCAGGCGATGAAAGTGGTGCTGGATTTTGGTGTGGCGGATTTGGATTGAAGCCTTCCCGCTAAACCCTGTGGGAGCTGTCGAGCTTTAGCGAGGCTGCGATAACAGTGGTTCAGTCAACTTATTCGGCGACTGATACACCGCTATCGCAGGCAAGCCAGCTCCCACATTTGAGCTGAGTTGGCTGCTCTGTCAGCGTTCTTCGAGACGATCGCGCAAAAACCGGTGGCTCGTAGAAAACAGCCGCCGGTACGTGAGCAGCACCGCTCCCACCGTACCCAGCGCCGACGACGCGGCAATCAGAAACATGATCACGATCTGATACCGCACTGCGTCCACCGGGCTCTCCCCCGCCAGCACCTGGCCGGTCATCATGCCGGGCAGGCTGACGATGCCGACCACGGTCATCTGGTTCAACGTGGGGATCATCCCGGCGCGCACCGCCTGGCGAATCGCTTCCTGGGCGGCTTCCCAGCGTGAACCGCCGAGCGCCAGGATCATCTCGATGGTATTTCGCCCGGAGGTCAGTTCCTGGGTCATACGCTCAATCCCCAAGGACACACCGGTCAGGGTGTTGCCAAGGATCATCCCCAAAATCGGAATCGCATATTGCGGCTCGTACCACGGGTGGATGCGGATCACCGCAAACAAACCCACCGCCGTGACCAGCCACGAGCTGCCCCACACCGACAGGATGCTGTCGACCCGTTGCCCGCGATAGGTCCTGCGCCCACGCCCCGCCGCCGACAGGCCGGCGATCAAGGTCATTGCGCACATCAGCGGCAGCACCACGTACCAGTAGGCGAACTCGAACACCCAGCCCAGCAGATAACCGATGGCCAACAGTTGCACCACAGTGCGCACCGCCGCCCACAGCAATTGTCGACCAAGGCCCAGGCGCAACAGCAATGACAGCGCGCCGTTGATCAGGATCAGCGAGGCAGCGATGCCCATGTCCAGCGCGGTGAGGTTTTGATAGTTCATGGCTGTGCCGCTCCACTCAGCACGCCCGCGCTCATGTGCAGGTGGATGGCGCTCATGCGTTGGGCCTGGTCGAGGTCGTGGGACACCCAGATGAAAGCGCGCGAGTTATCGCCGGCAAACCAGGCGTCGATCAGCGCTTCCACATCACGCGATGACGTGGGATCGAGGGCGGCAGTAGGTTCATCGAGCAACAGCACTTCGGGGTTCAGTTGCAAGGTGCGAATCAACGAGACCACCTGGGACTCACCGCCCGACAAGTCACCGGCGTTTTTCTGCAGAAAGTCCGGGGCTTTACCGGCATGCTCCAACAGCGTGGTGACGGCCTGCAAATCGAAGCTGCGCTTGCGCAGGGTCTTGAGGCTGAAGGGAAAACGCAGGTTGTCTTCCACCGTGCCTTCAAGCAGCGCCGGGCGTTGCGACAAGTAGCTGATGTGGCTGCGGTAGTGGGGAATCTCTGCATTGGCGATTGGTTGGCCATTCCACAAAATCTGCCCGGCGCTGGGCGCATCCAGCAGCGCCAGCGCGCGCAGGAACACGCTTTTACCCGAGCCGGACGAGCCGGTGATCGACACGCGGTCGGCGCGGTTCAGGGTGAAATCCGTGGGGTGGAGCAAGGCCACTTGGCGGCGCTCATCCCGGCGCGTGAGGGCGCGGGTTTCTATCAGTGCGCTCATGGACGCGGTGTTCCTCTTAAATCCTGTTGGTGCAATGGTGCGGCAGGTGCACGAAGATTTCATGAAAAAATTCAAACTATCGCCCTTCATGTCGTTCACACCTTCACGTGCAACGTAAAACAGGAGGCGACATGCTCTACCGACAACTGGGCCATTCGGGCCTGCTGGTATCCGAAATCATCCTGGGCACCGTGCCCTTCGGCGGTCGCGCCGAATTCGAAAAATGCGGTTCGGTGGACGTGCCCCAGGCCAAGCGCATGTTCGACATCGCGTTCGACGCCGGGGTAAATATGGTCGACACCGCCGACCTCTACTCCCACGGCCTAGCCGAAGAAGTGGTGGGAAAAGCCTTGGGCGACAAGCGCCACGACATCCTGCTGGCCACCAAGGGCCGTAGCCCCGTGAACAACAACCCGAACAACTCCGGCTCCTCGCGTTACCACCTGATCCGCGCCTGCGAAGCCAGTTTGAAGCGCCTGGGCACCGACCACATCGACCTCTACCAATTGCACAACTGGGACGGCCTGACGCCGATCGAGGAAACCCTCGAAGCGCTGCGGCTGTTAGTTGGCTCGGGCAAGATTCGCTACTTCGGCACCAGCAACTTCACCGCCTGGCAGATGATGAAAACCCTGGGCAAGGCTGAGCTTCACGGCATGCTCAAACCCATCACCCAGCAGATTTACTACACGCCCGAATCCCGCGAGGCCGAGTACGAATTGCTGCCGCTGGCGCTCGACCAGTCCATCGGCACGCTGGTGTGGGGCCCGATGGGCGAAGGCCTGCTGACCGGCTCGACCCGGCGCGGGCACAAGCCACCGGCCAATACCCGCCAGGGCAGCGGCTGGCCGGAACCCTATGTACATGACCAGGAACGTGCGCTGGACATCATCGAAACTCTCGCCGCCGTGGGCGATGAGCATGGCGTGTCGGTCGCGCGCACGTGCCTGGCGTGGCTCAAGGATCGCCCGGGCATTACCTCGCTGATCGTCGGCGCTCGCACCGAAGAACACCTGCGCGACAACCTCGCGGCGACCGAACTGAAACTCACAGAAGAACAGTCTTCACGTATCGAAGCGGTGACCCGTCGCCAGCCGTTGTATCCATACTGGCATCGTTTTACCGCCGGGATTGACCGCTTTGACCCGGCGGAGCAACCGTTCCTGGCTGAGCATCAAAAGACCATGGATGCCAGAACAGATAAGTAAGGGACGACAGCTATTCAAATGTGGGAGCGGGCTTGCCCGCGATGGCATCAACTGTGTGTCACTGACAGACCGAGGTGCCCGCATCGCAGCATAGGTATATGGGGTGAGTGCTGTGGTTGTCACGGGGCCGCTGGGTACATATCCGTTGCTGCGGTATTGGCTGATATGGGTTCCGCCCTTACGGCGGGTCACTTTTGGAAAAGAGCCCGGAATGCCGGCCCAGCCAAAAGTAACCAAAAGGGCTCTTGTCCCACCACTCGCCACCTCGCCTAGGCTCGGTGTGCCCGAACGCAGGCATTACTCCGCGGGCCGCCGCGGAGTAATGCCTGCGTTCGGCCAGCGTGGTTTAACGGGGCGCCTAAGATCAAGATCAAAAGCAGATCAAAAGCAAGCCGAAGCCGAGGCGGCCTGACAGTCGACCTGATCCTGGAAGCTGAAACTCAATCAAATAATGAGATGGCTACCCCCGCCGCCCCCTGTGAACGCCCACTAAGCTTTCACAGGGGGATCTATCGGAGACCGCAGCCATGAGCAAAGTAGACATCACCGCCGTTGACCTTGGTAAGCACAGCTATCACGCTCACGAACAAGATGAGCGTGGCCATGTACTGCTGCGCAAAAAGTTTAATCGAGCAGGATTGCTCCAGCATTTAGCTTCCATCGAGCCTTGTACTGTTGTGATGGAAGCCTGCGGCGGCGCCCACTTCATGGCGCAACAAGTCGCCATGCTGGGACACACCCCCAAACTTATTGCTCCTCATCTCGTGCGCCCTTACGTAAAAGCAATAAAACGACTTCGCTGATGCCGAAGCGATTTGTGAGGCAGCTAGTCGCCCAACGATGCGTTTCGTACCAGTAAAACCCAAGCTCAGCAAGCGTTGGCCATGCTCAACTCGGTCCGCGACTCGCTTATCAAGGAACGCACAGCCGCCGTTAATCGAATTCATGCAGGGCTTTTGGAGGTGGGTGTCAGCTTGGCACCGGGCTTTAAATCAGTCAAAGAGGTGCCCGCGTTACTCGAAACAGCCTCATTTCATGGGCTGATCAAAAAGCTGCTGCAAGGGCTGTATGACCACTACGTCTACCTGGATCGTCAGGTTAAGGTTCTCGACAAAGAAGTTGAGAGCCAAGTCGCTGAAGATGATCTGGCTTCTCGTTTGATGACAATTCCCTGCGTTGGCCCGATCACCTCCAGCGTCTTGGCTGCGGAGTTGGGCGATGGCAAGCAGTTCAAATGTGGTCGAGGCTATTCAGCCTCGATAGGACTTGTGCCAAAGCAGCATTCTACTGGCGGTAAAACCGTACTTTTGGGCATCAGCAAGCGCGGAGATCGAAACCAGCGACGCTTGTTTGTTCAATGTGCCCGTATCTACTTGATGCACTTGGATAAGCAAAAGGGAGTTTGGCCGATTGGGTTCGCAAGCTGCTGGCAGGCCATCGGCACTCCAATTTAGTGGTCTGCGCGCTAGCCAACAAGCTGGCAAGAATCGCTTGGTCGATCGCGGCAAACCACACTGAATTTGATGCAGGGCCAAGCGCGATGAACGCTTGACCCTGCTGTCACCCAAGCACCACCCACCTGGTTTTGCGATGCTGGATAACAGATGACGTGAACGGCCAACCGGCCTGACGACAACCCTGAGCTCCCACACGGCTGAAAGGCCGTCCAAATAATTAGGGTCGTTGGGCATCAATTCTCATCGAGGCGCGGGGCCAATACCCCACTCAGACGCCGAATAGATGAAAGCAAGCCATACACGCCATCAAAGACAGTATTGCAGAAAAGGGGGTAACCATAGATGTGGGAGCTGGGCGACGACCACCTGCCCGTCTGGCGTGGCTGATGCTGCGCCATAGCGCTCAGCGCTTGGGCGACAACCCGACCGCACACGCTATCACCGCCGGGTCGCCCTGGTAGAGGCCGCGCGGCGCCGTCGACAGGTGGCTGACGCGGCTGTCGACGGCGCGCAGTGTCGGCCGCTCAACGGGTGGCAGGCTATGGTCCGGGTCGACAATCTCCATGCAGCGGCGCAGGGAGTTGAAGTCCGGCGATTGTGACAACGACAGGTGCAGGGTCTGGCTCACCGATACCGACACCACCGAACTCTGCGCGCATTGCCCGTCATAGATCAGCGTGTGGCGAATCAGCGGGTTGTCGTGGCAGTACTTCAACAGGTTGACCTGCCGCGAGTGCACCAGCGCGGTGTTGATAATCAACAGGTCAAACGCTACGCCGTCCACGCGTGTTAACGCCTGCAGCTCGTCGAACGAGCTCAAGGGGGCGATGCGGTAATAGCCCAACTGGTTGAGCATTTTCTCAATCTTGATCCGTTGCAGCAGGTCTGCATCGGCAATCAGAAGGCGTAACGCTTTATTGGACATAGGGTAAACCTGACAGGTGGGCATCCGCGTCGATCATTCAACGCTGAACACGTTACCCGTCAGGGGTGAAACCTGACTTTAAGGCGATTCTGAAACGGCAACGGGGTACACCTGCCCACTTTTAAGAATCGCCTGAAAGCCCTCGCCCCACCCGCCCCCTACCATGGGCTGCGTTCCCACACGCTCCCATGGAATCCATCCTTGCTCATGTTTCTACTCAGAATGGTGATTTTAGCCTGCGGGCTGCTGGCCCTGGCACCGCCGCCTGCCAGCGCCGCGCTGAAGATCGAAGGTACGCGCCTGATCTATTTTGGCCAGGACAAGGCAGCCAACATCGGCGTGGTCAACCAGGCACCGCGTGAGGTGGTGGTGCAAACCTGGATCACCGGCGAGGACGAAGGCGGCGAGCGCACCGTGCCGTTTGCCGCCACCGAGCCGCTGGTGCAACTGGGTGCCGGCGAGCATCACCAGTTGCGCATCCTGTATGCCGGTGAAGGCTTGCCCACCGATCGTGAATCGCTGTTCTGGCTGAATATCATGGAAATCCCGCTCAAGCCCGAAGACCCCAACAGCGTGCAATTTGCGATACGCCAGCGGCTCAAGCTGTTCTATCGGCCGCCCGCGCTCCAAGGTGGCTCGGCTGAAGCGGTGCAGCAGTTGGTGTGGAGCAGCGGCGACGGGCGCACCGTCACGGTCCGTAACCCCAGCGCGTTTCACCTGTCGCTGGTGAACCTGCAAACCGACAACGAGGCGCTCAGCGATTACCTGCTGCTCAAGCCGTACGAGAGCAAAACCCTGACCGTGCCAAGCCCCTTGCCCAAGGGCACCACCCTCCATTTCACCGAAATCACCGATATCGGTTTGCAGGCCCGCCATCGCGCGGCACTCAACTGATGATTCGCGGGGTATTTACACCAATGTCACTGACCAAACGCTTTTTACCCATGCTGCTGTGGGCCTGCGCGGTCCTGCCCGCGACCAGCCACGCACTGGCCTGCCGTGAAGACGGCACCGGCTCGATCATTACCCAAGAGGCACTAGGCACCGCGCTGGCGGTAGCTGCCGATGCACCCAACGGCAGCATCATCTGGGAGTCCGGCCCGCGCTCCACCAATGTGATCTGCAAGGACGACTACAAAGTCGGCCGCGAAGAAGTGTACTTCTACGTCAACCCGGGCAACGTCAGCATCGGAACGGGTATCCGCGTGGGCATTCGTTATAACAACCAGCCGATTACGCAAAGTACCGGCAAGGTCGGCACCGGTTTTTTTTCCGACCGCGGCTGCACCTCCAACTGCATCGGCTGGGACAAGGCGCGCTTCACGCTCAACTTCAGCGTGTACATCGAGAAGTACGACCCCACGCCACCCAGCGGCCAGGCCAGTACCCTGACCTCGTACCGCGTGTTCCAGCTCGACGGCGTGCGCGGGCTCAACTCACGGCCCAACAGCAACTTCAACTACGTGGTCACCGGCATGAACGGCATCCGCTTCGTGCCCTGCACGCCCGAGCTGACCATCACCCCCAGCGTGGTCAACTTCCCTATGCCCTCGCGTAAGTTTTCAATCGGTGAAGTCGCCAGCACCGCGAACTTCAGCCTGAACCTGCGCAAGGGTTGCGACACGCCCTACACCGTCAGCGCACGCTTCGCCACCACGCCGGGCGGCGGCAGCGTGATTAACGGCTTGCTGGTGCCGGATAACAACAAATCGGTGGGCATCTCGTTGTCCCGCGCCGAGAGCCAGCAACCGTTACCGTTCAACAACTGGTTCACCCTGCAGGAGCTGATGGGCCTGGGCCAGAGCCACGATGAATTTCGTGCTGACCTGAAGTGGCGCACCCTGCCGATTCCCGGCGCATTCGACGCCGCGGTGGTGGTGGATATGTACTACAAGTAGCGGGTTTTTAAGGATCGTCTTATGCCACGCGCAAAGGTCGACGCTTAAAGTCCGCCGATGCGATTGAAAAGTTATCTGCTCCAAATCAACCCCGTCCTCTCCCGACCCGAAGCAGCCAGAAGGCTGCTTCGTATTTTCGCGACCGTGCTGCTCATCGGCATCCTGAGCGGGGTGTATACCTTTCTGCTGTCGACCTTCAATAACGATATCTCCCAGCGCCGCGGCTACATGAGCAGCGCTATCGCCGAAGCCCACACCTTTTTCACCAACCGCGAAGCCTTGCTCGAAAGCCTGAGCCTGTCGGCGGTACGCAAGCAGTCCAGGGTTTACCTCTCTTCGCCGGAAGAACAACACCTGCAACTGGGCGACACGCCGGGCAACCAGTGGAGCATCTGGCTGACCGCGCGCATGCGCGACTACCTCAAGGCCAAGCAGCTCAACCTGCTTTATGTGAACGCCGGCCCCAACCCGCAAGTGGTGCGGCTGTACGACGCGACCACGCAGGTGCTGCCGATGTCCAAGTGCATGCTCAACCGCCTCAAAGCCCTACAGCACAGCGACCCGGCCATGCTCAGCGAGCTGTGGCTGAGCGACCGCACCGAGCACCATTCGCACCTGTATATTTTCATCCGCCTGGACCGCCAAGACCCCACTTCCGGCTGGCTGGGCCTGGAAATGGAAAGCCGCGAAGTGTCCTCAACCCTCAGCGACCAGAGCGCTGGCGAGTTCATGATGCTCAACGCCCAAGGCACGCTGGTGTTTACCAACAGCGATGACACGCAGGCACGCCAGCAACACCTGCGGCCCGGCGAAGAAAGCTTCTTCGGCTTTGTCGGCAGCGGTTTGCTGCCCGATCACCTGGTGATCCGCAAACACCTGAAATCCTCGGATTGGCAGTTGATGTACTCCATCGACCTGCGCGCGGTGGTCAACGGATTGTGGAAACAGCTACTGGGTTCGCTGCTGTTCTGCCTGTTCAGTCTGGCGCTGATCTGGCTGGTGATGCGTCGGGTCGACCAGCGCTTCATCATTCCCTCGATCCACCGCATCCAGGCGTTGATCGAGAGCGAGGCGTTCGGCCGCGATGTGATCCAGACCGCGCCCGTTGCGCTGTGTGTGCTGCGCCGCACCGACGGCCAGGTGGTACTGGAAAACACCCTGGCCCAGCAATGGCTGGGCAACGGCCCGGAGTGCAAGGCATTGCGCGCTGGTTGGATCGAGCAGGCCTACGCCGGTGAACCGTCCGAACGCAGCGATTACTTTGAAACCATCGACGGCCGCCACCTGTACCTGAGCAGCGCGCCGACCCGCTACAGGGGCGAGGACGTGTTGTTTTGCGCCTTCAGCGATATCAGTGCGCGCAAGCAAGTCGAGGCGGCGCTGGAAGAAGCGCGGCAGTCGGCAGACGCCGCCAACGCGGCCAAGACCTTGTTCTTGGCGACCATGAGCCATGAAATCCGCACGCCGCTATACGGCGTGCTCGGCACCCTGGAATTGCTGGCACGCACGCAACTGGACGCCCAGCAAAAAGACTATCTGCATGCCATCGAAGGCTCATCTTCGACCCTGCTGCAACTGATCTGCGACGTGCTGGACGTGTCGAAGATCGAGGCCGGGCAGTTGGCGCTGGAAATGAGCGAGTTTTCACCGCTGGACCTCGTCCACGAAATCATCCAGGGCTACGCCGCAGCCGCCCAGGGCAAGGGTCTGCAATTGTATGCCTGCTTCGACCCGAAGTTGCCGGAGCGGCTGATCGGCGACGTGACGCGCATCCGCCAGATTCTCAACAATTTGCTGAACAACGCGGTGAAGTTCACCGACTACGGGCGCGTGGTGCTGCGGGTCAAAGTGCTTGGCCGCGATGGCGAGCGCTCAAGCCTGTTGTGGCAGGTTTCAGACACCGGCAAAGGCATCGCCCAGGAAGACCAGGCGATGATTTTCGAGCCGTTCTACCAGAGCGAAGGCAACACTAACGTGGTCGCCGGCACCGGCCTGGGCTTACCAATCTGCCAGCGTCTGACCGAATTGATGAATGGCAATATCCGCATGGTCAGCGAACTGGGGCTGGGCAGCAGTTTCAGTCTAATCCTGCCGCTGGAGGAAGCACCGACCCCACCGATGACCCCGCTGTTGGCCGAGACCATTTACGTGGTGTCGCCGATCCAAGAGCTGGCGCACTCCATCAGCGGCTGGCTGCGCCGCTGGGGGGCTCGCGCCCAGGCCGGCCTGCCGACGCTGCCGGAAAACCATCTGCTGCTGCAAGTGCACCCCGGCAGTGTCGACCCATTGCTGGCACCCGAGTGGCCGGGCCCGGTGATCCACGTCAGCAGTAACGCCTGCACCGCGCAGGAGGCCGAAGCCGGCGCCTGGCACGTCAACCTCAACCACCTCGGCGCAATTCATCAGGCCGTGAGCCAGGCCCAAGGGCTGTGGGTGGCCCGCGCCGGTGAGCAGACGCGCCAGAGTGACCTGAACAAACTCAACCTGCACCTGCTGGTGGCCGAGGACAACATCATCAACCAGCTGATTTTGCGTGACCAACTCGAAGAACTCGGCTGCACCGTGGAGCTGGCGGCCGATGGTCAGGAAGCGTTGCAGCTGTACACCGCCGGCAACTTCGACGTGGTGTTGACGGACGTGAACATGCCCCACATCAACGGCTATGACCTGGCACGCGAACTGCGCCGCCAGGGCTGCCCGTTGCCGATTATCGGGGCTACCGCCAACGCCATGCGCGGCGAGGCCGACCTGTGCCTGGCCGCCGGCATGAACCATTGCCTGGTCAAACCCTTTGCGTTGCGGGCTCTATTCAACTCCCTGGCGCCTTATGCACGGATCACCCATGAAGCCCCTTAGTATTTTGATCGTTGAGGACCATCCCCTGCAGCACGTCTACCTGCAGCACCTGCTCAGTGAGTTGGGGGATTTCATGCTCGAAACCGCCGAGGACGGCAAAGAAGCACTGGAGCGTCTGCGTAAGCGCGATTTCGACTTGGTACTGACCGACCTGCTGATGCCCGGCATGGACGGCGTGCAATTTATCCAGTGCCTGGCCAGCCTGCGTTGCAAACCGGCGCTGGCGATCATGAGCGCGGCGTCGCGGCGTATGTTGATGGCGGCAAGCCTGGTGGCGAAAAACCTCGATGTGGAAGTGATCGGGCTGATCTCCAAGCCCGTCGCCGCCGACGCCCTGCGCAGCCTGGTGGACCAGCTCAGGAACAGCGTGCGCAAGCCCTCCCCGGCATTGCCCGAACACTTGGACATCGACCGCCACACCCTGGTCCAGGCCATGAGCTCAGGCCAGCTCCAAGCCTGGTTCCAGCCGAAAAAGTCCCTGGCCAACGGGCGCATTGTCGCCGCCGAAGCACTGGTGCGCTGGATGCACCCCGAGCAAGGCGTGATGCTGCCCGCTGCGTTCCTGCCGGCGATCAAGGCATTCGAGCTGGAGGAGCGACTATTGTGGGTGGTGCTCAAGCAGGCGATCCACGCCCAGGAACGCTGGCGCCAGCGTGGCTACGAAATCCCGGTATCGATCAACCTGCCCACCCACCTGCTCAACAGCCACGACCTGGCCGACCGCCTGCTGGAATTTGTGCTGCACCACGACGGCATCCCGGGAATGATCTGCTTCGAGCTGATGGAATGCTCGGTGCCCCAGGACATCAGCAACTTCTACGCCGGCGCCTGCCGCCTGCGCATCAAGGGCTTCGGCCTGTCGCAGGATGATTTCGGCAAGGGCTACAGCTCGTACCTGAATCTTGTGTCCACGCCGTTTACCGAATTGAAGATCGACCAGTCGCTGGTGCAGGGCTGCCACGACAACGAAGGGATGGCCCAGGCGTTGGCGAGCATTATCGCGCTGGGCCGCAAACTCGGCCTGACCGTGGTCGCCGAAGGTGTCGAGACACCGCAGCAACTGGCCCTGCTGCGCAAGATTGACTGCAATCAGGTGCAGGGTTTCCTGATTTCTCACGCGGTTTCTTCTGAACAATTTCAACAACTACTGAACAATGATGGCCCCGCGACATCTCACTAGTTGGCGGCCAGGGATTATCTGTTCGATAGTAAGGAGTAAGCTCCATCCTGTGCCGATTTATCCTGCGCTTGCGGAAACCCCTGATGAAGCACAACAATGCGGTCCTCGAAGCCTTTACCCGCAGCTCATTGCGCCTGAACAAAGGGCTGATGGTGCTGCTCGGTATCGCGTTACTGTTGGTGTTGACCAACTACTGGTCACTGCAACGCGGGGTCGAAACCCGCTACGGCGCGACACGCTTTCATTTCGCGCGCCTGATGGAGAACCTGGCGGAACAGGAGTCGTACCTCAAGAGCCTGACACACCCGGGCATCCAGGCCGAACTGCTGCGCGCCACCAAGGTTCATGTCAGCCTGAAAAGCCGCATGGTCGACAACCACCGCACGCTGTACGAAGGCCAGAAGTATTCGTTTTCGGTACCGTTCAGCGTCAAATTCGATGAACAACAGGTCAGCCCCGCCACCCGGCCGCAGATATTTGCCCTGGGCGCGCACCTAACTAGTTATTTCAGCGCCTTCTGGTCGTCATCGCCGTATGAGGCGCCGCAAACCTTTCTGCTCAATCGCCAGGCGAACTACGCCATCACCGTACCGTCGGTGGGCTACCAGCGCCGGGAAAGCACCGAGGAAACCGGCAACTTGGTGGCGCTGGTTAACGCAGTGCAACAAACCCTTGAGCAGACGCCACAACCACTGGAACAGAACCGCGTGTACTGGCAGGCAGGCCCCGGGTCCGAGCACCTGCTGGCTTACATCGGCCTGCCCCTCGACGGCCAGGGCCAGGCGGTGGTCGGCACCCTGCTCGACATGGCTCAGGTCGACGACGTGCAACGCGCCCTGGAACACTCGGCATTTGACCGCTTTACCCTGATTGCCCCCGATGGCAACCGGTTGATCGGCCCCGAAGTGGGAGCGCCGCTCAGCGATGGCGTGCACTTCAACGCAGACGGCTTTGAATTCAAGATTACCCAGGCGGGCGCCCAGCCCTGGAGCGCGATCTATGGCCTGAACTACTCACACTTCTTTCATTCGGCTTTGTGGCCGTTGAGCACCCTGGCGCTGCTGCTCGGCAGCCTGATTACCCTGGGCTGGGCCGGCAGCCGCTGGTACCGGCGCCAGGTTATCGCGCCGGCGCGCCTGGCCCACGAACGGATTGCCGAAAGCGTGGCGTTCAGCCGCGTGATTATCGACACCGCCCCCACCGGTTTGTGTGTGGTACGGCGCAGCGACGCCAAGGTGTTGATCGAGAACCAACGCGCCCAGCAATGGCCGGGCACTGCACACCTGGTGGCCACCCTGGCCGGTATGCACGACAGCGCCGAGAGCGGCGAAACGCACCTTGAGATCGAAGGCCGGCACTTGCAAGTCGGCTTTGTCTCCACCCGTTATCAGGCCGAGGACGTGCGCCTGTATGCGTTCAACGACATCTCTCGGCATATCGACGACGCCCAGACCTTGGAGGACGCCCGCCGCGCCGCCGATGCCGCCAACAAGGCCAAGACGCTGTTCCTGGCGACCATGAGTCATGAAATTCGCACCCCGTTGTATGGCGTGCTCGGCACGCTGGAACTGCTCGGCCTGACCGACCTGGACCCCCATCAGCAAACTTACCTGCATACGATCCAGCGTTCCTCCGCCACGCTGTTCCAGTTGATCAGCGATGTGCTGGACGTATCGAAAATCGAGGCCGGGCAAATGGCGATTGAAGCCGTGGAGTTCTGCCCGCTGGACATGCTCGAAGACACGTTGCACACCTACGCCGCCTTCGCCCAGCGTAAGGGTTTGCAACTCTATAGCTGCATCGATCCGCAGCTGCCGGACTGTGTAATGGGCGACCCGATGCGTATCCGCCAGATCCTCAATAACCTGGTGAGCAACGCCATCAAGTTCACCGATATCGGACGCGTGGTCATTCGCGCCAGAGTGACCACATTCGACGCCGACAACGTCGACCTCGAATGGCAGGTCACAGACTCCGGTGTGGGCATTCCCGAAACGCAGCAGGCCAAGCTGTTCGACGTGTTTTACCAGGCACCGGACACCGCCAGTGAAGGCGGCGCCGGGCTGGGGCTGTCGATTTGCCGCTGGCTGGCGCAGATGATGGACGGTGAAATCAAGGTGGTCAGCGAACCGGGCCTGGGCAGCAGCTTTACCCTGAAAATACGCCTGCCGTTGTGCAGCGGTGCCCTGACCAACACACCGCTGATCGAACCCAGCCCAACGCCTGTGTATGTGCAGGCGCCGGTGCGTGAGTTGGCGCAGTCGCTGTGTGACTGGCTCAATCGTTTGGGTATTACGGCAGCCCTGGCGGCGTCCACGCCCGAACAGGACAGCCGCCACGCGGTGCTGGTCGATGTGCTGCCCAATGAGCCCCCCCGCCCCTGGCCCGGCCAACGCGTGCTGTGCATGCCGGGCGCACACACCCCGCCACGGCACACGAAACAGGGCTGGGTTGTGGACATGCACGACGTGCGCGCCATTGCCGCCACCGTGTCGTTGGCGCAGCACGACAAGCACGAGCATCCGCCGGCCGCCCTACCGCAAAGCGCAGGGCGGCTGGGGCTGCGCATCCTGGTGGCGGAGGATAATCCAGTCAACCAGGCGATCATCAAGGAACAACTGGAGGCGCTCGGCTGCTCGGTGACCCTTGCGGCCAACGGTGAACAGGCGCTGCAACTGTGGCAACCGCAGGCGTTCGACCTGGTGCTGACTGACGTGAACATGCCCTTGATGAATGGCTATGAACTGACCAAGGCCCTCAGGGCGCATGACCGGCAGTTGCCGATTATCGGCGTAACCGCCAACGCCATGCGCGAAGAAGGCGTGCGCTGCCTGGCGGTGGGCATGAATGCCTGGATCGTCAAACCTTTGAGTCTGCAAACCTTGCGCGCGCAGTTGGTCAAGCAGTGCAAAGTCAAGCCACCGGTGGAACCACCGCCCGAGACGTTCGACGACAGCGTGCAGCTGTCGGACAAGATGCGCCCGCTGTTCATCAGCAGCGTGCAGCAGGATTTGCAGCGGATCGGCGCGGCACTGGCGCAGCGCGACGCGCGCACCCTCGGCCAGCTGCTGCATTCGGCCTCCGGCGCTTTGGGCGCGGTGCAGGCGCTCGACTTGGCCCAGGCCTGCATCGAACTGGAAAGCGCATTGAACCGCGGCAGCCTCGACACTTCACTTGAGCTCAAGGTGAAGACTGTGATGCAGCGACTGTCGGCCGTCCTGGAAACTCTCCAGCCCGGGCACACTTCCCTCACTTGAACTGGCACTACGGACGGCCCTTTATGAAAAAATTCAACGTGGTTATCGCGGACGAT
Source organism: Pseudomonas sp. ArH3a (assembly GCF_022648765.1). Taxonomy (NCBI): domain Bacteria; kingdom Pseudomonadati; phylum Pseudomonadota; class Gammaproteobacteria; order Pseudomonadales; family Pseudomonadaceae; genus Pseudomonas; species Pseudomonas sp. ArH3a. The sequence goes on from NZ_CP080330.1 coordinate 4,565,747, forward strand.
CACCCAATCGTGCTGCTTGGGGTACGCGAGCTGGTGGAGCGCGACACACGCTTTCAAGTCGTGGGCGAAGCGGTATGTTCGGCGGGCCTGATCGAGCTGTTGCAGCATCAGGGCGCCGACATTGTGATCACCGACTACAACATGCCGGGCGACTCGCCCTATGGTGATGGCCTGAAGCTGGTGGAGTACCTGAAACGGCATTTTCCGCAGGTGCAGATCCTGATCCTGACGATGATCTCCAATCACCTTATCCTCACTCGCCTGCAAGAGCTGGGCGTGGTCGGCATCATCCAGAAAAGCCAGTTGCACACCGAGATTCAACTGGCACTCAAGGCCATTGCACAACAGAGCGCCTATCGCAGCCTGGAGCCGCCCAAGACCTCGGTGATCGAGACCCTCACGGCCATCGACGAGCGTTTTACCAGCTTGTCGCCCAAAGAGTTCGAGATCCTGCGTTTGTTTATTTCCGGCATGAGCGTGAGTGATATTGCACGCAGCCAGAACCGCAGTTCAAAGACCATCAGTGCACAAAAAATATCCGCCATGCGCAAACTGGAAGTGAGCAGCGACCAGGACCTTCTCGCCTATTGCCTGGCGCGCAACATCTTCAACTAAGCACAACGTGCAAGCCATTCCCAGGCAATGGCTTGGCCCTTTATTTGCTGGTTCCCCACCTGCCTTGCGGTGCAACTAACCCGTCTATAGCGCGGCTTATAAGAATCGTCTTATTCGCTCGCAGCGCCTCGCCTCTTATTCTTTCCTCGCAGTTCAACAACAGCATTTTCCAACTAACACTTACGGACATCATCATGAAGAAGTTTTCCCTGGCTGTTATCGCCTCGGCCATTATCGCCGCTTCCGGCAGTGCATTTGCCGTTGATCCGGTACCGACGCCTACCCTGGGCGGCAGCGGTAAAATCACCTTCACCGGCGTGATCAACAACGACGCCTGCTCGGTAGACGGCGCCAACTCTGACCGCACTATTTCGGTGGACATGGGCAACGTTTCGATCAAGGACATGGGCACTGCGGAAAACCCAACCGCCGGCCGTGTGACCGCCAAAGACTTCAACCTGAACGTCAACTGCAACCAGGGCACCAAAGTCGCGATGATCTTTGATGCCAACAATGGCGGTTCGGGTCTGGTCAACGGCAAGAAAGTATTGGCCCTGAACCCAGGTTCGGCTACCGCGCAAAACGTCGGTATCGCCCTGCTCGACAGCACAGGCACCTTGATCGACCTCAGCTCGACAAGCACCGCACGCATTGAAAGCGCCATGCACGGCCAAGGCACTGCGGGCGGCGACGCCACCCTGAGCTTCGCGGCTGCCTACGTCACCACGGGTGCCGCCGGTGCATCCACCGCCGGTCGCGGTGATGCCACCCTGCCGTTCATCCTGCAATACGAGTAACTCGGCGCCCCGAGCACCGATCGCGCGAGGCCAAACGGCCTCGCCATTCTCTTTGATTACACCGGATAACCCTCATGCTGCCTCGTTATATCGCCGCAAGCCTGGGGCTGCTGGGCATGCTTATGGCTACCCAGGCCGCCGCCAGCATTTCATTGAACGCCACCCGTATCGTATTTGATGGCGACCACAAAGAAGCCAACATCACCGTGCGCAACGGCAACCAGGATGTGTTGATTCAATCCTGGGTCGACATGAACGACGCCAGCGCCAGCCGCGCACCGTTTGCCGTCACCCCGCCATTGGCCCGCGTATTCGCCAAGGAACAGCAACTGCTGCGCATCTTGTACGAAGGCACCGGCATGCCCACGGACCGCGAGTCGGTGGTGTGGCTGAATGTGCAGGAAATCCCCAAGGCCAGTGAGGCCGAGAACACCTTGCAGTTGGCCATCCGCCAACGCATCAAGATTTTTTACCGCCCTGCTGGCCTCACCGGCAGTGCGTTGCAGGCCCCTGCACAGCTTGAATGGTCGCTGGCCAAGCACGGCGCACAGACCCTGTTGCAGGTGAAAAACCCGACGCTGTACCACGTGTCCATGGCCGACATTAAGGTGCAGGCGCAGCTGGCCAGCGATTCGACCATGATCGCGCCCGGCGAGGAAAAACAGTTCCCGCTCAAGACGCCACCCGCGGCTGGCTCGGTGCAACTGTCGTTTTCCAGCATCAATGACTACGGCGCGCAGAACCACTACACCGCTCCCCTGTCAGGCGTCGCCGCGCACGCGACTGAATCACGCCTCAAACCCTAAGCCTTTTCTCTAACCCACAGGCTCACTTCGCGTGCGTGTTTGCGTGCCCGCCTGTTCGCCAATCAGGGATGTCACAGGTCTTCGCATGTCTTTTCTTTCCAGTAACAGGCCCGCGCGTGGCGCACTGAAGTTGAAGACGCTGTCGCTTGCGATTGCCGCCAGCCTGCCGGCCTGGGCAATGGCGGACGAGGCTGCGGAAACCTTCAACACCACCTTTTTGCAAGGCTCCCAGTCATCGGTCGATTTGCAGCAGTTGCTCTCGGCAAACAGCGTGCTGCCGGGCAATTACCGCGTCGACCTGTACAGCAACGAAGTACTGGTGGGCCGGCGCGACATCGACTTCAAGCGCAACCCGAAAAACGGCCGGGTCGAAGCCTGCCTGACCCTCGATTTGCTCAAGCAGTTGGGCGTTGACATGCACCGTTTGCAGGCCGAAGGCAAAATCGACCCGCAGCAGCCGCAGGATTGCTACGCCCTCTCTGAGATGATCGAGGACGCCAGCGTGCGCTACGACAGCAGCCGCCTGCGTTTGATGGCGAGCATCCCGCAAGTGGCCATGCAGCGTGGCCTGCGCGGTTACGTCGACCCGCAGTTATGGGATGAAGGCGTGCCCGCCGCGTTCGTCAACTACCAGCTCAACAGCAGCCGCACTGCAGGCGACTACAAAACCCGCATCTCGAATAACCTCGGCCTGCGCAACGGCATCAACCTGGGCGCCTGGCGCTTGCGCAACGAGTCGAACCTGAGCGGCGGCACCGGGCGTTCGAACACCTACACCAGCAACCGCACGTACCTGCAACACGACGTGACCGCGATCAAGGGCCAGTTCAGCGCCGGTGAGATTTTCTCCGACACCGACCTGTTCGACAGCGTGCGTTATCGCGGCCTCAAGCTCGCCTCCGATGACGGCATGCGCGCCGACAGCGAGCGCGGTTATGCGCCGGTGATCCGTGGCGTGGCGCAGACCAACGCGACAGTGGAAATCCGCCAGAACGACTACATCCTCTACACCGCCAACGTCGCACCGGGGCCGTTCGAGATCAACGACATCTACCCCAGCGGCTCCAACGGCGACCTGCAAATCACCGTGATCGAAGCCGACGGCACGCGCCGCGTGACGATGCAGGCGTTTTCCAGTTTGCCGATCATGGTGCGTGAAGGTCAGGTGAAGTACAGCCTCTCGGCGGGCACGTTCAAAAGCAACGCGGACGGCCTGGCGACTCCGCGTTTTCTCAGCGGCACCCTGGCCTACGGCTTGACCAGCAACCTCAGCGCGATTGTCGGCTTGCAGACCAGCGAGGACTACAACGCGCTGTCCATCGGCGCCGGTAAGAACACCTCGTTCGGCGCCTTCTCGCTGGACACCACTCACTCCTCCAGCAAGGCGCAGGGCAAAACCACCCAGGGCAGCAGCGTGCGGGCGCTGTATGCAAAAACCTTTACCGGCACCGACACCAACTTCACCCTGGCCGCGTACCGCTACTCCACCGAGGGCTACCGCACCCTCACCGACCATGTCGAAGACAGCAGCCAGGATGTGCGCGTGCGCACCGGCCATTCGAAAACCCGCACCGACCTGACCATCAACCAGAGTATCGGGCGCAACAGCGAGTTCGGCAGCGTGTACGTGAACGCCAGCGACCAGCGCTACTGGAACCGCGGCGGCTCGCAGAGTTTTTCCGCCGGCTACACCAGCAACTGGGGCGACCTGAGCTACAACCTCGGCGTGACGCGCACCAAGCAAATCGTCACCTTTGGCCAGCCGAGCAGCGACACCCAGGTGAACCTGTCGATTTCCTTCCCGCTGGGCAGCCAGGCCCGCGCGCCACGGGCGTTTGTCACCACCAGCCGGCAGCATGGCGACACCACCACCCAGGCGGGCATCAATGGTTACGTCGCCGACACCAGCGACACGTTCTATTCGGTACAGGCCGGCCACAGCGACACCAGCGGCGATTCCGGCTCGGCGAACATCAACAGCCGCACCTCGGTAGCGGACGTCAGCCTCGGCTACAGCCAGGGCCAGGGCTACAACTCACAGAACCTCAACCTCGCAGGCTCCGTGGTCGCTCACGCAGGCGGCATCAACCTGGGGCAGACTGTCAGCGAGACCTTCGCGCTGGCCGAAGTGCCGGGTATCTCCGGGGCAAAAATCAGCAGCTACAGCGGTGTAGAGACCGGCTACAACGGCTACGCGGTAATCCCCAACGCCCAGCCCTACCGGGTGAACTGGGTGAGCCTGGACACCCGCGACCTGGGCGGCGATGTGGAAATCACCAACGCCACCCAACAAGTGGTGCCGCGCCGTGGCGCAATCGTGGTGGCGCACTACAGCGGCACCACCGGGCGGCGGGTGTTGTTTGAGTTGTTTGATGCGCAGCGCAAGCCGCTGTCGTTTGGGGCTTCGCTGGAGGACGCGAACGGCAAGCAACTGGCGATTGCGGACCCGAATGGCAATGCGCTGGCGTTGGTGGAGGAGGATCAGGGCACGTTGGTTATCAAGTGGGGTGAGCAGCAGTGCAGTGCAACCTATGCGTTGCCCCCGCAGAATAAAGCGCTGAACTATGAGCGCCAGGCGTTGGTGTGCACGCCTTGAAGGGGGCGATATCTACACCCTCTCTCTGATGTATAAAAATCCAAATGTGGGAGCGGGCTTGCCTTCGATAGCCATAGGTATCTACACATCTTTTTTACGGGGTGAGTGCTGTGGTTGTCACGGGGCCGCTGGGTACATATCCGTTGCTGCGGTATTGGCTGATATGGGTTCCGCCCTTACGGCGGGTCACTTTTGGAAAAGAGCCCGGAATGCCGGCCCAGCCAAAAGTAACCAAAAGGGCTCTTGCCCCACCACTCGGCACCTCGCCTAGGCTCGGTGTGCCCGAACGCAGGCATTACTCCGCGGGCCGCCGCGATGGCCCGTCCCTGGCCCATCGCGGCTAAACCGGCGTCCTGCCGGTTTACCCGCTCCGTAATACCTGCGTTCGGCCAGCGTGGTTTAACGGGGCGCCTAAGATCAAGATCAACAGCAGATCAAGATCAAAAGCAAGAGCACGGCGGCCTAGTAGCCGACCTGAGTGGTTGAAGCAAATCAAAAGCAAAGCCGAGGCTGCCTGACAGCCGACCTGATAGTGGAAGCTGAAACTCAATCAAATGTGGGAGCTGGCTTGCCTGCGATGGCATCAACTGTGTGTCACTGATAGACCGAGCTGTCTGCATCGCAGCGGTGCGGCGATCCGACAAGCCAGCTCCCACAGAAAAGCAGAGCACTGCGGTGCTGGCAGTTGAACTCGGTCAAAACTGTGGGAGCGGGCTTGCTCGCGAATGCGGTGGGTCAGATACAAGTGAGTTGACTGACACACCGCATTCGCGAGCAAGCCCGCTCCCACATTTGGAACTCATTTCATCAGGTAGAAGTGGTGCTGCTTTGCTGTTGCCCTGCTTTTGCTTCAACCACTCAGGTCGGCTACTAGGCCGCCGTGCTCTTGCTTTTGATCTTGATCTGCTTTTGATCTGACAGGCCCCGTTAACCACGATGGCCGAACGCAGGCTTGAATCCGTGGGTAACCCGGCAGGACGCCGGGTTAGCCGCGCTGGGCCAAGGATGGCCCATCGCGGCGGCCCACGGATTCAAGCCTGCGTGCGGGCATGCCGAGCCTTAGCGAGGCACCGAGTGGTGGGGCAAAGCGTTTTTTGGTTACTTTTTTAGGCGTTTGTAAAAAAGTGACTCGCTGTAAGAGCGAAACCATAAGCCGCCGTTACCGCAGCAACGGATATGTACTCAATCTACCTAAACCCATCACACACAAAAAGTTGCGTAGATACCTATGCCGCGATAACGGTGTGTCAGCTCATGCATTCGGTGACCTTCAGACAGCTATCGCGGGCAAGCCCGCTCCCACATTGGCTAAGCTGCTACCGATACGCTGCAGTTGGAAGAATAAGGGTTGGCTGGGCCTCAGGCCTTCACGTTCTGCCGGATGTTCCAGCCAAACTTCACCGGCCCGCCGTCCTTGCCGCCGTCGGCTTTCTGCGGCTGGTAGCTGACGTCGACGGTGGCGAAGTTCAGGGCGAAGCTGTCTTGCAACACATCGGCGCCGTTTTCAGCACTGCTGCTGTAGGACACCACCATGACTTCCTTCAGGGTGATCACCAGATACTCCACCGGGCTCGCGCCTCCCGCCTTGCGCACCACCAGTTTCGCGTCCGGATAATGCTTGCCGCTGGCGCAGGCCATCATCAGGTTAGGGCTGGATTTATCCAGCGGCTTTGTCAGGTTCAGGTTGGCAATATTGACCTTGCCCGCACCGCCGCCCGTACCGCTGTGCATCGAACCCGACTGCGACATTCCCCAGGCCCAGTGGGTGATATCGATCTCGTCGCGATGGGCTTGATCCCTGGATTCGCCCTTGATATCGCCCAGTTTTAAAAACATATCGACGGCCATGTTTGCTCCCTGCCTTGGTGTGCGTCGGTAGTGACGCGGGGCGCACTTTTCCTCAGCCGCCACGGCGCACGCAAGACGCCAAAGCATGATAGAGACGCACCCGACGTGAATTGGCGAACCTTCCGACATTCATAGATGCGTGCACGTCTTTACGCTCTGGGCTCCCGCAAAAACCAGGAGTTAAGGATGACGGCCTCCGTGTTGAAAGATGGATTCCCCACGGCCCACCGCACTACGCGTCAGCGCATTGAAAGCAGTATTGATCTACGTAAGTTGTTCTTCGCCATTGACGCTGATCCGGCGCTGATTGGTGCGGGCGTGGTGTATATCGACGAAGTGTTTAACGTGGTGGTACTGCGTGAGTTTCAGACGGTGTGCAGCGTAGTGCCGAAGAAGGTGGTGTTGCGTGAGGCGCCTCGCTACGTCGGGCCTGCGGAGTTCAAGCGGATGTTGGAGCATGAGCCGCGGGAGTCGGAGCTGATGAAGGAGGCGCTGAATACTACGGTGGCGTGTACGGGTGTACTGTTGAGTTGGTTGGTGGTTGCGAGCGGGACTGCATTGATGCCTTTCACTGCCGGAGCCAGTTCGGTGATTTCATTCATCGGGAAAGCAGCAGTCGTTGCGAGTACCGCTCAATGCATCTCTGGTGTTATACGAACCGGGTCAGAGGCAGCCTTTCCTGAGTTTAATGACTACTTGGATAACGAAACTTGGTATCAGGCTGCGACAGTCGTGCTGGACGGTGTTGCTTTGCTAGGCGTTGCCACATCGGCAATGGTCACAGTGAAAGTAGTCACTACAACCACAAAAGTAACCGGAAAAACGACTCGCCAAGTACTCAAAGGCCTCACCCGGCAAGAACGCAAGAAACTGAACGATGAGTTGCTCAGAATCCGCGATCCGAGCCTAACATTCAAACAGCTGAAGCTTGAAAAAGCTGCTGGAAATCTGCCAAAACGTATAAGTGCTACACAGATACAACAGGCAACCGCCGCCCATATAATGGATGCAGCAGCCGCTTCGCTGAGCCTCACCAGCAGTACAATATCCGGAAACGTCAGAACATTGGCCTTGGGTGTTTACGAGGAAATCAATCAATGAACAACCGGACGGAGAAAAAAAACCACTATTACTCAGCTGCGTTCATTGAAGATCCTTGGCAATTACTCAAGCGCTATATGCCGATAATCTGGGGCGATGCGCTTCTCGGGTGTTTCTCGATCGCCTTGGCGGCGATCCTTGCAATGCTCACTTATCTCTCGACGTACCCCATAGGCTTTGCGACCAAGACATCTTTTTTCGGCGCGGCCGGACTTGGCGCTGTATTTGCCATTGCCAAATACCAAGTGCTGTACGGGCGCATACAGTGGGCCTGGCTAAACGTCGCGATATACCTCATATGCCTGCTGGTATCACTGCCCACCATTGCCTACGGCCCCAACGTCTACCTCTACTCCATGACACTCCTCGGCCCGCTGACCGGCCTACTGATCCTCAACAGCAACCGCTGCCGCGAACTACGCCACAAGATGGTAGAAATCCGCCACAAACGCGAAGCCATCATCACCTCCCTAAAAAACCAGGGCCGCTGGAAATGGTGGTAAGCCCTGGCCCCATTCATGTGCACATCCCACGCGCAGAAACTGAATACCTATCCATTCAGTCAGTGCCCATGGCCCCGCATTTTTGACAAACTGCGGCGCGACGCTGCCGTTGCGCGCAGCCCCGCAAGGACGGAACAATGACCAACATGGACTCGATCATTCGACAGTTTTCTGCCGAAGGGGCAACCCATCTCTATTCCAGCCCGCCGTCGGTATTGACGCCCGCCGACCTCTACCGCGCCAAGGGCGATGGCCATTTCCGAGAGACGATTGCCGGCAGCAATATCTACCTGATCACCGCCAGGCGGCGGGTGCTGATCAACCCTGATGACCTGTACCTGCTCGGTCGATCAGCGCACGGCAGTTTTATCGTGATGGACGAACAGGGCGTGCAGTCGATCCCCTTCCGTTATGACATCCCGCGCATCGGGCATGACGATCAGGATGACATCGAACAGGTGATCGTCGCGCCCAACGGTACGCACCTGACCATCCTCTCGACCTCACGGCAAATGACCACCGCCGCGCATATCGTGGTGGCAAACGCGACCAGTGCCCTGCAAGCGAACCATCGGGACATGAACGTGCTCTATGTCGGCCAGGGCATCGGCAAGGTTCACGCGCGTACGGCGGTGGACCGGCTGTTGAACCACACCACCCTGCAACGCATCCTCGCAGAAACCTCGACCAACAGCCCGGAGCTGGAGGTGTCGATTTTGCTCTACCGATTCGAGCACGGCAGGACAATGATCAGCAACGGCGGTGACTTCAATGCTGAGCCTGTGGCCAGCGAGCAGGAGGAGTCGGAGCATTTCGAGCGGCTGCGCAGTGTGCGTTTGAATCGCGATGAGGTGATTACGCTGGCGGAAGCCGCCTTGATCAACCATTTCAAGCCGCATTACAACACCCTGCTCAAATCCACGAATTTCGCCGCCAACAATAAGATCAAGCCACTGAAAAAGCTCCTGGCCAAGGGCATTAGCGGGCTGACCGTAGAAATCTGCAGTTCCACGATCAACGCACGCCTGGGCACCTGCGATGCGCTGCCCATGGAGTTGAGCACCTTCATGCCAGCCCACGTCCTTGAGGGCTGCAACCTCGATAATGAGCAGGAAAAGCGGGCGTGGGCCGAAGAACTCAGGGTCATGGCGCACACGCACTACGCCTGTTTCCCCCTCACCACGCCACAGGAGCGCGATACCTTCATGCATGGCATGGTGTGGCTCGGCGAATCGGTGCGCGAGCAGATCTGGCAAGTGCCCGGCAAGGGTGCCTAGGCATCTGCCAACGAATGATGCTCCTGTAGCAAGCGGGCTTGTTGTGTCTGCCGGACTTGTTGTGGCGAGCGGGGCCGCTCGCCACAATAAACCTGCTCACTGCAAACAATTACGCCGTACGGGCCGCGATCGCTTCGACTTCCACCAACGCCCCCGGCAACGGCAACGCCACCACTTGCAACGCGGTGCGCGCCGGTTTGTTCGGCTGCTCAGGCGTGCCGAAGAACTGCGTATAACCGCGCTGCAACCCGGCGAAATCCAGCTTGCCGGCGGTCTCTTCGGCGCCGACCAAAAACACCCGCAACTGCACGATATCGCCCAGGTCCAGGTCTTGCTGTTGAAGGATCTTGCGCAGTTTGTTGAACACCGACACCGTTTGCACTTCGGTATCACCATACGCCGCAGGCGTGCCTGCCGGGGCCTGCGCGTCGGCCAGATCGGGCAAGGTGCCGCTAACGAAAATCAGGCTGGCAGAGGCCGGCACGGTGACGGTTTGCGAGATTGGAAAATCGCCGACGCTGGTACGCTGAATGCTGTCGCTCATGGTGTTGCTCCCTTAAAGGCGGCTATTTATGACGCGGCAAGTGCCGCAATATCTCGTTGTTGAGTCACCCGTTCAGCCAATTGCGCAACCACATGCCGCGCCGAGTTGGCCGCCGATTCCTGCCAGATACCCACGCCACTTTGCACCAGGCCGTCACCGGCGAAGTACACGCGGCCATGGGCTTGTTCCAACAAGCTGCTGGCGTCAGCCGGGAAGTGTTCGCGTTGCAGCCACGGGCCTTCGCTGTAGGGAATCTGTTCCCAAGACACCGCCAGCGGGTTGCGCAGGTGTTTGGAATAACCCGGATGCAACAGCTCCACGGCCTCCTTGGAGGTGGCGTACTGCTGCTCGAACGCTTGCGCGCCAAACACGTCGGCGCCCTCACCCGTTACGTAACCGGCCACCAGCAAGCCTTCGCGGGTGTTGAGGTCGTTACTTGGATACCAGAGCAATCGCGCCGGGTGCTCGATCCATGACAGACCGCCGTAGGTGCGGTAGTCGGTTTCCCAGAAGCGCGGCGATTGCCATGCCACTTTGGTGGCCTGATCGCTGCGGGTGCTGAGCAACGCAGCCTTGATCGGGTCGCTGAAGTCGGTGTCGAGTTTGGCCAGCAGCGGCAGCGGCAATGTCGAGACCAGATAATCGGCGCGCACCACCTGTTCGCGACCGCTGTGCGTGTCGTGGTAAGTCACCGCCACGCCGTCGTCCGACTGACGGATTTGGCGCACCTGGGCACCCAGTTGCACGTGTTCGTTGACGCGTTGGTAGAAGGCGTCGGTGATGCGGTCCATGCCGCCGACCGGTTGGAACATGGTCGCTGAGAACTCAGGGAACTCAGTGTGCAGCAATGCGCCCCACAGCTCGGGATGCAGCAAGCGATCCAGCGCCAATGGGCTGCGGCTGGCGGGCAATGCACCGGGGTGCGCGGGCGATTCCAGGTGACCGGCGCGCAAGCTGCCTTCATAGGCCAGCTCTTGCGACAGGTCGCCATAGACCTGCAAGAAAGCCAGCAAGCGCGTGCGTTCCTCGCCGCTCAATACGTCATCGAGTGCGTCGCGCTGCACCGCCTTGGCCAACAAGCCGGAGAGGTGTCCACGCGCATCGTTGATCGCCTGGCCGACGGTGAATGCCGGCTGTTGCAGGTCCGGGCGCACCTGGGCGCCATGGCTGCTGTTGACCAGCACTTCCAGCGGCACGCCCAGTTCGCTGCAGTAGTCGAGGATCGTGCGGTGCTGGCTGGGAATACGTGCAGGCCCAGCGTTGAAATACAGGCCCGGATCGAAGGCCACGGTTTGCGTGCGGCCGTCCTTGTAGTCCACACGGTCGCCATTGCGCAGGGTCCAGGTGCGCCCGCCAGCCCGATCCCTTGCTTCCAGCACTTGCACATCAAAACCAGCGCGGGTCAGTTCCAGCGCAGTGACCAGCCCGGCAATCCCCGCGCCTAACACCAGCACACGAGTGCCCTGCCCCAGGCCGGCCTTAAGTTTCAGCGGTTGCGGGCGCCGATGCGACGACGGCCCCAAACCCAATACCGCCAGCGCATCCTTGACTGCCTGCTCACCGCCCACAGCGGCAATGCTCGACAGCGCTTCACGTCGTGTCAGTCCCATGTTCGCCACTCCTAGTCCGGCAGGCCCGGTGGGTTGATCAGCGACTTGTCGACGCGCTCAATATCAAGGCCCCAACGTTGCAGCACCTGTTCGTATTGGCCACCGGCAATCGCGCCTTCCAGGGCGGTGTGGATCGGCTGGACCAAGCCATTGTCTTTGCGCGTGGTCACCGCGATATCGGCCTTCAACGGCCAACCACCATTGACCGTGCCGACGCGCTTGATGCCACCGGTGATCGCCGCCGAGTAGGCGTACACCGAGTTGGGCCCGAACAGCGCATCGCTGCGCCCCGATTGCACCGCCAGTTGCGCGGCGGCCTGGTCGTCGAAGTACTGCAACAGCGCCGGTTTGATGCCGGCCTTTTCATTCGCCTCGTTCCACGCCAGCAGGACCTTTTCCTGGTTGGTGCCGGAGCCGACGATGATCTTTAGCCCGGCAATGTCCGAAGCCTGTTTGATCTCGGTGACTTTGCTGGTGCTCTTCACATAAAACCCGAGCACGTCCTGGCGGTAGGTGGCGAAGTCAAAGCGTTTCTTGCGTGCTTCGGTCACGGTGACGTTGCTGATCACCGCGTCGTACTTGCCTGAGCTGACGCCCAGCGGCCAATCCTCCCAACTGGTCTGCACCACGTTAAGTTGAAGGCCAAGGCTGTCGGCGACCAACTGCGCGGTGTCGGCCTCGCTGCCGATGGTGGTCTTGTCGTCATTGGCCAGCAGCGCCAACGGTGGCCCGGCCACGCCGGACACGGCCACGGTGAACTTGCCCGGCTGGGCGAACTTGAAGCCCGGCGGGATCTGCGCGATGGCCGCTTCGTTGCGCGGTACATGAATGCGCACACGGTCGGGGCTGAGGTCGACCTGTTGCACGGCGAATGCGCTTTGCGCAGTGCTGACAGCAAGCGCCAGCAGGGCCACACGGGCGGTATTGATGAACATGGCGGTCTCTCCTTGAACTAAAGCACCTTGCCGAGAAAGGCCACGGTGCGGGGATGTCGGGGTTGGCGGAAAATCTGTTCGGGCGGGCCTTCTTCGATCAGTTGGCCGTCGCAGAGAAACACCACGTGGTCGGCCACCTCCCGGGCGAAACCGATCTCGTGGGTGACGATCACCAGGGTCACGCCCAGTTGGGTCAGGCCCTTGATCACGTCGAGCACCTCGCCCACCAATTCGGGGTCGAGGGCTGAGGTGGGCTCATCAAACAGCAGCACCTTGGGGTCCAGCGCCAGGGCGCGGGCAATGGCCACGCGCTGTTGCTGGCCACCGGAAAGCTGGCGCGGGTAGGCATCGACCTTGTCCGCCAGGCCGACCTTGGCCAGCAGCTCGGACGCCTTGGCCTGCGCCTCGGCCTTGCTCCAGCGCTTGTGGGCCAATGGCGCCTCGGCGATGTTTTCCCAGGCGGTGAGGTGCGGGAACAGGTTGAAGTTCTGGAACACGAAGCCCACGTCGATGCGCCGTTTGAGGATCTCGCGTTCTTTCAATTCGTAGAGCAGGTCACCCTTGCGCCGGTAGCCGACGTATTCACCGTCGATGGTGATGTGCCCGCTGTCGATCTTCTCCAGGTGGTTGATGGTGCGCAGCAAGGTGGATTTGCCCGAACCGGAGGGCCCGAGAATCACCGTGACCTTGCCCGGGTCGATGGTCAGGTCGATGTCGTTGAGCACCTGCTGGTTGCCAAAGCGCTTGCCCACGCCCTGGATCTGGATGCGCCCGGCGCGTGCGTCACTCATGGGTTTTCTCCTTGAGCCAGCGGCGGATACGTTGCAGCGGCGTCGGCGGCAGCACGCGCGCGGTGCCACGGGCGAAATGACGCTCGACGTAGTACTGGGCGCTGGTCAGCACGGTGGTGATGATCAGGTACCACACGGTCGCCACAATCAGCAGCGGGATCACCGCCTGGGTGCGGTTGTAGATGACCTGCACGGTGTAGAACAGCTCCGGCAAGGCCAGCACGTAGACGATGGACGTGCCCTTGACCAGACCGATGATTTCGTTGAAACCCGAGGGCAAAATCGAGCGCAGCGCCTGGGGCAGGATGATCCGGAAGATGCGTCGCGAGGCCGGCAAACCCAAGGCCGACGCCGCTTCATGCTGGCCGGCATCCACACCGATCAGGCCGCCGCGAATAATCTCCGCCGCGTAGGCCGCTTGCATCAGGCTCAGGCCCAACACCGCCACGGTGAATTGGCTGAGCACATCCACCGTCGACCATTCGGCGAACACCACGCTGGTGAACGGCACGCCGAGCACGATGTGGTCATACAGGTAGGCAAAGTTGTAGAGGATGATCAGCACCAGCAGCGCCGGCATCGAGCGGAAAAACCAGATGTAACCCCAGGCCAACGCCGCCAGCAGCGGCGAGCCCGACAACCGCGCCAGGGCCAGCGCGGTACCGAGGATGATGCTGAACACCGTGCTGAGCAGCGTCAGCAACAGCGTCTGGCCCAGGCCCCGCAGCACCGACGGCGAGAAGAACCACTGGCCGAATACGCCCCACTCCCAACGCGGGTTGGTGGCCAGCGAATGCACGATGGCGAGCAGCACCAGCGCGGCGAAAATCGACCCGGCCCAGCGCCACGGGTGTCGGGCCGGCACCACGTGCAGAGCCTTGATGGGCGTTGCGACGCGGCGCTGGGGAACCGGGCTGACATCTTCGATCAGGTCATAGGTTTTGGCGACAATGGGCATGTTCTATTCCTCGCGGGTAGCGGCCTTAGAAGGCGTAAGTCAGCCGGGTGTAGTAGTACCCGCCGGTAAAACCGTAGGGCGAATACGTGCCGTAGCTGGCGAGCATGGTGCGGCTCGGCACGCCTTGTTTCTTGGGGTAAACGTCGAACAGGTTCTTGGCGCCGACGGCGATGTTCAGGTCTTTGGTGAGGTTGTAGCCAAGGTCGAGGTCGGTGATCCACTTGGCGCTGTAGACGCGGTCCAGGCTACGGTCGGCGGAGACGTTGACCTCTTTGTACGAGCCGTAGCGGGTCAAGGCCAGGTTGAGGTTGAAGCGGTCGATGCTCCAGTCGCCGCCCAGGATCAGCTTGGTCTTGGGCTGCACATCGGTGATCAGGCCCCGGGCCTGACGGTCCATCAAATCGTAGGACGTACCGAGGATGTCGGTGGATGCCTTGTAGTTGAGGATCTTGGTCTGGTTCCAGTTGAACGCTGCCGTCCATTTCAACGCGCCGTACTGGCCGATGTCCTGGTTGTAGTTGCTGACCAGGTCCACGCCTTTGGTGCGGGTGTCGGCGCCGTTGATGAAGTACTGGCCGCCAGAGGTGGAGTTGATACCGTTGCTCTGCAGGACCTGGGTGACTTGCGGGCCGAGCAAGGTGCCGGTCAGGGTGATGCGGTCACGCAGGTTGATCACGTAGGCGTCGGCGGTGAAGTTCAAACGGTCGGTGGGCGTCAGGGTGAAACCGAGGCTGAAGTTGGTCGAGCGCTCGGGTTTCAACTCTTGTGCGCCAAGGGCTTTGGCCGCCGCCGAACCCACTGGCAGCACGCCGTAGTTGATCGACTGATACACGCCGTCAACCACGCCATAGGTCGTCGAGCGCGCGCTGAACAGGCTGTTGGCCAGGGACGGCGCACGGAAGCCATTACTGACCGTGGCGCGCACGGCGAACTGCGGAGTGAAATCGTAGCGCGTGGTCAGCTTACCGCTGCGGGTCGCGCCGACGCCTTCGTTGTAATGCTCATAGCGAAACGCGGTGCCGACGTACCAGTCCGGCAAGGGGTTGAAGCCTACATCGACATAGCTGGCGAGGCTGTTGCGCGAGGCGCTGCTTTCTTCATCGGGTGAAATGCCGTTGGTGACCTGGGCCCCGGACGACGCGCAATTGCCCGGCGCCACGCAGTAGCCGCCGTTGGCATAGGACGCGTAGTCACCGGCCTGCACCTCATAAGTGTCGCGCCGATGCTCGAAGCCGTAGGACAGGTCCAGCGGCTTCTGCAGGCCGACATCGAAGCCGCGCTTGAAGTCGAGGTTGGTGGTCAGTTCGGTGGAAATCCAGGTGCCGGAGGTGAAGCTGTTCGGCGTGTACTCGCCCAGCGACGGGTTCTGGTTGTGGGTGGTGCCCTGCTCCGCTTCGTTGCGCCCGTAGGTGGTGGACAGGTCCCAGTCCCACGCGCCGACGGTGCCTTTGCCGCCGAACGCGGCCTGGAAATCGTCCTCGTCGATGTACCAGGTCGGCGTGTACCCGGCCGGGTAGCCATTCGGCCCGGTGGTGATGGTGTTGGTGATGGTCGGCAAGCGGAAATTCTGCCCCTGCTCGGCCTTGCGCCGCGAGTAGGTGGTGAAGGAATACAGGCTCAAGCTGTCATCAATCGGCAGCTCGGCGTTGTAGCCCAGGGTCAGCAGGTTGGTCTTGGGCGTGCCGTAGCCGCCATAGGTGGATTTGCCTGCCAGGCCGTAGGCTTGTTCATAGGTGTAGCCGTTGGCGCTGGCCTTGTTGTCGTCGTTCTGGCTGCGCGCATCCAGGGCCAACTGCACAATGCCGCCGTTGCCGATTTCAAAACCCTTGTTGAGACTTTGCTGCACGGTCTGCTTCTTGCCGTCGTAGCCTTGGCCGACGTTGGTCACCGAGGTGCCGCTGGTGTCGGCCTTGAGGATCACGTTAATCACCCCAGCGATGGCATCCGAGCCGTATTGAGCGGCGGCGCCGTCGCGCAGTACTTCTACATGGTCGATGGCGCTGATCGGGATCAAGTCGAGGTCAGCGGGGGCCGCGCCGGTGTTGATGCCGTTGATGTTCAAGGTGGCGCTGGTGTGGCGGCGCTTGCCGTTGACCAGCACCAGCACTTCGGCGGCACTCAGGCCACGCAGGTTGGGAGCACGGGCAATGCCGCTGGCGTCCCAACCGGTTTTTTCCGGCAGGGTCAGCGACGGGATCACCGCGCTCAGGGCTTCCATCAAACCGGGCTTGCCGGTGCTTTGCAGTTGCTTGGCGCTGACCACATCGATTGGCACCGGGCTGCTGGTGACGGTGCGCTGCTCGGCGCCCCGGTTGCCGGTGACCACCACGGTGGACAGGGTGCTGTCGTCCTGAGCCTGGGCCGTGCTTGCCAGCAGGGCCAGCGCCAGTGCGGTGGTGGGGTGTAAAACGTGTTTCATGGCCACTCCATACTTTCCAGATCGCGAAGTCGGGCAGTCGCGCGATCGTGCGCGGTGCTCGGTTTTTTCCAGGGTGTGTCGGCGATTGGAAACTAGGTGTGGGGCAAGCGAGAGGTTTGAATTGGCAACATACGTTGAACTCCTTCCAACGATTCTGCCGCGGGGTCATTGCCCGGTTATGGCGCGCAGAATCTGAATCACGCTGGGTACCATCCGAGGTCAGGGGTAGGCTGTTGCGATCAAACATAACGGAATGGATTTTAAAAATATAATGCTATTTGGGCATAAGCTAATATTCTCTACTTTCATTATTTATTAATATTTTTATTCAAATAAATAATGTCTTGATCGTTCCCACGCTCTGCGTGGGGGTGCCTCCTGTGACGCTGCGCGTCACCCTTGCGCACCACTTAAACCGTGCGCCAAAAGCAGGATGCGGAGCGTCCAGGGCGGCGTTCCCACGCAGAGCGTGGGAACGATCGTCACACCTGATCGACCCATTCGGCAGGAACAGCCTGTTCCAATATCACTCTAGTCATGACACTGGTCGGTGCTTTTTTCTCAAACCGCGCTAGAACTTCTGCCCACATCGCTTTCGTCACCTTGACTGGAGTTTTGGGGCATTTTATCAAAGACCTTGAAAGGGCTGGCTGCAAGAGCGGAACCATAGGCCGCCGTTACCGCAGCAACGGATATGTACTCGAGCTACCGCCATCGCAGGCAAGCCAGCGCCCACATTTTCTACCGCGTTCCTTCACTTCATTTTGCCGGCCGCAGCAGCTGCATCTGCTGCCGATAATCATCCGTCACCTGCCGCGCCTGGCTGCTGCTGGTAATCACCCTGGGCGTAATCAACACAATCAACTCCGTCCGATCCTTGGACTTGCTGGTATTACCAAACAACCACCGCAACCCAGGAATCTTGCCCAAATACGGCACGGCGCTGACACTTTCAGCGTTGTCCTGCTTGATCAACCCCCCCAACAACACCGTCTGCCCACTCTGCACCGCCACCTGCGTCGACACCGACCGCGTCGAAATACGCGGATTCACCGGCGTATCACTCGTACCACTCTGACTCTCAGCATCACTGACCTGCTGCTGAATATCCATATACACCAACCCCCCCGGATTGATGCGCGGCACCACATCCAGAATCACCCCAGTCTGCACATACTCAACACTGCTCAACGTGGAATCGGCGTTGCCGGTATTCACCGTGGTCTGGCTGATGGGAATGTTATCCCCCACCTGAATCTGCGCCGGCTGGTTATTCATCACCACCAACGACGGCGCCGACAGCACCTGCGTACGCCCATTAGTCTCCAACGCATGCAACGCCACCTGCAAATTGGCACTGACAAACGAATAGAACAACGAATCCGACGCCCCCAACCCCGCCCCGCCACCGCCCAACGCGCCTTGGCTGCCGGACGCATTCGCCACCGTCTTACTCGAGGAATTCCCCGCCAGCCGCCCCAAATACCACTGCACCCCAAGGTCCAGCTCCCCGGTCAACTTGACCTCAAGAATGCGCGTCTCGATCTGCACCTGAAGGGGCGGATTATCGAGACGTTTGATCGCCGCCTCGATCTCTTTCCATTGCGCCGCACGCGTGCGCACCAGCAGTTGGTTACTGCTTTTCTGCGCAGTAATACGCGTACCGGCCTCAAGGCTTTTATCCGGCGCAGGCTCGGCGACTTCAGGCGTTTGCTCAGGTTCTGAGGCAGGCGCCGGCGTGTTCTGCATACCAGCAGCGTTACTGTTGAGCGATGACAAGGTGGTGGTGCGCAACCCCGGCGCAACCTTGGCCGGGGTGTCGTCCTTGATCGCGTCATTGCCGTAGATCTGCCGCAGGTACTTGGCCAGGTCCGAGGCCTTCATGTTGCGTACGTCGTACACATACATCTGCGGTTCATTACCGCCGCCTTCGTCGATGGTGCGGATCCAGTCACCCACCTCGCTGAGGTACTGCGGCTGCGAAGAAATCGCCACCACCGAGTTGGTCCGTTCGATGGGCAGAAAGCGCAACATCCCCGCCAACGGCATGCCGCTGTCCGGGCCAAACATGGCTTGCAGCTCGGGCATCAACTCGGCCACCGACGCGCGTTGCAGGCCGAACACCCCCACGGACATGCCCTTGAGCCAGTCCACATCAAAGGTGTCGATGGTCTCCTGATAGTTAGCCAGCTCCTCTGGGGTGCCAGCCAAGCTGAGGAGATTGCGCGCCGGGTCCACCAGCAAAAAGGCATTCTCGCGGGCGAACGGCTTGAGCAGTTTTTGCATTTCGGTGGCGGAGATATACCGCAGTGGGAACAAGCGCGCAGAGAGGCCGCTGGACGGCGCAGCCACATGCATCTGCGGCACCAGCTTGCCCGCCACAGCCTGGTCGGCGGGCAGGATCACGTAGCGCTGGCCCTGGCGGATCATCGCGTTGTCGGTCCAGGACAACAGGGTTTCCAGAATCGACAGCGCCTGCTGCTTATCCACCGGTTTGGAGGTGGAAAAGCTGACGTTGCCTTTCACGCCCTGGGCGATGCTGTAGTTCTCGTGCAGCAGGTCGCCCATCACGCTGTTGATCACCGCTTCGATTGGCTGGTCGGCGAAGTTGAACACGATGTCGCCGCCCTGCTCCTTCGCGCTCGGTGTTGCGCCGGGCGGGCGCACGAACTGCTGGTTGCCACGGATCACCTGGCGCTGCGGCGCTGACTTGACCGCAGGCTGGGGGCTTTCGGGCGCAGGTGCCTCACTCGGCGGGCGTTGCGAACCGGTGCCCTGCATGGCTTCGCGCAGCAGATCTTCGTCCGGGTCGAGGCGGTCGGGCAAGGCGCCACAGCCGCCCAGTGCAAGGGCGGTGGCCAGGCAAAATGTTGAGGTGCGCATGTCGATCAAGGGAAGGGCTCGCGGGGAAGAGTAATCGGGGGCCGGGTGGACGGCGGTGGCAGGCGCTTGGCGTAGAGGTTCAAGGTGTGTGTGCGGCCATCCAGGGCAAAACGGGCGTATTGCGGCGTCAGGTGTTCCAGGCGCCAGCCGTTGGGCAGCGTCTGGCCCAGGCGCACCGTCAGCGGGCGGCCATCGGCCTGTTTGAGCATCGCCATTTGCAGGTTGTCGGTGATCATGATGCCGCTGAGGGTCAGGTTGGCCAGGCTCGAAACCCGCGCCTTGCCGACCACGCTATCGGGGCTGCGATCAGGGCTGAACAGCGGCGCCTGCCAGGTGGCGGCGAGGCTATCCAGCGCCACGTTCGGCGCCACTTGCACACTGGCCGAAGGATGCGCGCGGGCGGCCGGTTCGGGCAGCCACTGCGGTTCATCACCGATGCTGCTGAGGATGACCGCCATCAACACGCCGAGTAACCCGGCCAGGCCGAGCAGGCCCCATTCCAAGGGGCGCAACGCGCCGATCATCGCGCCACCTGCGGTTGCAGATAGCCGCGCACCAGCAGGTGCACCAGCAGTTTTCCCGCACCACCCGAGGCCGGCGCCTGCTGGCCACGGCGGATGCGCAGTTCGTCCACAAACAGAAACGGCGGCTGGTACTCCAGCTCATGCAGCACCGCTTCCAGCGGCTCAATCGCGCAGTTGAGCGTGAGGCTGACCTTGACCTGGCGATACGGCTCGCCTTCATCCTGCTCCGGGGTGATCGGCTTACGTTGGGTCAGGCTGCAGCCGCCACCGAGCGTGGCGTGGCTGTTGATCAGGTCGGCGAGGCGCTGCATCAGGTCGGCGGCCACCACGTCGGGGTCATCCCCCGGCAACAAGCTGGTGCTACTGGCCGGGTCCTGGCGGGCCTGTTGCAGTTGCTGGCGCAGCGCATCGCCTTGGCGAACCACGCCGGCGTAGCGTTGCTGCTGCTCGCGCAATTGCTCGGCCTGTTCGCCCATGTCACGCAGGGGCCCGGCGAACCAGCTGTCGATCAACAGCCAGTAGGCCGCGCCAACGACCACGGCCAGCAACAGTAAGGCCGCGCCGCGACGTTCACGGGGTGTGAGGGGTCGGCGCATCGGCGGCCTCCTGGCGTAGGTGGGCACGCAAGGCGAACTGGTCTTTGCCGGTGCGCGCGTCGGGTTGAATCACCCCTTCGAACTGGGCGTTTTCCAGGCTGTGGCAGCCCTTGATGCGGGTGATCAGCGCGCTGGCCTTGGCACTTTGCCCGGAGAAGGAAATCTCGCCGTCCTTGACGTCCAACTGGTCGAGCCAGGTGTCGGCGGGCAGGCAGGTGGTGAGGTCATTGAGCAACGCGGCCAAGGGCGGCTGCGCCAGTTTGCGCCGGGTCAGGTATTGCGCCGCGCCGCGGGTGTTGAGCAGTTGTTGGCGCAAGGCGTGCACCTCGGCGACCTGGGCTTTTTGCTGCTGTACGCTGGCGTGCATGGCGTCGAGCACGCGCTGGCGGTCGTTGAGCCACAGCAGCATCGCCGCGATCAACAAGGCACCGCACAGCCACGGCAGGCTGCGTTGCAGGCCTTTGCCGGTGGGCCGTTGGCGCGGGCGCAGCGGCGCCGGGAGCAAGTCGATGCCCAGGTGGTTCACATCCACCCGATGAGGGTGCACGCCGAGGGCGGCGCAGTCGCTGAGGATCTGGTCCAGTTGTTCGCGCAGGATCGCCACCAGCGTGACCTGCAGATGCGTGGCGGTGCGTTGCTCCTGGCGCGCGACGAAGTACAGCTGGTCAGCCTCGAAGGGGGTGTAGCGATCCAGCTCGTAACCGACCACGGCGGTCAGGTTGCGCGCAGCGGCCAGCGGCAGTTGCACGGTTTGCAACAGCACGGCGTCGGGCGCGAGCATCAGCACCTGGCGCGTGCTGCCGGGTACGGCAGGTTCGCTCAAGGGCCAGTGGTAGATCTGCTCTGGCGGCTCGTGCAGCGCCAGCCAATTCGGCACACAGGCGCGCAGTTCCGCGAGCCACAGGCGCCAGCCTTGTTGCAGCTGGCTGCCGCGCCAGTGCCGGGCGATGGGTTCCAGTCGATTCATTCTTGCCAACGCAGCACCCGGTAGGGTTGCGCGCTGTCCTCCGAGGGGCTCAATAAAACGGTGATTTGCAGGCGTGCCTGATAGCCGCCGGGGCGCTGTGCGCGGCTGTCGACCATCAGCACAACACCTGGGTCAGCGCCTTCAGCGTTCTGGTGCGGCAGGTTCAGCGCCTTGCGCATCAGCGGGCTGGCGAAGGCCGGATCGGGGCGATCCAGGTCACTCCACAAGGTGATTTCCGGCAGCAATTGGCTGTACAGCGTTTGCGTCATGCCGGGCAGTTGGCGCACTTCTTCAAGCACCCGAAACGGCGGCAAGCCCTGCTTGCGGCGCGCCTCGAGGGCCTTGAGCAGTTGGCCGGCCTGGGCCTGGGTAGCGCCGCAGGCCAGGGCCAGGCGCATGAAGTCATCCGCCTCGGCGTTGATCAGGTACAGCTTGCCGCGCTCGCTGCGCAGGCTGACGTGCAACTGGGCGTCGTCGAAGGTCAGCGGGATGTCACGGCCGTCGGCGATCCAGTGCCGATCCGCCATGGCCAGGGCGATACCGGCCTCGGCAGCCAGCAGGGTCTGGGTGTGCTGGCGCAGCCACAGGGCCTGGCGGCTTTCCAGCTGCACCCAACCGGCCAGGCCGCCAAGCAACACACTGAGCAAGGCCAGCGCCCACAGCACCAGCAACAGCGCCGCGCCGCGTTGGCGCTTCATTCTTCGAGCGCTCCGCTGGAAAGGTTCAGGCGCAGGGCAATCACCTGGGTGACCCACGGCAGCGGGCCGTCGAGGCTGGCGGCGATGCGCACCGCTGCTGGCAATCGCCTGGGCCATGGCCATTCACTAATCCATCCTGTGGCTTGGCCCAGCGGCGATACGCCGCGATAACTGAACTGTAAACCCGCGACGTTTTTCAGCAGCACTTGCGGCTCACTGCGGGCGATGTTGGTGTGGGATTCCAGCTGAGAAAACGCCACCTGCAATTGCTGCTCGCGCTGTTGCAAGGTGAACCGCTGAATCCCGCCACCGAGTACACCCGGCAAAGTCGCCACGAACTGCAAGCGCTCGGGTGTACCAAGAAAAAAACCGTCCGTTTGGCTGTCGTCTTCGGTGACGTCCAACGGCAGCGCCTCGCTGATCGCCGTGCGCAAAAACTGCTGGGCGGCGCGCATCTCATCCAGGCTGGTGGTGTAGCGCTGGGCCTTGGCCACCGCGCGATTGGCGCCCAGCAATGCGCCGCCCACCAGCATCAGCAACACCGACAGCAAGCTCAATACCACGAGGATTTCCAGCAAGGTGAAGCCCTGCTCGCGGCGCTTCACAGGCGGGCCTTCAAGGTACTGAAACGAGCGTGGTGCGGCCCTTCGCTGACAATCAGGTCGAGGCGAAATACACGGGGCTGTTGGCGGGTGCTGGTCAGTTGCCAGCGGATGCCATCCAGATTGCCCTGGCTGACACCCTCGGCCAGCGGCCCCGCCGCCTCCTGATCGAACACAGTCAGCGCCGCGTGGGTGAGGCGGTCGCTATGGGCGACTTGCGCCAGCGAACGTGCGCTTTGGCCGAAAGCCACCAGCAACACCGTGCTGCCCACCGCCATCAGCGTCAGCGCGGCGAGCATTTCAAGCAAGGTGAAGCCCGTTTGGTATTTCATGGCAGCGCCTTGGACTGCACGCTGCCGGTCAGCCAACCAACGTCAATGCGCCAACGCCGAGTGCCATTGGCTAACAGCAGATGGCCGCCGGTGGAACTGCCGTCGGGGTAAAACTCGAAGGCGGAGCCGGCCTGTTCGGCGCTGTGCAAGGTCATGCTCAGCTCAGACGGCCAGCGTTGCAGCGCGCGGCCCGGCGCCTGGAACGTCATCTGTTGCAGATCAAACTCGGTGCGCGCCGCCGCGCCGCTGACCACCGCCAAGGCCCGCGTGGTGCGCAGCGCGTCGACCATCTGCCCGACCGCGCGGCGCTCTTTGGCCACCTGCAAACCCTGGCGCACACCCAGCCCCAACAACCCGGCGGCGAGGCCGATCAACAGGATCACCACCAGCATCTCCAGCAGGGTAAAGCCGCGCTGGGTCATGGCGAGGTTATTCCCAATTGCCCAGGTCGGCGCTGTAGCCATCGCCGCCCGGCTGGCCGTCCTGGCCGAAGAAGATCAGGTCGAAGGCGCCGTGCTCACCGGGGTAGCGATAGCCGAAGGCATGGCCGAACGGGTCCTTGAGTTCGGAAGGCTTGGCGTAGGGCCCGGCCCAGCTGGAAGCATTGGCGGGCTTGTCCACCAGCTGTTGCAGGCTGTTGGGCGGTGCGCCGACGTCCAGTGCATAGCTGTCGACTTTCATGCTCAAGCCGGCCAGTTGCGCCTTGCCCGCGCCGTACTTACCCTTGTCCACATTGCCGCCGACCTGGCGCACCACGATGGTTGCGACAATGCCCAGCAGCACGATCACCGCGAGCATTTCCAGCAAGGTAAAACCGCGTTGGCGGCGTGCTGATCTGGGCTGAAGGTGTCTCATCGGTATAGCTCCTTGAAGGTTCATATGTTGCTGGTCAGGCTCATCAGCGGCAGCATGATCGCCAGCATGATCACCGCCACCAGCACGGCCATGACCACGGTCAGGGACGGCACCAGCGCGGCCAGCAGGCGGTCGATGCCGCGCTTGGCCTCGACGTCGAACACCTCGGCAACCTTGAGCAACATGCTGTCCAGTTCACCGGCTTGTTCGCCGACTTCAATCATTTGCAGGGCCAGTTCCGGCAACAGCGGCTGAGCGCCGAACGCACTGGCGAGGGTGCCGCCGCCTTTTACCGATTCCGCCGCCTCCGCCACCTGGGCCTGCAGGGCGCGGTTGGTGCAAACTTGCCGGGCGATGACCAGCGCTTGCAGCAACGCCACGCCATTGCTGAGCAAGGTGCCGAGGGTGCGGGTCAGGCGGG
Organism: Pseudomonas sp. ArH3a; assembly: GCF_022648765.1. Taxonomy (NCBI): domain Bacteria; kingdom Pseudomonadati; phylum Pseudomonadota; class Gammaproteobacteria; order Pseudomonadales; family Pseudomonadaceae; genus Pseudomonas; species Pseudomonas sp. ArH3a. Next base: position 4,590,425 of record NZ_CP080330.1, read on the forward strand.
CCGCTTCGACCCGTTGCAACAGCGGGCCGATCACGCGAACGCCGAGCAGGCGCCGGTCGTAGCGTTGCCGCCGCAGCGGATCGCGCAGGCGTGCCGCCACCAGCCAGCTGGCCGTGATGATCGCGGCCAGCAGCACCAAGCCATAGGCACCAAGAAACTGGCCAAGGGCGAGAATCACCTCGGTGATCAGCGGGATCGGCACGCCCAAATCCTGGAAAATCGGCACGAATTGCGGTACCACGTACGCCAGCAACAGCGCCAGCGAACCCAACACGCCGACCACCAGGAACGCCGGGTAGATCAGCGCATTGATCACTTCGCCGCGCAGCAACTGGCTGCGCTCCAGGTAGTCGCTGAGTTGGCGCAAGGTGCTTTCCAGCGCGCCACCGGCTTCACCGGCGCGCACCATGCTCAGGTACAGCGGCGAGAAGCTCTCGCCCTCCTCCTCCAGCGCGGCGGATAACGGCTTGCCCGCCTTGACGTGGTCGCGGATGCGCTCGATCAGCGCGCGCACCTGGGGTTGGCCGGGCTGCTTGAGCAGCAAGCTCAGCGAGCGCTCCAGCGGCTGACCAGCGCCCAGTAAGGTGGCCAGTTGTTGGGTAAAACTTACCAATGCGGCGCCCTTCAATTGCCCGCGCGTGTTGCGCAACCTCGGGCTGCCGGCCGCTTCGATGTGCAGCAGCAACAAGCCGCGCTTGTGCAGCACGGCGATGGCGGCAGCTTGGTCCTGGGCTTGCAGCGTGCCGCTCTGGGCCACGCCCTGGCTGTCCAACGCGCGAAACTTGAAGCGGCTCACGCGCCGTCTCCACGGGTCACGCGCAGCACTTCTTCCAATGAGGTAATGCCCGCCAGCGCCTGGCGCAAGCCTTCTTCATGCAAGGTGCGCAAACCGGCGCGGCGCGCGGCCTGCTCCAGGGTGGCGGCGTCGGCGTGACGCGTCAGCAGGCTGCGCAGTTCGTCGTTCATCACCAGCAGTTCGGTGATTGCGCTGCGGCCGTGGTAACTGCCTTGGTAGAGCAGGATCGGGCGTTGGTCGGTCAAGCGATCCAGGCCATGTTCCTCGATCAATTCCGGCGGTGCTGCAAACGCCACGCGGGTCGCCGGGTCCAGGCGCCGCACCAGGCGCTGGGCGAGAATGCCGCTGACCGTCGAGGCGATCAGGTAGCTTTCCACGCCCATGTCCAGCAGCCGCGTGATGCTCGCGGCGGCGCTGTTGGTGTGCAGGGTGGAGAGCACGAGGTGGCCGGTGAGCGAGGATTGGATGGCGATGCGGCAGGTTTCCAGGTCGCGGATTTCGCCGATCATGATCACGTCCGGATCCTGGCGCACGATGGCGCGCAGCGCGCCGGCGAAGTCCAGGCCGATGGCGGGTTTGACCTGGATCTGGTTGATGCCTTCGAGCTGGTATTCCACCGGGTCTTCGACGGTGATGATCTTGCGTTCGGCGGTGTTGAGCCGCGAAAGCGCGGTGTAGAGCGTGGTGGTTTTGCCGGAACCGGTGGGCCCGGTGACCAGCAGGATGCCGTGGGGGCGTTCGAGCAGGTCGAGAAACGCCGCCAGGCGCTGGCCGTCAAAGCCCAGGCTTTGGAAGTCGAACTGCACGGTTTGCCGGTCGAGTAGGCGCATCACCACCGACTCGCCAAAGCTGGTGGGCACCGTGGACACGCGCAAATCCAGTTCCTTGCCCTGGATGCGCAGCATGATCCGCCCGTCCTGGGGCAGGCGCCGTTCGGCGATGTCCAGGCGCGCCATGATCTTCACCCGCGAGATCACCGCCGCCGACGAACTGGCCGGCGGCGCCTCGGCGTCGTGCAGCACGCCGTCGATGCGGTAGCGCACCTTGAGCTGGTTTTCGAAGGGCTCGATATGGATATCCGACGCACGCTGTTCCACCGCGCGCTGCAGGATCAGGTTGACCAGGCGGATCACCGGCGCTTCGGAGGCCATGTCCTTGAGGTGTTCGATATCCTCCAGCGCGCCGCCCTGCTCATCGAGGTTTTCGATCAAGGTGCCCATGGCGGAGCGGCCCTGGCCGTAGTAGCGCTCGATCAGCGTGTCGACTTCAGTGCGCGGGCCGATGGCCAGCCACACCGGCACCTGGCAGGCGTAGGCCAGGGCCTGAAAGGGATAGAGTTGCGCCGGGTTGGCCGCCAATACGCGCAGACCACCGTGGGCCCAGCCCATGGGCACCACTTGGTAGTGGCGCATAAAACGTTCGGTGAGTACGGGCAACGGGTCGAGCAACGGCGGCGCGGCATCGGCCAGCAACAGCGGCGCACCCAGCAGGTCGGCCCAGGCGCGAGCCAGTTCGAGTTCCGAGACCAACCCCAGGCGCGTGAGCAACCCAACCAAGTCGCTGCCGTGCGTGGACAAACGCCGAGCACGCTCCAGGTCGACGGTTTTCAACCCAGCGTGCCGCATCAGCCACGCGCACACGTGGTCGGTGTGCGGGATCTGCAAATGGCAGGCATCGGTGGGTGTTGACGACATGATGTGGGGTGTCTAGTTGCGAGAAAGTATGGCTATTTGGAACTAGTGGCATTGCGAAAACAGTGCCATTAGTTCGCCACGCCGCAGTCGGAGTTAACTGGGTTAATCGACTGGAAGTTGCAAGTCTAGTTCCGGAAGGCGGGAAACAAACTGAAATGAATAGGCTGGGGCTGTCCTGGCTTTCCTGTACAACCCTTGATTTACAGGCCTCGCAGACGAGAACCGGGGCTGGCTAGTTGCAATTAGCCACTTCGCTAGTTATTCAGGCACTCTCACGCTCAATCAAACGACACGCCAACCTATTCAAGCGCTGAACTTCGCCCTCAACCGGAACAACATCAAAACTTGGCAACTGAGGTCAAAAAATGTGGGAGCGCGCTTGCTCACGAAGAAGGCATGTCAGTTCATGTATTCAGTGACTGATACACCGTGATCGCAGGCAAGCCAGCTCCCACATTTTGAATTGCGTCAGGCTTGAGGGCGGGTGCTCTTCTCCACCAGACACATCGGCGTGCCGGCCACCGGCTCCTGCATGATCTGCACTTGCACATCGAACACTTGGCGCATCAGTTCGGCGCTGATCACTTGGGCCGGCGCACCGTCGGCGACCAGCTTGCCAGCGTGCATCACCGCCAGGTGGTCGGCGTAGCGGCAGGCCTGGTTGATGTCGTGCAGCACGGTGATCACGGTTTTGCCTTCGGCGGCCAGTTCGCCCATCAGGTCGAGCAGTTCGACCTGATGGCTGATGTCGAGGTAGGTGGTGGGCTCGTCGAGTAACACCACCGGCGCGTTCTGCGCCAGCACCATGGCCAGCCAGGCGCGTTGGCGCTGGCCGCCGGACAAGTCGGCCAGGGCGCGGTCGGCCAGGGCGTCCAGTTCCAGGCGCTGCATGGCTTGGGTCACATGGGATTGATCGCTGCCGCTCAGGCGGCCCCACAGCGAGTTATGTGGGCTGCGGCCGTAAGCGACCAGTTGGCGCACACTGACACCTTCCGGCACCGGCAGCACTTGGGGCAAAAACGCGATCTGCTGTGCCAACTGGCGGGAGGTCAGGCTGGCGTAGGCTTGGCCGTCCAAGGTCAATTCGCCCTGGGTGGGCTTGAGGATGCGCGCGAAGGCCTTGAGCAACGTGGACTTGCCGCAACCGTTCGGCCCGATGAGTGCAGTAACGCGACCCGCTGGCGGTGCGAACGACAAACCCTGCACGATGCGCGTGGCGCCGTAGCCGATGTCGAGTTGATGTGCCTGTAGAATGCTCATGTCATCAGCCCTTGAACCGTGCCAGTAACCAAAGAAAATACGGCGCGCCAATCACCGCCGTGAGAACCCCCGCAGGGATTTCGCTGGGCGCGATCAACGTGCGCCCGAGGGTGTCGGCCAGCACCAGCAACAGCGCGCCGATCAGCATGGCGGCCGGCAGCAGGTACTGGTGATGCCCGCCCACCAGCCGCCGCGCCATGTGCGGCGCGACCAGGCCGATAAATCCAATCGGCCCGATCACCCCGACGCCCAGGCTGGTGAGCACCACCGCGCAGGCCATCGCCAACCAGCGTGTGCGAGTCAGTGCGGTGCCGAGGCTGTGGGCGGCTTCGTCGCCAAGGGCAATCAGGTTCAGCGGTTTGGCCAGGCACAGGCCCAGCGGGATCAGCAGCAGGAACGGCAGCACCAACGCGACATGGTGCCAGTTGCGGCTCCACAAACTGCCGGTCAGGGCGAGCAAGGCGGTGTTGATGTCCAGCGGATGGGACAGGATCAGGAACTCGGTGATGCTGGATAAAGTCACCGCAATCGCCACACCGGACAGCGCAAACCGTACCCCGGAAAAACTCACGCCGGTGTTGTACAGCGCCAGCAACAAGGCGCCACCGGCACCCCCCAGACACGCCACCAATGGCAGCCAGGCAATCGGCAGGTGCGGCCAGCTGATGATCGCCACGGTCAGCGCCAGCCCGGCGCCTTGGGTGACGCCGAGGATTTCCGGCGAGGCCAGTGGATTGCGAATCACACCCTGCACAATCGCCCCGGCCAGGCCGAATGCGCAACCGGCGAGGATGGCGATCAGGCTGCGCGGCAGGCGATGGTTCCAAACTTCGAAGTCGAGGGCGTTGTGGGCCAGCAGACGCTCCAGCACCGTTTGCGGCGTGAGCCATACGGTGCCGGCGCTGAGGCTGATAAAGGTCGCGACCAGCAACCCACCGAGCAGCAGCCACAGGCGTAATCGTGGCTGAGTCATAACGCGCGCCTGGCCAGAAAGAGGAAGAACGGCGCGCCGATCAGTGCGGTGACCACACCGGCGGGCGTTTCCACTGGAAAGGCCACGGCGCGGCTGAGCAAGTCGGCGCCCAGCACGATCACCCCGCCCAACGCCGCACTGAGTGGAATCAGCCAGCGGTAGTCATTGCCGAGAAATTGCCGAATGATATTCGGCGCGATCAGCCCGACGAAACCAATCGGGCCGACGGCGCAGACACTCGCACCCACCAGCAACAGGCTGGCGATAAACACCTGCAAGCGCAGGCTGCCAATGCCGACGCCCAACGAGCGTGCGGCGTCTTCGCCGAGGTTGATCAGGTTCAAGCGCGGCGCGCACCACTGCGCCCACAGGCCGCCGATTAGGGTGCAAGGCCAGAGCAATTGCACCTGGGCCGCGCCGACGTTGGCTAACGACCCAGCCAGCCAGTTCAGCACGCTTTGTGCCTGGGCCTCGACCAGAATCACCGTGAGCCGGGTCAACGCTGCGCACAATGCGGCGACAGCCACGCCGGCCAATACCAATCGACCTTGGGCGGTGGTCGGCGACCACGCACCGCCAAGGCTGAACACGGTGACCCAGGCTAATGCGCCGCCCAGGCAGGTCATCAACAACGCACCACCGGCAAAGGGTGGCGCGACCAACCCGGTCGAGAACAACGCCAACCCCAACGCCGCACCCGCCGTCACGCCAAACAGCGACGGCGAGGCCAGGCGGTTGCGGGTAATGCCCTGCATCAGCGCACCGGCCAGGCCCAGGCAGGCACCCACCAATGCCGCGCACACGGCCCGAGGCACCCGCAGTTGGGCGACGATATAGGCCATATTGCCGCCCACACTGCCCTGATGAACCAGGCCATTCCACGCATCTGCTGCGGTGATGGTGAACGGTGACCAGCTGTACAAAGACAGCCAGAACAGCAAGGCGCCCAGCAGCACAATGCTTGCCGCCGCGAGACTTCGCCCCATGCTTATTGGCTCAATACGGCTTTGCCGCCCTTGAGAATGGCCAAGGCATCTTCGGCGATTTGCTCAGACGCCAAGACACCGCGATTACGTGCCCAGCTGTCGCCATCGACTTCAGCGACGTGGTGATTGCGCACGGCACCGAGCACCTGCCACAGCGGCTGCTTGCTCCAGGTGTCGACAATGCTTGGGCGACGGTAGTGACCCACCAGCAACCAGCCCGGGTCCAGCGCGAGCAGTTGTTCCAGGCTGACAAATTCGGTGGGGGCGGCCTTGGCGCGTACCGACGGCACTTTCAGGCCGATAGCCTCCAGCACACTGCCGGCGTAGGAGTCCGGGCCGTGCACGGAAAAACTGTCCTCGCGCGCGACGCCGAACAGCACGCTGGCACCCGCGGGGATCTGTTTGGCGATTGCCTGCAAGTGCTCACGGTTCTGCGCGATGCGCGCCTCCATCTGCGGGCTTTTACCGAGCGCCTTGCCGATCAGCTCGGCGGATTTCAGGCTGCCCTGGTAGTCCTCGCCGCGCGATGGCAACAGCAACGTCGGCGCGATGCTCGACAGGTCGCTGTACAGCGCCTGGTGGCGATTGAGGTCGGCGACGATCAGGTCCGGCTTGAGCCGGGCGATTTCCTCGATGCTCGGTTGCGAGCGTAGGCCCACGGATTTCCACTGGCCGATGGCCTGGCGCACACGCGGCAATACGCGGTTGGCATCGCCATCGTCGGCGGCACCGACCGGGGTGACGTCAACGGCGGCGAGGCTGTCGAGGAAGGAAAACTCCAGCACCACCACGCGCTTGGGCGCATCCGGCAAGTGCACCGCGTGCTGGCCGTCATTGAGGTCGATGGGGGCAGCGCTTAACACGCTTGAAGAAAACGCCAGGAGGCAGGCGGCAAGGGTCGGGATGGAGCGCAGCATTCGCATGACAAGGACCTCGGCGTTGGAACATCCCAGCTAGACCGGCTGGGGAAAACGGCGGGTACTATTCCATATCGGGGCGATGCAATCAAAAAACATTCTTATTAACGCTTTTTCATTTACAGCCGCTGCGCACATTCTGTGGCGAGCGGGCTTGCCCGCGATGACGTCGGCCGAGCAAACATGGATGTTGACTGACCCACCGCTTTCGCGGGCAAGTCAAATCGTCGCACCGCCGCTCCCACAGGGGATCTGCGCTTAACTGAACGGCATTAGGGCAAGCCCGCTCGCCACGACAGCCTCGCTCGCCACAAGAAGCCTGCAGATTGCGCCGTTAAAAGTCGACGGTGGCCGAGAGCAGGTACGTACGCGGCGTCGACAGAGTCAAGCCCGGCTCACTGTCATCCGAGGCCCCGGCCGAGCTCCAGTAGCGTCTATCGGCGACGTTCTCGACATTCGCCCGCAAGGTGATGTGCTTGTCATCGACCTTGAAGGCGTAGCGCGCGCCCACGTCGATACGGTTCCAGGCATCGATTTGCTTGACGTTGGACTGGTCCAGGTACTGCGAGCTGGAGTAAATGCCGCGACTGGTCAGGGTCAAACCCTCGAGCGTCGGCACATCCCATTCAGCCCCCAGGTTGACGTTGTACTTGGGCGTGGCCGGTGCGCGGTTGCCGTCGTAGGTGCCGTTGGTGGTGTGGGTCAGTTCGCTGTCGATGTACATCACGCCACCGAGCAGGCGAAAGCCCTTGAGTGGCTCACCGAACACGCTGACTTCCACCCCGTCGTTCTGGCGCTTGCCATTGGGCCCGAACACCCGCGTGGTGGCGTTGGTTTCATAGGCGGGCTGCTTGATGCGGAACACGGCGGCGGTGAGGGCAAAGGCCCCGGCGTCATATTTGGCGCCCACTTCGACCTGGCGGCTGATAAACGGCGGGAAGATTTCATCTTCGTTGATCGACGTAGACGGTGCGATCTTGCCCTGGCTCAGGCCTTCCATGTAGTTGGCGTACAGCGACAACTTGTCGGTGGCTTTGAAGAGGATGCCGCCCGATGGCGAGATTTTTTCCTCGTCATAGGCAGTGTCGCCTTTGACGTTGTCGCTCCAGTCGTCCACTTTCACCCGCTGCCAGCGCGCGCCAAGGGTCAGCAGCAGGCGGTCGTCGAAGAAGCCCAGGGTGTCGGAGAGTGCCACGCCGCTGAACTTATTCTCGGTGTAGACCTTGGCGTCGAAACGTGTGGGCCGCGACGGCGTGGGGGTTTGCACCGGGTTGTAGAGGTTGCTCGGCGCTGACGCATAGCGCGCACCGCCGTTTTCAAAGTCCATATAAAAATAGCTGGCAGCCAAGTTTAACTCATGGCTGACGGGCCCCGTGTGGAACCAGCTGCGCACACCCGCCGTGGCGGTCCGCACGTTTTCGTCGCGGGTGAAATCACGCGGCTGCACGCTGAACCCCCCGGCATTATTGGTGACGGATACCGCGTGGCGCAGGAAGTCGTGATTACTTTTACGCGCGCCCACGCCGCCGTAGAGCATCACGCTGTCACTGAGGTCGAACTCGCCGTTAACAGTGCCAAACGTGTCATTGGTGCTGGCCTTGCTCCAGGATTGCGCGTAATTGCGGCGCACGTCGTTAGCACTCGGCACCCTGGCATTCGGCCCGACCTGCACGCGCTCCTGCGGGGCGTCGGTGTCGCGTTCGGTGTGGCCGATGTCGGTGGAAAGGCGCAGGCGTTCGCCACGAAAATCCAGGCCTAACACGGCCATCTCACGGTCGACGCTCTGGTGATCCCATTCGGTATCGCCGGACTGCTTCACGCCATTGAAACGGATGCCGAATTTATTGTCCTCGCCAAAACGCCGGCCCACATCCACCGCGCCGCCCGCCTGGCTGCCGGAGGCCCAGGTGCCGGTGAACGAGTTGATGTCTCTGTCGGTGGCGCGCTTGGGCACCACGTTGATCCCACCGCCCACACTGCCGCGCGGTGAGATGCCATTGATCAACTGGCTGGGGCCTTTGAGAATGTCGACGCGCTCGGCCATTTCCATGTCGATGGTGTACGTCGGCAATACGCCGTAGAGGCCGTTGTAGGCCACATCACTGTTGAACAGGCTGAAGCCGCGAATGGTGAACTGCTCATAACGCCCACCGGCCGGGTTGGTGGCGCGCACCGATGGGTCGCTGGCGATCAGGTCGCCGAGGGTGCGCGCCTGCTGGTTCTTCACCGCCTCCTCGGTGTAAGTGGTCATGCTGAACGGCGTTTCCATGAAATCCCGCGAACCGAGCAGGCCTTGCGAGCCACGGCGTGCCACTTGGCCGCCCGCGTAGGTATCGCCGCCCTCAAGCCCGGTGGTGGCGACGATCGACGTTGGCGCCAATTGCAGGCTACTGTCCTCCGGCACTGGCACCAGCATGTAGGCCTGATCACCCATCGGTTGCAGCTGCAGGCCGGAGCCTTGCAGCAAACGCGCAAAGCCCTCCTCCACGCCGTATTCGCCAACCAAGCCACTGCTGCTGCGACCGCTGACCAGCGCTGGGTCCACCGACAGATTGACACCCGAAAGCCCGGCAAAACGGGTCAACGCCGAGCTGAGACTGCCCGCCGGAACCTGGTAGCTGCGGCGAGCGGCGCTGTCTTCGGCATAGCTGAGGGGGATGAACAACGGGCTGGCGCTGAGGCTTAGCATCAGGCTCAGGTTCAGCAGCGGGCGCAGGCGCAAGGGTGAGACGGCGGGCATTGGCGGAAGCTCTCGATTTAATTCTCTTACCTGGAATGACAGGCGAGGTGAAAAAAAGGGACAGCCTTCGATAGTTTTTCTACCGGTGGTGAAGTATCGAGCTAAGGGCGCTGGTGCTCTCGCAAGTCGAGACAATGAGCAAGAAGATCAACCGCGATCAAACGGTCATTGAGAAACTGACTCACGAGATCACCCAACTCAAGCGATTGAAGTTTGCCAAGCGTAGCGAGCAGATGAATCCTGAGCAGGCCAGCCTGCTAGATGACCTGATTGATACCGATATCGCGGCGGTTGAAGCAGAGCTTCAGGCGTTGCAAACCGTGCCAACGACGACTGAGAAAAAGCAAAAGCCCAAGCGCACGAGGCCGATACGTTAAGCACGCTTCAGGCTGAACTGGACGCGACGAAGATGGCACGGAAAAAAGTAGAGGTTCATTGAGGTCGTTTCGGTCAAGCCTGCGAAGTAGAGATAAATATCTTGCGCGATCGGGCCACTGATCAGCGGCCGCAAGGGTATCGATCAACTGGCCTTGAATTGGCGGACACGGCGGCTTGATGACCGTCCAAAGGTGCAGTTTATTGGTCCGGCGCCCTCATGATTCCTGGTAAGGCGCCGATAGTTCCAGATGATACTGTGTTTGCCGTTCGCCTAGGGCGCCGGTTCTCTTACTCCCCAAGGAGACGGCCATGCGCCTGCTGCCTGTAAAAGTCATGTCGCGCTTCAGCTTGGCGATGGGCGCTATCGTGCTGGTCACCGCCGGCTCCATCTACGCGGTGATGGTGCTCAGTGGCGAGCCCAAGCTGATCGCGTCGAATACCCAGAGCGCGCAGCAATCGGCGGTGGCCATCGCGCGCCAGTTGACCATCAAGCTAGCCGAAATCGACGGACGGGTGGGTGCCATGGCCAGCCTCGGCGCGACCCTGCCCAACGACGTGGAGCTGGTCAAGCCGAGCCTTGCGCGCATCATCGATTCCCAGGGCGACACGGCGGTGGCCGGCGGTGGCCTCTGGCCCGAGCCGAATGCCTTCACTCCCGGGGTCGAAAGGCGGAGCTTCTACTGGGCGCGCAACCAGGGCAGCCTGGGCTACTCCGAGGAATACAACGCGCCACAGGCCGAGGCCTACCATGCAGCCGACTGGTACGCCCAGGGGAAGACCGGCAAAGATGGTCACTGCAATTGGTCGGACGCCTATGAGGACCCGATCAGCAAGATCCTGATGACCACCTGCACCATTGGCTACACCCGCGACCAGCGCTTCGCCGGGGTCGCCACCATCGACCTGACCCTCACCGGCCTGGCAGACTTTCTCAAGGCAAACGGCAACGTGACCGGCGGCTATGCCTTCGCCCTGGACACCTCGGGCAAGGTGCTCTATTTCCCAGTCGGCCAAGGTCAGGCTGTAGCTGACGAAACCGGCTTGCTGAACAGCGCGCCATGGTTCAACAACGTGACGCAATGGCGCAAGACCGGCCAGCAGCAGGCGCATACCTTCGCCATTGAGGACGACAGCCGACTCGGCTCGGCCGGCTACGTCAGCCTGACGCGCATCAACGCCAGTGGCTGGGTGATTGGCCTAGTCACGCCGAAAGCGCAGATGACCGCGATCGCCAGCCGCCTGACCATCGACATCCTCACTACCCTGGTACCAGTGCTGCTGCTTATTTTCGGCTTGGCATGGCTAGCGGGGCGCACGCTGCTAAGGCAGATCGACGAAACCACTCTGCAAATCAACCGTCTGGGCGAGCAGCAAGGCGCCGGCGCGGCCGAGCTGGATATTCTGCGTGCGGATGAAATCGGCCTGCTGCGCGGCGCGGTCAACCGCTACGCCGGCAGCCTCCGGCAGATGCTACGCACCATTGCCGATGAGTCCTCGAAGCTGCTACGCCAAGCCGACGACGTTGCGCGGTTGTCGGTAGTCATGGCCGAGCGGGCGGAGACCCAACGCCTGGACAACACCTTGCTCGCCACCGCTGTAACGGAAATGTCGTCGAGTGCCCAGGAGGTCGCACACACCACCAGCGACTGTTCCAACACTGCCGAGAAATCCCTCCGTACAGCGCGCGAAAGCCAGGGCCACGTGACCCAGAACAGCCAGGCCATCGTCTCCCTGAGCAGCGACATCGGCAGCGTGGCCACCGCGATCACCCGCCTCGGCCAGGATATCGAAGGGGTTAGCGGAGTACTCGACGTAATCAAGTCGATCTCCGCGCAGACCAACCTGCTCGCGCTCAATGCCGCCATCGAGGCCGCCCGGGCCGGCGAACAGGGCCGCGGCTTCGCCGTGGTGGCCGACGAGGTGCGCACCCTGGCTGGACGCACCCAGGTTTCGGCGGACGAAATCCAACAGATGATCGCCGAATTGCGCCAGGCTTCGGTCACCGCCGTCAGCACCATGGTCGCCGGCCAGGAGCGTACCCGCTCGGTGGTGGCCCAGGCCGATCTGCTGGCGACCTCGCTGGGCACCACGGTGCTCGGCTTCGACGATATCGTTCAGCGCACGCAGCAGATTGCCGTGGCGGCCCAGGAACAGAGCCATGTGACTCAGGAAATCAATGAGCTGGCCGTGCGCATCCATACCGCCAGCGAGGAAGGCGCCCGCGACGCGGCCAGCCTAAGCACCCTCAGCCAGGGCATGCAGGACTTGTCGCTGCGCCTGGGGGGCATGAGCCGTCAGTGATATGGGCGCATGAACCGCCCGTGTTGAGTCCTAAGTGTTACCGCCAATGTAAAAGTGCCCCTCTGGAGGTCCCTTTTTGGTTGGCGTTGACACCTAAGCACCCTTGCAGGCGCCGGGAAAGGCTCGACTGCCCAGCTCTGTAGGCCTGGAGTGATTAGATGAAGGAGCAACGCAAGCTTACTGCTTATCCAAGGACCACCCACCCAGCGCAGGAGAACGCACGTGACAGGGGGGTTACCAACACTCGGCTGAATAACCTCCATTCCTCGGCGCGATAACCCAGCAGTGCCTCACAGGCGTCACTGACAAACGCAATCTGGTTGCCCAGGTCGACGACGAACACCGTGTCCAGCTTCAGGTGGATCAATTTTGGATAGAGCGCTCGTAAATCAACGGGCATGGGCTTCAGTGTCCGCTTCAGATAGCGCGATCAAAGCCTTAACGTGATGGGCGGCGGCAAGCAATCCCATTCGATTTGACCGTTATCGGATGGCCTGCACACTTCCCAGCTCATCAATGAGGGTCATTTTTCCCTATTGGTTGATCGACGTGCCAAACGCATCGGCTCGGCAAAGGCGCCGGGCCGTGAAGAGCCGTGCTTAGACGAACGTCAGGACAGTGTTGAACACCAGTGCTGCGACAAAGCCAAGAGGCGCTGCGCGAAACAGGAGCTGCTGGAACAGTGAGCTGCGGCTCTGCTCCGTGGTACATGAGCCTAATATCAAGCTGCCACCCGAGGAGAACGGCGAGATGGCGGTGGCTTGAGCGCCCACGACGATGGCCACGAACAGGATCATCGGATCGAGCCCCAGTGCCGTGGCAAGCGGTGGCACCAACGGGAACAGCGCCGGCGTCACCACCCCCAGCGTGCTGGAGAACAGCGACATGAACGCCGCCACCACACCGAAGACAATCGGCACCATGATCGGCGCAATGCTATTGCCCATCCACGATGCCAGCAAGTCGATGGTCCCAGCCTTGATCGCGACCGAAATCAGCATGCCCACACCGCAGATCATGATCAACGTGCCCCAGGGCACGGACGCCATGGCCTTGCGTTCGTCGCCCAGTTTCAGCAAGAGCGCGATCACCGAGAACAGGCTGGCGATCAAACCGATGTCCATCTTCGAATTGATGAAGCTCACCGTGGAGTTGTCCGGGAAGACAATTTGCGCGATGGGCGCCGCCAGCACGATCACCATCATCGCCAACGTCAGCCACAGGGTGGCTTTCTGCTCGCGGTTCAGCGCCGTCGGCACGGCGGCCGCATAAGCGCACGCCTTCATCGCCTTGCCGTGGCCGGTGAGAAACACCAATACCGAAATCACCGCCAGCGGTATCACCAGGGTACTGGCGAAAATCGCTGCGGCGTTGATAAAGGCCTCGTTTTCCGGGATGCCGGCATTGGCCATCAAGCCACGAAAAATGATACCACTCTGGCTGGAGACGAAGTTGGCTCCGCTCAAGGCGCCATAGTTGACCGCCATGCCGCCCGTGATCAGGCTCATCCCGGTGCGCTCACACAGCAGCAGCGTGATGGGCGCCATGAACGCCAGCACTGTGTAGTAGCCCGCCCCCATCGCCGAGAGGGTGGTTGCCGTGAAGAAGACCGCGAACGGCAACAGTTGAGGCATCGACCGGCATCGATAAATCAGATGCTCCGCCAGTTTTTCAAGCGTGCCATTGACGGTGGCAAAACTGTAGAACAGACAAACCGAGAAGATGATGAAGAAAATCTTCAGCGGCCACAGACTGATGACTTCGGACGGGCTCAACCCCATGCCGTAACAGCCGATCAGGTAAGCAAAAGCGATGGCGAACAGACCGATGTTGATCTTGGTCTTGTAACCCAGGGCGACGGCGACAACGATTGCCGCGACGACGAGCAGGCTCATCATGATGGAAGTCCTATTATTGTTATTGATCGTTTAGCGTGAAATGTCGAAGCCAAACAGCTTCGCTGGGTTGTCCTTGAGCACATGCGCCCGCTCGGTCGCGTCCGGCAGCAAGCCTTCGAGGAAAGCCACTTGCCGGGCATAGTCCGTCTGCTGTTCAAACTGAGTGTTGGGCCAATCGCTGCCCCAGACGAGTCGCTGGAGACCGCCACTCGCGTCGCGCACCAGAGCCAGCGCATGCGATGCCTGGGCCAGATCGGATTGACTGCGGTACGCGGCGGACAGCTTGAGCCACACCCCGTCATCGTTCAGCAACTCAAGAAACGCCTGATGGTTGGGGTGCCCGGCATTGATGCCCCCCGTCGGCAGGCCGAAATGATCAATGACCACGGTGACACCGCAGGCCCTGATGGCCGATACGATCAGCGCCAGGTCATCGATGCCGCGCTGAATTTCCACTTGCCATCCCCGCAGCGCCAACCGCTGGAACAGAGCGCTCCAGGCTGGGCCGCTGTAATCCGCCAGCGCCTTACCAATGAGATTCAAACGGATGCCGACTACACCGGCTTCGGCCAATTCGTCCAACTGGGTTTCGCTGACGTCGACATCCACCACCGCCACCCCACGCAAGCGCTGCGGATAACGGCGCAACGCGTCGAGCATGAAGTGATTGTCGGTGCCCAGAAAGCTCGGCTGAATCAACACGCCGTGTGAAAAACCGTGGCGATCCAGGTGATCCAGGTATTGCTCCACCAAAGCGTTGTAACGCGGGCTGTAGCGACGGTTGGCAACCATCGGCAGATCCTGGAGGAAGACGTGGGCGTGCGTGTCCACACCGGTGAAGGCAGGCGGGTGAAGGCTGGTCATAAACAGATAACCCCGATCGTTTGTTGTTATGGCAAATCACCTGCCGCCCCTGAGAAACCAGGCCCTTTGGCCCAATCTGTCATCGTCAGCATGTGTGTAGACGCCGCAAATTCATATATATGACTAGATCACCATATATTCAGGGATAGATATCTGTCAAACCTCACGCAGGTGATAAAGTGGCTCCGCATGCCGAAAAGGAATCAAAGAAAAATGAACACCCCTACCCTCGGATACGACGAGCGCTTGCCGCTCTATCAGCGCCTGCGAGAAGAAATGCTCGCCAAGATCGGCACTGGCGAATGGATGCCAGGCTCGCCCATCCCCACGGAGGCCGAGCTCACCAAACACTATGGTGTGGCCATCGGCACGGTACGAAAGGCCGTGGACACGCTGGTCAATGAAGGCCTGCTCCTGCGCAGCCAGGGCCGTGGCACCTACGTGCGCCGCCCCAACTTCGATGCCTCACTGGCGCGATTCTTCAGGCAAGTGAATGCCGCGGGTGGGCGCGAAATACCGACCAGCCGCATCCTGGCAAAGAACCGGCAAAAACCCTCACAGCCGGTGGCAACAGCACTGAAGTTGCAGGACGACGAAGACGTCGTGCACCTGGAGCGGCTGCGGATGGTTGAAAGCCGCACACTGTTTCACGAGGATATCTGGCTCCCCGTCACACGGTTCGGCGCATTGCTGGACATTAATTCCGAAAGCTTCGGCAAACTGCTCTACCCGTTTTATGAAACCCAATGCGGCCAATGTATCGGCTCGGCGACCGAGACCCTCACCGTGGAGCAAGCCGACCGGGCCATCGCCAAAATCCTTTCGATCAAAGAAGGCGCCCCGGTCGTCACCATCGAGCGCACCGCCCTGGGCTATGACCGCTCCCCGCTCGAATACCGAATTTCCCGCGCAGCGGCCGAGGGGTTCAGGTACCAGATCGATATCTCATGAACCCAGTGGCAAGGCGGCCCGGCGCAGCAACGCTTGCCGTCTTTACGAGGATGACCAGGCCGGACTCATCAACGGCGACCGCATCGCCATCTTCGTTAAGGGTGAACATGCCCTTGGCGCGCAGGATGATGTCGTCGGTTGCTTCGGGCAGCGCGCCGGCTTTCAGTGCAGCACCACGTACCGAATCGCCCAGGACTTTGCCCTGGAACTTGGCAGCGAAGGACTCTGCCTTCTCAGCGCGCTCGCTGATGGCCTTAAGCTATTTATCGTAGTCACCGCGCAAGCGCTCGGTGCGGCGGTTGAAGAATTCATCCACCTTGCATGCTGGTTGACCGTACTTGTCGGTCGCGTGAGCCAGGTGATAGCGCTCGTGTTCGATGAGTGCGCAGAACTCAAGGTCGTTGCACTCGGCGCAGTAGTCAGTAGCCAGGGCGATGATGAAGGCCGGCACATCGCCGAACCAATCACGCATCTGTTGCTCCATCCGGGCTTTCTGCCAGCCGCCGGCGCGGAACGCTACCCGTTCGGCCTGGCCCAGGACTGTTCTGCCCTGCTTCTCGAAGCTCGACGACGCCCACATGATCCGAATGTCTGCATCCAGTAGATGGGCGTGATCTTCGTTGTGAATGCTGCCGGTGGCGGCAAGGATCTCGGCCTGAAGCCATTCCCACACATCAGGAGCCGGAGTCAGTCGGATGCCAAAGTCGGAAAGCTCGGACAGCTCAAGAAGTGACGATGGTGGGTATGGCCTTTCCATGGATCACCCTGAACTTGAAATTGTGGCGTGTTACGGGTATTGGTGACGGCTTCAAAAAGCAAGGAAGCTCAATTCAATGTCTCGTATTAAATGCATTTGCCTTAGCGCTCTCGCAGTCGCAACCCTCTCAGGATGCGTTACTGCCTCTACCTGGGTTAACAGGGGGCCAGTAGATCTAGACGCTTGGAACGGCCTGATGAATTGCTATACCGACGCCAATATCATCGACGGCGAAAGGGTAGAAGGTACGATCTGCGCCACGCAGGAATCTGGTTTCTTCGGAGGCGGCGAACCGGAGGTGTATTTCGGACCTTGGAATCGCAAATTCATGAAAGAGTATGCGAGCGCAACGACTGCTGGTGTAGCTCAGGACTGGAAGGGTAAAAAGGTGTTCTTGCAATGCGCCCCCACACTCGCGATTGATAACAAAACAGTTTCGAAGCGCTTTTGCAAGGTTACGGTCAACGACCAGTTGCTGGTTAGCGCAACCGTCAAATACGTGAAGTAAAACGAGGCCTCTCAGGCCCGCCGACTCTCAGCCCGGCCCGGCAGGCACGTTCGATTGCCTCCCAGTCAGGTTGCTTAGATGTCATAAATTGTCTCGGTCTGATTAAGTAGTGGCTGAAAGCGAGGTATCAGTAACTGCATTTAGTTGAGGTGATTTGAAAGGCCTTAGTCTGGAAGATGTGTAGGTGTCCCACTTAAACAGGTGTTACCTATGCGAAAGTCCATCCGAGCAATAATCCTCATCACTCTGGTACTGCTACCAACCTCAATTCACCATGATTCAGGTTTGCGCGTAGGCGTGTCCGCGCAACTCAGCGACAACTAAGCCCTGAGGCGATCCAGCAGCCCTTGCTGCGTCGATTGCCTTGGCGATGGCGCTATCCAGATCAGTCAGGGCCTTGTTGCTGTCCTGGCTCATCGGGAGCGCGTGGCGCAGGCGGGTGACGTTGTTCATCTGAAAACCTCGCGCCACGATTTGGCGCATCCGAAAACGTGTCGCCCATTGGCCGGGTATACTCCGCTAACTTTGACATTTCGAGACTTCAAACCAATGCACGGACGCTTATATCTCTGTGCGTTACTTCTCGCTGGCCCGGCAATGGCTGCGCAGGCCTCCCGCTACAGCTACGACGAAGCCCCAACTGATGGCTACAGCCAAGCTGGATTGTGAATCGCTGCCCGATGACCTTGAAGCGGACTATGCGAAAGCGATGCGCCTTACCAATGCCGGCGACGATCTTCGGCTCGGTCACACCCAGGTAGGTGCTGACCATGCTCGTCAAATAGATCGAGCAGGCCATGCCGGTGATGAGGAAGATCATCCAAGCACGCCAGTCGTTCAAGTCGTCCTTATGCCACCAGCTGGCGATCACAGCGCCACCCAGGCCCGAGATAAACAATTCGAACCTGTCGATTTTGTCGAGCAGGCGCTGTAGATACTCCATGCGCTCGACTTCGTAGGGCATGAAAAAGAAAAAGCCCGCGCAGTGGCGGGCTGTTAGTTGAGTGCTATTGTCGAGGCAGGTACGCGGAGCGAACAATCCAGATCCAATAAGGCATGGAATCCTATGAAAGCCAGCGAATTGATCAGGCTACTCAACGAATCGATAAAAGAGCATGGCGACCATGCTGTCTGCACATGGTCTCCTTTTGAATCAAGCGACGTACGACCAGTGTCTTACCTGCGTCGCATGCACGCGCAAGGAGAAGATGTGTCCGTGATTGATTGCCATCGCAATTGGCCTAGCAAAACGGGCGAACCTTCCGGCGATGGCCGCGACAATGCTTAAACCTGAATGAGGGACCCAAAAAAGCCTGGATCGCATTTCCGGGCTTTTCGCATAGATTTGTTCTTAAAAATCGGGGTTCAATTACCCGTGGGCTCACCTAGAGAAAGTGATCACCAAATCGTCCAAGCTGCCACTGATTTCGACTGACCACTCACGACACTCGTCTGCAAGTTTGCACAGAAAAATATCGAAGGCTTCGGACGACATCGTAGGACTTACCTCAGCGGTTACCGACGCTCGGATAACAAAATGATGAAATCCACCGCTCACTAGAGGACGCGCCGGTAGGAGCTTCTCGACCTGCCCCATGAGTTCGGCGGCGATGCTTTGTGCAGAAATCCCCATGACCAGAGTCCCTTCAAGCACCTACAAAAAAGCCCTACTCATTGGCCGGGCTTCAGTATCAATCCCTAACGCGCAAGATCGACAGCATGGGTAAATGCTTTCTCACTTGTTGCAACATTTTTTCAGTAGCCCAGGTGTATTTCGTGCTGTTTACAAGGAGGGGCGAGATCTTGCGGTCTCTTTCCTCCTGAAGGCTGGCAGAAAACAGATAGCCGCCGATGGCCCAAGATTGCAGCTATAGTTCTTAGACGCTTCGGAGGCAAATGACGACTTTTTAGGGGTCTGATAACGTCTAGCCACAGGACAGTGTTACACGAGGTTAATCATGGACGCAGACGCTCCCATCCCTGACTACGAAACTGAACGCTTACGACGCGTTGCGGACCTTTGCCCGCAAAATGACCAAGATGACGAAGTCTTCGAAAAGATGATTTCAATGACATCTGAGTACTTCAGCGCTCCGATCGCATTGATTTCGATCGTTGACAAGCACGAACAATGGTTCAGGGCTCGGATAGGGATTGAACAGCGCGCAACACCACGGAGCGCTTCGTTCTGCGCGCACTCACTGCGTGATAGAGAGCCTGTGGAGATCTTGGATGCGCAAAAGGACGATCACTTCAAAGATAACCCTTTGGTAACAGGCCTCCCCTTCATTCGCTATTACGCTAGCGCACCACTTCTCACAAGTGACGGTTTCTCGTTAGGCAGTCTATGCGTAATTGACACCTCGCCAAGAGGGCCTATGAGCAAACGAGACGCCGGAATGCTCGTTTATTTTGCTCAACTGGTCGTGATGCGGATTGTGGGCTTACGCTCCCGTAACTATATAGACCAGCCTACTGGACTATTTAACCGGCTCCGACTTGAAGAAGATATTCGCCAAGCGAGCTCTAGCGGCATACCACAGAACCTATATGCCGTAGATATTATCTCACCAAAATTTTTGAATGATGTAGTAAAAGCACTTGGCTATAGTTTTGCGCAATTGCTAATGCTTAATGTAAAGGCTCGACTCCTGTCTTTGTTACCAAAAAATTTACTTTTGTACAAAATCAGCCCCACCCGCTTTGGCTTTCTTCTCAATGCTCGCGAACCTGTTGAAGATCTCTGCTTAAAAATTCTTTCGAGCTTTGAAACGCCGGTTGACTGTCAAGACATTCCAATACTTATGCAGGCAGGCATAGGAGTTTTGGAAATTGCCGATGCAGAAGAGAAGGATTGGCTGCGCTTGGTGGTTGGGGCAGCTGACGATGCGAGAGCAAGAAACTTGGGATGGTCGCTTTACCAGGCTGAACTGGATGCAGCCCAGCAACGCGCGTTTGCACTATTGAGTTCTCTACCGGATGCAGTTCGATCTACCGAGCAACTGAGTCTAGTGTTCCATCCGAAAGTCAATTTGCCCAGCCTCGCGTGCGAAAGCGTAGAAGCGTTGATCCGGTGGAATCATCCGACACTCGGCCCGATTAGTCCGGCAGAGTTTATACCTCTCGCCGTTAAAACTGCATTAATGCAGTCAATAACTTTCTGGGTGCTTGATGCGGTAGTGGACCAAACGAAAGATTGGAGAACGAGAGGCATTGAGTTAAGAGTCGCTATGAACGTGACCGTCAGCGACCTTGAAAACTCAAAATTGGTAGAAAAAATTATAGAACACATGCAAAACGGAGACCTTTACCCGGAAAGTATTGAGCTTGAATTCACCGAGAGCATGCTCATATCAGATCCTCAGATGGTTATTAAACAGCTAGAGCGCGTGCGCGGATTGGGAATTGAGATTTCCGTAGATGACTTTGGTACTGGCTATAGTAACTGGACATACTTGCGTCAACTTCCGATACATACGGTAAAACTCGACCAGTCACTGATTAGCAACATCAACACGAATGAAAAAGACAAACAACTAGTTAAGACGCTGATCGAACTCTCAAGGGGGCTGGGGTATAGAGTCGTAGCAGAGGGCGTTGAGACCGACAACATCCTTGATCTCATTACTAGCTGGGGTTGTACAGAGGCTCAAGGGTACCTGATCACTAAGCCTCTGCAGGCGAGTTTGTTGGAAAAATGGCTGGAACAAGGCGGCTTCAGCACCGGCTCTTGATAGGCCGAATGATCCGGCGGGTAGCGTGCTTGAGCTCCCGCCCCATCAATGAAGGTTTTCTCAGATAGCATCCGTCTCACCTCGCTGCTACAGCAATGTGCTACGCAGCAAAGGTTTCACTCTGCATCAAGCAGTTCCTGTGCCACTGTCAGCGCCAGAGGTACCGGGGCGACTCTGGTTTGCCGTCGTTGTCCCAATTGGTAATGTCTGTACTACCAGCGAGACCACGAGAAAATTATCTGGTCGGAGGCGATTCCGGACCTGAATATCAGCGAAATCACCGGGTAGTTTTGCGCCAATTTTGCGCAGACACAAAAAAGCCGATCTATCTGATCGGCTCACGTGTCTGATTTTACTCAGGAATAATGGTCGGGACGGAGTGATTCGAACACTCGACCCCTAGCACCCCATGCTAGTGCGCTACCGGACTGCGCTACGCCCCGACTAGGCGTGTTACTGGGTTCGCTTCGCTACGAAGCGATCCGGAATATACCGCAAGCTTTTGAAATGTGGAAGTATTTTAAAAGCTTGTATCACTTCTTCAGAACAACCAGCACATCTTCGAGTTCGGAGATCATCTGACGGATCATTTGCTTGTATTGGGTGGTGTCGTCTTTGGCTTCATCACCGGACATACGCTGGCGTGCGCCGCTGATGGTGAACCCCTGGTCGTACAGCAACGCACGGATCTGTCGGATCATCAGCACATCCTGGCGCTGATAATACCGACGGTTCCCGGTGCGTTTGACGGGGTTGAGTTGAGGAAACTCCTGCTCCCAATAGCGCAGCACGTGCGGTTTGACCGCACAGAGCTCGCTGACTTCACCAATGGTGAAGTAGCGTTTGCCTGGGATGACGGGTAGCTCGTCGTTATGACTTGGTTCCAGCATAAGCCTCAACTCGGGCCTTCAACTTCTGCCCTGGACGAAAGGTGACCACACGGCGAGCCGTGATCGGGATTTCTTCTCCCGTTTTTGGATTGCGGCCAGGCCGCTGGCGTTTGTCCCGCAGGTCAAAGTTGCCGAAACCGGACAGTTTGACCTGCTCATTGTCTTCCAGAGCGTGCCTGATTTCTTCAAAAAACAGCTCGACCAATTCCTTGGCTTCGCGTTTGTTCAGACCCAGCTCTTCGTACAGACGTTCCGCCATCTCAGCTTTCGTCAAAGCCCCCATACGTCACTTCCTTAACGTGGCGTTCAACCTTTGTTCGAGCGAGGTGAGGATATTTTGTGTCGTGGTATTCACCTCATCGTCATTAAGAGTGCGCGATGGATGCTGCCAGGTCAAGCCAACTGCAAGGCTTTTTCTATGCGGATCAATGCCTTTACCCTGATAGACGTCAAATAGCCTGAGGTCTGTCAGCCATTCCCCTGCATTTTCACGGATTACATCCAGAACGGCAGTGGCGGCCACTTCACGGTCGGCGATCAGGGCCAAGTCACGACGCACTTCAGGGAAGCGCGACAACTCGCTGAATTTAGGCATTTTGCCCGATGCAACTTCAGCCAAGACCAGCTCAAAAACGAACACTGGACGGTCCAGACCTAGGGTTTTCGACAGCTCCGGGTGGATGGCGCCGACGAAGCCTACCAAACGCCCTTCGCGCTCGATACGCGCGGTCTGGCCCGGGTGCAACGCCGGGTGACTGCCTGGCACGAAGGTGAAATCGTCGAGTGCGCCGGCGAAGCCCAATACCGCTTCCACATCCGCTTTAACGTCGAAGAAATCCACGCCGTCACGGCCCTGTGCCCAGCCTTCCGGCAGGCGGCTGCCGCACACCACGCCAGCCAGCATCGGCTCTTGCTTCAGGCCGTCGAGTTGGCCGACGAAACGCAGGCCGCTTTCGAACATGCGCACGCGGTCTTGCTGACGGTTCAAGTTGTGGGAAAGTGCTTTCACCAGGCCCGGCCACAGCGACGAACGCATGGCCGCCATGTCGTTGGAGATCGGGTTGGCCAACAGCAGCGGTTCTACGCCCGGGTTGAACAGTTCGAACTGTTTCGGGTCGATGAAGCTGTAGGTCACCGCTTCCTGATAGCCACGGGCAACCAGCAAACGACGCAGTTCAGGCAGGTGCGCACGCGCTTCTGCTTTAGGCTGCGGCGCGAGACGCGCTTGCGGGTAGCGAACCGGCAGGCGGTTGTAGCCATATAGGCGGGCCAGCTCTTCGATCAGGTCGACTTCCAGGCTGATGTCGAAACGATAGCTTGGCACTTCAACGTGCCACTGCCCTTCCCCGCCAGCGGAAATACCCAGGCCGAGCGCCGACAGCAGTTGCTCGATTTGAGCAGGCTCGATCACCAGACCGAGCATTTGCTCGACGCTCTTGGCGCGCAGGGTGATCGGTGCAACGGACGGCAGGTGCTGCTCGCTCACGCTTTCAGTGATCGGGCCAGCTTCGCCTCCGGTGATTTCCAGCAGCAGGCCAGTGGCGCGCTCCATGGCTTCACGGGCCAGCTTCCAGTCCACGCCACGCTCATAGCGGTGCGAAGCATCGGTGTGCAAGCCGTAGGAACGGGCCTTGCCAGCGATGACGATCTGATCAAAGAACGCACTTTCAAGGAAAATGTCACGCGTGGTCGCGGACACGCCGCTGTGCTCGCCCCCCATCACGCCGGCAATGGCCAGTGCGCGGGAATGGTCGGCGATCACCAGCGTGTCAGCGCGCAGGGTTACTTCCTGGCCGTCGAGCAGTACCAGCTTCTCACCTTCTTCGGCCATGCGTACGCGGATGCCGCCGTTGATTTCGGCAAGATCGAACGCATGCAGCGGTTGGCCCAACTCGAGCATCACGTAGTTGGTGATATCGACGGCGGCGTCAATGCTGCGTACGTCGGCGCGACGCAGGCGCTCAACCATCCACAGTGGGGTTGGCTTGGACAGGTCGACATTGCGGATCACGCGGCCCAGGTAACGTGGGCAAGCGTTGGGTGCCAGCACTTCGATAGAGCGCACTTCGTCGTGCACAGCGGGTACGGCGGCAACCACGGGACGAGTGACGGGGGCGTTGTACAGCGCACCCACTTCACGCGCCAGACCCGCCAGGGACAGGCAGTCGCCACGGTTCGGGGTCAGGTCGACCTCGATGCTGGCGTCTTCCAGTTCCAGGTAGACACGAACGTCCTGGCCCACTGGCGCGTCGGCCGGCAGCTCCATCAGGCCATCGTTGCCCTCGCCCACTTGCAGCTCAGCCTGTGAGCAGAGCATGCCGTTGGACTCAACGCCACGCAGCTTGGCTTTCTTGATCTTGAAGTCGCCCGGCAGTTCGGCGCCGATCATGGCGAACGGAATCTTCAGGCCCGGGCGCACGTTTGGCGCACCGCACACGACCTGGAAAGTCTGCGCGCCATTGCTGACCTGGCACACACGCAATTTGTCGGCATCGGGATGTTGCTCGGTGCTCAGCACTTCGCCCACGACCACACCGCTGAAAACACCGGCGGCCGGCGTAACGCTATCGACCTCAAGACCGGCCATCGACAGACGAGCAACCAGCTCGTCGCGATCTACCTGCGGGCTTACCCAGCCACGCAGCCATTGTTCACTGAATTTCATCCTGCTCTCCTAAAGATTCGTTACGACTAGCGAAATTGCGCGAGGAACCGCAAGTCGTTGTCGAAGAACAGACGCAAGTCGTTCACGCCGTAACGCAGCATGGCCAGACGCTCAACGCCCATGCCGAAGGCAAAGCCCGAGAACTCTTCCGGGTCGATCCCGGACATGCGCAGTACGTTGGGGTGAACCATGCCGCAGCCCATCACTTCCAGCCAGCCGGTCTGTTTGCAGACACGGCAGCCTTTACCGCTGCACATCACGCATTCCATATCGACTTCAGCGGACGGCTCGGTGAACGGGAAGAACGATGGACGAAAACGCACCGCCAGCTCTTTCTCGAAAAACACCCGCAGGAATTCTTCGATGGTGCCTTTGAGGTCGGCGAAATTGATATCGCGATCAACCAGCAGGCCTTCAACCTGGTGGAACATCGGCGAGTGGGTGATATCGGAGTCGCTACGGTACACACGGCCTGGGCAGACGATGCGGATCGGCGGCTTGGTCGCTTCCATGGTGCGGACCTGTACCGGCGAGGTATGGGTGCGCAACAGCATGTTCGCGTTGAAATAGAAGGTGTCGTGCATCGACCGGGCCGGGTGATGGCCTGGGATGTTGAGCGCCTCGAAGTTGTGATAGTCGTCTTCGACCTCAGGGCCTTCGGCAATGCCGTAGCCGATGTGGGTGAAGAACTGCTCGATACGTTCCAGAGTCCGGGTGATCGGATGTAGACCGCCCGAGGCCTGGCCACGGCCAGGCAAGGTCACGTCAATGGACTCGGCGGCGAGCTTGGCCGCAAGATCGGCCTCCTCGAGCGACGCCTTGCGCGCATTGAGAACCTCAGTGACACGCTCCTTGGCGACGTTGATCAGCGCACCGACTTGCGGACGCTCTTCAGCCGGCAAATTCCCCAGGGTCTTCATCACCTGAGTCAATTCACCTTTTTTGCCAAGGTAGTGAACCCGGATTTGCTCCAGGGCATTGATATCTTCAGCGCTTTGCACAGCCTCGAGAGCTTGAGCGACGAGCGCGTCCAGGTTTTCCATGTACAGACTCCAGATACAAAATAGGGGAAGAGCTTGAAGGCTCTTCCCCTATTTATGACGTTTACCACCTTGAGCTACAGGAGTAACCCAAGGTGACTGTCGGGGGTACTTAAGCCAAGGTGGCTTTAGCTTTCTCGACAATCGCAGCAAACACCGCTTTATCGTTCACGGCCAGTTCAGCCAGAACCTTACGGTCGATTTCGATGGACGCTTTTTTCAGGCCAGCGATGAAACGGCTGTAGGACAGACCGTTAACACGTGCACCAGCGTTGATACGAGCGATCCACAGAGCGCGGAACTGACGTTTTTTCTGACGACGGTCACGGTAGGCGTATTGGCCTGCCTTGATTACCGCTTGCTTGGCAACACGGAATACGCGTGAGCGTGCGCCGTAGTAGCCTTTAGCGAGTTTCAGAATTTTTTTGTGACGTTTACGGGCAATGACGCCACGCTTTACACGAGCCATGAGTTACTTCCTCTATTCTTGATCCAAAATTAACGAAGGCGCAGCATGCGCTCGACTTTTGCCACGTCAGACGGATGCAGCAAGCTGCTACCGCGCAATTGACGCTTACGCTTGGTCGACATTTTGGTCAGGATGTGGCTCTTGAAAGCGTGCTTGTGCTTGATACCGTTAGCAGTTTTCAGAAACCGCTTAGCAGCACCACTTTTAGTCTTCATCTTTGGCATGTTCGGATACTCCGCATTCAGTTGATAAACATAATCAGAAGGCCTGCCGTGCCCTGTTGATTACTTCTTCTTTTTCGGGGCGATGACCATAATCAGCTGGCGTCCTTCCATCTTAGGATGCTGCTCGACGGAACCGTACTCCAGCAGGTCACCTTCAACCCGCTTGAGGAGTTCCATCCCCAGCTCCTGGTGGGCCATCTCACGGCCGCGGAATCGCAAGGATACCTTGGCCCTGTCCCCATCACTCAGGAAACGTACCAGGTTGCGCAGTTTTACCTGGTAATCCCCTTCCTCCGTCCCTGGACGAAACTTGATTTCTTTTACTTGAATCTGCTTCTGGTTCTTCTTCGCTGCGGCAACCTGCTTCTTCTTCTCGAAGATCGACTTGCCGTAGTCCATCACCCGGCAAACGGGTGGGATTGCGTCGGCGGAGATTTCCACCAGGTCCAATTTGGACTCTTCAGCAATACGAAGCGCTTCATCAATCGAGACGATGCCAATCTGCTCGCCGTCAGCGCCAATTAACCGAACCTCGCGTGCCGAGATATTCTCGTTGATCGGGGCTTTCGGTGCAGCTCGTTTATCTTGTCTCATTTCACGCTTAATAATAATTACTCCGAATCTGGGCGACCACGCCGGGAAACCGCTTGCGCGAGGAACTCAGCGAACTGGGCGACGGGCATCGAGCCCAGGTCAGCACCTTCACGAGTACGCACAGCGACAGTCTGCATCTCGACTTCCCGATCTCCGATAACCAAAAGATAGGGAACCTTGAGCAAAGTATGCTCACGGATTTTAAAGCCGATCTTTTCATTTCTCAAGTCGGACTTGGCACGAAATCCGCTTTCGTTGAGAGTTTTTTCAACTTCAGCAGCAAAATCGGCCTGTTTATCAGTGATATTCATGATCACTGCCTGGGTCGGAGCCAGCCACGCGGGGAATGCACCCTCGTAGTGCTCGATCAGGATCCCGACAAACCGTTCGAACGAGCCGAGGATCGCCCGGTGCAGCATAACCGGGTGTTTACGGCTGTTGTCTTCGGAGACGTATTCGGCTCCCAAACGGATCGGCAGGTTAAAATCGAGCTGCAAAGTACCACATTGCCAGACACGGCCAAGACAATCTTTCAGCGAGAACTCGATTTTAGGACCGTAGAAGGCGCCCTCACCCGGCTGCAAATCGTACGCAAGGCCCGCGCTGTCTAGGGCTGCGGCCAGTGCAGCTTCGGCGCGATCCCACAGCTCGTCGGAACCGACGCGTTTTTCCGGACGAGTGGACAGCTTCATTTCGACTTCGGTGAAACCGAAATCGCGATAAACGTCCATGGTCAGCTTGATGAACGCAGCGGATTCAGCCTGCATCTGCTCTTCGGTGCAGAAGATGTGGGCGTCGTCCTGAGTGAAGCCGCGCACACGCATGATGCCGTGCAGTGCACCCGATGGCTCGTTACGGTGGCAGGCACCGAACTCGGCCAGGCGCATCGGCAACTCGCGGTAGCTCTTCAGGCCCTGGTTGAACACCTGCACGTGGCACGGGCAGTTCATTGGCTTGATGGCGTAGTCGCGGTTTTCCGACTGAGTGGTGAACATGTTGTCGGCGTAGTTGGCCCAGTGCCCGGATTTCTCCCACAGGCTGCGATCAACGACCTGGGGAGTCTTGATCTCCAGGTAGCCGTTTTCGCGCTGCACTTTGCGCATGTACTGCTCGAGCACTTGGTACAGGGTCCAGCCGTTCGGGTGCCAGAACACCATCCCCGGCGCTTCTTCCTGAAGGTGGAACAGGTTCAGGCGCTTGCCGATCTTGCGGTGATCGCGCTTCTCGGCTTCTTCGATGCGCTGGATGTAGGCCGCCAGCTGCTTCTTGTCAGCCCAGGCAGTGCCGTAGATCCGCTGCAGTTGCTCGTTCTTTGCGTCGCCGCGCCAGTAGGCACCGGACAACTTGGTCAGCTTGAACGACTTGAGGAAGCGTGTGTTCGGCACGTGCGGACCGCGGCACATGTCGACATATTCTTCGTGGTAGTACAGGCCCATGGCCTGCTCGTCCGGCATGTCTTCCACCAGACGCAGCTTGTAGTCTTCGCCACGAGCAGTGAACACGTCGATCACTTCAGCGCGCGGGGTGACCTTCTTGATCACGTCGTAATCTTTTTCGATCAGCGCGTGCATGCGCTGCTCGATCGCGGCCAGGTCGTCCGGCGTGAAAGGGCGTTCGTAGGCGATGTCGTAATAGAAGCCTTCATCGATGACCGGGCCGATGACCATTTTCGCCGTCGGGTACAGCTGCTTGACCGCATGGCCAATCAGGTGCGCGCAAGAGTGGCGAATGATCTCCAGCCCCTCTTGATCCTTGGGCGTGATGATTTGCAGGCTGGCGTCTGAGGTGATCAGGTCGCTGGCGTCAACCAGCTTGCCGTCGACCTTGCCGGCCACGGTGGCCTTGGCCAGGCCTGCACCAATGGATGCGGCGACCTCGGCGACTGAAACCGAATGATCGAATGAACGTTGACTGCCGTCGGGAAGAGTAATAGTTGGCATGGCGCCTCCTCTCCTAGTGGTGACCCCTACCAAAGGTCACGTGGGTTGGGATGAGCCAGTACAAGATCCAACACCAGGCCGTTCATTGCTGAACGCCTGCCTTACAGCGGCAGGAGCCTTTCGGCCAACCGATAATCGAACCAGAGTGACTGGAGTGAGCTAAAAAGAAACATGGCAAGGCGGCAATTGGCACGCCCGGATTTAGCCAAGCGCAAGATCCTAGCACAGATGAACGGTCATCGCGCCGACGCTATCTTGTGTAAAGACAAATTCCAGGCTTTATAGCTGCAAAAGTGAACTTGAGCTGTACGCCACGCCTCAAACACCCCGAGAATCGCCGTTCGTCCTCGACCCAAAGGAGCATCCACATGATGCGTTTCACCTCATCCCTCGCTCTCGCCGCATCCCTGACTATTCTTTCCCTCGGCGCGCAGGCCGCTGCCCCGTCGAACTGGCCAGCGGGCGCACGTGACAGCTTCGTCAAAGACTGCAGCGCAGCTGCCAGCCAGAACGTAGACGCCAAAACCGCCAAAGACCATTGCGAATGTGGCGCGGACAAGATCAACGCCGAATTGAGCACTGCAGAAATCAAAGAGCTCATGACCAACCAGAACGCCAGCCCGCAGCTTAAAAACAAAGCTGTCGCGGCCATTTCGTCCTGCAAAGTGGTGAAGAAAAAGTAAGATCGACCACTGATCAGACGGTCGCCGTGCTGAAAAAACCGCCTGAAAACTGCTATTTCTCACAAATTACGCAGCTTTTACGGCTTTTTTTAACAGCTGATATTTCGCGCGAAAGCCCCGTAGTTCGGGGCTTTCAGCCGACCAAAGCACTAAACGCAACGCTATTGATTAGCAAACAATGCCTTGGGGGGGCTCCCAAGTCGAACATTTCGACTATGATAGCTCGGTGTGCCCAGTTGGCCTGAGCAGCACAGCACTACTGAAAATATATGTTTCTTGGAGATACACCATGTCTAATCGCCAAACCGGCACCGTTAAATGGTTCAACGATGAAAAAGGCTTCGGCTTCATCACTCCTCAAGGTGGCGGTGACGACCTGTTCGTACACTTCAAAGCTATCGAAAGCGACGGTTTCAAAAGCCTGAAAGAAGGCCAAACCGTTTCCTTCGTGGCTGAGAAAGGCCAAAAGGGTATGCAAGCTGCACAGGTTCGCGGCGAGTAATTCTCCGCTGAGCTAAAAAAAACCCCGTCCATGTGACGGGGTTTTTTATGCGCGTTGCAAAAGCCGCGAGGTGCTCAGCCGCAGTTGACCCGCGTGATCACCAAGTTATCGTCGGTGCTCAGGTTCAGGCGGTCTGAGCGGTATTCCAGGGTGACCATGTCGCTAGGCCTGAGGATCCGCGCGTTCTGCGCACCGGCACGGGTACGCGCCTGATCCAGCAGTTGAGGCGAGGCTTTCTGGCCGATCGCGAACTCGGCAGCTTTCGACTCACAGCGGCTATGACCGGCATCGGTCACGGCGGCGTCTTTGGCTGGCTCAGAGGCACCTGGGGTGCTGCAACCCGCCAAAGCGAGTGCTGCCAACAAAGTACCGAATGATGCGAGCTTCCAAGGCATGAAGCCTCCTATGATTAAAAATGGACAGAGATCGTGCGACAGCGATCTGGCAGATTGGTTTCAAGACGTAAATCGCCCGTAGGCAAGTCTGCCTGACTCAGGGCGAGCATTCGCTCAGTCAATCGTCACCAGATATGAACGTATTCAGTAGATGTCGATGTAGTCGAACGGCGGTGTTGGCCAGTTCTGCTTGAGCGCGTTGAAAATCTGCATGACCCAGACTTCATCGCTGGCCGCGACGTTACCGACGTAACCAGAACCTTTGGCCCAGGTTTCAAGACGAAACAGCAAGCCTCCAATATCAGTGCCACCCACCACCCCTGAAGAAATGTAGGCGACACCGGCCTTAGTGACCCGCAACTGCGTATGTTCATCGTCACTGGCACTGGCCAGCAGCTGACGGACAGCGTCCAGCGTCAGGTTCTCGGGGTTTTTCAAATCGATCTGCACCTGGCGTTCCCCGGCAATTAAATTGAGGCACAGTGTCGCACAGCGTCTGCCTCATCCCGAAGCATCTCATGCCTAAGTAGCAGTGCCATACGCCCGCCAAAAATGGTTAACTGCCCCGGTAAGAACCGCGTTTTAGCGCACTGCCCAGTACTTCCAACTCCGCGAGACACCCATGACCACTGTTACCCTCCAAGCCGACATCAAAGCCAAGTGGCCCCAAGGACAAAGCTCCTACAGCCCCGGAAGCCCGGAGGAGTTGGCAATCATTGGAATCGACCTGCTGGTCAAAGAGCTCGGCACTCAGGCCGCTCAGGCGTTCATCGGCCAGATATTCGAGAAATACCCGGCCGATCACATGGGCGCTCACAACCCCGAGCGCGAATAAAGAACCGGCCGGCGAACGCCGACCGGCAAACTCATTACTTCAGACGCGCCAGGCGCTCGGTCAGCAGATCGAAGAAGCCTTGGGCGTCGCCGTTCTCAACCCAGAACGCGTTCTTCGGTTGTTTCAGGCCATCGTACCAATCGACGATGGTCTGGCCGAAGGTCGGGCCTTCACGGCTGTCCACCACCACGTTCACTTCACGCCCGCTGAACAGCTCAGGCTTGAGCAGGTAGGCAATGACCGTGGCATCGTGCACTGGGCCGCCTGGGATGCCGTAGTGCTCCATATCGCCTTTGACGTATTCATTCAGAATATCGCCAACGACTTTGCTCGCGTTGTTCTTGATGTCGGCGATCTGTTTCATCCGCGCGTCACTGGTCAGCACCTTGTGGGTCACGTCCAGCGGCAGGTAAGTCAGCTTGACGCCACTTTTGAGCACGATCTCAGCCGCGATAGGGTCCGCGAACAAGTTGAACTCAGCCACCGGCGTGATGTTGCCGCCGTTGAAGTGCGCACCGCCCATCACCACCACTTCTTTGATGCCTTGAGTGATTTCCGGCGCCTGGGTCAGCGCCAATGCCAGGTTGGTCTGTGGGCCGAGCATGGCGATGGTAATGCTGTGCGGCTTGGCGGTGCTGAGGGTCTTGATCAGGTAATCAACGGCATTGCCCTCAGCCAGGCCTTTTTTCGGCTCGTGCACGGCAACGCCGGAGATACCTTCCTTACCGTGAATGTTCTCGGCGTAGATCGGCGTGCGCAGCATCGGTTTGGGTGCGCCTGCGTACACCGGAATATCCTCGCGCCCTGCCCACTCACGGGCCAGTCGCGCGTTACGGGAGGTTTTGTCGAGGCGCACGTTACCGGCGACGGTGGTCAGTGCACGAATGCTCAATTCCTGGGGTGAGGCCATTGCAAACAGCAACGCCACCACATCGTCGGCGCCTGGGTCGGTGTCGATGATCAGGTCGATTTTTTCCGCCGCATGGGCGCTGGCTGCAGTGAGCGCGGACAAAAGCAGGACACTCCGAAACAGGTTTTTCAGGGTTGGAAGACCACGTTGCATGAAACACTCCTTGTCGTAGGGGAACTCTAGAAGGTTACGCCGGACACCAGCGCGATATTGCAATAAGGCTGGCACTCGCCAGTGCGCACCACGGCGCGGGCCTTGCGGCTCAGTTGCTTGAATTCTTCATGGCTGACCAGACGGCGCTCGCCGAGGGCTGCCTGCTCAGTCAGGCTGTTGAGTTCGGCGAGCGCAGGCGGTTGCTTGAGCAGGATTTCTTCGGCCAACACATGGCTTTCCACCTGCATTTCGCTGAGCACAATGCGCAGGGTGCTGATGAAGTCGGGAATGCCCTGGGTTAGCGCCAGGTCGATCAGCTCGACACCTGGCGGCACAGGCAGGCCGGCATCGCCGATCACCAGGATGTCGCCGTGACCGAGAGATGCGATCACGCGCGACAGGGCAATATTGAGCAGAGGTGTCTTTTTCATGAGGGCACAAAACCTTGCACGTCGTGCAGCGTAGGAATAGAGGGTTGCGCACCGGCGCGAGTCACGGACAAGGCTGCCGCCATCTGGCCAAAGCGGATGGCCTCGGCTTCGCTCTTGCCATTGGCGAGCGCTGCGGCAAAACCACCGACAAAGGTGTCGCCGGCAGCCGTGGTATCCACCGCCTTGACCTTGGGCGCCACCAAATGCTCAAAACCTTGGCCATCGGCAAACAACGCGCCCTGAGCACCGAGGGTGATGATGACCTTGCCGGCACCCGCCTTGATCAGCTGCGTTGCGGCGACCTTGGCACTGTCGAGGGAGTCGACCGTCACGCCACTTAATGCGCTGGCTTCACTTTCATTGGGAATCAGGTAATCGATCGAGGCGTACCACTCGGCAGGCAAGGGGCCACTGGCCGGCGCCGGGTTAAGGATCACCGTTTTGCCCAATTCACGACCGCGTTTCAGGGCATGGCCTACGGTGTGCAGCGGGGTTTCCAGCTGGCAGACGATCACCTCGGCGGCTTGTAACACCGCATCAGCGACTTGCAACGAGTCGGGGGTCAGCTCACCGTTACTGCCAGCCACGATCACAATCGCGTTCTGGCTGCTGTCATCCACCACAATCAGCGCCACGCCGCTGGAACCGTCGACGGTGCTCACAGCCTGGCAATCAATGCCCTCAACCAATAAAGCCTCGCGCAACTGGGTGCCGTAGGCGTCCGTGCCGACGCAGCCGACCATCGCCACATCCGCCCCAAGACGCGCCGCAGCCACCGCCTGGTTAGCGCCCTTGCCACCGGGGACGGTGGAAAACGTTTGGCCGATCAGGGTTTCACCGGCGCGTGGCAACCGGCTGGCGCGGGTGACCAGGTCCATGTTCAAGCTGCCTATTACCACTACTTTTGCGGGCATACATCATTACTCATCAATTCGGTTCAGCGGTATTGGGCGAACACACCGGCAAAGGGCGCCGTCGACTCACGCAAAACAATACTCGGCGTCACGATGCGTTGATCGATCGGCAGTTGGGGTGTTGCAATTCGTCGCAGTAAAAGCTCGGCGGCCGTCTCGCCCAGTTGCACGATCGACTGCCCGACCGTGGTCAACGCGGGGTACACGTAACGGCCCATTTGAATATCATCGAACCCGATCACCGACAGCTCGCCAGGCACGCGAATATTGCGCTCGGCCGCGGCACGTAACACGCCGAAACCAATCATATCGTTACTGGCGAATATCGCGCTGGGCGAATTTTCCGACAGCAACTGCACCGCCGCCGCATATCCGCCGGTGCTGGTGAAGTCGCTTTCCAAGGTGCGATTCGCCGCCACTTCCACGCCCGCCTCACGCAGCGCGCGGTGATACCCCGCCAAACGCATCTGCGCCACGCGGGTGTGGCCGGGGCCACCGATACAGGCGATGTCGCGGTGACCGAGTTCGAGCAAGTGCCGGGTCGCGAGGTAAGCGCCCTCCTCGTGGTCGATGCGCACCAGGTCGACATCAATGCCGTCCAGCGCACGGTCGACGATCACCATGGGCGTGCGCACCGCACTCAAACCGGCGGCGAGGCCACTGTCGTCGCCCCCCACCGAGGTGACGATCAAGCCGTCGATGCGTTTCTCCAGCAACACGCGCAAATAACTGCGCTGCTTTTCAGCGTTGTCGTCGGAGTTGCAGAGGATCACGCAATAGCCATTACGCTCGCAGTAATCCTCGATCCCCCGGGCCAACTCCGCAAAATACGGGTTCAGACTGTTGGGCACCAACAAGCCGATGGTGGCGGTAGTCTTGGCCTTGAGCGATCGCGCGACCGCACTCGGCACGTAGTCGAGCTGCTTGATCGCCGCCTCCACCTTGATCCGCACAGGTTCGCTGACCGGCCGCGTCTTGTTCACCACATGCGACACGGTGGTGTAGGAAATACCTGCAAGCGCTGCCACATCCTTGATCGTTGCCATGGTTTAGCCCCGCCGACTGGCGCGCTGGCTGCGGTAGGTGTCGAGGACCACAGCAATCACGATCACAGCACCGGTGATGATGCGTTTGGTGGGCTCGGTGGCACCGATCTGCGCAAGGCCGGCGGCCAATACCGAAATAATCAACACACCGAAGAACGTACTGATGACCGAACCGCGCCCGCCCATCAGGCTGGTACCGCCGATGACCACAGCGGCGATCACCTGCAGTTCAAGGCCGGAGCCGGCATTCGGGTCCGCCGCTTCCAGGCGCGAAATCTGGAACAGCGCCGCCACACCGGCCAACAGGCCCATCAGGCTGAACACCAGGATCTTGTAGGGCTTTGGATTGATCCCGGCCAGGCGCACGGCCTCTTCGTTGGTGCCGATACCGATCAGGTAGCGACCAAACACCGTGCGCGTCAACACCAACTGAGCGGCGATGATCACCAGCAGGGCGATGATAAACGACGGTGAAATCCCGAAGGCAACCGGGTTCGACAGCCAGGCATACGAGTCACCGATATAGGCGGTGCGCGAGCCGGTCATCTGGTAGGCCACGCCACGCGCCATTTCCAGCACACCGAGCGACACGATGAACGACGGAATGCGCCAAGCCACGGTGATCGAGCCAGTGATGGTGCCAGCCAACGCGGCGCAGCCCATGCCGAGCAGCGCTGCCGGCAGAACGCTCCAGCCCCAGCCGAGAATCGCCACACTGACCGCCGATGCGGCCAATGCCAGCACCGAACCTACCGACAGGTCGATGCCGCCGATGATCAGGATGAACGTCATGCCCACCGCCAGCACCATCAGGTCCGGAATCTGGTTGGCCAGGGTGCTGAAGGTGTCATAGGACAGGAAGTGGTCGCTCAGCACCGAGAACAGCGCAATCATCGCCAACAAAGCGCCGGCCAGCCCCAGGTAGGTGCCCAGGCCGTAGAAGTTACCGCCGGTTTTACCGGGGGAAGTTGTGGTTTTCATGGGGTTTCCCTAAGCACTGCGTCATTGAGCAGCGCGTCACGTTTTTGGTAGCCGGCAAAGGCGGCGGCGAGCAATTCGTCCTGGGTCCAGCTGTCGCGCTCGAAGGTCTCGATCAGGCGCCCGGCGGACAACACACCGATGCGGTCGCAGATCAGCATCAGTTCCCGCAGATCACTGGAGACCACCACCAGCGCTTTGCCCTGGCGAGTCAATTCGCCGAGCAAGGCATAAATGTCGAACTTGGCGCCGACGTCGATACCCCGAGTCGGTTCATCGAACAGCATCACCGCGCAATCGCGCTCCAGCCAACGGCCGATCACGACTTTCTGCTGGTTGCCGCCCGACAGCTCGGACACCAGCTGCGCCGGGCTGGAGCTGCGAATGCGCATGGCATCGATCTGACGCTTGGCCAAGGCGGTTTCGTCGCGGCTGTTCACCACACCGCCGCCGGAGATTTCCGGCATGTTGCCCAAGGCAATGTTGGCGCTGATGGACTGGGTCAGCAGCAGGCCTTCGCCTTTGCGGTCTTCGGTGATCAGGGCGATGCCATGGCCGACCGCATCCACCGGGGAACGGATGCTCACCACCTTGGCTGGCGAACCCAAGGCGACAGTGCCGCTGTCCGCCAGGTCCGCGCCGAAGATCAGTCGCAACAACTCAGTGCGGCCAGCGCCGATCAGGCCGGAGATGCCATAGATCTCACCGGCGCGCACTTCAAAGGACACATCGCGAACCTTGTCCGAGCGGGTCAACCCTTTCACGGTCAAGGCGGGACCGCCGATGGTGCGCGGGCCCAGGTCGATTTTTTCACCCAACTCGCGACCAACCATCAAGGTGACCAGTTGCTCACTGTTGTAATTGGCCATCGGCTCGACGCAGACCAGCTTGCCGTCGCGCAATACCGCAATACGCTGGGCGACACGGGCCAGTTCTTCCAGCCGGTGCGAAATATAAATGATCGCCACGCCGCGGGCCTGCAGGCGGGTGATTTGCTCAAAGAGCATTTCGACTTCACGCGCGGTCAGCATCGCCGTGGGCTCGTCGAGGATCAGAACATGGCAGTCGCCGATCAGGTTGCGGGCGATTTCGACCATTTGTTGATGGCCAATGCCCAAGGTGCCAACCAGGGTGTCCGGGTCGATCGCATCCAGGCCGACCTGGGCCATAGCCTCGATCGCGGCTTTGCGCAATTGCTTGCGGCTGATCCAACCACATTTGCTGGGCAGGTTATCCAGGAACAGGTTTTCGGCCACGGTCAGTGTTGGCAGCAGATTGAGTTCCTGCATGACCATGCGCACGCCCAGCTCTTCAGCCTGGGTGCGGCTGCCGGGGCGGAAATCCTGACCATTGAACTGCATGTGCCCGGTGGTCGGCGTGACCAGCCCGCCGATAATTTTCGACAGCGTACTTTTACCTGCGCCGTTCTCACCGGTCAGCGCCAGCACTTCCCCGCGATTGAGCGTGAGGGTGATGTCGGATAGAACCGGTTGGGCATAGGTCTTGCCGATACCGCTGACCGAGAGGACAGCGTTCGGGGCGGAAGATGACATAGGAAAATCTCCAGGCGCCCGCTCAGGACGAGCGGGCGCTGTTGGGTACTGCCAGGATTACTTCTTGAGAACGAGTTCGACCGGGGTTTCGATCACGCCATCTTTGGCATCGACTTTCTCACCCTTGACCAGCTTGAGCGCGTTCTGGATACCGAACACGGCCTGCTGAGCAGCGGCCTGGTCGGCGGTCGCCAAGACCCGGCCGTCCTGCAACATCGGCTTGATGGCTTCAATGTTGTCGTAGCCCACGACCAGCACTTTGCCGGCCTTGCCCGCTGCACGTACGGCAGAGACAGCGCCCAGCGCCATGTTGTCGTTACCGGCCAACAGTGCCTTGAGGTCCGGGTATTCGCTCAACATGGCAGACGCGACTTTCTGGCCCTGGTCGATTTCCCAGTTGCCCGATTGGGTGGAGACAATCTTCATACCTGCGGCGTCCATCGCATCCTTGTAGCCTGCGGTGCGCTGTTGGGCGTTGGTGGTGGTCGGTACACCTTCGATGATGCCGACTTTATCGCCCGAGGCCAGTTGTTTGGCCAGGTAGTCACCCACCAGCTTGGAGCCTTTGCGGTTGTCCGGGCCTACGAACGGGATATTGAGGTTTTTGCTTTTCAGTACGTCCGGATCCAGGCGGTTGTCGATGTTGACGATCTTGATGCCGGCATCGGAGGCTTTCTTCAGCACGGTCACCAATGCCTTGGAGTCGGCAGGGGCGATCACGATGGCGTTTACTTTGGCGAGGATCATCTGGTTGACGATATCGATCTGTGCACTGGTATCGGTTTCGTTCTTGATGCCGTTGGTGATCATGTCAAAGTCGGCGGCGTGTTCTTTCTGATAGGACTTGGCGCCGTCCTGCATGGTGACGAAGAATTCATTAGCGAGGGATTTCATCACCAGGCCGACCTTGGGTTTGGCGGCGGCGTCATCAGCAAATGCAGAGGAAATAGGTAGAGCAGCGGATGCGGCAGCAAGCACAGCGACAGCAAGAAGACGTCCAGCAAATGGCAGCTTCATGGGTTCACTCCGATCTTATGATTATTGTGAGCAACGCTTGCACAATGAAACATCTCGCAAACGTTTGCGTTGTTCAAACTATGAGAACCTTGCCGAGATTTGTCAACGGGTGAAAAACGTCTTTCATCCAAGCCCTTTGGCCTCTGCACCTACGCCCTACCATTGATCTGATTAAACATCGCCCTCCCCCAGTCGTTCTCTAAAGCGACAGGCCGTGACACCCAGGTCATACACAACCTGTCGATATTCCATCGTGGTTTTCGGACAACCGAACGTAATACTGTCTTGTCGTTCGGAAAGCCGGACAGGCGTCTTTCCGATCAATCTGAAAAATCAACATAAATTGTTTTAAATCAACACGTTAAATTATATTTACAGACACAATCGGCTTGGTACAAATCCTGCTCTTTCTCAGCACCTCGGCGGCGTTCAGAACTGCCCGGGTGTTCTAGATGAACCGGCTACAGCACTCATCAAAAGCCAGAGAGAAAAATAATGAAATCTGCACTGAAGACCTTTGTTCCGGGCGCCCTCGCCCTCCTGCTGCTGTTCCCCGTTGCCGCCCAGGCAAAGGACGTTGAAACCAAGACCAAACTGTCCAATGTGGTGATTCTCGCCACCGGCGGCACAATTGCCGGGGCCGGCGCCAGCGCCGCCAACAGCGCTACCTACCAGGCGGCCAAAGTCGGCATCGAGCAGTTGATCGCCGGTGTTCCTGAGCTTAGCCAGATCGCCAATGTGCGCGGCGAGCAAGTGATGCAAATTGCTTCCGAAAGCATCAACAATGAAAACCTGCTGCAACTGGGTCGCCGTGTTGCTGAACTGGCCGACAACAAGGACGTGGACGGCATCGTCATCACCCACGGTACCGACACCCTGGAAGAAACCGCCTACTTCCTGAACTTGGTGGAAAAAACCGACAAGCCAATCGTGGTAGTCGGCTCGATGCGCCCAGGCACCGCGATGTCGGCAGACGGCATGCTCAACCTGTACAACGCCGTGGCCGTGGCCAGCAGCAAAGATGCACGCGGCAAGGGCGTGCTAGTCACCATGAACGACGAGATCCAATCGGGTCGCGACGTCAGCAAGATGATCAACATCAAGACCGAAGCGTTCAAGAGCCCATGGGGCCCACTGGGCATGGTGGTTGAAGGCAAATCCTACTGGTTCCGCCTGCCTGCCAAGCGCCACACCATGGATTCTGAATTCGACATCAAGACCATCAAGAGCCTGCCGGACGTGGAAATCGCCTACGGTTACGGCAACGTGAGCGACACCGCCGTCAAGGCCCTGGCCCAGGCCGGCGCCAAAGCCATCATCCATGCGGGTACCGGCAACGGTTCGGTGTCTTCCAAGGTAGTGCCTGCCCTGCAGGAACTGCGCAAGCAAGGCGTGCAGATCATTCGCTCTTCCCACGTGAATGCCGGCGGTTTCGTACTGCGCAATGCCGAACAGCCTGACGACAAGTACGACTGGGTGGCTGCCCATGACTTGAACCCGCAGAAAGCGCGGATTCTGGCGATGGTTGCCCTGACCAAGACCCAGGACAGCAAAGAGCTGCAACGGATGTTCTGGGAATATTGATTCCTGGTGGCACCTGTAGGGGCGAGTTTACTCGCCTCTATCTCCCCACACCGCCCCGCTACAGCCGCCCTCGAATGTCTTGAATTTTAAGCAGTTGCGAAATTCCTCATAGTTAAATACTGTATACACATACAGCAAACTAAGGAATGCTCCGTGGCAAAGTCCTCTTCCGCAGCACCAACCCCACCTGATGCCTACGCAAGCCTGGCCGTTCGCGTGCAAAAAATCATCAATTCGACCAATGCCCAGAAAGCCAAGGCAGCGTTGATCTTCCGTTTGCCGGAGGAACCGGAAGAGGAATGGGCGCGCTTGCTGGAAGAAATTGCAGAGAACGACAACGTCACCCTCGCCTATCGGGACGACGGCGGCGTGCAAATTTTCTGGGTTGTGCCGAAGGAAGATTGATTCAATGAGTGCCCGCTTGACTGCTTTGTTTTGTTTGTTTTTTGCCATTAGCGCCAACGCCCAGGCGCCTCGAACCTTCAGCGAAGCCAAGAAAGTCGCCTGGAAGCTCTACGCCCCACAATCCACGGAGTTTTACTGCGGCTGCAAATACACCGGCAACCGGGTGAATTTGAAAGCCTGCGGTTACATCCCACGCAAAAATGCCAACCGCGCCGCACGTATCGAATGGGAGCATATCGTCCCGGCCTGGCAGATCGGGCACCAGCGCCAGTGCTGGCAGAACGGTGGGCGCAAAAACTGTACGCGCGTTGATGACGTGTTCAAGCGCGCCGAAGCGGACTTGCACAACTTGGTGCCGAGCATCGGTGAGGTTAATGGCGACCGTAACAACTTCAGTTTTGGCTGGCTGCCGGTTCAACGCGGTCAGTACGGCTCATGCCTGACCCAGGTGGACTTCAAGGCCAAGAAGGTCATGCCGCGCCCATCCATTCGCGGGATGATTGCCCGAACGTATTTCTACATGAGCAAACAATACGGCCTGCGCCTGTCCAAACAGGATCGCCAACTGTACGAGGCTTGGAACAAGACTTACCCGGTGCAAGCCTGGGAACGCCAGCGCAACCAAACGGTGGCTTGTGTAATGGGGCGTGGCAATGAGTTTGTCGGCGCAGTGAACCTGAAGGCCTGCGGCGTGTAGGTGCGAGCTTGCGCGCGAAAGACGTCAACGATAACGCGCGTATCTTGGATAAACGCGGCGGCTTTGAGCTTTTCGCGAGCAAGCTGGCTCCTACAATGGCCAGCCCCTACGTTACTGCGCAGTCTTGTGCTCGATAACCTGCGACTCGGTGTCGTTTTTCTTGGCGCGGGCCAGCTTTTCGGTCAATAGCGCCTGCTTGGCTTCGGCCTCGGCCTTGCTGGCGAACGGCCCCAGCAATACCTCATCCTTGCCGTCTACCTTTACGATGTAAAAATTGAACCCATGTTCCAGCAACCAGGCGGTCAGGTCAGTGAGTGCCTGCAGCTTGTGGTCCGGCGGCCCGACCCAAACGTCCCATTCCTGAGCGGCAATCGCACCGATTTGTGGCTGGCTTTCAGTCACGGCAGGCTTGGCCTTGGGCGCTTCGACAGGTTTGCCTTCACCGCAACCAGCCAATGCCAACACCGCCATTGCCATCGCTACTTTACGCACTGCGCTGCTCCTTTAAGGATAAAGAGGCAACTTTATCATTCACTGTCTATTCTGGCCGTCATAAACGTTGGCTTAAACAATGCGAATGATGTATCGCAGACCTGTATGATGCCGGCATGGGAATTAATGTCGCCTCTATGCGTCCTAAAAGAGGCAGTCACAGGGAAGCGCTTAGCAGTAAGCTACACACATCCGACACCTGCCCTGTCTGAAACATGTGTCCTTAAAAGTAATCAAGGAGAAGTCCATGCTTATACTCACCCGCAAAGTCGGTGAAAGCATAAACATCGGTGATGACATTACGATCACCATCCTGGGCGTTAGCGGCCAGCAAGTACGAATCGGCATCAACGCACCCAAGGACGTTGCCGTGCATCGCGAGGAGATTTACCAGCGCATCCAGGCCGGCCTGACTGCACCGGACAAAAACCAGACGCCTTGAAGCGCCCTCAGTAGCCAGCCTTTTCGTTCACTGTAACGGCTGGCGAAGACCCTTTCGGCCTCTTAGCGCTTTCTTGCGCCCAGAGCCTCGTCTCTTCATCGTCAGTACAAGATGAAACCTTCTTCACTCCTGAAACTTGTGGCGGGCTGCACAGCCAAATCTTGTGACCCATTCTGCCGACATCTGAGCGCACTCAGGAGTACGTCGATGAGGCGCACCTCAATGCAACACTTTGTCACCCATTCCTGGATGATCGCACTGCTGATCGCGCTGGTTTTTGCAGGCCTGGAATATGGCTTGAGGTACGAGATTGAAGGTACAAGTGCCAGTGACGCTCCCCCCTGGCTGGACCTGACGCTGTTCTTGTGCGGCTACCTGTTTGTGTTCTGTTTAAAGCCAATACAGGTGACCATCCAACGCAAATTGTGCCAGCGAGCAGATCACCGCACACATCAAAAGTCTGTAGGCTGATGGGCGGTAACACGCTATCAAATCGCCGGCATTTACAGCCCCGTAGCAAGATCTGTGCTTGGGCTTGCACGATCAGTCATAGGCATTAAGCAGATGGATACCCTCAGCAAATCCCAGATCGAATCTGCACTGGCAGCCCGTCTGCCCAGCTACAAAATCACCTGTACGCTCCACGCCGACAGCACACTCTCGGCCATCCTGAGTGGCCCGCAGACCGACCATTTTGCGATTACCGGAACCGTGCGCGCGCATTATCACGGCGTCGAAGCGATTGCCCGGCTTGCCAATGAAATCCTCAGGGAGAGGGTGATGTCGCGCCAGGGAATGCGCAGCAACCGGCTGCAAACTTCACCTGATCACACCTCTTCGCAAGAAGGCAAAGACCGGTAACGGCTCGGCTTTTTCGTTTCAGCCCGCGACGTTCTGCAAACACAGCATGCCGTCACCATCGCGCAGGACCTGCACCTGCTCATACCCATTAATAGCAGCATGCTGTGTGACCATCGGCGTCAGGTGCGTCGAAGTCACCACCACTACCGTCGCTCCCGCCGCCTCCCCTGCTCGAATGCCCACCGGCGCATCCTCGAACACCAGGCAGTCCT
Organism: Pseudomonas sp. ArH3a; assembly: GCF_022648765.1. NCBI lineage: Bacteria > Pseudomonadati > Pseudomonadota > Gammaproteobacteria > Pseudomonadales > Pseudomonadaceae > Pseudomonas > Pseudomonas sp. ArH3a. The sequence goes on from NZ_CP080330.1 coordinate 4,633,114, forward strand.
GCACGGGTACGCCCAGACGCTGCGCGCCCAGCACATAGCAGGCCGGGTCCGGCTTGCCGCGCCCCACATCTTCGGCCGTGACCAGCACCGCCGGCGGGGAAATACCCGCAGCGTGCAGCCTGCGTAAGGCCAGCTCCTTGGGCGCAGAGGTCACCAACGCCCATTGATCGCCGGGCAAACGGTTTAAAAATTCGATGGCGCCGGGAAGCGCAACAACACCCTCGACATCATTCAACTCCGCCTCGGTGATCCACTGCGCTTCAGCCTCAGGATCGACGCCGGGAAGCGCTTGACGGGTAATGGTATCGATGGCCCGCGCACCATGAATAGTGCTCAAGAAGGCCACCACATCCAGGCCGTGGCGTTCAGCCCAGATGCTCCACACCCGCTCAGCAGCAGCGATAGAGTTGAGCAGGGTCCCATCCATATCGAACAGGAAGGCGCGGAAACGTTGGGTAAATACGGCTGGACCGGGACTGGACACTGCTTGGCTTCCTTTTAATCGGTAACAAATGCTGACCCCGATGCAATCTACGGCTCCCCTCCGTGCTTGTAAACGCTGAGCACGAATACCCATTCCAATCCATTACACGCTTGTAATGAAGCTGTAAGTCTTATCAGCACCCTCACTTCATACAGTGGAGTCCTCAGTCACCTACACCGGTTGACGCCGCTTCCCACTGATGAAAAGGGTCCAAGCCATGAAACCTGCCAGCAAACTCTGCCTGATCGCCGCCAGCCTGTTGATACTGGGCACCGGTACCGCCATGGCCAGCACGGTCTCGCCGGTCAAAGCCAACAACGTAGTGCTGGTCCACGGCTCCTGGGCTGACGGTTCAAGCTGGTCCGAGGTGATCACCCGGCTCCAGGCTGCCGGCCTGCACGTGACCGCCGTACAAAACCCGCTGACCTCGGTAGCCGATGACGTCGCCGCCACCCACCGCGTGCTGGACCAACAGGACGGCCCTACCGTGCTGGTCGGCCATTCCTACGCCGGTACCGTGGTCAGCGACGCCGGGGTCGACCCGAAGGTCAGCGCACTGGTGTACGTCGCCGCCCGCGCGCCGGACGCCAACGAAGACTTCGTCGCACTCTCCGCCCAATACCCGACCATGCCAGTGCGTGCCGGCGTGGAGGATCACAACGGCTACCTCACCCTGAACCAGGACGCCTTCCTCAAGTACTTCGCCGCCGACGTGCCGCGCGCCAAGGCGCTGGAGCTGTACGCCGTGCAACAACCGATCACCAAGACGTTGTTCAGCGGCCGCACCGTCAACGCCGCCTGGCACACCAAGCCGTCCTGGTACGCCGTGTCGAGCAACGACCAGACCATCAGCCCAGACCTGGAACGCTTCCTCGCCAAACGCATGAACGCCACCACCCTCGAGCTGCCGTCCAGCCACTTGTCGCTGGTGTCCCACGCCAAGGAAATCACCGACCTGATCCTCGAAGCGTCCGGTCGCCAACCTTAAATCCCTTCATTACGAACTTGTCATGATCCTGTTGGTTGGCTGTTTGGGGCGCCTGGTTACTGTGAACTCACTGCCAAGACCCGGCAGCCAACCCTTAAAGAGAGCTACTGCCATGAAACTGTTTACCTTAGGCTTTGCCGCTTTGCTTGCCAGCGGTTCCGCGTTTGCCGCCGACACAACCCCTGCCACGAGCGTGATCCACGACAAGACCGGTTTTTTCGTGCACTTGGACGTCGATAAAGTGCTGTCGAGCACCGACACCTACGGCCAATGCGGCATCGTCCCCGCCCGCCTCGACTACCTCGACCACCAAGGCCGTGAACATGTGCTGGACTACCAGGTACAGGGCACCGGTTGCGCCAGTGACAATTGATCGGGCTACACTTGCGCCACGCACAGCACCAGGGCATTTCCCATGAACATCCTCGTAGTCGAAGACGAACCCAAGGCCGGCAATTACTTACTCAACGGCCTGCAGGAACTGGGTTACTCCGTGAGCCTTGCCCGTGATGGCGTGGACGGGTTGCACCAGGCGCTGGAAACGCCATTCGACGTGATCGTGCTGGATGTAATGATGCCAAAAATGGACGGTTGGGAAGTGCTGCGCCGCCTGCGCAAAGAAGCCGACACGCCGGTGCTGTTCCTGACCGCCCGTGACGACATCGCCGACCGCATCAAAGGCCTGGAACTGGGCGCCGACGATTACTTGATCAAGCCGTTCTCCTTCGCCGAGCTGGTCGCGCGCTTGCGCACCCTGACCCGTCGCGGCCCGAGCCGCGAAGAAGAACACCTTCACATCGCCGACCTGCAAATCGATGTACTCAAACGTCGCGTCACCCGCGCCGGTACGCGCATCACCCTGACCAATAAGGAGTTCGCCCTGCTGCACCTGTTCGCCACCCATCAAGACCAAGTGCTGTCACGCTCGATGATTGCCTCGCGCGTCTGGGACATGAATTTCGACAGCGACACGAATGTGGTCGATGTCGCCGTGCGGCGCCTGCGCCTGAAAATCGATGACCCGTTCCAGCTCAAGTTGATCCACAGCGTGCGCGGCATTGGCTACCGCTTCGACACGCAGCCATGAACACTCGCCGCCACTATTCGCTGACCCTGCGCCTGGCGCTGATCTTCGCCCTGCTCGCCTTCGCCCTGCTGGCCACCCTGGGCGTGACGCTGTACCGCGAGCTTGAGCGTGAACTGATCAAGCGTGACGACGCGGCGCTGATCTATCGCGCCGACCAGTTGCGCAACCTACTCAACGACAGCAACACCCTGGACCTGATCAAGACCAAGCCGGAGCTGTTCCAGAACATGCTGGGTAACAGCGAGTCGGTGCTAAGCATCGCGGCGCCCGGCCAGAAGCCATTGCTGCTGGTTAACCCAGGCAACATCGACATGCCGTCCGTGCCTCCTGTGCCAAAAGACCATGAACTGGGCTTTTCCGACGTGCACCATTTACCCGGCGTGAACGGCGTACCCTTCGCCACCGTGGCCGCCTCCATCGACTCGGGCGACCTTGGCAGCCTGCAGGTCACCACCGGGCGCTTGATGACCGAACGCACCGCGATGCTCGCCAACTATCGCTTGAGCGTGTTTGTCCTGGCCAGCATCGCAGCGGTCATCCTCGCCTTAGTCGGTTACCTGCTGGTGTACCGTGGGCTGCTGCCATTGCGGCGCCTGGCCACACACGCCCAAGGCATCGGCGTAGGCAACCTGGCCGAACGCCTCGACAGCCACGGCGCGCCGAAAGAGCTGCTGCCGATGATCGACTCGTTCAACACCATGCTCGAGCGGCTGGCCAAGGGTTTTGTGCAACTGGGCCAGGTGTCCACCGACATGGCTCACGAACTGCGCACGCCGATCAACAACCTGCTGGGCGAAACCCAAGTCGCCTTGCAGCAGAGCCGCACTATCGAGAGCTACCAGCAACTGCTGGCGTCCAACGTCGAAGAGCTCGAACGATTGGCGCGGATGCTCGACAACATGCTGTTCCTTGCCCGCACCGACCCGGCCAGCGCCCTGCGCCAGCGCCAGGAACTCAGTGCGGCGGATGAAGTGCAACGGATGGCTGACTACTTCGACGGGTTGGCGAGCGATGTGGATATCAGCATTCTCGCGCAGGGCGAAGGGTTGATCTGGGCCGAACCGATGCTGTTGCGCCGGGCGCTGGCAAACTTGTGTGCCAACGCCATCAAATACGGCGCGCCGGGTTCGGAGCTGGTCATTCGAGCGACGCCCACTGTAGAAGGCATCAGCCTGAGCGTCAGCAACAGGGGCGAAACCATCCCCGCCGAGCATCTGCCCAGACTGTTTGAGCGATTCTACCGGGTAGACGAATCACGGGAACGTTCAGCCCAGTCCAATGGGCTGGGGTTATCGATTGTTGCCACCATCATGCAATTGCATAACGGTCGTTACAGCGTCACCAGCCAGGCGGGGGTGACCTGTTTTGAGTTGTTTTTCCCGAGGCGGGAAGCCTGAAAGCCCCGACCAGAACCGTGTGTTATTTTGCAAAAAATTGTCGCTCACAATGAGCGTCGACTCCGACTATTCTTCTTTCCCAAGCGCTATCTCACATTTTGAACAGGTGTAATGCTTTGGAGAGAAAACACTATCAACTCGGTGGGACGAAAGCGCTGAACATCCCGGCTCAAGGTAGAGCCGGCGGAGGCAATGACGGAGGTTCAGGTATGGAAAAACGCTTGGGTTTATTGGAGAAGGGGCTGGCTGACATGAAAGAGAAGCTATTCGCCGTTTCAAGCAAAGCAGACTCGTTTGAAAAGCACTTCGCCACCCGAGCGGACCTGGCGACAACGGAGCTGAATCTGATCAAATGGTACGTGGCCACTGCGTTCGCAATGACGGGGCTGGCCTGCGCCATTACCTTTGGCCTGACCCGACTGTTGGCCAGCTAAGATCAGTTCGGCAGGTCAACTGACCTGCCCACCGGTTTGCAGAATATCGACCTGCGTGTCCCAGGCCGCCTGTACCGCAACACGTAAACCTTCAACCAACGTCACCAGCGCCATCGAAGGTTGCGCCGAAACCTCTTGCGGCGGGCTGGGTGGCACATGGATAAAACCACTGCGTATAGCCGTACCGGCAAGCGCATGCTGCAACAGGTAAAACACCTGATTACACACGAATGTCCCGGCCGTCTGCGACACCGATGCAGCAATGCCTGCCTCGCGCACCGCCTTGACCATCGCCTTGATCGGCAACGTAGTGAAGTAGGCCGCCGGCCCTCCGACTATCACCGCTGTGTCGATAGGTTGCTCCCCTAAATTGTCGGGGATGCGGGCATCGTTCACGTTGATCGCCACCCGCTCAATCGAAATATCACCACGCCCGGGCCCTAGCCCCGTGGCAATCACCATCACCGGGCGCAATTCGGCGATGAACTGCGTCAGGCAGTCTCCCGCCGTGGCAAATGCACAGGGCAGTCGACGCGCAACAATTTGCACATCCCCGCCTAATTGCACGCCATCCAACTGGCGCGCGGCCTCCCAGGAGGGGTTGATCAGGTCTTGATCAAAGGGCTCGAAGCCCGTCAACAACACAGTTTGCATCTTGGCCTCACATCAACAGATAGAGCAGGACAATATTGACCACCAGCATCATCAACGCAGTCGGCAGTTGAGCCTTGATGACCGCGTTCTTATCCGGCAACTCCAGCAACGCCGCCGGGACGATATTGAAGTTGGCGGCCATTGGCGTCATCAGCGTACCGCAGTAGCCGGAGAACATGCCGATCGCCGCCATCACCGCCGGGTTACCCCCATAGATACCTACCAGCACCGGCACACCGACTCCGCCGGTCATGACTGGGAAAGCCGCGAAACCATTACCCATAATCACGGTGAACAGCGCCATGCCCAATACGTAAACCATCACCGCTACCAACTTGAAATCCAGATTGATGTAGGTGGTGGTGACATGGGCGACAGCCGTGCCGACGCCGGCTTCATTGAACAACAACCCGAGCATTGCCAGCATTTGAGGCAACACCATGGCCCAGCCCAGGGCTTCAGTCAGACGTCGGGATTCGCGCAAGGCTTGCACAGGAGTGTCGCGGGTCAGCCAGCACGCCAGGCCCAGCGCGATCAGGCAACCGATGCCCAAGGATACAAACGTCGTGTTTTTGGGGTCCAGCAGCGGCACGCCGCCAATTTCAGTGTGCTTGAGCAGCACCGAGCCAATCACCGTGGTCAAGGGAATCGCCAACGCCGGAATAAACAATTTGTGCCCCAGGCGGGCGGCACTCGCACGGGATGCTTTGTCATGCAGTTCGATGTGCTTGCCACGGCCAACGCCACCCAGGCCCGCAATCAATGCCATCACTACCACGCCGGCACCAATCACCACCGATGGCAGGCGCTCACCGACCAAGAACGGGATGGCAAACAGCAACCAGAACAAGGCGGTGGACCAGCGTTTTGGATGGGTTCGATCGAACAGAATCATGCCCGCGGTAATCAGCAACAAAACGCCGGCCAGCCAGTACAGGTATTGGATAGAGATGATCATTGCGCAGCCTCCACTGGGGCGGCAGCAGGTGTCATCTCACGGGTGAGCCTTCGATCAAATCGATGCAGGCGAATCGCATGGATGATAAACGCACAAATCGCCGTCGGGATGCCCCACACCGCAATGTGCAACGGCTCCACATCAATTCCCGAGCCCAACAGGAAGGTGTGCATCAGTGCAATCGCGCCAAAGGCGACAAAGATGTCTTCACCGAAAAACAGCCCGACGTTATCGGTCGCCGCACACATGGCCAGCACCTTGTGGCGCACCTTGTCCGGCAACTTGCCGTAGCGTTTTTCTGCCGCACCTTCGGCCATCGGCGCCAGCAGTGGCCGTACCATCTGCGGATGTCCGCCCAGGCTGGTCAGGCCCATGGCCGCCGTGGACTCGCGCACAAACAAGTAGATGATTAACAAACGCCCGACCGTGGCGCGCTCGAAGCGCGCAATCCAGTTCTGCGCATGCAAGCGCAGGCCATGGCGCTCCAGCAGGCCGATGACCGCCAGGGGCAATAACAGGATGAGTTGCAAGGCACGGGTCTGAAGGAAACCATCGCCCATGCTGGCGAGGATTTTTTCCAACGGAAAGTGCGCGGCGAGCCCGGTGACGATGGCAGCAGCGGTGACCACCAGCAGCGGATTGAAGCGCAAGACGAAGCCAACCACGATGACAAGCACGCCGATCAACGGCCATAGGTTCACAACAGTTTGCATGACGATGAGGTCCTTGAATGCGCGTTGCGGCGCCATTGCAGCAGGATGTGAACAAAGCGTTCACAGCATGAAAGTGGCGTGCAGCCCGGCGCGGTTTTTATTGTTGACCTTGAAGGTCGAGCGTCAGTGGCGGCAACTGTGCTGCTTGGGGGCGGGAGGTGTCCAACAAGAAAAATTGTTGCTGCAAACCAATAAATTTTGTGGATGAATGGCGCCAGGTGATCTGGCGCCGCACGGGATTCAGGCCAGGCGTTTTTGGAAAAAATACCGTTGGTGGCCCGGTGGGTAATCGGCAATGTGGCCAACCTCGCTGAAGCCCAGCTTTCGATAGAACCCCGGCGCCTGGAAGCTGAAGGTGTCCAGCCAGATCCCGACACATCCCCGCTGACGGGCCAGGTCTTCAGCGGCGCACATCAAACGCGTGCCGGTACCTTGTGTGCGCATCTGGTCGGGGATGCTCAAGAGCTCAATGAACAGCCACCCGTGGGAAATCTTCCCGTAGAGGCCACCGACCACTTCCTGGGTGGCGGGGTCGCGCAAGAAAATCCCGACCGTTTCAAACGCCATGTCGCCGGTATGGCTGAGGTTATAGGCCCTCAGCGGTTTGAGGATGGCCTCACGCTCCTCTGCCGTGACGTCGAACGACACCTCCATTGCCAATTCCATTGCAAGCTCCCTGGGTTGAATTCAGTTGCACGCCAGTATGCCCAATCCGACGCTGGCAATGCAGGCACGGTGATTGGAACGTGCGAGCCCAGGACTGACCCGGATTGGCTTCGCCGATGAGCCCAAAGCCCGCACGAGCGAGGCGTCGGCGCTGTTCAGCATGGCGTTCCAACAGGTCATGGGCTTGAGCGTGTCGATTGCGGCGCTGTTGTTGCGCGCGTCCATCGCGATGAACGGGCATGAGATACAGGCTGGCGCCGGGGATTTTCGGGTGGCGTTCGTCGGCGTGGCGCTGGCTGGGATACTGGGGTTGATTGACGTGTATCGCTTGCCGACGCAGGCCGGGGACAGTGTGCTCAATCGCGTTAAATCGGCTCATTCGTGACGAATCCTGTTACGGACCTATACTCAATAGAGCCACTGCGCGTTTCTGCGCATCGAGCACGGCACTAATGCCGATGAAGAATTGCCGACAATGAGGTAGCCACTATGTACGCCGGACAAATGTATATGGCGACAACGAATGGTGAGATACGCTGCCAGATGGTGGTGCAAATCATCTGCCTGTTATCGGTGGCTACGCTGTTCTGTTGAGCAAATCCCCCGCGTTAAAGCGAGCCGTAAAGCGGCTTGGCGAAGCTTTGCTTGAGTTCCAGACAACAAAAAAGGGCCCACCTTTCGGTGAGCCCTTCTAGACCGCCCAGCAGAGCGGATTTTGTTTGGTAGGCGCGATTGGACTCGAACCAACGACCCCCACCATGTCAAGGTGACCGTGATGCGATCCTAAGCTATTGATAGCAAAGAGAATCACGGTATTTTCAGCAACCCTAAAAACGCCGATAACGCCCTATAAGAATCAATAACTTAGCGCTGTATATTGCTACAGGATTATCCTCCCCCGGCGTCCTGCCGACGAACACCAAATCCAAACCGTAGGCATCACCAGGAATAATTTCCGGAATATTTTGCGTCGATTTTGTCGTGAGCAGCCAACTTGCGATTTTGCGCAGGTTGACAGATCGGGCGAATCGCCATGAAGCCCCGTTGACAAACTGCGGAATCAGCCATGTTGATTTTCACACCCACGAATGTAGGTCAGCGATTGATCGCCCTAACGTACGATTGACAGGCATGCAACGCGATCACGGCGTTATCCCCGTCGTCGGTGATGGCGATAATTCTTTGAGCATGCGCTGGGTCAAGTTGGGCTCTACGGGCTGCATGAACCAAGCCGACGGTGCCGGCGGCGGCAGGCACGTTGCAACCACTGGCTGGATCCGTGGCGTCGAGAAGGACTGACAACCGCAACTCAGTAGTAGCAAGGTGGTCACGCAGAAGAGCCTGGTTGCGCTGAGCATCGGATAATTCCTTGGTGTGTTGTTGGTCCAGGGTGGCGAGCTGCCGCTCGGTGGCCAGCCGCTTGTCCTGCTCGGCGGCCTGCTGACGCCAGGCCTCGCCGGTGATTGCGTCCAGGTCTTTCTGGTGCGCAATGCGCTGCTCCGCGATCTGCTCGGCGAGCTTCTTGCCCAGGCGCCAATCCTGAACCTGCCAGGTCACGCCGCAGACGCCGGCCATCAGCACCAGAACCAGCACAGCCAGACCGACCAGCTTCTGCACCGGCGTCATGCCAGCGCCCGCCGCACGCCTTCAGCCAGAACGGCGGCGGGATAGGCATACCCCGCGTTTTCATGATGGATGATCGCCTTGACGAAACCGGACATCACCAAGGGCTGCGAAAGGTCCACCTCGGCGCCCGGGCGGGTCCCGGTGTTCGCCTCAACCGCGCGCACATAGGCGGCCGTGTCGTTCTCCACCGATGGCGCCCAGCGGCTGATGATGGCCTTGACCGTCTTCAGCCCATGCTTACGCTGGTAGGTCAGCAGCGCCTTACCCAAGGCGCGGATACCGTTCTCAGGCGTGTCGAACCGGGCAAAGCGCTTCTCAATAGCTAGGTCTGGCTTGAGTTGACCCTTCCAGTCGTTGGCCGGGTTGTAGTCAATATTTCCAGGGTTGTTGTTCCGCACCCCTCGAGTTTCTGTGGTCGGCATACTTTTCTCCAGGCGAAAAAAAACCGCACAAGGCGGCCGTGGTGTGCTGTTGCTGATCAGGAATCGGTAGTGTCATCGGTCGCTGGAAGCGGGAAGCGCGCCTTGATGGCTGCAACCGACGCAAACCACTTCGCATAGTCCGGTTCACGGCCCTGGCTCATTGCGTCGTAGTCAGCCTCCAGGCGAAGCGGATCAGATTCGGCCAGGTACGCGGCCCGGCGAGAAGCCAAAACAGCCTCAAGCGTTGCCCGGCGGTCTTCTTTCTCGCGCTGCTCGACAGTCACCATCTTGCTGAAATCAATGTTTTTCATTGGGGAAGACTCACGTTTCCGTCAGGCGGGCTGACGATATCGGCGGGGAATTTTGCTGCCTCGGTTGCATCAGGGCCGTAAGGCAAAAGCAGCGTAACAATCAGCTCGCCATTTTTTCGCGTGACATCGCCTACGACAAACTCGCACTCAACTGCCGAAGCCGGCAAAACAGCGCCCTCTGGCAGCTCTCGAAAATCGAAGCGCTCTCCATTGATGGTCAGCACATCACTTCGTTTGCTGACTGTAAGTTCATCGTCTCTGCGCTGTGGTGAAAACTTTATAATCATCAGAACCACCTCCCCACTGCTACAACATCAATGTAACCCGCCCCGTAGGAGCCAGCGGACAGCATCCGATAGTTACCCCAGCTAGTTTGCGAAGGCGTGCTGTAGCAAGACGACCACATCGCATTGACTGTGCCAGAGGCGATGTACCCGGAATGGACAATCTTGGGGATCTCGGTAAAGGATGCTGGGAACGGGCCTGCGCCGAAAGCACCGCTGCCGTAAATCGCCCCGATTGCGTTGCTTGAAGCGTCCGTCGTTATGCGCTTCCAGCAGATCTGAGTGCCGTCAGCTAGTCGGACATAGTCACCGTTTGCGTTCGAGCCTCGCTCAACCAAGTTCTTTCCGTTTAGCTGAATCCCCCCGGGAACGTTGAGGACGCCCTCATAAGACAACGTCGTGATCGGGCCGCTTTCCGTATTGTTGCTGTTAACACTGCGAAAGCTGAAACCCCCAAGGCCCCCGCCTCGGTTTACGATGAAGTTCGCGGACCCCGACGCACTCTCACCATTCCATCCCACATATAAACCGTTTATACCGAACCCTGTTGCGCTCCCCCTTATCCCAAGGTTTGCAAGCAATAGCGCCGCGCTGGCATCTTTAAGCCCAAGGCTCGACTGCGCGCCAGATGCGCTGTTGCTGCCGGTGCCGCCCTTGACCACGGGCAGAATGTCGTAGTTGCCAGTGGTACCCAGCGCCGCCAGCTTCGCCCCAAACTGATTGTTCAGCGCATTGAAGGCGTCAGAAAGCATCTTGTCGTAGCCCTGCACGGGCATGATGGCGTACGCCGCGCCACTGACTGTCGGACCTTTGTAAGGCGGCAGGATCGATATCACCGTGGAGCTTGCGACGTTCGCCAGCTCGTACGTCGCCCCGTCTGGGCCAACAAATGAATCGCCATTCCGGCTGCTGGCGGCGAAATCTACGTTCGTGCCGACGACAGTGTTGCTGCCATTCTGCACTGCAACTGTCCCTGCTCTTTGCCAAACCATATTTTTCTCCAGGCAATAAAAACCCGCTCAAGTTTTGAGTGCGCGCCCAGTCTATGAAACTGGTTTTGCAAATAATAATGGTAGAAAAAAACTGCTACCGTTGTAATCGCCGATATTCTGCAGCAAAACCAAAACCCTGTTATTTGCATAGTCCCAGGAGCAGCTCAGCTTAGAGTAAGTGCTGCCTCCCGGAAGGTCCATAGCGATTGTGTTTATCAGCATATAGTCGCCACTACTTAGTGGGGCGGTGGTAGACCAATTAAACGACCACCTACCTACGGAAGTGTTTGTAGCCCCTAGAAAACTCCAGCCGGCAACTACACTCGTAAACTGCGCACAGGGTGTACCGCTATCAAATAAAAGTTTCGAACTGCCATCCCATAGCCGCATACCATAAGTCTCGGTTTCTCGAGCCTGGTAGGCTGCTAGGAAATAAGTACCCGCAATGCCGGTAGATGAGGAGTTTACCCAGCCCGTCCAGTTTCCAGGTGATCCGGTAATTCTAATCCACTGAAATACCGCGTTGCTGTCCGGCCTTACAAAAATCAACGGCGGCTCAGCCGAGGTTATAGGATAGGGAAAAGTTGCACTCCCTACGTACCTTGCAGAGAAAAGCACTACGAGCCTAGAAAACTCAGAGTCAAGAGTCACGACATCTGAGTTATTGGTAAATCTTAATCCATAGGACATTACCTATACCTCAACACTAATAATCTTTGTGGAGATACTCCTAATCTCCCATCGGGCATATTGCGATTTCCAAACCACACAATTACCCCACCCGAGACAACTTGAGCATCGTACTGAGAGACATTGGCGTCTTGCCCATTCGAGCTACCGCTCCAAGAGCCAGTGCTTGGTAGACAGATTGCCGCACATGATGCTGGTGTAGCGCCAGGTATGGAGATGAACCTACTTCTTGCCTCCCCTGCTACTTTTTGAACTACTGCTGAATAAATCACGCGAACGGTGAATGAGTTTTCATCCAGCTGTAGTACACCGTTCGCCCCCCACACCCTCATGCCTGCACTCATTCGGTCAGATCTCCGATTTGAACGCGCTTGACGTTGTTCACGTCCCAAAAACGCATCGATCTGTTCGTCATCATGGATCGCCCTTGACCGGGGACAATCCCGTTGATTTCGAACGTTCCGTCTTTCTTGAGAATCCACCCCTGCTGACCGGCGATATAGTTGGTGGAGCTGATGTACTCGCCGATCTTGGCGTTGGTGATCGTGCCGTCTTGGATAAACGCCGAACTGACAAACGTCTGGCCGCCAGATACCGAGAACGGCGACACAGGAGTGCCGTTGTTCAAGTTCAGCAACATGAATGTGTCAGCCCTGACCACGAACTGCGAAGACACCCCGGATGGATCGACCTGCAGGCCCAGGCCGAACGACGCCCCATATTTCTGCCCGCCCGCCGTGGTTTCCATCTTCACCGACCAAATGGTCGCCAGGTCACCATTGGTTTTTGCAAGCGCTGATGCCGTCTGCTGAATATCAGCCTTGTTTGTGGCGACGCCATCTTTAGCTGTAGCCACCTCCGCATTGACTTGGCTGATTTGCTGGGCTGAAGCCTGCTTGTTGTTGGCTACCGTGCTTTCCAGAAGCGTCACATTGGCGGCGTTTTGGTTGACCTTGGCATCCACGGTTGTGAGGCGCTGTGCCGATGCTTCTTCGTTTGAGGCGATGACCTTTTCTTGAGTAGCAATTGCTGCAGTGCTGGCCCAGCCTTTCAACGCATCTGCCTTCGCACCGCTACCACTGTCATCCCGAGTAGCTGCGCGCAGCACATTCAGCGTTGAGCCTTGCGCAGTAACCTTACCGTCAACGGTTTCGATGCTGGTTTTGTTCAGTGCGACCTGTTGCGCCAATGCGCCGACAGAGCCAACCGTCTGCCCCACGTCCAGCCAGTAGGTAGCGTTCGGTGGTGGCTTGTTGGCCGGCACGCTGGCAATGGCCTGATAAAGCCGCGGGCCCTGGCGCACGGTGTCGCCAGCGACATAGGTTTTCGCAGCGTCGTACAGCAGGATGTCGTCAAGCGCGTCGATTTGATCCTGCAGGCCGGGGATCTTCTCGATGTCGCTGAGCAGATCCTCGCCAAGCTCGGTCTTGGTGATCTTGCCGGTGAGCAGTTCAAGGATTGGGCTGGCTTCTGAGCTGGCCTGCCCCATGACGCCGCCCACTACGGGATAGAACGGCCCGATGTTGCCGGTGCGGTCCACAAGCCGCGCCCAGAAGAACAGCGTTGCACCTGCCTGTAGCTGCTGCATGCGGTAGTCGGCCTGCGGGTATGACAGGTCGGCCAGCTTGGTAGAGGCTCCAAGATCGTTCGCAGGCCCATACCAGACTTCTGTGCGCTGGGTGTCCTCTGCACCTGGTGGGAAGCCCCACTTGATGCTGATCCCGAACAGCTCGCTGGTGGTGGTCAGGAACGCCACCGCAGGCGGGAGGCCGACCTTTCCTTCCAGATTGGTCAGTGCCGAAGTGGCCGGGATCGAGGACACATTGAGCGCGCTCACCGCCCGAACCCTGGCCATATACTGCCCGGCGTAGATCCCACGCACGTCGACCATTTGCTCAGGCGTGCGCGGCAAGGTGATCCACTCGCGCGCGCCCCACTTCCATTCGACGTCATAAGCCACAGCGCCCGGCGCGGCGTCCCAGGCGATGGACATGACCGTCACGGCAATCCCCTGCTCGATGACAACGTGCTGGCTGAGCATCACCCGGGCCGGAGCGTCCTGACTGCCCGCTGGAATACCGGTAATCGGGCGGATGTCGACCACGGCGCCGTTGTCGATCGCGTCAAACTTGCTCGGGTCGTGCTGGATCACTTCGAACTGGAACTGGTGCCACTCCGGCCGCGTCACGTTGCGGACGTAGAACTGCATCAGCTTCAGGTCCTCATAGTCCAGAATCCACCCTGCCTCCGCTTGAGGCTGCTCGCTGAAATCAGCCATCAGCGTCACGTCCCGGCCGGAGACCGACTTGACCACCCGCCCCTCTGACTTTCCGCTTGGCAGGTTGACCATAAGCCGCGCGCCGACCGGCACCACGGTATCGCGGTCCAGCGTGACCACGCGGCCAGCCGCCGCCGATATCCTGCCACCGTTGTTGCGGCCGACCAGCATGGGATCAGCCACGGCGATAACTTGTCCAGGCTTGGGGATATCGCCGTCGAGCCCGACACGGAAGACGGCCCCCTGGGTTTGCAGTTTCTCCGTGAGCGCTGCCCACTGTCCGGCGCGCTGGGCTTGGCCAAGGGATGTACAGCCAATGGCGTCAATCGACGTTTCACGCACAATTCCGCCAAGCTCGACCATGGCCTCATCGTCGAAGACCGGCTCTTTGTCCGTCTCGAAGCCCTGGTCCGGATTGTCCCACGACACCGTGTATAAGCTGTGCCGGTCACGCGCACGGGTGCCCTCGTACTTGATGGCTCCCGAGTTGAGTATCTGCGTTTGGTTGTAGGTGTACACCGGGTCTCCCGGCATATCGGCGTTGACCACGATCTGGCTGCCGTCCCAGTAGGCCAAGCCGTGGAAGATCGAGGCCAGGTCTTGCAGCACCGCGTACGCCTCGGCCTGTTTTTGGAGATACAGGTTGCAAGTGAAGCGCGGCTCCATGCCGCCTTTGCCGTCTGGAATCATCTGATCGCAGTACTGCGCGATGCGGTACAGCGACCAGCGATCAACCATGGTTGCGTCGATCCTGTTGCCGAGACCGTAATAGGGGTCGAGCACCAGGTCGTAGAAAATGAACGCCGGATTGTTGGTGTAAGCCTCCTTGAAGGTGCCGTCCCAAATACCATTGCTTGTACCGGTGCCTGACGTCGCGTAAGTGCGGGTCGCGGCGTCGTAGTTGGCAGGCACGCGGATGATGCGGCCGCGCATCAGCACGGCGATCTTGGCGATATCCCCGCCGAAGGTTTGGGCGTCATACTCAACGCACCCGACGGATGTCAGCGGGTACTCCTGATCGCTGTCCACTACTTCAGCAATGGCCTTAACGATCATTTGGTCAGCGACCAGGTCGGAGTTAGCATTCGGAGTCAAGCGGCGTACGCGGATCGTCCAGCGGCTACCGGCGGGCAACTCAATGCGGTGGGCGCGCTCGTACTCTGTGACGTTCTTGCGATCAACCGCAGTAGCCAATACCTCAACATAGGGCCCGTTGTCGGTCGAAACATCCACGGCGTAATCGATACGCACACCGTCGATGTTGCCCGATGCGTCTTGGCGGCGCAGAGCCGGCCAGCTGAGCCGAAGCCGGATTGCGTCGATAACAGAGTTGGTAATGGTATGCAGCCAAGGGGTGCCGTAGAGCAGCTCTTTCTTGACGTCGATCTCGTTGCTGGCTTCCGTGATCCCCTCAAGCCGGTCCTGGTTCAGTTCGCCCGAGCGGAACTGCCATTTCAGGCCGGGGTAATTGATCGTGCCGTCAGCAGCCTGGGCAGGAGTGCCATTCAGCTTGACCGAACGCAAACCATCGACCGGCCCAACGATAGGCCCCCAGCTCCACATATAAACGATTCGCGCAGTAGAGATCGATGGAACACCGTTCAGGGCAACGCTTGGCTGCTTCTGCTTGGCTTCGCCGCCCTTGCTGCCAATTACGGCGCGGCGTTTGCGTGGTACGACACGGCGCTGCTTCTTTGCTACTGCGCTCATGCGCCCTCCAGAATGCAAAAACCCGCCGAAGCGGGTTGTTTAAGGTGGAACGATCAGATGTTGTCTTGGGTGTAGATCCCGCCAGACTCGACGGCGCCGCCAATCTCCCGCTCGCCGTAAAGCAGCGGGTATGGATTGCCCTGAGCGATAGTGGTTACCGCTCCGCCGAAGCCGTAGCTGGGGTTGTTTCCGTCGTCGTTCTTGCCCTCAGCATTTGCTTTGGTGGTCGGGGACAGCATTTGCACAACGCCGCCCAGGCCAACAGCGGCGCCGGCTGCGAGCAAGCCCAGGCCAAGCGCAGAGGTAGTACCACCAGTGAACAGGCCCGCCACGATCAGTACCACCCCGAGCAGAGTTTGAAACATTCCCGCCTGCTTGCTTCCCTGGATGATCGGCTGAATACGGATATCACCCTCGGTACGCCCAACCAGCTCAAGCTCCTGCTGGCTGACGTTGCGCTCATCGACGAACACCGCGAAGACCATGCCGCGCTCATGAGCTGTTCGCATGAACTTCTCAAAGCCAGGTTTCATAGCGCACAGCGCTGCCGTGGCATCGTGGATTCCGTACAGGTCGAGCTGGTATTCCTTGCCGAACTTCTTGCCCAGCACCCCGCCGAGCTTGATGGTGCGCATGGTCATGGGCGGTAGTCCTTGTGCCGGAGAATAAGTTTGACGCGGCTGGCCATCGACCAGCCGTAGATCTCGCGGGCCGCCAAGCGGCCTGGCATGTGGTGGTAAATGAACGGGCCTGACCCGCCCAGCTTCGGCGCTGGCTCACTGGTCAGCGCCGGCTCATCACCCAGGTAAATCACCGCGTGATTGGGGAAGTAGCACTCCCGGCCCGGGGTTGGGATTTGCAACACCAGCATGTCGCCACGCCGTGCCTCGTTAACCTGGTAGAAACCGGTGGCCGCGAAGTTGTCTTCGTAGAGGCTCGGGCCGTCTTTCTCCTCCCACCAGAGATCGGAACGTTCGAAGTTCGGCAGCTGCAAGCCCGCCTCCCGGGCATACCAGTCGCGGCACGCCGCCCAACAATCAAGCAGCCCATGGGAGAAGTCCCGACCCAGCAGCGGTGCCTGGAAGCCCGAAGGCTTGAACCACTCGAAGTCACCGCCGGGCCATCCGACAATGCCCCAAGGCAATTCATGCAGCTCGCAACTGACGCGGTCGGCCATGCTCGGCGTCGGCGCCTTGTCGGGGTGGCTGTGGATGATCGCCAGCACCTCACCCCGATCTTCCGCCTGGGCCATGTCCTTGTGATCGATCTGGAAGTGTTCGCGCGGCGTGGTGGCCAGGTTCCCGCAGGGCACGTATTCGCGCCCGACAGCCGACTTGATCAGGACACCGCACGCCTCGACCGGATAGACACGCTCGGCGTGCGCGCGGATCTCGTCCTGCAATTTTTGATTGATGCGCATCGCTACCTCGAACTTGCGATAAGGCTCGCGCCCATGGACCCACCAAACCGGCGGGTATTGCCCCGAAGCTTGCAGCTGCTCCACCAGCCGCCGCAGCGGTCCAGCGCCGGGTTATCCGTAGGCTGGTTCTTTTTGTCGAACATCGCTGTGCCGGTGTAGGCACAGGCCTCCTGCCGGTACCCGCCACGGCAGGCCCACCGGCAGAGCTTGGTGATCTGCTGGGATGGAAGCATCTGCCCTTCCATATCCGTGGGACTGGACAGCGAGAACGTGACCGAGATGCTCGGCAGCGCCTCGGTCTTCTGCTCGATAAACCAGAGGTTCGTTTTCGATTGGTTGCTGGCTTCTGGGTTGCCGTCGGGGAAGTTGGCGGCATCCAGGAAGTGGCGGAAAGTCTCGATCACCTTCACCCGGGCGCCGGCCAGGTCGCGGAACTGGAAGCACAGGGCAGTGATCGCCCCGCGCACGCCGCCCAGCTCATCGTCTACCTGCAGCGTGGGTGTTGCTGGCCGACCATCCCCGCGGATGTCGAAGCCCTTCGCCTCGATCTGGAGCGGCGAATACAGCTGTCCCTGCCAGATGATGTCGCCTTCATGAGCATGACCGTGGAAGCGCCAGAGAAGGCCGCCCAGGCGCGTAGCGTCCAGCTCGTACAGCCTGATCTGGTTGCCCGGCTCAAGCTTTTGGATATCGGTGTTGTAATTCATAGGGCCCCAGAAACAAGAAACCCCGCACTTGGCGGGGTCGTTGATGGTTGCTGTTAAGGCGTGAAGGTCTGCTTGAAGGTGAACGATAGCGTCCACAGGCCAGCGCCCAGCGGCTTGGACTTGTAGCCCTTGCAGCGATATCGGCCCTGCACCCCGCCCGGCGGCGTCCAGATAAACGCCTTGTAACCTTCGTGCCGGTCGATGAAATCTCGCACCTTCAGCAACTCCTCACCGGGAGCCATGACGCCAGAGTGCGTCAGGTTCCAGTTCTCGCTTTTGGTGTTGATGCCGATGCCGCCAGCCTGGGTATACCCATCGCCGAAATCGTTCTCCCATGTGCGCTGGTCAATCTCTCCGTCGCCGCCCAGTTGAACGCAGTAGCTGAATGTTTCCGCCATCAGACTCGCCTCCAGAGCAAGCCGCCCTGCCCCATTTCACCTTGAAGCACTCGGCGAATTTCAGAGACCAGGCCTTGGCCGGCTGCTTCACCTTGTTTTCGAGCATCATCTCCGCTCATGCCTGGCTGGGCTTGGACGGTGACGGGTGCATTGATGTGAATACCACCACCGCCACCGGAAGAGTCAGTGACCGCTGTCTGGCGGGCGAGGAAGTTGGTCAGATCCTTGTTTTGCTCGGGCGCGACCACACGCTCGCCACCATCCAGAAGCCATGTGCCTTCTTTGGGAATGCTGCCCATGCCGTCGTGCGCCATACCCACCATGGCCGCCGAAGCAACTCCAGCAACCATAGGCGCCGTAGCAGCCGCAGCGGCAAGGGCGGCGGCTGGAGCCAACGCGGGACCAACAAGCGGGATGCCCGCCGTGGACGCGTAAGCGTTCAGTTGGGCCTGGAACGAAGCCGCCTGGGCATTGCCAACCATTCCGGCCAATGCGGTCGATTGGGTAGTTTTGCCCACCACCAACTGCACAGCCTGATAAACCAGCCACTGAGCCGCCATATCAGAGAGCGCCTGTAGCGTTGACTTTGCGAAGTCGGCAACCAGGTTGCCCAGCGCATCGCCTGCGGTTTCAGCACCACTCGCAACATCAGACAGGAAGGTGCTCAGACCGCTTTTCGCGCCATCAAGCACCGAGGTCGTTGCCTCCGCCGCCATCGCCGAATAGTTTGTCGCGGCGTCTACATAGTTCTGCCAGGCATCACTGACCCCATCCATCCAATTCGATTGAGCTTCGTCGAGTTGGTTGTAGTAGTCCTGCTGGATGACAATTCGCTCTGCCAGAGCTTCCTCGAGGAGCGCGGTTTCCTTGTTGTAGTTTTCCTCTGCATCAGGATCACCGGCCAGCGTTGCCTCTTTGTACTCCTTGTACATTTCCCGGCGCTGTTTGTTGAAGTCCTGATCAATCGAGAGGAACTCCTTGAGCCGGGCCCTGTACTCGTCGCCCTGCCCGGCTCCCGCCAACTCTTGGTCAAACCCGTCCTTGGCCGACTGGTTGCTCTCGCTGAGATTAAACTTCAGCGCCGAAAGCTTGGCAGCGTCCTCGTTGGCCTTGACCAAGGCCTTTTTAGCGTCCAGTTCGGCAGCCAGGCCAGAAAGCTCCGACTTCCGCTGATCGCTGAGTTTTGCGTAGTTTCCGCTGGCAATCTCAAACGCCAACTTATCCACTTCGGTGGCGCTTTTGCGCTTCCCGGAGGATTCGTCGATCAGGGCGATCTGGCGTTTATAGTTTTCCTGAGCATCCTCGAAAGTTTTGAGGTTGGTCTTGATCGCCGAGGTGTTGCTTTTGATTTCGGCAGTTGCCGCCTTGTTTGCTTCTGCTGCTGCCTTTTTCGCATGGGCAGCGGACATAATTGCAACCCGATCAGCCTCCGACAGGTCTTTGTGCTCGTCAAGGTAGCGCGACGCTTCTTTGACGGCGTCGTTATTGTCTTGCAGTGCTCCGACCTGGCCCTGCAGGGTTTTCAGGTACTTCTCGCCAGCGGCCGTAAGACCGGTTGCGGCCTGAGTGCTGGTCGCAGTGGCTGCTGCCGTTTTACCCATCTCACCACTTAGAACTCGCTGACGCTCTACCGACTCCTTGACTACCTGATCTTGCGTCGACCAGGCTTCGGCACGCTTCTTTAGCTCGTCCACCAACTTGGGTGACACGCCCGGAATTTTCCCGGCCTCTTCGAGGATAGGAATCAGGGATTGCCCGCTTCTCGCAGCGCTCTCGATGCGATCGCTCAGCTCTTTGTACGCCTTTGCTCGCTGGATAGTCTGATCACTACTCGAACCGGCAATCCTCGCGGGCAACGAAAGGGAGTCGGAACCAAGAACGCCCTTTTTTAGGGTTGCCTGAAGTGTATCAAGCTCCGATTTTGCAGCTTTAACCGCCTCAACCTGCGCTTCACTCCAGCGGACCATTGCACCCGCTTTCTGCTCTTCGGTCATCGCCTTAAAGCGAGCAATAACATCATCCATTGGCCCTCTGAGCTGCTCCAAGCCCTCCCTTGCCTTATCGCTGCTACTTCTGAAATCTGCAAATGAAAGAGCGACTGCTCCGGCAATGAACAGCAACCCAACCGGACCACCCATCAGGGCAAGTAGGCCGCGCCCAGCCGCAGTCAGTGCTGTGGCGGCCCTTGTGGCGAGCCCCATGGCAATACCTGCCGCGGTTGATGTGCTTGTGACAAGGACGTTAGCCGCAGCTTCCGCGCCCCTTGCGACGGTTAGACGCTCAGTCAGCGCTAGTGCCTTGGCCTTCGCTGCGCTCAAGGCGTTTTCTGCAATCATGACCTCAGTGACCGTTACAGCCAGCCGCCTATTCAGCATGGCGACCTGAACGGCATTTTTGGCGGAGACCAAATCAACTTCGGCTTTTCTTGTAGCAGCAGAAGCGGCCGCCAAACTTGCCTTGGCCTCCTGCGCGGTCGCCATAGATTTAGCAATCGTTGCCGGAATCAGTGCGGCATACCCTCCAGCCACTCGACCTAGCGCAACGTAAAGCCCAGTAGTCAGTGCCTGGGAAAGCGCCTCTGAGTTTTTGGTTACCGCGCTCATCGCTGCTGGAAGGCCGTTATCTATAGCTTTCGACAGGCCGACAAATTCAGCTGCAACTCTTGAACTTGCGCCAGTCGCCTGATCAAGCTCGCCGACGAACCTGGTCATGGAGTTGCTGATGGCAGTAAAACTGTTGCCGATGGTCGTTGCAGTCTTGGCGAAGAGGGTGTCAACCGCGCCAGCTTGGCTTTGCAATGCGCTTACTACCGCTTTGGCTGTCAGCTCGCCAGCCGCCCCCATGGTCCGGAGTTCGCCGACTGTTTTGCCCATGCCCGCCGCGATTGCCTGGGACAGGGCCGGAGCCTGCTCCATGACAGAGTTCAGCTCTTCGCCGCGCAGCACGCCAGATGCAAAAGCCTGACCCAATTGGATGAGTGCGGCGTTGGCGCTTTCCGCTGATGCGCCAGAGATCGCCAGAGTCTTACTGATAGTCCCAACAACCCCAGCAACACCCTCTCCAGATAGCTTGAGGGCAGATTGGTTTGTGGCAATCCGCTGATAAAGCTCCGCGGTCGCCGACAAAGGCTGTCGAGAGCTTTGTGCAATATCGAACACAGCCTTCTGAGCCTTCACGAGCTCGTCCGAGCCGCTCGTTACAAGCTTGAGACGGTTTGTGAGAGAGCTATAGGCCTCGGTGGCCTGATACACGCTATTTACGCTGAAGGCAGCCGCCAGAGGCCCGGCAATCTTTGATGTAATACTGGAAAGCGACAGGAACTGACCCTGTAGGGCCTGGATGCGTGCAGATGCGGCATCAGCGGCGGCGCCGGTGCTGGCTACAGACCGGGAAGCCCGATCCATGCCCTGCTGGAAACCGCCAATGCGGGCGATCAGATCCAGGGTCAGCGTGCCGAGCGATCGAGATGCCATTTACTTTTCTCCAGACATAAAAAAACCCACCAGAGTGGGTTTTAAAAAAGCAGACTTCCTATATCGGGGGCTTCCCGCAGTTCGGACAGTACAAGCTGTTCTTTTTTATTGATTCGCTGCAGTTTTTGCAAACCATAGTGCGCGCCAAATTGGTCCGCGCCAGGATTTCTCTAGATTTCAACTCAGATTCAGCATCTGCTGCACGCTGTAGTGACTCCCTCTCTCGATACAGCCTGTTTGCCTCGGCGATCTTGAACTCGGAACTACTGGAAATTTTATCGCGCGGCGCAAAACTAATCCTAACTATGTAAATGACCAGACCGATTAGGGCAAAAGCAGCGGTTAGTATGATCCCAGCGACCAACCAAACCCCATACGCTGCCGCTAGCACTGCGATGACCCCCAGCAACCAAGGCGCAAGAATCACCGCGATAACAATCAGGACCAGTAGTATTGCCAGTTGCATGGTCGTTGCTCCGGTGGATGCGCAATCAAAACGCAGTGGGTGAGAAGTCAATGCCACCCGGACCGATTGAAATTCGACGTCGGACCATTTCGCCACGCGGCAAGTCTACTTCCCGCTCTACCAGGGCGCCGCCGCCACAAGCGGCGCTCGGTTTGATAGACACCACGTGCTTTCCCGCTTTCAAGCCGAAAGTCACGACTTCGCCCGACCCAATCAGAGCTGAAAGCGTTCCATCTATAAAAATTCTATGACTGCATGCCGCGCCAAAAAAACCGCTGTCACGCGTTATCAAAAGCTGGGATTCGCCCGACCCTGAATACGCATATATCCTGTCGGCAGAAACCTTATCAGCATCGTTCGGGCTGATAGGTGAGGTTTGACAGCCGGCAAGCAACAGCGCCGTAAGTAATAGCGATATCCTGATCATGTGTCCGCTCCATACAAGAGAAAGGCAATCTACCACCATCCTTGGCGGTGATCACGCCCACTCCTCCATGGCCTGCTCCAGACTCACCTCTGACCGCGAGACATGCGGCATGAAATCGATGAGCTCTGCTTTGCCTCCGTTCATTCGGTTGACCTGGAGCGCCACGATCGCGCCGGAGAACTCCAGTCGCCGGCCCAGGTTCAGCGATCCGTACTTATCCCGATATGCAGCCCATGCCAGCACCTCAG
The DNA here is from genome assembly GCF_022648765.1 of Pseudomonas sp. ArH3a. NCBI lineage: Bacteria > Pseudomonadati > Pseudomonadota > Gammaproteobacteria > Pseudomonadales > Pseudomonadaceae > Pseudomonas > Pseudomonas sp. ArH3a. The sequence continues at coordinate 4,655,947 of NZ_CP080330.1, forward strand.
CGTATGAGATGTTAGCCTTGGCCTCTGCGATGGTGCACCCGCCGACTCCGTTGAGCACCAGTTCGTGCCACAACTCATCGGCGGGGGTCAGTTTTTTACCGGGTTATTGACCTCATTCACGGCCTGCAGCAGCACCACGCCGAGACTGGAGTCGAGGTTTACAGCGTCCTCGAACGGCAGCTCTTCGTTGCCCGTGTCGCCCAGCATGATGCTCGCCGACAGGTAGCGGGCGTTCTTGAAACGCTCCGCTTCACCGCCGGCGAACATGGCCTCCATCACCCCGAAAGCATGGCGCCGAATGTGCACCTTGAACTTGTCGGCTACCTCTTTGCCCTTGGCGTCGAGGTGTTTCCACTCGACTTCACGCTGCACGAGGGCGTCAGCAATGACGCCCCCTTTCTTTTTCAGTTGAGCCAGGTTCATGCGAGCCCCTTAAGCGGTTTTGCGAATCCAGGCGGAACCGCCGGAACGCTGAATGGACACGGTGGAAGCCACCACGGCGTTCTGAGCGAACGAGAACGGGAAGTCGGCAACGTAACCCTGGAAAGCGAACCAGGTGCGAGATTCCGGCAACTCAAAATCGTCGCCAGCGGTGTTCAGGGTCGGCGGCGCAACACCGTCAGACCAGCCAACAACCCACTTGATGGTGGTGTCACCGTCGGTTTCGGAGAGTTGGTGCAGTCGGATGTGGCTCGCGTTGTTGGGGTCAGCGTTGAGCCCAAGCGATGCCTGACCAGGGGTGCGCAGGCCTTTTTTGTAGCTGCGCTCCTGGGATTCAAGGCAGGTGTCTTCGACCTGCTCGGCTGGCGAGCCGCCCGGGTCGAAGGAAGTGGCGCACTCGATGGCCATTACGGTCTTCGGGCCGGGACCGGTCAGCGGCGGGACCAAGGCGAAAACCTGGGTACCCTGAGTCAAAATCGACATAGTTTTCTCCAAATGTAGGGCATAAAAAAACCCGCACTTGGCGGGGTGATTTGGTTGGGTTGAATCTTTATCGCTGGACTATCCAGTCCACGTCGAAGCTATAGCGGTACACCTTGGTGACTGGGTCTTTCGACTCGCCATTCCAACTCACGACATAGGCCTTCAGCTCAATCGCGTCTCGGATTGCCTTGGCAACAGCTCGCGCAGACGCTCCAGTCGCGCCGTACACATCAATCTGCAATGTGTACGCGTCGGCATCTGGCCGGCCAGCGAGATAGTTCTCAGGGCTGCCGCTGATGGCCTGCCAGACGGCATAAGGCTTTGCTGTGTCCTGGGCAGCCTCGCCGAATGAGTAGAGGCGCTGCGGAGGGCTACCCAAAAGCGCGATAACTCCTGGGTCGACAGCGCACACCGCATTGATTGGCGCAAACATCAGGTTTACCTCAATGCAGTATCGATCTCACTCATCAGCTCAGATGCAAAACGGCTGGTGACCGGGTCGATGTTGTTGGCGAAAGCTGGCCGCATAAAAGGCGCCGCCGGCGTGAACTGGGTGCCGAACTCAATGTACCTCCAGTGCCTTGTGTCGCCGCCAGGGTTGCCGCTGGCATCCTTGCTGTGCTGGTTTGCTCCCGCACCACCCCTAACGCCGACACGCATCACCACACCGCCCTCTCGGCGCGATTGCTTGGTAGCCTCTTGCGTGATGATGTTCTTCCAGATCTTTTCCTTGGTTTCCGGATCGTCGATGGCCTTGGCAGCATCACGAGCAGCGTCCCGGACGATGTTCATGGCGCGCCTGGCGGCTTTCCTGAGCCCGGAGCGTTGTAGCTTGGGCGCCAAACCGCGCATCTTCTGCACAACGCCATCAAGGCCCTGCAGGTTGAACCTGATCTCGTCAGCCATCGTTCACGCCCTCAGAATAAGGCAGGGTCAGATACTCCCGGCCTGACCTTGGATCGGGTAGAACTGCCTGGATGTTGTAGACCCTGTCACCCTCGATTCCGCGCATGGCCGCCTTGATGTCAGATCGGTACCGGATCACTATCCGGCCGACCTCCTCGGACTGGGCGGCCTTGGCCTGGATGAACTCGCGACCGCTGAGCGGGTTAACCGCCGCCCACAGTGTGGCAACGTCAACCCACGAAGCCTCTATAGGCTCCATGGTTTCGGGGTCCATTCCGCTTACCAGCTTCTGGAACTTGATGCGGTGACGCAGATCGCCAGCCCTCATCACACACCCATCTCGATGCGATATGGCATCAGCAGCGATTGAGATCCCGCAGGGAGCTCGGTGACAGATACGCCCGTGACCGCATCCTCTCGCGAGTTGTAAAGCTTGCCAGCGATGAGCAGGCAGGCTGCCCGGATAGACGGATTGATCAGGATCGGATCGGTACCGGCGTCTCCAGCCAGCACGGCGGTAGCAAGCGCATCAGCATCAGCGTAGAAACGCCGGTTCAAAAACTGCGCCGCACTGTCTTCGGCAGCCTCCAGCACCAGCTCGACATAGCTCTGATCCTCGCTTTCAGCCCGTAGGTGCTGCATGGCCACATCGATCGGGATAACCGTCATGTCAGGAACCTTTCTTCTTTCCGCCTGGCTTGCCTGCCGCCTTTTCGCTGGTCAGCGGACCCGTCGAATCTTCCTGCTCGGTCAAATCTACCAGCGGCTCACCGTCGTCATCGCACTCCACGGCGTAGTTTTTTTGCAGAAGCTGGCGGCCGTGCTGTTCATCTGTGATGAACAGCGATCCCTCCGTCAGCGTCTTGCCGCCCAGGTAAAGCGGCTTGAGGGTCTTCAGTTTCATTTCGACCTCCGAGGGCCGCCGCCTGGGCGGCCCCTATATATCAAGGAGTTGGAGTAGCGAAGGTGCCGTAGATGAACGCTTCCGGACGCTTAACGGCCAGTGCCAGACGCTCTTCGCAACGGATCGAGATCATGTTCTTCTCGAAGTCATCGGCGTTCTCGGTGGAGATCACCACGTTGGCGTCCTCGCGATCGAAGATCTGCGCGCCGGTCTGGAAGGCACCGGTCAAGAATTTGCCGAGGAACGCTGCCAGTTCGGTCGCGACAACTGGCAAACCCCACAATGTAGGGCCGGCCAGGCTCAGTGGATTGCCGATGATGTAGCGACCCAGAGTGTCCTTGGTCAGTTCGATCTTCGCCCAGTCGGTGAAGTGGAGCACATGCCCGCTCGCAGGCAGGCGCGCCAGCTGAGACTGGAGCATGGCCAGGCGCAGTTGGTCGATCTGAGTCATCGCGTCAGGCTCGAATGCTGCCGAATAAGCTTCAGCCTGCGGCACGATGCCGTGCAGGTGCACACCAGTGCCATCGCCGAACAGGATTTCCGACTCTTCGGCGTATTTCAGGCCGTAGCGCATTTCTGCATCGATGGTCGATTGCAGCTGGGCGAAGTCATCCAGGATTTGCTTCGACGCCTTGAACATGTGCGCGATGGTGGTAACCGGCGTGATCTTGGTATTGAACTGGATGTCGCTGTACGGTTTCTGGGTGTTTTCGGCGACAACGCGGGCTGCGTTGGTAAAGCCGGTCTGCTGAACCCAGAAGATCGCCGGGGAGGTGGTGCGGCCGGGCGCGATCAGATCACGGATGAACAGTCGTTGCTTCGGCATCACATCGATACCAGGCAAACGTTGCGGCTCAACTACGCCCTCAGCAACACCAGTGCTGAGCAACGCGGCGTGAACCGGCACGCTGACACGGCGGTTGCCTTGAATGCTTTTTGCGAACTCGGCCAGAGCTTCGCTCTTGATCACGGTGCCGCCGAGGGTTTCGCGCTGAGCGGCAGCTGCCTGGGTAGGAATTCGGGCGAACTCCTGCTCCAGTTCGCCGAGTTGGGCCTTGAGCTGCTTCTCGGCTTCGGTCAGGCTGTTGAACTTCAGGGCCATCTCATCGACAGCGGCCTTGGTTTCGTTGGACAAATTGCCAGCTTTTTTTGCTTCGGTCAGTGCGTTTTCAGCCTGCTTGCTGAATTCGTCAGTGGCCTTCTTGAGCTCGTTGGAGACGTTCTTCAACAGCTCGGCAGTAGTGTCGCTCATGGTTTTTCTCCGGTTTGAATAGCTGCTGCCGAGAACCGCGAAAGTGCGGCCTGTAGTTCGGCAATGGGGTCGGCCAGGTTGGCCGGGGTTGCGGCAGCGTTCTGCTTGCCGGAGGTAGTAGCGCCAGGCGTACCAGCCTTGAGTTCTTGAATAAGGGCGCGGCGCTCGGAGCGCGGCATGCCCTGTTTTGCGAGGATCAGGTCCATACGGCGGGCAGCAACCTGGTGCGGCGCTGATGCGCTGGCGTCCTCGACTGCGGCGTCAGATGCCAGAAGGCTGTCTGCAAAACCGGCGTCGATTGCAGCAGCGCCGCCCATCCAGGTCTCGACGTCCATGAGCTTGCGCATAGCCTCAATGGGGTCACCGGTGCGGACCGCGTATATATCGGCGAGTGTTCCGTCGATCTGCTCGAGGAAGTCGGCCACCTCTCGAATGTCGTTACGGTCACCGGCGGCCATGGTCCAGCTGTTGTGGATCATCAAGAAGCCGGCACGAGCGATCTGGATTTCATCCGCTGCCATTGCGATGAACGACGCGGCCGAGGCTGCCAGGCCGAGGATTTGCACCGTTACCTTGCCTTTGTGCTCGCGCAGCAGGTTGTAGATGGCCAGGCCTTCAAACACGTCGCCGCCCGGGCTGTTGATCTTCACAGTTACATCGCTGTCACCGATTGATCGCAGCGCGGCGCTGATCCGCTTTGCCGTAACGCCTTCGCCGGTCCACCAGTCAAACCCGATCGGGTCATAAATGGTAATGGAGTTGTCGTCAGTGCTCGCCGCCTTGATCGATGGGTTCCACCGCTCCAAGGCCTTCGGCGTCAGGTCGCAGTGGATCTGCGCGCGCGGCCGAGCCTCCGGCGCCGCCGGAATGGTCTTTAGGGTCATTGGTTGCTCCAGGATCAAGCGGCCAGAAGCCGCGGTAGCGAGATCAGTGCGTGAGCCATCATTGGCCCGTCGGGGTTTCCGGTGTCGAGCGCCTTGGATGCCAGCTCGAACGCCTCCTTGATCGCTTCCTTGTCGCCACTCTGATTTGCAGCGGTGATGCGCAACATGAAGGCGGTGGCCGCCGGAGACATACCTGCAGACTGCTTCCCGAGCTGGTCGAGCGGCACGAGCGCCGACTGAACAGTGAACGTGTCTCCGCCGGGAATCGGTGGATAGTTCTCCAGCCGACGTACCTCGTTGCGACACATCCAGCCGTTTTGCAGTGCTGTGTTGTACCAGGCCCCGCGGCCGACACTATCCGCACGAAGCAGGCCTTCTACGGCGAATTCAGCGAAGAATTCGTCAGCGTCAGCCTCGCCAATCAGGCATCTGGTGATTTCCTGTTCGATGTTCACCAGGAGCGGGCGCAGACTGTTCGTGAGGAAGTGCAGGTTCTGCGCCTCCACAGAGCTGGCCCAACTGGACTGCTTGTCCATGTGCCCAACCATGAACGGCGGCACACGGAACCAACGGCACATCTCCTCAATGCTGAACGAGCGCGATTCCAGCATCTGCGATGCTTCGGGGTTCATCGTGATCCCCTGATACTTCAGCCCCGCCTCGGCCACCATGATCTTGCCGGCGTTCTTGGAGCCCATGAAGGAACCGAGACTGTTGCGCAACTGCTCGCGCTGTGCCGGGGTGAGCGTCTTGTCGCTGGAGAGAATCCCGGAGGCCTGCATGCCCTGAGCAAAGACCTTGGCAGCGGCCTCTTCTACCGCCATGGCTGATCCGAAGATCTCCTTGCCGGTGGTAACGGGCAGCATCCCGCACACGCCATCCAGGCCAAAGCCGCGGATGTGCATCAAGGTTTTTTCGGGGATGTCACGCTCGACACCGTTCTCGGTGTAGGTGTACTCGAGCCGGCCATTGTCCTGTCGCTTGACCCGCATGCACTGCGGCAGAAGCGGCACCAGCGCGATGATCCGGCCCGCCAACATTTTCTTCTCGACGAAAGCGTTGCCGCGAAGGCAGATGCTGGCCACCACCAGCAGCATGAAGCGCTGCGGTGTCATTTCCGAGTTCGGAACCCGACACAGCAGCCGATACAGGGGGTGGTCAGTCGCCGGCGCCCTTGAGCCATCCGGAAGACGCCGGTACAGCTTCAGCGGCAAGGTCGATACCGACTCCGAGAGCAAGCGGACGCAGGCCCATACCGTGGACAGCTGCATGGCCTTATCAACCGATACGTGCTGCCCACTAACCGAACTGCCGAACCATTCCTGCCAGAACGAGCCATCCTTTAAGCCGATGGGCACACCAAGCCAATTTTGAAGAGTGGCCTTGATTCGCCCGGGTTTCTTTTCGCGCGCCATCAAAGCCCCACCATAATTGGATTATCGAAAAAGCCCTGTAGGTCACCGCAACCCACCGGGTTCAGTGCTATGAGCGTTGTTGCGTCGAAGGTAGCCATCAGCGGGTCAATCTTTGCCGAGCCGCTTACCTGTTTGTTGATCGCGATCGCGTTACCTACTGCGACCGTTCTGGCGTTGCCTACACACCAGGCCATCAACCGTGTGCCGCCGTGAATGAACTCACCGCCGGCCACCTTGCGCTCAGTAGTCTTGATAGCACCGTTGAGCCTCCAGCCCTGGGAGATCGAAACGATCTGCTCCATGGTTATGCCACGCTCTTCAGTGGTCAGTTCGTCAATGATGTCGCCAATGCCAGCTGAGTCGACACCAATTGCCTGCTTGTCCGGCAAGAGGCCTGCGTCACGAACCTCGCAGATGATGTCAGCCACCTGCAGTACATCGTCGCCGGGACGATCAACAATGGTCAGATCGCCATCTGCTTCAAAGCCGAGCAGGTTTGAAACAATATCTTTTCGGCGGTCCAGCGCGATCTTGTGTGCCCATGCGTGCGACCAGTGCAGCCAGCGCCGTGTTTCGCGCTCGCGACCAATCAGGCTAAGCCCCAGCAGGTCATCCAGCCCGCCACCATCGATACCCACCACGATCACTTCTGAACGCCGCAACAGTTCATCAAAGGTCAGCGATTTGTCGCCAGCGGCCTCCCAGTGATCAGCGCCAGCCCAGCGATCAGAACGAAGGTCCAGCCCGATCTCGACGTTAAGGTGCTTTGCGAGAAACCCGCGAATGGCGCCCTCACCTTCCGCCTGGGCCTCTTGGTACTTCTGCTCAATAACCTGCTGGTCAACGGACAGCCCCCAATTGGGATTGGTGACATGCGCGTTTGCCAGGTCCCGGTGCTCGCCCTGCTTGATCATTTCTTGCGGGAACTCGTAGATCACGGGGAGGAAACGGCGATCCTCAATTTTCCCGTCACGGACGTTCCTGGCGTAGTCAAGTTTTGCCTTGAACACTCCAGCAGGCGGCTCATCGGATTGAGTGGTGCAATAGAACACGAAGCCTTCAGGCCGAGAAGCCAGTCCGCCAGTCGCCTCTACGAGCATCTTGGCCGACTTGGCCTGCTTGCCAAACTCCCAAAGCTCGTCGATGAAAACACCAGTAGCTTTTTTGCCAGTGACCGTCGCGGAGTCTGCAGCGACAACTTTCAAGTTTGCCTTGTTCAGGTGGTCGGTAATGATCCGGTTGTATTCCTGCACATGGAACCGAGCCTTCAGGTCATCGTCGGCATCGATCATGTCTCTGATTGGCTTGAAGGCGTTGTCGGCAGCCTCCTTAGTGGGTGCCAGAATCAGGAACTCTCCTGACGGTCGCGTGTTCAAGATCAGCGCGGTGAGCATGATCCCGGCGGCGATCGTGCTTTTCCCGTTCTTCTTGCTCACCATCAGGAAGTAATTGGTGATCAGCCGGCGGCCGGCCTCTGCGTCGTACGCGCCAAATAGCGCGGCCACCAGGTCGAGAACCCATGCCCGACAGGTGTCAGACATCAACGGGCTACCGTCAGCATCGACCATCCGGAGATTGCCGAACACGTCCAGCGCATCCTCGGCCTGGTCAGGAAATATTGGCTCAAGCGGGACCAGCGACTGCCCCTGCACGATACGGTCTTCCCACTCAGGGCAGGCGGTGGTCCATGTTTTCATTTAACGGCCTTCAAGTGACGTTCGCGCAAACCGAACCTGCTGTTCGCTCCAACTTTTGCGGCATCTTCGAGTTTTTGCTCCTTCTTCCCCATACCCGACTTCTTGCCGTGGAAATACGGGAGTGCCGACTGAGCGGCGTTTCGCCGGTCGAAGATTTTCGCATTGGGCTCGTTCATGAGAGCCAGCAGCCATACAAGAGGGTCATCCGTGTTTGGCAGATCAACCAAGCCCTCTTCTTCGCCCTCGACCTGTTCGCCGCCGGGCTCAGATACAGCTGGAGAGCCTTTAACATTTCGAGAGGCCTTTAACTTCTCCAGAGCAGCAACAACATCAGGGTCTTTTGCGAGTCTCGATCCAGCAGCCGAAGCGCTGGCGGCCGCGTATCCAGCCGCCTCCGCCGCTTCGCGATTCGAGGCACCTGAAGCCTTTGATTCGACAAAACGGCGTTTTTTATTTGTTAACGCCATTAACAAAAACCTTTAAAAAAGGGAAAAAAATCGCGCGTGAGAGAGGGAGTGGTGTCCGAGACAAAAGGTCGTGAACTCTTGACCCACCCCTCCCCTCTGTAGCACGCCAACGCCCCGATGAAGCACGCCAATTACGTGCATCAACCTCGATGAGCTGATGACTCGCGAGCCGTCTTGGCCTTGTGGCATGGGATGCAGATCGCCTGGAGGTTGCCGTCGTCATCGGTGCCGCCCTGGGCGACGTTGATGATGTGGTCAACCTCAAGGTCTTTGGTGGTCAGCCCACACACCCGACAGCTGTAGTTGTCACGGATCAGGATCGCCTCACGCTTACGGCGCCATGGCCTACCACCTCGTCCAGACCCCCAGCTATCAGCACCTGCGACATCAGCCACAGACGAGACCTTGCGTGTAGTGACCGGCGTGAGCCTGGACTTGAGGCTGGGTATCTTGGCCATCAGGGCAGCCCGCGTACTGGCGTGCCGTCCATGTAGGTGGTAGCCAGCGCATCAGGGTCTTGATCATCCTGCTCGGCGGCCAGTGCCTGGATCAGTAGTAGCTGTTGCTCCGCCATGCGCTCGAGGATTGCCGTCTGCTTCTTCTGCTCTTCCAGGCTGTCCTGAAAGAACTGGGCAAGTGGCGTATTCATCGCGCTGCCTGTGAATAAGTGCGTGACTGCGACTGCAGGTCAGTGACATCTACCTGGATGATGCGTGCCTCGGCACTCACTGGCTGGATGATCTTAGGCAGTAAAGTGATGGTGGCTTCCCACACTCCGCCCGCACAGGCCTTCAAGGTGACGCCGGTCACGCCTGTCAGCTCACTGCCGTCGCTCAGCATCACCTTCGTGCCCTGTACCATCTGGGCGCTGCCTGGCTTCTGGTTCGGCGGAGGCAGGATCGTGACCACGCTCAAGGAATTCTTTGGCTCGTTCATATGCAATCTTGCTCCACTTGTTGATCCATTCGCGCCGGGCGGCGCATCCACTGCAAGCCATCACCAACCTCCTACCATCTTGGCGCCTACCGCTACACCAGCGAGGAACACCAGCACCAACAGCATTGAGCCAGTGGCTGGGATGATCGATGCGGGCAGTGGTGTGCGCATGGGTGGTGGTGCGGGCTTTACCTTGCGTCCATGCCACTCAGTAGTGGGTGGCGGTGTGGGCTTGGTGATGATGCAGCGAGCACAAGTGCCGCAGGCAGTGCCGAGACGCCAATCACCTTTGCACACCGGGTTGCTGTAACCGTGAGTCATGGTCACGCCTCCAGCGAAAGCTTGATGGAACCCAGGATCACACCGAGCGCGGCAGCTTGAGACGACTTGGCCAGCTCAATCACCAGAGCCTCAACACGAGCGACCTCGGCCTGCTCATCGGCGGGCATATCACTGACCATGCCTTTGATCTGGTAGTACTCGGCGCTGACTGTGCTCATGGTGTGATCCTTGTCTCGCGCCACGATTTGGCGCATTCGAAAACGTGGCGCGGATTACTGCTTGCGCCGCTCGATACCTTCAGGCGCCTTCGGGCAACCCATGCAGTGCTCACAGTGCAGCGTGCGGCAGAGCCAGGCTTTCACCGGCTGCCAGTAAGTCACCATGAAGATATGGCGGGCACCGGCCAAGGCCAGGGCGACATGCAGCGTCAGCCCGGCAGTGGTCGGTCCGAAGAAGATGTTCTGGCTGCGCACCGAGACAACGAAGCCAGTGATGGCGATCGTGGTGTAGATCAGCTTCCCAAGGATGCCGTCCCTCACCTTCCCGCTCAGTACGCACCAGGTCGCCCAAAACGCGATCAGGCCGCAGGCGATGGAGTTGATCAGTTCAAGATTCATGGTGGATTGCCTCCCCCGAACCGTTGGCGAATGAGCGCCCAGAGGTCAGCGGATTTGATGGCACGATTGATTGCGGCCAGAAGCGAGCCGCCGAACGTGCCCAGGAGAAACCCAATCCCGGCGACGATCTTCGGCTCAGTGACATTCAGGTAGGCACTGACCATACTCGTCAGGTACAGAGAGCAGGCAACACCCGTAATCAAGAACACCATCCAGGCGCGCCAGTCGGACAAGTCGTCCTTGTGCCACCAGCTCGCAACAACGGCCCCAATCAGGCCCGCAATCAACAATTCGAACCTGTCGATCTTGTCGAGCAGGCGCTGTAGATACTCCATGCGCTCGACTCCGTGGGGCATGATGAATAAAAAAGCCCGCTCAGTGGCGGGCATATGGCTCCGTGCTATCGTCTCGCTTCCACACCAGACGGACGCACGCAGCTCATGGAAAGCGACAAAACAGCAAGTATTCAAATCACCTTCACCACCGGCCATAGGAATCTGCCCTATGCCACGGATCTGGAGGGCGGTCACCATCCAATGATCTGGCTATCAAAAGAGCCAGACCGGATCAATGAGATTCCCGAGCTAGAAGGCGAGCCGGAACTGAAAGATTTAATCCGCGCTATAAACGGGCCTGGACAGGACTTCGAAACATTCCGCTGCGCGCACACAACAAAGAAGACTGAAGCCGGCATCACGCGATCGATGTACGTTGCGATTATTTTCAGGAATCGTCAGTGGGCGGAGGTGCCTGACCCATATCTAATCGTGTCCCGCAATATCGTAACGTCGCTGGCTCGCAGTGATCAGTTCCCAGATGGTGCCATTCCTTTTGAGTTGCGGCTGCGTAATCACTGGCTGAAGGAGGAGCAAGTGTATGCGTATACGGCGGACATTCAGTTTTACATTCAGGCTCCAGATGAAGCACAAATGCGTGAGGAACTGGCCCGCCAAACCGTTTTCCTTGAAAAGATCCTAAATCACCCATAGCGATCACCCTCCGGATTGAGTTGGAAGCGGACGGCCTCCAGCTCTGTCTCTGCTGACATCCTCCCGGTGAGGGAGTGAAGGAATGGATTAGCGGCGGCGCCAGAGCAAACCGCCTGGCATGAGTTCCGTGCGGATCAACTCCTTGACCTGGTCAGCGAGGTTCGAACCCATCAGGTCGCCGACGTTAGCCTTCTCGACCGAACCATCATCGACAAAGACCTTACTGAGGAGGACCTGGTCGCCTTCAACTTTGAAGGGTTCAGGCTGGCCCAGATTGCCGATCTTGCACCGCACAACACCATCATGGCTGATGGTCAAAAGACCATTCTTAATGCTGACCCGTGTGCCGGCCACTTTCGCCTTAGCCAGGCGATCAGCCAGCTCTTCCTCGGTTTCGAGACGGGAGTAGCTCAGGAACAGGCGAGCATTGAACGATTCATCGCCGTAGCTCGCATCGAACTCTTCGAACTCGGCGGCATGGCGATACTCTTCCGGAACCTTTTGCAGTTCGGCCTGCATGAACTGGAGCAGGTTGGCGGCGTTCTTGGGCAAGTCGTATTTGCTCCAGCTGGACACCTCGACCGACACCATCTGGCGCTCAGGCACTTTGGCCGCGCTGCCGAAGGTGCAGGAGTTCAGTTCGAACTCGCCTGTCTTCAGGTCGATCTTCAGACCGGACACACCCGGCACGTAGTCGACGCTCTGGATTTGGCCGCCAATGGCAGCTTCCAACGCATCGATCCGCTTACCCAGCACCTCGTCGGCAACCCTTCGCCCACTGGACTCGGCGTCAATCCAGGCGGTGTTCGCTTGAACCTGGGCAATCAGTGAATGGATTTGAGGATCGATCATTGCTGTGCTCCAGGAACAAAAAAGGCCCGCCGATATGGCGAGCCTCGAAATAGGTTTGCGTGTCTCTCCACGCCGTCCGCTTGAACCGTCCCCAATAGCAATGGAATGAGCCGCTCAAGCTGCCGGTGTTCTTTCGTAACGCGTGACTACCGGCGATACCGCGTCCAGGCCCGCCCGAAGGCCCACCCTGGCTATGGCTCCACGCTCTCGCATAAATTCTGGGCATAAAAAAGCCCGACTCAATGGCCGGGCTTTCTTTGTTTGGTTGTCATCCTGTGATGCACCAAACCGCAGGTTCGAAATCTACGCGGTCACTCGGCCACTGTCAAGCAGCCTCGCGGTGCAACAAGCCACGCTCCTCCAGCAACGCCTCGACCGCGAAGTGTGCGGAGCTCACCTGATCATCCAGCCACGCCTTGGTGATCGATCTCCATCGGCGTAGCGTCCTCTCAGGTGTGCCGTCAGCATCCCAACTGTGCAGCACGTAGAACGATGTAGGCAGTCCGTTGCGGCGCTCCGGGATCATCCAGGCCATCACGCACTTGGTCTTGAACAACTGGTGCGCCGGACTGACAACCCTGGGCGTGAGGTAGGCAGCGGCAGCTCGCACTTCATCCTGGTTGATCGAGTATTTGCCCGCCAGCGCCTGCCACTGGATATCCGGCAAGGCTCGCTTGAGGGTCGCCCTGGTCATTGAATCCTGCGTCAGGCGCTCCTCCGGCGACAGGTCATCGCTTATCGAACCGCCCAGCAACTCGTCGTCGAAGGTCGCCTTGTACTTGCGCTGCCAAGACGCCTTCTTCGTGCCGTCGTGAATCTCGATCGACATCACCCGGCTGATGCAGTGTGCAGCATCACGGTACACGCTCATCAGGCAGCCCTCCGGATTCGACGTGGTGGTGGGTTGTCGTCCAGGCCAAGGATATTGCGCAGCAGCTTGTCAGCCGATTTGCTCTTGGCGTTCCCCTCGGCAACCCAGCGCTTGCAGTAATCCCCAAACTCGATATTGACCCGGGTGGCGTGCCAGCTGGCGACCATATCCAGAAGGCAGGCCAATGCCAGCGCGCCGCCGACCTTCTCCTGGGCCAGGCCATCCCCGGCGATTTTCAGGAACTTGCGCTCATGTTCCAGCAGGCTCTTGCGCGGCAATGCCGCCGTGACGTTACTCATAGAGTGGCACTCCGTACTTGCAGATATTCGTTTGGCTTCATGTCATTGCGCGCCTGGGCCGATATCGCGTGACGCCATGCTCGATATGCCTCATTGGGCGATGCGCCGAGCCCCATCCAGGGCAGCCCATCAGCGTAACAACCGAACGAACCGTGACCGCCGCTGATCTTGGGCTTCGGCAGTCGCCCGGTGAACCCGACCTTGTGCCGCGCCAGCCAGGCCTCGACCGCGGGCCAGATGATTGCCTGCTCGGGCTTGGAGAAGTCGCCTTTTCCCCCGTTGCTGTAAACCTCGGCCAGGCCGTAGTCCTGGTTGGCCACCCACAGCACGAACCCGCTGGGGGTGTGAATCAGCTTGTAACCCTTAATCGTCCACGCCCAGTCCTCGGGATAGTCACGGATCGACGCGGCGATGCGTTCGGCTTCGGGGTACTGAGGGGCTTCGATAATCTTTATGCCGGGCTCCAGCGTGAACGGCTGGCCACGCAACGCTTCTGCATAGGCCTTCTCGACTTCTGGCTTCCGACCCAGCAGGCGGTCAATCAGCTTAAAACTTCTCATCGTTCTTCCTCCCCTTGAAGCGACTGGCGAGCGGACGCCCCATCTCGACTTCCTCCTCTGACGGATATGGGTTGCCGATCAGCTCCACAAACCGGTGGTATGCACCCTGGTGCTGGACGCGGCACGAACCGGTCGGGCCGTGCCGGTTCTTGTCGACGATCAGTTCAGTAACCCCGGCCTTGCCTGCGTCGGATTCGTCGTCGCGATGCACCAGGATCACCACGTCGGCGTCGGCCTCGATCTGCCCTGAGTCGCGCAGGTCGCTTTTGGTCGGGCGCTTGTTGGGGCGATTGCTCGGGCCGCGATTGAGCTGGGCCAGCACCACGATCGGCACACCCAACTCCTTTGCCAGGCGCTTCAGGCCTTTGCTGATCTCGGTGACCGTCTCGTACCGGCTTGCCGCTTTGGTTTCGCCGTTGACCAGGCCGATGTAATCCAGGGCGACGAACGCCAGTCCGTGCTCGCGCTTCACTGTCCGACAGATCTGGCGAATATCCCGCAGGGTCAGCGAAGAGTCGTCGCACATGATCAGCGGGGCATCCATCAGCTTGTTGACCGCCGAGGTAAGGCCAGGCCAATCAGCATCGGTCATCGAGTGGCCTTCGCTGATGTGCTTGAGCTGGACACTGCCGACCGAGGCCAGCGAGCGGTTCGTCAGCTCGACGTCCGTCATTTCCAGCGAGAACACCAGCGCCGGCTCGTTCTTGACTAGGGCGACACGCTCGGCGATGCCCAGGCCTAGGGTGGTCTTGCCGCTACCGGGCGTTCCCGCCACCACCACGACGTGGCCAGGGCAGATACCTGGGATGAACTCATCAAGCGACGGCAGCCCTGTATCGAACCCAAGGCTTGCCGTCCGATTGAAACGGCGGTCAACGCCATCGATGGCTTCGGGAAGGATGTCCTTGATGAATCGGTAACGGCGGCGCGAGTCGAGACCCTCCGCCTCAAGTGATACCCAAGCCTGCTGGCCCTGACTCATCACTTCGTCAAGCGCCTCACCGTCAATCAAGCGCTGACTCATGATTCTCGCGGCGGCGATAACCCGGCGTGCCACAGAGCGCTGCTTGACGACCCGGGCGTATTCGTCAAAGTTCGCGGTGCTCGGTGTGTTCTGCACCAGAATCCCTACAACCGCCACAGAGCTCTGACGATCGGCAAGGTAGGGGCGAGCTTCGCATATGGTCACAACGTCCACTGCGCGACCTCTGGAGCGTAGTCCTAGCACCACTTCGAACAACTCGGCGCATGCAGGGTGGTGAAAATCCGCAACGGACAGCTTCCCCCCTGCCTCATCGATCAGATCTGTCTGCTGGATCATGCTGCCGATGAGCGCGTATTCCGCCTCATGGCTGTAGAGCGCCGAGTCGGGAACCTGCTGGTAGGACGATGGAGACTCATCAATTTCAGGGTAATCCATCATGCCAAACCTCCCGACCGCGCCGACTTCCAGGTGAACGGCGCCAGCAGGCCCTCATTTTCGCGGAGGCGATCAGCAGCCCGCGGGCCGATGAAGGTGTGCAGATCCTCCGGTTTCTGATTGCTGATCAGGATGGTGGGCTTGATCAACTGGTAACGGCGGTCGATCACTTCGTGAAGCAGGCTGGGCGTGAAGTCCTTCCCGGGCTTCGCGGTGTGCATACCCACCTCATCGATCACCAGCAGGTCGACAGACGCCAGCTCGTTGATCAGGTCCGTCTTGGACGGCCCAGAGTTATTGCGGAAGCTATCGGTCACCGCCTGGGTGATCGACTCGGCGGTGACGATCAGGCCTGTGCTGCCGTCGTGGCGGACGATGCACTGCAGGATTGCGCAGGCAAGATGCGTCTTGCCGGTGCCGATCTCGCCCATCAGCATCAGCGCGCGGCCGGCGTCACGATGCTCGTCGAACTTATCGGCGTACTTGCGGCAGATGCTTAGTGCACGCTGCTTGGCCTTGTCGTCGCCGGTGACGTAGCTGCCCAGGGTGCACTTGCGAAAACGCGGCGTGATGCCGGTAGCGATCAGGCCTTCATTCAGCCGCTCGGCAGCGACCTCCAGCACGGCCTGCAGGTGCGCCTCCTGATCCTTTGGCGTGTTGTACAGCGCCTGCCAGCGGCATGCCGGGCAAGTGCTCAGCTTCCACGATCCGTCGAACTGCTCAACCAGCGACTGCTTGAACGCGTTATGCCCTGGAGTACCGCACGACTTCGCACGGGTTTCAGCCAGTTCTGGCGCCAGGATGAATTTAGAAACGGTCATTGGGGTACATCTCCTGGGTGTGGGTTGGCACGCTGAGGACGGCGCTTTGGTGATTGCCGGCCTTGGCGCCTGCTCCAGGAAGTACCGAGTCTGGGTAGATGTCCGACCAGCTGCTGGTGGTTGACTTATCCAGCACCGCATCGGGCTCTGGATGGTTGGCCAGCTTCTTGGCGATCAATTCACATGCTCGAAGGGTCAGCGGCGCACGCTTGGCTTTCCGCATTTCGCAGAAGTCAGCCCAGGCTTGTTCAGATGCGTTGGCCGGCTTGGCAGTCAATGGATCGAACTTCCCAACCTTCCCTCGGGCACCAGCAGACTTGTCTGCGCCTTCTTTTGGTTTATTAACGGATAGATGACGGGTAGATGACGTATTGGGTGCAGCTGCTGCACCCCGTTCTGTCTTCATCTGCACCCCGTTCTGTTGTGAGCTGCACCCCGTTGCGTCTTCATCTGCACCCCGTTCGGAGCGGGGTGCATCTGGTGCACCCCGTTTTTCGATGAGGTCATACACCACAGGGCGACGGTCGTGACGGTCGATGTAAGCGGCCGCGATCGACTGATTACCGCGCTTGATCAGGCCGGCAGCCTCAAGGGCGTCCAGCTTGTAGCGCACAGTGCGCTCGGATAGGCCGGTGTCGGTAGCAAGGGTCAGCGCCGAAGGGAAAGCCCCGCGCCCGTCGCTACCTGCGTAGTTGGCCAGGCACAGCAAGACATGGCGGCAAGTGGAATCTTTGATTTCCTGCTGCTCAAGGGCCCAAACCATAGACTGGATACTCATGCGCGATCCCTCCGCAGGCGTTCAAGATAGCCAGGTGAATGCAGGTGGCGCTCGAACCACAATGGATCGCTCTGCGACATCCGCCCAGGCCAACGAGCTTCTTTTGCCTCGTCCGAATCCCAGTCCGAGCAATGCTCACCGTCACCCTCAACAGCCTTGATGATGTCGATGAGCGGCCCCTTGAAGAACTCGCGCTGCTCAGAGACGCGTCGATCGGCAAGCTGTAGATGAACCGCTTTTTCCCAGGCTGCAGCATTGGAATGTTCGGCGTAATAGAAGACCTCGTACTCATGAGGAACCCCGGTACCGCGAGAAAGCTCCTCGGCCCGACGATGTGGTGAAAACTTGGTAGTGCCGACCTTGTAGATGCCGGGCATGGCCTGATTACCAAGGATGTACACGAATCCCCAGTCGCTCATAGGCCCAACTCCCGCGTTACCCGGGTGATGAAGTCGTCGTAGGCCTCATCCATGACGATGCCCCTGTCTTCCAGCGCTGCACGGCCAGCCTTGGCAAGGCCGTATACCTCCCAGCGTTCGCGCTCGGGCAGATGGCGGCAGCCGGAATAGCAAGGCCATGGGCCGGCGATCACTTCGGCTGTGGCGGGTTTCTGGGGGGGGGCAAGAGGGTTGGTGGTGGTCATTGCAGAGTCTCCCCTGGCTTGCGGCTGATCTGCTCGGCCATGGATTCCAGTGAGCCGCCAGACAGCCGCAATACCAGTAGGCGGAGCGCGGTGGCGGAATCAATGGAGAAGGTCCTGGCCTCGTCAAGCGCCAGGCCGGTCGGAGAGTGCTCGTTGAGCAGACGCCGAACGCGGTCGCTGTAGTTGAAAGCCGCGCAAGCCAATTGCTGGACGGTCAGGCCTTCGAACGCTTCGTCAGGCAGGCACTCCGCCGGGTACACGACGACGGGGATTTTGTTTTCTGGGCGCGGCTCGCCCCCCAGCAAGTGGCGACTCATTGCGTCAAAATGGTCTTTGGCAACCTGGTCTGCATCGTGGCCCGTCCTCCGCCGGAACAGCACCTTCAACGCATAGAACGCACGGATCAGATCAATGTGCGTGTCATCCTGTTGCTCGATGGTGTACTCGGGCTCGCTAATGACCTCAAGCGTGTCCTTGACGACCTCGAAGCATTTCAACAACAGCGCGGCGTCATTGTTTTTTTCGAAGAGGGCCTCGTCGATATGCTCCACGGGCATCACCCTCGGTGGAAAACTCAATACTTTGCTCATGGCTGGACCTTCTGGACCAAGCGGAACCGGCCCTCAAAATATGGGTGGGTCGCCTGGGTGGCGGTGACCATGGTGGATTCGGAAACAAACCGGTGGAAGGCAGCCGTGACGTGGCTCTTGGACCAGACCAGGTACTGAGAGCCCAGCGCTTCCTCATGGCCGTTGCGGACCATGCCGGCGGGGTTCGGCTGGTTCGGCCAAGCCTTCAGCACGTAGTCGACAACGGCGCCGGAAAGCCCGTGGCGCGCCAGCATGGTTTCCTTGATGCGGGTCAGCGACTGGCAGTTCTGCGGGCAGTGATCCCAGACGGCGGTCTGGCTCAAGTCCTCGACGCGGCGCTCGATCCGCTCCAGCGCCACCTGCTGCTCCCGCTGCTGACGCTCTACGGCCACCAGGTGGTTCGCGTTGGCTGCGGTGATCTCGGCCTGGGTCATCGGGCGGGCCAGCTTCTGCTCCAGATCAGTCATGTGGTCGAACACCGCCGCCTGCAGGTCGTAGCTGTAGGACATAGCCATCAGGCACGATTCGCGCTTGGGGAAGCGGTAGCATGGGTAGCCCTGGCCGTTCTGAGCGTTATGGTGGGTGTCCCGAAATTTCGGGAGACCCTCATGCCCGAGAACCTTCGGCACCTTCTCCATAAAGTGATCATGGCGAAGGGCGGTAAAGGCTACCGCCAGGCCGGCCTGCTCAGACTGCTGCTTGCGGTGGCTGTTGATGAAGTCGACCAGTTCGATGCTGGTCATGGTGACGGCATCGCCGCCTTGGAATTTGGCGATGGTCATTCTGGAATCCCCATATCAGTGGCCATGCGGCAGAAGTCACGATGTGCAAACTCTGCAAGAAGCTTGATTGCCGACTGGATGCCGCTTTCGTTCAGATCACCGATCTGGGCTGGGTTATCCACATCGCCAGGCTCACCCTTGTAACCGCCGTTATTGAGCAGCACGTCGGAGAGCAGGCCGATAGCGAGCAAGGTCTCTTCAATGCTCTTCGCAACAGCTTTGTAGTTCGCAGGATTGGTCATGGCTTCACCTCCGAATCCCGCGCCACGTTTTCGGTTTCGCTGTTTTGTGGCGCGGAATGCAGGATGGAAATCTGCCGGAATTGTTCGAACGCAGCGCTGAGACTGCCGGCGCCTGTATCGTCGAAGTGCTTCGCCAGATCCGTCAGCACCGGGACATCAGCGCCGCCGGTCTCAACGTCGCGAGCGATGGCGCGAGCGATGGCTGCAACCCAGTTGCAAATATCAATAGTCGCCAGCACCTGGAACTCCGCTTCGTCAGCCAGCTCCTTAATTTCATTCGCCGGGATATTCATGCTTGCTCCCTCTCTGCAATCTCGGAGGGAAGGCCTTTCTGGACGGACCAGAGAAGTGCGCTGATGCTGTCGGCGACAAACTCCAAGGTTTCCATGCCGTCGCAATAAACCATCTCGCCGTAGTTCAGCCCGTCGTGCATGTGCCGGCAGATCTGACCGAGACCAGAAGCGAGGCTGCGCGCCTTTTGGATCGCATCGCGGGAGTCAAGGCCGGCAACGACTTGGAGCATTTGGGTGCCGGTGTTGCTGATCGGTGTATTGCAAAAATCAACCTCAGTTGTGAGGGTGTCTTGCGCTACCGGTTGATTGTTGCTATTTTTTGGGTGCATTGATTCGTCCTCCACAGACGAAGAAGTTTTTAAAGTTGCTTGCTCGACACAAGCGATGGTTTTACGAAGGCCAGCCTCGACAGCTGGCCTTTTTGTTGCCTGCGATTTAGCCGGACAACAAAAACTGGGATGGGGCGTGCTGACTCATGCCGTATTCCTTTTCATTGGGCAGGCAAAAGCCAACCATTGGAAGTCGCTGAACAGGCCCTGGCGATGGCCTGTTGCTGAGGTTGCGGAATTGTGGAATTGGAATCCACTGAACTCACCGCACTTACTCGTCGCCGCATTGGATCCCTTATCAGTGATATACACAGCATCATCTTGGCCGACCGTTCGAGTAAGTCCGTTAATTAGGCTGTTCATCCACACAGTACCTACCTAGCAAGCACTGGATGCGCATACAGAGCCATCAGGCCCAGGTGCGGTGATCGGAAATTCAGGGGATGATTCACCTACCTTGTGGCGAGCTTCGACCTGAGCGATAAGGTCACAGAGGGAAGAGGCTTTGATGGCGCCATCGGTGATGGTTTCGGCAAGCAATGCCTTTTCGGGGCTTACCTTTTGTGAGCCTGACAGCCAGTAGGAAACCGTAGCCTGGGAGACGCCCAGAGCTTCGCCGGTCTTCGACTGACTACCGAAGAAATTTATTAGTGCAGTGATTTTTTCAGCCATGACGGAGGCCTCTGATAAGTCTTTTTATAGACTGCACAGAAGCAAACTTCTTTGCAACCCCATAAGTATCTTTATAGGATCAGCGGATGAACCTATCCGAAAGAATTAAGCTTGCCCGGAAAAAAGCAGGGCTAACCCAGTCCGGCCTAGCTGAGTCGGTTGGCATCGCTCAGACAGCGATTAGTCAACTAGAATCCGGAAAAACGCTGAGATCCTCATATCTCATCCAGATAGCTCAGGCGTGCGGAGTTAACAGCACTTGGTTGGCATCTGGTGAAGGCGAAATGCACTCCCCAGAAGATTTTTCAGCGTCTTTAAGTGGTGTGCTTCAAGAAATGCTGCGCGGAGAGCATGAAGATGATGCTGCGCTGAATAATGCGCTGCGCGAGAGGCTCGAAGAGGTGAGGAGCGCTAGTAGGCTTGCCTCGGCCGGTACGCTCCTTACAGAGGAAATACCCTACCTTGTTGAGCTTGAAGACCCGCACGACCCGTCGAAGACGGTTGTCGAAGTCAGTGTCAAACTTCACCTTGATCTCAATGACGAGATACTGAGTAAACAGGAGGTTTTACCTCAGAATGTCGTAGCTGTAGCTATCTCTGGGAACTCGATGATTCCAGTACTGCAGGATGGCGGTACTGTGGTTGCTCATTTGCTTGAGACTCAAGTGGTTGACGGTCGCATGTACGTGATAGATCACGGCGGTCAGATCAGGGTAAAAGCGCTTTACCGACTGCCTGGCGGCGGCGTCCGCATGAAAAGCTATAACGCTTATGAACATCCAGACGAGACATACACGGTTCGCGAGATGGAAGACGCCAGCATCCGTGTCATGGGTCGCGTCTTCTGGGGCGCATCTTTTTACTAGCTGAAGCACGCCATAGGAGCCCGGTTCGCCGGGCTTTTTTTCGCCTGTCATTTAACGAAAATCGAAGACGCACCAAAAAAAATCAAAATACTGCTTGCCCACTTCTATAAATTTACTTATATTTTTATCCATCAGCAACGCACATGGTGGATAAAAAAGATGGGCACGGTTATCAATTTTGGCAGGCTCCAAGGCACAACCGGCGTACTTGCCGAACAAGAGCTGCGTGCCGCTCTCGCCGTCTGCGCAGGCATGGCCAATAAGGAAATCGCCCGAGTCATTGGTTGCGCCCCCGGCACCGCCAAAAAATCTATCGAGCGTGTTTTCTACAAGCTACGTGTTAGTAACCGGGCGGCGTTAATTTGCGAAGCCTTTCGTCGCGGCCTAATCAGCTTCGCAAGCGCAGCCAGCCCCTCACCTCAAGGCCACGAAGACCAAAACCAAAACACCGGCGTGTTCGTCGCTTAAAGCAGCGGCGAGCCACTTCGGCGAGGTGGTTGTCCGGTGCGAAGCGTCACTTGATTTGGATTTGCGTGATCGGGCGCGGAGGCAGAAATGAAAAAAACAAATAGTTCACGAACACCAGAGAAAATCAGAGCCTGGAATCAGAGCGATAAAGGCAAAGCTGCACAGGCTCGCTGGAAACTCAATGGTGCCAAAGCTGCCGATCGTCGACGCAGGACTATTCGCATTCAGGAATCGGGAACATCTACATGCCCATTTGTTATTGCGGCGAGACAAGAAACCAGGGCTAAGGCGAAAAAGTCGCGGAAGTCATGGAGTGTTGAAGATATCAATCTATTGAGAGTTCTGTGCAATTCATCAGTAGCCGATAGAGATATAGCAATAGCTTTGAGTAGAAGCATCAACGCTATACAGCATAAGAAAAACCGCCTCGGACTTACGTGCAGCAGGCAGCAACCATGATCAGCGTAACCATCGCGATTGAATCCGAAGCGAGCGAGCAGGCCGCGCCAAGCGTTCACGTTGAAAGCTCAACGCCGAAGCTGACCACGCTCAAAGAGCTGGCTGACAAGATCAAAATGGATCGCAGTGCGGCGCGGCGCTATGTGATGCGCCTGGGCTTTGAGCCGAAGCGGGCACGCACTGCATCCAGTGGCTTCCAGTCGGCGCTGGTGTTCACGCCCGATCAAGTTAACCAGATCGTCAAGGCCCGCACGGCAGACGGTTACCTTTAATCACGTCCACAGTCGGAGGCGCAAACATGACCGATTTGATTTTGACCGAAGACGACTATCGCCAGTTGGTGCAATCCCACGACGGGAAGCCGACCACCGATTCGTTAAAGGTCGCCGAGAAATTCGGCAAGCGGCACGATACCGTTCTTCGCTCAATCGACAACCTCAAATGCTCTGAAGGATTTCGACTCCGCAATTTTGTGGAGTCCTCTTACATCAATGAGCAGAACAAAGCTCAGCGTATGTTCACCATGACTAAAGACGGCTTCATGTTTTTGGTAATGGGTTTTACCGGAAAGAAAGCTGGTACGTGGAAAGAGGCGTTCATTGAGGCCTTCAACTGGATGACGGATGAACTGACATTCCGCTCACTGTCCTACGAGCAGCGCCGAAACTATATAAGCCTGGAGTACAAACAGGAAATGAGCCTGGCAAGTTTCGCAGGCAAGACCATGCGCCGCTGGCAGATCAAGAAGCCAATCATCGAGGGTGAAATGATGGCTCTCGAACAGAGCGGCCAAGGCTCACTCCAACTTCACTAAGTTCAAGCAACACCTAAGCAACACCTCAAACTTTATTGATTGCCAAGTTATCGGCACGCCCTCGGCTTGCCTGGAGAAAGCAAATGAAGTCTATGCGAGTTACACCTGCGCGGATTTTCCTACTTCTAATCGTGATGCTGTCCTATATCTTTGCCTCTGCCATTTGGCTTATCCATTTTGCGCCGGGCTTAATCGGTAGCTCGTCCGAGTTTGAAGTGGTATCCGGATTTTTCGGCGTGTCCGTATGGATGATCGCTACAGCATGCTTAGCCTTGAGCGTGATCGGTACCCCACCTACCTCGCGACAATCCGTCGAGCCGTTCAACATAGACTCGCACGTACACATGATCGTCGATGCCCGCCGGTACCAGTGGCTGCGTGACCGAGATCGAATCACTGACGTTGATACAGACCTCTGTGTCGTCCGAGACGAAACCGTCTACTTCGGCCACGACCTGGACATGGAGATCGACAACGCCCTTCGCCTGGCCCGCCTCGAGGAATTGCACCCATGAAGCGCCGCCAGACATCCCCCGCCGCCCTTCCCGCAATCGGCCAGCCGTTCGCCGGCGGTTTCTACGCTGGACGGATTTACTTCGACGGCGCCGAGTACGCGCTGATCGACGCCGGCCAAGACTTCGAAACCTCCGCCCATTGGTGGGATCACGAAGGCCCGCGCCCACGCATCCGTGGAGCCACTCACCGCTTCGATGGCATGGCAAACACTCTGGCCATGAGCGCAGAGGGCAGCACCATCGCCACCAAGGTGCTGGGCATGAACATCCGTGGCACCTGGGGCTGGCATATCCCGAGCATCGAAGAGTTGAACGTGATGCGCGGCAACCTGCTCCAGCTCTCTGACTGGAACCATCGCATGTGTGAGGGTGCGCCTCAGGCGTTCCGTTGCGCCCATCAGTACTGGTCAAGCACCCAGAAAGAGAACGCCGCAACGGCCTGGCTGATGGGCATGTACCCGTGGGCGGTGCCGGATACCAACTGGGTCAGCGGTTGCAACGGCATTCGCCCGGTGAAGGTTATGCAGATCAAGGTTGACGCCTTTGTGCATGAGCCATCGACCGATATTGCTACGAACGTAGCAGTTTGCGACCTGGGCGGATTGACCGCCAGCCCGGCCGTGGCTGAGGTACTGGGCCACTTCATCAATGAGGACACCGGCCGCTTCTACGGGCGCACCGATGACCTGCTGGCCCAGTTGGCGATGATCGCCGGGGAGGCTCGACCATGAACAAGTTCAAGCGATTCGAGGCCAACACCGCCGGGCGTGACTTCGCCGTCGGGGACGTGCACGGGTACTTCACCAAGCTCCAGGCCGCTCTGGATGCAGTCGGATTCAACCCTGCCGTCGACCGGCTGTTCAGCGTGGGCGATCTGGTTGACCGTGGGCCGGAATCTGCCGATGTGGATACCTGGCTGGCCAAGCCGTGGTTCTTCGCCGTACAGGGCAACCATGAGGCAATGGTCTATGACGCCTACCACTTCGACCCAGACGGGCGTGCTGGCAATCTCCACGCAGCCAACGGCGGTGCCTGGATGCTGGGCCTGCCATCTGTTGAGCGCGGGTGTTACGTCGCCCTGCTGGCGGACCTGCCAGTGGCGATCGAGGTCGAGACGCCCGAAGGCCTGGTCGGAATCCTGCACGCCGACTGCCCCTTCCCCATATGGTCGATGCTCCGTGACGCGCTGACAGGTCAGATGCCCGGCCTGCTAAACGTCGACGCAGTTTGCCAGTGGTCCCGAAGCCGCATCACGGACGAGAACCATGAAGGCGTCAGTGGGGTGCGGGCGGTCATCGTCGGCCACACCCCGGTGCGCCAGCCGGCCATCCTCGGCAACGTCTACCACATCGACACCGGCGCCTGGATGGGTGGCCACTTCACGCTGATCGATCTGCACACGCTCCAATGCTATCCGCCGGTCAATCCGAAACTGCACTGGGACTGGGAGGAGCGCCCGTGAAAACCATCATCACCATAATCCTGCTGCTGGTAGTTGGCCAGGCCACCGCCGGCGAGCAGCTCATCGACGTTCAGCACGACAGCATGCGCGGCGTCACCTGCTGGATCATCCCCGGCACCGGCATCAGTTGCCTGCCGGACAGTTCGCTCCTACAGAAGCCCACCAGCAGCACCACCGACGAAAGCCAATCGGCACGGGCTTCTCTGGCCGCTTCCATGTGCCAAAACGAACAATTGACCGCCACCCCGCTCCCGCAGCAAAAGGGGTTCCAGCTATGACCCGCCGCAACGGAACCAAGGGTCAGCGTCTGATCGAGCTGTTCAACGCCCTGCAGCGCCGGGAAACCACATTTGGCCAGATCTACGCAATGTCGGCATCATGCGGCATTGACGCGCGCCGGGTGCTGGCTGACCACTTTCAGCGGGGTGCCCATCATGATTAACCTGGCAGATAGCGATCTTGAAGCGATTCAAAAGGATGCTGAGCAGGGCGTAGCGCCAGGAATGGGCGACGTTCATCTGATGGTTGCACAGATCCGCCGGCTAACGTCTAGCGGCAAGGATTTGCTGGTCGAGCGCCAGGCGCTGGCCGGGCTACTCAAACGATTTGTCGATGGCGAGCACGACCTGGACGAGAACCAGGCCGAGCGCCACATGTACCACGGCGAGGCGCAGACCTTGCTGGCGTTCTTGGGCGGCGACCTGCCGGGGCACACCCTGGTACCGGACGCGGCTTTGCGCGCACAGCGTGATCAGATCGAGAAGCTGACAGCTGACGAGCAGGAAGCAGGTGACCTTTGTGATCGCCTCTCCGATCTGCTCCGCAACACTGCAATCGAAGTTCGCGGCCCCGAGGCGCCATTGAAGCGCCACGGATTCGCCGACCTACCATCCCGTGTAAAGACGGTGGTTGCCGAGCGCGAAAAGCTCAAGGCTGAGAACGGAACCCTGTTCGCAGCGGCTCAGGCGCTGCGCGATGAATGGCGGAGGGATCAAGCGGACGCGGCGCGGTATCGGCGGATTGAGCCGGTATTCGCTGGCCTGTTTGGCATCGCATCACTTGATGCTCATATCGACGCAGTGATGATTAAGGAAAGTGACGCGACACAAGACACGCACAACGAAAACGTGTCGCGACACGAAGGGGGTTAGATATGTCCAGGGTAATTGCGCAAATAACTGCCAAGCTGCCTCGGCTGATGGAGGTCAGCGAGTATCGGAAGCTTCGCTACGCCGGCGGAAAACCGAGCGTGCAGCAATTGAAAAAATGGATTGAGGATGGCGAGGTGATCGGAGAGATCAAGGGCGGGATGTATTTCGTGGACCTTCAGGCGGTGGTGATGGGCTCGACTGATCCGCTGCTGGCCCAGATGCTGGAGATCGGCTAATGGCCGCACGCCCCCGCACGCTCAAGAATCGAAAGCTGCCACCTAACCTTTACCCGAACGGCAAGTACTGGCGCTATCGCAATCCGATCACGGGCGTGATGACCAGCATCAACCGGCCACTGGATGAGGCTGTGAAGCTGGCCAGGGCTGCTAACGCTAAGCTGACTGCCCTGATAGTCGATGACGGCGCACTGCTCACCATGCTGACCGGTGACCGCCTGCCGACAGTGAGCAACCTGATAAAGCGCTTCAGGGATGAGTGGCTGCCTGATCGTTCGTATGCCGCGCGCACCCTGGAGGAAATCAAGTTCAAGCTCGAGCGATACCGGCAGGATCTGGGTGACCGGCTTATCGGGCAACTGGACGTGCTGGCTATGGCCGAGTACCTGGACAACTTCAGCAACAACGCTTACACGAAGCACCGCGGGCTGTGGGTGCAGATCTTCGCCTTTGCGGTAGCCAAGGGCCTGGCCGAGCGCAACAACGCCGATCTGACCCTGGTCAAGAAGGAGGCAGAGAAGAAGCGCCAGCGGCATACCGTGGACGGGCTTAGCACCATCGTCAACGCCGCGACCACGCCGCCCTGGCTCAAGCGTGCAATCCGCCTGGCCTTGACCAGCCTTCAGCGCCGGGAAGATATCGTGACCTGGTTGAAGTCAGCGGCCGACATGGAGAAGAACACGCTCACCGTGTCGCCAGGGAAAACCCAGGGTTACGAAAACCCAGTGCACCTGAAAATCAATATGGGTGCTGCGTTGCGCGATGTTGTTGGTGATTGCCTGCGATCCCCAATCGTCTCGCCGTACCTGATCCACTACAAGCCCAAGGCCCGCCGGCGCGAACAGATCGACGCCAAAGACCACTGGACCTCTGTCACACCTGACTACTTGACCAAGGAGTTCAGTAAAGCCCGTGACGCGGCTCACGCCTACGACAACGTGCCGACTGGTGAGCGCCCCACTTTTCACGAGATTCGCGCTTTGGGCGCATGGCTTTATGAGCAGCAGGAGTTCCCACAGATGTACATCCAGGCACTCATGGGGCACGCCGACGAGAAGATGACCAGGCACTATCAAGATGGCCACGACGCGAAGCAGATCGAGTACGTGGAAGTGAGCGCCGAGTTGGCGTTTTGAGTGGGGGTTTTGCAAAAGTTTTGCAAAAGTTTTGCAAATCGTAGAAAGCAAAAAGGGGTCACCGTTTCCGATGACCCCTCTAGACCGCCCAGCAGAGCGGATTTTGTTTGGTAGGCGCGATTGGACTCGAACCAACGACCCCCACCATGTCAAGGTGGTGCTCTAACCAACTGAGCTACGTGCCTGCTGTGAGGCGGCATTCTACGGAATTGTGGAGGGGTGTCAACATCTTTTTTGCAGCTAACCCTATGAATATGCGAATTATTTATTTGCCGGGGGTACGCCCGTCGTTTTCGGGTGGCTGGCAGGCAATTTTCAACTCAGGTAGGATCTGGGCACTCGTAAAAAATATAAAACAGAGGTTCCAGGATGGCGAACACCCCCTACCCCCAGTCGTATTACGCCGCGTCCGCGAATGCGGTTCCACCGCGCCCGGTACTGCAAGGTGAAGTCGAAACCGATGTGTGCGTGATCGGTGCCGGCTACACCGGTCTTTCCAGCGCGCTGTTTCTGCTGGAGAACGGTTTTCGCGTCACGGTGCTGGAAGCCGCCAAGGTGGGGTTTGGCGCGTCGGGCCGTAACGGTGGGCAAATCGTCAACAGCTACAGCCGTGACATTGATGTGATCGAACGCAGCGTTGGCCCAAAGCAGGCACAGTTGCTAGGGCAAATGGCGTTTGAGGGCAGCAAAATCATTCGTGAGCGTGTGGCCAAGTATCAGATCCAGTGCGACTTGAAGGACGGCGGCGTGTTCGCCGCCCTCAACAGCAAGCACATGGGCCATCTGGAGTCGCAGCAGCGCCTGTGGGAACGCTACGGCCATACGCAGCTTGAGTTGCTGGATGAACGCCGTATTCGTGAAGTTGTAGCGTGTGACAACTATGTCGGCGGCCTGCTGGACATGAGTGGCGGGCACATTCATCCGCTCAACCTGGCACTGGGTGAAGCGGCGGCTGTGGAGTCCCTGGGCGGCACGATCTACGAGCAATCGGCCGCCATACGCATCGAGCGCGGCGCCAACCCGGTGGTGCACACCGCCGAAGGCAAAGTCAGGGCCAAGTTCATCATCGTCG
Organism: Pseudomonas sp. ArH3a; assembly: GCF_022648765.1. Classification (NCBI taxonomy): domain Bacteria; kingdom Pseudomonadati; phylum Pseudomonadota; class Gammaproteobacteria; order Pseudomonadales; family Pseudomonadaceae; genus Pseudomonas; species Pseudomonas sp. ArH3a. Next base: position 4,684,551 of record NZ_CP080330.1, read on the forward strand.
CGGGCAACGCCTACCTGGGCAACCTGGTACCGGAGCTGGCGGCCAAATCTATGCCTTGTGGCACCCAGGTCATCACCACAGCACCGCTGGGCGATGAGCTGGCCAAGACGTTGCTGCCGCAGGATTATTGCGTCGAAGACTGCAACTACCTGCTCGACTACTATCGCCTCACCAGCGACAAGCGCCTGATCTTTGGCGGCGGCGTGGTGTATGGCGCGCGTGACCCGGCCAATATCGAAGCGATCATCCGCCCGAAGATGCTCAAGGCCTTCCCGCAGCTCAAGGATGTGAAAATCGATTACGCCTGGACCGGTAATTTCCTGCTAACCCTGTCGCGCCTGCCGCAGGTCGGTCGACTGGGCGACAACATCTATTACTCACAGGGCTGCAGCGGCCATGGCGTGACGTACACGCACTTGGCAGGCAAGGTACTGGCGGAAGCGCTGAGAGGCCAGGCAGAGCGTTTTGATGCGTTTGCCGACCTGCCGCACTACCCGTTCCCAGGTGGGCAACTGTTGCGCACGCCGTTCGCAGCGCTAGGCGCGTGGTATTACGGTTTGCGGGATAAATTAGGATTTTAAAACCTGTAGGAGTCGGCTTGCCGGCGATGGCGATCTTGAAGACGCCATCGCCGGCAAGCCGACTCCCACAGTTCTCATTATCAAATCGCAGACACAAAAAACCCCGGTCTCTCGACCAGGGTCTTTGCTATCGGATCAAAGTCAGCCAGTGGCTTTCTTTGTGCTTCAAGGCGTTCAGTGGGCCTTGATGCAGATATGGCGCAGCGGACGGGACTCGAACCCGCGACCCCCGGCGTGACAGGCCGGTATTCTAACCGACTGAACTACCGCTGCGTATCGCTTGACCAGTTGAGCGTAAACCCTCAACGGTCTTTAAACATCTGATCGATCAGCCTTGGCTGTTCAATCTCAAGCTCGACATGTCGAACCTGGAAATATGGCGCAGCGGACGGGACTCGAACCCGCGACCCCCGGCGTGACAGGCCGGTATTCTAACCGACTGAACTACCGCTGCGCGTCGGTGCAACCTTAACGTTGCGTCTTACCCTAAGGCAAAACTCTCAAGAAGTGGTGGGTGATGACGGGATCGAACCGCCGACCCTCTGCTTGTAAGGCAGATGCTCTCCCAGCTGAGCTAATCACCCTTTGCTTCGTTGAGGCCGCGAAATTTACGCAGGTAGCAGACCTAAGTCAATAGCCTGCTTGAAGTTTTTCTGAAAAAGACAAAATAGCTTCAAGGCGGCTACCCGCCCTACTCGGTGTAAATCATCTTCTTGCTCATGCCGCCGTCCACCACGAACTCTTGCCCGGTGACAAACCCCGCCTGGCGCGACAGCAACCACGCCACCATCGCCGCCACGTCCTCAACCGTGCCCACCCTGCCCGCGGGATGCTGGGCATGGTCGGCATCGGTCAAAGGCTCGGCACGCCGCGCCGCCGGATCACGCGCATCGATCCAGCCAGGGCTCACAGCGTTGACACGCACCTCGGGCCCCAGACTCATGGCCAACGCGTGCGTCAAGGCCAGCAGGCCGCCCTTGCTCGCTGCATAGGCCTCGGTGTCGGGCTCCGACTGACGCGCCCGGGTCGACGCCAGGTTGACGATGGCACCGCCGTGGGCACGCAGGTACGGCGCGCAGTGCTTGGCCAGCAGCATCGGCCCACTGAGGTTCACCGCCAGTACGCGGTTCCAATACGCCAGGTCGAGGCTTTCCAGGGTGATATTGCGCGGGTCGGCTACCGCCGCGTTGCACACCAGCGCGTCGAGGCGCCCAAACTGCCCCAACACTTCGGCAACGCCCTGGGCGACTTGTTTTTCGTCGGCCACGTCCATGGTGATAAACCAGGCGTTGTCACCTAGCACCTTGGACACCTTGGAGCCGCGCTCGCGGTCCAGGTCGGTCAACACCACCTGCCAGCCTTCGCTGATCAACCACGCGGCAATGCCCAGGCCAATGCCCCGCGCCGCGCCCGTCACCAGTGCGACACGGCCGTTACCAGCCGCTGCAGCTTCCATGGACCACTCGATCACAAGGCAGCCAGCCCGCGGGCCAGATCAGCCTGCAAGTCAGCCACATCTTCCAGGCCCACCGCGATGCGGATCAGGCTGTCACGAATGCCGGCTGCCTCGCGCTCTTGCGGGGCCAGGCGACCATGGGAGGTGGTGCTTGGGTGCGTAATGGTGGTCTTGCTATCACCCAGGTTGGCGGTGATGGAGATCAAGCGTGTCGCATCGATAAAGCGCCAGGCGCCCTCTTTGCCACCCTTCACTTCGAAGCTGACCACGGCGCCGAAACCACGCTGCTGGCGCTGGGCCAATTCGTGTTGCGGGTGGCTCTTGAGGCCTGCGTAGTGGACCTTCTCGATACCGTCCTGCTGCTCCAGCCACTCGGCCAGGGCCTGGGCATTGGCGCAATGGGCCTTCATGCGCAGGCTGAGGGTTTCCAGGCCTTTGAGGAAGATCCAGGCATTGAACGGGCTCAAAGTCGGGCCGGCGGTGCGCAAGAAGCCCACCACTTCTTTCATCTGCTCACTGCGGCCAGCAACTACACCGCCCATGCAACGGCCCTGGCCATCGATGAACTTGGTGGCCGAGTGCACAACAATGTCCGCACCCAGCTTCAACGGCTGCTGCAACGCAGGCGTGCAGAAGCAGTTGTCGACCACCAGCATCGCGCCCTTGGCGTGCGCCACTTCGGACAATGCGGCGATATCCACCAGCTCGGCCAACGGGTTGGACGGCGACTCGACAAACAGCAATTTAGTGTTGGCCTTGATCGCCGCATCCCAACCGGACAGGTCCGCCAGGGGCACGTAATCCACTTCGATGCCAAAACGCTTGAAGTACTTCTCGAACAGGCTGATGGTCGAACCGAACACGCTGCGCGACACCAGCACATGGTCGCCAGCGCTGCACAGGCTCATCACCACAGCCAGGATGGCAGCCATGCCGGTCGCCGTGGCCACCGCCTGCTCAGCGCCCTCCAGAGCCGCGATACGCTCCTCGAACGCACGCACGGTCGGGTTGGTGTAGCGCGAATACACGTTACCCGGCACTTCACCGGCAAAACGCGCGGCGGCGTCGGCGGCGGTGCGGAACACGTAGCTGGAGGTGAAGAACATCGGGTCACCGTGCTCACCTTCCGGGGTGCGGTGCTGGCCAGCGCGCACAGCCAGGGTATCGAAAGCTACGCCATCGAGGTCGCTGTCCAAGCGACCGGCATCCCATTCCTGACTCATGCTGCGACTCCTTACTCAATTCTTTATTTAAGATACAAAACCGGCCCCTCAGGGCCGGTGTTTACTCAGTTGTTGTACAGATCGATAATCGCGCTGACCGCCTGGGTCTTGATCTTCGACGAGTCGTTACGCGCCTGCTCGATCTTGTTCAGGTAAGCCTCATCGACATCACCGGTCACGTACTTGCCATCGAACACGGCGCAGTCGAACTGCTCGATCTTGATCTTGCCACCACCGACCGCTTCGATCAGGTCCGACAGGTCCTGATAGATCAGCCAGTCGGCGCCAATCAGGTCAGCCACGTCCTGGGTCGAACGGTTATGGGCGATCAGTTCGTGGGCGCTCGGCATGTCGATACCGTACACGTTCGGGTAGCGCACGGCAGGTGCAGCAGAACAGAAGTACACGTTCTTGGCGCCGGCTTCGCGGGCCATCTGGATGATCTGCTTGCAGGTGGTGCCGCGTACGATGGAATCGTCCACCAGCATCACGTTCTTGCCGCGGAATTCCAGTTCGATGGCGTTGAGCTTCTGGCGTACCGACTTCTTGCGCGCAGCCTGGCCGGGCATGATAAAGGTGCGGCCGATGTAGCGGTTCTTGACGAAGCCTTCGCGGAACTTGACGCCCAAGTGGTTGGCCAGTTCCAACGCAGCGGTACGGCTGGTGTCCGGGATCGGGATCACCACGTCGATATCGTGCTCAGGACGCTCGCGCAGGATCTTCTCGGCCAGCTTCTCGCCCATGCGCAGGCGCGCCTTGTACACCGAAACGCCGTCGATGATCGAATCCGGACGCGCCAGGTAGACGTGTTCGAAGATGCACGGGGTTAGTTTTGGTGCCACAGCGCATTGACGAGTGTGCAACTTGCCGTCTTCGGTGATGTAGACCGCTTCGCCCGGCGCGAGGTCGCGGATCAGGGTGAAGCCCAGCACGTCGAGGGACACGCTTTCGGAGGCGATCATGTATTCGACGCCTTCGTCGGTGTGACGCTGGCCGAACACGATCGGGCGGATGCCGTGCGGATCGCGGAAACCGACGATGCCGTAACCGGTGACCATGGCCACAACCGCGTAACCACCGACGCAACGGTTGTGCACGTCAGTCACGGCAGCGAACACGTCTTCTTCGGTCGGCTGCAGCTTGCCGCGCTGGGCCAGCTCGTGGGCGAACACGTTGAGCAGCACTTCCGAGTCGGAGCTGGTGTTGACGTGGCGCAGGTCAGATTCGTAAATCTCCTTGGCCAGCTGTTCAACGTTGGTCAGGTTACCGTTGTGCGCCAGGGTAATGCCGTAAGGCGAGTTGACGTAAAACGGTTGAGCTTCGGCCGAGGTCGAGCTACCAGCAGTCGGGTAACGCACATGGCCAATGCCCATGTGCCCGACGAGGCGCTGCATGTGACGCTGATGGAACACGTCACGCACCAGACCATTGTCCTTGCGCAGGAATAACCGGCCGTCGTGGCTGGTCACAATACCGGCAGCGTCCTGGCCGCGGTGCTGGAGGACGGTTAGCGCGTCATACAGCGCCTGATTGACGTTCGACTTACCGACGATACCGACGATGCCACACATGCGACGCAACCCCTACTTAATGAATCTTGACTGAACACAGCTTACTGAGGCGTTTTGGCCGGTAAGAGGTGTTCCTTGAACGGAAGATCAGCGGGTACGCTGATTCCGCTGGCCAGCCACTGACTGCTCCACCCCAAAATGAGGTTCTTGGACCAATCTGCAACCAATAGAAATTTTGGCACGAGTACCGACTCCTGCCACCACGAATCCTGCTGTACCGGCCCCAGGCTCAACAGCCCAACCGCCACAACCACCAGCAATGCGCCACGCGCGGCGCCGAAGGCCATGCCGAGAAATCGATCGGTCCCTGAGAGGCCGGTGACACGTATCAACTCGCCAATAAGATAATTGACCATTGCCCCCACCAGCAGCGTGGCGATGAACATGATGGCGCAGCCCGCGATGACGCGAGCCGAAGGTGTCTCGATGTAACCGGCCAGGTAAACCGACAGTGAACCACCGAACATCCAGGCTACGACTCCTGCGATGATCCAGGTCAGCAACGACAGTGCTTCTTTTACGAAGCCGCGGCTTAGACTGATCAATGCGGAGATGGCGACGATTGCAACGATCGCCCAATCAACCCAGGTAAATGGCACAGTGCAGCCTACGTACGGATAAGGCGGCGCATTTTAGCAGAGCGCCGGGCTATCGGTAAGCTGTGATTGCGGGTGCTTTGCAAATCAATGGGTTGTGTAGAGCGAACGCGCTTTCAAGACCACCAAAAAACAATGTGGGAGCTGGCTTGCCTGCGACGAGGCAGGCGCACCCAACATCGCTGTTGACTGAGCCACCGCTATCGCAGGCAAGCCAACTCCCACATTCGGCCTGCATTCCAATCAGAAGCTGGCAGTTATTCAGCCGCGCTCAGGCTGGAAACGCACCACAAAACCATTCAGATTCTGCTGGCGACCCAGCAAGTCCCGCAGGCGGTCCGCCTCGGCACGCTCGATCAACGGCCCGATAAACACCCGGTTTTTGCCATCAGCACTGCGGATATAGGCGTTGTAGCCCTGAGTACGCAGTTTTTTCTGCAAGGCTTCGGCGCTATCACGATTGGCCAGGCTGGCGAGCTGGATCGACCAACTGATCGGCAAGCCATTCGGGTCGATGCGGCTTTGGCCCACATCCGGCTTACCCGGCGCGGCAGGTTGCGGCGCCACCGGTTTGGGCGCAGGGGCTGGCGCGGCCGGCTTGGCAGCGACGACGGGGGCGGCTGGGGCAGGCGCCGGCTTGACCACCGGAACACTCGGCTGCACCGGCATGGTCGGCGCCTGCTGCGCAGCCACCTCCTCATCGCTCGGCACAGGCTCTTCAGGCAATGCTTGCGGATCGGGCACCACCACCGGCTCAACCTGAACCTGAGGCACCGTCGGTGCCTGGGGCGTAGCCGGAGCCTCAACCACTACCTGGCGCTGTTCGTCCTGGCGGGAAAACAGCATCGGCAGGAAAATCACCGCCAATGCCACCAACACCAGGGCTCCAACCATTCGCTGCTTGTACGCGCTATCCAGTAATGCCATGTGCAGCTTCCTCCGTGGAGCGCCGGGCCAACCACTCTAGCGCCTCGGCAACACAATAAAATGATCCGAACAACAGAATCTCGTCCTCGGCCGTGGCCACCGCGCACTGCGCTTCAAGCGCAGCGGTGACGCTTGCATACGACGCCACCGACGCACCAAGGTTCTGCAAAGCCACTTCCAACTCAGCAGCCGGGCGACTGCGCGGCGTATCCAGCGGCGCGACCGCCCAAGCCTGGACATTGCCCAACAACGGCGCAACTACGCCGCCCAAGTCTTTATCCACCAACAACCCGAACACCGCCAGGCGACGACCGACCGGCGGCGTGCGTGACAGGCGTTGCGCCAAGTACTCAGCGGCGTGGGGGTTATGCCCCACATCCAGCAACAGGTTCAGGCGCTTGCCTTCCCACTCGAAGGTGCGACGATCCAGTCGCCCAACTACACGGGTTGCCAGCAATGTGGCAGCAATCTGCTCGGCATGCCAAGGCAGATCCAGCAGCAGGTAGGCTTGCAGCGCGAGCGCGGCGTTTTCCATCGGTAGGTTCAGCAGCGGCAGATCGCGTAATTCGACCACTTGGCCACGCGCGTCATGCCCACGCCATCGCCAATGCTGAGCGCCGATCTCGAGATTGAATTCGCGGCCGCGCAAGTAAAACGGGCAACCCAGCTCGCGCACCTTGTCGAGCAAGGGCTGCGGCGGGTCCAGGTCACCACACAGCGCAGGCTTGCCCTGGCGCAAGATCCCGGCCTTTTCAAAGGCCACCGACTCACGGGTATTGCCCAGGTAGTCGGCATGGTCAACACCAATGCTGGTGACCAGCGCCAGGTCGGCATCCACCACGTTGACCGTGTCCAGCCGCCCACCCAAGCCGACTTCCAGGACGACCACGTCCAATTGCGCACGCTCGAACAGCCAGAACGCCGCCAGGGTGCCCATTTCGAAGTAAGTCAGGGAAATCTCACCCCGCCCGGCATCCAGTGCGGCAAAGGCTTCGCAGAGCTGCTCGTCAGTGGCTTCGACGCCATTGAGCTGCACCCGCTCGTTATAACGCAGCAGGTGCGGGGAATTGTAGATGCCGACTTTCAGCCCTTGGGCTTGCAGCAGCGCAGCGACAAAGGCGCAGGTAGAGCCTTTGCCGTTGGTGCCGGTCACCGTGATCACACGCGGCGCCGGCCGGCCCAACCCAAGGCGGGCCGCTACCTGTTGCGAGCGCTCCAGGCCCATGTCGATGGCTGACGGATGCAACTGCTCAAGGTAGGCGAGCCATTCGCCCAGGGTACGTTGGGTCATAGGTTTGCAGGCACCGGCGGCACAACAATCGGTTCGATTTTAGGCGCGACGTACACAGGTGTCGGCAGGCCCATCATTTGCGCCAGCAGGTTACCCAGGCGTGGACGCAGCTCGCCACGAGCGATGATCATGTCGATGGCGCCGTGCTCCAGCAGGAACTCGCTGCGCTGGAAACCTTCGGGCAGTTTTTCGCGAACGGTCTGCTCGATCACGCGCGGGCCGGCAAAGCCGATCAGGGCTTTAGGTTCGCCGACGATCACATCACCCAGCATCGCCAGGCTGGCGGAAACACCACCGTAGACCGGGTCGGTCAGCACGGAGATGAACGGGATGCCTTCTTCACGCAGACGCGCCAGCACCGCGGAGGTCTTGGCCATTTGCATCAGGGAGATCAGCGCTTCCTGCATACGCGCGCCACCGGAGGCGGCGAAGCAGATCATCGGGCAACGGTTTTCCAGGGCGTAATTGGCGGCACGTACGAAACGCTCACCAACGATGGCACCCATGGAGCCGCCCATAAAGGAGAATTCAAATGCGGAAACCACCACCGGCATGCCCAGCAACTTGCCGCTGACAGAAATCAGCGCGTCTTTCTCACCGGTCTGCTTCTGCGCAGCGGTCAGGCGGTCCTTGTACTTCTTGCCGTCGCGGAACTTGAGACGGTCAACCGGCTCCAGCTCAGCACCCAACTCGGCACGGCCATCGGCGTCGAGGAAGATGTCGATGCGGGCGCGGGCGCCGATACGCATGTGGTGGTTGCACTTGGGGCAAACATCCAGAGTCTTTTCCAGCTCCGGGCGGTACAGCACCGCGTCGCAGGAGGGGCACTTATGCCACAGACCTTCAGGAACCGAGCTTTTCTTCACCTCGGAACGCATGATCGAAGGGATCAGTTTGTCTACTAACCAGTTGCTCATGCTTTCTTTCTCCAGTACCGGTGGCTTGAACACAGCCCCGCGTATGCCCTTGAGCTAAATTCATATGTGGCGATGACACAGACTGGACGGGGTCAGACGCTCGACCGGCCATTTCCTGCCTGTACCCTCAGCCTTCCAGACAACCTGCCAGCGCAGGGTTGCCACTTCATTTCCGGGCCTCCCGCAGGCGGCGCCGGTGCTGTTTTACACAGTGGTAGTTATGGACGGCGGCAGACTGCCAGCCGTCACATCGCGCCACTGCTGTTGCGCACGGCGTGCATGAACGCGCGAATCTTGTGGCGATCCTTGATGCCTTTGCCCTGCTCTACCCCACCGCTGACATCCACGGCATACGGCCGGACCCGCTCAATGGCCGCCCCGACATTCGCGGGGTTGAGCCCACCGGCCAGGATGATCGGCTTGCTCAGGCCCTCGGGTATCAACGACCAGTCAAACGCCTCACCCGTACCACCGGGCACACCTTCGACATAAGTGTCCAACAAGATTGCGCGAGCGCCAGTATAGGCAGCACATGCGGCAGCGATGTCATCCCCGGACTTGACGCGCAACGCCTTAATATACGGGCGCTGGTAGCTTTCACATTCGTCAGGGCTTTCGTCGCCGTGAAACTGCAGCATGTCGAGCTGCACGGCATCCAGGGTTTCGTTGAGTTCGCAACGGCTGGCGTTGACGAACAAGCCCACGGTGGTCACGAACGGCGGCAGCGCGGCGATGATCGCCCGCGCCTGCAACACGTTCACAGCCCGCGGGCTCTTGGCATAAAACACCAAACCAATGGCGTCCGCCCCCGCCTCGACAGCCGCCAGCGCGTCTTCTATGCGAGTAATCCCGCAAATCTTGCTGCGAACGGCTGCCATATCGTAGAAACCTCAGGGGTTGAACCGAGAAAGTCCCGGATGGTAACAAAAGCTTTTCCGGGCGTCAGCCGCCAAGTTCGCTGAAACCTGTGAGGAAGTGTGGCCCGATGAAACGATCGGGCAATTCGAACTCGTCGCGGTACTCCACATCCACCAGATAAAGGCCGAACGGGTGCGCGGTCACCCCGCCGGTACGACGAACACGGCTTTCCAACACTTCCTTCGCCCACTCCACCGGGCGCTCGCCGGTGCCGATGGTCATCAACACGCCGGCAATGTTGCGCACCATATGGTGCAGGAAGGCGCCGGCACGAATATCCAGCACGATCATCTTGCCGTGACGGGTCACGCGCAGGTGATGCACTTCCTTGATCGGCGACTTGGCCTGACACTGGCCGGCACGGAACGCACTGAAATCATGCACGCCGACCAAATGCTGCGCGGCCTCGGCCATGCGCTCGGCGTCCAGCGGGCGGTGATTCCAGGTGATTTCTTGATTGAGGTGCGCCGGGCGGATCTGATCGTTGTAGATCACATAGCGGTAGCGCCGGGCGATGGCCTTGAAGCGCGCATGAAAATCCGCACGCATGACCTTGGCCCAAGTGACGCTGACGTCATGCGGCAAATTGATATTTGCGCCCATCACCCACGCCTTCATCGTGCGCTCGGCCTGGGTATCGAAGTGCACCACTTGGCCGCAGGCGTGCACACCGGCGTCGGTACGCCCGGCACACATCAGCGACACCGGCGAATCGGCGACCTTCGATAACGCGTTTTCGAGGGTTTCCTGCACCGTCAGCACACCAGAGGCCTGGCGCTGCCAGCCGCGATAGCGCGAGCCTTTGTATTCCACGCCCAGGGCGATGCGATTAAAGCCTGCGGCTGCCATTTCGGCGGCCGCGTTATCTATATTTGCCAAGAACTGAGAGCCCGATGAGTTGCGCAAAGGCGGCCATTATAAAGGCGGAGCAGATATGAGGGGCGCTTTTGTTGCAAGCCATGCGAAGGCCTGATGTGTGGGAGCTGGCTTGCCTGCGATTGCATCAATGCGGTGTAACAGATAAACCGAGTTGCCCGCATCGCAGGCAAGTCAGCTCCCACATTGGTTCTGCGTTGCACCTTAGATTTTGCCGAGCATTTCCTTGGCCTCACCACGCTGGGCCTCATCGCCTTCGGTCAGCACTTCGGAAAGGATGTCGCGCGCACCGTCGGCATCGCCCATGTCGATGTAGGCCTGGGCCAGGTCCAACTTGGTGGCGACCTCGTCGGTGCCGGAGAGGAAATCAAATTCCGGCTCATCACCGCCCGACGCGGCGTCTTCAGCGGTGAACGAAGGCTCGATCGGCGGATGCTCCAGGCTCTGGGACAGGCGATCCAGCTCGGCGTTGACGTCATCCAACTCAGACGCGAAGGCATCCGGCTTGGTTGCAGCCGGTGCTTGCGGCTCGTCAGCCAGGGACAAGTCGAAGTCTTCCGGCAGGTCCAAGTCGTCCAACGCGGCGGGCGTGAGCGTCGGCGGCTGAGCCGCCTGCACATCCTTCATCTGCTCTTCAAGGCCGGAAAGGAAATCGTCGTCAGCTTGGGTGGAAGACGGCGCTTCCAGTTGCAGGTCCAGGTCGAAGTCCGACAGATCGTCCGGGGCAGTCTTGGCTTCGGTCTGGCGCTGCAGGACAGATTCAAAACTCAGCTCATCCTCCGGGCGAACCACGGCAGGTGAAGCGGCTTCCAGATCGTCCAGGCTCAAGTCAAAATCGGTGTCGAAAGCGTCTGGTACTGGAGCCGGCGCGGCCGGCTTGTCTTCCAGCAAGTTCTTGACGTATTGCGCGTCCAAGGCTGCCGCGGCAACCGCAGCACTGACGCCCGCTGCCAACACAGCCATGCCCGGGAAGCGGCCTTTTAGTTGTTCAACCTGGGCGTGATTTTCACCCGTGGCCACCAGTTGACGCTCCTGGCTGATGAAGCCGTCCTTATCGCCTTGCAGGCCGTAAACCTCCATCAACTTCAAACGCAGGTCGCTGCGTTTTGGCTCGTGCTTGATCGCCTGCTGAAGGACGTCGGCAGCCTGGTTCAAATGACCGCGATCAATATGGGATTGAGCTTGTGCCAGCGAATCGCTGGAATTTTGCGGAGCCACTGCAGCGGCCAAGGGCGAAAGCACGGAAGCAACCGACGGCACCACCACCGGCTCGGCAACCGCAGCAGGTGCGGGCGCAGGAGCGGCAGCCATCTTGACGTTCGGCGCCACCACTTCCAGACCTTCAAAGCTGTCCGGTGGCAGATCGTGCTCTACGTTCGGGGAGAATTGCGGCTCTTCAGCCAGCGCCCGCGCCATCCGCAGGTGCTTTTCCTCTTCGAGGCGGGCATTGCGATGACGCGCCCACAGCAGCAGGAGCAACAACACCAACAGACCGGCCGCGCCGCCAATGACACCAAGCACAACCGGGTTGGTCAGCAGCTCGTTGAATTTGCCTTCGGTGGTGGCGGCAGGCGCGGCATCCGGCTTGATTGGCTCGGGCGCAGGCGCTGCTGCAGTCGGCGTGGTATCCGCTGCCGGCGCAGTGGCCGCAGGCTCACCGGCCAACTGAGCGGGCATCGCCGCTGTTGCCGCCGCTGCCGGGTTACCGTTTTCAGCCTGCAACTTAGCCAACTGATCATTTTTCAGCTGAATCAGTTTTTGCAGCTTATCCAGTTGGCTTTGCAGGTCCGCCGCACGGCTTTTCAGCTCGGCATTGTCGCGGCGCGTGGTGTCCAGTTCTTCCTGGGTCATCGCCAGCTTGTCGTTTAGCGCCCGGCTATCACCGGCCTTGCCCTTCGCGCCCGGCTTGGCGGATTCGGCCGAGACCAGGCTCAAATTATCCTTGGCGCTGGTGCTCGCCGGCGCATTGCCCGCCTGGGTGCGCTTGGTCGCGTCCAGTTGCTGCTTGCCAGCGGCTTGATTTTTAGCCGTGCGGCGCCCTTCGCGCCAGGCCGCGTTTTGCGCGGTCACTTCGGCAATTGCCTCAGGCTGCGGCAGGCTGGTCGCTTGCACGCGATCCGGCAGGCGCAATACCTGGCCGGTTTTCAAGCGGTTGATATTGCCGTCTAGAAACGCATCAGGGTTGAGCGCCTGAATAGCCAGCATGGTTTGCTGGACCGAGGCGCCGTTGCGATTCTTCGCGGCAATTTCCCACAAGGTGTCGTGAGGCGTCGTGGTGTGCTGGGCAGCCTTGCTGACAGTCGGTGCAGTGCGGGCGGGCGTTGTAGCAGACGGCGCACTCAAGCGCGGTGCAGGCGCGCTGACGGCGGGCGTCGATTGCTCAAACTTCGCCGGGTCGAGCAGCACACTGTAGTCGCGCATCAGGCGGCCGTTAGGCCATTGCACCTGCAACAAGAAACGTACGTAGGAATCGGGCAGCGGCTTGCTGGAGGTAACGCGCACCACACTGCGGCCACTTGGATTGACCACTGGGGTAAATGTCAGGTCATTGAGAAACGCCTGGCGATCCACGCCCGCATCCACATATGCCTGATCAGACGCCAGGCTGGGCGTGATCTCGGAAGCCGTAAGGCCACCGACATCGAGCAATTCGATTTCCACTGACAACGGCTGGTTCAACTTCGACTTGAGGGTCATCTCCCCAAGCTGCAGCGCCTGCGCCATACCGGAGGACAGCGCCGAGGCGGCCGCTATTGCTAACACCAGTTTGCGAACTTGAACCATAGCCTCATCCTTTGTCTGAACACTCCCCGACCTGCGAGAAGGTTGGTAACCGCTGCCATTAGGCATGGCGAGCCGATAGGTCACCGACGCGCTTCTGTTCCGCTTTGGACCAAGCATAGCGCCTGGTTAGAATCAATCTACAAATTGCCGCCAAGTATCTTTTACGCAAGGCTTTTTATCAACAACTGCGCCAGCTGCACCGCGTTGAGTGCAGCCCCCTTGCGTACGTTATCTGACGTCAGCCACAGATTTAGTTCCGCCGGGTCGTCCACGCCCGCACGCACCCGGCCGACGTAGACTACATCCTGGCCGACCGCATCCCCAACCGGCGTAGGGTAGTCGCCCTCTTCCACCAGCTCGATACCTGGCGCCGCCTCAAGTGCGCGGTTGACCGCCGCAAGGTCGACCGGCGCGCCCAACTGCAATGACACTGTCAGGCTATCGCCAAAAAACACCGGGGCTTGAACGCAAGTTGCGGAAATCTTTAGCAAAGGAGTTTCCAGCACTGCGCGCAGCTCGTGCACGAGACGTTTCTCCAGGGCTGTATGCCCCTGGGCGTCTGGCGTGCCGACTTGTGCCAGCAGGTTGAAGGCCATCTGCCGATCAAAGAACTTGGGCTCCAGCGGGCGTACGTTTAACAGTTCGGCGGTCTGCCGGGCCAGTTCACTGACAGCCTCGCGACCCTGGGCGGATACGGCCAGGTTGGCAGTGACGCTGACGCGTTGGATGTCCAGCAACCCGCGCAACGGCGCGAGGACGACGGCCAGGTTGGTAGCGGATGGGCTTGGGCTGCCGAGTTGGAAGGGCTTTTTCAAACCTTTGAGGATATGCGCATTGGCTTCCGGCACCACTTGAGGCGCCTGATCGGCCGGCAAAGCGCCGGACAGGTCGATCACCGAGCAACCGGCAGCGATGGCGCGCGGGGCGAAACTCTGGGTTACCGCCGGGCCTGCCGCGAAGAAGGCCAACTGCGCTTTTTTGAAGTCGAACTCATCGACTTCCTTGACCCGCACGTTCTTGCCGCGAAACGGCACTGATGCACCGGCCGAGTTACTGCCCGCCAGCAGATACAGGGTGCCTACCGGGAAATCCAGTTCTTCGAGAATCTGCACCAGGGTTTCGCCAACGGTTCCGGTGGCGCCGATCACGGCGATTTCAAAGGTCTGGGTCATGGTGGCTGCCTCGGGCATTGCGGGGGGAGCGGCACTTTAACGGGTGGTTGGGAGTGAGGCAATTAACCTGGTTTTTGTGGTGGGGCTGATGACCTCATCGCGGCATAGGTATCTACGCAACTTTTTGTGTTGCGCTGAGCTTTTGACGGGGTTTTTAGGTAGATGTGAGTACATATCCGTTGCTGCGGTAACGGCTTCGTAGGGTTCCGCCCTTACGGCGGGTCACTTTTGGAAAAGAGCCCCAAAAGTAACCAAAAGGGCTCTTGCCCCACCACTCGGTGCCTCGCCTAGGCTCGGCATGCCCTCACTCCGGCTTGAATCCGTGGGCCGCCGCCATGGGCCATCCTTGGCCCATCGCGGCTAACCCGGCGTCCTGCCGGGTTACCCACGGATTCAAGCCTGCGTTCGGCCATCGTGGTTTAACGGGGCGCCTAAGATCAAGATCAAAAGCAAGAGCACGGCGGCCTAGTAGCCGACCTGAGTGGTAGAAGCAAAAGCAGGGCAAAAGCACAGCAAAAGCAGATCTGCTTTTCTGTGGGAGCTGGCTTGTCGGATCGCCGCACCGCTGCGATGCAGACACCTCGGTCCATCAAGTACACCGAGTTGATGCCATCGCAGGCAAGCCAGCTCCCACATTAGATTGAGTTCAGTTTCAGAGATCAGGTCGGCTGTCAGGCCGCCTCGGCTTTGCTTTTGATTTGCTTCAACCACTCAGGTCGGCTACTAGGCCGCCGTGCTCTTGCTTTTGATCTTGATCTTAGGCGCCCCGTTAAACCACGCTGGCCGAACGCAGGCTTTGGAGCGGGGGTGAGGGCACACCGAGCCTAAGCGAGGTGCCGAGTGGTGGGGCAAGAGCCCTTTTGGTTACTTTTGGGGCTCTTTTCCAAAAGTGACCCGCTGTAAGAGCCATGCCTTTCAAGGTCTTGGTTTAAAACATAAACAAATACTTTAGTCAGGATGACGAAACGATGTGGGAAAAGGTTCTAGAACGGTTTGAAAAGCAGGCGCCGGCCAGTGTCATGACCAAGCTGGTATTGGAGCAGGCCGTACCTGCCGAGTGGGTTGACAAGGTGTTCAATGACCACCGACAACGCCAGTACTCCCGTGAGCTCTTGTTTTCAACCGTTGTAGAGCTGATGTCCCTTGTTTCATTGGGCTTGAGGCCATCACTGCACGCTGCAGCGCGTAAGATGGAGGGCCTTTCGGTGAGCGTTGCGGCGCTCTATGACAAGATCAATCGGACCGAACCCGAGGTGCTTCGAGCCCTCATCTCAGGCAGCGCAGAGCGTTTAGAACCAACCATCAAAACGCTCGGCCACTCATCGATACTACCCGGCTGGCAGTTGCGCATTGTCGATGGCAACCACCTACCGGCCACTGAAAAACGTTTAGGCCCTTTGCGCAGCGAGCGAGCTGCGGCTCGCCCAGGGTTTTCCGTAGTGGCCTACGATCCTGATCTGGATTTAGTCGTCGATCTTCAGCCTTGGGAAGACGCCCATGCCAGCGAGCGGGTCAGTGTTCTACCGCTGTTGGCCCGCGCAAGCGCGGGTCAACTATGGATGGCTGACCGACTTTATTGCACGCTGCCTGTCCTGCAAGCCTGCGAAAACACAGGGGCCTCGTTCATCGTTCGCCAACACAGCAAACATCCACGTGTGATCCAGGAAGGCGACTGGCAAGAGTCAGGGACCGTCGACACCGGAACCGTTCGCGAACAAACCATCGAAGTAAAAGGCGGTCGCCGCTGGCGACGCGTTGAGTTGAGCCTGCAAACGGCAAATGACTCAGGTGATTTGGTGATGTGGTTCTGGAGCAATTTGCCCGACACCATCAGCGCTCGACAAATAGCTGATTTATACCGCCGCCGCTGGAGTATTGAAGGGATGTTCCAACGCCTTGAATCGGTGCTCGACAGTGAGATTAAGAGCCTTGGTAGCCCTAAAGCCGCGCTGCTGGGCTTCGCCTCGGCGGTTCTGGCTTACAACGTTTTGTCGGTTCTCAAACGCAGTGTGGAACAGGCGCACCGCGAAACGCAGCCAGCGAGTTGGGAGGCTTCGATTTACCATTTGGCGGTGCACGTTCGCAGCGGTTATGAGGGAATGCAGATCGCATTACCGGCGGAAAACTTCCCTCTCGAAAAGACCTCGCAAGGGTTGGCAGAGCGGTTACTGGCCCTGGCGAGGTTGATCAAACCTAAGGCCGTCGCGAAAAGCCCGCGCGGCCCTAAAATCGCCAAACCCAAGGAGTGGCTGGAAGGTAAGGCCGCACGGGCTCATGTTTCAACAGCTCGGGAGCTTAAGGCTGCCAAGTCGGATAAACAGACTTAAACACTGCTTTAAACGAACTTTTAAACGCAGACCTTGAAAGGCATGGCTGTAAGAGCGGAACCCATAGCAGCCGTTACCCAAATAACGGATATGCACCCCGCGCCCCCGCGACAACCCAAGAATTCAACCCATAAAAAGATGTGTAGATACCTATGCTCATCGCGGGCCAGCCCGCCCCCTCCACACTTGAATGTATTCACAAATCAAAATGTGGGAGCGGGCTTGCCCGCGATGAGGGCCTCAAGGGCAACAAAAAACCCGCGCCTGTCACCAGTCGCGGGTTTTTCGTACAGCACTAAGCGATCAACGCTCCAGCAAAATCCGCAGCATACGACGCAGCGGTTCAGCCGCGCCCCACAGCAGTTGGTCACCAACAGTGAACGCGCCCAGGTACTGAGTCCCCATGTTCAGCTTACGCAGACGGCCGACCGGTACATTCAGGGTGCCGGTAACCTTGGTTGGGCTCAGCTCCTGCATGCTGATGTCACGGTTGTTCGGCACCAGTTTGACCCAAGGGTTGTGCTGGCTGATCAACCCTTCGATATCGGCGATCGGCACGTCTTTGTTCAGCTTGATGGTCAGCGCCTGGCTGTGGCAGCGCATGGCGCCGATGCGCACGCAAATGCCGTCCACCGGGATCGGGCTCTTGAAGCGACCGAGGATCTTGTTGGTCTCAGCCTGGGCCTTCCACTCTTCGCGGCTCTGGCCGTTCGGCAGCTCTTTGTCGATCCACGGGATCAGGCTACCGGCCAATGGCACGCCGAAGTTCTCGGTCGGGTAGGCATCGCTGCGCATGGCTTCGGCCACACGACGGTCGATGTCGAGGATCGCACTGGCAGGGTCCGCCAGTTGATCGGCGACGGCTGCGTGGGTCGCGCCCATCTGCTTGATCAGTTCACGCATGTTCTGCGCGCCGGCGCCGGAGGCCGCCTGATAGGTCATGGCGCTCATCCACTCGACCAGACCGGCTTCGAACAAGCCGCCCAGGCCCATCAGCATCAGGCTGACGGTGCAGTTGCCGCCCACGTAGTTCTTGGTGCCAGCGTCCAACTGTTGGTCGATGACCCTGCGGTTCACCGGGTCGAGGATGATCACCGCGTCGTCCTGCATGCGCAGGCTCGAGGCGGCGTCAATCCAGTAACCCTGCCAGCCGGCTTCACGCAGCTTGGGGAAGACTTCGCTGGTGTAGTCGCCACCCTGGCAGGTCAGAATCACGTCGAGGGTTTTCAGCTCTTCAATGCTGTAGGCGTCCTTGAGCGGAGCAATATCCTTGCCCACGGACGGCCCTTGGCCACCTACGTTCGAAGTGGTGAAAAACACCGGCTCAATAAGATCGAAATCCTGCTCTTCCAGCATCCGCTGCATGAGCACGGAACCGACCATACCGCGCCAACCGATCAGACCTACACGTTTCATCGCAACTACACCTTGTTAAAAAGTGGGCCGCCTTGCAGCAACAACTGCAAGCGGGCCGGAGAGATTACAGATTCCGCAGCGCGGCGACTACTGCGTCGCCCATTTCTTGCGTGCCGATTTTGGTGCAACCCTGTGACCAAATGTCACCGGTGCGCAAACCTTGATCCAGCACCAGGCTTACAGCCTTCTCGATGGCATCGGCCGCGTCACTCAGGTTGAAGCTGTAACGCAACATCATCGACACCGACAAAATCGTCGCCAACGGGTTGGCAATGCCCTGCCCTGCGATGTCCGGCGCCGAACCGTGGCACGGCTCGTACATGCCTTTGTTGTGGGTGTCCAGGGACGCCGACGGCAGCATGCCGATAGAACCGGTGAGCATCGAGGCCTGGTCGGACAGGATGTCGCCGAACAGGTTATCGGTGACGATCACGTCGAACTGCTTGGGTGCACGCACCAGTTGCATGGCGGCGTTGTCGACGTACATGTGGCTTAGTTCGACGTCGGGGTAGTCCTTGGCGACTTCTTCGACGATTTCGCGCCACAGCTGGCTGGAGGCCAGTACGTTAGCTTTATCGACCGAGCAGACCTTTTTGCCGCGCACACGGGCCATGTCGAAACCGACACGGGCGATACGGCGGATTTCGCTCTCGCTGTACGGCAGCGTGTCGTAGGCCTGGCGCTCGCCATTCTCAAGCGTGCGCACGCCGCGTGGCGAGCCGAAGTAGATACCGCCGGTCAGTTCACGCACGATCAGGATGTCCAGGCCTGCAACCACTTCCGGCTTGAGGCTCGACGCATCGGCCAGTTGCGGATAGAGGATCGCCGGGCGCAGGTTGCCGAACAGGCCCAGTTGCGCACGGATCTTGAGCAGGCCGCGCTCAGGGCGGATGTCGCGTTCGATCTTGTCCCATTTCGGGCCGCCCACGGCGCCGAGCAGCACCGCGTCAGCCGCACGGGCGCGGTCCAGAGTCTCGTCGGCCAGGGGCACGCCGTGCTTGTCGATGGCGGCGCCGCCGATCACGTCGTGGCTCAATTCGAAGCCCAGGCTGTACTTGCTGTTGGCCAATTCCAGGACCTTGACCGCCTCGGCCATGATTTCCGGACCAATACCGTCGCCAGGAAGAATCAGAATCTGCTTGCTCATGCGTTCCTCATTTCATCAAGCGACCCGCCCGCAGGCAGGTCGGGAAAATTAATCAGCGTTCGGCAAAGACCACCAGCACGTCGGTGCTGAAGGTGCCGTCGGCTTGAATCTCGTAGTAATCGCGTACTTCCTGGCCCATCGCCTTTTGCAGCTCAAGGATTGCAGCACGCAATACCTCTGGCGTGCGCATGCGCTCGACCCACGAGGTGTATTCCAGGCGCAAACGCTGACGGCTGCTGTTGCGCACGTGCAGGCCGGCCTCGCTGAGCTGGCGCATCCACTCGCCGGCGGAATAATCGCGCACGTGGCTGGTGTCGCGCAGCACTTCGACGGTTTGCAGGTAAGTGTCCAACAGCGGGCTGCCCGGTGACAAGACATCCACAAATGCCGCCACACCGCCCGGCTTGAGTACTCGACGGACTTCACGCAGCGCCAGGCCCAGGTCGCTCCAGTGGTGGGCTGAGTAACGGCTGAACACGAAGTCGAACTCGCCATCGGCGAACGGCAAGCGTTCGGCGGCGCCGTGCACGGTGCGGATGTTGTCCAGCCCACGGTCTTTTGAAGCGGCCGCGACCACGTCGAGCATCTGCTGGGAAAGGTCGTAGGCCACCACTTCTTTCACCAGCGGTGCCACATGAAAACTCACATGCCCGGCACCGCAACCCAAATCCAGCAGGCGTGCCGCACCGGCCCCGGCCAGTTCGGCCTGCAGCAGCGCGAATTCGGTGCCTTGGGCGTGCACGGCACTGCTCAGGTAAGCCGAGGCTTGCTCGCCGAATTGTTTTTGCACGACTTGGGTGTGGGCGGTGTTGGTCATGGTGAGCTTCCTTGGGTTTTGTGGTGTTGGTACGGGCGCTATCGCAGGCAAGCCAGCTCCCACAGTTGACCGTGTTCACAGGTCAACATGTGGGAGCCGGGCTTGCCCGCGATGGGGCCCGCACGGCCTACCGCAAATCAGGCGTCGCGAAACAACCAAGGCTGGCTGGCCCGGTGCTTGGTTTCAAAGGCGGCAATCGCATCGCCGTCCTGCAAGGTCAGGCCGATATCGTCCAGGCCGTTGATCAGGCAGTGCTTACGGAACGCGTCGACTTCAAAGTGGTACACCTTGCCGTCCGGACGGGTCACCGTCTGCGCTGCCAGGTCAACCGTGAGCTGGTAGCCCACATCGGCTTCGACTTGTTTGAACAGCTCGTCCACTTCGGCGTCGCTCAAGATGATCGGCAGCAAGCCGTTCTTGAAGCTGTTGTTGAAGAAGATGTCGGCGTAGCTCGGCGCGATGATGCTGCGAAAGCCGTATTCTTCCAGGGCCCACGGCGCGTGCTCACGGCTGGAGCCGCAGCCGAAGTTTTCCCGGGCCAGCAACACGCTGGCGCCTTGGTAACGCTCGGCGTTGAGCACAAAATCCTTGTTCAACGGGCGCTTGGAGTTGTCCTGGTAGGCGTAGCCCACGTCCAGGTAGCGCCACTCGTCGAAGAGGTTTGGGCCGAAACCGGTGCGCTTGATCGACTTCAAGAACTGCTTGGGGATGATCTGGTCGGTGTCGACGTTGGCACGGTCCAACGGCGCGACTAAACCTGTGTGTTGGGTAAAAGCTCTCATCGGGTTTTCCTCAGATCAATTCGCGAACGTCGATGAAACGACCGTTGACGGCAGCGGCAGCGGCCATGGCCGGGCTGACCAAGTGGGTACGCCCACCGGCGCCCTGACGCCCTTCGAAGTTACGGTTGGAGGTGGACGCGCAATGCTCGCCCGACTCCAAACGGTCCGGGTTCATCGCCAGGCACATGGAGCAGCCCGGCTCGCGCCATTCAAAACCGGCTTCGAGGAAGATCTTGTCCAGGCCTTCGGCTTCGGCTTGAGCTTTGACCAACCCCGAACCTGGCACCACGATGGCTTGCTTAATGGTCGAGGCGACTTTGCGGCCCTTGGCGATCACCGCCGCAGCGCGCAAGTCTTCAATCCGCGAGTTGGTGCAGGAACCGATAAACACGCGATCCAACTGGATGTCGGTAATCGCCTGATTGGCTTTCAAGCCCATGTATTTCAAGGCGCGCTCGATGGAGCCACGCTTGACCAGGTCGGCTTCTTTGGCCGGGTCCGGCACGTTTTGATCAACGGCCAGAACCATCTCGGGCGAGGTGCCCCAGCTGACTTGCGGCTTGATCTGGGCAGCGTCGAGCTCGACCACGGTGTCAAACACCGCATCGGCGTCGGAGACCAAGTCTTTCCAGGCTTCGACGGCGGTATCCCAATCGGCGCCTTTCGGCGCGAATGGACGGCCCTTGACGTATTCAACGGTCTTTTCGTCCGCTGCTACCATGCCCACGCGGGCACCGGCTTCGATGGACATATTGCAGATGGTCATGCGGCCTTCAATAGACAGGTCGCGAATCGCGCTGCCAGCGAACTCGATGGCATGGCCGTTACCGCCGGCGGTGCCGATCTTGCCGATCACGGCGAGCACGATGTCTTTGGCGGTCACGCCGAAGGGCAGCTGGCCTTCGACCAACACCAACATGTTCTTCATCTTTTTGGCGACCAGGCACTGGGTGGCGAACACATGCTCCACCTCGGAAGTGCCGATGCCATGGGCCAAGGCGCCGAACGCACCGTGGGTGGAGGTGTGGGAGTCGCCGCAGACCACGGTCATGCCCGGCAAGGTCGCGCCCTGCTCCGGGCCGATCACGTGAACGATGCCTTGACGCACGTCATTCATCTTGAATTCGGTGATGCCATATTCATCGCAATAGTCGTCGAGGGTCTGCACCTGAAGGCGCGACACGGTGTCGACGATCGCGTCGATGCCGCCTTTACGCTCAGGCGTGGTCGGCACGTTGTGGTCCGGGGTGGCGATGATGGAGTCGACGCGCCAAGGCTTGCGCCCGGCCAGTCGCAGGCCTTCGAACGCTTGGGGCGAGGTCACTTCATGGATGATGTGACGGTCGATGTAGATCAGCGACGAGCCATCGTCGCGCCGTTTCACTTCATGGGAATCCCAAAGCTTGTCGTAAAGCGTTTTGCCGGCCATCAGTCGGTCCTCATCATCGGTCTTTCTATGCCCCAGGTCTTGAGCGATTCAATAACCCTTTGGCTTGTGAGGCTGATGGTATGGCGCTACATTAAATAACTCAAATTCATATTTTTTATGCTTTGGATTACCAACTGGAATACCACCATGGACTTGGCCAACCTCAATGCCTTTATTGCCATCGCCGAGACCGGCAGCTTCTCCGGTGCAGGTGAACGCCTGCACCTGACACAACCGGCCATCAGCAAGCGCATTGCCGGGCTGGAACAACAATTAAAGGTACGTTTATTCGACCGTCTGGGCCGTGAAGTCGGCCTGACCGAGGCCGGGCGCGCCCTGCTGCCGCGTGCGTATCAGATCCTCAATGTGCTGGACGACACCCGCCGCGCCCTCACCAACCTGAGCGGCGAAGTCAGCGGTCGCCTGACATTGGCCACCAGCCATCACATCGGCCTGCATCGCCTGCCGCCGATCCTGCGCGCCTTTACGCGCGAGTACCCCAATGTGGCGCTGGATATTCAGTTCCTCGACTCGGAAGTGGCCTACGAGGAAATCCTCCACGGCCGCGCCGAAGTGGCGGTGATCACCTTGGCGCCCGACCCGCACAACCTGGTCCGTGCCACGCCGGTGTGGGACGACCCGCTGGATTTCGTGGTCGCGCCGGAACACAGCTTGACCGGCAATGGCACGGTCAACTTGGCCGATATTGCCAAGCACCCGGCGGTGTTCCCGGGCGGCAATACCTTTACCCACCATATTGTCAGGCGCTTGTTCGAAGCCCAGGGCCTGACGCCGAACATCGCGATGAGCACTAACTACTTGGAAACTATAAAAATGATGGTATCCATCGGCCTGGCCTGGAGCGTGTTGCCGCGCACCATGCTCGATGATCAGGTGGCAAGTATCGCTTTGCCGGGCATACAACTCAGTCGCCAGCTAGGCTATATCGTGCACACCGAAAGGACGCTGTCGAACGCTGCGCGGGCTTTCATGAGCCTACTGGATGCACAGGTCGATCTGCCAGCGATACCGGCATGAAGCTGTGCGGCCTCAAGGTCTGATTAAAGCCGCGCCGAACGCCCATTGAGCCAAGGCCCATTGATAATGCGCAACCCCGTCGATTCCGTGCCACCCCTGCCCCGTATTTACGCCTTGGACCCTCAAGAGGCGGAACAAAGCTGGGACAGCGCCCCGCAATTGCTGGCAGCCCTCAATGCTGCCCGCCTGGGCGCGTGGTGGTGGGAAATCGATACCGGGCGGATAAGTTGGTCACGCGGCACCCAAGCGCTGTTCGGTTTCGACCCCCGCCAACCTTTACCCACTGACCTGGACTACCTGGACCTGCTGGCACCGTCAGATCGTGCGCGAGTGGTGCGGGCCTTTCACGCCGTGCTGGCGGGCGAGCCGTTCGAGCAGGCCACGCACCACCACATCCAATGGCCGGACGGCAGCCATCATTGGCTGGAAATCAATGGCAGCCTGGCGCCGGACAAGACCGGTCGGCGCCGCATGATCGGGGTGATCCGCGAAACCACCCGCCAGCGCGAGCGCGAGCACGCCCTCAGCCACTCGGAAAAACGCTTCGCCACGTTGTTTCACCTGTGCCCCAATATGGTTCTACTGACGCGCCAATCTGATGGCCGGATCAGCGAAGCCAACCAGTATTTCGAGATGCTCTTCGGCTGGCCAGTGGCCGATGTCATCGGCCGCACCACCCTGGACCTCGGGCTGTGGCGCGACCCCGAACAGCGCGCGCTGCTGGTCAAGGCCACCCAGCGCAAGGGCGAGCCGATCACCATGGAGGTGCAGTTCTGCGCCAGTAACGGCCAGATTCACGATGGCACCCTCAGCGCGCAGAAAGTCGAGCTGGAGGGCGAGGCCTACCTGATCAGCACGTTCCTCGACACCACCGAACGTAAAAACGCCGAGCAAGCCTTGAAAGACAGCCAGGAACGCCTCGACCTGGCCCTGAACTCGGCGCAACTGGGCACCTGGGACTGGCACATCCCCACGGGCATGCTCTACGGCTCGGCCCGCGCCGCCCAACTGCATGGCCTGCCGCCGGAGCAATTCCACGAATCCTTCGACGCGTTTTTTGAGGGCATGTCCGATGAAGACCGCGAGGGCATGCGCAACGCCTATCGCAGCTTGCGTGAAGGCTCGGACGGTAACTACCAGTTGACCTACCGCGTGCTGACGGAATGCGGCAGCCCTCGCTACCTGGAAAGCCGCGCGCGCCTGTATCGTGACGAAGCCGGCAAACCTCTGCGCATGGCCGGCACCTTGCTCGACATCACCGACCAAGTGGAACGCGAACAGCGGATCACCGCGTCCGAAGAGAAATTCGCCAGCCTGTTCCAGGCCAGCCCCGACCCCATCTGCGTCACCTGCCTGGACGGCGGCACCTTTATCGAAATCAACCCGGCCTTTACCCAGACCTTTGGCTGGAGCGCCGCCGAGGTCATCAACAAGAGCGCCGAGCAGATCGGTTTATGGGACGACTCCAGCAAACGCCTGCAACGTATCGAACAGGTGATTCGCGAGCAGGCACTGAGCAACGTGGCCATCGTGGCGCGTCACAAAAACGGCCAGAGCCTGACCTGCATGATCTCTAGCCGCTTGATCAAGGTCGGCGACCAGCCATGCATCGTCACCACGCTGCGCGACATCACCCAACAGCAGCGCTCGGAGGCCGCGCTGAAGGCCAGTGAAGAGAAATTCGCCAAGGCCTTCCACTCCAGCCCCGACGCCATTTCTATCACCGAGCGCGACACCGGCCGATATGTGGAGGTCAACGACGGCTTCTGCCGCCTGACCGGTTATCGCGCCGAAGAGGCCATCGGCCTGACGCTGTACCAGATCGGCATCTGGGCCGATGAAAACCAGCGCACCGCGCTGTTGGCCGAGCTGCAGATCAAGGGCCGCATTCATCACTTGGAAATGCTCTGGCACAACAAACGCGGCGAGTTGTTGGCCGTGGAGGTCTCGGTAGAGCCGATTACGCTGAATGAAACGCCGTGCCTGCTGCTGACCGCGCGAGACGTGAGCCTGCTGAAAAACGCCCAGGCGCAGATTCGCCACCTGGCTTATCACGACCCGTTGACCAACCTGCCCAATCGCGCCTTGCTGATGGACCGCCTGAGCCAGCAAATCGCCCTGCTCAAACGCCATAACCTGCGCGGCGCCCTGTTGTTTCTCGACCTCGACCATTTCAAGCACATCAACGACTCCCTCGGCCATCCGGTGGGCGACACCGTGCTGAAAATCGTCACCGCGCGCCTGGAAGCCAGCGTGCGCATGGAGGACACGGTGGCGCGCCTGGGTGGCGATGAGTTTGTGGTGCTACTTAGCGGCCTGGACGGTACGCGGGCGCAAGTCAGCGCCCAGGTGCAGGAACTGGCCGACACCCTGCGCGAATTGCTCTCGGAACCGATGTTTCTCGATGGCCAACGCTTGCAGGTCACGCCGAGCATTGGCGTGGCGCTGATCCCGGACCATGGCTCCACCCCGGCGGACCTGCTCAAACGCGCCGACATTGCGCTCTATCGGGCCAAGGACTCGGGGCGTAACACCACGCAGATGTTTCACAACAGCATGCAAAAAACCGCCAGCGAGCGCCTGCGCATGGAGACCGACCTGCGCCTGGCGCTGTCGCGCGGTGAGTTCAGCGTGCATTACCAACCCCAGGTGGATGCGCGTGGCAACCGTATCATCGGCGCCGAAGCCTTGGTGCGCTGGCAGCACCCGCAACTGGGCGCGCAGTCACCCACGGAATTTATCAAGGTGCTGGAGGACAGCGGCCTGATCCTGGAAGTCGGCACCTGGATTCTTGATGAAGCGTGCGGCGCATTCGCGCAGTTGATCGCCGAGGGCCTGGTGGACCCACTGAATTTCAGCTTGTGCGTGAATATCAGCCCCAGGCAGTTCCGCCAGAGCGACTTCGTGGAACGGGTGGAACACAGCCTCACACACCATAAGCTGCCCTATAACTTGCTGAAACTGGAGATCACCGAAGGCATTGTGATCCAGAACCTGGACGAAACCGTGGCTAAGATGCGCCGCCTTAAAAAGCTCGGCGTGAGTTTTGCTATGGATGATTTCGGCACCGGCTACTCGTCGCTGACCTACCTCAAGCGCCTGCCGGTGGATGCGCTGAAAATCGACCAGTCCTTTGTGCGCGATGCAACCCACGACCCCAACGACGCCGAAATCATCCGCGCCATTGTGGCCATGGCCCACAGTTTGAACCTGGGAGTGATTGCCGAAGGCGTGGAAACCCCGGAACAACTGGCGTTCCTGCAGAAGCTGGGCTGCCATTTGTACCAGGGCTATTTGCACAGTCGGCCACTGTCGATCGAGGGGTTCAGGCGCTTGCTGGGGTAAGCGTCACACCAGTTTCAATACGTGAAACCCAGTGTTCATCCAGTGCGATGACGCCAAGTCCTGCTTTTGCCCATAGTAATCAAGCGACCCGTTGACCACTGCGACTGAGTGTACGTTGTCCCCCAGCGTGCCAATCGCCCCCCTGACCAGCTCATCGAGCGTGCTGTTACGTATATAGCCAAACAACCCCAGCCGCCGAAGCGCCTCCCCTGGGGCCTCGCCGTCATTGAGGGTATCCAACGCCTTCGCAAAACTCTCCCCGGCGCGAAAGTCGTTGTTTTCCATCTGCGCACGTTTGGCACTGACCGCGTACAAGAAGATGGCGTAATTGAGCAGCTTAGGACTACTGCCATGGAAGTTCGACGCGGCGGCAGCTTGGTTCATTTCCTCATGGGTCACCTGCAGCCTGAAGGAATCCCTCATGACCACCTCAAAGCCGTCCGGGGTGACCTGAATGCGCTCGAAGATTCCCTTGGGATCCTGCCAGAACCGAATGATGGCGGCCTTGATCGCCGATACCGTAACGCAATTGTCTTTCTCGCCTTGATAAAAACCATCCCAGATCTGCGCGGGCGACATGCCGGAAACGATATCGTTGACCCGTCTGGCGTCGTCGGCAGGGCTCGGCTTGTCATCAAACAAGACATACCCGTAACCCCGATCCGCCTTACGTTGTTCGCCGTACTCATGCCTCACACCCTCCACAACCAACGCAGAGCCAAAGTTATGTGTTTCCAGGACGCCCGCCCCTCCCTTGGCCGCCATGTCACTCGACGAAACGTATTGAGAAAGGCCGTACATCCCCATGCCCTGTAGGCACCGCTGGGTGGTCTCACCCTCCAGCGTCTTTGCCAGCGCCGCTGCAAATGTCGGGTACCCCCCTATAAGTTGCTTGCGCTTTACAAAGGCCGCAAACACAAAGTTGGCGTCCTTTACCGCACCGGCATCGTTTCCACTGAAGCGTGAGGCTTGCGTGGCCTGCTCCAGTTCCTGGTGAGACAGCTGAACCTTGAACTCGTCCTTCATGGTGATGTGATACCCATCACCGACGGCGGTCAGCGTTTTGAACATGCCTGCCGGATGTTGACCCAAGGTTTGCATCATCAGCTTGATGACGGCCTCGTGGGTGCTGCTGTCAAAGTTCTCACCAAATTGCCTTTGCCCCGAGTTGAATGCCCGCGTGACATCCGCGGGCTTTTCCCCTACTTGCTTTGACGAAAACACCGAAGCCACGTAGCCCTGCCCTTTGGCGGGCGCGCCTGGATAATTACTTACTGGGATATTCATTCACTGGTTTCCTGAGACTTTACAAAGCAATAACCTGCAAAAAAAAGCCGGGCCGCGGTGAAGTGAGTCGCGCCAAAACTGCATCGCCTATGGCCCAACCCGTCGACCACTAGACAAGCGCTATCGCCTGCCCCCAAACCGGCGCCGAGCCCGGGCGCCCCCATAACTCTTCACGACCGTTGATAACCGCCACCGAATGCCTCCTGCGATTGCACATGCCCACTTGTCCACGGGCGAGATCTCTTACAGGGACGGTTCTCATGTGCTGACGCAACCCCAGTCGTAGGAACCCCTCCCCCGGCCCGTCTTCATCCTCACCATCATTCAGGCTGCGAATCGCAGCCTGATAACTCCTGCCTGCCGTGTGATCGTTGTTTTCCATCTGCGCGCGCTTGGCACTGACCGCAAATAGAAAGTGCGCATCCTTGAGCATCTCGTGGTCTCGCCCGATGAATTTCGAGCTCCGTGCAGCTTCGGCCAATTCGCTATCAGTCAAGGTGAGCTGAAAGCCATCGCGCATTACCACTCGGTAACCGTCGCCCACCCTGGTCACTTGCTTGTAGATATCTGTGGGGCTTTGACCAAATCGATACATCGCCGCCTTGATCGCAGATACCGTCACGCAATTGCCATCAGGGCCTTGGCGGAATCCACTCCAGATATTGTCCGGCTTCGCGCCGCCTTGTTTGCTTGAAAGTCCCGGGATGTTGGCTGCGACGCTGGGCGTGTTGTTGGGCACTATGGGCTCGGTCACAACTAGCGGCGGAGTAACCTGCGGTGTGGGTGTGGGAGCAGGTATGACAGGCACTGGTGTAGCTTGCTTATCCGATACCAAACTGAGTAGCCGAGTAAAAAAGGAAGTAAGCAGAGCCGCCAGCGAATGAGCTGCGCCTGAGACATTGGCGACCGCCAGCGTGCTCTCCGGTACGCCGAGGAAGGGATCACGAAAATGCGGAGCAGCTTCTTTCATGAAGAGTTTTAGTTGAGGCTCTAGTTCATTACTGGGCGGACGCGAATCAATGTTTATTACCCGCCTTACATTGACGACAGGCGCAATATTATTAATTGAACAACCAGACATATGTTCCCCCATCAGCAGGCACTTCCTCGCGGGTCATAGCCGAAGAAGTACCTGCACTACTCAAGAAGTTAAAACAGAGTCGACACTATCAGCGCCTGAAATTCGGCCTGAATT
This sequence comes from Pseudomonas sp. ArH3a, assembly GCF_022648765.1. Classification (NCBI taxonomy): domain Bacteria; kingdom Pseudomonadati; phylum Pseudomonadota; class Gammaproteobacteria; order Pseudomonadales; family Pseudomonadaceae; genus Pseudomonas; species Pseudomonas sp. ArH3a. The sequence goes on from NZ_CP080330.1 coordinate 4,713,646, forward strand.
TTGGCTGCCAATGGCTTAGATCAAAATGATCTTCCGCGGGGCCTGGGCTGGTGGGGGCTTCAGGCGATGGCCGTGGATTTACAACCGTAAGAGGGGTCGCGGCTGGTGGGTGGGTCTTGTCCGTAGGCGTCTGGATCAGCGGCGCGCTTGGGCGCTCGGTCTTGTCCTTAGCCGTCTGGATCGGCGGCGCGCTTGGGCGCTCGGTCTTGTCCTTAGGCGTCTGGATCAGCGGCGCGCCTGGGCGCTCGGTCTTGTCCGTAGCCGTCTGGATCAGCGGCGCGCTTGGGCGCTCGGTCTTGTCCTTAGGCGTCTGGATCAGCGGCGCGCTTGGGTGCTCGGTCTTGTCCTTAGGCGTCTGGATCAGCGGCGCGCTTGGGTGCTCGGTCTTGTCCTTAGGCGTCTGGATCAGCGGCGCGCTTGGGTGCTCAGTCTTGTCCTTAGGCGTCTGGATCAGCGGCGCGCTTGGGTGCTCGGTCTTGTCCTTAGGCGTCTGGGCCGGCGTCTGGCTTGGGAGTTCGGCCTTATCCTTAAGCGTCTGGGCCGGCGGCTGGCTTGGGAGTTCGGCCTTGCCCCTAGGCGTGATAGTGGTCGTCACGATTGGCGGGTGGTCCGTCCCGTGCGCAGGCGTAACGGTGGTCGAAACCTCAGGCTTGGGCCTTGGACCGTTATCCGGCAACGCCTTCGCATCAGGGCAGTGGCAAGAATTGACGTTAACGTTCAAATGGACGTTTGTCCTGGCATCATTGGTTACGGTGACATCAGGGCTCGGTGCTGGCGGGTAGGATGTCGTCAAGTGCTGCGTGCGTGCATCCGGCACATTCGTACGCTTACCTGCTGGAGGATTCACCGGTGCGTCCGCCTGCTTATCGGCATCCGCTTTCACCAGTACAATCGCCTTCTTGCCGGCTTCAGGATTCAACGGCAAATCCGTCTTCTTGCCGGCTTCAGCATTTACCGGCACATTCGCCTTCTTGCCTGCTTCAGGATTCAACGGCAAATCCGTCTTCTTGCCGGCTTCAGCATTCACCGGCACGTTCGCCTTCTTGCCCGCTTCAGGATTCAACGGCAAATCCATCTTCTTGCCGGCTTCAGCATTCACCGGCACATTCGCCTGCTTGCCTGCTTCAGCATTCAACGGCACATTTGCCTGCTTACCTGTTTCAGAATTCCCCAGTAACCTGCCCGCACCCGGCATATTCGGCTGCCTGACTGCATCAGCATTCGCCGGCAAACCGAGCACCTGCGGCTTACCGTTCGGCAATTGACCTGACCCGGTCAAAGTGTCGGGCGTCAGGTTTTTCCCGTAAACCATCTCCCGCATGGCTTTGAAGACCATCTCAAGCATGTCAAACAACTTGGTGAGCGCTGCGCCAGGGATCATGACTTCATTGGGCGAGAACCGTGAACTGTCATTGTGCAGTGGTGTGATGTTGGCATTTGAACTCGGGGCCTGGGTGTTATCTCCCCCGCCAACTTTAGAGGCCGAGACAGCGTTCCGATCGAGAGAAGGGACATCAATCTTTACAAGCGACGGGTTATTAACCGATAGAGACATTAGTAGTTCCTTATTCAACAAAGCCCGACCGTATTAACGGATCAGAACATCAATAGTTTATTCGCTGGAAACAACAGCGCTGCTTCACAGTCCTGACATAGGTGGAAAGTTAGGCTATCGAGTTCCGAAATTCGGCGTTCATATAAGGAAACCAATGGGCATTATCAGACTTTGCCCCATGGACTTTTCTGACAAGGCCGCGATTTAAGCCGCTCTTGACGACGAGGAAGCGTCACACGCGTTAATACACTGAAAAAGCGCAACTAAACGACAATAATAAAACACCTATTCGCCAAACTTTTGTGCTAACTCGCGAGCGAAAAAAAGGGCGCCAGTGGCGCCCTTTTCAGGTGAAATAAGAAAACTTAACGCCTCAGACCGCGATGGGGTGCGGCATGCCGAGCAGACGGCTGACCTGCTCCAGCTCGGTTTCCCGGCGCATCGCGGTAAACAGCTCCACCGCCTCGGGGTAATTGCGCGTCAGCATCGCCAACCACTGCTTCAAACGGCCCGGCGCCTGCTTTTCCGTCAGTTGCGCCACCGATTGGCGCCAGAACTCGTGGAGCATCGGCTGCATCTGCGCCCAAGTCATTTCCACCACCTCTTCGCCCGCCCGCGCCGCCGCGATCTGCCGCGCCAAGTCAGGGCGTGCCACCAGGCCACGGCCGAGCATGATGTCTTCGACGCCACTGATTTCACGGCAGCGCCTCCAGTCTTCGACGCTCCAGATATCGCCATTGGCGAATACCGGCACCTTAACCACGTCCTGCACCCGTGGGATCCACTCCCAATGCGCCGGCGGCTTGTAGCCATCGGCCTTGGTGCGCGCATGCACCACGATGTGCGCTGCGCCGCCTTCGGCCAGGGCCGTGGCGCACACCAGCGCACCGTCGGGGCTATCGAAGCCCAGGCGCATCTTGGCGGTCACCGGGATATGCGCCGGGACGGCACGCCGCACATGCTCGACGATCTGGTTAAGCAGCTCCGGTTCCTTGAGCAATACTGCGCCGCCACGGGACTTGTTGACGGTCTTGGCCGGGCAACCGAAGTTGAGGTCGATCACTTGTGACCCCAACTCACAAGCCAGCGCGGCGTTTTCCGCCAGGCACACCGGGTCGGAGCCCAGCAACTGCACGCGCAGCGGCACGCCCGCTGCGGTATGGGCACCGTGCAGCAGTTCCGGGGCGAGCTTGTGGAAATAGGCAGGGGTGAGCAGGCGGTCGTTGACGCGAATGAACTCGGTCACGCACCAGTCAATACCGCCCACGCGGGTCAGCACATCGCGCAGGATGTTGTCGACCAACCCCTCCATGGGCGCCAAAGCAATTTGCATGGAAAACACTCAACAAAAATCGTGGCGCAGTTTACTGGGTTTCCCACAGTAAACGTTAACCCCCCGTCAGCGCAGGGCCATAGCCGTCGAGAAATTCGGCCGGCATACGCTTGGGCTTACCCGTGGACAGCTCGATGCAGACAAAAGTAGTTTGCGCGCGCAGCAATGTCGCGCCGTCGCGAGGGCGTACCAACTGGAAGCGACGCGTCATTTTCAAGCGCCGATCCCAGTCGACGATCCAGGTGGCCAGTTGCAACTCATCGCCCTCGTAACCCGCCGCCAGGTAGTCGATCTCATGGCGAACGACGGCCATGGCGCGGTCGAGGCGGCGGTACTCGGTAAGGTCCAACCCCAGGCGCTGAGAATGGCGCCAGGCGCAACGCTCCAACCAGGACACGTACACCGCGTTATTGGCGTGCCCCAGGCCGTCGATGTCTTCAGCGCCGACCTGCAGGTCGATGATAAACGGCGTTGCCAAATCCCAGCCCATGCCTTGCTCCCGTCGCTTAATGTCGACGGGAAGTGTATCAGGCGGTCTGCCGCTCCTGTAAACGGCGGCCCGCCAGCAGCGCCAACACGGCATCGATCACCCGAGGGTCAGCCAGGACTCGTTGGTGGCCACCCTGCTCCAAGCGCAGCAGGCGGCTGTCGAACCAAGCGTCATGGATGGCTTGCGAGGCTTTGACCGGAACGAAGGTGTCGTCTTCGGCGTGCACGATCAGGCCGGGGATATTCATCTGGTAGTGCGCCACATCCAAGTGCTTAAGCGGGATACCAAGGGTCAACTCGACCTCTTGGATGAACGCCGAGCGCGCCCGTGGCGGCAAACCGACCATGCCGGCAAAACCGCGCAGCACATCGAGGACGCGCGACGGCGCGGCAATACTCACCAAGGCCTCGGTACGCAGCCCCAGTTGCACCGCCAGCATCGCACTGGCGCCGCCCATGGAATGCCCCACCACCGCGCGCAACGGCGGCAGTTCAGCGGCGGCTTCGAGCATAGCGCGTGCGAACAGCAGCACATGTGCTTCACGCCCCGGCGAACGACCATGAGCCGGGCCATCCAAGGCAATCACTGAATAACCGTTATCCACCAACGCTGTAATCAGGCTGGCGAACTGCGTGGGACGCCCTTCCCAGCCGTGCATCAGCAGCACCGCAGGGCCTTGGCCCCAACGCAACGCCGACAACCCAAAGCGCAGGGTGATGCGCTCCGATTGCGCCAGCGACGACAGCTCCCACTCACGCAGCGGCAGGTTACGAGGCGTCATGAAGGTACGGCGCAACTTGCTGGCCACCATGCGCGGCGCCAAGCGGCCGACGGTGCCATTAAAGCCACGGATCCAGGTTAATGCGCCCATCATGCGCCTCCTTTTTCAGCGCACCGCCGACTTGGCAGCACGCAATACACGGTCGGACAACTCACACGGCCCAAGGGCGCGGGCCAAGGCCAGGCCACCGATCATCAACGCCATGTCGGCCAGGGCCTTGTCGGTGTCTTCGGGGCTGGCAGCCAACTGGGCAGCCATCAACTCCGTATGCTCGTTGAGTGCCTGGCGAAACTCATCCGGCAGGCGGCTCATCTCGCCCACAGTGGCCGGTATCGGGCAGGCTTGATCCGTAGAGTCACGGTGCTTGCGCGACAGGTAAAACGCCGCCACCAGGCCTCTGCGCTCCTCACCGGTCAGTTGCGCGTCCATGTCGTCGACGGACGCGCGCCGCCGAGCCAATAATTGGGTGAAGGCCTCCAGCATCAACGCGTCCTTGCTTTCAAAGTGCGCGTAGAAACCACCGACCGTAAGCCCTGCCGCGCCCATGACTTCGCCGACACTCGGCTCGGCCGGGCCGCGCTGGATCAACGCCGCGCTGGCGGCCCGCAAAATGCGTTCGCGGGTTTGCGCTTTTTTATCGCTCATGGTTGCCTCCGTCTCTCATGGGTTGAATATTATTACCATAATAATATTTAGCAAGCGACAGGCATGACCACTGGTCAGGACAGAAAATTGGAATTGAGGAGAGGATTGGCCAAACGCCAGACAAACAAAAGGGCCATTCAATAATTGAATGACCCTTAAAAATCCCGCAGAGCGGGTAATCGTGGCGTCCCCTAGGGGACTCGAACCCCTGTTACCGCCGTGAAAGGGCGGTGTCCTAGGCCACTAGACGAAGGGGACACAAACCTTCTATACACTGACCAGGCTGAGACTGGTCGATCCAAGGACGGTGTGGCCAGAACCTTGAACCTGTAAAATTGGTGGAGCTAAACGGGATCGAACCGTTGACCTCTTGCATGCCATGCAAGCGCTCTCCCAGCTGAGCTATAGCCCCAGATTTTTCGTCTCGCGACGCAGCAGACCTTTCGAGCTGCTTGTTGAAACTGGCGTCCCCTAGGGGACTCGAACCCCTGTTACCGCCGTGAAAGGGCGGTGTCCTAGGCCACTAGACGAAGGGGACAAAACCTTCTGTACAACCGATCAGAGCCGAGACCTGATCAATTCAAGGACGGTGTGGCCAGACCTTGAACCTGTAAATTGGTGGAGCTAAACGGGATCGAACCGTTGACCTCTTGCATGCCATGCAAGCGCTCTCCCAGCTGAGCTATAGCCCCTCATCGGTGAGGACGGGGCGAATCTTAATGGCGGTTTGAAAGGCTGTCAAATTTATTTTCAACAATTTCCAAAATTTTTTGCCGGGATAACAATCACTTACCGTTAAAACCCCGGAAAACCGGGGTTTTATCGTTACCGCAGGTTGCTTAGGCGATAGCACCCAGCAGCTTTTCCCACTCTTTGTTTTCTTTCTTCGACACACCACCAAGCAAATCAAGGGCTTGGCGCAGACGGAAACGCGTCAGGTCTGGGCCGAGAATTTCCATCGCATCGAGTACCGACACCGAACTGGCCTGCCCGGTGATCGCAGCAAACATCAGCGGCATGGCATCGCGCAATTTCAGTTCCAGGGACTCGACCACCGCCTGAATCGTCGCGGTGATCGCATCCTTCTCCCACTGACGCAGGCTTTCGAGCTTCCACAGGATCAACTGCATCAACTGGCGAACCTGATCGCCCGAGAGCTTCTTGGATTCAAACAGCTTGGCGTCCGGGTTCACGCCACCGGCAAAGAAGAAGCTCGCCAACGGTGCGACCTGGCTGAACGTCTCCACCCTGCCCTGCACCAACGGTGCAATCTTCATCATGTACTCGGGGTTCAACGCCCACTGCTGCACGCGGCTGGCGAATTCTTCCACCGGCAGGTCACGCAGCCATTGGCCGTTGAGCCACGACAGCTTCTCGATGTCGAAGATCGGCCCGCCCAGGGAGACGCGGGACAGGTCAAAGTTATCGACCATTTCCTGCAGCGAGAACTTCTCGCGCTCGTCCGGCATCGACCAGCCCATGCGGCCCAAGTAGTTGAGCATCGCTTCGGGCATAAAGCCCATGCGCTCGTAGAAGGTTACCGAGGTCGGGTTCTTGCGCTTGGACAACTTGCTCTTGTCCGGGTTACGCAGCAGCGGCATGTAGCACAACTGCGGCTGTTCCCAGCCAAAGTACTCATAAAGCAGGATCAGTTTCGGCGCCGACGGCAGCCATTCTTCGCCGCGCAGCACGTGGGTGATGCCCATCAGGTGGTCGTCGACCACGTTGGCCAGGAAGTACGTCGGCAGGCCATCGGTCTTCATCAGCACCTGCATGTCCATGCGGTCCCACGGGATCTCGACGTCACCGCGCAGCATGTCCGGCACCACGCACACGCCTTCACTCGGCACTTTCATGCGGATAACGTGGGGCTCGCCGGCGGCCAGGCGCTGGGCCACTTCTTCTTTGGACAGCAGCAGCGCGCGGCCGTCGTAGCGCGGGGTTTCGCCACGCGCCTGTTGCTCGGCGCGCATCTGGTCCAGTTCTTCCGCGGTGCAGAAGCACGGGAAGGCATGGCCCATGTCGACCAATTGCTGGGTGTATTGCTTGTAGATGTCGCTGCGCTCGCTCTGGCGATACGGGCCGTGCGGGCCACCAACGTCCGGGCCTTCTGCCCAGGTAATGCCCAACCAGCGCAACGCATCGAAAATCTGCTGTTCCGACTCACGGGTCGAACGCACTTGATCGGTGTCTTCGATCCGCAGGATGAATTCACCGCCGTGCTGCTTGGCGAAGCAGTAGTTGAACAAGGCGATGTAGGCAGTGCCGACGTGGGGATCCCCAGTAGGCGATGGCGCAATGCGCGTGCGGACGGTGGTCATGGCAGGTCTCGAGTGGGCGATAAAGCTGAAAATTGAAACAAGGGGCGAATGGTAACAGCCTGGGGTGCTTGGGCTCCAGCCTGGGTGAATCTGGTAGACCGCGGCGCTGCCATTCGCGAGCAAGCCCGCTCCCACAGTTGACCGATTTCCAACATGAGAATGCGGTCGAATGTGGGAGCGGGCTTGCTCGCGAAGAAGCCATCACAGCCTCTACATATCAAACAGCCAACAACCGCTCCCGCAGCTTGCCGATCTCATCGCGCGTCTGCGCCGCCGCTTCAAACTCAAGATCGCGCGCCAACTGGTACATCTTCTCTTCCAACTGCCGGATGCGCTTGGTGATCTCACTTGGCGAGCGCAATTCGTTCTCGTACTTGGCGCTTTCTTCGGCCGCCTTGGCCATGCCCTTGCGCTTCTTGCTGCGCGAGCCGGGCACGGTGGCGCCTTCCATGATGTCGGCGACATCCTTGAAGACACCTTTGGGGATGATGCCGTTCTCCAGGTTGTAGGCAATCTGCTTGTCACGGCGGCGCTCGGTCTCGCCAATCGCCCGCTCCATGGAGCCGGTGATGCGGTCCGCGTACAGAATCGCGCGACCATTGAGGTTACGTGCCGCACGGCCGATGGTCTGGATCAGCGAGCGCTCGGAACGCAGGAAGCCTTCCTTGTCGGCATCTAGGATCGCCACCAGCGACACTTCCGGCATGTCCAGGCCTTCGCGCAGCAGGTTGATCCCCACCAGCACATCAAAGGTGCCCAGGCGCAGGTCACGGATAATTTCCACACGTTCCACAGTGTCAATGTCCGAGTGCAAATAGCGCACGCGCACGCCGTGGTCGGCCAGGTAGTCAGTCAAGTCTTCGGACATGCGCTTGGTCAGCGTGGTGACCAGCACCCGCTCCTCCAAAGCCACGCGCTTGGTGATTTCCGAAAGCAAGTCATCGACCTGGGTCAGCGCCGGGCGGATTTCGATTTGCGGGTCCACCAGGCCGGTCGGGCGCACCAGTTGCTCAATCACACGCCCCGCGTGTTCGGCTTCGTAGTTACCCGGCGTGGCGGAGACAAAAATCGTCTGCGGGCTGATGCTTTCAAACTCGTCAAAACGCATCGGCCGGTTATCCAGCGCCGACGGCAGGCGGAAGCCGTACTCCACCAAGGTTTCTTTACGCGAGCGGTCACCTTTGTACATCGCACCGACCTGCGGCACGCTGACGTGGGATTCGTCGATCACCAGCAAAGCGTCGTCCGGCAGGTAATCAAACAGAGTGGGCGGCGCCTGCCCGGATTCGCGGCCCGAAAGGTAGCGCGAGTAGTTTTCGATGCCGTTGCAGTAGCCCAGCTCCAGGATCATCTCCAGGTCGAAACGCGTGCGCTGCTCCAGGCGCTGGGCTTCCACCAGCTTGTTGTTGGCGCGCAAATACTCTAGGCGCTCAACCAACTCGCCCTTGATGCCTTCAATGGCGCCCATCAGGGTTTCGCGCGGGGTCACGTAGTGGCTTTTCGGGTAGAAGGTGAAGCGCGGCAGCTTGCGGATCACCTCACCGGTCAACGGGTCGAAGGCCGACAGGCTCTCGACTTCATCGTCAAACAGCTCGATGCGGATCGCTTCCAGGTCGGATTCGGCCGGGTAGATGTCGATCACGTCGCCGCGCACACGGAAGGTGGCGCGTGCGAAGTCCATGTCATTGCGGGTGTACTGCAAGCTCGTCAGGCGACGCAACAGCTCGCGCTGGTCGAGTTTATCGCCGCGATCAACGTGCAACACCATCTTCAAATAGGCTTCGGGGCTACCCAGACCGTAGATGCACGACACCGTGGTGACGATGATCGCGTCCTTACGCTCCAGCAGCGCCTTGGTCGCTGACAGCCGCATCTGCTCGATATGGTCGTTGATCGACGCATCCTTCTCGATGAAGGTATCGGACGACGGCACGTAGGCTTCGGGCTGGTAGTAGTCGTAGTAGGAAACGAAGTACTCCACCGCGTTGTTCGGGAAGAACGCCTTGAACTCGCCGTACAGCTGCGCGGCCAGGGTCTTGTTCGGCGCCAGCACCAAGGTCGGGCGATTGATCTGCGCAATCACGTTGGCGATGCTGAAGGTCTTGCCTGAACCGGTCACCCCGAGCAGCGTCTGGTGCGCCAGGCCGGCTTCGATGCCCTCGACCATCAGGCGAATGGCTTCGGGTTGATCGCCGGCGGGTTCAAAGCGGGTGACGAGCTGGAAATCCGACATAACGTACCTCGTGAAGTCACCCCAGACTCGAAACCGCCAGGGACGAAAAAGCTCAGCAACCCGCGAATAGTCATCGCAGGTTGCAGGAAAAAACCATGATAGCTGTAGAAGTGGTGCCGAATGTCACGGGTTTCAAGGTAATCGTCCTACCTGCCGTCGTGGCCCCATGTTGCAATAAGACTAATGGTCGGCAAATAAACCGAAAAACTTGGCCGAAAAGCCGTTTCGGCTGTCGCCCTCAGCCTGGATGGCCTCTATACTAGCTCCCCGTTTGTGCACCGCTCTAGTGCATTCGGCTGGAGCGCGACACGTCCCTCCATTCCCCCATAGAGCTGCCGCAAAAATGAGCCTGTTCTCCGCTGTCGAAATGGCACCACGCGATCCAATCCTGGGCCTCAACGAAGCATTCAACGCCGATACACGAACCACCAAGGTCAACCTTGGCGTGGGCGTTTACTGCAACGAAGAGGGGAAGATTCCACTCTTGCGTGCCGTTGCCGAAGCGGAAGCCATTCGCGTGGCGCAACACGCCGCCCGTGGCTACTTGCCGATCGACGGGATCGTCGCCTACGACCAGGCCGTGCAAAAGCTGCTGTTTGGCGCTGACTCGCCGCTGCTGAGCGCCGGCCGTGTCATCACCGCACAAGCGGTCGGCGGCACCGGCGCGCTGAAAATCGGCGCTGACTTCCTCAAGCAACTGCTGCCCAATGCCGTGGTTGCCATCAGCGACCCAAGCTGGGAAAACCACCAGGCACTGTTCGAAAAAGCCGGCTTCCCGGTGCAGACCTACCGCTACTACGACGCCGCCACCCACGACGTAAACCGTGCCGGCCTGCTCGAAGACCTCAACGCCCTGCCGCCACAGTCCATCGTGGTACTGCACGCCTGCTGCCATAACCCGACCGGCGTCGACCTGAGCCCAGCCGACTGGCAACAAGTGCTGGACGTGGTCAAGGCGAAAAACCTGGTGCCATTCCTCGACATGGCCTACCAGGGCTTTGGCGACGGCATCCACGAAGACGCCGCCGCAGTACGCCTGTTCGCCGAGTCGGGCCTGACCTTCTTTGTGTCCAGCTCGTTCTCCAAGTCGTTCTCGCTGTACGGCGAACGCGTGGGCGCGCTGTCGATCGTCAGCGAATCCAAGGAAGAAAGCGCGCGCATCCTGTCCCAGGTCAAGCGTGTGATCCGCACCAACTACTCCAACCCGCCGACCCACGGCGCAGCAATCGTGGCTGCCGTGCTGAACAACCCTGAGCTGCGCGCCCAGTGGGAAGCGGAACTGGCCGAAATGCGCCTGCGCATCCGTGGCATGCGTGAGCAGATGGTGGCGGAACTGGCCAAGGCAGCCCCGGGCCACGACTTCAGCTTCGTCGGCCGCCAGCGCGGGATGTTCTCCTACTCCGGCCTGACCGTTGAGCAAGTCACCCGCCTGCGCACTGAGTTTGGTATCTACGCACTCGACACCGGCCGCATCTGCGTGGCGGCGCTGAACCAGGCGAACATTGGTGCCGTGACAAAGGCGATTGTTCAGGTGCTGTAAGCCTGTAATGGTTGTGATGAAGGGGAAGCCATTTAGTGGCTTCCCCTTTTTTGTGGCGAGCGGGCTTGTCGATTCGACAAGCCCGCTCGCCACAGGAAGAAAACCTCGCTGCTTGCCGCAACCAGCCCTAGACTGAACCCCGACTGCCCCTTTGCTGTGAGAGCCCTATGAGAAACGACGACCTGGACCTGCGCGCTGACCGCGACGAACTGCATGACTACACCCCGCGCGCGCCGCAAGCCAAGCGCGAGAAAAGCCTGGTGCTGCAAGTGGCCCTCGGCGTGTTCCTCGGTGGACTGGCCTTGTGGCTGGTGCAGTTGGGTGCGACGGCGATCATGGCCAAATTGGCGATGGGCACCTTCCAGTTCGGCGGTTAACAAAGATCAACGGTGGGAGCTGGCTTGCCTGCGATAGCGTCAGACCTGCTGATACCGCTATCACTGATACACCGTTATCGCAGGCAAGCCAGCTCCCACACGGGATCTACTTCGCCTGCAGAACGCTCTCCTCCAACAACTTCACAAAACTGTTCAAACTCTGCGACACCGTGCCCCGGCGCCAGATCAGCCAGGTATTCAGGATGCGGAACGCGTCGCTCAACGGCCACACACTCACCGCGGTAAACCCCGGCATGCTCTCCAGCATGCTGCGCGGCATCAGCGCCAGGCCGGCCCCGGCGCTGACGCAGGCGAGCATGCCGTGGTAGGACTCCATCTCGAAGATCTTGCCCGGCACCGCGCCGTCCTGTGAGAACCAGCGTTCGAAGTGATGCCGATACGAGCAGTTCGAGCGAAAGGTGTAGATGCTCTCCCCCGCCACATCCTGCCCGCGCGTGATCGGCGCGTGGTGCAGCGGTGCGATCACCACCATCTCTTCCTCAAACACTGCCACGCCCTCCAGCGTCGCATGCAACACCGGCCCATCGACAAACGCCGCCGCCAGGCGCCCGGACAACACGCCCTCGATCATCGTGCCCGACGGCCCGGTGCTCAGGTCCAGCTCGACCTTGGTGTGCTTCTGGTTGTACGCCGCAAGCAACGCGGGGATACGCACCGCCGCCGTGCTCTCCAGCGACCCCAGGGCAAAAGCGCCCTGGGGCTCCTCCCCCGCCACCGTGGCGCGGGCTTCTTGCACCAAATCAAGAATACGCCGCGTATAGCCGAGGAAATTCCACCCGGCCGGTGACAAGCGCAGGCGGCTCTTCTCGCGGATAAATAGCTCTACGCCCAGGTCCTGCTCCAGCTGCTTGATGCGCGTGGTCAGGTTCGAGGGCACGCGATGAATCAACTGCGCGGCCGCGCTGATGCTGCCTTGCTCGGCAACGGCCTTGAAGATTTCCAGCTGCACCAAGTCCAAGTCATTCTCCCATCGTGAAGGTGATCGTTCGCACGCTCTGCGTGGGAATAGCGCCCGGAGCGCTGCGTCCCAACCCAAATATCATTCTCAATTTGAGAACGAACCCCTCAATATTATTCAGTTTCCAGAAAACATACATCCCCGTAGGCTCAATCCATTCCACTCATTCAGCCGGACGGTGCCATGAACGCTATCACTCACCAGACCCACGCCTTGTCGATCAACCCCGCCAACGGCGAAACAGTCGCCAGCTACCCTTACGAAACCGAGGCGCAACTGGACGCCGCGCTCAACCGCGCCACCGCTGCCTTCCGCACCTGGCGCCGCCAGCCGGTGAGCCAACGCGCCGAATGGCTGCTGGCCTTGGCCGCTGCCCTGCGTGATCAAGCCGAGGACATGGCGCAGATGATCACCCTGGAAATGGGCAAACCCATCGCCCAGGCGCGTGCCGAAATCGAAAAATGCGCGCAACTCGCCGAGTGGTATGCCGCCCAAGGCCCGGCCATGCTGGCGCCAGAACCGACGTTGGTGGACAACGGCAGCGCGCAGATCGAATACCGCCCGCTGGGCCCGATCTTCGCCGTAATGCCGTGGAACTTCCCGGTGTGGCAAGTGCTGCGCGGTGCCGTGCCGACCTTGCTGGCCGGCAATACCTACGTGCTCAAACATGCACCCAACGTGATGGGCAGCGCCTACCTGATCCAGCAAGCGTTCCAGAAAGCCGGTTTCGCCGAAGGCATTTTTGAAGTGGTCAACGTGACGAACAACGGCGTCTCCCAGGCCATCGCCGACCCACGCATCGCCGCCGTCACCCTCACCGGCAGCGTACGCGCCGGCATCGCCATCGGCTCACAGGCTGGCGCGGCGCTGAAGAAATGTGTGCTGGAACTGGGCGGCTCCGACCCGTTCATCGTGCTCAATGACGCCGACCTCGACGCCGCCGTGCAGGCCGCTGTGATCGGGCGCTTCCAGAACAGCGGCCAAGTCTGCGCCGCCGCCAAGCGCCTGATTATCGAAGAAGGCGTGGTGGACGCCTTCACCGCCAAATTCCTCGAAGCCAGCCGCGCGTTGGTGATGGGCGACCCGACTGCGACCAGCACCTACGTCGGCCCAATGGCCCGCTTCGACCTGCGCGACGAGCTGCATGGCCAGGTCCAGGCCACCTTGGAAGAAGGCGCGACCCTGTTGCTGGGCGGCAACAAAGTCCCCGGCGCCGGCAACTACTATGAGCCGACCGTGCTGGCCAACGTCACCGACCAAATGACCTCGTTCAAACAGGAACTGTTCGGCCCCGTGGCCTCGATCATCACCGCCCGCGATGCCGACCACGCCGTGGCCCTGGCCAACGACAGCGAGTTCGGCCTGACCGCCAGCATCTTCACCACCGACTCGGCCAAGGCACGGGATATCGCCAACCAGCTGGAAACCGGCGGGATCTTCGTCAACGCCTTCAGCGTGTCCGACCCTCGGGTGGCGTTTGGCGGTGTGAAAAAGAGTGGGTTCGGGCGGGAGTTGTCGCACTTTGGCGTGCGGGAATTCTGCAATGCACAGACGGTTTGGTTGGATCGCAAGTAAGTCAAATCCTTCTGTGGCGAGCGGATTGTTGTGGCAAGCCCGCTCGCCAAAAGGACGGCGCTAATCAGGCATTCAACAACGGCAACGTCACCACAAACTCACTGCCACAGCCCTTGCCCTCGCTGATGGCGGTGACCTTGCCGCCATGCGCCTCCACCAGCTCGCGAACCACCGTCAAGCCAATCCCCAAGCCAGAGCAGTTAAAGCCGATGGCGTGCTCATCCTGCACGTAAGGATCAAAGATAAACGGTAGCGCCTTGGCCGACACACCAATGCCGTTGTCAGCAATGCTGATCCTCAACTCATCCGCCACGCTGACAGACATCACAATGGTACCGCCCACCGCCGTGTATTTGGCTGCATTCGCCAGCAGGTTATGCAGAATTTGCGCAAGGCGCCCCGCGTCACCCATGAGCATCAAGCTGCCGTCAGGCAGGTGGGCATCGAACCGCTGATTTTTCGCGCGCATCACCGGGCCGCACGCATCAATGGCGCTTCTCAGAATCTGCAGCATGTCGACCTCCCTGCGTTCGATGTGCAGCTTGCCCGTGCTGACGCGGGACACGTCCAGCAAATCGTCCACCAGTTGTGAAATATGCTGCACCTGGCCTTCGATCAGCTCACGCATGCGCGGCAGCTGGTCGCTCGGCAGCCGGACCATGCGCTCGGCGATCATGCTGATCGGTGTTAACGGGTTACGCAGCTCATGCGCGACCATCGCCAGGATTCTTTTCTGCTGGCCCAGCGCACGCTCGGCGGTCGCCTGCAGGTCTTGGGCGCTGAGTGCCGCGATCACCAATTGCGCATTCGCCTCGCGAAGCTCCTGGTAAAGGCGCTGCTCCTCCACACGCGGCAGATTGACCGCGTCTGACTGCGCGAGAAGAATCGCCAGCACCAATTGCTGATTGGCCTCGATCACCTGCTCGACGTGCTGGGTATCCACCAGACGGCTGCTGGCGTCAGTCAATTGCTGTTGCAGGGCGGCGAGTACGGCGCGCGCCTCCACGGTTTTTTGCCCAAGCAGGAACAGTTCGTGAGCAGCATTCTTCAGCTCACTGTCATTCTTACGGCCGCCGTCACTCATGAGTCGGGCTCACACATGTTTGGCTCCCGTCGAAATTTTCTTGGTCGGCCGCCCGCCCAGCAACCCTTCCTGCTCGGGCAGCATGTCGCGGATCTGCAGGCCGTTATCGTCGATGTGGTACTGGCGCAGTTGATCGGAATGGGCACTGGCGCGCACCTTGACCACCGCCATGATGCGCAGTAAACGGCTCTCGACTTCGATATAGCGCTGCACAATGATCGCGTCGGTCAGGAACGCGGTGCCGTAAGGGCTGAAACGCAGGTCGGTGTAGCGGTCTTCCAGCTCCGAGGTCATCAATACACTGACCCCCACAGCGGTCAGCGCAGTCACCATGCGTGACAGCGACTCGCGAAAGTCCGCGCGAAAGGTCGGCGCCAGCGCCAGTTCAAAGCCCGACAGCGAGTCGATGACGACGCGGGTGGCGTTCAAACGGCTGATTTCGCCGAGCAGCAATTGCACGATTTCGTCGATGGACAGGTCCGGCGAGCGGCTGTCCACCAAACCAATCTTGTCGCGCTTGATCAACTCGGCCAATTTAGGGTTTTGCGAATGGTTGGGCCGTTGCTCAAACACCGCAATCACCCCGGTTTCGCCGTTGCGCGCGCCTTCGGCCAGGAAGGTCGCCGCCAGGATGCTCTTGCCCGAGCCTGATGGCCCGGCCACCAACAGCGAATACCCGCGAGGCAGGCCGCCACCGAGCATCTCATCGAGTGCCGGCACGCCCATTTTCAGGCGGGTGATCGGGAACGTCGATGGCGCGTCAACTGCGCGATTGATAGCAGCCGGCGGGAACACCTTGACGCCCGAAGTGGCAATACGGAAGGTGTGCAGCCCCGGCAAGGTCGGTTGGCCACGCATCTTCATAATTTCCATCTTGCGCACCATCGAGTTGCGCTCGACGCTCTGGCGCAGCCAGATCAGGCCGTCGGCCACGGTGAAAATCGGGTTGGTGTCGGTTTCGGTGAAGTATTCCCCGATCAGGAAGGTCGTCGCCTGCCACGTGGTCATCAACATGCCCAGTTGCTGGATGAACTGCGGCAGGTTGTTGTTCGGGTTGTGCTGGGTCTGGCTGGCCAGCACCACGGAGCGAAACGAGTCAACAAACACCAGCGACGGCGAATGCGCCTCGACCTCGCTGACAATGCGCCGCAACACTTCGTCCAGGTCGCCGGCCAAGGTGTCGTCGGCCAGATTGATGTAGCGAATCGACTGGTTGATCGCTTCGCTGTCGAAAAAATCGAACTGCTGCTGATAACGCAGCATCTTCAGCGGCGGCTCCCCGAGGACGGTAAAGAACAGCGCTGGGCGCTCTGGTGTGGCCAGGGCAAACATCATCTGGTGCGCCAGGGTGGTTTTGCCACACCCAGGAGGGCCTGCGATCAAGTTGAACGAAAACTCCGGCAGGCCTCCGCCCAGGACCTCGTCCAGTCCTGGCACACCCGTGGCCAGACGGTTGATAGTCACTTTGGTGCTCATGGCGAAATTTCCTGCGAAGAGGTGTCGCTCGAAGAAGGCTTCCACACGTCAACCAGCAGACGTGCGGTGAGTGAAGGCCCGATCAGCGTGGTCAGAAGCTCGTAGAGGGTTGTCAGCAACACCTCACCGAAAAACAGCGCATCGGTTTCGTTCTGCTCGACGAGTACGGATTTGAGGGCAATCAGGTCCATCGCGGCCGGCACGCTGTCATAGGTGCCGGCCAGGCGTGGACGGGGCGAGACGCACAGATGGAAGCTGCGGCGGTACAGCGCGGCGACGCCTTGCTGGCCGATAATGGGCGCCAGTGCTGCGCCCATATCCTGCAAAATGGAAACAATCGCCGTGGCGATGCTTGCAGTGTCAGCGTGCGGACCAACACGGTGCGCCAGAGAAGCTACGATCCGGCGGCTCTCTTCGCTATGCGTGGGCATGTCTGACTAATATCTGATGAACAGAGACTGATGGTACACCCTATGCCAAGGGATAGAGACCCCAGTGGCTGCAACAGGCCAATTGCGCGGATCAGGCTCCCCCTCGTTGCCATGATCGACTACCATACCGCGCCGGTTCCCAAACGGGACTAATAGGGAATTCGAAGCGCAGCCCATCGCGCCAATCGAAACTGCCCCCGCAACTGTAGGTGCTGAGCCTGCTCCACATCGCCACTGGGCATTGCCCGGGAAGGCCGGAGCGAGGCGACGACGCATCAGTCAGGAGACCTGCCGGCCCAGCTACATCACTGACCGGCGGGGTGTCCGGGAAGGCCATCCGTGCCCTGCAAAACCTGCAGCGTCCGTGGGTGTATTTCCGAGCCGTACCTCCCCTGTTGTCACGTACGGTTCTCCCGGAGATTGCCCCATGCTGCCACGCGTTACCGCCCTGATCACCGGCCTCGCCTTCTGTGGCCTGGCCCACGCCACACCGACTGCTTACCCGCTGACGGTGCAGAACTGCGGCAGCACCCTCACCTTTCAGCAAGCGCCCGCGCGCAGCGTGACCATCGGCCAGGCCGCCACCGAGATGCTCTATGCCTTGGGCGTCGCCGACACCGTGGTTGGCACTTCACTGTGGTTCAACAGCGTATTGCCGCAATTCAAGGCTCAGAACGACAACATCGAGCGCCTGGCCGACAACGAGCCGAGCTTCGAAGCGGTGATCGCCAAGCGCCCGCAACTGGTGGCCGCAGAGCTGGAATGGGTGGTCGGCCCGCAGGGCGTGGTCGGCACCCGCGAGCAATTCCACGAATTGAAAATCCCCACTTACCTGCTGCCCTCCGACTGCGAAGGCAAGGACAACCTCGTCGGCGCCGACGGCACGCGGCTGGAGCCGTTTCGCATCGACACTGTCTATAAGAGCATCAGCCAACTGGCCGAGATCTTCGACGTACAAGCGCGCGGCCAGCAGTTGAACGACGCACTCAAGGCGCGCCTGGCCAAGTCCGTCGCCACAGCCCAAGGCAAAGGCCTCAAGCAGGCCAGCGCGCTGGTATGGTTCTCCAGCGCCGAAATGGCCAGCGACCCGTACGTGGCTGGTCACAAGGGCATTCCCGAATTCATGCTGCAAACCCTCGGTCTGCGCAACGTCGTACAGTCTGATGAAGAGTGGCCAGCCGTCGGCTGGGAAACCCTCGCCAAGGCCAACCCGACCTTCCTGGTGATCGCCCGCATGGACCGCCGCCGCTACCCGGCCGACGACCATGAAAAGAAACTCGCCTTCCTGCGCAGCGACCCCGTCACGCGCAACATGGACGCGGTGAAAAACAACCGCATCATCATTATTGACGCCCTGGCGCTGCAAGCCAGCATTCGCATGTTCGACGGCCTGGAACAACTGGCCGGCGCCATCGACGGCTACGACCTGCACAAATGATCCGCTCCCTACTCGCCCTGACACTGCTGTTGCTCGCCGTACTCGCCGGCGTGGCCATCGGCGAAACCGCTATCGAGCCGCAGGTGGTGTTGCAAGTACTCGCCAATAAACTGCTGGCCGCCGGCTACGTGCTGGACCCGATCGACGAAGGCGTGGTGTGGAACTACCGCCTGACCCGCACCCTGGTCGCCGCCGCGTGCGGTGCGGGGTTGGCCACCTGCGGGGTGATCTTGCAATCGTTGCTGCGTAACCCACTGGCCGACCCTTACTTGCTGGGCATCAGCGCCGGCGCCTCGACCGGCGCGGTCTTGGTGGCACTGATCGGCGTGGGCGGCGGGCTGATTTCACTCTCGGCAGGTGCCTTTGTCGGGGCGATGGCGGCGTTCGCACTGGTGATTTTGCTGGCGCGCGCCAGCGGTTCTTCCAGCGGCACCGGCCAGATCATCCTCGCGGGCATCGCCGGCTCGCAGCTGTTCAATGCCCTCACCGCGTTCCTGATCACCAAGTCGGCCAGCTCCGAACAGGCGCGCGGCATTCTGTTCTGGCTGCTGGGCAACCTCAGCGGCGTGCGCTGGCCGTCGGTGTGGCTGGCGGTGCCGGTGGCGGTCGCAGGCTTGGCGGTATGCCTGTGGCACCGCCGCGCGCTGGATGCGTTCACTTTCGGCACCGACTCGGCAGCGTCGCTGGGCATTCCAGTGCGCCGCGTGCAGTTTGTACTGGTGGGCTGCGCGGCGCTGGTGACGGCGGTGATGGTGTCGCTGGTCGGCTCTATCGGCTTTGTCGGGCTGGTGATCCCCCACGCGGTGCGCCTGCTGGTCGGCACCGGGCATTCGCGGTTGCTGCCGGCCAGCGCCTTGGGCGGCGCGTTGTTTTTGATTGCCGCCGATGTGCTGTCGCGCACCTTGATCAAGGGCCAGGTGATTCCGGTCGGCGTGGTCACGGCATTGGTCGGCGCGCCGGTGTTTGCGTTGATCCTGATCGGCCGGAGGAATGCGCGATGACGGTACTCAGTTGCACGGGCCTGGGTTTTAAGGTGCGCGACGCCGAGTTACTGCGTGATGTTCACCTGGACGTGGCCTTAGGCGAAACCCTCGGCATCGTCGGCCCAAACGGCTCCGGCAAATCCACCCTGCTCAAACTGCTGGCCGGGTTACGCACGCCTGGCAGCGGCGAAGTGCGCCTGGGCGGCCAACGCCTGGGCGACCTGTCCCGGCGCGCCATTGCACGACAGCTGGCGGTGGTGGAACAACAGGCCGACACCGACGACGCCATCCGCGTGTTCGACGCCGTGGCGTTGGGCCGCACGCCCTGGCTGTCGGCGCTGAGCCCGTGGGCCGGCGCAGACGACGCCATCGTCAACCAGGCCCTGCATGACGTGGACGCCACCCACCTGAGCCACCGCGCCTGGCGCAGCCTCTCCGGCGGCGAACGCCAACGCGTGCACATCGCCCGCGCCCTGGCGCAACGCCCGCAGATTCTGCTGCTGGATGAGCCGACCAATCACTTGGATATCCAGCATCAACTGGCGATCTTGAAAGGCGTGCAGGCGCTGCCGGTGACCACCCTGATTGCGCTGCATGACCTGAACCAGGCGCTCACGTGTGATCGGCTGGCGGTGCTGGATCGCGGGCGGTTGGTGGCACTGGGCAAGCCGTTGGAAGTGCTGACGCCGCAGCGTTTGCAAGACACGTTTGGCGTGCAGGCGCATTACCTGACAGACCCGTTTGATGGGGCGCAGATCTTGCGGCTGCGCTCGAACTGATGAGCTAACAGCGGACCTCAAAACAACACAATTGAACTGTGGGAGCTGGCTTGCCGGCGATAGCGGTGGATCAGTGCCATATCCTTAGCTGACACACCGCCACCGCCGGCAAGCCAGCTCCCACATCAGGTCTTCGGCGCTATAGATACCGCTGCATATGCGTCGTCTGCCACACCGGATCGGCTTCGACATCGACAATCTCAAACCCCTGCCGCAGCCAAAAATCAATCGCCCCAGGAAGAAACGGATGGGTATGCAGGTAAACCACCTCCACTCCATCCGCCCGCGCCTTGGCCTCCAGTGCGCGGTATAACTCGCCTGCCAGACCAGAACGGCGAAACGCTGGAAGTACGAACAGGCGCACCACCTCCACCGTCTTGAGGCCTTGGTAATCCAACTGCGGAAAACGGCCGTCGTAGGGCAAGTAGCCAATGGCTGCGACGATCTGGCCCTCGGCGCGAGCGATCAGGAACTGGCCGTCGCCTTGAAGGTAGGTCGCTTCAAACCGTGCCAGGTCGTCCGGCATTCCCGTGGCGCTGAGCTTGGGGAAAAGCTCGGCGCGGGCCTCCAGCACGAAGGCCAGCACCGCAGTACTGTCCGCGGCAGTGACTGCCTGGAGGACGGGCCGTTGGTTCATAAAACCTTGATCTGGGTGATCCCCACCACCTCTGCCTGCTCCAGAATCTCCTCGGGCGTCGCATCCGCAGGCGGCAGGATCAGTCCATTCTCCGCATCGCCAAAATGCAATTGCAACACATGCATCGCCGCCTCATGCAATGGTAGTTCAGGCTGTTTGAGTTCAAACACGTGGGTGCGGGGCTCGTCGTTGAACAGGTAGTTCAGGGTGTATTCGCGCATGGTGGCATCCTTGTGAGGGGAGAGAAGCAGCTGCTTATCCTGACTTATTGATCAGGTTTTAAGTTCAACTACTTCACAAATCCGTCAGCGGGCAAGCCAATGTTTAGTCTAATGTACCGTTCCATGCCATTCGCAGAAAAGGCCCCCCTATGGTTAACCGTCATACCCGCTCTCGCGAGAGAATCGGCCAAGACCTAAGCCATGCACGCTTGCTGGTCGGCCAACGGCTTCGCGAGCTTTCGCATGACCAGTATTACTTCAACGATGAGAAAAGCGTCGACGACATAGGTTCGCTCGAGTGGCGATGCGACGACCTTGCGCACGTTACGATGTACCTGCTAAGCGATGGCGAAAGTGTCGGGGCGGATCTATCTGCGCTGGAAATAGCTGAGGCCTTTGAGCTTGATGACGCGAGCAGTTGCTCGTGGCGTAGGGAAAACCTGTTTGCCAGCTTATCCGTGCCGTCTCTGGTGGGTAAGGTCATCACCGAGGTTCACGGGGTTATCGATGTAGCAAGGGACCAGACAGCCTCGCTTGTTGGGTTCAACATCACCTTTGAGACGGGTGATTACCTGACCTATCTGAATCAGGGTGACGATGCAGCCGTACTGATCAACGAACCGCCAAAGTGCCTAGTTGGTATGGAAACCAGATGGGTGACTTCATTCGACGCCAGGCAGCACGACTAATGCCCTGCGGCGGCTGGGCGCTAAGATAGCCGCCCCGATGCACAGGGGCCAAAAGGGCTGAATATGCACGAACTGCCAATGGCAGACGCAGGCCAGAATGATAAAAAACGCAAGCAAATACAGGCCGCTGTCGCGGCAAGAAACCTGGCAAGCGCGGCTAACAACACCAAGTGGAATGAACTGATTAACCACTTTCGCCAGCTTGAGGGGTGGCGGCCATCCTTTCGATCCAAATCCGTCACAGGCTATATTTCGGGCTGGGATACCGAGTGGTTTTACCACCTGCCGTTTCCATTTGCTTACGTCGAGTGGTTCGATATCGGCCTGCGGAGCATTGCACCCGCCAAGGGAATGCTGCGCCCGGACACGCTCATTGACCACACGGAAGAAATATCCCAGGCCGTTGCACACATCGGGTTCGAGTTTGAAGTTCGGGCTGACGTACTCAGAATTTGGGGCTACCTGCCAAAATCCTACGAAGACTTTCCACCTGTGTAGCGGCCATTGATCTGTTGAGTGATCCACGCCCTGCTGTAGACCAGCACACTATTTGCCAGCGCCACCGGAAAATGAATAAACCCATGGGCAGCTTCCGGCAGCAAGTGCGCCTCAACCTGCGCCACCGCCCCCCACCGCTCTGCCAGCAACAGCGTGTCATCCTTCAGCGGGTCCAGCTCGCCGACAAACATCAACGCCGGCGGCAACCCCGTAAAGTCGCCATACAACGGTGACAACGGCGGCTGCCGCCTTTGCTCATCACTCAACCCCGGCGTGAGCATACGCAAGGCCTCGACCATCCCCGGGCCATCCAGTAATAACGTGTCCGGCCCGGCTGCGCGTACGCTCGGCGTGCCGGTCAAATCATAAACCCCGTAATACAACACCGCCCCGCTCACCCGCGCGAGCAACTGCGGCCATTGCTTGAGCGCCAGCAACGTCGTCGCCGCCAGATGGCCGCCCGCTGATTCACCAACAATGATCACCGGCAGGTCGGCAAACTCAGGACAGTCGCCCAACAGCCAGCGAGCGGCGGCCAAGCAGTCTTCCATCAACCCCTCGACCGGCGTATCGACCGCCAGCCGATAATCCACCGACACCACCGCCACGCCGCACGCCTGCACCATGCCCAGGTTCAGGTCATCGTCCATCTGCGCATTGCCGATCACCCAGCCACCGCCGTGGATATCCAGCACCACGCCCTTGGGTTTACCCGCCGGCCGCAGGATGCGCACGGGTACCGAGCCCACCAGATGGGTTTGCGCCGCCGGGGCCTTCTTGAGCGTTTGACTGACGCGCAGCAGCGCCTGGATCACACGCGGCGTGATGCGGTTGCGGATTTTAAAGCGCGGCAACCAGGCGAGCTTTTTATTAAAGCCGCGCATCTCGGCCAGCTCCGGCTCGCTGGCAGGCCAGGGGGTGTGCGCCATCAGCGGTTATTGCGAAGAATCGAGAAATTCAACGCCGCCGCCACACTCAGCCACGCCAGGTAGGGGAACAGGATCAGCCCGGTGATCACGTCCAAACGCAACGCCATCACCACCAGCGCCGCCACCACCAGCCACAGCAGCACTATCACCACCATCGCGGCGAAGATGCGATGCGCGCCGAAAAACACCGGCGTCCACAGCGTATTCAACGCAATCTGCGCGGCCCACAAGCCCAAAGCCAGTTGGCTGCCGGGGATCATGGTCAAGCGGTAACCGGCCCAGGCGAGCAGCAGATAGATGACCGTCCAGGCCACCGGGAACAGCCAGTTAGGCGGTGTGAAGCTGGGTTTGACCAGGGCTTCGTACCACTGGCCGGGTTTGAAAATGATGCCGGTGCTGGCGGCAGCGCCGCAGGCGATGAGGAAAATAAGCAAGATCATGAGCTGTCCTTGGCTGGTGTCAGCGGTCAGGGTTCATTTCAGGATAAGACGCCTGGGGAGTGGGTAAAAGTTCACACAGAATCAGGCGCCACAATCTTCAGCCACGGCCAGCGCGCCTGATAACTCTTGGCCTTGGCCGCAAACAACTCCGGCTCGCGGTGATGAGGATTAATCCGCAGCACACCCTGCGCCACATCCTCCAACCCATACGGCGCATACACTTCACCCGTTTCAATCTCCAGCCCGATGCACGTGCCCGCCACCAAGTAGCGATCAACGCCTTGTTTAGCCGTGTGCAGCTGCGGATAAGGCCGACCAAAGCGCTCGCCGTACCAAAGGTGCACCCGCGCCTGGTTCTTGACCTCGACGTTGACGCCCAAATCCTGAAACAACTGCTCGGCCGAGCGGATGACTCTGTCCTCAGCCTCGTAGGACAGGTCCGTATCAAAGTAGAAAACGTCGTAGTCCTTTACGCCTCGGTCGGCGGGAAGGTTCGACTGATGATTCCACACCGCCTGGAACAGGCAGCCCGCCGTGAGCATGCACTGGTCAACGCCGAGGGCGGGCAGGCGCGCTGTGATTTCGGCGTTGATGGGGTTGGCCATGGCCAGTTCGAGGAGGGTTTTGACGGTCAATGTCATGAGCGTTCCTGTGTATTCAGCGCCGTTAGAACCTCCGACGCTACACCACGTGTGGAGTGGGTTTCGTTACTGCAATGTTTCTATACAATTTGCTCGCCTGCAACCAATCGTCAAGGATAAAACGATGCGCATCAGAGAAATGGCCCTCATCACCACCAGCGCCTTGCTGCTCACGGCCTGCAGCGACAGCCCTTCCGACACCGACATTCAAGCGGTGCTGCAACCCCGACTGGAAGGAGCCTCCTGCGTCACCGCGCCCATGTTCAGCAACTTCCCCATCACCCTGAGCGACAGCTTCAGCAGCGGCACCTCCAGCGCCAACCAGCCCGCCTTCGACGCCCTGACCGACGCCGGCCTGCTTGCCAAAAACGATAAAACCTACACCCTCTCCGAGCCCGGCCGCGCCGCCTACGTGCAGGAAAAATCCGGGTTCTGCTACGCCCAAGGTTATGCAATCACCAAGATCCAGAACACCGCCGCTAATACTCACCCAATGGGCGCCGCCGTCGAAAAATCCTGGGTGGTGACCGTGGACATCCGCCAGCAACCCATCGCCCCGTGGGCCAAAACCCCGGCGATTGAGAAACTGGCGCGTAACCCGGAACACCTTTCCGAAGTGCCCAAGACCTATCACGTGGTGGTGGGACGCTTGAAGGGAGAACAAACGTTGAAGCTGCTCGACCCACGGTTTTCGATCATGCGTGGGGTGGGTGTAAACCAAGCCTTTTAAGCACCGCCGCCGCCCTTTGTGGTGCACAGAGAAAATCTGTGGCCCGCAAGCCATTGTGGCGAGCGGGCTTGCCCTAATGCCGTTCAGTTAAGCGAACGCAATGCTCAGAGCAGCGAAGATTAAATGTGGGAGCCGCGGTGCGACGACTCGACTTGCCCGCGATGACGTCGGCCCAGCAAACATTGATGTTGACTGACCCACCGCTTTCGCGGGCAAGCCCGCTCCCACAGGGGAATGCGCTGGAGTGGCCGTCTCAAGGCTGATCGGGTTTAGTAGCGATGAGGTTGTAGCCCAAGCAAGGAACTTAACAATGGTTAACGTCACACAGGATTCAACCACCCCCTTCACCGTCGTCCCCGACGCCAGCACCGAAACCCTGATCACCAACAGCTACGAAACCTTCACCTGCGTCAGCACACTACTGCTCGACCTGTCCGAAGACCTGTGCGGCAAACACCGCGCCATCGCACTGGCTATCCACCCACTGAGCAAACTGGGCGTACTGCTCACGGCCAGACTTCTGAACCGCGAAGCGCCCTGCCCTGGCTGATTATCAGCCCTTCAACGCACCCGCCCAATTTTGCTTTTTGGAGGGTTGTGTGAGCGCCAGCGCGCTGATGGCGCTGCCTTCAATTAGCGCCAGGGTAGTGATCCACGTACTGAATGGTGAAGTCGGGGTAGTGATCGACGATCTGGATCTTGTAGTCCGGGTAGTGATCGACCATTTTCCATTTGCCGGCTGAGTCAGGGTAATGATCTACCCGCTGTACCTTGAGGTCAGGGTAGTGGTTAACAACCTTAACCTTGTAGTCGGGATAGTGATCGACGAACTGGATGTTGCCGTAAATTTTCGACACATCGACACCCGAAGCCGCCGAAGCGCAGAAGGTGCAGGTCAGCAGCAGTGACGCCAGAGCAACTTTAAACATGACAGCCTCATCCTGAGAAATCAAAGGTGCCCAGTCTAACGACCTGCGCGCAAATTGCGCCGCAAAACGCTCTATCTAGCTAATGCTCAACCCTTCAGCTCACCCGCCCGATTACTCGCCGCGTCGTCGTAAGCCACATACAGCGACTCAGCGATCTGGCTTTTGATGGCCTTGGTGGATTCCAGCCCCAGCACAAAACCTTCGGCTTTGCCGCCAGCGCGGTTGAGTTCTTCATGGGTGGAGGCGCCGGTGATGGCGTCGAGGAGCTTGGCCGCGTGAGGGCCTACGCCTTTGGGGAGGGAAATTTGGTCGATGGACATCAGCGATACCTTTGAGAAGAGAGGTCGGTAGTGCGTGGAACCACTACCGGGCCCCCATGGTAGACCGGTATGCACATCGACGGGCTGTTTTCAGCTCAACGCCTCAGTTGCTTATCAAACAGACAGCGCCACATCGACGGTTAAAAAGCCCTGCCCGCACAAGATGCAGGGCCAGGGCCAAAGTGGGTCAAGCGATTAGAAGGCGGGTAACATGCCCTTTCCTGCCTTGAGGGCGAAGATCAATTGCCCAAGGGTATCGAAACGTCTGGTTTTCAAATCATCCCAACGATCAATAAACAAACGCCCATCGACGTCAACTTGAATAGGCGTGGAGACAATTTCCCCCGTCCTGGCTCGGTGGAGCAGATTAGTGTGCGCCACAGAAGGCCGCTCAATCAGAAAGTCGCCGCTCTCCCTCAACCGTGAGCGCAACGACGTCGTCGAGGGGACGGCTGTCATGTTCAGTTCGGTTTTGAGTGCTTGAACCACGTCCTCCATCAACAAGTAACGTTGCTCGTTCAACCGTGGAAAGTTCTCAATATAGAACTGCCCCACATTGTCCATTTTTATCGGATGAGAAATGATTTCTCGGTTTTCGGAAAGACGCATCAGCGTGGCCTGGTTCACTGCAGGCCGTTCAATCAGGAAGTCGCCGATATTTTTCAGCCGTGCGCCTGGCTGGGTCTTAGTAGAGGCGGCGGTCAAACGCGTGTGTGCCTTGAGGGCCTCGTTCACGTGTTCAAACATGAAGAAACGTTGATCCTTCAACTGCGGCCAACGCTCAACAAAAAACTGGCCTTTATCGTCAATTTGAATGGGGGTGGAAACAATCTCTCCGTTGTCGGCACGGTGGAGCACATTGGCCTCGCCCAATGACGGCCGCTCGATCAGGAAGTCGTCAATATTTCTCAGCCACGTGCGATCCGTTTGGGCCGGGGGCAGCGGTGGAGAGCTGCCGGCAATCGCGACGTCTATCTTGAAGTCACTGCGCACGGCTACGCTGCCGGAGCTGCCTATCCCGCCTTCGAGGATTTCCCATCCGCCCCGGTGCAACGGGCGTGCGTTGCTGGGGGCGACATCGCGTACCGTCAAGCTGACCGCATCCTGCAATTGCGCGATACCCGGTACACCATGGACGCTATCGAGGTGGCCGCTGCCCATGAGCGCTACCCACTTATGGGGGCCCACTGCAGCCTGGTCAGCCTTGATCACCTCATTGGCGAAATAGCTGAAAACGTTATAGCGGCCGTGAACCGCCTCCATACCTCGGGTGTGATAACTGGCTGTGCAATCGAGTGCTCGGACGCGCACTCCGGCCTTGTTCGCGGCCTTGACCACATGGGTATACGTGTTGTCACCCCGATAACGGCCCATATGGCCAGCATCTTGTGCGCTCAGATAACGCTGCAGGTTTTTCGGCATTTTCGCCGTTTTATAAAAGGTGTCCAACTCGGCCTGATGCAGATCGGTCAGCAGGTGCTCCATGTACAGGGTTTTGACGCCCTGCGCTTTGAACCGCTGCATGTGTTTGATCAGGGCCTGTTTGCTCGATTGATGAGCGTGGCCTTCGCCGATGACAAGGCCCAACTTTTGTTTATACAGTTTCTCGATAAACGCCTCTTCAGTGGTCGCCGTGGCGAGGTCGGTGAAATCGGCGCGTACCGGTGGGGTGTAAGCGGCAAATGCGTCTCTGGCGGTTTTATCCAAGCGATTGCGAGTGCTCCTGAAAGCGCTGAACGCCAATACATCTGGGCTTTCGGCAGTGAAGCCATATCGGGTATCCAGGGCGTTTTGCGAGTAGACCATTTCGTCCAAGTTGGGTTTATGGATCGCGGGCAGATCAAACGCCGTGTAGTGGGACGGGGCAAGCGGCACCGGCACTGCCGTTGAGGGGCCGGCCGTCGGCACCGTTTGTGACGCTGCTGCCATTGTCAGCTTGTAGTCACCCCGGGCCAGCTGGGCGGCAGAACTATCGGGCAGGACGCCCACGGCCTGGCCCGGGGCAACGTCATCAACACGCAGGACGACGACATTTTGCAAGTCGCCCAGCCCCGGCAGTTCGTCGACACTCCCTACGCGGTTGTGATCGACCAGGGCGATCCAACCTTCATCGGCTTTTTGGGTCGCAAGGGCTTTGTGCGAATAAAAATTTCTGAGTTTGCCACTGCGCGGGATAAATCGTTGTGCATCAGAGAGCGCCAACACATGCTCCATATGATAGGAACTCGACGCGTCCACACCCTCGATGGCGACTTTGTGCTTGTGCGCTTCCAGCATCAGTTTGCGGAAGGTAAAGGGGGCATCTGCCTCCCAGCCTAGCGCCTTGTCGACCCGTGCCAGGTGGTCCTCGACGGTACTCAACGCGTGCGCAAGTTTGCCTTTGACTTCCCCGTTGATAATTCTAAGTTTGCTGCGAAAAACATCAGCCGGCAGGTTCTCGATGTACAAGCGTTTGAGCCCTTGCGCAGCCAATGCCTGAATGTCTTCGATCAGTAATTGCTTGCTGGCGACGCTGGCGTTGGCTGCGCCAATAATCAGCCCGTTCTTGAGGGAGAACAGGGCGGCAAGCACGCTGGAGGGGCTGGAATCTGGCGCCAGTACCGGCAAACCGGTGCGGGTCGGGCGTGCTGGCGGCGAGGCGTAGAATGCGTCTGCGTCCTGAACCAGCTGTTTCACTTGGTTGGGATAGCTGTCGCGTAGCGCCTGAAACGCCTCATAGGCCTCCACTCGTGCGCCTGTCGCAAGCACTTCGTCAGGATAGTCGACGAGGCTTTTGCGGAAATCCGGGTCGAGTGCCACTCTAAAATTTTTGCCTTGCACCGATGAAATCTCGTATTTGGCCAGGGGCTGCTCAGCGCCCTCCTGAAGGGCCTGATACTTCCTGCGCCCTCCTCCCACCTCCCCAAAACGTACCCAACGCCCCTCGGCATTTTGGTTGACCAGACGCGAGGTTGAATGCATTTGCCCGGTAAGCGAATCGTAGCGATACAGCAGATGACGACCGATGGAATCCGGTGTGCTCTTTACCCAGAACGCCTTGGCGTCAAAGAGCACGGGGTTCATATCCCCAGGAATGCGAGGGTCGGACGCCTTAAGCAGCGTGGCCAGTTTTGCCGCTTTAAGCGCCGGCCTGATCGACAATGCGTTAAACGGGCCTTTGAAGGCCGGGCGGACGTCGAACACCACCGCGCCGCCCAGGTTTGCCAGGTAGCCGATGAAGTGTTGCAGCGCGCCATCCTTGTCGCCCAGGTGGTAGGCGTTGATAGCAAGCATGGCGTCCTTGAACGCCAGCAGGCCACCCAGGCCCAGGCTCAAGGCAGGAAATGGGAGGGTGGCGATGGCCGTGACCAGCTCTACACACGTCCAGAGAACCCCCATGATCATGTCCGTGCGGTTGACCGTGGTGGCAACCACATCATCTATTTTGCGCTGCAAGACCATGTTGTACAGCTCGTGTCGCAGGTCTGCCAGGGGCGTGACAAGGGCTATCGGGTCATGACGTGCGGGGCTTGAGGTCGTGCGATCTATCGTCTCGGGCAACCCATCGCGGGCAGCCTTCAGAAAACTGCCGATCCGGGTCCTGGCTTTGACCGTCACTCGACCATGGAGATAGTCCGATACACCGTCGACTTTTTTCAGCCAGTAGTTGAACAGCTTAGCCTCACGCACGTCGATGCCATCGGGGGCGTTGGGGGTGTACAGCAGAACCGGGTTGTCCGCATGGCTGAACAGGTAATTGCCGATGACCCATTCGCCGTCAATCACCAGCCGATGGACCTTATAGGTATTGCGGGTCGCAACCGTGGTATCGCCAAGGCTGTCGATGGCGTGTTCCAGCCAAGTCAGGTCGACCCGGGCGATATGGCCGCGCAGGCAGCAGTCCAACGCCGCGTATTTCATCTGCAGTTGGTTAATCGCCAGGGTAGCGTTGCGCCGCTCGGTGTAACCGGGGCTGGTTGCGCTTTGCAACTTGTCGCGAACTTCTTCGGTATAACGCTGACCGATCCACACACCGGTCACCGCGCGGGAAACCTTTTGCGGAGTCAGGAGGCTAATGTCGAGCCCTTTCGGCCCGCTGAAGGTGGCCGAGGTCGAGAATTTAGGGTCAATGAAGCCGACGTTGTCCTTGTAGCCGTCTCTGTATAACTGGGTATAGGACATAGGCGCCGGCAGGCCGCCCACCAACGGCCAAGGCGCCGAAACGTACACGGTGTCCGGGTCAATATCATTCTCGCTACGCCCCAATAGCGTGTTCAGGCTGAGTTTGGCTTGCTCGTGCAGATAGGCGTTGAAGGTAATGAAGTTCGCTTCTGAATCCGGCCGGCTGTTATAGGCGAGCAAGGCACCCGCAGCATCCTCGCCAAGGCTGGTCAACCGGGTACGGTCTGGCGCCGAGGCAGAGCGGTACCACAGCGGGGTGCTGTATTCGTAGTCATCCAGCGCTGCGCTTTGCGAATGAACAACCATGGCCTCCAGGCAGACTGTATGGGTGCACAGAGGGCCGAATGTCACTTCCTCGTGTTCCTTCGCGTCGGGCTTGAAGCCCAGCCCGGCGAGGAACGTGCCCATCTTCGGGCGAAAACGCAGCGGGCATTGCGCAAGCAAGTAGTCGCTCATGGTCTGGCCGTTGTACCGGGTTTTGTCATCGGCCCAGTCGATGATATGGGTCTGGCATTCGCGCTCGCTCGTGAAGGCAAGGAACTGTTGCTCACGTGGCGAGCCGGGGGTGCACAACAGCAAGCGCTGGGGTTGGCCATCGGCATCCTCCTCACGCAATAACCACAGGTCTTTGAGTTGCGCGCCATGCAGCAGCACGGTCTGCGCACGCAAACGCGGGTTTGTGCCGGCTCGCAGGTCCTCGAACAACAGGTAGTTCGCCGGGTTCAAGTCGCCTCGTAACTTGGCGACATAAGCGAGCAACACCAGGCGTTGATCGAACAGGTGTAGGGCAGCCTGTTTGAATTCAGGTTTGCGCTGCATGGCTTTTTGCAGCGCCGCAAAGTCCAGGCGCGGTTGCAGGTCCGGTTCGCGAAGTATATCCAGCAGGCTTTGCGCATTCAGCTCGGCATGGCGGCCCTGCAGTGGTGCGCCCGCGTAGGTCAGGGCAGTGCTGGCCAGAAAGTCCGAGGCAGGCCGCTCATCACCGGTATGCAGCCCCGAATAGCTCAGCTGCGCCAGGTTGCGCTGCTGCTCGTAGATGCCGACGTAGGCAACGTTACGGCGGGTCGTGACTTGCAGGTTTTGCAGATCCAGGTCATGAATCTCCAGCTCCTCGTCCAGGTACTCGGTCAACTGATAAAGCGCCAAGGCCTGGGGCGAAGCGGCAGGCCCCAGCAGGTCGATAAAGGTATTTCGGGCCTGGTTGTAACCTTGTATGAAACCACTCAGGGTTTGCTGGCTGATCGCGTCAGCGCTGCGATACCAATCAGGCAGGCTGTTGTACAAGCTTCGTTCCAACAGTTGTTGCTGCCTGAATGCCAGGCGTAACGACAAATCCGGGAGCGCAGCCTTTACCGCGTTGTCCAGTGCCAATTTGAGCAGCGCTGCGTCGTGCAACGGGTTGTCGACCAGGCTCAAGGCCAGGTCGACGTCCTGGCGGCGCTTATCGAGCATCGCGTTGTAGGTATGTTCGAACAGTGGCTCGCCTTCAATGGGCAGCAATTGCAGGGGCCAAATACCCGCTACGTCCAGCGCTTGGTAACGCACCGGCAAATAGCGGCAAAACTCTGCGTGGCCCGCCGGCAGCCCCAGGCTCGCCTTGAGACACTGGTCGAGCTCTGCCAGAGAGTCGAAAGCCTCCAGGCCTCGGTTTGGGGTAAATAACAGGACCTGGCCAAGGTCCTCACCCGACGTCAGGTTATCCACCACAGGGCTGGATTTGCGCGTGAGCACAAAGGCCCCCGCAAATGTCACGATCGCGTCCTGGTAGCTGAAATTGAGCGAGTACATGCCGGGGCGAAAGGTCGGGCCCCGGGAGCAGTCTTCAATCATGCGTTGTTCGGTGGGAGACAGCAGATGGTCACGCACATCCAGCGTGGCCTGCTGTTCCAGCGCGCTGAGGCCGGCCGTGGAGGTCATGTAGCTCTTGCGGCCCAGACCGTCCACGGTGCTGGCTTCGTCAAGGCCTTGCAGGTGTGTGTTCAAATCGGTTTTGAGCGTGGCGAGCAGCGTCTGGCCGGCTGCCTGGGTGAGATCTGCCTGCGTCAATGCCTGGAACAAACTGCGTGACCGGTTCAACAGGACGTCGTTGGCGGTGATCAAGGTGGTGTTGAGCTTTTCCAACGCCAACAGTTCGGCTGGCAACTCCACGGGAAGCTTGGTTTGGGTACGCAACCCAGGGTCGATTTCAAGCAGGTGAGTGCGTATTTCTTGATGCGTTGGTACCGCTGCAAGCGTGTTAGGCGTGCTCATGGGCACTGTCCTCAGGGTGATGGAATGAGCCATCAGCTTGAGGCGGGCTTTGGAGGTCACGGCGGTAGATATTCAATCTGCCGGTTAAAACCAACCCGACAGGCGTGCCCTACCGCTCAGCACTGCGTATCAGCGATACAAAAAGCTCACCCTGCGGCATCTTGTGCAACGCAATACCCGCATTCTCAAACCACTCCTGCGCCACCACATCGCCGTTGCGATCCGTCGCAATGGTTGTATAAGGTGAAGCCGAGCCAGCTTCAGGGAAGTACGGCCCATCCTGATAAAACACGCTGTCAGGCTTGCCACACCCCCCGCACCGCAGCATCAGCAATACCCGCCACTCACCAGGAGCCCTGCAATGGATTTAAAGTTCAGCCACGTCGACGTCTTGGTCGAGAACCTCGAAGAGGTGTGCGCCTACTACGCAAAGATTCTCAACGCCAAAATTTCCAAAACCCAGGTCTGGGATCGCGGCGGCCTGCAGGTACGTTTTGCGATTGCACTGATGGGCCAGGAGCGTTTCATGCTGGTTCAGCCATTGACGGGCAACTTGCGCGAGCTGTTGGACGCACACGGCGAAGGGATGATCTACCGGCATTGCTACACCACACCGGACATCGAAACGGCCTACGCCGAATTGATCGCCACCGGGGTGCAACCGGAGGATGAAAACGGCAAGCCGTTGACCCTTGAGGACCTGCGGTCGCCGGATGGGAAACGCATCATCTGGTTGCCCAAGCGCTTCGGGCATTTCTCTATCGAGATTCTGGAGGAGAAGGCGTTGGAGGCGTTTATCGAAGACGCATTCGCCTGAAACGGCGTTGCATTGAGCGCCGACATGGGGATTACTGTAAGCCGCGGCCTGTTCCGAGATAGCCCGCCATGTTTGAACTCGCCTCCCTCCTCACCTACGTCGCCGTGGTGATCGGTCTGTTCCTGATCCCCGGCCCCTCGGTATTGCTGGTACTCACTCGCACGCTGCAAGGCGAGCGTAAGGTCGGCATCGCCACCGGGTTGGGGGGTGGCAACAGGCGACCTGATTCATACGCTGTGCGCGGCACTGGGTTTGTCGGCGATCTTGATGACCTCGGCGGCGGCGTTTAACGCAGTGAAGTGGGTGGGCGCGTCGTACCTGATTTATTTAGGCGTGCGGGCGTTTATGGCCAAAACCGGCACACACGCGCGGCTTGAACTGCCTGCGGTCACGCCACGCCAGGCGTTCTTCCAGGCTGCGTCGCTGGGAAGGTAAAATCATCGGCACGCTGTTTATGGGGCTGGGGCTGAAAGTGGCGTTTCAACAGCGATAGGACGGCACGATGAAGTTTCATGGTTTCGCACTCGGGCATATAGAAGTTGAGGTCGAGGGTCGGGCATGCGACCTGCACAATTTTTATGTTGCCCGCGCCATCCATTACGCCTTGGAAAAGCGCACGCTGTCACTGCGGTTTACGCGGCGAACCGAGGACTGGGTGCCGCCCGAAGAACCTCGGGAAATCACCGTCATGTTCCATGAAGTGAGTTACTTCTCGGCGACCGGGCGCCACGACAGCCCGCTCGAGGATGACACAGTGCTGCATGCGATCGGCATTGTGGCGCCCGATGCCGAGACGCAAGCGTTCTACCTCTCGGATACCTTTCCGGCAGACCATCATATTGTCGTGTGCTTCGCATCGGGCCTGACCTTACGGCTGCACGCCGTTGAGGCGCGGTGTGATATCCAGTGCTAAAGGAGTTTCACATCACCATGGAGATCAAAGACATCCAGCAGCGCCTGGCCCGACCTGCCCTCAAACTGATTGCCGGAGGTTTTCGCCCCTGCGGTGACGATGAAGAAAGCTGGCTTGGGAAGGTGTTTCTGTTCGCGCCTGACGAAGGGGTGCCGACCAACGACGCCGGGGAGCAGCTACTCCCCTATGCGCAGTTTTACTTGCCCGGCCTGCCCTTCCACTGCGCGGCGCTTGAAGGGGTTCGCGTACTGACGCTGTTTATGTCGGACCCATTTCCCGAGCACTTTGAGCCCATGGGAAACAACTGGCTGATCCGCGAATATAGCGCTGACGATGTGCTGGTGCGCAAGCCGCTACCGGTTGCGCACTCCTTCCTGAAACCCTTCCCATTGAAGGCGGAAGCTGTGCCGAAGGATTTTCCTTTGTGGGATGGCGGCGGCGTACCTGCTGATCTGGAGGATGAAATACTCAAGCTGGAACGAGCCGGCGAGATTCAAAGCTATTACGACTTGGTCACCCATACCTACGAACATAAAATCGGCGGCTACCCTTCGTTTTGCCAGTCGGGCGTCGACCCGGGCGCGGGCTTTGAGTTTGTGTTCCAGCTATCGTCTGACGCGAAAATAAACCTCAACGTCGTGGACAGCGGGAGCTTGATGTTCTGGAAGAACGTCGTCACTGGCGAATGGGCGCTTTACTATGACTTTTATTAAAAACACCCAAAAAACAGATGATTAAGCGCTAACTTATTGGAACCCCTTAATGCCTTCCCCAAAACGCGACATCGCCCGCCTCGAACGCCGCCTGGTCGCCACACTCACCGAAGCCTGTGAAACCGCCAAAGCCGAAATTCCAGGCTTCGACTGGCTGACCCACACCGTCGACTACGCCGCCTTCCCCCAAAGCCTGCGGGTGACCTGGGTGTTCGATACCCGCGCCAATCAGGACCACGCCCTGGCAACTGGCGCCGACCAACGCATGCGTGAGCTGACTGCGGCGGCGCTGCACGAGGCCGAGGTGACGGCGGTGAACATTGATCGCTGCGTGCGCTTCGACTCCGAGCAAGCATGCAGCGCCCAGCATGGCGGCGATTGGCGCCGACGCCTCGGTTGAGGGACGCGACGCTGTTCAACTGTGGGAGCTGGCTTGCTTTCGTGGCGAGCGGGCTTGCCGTGTTTTCCTAGAAGCCGCCCCCCATCTACTGGATAATGCCGCCTCGCCTTTCTCCGATAAGGACATCCCCCGTAATGAAGTTGCCCGCCCTCCTCCTGGCTGCTGCCGTGTTGCCGTCCCTCGCCCATGCCGACGACGCCGCCTTGACCGACACACTCAAGGCTTTCACACGCTGCGACGCGAGCTTCTTCTCCAGCCTCAACACGCACCGTGACGCCTGGCAGGCCTACGCTCCGCTCAAGCAGGAAAAGAACTTCACCTGGATCGCGGTCAAAAACCGCGCCGACCGCAAGGCCGACCAAGTGCCAGTCAGCGCGCCGCCCATTGCGGGTTTGAAGCTGTTGTCGTATGCCGATGAGGTCGCCGACCTCGGCCCGTTGGGGCGCTACTATTACTGGGGCTTCATTGTGGACGGCGGTGTCGATGAGGTTGCCCAGCGCCTCGCGCCGCTGTTGGAACAACCCGGGTCGCTGCAAAAAGGCGACAAGGAATACACGCGCAGCGAGCTCAAGGTCGGCAACGGCTGGCAGTCAATCAAACCCCAGCCGGGCAAGGCGCCGGGCACGCGGCAGGTGGAACGGGTGCTGATCGTGGAGCCGCAAGGCAAGCAAGGCACACAATCGCGTGTCAGCTGCTCGGTACAAGGCGGCGTGAATGCCGGGCTGCTGGCGCTGTTGCGTCCCGACATCGCGCCGGTCGACTACCCGCGCACCCAGATCGAAACCAACTTCAGCGATGTCGACGTGCCTGCCAACGTGCTCCAGCGCCTCGACTCGCCCCTGCTGCAACCGAAGTTCAAGACGCTGAACTACAGCTACCTGTCCAAAAAAGGCGATGGCAGCAAGGACGTTCCAACCTCAGTCACCTTCAAGGCCGAGGGTGGTTTGCTGGTGAAGAACGAGGCCTACGGCAATACCTTCAACGTTGATCGCCTGACGCAAGCCGACCTGATCCAGTTGAAGTCGAAGATGAATGGCGTAGGCGATGGTCGCGTGCTGCAAACCCGCGAAGTCGAGCTGAAGCTGCCGAACAGCTGGGCCCCTGGCCAAACGCTGAGCGCACGCATGAAGATGCTGAATGTGCCTGCCCAACCGACCGACAAACCCTACGAAACTTCGTTGACCTGCAAGGTCGGTGAGCGCATCCCGGCACGGCAGGTGTTTGCCGCCTTGACCGGCGACGCCATCAAGCTGGCGTGCGACCAGGGCGACTATAAAACCTCCCGCGTATTTATCGAAGACCTGGGCGTGGCGCTGACGCTGGAGTTGACCTCGAGCGAATCGCATTATGTGAATGAGATAACGGCATTAGAAGTGGTGCGCTAGTCGGTTAGCCAGCACTGCGTGCCCTTGTGGCTAGCGCGCTTCCTGTGGCGAGCGGGCTTGCCCCGCGTTGGGTTGCGCAGCAGCCCCAAAACCAGCGACCGCGTAACACGCGAGCACCTTTAGCCGAAAAAATGAGTGCACAACGTGATATCCCTTGTCCCTATCACTCGCCCACAAAATGCTCTCAACATCATCAACAGGGGCGCTACCTTTCCGAAAAAATTCCAGAAAACTACGATGCTGGAATGAATTTCCTCGGCGTATTGGGGGAGCACGAAAAGACTCAACCAACCCGAGGAGCCGAAATCCATTGCGAATGGTACGGGCAAACTTGAGCCCCCCTTATCTATAACGCACACAACTGTCAAACTCCCACACACTCCTCTTGGCGGTGTCGATTGTTTTTTCCACGCCGTCACCTCAACTCCCCCCTACCCCTCACACGCGAGTACCCACCATGGAACGCTATGAATCGCTGGTCATCGGCCTAGGCGCCATGGGGGCCGCCACGGTGTATCAACTGGCGAAAGTCGGGGTAAAAGTCGCTGGCATCGACCGCCATCACCCGCCTCACACCTTCGGCTCAAGCCACGGCGATACGCGCATCACGCGGCTGTCGGTGGGTGAAGGGGCTCAGTACGTGCCCATCGTGCGTAACTCGCACCGTATCTGGCGTGAGCTGGAAGCGTTGTCCGGGGAGGCGTTGTTCGAGCAGTCGGGGTTGCTGGTGTTGACCTCACACGATGGCTTTGACCCCTGCGATGAAACCGACTTTACCTTGCGCACGATTGGTCTGGCGCAGGCCTATGGCATCGAACATGAATTGCTGGATGCCACGCAGATTCGCCAGCGCTTTCCCCAATTTGCCCACGTGGCGGACAGTGCCATTGGCTACTACGAGCCCGGCGGCGGCTTTGTGCGCCCGGAGCGTTGCATTGACGTGCAGCTCAAGTTGGCCGAGCAACACGGCGCTACGCTGTACAAGGGCGAAACCGTGACCCACATCAGTTCGGACGCGGGCGGCGTGACGGTGACCACCGACCGGCGCACATTGCAGACTGACAAGCTGGTGGTGAGTGCAGGCAACTGGGCGGGCGGTTTGCTCGGCGCGCCGCTTGATCAATTGCTCAGTGTTTATCGCCAGCAGTTGTTTTGGTTCGAGCTTGAACCGGGTGCCGATCTGGTGGGGAAATCCCCCACCTATATCCTCACGCATGGCCAGGATCAGACCCACTATGGGTTCCCGGCGTTGCCCGGCGAAGGCAGCCTGAAGCTGGCCACGGCGCAATATGACACCACCTCTACGCCCGAGACGCTGGACCGCACGGTCTCGGCGGCGCAAGCGCAGGAGATGTTTGAACGACAGGTGCAGGGCCGTATCACGGGAGTGACGGCCAATGTGGTGAAGTCAGCGGTGTGCGCCTACACGGTGACGCCGGACCACCATTTCATCATCGATGAACACCCTTCGCTGCAGCACACGCTGGTGGTGTCGCCGTGTTCGGGGCATGGTTTCAAGCATTCGGCGGCGCTGGGTGAGGCGTTTGCGCAGTGGTGCATACGGGGGACGAGTGATTTGGATTTGTCGTCGTTTTCGTTGAAACGGTTTGAGGGGCAATAGCAGGTATGACCTGCTTGCGCAGCGCGGCGTCATCTGGCAAGAACGTCCACAAGATTTCATCTCGGATAGGCGGTTGCGTCGGCATATGCGTCCCCTGCAATTGGTTAAGGTTAATCACCTGATAGTGGGTATCGCGCCACTGGGCTAACTTAACCGGGGACCACATCAGCACGGCCTCTTTTAATGTTCCATCAGGCGCATCCGACTGAAGCGGAGGAAATTTTTTGAGGCTAAACCACTTATTATCCGCCAGTCTTTTCATTTGATAGATAGACACCGTGAGTGCGATGCAAAGAATAAGACTTACTACAGCGCCTATCCAAGGCATGGCAACAGGGGCAAACCCGCTGATGGTATCTTCTGCCGGCCCCGCCAAGGAAAGCCCAAACCACAAAACCGCCCAGAAAGCCGAGCAAGTCAGGCCTACCTGATACTTCTTGCGAGTTCGAGTAGAGTACGAGTATGCCTTTTTAGGATTCTCAATAAGCTTGAGGATTTCTTTCGGGGTGGTAAAGAACGGCCTTATTTTTTGATCTTTTAGAAACTTTTGCACCTCTCTATCTTCCGAAAAATAGAGCCAAAAGCTGATAGCAATATTCAAGACAGCAAAAAATATCACCGTGCCTAAATACAAGCTATTACTGTTAGAAGTGGAAAGGCCTTTCCAGTAAAACAAACCTATCACCAGCGTACTAATATTCAACCAAAGCGTAGGCGTCGTGAATACCAAACCTGCAAATTTTTTATAACTCATGATACTTATCTTTTCCAGCATGATTGCATTGCGTATTTTAGTTTAAATGCGACGTGGGCCTATTTAGCCAAAGGATCCCATCAACTGTCGCATCGAAATAGCGAATGCCCACAAGGAAAGAGATTACGATCTTGCGACACGCATCGTCCTTGATGTTTAAAAAAACGGGGCGAGCACGGCAAAGTGCCATCACTGCTGGTGATTGTTCAGGAATGACAACATTTCCACAAGCCCGCAAGTGAAATGAGGAGTAGACCACGTCGTCAACACTCACGGCCTACCCCTACAGGCTAATTCGTTACTTGGCGAACGCGTACTCGCCGCCCTGCTCCACCGCCTTGCGATAAGCCGGCCGCGCCTGGAAGCGTTGCACCCATGCGGCAAGGTTCGGGTAGGCCTGCAACTTGCCTTGGGCCTTGGCGATTTCGCCGATGAAGCTCAGCTGGATATCCGCACCGCTGAGTTCGTCACCCATCAGGTACGGCGTATCCGCCAGCACATCGTTCAGGTAGCCCAGGTAGTTAGCCACTTCCGATTCGATACGCGGATGCAACGGCGCGCCCGCTTCACCGAGGCGCCCGACGTAGAGGTTGAGCATCAGCGGCAGCATGGCCGAGCCTTCGGCGAAGTGCAGCCATTGCACGTATTTGTCGTAGGTGGCCGTGGCCGGATCGGGTTGCAGGCGGCCTTGGCCGTGACGGCGGATCAGGTAGTCGATGATTGCGGCGGATTCGATCAGCACCAGCGCGCCGTCTTCGATCACCGGGGATTTGCCCAGTGGGTTGATGGCCTTGAGTTCAGGCGGAGCAAGGTTGGTTTTCGGGTCGCGCTGGTAGCGCTTGATCTCGTAAGGCAGGCCGAGTTCTTCGAGCAGCCATAGGATGCGTTGCGAACGCGAGTTGTTGAGGTGGTGGACGGTGATCATAAGGGCTCCGCTGTACACGAGTGGGTATTAAGGTAAGAGACTACGCTGTCGCGCTGGAGTGCCATGGATTAATTCGCAACCATCGCCCACAGCGACGCGCCGACGCCGGTGATGCTCTCCCCGGCAATCAACCCGGCGGCGGCGGTAATCGCAAAGCGCTCGGTGACACTCTGCCAACGGCAGCTCACCAGCCACGTCAGCACTGCGCCGAGGGCCATCATCAGCGACACCGAGGCCGGCAGCACGAAGGCCAGGCCCAAGGCGGCGGCGCTGGGCAAGTACCGGGCGCGTTGGGCGGGCAAGGTGCTGTCGAGAATCCCCAGCAGCACGCCGACCGCGCCTGCCAGAGCAATTGCCCAGCGAATGCTCATCGACAATGAATCCAGCCCATGGGTCAGGGTTTGCGCCACGGCTTTCCAGGTGGCGACCGCAGGCGCCGGCCACTCTTCGGTGAGCAGCATGCTCTGCGGATCGGGTATCAACGCCAGGTAGGCAAACACGCCGACGATGCTGCCAACAAAAATCCCCAGGATCTGCGCGATCACTTGCTTGCGCGGCGTGGCGCCAATCGCCTTGCCGACCTTGAAATCATTCATCAAATCCGTGCATTGCCCGGCCGAGCCACCGGCGGTGTTGGCGCTCATCAGGTTGATCGGCACCTGCCCCGGCGCGACGATGCCGAAGCTCAACTGGGACAATTGCCCGATGGCGCCGATAGGCGGAATGCCAGTGGCGCCCACCACGCGGGCGGCCACGGCGGCCAGGCAAATCGCCAGGGGAATGGTCAACAAGGCCATCCACAGGTTGATGCCAAACAACACCGACTGCAGGCTCACTACCAAGACAATCGCCAGTGCAAACCCGGCGGCAGGCCAAGCGTTCGGGACGGCCCAAGGCAGGCCGCCACTGGCCTTGGTGGTCGTGTGCAAGGCCCACAAACGAATCGCCAGCGAGGCCAGCGTCGAGCACACCATCAGGCTCACGCCTGGCCACAACAACCACGCCACCAGCGCGGCGAATTGCGGGCCGCTGCTGCCTGCCGGCAAGGTCACCAGGCCTTGCGCCAACAGCCACGGCCCCAGCCCGCCCCACGCGAGCAAGGCGCCGAGCAGCAGGGTCAGGCCTACGCGAATGCCGATGATGCCGCCGAACCCCAGCAACAGCAGCGAAGGGTCGGCGGTAAAGGTCAGGCGCTCCAACTGCGCGGTGGGTGACCAGCGCGGGAAGGCCCACAGGAACGTATCCACCCACTTGACCAACCCGGACAGCAACGCAGCGCCGAGCAGCACCTTCAAGCGCGTGGCGGCTTCGCGGCCGTGGTTGTAGATGTGAAGTAGGGTTTCGAGGGTGGCCATGCCTTCAGGAAATTTCAGCGTCTTGTCGTTGAGCAGTGAGGGCCGCAGGTACCAGGCGATCCAGATCCCGAGGAAACTCACCGAGAACACCCAGGCGATCATCGGCAGCGCGTCCAGCGTGTTGCCGGTCAACAAGGTGTAGGCCGGGATCGGCGCCACCAGCCCACCGGAGATAATCGAGGCAGCGGCCGAGGCGACGGTTTGGTTGATGTTGCTTTCGTGCAGTGTCCACGGCAGTTGCCCGGGGCTGCGCTTGGCCAGGCCTTGCCAGATGGCGTAGCCGACCAGCAAGGCAATGATCGACATGTTGAACGACCAGCCGATCTTGAGCCCCGCGTACACATTGGAAGGTGTCAGCAGGATACCCAGCACGACCCCGGTAATCACCGCGCGCAGGCTGAGTTCGCGTTCCACTGGGGCGGTCAGGTCGGGTGTTGGCGGGGTTGAAGGCATGCGGATTCCTTTCGGCAACGAAACAGGGCGACTTGATAAGTGAGCGCTGTTGGGGCTGAAGGTTCATCAACCGCGCGGTGTTTTCACTCAACGTCCGCTGGCTTCGAAAGGTAGTGCAACCTCTGTGGGAGCGGGCTTGCCCGCGAAAGCGGTGGGTCAGTCAACATCAATGTTTGCTGTGCCGACGTCTTCGCGGGCAAGCCCGCTCCCACATTTGAATGCCCGCTCGCCCCAAGGAAGTATGAGCAGTTCAACTGAGAAAATGGATCAGCCCAGCCGAAAACGCGCAGTGTTTTCGCTCAATGCCCGGCTGCCTTTGCTCAACGTATCCGCCGCCTGGTTCACCGCGCGCGCGCCGTCGAGCAAGCGCCCTGCGGCCTGATCGACCTGCTGGATATTGCCGCTGACCTCATCCGCCGTCGTCGCCTGTTCCTCCACCGCCGCCGCAATCTGCGCCAGGGTGTCGGTGACGTTTTGCACCGCGCCGGCAATCTCGCCCAGGCGTGTGCCCAGGCCGGTGACGGACTCGGCATCGGTCAGCGCCTGGTCACACGCGGCGCCCA
This sequence comes from Pseudomonas sp. ArH3a, assembly GCF_022648765.1. Classification (NCBI taxonomy): domain Bacteria; kingdom Pseudomonadati; phylum Pseudomonadota; class Gammaproteobacteria; order Pseudomonadales; family Pseudomonadaceae; genus Pseudomonas; species Pseudomonas sp. ArH3a. The sequence goes on from NZ_CP080330.1 coordinate 4,756,010, forward strand.
TCAGCGTGACCGCCTGGCTGACCGTCGCACGCAGGCTGTCCACCGTGCTGGCGATTTGCGCCGTGGAGGCCTGGGTGCGTTGCGACAGGCTGCGCACTTCGTCCGCGACCACAGCAAACCCACGGCCCTGCTCGCCTGCGCGGGCGGCTTCGATGGCGGCGTTGAGCGCCAGCAGGTTGGTCTGTTCGGCAATGCCGCGAATGGTGTCGACCACCGACTGAATCTGCTGCCCTTGCTGGCTCACTTGCTCCAGGGCATTGGCGGTGTCGGTCAGGCGCTGGTTGAGTTGCTGAATACTCGCCGTGGTGCGCTGGCTGTCACGGCTGCTGTCTTCGGCGATGCGCCGGGTTTGCTGCGCACTGCCCGAGGCCTGCTCACAGCTTTTGGCGACGCCCATCGAAGTGGCGGCCAGTTGCGTGGCGGCGGCGGCAATCTGGCTGATTTGGTATTGCTGGTCTTCGACTTCGGTCAGGGTGCTGCCCGATTGCGCGTTGAGGGTGTGCACCGCCGAGCCGAGCTGCTGGGTCTCGTGGTTAACGCCCAACAAGCTGGTGCGCAACTGCACCACGGCGACGTTGAGTGCCGTGCTGATCGCCGCGAGCTCATCGCGGCCTTCCACCGCCACTTCGACGCACAGGTTGCCGTCGCGCAGGGACTCGGCAAGCGTGGTGATGCCACTGGCACTGCGGCGGATCGAGGCTTGCAGGCAGATGAACAAGTACAGTGCAGCGAGCGCCAGCAGGCTGAACGTCGCCACCACCGGAATAAACTGTTTAAGTGAGCGGTCGCGGTAATAACTCAAGCGCTCGTCCAGCGAATGCAGCGACTGGCTGCGCAACGCGCCCAATGCACCGAGGATGCTGTCGACACTGCGATCAAACGCTGTGGTGTCGAGCTTGATGGTGCCGCCAAATACGCCGTCGTCCAGGGTTTTGAGTTCACTGTCGAGCAATTGCAGGCTGGTGTCGTATTGCGCCGCCCACGGTTCAATTCCGGGGTACTGCTTGGCTTTGAGCGAAGCGGCGGCCTTGACCAACTGCTCCCGCGCATCGCCGATACGGCCGCGCAGGTCGCGCATCTGCAAACGACTTTGCAAAGTGAACTGGCCCGACGCAATCGACGACTGCCCAACGCTGGCCGTGCGGCCGATGCGCTCGATCAGGTCCGGCGTGTGCTGGGTGGAGATCTGCATCAACAAGTAGGTTTCCAGCCACGGGTCGAGGATCAGCCCAGCGTCCTGGGTGATCTGCTCGCGCAGGGTTTGCATGGCGGTCAAGGCGGCGGTGAAGCGGTCGTAACCGTCCGGCCACCAACCCACCGTGCGCAGTGACTGGGTGTCCATGCCCTTGACCGTCGCCTGCAATGCTTCAAAACGCGCCAAGGTGTCGGCGCTGGCGTTCTGGGTCTTGAGCGCATCGCCCAGGGCTTGCAGGCTGTGCACGATGATTGGGCTGCCGGCATCGACCTTGTCCATCGCCGCTTGGGCCGCAGCGGTTGGGGTGTGCAGGATATCCAGCGCTTTCCAGCGCGCCGCCTGGTTGCGCTGCGCCGTCAATTGGCCATCCAGCGTGTCCAGGGCCAGCAGTTGGTGAACGCCGGACTGCTCGCTGGAAATCACCGCTAATTTGTCGCGATAGTCCTGGCCGATCAGCCATAGGCTCCCGGCCAGGGGCAGCATAAACAGGAAAAACAGGATCTGGAACTTGCGCGCAAAACCGAAACGGCCAAGCAGGCGGATACCCGGTGATAAAAGACTGTGCATGGCCGACCCACTCCCCCAAACAACCTGGATATGACTAGAAGCAAAATGCCATGTCATTGATTGGGAAGGCACTAGCAAGATACGGGCCGTTGGTACCGGGCCGCGAAATAGGCGGCTTGGCGACTTGAAAGCGCAGTGGCATGCGCGAAAATGGGGCAAAAGCACTCAGTGCGTAGAGTTGAATGGTAACCGGCTTTCCAGAGATGCGTGGTTGCCCTAGAGTTCCACCCGCACTGGCCCGCCCGACTTACCCTGCAAGGACATCTAAAATCGCCATGGACATCCAATACCCGTGAACAAGCAACAACGCGACGACATCAGCAAGTTCCTCAGCTACATACTGCGCCACGCGCCCGAGTCCATTGGTGTCGTCCTGGACGGCGATGGCTGGACCGATGTTGACGGCTTGATCCTCAACGCCAACCAACACGGCCACACGCTGGATCGCCAAGCGCTGCTCGACGTGGTCGAGACCAACGAAAAAAAGCGCTTCACGCTCTCAGGCGACGGCCAGCGTATCCGCGCCGCACAAGGGCACAGCACCGCGCAGGTCCAGGTGCAGCACATCGAGAAGGCGCCGCCCGCCCTGCTCTACCATGGCACCGCCAGTCGCTTCATGGCTTCTATCGACTCGCAGGGATTGATCCCTGGCAGTCGGCACCATGTACACCTTACGGACAACCCAGAAACAGCGCTGGCCGTTGGCAAACGCTATGGGCAGCCTGTGCTGCTTACGGTTGATGCGCTGGGTATGAGCCAGGCGGGAATAGCGTTTTATCAAGCGGACAATGGGGTGTGGTTGGTGGCGTCGGTGCCGGCGAACTATTTGACGAGCATGTACTGACTGAAATTATTAATGTGATCATCCAGATTATCCTCAAGCATCATCCGGTACTGGTCACAGAAATACTTCAGCATCGCTTCCCGCGCATCGGCCATTTCGGCGCCGGACTTGAAGTTGCGCGCACTGGCCCAGGCGTTAAAGCGCGTGGTGCCGAACATCATCGAGGCGCTGACCTCGCCGAGGTTTTCACAGGTCTTGAGCTGCTCGTTCGACAGTTCGATGTGTGCATCCGCACGGTCGTAGAAGGCTTGGTCGGTGGCTTCGGCCATGGTGGGGTTCCTGGGTGATCGAATAATGGCGGCTATTGGAGCATATCCGGCCGCCGTAGAGGAGACGCCCCCGGGTGGAGGCGCCTTGAACATCAAGCCAGTGCGAGCACCACCCGCTCAAGCCCGATGCCGAACCCCGCGCCTTCTCGGTAAGCGCCGCCGCCAACCACTTGCTGCTGCGCACCTAACGCGGGGCAACGCACCTCGAAGCCATTGCCCTCCAGGTAGTAACTCAGCCCGCGTTTCACCGCCAGGTTGAGCTCGTAATCGAGCCCCAGCGTGTCCAGAAAACCGCTGCACAGCGCCTGGCTGCGCTGCAACGCCGACACCGGGTCAGGGCTGAGAATCTCGACCCCCAACTGGGTGAATTCACGATAACGACCGGCTTGCGGCCGCTCATACCGGTAACACCGCGCCACGTAGAAAAACATCGCCTCCTCTCGCCCGCCCAGTAACTGCGCGTTGCGCTCCTGGAACAGCGCAGTGGCTTCCGGGATCAGGCAGCAGGGTCGGCCCGCCTTGTCATCAAAGGCCCACATCTGCCCGATGATTTCACTGCCGCCGGCTTTTTCGATAAACGTATCCTGGCCCCACAGGGCCGGCACGATGGCTTCTTCAGCGCCCGCTTCGATGAAGATAGCTCCGAAAACGGCCCTCTATCTCACGCATCGCTGCGGCTTCTTTACCCGTCACTATTCGGGTTCCACGTAGCATAGTCATGTGTTGTATCTCCATTATTTACAGGCAATAAAAAAGGCGCCGTGGGCGCCTTGGGTGATGGTTCATTGAGTGATCAGAGGTTCTGGTCAATCAGTGAGCGCAAGCAACCGCAGCACCTTGGGCAAGGTCCGTGGTGGTGGTGGCGGTTGCTTTGCGAAAATTGAGTCATGGGCGATCCTTGCACAGTCAGACGAAGCATTACAAGCCGCCGTTAAAACAACGGCGTCAACTGGCTCAACTGTGCAGCCGTCGGAAAACCCAGCGTACGATAGCGCATTGGGTACAGGCTCGCCGGTGCCAGCAAATCACCCAGCTTGGCTTGAAGCTCATCCCATTCGACCACTTGGGTCTGGGCGGTGCCGTCAGGCTGGATCTGCACCAACGCCACGCGGTCGGTCTTGGGCAGCAAGGTGTCGACGGTTTCTGTCCAGCTGCACATCGAGAATGTCTTGCCGTTGCTGTCCTTCAACTCGAACAGCTTGTAGGTCGCTACAAACACGTCGATCTTCTGCTCTTCATGGATCGTGTCGAGCTGCTCTTTCTGCGCGTGGTAATTGCCTTGCAGCAGCATGTGTTCGAGGCTCGCCACACGCTCAAGGAGCGCTTCGTCCTGGCTGATAAAAGGCACGATCCGTTGATCGTCGTAGGTGTAGACCTGGCTGGAAACGGCGCGCCCGCTTTCCATGGCCTTGAAGCTGACCTCGACCATATGCCGAATGCCTTCTTCATCCTTGTCACCGGTCACCATGAGGATGTCGCGGGTCGGGATCATGAACACCGGGCGGCCTTTGATGGCCGCACGCTGCAGGACATCCGGCAGCAGCACGCGGCTGGTGTCGTAGCCGTCATTCCAGCGGCCGACGTAGAGGCCGGGCACAATTTCATCAAACGCCTCCTGGGTTGCTTCGCGCAGGTTGCTCACCGCCACTGCGAGCGCCTCGCCCAGGCTCACGCCCCAGTTTTCCTTCGGCCCCTCGGTGAGGGTGGAGGTGGTCTCGGGGTAGTCCACTGCCAGCAAGGTCACGCAGTCTTTGCCCAAGGCCTGGTGAACAGCGGTGTAAGGCGCGTCCCAGCCTTCGGTGCGCACGTGATGCAGGCGCACTTCTTCAAGCATCGCCAGGTTACGAATCACCGGACGTAACATCGGCTTGACGCCTTCAAAGCTTTGCGGCGCTTCCTTTTTGTAGCCGAGCAGTGTCGATACATAACCCTTCAACACCTCAGATTTGTGCGCCTTTTCGGCACTCTGATAGTCATTGAATGCGTTATGCAGGTTGAAGTAGCCGCCGTCGCCATGTTTGAGGCGGAACTCTTTGGGCACGTACTCAAGAGGTTCGCTGAAACCGGCATCACGAGCAGCCTTGATGACTTTCTCAGCGAATGCGTCTTCGGTCAGGGGGCGATTGAAGAGTGTGTTCAACAGGGAGCCAAACATGCGCAAAGTCCTCCATGAGTGCGAGCCGTCCATCATGGGCGGTGCACGAGACCGGGTAAAGCGCCGGTCTGGGTTGTGTGACCCCGTTCACTGTTACCGGTTCAAGCCAGCAACTGCGTAATCCACCGCGCCTGCTGTTCAATCTCCTGCACCTTCGCCTGCGGCACTGCCTGGCGCGCCTGCTCGAAGCTGGCCAGGGTCTTGTGCTTCTGACGCAGCATGCGTTGCCATTTGGCCAGGAATACCGGGCTGCGCGCCTGCATTTGCAGCGGGCCGAAGTACAGTTCCTCATCGGTGTAGGTCACAGGCGTAGCACGCTCGGCGACGATGATTTCGTAATAGAAGCGATTCTCCTGCAGCAGCTCTTCAAGCAGGATGCGGTAGCCGTTTTCCATTAACCATTGGCGCAGCGGTTGCTCGCCGCCGTTGGGTTGCAGGACCAGGCGTTCCTGGCCGCTCAGGTGCGCTTTGCCGCTGTCGAGGATGTCGCGGATGGTCTCGCCGCCCATACCGCAGAGGCTGATCGCGGTGATCCCATCACAAGGCTTGATCGCCGCCAGCCCATCCGCCAGGCGCACGCTGATGTGCTGCTCCAGGCCGTTGTCACGCACGGTGCGTTCGGCCGCGTGAAAGGGCGTGGTCGCCACCTCCCCCGCCACCGCCGCAGCGATCACGCCACGGCGCATCAATGCCACGGGCAGGTAGCCGTGGTCCGAGCCGATATCGGCAAGGCGCGCATCGGCCGGCACATGCGCCGCCACACGCTCCAGGCGCATGGACAATGTGTGTTCGTTCACCGTTTGTTCCTTATCAGCACAACATTACTCACCCGAAAAACGATCCCGGCTGTTGGTCAGGTGCAACACCATGGCCGCCCGTGCGGCGTCCGGGTCCTGGCGCTTGATCGCATTGAAGATCGCCTCATGCTCCAGGTTCGCCAATTGCCCCAGCTTGGCGAAGTCCGCGCCGCCGCGTTCGGCGCCTTTGACCTGGGTGCGCGGGATCATCGCACTGCCCAGGTGCAGCATGATTTCGGTAAAGAAGGTATTACCGGTGGCCTCGGCAATCAGCTGGTGAAAGCGCTGGTCTTCTTCCACGCAGCTGTCGTTGTTGGCCAGCGAAGCTTGGTAGTCGTCCAGCGCTTCGCGCATGCGCACCAGTTGCCCATCAGACCTGCGCAAGGCGGCCAGCGCCACGGCTTGCACTTCCAGGCCCAGGCGCAGCTCGAGCATGTTGCGCACGCTGGCGACCGTGTCCACATGCAAGCGCAAGCCTTGCTGGGCGTGTTGCGCCAGCACAAAGGTGCCGATGCCGTGGCGCGTCTCGACCAAACCTGACGCCTGCAACTTGGAGATGGCTTCGCGCACCACCGTCCGGCTCACGCCGTGCTCAAGCACGATGGTGGATTCGGACGGCAGTTTTTCACCGGGTTTGAGCTGGCCGAGCAGGATGCGCTGGGTCAGCGTATCGACTACGCCTTGGGCCAGGTTGTTGGAACGTCGACGGACAAGGGTTCCGTTTTCAATGGGCATCGCGAGGGTCCACGGGGTTGGGCTGGAGGGAGCTTAACACCGCGCTTGGCGGCGACGTTGGGTTGATTGAAAAAACGCTCTACTTGTATGACAACCAACCTGAGCAACCCACCACCCACTGCATGCCGTGATCGCTCTGGCGGGGATATGCAGGTTCCCTCAACACGCCTTAAACATTAACAAACCCAAGCAAACACTGAGTAAATAACCAAATTAGCTATTCAACCATCGTGCTTATAAGAACAAATACACACCGCACCACATTGCGCAGCACAAAAAACAACTTGTATGATGTCTATCAACAAAACACGCAAACCCGCATAAAAATAATCAGGGGGAGTTTTGAATTGTGAACAATTCAAGCCATGCATCTGTCGCGCCACACAGTGATTCAGTCCTCGCGCGTGCCGTGAGCAAAGTGAAGGGCCATGTGCTCCCACTGTTCGTGATCATGTTCATCCTTAACTACATCGACCGGGTCAATATCGGCTTTGTGCGCACGCACATGGAGCATGACCTGGGCATCGGCGCGGCGGCCTACGGCCTGGGTGCCGGGCTGTTCTTCATTGGCTACGCGCTGTTCGAAGTGCCCTCCAACATGCTGCTGCAAAAGGTCGGCGCGCGTATCTGGCTGACCCGCATCATGTTCACCTGGGGCATCGTCGCGACCTTGATGGCGTTCATCCAGAACGAAACCCAGTTCTACGTCCTGCGCTTCCTGCTCGGCGTGGCCGAAGCCGGGTTCTTCCCGGGTGTGATCTATTACTTCACCCGCTGGTTGCCTGGCGTGGAGCGCGGTAAAGCCATTGCGATCTTCCTGAGTGGTTCGGCGGTCGCGTCACTGATTTCCGGCCCATTGTCGGGCGTGCTGTTGCAGATCGAAGGCTTCGGCTTCCACGGCTGGCAATGGATGTTCGCCATCGAGGGCCTGGCCTCCGTGGCGCTGGGGTTCTTTGTGTGGTTCTGGCTCGACTCCAAACCCCACGACGCCAAATGGCTGACCCGCGAAGAACAGGACACTTTGGTCGGCGCCATCGACCAGGAACAGCGCGAGCGGGAAGCGCTGACCACGGTCAAACCGACCATCGGCAAGCTGCTCAAAGACCGCCAGATCCTGCTGTTCTGCGCCCTGTACTTCTGCATCCAGCTGACGATTTACGCTGCGACGTTCTGGCTGCCGAGCATCATCAAAAAGATGGGCGACCTGAGTGACGTGCAGGTCGGGTTCTTCAACTCGATCCCATGGCTGATCTCGATCATCGCCATGTACGCCTTCGCATCACTGTCGGGCAAGTTCAAGTTCCAACAGGCCTGGGTCGCCGCCGCGCTGTTGATTGCCGCCGCGGGCATGTTCATGTCCACCACCGGCGGGCCGATTTTCGCCTTTGTGGCGATCTGCTTTGCAGCCATCGGTTTCAAGTCCGCCTCGTCACTGTTTTGGCCAATCCCCCAGGGCTACCTGGATGTGCGCATCGCCGCCGCCGTGATCGCGTTGATCAACTCCATCGGCAACCTGGGCGGCTTCGTCGCGCCAACCACCTTTGGCTTCCTGGAACAGACCACCGGTTCGATCCAGGGCGGCCTCTACGGCCTGGCCGGCACCTCGGTGCTGGCGGCGATCCTGGTGTTCTTTGCCAAGACTTCGCCCGCTGCCGCGCTGGCCTCGCCAAGCGCTGTGCCGACGGGCGCCGCCATCAGCAAACCTCTTTGAGCCTATTTAGGAACTTGCCATGAACACTCCCGTAGTCACCCATTTCCACGTCATCCCGGTGGCGGGCCACGACAGCATGCTGCTCAACCTGAGCGGCGCCCATGGGCCATTCTTTACCCGCAATATCGTGATTCTCAAGGACAGCAGCGGCAATACCGGCGTGGGCGAAGTACCCGGCGGTGAACGCATCCGCGAAACCCTGGAAGACGCGCGTAGCCTGGTGGTCGGCCAGCCTATCGGCCAGTACCAGCGCATCCTCAATCAGATGCGCAGCACTTTTGCCTCTCGCGACGCCGCCGGGCGAGGCCTGCAAACCTTTGACCTGCGCATCACCATTCATGCCGTCACCGCCATGGAAGCCGCCCTGCTCGACCTGCTGGGGCAATTCCTCGACGTGCCGGTGGCGGCCCTGCTCGGCGAAGGGCAGCAGCGCGATGCGGTGAAAATGCTCGGTTACCTGTTCTACGTCGGCGACCGCACGGCCACTGACCTAGCTTATCGCAACGAGGCTGACGCCGATGACGACTGGTTCCGCTTGCGTCATGAGCAAGCCATGACTGCCGAATCCGTGGTGCGTCTGGCCGAAGCCGCCAAGGCCAAATATGGTTTCAATGACTTCAAGCTCAAAGGCGGTGTCTTGAGTGGCGATGAAGAAATCGAAGCGGTCACCGCCCTGGCCGAACGCTTCCCGGATGCGCGCATCACCCTCGACCCGAACGGCGCGTGGTCACTCAAAGAAGCCATCCGCCTGTGCCGCGACCAACACCACGTACTCGCCTATGCCGAAGACCCGTGTGGCGCAGAAAACGGCTACTCGGGCCGCGAAGTCATGGCTGAATTTCGCCGTGCCACGGGCCTGAAAATCGCGACCAACATGATCGCCACCGACTGGCGCGAAATGGGCCACGCGATCCAACTGCAATCGGTGGACATTCCGCTGGCCGACCCACACTTCTGGACTATGCAAGGCTCGGTGCGCGTTGCGCAGATGTGCAATGAATGGGGCCTGACCTGGGGCTCGCACTCCAATAACCACTTCGATATTTCCCTGGCGATGTTTACCCAGGTCGCGGCCGCCGCACCGGGGGAAATCACCGCCATCGACACCCACTGGATCTGGCAGGACGGCCAGCACCTGACCAAAGAGCCGCTGAAAATCGAAGGCGGCTACGTCAAGGTGCCCACCAAGCCTGGGCTGGGCGTGGAGATCGATATGGACGCCGTGGCGAAAGCCCATGAAGTCTACAAAGGCATGGGCCTTGGGGCGCGGGATGACAGCGTGGCGATGCAGTTCTTGGTTCCGGGGTGGCGCTTCAATAACAAGCAGCCGTGCCTGGTGCGCTAAGGCTTAAGGGCAACGGAGGTCAATGTGGGAGCTGTCGAGCTTTAGCGAGGCTGCGAAAGCAGTGGTTCAGGCGATATATCTATTGGCTCTGCCGCCGTCTTCGCAGCCTCGCTAAAGCTCGACAGCTCCCACATTTGATCGGCGTTGTTATCGCTGATCAGGGCTTACCGACGGCTGCTGGCTTAGCCCTTGCCGCCTGATTGACAGCCAACGGCTGCACAGTGAGCTCAACCCCTAACGCCAGCATCAGCTTCTGGACCGTCTCATAGCGCGTTTTCGAGCCGCCTTTGAGCGTCTTGTACAGGCTCTCCCGATTAACCCCCGCAGCCTCGGCAACCTTGTTCACACCTTGGGCTTTAACGACCTCGGCAAGCGCCTTCATGAGCACCTGCGGGTCTTGCGACTTCATGCTTTGCGCCAGGTAAGCGCTGATGGTTTCAGGGCTGTCGAGAAAGCGCGAGGCTTCATAGACACTGGTGCCGGATGTATCAAGGTCGAGGATCGGCATGTCCTCGGGTTTGAATTTCGATTCGCTCATTTCATTGACCTCTCAGGGCATCGAGGATCTCTTTTGCCCGATTGATTCCTCGCGTCTGGTCGGTTTTATCGCTGCCCCAAAGCATCAGGTAAGCGGTGATACCAGTGCGCACAAAGTAGATCCTGTAGCCGGGCCCGACAAAAACACGCATTTCACTCAGGCCTTCACCGACGGGCTCGCAATCACCAAAGTTGTTGTCTTCGGCGCGGTCCAAACGCGCCAACACAGCCGTTTTGCCCCAAATATCCTGCATACCGTCGAGCCCTGTATCGAACTCCGGCGTCCTGCCGATCAAGTTAGTCACAGATTCAAATGTAGCCTACTGGCTACTCCTTGCCGATGCTAGTTAATTTTTTGTTCCGGCGCGATCCGGAACAAAAACCCTAGCCCAGCCCCCGCATAATCAAGCTGTCGATACTATTAGCGCTTGTTTCCTTCACATTTAAAGCGCCCGATCAAACAACGGCGTCACGTCATACCGCTGCTTCAACATCTGCGCATCCACCAGGAAATCCGCCGTGGCCTGGGCCTCGCTGACGATCGTCGGCGAGATCGGCAGCACCTTGATCGCGTCACGCTTGAACCACACCTTGGCAATCTCCGGTGCGGATTGGTTGGCCTTCGACCATGCCTCGGCGTACTCATCGACATGGCTGCCGCTCCACACCCGAGCGCGGGTAAGACGCGCGACAAAGTCTTTGATGATTGCGCCTTTTTGCGCCAGCGCCGGTTCATACGCAACGATGTAGGTCGGCGCGCTCATCAGGCCCTTGGCGTTGCGAATCAGCGTGCTGCCCTCTTTCTCTTGCAGCGACACGTAGGGTTCCCAGGTGCCGAAGGCATCGATGTCGCCCTGGGTCAGCGCCAGGCTGGCTTCGGCCGGCAGCAGGTATTTGAAGGTTACGCTGCTGCGCGGCACGCCGGCTTCGTCCAGGGCTTTGTACGCCAATTGCTGGCTCCACGAACCGTTCCAGATCGCCACGGTTTTGCCTTTGAGATCGGCCACCGACTGAATGCCTTTGCGTGCCACGATGCCTACGCCATCGAGGCTGGTCTGGGTGCTGGCGACCACCTTCACTGGCGCGCCATTGGCGGCCAGGCTGATCACCGGCGTGTCGCCGACAATGCCCACGTCCAGCGCGCCGCTGGCGACCGCCGAGGCCACTGGGGAGCCGGTGTTGAAGCGTTTGAAATCGATTTTATACGGCAAGTCCTTCAACTCACCCGACAATTCCAGGACGATACGGTTGGAGAAGAACTGGTCACCCACCACCAGGGTCAGTGGCTCTGCCGCGCCTACCGAACTGCCATGCAGCGCAAGAGAAGCCAGGCCCAGCAGGGCGAGTACATTTCGACGATTGATCATGAGGAATCCACACAGTTTATGGCTGACTCAACCATCTGTGTGCATGCAGTCTGGTGATGAGAGAAGAGGTTTGAAGGTCGCCGAGCGTGGCGCCCGTAGAAGCTAACGCAATAAAAGCGCGGGGTTTAATACTGTTGCGCACTATCGATAGAACCGCTGCGCAGTTCGATAGCTATTTTTCGTATTAAAAACTTTGCCACCCGTGGGTTAGGGTGGCGTCACCAGACCACTGGACCCCAGCACTTGAGCCACTTTCTGCAAGGTCCATTGCATGTCGATTCCCGCGTTGAATATCTGGGGCACTGCGCCCTCGTCCCGTTATGAACAACTGGCCGCACCGTTTCGCCCACTCTTTGCCCACATCCTTGCGCACGCCGCTGAGGCTGATCAGACTCGCGCCAGCCTGGCGCCCGTCATCCAGCAACTGAACGCGCTGGGCTTGCCGCGCTGGCGCTTGCCCGTCAGTTACGGCGGCCAGGACGCAACCTTAGCTGAACTGCTCGCGCTGCTCACAGAGCTGTCCGCCGCCGACTCCAACATCACCCAGGCCCTGCGCGGGCATTTTGGTTTTTGCGAGGACGTGCTCTGCGCCAAAGACCTCGACTGGCGCGCCAAGTGGCTCGAGCGACTCGGCCAAGGCGCCCTGCTCTCCCCCGGCAGCACCGAAGTCGGCAACCAGACGCGCGGCGACTTCGAAACCCGCCTGCACCGCGATGCGGACGGCACCCTGCGCATCAGCGGCAAAAAGTTCTACACCACCGGCGCGCTCTACAGCGACCTGATCAACACCGTCGCCACCGGCGAAGACGGCACGGTCTACAGCGTGGTCGTCGACCTCAAGGCGCCCGGCGTGCAGATCATCGATGACTGGAACGGCTTCGGCCAACGCCTCACCGCCAGCGGCACCTGCCTCTTTAACAATGCCCCGGTGGAAGACGACCTGCGCCCCACCCACCAACGCTTCGGCTACGGCCAATCCTTCTACCAGATCTACCACCTCAGCACCCTCGCCGGCATCGCCCGCCGTGCGGCGCTGAGTGGTGCGCAAGAGCTCAGCCAACGCGCCCGGACCTTCACCACCGGCAACGCCGACACCGCCGCGCAAGACGTGCAACTGCTGCAAGTCATCGGCGAAGTGGCCAGCCAGGCCTACGCCGCACACGCCATCACCCAACAAGCGGCGCAGCGCCTGGAGCACACGGCGCAGTATGTGATCGCCCACGACCAGCCGCTGCATGACGACGACCCGCAGGTGGCATTGGCGGAGTTGGAAGTGTGCCTGGCGGTGAACCCGGTGGTGGATGCGACACTTGCCGCGACCACCGCACTGTTTGATGCGCTGGGGGCGAGCGCCACGGCGAGCAACAAGGCACTGGACCGGTTGTGGCGCAATGCGCGCACGTTGGCGAACCATAATCCACGGGTGTACAAGTCGCGGATCGTCGGCAATTACCTGGTGAATGGAGAGTTGCCGCCAGCGCAGTGGCGAGTGGGTGTGGCCAAAGCTTGATGAAACAACACTGGAGCAGTGTTGCCGAGTTGGAGATTGGGTTCCGAGCGGGCGCTTACAGCCTCCGCCGAGTGGCCGCCAACACAATGATCGAGACCACCAAGGCCAAATGTGGGAGCTGTCGAGCTTCAGCGAGGCTGCGAAGGGATCACCGCAGTGCACCTGCCAGACCACAACACCCGCATCGCAGCCGATGCCGACCCATTCAACCTGCTTTATTCGGGTGCCCGCATTTCCTGACTAATGTCGCCGCCATTAATTTTATAGTGCGTGTCGAGGGCTCAAATCCTTCACCTAAAGCCACCACTATCGGCCGCGCGCCATGAATATAGCCTGCAAAAAACAGCGCATCGAGTGACTCGATCGCATGAATGACGACGGATTCCTCTTTGGCGTCAAGCAATTTCAACAACAGCCTCAGGGCTCGAGCATCACGCGTATCGCTTAGAGATTCAGCACATCGACCTCGCCACGCCTCGGGCTTCAGCAAAAGCACAGCCTCAAGCGCGCGCCAGTCTGAATGATCAAATTGAGAGACGTGAGCGCTGGCAATATCGATGCCTACATCCGACCAATAATCTTCAGAAAGAGCTGAGGTCAGTAATGTTTTGTACGTTTCAAACATCAGCCACCTATTGAATGTTAAAAATGGGAGATTCCTCAGGGTCTGGTCCCATTCCCCCCATTAAGTACATCGACTAAAAGCTAAGCGTAAGGCTGCACCTACAGCAGCAGGGCTACTACCGCTGGGGATAATGACATAATCACTCTCACTTAGTCCCTTGCCACTCCAGACTTCTAGCTTTTCATGATGGCTAGGACGAATGATTATCTGGTCCTTCTTACTTTCGATACTGCATTTCTTCATCTCTTTAAATAATGCACGCTTAGTCTTGTAGCCATAGCGCTTCAACGTGCTGCCAACCCACTGACCATATCGTTGATTGGTCAAGCTGTAGTCATATAACTCCCTATCAAAAGTAGCTTCAGGATGAATCCAAACATCCTTCCGCGGCTCGGGAAGCACAAACCGACTATGCGCCAAGGCGTCAAGCAGCGCAAAGCCTAGCTCATTATCGGCAGCGTCAGGGCTGAAAAAATGCTCCACACCTTGCGGGTCCGCTCGGCTACTTCGATAGCCAGAAAAAGTGTTTACGAAAATAAAATCTGTATTTATTTTTGCATCTGCCCAAGCTGTTTTTACGACGTCAGTCATCTTAATCCACCTTAGTGACATCTACCGTAACGCCTTTGCCAGGCCCTACTCAATGGCGCTATTGATTTGATCCAATCTTATGAAAAAAGGGGACATAAAGGGGGCAGTTTTATTTTTAGCGACACAGCAGTTTGGAAAACCAAATAAATCTGTCCCCTTTCTACTTCGGATCGGCTAGCAGCTTAAAGAACGCATGGGCATTGCTGTTTTTGGTGTGCTGCTGAATGCGTTGCTGTTGATGCCTGACGATTTGGCGTCTACGATTCACGCGGGCTTTACTTGTTCTCGTGGTGTGTGTTCGCAACTATCACCGTAGACCAAGGACGGTCTTTTTCATTTTTTTTGTAGCCATATCAGCTGGTTAGCTGTTAAGTAGGTGCCATTCAAATCCGCCCCCGTTTTAGCGTTTAACAACATCGCTACAGACATCCCCGCAAAACACTTCGTATAGTGTATCTGGAGGTGCCTGATGTTTTTCAAAGTCAGATAAAACCACCTCATACAGGTCCGACATGTTAATACGCCTAACCGCCTCTATTTGACTACTGTCCGAGATTGAAAAAACTATTTTCTCGGCCTTGCAAATCGAAGCAATCTCAGTAATCGTCTCTAATAGAATCGCAACTCTGTCTTGGGGTTTGCTCGGAAATCCAATACCTGAGGTCAATGGATCGTATTCATCATAGTCCGTCAAATAGGTAGCATTAGGGTAGCCAGGCCTGTCTCCAATTAAAAAGACGAAGGTCCCTTTACTTGGTAAAAAATCAGGCGGATAGTTAAACAGCTCAGCGCTGGTAATTTTAAATATCCCCAATTCACTCTCTAAAATATAGTCATCTACCGCCGTCCAAGCATCAGGACTTGGCGACGGATGAACATAGCCACAAACGTCGTTCGACATGCTCACACCCATTTATCTAAGATCCAAGGTCCGACGACCTTGCCATTAAAGTGGAACAAAAAAGGGGACAGATTTGAATGGCACTTACTTAACCTTCTTCGGGGGGCCATTTTTCCTGACCTCGGCCCAAGCCTCACCCCATGCTGATGCAGGCACGAGGGGCGGGAACACCGACTTTGACTGTTACACCTTGAACCTTGGCTTTTCCTGAATCCAACGCCGCTTGCAAAGCATCGCTTAAAGCAGGATCAGAGTCGGCAATTGATCTATTACCCAGCCACCCCTCCAACCGCGTCCTCGGGTCCCCATGCGGCGTACCGGCCTTATTCACGCCATTCACCGAAGACTTCGCATCCATCACCACCACGGTAATCGTATCGCCATTGATCGCCACCGCGCAGCCATCACAGCCGTGGTTGCTACCGTTCTGCAATGGCTTGAAATTGAGGCCGGTTTTTCCGTTGAGGGTTTGAAGGGCCAGTTGCTCGCCCAACACCCCCATCATTTACAAGCGAACCGGTTTTCCAATTGGGAAGGTACGACAGCGGGATACTTTCAAATGTCTGCCCAAACAGGTCTTCAACCCGGCTGAACTTAGGTGGGCTGATTGCATCAGGGATAACCTGCCCTGGTCCTTTTGGACCCTATTCAACCTTTCAGCGCTGGCAAAGACAGCACGTCATCGTAATTTGGCCAGTCTTCTCTGGCACGGTTGAGTACACCTTGCATCAACTCGTCCAACTCAAGCACTGGCTGCTCGGGCGGCAATTGATCAAAGGGCGCGGCCAGCAGCGGATGATCAATCTTCTGCGGATTGGCTAAACCTTCCCACTGGCGCAGGCGCAGGATATAGAGAATTTCCACCGGCACGCGCTCCAAGTGCCAGTCCTGATTGAAGTCGTAAGAATTCTTCTGGCTCTCTTTGCCGGTTTGCCAAGTGTGGCGGTCACACGCGGCCAACAGGCAGGGCATCAGGTCGTCGGGGCTGGGAGTGCGCCACTTGGCCAACAAGGCTTCGTAGATGGGTTCGTCGTAAGCATAAGCAGGCCATTGATGCGAGACATCGCCCACCCAATCGGCAAACACACGCAGCATAAAGGCTTGGGCGCGGCGGTGTTGCTCTTCGTACTCAATCACTAATTGATGCCCACGGTTGAGAGCCGCATGGGTGAGATAGCCCTGATGGATGACGGCATCCTTCCAGCCTAGGATCGCCATGGCGGCCATCATATTGGTGGCGGTTTGGATGCTGTAGTTTTGGCGGCGTCGATCATTGCCTGCCGCTTTGGCAATAATGTCGAACTGACCCGCCCAGAAGAACAACTGCCAAATTCCTACTTGGTAATAGCGCAGCCAATGGGCCAATTCCAGAAGCCATTGCGGGTTATCTGGTGCGGTTGCCAATACCTTGTGGGCTCGTGTGACGGCCATCCATTCGGAGCTACTA
Organism: Pseudomonas sp. ArH3a; assembly: GCF_022648765.1. Taxonomy (NCBI): domain Bacteria; kingdom Pseudomonadati; phylum Pseudomonadota; class Gammaproteobacteria; order Pseudomonadales; family Pseudomonadaceae; genus Pseudomonas; species Pseudomonas sp. ArH3a. Next base: position 4,772,606 of record NZ_CP080330.1, read on the forward strand.
CGCGTAACGTTGTCACTATTCGGTACAGGCATTGATGGCTTCGCAAATGCATCGCCGCGCTCAACATATTCACGGATGCCATTCAACTCGTATTCATCTGAGACGTGTGGCCCCTTGGCTATGCGCCCCAGCACACTTTTGTAAGAAGGCCATTTCGGGTTTACGCCCGAGCCCTCGCACTGAATTATTTCTTGGACCATGGTTCCACCTTAAATTCTGCTACACCTGTTTTACCGGGGGCAGGAACACCGACTTTGACTGTTACACCTTGAACCTTGGCTTTTCCTGAATCCAACGCCGCTTGCAAAGCATCGCGTAAAGCAGGATCAGAGTCGGCAATTGATCTATTACCCAGCCACCCCTCCAACCGCGTCCTCGGGTCCCCATGCGGCGTACCGGCCTTACTCACGCCATTCACCGAAGACTTCGCATCCATCACCACCACGGTAATCGTATCGCCATTGATCGCCACCGCGCAGCCATCACAGCCGTGGTTGCTACCGTTCTGCAATGGCTTGAAATTGAGGCCGGTTTTTCCGTTGAGGGTTTGAAGGGCCAGTTGCTCGCCCAACACCCCATCATTTACAAGCGAACCGGTCTTCCAATTGGGAAGGTGCGACAGCGGGATACTTTCAAATGTCTGCCCAAACAGGTCTTCAACCCGGCTGAACTTAGGTGGGCTGATTGCATCAGGAATAACCTGCCCTGGTCCTTTTGAACCCGATTCAACCTTTCAGCGCTGGCAAAGACAGCACGTCATCGTAATTTGGCCAGTCTTCTCTGGCACGGTTGAGTACACCTTGCATCAACTCGTCCAACTCAGGCACTGGCTGCTCGGGCGGCAATTGGTCAAAGGGCACGGCCAGCAGCGGATGATCAATCTTCTGCGGATTGGCTAAACCTTCCCACTGGCGCAGGCGCAGGATATAGAGAATTTCCACCGGCACGCGCTCCAAGTGCCAGTCCTGATTGAAATCGTAGGAATTCTTCTGGCTCTCTTTGCCGGTTTGCCAAGTGTGGCGGTCACACGCGGCCAACAGGCAGGGCATCAGGTCGTCGGGGCTGGGAGTGCGCCACTTGGCCAACAAGGCTTCGTAGATGGGTTCGTCGTAAGCATAAGCAGGCCATTGATGCGAGACATCGCCCACCCAATCGGCAAACACACGCAGCATAAAGGCTTGGGCGCGGCGGTGCTCCTCTTCATACTCGATGACCAGTTGATGACCACGGTTGAGCGCCGCATGGGTCAAATAGCCTTGGTGGATGACAGCTTCCTTCCAGCCCAGAATCGCCATGGTGGCCATCATGTTGGCAGCGGTTTGGATGCTGTAGTTTTGTTGGCGTCTGTCATTACCTACGGCTTTAGCCAAAACGTCAAACTGCCCCGCCCAAAAAAACAACTGCCAAATGCCTACTTGGTAGTAACGCATCCAGTGTGCCAATTCGGAAAGCCATCGCGGGTTTCCCGTTGCAGTGGCAAGTACTTTGTGAGCCCTTGTCACCGACATCCATTCTGCACGAGCATCTGTTGCATTGTTTCTGTTTGGAACCATCATTGAACGCTTCGGCGAAGCATCCTCGCGAGTAACGTACTCGCGAATACCGGCTATCTCATATTCATCCGAGACATGTGGCCCCTTGGCTATGCGCCCCAGCACACTTTTGTAAGAAGGCCATTTCGGGTTTACGCCCGAGCGCTCGCACTGAATTATTTCTTGGACCATGGTTCCACCTTAAATTCTGCTACACCTGTTTTACCGGGGGCAGGAACACCGACTTTGACGGTCACGCCTTGGACTTTGACGTTTTCAGAAAGCAGCGCTGCTCGCAAAGCATCACGTAACGCTGGGTCCGAATCGGCAATTGAGCTATTACCCAACCACCCTCTCAACCTCGTCGCCGGATCTCCGTGCGGCGTACCGGCCTTATTCACGCCATTCACCGAAGACTTCGCATCCATCACCACCACGGTAATCGTATCGCCATTGATCGCCACCGCGCAGCCATCACAGCCGTGGTTGCTACCGTTCTGCAATGGCTTGAAATTGAGGCCGGTTTTTCCGTTGAGGGTTTGAAGGGCCAGTTGCTCGCCCAACACCCCATCATTTACAAGCGAACCGGTCTTCCAATTGGGAAGGTGCGACAGCGGGATACTTTCAAATGTCTGCCCAAACAGGTCTTCAACCCGGCTGAACTTGGGTGGGCTGATTGCATCAGGGATAACCTGCCCTGGTCCTTTTGCACCATCGAAACTCGCATCGTTAGCCGCAGTTTTACCAGTACCTACAACTCTGGTTTCCCCAGAAACCAAACCGGATGGAGTAGCTTTTGAACCCGTCTTCTCCCCCGTCAGCAGAAGAGATTTACCTTCAGCCAACTTTCCGGCACCTTTGAACAGCGCAATTTCTATCGCCGCCCGCGCCGCCGCAGTCCCATAATCACGCATGGGATTAACATCGCCAGGGTAGGTATCTATACTGAACGAGGCAAGTACCTTGCTCCCCTGCGTGTATTGATAAGGCGTTAGCAGAGCACCCGTCGCCTGCATACCATCGTGAAAGGAGAGCGCGCCGCCCAAGCCAGACAATGCAGGTGCCGCGCACCCCACCACCGTCACGCAGGCAGGCGCCGTCAACGCTGCACCGCCGAACCCGGCAGCGGCCCCTATCGCCCCCAGCACCGCTCGACTCGCATTGCCCGAGCGGGTAAGTGCCTCGTCATTCTTCAACAGCTTGTCGTTGGCTTTATCCCACCGGCCGTACTCATCAAAAGCTCCGGTTGCCAACAGCTGCTTCTGAGCATCCTTGAAGCTGCCGCCGTCAGACTCAAGTTCGCTGATGTACTTGTAGTTTGGATCTTCAGTCGGAACGGAAGCACTGCAGTGCACCAAGGCACAGGCCGCGGCCTTCAACTTATAGGCATTGGCCGGGTCGTCTTTCTGCAAAGCTTCCAACGCGAGCGTTTCCTTCTGGTGCAGTTGGCGGTTGTACTGATCCGCCATTTGCGACACCCAGGACGCTTTGTTGACATCGCCGCCGGCCAGCCCCGCCGCAGTCAAACCGACCACCTGGGCGAACGCCTGTCTCAACTCCGGTTGCTTATCAAACGTATCGTTCAGGACCTGCGCCATTGCCTGACTTGCGCCCGCAGCAATAGCCCCGGTCTTGAAGTCGCCACCCGTGGCACTGGCCACCGCACCACCAAACAAGGCGTGCATGGTGACTCGGGCTGAACCACCCTCCGCCCACATCGCCATCCCGGTGGTATCACCGGCGTTCTTCGCGGCCTGCCAATGGTCCTGGGCATAACTGCCCACGTAGTTGAACGCCGTCGCAGCCACCACATTGCCGGCCTGTGAAACCAGGCCGCCGGTGACGTTCTTGCCCAGATTTCCGCCACCCACCACCGTCTGAATGGTGCCAGCAGCCACACCTTGAGCCGCCGCGTGAACCGCAAAGCCGCCAATCCCTTCCAGAGTTTTGAGATCGAACCCTTTGGTGAGGTTATTGAAAGGCTTGGTGGTGCCGCCCAAGTTGGGATCGATGACACCTGTTGTGAAACCTGCTGTAAGAGCGCTTGTTGCATAGCCTTTCAGCGCGTTGCTTGAAGTCACATCTTTAAGCGTCGCGCCAAGGTTGCCGCCATTATTGATAAAGCTGACAGCACTGCCGCTTGCAAGTGACGTTAACGCAGCAGTGGCCATGGCGTTGCCCCAGCCTGCCGCCGCAGTCCCAACAGCAGTGCCTGCCGAGACCATTGCCGAACTACCCGCCGCCGCCATAGCGGTGCCAGAACCCGCAGTTCCTGCACCCGCAAACGCTGTGCCTACTGCACCGCTGGCCGCCCCAGCCGTCAATACCGTAACAATAATAATGATCGCCAGCATCGCCCCTTGTCCGAGGCTGGAGTTGCTGTACTTATACGAGTCGTGCGTTTCCTTGATCAGTTTCCAATCAACATCTCCACGTTTCTCCGCGTCCTTCAGCCAAGCCATCTGTGGATCTGCCTTCACCATCGCGTCGATCGCCTGGCTGACGGTCTGTTGGTTGACTTGTTTGACATCGATATGCAGACCATCAACGGCCTTGATCGCGATTTCCCCCTTGGCAACCATTTGGGTCTGCCTGAGGGTCTCGTCGGTGTTGCCTTTGCCGCTCATGCTGTTCCAGGCAAGGCTGCTTTTGCTCTTGGCGTGGCTCTCCTGGTCGAGGTCTTTGACGCCCTCGAAGGTCACGCTACCACCGCTGGCGATGGTCAGGTCATTGCCACTGTCCAACTTGGCAGCCTGGTATTTCTGGTCGCCCTGACTTTGAATAGTCAGGTCACCACCGGTTTTGATTTCGCTACCGATGTTGGTGACTTTGGTCACTTCATCCCGCTGGGTTTTCTTACTGCCCCAACTGCCCTTCTTCTTCATGTCATACAGCGAATAATCACTGTCTTCGGCCGACAGCAACGCCAGGTTGCCACCCGCCACCAGGTACGCTTCATCGCCTGCACTGATACGGCTGGCAATCAGGCCCAGGTCCTTACCTGCACTGAGCGAGACGTCCCCACCGGCACTCAGCGTGGTCGACACCTGGCTGACATGATCTTCCTGACGCTTTTCCTTTTTACTTTTACTGGAGGAGTGTTGCTCGTCCGCAGCCGAGGCCAGGAACATATCGCCGCCAGCGCTCATATTGATGTCGCGCTTGGCATCGATCTGGCTGGCGATAGCCGTGATGTCTCGGCCGGCTTTGACGTTGATGTCGCGACCTGCCTCTACGCTGGAACCGTATTGCGTGGCATTGCTCGATTGCAGGCGGCGCCCCATGTCGGTCGCATTGCGCTCTTCGGCAGAGGCCAGGCTGGCATCGCGACCCGCCACGATTGTCGTGTCACGACCGCTGTGCAAAACGCCGCCGACGCTGGCAACGTCTTTGCCGGCGCTGATATCCAGGTCATTCGCCGCCTCCACCCTCGCCGCACTGTCAACGTAGTCACGGTGCTGCGAATACCCACGCCCGCTATCGTCCCACCCGGTCACGCTGCGCTCGTTGATCACATCGCCATTGATCGCGGTCATCGTCACATCGCGCCCGGCAATGATGCCGCCGGCTTTGTTGACGATATTGTTACCGGCCAGCAGGTCCAGGCGGTTGCCCGCTTCGATCAGCCCGCTGTTGGTCAAGTCGTTGGCCGCCTTGGCCGACAGGTTGTTGTTCGCGCGCAGGGTGCCGGCGTTGACCAAGTTTTCGCCGGCGATCAGGTTCAGGTCGTTACCGGCGATCAAGGCACCATTCGGCGCCAGGCGGTTGTTGGCCTGGGCCAGGTAGAGCACTGGCACCAGGACCTTTTCACCGTTCACTTCGTGTTGTTCCAGCCACACGATGTCGTGGGTCAAGGCCGCAACCTGTTGCGAGGTGAGGCTCACGCCCATCGACAGGTTTAGTTGCTGCTTGCTGCTGATGGCGTTGTCCATCAGGTACTTGAACAGCTTCTCGTCGGTGTTCTGACCGTCGATAAAGCGTTGGCCGGTGCGCGCTTGTACCGCTTGCTGCACCAGGCGCTGTTCGTAGAGGCCATCGCCGAGGCGTTTCCAGCTCTGGTCGGGGTTGTAGCCCAGGCCTTGCAGCAGGTAGTCCGAGCTCATGAATTGCTTGAGGTCGGTGAGTACCGGGTTGGTCTCGATCAGGTACTTGTGCGGCTGCGAGGCGGCGCGGCTGTCGGGCAGGCCTTGGACGCGGGTGAAGGTTTGACTGGTCAACGGGGTCGGTTGCCCCACGGCCGTCTGTGGCGCAATGGCAGCCACGTTGGTGCCACGGTCACTCAGGTCGGGGCGAGCGCCGTCCGACTCAGTGAGCGCGGTGTGCACCGCGCGGGCGTCGCGATCGGCTGCAGCCAGACCGGACAAGTCCGTTGCGCCGACCGCTGGCCCGGCACCCTGCGCCGGGTTATGCGCATCAATGCCGGCTACATGAGTGATGTCGCCACCGCTGGAGCGGCCAGGCTGTAGGGTCTGCACGTCGGCGCTGCCGACAGCGTCAATGTTGATAACGCTGGCCACGGCGTCGATGGCGCCGGCTTCGCGAGCGGTCAGGGCGATTTGATGGGTACTGGCGGTGACAAGGGCAGCCCCTTCCACCTGGATCGTACGGCCCTGGTTTTCAGGTCGCGCTTGATCACGCGTGGCCGGGTCAATGCTGGCGCTACCCAGTGTCCACGTCTGAGCGCCGCCCTGATTGCCGGTCGCCTGCCCGCTGGTGCCACCTTGGCCGCTTAAGCGGAACAAGCCGTTCTGCCCGCTGGGCAAACCGAAGCCCGGCAGGGTCAAGGGGTTGACTTGCTGTTGGGCCAGGTCAGGCGGCAATTGTGCATTCAGCACCACCACCTGGGTTTTGTTGGCGCCCACACCGGTATCCAGCGCGCGGCCGCCAACCCCAAGCGCGGTCTTGAGCACCGTGATGTTGCTGATGTTTTTACTGGCGATGAGTTGAGCGTTGCCGCCGGCCTGGATGATGGCCGGGGCCACCACTTGCGTGCCGCCTGCCACCGGTATGGGCGCATTGATCCCTGAAAACAGCGACGGGCTGAACTTCGTCATCAATGCCGCAAAGGCCGCCTCATCCACCGGCGAGCCTTGAGGGTGCGCGCGGTTGTAGGCCTGCACCGCCGCGACCATCTGGTTGTACTGGCCCTTGCCGATTTTGGTAACACCGCCGTATTCCTGGCTTCGAGTGCCGGAGCCACCGGTGGCCGCCAGGTTCTGGATATTCTCGCCGGTAATCGACAGGTCATTGGCGGCCGACACCACGCTGTAGCGGTTGGTGAAGTTCTGGCCGGCAATCACCATGTTGCGCCCGGCGCTGAGGGTGGCCGACGGTGAGTTGGCCTCCACCACACTTTCAACCGTGCGGCTCAGGGTGACCGCAGGCCTTCTGTCGCTCCAGCCACCGCTGCAATGTTGCGTGCAACGAATGCTGACGCCCACCGACGTCAAGCGTTGGTTGAGCTGGAATTTCTCGCGCTCGTTGACCACGTCATTGGCCGAGAGCCGGAGGTCGCCCATGCTTTCGATGCTGGCGGAAATGTTGCGGATACTCTGTGCGGCTGTCCCGCCGGCAACACCTGCCATCGTCAGGTTGCCGAGGCTGTAGATGTCCGAATAATTGTTGGTCAGGCTGCCCACGTTGAACGTGGCGTCCTGGCCACTGAACACAAAGCCGCGCGCATTGATGTCGCCCGCAACGTGGTCGTTGAGCAGGCTTTGGGCCGTCAGGTCAAGGTTCTGCGCAGCCCCCAGCGTGCCGGTGTTGACCACGCTGCCGGCGTCGATACGCAGGCCGCTGCCGGAGGTCAGGCGCCCACGGTTGCTCAACTGGCCGCCGACGCTCACGTGGCTGGCGCCCCCGCCTGCCAGGCTGCCGGGCTCCTTGAGGGTCATTTGCGCGGCGCTAAGGTTCAGCGTACCGACACTGCTGATGCGCCCGTTGCCTTCATAACCGCCAGCCAATTGCACAGCCACACTGCCGTCGCTGGCAATCAAGCCATCGTTGTTCCAATTACCGCCGTTGCCGACCAAGCTTTGCGACGCCAGCAATTGCCCGCCCGCCGTCTGGTTCAGGGTGTTGACGTTAACCGTCAAACGGCCTGCCTGGATCACACTGCTGTTGGTCCAGTTATCTGCGGTCAGGGTCAAACCGCCGCGCGTCACCACATTGCCGCCCGCACGGGTAAGGTTGGCGGTAGCGATATCAAAGGTCCCGGTGCCGCCGTGCAGCACACTGCCGCCTTGGTTCTGCAGGCTGCCGGTCAGCGTGAAGTCGCTGTTGGAGGTTTCCAGCTGGCCATTGCGGTTGTCGATCTGCCCGCCAACTTGGACGGTGGTTTTGCCGCTGCTGCCAAGGGCGCGCAGTTGGCCGCCGACGTTATCGACATCCCCGGCCAGCAGGTTCAGCGTGGTGTCGCTTTCGATAATCCCCGCCTGGTTGCGTAACGCGCCGCTGAGCCCCAGGTCGATCGTGCCCGCGCCAATCTGGCCGCTGCTGTTGTCTAGGGTTTGCCCGCCCACGCGCACCAGGCCCTTGGCGTACAAACCGCCGTTGGCGTTGGCGAAATAATTGGCGTTGACCACTGCATCGCCGGTCTGCGCAGCGATGCGCCCGCTCTGGTTGTCGATGCGGTTAGCGCGCAGGTCCAGGCCCCGGGCGCTGACCAGTTTGCCGCCCTGATTATTGACGTCGCCGCTGACGGTCAAGCCCAGGCCGGTCTGGCCCTGCACCTTGCCCTTGGCGTTGTTCAGGCTTGCGGCGTTCAGTTGCACGTCGGCGTCTTGGCTGTAGATCAAGCCGTCGGTTTGGTTTTGCACGACGCCGCTGCTGGTGATGACCACCCGCTCTTTGCCGGCAAGGGTGCCGCGCTCACTGTTATTCAAGCCGCCGGTGAGCAGGGTCAACAGGCTCTGGCTGATGATCTTGCCGTCGGCGTTGTTGTAGACCTGGTTGGCGCGTTTGAGCAGCAACGGCCCGGCGCTGGCCAGTTTGCCGCCGCTGTTATTGAGGTTGCCGAGCAGGTCGAGGGTCATCTGAGCGTTGCTGATCAGGCTGCCACCGTTGTTGCTCAGGTCGGTGCCGGTAAAGGAAAACCCCTGCTGCACGTTGATGGTGCCTTGGTTGGCCAGGGTGGCCGCTTGCACATCCAGCTCGGCGCCGCTTTCGATCAAGCCGCCGTCGCCGTTCACCAACGCGCCGGTCACTGCCAGCGCTTGCCCGGTGCCGCTGGAAAGCACGCCACTGCCGCGGTTATCCAGGCTGGCAGCGCTGACGTCCAAACGCCCGTGGCTGACGAGTGCGCCTTCGGTGTTGTTTTGCAGCGCGCCGCTCAGGCGCACATCAATCGCGCCGCTACGGCTGGAGAGCGTGCCGTGGTCGCGGTTGTCGAGGTTGCCGCCACTGACGCTCAGGCCTTGCCAGCCGCTCAGCAAGCCCTTCGCGGAGTTCATCAGCGTGCCCGCGTTGACGCTCAGGGTCTGGCTGCTGATCAGCTTGCCGCCGGTGTTGTCCAGGCTCCGCGCGGTCACGGAGAAGCCTTGCTGGCTGGAGATTTCACCGCCCTGGTTATTGAGGTCACGCAGGTTTTTCAGGGTCAGCGGGCCATTGGCAAGCAGCAGGCCGTTGCGGTTATCCAAGTCGCTGTTGTTCAGGTCGAGGGTCACGCCCTGCTCGCCGACAATGCGGCCGCCCGCCGCTGCCAGGGCATTGACGCCCACGGCCAGCGCACCTTTGGCCGAGACTTCGCCACCATTGCCGGTGTTCAGGCCGGCAGCCGTGAGGTTCAGGGTGCCGAGGCTATTGATCAGGCCCTGGTCTTGGTTATTCAGCTGGCCGTCGCTGCTCAATAGCAGGTCGCCACGGCTGTTCACGCGGCCACCACGGTTGTCCAACGCCGCCGTGCGGGCATCGAGGCTGGCAGCGCCGATCATGCCTTTGAGGTTGGTCAGCGCCTGGTTAATGCGCAAGGTCAGGCCTTGGTCGCTCAGCAGTTTGCCGTTGCTGTTATCCAGGCTTTGCGCAGCCAGGGTGAAGGCCTGGCCACTGGAGATTTCGCCGTTCTGGTTGGTGACGGTGTTGAGGTTATTGAGTAGCAACGGGCCCTTGGCATTGAGGAAGCCCCCGGTGTTGTTCAACGCGCCGTTGTTCAGGTCCAGACTCAAACCGGCGTTGCTGAACAGCTTGCCACCTTGTTGATCGAGCCCGGTGACGCTGGCCGTCATGCCCTGCTCGCCGCCGATGCTGCCACCGTTGTTCAACTGTGCGGTGGTCAACGCCAAGGTGGCGCTGCTGTTGAGGTGCCCGCCTTGGTTGTTCAGCGCGCCCGTGCTGACGACGACCGGGCCCTTGCCGCTGATGATGCCTTGCTGGTTGCCCAGACTCGCGCTGTGCAGCGTGAGGCTGTCATCGGTGACCAACTTGCCGTCCTGGTTATCCAGGTTGCCGGTCACGGCGACGCTCAAACCTTGGGCACTGGAAAGGCTGCCTTTGTTGTTAATCAGGCTTCGCGCCTTGACGCTCAGTGCGTCTTCACTGCTCAGCACGCCTTGGCTGTTGTCCAGGTCGCCGGCCAGTTCCAGCACCAACGGTTGTTCGCTGAGCAGCTTGCCGCCCGTGTTGTCCAGCGAGGTGCCGGTGAGGCTCAGGCGCTGGCCGTTCAATTCACCGAGGGCGCGGTTGATGACCTGGTCCACCGCCAGGTTCAAGCCGCCGCGCGCAAACACCACGCCTTTGTCGCTGTTGTTCAACTGCTGGCCGGTGACGCTGACGTCGGCGTTGCCGGTCAGCTCACCGGCGCGGTTGTCGATCAAACCCACGTCGAGTTTCAGCGCTTTTGTGGCGCCTACCAGACCGTTACGGTTATCCAGATTGGCGCCGCGCAACTGCAGGCCTGCGGTGCTGATCAGCTTGCCGTTCTGGTTGTCGAATTGCTCGATGTTGGCCGTCACCTGCGCCTTGCCGGCGATCTCGCCATTGCGGTTATCCAGGCCGGCGCCGGTCAGCAGCAAGTCGCCGTCGGCAATCACGCTGCCGCGTTGGTTATCCATGCGCTCGGTGGCATGGATTGCGACATCACCGCGGCCACTGAGCAGGCCGTCGGTGTTGTCCAAACGGGTGCTGCGCGCGTCGAGGCCAACGGCGTTGATATGGCCTTTGACGTTGGCCAGCAGTTGCTCAACGCGCAAGGTCAGCCCTTGGTTGCTGATGAGCTTGCCGTGGCTGTTGTCGAGGTTGTTGGCCGCCAAGGTGAAGGCGTTCTGGCTGGAGATTTCGCCGTGCTGGTTGTTGAGGTTGCCGAGGTTGTTGAGCACCAGGATCGGTGCGTTGATCACGCCCGCGTTGACCAGCTCGCCGTTGTGCAGGTCGAGGTTCAGTTGCGTGGTGCTGAGCAGCTCGGCGCCGCCCATTTGCGTGAGGCCAGTGAGGTTGGCAGTCAGGCTGCCAACGCTGCGGATTTGCCCGCTGTTGGTGACCTGGGTGGCCGTGAGGTCAAGGCTGTCGGCACTGGTGACATGCCCCTCAACAGCGTTTTTGAACGCGCCGGTCGCGAGGCTTGCGGCGCCCTGGCTTTTGATCAGGCCGTGAGTGTTATCGAGGCTGGCACTGGTCAGCTTGAGGCTTTGCGCGCTCTCGACGGTGCCGTCTTGGTTAATCAACGCCGTGGCGCTGGCGATCGTCAGCGGGCCGGCGCTGGAGAGGCTGCCGCCGGTGTTATCGATGCGCTGGGCCGCCAGGTCCATCGAACCTTCGCTGGTGAATTTGCCACCCGTGTTGTCCAGCCCAGCCGCCAATTGCAACGCCAGGGAGCGCTTGGCGCCAAAGGTGCCTTCGGTGTTATCCAGGCGGGTGCCGGTGAAGCGCGTGTCCTGGGCGAAGACCAAGCCTTTGGCCTGGTTGATCACAGCGTGCATCGCCAGCTCCAGCGCAGTCCCGGCCAACAGCTTGCCGCCACTGTTGTCGAGGCGCTGGCCGCTGAGGTCGATGTTCTGCTGGCTGGAGATTTCACCCGCGCGGTTGTCGACGCTGTTGATCGTGAGCTTCAGCGCTTTTTTCGCACCGAGGACGCCGCCGTCGCGGTTATCCAGGGTGTCGGCGTTGAGGCTCAAGTTGCCCTGGGCGACCAACTGACCGCCCTGCTGGTTGAAGATCCCGACCGTAGCGTCCAGATCAGCCTGGCTGGCAATGCGGCCCTTGGTGTTGTCGACGCTGTCGACCGTCAGCCGCACCGGGCCAACGGCGCTGGCCAGGCCGTTCTGGTTACTCAGGGATTGCCCGGTGATCGCCAGCGCCTGCTTGCTGTTGAGCACGCCTTGACGGTTGTCCAACTGGCCGACCTGCAGGTTCAGATCCTGATTGGCCCGCACCGCGCCGCCACGGTTATCCAGGCTGGCGCTGCGCAGGGTCAGCAGGTTTTGCCCAGACAGGCGGCCTGCGCGGTTGTCCACGCTGCCGGCTTGAATATCCACGACGCCTTTGGCCAACACACTGCCTTTGGCTTGGTTGTCCAACAGGCCGTCGACCTTCACGCTCAAGCTGCCATTGCTGACCAAGCTGCCGGACTGGCGGTTATCCAGGCTGGCCGCGGTCACGTTCAAGCGCTGGCCACTGCCCAAGGTGCCGCCTTGGTTGAACAGCGCGCCGGTGGTGGTCAGGTCGAGGCTGACGTCGCCCGTCACATGGCCGTCGTTGCGGTTGTTCAACGTCATCGCGTTGACCACACTCGCGCCCGCGCTTGAGACCTCACCGTCATCGTTGAGCAGGTCAGCACTGAGGTTAAGCGCCAGGTCTTTAGAGCTGCCGAACACGCCGCTGCTGTTGTCCATGCGCGCTGCCTGGGCGTTGAGCCCGGCGGCGGAGATCTGGCCTTTGATGTTGATCAGTGCCTGCTCAAGCTTGAGGGTCAGCGCTTGGTCACTGAGCAACTTGCCGGCGCTGTTATCCAGGCTGGTTGCGGCCAGGGTGAAGGCGTGTTCGCTGGAGATTTCGCCGCCCTGGTTGGCGACCGTGGACAGGTTTTTAAGCAGCAATTGCCCTGGCGCATGGATCAGGCCGCCGGCGTTATTGAGGTGGCCATTGTTCATGTCCAGGCTCAGGTCGCTGAGGCTGTAGAGCTTGCCGCCGCTGCGCTGGTCAAGACCGGTGATGCTGGCGCTAAGGGCTTGGTTGCTGGCGATCTGGCCGTCAAAGCGGTTATCCACCTGCCCCGCCGTCAGGTCCAGGCCCTCGGCGCTGGAGAGGCGCCCGCTGTTCTGGTTGTTCAAGCTGGCGGTGGTGACGCGCACGGCGCCGTCGCCGATCAGCTTGCCGCCACGGTTATCGAGGCTGGCGCTGTTGAGGGTCAGCGCCATGGCACTGAGCAATTCGCCGTTGCGGTTGCTGATGGCGCCGCGGGTGGTCAATTGCTGCGCCGCGCCGCTGCTGAGGCGGCCGCTGTCGTTGTTCAGCGTGCGGGCGTGCAGCGTGAAGGTGCCATCGCTGCGCACGGTGCCTTGTTGGTTGTTCAGGTCATCGAGGTTCAGTTGCACCGCGCCGTTGGCCAGCAGGCGCCCGCCGTTACGGTTGTCGAACTGTTTGCCGTGCAAGGACAAGTCGCTGACGCTGGAAACCTCACCGCCCTGGTTGTCGAACTGGTCGATATTCAGGTTCAGGTATTGGCCGCTGATGAAGTGACCGCCACGGTTGATCGCGACCCCGGCATGGGTGACGGTCAGCAAACGGTCGCCCTGCAGCAGGCCTTGGCTGTTATCCAGCGTCTGGCTGCCCAAGGTGGTGGCCGCAGCGACTATTTTGCCTTGGCGGTTATCCAGCGCAGTGGTGACGAGCACCTTTGCGTCATCGCGTATTTTGAGTTCGCCTTCGGCGTTGATCAGGCTGTTGGCCTGCAGGTCCAGGCTGGTGGCGGCAATCAAGCCCTTGGTGTTGTCCAGCGCCTTGGCGATACGCACCAGCAGCCCTTGCTCGCTGAGCAATTGGCCGCCACGGTTGTCGAGGCTGTCGGCGGTGAAGCCTAGCGCTTGGGCGCTGGAGATTTCCCCGCCTTGGTTATCGACACTGTTCAGGTTGCTCAGCAGCAGCACACCGGGCGCGTGGATCACGCCGCTTTGGTTATTCAGGTGGCCGCCATTGAGGTTAAGGCTGACGCCTGCTTGGCTGTAGAGGTTGCCCTTGCCACTGTTGTCGAGGCTGCCGGCACTGACAGCCAACCCTTGCCCAGCGAACAGCGTGCCCTGGCGGTTATCGAGCAGGCCCTGGCTGGTGAGGTTGAGGGTGGCGTCGCCTTGCACCAGGCCTTGGCGATTGTCCAGGGTCGCACTGCTGACCACTGCCGTGCGTGCCAACACTTTGCCGTTGCGGTTATCCAGCGCCGCGTCGATCTGTGCGAGCAACCCGTCACCGGCGCTGAGTGTGCCGCCATTGTTATCCAGGCTGCCGGCATGGATATCCAGGGCGTTGGCCGAGACCAGGCCTTGGGTGTTGTCGAGCGCCTGGGCGATGCGTACGGTCAGTGCCTGTTCGCTCAAAAGCTTGGCGTTGCGGTTGTTCAAGGTGTTGGCAGCCAGGGCAAATGCCTGGCTGCTGGAGATTTCACCGCCCTGGTTGTCGACGCTGTTGAGGTTACTGAGCAACAAGCGCCCCGGGGCATTGATCACACCGCCCTGGTTATTCAGGTGGCCGCCATTGAGGTCGAGGCTGACCTCGCCCTGGCCGAAGAGCCGACCATCCTCGTGCTGATCAAGGCTGGCGACACTCGCAGTGAGCGCCCGCCCGCCACTGATGCGCCCGCCCGCGCTGTTGTCCACGTGGCCGGCTTTCAAGTCCAGGCGCACGGCGCCGCGCACGGTGCCGTGCTGGTTAATGATCGGGCCTGTGGCCGTCAGGCTCAACAGCTGCCCGGCTGAGACCAGGCCTGCCACGTTGTCCAGCGCTGCCAGTTGCAGCGTGGTTTGCGCCTGGCTCGACAGCTCGCCGTTGCGGTTGATCAGTTGCCCGATGCCCGCCGTCAGGTTACCGGTGCTGGTGACGAGGCCACCTTGGCTGTTGAGCAGTTGGGCGGCGTTTATGCCAAGGCTGCCTGCGCTGAGGATTCGGCCTTGGTTTTGGTTGTCGATTTGAGTGGCGGTCAGTTGCGCAGCGCGCTGGGCGCTCAATGTGCCGCGCTGGTTGGCCAGCTCGCCGGTGTTAATGCTGAGGTCGCGGCTGGCGATCACGGTCTTGCCGGTGTTGTCGAGGGCCTGCGCGGTCAGGCGCACATCGCCTTGGGCATTGCGGCTGCTATCGGCGTTGACGCCGGCTTCGATAATGCCGTTGTTGGTCAACCGGCCAGCGGCGTCCAGGGTGATGCTGTTCTGGGCGGCGAGGGTTTGTTGGTTGGTCAGTGCGCCTTGGGTTTTCACCGATAAGTCGGTACCGGCGTAGACCGCACCTTTGGTTTCGGCGCTCTGCGCCTTGACGTTAATGGCTGTGCCTGCCGAAGTCTGGCCCATGACCACATTGCCTGCGGCATCGATCTGGATATCACCGCCGGCAACCATGTCACCCGACAAGCGCACGCCCACACCGGCCTCAGTGCCGACCAGCTTGACCGCGCCCACATACATGCCACCCAGCGCCGACGAGTCAATCGCCAGATCCGGCGCCTGGCTGCCATCCGCCGCGCGTGCGGTGGCGTTCAAGGTGCGCGCGTCGACGTCGTTGCGACCGGCCACGATGGTGAGTTTTTTCGCCTGGATCTGCGCGTTGATGGTCGTGGCGCGAGTGATGATTTCGAACTGGTCGAC
The DNA here is from genome assembly GCF_022648765.1 of Pseudomonas sp. ArH3a. Classification (NCBI taxonomy): domain Bacteria; kingdom Pseudomonadati; phylum Pseudomonadota; class Gammaproteobacteria; order Pseudomonadales; family Pseudomonadaceae; genus Pseudomonas; species Pseudomonas sp. ArH3a. Next base: position 4,787,916 of record NZ_CP080330.1, read on the forward strand.
GTTGGTGGCATTCAAGCCGGCGCCTTCGATGGCGACGCTGCCTTGGTCGACTTGGTAGCGACTGATCTGGCCGTTTTCGATCACCGCTTTACCGGTGGTGAGCGTGGCTTGTGGCGTATTGATAAAGCCGCAGCCGTTGCAACTGATGCCGTACGGGTTGGCGACGATCACATGGGCCGACTGCCCCGCCACCTCGGTGTAGCCGCGCAGTTGGCTGGGGCTGCCGCCGTTGACTTCGTTGAGGATGATATTGGCGGCAGTGCCTTTGAAATTCGGGTTGCCAACGATGATGCCGCCCAGCTGGGTGGCCTGGGTGCGGTCGGTGGCGTTGTTGAGAATGACGCCGTTGGCACCGACGTTGTAGTCATGGAATTGGTTGTGCGACAGCCCATTCGCGTTCGGCGCGGCGATGTTGACGATGGGCACGCCATTGCCCGCTTGCGCCAGGCCCGTGCCCGGTGCGCTCACCACAATACCGTCGGCCTGGGCCAGCAACGGCTGCCAGAACATGGCGTTGGCCAGGATCAACGCTAACCCACGTTTAGGCAGCCCCAGGAAGTGGGAACGGCTTTTTACGGCAGCAGAAGGCTGGCGCGCGAGGAAGGCGAACTGGCGGACGTCCATGTCATTACTCGATGCCCGAGGGCGGTAAAAAATTTAAAGGAAAAAATCCATACGGAAATAGATCGGCGCTTCACGTTCCGTGATCGCAGCCGGTCGTTCCAAAGAGTGGGCAAAGGTCACCGTGGCCGCGACGTTCTTGCCGCGTGCGAACAGGTCCAGCGAGTTGCTGCTCATTCGCCCATGCTGCTCGGCGTTGTAGCGGCCGTGGCTGATCACGCCCTGGTCGTAACCGAGGCTGGTGCCGTATTCGCTGAATACTGGTTGCAGCCAGGCCCAGGTCACCGGGCGGCTCCAGCGCAAGTCGTTGCGCCAGTAGCCGCCGCTGTCGCCGGCGAGCATCTGGTCTTTGTAGCCGCGAATCGACGACTGCCCACCCAGGCTCATGCGCTGCGGGCTGAACAGCACGTCTTCGCTGTGCTGGCCGGTCATCAAGCTGCTGAAACTGAGCGACTCGCCCCACAGCTTGAACGGGTACAGGTAGCTGACCGTGGCGGTGTATTTGCGATAGCGCGCATCGGCCTGGCCGGGTTTGGGGTCGTGATTGGCCTGGGCGTCGAAGGCGCCGATGCCGTTTTGCATACCGAGGTCGATGTTAAGAAATGAGCTGCCAATCCGGCGACCGTGGTTGATGCCGAACTGGGCTTCGCTGAGGCGGTTGCTGCTCAGCGCGAGCTTGCTGTCTTCGATGAAGTTGTTGGTGCGCAGATAAGCCACGCCGGTGCTCAGGGAGGTTTTACTCAGGGCGTCACGATGGATGACGCGCTCCAGGCGCAACTGGTGGTTCTGGCTGTCGCCGGTCTGTTTGAACGTGAAATTATTCGCCTGGGCCTGGGAGCGGTATTCGCTCTCGTTGTAGCTGTAGGTGAGGGTCCACCAGCCGAACGGCAGGCTGTAATTGAGCATCGAATTGCGTGAGGTTTTCTGGTGATCGCTGACGGCATCGTGACCGCCGCGCAATGACAGCTGATCGGCCAAGCCCAGCGGGTTATCCCAATCCAGGCTGGCGCCCCACTGCTGCTCGCCAGTGCTGCGCTGGCCGCCGTTATGGCGCGACAGCCCGACGCGCCAAGGCTTCTGCGGGGTGTTCTTGACCAGCACATCGCTGCCGCCCACGGCCTTGCCCGGCGCCAGTTCCATCTGCGCCTGGTTCGACGGCAGGCGGTTGAGTTGGTCAACCATCTGCTCGATTTCGCGCAGGTTGAGCAACTCGCCGGTTTTGCCGGGGAAACTCATCGCCAACTGGCGGTCGGTGATGCCGCTGCCTTCGGCGCCCTTCAAGCCTTCGAGCTTGCCTTCGACCACCTGGATCTTGAGATTACCGCTGGAGAGGTCCTGCTGTGGCAGGTAGGCGCGGCTGGTCACCAAACCTCTGGCCAAGTAGCGGTCGGTGATGACCTTGAGCACTTCATTGAGCTGCGGCACGCCCAGGCATTGGCTGATATAGGGCTTGATCAGCGCGGCGCGCTCGCCTTCGGGCAGCGCGTCGGCGCCGGAGAGTTCGATGGTTTTGATCGGGAAGCAACGGGTATCCACGGGCGTGGTCGGCGTTGCAGGCGCGGCGGATTTGCCGGGCAGGTCTTTGAGTTCTTCGAGCCGCCGCTGCTGCTCTTCGAGCAGGCGGTCCTGGCGGTCGCGAATCAGATCGGTGATGCCCGGGGTATTCTGCGGCGGCGCGGCGTGTGCGACTCCGGGAAAGCCCAGGCAAAAAAAAGCGGACAGCAGGCCAAGCCTGGTCCGGCGTTCCAAACGCCACATTTCTAGATCCCTCTATATGGCACTGAGCCACTAATTGGCGGCGATAATAGGATGGCGAAATGCTGGCGTCAATTAAACGTATAAAAATGTGTCAGGACTGATGCAGGGATAAAGGGCAATAAGGACATGTCCTACAACAAGCCCTGAAAGAGGAAAGTCCGAGGCGACAGCGCCTTGCTCCGTTGCCTACGGTTAAGTCAGAATCCGCTGGCTTGTGCGCTTGGGTGGGCGTCTCTAAGGTTGCTCGGTCGCTGAACACTCAGTGATCGGGTTTAGTAGCCCTAGGGTCAATTACACTTAGTGCATGAGCTTCATCTATCAGACGTTCCTGTCTGTGCCTGATGGTGGCTGTGCGTAGGGCGCCTTCGGGTGCGCCGGCTTTGTGTAATTCCCCGGTCTACTAACCTGCGTATAGCTGCCACCCTTCTTGTGTAGTAGCGAAAGGGTGGCGGCCCCATTCAGGAATTACATCATGTTCAAAATAACGCCTAACCCTCCAAACGAGCCGGACCTGAAACTCAATCAGGCTGCGCATCGCGCGATTGATCGCTATCTCAACTCAGAATCTGACCCACCTTCGCCACCGCCAGGTTTATTCAGCGTTGCCGCCGACGCCAGCAACGAAACACTGATCACCAACAGCTACGAAACCTTTTCCTCGGTGACCGCCTTGCTGCTTGACCTGTCGGAGGACCTGACCGGGAAACAGCGCGATGTGGCGCTGGCGATTCACCAGTTGAGTGAGTTGGGGGTTTTGTTGATGGATAGGTTGATGGAGCGGGAGGCGGCCTGCGGCTGACGGTTACCGCCCACACTTACACCACTGCCAGAATGCCGAGTCGTAGCGAGTCAGCTATAACGACTCGGCGCTTTCATTTTTTTGGGGGGCATTTGCTTGACGAAGAGCATACAACGCGTAACAAGGCAGACCGCTCGCCGCCTACACGAGTGGCAACCCATAATTCCTGGCAATATCAATCTTCAACTTACCCAAGTAACTGTTTTTATAGCTATCCCCTTTCGGATCAAAACCCAGGCTATCCCTTTGAAGTATATTCAATGCAGAAAATGACTCATCCAACATTGCCGCTCTAGATTGATGGCCACGCATAGTCCTAGCCAAATAATAGGCATCACCAACGAAAACACGATATCTATCATACAATTGAAACGTGTGTATGGAAGACACAGCCTTTGCCTGCCCGCCGCGCACCCGAAGTTTTAGAACATATTTTTCCGGTGGCATCTCCAGCGCCAAATAGTCAATATGATTGTTAACCCCTGACGCTAGCGGAACCAGAGAGAAACTTATAACCTCTTCATCAGATAGAGGGTGCAAATGAGGTGTAGTAGAAAAATCTACCGCCCCCTTCATCTGAGGCCCATTGCATTTCTCACAGCTCGGAATAAAATTGCCGAGGGTGAGTGCCAAAAAGGGATACCTGGATTGTGAATAGTAATGATCCAAATCCGGACGGTAAGACTTAGCACCTACTTTAAGCGGCGGCTTAGTATCAATAGGTGCAAATTGGCAATAAGGGCAAAACTTATAAGGACACAGCGCGCAAAGCTGATAAGCATGCCATCCATTAATCGCGGGCGCCGTCATTGGCTTTTTGGAAAAAGCATCGTAATCAAAAATCTCTTTGAGTAGCTCACAGGCAATTGCCCTTGTGATGGGTCCAGGGAAAACCATATGGAATGCCTCAATTGCCGAGGGCAAAGGCCCCGGAGAACTGGACAATATTGTTTTAAAGTTCGCTATCAAAAAACCAACTAATAATTGCCTAATGGGCGAACCATAAGACTTAGCATTAAGCTCTTGAATACCCTTTATGAGTAGTGCCTTCAAAAAAACGTTATGAGGTACGACGGCCAACCGCCAAGCATCGGAAATATTAATTATCATTATTACCCTCCTCCCACATCACTCCGTCGCCCTCCAACTCTCTAAGTATAGCTTTTCTAATTCCGACGTCACCTATCTTTTCTATAATTCTCTTATCTTCATCCGTCACCCGATGATGCAACACTCTTTCATAGACCCCATTTATTAAATCAGCAGAAAATTTACCGATCGAACTGGAATCAAAGGCGCCCCTTATGACGTTTTCTATTGGCGATGCAAATGTATTTATTGGATTAACACCAGCATCTAAATTCATCACGAATGAATCAGGCAAATCTGCGGCGACGATTGGCGAATGCGTGGCGAGCACAACCTGTAATGCATCAAGCTCAAACCTTAACCGCAGATCACCCAAGTAGTCATTGAGCAATGAAATATACTTCCTCTGCCAATCGAGGTGTAAATAAGCATCGCCCTCATCCAGCAACAGTATCACTCTCTTGCTGCCGGAAGATGATAAGCGGTGGACCGCGCGCTCAATAAGCGAAAACTGTTCGATTAACGCTTGCAAGCCCGAACTTAACATCGACCACCTTATTTTAATCAAGGTTTCGCCGTGCCTGACAAACCCCACATCTTCTTGAGAGGCTATACTGAAAGAGTAAGAAAACTCATCGACATCGTAATCTGGCGAAAAGGAAAATTTAGCACTCACAGCTCGTGCATTATTGACCAGCTCAACCAAATCGAGAATCACAGACTCATGAAAACTCTCACCATTGTAAAAACAAATCCCGGCCTTGCTGAGGAGTGCATCGGCCGCGAGCGCTCCATATTTTTTCTTTTTCCTTGTTACGTATTCCAGCGCGGAAAGATATTGAATCTTCTCAATAGGATCATTGAAAAATTCGCTTAAAAGTTTCTGTAATCTATCCACTACCAAAAACAAACTGTCTTTAACTTTCGCCTGATGCGCGGCAATTGATCCCTGAATGGCGCCTTCCGACCTTAACACCTTGTACTCGTTAGCACGTTCTTTAAGAACCGGATCAACCACCTCGTCAGAGGAGATCAGCCGAGGAACTAAAACGTCACGCAACACGTAATTCGAATATGAGACATACGCGGTCAACGCTGTAGAAATACCCAGCGAATAAGCAACGCTAACAAAATGTTCAACATCCCCAACACTGTCAATTCCATACTTCCCAGGAGAGGCATCTACAAATTTACGATTCGCCGGCAGCTTCCTGCTGTATGGGAGCGCAGAAAAATATATAACGCCAAGCCCATCGAGTGAATTAGCCGCTACAGCATTTATCACACCATCGTGATCTACATATACAATATCACCCTGTTCTAAATTGTCGGTGAGTTTTTCGATCAACTCTAACAACAGCCGGGTTTTTCCCGCTCCATTTCTCCCAAGGATCAAATTTAAAGAGTCAACTTTAAATATTTTTCCAAACCCCAATCTCTCGGGAGATGAGAGATCCAGATGAATGTCCCCCACCCTTACCCCAACGATTAATTCCATTTCTTTTCCCTTAAGCCGACCTACATCGCGAGCGTCTAAATTTATCTATATCCAAGTACACTATCCCAGAAAGTAGCACATTGCCACCTCCTCAAAGTGAGTCATTACCGTAAAGGGTAAGGGACGGATTTATTTACACCCTTTAGCACGATGAGACGTACGTGGCCGACTCTATTGTTTTGCAGGCATGAGGACATGTCCTACAACCAACCCTGAAACAGCAAAGTCCGAGGCGACAGCGCCTTGCTCCGTTGCCTACGGTTAAGTCAGAATCCGCTGGCTTGTGCGCTTGGGTGGGCGTCTCTAAGGTTGCTCGGTCGCTGAAAACTCAGTGATCGGGTTTAGTAGCCTGGGGTTATTCCAGTCAGTGCATAAGCTTCATCTGTCGGACGGCCTAGTCCGTGCTTGATGGTGGCTGTGTGCAGGGCGTCCTCGGGCGCGCCGGCTTTCTTGGAATTCCCCGGTCTACTAACCTGCGCACAGCTGCCACCCCTTTGTTTAGTAGCTCAGAGGTGGCGGCCCTAAAGTAGGAAATTCCAAGCATGTTCAAAATAACGCCTAACCCTCCGAGCGAGCCGGACCTGAAGCTAAATCAGGCTGCGCATCGCACCATTGATCGCTATCTCAATCCAGAATCTGACCCACCTTCGCCACCGCCAGGTTTATTCAGCGTTGCCGCCGACGCCAGCAACGAAACACTGATCACCAACAGCTACGAAACCTTTTCCTCGGTGACCGCCTTGCTGCTTGACCTGTCGGAGGACCTGACCGGGAAACAGCGCGATGTGGCGCTGGCGATTCACCAGTTGAGTGAGTTGGGGGTTTTGTTGATGGATAGGTTGATGGAGCGGGAGGCGGCTGTAGCGGGTACTTAGCGTTCAACGGTATGACCGGGCGCAGGCCACATTCAAAAAAGTGGCCTGCCTCCCATCTCGCCTAACCCAACCGAATACACGGCAACCGATACCTCACCTCGACCAGCTTCACACCACCGCGCTCAAGCGTGCGCTCACTCCCCGCATCCTCAACGCAGCCTGCCCTGCGATAAAACCGGATCGCTCGTTCATTGCGTGCCAAGACCCAGAGCGTTAAGTGCTGAAACCCTTGTTCAGTCAAAAACTGTAAGCCTGCGTTCCACAACGCCAGCCCAACGCCGGTTTGCCAATGCTCCGCTTCAACGTAGAGGGCCATGACCTCACCGGCGTTGTCCGCAGCAGCGTCTTCATCACGGCTGGCGCCGACGGATATCCAGCCGACCACCTGTTTGTTCACCTGCGCGACCCATACATTGGATTCGCCGGATTCAATCGAACTAATCCAAAACGACTCCCGCCTGGCCAGCGTCGCACCCAATGAGTTCAAGTAGTCGGCGGGCATCAGGTCGCGATAGGCTTGCTGCCAACTGCTGATGTGCACTTGGGCAATGGCCCTGGCGTCTGCGGGTGAGGCGTGGCGAATCATCGAGGCATTCCTTGTCCGGACATCGAGTGGTAAGCGTAAGCCAGCCTCGATTACGATTTGGCGATGCAATTAGATTTTTTATGCACGGTGAGTCTGAGGAACTTAGAGGTTGGCTGGTGATGGGCTGTACCCACAATTGATACGGGCTTAGCTATGAAACCATGCGGGCCCACACCAAGGTTGAACTAAAGGTTAATAGCCGTTACCTGACGTCTTCCATCCTTCGGTTATTTAGGTAACCTCACACATTCGCAGCGCATACAGGCTCGCAAAAATGGACATCAGCCCCCTCACACTTCAACCACTGCTTCGCCCGGGAAGCGACTTGAACGGTTGCGCGGTGGCCGAACGGTGTTCAATTGATTTTCTGATTAACCAATGTTCGTTGCTCAATACGCTCGTCACCGCTGCCGGTGATCACTCAGACTATATGAGCTGTTTCGTCAAAGGCTTTCCTGAGGCAAACGACCTGTCTTGCGCTCGTTTGCTTTTGCGCGAACCCGCCGGAACGGAAAGCGGCCGTGTCCTGCTGTACGTTTGCCCCGAGTGCGGCGATATCAGTTGTGGCGCTTACTCAGTGCAGGTCAGCCAGAGTGATGACGGCTTTACGTGGTACGCCTTTGCTTACGAGAACGGGTATGAAGAGCCCGTCATCATCGATGGCGTTGGGCCCTTTGCCTTCGAAAAGCATGCCTATGAAGCGACCATAATCAATGCCGCAGGGCTAATGAAGGAGTAATCACATGGCGCGCTTCTCAATTTACAGCGGATCGATTTTGGTCGGCTATTCAGCGCTTGAACAGGGTGACCCTTCGATGGGTGTTGCCTTCGGCGCCTTCGAGCCCGCCGATGGCTATCGATTGATCCACAGTGAATGCCGCAACAATCACCGCGATCAGTCCGCTTTGTTACTGTCTGTTCAAACCGAGGAAGGCCTGGTGATTGATTGTTCAGGCGTCGCCATCCTGGATTACTCGGAGAAGGACTTCGAGGATGTTATCGAGGTCAACGTTCTGGGTATTTCGTCGCCTCCGTATGAAGCGCTGTTTCCTCAACACCTCTCCCGATAGGCACGCCTATTTCGATAATCAAACCCTCCAGCAGTGCCCGCGTGAGCACAGTGAGACGGCAGCCCTTTATGAACCATGACCGTGTAAGGCAGTTGATTCATGGGGAGATCAATCGTGACGACCCGGTTGGAAGTCTCATCCATGTGCTGGAAGCCGCTATTGAGCTGATTTCGCTTCCCGACAATGAGTTCTGCTGGTCCAGCTGGGAAGACGAGGATCAGGCAAAGGCCGAGTTGCTGGGTTTGGTCAGCGTGCTCAGATCGGGAAAGCTCCCCAGAAAGTTGGACGTCTCTGTGCTATTCGCAGTAACCGGCCCACTCCAGGAACTCAGCCTCAGCAGTGGTTGGGCGAACACTTTTCTTAAAGTGGCTGACAAATATGACGAAGTCGAAGCATTGCTGTGGTGAGAAAGCAGAGCCCAGTGCCAACAGCCTGGCCTGTTCCGACTGCATCACTGCGCCCTTCTGCCTTGAATATCGCTAACGCCGAAATACTCCACCCGCATTGCCACGGCGACCACTGTTATCAAGCTTCGCCTGCGGCCCCGTCAAACATCGGCCCACCGAAGGTAAAGAATTTAAACGTTACCTTTTCGTGCCTGACATCTCTGAGCTCATACCGAATTCGGTCGAGCCCATCATCTATGCGCGTCACATTGAGGCGCATAAATTGGGTGATTCCGCCGCCAAACTCGCTGAGGTTGAGCGCGCTGACATCCTGAAAATGTATCGTCACGGCATTCCAGTCTGTTGTATCGACGGACAGCGTCAACGCCAGGTCGTATTTGAAGTCTTCGAACTGTATGTCGATGGCGATGACACAGTCATGCTCTCGCAGCAGTTCGTTCAAGCGCTCAAGTCTATCCATGTGCCGGCCCGCCTTCAGCCAATCTGCTCAAACCGCCGACGCTTCAGGAACAACCCCACCCCGACCGCCACGGCAAAGATCGACAACAACCCCAGATCAAACCCTACTAAGCGCACCTGGCTCGCAGCAACGCAACCGACCGCACCGCACAGCACCAGCAACACCCCCAGCCACTTGCGCAGCGGATACGACTTAAGAAACCGATCCAACAAAAAGAACAGCACCAGGGCAATGACCAACTGGGTAATTTCGGACATGGGTGTCTCCCGTCAGGTCTTGATGATCAGTGTCGAGGCGGTGCGTTGCGGGCCGATACCGCCGTTGACCTGCGCCTCGATGCTGACCAGTACGTCCCCTGCGTGGTAGGTGGGCAGGATTTGATTGGCATACATGCGCACGCCGGCCCCGACAGGCGCACCCACGTAAGGGGTAGCAACATAAGAGGTGGCGGAAGCGAAGGCCGCGGCGGCAAGGTTAGCGACCTTGGTGCGTTGCGCATTGAGCACATCGCCCTGTTGCCGGGTCAGCGGCTTGGAGATGCCGACCATCATCATGCACGGCAGGCCCTTGGCCAACATTTTGTCGTACACCTCGACGACCTTGCTGTTGACCTCGTAGTGGGCGGCTTTCGCTTCGCCAAAATGCAGCTCGCGCAGGCGTCCGCGTTCGTTGTCGGTGAGGATGATCTGCGATACGTTGAAAACGATCCCGTGATTGCCTATGTATTGGAAAGTCCCTTCGAACTTCATCGCGCGCATCCTTTCGAGCCAAAGACGGCGATTCTCTACAAGGAGGGCGTGGGATTCAATGCATTTCACCCTGCCGGCAAGCTGCGTTGCCCGTCGTAACGTTCTGACGGACATAATAATTGTCGAATTCGCTGCTTTCGACGAACTGGAAGCCATGGCGAGTGTAAAAACGATTAGAGGCGCTTTCTTTGAGGGCACCTACTTTAATAGGCAGTGCCGCCGCATCTGCCTCGTTGAAAATCTGAGTGAGCACCGCAGCGCCTATTCCTGATCCTTGCGCGCTCGGTCGCACGTATAAATGGTCGAGCACGAGTTCATTGGGGTGATGCTTGACCACCACAAAGCCAACCTTGTTTCCAGCCACTTCAATGAAACGGGTGTTGTGGGCTTCAAAGCCGCTCACAAACCGCTCGCGCGCCCGCACTGGGTCAAATCGCCCGACACGCTCCAAACTTTCGCGCATAGCCTCAATTCGAATGGCGACTAGATCGTCTACGTCGCTTGGTTGAGCGAGGACTAACTTGAGTGTGATGGGCATATTCTTCGCTCTACGTCCCCATCCTGGGATGACCAGTGTGGGAGGCCGGGGCCAGACCACGTTTATACGGTTTCCCGGATCGTGGTCTGCCCCATTTTTCTCTGGTACTACTCACCCTCAGGCACGCTTCGGTAACTTCCAATTCGGCCGAATGAAGTGACAGGTATAGCCATTCGGTATCCTCTCCAGGTAATCCTGATGCTCCGGCTCTGCCTCCCAAAACGGCCCCGCCGGCTCTATTTCAGTGACCACCCGGCCCGGCCATAACGTGGAGGCATCCACGTCGGCAGCGGTGTCTTCGGCAATGTCCCGTTGTTGTTCACTCAGGTAATAAATCGCTGAACGGTAGCCTGGCCCCAGGTCATTGCCCTGCCGGTTAGGCGTGCTGGGGTCGTGTATCTGAAAAAAGAACTCAAGAATCTGCCGGTAAGTGATCACCGCAGGATCAAAGACAATCTCAATCGCTTCGGCATGGTTGCCATGGTTGCGGTAGGTGGCATTCGGCACATCGCCACCGGTGTAGCCGACTCGCGTGCTCAGCACGCCAGGGTAGCGTCGCAACAGGTCTTGCATGCCCCAGAAGCAGCCGCCGGCGAGGATGGCGGTTTCGGTTTGGTTGGTCATGGTTTGTCCTTGTGCTGAATGGGTACAGGGGTAGTTATGGGGCTGTGTTGGGCAATAGCAAGGTTGAACAATGACTAATTACGCGCAGCTCGCGAATCCACCGGCGTCACGGACAGGTGGCAACACACTGATGACAACTAACCTATAAAGTCATTAATTATTTGCAGGACCAACGGCTTCGCATATTTCTCACTGGGATCGGTGCCGGGCGGGTCGTTACTGCGTATCCATCCACCCTGATCGAACGCCTGATAAAGCGAAAAGGCTGGCTCAGGCATTTCACGGTTCATCCCAACATCAACGAGGGCAGCTATGATCCCGTTCATGACGCCGTCGCAGAATTCATACGTCAACGTCCCGTCCAGATAGCCCTTGGCAACTGCGATGGAAAGCTCGTTCAGCACCTCTTGCGGCGCCATACGGTACTGTTCATAAGTGGCGGCGAGATCGTTCAGCGTTAAACCGTCGGCTTCGGCTTGCGCCAAAAGCTTTTTGAGGTCGTTCGTCGGTAATGCTCCATTCATGGGCTTCTTCCGGTCAGGTGCGAAGGTCGTGCTCGGGTCACTCATAGAACTTCCCGGCCAACAAAATGGCTGCACAGCGCTGCCATACGTTCGATACCACTGGGGCCGCCTGGGCAGGTCGCGTGCTGGACGCTGCCCACGCAGCCGCCGCATCGAGAAACGCGTCAACCGACGCGTTTTCCCAACCTAGCGCACCTGGCCCATAGGGCGATGAAGGCGACGCCTGTTCCAATAAACGCTCACGGGCAAAATCAGCGCCGAGCGCCTCGATGAAGAGAATGAACGACGCCTCGTCTCTGACGCGGGCAAGCAACTCATCGATATCTACAGGGTTAGGCATGGGTTTCCAGGGGGGAGCGTAAAGAGTGGTCGAATGCTGCAGTGCTGCATCTTGGAGAGTCAACTTCGGCTATTTGCAGCGTCTGCTCTCGACCGATTCTGTTGAAAACACTCGTACTCGCTTAGCCAAGGTGACCGCCTGCATCAATGAATAACTTGCGGAGTTTTTTTCGAGCCGCCTCTGAAAGACGCGGTGAATAGCGCTGAAACTCTTCTTCGGCTGTGTCGGGCTTGCCGTTCATGGCCAATACAAACGCGTATGCAAGAGGATGTTGTATGTAGTTGTAGAAACCCAGGCCACCAGTCGACAAGTGCTGCTTGACCCGCTCGAAAGCACTAGGCAGGTCGGCTATCGAACGAGCCTCGTTCCAAAACGATTCAGCTTTTGGAATGGCAGCCCGGAGGATATTGGGTGCGCTGGTTGCTATGACATCAGGTCCGTAGCTGTATGAGATATCAAACGCTCGATCTCGCACATCGAAAGTCAGATCAGGTCGTGCTGATTTTGACGTCCTGTGCCATTTGATTTCATTGCCGGAAAGATGGGGAACGAAGTCCAGTGACAGAGCCCATGACGGCGCTAGCGCGCCGCCTTTCCACTGCTCAAGGCGAAAGAGTTGGCGAATGGGAGCATTGACGCTACGAAGCCAGGACAGCGGGCCCTGAACTTCGAACCCTAACGGCTGTAAAAGTAACTCTACGGTTGGCGAAACAATTTCGTGGATTTGATCTATTCGCACTATTTCGAACGTTTTTCCCTGCATCGTCGGCCCCATGCTCAAAAGTAATCCCGATTCGACAACGTCGGTCGTTGGTTCGACCTCAGATAATGGATGGAGTCTTCTTCATCCACATTCGGGAATCAAGGCACACGAAACTTCTCTCGGCGAACTGCCTTTTACATCAGGCAGATGATGAACTGTCCTTTTGCAAAAATAGCTCTCCTGATTGGTCTAAGGCACAATCTGCTCATCGGCCAGCGGGAGAGTACGCAGCATGATGGGACAGTTATCGAGTGGGCAGGATCGGCTGTTTCATTCGTTCAATCTTGAAGACCACATCCCAAAAAAATCATCTCCTGCGTAGCATTGATCGGTGTCTCGATCTGAGCGACCTGCGCCACTACCTCGCCGATTTCTATAGCCCGATTGGGCGTCCTTCGATTGGTCCTGAGCTGATGATCCGCATGCTAGTCGTGGGCTATTGCTATGGCATTCGCTCCGAACGGCGCTTGTGTGAAGGGGCCCATTTGAATCTGAAGTATCGCGGGTTCTGCCGGTTGAGCCTTGAGGATGAAGTACCTAATCACTCGACGTTTTCCAAGAATCGACACGGCCGTTTCCGGGACAGCGATCTGTTTCGCTGGCTGTTTAATGAAGTGTTGCGTCGCTGCATGAAAGCAGGTCTGGTCAATGGGGAAGGCTTTGCCGTGGACGTCAGCATCATCAAGGCAGATGCGAGTCGGCAGCGCGGCGTATCTGGTGATGAGGAGGTCAACTGGAGCGACCCATCGCTCAGTACGCGTGCCGTACGTGAGTACCTCGAAGCACTCGATGAAGAGCCGCTGGCTGAAGTACTTCCCAAGCGCTTATCGCTGACTGATCCTATATCCCGTTGGACGGCCGCCCCGGGCGGCCCAGCGTTTTTCGCCTACTCAACGAACTACCTGATTGATGTCGAGCATGGCGTGATCATGGACGTAGAACTGACACCGGCTCATCGAACGGCCGAGGTCGAGAGCACCAAAACCATGATTGATCGAGTAGAAGAGTTGTTCGACATCAAACCGGATCGCTTAATCGGCGACACCGCTTATGGCACAGCACCGATGTTGGCCTGGATGGTGGAAGAGAAAGATATCGAGCCACATGTGCCGGTGTGGGATAAAACCGAGCGAAAGAACGACAGTTTCTCCAGCAACGATTTTCACTGGAATGAAGAGGCGCACGAGTATCGCTGCCCGTCCGGCAACGTACTGCGCAGCGAATGGCGAGCGTTCAAGAACGAACGCTCGCACCTCACTAAAGCCAACACCATCATCTTCCGATCCAGACAAACCGACTGCGCGACCTGTCCGATGAAAGCCAAGTGCAGCCCGAAAACTTCGGTTCGTAAGATCGCCCGTAGCGTTCATGACGCGGCTCGTGATGTGGCTCGGCGAATCGCGAAGACGCCGGAATATGTGCGCTCTCGTCACGAACGCAAGACGGTCGAAATGTTGTTCGCCCACCTCAAGCGCAATTTGAAACTGGATCACTTGCGACTACGAGGGATGAGTGGCGCGCCCGATGAGTTCACGTTAGCGGATGCGGTACAGAACCTGCGCCGAATGGCCAAACTTACACCTCAAGGGGCACCCGCCACAGGGTAGGTACGCCTGCTTCAAGCAAAAACCCTCAAATCAACCCACTGACAAAGCAGCAACGGTCAACGAAGTACCGAAAAACCACTTAATAGGTTCTTTGATGAGGCCAAGCTCAACGTCACGTTTCCTGAAAAATCGACTTTTTCAATAGAATCGGCCGGTAGTAGCCTGTCATGAAGCGCTGCTACCGGCCGGGAACAGCCATTTAGTAAAGAGTGGCTGCGAGGTCTGATGGGAGCGGGTCAATCGTCGCATTGCCGCCTGTGATTGACGCGCATTAAACATGCTAACTAACCTTTGAATATTCAGCGCGTGCTTGATTAGTATCGTGCAGTTCATCCCTGATAACGGTGCAGTAATGTCAGCAGAAATAAGGCAACAGGATGGGCTGAGACTGACCATCATGCCATGCCCAAGCGGCCGGACCGGCTGCATCGTGGTTCGTCTCGCCGGTACGGCTCTGCACGCAGAAATTACATCGGAAAGAATTTGCGCATCGGATAACCGGCATCCACTTGACGAGTTCTTCGCCTCGGTAGTACTGCTTGAAGAAGGGGACTCGCAAGACTGGCTATCCGAAAGCCAAGATTTAGCTTTCTCCATTTGCCTGGACCCCGCCTTTGCGGGGTTCGTTTTCCTGCGTGTCTACTTGGGCTCTACTTCAGATGACGACTGCGATTGGCAGATAAATGGGTCTTTGTTGGTCACCCCCACCCAAGTCGAGACTTTTGCCAAAGAATTGTCCGCTATTTAATGACGTAGGCGAACTCAAAGGAATTGAACCGCAAATGAGCAAATTGCGCTGCAAATGTGGGCATGTAATTGTCGATCAGACGGACAGCTTGCCCTATAAGGCGAGCCTGCTTCGCGACGAGGCAGAGAACGCATTTTGGGATGAGGTGCATCAAGCACTCAAACCCTTAATGGAAGCTGCCGAGTCGGGAGACCAGGTCAAGATAGCTGATGCATTTAGCGAGTTATCACCATGGGTTAACGCTACTGAAGAACTGGAAAGCCGGATATACAGCATCCACGCTCACCGGATGTCAGCTGTTTACGAATGCTCGATGTGTGGGCGTCTTTGGGTACAAAAGGACGGCAGTAGCCAATTTGCTTCATATGTTCCGGAGGAAGGCGGATATGGGGCGATCTTGTCAGTGGCATCAGGAGATTTTGAGACCGTCGATTAAGCGCTCGCCTTGGATCGTAAACGGACAAAATCGAAGATTCGCTGGTTTCATCGCCCTATGGGCCAGGCACTCCAGGCTAGGAAAACGCATCGGTTGATGCGTTTCTCGATGCGGCGGCTTCGTGGGCAGCGTCCGGACATTATAAAGGCGATGGCGTTGTTTTAATGTTCACCAAGTCGTGAGCCCGTAATAGATCAAAAATGCCTCTATGCCATTGACCTTCAATCAACGTTTCAAAACATCACAAGAAAAAGCGCCCTCGTCTCCAGCCATCTTTGCGCCTCCAACGCCGTCCCGCCGCGCGATGCCCGACATCATTACTCTGAGGGGATAGAACCTATTTAAGTCTGATGCGTGTGCTCGCGCCCGTTGGGTCCTGGCAGTCACTCGCTTACGTCTGCATTCGACCCCAATCTGCCCTTTACGGAGGGCAGCAATTGCCCAATAAAAAAGCAAAGAGGACATGTTGGTCTAAGTGTTCAGGAAACACGTAGGGATGCCCAGTATGCAGAGTGGTGGTGTGTACGAGCGGACTCATTTGGATTTTCGCCCTGATCATGACTGAGGTCATAGCCCTGTTTCAGCGTTCTGCTAGGGTCTGAAGCCCCTGAAAATTCCAAGGAAGGTGAGATTTCAGTCTTTTAACACCGGATTGATAATTGGAGCATTCGCGTTGAAAGCCTCGCACTGCATACTCGCAATCTTGCTGATTACAGCGGCACTGCTGCTGATAGACATACCTGTCGATACTTGGCTGACGTCAGCAACCCTTAGCTTGATTCTCGGGACTAGCGCACTGGTTTACATGGCAGCTGCCTGCCTGCTGGCCAGTCGCTGGGGCGTAATTGAGAGTCTGTTTGGCGGCCTGGATCGCGTCTATGAGGCGCACAAGTGGCTAGGCATATGGGCGCTCGTGTTTGCCTCATATCATTTTGTGTTCAAGGCGAATCTGGATGTTTGGAACAGCGTGCCTATCCTGGAACTACCCAAATACTGGACGCGACTGGTACGCCAGTTGAGCTATGTCGCACTGGGTCTGATCGTGCTGCTGGCGCTGAACCGCAACATTCCTTACCGCCTATGGCGATGGTGGCACAAGCTCTCCGGCCCATTGTTCCTGATCGTGATCTTGCATTGGCTCAGTTTCAAATCGCCGATCACCCTGCTCAGCCCCTCGGGTATCTGGTTGACGCTGTTCTGCGCACTGGGCGTGCTCGCCGCCCTCTACAAGCTGGTGCTCTATCCATTTGTTGCCCGTGCGGGCGAGTACCGGGTGACAGCCGTGAATAGAGTCAATGAAGCACTGCATTTGACACTGGAGCCGATCCATAAAGGGTTTGACTTCAAAGCTGGGCAGTTCGCGTTTCTGGCAATGCAGCAAAAGGGCCTGCGCGAGCCACACCCTTTCACGATAGCCAGCGCCAACGGTGCGAATGGGCAGATTGCGTTCATGATCAGAGGGCTGGGGGATTACACCAAAAAGCTGTGCGAGTGCGCAAAAGTCGGAATGTGCGCGACCCTCTACGCCCCTTACGGACGCTTTAAACGCGCCTCTGAGGCCGAGCGGGAAATCTGGATCGGCGCAGGTGTGGGCATTTCGCCTTTTATTTCTTGGTTGCAAGATCCAGACGCAAAAGACTTCGAAAAAGCGACGCTGGTCTATTGCTTCACGCCGTCGCGCGCTTTCCCTGCGCCCGAGGAGTTGCAAGCCATGACTAAGATGCGCGGGGCACAATTCGTTCGTAATGTCGGTGGCATCGAACCGTTGGCCGAAACCTTGCGCCAAGCGGTGACTCAAACCCAACCACACAAGATTCACATCAGTTTTTGCGGCCCCAAAGGTTTACTGGCCAAGGTGCATGAACTGATGGATATCAACCGGATCCCGAAAGCTAATCTGCACTTCGAACTCTTCGAGTTCCGTTGAGTCTGCGCGGTGCAACCTACTCAATGGCCTCAGGTTGTGTCGCCTCATTTGACCGGCTTGCTTGGCTGGCTTAATCAGTTGTCAATGGCAGCAATGGGTCGATTGCGGTCAGTGGTGACTGAAAGCTTTCGACCCGAAGCCACCGATCAAAAAGGGCGGTAATTGGCCAGATGCGGCCCTTCCTTAAATCTCAAAATGCGTTTACAAACCAGATACCGGCACAAGTTTAGGCGAGACGGCATGACACTCTCCAAAGGCAATATCATAAAGCTGATCAATGTTGACCGAGCAACGGTAGTGCTCTCTGATTGGTTGAACTCTAGGGAGGCGGCTCCTGGAGATATCGCCGAGGTAGAAGAAATTTCAATGGGTGAGGCTGGATGTATCGTTCGCTTGCTGTGCGAGCCACATGCAGGATTTATCGAATGGAGAGCCTCATATTTTGAGGCTGGGTTGACCTATGAGATGCTTCGTAGCAATCCCAATGACTTCTCCTCTTGAATGTCCTCAAGACCGATTTCTAGCTGTCACCACCGTCCGCTTTGGGTCGGAAGCAGCCCTTCGTGGGTGGTTGCTTGCGGCCGAGACAGTGTAAAAACGCATCCATCGTACTTAGATCTGCAACGTTAAATCTGCCAACCTTAATCAGTCACAGGAGCGTTCGAGGCTGGGTTTATCCCAGTTATCTTGTGAGGAAAGTAATGGAGGCTCTTCAACGTGCTCCCATTCCAAGTACCACTCGTATGTTCCGTTGTCAGCCTTGAATTCATGTTTAACAGTCCAGCCAAGCTCCCCTAGCTTTTGAGCTCTGTGAGAGGCATGTGTCTTAGTCAGTCTCGGCGCTTTCATAAATGTCATCGCGTGTATGATTGCTGGAGATTTTAACGCAGGTATTGCCTGATGAAACGCTTCATTCAAGGCGAATATCGCGGTCAAAGCACCTTGCTCCCCGAGAGCCTCGACGATTACGTCAGCAGTTCATGGGCGACCTCCGAGTGCTGGCGGATAGAACATCTATAACCCGTCAGCTGGAGGTCTAATTTCTAAGACTGCAAAACAGCGATGGCTTAAGCGATGATATCAGTCGTCGCGGCCTGCCCGATCGTACCGACTGCAAAGCTCACCAGGCCACTGCCAGTGAGGTCGATCATCAGACTGCTCTGATTACTCTCTTGGAAGTAGGTCAGGATGGCGTCGCCGGCATGA
Organism: Pseudomonas sp. ArH3a; assembly: GCF_022648765.1. Classification (NCBI taxonomy): domain Bacteria; kingdom Pseudomonadati; phylum Pseudomonadota; class Gammaproteobacteria; order Pseudomonadales; family Pseudomonadaceae; genus Pseudomonas; species Pseudomonas sp. ArH3a. Next base: position 4,806,541 of record NZ_CP080330.1, read on the forward strand.
CCTGTGAAGCTGCTCACGAAGTTCAGCGTCGCGCTGGCCGACGAGAACGCGGCAATGCCTGACAGATCTATTTTGTCTTGCCCTGTGGTGAAGTCCATGATCCAGGCAGGCGCTGTCATCGTCGAGTCGCTAGCTTGGCCGAACACAAAAGTGTCTGCCCCGGCACCGCCCCACAAGGAATCCCCACCGCCACCCCCATAGATGATGTCGTTCCCGGCACCGCCTTCAAGAATGTTGGCCGCCAAATTACCAATCAAGAGATCGTTGCCAGCGCCTCCGATCGCGTTTTCCAGCGTTACACCATGAGCAATAGATACGTTACCCACCAGGCCGCCCACATCGGAGAACGAACCTGCATTGAGGTTGATTTTCTGGTTCTGGCTGAAACCGGAGAAGTCCAGGGTGTCGTTACCACCGCCATCCCACACCGAAAACACCAGTTTGTCGCTGGATGCGGTCGCCGTGTAATAGTCGCGCTCAGTGTTCGAGTTGAACCCGTAAACGGTGTGGTCACTGCGGGTATCCAGGTTCGCCCCGTAGAGCTTCTGGATCGCCACGATGTCATCCATTAACGGCGCTGACGAATAAGTACCACTGAAATTCTGCTGGGTATTACTTTCGCTCCAATAACTCATGAGGCTATAGCCACGCGTGTCCTCAGCATAAGTGACATCGTTGTACGTCGGGTTGCCGTTTCCAGCGTTGTAGTTGCCGGGGTGAGACAACCCCAGGGAGTGGCCAATTTCGTGGGTGAGCGTTTGCCGGCCGTAGTTACCGTTGTCCGGCGTGGTGTTGACCTGATACTGATCATTGACCCAATACCAGGACTGACCGTCACGTGAACCACCGGTTGGCAAGTACGCGAAGGCTGCACCGCCGGTATAGTTGCTGTAGTTGCCAAACGTCAGGTGACCATCGGCCCCGCCAGGGGTGTCAGCGAAGGTCACATTGGCAACATCAGACCAAGACTGCAGAGCGAGCACTGTCTGGGCCTTTTGCATTGCATTGAACTCACTGAAATTACCCAGGTTCGGGTTGAAGTCAGCGGGCTTGGAGGTCAGAAATGTGTAGCTGAGGCTGATTTTTCCGTCCCCGTTCTGATCGTGCCAGCTTGCGCCTTTACGCAGTAATTCGTCCGCAGCCTGGTCGGCGGTGAACGAAGGCTTACCATTCACCAGAACAGGCCCGCCACGGTCATACCCATGGTGAAAACTATTGACCTGCTCGTAAGCCTTGCTGGTCTGACTGGTAGTAAATACTTTATTCTCTTTTAGTTTTGACATATACGTCCTTGTGAATCACTAATGAAGAACCCATGAATGGAGAAGGCTCTTCTGAAAAAATCAATTTTTTACATTGTTGGCGGGGGCGTGATTGATGACGTAGCGCTGAGCTGAGTTATTAATGTTGCCCCGAGCATACCAAAGCATTATTTAAAGTGTTTAGTTTGAGTTGATCACCGTTTAATTATTTCTAAGTGGTTGTGGTGTCGTGAGACATAGGCGCTAGCGTTTGAGCACGAGATAAATGCTTTAAAACGTCATTATCTCTACCCGAAGAGCAAGATAACAGCCATGCACGAGGCTTGGGTGGCTGTTGTCAATTTCTAACCTGCATTGTCCCTGATATCTGGGGCAGAGCATCGATCAGACTAAATTCTCGTTATAAAATGATCGGTTTGGTACAAAGATTTGATAGCTGGATTCAGTGTGATACGTCCGTACGGGTAGCGCTGCTCACCCACTTTTTTATCAACCAGCCTCAGCACAACACCTACATGCTCAAAACGAAACACCCCCTGAATTAATAGAATAACTGCACCATTTGAAACGAGAGGTATAAAGCCAGACTGAGCAACGCGCCGGACATGAGGCGAGTCCGCAAGCGCAAGGTCGAGCATCCCTTCGGGATACTCAAACAATGGAGGGGCGCCACGCATTTCCTGACACGAAAGCTGAACGGAGTAAGTGCGCAGATGAGCTTGAACGTACTCGCCTACCTGAAGCGGGTCATGAAAACTCTCGGCACCCGCTGTTTAATGAAGGCGCTGTCGGCCTGAAGAGGTCTTTATTTTGGCCACCCAGCACGGTAGAAGTGACGTTGGGGCTCCCAGGCCCTAGTGATGACCCGCAGGACTTTTTGCGAGCAATTACTCAGCTAACAGCCTTCTGCGCTACGCGCCGACAGTGCATCAGCGCGCTTTTACACACGCTGGGCCAAAAGTGGACATTACTGACTATTCATAGTCTTGGAATTTCAAAAAACATGTTCTAACTTTATGTGTGCTAATTACTCAATATTTCTAAACATGCTGCAGTGGATGTTAAATCATAACTTTCCCACCTCATTAGCACTGCGCATGAAATCAACAAACGCACGCAGCTTGCCTGGCATGTGTTTACGATGGGGGTAGTAAAGATGAAACGCATCGTCCATGCCGCTGTGCGGCTTCAATATCTGGCTAAGCGTACCGTTTTCTAACGCTTGCTTCGCGAAGTCCTCGAAAACGAAACCAATGCCTTGGCCTTGTATTGCCGCATCAAGGACGGATCTCATTTCGTCAAAAATAAAACGCCCTTGAACATCGATTTGAACCATTTGCCCGCCATCTTCAAACTTCCATTCAAAGAATCTTCCGCCAACTGAATACCGCTGGCGAATGCAGTTGTGCTTCAGCAGTTGCTCCAGCGTCTGAGGCTCAACCCGCGTGCTGAAGTAATCCGGCGCCGCCACCACAATTCTTTTTTGTGCCGCTCCCAACGGTACCGCGACCATGTCGTTTTGCACTCTTTTCCCCATGCGCATGCCGATATCGAAACCGGCATTAACGATATCGCCAAGGTGGTTATCCAGTGATACCTCGACATTAATCAGCGGGAATTTTTCCATGAAGGCGGTTAGATGCGGTTCGATCAAGATGCGGTATGCAACGTACGAAGAGTTGAGGCGCACTGTGCCAGAGGGTTGATCCGTCGCGAGCAAGACTTGTGACAAGGAGTCTCTGATCAAAGCAAGCGCAGGTGCTAATGCTGCGTTCAATGACGCGCCGGCCTCGGTCAGGCTGACACTGCGTGTTGTTCGATTGAATAGCCGTACATTGAGTTGCGCTTCCACACTTTTGATCGTGCGAGATACCGCAGTTGGCGTGACACCGATTTCTGCGGCGGCGCGAGCGAAGTTCAAATGTCTGGCGGCAGCCTCGAAGGTTAAAAGACCGGGAAAATGCACCGGCGGTAAAGGAAGTGAACCCTCTATGCCCTCAGCGCGCGTCGGGCGCTGCATTATGACTTTTTTGCTCATACTGTATCCACGCCTATGACTATTTACGTCACTATCATTGACCTCCATAGTTGATACAGCAAGGAGTTTCATCCGGCAGAACAGTTATCACGAGGAATCACAATGGCACTCAACAGCCCATCAACGGATCTTTTCACGCCAATGACTTTAGGTGCCTTATCTCTGGCTAACCGCATTGTCATGGCCCCGTTAACGCGCAGCCGCATGGGGCCAGAAGGCGTACCCAACGAAATGCACGCTCGCTACTACGCACAACGTGCCAGCGCCGGTCTGATCATTAGTGAAGCGACCAATATTTCTGCGCAAGCGCGGGGGTATGCATTGACGCCAGGCATCTGGACTGAAGAGCACGTAGCAGGCTGGAAACTGGTAACAGATGCGGTGCATGCCGCTGGCGGACTTATTGTTTGCCAACTGTGGCATGTGGGGCGCTTCTCGCATGTGGACCTGCAGCCCGATGGCACGGCACCGGTAGCGCCCTCGGCGATTAAAGCCGAAGGCCAGACCTTCACTGAAAAGGGAATGATGGACGTCTCCATGCCGCGAGCGCTGGAAACATCCGAGATCCCAGGCATTATCGAGCAGTACCGACACGCCGCTGCATGCGCAAAACGCGCCGGCTTTGATGGTGTTGAAGTGCACTCTGCCAATAGCTATTTGCTCGATCAGTTCCTGCGCGACTCTACCAATCAGCGAACCGACCAATATGGTGGTTCGATTGAGAATCGCGCACGACTCACGTTGGAAGTAACCGCCGCAGTCGTCGAGATATGGGGTCATGCCCGCGTTGGCATTCGCCTGTCTCCCGTGACGCCAGATGCCGGCAACACGCCCTTGGACAGCCAGGTAATGCAAACCTATGGCGATCTGATTGAGCAACTGAATCGCTTCCAGCTCGCCTATATGCATTTTGTCGAGGGCGCTACCGCTACGTCACGCACTGTTCCCGAAAACGTAGATCTCGATGCGTTACGTGCACGGTTCAAAGGCCCCTACATCGGCAACAACAATTACGACATCGAACTGGCCGTTACCCGCCGTGCTGAAGACAAGGTCGATGCAGTGGCTTTTGGTCGCCCGTTTATTGCTAATCCGGATTTGGTGCGTCGATTAAAAGAAGGTGCAGAACTCGCTGTTGCGCCACGCGAAACCTATTACGGTAACGGCGCAAAGGGTTACACCGACTGGCCTACGCTTGCTGGATAAGCCAACTGGGCAACACTTCAAAAGTGAGACCTTGGGCCCCAGCGGTGGACGCCGCTGCGGAGGGTCGCAGGGGTTGATCTGAATGCCAGCCAAACGTGGCCGTTTTTTACATGACTCGAATTAACAACCAGGAATACAAACATGAACAAACCTACTTATGTGCCGGAATATCAAGCCATCGTCGAGGTACTGAACAAATACAACGAAGGCTGCAAGCAGGCCAAAAGCAGCATCATGAAGCCAGCTTTCAGTGAGCAAGCAACGATGTTTAGCGTCGATGGCGACGGTAAGCTGACCGGCGGCCCGATTCAGACATTGTTCGATGGCATTGACAGCACGTTCCGCCCGTCTCCTGAAGCTCAAGGTGTAATCGTCAACATCGACATCGTAGGCACCGCTGCCAGCGCGCGCATCGACACCAATGACGTATCGGGCTTTTGCTTTACAGATTTCTTCAACCTGCTGAAAGTCGATGGCAAGTGGACGGTCGTCAGCAAGATCTTCCACACCCACGTCGCGCCTTGAATATCTACCTTCCTTGAGCACGCGGCAGATGAGGCTTTGAACCCTATCTGTCGTGTTTTTCTTTGCAGCCGAGCGGCGCTGCAACTGTGCGTCCGGCACACCGCCTGAAATCCGCTGACTTCGATCGCCTGACCCCAGGCGTAACAACGTAATAAAACAGGCCGCTATTTAATGACGCACACACTCAGGCGATAAAAAGGAAACATCATGAAACCTCTCACCTCCGCTTTCGGCCTTTCCGTCGTGGCCCTGTCGCTTGGTAGCGCCTCTGCGGCCGAACGGCCCGGCGTCGAACACAACGTAGCAAAATTCTTGCAGTCCCTTGAGGGCGGCCAGACGCTCGACAGCATGTCGCCGACCGATGCCCGCGCCGCGCTGGCGGGTGCCCAGGCCGCCCCCAACGTGGCCTTGCCGGCAGCGGAGGTCAGCGAGAAGACAATTCGTGTCAATGACAGCGACCTGAAACTGACCATCGTGCGCCCGGCCGGCAGCCAACAGAAGACCCTGCCCGCGTTCATGTACTTCCACGGCGGCGGCTGGGTGCTGGGCGACTTCCCAACACACGAACGGCTGGTGCGTGACCTGGTGGCGGGCTCTGGCGCGGTGGCGGTGTTCGTTAACTACAGCCTGTCGCCTGAGGCGGGATACGGCGTTGCCATCGAGCAAGCCTATGCCGCAACCAAATGGGTGGCCGAGCATGGCCAGGCGATCAACGTCGACGGCAAGCGCCTGGCCGTAGCGGGTAACAGCGCAGGTGGCAACCTGGCCGCAGCTGTTGCCCTGATGGCGAACGAAAAAGGCTCACCTGCACTGCGTTCGCAGCTATTGCTGTGCCCGGTAACGGATGCAAACTTCGATACGCCGTCGTACAAGGAGTTTGCCAACGGCTACTTCCTGACCAAAGACCTCATGGTGTGGTTCTGGGACAACTACACAACCGACGCCGAGGCACGCAAGCAGATTTACGCATCGCCGCTGCAGGCGACGCCCGAGCAGTTGAAAGGCTTGCCGCCGACGTTGATCCAGACTGCTGAATTCGATGTCCTGCGCGATGAAGCCGAAGCTTACGGCCGCAAGCTCGACGCTGCGGGTGTGCAGGTGAAGTCGGTGCGCTACAACGGCATGACTCACGATTTTGGGCTATCGAACGCGTTCAACCATCTGCCGGCAGTGCAAAGCGCGATCGCGCAAGCATCGCAAGAACTCAAAACGAACCTAAGCCAGTCACTGCAAAACCAATGAACCCGCAGGTCACGGCAACGCTGCGGCATTCATGACAAAAAGCACGCCACTCATTTCATCGCGAAGCAACAGCGGCACAGAGTGTCTGGCGATGTCGCTGCGTTTTTTTTGCAGCTGAACATTAATCAACATATGCAACGCTTAGTTAGGAGCAACTAAATGAAAACAACTGTTCTCAAGGCGTTATTTTTCATGGCAATGGTTACGGGCCTAAGCGCGACGGCTCAAGCAGAAGAACTACCGCGCGATCACCACGCTATCAGTAGTAAAGCCATGAGCAACCCTACCTATGTACAAGAATACCAAGCCATCACCGAAGTGCTAAGCAAGTACCTCGAGGGCTGCAAACAAGCCAAGAGCAGCATCATGAAGCCCGCATTCAGCAAGAATGCAACGATGTACAGCGTCGGCGCCGATGGGCAACTGGTAGGCGGCTCGATTCAAAGCCTCTTCGATGGGATCGACAAGGATTTCCGACCCTCTCCTAACGCACAGGCCGCTATCACCAGCATCAATATCGTCGGTACCGCGGCGAGTGCTCGCATCGACGCCAACGACATGTCAGGTATTTCCTTCACAGACTTTTTTCATCTGCTGAAGGTCAGTGGCAAGTGGACTGTGGTTAGCAAGATTTACTACACACATCCAAATCATTAAATCCTGTTTTCTCCAAACAATCCCAACTGCTGACACAGCACAACGAACTGGCGACAGACGCCGCGGATGGCCTTGCTGTTGTCTTTTCGGAAGTTGGCGATGGTCTTGAAATCGGGTATCAAACGCCCGGTCAGCCACATCAACTCGACGTTGCGTTGGGCTTCTCGTTCCAGGCGCCGGCTCGACTGAATGCGGTTCAGATAGCCGTAGCTATAGATCTTCAGCAGAATAGCGGGATGGTAAGCTGGCCTGCCAGTATCTACCGGTATGGCGCCTTCAAAACCCAGTTTGACCAGGTCAAGTTCATCGACAAAAACGTCGACTACGCGCACCGGATTGGTATCCGTGACGTAATCGTCGAGGCTCTCTGGAAGGAAGGTGCTTTGGCCTCGATGCTCTCCTTGGATAAAGCGCTTCATGGGCGATCCTTGCGATGAAATCCTCAAAAATCATAGCAAGGGTTCGCGAAAGCGTTTTTACACACTCTGGGCCGTAAGCTGCCAGTCGCGAACGACTGCTAATCTGCGGCCTGTAACGTGGGTAGCAAAAGGAAGATTTACATCGCCAAGGACATTCAACATATCAAGCATCGCCCGCCCCGCCCTGCCCTTCAACAGCCCCTGCTGGAAGGGGTTCTTATGCTGACGGTATTTATTTCCCGATGATTTTTACTAAGGTTTTGCGAGCCCTCAATGACTGACTACCGTGGATTGATCTTTGACGACACTCGAGAGGGCGCATCCGACCCTGCCATCTCGCAACTGGAGGCGCAACTCGGTGCCCGCCTGCCGGACGATTACCGGCAGTTTCTCAAGGTCTGCAACGGCGGCACCGTGGATTACGATGTGCTCGCCACTATGAGCAATGGCGAAGAGGAGTTGCTGAGCTTTTCGCTGTATGGGCTGCAGCCCGGCGAAACGTATGAATCCAACCCTTTTGAACTGGAGCAACTGCGCAAGCAACCTGGTTTCCCGGCTACGGGGTTGCTGCCAATCGGCCGCGATGGCGGTGCGAGCATCTTGCTGCTTGACCTGCGCGACGGTCGCCAGGACGTAGGCGCGATGGTCGCGGGTTTACCCGCATGGACGGGGCGCCGCCAGCAAGGCGATGAATACGTGGTGTTGGCGGACACCTTCACTGCCTATCTGGACGCGCTGCACCTGTCGCAGGAACGGATCGCGGAACATATCAATCACTTCGTCATAAGCGCGGATACGATTGAGGCGACATTGGCGTGGCTGGATCAAGGCAGCCCGGGTTGGCGCGAGCGGTATCGGGACGTCTGGAATGCACGGGTTGTGGACAGGCCGATTTGATACCGGCCGTGCGGGCGAAGCGAGCGATTTGACCCCCCTATTAATGGGCTGCGCATTGACCTTCTTGAAGGAAATCCTTTAGCGCGGCCTGATAAATAGTTAAGGGTTGATTGTCGGTGTTGAGCATCGCAAATGGAATCATAGTGATATGTGAAAATGTCGTCGAGCTGATTGAATAGGTTTTTTGCCTGCAAACGCCCTGATTGTTAATAAGCGTGAAGTCAAACTTAAACAGTTTGGGTCGTGTACACCAACTGGGAATCAGGCCGAGACTTAGTCCGGTCAAGTACTCTTGCCCACACGCACCGCCGGATGAAAACTCCGAGATTTTTATTTGCAGTGCAGGGAGCTTCGCTGCTACCACGCTCGTGCTGTTGTCTTTTGCCGTTGGGATAATTGCTTGCGTCACTTCGTAAGCGCCCTTTCCAAAGCGACTGTTTTTCCAGGGGGTATCCACTTCATAAGTAAAGCTGGAGATCATTTCCTTTTTTGCGGATTCAACATGCTCGCTGATAATCGGCTTGGACGCGTATGACGTACAGCCAGAACAGACAATGACACTGCTGAAGACAGCCAAACCGAAAGTACTTACACGACGCATCTTGAGTTTTCCCTAACTATTAATTAATCGACATCGCTGTGGCCTAGCTTCCATCGACACCCCTACGTTTTCAATCAGCCGAAAAGGCGAGCCTGCAAACACGACACCGGTACGCAAGAAAATGGCAGCGATTGATGCACACTAACCGTGCACTCGGTGCGTGTCCACGGCCTGCTATTGACCCAGGCCCTGACAAACCACACGCTTAAAGTCTGAATGGATACCCAAGGAGGAACCGATGTCAGAACACACTTTTGAAAGCTTGCGGGAAACAGCCATGGCGGCGTTGATGATCAAGCAGGAGCAGCTCCATCGCGATTATGGGCTCGGCGACATGGCTCGCTGGTGGCTGGATCAGGAAACCGCGACTGTCCAATTCTTCGATGAAGGCAACCGGTTGGCCGTCGAAGCGCAGATCATCAACATCGGCTCCTTTGCATCCAGAAACTCCAGCTGGATGTGGGCCTGGAGCAACCCCACGGTGCCCACTGCGCTTCGTGAAAAAGCCTTGCCGCTCAAGCAACTGCAAACACTCCCGGGGGCCGAATGCTTTGGCGCGGAAGAGGCGATCCCCCTCGACGATGAGGCCATGGCCTGGGAACTGGCCGCTGTCGCGGTTCACAACCTGAACGCACTGGGTTGCTATCGCGCGCCTACGCCACCTGATGGGCCAACTATTTTTCTGGCCATCACTGAGCTGAAGCTCATCAGCCACTGATCAGGTTTGGGGGATAGCAGCCACCGTGGGTGGCTGCTTCCGGCCAGAATAGGTCAAACATATCGCTGTTTAATTTACATGCGAGAACCCGAGACTGAATTTGTCAGTCGAAGACCTACTAAGGTTTACGCGATGGTGTCGCTAAGGGTGTGTTTGCGAAGAGTTGCGCGGATGCGTCAATCTGTGGACGTTCGATCTACCAAGCTTCGTGGTTGCCTTGGTCAGCACAGTAGCTGTAACTTCGATCTTCAGTTAGCGAGGATTTCTCATTGAACGACTCTGACCATCTGAAAGAACTGTGCGCCCGCTTCAACTCTGGAGAAGATCTGAGTTTTACGTTTTTCTGGGGGCACCAGCGCAGCAAAAATGTCGTCACCGCGTCGTGCTTCAGCCAATGGTTCGAGGCCGGGTTTATTGTCGAAGGGCAACATTACCCGACAGCCGAACACTTCATGATGGCCGAGAAGGCCGCCTTGTTCGACGATCAGGAAATTCGTGCGCAGGTGCTCCACGCCCCTACGCCTAATGCCGCCAAAGCACTTGGCCGCAACGTGCGCGGATTCAATGATAAGGTTTGGCTGCAACACCGATACGACATCGTCGTTCGAGCGAACCAGGCCAAGTTCTCTCAGAATCCGCAGTTGAACGAATACCTTCTACAAACCGGTTCGCGCGTTATTGTCGAAGCCAGCCCGGTTGATAGCATCTGGGGTATAGGGCTCGCACAGGACAACGCAGATGCGAACAATCCGAATCTGTGGAAAGGCTTGAATCTGCTGGGGTTTGCGCTGATGCAGGTGCGGGACGGGACTGGTATGCCAGCCCCAAGGTAGTGTTCTGACCTTACTCATGAAAAACGCAAAAGCCTTGGCGAACGCCAGGGCTTATTTTATGCGGCTTTATTAAGACAGCGCGTCAGTCAACAAAGGCTGAGTCGCCCGAGTTTTCGTCGATACCTTCGAGCGGCTGCTTTTGGCCTGTTTCGGCTTTTCGCGAGAGACAGAAAACGACCCAGAGGTGCCTGTCAGCACAGGCAGACATCGGCCAGAAGCAGACATTCGAGAATCGTGCGCTCGCAGCCGGGTTATGGTCAGAAATCGAAAAGTAAAGCATGGAAATCAAACATGGATTTGGTTCGGCTCGCACCTGCGGCATACCACACAACGGATAGCTACTGTCCGGCACCACCTTCAATCGTCGGCAGTTGAGGCGAGCGCAAACCAGACGCAGACTTCGAATCCTTGCGTTCGCCCAGTCGCCGGCGATATCAACCGCATTTTCCCATTGACGCCCTGCACTATGGTTTGTGCAATCGCCAATCCCAACCCTGAACCGCTGGTTTCGCTGTGCCCCCGCACAAAGCGCTCGGTTAGCCGCTGCAACACCGCCTCGGGTACCGGCGGGCCACCATTGACCACCCGCAGCAGCGCCTGGTCACTGAGGCTGACTTCGACCGGTTGATCCGCGGAACCATATTTGAGAGCGTTCTCGATCAGGTTGCGCAATAGGATGGCGAAGGCGTCCGGGTCAATCGTCGAGTACAGGCTCGTCCGGGTTGGTAGGTGCAACTCGATCCGGTGCCCGCTACTGTGGTTCCACTCATCGACCACATGGGCTAGCAACGGAATAAGGTCCTGGGGCGTTTCGGACAGCAGCCCGCCCCCCTCGGCTTTGGCCAATTGCATGAGTTTTTCCGAGAGCCGCGCCAGTTCGCGCAACGAGTTTTCGATTTTAGCCGCGCGTAACCGCAACGGGCCTTCGGGCACCTCGTGGTGTAACCGCTGGATCTGCGCCAGGGTCGCGGCCAGTGGCGTGCGCAGTTCATGGGCGCTGTTGGCGGTAAAGCTGCGCTCCGCTTCCAGGGCCTTGCGTAAGCGCTCCAGCAAGTGGTTGACCGCCTCGGCCAATGGATCGATTTCTGCCGGCAGGCGGGCCACCTTGATCGGCGACAAATCACCCACGCCACGCGCCTCGACCGCACGACGATACGCCAAAACACTGCGCAGGCTGATCTGCACGAACAACCAGGTGCTCAACAGGCTGACGGGAATCAGCGCCAACAGCGGCAACAACAAGGCAAACAAAGCCTCCCGCGCTGCTTCACGACGATGGCCAAGCGGTTCGGCTATCTCGATGAACAGCGTCTCGCGTGACGCACTGGCGCCATACAAGCGGTACTTTTCAGAGGTGGAAAATCCCTCAGTCGGCCGCTTACTGAAGATCTTCGGGTTGGCGTCGTGGGACTGCATCAGGATCTTGCCGCTGGCATCGCGCACCAGGTACGTCAGGTATTCCTTGTGCATTTTCAACGTCGCAACGTGCTGCGCTTCACGGGGCTCCTCCCGGTTGCTGATCTCCAGCACGGCCAGCGGCAAGATCCGTTGTGCGGTCTCTTCCAGCGCACTGTCGAACGCCTCGTTCAACTCATGTTGCACCACCAGCCAGGCGCCGACGGTCGCGCCCAGCCAAAGTAAGGTCATGCCCAGGGTAAGCCCCAGACCGAGGCGTTTTTGCAGGCTCGAAGAAGACTTCATGCGGCCGTCAACCGGTAGCCCATGCCGCGCACGGTTTCAATCAGATCGCGCCCCAGCTTTTTACGCAGACGACTGATGTACACCTCGATGGTATTGCTCTCGATTTCGGCACCGAAGGCATACAGCCGCTCTTCGAGCTGCGACTTGGACAACAACGCGCTGGGGCGCTGCACGAACGCTTCGAACAGCGCCCATTCGCGGGCCGTCAGGTCCACGGTGGTGCCGGCACGCTGCACAGTGCGGGCGCTCATGTCGACTTGCAAATCACCAAGTCTGATCTGCGGATTGGGATTGCCACTGTAACGTCGGGCCACCGCCGCCACACGGGCCGAGAGTTCAAACAGGTCGAACGGTTTGACCAGGTAATCGTCGGCCCCGGCATTGAGGCCGGCGATGCGATCGGAAATCTGATCCTGGGCCGTCAGGATAATCACCGGGGTCACGTCCCCCGCCGAGCGCTGCTGACGCAAGAAATCCAGCCCGCGACCGTCCGGCAGCATCAGGTCCAGCAGGATCAGGTCGTAAGGCGTGGTGCGCACGCTGTTGCGCGCATGGTCCAGGCGCTGCACCCAATCGACGGCGTGACCGTCATCGGCGATCTGTTCGCGCACCGCTTCCCCCAGCCCTGGGGCGTCCTCGACCAATAAAACCCGCATCTGGCACCTCCTGTGGTGGTTGTCGTGCCGCACCTTAATCGCCTTACCTGACGTGAATCTGAAGATTCAGCTGGTTGTCAGGAATGCACCTTAGGGTATGCCACAGACGCCGACCTCGGCAGGAGACAGATCATGAAATCAGGTTTTATTGCCCATGCCGCGCTGTTGAGCCTGCTGCTTAGCGGTTTCGCCAGGGCCGACGACGACTGCAGCGACCCGGTGAGCGACTGGCAACCGCGCGACACTTTGCGACAGCAGGTCGAGCGGCAATACGGCTGGAGCGTACAACGCATCAAGGTCGACGACAGTTGTTACGAACTCAAGGGGTTGGACCGCAAGGGCAACGCCATCGAAGCCAGCTACTCACCGGCATCGCTGCGCATGCGCACGCTCGAGATCCATTTCCGCGACGACGGCGATGCCAGGGATTATCTCGGCAGCCCACTCACCGAATGACGCCTCACCCGTCGATGAGTTTTTCCTGCGATTCAGGTTGCTGTCAGCAAGCAGGTCCAGGCTCTCGACCTAACGATCACAAGGACACCCTCATGAAAAAGATCATCGCAGCCACCTGTCTCGCCGGCGCCATTGCCCTGCCGGGGTTGGCCCAGGCCCGGGAAGTAACCCTGACCACCCAGCTCAAGGACTACAGCGGCAATGATGCCTACCTGGCGATCTACGTAACCGACGCCAACGGCCAATACCAGAAAACCCTGTGGGTGGCCGGCAAGAAGGCCAAGTACTACAAGCACCTGGGCGACTGGGCCCGTGGCAGCGGGATGAACCCGAGCGAGTTTGACGGCGTCAGCGGCGCCAGTGTCGGCAGTGGGCGCACGCTCAAAGTCAGCGTCGAACTGGCAGACACCCTGATCGATGCCGGGTATCAGATCCGCATCGACAGTGCCGTCGAGGACAAACGTGACGCCCGCGTCGATGTCAGCGTGCCCCTGACGTCCAAGGGCGCAGGCCAGCCGGCGAACGGCAGCACCTATGTCGAGTCCTTTACTTACGATTTGTAGCACCTGCCCTTTCTGGAGGCTGAACATGCTTCGCCAGTCCCATTCCCTGTCCGGCCTGATCGCCGCCCTGTTGGTCATGCTGTTGGCCATCAGCGGCGCGATCCTGTCGGTCGACCCGGCGCTGGAACGCTTGCACAGCACCCCCACCGCGGCCGGGCAACTCACCGTCGGTCAATTGGCCGGGCGTGTGGCCAATCACTTCCCGGGCGTGGAGCAGATCCAGCGCACAGCGTCCGGGAAGGTCATCGTCTACTACAACCAGAACGGGCAGGCCGGAGCTGAAACGGTCGACCCACTGACTGGCGAAGGCCTAGCGCCTTACGCACCCTCCGCGTTCACGCGTTGGGTGAAAGAGCTGCACCGCTCGATGTTCCTTGGCACACCGGGCCATGGGGTGTCGGGTGTCGGCGCGTTGTTCATGCTGATGCTGTCAGTGTCCGGAGCGCTGTTGCTGGTCCGGCGCCTGGGTGGCTGGCGCAACCTGCTGCGGCCACTGCGCGGCACCTTCAACCAGCGCTGGCATGCTGAAGTCGGGCGACTGGCCTTGCTCGGGCTGCTGCTGTCGGCCTTGAGCGGGCTGTATATGTCCGCCACCACCTTCGGCTTTATCGCCGACGGCAGTCAGAATGAACCCGCTTTCCCCGCCCACGTCAGTGCCGGGCCGGCCTTGCCAGTGGCGAGCCTGCAAGCCTTGCAGGCCACAGACCTGAATGACCTGCGCGAGCTGGTCTACCCCAGTCCCGGCAACCCGAAGGACGTGTTTTCCCTGCGCACCGCCCAGGGCGACGGCTACGTGGATCAGGCCAGCGGCGCCTTGTTGTCATACCAGGCCGACGACTCGATGCACAACCTTTATGAATTGATCTATCAGCTGCACACCGGTGAAGGCCTGTGGTGGCTGGGCCTGCCGCTTGGGCTCTGCGCCCTCTGTGTGCCGTTGATGAGCGTCACCGGCCTCCTGTTGTGGTGGCGCCGGCGCAAGGCGAGCCCGAACATCCGCCACAACAGCCCTGCCCACTCTGCCGACAGCGTGATTCTGGTGGGCAGTGAAAACAACAGCACCTGGGGCTTTGCCAAGACCTTGCATGACGCCTTGCACCTGGCCGGACACCGAGTGCATAGCGCGGCGATGAATCAATACGCCAACGACTACCGCAGCGCCCCACGCGTGATCATCCTCACAGCGACCCACGGTGACGGTGACGCGCCAGCCTCGGCTTCGCAGTTCATGGCGCGGCTGGCAAAAACCGGTCTCAAGCCCGGCCTGCCCTTCGCCGTGCTGGGCTTTGGTGACCGCCAGTTTGCGCAGTTCTGTCAGTTCGCCCATCAGGTGCAGGACGCGATGTTGCAGGCCGGTGGCTCACCGTTATTGGGGCTGGAAACCGTCAACCGCCAATCCTCTCAGGAGTTTGCACGTTGGGGCCACGCGCTGGGCAACGTGCTCAAACATGACCTGACACTGGTCCATGCCCCGCAGCGGCCACAGACCCATCCATTGCTGCTGACAGAGCGCATCGTCTATGGCGAACAGGTGAACGCACCGACCCACGTCTTGCGCTTCAAGGCACCCGATGCGCTGCCGGACTTCCTGGCCGGTGACTTGGTCGGGATTGTGCCTCCGGGCAGTCCGATCCCCCGTTTTTACTCGCTGGCCAGCGGTTCGCAGGACAGCGTGCTGGAAATCTGCGTGCGCAAACACAACGGTGGCGTGTGCTCGGAATTCCTTCATGGCCTGGACATCGGAGCATCGATCGAAGCGTTTATCCAGCCCAACCCGCAATTTCGCCCGGCGTCGGGCACGCACCCGGTGATCCTGATCGGTGCCGGTACCGGCATCGGTCCATTGGCCGGTTTTATCCGCAACAACACGGCCCACCACCCAATGCACTTGTATTGGGGCGGGCGCAACCCGGCCTCGGACTTCCTCTACGAGCCGCAACTCAAGCAGTACCTGGCCGACCGGCGCCTGACAGCATTGCGCGCGGCCTTTTCTCAGGTTCAAGACCGCTGCTACGTGCAAGACCGGCTGATCGGCGATGCCCAGGCCCTGCGTCGACTGATTGAAAAAGGCGCCCAGGTGCTGGTGTGTGGCAGTCGCGAAATGGCAAAAGGCGTGATGCATGCCCTCGATGAGGTGTTGGCACCTCTCAACCTGACGGTGCTGACCCTCAAGGCACAAGGACGCTACCGTGAAGACGTCTACTGAGTTGCAGCGCTACAGCCTGAACGGCAAAACCATGGGCAGCCGCTACACTGCCCTGTTCTATGCCGGGGCCGGAATAGATACCGACGAAGTGGGTCTTCACTTGGCGTGCGCGGTGGCCCAGGTGGACCAGCAAATGTCCACCTGGAAACCCGATTCGGACCTCAACCGCCTCAATGCTGCCCCCGAGCAGCAATGGATTTCGGTGCCCCAGGAACTGGCAACGGTGCTGTCAGCGGCACTGCGTGTCAGTCAGCAATCCGGCGGCGCCTTCGACATTGCCGTCGGTGATCTGGTGAATGCCTGGGGGTTCGGCCCCGCAGAACCGACCGTTACAGAACAGGCGCTCGCGACGATGCCGCCGCGCACCCGGCTGTCAGCCAGCGCCGCGTTGGTGGTCGACCCGTTACGTAATCAGGTGCGCAAACGCGCGCCGCTGCACCTTGATTTGAATGGCATCGCCAAGGGGTTTGGCGTCGATGAGTTGGCCCGTTGCCTGGAAGGTTTTGGCATCACCCGCTACCTGGTCGGCATCGATGGCGAGATGCGTGCCCGGGGCGTCAAACCCGACGGCCAGTGCTGGACCGTGGCGGTGGAAAAGCCTGACCGGGGCGTGCGTGCAGTCATGGGTGTGATGGAGCTTGGCGACGTCGCGATCGCGACCTCCGGGGACTACCGACAGTGGGTCGACGTGGCCGGTCAAGCCTATGCTCATACCATGAACCCGGCCACCGGCGCGCCGCTGTGCAACCCGCTCGCCGCCGTCACCGTGGTGGCTGCTTCGTGCATGCTCGCCGATGCCTGGGCCACGGCGCTGATGGTGCTGGGTGAAACCGAAGGGCCACGTCTGGCACAGGAACGCGGGATGGACGCGCTGTTCGTGCTGCGCGACGGCCAACAATTCAAGGAAATATCCATTGTCGGCGGCCAGTTGCAGGCGCAGATTGAAACCCGCCCGATGTGAACCGCCCAATGACAGTGAGTCGCGCTCAACCATGAAATTCATGCACAGACACACCGAATCCCACCGCAGTGATCGTATCGGCTGGCTGCGCGCCGCCGTCCTGGGGGCCAACGACGGGATTGTCTCCACCGCCAGCCTGCTGATCGGCGTGGCCGCCGCCAACGCCAGCCACGCCACGTTGCTGGTCACAGGCATGGCGGGGCTGATGGCCGGCGCCATGTCGATGGCCGCCGGCGAATACATCTCCGTGCACTCCCAAGCGGATACCGAGCGTGCCGATTTGTCCCGCGAACGGGCCGAGTTGGCCAGTGACCCGAAAGCCGAACACATCGAGCTCGCCAACATCTACATGCATCGTGGCGTATCACCCGAACTGGCGCATCAGGTGGCCGATCAATTGATGGCCCATGATGCGTTGGGTTCGCACGCCCGGGACGAACTGGGTATCAGCGCCACCCTTACCGCCAAACCCTTGCAGGCCGCCCTGGCCTCCGCCGCCAGCTTTGTGGTGGGTGCCGCCCTGCCCCTGGCGGTGACGTTTGTCGCGCCGGAGCACAGCGTGGTGCCCTGGATATCGGGCATGTCATTGGTGTTTCTCGCAACACTGGGCGCCATCGCCGCCAGCGCCGGCGGAGCCAAAGTCATCACCGGCGCCTGGCGGGTGACCTTCTGGGGGGCGCTGGCCATGGGGATTACGGCGCTGGTGGGGCACTTGTTTGGCGCCGTGGTCTAGCTCACGTCCGCTGACAAAAACAAAGGGCGCCCGTTAAAGGGGCGCCCTTTGTACGCTGCTAACCTAAACCACGCCGACGAAATCGCTCGCTGCTCACCCTTCAGGCCAGCGAAAGATAAATGGCGGCTACCAGGTTGCTTCGGACATCCGCCGCGCGGGCCTCGGCTCGGAGTCCACCGTTGATCGAGTACAGCCAATTGCGCGCAAGGTCTGCAATAATGACGGCCACAGTGGCACGAGCTCGTGCCCTCATCCGGCATTCGGGTTTGGAGAACTCCATGCGTGACATTATTGACGGCTTTCTGCGCTTTCAGCGCGATGTCTATCCGCAACGCGTAGAGCTTTTCAGGCAGCTCGCGACGACACAAAATCCGAAGGCGTTATTCGTCACCTGCTCGGACAGTCGTGTTGTGCCCGAACTCCTTACACAGCGCGAACCGGGCGAACTGTTCGTGATTCGTAACGCCGGCAACATTGTGCCGTCGTATGGTCCCGAGCCCGGCGGCGTCTCGGCCACCGTCGAATATGCGGTCGCAGTGCTCGGCGTACAGGACATCGTGATCTGCGGTCACTCAGACTGCGGAGCGATGGGCGCGATTTCACGCTGCACATGTCTGGACCATCTTCCGGCGGTCGCTAACTGGCTACGTCACTCGGACGCCGCGAAAGCAATTAACGCGGCGCATGAGTTCGACACGCCTCGCGCGAAGCTCGACGGCCTCGTGCGAGAAAACGTGATCGCGCAACTGGCGAATCTGCGTACCCACCCATCGGTGGCACTCGCGCTCGAGCAGGGGCGAATGAATCTGCACGGCTGGGTCTACGACATTGAGGCTGGTTGCATTGATGCGCTTGACGGCGCGACACGACAATTCGTTTCACTTGCTGATTCGCCGACCACCGTGGCGATCGCTGCGCGCAACGGCAGACAGATGTAATGGCGACAGGCAAGTGAGGGGGCTCGCATTACTCCCGAACATTTTCGTCCCAGCTAAGGTCTGCGAAGTTGCATTGTCTCTATCGGACACGTTTCGGAGAAGATCATCCGTTCGAATGCCTGTCCGACGGGACTGGCGAGCGGCCCGAACTGGCCGATTGCCGCCTATCGCGAGGGGGAGGGCATCACTGCATGGAGCAGTGTTGGTACAAAAGTGGTACGCAGCTTTCATGCCGGCTCTGTAAGGCAAGTAATACATGGTCTACAGGATTAGTTGTTCCAATCCATCACCGAAAAGGCTGATGTTTTTCGCTCGTGACCGGCAGCAGTCGACCCATTGCAGCCCATCGCGATCAGCGGAAGTTGGTCAAAACCAGCTGTTGACTGACTCTGCGACTCGACATCACGAGTCGAACGGTGAAGCTGAATAACGCTATTTTTTTACAACCGGCCGAGTTGCCCGCTTGAAATAATCAGAGCTCTGGGCCGCTGAATTTTCCTGATGCAATACATTCTAAGAATATTCTTTGTTCTGGTTTAAGAAGTTTGCGTGGCGTATAGCCGTGCTCATCAGGCTCCCTCAGCCACCTCGCCAAAGCTCGGCTCGCGGATTCCTTGAGAGCTTGACGCTCTGCGTCAGTGAAATTATGTTCCATCTCATGAGACATAGACTCAATTTCTTTTACTACCCAATCTTCATCAAACCCTAAATCATCGCTTGAAAAATTCAGCGTCCAAAGATAGTTCAAAGCTATGTCCGCGAGATTATTCATAAACGTTCCTAATGGTCTATTCAGGGGACAATTTTGGCCGACCCGGATGAGCTAAGCGAACAATTTTAAGCTGCTGTATAGGTAGCCTCGCTGACTCGACCAAATGCGCAAAAAATTCGCGGGTACATTACTCGATTCGCACGAAACGTGTCGATGGGAGAGGGTGGAAGGCTTGTCTCCAACACTTTCGCCATACGGTAGACTCTATTTCATTGATGCTGACTAGCATTACTTTTGGCCGACCTCTGCCGGATGCGAAGGGCTGCAATGGGTCGATTGCTGCCTGTCATGAGGGGCAGCATTCGGCCAAAAGCAGACACTCAAAAATGGCAGGTATTGCAAAATTGGGGTCAGGCCATAGGGTTGCGAAGGAAATAGCCCCTGATGTTTTTTGCAGGACTCGGACCATTACCTGCGTCCTGCGCCTAACCGGGGGCCATTTCTCGCAGCAACGCGGCTCGCGATGAAACGGCAACAGCCCCTAGAGCTGAAAGCGCGAAATGTTCTCTCGCAATGTCACGCTGGTGCGTGCCAGCCCTTCGCTTTCCTGCTGAGCGCTGCGGAAGGCTGCAGCGGATTGCTCGGCGCTTTCGCTGACGGTCACGATGCCCCGGCTGATCTGCTCGGCAACGGTACTCTGCTGCTCGGCGGCAGCGGCGATTTGGTGGTTCATGCCGTTGATCCGCTCGATCATGGTGACGATCGTGCTTACCGCGTCACCGGCCTCGGAAACGCCGGACACCGACTGCGCACTGGAGCGCTTGCAGCGTTGCATATGCTGCGAGGTCTCGTCGGCAATTTTCTGCAGACTGGCGATCAGTCCCTCAATCTCCGAGGTGGCCTTCTGGGTACGCTTTGCCAGGCTGCGCACCTCGTCGGCTACCACCGCGAAGCCGCGTCCGGCCTCGCCAGCACGGGCAGCTTCGATGGCTGCATTGAGGGCCAGCAGGTTGGTCTGGTCGGCCACCGACTTGATCACTTCAAGTACGCCGCCGATATTGCCGGTTTCATCCTTCAACCGGACCATGGCCATGTTGGACTGTTCGATTGTCTCGGCCAGCTCGCCGATCATGTTGACGGCATCTTTGGCCTTCTGCTGGCTGTGCAGGGCCGCGCTATCGGCCTCGCTGGCGGCACTGGCGGCGGATTCGGCATTGCGCGCGACATCCTGCACGGTGGCGGCCATTTGGTGAACGGCGGTGACGATCTGCTCGACCTCGCACTGTGCCATGGCCACGCTTTCGGCGTTTCTCAGGCTCGATTGGCTAAGCTCCTGGCTGGAATCGGCCACGGTCTGTGAGGACAGGTTTATGCCCTTGGTCATGTCCCGCAGGTTCTCCTGCATGCTCAGCAGGGCGGCCATGATGCTGGCTTGTGGTGGCTCAATCGTGCGCTCGCTAACGCGCAGATCGCCCTGGGCAACCCGTTGGGCGAGCTGGTTGAGCTCACTCGGTTCGGCACCCAGCGCGCGCAGCAGGTTGCGGCTGATGAGGTAGCCCAGTACCGCTGCTAGTAAGACGGCCAGCGCAGTAATGGCGAGCAGCAGGTTGCGTTGTGATAGATAGTGCGCGTCATTTTCGCTGACCTGCAGGTCTGCCTTCTGGTTGGTGTAGCGCAGGTATTCGCCAATTGCCTGGGTCAGCTCGGCCAGTAATGGTGTGCACTGCTCGCTGACCATGCGCAGGGCCTCGTCGTTTTCACCCTTGAACAGGTGTTCGGCAATGGTGTGCGCTACCGGTTCGTAGCGGCTCTCGACCTGCTCGATGGTTGAGAACAGTTCACGTGATTTGGGCGACACATCATCATGGCTATCAATTGCCTGGCGTAGCGCGGCGAGGCTGCTGGCCACCATTTGTTCGTTGACGGCAATCGCACCCCGCTGCTGTCCTCTCGCGTTGACATTGCTGTTCAAGGCGATGTTACGCAGGGCAATCGCGCGCTGGGCGGCGGCGTCGTTTAGTGTGTTGGCCAGGCGGGTGCGTGCATCAATGCCATTAACGTAGCGAGAAAAGTCCTTATTGCTGTTAGCCAGGGCGTACAGCGAGATAGCGGCGATCAGCAACATAAACGCGAGCAGGCTGGCATAGCCGGCATAGAGAGTGGTGCGTGTAGAGAGCCGGGGAGTGTGCGATGGCATGGTGTACCTGCGTAATGGGAGGAACAATTTAGGGACACCTGCAAGGGTATGTATTCGCCCTTGGTCCGCATCCTGCGCAGGTATTCTTTGTTCGACAGCAACGAGTAGCGACGTTATGTCCTGGCTAGCCTAAACTTGTACAAGTATTTATTCTTGTACAAGTCTTGTACAACTATATTGATGCGATGTCTTTATGACATCACTCAATCCCGATGAACGGTCAGTAACCTCCGATTTCTGGCAAGCGCCAGAAATAGAGGCCTGGCTATCGGGCTGACGACTGTTTGGCGGCGATACAGCCCAAGGCCATCTTGGGGCCGATAGAATCCTGCGAACGCTGTAAAAATGCGTAGCGCTATTTCTGTACAGGTATTTTGTAGGGGGGTGAGCTAGGGCGCGCTAATTGTGAGCATGCGCTGCGCTAGGGGCTGTTGCCGTTTCATCGCGAGCCGCGTTGCTGCGAGAAATGGCTCCCGGTTATGGGGGGCGAGCTCATTCTCGGATCTCCATGCGAGATGGCGGCGCAGGTTTGCCCAACGTTCGGCGAGGGGGTTATGCAAATGGCGAGCGACGGCGTTGACTGCCCCACTTGCGGGACATTCATGCCGGCTGGCCGAGCATGAGAGGGACTAGCGGACTGATCGACATGAACGTCTGATTGGTCGATTTTGCCAGCTTATCAGCCGCCGATAGGATTTTAGGTAATGATGCGCCACCAAATTCAAGGAAGATAACAACAATGAAAACCGCTTCCCGCGCCCTGTTCCTGCTCTGCCTTTCCACGCCCGCCTTCGCCGCCGAAAGCCCGGTCGGGTTCAAAACCGCCACGCTGCCCGATGCCCAGAACCACCGCCCTCTGGAGCTGGTCGTCTGGTACCCCGCCACCACCACTGCCAAACCCGAGCTGATCGCCGACAACACGGTGTTCATCGGCGCCCTCGGCGTGCCCGATGCTGCGCCAGCTGCCGGTGAGCATCCGCTGGTGGTGCTGTCCCACGGCCACGGCGGCAATTGGGGTAAACAGGTGTGGCTGGCCAGCGCATTGGCGCACAAGGGTTACATCGTGGCGGCGGTCAACCACCCTGGCACCACCACCAAAGACCGCAGCCCGCACGCTGCCGCACAGTTATGGCAACGCCCGGCCGACCTGAGCCGCGCTATCGACGCGGTACTGGCTCAGCCGAAGCAGTTTGGCGCGGTCGCGAACCACCAGATTGCTGCCGTGGGCCACTCCCTGGGTGGCTGGACCGTGATGGAAATCGCCGGGGCGCGTTTCGACCCTGACCTGTTCAGCAAGGACTGCGCCAAACACCCGAAGTTGGGCGGCTGCATTGGCTACCAGAAGATGAACCCCGCCGGCACGCCAGTTGGCAAGGCCCAACTGGCCGCTGACTTGCGCGATAAGCGCGTCACCGCAGTTGTGTCACTGGACCTGGGCCTGTCGCGCGGCTTCACCAGTGCCAGCCTGGGCGTACTGCCAGTGCCGGCGCTGGTGATCGCGGGGGGTGTGCCAACGGAGGATATGTCGCCGGAATTGGAGTCTGCCGACATGGTCAAGCGGCTGCCAAAAGCTTCGACGCAGTACGTGGAGATAGGCGACGCCACGCACTTCAGCTTTATGTCGATCTGCAAGCCGGGAGGTATGACGTTGATTGAAGAGAGCTCGCCCGGCGATGGCATGATTTGCCGGGATGGTGAAGGGGCTCGGCCACGGGCGGTGATTCAGCAGCAGGTGGTGGAGCTGATTACTGGGTTTCTGGGGCGGACAGCACCTAAGTAAAAGAAAGGGCTACTCAAGACAAAACGTATCGTATACGACGCAGAAATAGCTTAAAACTTAAAAATGCACTGTATAGGATGCAAAATGATATGGACGACTTAGGTCTCCTGATCAAAAACCTACGCAAGGCGGCTGGCCTTTCACAAAGCCAGCTCGCGCAACGGCACGGTATGAGTCGCTCTACCATCTCAGGAATCGAGAACAACACCATTCCTGAAGTGGGCATTCGCAAGGTGGCTGCGATTCTCGAGGGTTTGGGTTACGAGCTGACCGCGATCCCTAAGCGTCGACGTAAAACGCTCGACGAACTGAAAGTAGGAAGCGTCCATGATTAGGCAAAGTGACCGGCTCTATATTGGCGCTGGTGGCGTGGCAGCTGGGACACTCGGGCGCAACGAAGAAAAACCGCGCGATTCGGTGTTCTCGTACAACGAGACCGTAGCCGAAAAGGACGCGGTCTCTTTGACAATGCCCGTGCGCTTGGAGAGCTACAACTGGGCGTATGGAATCCATCCCCTGTTTGAGATGCACATTCCCGAGGGGCACCTCAAGGCCGAGCTTGTGCGGCGTTTCAGCAAATCAGTGCGTGGCTTTGACGACTTCGCCTTACTGGGTATCGTCGGTCCACACCAGTTGGGTCGTATCAGCGTTACCCATGTTGCCGGTAACAAATCGCTGCCCGAGATCAAGCTCTCTGAACTCTTGGTCTTTGACGGAGCAAAGGATCTGTTCGACGACCTGATGAAAACTTACGCCGCCTACTCCGGTGTTTCAGGGGTTCAACCGAAGGTACTGGTGCGCGACGTTGACGATGCGGATCCCGACGTTGCCCGCCTCCCCCACCGTGGCGCTACGCATCTAGTGAAAGCGTTCAATGATTCAGACTTTGCGCAACTGGCAGCCAATGAGTTTTTTTGTATGCGCGCGGCACTTCACACAGGCCTTGAAGTGCCTGAATGCCAGCTTAGTCAGCACGGTAAATTTTTGGTGGTGAAACGGTTCGACATCAGTGATACCGCCTACCTCGGGTTCGAAGACATGTGCGTGCTATCGGGATGGGGAACGAGTAAGAAGTACGACGGTAGCTATCAGGGCTGCGCGAAACTGATCAAGGCTTATGTCTCCCCTTCGCGGGTGACCAAGGCGTTAGAGGACTTCTTCATGATGGTGGCACTGTCTGCAGGCATCCAAAATGGTGACGGACACCTTAAGAATTTCGGCCTGCTGTATGAGAATTGTGCCGAAGACGCAGATGTTTGGCTCGCACCAGCTTACGACCTAGTGACGACTACTGTGTACCAGGTCAACGACATTATGGGTCTGTTGCTCGGCGGCTCGAAGGCTTGGCCAAAACGCAAGATGCTGGTGCAGTTCGGGCGCAGCGCGTGCAATTTAACCGAAGCCCGCTGCACTGAGTTGCTCCACCGAGTGCACAGTGGCATGAACCGCGCGATGGTGGAGCTTTCGGATTATGGAAGTACCCATCCGGCGTTTGAGGCAGTGGGAGAAAAAATGCTCGCTGCTTGGGCCGCTGGACTGGCGAGGAGTATTGAGCCGGAGTGATTTGCCTGCCACATCGTCAGAACACTACCGAACGCTGACAAACCGACGTCGCCACAACCTTCCCACGTTTAAGCACCATCAACCGCGCCGGCAAGTCGAGAATCACATCACCCACCGAGCGCGTATCCAGCAACACCAAATCAGCAGCCTTACCCGGCGCCAACCCATAATCCTGCAGCCTCAGCGCTTTCGCCGGACTCGTGGTGAGCATCGACAACACCGTGGCCTGGTCATCCGCCCCGCCCAGGTGGCAGGCAGGAATTGCCAGTTGCGCAATGTTGAGCAAATCGCCGGTGCCAAACGGGGTAAACGCGTTGCGGATGTTGTTGGTGGCCAGGCACACATTCACGCCGCCATCGCGCAGTGCTCGCACCGGCGTCAGGGTGCGGCGCACGTTATGGTCGTCGCCGCGCGCACCGAGGTGCAAGTCGGTGGCGGGCAGGCACATGACGCTGATTCCGGCCTCGCGAATCAGGGCAATGATCTCGCGCTGTTTGTGCGGCGGCACGGCGCCCAGGCTGGTCAGGTGGCCGACACACACGCGCCCTTGATAGCCTTCCTCGAGGGTCTTGCGCGCGAGGTATTCAATGCTCATGTGGTCGGCGTTGTCGGCGAAGTCCTGATGGAAGTCGATGTCCTTGCCGTAGCGCTTGGCCAGGTTAAATACGTAGTCGATGTGTTCATGCGCTGAGTTATCGTTGTAGGGAATGCCGCCCACTACATCGGCGCCTTTTTCCATGGCCTCGACCATCATTGCCTGCATGCCCGGCAGTTTCAGGATTCCTTCCTGTGGGAAGGCGACCACCTGGATGTCGATGACGTCGCACAACCTGTCGCGCAACTCCAGTACCACATCAAAGCCGGTGAAGCCTTGCACCGGGTCAAACTCGGCGTGAGCGCGTACGTGGGTGGTGCCGGACTGCACCAGTGCACGCAGTACTTGGGTGGAACGCTCAAGAATGTCGTCACGGGTCAGTGTGGGTTTGAGTTCGGCGGTGACCGCTATCGCCTCCTTTAATGTGCCGGAACGATTGGCCTTGCGGTGCATAACATTGGCTTTTTCCAGGTGCAGGTGCCCTTCGACAAACCCCGGGATCAGCACGTTGCCGTGGCCTTGAATTTCCTGCTGGGCGTGCGCTGAAATGTGCGGCGCAATCTCGATGATTTTGCCGCTGTGCACCGCCACATCCATCAGTGGTTGTGCGTCGTCGATGCGTACGTTACGAAAGATTAAATCCATGACGATGGCCCTCAATGTTGCTGCCCTCAGGCACAGCGGGCGCAACGGTAGAAAACAACAATGGGTGGCTCAACCGTTTGAGCAGCCGTTACCCATCACGTGGTACTCAAGAATGTGCCGCTGGCCCTTGGAGTCTTCGTAGGTCATACGCACGGGCACCACGGCGCAGACGTCCGCAACGTCGCTGGTGGAAATGACGTGGGCGATGTCCAGGTGCTGGGCATAGCTGTATTGCTCGACCGGCAGTGGCTCGTCGGCCATCGCCGCAGCGGAAAACACGCCGAATATCAGTACAAGTAACCCTTTCATGTTCAGATGACCTCTTCCAAATCTGCAGGAACGTGGAACCCGGCAGCTGTGCAGCGCCGGGCCCATTAGTAGCGTGATCAGAACGGTTTGGTCGGCAGGTACTTGCCATCCAGGGTGATCACTGCGCGGGAGCCGCCGTCCGGGTCATCGACCTTCTTGATGTCCAGTTTGAAGTTGATGGCGCTGATGATGCCGTCGCCAAATTTCTCGTGAACCAGGGCCTTGAGCGTGGTGCCGTAGACCTGAATCATTTCGTAGAAACGGTAGATGGTCGGGTCGGTCGGGATACCGTTGCCGATGCTGCCGCGCACCGGAATGCTTTGCAGCAGGAGCACGGCATCAGCGTCGAGGCCCAGGGTGTCGGCAACCACTTGGGCGGCGTTGGCCGGCAGTGGGTGCTGGCCAAGCAAGGCGGCGGTGACGAAAGCTTCGTGCAGGCCGGTGCCTTCGGCGATCTGGGCGAACGACAGGTCTTTGCGGGCCTTGGCCAGGAGGATGACGTCGGCCAGGGCAAGGCGAGTGTTTTGGCTGATTTGTGACTGGATCATGGTGGTATCTCCGTGGGTAAAAATAAGGGTTAGTGCGAAACAGCGCGTACAGTTGGGTTGTCGGCCAGCGGCACGAACTTGCCGGTGCGGCCATCGAAGGCCTGGATGCAGCCGCTTTCGATGTCGTAAACCCAGCCATGCAGCGTTACGCGCTTTTCTTCGAGTGCAAGGCGCACTGAGGGATGCGTTTGGATATTGGCCAACTGAGCGATGACGTTTTCGCGCACCATCGAGGCGACCTTGGCGGGCTGGTCAACATGCTTGCGGGCCTCATTAACTACCCGGCCGGAATCGGCGTAGCGCAACCAGCCGGCCACGGCGGGCATGTGGTCCAGGCATTTGCAGGTGGCGATGGCAGTCATGGCGCCGCAGTCGGAATGCCCGCAGATCACGATGTCACTGACTTGCAAAGCGGCGACGGCGTATTCCACCGAGGCCGACACGCCGCCCGGCTCAGGGCCGTAGGACGGCACGATGTTGCCGGCGTTGCGAATGACGAACAGGTCGCCCGGCTCGCGCTGCGTGACCAGCTCTGGCACCAGCCGGCTGTCGGAGCAAGAAATGAACAGCGCCCGTGGGCTCTGCTGGTTGGCCAGGTCTTTAAACAGGCCGGCACGCTCGGGGAAGGCGCTGCGTTGAAATTTCAGGAAACCGTCGATGATGTCTTGCATGGGTGACTCCATTGGTTCGCGATGCGATGAAGCAAAGGTTACGGAGCTGGTGCAATAAGGTAAAAGTCTCATATATGATCAATAGCATTAGATAATCTTATGGGTTCAACCATGCTGGCACGACATATCCAATACTTCCTTGCGGTCGCGGAACATCAGGGCTTCACCAAGGCGGCGACGGCCCTGCATGTCTCGCAGCCGGCGCTGTCGCAGCAAGTGCGGCAGCTGGAAGAGAGCCTCGGCGCACAGTTGTTTGATCGCTCAGGACGCAAGACGCGCCTGACCGATGCCGGGGAGGTTTACCTACGCTATGCGCTGCGGGCGGCGCAGGAACTGCAGGAAGGCAAGCGTGCGATCCATGACGTGGGCGATTTGAGCCGGGGAACGCTGCGGATTGCAGTAACGCCGACCTTCACCACTTATCTGGTTGGGCCGCTGGTGGAAGCCTTTCACCAGCGCTACCCGAACATCACGCTGAACGTGCGTGAGGTCGCCCAGGAGCAGATGGAGAACCAACTGCTGGCCGACGAACTGGACGTGGGTATTGCGTTTGATGAGGTGCATGCGCAAGACATCGAGACCTTTCCCCTGCTGGTCGAAACCCTTGCGCTGGTAGTCGGTCAACAGCACCCACTGGCGGGGGAGCGGGCCATTGGGCTGGAGGCGCTGAATGGCGAATCATTGATTTTACTGAGCAAGGAATTCGCCACCCGCGAGCAAATCGACCGCTACTGCAACCAACACGGCATCCGCCCGCGCGTGGTGATGGAGGCCAATGTGATCAGTGCGTTGATTGAGGTGGTGCGCAGGACCACGCTGTCGACCTTACTTCCGGCCGCCATTGCGCGGGCGCATCCAGAGTTGGTGGCCGTTGAGTTGGGGCCGCAGCGGTTAGAGCGCACTGCGGTGTTGATGCAGCGCAAAGGGGTTTATCAGTCTGCGGCTGCACGGGCGTTTATGGACGTAGCGAAGCACGTGGCGGGAGCCTAGGAATATTTATCCCAGAGCTTGTTTCGAAATCGTTTGCCTGGGTCCAATTGCGCCTTGAGTGCGAACAGGCGCCGGGCGTTCGGGTAGGCGCGTGAGAATTGCTCCGGCGTCGCATGCAACTGGTACGGCAGATAGTAGGTTCCGCCTAGCGACAGCGCGGCGTCGATAAGCTCACGTGTCCACACACCGACTTCCTCGCGGTCTGCCACGCCAACGCGTTGCCAGTAATAGAGTACGAACGAAAACACCTCTTCACGCGCCCAAGACAGAAACGATTGCGTATCACTCGGCGCGTGCCGGATGGAGATATTGACGGCATTCACGGCGTGCGCCCGCAGGATGCCAGCCATCAACGGTACGAACGCCTGGAGTTGGGCGACGGGAACAAAATACTCCTGCAACGCATAGGTGCTGGTGCGGGTTGCGATAGGCCCCAGTGAGGCGCCGTCCGCACTGGCCTCATAATTGCGCCGTACCACCGGATGGCTGAGATAGCGCAGGGGATCGACCACGTCCTTGCGGATCAATGGGCCGCCGGGAAGCTTTGCCACACTCCACATCACGGCCTCATCAAACTTGTACGATTGCCCCGGCGCGACTAAACGGTCTGCGACTGTCGGCGCTTTGTCGGTGGCGCACCAGGTGACGCACGTGGCCCGGTCAAAGAAAGGCGGCGCCAAATCGGCGTTGTGCAAAATAGCCTGGGCGTTACCACGGACGTGGTCATTGAAAAACGTCGGGTAATCGGCAATTGGCAGTCGGCGCACCTGACGCTCCATGGCGACGTTGGGTACAAGGTCCAATTCGACTTCGGTGATCACGCCCAACGCGCCGTAGCCACCGATCGCGGCGTAGAACACGTCGGCGCTGGTGCTGCGGGAAGCTTCGATTACCGAGCCGTCCGCCAGCACCAGTTGCAGGCAACGTACCGAATTGATCAGCGGGCCGGCGCCGACATAACGCCCATGCGCATTGACAGACAACGACCCGCCGACGGTGAAGTTGGCATAGCTCTGCATTATTTTTACCGAGAGATCATGCGGGTCGATGACCGACTGTAAATCGCGCCAGCGCATGCCAGCTTGCACCCGTATCACCTTGTTCCCAGGCGAGAACCGGACCACCCGATTGAACCTTCGCATATCGAGGTGCAGGCAGCCTTCGGTGGCAATCTGTCCGCCCATGCTGTAGCGCCCACCGCCCATACTGACGGGCCCTGCCCCTTCGGCAAGCGCCTGGCGAATCTCCTGCGTCGTACGCGGGGTGAGCACACCGTTAACCCATATCGGGTTAAGCAGCGTCACATCGTTAATCAGCTCACCTGAAGGTGTGGCCGCTATCGCCCAAGGTGATAGCGCACTGGCTGCGATACCGACCATGCCGGCGTGAAGCAGCTCGCGCCGTGTGCACTTCACCGGGCCCACCGCTTCGCCTCAGGTTGCGCCGCTGCGTGAGCATGCCCGGGTGCGTCGACAATGACGTGCACCTGCGAACTGCGCAGCACGCTCGCCGGCGTCACGGTACGCCGCTGCCACGGAATGCGGCCCAGGTACCAGAAACGCCAGAAGACCAGCCTCGGGTCGGAATTTTGTTGCAGTAACGTCGCGAACGTCTCCACCTCTCCCACCTGAATGTCGGTCGCTTCATAAATAACGTCACGAACAAAGCGCGAACAGAACTGGCGTCGCGAGCTGATGTTGAAGCCGGTGTCGTAGAACGTGCCCATGCGCCGAAGCGCTGCGCTGACCAGCGCACTGCGATGCTGGTTGCTGAGCGCAGCGGTCAGCCGCGCAAC
Organism: Pseudomonas sp. ArH3a; assembly: GCF_022648765.1. Taxonomy (NCBI): domain Bacteria; kingdom Pseudomonadati; phylum Pseudomonadota; class Gammaproteobacteria; order Pseudomonadales; family Pseudomonadaceae; genus Pseudomonas; species Pseudomonas sp. ArH3a. The sequence goes on from NZ_CP080330.1 coordinate 4,836,958, forward strand.
GGCATAACGGCCGTGCTCGGAGCGTTGCAGGAAGCGTGTCAGTGGCGTGGTTCGCGCGAAGGGAAACGTACTTTCCGCAATCAATGGATCGTCGCCACGGTTGTCGACGACGATGCCCACGTGGTTAGTCCATGAGTTCGTGGCGCTGGCGACTTCCAGGAACGGTCGGGCGGTTACGCGGATGAAAACCAGGTCTCCAATCTGCAAATTACCCACGGGCGTGCTGGCCGGTGTGATCACTCCATTGTCTACAGGCATGCTGACCTCCTTTTTGTGATGGGCCAGTATGCGAGGAGGATGCATATTTCACACCTTTACCCTAAATATTTTCTTACACTGCTACCCCCAGTATCGAATTCCAATACTTATGACTCAAATTAGCCGGCTCATCACCACAATCAAGCAGCGCCTCAAGTCAGCGGGAATGACCTATCGCGACGTTGCGCTGGCGCTTGACCTATCAGAGCCCAGCGTAAAACGCCTGCTGGCCAGTGGGCGCCTGACGGTGGAGCGCCTCGCCCAGTTCAGTGATTTGCTGGGTTTGACGATGGCGGAATTACTTCAGGAGGCGGAGTTATCGGCACCGCGCCTGCAGATGCTGGAGCGGGATCAGGAAGCGCAACTGGTATCAGACCAAACGTTGTTGCTGGTGGCCGTGTGTGCGCTGAATCACTGGTCGCTGGAAGACATGCTGTCGGCCTATTGCCTGTCGAAAGCCGAGTGCATCAAGCACCTGCTGGTGTTAGAGCGGATGGGCCTGGCGGACCTGAAACCGGGTAACCGGATCAGGCTGCGCGTAGCACGAGACTTTGATTGGTTGCCGAACGGCCCTATCCGCCAATTTTTTCTGCGCCAGGGTCTACCCGATTTTATGGGCAGCCAGTTCGAGGCGCCCGACGAGACCCTGGATTTTGCGCATGGCATGTTGACGCAGCCTGCTTACGCTCAGTTGCAAGTCGAAATGCACAGACTGCGCAGCAAGCTGGCAGCGCTTCACAACGAATCGCTGGCCGCCCCGTTGTCAGAGAAACGCGGAACGGCGCTCTTGCTGGCACTGCGCGTCTGGGAACCACTGGCCTTCAGGAAACTAAAGCGCAGCTAGTCCGCAAGCCCTACCTCGCCTGATTTTATGCATACGTAAAAACCCTGCTCAAGCGCACCGGTGGCCCTTCCGAGGGCGCGGGCCTGATGTTGGAACTGGTTCGCCAACAAGGGCTGGCGGTGTTTCACCGGTTGGACGAGGTGCCGGCGGCTCAGTAGGGAATGGGGTTGCCTCGTTGGGTTTGGGTATTACCGCGCCTTGAGTAATACTCGGCCGGCCCCAACCCCTAGGTGTTCCCCGTGTAATCAGGTCGAGTGGCGCGAGTGGTCATGGATAAAACGAAACACAGCGATTTCGCCTATCAGGCGGTGTACCGCTACCTGGTCGAGTTGATCGACGCCGGCCCTACGCAGGGCGAGCGCAAACTGCCGTCCCTGCGCCAGCTGGCCGCGCGCCTGGGCGTGTCGGTGTCGACCACCAAGTACGCCTACGCGCTGCTCGAAGATGAAGGGCGGATCTACGCCAAACCCAAGTTCGGCTACTTCACCCGGTCGCTGCCCGCGCCGTTGTTGACGCAAGGCTCGCCCAGCCTGCTCGACCAAGTGTTCGCCCATGCCCGCCAGCCAGGAATGCTGGCGTTGAGCAGCGATGCACCGGCGATGCTGCTGTCGCTGGAAAACCCGCTGCTGATGCTCGAACGTGAGCTGACGCGCCAACACCCGCGCGCCCTCACGCCGCTGTACCTGCCGTTCGGCGAGCCCGAGTTGCGCGCCGCACTGGCCGAGCGCTACACCCAATCGGCCGACAATTACTGGCAAGCCGACCATGTGTTTATCGGCTCGGACCTGCACAGTGTGCTGGATGCCGCGCTCAACGCCCTGGACCTGGCCGGTACGGTGGCCTTGGTGGAGTCGCCGTGTTCGTGGGCGATTTTGCGTCAGTTGCAGGCGGCGAAGGTCCGCGTGATCGAGTTGCGCCTTGATACGCACGGGCGTTTCGACCTGGCTGCGCTGGAAGGCTTGCTGACGCAGGAGGCGATTCGATTCGCGGTGCTGTCCTCGACGGTGAATATTCCGCAGGGCGGCGTGGTGCCGGCGCAGGACAAGCAGCAGATTTGCCGCTGGCTGGCGCAGCGAGATATCTGGCTATTTGAAAACGACACCTATGGCGAGTTGTATTTTGAGCCGCAGCCGGCGCGCTATCGCGACTTTGCCGACCCGCAAAAACTGCTGGTGTTCTCGACCTTCGATAAAGTCATCGGTTCGGAAGCGCCGTATGGGTATGTGCTGTGTCGCGGGCAGGGGCCGCAGTTGCAGCGCGTGTTCCTGGAGCGGGGCTTTCGCCTCTCACCGATCCGCCAGAAGGCGATCGCCAAACTGTTCACCTCCAAGCGTATCGACCCCCATTTGAAGGCGCTGCGGGCTTTGTTGCTGGAGCGGATGACAGGCATGAAAGCCCTGCTGGACGAGGCTCAATGGCCGGCGCTCGTGCCCCGAGGCGGCGCGAGTTTCTGGCTTAAGGCTCCGCACTCAGCCAACCTGCGCCAGGTGTTCGAGCGCTTGCTCGCCCAGCGCATCGTCATCGCCCCCGGCGAGCTATTCAGCCAACAAGGCGCGTGGCCGCAGCACCTGCGCCTGAGCTTCACCCTCGATTGGAGCAAAGATATCGCCCAGGCCGTGCAGCAACTGGCCCAGGCGGTGCGTCAAAGCCCGTAGCAATGCCGCGCTTCGGGGAAACGGCCGTGGCGCACGTCGTCGGCAAAGCGCTCGCAGGCATCGCGAATCACCGCGCCAACATCGGCGTACTGTTTAACGAAGCGCGGCAGGTGCTCACCGCCCAGGCCCAACACGTCTTCGGTGACCAGCACCTGGCCGTCGCACGCCGGCGAAGCACCGATGCCGATAGTGGGCATGTTCGAGTCCAAGGTGATCTGCCGGGCCACGCCTTCGGCCACCCCTTCCAGCAACAGACTGAAAGCGCCCGCTTGCAGATTGGCGCGGGCATCAGCGGCAATCACCGCCCCCGTTTCAGCCGTGAGGCCCTGGGCCTTGAACCCGCCCATCACATTGACGAACTGCGGCATCAACCCCACATGAGCCATCACTGGAATGCCGCGCGCTACCAGAAACTCAACGGTGCCCGCCAACGCCTGGTTGGCCTCCAGCTTGACGGCATCGCAACCGGTACGCGCCAACACCTGGGCGCAGTTGCGAAACGCTTGCTCATGGGATTCCTGATAACTGCCGAACGGCATGTCGGCGATGACACAGGCCAGGCGCGTGCTGTCGACCACCGCGCGGGTGTGGCCGATGATTTCTTCGAGCTGCATACTCAAGGTCGAGGGGCGGCCATAGCCGACCATGGCCGTGGAGTCACCGACCAGAATGAAGTCGACCAACGGGTCGATCAGCTTGGCGATGGCGCTGGAATACGCGGTCAGGGCGACGATTTTCTGTTGGCCCTTCATCGCGACCAATTGCGGGACAGTGATGCGTTTAGTGCGGGTGTGGATGCTCATCGAGGGTCTTCCGTTTGCGCTGAATACCCGGCCCGATTATTGGCAGAACGCACGGCGATTCAATGCACAGATCGGCGCTAAAAAGCGACCCAGGTTTTTAAACTGGTATCATCCAAACCTTCACCGATCAGGCAAAAAGAAATGAACCGCCAGAAAAAACTCAAGCAGCTCTTCAAGGCCAAAGCGAAAAAAGCCAGTGCCAAATTGGCGCCGAAAAGCAAAGACATCTACATCAGCAAAGCCGACCGCGCCAAACTCGAAGCTGAGGCCGATCAAGCCTCAACCAGCGCTGCTGACACGTCCAGCTGAAGGCGTCCCCGCTTCATATTTGCCCCAGATACGCCGCAGATGCCGCGCCGAACCAAAGCCGGCGCGCTCGGCAACGGTTTCAATGTCCAGGGTCGATTCAACCAGTAATTCACGCGCCACGGTCAACCGCAGTTGGTGCAGGTAATCCAGCGGGCTGATGCCGACGTGCTCGTGAAATAACCGCGCCAGGTGGCGGCTGCTGGTGTAGGCCAGGCCGGCCATACGTGTGACGGTCCACGGCTCACACGGGGATGCGGCGATGGCGTCCTGCACCCGATGCACGGCGGGATGCAGGTGGTTGCGCCCGGCCAGCCATGGCGACAACTGCGGGTCGGCGCCGCTGCGGCGCATGTACACCACCATGTCCCGCGCCACCGCGCAGGCCAGCCGTGGCCCGGCCAGTTCGGCGACCAAATGCAGCATCAAGTCGATGCCCGCTGTAACGCCAGCGCTGCAACTGATATTGCCATCGGTGACGTACAGGCGGTTTTCCAATACCCGGGCCTTTGGCGCCATGGTTTGCAAAATAGGGCACAGCGCGTGGTGAGTGGTGCACTGGCGCCCGTCGAGCAACCCTGCACGGGCGGCGCTCAAGGCACCGGCACACACGCACACCAGCCGTTCGCCGGAGGGCGCGAACACGGTTTGCAGCCACTGGGTCAGTTTATTGCTGGCCGACTCGAACACCTGCTGACGTGCCCGGGTGACCTTCGAGGTGGAGCCCACCAACACCACCAACGTGCCGGGCGCCAGGCTTGGCGGCAATGGCGCCAACCCGCTCAGGGGCAAGCCGATAGAGGTTTGCAGCGACTCCACCGGGCTGACGTACTGCAAGTCGAAGTCGATGGCCGCCGGGGCTTCGGCTTGAGCCGCCAGGCGCAGCACTTCGGCGGGGCCGGCCAGGTCGAGCATCAGCACGTTGGGCAACAGCACGAACAGCACCGGCACGCTCATAGGTTCAACCTTCCAGTGCCTGGGCCACGCTGGCAATGCGCGCGAAACGCCCTTCCAGCACCAACTCCGTACGCTCGCGGATCTCGGCTGCGGTGTAGACCCGGCCACTGCGTGCGTGGGTCATCGGGAAGGTCATGGTCGCCTCGCTGACAAAATCCACATTGAGGCCGCTGTCCGAGGCCTGCCGTGTGGTGGTTTCACAGCACTGTTCGGTGCGAATGCCACTGATGATCACCGTCGTCACGCCCATCTCCGTGAGCCGCGCAGCCAGGGGCGTGCCGGCAAAAGCGCTGTGGTAGCGCTTGTGAATGATCAAGTCGGGGTTGATCGACAATTCGCTCAACGCCCGCACGTTGCCGGAGGCCAGGGAAAAATGCCCTTGGTCCTCGACATGCAAGACTTGTATCACCGGGATGCCGTGTTGAACACACCCATCGATGAGCGCCTGTTGTTTTTCCAGGTAAGCCGGCAGGTCATTTTCGGACCAGTAGGTTGAATGGCGGAACGAATGTTGGGCATCGATAACGATAAGGGCTTTGCGGTTCATGAGGGGGCCTTCTGGCTGGCTGATCAGTGAATGATGCAAGCCATACTAGGCACTCAGACAGGTGAGCAACAGGCTCATGCCGGACCACTTCAGGACGGATTCGGACATGCGTTTCAGCGTGGCCAGGCACAGGGTGCAATCACTTGGCGAACAGCTGGCTCATGTCCTTGAACGCTTTGAACTCCAGCGCGTTGCCGCACGGGTCAAACAGAAACATCGTGGCTTGCTCGCCGACCTGGCCTTGGAAGCGGATGTAGGGTTCGATCACAAACTGGGTTTCACGTGCCCTGAGCCGATCGGCCAAGGCTTCCCACTGCTCCCATTGCAGGATGATGCCGAAATGCGGGACCGGTACATCGTGACCATCGACGGGGTTTGAGTGCACCGATTCCTGAGTGTCAGTCTTGGGGTGTTGATGGATGACGAACTGGTGGCCGTAAAAGTCGAAATCGACCCATTGCGCGCTGGAGCGGCCCTCGGAGAGCCCAAACACCTCGCCATAGAAGTGGCGAGCGGCAGCGAGGTCGTAGACGGGAATAGCTAAATGAAAGGGCGAAAGGCTCACGGTGGCTACCTGCAGGTTCTGTTATTCAGAACGCGATTCTTCACCAGAAAGCCCCTGCGATAAAGCGCATATCTTTCGCCCTGAGCCTCAATTTTTTTGATGCTCGCGCCCTACTTCGGCGCCCCCAGCACTTCTATGACGCACGCCCGGAATAACGCGAAGAGCGGCAGTTGGCGCTGGGTGTACTTGGTCAGCAGCACGATTTCACGATAGAACGTGAGCGTGTCCAATCGCAAAACCCGCACGTCGCTGCCGTGTTCCAACCACAAGCCGGCCATCGGTACCAGGGACACGCCGAGGCCGCTTTGGACCATCTTGACGATGGCGTCCAGCTCGTCGAGTTCCAGTGCCTGTTGCGTCTGGATCTTGTGTTCCTTGAGAAACTGCGTGACCTGGCGCCCGCCGAATGAACCGCGGTCGTAACGTACAAAGGGCTGCTCACGCAGGATCTGCAACGGGTCATCGCCCGGTACGTCTTTGGCGGTGATCAGCACAAAAGGCTCGCGGGCGATGACCTCGATATTCAGGTCCTTGGGCAGGTTGAACGGCGGGTGGATCATGATCGCCAGGTCCAGCTCGCCGGCATCGACCTGGCTGAGCAGGTTCAGCGAAACCCCCGGCACCAGGTTGACCTCGATGAACGGCGCGCGGCGCTTAAGCGCCACCAGCGCCTGGGGCAGAAGGCCGGTTTGCACACTGCCGATGGCGCCGATGCGCAACGAACCGTGGAAGTCGTTGGCGCTGTCGGGGGTACCCATGCGCGAGAAGATGTCGAGGATTTCCTCCGCCAGCGGCACCGCGCGCTGCCCCGCTGAGTTGAGGGTGGCGGAGCGGCCGGTGCGGTCGAACAGCTTTACCCCGAGCGCGTCTTCAAGGTGTTTGATTTGTGCGCTCACGGCCGATTGCGTCAGCCCCACCTGCTGGCCGGCGGCGGCAAAGGTGCCGCGCCGCGCCGCGCTCACGAAGGTTCTCAACTCTCTGATCATGCCGGTTACCTCACTGGTTCACTCAGCAGCCGTTCAACGCCACCTGCGGGCGCTCGCCCGCAAAGAACAACGGACGCAGCCGCACGCCCACGCTGTTACCGATAAACGCCGCCACCAACCACACCCAGCCATGCAGGCTGCCCGAGGCGATGCCACTGAAGTACGCGCCGATATTGCAACCGTACGCCAAGCGCGAGCCGTAGCCCAGCAACAAGCCACCGATCACCGCCGCCACCAGCGAACGCGCCGGAATGTTCAGGCTCGGCGCAAAACGCCCGGCCAGGCCTGCCGCCAACAGCGCACCGAGGACGATGCCGATGTCCATGACGCTGGTGATGTCTTCCCACACCGGCGCGGCCAGGGCCTTGGCATTGCCCGGCATTTGCCAGAACGCCCAGTTGGCCACATCCACACCCAGACCGCTGGCGACTTTGGCGCCCCACAGCGCGAACGCCGAGGTGATGCCCCACGGCCGCCCGGCCAGTGCCAGGGTCGCGTAGTTGAGCAGCGCCAGGCCAATCGCGCCCCACACCAACGGCCAGGGCCCGCGCAAGAAACGGCGCCAGCCTGTGTGTTCGCTGGTGACGCGCGCTTCAAGCTGGCCATGACGACCCTTCTCGATGCGAACGCTGACCGCTGCGATGATCGCGAACACGGCCAAGCTCAAGAGCAATGCCGGCACTACGCCGAAGCTTTTGACGATGGAAACCGCTGGGAACGACGGCAATGCGAACCACCAATCGACATGGTGGGTCGCAATCAACGAGCCGCAGATAAAGAAGAATAACGTCACCAACATGCGCGCATTGCCGCCACCCACGGTGAACAAAGTGCCCGAGGCGCAACCGCCGCCCAACTGCATGCCGATGCCGAAAATAAACGCACCAAACACCACCGATACCCCGGCCGGCGCCACCAGCCCGACCACCGGCTGGCCAAACAATGTACCCGCCCCTAGCGCTGGGAAAAACAGCACGACCGCCACCGCCAGCATCACCATCTGTGCGCGCAAACCAGCGCCGCGCCGATCATTGATGAATACACGCCAGGCCGACGTGAAGCCGAAGGCGGCGTGGTACAGGGTCAAGCCCAGCGCCGCGCCGACCACCAGCAACAGCACCTGGCGCGAGCCGACGCTGTTCTGCAGGAACACGGCGCCCACCACCAGGATGATAAACGCCAGCAGTGGCGCGATGGGCTTACGCGCGGGGGGCAGGGAAAGGGAGGTGCTCATGGGGAGTCTCGGTGTGTTTGAATGGGGTAGGTATGATGGCATGGAATCCGGACGCCAAGGCCAACAGGTCGAGTGTGGGAGTCTTGCGTGTTTTCTGAATGAATAGAACGAGTTCACATGGGCAATACACCGAAACTGGAAATCGAGCGTACCGCTTACGACGACTTTCTAAACCGTTGGAACCAGGGAGCGTTCGAGCAACAGCGGCTTGGCCAAGCGTTCTACAACCATTTCCAACTGCACAAACTCAACGATCAGGCGTCCATTTGCGCACTCCATGGCAGCGATGGAGAGAAAGCGAAGGCCGCGATTTTGCGGCTGTTTGAAATCAAGTGATCTTTTAGCGAACCGGCCATCATCGAGTGGCCCGACAACCGGAGGAACTAACGCCCTCATGAGTGTCCTCGGCACGTTCCGTTCCCTGCGCAGCCCCAACTACCGCATCTGGGCCGCCGGTGCGCTGGTGTCCAACGTCGGCACCTGGATGCAACGCACCGCCCAGGATTGGCTGGTGCTCACCCAACTCACTCCGCACAACGCCGCCGCCGTGGGGATCGTCATGGCACTGCAGTTCGGGCCGCAGTTGTTGTTGCTGCCGTGGACCGGGTTTGCCGCCGACCACTACGACCAGCGCAAGCTGCTGATCGCCACCCAGGCGGTCATGGGCCTGCTGGCGCTGACGCTGGGGGTATTCACCATCACAGGCTTCGTGCAGCTCTGGCACGTGTACGTGTTTGCGTTTTTATCCGGCTGCGCCTCGGCATTCGATGCGCCGGTGCGGCAGATTTTCGTGGCCGAACTGGTGGGCGAGAAAGATTTGTCCAACGCCATCGCGCTCAACTCCACCTCGTTCAACATGGCGCGCATGATCGGCCCGGCCGTGGCGGGCGTGACCATCGCCTCAGTCGGCACCGGCTGGGCGTTCCTGCTTAATGGCTCGAGCTTTTTTGCGGTGCTGGCGTCGCTGTTTTTCCTGCGCGTGTCCAGCCAACACATCAAGGTGCGCGCGCTGCGGACCAAAGGCAGCCTCACCGAGGGCATGCGTTATGTGTGGGCGCGGCCGGACCTGAAGGCGATCTTGCTGATGCTGTTTCTAATCGGCACCTTCGGCATGAACTTCCCGATTTTCATCTCGACCATGGCCGTCACCGAATTCCATGCCGATGCACGTGGCTACGGCCTGCTGACCTCGACCCTGGCCATCGGCACCATCGCCGGCGCGCTGATTGCCGCCGGCAGTGAGCGACCGCAGTTCAAGTCACTGCTGACCGGCGCGGCGGTGTTTGGCTTTGGTTGCATACTCGCAGCGTTGGCACCGAACTACTGGATGTTCGCGATTGCGCTGGTGATCATCGGCGTGGGTGCCATGACCTTCAGCAACACCACCAACAGCCTGATGCAACTCACCACCGAGCCCGCCATGCGCGGACGCGTGATCGCTCTGCGCGTCGCCGTCGCCCTCGGTGGCACGCCGATTGGTGCGCCCATCGTCGGCTGGGTGGCCGACCACCTCGGCCCGCGCTGGGCGCTGGTGGTTGGTGCGGTGTCGGGCATCCTGGCGGTTGGCGTGGCGCTCTACACCCTGAAGCGTCAGCTGGACCGGCCCAAATAGCGCCTGCACACACCGCCTTGTATAGGGGGGTGGGGTATGCAATGATGCGCCCCATCATAGGTAGGAGGGGTATATCGTGGGCCATATTGCCGCAAACAAAGACAGCCTGATCAAGCGCGTCAAACGCATCGCCGGGCAGCTACAGGCGGTTGAAAAAGCCTTGGAGTCGGACCTCGACTGCGCCAAAACCCTGCACCTGGTGGCCGCCACACGCGGCGCCATCAACGGTTTGATGGAAGAAATCATCGAAGACCACGCCAGAGCCCATGTGGCCGACCCCGCCCTCAGCGAGGAAGCCCGCGCCCGTGGCGTCGAAGAGCTGCTGGAAGCCATTCGGCGGTATTCCAAATGAACGCCGCCCATAGCGCTCACACCCACGAACATGTGTTCCTCGGCTCGGCCCACGACGAAAACGCCAAACGCACCCTGTGGGTCGTGATGTTGACGGTGGTGATGATGGTCGCGGAAATTGCCGCCGGGGCCTTGACCGGTTCCATGGCGTTGCTGGCGGACGGCTTTCACATGGCCACCCACGCGGGCGCGTTGGGCATTGCCGCTGCGGCCTACGCCTACGCCAAACGCAATGCGAGCAACTCACGCTACAGCTTCGGCACCGGCAAAGTCGGCGACCTGGGCGGGTTCGCCTCGGCGCTTATCCTGGCGCTGGTGTCGCTGGGTATCGGTGTCGAGTCGGTGATGCGCTTGCTGCAGCCTACCGAAGTACAGTTCGGTACCGCCACGCTGATTGCGGTGGTGGGGTTGGCGGTGAACATCGTCAGCGCGCTGTTGCTGGGCCACGGTCACAGCCATGGGCACGATCATGATCACGACCATCATGGCCACGACAACAACATGCGCTCAGCCTACGTGCATGTGCTCGCCGATGCGCTGACCTCCGTGCTCGCCATCGCCGCGTTACTGGCTGGGCGTTATCTGGGCTGGGTGTGGCTGGACCCGGCGATGGGCATCGTCGGCGCCGTGGTGATTGCGCGATGGTCCTGGAGCTTGATGCGCACCACCGCCGGCGTGTTGCTGGACCAAACCGATGAACACGTCGCCGCCGAGATCCGCGAACTCGTCGAACAACCTGGCGATGCGACGATTACCGATCTGCACGTGTGGCGCGTGGGCCCGGACGCACATGCCGCCATCGTCAGCGTCGTTGGCCGCTCGACCATAGACGCCGAGAGCATTCGCGAGCGCCTCAAACCGGTCCATGAAGTGAGCCACCTCACCGTTGAATTTCGTGCGGCCTAGCTGCGCGCCCTTGATCAAACCCAGGTGAGACCTTGGCTAAAGATATCGAAAACCCGTGCATCTCCACCTGCCAACTCAGCGGCGATCTATGCGTCAGTTGCGGGCGGAGCAAGGACGACATTCGCAAATGGAAACGCATGAAGCGTCCGGAAAAGATGGCCGCCGTGCAGCGTGCGACATTGCGGTTAAAGGCGTTGAAAAAGACCCAATAGGGCTGGCGCTGCCGCCAGCCTTCGGGGCTCACATCAGGTGCGCCCCACCGAGCCGGTAACCGGCAAATCACCCAGCAGCTTAAGCCCGGTACTCTTCACAAAGGTGTCGTAGTCCATCGGCTTCTGGATGCGCGTTTCAGCGTTGGGCAGCACATAGGCCCAGGCGCGTTTCGACGAGGCGTCGTAGACCAGCTTGAACAGACGCGTGGGCACCCAGACCTTGTTGTTACCGACGGTGCTGTAACCCGCATCAAACAGTGGGCCGGTGAACACAAACACATTGCCGCCGGCACGCACGGCGAACTTGCGCACGTCCGCCTCGACCTTGCTCCAGATCTTGCGGTTGTTGGTGGGGTCTTGCGGCACCATGTTCGACAGCGCGAAGGATTGCGCCATGGCATTCGCACTCGGGGCGTCGGCAGCCGGGGACTGATGGCCACGGTCCACGGCCGGGTGTTGGCTGCGGTAGTCGCTCAACTCGGCGCGAGCGCCTTTAGGGATGCGCGGGTCCGGGTAGAACTGGTTGGTGCGCTCTTCACCCTTGGCGTTTTTCAGTTGGGCCGCATTCAAGCGTTCGACCACCACCAGTGGTGTCTTGCTGGTCTGCGAGTAAAGCACCGCAAAATTGTCCGAACACAACGCCATGGGTTTCATCGAAGTGGGCACGGTGGCGGTGTTGATCGGCCTGGCGCCAGGGAACAGATCGGCGCAGCTGGCAAACGAGGGTTGCTGTTGTTGGCTGGAATAGAGGCCGAGCGCCGCGCGCTGGCTGATCGAGCTTGAGCGGGAGGTGTGTTCCTGTGCGGGGGGCTTGATAAAGTCCAGCAACCCCCGGGCATCTGCCCCGGTGGAGAGCAGAACGAGAGCTGATAGCCCGAGTGCAATTTTGCGCAGGTGCATGCATGACTTCTTTGAAAGGGAGTAAGGCGTCAGGCTCCGAAAAACGGAGCCAAGTGGATGATATTGCAGGGGTTATTGACCTGACCAAGGCCTATTAGTGCCCGGCCACGAAGGGTTTTTCTGTGCCACGTGCGCCCGACTTGAATCCATGGGCATGAGCGCCCCAGGCAATCGCAAACGCCATGGCGATCAACAGTGCCATCGCCCAGGGAAACGACGCGACGCCCCATGTGTCGAGCAACACGCCGCCGACCACGCCGCTGCCGGCAATCGCGCTGTTCCACGCCACCACGTTCAGCGACAGCGCCACATCCGCACCGTCGCCAGCGGCATCCGCCAGGGCGGTTTGCAGCAGCGTGGCAGCGCCGCCGAAGCTCAGCCCCCACACGGCCACGCCAAGGTAAACCACCCAAGGCACGCTGCCCGCCACACCGAACACCACAGACACCAATGCAAAGCTCGCCAGGCTCACCAGAACGGTTTTGCGCAACATCGCCTCAACCAACCTGGCCGTCAGCCAGATCCCGGCCAACGCCGCGATGCCGAACACCAACAGCACCAGATCCACGCGAGTCGTCAGGCCTGCCGGCAGCAAAAACGGGGCGATGTAGGTGTACAGAATGTTGTGCGCCAGCATCCAGCTGATCACCACCGCCAGCACCGGCCGCACGCCAGGCGTGGTCAGCACTTTGCCCAACGACACACGCTGATGCGCAGCCTGCGGCGCGTAGTCCGGGACTTTCACCAGCACCCACACGATCAACACCAGCGTCAGCGCCGACATGAGGCCGAACGTGGTGCGCCAGCCCACCAGGCCACCCAGCCAAGTACCGAGCGGCACGCCCAGCGACAGCGCAATCGGTGTGCCGACCATCGCCAACGCCAGCGCCCTGCCCTGTTGATGCGGCGCGACCATGCGCCGGGCGTAACCGGCCAGCAGGCTCCAGGCCAACCCCGCCGCGGCCCCGGCGAAGAACCGCGCCACCAGGGTCACGCCGTAATGGGACGACAGCGCCGTGATGGAATTGAACAGCAGAAAACCGACGATGGTCAGCAACAGCACATTGCGCCGACGCCAGCCACGGGTGGCGATGGTCATGGGAATTACCGCCAGCACTGAACCCAGCGCGTAGGCGGTGACCATCTGCCCGGCCATCGACGGCGAAATCGCCAGGCCGTCGCTGATCAACGGCAACAGGCCGGCGGGCAGGGTTTCGGTGACGATGCAGATGAAACCGGTCATGGCCAGGGCGAGCAAGGCGCCGATGGGCAAGCGCTCGGACGACGCGGATAAGCTGAGTGAGGGGGTCATGGGTAACTCCTTGAGGCGACTTAAATACTGATCGGTACAAATACTGGAGGCAGCACTGACATATTGTCAACGACTTATGTATCGACTAGTATTTATCTCGTTCTGCACAGGAGACTGGACATGGCACAAATGGGCCGCCCGCGTAATTTCGACCGCGACCAGGCCGTGGAACAGGCCCTGCACCTGTTCTGGCAGCACGGTTACGACGCCACCTCACTCGCCCAGCTCAAGGCCGGCCTGGGTGGCGGTATCTCCGCGCCGAGTTTTTATGCAGCCTTCGGCTCCAAAGAGGCGCTGTTCGATGAGTGTGTGCAACGCTATTTGGCGACCTACGCCCGGGTCACCGAATGCCTGTGGGACGACACCTTGCTGCCGCGTAAGGCCCTCGAAACCGCGCTGCGCCAATCGGCGCGCATGCAGTGTGACGATGGGCATCCCAAGGGCTGCATGGTGGCGCTGGGCGTGATGAGCGCACCCAGCCCGGAGAACGCGCGGGTGACGCAGGCATTGACGCAATCGCGCGCGCGAACGCGGGCGGGGATTGTGGCGTGTGTTGAGCGAGGCATCCGTGCCGGTCAACTGCCGGACACGCTTCATGCACCGGCAATGGCGACCGTGTTTGACAGCTTCCTGCAGGGCGTTTCGATCCTGGCGCGCGATGATGTGCCCTACACAGTGATCGACGCGGCGATCAGCCAAATTTTGCTGACGTGGGATATCGCCGCGTCTACGGCGCCGCCCATTCGTCACGACACGCCAGTAAAAAATCCACAAACGCCCGCACCCGATGCGGCACATAGCGCCCATGGGGGTACAGCAAGGTAAACGGTCGCGAGCGCCCACCAAAGGGTTTCAGCACTTCCACGAGTGTGCCGTCAGCCAATTCTTGCTCGACGATGAACTTGTAGGTTTGAAACAGCCCCGCCCCGTGCTTGGCCAAGGTCACGCCGCCCAACACATCCTGCGAAATGCTGTACCCCGCCTCCCCCGCGAACGCCTGCTCCTGGCCGTGCTCCTGGAACAACCAGGGGATGCGCCGGCCATTGCTCGGCAATTCAAACTGAATGCACTCGTGCAACGCCAACTCCTGCAACGTCTGTGGCGTGCCGGCGCGTTGCAGATAGGCCGGTGCGGCGACCACCACCAACTCGGCGTCTTCCAGCAGCCGGGCGATCAGCGAGGAGTCCGGTTGGGCGCGCACGCGAATGGCCAGGTCATAGCCTTCGGCAACGAAGTCGATATTGCGGTTGCTGATATGGATGTCCACGCTCACGTGCGGGTACAGCGCGCGGAATTTGGGCAGCAGCGGCAACAGCCGATGATGGGCATACGTGGTCGGGACGCTGATGCGCAACTGGCCGGACGGCACCCGCTGCGCGCCCATGACTTCCTGCTGCGCCTCCACCAGTTGGGTCAGGGCCTGGCGGCATTGCTCGAAGTAGCTACGGCCGCTGTCGGTGAGGCGAATGCTGCGGGTGGTGCGCACGAACAAACGCGACCCCAGGCGCTCTTCCAGACGCGAAATGCTGCGGCTCACCGCGGCCGGGGTCACGCCGGCGACCTGGGCGGCGGCGGTGAAGCTGCTGGCCTCGGCGGCGAGGCAGAACAGCTCAATGCTGCCCAGTTGCACATCTTCGAAATGGCGCTTCATGATTGATTACACCGGGTATCGATAAATAGAGAACACGCTCTGTTTATCAATACCTGGCGTACAACTACAGCGCTATCAGCTTGTGGCTTTCAGCCGCGCTGCAATCTTGGCCACGCGCTCCCCATAGAGCAACGCCGTCTTGATATCGCCGGCAGGGATTGCCGACGCGTCAGCATCCGAAGGCGCCTGTACGATCAAGCCCACCGACCCGCCCAGGTTGTTGATATCGTTGCGTGTCGCCGCCAGGGTGCTGGCCGGTAGCAGGCCCAGGCTGACCCAGATGCCACCGTGTTGGGAGGCCAGTGTTTGCAGGCCGATCAAGGTGACTTGTTTGTCGCCGCTGAAGCTGGCGCTGACGGTAAAGCCACCGAACACCTTGTCCTGCCAGCCACGGCTAAACCAGTACTTCGCAGTCGCATCAGAGAATCTCTTGAACTGCCAAGCGCTGGAGCCCATGTAGGTTGGCGTGCCGAAGATAATGCCATCGGCTGCATTCAGGAGCGCCCAGCCTGCTTCGGACACCTCGCCGTTTTCACTCACTTCCACCAACTGCGCCTGCGCCCCTTCCGCCACAGTGTGCGCGACGCGACGGGTATGGCCGTAACCGGAAAAATACACCACTACTGTGCTGGTCATGTGCTGATGCTCGTGAGGTTTGAATGAGTTTATATACTGACCAGTCGGTTTGACTGATGTCAAGCATTAGACTTAAGCTTGTTTCAAATATTTGCAAAACCGGAGACACACCATGGGGCGCCCTTCACGTAAGGAAGAGCTGCTGGCAGCGGGCATCAACGTGCTGCATCGCCACGGTTACGCAGGTTCTTCGGTGGATGCCATCGTCGAACACGCGGGCATGCAGAAGGGCTCGTTCTTCGGGCATTTCGGCTCTAAAGAAGCGTTTGCCAGCGCAGCGCTGCAGGGTTATTTCAAGGGTTGGACGCAGAACGCACAGGCCATCGTTGCCAACCCAGCGTTCACGGCCCTGGAGAAACTGCAAGGCTTGGTCAAGATTTCCACGCCGGCGAGTGCCGATACGTTTCACTACGGCTGCCTGATCGGCAACCTGGCGGCCGAAATGACGCTACGCCATGACGAGGTGCGCGACACCATCGCCCAGCTGTTGCTGGAATGGGCCGTGCCGTTTGCGCACGTGGTGCGCGAAGGCGTGGCGAGTGGTGAGTTCCGCGCAGGGCTGGCGCCGGATTCCACGGCACGCTTCCTGATCAACGCACTGCAAGGCACAGTGCTGCGCGGCAAGGTCGACCGCTCGCAGGAACCCTACGACGACTTCATCGCGCTCACCTCAGCGCTGCTGTTGCGCACTGAATAGGCATCCGCTTGTGGCTATGGCGTTGACGGTGGTTGTGGCGAGTGGGCTTGCCACACAAGCCTACTCTTCACAGAAGATCCTGCACGCTTCAGGTTCGGCTTAAAGCAACAACGTCGAGAAGTCACAGCACGCCTGCGCCATGTCCTGGTTCAAGCCAAACTGGCGACCCACCCGGTGCCGCGCCACATACCGAGCGCTCGGCTGTTCCGGTTGCGTCATCAGCGCATGCAACGCGCCCTGGGCCAGCACCGTGCGGCGGTCGAAAATCTCCACGTCTAAGGATTGCGAAGTGGGAGCGGCGTGAGGCGAGAACTGCGTTAGAGGCGGACACACAGAACCTTCCCACACGGTTTTAAGCAACAAAAAGCTGCAGGCTCATTGCCACCTCTATATAGTAATGCTTCGCATTTAGCGGTTTACCAAGGAACGCGCGCCCTCCTCCAGACGGTGCGCGTCATCGTTTAGAAGGATCTCTATGCAAAGCGTTACTCTCTCCCCGACGCGCCTGTTCGGTGCACTGACGGTGGTCATCTGCGGGCTATTCAGCGCGCAGGCAAGTGCCGATTACACCGACCGCTCGCTGACTGTCGAAAAAAATAACCAGTCCTACGTAGTGAAGGCCGACGGCAGTTTTGTGCTCGACGTCGAGCTGGTCCGGCGCATCAATGAAGAGCGCGCGATCAAGCCCAACGCCGAGCGCTCGGTAAGTTTTAACCGCACGCTGGAAACCGTGGACATCGTGGACGCCTACACGCTGAAAGCCGATGGGCGCAAAGTGCCGGTCGCTGCTGATCAGATCAAGGAGCAGCAGGAGCAAGCCTCCGCCGAAGCGCCGATGTTCCAGGACTCGCGGATCAAAGTGGTGATCTTTCCGGATGTGGCTGTGGGTGACCGCATGGTGTTGCACTACCAGCGCCAGCGCACCAAGCCGATGTTCCCTGGGCAATTCGAAGACCTATATGCACCGGACTTCTACGAGAACCAGCAGAGCCACTTGACCTACGACATGCCGGCTGACATGCCCTTGTTCGCTGACGTGAGGGGCTTCAAAGCCACCGAACCGACCACCGCCAACGGGCGCAAAATCTACCGTTGGGACCTGGAGCCCACCGAGAAAAATCGCGTTGAAGTCGGCTCTGTTGCCTACACGGATTACGGCCAGCGTCTGGCGGTGTCGACGTTCACCGACTACAAACAATTTGCCCAGGCGTACGCTGCCAGGGCGCAGGTCGAGGTAACACCGGCCATTACCCAACTGGCCAAGAAACTCACCGCCAACCTGGACACACCACGCAGCAAAGCGTTGGTATTGAGTGACTGGGTGCGCAAGAACATTCGCTACGTCGCGGTTTACATCGGCAATGGCGGCGTGGTGCCGCACTCGGCGCAGGCCGTGCTGGATAACCGTTATGGCGACTGCAAGGACCATGTGGCCTTGCTTGAAGCACTGCTCAAGGCCGTGGCCATTGAAAGCTCACCCGCACTGATCAACCTGGGCGACGCCTACGTACTGCCAAAGGTGCCGACCTTGGGTTTGCTTAACCATGCGATCACTTACATCCCGGCCCTCGATCTTTATCTGGACTCCACCGCCACCCCCATCGCCGCCGGCTACTTGCCGCTTCCGGAATTGGGCAAAACCGCGTTGTTGACCCAGAGCGGCGAACTGGCGCGTACGCCCACAAGCCAGTTGGGCAAGGTAGACAGCACGCTGCATTTCAAGATCGAGCAGAGCGGCGCGGCGGACTTCACTAACGGCACCACGGTGGAAGGCTGGGGCACGGAACTCACCCGTTTCCTGTTCAAGTCCATGATGCCTGCTGACCGCGATCAACTGACCCAACAGATCCTCAACATGTATGGGCAAACCGGCAGCGGCAAGATCGAAACCGACCCATTGGAAAGCAACGCCGTCACCTTCAAGTCCACGGCCAAGGGGCGCACCGACAACCTGGTCAACCTGCCCGGCCCTACCGGCGTGCCTGCGCTGAGCAGCCTGGCGGGCGGTATCGGCCAGAACGTGTTCAGCTTCCTGTCGGAACAGGACCGTACTCAGAACTTCACCTGTACTTCCGGCACGATCAAAGAAAAGGCACGCTTCGATTTCCCAAAAGAAGTGAACATCCTGGCGGTGCCCAAGGCCGTAGCCCTGAACATCGGCGGTTTCACCTACCAGACCACTTACGTCAAAAAAGGCAATAGCGTACTGATTACTCGCAGCTACGCGTTTAACCACCCCGACGTGGTGTGCAGCCCGCAAGATTTCGTCGCGATGAAGCCGGCGATTGAAGGTATGGTCAACGATCTGAAAAGCCAGATTATTGTGCAGACGCTGTAAACCCGCCTTGCCGATTCTCGCGTGACGGGCGGTTGCACCGCCGCGCGAGGATCACCACCTTCCCCTTTAGAACTTAGCCTGCACTCCCACCCGCAGCGTGCGCCCCGGCGCAGGCATGAAACTCTGCGCCAGCGGATCCAAGTAGTAGCGATCGGTCAGGTTCTGCAGCGACACGTTGAGGCTGGCATCTTCCTGCAACTTGTAGTTAAGGAACAGATCGACCAAGGCCACCTCGCGGTAATTCAATTGCGGCGTGGTGGCGCCGGTCTGCCAGGGTTTATCGGCGGTGACGGTGGGGCCTGAGGTGTAGGTGATGCGTGTGCCGAGCGTAAGGCTCTGGTCGAAAAAGCGCAGGCCTGTGGTCAGATTGCCCGCGAACCGTGGTGGGTTCTGGGTGTTGGTGTAGGAACCCATGAAGCTGCCCGGCGTGCAGTTCGGCGTATTACTGGTTTGCTGATAACGGTTGCTGGTGGCGCGCAGTGTGGCGGCGAAGGCTGAATCGCAGGTTTCGGTCTTCAGGTAGTAGGTGGACGACAGGTCGGCAAAGACGCGCCCGGCATCGTAGCGGGTTTGGAACTCCAGGCCGCTGGTTTTGTAGCTGTCGGTATTGCTGAAGCGCATCAAGCCCCACAGGCCAGGGCTGGGGTCGTAGTAGCGGGTGATGTAGTTTTTGATGGTGTTGTTGAAGTAGGCCAGCTTGATCGCCGCCGAGTCGTCATCGAACAACAACCCCTTGTGCAGCGTGCTGGCGCCGATCTCCCAATTGCTCGAGCGCTCGGGCTTCAGGCCTTTACCGGGCATGGTCTGCAACACGCCCTGGCTGGTTTCAAACAGCGAAGGCATACGAAAGCCTTGGGTGTAAGAGGCATACACGAAGGTGTCCGGCAGCACCTCGATATTGATGCCCACCGCTGGGGCAAAGGCGCCGCCGCTGTTGCTCGCCTTGGCGGAATAGTCATAACCGGTAACCACTTCCCCGACCTGGGACGGATAGACCGTGGAATCAACCGCGCCAAAGGTGTTGTACCGAACGCCCTCGAAAGGAAAGTTAGTGTTCTGGAAGACAATGCCATTGTTCAGGCGTGGATCGGTGGCGTCGGTGTAATCGCCATTCTGGTCAGGGAACCACATCATGTTGCCGGAATTGTCGCCGTTGTAGACGCGCAGGTAGCGCAGGTCACGTTCCTCACGCCGTGCCGTGGCATTGGCGATGTGGTCTTTGCTGCGATAGTGGGTGTAACGCCCGCCGCCCCATAACGTGAGGCTGTCCACTGGCTTGTATTCCAACTTGCCATTGAAGCTGAACTCCTGCCGCGACCCTTCGCGCAACATACGGTTGGCGTTGATATCGTCCTGGTTGGTGACCACGCCTTTTTGCGGGCGCAGTTCTTCGAGCTGGAACGAGCCGCCCAGGTCCAGCTTCAAGTCGCCGTAGTCGGTCGCCCAGCGCGAGGTATTGGCCAAGCCGCCGCCAATGCGCTGGTCAGCTTGTCGGCTCCAGGCGCGGTCCGAGCGATACGCCTGGGACGCTGGCGCCGCCACCGAGGTGAGCTGGCTGGTTTGCGCATCGGTCAGCCACAGGTCGGCAGTCAGGTCCACCAACGGGTTACCCGAAGGCAAGTAGTTGTAACGCGCCGTGTAGGTGTCGATCTTGGTGTGACCCAGCGGGTACTGATAGATGCCGCCGGTGCCGAAGCGGAAGATATCCGAAGGCATGATTTCCCCGATGCGCCCGTCGTAGCGGCGATAACCCAGGTCGAAGGTATGCCCGTCCGCCGGACGCAAGGTGGTCTTGAGCAGGAACGATTCGGTGCTCGACGAGGAATTCAGCACTTCTTCGCCGGCGTTGTAGGTGGTGGCCACGCTGGTTTCTTCATCACCCCAGCGGTTGTAAGTACGATAGCGATCCTGCCCCTTCTTGCCGGCAAAATAGTTGCCTTGATCGCGCTTGGCATAGGCCGCCACCACGTCGAAAAACTCATGGGTATAGGCAAACGCGGCACTGCCAGCCTGCGCCTCTGAGCCGAACAGCCCACCGCGGCTCTGATGTGGCTCAGAGTACAGGGCCTCGGTCTTGGAATGCGGGTCACGGGAGGCTGGGGCGACGCCGTTGTTCCACAGGTCGCCTTTGAGGCGCAGGCCGATGCTCTGGCCGTCCTTGAGGATGTCGTCGACGGTGAGCGTGCGCATCTTCACCGTGCCGCCGATAGCGCTGGAGGTCAGGCTGGGGCCCTTGTCGATCGTGATGTCGCTGATCATGTCCGGGTCGATGTAACTGCGCTGCTGGGTACCGGCGTAACCGCGATAGACATCCAATGCCTGCTGCGAACCGTCCACCGTGACGGCCACCCGGCTCTGGCCCTGGATGCCACGGATATTCACATCCAGGCCGCCGCCATTACGGCTGTCGCCGACCTGCACACCAGGCTGGCCCTTGAGCACATCGCCCACCGAGACCACACCAAAGCGCTGCATGTCTTCGCCGGAGATATACACCGATGAGCGCGGCGCCCGGTAGACCTCCTCCTCATCGAGATTTTCGCCAATCACCTTTTGCGTCGGCAGGGAAATTGCCTGTTGGTGTGGGCGCAAAACATAGCCACCGTCCGCCTGGCGCTGATAGCCCAGGCCAGTGCCCGACAGCAGCTGAGTCAAACCCGCCTCGGTATTGAAATCGCCCTGCAGGCCCTGACTGGTCTTGCCGGCGGTGAGCAGCGAACTGCCCGCCATGCTGATCCCGGCCTCGGCACCAAAGCGCGAGAGCACTTTGTCCAACGGGCCGGCACTGATGCTAAAGGCGCGCTCGCCGGCCGCAAAAACCAACTCGCCGTAGAGCGGCTGGAGGCTGAGAAACAACAAGCTGAATGTATGGGTACGCAAGACACGAGCGGGGGAAATCATACAAGGCTCCTAAGGGTCGACACCCACCTGTGCCGGTGGGTAATACCTAAAGGCCAAGCCAGATCGAAAAAACTATCGCGTCGCCGAAAAAAAATTTCACGCGGGCACCACGGTCACCCAATAACGCGTTCTTTGTTCGATACGCACCGGCAAGGTATTGGCGACCAACGCCAGCGCTGCATCGGTATCGTCCAGCTGGAAACTGCCAGTGATGCGCAGGCCCGCCACCGCTTCGCTGCAACGCAAGAAGCCTTGGCGATAGCGCGAAAGTTCGGCCAGCAATTGGTCCAGGCGCATGCGTTCGGCGGGCAGGATGCCGCGCATCCAGGCCTGGGCCAGCAACACATCGATAGGGCTCGGGCGCCCTGCTCCACGCTCATCAACCTTGAGTTGCCAGCCCGCCTGCAACGGCACCGGTGTCGGCTGATGCCGCGTGCTCACCTGCGCCAGCCCGCGCAAAACCGTCACCTGCGTGCCTTGGTGATCATGGCGCACCAACAGGTGGGCGCCATGGCTGTAGAGCACCGCGTTGGGGGTCAGCAGTTCCAATGACGCGGAACCTGCCGGGGTATCCAGGGCCAACTCGCCCTCGACCAACTGCACACTGCGCCGCCCGGCGCTCAAGTCCAGGTTTACCGCACTGGCGGTGTTCAGCCACAGCGAATAGCCATCGGCCAAGGCCCAGCGCCGCCGCTCACCCACACGGGTGCGATAGCTGGCCAATGCCGAACGTACCAGCGTGGAATCCGCCGCTTGCCAGGACATTCCACCGAGCAGCCCCAACGCCAGCAGGCACTTGAGCACCTGACGACGGCGCTGTGGATCGGCCCCCGCCAACTGCAACGCCCGACGCGCCGTAGCATCGGCTAACAAGTTGGCGCCCGGCTGAAGCAACAGAGGCAAGCCACTGACCCGCTGCCACGCGTACTCATGCTCGGCACTGGCCTGGCGCCACACCTGCAAGGCCTGGTGATCACTGACACTCATCAAGCCGGACTGCAGCTGCACCAGCCAATCAATGGCAGTGTCGCGCACGCGAGGATCAACCGCGGCGCCACTCATTCGAACCGGCTCGCGTAGCAAACACTGAACGCCTTGCCCATGGCGCGCTGCACCTGCGCCACCGTCAGGCTCAACTGCGCGGCGATCTGCGGATAGGTCAGGCCATCGAGCTGGGACAAAAAGAAAATCTGCCGCACCCGCGCCGACAACCCGACCAGCAGCGAATCGAGCTGCAACAACGTCTCGATCATCAAGTGCCGCTCCTCCGGCGACGGCTCCTCGCCCACCGGCCGCGCCGCCAACGCTTCCAGATACGCCCGCTCGATCGCCTGGCGACGCCAGCGATTGATCAGCAAACCATTGGCGATGGTGGCCAGAAACGCCATGGGCTGGCGCAGCTCGTGTACATCTTCCTTGGAGCGCAACACGCGGATAAAGGTGTCGTGTGCCAGGTCTTCGGCATCGGCACTGTGCCCCAAACGCCGATGCAGCCAGCCCCGAAGCCAGCCATGGTGATTCGCATACAACTGGGCGACCGGCGAGGCGATGCTGTCGTCGTGCATGTCAGATCCGCATTAAATGATAATGCTTCTCATTTTATGGCTTTATGGTGGGCGTTGTATAGGGGCTGGGATCGCTGCCATGGGCCAAATCCAAGGCAAAAAAAAGCCTGCATCTCTGCAGGCTTTTCTCTATCTGGCTCCACGACCTGGACTCGAACCAGGGACCCAATGATTAACAGTCATTTGCTCTACCAACTGAGCTATCGCGGAATGCGCCGTATGTTACTGATTAAAAAGAAGAAGTCAAGCACTGAAGGTGCACTCAGCCGAATTCCTACAAATGACCGCTGCAACCTTCTACACCGGGCTGGCCATTTCCTTGGCCAGATCCAGCCAGGCGCGGGCCGCCGGCGGCAGGTGCGCGCTGGCGCGCCAGACCAGGGCGATGTGCCAATCGGTGTGGGGTTCGTCCAAGGGGATCAGGGCGATGCCGGGGTGTTGGTGTTTGTGCGCGAGCATGCGTGGCAGGAAGGCGACGCCCAACCCTGCGGAAACCAGGTCGACGATAAAGTCGATTTGCCCACTGCGGGCGGTGACCCGAGGCGTGACGCCTTTGCGTTCGCAGGCGGCGAGGATTTTGGCGTTCAGGGCAAAACCGGCTTCGAACAAGATGAACGGTGAATCGGCCAGGTCAGTGAAGTCGATGCGTTTGCGTCGGGCCAGTGGGTGGCTCATGGGCAACACGGCCATCAGCGGTTCATTGCGCACGGGTTGGTAGTCGAAGCCTTCGTCCGCCGGCAGTAGCAAGGCCGCCAGGTCGACCTCCCCGGCCTCGAGGCATTCGCGCAGGCGTTTGCTGCCGTATTCGGTGAGTTCGATGTCGATGTCGGGGTAGCGCGTGCGATAGGCGGCGAACATCGCCGCAAACAATACGCCGCAGCCGACCGGTGGCAAGCCGATGCGCAGCACGCCGCGCTTGAGGCCGCGCAGGTCGTTGATCTCGGCCACCAGGTCGTTGTGCTCGGCGAGCAACACCAGTGCGCGGCGGTAGGCAATTTCGCCGGCGGCGGTCAGTTCATTCTTGTGGCCGAGGCGATTGAGCAGCGGCGTGCCCAATTCATCTTCCAGCGTCTTGACCGCCTTGCTCACCGTGGATTGGGTCAACGCCACTACGTCAGCCGCTTGGGAGAAGCCGCCCTGGCGCACCACCTCAACAAAGGCACGCAATGTTCGCAGGTTCATCGGTATTCCCTTAGCGACTGGATGCTAGTAATAAAAGTTGTTTTTATCATGCCAGCTTTTTGCTTATCGTGGAGCAACCTTGCTCTGTGGAGAACCCGTTCATGATCATCTCGTCCGCCTCCGACTACCGTGCCGCCGCCAAGCGCAAGCTGCCGCGCTTTCTGTTCGATTACATCGACGGTGGCGCGTACGCCGAGCACACGCTGCGTGCCAACAGTTCGGACCTGGCCGAGATCAGCCTGCGCCAGCGCGTCCTGCGCAATGTCGACAACCTGAGCCTGAAAACCACCCTGTTCGGCCAGGAGTTGGCCATGCCGGTGATCCTCAGCCCCGTCGGCCTGACCGGCATGTACGCACGGCGCGGTGAAGTGCAGGCGGCCAAGGCCGCGGCGAACAAGGGCATCCCGTTCTGCCTGTCGACGGTGTCGGTGTGTTCGATTGAAGAAGTGGCGTCGCAAAGCCCGCAGTCGATCTGGTTCCAGCTGTATGTGCTCAAGGACCGCGGCTTTATGCGCAACGCCCTGGAGCGGGCACAGGCCGCCGGGGTGACCACGCTGGTGTTCACCGTCGACATGCCCACGCCGGGTGCGCGTTACCGCGATGCGCACTCGGGCATGTCCGGGCCGTTCGCGGCTTCGCGACGCATGCTGCAGGCCATCACCAAGCCGCAATGGGCCTTCGATGTAGGGTTGATGGGCCGCCCGCACGACTTGGGCAATATCTCCAAATACCTCGGCAAGCCGACCCACCTGGAAGATTACATCGGCTGGCTGGCGAACAATTTCGACCCCTCGATCAGCTGGAAAGACCTGGAGTGGATCCGCGAGTTCTGGAAAGGCCCGATGATCATCAAAGGCATACTCGACCCCCAGGACGCAAAGGATGCCGTGAGTTTCGGCGCCGACGGTATCGTCGTCTCCAACCACGGCGGCCGTCAGTTGGACGGCGTGCTGTCCACCGCCAAAGCGCTGCCACCGATTGCCGAGGTGGTGGGCGATGACCTCACGGTGCTGGTGGACTCCGGCATTCGCTCCGGGCTCGACGTGGTGCGCATGCTTGCCCTGGGTGCCAAGGGCTGCCTGCTGGGCCGCGCCAACGCCTATGCACTGGCTGCCGATGGCCAGCGCGGGGTGGAGAACCTGCTGGATATTTTCGCTAAGGAAATGCGCGTGGCCATGACCTTGACCGGCGTCACCTCAATCGAGCAGATCGACGCCAGCACCTTGGTTTAACCCTGCTGTTCGACGATGCCGCGCGCCTTGAGCTTGCAAGGTATTTAGAGAATCCGGGGCGATTCAACCCTGCCCAACGACCAACTGGCTGACAAGCGCTTTCGAGTTGCTTCAACAGCGGTAAGGTATGGGAGGAAAACCTACGGCGGTGCAACGCAGCGTCCTCAGTTTTCCTCAAGTCCCTTTAACTTCCGGTAGAGGGTTGCTCGCCCGATCCCCAGGCTGCGCGCAGCCGCCGAAAGGTTGCCACCGCTCGCTGCCACGGCCGTCTTGATTGCAAGCAGTTTTGCGGCCTGCAGTGTATGTGCTGCCTGTGGCGCCGAGTCTGTCATTGAGGCTGAGTCGGCGACCTTTTCAATGATTTCAAGAACGTCTTCCGACAGATGCTCCAGGCCGATCTCACCGCCATCCTCGGCCAACACGACAGCCAGGCGGAGCGTCTGGTAGAGCTGACGGACATTGCCCGGCCAGCGGTAATTCAACAGCGCTTGCAGCGCCGCGTCACTCAGCGTGAGCGGCTGGCGCGTGGCGCTTTCGGCGCGCAGCAGATGCTGAATCAGCTCCACCAAGTCCTGACGCTCGCGCAGCGCCGGTAGCGTCACACGCAGGCCGTTTATACGGTAGTAGAGGTCTTCGCGAAAGCCGTGGCTGGCGTTGAGCTGCTTGAGGTCTCGGTGAGTGGCGCAGATAAGCGCGCAATCCACGTGAATCACTTGGCTGCTGCCCAAGCGGGTAAAGCTGCGCTCCTGCAACACCCGCAGCAGACGACCTTGCAGCTCCATCGGCATGTCGCCGATCTCGTCGAGGAAGAGGGTGCCTTTGTGCGCCTGTTCAACTTTGCCGATCGCGCCACCTTTGCGGCTGCCGGTAAAGGCACCTTCGACGTGGCCGAACAGTTCCGACTCGATCAGGCTGGCCGGAATAGACGAGCAGTTGATAGCCACGAAGGCTTCTCCGGCGCGGCTGCTACCTTCGTGCAACAGGCGGGCGAAAACCTCTTTACCCGTGCCGGTCTCGCCGTTGATCAGCACGGGAATATCCCGGGCGAAGGCCTGGCGAGCGCGGGCAAGGGCACTCTGCAGCGCTGGGTCCTGCAAATACGGCGCCGCTTGCGGCAGTAGCGGCGGTTTGGCGATAGACGCAGGCAAAGGTTCCTGCCTCAACGCCCGCTCCGTTTTAAGAACGGGGCCTAGGGTAATGCACGCGTGCAGTTCGCCACCGTGATGCGTGCGCAGCCGCAGCGGTGCACTGAGATCGTGGCGGCGGTAGCAGGCGGCGTGAGCGAAGGGCATGTCGAACAGCTCAGCAAAATCCAGACCGACCGGAACCTCGCTTAACTGCAACAGCTGACCAGCAGCGCGGTTAGCGCAGCGCAGCTTACCGGCCTGGTCGAAACCCATCAGGCCTTCCAACGGGGTGCCGAGAATATCCATCCGCAGGTGCAGGTGCACCAGCAGTAAGTCGCTGAGCTGGCTAAACATACGATTTTCAATCGCACTGGCGGTTAGCAACAAGGACTCCCGCGCGTTAATCAAGGGCGCGCGGTGTTTGCTGCTCGCGTCCAGCACCCCGACGATGGCGCCGTCCGGGCCGAAAATCGGCGTGGCAAAACAGCAAAAGTCGCGCGCTTCCTCCAGGTAGTGTTCCCCGCCCACGAAGAGCACGGAGTCACGCTCGGTCAGAGCGCAACTCGGCGCGGTGGTACCGACGTTTTGCTCGGAAATCTGCGCGCCAACCCGAAACACCTGATTCAACTCCTGGTTGTCTGAGCTGCGGCTGCCCAGGCTGTTGAGCACCACACCTTGCAAGTCGAGGCAGACTAGCACCCAGTCCTTGCGTGACAGGGAGGCGTGTAGTTGCTCCATCTCGGGCGTGGCACAGGTCAGCAACAGGCGATTGCTTTCGATAATTTGGGCACGGCTGGCGACTACAGGCGCATTCAGACGGTCGCGATGACTCAGACCGTAGCTTTGCGAACGTTCCCAGGACCTCTCGACCATCAACGAGTCGAGGAAATACTTGCGCGCGGGGGGGACTGCGGAGTCGGTGACGTTATGCATGAAATGCGCCTCGCAAGCTAATGTCTCAAAATAGGCCAGTCCGCCCCTGTTGCGATGTCTCAATTTGAGTCAGTCGTACAGGTGGGGCAGTCATACGCTTTCCTCGAAAAATATTATCCCTATAATAATCATCCACCTACAGATATTTTTTTAGAACTCAAAAGTGGCACAGGCTCTGCTTAATGACTTGCTGTGAGGTCGGATAAGCACCCGTCACTACGTTCTAACATAAACAAAAACAATAAAGGTGATGTTATGAAAATGAGCTCAGAGCTGGCTCTGCGCCGTCCCATCTGCCCGTCAACCCGACGCGGCATGGTGCATCTGTTGCAAGCTGCGTTGTTCGGCTTGCTAGGTAGCCTATCCTACGGCGCTTCAGCTGTGGACGTGGATGCCGGCGATTACACCGCATTTCCCGAAGGCACCAACCTGGGCATGCTCTACGGCCAACATGCCGAACGCAACTCACTGTATGCAAACGGCCACAAAGCGCCAATCGACGCTGGTCTGAATTCCAATATCGGCATTGTGCGTGGCGTGCACTTCACCAAGATTGGCGATTACATCGTCGACCCACAGTTCCTCCTCCCATTCGGCAACGTGCAAGCTAAGGACGATGTCAAAGATTTGGGCAGCGCCAGCGGCACCGGCGACTTGACCCTGGCCGCCACCGTCTGGCTGATAAATGAACCTGACAAGCGGCGTTACTTCGGCATCACGCCGTTCCTATATATACCCATCGGCAGCTATGACAACAACCACGCGATCAACCTCGGTGAGAACCGCTGGAAGTTCGCCCTGCAGGCTGGATACATCACCGGGCTGAGCGACAAGCTGACCCTCGACCTGATCGGCGACGTGACGCTCTTCGGCAACAACAATGACTACGGCGCCCAGAGCGTCACGCAGAAACAGAACGCCCTGTATCAAGGCCAAGCATTCCTTCGCTACAACTTCACCGACAAGTTTGATGTGCGTGTTGGGGTATCGAAGTTTTGGGGCGGTGAAAGCAATATCGACAGCCAGGACATGCACGACAAACCTAATACCAGCAAATACACAGTAGGCGCGGCGTACTTCGTTACCCCTAGCACCCAACTGATGGTCAATTACGGCCGTGACATGGCAGTTGAAAACGGCTTCAAGGAGGACAGCCGCATCAACTTGCGGATCCTTCAAATATTCTAGTGCTACTTGCCAGCAAAGGTCTCATTCCAATTACAAGACAGGAGTCCTGCGTTTATGAATACGCAGTCTGCATCGCAACTATTCGCGGGCTTAGCTCTCGCCCTGATGATGCCATTGGCCGTCGCGACCCAGGTCGACGAGGCCGCCATTATCGCCAGCAAGAAAGACGGCAGCCAATGGCTCAGCAATGGCCGAACCTATGAAGAACAACGCTTCAGCCCACTGGACCAGATCACTGAACAAAACGCCGACAAGCTCGGTCTGGCCTGGTCTCTGGACCTTGATAACCACCGTGGTCTGGAGGCAACGCCGCTGTTCGTCGACGGCGTGCTCTTCGCCTCGCTGTCATGGAGCCGCGCGATTGCCGTCGATGCGCACACCGGCAAAACACTCTGGAGCTTCGACCCGCAGGTTGCCCGCGACAAGGCCCGTGATGCTTGCTGCGACGCGGTAAACCGCGGCGTGGCGTTGTGGAACGGCAAGGTGTTTATAGGCACGCTGGACGGCCGACTCATCGCCCTTGACGCCAAAACCGGCAAGCAAGTCTGGAGTCAGCAGACCACTGACATCAGCAAGCCATACACCATCACCGGCGCGCCGCGCGTGGTGAAAGGCAAGGTGATCATTGGCAACGGCGGCGCCGAGTACGGCGTGCGCGGCTACTTCTCCGCCTACGACGCCGAGACCGGCAAAATGGCTTGGCGCTTCTACACGGTGCCCGGCGACCCAAGCAAGCCATACGAAAACCCGGAGTTGGTTGAAGCCGCTAAGACCTGGAAGGGCGACCAGTACTGGAAGTTCGGCGGCGGCGGTACCGCGTGGGACAGCATGGCCTACGACCCGGAAATGAACCTGCTGTACGTCGGCACCGGTAACGGCTCTCCGTGGAACCGCGAGCTGCGCAGCCCGGGCGGCGGCGACAACCTGTACCTGTCCTCGATCCTCGCCATCAACCCGGAGACCGGGCGACTGGCGTGGCACTATCAAGTGACACCGGGCGACTCCTGGGACTTCACTGCCACGCAGCAGATCACCTTGGCAACCCTGGAAATTGCCGGTAAACCGCGCAAGGTACTCATGCAGGCGCCAAAAAACGGGTTCTTCTATGTGCTCGACCGCCAGACCGGCGAACTGCTCTCTGCCGAGAAGTTCGGCAAGGTCACCTGGGCCGAGAAAGTCGATCTGGCCAGCGGCAAGCCGGTAGAGGTACCCGGTTCGCGTTACGAGAAAGAGACAATTGTGATGTGGCCGAGCCCCTTTGGCGCACACAACTGGCACTCAATGTCGTTCAACCCGCAAACCGGTTTGGTCTATTTCCCTTACCAGGAGATTCCCGGCGTCTATCGCAACGAAGGCAAAAACTTCGTCAAGCGCAACGCCTTCAACACCGGCGCTGCGTTCTATGACACCACGGAGATTCCTCGCGAGGCCGTCTCCGGTGCGCTGGTGGCGTGGGACCCCGTCAAACAGAAAGAAGCCTGGCGCGTTCCGTACACCCACTATTGGAATGGCGGCACCCTGACCACTGCCGGCAACCTGGTGTTTCAGGGCACCGCGGACGGTGACCTCATTGCTTACTCTGCTAACAAAGGGAAGAGGCTCTGGTCGTTCGCCGCACAGACCGGCATCGTCGCCGCGCCAATGACCTACAGCCTTGACGGTGAACAGTACGTCGCATTGATGGCTGGCTGGGGTGGTGTAGCCCCGCTTATCGGTGGCGATGCTTCCTTGGCACCCGGGGTCGGCAACATCAGCCGTCTGTTGGTCTTCAAACTCAACGGCAAGGCCGCCCTCCCACCGCTGCCAGAGAAAGTGGCAACTGCGGTAACACGCATACCCGGACCGGTCCAAGCGTCTGCTGCGGATATCACCGCCGGCAAGCAGCTATACGGCACTTACTGCACCGTATGCCACGGTGTGGGCGTGGTCAGCGGCGGTTTAATACCGGACCTGCGCAAGTCGGACGACGCGCGCCGCGCCATGTTCCAGCAGATCGTCCTCGATGGCGTGCTGCGTCCTCTGGGCATGCCCTCCTTCAAGGACAGCCTGAAACCGGCAGATGTCCAAAAGATCAAGGACTACGTCATTAGCCAGGAATACGCCGCGTACCTGAAGTCGCAAGAACCAGCAGCGGCCAAAGCCACACCGTAATGACGGAACGGTAACGCGTTGACGGCGAGTTAGCATGACCGAGACTCGCCGTCATGTACGGTAAGAATGTGCACTAAACATTTGAAGCTAGTCACTCCAACGTAATAAGGAACTCAATCATGTGGACCAAACCTGCTTAC
Source organism: Pseudomonas sp. ArH3a (assembly GCF_022648765.1). Taxonomy (NCBI): domain Bacteria; kingdom Pseudomonadati; phylum Pseudomonadota; class Gammaproteobacteria; order Pseudomonadales; family Pseudomonadaceae; genus Pseudomonas; species Pseudomonas sp. ArH3a. Next base: position 4,868,147 of record NZ_CP080330.1, read on the forward strand.
ACCGATCTGCGTATCGGCTTTGAAGTCACCATGTACTTCGCCAACCGTTGACGCTCCGCGTGGCGCTACGCTTCCTCAAGCGACGCGCCACGTTATTTTTGGCCCGTTAACACGGGCTTTTTTTTGCCCCGGTCGCGCGCCAGCGAGGGTTGCCTACAGGAACCGACCATGTTCATCCGGATTCTTGGCTCAGCCGCAGGCGGCGGCTGTCCTTAGTGGAGCTGCAACTGCCGCCATTGCCGCGGCGTGCGCGAGGGCACCTTGCACGCGCAGCCACGTCCCCAGTCTTGCATCGCGCTTTCCGACGATGGTGTGCACTGGACTCATCAATCACGCCTGGACAGTTGGCCGCAGCACTACCCTTGGATCGACCTCGCCGGCTGCGCCTATTTCCGCCAACGCCTGGGCCAAGCGCACCGCAATGCTGGCCGGCTCCAAGAAGGCTTTTGCCCAGAAATTAGCGATGGCCCGCGCGGTGAAAGCCCAAGGCTACCCGATGGTGCTGAACTTCCTCCCCATCGGTACAACATCGACCGCATCATCGGACTGTGCGTCGCCCTGGAAGCCGACTTCGTAGAGCTTGCCACCTGCCAGTTCTACGGCTGGGCCGAGCTAAATCGCGTCGGCCTGTCAGCGATCAAAACGCAACCGGTGCGCGACGAGCGCATCACCGACGACTACCGCGCCAAACTCGAAGCCCAAGGCCATCCCTGCAAGCTGATCTTTGTAACGCCGGACTATTACGAAGAGCGCCCGAAAGCGTGCATGAATGGTTGGGGAAATAACACGCCTGTCAGGGCATCGCCAGCCTGACCTTTCGCAACGCGCGTGAATCGCGTCTGATCGCCAAGCCGTAAGCCTCGGGCGTCCCAGCGCAACATAGATTGTTTGCGATGGCAGATGCGCGTTTATCGCCTATCAGCCATCGCGGCTAATCCCAATTCTTACGGCTCGTTACCCATCTGCGCAATGCTGATATCACGCATGATGAATTTCTGGACCTTGCCGGTCACGGTCATCGGAAACTCGTCGACGAACTTGAAATGCCGAGGGGTCTTGAAGTTTGCGATGCGCTCCTTGCACCAGGCTTGCAGCTCCTGCTCGGTGGCGCTGTGACCGGGGTGGAGCTTGATCCACGCGACGATTTTTTCGCCGAATCGGGTGCAGGGAATGCCAATCACCTGCACGTCTGCAACCGCAGGGTGGGTGATAAAGAATTCCTCCAACTCACGGGGGTAAACATTCTCACCTCCTCGGATGATCATGTCCTTGTTGCGCCCGGCGATGCGCACATAGCCCTCGTCATCCATGCTTGCCAAGTCACCGGTGTGCATCCAGCCAGCACGGTCAATGGCTTCTGCGGTGCCCTGCGGGTTGTGCCAGTAACCAACCATCACGCTATAACCGCGGGTGCACAGCTCACCAATGGTGCCGCGCGGCACCAGGTTGCCGGCGTCGTCGATGATCTTGCTTTCGAGGTGCGGCTGGGTTCTGCCCACGGTGGTGACGCGCATGTCCAGATTGTCGTGCGGCCCTGTCTGAAGCGACACCGGGCTGGTTTCGGTCATGCCATAGGCAATCTGTACTTCGTGCATGTGCATCTCGTCGATGACCCGGCGCATGATTTCAATCGGGCAAATCGCCCCGGCCATGATGCCGGTGCGCAGGCTCGACAGATCGAGCTCAGCGCGGCCCGGCTGATCGAGCATGGCGATAAACATGGTCGGCACACCGTACAGGGCCGTGGCCTTTTCTTCGGCGACCGTGGTGAGTGTGATGAGTGGGTCGAAGCCGTCACTGGGATAAATCATGGTGGTGCCATGGGTCAGGCAGGCGAGGTTGCCAACCACCATGCCAAAGCAGTGATAAAGGGGCACCGGGATCACCAAACGGTCCTCTGCGGCCAGCCCCAGGCTTTCGCCAACCATGTAGCCGTTGTTCAGAATGTTGTAATGGCTGAGGGTGGCGCCCTTGGGGAACCCGGTCGTTCCGGAGGTGAACTGGATATTGACCGCTTGATCGAAGTGCAGGCTGTTCTGACGCTCGCTCAGTTGTTCGCTCGGCACGCTGGCTGCCAACTCCCCCAGTTTCGACCACGATAGGAAGCCCGCCGGGGGCTGGGCTTGCAGGCTAATTAAGCCGCGCAACTCCGGTAGGCGCTCACTTCGTAGTTGGCCGGTCGGTTGTGCCGCTAACTCAGGCAGCAAGCTTTGCAGCATTGCATGGTAGTCGGAGGTCTTGAACGCACCGGCGCACAACAACCACTGGCAACCGGACAGCTTGAGTGCGTATTCGAGTTCGGTAGTTCGGTAGGCGGGGTTGATACAGACCAGCACCACGCCGATCTTCGCCGTGGCGAATTGCGCAATGCACCACTGCGCGCAATTGGGCGCCCAAACGCCGAGCCGGTCGCCGGTTTTCAAACCCAGGGCCAGCAGTGCTCTGGCGTAAAGGTCTACTGCGTCGCCCAATTGCTGCCAGGTATAACGTAACTGCTGATGGCGAACCACCAGCGCTTCGCCGCCGGGGAATTGCGCTACGGTCTGATCGAGTGCCTGGCCAATGGTCATGGTCAGCAACGCTTTGTTTTGAACGCCGCGGGTGTAACTTTGCTGCGGCTTGTCACTGTCTTGATGCATGACGTTTCCTTTGTTTTTATCGTTCTAAGACGGAGTTGCGCGTGCCAGTTGCGCTGATAGCTGAGTGATGAAGACGGGCTGGCGAGCCGCAGAGAATAAAAATAGGCTGAGGCGTTTTCGGGCTGCCCCAACCTGAAAGGGTTACAACTTGATCATCACCGTCTTTAGTTCCGTGTAGTGGTCAATAGCTGCCGCCCCCATTTCGCGGCCGACGCCGGAAAGCTTGTAGCCGCCGAAGGGCAGGACAGGGTCAAGGGCGGTATGGCAGTTGACCCAGACCGAACCCGACTTGATACGCGGGATCATGCGGTGCACCGCGCTCATGTCGTTGGACCAGATGCTGGCGCCCAGGCCGTAGGGGTTGTCGTTAGCCAGGCGCACGGCTTCATCGATGTCATCGAACGGCATGGCCACCAGCACCGGGCCGAAGATTTCTTCCTGCACCAGGCGGTGCTTCTGATCGACGTCGACGATAACGGTAGGTTGGACGAAGTAACCAGGGCCCTGCTTTTCGCCGCCGCACGCAATGGTGGCGCCCAGTTCGCGGCCCGTTTCGATGTAGTTGTACACCCGGTCTTGTTGCTTGGCGGAGATCAGCGGCCCGATGTCCGCGCTAGGGTCCAGGCCACTGCCCAACCTCATGCCATTGGCGATATCGACGATGCCGCCAACCACGCGGTCGAAGTGTTTGCGCTGCACATAAAGACGCGATCCGGCACAGCACACCTGGCCCTGGTTGAAGAAGATGGCGTTGGCAGCGCCGGCGGTGGCCTCCTGCAAGTCGGCGTCGGCCAGCACGATGGTGGGCGATTTACCACCCAGTTCCAGGGTGACGCGCGTCATATTGTCCATGGCGACCTTGCCGACCTGCTTGCCTACCTCTGTGGAGCCAGTGAAGGTCAGTTTGTCCACGCCTGGATGACGGGTAAGTGCTGCGCCGGCCTGGAGGCCGGTGCCGGTGACGACGTTGAAGACACCGGCGGGGTAGCCCGCCTCAAGTACCAGTTCGGCCAGTTTCAAGGCGCTCAGCGGGGTTTCGTCGGCAGGCTTGAGCACCAGGCTGCAACCAGTGGCCAGGGCCGGGCCGAGCTTCCAGCAGGCCAGCATGAAGGGGAAGTTCCAGGCGACGATGGCGCCGACAACGCCCACCGCCTCGCGGCGGATGAACGCGTGGAATTCGCCGCCGGCCATCAGTGGCAAAGACGGATCTACCGTGGTGCCGGAGAGTTTGGTGGCCCAGCCAGCCATATAGCGCAGGGAGTCGACGGACAGTTGCACGTCAACCAAGCGCGCCATCTGCGCGCTTTTACCGTTGTTCAGGCATTCCAACTCAGCGATTACCTGGGCGTCGCGCTCAATCAGGTCGGCCAGACGCCACAACAGGTTTTGCCGCTCACGTGGACGTGTGCGGCTCCACGCCGAGTCATCGAAAGCACGGCGTGCGGCCTGCACCGCGCAGTCTACGTCGACGTGATCGGCCGACGGTACATCCAGCAAGCGTTCACCGGTGGCGGGGTTGCGCACGACCATGGTCGCTCCGCTGGCGGCGTCTATCCATCCAGCGCCAATCAGCATTTGAGGTCGCTTGGAGAGGAATTCGATGGTCTTGGAATGCAGCGGTACGTGTTCCATGGGCGAGGCCTCATTGTTGTGGATGTAGTAAAAGTCCGAGGAGCAAGGCCCATGCCAGCCCTACCCAAGTGGCGCGAGCCCAGGGCTGCGGCCTTTTCAGGCCCCAGCCAGGCGTAACGGTCGCGACGCGCGGTGTATTGGGCTTATACAGCTGTCTCAAAGTGAGACACCGGCAGCCCCGTGCAGGCGACCAACTCGCGCTAGGCCAGCTCGCCATCAACCCGCTGGCGGGCGCGTTACTAAAGCCGAGGGCCGTTTTCGCGAAGCCATTCGTTTCATGCACGCCTATGGCAATGCCTGAGCCGACAATGGCGTGCGCCTCTCAAAACGTGCGCACACCTGCACAGCCCCGTTAAGGGATCGCGCGACCGAATCTTGCGTCGACAAAGGCATCATTTCCGTCCTGTTGGTTAATGAGGCCCTGCGGAGTGGCGGCGCGGGCATAACGAGGCGGCGCTACGGGTGCAGGCCTGCATACTCCCTGATCTGCTCATCAAGCCGTTTGCGTAGGTGCGCGGGCTCGATTTAGTCAGTAAACAACCCGGCCCACATGCGTTAAACGAGCGGCTGTAGAAAGACTCGATATCCCGCAAACCTTTAACCCTGAGTTTGATGTGCCAACTCCCAATCAGGACGGGGGCGGTGACATCACCTATATTTGGGCACAAGGAAAGTGGCACTGCCTGGCTGTCGCTCTGGGCCTCTGCATGCGCCAGAGCATGAGTCGCCGGGAAATTGCTGGGACACTCCGTTCACTCCGCTCAAGAGCGTCAGCCCAATCTGACCCGTGCGGGGATTGGCCAATAGGATTGGGCGCTGACGCTACCTGGCATCGCCGGGCCCAGCATCTGCGACCTGATAGGGGCCTCGTTCGGGAAACGCTACGGCAATCGCCAAGCCCCCATCGGGTGTGGCAGAGGTGATGCGGGGAGTCGGTTGCTCGGCGCAGCGCAGTCAGAGCGAAAACTCAAGCGCTCAATCAATTGAGAGCCTCGCTCGTCAGTGCCCCGCAAGACATTCGTGAACGGCTCTGGAAAACCAAACCTGCCGACCGCTTAGGGCGCCGCAGCGTGTTCGCGTTAGGCGCACTCGGCACGGCGGTGTTCCTGCCGGTGATCGTGCTGTTCCAGAGCCCCGACAATATCTTGTGGATGCTGGTGGTGTTCGGCTTCCTATACGGGATTCCCTATGGCGTGATACCGGCGCTGTTTATTCGCGATAAACAGTTCGACCCACAAAAACAGTAAGGTCCGGCAGGTGCGTCGGGCAACATCGCAACTCAACCAGCCAAATAACTGACGTCATTAGGCAACGACCGTTTTTGACTTTAAAAATGGTCGTTGATTTATAAGGAGTTTTATTAAGTTAAACAAAGTGGCACGAATATCGCTCTAACCCCTTTCAAGCAGGTTAAGCGATGACAAGACGTGTGGCAGGGCCTAGGGGTTATAACCCCGGGCAAAGCGGTTTAGACTGTTTCCGATGTTTTACAGAACTGAAGGAGCAGTAAGACGCTTGGCATTCGCCACTCTCATCGAGCCTGTAAGACAGTTAAGTGCTTAGAGGCCGTTAGCTTATGAAATCACCAACCCAGACCAACGCAATTGACTTCGACAGTGCAAAATTGCAACGCCTGGGGTTTGGTCAACCAGCCCTTCGTCCCCGCCGCCCCGTCACTTTTAACGAACTGCGCCAGCAACTGGGCCAGCAATTGCAGACCAGCCTGGAGCCGGAGCGCATCCTTGGCCTGTTCTTTCGCGAGGTGCAACGCCTGGTGCCCCTGGACGCGTTGCACTACCGCCATGAACCCAGCGACCTGCGCCTGGAATTCGGCCATCGCGGCCACCACTCGGTGAGCTACACCTTGAGCCATGAAGGCGAGCATTTGGGCGAGCTGATATTCCGTCGCAACCAGCGCTTAATGGACGACGAACTGAGCCAGTTGGAGGCGCTGCTGGCGAGCTTGCTGTACCCGATGCGCAACGCCCTGCTCTACCGTACCGCCACCCGCAGCGCGCTGCGCGATCCATTGACCGAAACCGGCAATCGCATTGCCATGGACCAGACCCTGCAACGGGAAATCGACATGGCCCGGCGGCACCTGAGCCCGCTGTCCTTGCTGATGCTGGACATCGATCACTTCAAGAACATCAACGACACCCACGGTCATGCGGCCGGCGACAAAGTACTGCGCGCCGTGGCCGGCTCGATCAAAAGCCAACTGCGCAACGTGGACATGGTGTTTCGGTTTGGCGGGGAAGAGTTTCTAATCCTGCTGTCGAACACCGGCCGGGATGCGGCAGGCATGGTCGGCGAGCGCTTGCGCCGGGCTGCACACGCTCAGGATTACTGGGCAGATGACACCAAGATCGAATTGACGGTGAGCCTGGGCTGCTCGACCTTGCTGGCCGCCGAGTCGGCCGAAAGCCTGTTACGCCGCGCCGACAACGCCTTGTACGTGGCCAAGCGCGAAGGCCGCAACCGCTTGGCAATGGCGGGGTAAGCACCCCGCCATCACCTTTACATCACGCCTCGCTGGCGACGCGTGCCTGACGCTCGCGAATCGCTAGGGGCGCCTTTTCCTTGTCTTTCTCCTTCTCCAAACGCATGCAGCTTTCCAAAAACAGGTACATGTAGTCATAGCTTTTGCACACGGCCTGACGCAGTTCTTCCTGCAAGGTTTTGCTCGGGTTCATCCCTGCCAGGGTGCAGATTATTTCGAGCGCTTCCCACGGGTGGGCATCGTCGTACTGCGCGTGCATCTTCAACCATTTCATGGCGCGCTTGCGCTCTTCCTCAGGGAAGGCTGCCGCGTACACACCGGTCGAACACACCACGGCAGACCACTCCCCGGTCGCCCCCTCGATCGCGTAGTTGGTCGCGGCAATCGCAACGATCAACGAATCGGCCGAGCTGGTGTGCCAGCACCAATGGCTCAGTGCGTGCAATTCCGGCGGTACGTTCTGCGCTTGCAACTCTTCCAGGCTCACGCCATGGGCGCGGGCCCAATGTACCCAATAGTCGGCATGGTTCAGTTCCACGCGAATATTACGCATCAGCCACCGGCGCGCCATATCCTCCCCAGGATGGCGGGCAAACTTGGTCTTGGTGAGGTTTTGTGCCATGTACAAGGCAAACTGCTCCACCACTGGCCAGCCACCGATAAGGTAGTGGCGCATGGTCTTGGCGCTGAGCGTGTTATCGCGCATGCGCTGATACAGTTCGTGCTCGACAACTCGGCGCTTGCTCTCGCTACAGGCCTGGATCAATTGTTGCGCCCAGGCAGGGTAACTTGAGGCTTCCATAAGCGGGCCGGTTCTGTTGAAGGTGTCGATCACTGTAAGGCTCCTTTTTTAGTGTGATAGTACAGACCAGCAAATGTTTCAACGGAATGTGCCGGGCGCCTTGAATAACAGAGGCTGCGGCCGCACAGGTCGACACTGCAAGCTATCAAAGGTAAACAATTGCGGGCGTTCAATCAGGTAGCCCTGAGCGTAATCCACACCGATCTCAAGTAAAGCCTGTTCGATTTGCGGTGTTTCAACAAACTCGGCAATGGTGCGCTTACCCATGACGTGGCCGATGTGGTTGATCACCTCGACCATCGCGCGGTTAATCGGGTCGTCCAGCATATCCTTTACGAAACTTCCATCGATCTTCAGGAAGTCTACAGGTAAATGTTTGAGATAGGCGAATGAGGACATTCCGGCACAAAAGTCATCCAGTGAGAAATAGCAACCTAACGCTTTGAGTTCATTAATAAAACGAATTGCACTACCCAAATTTGCGATAGCACTGGTCTCTGTTATTTCAAAACATATCATTTCTGGCGGAATGTTATAAACCGCGAATTTCTCACGCAAAAATCCGAGAAAGTCGTCATCGCCAATAGTAATACCTGACAGATTAATCGCACACATCGCCATTGGCCGGCCTGGCCGCTCAAGCATGCAGTCGGCAATAATCTTGAACACGTTCTCTACCACCCAGCGGTCCAGCGATGTCATCAGGCCATAACGCTCGGCGGCGGGGATAAAGCTGTCCGGCAGAATGATCCGACCGGCCTCGTCGTGCAGGCGCAGCAGAATTTCCACATGCCCATTGCCGCCCTCGGTGTGGCCCAAAGGCGAAATTTCCTGCGCATACAAGCAAAACCGATTTTCCTCCAGGGCCATGTGCAGGCGCTGCACCCAAGCCATTTCGCCAAACCGCAGGGACAACTCCGAGTCATCGGCATGGTAGACCTGCACGCGGTTGCGGCCCTTTTCCTTGGCCATGTAACAGGCCATGTCGGCGGCGCGCAGCGAGGTTTCCAACGTGGTCGGGGTTTGCGAGATATGCACCAGGCCAATACTGACGGTGGTCATGAACGGTCGGCCTTTCCACACGAAATGCAGGTTTTGCACGGTATGGCGCAGGCTCTCAGCGATCTTCTCCGCAACCGGCGCCGGGCAATTCTCCAAGAGGATGCCAAACTCGTCGCCGCCCAGACGTGCCAGGGTGTCACCCTCGCGCAGGTCCGATTGCAGCAGCGCGCAGATATGCCGCAACAACTCGTCACCGGCAGCATGGCCGCAGGTATCGTTGACCAGCTTGAACTGGTCCAGGTCGAGGAACATCAACGCATGCCGAGCATTTTTCTGCCGTGCTACCCGTTGCAGCACCTGCTCCAGGCGGAACTCGAATTCGCGCCGGTTGGCCAAGCCAGTCAAGGCATCATGGGTCGCTTGCCACGACAGGTTGGCGATGTACTGGCGCTCCTGGGTCATGTCGTGCAGCACCAGCACCGCGCCACTGACCTTACCGGCACTGCGGATCGGCGCGCCCACCAGCGTCACCGAGACCGTACTGCCGTCCACGCGCTGGATCAGCTTGGAATGCTCGCTGCCGCCACTGAGTTCGCCCTTGATGATGTGCTCGATCAGGGTAAAGCCGTCAGGCTCGGCATTTTCATCGAGCAGGCTGAACAACGCGGCCAAGGGCAAGCCTTGAGCCTGGGCGGTCTTCCAGTGGGTCAGCGCCTCGGCCGCCGGGTTCATGTAGGCGATAGCGCCGTCAACATCGGTGGTGATCACGCCGTCACCAATCGACTCCAGGGTAATCTGCGCCCGCTCCTTCTCCGCTTGCAGCGCGCTGGCAAACTCATGGCGCTGGGTCAGCAGCTTGTGCGTGCGCAGCAGCGCCAGGGCGATCAGGCCCAAGGCCGTGGCCAGATTGGTGATCAACAACAGCCGCAGGATGACCCGCGAGCCCTCGCCCAAGGCATCGCTGAACGCCTTCGCCGCCGGTGTGACGCCATCGTTAATGGCCGTGATGCGCGTCTTCCAGTCCCGTACATCGTTGCTGTTGACTTGATTGGTGCGGATCGCTTGGTGCATCGCCTGAGCCAAGTCATCCAACTGCACCAGATAACCGTCGCCCACAGTCCACAGTTCAATGGCTTTTTCCAAGTAGCTGAAATGGCGAAAATTGAGGTACAGCCAGATCAGGCTGGACACGTCATCAGGGTGGTTGCCGCCCTTGAGGATGCCCAGGCGCGCGGCGGGAAGGTCGGGGCTGACGCGATCCAGGGCGACACGTAACTCATGCCCGCCCTGGGGCACGGCGATGGCTTGCTGGTATTTGAGGTAAGTGGCAGGGTCGCGATTATCGGCGTAGAGGGTCAGGTAGTAGATAGCGTCTTTCTGGCCCTTGGACCATAAGCTCTCACCCGCCACATAACCCCGCACCGCTGAAAGCACGTACAGACTGACGCTGCCTAACAATGCCTGGAACAGTACAACGGCAATAAAGGGCCAGACGATGCCCAGCAGCCGAGGTCTGATTAACGTCGCTCCGAGAGTCCGCTTCTGCTTCATGAAGTCCCTTGCACATGCACAGCTTAATACGCACGCGAAAATCCGCTCCCGATAGCACAGCTTAGGCTAACTCAACGCACTTGTTGCAGGTGCCCGTAAAGTTTGGCGTACAACCCACCCTCCGCGATCAATTGCTGATGGTCGCCATCTTCGGCGATATGCCCACCATCAAACACTAACACCCGGTCAGCCTGTTTCACCGCTGAAAGCCGGTGAGCGATGATCAGTGTAGTACGCCCACTGAGAAACCGCGCCAACGCTTGGTGCAAGTTGTACTCGGTGGCGGCGTCCAAGGCGGAGGTGGCCTCATCCAGAATCACCACTTTAGGCTCGGCCAGCACCATTCGCGCGATGGCCAGGCGTTGGCGCTGACCGCCGGAGAAACGCACGCCGGAGCGCCCCACCACACTGTCCAGGCCCAAAGGTAGCGCCTTGACGGTAGCATCCAGCTGGGCGATTTCCAGCGCCTGCCAGCACGCCTGGTCCGAACGCGAACGGCCCATGGTCAGGTTGGCGCGCACGGTATCGTTGAACAATGCCGGGTGTTGCAACACCACGGCGACGTTCTCGCGGATGGTCGCAAGGCCGATTTCCTGCTGGGTGGCGCCGCCGAAACGAATACTGCCGGCCTGCGGCGTATAAAGCCCCAGCAGCAGTTGCACCAAGGTACTTTTACCGCCGCCGCTGGCGCCGACAATCGCCACCTTCTCGCCCGGCGCGATAACCAGGTTCAGTTGGTTGAGCACCAGCTCTTCGCCGTAGCCGAAATCGAGGCCGCGCACTTCGATGCCGACCGTCTCACGCCCGGTGAACGGGTCTGCGCCACCGGCGTATTGCGGCTCGTCGGCACGCGCCAGCAGCTCGTTGATCCGCGTCAACGCCCCGCCCGCGGCGTAGTAGGCGTATTGCAGGTTCAGCAGTTGCTCCACCGGGCCGATCATGAACCACAGGTAGCTGAACACCGCGAGCATCTGGCCGATGGACAAGTCGGAAAACAGCACCGTGAGCATCGCCGCCGCGCGAAAGATGTCGATGCCGAACTGGAACAACAAGCCACTGGCGCGGCTGGAGGCGTCGGTTTTCCATTGTGAGTGAATGGCGTAGTCGCGCACTTCCTGGGCACGCTGGCCGAGGCGCCCGAGGAAAAAGCCCTGGCGGTTGCCAGCACGCACTTCTTGGATGGCATCAAGGGTTTCGGTCAACGCCTGGGTGAAACGCGAGGTGCTGTCGTTCTCGAGCTTCTTCAGGTGTTTGACGCGCTTGCCCAACTGCACTGTGGCGTAGATCACCAGCGGGTTGAACAGCAAGATCAGCAGCGCCAACTGCCAGTGCATCCACACCAGAATCGCCGAGGTGCCGACCAACGTGAGCATGGCCACCAAGAAGCGGCTGAGGGTTTCGCCGACAAACTTGTCCAGCGTGTCCAGGTCGGTGACCAAGTGCGTGGTGACCGTGCCGCTGCCCAGGCTTTCGTATTCGCCGAGGGAAATGCGCTTGAGCCGTTCGATCAGGCGTACGCGGATGCGGTACACGATGTCCTTGGCCAGCCGCGCAAACAGCCGCGCCTGCACCACGTTGAACACCAATGCGCCACAGCGCAGGAACAGCGTCACCAGCAGCATCAAGCCGATATAACCGGCAGCCTTCTGCCACCCCAGAGGCAATGCGTTGTTCATCACCTTGAGCGCGGCATCGCCATGGCCCAGCAGCACTTCGTCCACCAGCAGGGGCAACAGCAAGGGGATGGGCACGCTGCACAGGGTCGCCAGCACGGCGACGCCATTGGCGATCCACAGGGCTTTTTTGTGACGCAGGGCCAGGCGGCGAATTTCCGCCCAGGTCAGTCGATCGGTGCGCTTGGGCTGCTCAGAAAGGTCGGGCTGGTCATGCCCAGGCTCGTCATGCACAGGTGGCGCGCTCCAACCAACGGGCGAGCAAGGGCGACAGCTCGGACAGCGGCTGGTAGCCGTTGGTCAGTAACGCAAGCTGGCCATTACGCTCGGCCAACAGCGTCGGGAAGCCGGCAATGCCCAAATCCTGCACCCACGTGAAATCGGCGGCTGTTGCGGCGTGCTGCTCGGCGCGGTCGAACGCACCGGCGAACTCGATGCGCGGGATGCCCGCCGCCTCGGCCAGCTCTACCAGCACGCTGGCGAGGGTCACATCGCGGCCCTCGACATAAAACGCGCGCTGGATCAGCCCCAGCAGTTTCCAGGCACAATCCGGTGCCAGGCTGCGCGCCGTAACGATGGCGCGGCACGCAGGCTCGGTGTCATAGACAAAGCCGTCGGGCAAGGCGCCTTCATGCTTGAACGGCTGGCCGGTGGCCTCGGTGACCGCCTGCCAGTGTTCGAGGATGTAGCGCCGGGTGGTCGGCTCCAACGCCGCGCCGCTGCCGGTGCGCAAGCCGCCCACCACCAGGTGCAGCTCCACGCCTGCGGCCTGGGCCTGCTCCACCAACGCCTCGGCCACCGGGGCAAAGCCCCAGCACCAGGAACACATCGGGTCCATCACATAGAGCAGGCGCGCGGGCATTGGGTCAGGCCTCGGAAGGGGTTTGCTTATAGTTGAAGCCAATCGGGTGCGGCATGTTGCGGGCCTTGGCCAGCTCAATCTGCTTTTGCCGGTCTATGGCGCTGCGACGGGTCTTCTCCGGCAGCTTATCCCAGCAATGCGGGCAACTGATGCCAGCCACATAGTGCTCGGACGCACGGTCTTCTACGCTGACCGGTGTGCGGCAGGCATGACATTGATCGTAGTCGCCTTCGCTCAAGTCGTGGCGCACGGTCACGCGGTTGTCGAACACAAAGCAGTCGCCCTGCCACTTGGTTTCTGCCTGCGGCACCTCTTCGAGGTACTTCAGGATGCCGCCCTTGAGGTGGTAAACCTCGTCAAAGCCTTCGCTGAGCATGTAGCTCGACGCCTTTTCGCAACGAATGCCGCCGGTACAGAACATGGCGACTTTCTTGTGCTTGGCGGGGTCGAAGTTGGCTTTGATATAGTCGGGAAATTCGCGAAAACTGGTGGTTTTCGGGTCGATTGCGCCCTCAAAGGTGCCGATCGACACTTCGTAATCGTTGCGGGTGTCGATCAACAGCACTTCGGGGTCGCTGATTAGCGCATTCCAGTCTTGCGGGTTGACGTAGGTGCCGACTTTTTTGTTCGGGTCGACGCCTTCGACGCCCAGGGTCACGATCTCTTTCTTGAGCTTGACCTTGGTGCGGTAGAACGGTTGGTCATCGCAGTACGACTCTTTGTGGTCGATATCGTCCATGCGTGGGTCATTCTTCAGCCAGGCCATCAGGCCATCAATGCCTTCGCGGCTGCCGGAAACGGTGCCGTTGATGCCTTCTTCGGCGATCAGCAAGGTGCCTTTGATGCCGTTGTCGACCATTGCCTGCAGCAGTGGCTCGCGCAGGGCGACGTAATCTTCGAGGGTGACGAACTTATACAGTGCCGCCACGACGATCGGTTGAGTCATCGGTGTTATCTCCAGGTGGCTACCCTCGTAAGGGGTGAACCGGATTTAGAAAAATGCAGGCCAAGCCGCGCGGCGCGCATTCTAACAAAACCGCGACGCCACTGCATCGACACTCAGTCACCGATATTTCCTTGACTCACTCACGGCTTTGGCTGACCTCGGCCCGCACAGCCTAAGTGATAGCGTCTTGCGTCGCCCATTGGATCCACCTTTGGGCTCACAGGAAGATCGATGACATGGAAACTTCAAACCGCTCGTTATTGGCCAGACTGGTGGAACGGCCCGTCCCTCCAGGCGCTGGGAAGGTCGACTTCACCACTGCCATGCATCAACTCGGCTTCACCAGCGTCTTTGACATCGTCGAGCTGCCCAAGACCGAGTTCATCCATCAACTTGCCCGCTGCAATGATGACGATGGCGCCCAAGCTTACGAAAATGCGCTGTCCTACACCACGCAGTTGCAATGGCTGTACGACCAACAACACGTGAACGCTCCAGCCCCCACGCGTAGCAAACGCGACGTGGAATCGAACGTGCCCAGCCTGCTCAACGAGGACTGGGGGAATGCCTGCCACCCCGATGCCATCGCCGCTATCGATTCGCCTGTCGCCTACCTGCGTGCGCTGTTTCTTTTTGCAACTCAGCTTGAAAAAAACGGCAGGGGAACGAAAGCCAAAATCCTCTTGAACCAACGCCGCCCAGACCTGAAAAATTTACCGATTGACCACGACACTACCTTCGCCCAGCGCCCGCTGCTGACGCTGATCGATGAGATGTTGCGCAAACAGATCAAACACCATCACCCGCAGGAGAAGTTGCACTCGCTGCTCAGTGGGCAACACTACCCCTTGACGCTGCCTTACCACCATCATCACCTTCAATGCCGCCTGGGGCTGTCGGGAACCCAGCACGCCTTGGGTGAATTGAATTATCGACTCAGCAAGCGGCTGCCGTTTGACGCTGCCGGCAGCGCACTGTATGGCACGGTCAAAACGCGCAATGGGGACGCGCAATGCCTGCTAAGCGAACTGAATCCCCAACAGCAAAAACTGTTGACGCAGCCACCCGTCACGCAAAGCACACTGTTTGAAACCTACTTTGGCAGACCCCGCGCACCGGAAAACCTTGACGACTTTCTGAAATGTACGGCGCTCGACACTACCCAGTTACAAGCGCTTCTGGCGCAAAACAGTTTCGCCCCCCATGCCTCCCGCTCGGCGCCTAAACAAACGTTGCTGACCTATGGTGCCCGCTATGTCAATGGCACAGACCGTCAGCCCAAGCTCGAGGTCGGCCAATCCGGCGACGGGGAAACTGCGAATCTACTCAATACCAGCCCCGATCGGTTCGACCGCCTGCATCGGATGATCCGCCTGCAAAAGTGGGTCGATCTACCGTTCGCCGAACTGGATACGCTGATCGTCAGCGCCATGGTGTTTGAGGGCACAGCCAACGCCGCGCTTCAGATAAGCCACACCACCCTGCGCGCACTGGGGGTCTACCGCTACCTCCGTAGGCGCTACAGGCTCAAGCCGCTGGAGTTTTCGGCGTGGCTGGATCGCCTCCCCGTGCAGGCCAGCGCCAACGAGCAACCCTTATTCGATCAGGTGTTCAATCGCACGCTGTTGTCCGGGCGACTGCTACCGCTGGACGACCAAGCCTTCGATACCCATACCCGCCAGCAGCTTTGCGCCGCGTTGGCGTTGAGTGATACGCCGGATTCGCTGCAACTGCTGACAGACGCGTTACCCAAACCTGTCGTCAGGAATATTGCCACGTACTCCGTGATCTATCGGCTGACACGCATCGCCCAGGTTTTCGGCCTTTCGGTCTTGCACTGCAAACAACTGGCCGACCTGCTCGGCCCGTCCACCTGGAGCACGCTGACCACCCCCACATTGAGCACCGAGATGGACTTTCTCGATGCACTCATGCAATTGGACTGGGCCGTCACGTGGCTCAGGGACAGTAACACCAGCGTGACGCAGTTGCGCCAGCGATTGCTGCTGGAACCCGCCACTGATAACCCGGCGCTGAAGCGCTGGGTCGACTTACTGCCAAAGGGACTTGAGGCGTGCATCCAGCAGTTCTTGGAAAACCCAGCGCCGGCCCTCTACAGCAACGAGCTCAAGCTCCACTACACGCTACATTTCAAAAAAACGGAGACTGAGCCCAACCACCTGATCCTGCTGGCGCCGGATATCAGCACGCTGTTGCCGTTGCCGGTTAACAGCGCCTCACTGCGTCAGTTGCTGCTCAACTCCCATTGGCTGGGCAGCGCTCAGTCAACCACAGGGCTGCTCGAGCTGAGCCTGGGCACACTCTATCTATTGCAGCGTTTCAGAGACTGCTGCGATACGTATGGCCTGGCACAGGACAGCCTCTTGGCGTATTTCCAGAGCGCCAACAGCAACGAGCCTCTAGCCCTCGATACTCGGCTAAGTCAATGGTTGCGGTGGGACGAAAAAGAACTGCGGGTACTCACTGAGACCTTGCCCGAACGCAGGGTCAAGTCCATGGACCAACTGGATTGGATCATGCGCTGTCGACAAGCCTGCACCATCACCCGGCTCTCCAGCCAAACACTGCTCAACACCCGCGAACTGAATAACGCCAGCGACTTCAGTAAATGGAAGCTCGTGGGCGAAGCCATCATCGCCGCACATCAATAACGGCTTACTCTCAACCACCAGACTCAAGGAATGACCATGTCTGAGACCCTCGACCAGCGCCTCAATGAAGCCTGGCGTGATGCCATGCTGAGCTACTATCTGGCTCACTGCATCAGCCCCTCCCTTAAAGACTCGTTGCGCACACCCAACGACCTGTACGACTACTGGCTGCTGGACGCACAAGTCAGCCAAGCAGTGCCAACCAGCCCGGTCGCCAGTGCGATCACCAGCCTGCAGCACTACATCAACCGGATTCACTTGGGCCTCGAACCGGGTTATGAAACCCTGGGCATGTCGCCTCACGAGACCCTGGCCTGGCAGAACTCCCTGCACACTTACCCCCTGTGGAGCGCCAGCCAGCAACTGCGCTATCACCCGCAAAACTTCCTCGACCCCACGCTGCGCGAGGACAAGAGCGAGAACTTTGAGCAACTGGAAAACGAGCTCAGCCAGCATCGGATTCAACCCGCCACCGTGCAGAATGCCGTGCAAGGCTACCTGTCACGGTTCGAAGAAGTCGCCAGCATTCAGACGCTCAATGGCTACATCGATGGCAACGTCAAACAGTGGGATACCAGCACCTATTACTTCGTCGGCAAATCCACCACCGATGAGCTCTATTACTGGCGTTCGCTGGACCTGTCCAAACGCTCCTCCGTCAAGGCTGAGGCACCTGCGCCCCTCGCCTGGACAGACTGGAAACCCATCAACCTGACGTTTCCCGCCGATACGCCCGCCCACAGTGTTCGCCCCGTGATGTTCAATCATCGGTTGTTCATTGTTTGGGCCGAGAGCATCAAGCCTGCGCCCTACCAATCCTTCAAGGCACAGGGAAACGGCAATGGTGACGACGAGGACAACGACGACGAAAAACAACGCCAGACTGAGTGGCTGAACAGCCGGTTCGTGAAGTTTCGCCTGTGTTTTTCCTATAAAAAACTGGATGGCACTTGGAGCCTTCCGCACACGGGCCTGGAAGAACACTGCGTTACGCGGGGTATCAACGCGCTCACGTCGGCGCAACTTATCAGCATCACGCAGACCGTTGCCGTAGTTGATAGCCGCTCCCCTCACACACTGTTCCTGGGGATAAGGGCCAATACGCTAAATCATGGCACCGACCACATGGGCGAATTCTTCCAGGCCATCAGTGTCGATCAGTCATTGGGTATAAAAATCGTCGCTTCAGCGGGCAGCCATGGCCGATACACGATCGTGCCGGGCTCCGACGTTGCTCAGGAAACCATCAGGTTGCTGGAAGCCTATGAGGCGACACAAAACACGCCACTGCAGAGCGCGTTGCTGGGCAGCGTCGACCCGGACAACGTATTTTCCAGCGTGTTACTCCCCCCGTTCGCCCACCAATACTTCCGCCTGTTTTTCGATATAAACAAGGACAACTTACAGTTTAAGACCCGCGTAGCGCAGGAGCAGGACATAGGAACCGTCACCTTGGCGGCTCAACAACTCGACAACGACCACCAGACGGCGTGGGACTTTGAATCCAGAAGCGAGGATATAAAGGCTGCCGATACCGCTACCACAATCTTTGATCCCGTCACCCACGAGTTCGTCTTCACCTCGAAAACCACTCGGCCCTTTCTGCAGACTTACAGCATCACCCTTGCCTCCCAGAAAACCGCGTTCAGCATTACCCTGGTCACCAAGTCTGCGTTGCATGACCCGACCTTATCCGACGTTGAACTCATCAGCGGCTCGATCATCAGGATCGACTGCGCGATACACCCCGTCGGAGACGCCACACACCACTCGATGTTCTTTAAAAACCCCAGGACCGGAAAAAGCTTTTCCAACGCCATCTATGACAAAGGCTCCATATTGTTGAACCTTGTGCCGCAGATGAGGACGATGCCGGACTTAAGAACGGGACTACAAGGTCAAACTAAGCCCGTCACTGAATACTCCCTGGCCGGGAAGTTTCTCAACAAAAATGCATTCCTCCACTTGTATACCCATCATCAGGACCCCTTCCTGGCGATACTCGACCGCTACAGCGGCTACAACTTGCCAGCGGATGAGACCGCCAACAAAAAACTGCACTTCATGAATGACCTGAGGCTTGAGTCCACCCACACTTCCATGCCCAAGGTGCGTTTCTACAAGCACGTCATCATGCAGTCCAAACTGGAAGACGTACCCACCCCGCAAGCCATCAATAACAACACTGCCCGAGTCCTTAACTTCACGGACACCGAACACGAAAGTCTGGCGGGCGCGTCCCCAGAATTAGCCGACGGGCATCTGGCGAGTGCACGGATAACGTTACCCAATGAGCAAACCGCATCAGCCATCACGGTGATCCATGGCGTCATCACACTTGAGAGTCAAGAGAACAAGGTGAGCGTTCTCGGCTATGCGCTCAAGGCTGTCAAATGCGCCCTCGGCACATCCCCTGCCGTCGACAAGCCTGCGCATTCCCCTCGTATCACGCGCCAACAGCAAGACACCGGAGAGACAGCCGAATCCATTGATTTTTCCACAAGCTTCGCCCCGAAGATCCCGGCAATTCGACTCAATACCAGCGTGGCGAGTCAATTGACCCAGGCTGCCATGCTCAGCTTCGACCCTTTGTTTTTACGATCCCCTGGGGATTGGACGGAACCGGCATTGGCTGCTGACGCCTCACGCGTGCCCCTGGACTTCCAGGGTGCGCACGGCAAAAGTTTGCGTGAACTGTTTATCTATTTGCCCTGGACCATCGCCCATTACTTCAACCAGCAACAGCAATACGCTAACGCCGAAACCTGGTTGCAGTACCTGTTCGACCCTCGCCAACCCAATGCCGGGGCGCTGAGTTCGCTGCCCAGCAACCCCGCCGAGCTGAGCTACGCCTGCCAACACCCCGAGAGCCCGCATTACCTGGCTCTCAGTTTTCCGACATACCTGCGCAAGGCGTTGTACCACCTCAATGTGGATATTCTGATCAACCGAGGCGACGCGGCCTATCGCCAGTTGAGTCCCGACAGCCTGGCCGAAGCCAAACTCTGGTACATCCAGGCGCAGAACCTGCTCGGCCCACGTCCGACGGTCACGCGCGCCGATACTTGGACCTCGCGCACACTGGAGACCCTGGCGAACACATCCTCCCAGGCAATACGCAAGCTGGAACAGCAACTCGAATACACCACGCTACTGTCCGAGCAGTGCAAAACCACGGGACAAAGCGCTTGGCTCACGGACAGCCCCTACCTGTACCGCCCGTTAAACACGCAACGGGTAGCCCGCTGGGACACATTGGAAAGTCGCCTGCATGGGCTGCGCCATCATCTAGACATTGCCAGCAAGCCGTTGCGCCAACCCCTCTTTGCGGCCCCCTTGCCCCCCACCGCCCTGCTGACGCGAAACGCACAGAGCGGCGCGGGTGGCGCCAGTGCCCTGTCGCCGGTCCGTCCTGAAGTGGGTCACTACCGGTTCCAGGTCATGCAGGGGCATGCCTTGAGCGCGGTCGACAGCCTGGCGCAGTTCGGCACCACGCTACTCACGCTGATCGAGCGCAAGGAACAGGCGCACTACCTTGAGGTGCAACAACAAAACGCGTGGCAATTGGCCGAACTGGTGCTGACCCAGCAGACCCAGGCCCTGGTCATCGACGAAAAAAACAAAGACGCACTACGTCGCAGTCGCGCAATCGCCCAAGGACGACTGGACTTCCTGGCGCATCAGCTCAGCGAAGGCATCAGCACCGGCGAAATTTCGGCCGGCCAACATTATCTGGAGAGCGCCGCCTGGGAGAGAAAAGTCGCGATTGCCGGTATGGGCGCCGGTGCCGCCATGCTCGCGCCCAATATCTTCGGTACGTCGTTCGGGGGTATGCGTTTTGAGGGCGTGTTTCAAGCCTACCAGGCCTTCGCCCAGGGCGAGGCCAACACCGCCCGCGCCAACGGTAACGAGCTGGAGCGCACCGAGCAATTCAATCGTCGTGCCCAGGAGTGGGCCCACGCCGAACAACAGGCCCGCCTGGAACTGGCCCAGATCGACGCCCTGCTGCTGGTGCATGCCGAGCAGGAAAAAGCCACTCGCCTGCAACTGCGCAGTGCCCACACCGCATTGGCCCAGGCCAAGTCAGCCTACCAACTGCTCGGCATGCGCTTTACAGGGGCACAGCTTTATCAATGGCTCACCGCGCAACTGAGCACGTTCTATTACGCACTGTATGACAGCGTCCACTCCCTGTGCCTGGCCGCTGAAGCCTGCTGGCAGTATGAGACCGCTGAGAGCCGGCAGTTCTTTCAAGGTGAAGCCTGGCACCACACCTCCCGAGGACTGTTGAGCGCTGAAAACTTGAAACTGAACCTGGTGAAAATGAACACTGCGTACCTGCAGCACACGCCACGCGAGCTGGAAATCAGCAAAACCGTGTCGCTGCGCCATCGCTTGATCGAGTGCTCAGTCATAACCGCAGGACAGGCCTCGCAAACCGCCAAAACCTGGGCCGAGCATAAGGCGGGGCTGGTAAGCAGCGGCACGGTTGGTTTTGCCCTGACCCACGCGTTGCTGGACGAGGACTATCCTGGACACACCCTGCGGCGGATCAAGCACGTCAGCGTCTCACTTCCCGCCACGCTGGGGCCTTATGAAGACATCAAGGCGACATTGACTCAAACCAGTAATAAAATTCAGATGCCTGATGGCACCACCAAAACCGACCTCAGGGCACACCAGCAAATCGCCTTGTCACGCGGGCTGGATGATGACGGCCTGTTTACCCTCAGCTTCGACAACGATCCGCGATACCTGCCGTTTGAATACACCGGAGCCATTTCCAACTGGACCCTGGAATTCCCCAACCCTGCCCAGCAAAAAGCCGTACTCGAATCGATCAACGATATTGTGATTCACCTGCGCTACACCGCCAGGGTGCCAGTGGCCAGCGGGGGCCAGGCATGAACGACGATACGCTCAACCTGCAGGTCAATACCCCGGCCCTGCCCAAAGGCGGCGGCGCCATTCAAGGCGTCGGCAAAGGCTGGGGCGATGTCGGCACCAGCGGTATGGCCACCTTTGAAATTCCCTTGCCGATTTCTCCCGCACGCAGCTATGCGCCGGCCATGTCGCTGGCCTACCACAGCAGCGCCGGTAACGGCCCCTTCGGGTTGGGTTGGGGGGTGCCCCTGCCAGCCGTCAGCCGGCGTACCTCCCATGGCGTGCCGGCCTACACCGAACACGACGTACTGGTGGGCCCCGACGCGCACATATGGCTACCCGAACGCGATGCCGAGGGTGCAATCGTCAGCCGCCGCCCGACCTCGTTCAAGGGTTTGCCACTGACCATTGCATACACGGTCACCCGGCACTTTCCCAGGCTCGAAAGCCACTTCGACCTTATCGAGCACTGGCATAGTGCAACCGATACGGCAGGCTTCTGGTTGATACAAAGTGCCGATGGCAGTCAGCACTTTTACGGGAAAACCCCGTTGGCCCGGATTGCCGATCCGGACCACCCGCACCATGTGGCGCAATGGTTGTTGCAGGAAAGCCTGAATGCCCACGGCGAGCACATTTATTATCACTACAGAAAAGAAACCGATCACTCACGCTACCCGAGGGACTGTCGCGCCCAGCACTACCTGGAGCGGGTCTGCTACGGCAACTTCACCGCCAGGGAGCAGGAACAGCTTTACCTGTGGCAGACCGACGATGAGCCGGACATGGGCTGGCACTTTCAGTTGCTCTTTGACTATGGCGAACGGGCCCTTGAACTGGATCAGCGGCCGACGTTTACGACCACTCGCAAATGGCCGGAACGGCCCGACCCCTGCTCGGATTTTTCGTTCGGCTTCGAGTTACGCACCCTGCGCTGTTGCAGCCAGATTCTGATGTATCACCACTTTCCCAAAGAAGCGCAAATGGGCGCCGACCCGGTGCTGGTCAAACGTCTGCTGCTGGAATACCGCGCCCACAGCCATGTCAGCCTGTTGACTGGGGCCCATGAGCAGGCCTTCGACCGCTCGGGCAATAGCGTGAGCCGCCCGCCGCTGGAGTGTTTTTACCAATCAAGCCAGCTCAAGGTGGACCCGAGCCGCTATCGGCCGTTTAGTTCGCTGCCCGGGCTGCATGACAGCGATCGTTATCAACTGGTCGATTTGTATGGCGAAGGCATACCCGGTGTGTTGTATCGCGCTGAAAAGAGTTGGT
The DNA here is from genome assembly GCF_022648765.1 of Pseudomonas sp. ArH3a. Classification (NCBI taxonomy): domain Bacteria; kingdom Pseudomonadati; phylum Pseudomonadota; class Gammaproteobacteria; order Pseudomonadales; family Pseudomonadaceae; genus Pseudomonas; species Pseudomonas sp. ArH3a. The sequence continues at coordinate 4,890,585 of NZ_CP080330.1, forward strand.
ACTACCGTGAACCGCTCAGGGCGCAATACACGCAAACCGGCGACGAGATGATTTACGGCGCTGCCCAGGCGTTGGCGCGGGTACCGGTCGCCGACAGCACCCGGCCCATCCACCAGGCGCTGGCCGATGTGAACGGTGATGGCCGTCTGGACTGGCTGGTTGCCCAACCGGGGATGAGCGGCTTTTTCAGCCTGGACGAACAGCGCAATTGGTCAACCTTCACGCCGTTCGATGCGTTCCCGTCAGAATTCTTCCATCCCCAGGGAATACTCGCCGATTTGATGGGGGCCGGGCATCATGACGTTGCCATGATCGGCCCCCGTAGCGTGCGCCTGTATGCCTCTCGCCGAAACACCGGCTTCGCGCCCGCCATCGAGGTGCCTCATACGCTCGACGACGCTTTGCCGATCGTTTCCGCTTCGCCCAACGAACTGGTGGCGTTCAGTGATGTGCTCGCCACGGGCCAGCAGCATCTGGTGCGTATCCGCCATAACGAAGTGAAATGTTGGCCAAACCTGGGTCGAGGACGTTTTGCCCGGGGGTTTGTGTTCGCCACGTTGCCGTTCCTATATGAAACGTTCAAGGCGGCCAATGTACTGCTCGTCGACCTGAATGGAGGGGGTGCTACGGACTTTTTGTATTTGAGCGCCGCTCACCTGAGTATTTTCCTCAATAAAGGTGGTAACGGCTTCGAGGCAAAGGCGATCAACGTGCCGTGGCCAGAGGGCGTGCGGTATGACGACCAATGTCAGGTCAACGTCGTCGACGTGAGCGGCCTGGGCTGTCCGAGCCTGATCCTGACCGCCGCCCACCAGACCCGCGTACATTGGCGCTACGACTTTTTCACCCAAAAACCCTGGTTGCTCCTGCGAACCAACAACAACATGGGCGCTCAGTCCTCGATCAAGTATCGCAGCAGTGCCCAGCAATGGCTGGATGAAAAACGTGAGCGCCAAGGCAACGGCCAGCCTGCTATCTGCCATTTACCCTTTGCGCTGCTGCTGGTCAGTCAACACACGCAGCGAGACGAAATTACCGGCAACCAACTGACCCAACACTGGCGCTATCGCCAGGCTTATTACGACCGCACGGATCGCGAATTTCGTGGCTTCGGGCTTGTGCTGCAAACCGACACCGAAAGCAGCAAAGACACACAACACACCCAGGGTTTCAGCGCACCCGTGCGCACCAAAACCTGGTTTCATACCGGGCAATCCATCGACATGCCCACCCTCGGCCACAGTACTCACGACCCACAGGCCAAGGCCATGGGTCGCACGCTGGTCAGCCGATACAGGGCGACGTCCGGGGCACAGCCGCTGGATCATCACGACGACTTGATCAGCGATCCTGCGCCGTCGCTGGCACGCGAAGTGGCACGCGCACTCAGCGGCAGCGTGCTACGGGTGGAGGTGACAGCGGCGGACCCGGCGCAAGGCGCAGTGCCCTATACAGTCACGCAACAGCGTTATCTGATCCGTGAGCTGGCGCCGAACAGTGCCCATACACCCTATGCCCGGCTACTTCCATTAGCCCTGGAGTCGATCAGCTATCAATATGAAGGGGTGGAAGATGATCCCGTGTGCCAGCACCAGATCAACCTGCGCTGGGATGCCTATGGTTACCTGGTGCATGGCGTCACCCTGCACTATGCCCGCCGTACAAGCGCCAACAGCTCACCGCCCACCGTGCTGGTCGATGAGCATCACAAGCGCTGGTGGCGCGATACCCATGACAGCGCGCAACAGTCCTATTACCTGAGCGAAACGCTGGCACAACACATTCATCTGGACGACGCACAACACTGGCGTCTGGCCTTGCCGTACCGCCAACGACAAAATACCCTGGTGCTGGGCAAAGCCCCCACGGCCTTGGGGTTAGACCTTGGGCGTATCGCCTATGAATGGTTCATCGACAACAGCGACGGGCCATTGGCCGCAGGTGCCAAGCGTGAACTGAGCAGCTTGTCGGTGCAGCGCTATCGGCAAGCCGGTAGTCTCGGTAAAACCCTGGCGCCCGGCGTCGCCACTGCCCAGGCCTTGACCGATTACCTGGAAACCGCAGAACTGAATGACAACGCCCTGGATGTTTACAAGGACATACCGGCGATGCCCAACCAACCTGCCGTTAACCTGGTGCAAAAGCTCAGCGACAGCGGCTATCACACCATGGCGTTGTTTTTTCTATTCGACGGCGAGGTGCCGCCCGAGGAAAATCGCCTGTGGTCGATTCGCCGGCACTTTCCCCGCTATGGCAAGGCCACCCAGTTTTACCGGATAAGGGCGCTGCGGGCCACCGAGGCCCATGGCGAAACAAGGCTTTACTATGACCCCTACGTGTTGCAAACCGTGCAAGTAAAAATGCCCGACGGTTGCGTGACCAAAGCCGAATACGACTATCAATTGCTGCTGCCGACAAAAATTGTCGACCCCAATGGCAATATTCAAGAAGCGCTTTACGACGGTTTCGGGCAACTGCTCACCAACACCTTTCACGGTCACGAACAAAGTCGCAGAGTGGGTTTCGACGCATTGGAAAGCTACCGCCCGCTCAAGCATGTAACACCCGAGTTTGCCATAGAGCATGCGCAAAGCGTGTTGCAGAAAATGGCCAGCACACACTGCTACGCACCGTTCAGTTGGATGGGTGCAATCGACTTGGCCTTGGTCAAGCCAGAGTGGATCACTAAAGCCTATCTGCTCCCCAGCGGGCATATACGTATGAGCACGCGGGTACGCCTGAGCGGTCGCCAGGTGCTCAGCGGCAGCGAAAAACACCTCAAGGCGTTGATCGACAAAGCCAGCCAGACACCGGTACATGGGCTCATGTTGCAAGCCGACCGCTACCCGGACGATGCCGCCCAACAGATCCGCATGACCTTGACCTGTTGGGATGGCTTTGGTCGTACCTTGCAGACCAAGCAAAAGACTGAGCCAGGCCTGGCCAATGCGGTCGACGACCAGGGCAATCTGCTGGTCGACGAAATACCTGATACGGCACCCGGCACCTTCAAAAAACAGCTGCGCCAAGTGCAAGCCGCCCCCCGCTGGCGCGTCAGCGAGCGTGTCGAATACAACAACAAGGGCCTGGTCGTTCGCGTCTACCGCCCCTACTTCGCCGACAAGCACGCCTACGTCAACGATCAATCCATGCGCGAACTGGGCCACAGCGACCGACAATTCTACGACCCTCTCGGACGCCCGACACAGACACTGACCGCAGGAGGATTCATGCGGCGCGCCACCTATTGGGCCTGGTACACCGTCAACGAGGATGAAAACGACACGGAGGGAGCACTCCAGGCAACCCCATTGACTGAACAGTAAAGCCTGGGCCAGCGTGGCCACCTCACCGTTGCAAGGCGGCCACGCTGATCCGTTCAGTCAGTGTGTGGCCCGCCCTGAAACCCTGGCGCTGGATATTGAGCTGACCGGTTTGTAGCGACGCCAAAGGGAGGGGTCGGACCGCCAAGGGGCCTCAACCTGTTGTTTCTGGTGATAGAAAGTCACATGGCCTGGCACGCGTGATCGATGCCGATAAAGCCAGCGCAGCTCCGAACCTGCGAAAGAAGTCTCGGTCTTATTGATCACGTTGCCCATATCCAGATGATCAAGCGCAAAATGCACTTGGCGAATGCTCTGAGGGTCCGTCAGAGTCTTCAAAGCCGACTTACTGGCGCGGCTGACCAGCTTGCCCTCGAACGTACTCAAGCTCATGCCATGGTCTAAAAGGGTTTGCTCAAACGAATAGGTGCCAGAAGAATAGTCACTCACGAATTTCTTCGCGAACTCTCGGTTGGCGGCGGTCGACGTACAGCCCGCATACTTCGACTTAATGGCGTCATAGAACTGCTGTGCAACCGGTGCGCCGTGCACCTCGAGCCGTTGCTCGAACTCGTCGACGCTGAGTCTGCCCTCCCCGTACTCAATGAACGTGGAGACACTTTCTTTTTTCAACCTCGCCATCGCCGCCCCCAGCTCTTTAACCCCGAAATAGGTGACCATTGCGTCCCCGCGTGCCGTCAGCTTTGACCAGAAGCTGCGGTAGCTAGCCACGGTACTCCCCTTACCGAAAATGATATCGCCTCGACTGGGTTGAAATTGTTCGCCAAACGACGTTTGCGTGCCGTCGGCGTCCGTGAATCGCAGGGGGTTGCCCAACGTCAGCGCGTACAGATTCAGACCGTCCACATCACCCAATGGGTCCGGGCTGATCCAGCGTTGCAACCACGGCGCGTAATACCGCGATCCGTAGTAATACAACCCTGTCGCGTCGCGCTCCTTACCCGCGTAGCGGCGAATCTTATAGGTGGCCCGCTGCGTACCGTTGGTAGCCCACCACGCCGTTGCGCCATAAGGATAATAATGCTCCTGGCTCAACAACTGCGCTTGCTCGTCCAGCTCCAGTAAATGGCTATTGAGGTGATCAAGGATACTGAATTGCAACTGTTCTTCACTCATATCACTGGGGCCACCGGCCTCCCACTGCAACACCGTGACCCGGCCGCCGCCCGTATCAATGTCCAGCACGCTCAAGCGCTTGCCAGGTTGTATATGCAGGTGCAAACCCGGCAAGTAACACGTGATATGTGCATGGGGTTTCTCGGCAACCTGCTGACTTCTGATTTTGGCTGCCCGCTGGCCCTGACTGTCGTAGAGATAACTTTCCACATCAGGGTCACCCTGCTCTCGCTGCACCTGGGTCGCGTGAGTGAGTTGGTTACGCACGTTCCAGCCTAGCTGCTGGCCGCCGCCCAGCATTTGCTGATTACCGTTGGCATCAAACATCGTTGCCCATTGTTGCGGCGCACCGTCAGTGGCCGACAAGGCGCGATTGCTGCCCACAGCTACATTCATGTCCCGGGTATAACCTGCTCCACTGCTCGGCACATGGCGAAGGCGTGTCAAGTTGCCATTCTCATCGTAGGTATAATGCTGGGTGTAATTGCGCCAGAGTCCGGGGTCGGTTGCACCGAACGTCATCCGCTGCGCACTTGCCTGACCACCGCTGTTGCCGGCATTTTCCCGACCGCTGGCCTGGGTTAACTGGTACAAACTGTCGTACTGGTAACGACTGACCGCATCAATGCGAGCATTGCTGTGCCATTTAGTCGGCTGGGCCTGGTCGCTGAGGCTGAGGATGTTACCTACTGGGTCGTACTCGTACACAAGGTCCTGCAGAGGCTTGGCGGCCTCGCCCTTGCGATACACCGTCAGCTGCAACAAACGATTATCCTCAGCGGCGTATTTCGCCATCTTGGTGACGTCATTGCCCATCCGTTCGGATTCCACCAGACCGCTGGCGTTGTACACACGCTGGTTCATCAACACTTGGCGCGTGCCCCCGCGTAGGGTCAGAGCAACCTCCAGCAGCCAGCCTTGTTGCCCATAGCGCCTGTGCCGGCGATTGCCCTTGGCGTCGATCTGCTCCAACAGCGCCCCCAGGGCATCGTAGCGCCAGGTCGTGGTATGGGCGTTGGGCTCTAGCTGTTCGGCTTGATTCTCATCGCTCGATGGCCAGTCAACTGTCGAAGTATCCATGCGAAACCGTCGAGTCTGCTTGATGACGCTCCCACCGACCCCGTACTCACCCATCAACAAAACACCGGCCGGGTCCGCATGACGAATCAGTCGACCACAACGGTTGCCGGCCACCTCGGCGGGCTCGGCTGCCGCATAAGTCAGGCGCTCGACACAGCGCCGCGCCGGCTGATCCGCCGCTTGTTCGAAGATGGCCAAAGGGCGCACCTGGGGATCGTACTCATAACACTGGTGAGAGCCTCGGGCGTCCCAGCGCTCCAGCACTTGACCGCCCACGCCCAACAGTGACATCTGCCAGCCGGCGTCCACACTGTCGGTACGCAGCAATTGCCCCGAGAGGCTGTAATACTGGCGCTGATTGGGGCTGACGGTGGCCGGTGCCGACTCACTCAGCGCGTGCAGCCGAGGGTCCCACTGTTCCAGCAGCCAACCTTGGCTGCCAAACACCCGACGGCCGATACGTGCGCGGGGCTGATCCTGGGAGGTGTCACGATGGTAGGCCACACTGCGGACAGCCAAGCCACGAGGGTCAATGGCCGATAGCGTGGGCGTATGTTGGTGTAGCAGATAAGACATGGCGCAATAACCCGAATAGCAAAAGATCAGCCAAGCCTAGAGATAGCTCACACGCACACGCGGTACTGAGGGCAATGTAGTGTGTCGATATATGAATGAGCCGCTGCGCCAGCCCATTCACCCTCCTACTTAGTTAGGCCGCGGGGCTCGGCGCCAGGCCGTCGCCAAGGTCGAATACCCGCCCCTGGCAAACTGTACGAAAAAGCCACGCCATTCGGTCAGCGCGGAAATCATGCCGCGGGCCGCCATCACAATATTGCGCGTCATCCGGCCCTGGGCGGCCACGGGTAAGCCCGTCAGCGCAACGGCCAATGCCTCGACACCGGACGCGGCCCAGTGCGTCCACACCTGATTGAACATTCTGCTCAGCCCACCGTGCATCGTCGCGACAGGGTCCGGCAGCTGCAGGGTTTGGCCATGGGGATCGTGGACGGCCGTCGGGTGACCGCCACGAATCATCGTTCCCATCGCTCCGTCGTAAGCTTCTATTGCAGGTGAGACATTAGGTTGCATCAGCACAGGTACTTCCCCGCCGTATACCGCGTTAGCCACGGTTGCAAGGGCATAGGCCGCCGTCGCCCCGGCGGTGCGCGTCACCCTGCCCCGCAGGGGCGTGCTGCCCCAGGAGACGCCGGTACCGTGCCCACGCATGACCTGCTGCACGAGTTCCCTGGAGAGCGAGCGCACATGCCCGCCCAACCGCTGGACCGCCACCGGGTCCCAGCTGTGCTCCGCTTGATCACCTATCGAGTCGCCATAAACGGCATACCCCATACCCGCGGCACCTGCAAAAAGAGCACCGATCTGTGGCGCATGTTGCGTCCAGTTACCGGCGATACCGGTGCTCATATGTGCCGTAGACACTGCATCCAGCACCGCGACGGTAATGCGCAAGATTTGGTTGCGTTGCGCCGTGGGCTGGAGGGTGTTGAAGACCGCCAGATCGACGCCCGTCCAAAGGGTATTGGAGATGTAGGTGGATAAACCATCACGAATCGCGGCCGATGAACCGGCCTGTATCCTGGGTCGAAAAACGCGCTCCATCAGCGCGAGCCTGCGGCTGATGGACAGCCTGCGCAGTTGCATCTGGCGCGGCTGCTCCAAAGCCGGTGTCGCCGCCAACCCCTGCTTATCAACCTTGGTAATGGGGTTACCGCCAACCATGGCGTACACATTCAAGCCATCGGCATCGCCGGTCGGGTCCGGGCTGATCCAGCGACACAACCACGGCGCGTAATACCTGAAGCCGTAGTAGGACAGCCCACTGGCATCGCGCTCCTTGCCCGAATAACGGATGAATTTATAGCTCGCTTCGCTGGCGCTTTTCGCCGCCCACCACGCGGTACCGCCGTAGGGATAGTAGCTTTCTTGGCTGAGCAGTTGTGCCTGCTCGCCCAGCTCCATAGTGCTGCTGCCCAAGTGGTCCGACAAGCCATAACGGATCTGCACATCCTGGCGGCCCCCCGAAGGGTGACGATCCCAGGACAGTACCCGAACGGTGAGGGTACCGACGTCGAGGTTGAGTACATTCAGTTGCTCACCCGTTGCACTGTCATGGCGAATCTCCAATCCTGGCAAGTAGCGCACCTGCGCCGTATGCACCACGCCCTTGGCTTGGGTTACCCGGTGCTTGAGGAGGCGTCGACCGGTCGCATCGTACGCGTAGCGTTCCTCATCGTCGTTTCCTCCCTCGCGCAACACCTGCGTGATGCGCACCAGTTGATTGCGCACATCCCAGCCCATCCCATGGTCGCCCTCCAGCGCTTGCAAATTGCCGTTGCGGTCAAAGTCCTGCCCCAACCCCGGCACAGCACTGCCATCGGCCTGCGGCACGAAATGATTGCTGCGGGCGGCCACGCTCATCTGGCGCGTGAAACCCGTGCCGCTGCTGGGCACATGCTGCAACTCAAGCAAATTGCCGGCCGCGTCATAGCTGAACTGCTGGGTGTAACGACGCCAGACGCTGTCGTCAGTCGACCCGAACGCCACCCTCGCCGGTAACGCGGGGCCACCCTTGTTGCCGGCGGTTTCGCGCCCGGTGGCCTTGGTCAATTGCGATAACGTGTCGTACTCATAGACGCTGGCCGAACTGATCCGGGTGTTGCTCGACCATTGTGTCGGCTGGGCCAGATCGTCGATCCGCACAATGTTGCCGACGCAATCATAATCGTAGGTCAGATCTTGCAGCGCTGTGCTCGTCGGCCCTTGCACACGGGCACTCATCTGCCGCAAGCGACCATCGGCTTCACGGTAGAGCAAGGTACGCACAACGCCATTCCCGGCGCGCTCACTGATCACTTGACCCGCCGCATTGTAGCGACGCTGGCCCATTAACTGCGTGCGCACGCCGCCCGTGGGCAACACAAAGATGCTCGCCGGCTGGCCGTCAATGCCATAGGCATACTCAAGGTGATTGCCCTTGGCATCCACATGATGCAGGCGCTCACCCAGCGCGTTGAAACCCGTTGATGTCTGGAAACGCTCAGGTTCCAGGCGCACGTCGCGTTGTACATCGAGCAGCGGCCAACCCAGCACAGCGCTCGCCTGCCGGAAGCGTCGAGTCTGCTGGACAACCCCGCCGTGCAGCCCATAAAACTCGTGGAACAACGAACCGCCGCCGTCATCATGACGAATCACCTGGCCACAGCGATTGCGTGCGGCCTCTTCGTCCGAGCGTGAAGCGTAGGCAAGACGCTCGACACACAGGGGTTGCTCGTCATTGGCCGCCTGCTCGAATACGGCGACGGGCCGCACGTATTGGTCGTAGTGATGCGCCTGATGGGCGCCCCGCCCATCCCACTCTTCCAGTAACTGCCCGGCCTCACCCGGCAACGTAAGCCGCCAGCCGGCATCCACGCTGTCGATGCGCAACGCATGCCCGCCAAGACTGTAGACCGTGCGTTGATTGGCCTGAGTGCCAGCCTGTGAACGCGACAATTGCAACAGCCGCGGATCCCACTGCTCAATCATCAAGCCAGAACTGCCAAACACCTGACGATGGATACGCACTTGCGGCTCAACCTGTGCCCTTGAGCGGTGATACTCGATGTTACGGACGATCAATCCACGCGGGTCGAAAGCGGCCAGGGATGGCGTATTTCGATGGATGGAATTAGACATGACCTCAAGACCCTATTTCTGAATAAGTAGTCTTGAAAGCCTAAGGATGTTGGGGGGGGAGCAAGGTGGTACTGGAAGATATTTTATGTATCCGGGGCTGGCATCGCCTCGACCCGCTCGCGCGGGTCGAGGCGATATTCAATGCCCGCCGGCGCAGGTCGGCGAGGCCGGGGCTGCGTCGATTCTCGCCCATTCTTCAGGCGTGTAGGTATGCAGCGCCAACGCATGAAATTCGCTCATCAGGTCACCCAACGTGGCGTAGACCGTCTGGTGGCGCTTGACGCGGTTAAGCCCCTCGAACTGCTGGCTGACCAGCACGGCCTTGAAGTGGGTCTGCAACCCACGGCTGTGCATGTGGCTTTCATCCAGCACGCTCATGTGTTGCGGGCTCAGGGCGGCGAGCGCCGTTTCGATACGCTGTTGCATGGTCATTCCTGCTTACTTCTTCTTGGCCGGTGCAGCAGCTTTAGGCGTCAGCTCGTTGGTCATGTCTTCCAACAGCTTGTTCACCACCGGCACGGCGCTTTCCAGCTTGGCCTGGGTCATCTGCGCCGATTGCTGGGTCAGTTGCGGCATTTTTTCCAGGACTTTCTTGCCCAGTGGCGACTGGTAGAACGCAACCAGGTCCTTGAGCTCGGATTCGCTGAAGTTAGTGGTGTAGAGCTTGACCATGTCCGGTTTCAGCTTCGGCCAGCCGATAGCCTGGTCCAGGGCAGCGTTAGCCTTGGCCTGGTAGGTGTCCAGTACGGACTGCTTGGCGGCAGGCGCCTTGGTCTGTTCGAAACGCTGGGCGAACATTTGCTGCACTTGCATGTACACCGGGGTACCCAGCTTGTCAGCGTGGGCCAGGGTAAGGAAGGCTTCGGCACTGGCGTTATGGCTGGCGGTATCGGCAAAGACTTGGCCGCTGGCGCAAACCAGAGCAACCGCGGTACAGATGGCACGAAGACGAGTCATCGAGTTTCCTTTCTAGCAGGCGAGGTAAGACCCCAAGGGCGCCCATTCTGCGCCTAAAAAACCTCCCGGCTCAACCCCAGGCCCTATTGGGCCTGGTTTTGCGGGACTTGCATCCGATGAAAAGTCTTTTAGGGAACCCCCAAAGCCCATCACGGCCTAAACTGCGCAAACGAACCTGAAGGAGTGTGCCCGATGAGCCGTATCGAAACCGACAGCCTGGGAGAAGTCCATGTCCCGGATGACGCTTACTGGGGCGCGCAGACCCAACGTTCACTGGTGAACTTCGCCATCGGCGAGCAACGCATGCCATTGGCGGTACTGCACGCCCTGGCCCTGATCAAGAAAGCTGCGGCGCGGGTCAACGACCGCAATGGCGATTTGCCCGCCGACATCGCCCGCCTGATCGAACAGGCCGCCGATGAAGTGCTCGACGGTCAACATGACGACCAGTTCCCGCTGGTGGTGTGGCAGACCGGCAGCGGCACCCAGAGCAACATGAACGCCAACGAAGTGATCGCCGGCCGTGCCAACGAGCTGTCGGGCAAGACCCGCGGCGGCAAGAGCCCGGTGCACCCTAACGATCATGTGAACCGCTCCCAGAGTTCCAACGACTGCTTCCCCACCGCCATGAGCATCGCGACGGTGCAGGCGGTGAACAAACAGCTGCTGCCGGCGATCACCCACCTGTCGGGTGGGCTGGCGGAACTGTCGGCGCGGCACATGAAGCTGGTCAAGACCGGCCGCACCCACATGATGGACGCCACGCCGATCACCTTTGGCCAGGAAGTCTCAGCGTTTATCGCACAGCTCGATTACGCCGAACGCGCGATCCGCAGCGCCCTGCCCCCAGTCTGCGAACTGGCCCAAGGCGGCACCGCCGTCGGTACCGGGCTCAATTCGCCCCACGGCTTTGGCGAGGCGATTGCCGCCGAACTGGCCGCGCTGTCAGGGCTGCCATTCGTCACCGCACCGAACAAATTTGCCGCCCTCTCCGGCCATGAGCCGCTGGTAACCCTGCACGGCGCCCTAAAAACCCTGGCCGTGGCCCTGATGAAACTCGCCAACGACCTGCGCCTGCTCGGCTCCGGCCCACGCGCCGGGTTGGCAGAAGTGAAACTGCCGGCCAACGAGCCGGGCAGCTCGATCATGCCGGGCAAGGTCAACCCCACGCAGTGCGAAGCGCTGTCGATGCTGGCCTGCCAGGTGCTGGGCAATGACGTGACCATCGGCATTGCCGCCAGCCAAGGCCACTTGCAGTTGAACGTGTACAAGCCGGTGATCATCCACAACCTGCTGGAGTCGATCCGCCTGCTGGCCGACGGTTGCAACAACTTCCAGGAACACTGCATCGCCGGCCTTGAGCCCGACGCCGAGCAAATGGCCGAGCACTTGGAGCGCGGCCTGATGCTGGTGACAGCGCTCAACCCGCACATCGGCTACGACAAGTCGGCGCAGATCGCCAAAAAGGCTTACGCCGAAGGCCTGACGCTACGTGAGGCTGCGCTGGACCTGGGCTACCTCACCGATGAAGAGTTCGACCAGTGGGTACGCCCGGAAAACATGCTGGAAGCCGGTCATTAAGCTCAGGCTTTTGATCTGCTTTTGATCTTGATCTTGATCTAAGGCGCCCCGTTAACCACGATGGCCGAACGCAGGCTTGAATCCGTGGGTAACCCGGCAGGACGCCGGGTTAGCCGCGCTGGGCCAAGGATGGCCCATCGCGGCGGCCCACGGATTCAAGCCTGCGTGCGGGCATGCCGAGCCTAGGCGAGGCACCGAGTGGTGGGGCGAGGACTTTTTGGTTACTTTTTGGTCCTTCAAAAAGTGACCCGCTGTAAGAGCGGAACCATACTCAGCCGTTACCGCAGCAACGGATATGTACTCCGAATAGATACCCCAGCCAACCCACATACCGCCATCGCAGGCAAGCCAGCTCCCACATTTGAACCGGTTTACAAAAAATAAAGCTTCGCCGCCGCCTCGCCGGCCATTAAGACGCCAGCCGCACCCGCCGCGCCCTGAGCCCAGCCAGCAACGACGGCGCCAGCGCCACAGTCGCCGACCCCAACACCACCACCAACGCCCCGGCGTAACCCAGAGCATTAATCTCTTCGGCCTGCACAAAATCCGGCCATAACCACGCCGCCAACGCCACCGCCACAAACGTCACCAACGGCGTCAACGCCAACGTCGCACTGACCCGCGAAGCCTCCCAATGCGCCAGGGCTTCGGCAAACGCACCGTAAGCCACCAGCGTATTCATGCAGCACGCCAGCAACAGCCAGCCCTGCAGCGGGCTCAACTGCAACGCCTCCAGCGGATGCGCCCACGGCGTGAGCAGCACGGCGCACGACAGATAAATCACCATCATCACCTGCAGCGAATTCCACACCGTCAGCAACTGCTTCTGACCCAAGGCATAAAACACCCAAATGGTCGTAGCGAGCAGAATCGTCAACACCCCGGCGGTGTAGGTGCCCAAGGAGGTCAGCATTTCCACCAGGCGCTGGTTGAAAAACAGCCCGAAGCCAATGATCAGCACCACCAGGCCCATGCCTTGCCCCAGGCTGAAACGCTCCTTGAACACAAACACGCTGGCGACCATCAGAAAGATCGGCCCCATCTGCACCACCAACTGCGCCGTGCCAGGGCTGAGCATTTTCAGCCCGACCAGATACAGCACGTAGTTGCCCACCAGCCCGCACACCGCCATGGCTACCAGCCAGCCGCCCTTGGGACCCAGGACCTTGCGGCTGGGCAGGCGTTTGGTGAGGGCCAGGTAGATAAATAAGCAGCTGCCGGCGACGATCAGGCGAAACCAGGTGACGGTCACCGGGTCCATCACCTGTAGCACTTGTTTGAGTTTGATCGGCAGAATGCCCCACAGAAACGCGGTCAGCAGGGTCAAGCCGAAGCCATAGACCCAGCGGCCGGAAGAGATGTGCATGAGTGCCCCGAATGCCTGAGGAAGTGGAACGGGCATTCTAGGTGGACCAAGGGGGGCCTTGGCGAGCGATATTTTCCACAACACCCCAAATCAAAGGTGGGAGCTGGCTTGCCTGCGATGGCGGTGGGTCAGACAAAAAAATCTCGACTGATACACCGCCATCGCAGGCAAGCCAGCGCCCACATGGGCCCATGTTTTTCCAGTGAGATTTAGCGTACGGCTTCAAACAGGCCGGTGGCGCCCATGCCGCCGCCCACGCACATGGTGACAATGCCGTAACGCAGATTGCGTCGTTGCAGCTCGCGAACCAAATGCCCGACTTGCCGCGAACCGGTCATGCCGAAGGGGTGCCCAATCGAGATCGAGCCGCCGTTGACGTTGTACTTGGCGTTATCAATTTCCAACCGGTCACGCGCATACAGGCACTGCGAGGCAAACGCTTCATTGAGTTCCCACAGGTCGATATCCGCCACCTGCAAGCCCTTGGCCTTGAGCAACTTGGGCACCGAGAACACCGGGCCGATGCCCATCTCGTCCGGCTCACAACCGGCCACGGTAAAGCCTCGGAAAAACGCCTTGGGCTTGAGGCCCAATTGCAGGGCTTTTTCCAGGCTCATCACCAGCGTCATCGAGGCGCCGTCGGAGAGCTGCGAGGAGTTGCCGGCTGTCACCGAGCCATCCTCGGCGAAGACCGGTTTCAACCCTTGCAGGCTGGCGAGCGTGGTGTCAGGTCGGTTGCAGTCGTCGCGATCAACCACGCCCTCCAGCACCTGCACTTCGCCGGTGTGCTTGTCCTCGACCTTGTACTTCACCGCCATCGGCACGATCTCATCACTGAACAAACCATCAGCCTGGGCCTGGGCGGTGCGCTGCTGGCTTTGCAGGGCGTACAGGTCTTGCTCCTCACGGCTGACGTGATAACGGCGCGCGACAATCTCAGCCGTCTGGCCCATGGGGAAGTAGATGCCCGGCACCTGCTCTTTAAGCAGCGGGTTGATCAGGTTGTCCGTGTTGACGCTTTTCATGGTCAGGCTGATCGACTCAACGCCACCGGCGACGATAATGTCGCTGCAACCCGAGGCAATCTGGTTGGCGGCAATGGCAATCGCCTGCAAGCCTGAGGAGCAGAAGCGGTTAAGGGTCATCCCAGCGGTACCGGCGCCCAATTGCGAGAGCACCGCCACATTGCGCCCGATGTTGTAGCCCTGGGCACCTTCATTGGAGCCGGCACCGACGATGCAATCCTCGACCGTCGCCGGGTCGATGCCATGGCGAGTCAGCAGGGCGTTGACGCAATGGGCCGCCATGTCATCGGGACGGGTCTGGTTGAACTTGCCGCGAAAGGATTTGGCCAGGCCGGTTCGCACGCTGTCGACGATCACTACTTCACGCATGGGCTACCTCGATCTTGTCGTTGTTGGGAGATGGATCGAGGATAGAACCGGGCCCTCCTGACTGCGATGATCATTCACCCGGTAGATACAAAAGCATGGTGCAGAACACTGCCTTGTGGCTCGCCCACTTGTTGTGGCGAGCAGGCTTGTCGGGCCGCTCGCCACAACAAACCCGCTCACCACAGACAACGCTATTTCTTTGTCTTCTTATCGTGCTTGTCAGTCTTATCGAACGCCTCTTCCAGCGCGCGGTTGATGGTGCGCAGCACCTTGACCCGCGCCCAGCGCTTGTCGTTGGCTTCCACCAGGGTCCACGGCGAGACTTCCGTGCTGGTGCGGTCGACCATATCGCCCACGGCGGCGCGGTAGTCGTCCCACTTGTCGCGGTTACGCCAATCGTCCTCGGTGATCTTGAAGCGCTTGAACGGGATCTCCTCACGGGCCTGGAAGCGCTCCAGCTGGGTCTGTTTGTCGATGGCCAGCCAGAACTTGACCACGATCACCCCCGCGTCGCGCAGCTGCTCTTCAAAGTCATTGATCTCGCCGTAGGCCCGCATCCAGTCCGCCGGGGTGCAGAAGCCTTCGATGCGCTCCACCAACACGCGGCCGTACCACGAACGGTCGAACACAGTGAACATGCCGCGTGCCGGGATCTTCTGCCAGAACCGCCACAGGTAAGGCTGGGCACGCTCGTCTTCACTCGGCGCGGCAATCGGCACGATGTGATACTGGCGCGGGTCCAGCGCCGCCGCCACCCGCCGGATCGCCCCGCCTTTGCCCGCCGCGTCGTTGCCTTCGAATACGGTGACCAGCGCGTGCTTGCGCATGCGTTTGTCGCGCATCAGGCCGGAGAAGCGCGCCTGTTCGGTGATCAGCTGTTCTTCGTAATCGTCCTTGTCCAGGTGCAAGGTCATGTCGAGGCTGTCGAGCAGGCTCTTGCGGTCCACCGACGCCAACAACGGCGCCGGGTTCATGCCGCTGGCCTTGCCCTTGGGCAGTTTCAAGGCATTTTGCAGGCTCTCAAGCAGGATTTTGCCCACGGTGAGGCTGCGGTAATTAGCGTCAACGCCTTCGATCACGTGCCACGGCGCGTAGTCACGGCTGGTGCGGCGCAGAATGCGCTCGCCAAAATGCACAAACTTGTCGTAGGTCTCCGATTGCTGCCAGTCCAGCGGGCTGATGCGCCAGCTGTGCAGCGGGTCATCGGCCAAGGCCTTGAGCCGCGCTTTCATCTGCTTCTTGGACAAGTGGAACCAGAACTTGAAGATCAACGCGCCTTCGTCACAGAGCATCTTTTCCAGGCGCTCGGCACCGGCGATGGCCTGGTCCAGGCGGGCGTTCTTGAGCTGGCCGTGCACCCGGCCTTGCAGCATCTGGCTGTACCAGTTGCCAAAAAAGATGCCCATGCGGCCTTTGGCGGGCAGTTGCCGCCAGTAGCGCCAGGCCGGCGGGCGCGCCAGTTCTTCGTCGGTCTGCTGGTCGAAGGTGCGCACCTCGATCAGGCGTGGGTCCATCCATTCATTGAGCAGCTTGACGGTCTCGCCCTTGCCGGCGCCTTCAATGCCGTTGATCAGGATGATCACCGGGAAGCGCTTCTGCTGTTGCAGCTCGTACTGCACCTCCAACAAGGCCTCGCGCAGGGCCGGCACTTCGGCGTCGTAGGTGTCTTTGTCGATGGCGTGACCGATTTCGGCGGATTCGAACATGGGCAGCTCCGTTTCAAGATGGCTCAAGACTAGCGGATTGGGCAACAATGCGCGGGAGGAAATTCCACACGTAGTTGCCTTGGGTCAATTCAACGTCTATTGATCAGCTAGAATGGCCGCCTTGTCTTTACCGAGCCGCCCATGAACCCCATCACCCACGCCCAGCTCGACTGGGATGACCAAGGTCGCCCGCACTCGCGGGTCTTCGACGATGTGTATTTTTCCGACAAATCCGGCCTTGAAGAAACCCGCTATGTGTTCCTCGAACAGAACCATTTGCAGGAGCGTTTTGCCGCCTTGCCGGCGGGCGGACGATTGGTGATTGGCGAGACCGGTTTCGGCACCGGCTTGAATTTTCTCTGCGCCTGGCAGCTGTTTGAGCAACACGCGGTGGCCGGTGCACGCCTGCATTTTGTCAGCGTGGAAAAGTACCCACTGAGCCACGCCGACCTGCAACGCGCCCTCGCCCTCTGGCCGGAACTTGCGCCCTTCGCCGAGCAATTGTTGGCCCAGTACATTGCCATCCACCCAGGCTTCCAACGCCTGGTGCTGGACAATGGCCGTGTGACCCTCACGCTGTTGATCGGTGACGCCCTGGAGCAACTGCCGCAGCTGGATGCACAGGTTGACGCGTGGTTTCTCGACGGCTTCGCCCCGGCGAAAAACCCCGACATGTGGACCGCCGAACTGTTTGCCGAACTGGCCCGCTTGGCCGCACCGGCTTCAACCATCAGCACCTTTACCAGCACCGGCTGGGTACGGCGCCTGATCAATGCCGCCGGGTTCAAGATGAAGCGCACGCCGGGCATCGGGCATAAATGGGAGATCCTGCGCGGTGAGTTTCTCGGCTGGCCCGAGGACGCGACACCACCGGCCAAAGCCAAACCCTGGTTCGCCCGCCCGGCAACTGTCGAAGGCGAGCGCCACGCCATGGTCATCGGCGGCGGCTTGGCCGGTTGCGCCACTGCCGCCAGCCTGGCCGCGCGCGGTTGGCGCGTCAGCTTGGTGGAGCGCCACGCCGCCCTGGCCCAGGAAGCGTCCGGCAACCCGCAGGGCGTGCTGTACCTCAAGCTGTCGGCCCATGGCACGGCGTTGTCGCAACTGATCCTCAGCGGCTTCGGCCACACGCGACGTTTGTTGGAGCACCTGCACCGAGGTGTCGATTGGGATGGCTGCGGTGTGCTGCAACTGGCGTTCGACGCCAAGGAAGCCCAGCGCCAGGCACAACTGGCTGAGGCGTTTGCGCCCGAGTTGCTGCACCTGCTGGACCGTGAACACGCGCAACAACAGGCCGGCATCGACCTGGCCCAGGGCGGCCTGTTTTTCCCGCAAGGCGGTTGGGTGCATCCGCCCGCGCTGTGCCACTGGCAAGCGGCGCATCCGCTGATTGAGGTGCTCACCCATCACGATGCCCTGGAGCTGCACCGGGTCGACGACCAATGGCAGGCCCGCGACGGTGACTGCGTGCTGGTAAGCGCCAGTGTGGTGGTGCTCGCTGGAGCCGCCGACATCAAGCGGTTCCCACTGAGCGCCGACTTGCCGCTCAAGCGTATCCGCGGGCAAATCACCCGGCTGGCGCAAACGGCGGCGAGTACGGCCTTGGCCACGGTGGTCTGCGCCGAAGGCTACGTCGCGCCCGCCCGGCTTGGCGAGCACACCTTGGGCGCCAGTTTTGATTTCAACAATGAAGACCTCACGCCCACCGTCGCCGAACATGCCGGCAACCTCGAAATGCTGCGGGAGATTTCTGAAGACCTGCTGCAGCGCCTGGGCGCCGACGCACTGGCTCCCGAACAGTTGGAAGGCCGCGCTGCTTTCCGCTGCACCAGCCCTGACTACCTGCCGATCGTCGGGCCGTTGGCCGACCAGGACGCCTTCCGACACGCCTATGCCGTACTCAGCAAAGACGCCCGCCAAGTGCCGGACACGCCTTGCCCGTGGCTGCCAGGGTTGTACATCAACAGCGGCCACGGCTCACGCGGGCTGATTACCGCGCCACTGTGCGGCGAGTTGCTGGCAGCCTGGCTCAGCGACGAGCCGCTGCCCGTTCCGGCCAGCGTGGCAGAGGCCTGCCACCCGAATCGGTTTGCCCTGCGCGCACTGGTCAGAGGCAAGGCAGCGACACAGAAATAGCGGGATTGCAGGCGTCGCGGCAATTTGCCTTATAACTTATCGGTCTAAAACTCCACGCATAGCACTGGGTCAGTTTCTGGGTACGCGCCCTTCGGGCGTATTGAGTATTGACCCTCCCCAACGGAAAAACCGGTAAGGAATTTATGTGCGGATTAGCTGGAGAATTACGTTTCGATGCCCAACCTGCCGACCTGGCAGCGATTGAGCGCATCACCCATCACCTGGCCCCTCGCGGCCCCGACGCCTGGGGCTTCCACGCCCAAGGGCCGATTGCCCTGGGCCACCGGCGCCTGAAAATCATGGACCTGTCGGACGGCTCGGCCCAGCCGATGGTCGACGCCCAGCTTGGGCTGTCGCTGGCGTTCAACGGCGCCATCTATAACTTCCCGGAATTGCGGCAAGAACTGGAAGCCCTGGGCTATGCCTTCTATTCCGGCGGCGACACCGAAGTGCTGCTCAAGGGCTACCACGCCTGGGGCGAAGCACTGCTGCCCAAGCTCAACGGCATGTTCGCGTTTGCCATCTGGGAGCGCGACGCGCAGCGCCTGTTTATCGCCCGTGACCGCCTGGGCGTGAAGCCTTTGTACCTGTCGCGTACCGGCCAGCGCCTGCGCTTCGCCTCGGCCTTGCCGGCACTGCTCAAGGGCGGCGATATCAACCCGATCCTCGACCCGGTCGCGCTTAACCACTACCTGAACTTCCACGCCGTAGTACCGGCGCCGCGCACCTTGCTGGCGGGCATTGAAAAGCTGCCGCCGGCGAGTTGGATGCGCATCGACGCCCATGGCGACACCGAGCAGAAAACCTGGTGGACCCTGCCCTACGGCCCCCATGAGGATGAAAAAAACCTCACGCTGCAAGACTGGACCGACCGCGTGCTCGACAGCACCCGCGAAGCCGTGGCGATCCGCCAACGTGCCGCCGTGGACGTCGGCGTGCTGCTGTCCGGCGGTGTCGATTCGAGCATGCTCGTCGGCCTGCTGCGTGAAGTCGGCGTGCAGGATTTATCGACCTTCTCCATCGGTTTTGAAGACGCCGGTGGCGAGCGCGGCGACGAGTTCCAGTACTCGGACCTGATCGCCAAGCACTACGGCACCCGTCACCACCAACTGCGCATCGCCGAAAGCGAAATCATCGAGCAACTGCCGGCGGCATTCCGCGCCATGAGCGAGCCGATGGTCAGCCACGACTGCATCGCCTTCTACCTGCTGTCGCGGGAAGTGGCCAAGCATTGCAAGGTGGTACAAAGCGGCCAGGGCGCCGATGAGCTGTTCGCCGGTTACCACTGGTACCCACAAGTGGACGGCGCCAGCGACCCGTATGCCGCCTACCGCGACGCGTTTTTCGACCGCAGCTACGACGATTACGCCGCCACCGTCGCGCCGAAATGGCTGACCGCCAATGACGCCGCCGGTGACTTTGTGCGCGAACATTTCGCCATGCCGGGCGCCGACGCCGCCGTGGACAAGGCCCTGCGCCTGGACAGCACGGTGATGCTGGTGGACGACCCGGTCAAACGCGTCGACAACATGACCATGGCCTGGGGCCTGGAAGCGCGCACGCCGTTTCTGGATTACCGCCTCGTCGAACTCTCGGCCCGCGTACCCGGCAAGTTCAAGTTGCCCGACGGTGGCAAGCAGGTGCTCAAAGAGGCCGCGCGCCGCGTCATCCCGAGCGAAGTCATCGACCGCAAGAAAGGCTACTTCCCGGTGCCGGGCCTTAAGCATTTGCAGGGCGACACCTTGAACTGGGTGCGAGAACTGCTGCTGGACCCGAGCCAGGATCGCGGCCTGTTCAACCCGGCCATGCTTGACCGCCTGTTGACCGACCCGCAGGGCCAACTGACCCCGCTGCGTGGCTCCAAGCTGTGGCAACTGGCGGCGCTGAACCTGTGGCTCAGCGAACAAGGAATCTGATTGATGAAACCTCTCGCAGCGGCTTACAGCCAACGCTTGCTCAAGGGCCAGGCGCCGACCTACGAGCGCCTGCAAGCCCGCCTGGCGGAAGATGGCAGCCCGCTGGGCGCCGAACCGATTGCCGTGCATTGCGGCTGGGGCCGGTTGTTGATCGGCCACACGTTTGCGGACCCGGCGAGCCTGGCTCAGGAACTGCTGCATGAGCAGCCTGGCGAACGCGACATCGCGCTGTACGTGGCCGCGCCCCAGCAGATCCTCGGGATTGATCCGCAGCAGCTGTTCCTGGACCCGTCCGACACGTTGCGCCTGTGGTTCAGCGACTATCGGCCCGCCACCCGCGTGTTTCGCGGCTTTCGTATTCGCCGGGTGCAAACTGAAGCCGATTGGGCGGCAGTCAACCAGCTGTATCAAGGCCGCGGCATGCTGCCGGTCGACGCCGAGCGCCTGACCCCGCGCCATCAAGGTGGCCCGGTGTATTGGCTGGCCGAGGACGAAGACAGCGGCGCGGTGATCGGCGGCGTGATGGGCCTCAATCATCAAAAAGCCTTTCACGACCCGGAAAACGGTTGCAGCCTGTGGTGCCTGGCCGTCGACCCACAGTGCACGCGCCCTGGCGTGGGCGAGGTGCTGGTGCGCCACTTGGTGGAGCACTTTATGAGCCGTGGACTGAGCTACCTCGACCTGTCGGTGTTGCACGATAACCGCCAGGCCAAGAGCCTCTACGCCAAGCTGGGTTTTCGCGCGCTGACCACCTTTGCGATCAAGCGCAAGAACGGCATCAACCAGCCGCTGTTTCTCGGCCCCGGCCCGCAGGCCGGGTTCAACCCATACGCGCGGATCATTGTCGAAGAGGCTCACCGGCGCGGCATTGATGTGCACGTCGATGATGCCGATGCCGGCCTGTTTACCCTCAGCCATGGCGGGCGCCGCGTGCGCTGCCGTGAATCCCTGAGCGACCTGACCAGCGCCATCAGCATGACCCTGTGCCAGGACAAAAGCCTGACCCACAAAGTGCTCAAAGCGGCCGGTTTGAACCTGCCCTCGCAGCAATTGGCGGGCAATGCCGACGACAACCTGGAGTTCCTCGACGAACACCAGCGCATCGTGGTCAAGCCGCTCGATGGCGAGCAAGGCCAAGGCGTGGCGGTGGATCTGCAGACCATCGAGGACGTGCAGAAAGCTGTCGAAGCGGCGCGTCAGTTCGACAGCCGTGTGCTGCTCGAAAGTTTTCACGAAGGCCTCGACCTGCGCATCCTGGTGATCGGTTTTGAAGTGGTCGCCGCCGCCATCCGTCGCCCGGCCGAAGTGACCGGCGACGGCCAGCATTCCATCGGCGCCTTGATCGAAGCCCAAAGCCGTCGGCGCCAAGCCGCCACCGACGGCGAAAGCAAAATCCCGCTGGACGCCGAAACCCAACGCACCCTGCATGCCGCCGGTTACGACTACAGCAGCATCCTGCCACGTGGCGAAACCCTGGCGGTACGCCGCACCGCCAACCTGCACACCGGCGGCTGCCTGGAAGACGTCACGGCGATTCTGCACCCGACCCTGGTCGACGCCGCCGTACGCGCCGCCCGCGCGCTGGACATTCCCATGGTCGGCCTGGACCTGATGGTGCCCGCCGCCGACCAACCCGAGTATGTGTTTATCGAAGCCAACGAACGGGCCGGCCTGGCCAATCACGAGCCGCAACCGACTGCGGAGAAGTTTGTGGATTTGTTGTTTCCGCATAGCCAGCCGACCGCTTGAGAAATGTGTCGCCTGCACCGGCGCTATCGCGGGCAAGCCCGGCTCCCACAGTTGAATGCACTCCAATGTGGGAGCCGGGCTTACCCGCGATGAGGTCAGTACAGGCGATGGATTTCCAGCTGACCTGTTCCCCTCATCGAAACCATCGATGCCCTCACCTCATCAGGAGTTTCCATGACTCGAACCATCCCCGAACCGGACCTGAACTACCTGCAAAAAGTGCTGCTGGAAATGCTCGCCATTCCCAGCCCTACCGGGTTTACCGACACCATCGTGCGCTACGTCGCCGAACGCCTGGAAGAACTGGGCATCCCCTTTGAGATGACCCGGCGCGGCACCATTCGCGCCACCCTCAAGGGCCAGAAAAACAGCCCCGACCGTGCAGTGTCCGCGCACTTGGACACCATCGGCGCCGCCGTACGTGCAATCAAAGACAACGGCCGCCTGACCCTCGCTCCGGTCGGTTGCTGGTCCAGCCGTTTTGCCGAAGGCAGCCGCGTCAGCCTGTTTACCGACAACGGCGTGATCCGTGGCAGCGTGTTGCCGTTGATGGCCTCCGGGCACGCCTTCAACACCGCCGTGGATGAAATGCCAGTGAGTTGGGACCACGTGGAATTGCGCCTCGACGCTTACTGCGCCACCCGCGCCGACTGCGATTCCTTAGGCATCAGCATCGGTGACTACGTGGCCTTTGACCCACTGCCCGAGTTCACCGAGAGCGGGCATATCAGCGCGCGTCACCTGGACGACAAAGCCGGTGTCGCCGCCCTGCTCGCCGCGCTCAAGGCGATCATCGACAGCGGCGAACCCTTGCTGATCGACTGCCACCCGCTGTTTACCATCACCGAAGAAACCGGCAGTGGCGCCGCTGCTGCCCTGCCGTGGGACGTGAGTGAGTTTGTTGGCATCGACATCGCCCCGGTCGCACCCGGCCAGCACTCCAGCGAGCACGCCGTGAGCGTGGCGATGCAGGATTCCGGCGGGCCGTATGACTATCACCTGTCCCGGCACTTGCTGCGCCTGGCCTCGGACAATGACCTGCCAGTGCGGCGCGACCTGTTCCGCTATTACTTCAGCGACGCGCATTCGGCGGTGACTGCCGGCCACGACATTCGCACCGCGCTGCTGGCGTTTGGTTGCGACGCGACCCACGGTTACGAGCGCACGCACATCGACAGCCTGGCGGCGTTGAGTCGCCTGTTGGGCGCGTACATCCTCAGCCCGCCGGTATTCGCCAGCGACGCGCAACCGGCCCAGGGTTCGCTGGACCGCTTCAGTCATCAGATCGAGCATGAAACGCAGATGGAGAGCGACACTCGCGTGCCGTCGGTGGACAGCTTGGTGGGCCAGAAGTCCTGACACGGGCACACCGGAT
Organism: Pseudomonas sp. ArH3a; assembly: GCF_022648765.1. Lineage (NCBI taxonomy): Bacteria > Pseudomonadati > Pseudomonadota > Gammaproteobacteria > Pseudomonadales > Pseudomonadaceae > Pseudomonas > Pseudomonas sp. ArH3a. The sequence goes on from NZ_CP080330.1 coordinate 4,913,998, forward strand.
ACTGGCAAGACGGATCCCGGCGCAGTAGCATCGCCGGGATTCTACCTCTGAGGCTTTTATGCTGATTCCCTACGACGCACTTGAAGTCGACACCCTGACGCGCCTCATCGAAGACTTCGTGACCCGCGACGGCACGGACAATGGCGATGAGACGCCCCTGGAAACCCGCGTATTGCGTGTGCGACAGGCGCTGACCAAGGGCCAGGCGCTGATTGTGTTCGACCCTGACAGTGAGCAATGCCAGTTGATGCTCAAGCACGATGTGCCCAAGCATCTGTTCGATTGAGGGTGTTTTACGGGTTGGTTTGGGCTTGTGTGGCTTGGCGTTCGAGGATTTTCTGATACACCTCGGCGCGGTGTATGTTGACCCCTATTGGAGCCTGGATACCAAATTTTACTTGGGTGCCGTTTAGTTCGAGGATGTGCAAGGTGATGTCATCGCCGATAGAGATGATTTCGCCTATGGCGCGGCTTAAGACCAGCATGGCGGTTGTCCTTTTGGAGTGACAGGACCTTGACCATGCGCGCTTGGGTGGGGGGCGACAATGGCTTGCCGTTAAATCAGACGGGGCCTACATTTATAGGTAATTTGCCTGACAGACATGGGTTGATTAGGGGGGTTGGGGTTGTTGAGTACATATCCGTTGCTGCGGTAACGGCGGCTTAGGGTTCCGCCCTTACGGCGGGTCACTTTTGGAAAAGAGCCCCAAAAGTAACCAAAAGGGCTCTTGCCCCACCACTCGGCACCTCGCCTAGGCTCGGTGTGCCCTCACTCCGGCTTTGGAGCGGGGGCCGCCGCCATGGGCCATCCTTGGCCCATCGCGGCTAACCCGGCGTCCTGCCGGGTTACCCACGGATTCAAGCCTGCGTTCGGCCATCGTGGTTAACGGGGCGCCTCAGATCAAGATCAAGATCAAGATCAAGATCAAGATCAAGATCAAAAGCAAGAGCACGGCGGCCTAGTAGCCGACCTGAGTGGTTAGATCAAAAGCACGGCTGAGGCGGCCTGCTAGCCGACCTGATCTTGGAGGCTGAACTCAATCTAATGTGGGAGCTGGCTTGCCTGCGATGGCATCAACTCTGTGTACCTGATACACCGAGGTGTCTGCATCGCAGGCAAGCCAGCTCCCACAGAAAAGCAGATCTGCTTCTGCTGTGCTTTTGCTGTGCTTTTGCCCTGCTTTTGCTTCAACCACTCAGGTCGGCTACTAGGCCGCCGTGCTCTTGCTTTTGATCTTGATCTTGATCTTGATCTTGATCTTGATCTTGATCTTGATCTGAGGCGCCCCGTTAACCACGATGGCCGAACGCAGGCTTGAATCCGTGGGTAACCCGGCAGGACGCCGGGTTAGCCGCGATGGGCCAAGGATGGCCCATGGCGGCGGCCCACGGATTCAAGCCGGAGTGAGGGCATGCCGAGCCTAGGCGAGGCACCGAGTGGTGGGGCAAGAGCCCTTTTGGTTACTTTTGGGGCTCTTTTCCAAAAGTGACCCGCCGTAAGGGCGGAACCAATAGCCGCCGTTACCGCAGCAACGGATATGCCCCCCACCAAAACCTCACCCCCTAACCGCCTGCGCCTTAGCCCGCATCTTATCCGCCATCGAAGCCATCTCGTCATACAGCAACTGCGGGTTCTTCTGCTTCAACGCCCAAGCCATACGCCCCTGCTCATGCGGCAGAATCATAAACTCCCCCTCCGCCACCCGCTGGTAAATATAGTCAGCAATGTCCGCCGCCGAAATCGGCGAACTCTCGAGCAACTTACCCACCTGCGCCTTCATCGCCGGGGTAGGCCCGCGAAACGAATCCAGCAAGTTGGTCTGGAAAAACGACGGGCACACCACATGCACACCCACTTCCTGCTGCTTGAGTTCCACCAGCAAACTCTCCGACAACGCCACCACACCCGCCTTGGCCACGTTGTAGTTGCTCATCGCCGGCCCCTGCATCAGTGCTGCCATTGAGGCGATGTTGATGATCCGGCCCTTGCTCTTCTCCAACAGCGGCAGAAACGCCTTGCAGCCCTTGACCACGCCCATCAGATTGATCGCGATCTGCCAGTCCCAATCCTCCAGAGACAACTCGGCGAAAAAACCACCCGAGGCGACGCCGGCATTGTTGACGATCACATCAACCCCATCCAGCTTGACCTCGCAGGCCTGGGCAAACGCGGTGAGCTGGCTGTAATCGCGCACATCACAACGCTGGATAAACCCATCGCCACCCGCCTCGCGCACCAGCCTGAGGGTTTCCTGCAAGCCAGGCTCACTGACATCCGACAAGGCCAACTGCCAGCCCTCACGGGCCCAGCGCAGCGCGATTTCGCGACCCAGGCCGGACCCGGCGCCGGTGATCATCATGCGATTTTGCATAGGAAAGTAGCCTTGTGGTTCACGGAAGAAGTGATCGGCAGTGTAGCGAAGGTTTTTCCCACACCCACGCACCATCCAATTGATGAATGCCTCGGGCAAACCTGGGGCCGGGTGGGAGAGCTACGTATAGCGTAAGTTCAATCTTTTTCAACTAATACGGCGTATTTGCGAACGCATTAAAAGAAATAAGCAAGTTTGCAAAACGCTTTAAAAAACCAGGGAATTTTCTGCCGACCGGTACAGTCGGAGTTAATAAGGCGTCTGTATTAAGATGACGGCCTAGCGTTTAATAACCGGTCTTTGCAGAAGGCCTATAAGGAAAAAAACTATGAGCCTCATTCTGATCATTATCCTGATCCTATTGCTGGTAGGCGGCCTGCCAGTATTCCCGCACTCTCGTAACTGGGGCTATGGCCCGTCGGGTATTCTGGGCGTTGTCCTGGTCGTCCTGCTGGTGCTGTTGTTGCTCGGTCGGATATAAACACCGGACAAAAAAAGAGGCCTCATTGAGGCCTCTTTTTTATTGCCGTTAAATTAGTCCGGCTTACCGTCGATAACACCGGCGGTGTTATCCAACAAGCTCTTGGTCGCTGTCTGCAGGAACGATTCGAGTTTCTGCTTCAGCGCCGCTTCGTCCGGCGATTCAGGGATCACTTTACCGGTCGGGTTAGCGCCCAGTTCGTATTCCCACAGTTTGGGTGGCATTTCCTTTGGCAGTACCAGGATACGGTCTGCGGTGACCAAGGCCACCGTCTGGTCGCTGCCCGACGGCTTGATCACGCCAAAGCCCTTGTCGCCTTCCGGCAGGTTCAGCAGGTCACGGCCCCAGCACTGGTGCAGGGTGTCGCCACCGAGGCGGCCCATGATGGTCGGCACGATGTCGATCTGGGTGCCCACGGTGTGGTCACGCTCGCCGAACTTCTCCTGCATGCCCGGTGCAATCATCAGCATCGGCACGTTGAAGCGGCCCAGGTCCATTTCGGTGATCTGCTGTTCGTTGCCGAAGCCGTGGTCACCCACGATCACGAACAGGGTTTCTTTGAAGTACGGCTCTTTACGAGCCTTTTCAAAGAACTGGCCCAGGGCCCAGTCGGAGTAACGCATGGCCGTCAAATGCTCGTTGAGGCTGCCACGGTCGGTGACTTTCTCTACCGGCAATGGCGTCGGCAATGCGTACGGCGTGTGGTTGGACAGGGTTTGCAGCAGCGCGTAGAACGGCTTGCCGCCTTCGCGGGCTTTCAACTCTTCCAGGCCACGGGTGAACATGTCCTGGTCGGACACCCCCCACGTCGGGTCGGAGAACACCGGGTTGACGAAGTCATTACGCCCGATGAAGTTGGTCATGCCCTGGTTGCTGAAGAAGCCCGACTGGTTGTCCCAGGCGAAATCGCCGTTGTAGACATACACGTCGTCAAACTTGCGCGCGCTGAGCAACTGCGGCAGGCCCGACAGATTGTGGCTGCCTTCCGGGGTCTGCATCAGGTATTCGAAGCCCGGCAGGTTCGGGAAGCAGGCCATGGTGGCGAACATACCCTGGTGGGTGTGGGTGCCGTTGGAGAAGAAGCGGTCGAACAGCAAGCCTTCTTTGGACAACTTATCGAAGTACGGCGTGATGTTGCCTGGGCGGCCCAGCGCACCGACCGAGTGACCGGCGAAGCTTTCCATCAGGATCACTACAACGTTCTTGATCGGCAGGGTCTTCTCGGCCGGTGGCGTGTAGTCACGGCGCACCGCTGCGGTGTCGGTATCCACCAGCTTCTCTTGCGGTAGCACCAGCATGTCACGCACGGTTTGGGTAGCCAGCGGCTGATCGAGGGTGGCCTTCCAGATGTTGGAACGCTCCTCGGAGAAACGCGACTTGGCCGCGGCGATCAGCGACAAGGTGCCGTTCAAGCCCAGTTGGTTGGCGAAGTTCGATTCGGTGGTGTAGACATCACCCCAACGCAGCGGCGGGCCCTGGCGCAGGGTGCCACGGATGGCGACCACGGCGATCAACAGGCAGACCACGAACACCGCGATGCGGTTGTACCACGGCGCCACTTGGCGGGTGCCGATGCTGCCGCCGCTGAACGGGCCACGTGGGCGCGTCGCACGGTCGGCGCCTTTGAAGGCGATGCTCAGGATCAGTGTGCCCACGGCCCAGGCCAGCAGGTAGCGCACCACCGGGAAACCGTACCAGAGCATGCTCATCACGGTTTTCGGGTCTTCCTTCACGTACTGGAAGACCAGGCCGTTGAGGCGCTGGTGGAACTCGCGGTAGAAGTCCATTTCCATCAAGCCCAGGAACAGGGCAATGCTGGACACCACGGTCAGCCACAAACGGAAGAACCCGCGCGCCGCCATGGCCCTTACGCTGAACAACGCCAGCAGCAGCGGGACCAGCGCGTACATCACAAAGCGTATGTCGAAGCGCGTGCCGTTGACGAACGCTTCCAGGAAGGTCGAGGCAGGCGTGTCGAGGATCATCTCGCGGTTATAGGCCAGCAGCGCCAGGCGCAGCAGGGAGAACATCACCATCATGACCAGTGCGCAGAGCAGTGTGTACGCCAGATGGGATTTGACGGTCGGTTGCAGCAGGCGATTAGAAGCTCGCTGCTGACTCAGGGCGTCCGGGTTTGCCATGTCGTTTCAGGACCCATTGGAAGTTTAAGTTACGAAAAAATGCAGTGGCGTCCGTCCCTCGCCCAGGCTGGCTGGGGTAGGCGGTTAACGCGGTGGCGCAAATGGTGCCCGATCAATGGCAGCAACGCTATTAATTACTGAACGTGCGCCGCCCTTGCGCCTTTAACGGCACTCGAGATAGAGCCGTGGCAGCGTCATAAAGCCGGAGAATTGTCTTGGAAAAGATGTGAAAATTTCGTGCAGCGAATACTTTCGACACATAAAACTTTAAATACGCTAAAAACCAATGTGGGAGCGGGCATGCCCGCGATAGCTGTATGTCAGCCAGCAGAACTGTGGCTGATAAACCGCTATCGCGGGCAAGCCCACTCCCACATTTACTGTGCCCACTCAGGATAAGAGTGAGCGCTGGTGGCGTCAGATCCGCACGTTGCCCCGTGGCCCGGCGATTGCCCAGATGATCAGGCCCAGCACCGGCAACAGCAGGATCAGCAGAATCCACAGCACCTTGGCCCCGGTGCTTGCGCCGCTTTTGAACACGTTGATGATCGCCCAGATATCCAACGCCAGGATGATCAGGCCAATCAGGCTATTAAAAGTGGAACCCATGGTGTCGCTCCTAAGTGAGGGCATGCACTTGTAGGATAGTCAGCCCTGGCAGGGGTTCCGTTTTATTTCAGACGTGTAAGGCGACGCGCAGCGCTTCCAGGGACGGCTCGGCCTTGATGCCGACTTCAGCGCACAGTTGCAGCACACGCGGCAGGTCGTTGCCGTAGACCAGCACCGCCTGGATTTCGTCGTCCAGCAATTGGCTGAAGTTGAGCAACACGTAACCGCCATCTTCGGGGCTTAAGGCACTCATCTGGATCTGGATGCGGTTCAGCGCAGTGAGGTCTTCGGTCTTGGCCAACTGCTTGGGCTTGAGATTGAACGCTACGCCCGGGCCAAACGACGCGACGATCTGCGCGAACAGGTCGGCATAGGTGTCGGCCTGGAACAGCACGGTCTCCGGTAGGCTACCGACTACGACCCACTCTCCCAGCGCAATCGGGAAGCTGTCGTCGTAGTTGATATCCGGGTTGGCTGCCAGAAAGGCTGCAGGGTCGGCGTAGGCCTGGGCCGCTTCCTCGGCGATGCGCGCTACTTCGTCCTCGCCCATGACGCCGGCGCTGATTTTGCTGATGAGTTCGACGAGGGCGGTTTTCATGGGGTGATCCTGTGGCGAGCTGGTTTTTGAGGGCGCGTAGCCTACACCAGTTTCTGCAACTGCGCCGTCGTATCCACCGCGCCCATGGTCTGAGCCGCCGCCAGTGCAGTCGCGCCCTGGGCATCAGTGGCCTTGGGGTTGGCGCCTTGGCCGAGCAGGTAGTCGACCATGTCGACACGGTTGAACATCGCCGCCATCATCAACGCCGTACGGCCGTCCGAGGAGGCCGCGTCTACCGGCGCGCCGCCGTCGATCAGCGCCTTAACCACCGGCAGGTTGCCTTTGAACGCCGCACCAGCCATTGGCAGTTGGTTCTTGTCGTTGGCGATTTGCGGGTCAGCCTTGAATTCCAGCAGTACTTTTACCGCGTCAGCGTGGCCGTGATAGGCCGCGAGCATCAGCAAGGTGTCGCCATTGTGGTTGCGCAGGTTGGGTGGCAAGCCTTTGGCCAGCAGTGCGGCGAGCATGGCGGCATCGCCTTTGCGCGCCACGTCGAAGACTTGCTCGGCAAATTCAGCGGCTTCGACTTCGGTCATTTGTTTAGGCTGGTCTGACATGTGGGGCTCCTTAACTGGGTGCTGCTTCTGGAATAAAGAATAGGCGCCCAGTGTCGCGATGGAGTTCCCCACTGTCATGGCTTTTTTACCAAAAGCCGCCATAGGCACAATCAATAGCGCTGCTTTTAATAACGCTGTTCTTAATAACGCTGCTCTTAATAACGAAAGTGCCCGCCCTGAATCTGCGCCAACAATTGGCCGGTCACCGGTACATAGCAGTCCGACCCCGGCAGCCACGCATACACCGGGTCATTACCCGCTTTGTCCGGGTCGAAGGCCTCCTCCTTGAGCCGCACTTTCTGGTACTTGAAGGTGCCGGTGGTTTCCATCTTCACCTTGATCCGCAGGAACAACGGCACCGCGTAAGGCGGAAGTTGGCCGTGAGCGAACTGCAGCAATTCACGCATATCCAGGGAGGCCAGGGACTCACTTGGGGTGATGGCGACCATGCCGGCGCGGCCATTGGTGTTTTCGATCTCGACACCGTAGGCCACCACTTCGGCGATCTGCGGGTGTTGCAACAGCACATTCTCCACTTCGGTGGTGGAGACGTTTTCGCCCTTCCAACGGTAGGTGTCGCCAAGGCGGTCTACAAATTGCGCATGGCCGAAGCCGATACTGCGCAACAAGTCGCCGGTATTGAAGTAGCGGTCGCCCTTCTCGAACACGTCGCTGAGGACTACCTTGCGGTTCTTTTCCGGGTCGGTGTAGCCGTCGAACGGCGATTTTTCATCGATCCTGGCCAGCAGCAACCCCTGCCCGCCCGTTTGCACCTTGCGCATGAAACCGTCGCTGCCACGGACCGGCTCACCCGCTTCGTGGGAGTAGTCCACCAGTGCCCAGTGCTGCAGGCAGAAGCCGATGGTGTTGTCGAAATTCAACACATTGGTGAAACCGATATTGCCGTCGCTGGCGGCATACAGTTCGCAGATGTGTTCAACGCCATAGCGTTGCTTGAACTGGGCCCAGACGCCGGGGCGCAGGCCGTTACCGACCATCTTGGTCACGCGGTTATCGAGATCCTGCGCGCTGGCGGGCTGGTCGAGCAGGTAGCGGCACAACTCACCGACATAACCCAGGGTGGTTGCGTTGAATCTGCGCGCATCGTCCCAGAACTGGCTGGCGCTGAATTTACGCCGGATGGCGAACCCCGACGCCCCGACAATCGCCGAACCCCAGCACACGCACAGGCCAGTGGCGTGGTACAGCGGCAAGGTGCAATACAGGATGTCTTCGGGGCCCATGTCCAGGGCGATGCTGCCGAAGCTCACGGCGGTTTTAGTCCAGCGCCCGTGCTTCATGATGCCGGCCTTGGGCAAGCCCGTGGTGCCGGAGGTGTAGATATAGAAGCACGGGTCGTTGAAGAAGATTTGCCCGGTGCTGGCGGGGTTGTCCACCGGGCATTCGGCAACGGCGGCCATCAGGTCGATATAGCCATCGGGCACTGTGCTTGACTGCTGGTCGGCGACAAACCAGGTTCTTTGCGCAGTGATCGCCACTTGATCGCGCACCGCAGCGTAGGCAGCCACCAACTCCGCACCCACCACAATCGCCACCGGGCTGACCAGGTTCAGGCTGTGCACCAGCGCCGCCTGGGTTTGCGAGGTATTGAGCATGGCGCAGATGCCGCCCAGCTTGGCCACGGCCAATACGTTGAGCAGCAATTCGGGACGGTTTTCGATAAACAGCGCGACCACATCACCCTTGCCGATGCCCTGCGCGTGCAGGTGATGGGCAATACGGTTGGCACACTGGTTGGCTTCGCGGTAACTGAGCACCCTGTCGGCGTACAACAACGCCGCGCCGTCAGGGTTGCGCAGGGTGGCCTGTTCGAAGTGCCAACCCAGGCCGCAGGGTTGCTGGGGGTCGGTGACATTCGCGGCGCGCATGCCGCGTACCACGCGTGGCAGGGCTCGAACAATCGCGGGCACCTTACGCAGCATCTTGCCCCAGGTGATCATGTCGTCTTGCGGATGGGTCATGGCGGAACGTCCTTTTTCTTATTCTTCGTATGAGCCAGGAACACCGGCAATCCTGTCGCCAGGAGGCCGAGCGCCTTGCAGGAAAATACGCCTGCCGTTCTTTGGCTGTACACGCAGGATTTGAAAAGTTTTGTATCCCAGGGCAGCGCCGCCACAAAAATGGAATTGTGCGGCCTCTGGGCAGTCATTATGAGTAAGGGCGACCTGAAACGGTCGGCCTCGATAGCGCAAAATGCAGGATGCACGATGGCCATTCATGCAATTTGCACGAAACTGAAAATAAGGATATTTTTTAAGTGATTGTTTTATAACGATTTTTTACAAATACGAATACTGGCACAATCACTGCACCTATCACTCCACGCTTGCCAACTTGAGCCAACGGAGCTGATAGACATGAGCCTGATCCAAGATAAATTCGCTTCTGTATTCTCCCAATACGACGTCACCACTCAGCCACGCCCAGACGGCGGCATCCTGTTGACCCTGCGCAACAGCGAAGGCAAACAGGTCAAGCGCTCGATTTCGTATCAACAGCTGCACACCGCCGACCAACTGACGTGGGTGATCAGCGCCATCCGCCGCGACCTGGCCGAACAAGCCAGCGACCTGCCGCAAATTTCGATGCTGCAAAGCCAGAACCGCTTTGCGTTGCCGACTTACCATTCGGCCTAAGCAACTGCTGTGCAAAAAGGGCCGCGACGCCATTAAGCGTCGCGGCCCTTTTTTTATGGCGTGTCAGCACAGACCCTGGCGGGTAGCCTCATTCATCGCCTGTACGCGATTGGTGACTTCCAACTTGCCGTAGATGTTACGCAGATGGAATTTGACCGTGGCTTCGGAGGTGGCGCGAATCTGGCTGATTTCCCAGACGGTCTTGCCCTCCGAGGCCCAGCGCAGGATTTCCAGCTCAGTCGGCGTGAGAGGCTTGCCGCCTAAGCTCAGCCGCCTTCTAACCACCACGGGCACGGTAACCAGCGTACGACACGACTCCTCTGGGCCACTCATTGATCTCTCTCCTTGTATTAGCGGATGCCCTGCCATCATTCGGATTGCTCCTATTGACAGGTGGCGCAAACATCAAAAACGAAAGAGAGAGTTACATAACGAATGGGATGAAAGCACAAGGCGCAGCATAAACAGCTACGCCCTACAGGAAATTAGGCTTATTCCTACAACAACTTCCAACTCGCCTGAGTTGAACAGTTAAATACTTGTGCTTAGTCGTCCAGGCCTGGAAAACCACCGGTAATATCAGCGCCGGTAAACTCAGGTACCCGGCCTTGGGCGGTGTTGAACAAACGCAGGGTTACAAAGTGTGGATTCTCACCCATGTCGAACCAATGCGGCATACCGGCCGGAATCACCAGCAGGTCATTTTTCTCACAGCGCACCGCGTATACGTAGTCGCCCACGTGCACGCTGAACAGGCCTTGGCCCGCGATGAAGAAACGCACTTCGTCTTCGCTGTAGCGGCGCTCATCGAGGAACTGCGCACGCAGCTCGGCTTTCTGCGGATGCTCGCCGCTCACGCTGAGCACCTCCACAGCCGCGTAGCCAAGGCTATCGATCTGCGGTTGGTATGCAGCGATCATTTCAGCATTGCTGGCGCCCTTCTCGATAGGGCTAGGTTGCCAGCGCTCAAAGCGTACGCCGTGTTCGGCCAGGGTCTTGGCGATATCGTCGAAGTGGGTCAGGACCTTGTTCGGGGTATCGGGTGTAGCAACGTGGTAAACAGCGACATAACTCATTGCTCGTCTCCTTTATTCGGCTCTTGCAATCGAAGGCCAATGATAATGGCGGCGGCCAGCGCCGCGACGCTGGCGATGCTGAAGGTCAGGGTCGGGCCCAGCAGGTTCCAGCTATAGCCGGCATACAGCGCGCCCACCGCGCCACCGGTGCCGGCCAACGCGGCATACAGCGCCTGGCCCTGGCCTTGCTGGCGATCACCGAAGCTGCGTTGAACAAAGGCAATCGCCGCCGCGTGGAAGCTGCCGAAGGTGGCCGCGTGCATCACTTGCGCCAGCAGCAGCACCCAGAAAAATTCGGCGAATGAGCCCAACAGCAACCAGCGTACGGCCGCCAGCAGGAAACTGGCCAGCAGCACCCGACGCACCGAAAAGCGTGTGAGGATGCGGCTCATGGCTAGGAACATCAGCACCTCCGCCACCACCCCGATGGCCCAGAGCATGCCGATCACGCCACGGCTGTAGCCCAGGTGTTCCAGGTGCAGGGTGATGAAGGTGTAATACGGGCCGTGGCTCATTTGCATCAGCGCCACGCAGGCATAAAACGCCAGAACGCCGGGGCTGCGCAATTGCTTGAGAAAACCGGCACCGGCCAGGCGATTGCCGTGGGTAACAGGCTGCGCGTTGGGCACCCACAGGCTGGCGCCGATGATACCGGCCATGATCACCACGACCACCACCGGATAAATGTCCAGGCTCAGCCAATCGAACAGGCGCCCCATGATCACCACAGTGAGGATGAACCCGATGGAGCCCCACAGGCGGATCTGGCTGTAGCGTGAGGTTTGCTTTTGCAGGTGAGCCAGGGTGATCACTTCAAACTGCGGCAACACGGCGTGCCAGAAGAATGCGTGCAGCGCCATCACCAGGGCCAGCCAAGCGTAGGTCTTGCTCACGAAGATCAGTGAGAAGCTGGCCAGGGTGCACACCGCGCCAAAGCGCACGATGGCCAGCCGCCGACCGGTATAGTCGCCGAGCCAGCCCCACAGGTTTGGCGCCACGCAGCGCATCAGCATGGGGATGGCCACCAGCTCGCCAATGCGCGCGCTGGAGAACCCCAAGTGATCGAAATACAGCGCCAGGAACGGCGCCGTCGCCCCGAGCAGGGCGAAGTAGAAGAGGTAGAAGCTGGAGAGGCGCCAGTACGGGAGGGCTTGGGTCATGCGGTAAGGGGCTGCTTCGCAGCCCAGCGGGAGCAAGCTCGCTCGCCACAGGCCGTCACAGCTGGCCCAGTACCGGGGTACTCACGCGTACATCAGCATTTTGCCCACGGTTGCGCAGCAGATGATCCATCAACACGATGGCCATCATCGCCTCGGCAATCGGCGTGGCACGGATGCCGACGCATGGGTCGTGGCGGCCCTTGGTGATCACGTCCATTGCGTTGCCGTGCACATCGATCGAACGGCCCGGGGTGGTGATGCTCGACGTGGCCTTGAGGGCCAAGTGCGCAACGATCGGTTGGCCGGAGGAAATACCCCCGAGGATGCCGCCCGCGTTGTTGCTGAGGAAACCTTCCGGCGTCAGCTCATCACGGTGCTCGGTGCCGCGCTGCGACACACAGGCGAAACCGGCGCCGATTTCCACACCCTTCACCGCGTTGATGCTCATCAGCGCGTGGGCCAGCTCGGCGTCGAGGCGGTCGAAGATCGGCTCGCCCAGGCCTGGCTTCACGCCTTCGGCCACGACGGTGATCTTCGCGCCGACAGAGTCCTGATCGCGGCGCAACTGGTCCATATAGGCTTCCAGTTCCGGCACTTTGTCCGGGTCAGGGCTGAAGAAAGCGTTGTCATCCACGCTGTCCCAGGTCTTGAACGGGATCTCAATCGGGCCCAGTTGGCTCATGTAGCCACGGACCACGATGCCCTGAGTGGCCAGGTATTTCTTGGCGATTGCACCGGCGGCCACACGCATGGCGGTTTCGCGGGCCGAGCTGCGGCCACCGCCACGGTAGTCGCGTTCGCCGTATTTGTGGTGGTAGGTGTAGTCGGCGTGAGCCGGGCGGAACAGGTCCTTGATCGCCGAGTAGTCCTTGGACTTCTGGTCGGTGTTGCGAATCAACAGGCCGATGGCGCAACCGGTGGTGCGACCTTCGAACACGCCGGAGAGGATCTCGACTTCGTCGGGCTCCTGGCGCTGGGTCGTGTGGCGGCTGGTGCCGGGCTTGCGGCGGTCGAGGTCACGCTGCAGGTCGTCCAGGGACAACTCGAGCCCTGGCGGGCAGCCGTCGACAATGGCGACCAACGCCGGGCCATGGCTTTCGCCCGCGGTGGTGACAGTGAACAGCTTGCCGAAGGTATTGCCGGACATGCAGGGCGCTCCGTGAAATCAGTTGAATCAAGTCAACCGTAATAACTTAAGGCAGCCAGTATACGCAGGCTAACCGACTAGTTCATCCTCGAAACCTTACCGGTAGACGTTGGTCCAACCGGCACCTTCCTCATGATGGCGCGATGATGCTGCGAGTTCTGCTTTTGACCCTCACCCTGTTTTCCAGCCTTGGCTTCGCCGCCTCCCCTGTCGTGCTGCAACGGCCCATCAGCCTGGACACCGGCAGCGGCGAGCTGTTTGGCTCACTTTTACTGCCCAAATCCGACAAACCGGTGCCGGTGGTGTTGATCATCGCCGGCTCCGGCCCCACCGACCGCAACGGCAACAGTGCCGACGGCGCGCGCAACGACAGCCTCAAGCGCCTGGCCTGGGTACTTGCCCGGCATAACATTGCCAGTGTGCGCTACGACAAGCGCGGCGTGGCCGCCAGCCTGGCGGCCACGCCCGACGAACGCAACCTCACGCTGGACGCCTACGTGGCCGACGCCGTGGCCTGGGGCAAGCTGCTCAAGGCCGACAACCGCATGGGCCCGCTGATTGTGCTGGGCCATAGTGAAGGCGCGCTGGTCGCCGCCCTCGCCGCGCCGCAGCTGGAGCCGGCCGGGGTTATTTCCCTGTCCGGCAGCGCCCGGCCGGTGGACCAAGTGATCCGCCAGCAATTGGCCAATCACCTGCCCCCTGCCCTGTTGCTGCGCAGCAACGAGATCCTCGACCACCTCAAGGCCGGCCAGGTGGATGCTGATGTGCCTGCCCCGCTGGAAGGTATTTTCCGACCCAGCGTGCAGCCGTACCTGATCAGCCTGTTTCGCGCCGATCCGTCAGCCGCTTTCGCCAAACTGCGCATGCCGGCGTTGATCATCCAGGGCACTAACGATATCCAGGTCGGCGTCGCGGATGCCCGGCAACTGAAAAACGCCAAGCCCGATGCACACTTGACGGTGATCGAAGGCATGAACCACGTGATGCGCATCGTGCCCAACAATGTGCAGCAGCAATTGGCCTCCTACAACGACCCGAAACTGCCCCTCGCCGCCGAACTGGGCGAGCGCATCGTGCGCTTTATCGACGGACTTCAAGCCCGTTAAGCGACTATTTACCTCCAGTCCTCAAGAAAGCGGCCGATAAGCCCAGGGTCGACAGTAAAAAGACTGTCGACTCGCAGGGCTTGGACAGGATCGCACCGCATGACAACCACAGAAGCTACACCAGAACCCATCGCCGACACCCCGGCCGAAAAACCCGAGGCCGTCGAGGCGGCGGCGCTGCCGTGGGCGGACGTGCAAGCCGAACATTTCAAGATGCTGCGCCTGGCGCCCCTGACCACGGACCGCGCCACCGGCGTGCGGCCGTTGCGGTTTGTGCAGTTCGGCTATGCCGAGCGCCACGATAAACACCAGAGCCTGTTGCGCATGGTCATCCAGTTGCCGGGCCAACGGGTACGGCGCGAGCAGAACCACTTGGATATCTGGGTCGATCACGATAAACACCGCGTGCACTTCGGCCCGGGCAACAGCCTGGAAATCGAACCGGCCAACCGTGGCATCGGTCGCTTCCTCGTCGCCCAAGGCGCAGCGTGGGCGAAAAAGACGTGGTCACACTACCGCGTCGACGGCGTGGACCTGGCCAACAAAGACGCCCTTAACGAAGCCACGCGCCTGCGCCGCGATCACTTCCTGCGCATCCAGGGTTTTGATGTGGCGTATGCCGATGTGCAGCATTTGAAAGGCAATGTACAACCCGGCAAAGTCAGCGCAGTGCTGGACAGTTGGAACACCGAGAAGGTGCAGTTCGTGGAAATCCTCGAAGCCGCACAGATGCTGCAACAGGCTGAGCAGAACCTGGCCGAGCAGGAAGTGAAGCTGCGCAAGGAAGAGGAAAAGGTCACCAAGTTCAAGCGTGAGGACAGCGGGTTGCGCTTTACCATCACCTGTCTGGTGGCGTTTACGGTGTTTCAGGCGGGGCTGTTGATCTGGATTGCGACACACCGATAGCGGGTGCAATGCGATCAAAAATGTGGGAGCTGGCTTGCCTGCGATGGCGGGCAACTGATACACCGCCATCGCAGGCAAGCCAGCTCCCACACTGACCGCATGCTTACTTTGAGTTCTGGTTAAACCCTGGCAGCAAACACCGCCTGATGTTCCCGGCACTGCTCAGCCGTCAACATGAACACGCCATGCCCACCGCGCTGGAACGCCAGCCAGGCAAAGTCGACTTCGGGGTACAACGCCTCGACGTGCACTTGGCTGTTGCCAACCTCGACAATCAGCAAGCCCTTCTCGGTCAGGTGGTCCGCCGCCTCGGCCAGCATGCGCCGCACCAGGTTCAGCCCATCATCGCCGCAGGCCAGGCCCAGCTCCGGTTCGTGCTGGTATTCGTCCGGCATGTCGGCGAAGTCTTCAGCATCCACATACGGCGGGTTGGACACGATCAAGTCAAAGCGCTGGCCCGGCAGGCCATCGAAGCCGTCGCCCTGCACGGTGTAGACGCGCTCGTCGACGCCGTGGCGCTCGATGTTCTGGTTGGCCACCTCCAACGCTTCAAAGGACAAGTCGCCCAGCACCACTTCGGCGTCCTGGAACTCATAGGCGCACGCAATGCCGATGCAACCGGAACCGGTGCACAGGTCGAGGATGCGTGCCGGCGGCTGGGCCAGCCAAGGTTCCAAGCGGTTTTCGATCAGCTCGCCAATCGGCGAACGCGGGATCAACACGCGCTCATCGACGATAAACGACATGCCGCAGAACCAGGCTTCTTTCAGCAGGTAAGCCGTAGGCACGCGCTCGTGGATGCGGCGGTGCAGCAAGCGCTGCACGTGGGAGATTTCCTCTTCCTCCAGATTGCAGTCCAGGTAGCTGTCGGCAATTTCCCAAGGCAGGTGCAAGGCACCGAGTACCAATTGCCGGGCTTCGTCCCAAGCATTGTCGGTACCATGGCCGAAAAACAGGTCTTCCCCATGGAAACGGCTGACAGCCCAACGGATGTGGTCGCGCAGTGTGCGCAGGCGGGAGGTGATCACGGGGGCAAGCTCCTGGAAAAAACGACTGGCGATTCTAACAGCCTTCGCCTGTACCGACGATGTACGAAAGCCCTTCACCATCCGTCGGATTTCATCCTATTTGCCATCATTGCGCTAAACAAGCCGCCCACTTGACATGGCTGCACGTCAACAACGGCGTACCTTACGATGGTAGCGATTCACAGAACCGCTCAGCCAGTGGACAATGTCACAAAAGCCCCCCTCACAGGAGCCCCAGAATGTCCGTTCCAAAGACGATGTTTCAACTCAGCGGTCGCGGTTACGCAGCAGCCAACCTGAACCATGCGACCCTCGTGATCATCGACGCCCAGAAGGAATACCTCAGCGGCCCACTCGCCCTCTCAGGCATGGACGCGGCGGTCGACAACATCAAGCAACTGGTCGCGGCAGCGCGCAACGCTGGGCGGCCGATCGTGCATGTGCGCCACCTCGGCACCGTCGGCGGTCTGTTTGACCCGCAGGGCGAGCGTGGCGAATTCATTCCCGGCCTGGAACCCCTGGGCGATGAAACCATCATCGGCAAGCTGCTGCCCAGCGCGTTCCACGGCACCGGTCTTGAAAAACACCTGCAAGACCTTGGCTCCCTGGACCTGATCGTCAGCGGCTTCATGAGCCACTCCAGCGTCAGCACCACCGTGCGCGCTGCCAAGAACCTGGGCTTTCGCTGCACCCTGGTGGAAGACGCCTGCGCCACGCGCGACCTGCCTTACAAAGGCGGCATCCTGAGTGCTGAACACGTACAGCAGACCGAAATGGCCATCATGGCCGATAACTTCGCGACCCTCGCGTTGACCAAAGATCTGATCTGATCGTCCTTCTGATGAGCGGCGCGGCAATGTTTATTGCCCCGCTCATCTGCAAAAGCTTTTCATTTTCTGCAATTGCCTCAGGCACAGGAACAACCTGTGTATCTTCCGGTCGAAGGGCCGATACCCTGGAGGAAAGGTCGGAATGAAGATATCCGATGGTTTTGATGCTCGTCGCTTGCGCCCCAAGGGCCCGAGCAATTGGCGTCTGCGCCTGGTAGCCGGCTTTGCCGCGCTGCTGGCCATTGTTGGTGTGCTGCTGGCAGGTGCCGGTGGCGCCGGTTTGTTTGGTCATTCGCCGGCGCTCGGCGAACTGAATGCCAGCCCGGGCGGCTCGGCTATCCTGTTAGGGATCGGGCTGTTGGTGCTCTGGTTTGGGGTGTGGTTATGGCGTCGCAGCCGTCGGCGGATGCGCCAGCCGTTGTCGCTGAACATTGCGTCGCACCTGATGAAAAAGCACGACTGATGGCGCTTGGATAGCGTTTCCTGCGCCCTGGCCGCCGCGATTTAGGTAAACTGCCCGCCCTTCGCGGAGGCTGACATGCAAGACGACGATTTTTCCCTGTTCAAAAACGAGCTGCGCGGCGTCAAGCCGATCAAGCACGACCGCGCCGACACCGGCAAACCCAAGACCGACCGGGCGCAGATTGCCAAGCTGCGCCAGGCCGCGACCGTGCGCACCGATGCCACCACCGTGGATGGCCTGTCAGACCAGTTCGTGATCGATGTAGGCCCCGAAGACGAGCTGATGTGGGCCCGCGACGGCGTGCAGGAAAGCCAGATGCGCAAGCTCAAGGTCGGCCAGATCCCATTCGAAGGCAGCCTTGACCTGCACGGCATGAACGTGGAAAAAGCCCGCGAAACCCTCTGGGCCTTCCTGGCCGAAGCGACCAAATTCGAAATCCGCTGCGTGCGCGTCACCCATGGCAAGGCCGTGCGGTTGGATGGCAAGCGGCCGATGATCAAGAGCCACGTCAACACCTGGCTGCGCCAGCATGCCCAGGTGCTCGGCTTTACCTCATGCCAGGCCCGCCACGGCGGCGCGGGCGCGGTGTATGTGATGCTCAAGCGCACCATGATGGAGGGGCGCGACGAGTAACAAGTGCCATCGTCAGGCTTGCAGCGATGTGTCCGCCACCGTAACCTTGCGCTTTGCGAAAATCCCACAGGTAGTTTCATGTCCCTGGAACAGAATTACACAGAGATCCTCGGCCAACTCGGCGAGGACGT
Source organism: Pseudomonas sp. ArH3a (assembly GCF_022648765.1). NCBI lineage: Bacteria > Pseudomonadati > Pseudomonadota > Gammaproteobacteria > Pseudomonadales > Pseudomonadaceae > Pseudomonas > Pseudomonas sp. ArH3a. The sequence goes on from NZ_CP080330.1 coordinate 4,931,893, forward strand.
CTCCCGCGAGGGCCTGCTCGACACGCCAAAGCGTGCCGCCAAGGCGATGCAGTACCTTTGCCGCGGCTATGAACAGACACTCGAAGAAGTCACCAACGGTGCCTTGTTCAGCTCCGACAACAGCGAAATGGTACTGGTGAAGGACATCGAGCTGTACTCGCTGTGCGAACACCACCTGCTGCCGTTTATCGGCAAGGCTCACGTCGCGTATATCCCGAGCGGCAAAGTGCTGGGCCTGTCCAAGGTCGCGCGGATCGTCGACATGTATGCGCGTCGCCTGCAGATCCAGGAAAACCTCAGCCGCCAGATCGCCGACGCGGTCCAGCAGGTGACCGGTGCACTGGGCGTTGCGGTGGTGATCGAAGCCAAGCACATGTGCATGATGATGCGCGGTGTGGAAAAACAGAATTCGTCGATGATCACTTCGGTGATGCTGGGTGAGTTCCGCGAAAACGCGGCCACCCGCAGCGAATTCCTCAGCCTGATCAAGTAACAGGCTGCGTAGGAAAAGGCCGGCGTTCATCGCCGGTTTTTTTTCGCCTGCAGAAATCAGGTAAGCTGCGGCCCCTTCTTCATGGGCAAGAGGTTTTCAGCCATGTTCGTCAAAGCACTTCGAGTGGGCCTCGGCCACGTCATCATCGCGGGCGACTTCATTACCCGCCCACGCAAAAAGCAGCGCCCCGCCGAACAACAGGCGCAGGTGAACGCTGCGGCCAAGGACCTGACGCTGTATCAGTTTCATGCCTGCCCGTTTTGCGTGAAGACCCGTCGTACGCTGCACCGTCTGAATGTGCCGGTGGCATTGAAGGATGCGAAGAACAACGCGCAAGACCGCCAGACCCTGCTGGAGCAAGGAGGCAAGATCAAAGTGCCGTGCCTGCGCATCGAAGAGAATGGCCAGACGACCTGGATGTATGACTCCAAGGTGATCATTGATTACCTGGACAAGCGGTTTGCTGCGGTCTGACAAACACTGGTTAACCGGTGTGGGCGCTGGCTTGCCTGCGATAGCATCAGCGCGCAGTACCTGAGCAACCGAGTTGCCTGCATCGCAGGCAAGCCAGCGCCTACATATGAACCTGTGTTTAATCCAGCATCAGTACATGCTTAGGATGGCTAGCCACGCGCTTAAGCCACGCCTGCACCGCCGGGTAAGGCGTCAGGTCAAAACCACCTTCATGGGCCACATGGGTGTAGGCATACAGCGCGATGTCGGCAATTGAATATTGCTCGCCCACCAGGTAGGGCGTGGCTTGCAGCTGACGCTCCATGACCTTCAAGGCCTTGTAGCCGCCTTTATGGGTGGTTTTGTATTCCTCCAAACGGTCTTGCGGCATGTTCAGGTAAAACTGAATAAACCGCGCCACTGCGATGTAAGGCTCGTGGCTGTACTGCTCGAAAAACTGCCACTGCAGCACCTGGGTACGCAGGCGTGGTTCGGACGGCAGGAACTCGCTGCCATCGGCGAGGAAGTTGAGGATCGCATTGGATTCCCACAGGCAGGTGCCGTCTTCGAGTTCCAGTACCGGGATCTTGCCGTTGGGGTTCTTGGCCAGGAATTCGGCGGTCTGGGTGTCGCCCTTGAGGATGTCGACATCGATCCATTGATACGGGATGCCCAGCAGGCTGAGCATCAATTTGACCTTGTAGCAGTTGCCCGACTTGTAATCGCCATAAACCTTGTACATGGGGCTCCCCTTATGCCGCTTGCGCGTGCTGTGCTTGCCGAACCACCGCGGCCAGGCGCTTGAGACCTTCGTCCAAACGGGCCGGGTCGATATGGCTGAAATTGAGGCGCAACGAGCCATGGTGCTGGTCGGGCTCGGAAAAGAACGGTTCACCGGGCATGAACGCAACGTCCTGATCTAATGCTTGCGCCAACAAGGTGCGGGTATCGAGCGGCTGTTTCAAGGTCAGCCAGAAGAATAATCCGCCTTGAGGTGTTTGCCAGTCGGCCAAATCACCGAAATGGCGCTGCAGCGCGGCCTGGAATGCATCACGCCGCTCGCGGTAAAAGCTGCGCAGTTCAGCCAGGTGCTGTTGGTATTTTTCGCTGCCGATCCACTGCATCGCCTGCCACTGGCCAACGCGGTTGGTGTGCAGGTCGGCCGATTGCTTGAGTTTGAGCAAATGCGGGAATAAATCCGGGCTGGCGATCAGGTAGCCGACGCGCAGGCCGGGCAGCAAGGTCTTGGAGACGGTGCCGGTGTAGATCCAGCTGGCCTTCTTCAGGCGGCCAGCGATGGGCTGCGCACTGGCGCCGTCGAAGGTCATCTCGCGGTAGGGTTCGTCTTCGATCAGGGTCACGCCGAACTCGTCGAGCAAGGCCGCGACGGCTGCGCGCTTGGCCTCGCTGTAGCGCACGGCCGAGGGGTTCTGGAAGGTCGGGATCAGGTAGATGAACGCCGGGCGATGGCGTTCGAGGCTGGCGCGCAGGGTGGCCAGGTCCGGGCCATCGGCTTCCAGTGGCACGGTCAGGCACTCGGCGCCGAACAGTTGGAAGATCTGCAAGGCCGCCAGGTAAGTCGGGCCTTCCAGCAGGACTGGGGTGCCCTTGTCGATGTACAGCTTGGCCGCCAGGTCCAGGGTTTGCTGAGAACCGCTGACCACCAGCACCTGGCTGGCCTGGCACGCCACGCCCAACGCGCGTGCTTGGTCGGCGAGCAGTTCGCGCAACTGTGGTTCGCCTTCGCTCATGCCGTATTGGCCAATGTTGAGCGGCATGCCGTCCCAGTTCAATGTGGGCAGCATGGCTTCGGCCGGCAGGCCACCGGCGAACGACATCACCTGCGGGCGCTGGGCCGCGGCGAGGATTTCACGAATCAAGGAGCTTTTGAGGCGCGTAACACGTTCAGAGAAGGCCATAAGGTCACCGGTGGCAAAGCACGTGGGAAATACGTCAAACTACTTGACCGAAATTACGACGGCTTGAGTAGATACGTCAATATGCTTGACCTTAAAAACCAGAACAGCCAGCAACAGGCGATGGAAGCCTTCTTCTTCGGCTACCAGGCCTTCACCGCCAAGGCCGACGAAATGCTTGAGCGCCGTGGCCTGAGCCGCGTGCACCAGCGCATCGTATTTTTTATCGCGCGTTACCCGGCCTTGAGCGTGAAGCAACTGCTGGAATTGCTCGGCGTGAGCAAGCAGGCGCTGAACATCCCGCTGCGCCAATTGCAGGAAATGCACTTGGTCAACAGCGTCGCGGCCGAGACCGACAAGCGCAAACGCCTGCTGGAGCTGAGCGAAGAAGGCCAGCGTTTCGAGCAGTCGCTGCGCCGCGAGCAGGTGAAACTGCTGCAACGTGCCTTCAACGAAGCCGGTGAAGCAGCAGTGGCGGGATGGTTGGCGGTGAACCAGGCGCTGGCCGGGCAGCCTTGATCTTCCCCGCTCACCACAAAGCCCCCTTGCTAGCCTTTCATCCACTTTCGCACAAACAATCGAAAACATTATTTGCTTTATTTGTATACAAAAGCATAATTCGCTTCGTGCGAGTTCCTGACCTATTGGTCAACAAAACCCGCCAGTACCTCAAAGCGCTGTTGCCCACTTTTGTGACCGGCGCTGGAAATAACAATAAAACTCTTGAGGAGTACTTGCTGTGGAAAGCCGAAAATCCGAAGCCCCGACGCTGGACCTCTCCCCGCCCAGCCTCACCCCCGCAAAGCATGGCTGGCTGGAACGCCTGTTCAAACTGAGCGCACATGGCACCACAGTGAAGACCGAGCTGATTGCCGGCCTCACCACCTTCATCACCATGGCCTACATCATTTTCGTCAACCCCAACATCATGGCCGACGCCGGCATTGATCACGGCGCGGCGTTTGTCGCCACCTGTATCGCCGCTGCGCTGGGCTGCCTGTTGATGGGCTTGTACGCCAACTGGCCGGTCGGCCTGGCGCCGGGCATGGGCCTGAACGCGTTTTTTACCTACACCGTGGTCGGCACCATGGGCTACCACTGGGAAACGGCGTTGGGTGCGGTGTTTATCTCCGGCGTGCTGTTCATGGGCCTGACCCTGTCGCGCGTGCGTGAATGGCTGCTCAACAGTATTCCGGTGAGCCTGCGCCATGCCATGGGCGCCGGTGTGGGTTTGTTCCTCGGGGTGATTGGCCTGAAAACCGCTGGCATCATCGTCGACAGCCCGGCCACCTTGATCAAACTCGGTTCGCTGCACGAGCCCGCGCCATTGCTGGCGGCGGTGTGCTTTTTGCTGATCGCGATCCTCAGCTACCACCGCGTATTCGGCGCGATCCTCATCAGCATCATCGCCGTAACCCTGGCCGGCTGGGGCCTGGACCTGGTGCACTACAACGGCATTCTCTCCACCCCACCCAGCCTGGCGCCAACCTGGATGGCGATGGACATAAAAGGTGTATTCAATGTCAGCATGATCAGCGTGGTTTTTGCCTTTTTGTTTGTACACATGTTTGATACCGCCGGTACACTGATGGGCGTTGCGCAACGCGCCGGGCTGGTCGATGCCGAGGGCAAGATTCATAACCTGTCCCGTGCGTTGAAGGCTGACAGTGCATCGAGTGTATTCGGTGCCATGGTCGGCGTGCCGCCAGTGACCAGCTATGTGGAAAGTGCAGCCGGTGTTGCTGCTGGCGGGCGCACCGGGCTGACCGCCGTGACCGTGGGCGTGCTGTTTGTAGCGGCGATGTTTTTTGCACCGTTGGCCGGCATGATTCCGGCGTATGCCACCGCCGGTGCGTTGATTTACGTGGCGATGCTGATGATGGCGAGCATGGCCCATATCAACTGGGATGAGGCCACCGACAGCATTCCGGCGATTGTCACGGCGATCATGATGCCGCTGACGTTCTCGGTCGCCGACGGTATCGCCCTGGGTTTTATCACGTACGTGGCGCTGAAGGCCGGCACCGGCAAGTACCGTGAGATTTCCATCAGCTTGTGGGTGCTGTGCGTGATTTTCATCGCAAAATTCATCTTCCTGTAGTTCGCAGGAAACGGCCGAAAACCGCCTCACCTCCGGGTGGGGCTTTTGCACGAATGGAGGACTGTAAATGACCCTGGAAACCTGGCTGCTGTTCAGCGGTGCTGCATTGATCGTGATCCTGATCCCCGGCCCGCTGTCGCTGCTGATGATCAGCAACAGCCTCAACTACGGCCTGCGCCGTTCGTACCCGGCGTTTCTCGGCGGGGTGTTTGCCTCGATTTGCCTGCTGAGCGCCTCGGCCTTGGGCCTCGGCGCCCTGCTGCTGGCGTCGGAACAGCTGTTCAGTGCGTTGAAAATCGTCGGCGCGCTGTACCTGTTTTATCTGGCGTGGCAAAGCTTTCAGCAATCGCGGCAACCGGCCCATCGCGCCGACGTGCCGCACATGGCAGCCACCCCGCGCTTTCGCACACTGTTTGGCCGGGCCTTTGTGCTGGGCGCCAGCAACCCCAAAGACATCCTGTTTTTCGCCGCCTTCCTGCCGCAGTTTCTCAGCGCTGAGCAAGCCTTCCTGCCGCAATTGCTGATCATGATCGCCACTTGGACCGTGCTCGACCTGCTGTGCAAGCTGGCGTACGGCCTCGGCGCCCACGGTGCTGCGCGGTATTTGCGCAGCGGCACGGGCCAGAGCTGGTTCAACCGGGTCAGTGCCCTGCTGTTTGGCGGCGCGGCGACGGCGGCGCTACTCAAAAGCTTGCCGGCATGACTTTGACAAAATACACAGTGGCCGGCTCGGCAAAACGTACCGGCCATTGAATACCCGCCACCAGCCTGACCAGGCGGTTTTCGTCCATGGCGATTTCGATGGCGGCAAACTCCGCTGAGAATGGCACGCTTGAGCTGATACGGTTTCGAAACCATGGATCGGAAAGCTCTGGCGCCACCCTGGAGCGTAGGTTGACGTTGTTACTATCAACCCATTGGGTCAGCACAAAATAGACGGTGTCGGTGTGTGGGTGAGTGCAGTAGAAATCCAATGCTGCTGTCGCTCCACGCCGTCTTGCGATGCCGTTGACGGTAAAACCATGGCGCTCGAGAATCTGCCTGACGGCTGCCTCTGCCGATTGCGAGCGAATGATAGTGTTGCCTCTGCGCCTGAGCAACGCGGCGTTGAGGCGGCTGGGCGGGGTGAAATCCAGACGCATCGCCCCCGGCGCCAATCCTTCAGAGCCTATATTGAAACTACGGCCACCCGGTTCGCCCACGGGCTGTAACAACTTCAGCAAATCGACCATGCGCCCCTGGGTCCCCGGCGCCAGCCAATGATCGAGCGTGGCCCTGATATTGAGTAAATGCGTCGCCGTCATCGTCGGGTCGGAGCCCGCCAATTCGATGAGCCGCTCGCCGAAAAACCGCCTGCTGCCTGCGGTCATACCAGGAAAAGCCCTGCCCACCGTGGCCTCCAGGGGCTCATCAAACAGTGCCAAATGGGGCGTCCACCGCCCATTGGCACCGAGGGTCGTCGGCATGGGCTGCTCGGCTGCGCCAACGCCCAGCCAACGGTCCATATCCATATAGGCCCTGAAGCCGAGGTCATGATTTCTCATGATAAAGACAAGGTTCGGGGACAGCGCGTTAGTGCCCTGAGGCAACAGCCGGTAATAGTTCGCCCCTATTTTCAACACTTCATAGGCCGGATACCCCGCCACTGCCGGCACTTGGAAAATTCCGCGCGGTGGCGCCACCTCGGTCAGCGCTTGCTCCCACTGAAAGCCCCAGCCTTGCCAGGAGGCGTCGCTGGCCGCCGGTGATGCGCGCAAGGCCGTTTCCATGCCCGCGCGCGATGGCGGTGACCAATCACTTGTGCCTCTGATCGGAGCCCAAGGCTGTAACACACCTGAGCTGGGCCCCGGCACCGGCGAGTCGGCCCCCAACTCCCATTCCCGGGCCTGCTCAATCCGTAGAATCAGCTCATCCGACCCTTCGGCCTTGGGGTTTTTCAGGCGCAGGCCGCCTTCGTTCTTGTGTTGATACACCGGGTAGGCGTCGTCACCGTCGACAATATACTGCTGGCCATTTTTCACATACCGGCCCTTGCCTCCCGGCCCTTTCAACTCAATCGCCCCCTCCAATGCGCCGCTTGCCTTGAAGCACGCAAGCAGCTGGGTCGGTTTGGCCGGTGCCGCCTTCAGGCCGGCGAGCGCAACGGCAACGCTTTGATAGCGATGCACGCGGGGTATGGCGACCTGCGCAGCACGCGCATTCTTGGGGCCAGGAGCAAAGGTCATCAGCACGTCAACAAACGTCAGTATCGTCAAAAACGCCACATCCACTGCGTCATGGGCAGAGCCGCTGAAGTGATAGCGCCGCGCCGCGAGCAGCACTTCATACACGCTGATACCAACACCCAATACCGGCACAAATGACAGTAACCCCCGGATGCTCGCTTCATGCTGATCGCTGAAGCGTTGCTCACGGTACTCATCCAACGTCGCAGAGGAACGGGAGCGGGCTCGAGTGCGGCGTTGCAGCTCGAGCACCCGGGCATGGGCTAACAGCGCCAGTGCATGGCCGTGAGAGGTGACCACAGCCTCCAACCACAGCTCTGGCTGCAGCGCAATCTGCTCCTTGATTTGCGCCTCAATGGTATCCAGGGCAACCGCCGGTTCTTTATGCTCAACCGTGAAAAATTCGACGATTACAGCAACAAAGCGTTGCAGGCCTGTCAGGTAGGGCCTGGCCGAGTAAGGCTGTCTGGGATCTACCTGGAGGCTAACGCCTGGGTAACTGGCAAGTGCCGTGGACTCCCAGCCAGGCGCCACCTGGCGCGCCAACATTTTCAGGTTCTCAGGTAATGCGCCCAGCCGATTCAACGCTTCCACGGCGTCGGCGAACGTGTTGTACCCGACCATTATTCGGCTTGCCACTGCCATGGGCCAATACAGCACGCACACACCCGAGATTTTGTCATGTATCAAGAGCACGCCGGTGATGTGGCGATCATGCTCCAGGGTAACGCCCACCAGTCGCACAACCGCCAGTTGCGCGTCAAACCCATCGGCCTTCAGGTCGCCTACCGCCCGCGCAGCCATAGCGAAGGTAAACAGACGCTGGGCCTTGTCGCTCATGCCTTGTCGAATCCCCGAGTACAGATGCACCTGCGCGCGTTGTTTCAGGGCCCGATACACCAGTGCTTCAGACAGGCCAGAGGACCGGGCCGGGATGGACGCCGGCGGATAAAAAGCCCTCCAGATCTGATTCTCGTACTCGCCGCCCACATTCAGCGACGAGATCATTTTGATCAGATAGGGCACGCTCAACCGCTCTTTCCAGACCGGGTCCAGCCAGCGGGCACGGTTCAAGCGCCAGCGGGTCCAGGGCGCCTTGGGGTCGAGGTTGTGCAGCGCTAATTGCAGCAAGCTGAAAGTCGTACGCTGCGGGCTGACGACCATTTTAATGTTGCGATCCCCCACCACACACCCGCTCGTATAGCCGCAGTACTGGGAACTGACCTCATCAGGCATGTCGAATAAGGGTTTATCGATATCCAGTTGCGGGTAAAAACCATCCTTGGTCAATTGTGCAATCAGGGCTTTGCGGGCGAAGGCATCGAGCTCAGGCAGGTCCTGCCAGAGCTTGCTATCCACCGCCCAGGCGTTGAGCAGATAACGGCGGGATAAGCGCTTGTATTGCCTGCGTTGACTCGTCGAGGCGATGCCAAGCCACGAAGGCAGTTTTTTCGCCTGACGAGCCGCCTCTTGCAACAGGTTGATGTTGGCCAGGGCCAGTGTTCGCGCGTCATTGGCGGGCACTTGCAGGCTCTCGAACAGCTCCTGGGCGAGCAGTGCGCGACTCAACACCGGATCACTGACCTCGCTGAACAGTCTGACGCCCTGATCAATACGCTTGTCCATCGCGGCGTAATGTTGCGTCAGTTTAAGGAACAGGTCCTTGAGAATGTGACGTTCGATCGCCGCATAGCTGACCCCCAAGGGCGTACCCGCGGGCAACCGGCTGATTATCGTACGCAGGCTCTCACGTTGGTGACGCTCAATGCAGCGCCACAGTATCGACCCATCCCGACTGTTCAGGCTGGCCCGCAGGCCCTCGGCGAAGGCGTCCAGGCTCTCGAACGCGACGATCCCACCCAACCGGCCGATCACGCAAAACAACACCGGGTGCTGGTGTGCCGGATGAGCCTGAGCCTCGTGGGCGGTCACCACAAAAGCCCCCAGCAACGGCAACGCCGTGGCAGCCTCGCCGCCTACCGTGACCTGAAGCACACAGGTGTCGGTGGCGTTCTTTGCAGGCACCCAGGACTTACTCAACGCAGCCTTCAATCGCTCTAGGTGCGCGGGTGAGATCAGGTTCAAGCGTTGCTGCATATAAGCCTCGTGCTGTAAGGCCTGGTGTTGCGCGGCACCCACCAGCGAGGCACGATTGCGCGAACCTTCGAGTTGCTCAAGCCAGAAGGTTTTTTGAAACACGCGCTCTTGCGGGCCTTGCGCCCACTTGCTTGCCGCCTCCACCTGCTCCTGCCATTGGCGTTCAAGCTTCAAAAAGTCCTGGTAGGCCACGCTGTCGTTCGCCACGTCCGTCGCATCCAGCAAGGCTAAAAGGCCTTTTTCGTAACGCCCGAGCTGCTGCGCCCACGTGTTGATCGCAAGCCCCTGGGTCAGGCTGCCTCCTACAATTTCCCTGCTGCGTCGCCGGTGATCCCACGCAAGCAAGGTGTCCAGGGTACGTCCCAGCCTTGCGAAACCGACGATGCGCCGGCGGCCTTTTTCGATGAACGCGAGATAGCGTTTTGTAGTCGGAGCGGAGGCGGTGTCCGCCGCCTGAATGCCCACCGCGGCAAAATTAATCGATAACGCGCAGGCCAGTTCGTTATCCCACTGCGCGTCCAGCAGCTCGGTCGCGCTGGCCTGCAACACATCGTCCTGGTGTGTACCAATCAGTTGCAGGCTGAACGCCATGGGCGTGGCGCTTGCCGTATTACACAGCTCATGCCAGCGGCGCAGCGGCAGGCATTGCCACAAGACGCTGCTCAAGGGGCCGTTGACCAAGGTGGGCAGGTCGCACTGCAGTTGGTTCCAGGAACTGAACTCATAAAACTCACGCACCAGGCCGGGCAGGTAAATCACATGGGACGTATCCTCCACGTCGCCCTCACGGTAAATATGCAACGCCCCCGGAATCGGCACCTGAGCCTGATTAGTCCCAGGCCACACGACCCTGCTCACGAGCAGAGTCGCCCATTGCCCCCCGGCCTGCTTGCGCGCGGCGGTGCCAGGTATTTCCATCAGTTGCCGGACCATGGCAAAGCCACTGTCCGTGAGTTGATACAGACGATGCGCCAGCCACGCATTCTCGGCGAACAACGCCTGGCGCAATTGCACCCACCGCTCCCGCCGACTCAGCCAGGAACCGTGCGCCAGTTGCTGCCAATACGCACGCACCGCACTGTCGAGCCGATCGAGCAGCGCCAGCCCCTTGACCCGTTCGAGTGCTTGCAGCGCAGTAAACGGCAGGCGCCCAGTCGGGTCGTCCTTGATACTCAAGGTGGTGAACTGGTTGATATTGATCGGCACATACGGCTGGACGAGCAACGCCAAGGCGCGCTCGGTCAAACTGTCGACCTTCTGCGGCGAGCCCGACGCCCGCTCAGTGAACAGCACCGTGTCCGGGTCTAGAGCAAAGGCCTCGCGCAAGGCGCCCCGAATGATCCCTTGCACGCGGGGCGCACGCCCGATCAAGCCTTTGAGGTCCTTGGCGCATTCACGGCCCCGGGCCTGCGACGCGTGCAGTTGATTGATTTCATGGCTGGGGTGCGTGACCGCGTTGAGTCGGCGGGTCAATAACACCCGGATCGCTTCCTCACGCCGCACCTGGGAGGTTTGCGGGTCAGCGAAATCCAGCGTGTCGGCCCAGCGTGTGTCACTGGCCAGTGGGGCAAAAGAGCTGCTGTCTGTACTCATGGCGGACTGTTCCGTGCGCAAAAGCCCAGCTTAAGTACCTCGCCTCACAAGGGTGCGTTACATAGTAGAACCCTGCGCGGCCCAACCGCGCGCCAAAAAAAAGCCCGCAGTGTGGGCGGGCGAAAAACCAACGAAGAGCTTTGGGGGTATGAAGCGAGGTGACGCTCAGCTACCGCGATAGGTGGAGTAGCTGTAAGGCGAAATCAGCAGCGGCACATGGTAGTGATCCTGTTCGGCACTGATGCCGAAGCGCAGCACCACCACGTCGAGGAACGCAGGTGCAGGCAACTGCACCCCCCGCGCACGGTAGTAGTCGCCGGCGCTGAATTGCAGTTGGTACACGCCGCTGCGGTAGTCATCGCCTTGTAGCAGCGGCGCATCGCAACGGCCGTCGCTGTTGGTGATGGCGCTGGCAACCAGCTCCAGCTGCGCGCCTTCGACGCGGTACAGCTCAACCGTGATTGCGCTGCCGGGGCAGCCGTGTGCGGCGTCCAAAACGTGTGTGGTCAAGCGTCCCATGGCGTCTGCGCGCCTCCCGAAGTCAGTAAATAAGAAGACCGCACTTTTTCAGGGCATCAAAAAGTCGGCGATGGCTGATTAAGACACTTTTTAAAAAAATTGTACACAATAAAAATCACAAACTCAGCGATCCTCCCAACTGTGTTAATCGGCAGGGCAATGACCGGGTAATCCTTGCTTTCAAACGACCTTTTGTCCATTAGCTGACCAGTTGGGCAAGTTTCTTGCTAAGCCAAATGCACAGTACTCTGCCGAAAAAATGCAGAAATTCAGGCTTACAAACTTGCCGATAAGTTGTATACAATCACTCATCGCTGTGACGCCACCCAGTCTTTTCACTGCCCGGCCGCCACACACACTTGCTACCACGAACAAGAAGGAAGACTGCAGTGAGCGCTGACTACCCACGCGACCTGATCGGTTACGGCAGTAACCCTCCTCACCCCCACTGGCCGGGCAAGGCACGCATCGCGTTGTCTTTCGTACTCAACTACGAAGAAGGCGGCGAGCGCAATATTTTGCACGGTGACAAAGAGTCCGAAGCCTTTCTATCGGAAATGGTCTCGGCCCAGCCACTGCAAGGCGAGCGCAACATGAGCATGGAGTCGCTGTACGAATACGGCAGCCGTGCCGGCGTGTGGCGCATCCTCAGGCTGTTTAAAGAATTCGACATTCCGCTGACTATCTTCGCCGTGGCCATGGCCGCCCAGCGCCACCCGAACGTGATCCGCGCGATGGTCGCCGCCGGCCATGAGATCTGCAGCCACGGCTATCGCTGGATCGACTACCAGTACATGGACGAGGCCCAGGAGCGCGAGCACATGCTCGAAGCCATCCGCATCCTCACCGAACTGACCGGCGAGCGCCCATTGGGCTGGTACACCGGCCGTACCGGCCCCAACACGCGGCGGCTGGTGATGGAGGAAGGCGGCTTTCTCTACGACTGCGACACCTACGACGACGACCTGCCCTACTGGGAACCCAACAACCCCACCGGCAAGCCGCACCTCGTGATCCCCTACACCCTGGACACCAACGACATGCGCTTCACCCAGGTGCAGGGGTTCAACAAGGGCGATGACTTTTTCGAATACCTCAAGGACGCCTTCGACGTGCTGTATGCCGAAGGCGCCGAGGCACCGAAGATGCTCTCGATCGGCCTGCATTGCCGCCTGATCGGCCGCCCGGCGCGCCTCGCCGCGCTGAAGCGTTTTATCGAGTACGCCAAAGGTCATGAACAGGTGTGGTTCACCCGCCGCGTCGACATTGCCCGCCACTGGCACGAAACCCACCCGTACACGGGAGCGGCGAAATGACTGCGTTCCAAACCTTGAAACCGTCGAGCCTGAGCCGCGACGCATTCGTCAACGCCTTTGCCGACATCTACGAACATTCGCCATGGGTGGCCGAAAAGGCCTTCGACCTGGGCCAGGACAGCTCGATCGATGAGATCGAAACCCTGCACCAGCGCATGAGCGATATCCTGTTGAGTGCCGATCACGCCAGCCAGCTGGCGCTGATCAACGCTCACCCGGACCTGGCTGGCAAAGCTGCCGTCCAGGGCCAATTGACCGAAGCCAGCACCAATGAACAAGCTGGCGCCGGTATTCACCAGTGCACGAGTGAAGAGTTCTCACGCTTCACTGAGCTGAACGACGCCTACAAGGCCAAGTTCAAGTTTCCCTTCATCATGGCGGTAAAAGGCAGCAACCGGCATCAGATTCTCGCCGCGTTCGAAACGCGCATCCACAACTCGGCAGACGCCGAGTTCAAATGCGCGCTGGCCGAGATCAATAAAATCGCGTTGTTCCGATTACTGACCCTTTAGCAGACCTGGCCCGAGCGCTCATGACGCCCAGGGCCTGGCGAGCATCCCAAGCCACTTAATCTAAGGCAGACAAGAAGAATGAAAGCGCAACCCGTACCTTTCGAGAAGTTCGTCAACCTGGCCGACGCCCGCCTGGGCACCAAGATCATTTCGGTGACCGATGACTGGTTCGCTGACGCCAACCGCCTGTTCCAGCCGACCCCGGCTGTGTGGAAGGAGGGCGTTTTCGATGACAACGGCAAGTGGATGGACGGCTGGGAGTCGCGCCGCAAGCGCTTCGAAGGCTACGACAGCGCAGTGATTCGTCTGGGCGTGCCCGGTTCGATCAAAGGCGTGGACATCGACACTTCATTCTTCACCGGCAACTACCCGCCGTCGGCGTCCCTGGAAGCCTGCTTCCTGGCCTCGGGCGAACCTGACGACAACACCCAGTGGGTTGAAGTGCTGTCGGCCGTTGAGCTGCAAGGCAACAGCCACCACTACCACGAGATCAACAATGCCCAGGCGTTCAGCCACCTGCGCTTCAACATCTACCCGGATGGCGGCGTGGCCCGTCTGCGTGTGTACGGTGTGCCGTTCCGTGACTGGTCGGCTGTGGGTGACAACGAACAAGTCGACCTGGCAGCAGCCCTGAACGGCGGTCGCGCGCTGGCCTGCTCCGATGAACACTTTGGCCGCATGAGCAACATCCTTAACCCGGGCCGTGGCATCAACATGGGCGACGGCTGGGAAACCGCACGTCGTCGCACGCCAGGCAATGACTGGGTGATCGTCGCACTGGGGCACCCAGGCGAGATCGAGAAAGTCATCGTCGACACCCTGCACTTCAAGGGTAACTACCCGGACACCTGCTCGATCCAGGGCGCGTTCGTTAAAGGCGGCACCGACAGCCAGATCGAAACCCAATCGCTGTTCTGGCGCGAACTGCTGCCGGCACAGAAACTGGAAATGCACGCCGAACACACGTTTGCCGAGCAGATCAAGGCACTGGGGCCGATTACCCACATCCGCCTGAACGTATTCCCGGACGGTGGTGTGAGCCGCCTGCGGGTTCTCGGTAAGGTCGCGAAATAAGGGTGAGCCCAATCGCGGGCAAGCCCGGCTCCCACAGGGGTACGCGGTCAAATGTGGGAGCCGGGCTTGCCCGCGATAGCGGTAGACCAGACAACATCAAATTCGAAAACTTAAGAAGACAGCCATGCGCACACTGATGATCGAACCCCTGACCAAAGAAGCCTTCGCGCCTTTCGGAGACGTTATCGAAACCGATGGCAGCGATCACTTCATGATCAACAACGGGTCGACCATGCGCTTTCACAAGCTGGCAACGGTAGAAACCGCACAGCCTGAAGACAACGCGATCATCAGCATCTTCCGCGCCGACGCGCAGGACATGCCGTTGACCGTGTGCATGCTGGAGAGACACCCGCTGGGCAGCCAGGCTTTCATACCGCTGCTCGGCAACCCCTTTCTGATCGTGGTCGCGCCACTTGGCGATGCACCTGTATCAGGCTTGGTCCGCGCCTTCGTCACCAACGGCAGGCAGGGCATTAATTACCATCGCGGCGTCTGGCACCACCCGGTGCTGACGATCGAAAAGCGGGATGACTTCCTGGTGGTTGATCGCAGTGGCACCGGCAATAACTGCGATGAGCATTTTTTCAAAGAGGATGAGCGGTTGATCCTCGCCCCCCACCAATAAGAGAAGGCCGGATCACCCGACAACAAGGGTGACAGGCGAGAGGTAAAGACTGTGGAAGCACATCTGTTGGAATGGCTGAACCTTAGCGTGCGCTGGGTTCACATGATCACTGGCGTCGCGTGGATCGGCGCTTCCTTCTATTTCGTCTGGCTGGAAAACAACCTCAACCGCGTCAACCCCAAGGACGGCCTGGCCGGTGACTTGTGGGCGATCCACGGTGGCGGTATCTACCACCTGGAAAAATACAAACTGGCCCCACCGACCATGCCGGACAACCTGCATTGGTTCAAATGGGAGGCCTATTTCACCTGGATGTCGGGCGTCGCGCTGCTGTGCGTGGTGTTCTACCTCAACCCGACGCTGTACCTGCTCGCCCCCGGCAGCACGCTCAGCGGCACCGAAGGCGTCTTGCTGGGCATCGGCTCGCTGTTCGCCGGCTGGTTCATCTACTCCTTCCTGTGCGATTCGGCCCTGGGCAAGCGCCCTGCCCTGCTCGGTTTGATCCTGTTCGTGCTGTTGATTGGCGCTGCGTACGGCTTCAGCAAAGTGTTCAGCGGCCGTGGCGCTTACCTGCACGTGGGTGCAGTGATCGGCACCATCATGGTCGGTAACGTGTTCCGCATCATCATGCCCGCCCAGCGCGCACTGGTGGCCGCCATCGCCGAGAACCGCACGCCGGACCCGGCGCTGCCCGCCAAAGGCTTGCTGCGTTCACGCCACAACAACTACTTCACCTTGCCGGTGCTGTTCATCATGATCAGCAACCACTTCCCGAGCACCTACGGCAGCCAATACAACTGGCTGATCCTGGCTGGGATCGCGGTGGCGGCGGTGTTGGTGCGGCACTACTTCAACACCCGGCACAACAGCCAGAAGTATGCGTGGACCTTGCCGGTTGGCGCGTTGGCGATGATTTGCCTGGCGTACGTGACCGGCCCGAAACCGGTGTCGACTGCCCCAGATGTGGCCAAGGCGCCTGCCGCCATCGAGTACCAACCATTGCCGGAAACCGCATTGGGTGGCGGCCTGAAACCAGCCGCCCCGGCAGCACCTGCTGCGGCACCTGCGCCTGCCCAGGCATCGATTGATTTCGACAAGGTGCACGGGGTCATCCAGGAACGCTGCGCCGTGTGCCATTCGGCCAAGCCCACCAGCCCGCTGTTCAGTACGGCACCGGCGGGCGTGATGTTTGATACGCCGCAGCAGATCCAGCAAATGGCCCCACGGATCCAGGCGCAGGCTGTGGCCAGCCAGATCATGCCGCTGGGCAACATCACCCAGATGACCCAGCAGGAACGGGATTTGATAGGTACTTGGATCAACCAAGGAGCCCGCACAAATTAACTGATTCACACAGAACCCCATGTGGGAGCGGGCTTGCTCGCGAAAGCGGTGTGTCATTCAATCAATCAGTGACTGAACTACCGCATTCGCGAGCAAGCCCGCTCCCACAGGGGTTATGCAGTGTTTGAAAGATCGCGTTCCAAATGGCAATTGAATGCCAAACAACACAAAAATAAAAAGATCCGAGGTGTTGCATGTCCCCGTTAGAAACGCAGACTCCTGCCGCGCCCGCCATGGTGCGGCTGCCCCTCTTGCAATTGATTCTGGTCGGCCTGCAACACGTCCTGCTGATGTACGGCGGCGCCGTCGCCGTGCCCCTGATTATTGGCCAGGCCGCAGGCCTGAGCCGTGAAGAAATCGCCTTTCTGATCAACGCCGACCTGCTGGTGGCTGGCGTCGCGACTATGGTGCAGTCGTTCGGCATCGGCCCGGTGGGCATTCGCATGCCGGTGATGATGGGCGCCAGTTTTGCCGCCGTCGGCAGCATGGTGGCCATGGCCGGGATGCCCGGCATCGGCTTGCAGGGGATTTTCGGCGCGACCATCGCCGCCGGGTTCTTCGGCCTGTTGATCGCACCGTTCATGTCCAAGGTCGTGCGTTTTTTCCCGCCGCTGGTGACCGGCACAGTGATCACTGCCATCGGCCTGTCGCTGTTCCCGGTGGCCGTGAACTGGGCCGGTGGTGGCAGCGCCGCCGCCTCGTTCGGCTCGCCGGTTTACCTGGCGATTGCCGCGCTGGTACTGGGCACTATCCTGCTGATCAACCGCTTCATGCGCGGCTTCTGGGTGAACATCTCGGTACTGATCGGCATGGCGCTCGGCTACGGTTTGTGCGGCATGCTCGGCATGGTCGACCTCAGCGGCCTGGCCCAGGCGCCATGGGTGCAGGTGGTCACACCGCTGCACTTCGGCATGCCTAAGTTCGAATTGGCGCCGATCCTGTCGATGTGCCTGGTGGTCGTGATCATCTTCGTCGAGTCCACCGGCATGTTCCTCGCCCTGGGCAAAATCACCGGCCAGGAGGTCACGCCGAAGATGCTGCGCCGTGGCTTGCTGTGTGATGCCGGCGCGTCGTTCTTTGCCGGTGTCTTCAACACCTTTACCCACTCCTCGTTCGCACAAAATATCGGCTTGGTGCAGATGACCGGCGTGCGTTGCCGCTCGGTGACGATCATGGCCGGAGCGTTTTTGATTGTGCTCAGCCTGTTGCCCAAGGCGGCGTATTTGGTCGCCTCGATTCCGCCGGCGGTACTCGGCGGCGCAGCGATTGCCATGTTCGGCATGGTCGCGGCGACCGGGATCAAGATCCTGCAGGAAGCCGACATCGCCGACCGCCGTAACCAGTTGCTGGTGGCGGTGAGCATTGGCATGGGGCTGATCCCGGTGGTGCGTCCGGAGTTCTTCGCGCAGTTGCCCTTATGGATGAGCCCGATTACCCACAGTGGGATTGCCATGGCCACGCTCAGCGCGTTGTCGCTGAATGTACTGTTCAACATCCTCGGCGGTGCTGAACGCCCCGTCGTCGCCCCTACACACTGATGCGTTCCTGCTCCAAACAAAAATAATAACGAACAGAGAACAACACCATGCACACCCTTCACCTGGGGCTGGCCACAAGCCGCGCCCCATTCTTGCCCCACGCGCTCTGTAACAGCGCACTTGAGCCAAGGCCTGGGAGCCAGTATTCTCCGCGCCCGCTCAAATCGACTCAAAAAAAAACAGCGAATGTAAAAGCTGACTGCAGGGCCAACTTATCCTGGCCCCGTGTCTGCGGCCAACGTGCACAAAAGAACCTGCGTATTCGACTGCATCAAGTGCAGCCGAAGGCGTTTTATTGGCTTTTTAAACACCTTGGCGCAGCTCTTGCTAAAAGCATTAAAGCTGACCAAACAGACGATTTTTGCAGCGAACCAAAAGGCGCCACACCAGAGCGCCTGCGTAGAAAAACAACCATAAAACTTTGACTCGGGAGCAACCGAATGAAACCTATGTTGAAAGGCCTGATGTTGGCGGGATCCCTGCTGGCCGGCGGCCAAGCCATGGCCGGCGATTTGTTGCAGTGGCAGACCAACAGCCTGACGTACCTGTGGGGCAAGAACTTCACCGTCAACCCGCAGATCCAGCAAACCGTCACCTTCGAACATGCCGATGCCTGGAAGTACGGCGACAACTTCCTGTTTGTCGACCGCATCTTTTACAACGGCAAGGAAGATGGCAACGTCGGCCCGAGTACTTACTACGGTGAGATCAGCCCGCGTTTGTCGTTCGGCAAGATTTTCGACAAAGACCTGTCATTCGGCCCGATCAAAGATGTGTTGCTGGCCTTCACTTACGAGTTCGGCGAAGGCGATAACGAGTCGTACCTACTGGGCCCGGGCTTTGACTTGAACATCCCGGGTTTCGACTACTTCCAGTTGAACTTCTACCAGCGCCAGACCGAAGGCAATCGCCCGGGTGACGGCGTCTGGCAGATCACCCCGGTCTGGTCGTACACCATTCCCGTGGGCAACTCCAACGTGCTGATCGACGGCTTCATGGACTGGGTGGTGGATAACGATAAGAACGCCCGTGGCACTTACCACGCCAACCTGCACTTCAACCCGCAGGTCAAATATGACCTGGGCAAGGCGCTGCACTGGGGCGAGAAGCAGTTGTATGTGGGTTTTGAATACGACTACTGGAAGAACAAGTACGGGATTGAAGATTCCGGTGCGTTCAAGACTAACCAGGACACGGCGAGCTTCCTGGTGAAGTACCACTTCTAACAGACACGGCAATACCCCTGTGGGAGTGGGCTTGCCTGCGACAGCGTTATATCTGTGCCAACTATATTGGCTGACACACCGCTATCGCAGGCAAGCCAGCTCCCACACTTTTAGATCGACGACAAGCCCAGGAACCTCGACAACTCCTCGCGCTTGGCCAACGCATCTTTCCTGCCCAACTCAATCAACTCGCTGCAATACCCCGCCTCGAACAGCAAGTAACTCAGCACCCCTGCCCCGCTGGTTTTGGTCGCTCCCGGCCCGCGCAAGAACAGGCGCAACGCCGCCGGTAGTTCCTGGCGATGACGCGCGGCGATTTCATCGATCGGCTGACTCGGCGCAATCACCAGCACTTCCACCGGCGCCAAGCCCTGTATCGCCGCATCCGCCGGCAACACATGACTGAACTGGTTGAGACGCTCGAGCAATTCGATGTCGCTTTCCAGGCTGTCAATGAACGTACTGTTGAGCATGTGCCCACCGATCTGCGCCAGGGTCGGTTGCTGGCCGGTAAACGTGCGTTGCGCTGCCGGCTCATTGCCCCGAGGGTTACCGCTCACGCCCACCACCAGCACGCGGCTTGCGCCCAGGTGCAGGGCCGGGCTGATCGGCGCGGATTGGCGCACTGCGCCATCGCCGAAGTACTCCTGGTCGAGTTTGACCGGGGCAAACAGCAAGGGAATTGCCGAGCTGGCCAGCAAGTGTTCAACCGTCAGTTGGGTGGGCATGCCGATACGTCGATGGCGCAGCCAAGCATCGATGGTGCCGCCACCCTGATAGAACGTCACCGCGTGCCCGGACTCGTAGCCAAAGGCGGTGACGGCGACCGCATGCAGGTGTTTGTTGCGGATGGCGACATCGATGCCGTCCAGGTTCAGCTTGTCGTTGAGCAGCGCGCGCAACGGCGTGCTGTCGAGCAACGCCACCGGCACCTGGGCGCCGATACCCAGCAGGCTGTGGAAGGTGAAACGACTGGCCTGGCGGATCACACCGGGCCAGTCGCTGCGCAGCACCAAGTGGCTGCGAAAGCCCTGCCAGAACGCCGTGAGACGTTGGATGGCGGCCGTGAAGTCGGTGGCCCCGCTGGCCAGGCTCACCGCATTGATCGCCCCCGCCGAGGTGCCGACAATCACCGGAAATGGATTCGGTGCCCCTGGCGGCAGCAGCTCGGCAATCGCTGCTAACACCCCCACCTGATACGCCGCTCGCGCCCCGCCGCCGGAAAGAATCAAGCCTGTGACCGGTTCAGCTGGGCGCATTGCGTCACTCCATGTGCAGAAAAGTAAGGCTTATCGGCGGCGTTTCTCGTACAGCTTAGCCTCGCCCGGTGGCCGGCTC
Source organism: Pseudomonas sp. ArH3a (assembly GCF_022648765.1). Taxonomy (NCBI): domain Bacteria; kingdom Pseudomonadati; phylum Pseudomonadota; class Gammaproteobacteria; order Pseudomonadales; family Pseudomonadaceae; genus Pseudomonas; species Pseudomonas sp. ArH3a. The sequence continues at coordinate 4,952,266 of NZ_CP080330.1, forward strand.
TTGAAGCGCCGGTGGGTCCACAAGTATTGCTCGGGGCATTCGCGTACCGAGGCTTCGACCCACTGGTTGATGCGCAGGCAGTCGATCTCATCGGTTTCGCCGGGGAAGTCGGTCAACGGCGGGTGGATCACCAGCCGGTAACCGCTGCCATCGGCCAGGCGCTCCTGGGTGAACGGCACCACCAACGCCTTGCCCAGGCGCGCAAACTTGCTGGTGGCGGTCACGGTGGCGGCCTGGATGCCGAACAGCGGCACAAAAATGCTCTGCTTGGCGCCGTAGTCCTGGTCCGGCGCGTACCAGATGGCGCGGCCGGCGCGCAGCAGCTTGAGCATGCCGCGCACGTCTTCGCGCTCGATGGCCAGGGAGTCGAGGTTATGCCGCTCGCGGCCACGGCGCTGGACGAAGTCGAACAACGGGTTGCCGTGTTCGCGGTACATGCCATCGATGGTGTGTTTCTGCCCGAGCAGGGCCGCGCCGATTTCCAGGGTGGTGAAGTGCAGCGCCATAAGGATCACGCCCTTGCCATCCAACTGCGCCTGCTTGAGGTGCTCAAGCCCTTCGACATGGGCCAGGCGCGCCAGGCGTTGACGCGACCACCACCAGCTCATGGCCATTTCAAAGAAGGCGATGCCGGTGGAGGCAAAGTTTTCCTTGAGCAGCTTCTTACGCTCCTTGGCGGATTTTTCGGGGAAGCACAGTTCCAGGTTGCGCGCGGCGATGCGGCGGCGTTCGCCAGCCACGCGGTACATGCCCGCGCCAAGCACGCGACCAATGGTCAACAGCGCGCGGTACGGCAACTGAGTAATCAGCCACAGCAGGCCGAGGCCCAGCCATAGCAGCCAGAAACGCGGGTGAAGAAATACAGCTCGAAAACGCGGGCGATCCATTACAGATTCCGGTAAAGACAGGGCCGCGCATTCTACAACGGTTCGACTCGGCTTGCGGCCCGTGGATGTTCTCGTTATAAGTCTCGACACTTTTCGTGACAAGCCGCTTTCGCCGACCATGAGCCAAACCGAACCGCTAGACCAAGATCCCGTGTTCCAGCTGAAAGGCAGCATGCTCGCCATCACCGTGCTGGAACTGGCCCGCAATGACCTCGACGCCCTGGACCGCCAACTGGCCGCCAAGGTCGCCTTGGCGCCGAATTTTTTCAACAATGCCCCGCTGGTGCTGGCCCTGGACAAACTCCCGGCTGGCCAGGGTGTGATTGATTTGCCCGGCCTGATGCGCGTCTGCCGCTCCCATGGTTTGCGCACCCTGGCGATTCGCGCCAGCCGTATCGAAGACATCGCTGCCGCAATCGCCATTGAACTGCCAGTACTGCCGCCGTCCGGTGCACGCGAGCGTCCGCTCGATCCGACCGAAGGTGAAGTGAAGAAAAAACCGGAAAAGCCGCCGGAACCGATGATCAAGCCTACAAAAATCATCACCTCCCCCGTACGCGGCGGGCAGCAAATTTACGCCCAGGGCGGCGACCTGGTGGTGATCGCTCCGGTAAGCCCGGGCGCGGAACTTCTCGCCGATGGCAACATCCATGTATACGGCCCGATGCGCGGACGTGCCCTCGCCGGCATCAAGGGTGATACCAAGGCCCGTATTTTTTGCCAGCAGTTGACCGCTGAACTAGTGTCCATCGCAGGCCAGTACAAGGTTTCAGAAGATTTGCGCCGTGATCCGCTGTGGGGGGCCGGGGTACAAGTCAGCCTGTCGGGCGATGTGTTGAACATCATCCGTCTTTAACGGATACTGCCGCATTTTCCAAGCATCTCTAGACTCTGATAGCAAAGCGAAACCGGCAAGACTTGCGTAGGACTATTTGGAAGTTGGCGTTCCCCCGTGGAAACCACATCTTTTTCCTACAAAGGCTGTCCGCCTGCGGCGAGTTCCAAGAGATGTTTTTCAGGGACCGAAAAGTCCTTTTTCCTTAGGGGTGAAACACCTTGGCCAAGATTCTCGTGGTTACATCCGGCAAGGGTGGTGTGGGTAAGACCACCACCAGCGCCGCTATCGGTACCGGCCTCGCTCTGCGCGGCCACAAGACAGTCATCGTCGACTTCGACGTCGGTTTGCGTAACCTCGACCTCATCATGGGCTGCGAACGCCGCGTGGTGTATGACTTCGTCAACGTGGTCAACGGTGAAGCCAACCTGCAACAGGCCCTGATCAAGGACAAGCGCCTTGAGAACCTGTATGTATTGGCCGCCAGCCAGACGCGCGACAAAGATGCGCTGACCAAAGAAGGCGTAGGCAAAGTACTCGCCGAGCTGAAAGAAACCTTCGAGTACGTGGTGTGCGACTCCCCGGCCGGCATCGAAACCGGTGCTCACTTGGCAATGTACTTCGCCGATGAAGCGATCGTTGTGACCAACCCGGAAGTGTCTTCGGTACGTGACTCGGACCGTATGCTCGGCCTGCTGGCCAGCAAATCCAAGCGCGCCGAAGACGGCCAGGACCCGATCAAGGAACACCTGCTGCTGACCCGTTACAACCCGGAGCGCGTCAGCAACGGCGAAATGCTTGGCGTTGAAGACGTGAAAGAAATCCTCGCAGTGACCCTGCTGGGCGTGATCCCGGAATCCCAGGCCGTGCTGAAGGCTTCCAACCAAGGCGTACCGGTGATTCTTGACGACCAGAGCGACGCCGGCCAGGCGTACAGCGATGCCGTCGATCGCTTGCTGGGCAAGACCGTGGAACATCGCTTCCTCGATGTTAAGAAGAAGGGATTCTTCGAGCGTATCTTTGGAGGCAACTAAACAATGAAATTTCTCGACTTCTTTCGCGCCAACAAAAAGCCAAGTACCGCGTCGGTAGCGAAAGAGCGTCTACAGATCATCGTGGCGCACGAACGCGGCCAACGCAGCACGCCGGACTACCTGCCAGCCTTGCAGAAGGAACTGGTCGAGGTGATCCGCAAGTACGTCAATATCGGCAACGATGACGTGCATGTCGCCCTGGAAAATGACGGCAGCTGCTCGATCCTGGAACTCAATATCACCCTGCCTGATCGTTGATCGAACAGGCGGTCGCCACGGCGGCTCGGGCACCTTGATCCCTTTTATGGGACCGGGTGAGCGAGCCGCCGTTGGCGTTTGTTACGAGGCTGTTTAATGCCGCTGTCCAATATCCATATCTTGCATCAGGACGACGCTGTCCTGGTGGTGAACAAGCCGACCCTGTTGCTCTCGGTGCCCGGCCGCGCCGATGACAACAAGGATTGCCTGATCACCCGTCTGCAGGAAAACGGCTACCCCGAAGCCCGCATTGTCCATCGCCTGGACTGGGAAACCTCGGGCATCATCCTGCTCGCGCGGGACGCCGATACCCACCGCGAACTGTCGCGCCAGTTTCATGACCGCGAAACCGAAAAGGCCTACACCGCCCTGGCCTGGGGCCAGCCGGCACTGGACAGCGGCAGCATCGACCTGCCCCTGCGCTACGACCCGCCGACCAAGCCACGCCACGTGGTCGACCACGAATTCGGCAAACACGCGCTGACTTTCTGGAAAGTGCTGGAACGTTGCGGCGACTGGTGCCGCGTCGAGCTGACGCCGATCACCGGGCGTTCGCACCAGTTGCGCGTGCACATGTTGTCGATCGGCCACCCGTTACTCGGTGATGGCCTGTACGCCCACGAACAAGCCTTGGCCGCCTGGCCGCGTTTGTGCCTGCATGCGAGCATGTTGAGCTTCACGCATCCGCAGAGTGGCGAACGGCTTCGCTTCGAGTGCCCCGCGCCCTTTTAAGCTGCGAACACGGTCAAATGTGGGAGCCGGCTTGCCTGCGATAGCGGTGTATCAGCCAATACATTTGGCACAGATGGGCCGCTATCGCAGGCAAGCCAGCGCCCACATTAGCCTTGTGTAGTTCTCAACAACGCAGCTTCACTTCAAATGTGGAGCCAATACGGTAAACTCCGCGCATTGCTGTCTGGAGCTATTTATGCGCGAAGCGTTGAATCAAGGCCTGATCGACTTCCTCAAGGCCTCCCCTACTCCTTTTCATGCCACTGCCGCCCTCGCCCAGCGCCTGGAAGCCGCGGGTTACCAGCGTCTCGACGAGCGCGAAACCTGGACCACCGAGGCCAACGGGCGCTATTACGTCACCCGTAACGACTCCTCGATCATCGCCTTCAAGCTCGGCCGCCACTCACCGCTGCAAGGCGGCATTCGCCTGGTCGGCGCCCACACCGACAGCCCGTGCCTGCGCGTCAAGCCCCAGCCGGAGCTGCAGCGCCAGGGTTTCTGGCAGTTAGGTGTGGAAGTCTACGGCGGCGCACTGCTGGCGCCGTGGTTCGACCGCGACCTGTCGCTGGCCGGCCGCGTGACCTTCCGCCGCGACGGCAAGGTCGAAAGCCAACTGATCGACTTCAAGCTGCCCATCGCCATCATCCCCAACCTGGCCATTCACCTGAACCGTGAAGCCAACCAGGGTTGGGCGATCAATGCGCAGACCGAACTGCCGCCGATCCTCGCGCAATTTGCCGGTGACGAACGCGTGGACTTCCGCGCCGTGCTCACCGAGCAGCTGGCAAGGGAGCACGGGCTGAACGCGGATGTGGTGCTCGACTACGAGCTGAGCTTCTACGACACCCAAAGCGCTGCGGTGATCGGCCTCAATGGCGACTTCATCGCCGGTGCGCGCCTCGATAACCTGCTGTCGTGCTACGCCGGCCTGCAAGCCTTGCTCACCAGCGAAACCGACGAAACCTGCGTGCTGGTGTGCAACGACCACGAAGAAGTCGGCTCTTGCTCGGCGTGCGGCGCCGATGGCCCGATGCTGGAACAGACCCTGCGCCGCCTGTTGCCCGAAGGTGACGAATTCGTACGTACCATTCAGAAATCACTGTTGGTGTCGGCGGACAATGCCCACGGCGTGCACCCCAACTACGCCGAGAAACACGACGCCAACCACGGCCCGAAACTCAACGCTGGCCCGGTGATCAAGGTCAACAGCAACCAGCGTTACGCCACCAACAGCGAAACCGCCGGCTTCTTCCGCCACCTGTGCATGGCCCAGGAAGTGCCGGTACAGAGCTTCGTGGTGCGCAGCGACATGGGCTGCGGCTCGACCATCGGCCCGATCACCGCCAGCCACCTGGGCGTGCGCACCGTGGACATCGGCCTGCCGACGTTTGCCATGCACTCCATCCGTGAGCTGTGCGGCAGCCATGACCTGGCGCATTTGGTGAAGGTGTTGGGCGCGTTCTATGCGAGTCGCGATCTGCCCTGAGACCGAGTCGCGGCCATCGCGGGCAAGCCCGCTCCCACTTTGGAATGCATTTTCCTGTGGGAGCGGGCCTGCCCGCGATGACAATTTCACTGACACCCAACGCTATCTGACTCACATCAACTCCACTTCTCGCAATTCGACCTAGACTTGTCAGTATTCCCACTCCGACAAGGCCGTCGCACCATGATCTCCATGTCCTCTTTCCACACCATGCTCATTCCCATCATCATCGGCATGATCCTGCTCGCGACCGGTTTCAACTTTCGTGACAAACCTGTGGGCGTGTTTGGCATGTGGGTCGGCATGCTGTTGATCCTGGGCACCGTGGTGTACAAAATCCTCGCCAAACTGGCGGAATGACAAATGCACTCGCATTGGGCATAGCGGCCTCGTACACTCGGTCAATTCGTCGTTTTCAAGGTTGACCGCCTCGTGCTCTCCCGTCTGTTTGCTCTGCCCTGCTACTGCCTGTTCGCCCTGCTGATGCTGCTGCCGCTCACGCCTGCCCACGCCGCGGGCTTGCCCGGCCTGCTCGGCAGCACCACCAAGACCCAACCCCAGGCCGACGTGCCGCTGGGGCAGTCGCTGGACGAGGTGATCAAAACCTTGGAAAACGACAAGCAGCGTACTCAACTGCTGAGCGACCTGAAAAAGCTGCGCGAAGCCACGCAAAAAGCCCAACCGGCCGCCGAACAAGGCGTGCTTGGTTTGATCGGCAGTACGCTGTCCGACCTTGAGCAGCAGTTCTCCGGCGCCGACAGCCCGGTGCAACGCTGGTCCAATGAAGTCGACCTGGCCAAGGACGAACTCAGCGCCCTGATGCTGCCAGCACGCGAATGGTTGCCGATCATTTTCGGCTTTGCCGTGATCCTGGCCTTGTGGAGCCTGCTGGCCGCCGCGCTGATCTGGCTCAGCCACCGCGTGCGCGAACGGTTCGGCCTGCCCGAGGAACTGCCGCAACACCCGCGCACCTGGGACATGCTGCGTTTCGCCCTGCGCAAACTGGGCCCTTGGTTGATCGCCCTGGTGATCACGGTGTACCTGAGCTACGCCTTGCCTTCGTCCCTGGGTAAGTCCCTGGCGATGGTGCTGGCCTATGCGCTGGTGGTCGGCACCTGTTTCTCGGCCATCTGCGTGATTGCCTTCTCCGTGCTCGATGGCCCGCATCGCCACCGCGCGCTGTACATCCTGCGCCGCCAAGCCTTCCGCCCACTGTGGTGGATCGGCAGTTTTGCCGCGTTTGGTGAAGCCTTGAGCGACCCAAGACTGATCGCGGCACTCGGCCAACACCTTGCCCATACCGCCGCGACGGTCGCCAATGTGATGGCCGCGCTGTCCACCGGCGTGTTTATCCTGCGTTTCCGCCGTCCGATCGCGCACCTGATCCGCAACCAGCCGCTGTCGCGCCGCCTTACCCGCCGCGCCCTCACCGATACCCTTTCGATCATCGGCACCTTCTGGTACTTGCCGGCGCTGTTACTGGTGGGCATCTCGCTGTTCGCCACCTTCCTGTCGGCCGGCGACACCAGCACGGCGCTGCGCCAATCATTGTTGTGCACGGTGTTGCTGGTGTTGTGCATGGTGATCAACGGCCTGGTGCGCCGCCATGCACTCAAGCCACAGCGCGGGCACAAACGCCATGCGCTGTACTCCGACCGCCTGAAAAGCTTCGTTTACACCTTGATCCATCTGGTGGTGTGGCTGGTGTTTATCGAGCTGGGCCTGCGGGTTTGGGGGCTGTCGATGATTCGCTTCACCGAAGGTGACGGCCATGAAGTCAGCGTCAAGCTGTTCGGCCTGGGCGGCACGCTGCTGTTTGCCTGGCTAATCTGGATCCTCAGCGACACCGCGATCCACCATGCCCTGACCCGCTCGCGCAAAGGCATGGCGAATGCGCGTGCGCAGACGATGATGCCGTTGATCCGCAACGTGCTGTTCGTGACCATCTTTATCATCGCCGCCATCGTGGCCCTGGCGAACATGGGCATGAACGTCACGCCACTGCTGGCCGGTGCCGGTGTGATCGGTATCGCCATCGGTTTTGGTGCGCAGTCGCTGGTGGCCGACTTGATCACCGGCCTGTTCATCATCATCGAAGACTCCCTGGCGATTGATGATTACGTGGACGTCGGCGGCCACCTCGGCACCGTCGAAGGCCTGACCATCCGCACCGTGCGCCTGCGCGACATCGACGGCATCGTGCACACCATTCCGTTCAGCGAAATCAAAAGTATCAAGAACTACTCGCGGGAGTTCGGCTACGCGATCTTCCGGGTGGCGATCCCCTACAACATGGAAATCGACGACGCCATCAAGTTGATGCGCGACGTCGGCCAGAAAATGCGCAACGACCCACTGCAACGCCGCAACATCTGGTCACCGCTGGAGATTCAGGGCGTGGAAAGCTTTGAGTCCGGCAGCGCGATTCTGCGGGCGCGGTTCAAGACCGCGCCGATCAAGCAGTGGGAAGTCTCGCGGGCATTCAACCTGTCGCTCAAGCGCCATCTGGATGAGGCCGGGCTGGACCTGGCGACGCCGCGCCTGAGCGTGCAGGTAGTGACCGCAGGCTCCGTGCTGGAGAAAGATCCACAACAATAATTAGGGAGAGGTGCTTATGCGTTTAAACGGTCTGACACACCAATGGGTTTTGGGCTTGCTGTGCGGCGCCGCCAGCGGGGTGGTCATAGCCGCCAGCAGCGGCCAGGACAGTGCCCGGGAGGAAATCGCCGCCCAGGCCAAAATCCTTGAACCGGCCCTGCTGGAAACCCGCCGCGATATCCACGCCCACCCTGAACTGGGCAACACCGAAACCCGCACCGCCGAATTGGTCGCCAAGCAACTGCGCGACCTGGGCCTTGAAGTCAAAACCGGCGTGGCCCGCACCGGCGTCGTCGCCATCTTGAAGGGCGCCCTGCCCGGCCCGACCGTCGCCTTGCGTGCGGATATGGATGCATTGCCGGTCAAGGAAGTCGCCGACCTGCCCTTCGCCTCCAAAGCCAAAGGCACCTACTTGGGCAAAGAGGTCGACGTGATGCACGCCTGCGGCCACGACGCCCACACCGCCATCCTACTGAGCACGGCGAAAATCCTCACCGGCATGCGCGACCGCTTGCCCGGCACCGTGGTGTTTTACTTCCAACCGGCCGAAGAAGGCCCGAGCGACTTTGTCCCCGACGGTAAGAACACCTGGGGCGCGAAGATGATGGTGCAGGAAGGCGTGATGAAAGCGCCCAAGCCGGACGCGGTGTTCGGCCTGCACGTGTGGGCCGGTGTCCCCGCCGGGCAGATCGCCTACCGTCCGGGCCCGACCCTGGCCAGCTCCGATGACCTGCGCATCAAGATCCTCGGCAAACAGACCCACGCCGGCCGCCCTTGGGACGGCATCGATCCGATCACCGTGGGCGCACAAACCATTGTCGGCCTGCAGACCGTGGTCAGCCGCCGCACCGACATTTCGTCATTCCCGTCGGTGGTGAGCATCGGCACCATCAACGGCGGCACCCGCTACAACATCATCCCCGAATCGGTGGATATGACCGGCACCATCCGCTCCTACGACTACGGCATCCGCCAGAAACTGCACGCGGACGTGCGCCAGACCGTGGAGAAAATCGCTGAAAGTGGCGGTGCCAAGGCCGAAGTCACCATCATCGAGAAGTACGACCCGACCATCAACAACCCGGCGCTGACAGAGAAAATGCTGCCAAGCCTGCGTTGGGCGGCCAAGGATGATGTGGTGCAGGGGCCGCTGGTCGGCGGTGCCGAAGACTTCTCGTTTTACGCCAAGGAAGCGCCGGGGCTGTTTGTGTTCCTGGGGGTGACGCCGAGGGATCAGGAGATGAGCAAGGCGGCACCGAATCACAATCCGGGCTTCTTTGTGGATGAGTCGGCGTTGGTGGTGGGGGTCAGGACGTTGGCGTCGTTGGCGACGGATTATCTCTATACCCACCCACCGCAATAACGCTTTTATGTGGGAGTGGGCTTGCCCGCGATGGCGGTGTAGGTATCTACACATCTTTTTATGGGTTGAGTTCTTTGGTTGTCGCGGGGGCGCTGGGTACATATCCGTTATTTGGGTAACGGCTGCTATGGGTTCCGCCCTTACGGCGGGTCACTTTTGGAAAAGAGCCCCAAAAGTAACCAAAAGGGCTCTTGCCCCACCACTCGGCACCTCGCCTAGGCTCGGTGTGCCCTCACTCCGGCTTTGGACCGTGGGCCGCCGCCATGGGCCATCCTTGGCCCATCGCGGCTAAACCGGCGTCCTGCCGGTTTACCCACGCTCCAAAGCCTGCGTTCGGCCAGCGTGGTTTAACGGGGCGCCTAAGATCAAGATCAAAAGCAAGAGCACGGCGGCCTAGTAGCCGACCTGAGTGGTTAAATCAAAAGCGAAGCCGAGGCGGCCTGACAGCCGACCTGATAGTGGAAGCTGAACTCAATCAAATGTGGGAGCTGGCTTGCCTGCGATGGCATCAACTCGGTGTACTTGATGGACCGAGGTGTCTGCATCGCAGCGGTGCGGCGATCCGACAAGCCAGCTCCCACAGAAAAGCAGATCTGCTTTTGCTGTGCTTTTGCCCTGCTTTTGCTTCAACCACTCAGGTCGGCTACTAGGCCGCCGTGCTCTTGCTTTTGATCTTGATCTGCTTTTGATCTTGATCTGAGGCGCCCCGTTAACCACGATGGCCGAACGCAGGCTTGAATCCGTGGGTAACCCGGCAGGACGCCGGGTTAGCCGCGATGGGCCAAGGATGGCCCATGGCGGCGGCCCACGGATTCAAGCCGGAGTGAGGGCACACCGAGCCTAGGCGAGGTGCCGAGTGGTGGGGCAAGAGCCCTTTTGGTTACTTTTGGGGCTCTTTTCCAAAAGTGACCCGCTGTAAGGGCGGAACCATACGAAGCCGTTACCGCAGCAACGGATATGTACTCATATCCACCTAAAAACCCCATCAAAAACTTAACGCAACACAAAAAGTTGCGCAGATACCCGTGGCTATCGCAGACAAGCCCGCTCCCACATTGGGTTTGCGGTGTGTCAGCCAGCCAACGCTGCGCCATCCATCTTCTGGCGCAGGCTGAGCGGGCGCATGTCGGTCCAGACTTCTTCGATGTAAGCCAGGCACTCTTTCTTCATGCCACTCTTGCCCACGGTGCGCCAGCCTTCCGGTACGGCTTTGTAGTCGGGCCAGATGGAATACTGTTCTTCGTGGTTGACCACTACCTGAAACAGGATGTCGTCGCGGTCAAATACTGAGGTCATTGCTGTTCTCCATCAAAAATAAGGCTGGCTGCGCACCACGCGCAGCGCTGATATCTGTAGAAACGTACCAAGGGTACGAAAAATTAGAGGCTGGCGACCGCTGCCGCCAAGGCACGGCCGAAGATCTCGGCAACCCGGTCGATTTCGGCGGCGGTGATCACCAGCGGCGGCAGGAAGCGCACCACACTCCCATGGCGGCCGCCCAGTTCGAGGATCAGGCCGCGCTTGAGGCATTCGCGCTGCACCAGCGGCGCCAGTTGGCGATGCACCGGTGGGTGGCCCTGGATATCAAGGGTGCCGCTGGGGTCCACCAGTTCCACGCCGAGCATCAGCCCACGCCCACGAATATCCCCCAAGTGCGGGAAGTCGCGTTGCAGGATGCGCAGGTGCTCGCCGAGGCGCTCGCCCATGGCCGCGGCATGGCCGGCCAGGTCGTGCTCCTTGAGGTAGCGCATCACCGCCGACCCCGCCGCCATCGCCATCTGGTTGCCCCGGAATGTCCCGGCATGCGCGCCCGGCAGCCAGGTGTCGAGCCAGTCGCGGTACACCACCACCGCCAACGGCAAACTGCCGCCGATGGCCTTGGACATCACCACTACATCCGGGATGATGCCCGCGTGTTCGAAGGCAAACATCTTGCCGGTGCGACCGAAGCCGCTTTGGATTTCATCGACGATCAGCGCCACACCGGCTTGCTCGGTGATACGGCGCAGGCCACGCAGCCAGTCGAGACCGGCCGGGATCACACCGCCCTCGCCCTGCACCACCTCGACAATCACCGCCGCCGGCAACAACACCCCGGCCTCCGGGTCGTTGAGCAGGTTTTCCAGGTAATGCAGGTTGACCCGCACGCCCTCTGCGCCACCCAGGCCGAAAGGGCAGCGGTAGTCGTAGGGATACGGCAGGAATTGCACGCCATTACTGAGCAAGGCGCCCAAAGGTTTTTTCGGCCCCAGGCTGCCCATCAGGCTCAGCGCGCCTTGGCTCATGCCGTGGTAACCGCCCTGGAACGACAACACCGTGCTGCGACCGGTGGCCGTGCGCACCAGCTTCAGCGCGGCTTCGACCGCATCGGTGCCGGTGGGGCCGCAGAACTGGATTTTCGCTTCCCGCGCCAGCTCCATCGGCAAAAGGCCAAACAGGTCTTGTACGAACTGGTCCTTCACCGGTGTGGTCAGGTCGAGGGTGTGCAGTGGCAGTTCGTCGCTCAGTACCTGCTGGATGGCTTCGATCACCACTGGGTGGTTATGGCCCAACGCCAGAGTGCCGGCGCCGGCCAGGCAGTCGATGAAGCTTCGGCCTTCGACGTCTTCCACGTAGATGCCCTTAGCGCGCTTGAGCGCCAGGGGGATACGCCGGGGATAGCTGCGGGCGTTGGACTCCTGCTGGCGTTGGCGGGCCAGTAACGGGGTTTCTTCGAACTGGTAGAGCGTTTCCACGGGTGCCGGGCTGGCGTGCACCGGGGCGTCTTCGATACGGCTGGTAGCGACTGACATCTCTCGATCCCTCAATACGCTGGTGGGGGTGACCAAACTGCCGATCCGCGTGCGCGCGGATTTCATGTTCTGGAGACGCACCAGGGGTGGGGGGATTTAGGCTTGTTGTGGTTTTTTGAGTGGGAACGATCATTCCGTCAGTCAAAGCCCCCGATACCGCTCATTCAACGCATACAAAATCGCACACGTCTCGCCATCCAAAACCCCACCATAATCCCGACTCCGAAAGTGCATCTGAAACGCCCGCGTTCTCAGCTCAAACGCCTGGCGATTCCAAGCCGGCTTATACCCATACCGCTGAAACGCCCGCTCCACCTCAACCTCCGGCGGCAACCCAAGACAAAAACGCCGCTGATACATGGCCCGCGTCGACTCATCAAACCAGGCCCCAATCCCAGCCTCGAACAATCGCCGCCAAGGCAACCGAGGCCCAGGATCACTCTTGCGCCAATACGCCACATCCGAATGCCCAACAATGTCGACGGGCTCAACCTGCGGATACCGCTCAAGAATGTCGCGAACCAACGCAATCAACACATCAACCTGCTCCTCGCCGTACGCAGGAAAGGTAAACACCCCGCCATCCTCCCGCGCCAAATTAACAATCTCGACACCAATCGACCGGCTATTGAGATTATCCCGACCACCCCAATGGCTCACCCCGGCATGCCAGGCACGCTTATCCTCGTCCACCAACCGAAACACGCGCAATTCGTCATACCCGGCGGCACGGTAGCCGAGCTCATCAGGGTCCGGCAGCAGATAGTGAGCGCTGACGCCATTTTGAGTAAGCGTAAGCAGGGATGAAGCGAAAGGCGACGCGGTGTAATGCAGGACCACCTGCCGCACGGGCTCGCCCATGCGTTCATTGAAATCCCTGGAAGGGAAACTGCTATCGATCACCAACATAAGAACCGTCCTTTTCAGTACAGGCCGAGTCATTCAGCCCGTTCAAGCGCAAAAAAATTACCGCCATCCTGAAGCGCTGAACTTCAAAAAGGCGGTAATTATTTGGCACCTTAAAAGAACGTGATCAGCGCCGCAGCGGCATGCCTAAGTCAACCCGCAGGCCATCCGGCTGGCTGTCGAATTTCAACGAGCAGGAGCAGCGCTGCACGATAGCCTGCACAATCGCCAGGCCCAGTCCACACCCCTCGCTGCTGCCATTGCGCCAGAAACGCTGGGTCAGGTATTGCAGGTCATCACTGGAAATCTGCTTGCCATGGTCACGCACGCGGAACACCACCGTGTCGGCGCTGGTGAATACATCCAGCTCCACGCGCGTGTCGCCCGGGGTGTGGCGCAGGGCGTTATCCAGCAGGTTGCGCAAGGCCGCGACGGCCAAGGCCACCGGCATTTCTACCGGGGTTTGCGTGAGGTTGTCCGCCAGGATCAGGTCGATACGCCGGTTATCGCCGGCGTTGGCGTCCTGGATCGCCAGCCGTGCGACTTGTTCAGCACTGGATTGCAAGCCATCGTCGAACGACAGGCTGCCCTCCACCCGCGCCAACAGCAGCAATTGCTCCAGGGTGCGGTGCAAGCGGTCGGCGCCCTCTTCGGCATGAGCCAGGGATTGGTCGCGGGCCGCACCGTCGGTCATGCGCGCTACTTGCAGGTGGGTCTTGATCGCCGTCAGCGGGCTGCGCAGCTCATGGGCGGCATCGCCGGTGAGCCGGCGCTCACGCTCGATGGCCTTGGCGATGCGTTGCAACAGTTGGTTTTGGGTGTCGAGCAGCGGCTTCAGCTCGCTGGGCAGCGGGTGAATCTGCAGGGGTTCTAGGGAGTCAGCACTGCGGCGCATCAACGCATCGCGCATGCGGTTCAGCGGCACCAGGCTCTGGCCGATGCCCAGCCACAGCAGGCACAGGCAACCCAGCAAGGCCACGCCGACCGGCACCGAAGCCGCCAGCAGGATCGACAGGTTCAGCGCCTCACGCTCCACTTGGCGATCGGCAGTGGTGATCAGCAGATCGCCACGGGACAGGGTGAAACTGCGCCAGCCCACGCCGTCGATGACCTGATCGCGAAAGCCGCTCTTGCGCGACTCCAAGCCTTCATTCGGGGTGGTATGGCTGCGCGCCAGGACTTCCCCGCGCAAGGAGCTGACCTGGCAGGCCATGCCACCCGGCACATTCAGTTGTTCGGTGCGCAACTGCGTACCGCCGCTCACGCTGGCAAGGCCCGGCATCTGCTCGGTCAGACCCGCCACCATGCGTGCCGACGCGACCAGGCGCTGGTCGAGGGAAAACATCATCTGGTTGCGCAGGTCGTTGAGCATCCAGGCTGCCGCCAGCAGCCAAATCAGCACAAAGGCAGCGCCCAGCTTGAACGTCAGGCGCAGGCGCAGGCTCATCACGAAGCATTTTCTCCATCATCCAGCACGCCACCGTCCGCCACGCCCAGGCGATAACCGAGGCCACGCACGGTCTCGACAATGCCGTTGCCCAATTTGCGCCGCAGGTGGTGGATATGCACATTGAGAGCGTTACTTTCCAGCTCGTCGTTGAAGCCGTAGACGCTGTCCTTGAGCTGTTCGCTGGACAGCACCCGGCCCTTGTTGTGCAGCAGTGCCTGCAACAACGCTTGTTCGCGACGGGAAAGGTCCACCGGCTCGCCGGCCAGGAAGGTTTCGCGGCTGCTGGGGTCATAGGCCAGACGGCCGTGTTCGATCAGGTTGATTCTGCGCCCCGCCACCCGCCGCAGCAGGGTTTGCAGGCGTGCAGCAAGCTCGCGCAAGTCGAAGGGTTTGAGCAGGTAGTCGTCGGCGCCGGCTTGCAGGCCGTCGACGCGATTAGTTACCGAGTCGCGCGCGGTAAGGATCAGCACCGGAATTTCCAGGCCTTGGCTGCGCTGTTGCTGCAGCAACTTGAGGCCGTCTTCGTCGGGCAAACCGAGGTCGAGCACCATGATGTCGAACGTGGCAGCCCTGAGCATCGCCCGCGCGGCAGCGGCCGTAGCCACGCGCTCGACGGTAAAGCCTTGGGCGCCGAGGCCAGCAACAATGCCGCTGGCGATCAGTTCGTCGTCTTCACAGACCAGTACGTGCATGGTTAACCCTTCATGAAAGATGGGGAGAATTAAAGGTGCGGCGGATTAAGCGCCGATTATGCCGTGAAAACAGGCGCACTCGGGCATTCCCTCACTTTAGAATAGCGCCCGGTTAATCATCGGTTAATCAACGCCACACATTGTGTGCCTAACTTGCATCAAACTAAGGCGTGTCCATGCGGTATTTGTTTACCTTTCTGCTGGTGTTATTCGCGGGATTCGCCCAGGCCGCGCCGGGCAATCCATTCGAGACCAAACCCGACTTCCTCCCGGTGGGCAAAGCTTTCACCTTTACCTCCGAGCATCTTGAAAGTGGCGAGACCCAGCTGTATTGGCAGATTGCCGACGGTTATTACCTCTACCAGCAGCGCATGAAGTTCGAGGGCCTGGCCGAAAAGCCCGTATTGCCGCAGGGTGAAGCCCATAGCGACGAGTTCTTCGGTGAGCAGCAAGTGTATCGCCAAGGCCTGGAAGTGAAGATTCCTGCCGGCGCCACCGGCCAGATCAAACTGAGCTGGCAGGGCTGCGCCGATGCGGGGCTGTGCTACCCGCCGCAGTCGACCACCGTGGACCTGGGCGGCAACCCGGCCGTTGCCGCTACCGCCCAAGCCCAGGACGAGAGCCTGGCCAGCGGCCTGCAGCAGCGCAGCCTGGGTTGGAGCCTATTGGTATTCTTTGGCCTCGGCCTGTTGCTGGCATTTGCCCCGTGCTCGTTGCCGATGCTGCCAATCCTCGCAGGCCTGGTGGTCGGCAGTGGCGCCAGCCCGCGCCGTGGTTTTGCCCTGGCCAGCAGCTATGTGGTGTGCATGGCGCTGGTGTATGCGGCCCTTGGCGTATTGGCCGCGTTACTCGGCGGCAACCTCGCCGCACTGCTGCAAACGCCGTGGATTCTGGGCAGCTTCGCCGCGCTGTTTGTAATCCTTGCGCTACCAATGTTTGGTTTCTTTGAACTGCAACTGCCGACCTTCCTGCGTGACCGCCTGGACAACGTCAGCCGCCAGCAAAGCGGCGGCAGTTTGGTGGGCGCCGGCATTCTCGGTGCACTGTCCGGTTTGTTGGTGGGGCCGTGCATGACCGCGCCGCTGGCCGGCGCCCTGCTGTATATCGCCCAGAGCGGCAATGCGCTGCACGGCGGCTTGATCCTGTTTGCGATGGGCATCGGCATCGGTATTCCGTTGTTGCTGCTGGTGACCGTGGGCAACCGCTTCCTGCCTAAACCGGGTACTTGGATGAATGTGCTCAAGGGCGTTTTCGGCTTCCTGTTCTTGGGCACGGCGGTGCTGATGATTCGCCCGGTCGTCGGCGAAAGCCTGTGGCTCGGCCTGTGGGGCGCATTGGCGCTGGTGATGGCCTACTGCGGCTGGAGCCTGGCCCGCGAGTATGGCTTGGCGGCCAAGGTTTTTGGCGCTGGTTCCCTGGTGCTGGGCCTGTGGGGCGCCGTGCTGGTGGTGGGCGCAGCCGGAGGCAGCGACGACCTGTGGCAACCGCTGAAGGTCTACAGCGGCTCGCAGGTGGGCGCTGCACCGAGTGCCCATGACGCCTTCATGACCATCAACGACCCGGCCGCGCTGCAAAGCCAACTCGACAGCGCCAAGGCTCAGGGCCAATGGGTGCTTGTGGATTACTACGCCGACTGGTGCGTGTCGTGCAAAATCATGGAAAAACAGGTGTTCGGCAAACCCGAAGTGATGGACGCCCTCAAAGATGTGCGCCTGCTGCGCCTGGACGTCACTGCCGACAACGCCGCCAGCCGCGAGCTGCTCGGCCGCTACAAGGTGCCGGGGCCACCGAGCTTCGTGTGGATCGGCCCGGACGGTGAAGAACGCCGCGCCCAACGCATCACCGGCGAAGTGGATGCCACCGCCTTCCTGCAACGTTGGTTACAGACCCGGGACGCGCGCTGATGCTGACCCTGACCATCGGCACCTTCGCCATCGCCCTAAATCACATCCTGCTGATCAGCGCGCTGATTCTCGCCACCGTGGTGGGTTGGCGCGTGGCCAAGCACGGCGGTGAAAACCCGGAGTCAGTGCTTTTCAGCCTGTTCCTGCTGGGCATGCTGGTGGCGCGCATTAGCTTTGTATTGATGTATTGGAGCGACTACCGCCACGACCCGCTGCAAATGGTCGACCTGCGCGACGGCGGTTTTCTCGCCTGGCCCGGCGTGATCGCGCTGGTGCTCGGTGCACTGCTGTACGGCTGGCGCCGCCCTGCGCTGCGCAAACCGCTGAGCGCCGGGGTGATCACCGGGCTGCTGTTCTGGGGCATGACCAGTTTATCTCTGAGCCTTTACGACAAGGGCGCGCAACTGCCGGATATCACCTTGCGCAATGCCAATGGCGACGTGGTGCAACTGGCCGATTACAAAGGCGGCCCGCTGGTGATCAACCTCTGGGCCACCTGGTGCCCGCCGTGCCGACGGGAAATGCCCGTGCTGGAACGCGCACAGCAACAACGCCCCGACGTGACCTTCCTGTTCGTCAACCAGGCCGAAAGCATGCAAAGCGTCAGCACCTACCTCGCGACCCAAGGCCTGACTCTCGACAACATGCTGTTTGACGCCAGCGGCCGCCTCGGCCAGGCCGTGGGTTCCATGGCCTTGCCGACCACGTTGTTCTACCAAGCCGACGGGCGCCTGATCAACAGCCACCTCGGTGAGCTGTCCCAAGCCAGCCTGGCCCGTGCCATGGAACCCTTCGACACCGCCCCTGAAAGGAAACCGACATGCCTCGCCTCCGCCAACTGCTGACCCTGCTGCCGCTGACGCTCGCGGCCACCCTGGCCCAGGCCGAAGACTGGCCGGCACCGATCAAACAGATCGAAGCCAAAGGCGCCAAGATCCTCGGCAAGTTCGATGCCCCCAGCGGCCTCACCGGCTACGCCGCGCAGTACCAGAACCGGGGCATGGCCCTGTACCTGACCGCCGACGGCAAAAGCGTGGTCGCCGGCAACCTGTACGACGCCGACGGTAAAGACCTGAGCACCGCGCCCCTGGAAAAACTGGTGTACGCGCCGATGGCCAAGGAAGTCTGGGCCAAGATGGAACACAGCAACTGGATTCAGGACGGCGATAAAAACGCGCCGCGCACCGTCTACCTGTTCAGCGACCCTAACTGCCCGTACTGCAACATGTTCTGGGAACAGGCGCGGCCGTGGGTAAAAGCCGGCAAGGTGCAGTTGCGCCACATCATGGTCGGCATCATCCGCGAAGACAGCCCAGGCAAGTCGGCAGCCCTGTTCGCCGCCAAAGACCCGCAAAAAGCCCTGGAAGAACACGAAGCCGCCGGCAAAGGCAGCAAATTGCAGGCGCTGGACAAGATCCCGGCGGATATCGAAGCCAAACTCGATGCCAACATGAAGTTGATGGAAGAGCTGGAATTGTCGGCAACGCCGGCGATTTTCTACCTGGATGACAAGGGTGGGTTGCAGCAGCAACAAGGCGCACCATCGCCGGACAAGCTGGCGAAGATTCTGGGGCCGAAGTAATCGGCGTTTCCCTAAGACTGTTTCAGGCTTGCCCAACAGAAAACGAGCAAAGCAAATTCATAGAAAACCGCATGAAGATTTGAGCTTGACGCAAAAAATCCGATGCCCAAACAGGCATCGGATTTTGTTTCATAAAGCCAACGATCAGATCATAAACATAGCGGCTTGAGATCAGGCACGTCTGCCAGATGTCTCTTTGCGCTACTGCCGATTGGCGACTTCGAGATCCGCCTCATCCTCACCGAGGCCAGAGAGATGAGTGCCTTTGATCAACGGCCCATAACGGCGGCTGAATTCCCCGTTGTAGGGCACGTGGTCTTTGCTGATCCCGTTATCCCAATTCACCGACCATGTCATCAGGCCCTTGATCGACAACCCTTTGTCGTACAAACGCTTGAATGCATTGGTCACGGCTGCGGGGTTGATCACATAACCGGTGGCGGCTGCGTCGACGTTGGCCGGGAGGCCAATGACGAACTTGTCCGCCGGAATCTTGGTAAACCCTCGCGTTCCGCTCACCAGACTTTCGGTCAGATAAAACAGGAAATCCTCTTTCATCGCGTCGTTGTTCTGGGCAATCCAGGCACCGTTGCCGTTGTTGACCTCCTGCACCCAGATCCCGTCGCCCCCCTGGTTGTAATACTGCGGGGCAATGAAGTCGTAATAGCCTTCCAGCGCCTGGAGGTAACCGACGTATTTGCCGGCGGTGGTCAGGTAAGGAAACTCCGGCGCCATGCTGATAATGAAGTGTTTGCCTTCACCGGCGTAATGGTCCTTGACCAGTTTCAACGCGGCGGGCAGGACAGTCTTGTTGTCGGCGAAATCAATCGCGCTCTGTTCAAGATCGATGTCCAGGCCATCAAAGCCATAAGTTTCCACCAGGCGGATAATCTCGTTGGCCAGTGGCTGTTCGTTGCCTTTATGCAACTCGATGTGCGCATCGGCGCCGCCAAGGGAAATCAGCACCGCCCTGCCCTGGCTGTTTAGCACGCCCACCTGGCGGCGGAACTCGGCGTCGGACAGGTTGTACGGCTTGAACGTTGGGATACCGTTGCCTTTCATGAAGGCCACGGCCACCACGTTGTAATCCCTCGGCACGTCCGCCAGGCTCATATTGGCGAATTGGCCACGCTGGTAGCCGTCGCTCGCGCCGGCAGGCCAGTTGTGCCAGAAGCCCATGAGGATCTTTTTGCCGGCAATGCTCGGCATCAGCGAGGCGACATCGTTCAGCGGCGATTTCAGTAAGGTGAAGTCAATCTTTGACATGTTCTAATCCTTCAGAACGTATGGGTTTAACGGCGTGGGCTTATTTGAAGTCCACGTCGAAGGCTTGATAGAAGGCGTTTCCGGTGTTGGCGACGATCCACATCAACACGATCACATGCTTGCCCTTTTTGTTGGCCGGCAGTTTCACTTCGTGATTGACCTTGGCCTTCAGTTCACCTGCATGACTGAAGTACGGCACCTGGGTATAGAAGTCTTCGGCGAACGGCTGGGTTTCCAGTTGTGCGCGGGTGATGCGCTGTTTCGGATCCCAGCCATCCTTGGTGATCAGCCAGCGATAGCCACGGGTGGTGTGCGGCGCGGTGTATTCCCAGGTGACCTTGAAGGTCTGACCCGGGTCGACATTGAGCAGCGGCCAGGTGAAGTCGCGGCTGAGTTTCTTGGCCATTTCCTCGTTGGTGAAGTTGATGCAGTCACGGGCATCGGTCTTGCCGCCGCTGAGGATGAAGCCGTCGGCTGGTGGAGTGACGCTGTCAGTGTCGGTTTGATAAGGCGCCGGGAACGGACCGGCAATCAGTGCCGGAAAGTTCTTGCCGCCTTCCATTTCATTGACCTGCCAGGTAGCCAGCAGGCCGAGATCCACGGCGACTGCGCCACGGCTGGAAGGGGACGTGACACGACCATGGCGAAGAGGTGTCTGGGTTTGTGGTTTGTTCATTTGTTACTCCATTGAGATTGATTAAGAACTCTCCTTTCCTTAAGGAGAGAACCTCAAACTAACGGAGTTGCTTTTTTTTTCCACAGGCCCGTTTTTCACTCATTTTCTTCTCATGAGACGATAGACCCGCAAACACTGTATATAAAAACAGTATAATGGCAATAACCTACGCTACCAGGGGTCAATTTCCTACAATTCAAGGCGCAAATAGACACAGCGTCTCTCGCAAATCGCCTTAGCCCGTTCGTAAGTGATGGCCCTCTGCACGTGATGAGGCATTGGCCTGGCGGCGAGAAAGAATTTCTAGGGAGCGTTCTCAATCAATCAGATGTGCTGAAAGCCACCCTCACCACCTGGCCCGAGCCACGCATGAGCCCGATGGGCTTCTGCGACTTCGAACGGTTACTGACAGGAAAAAGATCTGTCCCCGCGCCAGGGCACCCTCGTCGATGCCACGATTATTCATGCTCCCAGTTCAACCAAGAACGAGGGAGGCCAGCGTGATCCTGAGAGGCATCAGACCCAAAAAGGTAACCCGTGCCACTTTGGAATAAAGGCCCTATCAGCGCCGATGTGGATTCTGCGTTAAGCAACGCTGAAAGTCGTTTGCGTTTCGACTAACAGCACGCTCACCGCCAGTTGTTCCACGTTTGCTTAAAGCCCCTCCAACTCCGCCATCAAATCACTCAACCGATCCACCTTCTCGGCGCTGATTTCATTCGCCGCCAACCCCTCGATGTACTCGGCCAACTCCGCCACCGTGCTGCACTCAAACATCGCCCGCAACGGTACATCTCGCTGCAGGTTTTTCTGCACGCGGGAGGCAATCTGCGTGGCCAGCAACGAGTGCCCGCCCAACTCGAAGAAGTTGTCCTGCACGCCTACTCGCTCAACCTTGAGCACCTCAGCCCAAATGGCAGCCAAGGTGGTTTCCAGCTCGTTGCGCGGTGCCAGGTAGTCCTGGCTATGCAACTGGCCGATCTCCAGGGCTGGCAGGGCCTTGCGGTCGAGTTTGCCGTTGGCGTTCAGCGGCAGGCGCTCGAGCCATAACCAGTGCAGCGGCACCATGTATTCCGGCAGTTCAGCGCGCAGGCGTTGCTTGATGCGGTCGAGGCGATCACTTGGGTTCAACACGTCGTCCGCCGCCACCAAGTAACCCACCAGATGCTTGCCGTTGACGCCTTCCTGCACCCCCACCGCCGCGTCACGCACCTGGGGCTGTTCATGCAGGCGCGCTTCGATTTCACCCAGCTCGATGCGGTAGCCGCGAATCTTCACCTGATGATCGATACGGCCCACATATTCCAACACGCCATCGCTGCGCCGACGTGCCAGGTCGCCGGTGCGGTAGAGACGCTCGCCCGGCTCGCCGAACGGGTTGGGCACAAACACCTGCGCTGTACGCAGCGGATCGCTGACGTAACCACGGCCCACACCGGTACCCGCCACGCACAACTCACCCACAGCACCTTGTGGCACCAACTCCAGTGCGCCATCGAGCACGTACAACCGGTTGTTGTCGGTCGGCGTACCAATCGGCAGATAAGTGCCACGGGTAGACGCCAGGTCGACACGGAAGAACGCCACGTCGTCCGAACATTCCGCCGGGCCGTACGCGTTGACCAAGCCAATTTCTGGATAACGCAGCAACCATTGGTGTGCCAGCTCCGGCGGCATCGCTTCGCCCGTCGGCAACATCCAGCGCAGGCCGTCCAGGCTCATGCGCTCCTGGGCGAGCATGCCCTGGATCAGCGACGGCACGCTTTCCAGCACGGTTATGCCTTGGGCCTGCACATGCGCCAGCAACCCCTGCGGATCATGCGCAATAGTGTTCGGCACGATATCCACCCGCGCGCCGAACAGCGGCGCGGCGAGGAATTGCCACACGGAAATATCGAAGCTCTGCGAAGCCGTCTGGGCGATTACATCCGCCGGGCTCAGGTCCAGGTACGGCACCTTGCTCAATTGGTTATTGAGCATGCCGCGCTGTTCGACCATCACGCCTTTGGGCAGGCCGGTAGAACCCGAGGTGTAGATCACGTAGGCAAGGTTGTCCGGGCCGCTGTAGATCCCTGGATTTTCCCCACGGCCCGGCACTTCCTCCCACACCAGTAACTGGCAGTCGGTGCCTTCCAACAACTCAATCGCCTGCTCGCGGCACGCTTCAGTGCACACCAGCAACGGCGTGCGGCTCAGGTCAATAATGCGGCTCAGGCGCTGGCTTGGCAGGCCCGGGTCCAGCGGCAAGTAACCGGCGCCGGCCTTGAAGCTGCCGATGATCATGCCCAGCAGATCCAGGTTGCGCTCGGCCAGCAACGCCACCGGTTGATCCAGGCCGACACCCGCCGCAATCAGCGCGTAACCCAGGCCGTTGCTGCGCCGGTTCAACTCGTCATAGGTCCATTGCTGGTCAAGGCAACTGGCGGCGATGCGCTGCGGATGCTCGGCCACCTGCGCTTCAAACAGCTCGACGTAGCTGCGCTCCAATGGGTAGGCGTGCTCACTCTGGTTGCAGCCGTCCAACAGGAATTCACGCTCTTGCTCGCCGATCAGCGGCAGGTCGGCCATGTCGCCATGGAAGCCCTGCACCAACGCCAGCAACAGCCGCTTAAACTCACCGAGCATGCCTTGCACGGTGGTTTCGTCGAAGTAACGCTGGTCGTAGGACAGGTGCAAACCGAGGTCATCGCCCGGGTAGCACACCGCGGTCAGCGGGAAGTTGGTGTGGGTGCGGCCGGAATCCGAGGTGGCGTTCAGGCGTTGCGCGCGGTCCAGCACCGAGACTTCCACCGGCGCGTTCTCGAACACGAACAGGCTGTCGAACAGCGGCTGGCCCTTGGGCAACTCGCTGTGTTCCTGAATAGTCACCAGTGGCAGGTATTCGTACTCGCGCAGCTGCATGTTGCTGTCGAGCAAGCCACTCAACCACTGGCGTACGCTGCAGTGCTGATCGTCTTCAGGCAGTTTCACCCGCAGCACAATGCTGTTGATGAACAGGCCGACGGTGCGTTGCATCTCGGGCATTTCCACCGGGCGCCCGGCCACAGTGACGCCAAACAACACGTCACGCTCCCCGCTCAAGCGACGCAGCACCAACGCCCAGGCCGCTTGGGCGAAGGTGTTGACGGTCAGTTGATGGGCCTGCGCCAATTCACGCAGTTGCGCACCGTCGCGGGCATCCAGGCGGGTGTAGCAGTCGCCCACCACCATGCCGCCGCTGTGACCTGCGTGTTCACGCAGAAACGGCCGGTCGCTCGGGATCGGCGTGGTGCGCTCGAAACCTTGCAAGTTCTGCTGCCACCACTGGCGCGCTTCGGCGAGGTTCTGGCGTTGCAGCCAGGCGATGTAGTCGCGGTAGCGCGGCGGCGTGGCCAGTTGCGCTTCGCGACTTTCGCTCAGGGCCATGTAGATATCAAAGAAGTCATTCATCAGCAGCGAACGGCACCAGGCATCAATGAGGATGTGGTGGTTGCTCATCAAGAACCAGTAGCGCGCTTCGCCGACGCGGATCAGGCGCAGGTGGAACGGCGCTTGGTTGAGCAGATCGAAACCGGCTTCACGCTCGGCCTTGAGCAGCGCTTGCAGACGCGGCTCCTGTTCACTTTCCGGATCGGCGCTCCAGTCCAGGTACTCAATCGGCGTGCTGCCCGGTTTGTGGATCACTTGCAGCATGTCTTCGCCGACGTTCCAGCAGAACGACGCACGCAAGGCTTCGTGACGGGCGATCACCGCCTGCCAGGCCTGGGCGAAACGCTCGGGGTCCAGCGCGCTGTGGATGCGGTAACGGTCCTGCATGTAGTAAAGGCCGGTGCCCGGTTCCAACAGGGTGTGCAGCAACAAGCCTTCCTGCATCGGCGTCAGCGGGTAGACGTCTTCGATGGTGCCGGCCGCAATCGGCAGGCTGTCGAGTTGTGCTTGGCTCAGGTGGGCCAGCGGGAAGTCGGAAGGCGTGAGGCCGCCGGCATCGTCCTTGAGGCAGTGGGCAATCAGGCTTTGCAGTTCGGCGAGGTAGGCATCGGCCAGCTCGCTAATGGTCTGCTGATCATGGCGCTCGCGGCTGAAGGTCCAGCGCAGCACCAATTCACCCCCATACACTTGGCTGTCGACGCTCAACGCGTTGGGCAGCGGCGCATCCGGGTCATGGGCCAGGCCGGCCGACTCATCCAATGGATGGAACAGCGCATCGGCGCCGAAGCTCTGGTCGAATTGGCCGAGGTAGTTGAAGGTGAGGTCGGCGCTTGGCAGGGCGGCCATGGTCTGCTGGCACAGATCGTCCGCCAGGTAACGCAGCACGCCGTAGCCCAAGCCTTTGTGCGGCACGCCGCGCAGTTGCTCCTTGATCGCCTTGATCGACGCGCCCTGCTCTGCTTGCGGTGTAAGACGCAGCGGATAAGCACTGGTGAACCAGCCGACGCTGCGGGTCAGGTCGATGTCATCAAACAAGGTTTCACGACCATGGCCTTCCAGCTGAATCAGCGCTGAATCGTGCCCACTCCAGCGGCACAGCACGCGGGCCAAGGCCGTCAGCAGCAGGTCGTTGACCTGGGTGCGGTAGGCGCTTGGCGCCTGTTGCAACAACTGGCGGGTGTGTTCGGCATCCAGGCGCACGCTGACGGTGTCGGCATCGCGATTGCGCCGCGCGCCGTTCGGGCGATCCACCGGCAATACCACCTGCGGGCCGGCCAACTGGTCTTGCCACACAGCCAACTCTTCGCGCAGGGATTCGCTGCTCGCATAAGCCTGCAAGCGCGCAGCCCAATCGCGCAAGGCGCTGGTCTTGGCCGGCAGGCTCACGGACTGACCATCGCTCAACTGGCGGTAAACCGTTTGCAGGTCTTCGAGCAACACGCGCCACGACACGCCATCCACCACCAGGTGATGAATCGCGATCAGCAGGCGTTGCTGACCTTGCGGGCCGTCCACCAGCAAGGCGCGTAGCAGCGGGCCGTGTTCAAGGTCGAGGC
This sequence comes from Pseudomonas sp. ArH3a, assembly GCF_022648765.1. Classification (NCBI taxonomy): domain Bacteria; kingdom Pseudomonadati; phylum Pseudomonadota; class Gammaproteobacteria; order Pseudomonadales; family Pseudomonadaceae; genus Pseudomonas; species Pseudomonas sp. ArH3a. The sequence goes on from NZ_CP080330.1 coordinate 4,977,691, forward strand.
TGCGTTGGGTGTCGGTGAACAGCGCGCTGCACTGCTGCATATCGCGCACTTGCGCCTGCATCAGTACGCCGCCTTGCGGCACGGCCAAATGCTCGGCGTGCCATTGGGCGTCGCGCGGGGTGAAGCTCAAGCGCAGGGCGTCGTGGTGCTCCAGCACCGCCAACAGCGCTTGCTCCAGGCGATGAGGTTCGAGCAGTTGCAGCGGTTTTAGCAGCAACGCCTGGTTCCAGTGCTGACGATTAGGCATCTCGGTATCGAAGAACCAATGCTGAATCGGCGTAAGCCCTGAGCTGCCAGTCAGCACGCCTTGCTCGGCGGTAACCTGCTCGGAACGTGTGGCCACGCCAGCCAGGGTTTGCACGGTCTGGTGCTGGAATAAATCGCGCGGGCTGAAGTGAATTCCAGCTTGCCGCGCGCGGCTGACTACTTGGATCGACAGGATTGAGTCGCCGCCCAGTTCAAAGAAATTATCGTCCAGGCCGACTTGCTGCACGTTCAATACGGCGCACCAGATCGCGGCCAGGGTGTGCTCCAGCTCATTGCGTGGCGCCACGTATTGTTGGCGATTCGCCTCCGGGTCCGGCTGCGGTAAGGCACGACGGTCGAGCTTGCCGTTGGCGGTCAGCGGCATGCTGTCCAGCACGATCAAGTGCGCGGGCACCATGTAGTCCGGCAGTTGCGCCTTGAGGTGTGCCTTCAGCGCCTCGCGCAGGGTGCCGTGGTCGGCGTCGCTGACCAGATAGGCCACCAGCTGTTTGCCGCTGGGTGATTCCAACGCCAGCACCACCGCTTCGCGCACCGCTGGGTGTTCCAGCAGGCGGGTTTCGATTTCGCCCAGCTCAATACGGAAACCGCGAATCTTCACTTGATGGTCGACACGGCCCAGGTACTCCACCAGGCCATCGACGCGTTGGCGCACCAGGTCGCCGGTGCGGTACAAACGCCCACCCTTCGTGGCAAACGGGTCGGCGACAAAGCGCTCCGCGGTCATGCCCGGGCGCTGGTGGTAACCCTGCGCCAGACCGGCCCCGCCGACATACAACTCGCCGGTCGCGCCTTGCGGCACCAGCGCCAGGTCGGCGTCGAGAATGTAGGCCACACGCGCGCCGATGATGCTGCCGATCGGCACGCTGGCGGCGCCCTCTTCCAACTGCTCCGGCGCCAGGCTGGCCAGCGGCATGACCACGGTTTCGGTCGGGCCGTAGGCGTTGAAAAACACCTCGGGGTTGAACGCCGCGCGGATACGCTGCAAGTGTTCGCCGGTCAGCGCCTCACCGCCGGTGATGCACATGCGCACCGGCAAGGTCTGGTGCTGGGTCGCCAGCCATTGCGCCAACTGGCTGCCGTAGCTTGGGGTAAAGCCCAGAATATTGATGCGATGGGTGCGGATCAGCGCGCAGATTTCTTCGGCATCCCACTGGCCCTGGGCTCGTAGAACCACCTGCGCACCGCTGAGCAGCGGCACCAGCAAACGCTCGGTGGCGGCGTCGAAGTTGATGGAATAAAAGTGCAGTTCGCAGTCATCCGGGCGCATGCCGAAACGCTCGATCACCGCCTGGCAATGCATGGCGATTTCACCGTGGGACACCACCACGCCTTTGGGCTTGCCGGTGGAGCCGGAGGTGTAGATCAGGTACGCCTGGTGTTGCGGCAGGTTGATGAAGGGCAGCTCGTTGGCCGGGTAATTGGCGAGCACCGCAAGGTCATCTTCCAGGCACCAACACGCCACCGTCGCCGGCAGTTCACCGAGCGCTTCAAACATCGCCGCGTCACTGAGCAGCAGGCCGATGCCGCTGTCTTCGATCATGTAGTGCAAGCGGTCCAGCGGGTATTCCGGGTCCAGCGGCACATAGGCACCGCCGGCTTTGAGGATCGCCAACAGGCCAATCACCATTTCCAAAGAACGCGGCAGCGCCAGGCCAACACGTACTTGAGGGCCGACGCCGCGCTCGCGCAGCATCCAGGCCAGGCGGTTGGCGCGGGCGTCCAGTTCGCGGTAGGTCAGCGTCTCACCGGCGAAGGTCAGCGCAGGCGCATCGGGACGATTATTCGCCTGCTGGCTGAACAGCGGATGGATGCACTGATCGAGGCGATGCTCACCGGCCTCGACACCCAAACTGTTTTGCAGCGCACGCTGCTCGGTCGCCGTCAGCAGCGGCAGTTCGCTGAGGCGCTGTTGCGGGTTGGCGATCAACGCCTCCAGCAGGTTGCGCCAATGCTCGGCCATGCGCGCAATGCGCGGTTCGTCAAACAGGTCGGTGCTGTAGGTTAGGCAGCAACCCAGGCGATGGTCGAGGTCGGTGACTTCCAGGTTGAGGTCGAACTTGGTTGCACGTGCATCGTTGGCCAGGTACTCGACAGTCATGCCGGCCAGTTGGCGGCTCTGCTGGAATTCCCAGCGCTGCACGTTGCACATCACCTGGAACAGCGGGTTGTACGCCGCGCTGCGCGGGGGTTGCAGGGCTTCCACCACGTGGTCGAACGGCAGGTCCTGGTGGGACTGGCCTTCAATCACGGTGTGGCGCACGTGCTCGAATAACTCCCCCACTTTCATCTGCCCATTGAGCTGGCAACGCAGCACCTGGGTGTTGAGGAAGGCGCCGATCAGCCCTTCGCTTTCCGGGCGAATCCGGTTGGCCACCGGCGCGCCGATGCGCAGGTCGGTCTGGCCGCTATAACGGTAGAGCAACACGGCCAGGGTGGCGGTCATGGTCATGAACAGGGTCAAGCCACGCTCGGCATTGAAGGCACGCACGCGGGCGGCCAGTTCATCGCTCAGGTCGAAGCGGTACAGCTCGCCCTGATGGCTTTGCACCGGCGGGCGTGGGCGATCGGCGGGCAGTTCGAGCAGTGGATGCTCATGCCCAAGCTGTGCGATCCAGTAATCCAGTTGGCGCTGACGCTCACCGGACTCCAGCCACTGGCGCTGCCACACGCTGTAGTCGAGGTACTGCACCGGCAACGGCGCCAGCGGCGAGTCGCGCTCGTCGATAAAGGCTTCGTACAGCGCGCCGAGTTCACGCGCGAAGATGTCCATCGCCCAACCTTCGGTGACGATATGGTGCAGGGTCAGCACCAGGTAGTGTTCCTGCTCGCCGGCCTTGACCAGGCATGCGCGCAGCAGTGGCCCGGTTTCCAGGTTGAAGGGCGTGTGGGCTTCGTGGTCGGCAAGCTGTTGCAGACGCCGCTGGCGCTCGGTGTCGTTCAGCGCCGAGAAGTCCTGCCAATCCATGCGCAGGCCGGTTTGCGGCGCGACCTTTTGATAAGCCACGCCGTCGACGCTCGGGAAGGTAGTGCGCAGGGTTTCGTGGCGCATGATCAAGGCTTGCAACGCGGCCTCGAAACGCCCCACATCCAGCACGCCGCGCAGGCGCGCCATGCCGCCGACGTTGTAGGCCGGGCTGTCCGGTTCCATCTGCCAGAGGAACCACATGCGCTGCTGCGAATAGGACAGCGGCACCGGCGCGCTGCGGTCGACTTTGGCGATGGCGGTTTGCTGGTTGCGCTGGCCCGAGGCTTGGATCAGCCCGACTTGCTCGGCAAACGCGCCCAACTCGCTGGCTTCGAACAAGGTGCGCAATGGCAACTCGACGTCGCAGGCCTGGCGGGTGCGCGAGATGATTTGCGTGGCCAGCAACGAGTGGCCGCCGAGGGCGAAGAAGTCGTCGCTCAAGCCAATACGTGGCAGGCCGAGGACTTCGCGCCAGATCGCCGCAATCTGCTGCTGCAACGGCGTTTCGGGTTCGATGTGTTCACGGGTTTGCCACACCGGTTCGGGCAATGCGCGACGGTCGAGTTTGCCGCTGGGGCTCAGGGGCATGGCGTCCAGGCGCATCAGTTGCGCGGGCACCATGTACTCCGGCAGCTCGGCGGCCAAGGCGGTTTTTACCGCTTGTTCGTCCAACTCGGTACCGGCGGTGTAATAGCCGATCAACTGCTGCTCGCGCACCAGCACCACGGCCTGGGCGATGCCGTCCATGGCCAGCAGGCGCGCTTCGATTTCTTCCGGTTCCACACGAAAGCCACGCAGTTTGACCTGCTGATCAAGGCGGCCGAGGTATTCGAGCACGCCGTCAGCGCTCCAGCGCACACGGTCACCAGTGCGATACAGGCGTGCGCCCGACTCGCCCAGCGGGTCGGCGACAAAACGTTCGGCGGTCAGCCCGGCGCGGCCGAGGTAACCACGCGCCAGGCCGATGCCGCCGATGCACAGTTCGCCCGGCACACCGGCGGGCAGTGGGTTGAGGTGTTCGTCCAGCACACGGCAGGTCACATTGCCCAGCGGCCGGCCAATCGGCGAGCGCTCGCCATCCTCGGCGTTGCATTGCCAATGGGTGACGTTGATCGCGGTTTCGGTCGGGCCATAACGGTTGTGCAGTTGCACTGCCGGCAGGCGTGCCAATACGCGGTTGCGCAACTCGGTGGGCAAGGCTTCGCCGCCGGAGAACAGGCGGCGCAGGCTGGTGCATTCGGCCACCAACGGCTCATCGATAAACAGCTGCAACAGCGGCGGCACAAAGTGCAAGGTAGTCACGCCGTGCTCCTGCACCAACTGCGCGATGCGGTGCGGGTCGCGATGCTCGCCGGGGCCGGCCAGCACCAACCGGCAACCGGTGATCAGCGGCCAGAAGCATTCCCACACCGACACGTCGAAACTGATCGGCGCCTTTTGCATCAGCACATCGGTTTCGTTGAGTTGATACGTGGCCTGCATCCACTGCAAGCGCTCGGCCAGTGCCGCATGGGTATTGCCCACGCCTTTGGGCTGGCCAGTGGAGCCGGAGGTGTAGATCACGTAGGCGAGGTTATCGCCGTGCAAGTGCAGACCCGGCGCCTGGGTCGGCCAACTGTCGAGGTGCAGGCTGTCCATCGCGATCACGCACACGCCTTCGGTGGCCGGTAACAGCTCCAGCAGCGAGGTTTGGGTCAGCAGCAGGTGTACGCCGCTGTCCTGAAGCATGTAGGCCAGGCGGTCGGCGGGGTAATCCGGGTCCAGCGGCACGTAGGCGCCACCGGCCTTGATGATCGCAAGCAAGCCGATCAACAGTTGCGGCGAACGCTCGGCGGCGATGGCCACGCACACATCCGGGCCGACGCCTTTGTCACGCAGGTAATGGGCCAGGCGGTTGGCCTGGGTGTGCAGTTGAGCGAAGGTCAGGCTGGCGCCCTGCCAGACCAGTGCGGTGCTGTCCGAGGTGTGCCGGTTAAGTAACTCGGGCAACCACTGCTGCGCGGGCACGCACGGCGCTTCGCTCCACGGCTGCTGCTCGTCGGTTTGCATCAGCTTCAGGTCGCCGATGGCCTGTTGCGGTTGCTCGCAGACGGCGTGCAGCAGGTTGATGAAGTGCTCGGCGAGACGCTGAATGGTTGCACTGTCGAACAATTCATCGGCGTAGTCGAACGACAGGCTCAGGCGCCCGTTGCGGTCTTCTTCGCTGTGCAGTTGCAGGTCGAACTTGGCCTCGCGGCTGTGCCACGCCAGCTCATCGGCGAGCATCCCCGGCAGGCGGCGCAAGGCACTCAAGTCGCGCTGCTGGTGGTTGAACATGACCTGGAACAGGCCTTGTTCACGGGCTTGCGGGAAGGCTTCCAGCAGTTGTTCGAACGGCAGGTCCTGATGGGCCTGGGCACCCAACGCCGTTTGGCGGGTTGCAGCCAACAGCTGGTTGAACGGCAGTCGCCCATCCAGCTCGGCGCGCAGCACCAAGGTGTTGATGAAGAAGCCGACCAGGCCTTGGGTTTCCTGGCGCGGGCGGTTGGCATTCGGCACGCCGATGCGAATATCACGCTGGCCGCTGTAGCGGTAGAGCAGGCTTTGGAACGCCGCCAGCAGCAACATGAACGGTGTGGATTCGTTGGCCTGGGCGGTCTGGCGAATCGCGGCACTGAGGCCTGCATCCAGGCGCACGCTATGGCGCGAGGCGCTGTTGCGTTGCTGCGCCGAGCGCGGGTGGTCGGTGGCCAGGCTCAGGGTTGGATGCTCCTCGCCCAACTGCGCTTTCCAATACGCCAATTGCCGCTGGCCTTCGCCTTCTGCCAGCCATTGGCGCTGCCAGTTGCCGTAGTCGGCGTATTGCAGGGCCAATGGCGGCAGCGCCAGGGTTTGGCCCTGGGTCGCGGCAGCGTACAGGCGCGAGAATTCATCGATAAGGATATTCAGCGACCAACCGTCGGCGATGATGTGGTGCAGCGTGACCAACAATTGGTGCTCTTCATCGTCCAGACGTACCAGGGTCACCCACAGCAGCGGGCCTTTTTCCAGGTCGAAGTGGGTGCGCGCTTCGTCTTCGCGGATCTGTTGCGCGCGCGCTTCACGCTCGGCGGCGGGCAGGTCGCTGAGGTCGATGACGTGCAGGTCGAATTCGATGCTTGCGTCCACACGCTGGAAGGCCTGGCCGTCGCGCTCGTAGAAGCGGGTACGCAGGGCTTCGTGGCGCTGGATCAGGCGCTGGAAGCTGGCGCGCACCGCGTCTTCGTCCAGCTCACCGCGCAAGCGCAAGGCGCCGGGGATGGTGTAGGCGCTGCTCTGCGGGTCGAGTTGCCAGGTGATCCACAGGCGATTTTGTGCCAGGGATTGCGGCAGGTCGTCTTGGCGCGACAAGGCATGAATCGCGCCTTGAGCGATGCCGCCGTCCTGCTGCAATTGCGCGACGTTTGCGGCAAAGCTCGCAAGCGTCGGCGCTTCGAACAGCATGCGCAGGTTCAGCTCCAGGCCCAGGGTTTCTCGCAGGCGCGCAACCACTTGGGTGGCGGTGATGGAGTTACCGCCGAGCAGGAAGAAGTGGTCATCGCCCGCGACAGTTGCGACCTGCAACTGCTCGCACCAGATCGCTGCGATCTGGCTTTGCAGTTCGGTTTCCAACGCCGCATCGCTCGCTTGCACGTGCAGGTCGGGGAACTGCGCATAGCTGTCGAGGCTGCCGTCGGCGTGGCGAAGGGCACACGCCGAGCGCTGCACCTTGCCGCTGGACGTCTTGGGCAAGGCGCCGGGGTTGAGCAATACAACCACGCTCGGGGCTTGTTGATAGGCCTCGGCCACGGCCTGGCGGATAGCTTTGATCAGCGCTTCGGGTGGCAGGATTTTCTGCACGCTGCGGCTGATTTCGGCGGCGATGCCGATGCCTTCCAGGCCCTGATCATTCACGGCAAAGGCGGCGACGCGGCCCTTGCGCACCACTTCCACTTCGCGCTCGATGGTCTGTTCGATGTCCTGGGGATACAGGTTGTGGCCGCGCACGATCAGCAGGTCTTTCAGGCGACCGGTGATGTACACCTCGCCCTCGCGGATAAAACCCAGGTCGCCGGTGCGCAGCCAGGTGCGGCCGGCCTGTTCTACGAACGTCTTGGCAGTGGCCTCAGGGTTGCGCCAGTAGCCGTGGGCGATGCTCGGGCCGGTGGCCCACAGCTCGCCGACGCGGTTATCCGGCAGCTCGTTCAACGTGTGCGGGTCGGCAATCAACACCGCGTGTTCCGGCTGGCAGGTGCCGCAGCTCATGATCGCGCTGCCCTGCCCCGGCTCGGCACGATTCGCCGCCAGCGCTTGTTCGTCCAGGCGCAAGGCCGGGATGCCGTGGCCACGGGTGCCGCCGGCGACAAACAGGGTTGCCTCGGCCAAGCCGTAGGAGGCGAAAAAATTGTTCGAGGTGAACCCGCAGGCCGCGAACTTCTCAGCGAAGCGTTCCAGGGTGTCGAGGCGGATCGGTTCGGAGCCCGAATACGCCACGCGCCACTTGCTCAAGTCCAGGCGTTCCAGGGCGGATTCGCTGACCCGCTCGCTGCACAGGCGATAAGCGAAATCCGGCCCCCCGCTGATGGTGCCGCCGTATTCGCTGATCGCTTCGAGCCAGCGCAATGGCCGTCCGAGGAAGTAAGCCGGCGACATCAACACACACGGCACGCCGCTGAAGATCGGTTGCAGCAGGCCGCCGATCAGGCCCATGTCGTGGTACAGCGGCAGCCAGCTGACGATCACGTCATCCGGGTTGAGGTCGATGCCGAAGCCGCGACGGATCAGCACTTCGTTGGCCACCAGGTTGCCGTGGCTGACTTGCACACCTTTGGGCAATGCGGTGGAGCCGGAGGTGTATTGCAGGAAGGCGATGTCGTCGGCGTGTAGTTCGGGTTCGACCCAGCCGTCGGCGATCTGCGCATCCAGGGTGTCGACGCTCAGCACCGGCGGTGCGTTGTCGATCTGTGACAGGCCGCCGCCGAGGCTGGCGATGGTCAGCAGCAGGCGAGGTTCGGCATCGGCGATGATCGACAGCAGGCGCTCCTGGTGATGCCGACGCGTGGATTCGGGCGGATAAGCCGGCACCGCGATGACCCCGGCGTACAGGCAACCAAAGAACGCCGCGACGTAGTCCGCGCCGCTGGGGAACAACAGCACCGCGCGATCGCCCAACGCCGCGTTGGCCTGCAAGGCGGCGGCGATGGTGCGGGCGCGTTGGTCCAAGTCACGGTAACTGAGCACGACGCTGTGCTCGGCCGACTCGGCGAGGAAGCGCAGGGCTACCTGATCCGGGGTCTGCGCGGCACGACGTTGAAGGGACTGGACCAATGTGCGGGGAAGTTCGAAGGCGTCCATCATGGGGTTCCTGCCTGAAATCGGCTTACGGGAAAATCGAGAATTAGAGAGCGCTTAGCCGGCGGCCAGTGGCCGCGCCGCGCCATTGCGCCAGCGCGCCAGGTGTTCGTCGGCATAGCGCCGCAGGCAGCGCAGCACGGCACTTTCGTGCTGCACGAGGAAGAAGTGGTGACCATCAAACATGTCCAGGGAAAAGCCGCTGGCGGTGTCGGCCTGCCAGTCGAGCAACTGCTCGGCGCGCACGCTGTCTTGCTTGCCGCCGAACACATGGATCGGCATGCCCAGCGGCTCGCGCTGGCCGTAGGTGAAGCTGCCGCAGAGCAGGAAGTCGGCGCGCAGAATCGGCAGCATCAACTGCATCAGCTCGGGGTTGGCCAGGGCTTCTTCGGCAGTGCCTTGCAGTTCGCGCAGGCGGGCGATCAGTTGTTGGTCGGTCTTTGCGATGGCGTATTCGCTCACATCACGGCGCGCCGGGCCGGCGGTGCCAGAGGCGAATAAAGCCAGTGGCGCAGGCACGCCGCGCTCATTCAGTGCGTGGGCCAGTTCAAATGCCAGCAAGCCGCCGAGGCTGTGGCCGAACAGAGCATAGGGGCCGCTCAGGTCACGGCTGATCTCATCCGCAAGCTGCGCTGCCAAGGCCTTGATATCGCGCTGCAACGGTTCATCCATGCGCATGCCACGCCCCGGCAACTCCAGCGGGCACACGTGCAACCAATCCGGCAAAGCCCGGCGCCAACGCGCATAAACCATGGCGCTGGCCCCCGAATAGGGCAGGCAAAACAGGCGCAGTCGCGTGGAGGCACTCATCAATTTAGGTCTCCAAACAAAAACACGCTGTATGCACGATACAAACCCATGTCGTCCTCCTGCGGGCGCTGATCCTTGGCCGTTTGTTAACGGACCTGTCACCCATGAGAACGGACGGAGCGGGCAAATAATTAGTCGCGGGAGAGGAGCGAGACGCGGTTCACACCTTCCAAACAGGCATAAGATTAGTTCGCCTTCTCATTTGACAATCATTATCATTAAGCATAATTTGTTGCCCGATGTGTAGGAGGCCTCAGCAAGGATGCCCTCCCCTAACTCTTTTGCGACAAGGTGATTTCCATGACGGAACAAGTATCCACAGGCAGGTGCGACTCACCGCTTCTCCAGGCATTCGTCGACAATCGTTTGATTCTGGTGAAGATCGCGGCACGCATTACCGGCTGCCGCTCGCGTGCCGAAGACGTCGTGCAGGACGCCTACTTCCGGCTGCAATCGGCGCCGACGATCACGTCATCGTTCAAGGCCCAATTGAGTTATCTGTTCCAGATCGTGCGCAACCTGGCGATCGATCACTACCGCAAGCAGGCCCTGGAGCTCAAATACTCCGGGACGGAAGAGGAAGGCTTGAATGTGGTTATTCACGGCGCATCACCGGAAACCTCCCACATCAACTTCAACACCCTGGAAAACATCGCCGACGCCCTGACGGAGCTGCCACAACGCACCCGCTATGCGTTCGAGATGTACCGCCTGCACGGCGTACCGCAAAAGGACATCGCCAAGGAACTCGGTGTGTCACCGACCCTGGTGAACTTCATGATTCGGGATGCGCTGGTGCATTGCCGCAAGGTGTCGGGCAACCACAGCGATACGTTTGCGCGCAGGGTTTGATTGATCAAAGAGTGAACAGGCTTGTTGTGGCGAGTGGGCTCGCCACAGGAGCCCTCTTCAACACATAGACCTCAGCGCATCGACGTCACATCAATGCGATACGGCTCGAAGATCTTCAACATCTGCCCATTATCGCGCAGGCGCTTGAGCAACTCGGCAAACGCCGCCCCGGTAATCGGTGCCTTGGGCCGCAGCAACGCGTAGTGGTGATACACCTGGTCAATACGCTCCGAGACCAGGAACTGCCCGGCCATGTCCGCATTGCGCACCATGAAATCACTCAAGTACGAACGCGTGACCAGCGCGATATCGGCACGCCCACGCGCCACCATCAGCAAGTTGCTGTCATGGGAATAAGTCAACGTGGCGTTGAAGTGTTCGGCCATGTACTTGGGGTCAGGATTGAAGTTGGCGAAGGCGTAGTGATAACCGCTGAACAAGGCCAGGCGCTTGCCGTTGAGGTCGGCGAAATAGTGTTGGTCGCGACCGGCCCCACGCTGGGCGACGAAGATTTCCGCGTCTTCCAGGCCCATGTCCACCGCGGTATGCGCAATGTTCTGCCAGCCCCAGTCGGGGTTTTCGAAGATCGCCATGTCGACCCGGCCTTGCTCGAAATCGCGGAAGCGCCGTGGAATGGAGGTCGGCACCAGCACAAACTGGTAGTCGGTTTGCGAGGCGTTCAGGGCTTCGACCAGTTGCGGCAGTAAACCGGTGTCGGCGCCTTGCTCAGGGCGTACGGTGTAGGGCGGGAAATGCGCGGCGCCGATCCTCACCAATTGCGCAGCCGAAGCCGGCACACCCCACGCGGTGCCCAGTGCCCATATAGTTAGTCCTGCAGCCAGCCGCGATGGCGAAAACATTGAGACACACACCGTTTAATACTCTGATGGCGATAAGCTAGGCGTTTTTGTCAGGTGAGACAACTTTCCATCGGCAAATTAATGGCTTGCACCTCAATCGGCCTTCAGCACCATCAGCAGGGCTTCTTCGGCCAATTGCTCCAAAGTCAGGCTGCCTTGGGCGCGAAACCAAGTGGTGGTCCAAGACAACGCACCGGTCAGGAAGCGCCGGGTGATAAACACATCGCCCCTGATGTAACCGGCGGCCTTGGCCTCGCCCAGCACCTGCAGCCAGATCTCTTCATACACGTCACGCAGCGCCAGCACCTGGGCCTGGCCGTCGGCCGACAGTGAGCGCCATTCGTAGACCAACACCGCCATGGCTTCGCCGCTGCCGCCCATGATCGACTGCAATTCGCAGCGGATCAGCGCCAATACACGCTCACGCACGGTGTTCGCTTCTTCCAACGATGCTCGCATCATCGCCGTGTTGTAGTGGATGGTTTCCTCCATCACCGCGCGCAGGATCTCGTCCTTGCTCTTGAAGTGATGAAAGATGCTGCCGGACTGAATGCCCACCGCGCTGGCCAGGTCACGTACGGTGGTACGCTCAAAGCCTTTGTTGCGAAACAGGTGAGCTGCGGTTTGCAGCAATTTGCCCCGGGCACTGTCGGGGTCGGTCAATTGGCCGCCGTCGACCATGGTGCGCATCACCCGTAGGGCTTTCTGCTCATCCATGCCTCTCTCCTTCACGTGTGCTGACGTCTTGGGCGGCAATTTAGGCCGTGGCCGCCAGCCAAGCAAGCGCTTGGGCAAAACTTATGCGCCCAGTTTACAAACCAAGCGCTTGCTTGGTAGTCTCGGCACCAGCCATTAGAGGAAGGATTTCTCATGAGCAAGACGGTTCGTATCGGCTGCGCCAGCGCCTTTTGGGGTGATACCTGCACCGCTGCCGCCCAATTGGTGCACGGCGGCGCGCTGGATTACCTGGTGTTCGACTATTTGGCAGAAGTCACGATGTCGATCCTCGCCGGTGCGCGGATGAAAGATCCCCAGGCCGGCTACGCCACCGATTTTGTCGAGGTGCTCACGCCGCTGCTGGGCGATATCCAACGCCAGGGCATCCGCGTGATCAGCAATGCTGGTGGCATCAACCCGCAGGCCTGCGCCGCCGCCCTGCAAGCGGCCTGCGATAAGGCGCAAATCCCGCTGAAAATCGCCGTACTGTTGGGCGATGACCTGCAACCGCAGCTCAAGCACCTGCACGGCGTCACCGATATGTTCAATGGCGCGCCGCTGCCGCCGATGTGCGTCTCCGTCAACGCCTACCTCGGCGCGCCAGGCATTGCCGCCGCGCTGGAACGGGGCGCAGACATCGTCATCACCGGCCGCGTGGTCGACAGCGCCGTGGTCAGCGCCGCGCTGGTGCATGCATTCAACTGGTCGTGGCAAGACTACGACCGCCTCGCCCAGGCCGCACTCGCCGGGCATATCATCGAATGCGGCGCGCAGTGCACCGGCGGCAACTTCACCGATTGGCGCGACGTGCCGGACTACGAGCACATCGGTTTCCCCATCGTCGAGGTCAGCGCCGACGGCCAGTTCACCGTCAACAAGGTCGACGGCACGGGTGGGCTGATCAGCGAACTCAGCGTGGCCGAGCAGTTGCTGTATGAGATCGGCGACCCGCGCGCCTACTTGCTGCCCGACGTGATCTGCGATTTCAGCCAGGTCAAATTGCAGCAGCAAGGTAAACACAGCGTGCGCCTGCACGGAGCCAAGGGTTTGCCGCCGACCAATCAATACAAGGTCAGCGCCACCTACCCGGACGGCTTTCGTTGCACCGCCAGTTGCCTGATCGCCGGGATCGACGCGGTGGCCAAGGCCGAGCGGGTCAGCCAGGCGATCATCAACAAGACCTCGGAACTGTTCAGCCAGCGCGGCTGGGCGCCTTACACCGAAGTGAACATTGAATTGCTCGGCAGCGAAGCCACCTACGGCGCCCACGCCCAACGCCAGGACTGCCGCGAAGTGGTGGTCAAACTCGCGGTGCGCCACCCGAGCAAACAGGCGCTGGTGCTATTCGCCCGCGAGATCGCCCAGGCGGCGACCGGCATGGCGCCTGGGCTGACCGGGATCGTCGGTGGACGGCCGACGGTGTATCCGCTGATTCGGCTGTTTTCGTTCCTCGTTGATAAATCCTCCTGCGAGCTGGTGATCGACCTCCAAGGCCAGCACCACCGCTGTGAACTGCCAGTGGCCGATGCACTGCGCACCCCGGCCGCGCCGATTGATCCGCCCAAGCCCCAGGGCCGCGCCGATGCCAGCGTGCCGCTGGTGAAACTGGCCGTGGCACGCTCCGGCGACAAGGGCAACCACAGCAATATCGGCGTGATCGCCCGCCACCCCGACTACCTGCCGTGGATCGCCGAAGTGCTGACCCCGCAAGTGATCGTCGACTGGATGAGCCACGTGCTCGACCCCGTCCACGGCCGCGTCGAGCTCTGGTACTTGCCCGGCAGCCACAGCCTGAACTTTCTGCTGGAAAACGCCCTGGGCGGCGGCGGTATCGCCAGCCTGCGCATCGACCCGCAGGGCAAAGCCTTCGCCCAGCAACTGCTGGAAATCCCCATTGCTGTGCCGCAACACATCGCCGATCAATTCAAATAAAGGAGCGTTGCCGTGGCCTTCGCCTCAATCTTCAAAAGCGACCTGTTCCAAGGGCAAACCGTGATCGTCACCGGTGGCGGCAGCGGCATTGGCCGCTGCACCGCGCATGAACTGGCGGCCCTCGGCGCCCGTGTGATCCTGGTGGGCCGCAAGCCGGAAAAACTGCAAGCGGTGGCGGCGGAAATTGCCGAAGACGGTGGCACGGCCCATTGGCAGGCCTGCGATATTCGCGATGAAGAGGCGGTGAAAGCGCTGGTGGCACAGGTCATTCACGCACACGGGCCGATTCACGGGCTGGTGAATAACGCGGGCGGCCAATACCCATCGCCCCTGGCCTCGATCAACCAAAAGGGCTTTGAAACCGTACTGCGCACCAATTTGGTCGGCGGGTTCCTGATGGCGCGGGAAGTGTTCAACCAGTCGATGAGCAAGCACGGCGGCGCCATCGTCAACATGCTCGCCGACATGTGGGGCGGCATGCCCGGCATGGGCCACTCGGGCGCGGCGCGCTCAGGCATGGACAACTTCACCAAGACCGCCGCGTTCGAATGGGGCTATGCCGGGGTGCGCGTCAACGCCGTGGCGCCGGGCTGGATTGCCTCAAGCGGCATGGACACCTACGAAGGCGCGTTCAAGGCGGTGATCCCGACCTTGCGTGAACACGTGCCGCTCAAGCGTATCGGCACCGAATCGGAAGTCAGCGCGGCCATCGTGTTTCTGCTCAGCCCCGCCGCCGCCTTCATCAGCGGCAGCACCTTGCGCATCGACGGCGCCGCCAGCCTGGGCAGCCGCGCCTGGCCATTGCCCAAAGCGCAGCCGCCGAGTGAACCTTTCAATGGTTTTCACCGCGCTTACCTGCCGGATGTACTCAAGGTGGAGCAATAAAGCATGCCGGTGATTGAAAGCTTGATCGACGCCCACAGCCCGCAGTTCGCGCAAAACCGCGAAGCGATGCTGGCTGCCATCGCGCAGCTGCGCCAGCTGGAACACACCCTGCTGAGCAAGGCACAGGAAGCTAAACCCAAGTTCGACAAGCGCGGCCAACTGCTGCCGCGCGAGCGCCTCAACCTGCTGCTGGACCCCGGCGCGCCGTTCCTGGAACTGGCGAGCCTGGCCGGCTACAAACTCCACGACGACAAAGATGGCAGCGCGGCCGGCGGCGGCTTGATCGCCGGCATCGGCTACGTCAGCGGCGTGCGCATGCTGGTGGTGGCCAATAATAGCGCGATCAAGGGCGGCACCATTTCCCCCACGGGGCTGAAAAAATCCCTGCGCCTGCAACAGATCGCCATGGAAAACAAACTGCCGGTGGTGACCCTCGCCGAAAGCGGCGGCGCCAACCTCAACTATGCCGCCGAGATTTTCGTCGAAGGCGCGCGCAGCTTTGCCAACCAGGCGCGCATGTCGGCCATGGGCCTGCCGCAGATCACCGTGGTGCACGGCTCGGCCACGGCGGGCGGTGCGTATCAGCCGGGGCTATCGGATTACGTGGTGGTGGTGCGCGGCAAGGCCAAGCTGTTCCTCGCCGGGCCGCCGCTGCTCAAAGCCGCCACTGGTGAAGTGGCGACGGATGAAGAATTGGGCGGCGCCGAGATGCATGCGCAAACCGCCGGCACGGCCGAATACCTGGCCGAAAACGATGCTGATGGCGTGCGCATCGTGCGCGAAATCGTCAGCCTGTTGCCTTGGGATGATCGCCAGCCACCTGCGCCGCAACGAGCTTACACTGCGCCGCTGTATCCCATCGAAGAGCTGCTGGGGCTGATCCCCGACGACCCGAAAAAACCCTACGACGTGCGCGAAATCCTCGCGCGCCTGGCGGACGGCTCCAACTTTCTCGAATTCAAGGCCGAGTTCGATGCCCACACCGTCTGCGGCCATTTGCATATCCAAGGCCGTGCCGTTGGCGTGATCGGCAATAACGGCCCGATCACACCCAAAGGCGCAAGCAAGGCCGCACAGTTTATCCAGCTGTGCGACCAGAGCCGCACGCCGCTGCTGTTCCTGCACAACACCACCGGTTTTATGGTGGGCACCGAGTCGGAGCAGCAAGGCGTGATCAAGCACGGCGCGAAGATGATCCAGGCGGTGGCCAACGCGCGGGTGCCTAAACTCACGGTGGTGGTTGGCGGTTCTTACGGCGCCGGCAACTATGCGATGTGCGGCCGTGGCCTGGACCCGCGCTTTATCTTCGCCTGGCCCAACAGCCGCACGGCGGTGATGGGCGGCGCGCAAGCGGGCAAGGTGCTGCGTATCGTCACCGAGGCCAAACAACTCAAGGAGGGTTTGGTGCCCGACCCCAAGGTGCTGGACATGCTCGAGCAGGTCACTGCGCAGAAGCTCGACAGCCAGTCCACCGCGCTCTATGGCAGCGCGAATCTGTGGGACGACGGGCTGATCGATCCACGCGATACCCGCACGCTGCTGGGTTACCTGCTGGATATTTGCCATGAAGCCGAGGTGCGGCAGTTGCAGCCCAACAGCTTCGGTGTAGCGCGCCTTTAACGTGATCGTTCCCACGCTCCACGTGGGAATGCAGCCCAGGACGCTCCGCGTCCCCACAGGGAGAACAAGAACAATGATCTTCACCCAAGAACACCAGGAACTGCGCCGCACCGTCCGCGCCTTCGTCGACCGCGAAATCAACCCGCATGTGGACGAATGGGAAAAAGCCGGGCGCTTTCCCATCCACGCTATTTTCCGCAAGGCCGGCGACCTCGGCCTGCTGGGCATTTCCAAGCCGGAAAAATTCGGCGGCATGGGCCTCGACTACAGCTACTCCATCGTCGCGGCCGAAGAGTTCGGCACCATTCGTTGCGGCGGCATCCCGATGTCCATCGGCGTGCAGACCGACATGTGCACCCCCGCCCTCGCCCGCTTCGGCAGCGATGAGCTACGCGACGAGTTCCTGCGCCCGGCCATCAGCGGCGAGCAAGTGGGCTGCATCGGCGTCTCGGAAACCGGCGCCGGTTCCGACGTGGCCGGGCTGAAAACCCATGCACGCAAGGACGGTGGCGACTACGTGATCAACGGCAGCAAAATGTGGATCACCAACTCGCCCAGCGCCGACTTTATCTGCCTGCTGGCCAACACCTCGGACGACAAGCCGCACATCAACAAGTCGCTGATCATGGTGCCGATGAACACGCCAGGCATCAGCGTCAGCCCACCCCTGGAAAAACTCGGCATGCACAGCTCCGAGACCGCCCAGGTGTTCTTTGACGGCGTGCGCGTGCCGCAGCGCAACCGCATCGGCCATGAAGGTGCGGGCTTCATGATGCAAATGCTGCAGTTCCAGGAAGAGCGCCTATTCGGCGCGGCCAACATGATCAAGGGCCTGGAGTACTGCATCGACAGCACCATTGAGTACTGCAAAGAGCGCCAGACCTTTGGCAAGGCGCTGATCGACAACCAGGTCATCCACTTTCGCCTGGCAGAACTGGCCACCGAAATCGAATGCCTGCGCGCGCTGGTCTACCAGGCCACCGAGCAATACATCAAAGGCCAGGACGTGACCCGCCTGGCCTCCATGGCCAAGCTCAAAGCCGGGCGCCTGGGCCGCGAAGTCAGCGACAGCTGCCTGCAATACTGGGGCGGCATGGGCTTCATGTGGGACAACCCCGTAGCCCGCGCCTACCGCGACGTGCGGCTGGTCTCGATTGGCGGCGGCGCCGACGAAATCATGCTGGGCATCATCTGCAAATTGATGGGCACCTTGCCTGGGAAAAAATCATGAACACCTTGCTGCTCGAACCGCATAACGGCGTGCTGCACATCACCCTCAACCGCCCGGCAAACCGTAACGCCATGAGCCTTGAGATGGTTAATGAACTGCGCGCGGTATTGGCGCAGCTCGACAGCCAAGTGCGCGCGTTGGTGATCAGCGGCGCCGGCGGGCATTTCTGTGCCGGGGCGGATGTGAAGGACATGGTCACCGCAGGCGGCAAGCAACAGTTACAGGCGCTGAACCGCGCGTTCGGCACCTTGCTGCAAGAAGTCGAGGCCGTGCCGCAGGTGGTGATCGTCGTGCTGCAAGGCGCCGTGCTGGGCGGCGGGTTTGGGCTGGCGTGTGTGAGTGATATTGCGATTGCCGATCATAAGGCGCAGTTCGGCCTGCCGGAGACCAGCCTGGGCTTGTTGCCAGCGCAGATTGCGCCGTTTGTGGTCAAGCGTATCGGCCTGACCCAGGCACGACGGCTGGCGCTGACGGCAGCGCGATTTGATGGGGTTGAGGCCCACCGGTTGGGGGTGGTGCATTTTGCCGAGAGCGATGCGCAGGCATTGGCGGAGCGCCTGGATGAGGTGCTGGGGCAAGTGTTGCAGTGCGCGCCGGGGGCGAATGGACGGACGAAAGCCTTGTTACTGGCCAGTGCCGATGAGCCGCTTGAGGCCGTATTGGATCGCGGGGCGCAGTGGTTTGCTGAGGCCGTGACTGGCGTGGAAGGGATAGAGGGGACGCAGGCTTTTGTGCAGAAGCGTAAGCCGAGTTGGTGCAAGTGACGCCATCGCAGGCAAGCCAACTCCCACAGGGAGAACGCATTTCAACAAGTGGGAGCTGGCTTGCCTGCGATGGGGCCAGAACAAACACCCGATTACCCAGGGATAAACCAATGCCCACATTCAGCAAAATCCTGATCGCCAACCGCGGCGAAATCGCCTGCCGCATCCAGCGCACCGCTCAAGGCTTGGGCTACCGCACCGTCGCCGTCTATAGCGACGCCGACGCCCAAGCCCTGCATGTGCAGATGGCCGACGAAGCCGTCAACATCGGCCCAGCCCCGGTCCAGCAGTCGTACCTCAACATCGCGGCCATCCTCAAAGCCGCTAGAATCACAGGCGCCGACGCCATCCACCCCGGCTATGGCTTCCTCTCCGAAAACGCCGAGTTCGCCCGCGCCTGCCAACACGCGAACATTACCTTCATCGGCCCCAGCCCCGAGGCCATCGAACTGATGGGCAGCAAACGCCAGTCCAAACTGGCCATGCTCGAGGCGGGCGTGCCCTGCATCGCCGGCTACCAAGGCAGCCAGCAAGACGACGCCACCCTGCAACAAGAAGCCCAGCGCATCGGCTACCCCCTGATGATCAAAGCCAGTGCCGGCGGCGGTGGGCGCGGCATGCGCCTGGTGCACGACAGCACGCAATTGCTCGACCAACTGCGCACCGCGCGCTCTGAAGCGATGAACGCCTTCGGCAGCGACGAGCTGATCCTCGAACACGCCCTGATCGACCCACGCCATGTGGAAATCCAACTGTTCGGCGACAGCCACGGTAACCTCATCTACTTGGGCGAACGCGACTGCTCGATCCAACGCCGCCACCAGAAAGTCATCGAAGAAGCCCCCTGCCCCGTGATGACAGCCGAGCTGCGCCAAGCCATGGGCGAAGCCGCGTTAGAGGCCGGGCGCGCGGTCAATTACGTCGGCGCCGGCACCGTGGAGTTCCTGCTCGACCGCAACGGGCAGTTCTACTTCCTGGAAATGAACACCCGCCTGCAAGTAGAGCACCCGGTGACCGAACTGATCACCGGCCTCGACCTGGTGGATTGGCAACTGCAAATCGCCGCGGGCCAGCCGCTGCCACTGAACCAGGCGGACGTAACCTTGCACGGCCATGCCATGGAAGTACGCGTGTACGCCGAAGACCCGGCCCAAGGCTTCCTGCCGCAAACCGGTGACGTACTGCGCTGGGAACCCGCCGCCGGCGTGCGAATTGACCACGGCGTACTCGAAGGCCAACGCATCAGCCCGTTCTATGACGCGATGCTGGGCAAGATCATCGCCCATGGCGCCACTCGCGAAGAGGCCCGGCGCAAATTGCTGCGGGCGGTCGAGGACACAGTGTTGCTGGGCGTGACCACCAATCAGCGGCTGTTGATTGACCTGCTCAAGCAAGAAGACTTTATCGCCGGCGACTTCAGCACCGGGTTTATCGCCGAACACTTCAACGAAATCCCCCGCCAGGCCGCGACGGACGAGCAGATCGCCTTGGCCGCCGCGCTGTTTTATCAACACAGCGCCCGCGCGCACCGCCAAGGTTTAGCGGGCTGGCGCAACAACGCCAGCGTGCCTTGGACCTATCGCCTGGAGATTAACGAGCAGACCCACCACATCGCCGTCAGCGTGCTGGAAGATAATCGCCTGCAGGCCAACGGCATCGACATCAGCAGCCTCAGCACCGACGGCCACTGGGCCACGCTGGTGATCAACGGCATCCGCCGCCGCGTCGCCTACCACCTCGACGATACCCAGCTTTGGCTGCCCGGCGTAAAGGTGATCGACCGCACCCAGCAAGTCGCCAGCCGCCAGCCCGACGCCGGCAGCGGCATCGTCAAGGCGCCGATGGACGGCGCCATCGTCGATGTACGCGTGAGCACCGGTGAGACGGTCACTAAAGGCCAACTGCTGCTGGTGCTCGAAGCGATGAAAATGGAACACCCGCTGACGGCCGGCATCGATGGGGTAATCAAAGGCGTGCAGGTGACTGCAGGCGATCAGGTGCGTAATCGCCAGGTTTTGTTGGAGATTGAAAAGCCCTAGGCGGAACTACAAGGCCGGGCTACGCTCTATCCCCATCAGGACGGGAAGAGTACGGGAACCTGCGCGATGCCTCATTGGCTGATTATTGACTTGGAAGCCACAACGGATGAAGGCGGCTGGCCCGTGACGGAGATGGAAGTCATCGAGATCGGCGCGAGCCTGGTAAACCGCCAGGGCCGTGAGCTGGATCACTTCCAGCGCTTTGTGCGGCCGCTGCGTCGGCCTTTGCTGACGCCCTTCTGCCGCCAATTAACCCATATCACCCAGGCCAACATCGACGGCGCTGCGCCGATGACCGAGGTGTGGCCGTTGTTTGAGCGCTGGCTGGGCCAGCATCAAACCCGCCTGGAAGGCTGGGCCAGCTGGGGTGACTACGACCGCAAGCAGCTAGAGCTGGAATGGCAACGCCATGGCCTGGCCAGCGCGCTCGCGCAAACGCCGCATGTGAACCTCAAGCAGCGCTTCGCCAAGGCGCGGCGCCTGGATAAGCCACTGGGGCTTAACGGCGCCCTGCAATTGGCCGGGATGCAGTTCCATGGCCAGCAACACCGGGCGCTGGAGGATGCACGCAACACCGCACGCCTGCTGCCGTTGATTTTGCCGGTCTAGGCAGCTCCCCTGGCCTTGGGCATACTGGCCAACCTTTCCAGACCCTTTTCCGAGGATTCACCCATGTTTAAAGTCAACGAATACTTCGACGGCACCGTCAAGTCGATCGCTTTCGGCACCGCAGAAGGTCCGGCGACCATCGGCGTGATGGCTCCGGGTGAATACGAATTCGGCACCGCCCAGCGTGAAATCATGCACGTGGTGTCCGGCGCCCTGAGCGTCAAACTGCCTGACGCCAGCGAGTGGGAAACCTTCGCCGCCGGCAGCCAGTTCAACGTACCGGCCAACAGCAAGTTCCAGCTGAAGGTCGCGGTGGATACGGCTTACCTGTGCGAATACCGCGGCTAAGTTTGCCTCGGTCAAAAAAATGCCCGTCTCGCAGGAGACGGGCATTTTTTGTGGGCAGCGCAAATTACTCGAGAACAGTCACCGGCATGCCGACTTCCAGGCGCCCTGGGCCATCGTTGACCAAGTTCTGGCCGAACATCGCGCCATTTTCCGTCTTACGATAGGCATCGAGCGTGACGAAGGGTTCGCGGTCGGCACTGCGTTCGCCGGTGGCGGGGTCGATGGTGGTGAGAATGCAGCGTGAGCAAGGCTTGACCACGCGCAACTCGACATCGCCGATACGCAGGCGCTTCCAGCCGTCTTCGGCGAACGCCTCAGCGCCTTCGATCACCAGGTTGGGACGAAAACGCAGCATTTCCATGGGCCGCCCAACGTGCTGGGAAAGGTCGTCCAGAGAGCCCTGGCCGATTAGTAACAGCGGGTAACCGTCGGCAAACGCCACCTGGTCATCATCGTTGCCGAAACCGGCCTCGGTGGTACGCGCGCGCTCAAGCGGCATTTGCACGAGCCGCGTAGGCTTGCCGATAAAGTCGCTGACCCAGGCGGCGGCTGCATCGCCTGCATCCGGCACCCGCAAGGTATCGCGCCAGATGGTCACGCCGCGCAACTCGGCATCATTGCCGGGCAGCGCCACGTCCAGCGGCGCGAAACCCGGCGAACTCAGGGTCAGGCCACCGGCACTGTTCCACAACGCCGCCAGTTGGCTCATTTTCGCCACGGCCCGTTGTGTGAGAAAGCGCCCGCTGGCTTCGTCCACCAGCATCCAGCGTCGATCCCCGTCCAGCCCGAGTTTATCCAGGCCGATGTGTTGCAAGACTTCGGCCTTGCCGGACTTCAAGGGGTAACGGTACAGCGCGCTGAGACGAAGCATGGGCCTGCTTTCCTGAAGGGGACGAAGCGTCACCCTATAGGACGGCGCTCCCAGAATCAAAGGGCGCTGGATGTCAGTGTGGCGAAGTTACTGATGGCGAGCAGGCCGGGTTACCACACAGTAGGTCAAGCCGGCACTACGTCCAGCATCAGCCGTTGGCGCACCACATCCACCAGTTTGTCGGGCTGGAATTTGGACAGGAAGTTATCGCAACCGACCTTCTTGACCATCGAATCGTTGAAGCTGCCCGACAGCGAGGTGTGCAGCACCACATACAGCCCACGCAGGCGCGGGTCGTTGCGGATCTCGGTGGTGAGGCGGTAGCCGTCCATCTCAGGCATTTCGGCGTCGGTAAAGATCATCAGCAGTTTGTCGGTCATGACATCGCCGCTGTCGGCCCAGGCTTTGAGCATGTTCAGCGCCTTGAGGCCGTCGCTGGCGATGTGCATCTTCACCCCGAGTTGGCCAAGGGTGTCGCGCAGTTGCGACAGGGCCACATTGGAGTCGTCCACCAGCAGTACTTCGCGACCACGGGCGCGTTCCAGCACTGGGTCTTCGAGTTTTTCGCGGGAAACCTTGGCGTTGTACGGCACGATTTCGGCGAGGACTTTTTCCACGTCGATGATTTCCACCAACTGGTCATCGACCTTGCTGATGGCGGTGAGGTAATGCTGACGACCGGCACTGACCGGCGGTGGCAGGATGGCTTCCCAGTTCATGTTGACGATGCGGTCCACGCCGCCCACCAGGAACGCCTGCACCGAACGGTTGTACTCGGTGACGATAATCGTGCTGTTGGGCCCCGGCACCAGCGGGCGCATGCCAATGGCCTGGGACAGGTCAATCACCGGCAAGGTCTGGCCGCGCAGGTTGACCACGCCGCATACGAACGGGTGGCGCTGGGGCATCAGGGTCAGCTTGGGCAGTTGCAAGACCTCCTGCACCTTGAACACGTTGATCGCAAACAGCTGCCGCCCGGCCAGGCGAAACATAAGAATCTCCAGGCGATTCTCACCCACCAGTTGCGTGCGTTGATCTACCGTGTCGAGAATGCCGGCCATTGAAAGCTCCTGATATGGGATTGTGCTGCTCACTTAAGGCTGTTATCGGCGGCAAGCGCCAGACCTTGACCCTGATAAATTGCCACGTAAATGCATTGATGTCACACTGACATCATGCTTTACTGCAACGGCCTGTCCAAACGGCTCTATAGCAACGTTACGCGACACGCAAATAGACGCAAGGTTCCGCTGCGTAAGGGATTCCCCTATGCACAATCAGGCCCAACCTGATATTCGCAATATCTAATAGCCATTAATGTGACACCATTCTCATTGCATGAATGGAGTCAGGCTTTTGTTTGCCATCCCAAGCCCTCGGCCCACGGGTCTTCCAGTGATTCACGTGGCGGCAGCTGAAGTTGTGCAGTCGCCCCTGATACCCAGAGCCTCGCGCGGCAATCGTAATCAATCAAGTATCGGTCCTACTGAAATCTCAGAAACGGGCTACAGATTCCAGTCATATTTCAGCGGTAGTTTTACGCCATTCACCCGGTGCGGCATCTCATCACCCGGCCTTATGTTGCGGAGACTTGCATGATGAATAATGCTAACGAATGGCAAACAGCACTTCCCGAATTCCTGCTCGAAGCCGAGACGCTCCTGGCCAAGTCGCAGGAGTGCTTGAACCACTTGCATTTGATCCGCAACGACAGCGATGCCATCGACTGCATGAAAGCCAGCCTGGCCAAGCTGGCTGAAAAGGCCGAAGGCCAGGCGCTGCAGGCCATCAGCGAATTCTCCCGGCATATTCAGTACCTGATTGCCAATGCCGTAAGCCCTATGGAACTGCATGACCAGGCGTTGAATGCCCTGCATGACTGCTTGACGCTGCTGGCCTGGCAACTGGAATTGATCGACTCCCGGACCGGTGAGTTGACCCTGGATGAAAGCGAGCAAACTAAATTGATCGCGACAGTCACGTTGCAGATCCCGCAGAAAGACTACGGCTTTAAACCGCAGCAGCGCCTGCATCACACGTTTTGAGTGTTGGCGAGGTCGTCTTTAATCGGCGAGTTATCTAAAAACGACGCAAGACATATCAATTAGCCATCAACGCTATAACGCTACAAAGCAACTTAATAAATACAATTACACCCTCTATATCTGCCCTCTTTGAACTCTGGGATTCTCTAACTCTAGAATTAGGCCCAGGGCGTGTCCGTGTGGTTAATAAACCGGTCACGCGAGGCGCCAGGCGACCAACGGTAATAGTGGTGGTACTATGCACCGCTCGAAGTGACTCAACTTCATAAAGTATGCAAATGTTTCGGCCCCGTATTCCAAACAGAGCCCTGTCAGCTGCCGTGACCGGTCTTCCCGCAGCGAACCTTCATTGGCTCCATCCGCTATGTACGCCAGCCTAAAGTCACTCATCGCCAGATCCGTGTCCCGCAGCAATGCCCGTCGCATCGTTCTCGCCCTGTGCCTTTGCTCATTGCTGGTCAGCCTGTGGGCCTACACCCAATCCGCGCCGTTGCCGCTATCGGTCCTGCTGCTGAACCTGGCCACGTTGCTGGTGGTGGGCCTGCAACAGTGGAGTTCGCGCAAATCGATAAAATTCCAGCCGCAGGAATTGGCCGATCGCTTGCTGCAAGTGCAAGAAAACGAGCGCCATCGCCTCAGCCGCGAATTGCATGACGACATCGGCCAATTGCTCACCGCCGCCAAGCTGCAAAGCGAATGGCTCATACGCCGCTTGCCTGACGACCTGCAAAGCCAATGTACTGTGCTGTGCAACACCCTGAATGAAACCTTGGCGAAGGTGCGCGACGTGTCCGCCATCCTCAACCCAAGGCAGCTGGCCAGCCTGGGTTTGGAGGCGAGCCTGCGCGCGCACCTGCTCAAGACCTTGGAAAACACCCCAGTGCACTGGAGCCTCGAATGCCAGCAACGGCTGACCGGCATCCCGGAAGAAATGGCCGTGGCGGCCTTTCGCATCACCCAGGAAGCGGTGACCAATATGCTTCGCCACGCCCAGGCACACAATTTGTTGGTACGCCTGCAACGCCTGCCCGAAGGCCTGTCGCTGATGATCTGCGATGACGGCCTGGGCTTCTCGCCTGCCATCAACCCAGGGCTAGAAGGCCAACGGGGCATGGCCGGTATGTCCGAGCGGATAGATCAGTTGGGGGGCACCTTGTCCGTCACCAGCCAGCCTGGCAAAGGGACCCGGATCGACGCGCTTTTCCCCTGGGCGCCGCGCGCCCTCGAACGGGCCAGTTCCCCTAAGGTTCTCCAGTGACCTGCAATTTACTCTTGGTGGATGACCACGCACTGATTCGGGCCGGCGTACGTGCGCTGATCCAAGATACGCCCGGCTACACAGTGATCGGCGAAGCCAGCGATGGCGCGCAGTTGCTGGAGAGGTTCAGCACCCTGCAGCCAGACATCGTGCTGCTGGACCTGTCAATGAAGCACGTCGGTGGCCTGGATGCCTTGCAGCAACTCAAGGCGGCCTACCCCAAGAGCAAGGTGCTGATCCTGTCGATGAACACCGACCCGGAGCTGATCATGCGTGCGCTGGAGTCCGGCGCCCATGGCTACCTGCTCAAAGACACCACCGCCAGCGAGCTGGAACACGCCCTGCAGGCCTTGCGCAACAACGAGCGTTACCTGAGCCCCGCGATTGCCCACACGGTGATCAATCAGGCGCTGATTCGCAACCAGGGCCAGAGCGCCCCTGTCGCCCACAGCCATAACCTGACGGCGCGCCAGCTGGAAATCCTGCGTTTGATCGTGCGCGGCAAGTCCACCCGGGAAATCGCCCACGGCCTGGGCCTGAGCATCAAGACCGTGGAAGCGCACCGCTCGCAGATCATGAAGCGCCTGCAGATTTTCGACGTGGCGGGCCTGGTGTTATTCGCCGTTCGCGAGCAGATCATCAGCTTGGACGACTAACGGCGAACCCAGCGGCAGGTGCACGCGCAAGGCTTTGGGCAGTGCGCAAAAACGCAGGTCATCGCCCTTCAACGGTTCGCCATCGAGGTTGATGTACAGCCCTTCGGCCACCTTGATCTCGACCCAGGGCAGGCGCGCCCGCACAAACATAGTGTCCAGGCCCCAGCCCTGGCTCATCAGGGTCATCAGCGTGCCGACCACCTCCTGGGGCGCGGGCAGAATGCTGATATCCAGCAAGCCATCATCGACCAACGCGCCGGGGCATAGCACATGCCCACCGCCCGCCTGACGACCGTTGCCGATACCCAGCGCGAGTAAGTCGCCTTTCCAATGGAAGCCCGGCCCTTCCAGCTCGCCATAGGCGGCCTTCAATTCACTGAAACGCGTCAACCCGGTGAACAGGTAGGCCGCGCCGCCCAGCACTTTCTTCAGATCTTCGGAGGTGTTGGCGGTGACCTGGCTGCCGAAGCCGCCCGTGGCCATGTTGAGGAATATTTGCCCACCGGCCTGGCCGAGGTCGATGGCCCTTGGCGGCACATCCAGCAGCGCCAGCGCCTGGGCAGGCTCAAGCGGCACACCGGCGGCGCGCGCGAAGTCATTGGCAGTGCCCAGTGGCATCAGCACCAGGCTGGCGTCGGTTTTGGCCAATGCCATCGCCTCGGCCACATCGCGCAAGGTGCCGTCGCCGCCACCGGCAATCAGGTGGGTATAGCCATCGGCCAAGGCTTCGTTGACCAGCCGCTGGGCGTCACCGCCCTCCCATGTCACCCGCACCGCCAGCTCCCAGCCCTGTTCGCGCCGGGCCTGCACGGCGGCGCGCACGTCCTCATTGAGGGCTTGCTTGCCGTGCAGAATCAACAGTGCCTTGGGGGTGGTCATGGTGGGCTTACTCCTGGAGTCAAAGATGCTTGAAGGATGTGGACCTTTGCGGTGGGAAAAAAAGCCATCGAGGTTGCAAATTAATTGCCCGGCTAGAAGTTATCCATCGCGTTGCACATCGACAGCTTGCCCTTGGGCGTGGGCTCTACAGGCTCCCATTGCTGACCGTGCGCAGGCAGTTCATGCAGTTGGATGGAACAGTTCGCGTAGATAGTCGCCTGCACCATGTAATCCACTCCGGGGCGCGGCACGAAGCTCATGCTGCTGAAGCATTGTCGGGAATACTGCAATTGCCCCAGGTAATGCAGCGCGATGGGCTTGTTCGCCGGCACCACCAGCTCCGTGGTCACCGCGCCGTTCCAGGTATAAATCGGCCCGGGCATGCCAAGGCTTTCGCCGTTGTGGTCAGGGAAGCCGGATTTGGTCGACGCCATCACCCCGGCGCCCGGCACATTCCAGTCCAGGCAATCGCGCCCCGGCACTGCGCGCACCAGGCCGTCGGTGATCAACCGCACACGAGCGGTCTCGCCTGACTGCGGTGGGGCGTAGCCGGTGGACAAGGAACGGATGTTCGCCACCTGGCCGCACCCCGTCAGCAGCACCAGAAGCGCCACGGGAATAACACGCAAAACAGTCATCAGCATTCAACTCGCAGGGGAAGAAAGGGCCGGTTACGGCTGGCGGCAATTTTGCTCGACCGACAACTGCGGCGCCGGCTCAAAACTCACCATCTGCAAGCCATCGGCGCCCTGGAAGATGAAGTACTTGGTGCGGCAATCTTGGAACATCTTCGAGTAGCCTTGCGCTCGGAAGCCTTGACCCTCGACCTGCTTGGTCACGGTATTGTTGCGGCTCACTACGGCGAGCACCTGCGCATAGCTGTCGCCCATTTTCACCCCGGGCTCGTTGGTGACGCTCATCGACGAGGCGCAACCGCCCAGCGCTGCTGCCGCCAGCATCAAAGCGGCGCCGTACACTCCATTACGTGTGGCGTTCATCCCTGTGTCCTTTTAATAGCCCGCGAGAAAAATAGCGCCCATACAAGCGCAGACGGCGGCACAGGGCCGCCGCAAACCAGACAGTTTTATGCCAACAAAAGCGTGGAAAGACATTTCAAATCCTTGTGCGTAAAACTTCCTACAGTTACAGGCTTGGTCAGCACAAAGACGCAAAAGTGCCATGCTCATGCATGGTGCTATGACATGTCCCGCAGATTCAACTGCGAGCGATAGGCGAGGGATTCGAGCGGAACACTAGCAACTTGGCCGTTGAGCCGTGGTGATCAGTCTGGACATGCATGCAAAAAAACGGCCCCGCTCAGCGAGGCGTTGAAGATCATTTAACCACTGAGCAGACTCTTCAACACTGATGACCTTGCTGTCGACCGCATGACTTGCCAAAGGCGCGATAAGTAACGGGTATACATCCGACAGTTCTGTGTGCAACGCAGGCACAACGCTCACCTGTACATCGACAAAGCCAAGCTCGGACAAATGATCCGCAGCGCTGATGGCGGCGTGACTATTCGCCAAGCTGTCTGCAAACGCACGCACGATGGCGCGCGTCAGTTCAGGGTAATGTGAGTAAATGACATACGCCTCCCAAACCGGGTCTATTAATAATATCCGACCGTTGGGAGCCAGCACTCTCCATGCCTCTTTAAGTGCAATTTTGGGGGTGCTGATGTGCTGATAGACGCGCTCCGACCACTACCAGCCGTACGCTTCATCCGGCGCATCGATGGTCAGTGCATCGCTCATACGGTAAGACTGCTCAGGGTAGCGTGACTGTGCCGTTTCGATCATCGCGCAACTCAAATCAACACCCACGGATGACAAACCACGCTGAAAAAGCCCGTCGACGACGGAGCCACAACCACACCCTACGTTGATCCCCATCCGCCAGGGGTGCCCAGCCTTGCGTAGGCATGCTCACGTAAGATGCGAGTGTGTGGTAACTGATCGAACTGATCAAGAAACTGAATAAGCAAGTTTGCCTGATCGCTATTATCAGGGTCTGAGAACAAAGAAATAGATGGCACGGTCAGGGCCTTGGCTTTCTGTTCATTAGCGGCGCTAGGCATTACTTTTTACTCGGCATATTCAGTTCCATCGAAGGTATTAAAGAAGCGTCCATGCAACTTGATCGGGTGCCTTCAACGTTCTTTTACTGTCGATCCTCTTATCGCTTGGATACGGATGACCTGTGGGTGGCTCGGATTGTTTGCGCGTTATCATCACGCACTGAAATGTAGCGAGTGGGCCGCCGCCCGAATACTGTTAAAAATGACAGTTTTTTAGTGCATTTAATAATAAGTAAACTGGCCGTTCGTTATGTGGGAGTTGATTTCAAGGCATGCCATTAAAAGCGACTATCTTGAACAGATAGGTGCAGCGTAGCGCTGGTAAGTCGCCTAAATATTTTTGATCAGGAGAGCAAAAATGAATAACGACTCAGCTGACGATAAACCCGCGATGGCAGCCCCCTTGGCTCGCCGCGACTTCCTCAGTAAACCAGCAGGCTTGTCGGCACAGCGGCGCTGGGCACTGCTTTTGCGCCGTTTGTTCGTGCGGCGTGGGCCGCCCCGTGACCGAACACTACATCGCCAGCTGGAACATTGACGTTGCACCCGATGGCAACAACCTGCCGCCCGGCCAAGGCACCGTCAAGGAAGGTGAGAAGGTGTATCAGGCAGCCTGCCTTGGCTGTCATGGCGCCCACCTGGAAGGCGGCATGGGCCCCGCGCTAGCGGGTGGAGCTGGCTCCCTGCCCACACCCAAGCCGATAAAAACCGTCGGCAGTTATTGGCCCTGCGCCACCACCCTGTTCGACTACGTGCGGCGCACCATGCCGTTCCAACAACCACAATCATTGAGCAATGATCAGGTGTACGCGGTGGTGGGGTATATCCTGAACCAGAACCAGCTACTGGAAGCGAGCGCCACCGTTGATGCGGCCACCCTCACCCACTTGGAGATGCCCAATCGCAATGGCTTCTACGTCGACGACAGGCCCGATGTCAGCGAGCAACCTTGCTACAAGGACTGTATCGGGCTCCAGTTGACCGGAAAAATCCGCTATCAGCTCTTGTGTAACTTACTCATCAACTGCGCCTCAGCCTGGGTCAACCCGCACGACTGGGTCAGCTCATCCACGGTCGCGCCCATGCCCACCAGCTTCGCCGCCTGGGCAAACGACAGGCTCGAAGGGTCGCGCTGTTCGATCTGCGCCAGCTTGTCCGGCAACGGCGCCAGGACCGCGCGCAGTTCATGCACCTCGTCCCCGACCTTCACCGCACTCTGCTGGAAGTGATCCACACGCTTGACCAGGTCGAGGATGCGCCGGTCACGCACGGCATCGCGCTCGGCCTGTTGCAAGGCCAATTCCCGTTGCTGGCGCATATAGCGCAGCAGGAACGCCACCGTCCCAGCCCACAACAGGGCCAGGACAATCACCGCTGCTTCAAGAAACAATCAGATGTTCTCCAGATCCGACCATTCTTCTTCGCTCATCATCTTGTCCAGCTCAACCAGAATCAGCAGCTCGCCGTTCTTGTTGCACACGCCCTGGATGAACTTGGCCGACTCTTCATTACCGACGTTCGGCGCGGTTTCCACTTCCGATTGGCGCAGGTAAACCACTTCGGCCACGCTGTCGACCATGATCCCGACCACTTGCTTGTCGGCTTCGATGATAACGATACGGGTGTTGTCGTTGACTTCGGTCGGCACCAGGCCAAAACGCTGGCGGGTGTCGATCACGGTCACGACGTTGCCGCGCAGGTTGATGATGCCCAGCACATAGCTTGGAGCACCCGGAACCGGCGCGATCTCGGTGTAGCGCAGCACTTCTTGCACGCGCATCACGTTGATGCCATAGGACTCGTTGTCCAGTTTGAAGGTAACCCATTGCAGGATCGGATCATCCAAACCTTGTGCGGACGCTGACTTATTCATACCACTGACCCCTTCAAATGCCGTTTTACTCGGCGTGTGTACTTCGCTGACCGCACTCGCATGCGGGCCTTATTATTCAATCAACTGTGTGTGTTCGGCGCCATCGCCTTGACGGCGCCACTGGCGATCAACTCGGCCAGCTCAGCGACGTCCAGCAACGCGCACATGTGTTCAATCACGGTGCCCGCCAACCACGGCCGTTGGCCCCGGTGGCTGCGCCATTTGATTTCATTTGGGTCCAGGCGCAACGAGCGGCTGACTTGATGCACCGCCAGCCCCCACTCGTAGCCCTGCACCGAGATCACGTATTGCAAGCCCTGGCGAAAGTCATCGCGGTAACGGTCGGGCATGACCCAACGCGCGGTGTCCAGCACCTTGAGGTTGCCGGCTTGGCTTGGCAGGATGCCGAGGAACCACTCCGGCTGCCCGAACAGTGGCGTCAGCTCCTGGCCTTCCAGCGAATAGATCGAACCCAGGCACACCAGCGGCACCGCCAGGGTCAACCCGGCGACGTCGAACAGCAGGCATTCGAACGGCTCGGCGGCCCACGACGGTCGGCCATCACCGGTCACCGGCGGCGGCGTGATGCTCGGTGGCAGATGGACTTCCACCACAGGCTCGACCACAACAGGCGCCACAAGAACCGGCGCAACCGGCACAACAACCGGCACGACGTGCGCATCGCGGGCTTGTTCTTCGAGCACCGCCAACTGGAATTCATCCAGCGTGCTTTCGGGCTCTACGACGGCAGGCTCAAGTACCAGAATCGGTTCCGGCAGTTCCTCCTCGGTCGCGTCCTGCAGCAACGCATCCAGGTAGGATTCCAGTGCCAGTTGCGGCCGGGTCTTGAGTTGAACGGGACGGTTCATCACGCCACCTGCGCCACAAGTTGCTGCGACAGCAAATGCTTGAGCAACGCACGGTAGGCCAGCACACCACGGCTTTTGCCGTCGAACTGCGAAGGCGTGAGGCCCGCGCGGCTGGCGTCACGCAGGCGCGTGTCCACCGGAATATAGCCATTCCAGATGGTCTCGGGGTAAGCGTCACGCAACACACGTAAAGTGCCGAGAGACGCCTGGGTCCGACGGTCGAATAGGGTGGGCACGATGCTGAACGGCAGCGCCTGTTTGCGCGAACGGTTGATCATCGCCAAGGTGCTGACCATGCGTTCCAGGCCTTTGACCGCCAGGTGCTCGGTCTGCACCGGGATCACCAGTTGCTGGCTGGCCGCCAAGGCGTTGACCATCAGCACGCCGAGTAACGGCGGGCTGTCGATGATGGCGTAGTCGAAGTCCTGCCACAGCTGCGCCAGGGTCTTGGCGATCACCAAGCCCAAGCCGCTCTGCCCCGGCGACTGGCGCTCAAGGGTGGCCAGCGCGGTGCTGGACGGCAGCAGGGAAATGCTTTCGTTACTGGTGGGCAGCAGCAGTTGCCCAGGCAGGTCGGCAGGCACGCTGCCCTTGTGCAGAAACAGGTCGTAGCAGCTGTGCTCCAGCGCATCAGGGTCGTAGCCGAAATAGCTGGTCATCGAGCCATGCGGGTCGAGGTCGACCACGACCACACGCTTGCCCGCCTCAGCCAGCAAGCCGGCTAAGGCGATGGAGGTGGTGGTCTTGCCGACCCCACCCTTTTGATTGGCAACTGCCCAGACTCTCATTCGGTTGATTCCTCCCGGTGGGCTAAAGCGCGACCGAGACAATGCATAAAGTTATTGAGCCGGTGACGGAGAATTGACGGCACTCTGACGAACCGACGGCTTAACGGTTGGCGGTGCAGTTTGTGTGCCAGCCCGCTTCAAGGCCGCATCCGGTGTTGCATTAGCGGTGCCGGTACCGGTCAGGCTGCGGCGAACATCTAGGTTGCGCGACACCACCAGCACCACGCGACGGTTACGCGCGCGGCCTTCCGCCGTGGCGTTATTGGCCACCGGCTGGAACTCACCATAGCCCACCGACGCCAACCGGCCAGGGTTCACGCCCTGCATCGCAAGCATGCGCACGATGCTCGCGGCACGTGCCGACGACAGCTCCCAGTTGGTCGGGTACTGCGCGGTGGCAATCGGAAAATTATCGGTAAAGCCTTCGACGTGGATAGGGTTTTCAAACGGTTTGAGGATCGCCGCCACCTTATCGATGATGGTGAACGCTTGGTCGCTCGGCATCGCGTCGGCGCTGGCGAACAGCAGGCTGGAGTTAAGCTCGATCTCCACCCACAACTCATTGCCACGCACGGTCATCTGGTTCGATTTAATCAGGTCGCCAAATGCGGCACTGATGTCGTCGGCGATGCTTTTCAGAGGGTCGCTGGTGCCACCGATGCCAGCGGCGGTTTCATCGCTGTCGTTGACCAGCGGCTTGGCCGGAGTCACGGTCTTGGGTCGTTCTTCGCCGATTGGAATCGGCTTGAGGGCACGGTCGGTGTCGTTGAACACGCCGACCAGCGCCTGGGAAATGACTTTGTACTTGCCTTCATTGATCGATGAGATGGAGTACATCACCACGAAAAACGCGAACAGCAAGGTAATGAAGTCGGCGTAGGACACCAGCCAGCGTTCATGGTTGACGTGTTCTTCAGGCTCGCGGCGGCGACGGCTCACACTCAATCCCTCCCATCAATCCATGAAGCCCTGGAGCTTCAATTCGATGGAGCGCGGGTTCTCACCCTCGGCAATCGACAACAGGCCTTCCAGCAACATTTCGCGGTAACGCGACTGACGCATAGCAATCGACTTGAGCTTGCTGGCCACCGGCAACAACACCAGGTTGGCACTCGCCACGCCGTAAATGGTGGCGACAAACGCCACGGCAATCCCGCTGCCCAACTGCGACGGGTCGGCCAGGTTACCCATCACGTGGATCAGGCCCATCACCGCACCGATAATGCCGATGGTCGGCGCGTAGCCGCCCATGCTTTCAAAGACTTTGGCGGCGTTGATGTCGCGGCTTTCCTGGGTGAGAAAGTCCACTTCCAGGATGCTGCGAATCGCTTCCGGCTCGGCGCCGTCCACCAACAACTGCAGACCTTTGCGCGCGTAGCTGTCGGGCTCGGCATCGGCCACGCCTTCCAGGCCCAGCAGGCCTTCCTTGCGCGCGGTGAGGCTCCAATTGACCACGCGATCGATGCCACCGGGCAGGTCGACGCGCGGCGGGAAGATAATCCAGATCAGGATCTGCATCGCACGTTTGAACGAGCTCATCGGCGATTGCAACAACGCTGCGCCCACCGTGCCGCCAATCACGATCAATGCCGCCGGGCCGTTGGCCAAGGCGCCAAGGTGGCCGCCTTCAAGGTAGTTGCCGCCGATAATCGCGACAAACGCCATGGTGATGCCAATCAGGCTCAAGACATCCATCAGAGGCAGGCCTCCACCAGATGCTTGCCGATGTCGTCCAGGCTGTAGACGGCGTCGGCCAGGTCAGCCTTGACGATGGCCATGGGCATGCCATAGATCACGCAGCTGGCTTCGTCCTGGGCCCAAATCGCGCTGCCGCCCTGCTTGAGCAGGCGTGCGCCTTCACGGCCGTCGGCGCCCATGCCGGTGAGCACCACCGCCAGAACTTTGTCGCCGTAGGACTTGGCAGCCGAACCGAAGGTGATGTCCACGCACGGCTTGTAGTTCAAACGCTCGTCGCCCGGCAGGATTTTAATCGCACCACGGCCATCCACCATCATCTGCTTGCCGCCCGGGGCCAGCAGCGCCAGGCCAGGACGCAGGATGTCGCCATCCTCGGCTTCCTTGACGCTGATGCGGCACAGTTTGTCCAAACGCTCGGCAAATGCCTTGGTGAACGCAGCCGGCATGTGTTGGATCAACACGATCGGCGCCGGGAAGTTGGCTGGCAGCTGGGTCAACACCCGCTGCAAGGCAACCGGGCCGCCCGTGGACGTACCGATGGCCACCAGCTTGTAGGCTTTGCGCTTGGGTGCAGGCGAATGCGCAGCTGCACGCGCAGGAGCGGCGGCCGGACGCGCAACCGGCGCAGGTGCCGGGCGACCAAAGGTGCTCGGGGCTGCGGGCGGCGGCGTAACCGGTGCAGGCGCCGGCGCACTGAACAGGCTGCGACGGTTACTGCGCGAAATGCTGTGCACCTTCTCGCACAGCATCTGCTTGACCTTCTCGGGGTTGCGCGAGATATCTTCGAAATTCTTCGGCAGGAAGTCCACCGCACCCGCATCCAGCGCATCCAGGGTGACCCGGGCGCCTTCATGAGTGAGCGAGGAGAACATCAACACCGGCGTAGGGCAGCGCTGCATGATGTGTCGAACTGCCGTGATGCCATCCATCATCGGCATCTCGTAGTCCATGGTGATCACGTCCGGCTTCAGCGCAATGGCTTGATCAATCGCCTCTTTGCCGTTAGTGGCCGTGCCGACCACCTGGATCGTTGGATCGGCGGAAAGAATTTCCGAGACGCGGCGGCGGAAGAAACCCGAATCGTCCACCACCAGGACCTTGACTGCCATAAACACTCCGTTAGGCGGGGCGGGCAATACCGCCCTGCCCCACCAGAATCAAATACGCCGTGCGGCGTAACGCTTGAGCATGCTCGGAACATCAAGAATCAGCGCGATCCGACCGTCACCGGTAATGGTCGCACCCGACATGCCCGGGGTTCCCTGCAGCATTTTGCCCAAAGGCTTGATGACCACTTCTTCCTGGCCCACCAACTGATCGACGACAAAGCCGATGCGCTGGGTGCCCACGGACAAGATCACCACATGGCCTTCGTGCTGCTCTTCATGTTTGGCCGATGCCACCAGCCAGCGCTTGAGGTAGAACAGTGGCAACGCCTTATCGCGCACAATCACCACTTCCTGGCCGTCCACCACGTTGGTGCGTGACAGGTCGAGGTGGAAGATCTCGTTGACGTTGACCAGCGGGAAGGCGAACGCCTGGTTGCCCAGCATCACCATCAGGGTCGGCATGATCGCCAAGGTCAACGGCACCTTGATGACGATTTTCGAGCCCTGGCCCTTGGTCGAGTAAATATTGATCGAGCCGTTGAGCTGGCTGATCTTGGTCTTCACCACGTCCATGCCCACACCACGGCCAGACACGTCGGAAATCTCGGTCTTGGTCGAGAAGCCCGGGGCGAAGATCAGGTTGTAGCACTCAGTGTCGGTCAGGCGGTCGGCGGCGTCTTTGTCCATCACGCCACGCTTGACCGCGATATTGCGCAGAATCGCCGGGTCCATGCC
This sequence comes from Pseudomonas sp. ArH3a, assembly GCF_022648765.1. Classification (NCBI taxonomy): domain Bacteria; kingdom Pseudomonadati; phylum Pseudomonadota; class Gammaproteobacteria; order Pseudomonadales; family Pseudomonadaceae; genus Pseudomonas; species Pseudomonas sp. ArH3a. Next base: position 5,013,803 of record NZ_CP080330.1, read on the forward strand.
TTTGCCGTCATCGGTGATCGACAGCAGGATATGGTCGCCTTCTTGCTCGGCCGCCAGAATCACCTTGCCGTTACGGGACTTGCCCGAGGCTTCGCGTTCTTCCGGGGTTTCCACGCCGTGGTCAACGGCGTTGCGCACCAAGTGGACCAGCGGGTCGGCCAGGGCCTCGACAAGGTTTTTGTCGAGGTCGGTTTCTTCACCCACCAGTTCCAGGTTGATTTCTTTCTTGAGCTGGCGTGCCAGGTCGCGAACCAGACGTGGGAAGCGGCCGAAGACTTTCTTGATCGGCTGCATCCGCGTTTTCATCACCGCGGTCTGCAAGTCAGCGGTGACCACGTCGAGGTTCGACACAGCCTTTTGCATGGCTTCATCGCCGCTGTTCAAGCCCAAGCGCACCAGACGGTTACGCACCAGCACCAGCTCGCCGACCATGTTCATGATGTCGTCCAGGCGCGCGGTATCAACGCGCACGGTGGTTTCGGCTTCACTGGCAGGCTTGTCGGCCACCGGCGCCGCCGCAGCTCGCGCAGGTGCCGGGGCGGCTGCAGGGGCTGGAGCGGGTTTGGCGGCAGCCGGGATGGCGGCCGGTGCGGGTTTCGCCGCTACCGGGGCGGCAGTCGCCGCAGCGGCCGGGGCCACTTCGGTGAACTTGCCTTTGCCGTGCAAATCATCCAACAGGGCTTCGAACTCGTGATCAGAGATCAGCCCGTCGCCCGCTGGTGCCGCACTGGCAGGTGCTGCACCGGCGACTGGGGCTGCGGCGGTCGCGGCAACTTGCGGCAAGGCTTCAGCGACAAACGTGCCTTTGCCATGCAGCTGGTCGAGCAACGCTTCGAATTCGTCGTCGGTAATGTCGTTGCTGGCCGGGGCCGCTGGCGCTTTCGACTCGGCGGCGGGTGCCACCACGTCAGCGGCGAACTGGCCTTTGCCATGCAACTGGTCGAGCAGGGATTCGAACTCTGCGTCGGTGATGTCTTCGCTGGTCGGCGTTGCGGGCGCAGCAGGCGCTTGCGGCGCTTGCGGCGCCTCAGCCTCGGCCTTCACCGCACTGAGGGAGTTGAGCAACTGCTCGAACTCGCTGTCGGTCACATCCGCTTCCGGCTCAGCAACCGCAGCAGGCGCTGCTTCCACCACCGGCGCAGCCGGGGTGGCGGCAGGTTCTGCCAGGCGCGCCAGGGCGGCCAGCAGTTCCGGCGTGGCCGCTGTGATCGGGGCACGTTCGCGCACTTCGCTGAACATGCCGTTGACCGCATCCAATGCTTCCAGAATCACGTCCATCAGTTCCGAGTCGACGTGGCGCTCACCCTTACGCAGGATGTCGAACACGTTCTCGGCGATGTGACAGCACTCCACCAGCTCATGGAGCTGGAGGAAGCCGGCGCCCCCTTTTACAGTGTGAAAACCGCGAAAAATTGCATTGAGCAGGTTCGCATCATCCGGTCGACTTTCCAGCTCGACCAGTTGTTCGGACAGTTGCTCTAAAATTTCGCCGGCCTCTACAAGGAAATCCTGAAGGATTTCTTCATCGGCGCCGAAGCTCATGTGGGTGCTCCTTAGAAGCCTAAACTGGATAACAGGTCATCTACGTCATCCTGACCTGACATAACGTCTTCACGTTTATCGGCATGAATCTGCGGACCTTCACCCTTGGCGAGATGTTTTTGTGGATCTTTTTCCGAGAGGATCGCTTCGCGGTCATGTTCGATGCCGGCAAAACGATCAACTTGGCCGGCCATGAGCACCAATTTGAGCAGGTTGCTTTCCACTTCGGTGACCAGTTGGGTCACGCGTTTGATCACCTGACCGGTGAGGTCCTGGTAATCCTGGGCCAGCAGAATGTCATTGAGGTTGCTGGCAACCGTACGGTTGTCCTGCTCGCTGCGCGACAAAAAGCCGTCGACCCGACGCGCCAAATCACGAAACTCTTCGGCCCCCACTTCGCGACGCATGAAGCGGCCCCAGTCAACGCTCAGGGCTTGTGCTTCGGTGGTCATGCCATTGACCAAGGGCGTTGCGTTTTCCACCAGGTCCATGGTGCGGTTGGCCGCCGCCTCTGTCAGCCTGACCACATAGGACAGGCGTTCGGTGGCATCGGTAATTTGCGAAATTTCTTCGGCCTGGGGCATGTGCGGGTCAATCTGAAAATTGACGATCGCACTGTGCAGCTCGCGTGTGAGCTTGCCCACTTCCTGGTACAGGCCGCGGTCACGGGTCTGGTTAAGCTCATGGATTAACTGCACCGCGTCGCCGAACTGGCCTTTTTCAAGGCTTTCAACCAACTGGTGAGCATGCTTTTTCAGGGTCGACTCAAAGTCTCCCTGTGACGTTTCTTTATGCTCCATAGCTCCCCCGTGGCAGCATCAATGACCGATGCGTTCGAAGATTTTTTCGATCTTCTCTTTCAAGGCCTGTGCAGTGAATGGCTTGACCACGTAGCCGTTTACCCCAGCTTGGGCGGCTTCGATGATCTGTTCACGCTTGGCTTCGGCGGTCACCATCAACACAGGCAGGCTGCGCAGTTTTTCATCGGCGCGCACGTGGCGCAGCAAGTCGATGCCGGTCATGCCCGGCATGTTCCAGTCGGTTACCAGAAAGTCAATGCTCCCGCTGTTGAGGATCGGAATCGCCGTAATGCCGTCATCCGCCTCGACCGTGTTAGTGAACCCAAGGTCACGCAACAGGTTTTTTATGATCCGCCGCATCGTTGAGAAGTCATCAACGATGAGGATTTTCATGTTCTTGTCCAATTCGACCTCCAAGCAGTCTTAAACGCGCCCAGCACCTGGACGCGCCATTTCAATCAACAGGCGTTACACAAAAAGGACTGCCCAGGGCACCACGCAACGAACCCGCGAAAGCATGCAGCCTTCGCGGTAGCGTCTGCAGTGTCCCCACACTGCCTGTCAGCGCGTGCGCCACTCTCCCAATCGCCCCCGCAAGCGGGCTGCGCACTGGCTGTGCAACTGGCTGACACGCGATTCGCTGACCCCCAGGACCTCACCGATTTCCTTGAGGTTCAGCTCTTCGTCGTAGTACAGCGACAACACCAGTCGCTCACGCTCCGGCAAATTGGCAATCGCGTCCGCCAACGCCCCCTGGAAACGTTCGTCTTCCAGGTCGCGCGACGGCTCCAGATGTGCACTCGCGCCATCCTCGTGCAGCCCTTCGTGTTCGCCGTCCTGCAACAGGTCGTCGAAACTGAACAGGCGGCTGCCCAAGGTATCGTTCAAAATCCCGTAGTAATCGTCGAGACTCAATTGGAGTTCGGCCGCAACTTCATGATCTTTAGCGTCACGACCGGTTTTTGCTTCAATTGAGCGAATTGCGTCACTGACCATTCGCGTGTTGCGGTGTACCGAACGCGGCGCCCAATCCCCTTTACGCACCTCATCGAGCATCGCGCCACGTATACGAATACCCGCATACGTCTCGAAACTCGCGCCTTTGCTCGCGTCGTATTTGGTCGACACTTCGAGCAAACCAATCATGCCGGCCTGGATGAGGTCTTCGACCTGCACGCTGGCGGGCAGGCGTGCCAGCAAGTGGTAGGCAATGCGCTTGACCAGCGGCGCATAGCGCTCGATCAACTCGCCCTGGCTGTCACGTGCCGACTTTTTGTAAAGGTTGTAGCCGCTGGCTGTCATAGCACCGGTCCTGCGCTCGTCTGATGCACCAATCGCTCGACGAAAAACTCCAGATGCCCCCGAGGGTTAGCGGGCAACGGCCAAGTATCGACCTTCTGAGCAATAGCCTTGAACGCCAATGCGCATTTGGAACGAGGGAACGCTTCGTAGACTGCACGCTGCTTTTGCACAGCCTTGCGTACACACTCGTCATAGGGAACTGCGCCCACGTATTGTAGGGCGACATCGAGGAAGCGATCCGTGACCTTGGTCAACTTGGCGAACAGGTTTCGCCCTTCTTGCGGGCTTTGGGCCATGTTGGCCAACACGCGAAAGCGATTCATGCCGTAGTCACGGTTAAGCAATTTGATCAGGGCGTAGGCGTCGGTGATCGACGTAGGTTCGTCGCAGACCACCAGCAACACTTCTTGCGCGGCGCGCACAAAGCTGACCACCGACTCGCCGATCCCGGCGGCGGTGTCGATCACCAGCACGTCGAGGTTGTCGCCGATATCGCTGAACGCCTGGATCAGGCCGGCATGCTGCGCCGGGCTCAGGTGCACCATGCTCTGGGTGCCCGAGGCGGCCGGCACGATACGAATGCCACCGGGGCCCTGCAGCAGCACATCGCGCAGCTCGCAGCGGCCTTCGATCACATCGGCAAGGGTATGTTTGGGTGTCAGCCCCAGCAGAACGTCGACGTTCGCCAGGCCCAGGTCAGCATCCAGCAGCATGACGCGACGGCCAAGCTCTGCCAGGGCCAGGGACAAATTCACTGACACGTTAGTTTTCCCGACGCCACCTTTGCCGCCGGTCACCGCGATCACCTGTACGGGATGCATGCTGCCCATTTTATTTCTTTACCTTGTCTTGCTTAGACGCAGGCTACATGGCTTGGCCGCGTGAATCGCTTGCAGACCATCGATGTAGGTACATTTCACGGTGTTCATCCCGCCTCAACCGACCCGTTTTGCCGGGTGGTGGTAAAGGTCGGCGAACATATCGGCCATCGCTTCCTCGCTAGGCTCTTCTTGCATTTGCACGCTGACAGCACGGCTGACCAACTGATGACGGCGCGGCAGATGCAGATCATCCGGAATCCGCGGCCCGTCGGTCAGGTAAGCAACCGGTAATTCATGACTGATAGCCAGGCTCAGCACTTCGCCCAGGCTCGCGGTTTCGTCGAGCTTGGTGAGGATGCAACCGGCCAGGCCGCAGCGCTTGTAGCTGTGGTAGGCAGCGGTAAGAACCTGTTTCTGGCTGGTGGTTGCAAGCACCAGGTAATTCTTCGACTTGATGCCACGCCCGGCCAGGCTTTCCAGCTGCATGCGCAGCGCCGGGTCGCTGGCTTGCAGGCCGGCGGTGTCGATCAGCACCACGCGCTTGCGCAGCAGCGGGTCGAGGGCGTTGGCCAGGGACTGGCCCGGGTCGACGTGGGTCACCGACACATTGAGGATGCGGCCCAGGGTCTTGAGCTGCTCCTGGGCGCCGATGCGGTAGCTGTCCATGCTCACCAGCGCGATGTTCTGCGCGCCGTACTTGAGCACATAACGCGCCGCCAGCTTGGCCAGGGTGGTGGTCTTGCCCATGCCGGCAGGGCCGACCATGGCAATCACACCGCCCTCTTCCAGGGGTTCGATTTCCGGGGTGACGATCATGCGCGCCAAGTGCGCCAGCAACATGCGCCAGGCTTGGCGCGGCTCCTCGACCTCGGCGGTGAGCGCCAGCAAGTCACGGGACAACGGGCCGGACAGGCCGATCCGTTGCAGGCGACGCCACAGGTTAGCCTGTTGCGGCTTACTGCCTTGCAACTGGTTCCACGCCAAGGAGCCCAACTGTACTTCGAGCAGCTCACGCAGGCCATTGAGTTCAAAACGCATCGAATCAAACACGCGTTGGTCGACTGCGGCGGCCGGTGCCGGCGCTGCAGGACGTGGCGGCTCTTTGAATGTTGGTTCCACCAGCGGCTCGGAAGCAGTAAGCGGCAGGCCGGCGAACAGCTGGCGATTGGTGGTGGCGTCGCTGTCGCCACGCATGCTCAGCTCAGCCTGGGCCGAGACAATGCGCGAGGCGGTCTTGCGCAACTCGTCTTCGAGTTCCATGTTCGGCACGCGCGGCGCCAGCGCCGAGGGCGTGTAATCCAGGGCAGCCGTCAGCTCGACACCGCCGGCAATACGACGGTTACCGATAATCGCGGCATCGGCGCCCAGCTCATCACGTACCAGTTTCATGGCCTGACGCATATCGGCGGCGAAAAAACGCTTAACTTGCATATCCCACTACCTCAGCCGTTGGGCCCTACTGTCGCGACGATAGTCACTTGCTTGTTGTCAGGAATTTCCTGATAAGCCAAAACGTGCAAATTCGGCACTGCCAGGCGTCCAAACCGCGACAACATCGCGCGGACCGGGCCTGCCACCAGCAGAATCACTGGGTGGCCCTGCATTTCCTGGCGCTGAGCGGCTTCGATCAACGAACGCTGCAGCTTTTCAGCCATGCTTGGCTCCAGCAGAACGCCTTCTTCCTGGCCTTGTCCGGCCTTCTGAATACTATTGAGCAATATCTGTTCCAACCTTGGCTCCAAGGTGATCACAGGCAGCTCAGACTCAACCCCTACAATGCTTTGCACGATTGCGCGGGACAACCCGACGCGCACCGCCGCCACCAGCGCGGCAGTATCTTGACTCTTAGCGGCATTGTTAGCGATGGCCTCGGCAATGCTGCGAATGTCGCGTACCGGCACCTGTTCGGCGAGCAACGCCTGCAACACCTTGAGCAATTGCGACAGCGACAACACGCCCGGCACCAGCTCTTCGGCCAATTTTGGCGAGGCTTTGGCCAGCAACCCCATCAATTGCTGGACTTCCTCATGGCCGATCAGCTCGTGGGAGTGCTTGTACAGAATCTGGTTAAGGTGGGTGGCGACCACCGTGCTGGCGTCGACCACGGTGTACCCCAGCGATTGCGCCTGGCTGCGCTGGCTGACTTCGATCCACACCGCTTCCAGGCCAAAAGCCGGATCTTTGGCGGTGATGCCGTTGAGCGTGCCGAAGACTTGACCGGGGTTGATCGCCAGTTCGCGGTCGGGGTAAATCTCGGCTTCGGCGAGGATCACGCCCATCAGGGTCAGGCGGTAGGCGCTGGGTGCCAGGTCGAGGTTGTCGCGGATATGCACGGTGGGCATCAAGAAGCCCAGGTCTTGGGACAGCTTCTTACGCACGCCCTTGATCCGCGCGAGCAATTGCCCACCTTGGTTGCGGTCCACCAGCGGAATCAGGCGGTAGCCGACTTCCAGGCCGATCATGTCGATCGGGGTTACGTCGTCCCAGCCCAGCTCCTTGGTTTCCTGGGTGCGGGCCGGGGATGGCAGCAACTCCTGCTGACGCGCGACCTCCTGCAACGCTTGAACCTTGACGGCGTTTTGCTTTTTCCAGAACAGGTAGGCGCCGCCACCGGCCAGGGCCGCCATGGTCAGGAATGATACGTGGGGCATGCCCGGCACGATGCCCATGATCGCCATGATGCCGGCCGCCACGGCCAGGGCCTTGGGCGATGCGAACATCTGCCGGCTGATCTGCTTGCCCATGTCTTCGGAGCCCGAAGCACGGGTGACCATGATGGCCGCCGCTGTGGATAACAACAGTGATGGCAATTGCGCCACTAAACCGTCACCGATGGTCAGCAAGGCGTACACCCTGCCCGCATCGCCGAAGGTCATGCCGTGTTGGAAGATGCCGACGGCTATCCCGCCGATCAAGTTGATGAACAGAATCAACAGGCCAGCGATGGCATCACCGCGTACGAATTTGCTGGCACCGTCCATGGAGCCGTAGAACTCGGCTTCCTGGGCGACTTCCAGGCGACGGGATTTGGCTTGGTTCTGGTCGATCAGGCCGGCGTTGAGGTCGGCGTCGATCGCCATTTGCTTACCGGGCATGGCGTCGAGGGTAAACCGCGCGCTCACCTCAGAAATCCGCCCGGCGCCCTTGGTCACCACAACGAAGTTGATGATCATCAGGATCGCAAACACCACGATACCGACCACGTAGTTACCGCCGATCACCACCTCACCGAAGGCCTGGATCACCTTACCGGCGGCGGCGTGGCCGTCCTGGCCGTGGAGCATGACCACCCGCGTGGACGCCACGTTCAGCGCCAGGCGCAGCAGGGTTGCGATCAACAGAATGGTGGGGAACACCGCGAAATCCAACGGCCGCAGGGCGTAGACGCAGACCAGCAGCACGACGACAGACAGGGCGATGTTGAAGGTGAAAAACACGTCGAGCAGGAACGGCGGCATCGGCAACATCATCATTGCCAGCATCACCAGCAACAACAACGGCACACCCAGGTTGCCCCGCGACAAGTCAGTCAGGGTGCCACGGGCCGTGTTGAGCATTTGAGAGCGATCTACCACCGGTATTCCTCGTGTTCCTTGAAGCAAAGTTTTGACGCTGTGAGGCGTCCTGGAAGCGGTATTGCAAGAAGCCTTCCAACTTTGGATTCAGGCCGACGATCGTCGCGTGGGAACCGATTCAAGGGTGGGAGCTGGCTTGCCTGCGATTGCGGTGTGCCAGTCACCTCAAGGGCCAGCCATGAGTCAGTCATCGCAGGCAAGCCAGCTCCCACATTTGGATCTGTGTACATCTGCTGCCATTGAGGAAATTTCCGACAGGGTTTTAAGGTTGCCCCTAGGAAACTCGCTCTCTAGTCTCCGTACACCGCTGCAACCGCAGCGGCCGGGCGTCGCGGCCCGGTTTACTACGGAGCAAAAGCACCATCTCCCTTTCAGTAAGCGGTTTTTTATCGTCTACTGTGCGGCGCTATGGCGGCTGTGCGCGGGATACCTTCGGGTATGCCGGGTTGCTCCTTGACCGGTCCGCGAACCTGCGTACAGCTGCCACCCTCCATCGCGTCGCGGCGATCAGTGGCGGCTCCACTTTCGTAAGGAGCCTCACAATGATCAAACCCACCCCAAACCCCCCGCCCACCGTACTCTTCACCCTCATCGACAACATCAGCACCGAAGACCTGCTGGTCAACCTCACCGAAACCCTGGCTTCCGCCCACGCCCTGACCTGCGACTTCGCCTTTGACCTGGAAGGCACACAGCGAGAAGGCGCGCTGGGCATTGCGCAGTTGATTGAAGTGGGGCGATTGCTGGATGACAGGGAGCCGTCACGCGAGGCCCAACCGGGCAAACTCTAGGTAGGATCAACAGACTGATCGTTCCCACGCGGGAGCGTGGAAATGATCATAGAGCCTTCACATTCTCGGCCTGCAGCCCTTTTGGCCCCTGGGCAGTGTCGAACTCTACCTCTTGTTGCTCTTCCAACGTTTTGAACCCAGCCGCTGTGATTGCCGAATAATGGACGAAAACATCCGGGCTCCCATCGTTAGGCGTAATAAAACCAAAGCCCTTTTCCGCGTTAAACCACTTCACTTTGCCTTTTGCCATTGCCGTTCTCCTGACTTCGCGTTCGAGACCCCGTACGCACGTCGCTAAATAATCTTGATATGGAACGCGAAGATGCCCGTGGGCCGATGAATCCTCGCGAATTGCACGCGCTGGCCATTTTTCAGCCAACGCTCACCCGAACTCCTCAGATCCACACGCACGGGCTCTTCGCCGCTATCTAGTGCAATCCAACCTTCCCCGGTTTTTTGGCTATACGACTTGATCGTGCCCGTCACCGCTTCCATCACCGCTCCCTCTGCATCTCATAACGACTTGTGCGCAGTGTGTGCTGTCATGGAACCGCAGGAAGGCGTCGCTGGCTACTGTCAAAGTTGACAGGTAGACGAGTGTTAGCGGCGGGTGGTAAAGGCTTCCTGTGGCGAGCGGGCTTGCCCCGCGCTGGGCTGCGAAGCGGCCCTAAAACCTGAAGGTGTGGTTTGCCTGAAGGAATGTGGTGGTCCTATTGGGGCTGCTTCGCAGCCCAACGCGGGGCAAGCCCGCGCGCCACAACAGGCCCGCTCGCCACAGGAACTGCGCTCGCGGTTTTGAGCGTCGCCGGATCAGACCTCGGATGATTTTTTTCGCTGACGAGATTTTCGCGCCTTGGGCGGCGCCAGCAACTCATCGACTGCGCTGCATTTATTGCCCGCCGACTCAACGGGCACCGCATTGCCATCGCGGTCCTGGGCGATAAAACCAATGCCCTTGACTGCGTCAAACCACCTGACCGTACCCCTGTCCATGACCGCTCTCCCGAGCCGCGCATAAAGGCGCGCCTCGCCGCTCTATCAAACAGTGAAGGCCGTGCAATGGGTACTGTCAAAGTTACCAGGTAAGGCCAGACTTTAGACAAATGGTAGGGGCAAACCCTGGGTATCCCGCTGGCTGTTATGCCGCCATCGCGGGCAAGCCCTGTGCCCACAGGGGAATGCGCTCAAGGGGGGGAGCCGGGCGTGCCCGCGATAGCGTCGGCGCAGGATGGCTCAGGAATCGCGACGTAAATCCGGCGGAATCGGCAGGTCTTTCAGGGGGTCAGGCCGCTTGCCCTTGCCCGCGCGGTATTGGCGGATCTGATAGACGTACGCCAACACCTGCGCCACCGCCAAGTACAACCCGGCAGGAATTTCCTGGTCCAGGTCAGTGGAATAGAAGATCGACCGCGCCAGTTCCGGAGACTCCAGCAACAGAATGTTGTTTGCCACGGCAATTTCGCGGATTTTCAGCGCGGTAAAGTCGCTGCCCTTAGCCAGCAACATCGGCGCGCCGCCCTTCTCCGGGTCGTACTTGAGCGCCACGGCGTAGTGGGTCGGGTTGGTGATGACCACGTCGGCGTCCGGCACCGCCGCCATCATCTTGCGCTGGGACATTTCCCGCTGCAGTTGGCGAATGCGTTGCTTGACCTCCGGGCGACCCTCTTGGTCCTTGTGCTCATCGCGCACTTCCTGCTTGGTCATCAGCAGCTTCTTGTGGCTCTCCCACAACTGGATCGGCGCATCCACGGCGGCAATCAGGATCAGCCCGAGGGCCATCCACAGCGCACTCCAGCCCACCACTTGCACGCTATGAATGATTGCTGACTCCAGCGGCTCATGAGCGATGCGCAGCAGGTCGTCGATGTCGGAGGTCAGCACCACCATGGCCACAAACAGAATCAGGATGAATTTGGCCAGCGCCTTGAGCAATTCCATCAGGGCCTTGGCCGAAAACATGCGCTTGAGGCCGGCGCCCGGGTTCATACGGCTGAATTTGGGCGCCATGCTACCCGCAGCAAACAGCCAGCCGCCAAGGGCGACCGGGCCGATCAGCGCCGCCAGCAGTAAGGTGATCAGGATCGGCTGTACCGCCAGGAGCGCTATTTTCCCCGAATGCAGCAGGTATTGACCCATGGCGTCGGGGTTGAGCAACACCTCACGCGGCAAGGCGAAGTTGTGTTTCATCAACTCCATCAGGTCCAGCGCCAGACCACCGCCATAAATCAGCAAGGCACCGGCACCGGCCATCATGGTCGCGAAGGTATTGAGTTCTTTAGAGCGCGCAATCTCGCCCTTTTCCCTGGAGTCCTTTTTACGTTTCTCCGTGGGGTCTTCTGTTTTGTCCTGACCACTCTCGCTCTCGGCCATGGCTTAGCGCGCCCGTGCCAGATCACGTAAGAACTGCAAGGCGTCGGTCGCCAGCGGTTGATACTGATTGAGAATGTCAGCCAAGCCGACCCAGAAAATCCCCATGCCCAACACCAGGGTCAACGGGAAACCAATCGAAAAAATGTTCAGCTGCGGCGCCGCACGGGTCATCACCCCGAACGCGATATTGACCACCAGCAGCGCGGTGATCGCCGGCAGCACCAGCAACAATGAGGCGCCCATGACCCAACTGAGACGCCCTACCAGTTCCCAGAAATGACTGACCACCAACCCTGAGCCGACCGGCAAGGTGGTGAAGCTTTCGGTCATCACCTCGAACGCCACCAAGTGGCCGTTCATGGCCAGGAACAGCAGGGTCACCAGCATGGTCAGGAATTGCCCGATCACCGCCGCCGACACGCCGTTGGTGGGGTCGACCATAGAGGCGAAGCCCATGCCCATCTGCACCGAGATGATTTGCCCGGCAATCACAAACGCCTGGAAGAACAACGTCAGCGAGAAGCCCAACAGCGCGCCGATCAGGATCTGCTCGGCAATCAGCAGCAATGCACTCAAGTCCAGGGCGTTCACCGGCGGCATCGGCGGCAGCCCGGGCACGATCACCACGGTAATCGCGAAGGCGAAATACAAGCGAATGCGCCGTGGCACCAAGGTTGTACCGAACACCGGCATGGTCATCAGCACCGCCGTGACGCGGAACATCGGCAGGATGAAAGACGCCACCCAGGTACTGATCTGGGTGTCGGTCAACGCCAACAAAGACTGCATCGGCTCAGCCGATCAACTGCGGAATACTGCCGTACAGCTGCAGGATGTATTCCATAAAGGTTTGCACCAGCCACGGGCCAGCGACGATAAGAGTGATCAGCATCACCAGCAAACGCGGAAGGAAGCTCAAGGTCTGTTCGTTGATCTGGGTGGCGGCCTGGAACATCGCCACCAGCAGGCCGACCAACAGGCTCGGCACCACCAGCACGGCGACCATCATGGTGGTCAGCCACAGCGCTTCACGGAACAGGTCGACGGCTACTTCGGGAGTCATGGCGCTACACTCCGCCGAAACTGCTGGCCAGCGTGCCGATAATCAGCGCCCAGCCGTCCACCAGCACAAACAGCATGATCTTGAACGGCAGCGAAATAATCAGCGGCGACAGCATCATCATACCCATGGCCATCAGCACGCTCGCCACCACCAAGTCGATGATCAGGAACGGGATGAAGATCATGAAGCCGATCTGGAACGCGGTCTTCAATTCGGAGGTGACAAACGCCGGCACCAGGATGGTCAGCGGTGCCTGATCCGGGGTGGCGATGTCGGTGCGCTTGGACAGGCGCATAAACAGCTCAAGGTCGCTGGAACGGGTCTGCGACAGCATGAAGTCCTTGATCGGGCCTTGGGCCTTGTCGATCGCGTCCTGGGCGCTGAGTTTCTCGGCCAGGTACGGTTGCAGGGCTTGCTGGTTCACCTTATCGAACACCGGCGCCATGATGAACAGCGTCAAAAACAAGGCCATGCCAGTCAGGATCTGGTTCGACGGCGTCTGCTGCAGGCCCAAAGCCTGACGCAGAATCGAGAACACGATGATGATCCGCGTAAAGCTGGTCATCAGCATGACAAACGCCGGGATAAAACTCAGCGCGGTCATGATCAGCAGGATCTGCAGACTGACCGAGTATTCCTGAGCGCCGGCAGCGTTGGTACCCAGCGTGATCGCCGGGATCGACAACGGGTCGGCCGCAAACGCCAACGGCGCGGCCAGCAACAGCATGAGCGTCAATAAAACGCGCATTACTTCTTATCCTTCTGATCCTTGCCCAGCAATTCCATCAGGCGCTGAGCGAATTCTGGCGTGGCACCCTCGGTCTTGGCCACCTCCACCGGCGACTTGAGCACGTGCAGCGGGGTGATGCGGCCGGGCGTGATACCCAGCAGAATCTGTTCCTCACCGACTTGCACCAGCACCAGCCGATCACGCGGGCCAAGGGCACGCGAACCGATCATCTCGATGACCTGGCCATCGCCCGGGCCGATGCGCTGCACGCGGCGCATCAACCAGGCCAGCACGAAAATCAACCCGACCACCAGCAACAGCCCCAGCACCAGCTGGGTCAGTTGCCCGCCGATGCCACTGCTGACGACAGGCGCCGCAGCCGTCGCTTGCGCAATCGGCTCAGCCGCCAGGGCGCTCAATGGCAGCGCCAGAAAAAGTCCCGCCATCGAATACTTCATATCAGCGCAGCTTCTTGATGCGTTCGCTCGGGCTGATCACGTCCGTCAGGCGGATGCCGAACTTCTCGTTGACCACCACCACCTCGCCATGGGCGATCAGCGTGCCGTTGACCAGCACGTCCAACGGCTCACCCGCCAGGCGATCCAGCTCGATCACCGAGCCTTGGTTGAGCTGCAACAGGTTGCGGATGTTGATGTCGGTGCTGCCCACTTCCATGGAAATCGACACCGGAATGTCGAGGATCACATCCAGGTTCGGGCCGTCGAGGGACACCGGGTCGTTGTTCTTCGGCACGCTGCCGAATTCTTCCATCGGCATGCGGTTACCGGCCGGCGCGGTGGCGGCATCGGCGGCCAACAGCGCGTCAATATCGTCTTGGCCGACATCGCCGGTTTCTTCCAGGGCCGCAGCCCATTCGTCAGCCAGGGCCTGGTCTTCGGCGGAAGTGTTTTCGTGTTCGGTAGCCATTACATGTCCTCGGCGAAGCAGCTTTCATAAATAGGGGTGCAACAGTAGCGGCGTTTCAGCGACGGTTAATCGGTTCGATCACTTGCAACGCCAGGTTGCCTTTGTGCGAACCCAGCTTGACCTTGAACGACGGCACGCCGCTGGCACGCATGATCAGTTCTTCCGGCAACTCGACGGGAATGATGTCCCCCGGCTGCATATGCAAAATATCGCGCAAACGCAGCTGGCGACGGGCCACGGTGGCGCTCAGGGGTACGTCGACGTCGAGCAGGTCTTCGCGCAAGGCCTTGACCCAGCGTTCGTCCTGGTCGTCCAGGTCGGACTGGAAACCGGCGTCGAGCATCTCGCGCACCGGCTCGATCATCGAGTACGGCATGGTCACGTGCAGGTCGCCACCACCGCCATCGAGTTCGATGTGGAAGGTGGACACCACAATGGCTTCGCTGGGGCCAACGATGTTGGCCATGGCCGGGTTCACTTCCGAGTTGATGTACTCGAAATTGACTTCCATGATCGCCTGCCAGGCTTCCTTCAAGTCGATGAAGGCCTGCTCCAGCACCATGCGCACCACCCGCAACTCGGTGGGGGTGAACTCACGGCCTTCGATCTTGGCGTGACGGCCGTCGCCGCCGAAGAAGTTGTCCACCAGCTTGAACACCAGCTTGGCGTCGAGGATGAACAGCGCGGTGCCGCGCAACGGCTTGATCTTGACCAGGTTGAGGCTGGTGGGCACGTACAGCGAGTGCACGTACTCGCCGAACTTCATCACCTGCACACCGCCCACCGCCACGTCCGCCGAGCGGCGCAGCATGTTGAACATGCTGATACGGGTGTAGCGGGCGAAACGTTCGTTGATCATCTCCAGCGTCGGCATGCGTCCACGGACGATGCGATCCTGGCTGGTCAGGTCATAACTTTTGACGCTGCCGGGCTCGGCAGCCATTTCGGTCTGTACCAGACCATCGTCGACACCATGCAACAGCGCGTCGATTTCATCCTGGGACAGCAGGTCTTGCACGGCCATGTCGTGATCCTACTGCAATACGAAGTTAGTGAAGAGCGCCTGCTCGACCACGACTTTGCCGAGCTCTTTCTGGGACACTTCCTGCACGCTGGCAGTGACCTTCTGGCGCAGCATTTCCTGGCCGACCGGGGTGGCCAGGCTGTCGAAGCTCTGCCCGGAGAACAGCATCACCAGGTTGTTGCGAATCACCGGCATGTGCACTTTGAGCGCATCCAGGTCCGCCTGGTTACGCGCCAGCAAGGTGATGCTCACCTGCAGGTAGCGTTGACGCCCATTTTGGTTGAAGTTGGCCACAAAGGCCGGAAGCATCGGCTCGAAGATTGCCGGTTGCTTGACGTTACTGGCGGTTTCGGCGGCGGGTGCCGGTTTGCTCGCGCTGCTGTGCATGATGTACCAGGTGCCGCCAACCGAGGCGCCGATGGCCAGGAGCAGGCCCAGCACAATCAACAGGATAAGCTTGAGCTTGCCCTTGCTTGCGGGTGGTGTTGCTGCGTCGTCGCTCTTCGCCATGCCAATAATCCGTCACTATTCGGGGATTCATAGATCTACGGAAAGGCAAGAGCAAGTGTTATGCCAGAGTTGTCTGGTAATTCGGGAAGAGCGAACACTACAAAACAAATGTGGGAGCTGGCTTGCCTGCGATAGCGGTGGGTCAGTTGGAATTTCTGTGACTGATACACCGGTATCGCAGCATAGGTATCTACGCAACTTTTTGTGTTGCGCTAAGCTTTTGGCGGGGTTTTTAGGTAGATATGAGTACATATCCGTTGCTGCGGTAACGGCGGCTATTGGTTCCGCCCTTACGGCGGGTCACTTTTGGAAAAGAGCCCCAAAAGTAACCAAAAGGGCTCTTGCCCCACCACTCGGCACCTCGCCTAGGCTCGGTGTGCCCTCACTCCGGCTTGAATCCGTGGGCCGCCGCCATGGGCCATCCTTGGCCCATCGCGGCTAACCCGGCGTCCTGCCGGGTTACCCACGGATTCAAGCCTGCGTTCGGCCATCGTGGTTAACGGGGCGCCTCAGATCAAGATCAAGATCAAGATCAAAAGCAAGAGCACGGCGGCCTAGTAGCCGACCTGAGTGGTAGAAGCAAAAGCAGGGCAAAAGCACAGCAGCACACTCTCTGTCTGATGTACCGAGATCCAACTGTCGGAGCGGGCTTGCTCGCGAAGGCGGTGGGTCAGTTACACATGAGCTGGCTGACCCACCGCCTTCGCGAGCAAGCCCGCTCCCACAATTTTGACCGAGTTTAGCTGCCAGCACTGCAATGCTCTGCTTTTCTGTGGGAGCTGGCTTGCCTGCGATGGCATCAACTCGGTGTACTTGATAGACCGAGGTGTCTGCATCGCAGGCAAGCCAGCTCCCACATTAGATTGAGTTCAGCCACCAAGATCAGGTCGGCTAGCAGGCCGCCTCGATTTTGCTTTTGATTTAACCACTCAGGTCGGCTACTAGGCCGCCGTGCTCTTGCTTTTGATCTTGATCTTAGGCGCCCCGTTAAACCACGCTGGCCGAACGCAGGCTTTGGAGCGGGGGTAAACCGGCAGGACGCCGGTTTAGCCGCGATGGGCCAAGGATGGCCCATGGCGGCGGCCCCCGCTCCAAAGCCGGAGTGAGGGCACACCGAGCCTAAGCGAGGTGCCGAGTGGTGGGGCAAGAGCCCTTTTGGTTACTTTTGGGGCTCTTTTCCAAAAGTGACCCGCTGTAAGAGCGGAACCCATAGCCGCCGTTACCCAAATAACGGATATGCACCCAGCGCCCCCGCGACAACCAAAGAACTCAACCCATAAAAAGATGTGTAGATACCTAAGGCCATCGCAGACAAACCAGCTCCCACATTTTGATCTTCATAAGGCTGAAATCAGGCGTAGTAATCAACCGCGCTGGAGCCCACGACGGTCTGGGTCACCGGCGCGACGGCCGCCGCCACTTCAGCATGATCACCGCCATCACCCCGCCCACCGCCACCACTCACACCGCGCGCCTGGTTCTGCTGTTGTTGCTCCTGACCTTGCCCCTGCCAGCCACGGGACTGGTCGGACACATTCACGTCAACCTGCCCCATGCCTTGCTGGGCAAACATCTCGCGCAGGCGGCCGGACTGGCTTTCCAGCGCTTCACGCACCACGGCGTGGCCACTCATGAAGGTGACCTGGGCCTGTTGGTCCGCCGCCATGTTGACCTTGATATCCAGGCGCCCCAGCTCAGCCGGCTGCAACTGGATCTCTGCCGACTTGAGGTTGGCGCTGGACAGGTACATCACGCGGTTGACCACTTCTTCGGTCCAGCCGCTCTGGTGCATGGCCAACGGCGCATTCGCCACCGGCGGCAAGGCATTCGCGGTTTTCGGCGTGGCGGCCTGTGTCAGCGCAGCCAGGCGGTTGGCGAAATCATCGACGCGGGTGTCACTCCTGGCGTCTTTCAGATCCTTGAGGCCGCCTTCGATCAGCCCGCTGAAGGCCTTGTCGCCGCCCTGGTCAGTACTGTCTTTGGTGGCTTGCTGGTCGACCATATTGGCAAGGCCGGCAGCGAAGCTCTGTGCAGCGGTCGGCTGGTCCTGAGACGTCGGGGCGGCCTTCTGCGGCGTCTGGCTGCTGGCCGAGACGTGACCGCCCTGCTCCATCGCCAGGCGCACGGCCGGCATCGAGTCCAGCGGGTCGGCGTCAGGGTCGAAGGCAGGCTGCTTGACCTCATCCGTCGCCACAACAACCGGCAACGCCTTGTCGTCCTTGGCGGCTACAGGCGCCGGCGTTTCCACGGGGACAGGCACGGCAACCGGGGTGACGGTGGCAATCACTGCCGGGTCGACGACGGGGTCAACCGGGGGTTGTTGCGCCAGGGATGGGTCGGTGGGCTTGTTGTCGTCACTGCTGGCGTCGTCGGATTTAGTCGGCGGTTTGGCAGGCAAGGGATTGCCGCTATCGGCAACGGCTGGCTTACTGGCGGCAGGCTTGTCGTTGCTGGAAACGGGCTTGGAGTTGGTGTCCGGCGACTTGTCACGCGTGACTTTGGCCGGGGCGTCGTCGATCTTCAGCGTCGGTTTCGGGCTTTGATTTGCAAACACTTGAGCGAAGCCAGGCCCCTTGTCTCGCGGGCTCGCAGCCGCTACTGGGGGCGTAGAGACAGACGCTTGAGGCTTGGCCGCAGGGGCAGCCTGAAGGAGCGAATTCGGGGCGACTGGCATAGGTAAAGGTCTCCACTGCATTGGGGGTCGGGGATGCAGTATTGGGAGATAGAGCAAGAGTCGGGCCAGATTACACTTCGCAGGCAAATGACTCGCTTAATGTGGGAGCTGGCTTGCCTGCGATTGCGGTGTAACAGTGCCAGATGGGCTGACTGACTCACCGCTATCGCAGGCAAGCCAGCTCCCACAGTTGGGTCGCCATTAATAGCTGTTACGAAGGTGACTCAGAGACTGAACCGCTGCCGTTCCGACTCATACAACGGCCGCACCAAAGCAAACTCATGATCAATCTGATCAACCAACGCCCCAAGGTCCGCCGTCGACTGGCCCGATTCAGCTTCCAAGCGCTGACACAATTGTGCCAACCGTACCGCCCCAAGGTTGCCGCTGCTGCCTTTGAAGCTGTGCGCAATCTGCCCCAACGCCTTGGCATCATCGCGCGCTTTGCGCAACGCCTCGACACGCTTCTGCGAATCGTCCAGAAAGGTATCGAGCAGCTTGGGATACTCGCTCTCCATAACCTCCTGCAAACCCGACAACACATCAGGGTCCAAATGAATCTCTGCCACTTGTTCGCTCCTTGATCAAGAATCGGCGGATTATGCCAGAGCCCCCCAGCAAAACTCCACGCATACGCTACGCCCGCCATCCGACCAGCGTACATTGCTGCTCAACTGCCGCACCAGGCTCAAGCCCCGGCCAGACAGACGGTCGATATCCAGCGGCCGCGCCAACACCTGTTCCACGTCAAACCCAAGACCACTGTCCTCGATACGCAGCGTCATTGTGCCGCCAGTGCCCGTCGGCACGACCTGCACATGCACACGCACATAACCGCTGCTCAATTGCCCCAGCCGCTCATTGCGCTGGCGGTAATAGTCGGCGAACCCCTGTGCATCGCGCTTGAGCCGCGAATCCAACCCCAGTACCCCATGCTCCAGTGCATTGGAATACAACTCGGCCATCACACTGTAAAGCGCCCCGCTCTGCTCACGCATGCCATGAATTTCCAGCAACAATTGCAGCAGATACGGCAACGGGTTGTAGCTTTTGAGGGTCTGCGCGCGGAACTCGAAACTCACCGACCAGTCCAGCGGGCACGACTGCCCGCTGTCGGCATATATCGGCTCGGCCGCCCGCAACGGCTGGCCGGCCTGCAAGGTGATCTCGACCATGCTGACGTCATCCCGCGCCTGGCCACGAAACGCCGCCAGTGCCAGTTCGATATCTTCGAACAAGCGATCAGGCTCACGGTTGGCCGCGAACACCTGCTGCAAGCGCTCGGCGCCGAACAGCTGGTCATTGGCATTAGCGGTGTCCAGCACGCCATCGGAGAGCAAAAACACACGGTCGCCCAAGGCCATGGGCCAGACTTCGGTGCTGTCATCAAACCTCTCGGCCGAGAGCACACCTAACGGCAAGTGCCGCGACACCAACGGCGTACGCTTGCCCGTGGCGACTTCATGCACATAACCTTCGGGCATGCCGCCGTTCCACACCTCCACCACACGCCGCTGGGCACTCAGGCCTATCAGGGTGGCGCAGCAGAACATGTCCACCGGCAGGATGCGCTTGAGCTTGGCGTTCATCTCGCGCAGGGTCTGCGCCAGGCCGTAGCCCTTGGCGGTCATGCCGTAGAACACTTCCGCCAGGGGCATGGCACCGACGGCGGCAGGCAGGCCGTGCCCAGTAAAGTCACCAAGCAGCACGTGCATGTCACCGGAGGGCGTGTATGCCGCCAGCAGCAGGTCGCCGTTAAACAGCGCATAGGGCGATTGCAGGTAGCGAATGTTCGGCGCCGCGTTGATACAGCCCGAATGCGCCACCTTGTCGAACACCGCCTTAGCCGCGCGCTGCTCATGCAGCAGGTAATCGTGGTGCTTGGCGATCAGGTCACGCTGCTGCAACACCGTGGCTTGCAGGCGGCGCAGGCGGTCCATGGCGTTGATCTTCGCCGCCAGGATCACTTGGTTGTAGGGCTTGGGCAGGAAGTCATCGCCGCCGGCATCCAGGCATTGGGCCAGGGCTTCGCTCTCGCGCAGCGAGGTGAGGAAGATGATCGGCACCAGTGCTTCCCCGGCAAGCTGCTTGATGCGCCGCGCGGCTTCAAAGCCGTCCATCACCGGCATCAGCGCGTCCATCAACACCAGTTGCGGGCGCTCGCGGGTAAACACCTCGACGGCCTGCGCGCCGTCGGCGGCGGTGAGCACCTGATGACCCTGGCGCCGAATGATGGTCGACAGCAACAGCAAATCGGCAGCGCTGTCTTCGGCGATCAGGATCGTCAGCGGTTCGAGAACCGGGGCCAGGGTGCTCAACTGATGTCGAACAGTTTGTCGAAGTTAGAGATGGCGAGAATCTTACGCACATCGGAGTTGCTGTTGATCACCTGCACTTCGGCATTATCGCCACCGGCATGGTCACGCAACAGCAGGAGCATGCCTAAGGCGGAGCTGTCCATGTAGGTGGTGTCTTTCAAGTCCACCACGTAGACCTCGGGCACCTTGTAGAACCGCTCGTAGGCATCACGAAAGGCTTGGTGGCTACCGAAATCGAACCGCCCCGTGACGGTGATCATCAACTTCGTCCCATCCAGGGATACTTCTGATTCGACTGACATACGACTGCTTCCTTGTCATTGGCAATATGCAACAAGGTTTAGCAGGTGAACCGGGTATGGGCAACACAGACGACCAAATGTAGGAGCTGGCTTGCCTGCGATAGCATCACTGCGGTGTGCCTGATCCACCTCGGTGCCTGTATCGCGGGCAAGCCCGACGCCCACAGTGGGCCGGTGGTGGCCGTTAGTACGGTGATTGGCGTGGAAGCCGCTGTGAGAGCTCGTCGAGCAGCTTTTGCTCGCGTTTATCTTCAATCGCCCGCGCTTCGTCGATATAGCGCTGCACCAGCTTGCGCAAGCCTTCGACTCGAGCAAACGCCGCTTGCCAGCTTTCACGGGCTTTATCGAGGTTGTTCTGGTGCCAGGCCAGGCTCTGGCGCTGTTGGCCGACAGCGGTTTCCAGCTGGTTGAGGAAGCCTTGGTAGCCCATCAGCCATTGGCCGGACACACCTTTGCTGCCGCGTTCGATCCACTGCTGCTGGTATTCACCACGAAAGCGCTCCAAGTCGCCGAGCTTGCTTTGCGCCAGGCGCACCTGGCCTTGGAAATAACCCAGGCGCTGGACCGCAGTTTTCTCGGCCTTTTCGGCCATGTCCACCACCGGTGCCAAGCGTGAAGAACGCGTACTGGCCATGGCTTAACCGCCTGGCGCCGGGGCGAAAATCGAACCCAGGTGCGCTTCGCTTTCGCCCATGCTGATCTTGTCGTTGAGGCCCTGGCGCAGGTAGGTCACCAACTGCGGTTGCAGGGCAATCGCCAGGTCGGTCTCGCGATCACCACCGGCCACATAGGCGCCGACGCTGATCAGGTCACGGCTCTGCTGATAACGCGACCACAGTTGCTTGAAATGCTGCGCGCGAGCCATGTGTTCCGGCGTGACCACCGCCGGCATTACCCGGCTGATCGACGCTTCGATGTCGATGGCCGGGTAGTGCCCTTCTTCGGCCAAGCGTCGCGACAGCACGATGTGGCCGTCGAGCACGCCCCGCGCCGAGTCGGCAATTGGGTCTTGCTGGTCATCGCCTTCGGACAACACGGTATAGAACGCGGTGATCGAACCGCCGCCGGCCTCGGCATTACCGGCGCGCTCCACCAGCTTGGGCAGCTTGGCGAACACTGACGGAGGGTAGCCTTTGGTGGCGGGCGGCTCGCCGATGGCCAGGGCGATTTCCCGCTGGGCCTGGGCGAAACGTGTGAGCGAGTCCATCAGCAACAGGACGTTCTTGCCCTTGTCGCGAAAATATTCGGCGATGCGCGTGCAATACATGGCGGCGCGTAAGCGCATCAGCGGCGCGTCATCGGCCGGGGACGCGACGACCACCGAGCGCTTGAGGCCTTCTTCACCGAGGCTGTGCTCGATGAACTCCTTAACCTCACGGCCCCGCTCACCGATCAGCCCGACCACGATGATGTCGGCTTCGGTGAAGCGCGTCATCATGCCCAGCAGCACGGATTTACCCACGCCGGTACCGGCAAACAGGCCCAGACGCTGGCCGCGACCGACCGTCAATAAACCGTTGATGCTGCGAATGCCCACGTCCAGCGGCACGCTGATGGGGTTGCGATTAAGCGGGTTGATGGTCGGGCCGTCCATCGGCACCCAGTCTTCAGCCTTCATGCCGCCTTTGCCGTCCAACGCACGACCGGCGCCATCCAGCACGCGGCCGAGCATGCTCATGCCCATCGGCAGGCGGCCAGTATCGGCCAGCGGCACCACCCGGGCACCGGGCGCGATACCCGCCAGGCTGCCCACCGGCATCAGGAAAATCTTGCTGCCGGAGAAGCCCATCACTTCAGCTTCGACCTGCACCGGATGGTAGCTGTCGTCGTTGATCACCAAGCAACGGCTGCCCATGGCGGCGCGCAGGCCTTCGGCTTCGAGGGTCAGGCCGACCATACGCAACAGGCGCCCTTCGAGGATGGGCTGGCCGGGCAGCTCAGTGGCCTCGGCGTAGCCGCTCAGGCGCTTGGCGAAGCTGGTGCGATCAAGGCGCATCAGGGGCGTCCAGGTCCACGCTCAGGTCGGGCTCGGCCGGGTGCAGGACTTGTTCGTGGAGCTGGTCAAACAGTTTGGCCATGATCTGGCTGATGCGGGTTTCGACGGTGGCATCGATACGGCTGTGTTCGGTTTCGACGCGGCAACCACCGGGCTGCAGCGCCGCGTCCTCGACGATGCGCCAGGTTTCTTCATGGCGCTCGCGCAGGGCTTTGACCTGTTCGAAATCCTGCGGGTTGATGTACAGCCGCACATTGCCAACGCCCAAAGGCAGCAGCTTGAGGGCTTCGCGCATCACGCTTTCGATATGGCTGGAATCGAGCGCCAGTTCGCGCTGGATCACCTGGCGGGCGATGTGCTCGACCAGGCCGACCATGGATTTTTCCAGTTGCGAATCTTGTTCGGCAATAGGGTCGAACAGGCTGCGCATCAAGCGTTCCAGGCTGCCCAGCTTGAGGCCCAGCGCCGCCTCGGATTCCTGGCGGACCTTGAGGGTGGTGCTGCGAAAACCGTCTTTTTCGCCCGCTGCGAAGCCTTCGTTGTAGGCCTCCTGGCGGATAGCTTCCAATTCTTCGAGGGTCAGTGGCTGGACTTCATCCAGCGGCACTTCTTCCATCTCAGCAGGCGTTTCAACCACCGGCTCAGGCTCAGGCTCCGGCACGTGCGGGTCGAAGCTGGGCAACGACCAGATGTCGAACCCGCCGACATCCCGTGCGCGAATCAGATCGCTGGGCGTCTCATCTTTGTTCGACATGGGCAGCGCCTTAGATCATTTCTTCGCCGCCCTTCCCGCCGAGAACGATTTCTCCGGCTTCGGCCATACGGCGGGCAATGGTGAGGATTTCCTTCTGGGCGGTTTCCACGTCGCTGACGCGCACTGGGCCTTTGGCTTCCAGGTCGTCGCGCAACAGTTCGGAAGCACGCTTGGACATGTTCTTGAAGATCTTTTCCTTGACGCCTTCGTCGGAGCCCTTGAGTGCCAGTACCAGCACATCGGAGGAGACTTCGCGCAACAACGCCTGGATGCCACGGTCGTCGACATCGGAGAGGTTGTTGAACACAAACATGAGGTCTTCGATCTGGCCGGACAGGGTGTCGTCGATCTCGCGGATCGAGTCCATCAACTGGCCTTCGACCGAGCTGTCGAGGAAGTTCATGATGTCGGCCGCGCGCTTGATGCCACCCAAGGTGGTGCGCGAGGCGTTGGAATTACCCGAGAACTGCTTCTCGAGAATCGTGTTGAGTTCTTTCAGCGCCGCCGGCTGCACGGTGTTCAGCGACGACACGCGCAGGATGATGTCCAGGCGCACTTTATGGTCAAAGTGGCCGAGCACTTCACCGGCCTGGTCCGGGTCCAGATAAGCGACGACGATGGCCTGGATCTGCGGGTGCTCGTAGCGGATCACGTCGGCGACGGCGCGCGGCTCCATCCATTTCAGGCTGTCGAGGCCGCTGGTGTTGCCGCCCAACAGGATGCGGTCGATCAGGCCGTTGGCTTTGTCTTCGCCCAGGGCCGAGGTGAGCATCTTGCGGATATAGCTGTCGGAGCCGACGCCCAGGCTGGTCTGGTCGCCGACAATCTCGACGAACTCGCTCATCACCTGCTCGACTTGCTCACGGTGCACATTGCGCATTTGCGCCATGGCCACGCCTACGCGTTGAACCTCTTTGGGGCCCATGTGGCGCAGCACTTGTGCGGCGTCGGTCTCACCCAAAGACAGCAGCAACACTGCGGCTTTGTCGACTTTGGTGAGCTTGGCAACAGCGGCTCGATCATTCATCTGCGTTAATCCACTCTTTCACGACCTGGGCCACACGGCCCGGGTCTTCTGCCACCAGACTCTTGATTGCGTTCAACTGAGCGTCATAGCCTTCGCTCGGGCTTGGCA
The DNA here is from genome assembly GCF_022648765.1 of Pseudomonas sp. ArH3a. NCBI lineage: Bacteria > Pseudomonadati > Pseudomonadota > Gammaproteobacteria > Pseudomonadales > Pseudomonadaceae > Pseudomonas > Pseudomonas sp. ArH3a. Next base: position 5,038,437 of record NZ_CP080330.1, read on the forward strand.
ACAGAATGCTTTGCGGGCCACCGAGGCTGACGCGGTCGTTGGCCAGTTCGCCGTCCAGGCCGCCCATGCCACCCAACTCGACGTCGCTGCCGGCCAGGGCCAGCTGTTTCTTGCCATGCCCGGTGATGTTGTTGAGCACCGGGCGCAGCACGCCAAACACCAGCACCAGGATGAACAACACACCCAGCACTTGCTTGACGATGTCCCAGAACCACGGCTGGGTGTAGAACGCCGGGTCGGTGATGACTTCACCACGCTCGACGGAGAACGGCATGTTGATCACGCTGACGCTGTCACCGCGGCTGGCGTCAAAACCGACGGCGTCCTGCACCAGGCGCGTGAAGCGCGCCAATTCGTCGGCGCTCCATGGCGCACGGGTCACTGCACCGTCAGCGGCATTGACCTTGACTTGGTCATCGACCACCACCGACACCGACAGGCGATTGATTTTGCCCTGTTGCTGCTTGGTGTGGCTGATGGAGCGATCGAGCTCGAAGTTCTTGGTCGACTGGTTACGCTTGTCGGCTGGGTACGGCGCGAGCATCGGCTGGCCGGTGGCCGGGTCCATGATCTGCTGACCGTTGGCGTCCAACAGTGGCTGGCCAGGCTGAATCGCGCCTGCGGCCGCGGCGGCGCCACCGGTGGTTTGCGGCGCCGAGGCCGGGGCTGGTGGCTGGTTGCTCAGGGCACCCGGCACACCTTGCGGGCCATTGCTGGCGGTACGTTGTTCGCTGGTCGACTGCTCGCTGCGCAGGGCCGGCTGGTCCGGGTTGAACTGCTCGGACGTCGACTCGACGGCGCTGAAGTCGACGTCGGCGGACACTTCAGCTTTGTAGCGGTCATTGCCCAATACCGGTTGCAGGATGTTGTGCACGCGCTGGGTGAGCATGCTTTCCATACGGCGGCTGTAGTCGAACTGCTTGCCGGCCTGGGTCAGCGCGGAGTTTTCCGCCATGTCGGACAGCAGGTTGCCCTTCTGGTCGACCACGGTGATTTGCGACTTGCTCAATTCGGGAACGCTGGTGGCCACCAGGTTGATGATCGCCAGGACCTGGCCAGGCTCCAGGGAGCGGCCGGAAAACAGCTCGACCAATACCGAGGCGCTTGGCTTGCGTTCGTCACGCACGAACACCGAGCTTTTCGGAATCGCCAGGTGCACGCGGGCGCCTTTGACGTTATTCAAACTGGAGATGGTGCGCGCCAGTTCGCCTTCCAGGCCACGACGGTAGCGGGTGGCTTCCATGAACTGGCTAGTGCCCAGGCCTTGGTCCTTGTCGAGGATTTCAAAACCGATATTGCTGTCGGACGGCGTTACGCCGGCGGCGGCCAGTTTCATCCGTGCACGGGCCACATCATCGGCCTTGACCAGCAAGGCACCGGAGTTGGGTTCCACGGTGTAGGCGATGTCGGCGGCGGCCAGGGTTTCCATGATCTGCTTGGAATCCATGCCGGCCAGGCTGCCGTACAGCGGGCGGTAATCAGGTTGCTGCGACCACAGCACCACGGCAAAACCAATCGCCACGCTGGCAGCCAGGCCGACCATCAGGCCCACCTGACGCAACATGGTCATTTCGGAAAGGTTTTCCAGGAACGACAGGCCAAACAGCGGCGGCTTGCCGTCTGCCTTGGCGGGTACGTTGTCCACGACTGCTTCTGCCATGACTTAAATCTCGTCCTTAAACCGGCATCTGCATGATGTCTTGATAAGCCTGAACCAGCTTGTTACGCACTTGGGTCAAGGCCTGAAAGGAAACACTGGCCTTTTGCGAGGCCACCATCACATCGGTGAGGTCCACGCCGCTTTTGCCGATCTCGAAGGCGGTGGCCAACTGACTCGAGGCTTGCTGGGTATCACTGACTTTGTTGATTGCCTGACCGAGCATGTCGGCAAAACTGCTTTGGCCCAATTCCGGCGCTGGCGCGACGGATTTCGGTTGAGCCATGGCATCCATTTGCATGGAGCGCATATCCAACATCAACCGATTGAACTCAATACCCTGGCTCATGACCTTCTCTCTCCGACGACCCGCAATTTTTTGACACTACGCAGCGGTTACTGGGGGTAGTGCAACAAGGGTGCCAGCTCCAGGGCAGCTTGTAAGAAAAGGCGACAAACCCTGTCGGCCTACACATTTTTTAGGTGGCGAAAAGGTAGGCTTCCACATCCATTCCCGCGTCGCGCATCTGCGCCAGCTTGTAGCGCAAGGTGCGCGGACTGATGCCTAAGCGTTCGGCGGCCTCTTTGCGGCGGCCGCGCTCGGCGCGCAGGGTGTCGATGATCATCTGGAATTCGCGGCGGCGCAGGTCGTCGCCCAAGGCGCCAGCGGACTCGGCTTCGGCGACCACCACAGGCGCCGGCGCCAGGCTCGGCAACGGTGCTGCGCCACTGCCAACGGCCAGGCAGAAGTCTTGCGGCTGGATCAGCCCGCCTTGCTGCAAAATCAGCGCGCGCTGGATGGCGTTATCCAATTCACGCACGTTGCCGGGCCATGGGTAGCTGATCAGGCAGGCCTGAGCCTCAGCCGACAGCAGCGCCTGGGCATGCTTCATTTTCTTGACGTGGTTGTTCAACAGGCGCTCGGCCAGCGGGATGATGTCCGCCGGGCGCTCGCGCAAAGGGCGCCAGGCCAACGGGAACACCGAGAGTCGGTAGAACAAGTCTTCACGGAAGCGCCCCGCCGCCACTTCGCCCGCCAAATCACGATTGGTGGTGGCGACCACGCGAATGTCCAACTGGATCGGCTTGCGCGCCCCCACGCGCTCGACTTCGCGCTCCTGCAATACCCGCAGCAGCTTGGCTTGCAGGCCCAAGGGCATTTCCGAGATTTCGTCGAGCAGGATGGTGCCGCCGTCGGCCTGTTCGAACTTGCCGGCCTGGGCGGCGATGGCGCCAGTGAACGAGCCTTTTTCATGGCCGAACAGCGTGGCTTCGAGCATGTTGTCGGGAATCGCCGCGCAGTTGATCGCGATAAACGGTTGTTTGGCACGGCCGGATTGCTGGTGGATATACCGCGCCAGCACTTCTTTACCGGTGCCGGACTCGCCGGAAATCAACACAGTGGAATCACTGCGCGCCACACGGGCCGCTAGGTCCAGCAGTTGCGCGCTGGCCGGCTCGAAGGCAATCGGACCCTCGCCTTCGACGCTCGAAATCACGCCGAGTGCGTGACGGGCGACCAGCTCGATCAAGGCTTTGGGCTCGAACGGTTTGACCAGGTAATCCGCCGCCCCTTGGCGCATGGCGTCCACCGCACGCTCCACGGCGCCATGGGCGGTCATCAGCAGCACCGGCAGTTGCGGCTGGCGCGCACGCAGCAGGCTGAGCAACTGATGGCCGTCCATGCCGGGCATGTTCACGTCGCTGACCACCAGGCTGAAGGGCTCCTGCTCCACGGCCTCCAAGGCGTCCTCGGCAGAACCGACCGCCCGGTAGTCATGGCCCGCCAACAGCAGCGTGTCAGCCAATGCTTCACGCAGGGCGCGATCGTCTTCCACCAATAAAACCTTGATAGCCATAGTCGTTTTACTCCGCGCTTGCCGCGCCGAAAAACAGCGGCAAGGTCATCAATGCACAGGTGCCACGCCCCAATCGGGAATGCAGTTGCAATTCTCCCTGATGAGCACGCGCCACTGCCTTGACCACGGTCAGGCCCAGGCCAGTGCCGTTAGTCTTGGTGGTAAAAAAAGGTTCGCCCAGGCGCTGCAACACCGCCGGGTCGATGCCGCTGCCGTTGTCGCTGATGCACAGGCGCAGGGTTTGCTCACGGCAGTACAGGTGCACTTTAAGCTGTGCACCCGGGCCGCTGGCCTGGGTGGCGTTTTCGATCAGGTTGAGCAAGGCGCCGACCAGCGTGTCGCGGTTGCACAGCAACTCGCCTTGGTGGCTGTCGCACTGCCAGCGCACATTCGCCTCTTGAATATGCGTGGCGGCGGCCGCTTGCAGCGACTGCATCAGTGCGCACGGCGTGACGCGATCGGTCAGCGGCAATTCGCCGCGGGCAAACACCAGCATGTCGCGCACCTGGTGCTCCAATTCATGCAGGCGCTCCTTGAGGCGGCCAGCAAATCGTTGGTGGGTGGCCGCGGGCAATTGCTCATCAGTCAAATGACTGGCGTAGATCAGTGCCGCCGATAACGGCGTGCGGATCTGATGCGCCAAAGAAGCGACCATCCGCCCCAGTGACGACAACCGTTCATGGCGCGCCAGTTGGTCTTGCAGGTGACGGGTTTCAGTCAAGTCATTGAGCAGCACCAGTTGGCCGGGCTCAGCGTCCAGGGAACGGGTGGCGATCGAAAGTCGGCGGCCGTCCTTGAGGGAAATTTCGTGGCCATCGTCTTCGCGCGGCGCAAAGCAGCGGGTAATGACATGGCGCCACAGCTCGCCTTCAAGCGGTTCGCCGAGCAAGTCGCTCGCGGCCGGGTTGGCTTCACGGACACGGCCCATTTCATCGATGACGATCACGCCACCGGGCAACAGGTCGAGGAGGTTTTGCAGGCGGTTGGCCAGGCGCTCTTTCTCGGCCAGCTCTTCCATGCGCTGGGCACTGACCACCGCCAGCTCGCCTTTAAGCTCGGAAACCCGGGCTTCGAGCAGGCTGTAAGAGTCGGTGAGCTGGTTCGACATCTGGCTGAACTGCGAGAACGCCTGTTCAAGACCTTGCCGGGTAAGCGGCTCTGCGGACGGAACGAGCCCTGGGATAGCAGGGCCTGAAGAAAGTTGGGCGGCGTGGGGCATCATGCTCTCTCGCTTGGCTGACCGTCAGTTAAACGGAACGTTGCGAGGGCTGTAGCAATACCCGTGCCGAAAAAAAACTATCTATATTTCAGCGACTTAAAAAACAGGCGTCAATCATCTGCCTGTTCATCACCTTCTCGACGGCTCATGCCGTACTTGCGCATCTTCTCAACCAGGGTGGTTCGGCGGATACGCAAGCGTTCGGCGGCACGCGCAACGATGCCATTGGCATCGTCCAGCGCCTGCTGGATCAAGCCTTGTTCGAGGCTACCGAGGTAGTCTTTCAAGTCCAGGCCTTCGGGCGGCAGCATGGCGGTGGAACCGAAGTCCGGCGCATGGCCGTTGATGGCCACGCGTTCTTCCAGGTCACTGCGCAGGCTGTCTACCAACTGCTCGTCTTCGTCATCGACGTAGCGAAACTTCTTCGGCAGCTCGACCACGCCGATCACACCGTAGGGGTGCATGATCGCCATACGCTCCACCAGGTTGGCCAGCTCGCGGACGTTGCCCGGCCAGCCGTGGCGGCACAGCGACATAATTGCAGCGGAGTTGAAGCGAATCGAGCCGCGCTTTTCGTGTTCCATACGCGAAATCAGTTCGTTCATCAGCAACGGGATGTCTTCCACGCGCTCACGCAGCGGGGCCATCTCGATGGGGAATACGTTGAGGCGGTAGTATAAATCTTCGCGGAAGGTGCCGACCTCGATCATGCTTTCGAGGTTCTTGTGCGTGGCCGCGATGATGCGCACGTCGACGCTCTGGGTCTTGTTGCTGCCCACGCGCTCGAAGGTGCGCTCCTGCAATACGCGCAGCAGCTTGACCTGCATCGGCAGCGGCATGTCGCCGATTTCGTCGAGAAACAAGGTACCGCCATTGGCCAGCTCGAAACGCCCGGCACGGCTGGTGATCGCCCCGGTAAAGGCGCCCTTCTCGTGGCCGAACAATTCGCTTTCGAGCAGCTCTGCCGGGATCGCCCCGCAGTTGACCGGCACAAAAGGCCCGTCGCGGCGCTTGGAGTGATAGTGCAGGTTGCGCGCAACCACTTCCTTGCCGGTGCCCGACTCGCCGAGGATCAGCACGCTGGCGTCGGTGTCGGCCACTTGCTGCATCATCTGGCGCACGTGCTGGATCGCACGGCTGGTGCCGACAAGGCTGCGGAACAGGTTGGGTTCACGGTGACGGCCGCGCTCGCGGGCCTGGTCGTACATCTCGCGGTAGACCTGGGCACGGTGCAGCGAGTCGAGCAATTTGCTATAGCTGGGCGGCATTTCCAAGGTGGAAAGCACGCGGCGGCGCTGGTCTTCCGGCAGGTCCACGGAAGAAATATCGCCCATCAGCAACACGGGAAGGAACTCATCCCAGGTCGCCAGTGTCTTTAACAGGCCTTGAACTGCGCCAGGAGCGTTTACCGTCCCGATCAGCACACAAATGACTTCACGGCTCGATGACAAAGAGCTGACCGCCTGCTGCCAATCATGGCTGCCGCAGGGAAAATTTTCTTCACCAAGAAAATTTAAAATCACCGCCAAATCGCGGCGGCGGACGCTATCGTCATCGATCAGCAGAATTTTGGTTTCACGCCACATGCAATAGCAACTTCCCTAGTAAAACTTCCTGCCCCAGAGTGAGGGCAATCAAGACGCCCGTAAGACTTATTACCTTACTAGACGTCTGAAATCTGAAAACAGCACTAGTTAAGTCAAAAATGCGAGCACAGTCAAATATATGACGCGCCGTTCGGATTAACTGAGCCCATTCAGCCGAACAGATGGTAAACCTTTGACGCATTTTTAGCTTGGTTGATCTGCGACATCTCTTCGAAAATCGCCTGACGCTCGCCCATCGTCACCTCAAGCAACTGCTGATAAACCGCCAGCAGGCTTTCCAGCTTTTCCCGCAGCGCGTCTTCATCCTCCGGCGCCTCGCTGAGCGCCTCATCAATCACTGCGCGGCAACCCAGGTCCAACTCGCCAACGGCCTCCCAGTTGCGCTCCGCCAGCGCGCCGATCAGGGCTTCGCGGGTTTCGTCGATGCGTTGCAGTGCGTGGCTCATGATGTGTACCTCAAGGCGATCCGCCTTATTGTGGAGCGATGGCATCCCAGCCTTCTTTTACGGTAATCAGCAGACGGGCAACTTCGTCGATGATTTCCGGATCGTTGTCGGCATTAGCTTTCAGCAGGCGCACATTCATATAGTCATACAAGTTAGCCAAACGCTGGATCGTGGCAGGATCTTCCGCCTTGGTTTCGTCCAGGCCCTGACGCAAGCCCGTGATAATGTCGATAGCCTTGGTCAACAACAAACCCTTTTGCGGAATATCACCGCGCGCCATTGAGCCCTTGGCCTGAGCAAGGCGCTCAAGCCCGCCCTCCATCAGCATCTGGATCAAGCGATGAGGGCTGGCTTCGGACACTTGAGCATGGGAATTAACCTTCTGGTATTGGCGAAGGGCTCTCATAGGGTTCATCTTGCTACCTCGAACAGGACACGCGCGAAAAGTGTTGATCTACCCAGTCTTTCGACTGTAATGGCAAAAACTTTAATTCAGGACCTTAGCTGCCCACTTTCACAAACGCTCTTTGACGGGGCGCAGGACGCCCCTTCAATCAGCTCGACTTCGGATTGTTCAGTGCATTAAGGGTGGTCATGATGCTGGAGCTGGTGTTGTTGATTTTCGCAATCATTGCATCCATTGCGGCATATTTGGCCGTCAGAGATGTCTGCAAATCCTCCATTCTCCGATCCAGGGCCGATTGCTGAGTGGTCAGGTCCGTCAACGTGTTGTTGAGGTCTGTCGCCCGCGTAGCCAACGTCCCAGTAGTACCCACATAGCCGGAAGTCGCATTGTTCATACGACTGATCAGGCCTTTGTCACCCGTGAACAGCTTGGCGATATCACTGGCGCCAGTGACAACTGCCTTGTCCCACGCCTTGTCATCCAAGCTCAGTAAGCCAGTCTTCTGGTCGGTGGAAATACCCATTTGCGCCAGGCTGCTTATGGTACCGCTACCCGAACCATTGACCAGCTCGCCGCGCAGGCTGTTGACCAGTTGGCGCATAGACGAGTCGCCAGTCAGGGCGGCTGCCGTGGTGGTCGACGCATCACCAGTGGCCGTAACCTTGGTCTGCGTATTGATCGAAGTCATCAGCGTGTTATAGGCGGTAACGAACGACTGCACCGACGCCTTCAAGGTGTCGGTGCTACTGCCCACAGTGATCGTGGTCGTTATCGGCTTCGTCGGGTCTTCGCTCAACAGCTCCAAGCTCACACCACTGATCGCCGAAGTGATCTTGTTTGTGGTGGACTCCATGGCAACGTTGTCGATCGAATATTTGGCATTCTTTGGCAATTGGCCTGGATCGTAACCGCTCGCCAGCTCCGAGTTGCCGCTGAGCGTGATACCTGTACCGTCGCCGCTGTTGCTGGAGCCGATCACCAGGCGTGCGCCTTTAGAATCGCTCAGCACGTTAGCGTTGATGCCCTGGGCCGACAGTTGAGTGTTGATGGAGTCACGTACCTGCTGCAAGGTCGCCCCGCCCGGTATCGTCACATCGTAACTTTTACCCGACTGATTGATCGTCAGCGTCTGGTTGTCGTCGCTACTGTTTGCCTTGGCAGAGGTACCGCCCTCGAAGACCTTGCTGGTAACTTTCGATGTTGTCGCCAGGTTGGTCACCACAAGGGTGTATTTACCACTCGACGCACCATCACCCAAGGTGACCTTGACGTTCTTGTCTTCCGAGCTGGTCGCTGCCAGACCGTTGAACGAGGAGACGTTGTTCAACTTGGTGATTGCCGCTCGGTAGGCCTCCAACGCAGTCTTCACCGTACCAACAGCCGACAGCTTAACGGTCGCATCTTTTTGCTGGTTGGTGATCTGGGTCTGCTTGGGTGCCTTTTCAGCACCCACCAGCGCCTTGACGATGGCTTGCGTGTCGTAGCCCGAACCCGGGCCGGAAATCGTTGAACTAGCCATTTGCTATCCTCCTTGTCCTACGGTCGCCGCTTTATTGGCGCACAAATACCTAAGCAGCTATTAGAAACATGTTTCGTGCCAACTCAAGCCTTGGTATCAAATAATAGGCTACTGGCTTTGCTCAAATCCTGGGCCAACTTCAGCGCAGTCTCCGAGGGAATTTGTCGAATCACTTCACCGCTGTCGGTGGCGATTACTTTAACGACAACTCTGTGCGTAGTGTCGTCAATGGAGAAGTCCAGGTTGCGTTGGCTCGCCTGCACAAACTCACGAATATCAGTGACGGCCTTTTCCAGTGCCGCGCGCTGCGGTTCAGCGGCAGGTGCCGGCTCAGCCTCTTTCGCGGGCTTGGCCTGGGCGGCCACAGCACCACTGGCCTGAGCTGCGCCAGCCGGGTAAGACGGGTTAAGCTTGATGCTCATGTCCATGTCATCACCTCAAAACTGAAAAAACGAAAGGGCACGTAAACGCACCCTTCCGTTAGTTAACCGCTAGGCTATTACTGAAGCAGCTTCAGTACAGCAGATGGCAGTTGGTTGGCCTGTGCCAGGATCGCAGTGGACGCCTGTTGCAGGGTCTGTTGCTTGGTCAGTTCAGCAGCTTCTGCAGAGAAGTCAGCGTCTTCTACGCGGCCTTTGGCAGCGCTGGAGTTCTGCGAAATGCTCTGCAGGTTAGCAGTGGTGCTGTCGAAGCGGTTTTGTACGGCACCCAGCTGCGAACGCTGGCTGTCGATCTGCTGCATGGCGCCGTCAAGAGCCTGGATAGCCTGTTGCGAGCTGGCCGCGGTCAGAACGCTAAGGTTGGAAACGGTAGTTTCCAGGGTAGTGGCTTTGCTCGAACCAGCAGTCAGGCCCAGCGCAACCAGGCCAGTACCTGCGCTACCGTCGGCGATAACGATGTCTTTCTTGGAGAACAGAGCCAGGCTGCCGTCCGAGTTTTTGCTGGCAGTAGCACCGGTGCTTGCGCTGTTGATCGAGGAAACGATCGAATCAGTGTTGTCACCCGCCTTGAACTTCACTTCAACGCCGTTCAGGCTGATCGAAGTGTCTGCGCTCAATTTGGCCTGGGAAGTACCGGCCGACAGACCCAGCGCCGACAGGGAGCCAGCAGTGGTGTTAGACAGCGCTACGTCAGCGCCGCCAGCGGATTTAACTTGGATACGGCCATCGGTTCCGATAGTCGCGTCGCCACTGCCGCCTACAGCAGTTTTGATGCTGCTCAGCACGGAAGTGATGGTTGCGTTGGCAGCCCAGGTCACAGCTTTGCCGTTGACGCTGATTGCGCCGGCGGCGTTCAGGGTAGTGGCACCCGTTGCAGCCGTTGAAGGTGTAGTCGCGTCGGTCAAGCCAACAGCAGCGCCACCGCTCACTGTGAGTGCGCCAGCAGAGCTCAGGCTCATTTTGTTGGCAGTATCATCCCAAACAGCGGTTGCACCGGTGTTTGCAGCGTTGATCGCGGTAGCGATAGCCGCGCCTTTGTCGGCAGCCGAAATCGCAACGTCTTTGCCGTTGATGGTCAGGGTCGATGCGGCAGCAGCACCAGCACCAGTAGAGTTCAACGCGGCGGTAGCAGCACCCGTCACTTTGGCACCCGACAGGGAAGCGCCGATTGCAGTAGCGCTGATACCGGCCAGAGCGGCACCGTTAACGCTGGCTTCGCTGTACGAACCTTTCAGGGCAGTAGCACTGGTGTCACTCATGCCGAACGAAATCGTTTCGTTGGCGTTGGCACCAATTTGGAAAGCAACGTTGTTGAACGAACCGTCCAGCAGGTTACGACCACCGAAAGTAGTGGTGTTGGCGATACGGGTCAGCTCACCCACTTTCGCGGTGAATTCTTGCTGCAGGGAAACACGGTCAGCGTCGCTTTTATCACCGTTCGCCGCTTGCAGGGCCAGTTCACGCAGACGCTGCAGGGTGTTGGTGGATTCTTGCATCGCGCCTTCAGCAGTCTGGGCGATCGAAGTACCGTTGGCGGCGTTGGCAATTGCAACGTTCAAGCCTTTAACCTGGTTGCCCAGACGGTTAGCGATCTGCATGCCGGCGGCGTCGTCTTTGGCGCTGTTGATCTTCTTGCCGGTCGACAGACGGTTCATCGCGGTGCTCAGAGCGTCGGAAGCTTTGTTCAGGTTCTTCTGGACACCCAGGGAAGTGATGTTGGTGTTTACTGATAATGCCATGACGAAATCCTCGTGAGTTGGATACTGCGGCTTCCGGCCCTGGCAACCGCCGGGTGTGGCCTAGAGAACCTTCGTAATAGTTATCGTCGTGTCGCGCGGTTGCTTGAGGGTTTTTTTGAAATTTTTTACTAGCACCGTGCCACCCCCTGCAATTCAAGGCTTTAGCGCGGCTTAAAACCCCGGTTTCATTGGCTTTTCTGGCGCCAATAAAAAAACGCCGATGATCGTTTGATCATCGGCGTTTTGTTGTTCAGCCTATTAAGATCTCACGGACGATAGAGAATCGCCGAGCCCCACGACAGGCCCACACCAAAACCACTGATTGCCACGCGCTTCCAGGTGGCATCCATCACGTGCTTTTCCAGCAGCAGCGGAATGCTCGACGACACGGTGTTACCAGTCTCGACCATGTCCTTAATGAACTTATCCACCGGCGCATCTTCGAAACGGCGCGCCACGGCGTCGACAATCGCCGCACTGCCCTGGTGAATGCAGAACGCATCGATGTCGTCAGCCTTGAGGTCCGACTCATTGAGCAGTTCGTGCAAATGCGCCGGCACCTTGAGCAAGGCGAAGTTGAACACCTGGCGGCCGTTCATGAAGAACACGCCGTCGCTGACCTTAAGGTGCGGCGCGCCGGAACCGTCGGTGCCGAACTTGGCTTTGCCGAGCAACCACGGCGCGTCCTCGCCCATCCAGGTGGCGGTGGCGGCGTCGCCGAACAGCATGGTGGTGTTGCGATCTTCCGGGTCGACGATCTTCGAATACGGGTCGGCGGTGATCAGCAGGCCGTTTTTCAGGCCCGCGGCTTCCATGAAGCCCTTCATCGCGTAGATGCCGTAGACGTAGCCGGAGCAGCCCAGGGAAATATCGAACGCCGCGACGTGGGTCGGCAGGCCAAGCTTGTCCTGGACGATGGCGGCGGTGTGGGGCAGACCCTCTTCGTCGCCGTTCTGGGTGACGACGATCAGCGCGTCAATCGACTCGCGCTTCAAATTCGGGTTGTTGGCAAACAAAGCGTTGACCGCCTCGACACACAGATCAGAGGTTTCCTGTGCAGCTTCCTTGCGCGGCAGGAACGCCGACCCGATCTTGCCAATGATGAATTCTTCATCCTTGGCGAATTTGGCACCCTGGGCGTAGTTATCGATCCCGTCTGCCGGCACGTAACTGGCGATGCTTTTTATGCCAATCATTGTGGCTTCCCAATACTAAATAGCTGGAGAACACCCCGCGAACTGCCTCGGGGGCGCTGACAATAAAGGGGATAACCCCGCAAAAATCTCGCTGAAAGCCTGCGCGCAACGACCTGGCGACGACTTATCCTTTTCACACGATACAGTGAAGATGCGCTTTATGACTCACAGGTCACTCAATTTTGTGTGCTTTATGCAAAACCTTCAAACAATTAAGTCGCAGAAACGACAACGGCCCACCGTGTTTCCAGGGTGGGCCGTTTGGGGTGACGCCGATTACATCTTGTTGAACAGGCTCAACTGGGAGATTTTCACGAAGGCCAGCTGCGAGGCCTGCAGCATGGTTTGCTGCAGGCTCAAGTTGATGGCGGCTTCTGCGAAGTCGATATTGCCCAGCGCGCTCATGGTCGTGGTGTTTGCCAGATCCAAGCTAATGTTTTCCTGGCTTTGGATGCTCAGGGTATTCAGGCGCGCACCAATGGAGCCCCGCGCTTGGTCGATCTGAGTGTAAGCATTGGTCAGGTTGCCAATGGACCTGGCCACCACATCCTTAAGTTCCTTCTGCGCCGCCGGGTTGCCGTCTGACGGCGTTTCCAGGGTTTTGCGCAAATGGCTCAGGGTGTCGAGTACGTTCTCGTTCTTGTTGCTGGTGGCACCAATCGAAAACTGGTCGCCGGCTGCCGGCGCCGGCGCGGTAGTGACATCAAACGTCACACCTGCCGCCATAATCGACGTGGCGCCAGCAGCCAAGGTACCGCTGGCGATGGATTTGCTGTCTGCCGTATAAGGCTGCGCATAAAGATCGTAGGCGCCGGCTGCGCCAAACTTGACGATGACGCCAGAGTTGGGAAAGGTGCTGGCATAAGCCGCCGGATCGCTCACCGTGCCGTTGCTCAGCTGTGCCGTGCTCGGATTGCTCGGGGTGCGCGAGACACTGAAGCTGTCAGGCTTGACCGACAGGCTGAACTCGCGGTCTTTGACGATGGCATCCGCTGGCGCACCGGGCAGGATGTCTTTGCCCAGCGCATCTTTGCCCAGGTTCAGCCCGATGTCGAACTTGACCCCGCGCAGATTGACCGTTGACGCGCCTTCCTTGGTAGAGTCAAAAGTGCCGTTGCCCGGAATCTCGGAAGTGATGTCCTTGCCAGCGTTGTCGGTCACCACGTACTGGGTGCTGCTGGTAAACGTCAGCTTATAAGGCTGACCGTCCGAAAAGCTGCTGTTATAGCTGGTGTTGGCAGCAATCAGACCGGCCGATAGGGTGACTTTGCCATCATCGACCGCTGGCGGTACAAGAATAGGCGCCGTTTGCGTACGGCCCGTGTTCGCCGAGCCTTCAAGCATACTTTTTGCGGTATTGCCCATGGCGATCGACAAATTCTCCGCAACCTTCAGGCTCAACTGCGTGTCATCGCCTTGATAGCTGTAGGTGCCATCGTTGTTGCGCGCGTAAGGAGGGGTGTCGGTCTTGCTCCCCGAGAACAAATAGTTACCGCTGGCATCCTTGGTATTGAGCAGACCCAGGACTTGGTCCTCAATGGAGCCAACTTCGGCGGCAATCGATGTGCGGTCAGCGTCACTGATGCCAACGTTACCCGCCTTCAGCGCCAGCTCACTGGCCCTCTGAATCGCAATATTGATGTTTTCCATCACGCTTTCTTGCGTGGCCAGCGAGTTTTTCAGCGTGTCGATATTGCCGTTGAACTGCCCCAACATGTCTTTCTGCTGCTGGAGCATCAACAACCGCGCCGCCGCGACCGGATCATCCGCAGCCGTTTGCACGCGTACACCGGTGGTTGCCTGATCCTGGGCTTTCACCACACTGGAATAGTTACTCTGATACTTGGCGGAGCTGGTCTCGAAATATTGCTGTGTAGAAATACGCATCGTCCCAGCCTCCTTTAAAGGGCATTAATCAGTGTGGTGAAGGTTTCCTGCGCAGCCTTGATGATCTGCGACGACGCGGTGTAGTACTGCTGGAACTTGATCATGTCGCCCGCCTCGTCATCCAGGTTGACGCCCGACACTGAGTTGCGCGCCTCTTTGTTCGCACTCAGTAAAGCGCCGGTGGCCGCACTGTCGACGTTAGCCTGGCTAGTCTTGGAGCCCACGGTCGAAACCAGCTTGCTATTAGCCCCCACCAGGCTGACACCCGCGTTGCCGTCGCTCATGCCCACGCTGGCCTTGGTCTGCAGGTTCAGCAGTTCCTGGGCATTGCGGCCATCGGATTTGCCGCCACTGTTAAAGGCAAAGGTCGTGTTGTCGCCGGCAGCCGGGGAGCCGTTGACGGTGGTGTCGAAACTGAAGCTCTTGCCGGGGATGACCGCACCGCTGGCATCACGCATCGGCACATTGACGGTGATCTTGTTGCCCTGCCCCGGAATGATGCTGCCGGTGCCGATCGCGTTACCCTGCGCATCGTTGAGGGTATAAGGCTGCGTGCCGTCAGCAGCCGCTTTGCCGAAGACCATTTTCACCGGCATCGAGTTTTCGATGCCCGTGCGCAGTTGGGCCGTGTCGGCACCGCCATGAATATCCAGTGGCACGGTCAAGGACGGTTGAGTAAAGGTGCCCGTGCCGCTGTTGGTCTTGCCGCTGGTACCCACCAACGGGCCGGCAAACGCCAGTTTGTTCGGATCAGTGATCGCCACGCCAATACCGCTGGCCCCGGTCGCGGTCGGGCTGACTTTGAAGCTGTCGCCAAACGCCATTGTGCCTTTACCATCCAGCGCGAGGGTAAAGCCATCCATCGTCGGCGGGGGTGTGGAGCTCATATCAAAGGTGCCCATGGCCTTGCCATCCGAGCGCAGTACCGTGACCTTGTTAGGGTTGGCGCTATCGCTGAAGGTCACCTTGTAGTCGAAGGTCGTCAGCTTGCTGCTGTCGCTGATCGACACATTAAGGTTGCCCGCACCGCTGCTGTTACCCGCCGCACCCTGGCTGCGCGAGGCAATGGCGGCGGCACTGTTGATGTCTTTGAACAGCGAAATACCAAAGTCGCCATTCAGGTCCAGGCCTTGGCCCAGCTGATTATTGATGGTGTCTGCGGTCGCGATAGCGATGCGCCCCAGATCATTGATGGCGGGCATCAAGGCATCACTGCGATAACGCAACAGGCCACCAATGCTACCGCCACTGATCACCCCGCCCAGGTCCATGGTAGTACCGTTCATGTCCAACTGGATGGTGTACTGGCTGTTATCGGTCTTGCTCGGCACTGCGGAAATGGTGTTGGAAATCCCGCCCTCTACCAAAGACTGACCGCTGCCGGTAGTCACGCTGAACTGCCCATTCTTCTCGGTAGCCGTCACGCCGATCAATTCATTGAGCGAGCGTACGGCCTCGGTACGCGAGTCCAACAGGTTGGCCGGGGCATTGCCCGAAGCGCCCTGCACCTGGGAAATTTGCTTATTGAGCGAGGCAATCGAGGCGGTCAATTGATTGACCTGCTCACTCATGCTGCCCAACTGGTTATTGATGGTCTCTTTCTGCTGAGTCAACTGCGTCGAGATCGCGTTAAACCGGCTGCTCAAGGTCTGGGCGTTGGTCACCAGTAATTGGCGAGCCGACAGATCACTGGGGTTGGACGCCGATGTCTGCAAGGTAGCGAAGAAAGAACTGAGCACCGAGGACAGGCCCGTGGTCTTGTCCGACAGCACCTTATCGACCGCACTGATCTGATCCTGATAAGCCTTGGCGTCGTTATTCAGCGCCGTGCTGTTCTGGTACGCCGTGTCCAAGTATTCGTTGTACACCCGGCGAACGTCCGCCAGCGTGGTGCCAGTGCCGATAAACACACCACCGTACTGGTTATTGGCGCTGGCGTTCTGGGTGGTCTGCTGACGCGAGTATCCCGGGGTGTTGACGTTGGCAATGTTGTTACTCAGGACCGACAACGATCCTTGAGCGGCGTTAAGCCCCGACATCCCGATATTGAGCAAACTCATGGTTCAGACCTTATAAATGAGTGGTCGCGCCAGCGGCAGCGTAGTTCTGGTAACTGTTCATCGTTTTGGCGATCTGCGAAATCTTGCTGGCGTAGTCCGGGTCGGTTGCATATCCGGCTTTTTGCAACTCGCGTACAAACTGCTCCGGGTTATCGGCTGATTTCACAACTTCTTTATAGCGATCATTGCTTTGCAGCAATGTCACGAGGTCGTGGAAGCTGTCCTGATAGGAGTTATAGGAGCGGAAGTGCGCCGTCTCCTTGACCATCGACCCATCACGAAACTCGCTGGTGATTGCACGCGCCTGGCCGCCCTGCCAACTCTGCCCGGCCTTGATGCCGAACAGGTTGTGGCTGCTGCTGCCGTCTTCGGCGCGCATCACCGATTTACCCCAACCGGTTTCCAGGGCGGCCTGGGCCACCAGGTACTTCGGATCGACGCCGATACGCGCTGCGGCGGCCTTGGCCATCGGCAACATAGTGGCAACGAACTCATCCTGCGAGCTGAAGGCTTTCTTCGCCGGTGCCAGCGGTGGCTGGGCGATGGCGCGGCCATACACCTGCATGCGCCCGCTCGGCACGGCAAAGCTGTGCGCGGTGCTGTTGATCACGTTGTCGGCGGCGGCGCTATTACGCAGCGGCGCACTCTTGGCATCGATGGCGACCGGTGCGTTAGGCACAATGCCGGCCAACAGACGGTCAGTCAGCTTGCTTGGCAAAGCGATACGGCGCTGGTTCATCAGCTCCATATCGTTGGCGTGAGCACTGGCGCCTTCAGGCACGGCCACGCGGTAAGCCCACAGCGGGCGCTGGCCATTGGAGCGGCCCAACGGCCCTTCGGCTGTGGTGCCTGCAGCAATTTCAGTCGGCACATCGACTTTTTTCGCGGGCGCCTGCGCCGCCTCTGGGCCTTGCAAGGTGGCCGCCTGGGCGTCCACCGGTTTGTTCTTCTGCATCTGGCGCATCAGCACGTCGGCCAAGCCGATACCGCCGCCCTCGCGGGACATCGAGACCGCCAACTGCTGGTCGTACATTTCCTGATACTGCTTGGCGGCCGGGGTGTTCATCGGGTTGTCCTTGCCCAGCGCCTCGGTGGCCGAGCGCATGGACTTGAGCATCTCGCTCAAAAACAGCGACTCAAACTCCTGCGCCACTTTGCGCATGTTGCCTTCGCTGTTCTTGTCGGCACCGACCTTGAGCTGGTTAAGCCGATTCAGGTCGGAGTAAGACCCCGAGTCCGCTGTGCTGCTGATCCCGCTCTTGCGCATATCCATGGCCATGGCCTCAGATCACAATCAGGTCGGCTTGCAAGGCGCCGGCCTGTTTCAGAGCTTCGAGGATCGCCATCAAGTCGCCTGGGGCGGCGCCCACCTGGTTCACCGCGCGGACAATCTCATCCAGCGTGGTGCCGGGGCCGAACTTGAACATCGGCTTGGCTTCTTGCTGAGCATTCACACGCGAGCGTGGAACCACCGCCGTCTGGCCGTTGGACAATGGCCCAGGCTGGCTGACGATCGGGTCTTCGGTGATGGTCACGGTCAGGCTGCCGTGGGTCACTGCTGCCGGCGACACCTTGACGTTCTGGCCGATCACGATGGTGCCGGTACGCGAATTGATGATGACCTTGGCCACCGCCTGGCCTGGGTCGACCTCAAGGTTCTCCAGGATCGACAGGTAGTCGACGCGCTGGCTTGGGTCCAATGGCGCAGTAACACGGATCGAACCGCCGTCGATGGCCTGGGCCACGCCAGGGCCGAGCATGTCGTTGATCTTGTCGACCACGCGCTTGGCGGTGGTGAAGTCCGAACGGTTGAGGTTCAAGGTCAGGCTGTTGCCTTGGTTGAAACCGCTGGGAACGGTCCGTTCCACCATGGCACCGCCCGGAATACGCCCGGCCGATGGCACGTTAACGGTGATTTTCGAGCCGTCGCGGCCCTCGGCGTCAAAACCGCCCACCACCAGGTTGCCCTGGGCGATGGCGTAGACGTTGCCGTCGATACCTTTAAGAGGCGTCATCAACAGCGTACCGCCACGCAGGCTTTTGGAGTTACCGATCGACGACACGGTGATGTCCACCACCTGGCCCGGCTTGGAGAACGCTGGCAAGTCGGCACTGATCGACACGGCCGCGACGTTCTTCAACTGCACGTTGCCCGAACCCGCCGGCACTTTGATGCCGAACTGCGAGAGCATGTTGTTGAAGGTCTGCAGGGTGAACGGGGTCTGGGTGGTCTGGTCACCCGTACCGTTGAGCCCCACCACCAGGCCGTACCCGATCAATTGGTTGGAGCGCACGCCGGAAATACTGGCGATGTCTTTCAACCGCTCAGCAAAGGCCCCTGCGCTCAAGACCAGCAATAACGCGGCAGCCATCAGCTGTTTGAGTTTCAAAGTGGCCACCTAGAAAGGGAACAGCGGGCTAAGGAAGAAACGGTCGAACCAGCCTGGCTGACTCGCATCAGCAAACGAACCCGTACCCGAGTAGGTAATGCGCGCATCGGCAATCCGCGTCGACGGTACGGTGTTGTCAGTCGCAATGTCATCGGCCCGCACCATCCCGGCAATACGCACCAACTCATCACCGGTATTGAGGGTCATCCACTTTTCACCGCGTATCGCGATGATGCCGTTGGGCAATACATCGGCCACGGTTACGGTGATCGAACCGGTCAGGCTGTTGCCCTGCCCCGCCGCGCTCTTGCCGTTGGTGGCACGGTCGCCGCTGTAGCCGGCATTCAAGCTCAGATCACCATTGCCCAGCGGGTTGTTGACATTGGGTACAGCACCAAACAACGAGGTCAAGCCAATGCCGGCCTTACTGGTCTTGCCCACTTGAGAGTTGGCGTTCTTGCTGGCCTGGGTCTTTTCGTTCAGGGTGATGGTGATGATGTCACCCACTCGGAACGCCTTACGGTCGCTGTACAGGTTCTGTTCGAAACCGGCCTGGTAGATCGAGCCATTGTTGGCCGCCGCAGGCAGCGGCGTGCGTGGCAACACCGGCGCGTAGTACGGGTCATTGGGTTTTGGCGTCGGGGCGACACAGCCCGCGAGCACGGCGATCCCACTCAATGCCAGAACAGAAACATAGCGATTCATGACCCTTACCTCACGGTGCTGCAGGCGCCGTCAACGGCGCCCCATAGACTTGATTACAGATTCTGCGTTACGAACGAAAGCATCTGGTCGGCGGTGGAAATCACCTTGGAGTTCATCTCATAGGCGCGCTGGGTGGTGATCATGTTGACCATCTCCTCAACCGTGCTCACGTTGGACGTTTCCAGGGTGCTTTGCAGGGTGGTACCGAAACCGTTCAGGCCAGGGGTGCCGATCTGCGGCGCGCCGCTGGAGGCGGTTTCCAGGAACAGGTTGTTACCCATGGCCTGCAAGCCGGCCGGGTTGATGAAGTCAGCGGTTTGCAGGTTGCCGATCACTTGCGACGCCGGGCTGCCGGCCACGGTGATCGACACGGTGCCGTCGTTGCCGACGGTGAAGGTCTTAGCATCCGCAGGCACGACGACAGCCGGTTCCAGGGCGAAACCGTTGGCCGTGACGATTTGGCCATTGGAGTCGAGGTGGAAAGTACCGTCACGGGTGTAGGACGTAGTCCCATCCGGTTGCAGGATCTGGAAGAAACCACGGCCGTTGATGGCCATGTCCAACGGCTGGCCGGTTTGCTGCAGGTTACCGGCGCTGAAGTTCTTCTGGGTGCCGACGATCTGCACACCGGTACCCAATTGCAGGCCCGACGGCAGTTCGCTGTCCTGGGTCGACTGCGCGCCAGGCTGCTTCTTGATCTGATAGAGCAAGTCCTGGAACTCAGCGCGGTCACGTTTGAAACCCGTGGTCGACACGTTCGCCAAGTTGTTGGAAATGGTGGTCAGGTTAGTGTCCTGGGCGGACAAACCTGTTTTGGCAACCCATAGAGCCGGAAGCATGCTGTTCTCCTTCGTGCGCCTGTTTGTTGGCGCCGTGTTGCAAAATTAGTGTTGGTTCAGTGAGGCCGCTATCAGCTCATCGACAGAACGCGAGTCATGGCCTGATCGTCTTCTTTGGCGCTGTTCATCATCTTGATGTGCAGCTCGAACTGCTTGGAAAGCGACAGCACTGCGGTCATTTCTTCCACGGCGTTGACGTTGCTCGCCTGCAGGAAGCCCGATGTCAGCTTGACGTTCGCATCCGCCTGGGCGGGCTGGCCATCCTTGGTGTGGATGGTGCCGTCCAACCCTTTGTTCATGTTCTTGAGGTCCGGCTGGACCATCTTGATGCGGTCCACTTCAGCCATCACCCGTGGGCCTTCGCCCATGGCGCGGATGCTGATGGTGCCGTCGGCGCCCACTTCGATTTTCTGCTGGGGCGGCACGGCAATCGGGCCACCGTTGCCCATCACCGGCATGCCGTTGCCGGCGCGCAGCACACCCAGCGCGTCAACGTTCATGCTGGCGCTGCGCACGTAGGCCTCGCTGCCATCGGGGGTTTGCACGGCGATCCAACCGTTGCCGTTGACCGCCACATCCAGGTCACGACCGGTTTCGATCATGGCGCCCGGGGAAAAATCAGTACCCGGCCGCTCAGTCATGGCAAAGGCACGCGCCGGAAAGCTGTCACCGAACACCGGCATCGAACGCGCCTGCTCCAGGTCACGCTGGAAACCGTTGGTGGAGATGTTCGCCAGATTGTTGGCATGGGCCTTCTGCGCCAGTGCATTCTGGCTGGCGCCGGTCATTGCCACATAAAGGTACTTGTCCACGCTCTATCCTCTTTCTGACGGACGCTTGCCGCCCACCGTTGTACTGATGAGGCTTAAGCAATTTGCGAACCAACTTTTTAAAAGAGGGCAAAATCCAGGCGGGGCGGGGGTTTGCTGACAGGCGCGAGGATTTAAGGGATGGGTAAGAGTCGAAAAAACGGCGGACTACTGCCGCCTGCGGCAAGCATCGGTCTTGAAAATGACAAAGATCAAATGTGGGAACGCGCTTGCTCGCTCCCACAGTTTTAACTGCAGTGTGTCTGTGATTATTTATCGCCCTTGAGAATCTCGTAATCACGCAACTTATTGGCGATGGTGGTATGCGACACTCCCAGCCGCTTACCCAGCTGTCGGCTGCTCGGGTGCTCGGCATACAAGCTCTCCAGCACCGCCTTCTCGAACCGACCGACGATCGCCTCCAACCCACCCTCCAGAGAAAAATCGCCAAGCGGCTGACGCACGCCGTAGTCCGGCAGACGAATATGCTCAACCTTGACCGTCCCGCCCTCGCACAACGACACCGCCTGAAACAGCACGTTTTCCAACTGCCGCACATTGCCCGGCCAGTGATAGTGGCTAAGCCGATCCATCGCCGCGGGCGCCAATTTGGGCAATGGGCAACCAATCTGCCGGCTGGCCTGATCAAGAAAGTGCTCAACCAACGGCGCCAAACCATCCAGGCATTCGCGCAGCGGCGGTATATGCAACGACAACACATTCAGCCGGTGATAAAGGTCCTGGCGAAATTCCCCTCGGGCGCAAAGCTCCGACAAGTCCACTTGGGTCGCACAGATCACCCGCACATCCAAGTAGACCTCTTCATCACTGCCCACCCGGCGAAAGCAACCGTCCTGCAGAAACCGCAGCAACTTCACCTGCAAGCGCGCGCTCATTTCCCCAACGCCATCGAGAAACAACGTACCGCCCGCCGTCAGTTCCAGCAGGCCCAATTTGCCTTCGGCCCGCGCGCCTTCAAACGCGCCTGGGCCGTAGCCGAACAGCTCGGTCTCGGCCATCGATTCCGGCAGGCCTGCGCAGTTAAGCGCCATCAACGGCGATTGCCCGCGCGGGCTGGCCAGGTGACAAGCACGCGCCAACAGCTCCTTACCGGTGCCGGTTTCGCCTTCTATTAATAGAGGCGCATCCAGCGGCGCCATGCGGCGAGCCTCGCGCACCACCGCCGCCATCACCTTGGAGCTCTGGAAGATACTGTCGAAGCCACGCAGTTCCTGCTTGCGCACATTGTAGATGCGCTCACCGACGCGGTCGGCGCGGTGCAGGGTCAACACGGCGCCGGCCATGGCTTCGCTGTCGTCGTGCTCGGAGGATTGCAGCGGCGCAATATCCGCCAGGAACACGTCGCCCTTAACCTTGACCCGCAAGCCGTTGATCCGCGACTTGCTCGCGCGCACCAACTCCGGCAAGTCGAAATCCTCGGCATACCGCGACAACGGAATGCCCGGCACTTCGTCCACGCGCACCCCGAGCAACTGCGCCGCCGCCCGGTTCGCGGCGACGATGGAGCCGCCCATGTCGATCGACAGCACCGGAAACTCCAGCGCGCCAAGCAGCGCATTCAGCTCCATATGCCGACGTTCGCTGGGCATCAGCCCTACCCGCTTGACGCCAAACACACCGGCAATTGCTTCAAATTGCGGGCGCAGCGCCTGGAATTGCATGTTCACCAGGTTCGGGCAAAACAGGTAAATCGCGTTGCCATGTTCGCCGCCGACCTCGCCCTTGGCGACGTTGACGCCGTACTCCACCAACAGGTTGAGAATGTCCCGCAGGATGCCGATGCGGTTCTGGCAGTGCACTTTAATACGCATGAAAAGGCCCGAAAAGTGGGAAAGCGCCGCGTCTTTTTGCCGCTGGGCGCAGATAGTCGTCAAGATTATGTGACAGTACGTGACCTTTTCACAGCCCAATACATCGCAGAGCCACAGGATCGTAACGAATACTTTACGAATATCGGTAATTTTTCCTACAAGCCCAAGCCAAGGCCCGATGGAATCCTCCGCCTTCCGGGTTATCAATAGGCCATACGCCGCACATAACAAGAACGAATGCCTAGCAGGAGAGCCGTATGAAGCAGACGCACTACGTGGCCCGCGAGCCCGATGCGCAAGGTTTTATCCACTACCCGCCGGAAGAACACGCGGTGTGGAACACGCTGATCACGCGCCAGCTGAAAGTGATCGAGGGTCGCGCCTGCCAGGAATACCTGGACGGCATCGACAAGCTCGGCCTGCCCCTGGACCGCATTCCACAACTGGGCGAAATCAACCAGGTGCTGGCTGAAACTACCGGCTGGCAAGTCGCCCGTGTACCCGCACTCATCCCCTTCCAGACCTTCTTCGAATTACTCGCCAGCAAGCAGTTTCCGGTGGCGACCTTTATTCGTACTCGAGAAGAACTGGACTACCTGCAAGAACCGGATATTTTCCACGAGATCTTCGGCCACTGCCCGCTGCTGACCAACCCGTGGTTCGCCGAATTTACCCACACCTATGGCAAGCTCGGCCTGGCCGCGACCAAGGAACAGCGCGTGTACCTGGCGCGTTTGTACTGGATGACCATCGAATTTGGCTTGGTGGACACGCCACAAGGTCGGCGCATCTACGGTGGCGGCATTTTGTCGTCGCCCAAAGAGAGCGTGTACTGCCTGTCGGATGAGCCCAAGCACCAAGCCTTCGACCCGCTGGAAGCGATGCGCACGCCGTACCGCATCGACATCCTGCAACCGCTGTATTTCGTCCTGCCTGAGCTCAAGCGCCTGTTCGACGTGGCGCAGGAAGACATCATGGGCATGGTCGAGCGCGGTATGCAGCTGGGTCTGCACGCGCCGACGTTTCCACCCAAACCCAAAGCCGCGTGACACTTACGTTTTGAGGCCAGGTGAGTCTGTTCCCTGGCCGCGCGTTGCTTTAGGGTAACGCCCACTGATCTTCAATCATTCGAATTCAGGACACCCCACATGACCACCTTGAACCAAGCCCACTGCGAAGCCTGCCGCGCCGATGCCCCGCAAGTCAGCGACGAAGAGCTGCCGGTACTGATCAAGCAGATTCCCGACTGGAACATCGAAGTACGCGATGGCGTGATGCAGCTGGAAAAGGTTTTCCTGTTCAAGAACTTCAAATTCGCCCTGGCCTTTACCAATGCCATGGGTGAAATCTCCGAAGCCGAAGGCCATCACCCAGGCCTGCTCACCGAGTGGGGCAAAGTCACCGTGACCTGGTGGAGCCACTCGATCAAAGGCTTGCATCGCAACGACTTCATCATGGCCGCGCGCACTGACGAAGTGGCCAAGGACGCCGAGGGCCGCAAGTAATGCATTTCGATGCTATTGGCCGCGTGCCCGGCGACCCGATTCTCGGGCTGATGGACCTGTATGCCCAGGACAGCAACCCGAACAAGTTCGACCTCGGCGTGGGCGTCTATAAGGATGACCAAGGCCTGACGCCGATTCCGTACTCGGTGAAGCTGGCCGAGCAGCGCCTGGTGGACACTCAGACCACCAAGACCTACATCGGCGGCCACGGCGATGCAGCGTTCGGTGCGTTGATCAGCGAACTGGTGCTCGGCGCCGACTCCGCCTTGATCCGCGACCGCCGTGCCGGCGCGACGCAAACCCCAGGCGGCACCGGCGCCCTGCGCCTGAGCGCCGACTTTATCGCCCACACCCTGCCCGGCCGTGGCGTATGGCTGAGCAACCCAACCTGGCCGATCCACGAAACCATCTTCGCCAAGGCCGGGCTCACGGTCAGCCACTACCCTTATGTGGGTACTGATAACCGCCTGGACGTGGCCGCGATGCTGGCAACACTCGCCAACGTGCCCAAGGGCGACGTGGTATTGCTGCATGCTTGCTGCCACAACCCGACCGGGTTCGACCTGTCCCAGGATGACTGGCGCCAGGTGCTGAAGATCGTCCGCGAACGCCAACTGCTGCCGCTGATCGACTTCGCCTACCAGGGCTTTGGCGACGGCCTGGAGCAAGACGCTTGGGCGGTGCGGCTGTTTGCAGCCGAACTGCCGGAGGTGCTGATCACCAGCTCCTGCTCGAAGAATTTCGGCCTGTACCGTGATCGAGTCGGCGCGTTGATCGTGTGCGCGGCGGATGCCGAGAAGCTCACCGATGTGCGCAGCCAGCTTGCAAACACGGCGCGTAATTTGTGGTCGACCCCGCCGGATCATGGCGCAGCCGTGGTTGCGACCATCCTCGGCGATGCCGAGCTGAAAAAGCGCTGGAGCGACGAAGTCGAAGCCATGCGTTCGCGGATTGCGCAACTGCGCTCCGGGCTGGTGGAAGCGCTTACGCCCCACGGGCTGGCCGAACGGTTTGCGCATATTGGTGCGCAGCGTGGGATGTTTTCCTATACCGGCCTAAGTGCCGAGCAGGTCAAGCAACTGCGCGAGAAGCACAGCGTGTACATGGTCAGTTCGGGGCGGGCTAACGTGGCTGGCATTGATGCCACGCGCTTGACGCTGTTGGCCCAAGCCATCGCTGACGTCTGCAACTGAAGAAACCGAATCAAACTGTGGGAGCTGGCTTGCCTGCTCCCACAGTTGGAGTGTGTTGGCGGCTAGCCTGCGACCATCTCGGCTTTCAACTGCGCCTCTTTGGCTTGCGCATCTGCCAACCGATACAACTCGATATGCCCATCCCAGTGCTCGATCAACGCCGTGCACGACTCCACCCAATCCCCGCAGTTGAGGTAGTCCACCTCGCCCACCTTGCGAATCTCCGCATGGTGAATATGCCCGCAGACCACGCCGTGCAACTCGCGCTTGGTCACTTCGTGGGCGATCGCCTCTTCGAAATCGCTGATAAAACTCACCGCCGTCTTCACCTTGTGCTTCAAGTACGCCGACAGCGACCAGTAGCCATAGCCATACCGCGCTCGCCAGTGGTTGAGCCAGCGGTTCAGCGTGAGGGTGAACTCGTAGGCCGAGTCGCCGAGGAACGCCAGCCAGCGGTGGTAACGGGTGATCACATCAAACTGGTCGCCGTGGATCACCAGCAGGTGACGGCCATCGGCGGTGACGTGCACGGCTTCGTCCACCAGTTGGATATTGCCCAGAATCAGCTTGGAATAGCGCCGTAGAAACTCGTCATGGTTGCCAGTGACGTAGATTACCTCGGTGCCGCGCTTGGCCATGGTCAGCAGGCGGCGAATCACGTTGGTGTGGGCCTGGGGCCAATACATGCCGCCGCGCATTTTCCAACCGTCGATAATATCGCCAACCAAGTACACCTTGTCGGCGTGGTAGCCCTTGAGGAACTGCGACAAGTGTTCGGCCTGGCAATCGCGCGTGCCTAGGTGCACGTCGGAAATCCACAGGGTACGAACCCGTTGTTTACGGCTGGGTTTGGCGAACTCGGCACGGGTCATGGGCATCCCTCAACGGTGTTTTCGCGAGCTTGCGCCCTGGCGGTTAATAGCCCATGACAACTGTGCGTCAATCTGATGACAGCGCCTGGCGCCCTTGAAGCGTTGTAGACTGGCGCGACTAGGCCAGGAGCCTGCTCGCCCAGGAGACCGCGATGAGCCCAACCCTCACGCTGCGCCACTACCTCGAAGAACCCCTCGCCCACAGCCATGACCACGCACAACTGGTGTTCGGCCTGTCGGGGCATTTGGATCTGGAAGTGGATGGCCGTGGCAGCCAGGTGCGCGAGAACAGCGTGATGGTGCTGCCCTTCTCTGCCCACCACGCCTGTGGCAGTCGCGATGGCAGCCGTTGCCTGGTGCTGGATGTGCCCACCGAGCACTGGGTGCTGCAATCCTTGGGCGAGCATGCCGAGGCCAGCCGGCGCTTGCTCGACCAACCGGCGCGCCTGGCCCTGGATTCCCGGCAAAGCCAGTTGGTGCAATGGCTGGCCCACAGCCCGGTGGATGACCCGTTGATCGTGCAGCAAGGTGCGGTGCTGTTGTTGGCCAGCCTTAATCACCCGATTACCCAAACGGTGCCGGGCCGGCGCCTGCCGTATGCGGCGTTCAATGCACATATCGAGCGGCATGTTGCGCACCCGTTACAGGTCGCGGACCTCGCGCGCATTGCCGACTTGTCGGTAGCGCGCTTGCATGCGCGCTTTATCGCTGAGTGCGGGCAGACGCCGATGGACTATATCCGCAGCCGTCGCCTGCAGATGGCCTTGGGCATGTTGCGCGAAACGCCGCTGCCCATCGGTGAAATCGCCGAGCGCGTCGGCTACAGTTCGCAAAGTGCGTTTGCCGCTGCGATGTTGCGCGAATTTGGCGCATCCCCCGGCGCATTGCGGCGCTCGTCGTAAGAACCGCAAGAAGAGCCCTGCGATAAAAATCGCGAGCCGGGCGACAGACGCCCGCACCTTCCACCCTCTAGACTGCGACTCTGTCACTCCCGTTGGTTCAAGGATCGCAATGACTCCCCGCTCAGCCCTCGGCGCCCTGCATATCGGCGCATTGATGTTTGGCCTCACCGGCGTATTCGGCAAGCTGGCGGCCGCCTCGCCCGCCATCATCGTATTTGGCCGCGCCGCTTTTGCCGTGCTGGCCCTCGCCGTATTCGCGCGATTCGCCAGCAACACCACTTGGAAAAAACTCGAGATGCGCGACTGGCGTCGCCTGCTAATCAGCGGCGTGCTGCTCGCGGCGCATTGGGTAACCTTCTTCATTGCCGTCAAAGTCGCCGGGGTCGCCGTCGCCACTCTGGGGTTTACTGCGTTCCCGGCGTTTACCGTGATTCTCGAAGGCCTGATCTTCCGCGAGCGCATTCGCGCCAATGAAGTGCTGCTGGTGGTGCTGGTCAGCATCGGCCTGATACTGGTGACGCCAGACTTCGACCTCGCCAGCGCGGCTACGGGCGGCCTGCTCTGGGGCATCGTTTCCGGCCTGCTGTTTTCGTTGTTATCGCTGAACAATCGCGCCAGTTCCGGGCGGATTCCAGCAGTGCAGGCCGCCCTGTGCCAAAACGTGGTGGTCGCGGCCTGCCTGTTGCCCGTGGCGGCGCCCGGGCTGGCAGAGGTGCGCGCCATCGACTGGTTGTGGATCGGCCTGTTGGGGGTGTTCTGCACCGGCCTGGCCCACAGCCTGTTTGTCGCCAGCCTCGCAGTGATCAAGGCGCGCACCGCCTCGGTGGTGTTCGCCATGGAGCCGGTCTATGGCATCACCGTGGCCTGGCTGCTGTTTGCCGAAACCCCAACCTTGCGCATGCTGCTGGGTGGCGCGCTGATTATCGTCGCCATCGTGCTCTCCGGCTTGATGGGCAGCGCCAGCCAGGCCAAAGTGCCTGCGGCAGCGGCGTGATCTACACTTTAAACATCCGCAACAGTCTGTCGTCGTTCAACGGATAAAGACCCCTCGACGACAGCCATGCGCCTTGAAGTTGCTGCAAGCGAGTGGTCATTCCATTAACGCTATGCAGGGGCTTTACCATGGAAACACTCATCAGTTTGGTGGTTCAGATCATCAGCGGTGCCATCGGCGGTAAGGTGGCCGGTATGAGCAAACAAAGCCTGGGGACTGGGCTCAATACGCTGGTTGGCGGCGTGGGTGGGCTGGTGCTGGGGCAGATCGTCTCGGTACTCACCGGGGCTTCAGGCGGCGAAGCGCTGCATGTGGCTGCGGTTGGCAGCAATATCGTCGGCGGTGGTATCGGCGGCCTGGTGCTGACGTGGGTTGCGGGGTTCATCAAGCAAAAGTTGGCCGACAAGTAGCGCCTTACGGGCCACCGTCAAGCGGCGGTGGCCTTTATTGCGTCCGATCGTTGTGGCCCAAATCCCGCTGTGGGTCGATCTGATCACGCACGCGCTGTTTAAGCACCTTGGCTTCCGGAAAACCACCGTCGACCTTACGCTCCCAGATCTGCACACCGTCGCAAGTGATGCGAAACGTGCCCCCGGTGGCTGGCTCCAGCGCCACACGGCCCACGTCGTCAGCGAACGTACTCAACAATTCCTGGGCCAGCCACGCGGCGCGCAACAGCCACTGGCACTGGGTGCAATAGGTGATGACGATCTCGGGTTTGCTCAGCGACATAATTTGAGAGGTTCCAGGTATGACAGGCTCGGAGGTTCGAGTGGCTATAATACCGACCTTTATCGCCCAGCCCTGAGATTCGTGATGCGCCGCCTGTTGTCCTGCCTGTTCCTGTGCCTGCTCCCTCTCCTCGCCGACGCCGCTGAAACACCGCGCCCCAAAATCGGCCTGGTGCTGTCTGGCGGCGCCGCGCGTGGCCTGGCGCATATAGGTGTGCTCAAGGCTTTGGAAGAACAAGGCATTCACATCGATGCGATTGCCGGCACCAGCATGGGCGCGGTGATTGGCGGGCTGTACGCGTCGGGCTACAAGATCGATGAGCTGGAAAAGCTCGCGCTGGATATTGATTGGCAACAGGCCCTGTCCGACGCACCGCCACGCGAAGACGTGCCGTTTCGGCGCAAGCAGGATGACCGCGATTTCCTGGTCAAGCAGAAGCTCAGTTTTCGCGACGACGGCAGCCTCGGCTTGCCGCTCGGTGTGATCCAGGGCCAGAACCTGGCACTGCTGCTGGAAAGCATGTTCGCCCACAGCAGTAACACGCGTAACTTCGACAAGCTGCCGATCCCGTTCCGCGCGGTCGCCACCGATATCACCACCGGCGAAAAAGTGGTGTTCAACAAAGGCCACCTGCCCCAGGTGATCCGCGCCAGCATGTCGATCCCGGCGGTGTTCGCCCCGGTGGAAATAGACGGCCGGCTGCTGGTGGACGGCGGCATGACCGACAACATCCCGCTGGATGTGGCGCGCGAGATGGGCGTCGACATTGCCATCGTCGTCGACATCGGCACCCCGCTGCGCACGCGCAAACAACTGGCCACCGTGGTCGACGTGCTCAACCAGTCCATCACCCTGATGACCCGGCGCAATTCCGAGGAGCAACTCAAGGCCCTGCACCCCAAAGACGTACTGATCCAGCCGCCGCTGGCCGCCTACGGCGTGACGGATTTCGGCCGCGCCAAGGACATGATCGACGCCGGCTACCGCGCCACCCGCGCCCTCGATGTGCGCCTGGCGCATCTGCGCCCCGCGGAACCGGTAGACCCGCAACTGCTCGCCGCGCGTACGCCGGGCGAACGTACCCCGGTGATCACTGCGATCAAGGTGGAGAACGATTCGAAAGTCAGCGATGACGTGATCCGTTACTACATCCGCCAAAACCTGGGCGAGCCGTTGAACCTGGATCGCCTGCAAACCGACATGGGCACCCTGTACGGCCTGGATTACTTCGAGCAGGTGCAATACCGCGTGGTGAAAAAGGGCCAGGACAACACCTTGGTGATCAGCGCACGCGGCAAGCGCAGCGGCACCGATTACTTACGCCTGGGCTTGAACCTGTCGGATGACATGCGCGGCGAGAGCGCCTTCAACCTCGGCGCCAGCTACCGCATGAACGGCATCAACCGCCTCGGCGCCGAATGGCTGACGCGGGTGCAGATCGGTGATCGCCAAGAGCTGTACAGCGAGTTCTACCAACCGCTGGATGTCGGCTCTCGCTACTTCGTCGCGCCCTATATCAGTGCCCAGGCGCAGAACGTTGACCTGGTTCTGGACAACGACCCTATCGCCGAGTATCGGCTGGAGCGCTACGGTTTTGGCTTGAATGTGGGGCGCCAGATCGGCAACAGCGGCGAGATCCGCTTCGGCGTGGGCGAAGCCTGGGGCAAGGCGGACGTGCGCATTGGCGAGCGCGACCTGCCAAGCGTGAACTTCAATGAAGGCTTCTATGGGCTGAAGTACTCCTTCGACTCCCTGGACAACGTGTACTTCCCCCATACCGGCGAAGACATCAGCCTGGCCTTCCGCGAATTCGAACCTGGCCTAGGCTCGGACCAGCGCTACCGGCAGTGGGAGTTCAAGCTGGACAAGGCCATGAGCCACGGCCCGGACACACTCATACTGGGCGGGCGTTACGGACGCACCCTGGATAAATCCGACGTGGTGATTTCCAGCTTCCTGCTGGGCGGTGCGCGGCAGCTGTCGGGCTTTCGCGAAGATTCGATCTCGGGGCAAAACATTGCTTTGATGCGCGCGGTGTACTATCGCCGCCTGACGCCGCGCTCGTACCTGCCGCTGGATTTTCCGCTGTACCTGGGCGCCTCGTTAGAACGCGGCCGGGCGTGGAACAACGACAATCAATTCGACAGTGGCTACATCAACGCCGCGAGTGTTTTCCTGGGGTTTGATACGCCGCTGGGGCCGCTGAATTTCAGCTATGGGTTCAATGATGATAAGCAGCAGGCGGTGTACCTGAACCTGGGCCAAACCTTCTAGACAGTACACAAAACAACTGTGGGGGCTGGCTTTTGTGGCGAGGGAGCAAGCTCCCTCGCCACAACAACCCGCTCGACACTAATCAGGCGCTACCTTAGGGCTTTTCCAGATTCGCCAAAATATGCCCGTGCACACGCATGCACACGCGCAAATCTTCTTCATCCACGCCCACAAACAGCTCATGGCGCAACGCCGTGGCGATGGTTTCGATCTGCTCGATCAAAGGGCAGGCGGTGTCGCACAGCAAGATACGCTTGGCACGCCGGTCTTCCAGCACGGCCTGGCGTTGCACCAGGCCTTGGCCTTCGAGGCTGTCGAGCAAACGCGCCAGCGTCGGCCCTTCTACCCCGACGCTTTGCGCCAGCTCACGCTGGGTGGGCGCTTCGGTGAAACGGGCCAGGTGCAACAGCACCAGCCAACGCGCCTGGGACAAACCCAGCCCCGCCAAACGGCGGTCCAGCTCGGCGCGCCAACCTCGGGACATTTGCGCCAATTGCATGCCAAAGCGGTGTTGATCGGTTAACGGCATAAAAAACTCGTGGTTTAGACTGAAAATAAAGTGTGGCTAATTATTAGTCAGCTAAGCATGAGCCATGCCATGAGGCAAGCACCGCTATGTACTGATTCGTTACATTGGCGCAATTAGCACACTAAATTTCGAATTCAGACTGCAAAGCGGCACGCACACAGTACAAAACGCCCTCTGGAACACGCCCGGTAAACAGCGGCGCGATCTCCGCAACCGGTGGCAATTCGCCTTCCCCGTCGAGGAA
This sequence comes from Pseudomonas sp. ArH3a, assembly GCF_022648765.1. Lineage (NCBI taxonomy): Bacteria > Pseudomonadati > Pseudomonadota > Gammaproteobacteria > Pseudomonadales > Pseudomonadaceae > Pseudomonas > Pseudomonas sp. ArH3a. The sequence goes on from NZ_CP080330.1 coordinate 5,070,292, forward strand.
TGCGTCCTGGATTTCACCGAGCAGATCTTCCGGCAAATCAAGGGCCTGCTCTAAAGACAGCTGCTGCTTGCCGATGGATTCAGCCAGCAAGGTGTAGACGTTTTTTTCCGAGCATTGCAGCTGGCCAGCGATCTGGATCGGGGTCATGCCAGCACGCGCCAGGCTGATCAGTTCGTGGCGAATATCGGCGACTTCCTTCGGCGCTTCGACCTGGCCGCCGAGCACTTCGAGGAAGGCCTGCCCGTAGCGTTCCAGCTTGCGCGCACCGACGCCACTGACCCGGGCCATTTCGGCCATGGTGGTGGGCTGCTCGCGCAGCATCTCCAGCAAGGTGGAGTCGGGGAAAATAACGTAAGGCGGCACGCTGTGTTCCTGCGCGAGCTTGCGGCGCAGGGTGCGCAAGGCTTCCCACTGCTCGCGTTCTTCGCCACGCACCAACTGGCTGGCCTGGCTGGTGCTGCTCTTGGCCGTGGTTTGCGGCTTAAGGTCACGGCGCAACTCCAGGCTCACTTCGCCTTTGAGCAATGGCCGGCAGCTGTCGTTCAGGCGCAGGCCGCCATACCCTTCAAGGTCGATGTCCACCAGGCCGCGCGCGACCATCTGGCGGAACAATGAACGCCACTCGCCTTCGGCGCGGGCTTTACCGACGCCATAGACCGAGAGCTTCTGATGGCCGAAGCTGCGCACTTTTTCGTTGTCCTTGCCCAGCAACACATCCACCAGATGGCCCACGCCATAACGCTGGCCGGTGCGGTAGATGGCCGACAACGCCTGGCGCGCCGGCTCGGTGGCATCCCAGGTCTGCACGCCGTCGACGCAGTTGTCGCAGTGGCCGCACGGCTCGGGCATGTCCTCGTCGAAATACGCCAGCAGGGTCTGACGGCGGCAGCGGGTCTCTTCACACAGCGACAGCATGGCGTCGAGCTTGTGTTGTTCCAACCGCTTGTGGCGCTCGTCACCTTCGGAGTTCTGCAGCATCTGCTTGAGCATCACCACGTCTTGCAGGCCGTAGACCATCCAGGCATCCGCCGGTAGGCCATCACGGCCGGCGCGACCGGTTTCCTGGTAATACGCCTCGAGGGACTTGGGCAGGTCCATGTGCGCCACAAAGCGCACGTTGGATTTGTCGATGCCCATGCCGAACGCGATGGTGGCCACCATAATCAGGCCTTCCTCGTTGAGGAAGCGTTTCTGGTGGGCAGAGCGCGTTTCATTGGGCAGGCCGGCGTGGTACGGCAGCGCCGGGTAGCCTTGCTCGCAGAGGAACGCGGCGACTTCATCGACCTTCTTGCGTGACAGGCAATAGACAATGCCCGCGTCGCTGCGCCGCTCGGACAGGAATGCCAGCAACTGCTTGCGCGGCTGCTCCTTGGGCACGATGCGGTAGAAAATATTCGGCCGGTCGAAGCTCGACAGGAAGCGCTCGGCGTTCTGCAAATGCAGGCGCTCGACGATTTCTTCACGGGTGCGTTTGTCGGCGGTGGCGGTCAAGGCGATACGCGGTACGTCGGGGAACAATTCCGCCAACTGGCCCAACTGTAAATATTCGCGACGGAAGTCGTGGCCCCATTGCGACACACAGTGGGCTTCGTCGATGGCGAACAATGCGATTTCCAGGCTCTGCAAAAACGCCAGCATGCGCGGCTGCACCAGGCGCTCGGGGGCGAGGTAGAGCATCTTCACTTCACCGCGCTTGATGCGTGCGGCCAGGTCGCGTTGCTGCTCGGCGCTGAGGGTGGAGTTCAACGCCGCGGCGGCGACGCCGAGCTCTTCAAGGGTGGCGACCTGGTCGTCCATCAGCGCGATCAGCGGCGACACCACCACGGCCAGGCCGTTGCGCAACAGCGCCGGCACCTGGAAGCACAGGGATTTGCCGCCGCCGGTAGGCATCAATACCAGGGCGTCGCCGCCATTGGCCACGCGCTCAATGATCGCACCCTGGCGGCCACGAAAACTGTCGTAGCCGAAGATGTCCTTGAGGACGCGTTGAGCCTGCTCGAGCATGTAAAACTCCAAAATGGTGCCGAAATCCCTCTGTACAGGCTGGCCGAAAAAACCCGGCTTCACGGGAAATAATCCGTAAGCGAAGTTTTCACGGGTTGGCGCTTGGCCTGCAGGGGCATCACAAAACGCGGCAGTATACCCGAGCGTTACTGTGCAAAGGGCGCCACCGACGAATTGCGAGCGCTATCTAAAACCTGGCAAATATGCCGTGTGGCTGGCCTGGGCGCTCAAGAAAGCCTAGAATTGCGCATCGTTTATTCCCAAGGTATCCCGTAATGTCCTTCGCTGAGCAACTAACCCGCCTGCAAGCCTTCCTCGACGCCGATGAGCTGCATGACGAGGCGCTGGACTACGTGGCCGCCCACGGCTACCTGACCGCCCTGTCGATCTCTTCCGACATCGTGCCGGACCGTGAGTGGATCGACGCCTTGTTCGCCGAAGAACCGCATTACGCCGATGCCGCCCAGCGCGAAGAAATCGAATCCACCCTGCTGGCCCTCAAAGCCCACATCGGTCGCCAACTGGCCTCCGATGAGGAATTCGAGCTGCCGTGCGACCTGGACCTCGGCGAAGAGCCGGATGACTCCGACCTGCGCGGCTGGTGCATCGGCTTCATGGAAGGCGTGTTCCTGCGCGAAGCCGCCTGGTTTGAGACCGCCGAGGAAGAAGTCAGCGAAATGCTGCTGCCGATCATGGTCGGTTCGGGCCTGTTCGACGACCAGCCGGAGTTTTCCGACATCGCTGCCGATGCCAACCTGATGGATGACATGATCGTACAGATCCCGGAAGCCCTGACTGCGCTGTACCTGCTGTGCAACGCGCCTGACGAAAAACCGGCGATCCTCAAGCCACGTCACCACTGAGTCGTTTGCCCGTGACACCCATGGGCAACCGCTCGCCGCTCCTGCGTTACGCACTCCTGGCCATCGGCTGGCTGAGCGTGGCGCTAGGGGTGATCGGCATTTTCCTACCGGTGTTGCCGACCACACCCTTCCTGCTTCTCGCCGCCGCCTGCTTCGCTCGAAGCTCCCCGCGTTTCTACCACTGGCTGGTGGAACACCCGCGCCTGGGCCCGTGGATCAAAGACTACCTGGACGGCAACGGTATCCCGCTCAAGGGCAAAGTCTATGCAATCGGCTTGATGTGGCTGAGTATTGGCGTCTCCTGCTACTTGGTGCCGCTGCCGTGGGCACGCGGGTTTATGCTGACCAGTGCGGTGCTGGTGACGATCTATATCTTGCGTCAGAAGACCTTGCCACCGAGGTAGCGGTGGAGGCTGAATTCTGCGGGAGCTGGCTTGCCTACGATCGCATCAACCGGGTGCCACTGATAGACCGCGCTGCCCGCATCGCAGCATAGGTATCTACACATCTTTTTATGGGTTGGGTTCTTTGGTTGTCGCGGGGGCGCTGGGTGCATATCCGTTATTTGGGCCATGGCCTCTATTGGTTCCGCTCTTACGGCGGGTCACTTTTGGAAAAGAGCCCGGAATGCCGGCCCAGCCAAAAGTAACCAAAAGGGCTCTTGCCCCACCACTCGGCACCTCGCCTAGGCTCGGTGTGCCCTCACTCCGGCTTTGGAGCGGGGGCCGCCGCCATGGGCCATCCTTGGCCCATCGCGGCTAAACCGGCGTCCTGCCGGTTTACCCCCGCTCCAAAGCCTGCGTTCGGCCATCGTGGTTTAACGGGGCGCCTGAGATCAAGATCAAGATCAAAAGCACGGCGGCCTAGTAGCCGACCTGAGTGGTTAAATCAAAAGCAAAACCGAGGCGGCCTGACAGCCGACCTGATCTCTGAAACTGAACTCAATCTAATGTGGGAGCTGGCTTGCCTGCGATGGCATCAACTGGTTATGCCTGATACACCGAGGTGTCTGCATCGCAGCGGTGCGGCGATCCGACAAACCAGCTCCCACAGAAAAGCAGATCTGCTTCTGCTGTGCTTTTGCCCTGCTTTTGCCCTGCTTTTGCTTCTACCACTCAGGTCGGCTACTAGGCCGCCGAGCTCTTGCTTTTGATCTTGATCTTGATCTTGATCTCAGGCGCCCCGTTAAACCACGATGGCCGAACGCAGGCTTGAATCCGTGGGTAACCCGGCAGGACGCCGGGTTAGCCGCGATGGGCCAAGGATGGCCCATGGCGGCGGCCCACGGATTCAAGCCTTCGTTCTGGCATGCCGAGCCTAGGCGAGGCACCGAGTGGTGGGGCAAGAGCCCTTTTGGTTACTTTTGGCTGGGCCGGCATTCCGGGCTCTTTTCCAAAAGTGACCCGCCGTAAGGGCGGAACCAATAGCCGCCGTTACCGCATCAACGGATATGTACTCATACCTACCTAAAAACCCCGTCAAAAACTCATTGCAACACAAAAATTTGCGTAGATACCCATGCGCATCGCAGGAAAGCCAGCTCCCACACGACCTTGGTCGACACTGACTAACCCCAAGCATCATGCGAGACTGTCTCACCGGGCCTGGAATGCCTGGGTGTTTTTATGCTCGGAGTTACCATGACGCTGTCCAGCGGGCTGATCGCCGCCGTTGCCCTGGCCTATATGGCCATTATGTTTGCCATCGCCTTTTACGGTGACCGCCGCCACGCGCCGTTGCCGCCGAAGGTGCGTGCGTGGGTGTACAGCCTGTCGCTGGCCGTCTACTGCACCAGCTGGACGTTCTTCGGCGCGGTAGGCCAGGCCGCCGAACAACTGTGGGCATTTTTACCGATCTACTTAGGACCGGTACTGCTGCTGGTGTTGGCACCTTGGGTGCTGCAGAAGATGATTCTGATCAGCAAGCAGGAAAACATCACCTCGATCGCCGACTTTATCGCCGCGCGCTACGGCAAATCCCAGTCCCTGGCGGTGGTGGTGGCGCTAATCTGCCTGGTCGGCGTGCTGCCCTACATCGCCCTGCAGCTCAAAGGCATCGTGCTGGGCGTGAACCTGCTGATCGGCTCCGGCCCCGACACCACCGGCACCCGCGCCCAGGACACCGCGCTGATCGTGTCGCTGGTGCTGGCGCTGTTCACCATCGTGTTCGGTACACGCAACCTCGACGCCACTGAACACCACCGCGGCATGGTGCTGGCGATTGCGTTTGAATCACTGGTCAAGCTGTTCGCCTTTCTCGCCGTCGGTGCGTTCGTGACCTACGGCCTGTACGACGGTTTCGGTGACCTGTTCAGCCAGGCGATGCTGGCGCCGCGCCTTGAGGAGTACTGGAAAGAAACCATCAACTGGCCGTCGATGGTGGTGCAAACCGGCGTGGCAATGATGGCGATTATCTGCCTGCCTCGCCAGTTTCACGTCACCGTAGTAGAAAACATCGACCCGCAGGATTTGCGCCTGGCCAAGTGGGTATTCCCGGCCTACCTGATCCTGGCCGCGCTGTTCGTCGTACCCATTGCCCTGGGCGGCAAAATGCTGCTGCCCGGTTCGGTATTGCCCGACTCCTACGTGATCAGCCTGCCCATGGCCCAATCGCATCCGGCCCTCGCCGTGCTGGCGTTTATCGGCGGCGCGTCGGCGGCAACCGGCATGGTGATCGTGGCCAGCATTGCCTTGTCGACCATGGTGTCCAACGACATGTTGCTGCCGTGGTTGCTGCGCCGCTCCGGCGCCGAACGGCCGTTCGAAGTGTTCCGCCACTGGATGCTGTCGGTACGCCGGGTCAGCATTGTGATCATCCTGCTGCTGGCCTACGTGAGTTATCGGCTGCTCGGTTCCACCGCAAGCCTGGCGACCATCGGCCAGATTGCCTTCGCCGCCGTCACCCAACTAGCCCCGGCGATGCTCGGCGCACTGTACTGGAAGCAGGCCAACCGGCGGGGTGTATTTGCTGGGTTAGCGGCAGGCACCTTTTTGTGGTTCTACACCTTGGTCCTACCAGTGACCGCGAAAAGTCTTGGCTGGTCGCTCAGCCTTTTCCCCGGCCTGACGTGGATGCATTCACACCCCTTTGGCTTTTCCGTCACCTCGCTGACCCTGGGCACCGTGTTCTCGCTGGCGGGTAACTTCACGCTGTTCGTGTGGGTCTCGATGCTGTCGCGCACAAGGGTTTCCGAGCATTGGCAGGCCGGACGTTTTATCGGTCAAGAGACCAGCCAACGCGCCAGCGCGCGCTCAATGTTGTCGGTACAGATCAGCGACCTGCTCAGCCTGGCCGCACGCTTTGTCGGTGAAGAGCGCGCGCAGCAGAGCTTTATCCGCTTCGCCTATCGTCAGGGCAAAGGCTTTAACCCGAATCAGAATGCCGATAACGACTGGATCGCCCACACCGAACGCCTGCTGGCCGGTGTGCTCGGCGCTTCTTCGACGCGCGCTGTAGTAAAAGCCGCGATTGAAGGGCGGGAAATGCAGTTGGAGGACGTCGTACGCATCGCCGACGAAGCCTCCGAGGTGCTGCAGTTCAACCGCGCGCTGCTGCAAGGCGCGATTGAAAACATCACCCAGGGCATCAGCGTGGTCGACCAGTCGCTGAAACTGGTGGCCTGGAACCGGCGCTACCTGGAACTGTTCAACTACCCCGACGGCTTGATCAGCGTCGGCCGGCCGATTGCCGACATCATTCGCTACAACGCCGAGCGCGGCCTGTGCGGGCCGGGCGAAGCTGAAGTGCACGTGGCACGGCGCCTGCACTGGATGCGCCAGGGCCGCGCGCACACCTCCGAACGTTTGTTCCCGAATGGACGCGTGATCGAGCTGATCGGCAACCCGATGCCCGGCGGTGGGTTTGTCATGAGCTTCACCGATATCACCGCGTTCCGTGAAGCCGAGCAGGCGCTGACCGAGGCCAACGAGGGCCTTGAGCAACGGGTGACCGAGCGCACCCATGAACTGTCGCAACTGAATGTGGCGCTCACCGATGCCAAAGGCGTGGCCGAGTCCGCCAGCCAGTCGAAAACGCGCTTTCTGGCAGCGGTGAGCCATGACCTGATGCAACCGCTGAACGCGGCACGGCTGTTCTCCGCCGCCCTCTCCCACCAGAACGACGGTCTGTCTGCCGAAGCCCGCCAGTTGGTGCAGCACTTGGACAGCTCGCTGCGTTCCGCCGAAGACCTGATCAGCGACCTGCTGGATATCTCGCGCCTGGAAAACGGCAAGATCAACCCACAGCGCCAGCCCTTTGTGCTTAACGAGCTGTTCGACACCCTGGGCGCCGAATTCAAGGCTTTGGCCCACGAACAAGGCCTGCGTTTCCGCCTGCGTGGCAGCCGTTTACGGGTGGACAGTGACATCAAGTTGCTGCGGCGAGTCCTGCAGAACTTTCTGACCAACGCCTTCCGCTATGCCGACGGCCCAGTACTACTTGGCGTACGCCGGCGCAAGGGTGAGCTGTGCCTGGAAGTGTGGGACCGCGGCCCGGGCATTCCACTGGATAAACAGCAGGTAATCTTCGAAGAGTTCAAGCGCCTCGACAGCCACCAGACCCGCGCCGAAAAAGGCCTGGGCCTGGGCCTGGCGATCGCCGATGGCTTGTGCCGAGTGCTGGGCCATCGCTTAAGCGTACGTTCGTGGCCGGGCAAAGGCAGCGTGTTCAGCGTGCGCGTGCCGTTGGCGCGTAACCAGGCCAGCCCAAAGGTCAAGCCGACGCTAGACAATGGGCTGCCATTGAGTGGCGCGCAGGTGCTGTGCGTAGACAATGAAGAGAGCATCCTGATCGGCATGCGCAGCCTGCTGACGCGCTGGGGCTGCGAGGTGTGGACCGCCACCGATCAGGCGCAGTGCGCAGCATTGCTGGCCGAAGGCATGCGCCCGCAACTGGCGCTGGTGGATTACCACCTGGACCATGGCGAAACGGGTACTGAGCTGATGGGCTGGCTGCGGGCGCAATTGGCCGAGCCGATTCCCGGGGTGGTGATCAGCGCCGATGGCCGGCCGGAGATGGTGGCCGAGGTGCATGCGGCGGGGTTGGATTATTTGGCCAAGCCGGTGAAACCTGCGGCGTTGCGGGCGCTGTTGAGTCGGCATTTGCCGCTGTAGGACGGCTGAGCACAATGCCCTGTGGGAGCTGGCTTGTCAGCTCCCATATTTTGGATTGCGTTTATTCCGGTAGAGGCGCCACACCGTCTGAATCGGTCATGGCACGCTCAAGCAAATCCGCCGGCAGGCTTTTACTGGCGCGCGCACCCAGCAACTTTAATTGCTCGGTACGACTGACCAGATTTCCGCGTCCATCCGTCAGCTTGTTGCGTGCCGCGCTGTAAGCCTTATCCAGCTGTTGCAGACGGTTACCCACCTCATCCAGGTCCTGGATAAACAGCACAAACTTGTCATACAGCCAACCGGCGCGTTCGGCGATTTCCCGCGCGTTCTGGCTCTGGCGCTCCTGCTTCCACAGGCTGTCGATCACCCGCAGGGTGGCCAGCAAGGTGGTGGGGCTGACGATGACGATATGGCGGTCGAACGCTTCCTGAAACAGGTTCGGCTCAGCCTGCAACGCGGCGGAAAACGCCGCCTCTATCGGCACGAACAACAGTACGAAATCGAGGCTGTGCAAGCCTTCCAGGCGTTTGTAATCCTTACCGGCCAGGCCTTTGACGTGATTGCGCAGGGACAGCACATGCTGCTTGAGCGCCGCCTGGCCTATCACGTCATCATCCGCCGCCACGTATTGTTGATAGGCCGTGAGGCTGACCTTGGAGTCGACCACCACCTGTTTGTCGCCGGGCAACATGATCAACACGTCCGGCTGGAAGCGCTCGCCGTCCGGCCCTTTAAGGCTCACCTGAGTTTGGTACTCGCGGCCCTTCTCCAGCCCGGCATGTTCCAGCACGCGCTCAAGGATCAGTTCACCCCAGTTGCCCTGGGTTTTCTGGCCTTTGAGCGCGCGGGTGAGGTTGGTGGCTTCGTCCGACAGGCGCAGGTTCAGTTGCTGCAGGCGTTCAAGCTCCTTAGCCAGGGAAAAGCGTTCGCGCGCTTCGTTCTGGTAGCTTTCTTCAACGCGCTTTTCAAAGGACTGGATGCGTTCTTTGAGCGGGTCGAGCAACTGGCCCAGGCGTTCCTGGCTGGTTTCGGCAAAACGCTGTTCACGCTCGTCGAAGATCTTCCCGGCCAGCTCGGCGAATTGCGCGCGCAGCTCGTCCCGCGAGCCTTGCAGGTCGGCGAGGCGTTGTTGATGGCTTTCCTGCTGCTCACGCAGTTCGGCGCGCAGTGACGCCGACAGCGCATCAAGGCGGCGCAGCTCGGTTTCTTTGGCGCTGCGGTCGAGGTTCCAGGCGTGGGCGGCGTCGCGGGCGTTATCGCGGTCGATCTGCAGCAGTTCGACTTCACGGCGCACCGCGGCCAGGTCCGCTTGCTTGGCGGCGTTGGCCTGGCTCAGGTCACTGATTTCATCGCGGCTGGCATCCAGTTGCGCGGCCAAGCCCTCCTGGGCCAATTGCGCGGTGGCCAGGCGCTCTTCCAGCAGCTCCCAACCGCTCATGCGCGCACTCAGCCGCCGTTGGATCTGCCAGCACACGGCCAATAACGGCACTGCAGCGCCAGCGAGGCCCAAGGCAATGCTGGTCCAGTCAAACACCATAGCCATTTCTGCCATCACCGAAAAAGAGCAAGGTTAACCAAGCATAGGGCTTGAGGACAGCTCAGTCTTCGACCTGCCCCAATTCGCGCTGGGCGCGGTGGTCGCCGGCACGGGCGGCCAGGCGCAACAGGTCGTGGCCGATACGGCGGTCGCGAGCGTTGCCGCACTCACGGCACATCAACTGGCCCAGGCGGCTCTGCGCGGCGACCACGCCTTCACGGGCCGGCTGCTTGAGTAAACGCCCGGCGAAATGCTTGATGTTGGTGTTGTGCCCCAGGTGCGGGCTGTCGAGCAGCCACAAGGCGACTTTCAAGGAGAAACGCTTGGGTGCGGTAACAGTTTGAGGGGTGTCGGTAACAGAAGGTGGTACTGAGCGAAACTTCATAAAGCACTGCGGGACAGAACGGAAGGCGCGCCACTCTACTCTTTTTTTCCTACAGGTAAAGCTGAAAAATCTCAGCACGCCCGTCCTAGAGCAAGCGCTTGGGACAATCCACAGAAGCTGTGGATAACTCAGTGGACAACCCGCCTTTAACTCGCGCAAAGCCCCATGGAACGGGGGCTGCAGTCAAACTGACGATTTTTTCACCAATAAAAAAAAGCGATATTTTTCATTGACTTAAATTTTCATCGCAGGCAAACAGCGCTGCTTCCAGGCGGTTGCCGGCGGGGTTACACACCTCGCAACTAATGTGCACAAGTACCCATCCACTGGTTATATCTCCGCCGTTTTTTACTTCAATGCGTCCGAAAAATGTTACCGGCGGTACAAACCGGGGGCCTTTTCAAAATTGCTTCGGCTCGCCACACTGCCTGACCTCCACGCAACCTTGTAAGGCTCGATGAAAGGAATTCTCTTATTCGCCATGTTGCTGCTGGCCATCTGTGCGATCTCATTGGGCATCAACGCAGCGCTGCCCTCACCCGACGGTGCACTGTTTGCCATCGCGATCCTGCTATCGGCAGCGTTTACCGCCGTGAGCCTGTGCATCGAACTGGGCGATGGCCGCATCAATGACATGCGCGACGTGATGAAGGTAATCGAAACCGGCCGCTCCTGGCGCCTGACCCTGGCGGCCTACGGGCTGGGCTGCTCACTGGTGGCGGCCGCGACGGTGCTGGTGTATCGCGGGCTGCTGGGCGGCTGATTGAAGTTTTTTGGTTAGCACACTTCCCTTGCGTGCTTCAATCCGTTACTATCCGCAACGTTAGTACCAAGCTGAAAGTCAATTCTGGTCGAACAACTCCCCTGAACAACACGGGATCGACCACCTCGATGGTTTCCAGGTATTTCTTGCGACGACACTGCCTTTGAACAAGCAAAGGGTGTCGCGAAGTTTCAATACTCTGACCGAACCAGCCTGCAAATTGATCAGGATCTTCACCCCGGGCCCAGAACCTTTGCCCATGTTGTGTTGCCTGCCCTCCTAAGTACCTACCTGCCAGCCCAAGCGCGCCTAACTTATTAGCGCTTCAAACTGGCTGCTTTGTTCCAGTCGGGTTCTTCGTTTGATCAATGGTGATCAGCGTCACTGGAACGTTTTAACGTTGCACGGTTCTTATCCGTGTCATTTGTAGGAACACCAATAATATGTCCACTCAAATCCACACTCAGGATGCCATTCGCACCCTCACTAACGCTTTTGCACCAATGAACTGCCTGATCATGGCCGCTCGCAAAGGCTGCTTCAGCTTCACCCTGGTCAACGAACACGGCATCGCTCGTCACAGCGAACGCCTGTACCCCGATCAATACTCCAGCGCAGAACCGCTGCAGGCCGTGATCGAGCGTACCCGTCAGGCATTGACTGCCTGATCGACCCGAGTCGCTGAAACACAAAAACCCTGCTTAAAACGCAGGGTTTTTTATTGCCTGAAATTCAGCATCGGAACACAAGTACTCAGTACGAATAGATATAAACGTTATAACTAAATGAAGAAGATGTTTTAAAAACAGTCCTTTACATCACAAATATGACACTACACTTCAACTCAAGCGGCATGATCCGCTTGCGACGAGCCTGAGATCCGATCCACTGCTGCCAAGCCCCCACCGTCTCAGGCATCGTCGACCACTTTCATGGACTGAGGCTTGTATGGGTATCGCCGCCAGCGAATTGTGTCGTTATGTGATCAGGCCGACGTTGATTTACCTCGGCCGCCATAACCCTGCAGCTGAAGCCCTGCTGTTGGGCATTGCCGCCAGCCAATCGGAACTCGGCTCGGCCCTGCATGACCGCCGCGGCCACGGCTTGTACAGCATCACCGAGCCACGCCACCGCGCCCTCTGGGACGATTACCTTGCACGCGACCCCGAACGCGCCAGCCTGGTGCGCGGCCTGGCCAGCCAACACGCCTTCCTCAGCGCGCCCCAGCTGGAACTCACGGTTAACCTGCGTTACGCCACAGCCATCGCCTGGCTGCTGGTGGAGCAACACCGCCCTGCCCTGCCGCCACCGGGCGACGTACTGGGCATGGCGCGTATCTGGAAAGAAATATTTCACCCTCAAGGTCGGCTGCGGGATTTCACCCAAGCCTGGCAAACCTGTGTTTCACCCATGAATCAGGTCACTTGTTGATCAGGCGTTTTGCAAGATTCGGCTAAAAACGCTGATTTTGGTCTGATTGTCCTACAAAACCGCTCTATCTCCTACATTACAGCCTATAGCGCTAACTTAAATTTATTGATACTTTCCGCAGCGGTGATCACCACGGAGTTCTAATAATGAAAAAAGTAATGCTCAAGACCACACTTAGCCTCGCCGTTGCCATGGCTTCCTCCCAACTGTTCGCAAGCGGCTTCGCCCTCAACGAACAAGACGTCGCCGGTATGGGTACGGGTTTCGCAGGCCGGTCTTCTTCTGCCGAAAACGCCAGCACTGTCTTTGGTAACCCTGCCGGTATGGCTCGCCTCGAAGGCCAGCAAATCACCGGTGGCGTCGCCGCTATCGATGCATCGACCGACATCAAAGACGCCAGCGGCCGCTCACGCGGCAGTAACAAAGGGGACATGGTGCCGTTCACCGCTGTTCCTTTTGGTTTCTACACCAACAAACTTAACGACCAGTGGGCAGTCGGCTTCGGTGTTTACGCACCGTTCGGCCTGAAGACTGACTACGAACGTGGCTTCCAAGGCCGCGCATTCGGCAACAAGAGTGAAGTGGCTGTTATCACCTTCCAGCCGACTGTGAGCTACGCCTTCAACGACAAGGTGTCGATCGGTTTTGGTCCGACCATTAACCGCATTTCCGGCACCCTGGAGTCGCAACCAAGCCTCGCGGGGCTGCCGCTCCCAGGTCTGGCAGGCACCGGCGACAGCAAAATCAAAGTCAAAGGCGACGACACCGCGCTCGGCTTTAACGCCGGTATCCTGGTGCAAGCCACCGACACCACCCGTGTCGGCCTGACTTACCACTCGAAAGTGAAATACAAGCTCGAAGGCCACACCGACGTAACGCCAGGCGCCGGCGTTCCTGGCGGTTACCTGCGTGCCAACCGCTACGACGCTTCGCTGAAAGTCGACACCCCTGAATCCTGGGACGCTTCGGTTACTCAAGACCTGAGCGATGCCTGGAAGGTTTACGGTGGTGCGACCTGGACGCGCTGGAGCCGCCTGAAAGACATTACCGTCAACAACGAAGGTGTGACGGCAACGACCGGTGGTGCACTCGCACCGCGGATCGTCGGCCAGATCCAAGAGCCGCAAAACTGGCACGACACCTGGGCCTACGCCCTGGGTACCTCGTACCAAGTGACCAAGCAAGTGGTCCTGCGTACCGGCTTGACCTTCGACCAGTCACCGACCAACAACACTGACCGTTCGCCGCGTATTCCTACCGGCGACCGGACTATCTTCAGTGTCGGCCTGGGCTACGCGGTGATGGATAACATGACCATCGACCTGGCTTACTCCTACCTCAAGGAAGAGCCGGTCAAGGTGAACAAACAGAACGCGCTGGGCCAGACCTATGCGTCCAAGTACGAAAACAGCGCCAACGGCTTCGGCCTGGGCATGACGTACAAGTTCTGATTCAAACCGTATAAAAAAGCCCCGCTCTCCTGCAAAGGAGGCGGGGCTTTTTAGTCGGCGATGATCAGGGTTTAGACGCAATCGCCTCTTCAACCGCCTTGATCAGCTCCGGGCTGTCCGGCTTGGTCAGGCTGGAGAAATTGGCGATCACCTTACCCTGGCGGTCGACCACGTACTTATAGAAATTCCACTTCGGCGCGTTGGTCTGCTGCGCCAGGACCTTGAACAAATGCACCGCATCCGGCCCCTTGACCTTCTGCGGCTCGGTCATGGTGAAGGTCACGCCGTAATTCACGTAACACACCTTGGCGGTCTCTTCGCCGGTCTTGGCCTCCTGCTTGAAGTCATCGGACGGCACGCCGATCACCTCCAACCCTTGTTCTTTATAGCGTTGATACAGGGCTTCGAGGCCTTTGAACTGTGGCGCGAAGCCACAGAAGCTGGCGGTATTGACGATCACCAGGGGTTTGCCGGCAAAGCGCTGGCACAGATCAATGGATTCCTTGGCCCGCAACTTGGGCAATTGGCCCTCCAGCAACGGCGGGCAGTTGGCAGCCATTGCTACACTGCCAGCAGCCATCAGGACGGGTACAGCGAGCCAGCGCATCAGCATGTCGAAAGTCCTTAATTCAGTTCAGACACAGAACTTAACAGATGGACATACCCAGTTGCATCAACGCGAGCCCACCCTGTTGCCAGCCCCACCAGGCCAGCCACAACAAAACCAGGCCTGCCGAAAGGGCCAACCCGCGTACCGTTACACTCATGCCGCCTCCATTTGCGTCAGGCGCGCCACTGGCCGCTCACGCACTGGCCAGTTCAGGGCCGCTGCAAGCAGGCTCAGCAGGATCGACACCTGCCAGATCAAATCGTAGTTGCCGGTTCGATCATAGACCACCCCGCCCAACCAGCCGCCGAGAAACGAACCGAGTTGGTGGAACAGGAACACAATCCCACCCAGCATCGAGAGGTTTCGCACGCCAAACAAGGTGGCGACGGTACCGTTGGTCAGCGGCACGGTGGACAGCCACAAAAAGCCCATCGCCATGCCGAACAGGTAGGCCGTGACTTCGGTCACCGGCGCCCACAAGAACAGCACGATCACCACCGCGCGCAGCAGATACAAGCCGGTGAGCAAGCGCGGCTTGGACATGCGCCCGCCGAGCCAGCCGGCGGTGTAGGTGCCAAACACGTTAAACAGCCCGATCAAGGCCAGCACCGTGGTGCCCACCGTGGCCGGCAGATGCTGGTCGACCAGATACGCCGGCAAGTGCACGCCGATAAACACCACCTGGAAACCGCAGACAAAAAAACCAATGGCCAGCAGCCAGAACCCAGAGTGGGAACAGGCCTCTTTCAACGCTTCGCGCAGGGTTTGCTGACCGGCCATCACCGGCAGCGGTTTGTCCTTGAGCATCGCCACCAGCGGCAGGATCAGCGCCACCATCAGGCCCAACGCCAGCAATGCAGCCGACCAGCCCAGCCAGCCGATCAGTCCCAAGGTGCCGGGCACCATGGCGAATTGGCCGAAGGAACCTGCGGCGCTCGCAATGCCCATGGCCATGCTGCGTTTTTCCGGCGGCACCGCGCGGCCGACCACCCCGAGAATCACCGAAAACGAGGTGCCCGACAGGCCGATCCCGATCAACAAGCCTGCACTGAGCGACAACGACCACGCCGAATCGGACATGCCCATCAACACCAGCCCCACGGCGTACAGCACACCGCCGACAAACACGGCTTTGGTCGCACCGAAACGATCGGCCAGGGCCCCGGTAAACGGCTGTGCCAGGCCCCAGATCAGGTTCTGCAGTGCAATGGCGAAGGCAAACGTCTCACGGCCCCAGCCGAATTCGCTGCTCATCGGCGCCAGAAACAGGCCAAAGCCGTGCCGCACACCCAAGGACAACGCCAGGATCAGCGCACTCCCCACAAGAACCCAGCCACTGGTGCGCCACATCGAGGTCATTCTTATTCTCCGTCGCGGGTATATACCCGCTTGTATTCGAATAAACTCGCGCTCAGGCGAGTTCGTCCAGCAAGGCCAACAAGGTTTCGCGCTTTTCGGCGCCTAACTGATCAATCAATTTCTGCTGCGCCGCTTCCCATGCCGGCAATGCGGCGGCCAGACGTTGCTCGCCGGCGACGGTCAACACCACCAGGCGGTTGCGCAAGTCATCACCCTCGACCAACTGCACCAGGCCTTCGCCTTCCAATACCCGCAGGTTACGCCCCAAGGTACTGCGATCCAGGCCCATGGCTTCAGCCAGGCTGGAAATGCTCGGTTGATCCAGGCGTTGCAAGTTACACAGCAAAGAATACTGGGCGACGTTGATCCCGAAGCCGTCGAGAGCGCCGTCGTAGTGCCTGCTGACGCCACGGGCGGCGCGTCGCAGGTTGGTGCATAAACATTGGGAGGCAAGCATGGAAGGTGTATATACCCGCGATTATGGAAATGCAAGAAAGTGTTACAACGCCAAGCCGACCAACACCGCGACTTCCAGCAGCTCCAACAGTGCGCCGGCCGTGTCGCCGGTGGTGCCGCCGAGCCGATTGACCATCAGTTGGCGCAGGCCGATAAAGCACAGGGCCGCGAGTAAAACAGCGATCCCGCCGCTGAAACCACCGATCAGGATGCAGGCCAGGCCGCTGAGGATCAGCACCTGTTGGCCGACGATCCGCGGTAAATGATCTGACAACGCCTGCCCCAGACCTCCTGCACGCACATAGCGCGTGGTGAGGAACAGCGCCAGCATCGATGCACGCCCGATCAGTGGCGCGAGGATCAGCGCGGCACTGTTGTGTTGCTCGATCAAGGCCACCAATGCCGTGAACTTGAGCAGCAACACCAAGCCCAAGGTGACCACGGCAATCGGTCCGCTACGCGGGTCTTTCATGATGGTCAGGGTGCGCTCGCGATCGCCGAAACCACCGAGCCAGGCATCCGCGCTGTCGGCCAGGCCGTCCAAGTGCAAGCCTCCACTGAGCAGCACCCACGCCGTCAGTAACAGCGCGGCGTGCAGCAACAACGGGGCGCCCATCAACGCCGTGTTCAGGGCCCACAGCAGCAGCCCGAACAACAACCCGACCAGCGGATAAAACAGCAGCGAACGCCCCAGCTCCTGAGGCTGTGGCATGCCCGGCAGCCGAATCGGCAGGCTGCTGAGAAATTGCAGGGCGATCCAGAATGGCAGCATCGTCAGCGTCCTTCCTTCAACACGCCGTCGGGCGCCACCTGCAGGCTGAACAGCCCACCGTGGCCGACTTCGACATTCAGCAGTTGCTCGCGAGGCAAACCGCGCGCTTGCGCCAGCAGCAGACGCATGACGCCACCGTGGCTGATCAGCAACACGCGCTCGCCGGCATAAGCTTGATGCAAACGTGAGACAGCGCCGAGAACACGATCGGAAAAGTCGCTGACACGCTCGCCTTCAGGCGGTGTGAAGCGATAGGGATCGGCCCAGAACAAGCCCAACCCTTCGGCATCGGTTTCCATCAGCGCGGCCGCGCTCTGCCCTTCCCAGGCGCCGAAGTGCAGCTCTTGCAGATCCTTTTCCAGGCTCATGGGGAGCTTGAGCCGAGCACCTAACTCTTGGGCGAACAGCGCGCAGCGTTGCAGTGGCGAGCTGACCAACCGATCCCACGGCCCCTGCTCCACCACAGCGGCGCGCATCTGCTCCCAGCCCTTGGCGGTGAGTGCGTCGTCCAGGCTGCCGCGCAGGCCACCGCCCAGCTCCGTTTCGCCGTGGCGCAGCAGGTCCAGGTGCAAGGTCATGCCGGGCGGTCCGCCACGGCGGCTTCGGCGAAGGTCGCCATCTGCCCGTGCAATGCGCACGCAAGGCGCAACAACGGCACCGCCAGCGCTGCACCGCTGCCCTCACCCAGGCGCAGGCCCAATTCCAGCAACGGTTGTGCGTCAAGGCGTTGCAGCACATGACGATGACCCGGCTCAGCGCCGCGATGGCCGAACACCAGCCACTCACGGCACGCTGGGTTCAAGCGGGTGGCAACCAACGCCGCAACCGTGCAGATAAACCCATCCACCAGCACCACGATGCCTTCCTGGGCGCAGGCCAGGTAGGCACCAACCAGCGCGGCAATTTCAAACCCGCCGAGGTTGAACAAGGTCTGCAACGCGTCGCCACGCTGCCCGGCATGCAACGCCAATGCGCGCTCGATGACGGCCACCTTGTGACTGACGCCTTGGGCATTTAAACCGGTGCCCGGACCGGTCAGATCGCCGACCTGGCAGTCGAGCAACGCGCAGGCCAAGGCGCTGGCAGCGGTGGTGTTGCCGATGCCCATCTCACCGCCAATAAACAACTGCGCGCCGCTCTCCAAGGCACGGCGCGCGCTGTCGCGACCGGCGTGCAGGGCCAAGCGACCCTGAGCCTCAGTCATCGCCGGGCCGTTGACGAAATTGGCCGTGCCCGCGCCGATGTTCAGGTGACGCACACCCGGCAGGTTCAGCGACGGCGTTACCGTCCCCAGGTCGACCACCTCCAGCTGCGCATCCAACTGCCGCGCCAATACGCTGATGGCCGCGCCGCCGGTGACAAAGTTGTGCAGCATCTGCCCGGTCACTTCCTGGGGAAACGCCGACACGCCTTCTGCGACCACACCATGATCACCGGCGAAAATCGCGATCCACACGCGGTCCACCAACGGCTTGACCTGGCCTTGCAAGCCGGCCAACTGCACCGCCACGGCTTCCAGCTGACCGAGAGAACCGGTCGGTTTGGTCAGTTGCTGTTGGCGAGCCAGCGCGTGTTCATGCGCCGAAGCGTCGACGGCCTTGCAGGGGTTGAGCCACCAAGTGTCAGTCATAACGCAGTACCTTTCAAAGTCAGGGGCAGGCCGGCGACGGTCAGGACAACACGCTGACAGCGCTCAGCCAAGGCTTGATGCAGCCAACCGGCTTCATCCACATAGCGGCGAGTCAATTCGCCCAGCGGCACGACACCCAGACCGGTCTCGTTGCTGACAAAAATGATTTCACCTGGCAACGAAGCCAGGGTTTCCAGCAGTTGGTCACGCTCAAGCGCCAGACGCGCCGGGTCTTCGAGCATCAGCAGATTGGTCAGCCACAGGGTCAGGCAATCCACCAACAGGCAGTGCTCGGCGGCGGCGTTTTCACGCAGAACGCGCGCCAACTCGATGGGTTCCTCGATCAAGCCCCAGTGATCGGGGCGACGCTGGCGATGCAGCGCGACGCGCTTGTTCATCTCACCGTCCAGCGGCTGGCTGGTGGCGATATAGGTAACGGGCAAACCGCTCTCACTGGCGAGCTTTTCGGCGAGACGGCTCTTACCGGAACGGGCACCGCCGAGGATCAACTGATACATGGGAAGGCACCTTTATTGGCCGGCCGGTCGCTTGAAGTGGGCACCGTCAAATGTGGGAGCGGTGCATCAGTTGAATAGTGGCTGGCTGGCAGGCCGCCATCGCAGGCAAGCCAGCTCCCACAGAAAAGCAGATCTGCTTTTGATCTGGCCTTTGATCTGGCTGTTGATCTGGCTTTTGACTTTGATCTCAGTCGCCCCGTTAAACCACGCTGGCCGAACGCAGGCTTGAATACGTGGGTAACCCGGCAGGACGCCGGGTTAGCCGCGCTGGGCCAAGGATGGCCCATCGCGGCGGCCCACGGATTCAAGCCTGCGTTCGGGCACACCGAGCCTAGGCGAGGTGCCGAGTGGTGGGGCGAAGACCTTTTGGTTACTTTTGGGTCTTTCCAAAAGTGACCCGCTGTAAGAGCGGAACCATAGGTCGCCGTTACCAAAGAAATGGATATGTACACCGACCCACCGCCTTCGCGAACAAGCCCGCTCCCACATTTAGGGTGCGGTGCATCAGTTGAATAGTGGCTGGCTGGCCGGGCGCCATCGCGGGCAAGCCCGCTCCCACCTAAAGTCCATGTGTACACCGTCAAATCCCGCACAGCTTGCGCAATAAGCCGGTATCCAGATGGTTCTCCACCAAGTCCGCCAACCGCTCAATATCACGCTCGCGCAAAGCGTGGTAATCCACTTCCTGCACAGACTCCAAACCAGCCCAGCGCAATAGGGCGCTGCAAGCGGCCGGCGTCTCAAACAACCCATGCAGATAGGTGCCAAGAATCTGCCCGTCCTCACTCTGCGCGCCATCACTTCGGCCATCATCCAAAAACACCGCGGCACGCGACAAGCCACTGCCCGAGGTCACACCCGCATGGATCTCATAGCCACTGACCTCAGCATCCTCCAGCAACAACCGCCCACGCACATTGCGCAACTGCTTCTCTTGCTCCAGCGTCGTGCTGAACGCCAGCAACCCCAGCCCATCGCTGGACCCGGCCAGCCCTTCCAACCCCAGCGGGTCATGCACTTGCTCACCGAGCATCTGCAACCCACCGCAAATCCCCAACACCTTGCCGCCATAACGCAAATGCCGCGCCACGGCCGTGTCCCAGCCATTAGCGCGCAGGTACGCCAAATCGCTGCGCACACTTTTCGAACCCGGCAAGATAATCAGGTCAGCCGCCGGAATGGGCTGGCCCGGGCCGATAAACTGCAAATCCACCTGCGGATGCAGGCGCAACGGATCAAAATCCGTATGATTGCTGATACGCGGCAACACCGGCACCACCACGTTGAGCACCTGCGCGGCCTTGTCGATCTGGCGCTGGTCGATGCCGTCTTCGGCTTCCAGATGCAAGTCCATGACGTAAGGCAACACGCCCACCACTGGCTTGCCGGTGCACGCTTCCAGCCAATCCAAACCTGGCTGCAACAGCGCAATATCGCCACGAAAGCGGTTGATGATGAAGCCCTTGACCCGCGCCTGCTCGGTCGGCGAAAGCAATTGCAGGGTGCCGACCAGATGGGCAAACACGCCACCGCGATTGATATCGGCGATCAGCAGCACCGGGCAATCCACCGCTTCGGCGAAGCCCATATTGGCGATGTCATTGGCGCGCAGGTTGATCTCTGCCGGGGAACCCGCGCCTTCCACCATCACCACCGGGTAGGCCTCGCTCAACCGCGCGTGGGAGGCCAGCACTGCCTGCATCGCAATGGCTTTATAGTCGTGATAGGCCACGGCGTTCATGCTGGTCACGGCGCGGCCATGGATGATCACCTGGGAGCCGGTGTCACTGTTGGGTTTGAGCAGCACCGGGTTCATGTCTGTGTGCGGCGCGAGGTTAGCGGCCTGGGCTTGCACGGCCTGGGCGCGGCCGATCTCGCCGCCTTCAGCCGTCACGGCGCTGTTGAGCGCCATGTTCTGCGGCTTGAACGGCGCCACCGCCACGCCCTGGCGCACCAGCCAGCGGCACAGCGCGGTCACCAGGGTACTTTTACCGGCGTCGGAGGTGGTGCCTTGCACCATCAGCGTACTCATGCGGCGTCCTTGTAGGCGGCCAGGGCCTCATCAAGTCGAAGCCAATCCGCCTCAGTGTCGGGCAGGCCGAAACGCAGGCTGCTGTCGTGGATAAACAGACGCAACAGAATGCCGCGCTGGGCCATGAATTCGTGCAGGCGTTCGGCGTGCGGCGTGATCAGCCATTGGAACAACGCGCAGCCGCCTTGGGGTTGAAAGCCGTGGCGCTCCAGCAGTTCAAATAGGCGCTGGCCGGCTTCGATGCAGCGATTACGCTGATGGGCATGCCCCGCCGTATCGCGCAGGCACACTTGGCCGAGCACCCGCGTCGGCCCGCTGACCGTCCACGGGCCGAGCTGTTCGGCCAACAATTTGAGCAGCTTGCGCTCCGCCAGCACAAAGCCCAGGCGCACACCGGCCAGGCCGAAGAATTTGCCGAACGAGCGCAACACAATCAGGCCGACTTGGTGGGTCTGGCTGGCCAGGCTCAAGTGCGGGGTGACGTCCATAAACGCTTCGTCCACCACCAGCCAGCCGCCGCGCTGGGCCAGTCGCGAGTGCCACTCCAGCAGGCGCTGCGGGGGCAGCCTCAGGCCAGTGGGGTTGTTGGGGTTGACCACCACCAGCACATCGAGGCTGTCGAGAAAGAAGTCGACTTCCTGCTCCTGCACCTCGCGCACCACGTAACCGGCGCGACGCCAGGCTTCGGCGTGCTCGGCATAACACGGCGACAGCACGCCGACCTTGCCGGAACGACGCAAGCGCGGCAGCAATTGGATGGCTGCCTGGGAACCCGCCACCGGCAGCACGTGAGCAGCGCCGTAGTATTCGCTGGCGGCCTTCTCCAGGCCGTCATCGGTTTCCGGCAAGCGCGCCCAGGCCCGCAACGGGATCTCAGGGATCGGCCACGGCCAGGGCGCCAGGCCGCTGGACAGGTCGAGCCAATCCGCCTCGGCAATCCCGTACTGAATCACTGCCTTACGCAGCCGGCCACCGTGTTCAAGCATAGAATTGCGCCCCCGCGCAGAGGATCAACAGCCATAACCACACACCGCGCTGCACCAGTTGCCAGCCGCGGTCGATAGCGTCGGCATCCGCCGCCGGGCCTTCGCCCAGTTGCGGGCGCTGATGCAGCTCACCGTGATAAATCGCCGCGCCACCCAGTTCCACCCCCAATGCGCCCGCACCGGCGGCCATCACTGGCCCTGCGTTAGGGCTGTCCCACGTCGGGCCCTGGGTGCGCCAGCATTTGAGCGCCAGGCGGGTTTTGCCGAGTACGGCGTAGGTCAAAGCCACCAAGCGCGCGGGAATATAGTTGAGTACATCGTCGATCTTTGCCGCCGCCCAGCCGAAGCGCTCAAAGCGCTCGTTGCGATAGCCCCACATGGCGTCGAGGGTGTTGCTCAGGCGATAGAGCACCACGCCCGGCACGCCAGCGACGACAAACCAGAACAGTGCGGCGAACACCGCATCGCTGCCGTTCTCCAGCACCGATTCGGTGGCGGCACGCGCGACTTCGGTGCTGTCCAGTTCACTGGTCTGGCGGCTGACCAGGTAACTCACGCGCTTGCGCGCTTCATCCAGGTCATCACTGCGCAACGCCTGGGCGACCGGGATCACATGTTCGCCAAGGCTGCGCATGCCCAGCGCCAGGTACAACGCCAGAATCTCCAACGCCCAGCCGATATACGGCGCCCATGACAACGCGGTGGCCAGCAGGGTCAGCGGCACCACCGCGACAAACCACGCGGTCACGCCGTGGCTGCGCCAGCCGCGGCCACCGCTGTTGAAACGCTGCTCGATGCGCCCGGCGAAGTTGCCGAACGCCACCAGCGGATGCCAGCGCTTGGGCTCGCCCAGCAGCGCATCCAGCGCCACGGCAGCGACACACAGCAAGGCCACACTCATTGACTCACTCCCCACACATTCTCATACAACATGTCACTCAGCGGCCGTGGTTCGGTCCAGCCTTCGAGCTGCAACATCGGTGCCGGGTAGAACTCGGCGACCGGGCCCAGGCACAACACCGCCAGGGGTTTGGCACCGGGCGGCAAGCCCAGCAGGTCGGCCAGGGCTTGCGGTTCGAACAACGAGACCCAGCCCATGCCAAGGCCTTCGACACGAGCCGCCAGCCACAGATTCTGGATCGCGCAGGACAACGACGCCATGTCCATTTCCGGCAAGGTGCGACGGCCAAAGATATGGCGTTCGCGGTCATCCATCAGTGCCGCCACCAGCACTTCGGCGCAGTCGTGGATGCCTTCGACCTTGAGCTTCATGAATTCATCGGAGCGCTCGCCCAGCGCCTCGGCGGTGCGCACGCGCTCTTCTTCCACCAGTTGCTGAATCTGCCCGCGCAATGGGCGGTCGCTGATGCGGATAAACCGCCAGGGCTGCATCAAGCCGACGCTGGGCGCCTGGTGCGCGGCCTGGAGCAGGCGGTGCAGCAAGTCGGGGGCCACGCTGCCACCTGTGAAGTGGCGCATGTCGCGGCGTTCGGCGATGGCGCGGTAGACGGCGTCGCGTTCGGCTTGGGGGTAGGCGTTGTCAGTCATGGCCCTATCGCGGGCAAGCCCGCTCCCACATTTTGATTTGCGAACGCTGTCGATGTGGGAGCTGGCTTGCCTGCGATAGCACTCTCAAGGCTCGGCGCAAACAAAGCAGCCACCGCCGTAGGGTTGGAGGGAAAGTAAAAGTGCACGTAGGAAGCCGTCATCCGCCCCTGTCGGTAAACCGCCTCAGCACCGCGCCCGCCGTTAGGGCTAAGCCCACGAGCAATTGGCTGCCACTCAGTACTGGTCAGGGAATGGTGATAGGTGTGACCGCGCAGTACGCCTTCCGGCAACTCGACGCTTTGCAGGGCCAGGGCTGCGAGTTTCTTTTGCATCACCGCATCCCCTTGCAGCAGGCCGACCAGTTCGGCACGGGTGCCGTCGACATCGGTCAGCGAGTCCAGTAAATAAAGCATGCCGCCACATTCAGCGAGCATGGGTTTACCGGCGGCGTGATGGGCGCGGATCGCGTCGAGCATCGGGGTGTTTTCCGACAGCGCCTGGTGGTGCAATTCCGGGTAACCACCGGGCAAATAGAGGCTGTCGGCGTCAGGTAATTCGCTATCGTGAATCGGCGAGAAGAAGCACAACTCGGCGCCCATCGCCCGCAGCAGGTCGAGGCTGGCGCCATAGGTGAAGGCAAAGGCTTCGTCACGGGCGACAGCGATGCGCACGCCGGCCAGCAAGGGCTCGGCTTCGATCACTTCAGGCGCGGCGAAGGTCACCGGTGGCGGCAAGGCTACTTCGCAACTGCTGCCCAGGGCTTGGGCGGCGGCGTCCAGGCGCACGTCGAGGTCATTCAATTCGCTGGCTTGCACCAGACCCAGGTGGCGGCTGGGCAATTCGATCCCGGTTTCCCGCGACAGCGCGCCGTACCAGCGCAGGCCTTCGGTGAGGCTGCCTTCGAGCAATTGTGCATGGCGCAGGGTGCCGACGCGGTTGGCCAGCACGCCGGCGAACGGCAGGTCGGGCTGATAGCGCGCCAAGCCCAAGGCCAGCGCACCAAAGGTCTGGGCCATGGCGGTGCCGTCGATCACCCCGAGCACCGGCACGCCAAAGTGCCGCGCCAGGTCAGCGCTGGAGGGCGTGCCGTCGAACAGGCCCATCACGCCTTCGATCAGGATCAGGTCGGCTTCGCCCGCCGCCTCCCACAGCAAACGGCGACTTTCCTGCTCACCGACCATCCACATGTCCAATTGATACACCGGCGCACCGCTGGCGCGTTCGTGGATCATCGGGTCAAGAAAGTCCGGCCCGCATTTGAACACGCGCACCTTGCGCCCCAGGTTGCGGTGCAAACGCGCCAGCGCGGCGGTGACGGTGGTTTTGCCTTGGCCGGACGCCGGTGCGGCGATCAGGACGGCCGGGCAATGACGGGGCTGATTCAAAGTTCGACGCCCTTCTGTGCCTTGATACCGGCCTGGAACGCGTGCTTGAGCATGCCCATTTCGGTGACGGTGTCGCCCATTTCGATCAGCTCAGGCTTAGCGCCACGGCCGGTGACCACCACGTGCTGCATCGGCGGGCGGGCTTGCAGGTCGCTGAGTACCTGGTCCAGATCAAGGTAGCCGTGCTTGAGGGCGATGTTCAGTTCATCCAGCACCACAAGGCCGATGGAAGGGTCTTGCAGCAGTTCGCGGGAAACTGCCCAGGCGGCTTCGGCGGCGGCGATGTCGCGCTGGCGGTCCTGGGTTTCCCAGGTGAAGCCTTCGCCCATCACGTGAAAGCGCACTTGCTCGGGGAAGCGGCGGAAGAACAGTTCCTCACCGGTGCTGTTGCGCCCCTTGATGAACTGCACCACGCCGCACTGCATGCCGTGGCCCATGGCGCGGGCGAGCATGCCAAACGCCGAGCTGCTCTTGCCTTTGCCGTTGCCGGTCAATACCAGCAGCAAGCCGCATTCGCTCGGGGAATTGGCGATACGTTCATCGATCACGGCTTTTTTGCGCAGCATGCGCGCCAGGTGGCGTTCGTCGCGGTCGGGGGAATCGGTCATGACAGCTCTCCGTTGGGGCTGGACAAAAACGGCGGGCAGGAAAAAGAAATAACAGACAGCCAAGCATCGCCCACCGTGATGCTGTTGGATGTTTCAGGCCGGTCTCCGGACTCATGAGTGGCCTCCCTTTATAGAAAGCAGGCCAACGGTGCGCCTTCCCATATCACGTAGATACAGTGGCAAAAGGCACCGTTTTCACTCATTTACCGTTGCGGGGGCAGCGCCGGAATTGCGGCAGCACTGTGTAGAAGTGCGCTCACTCACCGGCTTCCCTGTTTCACTCTGTCGACCCACCGGTCACAGAGCACCTGGAACAAGCCGCGAAGGTTAGTGGGTTGGGGGTGGAGCGTCAATTAAAGCTGGCCTTGTACTGGAACGATCTGACCGGCAAACACCTCTACCCTTACAGGTATTAAGGAGAAAACCATGCATAAAACCAGACTCGCCCTACTGATCATGCTGGCAGGCACCCTCGCCGCCTGCGGTGAAAGCTCTACTCTGAAGGTCTCAGACGGCACCGGGCCCTCGCCTAAGCTGCCGGAGCCGAACAAAACCCTGATCCCCACCGTGAATATCGCCCCGGCGATTGGCTGGCCAGAGGGCGCGAAGCCGACAGCCGCAGCCGGTACTCAGGTCGCGGCATTTGCCGAAGGCCTGGACCACCCGCGCTGGCTGTATGTGTTGCCCAACGGTGATGTACTGGTGGCAGAAACCAACGCCCCGCCCAAGCCGGATGACTCCAAGGGCATTCGCGGCTGGGTGATGGAAAAGGTCATGGGCCGCGCCGGCGCCGGCGTGCCGAGCCCGAACCGCATCACGCTGCTGCGTGATGCCAACCACGACGGCGTCGCCGAAACGCGCACGGTGTTCCTGGAGAACCTCAACTCGCCGTTCGGCATGACCTTGGTCGGCAACGACTTGTATGTCGCCGACTCGGACAAGCTGTTGCGCTTTCCTTATCAGCCGGGCGAAACCGCAATCAAGGCCGCCGGCACCAAAGTGGTCGACTTGCCCGGCGGTAGCATTAACCACCACTGGACGAAAAACGTGGTGGCCAGCAAGGACGGCAGCAAGTTGTATGTGAGTGTCGGCTCCAACAGCAACGTCGGCGAGAACGGCTTGGCGGCGGAAGAAGGTCGCGCGGCGATCTGGGAAGTCGACCGCGCCACCGGCCAGCACCGCATTTTTGCCTCCGGCTTGCGTAACCCCAACGGCATGGCTTGGGAACCGCAGAGTGGCAAGCTGTGGACGGCGGTGAATGAACGCGATGAAATCGGCAGCGACCTGGTGCCGGACTACATCACTTCGGTCAAGGACGGCGCGTTTTATGGCTGGCCGTTCAGTTACTACGGGCAGCATGTGGATATACGCGTTTCACCGCAGAATCTGGACCTGGTCGCCAAGGCCATCGCCCCGGACTATGCGGTGGGCCCGCACACTGCGTCTTTAGGCCTGACCTTCGCTGAGGGCAGCAAACTCCCGGCGCAGTTCAGCAACGGCGCGTTTATCGGCCAGCATGGTTCGTGGAACCGCAAGCCGCACAGTGGCTACAAGGTAATTTTCGTGCCGTTTGAGGGTGGTCAGCCTAAAGGGCAGCCGGTGGATGTGCTGACGGGGTTCCTCAACAGTGATGAAAAAGCCATGGGCCGGCCGGTGGGCGTGGTAATTGATCAGCAGGGGGATTTGCTGGTGGCCGATGATGTGGGGAATAAGGTGTGGCGGGTGTCGGCGGCTAAGTAAGACGCCATAAAACCAATGTGGGAGCGGGCTTTTTTTGGGGGTTGGCTTGCCTGCGATGGCATCAACTCGGTTTAACGATAAGACCGAGGTGCCTGCATCGCGGGCAAGCCCGGCTCCCACAAAAGCACTGCTCCCACATTTTGATTTCTAGGGGTTGCGCGCCAGATTCGCAGGCAATACACGCTTGGCGCTCAAATAAGCATTCTGCCAATAGGCCTTGGACAGGGTATCGAGCTTCACCGTACCGCCGGTTTGCGGTGCATGTACGAATCGCCCTTCGCCCACGTAGATACCCGCGTGGCTTACCTGTGAGCCGCCGCCGGTCGCGAAGAAGATCAGGTCACCGGTCTGCAGGTTGTTTTCGCTCACATCCTGGGCACGCATCACGATCAATTCACGGGTGGTGCGCGGCAGGCTGATGCCCGCAGCGTCACGGTAGACAAACCCGATCAAGCCGCTGCAATCAAACCCGGAGTCCGGCGTATTACCGCCCCAACGATAAGGCGTGCCGACCAGGCCCAGCGCACGGAAGAGCACGTCTTCGGCTGCCGGCGAGAAATTTTGCGTGGAGTAGTTGAACACCGGCTTAGGCTTGACCGCTACAGGGGCGGGCGGCGGTGGTCGGCTTGCGCAGGCGCTGAGAAGCGCGGCGCACACCAGAAGAATGAGGCGGGCTGAGGTCGACATGGGCAGAACAATCCTGGTCTGGATGCGGCTTTCGCTGCCGAGCGCTGAAAACCAGAACGCGCAAGCAAAGCTCGCGCGAACGGATTACAACAATGTCCAGGGATTCTAGCGCTTACACGTCAAACTTCAAGTATCACTTTAACTTTACTTACTAGCGGTAACCGTAGTCGGGGCCATGGCGAGTGCACGCTTGGCTTCGATGAAGGTTTTGCTCCAGTAGCTGTCACCCAGGTTGTCGACTCGAACACCGCCACTGCGACGGCTGCTGGAGTGGATAAACTGGTTATCGCCCAAGTAGATACCGGCATGGCTCACACGACCACGGCCAGCCGTACTAAAGAAAAGCAGATCACCGGGCTTGAGGTTCTTGCGTGCGACCAACGGTGCATCCACGTTGATCATTTCGCGCGTGGAGCGAGGCAGATTCATGCCCGCTTCTTCACGGAACAGATAGCCGATGAAGCCGCTGCAGTCGAAACCGGCTTCGGAGGTGCCGCCGAAACGGTAACGGGTACCGATCAGGGACATGCCGCGTTCGAGGATGCTGTCGGCCAGAACTGGAAGCTGGTAAGGCTTGCTGCCGGCGAAGGCGGCGAGTTCTTTCTCAGTTGCCTGCTCTTCTTTATAGAGAGCTTCCTGATAGACAGTGGAAGACTGCGCTGCAACGAATTTTGCCTGAGACTGTTGTGCTGGTTTTTGCTGCTCAGCCACGTTTTGAGTGTGGGTGGCGCAACCAAACAACAGGGTAACGAGTGCGAGAGGCACGAGGGGTGCGAAGCGATTTAGCATGGGCACGACCGTGGCTGATGTGTAAAGAAGCCGAGACTATGCCCTCTATCACATCGATTTGCAAATTCAATCGTGATCTATGTGACTTCTTGTTTGGACTATGACATCTAAGCCCTTAATACCCTATACGCGCCTTTTGCGTGGCCAAAGCGGCCCAAACGCAGGTTTTCTGGCGCCTGAAATTTGCCGAAAGCCCCGTAATACAAGGGCTGGCTACCAGCCGAGGGTTTCCTTGAGGAAAGGAATGGTGAGCTTGCGCTGAGCCTGCAAAGAGGCCTGATCGAGTTGTTCGAGCAAATCGAACAACGCGCTCATGCTGCGGGTGCCACGGGTGAGGATAAAGTGCCCGACCTCATCGGTGAGGTGCAAGCCGCGACGGGATGCGCGCAATTGCAAGGCGCGCAGTTTGTCTTCGTCGGACAGCGGGCGCATTTGGAAGATCAGCGCCAGGGTCAGGCGCGACTTGAGGTCGGCCAGCTTCACTGGCAGCTCACGTGGCGAGGTGGACGCGGCGATCAACAGGCGCCGGCCGCTGTCACGCAAGCGATTGAACAGGTGAAACAGCGCCTCTTCCCAATCCGCCTTACCGGCAATCGCCTGAAGATCATCCAGGCACACCAACTCGTATTGCTCCAGGTGGTCGAAGATCCCGATACCCCGGTCCATCAACTCAGCCAATGGCAGGTACACCGCCGGCTCACCCATTTGCTCGAAGCGCAGGCACGCGGCCTGCAACAGGTGGGTACGCCCCACGCCGTGCTTGCCCCACAGGTAGATCAGGCTTTCAGTCCACCCGGCGTCGGCTTCGCAGAGCCGCTCGACATAGCCGAGTGCAGCGGCATTGGCGCCTGGGTAGTAATTGATAAAGGTGGCGTCGTCACGCAGACGCACACCCAAGGGCAGCTGAATCGGTTTCATGCTGACTGAACGGCTCCAAACGAACCGTTAGTGGCCTCTGTGTAAAGTTTGCAAAGTTTATACCCGTGACGCCGGGCGCACAATGCAGCAGACCACAAGCAAAATCAAAGGTTTGCGTTAACTTGGGGCGATTTGCGCAAATAGTTTGACACCACCTTCCAAAAACAACAAACCCGGCCTGGGCCGGGTTTGTGACGAAGCGGTTACAGATCGGGGTCTTCAGCCCCGGTATACACATCCGAATCTTTATACAAATCGTGCACATGGCGCACCAGCACCATGATCACCGCCGCCACCGGCAGCGCCAGCAGGATGCCGGTGAAACCAAACAGCTCACCGCCCGCCAGGATCGCAAAGATCACCGCCACCGGGTGCAGGCCGATCCGGTCACCCACCAGCAGCGGCGTCAACACCATGCCTTCAAGGGCCTGGCCGACCATGAACACCGCAACAATCCCGAGCATCGGGTACAGGTCGCCGCCAAACTGGAACAACCCGGCCACCAGTGCCGCGCCAATGCCGATCACGAAGCCCATATAAGGCACGATAGCGGCCAGGCCGGCGATCAAGCCGATCAACAGGCCCAGCTCCAAGCCAATCGCCATCAGGCCGGCGGCGTAGATAATCCCCAGGGCCAGCATCACCAGCAACTGACCACGCACGAACGCGCCCAGTACCTCATGGCACTCTTCGGCCAGGGAAACGATGCGCTCTTCGCTGTTGCGCGGCAGCAGGCTGCGGATTTTGGCCATCATCAGGTCCCAGTCACGCAGCAGGTAGAACGCCACCACTGGGATCAGCACCAAGTTGGTCAACCAGCCAATCAACGCCAGGCTGGATGCCGTGGCCTGGCTGAGCACGACACCGACGATATCGGTGGTCTGGCCCATGTGCTCAC
Source organism: Pseudomonas sp. ArH3a (assembly GCF_022648765.1). Taxonomy (NCBI): domain Bacteria; kingdom Pseudomonadati; phylum Pseudomonadota; class Gammaproteobacteria; order Pseudomonadales; family Pseudomonadaceae; genus Pseudomonas; species Pseudomonas sp. ArH3a. The sequence continues at coordinate 5,100,776 of NZ_CP080330.1, forward strand.
TGATCGCCGCCTTGACCTTGTCGAACTTCCAGAAGCCATCAGCCAGGCCCAACTTGGCCTGGGCCCACGGCATTGCCGTGTGCTGCAACCAATCGAGCATCTGCGGCGCCAGTTCATACAAGCGAAACAGCTGCTTGGCCAGCATCGGCACCAATACCAGTACCAATGCTGTGATGACCAACGTGAACAGCGCAAACACCGCCACCACACCCAAGGTCCGCGACAGGCCGGCTTTCTCCAGGCGATCCACCACCGGATCGAACAGATAGGCGAGCAGCAGCGCCACCAGGAACGGCGTCAGGATCGAATGCAGTAAGAACACAAAAACGCACAGCAGGACAATCCCGCCAAGCCACACCCAACGACGCGTATCCGCCATAAACCACTCCATTATTTGCTTCTATCTATAAAGGAAGAACAATTACCAGCGAAAACGCAGCTGTGCCTGAGGTTCAGGCGCAACAGCGGGCTGTGTACCGTCCACCACCGGCTGCTGGGCCGGCGCCTCACCCGCAGGCACTTCCTGCAACTTGGCCAGGCTCAACTGGGTACGCAACTGATCGGCACTGCCGTTGACGCGATACACAATACGGTTGCCATCCACGCGCTGCGGCTGACCACCAAAAGGTTCGAGCAGATGGCCCAGTGCGGCGTAGCGCTCCAGGGTCATGCCCTGCACTTCGAGCAACTGCTCACTGCTCACACCGGGTTTGACGGCAAAACGTGGCGCCAACTTTTGGCTGACGGCGAGCAATACGGCATCGGCCACGGCGGCGGTGTCGGCACCTTGGGCGGTGCCCTGCTCACTCTTGTCGCCCAGCCACAGGCGCCATTTGGCCTGCCACTGGTTACCTTCCTGGCGCGCGTGCACGGCGAGCAATGCGTCGGCACCGTAGCGCTCAGAAGCTGCGCGCAGTGGCGTGGCGTCGGCGCTTTCCAGATTCGGTGCTGTGGCGACTACCTGTTCGTCCAGATCACCCAGCGGCAGGCGCAACGGCAAGCCACGGTGTTGCGCCGCCCGACGCAGCGCGCCGGCGACGGCTTGGCCATCACCGACCAGGCTGCTGCCTTCGGTGGAGTCGTTCAGCCACCAGCCGAGGATCGACGGCCGATTGCTGCCCCAGATCGACAAGCCCGCCTCACGCAGCGCGCGATCGGTGCTCACCGGGTCGAAATCCACTTGCAGGCTTTCCGGTGGGCCGGCGTCGTAGCCGTACTGGCTGATGATTTGTTGCGGGTCCTTGCGAATCGCCGCCAGGCCCGGGCCATCGGCGGCCTTGGCGTCTCCCGCCAGGCGGATCACCAGGGTTTGCACGGCGCGCTGGGTGGCTTGGTCGCGCTCCTGCGGCGACTGGTTGCTGACAGGTTCAAGTACTTGATACAGGCCATTGAGGGTTTCGGCATGACTCGCCAGGCTGACCAACGACAAGCAGCCTACAAAGAAGAATTTACACAGACGCATGGAAGATTCCCGAACAACAAATTTAGCGGCTGGAACAGACCGCGTGAACTCGGCTTAGCATGGCTGTGACCACAGCAGCCGGTAAAACATTCACAGGGTCTTGGTAAGTTTTCGCAACGTCATAACGGTAGCGGTTTAAAGGCTATACCTTAATACACGCCAAAGCAGACCCCATTAGCATTTTTTTAACCGGCTTTTTTAACCTATATGGCCCTGCCCGTCGGCCCGAGGATGGCCGCTGCCTCTCAAGCCTGATAAAATCGCGCGCCTTCGCAGACCGTCAACGGCTGGGCCTTTTATCAAAAGCGCCCGCCGCTCGGTCGTTACCCAGAAATCCCCCCTAAAGGCCTGGATCATGAGCAAGCAACCCTCCCTGAGCTACAAGGACGCCGGTGTAGACATCGACGCCGGTGAAGCATTGGTCGAACGCATCAAGAGCGTCGCCAAGCGCACTGCGCGCCCCGAAGTCATGGGCGGCCTGGGCGGTTTTGGCGCCCTCTGCGAAATCCCGGCCGGCTACAAACAGCCTGTACTGGTCTCCGGCACCGACGGCGTGGGCACGAAGCTGCGCCTGGCCTTGAACCTGAACAAGCACGACAGCATCGGCATCGACCTGGTTGCCATGTGCGTCAACGACCTGGTGGTGTGCGGCGCCGAGCCGCTGTTCTTCCTCGACTACTACGCCACCGGCAAACTCAACGTCGAAACCGCGACCCAGGTCGTGACTGGCATCGGCGCGGGCTGCGAACTGTCGGGTTGCTCTCTGGTCGGCGGCGAAACCGCTGAAATGCCAGGCATGTACGAAGGCGAAGACTACGACCTGGCCGGTTTCTGCGTCGGTGTTGTAGAGAAATCCGAAATCATCGACGGCTCCAAAGTCGCTGCCGGTGACGCCCTGCTCGCCCTGCCATCCTCCGGCCCGCACTCCAACGGCTACTCGCTGATCCGCAAGATCATCGAAGTGTCCGGCGCCGACATCGAGACCATCCAACTCGACGGCAAGCCGCTGACCGACCTGCTGATGGCCCCGACACGCATTTACGTCAAGCCACTGCTCAAGCTGATCAAGGACACTGGCGCGGTCAAAGCCATGGCCCACATCACCGGTGGCGGCCTGCTGGACAACATTCCGCGTGTTCTGCCAAAAGGCGCCCAGGCGATCGTCGACGTGGCCAGCTGGCAGCGCCCGGCAGTCTTCGACTGGCTGCAAGAGCAAGGCAACGTCAACGAAACCGAAATGCACCGCGTGCTGAACTGCGGCGTGGGCATGGTGATCTGCGTGGCTCAAGAGCACGTTGAAAGCGCACTGAACGTACTGCGCGAAGCAGGCGAGCAGCCGTGGGTCATCGGCCAGATCGCCACCGCTGCCGAAGGCGCGGCTCAAGTTGAACTGAAGAACCTTAAGGCACATTGATGCAAGAGCGGATGCCCGCTACATGTGATGTCGTGGTGCTGCTCTCCGGCACCGGCAGTAATTTGCAGGCCTTGATCGACAGCGCGCGCATCGGCGACAGCCCGGTGCGCATCGCTGCGGTGATCTCCAACCGCAGCGACGCCTACGGCCTGCAACGCGCCACGGACGCGGGTATCGCTACCCGCGCCCTGGATCACAAGGCTTTCGAAGGCCGCGAGGCCTTCGATAGCGCCTTGGTCGAACTGATCGACGCCTTCAACCCCAAGCTCGTGGTCCTCGCCGGTTTCATGCGCATTCTCAGCGCTGATTTCGTGCGGCACTACCAAGGGCGCCTGCTGAATATCCACCCGTCCCTGTTGCCCAAATACAAAGGGTTACATACTCACCAACGCGCCCTCGAGGCCGGTGACACCGAGCACGGCTGCAGTGTGCACTTCGTCACCGAGGAACTCGATGGCGGGCCTCTGGTCGTACAGGCTGTGGTTCCGGTAGAGTCTGCAGACTCAGCGCAGACACTTGCGCAACGGGTTCACACCCAGGAACACAGGATTTACCCACTGGCTGTTCGCTGGTTTGCCGAGGGGCGATTGATTCTTGGCGAACAGGGTGCATTATTGGACGGTCAGTTACTCGCGGCCAGCGGCCACTTGATTCGAACCTAGGAGATTTTATGCGTCGCGCCTTGCTCTTCGCTTTTGCGCTGTTCGCCTTGCCCGCCGTGCAAGCAGCAGACCTTCACCCTTTCTCCGCCAGCTACACCGCCGACTGGAAACAGTTGCCCATGAGTGGTTCGGCCGAACGCAGCCTGACCAAAAATGACAATGGCTCCTGGACCTTGAACTTCAAGGCTTCCATGATGATCGCCAGCCTCACCGAGACCAGTGTGATCCTGTTCGACAAGGACGCCCTGCAACCGAAGAGCTACAGCTTCGAACGCGGCGGTCTGGGCAAGGCGAAAAAGATCAACCTGGACTTCGACCAGACGAGCAAAAAAGTAACTGGTTTCGAAAACAAAGACCCGGTCAACGTCACCCTCGAAAGTGGCATGCTCGACAAATCGACCTACCAGCTTGCCCTGCAGCGCGATGTTGCCGCCGGCAAGAAAAGCATGAGCTACCGCGTGGTTGAAGGCACCGATGTCGATACCTACGACTTCCGCGTGATCGGCCCGGAAAAGGTCCAGACCAAAGCCGGCGCTATCGATGCTATCAAGGTCGAGCGCGTGCGCGACCCGTCGCAGAGCAAGCGCATCACTCAGATGTGGTTTGCCAAGGACTGGGGCGGCATCCTGGTTGCCCTGCGTCAGGTGGAAACCGACGGCAAGGAATACAACATCATGCTGTTGGACGGCACCGTTGACGGCAAGGCTGTCAAAGGTAGCTGATGGGCTGATGAGTTGAAAAAGGAGCCTCGCTGAATGCGGGGCTTTTTTTCGCCTGCAGGTTTTGTGCTGAACGCTCTACCGCTATCGCAGGCAAGCCAGCTCCCACATTGGAATGCATTTCAACGGTGGGAGCTGGCTTGCCCGCGATGCCGTCAGCCCAGATAACCCAGCTTGAAACCCCACTCAAACATGAAACTTTTGTCATAAAACTCAGCAGCCTGCGACGCAATGTCACGGTTTACGGGGCCTGCGGCACTGTTGCGTTTTGTGCAATGAATTGTTGCGTGCAAAACCAGTTTACTTAGCAAGCTAACAAAACATATAAAAGAGGCCTGCGACGACTTGCCGCAGATCAACCAGAGATTGGAGCAAGCAGATGACTGTAAAAGTAACTGAACGCGACGATGCACACATGTCTCACGAAGCACTGGGCCATGGGATTCACATCTGGGATGTACATCAACAAGACCAACTGGTCGGCATGTTCCACGACGAGAGCGAAGCCCACAATTATAAAAACGAGCTCGAAACTCTTGAGATGAAGCGCCAGGCACAAAGCTCCTGAAACTCTGATATCGCGCAGGCATCCGGCCCCACACAGCAGCTGGATTACCTGCAAAAAAAACCCCGCCTTTTGAGCGGGGTTTTTCGTTTTTACCGTATTACCACATCAGGTCATCCGGGATCTGGTAGGCAGCGTACGGATCATCTTCATCCGGCACTTGGCTTTCAGTCAGGATGTTGAGCTGCACGATACGCTCCGGCGCACGCTCCTGGATCTTCAGCGCCGCTTCACGCGGGATCACCTCGTAACTGCCACCGTGGTGCACGATCGCCAGGGAGCCGTTGCTCAGTTTGTTACGCATCAACGTGTTGACCGACAGGCGTTTGACCTTCTTGTCGTCGACGAAGTTGTAGTAGTCCTCAGTCGTCAGCTTGGGCAGGCGCGAGGTCTCGATCAGTTGCTTGACCTGGGCCGTGCGGGCCTTGGCCTCGGCTTTTTCCTGCTGCTGGCGGTTCAGTTCCTGGTCACGCTTGACCTTCTCGGCGTGCGCCTCGGCAGCCAAACGCGCCTGGGTGTCATCAACTTCGGCTTGGCCTTTATGGACCAGGCGCTGCTGCTTCTGCTTCTCTTTGCCGACCTGCTTGGCCTGCTTTTGGTTGACCAAACCTGCTTTAAGCAACTGGTCGCGAAGGGAAAGGCTCATGGTGCTTACTCACTTAGGCAACTGCTCAACCGCAGCTGGACACATTCTTTTCCTGACGTTTGGCTTCGCCCCACAGGGCGTCCAACTCTTCGAGGGTGCAATCTTCTATGGATTGGTGCGTATCGCGCAATGCCTGTTCGATAAATCGGAAACGTCGTTCGAACTTGGCATTGGCGCCACGTAGCGCAGTCTCCGGGTCAACCTTGAGGTGACGCGCCAGGTTGACCGCCGCAAACAGCAGGTCACCGACTTCATCGGCAATCGCCACCGAGTCGTTATCGGCCATGGCTTCGAGCACTTCATCGAGCTCTTCGCGCACGTTATCCACCACCGGCAAGGCTGATGGCCAGTCGAAACCGACCTGGCTGGCGCGCTTTTGCAATTTGGCGGCACGGGACAGCGCCGGTAAAGCCGTGGGCACGTCATCCAGCAGGGACAATTGCTGCGGTGCGTCGGACTTTTCCGCGCGTTCCTCAGCTTTGATCTGCTCCCAACGCACCTTGACCTGCTCTTCGCTCAACTGAGGAACATCCAAGGGCGCATACAAATCGCCCGTAGGAAACACGTGAGGATGGCGGCGGATCAACTTGCGGGTAATGCTGTCGACCACCCCGGCGAACTCAAAACGGCCCTCCTCCCGCGCCAACTGGCTGTAATACACCACTTGGAACAACAGGTCGCCCAGCTCACCTTGCAGGTGATCAAAGTCGCCGCGTTCAATGGCATCAGCGACTTCGTAGGCTTCTTCCAGGGTGTGCGGGACGATGGTCGCGTAGGTTTGCTTGATGTCCCACGGGCACCCGTATTTGGGGTCGCGCAGGCGGTTCATCAGGTGCAGCAGGTCTTCAAGTGAATACATCAGTCAATCTCTGTTCGCTCCCACACAAGCCCGGCGCCCCCAGAAAGCAGTCCACACATATTTTCAGACCGCATCATGGTGTGCGATTACGCCGGGTTTCGATGATGTTCGGCAACTGGGAAATCCGCCCCAACAACCGCCCCAACGCGTCCAGCCCCGGAATCTCGATGGTCAGGGACATCAACGCGGTGTTGTCCTCTTTGTTCGAGCGGGTGTTGACCGCCAGCACGTTGATCCGCTCATTGAGCAGCACTTGCGACACGTCACGCAGCAAACCGGAACGGTCGTAGGCGCGAATGATGATGTCCACCGGGTAGGTGAGCACCGGCACCGGGCCCCAGCTGACCTGGATGATGCGTTCCGGCTCGCGCCCGCCCAGTTGCAGCACCGAGGCGCAATCCTGGCGGTGAATGCTCACGCCACGGCCCTGGGTGATGTAACCGACGATGGCGTCGCCCGGCAACGGCTGGCAGCAGCCGGCCATTTGCGTCATCAGGTTGCCCACGCCCTGAATCTGGATATCGCCGCGCTTGCCCGGTTTGTAGCCGGTGGCTTTGCGTGGGATCAGCTCCAGCTGCTCGCTGCCGCGCTCCGGCTCGACCAGTTGCTGGGCCAGGTTGACCAGCTGCGCCAGGCGCAGGTCGCCGGCCCCCAGGGCTGCGAACATGTCCTCGGCGATCTTCATGTTGGCCTTTTCGGCCAGCTTGTCGAAGTCCACCTGCGGCAAGCCCAGGCGCGCCAATTCGCGCTCAAGCAAGGTTTTACCGGCGGCGACGTTCTGGTCGCGCGCCTGCAATTTGAACCAATGGACGATCTTCGCCCGTGCCCGCGACGTGGTGATGTAGCCCAGGTTCGGGTTCAGCCAGTCGCGGCTCGGCGTGCCGTGCTTGCTGGTGATGATCTCGACCTGTTCACCGGTCTGCAGGCTGTAGTTGAGCGGCACGATGCGCCCGTTGATCTTGGCGCCCCGGCAGTTGTGGCCGATTTCGGTGTGCACGCGGTAGGCAAAGTCCAGCGGCGTAGCGCCTTTGGGCAAGTCGATGGCGTGACCGTCGGGGGTGAAGATGTAGACGCGGTCCGGCTCGATATCCACGCGCAGCTGTTCGGCCAGGCCGCCGATGTCGCCGAGTTCTTCGTGCCACTCAAGCACTTGGCGCAGCCAGGAGATTTTCTCTTCGTACTGGTTGGACCCGGCCTTGACGTCGGTGCCCTTGTAACGCCAGTGCGCACACACCCCAAGCTCAGCCTCTTCGTGCATGGCGTGGGTGCGGATCTGCACTTCCAGCACCTTGCCCTCAGGGCCGATCACTGCGGTGTGCAGCGAGCGATAGCCGTTTTCCTTGGGGTTGGCGATGTAGTCGTCAAATTCCTTGGGAATGTGCCGCCACAAGGTGTGCACGATGCCCAGCGCGGTGTAGCAGTCGCGCATTTCCGGCACCAGCACACGCACGGCGCGTACGTCGTAGATCTGGCTGAATGCCAGGCCTTTGCGCTGCATTTTGCGCCAGATGGAATAGATGTGTTTGGCCCGGCCGCTGATATCGGCATCGACGCCGGTGGCCTGCAACTCGGAACGCAACTGCCCCATCACATCGGAGATAAAGCGCTCACGGTCAAGCCGCCGCTCGTGCAGCAGCGTGGCAATCTGTTTGTATTGATCGGGTTCGAGGTAGCGGAAGGACAAGTCCTCCAGCTCCCACTTGATATGGCCGATACCCAGGCGGTGCGCCAGCGGCGCGTAGATGTCGAACACCTCGCGGGCAACGCGGTTGCGCTTTTCGTCGTCGGCGGTTTTTACCGCACGGATCGCGCAGGTGCGTTCTGCCAGCTTGATCAGCGCGACGCGCACGTCGTCGACCATCGCCACCAGCATCTTGCGCAGGTTCTCGACCTGGCCCTGGGTGCCCAGCACCATCGACTGGCGTGGGCTGAGGCTGGCGCTGATGGCGGCCATGCGCAGTACGCCGTCGATCAACTTAGCGACCACGGCGCCGAAGCGCTGGCTGACCAGCGGCAACGCAATATGCCCTTCGCGCACGCCGCGATAGAGCACGGCGGCGATCAGCGAATCCTGGTCCAGCTTGAGATCGGCGAGGATCTCGGCGATTTCCAACCCGGTGCGAAAGCTTGATGTGCCCTCCGCCCACAGGTTCTTGGCCGCATTGTCTTGCTGTTCAGACTCACGAGCGAACTCGCAGGCTGCTTTCAAGGCTTCACGGTCCAGTGCCGGGTCGACACTGACGGCATGATCCAGCCATGCCTCGAGATTGATACTGCCGTCGGTGTTGATCGGCTGGTGTGCTCTCACCTGTACCATCTTGCTTACCTTCCCTACGACGCACCTTTGATGCGCCAAAAATCATCGCTGACCTGCTGCGTAACCCTAGCTCTGCAACCAAGGCTACGTGCAACTCCCTGACAGGTCACGGCCCAGGAGACTACAGGCCAGTCGGATTAAACGGGCATCCTAGCCCGCTTCAAATAACGCCATGGCCTCGACATGAGATGTCTGTGGAAACATGTCGAGGATCCCGGCACGTTTTAGCCGGTAGCCTTGCTTGACCAACTCAACCGTGTCCCGCGCCAGCGTGGCCGGGTTGCAGGACACATACACCAAACGCTTGGCTCCCAGCGTGGCGAGCTTACGCACAACCTCCAGGGCACCATCGCGGGGTGGGTCCAAGAGTACCGCAGAAAAGCCCTGTTTGGCCCATTCCGCGTCAGTCAAAGGCTGGGATAAATCGGCCTGAAAAAACTGCACATTATGCAAATTGTTGCTGACAGCGTTCTGCGCCGCGCGGTCCACCATGGTCTGTACACCTTCTACCGCGACCACTTCGCGCACGTGTTTGGCCAGCGGCAACGCAAAGTTACCCAGCCCGCAGAACAGGTCCAGCACCCGTTCCTCGGGCTGTGGCGCCAGCCATTCCAGGGCCTGGGCGACCATCGCGGCGTTGACGCCAGCGTTGACCTGCACAAAGTCCCCGGGCCGATAAGCCAGTTCCAGATCCCATTGTTCCAACCGATAACCCAACGCCGAGTTCGCCTCGACGGGCTCCGGCTCGCCCTCGCCATGCAGCCACAACTGCGCTTCATGGAAGGTGCAAAATTCTTGCAGGATCAGCAGGTCCGCCTCGGACAACGGCGCCATATGCCGCAGCAACACGGCGATGGATGAGCCGCTGAACAACTCCACATGCCCCAGCGCCTGCGGTTTGCTCAGGCGGCGCAGCATGTTCGGCAAGCGCTGCATGATCGGTTGCAAGGCCTGTACCAGCACCGGGCAATCATCGATGGCGACGATGTCCTGGCTGGCCACGGCGCGAAAACCCACCTCAAGCTTTTTCGCCTTGGCGTCCCAGCGCACGGCCACGCGGGCGCGACGACGGTAGGCGAATTCCGGCCCACTCAAAGGGGCGGCCCACGCTTGCGGTTCGACACCGGCCACACGCGACAGTTGTTCGGCGAGCATGCGCTGTTTCAGGGCGAGCTGTTCGTCATGGGGCAAGTGCTGCACGCTGCAGCCGCCGCAGCGGCCAAAATGCGCGCACGGCGCCGGGCGGCGCAGTTCGCTGGCCTTGAACACACGCTCGGTGCGCGCTTCTACCACTTTGCCGTGGGCGCCCAATACCCGCGCTTCGACTTCTTCGCCGGCCAGCGCACCGTTTACAAACCAGGTACGGCCTTCAAAGAACACGATGCCGCGGCCATCGTTGGCCAGGCGCTCGATGGTCAGGCGTTGTTTCTTGCCTACCGGAATCTGCGGGGCCCGGCTGCCGCCTGTCGGTTGGAAGCGCAGGCCTCTCTCGTGCTTGGCCATCAGTTGGGTTCGTCGAAGATGCCGGTCGACAGGTAACGGTCGCCCCGGTCACAGATGATCGCGACGATCACCGCGTTTTCCACTTCTTTGGACAACCGCAACATACCGGCCACGGCGCCGCCGGAGGACACGCCGCAGAAGATGCCTTCTTCGCGCGCCAGGCGGCGGGTGGTGTCTTCGGCTTCACGCTGGGCCATGTCGATGATGCGGTCCACGCGCGTGGCGTTGTAGATCTTCGGTAGGTACTCTTCGGGCCAACGGCGAATACCGGGAATCGCCGCGCCTTCCATCGGTTGCAGGCCGACGATCTGGATCGCCGGGTTCTGCTCCTTGAGGTAGCGCGAGTTGCCCATAATGGTGCCGGTCGTGCCCATGGAGCTGACGAAATGGGTGATGGTGCCTTGGGTCTGGCGCCAGATTTCCGGGCCTGTGCTGGTGTAGTGCGCCTCTGGGTTATCGCCATTGGCAAACTGGTCCAGCACCACGCCACGGCCTTCGGCGGCCATGCGCTCGGCGAGGTCGCGCGCGCCTTCCATGCCTTCTTCCTGGGTGACCAGCAACAACTCGGCGCCATAGGCGGTCATTGCCGCCTTGCGTTCGGCGCTGCCGTTGTCGGGCATGATCAGCACCATCTTGTAACCCTTGATTGCCGCGGCCATGGCCAGGGCGATCCCGGTGTTACCCGAGGTGGCTTCGATCAAGGTGTCGCCGGGCTTGATTTGCCCGCGCAGCTCGGCGCGGGTGATCATCGACAGCGCCGGGCGGTCCTTGACGGAGCCGGCCGGGTTGTTCCCTTCAAGCTTGAGCAGCAGAATATTGCTGGTTTCACCCGCCATGCGTTGCAAGCGGACCAGGGGCGTGTTGCCGACGCAATCGGCGATTGTAGGGTACTGCAAGGTCATGGCGTATTCGCAATCCAGACTGCGGGGGCGACCATCATACCGGGAAAGGCTGGCGGGCCATATCACGCAAAGTGTGGTGCTTATGGCTTACAGGAATAAGCGAGTGGCGTGTGGCCTGTGAGGGCGCTATCGCGGGCAAGCCCGCCGCCCCAAAGGACAGCGTGCAGATCAATGTGGGAGCTGGCTTGCCTGCAAAAGCCGCACCTCGGTAAACCGACTAACCCAATTGCCCGTCGCCATGATTCTTACGAAACACCTCGTCCCCCATCGCCGAAATCTGCCCGTCAATCAGTGCCTCGAACGGTTTAAGCAGCGCCTCAAAAGAGGTCGGCGCTTCCAGCACCTGCAACGCCTGCACAATTGCCTCTACCGTCGACAAAGCCCCTGGCCCCGGCGCTTTGCGCAACCGGTAGCGAGAAACGCCACCCTCGGCCAGGGTCACCCGGGGCAATGCGGCCAATAAAGGATTGAGGTGCAGCAATTTGCGCGCTTTGCGCCAGGTGCCGTCGGGCACCACCAACAACAGCGGTTGGTCGTCGGGCGCATACACCTGCAAAGGCTGGGCGTCATCAGCGGGAAACAGCAGGCGCGCTTGATAACCGGGCGGGTTTAACAAGGTCGCCAAATCGTCAAACACCTCACCCACCACCAACTGTGCATTGCTCAACCCCAACGCCGCCAACCGCGCGGTATTGAGCGCATGGTTGACCTCACTCGGGTGCTGCAGCAGCAACACACGGGTGCGGCTGTCGAGGCTGGGGATCAGCGGGCACAGGCAATGAGTGGCGGGCCGCTGGCAAGTTGGACATTGGGGTCTGGACATGTTTTTTCAGGCCTGGTTGAGCTGGGCTTTGAGTAAGTCGCGAAAGGTCTGGATCAGCGGCTCGCGGCTACGGCCACGGCGCATGATCATCGAGAACGGCGCCTGATAGCCGAAGGTCGCCGGCAGCAGCACACGCAAGTCGCCCTTGTCGGCCCAGGCTTGGGCGTAGTGCTCAGGCAGGTAGCCGATATAGGCGCCGGACAGCACCAGGATCAACTGCGCCTCCATACTTTCCACCGTGGCGGCGCTGTGTTTGAAGCCGTGGCGCGCCAATTCTGCCTGGCTCCAGTAGCCGCGCCCGACCATACGCTGCTGGGTGATCACTTGTTCGGGGATGCGCCGTTCGCTGAACAACGGATGCCGCGTGCTGCAATACAGCCAGTGTTGCTCGCGGTACAGCGGCATGTAGATCAACCCGCTCATGCGGTTGGAGAACGCGCCGATGGCCAGGTCCAGGCGGTTGTCCTGCACGCCCAATTGCAGCTCATAAGGGCTCATCACCGACAAATTCAAATGCACAGCCGGGTGTTCCAGGCTATAGGCGCCGATCACTTCGGCGAACGGCAGGGCCTTGTCGCTGACGGTGGAGTCGAGCACGCCGAGCTTGAGGGTGCCGCGTAACTCACCTTTTAACGCGGCGGCGTATTGCTCGAACCCTTCCAGCTCGCCTAATAGACGCAGGGTTTCCTGGTGGAACAACTCGCCTTTGCTGGTCAGGCTGAACCCGCCGCGCCCGCGATGGCACAGCACCAGGCCCAAAGCTGCTTCCAGCTGGCTCATGTAGGTGCTGATGGCCGACGTCGACAAGTTGAGTTCGTGCTGGGCATTGGCGAACCCTTGGTGCCGCACGACGCTGACGAAGATGCGCAGGAGTTTCAGGTCGGGCAAGGCGTTGGCCATGGGTTCTCCAGATAACACAAAAACCTGTGGGAGCGAGCAAGCCCGCTCCCACATTTGAACCGAGTTTACCTCAGGCATTAGTTTAGAAAAATCTGAACTAAGTATTTGCCCCTGCCGATTCTTCCCGTCCCGGGCTTTTCGCAGAATCGGCCTCTAATAAACAAAACAACGATGAGGCAATCCCGTGGACAAGATTTTTCACCAACCACTGGGCGGCAACGAAATGCCGCGCTTCGCCGGCATCGCCACCATGATGCGACTCCCCCATCTGCAGTCGGCCAAAGGCCTCGACGCCGCCTTTGTCGGTGTGCCCTTGGACATCGGCACCTCGCTGCGCGCCGGCACCCGCTTCGGGCCGCGTGAAATCCGCGCCGAGTCGGTGATGATCCGCCCCTACAACATGGCCACCGGCGCCGCGCCGTTCGACTCGCTGTCGGTTGCCGACATCGGCGACGTGGCAATCAATACCTTCAACCTGCTGGACGCTGTGCGCATCATCGAAGAAGCTTACGATGAGATCCTCGAGCACAACGTCGTCCCGATGACCCTGGGCGGCGACCACACCATCACCCTGCCGATCCTGCGGGCGATTCACAAGAAACACGGCAAGGTCGGGCTGGTGCACATTGATGCCCACGCCGACGTCAACGACCATATGTTCGGCGAGAAAATCGCCCACGGCACCACCTTCCGCCGCGCCGTGGAAGAAGGCTTGCTCGATTGCGACCGCGTGGTGCAGATCGGCCTGCGCGCCCAGGGCTACACCGCCGAAGACTTCAACTGGAGCCGCAAGCAGGGCTTTCGTGTGGTCCAGGCCGAAGAATGCTGGCACCACTCGCTGGCGCCATTGATGGCTGAAGTGCGTGAAAAAGTCGGCGGCGGCCCGGTGTATTTGAGCTTCGATATCGACGGTATAGACCCGGCCTGGGCGCCTGGCACCGGCACCCCGGAAATCGGCGGGCTGACCACCATCCAGGCGATCGAGATCATCCGTGGCTGCCAAGGCCTCGACCTGATTGGTTGCGATCTGGTAGAAGTTTCGCCGCCTTACGACACCACCGGCAACACCTCGCTGCTCGGCGCCAACCTGCTGTACGAGATGCTCTGCGTACTGCCCGGCGTGGCGCATCGCTGATGAGCACGCAAGCCGTGCTGCAAGCGGCGGCCGACCTGGTGTCGGCCTTCGCCCGCAATGACCGCGCCGCCTATTTCGGCGCGTTCACGGTGGATGCCAGCTTCGTGTTCTACACCCTCCCCCAGCCGCTGCTCAGTCGCGATGCCTACCAGGCGTTGTGGGACCGCTGGCGCCGGGACGAGGGGTTTGAGGTGCTGTCCTGCACTTCAAGCAACGCCTTTGTCAGCCTGCAGGGTGCCGTGGCGATTTTTATGCATGACGTGGCCACCGAGCTGCGCATGAACGGGGAGCAATTTTTTAGCCAGGAACGCGAGACCATTGTCTTCACCCGACAAGGGTCAGACGCACAACAAAAACAAGGCCTGTGGCTGGCCTGTCACGAACATTTGTCCGCTATGCCGGAAGGGCTGCCGCCCCCTTAGCCAATGTGATCGGAGCTGATCATGAATAATAAAAACAACGATAAAAGTATTCGAAAGATAGAAACCAACGGGGTCGAGCAGATCCCGGACCACGAACGTACCGCCAGCCCCAAGGATCTGTTTCGACTGATCTTCGGCGGAGCCAATACCTTTGCCACCGCTGTGCTGGGCGCGTTTCCGGTGCTGTTCGGCTTGTCGTTCCAGGCCGGTGTCTGGGCGATTGTGTTGGGCGTGCTGGTGGGCGCGCTGATCCTGGCGCCGATGGGCCTGTTCGGGCCGATCAACGGCACCAACAACGCCGTGTCTTCCGGTGCGCACTTTGGTGTGCACGGGCGGATTGTCGGCTCGTTTCTGTCGCTGCTGACGGCGATTGCCTTCTTCTCACTGTCGGTGTGGAGTTCAGGCGATGCGTTGGTCGGTGGTGCGAAACGCCTGATTGGTTTGCCAGAAACCGACCTGACGTTAGGCCTGGCCTACGGCCTGTTCGCCCTGCTGGTGCTCACCGTGTGCATCTATGGCTTTCGCTTCATGCTGTGGGTCAACCGCATTGCCGTGTGGGCGGCGAGCCTGCTGTTCCTGCTGGGGATCTTCGCGTTTGCGCCGGCCTTCGACAGCCACTTTGCCGGCACCGTCGCCATTGACCAGACCGGCTTCTGGGCCGCCTTCATCGGTGCGGCGCTGGTAGCCATGAGCAATCCGATTTCCTTCGGCGCGTTCCTGGGTGATTGGTCACGCTACATCCCACGTGAGACGCCGAAAATACGCATCATGCTGGCGGTGGTGCTGGCCCAGATCGCCACCTTGATTCCGTTCCTGTTCGGCCTGGCCACCGCGACCATCGTGGCGGTCAAGGCTCCGGACTACATCGCAGCCAACAACTATGTCGGCGGTTTGCTGGCAGTCGCGCCGAGCTGGTTCTTCCTGCCGGTGTGCCTGATCGCGGTGATCGGCGGCATGTCCACTGGCACCACGTCGCTGTATGGCACCGGGTTGGACATGTCCAGCGTGTTCCCGCGCCTGCTGTCGCGGGTCAAGGCCACGCTGCTGATTGGGGTGATGTCGATTGCCTTCATCTTTATCGGACGTTTCGCCGCCAACCTGGTGCAAAGCGTGTCGACCTTCGCCGTGCTGATCATCACCTGCACCACGCCGTGGATGGTGATGATGATCATCGGCCTGATCGTACGCCGAGGCTTTTACTGCCCGGATGATCTGCAAGTGTTCACCCGCGGTGAAACCGGCGGGCGCTACTGGTTCAGCCATGGCTGGAACTGGCGCGGCCTGGGCGCCTGGATCCCGAGTGCGCTGGTGGGCCTGTGCTTCGTCAACTTGCCGGGGCAGTTTGTCGGGCCACTGGGCAACTTGGCCGATGGCATCGATATCAGCCTGCCAGTGACGCTGGGGCTGGCCTCGGTGGTGTACCTGAGCTTGCTTCGCGTGTTCCCGGAACCGGCCGCCGTCTACGGCCCGGCCGACCCTCGCAGCCAGCGCACGGATGCGCGCATTAAACCGGCGCTGCAACAAGCCGCCTGATCGCCCATAAAAACGATAATCGGAGACCCGCCGTCATGGCTTTGGATTTATTCGTCGTACTCATCTACGCCGCCGGCATGCTCGTGCTCGGCTATTACGGCATGCGCCGCGCCAAGACCCACGAAGACTACCTGGTAGCCGGACGTAACCTGGGCCCGTCGCTGTACATGGGCACCATGGCCGCCACGGTACTGGGCGGTGCATCCACCGTCGGCACCGTGCGCCTGGGTTATGTGCACGGCATCTCCGGCTTCTGGTTGTGCGCCGCACTGGGCGCCGGGATCATCGCGCTGAACCTGTTCCTGGCCAAACCGCTGCTCAAGCTGAAGATCTTCACCGTCACCCAGGTCCTGGAAAAACGCTACAACCCCATGGCCCGCCAGGCGAGCGCGGTGATCATGCTGGCCTACGCGCTGATGATCGGCGTGACCTCGATCCTGGCCATCGGCACCGTACTGCAAGTACTGTTCGGCCTGCCATTTTGGGTCTCGGTGCTGCTGGGCGGTGGCGTAGTGGTGGTGTATTCGACCATCGGCGGCATGTGGTCACTGACCCTGACCGACATCGTGCAGTTCGTGATCAAGACCGTCGGCCTGATGTTCATCCTGCTGCCGATTTGCCTCTACCGCGTCGGCGGTTGGGACCAACTGGTGGCCAAGTTGCCAGCGTCGAATTTCAGCTTCACCGAAATCGGCTGGGACACGATCATCACCTACTTCATGATCTACTTCTTCGGCATCCTGATCGGCCAGGACATTTGGCAACGGGTGTTCACCGCCCGTGACGAAAAGGTTGCCCAGTACGCCGGCACCTTCGCCGGTTTCTACTGCATCCTTTACGGCCTGGCGTGCGCCTTGATCGGCATGGCGGCGCACGTGCTGCTACCGGACCTGGACAACGTCAACAATGCCTTCGCCGCCATCGTCAAAGCCTCGTTGCCGGACGGCATTCGCGGCCTGGTGATTGCCGCCGCACTGGCCGCGATGATGTCCACCGCCAGCGCCGGTTTGCTCGCCGCCTCCACCGTCTTGACCGAAGACCTGCTGCCGCGTTTGCGCGGGGGCAAGCAGTCGAGCCTGAACATCAACCGTCTGTTCACGATGCTCACGGGCATTGCCGTGCTGGGTATCGCATTGGTCGTGAACGATGTGATCAGCGCCCTGACCCTGGCTTACAACCTGTTGGTGGGCGGCATGCTGATCCCGCTGATGGGGGCGATTTTCTGGAAACGGGCGACCACATCGGGCGCCATTGCGTCGATGACCTTGGGCTTCGTGACCGCACTGGTGTTTATGTTCAAGGATGGCTTGGATGCGAACACGCCGATCTACTACAGCCTAGCGATTGGGCTGGTGAGTTTTGTAGTGGTGAGTGTGTTGTCGCCCCGGCCAGAGACGGTGGCGGCTCGGGCGATTTGAGCTATAAAAGAATCTAGAGCAGTTTCTTCAGCGGGTGCGACGTCGGATATCGCGCCCGTTTTTTTTGCCTGACACAAAAACAACTGTGGGAGCGGGCTTGCTCGCGAAAGCGGTGTGTCAGTCAATATTTCGTTAACTGACGCACCGTCTTCGCGAGCAAGCCCGCTCCCACATTAATTCTGCGGCGCTACCAGCTCTAGCGGCGACGCGGGCGGCGCTGCTCATCATCTGTGCGAATCGGCACAGGTTGCAGCGGAGGCTCGATCAAGCCGAGCGCGACTCCAACGTCATGGAGCCAGGTTTGAATTTTCTCTTTCATGGTTGCTCCCTTTGCGGGTAATGCGAGTTGGCGAGAGTTTTATCGCCCTTTCCTACAGTGATAGTAGCCCTAAGTCCTACGTAATGCTTGAACGAAACCACAACGAACTATTACTGAATTGATCCAAATGCTGACGGATCGTTCAAGCGATATAGCGCGCCTCCTGCAAGAACCCGGCGTTGCCTTCTTGCTGCAGCTCGATCCATGCATTGAGGTTAGCGCCGAGCATACCCTTTCGCCACATCAGCCAGGTCGTTGCAGTAGCAAAAGGCCCTGTAAGGGGATGAACGGACACGCTGTCCTTGCCCGGCAGGCTGTCGAGCATCGATTCGGACATTAATGCCACCCCGGAACCCGCGATCACGCAGGCAAGCATGCCCTGATAGGACTCAATCTCGATTGCCCGGCCCATGGCCACACGCTCATGGGAAAACCAGGTTTCCAGGCGTGTACGATAGGCGCAACTGCGGCGGAAGGTGAACACCGAACGCCCCGCTACGTCCTGCGGCCCACGCACTGGTGGGTGATCGGCTTCACAGATCAGCACCAGGCGTTCTTCACACAGCGGCACGCCGTCCAACGTAGCGATGGTCAGCGGGCCGTCCACCAACGCCGCGTCCAAACGCCCGGTGATCAGGCCTTCCAGCAATTCACCGCTGGGCGCCGATTGCACCTGCAGGTTCACCCTCGGATACGCCTTGTGATAGCGCGCCAACAGCTTCGGCAAGTGAATCGCGGCGGTGCTGTACATGCTACCCAGCACAAAGTCGCCGGCCGGTTGCCCGCCTTGAACGGCGCCGTGGGCTTCGTCATGCAGCGCGATCAGGCGAGTGCTGTAGTCCAACAACACTTTGCCAGCAGGAGAAAGCTGTAACCGCTGGCGTTCGCGCACGAACAGTTCCACGCCGAGCTGCTCTTCCATCTGTTTGAGCCGGGTCGAGAGGTTCGACGGTACACGGTGCAGGCGCTCGGCCGCACGGGTAATGGAGCCCTCTTGCGCTACGGCTTGGAAAATCCGCAATTGACTGAACTCCATACCTTTCTCCAAAACTGAACAAGTTACTCACTATTATTCATTTTTACAGAAAGTCAATTCACTTTAGCCTGAAGGTCTTCGCGTCCTTGCAGGAAACCTGAACATGTCACCGCTCATTCGCTTACTCGTCAGCTCTATTGCCCTGATGATGGCCATGGGCATTGGCCGCTTCGCCCTCACCCCGCAGATGCCGCAATTCAAGGGCGCCTGGCAGGCCGATCTGTTCTGGCCCTGTTTTGGTCTGGCTGCCGCTCTCGGGGTCGTGGTGGTGAGCGTGCGCCGTCATAGCCCCCCCCGTCGTTGGTTGATGAGCACTTTGTGGCTGCAAGCGGCCGGCGTGTTCGCCTGCTTGCTGGGCAATGGCTGGGGCCTGGCGCTGGGGTATTGCTGTGCGGGACGCCGTTTCTGGCGTGCATGATGCTGGTGATGCAGCGCCGGCCTGTTGACCGCCTGCTTTGCCATCGGCCAATTAAGTGGCCCGCTGCTGGCCTCGATAAGCAGCCACCTTAGCGGCGGCCTGCAACCGGCGTTGGTGATCGCAGGTGCAGGCCTGGTGTTGGCAGGTGCGGTGTCACTGCGCCCTGGCGCTGCTGTCAGCCAGCAACCATCGGCGCCGGTACGCGAACCTGTTCTCGTCGCGAAAGAACCAGGAAAAACAGCCCTCCCAGGAAGCACCCGGTAAACCAGGAAAAGTTGGCCATGCCCTGCAACGCCGGCGTGAAGGTGATCGCAACGCCCACCAGCGTCGCCGGCACCAAGGCTTTGACGGCCGTCCAGTTCACGCCGCCGTCGAAGTAATAGCGCCCGCTTGGGCTGTCATCGAACAGCGCGTCCACATCGACCTGCTGTTTTTTGATCAGGTAGAAGTCCACCAATAGAATCCCGAACAGTGGCCCTATAAACGCCGCGAGGATGTCCAAGGTGTAGTGGATCATCAGCGGGTTATTGAACAGGTTCCACGGAGTGATGAAGATCGAAGCCACCGCCGCGATCATCCCTCCGGCCCGCCAGCTGATTTTGCTCGGCGCGACGTTGGCGAAGTCAAACGCAGGCGACACGAAGTTGGCGACAATGTTGATGCCGATGGTCGCCGTGACAAAGGCAAAGGCGCCGAGCAGTACGGCCATGCTGTTGTCGATTCGCGAGACGGTGGCAATCGGGTCATGCAGCATTTCGCCGAACACCGGCAAGGTGCCCGAAACGATCACCACGGTGACCAGCGAGAACGCCAGGAAATTCACCGGCAGCCCCCAGAAATTACCGCGACGCACATCCCGCATGCTGCGGCAGTAGCGGCTGAAATCGCCGAAATTCAGCGTAGGCCCGGAGAAGTACGAAACCACCAGCGCCGTTGCCACGATCACCTGGCCGAAAGCCTGCCAGCCCGACAAGGATTTCTCCGCCAGGGTAAAGCTGATGTTGGCCCAGCCGGCTTTCCAGACAATCCAGCCGGCCAGGGCGAACATCACCGCATAGACCACCGGCCCCGCCCAGTCGATAAAACGCCGGATGGATTCCATGCCGGCCCAGAACACCGCAGCCTGCAACGCCCAAAGGCTTAAGAAACCAAACCAGCCCAGGTAGGACAGGCCGGCAAAATGCGGTTCTGCATACACCGCCATCTGTGGGAAGAAGCGCAGCACCACGATGATCAAGGCACTCGACGCCAGGTAGGTCTGAATCCCGTACCAGGCCACGGCGATCAGGCCGCGAATCACCGCCGGAATATTGGCCCCAAACACGCCAAAGGCCAGCCGGCAAATGACCGGATACGGCACCGCCGCTTGCTGACTCGGTTTGGCCACCAGATTGGCGATCAACTGCACGATGCAAATACCCGCAAGCAAGGCGATCAGCACCTGCCAACTGGCCAGCCCGAGGGCGAACAGGCTGGCCGCGAACACGTAGCCGCCGACACTGTGCACGTCGCTCATCCAGAAGGCGAAGATGTTGTACCAGTTCCAGTTTTGCGGCAGTGGGCCAAGGTCCTGGTTGTACAGGCGCGGGCTGTAGCCTTTGGGCAATTGATCGGTCATCACTTGGCTCCTCGAAATACCGGCCTGCGCTGCCGTAACGGGATGCATACGGGACGCGGCATGGTTTGTATACGAGGCTTTCAGCAGAATGCGTGCCAATGGCACACAATCCCTCTGGATCGGCGCTCCAAAGGGGTTTATGCAGGGCTAAATTCCGGCACTACGCTCAGCAACGGTGCACATAAATCCTGTACACAATCAGTGGTGCACCCGATCTGCACACAGGTAGCCAACCGTGCAGCACGCCGCTGTCAGGAAGGTGCCCCACGCCATGTCCATGATGGCCAACCCAGCGGACCAGCCTTGCAGCGTGGCCCAGTTGCTCAGGTCATACGTGCCGTAGGCCACCAGCCCGAGCAAGGCACCCAGGCGTGCGGCGCGTTGCCAACTGCCGCTTGGCAGCACCACGAACACCACGCAACCGATCACATACAGGAGATAGAACAACACCGCGGGCAACAGGCGGGGTTGGTCAAGCATCAATGGGCCGAGCAGGGATTTGTAGGTCGGGCCCATAAGGACACCGAGCCAGAGGCCGTCGAGCACCAGGAAGGCAAGCAAGGTGGCGAGGTAAGCGAACAGTGTTTTCTTGGTCATTTACGCAACCTCTGCAGGAGCCCAATTGCTCCTACAGAAGAGCAAACCGCACTCAGCTTAGTTCAATGCGATCCGCGTGAATCACAATCTGACCTTGCTTGTAGAGCGCACCAATGGCCTTTTTGAAGTTGCCTTTGCTCACGCCGAACAAGTTGCTGATCACTGCCGGGTCGCTTTTGTCGCTGACCGGCAGGGTGCCGTTGTTTTCACGCAACTTGGCGAGGATCTTCGAGTTCAGGCTGGAGGCCGCTTCCTGCCCGACCGGTTGCAGGCTCAGGCTGATGTTGCCATCGGCGCGAATCTCTTTGATAAAGCCTTTCTCTTCCTTGCCCGGGCGCAGGAACTTGAACACTTCGTTCTTGTGGATCAGGCCCCAGTGCTTGTTGTTGATGATCGCCTTGAAGCCCATGTCCGTGGCTTCAGCCACCAGCAGGTCGACTTCCTGGCCCACCTGATAGTTGGCAGGCGTCTTGTCCAGGTAGCGGTCAAGACGTGCGGTGGCGGTGATGCGCTTGGTGTGCTTGTCGAGGTAGACGTGCACGACGCAATATTCACCGGCGGTCATCTGACGTTTTTCTTCCGAATACGGCAGCAACAGATCTTTTGGCAAACCCCAGTCAAGGAACACGCCAATGCTGTTGACTTCAACGACTTTCAAACTGGCGAATTCGCCGACTTGTACTTTCGGCTTCTCGGTCGTCGCGATAAGTTTGTCATCGCTGTCCAGATAAATGAAAACGTTAAGCCAGTCTTCATCTTCACTGGGAATATCTTTAGGAATGTACCGATTAGGCAAGAGGATTTCGCCCTCTTGCGCACCGTCCAGGTACAAACCAAAGTTAGTGTGTTTAACCACTTGCAAGCTGTTGTAGCGCCCGACTAAAGCCATTTCCAAATACCCTCGTTACGTGGGCGGCATTCTACCCGAGTTGCGCCCCGCGCGCGCGCACCTGAAAAATCACGGGCTGACGTGGTCTCCCGATGGCATCGCCCCGCTCGTCTGATCAGGTCACTGAATTTTGCCGCTGGCCAGTGGCGGCCATCTCCCGGGCTTTCTAGTTAAAACAGTAAGTTAGGGGTTATTTCAACGGTAAACTTCGGCTAATTGCGGCCACACCCATTATTCCAGGGGGATATTTGCCAAGCAATTGTCAAGTGTTTCCTGTACGATGCATGGCCAAGTTAATTTTCTACAGGTTAGTGGCCGCCATGCGCGTAAAAGCATCCAACAGCAAAGCAAAGCCAGCTCCAGCCGTTGAAACCAGCGAATCGATCAACAGCCAGATTGCTGCTTTCCTCAAGTCCGGCGGCGAAATCCAGCAAATTGCCAAGGGCGTGAGCGGCCAGACTTTCGGCCCGTCCAAGCAGATCAGCCTGGGCAAAAAGTAAAATTCGCGCAACACCCCCTGCGTTGCATCTAGTCCCTAAGCGTCTTGCCCTCAAGGCGCCAAGACTAGAGCCCGAAATACCCCCCCTGCATCACACCATAGTGCGCTAATCGACGAACGGGCCTCACCTGCAGGTTTTCGCCGGTATGCTTGCACACGTCTAGCACGGGCATCTGCCCAATTTTCCCTGTCACTGCTCCTCGCTTTTCATGGAGTGAAGCTTGCTCAAGCCCTGCATTTTTCTGATAACTGCCCTTGCGGCAAGCCCCTTTGCGCAAGCGCAGATTTTTCAGCGTGAATTGGGCGATTTCGACCTGAAATTGGGCACTACGCCAAGCCGTAGCATGGCCCAGGGCCTTGTAAAGCCTACCCCTCCGGGCAGCGACTCATTCCACGGCGGCCTCGACCTGAGCCACGACAGCGGCCTGTATTTCGGCCAATTCTCACCGAACATGGGGCTTTCACCCGCCAATAACCTCGAAGTCGACTCCTACATGGGCTTCAAACGCCCTTTCGACAAGACCCTGGGTTATGAAGTGGGACTGATTCATTACAGCTACCCCAAGCTCAGCCCACTCAACAGCCAAGAGTTCTACGGCGGCTTGAACCTGTTGGGCAATCGCTTCGGCGCCTCCTTCAGCAACGACCCGGACCGCCAGGACAGCACCCTGTTTGCCGACCTTGGCGGCACGCAGCCTTTCGGCATCGGCGTCAGCATGAAGTACACCACGCACCAACTGGGCTCCCCGGCCTCGGTGGAAGGCGGTGCCATCAGCAGCTTCAGTGATTGGTCGATACAACTTTCCCGCGCGTGGAAGGGCGTCGACCTGGACCTGATCTACAGCGACTCCAGCCTCAGCGGCGGTGACTGCTCGGCCTACTCCGGACACAATTCGCAATGCGACGGTCTCTTGACCTTAAAGGCTGCGCGATCGTTTTATTGATGGGCTGAACTGTCGCCCACAGCACGAGTTCACATGCATTAACTCCCTTTGCGCAAGGACTCGCCCATGCTGCGTCGGCTCAAACTATTAATCGTATTGCTGAGCCTGAGCTTGCTGCTCAGCGGCTGCAGTCGCGTGGGCCTGGCCTACCGCAACCTGGATATCATCATCCCCTGGAGCCTCAACGACTACCTGGACATGCACGCCGGGCAGAAGAGCTGGTTCAACGACACACTCAAGGAACACCTGGCCTGGCACTGCACCACGCAATTGCCGGGCTATCTGGATTGGCTTGATCGCCTGCAACAGATGGTCGACAACAACCAGGTCACTGACGACGCGCTGCAAACGCGCACTGTGGAAGCCAAGCAGGCGATTGCCGAAGTCGCACGGGAAATCACGCCGTCGGCCATTCAATTGCTGCAAGGCCTGGATGATCAGCAGGTCAAGGACATGAGCGACGCCCTGGCCAAGGACCTGCGCAAGCGTCAGGACGAATACCTCAAGCCGCCCCTGGAGCAGCAAATCAAGGAACGCGCCCAACGCATGAGCAAACGCCTGGACGCTTGGATGGGCCCGCTCAGTGCCAGCCAGCAGAATCGGGTCACCGCCTGGTCAATTAGCCTCGGGGAGCAAAACGAGCAGTGGATCGGCAACCGCGCCCGTTGGCAGGCGCAGTTTATCGACGCGGTGCAGCAGCGTCAGAGCGCGGACTTCGCGCAGAAAATGCAGCAGTTACTGGTGGACCGTGAAAGCCTGTGGCCCGCGCAATACAAGGTCGCCTATGCCCAGACGGAAACGGCGGCACGCAGCCTGATTGTCGACCTGATGGCCGAAAGCACGGTGCAGCAGCGCATGAAGCTGACGCAGAAGATTGGCGGTGTGCGCAGCGACTTCAAGGCACTCAAATGCCTAAAGGCTGCCGGCAATACCTGATCTGCAAGGAAGCCAATATGGGAGCGGGCTTGCCCGCGATAGCGGTAGATCAGCCGGCAGATTGATTGCCTGACACTCCGCATCGCGAGCACGCCCGCTCCCACAGGGTCATACAGCGCCTGTTAGATCAAGCAATCTGCGCCTTTGAGGCCACTTCATCAAACGTCGCCGGCTCCAGCGCATCCGGCTGGTCATCCAACACCTGGCGCGGGTGATCGTTGCCCGGGATGGAGCTGTCAATCAGCGCCAGCAGTTGCGCACCGCGAGCGGTCAAGATGAAGTTCTCACCGTTTCCGCCCTCTTCCTCAGGCCGCGATTCAATAAACCCACGCTTGAACAGCAGCGCTTCGTAATCCGCAGCGGTCTCTTTCAACGTATCCAGATTGCCAGTGGACTCGCCCGCGGTGGCCTTCTCGGCAGCTTCCTGCTCGGCATATTTACGCGGTGCAAAGCTGCCTTCGCCGTTCTGCACTTCATGCAGCAGACGTTCGATCAAATCCCAGTTGTAAGTCGTCATCCTGATTCCTCCTGCAGGCCGATGGAAAAGTAGCCTGTCTAGAGGTGTGACATGCCCCGTCACCGGGCGTTCAGCCGAATAGACCGGCGTCATTTCTCTGAACTTTCCAGACGTTCGCCACCTCAACTGAACACCACTGCCAAGGAGGACCGATCATGAAAACCCTGATGAACCTGGCCATTGCCGCCACGCTGCTGACTGCCCTGCCCGCCTGGGCGTGCACGCCGGAGGAGGCCACGGCGAAGCGCGAACAACTGGCACAGGAAGTGACCAAACTCACTGAGCAGAACCCGACCAAGGCCAAGGAAATGAATGCAGAGCTGCAGAAAATGGACATGGACACGACGGCCGCTGATTTACCCGATAAATGCCAGTTGATCGATCAGCGCCTTAAAGATCTCAAAAAAGCGGCTGCCGAGACAAAAAACTGAAGGCATAAAAAAACCGGACATCGTCCGGTTTTTTTCATACCCGCGCAGCCTTACTCGGCAGCTGGCGCTTCTGGCTTGCGACGCTTGAGCGGCGCCATGCCGTCCTTGCTGACGAGCGACAGGTTGTCGGTCTTCGGCCGGTTGGCAATCTTGCGCTTGGTCGGCGACTTGGCACCGGCCTTTTTCTTGTCGCCCTTGGCGTCGACCTTTTTCTTCTTCACGCCAACGGCCTTGCCCGACGCTTTGACCTTCTTCGGCCCGGTGTAGGTGCCTTTGACTTCCTTGATGGTGCGGCGCTCGAACGACTGCTTCAGGTAGCGTTCGATGCTCGACATCAGGTTCCAATCACCGTGGCAGATCAGCGAGATCGCCAGGCCATCGTTGCCGGCGCGCCCGGTACGGCCGATACGGTGCACGTATTCGTCGCCGCTGCGAGGCATGTCGAAGTTGATCACCATGTCCAGGCCATCCACGTCCAGGCCGCGGGCGGCAACGTCGGTGGCAACCAGGATCTTCACGCCGCCGGCCTTAAGGCGGTCAATAGCCAGCTTGCGGTCCTTCTGGTCCTTCTCACCGTGCAGCACGAACGCTTTGTAGTCCTGTGCCACCAGACGACCGTAGATGCGGTCAGCTGCAGCCCGGGTGTTGGTGAACACGATGGCCTTTTGATAGGTCTCGTTGGCCAACAGCCAGTTAAGGATCTGTTCTTTGTGCACGTTGTGGTCGGCGGTGACGATTTGCTGACGCGTGGTGGCGTTCAGGTCGCTGACGTTGTTGACCTGCAGGTGCTCAGGGTTGTTCAGGATCTTGGCGACCATGTCGCGCAGGGTCGAGCCGCCGGTGGTGGCGGAGAACAGCATGGTTTGCTGGCGATTCACGCATTCAGCTACCAGACGCTGCACATCATCGGCAAAACCCATGTCGAGCATGCGGTCGGCTTCATCAAGCACCAGCACTTCGACTTCCTTGAGGTCGAGGTTGCCGGCGTTGAGTTGCTCGATCATGCGCCCTGGGGTGCCGATGAGAATATCCGGCACCTTGCGCAGCATCGCGGCCTGGACCTTGAAGTCTTCGCCGCCGGTGATCAGGCCGGACTTGATGAACGTGAACTGCGAGAAGCGCTCCACTTCTTTCAAGGTCTGCTGGGCCAGCTCGCGGGTCGGCAGCAGGATCAGGGTTTTGATGCTGACGCGGACTTTGGCCGGGCCAATCAGGCGGTGCAGAATCGGCAGGACGAAAGCGGCGGTTTTGCCACTCCCGGTTTGAGCCGTCACCCGCAGGTCACGCCCTTCGAGCGCGAGCGGGATGGCCGCTGCTTGCACAGGCGTAGGCTCGACAAATTTAAGCTCGGCCACGGCTTTGAGCAGGCGTTCGTGCAGGGCGAATTGGGAAAACACGGGTGCTACCTCGAAGAAATACAAAATATCAGCTGCATAGGGTAACGGTTTCGGGCGTCCAAACCGAGTTTCTTTACGCGAACGGCGCTAATCAGCTGCTTTTTTGTCAGGACATTTGTCTACAACGTCAACTTTGTCGCACTTAAATGCTCTAATCGGTCCGTGTTGTCTTACAGAAGAATCGGTTTCATCCATGGATATCAAACAGTTCTGGCTCAACGTCCAAGACCTTTGGGGCGCCCTCGATCAACACCCGCTGCTGCATGCAAGCTTAGGTTTGGTGGTATTGCTGGTGGTGGCCCTGCTGCTCGGACGGGTCGCACGCTACCTCATCCTCCACACCGTCAAATTGCTCGGCCGGCAACCGGCGCTGCACTGGCTCAATGACCTGCGGCACAACAAAGTCTTCCACCGCCTGGCGCAGATGGCCCCATCCCTGGTGATTCAGTTCGGCCTGTATTTGGTGCCAGAGCTGAGCAAGACCGCCACGCTGTTTATCAGTAATGTGGCCTTGGCGTTCACCATCCTGTTCATGACGCTGGCCGTGAGCGCCCTGCTCAATGCGCTGCTGGATATCTACGCGCGCACTGAACATGCCCGCACCCGCTCGATCAAGGGCTATGTGCAACTGGCGAAGATGGTGTTGTTCGTATTCGCCGCGATCATCATCGTCGCCACCCTGATCGACCGTTCGCCGCTGTTGCTGCTGTCGGGCCTGGGTGCCATGTCGGCGGTGATTCTGTTGGTGTACAAGGACACCCTGCTGTCGTTCGTCGCCAGCGTGCAACTGACCAGCAATGACATGCTGCGGGTCGGTGACTGGATCGAAATGCCCCAGGTCGGCGCCGACGGTGACGTGGTGGACATCACCCTGCACACGGTCAAGGTGCAGAACTTCGACAAGACCATCGTCTCCATTCCTACCTGGCGCTTGATGTCCGAGTCGTTCAAGAACTGGCGCGGCATGCAGGCGTCCGGTGGGCGTCGCATCAAACGCAGCCTGTACATCGACGCCAGCGGCGTGCGCTTCCTGCGCGACGACGAAGAAGTGCGCATGACCCAGGTGCACCTGCTCACCGACTATATCAGCCGCAAACAAGCCGAACTCAAGGCCTGGAACGAAGCCCAGGGCAACAGCGCGCAACTGTCGGCCAACCGCCGCCGTATGACCAACCTGGGCACCTTCCGCGCCTATGCCCTGGCCTATCTGAAAAGCCACCCAGACATCCAGCCGAACATGACCTGCATGGTGCGCCAGATGCAAACCACCGCCCAAGGCGTGCCGCTGGAGATCTACTGCTTCACGCGCACCACGGCGTGGGCCGATTACGAGCGCATTCAGGGGGATATTTTTGATTATTTGCTGGCGGTGCTGCCGGAGTTCGGCTTGAGCCTGTATCAGCAGCCGAGTGGCAATGACTTGCGGGCGGGGATGTTGCCGGCGGTGTTGGGGGCCAGTCATTTGCCGGCGCCCGAACGCAGCGCTGTCTAACACCACCCTCCCCCTGTGGGAGCGGGCTTGCCCGCGATAGCGGAGTATCAGTCAGCCCATCAATGGCTGACCTACCGCTTTCGCGAGCAAGCCCGCGCCCGCAAGAGTTCAACGGCTGATCGCCTCCTTGCGCACACCCAACCGACTGATCCACACCGCCCCCAAAATCACCAACCCGCCCAACGCCAGCCTCCCCAGCGGCTCGTGCTGGTTCCAGATCAGCAAGTTCAGCAACAACCCCACCGGCACATGCAGGTTGTTCATCACCGCCAAGGTGCCGCCGTTGACCAGGCAGGCGCCCTTGTTCCACCAGTACATGCCCAGCGCGGTGCTGACCAACCCGAGGAACACCAACACGCCCCATTGCAGTGGCGCTTGCGGCAGGAAGTCGGCCTTGCCGAACAGCACGAATGCCGGCAACACCACGATCAAGGCGCCCAGGTAGAAATAGCCGAAGCGCCGGTAATGCGGCAAATCACTCGGATAACGCGCCACCAGGTGCTTGTACATCACCTGCCCGGCCGCGTAGGTGAAGTTGGCCAGTTGCAGCAGCAAAAAGCCGCCGAGGAAGTGCGGGGTAATCTGGTCGAAGCGGATCACCGCCGCGCCGCCCACCGCCACCAGTGCAGCGATCAGCGCCCAAGGGTTGAAGCGTCGATTGAGCGCGTCTTCGATCAGGGTCACGTGCAACGGTGTGAGAATGGTGAACAGCAGCACTTCCGGCACGGTGAGCACACGAAAACTCAGGTACAGGCACACGTAGGTCACACCGAACTGCAGCGCGCCGATCACCAGCATGCCACGCATGAACCGTGGCTCTACCGAGCGCCAGCGCGTCAGCGGGATAAAGACCAGCCCGGCCAGCACCACGCGCACCAGCACGGCGAAGTAGCTGTCGACGTGACCGGCGAGGTATTCGCCGATCAAGCTGAAAGAAAATGCCTGAATCAGGGTGACAACCAGTAGATAGCCCATGCGCGCCTCATTTCGAATGGGCGCGACTTTAAGGGTTTTCGGTGTTTGACGAAACTCGAGGCAAAAAAAACCCGACCTCGCTAAAGCGGCAGTCGGGCAGGAGCACTCAGGAGCAACAAGTGCAAAGGGAGGTTCGATACGCGTACTTGAAGGGTTTGCGTGGGGCGATATAAACACCACGCGATTATGTGGCGATTAAACGATCAAGCAACCTGGGCCAGCAGCGCTTTCGCGTGATTGATGCCCTTCTCCTGGAAGTCCCCGCTCAGGTTCACCCCTTCGGCGTGAATGAAGGTGACATCGTGAATCCCGATAAACGCCATGACCTGACGCAGGTAGGGTTCCTGGTGATCAGAGGTCGCGCCGGTGTGTATACCGCCACGCGCGGTCAGCACGATAGCGCGCTTGCCGGTGAGCAACCCTTGAGGGCCGGTGGGTGTGTACTTGAAGGTCACACCGGCACGCAACACGTGGTCCAGCCAGGCTTTGAGGGTGCTGGGGATGGCGAAGTTGTACATCGGCGCGGCCATCACCAGCACGTCGGCAGCCAGCAGTTCGTCAGTCAATTCGTTGGAGCGGTCCAAAGAAGCCTGTTCAATGCCGCTGCGCTGTTCGGCGGGCTTCATCCAGCCACCGAGCAGGTTGGCATCCAGGTGCGGGACCGGGTTAAGGGCCACGTCGCGCACGGTGATTTGATCCAGCGGATGGGCGGCCTGCCATTGGCTGATGAACTGTTGAGTCAGCTGGCGGGAGATCGAATCCTGCTGGCGGGCGCTGCTTTCAATGATCAGAACGTTGGACATGGCTAGGTAGGCTCCATCTGTAAGTGCTGTAAGACGATGGAGAAAAGATTAACCATGGCTCATTCGATAAAAAAGCGCAAAAAACTGCTACAACCCATCTAGAAATTTGTTTATAAGCGGAGTATTGCTGTAGGCATGCTCCGCTACCGCTTTATTTTGGGGCACACGCCAGCGCGATACGCATCTTGATAATGGCGCGGCTGAACTTGACCGTGGTGTTGGTACTTTTGCCCGCTTGGACCGTGACCTTGCGAGTACGCGGCGATTCCGGGCCATTGCTGAAGGTTACCGAACACTGCGCGTCGTTGGTGCCGTAGTTGTTTAGTCGGATCGAACTGATGTCGCCGTCCACGTCGGAAGCGATGTAGTCCACTTTCACGCCGTCGATCTTTTTCGTCACGTCGATGGGGTAGGCAAACGCGCTCATCGGCAGCAGCGCCAGCAACACACAACAGAATTTTCTCATTCGGCAGTCTCCAATAAGGACCGCCAGCTTAGGACAAGAGGAGCTCATCTTGAAAGCGCCCCGCGTTACCCTCGATCAATGGCGCACGCTGCAAGCGGTAGTCGACCATGGCGGCTTCGCCCAGGCGGCTGAAGCGCTGCACCGCTCGCAGTCCTCGGTGAGTTACACCGTGGCGCGCATGCAAGACCAGCTCGGCGTGCCGCTGCTGCGCATCGACGGGCGCAAGGCGGTGCTCACCGACGCCGGTGAAGTGCTGTTGCGCCGCTCCCGGCAACTGGTGAAAAACGCCAGCCAACTGGAAGACCTCGCCCACCATATGGAACAGGGCTGGGAAGCCGAAGTGCGGCTGGTGGTGGATGCCGCCTACCCGAATGCGCGCCTGGTGCGTGCCCTCACCGCCTTTATGCCGCAAAGCCGTGGTTGCCGCGTGCGCCTGCGCGAAGAAGTGTTGTCGGGCGTAGAAGAGTTGTTGATTGATGGCATGGCCGACCTCGCCATCAGCGGCTTCATCATACCCGGCTACCTGGGCACGGAAATGAGCGACGTGGAGTTTATCGCCGTGGCCCATCCCGACCATTCGCTGCATCGCCTCAACCGCGAGCTGAGCTTCCAGGACCTGGAAAGCCAGATGCAGGTGGTGATCCGCGACTCCGGCCGCCAGCAGCCGCGGGACGTGGGCTGGCTGGGCGCCGAACAGCGTTGGACCGTCGGCAGCCTGCCCACCGCCGCGACCTTCGTCAGCAGCGGCCTGGGCTTTGCGTGGTTGCCCCGGCACATGATCGAACGCGAACTCAACGAAGGTCTGCTCAAGCAGCTACCCTTGGAAAAGGGCGGCAGCCGCAACCCGACGTTCTACCTGTACGCGAACAAGGACAAACCCCTGGGCCCAGCCACACAGATCCTCGTGGAATTGCTGCGCACCTTTGACACCGCTCCCTTGGACGCGCCTTTCGCCGCCCCCGAGCAAGCCTGAAACGGAGTTCATGCATGGCCTGGTTCGACCATGAAGGCTGCAACCTGCATTACGAGGAATACGGCCACGGTATTCCGCTGATCCTGATCCATGGCCTGGGCTCCAGTAGCCAGGATTGGGAGTTGCAGATCCCGGTGCTGGCCCGTCACTACCGCCTGATCGTGGTGGATGTACGCGGCCATGGGCGCTCGGACAAACCCCGCGAGCGCTACAGCATCCAGGGCTTCACCTTCGACCTGCTGGCCCTGATCGAACACCTGAACCTGCCGCCCGCCCATGTGGTGGGCTTGTCCATGGGCGGCATGATCGCCTTTCAGTTGGCGGTGGACGAGCCCGGCCTGGTCAAGAGTCTGTGCATCGTCAACAGCGCGCCCGAGGTCAAGGTGCGCAGTGCCGATGACTATTGGCAGTGGGCCAAGCGCTGGAGCCTGGCGCGATTGCTCAGCCTGGCCACCATCGGCAAGGCGTTGGGCGAGCGATTGTTCCCCAAACCGCATCAGGCCGACCTGCGTCGCAAGATGGCAGAACGCTGGGCAAAAAACGACAAACGTGCTTATCTCGCCAGCTTCGACGCGATTGTAGGCTGGGGCGTGCAGGGACAACTTTCCAGGATTACCTGTCCTACGCTGGTCATCAGCGCCGACCACGACTACACGCCCGTGGCGCAGAAAGAAAACTATGTAAAACTGCTGCCCGATGCGCGACTGGTGGTGATCGAAGATTCCCGCCATGCCACGCCCTTGGATCAACCCGAAGTCTTTAACGCTACCTTGCTCGATTTTCTAAAGACAGTCGAAACCACTACCCAGGATCACTGACCTATGTTGAAAAAAATCGCCTTCTTTGCCGGTTCTGTTTTGTTCGCTGCCAACCTGATGGCCGCCGAGCCCGTCAAGGCGCCTCACGTACTGATCACCACCACCAACGGCGACATTGAAATCGAACTGGACCCGGTCAAGGCGCCGATCAGCACCAAGAACTTCCTGGCCTATGTCGACAAAGGTTTCTACACCAACACGATTTTCCACCGCGTCATTCCGGGCTTCATGGTCCAGGGCGGCGGGTTCAACGCGCAGATGTCGCAGAAGCCAACCGAAGCACCGATCAAGAACGAAGCCAGCAACGGCCTGCATAACGTGCGTGGCACCCTGTCGATGGCACGCACCAATGACCCGAACTCGGCCACCAGCCAGTTCTTCATCAACGTCGCCGACAATGCTTTCCTCGACCCAGGCCGTGACGCCGGTTATGCCGTGTTCGCCAAAGTAGTCAAAGGCATGGACGTGGTCGACGTCATCGTCAACTCGCAAACCACCACAAAGCAGGGCATGCAGAACGTGCCTATCGATCCTGTTCTGATCAAGTCGGCCAAGCGCATCGACTGAGGTCTGCAGGGCGTTCTTCAGGTAGCCCCGCGCGGCGCCCACAAGGCACCGCGCGCATTTGAACAGGAGAGCCCGCCAGGCGGGCGTCAACCTAATGCTCTATCGTCGTTTTGAACAACTGATCGATATTTTCCGCGCCGCCCCCAGCGACGCCCCTCCCGACAAAGTCCTGCCCTTCTACCTCTACTACCTGCGCCAGGTGTGGCCAAGCTTTGCCGCCTTGCTGGTGGTGGGCCTGATCGGTGCGTTGATCGAAGTGGCGTTGTTCAGCTACCTGAGCCGCATCATCGACCTGGCACAAGGCACGCCGCCCGCCAACTTTTTCCAAATTCACAGCACCGAGCTGATCTGGATGGCCGTGGTGGCCCTGCTGCTGCGCCCAATTTTCAACGGCCTGCATGACTTGTTGGTGCACCAGACCATCAACCCCGGCATGACCAGCCTGATTCGCTGGCAGAACCACAGCTACGTGCTCAAGCAGAGCCTGAATTTCTTCCAGAACGATTTCGCCGGGCGTATCGCCCAGCGCATCATGCAAACCGGCAACTCACTGCGTGACTCGGCGGTGGCGACGGCGGAAGCCATCTGGCACGTGTCGATCTACGCGATCAGCGCCCTGGTTTTGTTTGCCGAGGCCGACTGGCGCCTGATGATCCCGCTGATCACCTGGATCATCTTCTACAGCCTGGCCCTGCGCTACTTCGTGCCAAGGGTGAAAGAACGTTCGGTGATCTCCTCCGAAGCGCGTTCCAAGCTGATGGGCCGCATTGTCGACGGCTACACCAACATCACCACCTTGAAGCTGTTCGCCCATACGCAGAATGAGCAGGAATACGCCAAGGAAGCGATCATCGAGCAGACCGAAAAAACCCAACTGGCCGCCCGCGTGCTGACCAGCATGGACGTGACGATTGCCATCTTGAACGGCCTGCTGATCGTCACCACCACCGGCCTGGCGTTGTGGTTGTGGACGCAGTCACTGATCTCCGTGGGCGCGATTGCCCTGGCCACCGGCCTGGTGATTCGCATCGTCAACATGTCCGGCTGGATCATGTGGGTGGTCAACGGCATTTTCGAAAACATCGGCATCGTGCAAGACGGCCTGAAAACCATCGCTGCGCCGCTGGCGGTCACCGACCGCGAGAATGCCCCGCGCCTGAACGTGCCGCATGGCGAAGTGCGCTTCGAGCAGGTGGATTTTCACTACGGCAAGAAAAGCGGGATCATTGGCGGCTTGAACCTGAACATCAAGGCTGGGGAAAAGATCGGCCTGATCGGCCCGTCCGGCGCGGGCAAGTCGACCCTGGTCAACCTGCTGTTGCGCCTGTATGACCTGCAAGGCGGACGCATCCTGATCGATGGCCAGAACATCGCCGAGGTTGCCCAGGAAAGCCTGCGCGCACAGATCGGCATGATCACCCAGGACACCTCGCTGCTGCACCGTTCGATCCGTGACAACCTGCTGTACGGCAAGCCGGATGCCACCGACAAGGAACTCACCGCCGCCATCCGCAAGGCACGCGCCGATGAGTTCATTCCGTTGCTGTCGGACGCCGAAGGGCGTACCGGGCTGGATGCCCATGTGGGTGAGCGCGGGGTAAAACTGTCCGGCGGACAACGCCAGCGCATCGCCATCGCGCGGGTGCTGCTCAAGGACGCGCCGATCCTGATCATGGACGAGGCCACCTCGGCGCTGGACTCGGAAGTGGAAGCGGCGATCCAGGAAAGCCTGGAAACGCTGATGCAGGGCAAGACGGTGATTGCGATCGCGCACCGGTTGTCGACGATTGCGCGGATGGACCGATTGGTGGTGCTGGAGAAAGGGCAAATCGCCGAGACCGGCAACCACGCTGAGTTGCTGGCCCATGGCGGGTTGTATGCAAGGTTGTGGCAACACCAGACCGGGGGTTTTGTCGGCATCGATTAAAAGTACACCGATGAACAATGTGGGAGCTGGCTTGCCTGCGATGAAGGTGCATCAGGCGACATCATTGTCGCTCAATAACCGCAATCGCAGGCAAGCCAGCTCCCACACTCAATCAGCGCCAGGTTCCCTATTCATGGGCCCTGGCGCTTTTTTATGGCCTGGACTTGCCTACAAAGCCTGCTTCAATCAAAGCAGTGCCCAGAGGGGCGCTGAAGTAAATCTGCAGGGAGCATCACTGATTTACTGATTGGGTAGAGCGATCTATCAAGGACGTGCTGCATGTCTTTGTTCAAACGTTCAGTCACAGAGGGGTTAGGTACGTTTTGGCTGGTGTTGGGCGGTTGCGGGAGTGCGGTGTTGGCCGCAGCGTTTCCCGCCGTCGAGATAGGCCTGCTGGGTGTAGCCTTGGCATTCGGGCTCACGGTGTTGACCATGGCGTTCGCCATCGGGCATATCAGCGGCTGCCATCTCAACCCGGCAGTGTCAGTGGGGCTGGTCGTGGGCGGGCGGTTTCCGGCCAAGGAGTTACCGGCTTACATCATCGCGCAGGTGATCGGCGGCACCGTCGCCGCTGCGCTGTTGTACTTCATTGCCAGCGGCAAACCGGGGTTCGAACTGGCGTCGGGCCTGGCTTCCAATGGCTATGGCGAGCATTCGCCCGGTGGTTACTCACTGGCAGCAGGGTTTGTCTGTGAACTGGTGATGACGGCGATGTTCGTGCTGATCATCCTCGGCGCCACCGACCGTCGTGCCCCGCCGGGCCTGGCGCCCATCGCCATTGGCCTGGCCTTGACCCTGATCCACTTGATCTCCATTCCCGTGACCAACACTTCGGTCAACCCGGCGCGCAGTACCGGCCCGGCACTGATCGTCGGCGGGTGGGCGCTTCAGCAGTTATGGCTGTTCTGGCTCGCGCCGATCCTTGGCGCGGTAATCGGCGGCGTGACCTATCGATGGCTGGGCAAGGAGGAACCGGCCTGAGGCAAACGGGTTCAGCCCTGCCGATAAGGCAGGGCTGAGTTAAATAAGCTGTCGTCAGCCTTGATGGGCCTGCATGTACTGGCGCAATAGCTGGTTTATGCGCGTCTGGTAGCCAGTACCCTGACCTTTGAACCACTCCAGAACATCAGCATCCAGTCTAATAGTAACCGCCTGCTTCACCGGCACACGTAGCTCCGCACGCCGGAAAAACTCGGCGTCCAGCTCAGGAATATCGCTGGTATCGATTTCTTCATCACTCATCTTGGCCAGGCGCTCCCAATCAGTTTTCGATGTTTGCGTCATAGTATTTGGCCTCCTTCTTGGTTGCTTTTCGGGCAGAGATGATTCGGATCACATCACCACACCGTTCGGTGTATACGACCACACCCATTAACAGTTTTATCCAGCCAATACTGATCCAACGCTCTTCGCCATAATCTGCCCGATCATCGCGTAAGGCCAGCATTGGATGCCGAAAGATATCTGGAACGTCATTAAAATCGATGCCGTGCTTGGCAATATTGGCTTTATTTTTGGAGTCATCCCACTCAAAAAGCATGGCACATCCTGTATGTACTTTTGTACATACAGCATAAAAGATTTCGTTACTTTTGGGTGGGCTCGCCAGACCGATGGTTCAGCCCTGCCGATAAGGCAGGGCTGCCCTCGCCTCTTCGGCATACGCCAGAATCCCCACGCGCTCGCGCTGCAGGAAGTCCTCCACGGCACTCTTTAACCCTGGATGGCGCAGGTAATGCCATGAACGGGTAATCACCGGCTCAAACCCACGAATCAATTTGTGCTCGCCCTGGGCGCCGGCGTCGAAGCGTTGCAGGCCATGGGCGATGGCGTAGTCCATGCCTTGGTAGAAGCAGGTTTCGAAATGCAGGCGGTCGAACTCCGCCAGGCAGCCCCAATAACGCCCGTAGAAGCTATCGCCACCGATCAGGCTGAAGGCCATGGCCACCGGGCGTGTGCCTTGTTTGGCCAGTACCACGCGGATCGCCTCGGGCATGCGCTCGGCCAGCAGGCTGAAAAAGGTGCGGGTCAGGTAGGGTGACTGGCGACGCACGGCGTAGGTGTTGGCGTAGCAGGCGTAGACAAAATCCCACTGCGCTTCACTCAGCTCATGGCCTTGCAGCCATTCGAACTCGATGCCCTGCCCCGCCACTTGTTCGCGCTCTTTGCGCATCTGTTTGCGCTTGCGTGAGCTCAAGGCGTCGAGAAAGTCCTGAAAGTCGCGATAACCGCGGTTCTGCCAATGAAACTGGCAGCCCAAGCGCTGCAGCCAGCCCGCTTGCTCCGCCAGCGCCGCATCGGCCAAAGGGTCAGTGAAATTGATATGAGCGCTGGAGAGCCCTTCGATTTCCAGGTAGCCCGGCAAGCTGTTCAGCAACTCGAAACCGTCCTCAACCGTTCTCGCCAGCAAGCGCGGCCCACTGACCGGGCTGAACGGCACCGCCGTCAGCAACTTGGGGTAGTAATCGATACCGGCGCGCTCACAGGCATCCGCCCAGCCGTGATCAAACACGTACTCGCCGTAGGAATGCCATTTGCGATAACTGGGCAACGCCGCCACCAGACGATCGCCTTCCCAATGCAGCAAATGCTCCGGCTGCCAACCCGAGTGCGGGCCCAGGCTGGCGCTGTCTTCCAGCGCGCTCAGGAACGCATGCCGCACAAACGGTTGGGCCTGCGGCACGAGGGCGTCCCATACCTCGGGGGCGATTTCGGACAGGTTATCCAGGCGTTGCAACGGCATCGGCATCCTCACTACTTCGGGGCGTGAAAGCCTGGCGAGTATCGCTTATCGACGGGCTTTACACATCTTCAAATCGCGGGACAAGGGCTAAAACCAATAGTTCCGTTTCTAAATGTTTTGTCATCTAGATGACATCACTTAGCCACTCTTTCGTCATAAGTGATCGCGATACTGACGCTTGTTTTTAGAGCGCCAGGTTCTACCAGGCAGCTATTTTCCGTCCGTCATCGGTCGGTTGTGTCCTGGATGGTTTGCCATCCCTCCTCACTTTCGGAGATTGATATGCGTCTTGCTTCCACTAAAACTGCGGCGCTCCTGTGTGGCGGCCTGTTGCTGGCCCTGAGCGTTCCGGCCAGCGCCGCAGTCGACGCTAAGTTGCTCGACATGCTCAAGGCCAACGGCCAGATCACCGCTGCGCAGTACACCGAACTGCAAGCGGAATTGGCCAAGGACCAGAAAGAAAAGCAGATCGCACGGCAAGCTCAACAAGAGACCAACGAGCAGATCGCGGCCACCGCGAAAAAAACCAATGACTTGAGCGTGTTCGACCAGAAGCTGGCCTGGGCTGCCAAGACCCAGTTCAAGGGTGACGTACGCTTCCGTCAGGAAACCGTGAAGATCCAGGGCGAATCCAACAACGGCGGCCGTGACAAAGACCGTCAGCGCATCCGTGCCCGCCTGGGTGCCTACACCGAGATCAACTCGCAAGTCGACACCGGCATTCGTATCGCCACCGGCAGCAGCGACGACGCGCGCTCCACCAACCAGGACCAGGACAACTACTTCGACAAGAAGTCGATCTGGCTGGACCTCGGCTACATCGACTACCACCCGGACCAGATCAAAAACCTGCACGTGATCGGGGGCAAGATGCTCCAGCCGTGGGTCAACATGGGCGACGTGATCTGGGATAGCGACATCAACCCGGAAGGTCTGGCCCTGACCTACAAATACCCACTGGGTAGCAGCGCGGAGCTGTTTGGTAGCCTGGGTAACTACAACCTCAAGGACAACGTTGACGGCGACGGCGTGCAATTTCGCCACGACCTGCGCCTGACGTCCGGCCAGTTGGGCACGCGTTTCTCGGTGACCGACAACCTGAAAATGACCCTGGGCGGCAGTGTCTACGCCTACCAGAACGACAAAGACAGCCGCTGCACAACCACCACCACGCCTTGCGCATTGGCGGTTAACGGCAACTCGGCCGACAACCAATTCCGCCTGTATGAAGGGTTTGCCCAGGCTGACATCGGTGGCCTGGCGGTACCGCTGGCGTTCTACGGCCAGTACGTGAAAAACAACGATGCTGTGACCGACCAGGACACGGCCTGGTTGATCGGTGCCAAGTCCAAAGTGTTTGGCTTCAACCTCGACTACAACTACCGCGATATCCAGCGTAACGCTGTGGTTGGCGCCTTCACTGACTCGGACTTCGCCAACGGCACCACCGGTTCGCGCGGTCATAAGATGAAGGTCAGCTACGACATCGACAAGAACTTCGCCCTCGGCGCCACGTACTTCCTGACCAAGGCTGACTACGCCAGCCGCACGCAGCGTGATGCCAACACCAACACCCTGCAGTTGGATGCCGAAGCCAAGTTCTAAATGTGCATGCAATAAGCCTTGGGCCAGGACGGCCCGAGGTCGTTTTTAACAGCCTTGCGTGGGTGGTTCGATCCCCATCATCCGTTCGACTCCCCCACGCGAGCCTGCCCTTCGCAGACTTTACTGATCCTTCAACCGCTCGGCTGCCAACCGTGTAGCCAAATCATCAGCGTCGCTTACCGGTTCCTCCGGCATGAGCTTCAATGTCGCCTGCATCAGGCGCATCTGACGGATAAATCGCCGGCAGTTAGGGCAAAACATCAGGTGATGACGCACCAGCAGGCGCTCACGAAAGGTCAATTGCCCGTCGAGGTAATCACTGGAACGCGCCACTTGCTCTTTACAGGTCAACATTCGCCCGTTTCCTCAAAATGCTCCACCGTCGCGAAGACTTTAAGCCGTGCTCGATGCAACAGCACACGAACATTGGAGAGCGAGAGCGTCAGAAGATTACAGATCTCTTCCAACTCCAATCCTTGGCGTTCACGCAACACCAGCACGCTGCTTTGCAACTCCGACAAACTCAGCAACGTATGCTCCAGGCATTTGCGCAATTCATCTTCGGTCAGCAAGGCTTCCGGGGTGTCTTGGTGCCAGGCGTACGGCGCGACGGCCCAATGGCCATCGTCGGGCACGAAGCGGTCATCGCCAATGGTGCCGTGGGGTGAGGGCAAATCGTCGAGCAATACTTCTCGGCGATTGCGTTTATAGCGGCCCTTGGCAGAGTTGGCGGTGATAGTCAGCAGCCAGGTCTTGAGGCTGGAGCGCCCTTCGAACTTGGCCAAGTTGCGCACCACCGACAGCCAGGCGTCCTGCACCACTTCGTCGGCGTGGCGCTGGCCGACGATGGCATAGGCCACCGCGCGCATGGCGCTCTGGTAGGTGGTAACCAATTCTTTATAAGCCCGCTGCTCGCCCTTGAGCAGCCGTTCGAGCAGGTGCGCGTCGTCCGCTACTGCCATTCAGAACCTCGATTTCAAAATGCAAACCCAATCAATGTGGCAAACCGACTCCTATGGGAGCTGGCTTGCCTGCGATGCAGGCACCTCGGTAGTTATGATGCGCCGAGGTGATGCTATCGCAGGCAAGCCAGCGCCCACATTGACCGCGTTTAGCGTTTGCGCAGGATTACGCTGCCGATTGAGTAACCCGCACCGAACGAACTGAGCACCGCCACAGAGCCCTTGGGCAGATCGTCCTGGTAGGTGTGGAACGCAATCACCGAGCCCGCCGAGCTGGTGTTGGCGTAGGTGTCGAGAATCACCGGAGCCTCTTCCACCGAGGCTTCGCGGCCGAGCAGTTTTTTCACGATCAGGTGGTTCATGCTCAGGTTGGCCTGGTGCAGCCAGAAGCGCTTCACATCGGCCACATTCAACTGATTTTCTTCCAGGTGCACACCGATCAGTTCGGCAACCATCGGGCAAACATCACGGAATACCTTGCGGCCTTCCTGCACGAACAGTTTGTCCGGCGCGCCGATGCCCTCTTCCGCCGCGCGGTTGAGGAAGCCGAAGTTGTTGCGGATGGTGTTGGAGAACTTGGTCAGCAGCTTGGTGCTCACCACATCGAACTGGTGCTCGGAGGTCGCCAGGTCAGCGCGCTCAAGAATCACCGCCGTGGCCGCATCACCGAAGATGAAGTGGCTGTCACGGTCGCGGAAATTCAGGTGGCCGGTGCAGACTTCCGGGTTGACCATCAGGATCGCCCGCGCCTGGCCCAGCTTGATGCTGTTGGCGGCGTTCTGGATACCGAAGGTCGCCGACGAGCAGGCCACGTTCATGTCAAAACCGAAACCTTCGATGCCCAGGGCTTCCTGGACTTCAATGGCGATGGCCGGGTAGGCGCGCTGCAGGTTGGAGCAGGCGACGATCACGCCATCGATGTCGGCGGCGGTCTTGCCGGCGCGCTGCAGGGCTTGTTCGGCAGCGCCGATGGCCATCTGGCAGAGTACCGACCATTCATCATTGCTGCGCTCGGGCAGGCGCGGAGCCATGCGCTGCGGGTCGAGAATGCCGTCTTTGTCCATGACAAAACGGCTCT
The DNA here is from genome assembly GCF_022648765.1 of Pseudomonas sp. ArH3a. NCBI lineage: Bacteria > Pseudomonadati > Pseudomonadota > Gammaproteobacteria > Pseudomonadales > Pseudomonadaceae > Pseudomonas > Pseudomonas sp. ArH3a. The sequence continues at coordinate 5,142,066 of NZ_CP080330.1, forward strand.
TGATGCCCGACGCCTTTTCAATAAAGGCCGCACTGGACTCGGTCAGTGCCTGCACGTCACCGCACTCAATGGCGGCGGCGTTATCGGTATTGAACTGCTGCACATAGGCATTGAAAGACTGCACCAGCTCTTCGTTGGAAATGCTGTTGGCCGGGGTGTACAGGCCAGTGCCGCTGATGACGACGTTATGCACGGTCGTTCCTCTAAATCTGTCAGGCAGAAGATATTGGTACCGTCGTACCAAACTTTAAGTCGTTCGATTCCGTCCAGCGGGCATCAAACTGGCAACGCTTTATTCCATCGCACCGTGGTTGCAACAGCCCTTCACGGCGATCCCGGCATTTATAACCGCGAAGTTTGCCACAACCCCAAGGATTTGGCGCCATTTCCCGGATAAACCCCGTACACCTGTGGGAGCTGGCTTGCCTGCGATGCAGACACCGCGGTGTATCAGTCAAACCACTGTGATGCCATCGCGGGCAAGCCAGCTCCCACATTGGATGGGGTTTGTCTGGGGAGCCAAGCACCACGTCAGGCCTCCACCAGGCTCCACTGCTTGCTCAATCGCTTGTCAGAAATCGGCACTTTGGTGCCCAATTGCTGGCCAAACAGTGACACGCGATATTCCTCCAACCACCAGCGATACAGCTCCAACTGCGGGTCGCGCTTGCCTTCCTGGGTATGTTTGTTCAGGCGGTTCTGGTACTGCGCCCACAGGCCGCTCAGCTCGGTGCTCCACACCCGATCTTTTTGCACCTGGCTTGGCAGTTTCTCCAGGCGCAACTCGATGGCCTTGAGGAAACGCGGCAGTTCCTTGAACCACTGCGCCGGGGTTTCGCGCACAAAACCCGGGTACACCAAATGACTCAGCTGCTGCTTGATGTCATTCAAGGCCACGGCCTGGGCCAGATCGATCTTACCTTTGAAGCGTTTTTGCAAGCCATGCCACAGCTTCAGCACTTCCAGGGTCAAGCGTGCCAGGCGTTCGGCGTGCTCGGTCCAGCTGCCGCGCTTACGTTCGGCCAAAGCGGCCAGACCCGCACCGTCACGCGGCAAGCTGGCTTCGCCTTCCAGCACGCAGGTGTCCAGGCTGGCTAGCAGAATGTCTTCGACCAGCGCATCGATGCGCCCCAATTCGCGGTACATCAGGCCCAGCTCAGTCAGGCCGGGCAATTTGCCGCGCAGGAATTTCGCCGGTTCGGCCAATTGCTGCATCAGCAGACGCTGCAAGGCGCGGCGGTGCTGGAACTCGGCCTCGGCGGCCGTCGAGAACCGCCCTTCCTTGACCGTGCCATTCTCTTCGACCAGCGCCGGATAGACCGTCATCGACAGGCCGGCGATCTTTTGCTGGGTCTTCTCGGCCACCGCCGCAAACACCTTAGCCTCCACCGGCTGCTGGCTTTTCGCGGTCTGCGGTACGGCCAATGCGGCCTGGCTGGCCTCGGCAAAACGTGCCGTCAGCTCGGCCAGGTCACGGCCTTCGCCGAGGAACTTGCCCTGACCGTCGACCACTTCCAGGTTCATCTTCAGGTGGTTTTCCACCTGCTGCGCCGCTTCCGCCCAGGCTTCATCGCTGACCCGCGCGCCGGTCATGCGCAACAGTTCGCGCCCCAGCGCCTGGGGCAGCGAGCCCTGGCCGAATTCGATGCGTTGCAGCGCCGCCTTGATGAAATCCGGCACCGGTACAAAGTTTTTGCGCAACGCTTTGGGCAGGTTGCGCACCAGCGCGATGCACTTGGCCTCGATCACACCCGGCACCAGCCATTCCAGGCGCTCCGGCGGCAATGCCGGCAGCAGTGGCGCCGGCACGCGCAGGGTCACGCCGTCGCGCGGGTGGTTGGGTTCGAAGTGGTAACTCAAGGCCAGGGCCAAATCGCCCAAGTGCAAGGTGTCCGGGTAATGCGCGGCGGTGACTTCGCTGGCCTCGCGGGCCAGCACGTCTTCCTCGCGCATGATCAGCAGTTGCGGGTCTTTCTGGCTGTTGACCTTGTACCAGCTGTCGAACGTGGCGGTCTGGTGGATCTCTGCCGGCAGGCGCGCATCGTAGAAGGCGTACAGGGTTTCTTCGTCCGCCAGGATGTCGCGGCGGCGCGCCTTGGCTTCCAGTTCGTCGAGCTGCTCCAGCAGTTGCTGGTTGGCCGTCAGGCACTTGGCCCGGGACTGAATCTCGCCACGCACCAAGCCTTCGCGGATAAACAGCTCGCGGGACACCACCGGGTCAATCGGCCCGTAATGCACAGGGCGGCGCCCGACCACAATCAACCCGAACAGGGTGATCTGCTCAAACGCCACCACTTGGCCGCGCTTCTTTTCCCAGTGCGGTTCGAAATGGTTTTTCTTGATCAGGTGCCCAGCCAACGGCTCGATCCAGTCGGCATCAATCTTCGCCACCATGCGCGCATACAGCTTGGTGGTTTCCACCAGTTCGGCGGCCATCAGCCATTGCGGGCGCTTTTTGCCGATGCCCGAGGACGGATGAATCCAGAAGCGCCGCTGCCGCGCGCCAAGGTAATCACCGTCTTCGGTTTTCTGCCCGGTCTGACTGAGCAGGCCGGACAACACGGCCTTGTGCAGCTTGGCAAAGTCCGCCGGCTCTTTATTGACGGTCAACTGCATGTCGCGGCAAATCAGGCTCAACTGGCGATGCGAGTCGCGCCACTCGCGCAGCCGCAAGTAATTCAGGAAGTTCTTACGACACCAGTTACGCAACGGGCTGGCCGTCAGTTCCTGGCGCTGCTCTTCAAAACCGCGCCATAGGTTAACCAAACCGGCGAAGTCGGAATCCGCATCCTTCCACTGGGCGTGAGCCTGATCGGCTGCCTGCTGACGCTCGGGCGGGCGCTCGCGCGGGTCTTGGATCGACATCGCGCTGGCGACGATCAGCACTTCCTGCAAACTGCCGAGCTTGGCGGCTTCGAGCAGCATGCGGCCCATGCGCGGGTCCACCGGCAGGCGCGCCAGCTGGCGGCCCAACGGCGTGAGCTGGCTGTTGCGGTCCACCGCCGAGAGCTCTTGCAGCAAGTTGAAACCGTCGCTGATGGCCTTGCCGTCCGGCGGTTCGATAAACGGGAAATCGGTGATCTCACCCAGACGCAGGTGCAGCATCTGCAGGATCACGGCGGCAAGGTTGGTGCGCAGGATTTCCGGGTCGGTAAATTCCGGGCGGCCGATAAAGTCTTCTTCGCTGTACAAGCGGATGCAAATGCCCGGTTCGACCCGCCCGCACCGACCTTTACGCTGGTTGGCGCTGGCCTGGGAAATCGCCTCGATCGGCAGGCGCTGCACCTTGGCGCGGTAGCTGTAGCGGCTGATGCGCGCAGTGCCGCTGTCGATCACATAACGAATGCCCGGCACGGTCAGCGAGGTTTCCGCGACGTTGGTCGCCAGCACCACGCGACGGCCTGGGTGGGACTGGAAAATACGCTGCTGTTCGGCCGGTGACAGGCGCGCGTACAGCGGCAGAATTTCAGTGTGCTTGAGCTGGGCCTTGCGCAGCATTTCGGCGGCGTCGCGAATCTCGCGCTCACCCGGCAAGAACACCAGCACATCGCCGGGGCTGCGGCGTTCGCTGCGCTCGTAAGCGGCGATTTCATCGAGGGTGGCGAGGATCGCCTGGTCGACGGTCAAGTCGTCTTCGACGCGGTTGCCCTCCTCGTCCTGCTCCAGGGTCAGCGGGCGATACCACGTGTCCACCGGGAACGTGCGGCCCGAGACCTCGACAATCGGCGCATCGTCGAAGTGCTTGGAAAAACGCTCCAGGTCGATGGTCGCCGAGGTGATGATGACTTTCAGGTCCGGGCGACGCGGCAGCAGGGTTTTCAAGTAGCCGAGCAGGAAGTCGATGTTCAGGCTGCGTTCGTGGGCTTCGTCGACGATGATCGTGTCGTAGCGTTCCAGGTAACGGTCGTTCTGGGTTTCCGCCAGCAGGATGCCGTCGGTCATCAACTTGATCAGGGTGTTGGAGTCACTCTGGTCTTCGAAACGCACCTGATAGCCGACCAATGCGCCCAACGGCGTGGCCAGTTCTTCGGCGACGCGGCTGGCGACGCTGCGCGCGGCAATTCGGCGCGGCTGGGTGTGGCCGATCAGGCCGTACTGGCCACGGCCGATTTCCAGGCAGATTTTCGGCAGCTGGGTGGTTTTACCCGAGCCGGTTTCGCCGGCAATGATCAGCACCTGATGCTTGAGCAACGCTTCTTTGATCTCGTCGCGCTTGGCGGCAATCGGCAGGCTGTCGTCATAGCGGATCACCGGCAGGCTGGCACGCCGCGCCGTGACCTGGGCGCAGGACGCCTGCATGCGCGTAACCCACTGCGCCAGCTTCTCCTCATCGGGCTTCTTGCGCAGCTCGAGCAACTGGCGCCGCAAGCGGTGGCGGTCGGCGAGCATGGCGTGATCGAGGTTTTTCAGCAGTGGGTCGATAGCGGGCGCTTGGTCAGTCATCAGGTACGTATGGGTCGTCTATTTATGCAGGGGGCGGATTGTCGCAGAAAACCGCCAACGCGCGCGCCCCTCATTCGTTATCGCGGTCTTTGCGCCGGTACGGGAACACGTCGATGACCTTGCCGGCGCGAATCGCTTCCTGCAGGCCTTTCCAGTAGTCGGCGTTGTACAACTCGCCATGCAGTTCATTGAACAGCTTGCGCTGGCCGGCGTCAGCAAACAGGAACGGCGGGAATTCTTCGGGGAACACATCCAGCGGGCCGATGGAATACCAGGGCTCCGACGCCATTTCATCCTCCGGCGTGCGCGGTGCGGGGATGTGGCGGAAGTTGGCCTCGGTGAGAAAGCAGATTTCGTCATAGTCGTAGAACACCACGCGGCCGTGGCGGGTGACGCCGAAGTTCTTCAGCAACATGTCGCCTGGGAAGATATTCGCCGCCGCCAGTTGCTTGATGGCCAGGCCGTAGTCGTCCAAGGCTTCGCGCACCTGAGCGTCGTTGGCGTTCTCGAGGTAGAGGTTGAGCGGGGTCATGCGCCGCTCGGTCCAGCAGTGGCGGATCAGCACCGTGTCGCCTTCCACTTCGACGGTGCCGGCGGCGACTTCCAACAGCTCGGCCAGGCACTCGGGTTCAAACTTGCTCAAGGGGAAGCGGAAGTCGGCGAACTCCTGGGTGTCGGCCATGCGCCCTACGCGGTCGACACTTTTGACCAGGCGATACTTCTCGATCACCGTGGCGCGGTTGACGTTTTTCGACGGCGAAAAACGGTCCTTGATGATCTTGAACACCGTGTTGAAGCCCGGCAGCGTGAACACGCTCATGACCATGCCGCGTACGCCGGGCGCCATGATGAACTGATCATCGGTGGTCGCCAGGTGGTTGATCAGCGCGCGGTAGAACTCCGACTTGCCGTGCTTGTAGAAGCCGATGGACGTGTAGAGCTCAGCGATGTGCTTGCCCGGCAGGATGCGCTTGAGAAAGCCAATGAACTCCGCCGGCACCGGCACGTCGACCATGAAATAGGAACGGGTGAACGAGAAGATGATCGACACATCGGCTTCGTCAGTGATCAGCGCATCGATCTGGATGCCGCGCCCTTCACGGTGCAGCAGCGGAATCACCAAGGGCCATTGTTCGTCGCGGGTGTAGATGCGCCCTACCAGATAGGCACCTTTATTGCGGTAGAGCACCGAGGAAAACAGCTCGACGTTGAGGTCCGGGTCTTTGCACACCCAGTCGGGCAGGTTCTCGCGCAGTTGGGTTTCGAGGCGGCGCAGGTCGGCCGCCAGGTCGGCGTAGGGCTCGCTGAACGCGTAATCGGCGAAGACCTGCGCCAGCATCGCTGCGAGGTCGCCGGCTGGTTTATAGGTGCGGGTTTGCGCCGCCCGCGCGCGGCGCAGGCTCGGCCGGGTGGTGTGGATGAACATGCAGCCGTCGCTGATCAAGTCATGGCTGAACAGGCCGCAGAAGATCGAGTTGTACCAAGTCTCGGAGAGTTCATCGTCGAAGCGCAGGTCAATCAGGCTTATATAGGCGCTCTTGACCACCGGCCACATGTCGATCTCCAGCAACGCAGCCTCATCGAAGCTGGCCTGGAGGCGCGCCGTCACTTCAGCGACTTTTTCCTCATACAAGTTGATGCGCGCCGCCGAAGCCGCCTGCCCCTGCTGCCACTGGGCCTTTTCGAACCGTTCACGGGCGCCGTCGGTGATCTGGCGGAAGTGCTCACGGTAATCGTCGAAGCCGTCGAGGATCATACGGGCGATAGCGAGGGCGGATTGCGACATGCGGGAAACCTCTAGCGGGCATCTGGAAGCCCTGAGCTTAGCCAGTGAACGGGGGCAGGAGAAGGAGGATTTTTCGGGTCACTTTGTACAAGTGTGTACACATCGCAGATTTATTTTCAGATTCCATAATTCGACCGTACGGTCAATAAACACAGCAACACGTCGCACTGCCATCACTTACAGGCCTGCAACCGCGTGGCCTGGCGCTTTACGCCGAAAAAACCTGCGAAACCGACCTTTCACAACATGTGCAACCGAATTGATACAGCGTAGGGGAAACCCTGATTACCACCTTAGTGGCACTTTGATATACAGCGCGCCCCCTCCCATCCTAACAAGGTCTGAAGACCGATCCGGGAACAGGTTCTAATCGCCTAAGGAGCATTGAGATGTCATTGAGGAATATGCCGATCGGACTGCGTGCCAGTCTGAGTTTTTCGGTTTTGGCCAGTATGTTGGTCGTTGTCGGATTGTTTGGCCTGGGGCAGATGGCCAAGTTGCGCGAAAGCGCGCTGGTTATCGAGGAATCGTGGATGCCGAGCATCGAGAATATCCACGACGCCGCAGCCTCTGTGGCCAGTATTCGCCTGGAAGCCTTGCGCCTGGCGAGCACCGACGAGTCGCGTATTCGCGACAACAGCAAAAACCTGATCAGCCGCCAGAGCAACGAGCTGCAAACGCTGCTGACCCATCACGAAGGCCTGACCAGTGGCGAGGCAGAAGCCGACCTGCTGAAAAAGCTCAAAGGCGACGTAGCCACCTACCTCACGATCGTTGGCCAGATGGTTGCCCTGGTGGACAAGGATCAGCAGCAAGACGCCATCGACCTGCTCACCAGCCGCCTTGCGCCACAAGGTAGCGTCCTCAACAAGCGCTTGGAGGACATGATCACCTTCAATCAAAAAGGCGTGGAAGACGCAGCCAGCTCAGCCGCACAGATGTATTCCCGCGCGCAATGGGTGGTCGGCCTGATCATCGCTTGCGCGTTGATCGCCACCTTACTACTGGCCTGGCTGCTGACCCGCAGCATCACAACCCCCATCAGCCAGGCCCTGGCCGTAGCGCGCACCATCGCCGGTGGCGACTTGAGCCAACCGATCAAGGTGCACGGCAGCGACGAAGCGGCGCAATTGCTCAGCGCCCTGGCCACCATGCAAGCGCAACTGCAGACCACAGTCCGCGGCATCAGCGAGTCAGCGCAGCAACTGGCCTGCGCCACCGAAGAGATGAGCTCGGTGATGGAACAGAGCACCCGTGGCCTGCAAGCGCAGAACGATGAAATCGAACAAGCCGCGACTGCCGTGACCGAAATGAGCGCAGCGGTGGACGAAGTGGCAGGCAATGCGGTGTCCAGCGCCGAGGCGTCCAAGGCATCCGACGAAGACAGCAAGCACGGCCACTATCAGATCAGCGAAACCATCAGTTCGATCCAGAACCTGGTGGACGAAGTGCTCGGCGCCTCGAACAAAGCCGAAGGCCTGGCGGTGCAGGCCCAGGACATCAGCAAGGTACTGGAAGTGATCCGCGGCATCGCCGGGCAAACCAACCTGTTGGCCCTCAACGCCGCCATCGAAGCTGCGCGTGCAGGCGAAGCCGGGCGTGGGTTTGCGGTGGTGGCCGATGAGGTGCGTTCGCTGGCGCAACGCACTCAGGACTCCACCGAAGAAATCGAGCAGATGATCACCGGCATCCAACAAGGCACCCAAGACACCGTCGACGCCCTCAACAGCAGCGCCGAACATGCCGGCCAAACCCTGCAACGCGCCAACAGCGCGGGCAGCGCCCTGGAGAAAATCACCGCCGCAATCTCGCAGATCAGCGAGCGCAACCTGGTGATCGCCAGTGCCGCCGAGCAACAGGCACTGGTGGCGCGTGACGTCGACCGCAGCCTGGTCAACATCCGCGACCTGTCCACCCAAACCGCCGCCGGCGCCACCCAGACCTCAGCGGCCAGCCAGGAACTCTCGCGCCTGGCCGTGGACCTCAACGGCATGGTGACGCGGTTTGTCCTGTAATTAGCAATTGTGTCGAACAGGCCTCTGCGCAACACTCGCCGCCTTATTGATGTAGGAGTATTCCGTGAGACCTGTCGACACCCTGTACCTACTGGGGCTGGCTGCCATCTGGGGCGCAAGCTTCCTGTTCATGCGCATCATCGCGCCAGAAATCGGCAGCGTACCGACGGCGTTTTTCCGCGTGTCGATCGCCGCCGCCGGTTTGCTGGTGATCCTGACCGCAATGCGCGTGAACTGGGACTTCCAGGGCAAATTCAAGACCGTACTGCTGCTAGGCGTGATCAACTCCGGCATCCCCGCGACCATGTACTCGGTGGCGGCCCAAGTACTGCCGGCGGGCTACTCGGCCATCTTCAACGCCACCACGCCGCTGATGGGCGTGCTGATCGGCGGGCTGTTCTTCAGCGAACGCCTGACGCCGTCGAAAATCGCCGGGGTGAGCCTGGGCCTGTTCGGCGTGGGCGTACTGACTCGCGCCGGGCCAGTGGCGTTTGACCTGCAACTGTTGATGGGCGCGCTGGCCTGCTTGCTGGCGACCACCTGCTATGGCTTTGCCGGGTTCCTGGCGCGGCGCTGGCTGGATCAACGCGGCGGGCTGGACAGCCGACTCGCGGCGCTGGGCAGCATGCTCGGCGCCACCTTGTTTCTGCTGCCCTTCTTCGCCTATAGCGCCATCAGCCATCCGCCAGCGAGCTGGGGTGGCTGGCAGGTGTGGGCGTCTTTGCTGGGATTGGGATTGGTGTGTACGGCGTTTGCCTACATTCTGTACTTCCGCTTGCTGTCGTCCATAGGGCCGGTTAAGTCGATGACGGTGACGTTTATGATTCCGCCGTTTGGGGTGCTGTGGGGGGCGTTGCTGTTGGATGAGCCGTTGTCGATGGCGCATGTGTATGGCGGGGTGTTGATTGCGGGGGCGTTGTGGTTGGTGTTGCGGCCTGGGAAATTGGCTAAAGCGTTGTAGGGAGATGGGAGGTCTCTATGGACTTAAGAGAAAAGTGTCGGATTTTTCATGGGCGCGCCGATTAGAACCTAAACAGGCTAAAGAAAGCATTTTCGTAAACATTACACTCCCCTCAGAAAGCGTGGCCACTGCTAAATCCCCCACGGCAAGCCGCCAATCCTTGCTCTCGACCTATATCAGACACGAAACTTTAAACAATTGGCTATGTCCGAAGTGAAAACCCGGTCCACTGGTTATGAAAAGCGCAGCATGGAACGTGATGCCTAAGAAAATGCAAAAAATGAATGCCCAGCACCCAATCCGAGTTTAGCGTTAGCCCATCGCCCCAACAGTGCTAGGGGGAATACACACTTAGGATCAATCAAGCGCCGTAAACTGTCGAATTGACAAATATAAGTTGCAAAAAACCCGAACAACAACACGGACTTTGAAACTATGGTCACTGCCAACCTCTAACCCTCGACCCCCCTGCAGCAGGTCTATACAAACACAGTGCGGAGCAGGCTAAATCATAAAGCTCCATCAATCAAAATAGGAGTCGGCGGCCAATCGTTGCCTGATGATTTTGAATGCCGTCACATGAATTCAGACGAAAGAAACAATTTGACAGATTTGCACAAAGTGAATAATAATGAAATTTAGTGTAGACAATGCAAAAATCTTTGAAAAAACATAAATATGATGACGCCAATCGTCTTAAAGCTTCCACATTAAACCTATACATCAAATTATTTAGCTTTTAATCAAGTAGGAATTGTAATGCTTGCGATCGTGAAAACCTTGTCAACCCATCGACAACTCATCTACGGAATGGTGAGGCGAGAGATCCAAGTTAAATACAAAGAATCACTCATCGGGCTCGGCTGGGCATTCTTTACTCCCTTATTTATGCTGGGCATCTATACATTTGTCTTTTCAGAAGTATTCAAGTCACGCTGGAACAATGTTATTCCCACCAGCAAAGCAGATTTTGCAATCATGTTATTTGCAGGCCTGATGATTTACACTTTTTTCGCAGAATGCCTATTGCGAGGCCCACAAATAATCACATCAAACGTTAACTATGTTAAAAAAATCGTTTTCCCCCTCGAAATCCTACCATTTGTTGCCATCGGGTCTGCGCTATTCCAGCTAGCGATTAGCTGCTGCGTACTGCTCGCCGCCCAGCTTTTCGTCAACGAGAGCATTCACGTTACAGCACTGTTGTTCCCCTTGATTATCCTCCCCCTGCTGCTCTCAACTGCCGGCATTCTATGGATCCTTGCTGCCGCGGGTGTATACCTGCGAGACATAGGACAACTTATCGCCGTACTGACCAGCGTGTTAATGTTTTTAAGCCCTATTTTTTACCCTGTCAGCGCCCTACCTATCGCCTTTCAATCCTGGCTGCGACTTAACCCCCTGACAAACATAATCGAACAAACCAGAGCGGTGCTTATTGAAGGCCATACTATCGACTGGCAGACCTATATAATTTCGTTTGGGCCTAGCATAATATTGTTTGTAGTGGGATATGCACTATTCCAAAAAGCACGGAAGGGTTTCGCAGATGTCCTCTAATATTACAGTAGATAAAAATATGCCTTCCATTTCAGTTATTGGCGTATCCAAAAACTATCATATCTACGCAAAACCAGAAGACCGCCTAAAACAATTTATATTCTCTCGCGTTTTTGGCGACAAAAAGCATCTTTTTTATAAAGACTTCTGGGCCCTCAACCCTGTTAGTTTTGACGTAAACAAAGGCGACTCTGTCGGAATTGTCGGTCGAAATGGGTCGGGGAAATCCACACTTCTTCAAATGATCTGCGGTACGTTGACGCCAAGCACTGGCACCATCCAAAAAAATGGCCGAATCGCAGCGCTTTTGGAATTAGGTGCAGGCTTTAACCCCGATTTCACTGGCCGTGAAAACATATACCTAAATGGATCGATACTGGGCCTGAGTAAAAAAGAAATTGACGAGCGCTTTTCAGCCATCGTTGATTTTTCTGAAATCGAACAATACATAGACCAACAAGTCAAAACTTATTCTAGTGGCATGTTCATCCGCTTGGCGTTTTCTGTTGCCATTCACAGTAATCCGGAAATACTCATTATCGATGAGGCACTTGCAGTCGGGGATGTTTTTTTTCAACAAAAGTGCTTTGAACGACTCAAGCAACTTAAAGAAGCGGGAATTACATTACTGTTCGTTTCGCATGATGTCACCTCAGTAAAACTACTGTGTGATAAAGCGATCCTCCTTCACAAAGGCAATTTGATTAAAATTGGCGACCCAAAAGACGTCGTCAACGAATACATAAAAATCAACTCAAAAGACGATGAGTTGCTTGCCGCACCTGAAGAGCCGGTTAACGAGGTACAAAATCCATCCAGCACGGTCGCCCCCCCCCCCACACTGAATGGACCTGTAAGCTCGAGCACGGACGAGGAATCGGAATATCGATACGGCAACAAATCGGCGATTATCGAAAAATTTGCAGTGTACAACGAGCAAGGGGTATTGCTCGACGGCAGTATTCACAATGACGAACCCGTTGAGATCAGACTGACGATAAAATTCTTCGATGATATTGAGAACCCTGTCGCGGGTTTCTACATTAAAGATAGACGCGGTATAGAACTGTACAGTGGCAATACACATTACCTTGGATATCCTCTTGGCAAACAGTCCAAAGGCAACTCTATCCAGGTTTCATTTCGGCAGGTCATCAGCCTTGCTCCGGCAGAATATTCCTTATCACTCGGCCTCTCTAACTACATAGATGGAGTCAGTACGCCTCTCGATCGGCGCTATGAGGCGGCAAAACTGACAATACTCTCAGATCAAGTGATTATTGGTTTATTTGATCTGAAATCAAAAGTCCAACTTGAGTACTTAAAGTAGATGAAAATCGCACAGATTGGTACATTCGACCTAGACAATCTTGGTGACTTACTTTTTCCCTGGGTCACTGTTCGGATACTAAAGCATTTATTGCCGAGCGACACAGAATTGGTTTTCAAGGCCTATAGCCCTACCGAACCGACAGCATTACTTTACTCCGACCAAGTCCCCTATAACGCGCTCAACAAGCTAGATAAAGATGACAGCGAGGGCAGCTTCGATCTTATCCTCATCGGCGGAGGCGACCTGATCCGCGACGATGATTATTCACTGTACCCTATATACGGTACCCACTCGCCACAGCTCACATTCAGCCATATATTGTCGCCTACCGCCACATCGCAACGGCGCCTGGCGCTGCTGGGAGTGGGTCTGCCCTACGTCATTGAGGAAGACTTCTCTATTTTTATAGCTAACAGCTTATCTCGTGCCATTTCTGTAGGCGTCAGAGATGAGCGTAGCGCACAACTGTTAAGAAGCACAGCACCCACTATTGACCTGCAGATAGTGCCTGACTTCGTTCACTGCTTGCCGATATTCCTAAGCAGAGACGAGTGCAAAAATAACGCACTGTCGTTATTACCAGACCACCAACCCGGGTACTTCTGCTTTCAAGGCCATGCTGACGTGTGCGGTACACTTTCAGAAGTCGCACAGACGCTAAAAGAAGTGGAAGCGTTGACGGGGAAACGCTTCGTTCTGATTGAGATCGGTGGGTGCCTGGGTGACACTGAATTCTTACATGCACTAAGCGAACTCACAGGCTATATCGTCGTCAGCCAACAAAGATACAGCAATATCACGCTGGAACAAAAAGTGTCTATCATCGCGGGCTGCGAAGGCTTTATTGGTTCTAGCCTCCACGGAAACATCATCTCCAATTCCTATGGTATTAATAATATCTCCTATGTGGGCGACTATTCACATAAAATAACAGAATACTTCTCAGACCCCGAAAACGGTGTTCTGTTTAATAATTTTGCAACGTGCTCCCAAGACGTCGGCAAGATAGTAGAAATTCTAACTGCTCCCACTTCTGTATCGACGCTCGACAGCGGCAAGCATGATAAAATATTTTCCTTCCTAAGAAGTTTATTCAGCCATTCGCCTCAAGAAACGACTGAATTTTCTTCATCTATAGATAACCTCTATAAGCTTGGCCATGGCAAAGCCTGCTATCGAGAGGGTATCGTCAGAGCACAACTGGCAGACCTTCAAAAGATGCTAGGTGCAGAGAAAGAGAACGCAGTCGCGCAGATCAATTATCGCCAAGCAATGATTGACGATCTCAATGAATTGCTCAGCAAAGAAAAAGAAAATGCCCAACAACAAATACAGTATCGCGAAAAATTAATTGACGAGCTTAAACTCATCAACGTAAAAGAAAAAGAAAATGCCGCTGAGCAAATACAAGCTAAAGATTCTCTTATTCAAAAGCTTCAAGAAAACCAGAAACCATATGAATAACGTTTCATTTCAAGCGAGCAACATATGAGCACTATTAAAGCATCGGTGATAATACCCACCAAAAATCCTGGAGCTATATTCAAGGAGGTATTACATGCCGTGCTCGCGCAGAAGACTAATTGGCCATTTGAAATAGTCGTAATCGATTCAGGCTCCAAAGATGGAACAGTCGACTTTGTAAAACAGTACCCTGAAGTGACATTGCTGGAAATTCCTGCCCACGAGTTCGGTCATGGAAGATCCAGGAATTTCGCAATATCTCAATCGTCAGGTGAGTACATTGCGGTTATAACACATGATGCAAAACCAGCAACGAGCCAATGGCTGCAGCATCTTGTTGACATTGCCGAAAGCGATGAAAAAATTGCCGGCGTGTTCGGTCGCCACATTGCCTACCCCCATGCCTCACTCTTTACTACTAGAGAATTGGAGATGCATTTCAGTGGCTTCAAAGCTGCGCCCATCGTGTTCATGGATGATCCGGCACGCTACTCAACTGACGTAGGCTACCGGCAGTTCCTTCACTTCTTTTCCGACAATAATGCACTGATTCGCAGATCGGTATGGGCACTTATACCCTACCCTGACGTCGACTTCGCTGAAGATCAGTCTTGGGCCAAGCAAATTATAGAAGCCGGTTACTACAAAGCGTATTCCGAAGAAGGCGTGGTATATCATTCCCACGACTACACCCTTTATGAGCGCCTTCAACGCAGCTTCGATGAAAGCTATGCATTCAAGCGATTCTTTGGCTATATCCTGTGTCCAAACTTATCATCCATGTGCAAATCAATTGCTGCATTAAGCCAGCGTGATATCGCCTATGGACGCAGTTTGGGACTGCTGAGAAAATCGCCTAGCGTCATTATTTTTGCTGTACTGGATAATGTTATGCGTGTTGTCGGACACTACCTCGGGGCCAGGGGAGAGCGTATCCCTGCGTTTATAAGAAATAGAATCTCACGCGACAAAAAACTTTTTGCTCAATAGGGAGTGGTTATGAGCATCAAAATGTTAAAGCAGAAACTAAAACAGGCAACTGCCTACTATCGAACACATGGCTTTCTTTCACTGCTTAGAAAGACATCTGATAATATTCAAAAAACGTCGGTCTCGCTTTTCCAAAAAACTGACGTATTAGGTTTTTACGATTTCGTTCTGTACAAGCCCACAACAGAAAAATATAAAGATGGGAACGCTAAGAGCAACACAATCAACTGGGTCATCCCTCCGTACGGAAGGGGCTCAGGCGGCCACTTAAATATATTCAGGTTTGTATACCAACTTGAACAGCTTGGCTATGACTGCCGAGTCATTATTGTGGGTGCGCACTCGAAATATGATCTAGTGGAAGCAAAGAACCAAATTACCGAATGGTTCTTTCCTATCAAGGCAGACATATACGACAACTTAGAAAGTGCTCCGGCTGCGTATTATACAATGGCCACATCTTGGCAAACGGCGTATTACGTCCGAAATTTTTCCAACACCCATCACAAGTGTTATTTCGTACAGGATTATGAGCCTTACTTCTATGCTGCGGGCGCAGAGTCTGCGATGGCAGAAGCAACGTACTCATTTGGTTTCACGTGCATCACTGCGGGCGGCTGGTTAGCCGAAAAGCTTGAGCAAAAACACCAAGCTAAGGCGTATGCTCTCAGTTTCTCATTTGATCGCGATCACTATCGCCTGATGACGCGTAGAGAACCTCAAATTAAAAGGGTGTTTTTCTATGCGCGTCCGCCTACGCCAAGGCGCGCGTTTGAATTAGGACTTCTCACCCTCAATGAGGTCGTTAAGAAGCTGCCCGACGTCAAAGTCATCTTTGCCGGCTGGGACGTATCCACTTACGAGATACCCTTTGAGCATCTCAATGCGGGCACGTTAAACGTAAATGAGCTACCCGACCTGTACAACCAATGTGACGTGGCACTTGTGCTTTCCTTTACGAACTTATCACTACTACCACTTGAGCTAATGGCATGCGGCGTACCCGTCGTCAGCAACAAAAGCCCTTGCACTGAATGGCTCTTAAATGACGAAAACTCGGTGCTTACCAAGGCGACTCCAGAAGACTTAGCGTCCGCCATTTGCAGTATTTTAACCGACGTCGAATTGAGTGCGACCATCCGAGAGCAAGGGTTAAAAACAGCCAACCTCTCCAGTTGGGATGCAGAAGCGATGAAACTAAAAAATGCCTTGATTGAAATAGACAGCTGAGAAATAGGATTTCCCAATGCCCACTAGTCAGCGATGCATAGTTTTCGGCGCCAGCGGTTTCATAGGTTCTCGCCTGTGCGAAAAGCTGGGAAACAAATACCAAAACCTAAAAGCTTTTGGTCGTAACCCCATGTATCCATCTGCGTTCAGCAAGTGCAAATGGGTAGAAGGTGACTTTTCCGACGTCAACCAAATTGCAAACGCTATAACTGACTGCGACACAGTAATACACTTAGTCAACGCAACGACGCCCGCGAGCGCAAACATCAATAGAGTTGCAGACCTAAAGGCAAATGTCGTATCAACATTAAACCTGCTGGATGCATGCGTTAACTCTGGCGTAAAGAAAATAATATTCATATCTTCTGGCGGTACGGTGTATGGTGCTCCGTCTATAATTCCCACCCCAGAAACCGCTGAAAACAACCCCATAACCGCGTACGGAGTAAGCAAACTTACGATCGAAAAGTATCTTTCTCTTTATCACCACCTATATAAATTGGATTATTGCGTTTTGCGTGTAGCAAACCCATTCGGCCCTTATCAAACAAATAAGAAAAATCAAGGGGCGATCGCCGCATTTTTGCAACATGCGATTCATAACGAGCCAATAGATGTATGGGGAGATGGATCAGTTGTGCGTGACTATATATTTATAGATGATGTGATCAACGCGATTGATCTTGCTATAGCACACTCCGGGGAACAGAAAATCTTTAACATCGGTTCAGGCGTTGGATTAAGCATTAATCAGATCATATCCACACTTGAGTCAAGCCTCGGAAAGTCAATTTCCGTCAACTACTTACCAAGTCGCAACATGGATGTACCTATAAGCATATTGGATATTACAAGAGCTCATACCCACTTGGGATGGTCACCCCATACCCCTTTCAATGAAGCGATTGCTCAAACGTTACTATGGGTTAAAGGTTCAAACCTCTAACGCTGCGAGCTACAATAACCCGCCTCATATAAAAAGTGCGCCAACATTCGTCGGCGCACCAATAAATAAACCCTTACTTCGCCTTGTGCCCGAATGTCCAAATCGTGTTTGCAACAAACCCGTAAATTAACGTAGTCAGCGTTGTGAGTATCTGAGCAAAGACATAAGGTAGCCCTACCGCCTTAACCAATACATACATCAACAAAGTATTAAATACGACTGCACCGCTTGCAATAATTGCAAACTTCAACAGCGTCTCTCGATGCCTACGAACACTTTTGAAAACAAACCAATAGGACAGGCAATAGTTAATTGAAGCCCCTACTATTGCACCTACCAGCGAAGCAGTCACCGGGCTAAAAGAAAAACCCTGCACAAGCAGTATAAGTAGCGAATAATGGGCACAGGTGCCCACCAGCCCTGCGCTCGCGAACTTAACGAACAGCTCAAAAAGATAGGCCCATCGCTTATTCATTTAATGACGCCCCCACGAGCTTGGGGTCCTCCCACAAGACAGCTTTTCCGGGCTCAGCACTCTGCAGCTCCACCCGCACCTCCCCGGTCCCTAAAGGCACGGGTACTTGGACTATCCCATCCAACACACTGACTACCCTGCGAGTCACCGCTTCTCCGCGAATCACTTCTACCAGGCCTATTGTTGCTGCTCCTGGCTCCGGATAAACCTTGATCTCAACATACTCCGCAGACGGAGGGTTAAATACAAAACTCCCCACTCCACGATTGACGGCGAGAACGAGTACTGAACGTCCCCCCCCATAACTACGAAGTCCAGCCGTCACTTGTGTTCGGTCTAAGTTATAGGTGTACGCACTGTCAAAAAACCGAGAGACCGATTGCGGCATATCTCGCGGAACCAGTATCTCAATTTTACTGTTTATCTCAAGTATAGTGATTGGTATGTAAGCGGAGCTTATATAGTCTGAGAGCTTATGCAAAATAGGTGAAAGTGAAGCAGCTTGATCAAGGTCTTTGATCACAATTTCTGGCTTGTTCTTTTTGAGATCGCGTATAGCAGCTTCTACATCACTTTCAGTCGTCTGAGGGGCAAACTCAACGTACCGGGTCCCATGCTTCGAGGCAAAGCTATAAAACTCAGCACGCACAGGATAGCTAAATATGCTAGAAGCTTTACGCTGTTGAATTATATCCCTAACCGCCTCAAGTTCGTTTCTCCGCTCAATGGGGACCTGAACTCCAAGCACCTTATTTTGCGGCAATTGCTTAAACGCATGAAGCGTCGTATTCGGAGAGTCAAACGAGAATGGGTAGGTAAATATTACGACCAATGCGCCGCCTAGCACACTCGCCATCCCCATATAACCTGAATAACCAGTAGCAGGATACTTCAGATGGGATTCCAGTAAGAGCACTTCTTTTCTGTTTTGAAAGACGCCAATAGCCAACAACACAAAAGGTATTAGCAGCAGTGCACTGGACTTACCATTCACGCCAAAGGCGATTATTACAGACAGCATCACTAGCACGATAATTGCCGAATGATAGCGCTGCACTTCTTTTCGTTTCTGCCAATAAAGCAGCACACCAACAGGCAACAAGATGAATAGTTCAGAAATCGCAAATAGAAGATGTAGCGTGTCTGCGCGACCCAACATCGATATCAATCTTAGCCCAATATAGCTAAAAAATACGATACCTGCGGGAGTGAACAACTTTCCTCTCAACGCAAATAGCGATGCTCCGAGTACATATACAGCGAGCCAAACATAAAAAATAGAATTCTGAATACTCAGCGTAGGAAAAGGTATATCCATGCCTTTAGGCTGAACAAAAAAAGCATAATAGAACGTTATATAAAAATATTCCTTCAGATTTACGCCAACGCTAGCAAAGTATAAGAGACCCGGTACGATGACTATCGCCACCCCAACTACCAGAAACAGTGCACGCACTGCGACGGACTTTGTCTTCTTACGCTCATAGACGGAAAGTTCTGCAACTCCAATTGACAGAGCCAGAAAGACAAAAACTTCCTGCCCAAACCAATAGCTCAGCCCCAATAAACAACCTGTACCAAAAAGCGCTGCGGGCTTATCGAAATGATCCTTATCACTCTTGAATAAAGAAAATAGATAGAGTGCAAGCGCTAATGCGGGGATGGCAGTTCTGAATTGATAAATAGGTGGTAAGGCGACGACCAATAGCCCTACGACAAACGCCAGCAGCAATGATGCGCGCCCCCAAAAAACTCTAGATGCGGCAAGCGCAAGAAAAAAACTAGCCACCGCTTGCCCTACATGCGCTTCAAATAGAAGAGCGAAGCTTGTAGCATAGTAAGTTTGCCCCAACACACTCTGCACCAATGCATAATAGTAATAGGGGCCAGGCGTTCGGAAATGGATAAAATCCCTGATAAAGACATCACCATTTGCAATCCAGTGCCCAAACGCGTGAAATAACGCATGGTCTCCGGCAGCACCGAATGCAAACGGTGCCTTAGCAAAGGACGCAGCAATACCTAAGACGACGATAATGGAAACCAATAGCAATAGTTTTGCTAGGGGTATCGGAGTATTTTTATCTTCGTCTGTCGCCCCTCCCTTCTGAGCTTGCCCCAACTCATCACCCTTAATCATTTACGTTTCGCCCCAAAATGTTGTTGTGTAACTTGGATAGCGTCATGCTATCCAACCAGATTATTTTCTATATTTTTTTCTAATGAAGTAGATGGGCCGATGTTTGGATTCTGCGTATACCCGCCCGACATATTCACCCAAGACACCAATACTAATTAACTGCAGACTGCCCATAAACAGAACAGCTACTAAGAGAGAAGCATAACCGGGAATATCAACCCCATGCACCAGTGTTCTAACGACAATGAACACAGTATACAATAACGAACCTAGCGCCCCCGCGCTCCCAATATAGGTCCATAGTTTTAACGGGACGGATGTAAAACTTGTTATACCCTCAAGTGCAAAATTCCATAACTTCCACCCTGAAAACTTTGTATCTCCCGCAGCGCGCGAGCTCCTTACATAGTCAATTGTTGTGGTTTTATATCCTACCCAGGCAAACAAACCTTTCATAAACCGCTGCTGCTCCGAAAGCTGCAAAACAGCATCAACGACAACCCTGTCCATCAACCTGAAGTCGCCGACATTCTCTGGAATTTTAACATTCGACAGCTTGTTGTGAAAGCTGTAGAACATTTCAGCAGTCTTTCGTTTTAAGAACGTATCGGAGCTCCGATCAACGCGCCTCGCCAAAACAACTTCAAAACCTGACTGCCACTCCTTAATCATTGCCTCGATTAACTCAGGAGGGTCTTGTAAATCAGCATCAATTGGAATTACTGCATCACCTATTGCTTCGCTAATCCCGGCCGTCAGTGCTGCCTCTTTCCCAAAATTTCTAGACAGCTCGATAACATGTACACGAGCATCTTGATTGGAAAGCTCAATCAATCTAATTAGGGTATCATCCCTGCTTCCATCATCAACGCAAATCAGTTCAAATGTTACCGACTTAATACTATCAATCACTTCCTTGACAGCATTGTAGAACAGCATTACGTTGTCAGCCTCATTATAAAAAGGCGCAACAATCGACACTCTTCTCCCTAGCATAATAAACCCATCCGATTTTTAGCTCATTTCACTTGAGACACAAATTATTGAGTTACGACTCGCTTCCAATCATACCATCTTGAACTCTAGATGCTACGTATACGATCCATGAACCCCACCTACCGCAAGACGGAGCAACGGCTTACCGTGGCATCTCTGGCGAGCAGTTCCACAGCAGTAAGGCTTCATAGTCTTCGACCGAGAGGCATGCTGCAACCGTTCCAGTACGTGGCGCAGCCACGTATAGGGCTCCTGGCCGTTGATCTTGGCGGTTTTGACCAGGCTATAGATCTGCGCACTGGCCGTGGCGCCCTTGAGCGTATCGCTGAACAGCCAAGCCTTGCGGCCGATGACAAATGGCTTGATCGCTCGTTCGGCGGCGTTGTTGTCGACCGGTAAAAAACCGACCTCCACGTAACGTTCCAGCCGACTCCAGTTGTTCGCCAGATAATGTACCGCTTTACCCAGAGCGCTTTGCGCCGTGACCTGTGGCTGGGTTTTCTCCAGCCAGCTTTTCAACTGGGTCAGGATTGGTAGGCTTTTTTCCTGACGCCCGATAAAGCGTTGTTCATCACTGGCGTCCTTGAGTTCACGATTAATGTCATACAACTTGTTGATCAAGTTCAGGGCGATATCTGCACGCCCTATCTTACCCTTGGGCTGGACTTTTTGCGCATCAACAAACTTGCATGCGCACATGCGCCATGCACGCCAGTCGCTCCACGCCCGATTGCAACGCCAAAGTGTTATAACCCGCGTAATCCTCGGCCATCACGTAGCCGCGATAACTGTCCAGCAGGCACAACGGTAATTCCTGCGCACGGCTGGAGGTGTAGTCGAACAACACAACTTTTCTGTCCGGCGGCCCACTGGCCTGTACTCGCATCCAGGATTGGCTGGTCGAGTCGCGATCCGGTTCTTTCAGCACCTGCGCCCGCGTTTCATCGCACTGAATCACTGGGTTTTCCAGTAACCGGTCGCGCATCGGGTTCAGCAACAGCTGGAAGTGTTCACTGCACTGGATCACTCAACGCGCCAGGGTCTGACGCGGCATGTCGATACCGTGTCGGCAAAGTACTGTTTCAAAGCGATGCAACGGCAAGCCATCGACATACTTGATGGTCAGCAGCATCGCCAATACGCTGGGGCTAGCGATGCTCTTTTCGATCAACTGCGCGAGTTTGTCGGCGGGGACCGGGGCGGTTTCACAGTCACGGCAACCGTAGACTTTGCGAATGTGCTTAATGACCAAGATCTGCATCGGCACGATGTCCAACTGCTCGCTAGTTTCTTCGCCGACGGCATGTTTGCGGCAACCGCAGGCGCAGGTCAGTTCGTGCTCGGGCAGCTCATGAATGACTTCGATATGCGGCAGGTCTGCCGACAACGGCTTGCGCTTGCCACGGCGCGCAGTGGGCGCCACCACTTCTTCTTCCGCGTGCTCGACCGCCAACATCTGGTCGCTTTCCGGCTGGTTGAACAGGGCTAGTTGCGGGGTGTTGGATTCGGCAGTTTGTTCGGATTTGCGCCCGAACAAACTGCCACGCAGCAGCTCGATCTGCTCTTTCAGGTAGACGATATGGCCCTCATGCGCTTGCAACACTTCGGCTGTTTTTGCCTGACGAGCCAGCGCCTCAAGCAGCAACTCCTTGAGCAAAGCAGGATCATCTGGGAGGTCATCGGGCCGGGAAATCATGCCCAGGATTATACCGGCTCAGGCCACGAAGCGAGGCGTTAAAACCTGATGCGGATGATTGCCGTCGAGCAGCCAGTTCAGCTCTTGAACGCTCAACACAATGGCTTAGTCACTTTTATCGGGCGATGTTTTGAACCGTTCGGATTCGAGGCGTTTGAGCCAAAGGCAAAAGCCGTTGCGCTCTTAATAGAGGATTTTCACACGATTACGTGGGCGATTCAGGAAAACGAAAAGCACGGGATCGAATACCGCGACTTTAATATCCAACTCAACCAGAGCGACCAAGCCGTCAATGGATTTTCGAAAGTCCACGGGTTTGGGGCAGAGATAGACTTTTTCGACTTTAGCGTCGGGTCGCATCATGAGGGGCTGGCTCCAGAAAGAGATCGGGAGCACAGCATCGAACATCAAATTTCGGCTTGGAATGTGGAGCTCATGGAGCGGTTACGATGCTACAGCCTCATACACCCAAGACTCACTTCATGGGTTATGCCTGGGCCTCTAAAATTTGACACACGCCCTATAGAAACGCCTATATTTCGACGCATCGAGACGCAAAAGGTATTCTGATGATTGGATATAGGTATTCTTGAGGACGGGGGGGGGAGATAAACCTAAAGCAAACAGCAGGACTCAACTGCTTATAAAAATCATGCCGCAGGTAAACGAGTGTTTGGGGTGATGACGCCGAATTTAATTCAACCGCTGGCCGATTAAAAAACATTAATCGGCCTAAGGTCTTTTTTTGCTAGGGCTAATCAAACAACTCAGCATTTTTTAGCAGAGGTGCCGTACGGTCTTTCGAAGCCAAAGTGACTTCCCCATAGAATGGCCACTTTATGCCGATTTCCGGATCATCCCAACGAATGCTTCGCTCATGTTCAGACGCATAGTAATCAGTAGTTTTATACAGAAATTCTGCCGTTTCCGACAGCACAACAAATCCATGAGCGAACCCTTCAGGCACCCACAGTTGCTTCTTGTTTTCTGCCGAAAGATAAACACCCACCCATTTCCCAAAGGTCTTGGAGCTATGACGAATATCAACTGCGACATCAAATACTTCACCACGCACAACCCGCACAAGTTTCCCTTGTGTTTGCTTGATCTGGTAGTGCAAACCACGCAGAACACCTTTAGCCGAGCATGAATGGTTATCCTGAACAAATTGAACCGAACGACCTATGGCACTTTCAAAACCACGCCGATTAAAGCTTTCATAAAAGTAACCACGCTCATCTCCAAACACCTTGGGCTCGAGCAGTACAACTTCAGCTATCTCTAAAGGTGTGGCTTTCATCAATAAATCTTCTCATGCAAGAGGCGCTTTAAATATTGACCATATCCATTTTTAGAAAGAGGCGCCGCTAATCTCTCTAACTGCTCAGCATCAATCCACTTCTGTCGAAACGCTATCTCCTCAGGGCAGGCAACTTTAAGCCCCTGACGATGCTCAAGTGTAGCAATGAAATGACTGGCCTCAAGCAGAGACTCATGCGTACCCGTATCCAGCCAAGCATAACCGCGCCCCATGATTTCTACAGAAAGCTTGCCGCGCTCCATATAAATACGGTTGAGATCGGTGATTTCCAGCTCGCCGCGTGGCGAAGGCTTGATGCTCTTGGCAATCTCGACCACGTCCTGGTCATAGAAGTAGAGCCCCGTTACCGCGTAGTTCGACTTGGGCTGAAGCGGCTTCTCTTCCAGGCTGATTGCCTTGCCTTGGGCATCAAACTCAACGACGCCGTAACGCTCTGGGTCATTCACATGATAAGCAAAGACGCTGGCACCATCCTGGCGTTGCATCGCGCTTTTGAGCAGCTCATTGAAATGATGGCCGTGGTAGATATTGTCACCCAGCACCAGTGCCGACAGATCGTTACCGATAAAGTCTTCACCAATGATGAATGCCTGGGCCAAGCCATCTGGAGAGGCCTGCACCGCATAAGAGATATTCAACCCCCAATTGCTGCCATCGCCCAACAATTGCTCAAAACGCGGCGTATCCTGCGGCGTCGAGATGATCAGGATGTCACGGATCCCGGCCAGCATCAGCGTGGTCAGCGGGTAGTAGATCATCGGTTTGTCATAGACCGGCAGCAATTGCTTGGAGATAGCCAAAGTTGCAGGGTGCAGACGCGTGCCTGAGCCGCCAGCCAGAATAATTCCTTTACGTTTAAGCATGTTCATTTCTCTAGTGTTTCTATGAGCATCCGTGCCACACCTGCTTGCCATTCAGGCAAGCGCAATGAAAAGGCATTCTGCAGTTTTTGGGTGTTGAGTCGGGAGTTACTGGGCCGCTTGGCAGGTGTGGGGTATGCCGCGGTCGCGATCGCCCCCACGGAAGCTGGAGCGACATTGAGTTGCACTCCAGCCGCCTGCGCCTGCTCCAGCACGAAACACGTATAGCGATACCAGGTGGTTTCACCCGCTGCCGCAAGGTGGTAGATACCCTCCAGCTGCGGCTGCTGGCGCATCGCCCGAATAGCGTGTGCGGTCACATCGGCGAGCAGGTCGGCGCCGGTGGGCGTACCAAACTGATCGTCAATAACATTCAGGCTGTCTCGCTCCTGTGCCAGGCGAAGCATGGTCTTGGCGAAATTATTACCTTTGGCGGCATACACCCAACTGGTACGAAAGATCAGGTGCGCGCAACCGGACGCCTGGATAGCCTGCTCGCCTGCGAGCTTGGTGGAACCATAAACGCTGAGGGGACCGACCGGGTCACTTTCCTGCCACGCCGTATCGCCATCACCCGCAAAGACGTAATCAGTGGAGTAGTGCACCAGCAAAGCATTCAGCTTCAGCGCCTCTGCGGCCAACACCGCCGGCGCCTCTGCGTTCACACGCAGTGCTTGGTCCGGCTCGCTTTCGGCCTTGTCTACCGCAGTGTAGGCGGCAGCGTTGACAATAATGTCTGGCGCAAAGCGCTGCACAGTCGTAGCCAGCCCTTGGAGGTCGTTAAGGTCACCGCAGTAATCCTGGTTTCTGGAGTCCAACGCAAGTACTTGCCCCAAAGGCGCCAGACTTCGCTGAAGCTCCCATCCCACCTGACCATTTTTACCCAGTAGAAGGATCCTCATACCGTGCGCTCGGTGTAATTTTTCTCTACCCATTCGCGATAAGATCCGGATTGTATGTTGCTGACCCACTCCTGGTTTTCCAGGTACCAAGTGACCGTTTTGCGGATACCGGTTTCGAACGTTTCTGTCGGCTTCCAACCCAGTTCGCGCTCAAGCTTTCGAGCGTCGATGGCGTAGCGGCGGTCATGCCCCGGGCGATCCGTCACATAGGCGATTTGTTCGCTGTAGGGTTTACCGTCTAAGCGCGGACGCAGCTCATCGAGCAAGGCGCAAACAGTGTGGACGATATCCAAATTGGGCTTCTCGTTCCAACCACCGACATTGTAGACCTCTGCGACGGTACCCACCTCCAGGACACGGCGAATAGCACTGCAATGGTCTTTAACGTAGAGCCAGTCGCGGATCTGCTGGCCATCGCCATACACAGGCAACGCCTTGCCTGCCAATGCGTTGACGATCATCAACGGAATCAGCTTTTCCGGGAAGTGATACGGACCGTAGTTGTTCGAGCAATTGGTAGTCAGTACCGGCAGGCCATACGTATGGTGATAGGCCCTCACCAAATGGTCACTCGCTGCTTTGCTCGCCGAGTAAGGGCTATTGGGTTCGTACTGGTGATGCTCGGTGAACGCAGGATCATCCTTGGCCAGAGAGCCGTAGACTTCGTCAGTCGACACATGCAGAAAACGGAAAGTCTGTTGCGCTTCGCCAGGTAGTTTTTTCCAGTAAGCGCGCACAGCCTCCAACAAGCGAAAGGTACCGACAACGTTGGTCTCGATAAAATCTTCCGGGCCGTGGATCGAACGATCAACGTGCGACTCGGCAGCGAAGTTCAGGATGGCGCGTGGTGTGTGCTCTGCAAGCAAACGCTCGACCAACTGGGTGTCGGCAATATCGCCTTGCACGAACACGTGGCGCTTATCACCCTCGAGCGAGCTGAGGTTTTCAACGTTGCCAGCATACGTCAGCTTATCCAAATTGATGACCGGCTCGTCCGTCTGGGCGACCCAATCCAATACAAAGTTCGAACCGATAAAGCCAGCACCGCCGGTTACTAAGATGGTCATTAAGTCAGATCTTTTTTAGTAATGTTGCGAGAGTCAGCCCAAGGTTTCCCATAAAAGTTTGCCGATACAGACCAGCCAACCGGATACCCAGGACGCGTCGAATGAATGTTTGGCCCCTTGCTACCTTGAACCGCACAAGAGTCGCCAGATGCTCCTCACAAAGCCGATGCTCCATGGACTCAAGTGCGCGAATATTCTGCTCATTCCATTCATAGAATCGGCCTTGAAAGACCATGCGCAGGCGAACCAAGCGTGCAGTCCAGCCCGAGTTACTGCCGATCAGGTTCTCACTGTGCTGTCGGTAGAGCATCTTGGGTTCAGGGTCATAGTGTATGACGCCCCCCGCCCCCGAGACCAACTGATAGGCCCACCAATCATGAGCAGGAAGAACCAGGTCCGCCCCTGCCTCGCGCAGCAGGTCGCGAGCAGCCTGATTGAACACCATGGTGTTGCCACCGGCGATACTCTGAACAAGCGCATTGGGGAAACCAGGCGGCAGAAGGAACCGAGGTGAAAACCCTATAGGCTCACCCAGCTCACTGATCAATTGGGTACGCCCGCAATAGAGAGCAGGAACATCCGTGGGAATAGTCTGCAGCCAAGCAAGCGCAACCTCAAGCTTGTCGTCAGTCCAGATGTCGTCTTGGTCTGACCATGCAAAAAAGTCGGCTTCGATATCATCACGGCACGTCAGGGAGAGAAAATTGGCTGCAAAGCCCCTCTTCGGCCCGCCGACAACCTTAAGCCGTTCAGCTCCCCAGCGAGCGCTGTAATCGTTAAGAAGCGACAGCGTTGCGTCATGGGAGCCGTCGTCAGAGACCACCAAGGCCCAATTAGCATATGTCTGCCGCTCAAACGAGTCGAGCTGCTCGGCCAGATAGGATTCGCCGTTGTACGTGCACATCAATACCGCCACTTTTGCGGTGCAAAAATCGTGCGATTCCACAGCAGAAGGACTACGCAATGTATAAATAGACACCAATATTCCTTCGCGGCGAACTTAATACCATGTAGGAAACACGGATACGGGCCCTGAGAAAGACGGAATTATTGCAGCTTTTTTCCGCAGGAACAATCTTACATTACAACCAGTTGTCGGGCCTCAAAACCGCGCACACTTTGACCAGCGCGCACAGCACTACCTAGAGCCGAGCCTTACTGACAGGCTTGAATATATTCGTCGCGAAAGATAAATGTCATTGTGCTACACCCCGCAACCGCTGCGAGCCAACCACTGAGGTGGCCCTGCCTATCAAACCCTGATGAGCGCCGAAGACACTCCACTCATGCGAAAGTTCATTAAACATATTCAGTAACGGAGTTCGAAATATCCACATAGTGGTGCGTCATATTATTGCAATTGTGAAGGCACCCTCCCCTGCGGCACGGCTGAGTGCTCCAAACCAGAAACACTCAAAGAACCTAACCAAACACTCGAGTAACGCATAGGTTCACCCTCATCATCCTGCCCAATGCGTCACCGCACTTCATTTAAACAAACGAAATTTTCATGCACTTAATCCCCGTCTTGGTGCGATCAAATACGCCAGTGATTAAATCATAAAGTCATTGCATCAAATTGGAGCATGAATGAAGGCCATTAAAAATTATTGACGCTGGCAGCTGTGGCTACACCTCGCCGTGCACTTATTGAGCCCCCCTCGCCCCAAAGCGAAGGAGGGAGGCGCAGATC
The DNA here is from genome assembly GCF_022648765.1 of Pseudomonas sp. ArH3a. Lineage (NCBI taxonomy): Bacteria > Pseudomonadati > Pseudomonadota > Gammaproteobacteria > Pseudomonadales > Pseudomonadaceae > Pseudomonas > Pseudomonas sp. ArH3a. The sequence goes on from NZ_CP080330.1 coordinate 5,169,944, forward strand.
TCTAGTTTTTACGGAACACGAACACCAACCCAACAATGATCAGCCCCATTCCCAGCACGCTCATAAATGCAAGCCGATTACCAAAAATCAGGTAATCCATCACCGCCGTCACCGCCGGCACCAAGTAAAACAGACTGGTGACATTCACCAGATTGCCCCGAGCGATCAGGCGGTACAGCAACAGTGTCGCCAGCAATGACACCACTAACCCCATCCACAGCACCGGCAGGTAAAAGCTGGCGTTGTTTTCAAAGTGAAATGGCTGGAACGGCACAAACACTGAGCACAGTAATAGCCCGGCGAGGTACTGCACCGGCAGCGTGCCCAAAGGGTTGTCAGTAATGCGCTTCTGCATGATAGAACCAAAGGTCATGCTCGCCAGCGCCAGCAGCCCAAACAACATCCCGGCCATCGACATGCCGGACAGTCCGATGCCTTGGTAAACCACCATGATCAAACCTGCCAACCCCAGGCCCAGGCCGAACATCCGGTTCCAGGAACGCTGGCGCTCCATCAGCACCACGGTGAGGATCGGCTGCACGCCCATGATGGTTGCCATCACACCGGGCGTCACTTTGAGGTCCAGGGCCAGCAAATAGAAAATCTGATAACCCCCCAACAGCACTAGCCCGGTTGCTGCCGCATACAGCATCGGCCTGCCGGGGCGTGGAAGTTTGAGCTTGAGCATCGGTACCAGAACCACTAACCCCGCCAGGGCAATGGCAAAACGGATCAACAGAAAAGCAAAGGGCGAAGCATGGGCCAGGCCCAACTTGGAGAAAATCGCGCCACTGCTCCACAGCAGGACAAACAGGCTCGTCGAGGCCGCCGCGGCCACGGATTGTTTCGAAAGAACAGACATGGATACCACCTGTAATCAGGCAAAAAAGCCAATTCAGCCAAGGCTGAAACTCAGTAGGTTTTTTTCAGGCGGGCAGGAGGGAACAGCGATTCGCTGATCAGCCCGTAATGCCAACACCCGGCGGTGATACGACTGCGTACACCGGCGTGCTACTGACAGGTGGGGGGTAGTGACTGATCTGCGCAGGCTGCTGATTCCCGCACGGCACGACCACAGCGTTGAGCGCTGAATCGAATACCGCTATGCGAGGGGAAGCTGGCATGGGCTGATCTTGTGTGAAGGGATGAACAAGCGACGACTATAACCAGCCGAGATCAAATTTTGCAATCGCTTCACTCAGGTGTTTTGCGTAGCGGAGTTTTCATGCCTGCGAATCACACTGGTCGCTATAATGCCGACCAGTTTTTTCCAAGGATTTCACATGATCGCTCTGCCCTGGCTGTACCTGACCCTTCTTTCCATTGGCTATGTGGTTGCCTTGACTTACGGTCAACTCGGCTTGCTGGCGGCAGTCTCTGTAGCCATGCTGCTGATCGCCGGGTATGCCGTACGCCAGCAACGCAACCCGTGGACACGCTATCTCGGCCACGGGTTGTTCATCGTTTTGGCCTTGGGGTTGGCAATGCACTGGCTGCCGGGCTTCTACAACGGGCGTGGCATTGCGCCCAAGCGCTTCACGCCTGATTCAGTGCCATTTTCAATGTACCTGAACCAGGACAAGCCACTGATTGGCTTCTGGCTACTGCTGGCTTGCCCATGGATCGTGGCGCGGCGTTCGTGGCGCCTGGCAATCTGCGTCACGGCGCTGGCGTTAACTCTGACGGCGATCGCTGCGCTAGGCGGCGCAGCCTTGATGGGGATTATCAGTTGGGCGCCGAAATGGCCGGAGCAGGCCTGGCTATGGGTGCTGAATAACCTGCTGTTGGTGACACTGGTGGAAGAAGCGCTGTTCCGCGGTTACATCCAAGGGGGGCTGAGCCAACGCTTGAAGCACCTGCCCTACGGCGAGAACCTCGCGTTACTGCTGGCTTCGCTGTTATTCGGCTTGGTGCACCTTGGCGCAGGTTGGCAGTGGGTGCTACTGGCGAGCATTGCAGGCGTCGGTTATGGCCTGGCTTATCGCTTTGGCGGACTGGGTGCAGCCATTGCCACGCACTTTGGCCTGAACCTGCTTCACTTCGGGTTGTTTACCTACCCGATGCTGGCCAGCTGATTATTACAAAATTAAGCTAAATAAAAGCCCGCTACGGCCGACAACCCCTGAAAGCCTTGCGGATTGAACAACCATGCGTAATAACCAACCCGTTACCCAGCGCGAACGTACCTTCCCCGCTCAGCAACGGTTGATCTCCACCACAGATGCCAAAGGGGTCATCACCTACTGCAACGACGCGTTTGTCGATATCAGTGGGTTCACCCGTGAAGAACTGATCCGGGCACCGCACAACTTGGTGCGTCACCCGGATGTGCCGCCGGCGGTGTTCGCGCATATGTGGTCCACGCTCAAACAAGGCTTGCCATGGATGGGCATCGTTAAGAACCGCTGCAAGACCGGCGATCACTATTGGGTTAACGCCTATGTGACGCCGGTTTTCGATGGCACCCAGGTGGTCGGCTATGAATCGGTGCGCATCAAGCCCACCGCCGAGCAGATCCGCCGGGCCGAAGCGCTTTATCAACGTATCAACCAAGGCAAGTCGGCTGTTCCTCGGCGTGATAAGTGGCTGCCGGTGTTGCAGGACTGGCTGCCGTTTATCTTGGTCAGCCAGTTGAGCTTCATGATCGGTGCGTCACTCAACTCTCACTGGGGCTTTGCCCTGGCTGCAGGGTTGTCGGTGCCGTTGGGCCTGCTGGGCCTGAGCTGGCAGCAGCGTGGGCTCAAGCGTTTGCTGCGCTTGGCCGAGCAGACCACTTCCGACCCGCTGATCGCGCAGATGTACACCGACAGCCGGGGTGCACAAGCACGCTTGGAGATGTCGATTCTCAGCCAGGAAGCGCGCTTGAAGACCTGCCTTACGCGCTTGCAGGACACTGCTGAACACCTCAACGCCCAAGCGGCGCAGTCCAATACCCTGGCGCATAACAGCTCCAGCGGCCTGGAACGCCAGCGCGTGGAAACCGAGCAGGTGGCCACCGCCGTCAACCAGATGGCGGCGACAACCCAGGAAGTGGCCAGCCATGTGCAGCGCACGGCTGACGCCACCCAGGAAGCCAATCGCCTGACGGGCCGTGGCCGCGATATCGCCGGGGAAACCCGCGAAGCGATCCAGCGGCTGTCGGTTGCCGTGGGTGAAACCGGTGTGACCGTGACCCAACTGGCCAAAGACAGCGACGAAATCGGCGGCGTGGTGGATGTGATCAAGGGCATCGCCGACCAGACCAACCTGCTGGCACTGAACGCCGCCATCGAAGCGGCCCGTGCCGGGGAGATGGGCCGTGGTTTTGCGGTGGTGGCTGACGAAGTTCGCCAACTGGCGCAGCGCACGGCCGAATCGACCGGGCAGATCCATGCCTTGATCGCCAAGCTGCAGCAGACGGCCTCCGTTGCCGTGCAAGCCATGGACGCCGGGCATCGCCAGGCCGAAGAAGGTGTGGCGCGGGTGCTGGAGGCGGATCAGGCGTTGGTAGGCATCAGTGAAGCAGTGGCCAATATCACCGACATGACCACGCAGATTGCCGCTGCCACCGAAGAGCAAAGCGCGGTGGCCGAAGAGATCAGCCGCAATATCAGCACGATTGCGCTGTTGGCGGACCAGACCTCGGAACAGGCGATGAACTCGGCGCAGTTGAGTGAAGAGCTGACGCATACGGCGAATACCCAGTATTCGCTGGTGGAACGTTTTAACCGCTGATACAGATCGTTCCCACGCTCTGCGTGGGAACGCCTCCCGTGACGCCCTGCGTTACGACTTTAGAAGCGGACGCAGAGCGTCCAGGCTGCATTCCAACGCGGAGCGTGGGAATGATCAGTGGAGAAACCCAGCCACTTCCACCGCCGCCGCCTCCAAATGCTGCTCATGCGTGAACCCCGAAGCCTTCAACGGTTTCAAGTCATGATCCCCCGCCACCAGCCACATCACCTCGATGCTCGGCGACAAGTCATAGCCCTGCACCGCCGCCCGATTACCCAGGGCATCGCGCTCGCCCTGTACAATCAACGTCGGCGTCTTCAGCCCGGCCAAGTGCTCGACCCGTGGCTTTTCCGGTTTGCCCACCGCGTAAAACGGATAACCCAGGCACACCAGCCCATCAGCGCCTAACTCATCAGCCAAAATGCTCGCCATCCGCCCGCCCATGGACTTGCCGCCAACGGCCAGTCTACCCGCGACATGACGTCGCACCTCGGCATACACCTCACGCCAGTATTCCAGCAGTTTCGGCGCCGGGTTCGGTGGGCGTTTGCCACCGTCCAAACGGCGTTGAGCCATGTATGGAAACTCGAAGCGCAACACGTTCACGCCATGCCCGGCAAGGCGTGCAGCCATGTCGTTCATAAAGGCTGAGTCCATCGGTGCGCCTGCACCGTGGGCCAGGATCAACGTCACAGGTTCGCGCGCGATAGACCCCGTCGCCGCATCCCACAACCAGCCACGTTCCCGCACACACTGCGCCCATTGATCCCCGTCAATACTGGCCTTGTGCTCTTTGCCCATGCTTGCCTCGCTTTTTAGTCTGCCTATAACTCCAGCCCAAGTGCCGCATTTGCTTGGGTTGAACCGTGGATGGGGAACCATGAACACTACTTTAAGTACCGCCTATAACTACAAGGTGGTCCGCCAATTCGCCATTATGACGGTGGTGTGGGGCATCGTCGGCATGGGGCTCGGGGTTTTTCTCGCCGCTCAATTGGTTTGGCCTGCACTCAACTTCGATTTGCCTTGGACCAGCTTCGGCCGCTTGCGCCCGCTGCACACCAACGCGGTGATCTTCGCCTTCGGCGGCTGCGCGCTGTTCGCCAGCTCGTTTTACTCGGTGCAGCGTACCTGCCAAACACAGCTGTTCGCGCCGAAAATCGCCGCGTTCTGCTTCTGGGGCTGGCAGTTGGTCATCCTGTTGGCCGCGATCAGCTTGCCGCTGGGCTACACCAGTTCCAAGGAATACGCCGAGCTGGAATGGCCGATCGACATCCTGATCACCATCGTCTGGGTTGCCTACGCCATCGTGTTCTTCGGCACGATCATGAAGCGCAACACCAAGCACATCTACGTCGGCAACTGGTTCTTCGGTGCGTTCATCATCACCGTGGCCATCCTGCACATCGTCAACAACTTGGAAATCCCGGTCAGCCTGACCAAGTCCTACTCCCTCTACGGTGGTGCGACAGATGCCATGGTGCAGTGGTGGTATGGGCATAACGCGGTAGGCTTTTTCCTCACCGCCGGCTTCCTTGGCATGATGTATTACTTCGTGCCGAAACAGGCCGAGCGGCCGGTGTATTCCTATCGCTTGTCCATCGTGCACTTCTGGGCGCTGATCACCCTGTACATCTGGGCCGGCCCTCACCACCTGCACTACACCGCGCTGCCCGATTGGGCACAGTCGCTGGGCATGGTGATGTCGCTGGTACTGCTGGCGCCAAGCTGGGGCGGCATGATCAACGGCATGATGACGCTCTCGGGCGCCTGGCATAAGTTGCGCAGCGACCCGATCCTGCGCTTTCTCGTCGTGTCCCTGGCCTTCTACGGCATGTCGACCTTCGAAGGGCCGATGATGGCGATCAAGACGGTCAACGCCCTCTCCCACTACACCGACTGGACCATCGGCCACGTACACGCCGGGGCGCTCGGTTGGGTGGCGATGATTTCCATCGGCGCGCTGTACCACATGATCCCGAAAATCTTCGGCCGCGAGCAGATGTACAGCCTCGGCCTGATCAACGCGCACTTCTGGCTGGCCACCATCGGCACCGTGCTCTACATCGCCTCGATGTGGGTCAACGGCATCGCCCAGGGCCTGATGTGGCGTGCGGTCAACGAGGACGGCACCTTGACCTACTCCTTCGTCGAAACCCTGGTGGCCAGCCACCCAGGCTTCATCGTGCGGCTGGTGGGCGGAGCGATCTTCCTCAGCGGCATGTTCCTGATGGCTTACAACACTTGGCGCACCGTGCGTTCGGCGCAACCCGCTGAAGTCGCCACCGCCGCGCAGATGGCCTGAGGAGTCTGTGATGAAACACGAAACGATTGAAAAGAACGTCGGCCTGCTGATGCTGCTGATGGTGCTCGCCGTGAGCATCGGCGGCCTGACCCAGATCGTCCCGCTGTTCTTCCAGGACGTGACCAACAAACCGGTCGAAGGCATGAAGCCCTACACCGCGCTGCAACTGGAAGGCCGCGACATCTACATCCGCGAAGGCTGCGTACAGTGCCACTCGCAGATGATCCGCCCGTTCCGCGCCGAAACCGAACGCTACGGCCACTACTCGGTCGCCGGCGAAAGCGTGTGGGACCACCCATTCCTGTGGGGCTCCAAGCGCACTGGGCCGGACCTGGCCCGCGTCGGCGCGCGCTACTCGGACGACTGGCACCGCGCGCATTTGTACAACCCGCGCAACGTGGTGCCGGAGTCGAAAATGCCGGCGTACCCATGGCTGGTCACCGCGCAGGTCGACAACAGCCACACCGAGACCAAGTTGAAAGTGATGCGTACCCTCGGCGTGCCGTACACCGACGACGACATCAGTGGCGCCGTCGCCAGCCTCAAGGGCAAGACCGAGATGGACGCGCTGGTTGCGTACCTGCAAGTGCTCGGCACTGCCATCAAGAGCAAGAGGTGAGCCATGGGATTTGAATTCGATGCAGGCACCATCCGCGGCCTTGGCACGCTGGTGGTCGCCATCGCTTTTATCGGCCTGTCGCTGTGGGTGTTCAACAACCGGCGCAATGAGGAATTCGAGCAGGCCCGCCTGCTGCCCTTCGCCGATGAACCTTCTCCATCCGACGCTCAAGAAGAGCCTGTAACAAGGAGCACTCGCCCATGACTACCTTCTGGAGTACATGGATCTGCGTATTGACCCTCGGCAGCCTGATCGGCCTGACCTGGCTATTGGTCGGCACCCGCAAGGGCGAGACCAAGGGCAGCGTCGACCAGACCATGGGCCACGCCTTCGATGGCATTGAGGAATACGACAACCCGCTGCCGCAGTGGTGGTTCATGTTGTTCGCCGGCACGTTGGTGTTTGCCGTTGGCTACCTGATCCTCTACCCGGGCCTGGGCAACTGGAAAGGCGTGTTGCCGGGCTATGAAGACGGCTGGACCTCGGCCAAGGAATGGGACAAGGAAATGGCCAAGGCCGATACCAAGTTCGGGCCGATCTTCGCCAAATTCGCGGCCATGCCGGTGGAAGAAGTCGCCAAAGACCCGCAAGCGCTGAAAATGGGTGGCCGCCTGTTTGCCTCCAACTGCGCGGTGTGCCACGGCTCGGATGCCAAGGGCGCCTACGGTTTCCCAAACCTGGCGGACAACATCTGGCGCTGGGGCGGTTCGGCGCAAGCAATCAAGACGACCATCCTCAATGGTCGCCACGCGGCAATGCCCGCCTGGGGTGAAATACTGGGCGAAGACGGTGTGAAGAACGTCGCCGCCTTTGTGCGTCACGACCTGGCCAAGCTGCCATTACCCGCCGACAGCACCGCCGATCTGGCGGCCGGTCAAGCCGCTTTCAACACCACCTGCGTCGCCTGCCACGGCCCACAAGGCCACGGCATGGAAGCGATGGGCTCGCCGAACCTGACCGAGCCCGCCGGTTTCATTTACGGCACCAGCCTGGCGCAACTGCAGCAGACCATCCGCCACGGCCGCCAAGGCCAGATGCCAGCGCAGGAAGTGCTGCAAGGCAATGACAAGGTGCACCTGCTCGCAGCCTATGTTTACAGCCTGTCCCACAACGCTGATGGCGCAACGCCAGAAAGCCAACCGCAGTAACCGGTGACTGCCGCCCCAATGTGGGGCGGCAGCACTACCTTTCTAAGCGACCAAGTGTCGCACCCTTCCCGACATCCACTTTCCCCTCCTGCCATTCGGGTCTACGCTTGCCCAACAGCGGGCCGGTTTTGGCGCACGTAGCTGCTGGCGTTGCGACCTGAAATTTTTCCTGTCTACTCGATCAGCTTTTTATTTCTGGTTTTGTCCTTACACCAAACATGGAAAGGGCGCAGAATCTGGCGTGGAACGTATTGATACAGGTCAGCCATTGCGTTGCAATGACCCCTCGCTTTCTACATACTTGCGGCCGATTTTACCTATAAAAAAACCTAAACCGTGGAACCTTAGAATGAGCACAGCAATCAGTCCGACTGCTTATAACTATAAGGTAGTCCGCCAGTTCGCCATCATGACGGTGGTCTGGGGGATCCTTGGCATGGGGCTCGGGGTGTTCATCGCCTCGCAATTGGTTTGGCCGGAGTTGAATTTCGGTTTGCCATGGACGACCTTCGGCCGCCTGCGCCCGCTGCACACCAACCTGGTGATTTTTGCCTTCGGTGGCTGTGCGTTGTTTGCCACCTCCTACTATGTCGTGCAGCGAACCTGCCAGACGCGACTGATCTCCGATGGCCTGGCCGCCTTCACCTTCTGGGGCTGGCAAGCCGTGATCCTCGGCGCCATCATCACCCTGCCGCTGGGCTACACCACCACCAAGGAATACGCCGAGCTGGAATGGCCGATCGCGATTTTGCTCGCTATCGTCTGGGTGACCTACGCCGTGGTGTTCTTCGGCACTATCGTCAAGCGCAAGACCAAGCACATTTATGTGGGCAACTGGTTCTACGGTGCCTTCATCCTGGTCACGGCGATGCTGCACATCGTCAACCACGCGTCGTTGCCGGTCAGCCTATTCAAGTCCTACTCGGCCTACGCCGGGGCGACGGACGCAATGATTCAGTGGTGGTACGGCCACAACGCCGTGGGCTTCTTCCTCACCACCGGCTTCCTGGGGATGATGTATTACTTCGTGCCCAAACAGGCCGAGCGTCCGATCTACTCGTATCGCCTGTCCATCGTGCACTTCTGGGCGCTGATCACCCTGTACATCTGGGCCGGCCCTCACCACTTGCACTACACCGCGCTGCCCGATTGGGCCCAGTCGCTGGGCATGGCGATGTCGATCATCCTGCTGGCCCCAAGCTGGGGCGGCATGATCAACGGCATGATGACCCTGTCGGGCGCCTGGCATAAATTGCGCACCGACCCGATCCTGCGTTTCCTGGTGGTGTCGCTGGCGTTCTACGGCATGTCGACCTTTGAAGGGCCGATGATGGCGATCAAGACCGTCAACTCGCTGTCCCACTACACCGACTGGACCATCGGCCACGTCCACGCCGGCGCTCTGGGTTGGGTGGCGATGATCTCCATCGGCGCGCTGTACCACATGATCCCTAAACTGTTCGGCCGTGCGCAGATGCACAGCGTCGGGCTGATCAATGCGCACTTCTGGCTGGCCACCATCGGCACCGTGCTCTACATCGCCTCGATGTGGGTCAACGGCATCACCCAAGGCCTGATGTGGCGTGCGATCAACGATGACGGCACCCTCACCTACTCCTTCGTCGAAGCGCTGCAAGCCAGTCACCCGGGCTACATCGTCCGCGCCATCGGTGGTGCATTCTTTGCCAGCGGCATGCTGTTCATGGCCTACAACGTGTGGCGCACCGTGCGTGCCTCCGACCCTGTAGAGGCTGAAGCCGCCGCCAAGATCGCCGTTGTGGGAGCTCACTGATGAAGCATGAAGTAGTCGAGAAGAATATCGGCCTGCTGGCCTTCTTCATGGTTATCGCCGTGAGTATCGGCGGCCTGACCCAGATCGTTCCGCTGTTTTTCCAGGACGTGACCAACAAGCCGGTCGAAGGCATGAAGCCGCGCACCGCGCTTGAACTGGAAGGCCGCGACGTCTACATCGCCAACGGTTGCGTGGGCTGCCACTCGCAGATGATCCGCCCGTTCCGCGCCGAAACCGAACGCTACGGCCACTACTCGGTCGCCGGTGAAAGTGTGTGGGACCACCCGTTCCTGTGGGGTTCCAAACGTACCGGCCCGGACTTGGCCCGTGTCGGCGGGCGTTATTCCGATGACTGGCAGCGTGCGCACTTGTACAACCCGCGCAACGTGGTGCCGGAGTCGAAAATGCCGGCGTACCCGTTCCTCGTGGAAAACAAGCTCGACGGCAAGGACACCGCGAAGAAGATGGAAGTCTTGCGCACGCTGGGCGTGCCCTACACCGACGAAGACATCGCCGGTGCAGCCGCAGCCGTCAAGGGCAAGACCGAAATGGACGCATTGGTGGCCTACCTGCAAGGCCTTGGCACCATCATCAAAAGCAAACGGTGACCTACATGGATATCGGGATGATTCGTGGCCTGGGCACCGTTGTGGTGATGGTGGCCTTTATCGGCCTGGCACTGTGGGTGTTCAGCCCAAAGCGCAAGTCGGAGTTTGACGACGCAACCCTGTTGCCCTTTGCGGATGACCCCGAAGCCATCAAGCACGTCGAGCAAGCGTCTAGGAGTAACAAAGAATGACTACGTTCTGGAGTCTGTACGTCACAGTCCTCAGTCTGGGTACCATCTTCGCCCTGACCTGGCTGCTGCTGTCGACCCGCAAGGGCCAGCGCACCGAACAAACGGACGAGACCGTCGGCCACTCGTTCGACGGCATCGAGGAGTACGACAACCCGCTGCCAAAATGGTGGTTCATGCTGTTCGTCGGCACCATCATTTTCGCCCTCGGCTACCTGGTGCTGTACCCAGGCTTGGGCAACTGGAAAGGCCTGCTGCCGGGCTACAACTACCTCGACAATGACAAGCAAACGGCCTTCGCCAACGGCCAGACCGGCTGGACCGGCTGGACCGGCGTGCACGAGTGGGAAAAGGAAATGGCCAAGTCGGACGCCAAGTTCGGGCCGATCTTCGCCAAGTTCGCCTCGATGCCGATTGAAGAAGTCGCCAAGGACCCGAAAGCCTTGAAGATGGGTGGCCGCCTGTTCGCCTCCAACTGCTCGGTGTGCCACGGTTCCGACGCCAAGGGCGCCTACGGCTTCCCCAACCTGACCGATGCCGACTGGCGCTGGGGCGGTGAACCCGCGACCATCAAGGAAACCATCATGAAAGGCCGCCACGCGGTGATGCCGGCCTGGGCCGAAGTCATTGGCGAGCAAGGCGTGGCCGACGTGTCAGCCTTTGTGCTGACCAACCTCGACGGCCGCAAACTGCCGGAAGGTGCCAAGGCCGATGTGGCCAACGGCGCGAAACTCTTCGCCGCCAACTGCGTGGCCTGCCACCGCCCTGCCGGTAAAGGCACACCCGCGATGGGCGCACCCGACCTGACACACCCGGGCGCATTCATCTACGGCTCGAGCTTCGCGCAACTGCAGCAGACCATTCGTTACGGCCGTCAGGGTCAGATGCCTGCGCAGGAGTTGTTGCAGGGCAATGACAAGGTGCACTTGCTGGCGGCGTATGTTTACAGCTTGTCCCATGGCGATAAGCAAGCTGAGGAGCAGTAAGGCCTCGGCAACGAAAAAGCCCCGCATTGCGGGGCTTTTTCGTTTCTAACGCCTGAGCGATTCAATGGACGCATGACCGCTGGTAACGACGAGCTTGATGCCTGCCATCGGCAAGTAGTAACGTAACTACATATAGCCTGCCGAAGGGGGATTCCCCATGACCATCACCACCATTTCCAGCCGTGAATTCAATCAAGACACAAGCGGTGCCAAAAAAGCCGCCCGTCAGGGGCCGGTTTTTATCACCGACCGCGGCAAGCCTGCCCATGTACTGCTAAGCATTGAGGACTACCAGAAACTGACAGGCCTCAACGCCGACATCGTTGACCTGTTGGTGATGCCAGAAGCGGCCGAAATCGACTTCGAAACCGAACGCGCCGTGATCACTCATCGACCCGTGGACCTCTCTTGATGTATCTACTCGACACCAACGTAATCTCTGAACTTCGTAAACCCCAGGCCGACGCAAACGTGGTCGCCTGGGCCAAAAGCGTCATTGCGCTGCGTATGTTTATCTCCGCGATTACGCTTAAAGAATTGGAAACCGGGGTACTGCGCATGGAGCGCAAAGACCCGGCCCAGGGAAAGGTTTTGCGTACCTGGCTCAAGCGTCATGTCCTGCCGGCATTCGATGCCAGAATCCTGCCGGTCGATGCCGCAGTCGCTTTGCGTTGCGCCCATCTGCATGTGCCAGACCAGGCGAATGAACGTGATGCGCTGATTGCTGCCACTGCTCTGGTTCATGGACTTACTGTCGTCACGCGCAATGTCAGTGACTTCAAATCGAGCGGCGTTCCATTGCTTAATCCGTGGGGCGAATGACCAGCCTGCGCGCAAAAACCAGCCATACTTCACAAGTCAATTGATCCACGTCACCTACACCATCAATTGATTTCCCCCAACGCGACCAAAGGTCGCACCCTTTCAGCAGTATCAGGGGCGTATCATTACGCCACTGCAACAGCCTATTTTTGACCCCGGTTGGCACGTACTGGCCGAGGCAAATCTCCACCGCCGTGGGATGCAATGATGAGCAACCAAATACCGGTACATGACGTTACCCCGCCTGCCAAAAACTCGAGCCAATCCGTCGACCTCTATGCGTCGCGAGAGAAGATCTACACCCGTGCCTTCACCGGCCTGTTCCGCAATTTACGCATGCTCGGTGGCGCTGGCTTATTCCTGCTCTACTTCGGCACTGTGTGGCTGAACTGGGGTGGCCATCAGGCCGTGTGGTGGAACCTGCCGGAGCGTAAATTCTTTATTTTTGGCGCGACTTTCTGGCCCCAGGATTTCATTCTGCTGTCGGGCATTCTCATCGTCGCTGCCTTTGGCCTGTTCTTTATCACGGTGTACGCCGGGCGCGTATGGTGTGGCTATACCTGCCCACAAAGCGTGTGGACCTGGATCTTCATGTGGTGCGAAAAGGTCACCGAAGGCGACCGTAACCAGCGCATCAAGCTGGATAAAGCGCCGATGGGCGCGAATAAATTCCTGCGCAAATTCAGCAAGCACACGCTGTGGTTGTTGATCGGGTTTGTCACCGGCATGACCTTCGTCGGCTACTTCTCGCCGATCCGTGAATTGGTGTTCGATTTCTTCACCGGCCAGGCCGATGGCTGGTCGTATTTCTGGGTCGGTTTTTTCACCCTCGCCACCTATGGCAACGCCGGCTGGCTGCGCGAACAGGTGTGCATCTACATGTGCCCGTATGCCCGGTTCCAAAGCGTGATGTTCGACAAAGACACCTTGATCGTGTCCTACGACCCGCGCCGTGGTGAGGTGCGGGGCCCGCGCAAAAAAGGCATCGACTACAAAGCCCAAGGCCTGGGCGATTGCATCGATTGCACGATGTGCGTGCAGGTGTGCCCCACCGGTATCGACATCCGCGACGGCCTGCAAATCGAGTGCATTGGCTGCGCCGCGTGTATCGACGCCTGCGACAACATCATGGACAAGATGGACTACCCGCGCGGCCTGATCAGCTACACCACCGAGCACAACCTTTCCGGGCAGAAAACCCACAAGCTACGCCCGCGCCTGATCGGTTATGCGTTGGTGTTGCTGGCGATGATCAGCTTGTTGGCCGGCGCATTTTTCATGCGCTCACTGGTGGGCTTTGATGTGAGCAAGGACCGTGTGCTGTACCGCGAAAACGCCGAAGGCCGGATCGAAAACGTCTACAGCCTGAAGATCATGAACAAGGACCAGCGCGACCACACCTACGTGCTAGACGCCTCGGGCCTGCCGGACCTCAAGCTGCAAGGCCGTCGCGAGATCAAGGTCGCCGCCGGAGAAATCTTCAGCATGCCGGTGGAGCTTTCCAGCGCACCGGAACAATTACCGTCGAGCACCAACGAGGTGCAATTCATCCTCAGGGATGCCGACGACGACAGCGTCCACATTGAAGCCAAGAGCCGATTCATCGGCCCCCAGGTTCGTTAATAAAAAACTCCGTTAACTAGAGAGCACAACAATGCCCGCAGCCACTGCCGAAAGCCCTTGGTACAAACACCTCTGGCCTTGGATCATCATTGGGATCCTGGCCTGCTCGGTGACCTTGACCTTGTCCATGGTGACCATTGCAGTGAAGAACCCGGACAACCTGGTCAACGACAACTACTACGAGGCCGGCAAAGGTATCAACCGCTCTCTGGACCGCGAGCTGTTGGCCCAGACCCTGCAACTGCGCGCCAAGGTGCACCTGGACGAGTTGACCGGTGAAGTCGAATTGCACCTGACCGGCAACAGCAACCCGTCGACCCTGGAGCTGAACCTGATTTCCCCGACCCAGCCAGAGAAGGATCGCAAGATCAACCTGGCCCGCAGTGACAGCGAACCCGGCCGCTACATCGGCCAGGTCACCGACAAAGTCGAAGGTCGGCGCTTCGTGGAACTGCTCGGTGTCGAGGGCGATAGAACCTGGCGCATGTTCGAAGAAGAACAGGTCAGCCACGACAAGGACTTGCTGCTGGGTGATGAGCCGTTGCAGGGCGCTGAAGACCTGAAGAATTAAACAGCCTGCGCTTAGATCGTTCCCACGCTCTGCGTGGGAATGCAGCCCGTGACGCTCTGCGTCACAACAGCGGACGCGGAGCGTCCAGCGAGGCGTTACCACGCAGAGCGTGGGAGCGATCATCGGACAGCCGACTAAGATCTATACCCATGAGCACCCCAACCCCCTGCTACCACTGCGCCCTGCCCGTGCCGCCCGGCAGCCGGTTTACCGCCGTAATCCTCGGCGAGCGCCGCGAACTCTGCTGCCCGGGTTGCCAGGCGGTGGCCGAGGCCATCGTGGCCGGTGGCCTGGAAAGCTATTACCAACACCGCAGCGAAGCCTCAGCCAACCCCGAGGCGCTGCCGGTGCAACTGGTCGATGAACTGGCGCTGTACGACCGCGCCGATGTGCAAAAACCCTTTGTGCGCCACGACGGCGACCTTGCCGAAACCATCCTGTTGATGGAAGGCATCAGTTGCGCCGCCTGTGGCTGGCTGATCGAGAAACACCTGCGCAGCCTGCCCGCTGTGGCCGAGGCGCGGCTGAACCTGTCCAACCACCGCCTGCACGTGCGCTGGGCCGACGGGCAATTGCCGTTGAGCCAACTGCTCAGCGAGCTGCGCCACATCGGCTATGCCGCCCACCCTTACCAGGCGGATCGCGCCGCCGAGCAACTGGCTGGCGAGAACCGTCTGGCCCTGCGCCAACTGGGTGTGGCAGGGTTGCTGTGGTTCCAGGCGATGATGGCGACCATGGCCACTTGGCCGGAATTCAATGTCGACCTGAGCCCCGAGCTGCACGTGATCCTGCGCTGGGTGGCGATGTTTCTGACCACGCCCATCGTCTTCTACAGCTGTGCACCCTTCTTCAAAGGTGCCCTGCGTGACTTGCGCACGCGCCACCTGACCATGGATGTGTCGGTGTCCTTGGCGATTGGCGGCGCGTACCTGGCGGGCATTTGGACCGCCATCACTGGCGTCGGCGAGTTGTATTTCGACGCAGTGGGCATGTTCGCGCTGTTCCTGCTGGCCGGCCGCTACCTGGAGCGCCGAGCGCGGGAACGCACGGCCGCCGCCACCGCGCAGTTGGTCAACCTGTTACCCGCCTCGTGCCTGCGCCTCAAACAGGATGGCCAGAGCGAACGCATTCTGCTCAGCGAATTGGCCGTGGGTGACCGCGTATTGGTGCATCCCGGCGCGGTATTGCCTGCGGACGGGGTGATCCTCGATGGCCAGTCGAGCGTTGATGAATCGCTGCTCACCGGCGAGTACCTGCCGCAACCACGCCACGTGGGCGATGCGGTCACCGCCGGCACGCTCAATGTCGAAGGCGCGCTGACCGTCGAGGTGCGCGCCTTGGGCCATGACACACGCCTGTCCGCCATCGTGCGCCTGCTGGAACGCGCCCAGGCCGAGAAACCGCGCCTGGCGCAAATCGCCGACCGTGCCGCGCAGTGGTTCCTGTTGTGTTCGCTGATCGCCGCCGTATTGATCGGCCTGTTGTGGTGGGAGCTGGACGCGTCGCGGGCATTTTGGATTGTGCTGGCGATGCTGGTAGCGACCTGCCCGTGCGCGCTGTCGCTGGCCACGCCGACCGCCCTCACCGCCGCCACCGGCACCCTGCACACACTCGGGCTATTGCTGACCCGTGGCCATGTGCTGGAAGGCTTGAACCAGATCGATACGGTGATTTTCGACAAGACTGGCACGCTGACGGAAGGTCGCCTGGCGTTACGTGCGATCCGGCCCTTGAGCGCACTGAACAGCGATGAATGCCTGGGCCTCGCCGCCGCCCTCGAAAACCGCTCCGAACACCCGATTGCCCGCGCCTTCGGCCGAGCGCCGCTGGCGGCCGAAGAAGTCCTGAGTTTCCCCGGCCTGGGCCTGGAAGGCTGCGTGGGTGAGCGCCCGTTGCGTATCGGCCAGCCCGGTTTTGTCTGCGAACTGAGCGGTTGCCCGATCCCCGCGTCACCGGACGAGGCCGGCCAATTGCTGCTGCTCGGCGACCGTAACGGCGCCCTCGCCTGGTTTGTGCTCGATGACCGCCTGCGCAGCGACGCGCCTGCCCTGCTGGCCGCGTGCAAGGCGCGGGGCTGGCGCACGTTGCTGCTGTCGGGGGACAGCTCGCCGATGGTCGCCAGTGTCGCCGCCGAATTGGGCATCGACGAAGCTCACGGCGGCCTGCGCCCCGACGACAAGCTGCAGGTGCTGCAACAACTGCACAAGGAAGGCCGCAAGGTGCTGATGCTCGGCGATGGCGTCAACGATGTGCCGGTGCTCGCCGCCGCCGATATCAGCGTGGCGATGGGTTCGGCCACCGACCTGGCAAAAACCAACGCCGATGCCGTGCTGCTGTCCAACCGCCTCGACGCGCTGGTGCAGGCGTTTACCCTGGCGCGGCGCACGCGGCGGGTAATCATCGAAAACCTGCTGTGGGCCGGGCTGTACAATGGCCTTATGCTGCCGTTTGCGGCGCTCGGTTGGATCACTCCGATCTGGGCGGCGATCGGCATGTCCCTCAGCTCGTTGACCGTGGTGCTCAACGCCTTACGCCTGACTCGCCTGCCGAGCGCGCCGGCTAAAAGCGCCACTTTAGTAAACCGCCCGTTGCCGGCTTGAGCCGCGCGGGCATGGAGTGCAGATGCCAGCTCTATACGTGATGATTCCGGCGGCGCTGCTATTAGTGGGCGTGGCCATTTACATCTTCTTCTGGGCAGTGGACAGCGGCCAGTACGACGACCTCGACGGCCCTGCCCACAGCGTGCTGTTCGACGACCAGGACCCGAATCACTTGGCGGCTGTCGACGAAGCCAACGGGCCAGAGCAACCGCCCAAAGACCCGCCCCATGCTTGAACTGGCGCCGCTGCTGGTCTCCGCACTCATCCTCGGCCTGCTGGGCGGCGGCCACTGCTTGGGCATGTGCGGTGGGCTGATGGGCGCGCTGACCCTGGCGATCCCCAAGGAGCAACGCAGCCGCCGCTTTCGCCTGCTGCTGGCGTACAACCTGGGTCGCATCCTCAGCTATGCCGCTGCCGGGTTATTGATCGGCTTGGCCGGCTGGGCGGTGGCCAACAGCCCAGCGGCGATGTTCATGCGCGTGCTCGCCGGCTTGCTGCTGATCAGCATGGGCCTGTACCTGGCCGGCTGGTGGAGCGGGCTCACCCGTATTGAAAGCCTCGGGCGCGGCCTGTGGCGCTACATACAGCCCGTCGCCAACCGTTTGCTGCCGGTGTCCAGCCTGCCGCGCGCGTTACTGCTGGGCGCGCTGTGGGGCTGGCTGCCGTGCGGGTTGGTCTACAGCACGCTGCTGTGGGCCGCGAGCCAGGGGAATGCGTTGGACAGTGCATTGCTGATGCTGGCGTTTGGGCTGGGCACGTGGCCGGTGTTGCTGGCTACCGGGCTGGCCGCCGAGCGCGTTACGGCGTTGTTGCGCAAACGCAGTGTGCGCGTGGCCGGGGGACTGTTGGTGATCCTGTTCGGTATCTGGACGTTGCCAGGTCCACACCAGCACTGGCTAATGGGCCACTAAAAGGCCATGTGGCATAGCGCCGCTCCCCGTTGATGCAAATCAAGATGCCATACCCGCCACGCCCCTAGACTCGGCCCACTAGCCAATCCCGGGGACCGCCCGCATGCTCGACGCCATTCGTTGGGACACAGATCTTATTCACCGTTACGACTTGGCGGGGCCGCGCTACACGTCCTACCCCACCGCCGTACAATTCGACAGCCAGGTCGGCACTTTCGACCTGCTCCATGCCCTGCGCGACAGCCGCAAGGCCGTGCGTCCCTTGTCGCTGTATGTGCACGTGCCGTTCTGCGCGAACATTTGCTACTACTGCGCCTGCAACAAGGTCATCACCAAGGACCGTGGCCGCGCCCAGGCCTATCTGCAACGCCTGGAGCAGGAAATCCAGCTGGTAGCCTGCCACCTCGACCCGAAACAACCGGTGGAGCAGTTGCACTTCGGCGGTGGTACGCCGACCTTTCTCAGCCACGACGAACTGCGCCAGTTGATGGCAAGCCTGCGTCAGCATTTCAACTTACTCGACGATGACTCGGGCGACTACGGCATCGAGATCGACCCACGTGAAGCCGACTGGGCAACCATGGGCCTGCTGCGCGAGCTAGGCTTCAACCGCGTGAGCATCGGCCTGCAGGACCTCGACCCCGAGGTCCAGCGCGCGGTCAACCGCTTGCAAAGCCTGGAAGAAACCCGCGCAGTGATTGATGCGGCGCGCACCCTGCAATTTCGCTCGATCAACATCGACCTGATCTACGGCTTGCCCAAGCAAACGCCGATCAACTTCGCGCGCACCGTTGAAGAAGTGATCAACCTGCAACCGGATCGTTTGTCGGTATTTAACTACGCACACCTGCCGGAACGTTTCATGCCGCAGCGGCGCATCAACACCGACGACCTGCCCTCCCCGGCGGAAAAACTGTTGATGCTGCAAACCACCATCGAGCAGTTGACCCGCGCCGGCTATCGCTACATCGGCATGGACCATTTCGCCCTGCCGGATGATGAGCTGGCCATCGCCCAGGAAGAAGGCACGCTGCAACGCAACTTCCAGGGCTATACCACCCACGGGCATTGCGACTTGATTGGCCTGGGCGTGTCGGCGATCAGCCAGATCGGCGACCTGTACTGCCAGAACAGCAGCGACCTCAACCACTACCAGAACGCCTTGGCCGGCGCGCAACTGGCTACCAGCCGTGGCCTGGTGTGCACCACGGACGATCGGTTACGGCGTGAGGTCATTCAGCAGTTGATCTGCAATTTCAGCCTGAGATTCGAGCAGGTCGAACAGACTTTCAATATCGATTTTCGCGGCTATTTCGACGAACTATGGCCGCAACTGGAGACAATGGCCGCAGACGGGCTGATCGAACTGGACGCACAGGGCATTCGCGTACTGCCCGCCGGGCGCTTGTTAGTGCGCTCGGTGTGCATGGTGTTCGATGCCTACCTGGAGCATCAGAACAGGCAGCGATTCTCGCGGGTGATCTGAGGGCAGTTACTTCATTGCCAGGCTGGCGGTCTTGGCCGCAGTCTCAGCGCTCATGTCTTTCATCGCCTTGGACAGGGACGCCTGGGCAGTGCCCAGCGCGCTCTGCAGCCCAGCCAAGGCAGATTGCAGGCTGGCCGCCTTGGCCTGGGCCTGCTCAGGGCTAAGACTTCTGTCAGCCATCACCGCAGCCATTTCGGCTTGTTTCTCGGCAATCTGTTTTTTGATCTCGCGAATCATCTTCAGCAGATTTTTGACGGTGTCAGACAGGCCGCTGTCGTCAATATCACTGTTAGACGTTTTTTCAGCCGCTGCCGCTTTCATCGCCGCACCGGAAATGGTCACCGACACTGCGGGGTTGGACTCTTCAGCAGCGGGCTTGATCGCGTCGCTCTGAGCTGGCTCTTTTTTGGTCGTCTCGGGCAGCTTCTGAATCAAAGTGCGAGAGGCGAGTTCAGTACTAAGGGGAAGCATCTCTTGAACCTCCGAGTTCATGATCGATAGCTCCTTATCGACTATTTTCTCAAAATCTTTATACCCTGCTGCTTTTTTGTACACGCTGGCCTGATCGCCCCCCAGTGCGTTACCCTTACGTCTTATGTGTGTTTTCCCACAAGGATTTAAGAAATGTCCGAGCCAGCTAAACTGCGCGCTCACAGCCAGGTTCACTGCAAGGATTGCAGCCTGGCTCCCCTCTGCCTGCCACTTTCGTTGAATTTGGAAGACATGGAAGCGCTGGACGACATCGTTAAACGCGGCCGCCCGCTGAAAAAAGGCGAGTTTCTGTTCCGCCAGGGCGACAAATTCGATTCCGTTTATGCAGTGCGTTCGGGGGCATTAAAGACGTTCAGCCTGAGCGACAGCGGCGAAGAGCAGATCACCGGTTTCCACCTGCCCAGCGAACTGGTTGGGCTGTCGGGCATGGACACCGAGATTCACCCGGTGTCGGCCCAAGCGCTGGAGACGACTTCGGTGTGCGAAATCCCCTTCGAGCGCCTGGATGAACTGGCCCTGCAATTGCCACAGTTGCGTCGCCAACTGATGCGCGTGATGAGCCGCGAAATTCGCGACGACCAGCAGATGATGCTGCTGTTATCGAAGAAAACCGCCGACGAGCGCATCGCCACGTTCCTGGTCAACCTGTCGGCACGTTTCCGTGCCCGTGGGTTCTCGGCCAACCAGTTCCGCTTGAGCATGTCGCGCAATGAAATCGGTAATTACCTGGGCCTCGCGGTGGAAACCGTGTCCCGCGTATTCACCCGTTTTCAGCAGAACGAGCTGATTGCCGCCGAAGGCAAGGAAGTACACATCCTCGACCCGATCCAGCTGTGTGCGCTGGCCGGGGGCTCGCTGGAGGTCTGATCCAGACGCTTGCGGCCGCGCCAATCGGCGAGGCCGCAGGTATACTTCGAGTCCGTTTTCCGCTTCCAGGACTCTTCGACGATGACCTTCGATTCGTTCGACATCAAATCCCTGATCCGCCCTGTCATCGACTTCCCCAAGCCAGGGGTGATCTTTCGCGATATCACGCCGCTGTTCCAATCGCCGCGCGCCCTGCGCCTGGTCGCTGACAGTTTTGCCCAGCGTTATGTCGAAGCCGACTTCACCCATATCGGCGCGGTGGATGCGCGTGGCTTCCTGATCGGTTCGATCATCGCCTACCAACTGAACAAACCGCTGATCCTGTTCCGCAAACAGGGCAAGTTGCCAGCTGACGTGCTGGCCGAGGGTTACCAGACCGAATACGGCGAAGCCTTCCTTGAAGTGCACGCAGACAGCTTGTGTGAAGGCGACTCGGTATTGATGTTCGATGACCTGATCGCCACGGGCGGCACCTTGATCGCCGCGGCTAATCTGGTGCGGCGCATGGGGGCGAAGATCTTCGAAGCGGCGGCAATTATCGATTTGCCGGAGCTGGGTGGCTCGCAGCGCCTGGAAGACATGGGGATTCCAACGTTTTGCCTGACGCAGTTTGCGCTGACTGAGCGTTAAAGGTCGTCTGTTAGGGCCTCATCGCGGGCAAGCCCGGCTCCCACATTGGAACGCGGCCACCTGTGGGAGCTGAGGTGCGACGATTCGACTTGCCTGCGATAGCGTTCGAAAGAGCACCACCGATCAAAGCCCCATCTGCTTACTGATGATTTCATTCATCACCTCACGCGTCCCGCCGCCGATGGAGAGGATGCGGTTGTCGCGGTACAGCCGCTCCACCAGACTGCCGCGCATATAGCCCTGGCCGCCGAGAATCTGCACGGCGTCGTAGGTCACGCGGTCAGCGGTGTCGGTGGCCAGGTTCTTGGCCATGGAAATTTCCTTGATCACACTCTTGCCGGCCGCCATCTTCGCCGCCTGGCGGTAGGTAAATTCCCGCGAGACCTCCACCGCAGTGGCCATTTCCGCCAACCGATGCTTGAGTACCTGAAATTTGCCGATGGGCTTGCCGAAGGCTTCGCGCTGGGCGGCCCACGTGAGGCTTTCCTCCAGCGCCAGCTGCGCGGTCATATTGGCCATCAACGCCAGGGCCAGGCGCTCGCTCTGGAAGTTGCCCATGATGCAGGCAAAGCCCATGTTCTCGACGCCGATCAGGTTGCCCACTGGCACCTTGCAATTATCGAAGAACAGTTCAGCCGTGTCCGACGCCCACCAGCCCATTTTCTTCAGCGGTTGGCCGACAGTAAAACCCGGCGTGTCTTTTTCGATGAGCAATAAGCTGATGCCGCCAAAGCCCGGCCCGCCGGTGCGTACAGCCACGGTGTAGAAATCGGCACGGATGCCGCTGGTGATAAAGGTTTTACTGCCACTCACGCGGTAATGCTCACCGTCACGGGTGGCGCGGGTTTGCAGGTTGGCCACATCGGAGCCGCCACCGGGTTCGGTCACGGCCAGGGCGATGATCTTTTCGCCGGCCAAGACCTGGGGCGCAACACGCTCACGCACCTCGGGGCGCGCCCATTTGACGACCGGCGGCAGGCCGATATCCAGCGAACCCAGGCCGGCTACCACACCGCCGGAACCGCAGCGCATCAATTCTTCGCTGGCGGCGACCTTGGCGAACAGATCACCTTCATGGCTGCCGCCCAGGCTTTCGGGGTAACCGATGCCCAGGATCCCCGCCGCACCGGCCTTGAGGTACAGCTCACGGGGAAAGCTTTCGGCCTCCTCCCATTGCTCGATGCCCGGCAACATCTCGCGCTCGACAAAACGGCGCACGCTGTCGCGGACCAATTGGTGGCTGGGGTCGAAGTAGTCCTGATAGGCAGACATCGGCAAGCTCCACGGTGAGGTGGAGCGAACTTACCAAGCGCTTGCTTGGTTTTCAAGAGCTCACTTGCAACACAAAACCAATGTGGGAGCTGGCTTGCCTGCGATAACGGCGTGTCAGGCGACATCACTGTCCCTGATCCACCGCCATCGCAGGCAAGCCAGCTCCCACATTTTGGACTGTGCTGTTCTTTAAAGCGCGATCGGTTTGCGACCCGCAAACGAATGCGCCAACGTCCCGCCATCCACCAACTCCAGCTCACCACCCAACGGCACGCCATGGGCGATACGCGAGGTGATCAAGCCTTTATTGCTCAGCAACTGGGCGATGTAATGCGCGGTTGCTTCACCTTCCACGGTCGGGTTGGTCGCCAGGATCACTTCGGTGAACGTGCCCTGTTCTTCGATACGCGCCACCAGTTGCGGAATGCCGATCGCCTCTGGCCCCAGGCCGTCCAGCGGCGACAGGTGCCCTTTGAGCACAAAGTAGCGCCCGCGATAACCCGTTTGCTCCACCGCGTACACGTCCATCGGCCCTTCGACCACACACAGCAGCGTGTCATCGCGGCGTGTGTCAGCGCATTGCGGGCAAAGGTCTTCTTCGGTGAGGGTGCGGCACTGGCGGCAGTGGCCCACACCGGTCATGGCCTGGCTCAAGGCCTGGGCCAACCGTGTGCCGCCACTGCGATCACGCTCCAGCAGTTGCAGCGCCATGCGCTGGGCGGTTTTCTGGCCCACGCCTGGCAAGGTGCGCAGGGCGTCGATCAGTTGGCGAATCAGGGGGCTGAAGCTCATGAGCGAATGGTCCGACAAAACAACGAGACGCGGTTTATACCCGCGCCTCGGATTAGCGTCAAATGGTCAATCCTGCGCGACGCGTACCACCAACTTGCCGAAGTTGCGCCCCTCGAGCAAACCGATAAAGGCCTCGGGCGCCTGCTCCAGGCCGTCGACCACGTCTTCGCGGAACTTGATCTTGCCATCGCGCACCCATGGCGCCATGGCGCTGAGGAATTCCGGCTGGCGATCGCCATAGTCGTCAAACACGATAAAGCCCTGGATGCGCACGCGCTTGGTCAGCAAGGTGCGTTGCAGCGCCGGCAAGCGGTCAGGCCCGCTGGGCGCTTCATGGGCGTTGTAGCCGGCGATCAAGCCGCACAGGGGCACCCGAGCCTTGGGGTTAAGCAGCGGCAGCACCGCGTCGAACACCTTGCCGCCGACGTTTTCGAAATAGATATCCACGCCTTCGAAGCACGCCAGGGCCAGCTCATTGGCGAAGTTGGCGCTCTTGTGATCGATGCAGGCGTCAAACCCCAGCTCGTCCACCACGTAGCGGCACTTGTCCGCGCCACCGGCGATCCCTACCACACGCAAGCCCTTGAGCTTGGCCACCTGACCCACCACTGAACCCACTGCACCAGACGCCGCCGCGACCACCAGGGTTTCCCCGGCCTTGGGCTGGCCGATGTCCATCAGGCCCATGTACGCGGTCATGCCCGGCATACCCAGCACACCCAACGCCATCGACGGGCTGAGCAGGCCCTTGGGCACCGGCATCAGGTTGCGGCCATCGCAAATGCTGTGGCTTTGCCAGCCGGTGGAGCCGACCACCAGGTCGCCCACTGCAAATTTCGGAGACCGCGACTGCTCGACACGGCTGACAGCGCCACCGGTCATCACTTCGTCGATTTCCACCGGCGCGGCGTAGGACGGTGCGTCGCTCATACGGCCGCGCATGTACGGGTCGAGGGACAAGTACAGCGTTTTCAAGAGGACCTGACCGTCTGCCAGCTCCGGCAGATTCACACGCTCCAGGCGAAAGTTTTCCGGGGTCGGCGCACCTTGCGGGCGCGAGACCAGGACGATGCGCTGGTTGAGAATTGGTTCTTGAGGCATGAGGAGGCTCCTTTATCGAATCCATCGGTATAGGGTGCAGACCACGCTGACTCGACCGAGGTTCAGCTCGAGTGACGTACTGGGGCCGCTTCGCAGCCCAACGCGGGCGGTGCGCCGATTCGACAAGCCCGCTCGCCACAGACAAAAATGCCAGGCGCGACGCCTGGCATTTGAGTCTAGCTATTGGCTGCCGATCAGAACGGCAGCTTCATGCCCGGCGGCAGTTGCATGCCAGCGGTCACGCCGGACATTTTGTCCTGGCTGTTGGCTTCGATCTTGCGCACGGCATCGTTGACGGCCGCGGCGAACAGCGCTTCAAGCATTTCCAGGTCATCTTCGCTGGTGCCTGGCAACACGCTTGGGTCGATGCTCACGCGCTTGATGTCGTGACGGCCGGTCATCACCACGCTGACCATATCGCCACCGGCTTTACCGGTGACTTCGGCGTTGGCCAGTTCTTCCTGCATCTTGGCCATCTTTTCCTGCATCTGCTGTGCCTGCTTCATCAGGCCGGCCATGCCACCTTTCATCATGGGAATCACCTCAAAAGTACGTGGATCAAGTTAGTAGCCCGGTGTTATGACGCTGCCACCGGGGCTTCGACAGGTTCAATAGTATCGTGACGGACGACCGCACCGAACTGTTGCATCATTTGCTGGATAAGCGGATCCGCCTGGATCGAATTTTCTGCGTCACGCTGGCGGTTGATGCGTCGGCGTGACGCGGCCTGGGCCGGGGTTTCCTGCTCAGGCTTGATCAACTCGATGGCGACGGTCAGCGTGCGCTCATGGTACTGGTTCAGCGCGTCGTTGAGCCGGCGCTGCTGGGTCGCGTTGAACAGTGCGCTGTGAGCCGGGTCCAGGTGCAACAGCCAGTGGTCGCCATCGATGGCTATCAAGGTGCAGTTGGCCGCGATGCTGCCGGTCATGCCGGAGATCGGCAGTTTCGGGAACAACTCCAGCCACTGCAACGCCAGGCCGGTGGCCGGGGCCGCAGCGGGTTCGGCTTCGGGCTCAGGCGCCGGTTCAGCGGTGTGCTCGCTGGCCAGGTCGTCCAGGTAGCTGTAGGCCGAATCTATGTCCGGCTCGATGTAGTCTTCGTCCAGCGGTGGCTCGTCGTCGAGGTCAATACCTGGGGTGGCGGCTTCGACTTGGGCAACGGTCGGCTCCGGCACTGGGGCGGACACCCACTCGGGCGCGGCGGGCACCACACTGTCCGGCGTCGGCGTTGGCATTGGCGTCAAGTCGGGCTGTTCACCGGCTGTCTCAAGCACCGGCTCAACGAAAGGCTGCAGTTCGGCTTCGGCCTCTACAGGCTCGTTCCACGGCAAATCGACCACCGCGGCCAGCTCGGGCTCGGGCTCGATCACCGGTTCCGGTGCGACCACAGGCGCGACAGCTACAGGCTCGGGCTCGGGCTCAGGCTCAGGCACAACCGGCGCAGGCGCAGGCGCAGCCACTACTGGCGCAACCACCGCCGCGCCAGCCACTGGTTTGGCGGAATCAACTGTGGCCTGGCTGATCCCCACTGGCTTTAGCGGCTGTCTCGGTGCGTCTGCCGTATCAGCCGGCCGGAACGCCAGCATTCGCAGCAGGACCATTTCAAAGCCACCGCGCGGGTCCGGTGCCAGGGGCAAGTCCCTGCGACCGATCAGGCCCATTTGGTAGTAGAACTGCACGTCTTCGGCCGGCAATGCCTGGGCCAACGCCAATACGCGATCGCGGTCGCCATGGCCGTTGTCGACACCCTCAGGCAAGGCCTGGGCGATGGCGACGCGGTGCAGCACATTGAGAATTTCCGAGAGCACGCCGTTCCAGTCCGGGCCTTGCTCCGACAAGTGGCGCACGGCCTCGAGCAACGCCTTGGCGTCGCCTTCGATCAGCGCGTGCAGCACGTCGAAGACTTGCCCGTGGTCGAGGGTGCCGAGCATAGCGCGCACATCGGCGGCCATGACCTTGCCTTCACCAAAGGCGATGGCCTGGTCGGTGAGGCTCATGGCATCGCGCATCGAACCATCGGCAGCGCGGCCGAGCAACCACAGGGCGTCGTCTTCGAACGGCACGTTCTCGACACCCAGCACGTGGGTCAAATGCTCGACCACACGCTCGGGGGTCATATTTTTCAGGGAGAACTGCAGGCACCGCGACAAAATCGTTGCAGGAAGTTTCTGCGGATCAGTGGTGGCCAGGATGAATTTGACGTAGGGCGGCGGCTCTTCCAGGGTTTTCAACAAGGCGTTGAAGGAATGGCTGGAGAGCATGTGCACTTCGTCGATCAGGTAGACCTTGAAGCGGCCACGGCTCGGCGCGTACTGCACGTTGTCGAGCAGCTCGCGGGTGTCTTCGACCTTGGTGCGGCTGGCGGCGTCGATCTCGATCAGGTCGACGAAACGCCCTTCATCGATTTCCCGGCACACCGAACAGGTGCCGCAAGGCGTGGAGGTGATGCCGGTTTCACAGTTCAGGCATTTGGCGATGATGCGTGCAATGGTGGTCTTGCCCACCCCCCGAGTACCGGTGAACAGGTAGGCGTGGTGCAGCCGTTGGCTGTCCAAGGCATTGATCAGAGCCTTGAGCACATGGGTCTGGCCGACCATTTCGCGGAACGAGCGCGGACGCCATTTACGTGCAAGAACCTGATAACTCATCGAAAACCGTCGCAACTGGGAAGCGGAAGCCGGTAATGCTAGCGGAGCAAGGGGGAAATTGCATCCGGCACGCTCGTCTAATCTGACTAAGCTTGCCTGAATGGCCCCACAAAGGCCTGAACCCGGAGAGTGTATGCGCGTAGTCCTGGGCGCCTTATGGATGATTTCCCTTGCCAGCCTCGCGGCACCCGCGCCGTTGCGCTTCTCGGTTTCCGACAGCTGGGGGATGCCCATGGCCCAGATTGAGGACAACCGGCCGACCCAGGGCATTTTGTATGACGTGATGTTAAGCCTGGCCACTCAGGTCGAGCGCCCGGCCGAGTTCCACGTCCTGGCCCGCGCGCGGATCGCCAATGCCATGGAGCACGGCGACATTGATGTGCGCTGTTATGTCGCCCAGGCCTGGGTCGACAACCTGTCCGGTGATTACACCTGGAGCGTGCCGCTGATGGTGCTGCGTAATGTGCTGGTCAGCGCTCGTGAGCAGCCAGTAGAGGTCACCTTGCTGGCCCCTCAGCCAATCGGCACCGTGCTCAATTACCACTACGCCGCCCTCGCCCCCCTCTTCGCCCAAGGCCAACTGACCCGCGACGACTCGCGCAGCGAAGAGCTGGTGCTGCACAAGCTGGTGGCCGGGCGTTTCGAATACGCGGTGATCAACGAATGGATATTGGACCGCTTCAACCTGAAGATGCCCCAGGATAAGCGGCTGCACAAGGTTGCAGTGATCGACGAGCAAAGCCTGGGCTGCATCGTGCGCAATGACCCGAACGTGCCGGTGCAGCGGATCTTGCGCACGCTGTTGCGGATGAAAATGTCCGGCGAAATCGATGACATCATCAAGCTTTACACCGGGGAAGATCCGCAACCCCTGCCGACTCCTGACAAGAACTGACAGCACCGCCTTATAGACTGGGCGCACTTAACCGCCTGTTCTCAAGGAGCCTGCATGAACACCGTCGCCCACTACTTCCTGCTGTATGTCGACAGCCCGGCCACCAGCGCCAACTTCTACAGCCGCCTGCTGGGCAAGCCGCCGGTGGAGCTCAACCCGACGTTTGCCCTGTTCATCCTCGACAACGGCGTGAAGCTGGGGCTGTGGTCGCGGCACACCGTGGAGCCGGCGGCGCAAATGACCGGCGGCGGTAGCGAAGTGGGCTTCTCACTGCCAGACCAGGCTGGTGTCGATGCGCTGCATGATCAATGGGCAGCATGCGGCGCGACGATTATTCAGTCACCGGCCCCTGTGGATTTCGGCTACACCTTTGTCGCCCAGGACCTCGACGGCCACCGGCTGCGCGCGTTCAGCCTGAGCGATTGACCGCCAACGGCCTTCCAGGCTGATGGCCGCGACGCTGGCCAGCACCATCACACCGCCGAGCATCACCTGCACGGCAATGTGCTCACCCAACAGTGTCGCAGCCATCACCATCGCCACTGGCGGAATCAGGTACATCGCCACCGATGCGCGGCTGACCTCGACATGCTTCAACACATACCCCCAGGCCACATACGCCAAGGCGCTGGGAAAGATACCGAGCACCAACACAGACAGGTTTTCCGGCAGCGGTGCCCGCGCTACGGCGGCTGGCAAGCCTGGCAGGTTCACACACAGCATCAGCGTGCCCGCCCACACCATGTAACACGCCATGGTCAGCGGGCTATAGCGATGGGCGTAGTGTTTCTGGATCACGAAGTACAGGCTCCACGACACTGCCGCCACCAGAATCAGCAGACCGCGCGGGTCCATATCCGCCACGCCATGATCGCCCCAGATCACCACCAACACGCCGAGCAGGCCCAGCAACACACAACCCCAACGCCAGGCACTGACCTGCTCCTTCAAGCAGAAAAACGCGATTAATACGCTGAACAGCGGCGCCGACTGCGCCAGCACACTCGACGCCGCCGCCGTCACCCACTGCTGCCCGTAATTGAGGCTGGTGTGGTGCAAAAAAACGCCGAAGAAACCCAGCACCAGCAGCCACGGCATGTCCCGCCAGCGCGGCCGGCCGATGCCCACCACCAAGGCCACGCCGCCCATGAATACCGACGCAATCAGAAACCGCAGCAGCGCCAGCTGGCCGGGGCTGTAGCTGTGCAAGCCCATGTGCACGCCAATCGGCGAATAGGCCCAACAGAGGATGACGCTGGCGATGACTAGCGTAAGCTTTACGGGTGACGGGGTATTCATCGACGGCGTCCGGCAACTGAGAAGGAATGCCGCCAGTCTTGGCCCGGGCACGGCGCAGGACAATTAAGCGTTTCTGACTTCTGAAATCACTGGAACTGAGCAATGGAACTGGCCCAACTGAAAATGGTGCGAGCCGTGGCGCAAACCGGCAGCGTGGCCCAGGCCGCCCTGCACTTGCATTGCGTGCCGTCCAACATCACCACGCGGATCAAGCAGCTGGAAAGTGAGTTGGGCACGCCGCTGTTTATTCGTGCGGGCCGCGGGCTGGCGATCAGTGCCGCCGGTGAGATCTTCCTGGATTATTGCGAACGCATCCTGGCGCTGGTGGACGAATCCAAACGCGCCGTGGACGCCAACGCCATTCCCCGTGGCACCTTGCGCATCGGCGCCGTCGAGTCCAGCGCCAGCGGCCGCCTGCCGCCGCTGCTGGCGGAATACCATCGGCGTTACCCGGACGTCTCGCTCGAACTGGTCACCGGCGCCTGGGCGCAACTGCTGGACGACTTGCAACATCACCGCCTCGACGTGGCGCTGGTGGCCTCGGGTGGCAAACGCGCCAAACTCGAACACAGCGTGGTCTACAGCGAACGCCTGGTGCTGATCGCCAGCGCGTCCAGTGCACCGATCAACAACGCCGAAGACCTGGCCGGGCGCACGTTGCTGGTCTGGCCGCCCGGCTGCCCCTATCGCGCAGCGCTGGAAAACTGGGTCAAGCCCCATGACTTCAAGCCCAGCATCGCCAGCTATGCCAGCTGGGGCACGATCATCGGCTGCGTCAGCGCCGGGATTGGCGTGGCGTTGGCGCCGGAAGGCATCCTGGCCCGCTATGAGCAGGCGAATCAGTTGGCATCTTATCGATTTGAGGAACTGCAGGCCGTGGATAACCTGCTGTTCTGGCACAAGGACACCCAGCGGCACTTGGCACGGGATGCGTTTGCCGGGCTGCTGCGCGAGACGTTTGGCTAACTCACGCAGCGAATTTCAGATATTCTCCCGCGAAATTAATTCAAAATGTAAGGGACTACCATGAATTACCTCCGCACGTTGATGGCGGCGGCCGCGCTGAGCCTGTCTGTCATACCCGCTTTGGCTGCCCCCACGCCTGTGCCCGAAGAAGCCAGCGGACCCGCCGAAACGGCCGAACACTTCCTCGCCTCTCTCAAGCAGAAGACCGGCACAGTCACGCTGCCCAGTGGCATTGCAACCCTCAAGCTCAACAATGAGTTCTACTACCTCGACCCCGCCGACACCGAGCGCTTGCTGACCGATGGCTGGGGTAACCCGCCCGGCTTCAAGACCTTGGGCATGATCGTGCCAAAAGCCGTCAGCCCGTTGTCGGAACGCGGCTGGGGTGTGATCGTCAGCTATAAGGCTGACGGGCACGTTTCCGACGAGGACGCGGCGAAAATCGACTACGCCGAACTGCTCCAGCAAATGCAGGAAGAAGACGAAGAAGACAATAAACAGCGCCAGAAACAAGGCTACGCGGGCCTGCACCTGCTCGGCTGGGCCGAGCCGCCGCGCTACGACGACACCACTCACAAGATGTATTGGGCACGCGAGCTTAAGGCCGACGACGCCCAGCAGACCACCCTCAACTACAGCATCCGCGTGCTGGGCCGTGAAGGCGTGTTGGAACTCAACGCCGTCGCCGCCATGGCCGACCTGGCCACCATCCAGCAGGAAATGCCCAAGGTCTTGGCCTTTACCAACTTTACCGATGGCAACCTGTACACGGACTTCAACCCGAAGACCGACAAACTTGCCACTTACGGTCTGGCGGCTTTGGTCGCGGGCGGGATAGCGGCCAAGGCCGGGTTGTTTGCCAAGATCGGCATATTCCTGCTGGCGGCGAAGAAGTTTCTGGTGATCGGCGTGGTGGCGCTGCTCGCTGTGATCCGCAAGCTGTTCAACCGCAACAAGGCCTGAACCCCGGATATAAAAACGCCGCAACGTGCATAACACGTTGCGGCGTAGAGGGTTGGCTCAGTTTTTTGGTGCAGACAAGCGACTGTATTGATCCTGGCTGATCCAGCCGGTAAACGTATGGTCCTTGGCATTGGTGAACTCAACCTGAGCCCAGCCATCCTTGAAGGCCAGCACCCCGACCACATCATCCTTGACGATGTACGGGTGTTTGCCCGCAGTCTCGCCAGGCTTTTCCAGCAGGGAGGCCTTTTCGGCAGTCACCGTCACCAGGCCGATCCATGGGTTGCTGGCGGTTTGAGTCAGGTCCAGGCCGGTGGCGATTTCCGGCATCAGCACGCTCAGGCAGCCCGGATGCTGACGGCCCTGCTCCACGGTCAGGATCACACCGTCGGATGAAGGCGCGACGCTGCCGGGGTAAGCCTCATCGAGCCAGGTGGTGAGCGCTTCGGGCGGGCCTTGCAGGTAGAACGCGCAGCTGCGAGTCACGCCCTCGCCCAGCTCTTCGGCGTAATAACCTTCGACCTGATGCTGCGGCGTGACCGCCAGCATCAACCCTTCGTACTTACCCGAGTGCAACGCGGTGGCGTCGGCAAACACGGGCGCCACGGCACATAACGACAACACACCAATCGCTAAAAAACGGGTCATCTTATTTCTTCCCTTCCAGTGCTTCGTAGGCCTTTTTGATACGGCTGTCATAGTCGCCGTAATCCTTGCCGTTATAGTTACGCGCCATGGCGACATAGTCTTTGTCTTTCATGGCCTTTATCAACGCCGGGCTTTTGCTGCAAAAACCGAGGAAAGCCTTTAGTTGATTACCGGCATTAATCTTTAATGCCGCCGCGAACTCAAACACCGTCTTGTAACCACAGGAGGTGTAGTTGAACCCCATGATTTGAAACATACCCCAGGACGCCGACATCAACGCCGCTTCCTGGTCCAGGGCAAACGCGGTAGCCATGGTTTCCCACGCCTTGGTCTGATCCTTGTTATTCGCCTGCCACTGCGGGCCGGCCTTTTTCACGTAAGGGTAGGACAGCAACGGGTGCGCCTGGTCGTAGATATGCTTGGTGTATTTGCGAAACAGGTGCCCTTCAAAAGCGATCACCGGCAACTTGGCCGGCCCGAAACCGGAGCGCCCGCCGGATTCCACGGTCGCGAAGGCCTTGATGATATTCACCGAAATACCGCTGCCCAACTGCGTGGCAGCGTTCTGGAAGTCGCTCTCGGTGAGCGTCATCCCCCCGTCACACGTGGCCTGGAGCATCAATTGCCGGTTACGCCGCTCGGCCTCGACCATCGCGCGCATGCGGTCCAGGTACACATTGACCGTGGCCTGCACGGCGTCGCCATTGTTATTGCCGAACACGTTGAGAAAGCTCGGGATGCGCATCGTCGGGAAGGCTTTCACCGGCACCTTCACCGCTTCTTCGATCAGGCTGTTGAAGGTCCGACCCGTGGGGTCGATCACCCCATCGGGGTGCGCGTACTTGAGATGGCGAAACTGATATTGGCTGATGCATTGCACCAACTGGCCGTCGCACTTGCCGTTTTCGGCGAGCGTAAAGCCCATCTTGGGAATGATCAAATTGAATAAATACTGGATGCACTGAACATCGGCAGGCAAGTTGCGCGCTTTACCGGGCGCGCCTACCGATGCACTGATAAGACGGGGCAACCCTTGCAGGCTTTTCATCACAGACATCCTTGTTAGTTAAAGAAGTGATGGCACTTCAATATCAAGCCAGCACACTTGTTACACCTTGAAACAAGTGGCCGGCGCACGCTAACAAGATGCTTTTAAGTTGTCCAGTAGGGGTGTCGAGCGTTGTGAGACAGCCAGCATGCGCGGCTATTTTTTTCGTTCAAACGCCTCAAAAGCTTTTTGGATTCGCTTGTCGTAATCGCCATAGTCGCTCCCATTGTAGTTGCTGGCCATGCCAGCAAAGTCCTTACTCTTCATGGCTTTGAACAAGGCCGGGTTCTTGCTGCAAAACCCGACGAACGCCTTCAATTGCTGGCTGGCATTGAGCTTCATCGCGGCGACAAAATCGAACACGTTCTTGTAACCACAAGCGGCATAGTTAAAACCCATGATCTGAAACATGCCATAGGAGGCCGACATCAGCGCCGCCTGCTGATCCAACTTAAACGCATCGACCAGTGTCCGCCATGCTGTCGCCTGGTCCTTGTTATTGGTCCGCCATTGCATGTCGGCCTTGGTCAGATAAGGGGCCGACAAATGGGGATGGCTCCTGTCGTATTTATTCTTGGTGTACTTGTGAAAGATGTGCCGCTCATACGCGATCATCGGCATTCCCGCTGGCCCGAACCCGGAACGCCCACCGGACTCAACGCTGGCGAAAGCCTTGATGATATTCACAGCAATAGCCCCACCCAACTGAGTGGCAGCGTTCTGATAGTCAGCGTCAGTCAGGTTCACGCCACCATCGCACGTGGCCTGCGTTACCAACTGCTGTTTGTCTGGAACAGCTTGGATCGGCGCCGAGGTGCGCTCAAGGCCCTGATTAACCTTGGCAGCGGGCGTTTCACTGGTTTGGGTATCAAGACTCGCCTTGCGCGCATCCTCAACCAAGCTGTTGAACGTTCGGCCTGCCGGGTCAATCACCCCATCGGGTTTGGCAACCTTGATACGATTTAACTGATATTCGCTGATGCGCTGGACCAACAAGGGGCCGCACTTGCCGTCCTCCACTAACCGCGAAGCGGATTGGGGCGTGATCAGATTAAACAGGCGTTGAATGTTTTGAACATCAGCAGGCACATTGCGGGCCTTGCCTGGCGTGCCAACGGAAGCACTGATAAGACTGGGTAAAGCTTGGAGGCTGGGCATGGCAATCATCCTTGTTAAGGAAAGTGAGTGCCATCACTTCTTTACTACTCCAGCATCACAGTCATTTTTAAAAAATACGCATGACTGACGCTAGCAGGTGGCTCGGCGTTGTCCAGCAATGAGATTGAACGTTGTGAAAAGCGCCAAGGTTTCCACAACGTATTGGCTTTGTAGGACTCAAAAACCAAGGGTTTCGCGGTACTGCTGTTGGCTTTGGTACTCAATCCACTCAACCACATCGTAAGGAAGATAAAGCTGCTGCTTGGCACGAGAAATGGCGATGTACACCGCACAGATCCGCTCGTCCAGCGCATAAGCATTCTTGAATTTCACGTTGGTGAGCAGTTCGGTGGTCAGCAGAACCTGGTCAAACTCCATCCCCCCGGCCTCCTCTGCCAGCATCAGCAAGCAGCTCTGGCCGGGCGGGCCAATCATCCTGTTCAATTGGGTCAGATCGGCTACTTTGAAGCCGCTTTCCAACTTGGCTTCAACCCACAGAAACGACTCATCGAATTGGTTGGCCTCACGCACCTGTTTCCAGTCTGGCAGGTCGCTGAAGTAGGCGTGCACGCCCTGGGTGCTCTGGCCTGGGCTGTAGAAGTCCGACTTGAACAACTCGATGGCGGTGGTCATGAAATAGACCAGATCCCGATGCGCCCGTGGCTGCGCAAAACTGAACGCACACTGGGCATCGTGCAGTTGCAGGGCCCACTTCATCATGTCCCATTTGGACGCAGTCAGGACCACACAACCGAGTGGTGGCACGAAGCCTATCGGGTAAAACTCAATCCCGACGTCAGCGTCACGGGCCCCTTCGAAGGGCACCTTGATATTTTGCGAGTGCCGGTAAATCAACGGATTGACCAGTTGCTCGACATTGCGGCCTGAGCGCACGGAATAGCTGATATTACTTTGTCGAACATCACGCGTTCGGTTGGGCAGGCCCCCACGCGTTTGCTGATACTGATCGCCAAGGGTGATCAGCACTTGGCGGCCACCCTCGATGATGTGCAACAGCGACTCGGGAACATCCTGGCTCTCGTCAATCAGTACGTGCGTATAACGAGGGGGCACCACATAACCCGCCAAACTTGCGCGCTTTATCATCAGCAACGCTTCAAACCCCGTCTGGCTGGCCCACAGCGGGTTCGCTTCAAGGTAGCGCCACACTCGGCTCGCATACTCAAGCAGCACCCTGATATCGACGCCAGTCAGAGGCAGTTTGAAAAACGGTAGGTGGCGTTCCGACAGGCTGTAATCCCGGGAGCGGCAATAGCACTCGAGCACCTTGAGGCAAACCTCCAAGGCGGCGGGTGCATCGAGGTGACGAAACCCCAGGATAGTCAGTTCCTGCGCCAGCGCTTCCCTGCTCGGCCCCCTCAACGGCGCCTTCGCCGGTTGTGGCCTTGGACCGTACAACAGGGTTCTCGCAAAGCCTTCGAACGTCTGGCCCGCTCGCTTCTCAGACGGCGTCACCATGCGCCGGCGCAGCGTTTCCAACTTTTCCTCTGTACGCGCCAGCAGCAGTGTCTTGGCCGGCTGTAGATGTTCCATCAAGGCAACCAGCACATGGCTCTTGCCGATCCCTGCATAGCCTTGCACATGCAGGTTCTCGTCCAGGTTGGCACGAAAGGTTCTGACCAGTTTGTCTTGCTCGGCGCTCAACCAGCGCTCGCGATGCCTGGGCGTGACCATTTGCTGACTGAACGGGTTGTTTCCCTGAAGGTGTCGCAGCTTGTACTGCGCGTCCCACTTGCCATCAGGCAACAGATACTCCTGCGCCAGGACTTCGTCCGACAGCAGAAAACGCAGCTTCAACTTCTTGACCACTTCCAGGCCGAAGTACACCTTGCGCGGGTCGAACAGACGCCGTGCTTCTGACTGTAAACCTTCACCCCCGGCCTTGCGGTTGTCGACAGCCCAGCCAATCAGTTTGGCCAGCACCTTCTCGGCAGCCTGCGCGGTAAGCTCTGTTTCAGCCACTTGCGCCAGGTTCTGGATGACCAGCAGCGCTGCCAACTCGGGGTCGGTCAGGGTGACGAGGGCTTTTGCATCAGCGGCTTCCAGCACCCCCTTGGCGGTTTCAACAGTGATGGGCAGGAAAACGGGGCTGGCTAAATCAAAATGTTCAGGGTGCATACATCCTCGAAAGCCAGTGAAGACGGGGCCACGCTTCATTCATTTAGAGATTTTCATCTGACGCATACGTCGTTTCAGAGACCGAACCCGAAGTATGCCACCCTTCAGCGCAGGTGATCGTTCTTGAGCGCACAGCACAAATCGATTCGCAGGCAGTGAATGCCGGCAAAAACTATAAGAAATGGAATAGGGGGATCTGCAAGGAGAGCGTTATGGAGGCAACCCCACCAGCCACACCCCGGCACACAATGTTCCCGCTGTGGCTGCTGCCTTCCGGCTCTGACCAGGTTCACGGGTAATCGTTGCGGGGGGACCGATGGGGTCACCATAACGACGCTAGCCTCTCGGCAAGCCGCGCCATTGTACCGATCTGATCGGAAGTTACAACCGTTGATGCCGGATTAAAATATGAAGGGGCTCAAGCACTTGCCATAGCCTTGAATGTCACCCCTCCCACATTTTGATCACTGGGCCTGTAATACCTCATCCGCCCTGCCGCCCTCTTCCTGGATCACCAAGTGAATGAAGTGCAGCTTGGCAATCACCGCCGGCGGCAACACAAAGGGATAGAAATCCGGCTGGCCCATGCTGCGCGACAGCTCGTTGAGCATGCCGGCCAGTTCGATCCACGCATTGACGAATGACAGGAACGCCGCGCCACCGGGGTGTTCGGGATCGTAAAGGGTGCTGAGGGGAAACGGCTGGTAATCCAGGTCCATCTCGCGGGCGCTCATGCCAAAGCCCAGGGCGGTGTCGACGGCGTCCATCATGTGCAGGTAGTGGGCCCAGGTTTCGGCCCAGTCTTCCCACGGGTGCATGGTGGCGTAGGCGCTGACACAGGTTTGCTGCCAATCCGGGCGCGGGCCGTTCTGGTAGTGGCGCTCGAGCGCCTCGGCATAACTGGCGCATTCGTCGCCGAACAGGTTGCGAAAGGGCTCAAGCCAATGGCTATTGGCAATTAGCCGGTCCCAGTAGTAATGCCCAACTTCATGCCGAAAATGCCCCAGCAAGGTGCGGTAGGGTTCGCGCATTTGCACACGGATTTTTTCGCGGTGGGCGTCATCGGCTTCCTTGATGTCGAGGGTGATCAAGCCGTTGGCATGCCCAGTGGTGGGCGCGTTGCCCTCAAGGTCAATGCCGACGAAGTCGAAGGCCAGGCCAGTGTCTTCGTCAACGCTTTTGGGCACCACTTGCAGGCCCAGGCTGATCAGTTGCGCCACCAGCCGGCGCTTGGCGGTTTCGACTTTGCGCCAGCGATCGGGGTTTTCCGGGACGGACAGGTCGGGGATGGTGCGATTGAGGCTGCAGGCCACGCACAGCGGTGCGGTGCTATGGGCCGGAATCAGCCAATTGCAGGCTGCCGGGGTGTCGAGGTTGGCACAGCGACGGAAGGCGCCGGCAGCAAGGTTGTCGTCCGCCAGCCAGGTGTCGGCGACCGGGCCAGGTTGCAGGGACGATAATCGGCTCTGTTGTGGCTGGTAGCCCAGCAGCGCCTGGCAGGCCAGGCACTGGCTGTTGCGAAAGAACAGGGCTTGGCCGCAACGGCATTGCCACACCTTGCTGTTGCGCGAAGACTCGGCCATGAACGGTGCGGCGATGCGCGAACTGAGTTGCTCGAAGTAGCGGAACATGGCGATCTCTCCCTGGGTGACCAAGACTAGATCATATTCCGCCCGCAATCGTTCAACGTGTGATGGGGCTGCTGCACAGCCCAACGCGGGGCAAGCCCGCTCGCCACACTAAGCTCTCTGCCCACGCGCGCCGTCAGACGGTGATGTTGTGCTGGGCCAGGAACGCGACGAACGCTTCTTCGTCGAGGACCTTGAGCCCCAACTCGGTGGCCTTCGCCAGTTTAGAACCCGCGCCCGGCCCGGCCACCACGCAATGGGTTTTCGCCGACACCGAACCCGCCACCTTGGCGCCCAGGCTTTCGAGCTTGTCCTTGGCCACATCGCGGCTCATCAGTTCCAGGGAGCCGGTCAGCACCCAGGTATGCCCGGCTTCCGGCAAGCCTTCGACGACCCT
Source organism: Pseudomonas sp. ArH3a (assembly GCF_022648765.1). Classification (NCBI taxonomy): domain Bacteria; kingdom Pseudomonadati; phylum Pseudomonadota; class Gammaproteobacteria; order Pseudomonadales; family Pseudomonadaceae; genus Pseudomonas; species Pseudomonas sp. ArH3a. The sequence goes on from NZ_CP080330.1 coordinate 5,208,259, forward strand.
CTTCTCGCTCTGCCAGTGCATGCCGAAGTCCTTAAGCTGCTGCTCGATGGCCAGGGCGTGGTTGGCGTTGTCGGGGTTATCGAAGAAATCGCGCACCGCCTTGGCCTGCTTCTCAGGCAGCGCCTGGCGCATGTCCAGCCAGTCGGCCTTGATCACGCCTTCCAAGGAACCGAACTTGTCCGCGAGTTTCTGCGCGGCACCCGGCCCGACGCTGGGCACGTGCAGCTTGTCGAGCAGGCCGCCCAAGGTGGTGCTGGCAGCGAACTCGGCGCTCAGGTCGCCCTGATCCTGCAATTGCAGCGCGCATTCATCCGGCGACAACAGCGCGCCAATCACCTCTTGGTTATGGCTGTCTTCGAAGAAGCTGTGAATCTCGTGTGCCACTTCCAAACCCACGTCCGGCAAGTACGTCAGCACTTCAGGCAAGGCCTTCTGCACGCGGTCCAGGGACGCCAGGGAGCGTGCCAGCACCTTGGCGGTCTCCTCGCCCACGTCCGGAATGCCCAGGGCGTAGATAAAGCGCGCCAGGGTCGGGGTCTTGCTGTTTTCGATGGCGGTGATCAGCTTCTTGCTGGAAATGTCGGCGAAGCCTTCCAGGTCGATGATCTGCTCGTACTTGAGCGTGTAGAGATCCGCCGGCGAGCCGATGAGTTTTTCATCCACCAACTGCTCAATGGTCTTGTCGCCCAAGCCGTCGATGTCCATGGCACGGCGCGAGACGAAGTGAATAATCGCCTGCTTGAGTTGCGCACCACAAGCCAGACGCCCGACGCAGCGGTACACCGCGCCTTCGCTGACGGTTTCCTTGCCTTTGCTGCGCTTGACCAGTTGCGTGCGCTCCACATGGGAACCGCACACCGGGCAGCGCTCGGGGATCTGCACCGCGCGAGCGTCTTCTGGGCGGCGCTCGGTGACCACCGACACCACCTGCGGGATCACATCACCGGCGCGGCGGATGATCACCGTGTCGCCGATCATCAGGCCCAGGCGCGCGACTTCGTCCATGTTGTGCAAGGTGGCGTTAGACACCGTCACACCGGCGACCTTGACCGGTTTGAGGCGCGCCACCGGCGTTACGGCGCCGGTACGGCCGACCTGGAATTCCACGTCGAGCAGTTCGGTCAGCTCTTCCATGGCCGGGAATTTATGCGCAATGGCCCAGCGCGGTTCGCGGGCGCGAAAGCCCAGTTCACGCTGGGAGGCAATGCTGTTGACCTTGAATACCACGCCGTCGATTTCATAACCCAGGCTATTACGCCGTTCGCCGATATCGCGGTAGTAGTCCAGGCATTCCTGAATGCCCTTGGCCAGCTTCAACTCGTGGCTGATCGGCATGCCCCACTGCTGCAACTGCTTCAAGTTGCCGATATGGGTATCGCTGATATCCGCCGTTACCTGGCCAATGCCATAGCAGCAGAATTCCAGCGGGCGGCTGGCGGTAATCTTCGAATCCAACTGGCGCAAGCTGCCGGCGGCGGCGTTACGTGGGTTGGCAAAGGTCTTGCCGCCGACTTCCAGCTGCGAGGCGTTCAGCCGCTCGAAACCGGCCTTGGACATGAACACTTCGCCGCGCACTTCCAGGGTCGCAGGCCAGCCCGTGCCGTGCAGCTTCAGCGGGATATTGCGCACCGTGCGCACGTTGACGCTGATGTCCTCACCGGTGGTGCCGTCGCCACGCGTGGCGCCACGCACCAGTTCGCCGTCTTGATACAACAGGCTGACCGCCAGGCCATCCAGCTTGGGCTCGCAGCTGTACTCCACCACCGCGCCACCGCCAAACAGATCGCCCACCGGCAGGTCGAGCCCTTCGGTCACCCGGCGATCAAATTCGAGCAGGGTGGTTTCATCAAACGCGTTGCCCAGGCTGAGCATCGGAATTTCGTGCTTCACCTGAGTGAACGCCGACAGCGCCGCACTGCCAACCCGCTGCGTCGGTGAATCACGCGTTACCAACTCCGGGTGCTCGGCTTCGAGGGCTTTGAGCTCATGGAACAGCCTGTCGTACTCGGCGTCCGGAATGCTCGGCTCGTCGAGGACGTGGTAACGGTAGTTGTGCTGATCCAGTTCAGCGCGCAATTGGAGGATGCGGGTATGGGCGGCGGTCATGGGTGTTCTCTCAGAAAGCAAAAGAGCAGCCGAAGCTGCTCAATATGTTAATGCGCTTATTCTACTGACAACGCTGAAGACCAAGCCTCAGCGTTTTTGTGTCAGGGCGCGACGTTCGAACTCAACGATGCGCTGACGGTAGTGTTCGATGGTCTGGGCAGTCAGGACGCTGCGTTGGTCGTCCTTGAGCTCGCCGTTCAATTCCTGCGACAGCTTGCGGGCCGCGGCCACCATCACGTCGAACGCTTGTTTCGGGTGACGCGGGCCTGGCAGGCCGAGGAAGAAGCTCACGGCCGGGGTGCTGAACAGGTCGATATCGTCCAGATCGAAGGTGCCCGGCTTGACCGCGTTGGCCATGGAGAACAGCACTTCACCGTTACCGGCCATGCTTTCGTGGCGGTGGAAAATATCCATCTCGCCAAACCGCAGGCCGCTTTCCAGGATGTTCTGCAACAGAGCCGGGCCTTTGAAACCGGCGGCGTCGCGGCAGATCACACTGATCACCAAGACTTCTTCGGCGGCCGGCTGATCGTTGACCGATTGGCGCGGCGCGCTCTTAGTCGGGGTTTCATCGGGAAAGTCGTCATCACGGCTGCTGAAGCTCGGGCCGTCATCGACGCCCAGGTTCAGGTCGCCTTGATGCGGCTCGGCCACCGCAGCGCTACCGCGCTTGCCACGTTTGGACGAGGGTTCACGGGCTTCACGCACCGGCGCGCTCATCGACGGCAAGTCGTGTTCGTCCAGTTGCGGCTCTTTATGGGTATCCAGCACACGAGGCGGCCCCAGCAACTCGGCGCTGCCGTCATCGTCGGGCAGGTTGGACAGGTTGCGGTCCAGACGGAATTTGAGCTTGCCCTTGCCACCGCGCATGCGGCGCCAGCCATCAAAAAGAATACCGGCAATGACAATAATGCCGATGACGATCAGCCACTCGCGCAGACCGATTTCCATGTAATCCCGTGCCTCTATAAAAAAATGCTGAAAAATAAGGGGTTTAGCACCGTGCAAACCGCTTTAAAACGTGGCGCCAACTCTATGTTCTGACTGACGTTTTGCCCACGTATACGAGGAATTGACAATAAACTAGCACGACCTAAGATAACTTTACACAGTTGGCGCGAAATGTGTGGATCTGCCATCTTTTCGACAACATAGGCAATCTCCTACAGCAGGTGCCAACTGTGAGCTACGAGCCCTAAGCTACAAGCCTCAAGCTCAAAGCCAACTCACTTGCAGCTTTGCGCTCACAACCTGCTGCTAGGCGTCTACCATCGCCATCGCTTCTTCGACATCCACCGCCACCAAACGCGAACAACCCGGTTCGTGCATCGTGACACCCATCAGCTGATCAGCCATTTCCATGGCGATCTTGTTGTGGGTGATATAGATGAACTGCACCTTCTGGGACATCTCTTTAACCAACCGAGCGTAGCGTCCAACGTTAGCGTCATCCAGCGGGGCGTCAACTTCGTCAAGCATGCAAAACGGTGCGGGGTTCAACTTGAAGATCGCAAATACCAGGGCCAATGCCGTCAGTGCCTTCTCGCCGCCGGACAGCAAATGGATGGTGCTGTTCTTCTTACCTGGAGGCCGCGCCATGATCGTTACCCCTGTATCGAGTAGATCTTCGCCTGTCAGTTCCAAGTAAGCGCTGCCACCACCAAAAACTTTCGGGAATAACGCCTGTAAACCGCCATTAATCTGATCAAAGGTATCTTTGAATCGATTACGGGTTTCCTTGTCGATCTTGCGGATCACGTTTTCCAGGGTGTCCAGGGCTTCCACCAAGTCGGCGTTCTGGGCATCCAGATAACGTTTACGCTCGGACTGCTGCTGGTACTCATCGATGGCGGCGAGGTTGATCGCGCCGAGCCGTTGGATACGTGCAGCAATGCGCTCAAGTTCTTCTTCGGCGTCTTTCTCGTTGGCCTGGGCGGTCAGCGTATTGAGCACGCCGTGCAGGTCATAGCCGTCTTCCAGCAACTGGTCTTGCAGGGTCTTGCGGCGCACGGTCAGGGCTTGCCATTCCATGCGCTGTTGTTCGAGCTGGCCGCGAATCAACTGGGATTGTTGTTCGGCCTGGGTCCGGCGTTTTTCTGCATCACGCAGTTCACGGTCGGCATCTTCCAGGGCGATCTGCGCGGTCTTAAGTTCTTCGTCGACGGTCATGCGCTTGTCGAGCAACTCTTCGAGCTTGAGCCGCAACTCTTCCAGCGGCGCTTCGCCCTCCTCCAGGTTGAGGCTCAGTTGCTCGCGCTTTTCGGTGAGGCGCTCGGACTGCATCTCCAAGCGCTCAAGGGCTTGGCGCGTGGACGTGTGCTGAGCTTGCAGCGAGCCGAGGCGCACTGCCAGTTGGTGGGCATGGTCCTTGTGCTGGCGGGCTTCCTGGCGCACGCGGTCGAGGCGTTCGCGCAGGCTGTCGCGCTGGGCCAGCAGCAGTTCGCGCTGCTCGGTGTCGAGCGCCATGCTGTCGAGCGCTTCCTGCAATTGCAGGCGCGCTTCGCCGATTTGTTCGTGTTCCAGAGCGCGCTGCTCGCCCATCTCCGCCACTTCTTCGTCGAGGCGGGTGCGGCGCAGGGACAGTTGCTCGACCTTGGCCTTGCTCGCCGACAGCTGGGCTTTGAGTTCGCCTTGCTGGCGCGCTTCGTCCTGCAACAGACGGCGCAGGTGTTCGCGGCCGGTCTCTTGCTGGCGCTGGGTGGCACGCAGGGTTTGCAGTTCGGTTTCCAGGCTTTCCAGGGTCGCTTCGCGTTCTTCACGCTCGGCAATCAGGCTGACGATTTCCTGGCCACGCGCCAATACGCCGCTTTCCGCTTCGCTGGCACGGCGCACGCGCAAAAAGTGCCGGCCAACCCAGTAGCCATCTCGGCTGATCAGGCTTTCGCCGGCCGCCAGCTGACCGCGTTGAGCCAGGGCCTGCTCCAGGGAATCCACCGGTTTGACGTGGCCCAACCACGGCGACAGATCAATCGCCGCGTCAACTTTATCGAGCAAACTGCCCGGCACCCGAGTGCCATCGGCCGCCGGGCTGAGCAAACGCAGATCGCCCTGAGTAAAGCCGGCCAGGTCAAAGCCGCCAAAATCATCGACCAGCACGGCTTGCAGGTCGGCGCCTAACACGGTTTCCACCGCCAGCTCCCAACCGGCCTCAACCTTCAAGCCTTCGGCCAGGCGTGGGCGCTCGGCCAGATGTTGGTCGCGCAGCCACTCAGCCGTGCCGGTGCCCGGGTCCAACGCGGCTTGCTGCAAGGCTTCAAGGGACGCCAAGCGCCCGTTCAACCGCTGCAAATCGCCCTGGGCCTGCTGCTGCCCCTGGCTCGCCTGTTGCAGTTGCTGACGCAATTGCTCCAGGCGCTCCACTTGCTGTTCTTCACTGGCTTCGAGCTCTTCCAGGGTCATTTCGCTTTCAGCCAGTTGCTCGATCAGCTGCATGATCGCTGCGTCTTCCGGGTCGGCGGCGAGCAATACGCGCTCTTCCTGCAAACGGCGCTGACGTTCAGCCAGGCGTTCCATGCTGGTTTCCAACTGCTGGATGCGCGACTGCTGCACCTCAGCCTGACGGCGTGGCTCGGCGGATTGCAGGTTGAAAGCGTCCCACTGCTCCTGCCAGCCGTGCATGGTGGTTTCGGATTCTTCCAGGGCGGCGGCGGCTTCTTCGGCGGCGGCGTTGGTGACTTCCTGCTCGGGGGTGAGCATATCCAGCTCTTCGCCGAGGGTCAGCAGCAAGGTGCGGTCGTGGCCCAGGTGCGACTCGGTCTCCAGGCGCGCGCGTTCGGCCTCCTTCAAATCATCCTGCAACTGGCGCAGGCGCTGCTGGCCGTGCTGGATGCTCTGCTCGACCCGGGCAATATCGCCGCCCACCGAATAGAAGCGCCCCTGCACCAAGTTGAAGCGCTCGGACAAGTCATGATGGCCGTCACGCAGGCGCTCAATGCTGGCGTCGGCATTGCGCTGTTCGGCCACCAGCGCTTCAAAGCTGATTTCCTGGGTGCCGATGATCGCTTCGCGCTGGCCGACCTGATCATTCAGCGCCTGCCAACGCAGGGCCGAGAGTTGCGCCTTGAGCTGGCGTTCTTCGCCTTTGTATTCCTGATACTTCTCGGCGGCCTGGGCCTGGCGGTGCAGGCGTTCAAGTTGACGCTCCAGCTCTTCGCGCAGGTCGGTCAGGCGGGCAAGGTTTTCGTGGGTGCGGCGGATACGGTTTTCGGTCTCGCGGCGGCGCTCCTTGTACTTGGAGATGCCGGCGGCTTCTTCGATAAAGTTACGCAGGTCTTCGGGCTTGGCTTCGATCAGCTTGGAGATCATGCCCTGCTCGATGATCGAGTAGCTGCGCGGGCCTAACCCTGTGCCAAGGAAGATATCGGTGATGTCGCGACGGCGGCACTTGGTGCCATTGAGGAAATAACTGTTTTGGCTGTCACGCGTCACTTTGCGGCGAATGGAAATTTCCGCGTAGGCCGCGTACTCGCCGACCAGCGTGCCGTCGGAGTTGTCGAACACCAGCTCGATACTGGCCTGGCTCACGGGCTTGCGGCTGGTGGAGCCGTTGAAGATGACGTCGGTCATCGACTCGCCGCGCAGGTTTTTTGCCGAGCTCTCGCCCATCACCCAGCGTACGGCGTCGATGATGTTCGACTTGCCGCAGCCATTGGGCCCCACCACTGCCGCCATGTTACTGGGGAAGTTCACCGTGGTGGGGTCGACGAAGGATTTGAACCCCGCCAGTTTGATGCACTTGAGCCGCACGCTTAGGCGTCCGCCAACGCAGCAATCACCAGCGAGCAACTGCGCTGGCCATAGGCCGACAGTACCTGGCGAATCTGCACCAAGTCACGCGCCAGCACGGCGGCGAGCAGCTGCGCGAATAGCGCCAGGTACTCGCTCATCTCGGCCTTGCGTTGATCCAGCGCCAGGTAATAGGCACGGTTCATCGCCGGCTGCAGGTTCTCGACGGTTTCCTGCAAATACGGGTTATTCGCGAAAGGGTAAGCGGCGCGCATCACGTTGAAGCTTTCTTCGACGAAGGCGCGGATGTCCTGGCGTTCGAAACTGGCGATCAAGCGCTGCTGGATCTGCAGGAACGGCGCCATGTCGGCCTGGGTCTGCCAGCCGTCGGCAACGGCGTTACCGAGCAGGATGTACAACTCGCCCATCAACGTGCACAGGCTCTGCACCTTGTGCGCGGTCAGCTCGGTCACATGGGCGCCACGGCGCGGCAGAATCGCGATCAGGTGGCGGCGTTCGAGGATCAATAAGGCTTCACGCACGGAACCACGGCTGACATTCAATGCCAGCGTGACTTTCTGTTCCTGGATCCGTTCCCCAGGCTTGAGATCGCCGCGAATGATACGTTCGGCGAGGTGGTGAGCAATTTGCTCGGCGAGACTGTCCGGCGCCTTGAACGTCATGTTTTCCCTTCAGAATCTTCTATCTATACAAGCGCGGCAGTGTAGCGCATTGGCTGGCTGATGGCGCTACGCCCACCAGGGCGAATTTGGCATGAAATAAGCAACGCTGAAAACCCACACACCGCCAAAAACGCCGGTTCCAGAAGACTGAACCATAATTGAAAGTGTTGTGATCGCAATTTCTTGACCTTCCGGTCAGAAAATCATTGACCGAAAAGTCAGACATGACTAGATTCGGCGCAAAGCGGTTAACAACAATAATGAGTCTGCGAGGCCTTCCGTGATCCAGTTTTTACTTAACCAGGAACTCCGTAGTGAGCACGCCCTGGACCCCAACCTGACCGTGCTCAACTATTTGCGTGAGCACCTGGGCAAATCCGGTACCAAGGAAGGCTGCGCCAGCGGCGACTGCGGCGCGTGCACCGTGGTGGTCGGTGAGTTGCACACTGACGCGCAAGGCGCGGAGCAGATTCGTTACCGCAGCCTCAACTCGTGCCTGACGTTTGTGTCGTCGTTGCACGGCAAACAATTGATCAGCGTCGAAGACCTCAAGCATCAAGGCCAACTGCACAGCGTGCAACAGGCCATGGTCGAGTGCCACGGCTCGCAATGCGGTTTTTGCACCCCAGGTTTCGTGATGTCGCTGTTCGCCCTGCAAAAGAACAGCGACGCGCCCGACAGCCAAAAAGCCCACGAAGCCCTCGCCGGCAACCTGTGCCGCTGCACCGGCTACCGCCCGATCCTCGCCGCCGCCGAACAGGCTTGCTGCAACAAACCGGTGGACCAGTTCGACAGCCGCCAGGCCGACACCATCGCGCGCCTCAAAGCCATCGCGCCGACGCAAACCGGCGAACTCAATAGCGGCGACAAGCGCTGCCTGGTGCCACTGACCGTCGCCGACCTGGCCGACCTCTACGACGCCTACCCGCAAGCCCGGCTGCTGGCCGGCGGCACCGACCTGGCGCTGGAAGTCACGCAGTTCCACCGCACGCTGCCGGTGATGATCTACGTCGGCAATATCGACGAGATGAAGCGCATCGAAAACTTCGACGACCGCCTGGAAATCGGCGCCGCCACTGTGCTGTCCGACTGCTACAGCGCGCTGCACCACGAATACCCGGACTTCGGCGACTTGCTGCACCGCTTCGCCTCCCTGCAAATCCGCAATCAGGGCACCTTGGGTGGCAACATCGGCAACGCCTCGCCGATTGGTGATTCGCCGCCACTGTTGATCGCGCTCGGCGCACAGATCGTGCTGTGCAAGGGCAATGTGCGCCGTACCTTGGCGCTGGAAGACTACTTCATCGATTACCGCGTCACGGCACGCCAGGACAGCGAGTTCATCGAGAAAATCATCGTGCCCAAGGGCCATTCGCTGTTCCGCGCCTACAAGGTTTCCAAGCGCCTGGACGATGACATTTCCGCCGTGTGCGCGGCCTTCAACCTGAAGATCGAGAACGGCGTGATCAACGAGGCACGCGTCGCCTTCGGGGGCATGGCCGCCACGCCCAAACGCGCGAAAAGCTGCGAAGCAGTATTGGTCGGCGCCACCTGGAACGCCGCCACCGTGGAAAAAGCCTGCGCCGCCCTCGCCGAGGATTTCACCCCGCTGTCAGACTTCCGCGCCAGCAAGGAATACCGCCTGCTCAGCGCACAGAACCTGCTGCGCAAATACTTCATCGAACTGCAAACGCCGCACATCGAGACTCGGGTGACCGCTTATGTCTAACCATCACGCCGTCGTTAAAACCCAGGCCGAACTGGCCGAGCTGTTTGCCCAGGACCTGACCTCCGGAGTCGGGCGCAGCGTCAAGCATGACAGCGCCGCCAAGCACGTCAGCGGTGAGGCGCAGTACATCGATGACCGCCTGGAATTCCCCAATCAGTTGCACCTGTATGCGCGCATGTCCGACCGTGCCCACGCCCGGATCATCAGCATCGACACCGCGCCCTGCTACGCCTTTGATGGCGTGCGCGTCGCTATCACCCATGAAGACCTGCCGGGCCTGAAAGACATCGGCCCGTTGATGCCAGGCGACCCGTTGTTGGCTATCGACACCGTGCAGTTTGTCGGCCAAGTGGTGCTGGCCGTGGCCGCCCGCGACCTCGAAACCGCGCGCAAAGCCGCCATGGCTGCGGTGATCGAATACGAAGACCTGGAGCCGGTGCTGGACGTGGTCGAGGCCTTGCGTAACAAGCACTTTGTGCTCGACAGCCACACCCACCAACGCGGTGATTCGGTGGGCGCGCTGGCGACGGCAAAAAACCGTATCCAGGGCACGCTGCACATCGGCGGCCAGGAACACTTCTACCTGGAAACCCAGATCTCGTCGGTGATGCCCACTGAAGACGGCGGCATGATCGTCTACTGCTCCACGCAAAACCCCACCGAAGTGCAGAAGCTGGTGGCCGAAGTGCTCGACGTGTCGATGAACAAAATCGTGGTCGACATGCGCCGCATGGGCGGTGGTTTCGGCGGCAAGGAAACCCAGGCCGCAAGCCCCGCGTGCCTGTGCGCGGTGGTCGCGCGCCTCACCGGCCAGCCGACCAAAATGCGCCTGCCGCGCGTCGAAGACATGCTGATGACCGGTAAGCGTCACCCCTTCTATATCGAATACGACGTGGGCTTCGACGACAGCGGCCGCCTGCACGGCATTAACTTGGAACTGGCGGGTAACTGCGGCTGCTCGCCCGACCTGTCGAACTCGATTGTCGACCGCGCGATGTTCCACGCCGACAACGCTTATTACCTCGGTGACGCCACGGTCAACGGCCATCGCTGCAAGACCAACACCGCGTCCAACACCGCCTATCGCGGCTTCGGCGGCCCGCAAGGCATGGTCGCCATCGAAGAAGTCATGGACGCCATCGCCCGCCACCTGGCGCTGGACCCGTTGGCGGTGCGCAAGGCCAACTACTACGGCAAGACCGAGCGCAACGTCACCCACTACCACCAAACCGTCGAGCACAACATGCTCGAGGAAATGACCGCCGAGCTTGAGGCCAGCAGCCAATACGCCGAGCGCCGCGAAGCGATCCGCCTGTACAACGCCCATAGCCCGATCCTGAAAAAAGGCCTGGCGCTGACGCCGGTGAAGTTCGGTATTTCGTTTACCGCCAGCTTCCTGAACCAGGCCGGCGCGCTGATCCACATCTACACCGACGGCAGCATCCACCTGAACCACGGCGGCACCGAGATGGGCCAGGGCTTGAACACCAAGGTTGCGCAGGTGGTGGCCGAAGTGTTCCAAGTCGAAATCGACCGCGTACAGATCACCGCCACCAACACCGACAAGGTGCCCAACACCTCGCCGACGGCGGCTTCCAGCGGTGCCGACCTGAACGGCAAGGCTGCGCAGAACGCCGCCGAAACCATCAAGCACCGCTTGGTGGAATTTGCCGCGCGCAAATACGACGTGAGCGAAGCGGACGTGGAATTCCACAACGGCCATGTGCGCGTGCGCGATCAGATTCTGACCTTTGAAAGCTTGATCCAGCAGGCGTATTTCGCCCAGGTCTCATTGTCGAGCACCGGCTTCTACAAGACCCCGAAAATCTTCTACGACCGCAGTCAGGCGCGCGGGCGGCCGTTCTACTACTTCGCGTTCGGCGCGGCCTGTTGCGAAGTGATCGTCGACACCCTCACCGGTGAATACAAGATGCTGCGCACCGACATCCTCCATGACGTAGGCGCCTCGCTGAACCCGGCCATCGACATCGGCCAGGTCGAAGGCGGCTTTATCCAGGGCATGGGCTGGCTGACCATGGAGGAGCTGGTGTGGAACAACAAAGGCAAGCTGATGACCAACGGCCCGGCCAGTTACAAGATCCCGGCCGTGGCTGACATGCCGCTGGATTTGCGCGTGAAGCTGGTGGAAAACCGCAAGAACCCGGAAGACACGGTGTTCCACTCCAAGGCCGTGGGCGAGCCGCCGTTTATGCTCGGGATTGCCTCGTGGTGCGCGATCAAGGATGCCGTGGCGAGTTTGGGTGAGTATCGCCATCAGCCCAAGATTGATGCGCCGGCGACACCGGAAAGGGTGTTGTGGGGGTGTGAGCAGATGCGGCAGTTGACCGCTGCGAAGGCGGTCGATCGTTCCCACGCTCTGCGTGGGAATGCCGCCATGGACGCTCTGCGTCCGCTCTTGTGACGCAGAGCGTCACGGTATGCATTCCCACGCGGAGCGCGGGAACGATCTGACTGGAGGTGACTATGAACAACTGGATCAGCGCCCTCGCCGACCTGCAGAACAGGGGTGAACCCTGCGTGCTGGTGACCATCATCGAAGAGCTCGGCTCCACCCCGCGCAATGCCGGCTCGAAGATGGTGATCAGCGCCGCGCAGACCTTCGACACCATCGGTGGCGGGCACCTGGAATACAAGGCGATGCAGATTGCCCGCGACATGCTCGTGCGCGGCCAGCAGAACACCCACCTGGAGCGCTTCAGCCTCGGCGCAAGCCTGGGCCAGTGCTGTGGCGGTGTGACCGTGCTGCTGTTCGAACCCATGGGCCAGGTGCAGGCGCAGATTGCGGTGTTCGGCGCCGGCCATGTCGGCCGTGCGCTGGTACCGCTGTTGGCGAGCCTGCCGTGCCGGGTACGCTGGATCGATTCCCGAGACCTCGAGTTTCCGCAACATATCCCCCAGGGCGTGCGTAAAATCGTCAGCGAAGAGCCGGTCGATGAAATTGCCGACTTGCCCGTGGGCAGTTACTGCATCGTCATGACCCACAATCATGCGCTGGACCTGGACCTCACCGCCGCCCTGCTCAAACGCAATGACTTTGCCTACTTCGGCTTGATCGGTTCCAAGACCAAACGGGTCAAGTTCGAACACCGCTTGCGTGATCGCGGCTTCGACGCCGCACAACTGCAACGCATGCGCTGCCCGATGGGACTCACCGAGGTGAAGGGCAAATTACCGGTGGAGATCGCCATCTCCATCGCCGGCGAAATCATCGCCACCTATAACGCGAACTTCGGCCAGCACACCGCGAGCGCCGAACCCATTGCCAAACTGCTGCCGGCCTCGCGCCGCAGCCAAGCTATCTAAACATTGAGATCACCATGCCTTTGACTCGCAAAGCCTACCGTGCTGCCATCCTGCACAGCATCGCCGACCCTGCTGAAGTGGGGATCGAAGCGTCCTATGAATACTTCGAAGACGGCCTGCTGGTGATCGATAACGGTCAGATCAGCGCCTTGGGCCACGCCAGCGATTTGCTGCCGACGCTGCCCGCCGACATCGAGGTCACCCATTACCAGGATGCGTTGATCACCCCAGGCCTGATCGACACCCATATCCACCTGCCGCAAACCGGCATGGTCGGTGCGTATGGCGAGCAATTGCTGGATTGGCTCAACACTTACACGTTCCCGTGCGAAAGCCAGTTCGCCGACAAGGCCCACGCCGAAGAAGTCGCGGATATCTTCATCAAGGAACTGCTGCGCAACGGCACCACCACCGCGCTGGTGTTCGGCAGCGTGCACCCGCAGTCAGTCAATTCGTTTTTTGAAGCGGCCGAGAAACTCGACCTGCGCATGATCGCCGGCAAGGTGATGATGGACCGCAACGCGCCAGACTACCTGACCGACACCGCCGAATCCGGCTACCAGGAAAGCAAAGCGCTGATCGAACGCTGGCATGGCAAAGGCCGTTTGCACTATGCGGTGACGCCACGTTTCGCACCGACCAGCACGCCGGAACAACTGACCCTGGCCGGGCAACTGCTGGGCGAATACCCGGACCTGTACATGCAGACTCACATCAGTGAAAACCTGCAGGAAGTCGAGTGGGTGAAAGAGCTGTTCCCGGAGCGCAAAGGCTATCTGGACGTGTACGACCACTACAAACTGCTGGGCGAACGCTCGGTGTTTGCCCACGGCGTGCACCTGTGCGACGACGAATGCGCGCGATTGGCGCAGACCGGTTCGGCGGTGGCGTTCTGCCCGACCTCGAACTTCTTCCTCGGCAGTGGCTTGTTCAACCTGCCGATGGCCGAGAAGCACAAGCTGAATGTGGGCCTGGGCACCGACGTGGGCGGCGGCACCAGCTTCTCGCTGCTGCAAACCCTGAACGAAGCCTACAAGGTCATGCAGTTGCAGGGCGCGCGGTTGAGCCCGTTCAAGTCGCTGTACCTGGCCACCTTGGGCGGCGCGCGGGCACTGCGATTGGAAGATAAGATCGGCACGTTGCAGCCGGGCACCGATGCGGACTTTTTGGTGTTGGATTACAACGCCACGCCGCTGCTCAGCTATCGCTTGAAGCAGGCCAATAACATTGCCGAGACGTTGTTTGTGTTGATGACGTTGGGGGATGATCGGGCGATTCTGCAGACCTACGCAGCCGGCAATCTCGTGCATCAACGCTAATTTCAGCCACAACACAAAACAATTGTGGGAGCTGGCTTGTGTGGGAGCCGGGCTTGCCCGCGATGCAGGCACCGCGGTGTATCAGGTACACCGCGGTGATGCCATCGCAGGCAAGCCAGCTCCCACACAAGCCAGCTCCCACATTTTTGATCGGGGTTACAGTTTTACCGAAGAGCGCCCCGGCTTCTTGGTCTGCAACAGATGCGAGAACACCGCATGCAAATCATCCGACGCGCTTTCCTCATCGAGGTTGAGCTTGCTGTCAATGTGATCCATGTGGTGCATCATCAAATTCACCGCCAGCACCGCGTCGCGTGCTTCGATCGCGTCGATCAGTTGGGTGTGTTCATCGTAGGAGCAGTGCGAGCGGTTGCCGCTTTCGTACTGGGCGATGATCAACGAGGTCTGGGACACCAAACTGCGCTGGAAGCTGATCAGTGGCGCGTTCTTCGCCGCTTCGGCCAGCTTGAGGTGGAACTCACCGGAGAGGCGGATACCCGCACCACGGTCGCCGCGCGAGAAGCTGTCGCGCTCGTCGTTGACCATCTGGCGCAATTCGGCCAGTTGTTCAGCCGTGGCGTGCTGCACCGCTAATTCAGTGATCGCCCGCTCAACCAGGCGCCGAGCCAGGAACACTTGGCGTGCTTCTTCGACACTTGGGCTCGCCACCACCGCACCACGATTGGGCCGCAGCAATACCACGCCTTCATGGGCCAGGCGCGACAGCGCGCGGCGAATGATGGTGCGGCTGACGCCGAAGATTTCGCCCAGTGCCTCTTCACTCAATTTGGTTCCGGGCGCCAGGCGTTGTTCAAGGATGGCCTCGAAGATATGCGCGTAGACGATATCGTCCTGGGTTCCGGTGCGACCGGCCTTGCCGGCTCGCGGTTGTTTCTTGAGAGGTTGCAACTGTTCGTTCATGGGCACTCGGGTTTGGAGAACGGCGGCGAATTAACGGTAATACGGCAAGCGCGTGTCGCTGGCAAGTATCACCTAAAAACACGGCACATTGTACACAACCCAGTGCGCCAACACACTGTACGGCTGTTTGCGGCGTCGGCTGTATTGCAATGAGTAGTTACGTTTGAGTTTAGGCTTGAATCTGCGCCTTCACCGGCAAACACCCAGGTAAAAGGAACAGCGCCTCATGACCGACGCCACCCAAGCGCCTTTGCGCCCGCTGGCCGATACCTCCCCGTCGGCCGTCGTCGCCGGCTTCATCGCCATGATGACCGGCTACACCAGCTCCCTGGTCCTGATGTTCCAGGCCGGGCAAGCCGCCGGCTTGACCACTGCGCAAATTTCTTCGTGGATCTGGGCCCTCTCCATCGGCATGGCGGTGTGCAGCATCGGCCTGTCCCTGCGCTATCGCACGCCGATCACCGTCGCCTGGTCTACGCCTGGCGCGGCGCTGCTGATCACCAGCCTGGGCGGCGTGAGTTACGGCGAGGCGATTGGCGCCTACATCACCTGCGCGGTGCTGGTGACACTCTGCGGGCTGACCGGCAGCTTCGAAAAAATGGTCAAGCGCATTCCGTCGTCGCTGGCGGCAGCGTTGCTGGCGGGGATTCTGTTCAAGATCGGCAGTGAGATATTCGTCGCCGCGCAACATCGCACCGGACTGGTCCTGGGGATGTTTTTCACCTACCTGATCATCAAGCGCCTGTCGCCGCGTTATGCGGTACTGGCCGCGCTGGTGATCGGCACGCTGCTATCGGGCCTGATGGGGCTGCTGGATTTCAGCGGCTTTCACCTCGAAGTAGCAACGCCGGTGTGGACCACCCCGCACTTCTCGCTGGCGGCGACCATCAGTATCGGCATCCCGTTGTTCGTGGTCGCGATGACCTCACAGAACATGCCCGGCGTCGCCGTGTTGCGCGCCGACGGCTACAACGTGCCCGCCTCGCCGCTGATCACCGCCACCGGCCTGGCCTCGCTGGTGCTCGCGCCGTTCGGCTCCCACGGCATCAACCTGGCAGCGATCAGCGCCGCCATCTGCACCGGGCCGCATGCCCACGAAGACCGCAACAAACGCTATACGGCGGCTGTATGGTGCGGGGTGTTCTACGGGATTGCGGGCGTATTTGGCGCGACGTTGGCGGCGTTGTTCGCAGCACTGCCAAAGGAGCTGGTGCTGTCGATTGCGGCCTTGGCGTTGTTTGGCTCGATCATCAATGGCTTGAGCATCGCCATGAATGAGCCGAAGGAACGGGAAGCGGCGCTGATCACCTTTATGGTCACCGCGTCAGGCTTGACGCTGTTTTCCATCGGTTCGGCGTTCTGGGGGATTGTGGCGGGGGTGTTGACGCTGTTGATTCTGAACTGGCGCAAGGCATAAAAAAACGGCGACCCTCAGGTCGCCGTTTTTTTCAGTATCACTTAGCCGCGTTGATCGGCTTTTCCGGATACCACACGTCCAGCAACGGGCTGACTTCAGCCTTGGTCAGCTCGGAACGGGTTTTCAGCCAAGCTTCGACAGCAGCACGCTGCTCTTCGGAAACCGAGCCACGCTTCTGCAGGCAAACCAGACCGAAGTCATCGCCGCCGACATAGCCCAGACCGTTGGCTTCCATGGCTTTTTTGATGAATGCTTCGAGGAAAGCGTCGATAGCTTCTTCACTCAGGCCTTCGTTGAAGTCCAGGTTCAGTTCGAAACCCAGCTCTTGAAATTCATCAACGCACAGTTTTTTGCGCAGACGCTGGGAACGGTTAGTCGCCATTGGAACAATCCTCATAAGTAATAACGGGCGGCACTTTAGCAGTTTAAGGCAAGGTTTGCCCGACTCTCTGGGACAGGCGGCTATCTGTCTGCAAAAAAACGCGTAATACCCGCTATCGTTCAGCTACAACTGGAACCACCTTGGGGCATAATGCCGACACTTTCGTGACCAATGAGGGATTTTCTTCCATACCCCTCGCCTTTTTCACCCTCCTCAGCAGTAGGGTTTTATTCTTTATGATCAAATCTTTTCGCTCAGCACTACTGGCCGGCTTTTTTCTACCACTGGCCCTTTCCGTCTCTGCCGCCCCGATCAACAACACCTTGCCACCCAACGTTGCGCAGGCTCTTCAGAAAGCCAAGCTGCAAAACACCGCACTGTCTCTGGTGATGCTGCCCCTCACCGGCCCCGGCACGCCAACCGTGTTCAACGCCGACGTGTCGGTGAACCCGGCCTCCACGATGAAGCTGGTCACCACCTACGCGGCCCTGGAAATGCTCGGCCCCAACCACCAGTGGAAAACCGAGTTCTACACCGACGGCACCCTCAACGGTGGCGTGTTGCGAGGCAACCTGTACCTCAAGGGCGGCGGCGACCCCAAGCTGAACATGGAAAAACTCTGGCTGCTGATGCGCGACCTGCGCGCCAATGGCGTGCAGCAAGTCACCGGCGACCTGGTGCTGGACCGCAGCTTCTTCAACCAGCCGCAATTGCCCGAATTCAATGACGACGGCAACGACGAGAACAAACCGTTCCTGGTCAAGCCCGACGCCCTGCTGGTCAACCTCAAGGCGCTGCGCTTCGTGACCCGCAATGACTCTGGCCGGGTGATTGTGTCGGTCGAACCGCCGATTGCGAGCATCCGCATCGACAACCAAGTCAAAGTCTCCAACGCCAAGCAGTGCACCGGCGACGTGCGCTACAGCCCGGTTACCGCCGCCGATGGCAGCGTCACCGTGACAGTCAGCGGCCAGTTGGGCGATGGCTGCAGTTCGCAGACGTACCTGTCACTGCTCGATCACGCCACCTACACCGCTGGCGCCGTGCGTGCGATCTGGAAGGAATTGGGCGGCACTATCCAAGGCCGTGATATCCAGGCGCCAGTGCCCAAGGACGCCAAAGTGCTGGCTCGGGCGTTTTCCCCGGACCTGGCGGAAATCATCCGCGACATCAACAAATACAGTAACAACACCATGGCCCAGCAGCTGTTCCTGAGCCTGGGCGCGCAGTTCCGTAACGATGCCGATGGCGACGATGCCAAGGCGGCGCAACGCGTGGTACGTCAGTGGCTGGCGAAGAAAGGCATCACCGCGCCGCACCTGGTGATGGAGAATGGCTCCGGCCTGTCGCGCGCCGAACGGGTCAGTGCCCGCGAGATGGCGGCCATGCTGCAAGCCGCCTGGAAAGGCCCGTACGCCGCCGAATACATCAGCTCGCTGCCGATTGCCGGCACCGACGGCACCATGCGTAAACGCCTGAAGACCACCGCCATGCGCGGCGAAGCCCACGTCAAAACCGGCACCCTGAACACCGTGCGCGCCATCGCCGGGTTCAGCCGCGACAACAACGGCAATACCTGGGTGGTGGTGGCGATCCTCAACGATTCGAAACCGTGGGGTGCGTCGTCGGTGCTGGATCAGGTGCTGCTGGACGTGTATCGCCAGCCGAAGCTGACGGCGGCGGCACCGGTGCTTTAAAAGGCAACACAGATCAAAGGTGGGAGCTGGCTTGCCTGCGATAGCGGTGTATCAGTATCAGATGCGTTGACTGACACGCTGCAATCGCAGGCAAGCCAGCTCCCACATGAATGCGCACCGTCTGAAAAACGCTGTCAATCAAGCCCTAAGTCGCTCCGCTTCCACCCGATCCCTGCCCGCCTGCTTGGCCACATACACCGCCGAGTCCGCGCGCAACAGCAGCCCATCAATGCCTTCATCGACCCTCCAACTGGCCACACCGAAGCTGGCGGTCACGGTGCCGACCGCGTCCATCGGTGCACTGCGCAGCGATTGCCACAACTCCACCGCCAGGCTGTATGCCTGGTCACCATCGGTGTGCGGGCATAGCACCACGAACTCTTCGCCACCCAGGCGACAAAACACATCGGTGCGCCGCAAACGCTGGCTGATGCGATTGCACACCTCCTGCAACACCCCATCGCCCACCGCGTGCCCGTACTGGTCGTTGATGCGCTTGAAGTGGTCGATATCGAACATGATCAACGACAGCGTCCCAGAAGTGCGGTTGAGCCTGAGTATCTCGGCCTTGAGGCGATCCTGGAAATAACGCCGGTTATGGATGCTCGTCAGCGAGTCGGTGATCGACAGCGCGCGCAGCTCTTCCTCCACCCGTTTGAGATCAGAAATATCCGATACGTAGCCATACCACAGCGTACCGCCCCCAGGTAATTCTTCCGGCGTGGCTTCGCCGCGAATCCAGCGCAGGCCGCGTTGCGGCAACAACACGCGGTACTCTTCGCGCCAGTGGCTCAACTGCAACGCCGACAAGCGAATGGACAAGCGAACCCGCTCCACATCCTGCGGATGGATGCGCTCGAAGACCTTGCTTGCGTCCTGCTGCAACAGGCCGGTTTCAATTTCATAGATATCGCGCATGCCATCGCTGGCATAGATGAAGCGCCCGTTGCCCTTGGGTTCGAGGGTGAACTGGAAGATCCCGCCGGGCACGTGGGCGCTGAGTTTTTTCAGCAGACGATCCCGCGCCGCCAGGGCCTCGTAGGCACGTTTCTGCTCGGTGACATCCAGGTAAATCGCCAAGTGCCCGACCCACAAACCATGGTCATCGAGCAACACGGTGCCGAGCATGTTCACCGTCAACCGGCTGCCATCTTCGCGCAACAGCGTCCACTCTCGGGCCTCGTGCAGGTTGTCTGGGCTCTCCACCAGCATCGCCTGGCTCGGCGGGATGCGCTTGCCCATGGTCACACTTAAAGTGGCGGAGCGCGCTTCGAGTTCAGCGCCCAAGTGCAGGCTCTCCAGGGTCATGCAACCCAGTACCTGCTCGGCCTTGTAGCCCAGCATCAGCTCGGCGCCGGCATTGAACGTATTGATCACACCGCGCAAATCGGTGGCAATGATCGCGACCTGGGTGGCCGCATTCAGCACGCTGCGCAATTGCCCATGGGCCCCGCGCAGCTCCTGCTCACGCAGGCGCAACTGCTCGGTGCGCTGCTCCACCAGTTTCAGTGCGCGCTGGCGTTGGCTGACCAACACATACAGCAACGCGCTGAGCAGCAGGCTGAGCAACCCGCCCATGGTCAGGATAGTACTCATCGAGGAGTGGTTGGCCTGGTCGAAGACCCGGCTGGCTTGCACAGTCAGGGCATACACGTGGTCGCCGAGGGTGAGACGGCGCGCAGCAGTGAGATCGCTGGCGCCGACCGCATTGCTCGACGCATACAGCACGCGCTGCTGGGTGTCTGAGGTATCGACGATCTGCATCACCAAGTTGTCGCGGTTGGGGTTGGGCAAACCATCGGCCATCAGTTGGCGCATGCTGATCACCGCCATCACAAAGCCGCCGGGTTCAGCCGTGGGTAGCTTACTGACAGGCGCCACCAGCAAAACGCCGGCAGCATACGCCGGCTCCACGCCCACCAGTTGCATGGGCTGGGACACCGCAGGCTTGCCACTTTTTTGCGCGCGCTCAAGGGCCGAGCGCCGAAGCGGCTGAGCCAGCAGGTCAAAGCCCAGCGGCGAGCCCAGCAGGCTTTGGGTCTGGCTGTACAGCACAGGCACGTATTCATCGCGCTCGGGGGCCGGCGCCAATTCGCCTGACGCGTTCAATTCACGGATGGCGAAAGGGGCGCCGCGCTGGCGCGAGATCTCTTGTTCAAACGCACTACGTTGATCGCGCGATATCCGCGGCGCCCAGGCATAGGCGCGGGCGCGCAGCAGCAAGGGTTGGGCAAACCCATCAAACTCTGCACGGGACACGTCACTGGAGTTGACGAAGAAACGCTGCAGGCTCGCCAGGCGTTGTTCCTGGTCTTCAAAGCGTTCCTGAAGACGGGTGTAGCGCTCGTTGACCAGCAACTGGAAGCGCTGGCGAACCTGTTGCTGGTGGAGGTTAGCAGTGGCCCAGGCGACGATGAGCGTCAGCGCGCCACCTGCCAGTAACACCACCAATGCCACCAGCCAAGCTGACGCCTGTTCACTGATAAAGCCAAGGATTTTCGGGCGTACGGCATGCATCGGCATAGGCAACACTCACAACGCCAGCGTGCGGGGCTGTCACTTTGGCTAGGCGTTAAGTTATAGCCATGAGGCCACGGTTTGACCAGCGTAAAAAAGCCGCAAGACTGGAATACACCAGGCCTGCGGCTTTTTTGTTTCAACTTGGTGCAGCGATCAGCGTGCGGTGATTTTCCAGGCCCGGTGGATCTTCGCGTTACGCGCGAAATCCGGGTCCAGGGTCTTGTCGCTGATTTCCTCGACCGCATAGCGTTCGCTGAGGTTGTCCTCAAGCACGAACTTGCGGAAGTTGTTCGAGAAGTACAACACGCCGCCCGGTGCCAGGCGGGCCATGGCCAGGTCGAGCAACTGCACGTGGTCGCGCTGCACGTCGAAGATACCTTCCATGCGCTTGGAGTTGGAGAAAGTCGGCGGGTCGATGAAGATCAGGTCGAACTCATCGCGGCTGGCTTCCAGCCACGCCATCACGTCACCCTGCTCCAGACGGTTCTTGTCAGAGAAACCATTGAGCGAGAAGTTACGACGCGCCCAGTCCAGGTAGGTCTTGGACAAATCGACGCTGGTGGTGCTGCGCGCGCCGCCTTTGGCTGCGTGCACACTGGCGGTGGCGGTGTAGCAATACAGATTGAGGAAACGCTTGCCGGCCGCTTCTTTCTGGATGCGCATGCGCATCGGGCGGTGGTCGAGGAACAGGCCGGTGTCCAAGTAGTCGGTGAGGTTGACCAGCAACTGCACGCCGCCTTCGCTCACTTCAGTAAACTTGCCCTGGGCGCTCTGGCGCTCGTATTGCTTGGTGCCGCTCTGGCGTTCGCGACGCTTGACCACCACGCGGCTCTTGTCGATGTTCAGCGCCTGGGGAATCGCGGCCAGGGCATCGAACATGCGTGCGGAGGCTTTTTCCGGGTCGATGGACTTCGGCGCGGCGTATTCCTGCACGTGCACCCAGTCGTGGTAGAGGTCGATGGCCATGGAGTACTCCGGCATGTCGGCATCGTACACACGGTAGCAATCCACGCCTTCACGCTTGGCCCACTTGCCCAGCAGCTTGAGGTTCTTCTGCAGGCGGTTGGCGAACATCTGCCCGCCTTCGCTCAAGCGTGCCTGTTCGACTACCGGGGCCGGGGCTGGCTTGATCGGGTTACCGTTCTTGTTGTACTGACGCTCTTGCGGCTCAACCGGGGCTTGGTCGTAAGCGGCTTGCTCACGTTCGGCCTGGCGCTGTTCCGGGGTGCGACGCTCGCCAGTGACGAACTGGTCCGGGTTGACCTTGATCAGCAGTAGTTTGCACGGCAAGGCGCCGTTCCAGAACGAATACTGTTTGTGGCTGCGGATGCCCATCCGCTTGCCCAGGTCCGGTGCGCCGGTGAACACGGCGGCTTCCCAACCCATGCACGCCTGGCGCAAACGCTCGCCGAGGTTCTGGTAGAGGTACAACAGGCTGGCTTCGTCACCCAGGCGCTCGCCGTAAGGTGGGTTGCAGATCACCAGGCCTTTCTGGTTCTGGTCCGGGCGCGGCTCGAAGGTGCCGACTTCGCCTTGGTACACCTTGATCCAGTGACTCAGGCCTGCGCGTTCGATGTTGTTACGGGCGGGCTGGATCAACCGCGGGTCGGCTTCGTAGCCACGGACCCACAATGGCGGCTTGTTCATGCCGATGGCGGCACGCTCGCTGGCCTCTGTGTGCAGCTTCTTCCACAGCGCCGGGACGTGGCCGAGCCAGGTGGTGAAGCCCCACAGTTCGCGGTTGAGGTTAGGCGCCATGTCGGCGGCAATCATCGCGCCTTCGACCAGGAAGGTGCCGACGCCGCACATCGGGTCAGTCAGCGCGCCGCCTTCGGCCGCAATGCGCGGCCAGCCGGCGCGGATCAGGATTGCCGCTGCCAGGTTTTCCTTCAACGGTGCCGCACCCTGCTGCAGGCGGTAACCGCGCTGGTGCAGGCTGTGGCCGGACAGGTCGAGGGACAGAATCGCTTCGCCTCGGTCCAGGCGCAGGTGGATGCGCAGGTCCGGGTTGATCTTGTCGATGGACGGACGTTCGCCGGTCGGGGTGCGCAGCTTGTCGACGATCGCATCCTTGACCTTCAGCGCGCCGAAGTGGGTGTTGTCGATGCCCGAGCCATGGCCACTGAATTCCACCGCCAGGCTGCCGTCCGAGACCATGTGGTCGGCCCATTCGATGTCCAGCACGCCGTAGTAGAGGTCTTCGGCGTCCTTCATCGGGAAGCGCTTGAGCACCAGCAACACGCGGTTGGCCAGGCGCGACCAGAGGCACAGGCGGTAGGCGGTTTCCATGTCGGCCATGCCGCGCACGGCCGAGGTGTGCTCGCGGGCGTCCTCAAGGCCAAGCCCGACGGCTTCCTCGATCAGCAGGCCTTCGAGGCCCTTGGGGCAGGTGAGGAAGAGTTCAAAACGGTCCGACATGGGGCATTCCAGGCTTTTCAGCAATAAATGAACGGGCGACGCATCGCCGGCTCGGTTTTCAATCAAGCACTTTTCTTGAAGAGTGCTCGCGTGGCACGAATGTGCCGTTCCACCCCGGCTGCCGGGCCCTTGGGCCAAAATTTCCGGGGCAGATAAATAATTGGTTGCAACAAAAAGAAATATTCCGACCCTTCGTCGAATAATAACCGACTGCAACGAGCGGGCATTCTCACTAAAGGATTAAACCCATCCGCTTTGCAGGGCACATCATAGCTGGGTTTGCCCAATAAAAGGGGCGAAAAGCCATCCCAGCTTATGGCTATAGCATCGTTATCGTTACGTGCTTATGACAAAACGATCATTGAATCCATGTGACCTATTGGTTAGAACTCAACACAGGTTGGCGCCGTAACGGCGCCGACACATAGGCTCGCCACGCCGGCAGCGAGCCCACCAACGGCAGAAAAACTCTGCCCGGCCTCGGACGAGGCCGAAGGATATCTACACAGTCAACAAGTGAGGGAAACACCCTATGAGAAGACTTAAGCGTGATCCGTTGGAAAGAGCATTTTTACGCGGATATCAGTATGGCGTTCATGGAAAGTCCCGTGAGCTTTGCCCATTTACTCTACCGTCCGTACGCCAAGCCTGGATCAACGGCTGGCGAGAAGGACGCGGCGACAATTGGGACGGTATGACCGGCACTGCGGGGATCCACAGACTCAACGAACTTCACGCCGTCGGCTAATACAGGGCACTTAATCCGACACACCACCTTGAAGATTATGTAACGACTTAACCACGCACGCCCCATCAGGGCGGCGGGCTTCGGCCCAAGGGCTCCTTTAGGGAGCCCTTTTTATTGGCTGATCAATCAGCGCAAGGCTGCAATCGCGTCCACCGATTCGCGAATCAACGCCGGGCCTTTGTAAATAAAGCCTGTGTACAACTGCACCAGGCTGGCGCCGGCAGCGATCTTCTCAGCCGCGTGCTTGCCTTCGGTGATGCCGCCCACGGCGATGATCGGCAAGCGCCCCGCCAACTCAGCCGCCAACACCTTGACGGTGTGGGTGCTCTTGTCGCGCACCGGGGCGCCCGACAGCCCGCCGGCTTCATCACCATGGGCGAGCCCTTCAACGCCGACTCGGCTCAAGGTCGTATTGGTGGCGATCACCGCGTCCATGCCCGAATCCACCAGGGCCTGGGCGACCAGCACGGTTTCTTCGTCGCTCATGTCCGGGGCGATCTTGATAGCCAGCGGCACACGCTTGCCATGGCGCACGGCCAGGTCTTCCTGGCGCTGGCGCAACGCTTCGAGCAACTGCTTGAGGGAGTCGCCAAACTGCAGGCTGCGCAGGCCCGGGGTGTTCGGCGAGCTGACATTGACGGTAACGTAGCTGGCGTGGGCGTAGACCTTGTCCAGGCAAATCAGGTAGTCATCAACGGCACGCTCTACCGGTGTATCGAAGTTCTTGCCGATATTGATGCCCAGAATGCCTTTGTATTTCGCGGCGTGAACCCGCGACAGCAGGTGATCGACGCCCAGGTTGTTGAAGCCCATGCGGTTGATGATCGCCTCGGCTTCCGGCAAGCGGAAGATCCGAGGTTTAGGGTTGCCGGGCTGCGGCCGTGGCGTCACGGTGCCAATTTCAACAAAACCGAAACCCAATTGCGCAAAGCCGTCGATGGCCGCGCCGTTCTTGTCCAGGCCGGCAGCCAGCCCGACGGGGTTAGGAAAATCGAGCCCCATCACCGACACCGGCATCTTCGCCGGGGCCTTGCATACCAGCCCATTGAGCCCCAAGCGGCCACCGGCACCGATCAAGTCCAGGGACAGATCGTGAGAGGTTTCCGGGGAGAGTTTGAACAACAGCTGGCGGGCCAGGGTATACATGGGCGGGCTAGACTCGGAGGCGGCGAAAGGTGGCGCCGATTATAGCCGGGGTGGCGCGCCAGGTGCGAGGTGCGCCGTCCAATCGTCAATGCCGTTGTGCAACCAACGCCTCATACTGCGCCCAGATTTTTTCTGCATAACGCAGGCGCAGCGCCTCACGCTCAGGTGCCGGCCCCGCGTTGTAGGAGCCTACGGCTGTCCAGTTGTAACCGAAGCGCTGGATAAACTCGGCAAGGATCGAGGCGCCCACTTCGACCGATAAACACGGCTCACTCAGCAGCCGCTCCTCGGTAATGCCCTGTTTGGCCAGACGGGGCAGGTGCATGCTGTTGATCTGCATCAGGCCGATATCTCGGGAGCCATCGCTGTTGCCATGGTTGATCGCCTGCGCACGAGCGCCCGACTCCACGACAGCGATGGCTTGTAACAGCTCCGGCTCGATGTCGTAGCGGCTGGCCACCTCATCCCAGCAACTGGCCCAGGCTTGATGGCTGCCCACCAGCACACTCAACAGTAACCCTTTGCCCAATCGCTTAATCATGGGCCACCTGGCCACACGCCGAACAGATGTACTGCGCGCGCGCCCGTTCAGACTGGTGCGGTTCGTGCTGCTCGACTTTCACGGCACACGTAAAGCGATAGCCTCTGCCATAGATCGTCTTGATAAAGTCCTTGTCCTTCCTAAGGTGCTTACGCAGCGCATAGATGCAGCGAGTGAGTGACTCCTCTGCGACATCCCCACGAGGCCAGCCCAACTCAAGCAAACGATCCTTGGTCATCAGTACGCCATCGGACGCCAACAGCAGCCGCAACACATGCCACTCCTTGGGCGGCAACTGAGTATCCACGCCTTCACCGGTCAACCGGCCATCGCCATACAAGGTCCATCCGGCAAAAACCCGCGAGGCCGTCGGCCCATCATTCACGAGGGTCATACACACCTCTGCATCCGACTACTGACATTGAATTCCCTGTTTCCAGAAACGGCCGATACGGCAACCTCACGACTATAAAAACCAGAGCCGCAAACGGCGGTAGGAAAAGGCCGATGTAATCGAGGCTTTCGGCACGCACCGCGTAGGATTTTTCATCACCAGAAACAACAAGGGCTCAGGAAATCGTTCAGAAGCGAGCTCAAAAAGGGCTAGTTCACTCAGGCCCCTCACGGTTTTCACGCACAAACGCACGTTGCACACGCTCGTACTGGCTCTGCGTCAATGGCGGCGGCCCGACGGCGCCGGCGAGCATCTTCAATTCGCTCCCAATCGCCCGTGCCTGGATCACAAACAGCCGCACCTCAGCGCGTCGACTGCCGCTGGCCACCTCGTCCCCTCGTCGAAAACCACCCAGCCAAAGACGCCTGCCCGGAGGCACACGAACCACCGTGCTGATTCCCACTCGCCCCACCGCCCCTGCTGAGCCGGGCTTGAGCTTGCGGTCCAACTGACGGTCATCCTTGATGGTCAGCTGCATTTCGATCTGATTCGCTTCGGCAAAACGCGGTAGCACACTGGCTTCGGTGCCATAACGTAAAGGCTGCCATTCAGCGCTTTTTTCTCCAGGCCCAGGCAGGTAAAACGTATGGTTATCCTGGAAAACCGCCGGGACATTCTCTTGGGTCAGGGTCACGGGAAACGCCGTAACCCTGGCTTTGCGCCGGCGCTCCAGCACACCGAGCTGTGCCATCAAGCGGTTATCGTCCAACGGTTCCATAACGCGCGTTACCGAAGCACCGGTGTTGGTTTCCTGAGCCCAGGCCGCGCCCATCTTCTCGAATTCGCTACGGTCAACATCGACCTGCCATAACGACACCTCAATCGGGCGCTTCGGCTTGTCGAGCTCCGCCACCAGCTCCTCAATGACCTTCACCTGGTCAGGTTTTCCCTTGATCAACAGGCTGTTTGAGTCTGGATAAGCCATCACCACCAAGCTTTTGTCGGCCAGCAGGCTTGGCGGGCGTTGTTTGTCATTTTTCTGCTCACTGGCTAACACGGTTTCGATCATCGAGGCCATGCCCGGTACATTGACCTTGTCTCCGCCCATGGCGTACTGACGATCTGCCACATGGGTGTTGAATACCTGCACCACGCCGAAGGTTTGTTTGCCGACGCGCATCTGCGCGCGCTGCTTGTCCATCAGTTGAGCCAGGTGCAGTACTTGGTCCACATAGTTCGGTGGCCCGGACACATAGAACGTCCGCGCCCCGCTCTCCCTGAGCGGGTAGCGTGATTCATCAAGGCCCGAACGGCGCATGAACCCACGCAACCTGTCGACCGAGATATGCCGCAGCGCCACCGCCGTGCTTTTTGCCTCGCCGGCGCCATAGAGGTAAAGCACCTGCCCGTCGCTGTACCAAATCAGGCCTTGCTGCTCGGCGACCGCCTCCAGGGTCTGCTGCGCCGCCCCCAGGTCGAATGACCCGGAGAGGGTTCTACGCGCCACCTCGCGACTGACCACGATGGGTACGCCCAAAGGCACCGACAGCGCAGTGAAAAAGGTGTGCAAGCTCTCATCCCGCGCCTGGTAGTTCTCCCCCAACGCGGGCGTGATTGCCAACAACAGTGCCAAACACAGCAACCAGCGATGCAACCCGTGGTAGCTGATCATGGCTGTAGAATCGATAGACACCGTGGGTGTTCCTGACAGTCTGGCGCAAAGAGGCGGCCATACTGGGAGGCAGCCGAGTTTCAATCTTGATGGAAAGTTGACGGCAGCCCGCGCCAGCCTGCCCGTGGCATGTGCTTTGCTACGGACTCAGTATCAAAGCCTGCACCAACCTCGAAGCAGGCCTACAGACAAAGGCGTCGTACCCTGCAATGGCCTGCATCGCTATCCCAGCGCAGCCCATCAACGGTAACGACGCTTTTTTTTGAGAAACGGTAGGTGTTGATGAACGATTCGGTCGGCAACAGCCCGGTGAATAATCCGCTGGCCTGGGTAAACGGCAGTGACGCCCCGGAAAAGAGCAGCCTCGACCTGGGTTTCATGGCGCTGACCGACTGCGCCTCACTGGTGGTCGCCGCCACCCAAGGCTTCGCGCAACCCTACGGGCTGACACTGAACCTCAAGCGCCAATCCTCCTGGGCCAACCTGCGCGACAAACTGGTCAGCGGTGAGCTGGACGCCGCCCACAGCCTGTATGGCTTGGTTTATGCCGTGCACCTGGGCATCGGCGGCGTTGCGCCGACCGACATGGCCGTGCTGATGGGGCTCAACCAGAACGGCCAGAGCATCACCTGTCCCACGGCCTGCAACAGCAAGGCGTGACCACTCCTGAGGCATTGGACCGCCACGTGCACCAAAGCCGAACAAAACTGACGTTCGCCCAGACATTTCCCACAGGCACCCACGCCATGTGGCTGTATTACTGGCTGGCGAGCCAAGGCATTCACCCCTTACAGGACGTCGACAGCGTGGTGGTGCCGCCACCGCAGATGGTCGCGCACCTGTAAGCCGGGCGCATCGACGGGTTTTGTGTCGGCGAGCCTTGGTGTGCCAGCGCGGTCAAGCAAAACCAAGGGTTCACGCTGGCGACCATCCAGGCGATCTGGGCGAACCATCCGGAAAAGGTTCTAGGCTGCACCCAGGCCTTCGTCGATCAATACCCAAACACCGCGCGCGTGTTGGTAATGGCGATTCTCGAAGCCAGCCGTTTTATCGAAGAAAGCCAGGAGAACCGGCGCTCCACCGCGCAATTACTCAGCGCCCGCGACTACCTCGACGCGCCGCTCGACTGCATCGAGCCACGCCTGTTGGGCGCCTATGACGACGGCCTCGGCAACCAGTGGCAAGACCCGCACGCGCTGAGGTTTTTCGGTGATGGCGAGGTGAACCTGCCTTACCTCTGCGACGGCATGTGGTTCATGACCCAGTTTCGACGTTGGGGCTTGCTGCGCGAAGACCCGGACTACCTGGGCGTCGCGCGTCAGGTGCAGCAACTGGACCTGTATCGCCAAGCCGCCGCCGCCGTCGGGGTTGCAGCAAACGCCCAGGACATGCGCAGCAGCCAGTTGATCGACGGCAAAATTTGGGACGGCTCCAACCCTGCCGCCTACGCCCGCAGCTTCCGCCTGCACGCCATGGCGGACCACGCCAGCCGCCAGGCGCTGCGCTGACAGGAAGAATGATATGTTGCGAATCCTGTTGATCAACGATACCCCGCGCAAAGTCGGGCGCCTCAAAGCCGCGCTGACCGAGGCCGGGTTCGAGGTCATCGATGAATCCGACCTGACCATCGACCTGCCCGCGCGCGTCGAAACGGTGCGTCCGGACGTGATCCTGATCGATACCGAGTCACCCGGGCGCGACGTCATGGAGCAAGTGGTGCTGGTCAGCCGCGATCAACCACGGCCGATCGTGATGTTTACCGACGAGCACGACCCGAACGTAAAGCGCCAGGCGATCAAGTCCAGGTCAGTGCCTACATCCTCGAAGGCATCCAGGCCCAGCGTCTGCAGCCGACCCTGGACGTGGCCATGCCCCGCTTTGAAAGCGATCAGGCTCTGCGCGCCCAGTTCCAGGCCCGTGATCAGCAACTCGCCGAGCGCAAACGCATCGAGCTGGCCAAAGGCATGCTGATGAAAATGAAGCACTGCAATGAAGAAGAAACCTACACGCTGATGCGCCGCCAGGCCATGAGCCGCCAACAGAAACTGATCCAGGTGGCGGAGCAGATTATCGCCATGAGTGAGTTGCTAGGCTGATCTGGCGCAGCACCAAGGATCATTCCCACGCTCCCGCGTGGGAATGCCACCAGGGATGCTCAGCGTCCCGCCATCCGCCGTACGTTTTGCATAGGTGACGCAGAGCGTCACCGGATACGTTCCCACGTAGAGCGTGGGAATGATCAGTGCGTTTTGGCGCAGCTCTTGCTAAGCATTCACCACAGGTAACCAACGGCGGTTGCCCCTTCTACGACAAAGACGTCGCCCATCCGGTTTGCCCCCGCAAACCCGGTGGCGGCGTTTTTTCGTTTTGGCCCCAGCGCATGGGGCCGGTGGGGCGGCCTGAACCGGCTGTTCCATCACCCGGCCTTCTTACAAGACTCCCAACCGTTGAGGTGCGTGATGAAATCAAGCTTCTGGAAATCCGGGCACACCCCGACCCTGTTTGCCGCGTTCCTGTATTTCGACCTGAGCTTCATGGTCTGGTACCTGTTGGGCCCACTGGCGGTGCAGATTGCCGCCGACCTGCACTTGACCACTCAGCAGCGCGGCCTGGTGGTGGCGAAGAGGCCATGTGGCTGCGCGAACGCGGTGTGTCGGTGGAGTGGGTCAACGGGATTACGGCGGGCCTGGCGGGGGCCACAAATTGCGACATTCCACTGACGTTGCGCGGTATCAGCCGAGGCGTAACGCTGGTCACGGCACATACCCAAGACGACAGCAGCCTGAACTGGCGTGCACTGGCCGAGGGCGGAACGAAGGTGGTGGTGTATATGGGCGTGGCGAAGCTTGAGGAGATTCGTCAGCAACTGCTCGATGGCGCAATGGCAGCGGATATGCCGGTGGCGATGATCGAAAATGCATCGCTGCCCCAGCAGCGCGAATGCCGCAGCACACTGGCACACATGCATACGGATGCGCAGGCGTTTGCCTTGAAGAGCCCGGCTATCCTGGTGATCGGCCGTGTGGCCGCCACTGATCAGGCGGCCCGGGTTGCGGTGTCAGCCAGCGCTTGAGACAAATTGCAGACGAAAAAAAGCCCGGCCTAAGCCGGGCTTTTTTCTACCACTCAGTAATTACTGAGCTTGAGCTTCAACCGACGCTTCTACGCGACGGTTAACAGCGCGGCCAGCTTCAGTTGCGTTATCAGCAACTGGGCGGGATTCGCCGTAACCTACCGCAGTAACACGGCTAGGAGCTACGCCGTCTTTAACCAGGACTTGCTTAACAGCGTCAGCACGACGCTGGGACAGCTTCTGGTTGTAGGCGTCTGGACCGATGGAGTCAGTGTGACCAGTAACTTCTACGTTGGTAGTTGGGTACTGAGCCATGAAGTCGGCCAGGTTTTTCACGTCGCCGTAGCTGTTAGGCTTAACAACCGACTTGTCGAAGTCGAACTTAACGTCCAGCTCAACACGAACAACCTGAGCAACCGGAGCTTCTGGCTCTGGAACTGGCTCTGGAGCTGGTGCTGGGGTAGGAGCTGGAGCAACTGCGCCAGCGTTACCGCCGAAGTTTACGCCCAGGCCGACCAGTGCGGAGTAATCCCACTTGCCGTTGTCCAGGTTGTAGTCAGACTCAACGCCAGCACGTGCGAACAGGTTGTTGGTGAAGTAGTACTTCACACCAGCGCCAGCGATAGCCAGGGTCGACTGATCGCGACCGCTGTGGCCGTCGACCTTAACGTTGGTACGGCTCTGGTGACCGAAACCACCTTCTACGTATGGACGCAGGGAGTCAACACCGGCCTGACCGAAGTGGTACTGAGCAGTCACGCTGCCAGTGTCACCTTTGATCTTCTGGTTACCAGTACCGTCGTTCGAACGGGTGTGGTTGGTGGTGTCGTAGTTCAGGTTAACCGACACGTCGTCGGTAATGAAGTAACCGATGCTGGCGCCAGGGTTGTAGCCGTCTTCGATGTGCTTGACGCTATCGTTGAACTGCTTTTTGTAGAACAGCTGGCCTTCAACTGCGCCTTGGCCTTGTGCCAGTGCGCCGAAAGAAGTAGCGGCAATAAGAGTACCAATGGCCAAGCCCAAGGTGTTTTTCAGTTTCATCCGTTAAATCCCCATCTGGTGATTGTAAAGCAGTCCCACAAACCGGGGGACAACTCGGCGACAAGTCTAACAGAACTTGCCTACACGTAAGAGATATTTGCCACGCACTAAGTTTCAGTCTCGCCCGCAAATTTCTCACGTAATTTATCAAGAGCACGTTTGTAACGCATTTTTGTAGCACTCAAACCCATGTGCATGATGTCAGCAATTTCCTGAAACTCCAGCTCTGCGACGAATCGTAGCACTAGAATTTCACGGTCAATCGGATTCACATGCACCAACCAGCGATCAAGTCCGCCCTTTTCCTCGGGTGTCGGCGCCTTTTCTTCAGACGCTTCCTCAAGGGGGTCCAGACTCAAAGCGTCCATCAAGCGACGCTTTCGCCGTTCCTTACGATACTGCGTGATGCACTCGTTGTACGTGATGCTATAGAGCCATGTTTTGAACTTCGATTTGCCCTCGAAGTTCTTCAGGCCGTACAGCACCTTGAGCATCACTTCCTGACAGACATCATCCGCATCTCTATCGTTCCCTAAATACCTTGAACAAACGTTGAACAGAGTGCGTTGATATCTGCGCATCAATTCTTCGTACGCGCGTGTTACGTGAAACAGCTCCGTGTGCGCGCGCGCGACCAACTCCTCATCAGAGAGCTCACGGGGGTCATAGCGCGTGGACAGCGTTTGGGCTTTATTCAAAACAAGTCGTGCCGACAGTCAGGTCAATGTCCGCTACAGCCCGGTCACCCGGGTTTGCGGCGGCGTACATTAGCAGGATTTTCCGGGTTAGCGGCTACTGACCTGCTGCTCGAGGAGAATCCGGTTGGACAGTGACACCAGGTCACCGTCATCGGTCAGCACCGTTGTCTTCACGGTACCGATCTCTTCGATTTGCCCTTCGACCTCGCCCACACGCACCTGTTGCCCAACCTGATACAGCTCACGCACATAGATTCCCGCAAGAATCTGACCGGCAATTTCCCGGCTTCCCAACCCCATGGCCAACGCAACGGCCAGACCAACGGTAATCAAAACAATCACAATCACGTGGTTGAGCAGGTCAGTTTTGACCTCCAACTGGCTGATCGCGACGGAAATACTGATGATGATCACCAGCCCCTGGGCGATTCGCCCCAGGCCCGCAGCATAGTCCAGACCCACGCCTTCAGCCGCCCCGCGCACCAGCCCATTGGCTAATTGCGCCAGTAAAACGCCTACCAGCAACACCAGCGCGCCGCCGAACACTTTCGGCAAATACAGCGCCAGCATATCGAGCGTAGCTGAAACTCGCTCAAGTCCAAGGGACTGAGCCGCAGAAACCAGAAAAATAAGTAGAACGAACCAGTAGACGATCTTCCCGATCAGGGTCGAGATCGGCACTTGCAACCCGGCACGGCCCAACAACTTGGTCAGGCCGGTGCCTGCCATCAAGCGGTCCAGACCGAGTTTGGCGAGTAATTTGGACAGCAGGGTGTCGAGCAACTTGGCCACGACAAAGCCCAGCAATACCAAGACTAGAGCACCAAACAGGTTTGGAATGAAATTCGCCACCTTGGTCCACAATGCGGTCATCGCAGTGACCAGGCTCTGGGTCCAGAGATCAAGTTCCATATTCAATCAGCCTTATCAGCAGTGCGAGCAAGAGGTTTACGACGGGAAACCGGCGAAACGTGGGCCGAACCATTGTTCAGGGCCATCATCAACGCCGGCAACCAACGACCGAGCAGACCGAACAGGTCTCCCGCCCCTACCTGACGGTTGGCGGTTTTCAACACGCGGCCCAGGCAGGCATCGTCGTCCCGGTTGGACGGCGAAGCATTCAGCATGTCACGCAAAGACTGTTCGAACGGATCGTGCATAAAGACCTCTCGCAAGTGATTTAAAAGACGAGGGTTAAATTCTTGGGGTCACATGGGCCCCTTGGTACGTTCAGCTCACATTCAGGTCAAACCCAGCGCAATCGTCGAAATAACCACCACTGCCCCAACGCAACGGCCACCATCATCAGGCACGCAATCACGAAGCCATACGGGCTGGCGGAGAACGGAATACCGCCCACATTTATACCCAGCAAACCGGTGAGAAAACTCATCGGCAGGAAGATCCCAGTGATGATCCCGAAGCGGTACATGGTGCGATTCATGCGCACGCTCAAGCGCCGGTCTTCGGCCTCAAGTACAAGCCCCACGCGCTCCCGAGCCAATTCGAGCTCTTCCAGGTAGCGGGTCAGGCTGTTGTGTAATTCATTCCAATAGTCGGCATCGTCGTCACAGAACCACGGCAATTTGATCCGCGTCAGCTGGGCAAAAATATCCCGCTGTGGCGCCAGGAAACGCTTGAGGCCCGCCGCTCGCCGACGGATCTGCAAAACGCTGCCATGCTCCGGAGTATACCGTTCGTCGGTATCAATTTTTTCTTCCTCAAAATCGACGATTTCGGATAAATCAGTGACCAGATCCTGCACTTTGTTGGTCAGGTACTGCGCCATATAAAGGATGAGTTCCGACGCAGTTTTTGGCCCCTTGCCGTCTGCCAGTTGCACCAGCAGCTCATCAGTGGCGCGCAGCGGGCGCAAGCGCAGAGAAATCACGCGACTGGCCGCAGCAAAGATACGCACCGAAACCATGTCTTCGGGCTCGGCGCCCGGGTTGAGGTTGACCCCACGCAAAAACAGCAGCAATTGCGCATCCGGCAGCGGCAACAGGCGCGGGCGGGTGTTTTCCTCCAGCAGCAAGTCGCAAGCGAATTCACTCAAGCCACTGGATTTGCGCAGCCAGGTCTGGGTCTGAGGATGGCTGCGATCCCAATGCAGCCACAGGCTTTCCTGGGGCTGCAGTTGCAAGTCGTCGAGCTCAGTCCGGGCAATCGAACGCGCACCGCCTTTACCGTCCAGCACCAGGGCATGCACCAGCCCCCATTGCGCGTTTTCTTCCTCGAACATCCTCACCCCTATCGGTTACTGCGGTTTATTCAGGCATTTTCAGCGGGCTTGGCGAGACGATCACGCCATTATTGTCGGCGTAGATGTACTCACCCGGGCGGAAAGTCACGCCGGCGAAGGTCACTACCACGTTCAAATCACCAATACCGCGCTTGTCGGTTTTCATCGGGTGCGTCGCCAGCGCTTGCACACCCAGGTCGGTCTGGGCAATGACATCGACATCACGGATGCAACCGTAGATCACCAGCCCTTCCCAACCGTTTTTGGCGGCTTTCTCGGCGATCATGTCGCCCAGCAACGCGCGACGCAGAGAACCACCGCCATCGACCACCAGCACCTTGCCGGCGCCCGGCTGGTCGGCCTGCTCCTTGACCAGGGAGTTGTCCTCGAAGCATTTGATGGTGACGATTTCGCCGCCAAAGGAGTCTCGGCCGCCGAAATTACTGAACATCGGCTCAAGCACCTGCACCAGATCGGGGTAGGCGTCGCACAAGTCGGGCGTCACGTAATGGTTCATCGAGAAACTCCTGTCGTCAAAAAAGAGGTCGAACATCCCACGGTGTACATCAGAAAAACGTGGCGCAACAGGCATTCTTTAAGGGTTCACCCGTTGGCGGCCGCCATGATCAGACTCACCTCGGCGCAACGCAATAGGCACTGCGCGACTGAATATGACCAGAAGCGTTTAACGCGTCATATCTTAGCCGCAACCACTCCCGAGTGAAACGCCCTTGGTAGAGCGCTTGTTCAAACCCCTGCAAGTACTTCAGCGTGTGCCCCGGTTAAAGGTGTCAGCGGATCTTTCAACCATCGCGCCACCATCGGCCACACCTCAGCTTGGGCGGCTTTGCTGACCAGCATCTCGACATGCCCGAAATCACCGCTAAAGCCCTGCTGGCGCCCCAGGCACAGGTATTGGCGATGCTCGGAACCGACCTGCTCAAACAACTTGCGGCACGCCCAATCCGGATCCTGCCGGTCGCCCGCCGCGCTCACCGCCAACAGCGGCACGTCGACGTCGGCCAGGCCTTTCCACCAATCTTGCTTTCCATCGCCAAAGCGACCGAACAGGCCATTCCAGCGCATGGTTTCAATCATCACGCCCGCCGGCTCGTCCTCGGGACCGCGCTTAAGCCGCGTGCCCGACACTTCGCCAAAGCGTTTCAAGAGCAAACGGCTGGTCCACTCCACCGGTGGAATTTTCAACGGCCAATGGGTACGGCTGACCTGGCAGCCAAACAACGCCACCGAGGCCACTGCCGGCGCGCCAAGGTGTTGACCACCGAGGGCCGCCGCCAAGGCGGTGCCGCCCAGGGAATGCCCGATCCAATGCGGAATTTGCGCACTTTGCTCACGCACAAACGCACCAATGGCCGGTAAATCGTAACGCGCGTAGTCGGCGACACGATTTCTGGCGTAGTCCTGGTTACGCTTGGAAAGACCATGCCCGCGCATTTCCGGGATCCACACATCAAACCCCTGGCGCGCCAGGTAAGCGCCCAGGCCGATGCCTTTGGGCGAGTACCAGAAACGCCGATTGGAAAAACTGCCATGCAACAAAATGACCGGCGTGCCCCGGTTTTCCGGGACATCGGCCAGGCCCAAACGGGTCACGGCCAACTCGACGGTGCCGTCTGGGCTGTTACTGGGTTTGAGGCGGTACACATCTTCACTCAGGTCGCCGCGACGTTCAGCACTGATCAGGGCGACGGGAAACAGGTTGCTGCTGCTTTGCATAATGCTCTTGCACAAAAAAGGGCGGCGTCCGTAAGGAGTTCCGCCCAGTACAGATAAGAATGCCGGTCACCCTTGGCGAGTGACCGGCACTTTTGACGCGTCGACCTTAGGCGGACGCTTGGCCTTCTGCGAGGAAGAACCAGGTTTCCAGTACGGAGTCGGGGTTCAGCGAGACGCTTTCGATGCCCTGCTCCATCAGCCATTTGGCCAGGTCAGGGTGGTCGGAAGGGCCTTGGCCGCAGATACCGATGTACTTGCCGGCCTTGTTACAGGCCTGAATGGCGTTGGCCAGCAGCTTCTTGACCGCAGGGTTACGCTCATCAAACAGGTGGGCGATGATCCCTGAGTCACGGTCCAGGCCCAGGGTCAACTGGGTCAGGTCGTTGGAGCCGATGGAGAAGCCGTCGAAGAATTCCAGGAACTCCTCAGCCAGGATGGCGTTGGACGGCAGTTCGCACATCATGATTACGCGCAGGCCGTTTTCGCCACGGCTCAGGCCGTTTTCCGCCAACAGGTCGACCACCTGGCTCGCTTCGCCCAGGGTGCGTACGAACGGCACCATGATTTCGACGTTGGTCAGACCCATTTCGTTGCGCACGCGTTTGAGGGCACGGCACTCAAGCTCGAAGCAATCGCGGAAGGCTTCGCTGATGTAACGCGAGGCGCCCCGGAAGCCCAGCATCGGGTTTTCTTCTTCCGGCTCGTAAAGCTTGCCGCCGATCAGGTTAGCGTATTCGTTGGACTTGAAGTCCGACAGGCGCACGATGACCTTTTTCGGGTAGAACGCCGCCGCCAGGGTACTGATGCCTTCCACCAGTTTCTCGACGTAGAAGCCCACCGGGTCGTTGTAACCGGCGATGCGCTTGTCGACGCTTTCCTTGATGTCCGGCGGCAGGCCGTCGTAGTTCAGCAGGGCCTTGGGGTGCACGCCGATCATGCGGTTGATGATGAACTCCAGACGGGCCAGGCCCACACCAGCGTTCGGCAACTGCGCGAAATCGAAGGCACGGTCCGGGTTACCGACGTTCATCATGATCTTGAACGGCAGGTCAGGCATGGCATCGATGGAGTTTTGCTTGATGTCGAAGCCCAGTTCACCCTCAAAGATGAAACCGGTGTCGCCTTCAGCGCAGGATACCGTCACGCCCTGGCCATCTTTCAACAGCTGGGTGGCATTGCCGCAACCGACGACCGCCGGAATGCCCAGCTCACGGGCGATGATCGCCGCGTGGCACGTACGCCCGCCACGGTTGGTGACGATGGCGCTGGCGCGTTTCATCACGGGTTCCCAGTCCGGGTCGGTCATGTCGGAGACCAGCACGTCGCCTGGCTGGACTTTGTCCATTTCGGACACGTCCTTGATGATCCGCACCTTGCCGGCGCCGATGCGCTGGCCGATAGCACGGCCTTCCACCAGCACGGTGCCGGTTTCTTTCAACAAGTAACGTTCCATGACATTGGCCGAGGTGCGGCTTTTCACGGTTTCAGGCCGCGCCTGCACGATGTACAGCTTGCCGTCGTCACCGTCCTTGGCCCACTCGATGTCCATCGGGCACTTGTAGTGCTTTTCGATGATCATCGCTTGCTTGGCCAATTCGCTGACTTCAGCGTCAGTCAGGCAGAAACGCGCGCGCTCGGCCTTGTCGACTTCAACGGTTTTAACCGAGCGACCGGCCTTGGCCTCGTCGCCGTAGATCATCTTGATGGCTTTGCTGCCCAGGTTGCGGCGCAGGATGGCCGGGCGGCCAGCCTCAAGGGTGTGTTTATGGACGTAGAATTCGTCCGGGTTGACCGCGCCTTGTACGACGGTTTCGCCCAGGCCGTAGGCGCCGGTGATGAATACCACGTCACGGAAGCCCGATTCGGTGTCCAGGGTGAACATCACGCCGGCGGTGCCGGTTTCCGAACGCACCATGCGCTGCACGCCGGCAGACAAAGCCACCAGTTTGTGGTCGAAACCTTGGTGTACGCGGTAGGAAATGGCGCGGTCGTTGAACAGCGAGGCAAACACTTCCTTGGCGGCGCGGATTACGTTTTCGACGCCACGGATATTCAGGAAGGTTTCTTGCTGGCCGGCAAAAGAGGCGTCCGGCAAGTCTTCGGCTGTGGCCGAGGAGCGCACGGCGACGGCCATGTCCGGGTTACCGGCCGACAGCGTGGCGAAGGCGGTACGGATTTCTTCGTTGAGCTTCTCGGGGAACTCGGCGTCCATGATCCATTTACGGATCTGGGCACCGGTCTTGGCCAGGGCATTGACGTCATCGACGTCCAGGGCGTCCAGCGCGGCGTGAATCTGAGCATTGAGGCCGCTCAGTTCGAGGAAATCGCGGTAAGCCTGAGCCGTGGTGGCGAAACCACCGGGCACCGAGACACCAGCGCCTGCAAGATTACTGATCATCTCGCCGAGGGATGCGTTCTTGCCCCCCACATGCTCTACATCATGGACGCCGAGCTTATCGAGGGAAACTACGTACTCTACCAAGGTGATCTCTCCACTTTCTGTGTTGGAAAAGCTCAGGACGCCGGCGGCTCAGTAGGAGCAAACGCCAGCGCTTGTGGCCTGGACCTGGAAAATAAGTGAGAATGCGGCCCACTGCGGGACGGCAAAATCGCGCCTATCATATCCAAGATTCGCCATCAGCTTAAGGCCTAGGGCTCAAATGAAACGATCTGCTTTCTTTATCTCCGACGGCACCGGCATCACAGCCGAAACATTGGGTCAGAGCCTGCTCGCACAGTTCGAAAACATTACCTTCGCCAAATTCACGCGGCCCTATATCGACAACGTGGATAAAGCGCGGGCCATGGTACAACAAATCAATCTGGCGGCTGAAAAAGACGGCTTTCGGCCGATCATTTTCGACACCATCGTCAATCAAGACATCCGTGAGATCCTTGCAACCTCCAATGGTTTCATGATCGACATTTTCTCCACGTTCCTGGCGCCGCTGGAACAGGAGCTGAGTGAACACTCCTCCTATTCCGTAGGAAAGTCCCATTCCATAGGGCACAACTCCAACTATATGGAGCGTATCGAGGCGGTGAACTTCGCCCTCGACAATGATGACGGCGCCCGCACTCACTACTACGACAAAGCCGATTTGATCCTGGTGGGCGTGTCCCGCTGCGGCAAGACGCCGACGTGCCTGTACATGGCCATGCAGTTCGGCATTCGCGCGGCCAACTACCCGCTGACCGAGGACGACATGGAACACCTGACGCTGCCGGCCGCCCTGCGCGCGCACCAGCACAAGCTGTTCGGCCTGACCATCGACCCGGACCGCCTCACCGCCATCCGTAACGAGCGCAAGCCCAACAGCCGCTATTCGAGCTACGCCCAGTGCGAGTTCGAAGTACGCGAGGTGGAAAATCTGTTCCGTCGCGAGAATATTGCGCACATCAATTCCACGCATTTTTCGGTGGAAGAGATTTCGGCGAAGATTTTGGTGGAGAAAGGTGTGGAGCGGCGCTTCAAATAAGCCAACGACTATGAATTTCCTGTGGCAAGCGGGCTGAGCAACTTATTTGTGGCCCGCGGGCTTGCCACGACAAGCCCGCTCGTCACAAAGAGCCGGCGTCTACAGGTGAAACCTGTCCCCACCCTGCCCCAACGCCGTCGCCAGCGCATCAAACCCCGCCCGCAACAACTGATCATCCCCCGACGTATTACAGATACTCGCCCGAATAAATTGCGGCACTGCCGTCTGTCCTACGGCAAACGCTTCGGCGGTGGCGATCAGGTAATTATTCTGCTTGAGCTCCGCCTCGATTTCCGACGCGCGCCAAGGCTCCGGTACTTCAATCCAGAAGTGCGGGCTATTAAGGTGAGTGCGGTATTCCAGGCCCGCCAACAGGTCCTGCACCAAGATTTTACGGCGGCTGATTTCGCTGATCTGCTGGCGTAGCAGGTACTCTGCCGTGCCGTTTTCGATCCACTGGGTCGCCAGTTCCAGGGTGACCGGCGTGGCCATCCAACAGGTCGAGCGCAAGGCCGCCGAAATGCGGCTGACCAGCGCCGGTGGCGCATGCACATAGCCCACCCGCAAGCCGGCGGACACTGCCTTGCTCAGGCTGCTGATCAAAATCGTACGCTCAGGCGCGAAATGGCTGAGGGGCGGCGGCCGGTCTTCTACCAATACGCCGTGGGCTTCATCCTCAAGAAT
Source organism: Pseudomonas sp. ArH3a (assembly GCF_022648765.1). Lineage (NCBI taxonomy): Bacteria > Pseudomonadati > Pseudomonadota > Gammaproteobacteria > Pseudomonadales > Pseudomonadaceae > Pseudomonas > Pseudomonas sp. ArH3a. The sequence continues at coordinate 5,248,955 of NZ_CP080330.1, forward strand.
CAGCAGGTTGTGCTCGCGGCACACTTTAACCAGGGCTTCCCGGCGCGCGACCGACAATACGGCCGTGGTCGGGTTCTGGATGGTAGGCGTGCAGTACAACGCCGACACCCGGTGATTACGACAGACTTCATCGAGCGCGCCCGGCAGCACGCCTTCGTCATCCATCTCCAGGCCGATCAGCCGCACGCCGAGCATGCGCGCAGCCGTGATCAGCCCAGGATAGGTAAGCTGCTCGGTCACCACCGTATCGCCCGCCCGCAGCAACGCCATCATCGCGCAGAGCAAGCCATGCTGGCCGCCATTGACGCAGATAACCTGCTCCGGAATCGGATGAAAATCACGCTGTACCAGCCATTGCGCCCCAGCCTCACGGTAGCGCGGCAACCCGGCATCCGGGGTGTAGGCGCTGATGTCCTGGAGGAACTTGGTATTGGTCGACAAGGTTTGGAAGCTCTGGGCCAGAAACACCGTCTCCAGCCCAGGAATATGCATGTTACGGCTCATGTCGAAGTAATGGCGTGGCTCCTCGCTGACGTTGCGAAAGCCTTCATCGCGTTGGCGCTCCATCCCACGCTTGCGCACGAATGTGCCGTCACCCACCCGCGCCACCACCAACCCCAGGCGTTCCAACTCACCGTAGGCGCGGCTGATGGTGCCAATGGTCACACCCAGATTGTCGGAAAGCACCCGGTGGGGCGGCAGTTTTCGTCCGGGTTCAATCAAGCCTTCGAGGATGCCCCGCTCCATCACATCGGACAGGCGCTTGTACTTCACGCCCTGACCGCTGGACAACCCCTCACGCATAATTGACACCATGTCAATATTTGTTTTGACAGTCATCATTCGCCCTAATAGTGTGCTTTTACGGGTTCAATCACCGAATGAAACAACTTAATACACAGTCAATATAGAGTTCAATTCCGGCTCAGGGAAGCAATAAACGATGCCAATGTCCGCCGTTCTTGAAAACACAACAAAAACAAAAACTCAGAAACAGTGGTTGGCCGGCTTGGTCACCAGCATGATGTTTCTTATCGTGTGCCTGAGTTGGGGTACCACGTGGCTGGGGATCAAGATCGCCGTCGAAAGCGTGCCACCGCTGACATCGGCGGGCCTGCGTTTCTTGATCGCCTTCCCGCTATTCCTGTGTTTTGCCCTGGTGCGACGCGAGCCGATTCTGTTCCCGCGAGAAAGCCGCTGGTTTTTCGTCTTCGTGACCCTTTCCTACTTCAGCGTTCCTTATTACCTGCTCAACTACGGCGAGATGCATGTCTCGTCCGGCCTGACTGCGCTGCTGTTCAGCTGCATGCCGGTGTTCATCCTGATCTTTTCCGCGCTGTTCCTGCGTGAGCGCATCTACTTTTCCCAGGTGGTCGGCATCGGCATCGGTTTCGGCAGCCTTTACATGATCATCAAGAGCCAGGGCCTGCACCTGGACCACGCCGAGTTCTTCGGAGTACTGGCGATTCTGACCGCCGCGATCATGCATGCCTTGTGCTATGTCATCACCAAGCAAAAAGGCAGCGCCATCAGCGTGATCACCTACAACACCCTGCCCATCGGCATTGCCGGGTTGATGCTGTTCGTGGCCGGCCTGTGGTTTGAAACGCCGACCTTCGAAAACATCACCCTGCGGTCCTGGAGCGCGTTGTTCTACCTGGGGCTGGTGGCATCGGTGGGCGGCTTTATCGTGTACTTCATGCTCCTCAAGCGCTTGAGCCCGATCATTCTGTCGTTCGTATTCATCATCTTCCCGGTGTTCGCGGTGATCATCGGCGCCTGGTACGAAGGCGTGGAAATTTCCCGCGACTTGATGCTGTACTCGGCCATCCTGCTGGCCGGTTTTGCGATCACCAAGTTGCCGGTTGAAAAACTCCTGGCCAAGAAAAATTGACCCTTTCACCCCTCACCCAGCAACGCGAGAGAAACATGGACGTCCTCCGCCCCGAAGCCCTGGAACAGATCTACGCCCACGCCAGCCGCAGCTACCCCGAGGAATGCTGTGGTTTTGTCTTCGCCGACGGCAGCGTGTACCTGGGCAGCAATATTCAGAACGAGCTGCACCGCAAGAACCCCGAGATGTACCCGCGCAGCGCGGCCAACGGCTACACCTTTTCCGTGGCTGACACCCTACTGATGAACAAGGCGTTTCGCAGTGAGAACCCGGTGGTGGTGATCTATCACTCGCACCCGGATGTGGGCGCCTATTTCAGTGACGAAGACCAGGACAAGGCACTGTTCCTGGGTGAGCCGATCTACCCCGTCAGCTATTTGGTGGTGGACGTTCGCCAGGGCCACGCCCTGGGCTCAAAGCTGTTTGCCTGGGATGGCAAGCATTTCGCTCCTCAACCCTTCAACGACCTGCACACGGAGTTGTCCATGAACGCTGTCTCTTTCCCCGATATTCTGGTTCGCGTGGCCAAGCTGCCGGAATCGACCCTTGAGAGCACCGGATCGACATTGCGCGAAGTCATTGAAAACCTCTGCAGCAGCCACCCACAGTTACGTGCCCATCTGTTTCACGAGAAGAACAACCAGCTCAAGGAACACTTCCTGTTCACTGCCGAGGAAGAACTGATCGGCGCCGACGAGCCCTTGCCGGCAAAGGCCAAAATCGAAGTGCTGCTCGCTACCTCCGGCGGCATGGACGTCGAGGGCTTAAGCAATGAAACGGCGCTTAGCAACGAAGCCGCCCTTAGCAACGAAGAGGTACAACGCTACGTACGCCACATCACCCTGCCAGGTGTCGGCCGCGAAGGTCAGTTGAACCTGAAAAAAGCCAAGGTATTGATCATCGGCACCGGCGGCCTGGGCTCGCCCATCAGCCTGTACCTGGCGGCGGCCGGCATCGGCACCCTGGGCCTGGTGGACTTTGATGTGGTGGAAAGCAGCAACCTGCAACGCCAGATCGTCCACGGCAACAGCACCCTGGGCATGCCCAAGGTCGAGTCCGCCAAGCAGCGCCTGCAAGACCTCAACCCGCACATCCAGATCAACGCGCACAACACCGCGCTCAATGCCGACAACGCCCTGGAATTGGTCGGCGCCTACGATCTGGTGATCGACGGCACCGACAATTTCGACACCCGTTATCGGGTCAACGACGCCTGCGTACAACTCGGCAAGCCCTTGGTATACGGCGCCATCTACCGCTTCGACGGGCAGATCAGCGTGCTCAACTATAAGGGTGGGCCGTGCTACCGCTGCCTGTTCCCATCAGCGCCGCCGGCCGAACTGGCGCCCAACTGCAGCGCCGGTGGCGTGATCGGCGTATTGCCGGGCGTGGTCGGGATGATCCAGGCCACCGAAGCCATCAAGTTGCTGATCGGTATTGGCGAGCCGTTGTCCGGTCGGCTGATGCGCTTTGATGCACTGGCGATGAAGTTCAGCGAAGTGCGCTTCAAGCGCCGTGCCGACTGCCCGTGCTGCTCGGAGCTGCGCCACAGCGAAACCGTGGCGCCAGCGGTCTGCGCCGATGCCATCCCGAGCCAACCTACCCTGGCCGAAGAACGCTACATCAAGCCCCGCGTGCTCAAGCAAGTGCTCGACCACCACCGCAGCGCCGACGTGTTGCTGGATGTGCGCGATGCCAGCGAACTGGAAGTGTGCAAATTGCCGGGCGTGGTGCATATCCCCCTGGCCGAACTGGATGGGCAACTCGACAGCCTCAGCCGCGACAACACCCACTACCTGATCTGCTACGCCGGCACCCGTGCCGAGCAAGCCGCAAGTACCTTACTGGCCGCCGGTTTTGCCAACACCAAGGTCCTGCAGGGTGGCATGAAACATTGGGTTCGCGACGTCGAACCCGACATGCCGTTGTACTGAGCCGAGGGCTGACCGATGTTGCATAACTCCATTCTCGACGTCATCGGCCATACGCCGATTGTGCGTCTGGCGCAGTTTTCCGAAGACCTCGGCATCGAGGTCTACGCCAAGCTGGAATCCCTCAACCCCGGAGGCAGCCACAAGGCGCGCATCGCTCTGGGCATGATCCTCGACGCCGAGCGCCGGGGCGTGTTGATGCGTGATTCCGGGCAAACCATCATCGAACCCAGCGGTGGCAACACCGGTATCGGCCTAGTGATGGCCGGTAACGTACTGGGCTACAAAGTGGTACTGGTGATCCCCGACAACTACAGCCCCGAAAAGCAGAAACTGCTGCGCCTGTACGGCGCCAAGGTGGTGCTGTCGGACAGCCGCCTGGGGAACAACTCCCACGGCGAAAAGTGCATGGAACTGCAGCTGGAAAACCCCAGCTACGTGATGCTCAACCAGCAACGCAACCGCGCCAACCCGCAAACCCACCGCGACACCACCGCACCGGAGATCCTCAGCGCCTTCGGTGAGCGGCGCGTGGACTACTTCGTCAGCGGCATCGGCACCGGCGGCCACATCACCGGGATAGGCGAAACCCTCAAGGCCGCCTGGCCGGCCATGCGCGTCATGGGCGTGGAGCCAGAGGAGTGCGACCTGCTGAAAGACCAGCACGCGCCGCACCATATCCAGGGCCTGTCGATTGGCTTGATCCCGAGCATTCTCAACGTGAACGTGATCGACGGCATGCTCAAGGTCTCGCGCCAGGCGTGCATCGACATGATGAAACGCATCATGCGTACCGACGCCATCAGCCTGGGCTTGTCCTCGGCCGCCAACATGGTCGCCATCGCCCAACTCGCCCCCGAACTGCCGCCCGAAACGGTGGTGTTGACCATGGTCTATGACAATGCTGACAGCTACCTGCCCAGTTTCGAATAACCGGTTTCCCAACCATCCAGAATGCGGGGGTGCCTCCATGGGAGGCTTTATCGACATGCAACAGCTGCACGATGAGTTGCTCACCCACCTCATCAAGACCCTGACGCCGGCGCAGATGAAGCAGTTGGAACCGCACTTGGCGCCGCTGATCCAGAACGCCGCCCAGGCGGTGGCTGAAGACTTGATCGCCTACGCCTATCGCGACCCGGCATCACGCGGGCGCGGCGAGTTGATCCTGGAATCCTACGCCTCGTTCAAGGCGGTGCTGTTTTACCGCCTCGCGCACTTGGTGTGGAATTTTCCTGACCAGACCAACGGCGTGTTTTCGCGCATCGCCCTCAAGCTCAGCAACCAGGGCAAAATCCATTCCGGCGCCGAGATTCACCCCGCAGCGCGTATCGGCCGGCGCTTTGTGCTGGACCATGGCTACGGCACGGTGATCGGCGAAACCTGCGAGATCGGCAACGACTGCTACATCCTCTGCGGCGTCACCCTCGGCGCCCGGGGCATTGCCAACAACCCGGACGGCAAACGCCACCCTCGCTTGGGCAACAATGTCGAAGTCGGCTCCGGCGCCCGGGTGCTGGGGTATGTGCTGATCGGCGACAACGTCTTTATCAGCCCCTCGTGTGTCATCACCCAGGACGTGCCGGCAGGCACCAAGGTCAAGGTAGTCAACCAGGTCCAGCTGCAGAAAAACGCCGAAACCGACCACAGCAACTACCTCGGCGCCTTCGCCCTGGATGAGCGTTTGCACGTAGTCGGCGAAGTCAGCGCCAGCCACAAGGTCACGGTGCTGGACGCCGACTTTCACCCTTTGAAGGGGCTGATGCTCGAACCCACGGTGAAAGAGCGCCACCACCTGCAATTTCGCCTGTGTCGCCTCGACATCGGCGAACAGCTGCCACGCCTGCCGCTGAACCTGAAAGTCTGCGGGCCGGAATTTGAAATCACCCTGCTCTCCCCCCCTGGCTTGAGCGCGATGGTGCGCCACCTGCTGCAAGCCAGCCCACTGATTGTCGGAGGTTGAACATGTCCGTGCACACCATGGAAACCCTGGCGCTGTTCGACAGCGCGCCCTACCAGAACGCCTTCAGCGCCCGGGTGATTGCCATCAGCGAACACGGCATCGCCCTAGAGCACACGCTGTTTTACCCCACCGGCGGCGGCCAGCCGGGAGACACCGGCTACCTCACCCTGGCCGATGGCACGCGTGTCGAGGTGGTCGGCACCGTGCGCGACCCGGTGCTGCGCTCAATCATCTGGCATCAGGTGGAACATTGCCCTGAGCAGTTGACCGCCGGGGTGCAGGTGGATGCGAGCCTGGACTGGGAGCGCCGCTACCAGCACATGAAGATGCACACCTGCCTGCACTTGCTGTGCTCGATCATTGATGCGCCCGTCACCGGCTGCAGCATCAGCGCGGACAAGGGTCGACTGGATTTCGACCTACCGGAAATGACCCTCGACAAAGACAGCATCACCCGCGACCTCAATGCATTGATCGAACAGGCCCACGCAGTAAAAACGCTGTCGATGCCGGCCTCGGAGTATTCAACCCTGTTGCAGATCACGCGCACCCAGGCAGTTGCACCGCCGGTGATCCAAGGCTCGGTACGGGTGATCGACATTACCGGGATTGATATCCAACCCTGCGGCGGCACCCATGTGATCAATACCGAGGAAATCGGCCGAGTGTTCTGCGAGAAGATCGAGAAGAAGAGCAAACACAACCGCCGGGTGATTCTGCGGTTTGAGTGAAAGCTTGATGCCAGCACGCTCAAGCATGGGGAGGGTGCCCCATGCTGGCTGATGCGATGCCAAGCCCTACTACTTCTGCTCGCTGATTTTCTTACTCAACGCCTTGATCTGCTCTTGGAGCTGCGAAACCACTGCTTTGAACTGAACGTCCATCTGATCAAGCCCGGCCTGAAGCTGTACGTTCTCCTGCATGAGTTCTTCAATACCGCGAGGAGCAGACGCTTCTGGCTCATTGCTCGGGGCCTGCGTTTCGTCAGTCGCGGGCGCCGATGCGTCATCAGTCGCGGGCGACGGTGCGTCATCAGTCGCGGGCGACGGTGCGTCATCAGTTGCGGGCGACGGTGCGTCATCAGGCGTGGCCGCCAGTGGTTGGGGTGAAGAGTCAGCCTCAACGGTATCCTGCGGCCCAGAAGGTGGCGGGGTTTGAGCAGTGCCAAGCGTATCGATGCGTTGAGTCAACGTCTGGATTTGCTCTTGCAGTTGTTGAATCGCCGTCTTGAGTTCCCCAAACAAACTTAAAATGTCCTTGCGAAACTCTTTGATCTCACGGTTCAACTCTTCAAGGCTCTGACCCTGGCCAGGCTCAGTACCTGATGCGTCTTGCGTGGACGGCAAATCGTTTGATGGCGCAACGCCCTGTTCACCTGCGGAACGGTTCTGCAGCGTGCCGCCAGGCTCATTTGAGGTGCCCTGAGTGGCTTTGTCTGGCGTATTGAGTTGCTGAGTCAGGTCGACGACTTGCTTTTGAAGGTTCTGGATCTGCGGCCTGACCTCGGCGGAAAACCCCTGAAGCTTGGCACGAAGCTCGTTATTTTTTTGAGTCAGCGCTGCTAACTGGCCTGCTGAACCTGCGCCCTGTGACTGCTGCGAGTGAACGATTCTGTTGCGACTCGAAAACGGACCACGCTGTTCGGGCGTCATTGGGGCACGGGGAGGTGCCGAATCGGCCGGGGTGCCGTACTGTCCAGATGCGTTGGCGCTGTCTTGGTAGCGGATGGGCGCCGGGTTTTTTTGCGGTTCTTCATAGCCAACGGTGTAGGGGGCTGGCCGAGTGTTTACGCTAGTCATAGTTACCTTCCCAGATTCAGGTATTGAATTCGCAATTGCCGATTACCAGAGGCCTGCAGTTGCAAGCCATCTGCTTACCTGATTGGCATATATCTGAAAGAGGGTTCCGAGGCTGTAGGAAGTGTGAGTAGCTATTTGTTTCATAGGCAAAAAAACGGCTATGTCTGGCGGCTTGCGTAACGGGCGCGCAGCTGAAGCACCCACGCCTTAGACGCAGTTCGTACAGGGAACTGACAGCAAATTTATGTGCTTGTAACATTCAGAAACGTACAATCCCGCCAGCAACGCCGCGTTGCCCCTGACTCACGAAAACAGCGCCCATCCTTCTCGGTGGGGCATTCGTGCGGCAGCTAAGCTCACTCCCCACCACGCCCCTGAACCTGAACGCTGCAGGACTGACTGCCTATGAACAGAGTGTTCCGTCACTATTTACCGGCGTCCACGCTGCGCTTGCTGCCCAACCGCTGGGACTTGGTCGCCCTGCCCCTGGTGATCGGCTTTCTACTGTTTTTTTCCATCACCGCCCGCGAGACCTGGGCGCCTATCGCCACCTTGCAAAGTGAAGTCATTTCCCTCGACCCGGCCAACCTGCCGGAGTACGCGATGCGCACCACGTTGCGCATGCTCGCGGCGATGGTCGCGGCGCTGATCTTTACGCTGTTGTACGGCACCCTGGCGGCCAAAAGCCGGCGCGCCGAGAAGCTGCTGGTGCCGGTGCTCGACATCCTGCAATCAGTGCCGGTGCTGGGTTACATCTCCTTTACTGTGACGTTTTTCCTGCTGCTGTTTCCCGGGCGTGTATTGGGCGCCGAGTTCGCGGCGATCTTTGCGATTTTTACCAGCCAGGCCTGGAACATGACGTTCAGCTTCTACCAGTCGCTGCGCATGCTGCCCCATGACCTGGTGGAAGTGTCGACCAACCTGCGCCTCTCCGGTTGGCAAAAGTTCTGGAAGCTCGACGTGCCGTTCGCCATGCCTGGGCTGGTGTGGAACATGATGATGAGCATGTCCGGCGGCTGGTTTTTTGTGGTCGCCTCCGAAGCCATCACCGTCGGCGACAAGACCATCACCTTGCCGGGCGTGGGTTCGTACCTGGCCCTGGCGATTGCCCAGAAAGACCTGCACGCCGTGGGGTATGTGATTCTGGCGATGGTGGTGGTGATCCTGCTGTACGACCAGTTCCTGTTTCGCCCCTTGGTGGCCTGGGCGGACAAATTCCGCATGGAAAACACCGCCTCCCAGGGCGCCGCGCCGCAGTCTTGGGTGCTGAACCTGATCCAACGCACGCGCGTGGTCCAGCGCATCCTGCGCCCGATCACGCGCGCCATCAGCCGCCTCGGCAACAAACGCTTCAGCCTCGCGGGCGGTGCACTCAAGGCGCTGCCGGCGCAAACACCGGCAACCTCGAAAGTGATCGATTGGGTGTGGGGCACACTGATTGCGCTGATGGCCGCCTATGCGCTGTACCACATCGTGCTGTACGTCGGCACCGAGGTGACCTTCGCCGAGGTCGGCCATGTGTTTGTACTGGGCTTGATCACGCTGCTGCGGGTCACCGGGTTGATCCTGATCGCTTCGCTGATCTGGGTGCCTTTGGGTGTAATGATCGGTTTGCGCCCAAGCCTTGCGGAAAAAATCCAGCCGCTGGCGCAGTTCCTTGCCGCGTTCCCGGCGAACCTGCTGTTCCCGGTGTTCGTCATCGTGATCCTGCACTACAAGCTCAACCCCGACATCTGGCTGAGCCCGCTGATCGTGCTGGGCACCCAGTGGTACATCCTGTTCAACGTGATCGCCGGGGCCAGCGCGTTCCCGAATGACTTCAAGGAAGCCGCCGCCAACTTCCGCATTCGCGGCTGGCTGTGGTGGCGCAAGGTGATGCTGCCGGGGATCTTCCCCTACTACGTCACCGGTGCCATTACCGCCTCGGGCGGCGCGTGGAACGCCAGTATCGTTTCCGAGTACGTGTCTTGGGGCCAGGACAACGTGGTCGCCCACGGGTTGGGTGCCTACATCGCACAGACCACCGCCGCCGGCGACTTCCCCAAGATCGCCTTGGGCGTGGTGGTGATGTCGATCTTCGTGGTGGCCTTCAACCGCGCCGTGTGGCGGCCGATGTACGCCTTGGCTGAAAACAAACTTCGTCTGAATTGATGGGATTCGCTGTGATGAATACCTCTACCGAACACGCTGCTGATACGCCGAAAATCTACTCGCTGAAAAACGTCAACCGCGTCTTCGGCAAAGGCAAAGACGAACTGCAAGTGCTCAGCGGCGTGGACTTGAGCCTGCACGAAGGCGAGATCGTCGGCATGCTCGGCCGCTCCGGCTCAGGCAAGTCCACGCTGTTGCGCATCATCGCCGGGCTGATTCAGCCGTCGTCGGGCGAAGTCCTCTATAACGGCGTGCCATTGCACGGCCCGGCCGAAGGCGTGGCCATGGTGTTCCAGACCTTTGCGCTGTTCCCCTGGCTGACCGTGCTGGAAAACGTCGAAGCCGGCCTGCAAGCCTTGCAGGTCGAACGCAAGGAAAGCCGCCGACGCGCCCTGGCCGCCATCGACCTGATCGGCCTGGACGGCTTTGAAAACGCCTACCCGCGTGAGTTGTCCGGCGGCATGCGCCAGCGCGTGGGGTTTGCCCGCGGCTTGGTGGTGAACCCGACCTTGCTGCTGATGGACGAACCCTTCTCCGCCCTGGACGTGCTCACCGCCGAAACCCTGCGTACCGACTTGCTGGATTTGTGGAGCGGCAAACAGCTGCCGATCAAGTCCATCCTGATCGTGACCCACAACATCGAAGAAGCGGTGCTGATGTGCGACCGCATCCTGGTGTTGTCGTCCAACCCCGGCCGTGTGGTCGCCGAAATCAAAGTGCCGTTCGCGCACCCGCGCAACCGCCTGGACCCGACCTTCCGGCAAATGGTCGATGACATCTATGCGCTGATGACCGACCGGCGCAGCGCAGATGCCAAAGGCATACCCGAGTTGAAAATGGGCAGCCTGCTGCCGGAAGTGTCCACCAACCTGATGGCCGGCCTGATCGAAACCCTGGCCGCCGAGCCTTACAACGGCCACGCCGGTTTGCCGACGGTTGCCGAACGGCGCCTGCTGGAAGTAGACGACCTGTTCCCAGTGGCGGAGATGCTTGAGCATTTGGGGTTTGCCGAACTCAAGGGCGCCGACATCACCCTCACCGACGCCGGCAAGCTGTTCGCCGACTACGGCACCCAGGAACGCAAAACCCTGTTTGCCGAGCACTTGATCCGGCACGTGCCGTTGGCCGCGCGCATTCATCACGTGCTGCTGGAACGCAGCGGGCATCGGGCGCCACGGGTGCGCTTCGAGCAGGAATTGGAAGACTCGATGACCGAAGCTTTTGTGGAAAAAACCCTGGAAAGCGTGGTGGCGTGGGGGCGGTATGCGGAGATTTTTTCGTATGACGACCACACCGAGACGTTTAGCCTGGATGATGTGGAAGGCAGTATGTAATTACCTGAGGCCACCACCCATCCAAAGGTGGGAACAGGCTTGTGTGGGAGCGGGCTTGCTCGCGAATGCCGTGTGTCAGTGACAGATGAATTGCCTGACACTCCGCTTTCGCGAGCAAGCCCGCTCCCACATTAGTTTTGTAGTGCCTTCTAAATAACGAACAGATCTACAAACCGGTTAACCGGCGTGGCCTCAAGCCGCGCCTGATCCTTGCACAACGCAAAAATCTCCCCACTGCGCTGCGCGGTAAACCGCGTGGCCAGGTTGGCCTTGAACTTGTCTTCCAGCAACGGAATGCCGTCCACCCGACGCCGACGATGCCCAATCGGGTACTCCACCGCGACCTGCTCGGTGTGAGTGCCATCCTTGAAAAACACCTGCACCGCGTTGGCGATAGAGCGCTTGTCCGCCTCCAGATATTCGCGGCTGTAGCGCGGGTCTTCGACGATGACCATCTTGTCGCGCAACTCATCAATGATCGGATACGCGGCGTGGAATTCATCCTCGTACTGCTCGGCCACCAGATTGCCAAAGGCCAGCGGTACGGCGGTCATGTATTGCAGGCAGTGGTCGCGGTCGGCGGCGTTGGCCAGTGGCCCGACCTTGGAAATGATGCGAATCGCCGACTCGTGGGTGGTGATCTCGATGCGATCGATGTCAGCCAGGCGATCTTTGACCTGTGGGTGCAACGTCACCGCCGCTTCGCAGGCGGTTTGTGCATGGAACTCGGCGGGAAAGCTGATCTTGAACAGCACGTTTTCCATCACGTAGGTGCCGTAGGGCTGGGACAGGCTGAACGCGCGTTTGTCTTCAGGCTTGAGCGCCAGGTCCTTGTTGGTGTGGCTGAACAGCACGTCGTAGAAACCCCACTGCGGCGCGCTCAACACACCAGGAATGCCCATCTCGCCGCGCAGGGCGATATCCGCGAGGCGCACGCCACGGCTGGATACATCGCCTGCCGCCCAGGATTTGCGCGAGCCGGCGTTCGGCGCATGCCGATAAGTACGCAGTGCCTGGCCATCGACGAACGCGTGGGACAACGCAGCCAGCAACTGCTCGCGGTTGGCGCCCATCAGCTTGGCCGTGACCGCCGTGGAGGCGACTTTCACCAGCAGCACATGGTCAAGGCCGACGCGATTGAAGGCGTTTTCCAGGGCAATCACACCTTGGATTTCGTGGGCCATGATCATCGCTTCCAGCACCGCGCGCACGGTCAGCGGCGCGTCGCCATTGGCCACGCGCTTTTGCGAAAGATGATCAGCCACGGCGAGGATGCCACCGAGGTTATCCGAAGGGTGACCCCATTCGGCGGCGAGCCAGGTGTCGTTGTAGTCGAGCCAACGCACAATGCAGCCGATGTCCCACGCGGCTTTGACCGGGTCCAGGCGGAACGAGGTACCGGGCACGCGCGCGCCGAACGGGACGACGGTGCCCTCGACGATCGGCCCCAGGTGCTTGGTGCACTCCGGGAAACGCAGGGCCAGCAGGCCACAGCCGAGGGTGTCCATCAGGCAGTTGCGGGCAGTGTCCAAGGCGTCCCGGGACTCGATGCGGTAATTGAGGACGTAATCGGCGATGTCCTGCAGGACCTGGTCGTAGTCGGGGCGGTTGTTCTGGTCGACGTTGGCGCTCATGGCAGTTCTCCAAACAGTTAGGGGTTGTTCCATCCTCAGGGTCAGGGTTGATCGTGGTGTGGCAGGTCTGATTGCCTGCCTTGGTCGTGCAGATACCACCATTGCGAGTGGGAGCAGGCTTGCCCGCGATGGCGGTCTGTCAGTCGCACATAAGGTGACTGGTCCACCGCATTCGCGGGCAAGCCCGCTCCCACATGGGGTCGGTGCAAGCTGTTAGAAGGCGTCGCCTGGGACGCGGACGAAGCCTTCCATAAGGACTCGCGCGCTGCGGCTCATGATGGCTTTTTTAACGACCCATTCACCGTTCACTTGAGTCGCTTCAGCACCGACACGCAAGGTGCCCGACGGATGCCCGAAGCGCACCGCATTGCGCTCAACACCACCGGCGGCGAGGTTCACCAAGGTGCCGGATATCGCCGCCGCCGTGCCAATCGCCACCGCCGCCGTGCCCATCATGGCGTGGTGCAACTTGCCCATGGACAGCGCGCGCACCAGCAAATCCACATCACCGGCCTTGATCGCCTTGCCACTGGACGCCACGTAATCGGCAGGTTTGGCCACAAACGCGACCTTCGGCGTGTGCTGACGCTGGGCAGCTTCGTCGAGGTGCTTGATCAGGCCCATGCGCAATGCGCCATAGGCCCGAACGGTCTCGAACATCGCCAGGGCTTTGGGGTCGCTGTTGATTGCGCCTTGCAGCTCGGTGCCGGTGTAGCCGAGGTCTTCAGCGTTGATGAAAATCGTCGGAATGCCGGCGTTGATCAGCGTCGCCTTGAAGGTGCCGACACCGGGCACTTCAAGGTCATCGACCAGGTTGCCAGTGGGAAACATCGAGCCACCGCCGCCCTCTTCTTCCGCCGCCGGGTCCATAAACTCCAGCTGCACTTCGGCGGCGGGAAAGGTCACGCCGTCGAGTTCGAAGTCGCCGGTTTCCTGCACCGTGCCGTCGGTGATCGGCACGTGAGCAATGATGGTCTTGCCGATATTCGCCTGCCAGACCCGCACCACGGCCACGCCGTTGCGGGGCACTCGGGCCGGGTCGACCAGGCCGGCGCTGATGGCGAACGACCCCACCGCTGCCGACAGGTTGCCGCAGTTGCCGCTCCAGTCGACAAAAGGCTTGTCGATCGAGACCTGGCCAAACAGGTAGTCCACGTCATGATCGGCGCGGGTGCTCTTGGCCAGGATCACGGTTTTGCTGGTACTCGAAGTGGCGCCGCCCATGCCGTCGATTTGCTTGTCGTAGGGGTCGGGGCTGCCGATCACCCGCAACAGCAAGGCATCGCGTGCGGCACCCGGCACCTGCGCGGCGGCGGGCAGGTCCTTGAGGCTGAAAAACACGCCCTTGCTGGTGCCGCCACGCATGTAGGTGGCGGGGATCTTAATTTGCGCTGCGTGTGCCATGGTTAACCTCTCAGGCGGTCGCCGCCGATTCCAGGAAGTCCTGGGCAAAACGTTGCAACACGCCGCCCGCCTCGTAGATCGACACTTCTTCGGCGGTGTCCAGGCGGCACGTCACCGGCACCTCGACACGTTCGCCATTCTTGCGGTTGATCACCAAGGTCAGCTGCGCATGCGGGGTGCGTTGGCCGACCACGTCATAGGTTTCGCTGCCATCGATGTTCAGTGTGTGACGGTCGGTACCCGGCAGGAACTCCAGCGGCAACACGCCCATGCCCACCAGGTTGGTGCGGTGAATACGCTCAAAACCTTCGGCGGCAATCGCTTCCACACCGGCCAGGCGTACGCCCTTGGCCGCCCAGTCGCGGGACGAACCCTGGCCGTAGTCGGCGCCGGCAATGATGATCAGCGGCTGCTTGCGCTCCATGTAGGTTTCGATGGCTTCCCACATGCGCGTGACCTGGCCTTCCGGCTCGATACGCGCCAGGGAACCCTGCTTGACCTTGCCGTTTTCCTGGACCATTTCGTTGAACAGTTTCGGGTTGGCAAAGGTCGCGCGCTGCGCGGTCAAGTGGTCGCCACGGTGGGTCGCATAGGAGTTGAAGTCGACCTCCGGCAGGCCCATTTTCGCCAGGTATTCACCGGCAGCGCTGCCCGGCATGATCGCGTTGGACGGCGACAGGTGGTCGGTGGTGATGTTGTCCGGCAGCACCGCCAGCGGGCGCATGCCCTTGAGCGGGCGCGCACCGGCTAACGCGCCTTCCCAGTACGGCGGGCGGCGGATGTAGGTGCTTTGCGGGCGCCAGTCGTACAGTGGCGCGACTTTGGGGCCGGTGTCTTCGTGGATCGCGAACATCGGGATGTAGACCGCGCGGAACTGCTCCGGTTTGACCGAGGCCTTGACCACCGCGTCGATCTCTTCGTCGCTCGGCCAGATGTCTTGCAGGCGGATTTCCTTGCCGTTGGCGTCGAGGCCAAGCACGTCTTTTTCGATGTCGAAACGGATGGTGCCGGCAATCGCGTAGGCCACCACCAATGGCGGCGAAGCGAGGAACGCTTGCTTGGCGTACGGGTGAATGCGTCCGTCGAAGTTGCGGTTACCCGACAACACGGCGGTGGCGTACAGGTCGCGGTCGATGATTTCTTGTTGGATCACCGGGTCGAGTGCGCCGGACATGCCGTTGCAGGTGGTGCAGGCGAATGCCACGACACCAAAACCCAGCTGCTCCAACTCGTGGGTCAAGCCCGCTTCGTCGAGGTACATCGCCACGGTTTTCGAACCCGGTGCCAGCGAGGATTTGACCCACGGCTTGCGCGTCAGCCCAAGCTTGTTGGCGTTACGCGCCAGCAGGCCGGCAGCGATCACGTTGCGCGGGTTACTGGTGTTGGTGCAGCTGGTGATGGCGGCAATGATCACCGCGCCGTCGGGCATTTGCCCCGGCACTTCGTCCCACTGGCCGCTGATGCCCTTGGCCGCCAGGTCGCTGGTGGCGACGCGGGCGTGCGGGTTGCTCGGCCCCGCCATGTTGCGCACGACGCTGGACAGGTCGAAGGTCAGGCCACGCTCGTACTGCGCGCCCTTGAGGTCATCCGCCCACAGGCCGGTGTGACGCGCGTATTGCTCCACCAGGGTGACTTGTTCGTCTTCGCGGCCAGTGAGTTTCAGGTAGGCGATAGTCTGCGGGTCGATGTAGAACATCGCCGCCGTGGCGCCGTATTCCGGGGCCATGTTGGAGATGGTCGCGCGGTCGCCCAGGGTCAGTTTGGAGGCGCCTTCGCCGAAGAACTCCAGCCACGCGCCGACCACTTTTTGTTTACGCAGGAACTCGGTCAGCGCCAGCACCATGTCGGTGGCGGTGATGCCGGGCAACAGCTTGCCGGTGAGCTCCACGCCGATGATTTCCGGCAGGCGCATCCACGAGGCACGGCCGAGCATCACGCTCTCAGCTTCGAGGCCGCCGACGCCGATGGCGATCACGCCCAGGGCGTCTACGTGCGGCGTGTGGCTGTCGGTGCCGACGCAAGTATCAGGGAAGGCCACGCCATCGCGCACCTGGATCACTGGGGACATTTTCTCCAGGTTGATCTGGTGCATGATGCCGTTGCCCGGTGGGATCACGTCGACGTTCTTGAAGGCCTTTTTGGTCCACTCGATAAAGTGGAAACGGTCTTCGTTGCGACGGTCTTCGATGGCGCGGTTTTTCTCGAACGCGTCGGGGTCAAAACCACCGGCTTCGACGGCCAGGGAGTGGTCGACGATCAGTTGGGTCGGCACCACCGGGTTGACCTGGGCCGGGTCACCGCCTTGCAGGGCGATGGCATCACGCAGGCCGGCGAGGTCGACCAATGCGGTCTGGCCGAGGATGTCGTGGCACACCACGCGCGCCGGAAACCATGGGAAGTCGAGGTCGCGCTTGCGGTCGATCAGTTGGCTCAGGGACGCATTGAGCGTGGCCGGGTCGCAGCGGCGCACCAGGTTCTCCGCGAGTACGCGTGAGGTGTAAGGCAAGGTGGCGTAGGCGCCAGGGGTGATTGCATCGACAGCCGCACGGGCGTCGAAGAAATCCAGGCGGCTGCCGGGGAGCGATTTGCGAAATTCAGTGTTCATCGTCAGGACTCGGTCACGGTAGGTTCACAGGGTGGACTGTCGACACTGGCCTGGCTTTCTGTGGGAGCTGGCTTGCCTGCGATGGCATCACTGCGGTGTGACAGGTACACCTGGGTGATTCGATCGCAGGCAAGCCAGCTCCCACAGAACAGCACATTTGCCAAAGTGCTCAGCTCATCCCATTCAGCGACGTTCGATTGGCACGAACTTGCGCTGCTCTACGCCGATGTACTCGGCGCTTGGACGGATGATGCGGTTGTTGGCGCGCTGTTCGAACACATGCGCGGCCCAGCCAGTGAGGCGCGAACACACGAAGATCGGTGTGAACAGCTTGGTCGGGATGCCCATGAAGTGGTACGCCGAGGCATGGTAGAAGTCAGCGTTGGGGAACAGTTTCTTCTGCTCCCACAGGGTCTTGTCGATGGCTTCCGAGACCGGGAACAGCACCGTGTCGCCCACTTCGTCAGCGAGCTTTTTCGACCAGCCCTTGATCACTTCATTACGCGGGTCGTTGTCTTTGTAGATCGCATGGCCGAAGCCCATGATCTTGTCTTTGCGCGCCAGCATGCCGAGGGTGCCTTCGACGGCTTCTTCAGCCGAGCCGAAACGCTCGATCATTTCCATCGCCGCCTCGTTGGCGCCGCCGTGCAGCGGGCCGCGCAGCGAGCCGATGGCGGCGGTGACGCAGGAATACAGGTCGGACAGGGTCGAGGCACACACGCGAGCGGTAAAGGTCGACGCGTTGAATTCGTGCTCGGCATAGAGAATCAGCGACACGTTCATGACCTTCTCGTGCAGCTCGCTCGGCTTCTTGCCATGCAGCAGGTGCAGGAAGTGGCCGCCGATGCTTGGCTCGTCGGTCACGCAGTCGATGCGCTGGCCGTCGTGGCTGAAACGGTACCAGTAGCACATGATCGCCGGGAAGGCGGCGAGCAGGCGGTCGGTGACATCACGTTGCACGCTGAAGTCTTTCTCGGGCTCGATATTGCCCAGGAACGAACAACCGGTGCGCATTACGTCCATCGGGTGGGCGTCGGCAGGGATGCGTTCCAGCACTTCTTTCAGCGCCTGGGGCAGGTCGCGCAGTTTGCTCAGCTTGTTGCTGTAGGCGGCCAGTTCGGCTTTGGTCGGCAGCTCGCCGTAGAGCAGCAGGTAGGCGACTTCTTCAAATTGCGCATCGGCGGCGAGTTCGCGCACATCATAACCACGATAGGTCAGGCCGGCACCGGCCTGGCCCACGGTCGACAGTGCGGTCTGCCCGGCCACCTGGCCACGCAGGCCGGCACCACTCAATACTTTTGCTTCAGCCATGGTTCTTCTCCAATTTTGTAGTTATTCAGGGAAGCCGTTCTTTACTTTTTCGCGGCGAACAGCGCGTCGAGCTTCTGCTCGAAGGTGTGGTAGTCGATGCGATCGTAAAGCTCCATGCGGGTTTGCATGGTGTCGATCACGTTCTGCTGGGTGCCGTCGCGACGGATCGCGGTGTAGACGTTCTCGGCGGCCTTGTTCATGGCGCGAAAGGCCGATAGCGGGTACAGCACGATGGAAACATCGGCAGATTTCAACTGTTCGGTGGTGTACAGCGGGGTCGCGCCGAATTCGGTGATGTTGGCCAGGATCGGCGCTTTCACGCGGGAGGCGAAGAGTTTGTACATCTCCAGCTCAGTGATGGCTTCCGGAAAGACCATGTCGGCGCCGGCTTCGATGCAGGCGGCAGCGCGTTCCAGGGCGGACTCCAGGCCTTCGACGGCGAGGGCGTCGGTGCGAGCCATGATCACGAAGCTGTCATCGGTGCGCGCATCCACGGCGGCCTTGATGCGGTCGACCATTTCCTGCTGGGACACGATTTCTTTGTTCGGGCGATGACCGCAGCGCTTGGCGCCGACCTGGTCTTCGATATGAATGGCGGCGGCGCCGAACTTGATCATCGACTTGACCGTGCGCGCCACGTTGAAGGCCGAGGAGCCGAAGCCGGTGTCCACGTCCACCAGCAGCGGCAGGTCGCACACGTCGGTGATGCGGCGCACGTCGGTGAGTACGTCATCCAGGCCGGTAATCCCCAAGTCCGGCACGCCGAGGGAACCCGCGGCTACACCGCCACCCGACAGATAAATCGCCTTGAAACCGGCGCGTTTGGCCAGCAGCGCGTGGTTGGCGTTGATCGCGCCCACCACTTGCAATGGATGTTCGCTGGCGACTGCATCACGGAAACGCTGGCCTGGAGTGGTTTTATTGTTGGAACTCATGACTCACCTCGCTGAGTGGCTGTCTGGGGGGCACCGTCCGGGAAGTGACGGGCGATATTGCGTTTGGAGGCGCCGATATGGCGGCGCATCAACAGTTCGGCCAGTTCACCGTCGCGATCGGCGATCGCGTCAAGAATGCGGTGATGCTCGGCAAAGGCCTGGCGTGGACGATTAGGGGTGGCGGAGAACTGGATGCGGTACATGCGCACCAATTGGTACAGCTCACCGCAAAGCATTTGGGTCAGGGTGCGATTACCGGCGCCTTGAATTATCCGGTAATGAAAATCGAAGTCGCCTTCCTGCTGGTAGTAGCCCAGGCCGGCTTGGAACGCTTCGTCACGTTCGTGGGTGTGCAACACCTGGCGCAGCTCTTCGATTTCCGCGTCGGTCATGCGCTCGGCGGCCAAACGGCAGGCCATGCCTTCCAGGGATTCGCGGATTTCATAGAGCTCGATCAGCTCGGCGTGGCTCAAGGACACCACTCGCGCGCCAACGTGAGGCACGCGCACCAGCAGGCGCTGGCCTTCCAGGCGGTGGATCGCTTCGCGCAACGGCCCGCGGCTGATGCCGTAGGTGCGCGCCAACTCCGGCTCGGAAATCTTGCTGCCGGGGGCGATCTCGCCCTTGACGATCGCGGCCTGGATACGCCGGAAGACGTTCTCGGACATGGTCTGGGAATCGTCTTGCGCCACCACTGGGGTTTCCAGCTGATCCAGCATATTGTCGACACCTTTAAAAGCAATGTGGCAAAAACTAGCCAATCAGCCCCTATTAGTCAAAGAATAAATACACATTGTCGACAATCGTCTAATAATCCCGTCTGCACCTCATCGGGGCATGGCCGCCTGCCAGCGCTGGCGCCAAAAAAGCATCATGTTAGAATGCCCGCCGCTTTTGCCTGACATCACTTGATGAAACGGCGCACGAGGGAGTTTGCGCAGCAATGCCAGTCGCCTTGAATAAACATCGCACTGCACCGCCTCAGGATCTATGAGACTCAAGCCCTTCCTTCTAGTGTTTTGCCTAATGTGCCTACCGAGCCTTGGCGTTGCCGCCGAGAAGACCGTGTATGGCCTGAATGAATACGCGAAACTGGCGGGCATTGACCTGGAAGTCGCGGCCAAACTCGACACCGGCGCCAAGACCGCCTCGCTGAGCGCCCGCGATATCAAGCGTTTCAAGCGCAACGGTGAATCCTGGGTACGCTTCTACCTGGCCATCGACACCGCCCATTCCCACCCCATCGAACGCCCCCTGGCCCGTGTCAGCAAGATCAAGCGCCGCGCCGGTGACTACGACCCCGATGAGGACAAGAACTACACCGCCCGCCCAGTGATCGCCCTGGACATCTGCATGGGCACTGCTTTACGCAGCATCGAAGTGAACTTGACTGACCGCAGCGCATTCCAATACCCGCTGCTGATCGGCTCCGAAGCCTTGAAACGCTTTGATGCGCTGGTCGACCCCAGTCTTAAATACGCAGCGGGCAAACCTGCCTGCGCCGCCGACGCTCATACCGCCGAGTAAACCGAATGCGCTCTCTGACCCTGCACCTGAAAATCCTGATCACCATCCTGGTGGTGTTGGGTATTTCGGTCACCGCCTACCAGATTTTCGTGCTGGGGATTCCCGTCACCGAAGACGCCACCGACGACCTGTGGAACATCGACGCCAAAGTCGAGTTCGTCGCCAACCCCAAAGACCCGGTGAAGGTCTCGATGTTCGTGCCGCCCCTGAGCCGCGACTTCGTCAGCCTCAACGAGAGTTTCATCTCCAATAACTACGGCGTGAGCGTCAACCGCACCGACGGCAACCGCAAGGTCACCTGGTCGGCCCGCCGCGCCAAGGGCAACCAGACGCTGTATTACCGCCTGGTGCTGACCAAGCGTTACAGCGGCGAAAAGGTCAAAGTCAAAGGCCCGACCTTCCGCGACAGCATCGCCGTGGAAGGCCCGGAAAAGATCGCCGCCGAAGCCCTGCTGGCGCCGATCCGCCAGCACTCGGCTGACGTCGAGACGTTTATTACCGAAGCGATCAAGCGCACCAACAACCTCAACGACGACAATGTGAAACTGCTGCTGGCGGGCGACCCGTCGACGCCACACAAAGCCAAAATCGTCGAGTTGCTGCTGTCCATCGCGCACGTGCCGGTGGAAAAAGTCCACACCATCCGCCTCGTCGCCGACCAGCCGCAAACCCCAGAACTGTGGCTGCGCAGCTTCAACGGCAATGACTGGCTGTACTTCAACCCGGAAACCGGTGAGCAAGGCCTGCCCGCCGACCGCCTGCTATGGTGGACCGGCGATGAAAACCTGATCACGGTCGATGGCGGCAAGAAAGCCATGGTGACGTTCAGCCTGAACAACAGCGAAATGAACGCCATTCGTCTGGCCAAGCTGACCGACGAAAATACCGACGCCAATTTCCTCGAATACTCGCTGTACGGCCTGCCGCTGCAAACCCAGCAGACCTTCATGATCATGGTGATGATCCCGATTGGCGTGCTGGTGATCCTGATTCTGCGCAACCTGATCGGCCTGCAGACCCTCGGCACCTTTACCCCAGTGCTGATCGCCCTGGCGTTCCGAGAGACGCAGTTGGGCTTCGGGATTGTGCTGTTCACCATTATTACGGCGTTGGGGCTGTCCCTCAGGTCATACCTGGAACACTTGAAGCTGCAGATGCTGCCCAGGCTTTCGGTGGTGCTGACCTTCGTGGTGGTGCTGATTGCCGCCATCAGCCTGTTCAGCCACAAGCTGGGCCTGGAGCGTGGGCTGTCGGTGGCACTGTTCCCAATGGTGATTTTGACCATGACCATCGAACGCCTGTCGATCACTTGGGAAGAACGCGGCGCCAACCATGCGCTGAAAGTGGCGATTGGTACGCTGTTCGCCGCGTCGCTGGCGCACATCATTATGAGCGTGCCGGAACTGATCTACTTTGTGTTCACCTTCCCGGCGATCCTGTTGATCCTGGTGGGTTTCATGCTGGCCATGGGGCGTTATCGCGGCTACCGCCTGACCGAGTTGGTGCGTTTCAAGGCCTTCCTCAAGGCTGACTCGTAATGTTCGGCTTCTGGAAGACCTGGAAGGCTCTCGAAGCGCGGGGGATCATGGGCATCAACCGGCGTAACGCCGACTACGTGCTCAAGTACAACAAGCGCAGCCTGTATCCGATTGTGGATGACAAGATCATCACCAAGGAACGTGCCATGGCGGCTGGCATCCATGTGCCGGAGATGTACGGGATCATTTCCACTGAGAAGGAAATCGACAAGCTCGACGAGATCATCGGTGGGCGCAGCGACTTCGTGATCAAGCCGGCCCAAGGCGCCGGCGGCGATGGCATCCTGGTGGTGGCCGACCGTTTTGAAGGGCGCTATCGCACGGTGTCCGGCAAGATCATCAGCCATGAAGAAATCGAACATCAGATCTCCAGCATCCTCACCGGCCTGTATTCTTTGGGCGGCCACCGCGATCGTGCGCTGATCGAATACCGCGTGGTGCCCGACCAGATCTTCAAGAGCATCAGCTACGAAGGCGTGCCGGACATCCGCATCATTGTGCTGATGGGCTACCCGGTGATGGCCATGCTGCGCTTGCCGACGCGCCAGTCCGGCGGCAAGGCCAACCTGCACCAGGGCGCGATTGGCGTGGGTGTCGACCTGGCCACCGGCCTGACGTTGCGCGGCACCTGGCTGAACAACATCATCACCAAACACCCCGACACCACCAACGCCGTGGATGGCGTGCAACTGCCCAACTGGGACGGTTTCATGAAGCTGGCGGCCAGTTGCTATGAACTGTGCGGGCTGGGTTATATCGGCGTAGACATGGTGCTGGACCAGGAAAAAGGCCCGCTGATCCTCGAACTGAATGCGCGGCCGGGGCTGAATATCCAGATTGCCAACGACTGCGGCCTGACGTTGCGTACCCATGCGGTGGAAGCGCGGTTGGAAGAATTGAAGGCTGCGGGCGTGACAGAAACGCCGGAAGAACGGGTTAAATTCGTGCAGGCGATGTTTGGGCATATCCCGGCCGTGGAAGGCTGAAGGCCTCATCGCAGGCAAGCCAGCGCCCACATTGGAATACGATCAACCTGTGGGAGTTGGCTTGCCTGCGATAGCGTTGTAACAAGCAACCGATCCCTCACGACAGGCCCTCAATCTGCCTATCGTCGACATCCCCTCTAGGACCAAGGCCTACGGGGGACTACAATCGCCTCCCTCGTGCCAACGGCTGATCCACCCCGCATGTCGACCTGTTCTGTACACCCGCTGCCCTACCGGGCCAACCCCGCCGAGTATTTTACGGCGATTCGCCACGCCCCCGGCGCGGTGCTGCTCGACAGCGGCCGCCCGACTGCCGAGCGCGGTCGTTATGACCTGCTCAGCGCCTGGCCGGTGGAAACGCTAACGGTTCGGTCTGACGAAAACGGCAGTGATTTCCTGCAACGCCTACGCGAAAACCTCACGCAGTTGGGTGAAGCGGGTTTGCCTGCTGGTTATGAGTTGCCGTTCGCTGGCGGCTTGATCGGTTACCTGAGCTACGACTTCGGCCGCCACCTGGAACACATGCCGCACTTGGCGGTGGATGACCTGCACCTGCCGGATGCACGCTTTGGGCTGTATGCCTGGGCGCTGATCAGCGATCACCAGGCGCAAACCAGCCAGTTGGTGTTTCACCCCTCGCTTGCTGACAGCGAGCGACAACGCCTGATTGCGCTGTTCAACGCTGAAACTGCCAACCTCCCGGCGAGTTTCAAACTGAACGGCCCCATGGCCCCAGACCTGAGCGCCGAAGCTTACCGGCAAGCCATCGTGCGCATTCAGGATTACATCCAGGCCGGCGACTGCTACCAGGTCAACTTTGCCCAGCGCTTTCGTGCGCCGTGCGTCGGCGATCCGTGGGCGGCTTACTGCGCCTTGCGTGAGGCCTGCCCTACGCCGTTTTCCGGGTTCCAGAGCCTGCCGGACGACGGTGCAGTGCTGAGCCTGTCGCCGGAGCGCTTTGTACACATCAGCCAGCGCCGCGTCGAAACCCGCCCCATCAAAGGCACCCGCCCGCGCGGTTTGACGCCCGAAGAAGACGCAGCCAACGCCGCCGAACTGCTGTCCAGCCCCAAAGACCGCGCCGAGAACCTGATGATCGTCGACCTGCTGCGCAACGACCTCGGCCGCACCTGCCGCACCGGCTCGGTAAAAGTGCCGGAGTTGTTCAGCCTGGAAAGCTACCCCAACGTGCACCACTTGGTGAGCAGCGTCACCGGCACCTTGGCCGACGACAAAGACGCCCTCGACCTGATCGCCGGCAGCTTCCCCGGCGGCTCCATCACTGGCGCGCCGAAGATCCGTGCCATGCAGATCATCGACGAGCTGGAGCCGACTCGACGCGGCTTGTACTGCGGCTCGTTGGTGTACCTGGACGTGCGCGGCGAGATGGACAGCTCCATCGCGATTCGCAGCCTGCTGGTCAAGGATGGCCAGGTGTGCTGCTGGGGCGGCGGCGGGATCGTGGCGGATTCGCAGTGGGAGGCGGAGTATCAGGAATCGCTGACGAAGGTGCGGGTGTTGTTACAAACTTTGGAAGGCTTGTAGCACCCAGCCCTTCCTGACTTTCAGACGCAGAACCGAGCAGCCGAAAAAACCTGAATCAGAACGGTCGTGGACGACGCGTGGGCTGCAGGATAGCGTCCAGCCCCTACCGCCCCCCGCCGTTTGTGAAGGATCACATGAAGCGACTGCCTACTCGTCAGAAATTATTTCCGCGATTGCATATCCACCCAACCGCACCTATGATCTCCCAAAATGGGAGATTAAAGCGATGCGCATAATCGCTCTCTCTACCTTACGAATATTCTGGGAAAGCCACCCAGCTTATGGCGATGCCAAAACGCCGATGGTCGAGCTGTATCGTCATATGGAGAAAACCACTTACCAAACACCACAAGCCCTCAAGGCAGAGCTCAGAACCGCGAGTATTCTCAAAGGTGGCAGGGTGGTGTTCAACGTGGGTGGCAACAAGTATCGAGTGGTCATGGCAATCGATTATCAGCGACAGCTGGGGTTCATACGTTTTGCGGGAACCCATGTGCAATACGACCAGATCAACGCGGAGACCGTGTGATGAACATCAAACCTATTCATACCCAGGAAGACCTGACTGCGGCGCTCGCACGCGTCGAGCAGCTATGGGGCGCGCAAATCGGCTCGCCTGAGGGTGACGAGCTGGAAATACTCGCTGTCCTGATTGAGAAGTACGAGGCCGAGCACTATCCAATGCCGGCTTCGGACCCGGTGGAAGCGATTAAATTTCGCATGGAGCAATTAGGTATGACCGCCCGTGACCTTGAGCCCTTTATAGGTACAAGCGGGCGAGTGTCCGAAGTGCTGAATCACAAGCGCAAGTTGAGCTTGGCGATGATCAAGCGCCTGCATGAAGGTTTAAGTATTCCTTATGATCGGTTGCTGGCAGGGGTTTAGGCGGCGCCTGAGCTGGCCCCATCGCAGGCAAGCCAGCTCCCACATTTTGAACTGTGTGAACACGATCCCAAGGTGAGAGCTGGCTTGCCTGCGATAGGGCCATCAGTAGCACTGATGCTCTAAAGGCTCAACGCCCGATTCGACGCCTTGATGAACTCTTTCTTCAAGTCCTCAAACGTATGCACTGCCGGGAATTGTGGGAACTCGCGAATCACATTCTGCGGCGCATGGAACAAGATCCCACGGTCAGCTTCGCCGAGCATGGTGGTGTCGTTGTAGGAGTCGCCAGCGGCGATCACGCGGTAGTAGAGGGTCTTGAACGCCAGCACCGATTGGCGCTTCGGGTCTTTCTGGCGCAGTTGGTAGCTCACCACCCGATCGTTTTCATCGGTGATCAGGCGGTGACAGAGCAAGGTCGGAAAGCCCAGCTGGCGCATCAACGGTTGGGAGAACTCGTAGAAGGTGTCTGACAGGATCACCACCTGGAAGCGCTCGCGCAGCCAGTTGACGAACTCGATGGCGCCGTCCAGCGGCTTGAGGGTGGCGATCACTTCCTGAATGTCAGCGAGCTTCAGCCCGTGCTCGTCGAGGATGCGCAGACGCTGCTGCATCAGCACGTCGTAGTCGGGAATGTCGCGGGTGGTGGCCCGCAGGGATTCAATACCGGTTTTTTCGGCGAAGGCGATCCAGATTTCCGGAACCAGCACCCCTTCCAGGTCGAGACAGGCAATTTCCACAAGACACTCCCATTAGATGTTGTTAGTTGAGCGAGCAAAAGGACTGCCGAACTCTAGCGATTCAAGCTGGCCGCCGCAACGCAGGGCGGATTTTGATACCATCGCTCCCCTATAGAGCGCTCAGCGCCACTGACCTGTAGGAACCGTCCTGATGAACCAAGCCTTCGACGTCGCTGAACTCGCCGCGACTTATGCCAACAAATCCGCCCAGGACATTCTCAAGCTGGCGTTCAGCCAGTTCGGCGATGACCTGTGGATTTCCTTCAGCGGTGCCGAGGACGTGGTGCTGGTAGACATGGCTTGGAAGCTGAACAAGAACGTCAAGGTGTTCAGCCTCGACACGGGCCGCCTGCACCCGGAAACCTACCGGTTCATCGAGCAGGTGCGTGAGTTTTACAAGATCGACATCGAGCTGATTTCGCCGGACCAGAGCAAGCTGGAACCTTTCGTCAAGGAAAAGGGCCTGTTCAGTTTCTACAAGGACGGCCATGGCGAATGTTGTGGCGTGCGCAAGATCGAACCGCTGCGACGCAAACTGTCCGGCGTGAGCGCCTGGGCCACCGGCCAACGCCGTGACCAGAGCCCCGGCACCCGCAGCCAGGTGGCGGCATTGGAAATTGATACGGCGTTCTCCACGCCCGAGCGCACCCTGTACAAATTCAACCCGCTGGCGCAGATGACCAGCGAGGAAGTCTGGGGTTACATCCGCATGCTCGAGTTGCCGTACAACAGCTTGCATGACCGCGGGTTTATCAGCATCGGCTGCGAGCCCTGCACCCGCCCGGTATTGCCGAACCAGCACGAGCGTGAGGGCCGCTGGTGGTGGGAAGAAGCTACGCAGAAGGAATGCGGGTTGCACGCTGGGAATATCATCAGCAAGGCCTGAGATTGAGTGCAGTAAAAATGTGGGAGCGGGCTTGCCCGCGATGAGGGGGTGTCAGTCAATGAGGAGTTGGCTGATACACCGCTATCGCGGGCAAGCCCGCTCCCACATTTGCTTTGTGGTGGATGTAAATCTTGTACACATCAATGTAACCATCGGTGCCATTTATGTGTGCAATCCATGTTCTTTCGCACCAAAACGTAACACCCATCCCCGCATGCTTTTTGCCTCTTGAATAGAGCGCTTTTCCAGCGAAAAATAAATACCTGTTCAAACGGTCAATTTATATCGCTTTTAATTCAGTCAGTTATTTGAACATCTAACAAAAAGGAAATTACTCACGGTTTTGATAGACCGAAAACTGGCACGCATGTGGCTTAAGGTGAAGCGCGTCTTGTATACAATAAATACAAAACATACATACACTTTGCCATCTGAGGCGCTGCCGAAGATGCGCCGGAGCCTGCCGGAATGCGTACACGCCTCTCGAATAACATCGCACTGGATCTGCCCTCCTCCGCCCTGAACCCCGAGCCGGCAAGCCCCGGCCCGCTGGTGCTCAGCCCGCGCCTGCACAACAAGGACCTGGCGCCCACCAAGACCGAAGGCCGACGTTGGGGGCGCTACAGCATCTTTGCGTTGTGGACCAACGACGTGCACAACATCGCCAACTATTCATTTGCCATCGGCCTGTATGCATTGGGGCTTGGCGGCTGGCAAATTCTGTTATCGCTGGGGATTGGCGCGGCGCTGGTGTACTTCTTCATGAACTTGTCGGGGTTTATGGGCCAGAAGACCGGGGTGCCATTCCCGGTGATCAGCCGCATCAGTTTCGGCATCCACGGCGCGCAGATTCCGGCGTTGATTCGCGCGGTGATTGCGATTGCCTGGTTTGGTATCCAGACCTACTTGGCCTCGGTGGTTTTTCGCGTGTTGTTGTCGGCGATTCATCCGGGGTTTGCCGAGTATGACCACAACTCGATCCTGGGTTTATCCACCTTGGGCTGGGCGTGTTTCGTGGCGATCTGGTTGGTGCAGTTGGCGATCCTGGCTTACGGCATGGAAATGGTGCGCCGTTATGAAGCGTTCGCCGGGCCGGTGATTCTAGTGACCGTCGCGTCGCTGGCCGGCTGGATGTACTTGCAGGTCGACGGCAACATTGCCTGGTCAATACGCGAGCCGCTGAGCGGCGGCGAGATGTGGCGCAATATCTTTGCCGGTGGCGCGTTGTGGCTGACCATCTACGGCACGCTGATCCTCAACTTTTGCGACTTCGCCCGCTCCTCGCCCTGCCGCAAGACCATCCTGGTCGGCAATTTCTGGGGCTTGCCGGTGAATATCCTGGTGTTTGCCGCAATTACCGTGCTGCTGTGCGGCGGGCAGTTCCAGCTCAATGGCCGGGTCATCGAAAGCCCGACCGAAATCATCGCGGCCATCCCCAACACCTTCTTCCTGGTGCTGGGCTGCCTGGCGTTCCTGATCGTCACCGTGGCGGTGAACATCATGGCCAACTTCGTTGCCCCGGCGTTTGTGCTGAGCAACCTGGCGCCCAAGTACCTGAACTTCCGTCGCGCCGGGTTGATCAGCGCCACCTTGGCGGTGCTGATCCTGCCGTGGAACCTCTACAACAGCCCGCTGGTGATCGTGTATTTCCTCTCCGGCCTGGGCGCACTGCTGGGGCCGTTGTACGGGGTGATCATGGTCGATTACTGGCTGATCCGTAAAAATCAGGTGGACGTGCTGCAGTTGTATAGCGAAGACCCGAAGGGGGTTTATTACTACAGCCGCGGCGTCAATTTGCGCGCGGTGGCGGCGTTTGTGCCTGCGGCAGTGATCGCGATTCTGTTGGCGCTGCTGCCCGGCTTTGCCAGTGTGGCACCGTTTTCCTGGTTGTTTGGCGCCGGTATTGCAGGGCTGTTGTACCGGCTGATTGCCAAGCGCCAAGCGTTCTACGCCGATGTCAGCGGCGAAAGCATTGCAGTCGATAACGTCAGTCATTAATCAAGGACATTCCATGCGCATCCTCGTGGTCAACGTCAACACCACCGAATCCATCACCGAAACCATCGCCCAGCAGGCACGGGCCGTGGCCTCGCCGGGCACTGAGATCGTCGGGCTTACCCCGTACTTTGGCGCCGAGTCGGTGGAGGGCAATTTTGAAAGCTACCTGGCCGCTATCGCCGTGATGGATCGGGTGATGGCCTACGATCAGCCGTTTGATGCAGTGATCCAGGCCGGCTATGGCGAACATGGCCGTGAAGGTTTGCAGGAGTTATTGAGCGTGCCGGTGGTGGACATCACCGAAGCGGCGGCCAGCACCGCGATGTTTTTGGGCCATGCCTATTCGGTGGTGACCACGCTGGACCGCACCGTGCCGTTGATCGAAGACCGGCTGAAACTTGCCGGCCTGTATGAGCGCTGCGCCTCGGTGCGCGCCAGCGGCATGGCGGTGCTGGAGCTGGAAGAAGACCCGCTGGCGGCCATGGAAGCCATCGTGCGCCAGGCGCAATTGGCTATCCGTGAGGACAAGGCCGAGGTGATCTGCCTGGGCTGCGGCGGCATGGCCGGGCTGGATGAGCAGATTCGCCAGCGCACCGGCGTGCCGGTGGTGGATGGGGTGACGGCGGCGGTGACGATTGCTGAATCGCTGGTGCGGCTGGGGTTGTCGACGTCGAAGATCAGGACGTATGCGGCGCCGAGGCCAAAGAAGGTCATTGGTTGGCCCGGTATGTTCGGCAGGTAGACCGAGGCGTCTGCATCGCGGGCAAGCCCGGCTCCCACATGGGAACGCGGTCGGATGTGGGAGCCGGGTTCCCACATGGAATGCGGTCGGATGTGGGAGCCGGGCTTGCCCGCGATGGCCGCGATTCGGTAGGCAGCCGTGATCAAATCGCGCTGAACCGTTGCCCCAGTTTCTGCTCGACAAACTGCTCGATGATGAACTCCACGAACGCGCGGGTCTTGCCGGGCAGCAGTTTGTGTTCGGCGTAGTAGAGAGAGATGCTGCCGTCGTCGACGTACCAGTCGGGCAACACCCGTACCAATGCGCCGCTGTCGAAGAACGGCATGGCCATCGGCATGCTCACCAGCGCGATACCCAGGCCTTGGGCGCTGGCGCAGCAGGCGGCTTCGGAATCGCTCATGGTCATGCGCGGCTTGAGCACCAGCGGGCGTTGTTCACGTTCCGGGCCGGTGAGCTGCCAGGTACGCACGCGGCCGGTTTGCGGAGAGCGGATCAGGATGCCCAGGCACCGCGATAAATCTTCGGGCGCGTGCACCGGCAGGCGTCGCGCCAAGTAATCCGGGGACGCCACCAACACCCGATGCGCGGGGGACAGCTTGCGCGCCACCACGCCTTGGGGCAGTTCAAAACCACCGCCGATGGCGGCATCGAAGCCTTGGCCGATCAGGTCGACCTGGCGATTATCGAAATGCCAGTCGGGGCTGATATCCGGAAAGCGCCGCATGAACTCCGCCAGCAACGGCACCACATAACGATTGCCGAACACCGTGCCCATGCTGACCTTGAGCGTGCCCACCGGCCGCCCTTCGGCGCTGGCAAGGTTAGCCACGGCATTCTGGATGGTGGTGAGGCTGGCGCTGACTTCTTCGAGGAACAGCTTGCCGGCTTCGGTCAGGGTCAGGCGTCGGGTGCTGCGTTGGAACAGGCGCACACCCAGGCGCGCTTCCAGCTTGGCGACGCTTTTACCCACCGCCGCCGGGGTCAGGCTAAGGTGCCGGGCGGCTTCGGCAAAGCTGCCGCCTTCGGCGCTGCGCACGAAACATTCGATACTGCCAAAGCTTTCCATATCAGCTCATTCTAAACTTTTGGTTTACACAGACTATAGCAATCACGGTCTACCGGGTTGGGTGGGTGAAGTCGATACTCGACCCATCAACTACTTGGAGATCGACATGACCACACACAACCTCACTGGCAAAGTCGCCTTGATCCAAGGCGGTTCCCGCGGCATTGGCGCTGCCATCGTCAAGCGCCTGGCCGCGCAAGGCGCAGCCGTCGCATTCACCTACGTCAGCTCGGCCGCAAAAGCCGAAGAGCTGCAGAACAGCGTGATCAGCGCCGGCGGCAAGGCCTTGGCGATCCAGGCCGACAGCGCGGATGCCACGGCGATCCGCAATGCGGTCAACGCCACCGTCGAAGCGTTTGGGCGCCTGGATATCCTGGTGAACAACGCCGGTGTGCTGGCCATCGCGCCACTGGAAGATTTCAAGCTGGAAGACTTCGACCAGACTCTGGCGATCAATGTGCGCAGTGTATTTATCGCCACTCAGGAAGCGGCCAAGCATATGGGTGAAGGTGGCCGAGTGATCAACATCGGCAGCACCAATGCCGAGCGCATGCCGTTTGGCGGGGGCGGGCCGTATGCGATGAGCAAGGCGGCGCTGGTGGGGTTGACCAAGGGCCTGGCACGGGACTTGGGGCCGCGCGGCATCACCATTAACAATGTGCAGCCTGGGCCGGTGGACACGGACATGAACCCGGCGAGCGGTGAGTTTGCCGAGACGTTGATCGGGTTGATGGCGGTGGGGCGTTATGGGCAGGTGGAGGAGATTGCGAGTTTTGTGGCTTATCTGGTGGGACCTGAGGCGGGGTATATCACTGGGGCCAGCTTGACCATTGATGGTGGCTTCAGCGCATAACCCAATGTGGGAGCTGGCTTGCCTGCGATGGCGCGCTTGAGGACGCTATCGCAGGCAAGCCAGCTCCCACATTTGTCAGGCCATGGGTGGCAAGCCATACGCGGCCAGGTCGAAGTCTGCGAGTTTGCGGATGATCTGGTCGGCGTGGTGGTATTTGCTGTCGGCCATGGCTTCATCGGGCACGGCGATGGCGGTCATGTTGGCGGCTTTTGCGGCGGTGACACCGAACGGCGAATCTTCGAACACCAGGCAGTCTTCTGGCGCAACGCCCAGGCGGCGTGCGGCGGTCAGGAAGATGTCCGGCGCAGGCTTGGCGGCACCGACTTCCGGGTCGTCAGCGGTGACGATGGTACCGAACAGGCCAAACCATTCGCGGTGCAATGTGGTCTTGTGGCCAAACGAGTTGCGCGACGAACTGGTGCCCACCGCAATCGGAATGTTATGCGCCTTCAAGTGCCGCACCAGCGCTTCGGCGCCGGGCATGCCCAGGGCCTTGGGGAAACGCTCGCTCATCAGCGGTTCGCGGATTTCCAGAAACTCAGCCGGCGTAATCGGCAGGTCC
Organism: Pseudomonas sp. ArH3a; assembly: GCF_022648765.1. Taxonomy (NCBI): domain Bacteria; kingdom Pseudomonadati; phylum Pseudomonadota; class Gammaproteobacteria; order Pseudomonadales; family Pseudomonadaceae; genus Pseudomonas; species Pseudomonas sp. ArH3a. Next base: position 5,281,241 of record NZ_CP080330.1, read on the forward strand.
AGCGCCTTGACCACGTAGTCGGCCAAGTCCTGGGCCCCACGCCCGATGATGTGCTGCTTGATGCCCCAGTCATAGGTGCGGCCGTAGCGTTCGGCGATGATCTGCGTGACTTCGGTGTAGATGCCTTCGGTATCCAGCAACAACCCGTCCATATCAAAAATCACGGCCTTGATTGGACCGACTGCGGTACGCGGTGCATTCATCACAACAGAACCTTGGGGAAGGACTAAAAGGTTTCAGCACAATAACGGCCCAGGTTACCTGCAAGCAACCTTTGCGGCTCGGTATTGATAACCACACTGATCAACTACGCCAAAGCAGCGGTGGGCAAACGCGCGCGACAAAGGCGAGCGCCGAAGACGTTTACGAAGTAAAGCTTACATGCAGCAACAGCTTCGATCAGTGGGCCTCGGGAGACAGGCTAACGTTGGGAAGCACCTTACTGCGTGTATTTGCAAAAAAGCCCAAAAACACTTGTTAAAGCCTTATAAAAAAATAAGCCTTTCATGAGGCTTAAGCAGGAAAAACATGATCAGTGCGTCCCCCCACATACAGGTCATCAACGATCTGGAAGGCAAGCCTGCGTTTGTAGTTATTCCTTATGGGCAATATCTCGCACAGCAGGGCCGAAACCACCTTATTCCCTATCAAGTCGTCAGCCTGATTATCGATGGATTTACCCCCATCCGCGCCTGGCGCGAACACCTGAACTTGACCCAGGAAGACGTCGCCACACGCCTGGGCATTTCTCAATCCGCTTTCGCCCAACAAGAGGCAGTGAACAAACCTCGCCGGGCAACGCGGGAAAAGATAGCCAAAGCGTTTGGCATCAACGCCACTCAACTGGAGCTATAGCGTTACTCAAGCCAATCGGCGCCCTCATTATCGCTGCCCACGCGTTAAAATCAGCGGGAACCACTTGGCGCCTGACGCCTGCCAACCTTAAAAGCGAACCCACACATGCTCTATCGCGTAGCCGCCGACAGCCTGGTGCTGTTTCACCTGTGTTTCATCCTGTTCGTGCTGTTCGGCGGATTGCTGGCGCTCAAATGGCGGCCGGTCATGTGGCTGCACGTGCCCGCTGCAGCCTGGGGTGTGGCCGTGGAAGTGTTCCACCTGCCCTGCCCGCTGACCCGCTGGGAAAACCTGCTGCGTCACCTCGCAGGGCAAGACGGTTATGGCGGCGGGTTTATCGAGCATTACATCCTCACGCTGATCTACCCGGCTGGGCTGACCCCGAACATTCAATTGGCACTTGGGGCGCTGGTGTTGCTGATCAACATCGCGGTGTATGTGCGCTTGATCAGGCGGGCGTAGGCAGGCAGCCCAGGTCGGCCAATGTAGCTTCTACCGCCTGATCCAGTGGTGTGTGGGGCTCACGGCCCAAGGTGTCCACCAGGCGCTGGTTATCCAGGCGCAACGGGGTTTGCCACAGGTAGCGCATTTCCTGCATCTCGTGGACGGTCACGACAAAGGGCGCTATCAATTTCATCAGCCACCACGGGAAACGACCTACGCGGGGCTGATGGCCAGACCTACGCAACACCACCCGCTGGATCGCCTGAACCATCTGCGCGCCATCCACGTCCTCATGCCCCGCCATATGAAAGCGCGCAAACGCCTCAAGGGTCGCCCGGCGCTCAATCAACTCGACCATCGTGCGCGCCACATCCGGCAGGTACGCCCATTGATGCAACACACCGGGCGCGCCTGGGTAGCTGATGGCGTGCACGGGTTTGCCGGGTTTGACCAAACCTTGGGCGAACCAGTTGTTGGCCACCCTGGCGCCAAAAAAGTCCCCCGCCCGCACGATCAACACCCGCGCGCCCTGCCGAGAAGCCTGCTCTAAACGCTGCTCCAGTTGCACACGGATCGCGCCCTTGCGGGTCTGAGGGTGTTGCGGCGAGCCCTCGTGCAACACAGGAAATGCATCCGGCCCGAAGTTGTAGACCGTGCCGGGCAACAGGATGGTTGCGCCTTCGGCGATGGCCGCCGCAATCGTGTTGTCGATCATCGGCATCACCAGTTCGGCCCAATTGCGATAGCCCGGCGGGTTGACGGCATGCACGATCACCTCACAGCCACGGGCGGCGGCGAGCACTTCCTGACGATTGAGCGCATCGCCCTTGAGCCAGGACAACGCCGCATTCTCACGGCGAGCCTTGTCCACATTCCGGGTCAGTGCACACACCTCCCAGCCTGCCGCGCTCAACTGCCGGGCCACTTCGCCGCCAATCCCGCCGGTTGCACCCAATACCAGAACCTTGCTCATGACCTTCTCCCACGTTGTTGGTGAGGCCATTTTGTGTGCGGCACTGCTATAGATAAATTACCGAAGAGCATCCAGCCGCTATACATTTATGCATGGCAACGAATATTGGTTGGGAGCTTTACCGGTCGTTCCTCGGCGTACTCAAGGAAGGATCGTTGTCGGGGGCCGCACGCCAGCTCGGCATCACACAGCCTACGGTCGGTCGGCATATTGCTGCGCTGGAAACGTCGCTGGGCGTGGTGCTGTTCACCCGTTCGCCGCAAGGCTTGCTGCCCACCGCCGTCGCCCACACTTTGCGCGCCCATGCCGAAACCATGGAGCGCACCGCCGCCGCCCTGGAACGCGCGGCTTCCGCCCAAGGCGATGAAGTGCGCGGTGTAGTGCGGGTCTCCGCCAGTGAAGTGGTCGGTGTGGAAGTGCTGCCGCCGATCATCACCGCACTGCGCCGCCAACACCCGCACCTGCGGGTTGAACTGATCCTGACCAACCGCCTGATCGACCTGCTGCAACTGGAAGCCGACATCGCCGTGCGCATGGTCCGGCCCAGCCAGGAGCAACTGCTGGCGCGGCGTGTCGGCTTGATTGAAGTGGGCCTGCATGCCCGCGATGATTACCTGCAACAGCATGGCATGCCGCTTCAGATGCAGGACCTGGTTAACCATTCGGTGATCGGCTTCGACCAGGAAAGCGCTTTCATCCGCAGCCTGGCCATCAAGGGCTTTGAACGCAGCGCCTTCGCCATCAGCAGCGACAGCGACCTGGCGCAACTGGCGCTGATCCGCGCCGGTGCCGGTATCGGCGGCTGCCAGGTGCAACTGGCTAAGCAGAACCCGCGCCTGCACCGGGTATTGCCGGACGGTTTTGCGTTCAAGATGGACACCTGGGTCACCATGCACGAAGACCTGCGCAACAGCCCGCGCTGCCGCGTGACCTTTGATGCGCTGGTGGCAGGTTTGCAGCGTTACGTACAGGCTTGAGACAGCTTCGCTGGTGAAGAATCAGACTCCCTCAGCCCCTTCATAGACGCCCCCATGTCCGAAGCCTTCGAAGTCCCCAGCCCCCACGAAAAACACATCGAACACACCACCGAACATGCGCACGGGCGCGGTGACAATTTCGCCAGTCGTATCGCCGTGATGACCGCCCTGATGGCCACCCTTGGCGCCATGCTCAGCTACCAGGCCGGCTCCACCGAAAGCGAAGCGGCGATGGACAAGAACAACGCCGCCATCAGCAAGACCGAAGCCGCCAACCAGTGGAATTACTACCAGGCCAAATCCAGCCGACAAAACCTGGCTGAACTGGCCACCCACATTCCCGGCGTGGATGCCGCGCATTACAAGGATGAGATCGAGCGTTACAAGGGCCAGAAGGAAGAAGTGCGCAAACAGGCCGAGAGGCTTGAGGCCACCTCCAAGGAGTGGGATCAGAAATCCGAGGAAGCCCTGCACCAGCACCACCGCTGGGCCCAGGCGATGACCGCGATTCAGATCGCGATTTCGTTGGCCGCAATTACGTTACTCACGCGCAAGGAATGGCTCAAACGCATGTCCTACACCGCCGGCACCGTCGCAGTGGCCCTAGGCAGCCTAGCCTGGCTGCACCTCTAACTGACCGAACGCGGTCAAAAATGTGTGAGCAGGCCTGTTGTGGCGAGCGGGCTTGCCACAACAAGCCAGCTCCCACATGTGCTCTTCGGTGTTTTCAACGTTGGGCTCTGCCATCACATCGCTATATAGTAAAACGCCTAACGTCCAGCACAGCCCCTCTCAAGGAATACCCATGGAACACTCCACCCAATTCCCCGTGCTGTTATTTTCCTACGGCACCCTGCAGGACAAAGCCGTGCAACTCGCCAACTTCGGCCGCGAATTAGTCGGCCAGCACGACGCGATGCTCGGCTACTCGCAAAGCTGGGTAGAAATCACCGACCCCGAAGTGCTGGCCACCAGCGGCAAGACCCACCACCCGATTGTCGCGCCGACTGAGGAAAAAGCCGCCAGTGTTGAAGGCATGGTCTTTCAGATCAACGAGCAGGAACTGGCGGCGGCGGATGCGTATGAAGTGTCGGACTACAAGCGCGTGTCAGTGGCGTTGGCTTCGGGCCTGACGGCTTGGGTGTACGTGCAGGCTTGAAGATGAAACTTGCAGGTAATTTATTTCAATCTGCCAGTACGGCGATTAGAGTGGCGCCCCTTCGAGAATTGGATCTCGATTTTTGCCCATGGAGTTACCCAGTGAAGTACGTCAGTAAAGTGGTTGCAGCAGCTGTTCTCGGTTTCGCGCTCGCAGGCTGCACCGGCACCGCCATCAAATCCCCGCAGTACGACAGCAGCCAATACACCGTTTTGGGCCACAGTGAAGGCAGCGCCACCGGCGTTATGTTGCTCGGCATCATCCCGATCGGTCAGAACAGCCGCTTCGTGCGCGCCCAGGATGCGGCCATCAAGGCCAAAGGCGGCGACGCGCTGATCAACACCCAAGTGCAGGAAAAATGGTTCTGGGCCTGGGTACTGAATGGTTACACCACCAAGATCTCGGGTGATGTGATCAAGCTGAAAAACGCGCAGTAAGTAGGAAGTTGTCAGGGCGCTGACCCTGGCAAGCGACGTATCATGGGCCTGACTTCCGAGGACGGCCCATGAACCTCAGCATTGTTTACGCACTCGCCGCAGCCGCCCTTTTCGGCGCCAGCACCCCGCTCGCCAAAAGCCTCGGCCTGGGCCTCTCGCCCGTGTTGCTCGCGGGCCTGCTCTACCTCGGTAGCGGCATCGGCCTTGCCACTGTGCGCCTTATTCGTGATCGCGGCTGGAAACCCACCGGGCTGACGCAATCTGAATGGCCGTGGCTGATCGGCGCCATCGCGTTCGGCGGCATCCTCGGGCCGGTTGCATTGATGTTCGGCCTGACCCGCACCGCAGGCGCGACCGCCTCCCTGATGCTCAACCTTGAATCGGTGCTGACCGCCGTTATCGCCTGGCTGGTGTTCAGAGAAAACGCCGACCGGCGCATCGTCCTTGGGATGATCTCGATAGTAGTGGGCGGCGTGGTGCTGTCATGGTCCGACGGCGGCGGCGTAAGCCACGACTGGATCGGCCCGGTTGCCGTGGCAGTGGCCTGTTTGTGCTGGGGGGTTGATAACAACCTGACGCGCAAAGTGTCTGCGTCGGACGCGCTGTTTATCGCTGGCGCCAAAGGGTTGATTGCCGGGGCGGTGAATTGCAGTTTGGCGCTGTACCTCGGGGCGCAGATGCCGGGCGCGGCGCAGCTCGCGCCTATCTTGCTGGTGGGTTTTTTGGGGTATGGCATCAGCCTGGTCATGTTTGTGCTGGCGCTGCGCGGGCTGGGCAGTGCGCGCACCGGGGCGTACTTCTCGACGGCGCCGTTCCTCGGCGCTACGGTGGCCTTGCTGGCCTTCGGGGAGTCAGTGACGCTGGCGTTCTGGATTGCATCGGCGTTAATGGCCGTGGGCGTGTGGCTGCACCTGACGGAGCGGCATGCCCATGAGCATCTGCATGAGGCGACGGAACACGGGCACCGGCATGTGCATGATGAGCATCATCAGCATGAGCATGGGTTTGAGTGGGACCCGGCGCAGCCGCATAGTCATGTGCATGTTCATAGTGTGATGCGGCATAGCCATGCGCATTTTCCAGATGTGCATCATCGGCATAGGCATTGAGGGCGACAGAGCGTCGCTCGTATTACACAGTTCGGATTATTTCCCTATAAAAAGCCAGCTGATACACATCACGGTAAGGGATGTGAAACTAATCAGTGTCGGTATGACCATCCAGTACTTGAGATGTCGTGGGATTTTTTCAACGTCCTCAACCCGTACTAAACGCCTCCATTGAAATATTTTTGGAATAAGAATGATGATACCCATAGCAACCAGCCGCTGAGGCCTTCCATCAAAGGGAGCATGACGAATAATATCCCTGTGCACAGCGATGTAAGCGCTGCCCTCCACATAGCGCTCTGCTGCGTCGAGCTTTTTGAACATGGCACAAAAAAAGAGCGGGAAGCTTAATATCATGACGACCCCAGCGCACATGCCGATATATTCAAAGACCATTTAAGCCCTCACAGCCCTATAGAGAAATTTCCCTGTGCCTTCTCCCAAGGCGCTTCCGATCTTACCTCCAGCAAGTCCGCCTGCGGCACCGCCGACAATGGCACATGCCAACGCTCCGGCACCTGCTGTGGGTACGCCAAAAACAATCATGCAGGCGGCGACACCGATAGGAGCACCAAACACCCCGCCCGCGGATGCACCACCAACCCCCAGCACCAATTTACCCCCTTCAACATACTTCGCCTGCATACACTCTTGCTCACGCCCAGTGGAACACGCCTCCGATAACTCCAACGCCGTCGCCCCAACATCCAGCGCTATACCAATGTAAGTCCCCGTCTTCAACACCTGCGAAGCCTTGGCTAATCGCTTGACCCGCTCCTCATACCCCCGAATTTCTCCATGCTGCCAGTAGCTTTTACTGGAAATCCCCAGCATCTTTTTAATCGAACCTTGGTTTCTCAACCCCGTACCAAAGCGCGCCATCCCCGAGAGTTGGCTATCCAACCTCGCAAACAGCGCTCTACGCTTAACCAGAAACTCCTCCCGCGCCCCCGTGGTGCCCTTTCTCAAGTACTGCTGATGCAAATCCTCGATTTCCATAAGGGTCTTCTCCACTTGCGCCAAGTGCTTGCTCCAAGCACTGCTGGCACTGCCGATACCAACGGACGAATAGGACAAGATGGCCTGCAACTGATCATAGTTTTTGATCAGGAACTGGTCGGTTGCGGAGTATGCCAACAGGGCGAGTTTTATATTCAGCGCCGAACGCATCAGCTGCGCCTCTTCAGCGGTGCAAGCGGCAGTTCGGCTATCCCCGATGATCACCAACTGCCCAGGCAACACCAGCGTGTTACGGATGTGCTGGTTGAGGGTGTCGAATTTGGTCTGTGTATGCGGATCAAGCGCCAGGCTTAGTTTGAGCAGCGGATAAGGCTGCGGTCGTTCATTGATAAATGCGTAGGGTCCCTGCATGCGTGCACCTCCAAGTGACTGAGGCGCACGACTATAAGAAGGCGCCATAGCGGAGGTAAGACGCGTACAGGGGTGGTTTTGACGTTTCAGAAAGAGACTACTTCAATCGAGGCGCATGCCTACGATTGTAGGTTCCGGCTGACCACCTACCCCCCATCATTCAAGGGAATTGCGTGGATCTGAGCGAGATTGTTCAAATCTGTTACTCAGGTTATGGAGAATCTTGCACTACGTAGTGAAATAAGTAGTGATGTGGTTGTGCTCAGTGACTTTGCCCTGCTGTGTTCAATTCCCCTGCGAGACGGTTGCGACTTGCTGGATGTCATAGCGCGGCGGATGGATATGCCGCGCACATGATCTAAGAACACCACGTTTTCAAACCAAAGAAATCACAAAACCCCTGGCCTCTCCCGAAACCAGGGGTTTTGTTTGTCTCGCATTTGATGCCACAGCACCCGCTTTAGAATTCAACGGCTCGTCTATACACTAGCCTGCGTACACCTGCTGGGGCCTGCCCTCGATTCAGACCTGACTCATACAACAAGACCCTATAAAAATGAAAACAGTGTTCATCGCCACGCTGGGAATGTTATCGCTAATCCATACACCCCTGTCCTTCGCGGACAGTGCCAATGGGAAAAACCTGTTCTTACACCGGTGTGCCATGTGCCACGGGGCAGATCTCAAGGGAACAGGACCACTCGCGAATAAGAGCAACCCTCCTACACCTAACCTGACAACACCTGTTTTCAAGAAACGACTCAATGATTATCCGGGCGTTATTGTATCGTCGGTAATACTCCGCCCCAATGGAGACTTGATTCCAAGAACGTTGCGAGAGAACGGCGTGAAGGTACCGCCGCACGCTTGGACGATTAACGATCTGCGCGATTTAAATCAATACATGATGGGTGTAATTTCGAAAAGTCGATGATATTAAAATAAGAGAGGGGACAGCAATCTCAACACCAACAATTTCACTGTGAGTGACAGGTCCTTTAGAGGTTAAATAAATCTGCCCCCATTCTTTCCATACCAATACTAAAAATAGTGAGGGAGCATAACCCCCTCACTCACCAAGAAACTTATACAGCAGCGTCAACCAACTCCGTAACGAAATCGAACACAAAATCCAAACCAATATCCGCCCAATCTACACCCCACCCCTGACCTGGCTCAAGTGCCCATTTCGCAACGATTGGAAAGGTCGGATCAAGATTATACTCCGATAAAGTTTTACCCGCGCTGGTGAGTGCCATTTTTTGTGCCGCAGGTATTTTAGCCACGGTATTTTCGGCAACCGCCGCCCACAGTAAGTTCTTAAAGTGACGCGAGTCCATATCGCCTTTTCGGATCGTCCGATCAATATACTCAACCGCTGAAAAATTGGTATACGTTAATCTCGTAATACTTCTAAACAAACGATTGGGTGAGTCAGGATCCCCCCCTTGGAATCCGACCCCGAGATTGAACCCCCCTTTATAATAAGACAACAACATTCTCGCAACATCATCTACACCATGACTATTAACATCAACATTCACATAACACGTTCGATAATTATCCATACCAAAAAAATTGTAAACTTTAAATTTTACATTATTTTTACTTTGTGGCAAAACTGAAAACCCATCACGTTTAATACGCCCCAAAAATAAAGGATTAAAATAACTGTCCTCCCCCATAAGAATCCATCCCGCCCCCACATCGTGGGGACACTCAGCCCAGCCTTCTCGAAAACTATACTCGTCATAAGATATTCTGGTATCCGGAGGTTTCGCATCCGACTGCATTACCTTTAACACTGTGAACACCGGTTCACCCCGAACACTTTCAGAAAAAACTGAATACGCCCAATTCTTCATAACGCCTCCACGAAAAAATCAAAAACAGAGACAACAACGTACACACCTAAAAAAAAACATATACCTGTCAAAATTAACAGTAGGCAATACGTATTCGGAATAAGCTTTATTCCAATTCAAAAACCATGAGCGGGTGAATAGTGTAAAGCTATCGCTGCACGCCTGAACAATGGACCCGAAAAGGCAGAACAGGCGACAGATACATTTAATTCGCCAAAAATACGAAGATTAAGTCAATCCGCCCCCGTTCTCCTTGTATCGACACATTTCTGTCTTTCCAGAATGGCAGTTAATGGCCAAAAACTGAGTGTCGGAAGCGCTTAGAAAATCCGGGACTATTCAGTGAGTAGCACGCCGATGATCTGAGGAAAGCTGTGCTGTTGATTTAAAAGTAAGGGATCCATGATCCCCACATTCAAAGATCAGAGTTGATCGCCGATGCTGTCCTCCCGATTCTTTTCAGGAGCCAGCATCCTATGATGCGTCCCGACGCCAAAGTCGAAAAAGTCTACCTCTACCCCAAGCCCGTAGACTTCCGAAAATCCATTGACGGCCTCGCCGCTCTCGTCGAACTGGATATTAAAGTGGCGGTATTCGACCCCGTTCTTTTTGTTTTTCTGAATCGCCACCGCACCCGAGTGAAAATCCTTTATTGGGAGCGCAACGGCTTCTGCCTTTGGCTCAAACGCCTTGAATCCGAACGGTTCAAAACCTCTCCAGAGGCCACCGATGAGGCTATCGTATTGAGCGTCCAGGAATTGAACTGGTTGCTCGACGGCTTTGACCTCTGGCGCAACCGTCCGCATCAGGTTGTGACTCCAAGATTTGTCGCCTGACAGGTATAATCCGCGGCATGATTTCCCTGCCCGATCAACTGCCTGATGACCCTGCTGCGCTCAAGCAATTGCTTGCCTATATGCAGTCCAAGGTCGCTGTTCTCGAAGAAGAGAACGCGCTGCTTCGTCAGCGTCTATTCGGGCGCAAGTCTGAGCAAAGTGCTGATTCGACGACACCACAACTGGTGCTGTTTGACGAAGCAGAAAATGTTGCTGCACCCGCCACCGACGACACCGAAGAGGACGTTGTCGGCCCGGCGAAACGCCGTGGCAAACGCAAGCCTCTGTCCGCTGACCTGCCGCGCATCGAAGTCATCCATGACCTGCCCGAACATGAACTGACCTGTGCCTGCGGTTGCCGCAAGCATGCCATCGGCGAAGAAACCAGCGAGCAGCTGGATATCGTGCCGAGGCAGATCCGGGTGATCAAACATATCCGCAAGGTTTACGGCTGCCGTGGCTGCGAAACGGCCCCGGTCACCACCGACAAACCGTCTCAGTTGATTGAAAAGAGCATGGCCAGCCCGAGCGTGTTGGCGATGTTGCTGACGACCAAGTACGTCGATGGCCTACCCCTGCATCGATTCGAAAAAGTCCTTGCCCGTCACGGCATCGATATCCCGCGCCAGACCTTGGCGCGCTGGGTGATCCAGTGCAGCGAGCATTTCCAGCCACTGCTGAACCTGATGCGTGATCGATTACTGGAAAGTCCGGTGATCCATTGCGATGAAACCCGCGTCCAGGTACTCAAGGAACCGGATCGAGACCCGACCAGCCAATCCTGGATGTGGGTACAAGCCAGCGGCCCGCCGTATCGCAAAGTCGTATTGTTTGATTACACCTCCAGCCGAGCGCAGGATGTGCCATTGCGTCTGCTGGAAAGTTATCGCGGTTACTTGATGACTGATGATTACGCGGGTTACAACGCATTGGCGTTGCAACCGGGTGTGGAGCGGCTGGCGTGTATGGCTCATGCGCGGCGCAAGTTCGTGGACGCACAAAAAGTGCAGCCCAAGGGCAAGACTGGGCGTGCCGATATCGCGCTGGCGATGATCAATAAGCTGTACGGTGTCGAGCGTGATCTCAAGGACATCAGCGATGAACAGCGGTTCACCGGTCGCCAGGAAAAGAGCCTGCCGATCCTGGCCCAACTGAAAAGCTGGCTGGATAAAACCCAATCCCAAGTGACGCCGCAAAGTGCGCTGGGCAAGGCAGTTAATTATCTGGCGAACAACTGGAGTCGGCTGGAGCGTTACGTTGAGGCTGGTTTTTTACCGATCGACAACAACGCGGCAGAGCGCGCAATAAAGCCGTTTGTTATTGGACGCAAGGCTTGGCTGTTCAGCGACACACCCAAAGGGGCGAGCGCCAGTGCGCAGATCTATAGTTTGGTCGAGACCGCGAAGATCAACGGCCAAGAGCCCTATACGTGGCTGCGCCACGTACTGGAGCGGCTACCGCATGTGTCGACGGTAGAAGACTACGAAGCGTTGTTACTATGGAACTGCTCACCGGAAATGCCACGGTAAACGAACAACCCATCTTGCGGTAGGTGTCCTTCATGGATCGGATACATTGCACAAAGTCGATGATGGTGAGGGCCAGCCATTGCCGGCAAACCCATTCCAGCCTCTTGCTGAAGACGGGCGAGTCGGTGGCCGTCGTGTCGAGAGGTAATAGTGCCGCTTTTCCAAAACAGCGTGCTCCCCTGCAGATCACGCGCGCCATCAAGGCTGCTGCGCCACCACGCGATTACGACCGCCCTGCTTGGCCTGGTACAACAACTTGTCAGCCCTCTCAAGCACAACGGATACCGAATCCCCTCCCGGTTGCCATAGCGCGACGCCCAGCGAAACAGTGATGTGCCCGACAGTAACGATCTCTGCGGCTTCGATCGAGGCACGCAGCCGCTCTGCGACATCCGTTGCCGCTTGAAGCGAACTATTGGGCAATAACAATACGAACTCTTCCCCACCGACCCGGCAGGGCAAGTCGTTAGACCTTGAGTTGTGCTGCATCAGTTCTGCGATAGCCCTCAGCGTTTGATCGCCCACACCATGGCCAAATGTATCGTTCACCCGTTTGAAGTGGTCGATGTCCATGGAAACAACTGCGAACGCTCTGTCAGCATCTTGCCAACGCAACAGGACATCTTCCATCGCCCGGCGGTTGGCCAGCCCGGTCAGCGCATCGGTTTGTGCTTGCAGGTTAAGCTTGCCGATCTTCTCCTGTAACAGGGTGGCGCCAAGCAGCAACGCCCTGCGAATCTGCCAACTCTCGAAATAGTGCGCCGGTACTGCACTGATAAGGTCGTAGCTGTCGGGGGTGTCCAGTCGCTTGGCACAATCGGCGAGCCTGGACAGCGGCGCTGAGATCCGCGCTCCCAGCCACCAGATCAAAACGATTCCGAAAAAGGCAAGTGGGGCTGTGCCCAACGCAACCTTGACCATTGTCTGACGTAGAACAGCGTGTATATTTTCGAGTGGCTGCTGCGAGATCACCCCCCAGCCGCTGCTCGGCACTTTGGCGAAGCCCGCGAGCATTTCCACTCCATTTTCATCCGCAGCCTGCAAAACACCTGCGTCCTGGCTAAGTGCCGCATCGGCGATCACGCTCTTTCCAGTGATGTTTCCGATTTGTTCGGGACGGCTGTGATAAAGCACCCGACGGCTGCTGTCGACTAGATAGACATTCGCGCCATCCTTACGCACATTTGTGTCCATCATGGCCTGGAGCGTATTTTTTTGCTCAAGTTGAACACTGCCCCCTATCAGGCCCAAGTACTCTCCTTTCGTGCCAAATACGGGCTGGTTGATAAAGATCACCAGATTGCCTGCTATGGACTTAAAGGCGTTGCTGATTCTCGGCACGCGAAGGTTGAGTGGCTCCTTGTGTTGCAAAACCCGGCCATTGAGGCGAAAGCTTTCGGGAGCTGACGCAATAATAGTTCCCGCTGAGTCGGCGACAAGTACGGAGTTGAAACTGGCATCCTGCCCAAACAACCGCTGCGTTTCTTCTGCCAAAGCGTGCTTATCTTCAAACGCTTTGCCGATGACGACTGAGCCATACTTCAATTTGTCGAGGTCGGAATTGAGCACCTGTTCGACACTCTTGGCGATCCGAGAGGCGTAGGCTTTGTTCACTTGCAGCGCATTCTCAATCAACTCCTGCTTCTGAATCTTGAACATCACCCAGAAGCTGTTGGCGAGGGTCGCGATTGCAGCAAGCAGTACAAAGATAAGAATCAGAATGCGTAGATTGAGCTTAGGCTTCGGTCGAGTGGTCATTTTACGCAGTCCGGGTAGGCGGATGGATTACAAACGATTTCGATGCTGTGTGAATCGCCCTTGAATGTGTAGGTGGGGGGTCAATCAGTTTTGACGGACAGCCTGCTCAACAAGTAAGGAAGGCTGTTAACCCATTCTGGACCTATCGCGCAGACATGTCTGAGGACAGTTCAGAAGAAATACCGCCAGTCCCCACATTGAGCCTTTATGGCCTTTTTTTCAGGTGCCAGAAACCACAAACCCCCGGCTTTCTCTAGGAAAACCGGGGGTTTGTGTTTACTTAATGTGGCGGTGAAGGAGAGATTCGAAACTACCCGTTCTCGATTTTCGGAACCAAGGCCCCCGGTTTATAAGGGCTGCAGCCCGGTGGTGCGCGCAGGATCTGTCCCATGGCAGTCCCATGGCTTAAATGCACCAGGTTGCAGAAAACGGTCACAACAGACGTTTTGAACGATTTATGTTGAGGCATGGGAAAAAGGTAATTTTGGTAATGAGCTGCGAAAAATCGGATAAAGCCTAATAAAATCAGGTAGTTGATATAGTTTTATAGAGGTAATAATAAGGTAAGTAAATGGTTAGAAAATTACTTTCAGGGCTAGTAATGTCAGTGAGCCGCCAAACCCAGTAAAATGGGGACTTGAATAAAATATTACCTCTCTCGTTACCTTATATTACCCTCCAAAGTAATGGCTGAAAGCCCCGTTCTGTAAGGGCTACAGCCCGTTCTGACCTACCGATTACTAAAATTACCCTTTTCCCACCCCTCGCCTGAAAAATAGCCATGCGCTAACCTTCTTGGCGTTTTTTTCCACACGCTCTTGACGGGTACTGACAACCGGAAATTGATGGCGATGCTGTGCAATGTCTCAGAATGCCGGAAACCCTTACAGGCTGGGCCTCACAGTCGTTTTTACGTAGGGCTCGACAGCGGCTGGTAGGCCCCTGATATGAGCGGTTCCGAAAACGAAAACACCGCCTGCAGCAGGTTTTCACAACCATAGCCCCCGTAAACCGGGCACCTCGTCTAAGTGACCACTCCCCTGCCGCCCCCTGACGCATGCGCAAAGCCACTGCACTTTTTTGCAAAGCCTTGCACTCTGTGCAATTGCGAAACATCCCGCAGACCCCGCAGCGGACTTGGGCGGGAGCCTCGTTTGCACCCACTAGCCGTTTGCACAAAAAAGGGACACAAAGCCCGTCGGCGGGAGGGGGATAAGTGCTTTTTCAGGAAATTTTTTTCGAGGCGCAGAAATTCCAGAGCACGACCGACAGCTCACCGATTCGCCCAGGTAGACGATGGTGATAGCGCGGCGCCAGCAAGAAGTGCTTAGGGTTTGTACGGAAAGGCTTTATTGTGTATCGGTTTTCATGCACAAGGATGCATGGGACATCACATCCCATCGTGTTTAGATCTGAAGTGAGCCCCGTTTAAATGTCCCCGCTACCTAACCCCATCCCATCCCGATTTTATTCGCTAGATGCAGTGAGAGGCCTTGCAGCCTTGACTGTATTACTTTGGCACTGGCAGCACTTCCTTTACGCAGGCCCGATAGACGCCAGCTATAGAATGAGTGACCAACCTTTCTATCAGCAGTTGTCTTTTTTTTACCACTGGGGTTGGATCGCCGTAGATTTCTTTTTTTCCCTGTCCGGGTTTGTATTCTTTTGGTTGTATGCAAAGTCTATTACGGACGGAAAAGTTAGCGGGTACAAATTTTTCGTGATGCGGCTCTCACGTCTATACCCACTGCACATCCTAACCCTGACAATTGTGATCGTCGGACAGTGGATTTACCACTCATCAAATAATGAATTCTTCGTATATAAAACTAACGACACCTTCCATTTAATCTTGAACATCTTTATGGCTTCCAATTGGGGATTCCAAGACGGTGCATCTTTTAACGGTCCTATCTGGTCCGTGTCGGTAGAAGTCCTTTTGTACGTTGCATTCTTCATACTTTGCTTCAGGGGAGCAGCACGTATCCCTATGCTAATTTTTCTGGTGCTGCTGGGCATGGGTGTCGCCAAGGTTAGCCCCGAAATTGGGCGTGGCATTGTGTCGTTCTTTGCTGGCGGGATCGCCTTCCACGGCTATAACTGGCTGAGACAGTCACCTACGGGTGATCGATTGATTCCTACATTTTGGCTCGTTGCAGCGGCGGCGTGGGTATGGGTTATCCTAGAGTTTCAATCTGGGCTACCGTCTAAAATCTCTGCTGATATCCTAGGCCACATACTTCCACAGCAAGGTCAGGACCTAGTAATTAAACTCGCCAGCAAAGTTTGGATTTATGCGATATCTATCCTTCTGTTCCCGATGACTATTATATCGCTTGCGCTGATTGAAACACGCAGAGGCACTTTGGGCCGCAGAGTCTCATTTATCGGGCACTTAAGTTATTCGTCATACCTTATCCACTTCCCACTTCAATTACTTTTCATAATCATTGCTGGATGGTTAGGCCTTGATCGCGATTTTTTTTACACCAATCTATCCTTTATAGTATTTATAGCAACACTCATTCCAATCTGTTTTGCAAGCTATTACTTCTTTGAACTGCCTATGCAAAGCAAACTGAGAAAACTACTTAACCCAAAATTGGTTTTGGCTGAATCGAAGTAATCTGGCGCGCTCTGGCAACGCAGAGGTACCAATTTAACTGCTAGGCAGTAATAGGTTTAAGTTTAGCCGCAAGCGCTTTTGCTGCGGCTGCTTTAGTGGTGAACTGACTAGCGTCTGCAGGACTTGGTGTCGGCCCTGGTACATGTGTATGCACAGACAGTTGAGTGTTCATCTGCTGCACCAGGTCGAGCAAATCACACAACACCTGCAACACGTTTACCGACTCCGACCCCAACCAAGTCTTGGGCGCCTGCAGGCGCTGACTGATCCCCGCTACGCTTTTGCGCAGCCCCTGGATCTGCTCTTGCATGTCGCCGCCCACCGTGGCGTTATGCTTTTGCCCCACCACCAGGTTGAAATCCCGCCCGGTCGCCTGGTGCAGATCATCCACCGCCGCCAGGCTCGCGGATCCACCTGACATCAGCTTGAGCGCGCCCAGTGCCTCGATCTTCTTGATCCCACCCACTGACTCGGTTGAATGGTCATCCACCGTCCTGGTGTGACTCTGGAAGCTCTCCGTGTTCTGCATCGCCTCCACTTCCCGCTCGATCGCTTTGTCCTGGATCTTGCCATCCGTTTGGCGCAGCCAGTTACCGTCGGCGTCGACACGCTGTTGACAGGCCTCGCTGTGCTGCCACAGCTGGTCCCCCTTCGGCACCCGGGGCAGACTCAGGCCTTGCGGCAGGATCTGCGTGATAAAGGGCTTATGCGGCAGGCCGTAGGCAAAACTAACCACCACGGTGGTGCCCTCCTCCGGAAAGCCGAACATACCCGCCTCTTGCCCCCCCATCGGCGCTGGCAGCGGCAGGCCGGTCAGGATCGGTAGGTCAGGATCTGGCTCGCCATCAGGCAACAGCACTTCCACATCGACGCCAAAGCGCGGCCGGAAGTCGTCGCACAGACCAGGTGCGGTCGGCGCATCGGGTACGGCGACCACGCGGCCAAAGCGCGGAAGGTGGTAGCCACCGGTGAGTTCGGGGAATTGCCGCTCTACGCTGCGACGGATTGCGTCGTCCATTTGATCGCCATTTGGTTGCCGGCAAGGGTCACGCTGGTGATCCTCTCGCCCTGATTGATGGTTGCACCTGGGCGCAGTCCTGGAAGGGCAGCGATCATTGCGCTCTGGTTGCCTTGGTAGCCGTCGAACAGTTCGATAGGCAACTGCAGCGGCGGGCGGATCCCGAAGAAGCTGTCGGCCCAACTGCCCACAAACACTTCTCCGTCGCCCTGCTGCTGCCAGATAAAGTCGGGGATGCTGAATACGCTGGCCAGGCTGTCCATCGCCAGGTAGCCGGCAGCCAAGCTGTAGAAAAACGGGGCCTTGAGCTTGGCATAGGCCTTGTTCGGCACGCGGAATCGCAGGCCAGTCTTGTCGCTGACTTCGGCTAGCACGCCCTGCAGGTCGACGTGACGCAGGTTCAACGGCATAGGCTGCGACAGGATCGCCGCCAGTTCGCGGCAGACCAGGATCTGCTGCACGCTGTTGATCGCGGTCGAGCGCTCAACAAAACCAATGAAGTGGCGCTGCAGCGGGCCGTCGTTGTAACCAACATCGAGCATCACCAAGCCTTTGACTGGGGTACCGCCCTGGATGGTGAAGGTCGCTCGGCCGGGGCTTTTAATGTCCAGCCGGACTTCGTCCTTGATCAGTGGGTAAGGCGTGCCGCCGATCGTCAGTACCTTGTGCAGTTTCATGGTGTGGGGGCCAGCCAGTCGTCGACCTTTTTCAAGGTCCGTTCAAAGCCGCTCAGTTCCTCAGGGGCGCCGGTGCCGTCACCACCAGGGGCGCCGCCGACCGCCGAACCTGGGCCGGATTGCGACGTAACGCTGTTGCTGGCACGACGGTTTTCTACCCGCTCAGGGTTGGACAGTTTTTCAGATAGGGTGAACTGCACCAGCCACTGATTAAGGATGTCGTCCTCCCTAGCGCTCACACCGTCGGAGAACTGCACCTCGCGTATCCCGAAGGCTGCAGCGGTGTCGTTGACGATGCGGTACATGTGGAGCTGCCCACCGCCGGCAGTGGCCTCGGCCAAGCGCATCAGGCTACGCAGTTGCACCTGGTCAACAAAGGGGATGGCCAACGATACCGTCAGGGTTTTGGGCTTGAAGCCCTTGTGCGCCGTCTGGCTGTTGCTGGTTTGCCCCGAAAGATCGTCGCTCTCGATACGCAGGTTGGCCGTGATTTTCAGGCGTTTGCCCAGGATCTGCTGACCGTCGAGTAATAGCGTCATAGGCCAACCAACTCCCGAACAAAGCTCAGGCCATCCCGCGAACCGACCAATAGCACGCCGGCGCACAGCACCCACTCATGCCCTGGTGCATCACCCAGCAGTAACGCACGGCGCAACTCGCCGTTGTCGCCTGGGCCCAGGATCCGCGCGCGCATGCTGTGATCGGCATTCCCGCCGGCCAGCAGCCCTTTCAGATCGTTCAACTGCTTATCGCGGTCCTGCTGCTGGGCAGCTTTACGGCCGGCCAGCGCCGCCAAGTCCCCCATGGGCGAGCTGTCGGCTGCGTAGCTCTCCAGGACGGCGATCTGGCCGGCCATGGATTGCTTGGCCGCTTTGACCACCGTGCAGCGCTCCAAGGGCAGCGACGACCAGAGCGGCAATGGTCCAGCGCTGGGGATCTCCCACTTTTCAGTCTCCAGGCGCGACAGGTTCCGCGCCCGGCGTTCGGCGCGCACCAGTTCAGGAATTGGCAACAGAGCATTGAAGCGTGCCAGGGTCTCGGCGAACTGATCCAGGCGCGTGCCCAGGAACATCAGCGACAAGGCATATTGAGGGCCAGCCGGCCGGCCGCTATCAGTGGCGTCGACCAGTTTGGCGGCCAGCTGCTGCAGCAAGTTCGGCGCGGACAGAAAACGCTGGTGACCACGGCCCTGTCCTACACCGCTTTGAAACGGCGTCACGGCCAGGCAGGCCGGTGCCTCGCCCATCTGCCCGGCCAATGCGGCACGGCCGGCCTCGATCGCGTCCTTGGCCGCGTCGCCCACCGGCCCCGGGTTGGTGCTTGTCATGCCGTCCAAACCCGCCAAGCGTTTCGCTGTGCTGGCCAGCTCGCCGCCGGCGAGATCCTGAGCCGCTGCCAGTTGGCCCATCCACTCGGTGGACTGCTCGGGCCAGCGCATGGTCACCGGTGCCCAAGTCATCAAGACTCACTCTCCCAGGTCAACGACTCCAGCGTGGCCAGATCCAAATCCACCAAAGCCTGGTCGAGCCGTTTTTTAAGCTGGTTAGCCTTCTGCAGTATCTGCAGTTTGAAGGCGGTAAAATCGTCTCCCACTTGGCGAATCTGCGCGAACGTATGGCTTCTAAAATCCTTTACACCGGCCTCATCGCGGCAGGGGTATAGGGAGTCCAAACCCGCCTGGATAGTCCCGGTAAGATTCAATTGATCGCCTAACTGACTACCGTATTGATGAGGTTCGCCCAACGCGTCGGACCAAAACCCGGCAGTGATGGCGCTTTCGCAGCTGCGATTTATCAATTCGCTTTTTTGCGCATGAAGGCTTTCAAGATTCGGAATCGTCGGTACTAACGCCGGATAGCCAACAGCATCAAGACCGATCGAAAAACCGTCTGGCAGCGGCGTCAGTGCGAGCTGCCTGTAAGTGTCCTGAGTAATCACGATCGCATCGCTTGGAATACTCGAATTGAACGACTGTTGGTAAAAGCCATAGGTCGATGGTGCAAAGTAAGTTTTCATCATTCAGCGCCCAATCGCCATAAACGTAGGTTTGATGTTATGGACCGAAAAGTTGTCCGACTCTTGCTTGAAAGTGGCGTTGGAGAGCGATTTGCCAGTAAGAATGTAATGCGCATCATCTGTCGTACCAGTCGCAGAGGTTCCGGCATTCACTTGAAAACAGCTGTTAGGGAAGGTCAGCGGGAAAGCCACGGTCTGCACCGAATCCGCTGCGGTCTGCACCACTCCTTCGCCCCATTGAATAATCACGCCGCCCAGCCATGTTGGAAAAACTATAAAACCGTTGACCGTCCAACTCCCGTTAAACCCCCAGCGCAGTTTTTTCGGAGAAATGAAGGTTGTGTCATCGATGCCCGCGTCTGTCCCTGGCTGGGTAGCTACTCTGGCCGTGCCCGCAACGCCTTCGGATGCCTGCGCCTGCGATACAGTCAGCACCACGTCGCCGCTGCCGTCGAAGTCGACACTACCGTTAACGGCGCCGTTCACGGTGATCCTGCGAGCAACTGCAAGCCTTGCGGCTTTCCCCACCACTGTCGCGCCGGAAACGATATTTGCGATAGCAGTCCAGATAACTGATGCCGCCGCTTTAACAGCCTTGGTTGTGGCCAGGATCGAACTACTGTTGGTTTCAAAATCGTCGCTGATGGCATTGGGAATGTTGCCCAGCTCCACATCGTCCTTGGTGGTTGCACGGGCACGCAGTTGTGCGTAGTCCCCGGTACGCAAGGCGAATTGTTGCACCAGCGGACCGCTAATTGCTTCCACAGGCCGGACGTCTGTCACACCAGCGGTGGTCAAGTCCGCAATGGCTACGCAGTAGTGCCTCACGCCCAAGGCGTCCGTGTAATCGGCCTTACCGGCACCGAAAACCACCGTCCAGCTGGCTACTAGGTCGCTCAGTTCGCGTTGTAAAACGACGTCCAACCAGGCTTTGGCAGGCAACGCCGGCGGTACAACCGACAACGCCGCTGTCTGTACTAGTCGGATGCCTTCGACGTAAGCGGTTCCAGGCTTGAGCTGATAGGCACCGGCGACCTTTTCCAACTGCAGGGAACTGCCGAAAAAACAGGCGCGCCCGTACACATCGCGGTTGCTCAGGCGTTCACGCTCATCAATGCCAGCCAGACGCACGGTGAAGTCGTGCTGCCAGGTGCTTGCATCAATAGTAATGCCGGTGACTGCCAGGGCACCGTCGAAAGCAACAAGGAAGTTGCGGGTCAGGTTGTTGCCGACTTGCAAAGGCGGAACGTTGCGGCGTTTTTGCTGAGCCGGCACATAGGCAACGGCAAAAAGCACGCCTTCGGAAGTTTCCAGACCGATCCAGTTGAAGTCCCAGTCACCAACGTCAGAACCGATCTGCGCGCTGTACACCACCTGGTCTGGATTCACATAGCCCGCATGTTCGGTCGCGATCTCGTGCATGTAGACAATCTGCCCTGCCGCCGGCTTCGGCGCGGCACGGTCCACGGGCGCATCGGGGTTCAAACCGGGCACGTTGGCGAAGATGAATCGACTGACTTTCAAGCCCGCATTGGCGGCTTGCTTCTGCGCGATCAGGCTTTCACCTGCAAGGGTAATACTGGCTCCCATGGGGGCTCCTAAATGCGGGCGACCAGCGTTTGCTGATCGTCGTGAAAGTGGACAAGGGCGATTTGCACCGGGATCGGTGTGATGGTGGAAAAGTCATAGCGCCGGCAAGTGCGGCCGTACTGCTGAATCAGCACGCGCAGCAGCTCGGGGTTCTGCGAGAGCTGGGAGTCAGAGAAACGCAGCAACACCACGTCCCAGTCACGACCGGCCTGTCGCTCCTCGATCTCGACATAACCGACGCCCAGGCGCTCCAGGATGCGTTTCATGCCGGCGGTGCTGCCGGCGTCGACGGCATTGATAAAGGCGTACTTAACCCGCAGGCGGTACAAGGTCTCGGGCTCGCCCTTGAAGCGGGTGATGTCGCGCTGCCAGGCCAACAGGTCCAGCACGGTGAGGTGACAGGTATCGGCGTCCATCTGCAGCAGCGGCCAGCGCAGCCAGCACTCGACGTTTTCCCACCAGGATTGGGCGGCAGCCTTGAGCTTGGTCAGCTCGGTACCATCGAGCCAGAACGGCAAGTTGATCTTAATCACGCAACAACACCTCCAGGCTCTGGATCCGTGGAATGTTCAGTTCGCTGATGATGTCGGCATTGGCAAAGCGCAATGACTCGATGCCGGCGAACTGCTGGTGAAGCTCTTCGCCCAGGCGGCTGAATGAAAACCGCGACTGCGGGTAGGTCAGCGTTGGCTGGAAATCCGTAGCGGTGCTGTCACGGAATGCGGCACGCACGAACAGCGCAGCGTTGTCTTTGAGGGTTGCCCGCTGTTCAGTGGTCAATGTCGAGCGCGGCCAGATCTCCAACTTCACGGCGTGCTGGGTTTCAGGCATGACCATCACCAACAGGTCGTCGCCGTGGCCATGGTTGCCCTGGTCGCGGATATGCGCGTTGATTTGCTCCAGGTATGTCGCCGCCGGCACGTCCGCATCGAACAACACAAAGGCATTTGCACTGCCCGGGCCACGTGGCGCGCCGTGCTGGAAATACACGCCATCCGGGCGCACGCCTGGGAAGGCCGAGATCATGGCGCGATACACCGCGTCGGTGTGCCACTGGTTGACCGCTGAAAACTGGTTGCGGGTACGCAAACGCAGCTCGTCGTTGGGCTCAGGATCTGCACCTGGTGTGGTCAACCAGCCGTCGGTGTTCACCACCTGGGCAATGCCCGGTACCGGTACCGGCAAGATCGCGTAATAACCCGGGGCCAGGTTGAAACCGGCGCCGGTGTCGACCGCTTCGACCGGGATCTGCAGCTGCATCAGCCCATCGGCGAAGATACCCACGGCGGTGGTGACCACCTGGTAGATATGGCCGTTGATTGATGCGGACTGCACCAACGTTCCGGCTGGGACTTCCAGGGCGCCGCCGGCAGCTTCGCGGGTGAACAGCAAAAAGCCCTTGGCCTTGGTAGCGCCCTTACGCTCGACGTTGACCGCCCAGGCCAGCATGTCGAGCCAGGCGTCTACAGCGGTCTTGACGAAAAAGTTGGGCAGTACCGTGGCCACGAAAAAATCCAGAATCCACAGCACCGGTTTGGTCACCAGGGCACGCACCACCCGCCAGAACGGCGAATAGGCGCTGGTGTTGCTCAACTTACTGCCCTGGGCTGCCACTTCCTTTTCCCACGCCTGCAGGAGCCCCGCCTCGGTGGTTGGAATGCCGGCGTCGGCCAGCGCCTGCTTGAAATCTACGTCACTCACAAAGTCACCTCGATATTGCCGAATTTCAGGGTTGTTGCCGTGACCAGGTACTGGCCTGGCTGCAGCTGGGTGATCTGCGCCGTGCCCGGTACCAGGCGCTCGTCGGCCTCCACCAGCAGTTCCAGTTGCTGGATGCAGTCGCGTTGCTTGAGCCGATCGCGCTCGGCCACCAGGGTGACCAACAGGCCGCTGTCGCGGATCATGTGAGCGATGTCCTGGGCAATGCTGGCCCGGTCATCGATCAGCAGCGGCTGACGCGACGGATCCAGCACTAGGTCATTGCCAACAATCAAAAGATCGATGTACTCGCTCATCCGCCCACCGACATGGCAACCATGTTTTCCATCTCCAGGGAGGTCATAGGCTTGCTGTTGTGGATCTCGACTTTCTCCACATGCATGCCCCTGCTCTGGCTGCTGTTGTTGTTCTGGATGCTCGTCAGCAGCCCACCCTGGGGCACGGCGTTGGGCCGCGCCGGTGACAGGCTTGGAATGGCCGCATTGATGGTCTGCTGGGCGCGCTGCGCGGCTGCAGCGCTGTCCATGGTGTTGACGCCAATGTCGGTACCGGGCACCTCGGGCATGGCGCCGAAGCGGGTTTCAATGTCGACGCCGGGGATCTTGTTCAGCATCTCGATCAGGCCGTTGATTGCCGTGTGAAAGATCGCCACGATCCCGTCCCACGCGGCTTTTGCCATCCCAGACCAGCCGCCCATCGAGGCGAACCAGTCCGACAGCGCAGTCAGCTGGTCGCTGACCCACTTGAACGCCTCGCTGTTCATCAGCGCGGCCGTCCACTCGTCCCAGTACACAACGGCGGCGATCACCGCCGCGACCAGGGCCATAACGCCGATTACGATCCACACCACGGGGTTGGCCAGCAGCGCGGCGTTGACCAGCCAGATCGCGCCCTGCCAAAGCAGCATGACGCCGCGCACCAGGCCAAGTACGGCGGTCAGGCCATAGACCACGGTGATGTAGGTCAGCATGATCAGCTTCTGCAGCAGGAACACGGCGGTGGTACGCAGACTGATCATCTGCACCACTTTCCAGACGGTGACCATGGCCAGCCACGCCATACGGCCGGCGCCGACGGCGAAGGTCAGCAGGGACATGACCGCGATCAGCGCCAGGATCGTCAGCGTGACAATGCCGATCACCCGGGTGATGTTGGGGAACATCTGCGTCCATCGGGTCATGGTGCCGGCGATGCCCGACAGCTTGGCCATCAACGGCGTCAGGATCGGAATCAGTGCCTGGCCAAAGGCGATGCGCAGCGCTTCGACCGCCGCCCCGAACTGTTGCCAAGGGTCGACCATGTCCATGGCCATTTTCTGCGCGTCCTCAAGGCCGCGCACCTTGCCCAGCTTTTCCATGCCGTTGCGCAGGCGGTCGGTGTCCTTGGCCAGGGAGCTGATCACCTGCGCGCCCTCCCCGCCAAACGCTTCCATCAGCTTGGCGCTGGCCGACGCACTGGTCAGGTCGCCCAGCTTGCCCTGCAGCTTGTCCATGATCTGCAGCATGGGCAGTGCCTTGCCGTTGGAGTCGGTGAACTTCAAGCCCATTTTTTCGGACGCAGCGCCCAGGTTTTCGAAGAACGCCTTGTAACGCCCGCCGGCGTCACCGCCTTCCATGGTGCTGCTCAGCGAGCCGATCACCGCGAACTGCTCGGCAATATCAACGCCGGCAGCGGTCGCGATAGAACCCACTTCCTTGAAGGCGTCCTTGAGCTGGGCGCCGTCGGTGCGGAACAGCTGCACCGCCAGGGCAGTCTGCCCGCCGAGCTTTTCAACCCATTCGCCCTTGCCCATGGCGTCAGCCTGGCCTTTGAACAGGTTGTACATGGTGCCCACGTAGGCGCCCATGGTCTCGGCGTCGGATTTGGTGGCCTTGGCTAACAGATTGCTGGTGTTGGTGAAGGTCGCCAGCTGGCTGCCCGTGAGGCCCTTGATAGCGCCCTCAATGCTGTAGGCCGACGCCACAAAATCACGGGCGTTCTCGCCATAGTTCACCGAGAAATCCAGGGCCTTCTGATTCAAAGCCGCCAGCGCATCTTCGGCCACACCCAGGGATTTGACCTCGCCCAGGGCGCGGTTCATCTCCAACGCGGGCTGCAGTGATTCGTTGATGCCAACAAAAGCACCCGTCACACCGGCCAGGCCCATGCCCATGGTCTTGATGTTCTTTTCGCTTTGCTCGGTCAGCTCGGAAAAGCCCATCTTCACCTTGCCCAGGGGCGCGGTGACCTTGTCGGTCAGGGCCAGGATGAAGTCCAGGCGGGCGCTACGATCGGCCATGTGGTTCCTATCCGTTCAACGCACGGGCAATGCCGCTTGCGACGGCAAATTCCATGCGTTTCCAGTGTTCGTCTTCCAGCCACTTGGCCGTGCCCATGTTCTCGATGGTGGGCTCGGCACCAGGTAGCCAACGGTTGGTCAGGGCCAGCAACTGGCCCAGGCCGTCTTCGGTCAGGCGGTCAGCGTGTTCAAGGGCTTTTTTACGATGATCTCGACATCAGGCGCGTACTCCTCGAGGAGCGCGCCGGCGATTTGCATGGTCATCACCGGGTTGGCCAACACCTCGCGCAGACCGGCCTTTTCAGCGGGCAACACGGTGCTGCTCAGCAGATTGAAGGACGGCGCGACCTTGTTGTTGGCGGTCATGGCATTGAAGTACTTGGTCACGTCCTGGGGCGTCAGGGTGAAGGTGAATTCCTTTTCGCCTACTTCCAGGGTGATTTCGCGGGCTTGGGTCTGGCTCATTGTTCGTATCCGTTGTGGTGGTTGGTTTAAAGGGGGTTTAGGTCAGCGCAGGCACACCTGGTGCACGTAGTCCTGCAGACCCAGGATCATTTGCTTACTGAGGGCAAGCTGATCTCTGAGGGTGAAATAATCCGGTCGAGCGTCTGTTGCGAGTTCGGCGGTGCCTGCATCAGCCACGCCGCCGGCGCTAGCTTTTTCGGTGCCGGCGGCGCTGCAGGTGGCGTTGATGCGCAGCCGCTGACGGCGATCGTCAACAGCACGCTGCAGCTCAAGGTTTGAAGCGCGTTCATGGTCAAGCTCCAGGGTTCGTTTAAGATCGATCGCGTCACGGTCGGCCAGCATCTCGCCGCTGATGCGAGCGGCTTCGCGCAGGCCCGTCACTTCGAACAGGGCGTTGTCACGCTCCTGGCGGGCGGTGTCGCGTTGCCCCTCCAGGATGTCGAAGCCGATAAATGCGACCACGCACAGCAGCAGCGGAAATAGGATTTCGCGCAGCATCACAAGCCCTCCGCGCACATGGCCGCTTCGGCGCGCCGGCGAGCGTGCAGGCCCGGTACAAAGCGCTTGCGGCCCTGGGCATCGGTGACCGACGACCACACCGGGCTCTTGCCATCGGGGCCCCAGGCGAGGGCCTTACAGCCTTCTGCGATCTTGCCGGCATTGATCAGGCCCACGGCGCGACTGGCGCAGGTGCTGGGCGTACCGAAGTTGTGGCCATGGCTGCTCAGGGCGTCGAAGGTCTTCTGTCCGATCGCCTGATTGGTAAGGCAGTCAGCCAGGGCCAGTTGGCCTTTCTCGACCACCAGCTGCTCCACCTCGGCGCAGCGCGCCGGCGACCAGTAGTCACCCACAATCAGCGGGTACGGACTGGTGTAACGGGTGATGCCCTTGCACACGGTCGGCAGGCCACGGGCCAACTTGTCCGCGTAGACGGTGTTCTGGCCGTTACCTTCCCAAGTGCCCAGGAACACGATCAACGCGGAGCTGCAGAGCGTGATGCCACCGGCGGCGATCTTGCCGCGCAGGCTCATGGGAACAGGATCCGCAACAGCGCCGGCCCGACCATCTGCGCGACCACACCCAGCACGGTCAGTACCGCCAACATGCGGGTGACCTTGGTGCCGATGTCGGACACGGTGGCCGTCAGCTCGCGCTGGCCATCGTTCAAATCCGAGAGCTGTACCGCCATGTGTTCGAACTCGCCTTCCAGCCGGGTGACGCGGGTGGGCACGGTTTCATGACGTTCTTCCAGGTCGCCGACGCGGTGTTCAAGCACAGCGAAGCGGCTTTCCAGTGTGCCTTTGGGCTTGGCGCGTGTGGTCATCGGCGCTGTCCTTTCTCAAAAACGGATTGGCACGGGACGCAACGGGTAATGCCTTCCAACGCTCGGCGCGCTGCAGGTATTTCGTAGTCGCAGTCCATGCAGTCGATCAGGCTGGGCCCCGAAGGGCGTGGCCGGGCGAGCTGGGCCTGAATCGACCGTTCGCGCTCCAACTCCTCGATCTTCTTTGCGTCGTCGAGCCAATCGCCCATCAGCGCAGCCCCTCGATCTCTGCAGCAGCCAGGTACGGCACGCCGTTGACCCGGATAAAGTCCGGGCTGGTGACGTCAAAAGGCACCTTGTGCTTGGACTTCTCGCCGCCCTTGGGGTCGACACTCAGCAGGCTGGACACCTTCAACTTGCAGCCGAAGGCCTCGATGCGCAGCTCTTCATCGCCGGCCTTGGCAAAGAACACCGAGTCGAACGGTTCCAACTGGCGGAAGCTGCCGGCAGTGCGTGCGGCCTCGATCAGCAGATTGAAGTTGCTGGTGTCGAATTCGAACTCACCGCTGCACGACACATCGCCGTCGACGTGCCCGTTAGGCACACCCCGGGATTGCGCCACGGCAGTGTTATCGGTGATGTCCAGGGTGCAGCTTTCAACGTGGATCTGCAGATCGCCCAGGTTGATGTCGAAGTTTTTACCGCCAATACGGGACATACGGGATTACTCCGAATCGTCGTTGGAAAGGTCCAGGGCGATGTTCGCCGTGAGGTCTTTCGGGCAATTGAGGGGCTTGATCTTGATGTACACCTCAACCTTGGTTTTGGTGTGCCACACCAGCTGGATGTCGCCGTCTTTCGGGGATTCGATCTCGCCCGGGAACACCTGGCCGGCGAATGTCGTGGACTTGGCCATCACGCGCAGCGGCTTCATAAACGCGCTGATTGCGGCCGCCATGCTGTTGGCCGTGTTGTTCAGGCGCCGATCGGCGACACGCAGAATCAACAGCGGTCGCACCTGGCGAGCGGCCTTGTCGGCCAACCGCAGGTACTCGACCACCTGGAAGTCACTCGCCGGCGCATCGAGCATGTTGCCGTCGCCCCAGAACACGCCCGGGTAGTCGGGGTAGGTTTGCGAGACTGAGAAGCGTGCCTTGTCGAGTTCCGATCGGACGGCCGACGGCAGGGGCAGGCCTTCTTTGTCTTTGGGCACGCTGCCTAAGGCCAAAACGGCGCCGCTGGCCACGCGCATTGGGCTGTCAGCAATGCTGACGGCGGCGTTGGCCAGGCGCCCAGCCAGGACGCCCAGGTCATTGCCGTGCAACTGGGGCACGACCAGGACACGCGGTGCCGCCAGGTCTTTGGTGATCGCCTTTTGCTGGGCCAGGTATTCCGACCAGGTCTGTTCTGCAGTGATGCCGGCGGTGCTGGCCATCACGAACACACGACGGCCGTAGGTGTTGCTGACGGCGATCGCGGCGTCATGCATGGCCGAGAGTTCAGCAGCAGCGGCCACCGGTTTGGTGATCACTACCGCTTCCACAGAAAAGCCCTGCTGCTGGGCCTTTTCCAGGGCGACAAGCCAGTCACCATCGGCAGCAATCGGAGCCGCCAGGCACGCCCAGCGGTCGCCGCCATTGGCCTTGGCCGCCGCGACTTGGGTTTTCAGGTCGCTGACGGGCTGGCCCAGGACCGCTTCCAGGTCGCTGTCGGTGTTCAGAGCGATCAGGCTACCGACGCTCTTAGCGCCGGAACCAATGAACAGGAAATAGCGCTCGATCTCGGTCACGGCACCCTGGCCGAGGTTGAGATTGTTAACGCTGACTTTGCCAAGTGCCATGCAGTGCCTCGTTATTTGGGGGAGTTGAGGATTTGTGCCAGCACCTGGTTAACCAGCAGGCTGGTATCCCGGTCGGTACTGACGCCCAGGAACTGGCGTTTCGGCAGGGTGATTTCCCAGCTTTGCGCGCCGTTGCCCTCGGCCTTTTCGTCGGACAGGATGCGTATCAGCAGGCCCGCCTTGGCGTAGTTCACGTGTTCTTGAATCCATGCCACGGTCGGCCGGGAAAGGCTCTTCTTGCCCTTCTGGCGCACCTTGAAGCCCAAGCGGCGCAGACGTTTTGCCTGTTTGCCCGTCGCGGCCAGGCCCTCGGGCACCTTGCTCCACCGGCGCATCTGCGCGGCTGTACGGCGCTCGGTCGCGCCGTGGTGTTGCTGCGCGGCGACCCAGCCGGTCAGGCCGTTACGCCATCCCAGGGTTGCGGAGTCCGCGCTCACGCTGGTGACCTGGAGCAACTTGCCCAGACCGGCTTCCATCTTCTTTTTGCCCTTGCCGTCGCCCTTGCGCGCATCGAAGGCCGAGCCGTCCAGGTTGCGCTGCTCGCGGATCCGCTTACGGCTCATGGTGCGCACGCGCTTGGTGACGTTGTTGAGCAAACGCCGGCGCAGCTGCGGGGGCAGACTCAATAGCGCCAGCTGCTCACGAACGCCCAGGTGGCCCCGTACGTCCAGCTCGAAAGTGCTACGCGCCACCGCCGCGGACCTCGCCTTGCTCAGCAACCCACAGGTCGAAGTCGACCAGGCCCCACTTCTTGCCGAACGCCTCGACCAAGCCGTTGGGGTCTTCGGTCAAGTGCTGCGCCTCGACAAACTCCAGGGTCAGTTCCAGATCTGCTTCGTCCGGGGTGATCTGGTCGACGGCGAACGTCGGCGCCGGCAGGTCGTCGTCCCGATCGGGATCTTTGGTTTCCAGCCAGCCGCCCAGGAGCGCCATCAACAAGGCCGGGTTGCCGGCGAAGCGCTCGATCACCACCACGGCGCGATAACGCATATCGCCCATGTGCAGGCCCTGGGTGGTGTCTTTCCAGATCAAATCCAGGTTGACCTGCTCGGCCCAGCTGTCGATCTGCTCGGGCAGCACCAGGTTCAGGCCGATCAGGTAGGTGGTCAGGGCGCGCAGCTTGTTCATAGCAACGCCGCCGTGATGCGGCCACGGCCCTGCAGCGAGCGCACAGCCTGTTGGCTGAATGCCAGAAAGGTTTCCGGGCGATCGGGCAATTCCTTGCCCAGGTTTTCCGCGCTGTCGCGGCGGATGATGGTCACGAACTGGGGCAAAAGGCTGGCTTTGGCCCTGCAGTAAACGGCGCGTTTGTAAGTCGCTGCTTGAAATGTACGCTCGGGCAGCACCATAGGGTCAGCAGATTCCAAGGTGGTGACACCTTGGTTCTGCCAACGCGCTTTGCACGTGGCCAAGTCGCGGTTGACCTCGGTCATCGCCGTGGTCAATTCAGCGGTCAGCAGTTCCACCAGGTATTCCGCCGGCAGGCGATAGCCCTTCTGAAACTCGGCCACATCGAGGTTCGGCCAAAAGCCGTCATTCTCGATCGCCAGTTCCACAAGGGTGGTGGGTTTACCTGAAAAGCTCATGCTGACCGCTCAAATAGGGCGGGGAGCCTGTTTTCAGTGGGACGGTCCATAAATGGGCGGCTCACTTCCACAGGTCCCCGCTGGGGGGGGTAGTCGGTTATTCGGTGGCCGGGGTAGCGGCCGCTTGTTTTGCCAGAGCCTTGCGGACCTTTTTGATGCGAGTGTCGTTGCCGGCCTGGGCGTACAGTTCGGTAGAACGCTCAAGGTGCTTGAGCGCGGTTTCCCACTGCTCTGCCTCCATGGCGCGCATGCCGATCAACTTGTGGTACTTGCTGGGGATCTGCTCCGTCAGGTTCCATTCGCCATCGACAAGCGGCAGCATGTCGGACAGATATGGTTCAGGGCTGCGCTGCGCGCTGTATTCGGCGTAGGCCCATTCGCACACGGCGTCGGCCACAAAGGTCTGGATATCCCGGCGCTTGAAACGCTCCGGCATTTCCTGGCCCTGCTCGATCAGGAAGTCCGCCAGCTCCAGGGCGTCATCAAACTGAGCGGTGTCGAACAACCAAACCAACACCTGCACCGCAACGCGGTTGGGGAAATTCAGCCCCGACTCGCAGTAGCGCTGGACGTATTCCTGGTACTTGGGCAGCAGCTCTTCACGCTTGAGTGCCTGGCGTCCGGCCAGGCCGTTGATGGCGCTGATTCGGGTCAGATCCTGGTCCAATGCCGCTTCCTGCAACAGCAAGTGCTTGCGGGCGTTGGCCGGGCTGCTCATGGCATCGGCCGGGGAATAGGCCAGGACTGCAGCGGCGGCGAGTGCCGCCACTGCAGTGCTGCCCAAGGCCAAGATACGGCGCTTGTGCGCCAGGGCCAGACTCACTTCACCAGCTCCACGTTTTCGGTGAACGCGATCTTTTCCAACTGCTCGATCACGTAGCCTTCGTTGCGGCTGTTGTAATCCTCTACGCGGGAGCGCTTCGGATTCTCGATCGTCTGCTTACGCCAGCTAGAATCCTGGTAGTAAATCGACAGGTTGTCCCAACTGGTGACCAGCACCGCGTTGACCGGGAAGTTCGGCACGCTGAACGCCGGCAGACCGCCATAGGTCGCGATGACCTGCGCGTTTTCGATGCGCTCTTTTTCAGTCGGGGTGTCGCCCTGCTTGGTGTACAGCTTGGCCTTGTCAGCAGCGAGCAAGTCGGTGCCGATGATCGCGACCAGGTCGCCGTCTTCGCGCAGGATCTCGTCAACCATCTGTTTGGTGTCGTGCACCAGGGCATCAAGGTTGGCGTAGTCACCACCGGCGCCTAGAGTGACCTTGCCAGCGGTGGTGCCCTCTTTCAGCACCTGCTGCGGGGCCTGCTCGCGCAACTGCTGCAGCCAACCTTTGTTCACGTCCTGCAGCTTGGGGAATTTCTCCAAGTCGGTCTGCGGGGCGGCATGGGTGCCGTGGAAACCGATAACGATCCGGTCCTGTGCGATGCGTTTTTGCACTGCGGCCGAATAGCGCTCTTTGAAGTCAGGAAACTTCGCCCAGGCATCGATCTTGGCGTACGGCAGGCCCACGTCCGACTGGGTATCGGCCAATTCGTACAGGGTGTTGTCCAGCGCCGAAGCATCTTTGGCTTCGCGATCGGTGGTCTTGGTGTTGGTGCGGCCAGTGACCGGGCCGTTCACACCGATGAACACCTTCTCACCTTTGATCTCGCTGACCGGGGTGACGTTGATGCGCTCCAGGAAGTCGGCTTTTGCGGTGATCGCGTCGTTCAGTTCCTGGGCAATCGACGGTTCCACGCTGAACATGCGGCTCGATCGCTCAACGCCGTAGGCCTCGGCGATCGCTTCCTGCAGTTCGGCATACTGTTTGGCGCCCTTGGCGCTTAATGGCTGGGCCATGTCAGAGCACCCGCTTTTTGGTGGTAGTCACCGGGCCGGGGTTGCGTGGCAACTGGCGGCCGGTCGACGTGTTCTGCAGAGCGGAGAACTGCTTTTGCAGCTTCTCCAACTGAGCCAGAACGGCCTTGTTCGAACCACCGCTACGGCGGAACTCACGTTCTTCCTCGGCTGTAGTAACGATCTCGTCTACGGCCGCGCTCACGTCGTCGATTGGTGCCTGGTCTGGTTCTGGTGCATCTGCGGCGGCGGGTTCAATCACGGCCTGAATGCCGGCAGCGACGACAAGCAGCTGCTCCAGCAGGGCTTTGAGGGCCGTTGCGGTAGCTTCATCCATTGGGGGTTTGCTCTCGGTTGGGGTGGTGGGTTCGGCGGGCTCGACATCCGTGGCAAAGCGCTTGAACAGGCCGGCGAGCAAGCCGATCAGCTTGCTGACCTCGCTCTGTGGTTCTGCCTCAAAGGAGCCCAGTTCAACGGATGCGGCGTAGAAGGAGTTTTGGTGGGTCTGCTTTGAAAAGTAGAGTTCCTGGGTGCCCAGACTGGCTGGTTCATCGGTGACGCCCAGCCCGGTCAAGTAGGCCTTCCCGCTGCCTGCGAAATTGGGAGTGATCTCGATGCTGGAGAACAGCTTTTGGCCCTGATCATTCAGGTAAAGCAGGCGATCATTCGGCTTGAGCTGTGCCTCCAGAGCGATTTGCCCGGGCTCCAGATCTTCTCCCTCTTCCAACAAGCGCACGGCAAAGACGGTGCCGTGGGAACCGCTCCAACGTTCGTGGTCGCACCAGATCACTGCCGTATATTTCGAAGGCTTGTAGGTTTCAGCGATGTCGCGCAGTTCCTGGGGAAGGATCTCGCGACCATCGGCGGTGGTGCCGCTGGTGGCGACACGTTTCCAGTACGAAACAAGGGAACGGGGCATGTGCGTTGACTGCGCTCAATCGGTTGAATGAGCCGCCAAGATAGGGAGCCATCAGCACTCAAACAAACGGTTCACCTGCGCGTTTCTCCTATATTCACGATGTAGGAGAAACGCGGAATTTAACCCCGCGTTTCCAGCGTTTTCGCCGCATAGACTGCGGCCCATGTACTACTCGACCGAAGTTAAAGAAGCCGCCAAACGCCTATTTCTACGCCGCTGTAAGGCCAAGGAAATTCAGGCGCAGCTCAACCTGCCCAACATCCGCATCGTCTACTACTGGATACGTCAGGGCGGATGGGAAGACATGTTGTCGGACGAAGAACCGCTGACCGCCGTTGGCCGGCGGATTACCCTCCTCCTGGACAAAGCCAGCAGCCTGACCAAGGACGAACTGAACGAGCTGGACCGACTGACCACCGTTCGCGAGCGTCTGCTAAAGCAAGCGGTCAAGCCGTCGCCGGCACCGGTCGGGGAATCCGCGGGCGAGCCCCAGGAAGGTCGCCAGCGCCCGCGTGGCGAACGATCGGGCCGTGGAGATAGCGGAGGAAAGAAGCGCGAAAAGAAGGTGAAGAACGACATCAGCGAGCTGACCGAAGTCGACTTCCTGGATAAGTTCATCAGCAAGATGTACCGCTATCAGCAGGAGCTGTTCGCAGCCAAGCAAAACCCGCTGACGTGCCGGATCCGCAACATCCTGAAAAGCCGCCAGGTCGGCCTGACCTACTACTTCGCCGGCGAAGCGTTCATGGACGCGGTACTCAGCGGCGACAACCAGGTGTTTCTGTCGGCAAGCAGATCGCAGTCGGAAATCTTCCGTAGCTACATCATCCAGTTTGCCCAGCAGTGGTTCGGCATCGAGCTGACCGGCAACCCGATCACGCTCAGCAACGGCGCCGAACTACGCTTCCTATCGACCAATAGCAGCACTGCCCAGGGCTACCATGGCCATGTGTATGTGGATGAGTATTTCTGGATCCGCGACTTCGAAAAACTCAGCACCGTGGCCAGCGCCATGGGCACCCACAAGAAGTGGCGCAAAACCTATTTCTCGACGCCCAGCGCCGTGTCGCACCAGGCATACCCGTTCTGGTCCGGAGAGGAATTCCGCAACAGCAAGCGCGGTAAAAAGATCGGCGGTACCTGGCCCACCGAGGCGTCGTACACCCAAGGCGCATTGTGTCCCGATGGCCAATGGCGCAAGACCATCACCATCGACGACGCCATCGCCGGTGGCTGCGATCTGTTCGACCTCGAGCAGTTGCAGCTGGAATACGACGAAGACAAATTCCAGCAGTTGTTCCACTGCAAGTTCATCGATAGCAGCCAGAGCGCCTTCGGCCTCAAGGATCTGGAGCGGTGCTATTCCGATCTGTCGTTGTGGGAGGACTACAACCCGGAACTGGATCGCCCTTTCGGCAACAGCCCGGTGTGGCTTGGCTACGATCCCAGCCGGACCCGCGACGACGCCACATGCGTGGTGGTCGCCCCGCCGCTGGAGCCCGGGGCAAAGTTTCGAATCCTGGAGAAGCACAGCTGGCGGGGGCATTCGTTCACCTACCAAGCCGCCCAGGTCAAAAAGCTTACCGAGCGTTTCAACGTCCAACACATCGGGATCGATATCACCGGCGTGGGCTATGGCGTGTTCGACCTGGTGCGCGACTTCTACGCGAAGGCAACGCCGATTCACTACAGCCTTGAGACCAAAAACACCCTGGTACTCAAGGCCCAGGACACGATCCAGGGCAGCCGCATTGAGTGGGACGCCGGCTGGACGGACATCGCCCAGGCATTCCTGACCATCAAGCGCGGCACCACCAACAGCGGCCAGGTCACCTACAGCGCTTCGCGTACAGACGCCACCGGTCACGCCGATATCGCCTGGGCCGTTATGCACGCCCTGGCCAACGAACCCCTGAATACCAACAAGCGGCGCCGTAGCCGCTACGTCACGAGCGGAAACAATGCCCAAACCACAACGCAGAAAGCCCCAAGCCAGTCAGCAGGTACGACAGCAGCAGCCCATGCGGGCGTTCACGTTCGGGGAGCCGGAACAGGTGCTGTCCGGCAACATCGGCGAGTACCTGGGCGTGTTTCTCAGCGACGACGGCGAGATCTACAAGCCGCCGGTGTCGCGGGCGGGTCTGGCCAAGTTGTTGCGCGCCAACGCGCACCATGGCGCCATTCCCAAGTTCAAACGCAACCTGCTGTTGCGTGAGTTCATCCCGTCCGAGGGCTGCAGCACGCAGACCATGGGACGGGCGAGCCTGGACTACATGGTGTTCGGCGAGGCGTATTTCTATCGCGATACCAACGCCTTTGGCGAAGTGTTGGAGATGCAGCATCTGCCGGCGATCAACATGCGTGTGAAGGTCGACGGCGGTTTCAGGATGCTGCTGCCAGATAGCAAATTCATGGACTTTGACCAGGACGAAATCGAACATGTCCTGGACTACGACGTGGAACAGAACATCTACGGAGTGCCCGACTACCTGGGCGGCCTGCAGGCGCTGTTGCTCAATGAAGCCGCGACCCTGTTCCGCCGGCGCTACTACAGCAACGGCGCGCACGCGGGTTACATCTTCTACACCAACGACCCGGATCTAACCGAAGAAGACGAAGAAAATCTGCGCGTTCAGATCAGCGCGAGCAAGGGCGTGGGCAACTTCCGCTCGATGTTCGTCAACATCCCCAACGGGAAAGAAAACGCGATCCAGATCATCCCCGTGGGCGACTTCCAGGCCAAGGATGAATTGGAGAAGGTGAAGAACATCACCCGCAATGACGTGATCGCTGCCTGGCGGATGAACCCTGCCCTGGCCGGGATCATCCCGGAAAATAACGGCGGGTTTGGTGATATCGAGAAGATAGATCGGGTCTACACCAGCAATGAGATCAGACCGATCTGTCAGCTGTTCAATCAGTTGAATGACACCCTGCGACACGACAGGATAATCAGCTGGAAAGAGGCTAGATCTGCAGCTGATAACCCTCAATCTACAAGCTAGAGCAGTTATTACCACTAAAAGCTGTGGCAGAATAGTGGCTATTGGCTGCCCTGGGGAGGGACACGATGAGAGTTGTTTGCAAGTGTGGAAATAAGGGCCGGATTGCTTCGAGGGAAGAGCTATCAAGGGATTTTGCGAAACTGTATTGCCAGTGTCTCGACGCAACATGCGGGCACAGTTGGGTAGCAAATTTGACGTTTTCGCACACGCTCAGCCCATCTGCTCAATCCTACGAAAGAATGTTATTTGATCGTTTGAGAGATATGTCCAGGGCAAAACAACGAGAGCTGTTCGACCAGCTCGGCGCAGCCTAATGAGAGCGAAAGCGCCGACCAGAAAGGGCCGGCGCATGCTTTCAGTATTTTGCCACGTCGGTCATTCGGCTTCAGAAGGTTCGGCGAGATAGCCAGCAATGCGCTGAAACTGTTTACGGTCTTTTTCAGATATCTGTCGGTAAAGCTTGATAAGGCGTACTTCCAAAGCCGTCAGTTCCAGCCATTCATTGCTAACCGAGTCGCGATAACTGCTTTCCAATTTCTTGCGATCCAACATGCGTACTGCTCCGTTATTGCATTTGCTGTCGACGGTATTGGGCAATGATCGCCACCGTGACGCAGCCATTTCGCTGGAGATACGCAAATTGTTACAAGTTAATCGATCTGCTGATCGGCCTCCGCGGCCATCGACTTAACGATCCTCCGCACAGTTTTTTGATCATCAGGAGGTAGGCGCCTGAAATGCTCGACCAGATCCGCTTCTACCGGATCAAGCCCTTGACCAGGTGGAGGGGATCGATGCCCAGAAAGTACGTAGCCCGCGTCGACCTTATGTTCCGTCAAGGCTGAGACATAACGAAGGTCCAGTGAATTCGCCCCTAACTCGTAATTTTTCTGGGTCCCACGGCTAACTCCTAACAACGTCCCAAAATCAGTTTGATTCAAACCTAAGCGCTCGCGCTCTTCCCTTAGGCGATCACCTACTCCGTCAGCTATGAGCATTTTTTTATTCACCACGCTTGACCTGATCAAATATTTGACCAAGAATTGCCACAGACAAACAGAAACAACCACAAACAAACAGAGTAGACATGATGCCCGCCACCATTACACCCGAGCAAGCCCGGGCCGCTCTTGATCACAAGGGAGTGAGCATCGCGGAGTTCAGCCGTAAGCACGGCTTGAATAAAAATTTAGTCAGCGACCTATTGAACGGTCGGATCAAAGGTCGCCGGGGGGAGGCACATCGCGCCGCCGTGTTGCTCGGTATCAAAGACGGCGTAATCGCACAGTAATGGCCAAGCATCTGAGGGAACAGCAGAAGATGAAAAGTCAGGTTCTAAAAACCCGCCGTGAAGTCGTCCGCGCAATTATTTGCACCTTCGACGGTGGCCGTGAACGCGCCGCTGCCAGCATCGGCCTACCGCTCAAGAAGTTTGATAACCACGCTTACGAGAACAACAACTGCCGCCCGCTGACGGACGTGCAGATTTTCAACCTGGAACAAGTCACGGGCACCCAGCATCTGGCCAACTACGTTGCCGCGATGTACGGCGGCATGTTTGTCCCAGTCGTCCACCCAGAAAACTTGGACAACGTAGAGATGTACGCCCGGGCCATGCAGACCTCGGCCAAGCAGGGCACGGTTGATCAGATCATTGCCCAGGCGCTTGAGGACGGCGTAATCACCGAGGATGAAGCCGAACTGATCCTGAACGCTCATATCTTGCACATAGCTGCACGGACTACCGAAGTCCACGCCG
This sequence comes from Pseudomonas sp. ArH3a, assembly GCF_022648765.1. Classification (NCBI taxonomy): domain Bacteria; kingdom Pseudomonadati; phylum Pseudomonadota; class Gammaproteobacteria; order Pseudomonadales; family Pseudomonadaceae; genus Pseudomonas; species Pseudomonas sp. ArH3a. The sequence goes on from NZ_CP080330.1 coordinate 5,319,152, forward strand.
CCATCGATCTCTACCGCGCCAAAACAGGGAAAGGCCAATGAACACGCAAACAAATACCCTGGATTACCAACAGTGCATGCAGAACGCTGCACTGGCATTTCTTGAGCATCATCAAGCCGAACATTTGGGCGACCTGTCGACGCTACGCAGCCGTGCAGTCGATCACCTGGTCGAGCGCTTCGACGTGGCCGAACCGGTTGCAATCAAACTGACGTCACTTGCTCACATCGAGCTGGTGGAAGTCTCGCACCGTCAGCGCTCCGCCAACTCGTAACACCCTACCCAACCAATCGCCGGCCCCACATCCCGTGGGTTTGGGTGAGCTACGCCCGAAATTGAGGTTTAACGATGGCAAACGCCGTAATTGTCACCACACAACTGCCCCCAGCCGAGGCCGAAGCGTTGTTGGCCAACCTGCGTGAACAGTATCGCTTGAGCCTCAACGAGCACTGGTACGCCGACCAGTTCCGCCTTGTTGCGGCCGGTCTGCGCCACGGCGCGATTCTCGCCCACATCCCGGTCATGGCTGCGCAAAAACGCCTCATGGCAGCCCTGTCCCACAGCCTCAAAGCAGTGAAGTAACCCCATGAAAGAAGATCTTCGCGAAGACGTGTTGCAACGCCTCCAGTCCGACTTCGGGCTCAAACATCGCACGGGCACCGACTACATGCGCGGCGGCACCTGCCCGAAGTGCAAAAAGAAAGAACTGTATTCCCGCTTTGATACGCCATGGATGGTGATTTGTGGTCGTCCCGAAAAGTGTGGCCACACCCTGCACGTAAAAGAGCTGTACGACGATCTGTTCGAAGATTGGAGCAAGCGCGCGCCGGCGACAGACCAGCACCCCAACGCAACGGCGCGCGCCTACCTGGAATTCGCCCGGGGCTTTCGGTTTGAGCTGATCCAGGGCTGGTTCACCCAAGAAACGTTCTACTCCGCTGAACACAATGCCGGCAGCGCGACTGTGCGCTTCGCCCTGGAAAAAGGCGGCTGGTGGGAACGTTTGATCGATCAGCCGCACCGCTTCGGCAAGATGAAAGCCCGCTTCAAATCCAAGGACAGCTATCGCGGCGTCTGGTGGTGCCCGCCCTGCGTCGACCTTCTTGAAACCAAGGAAATCTGGATTGTCGAAGGGATCTTCGATGCCATCGCTCTGGTGCACAACGACATCGTGGCCGTCTCGGCCATGTCCTCTAATGCGTTCCCGGGGGATTCGCTGAAAGCATTGGTCAAAATCCGCGATGGAGGGGAATTGCCCAAGCTGGTTTGGGCGCTTGATAACGAGCCCAGCGCCAACGCCTATACCCGGCGCTGGGTACGCGAAGCCCGTGCCCTGGGGTTTGTCTGTGAGTCTGCGCAGATCCCGCAACGTGATGGCCGCAAGTCAGACTGGAACGATCTGCATCAGCGCTGGAGCTTCATCCAGGACGACACCAAGCGCGCCGAACAGATAGCAACTGACCTCAAGCAAGCCCGTCACCAGGGCGCCCTGCTGCTGGCCGAGAGCGCAGCGGAAAAGGCCTTGCTCATGTACGACTGGAACAAGCGCGGGGAATTTCACCTGGGCTTTGGCAGCCGCCTGTACTGGTTCAAGTTGGACATGGAGAAATTCAACCGAGCCATGTCCGACATCGAGGACAGCGAAAACCACGACGACCAACTGCTGAACCAGGCGCAACAGCGCGAAAAAGCGCTGCAGCACTCCGGCAGCGTCGTGGAGATTGCCAACTGCTACCCACAAGCTCTGTACTTCCAGCGTAACGAGGTAACGGACGAGTCCTGGTACTACCTGCGCGTGGACTTCCCGCACGACTCCGAAAGCGTGAAAAACACCTTCACCAGCGGCCAGCTGTCGGCCGCAAGCGAATTCAAAAAGCGGCTGCTCGGCATGGCGGCGGGGGCGATGTTTACCGGCAGTGGCCAGCAGCTCGACAAGCTCATGAAGGATCAACTGTTTGGCATCAAAACTGTGTCGACCATCGACTACGTGGGCTACAGCAAGGAATACGCCTGCTACGTCTACGGCGATATAGCGATCAAAGACGGCACCACCTATAAGGTCAACAGCGAAGACTATTTCGAGTTCGGCAAGCTGCGCCTGAAAACCCTGCAGAAAGGCGTCCCTATAAGGCTGCAGCGCGAAGCAAAGGGCTTTGACGAGAAGTGGGTGCAGTTGTTATGGACCTGCTTCGGCGCCCAGGGATTTGTCGCTCTGGTGTTTTTCTTCGGCTCTCTGTTTTGCGAACAGATCCGCGCTCGCTACCAGTCCTTTCCTTTCCTGGAAGCCACTGGTGAGGCCGGCGCCGGCAAAACAACCTTGCTTAACCTCCTGTGGAAACTGCTCGGCCGCGAAGGCTATGAAGGGTTTGACCCCATGAAGTCCACTAAGGCCGGGCGTTCTCGCTTGATGGGCCAGGTCTCCGGAATGCCCGTGGTGTTCCTGGAAGCGGATCGCCACGGTGATGACCGGGCACACGCTAAAACCTTCGAATGGGACGAGCTGAAAGACTTCTATGGTGGCGGAACCCTGGCGACAAAGGGCGTCAAGACAGCAGGTAACGAGACGTACGAGCCACCATTCCGAGGAACGATCGCTATCAGCCAGAACGCGGCCGTGGTCGCCCACGAAGCGATCATGACGCGGATTGTGAAACTGCACTTTGTGCGGCCGACCGTCACGCCGGAAAGCCGTGCTGCAGCTGATCAACTCAACGCCCTGGACGGCGGCATCCTCAGCCACTTCCTGTTGCGGGCCGTGGCGAAAGAGTCCGCGGTGCTTGAGCTGTTCGCCCAGCGTATGCCCCAACACGAATCGAAGCTGCGTCGTTTGCACAGCCATTGCTTCGCCTGCAGCACGGCCTACGCGAGTGACCAGGGCAATTGCACCAGCTGCGGCTATGACCTGCGCGCCTACATCCGCGTGGAGCGCATCAGCAAAAACCACGCCCAACTGCTCTCGCTGCTGGATTGCCTGCGCCTGGTGCTGAAACTCAGTGACCCCCAGGTTGCAGCCACCCAGCGCCAGATCGTGCGGATGGCCATCGAGCGCCAGGCGTCGATCAGTTCCGACCATGCGGCCGTGGCAGAGTTTTGGGAGGTCTACGACTACCTCGAATCCTTAAGCGAAGACCCAGTGGTCGACCACAGCAGCGACCCCACAGTGATAGCTATCAACCTCAACGAATTCTGCGAGCGCGCCGCCGAACACAAACAGAAGTTGGCCGACGTGGCCACATTGCGCGACCTGCTCAAAGAGTCCCGTTCCCGCAAGTTTCTGGACAGCAACAAGGCCGTACACAGCGCAGTACGTGCTGCGTTCAACGGTCGTAACCCATGTTCACAACCCCGGCCGACGACAGTCAAGTGCTGGACATTCAAGGCGTAAAGGAGAGTAAGACCGATGCAAATCCAAGTGTTTATGGGCAGTGCCGGCGACGGCAAAACCAGCAAGCTGCAGTCAGTTCAGGACCGTTTGGACTTCACGGGAGAAAGCGCGCCGATCATCCACGCCGAGGCTAATGGCGAGGATGGTTTGCTGGAGATTTTGGAAGTCCGCGCAGCCGGTGGCCAGCACGAAATCCTGGTGGACGACTGCAGCCGGCAACAGATTTTGAGGGTGCTGGAATGGCAATCATGCAGTGAACATGAGCCGAAGTTTGATGGCTTGGTGATCCACCTGGCCCGCAAGGACTGACCTTTAAAAAACAGTGCCGAGGAGTTGCAGCTCCTCGACACCCGACCGCAACAGAGGGCTATACCATGCAAGCACAGAACCTAAGCAGCAGCGCCGCGAAGGCTACCACACCGGCGCGGCACCTGGTGGCCACCGCGATTATCGGCGCGGCCGTCATTGGCTACCTGGTGCACAAAACCCCTGAATCACGCACCCGCCTCGAAAGCCTCAGCCAGATGGCTAGCAACCTGGGTGAACTGAGCGAAACGGATGCCGCCGTCGTCGCGCAACTGCTCTCCAAGCCGACAACCCGGGGCGTATCACGCAATGTCTGACAGTTCTGCAGCACCGACACGGCGCTTTCCCTGGAACATTAATTACACCAGCGTTTGCGACCAATGCGGCAATTGGCGCGTCCAGGGCAATCACCTTAAATGCAGCCGGCGGCGCCAGCTGCAGAACGCCCATCTACGCAACCACAAGCCTAAAGGTTAGGCCGCGTCCACCAGAAAATGCGCTTCCAGATACTTGGCCCGGAAACGGGCCTTTTTGTTTCCGATCGTCAGACTGTCGATACACGAGTACAGCGTTAGGGGTTTACATGAGTGGCGTCGAAGCTCGCGGTAATTCCGTGAGAATCTATTTTCAATTTGACGGTAAAAAATGCCGCGAATCCATACCAGGAGGAAACAAGCCGGCCACAGTGGCCCAGGCAAAACGCTTGCTCGCCATCATTGAGTACGAGATTGAATCCGGCAGTTTTGATTACGCTCGCCACTTCCCCTACTCGGCCAGGCTGGTCGAAAACACTTTCGGTCACTATCTGGACCTTTGGTTGCGGATCAAGGCCAATAGCGTGGCGGCATCAAGTTATCGCGGCTACGCCAACAAGGCCGAGGTGCATGTGCGGCCGCGCTGGGGCAAGGTGCAGATAAACGCGATCGATCACCTGGACCTGCAGGAGTGGATTCAGGGCACGCTGTCCAAGACTCTCAAGAACAAAACCATACGCGACATCATCAGCAATGTGCGCCAGGTGTTCAGGCTGTATCGCACTAGGATGAAAGTCGCCCACGACCCCACAGAAGGCTTGATGGTGCGCCTCCCCGATCCCGAGGCACCGGACCCGTTCACCCGGGCGGAAATCAAACAGATCCTGGAAACGCCGACTACGCGCACCTATGAACTGCTGATGGTGCAATTCATGTTGTGGGCTGGCCCTCGGGTGTCTGAAACCATTGCCCTGGCGTGGGAGGATGTCGACCTGGAACAAGGTACGGTGACCTTTCGCCGATCAAAGGTACGCGGCGCCTACCGCGTCACCAAAACCCGGCGCTCTATGCGCAAGGTTCGCCTGTTAGCGCCCGCTTGGGATGCGTTGCGCAAGCTGGATGCTCTGACTCGAAAGCGAAAAGCGGAAACCGTGGAGATAGTTGAGCGGGACAATAAAACTGTACGTCAGCACACTCTGCACTTTGTGTTTTTGAACACCAAAAGCGGCCTGCCACACGCCAACGACTTTGTAGTGCGCGACCGATTTTTCAAGGCTCACTTACTTGCGGGAGGGGTTCGATATCGTGGGCCTGGTCAATGCCGACATACCTACGCCAGTCAGTTGCTGACGACGGGCGTTGCCTCAATTGATTGGATTGCCGAACAGATGGGGCACACCAACGGCAACATGATCCGTCAGCACTATGGGACATGGATCAATGAGGATGGGCCAGACGTGGTGGGGATGTTGCAGTTGGCGCTAAAGCTATCACCGGTCACAGCTCGACACGAAACTCCGTAATACCCACGGCGTCGGCAAACCGGCCTAAGGCCGTCAGGCTTGCCCAAGTGCGCAGTGGCTCTCGGCGGCTGCGCACCTGCACCAGACGCGCCGTGGGACCGCCCAGGCGAATGGATAGCGTCCACTTACCATCATCGCCGGCCACCCGACCCACCACAGCCTCACGGATGGCGTGCTGATTGACCAGCGCTTTTAAGGTATCCGACTGGATGGCCTCCCCGATCATGTCTTAAGCGCCTCCAGGCGAGACAGAGCGACGTTATCGACGTGGATATACAGTGCTTCAATCGTCGTGTCATTGAGCGCGCCGGACGCCTCCAGGCCCTCAATCAGGCTTTGCGCACGGTCGACCCATATGTGCACGATTCGGCTGTTTTCAGCGCGCTCGATGTAGGCCAGGTGCTGTTCCACGCACTTGCGTGGCTTGGGCGGCAGCAAGATCACGCCCAGGGGATCGAAGCCGCTCATGCCGGCACCGCCGGCAGGTCGGCCAGGATTTTTGCCAGGTCGCGCAAGGGGTAGTGGGAGTGGCTCAGCTCGCAGCCTGGGCAATGACGCACCGGGCCCCTCGCATTGCGAGGCCATTTTGGGGCCAGGCAGTAGCGGCCGCGCACGGCCTCATGGCTCATGATCCAATGGTCTTTCCATAGGCCAAGGGCAAAGTCGCCGACAGCGGTAGACGAATCAGGCCGGGGGGCTAGGTAATGATCAGTGGTCATAGTTTGACTTTCGGCAGGTGCGCCAATGCGGCGCGAAGTTCATACCAAGGGTATTGGAACGTGGGCATGGTCAACGTGCAGTCTGGCTCGTGCACAAAGGACTCAGCGGCATATACCGCATCTTGTCCTGCATGACAGTCCACGCAGTAAAGTGACTGTCCCATCATGACCCAGCGACTGTACCAGTCGTCCAGCACCACGTTGATAGGGCCACGTACAGCGACGGGCGCTTGGTCGTAGGGTTTGCTCATGAGCGTGCGCCGAGTGTGAGTAAAAGCATGGAGTTGGCTCTTGTCCGAGTCAGGGGGTATGAGTGCGTAAAACCACTGTAGGGGGGAGTGGTCTAACAGTGTAGGGGGTTCTGGCTTCCGTGCGGATGAAAAAAGGCCCCCGCACCTGGCGCAAGTGTGGGGGCCTTTTGAACATAAGCGGCGTTATTCGCATTCAGCGTTCAACCTATTTGTCGTCAACGGCCGTATCGAAACATTGCTGTCTTTCCAGAATGGGAGCTAATGGCCAAAAACTGAGTGTCGGAAGCATCTAAAAAATCCAGCACTATTCAGTGAGTAGCACTCCGATGATCTGAGGAAACCTGTGCTGTTGATTTAAACGGACCTGCGGGGGCGTCGATCTGTAGACGCAACGGTTTATGTTTCGAAGACCTCCCGCTACTGATGCTCAACTCGATTGCGCCCCAGTTTTTTTGCGCGATACAGAAGACTGTCGGTCTTTTCCAGCAAATCAGTCGCTAGAATTACACCATCTTGGCTGCTGGAAGCTACACCTGCGCTGATGGTGACAATACCTGCTGCATTGCCACTGTGTTCAATTCTTGCAGCTTCTATTACTGATCGCACTTTCTCAGCGACCTCCATTGCACCTGCCAGCTCCGTCTCTGGAAGTAGGATTACAAACTCTTCCCCGCCATACCTGGCAGCCAAATCGGCAGGGCGCCTTATATGGTTTCCTATTAATTGTGCGATTCGAGTTAAACATTCGTCACCAAGAACATGGCCATAATGGTCGTTGTACTGTTTGAACCAATCTATATCGATCAGTATGAGCGCTACGCTATTTCCAGTGCGACATGCTCTCGACCACTCTTGTGCCATTGCAGCGTCGAAACATCTACGATTAGGCAACCCCGTCAGGCTATCTGTTTTAGCAATATGCTCTAAATCATGTTGCGCAAGACGCAGTACTTCTTCTGCCAACAACAAACGTTGAATTTGCCGGTAAAAAAGAAACCCCAGGCTGATCAGCACAAAAATTATAAGTACAACCATAATGGATGCTTGATAGACGTAGATCCACCATGTTGAAAATACCGAATCTAACGACAATCCTGCTGCTGTGATTACCGGGAGGCCCTTTATACGGCTGTAAGCATAGATTCGCTCTACTCCGTCCACGACCGAGGTCCACCTTGCTGTACCGCTGTCGCTGCTTTTTAAGTATCGACTAAACAGCTCTCCCTTTGCGATATTAGTAGTCATTAGCGCGTCAATCATTGGTCGGCGGGCCAGTAAATCGCCGTTATTCAGCGCAAGCACTATTACTCCCTTTTTGTCGACGTCTAAACGTTCAAAGTAACTTTGAAAATATGAGACGGGCAACGTGGCCAACACCACACCGCTGAAACTGCCATCTGGGTATTGGGTGCGCCGGCTGACAGGAATGATCATGTCGCCGGTGGTACGGCTCAAAATGACCTGGCCTATATAAATGTCCGAGCCGGGATGATTCTTGTGGTAGATAAAATAAGATCGATCACTATTGTTTTTTGTGACCGTCTCTGAGGAGAAAGAGTTTACTACCCAGTCGCCATTCTTGTCGTAAATAAACAACCCTTGAATTCCGTCAGTTAGCTCAACGTTTTTTGCCATTACTTTGAACAAACGAAGCCTCTGTTCGGCGTCAAGTTTGTCATTCTCAACACGCTCAGCAAGGTTACTGAGAATACTTTCAGCCTGACGCAAGGTATCTTGAGCCTGCTGATCAGAAGCGCGAACAATGTTATGGACAGCAATTATGGCATTAGTCAATCGCTCGTCCGCCGACTGTTTTAATTGCCAAGCAATTGCGGAAACTAACGTACCACAGACAAGGAATATGAAAGCTATCATGCCCACAGAGAGAGCTTTAGGTGTTAAACGGCCAGAAATTAGTGTTATGTTTTTCATTGACTTTATCATAGCGTTGGAATGCTGAATTTTCCTGTGAATTTTATAAATTTTTTAAAAACCCAGGTTGAGCGTGTCCACAGCGATCAGGATACTAAGGCAATATGAGCTTAATAAGCCCAACATGCACGTTATGAGTCTACGCAAGGTCTACGTTCCAAAACTGCTGTGATGAGCATAGACGAGGTGAGGACAAGTGTAGGCACACCGCGAAGTACCCGGTGTCTGCGACCCCCGATGCGATCACCAGGTCGATTTAGACAGTGCTCAGATCCTACACGCTGGCAATATCATAAAGACGCTTCTCAATTGCCACTGAAAACATGACTCGCAGATTGTCTGCGTCAAGCCTGGAGATGGTGTCTTCTACTTGAAGAGTCACTATCAACTCACGCGCGCGAATCTGATGGTGACGGGCTTCAACTGCGGTGGGTGCGTGCGCAATCACAGCGAGTAAATCAGCCGACGCACTCGTTGCGGGATGACGATCGTTTCTAGCGCTAAACATGACTTCCTACCCAAGCTCTCAAACGGTTGAAGGAGGACTAAAGAATTTGGCCCCTCCTTTAGGGAGTCATGGGGCTAACGGTAGGTTCATAAAAGAAACAATTGGGCTTCAGATGGCGACACCAAAAACGCACCAAAATGCGGCATCAGTCCCATGATGGTCCCATGGGGCTATTTTTCGGACACCAAAAACCACAAACCCCCGACTTTCTCTAGGAAAATCAGGGGTTTGCGTTTTCAGAATGTGGCGGTGAAGGAGAGATTCGAACTCTCGATACAATTTCTTGTATACACACTTTCCAGGCGTGCTCCTTAAGCCACTCGGACACTTCACCGTATCTCGTCAAACTAGTTCAGTCTGTCGAGGCGCGCTAATGTAGTCGAAAGCCTTTCTGATGGCAAAGGTTTTTTTCAGAATTTTCATGCGGTTAGACGGTTATGCCATTACCCACCCAGCAAGGGGCGGTGAATCTGCCATTCTCGGGCATCGGCGGTACGCGTTCGGGGCGGCGGCTGCGCCCGGCTCCGGGCCGTCTACCCTTGGGGATGCGGCAAAAGCCTGACTGGGTAGTCAGTCACGGCGCTTTACCGGGGCGGGCGTGGTGGGTAACGTCTGCGCATGCGCTTCTATAAACAGCCTATCTATAACAAGTCCTACAAGGAACCGCGTCATGAGTGAGTTGATTGCCTACCACCTCGAAGACGGTATCGCGACCCTGACCTTGAGCAACGGCAAGGTGAATGCCATTTCTCCGGCGGTGGTCAGTGAGTTTAATACGGCACTGGATCAGGCCGAGAAGGATCGGGCGGTGGTGATCATCACCGGGACGCCGGGGATTCTGTCCGGTGGTTATGATTTGAAGGTGATGACGGCCGGCCCTAAAGAGGCTATCAGCCTGGTGACGTCAGGCTCGACGTTGGCGCGTCGCCTGTTGTCGCACCCGTTCCCGGTGATTGTGGCGTGCCCTGGGCATGCGGTGGCCAAGGGTGCGTTCCTGCTGTTGTCGGCCGATTATCGGATTGGCGTGGAAGGCCCGTTCAGCATCGGCCTGAATGAAGTGGCGATCGGCATGACCATGCACCACGCCGGTATTGAGCTGGCGCGGGATCGGCTGCGTAAGTCGGCGTTTCATCGTTCGGTGATCAATGCCGAGATGTTTGACCCGCAAGGCGCCTTGGGCGCTGGCTTCCTGGATAAGGTGGTAGCACCGGAGGAATTGCACGCGGCGGCCCTGGCAGCGGCGCGTCAGTTGAAGAAGATCAACATGAACGCCCACAAGCACACCAAGTTGAAGGTACGTAAGGCGCTGCTGGAAGCCTTGGATGATGCAATCATTCAGGATCAGGGCCACAACCTAAGCTGATGCTTTATAGCTGCTGCGCCAAAGCCCGACCATGAGTCGGGCTTTTCTTACAAAAAATTCGGAAACATCCTTAACCGCTCTAGCCGGGCTTTGCCGGCACACGTTGAAACATGTGCTTAAACATCGCCTATCTCCTACGTCTGTAGGGGCAATTGCCGAATACAGTGCACATCCGTACACTGCGCCACCTTTTGTCCAGATGGGCCGTGTCGATGCTTTTTCTGTTACGTATGTTGTTGATGGGCCTGCACTTTATGGTCGCGGGTGTGCTGGGCGTGTTGCTGGGTATCTGTCGGCCGTTCAATCCGGACAACAGTCGCCTGTGTGCTCGCCTCTACGGGCTGCCTGCGATGTGGATATTGCGGCTGAACGTGAAGGCGGATGTCGACTCGCTGCGTAACAAACCGGGCACGTGCGTGATCCTCGCTAACCACCAGTCCAACTACGATCTGTTTGTGTTGGGCACTGTGGTGCCGCATCGCACGGTGTGTATCGCCAAGAAGAGCCTGAAATGGGTGCCGCTGTTCGGCCAATTGTTCTGGCTGGCGGGCAATGTACTGATCGACCGTGGCAATGCGCAAAAGGCGCGCCGCGCGATGCTCACGACCACGCATACCTTGCAGCACGAAGACACCTCGATCTGGGTGTTCCCGGAGGGCACGCGCAACTTGGGCAAAGGGTTGTTGCCGTTCAAGAAAGGCGCGTTCCATATGGCGATTGCGGCAGGTGTGCCGATCGTGCAGGTGTGTGTCAGCAATTACGTCACGCATATGCAGCTTAATCGTTGGAACAGTGGTGATGTGCTCATACGTTCGTTGCCGCCGATTCCTACCGTGGGACTGACTCCGGATGACATCCCGGCGTTGATGCAGGCGTGTCAGGCGCAGATGGATGAATGCATTGCGCAGATGGATCGGCAACTGCAAACCGCTTGGACACCTGCGCCTTTGTGATTTTGGGGGGCGCCTCGCCCCCCAGCGCAAGCAAGCTTGCTCGCCACATGAAGCGCGCACCTGCAAGAGCAACAATGGAACGCCATTCGAGCTAAGCTGCCCAACACCTGTCCTCCTAATAAGAAGCGATCAGCACCATGGGTAGAGTTGTTGCGGCGGCCGTTTACAGCGCCGGAAAGAAAGTCACTGATATCACCCTCGACGAAGGCGCAGCCTGGGCTGCCAAACCCGACCACTTTGTGTGGATCGGCCTGGAAGAGCCCAACGCCCAGGAGCTGGCCAACCTGCAACGCCAGTTCAACTTGCATGAACTGGCGATCGAAGACGCGCTGGAAAAACACAGCCGCCCGAAGTTGGAAACCTTCGGCGATGCGCTGTTTATCGTCACCTATTCACCAGTGCGCGAGAACGGCAAGCTGGTGTTTATCGAAACCCATATTTTCGCCGGCAACGGCTACATCATCACTGCCCGCAACGGTCATTCGGCGTCCTACGGCTTTGTGCGCCAACGCTGTGAGGCAAGGCCACTGCTGCTCGAGCACGGTGAAGATTTCGTACTCTATGCGCTGCTGGATTTCGTCACCGAAAACTACCAGCCGGTGAGCGAAGCAATCCACGCCGAAATTGATGAGCTGGAGCGTAACGTGCTGTGCAGCTCGCTGAGCGAGCGCGATATCCAGAACCTCCACGGCCTGCGCCGCGACGTGCTGCGGCTCAAACGTTATGTGGCACCGATGGTGGAGATCAGCCAGGAGCTGCAGAAGCTGAGCTTCCCGTTTATCGACAAGAATATGCGCCCGTATTTCCGTGACGTGCAGATCCACGTGACGCGGCAGATGGAAGACCTCACCACCCTGCGCGATATCGCCAGCCAGACCATTGAGATTGGTGTGTTGCTGGAGGCGTCGCGCCAAAGCGTGGTGCAGCGCAAGTTCGCCGCGTGGGCGGCGATCCTGGCGTTCCCCACCGCAGTAGCGGGGATTTATGGGATGAACTTCCAGAATATGCCCGAGCTGCAATGGCACTACGGCTATTTTGCGGTGCTCGGGTTTATCGCCGTGGGCTGCACCAGTTTGTGGGCCAGCTTCAAGCGTTCGGGCTGGCTTTAAGCTGAAGCCTGCGGCTTGTGCGCGACAAAGCGCATCATCCATTCCGCCACGGTGACGCCGTGGTGGTCACGTGCCAAGCTGGCGACGCCGTTGGTGTAGACCTTTTCGCCCAGCGTTGTCTGAAGAATCTCCAGCAGCTCGCGGGAATAGTCGTGGATAAATTCCGGATGGCCTTGGAAGCACAGCACCTGGTCGCCGATGTGGTACGCAGCGAACGGGCAAAAAACGCTGGAGGCAATAACCGTGGCGTTTTCCGGCAAGGTGGTCACCTGGTCCTGGTGGCTGATCAATAGCGTCAACTCGTCCACTTCCGGGCTCATCCATGGCGCCTTGGCATCAAGTTTGTAGTCGTGGATGCCGATGCCCCAGCCTTGCCCGGCGCGTTCGGTCTTGCCGCCCAGCAGCAGTGCCAGCAGTTGGTGGCCGAAGCAGATGCCGAGCAACTTGTCGCCGCGCTCGTAACGTTGGAGCAGGTAGGTCTTGAGGGTCTGGATCCACGGGTCGGTGCCGAAAGAATCGGCTTTGCTGCCGGTGACGAGGTAGGCGTCAAACACTTCTTCATCCGACGGGTATTCACCCTGCACCACGTTGTAGACGACAAATTCGGCGGCAATCGGTTGCTTGGAGAACAGGCGCTTGAACATCTGCCCGTACCCTTGGTATTGATCGATCAAGCCTGGACGCAGGATATCGGTTTCCAGGATACAGACGCGTAGCGACATAAAAAATACCTGACACGGTGATGGGAATAATGCACACCCCAGAGCCTGCCTTGAAATGTACCTGCAAAGCAAGTCCCGCCAAGTGACTCACGGTGGGCGCGGGCTTGCCTGCGATGGCGTCATATCAGCCGACCTATGCAGTGGCTGACATACCGCTATCGCGGGCAAGCCCGCTCCCACAGTGGTTCTCTATCGGGCAGGATAGGGCGTTTCGGTCAGCCGAATATTTCTCCTTGTGCCGCTTTTTCCAGTAGCAATGCCGGTGGCGAGAACCGTTCCCCATACTGCTCAGCCAGGTACCGCGCCCGGGCGATAAAGTCGTTCAGGCCGTACTGATTGATAAACTGCAGCGCGCCGCCACTCCACGCGGCAAAGCCGATGCCGAAGATCGAGCCGACGTTGGCGTCAGCCGTGGACATCAACACGCCCTCCTCCACGCAGCGCACGGTTTCGATAGCCTGAATAAACAGCAAGCGGTCGCGTACATCCTGTGGCGAAATCTGTTTCTCGGGCTGTTCAAACCGCGTTTTCAACTCGGGCCACAGGTGTTTCTGCCCACCGACGGGGTAGTCGTAAAAGCCGCCGCCCGCCGCCTTGCCGGGGCGTTTGTATTCGTTCACCAACAGGTCAATGACCACTGTCGCCGGATGCGTCGGCAGCGGCTTGCCTTCGGCCTGCAGATCCTTCGCGGTTTGCTGTCGGATGTGGCTCATTAAGCTGAGCGACACTTCATCCGACACCGCCAACGGCCCCACCGGCATGCCGGCCTTGCGCGCTTCGGTTTCGATCATCGGCGCGGCCACGCCTTCGCCGAGCATGGCGATACCTTCGTTGGTGAAGGTGCCAAACACGCGCGAGGTGAAGAAGCCGCGACTGTCGTTTACCACGATCGGGGTTTTCTTGATTTGCAGTACGAAATCAAAACCCCGAGCCAGGGTTTCGTCACGGGTGTGGGCGCCCTTGATGATTTCCACCAGCGGCATCTTGTCGACCGGGCTGAAGAAATGCAGGCCGATGAACTTGCCTTGATCAGGCACCGCTTTCGCCAGGCCGCTGATGGGCAAGGTCGAGGTGTTGGAGGCAATTACGGCGTCGGTGCCGACCACGCTTTGAGCGGCGGTCGAGACCTTGGCCTTAAGTTCGCGGTCTTCGAACACAGCTTCGATGATCAGGTCGCAGCCGGCCAGGTCAGCATCAGACGCCGTAGGATGAATCCTCGCCAAAGTGATTTCCCGCTGTTCGGCGGTCAATTGCCCACGGCTGACTTTCTTATCCAGCAGCGCGGCCGAATGTGCCTTGCCCTTCTCTGCCGCCGCCACGTTAATGTCCTTGAGCACCACCTCGATGCCCGCACAGGCGCTGACATAGGCAATGCCCGCGCCCATCATCCCCGCGCCAAGCACACCGACTTGGCGCGTGATGTACGGCGCAAAACCTTGTGGCCGCGAGCTGCCGGCGTTGATTTCGTTGAGCTGGAACCAGAAGGTGCCGATCATGTTTTTCGCCACCTGCCCGGTGACGAGTTCGGTGAAGTAGCGGGTTTCGATCAGGTGCGCGGTGTCGAAATCCACCTGGGCGCCTTCCACGGCGGCGCAGAGGATTTTCTCCGGGGCCGGGAAGCAGCCATGGGTTTTGCTGCGCAAAATCGACGGTGCAATCGCCAGCATCTGCGCTACTTTTGGGTGTGAGGGCGAGCCGCCGGGGATCTGATAGGCCTTGTTGTCCCACGGTTGTTTGGCCTCAGGATTGGCCAGAATCCAGGCCCGAGACTTGGCCAGCAGCTCATCGCGATCCGCCGCCAATTCATGGATCAATCCCGCCTGCAACGCCTGCTGCGGCCGCACTTTTTTGCCTTCCAGCAAATACGGCAAGGCCTTTTCCAGCCCCAGCATACGCACCATACGCACGACCCCGCCGCCGCCCGGCAACAGGCCTAGGGTGACCTCCGGCAAGCCGAGCTGGGTCGACTTGTCGTCCAGTGCGACGCGGTAATGGCATGCCAGGCAAATCTCCCAGCCGCCACCGAGTGCCGCGCCGTTGATCGCGGCCACCACCGGCTTGCCGAGGGTTTCCAGGCGGCGCAATTGCGCCTTCAGCACCAACACGCTGTCGTAGAAAACTTTTGCATGGGCCTTATCGACTTTGATCAATTCATTGAGGTCGCCGCCGGCAAAAAAGGTCTTCTTCGCCGAGGTGATAACCACACCGGCGATGTCATCCTTTTCCGCTTCCAGGCGCGCCACGGTGGCCGCCATGGCCTCGCGGTACACGGCGTTCATGGTGTTGGCGCTCTGGCCGGGCATGTCGAGGGTCAGCACCACGATCTGGTCCTGGCCTTTTTCGTAACGAATGGCTTCGGTCATGACAGGTTCCTTGGGCTCAGAGGCGTTCGATGATGGTGGCGATGCCCATGCCACCGCCGACACACAGGGTGGCCAGGCCGTAGCGCTGCTGGCGCACTTCCAGTTCGTCGAGCAGGGTGCCGAGGATCGCGCAGCCCGTGGCGCCCAGCGGGTGGCCCATGGCGATGGAGCCGCCGTTGACGTTGACCCGAGCGGCGTCGATGCCCATGTCCTTGATGAACTTGAGGACGACTGAGGCAAACGCCTCGTTGACTTCGAACAGGTCGATGTCTTCCACACGCAAACCGGCCTTGGCCAAGGCTTTGCGCGTGGCCGGTGCCGGGCCGGTGAGCATGATGGTCGGGTCGGTGCTGGTCACCGCTGTGGCGACAATCCGCGCTCGCGGTTGCAGGCCCAGTTCGCGGCCACGGGCCTCGGAGCCGATCAACATCAGCGCGGCACCGTCGACGATGCCGGAGCTGTTGCCGGGTGTGTGCACGTGATTGATGCGCTCCACATGGCTGTAGACCCGCAACGCCGTCGCGTCGAAGCCCATCTGCCCCATCATTTCAAAGCTTGGCTTGAGCTTGCCGAGGCCTTCGAGGGTGGAGTCGCCACGGATAAATTCGTCGTGGTCCAGCAGCACGATGCCGTTCTGGTCCTGCACCGCGATCAGCGACTTGTTGAAGGCACCGTCTGCGCGTGCCCTGGCCGCTTTCTGCTGGGAATGCAGGGCGAAGGCGTCGACGTCTTGGCGGGTAAAACCTTCCAGGGTCGCGATCAAATCCGCGCCGATGCCTTGGGGCGTGAAGTGGCTGTGCATATTGGTGTGCGGGTCGAGCACCCAGGCGCCGCCATCGCTGCCCATGGGCACCCGCGACATGGATTCAACGCCGCCGACCACCACCAAGTCTTCAAAGCCGGAACGCACTTTCATCGCGCCGAGGTTCACCGCTTCCAGGCCTGAGGCGCAGAAGCGGTTGATCTGCAGGCCGGCAACGCTGACGTCCCAGTCGGCCACCAGCGCGGCGGTTTTGGCGATGTCGGCGCCCTGGTCGCCCACCGGGGTCACGCAACCGAGGACGATGTCATCCACCTGGCGTGTATCAAGGTCGCTGCGCTGGGCCAGCGCGGTGAGCAAGCCCGCCACCAGGTTTACCGGTTTGACGCTGTGCAGGGCGCCGTCGGCCTTGCCTTTGCCCCGGGGCGTGCGTATCGCATCAAAGATCAAAGCTTGAGTCATGACATCCTCGAACGCTGTGCGTGTGTGCCCCTACCTTAGGCCCGATTGACACGGTTTCAATGACCGATGCGCTCATTGCTTTTGACCCTCACGCTCGGACGAACGGTAGGGTGCTATGGGATACCTCGGGTTAATCGTTTTAGCGGTCTAGCCAAGGCATTGGCGCCAAGATGGCGGTATGCCTCATGCCTTTTTAAGTAGAAATGCTGATTAGCTGATATGAAATGGATCTAAGGCAATAAGAACGAGGGCTCTAAGGTTCACTTAGTAGGAAGTTGCTGCCGGGTTTTGCTGGAGCAGCTGTAAGAAAAGCGACACGTCACGTTGCGATACTGAAAATTACCAGCCCGCATTTGACGCTCAGGAATAACAACAAAAGGCAGTCAGCCATGTTCAAACATTCGAAAGTACGTCAGGCGGGACTTATTCTCTTCGCCACCACACTGATTCTGATCTTGCCCAATTTAACCAAGATTATTGGGTGACGACTCGATCCACACATTCCGGGCACTCATTGCACCAGGACTACAGCTTTTGGCAGCACCTGCCGGGACATTGCGTATAGCGATCCTGTTACAGGGGCTGTCTTTTTACATGCGGATTTCCGGTATCGTGGGCCGCATCGCCACCCACCATCGGGCTCTCTTCTTGAAACCAATCCTTGCCGTCCTCGCCCTGCTGCTCGCCTTGCCCGCTTCGGCTGCGCAATTGACTATAGAGCTGGATCACGCCAACAAGACCTGGCAGACCGCTGATCTACTCAAGCACCCGGATGCGCAGACGGTGCAGGTCGTTGATGACGTTTCCTACAAGCGCAACATGACTTATCGCGCGGTGCCGCTGGCGTCTCTGCTTCCAGGCTTGAAGCCTGAAAACCACCTGCAAGCCGTGGCTCTGGATGGCTTCGCCGCTGAGCTGACGGCTGCGCCCTTGCTTGAAAATCGTGGCGCCCGTGCTTGGTTGGCGGTGGAAGACCCTGCCCATCCATGGCCTGCGTTGGCGGCGGGCAAGCCGAGTGCCGGGCCGTTTTACCTGGTGTGGACCGATCCGCAGGCCGGCCATATCAGCCCTGAGCAGTGGCCGTTCCAGATCTCTGGAATTAAGCAATTGAAGACCGTGGCCGAGCGCTTTCCGGCGTTGTTGCCAGACCTGAAGTTGGCCGCCAATGACCCGGTCAACCAGGGTTTTGCGTTGTTCCAGAAAAACTGCCTGGCCTGCCACCGCCTTAATGGCGCAGGCGATGCGCAGGTGGGGCCAGACCTGAATATTCCCTATAACCCGACTGAGTATTTCAGCGGGGATTTCCTCAAGCGTTATATCCGCGACCCGCAAAGCATGCGGCATTGGCCACAGGCGAAGATGCCGGCGTTTGCTGCCAGTGTGTTGCCGGATGGCGAGCTGGACCTGCTGGTGGGGTATTTGAAGCATATGGCGGGGCGTAAACAGCAGCCGTGAGCCTTGCAAACGTTCTGAAAACACCACCGCTCACTGTGGGAGCTGGCTTGCCTGCGATGGCGGTGGGTCAGCTACAAATGGGTTAACTGACAGGCCGCTATCGCAGGCAAGCCAGCTCCCACCCTCGATCAACTTCGCCGGTAAAGACGGTTATTGCTGCTGCACCGAAAGCACCGGCGTCGGCGCCACGAACACCTTGGCATGCATCTGCTCATGCCCACCGCCACGGCGCATGCCGCGTACCGGGCAGGCGTCGAGGTAGTCCAAGCCCACTGCCAGTTTGAGATGCCGCTCGGGCCGCGCCAGTTGGTTGGTCACATCAAAGCTGTACCACGCGTCATCCAGCCAGGCTTCGGCCCAGGCGTGGCTGGCCAGGTGGGTGCTGTCCTCCGTGTACAAATACCCCGACACATACCGCGCAGGAATGCCCAGGCTGCGTGCACAAGCCAGGAACGCGTGGGTGTGGTCCTGGCACACGCCCGCGCGCCCTGCGAAGGCCTGGGCGGCGCAAGTGTCAACTTCGGTGGCGCCGGGCGTGTAGACCATCGACTGGTTGAGCGCGTGCATCAGGTCGATCAACGCGCTGCGGTCGCGACGTTGATGGCAATGCAGCTCGGCGAACAGGCGCAAGGCCTCATCGGGCTCGGTCAGGCGCGTACTGCGCAAGAACGGAAACGCCGACTGGCTCTCGTGTTCGGCCTCGCGCAATTCATCGATATCCACCTGGCCACGGGCGCCGATGATGATGGCGTCGTGGGGTTCGTCGAGGGTCAGCACATGCAGGATGTTGCCGAACGGGTCGACCTGGGCGCGCACCGGGCGCGGCAAGTCCAGCTGCCAACTGAGCACGTGCTGGCGTTCGCTGTCGTGGGGCGTGAGGCGCAGGTATTGGATGCTGGCGCGCACTTGGTCTTCGTAGTGGTAGGTGGTTTCGTGGCTGATGGAGAGTCTCATGCGGCCTCCAGGTAGGAACTGTAGATGGCGTCGCCGAGCTGGCGCACCAAGGGGATAAAGTCGGTCAGCCAGGCGTGCAGGCCTTCCTCGAGGATTTCATCGATGGCGGTGAAGCGCAGGCGCGCGTCCATCTCGGCGGCCAGGCGCTGGGCCGGGCGACCGTTGAGGCCGGGCAGGCTGGCGAGGATCTGATCGATCTCTTCGCTGCACGCCCGTAGCGAGCGCGGCACGTCGGCGCGCAACAACAGCAGTTCCGCCACTTGCCTGGCGCCCGGCGCGTCACGGTAGATCTCGGTGTAGGCCTCGAACGATGACAACGCGCGCAACAAGGCGCTCCACTGATAGTAGGCGTGGGCCGTGCCGTCGCTGACGGCGGCGGCTTGGTCGCCGGCCATTTCGTAGCGCGCATCCAGCAGGCGCAGGGTGTTGTCGGCGCGCTCGATGAAGGTGCCCAGACGAATAAAACGAAAAGCGTCGTTGCGCATGATGGTGCCGTAGGTGGCGCCACGGAACAGGTGCGAACGTTCCTTGACCCATTCACAGAACCGGCTCATGCCGTAGCGGCTAAGGCCCTGCTGGGCGATATCGCGAATATCCAGCCAGGTGGCGTTAATGTTTTCCCACATGTCGGCGGTGATTCGCCCACGCACCGCATGGGCGCTGGCCCGCGCGGCGCCGAGGCAACTGTAGATGCTCGCCGGGTTGGCCGCGTCCAGCGCGAAGAAGTGCAGCAGGCGCTCGGCATGCAGTTCGCCGTGGCGTTCGTGGTAATCATCGAGGGTGCCGGTGATCAGCAGCGGCATCGCCAACTCATGCAGGCCATCACCGCGCCCATCCTGCGGCATCAGCGACAACGAATAGCTGACATCGAGCATGCGCGCGAGGTTTTCCGCGCGCTCCAGGTAGCGCGACATCCAGTACAAATCCGAGGCAGTTCTACTCAACATGGCATCAGTCCTCGACCACCCAAGTGTCTTTGGTACCGCCGCCCTGGGAGGAGTTGACCACCAGCGAGCCTTCGCGCAAGGCCACGCGGGTCAAACCACCGGGCACTACGCGGGTTTCCTTGCCGGACAACACGAACGGCCGCAGGTCGATATGGCGTGGTGCGATGCCATTTTCGACGAAGGTCGGGCAGGTGGATAAACACAGGGTCGGCTGCGCGATGTAGGCGTGAGGTTTGGCCTTGATACGCGCACGGAAGGCTTCGATTTCCGCTTGGGTGGACGCGGGGCCGACCAGCATGCCGTAGCCGCCGGAACCCTGGGTTTCCTTGACTACCAGATCTGGCAGGTTGGCCAGCACGTGAGACAGTTCGTCGGGCTTGCGGCATTGAAACGTAGGAACGTTCTTCAGGATCGGCTCTTCATCCAGGTAAAAACGGATCATCTCGGTGACGAAGGGGTACACCGATTTGTCATCCGCCACCCCGGTGCCAATCGCGTTGGCCAGTACCACATTGCCCGAGCGATACGCCGCCAGCAGGCCGGGCACGCCGAGCATGGAGTACGGATTGAAGGCCAGCGGGTCGAGGAACGCGTCGTCGAGGCGACGGTAGATCACATCGACCGCCTTGGGGCCGTCGGTGGTACGCATGAACACGCGGTCATCGCGCACGAACAGGTCGGCGCCTTCCACCAGCTCCACACCCATTTCCCGCGCCAGGAAGGCATGCTCGAAAAACGCGCTATTGAAGCGTCCCGGGGTCAGCACCACTACGCTGGGGTTATCCAGCGGGCTTGAGCTTTTCAGGGTGTCGAGCAGCAGGTTGGGGTAGTGGTCGATGGGCGCGATGCGCTGGGCGGCGAACAGTTCGGGAAACAGGCGCATCATCATCTTGCGGTCTTCGAGCATGTAGCTGACGCCGCTCGGCGTGCGCAGGTTGTCTTCCAGCACGTAGTAGGTGCCGTCGCCATCACGTACGAGGTCGACGCCGGAGATGTGGGAATACAGACCGCGGTGCAAGTCCAGGCCCTGCATGGCCAGCTGGTATTGTTCGTTGGCCAGCACCTGTTCGGCAGGGATGATCCCGGCCTTGATGATGCGTTGCTCGTGGTACAGGTCGGCCAGAAACATGTTCAGCGCCTTGACCCGTTGAATGCAGCCGCGCTCGACGATCCGCCATTCGCTCGCCGGAATGCTGCGCGGGATGGTGTCGAAAGGAATCAGGCGCTCGGTGCCCTGCTCGTCCCCGTAAAGGGTGAAGGTGATGCCGGCGCGATGGAACAGCAAATCGGCTTCGCGCCGGCGCTGAGCCAGCAGCTCGGCCGGTGTTTCGGCCAACCAGCGGGCGAACTCGCGGTAATGGGGGCGGACCTGCCCTGCCCCGTCGTACATTTCATCGTAATAAGTGCGGGTCATGCCGTACTCCTTGTCACCCGGGCGTTTGAACTATCGCAAAGCCCGTGCCATCGGCATAAACACTTAAAAATCAGTGAGTTGAATTGCCACTGGGATCTATACGCACCGTCCTGGTGCGCAGAATGCCCGCCGTCGTGTGCCGCGCTTCATCACAATGCGGGCTTTGACTATCAACAGCATAGTCAGAGTTGATTTCACTGCCCGCCCACGCCTGCGGATAATCACCCCCATCGGCTGAACAGGATGCGTCCTACAGCTTCAGCGAACCGCTCTTCCCTTTAGGCCACCCTCTTTGGGTGGCTTTTTTTTGGTGCGAGAAAACACGCTGCAAGTTCCGAGAGTTTTCCTACAGCACAAACAAAATCGGCCGACCCAAAGG
The DNA here is from genome assembly GCF_022648765.1 of Pseudomonas sp. ArH3a. Lineage (NCBI taxonomy): Bacteria > Pseudomonadati > Pseudomonadota > Gammaproteobacteria > Pseudomonadales > Pseudomonadaceae > Pseudomonas > Pseudomonas sp. ArH3a. The sequence continues at coordinate 5,340,911 of NZ_CP080330.1, forward strand.
TCAGCCGATACGCTGCGTTTCTCATTCTGCTCTGTGCAGTGAATTACATCGGTAACCCACGCACCTCCTGCTTGACGCCCCATCCCTCGATGATCCCGCCCAAAGGCTCGACCACCGCCTCAAAGTCTTGCTCGAAGTCTCCTATGCCGTCGTAGGTTGCGAACATGATTTTGCTCAGTTCCAGGTACCAGGCGCCATCATCGCGCGCGCTGACCTGGGCATTCAGGGATTCCCCACGAAATCGACCCGCAGCCCTGCGCGCCCGTTCCTCATCCGGGAATATGGCGTAGAACTCGATGGGGTGAAAACGTGAGAAGTCAAAGCCGCCCTCTTTCATGCGGCGCAATACGTTGGTGCTGATGTCTTCTTGATAGGCTGTGCTCATGAAACGTCCTCCTCAAACTGATGGATAGACTTTCCGTGCTTCCCGAAGACCGCGCCCTGCTGGCGCCGGTGCTACGGCATTAACGACACCGTGGGAAAACAAGCATGTAGCTGACAAGACCAGACCTTAGCGATTCATTCGCTGATCTCACTTGCAGAGTAGCGCGAAGCTATCACCTCCACCAGAGGCGCTTTAAAGGCATACAGAGAATGTTCAGGCGGCAGGCGATATGTCGAGGATTTGAATGCTGTTCTGGTCTTTCAGAATCTTGACCGTAGGCTCGGGTTTACGGCCTTCCAGGTCATTGAGGTCAAGTTCGGCGGCCACAGGTACGAGCTTGTTGCGAATCATGTGCGCCGCATCTTCGAGGCTGGGCTTCTGGTCGCAGGTGAACTGCTCGACGGACTTTACGCCGTGATCATCAACGAAGGTAATCTGCCACTTTTGCATCGGTGCCTCCTCGATAAAACCCGTGTGTGGGCTTACAACTATCTGGACCTTGAGGGCTCGGCAAACGTTCCACTCATGTCCGGAGGCACCGGATCAACTGCGCTTATTTTTCAGCGTGTTCTTTCAAGGCTTTCAAGGTGTTGAACGGCGCGTCCACCACAAACTTGTTGGCCAGCCACGATGGCACGCTGCCGCCTGGCTCGGTGTGCACCTGGTAGGTCACTTCGGTCTGGTTGTCGCCTTTGGGCACCAGTTTCCAATAACCGTCTACCTGGGCCACTCGCACGTAACCTTTGACTTCCGGCTGGTAGGTCGGCACTTCCAGCAGTTTGCGCGTCACGGTGCCGTCGGCGGCCTTGGAGGTGGTGATTTCGAGGATCGAATCACGGTCGGTCACCGGGAACGGTGCCTTGAACTGGGTGTAGGTCCAGCTCTTGTCGCCTTCGGTCTTGAGCAGTTTTTGCGATTTGCATTCGTGGATCCAGGAGCAGGCACCGGCCACGTCTTCCTGCAGGGCCTGGATCTTGGCCACTGGCGCCTTGATCAAGGTGACACCGCGATACGCCTTGTATTTGGAACCGGCAATTTCGCTCAGGGACACCTTGATACCGTCTTCGTCCTTGGCGACTTGCCAATCCTCAGCCTGGGCAGTGGCAGCAAACAACACCGTAAAACCGCACAGCACAGCCATTCGTTTCAGCGAACCCATTGTTGTATTCCTTATTGTCGACGTTCTGAAAGTAAGTTCCGAAAGTAAAGCCCATCAAGCCGCCGTCATCTGCTCCCACCAGCCGATCAACCGGATCGCATCGGCTTGGTCGGTGCCACAGACATCCAGATCCGCCTTGAAATCACTGCACACCGCTGGGCGTTCCGGTTGGCCAAACAGCTGGCATAGCTGTTCGACCGACAGGTGCAAGCAGCGTTCGCCCGCCGGTTTGCCATGGGGCATGCCCGGCAATGGCGAACTGATGGAGGGGGCGATGCAGCATGCGCCACAGCCTTCACGGCATTTCATGACCAGCAGGTCCTCGACGACTCAATGTGGATGGCCGGGCTAGAGTACGCCCTTAAACAGCCGTTTTAAAATGGTCTAACAGGGGTTTTTCGCACAAAACAAAAGTGACCGACCAGTCTGCGACAGATGGTCGGTGGGCGACGTCACCTTTGCGGGAAAAATTATTGCTTGAATTCGAAATCCAGCGCGGCGCCTTCGATATCGCGCCGCTCTTCGTTACGCAGTTGCAGCTTCATCTCGTTGCTGAGCAGGCGCCCGTTGATCTGGAACGCGCTGTTGTCGGTAGGCTTTTCGCCAAACATGGGCGGCAACAACGGCACGCTCTTGGGTTTGGGCATGGTGCCGATGGGCTGCAAGTGCCTGACCATCTCAGAGGGCAAAGACAGGTCCAACTGTGCCGATGGCAGTTTAGTCTGGGCCACTTCACGGGCCGACTTGGATTTGCTCGCAATCGGTGCGCGCTTTTTGACCTTCGCGGCTTTCTTCTTGGCGACCGGGGCTTTTTTAGCCGGGACCGGTTTCTTCGCTGGGGTCTTTTGCTCGGTACTGGCCGCGGGCGTGCTTTTGGTCACGGGAGCCGCCGCCAGCACGGTGCCAACGTTACACAGGCTTAACAGGCCAATCACCACAGCAGCGCGAAAAATAGAGGTCATATCGCCTACAGCATTAACGGCAGAGGGCCATATGCTCGCTTGTTGTGCGCGGCCTGACAAGCCTGGAGATCAGCCAGCGATCGATACTGTCCCCTTTCCACGCCTCAGCCAGCCGTTTTAAAACCCGGCAGCTGTCTCTTGGCACAGTTGGCTGGCGAGCATCCCCAACGTCATCAGGGCCCGTTCTGCCTCGCGGTTCCACGGCGTGCCGCAGTTGAGGCGAATACAGTGGTTGAACTGTTCTGTGTTACTAAAAATTACCCCCGGTGCAATGCTGATGCCCTGCTGCAATGCGCGCACGTGCAGTTCCTGGGTATTGACGCGCCCGGGCAAACTGACCCACAAGATAAAGCCGCCGTTCGGGCGGGTCATCTGCGTGCCTTCGGGGAAGTACTGCTGCACCGCCAGCTGGAAAGCGCTGAGGTTCTTGCGGTATTCCTGGCGGATGTAGCGCAGGTGGCGATCATAACCACCGTTTTCCAGATAGGCCGCGACGCCCATCTGGGTGACGCTGCACGCCGAGTGGGTGCTGAACATCTGCAATCGCTGGATTTCCTGCTGGTACTTGCCGGCGATCATCCAGCCGATGCGCACGCCGGGTGACAACGTCTTGGAGAAACTCGAACAGTAGATCACCCGGTCCAGGCGGTCATAGGCTTTCAGGGCCTTGGTGCGGCCCAACTCGAACATTAGCTCACCGTAGATATCGTCCTCGACGATCTGGATATCGAAATCCGAGGCCAGGCGCAGCAACTGTTTCTGCCGATCCTCAGGCATGGTCGCGCCCAGGGGATTGCTCAGGCGCGTGGTCAACACCAGCGCTTTGATCGACCACTGGTTGGCCGCCAGTTGCAGGGCCTCAAGGCTCATGCCGGTGGACGGGTCGCTGGGGATCTCGATGACTTTGAGGCCCAGCAAGTCGGCCAGTTGCAGCAAGCCGTAATAGGTGGGTGATTCTGCGGCGATCAAATCACCCGGACGCGTCAGCACGCGCAACGACATCTGCAACGCATCGACACAGCCGTGGGTGATCACCACTTCGGAGGGGTCGACCACCACGCCGGCGTCGCGCATGCGAATCGCCACTTGGCGGCGCAGCGGCTCAAAACCGGGGCTGAACATGTAACTGAATGCCCGCGGGCTTTGGAAGCGCGTGACCTTGGCCAGTTGCTGGTGCAGCGCGCGTACCGGCAGGTAATCCACACTCGGCACGGCGGCGCCCAACGGGAAGACGCCTTCGCGGCGCGACTCGACCAAAACTTGCTGGATGATGCTGCTGCGGGTGACCAAGCCCGGGCGCTCGACCCGTGCGATGTCCGGCGTCGGCGCCGTGAGCGCAGGCGTCTGGTGCACGTAGTAGCCCGATTGCGGCCGCGCCCGGATCAGCCCCTGGTCTTCCAGGTTGGCGTAAGCCTGCAACACCGTGGCGTGGCTGACGTTGAGCTGGGAGCTCATTTTGCGCACCGAGGGCACACGCTCACCGGGCTGATAGACACCACGCCGGATGTCCTCAGCCAGTTGCTGGGCGATACGTTGGTAGAGCAACAGATTGGTCATGACGCAGCACTCGATTTCACGGGTATTTTATTTTTGTGTGAAACATACCGGCACAGTTTAGAAGTGTACGGGGACAGTTGCGAGAATAGTCGAGCACGAGCGGCAGTGATAGAAAAAACTGTAGGGGTGTTGAACATGAAAAACCCGATCAGCGATCGGGTTTGCTTTGGGTGGGAGCTGGCTTGCCTGGGATGCAGGCACCTCGGTGTATCTGGCTCAGCGAGGTGATGCTATCGCAGGCAAGCCAGCTCCCACACAAGACCGTGCCGGGCCTTAGCGCGCGGCGCCCAGCTGGCCCTTCTCATCGGAGAACACAATTTCCACCCGACGGTTCTGCGCACGGCCACGTTCGGAAGCGTTGGCTTCGACCGGGTACTGGTCGCCATAGCCTTCGACCTGGATGCGTTTTTCGTCGATCCCCAGGTCCATCAGCACATCGGCCACCGATTGCGCGCGGTCGCGGGACAGTTTGAGGTTTTCCTGCTCGCCACCGGTGTTATCGGTGTAACCCTCAATGCGCACTACGCGCTTGGGGTTCAGTTGCAAAAACTGCACGATCTTCAGCACAGTGCGGTTGGCCGAGTTTTCCAGTTCCGCCTCACCGGTGTCGAACAGCACATCGCCCAAGGTCATCACCAGGCCGCGATTGGTCTGGGTGGTGGTCAGGCTAGCGATTTGCTCTTCGAGCCACTTGCCCTGCTGCTGCACACTGGCCAGCTTGTTTTCACGCAGGGCCAGTTGCAGGCGTTGGCGTTCCAGTTCGAGCTTGGTGCCGCGCTCGGCATTAAGCCCCTGTTCGGTGTGTTCGCGGGCGATCGCGCTGTAGCGCTGGCTCAGGTAAGCGTAATGCACCACGTCGGCGCCGCTGCCCCAATAGCTGGACAAGCGATCGGCGCGGGCCAGGGATTCACCGGCGCGAATCACATCCTTGGGCGCAAAGCGCAACACGTTGGCGTCTTCCTTGACCGCCTGGAAGTCATTGCCGGCCTGCTCCAACGCTTGCTCGCTATTGGCCTGGCTGGCGCAACCGCCCAAGGCGGCGCTGCTCAGTAGCAACACACAGCTCAAACCACGGATCATCGGGCTCATTGGGCTTCTCCCAACTGCAATTGCTTGCGCAGGCGGGTGATGCGGGTGTTGAGCACGTTCAGTTGCTCCTGGCTTTTCTGGGTCAGAATCTTGGCTTCGGCGAGGCGCGCATCCAGCTCAGCTTGTTCGGCCCGCATGCGCGCACGTTTATAGGATTCGTCGGCCATGTTGGCCTTGGCCCTGGCGAACTTGTCTTCGGCCAGTTTCAGCTCTGGCGAATCATCGGTGCTGGCACCCACGGCGCTGGCTTGCTCCAAGGCTTGCTGGGTGAGGCGTATTTGTTCATTCGGCGCAGGATCGGCTGCACATCCCGCCAAAGCGACAACGGCGAGGGCCGCGAAAAGAGGTCGAATAGTCACTGTAGATCCTTACTTTGCTGGGGTGCCGACGGGTTGCTGCAATTGCGCCTTCCAGCGCTCGAGGTTGCGCTGCGTTGCCGCTTGCACCACACCGGACGCGGCCAATTCTGTCATCTTTTTAGCCAGCTGTCCGCGCAGCCATGGGTCATTGCAGGCGGAGTTGTGGGAAATCGCCAGGTACAGGCCGGGCTGATCAATGGGTACTTCGCGCGCGATCAGGTCATTGCTCATGCCCAAGGTCTGGGCCATGGCCATGCCGGAATAACGCCCGGCGAGGACGTAGTCCACTTCGCCGAGCAACAGTTTTTGGAAGGCTGGCGTGAGGCTGGGCAGGCGTTGCAGGCTCAGTTGCAGGCCGGCGAACGCTTCGAAGTCGGCACTCAAACGTGCACGTTCCGAGACCGCGCCCTTGTGGCCGTGCAGGTCGGCGGCCGAGGTGTAGACCAGCGCCGAATCCTTGCGCGTCCAGACCAGATAGTCGATCTGCATCAACGCCGGGTGGATATAGTCGAGGGTTTCCAACTCGCCCAGGTTCAGCGGCGCATCGGCGAGGATGTCCATGCGCCCGCTGCGCACTTCATCCAGGGCCAGGGAGCGTTTGCCGCCGTAGAGCAGGTCAAGTTTAAGCCCGAGGTCCTTGGCCACTTGTTGCAATACATCAGCGGTGGCGCCGATCAGGTGGGTCGGGTCTTGCGGGTCGCGCCATAGCAAGGGCGGTGCGTCCGGGCTGCCGGTGATCACCAGGCGCTCACATTTGCCGGCGGCCAGCGTCAGGCTCGGGAGTAGCGACAGGGCTAGCAATACGGGACGCAGGTCCATGGCGGTTTCTCCAGGTTAAAAAAGGCGCAAAAAAAAGCCCGGTCCAAAGACCGGGCTCTTTATAAGTGAAGCCGCTGGATTAGACCAGCTTCTCCAACTCAGGTACGGCTTCGAACAAGTCCGCAACCAGGCCGTAATCAGCCACCTGGAAGATCGGTGCTTCTTCGTCCTTGTTGATCGCTACGATCACTTTGGAGTCTTTCATACCGGCCAAATGCTGGATCGCGCCGGAGATACCGACGGCGATGTACAGCTGTGGCGCAACGATTTTGCCGGTCTGGCCGACCTGCATGTCGTTGGGTACGAAACCTGCGTCGACGGCCGCGCGGGAAGCGCCGACCGCAGCGCCCAGCTTGTCGGCCAGGGCGTACAGGTGCTTGAAGTTGTCACCGTTCTGCATGCCGCGACCGCCGGAAACGACGATCTTGGCAGCGGTCAGCTCTGGGCGATCCGACTTGGCCAGCTCTTCGCCAACAAAGCTGGAAGTGCCAGCGTCGTGGGCAGCGGAGACGGCTTCAACGGCAGCCGAACCACCTTCAGCAGCAACCGGGTCGAAACCGGTGGCACGCACGGTGATGACTTTGATCGCAGCAGTCGATTGCACGGTGGCAATGGCGTTACCGGCGTAGATCGGGCGCTTGAAGGTGTCAGCGCTTTCAACCGAGATGATCTCGGAGATCTGGTCAACGTCCAGCTGCGCGGCAACGCGTGGCAGGATGTTTTTGCCGTTGGACGTGGCAGCTGCCAGGATGTGGCTGTAGCCAGCGCCCAGCTCTGCAACCAGCGGAGCAACGTTTTCCGGCAGTTGATGAGCGTAAGCGGCGTTGTCGGCCAGCAGTACTTTGCTCACGCCAGCGACTTTCGCAGCGGCTTCAGCCACGGCGCCAGCGCCTTGACCGGCTACCAGCACGTGAATGTCGCCACCGATTTTAGCGGCAGCGGCTACGGTGTTGAGTGTGGCCGGGGCCAACACTTTGTTGTCGTGTTCTGCGATTACCAAGATAGTCATGGTTAGGCTCCCCAATTCAAAGCACCTTCGCTTCGTTTTTCAGTTTCTCGACCAGCTCAGCAACAGACTTGACCTTGATGCCCGCGCTGCGTGCAGCCGGTGCTTCAACTTTCACAGTCTTGTTGGTAGAGGCGGTAGAAACGCCCAAAGCTTCTGGAGTAACCGACTCAAGCGGCTTCTTTTTGGCTTTCATGATGTTTGGCAGGGACGCGTAGCGCGGCTCGTTCAAACGCAGGTCGGTGGTCACGATGGCCGGCAGTTTCAGCGAAACTGTTTGTGCGCCGCCGTCGATTTCACGGGTAACAGCTACGCTGTCGCCGCTCACTTCGACTTTGGAGGCAAAGGTGCCCTGGCCGTAACCGGTCAGCGCAGCCAGCATCTGGCCAGTCTGGTTGTTGTCGCTGTCGATCGCCTGTTTGCCGAGGATCACCAGTTGAGGCTGTTCCTTGTCGACAACGGCTTTGAGCAGCTTGGCAACGGCCAGGGAGGTCAGCTCTTCAGCCGACTCAACCAGGATAGCGCGGTCGGCGCCCAGTGCCAGGGCAGTACGCAACTGCTCTTGAGCAGTGGTAGGGCCGATGGAAACCACGACGATTTCAGTCGCCACGCCTTTCTCTTTCAGGCGTACGGCTTCTTCCACAGCGATTTCGCAGAACGGGTTCATCGACATCTTGACGTTAGCGAGGTCGACGCCGGAATTGTCCGCCTTGACGCGAACTTTCACGTTGTAATCGACAACGCGTTTGACAGCTACAAGAACCTTCATGGATTCCTCGTTACTCTCCGGTGAAAAGAAAGTCGCCTAGGCGAACCTGGCGGTTGATGCTCATCGGCACACAAGGGCACCTCCAAAAACCTCGGCAAGTGACTCAGCGATGGGGAAATGATGACCGTTCGTCAGGGGTGACTGAGGGGTCATTCTTTATCGCAGCGTGTAAACTGCGCGCCATCGTTTAGGCGCGCGTCACCTGTCTTGCTTTTGGACGTGCTCTTGAAACCTGCTGTCTGCCTACGGTAAGCGCAAAACCGACCGTATATTGACCGGAACACCTATTCTGGTCAATACGCCAAAATAGCCAGTCATAAGCCGCGTTGCTTTGATTTACCTAGCTTCCAAGCAATTCAAACAAACGTTTGTATTGGACGCTGCCAGTGGTGTAGATATAATGCGCCACCTAGAGAGAAAGGTGGGTCTTGCCGTTGCTGCGAGGCGACACCGAACCTCCACCCATTAGAAAAAAAAGCCTGTTGAGCCTTGAGTAGGAGATAGCCTGTGGAACGCGAATACATGGAATTCGACGTGGTCATCGTCGGCGCTGGCCCGGCAGGCCTGTCTGCCGCCTGCCGATTGAAGCAGAAGGCCGCCGAAGCCGGTAAAGAAATCAGCGTCTGCGTGGTCGAGAAAGGCTCCGAAGTCGGCGCGCATATCCTCTCCGGTGCGGTGTTCGAACCCCGCGCCCTGAACGAACTGTTCCCGGACTGGAAAGCACTCGGCGCCCCGCTCAACACCCCTGTAGTGCGTGATGACATCTATGTACTGCGCAGCGCCGACACCTCCACCAAGGTGCCTGACTTCTTTGTGCCCAAGACCATGCACAACGAAGGCAACTACATCATCTCCCTGGGCAACCTGTGCCGCTGGCTGGCCCAACAGGCTGAGAACCTGGGTGTGGAAGTCTACCCAGGCTTCGCCGCTCAAGAAGCACTGTTCGACGAAAACGGCGTGGTGCGCGGGATCATCACCGGCGACCTCGGCGTCGACCGTGAAGGCCATCCAAAAGAAGGCGTGTACACGCCGGGCATGGAACTGCGTGGCAAGTACACGCTGTTCGCCGAAGGCTGCCGTGGCCACATCGGCAAGCAACTGATCCAGCGCTTCAACCTGGACAGCGACGCCGATGCCCAGCACTACGGCATCGGCCTGAAGGAAATCTGGGAAATCGACCCCGCCAAGCACCAACCTGGCCTGGTGGTGCACACCGCCGGTTGGCCGCTGGACATCATGAGCAACGAGAACACCGGCGGCTCTTTCCTTTATCACTTGGAAAACAACCAAGTGGTCGTGGGCTTGATCGTCGACCTGTCCTACAGCAACACCTTCCTGTCGCCGTTCGATGAGTTCCAGCGCCTCAAGCATCACCCCGTACTGGCCCAGTACCTGGAAGGCGGCAAGCGTATCAGCTATGGCGCGCGGGCCCTGGCCAAAGGCGGCATCAACTCGTTGCCGAAAATGGTCTTCAAAGGCGGCGCCTTGATCGGCTGCGACCTGGGCACCATGAACGTGGCCAAGATCAAAGGCAGCCACACCGCGATGAAGTCCGGCATGCTCGCTGCCGACGCCGTGGCCGAGCGCCTGTTCGCCGAGTCTGAAGGCGGCGACGAACTGACCAACTACGTCGAGAGTTTCAAAGCCAGCTGGCTCTACGAAGAGCTGTTCGCCAGCCGCAACTTCGGCCCGGCGATGCACAAATTCGGCCCGATCATCGGCGCCGGCTTCAACTGGTTCGACCAGAACATCCTCGGCGGCAAAATGCCGTTCACCTTGCACGACACCAAGCCGGACTACGCCTGCCTGAAGCTCGCCAAGGACAGCACCAAGATCGACTACCCCAAACCCGACGGCAAGTTGAGCTTCGACAAGCTCAGCTCGGTGTTCATCTCCGGTACCAACCACGAAGAAGAACAGCCGTGCCACTTGAAGTTGAAAGACCCGAGCATCCCGATCGGCACCAACCTGCCGCTCTACGATGAACCGGCGCAGCGCTACTGCCCGGCCGGCGTGTATGAAGTGATCACAAAGGAAGACGGCGAGAAGCGCTTCCAGATCAACGCCCAGAACTGCGTGCACTGCAAGACCTGTGACATCAAGGACCCTTCGCAGAACATCACCTGGGTGACGCCGGAAGGCGCGGGTGGGCCGACTTACCCGAATATGTAAGTCGATTGCTTGACCTGAAAGGCTCCCAGACCGGGAGCCTTTTTTATGGTCGGCATAAATCGAATGTGGGACCCGCTTTCTGTGGGAGCCGGGCTTGCCCGCGATGCAGGCGACTCGGTCTGTCAGTAAAACTCAGCTGATGCCATCGCAGGCAAGCCAGCTCCCAGATTGACCGAGTTGTATCAACAGAACCTAGGCCGCGCGCTCTTCACCCGGATTACGCAGGAAATAGCGCTTATATTCGCGACTGAACTGCGACGTACTCTGATACCCCACGCTGTGCGCCGCCTGCGCCACGCTCTGGCCGTCCACCAGCAACAACTGCTGCGCCTTGAGCAAACGCAAACGCTTGAGGTACTGCACCGGCGACAACAACGTGCAGCGTTTGAAGTGCTCATGAAACGTCGACGCGCTCATGTGCGCATAACCCGCCAAGGTCTCGATATTCAGCGGCTCGGCGTAATGGGCATGCAGGTGATTCAATGACGTGGCAATCCGCGAAAACTGCCCCTGCTGTTCCACCAACGCCCGCAGCACATCGGCCTGCGGCCCGCGCAACGCGGTGAACAACAATTCGCGTACCCGCGCCGGGCCCATGATCCGGCTTTCCAGCGGATCGTGCAGGCACTGCAACAGCCGCTCGACGCAACCGCGCATCGCCTCATCCAACACCACCGAACTCATCGACTCCAGGGTCTGCGCGGTCGGCGGCGGCCCGGCCTGGATGCCCATGGCCATGACCAACTCGCCCAGCACCACACGGTCGATGCCCACCGTCACGCCATACAGCGGCGCATTCGGCAGGGCAAACGTCTCGCATTCAAACGGCACCGGCATCGCCTGGATCAGGTAATGCCCAGCGCCATACTCCAGCGTACGCGGGCCCAGGTAGGCGACTTTGCTGCCCTGGGCGACGATCATCAGGCTTGGTTCATAGATCTGCGGCCCACGCGCCACGTCGCAACTGGCGCGCAAGACCTTCACACCCGGCAGGTGGGTCGGGGAAAAACCGTCGCGGGGCGTAAGCCCTTTTATCAAGGCCACCAGCGTGGCGTTGGCGTCGAGATGGCGGGTCAACAACATGGCAAAAAACTTCGCGAAAAAGGGATGAGAGCATCATCGCAGGTCTTGGGGCAGATGAATCCAATCCAGGGGCACTGCCGGACGAATAGGCATGAGGTTCGGAGCAATCGCCATGGCCGCGTCAGGGGGTGGCGCGGAGAATGGCCCGCCTTACCTGTCACTGCTTTTGCGAGGTTTTCACCATGTACACCGCCATCGGTTATGCCGCCCAGTCGGCGACCACTCCCCTCGCCCCCATGTCCTTCGAACGCCGCAGCCCGCGCGCCGATGACGTGGCCATCGAGATCCTTTACTGCGGCGTGTGCCATTCCGACATCCACCAGGCACGCAACGAGTGGGGCATTGCCGTGTACCCGCTGATGCCGGGCCACGAGATTGTCGGCAAAGTCACCGCCGTCGGCGCCAGCGTCACCGCGCACAAAGTCGGCGACCTGGTCGGCGTAGGCTGCATGGTTGACTCGTGCCGCCACTGCGACGCCTGCCATGCAGACCTGGAGCAATACTGCCTCGAAGGCCCGACCATGACCTACGCCACCCCGGACCGGGTTGATGGCAGCAACACCATGGGCGGCTACTCCGACAGCATCGTGGTCAGCGAGCACTTCGTGGTGAAGATCCCGGCCAAGCTCGACCTGGCCAGCGCCGCACCGATCCTGTGTGCAGGCATCACCACCTACTCGCCACTCAAGCACTACGGCGTGAAAGCGGGCGACAAAGTCGGCGTGCTGGGCATGGGCGGCCTGGGCCACATGGGCATCAAGTTCGCCAAGGCGATGGGCGCGGAAGTCACGCTGTTCACCCGTTCCGCGAGCAAGGCTGAGGAAGGCCGTCGCCAGGGCGCCGACCACGTGATCGTGTCCACCGACGCCGACCAGATGAAAGCCGCCGCCGGCAGCTTTGACTTCCTGCTCGACACCATTCCGGTGCAGCACGATCTGAACCCCTACCTCGATGTGCTGCGCTTTGACGGCGTGCACATCCTGGTCGGCCTGATCGAGCCGGTCGATCCACCGGTCAACGCGGCCAAGCTGGTGTTGGGGCGTAAAATGCTGGCCGGTTCGTTGATCGGCGGCATTGCCGAAACCCAGGAAGTCCTGGACTTCTGCGCCGAGCACAACATCACCTGCGACATCGAAATGCTCGATATTCGCCAGATCAACGAGGCTTACACCCGCATGATCGCTGGTGATGTGAAGTACCGCTTTGTCATCGACATGGCGACCTTGAAGGCCTGATCAGGCCTTCGCGCCCAACTCCGCTGACAGCCGTGCTGCGACCTGTTTGATCACAGGGATCAGCTCGGCCATTTTCTCCAGCGGCATGTAGGGCACGGTACTGGCGATGCTGATGCCGGCGACGATTCGCCGGCTGGCATCGCGCACCGGTGCCGCCACACAACGGATCGACGGTTCGTTGTCCTCCAGATCGAACGCATAACCGCCCACCACGTATTCGCGCATGCGCTGCTCGAACTGCGCCCAGGATTGCTCCGGGTGCTGCGGCCATTGCTGGCTCTTGCCTGCGGCCGGCAGGCTGGCTTCATACAGGCGCTGCCACTCCTGCACCGAGTCATCCAGCAACATTGCCTTGCCCACACCCGTGCGCGCCAGCGGCATGCGATGACCGACCCGCGAGCGCATTTCCGGGCCGTTGCGGCCGGGGTTCTTGTGCAGGTAAAGCACGTCGTCGTATTCGCGAATCGCCAAGTGGATGGTGTCGCCGGTCAGCGCCGACAGCTCATCCAGGTAAGGCACGGCTAGGCTGACCAGCGGCAGTTCTTCACGGGCCTGGAAGCCCAGCTCAATCAGCTTGGGCCCCAGCAGGTAACCGACTTGCGGCACCACGCGCAGGTAACGCTCCTCCACCAGGCAACTGGCCAGGCGGTGTGTGGTGCTGCGGGTAGTGCCGATGCGCCGGGCGATCTCTTTCAGATCCCGCGCACCGGCCGCCACCGCTTGCACCACGCCCAGGCCACGCAGCAGGGTCTGGGTGCCGGTGGGCGCGGCGTCTTTGACGGGAGTGTGGGCGTTTTCCTGCATATCGGGCCTATTGGGAAGTACGAAAACGGCGCCATTATGGCAAATGCAGCCTTCCTGAACAGAGGAGATCCATTGTGGGAGCTGGCTTGCCTGCGATAGCGGTGTGTCAGCCAACCCATATACCGGCTGATACGCCCTCATCGCAGGCAAGCCAGCTCCCACATTTTGATCTCCACAGGGTAGACTTTAACGTTGCTTCATACGGTCGATAATCACCGCGAGCAACAGGATCGAACCTCGGATCACGTACTGGTAAAAGGTGTCGATGTTCTTCAGGTTCATCGCGTTCTCGATGATCGCCAGAATCAACACCCCGGCAATCACATGGCGGATCATGCCGATGCCGCCGCTCAGCGAGACACCGCCCAGCACACAGGCGGAAATCACCGTGAGCTCAAAGCCCTGCCCGATCATCGGCTGGCCCGAGGTCATGCGCGAGGCGAGGATCACCCCAGCCAAGGCACCGATCAAACCGTGCACGGCAAAGATGATGATCTTGGTGCGATCAACGTTCACCCCAGCCAGCAACGCGGCTTCCTGGTTACCACCGATGGCCATGGTGTTGCGCCCGTAGGTGGTGTAGTTGAGCAACCAGCCGAAGAACACAAAGCACAGCACGGTGATGATGATCGGCACCGGTACGCCCAGCAGTTGGCCGTTGCCGAACACGAAGAAGCGTTCGTCCATCACGCCGACGGCCTTGCCGTTGGAGAAGATGTAGGCCAGGCCCCGCACGATCTGCATGGTCGCCAAGGTGGCGATCAACGCATTGATGCGCAGCTTGGCGATCACAATGCCGTTGATCAGCCCCACCACCAGGCCCATGGCCAACGCCGCCGACACGCCGAGCACCATGCTGTCGGTGTCACGAATCACAATCCCCGCCACCACGCCGGCACAGGCGATCACCGAGCCCACCGACAAGTCGAAGTGCCCAGACGCCAGGCAGAACAACATGGTGCACGCGGCAATCCCGACCGTGGAAATCGCCAGGCCCAGCCCGCGCATGTTCAGCGGCGAGAGGAAGTTATCGATAAACAACGCGCTGAGCACAAAGATGCTCAACGCAGCGAGTAGCATCACCCATTCATCCAAAAACTTGCGCTGGTTGAAACCTGGCCAGAAGCCTTTTGCTGTTTTTACCTGGGACATCATTCACCTCGAATTCTTCAAGCCCGCGTGCGCGGAAGGGCCAGTTGCAATAACCGTGCTTCATCCGCCTGGTCGCGGTTCAACTCGCCCGTCAGCGCGCCTTCGCTCATCACCACGATACGGTCGGAAATGCCCATCACTTCCATCAGGTCGCTGGACACCACAATCACCGCAATGCCACTGGCCGCTAGGTTGTGGATGATCTGGTAGATCTCCGACTTGGCGCCGATATCGATGCCACGGGTCGGCTCATCGAGCAGCAGCACCTTCATTGGCATCGACAGCCAGCGGCCGAGAATGGCTTTCTGTTGGTTGCCGCCGGACAGGTACATGATTTTCTGTTCGGCGTTCGGCGTTTTGACTTTCATGGCCTTGATTTGCTGGTCGGCGTTGCCCTTCTCCCAGCCTTCACGCAGGAGCCAGCCAAAGGTGGAATGGGCACCGCGCGCACTGATGTTGATGTTCTCAGCCACGCTGGACAGCGGGATGATGCCTTCCTTTTTGCGGTCCTCCGGGCAGAGCAGCACGCCGGCGGCGATGGCATCGCGGGGCGAATGCAGTTGCAGGGTTTGCCCAAACAATTCCAACTGCCCGGCGGTGGCGCGTTGCAGCCCGCTGAGCAAGCGAAACAGCTCAGTGCGCCCGGCACCCACCAAACCAAACAGGCCGAGAATCTCGCCTTTGTGCACTTGCAAGCTGACCGCTTCACGCAAGCCCGGGCCGAGCAAACCCTCGACCTTGAGCGCCACCTCGCCGCGCGCACGCGGGCGGTAATCGTAGATGTCCTGAATATCGCGACCGACCATGCAGGTCACCAACTGGTCATGGGTCAGCGCGGCCATGTCGTCAAAGGTGCGCACGAAGCGGCCGTCCTTGAACACCGTGACGGCGTCGCAGATGCGGAACACTTCTTCCATACGGTGCGACACGTACAGCACCACTTTGCCCTCGTCACGCAGGCGCGTGATGATCGCCATCAAGCGGTCGATTTCGCGTGCCGACAGGCTGCTGGTGGGTTCATCGAACGCAATCACATGGGCGCCACGGGACAACGCCTTGGCGATTTCCACCAGTTGGCGCTGGCCCAGGGACAGGCGCCCGAGCTTCTCCTGCGGGTCGATTTCATCGGCCAGGCCTTTGAGGCAGGCCAGCGCCTGCTTGCGCAGCTGGCCGCCATTGACCACGCCGAAACGCGATGGCAAATGCCCGAGGAACAGGTTCTCGGCCACGGTCATTTCCGGCACCAAGTGCAGCTCTTGGTGGATCACCGCGACACCGTTGGCGATGCTGTCGGCGGCATTTTTGAAGGCCATGGTCTGCTCGCCGATCTGCACCGTGCCGCTGCTCGGAATGTAGGCGCCGCCGAGGATTTTCAGCAGCGTCGACTTGCCCGCGCCGTTCTCACCCATCAGCGCATGTACCGAGTGCGGCCGTGCTTCAAAGCTGATCTGCGCCAAGGCTTTGACCCCGGGAAAATCCTTGCCGATGCCGTTGAAACGCAGGGCTGCGCCGCTCATTTCCACAGACCGATTTTGCTCAACTCTTCCTTGAGGTTGGCGCGGGTGATCAGGGTCACGTTGTCCAACGCGGTGAACTTGGCCGGCTCAGTGCCTTTGGTCACCCACTCGAACATCGCGCTGGCGGTTTTATAGCCCGAAGCGTCCGGGCTCAGCAGCATCGAGCCGTAGAAGCCAGTGTCGGTTTTCTTCAGCTCTTCGATGGCGTCGGTGCCGTTGATGCCGACGCCGATCACGTTGGCCGCCTTGAAACCGGCGCTCTCGGTGGCGCGCACGCCGCCCAATACGGTGCTGTCGTTCATGCCGCCAATGATCAGGTTTTTCGCGGTGCCCGGCAGTTTCACCAGCGCCGAGTTGGTGGAGTCCATGCTGCCCGGCACATCGAGGGTTTTCTGTGCGCTGAACAAGATGTGGTCGGCGGGCAGGCCGGCAGCTTTGAGGCCCTCTACCGAACCGTCGGTGCGTTTCTTACCGGTTTCCAGCTCGTCAAAGGTGTTGATGACGGCGTAGGTGTCTTTCCAGTCCCAGTTGCGACGCTTGGCTTCGGTGGCCATGGCTTCGCCTTGTTTCTGGCCGATCTTGTAGGCGTCCAGGCCGACGTAAGGCACGTCTTCCATGGGCTTGTCTTTGGCGTCGACGAAACGGTCGTCCACCGCCAGCACTTTCAAACCGTTGAGCTTGGCCTTGGCCATGATCGCCGGGCCCAGGGACACGTCCGGTGGGCAGATGACGAAGCCTTTGGCACCGTTGGCCGCGAGGGTGTCGATAGCGGAAAGGGTTTTCTCGCCATCCGGCACGGCGATCTTGATCACGGTGAAGCCCTGGTCCTTGCCGGCTTTTTCGGCGAAAGCCCATTCGGTCTGGAACCAAGGTTCTTCGGCTTGCTTGACCAGGAAGCCGATCTTCACTTCTTCGGCAGATGCAAAGCCGCTAAAGGCAACAGCGAGCGCCAAGGCGCCGAGTGTTTTCTTGAACATGAACCACCTCCTTCTTGTTATTGGAAACGTTTTTAGTCGTGGTACATCACAGAACGCCCGCCATCGATCATCAGGCAGGTTGCATTGATAAAGGGCGCCTCGTCGGTCGCCAGGAACAGCGCCGACATCGCCACCTCAACCGGCTGGCCGATGCGCTTGGGCGGGTGCAGGTCGAAGGCGCGTTGCCGTTCGGCGTGGGGGTCGGGGAAACCGTTCCAGTAATCGACGTTGAGCTGGGTTTCGATATAGCCCGGGGCGATGGCATTCACGCGGATGCCCTTAGGCGCGTATTCGATGCCGAGGGCGCGGGTCAGCCCGAGCAGGCCATGCTTGGCGACCGGATAGGGAAAGCAGCCGGGGATGATGTGGCTGGAATGGGTGGAGGCGATGTTGATGATGTTGCCGATGCCCTGCTCGATCATGTGCGGCAGCACTGTGCGGCAACCGAACCAGGCGCCGTCGAGATCGATGGCGAAGCAACGGCGCCAATCTTCGTCGGTCATTTCCAACGGGTCGCGGAACACATTGACCCCAGCGCAGTTGACCAGCACATCCACACGGCCAAAACGCTCGATGGCCAGGTTGACCAGCGACTGCCATTGCTCTTTAGAGGTGATATCGACGGCTTGCGCGACGATCTCGGCGCCGCGTTCGCGCCAGTGTGCAGCGACTTTTTCGACTTTTTCAGCCTGAATATCTGCGATGACCAAGCGCGCCTGCTGGGCCTGGAAGCAGGCGACGATCGCCTCGCCAATGCCTTGGGCAGCACCTGTGATGATCACCACTTTGTTCTTCAGCCGCTCGCCGTAGGTAGGTTCGGGCACGGCGGGTAATGACAACGGTTGGGGCTGCATCGCTTCACCTGTTTTATTTTTGGTAGTGAGTGCTGATGCTGCCGACTATAAACCCATCATTTGAAATATCTCAATATATAAATTTGCATCCCATATAGTGAGACAAAACCAAAAAAATGTGGAAACGGACTTGCTCGCGAATACGGCGGGTCAGGCAATAAATCATTGGCTGAACCACCGCTATCGCGGGCAAGCCAGCGCCCACATTTGATCTTCGGTGTGCGTGGAAGGGTGAATTCAGCCCTGGGCGAAATCGCGCAGTGCATCCCCTTCCATGCGGTAACGCACCCACTCTTCCTGCGGCTGCGCGCCGATGGATTTGTAGAACGCAATCGCCGGTTCGTTCCAGTCCAGCACGCTCCACTCAAAACGCCCGCAACCGTTGTCGCAGGCGATCTTCGCCAGGTGGCGCAGCAACTTTTTGCCCGCCCCGCCGCCGCGTTGCTCGGGGTTGATGTACAGGTCTTCGAGGTACAGGGAGTTGCTGCCCAGCCACGTGGAGTAACTGAAAAAGAACACCGCAAAACCAATCGGCAAACCGTCTCGCGAGCAGATCAGGCCATGGGCAGTGGCGCCCTCGCTGAACAGGCTGCGCTCGATGTCCACGACACTGGCGATCACTTCATGCCGGGCTTTTTCGTATTCGGCAAGCTCAGTGATGAACGTCAGGATCTGCGCAGCATCGCTGGGCACGGCAGGGCGAATCTCGATGGTCATGGGCGGGCCTTGGGCAATTTCAAAGGCCACATACTAAGGCGCTTTGATGACTGATTGCAGTGCATTTTCGCGGGGCCCGCGCGCTTTACTCCGTCGAACAGTAATCCGAGCACCACCAACCACAGAACAATCCGCTTGGCCACGCGTGGTAAACAGAGGGCATAAATCCAACAATTCGAGACTCGCTCATGCACACCCCGTCTACGGTGGGCGCGAAGACCTTCGCCCTGTTCTGCCTCGCCAGCTTCCTGCTGTCACTGTCCTACGGCTCGACGTTTCTGCTGTCGCTGCTGATTCATTCGCGCGGCGGTAATGAGCACGACGCCGGCAGTGTGATTTCCATGGCGATGCTCAGCACCTTCGTGGCGGTGGTGTTCTCCGGGCATTTGGCCGATGCATTGGGCGCCGCGCGAGCCATTGCGGGGATGGGTGTATTGCTGGTGGTGGCCTGCCTGGGTTTTGCCCTGATGCCGGGGTTTGGCCAAGGCTTAATGGTGTTCGGGCTGGCCCTGGGGTTGGGCTGGGGCGTGTTCTACACCTTGGGCCCGATCATCGTGAGCCTGTTGGTGGAGCCCCAGCAGCGAGCCAAGTACTTTGCCCTGCTGTCGGGCAGCATGTTGAGCGGGATCGGCTCCGGCCCGCTGCTCGGGCGCGCTGCCAGTGCGCTGGACCTGCCCCTGACCACGGCGTTCTACATCGCCGGGGTGGCCAGCCTTGCCGGGGTGGTGATGTTCTGGCGCATGGGCGCTCAACTCAAGCAGCACGCGAATGTGCCGGCGTCGAGGATTTCCTGGGCCGCCAGCCGTCGCGTGCTGTCCTCCAAGGCGGGGTTCGCGATCTTGATGGTCGGCCTGGGAGGTTGCGTGTTTGGTGGGCTTTCGTCGTTCCAGACCAGTTACGCGGCCGCGCACGGGTTGGACTATTCGCTGTTCTTCGCGGGGTTCCTGAGTGCTGCGATCACCAGCCGCCTGTTGATCGCGGGGTTCGTGGTCAAGCGTGATGCCTACCGGGCCGCCTGTGTGTTGTCCGGGATCATGCTCGGAGCCATCGCACTGTTTGCGTTTGGCGTGAGCGGTAATCTCAGCTACTTGCTGGCCGCTGCCACGCTGGGGGTTGGATACGGCCTGACGTATTCGGTGATCAATGGGTTGGTAGCCAACGAAGCGCCAGCCGGAACCACGTCACAAGCGCTGCTGCTGTTCAGCCTGGCGTACTTTGTCGGCGTGTTCGGGTTTCCCTGGCTGGCGGGCAAGATCATCGTCGACTACGGCATGCCCGTGCTGATGCTCAGCCTATTGGTCATCGCCGCGTTGAACTGGCTAATCACCGCGGCCCGCCTAATCAGGCGCCATCTTTCAGCACATAAAATCTTACAGGTGAGCTAATACCGTTCGTCGCCATCAAGGCACGAACGCGAAGGCCGGGCGGACCAATAAAGGGTAAGGACATTAATCATATGGAGACACCCTCATGAAGAATTCCAAGTTTGCCGCCCTCGCCCTCACGGGCCTGTTGTCTGCCGCCTCGCTGAACGCGTTTGCGGCCACTTCCTCGACCGGCAAGACTGACCCGGTCGGCAGCCCACCGAACCCTGCCACCCAGGAATCTCAGGATTCGATGGGCACCGGCATGGATACCAATGGTGGCGCGATCATCCAACCCGGCGCTGACCCTCGCACCCAGGGCAATGACACCCAACGCCAGGCGCCCGCTGCGGTCGGCAACGGCAAAATGGGGCCGAGTGTTAACCAGCCAAAAATCAACACCGGTGATGACTCCAACGTCCCTGGCTCGCCAAAACAACCTGCGCCTTGATACATCGGACGCAAGACGAACACCCGATCATTTCCCAGTGAAGAGGTACGCATGAACGTCGATAGAAACCTTGAGAAAGAAGTCCTCACCCGCCTGCTGCACGCCCACCCTAACGGCCTGGGCAAGGAGGTGCTGGATAACTACCGCGGCGAGAAGGAGGTTGCCAGTGTCTTGGCGTTCCTGCAGGACCGTGGGTTTATCAAGGATGGGCATGTGACCACCGACGACGCCGGTGAATATTCGTTAAACCTGCCGATCAAGCTGACCGCCTCGGGCGTTGACGAGGCACGCAAGCTGGACGGTGAAGGCTCTCAGTGATCCATTTTGTCTGGTCTGGCCCGTTGATTGAAGCGCTGCGCAAAGCTGGCTAACGCCGGTTTTCCAGCCACTACAAAACTCATGTGGGAGCGGGCTTGCTCGCGAATGCGGTCAACCAGTCACCTTATAGGTTGGCTGACACTGCGCATTCGCGAGCAAGCCCGCTCCCACAGTTTGATTTGTGCTGCACACCCGAAATCAGCGTTGAGCCGACACCAGCAGCATCATTGGGCGCTCTTGCTCTTCCGCCAGTTCGGGCCGAGCAATCAGGTCCGCTTCGCTTGGCCCCCACTCCTGCACATGACTCAGCGTAAACCCCGCCTGAATCAACAAATTCAGCAACGTGCCCAAGGTACGATGCTGCTTGATCACGCCATCGGCCAGCCAGTTGGTCACCCGCGGCCCTTCCAACTGGTAACCATCCACCGGCCAACTCTTACGGCCCTGATCATCCACCAGCCACCCAGGATTGCGCGGCGCCATGAAGATCGGGTGTTCGATGGAAAACACCAGCCGCCCACCGGGCACCAGCGCCTGGTGTATGCGCGCAAACAGCCCTTTGAGGTCGACGATGTAATGGAAGGCCAGGGCGCTGTAGGCCAGATCGAATGCGCCGGCAGGTAGGTCGAGCTGTTCCAGGTCGGCGATTGCATAAGTGATGGTCGGCGCAGAGGTCATCTCTTTGGCCCGCGCCAGCATCTTGTGCGACACGTCCAACCCGAGCACCTGCGCGGCGCCCTGCTCCTCGGCCCAGCGGCTGAACCAGCCGTAGCCACAGCCAAGGTCCACCACTTTCAAGCCACGCATCGGCGGCAGCAGTGCCTGCAAGGCAGGCCACTCCGGCGCACCGGCCAGGCCTTCGACCGAGCGGCCCATCTTGCTGTAGCCCTCGAAGAAGGCCGGGGTGTCGTAGATATTCTGGGTCATGGGCTCATTCCCTGCTAAGAAGGCCCTATTCTGCCAACAACGCATCCACTTCGTCAGTACCCGGTGATGTCGCCGGCCCCCAGCGTGTCACCGCCAACGCCGCGGCAGCATTCGCGCGACGCGCTGCTTGTGAAGGTTGCAACCCCTTGGCCAACCCCGCAAGAAACACACCGGCATGGGCATCCCCCGCGCCGTTGCTGTCCACCGCTGTCACCTTGAAACCCGGCACATGCTCGGCCTGGCCTTGGTGGCTCACCCAGCACCCATTCGGCCCATCGCGCACCACCAGCAGTGCCTCAGCCGGCAGGTGGCGATTAAGTTCAAGCAGCGCCTCGGCCAACGTCCTCGCACCAGTAAACGCCAGGGCTTCGGGGCCATTGCTGGTCCAGATGTCGATACGCGGCAGCAAGGCAACCATCAACGCCGAATCCGGCGCTTTGACCAGCGGCCCCGGGTCGAACACCACCGTGATTTCACGCGGCAGCGCCAGCAGCCAATCGAGCAACGCCTGCGCCTTGCCTTCAAGCAACAGGCTGTAGCCGCTGACGTACACATAGTCGTCCGCGCGCGGCACCACACCGGCCAAATCCTCGGCGCTCAACTCCCCTTCAGCGCCGATATGCGAAATGAACGTGCGTTCGGTGGTGGCCTCGGTCAGCGACACACACAAACCGGTGTCCTTGCCATCGCTGGCCGCCTGCGCGATTTCCACGCCTTCAGCCTGCATCGCTGCGCGCGCCAGGTCGCCGAAACGGCCGTTGCCATGCCGGCCGAGGTAAATCACCGGCAAACCATTGCGCCGGGCAGCAGCCATTACGTTGAAGCCGCCGCCGGCTTCGAAGCTGGCGGATTGCGCCAGCACGTCGCCGCCGGTCGCAGGCAGTGTGTCGAGGGCCATCACCAGGTCGACGATGACCTGGCCGGTGTGCAGCAATCTAGACATTAGGGCTCTCGACTAAAGCCGGACGACGGTCAGCCGCGCCGCCCAGTAGCTCATAAATCCCGCCGGCCACCAGGAAGGTGACGATCCAGCCCAGGCCGTTATGGCCCAGCCACGAGTCGGACAACGGCCCGGCGAACCAAATATTTTCGGCGGTGGTGCCGATGGTGGTGAAGCAAAAACCCAGCACAATCGCTATCGCCCAGGCGCCGAATGCACGCCATTCCACACCGCCGCGATACCAGTAGGCGCTGCTGGGGCTCACGTCCAGCAGGTCTTGGGGGCTGTAGTAGTGACGGTGGATGAGGTCGACCACGAAGATGCCGACCCACGCGGTGATCGGCACGGCCAGCAGCGAGATGAAGGTGATGAAGGGGCCGTAGAAACTGTCGGCGATCAGCATGAAGTAAATCGAGCCGGCGAAGATCGCCACGATGTCGACGATCACCGCGTGCACGCGCTTGACCTTCAAGCCGAGGGTCAAGGTGGTAAGGCCCGCCGAGTACACCGAGAGGTTATTCGACAGCAACAGCCCGCCAAACGCGGTGATCAGGTACGGCACGGCCATCCAGGTGGGCAGCATGTCGCGGATCGCGATGATCGGGTCAGTGGCCGAGGCCAGGTCGTTGTTGCCCACCGACAGCAGGCCGCCGAGGGTGATCAGCAGCACCAGCGGAATGCCCGCGCCAAAAGCGGCAGATGCCACCAGGCGTGCGGCTTTGACGCTGCGGTGCTGGTAGCGCGACATGTCGGCACCGGCGTTGGCCCAGCCGATGCCGGTGCCGGCAGCCATGGTGCCGACGCCGATGATCATTGCGCTCAACGGCGCCGGGGTGGCATTGAACACCGCGCTCCAGTCGATGGTGGCGCAGAGGAAGCCGCCCACCAGAATGTTCAGCGCGCCGAACACGTAGGTGGCCCACTTCTGGATGACCAACAAGGTGGCGTGGCCGAGGCCGGAGACGGACAGGGTCAGCAGCACGAAAATGGCAATGAAGATCAGCGTCAGCACCGGTGCGCTTTTTGCCTCGACCGGCGAACCGAACAGGATCGAGCACAACGACAGCAAAACAAACGCGGCGGTGGTGGTGTTGACGGTTTCCCAGCCCAGGCGCGACATCAGCGAGACCAAGGTGGGGCCGATATTGCCGCGCACGCCGAAGATGGCGCGCGACAGCGTCAGGCTTGGTGCACGCCCGCGACGACCGGCAATCGAGATGATACCCACCACGGCGAAAGAGCCGGCGGCGCCGAGGATCGCGACGATGATCGCCTGCCAGATCGCCAGGCCACGAAAGGCCACGAGGGTCGCGCCGAGCGGCAAGCCGAGGATGCTGATGTTGGCCGCGAACCACACCCAGAACAGCTGCAGCGGATGGCCGTTACACTCGCCTTCAGGGACCGGTTCGATACCGCGTGTTTCCAATTGCCCGGCGCTTTGGCCGCTAGACGGGGTGCTCATGAGGGAGATGCTCCTGGTGCCTGTATTGTTGTGGTTGTGGCAGATAGTCAAAGCTTCAATCGGTCGTCCTGACTCAAACTGGGCTCAATGTGGGCGCTGGCTTGCCTGCGATAGCGGTGGTTCAGCCAACTGATAGGCCACCTGATACACCGATTTCGCGAGCAAGCCCGCTCCCACCTGTTTGCCTGCGGCGCTTATCGAATTTCGAGCAGCCCTTGCACCAGCGCCTGCAAATCCAGGCCATTGACCTGCTTGACCTGTTCAATCATCGCCTCAGGCCAGCACTGCATGCCCAAACACGCGCCCAACATCGCGCCGAGGATCGCGGCGATGGTGTCGGTGTCGCCGCCAAGGCTGGCGGCCAGGCACACGGCCTCAAAGGCATTCATCGCACCCACCGCCACTTGTTGCGCGAGGGCAAACGAGACCACTACCGATTCCTGGGACGCGACGGAGGTGCCGATCAATTCGTAGAGCAGGTCGGCAAACAAGGCCTTGTCGCCGCTGCCGACGCTCAAGGTCCGTGCCCAACTGATTCGCGTGGAAATGCGTCCACCGGCAATCCAGTGGCCGTGGCGTTCGGCCTGCTGGGCAACCTGGGTGCCAATGTTGAGTGCTTCGCCCAGGTCCACGCCGTTGATGCCGGCCGAGACCACCGCGGCCACCGCCGCCGCACTGGAGATACCCAGCGTGGTGTTATGGGTGACCTGGCAGGCCTGAATCACGGCCTGGATAAACTGCGCCGGGTCGCTGACATCGGCGGCGATCCCCACCGGCGTGATACGCATCGCGGCGCCATTGGTGGTGCCGTAGCGCCCGGATTCTTCCGGGGTGTGGCCGGCGAGGATCATGTCGATGGCGCGCTTGGTCGATGGCCCGAGCAAATCCTGGGAGCCCTTGGCGCGCATCACCGCTTCCCAGTCGATCAGGCGTTGGGCGAGCACGGTCGGTTCGATCTTGCCCTTGCCTTCGACCAGCAACTCGCCGACCAGGATCGCCTGTTCAGTGTCATCGGTGATCGAACCGGCCGGCATATTCGGCGCAATCGGTTGGTCGCCATCGGCGTCCTCCAGGCCGGTGATGGCCCCGAAGCGCTGCTGCACCTGCTCGCGGCTCAAGGACTGGGTGGGCATGCCCAGAGCGTCGCCCAAGGCCAAGCCGTAGAAGGCGCCAAGCGCGCGATTTTCCGCGGTCATTTTGAAGCTCCAAACTGCAGATGCAGACGAAAGTGCAGAGGGTCGAGCAGGCTTTCGACGTACTCCATGAAGCGCTCGCGACGGTCGTAGGTGGTGCGCGAGGCCTTGAGAAATACCGTGCCGGCCGGACGGCCTAGCAACTCGGCGTCTTCGTCGCTCAGCGGCTCGGCGCCGATCCATTGGTCACCTTCGGCACCGATGTAGCCGTAGGCCGCCAGGGTGATGGTCAGGGAGTTGTCGATCAGGCCGACGCGGGGCAGGCTTTCCAGGCCACCGGTGGCGGGCATCAGCGAGCGCTCCAGCGACACGGCCGTGCCGTCAGTGGTGCGCCGACGGCGGTCGAGGGCGATGAACTGGTCGCTGCCGAAACGGCTGAACAGGTCCGGACGGGTCACGGCGTCCAGGCGCAGGATGTCGGTGGTCACCTGCGCGCCGGTGTCAGCCAAAGCCTGGGCCCAGCCGCTGCGTTGGTCGAGGACCATGCCGTCAAAGGTGACGATGGAACCTACGCCGCTCTGGGTGGCGATGTAGTTGCGGCGTTTGAGCTCAGCCAAGGCTTCGCGCAGGGTGCCACGGCTGACCGCGAATTCCTCGGCCAACTGATGCTCGCCCGGCAGCAGGAACCCGTCGGCCATCACTCCACCCTCGATACGGCGGATGAGCTCGTCGACGACGCGTTTTTTCTTATCAAATCGGACATGTCTAATCATGTACAAACTGATAACCGAAAGCGCCTAATGACAGCAAGCACATTATTTCAGGAGGATGAAAAAGCCGGCCTCAGGGTTCCAGGCCGATGCGGAAAAACTCACCGCCGCTCCAGACGCCCAGCCAGTTCTGACCGTTGATCGGACGGCTGACCGCAAGCTCCACCAGTTGGTAGAACACGTTGCGGTGCACGAGGGCTTCAAGGTTGGTGCGCACCCGCAGGTACGGCGCCGGTTCCTGGGTGACTGGGTCGATGACGACACGCAGCGGGTGTTCGAGGCCGGCTTCGATTTGATCGTCAACGTTGGTGCTGAAGCGCAGTACTTGGCTCTCGCCCTGCCCTTCGACCTCCAGGGTCACCGCGACAAACGGCGCATCATCGACGCTGATGCCGACCTTTTCCACGGGCGTGACCAGGAAGTAATCATCGCCATCGCGGCGGATGATGTTGGAGAACAGCTTGACCATCGGCTTACGCCCGATCGGCGTGCCTTGGTAGAACCACGTGCCGTCGCGGGCGATGCGCATGTCGATGTTGCCGCAAAAATCCGGGTTCCACAGGTGTACCGGTGCCGGCCCCTTGCCCTTGGGCAGTTGGGCCAATAGGTCATTGGCCTTGGCGGAATCGGTCATCGGGCGCTCCTCTGGCTTACTGATTACTCATACCCAGCAGGCTCCGGGCGTACTGCGCCAGTGGGCGGGCAATCAGATCTTCTGGCTTGTTGTCGTGGAACGTCAGTAAACCGCCACGACTGCGAATACGTGCAGTATCAATCAAATACTGGGTGCTGGTCTCGATCAACATGATCTGAATGACGCCAGTGTCGATCCCGACGCGGTCCAGGGCCTGTTGATCGGTCCACTCGTCGGTATTGCCGATACGGTCATCGGCTGCCGCGAAGCGGCAATACAGCAGGTAATGCGCACCCGCCGCGCGGGCTTCGGACATGGCCTGTTCCAGGCCTTCAGGCTTGTGGGCGCGACGCACCATCGGGAAATATTCGACGAAACCGTTGAAGGCTTCCTCAGCCACCACGTTAGGGCGCGGATAGGCGCTGCCCGGCGGCACAAACACACCCTGGGCGATAAACACAAAAGAGTCCGGCTGTATGCGAATCGACGCGGTGCGGCGCGTATCACTGTGGTCCAGCAACCCGGCGTCGCTCATCTGATAGCGGGTGCCTTCGGCCATATCGCTGACGGTCATGCAACCACTCAGCGTCAATGACGCCAGCAACAAAACCAGACTTCGCATCCTAATCCTCCAGAAGCCGGTGACGGAAAACCGGCGAATGGGCGTGAGATGCAGAATCCGCGCCAGAGGAGCAGATATTAGCTACAAGCTTGAGACTCGGCGTCAGCCGCCAATGATTTTCATGATGGTCGCACCGCCGGAGAAGGCCACTTCCTGTTTGTCACCCAGGGCCTTCATCAACAAACCCTGCAAGGCCGGCAGCGCCTGGTGGCGCGGCTGGTCGAGCAGGTCGCCGACGTAGTGACGGTTGCTCGACGACAGGCAACCATGCAACCAACCCGTGGACGACAGCCGCAGCCGCGAACAGGTACGACAGAACGGCACGCTTTCGTTGGCTATCACACCAAAGAAGCCCTTGCCCGGCACTTCGTAGCGCACTGCCGTGGCGTCGACCGGCGCATTGGCTTGCAGGTATTCGTGGTGTTCGCCGATCAGGCTGAGCAGTTGCTGCAAGCTGACGAATTGCTGCAGGAACGCGTTGGAGTCCTTGGCCAGGTGGCCCATGCGCATCAGCTCGATAAAGCGCAGCTCGTAGCCACGCTCCAGGCAGTAGTCGAGCAGCGGCATGACCTGGTCGAGGTTCTGCCCGCGCAACGGCACCATGTTCACTTTGATCTTGATCCCGGCAGCGCGGGCCTGGTCCATGCCATCGAGCACGGTGGCCAGGTCGCCGCCACGGGCAATGGTGCGGAAGGCGTCGGCGTCCAGGGTGTCGAGGGAGACGTTGATGCGGCGGATGCCGGCCTCTACCAGCAATGGCAGCTTGCGTGCGAGCAATTGGCCGTTGGTGGTCAGGCTGATATCACTGAGGCCCATCCCACCCACCGCGCGCATGAAGGCTTCCAATTTAGGACTGACCAGCGGCTCGCCGCCAGTGATGCGCAGGCGCTCGATGCCCGCCGCTTCGATCAGATACGCCACGCCACGGGCCATGGCCTCGGCCGAGAGCTCGTCCTGGGCAGCCACCAGCCGCTTGCCGTTAGGCACGCAGTAGGTACACGCGTAATTGCAGGCTGAGGTCAGGCTGATCCGCAAATTGCGAAACCGCCTGCCTTGACGATCAACGATCATGGATCACTCCGGCAGAGGATTGTTCGGGCGCGCTAAAAGCTGACTTATAAATCAACTTTTAGCAAGGTCCTTGCCTGAGTATATTCCTGGGGTACTGCAACTGGCAGTAAATCATTGCGCCAGTAGTGTCGGGAACGGCTTAAGTCGCGGGGGTTTCGCCACTCTTGGGCTCAGCACTTGGCAGCTCGGCGCTGTGCTTACGCTTGTTGCCCATGCGCACGCCGATGTCCATCAGGAACTGGAAGAAGCCTTCCTGATCTTCCAGCACATTGCTCCAGAACGGCGAGTGGTA
The DNA here is from genome assembly GCF_022648765.1 of Pseudomonas sp. ArH3a. Lineage (NCBI taxonomy): Bacteria > Pseudomonadati > Pseudomonadota > Gammaproteobacteria > Pseudomonadales > Pseudomonadaceae > Pseudomonas > Pseudomonas sp. ArH3a. The sequence continues at coordinate 5,369,511 of NZ_CP080330.1, forward strand.
CAGCGCCACGGCGCCATGCACCAAGGCCCAGGCAGCGCAGTAGTGGAAATACGGTGGCACGTCTTCAAGCTTGCCTTCGCTGATGCGGCCTTTGATCAACAGAGTCAGGCGCTCGAAGTTCGAGGCGCGGATCTTGTGCAGCTCCTCGACCATTTCCGGCACCTGATGGCCCTTGACCACCTTCTCTTCCAGGCGATCGAACAGGCGGTAACGCTGCGGGTCACGCATGCGGAACTCGAAGTAGGCCCGGGACAGCGCTTCCTTGTCCTTGTCGACATCGGCCGAATGCAGCAGCTCGTTCAAGTCGCGCTCGTAGTCGAGCATCAGGCGCAGATAGATCTCGGCCTTAGATTTGAAATGCTTGTAGATCGTGCCTTTGCCGATACCCACGGCATCCGCAATTATCTCGACGGTGACGCTGTCTTCACCTTGTTCGAGGAACAACTTGAGTGCGGTGTCGAGAATTTCCTGCTCACGGCGGCGAAACTCACGGACCTTACGGGGTTCTTTTTGCATGAGGGAGAGGTCTGCAGAGGTGAATATTAGGAGGGTTGTGCATGGCCACGGCTACATGACGATACGATTTACCCAGTACGAGGGATTATCCCGACTGAACAGTCGTTGGGCAACGTCTATGTGAACCCGTCACGCACTTTAGCTTCAGCACGCCAACGATTTCATTGATATCAGTCAGAAACGAGACGTGCCCAAGGGCGCCGTGCACCTGCTCAATGAGAACTCAAGCGAAGCGCGCGTATTCCAAATCTGTTTAAAAAACGATCAGATGCGACTGGACTGAACGGGATACTGATCAATACTTGAACTGTCGACGTGACATCTCCCCCAAGTGACGCGTCGACCTGGGTACCGACGGACTGCGTACTCTTGTTTTACTCCTAATGGTCTTAGCCCGGATTCCCCCCCCAGAACCCGGGTTTTTTTTGCCTGCGATTAGGCCTTATCAGCCGGCAACGTGGGCGAGCGGGAACAGGCGCTTGAAGTTCTCGGTGGTCTGCTCGGCAAAGCGCTCGTAGGATTCGCCGCGCAGCATCGCCAGGTAATCCGCCACGTCCCGCACGTATTCCGGCAGGTTCGGCTTGCCACGATGGGGGATGGGCGCCAGGTACGGCGAATCGGTTTCCACCAGCAGGCGGTCGGCCGGCACCTGGCGCGCCACGTCACGCAGGGCGTCGGCGTTGCGGAAGGTGACGATACCCGACAGGGAAATGTAGAAGCCCAGGTCCAGCGCGGCCTTGGCCATGTCCCAGTCTTCGGTGAAGCAGTGCAGCACGCCAGCCTGTGGCAATGCGGCTTCGCGCAGCAGCGTGAGCGTGTCGGCGCGGGCGCCCCGGGTGTGGACAATCACCGGCTTGCCGGTTTGCTGGGCGGCTTGCAGGTGCAGGCGGAAGGATGCCTGCTGCAATTGGGCGGCTTCGGGCTCGTAGTGGTAATCCAGGCCGGTTTCGCCAATCGCCACCACGCGTGGGTGGTTGAGTTCACCCAGTAGCCAATCCAGGGCCAGCGCTTCACCGGGTTTGAGATCCAGCGGGTGGATGCCCACCGAACAATCGACATCGGCATAACGATCAGCCAGCGCTTTGACGTCGGCGGCGTTCTCGGCGCTCACGCCGATGCACAGGAAGTGCCCTACTCCACGCTGGCGCGCCGCTTCAAGGGCAGCGTCAAGGGAGCCACCGTGCTGGGCAAGGTCGAGGCGATCAAGGTGGCAATGGGAATCTACGAGCATAGGAAGTTACAACTTAGTCCGGTAAAGGTGAGCCACGGAACGTGTCTGGCCAACGATACAACCGTCGGCCACGGAAATTAACGCCGGCCGAGCAAGCCGACCCACTGCACCAGCAATGCTTCGAGCAACAGCACGCGGTTGAGGTTGGCTTTGCCCAGGACCTTCTGGCGCTGGGCCAGAATCCAGTCCTGGATGTTCAGCACTTTGTCTTGCGCGCTTTTCTGCGCGAGGTACTGCACCACCTTGCGCATGTCCGGCAGGCCCAGGCCGCTTTCATCCTGGGTCAACTGGTAGCGCAGGATCAGGCTCGACCAGTCACAGAACCAGTCAAACAGCAGCAGCAACGGAATATCCTTCCAGGCGCTTTCGGCCAGTTGTGTCGCGGACAACTCTTGCTTGAGCAGCTTTTTCACGCCATCCACGACCAAAGCCCGTTGCTCGCGCACGCCTTGGGCTTGCAGCTTCACGGCCGCGAGCGGTGAACCTGCGGCCAGGATCAGCAGTTCAACCCGTTCGTCTTCGGAGCACTCCGGCAGCGCCTGCGCCAGCCACTGCAAGCTCATGGCTTCGCTCGGCAACGGGCAAGCCTGCTGCACGCAGCGGCTGCGAATGGTCGGTAACAAGCGGCTGGACTGGTGGCTGACCAGCAACAGCACGGTATCGCCCGACGGTTCTTCGAGGCTTTTGAGCAAGGCGTTGGCGGCATTGATGTTCATCGCCTCCACCGGCTCGATCAGCACCACCTTGCGCCCGCCCATCTGCGCGGTCTGCACCACAAAGCTGACGAGGTCACGCACCTGGTCGACCTTGATCGCCTTGTCGGCTTCCTCGGGTTCCAGCAGGTAGTTATCAGGGTGGCTGCCGGCCTTGAGCAGCAGGCAGGATTTGCACGCACCGCAGGCTTCCAGACTGACCGGGCGCTGGCATAGCAGACTGGCCATCAAGCGCTCGGCCAAGGCACGCTTGCCGATACCCGCCGGCCCATGCAGCAGATAGGCGTGGGCGTGCTGAGCACGGCCGGCCAGTTGCTGCCAGAGGCTGTCCTGCCACGGATAGGCTTCAGCCACGGGCACGCTCCAGCAGAGTCGGCAATAGGGCGTCGATGGCCTGCTGTACCTGCGTCAGGGGCTGGGACGCGTCCAACCGGTGATAACGCGCAGGCTCAGCCTCGGCACGCTGGAGAAACGCTGTGCGCACGGCGTCGAAGAAGACTTGGCCTTCCAGTTCGAAACGGTCCAGGCGCCCCCGGGCACTGGCGCGAGCCATGCCCACTTCCACCGGCAGATCGAACAACAGCGTCAGGTCAGGGCGCAAGTCGCCCTGGACGAACGTTTCCAAGGTGGCGATACGCGCCAGGGACAAGCCGCGGCCACCGCCTTGGTAGGCGTAGGTCGAATCGGTAAAACGGTCACAGATCACCACGGCGCCACGTGCCAGGGCTGGGCGGATCACTTCGGCCAGGTGCTGGGCGCGGGCGGCAAACACCAGCAGCAGCTCGGTGTCCGGGTTCATCTGTTCTTCACCTGGGGCCAGCAGCACTTCACGGATGCGCTCGGCCAGCGGCGTGCCGCCGGGCTCACGGGTCAACACCACCTCGACGCCCTGCGAACGCAAGCGCTCGGCCAGATAATCGCGGTTGGTGCTTTTGCCGGCGCCTTCCGGGCCTTCCAGGGTAATAAACAAGCCAGTCACAGGCGGTCCTTAGTCAGAGTCATTGCGGGCTTTGCGGCGCGGCGGTGTCCCGCGCAGGCTCGGCGGGCGTTTCACCCGGTGCTTGCGCCGGCGCATCGGCAGATGGCGCCGCGTCTTCCGGTGGTTTCACCACTGGCGCCGGGCTGGAACGGTAATCGGCGCGGCGCTTGAGCTGAAACTCACGCACGGCGGCATTATGCGCATCCAGGTCATCGGAGAAAGTATGGCTGCCATCGCCACGGGCGACGAAATACAGGCTGCTGCCCGGCACCGGGTTCAACGCAGCATGGATCGCCTCGCGGCCGACCATCGCGATCGGCGTCGGCGGCAAGCCGGCAACCATGTAGGTGTTGTAGGGGTTGGCTTCCTTGAGGTGCGCACGGGTCAGCTTGCCGTTGTAGCGTTCACCCAAGCCGTAGATCACCGTTGGGTCGGTTTGCAGCAGCATGCCGATCTTCATCCGCCGCACAAAGACGCCCGCGATCTGCCCGCGCTCTTGCGGCACGCCGGTCTCTTTCTCGACCAGGGAAGCCATGATCAGCGCTTGGTAAGGGTCGGTGTAGGGCGCATCAGCGGCGCGCTTGCTCCACTCTTGAGCGAGCACATCGTCCAGGCGGTTGTAGGCTTTTTTCAGGAATTCGACGTCGGTCATGCCGCGCACGAAGCGGTAGGTATCAGGAAAGAACCGCCCTTCGGGGAACACGCCAGGGTGGCCGAGCTTATCCATCACTTCGCTGTCGCTCAGGCCAGACAGGGTCTGCACGATCTTTTCATGCTTGGCCAGGGCCGATCGCACTTGGCGGAAGTTCCAGCCCTCCACCAACGTCAGGCTGTATTGCACCACTTCGCCGCGCTGCCACAGGCCGATCAGGCCTTCGGCGGTGAGGCCGGGGGTCATGCGGTATTCGCCGCTGTGCAGCGGCTGGCCGTCGAGGTTGAAACGCCAGTACAGGCGCAACCAGAAGGCATCATCGAGCACGCCTTCGGCTTCGAGGCGATTGAAAGTCCCCGTCGGGGTCGACCCCGCCGGTACATCGAGCAATTGTTCCTGGGTCAGATTCAGGGGCTGCTTCAAGGCAGAGTCAAGCTTCCAGGCCGAGAAGCCCAGCAGCAAGCCTGCCGAGACCAGGCCGATCTGCAGCAGTAAAACCAGTTTTCGTATCAACTCAAATATCCAATAGCGCGCGAACAATGGCCTGCAGTTTACGGGTGAGCGGCCCAACCGGCCAGCTCATCGCAGCACAGCCACGCACCGGCCAAATGCCATAGACGCTGTTGCAAACAAAAACCTCGTCGGCCTGCTGCAACTGCTCAAGGCTAATGTCGGCCACGTCCAGCGGCATGCCAAGTGCTTGAGCCTGGGCCAGAATCTCGGCGCGCATGACTCCGGCGACCCCGCAACGATTCAGATCGGCGGTCGTTAACACGCCGTTGCGCACCAGGAACAGGTTGCTGAACACGCCCTCGATGACGCGCCCGGACATATCCAGCATCAATCCTTCGGCGTGCTCAACGTCCTGCCACTCGGCGCGGGCGATCACTTGTTCCAGGCGATTAAGGTGCTTGAGACCGGCGAGCAACGGCTGCTCGGCCAAGCGGGTGGCGCACGGAAACAGGCGGATGCCGTCGGTTCCATACGCGGGGGGATAAGTAGCGGGCGGATTGCCCTGCAAGAGACGGCGCACCGGGGCGCCTGGGTTGATGCCATAACCGCGCAAGCTGTCGCCGCGGGTGAGGATCAATTTGAGAACACCGTCGCCAAGGGCGGCGGCATACGCCAGCACTTCGTTACGGACAAGCTTTGGGTCCGTAACCAAGGCTAGGCGCCTGCAACCCTCGTCAAGGCGTTGCAGGTGACGGTCGAGCAGCACAGGCTGCCCGGCCTTGACGGCGATGGTTTCAAACACCCCATCACCGTACGCCAGGCCGCGATCTTTCAGGGGCACGTTGTCCGCTGGCTGACCGTCGACCCAGCTGTGCATCACTGCGTGAACCGGCGGAACACCAGGGAACCGTTGGTGCCACCAAAACCGAACGAGTTGGAGATCACCACGTCGATCGGCATCGGCTGCGCTTCGTGAGGCACGAAGTTCAGGTCGCAGCCTTCGTCCGGCTCATCAAGGTTGATGGTCGGCGGAGCGACCTGATCCTTGATGGCCATCACACTGAAGATTGCCTCGACCGCGCCCGCCGCACCCAACAGGTGGCCGGTCATGGACTTGGTGGAGCTGACCGCCAGCTTATAGGCGTGCTCACCGAACACCGACTTGATGGCTTCGGCTTCCGCCAGGTCGCCGGTCATGGTCGAGGTGCCGTGGGCGTTGATGTACTGCACCTGGTCGGCGTTGACCTTCGCATCGCGCAAGGCGTTGGTGATGCAACGCGCAGCACCGGCACCGTCGGACGGTGGCGAGGTCATGTGGTAGGCATCACCGCTCATGCCAAAGCCGATCAGCTCCGCGTAGATCGTGGCACCACGCGCCTTGGCGTGCTCCAACTCTTCCAGTACCAGCGCACCGGCGCCGTCGGACAGTACAAAGCCGTCACGGCCCTTGTCCCACGGACGACTGGCACGGGTCGGCTCGTCGTTGCGCGTCGACAGCGCACGGGACGCGCCGAAGCCGCCCATGCCCAGGCCGCAGGCGGCCATCTCGGCGCCACCGGCGATCATCACGTCAGCTTCGTCATAGGCGATGTTGCGTGCTGCCATGCCGATGCAGTGCGTACCCGTGGTGCACGCCGTCGCAATGGCGTAGTTAGGCCCCTGTGCACCGAGGTGGATGGACAGGAAACCGGAAATCATATTGATGATCGAGCCCGGGACGAAGAACGGTGAAATTCGACGGGGGCCGGAATCGTGCAGCGTGCGGCTGGTTTCTTCGATATTGGTCAAACCGCCAATACCCGAACCCATGGCCACACCGATGCGCTCACGGTTGGCGTCGGTGACTTCCAGGCCGGCATTACGCACCGCCTGAAAACCGGCGGCCAGGCCGTATTGAATGAACAGGTCGAGTTTGCGGGACTCTTTGATCGAGAGATATTCCTCGACATTGAAGCCCTTTACCGAGCCGCCAAAACGGGTGGAATAGGCAGAAAGGTCCGTGTGTTCGATCAGACCGATACCACTGCGGCCAGCCAGAATGCCCTGCCAACTGCTTGGCACATCCGTACCCAGTGGCGACAACATACCCATACCGGTGACTACGACGCGTCTACGCGACACAGCACTCTCCTTTTTCTTGATGACGACACTTCGCTAGCGCTCACGCTTCATCAGACCAAAAGTCTCATCAGAGCTAAAGAAAAAACCGCACGCCGTTACAGCAGTGCGGTTTTTCCCTAACAGCAAGCGACGACTACAAACTATTACGCCTGGTGGTTCGTAACGTAGTCGATAGCAGCTTGAACAGTAGTGATTTTTTCAGCTTCTTCGTCCGGGATTTCGGTCTCGAATTCCTCTTCCAGAGCCATCACCAGCTCAACGGTGTCAAGGGAATCGGCACCCAGGTCTTCTACGAAGGAAGCAGTGTTGGTCACTTCTTCTTCTTTGACGCCCAGTTGCTCGGCAACGATTTTCTTGACGCGCTCTTCGATGGTGCTCATACCTTGTTTAACTCCTAATGGACAAATTCAGGCAGCTGGCCAGTGGGTAAGTGTATAGAAAGCCATTTCAGCTTTTCAACTGAAAGCTTCACCCTGTACCCGGTCCGCCACCTGCCTATAAATTAAGTTGCAGCTTTATAACGGATTTTAGACAGCTCGTATGACATTTTTTTGAAGCGATCCGTCACAATTTAACTCATGTACATCCCGCCGTTCACCGGGATTGTAGCCCCAGTCACGTATGCCGCACCGTCGGATGCCAGGAAAGTGACCACATTTGCGATCTCTTGAGCCTGGCCCAGACGGCCCAGCGGAATCTGCGTCAGCAGCGCTTCACGCTGTGCTTCGGGCAGTTCGCGGGTCATATCAGTGTCGATGAACCCTGGGGCCACCGAGTTGACCGTAATCGACCGCGAGCCGACTTCACGGGCCAATGCACGGCTGAAACCTTCCAGACCGGCTTTAGCCGCCGCGTAGTTTACTTGGCCTGCGTTGCCCATGGCACCCACTACGGAGCCAATATTGATAATTCGACCCCAACGCGCCTTGGTCATGCCGCGCAAAACACCCTTGGACAGGCGAAACAGGCTGTTCAAGTTGGTATCGACCACGTCGTACCACTCGTCGTCTTTCATGCGCATCATCAGGTTGTCGCGGGTAATACCGGCGTTGTTCACCAGAATAGCCGGCGCGCCGAACTGTGCAGTGATTTCAGCCAGGACAGCGGCAACCGACTCATCGCTGGTCACGTTCAGCTCAAGGCCGGTGCCCTGAACGCCGTTTTCCTTCAAGGTGGCGGCGATACGCTCGGCACCCGAGGCGGACGTGGCAGTGCCGATAACAACGGCGCCCTGACGGCCCAGTTCCAGGGCGATCGCCTGGCCAATGCCACGGCTGGCGCCGGTAACCAGTGCAACTTTACCTTGCAGACTCATGCAGGCTTCTCCTAAGTTCGGGGATCAGGGATTCAGGCCAGTGCCGCGCGAGCGGCAGCAAAGGCATCCGGGGTATTGAGGTTGGCAGTCGAAACGCCGTCGGCGCAGCGCTTGTTCAAGCCAGCCAGGACTTTGCCCGGGCCACACTCGACAAGCGTGGTAGCGCCATTGGCGGCCAGGGTCTGCACTGACTCAACCCAGCGCACAGGCTTGTAGAGTTGCTCGAGCAGGTCGCGCTTGAGGGTGTCGAGGTCGGCGGCAACGGCCGCGCTAACGTTCTGCACCAGCGGGATCTGCGGCACCTGCCAGTTGATGGCGGCGATGGACTCGGCAAAACGCTCAGCGGCCGGGCGCATCAGCTCGCAGTGGGACGGCACGCTGACCGGCAATGGCAGGGCGCGCTTGGCGCCACGGGCCTTGCAGCCTTCGATGGCACGTTCAACCGCCGCCTTGGCACCGGCGATCACCACCTGGCCAGGGGAGTTGAAATTCACCGCGCTGACCACTTCGCCTTGGGCCGCTTCGGCGCAGGCTTCGATCACCACAGCATCGTCCAGGCCCAAGATAGCGGCCATGCCGCCCTGCCCGGCCGGCACGGCTTCCTGCATCAGTTGGCCACGACGCTCGACCAGCTTGACCGCTTCACCCAAGGTCAGGCTGCCTGCGGCCACCAGGGCGCTGTATTCGCCCAAGCTGTGACCGGCCACGTAAGCCGGGCGCGCGCCGCCTTCGGCCAGCCACAAGCGCCACAGGGCGATCGAAGCGGTCAGGATGGCCGGCTGAGTTTTATCGGTTTGATTGAGTTGCTCTTCCGGCCCCTGCTGGGTCAGCGCCCATAGGTCGTAACCCAGGGCATCGGAAGCTTCCTTGAAAGTTTCCAGGATCAGCGGATGTTGCGCGCCCAACTCGGCCAACATGCCGAGGGACTGCGAACCCTGCCCTGGAAAGACGAATGCGAGGGATGTAGACATGTAACAAGCCCCTAATGATCTGGTCGTCAAAAATGCGCACTCCCGATTTTGAGATGAATCCAAGGTTGGGAGCGTACGAAACTGACAGATTGGATGGTCAATTGAACTGGCCGGTCACATTTAAGCACTCCCGGGCCGATTCGCCTAAGGCAACAAGTCCTCAAGACGGCCGTGCAAGCGTTGCGGCAGGTTTTCCTGGATCTCGATCAACGCCCGCGCAATCGCACTTTGAAAGCCTTGCACGCCCGCCGAACCGTGGCTCTTAACGACAATGCCCTGCAACCCCAGAAAGCTCGCACCGTTGTGCCGCGCCGGCGCCAGGTCAGCCTGCAAGCGACGCATCAACGGCAGCGCCAGGGCGCCGACCAGGCGTGAGGCCAGGTTCTGCTTGAACAAGGCCTCGATACGCGTGGCAATCATGGTCGCCAGGCCTTCGCTGGACTTGAGCAGGATATTGCCGACAAACCCGTCGCACACCACCACATCGGCTTCGCCCCGGTACAAGCCGTCACCTTCGACAAAGCCGATGTAGTTCAAGCCCCGCGCACCTTGCAACAAGGTGGCGGCGAGCTTGACCTGCTGGTTGCCCTTAATGTCCTCAGTGCCGATATTCAGCAACGCCACCCGCGGTCGGTTCACGCCCAGCGCCTCGGCAGCCACCGAGCCCATCACGGCGAACTGAAACAAATGCTCGGCACTGCAATCGACGTTCGCGCCCAGGTCCAGCAGTTGGCAGTAGCCTTTCTGCGTAGGAATCGCCGCGACCATCGCCGGCCGATCAATACCGGGCAACGTCTTGAGCACATGCCGCGACAACGCCATCAACGCCCCGGTATTGCCCGCACTGACACAGGCTTGCACCTTGCCATCACGCAGCAACTCAAGGGCCACCCGCATTGAAGAGTCAGGCTTGCCACGCAGGGCTGTCGCCGGCTTGTCGTCCATACTGATGGTTTCGCTGGCCGGCGTAATCGTCAGGCGCGCGCGATCCACCGCCGGATAGCTGGCAATCAGTTCTTCAAGAAGGGAGAGTTGACCGACGAGGGTCAGGTGCAGCGAGGGCGTAGCAGCCAGGCTGGCAATGCAAGCCTGAACAATGCTGCGGGGACCGAAGTCCCCGCCCATTGCGTCAATCGCGATGACTTGAGCAGACAAGTGATTACTCGTCAGCGCCCTTGTCGATCACTTTACGGCCACGGTATACGCCTTCTGGCGATACGTGGTGACGCAGGTGAATTTCACCAGTGGTTTTTTCTACAGACAGAGTGCTCGCCGTCAGGGCGTCGTGCGAACGACGCATGTCACGGGCAGAGCGGGATTTTTTGTTCTGCTGAACAGCCATAATTGATTAACTCCTAAACGTTTGGGTCACGCTTTAACTGCGCCAATACACTGAACGGGTTGGACCGCGTTACCTCGTCCTCGCTCGGCTCGGCCTCGTCATCGAGACCCTCCGGCTGCTGGCATTCTTCCGGATGATGAGCAGGCACAATGGGCAAGGCGAGCAGAAGCTCTTCCTCGATCAGTGCATGCAGATCCAAAGGATCTTCGCCCAGTTCCAGCACGTCATAACCTTTCGGCAACGACTGGGTATTCGCACCCTCCTTCACCACAGCGTAACTGCATTCACTGTGAATCGGCAGGGTGACCAGCTCAAGACAACGCTGGCAAACCATTTTGACTTCGGTGTCGATAAAACTGTGGATTACCACAGACTTACGTTCATCTCGTTCAAAAACGAATTTGGCCTGCACCGTACCGACAGTGTCGGAAAGCGGGTCGCAGAGTCTCTCCAAATCGGCCAGCAGCAATTCACCTTGAAGGGAAGTGCCACGATCTGCCAATTTGCGCGGGTCAACGTGAGGTGGAATCGGGTCATTCAACATAGGCGCAGCATTATAGGGATGCACCCAGCCATGTCAAAGGAAATTCAGCCCTGTGCGTCAGCGGGTCGCCTCGCTAGAATCTCCAACTGCCTTAAGGAGACGCCCATGCTGCCTTTATTACTCGCATCCAGCTCGGTTTACCGCCGGGAATTGCTGAGCCGCCTGCACCTGCCGTTCATCTGCAGCTCGCCGGACATCGACGAAAGCCACCGCGAAAATGAGTCCGCCATCGAGCTGGTCAAACGCCTGGCCGAAGAGAAAGCCCGCGCCCTTGCCCATAGCCATCCAAGGCATCTGATTATTGGCTCGGACCAGGTGGCCGCGCTCGACGGTCGGATCATCGGCAAGCCCCACACCTTCGAAAATGCCCGCGAACAATTGTTGGCAGCCAGCGGCAAGCGCGTGACCTTCCTCACCGGCCTGGCACTGCTTAACAGCGAGACCGGGCACTGCCAGGTCGACTGCGTGCCGTTTACCGTACACATGCGCGTATTGGACGTGGAGCGCATTGAGCGCTACCTGCGCGCCGAGCAGCCTTATGACTGTGCCGGCAGCTTCAAGGCTGAAGGGCTGGGCGTGAGCCTGTTTCAGAGCACTGAAGGGCCGGATGCCACCAGCCTCATAGGCTTACCACTGATTCACCTAGTGGATATGTTGCTGGCTGAAGGCGTGCAGATCCCTTAAACCCACCACAAAACCAAATGTGGGAGCTGGCTTACCTGCGATAGCGGTAGGCCAGCCGCTATAAATGCCAACTGACAAACCGCTATCGCGGGCAAGCCCGCTCCCACACTTGAAACTCTTCGCCTGCTGGATCTCAGCGCAAGGTCGGGCCCTGGAAGCCCATGTACAGGGCCAATTTCTCCGCCACGCTGGCGCCAAGCTTCTTGGAGAAGCGATCAAACGGCGACTCCTCAACCGAGAAATCCACCAATTCTTTCTCGCCAATCACATCCCGCGCCACCGAACTGGCACTGCCCAGGCCATCAATCAAACCCAGCGGCAACGCCTGCTCGCCCGACCACACCAGACCGGAGAACAACTCCGGATGGTCTTTGTCCTTCAGACGATCGCCGCGCCCCTGCTTCACGCTGGCGATGAACTGACGATGGGTGGTATCGAGTACGCCCTGCCAAAACTGGGTTTCATCAGCCTTTTGCGGCTGGAACGGGTCGAGGAAGGACTTGTGCTCGCCCGAGGTGTAGGTGCGACGCTCCACACCGAGCTTCTCCATGGTGCCGACAAAGCCGTAACCGGCCGCCGTCACACCGATGGAGCCGACCAGGCTGGCCTTATCGGCATAAATCTGGTCAGCGGCGCTGGCGATGTAATAGGCACCTGAGGCGCCGAGGTCGGAAATCACCGCGTAAAGCTTGGTATCCGGATGCAATGCGCGCAGACGGCGAATCTCGTCATACACATAGCCCGACTGCACAGGGCTGCCACCCGGGCTGTTGATACGCAGAATAACGCCTTTGACCTTGGGGTCTTCAAACGCGGCGCGCAGGCTGCTGACGATATTGTCGGCACTGGCGGACTCCTTGTCGGCAATCACCCCGCGCACTTCGATCAAGGCGGTGTAGTTGCTGCCACGGGTGGCGCTTTTTTCCATGTCCATCAGCGGGCTGAACAGCGCCAGCATGCCGAGCAGGTAAACAAAGGTCAGCAGCTTGAAGAAAATCCCCCAACGCCGCGAACGACGCTGCTCCTGGACGCCGGCCAGGAGAGTCTTCTCCAGCAGCTTCCAGCTTTTGTCATCACCGCTCTCGGCCTTTTCGGGCGCTTTCCACTCGTCACTCATGCCATTAACCCCAGCAAAGACTTATTGGGCCCGGCTTAGCCAGGCCTGCAGTTCAGAAAAATGATCAATCGTCAGCCTCGGCTCGTACTGCTGCAAGGCCTCGGCAGCCTGGGCGCCGTAGCTGACCGCGACACTGTCCATGCCGGCATTGCGCGCCATCATCAGGTCAAAGGAGGCGTCGCCCACCATCAAGGCCTGGCGCGGCGCTACGCCGCAGTGCGCCAGGATCTGCTCCAGCATCAGAGGATGGGGTTTGCTGGCGGTTTCATCCGCTGCACGGGTGATGTCGAAATAATCTTCATAACCGTGAGCCTTCAGCACCCGGTCCAGCCCGCGACGGGCCTTACCGGTGGCCACGGCCAGGTGATAACCCTCGGCGCGGAACGCTTCCAGCGACTGCACTACACCGTCGAATAACGGCGAAGGCGTGGCCTCCAGCGCAATGTAGTGGTCAGCGTAATGGTCACGAAAGGTCACCAGTTCAGCGTCGCTGATCTGGGGGTACAAGGTACGTATCGCCTCAGGCAAGCCCAGGCCGATAATGCCTTTCACCGCCAGATCAGTGCACAACGCGAAGCCCGACCGGGTCGAGGCGACATGCATTGATTCAACGATCCGACCAATGGAATCACACAGGGTGCCGTCCCAGTCGAAGATCAGCAGCTTGTAATCAAGGTGCGACACTCAATCGCTCCACGGTCTTGGCCCACATCTCATCGACCGGCGCCTGCAGTTTCAACTCACCGCCATCCGGCAGTGGAACCGTCAGCATGTAGGCATGCAGGAACAGGCGCTTGCCGCCCAGGTCGCGGATTTCCTTGGAGAAATCCTCGTCACCGTATTTGGTATCGCCAGCAATGCAGTGGCCTGCGTGCAAGGTGTGCACGCGAATCTGGTGGGTGCGGCCGGTCACCGGCTTGGCCTCGACCAGGGTGGCGAAATCGCCGAAGCGGCGCAGCACCTTGAACAGGGTCAGGGCTTCTTTGCCCTCCTCGTCCACTTCGACCATGCGTTCGCCGGAGCGCAGGTTGCTCTTCTGCAACGGCGCGCGAACGCTCTTGATCGAACTGGCCCAGTTGCCACGCACCAGCGCCATGTAGCGTTTGTCCACACCATCGCCACGCAGGGCGGTGTGCAGGTGACGCAACATGCTGCGCTTCTTGGCGATCATCAGCAGGCCGGAAGTGTCGCGGTCCAGGCGGTGGACCAACTCCAGTTCCTTGGCATCCGGGCGCAACTGGCGGAAGGCTTCGATCACGCCGAACGTCAGGCCGCTGCCGCCGTGAACGGCAATGCCGCACGGCTTGTTGATCACGATCAGCTTGTTGTCTTCAAAGACAATCGAGGCTTCAAGGCGCTGCAACAGGCCTTGGGCCAGCGGCACGGGCTCGTCACGCTCAGGCACGCGCACCGGCGGCACGCGAACGATATCGCCCGCCTGCAGCTTGTACTCGGGCTTGATCCGGCCCTTGTTCACGCGCACTTCGCCTTTACGCAAGATGCGGTAAATCAGGGTCTTGGGCACGCCTTTGAGCCTGGCCAGGAGAAAATTGTCGATGCGTTGGCCGGCATATTCCGGCGAGACCTCGAGCAGCTGGACGCTGGGGGTCTGGGGGGCGGTAGTCGTCATGGCGGCGATGATAACAATTTTTTATGGAATTGAAGCACTTAATCATTGCTGCTATAGTCGCGAACGCCGCCAAAAGCGGCCTGGACAGAGGACTTGCGGCAAACTGCCGGCCCTGACCATCGCAATTCATCAGGACGCGAGGCCGTCCTACGGGGCTTTCGCCATCGTGAAAGGCTCGAGATTGTAACAAGCGCAGGTGACATGAGGCCTGAAGCGAGTGCAGAAAGCAGAGTGAATACTCGCGTTCTGCGCCGATATTTACGGCCAGTTCACAAAGTGCAGTCAGTCTTGAGCCAGACCATGGCGAATGCTTCGGAAACAACGCCTGTTAAGAGCTGAGTGAGAGCGCAGTCGCCCACACCTAGTCTTGTTTAGCCATGAGCGTGGACTCCCCATTGGAGAACACGGTAAATGCCAACCCGCTGCGGATTCTGCGCGCGGCAGCACCCGAATTATCAGGGATACGTGTAGGGTGGAGATGCACAACCGTCGGACCGTGTAGCACTAGGCTTATATTTAGACGCTTCATCTCGTCCACAGTCGCCGGTTGATTCCTCCTCCTGACCTTAGCTTTTGTTGAAGTGGTGCCTTTGTCACCACCGCTAACAAGCAGGACGCGTCCGTCGCGATACCGGCCCAATTGGCTCGTTATTGCTGGACACTGGAGTGGCCAACCACTCTTGACGCACCTGACACCGACCGTGAGAAGTCGTGTGTGCCGAACGCCGTTTCCGGCAGCCCGGAAACCGACGGTACAACATGAAAAGAATGCTGATTAACGCAACTCAACCCGAAGAGTTGCGTGTTGCACTGGTAGATGGCCAACGCCTCTACGACCTGGACATCGAATCCGGTGCACGCGAGCAAAAGAAGGCCAACATCTATAAAGGCCGTATTACTCGCATCGAACCGAGCCTTGAGGCTGCCTTTGTCGATTTCGGCTCCGAGCGCCACGGCTTCCTGCCCCTCAAAGAAATCTCCCGCGAATACTTCAAGAAAGCCCCTGAAGGCCGCGTGAACATCAAAGACGTCCTGAGCGAAGGCCAGGAAGTTATCGTTCAGGTCGAAAAAGAAGAACGTGGCAACAAGGGCGCCGCCCTGACCACCTTCATCAGCCTGGCTGGCCGTTATCTGGTCCTGATGCCGAACAACCCGCGTGCCGGCGGCATCTCCCGTCGCATCGAAGGCGAAGAGCGCAACGAACTGCGTGAAGCGCTGAACGGCTTGATCGCACCAGCCGACATGGGCCTGATCGTTCGCACTGCCGGCCTTGGCCGCAGCAGCGAAGAAATGCAGTGGGACCTCGACTACCTGCTGCAACTGTGGACCGCTATTAAAGAAGCGTCCCTGGATCGTTCCGCGCCGTTCCTGATCTACCAGGAAAGCAACGTGATCATCCGCGCCATCCGCGATTACCTGCGCCAGGACATCGGCGAAGTGCTGATCGACAGCGTTGAAGCCCAGGACGAAGCGCTGACCTTCATCCGCCAGGTGATGCCGCAGTACGCCAGCAAGATCAAGCTGTACGAAGACAGCGTTCCGCTGTTCAACCGTTTCCAGATCGAAAGCCAGATCGAGACCGCCTTCCAGCGCGTGGTCGAACTGCCTTCCGGCGGCTCCATTGTGATCGACCCGACCGAAGCCCTGGTGTCCATCGACATCAACTCGGCGCGTGCGACCAAAGGCAGCGACATCGAAGAAACCGCCCTGCAGACCAACCTGGAAGCGGCTGAAGAAATCGCCCGCCAGCTGCGCCTGCGTGACATCGGCGGCCTGATCGTGATCGACTTCATCGACATGACCCCGGCCAAGAACCAGCGCGCCGTGGAAGAGAAAGTCCGCGAATGCCTGGAAGCTGACCGTGCCCGCGTACAGGTTGGCCGCATCTCGCGCTTCGGCCTGCTGGAAATGTCCCGTCAGCGCCTGCGCCCATCCTTGGGCGAGAGCAGCGGCATCGTCTGCCCGCGTTGCAACGGCACCGGCATCATCCGTGACGTTGAATCGCTGTCCCTGGCGATCCTGCGCCTGATCGAAGAAGAAGCCCTGAAAGACCGCACTGCCGAAGTCCGCGCGCAAGTGCCGATCCCGGTTGCAGCCTTCCTGCTTAACGAAAAACGCAACTCGATCACCAAGATCGAACTGCGCACCCGTGCCCGTATCGTCATCCTGCCGAACGATCACCTCGAGACGCCGCACTTCGAAGTGCAGCGCCTGCGTGATGACAGCCCGGAAGCTCACAGCGGCCAGTCCAGCTACGAAATCGCGGCTGCCGCTGCCGAAGTCGAAGAAGTCCAGCCAGCCGCCGCGACCCGCACTCTGGTTCGCCAGGAAGCCGCGGTGAAGACGGCTCCAGCTCGCGCCAACGCACCGGTGCCTGCTGAAGTTGCCGCGCCGGCCGCCCTGCCTGAGCCAAGCCTGTTCAAAGGCCTGGTGAAGTCTCTGGTTAGCCTGTTCGCAACTAAAGAAGAGCCCGCGGCTCCGGTTGTGGTTGAAAAACCAGCCACCGAGCGCCCGGCGCGCAACGAAGAGCGTCGCAACGGCCGTCAGCAAAGCCGTAACCGCAACGGTCGCCGTGACGAAGAGCGCAAGCCGCGCGAAGAACGTGCTCCGCGTGAAGAACGCGCACCACGTGAAGAGCGTGCACCACGTGAAGAACGCGCACCTCGCGAAGCCCGTGAAGAAACCCCAACCGTAGCCCGCGAAGAACGTGCACCGCGTGAAGAGCGCGCACCACGCACCCCACGCGCACCCCGTGAAGACCGCAAGCCACGTGGCGAGCGTGAAGAACGTGTACGTGAACTGCGCGAGCCACTGGACGCAGCGCCTGCCGTAGCTGGCGAAGCTGCCAGTGAAGAACGCCCGGCTCGCCAGCCGCGTGAAGAACGCGCCCCACGTGAAGAGCGCCAACCGCGCCCACCGCGTGAAGAGCGTCAACCACGCGCCGAGCAAGCAGCTGCTGCCAGCGAAGAAGACGAAGTGCTGACCGGCGAAGAGCAACTGCAGGAAGATGGTCAGGACAACGCCGAAGGCGATCGTCCACGCCGCCGCTCCCGTGGCCAGCGTCGTCGCAGCAACCGTCGCGAGCGTCAACGTGATGCCAACGGTAACGTGATCGAAGGCTCGGAAGAGACCGGCGAAAACGCAGAAGCCGCCACCACCGAACCAACTGGCGCCGAATTGGCTGCCGGCCTGGCGGTAACGGCTGCCGTTGCCAGCTCGGTCATCAGCGCACCGGCTGAAGCCCAGGCGCACGAGCAAGCTGAACGCGCCACAGCTGCCGTTGAAGAAACTGTTGCGGTAGAAGCCCCAGAAGCACCGGTGGCTGAAACCCCATTGGTAGAAGCGCCGGTTGTTGAAGCAACTACCCCAATCGAAGCCCCAGTGGTTACGGAAGTGGAAGTTGCACCGGTTCGCGAAACCCAACCAGAAGTGGAAGTGGCTGCTGTCGAGCCTGCACCGGTGGTTGAGCCTCAGCCCGTGGTTGAAGCGCCGGTTGTTGAAGAAGCCGCCCCGGCAGTGCGTGAAGTTCGCGAAGAACAGACCGCCTTCCAGTGGACTGCCGAACCAGCCGCTGCAGTTGAAGCGCCAGCCTCTGCCCCCGTGGTAGAAGAAGCGCCTACACCGGTTGCCGAAGTGGTTGAAGCCGCTCCGGTTGTGGTTGCCGAGCCTGCGCCAGTGGTTGAAGCGCCAGTGGTTGCCGAAGTCGCCGCCCCGGTGGTCGAAGCAGCACCTGCCAGCGCCCTGACCGAAAACGGCCGCGCGCCGAACGACCCACGTGAAGTGCGTCGCCGTCGCAAGGAAGCTGAGGCAGCCGCTGCAGCTGCCGCAGCAGCACCGGCCGCTGTCGAAGTAATCGAGGCACCAGCCCCGGTTGCTGAAACAGTGGTTGAGCACGCCCCAAAGGCTTTGGAAGCAGAACACGAGCCTAAACCCCTCGTCTGATTCCATCAGCCACTAAAAAGCCCCGCCTGAGTGATCAGGCGGGGCTTTTTTATGGAGCTGAACACACCGCTATATTGATTTGAAATGCACTCAACTGTGGGAGCGGGCTTGCCCGCGATGACGTCGGCCCAGCAAACATTGATGTTGACTGACCCACCGCTTTCGCGGGCAAGTCGAATCGTCGCACCGCCGCTCCCACAGGGGATCTGCGCTTAACTGAACGGCATTAGGGCAAGCGCGCTCGCCACAACAAGCCAGCTCCTACATTCAGTCCACGTGGAAACTTAGCATCTGCGGTAGGTCCACATCCCAAAGCACGCCAGGATCGCTAACCTGGACCTCACTCACCGTCGCACAGGCAAATAACGGCTTGGCGCCGCGATCCCCGTTCAGCGCCATCAAGGATGGCCCAAGCGCCCGGCCAAACGCCACTGGATGCCCGTATTCACCCGCCAGCACCGGCACACGGATGCCATCTGCTGCCAGCGCATCAACCACCCTTTCGATACTAGAAGATTGGATAAACGGCATATCCCCCAACACCACCAACCAGCCATCAGACTCACCACTGGCTGCGACCGCCGCCGCAATGCTATCGCCCATCCCAACTGAGTGC
Organism: Pseudomonas sp. ArH3a; assembly: GCF_022648765.1. Classification (NCBI taxonomy): domain Bacteria; kingdom Pseudomonadati; phylum Pseudomonadota; class Gammaproteobacteria; order Pseudomonadales; family Pseudomonadaceae; genus Pseudomonas; species Pseudomonas sp. ArH3a. The sequence continues at coordinate 5,388,337 of NZ_CP080330.1, forward strand.
AGCAGCAACACCTCACAACCGTAGGCCCGCGCCAGGCGAATCACTTCGGGCCGGTCCGGCGAGGTCACCAACCAGCGCGTTACAACACGCTCAGGCAAATTCAATAGCACCTGCTCGATCACCGGTCGCGTCACACCATCCAAGCCTACGCAGTCGGCCAACAACTTATCCTTATCAGCCCCCGCTTCGGCACGAAAACGACTGCCCTGCCCGGCCGCCAGCACAATCGCGGTAACGGTCATTCAGCCACTACCGGCAGCGGCTTTTTCTGCGTCGGTGCCACGCCATTCTTGATGGCGACGATTTCCGCCATCAACGACAACGCAATCTCGGACGGAGTATGGCTGCCGATGTGCAAACCAATCGGCCCATGCAAACGTGCAATCGCCTCCGCCGACAAACCCAGCGCCGTCAGGTTTTCCCGGCGCTTTTGCGTATTGACCCGCGAACCGAGGGCACCGATGTAGAACGCGGTGGAATTCAACGCCGTCAGCAGCGCCATGTCATCCAGGCGTGGGTCGTGGGTCAGGCAGACGATGGCCGTGCGCTCATCCGTCTGGATATTCAAGACCGCCTCATCCGGCATGCCCGGCACAAAGCGGCCGTGTTGCTCTTCCCAGCCATAGACGAACTCTTCGCGCGGGTCACAGATCAGCACCTCGAAATCCAACAGCCGCGCCATCTCAGCCACGTAGCGCGACAGCTGCCCGGCGCCGATCAACAGTAGTCGCCAACGCGGCCCGTAAATGGCCCGCAGGCGTTCGCCGTCGAAGGTCACGACATCGGTTTTGCTCGCACCGACCAAGCTCACGCGGCCCGTGACCAGGTCCAGCTCTCGGGCGACGATTTCATGCGCTTCGCAACGCTCCAGCAATTGCGCGACCCAACCCCAGTCGTCCACCCGCTCCTCTGTAAGGCGCAGAGTGCCACCGCAAGGCAAGCCAAAACGCGCCGCCTCATCGCGGGTAACGCCATAGGTCACTAACTGCACCGGCGGCCCATCCTCAGGCAAGCGGCCATCCTGCAAGCGCGCGATCAAGTCATCCTCGATGCAGCCACCGGACACTGACCCAATCACCACGCCATCGCCACGCAAGGCCAACATCGCCCCCGGCGGACGCGGCGCGCTGCCCCAGGTCTGGACCACGCTGTAGAGCACCACGCGGTGCCCGGCACGGCGCCAGTCGAGCACGCTGCGCAAGACATTCAGATCCACACTGTCCATCAAGACTCCTGCAAGCAATTACTGCGCAAACATGCGGCGGGTTAAGGGGTTTTAGAGCGGGCAGCACGGTGCGAGTTTCATCAGCGTAACCAACAGCCGCCTTGTAGAGACGGGCTTCATCGCAACGTGATGAACTACTCACTGAATGTAAATCAAAACATGCAAAAAGTGACCCAGCAGAAACGCAAACGCCCCGAACAAGTCGGGGCGTTTGTGGGTAACTTCGGCGTCAGTTCACGCCATCAGCCCCTTACTTCACAGCAGCAGGAGCAGGGCCTTCGGCCACACCCAGGTCATCTTGCGGACGGGTGTCGGAGATGCCAGTACCGCCGGATGCCAACTCGCTGTGCAGCTTGTCAGTGTCCAGTTCCTTGACCCACTTGGCCACAACGATGGTGGCAACGGCGTTACCCACCAGGTTGGTCAGTGCGCGGGCTTCAGACATGAAGCGGTCGATACCCAGGATCAGCGCCAGGCCAGCAACCGGCAGGTGGCCGACAGCCGACAGGGTAGCAGCCAGTACGATGAAGCCCGAACCAGTCACGCCAGCAGCGCCTTTGGAGGACAGCAGCAGCACCAGCAGCAGGGTGATCTGGTGAGTGATGTCCATGTGGGTGTCAGTCGCCTGGGCGATGAACACGGCAGCCATGGTCAGGTAGATCGAAGTACCGTCGAGGTTGAACGAGTAGCCGGTCGGGATCACCAGGCCTACTACGGATTTCTTCGCGCCCAGACGCTCCATCTTGATCAGCATGCGTGGCAGTGCGGATTCGGAGGAGGAAGTACCCAGAACGATCAGCAGCTCTTCACGGATGTAGCGAACCAGCTTCAACACGCTGAAACCGTGTGCGCGGCAGATAGCGCCCAGCACCACGACCACGAACAGGATGCAGGTGATGTAGAAGCAGATCATCAACTGGCCGAGCTGCACCAGGGAACCTACACCGTAGGCGCCGATGGTGAACGCCATGGCGCCCAGGGCACCGATTGGCGCGAGCTTCATGATCATGTTGATGATGTTGAACATCACGTGAGCGAAGCGATCGATGAAGTCCAGGACCGGCTTGCCATAGGCGCCCAGGCGGTGCAGGGCGAAACCGAAGATCACCGAGAACATCAGCACTTGCAGGATGTCACCGTTGGCGAAGGCGCCGACGATGGTGTTCGGGATCACGTTGAGGATGAAGCCAACCACGCTCTGGTCTGCACCGGCAGTCACGTAGGCAGCGACTTTGGAGGCATCCAGGGTAGCCACGTCGATGTGCATGCCGGCGCCCGGTTGCACAACGTTGACCACGACCAGGCCGATCAGCAGGGCGATGGTGGAAACAACTTCGAAGTACAGCAGCGCGTAGCCGCCGGTTTTGCCGACCGATTTCATGCTTTGCATGCCAGCGATGCCGCTGACAACGGTGCAGAAGATGATCGGGGCGATGACCATTTTGATCAGTTTGATGAACCCGTCACCCAGTGGCTTGAGGGCCACGCCGGTCTGCGGGTAGAAGTGACCGAGCAAAATACCGATAACGATTGCAACGATCACCTGGAAATACAGGGATTTGTAGATTGGCTGACGAGTCGTCATTGCAAAGTTCCTCAATCGCACCGTGTGGCAAAGATCCGCCATTGCCCACGACACTTGAATTGCGAACCCTCCTGCACTGGAGGGATTTGTTGTTTGCGAGGTCTGTAAGAACATTCCTGCGCTGTGATCTTTATCGCAAACGCCGTGCCACTTTGCTTAAAAACCCTGAAGGCCTTTAGACATCAGGGCTGAGGGGTTGAATGCCCCCGTCAGGGCTACCAAGAAGCTGGCGGAAACCCGCCACGCTCTCTGATCTCGTCCTACAATTTGGCGGATATCCGCCTTGTCGCCCCGCCCTCGGGTGGCTACCATCCGCCACTCCATGGACGAGGCCCTCACATGCGTGAACGTACCATCGCCAGTCACTACGCGCGGGCCGCCCTCGGCGGGGCGCGTCGGGCGGGCTACGATTACTCGCCCCTGCTGTTGCAGGCCGGTATCACCCCGGAACTGTTGACCGAGCCACGCGCCCGCATCGCCCCCGAGCAATTTACCCGGCTGTTGCAAATGCTCTGGCTGGCGCTGGACGACGAATACCTGGGGTTTGCCGAAGGCCCAAGCAAACGCGGCACCTTCGCCATGATGTGCCACGCGCTGATTCACTGCCGCACCCTGGAGAAGGCTCTGGAACGCGGCTTATTATTTTATAGCCTATTCCCACAGGGTCCGCGCTGGCAGCTGACAAGAGAAGGCGACATGGCCCGCCTGAGCCTGGACGATTCGCAGCTGTGGGACCCGGATCATTTCCTCAGCGAATGCCTGCTGGTGATCTGGCATCGCCTGGGCAGCTGGCTGATCGGCCAGCGTATTCGGCTGCACCAGGCCACTTTCAGCTACCCGATGCCGGCGCATGCTGGCGAATATGACCTGCTCTTCCCCTGCCCTCAGGTGTTCGGCGCGCCGCACAGCAGCCTGGTGTTTCCGGCGCGCTACCTGAGCCTGCCGCTATTGCAGGACGAACGCACCCTCAAGCACTTTCTTGAGCGCTCGCCCGCCGACCTGCTGTCGCGGCCGGATGAAGGCGACAGCCTGAGCAGCCAACTGCGCCGCTTGCTGAGCCGCGACCGCACGCCCTGGCCGGACCTGGAAGCCGTCGCGCAGCACCTGCACATCAGCCCACAAACCCTGCGCCGGCATTTGCGTGAAGAAGGCACCAGCTTTCAGGCGCTCAAGGATGAGTTGCGGCGGGACATCGCCATCTACCATTTGGGGCGGGCGGATTTGTCATTGCAGGAGATTGCCGAACAGCTGGGGTTTTCCGAACCGTCGGCGTTTCATCGGGCGTTCAAGAAGTGGACTGGATTGACGCCGGGGGCGTATCGGGCGCAGGAGAGTTAGAGGTGAATTGCCTGGGCGGGTGAAGTGCGCCCCAAAAGTTGGACAGCTAATGGTTAGGCTACCGCGGACCGGGTTCTGTAAGCCACAGGGCTCAGTCCGCCAAGCTTCGTTTTGATTCGCTTATGGTTGTAGTAATGGATGTACTTATCCAGCCCGGCCTGCAGCTGAGCAACGCTGTCGAAGCTTTCCCGATAGTAAAACTCCGACTTCAGGGTACCGAAAAAGCTTTCCATTGTGGCGTTGTCATAGCAGTTCCCTTTGCGAGACATACTCTGTTCCAACCCAGCTTTTTCCAGTTTTTCCCGATACTTTGAGTGTCGATAGTGCCAGCCCTGATCCGAGTGCAGCATGGGTTTGGCGCCTTCGGGCAAGCGCTCAAGGGCCAGCTCCAGCATGTCGCCTACCAAGGCGTATTGGGGACGGACGGCGGTCTTATAGGCCACAATCTCTCCGTTGTACAAGTCCAGTACTGGGGACAGATACAGCTTTTTGCCGGCCACTTTGAACTCGGTGACATCGGTCACCCATTTCTGATTTGGTTGCTCAGCTTCGAACTGACGAGCCAGGATATTGGGCGATACCTCTCCCATTGGCCCTTTATACGATTTGTATTTTTTCGGTCGCACTGTGCATTTCAGGCCTAACTCTCCCATCAGCCGTCGTACCGTTTTACCGTTGATCAACGGCGTTTGCTTACGTAGCTCTAAAGTCATCCGACGGTAACCAAGGCGGCCCTCATTCTCGTCTTGGATAGTCTGGATAGAGGCTTTGATCGAGATAAACCGGTCCGCAACGCCCATCGCCTTGAGTTGGTAGTAGTACGTACTTCGCGCAAGACCTACCAGCTTGAGCAAATCACTCAAGGGGAAAGCTTGTTTGAGCTCAGTGACTAATCGGGCTTTTTCTTCGCTTCTCTCTCTCGCCTCATCACCGCCTCGCCCAACTCTCCAAGCTTTTTTAGGTAGGCGTTCTCCATGCGCAAATACTGCAGTTCATCGAGTAATGCCTTGTGTGCAAGCTGTGCGTCGGTGAGTGGGGTGGTAGTTTTACGCGGTTTAGAAGGCGGCTTGGGCATAGCGGTAATCGATCCTTTTTTCCCTGACTCCAGGGCTTCAATACCGCCACTGTAATACTGCTGTTGCCATCTGCCCACCTGGCTTGAGTTACCCAGGTTGAAGAGCGCCGCTGCGCGGCGCAAGGATAAGGAGTCGCGCCACATGCGTTGCAGCACTGAAAACTTGAACAAGGGACTGTAGCGTTCGCCGGTTCTGCTTAGACAGGCTTCGCCATGTAATCGGTAAGCCTCCACCCAACGACGAAGCAAGGTGGGATCCATTTGAAATTGAGCGGCTATGCGGCGAAAGCCTCGGCCCTGCTCAAGGAAAGTGGTAATGGCGGAAAGCTTGAACTGCGTCGTGTATTTGCTCATGAAAAGCCTCAGGAGTTGGACGAGTGTCCAACTTCTGGGGCGCACTTCAATGGCATCGGCTGGTTATGCCTGACACACCGAGGTGCTTGCATCGCAGGCAAGCCAGCTCCCACAGAAAAGCAGAGCACTGCGGTGCTGGCAGCTAAACTCGGTCAAAACTGTGGGAGCGGGCTTGCTCGCGAAGGCGGTGGGTCAGTCAGCTCATGTGTAACTGACCCACCGCCTTCGCGAGCAAGCCCGCTCCCACATTGGGATCTCATTACATCAGCTAGATAGGGTGGTGCTCTGCTTCTGCTCTGCTTCTGCTCTGCTTCTGCCTTGCTTTTGCTTCTACCACTCAGGTCGGCTACTAGGCCGCCGTGCTCTTGCTTTTGATCTGCTTTTGATCTTGATCTTAGGCGCCCCGTTAACCACGATGGCCGAACGCAGGCTTGAATCCGTGGGTAACCCGGCAGGACGCCGGGTTAGCCGCGATGGGCCAAGGATGGCCCATGGCGGCGGCCCACGGATTCAAGCCGGAGTGAGGGCATGCCGAGCCTAGGCGAGGCACCGAGTGGTGGGGCAAAGACCTTTTGCTTACTTTTGGGTCTTTCCAAAAGTGAGCCGCTGTAAGAGCGGAACCCTAAGCAGCCGTTACCGCAGCAACGGATATGTACTCATATCCACCTAAAAACCCCGTCAAAAGCTTAGCCCAACACAAAAAGTTGCGTAGATACCCATGCTGCGATGAGGCCCGCCCAGGCAATAAAGATCAAACAGCCGGAAAGTGAATCTTGAACGCCGCGCCACCCAGTGGCGAATCCCCAAGGGTCAGCCGCGCGCTGTAGCTTTCGATGATGTCCTTGACCACCGCCAAACCAATGCCCTGCCCCGGGTGCTGACGGTCAAGCCGTTCGCCCCTTTGCAGAATCCGTGCACGCTGATCGGGCGGCACGCCAGGGCCATCATCCTCAATGCACAGCTCAGTGCCTTCGAGGTTTTCCGTCAGGCTGATGTGCACTTCGCTCAGGCACAGGCGGTAAGCGTTTTCCAGCAGGTTGCCGAGCATCTCGAGCAAGGCGCCCTTCTCGATCGGCAAATCACACTCTGGCGGCAAATCGAAGGTCACCGTCACGCGCTTGTCGCGGTAGACCTTGTCCAACGTGTCGCACAGGCTTTGCAGCACCGGCTCCAGGCGCACCTGGTGGCGCACCAAGCCACTTTTGCGCAGGCTGGCACGCTGCAATTGATAGCCGATCTGCTGGCTCATGCGCTCGATCTGCGATTGCAACACCCAGGCCTGGCCGCGCTCTTCGGGGCGCTGGGCCATGTCTTCGCTCACGCCCTGCAACACCGCCAGCGGGGTTTTCAGGCTGTGGGCCAAGTCGTCGAGGGAGTCGCGGTAGCGCGCCCGCTGCTCACGCTCGCTGTGCAGCAAACGGTTCAGAGAACCGGTGAGGCGCAGCAGTTCGCGCGGGTGCTCTTCGGTCAGGCTTTCGCGGGTGCCGCCTTCAATCTGGTCAAGTTCCTGGCTCAGGCGCCGCAGGGCCTGCAGGCCCCAGGTCAGGCCCAGCCACAGCAGCGTCAGCAACACCAGCAAGGCGGCGCCGAAACCCAGGTAGAGGTTTTCTTGCAGGCCTTCAAGGGTCAGCTGGTATTCGCGTACCGGTTGCAGGGCGACGATACTGAACGCCGCGCTCTTGCCGCCCAGCAGCCTGACCTCGACGTCATACACGAAAAACTCCTGGCCATTGGCCTCGCGGATCCGCGCAAACTCATTCCCGCGCCCGTCATAGCGCGGCTTGTAGTTGATGTTTTCTTCCTGGGTCGCCCGCGAACGCCAGACCAGATGGCCTTCACGGTCGTAGATATAGCCGAGCAGGCGACTGTCGGTGAGGTTGAAGCGTTCATCCGGCAACTGCGCCGGCATCAGCAGGCGGTTGTTGTCGACCCGCGCGGCGGAAATCAGCGTGGTAACGTCCGAGGCCAGGCGCTGCTCGATGGAATCCTGCAGCGCCAGGCTGAACGCACCTTGCATCGCGGGCAATAAGCCCAGCATAAACAGCACGGCCAGGGTGGTGGCCGCCAGCATCAAGCGCACACGTAACGAGCGTATCAACGGCAGCGCTCATTAAACAGGTAACCCAGGCCGCGCACGGTGTCGATCGGCTTGAACCCGGCCGGGCCTTCCAGCTTGCGGCGCAGGCGCCCGACCAGCACTTCGATCACATTCGGATCACGCTCGTCGTCATCGGGGTAGAGCTGTTCCATCAAACGGTCCTTGGCGACAACTTGCTGATGGTGACGCATCAGGTATTCGAGAATCCGATACTCATAGGCGGTCAGCGCCAAAGGCTGCTCATCCAGGGACGCCTGCTTACGATTGAGGTCCAGCAGCAAGGGCCCGGCGACGATGGTCGACTGGGTGAACCCGCTGGAGCGGCGCAGCAAAGCGTTCATGCGCGCTTCCAGCTCTTCGAACTGGAACGGCTTGACCACGTAGTCATCGGCGCCGGCCGCCAAGCCTTCGACCTTGTCCTGCCAGTTGCCGCGCGCGGTGAGGATCAGGATCGGAAAGGTCTTGGCCTGGCTGCGCAGTTGGCGGATCAGGTCCAGGCCGCCCATGCCGGGCAGGCCCAGGTCGATGATGGCCAAGTCATGGTTGAACTGCCCGGTCTGGTACAGGGCTTCCTCGGCATTGGCCACGGCCTCGACCACGTGCCCGCTGTCGGTCAGGCGGGTGAACAGGTGATGACGCAACAGCGCCTCATCTTCCACGACCAGCAATTTCATAAGGCTCTCCAAGGCAATTCAACTGTCCGACAGGGGGATATCATAGCGGCCCTGCAAGTCTTGCGGGCGCAGTTTAATGCCATTGTATTGGCTCGTCAGGTGTTCGTAGCCGGTGCGGTAGCCTGGCTGCGGACTGGTCAGCCCCAGGGACTGGCCCCACGGTGCGGCCTGGCTGCCCGCGTCTTCGAAGCTGACACGCTGGATCAGGTTGCTGGACTTCTTGGTTTTCTCGCCACCAAAGCCTGCAAAAGCGCTGTCCGAAGCCTGGACCCCGGCAGTGGCACTGAGCATGGTTAACGCCAACATCAGCTGTTTGATCGCAGTCATGGTGCTTACCTCTACGCGTTTTGGCTGTTGAAGCCAGACTACGCAAGCGCCCCTGAACTCCCCCTGAACAGGCTCTGAACCTGGCCTGAACCGTTACGGGCTATCCACTGGCGCGCCAACTGACGCAAAATACCGCGCATGACGCCCCTACCTGCTTGCTGCACCCCACTCGATGCCCATTGGCCGCTGCCCGTCCCGTTACCGGGCACGGTGTTTCTGAGCACCCGATTCGATCCAGCTTTATTAGAGGCCGGTGATTTCCAGCGCTGCGCGGTGCCGCCGCCGGCCAGCATCCAGCGTTCGGTGGCCAAGCGCCAGGCCGAGTTCCTCGCTGGCCGCCTGTGCGCCCGTGCGGCATTGCAACAACTCGACCACTTGGACTGCGTGCCGGCCATCGGCGAAGACCGTGCGCCGGTATGGCCTGGGCACATCAGCGGCTCCATCACCCATAGCACCGGGCATGCGGCGGCGATTGTCGGGCACAAGACGCAATGGCGTGGGCTGGGAATAGACTTGGAGAATGTGCTGACACTGGAACGGGCGGAACGCCTGGCCGGGGAAATTCTTACGGCTGAGGAAATGCAGCGCATGGCAAGCGTGCCGCGCGAGCAGCTCGCCTTGTTGGTGACGCTGACGTTTTCGGTCAAGGAAAGCCTGTTCAAGGCGCTCTACCCGATTGTGCAGAAGCGTTTTTACTTTGAGCATGCCGAGGTGTTGGAGTGGTCGGTGGCTGGGCATGTGCGGTTGCGGTTGCTGACCGACCTGTCGGCGCAGTGGTGCCATGGCACCGAATTAGAGGGGCAGTTTGTGGTGGATGGGGAGCAGTTGTTGAGCCTGGTGGCTATCGGCGCCTGATTTACCGCCATCGCGGGCAAGCCCGGCTGCCGCATTTGATTGGGTTCACACTTTCAAACTGTGGGAGCTGGCTTGCCTGCGATAGCGGTGTCAGGGTTTCTCCTGATCCCTGGGCCAACTCAGGCTAAAGCACGCCCCACCCAGGTTGTTGCTCTTGCTGATCAACGCCCGCCCGCCGTGCCAATAGATAATCCGCCGCACAATCGACAAGCCCAGGCCATGCCCGCCCGAGGCGCGGGTGCGGCTGTCGTCCAGGCGCAGGAACGGCGTGAAGATCCGCTCCCAGGCGCTTTCCGGCACGCCGGGGCCGTCGTCTTCCACGTCGATGCGGCAACGCACCTGGCCCACCTGATAACTGATCAACACGTGGCCCTGAGCATGGCGCATCGCATTGCTCACCAGGTTTTGCAGGGCGCGATGCAGGTAGCGCGGCTCGGCGTCGACCCAGGCGTCATCCCAATGCGCGGAAGACAAACAAACGCCGCGAGTCACCGTGACCTGCGGGCGCAGTGGTGACAATTCGCCGATCACCTGATCGAGCAGCGCGTTGAGGTCGACCCGTTGGAAACTCAGCTCCGGCGCGCCTTGCTCCAGGCGTGCGTAAGTAAGCATTTCGTCAACCAGGCCATCCAGGTCTTGAATGTCGCTGTCCATGCCGTCCATGTATTTGCGCCGCGCCTCGGGGGTGGCGGCGTCGCCGATCATCTCCAGGCCAAAGCGCAGGCGCGCCACTGGGGTGCGCAGTTCGTGGGACACCGCGCGCACCAGTTCACGCTGGATCGCCAGCAATTGCTGCAGGTGCTCGGCCATGCCATTAAAAGCAGCGGCCAGGCGCCCCACCGAGTCGGCGCCGCGCGCCGGTACGCGCACCTCCAGGTTGCCTTTGGCAATGCGCGTAGCCGCCGCTTCCAGGCCCTTGAGGCGCCGCTCGAGCTGGCGCACCAATAAATACACGATCAAGCCGATCAGGGTCAGGCTGATCAAGGCAATCAGGATCAACCACTGCGGCGGGTAAGGGTTCATTTGGTAAAGCGGGCCGATTTCCAGCACCCACGGCGTGCCGACCATGCCGGCAAACACGCGGATCGAATCGCCGCCCTTGCCCAAGGCCATCACCGTGTCGCCTTCCGCAACCCGGCGGCGCTGGTCATCGTCCATGTCGGCCTGATCCAGGGTGATCAGGTGCATGTCAAAACCAAAGCCCTTGGCCTGCTTAATGTCGGCCAGCGTTTGCGGCTGCTCGGCGACCGGGAAGCGCACCAGTTCGTCAGCCAGCAGGTAAATCGTCGCGCGGGCCAGCTGTTCGCTGATCTGCTGCACTTCGCCCGTGAGTACCAACTGCTCCGGTTCGCTGACCAGGCGCAACACGCGCGCCGCATGCGGCCCGGTCTGCTCCACCAGCACCTGGCCGCGTTGCAGGCGGTTGCGTTGGCTCAGGTCCAACTTGGCATCAGCCAGTGTGCGCAACTCCAGCGGGATACCCAGTAAGCGCTCCCACACTGCCAGCGCGCGCTGGCGTTCGATGGGGCTCATGGGTTGCAGGTTGTCGCCCATCAGCGCAAAGGTGCCGTGGGCCAAGCGCTCACGGTACTGGCCACTGCGCACCTCATTGAGCAGGTGCAAGGCCAGCACGCCGAGCAGCGCGACCAGGATCAGCGCCGCGCACATGCCGCCGTAGATGCGCAGGAAGATCGAGTTCACAGCGGCATGTCGGCAGCGGCTTCGGGGACGAACAAGTAGCCTTTGCTGCGAATGGTCTTGATCAGGCGCGGGTGGATCGGGTCGTCGCCAATTTTTGGGCGAATGCGTGAGATGCGCACATCAATGGAGCGGTCCTGGCCGTCGTAGCCGATGCCACGCAGCGCAATGAAGATTTCCTCGCGGGACAGGATGCGCCCGGCGTTCGCCACCAGCAGCCACAACAGGTCGAACTCGGCACTGGTCAGCTCGATGCCACCCTCGTGCAGCCAGGCTTCGCGCAGGGCGTTGTCCACCACCAGCGGGCCGAATTGCAGGCGGCGCTGGTTTTCCACGGCGACGGGCAACGCCGGCTCGCTGCGCCGCAGCAGGGCCTGGATACGCGCCAGCAACAAGCGCGGGCGCACGGGTTTGCACACGTAGTCGTCGGCGCCCATGTCCAGGCCCAGCACCTGGTCCATGTCGTCGGTGCGCGCGGTCAGCATCAGGATCACGCCGTCATAGCGTTCGCGTACTGAGCGGCAAATGCTCAGGCCGTCTTCGCCGGGCAGCATCAGGTCGAGGATCACCAGATCAGGCTGCTCCGCAATGATGCGCGCCGCCGCCAGGGCGCCGTCGCCCTCCACCGACACCCGCAGGCCGTTGCTCTCCAGATAATCACGGGTCAACTCGGCCAATCGCTCGTCGTCCTCGACAATCAATATTTGCCAGGCTTCTTGCTCCACGGGTGATCCTCATTGTTATAAAGGGATTGGTTGGCCAACTCGCTCACCCGCCGCACCTTATTTGTAATGTTTTGAGGGCATAACAACGCCTGTCAGTAGTCCGATTGTAGCCATGGGCCAACCCTCCAGCACAAGCCGGGAAATCCATTCGGTGATCAGGTTTTTTTGTGGTAGGGTTCGCGCCCTCAAAATTCCAATCGACTGTTTTTACCTTGGAATATTCGGTGACAAACGGCGCAATCCAGCAGTACTGCGGCCTACACGGGCGTTCCACGTTTCATACACATTTTACCCACAGCGTTATCCACAGGTAGTGCGTTGCTAAGCCCCTGAAAACGCATTATCTTGTAGCTCGGCGCTAAAAAAACCCTACATGTAGGGTTTTAAGCGAAAAACCAAACACAGATCAGACAAGAAACTCAAGTGCTTTCTTGCTCCCGTTTGGTTGAACCAAAACATTTTTTCAAAGCCCAAACCGCGCACGCGGATGGCAGCCGTTTTCCAGCCTCAACGGCAGAAAGCGGTACGGGTGTTGCAGTGTTCGAAGCGAGCAACTGTCACCCACCAGGAATACGGCGAAGGGTGCTTCAAGGCCCGAACCGAAGACTTCGGCATGGAAGCGGCGCGATGAGCTCCCTTCCTCCTGTCCCGAAGTTGTTATGCCAGGCCCAGGCCTGCTGTAAGTGCTTCAGGACGGAACGGTGGGCACCGTGATGGTGCCCAAATAAATATAGAATGTGGAGACAACCCCCCATGCAAACCGACACAACTCGCGAGAACCCGCAAGGCTCCGTGCCGCAGGCCGCTGATTCGAACCTGGATCTGTCCGCCACCGCACCGGGCCAACTGCGCGTGATCAAGCGTAACGGCACTGTCGTTCCTTACACCGATGACAAAATCACCGTCGCCATCACCAAAGCGTTTCTTGCAGTTGAAGGCGGCACCGCTGCTGCCTCGTCGCGCATCCACGACACCGTTGCCCGCCTGACTGAACAAGTCAGCGCAACCTTCAAGCGTCGCATGCCATCGGGCGGCACCATCCACATCGAAGAAATCCAGGACCAGGTTGAACTGGCCCTGATGCGTGCCGGCGAGCAGAAAGTAGCCCGCGACTACGTGATCTACCGTGACGCCCGTTCCAAAGAACGCGCCGTGCGCTCCCCGGCCGAAAAAGCTGCCGTACAAGCTCACCCGTCGATCCGCATCACCCTGGCTGACGGTACATTTGCACCGCTGGACCTGGGCCGCCTGAACACCATCATCACCGAGGCCTGCGAAGGCCTGGAAGAAGTTGACGGTGACCTGATTCAGCGCGAAACCCTGAAGAACCTGTACGACGGCGTGGCCCTGACCGACGTCAACACCGCCCTGGTGATGACCGCCCGTACCCTGGTTGAACGTGAGCCGAACTACTCGTTCGTGACCGCGCGCCTGCTGATGGACACCCTGCGTGCCGAAGGCCTGGGCTTCCTGGGCGTGGCCGACAGCGCCACTCACCACGAAATGGCCGACCTGTACGCCAAGGCCCTGCCTGCCTACATCGCCAAGGGTATCGAATTCGAATTGCTGAACCCGATCCTGGCCACTTTCGACCTGGAAAAACTCGGTAAAGCGATCAACCACGAGCGCGACCAGCAGTTCACCTACCTGGGCCTGCAAACCCTGTACGACCGTTACTTCATCCACAAGGACGGTATCCGCTTCGAACTGCCGCAAGTGTTCTTCATGCGTGTGGCCATGGGCCTGGCGATCGAAGAGAAGAACAAAGAAGACCGCGCCATCGAGTTCTACAACCTGTTGTCGTCCTTCGACTACATGTCGTCGACCCCGACCCTGTTCAACGCCGGCACCCTGCGTCCACAGCTGTCGAGCTGCTACCTGACCACCGTGCCGGATGACCTGTCGGGCATCTACCACGCGATCCACGACAACGCCATGTTGTCCAAATTCGCCGGCGGCCTGGGTAACGACTGGACCCCGGTGCGTGCACTGGGTTCGTACATCAAGGGCACCAACGGCAAGTCCCAGGGCGTTGTACCGTTCCTGAAAGTCGTCAACGACACCGCCGTTGCGGTTAACCAGGGTGGCAAGCGTAAAGGCGCTGTGTGTGCCTACCTGGAAACCTGGCACATGGACATTGAAGAGTTCATCGAGCTGCGCAAGAACACCGGTGATGATCGTCGTCGTACCCACGACATGAACACCGCCAACTGGATCCCTGACCTGTTCATGAAGCGCGTCTTCGATGACGGCCCGTGGACCCTGTTCTCGCCATCCGAAGTGCCAGACCTGCACGACCTGACCGGCAAGGCCTTCGAAGAGCGTTACGAGTACTACGAAGCGCTGTCCCAGTACCCGGGCAAGATCAAGCTGTTCAAGACCATCCAGGCCAAAGACCTGTGGCGCAAAATGCTGTCCATGCTGTTCGAAACCGGCCACCCATGGTTGACCTTCAAAGACCCGTGCAACCTGCGTAGCCCGCAGCAGCACGTCGGCGTGGTCCACAGCTCGAACCTGTGCACCGAGATCACCTTGAACACCAACAAGGACGAGATCGCCGTTTGCAACCTGGGCTCGATCAACCTGCCGAACCACATCGTCAACGGCAAGTTGGACACCGTGAAGCTTGCACGCACCGTGAACACCGCCGTTCGCATGCTCGATAACGTTATCGACATCAACTACTACTCGGTACCACAGGCGCAGAACTCCAACTTCAAGCACCGTCCGGTTGGCTTGGGCATCATGGGCTTCCAGGACGCTTTGTACCTGCAGCACATTCCTTACGGTTCGGATGCTGCGGTCGAGTTCGCCGACAAGTCCATGGAAGCGGTCAGCTACTACGCGATCCAGGCTTCCTGCGACCTGGCCGACGAGCGCGGTGCCTACGAGACGTTCCAGGGTTCACTGTGGTCCAAAGGCATCCTGCCGCTGGATTCGCAACAGATCCTGATCGAGCAACGTGGCCAGAAGTACATCGACGTTGACCTGAACGAATCCCTGGACTGGGCGCCGGTACGTGCCCGTGTGCAGAAAGGCATTCGTAACTCCAACATCATGGCCATCGCACCGACCGCGACCATCGCCAACATTACCGGCGTATCGCAGTCGATCGAACCGACCTACCAGAACCTGTATGTGAAATCGAACCTGTCGGGCGAATTCACCGTGATCAACCCGTACCTGGTTCGCGACCTGAAAGCCCGCGGCCTGTGGGACTCGGTCATGATCAACGACCTGAAGTACTACGACGGTTCGGTGCAACAGATCGAGCGCATCCCGCAAGAACTCAAAGAGCTCTACGCAACTGCCTTCGAAGTGGACACCAAGTGGATCGTTGACGCCGCCAGCCGTCGTCAGAAGTGGATCGACCAGGCTCAGTCGCTGAACCTGTACATCGCCGGCGCTTCGGGCAAGAAGCTCGACGTGACCTACCGCATGGCGTGGTACCGTGGCCTGAAAACCACTTACTACCTCCGTGCCCTGGCCGCGACCAGCACCGAGAAGTCGACCATCAACACCGGTAAGCTGAACGCAGTGTCCAGCGGCAACCACGGTGATGATTCGGTACTCGCAGCGCCAGCCGGCCCGGCACCTGTGCCAAAGGCCTGCGCGATTGATGAGCCGGATTGCGAAGCTTGCCAATAAGCTGAGCCAATCCAGGGCTTGAACGCCCTGGATTGAAAAAGCCCGATAGACCCTGATTGCATGGGGTTTATCGGGCTTTTTCGTTTCTCGCCCCTAGAGGAACGCGTACGCAATACCCTGCTTCGGCGCGCCACCTCGTCTTCCCCACAACTCCACTCGCCCATCGATGACCGCCATCGAGTGGCGATCATAGGCCACGACACCGAGCTTACCGCTCGCCAGCTCACTGCTCGAAGACTGCCGGTAAAGCCCTTTCAACCCCAGGCGATCCAACGCTTCGTGGGGCATTTCGCCGTTATTCAGGCTTTGCATCGCATGGGCAAAGCTCTTTTTCGATTCATTCGGGTTGTCGTCCAGGCCATTGCCTTCCATCTGCGCGCGCTTGGCACTCGCCGCAAACATGAAGTTGGCATCAGTCAACATCTGCGGATTATCGCCCTTGAACTGCGCATACCTGGCCGCTTGCTTCAATTCGTCCTTGGATAAATTGAGTTCGAAGCCGTCACGCATTTTCACCTGATAACCATTGGCCGTCTCTTTCACCTCCTTGAAAACGTCAGTGGGCTTCTGACCAAACTTCATCATTGCGCCCTTTATCGCTGAAACGGTGACGCAGTTACCGTCCGGCCCCTGGCTGAACCCACTCCAGATATTGTCTGGTTTTTTCCCTGGATTACTTTGATCAGGCTTGTAGTTGAAGTGCTTGGAGCCTTCGGTAACCGGCAGGTTACTCATGGGCTGGCTGGGACCAAAATTGTTTGGACTGGCCCTGCCACCGCCGCCGCCTCCGCCACCTCCGCCAGGCGATGGCGCGGGGGAAGGCGGTGATGGTGTTGGAGATGCATCATCCATTTCTGGAAACCACAACTTCATCAGGCGGCGCATATACTCCAACCAAGAAACGTCAGCCTTTTCCATCAGCTCTTTCATGATCTCTTTGAATTTTTCGTCACCCAGCTCTTCGCGCTTATCATTCAACTTGTTGCGAAGGTCTTGAGCCGTCTGGCTCTTGGATGTTTTTTCGGCATCCATCAATTCACTGAGCAGTTGCCTGACCGACTCCGTTTTGGCAGCCTTGTCATCGTTGGCCCCATACGCCGGACTTTGCCGCCCATACGTGCCGCCATAGACAGTCGCGTCGAAACCACGCGCTCCACGCGCGCTTCCCTCCCACAGTGCATAGCCCGCCATTTACTTACCCCTATAGTCGCTGGACGACGTTCGTCCGTTGGCTCATACGTGGCGAAATTGGCGTTACGCGTTCCCGCATCGGGGCAAGATGAAACAAGCAGTAAATGACTAAGTAGCGCACACAAAAAAGGCCCCTCGATCGAGGGGCCTTTTTTGTGTGCGCTGGTACTTGAGCGACGATATCAGGTCATCTGAATGATGGTCTGCATGATGGTGCTCTGGGTGGAGATGGTCTTGGCGTTCGCCTGGTAGTTGCTCTGGGCCTTGATCAGGTCCACCAGCTCGCTGGTCAGGTTGACGTTGGAGTTCTCCAGGGAGTTGGCCACGATCGAACCCAGGGTACCGGATTGCGGGGAATCGTAACCCGGCTGGCCCGACGCGAAAGTCTCTCTCCAGGTAGTGCCGCCGGCTGGCTGCAAGCCCTGCTCGTTGTTAAAGCTGGCCAGGGAGATCTGGCCGATAGCCTTGCTCTGCTGGTTACTGAAGGTGGCGAACAGCACACCGCTGCCATCGATCTTCAGGCCGGTGATCTGGCCGGTGGCGTAGCCATCGGTAACCGGTGGGTTACGGTAGCTGGCCGAGTTGTACTGGGTGACGGTGCCCATGTTAATGGCGATGCCGTCTTTGTTCGCCGTCGCATCGTTAGCCTTCCATACGCCATCGGTCACCGTGCCAGGTACCCAATCCTTGATGGTCAAGGTGTTACCGGCAACCCCCCCGGTCACGATGCTCTTGAGATTACCGGCACCATCGAAGCTCAAGGTCGACGGCACAGGCGCCGTCACGCCAGCACCAGTACCGGTAGGGGCCGAACCATCAGGATTGCGGCCATCGATCAAGGTGTAGGCCTGCCACTGGTTGGCATCGGTTTTCACCAGGTACTGCACCATCGGGTGTGCGTTGCCCTGGGAATCGTACAATGTGGTGCTGTATTGCGTGGTGAAGGTCTCGGACTTGGTTGGATCAAACGGGTTCTTGGTCTGATCGATCACCGGCGACGAGGAGTTCAGGTTACTGCTGGAGTCCACCTTGGTGGAGGCCTTCGGTGGCAGGTTCGACAGGTTCAGTTGCAGGTCGACCAGGCCGCCCTTAGTGATCTTGCCATTCTCATCCGCGGCATAACCCTGCAGACGCGAGGTGCCGGTGTTGTTGGTGATATAGCCGTCTTTGTCAGCACGGAAAGCACCACTGCGGGTGTATTCCAGCGAACCGTCGCTGCCCTTCTGTACGAAGAAGCCGCCACCCTGGATCGCCATGTCCAGAATACCGCCACTGCCGTTAACGTCGCCCTGGGTGAACTGCTGAGACACCGCCGCCAGGTTCACACCATTGCCGATGCTGTTCTGGCCGGTGCCCAGCTTGGAGGCCGCGTAGATATCCGCGAATTCCGCACGGGACGACTTGAAGCCAGTGGTCGCAACGTTGGCGATGTTGTTGCCGGTCACGTCCAGTTGTTTGTTGGCCGCATAGAGGCCGCTAAGGCCGATATTAAAAGACATGTTTCTCTCCCTCTGCCGTATTTAGCCGGCTCTATGTACCGATAGTCTGAATTTGCGACAGCTTGACGCTGCCCATGCCGCCAGCAAGGTTGAGCAGCATTTCGCCGCCGGTCTTGCTCAAAGTCACGCTGGTTACCGTGGCTGGCAGCGAAGTAGCGAGGGCAACCGAGTCGCCCTTGTCGCTCTTGGTGGTGGCATTGAAGGTGTAAGTGCCAGCAGGCGCGACCTCACCTTTGTCGTTCTTGCCATCCCAGATAAAGCTGGCATCGCCGGCACTCTGCGCACCCATGTCGAGGGTGCGTACCACGTTGCCGTCCTTGTCGGTGATCTTCACGGAGACGTTGCCCGTCGCCGCCGTCACCGCCACTGAGCCGGTCATGCTCTTGCTGGTATCAACCATGGCCTTGTCGGTCTGGGTGATGATCGAGCGCCCTACCAGCGACGACGCTTGCAGCGCTTGCGACGAACTGAAGTTGCTGGAGATCGCATTCACCGAGTCGTTCAGGGTGTTGATGCCTTCCAGGCTGCTGAACTGTGCCAGTTGCGCCACGAACGCACCGTTGTCCTGAGGCGACAGCGGGTTCTGGTTTTTGAGCTGGGTCACCAGCAGTTGCAGGAATGCGTCCTTGCCGAGCGACTGGTTACCCGTCGCGGCCTTGGAAGCAGCACCGACACCGCTGTTGTCCGTCGCAGTCTTGACCTTGGCGTTAAAAAGGTTCTGGACTGCCGTGTTGTTAGTGGTATCAACGATGGCCATTATTTGGCGCCCCTTATCACTGACCCAGGGTCAGGACCTTCTGCATCATGGTTTTGGCGGTGTTCATCATTTCCGCGTTGGTCTGGAACGAGCGGCTGGCGGAAATCATGTCGGCCATTTCCTCGACCACGTTGACGTTGGGGTAGTAGACATAACCCTTTTCGTTCGCGGCGGGATGGTTAGGCTCATAACGGGCTTCCAGGTTGCTCTGGTCTTCGACCACACCAAGCACCTGCACGCCTTGGCCCGCCGCATCCTGGTTCTGGAACAGTGAATCGCTACCGCCGCTCTGGCCACCCTGGAACATGGTGGCAAACACCGGGTGACGGGCGCGGTAGGTCTGGTCAATGCTCGAAGACACGGTCTCGGCGTTGGCGATGTTACTGGCGACGGTGTTCAGGCGCGTGGTCTGCGCGCTCATGCCACTGCCGGCAATATTGAAAACACTGGCTAAAGACATGGCTTACTCTCCACGCAGGGCTGACATCAGCCCTTTGAATTTACTGTTGAGCAGGGTGAAGCTGGCCTGGAAGTTCACCGAGTTCTCGGCGTAGGCCGATTGCTCCAGCTGGGCGTCGACGGTGTTCTGGTCGATCGATGGCTGCATCGGCGTGCGATACAGCAGCGACTCGTCGCCACTGCTCAGGCCTTGCGCTTCGATATGACGGCTATTGGTCATATTCAAGGCGAAGGTGCCGTTCTTGTTCTTGTCCTGCTGTGCGGCGAGCACGGCGGAGAAGTCCAAGTCCCGAGCTTTGTAGTTCGGGGTATCGGCGTTGGCAATGTTGTTGGCCAGGACTTCAGCACGCTGGGCGCGGAAGCCCAGGGCTTGTTCGTGGATACCGAGCGCTTTATCGAAGCTGATGCTCATGGCGGAAACCTTTAGGCTGACCTGCTTTTCGTATCTGGGTTATAGCAAGGCGCATGCCAATTCCCTTAAGGCCCGTAATTCAAGGGGTTGCGGGATGTTTGCCAGCGGCAATGCCAGAAAAGCGGCAACGGTCTTCCGCGTGGCGCCAGTAAAGCGGCAATGGCGGTTGCCGCTTTACTGGCGGCGGCAACGGTGAGAGGCGAACGTCGAGGTTGTTGAGTGACCACTTGTCTGCACTGTCATTTCTGACAGTTGCGCTGTACGTCGCCTCGAATGCCTTATTAGCAGACGTCCCACCGTGCCTGGCAGAGGTTAAAAATGTTGAACATTCCGCCTCCAAAATTTAACGAACAAGATTCAGTGGTCCCCATCCCGAATCTGAACACCCTGCTTATTCTCGGCGACAGCGCCAAGTTGACGCTCGATTTCCCCGTCCAAGCCGGCGACATGATCTATCTGACATTGAGCAGCAGCGTCCTCGGCGGCGAGTACAACCAAAGCTTTGCAGTTGCCCAAAACGCCCCCCGGCGCGAGATTCTGATACCTAAAACCTTTGTTGAAGCCAGCACGGGCACGGTTGTAAGTTTGCTGCTGCAGATAAGACGCGGACAGCTAATTACCCCCGCGCCGACCGCCAGAGTGCGTATCAACTCACTCCCCATCATCGTGCCAACTCCAACCACAATATGGGATTTCAGCAATGGCACTTTCCAGGGCTGGGTACCCCAGGGGCCTTACGCCGGCGGGTTGCTGCACGTTCTCAATTCAAGCGTGGTCGTTGACGTGCCCAACAGCCAGGCAACCCGTTCCCATATCATTACCCGTCCCGTGCAGGTGACTGCAGGGCGCACGTATGATTTCAGCTTTGATGTGATTGGAGGCGGCCCAACCTCCGATGGTTCGAGCCTATATATGACGATGAACGGTCTGCGGATAAGCACCGTCAATGTCCAGAACATTACCCAAGCCTCGCCGCAAACCGGGCGAGCAACCTTCACCGCCTCCGCCTCCGACACAGCCGGGCGGCTAGGTATTTTCAATGAGGCGGTTCCCAGCGGTGTTCATCGTCTTTCCCTGGGAAATATCCGAATGACGCTCAGGCCCTGAGTGACGACGACCAGGTGTCGTCAACACTTTGAGCGCATAAAAAACGGGAGGCCTTTGCGGGCCTCCCGTTTTTTATGCTCCAGCGCCGATCACTTGGCTTGGTAAATGATACCGGGACTGCACTGCACCATTTGGTAATGATCCGGCAGACCATTCAGTGCTTCGGATGCACCGAGGAACAGGTAACCACCGCGCTTGAGCGTACCGTGGATACGCAACAGGATGTCTTTCTTCACTTCAGCCGAGAAGTAAATCAGTACGTTGCGGCAAAACACCATGTCGAACTTGCCCAGACTGGCATAGCTATCGAGCAGGTTGAACGAGCGAAACTCCACTCGGCTCTTGATCGGCGCCTTGACCGCCCAACGCCCGGCCCCTTTCGGGTCGAAGAAACGTTGCAGGCGTTCCGGTGACAAACCACGGCCCAGGGCCAGGCTGTCGTACTCGCCGGTCTTGCAGTTGGTGAGCATGGAGCCTGACAAGTCAGTGGCGACAATTTGCGCCCCAGCCTTCAGTTGGCCCATGTTGGTGCGCTCGAACTCGTCGATGGACATCGAGATCGAGTACGGTTCCTGCCCTGAGGAACAGGCGGCCGACCAAATGCGCAGGCGCTGGCCCGGGCTGGCCTTGATGGCTTCCGGCAGCACTTTGTTCTTGAGCACTTCGAAGGGGTAGGTGTCGCGAAACCACAGGGTTTCGTTGGTGGTCATGGCATCCACCACCATTTCCTTTAGCCCGCTGCGCGGCTGGCCCTGGATGCGCTGCACCAACTCACCCAGGGACTTGATGCCCTGCTGCTCCATCAGTTTGTTGAGACGACTGGATACCAGGTACTGCTTGTTTTCACCAAGCAATATGCCACAGGCTTTTTCCAGGAAGACCCGGAACTGTTCGAAATCCAAATTACCCGTAGACACTGATACCGCCTCTAAAATCGTAAGACCGCCAGGGAAAAAGCCCCTTAGCCATGATCTGCTGCCTTGATCCGGTCGACTACCCGGGATGCCAGGTCATCAGGGCGGAATTTGGCCAGAAAGTCATCAGCACCGACCTTCTTGACCATCGCCTGATTGAATACACCCGACAACGAAGTATGCAGGATGATATGCAACTTTTGCATGCGTGGATCGTTGCGAATCTCGGCCGTGAGCGTGTAGCCATCCATTTCCGGCATCTCGATGTCGGAGATCATCATCAAGAATTCTTCTTCCGGCTTCTTGCCTTCATCCACCAGCTTACGCAGGTAATCCAAGGCCTGGCGACCATCGTTGAGGGCCACCACTTCCACACCCACGGTTTGCAGGCAACGGCTCACCTGCTTGCGCGCGACCGAGGAGTCGTCCACGGTCAGCACGCGCAACGAGATCGCCTTGTGCGCCGTCTCAGCGTCGACGACACCCACCGAAATGGATTCCGAGGTCGGCGCCACTTCGGCGAGGATTTTCTCCACGTCGATGATTTCGACCAACTGGTTATCGACCCGCGTCACCGCCGTGAGGTAGTGATCGCGGCCGGTGCCCTTGGGCGGCGGATGGATCTCCTCCCAGTTCATGTTGACGATGCGTTCCACCGAGCGCACCAGGAAACCCTGGGTCTTGGTGTTGTATTCGGTAATGATCACGAACGGGCTCTGGCGGTCCTGCAAACCTGCAGAACCGGTGGCCAAGGCCAGATCAAGAATGGGGATGGTCGCACCACGGATGTTGGCCACGCCACATACCACCGGACTGGACTTGGGCATGATCGTCAGTTTGGGGCACTGCAGCACCTCCCGCACTTTAAACACATTAATGCCATACAGCTGCTTGCCATCGAGGCGGAACAGCAACAACTCCAGGCGATTCTGCCCTACCAGCTGTGTGCGCTGGTTTACTGAATCCATTACTCCTGCCATGCCCAGACTCCTACGCTAAAACCTAGAGGTACGAAGCGTACCCAACACAAAACGGCACGAGCTTTGCTATTTATTGATTTATGAACTTTAAAACGACAGTTTCCCGACGCCTGCCACGGTACCGCAGATTGCTCTGCGTCACGATGGCGTTGCTCGCCTTGAGCTCGGGCACGGCGGCCCGTGCAGATAATGTCACCTTGCCTGATCTCCTTATCGGCGTCACTCAAGGCTTTCTTGAGTTCACTGTAGAAGATTATTTGGCGACCACTCAGACGCCTGGCCGTTATGAAATCCAGGTCAGCCAATTGGACCCGCGCCTACGCATGCCAATGTGCGACAAGGAATTGACAGCCACCCTGGAAAGCCCCGCCCAGCCCATCGGCCGCGTGACGGTAAAAGTGCGTTGCGACGGCGCTTCGCCCTGGACCGTATTCGTACCGGCCCAGGTCAAGCTGTTCCGCGATGTAGTGGTCGTCACACGCCCGCTCAAACGCACCGGTATCATCGGTTTTGAAGACGTTGCGCTGCGCGAACGGGACATAAGCCTGATCAGCCAGGGCTACCTCACCTCTGTGGACCAAGCCGTCGGGCAAAAACTTACCCGACCAATGGTCACCGACCAGGTGATAACGCTCGTCCACCTGGAACAGGCTGAAGTGATTCGCAAGGGTGACCAAGTGGTGATTTCGGCCAGCAGTGGCGGGCTGATGGTAAAGATGCCAGGCGAAGCGCTGTCCAACGGAGGGATGAGCGAACAGATACGAGTCAAGAACCTCAACTCCAATCGCGTGATCAAGGCTCAAGTTACCGCGCCGGGCCAAGTCGAGGTAGCTTTATAGATCACTGGTATCAAGCGTCAGGTTTTCCTACACTGTGCGTTGGATGTCGACCTGTACAGGTTTATTGTCATTCGAGCCTAAAGTTTGTTCGGGTATGGCCGAAAACATGGCAAGCGTCCAAATACCCAGAGGTTTTTTTATCATGGTCATCGATTTCAGTCGTTTGAATAACACCCCGGCATTGCCCGGCAATACGCGCACCAGCGGTGCCAAGGACAGCGTAGAAGCCAAGGCCCAGCCAGCGCCCGCCGCCAAGACCGAACAGGCCAGCGCCAGCCAAAGCGGGGAATCGGTACACCTGAGCAATGAGGCTCAACAGTTGCAGAAGGTCACTGACTCGCTGCGCGACCAACCGGTTGTCAATAAAGCCCGCGTGGCCGAGTTGAAACAGGCAATCGCCGATGGCAGCTATAAAGTCGACAGCAACCGTGTAGCCAGCAAGCTGCTTAACTTCGAAGCCGAGCGCTAGGCAAAGGCCTGCGCAGGGCTTTTGGACGCTTAAAACCCAAGGCCAGCCATGCACCACGACGAACATTTGCTTGAACTGATCATTGATGATCTGGCGCCGACGCAACATTTGCTCGAGCTGCTGAAAGAAGAATCCCTGGCACTCTATGGCCGGGACATGCGCTTGCTGGAAGAAATTCTGGCGCGCAAGCAGTCGCTGATTGTGCTGCTGGAGCAGCATGGCAAAAAGCGCAGCGAGATTCTCATCAGCCTCGGCCTACCGGCTGATCACGACGGCCTCGCACAACTGGCTAGCCACTCCTCAGTCGGCGATCAGTTGCTGGCGCAGAGCACCGCACTCAACCAATTGCTCACCGAGTGTCAGGACGCCAACCTGCTCAACGGTCAGTCGATCCAGCTGCAGCAAGCCACGACCGCCAACCAGTTGCGCATACTTCACGGCGGAGAGCCTCCGGCCCTTTACAACGCCCAAGGCTCAACCTCGCGCCTGGTCAAGCCAAGCACCCGCAGCCAGGCCTGACACTGGTTTACAGCGCGCCCTATCCAAGGCGCGCTACATGCTGGCAAAATGCCGGTTCTTGCGTGTAGTCGTATTTTGTCTGGAGATGGAAGAACCGTGTTCAACGCCCTTAATGCGGAAGATGCCCCGCAGCCACCCAAGGTGCTCACCACGCCTCTGGAAATCGCCAGCACGTTGCGCATGCTGCAAGAAAGCCATGAT
The DNA here is from genome assembly GCF_022648765.1 of Pseudomonas sp. ArH3a. Classification (NCBI taxonomy): domain Bacteria; kingdom Pseudomonadati; phylum Pseudomonadota; class Gammaproteobacteria; order Pseudomonadales; family Pseudomonadaceae; genus Pseudomonas; species Pseudomonas sp. ArH3a. The sequence continues at coordinate 5,413,286 of NZ_CP080330.1, forward strand.
CCGCTGATCATCACTTTCCACGAACGCAGCCAGCGCTTCCAAAGCTACTTGGTGGACGTTGACCGGGACAGCAAGACGCTGGCCCTGGACGAAATGATCCCCCGCGACGGTGAACGCTATCTTGAGAATGGCGAACCGTTCCGCATCGAAGGCTTTCATGACGGCGTACGCGTCGCCTGGGAAAGCAATGGCACGCTGACGATCAGCGAAAAAGACGGCCATCGCATCTACACCGGCAGCATGCCCGACGAAGTGGTCTACCATCAGCGTCGCAATGCTTTTCGCGCCGCCTTGAAGCTGGCGCAATTGGTCAACATCGAGCTGGGTGGCGAGAAACTCAAGGCGCCGATCAGCGGCAAGTTGCTGGATATCTCCGCCACCGGCTGCAAATTGCGCTTTGAGGGCGATATTTCCGAGCGCCTGCAACTGGGCCAGGTCTACGATCGCTTTATCGCCGCCCTGCCCTTCGGCAGCATGACCACCTCCGTCGAGCTGCGCTACTTGCACCTCGAAGACAAGATCAACACCACATTCGCCGGTGTGCGCTTCCACAACATGAGCGGCCTGGTGCAACGGCAGGTGGAGCGGTTTGTGTACCAGTTGCAGCGTGAAGCGCGGCGCTTTGACAAAGACGACGACCTTTAAGCCTTAAAGGTCGCGGCAAAAAAAACGGGCAGATCCTGATGGGATCTGCCCGTTTTTGCTTTCAGGGGCGTGCCCTGCTCAAGTCATGAGGATGCTCGTCCGGTCCCAGAGGCTCCGGCGGACCTTCAAAAGCCGGCTCATCCGCCGGTTGTTGCGGATCAGCTTCAGGCTCTGGGTCCGGGACAACGGTCTGCATTTGCTCCTGTACCACGGCTTCGTCTACTCGCGGGTCCAGGCACGCCACCAGCGGCGAGCTGGACATGCTGTCGGGCATCGCCACGTGGTGCAGCGGCGCATCGTCCACCTGATGCAGGTTGGTCACCGCCTTCGGCCGGATACGCCACACCAGGATCAACGCACACAGGCTGAAAAACGCATACAGCATGTGGCTGCCGAATAGCTTCATGACCACACCAGCCAACAGCGGCCCAATACTTGCGCCGATGCCGTAGGTCACCAGCAACATGGCGGTCAGCGAGACCCGACGATCGCCTTCAACATGGTCATTGGAAAACGCCACCGCCAGCGGATACAGGCAGAACTGCACCAGGGAACACAGGAACCCGGCCACAAACAGCACTTCCAAAGGCACTTTGGTCAACACCGCCAACGGCAATGCAGCCACCGCCAGGCACAAGGCAAAGCAACGAATCAGCAAGGCTCGATCATAGCGGTCCGATAACCAACCCAACGGCCACTGCACCAACAGCCCAGCAAAAATGCAGCTACCCATAAACAGACCGACTTGCTCGGTGGTCAGGCCTTGCTGCGAGGCATAGAGCGGCGCCAAACCGTAGAACGAACCGACGATCAACCCTGCGCCCAACACCGTGCTCAGTGACTGCGGCACACGTTTGATAAAGAAGCGCGGCTCCATCGGCGCAGGATGCAGGGGCGCCGGGTGAATCCGCCGGGTCATGGCTACCGGCACCAGGCACAGCGCAAAACACAGGGCGACCAGCATCAGCAACTCGAGACCGAGCTCGGGGTGCATCACTAGGATCAACTGGCCCAGTACCAGGCCGAGATAGGACGCGATCATATAGCCACTGAACACCACGCCACGCTGCTTGGCGTCCGCCTGCTCATTGAGCCAGCTTTCGATGACCATGTACTGGCACATCATCCCCAGGCCCACGATCATCCGCAGCACGATCCAGGCCGGCAGCCAGTTGATCAGGCCATGGCCCAACACCGCCGCACCGACAATCCCGGCACAGGTGGCATACGCGCGAATATGCCCGACCCGGGCGATCAGGCGGTGCCCGATCTTGCCGCCCAGCACCAGGCCAAAGTAGTTGGCCGCCATCAGCGCACCCACCCACAGGCTGTCGACATGGTCGGCAGCGAGGCGCAGGGCCAGGTAAGTACTGAGCAGGCCGGAGCCGATCAGCATCATCAAGGAGGCGAAATAAAGGGCTCGAAAAGATTTCCAGATTTGGCGCATCGGCGTTCCGAGCGGCTCCTTGCAGTGGGTGACAGGGCTACCGGCATGATAGTCCGGGGTTGCCGGGTCCGGACAGGCGATAAATCGGTATCCGGGGAATATTTTGCTTAATAGCTCAGACGTTGCCTGGCCGCGTGCAAGGTACAAAGATGGCGATAAATACATCGCGCACCTGCTGTGAACACCGATCGCCGGCAAGGTTCGACCGGTGTTTGACGAGCACCCACAAAAAAGCCCCGCCAGAGCAATCTGTACGGGGCTTTTCAGCGTTGAATCTGGTGTCCCAGGGCCGGTTCGAACGGCCAACCTTCCCCTTAGGAGGGGGATGCTCTATCCAATTGAGCTACTGGGACAAATGACAGCCATCGGGCAAGAAGCGCAGCGACGGACGGCGTGCATGTTAACGGCCGAGGTCGGTTTTGTCATGTCGTCCGTTGGCTTTTTGAGTGTAGGCCGATCCTTGTCGTGGGGATTACAGTTTCGCCGAGTAAACCCGGGCACTTGGCGCTATCGTGCAAATTGCACTCCTGCAAAATAGCCGCATTGCAAATTGCAACGTAGCATGACTAAAAATAACACCTAACTTATTGTTTTTATTGATATAAAAGATTGGCACGGGACCTGCAGTACTTATCCTACAAAACCATTCGGCCCAGCCACTGCGGAGAACAAGAACATGAACAGCGCCCTACTGTTAAGCCTCAACGCTGTGGCCCTGGCTGCACTGGTCATGTTCCATTTTCAAGCAACCCAAGATGACGTCGCGCAAATCAGCCAGCCGGTGCCTCACCACCTGCAACAGCGTCCGCAATTGGCGGTGATGAACCCCACTGTGCAGTCGCCAATTCGTGTGGCCCAAGACACTCAGGCAGCCCCCGTCTCTGAACACTGGGTTTTCTGAGGAAACCTTTATGACGAAACCCGCCTGGTTATTCCTGTGCCTGACCCTGGCAGCCGGCCTATTTGGCCTGAGCACACCCTCTCAAGACGGCCAAACAACAGCCCTCATAGCCGCCGGCGTCTTCGCTGGTTTGCTGGTTCTGACGCTGATCGTTGGGCGCCGTATCAAGTTCGATCCTGTGCTGCGCTAAGAACCTCCTCGCGTCACCCCTTCCTACCTTATGTCGCAACGCCCTAGCAAATCGGCAAATTGCCACTAGTCTTAAATGCGAGGGCAAAAGGCCATATTGCTATAGGATGTGCGGCCTCAAACCCTGTCGTGGCCTGGACTTACGAGAAGTTCCGTCGCGGAATCACTCGTTGAAAAGTTTTCAAACCAGTCCGCAAAAATGCAAATGAGTGCTGGCATAAAGCCTTTAGGCGGTTCAATATTTGTCACAGAATTGACGCCAAGGAAATGTCAAATCTGAGGCATGATGCGGCCTCTTTGCAATTCGGGTTGAACTTTGGTCGTGAGCCTTGTCTTAACACTCATCTTGCGGCCAATTCCAAAAACCGCTCCCCTGAACTAACCGGTTAAATATATGCGCCCATTGAAACAGGCAATTTATTCCAGCCGTACGGCTGACAAGTTCGTCGTACGTCTGCCAGACGGAATGCGGGAACGCATTGCCGAGGTGGCTCGCAATCATCACCGCAGCATGAACTCCGAAATCATCGCGCGCCTCGAACAAAGCCTCATTCAGGAAGGTGCGCTGGGAGAAGAGTTGAGCATGCGCCTGGACAGCCCAGAGCTGTCACTGCACGAACGCGAACTGCTGCAGCGTTTTCGTCAGCTCTCCCACCGCCAGCAAAATGCTCTCGTCTCGCTTATTGCGCACGACGTTGAGGCGGCCGCAGAAGCCAATTGATCTGCAACTGAAAGCCGAAGCCAGCCCTGTGCTGGCTTTTTTTTGCCTGGGATTTGAGCAGAAGAAGCAAAGCGGGAGCAGATTTGCTCCCGCGGGAAGGGATCAGAGCAGGAAGATCGTCGCCAAGCCCAGGAAGATGAAGAAGCCACCACTGTCGGTCATGGCGGTGATCATCACACTGGCGCCCATCGCCGGGTCGCGCCCAAGGCGCGCCAGGGTCATGGGGATCAGCACCCCCATCAGCGCCGCCAATAGCAGGTTGAGGGTCATGGCGGCCGTCATCACGACGCCCAGTGACCAACTGCCATAGAGCAAATAGGCGACCACACCGATCACACCACCCCACACCAGGCCGTTGATAAGGCCCACGGCCAACTCTTTGCGCAGCAGGCGCGAGGAATTAGCGGTACTCACCTGATCCAGCGCCATCGCGCGCACGATCATGGTGATGGTTTGATTACCGGAGTTGCCGCCGATACCGGCCACAATCGGCATCAGCGCTGCGAGGGCCACCAGCTTCTCGATGGAGCCTTCAAACAGCCCGATCACACGTGAAGCTATGAAGGCGGTGATCAGGTTGATCGCAAGCCACGCCCAGCGGTTATGCAGGGAACGCCAGACCGACGCAAAAATATCTTCCTCTTCACGCAGACCCGCCATGTTGAGGACTTCGGTTTCACTCTCTTCACGGATCAAGTCGACCATTTCATCGATGGTCAAACGGCCGATCAGCTTGCCGTTCTTGTCGACCACCGGCGCCGAGATCAAGTCATAACGCTCAAACGCCTGCGCCGCCTCATAGGCGTCTTCATCCGGGTGAAAACTCACGGTATCGCTGGCCATCAGATCCGCAACTTTCTTGTCAGGATCATTCACCAGCAAACGCTTGATCGGCAACACGCCCTTGAGAATGCCTTCGTAGTCGACCACGAACAGCTTGTCGGTGTGACCGGGCAATTCTTTGAGGCGGCGCAGGTAACGCAATACCACTTCCAAGCTGACGTCTTCGCGGATGGTGACCATCTCGAAGTCCATCAACGCGCCGACCTGATCCTCATCGTACGACAGCGCTGAACGCACACGCTCACGCTGCTGGCTGTCGAGAGCCTCCATCAGCTCATGGACAACATCACGGGGCAGCTCGGGGGCCAAGTCGGCCAACTCGTCGGCGTCCATTTCCCTGGCCGCAGCGAGGAGCTCGTGATCGTCCATGTCGGCGATCAGGGTTTCACGGACCGAGTCGGATACTTCGAGCAGGATGTCGCCATCGCGGTCAGCCTTGACCAACTGCCAAAGGGTCAGTCGATCATTCAGCGGCAAGGCTTCGAGGATATAGGCGACGTCGGCGGAGTGCAGGTCGTCGAGCTTGCGCTGCAACTCGACGAGGTTTTGCCGGTGCACCAGGTTTTCGACGCGGTCGTGATGCGGACCTTCCTGGCGGTGCGTGAGGTCTTCGACCACGCGCTGGCGCTGCAGCAGCTCGATAACTTGAGCCAAACGATCCTGCAGGCTGTCTTGTGTTTTCTTTACTTCTACTTCGGTCATAGGCGAACTCCACTCCCAGCAGCGGGGCACGCCGGAAGGATCAATCAGTCAATTCATGATTGGAAAAACGGGGTACTGAGTAACTACTGGGTAAGTCCATGGAGGTATTCCACAAGCCCCGGCGGGGCTGACGGGCGCAATGATACACCTTGCGTCCGTTTTAAACGTTAAAAAACTGGAAAGAACAAGCGCTTGCGAGCCAAAGCTGAACATCGGCTGCATATAGAACTGCGACGACGCAGGCTGAAAGGAAAACACATGGCGCTGGAGAAAAAGATGAAACCCTACACAAACCCCAGACGGCAAAAAGCCCGCACTAGGCGGGCTTTTTGTTTGTATGGTGCACTCGACAGGATTCGAACCTGTGACCGCTCGGTTCGTAGCCGAGTACTCTATCCAGCTGAGCTACGAGTGCATATTGTGTTTTTAGACCAGATCACAACTGGTTGAAGCCGAGTCACCTGCATCGCTGCAACTGACTCTTAAATGGTGCACTCGACAGGATTCGAACCTGTGACCGCTCGGTTCGTAGCCGAGTACTCTATCCAGCTGAGCTACGAGTGCATTTGTTGCCGCGCATTATAGGCCGTTCAATCTCTATGTAAAGCTATTTTTTCGAGCAATTTCAACAACTTACCGAAAAAACCAGATTGCAACGTACTAAGCAAATAATGGCGGAGAACGGGGGATTCGAACCCCCGACACCCTTTTGAGGTGTACTCCCTTAGCAGGGGAGCGCCTTCGGCCACTCGGCCAGCTCTCCGCAACACGGGGCGTATATTAACCACGTTCATCCCCGTTTGCAAACATAAAAAACGATAAAAATTAAAGGCTTGGTTCTTCGTCCTTCTCTTTCTTGATCCGCAGGTAGATTTCCTCGCGGTGGACCGCTACCTCTTTCGGAGCGTTAACCCCTATACGTACTTGATTGCCTTTGACGCCGAGCACGGTCACGGTGATTTCGCCATCACCGATAATCAGGCTTTCTGCGCAACGACGAGTCAGAATCAGCATACCTTTCTCCTCACGCATTTCAGTTCAGGAACAACAGTCTGCAAAAAAAAGGCCTTCGAACTGCAACCCAAAGGTCACAGCCCTACTCGCCTAAGTATTGTCGAGCGCACCAAAAAGAACATGCGCCCGGCAAAAAAATGAAAGGCGCGGTAAGCCGCGCCTTCCTGGCATCGCATCACTCGCCCGGTCGGGCCGGAGCATCCAGCTCAAAAGCGGTATGCAGCGAGCGTACAGCCAGTTCCAGGTACTTCTCTTCGATCACCACCGAGACTTTGATTTCCGACGTGGAGATCATCTGGATGTTGATGCTTTCCTTGGCCAGCGCCTCGAACATGCGGCTGGCAACGCCGGCATGGGAACGCATGCCCACACCCACGATCGACACCTTGGTAATCTTGGTATCGCCGACCACTTCACGGGCGCCGATCTCGCTCGCGGTGTTCTGCAGGATCCGTTCCGCCGCATCGTACTCGTTACGGTGCACGGTGAAGGTGAAATCGGTGGTGTTATCGTGCGAAACGTTCTGCACGATCATGTCGACTTCAATGTTCGCACCGCTGATAGGGCCGAGGATCTTGAAGGCCACGCCCGGGGTATCCGGCACGCCACGGATCGTCAGCTTGGCTTCATCGCGATTGAAAGCGATGCCGGAAATGATCGGCTGTTCCATGGATTCCTCTTCATCAATAGTAATGAGGGTGCCCGGACCCTCTTTGAAGCTGTGCAATACGCGCAGCGGAACGTTGTACTTGCCGGCGAACTCCACCGCGCGGATCTGCAACACCTTGGAACCGAGGCTGGCCATTTCCAGCATCTCTTCAAAGGTGATCTTGTCCAGGCGCTGAGCCACGGACACCACACGCGGATCGGTGGTGTACACGCCGTCCACATCGGTATAGATCTGGCATTCATCCGCCTTGAGGGCCGCTGCCAGCGCCACACCGGTGGTGTCCGAACCACCACGCCCAAGGGTAGTGATGTTGCCGTGTTCGTCCACACCCTGGAAGCCTGCTACAACTACCACGCGCCCAGCCTTGAGATCAGTACGAATTTTCTGATCATCAATCTGCAGGATGCGCGCCTTGGTATGTGCGCTATCGGTGAGGATGCGCACCTGACTGCCAGTGTAGGACACTGCCGGCACACCGCGCTTATTCAGCGCCATAGCCAGCAAGGCGATAGTCACCTGCTCGCCAGTGGACACGATCACATCCAACTCACGCGGCAGCGGCTGTTGATCACCGCTGATAGCCTTGGCCAGATCGATCAGGCGATTGGTCTCCCCGCTCATGGCTGACAGCACCACCACCAAGTCGTCGCCGGCGTCGCGGAATTTCTTAACCTTGTCGGCGACCTGCTCGATTCTTTCGACAGAGCCGACCGAGGTGCCTCCAAATTTCTGTACGATCAAAGCCATTTCTAAGCCGCCTCAGCCCGTAAAGGGGCGCCCAATAAACAAATATTCCAGCAACCGAACGAGCCCATGACTAGACCACGGGCTCAGCCATAGCGCCTTAAATACCGGCTTCGACAAACGGCACGGTCAGGGCCAGGGCCGCGTCCAGGCTGCCGGCGTCTACACCACCGCCTTGCGCCATGTCCGGACGACCACCGCCCTTCCCGCCCACTGCCGCAGCGGCTTGCTTCATTAAATCACCGGCCTTGAGTTGGCCAGTCAGGTCTTTGGTTACACCGGCAACCAGAACGACCTTTTCCTCATGGACACCGCCGAGCAGGATCACTGCGCGGCCGAGCTTGTTCTTCAACTGATCGACCAAGGCCAACAGCGCCTTGCCGTCCTGACCGTCCAGGCGTACGGCCAGGACTTTCACGCCCTTGACGTCCAGCGCCGAGGCCGACAGATCGTCGCCCGCCGCGCTGGCTGCCTTGGCCTGCAACTGCTCCAGCTGTTTCTCCAGCGCGCGGTTGCGTTCCAGTACGGCGGACAGCTTGTCGATCAGGTTGTCGCGACTGCCCTTGACCAGGCCGGCCGCTTCCTTGAGTTGTTCTTCGCCCGCATTGAGGTAGGCCAGGGCCGCAGCACCAGTAACCGCTTCAATACGACGTACGCCGGAGGCCACACCGCCTTCGCTGATGATTTTCAGCAGGCCGATGTCGCCGGTACGGTTGGCATGGATACCGCCACACAGCTCCACCGAGAAGCTGCCGCCCATGCTCAGTACACGCACTTCGTCGCCGTACTTCTCGCCAAACAGCGCCATGGCGCCTTTGTTCTTGGCGGTTTCGATATCGGTTTCTTCGGTTTCCACCGGGGTGTTCTTGCGGATTTCAGCGTTGACGATCTCTTCCAGCGCCTTGATCTGTTCAGGCTTGATCGCTTCAAAGTGGCTGAAGTCAAAGCGCAGGCGCTGGCTATCGACCAACGAACCCTTCTGCTGCACGTGCTCACCCAACACCTGACGCAACGCGGCGTGCAGCAAGTGAGTGGCAGAATGGTTCAAAGCAGTTGCATGCCGCACGTCGGCATCAACCTGCGTGTCGACTGGCGCGCCGACCGTCAGGTTACCCAACACCAACACACCGTGGTGCAGGAACGCACCGCCGGTCTTGGTGGTGTCGCGCACTTCAAAACGACCGGACGTCGAGCTCAGGAAGCCGCAATCACCCACCTGGCCACCGGACTCGGCGTAGAACGGCGTCTGGTCAAGCACCACCACCGCCTCTTCGCCTTCGCTCAACACGTCAACCGACTTGCCATCTTTATAGATAGCCACGATCTTGGCCGAGCCTGCCGTGGCCTGATAACCGGTGAACGCGGTCGGCACATCAACTTTGACCAGGGTGTTGTAGTCCAGACCAAAGGAGCTGGCGGAACGCGCGCGTACACGCTGGGCTTCCATCTCACGCTCAAAACCCGCCTCATCGACGGTCAGCTCGCGCTCACGGGCGATGTCGGCGGTCAGGTCCATCGGGAAACCGTAGGTGTCATACAGCTTGAACACCACGTCGCCCGGCACCACAGTGCCTTTGAGCTCAGCCAGGTCCTGCTCGAGAATCTTCAAGCCGTGCTCCAGGGTCTTGGAGAACTGCTCTTCTTCAGCCTTGAGCACACGCTCGATGTTGGCCTGCTGCTGCTTGAGTTCCGGAAAGGCATCGCCCATCTCGGCCACCAGCGCGGCAACGATTTTGTAGAAGAAGCTACCGGTAGCGCCCAGCTTGTTACCGTGACGGCAGGCGCGACGAATGATACGGCGCAACACATAGCCACGGCCTTCGTTCGACGGCAGTACGCCGTCGGCGATCAGGAAGCCACAGGAACGGATATGGTCCGACACCACCTTGAGCGAAGACTGGCCTTCGTTGGCGCAACCAATGGCTGCGGCAGACGCGCTCAACAGGTTGGTGAACAGGTCGATTTCGTAGTTGGAGTGAACGTGCTGCATCACCGCACTGATCCGCTCCAGGCCCATGCCGGTGTCAACCGACGGTGCCGGCAGCGGATGCAACACGCCATCGGCGGTGCGGTTGAATTGCATGAACACGTTGTTCCAGATTTCGATGTAACGGTCGCCATCTTCTTCCGGCGAGCCCGGTGGGCCGCCCCAGATGTCGGCGCCGTGATCGTAGAAAATCTCGGTGCACGGGCCGCACGGGCCGGTATCGCCCATGGTCCAGAAGTTATCGGAGGCGTAAGGGGCGCCCTTGTTGTCGCCGATGCGAATCATGCGCTCAGCTGGAACGCCGATTTCTTTGGTCCAGATGTCATACGCTTCGTCGTCCGTCGCGTAGACGGTGACCCAGAGCTTTTCTTTCGGCAGCTTCAGCACGCCAGTCAGGAAGGTCCAGGCGAACGTAATCGCATCTTTCTTGAAATAGTCGCCGAAGCTGAAGTTACCCAGCATCTCGAAAAAAGTGTGGTGGCGAGCGGTGTAGCCGACGTTTTCCAGGTCGCTGTTCTTGCCCCCGGCGCGTACGCACTTCTGGCTGCTGGTCGCGCGGGTATACGCGCGCTTTTCCTGGCCCAGGAAGCAGTCCTTGAACTGGTTCATCCCCGCGTTAGTGAACAGCAGGGTTGGGTCATTGCCTGGGATCAAGGAGCTGGAGGCTACACGGGTGTGGCCTTGCTCTTCGAAGAAGCGAAGGAAGGCTTCACGGATTTCTGCGCTTTTCATTAGGTTCTTCCACGGAGGCTGCGGCCAAAGGCCAGTGCGCAACATCATCAGACGGAGCGACGGCAAAGGGCCGCATTATATCGGCCCTTTGCCGGTGGTACAGCGTGTTTATACGATAGAAGCGCTCAATTAGACGGCGGGCACGGTCATTTCTGCGAAAAATCGACAAATGCCTGCACGACGTGCTCAATCTGCGCCCGGCTGACATCCAGATGCGTGACCATGCGCAGACGCGGCGCGGCGCTCAGCTTGATGCCGCGCTCAGCAGCAAATGCCTTCAAGGCCTGCGCCCGATCACCGACCTGCACATACACCATGTTGGTCTGGACCGGTTCCACCTCAAAGCCGGCTTTGCGCAACGCATCGCCCAGCCACTGCGCATTGGCGTGGTCATCGGCCAGGCGCTGCACCTGGTGATCCAACGCATACAGCCCCGCCGCCGCCAGGGAGCCGGCCTGGCGCATACCGCCACCGACCATCTTGCGCAGGCGACGCGCCTTGGCGATCAACGCCGCCGAGCCGCACAACACTGAGCCGATCGGCGCACCCAGGCCTTTGGACAGGCACACCGACACCGAGTCGAAATGCTGGGCGATTTCCCGCGCATCCACCCCAAGCTTGACCGCCGCGTTGTAGATTCGCGCGCCATCCAAGTGCAAAGACAGGCCATGCTCACGGGTAAACGCACGCGCCTTCGCCAAGTATTCCAGCGGCAACACTTTGCCCTGCATGGTGTTTTCCAACGCCAGCAGACGGGTGCGGGCGAAGTGGAAATCGTCGGGTTTGATCGCTGCCAGCACGTGGTCCAGATCCAGCGAGCCGTCAGCCTGTACTTCCAGCGGCTGCGGCTGGATCGAGCCCAGCACCGCCGCGCCACCGCCTTCGTATTTGTAGGTATGAGCCTGCTGCCCGACGATGTACTCCTCGCCGCGCTCACAGTGAGCCATCAACGCCAACAGGTTGCTCATGGTGCCGGTGGGCACGAACAACGCCGCCTCGAACCCCAAGCGCTTGGCCAGTTCGGCCTCCAGGTGGTTGACGCTCGGGTCTTCGCCGTAGACGTCGTCGCCGCTGGCGGCACTGGCCATCGCGTCACGCATGCCGGAGGTGGGTTGGGTCACGGTGTCGCTACGCAGGTCGATCACAGACATGAAACAAGCCTCTAATGGGTTAAATAAGTTCCTTTTATGGATGATTACTGCGGGCAAAGCCACGCAATATCAAGCCCCACGTTACTTCAATCGAATACCAACCAAACAAACCGATATAGGTTATCGATGCGGCAATCGTGCAGTTTTTGAAAAACCATGTTAAAAACTCTCCGCCACCAGGGTTCTGGCGGCAACGTTCTCAGGGCGGGGTGCAATTCCCCACCGGCGGTAATTGCACGCAATGTGCATAGCCCGCGAGCGCTTGGCGCCTCGAACTGCTCACGCAGGACGGCGACAAGGTCAGCAGACCCGGTGTGATCCCGGGGCCGACGGTCATAGTCCGGATGAAGAGAGAACGGGATTGGCACCTAAGGGCCGCGCGCCGGGTTCATGCTTGCATGACGCAGCGCTTCGTACCCTTAAATCCCATTCGATTCATAACGCCCTGTTTTTTTCTTAAACAGGAGTCAGAACATGCAACCCACCGCAATCGACAGCAAAAGCAAAAACCATCACGGCGAGCGTGTCGCGTTTATCCAGGCCTGCTGGCACAAGGATATTGTCGACCAATCGCGTAAAGGCTTCCTCGCCGAAATGATCGCCCAGGGCTACCAGGAATCGGACATCGACTTCTTCGAAGTCGGCGGCGCCTTTGAACTGCCCCTGCACGCCAAGCTGCTGGCTAAGACCGGCCGTTACGCCGGTATCGTTGCCGCCGCGCTGGTGGTGGACGGCGGCATCTACCGCCACGAATTCGTCGCCCAATCGGTGGTCAGCGGCCTGATGCAGGTGCAGTTGGAAACCGAAGTGCCGGTGTTCTCGGTGTCCCTGACCCCGCATCACTTCCACGCCGGCAGCGAGCACACCACGTTCTTCTACGAGCACTTTGTGCACAAGGGCCAGGAAGCTGCACGCACCTGCGCCGATACGCTGCACAAGGTCCGCGCTATCCGTCGCAGTGAACCGCGCGCTGTAGCGGTTTAAGCAACACCGCAAAAAAAATGTGGGAGGGGCTTGTGTGGGAGTCGGGCTTGCCCGCGATGCAGTCACCTCGGTGTGTCAGTCACACCGCGGTGATGCTATCGCAGGCAAGCCAGCTCTTACACAAGCCCGCCCCCACAGTTGGATCCGATCAAGCCTTGAGATTTATGCCAGGCCAGCATCCGTGGTCGGCACAATCAATATCCCAGCACGCAAACCATTCTTCACCTTAGGGTTGGGAAAGATGATGCGCGCGCCCTCCTCTTCGATCACCCAACGCGTCTTGGCCACGTCTTCAGCCAGCAGATAGCCCTTGGCCAATGGCGAAAAGTTTTCCACATCCGCCGGCAGGTGCAGCAAGAACGCATCACTGTGCTTGATCACTTCACGCGACACGGCAAACAGCTGCAGGCCATCCAGGCTCTCGGTCGCAGGCTCAGAGCCTTCGATGATGTGCTTGAGGCGCGCCTCCAGGCGGGAAACATCCACGCCCTGGTTATGCCCGAACGGCCGCGCCTTGCCCAATTCCAACGTGAAGGCTTCGGCCTCCAGTTGTTCGTAGGTAAACGCGGTGAAGGTGATCGAGGTCTTATTCTGCAACAGCACCGCTTGCATGCCGGCGGCGCACAGGCGCGCCAGTTCGTGGCGTGAGTGCTGGCGGCCTTCCTTCCACGGGTACAGGGCGAACTGCTCGATCTTCGAGCCGCGAATGGCGGTGTGCAGGTCGTAATGCAGGCGCGAACGGCCAGGCAGGCTGAAGAAGGTGCGGGCCAGTTGCTCAAGCTCGGCGGCGCGCATGGCCTCCGGGCCGATGTTTTGTTCATGGCGGCCGTTGAACAGCCGGTTGACGTCCAATTCGAGGTAACGCTCGCCGCGGCGCATGGCCTCGGGGTTGCCGAACAGGAACAGAATACGGGAGCGGGGTTTAATCTCCCCACGGGCGATGCCATGCAACAGGCGATCGAGCAGTTCGATCGGCGCCGTTTCGTTGCCATGGATGCCGGACGACAGCAGCAGGTCGCCGCCGTTGTCCTTCGCTTCAGGCGGGCGCACTTCGAGCGCGCCCTCGCTGAGCCAGCGCATCTGCACGCCGTCGACAGTCAGTTGAATTTTTTGCGCCGGTTCGCGACCGGCGAGGGTCAGTTCAAGCAGTTTGCCGAGGGCGAGCATAAGCAGCTTCCTTAGTGGTTGCAGCCAGGGCCGTGGACGTGATCGTCGTCATCACCTTCGACATCAGCCGGTTCCATTTCCAGCTGCAGGCTCATCAGGTTGGTGGCCAGTGGGCGCATCAGCAGGTTGGCGTACTCGGCGTCGCCTTCTTCCACGTCTACACCGATCAGCAGTTGGCCGCGGCCGTCGTGCTGGATCCAGATCTCTTTGCCCTGCCAGACCACGGCGACGCGGGTGCAGGAGGTTTCCAGCTGGGTGCCGTCGGTGTCTTCAAGGATCAGTTTCAGGGTGTCGGTGGTCATAAATAGTTCTCAGCCGTGCGGAATTAATTGATCTGGAAAGGATAAACCGAGCCCAGTTTAAGGATTTGCGTCAGTTCATCCAGTGCCGTCCGGCACTCAAGCAGCAATTGCGGGTCAGCCAGGTCGCTTTCGCGCAGGCTGTCGCGGTAGTGCTTGTCGACCCATTGGGTCAGCGTGTCGTACAACGGCGCCGTCATGATAACGCCTGGATTCACCGCCGCCAGTTCCGTTTCGTTCAACGCTACGCGCAAGCGCAGGCACGCCGGGCCACCGCCGTTCTGCATGCTTTGCTTGAGGTCGAACACCTTTACTTCGCGGATCAGCCCGCCGGACGCTGTCAGGCCTTGCAGGTACTGCCAGACGCGCTCGTTGGCACGGCATTCTTCCGGCACGATCAGCAGCATCGAGCCGTCGGCGCGGGTCAGCAACTGGCTGTTGAACAAGTAGGAACGCACTGCGTCCTCGACGCTGACCTGGGCGCGCGGCACGCACACCGACTGGAAGTTGCCGCCCAGCTTGCCCAACTTGCCGTGCAACTCAGCGAGCATCTGCTCGGTGTTGAGGAAGGCGTCCTCGTGATAGAACAGCACCTCGCCGTTGCCCACCGCAATCACGTCGTTGTGGAACACACCGGCATCGATCACTGATGGGTTCTGCTGGGCGTAGACCACGCCGTCGTCCTTCAAGCCGTGCAAGCGCGCGACGGCTTGGGAGGCTTCAAGGGTCTGGCGCGCCGGGTATTTCTGCGGCGCCGGGTAACGGGTGTCGAACGCACTGCGGCCGAACACGAAGAACTCGACGCCCGCCTCGCCATAGTCACGGCAGAAACGCGTGTGGTTGGCCGCGCCTTCGTCGCCGAACTGCGCCACCGCCGGCAATGCGGCGTGGTGGGCGAAGTGTTTGCCATTGGCAAACATCGCCCCCAGCACGCGGCTGGTGGTCGGGTGCTCGATGCTGCGGTGGTATTTGCAGTTGAGGTTGGCGGCAGTGAAATGCACGCGACCATCCGCCGTGTCGGCGCTCGGGCTGACCGTGGCGGCGTTGGCCACCCACATGCTCGACGCCGAGCAGCTGGCGACCAGCAGCGGCATGGCTTGCTTGGCGGCTTGCTGGATGACTTGGGCATCGCTGCCGCTGAAGCCGAGGTTGCGCAGGGCGGCTACGTCAGGACGTTCCTGCGGTGCCAGCACGCCTTGCACAAAGCCCATGTCCATCAGCGCTTTCATTTTTTGCAGGCCCTGCAACGCCGCTTCCTTCGGGTTCGAAGACTGCTGGCTGTTGCTCTGGGACGCGACGTTGCCGTAGGACAAACCGCCGTAGTTATGGGTCGGCCCCACTAGACCGTCAAAATTGACTTCATAGGATTTCATCGGCGAGGCTCCACGAACATCTGTTTTTATAGGCATCTAGTGCAGATCTCTATCTGTAACCCGATCAAGTGCGGGAGCTGGCGTGCCTGCGATGCAGACGACTCGGTCTTTCAGCTGGACCGAGGTGATGCCATCGTAGGCACGCCAGCGCCCACATTAGATCAGTGTCACCTTCACTTCAGCGTTATACCTGGGGTCAGCGTTGCGGGGACCACCAAGCTCGGGGTCTCAAGCGAGGCCACCGGGTACGCGCAATAATCCGCCGCGTAATAAGCACTCGCGCGGTGGTTGCCCGAGGCCCCTACCCCACCGAACGGCGCAGTACTGGCGGCGCCGGTCAGCTGTTTGTTCCAGTTGACGATGCCGGCGCGGCTTTCCAGCCAGAACTGCTGGTAGCGCGATTCGGAATCGGACAACAAACCCGCGGCCAAACCGTACTGGGTGTTGTTGGCCTCAGCGATGGCCGCGGCAAAATCAGCGTAGCGGATCACCTGCAACAGCGGGCCGAACAGCTCTTCATCTTCGCGCTCGGTCACGCCGGTCACATCGATAATGCCTGGGGTCAGCAACGCGGCCTGATCCTGGGGCTGGGTCATTTCCAGCAGCGCCACGGCGCCATTGGCCAACATCAATTGCTGGGCGTCCATCAAGGCTTTCGCCGCACCGAGGGAAATCACCGAGCCCATGAACGGCGCCGGCTGCTGGTCGAACGCACCGACTGCAATCGTCGCGCTCACCGCCACCAGGCGCGCCAGCAACGCATCGCCCCAGGCGCCTTCCGGCACCAGCAAGCGACGCGCACAGGTGCAACGCTGGCCGGCAGAAATGAACGCTGACTGGATGATGGTGTAGACCGCCGCATCCACGTCGGCCACTTCGTCGACCACCAGTGGGTTGTTGCCGCCCATTTCCAGCGCGAGGATCTTGTCCGGGCGCCCGGAGAATTGCTGGTGCAAGTGATTGCCGGTGCGGCTGGAACCAGTGAAGAACAACCCGTCGATACCTGGGTTGGCCGCCAGGGCAATACCGGTTTCGCGCGCGCCTTGCAGCAGGTTCAACACGCCCGCCGGCAAACCGGCTTCGATCCAGCACTGCACGGTCAGCTCGGCGACTTTAGGGGTCAGCTCGCTCGGCTTGAACAGCACGGTATTGCCCGCCAGCAATGCCGGGACAATATGCCCGTTCGGCAAGTGGCCCGGGAAGTTGTAAGGGCCGAACACCGCCACCACACCGTGGGGCTTGTGGCGCAACACGGCAGTGGCGTCGCCCAGCGGGCCGCTCTTCTCGCCGGTACGTTCGCGGTAGCTTTGCACCGAGATCGCGATCTTGTTGGCCATGCTGGTGACTTCGGTGGCCGACTCCCACTGCGGCTTGCCGGTTTCTTCACCGATGCAGCGGGCGATTTCATCGGCGCGGCTTTTCAGCGTGGCGGCGAAGGTTTCCAACACGCTGATGCGCTCTTCCAGCGGGCGCCGGGCCCAGCCGGGGAACGCTTGGCGCGCGGCCTGCACCGCCGACTCGACCTGTTCGGCAGTGGCGCCATTGCCGGCCCACAGCACGTGCTGGGTGACGGGGTTGCGCGATTCAAACAGTTCACCCTGGCCAGCCAGCCAGCTACCTGCGATATACAGCGAATTCATTATTTCGACTCCCGAGCAGCAGACAACGCAACAGCACGCACTTGATCACCCACCACCAGTTGCAGGCGTTTGGCGGTCTGCTGATCGACCACCAAGGTGCCTGCCGCCAGCCGGGCCGGAGCGGCCGTGATGCGGCACTCCTCGCGCTTGCGGTTATGAATCAGGAACGGCGTGGCGTCGTCCCCCGGCGTGCCGATGGCCAACACCAGCGACTGGCTGTCGCGCACCGCACGGATTTTACTGGTCTCACACTCCACCGCCGGGCCAGCATCGAAAATATCGACATAGCCTTGATAGCTGAACCCTTCGCTCTTGAGCATGCTCAGCGCCGGCTCGGTATCCGGGTGCACCTTGCCGATCACATTGCGCGCGTCTTCAGACAGGAAGCAGCTGTACAGCGGAAACTTGGGCATCAGCTCGGCGATAAAGGCCTTGTTGCCCACACCGGTGAGGTAGTCGGCCTGGCTGAATTCCATCTTGAAGAAGTGCCGGCCCAGGCTTTCCCAGAACGGCGAACGCCCGGCCTCGTTGGACACGCCGCGCATCTCGGCAATGATCTTGTTGCCGAACAGCTGCGGGAATTCCGCGATAAACAACATGCGCGCCTTGGCCAGCATGCGGCCATTGAGGCCGTTGCGGTAATCGGCGTGCAGGAACAGCGAGCACAGCTCGGAATTACCGGTGAGGTCGTTGGCCAAAAACAGCGTCGGAATCTCGCGGTAGATATTCAGCTCCTGGGAGGCGCTGACGGTCAGCCCGACCCGAAAGTTGTACCAAGGCTCGCGCAGGCCGACGGCACCGGCAATGGCAGAAATACCCACCACACTGCCTTCGTCGTTCTCCAGCACGAACAGGTAGTCGGCATCGCCGCGCCCGGCTTCGCCGCGAAAGGTTTTCTCGGCCCAGCCCACTCGGTGGGTCAGGCGCTCTTCGTTGGCCGGCAAGGTGGTGAGGCCGGTGCCGGTGCTGCGCGCCAGATCAATCAGGGCCGGTAAATCGCTGCTGCGTACGGGACGAACGATCATGCTATCTCCTCAAACGGGCCGCTTTGCAGCCACCCGCGAAACTCTTTTTTAAACAGCAACCAGGCGCACACTGGCACCTTCGCCAACACCCAGGGCTTCGGCCGTTTCCAGGTCCAACGTCACCGGTTTGCCGGGTGCGTAGTCCAGGTCCAGCATCACCGCGCGGTAATCCTGCAACTGCGCATTGCTTACCAGGTACTGACGGCCGGCACCCTTGACCATCTCGCCGATCTTCACCGGCACCACGCGGCTCTGGGCAATCGAGCGAATGCCCGAGACCCGTGCATGCAGCGTTGGGCCGCCGTCGAAGATGTCGATGTAATGATCAGTTTCAAAACCTTCACGCATCAGGATGTCGAAGGTGATCTGCGCACGCGGGTGTACCTGGCCCATGGCTTCCTGGGCTTCGTCCGGCAGCAGCGGCACGTAGATCGGGTAATGCGGCATCAGTTCGGCGAGGAACGTGCGGCTTTTCAGCCCGCACAGCCGTTCGGCGGCGGCGTAGTTGAGGTCGAAGAAATTGCGGCCGATGGCGTCCCAGAACGGCGAATCACCGTTCTCGTCGCTGTAGCCGACAATCTCGGTCACCACCGAGTCGGCAAAGCGCTCGGGGTGGCTGGCGACGAACAACAGGCGGCCACGGGAGTTGAGTTCCGACCACGGCGAACCGACCAGCGCAGGCTCCACATAGAAGCTGGTGAGCAGGCTGTTGCCGGTGAGGTCGTGGCACTGGGAAAGCACGTGGATCTTGTTGTGGATCTTCAGCTCGCGGGAGGCGTGCACGAAGGTTTCGTTACGAAAGCTGTAGAACGGCTCCGAGTAACCGGCCGAGGCCACAATGGCCGAGCAGCCGACGAGCTTGCCGGTTGAGGTGTCTTCGAGCACGAAGAAATAACTTTCTTCACCGTTGAAACTGACCTCGGCCGCGAAGGACGCTTCGCTGGCGGCGATCTTGTCGCTTAGGCGTTCCACATCATCCGGCAAGGAGGTGACACCAATCGGGCTGTCCGCAGCCAGACGCTGTACCTCGCCCAGATCAGCCATTTGCGCGGGGCGCATCACCAGCATGGTGTCACTCCTTAACTCGAAAAACTCACAGAGGGAAAAATGCCGGACACAGGATCTGGGCTCACACAGATCCAATGTGGGGAGTCTTTTGTGGGCGCTGGCTTGCCTGCGATAGCATCAACTCGGTTTAACAAATGCACCGAGTTGTCTGCATCGCAGGCAAGCCAGCTTCCACAGAAATTGGCGCCCACATTTGATTCGGTCCGGCATATAGAATTTTTGCTCGACGCCCGATCACTCAGGCGCCGAACGGTCAATCAGGCTTGCGTCAACGTCTTCACAGCACGTTCAAAACGGTCCAGGCCTTCCTGGATGTCCGCCTCTTCCACCACCAGGCTCGGGGCGAAACGCACCACGTCGGGGCCGGCTTGCAGGATCATCAGGTTTTCTTTCTCGGCCGCGTTGAACACGTCCTTGGCCTTGCCTTTGAACGCATCGCTGAGCACGCAACCAATCAGCAGGCCCATGCCGCGCACTTGGGTGAAGATGCCGTACTTCTCGCCGATCTGTTCCAGGCGCGCCTTGAACAGGTCGTGCTTGGCATTCACGCCGGCCAGCACTTCTGGGGTATTGATCACGTCGATCACCGCTTCTGCCACCGCGCACGCCAGCGGGTTACCGCCGTAGGTGGTGCCGTGGGTGCCGACCACCAAGTGCTTGGCCAGGTCTTCACGGGTGAGCATGGCGGCAATCGGGAAACCGCCGCCCAGGCTCTTGGCGCTGGTGAGTATGTCCGGCACCACGCCGTAGTGCTGGTAAGCGAACAGGTGGCCGCTGCGGCCCATGCCGGTTTGCACTTCGTCGAACACCAGCAGCGCGTTGTTGGCGTCGCACAGCTCGCGGGCACCTTGCAGGTAAGCCAGCTCGGCCGGCAACACGCCGCCTTCGCCCTGAATCGGTTCCAGCACCACGGCGCAGGTCTTGTCCGACACGGCGGCTTTCAGCGCGTCCAGGTCGTTGTAAGGAACGTGCGTAATGCCGGTGATTTTAGGCCCGAAACCGTCGGAGTACTTCGACTGGCCACCGACGTTGACGGTGAACAGGGTACGGCCGTGGAAACTGTTCAGCGCGGCGATGATCTCGTACTTCTCAGTACCGAAACGGTCGAACGCCACACGACGAGCCAGCTTGAACGCGGCCTCGTTGGCTTCGGCGCCGGAGTTGCAGAAGAACACGCGCTCGGCAAAGGTGGCGTCGATCAGCTTATGTGCCAGGCGCAGGGCCGGCTCATTGGTGAAGACGTTGGAAACGTGCCACAGCTTGTTGGCCTGCTCGGTCAGCGCACCGACCAGCGCCGGGTGCGCGTGGCCCAATACGTTAACCGCGATGCCGCCGGCAAAGTCGATCAGCTCGCGGCCGGCCTGGTCCCAGACGCGCGAACCTGCGCCACGCACGGGGATAAAGGCGGCAGGTGCATAGTTGGGAACCATGACCTGGTCGAAATCGGCACGTTGCACCGGGGCTTGCTCAACGGACATCGGAGTCTCCTGAAGAGGAACGCCTGCCTGGAACTGGCGGGCGATGCAGGGATTGTAAGGACAGTTTTCAGCGCCACCTTGTCGCCAAGCGACAACTTCTTATAGCGCCAACCCCGGTTTTACGCGGGTTTACGGCAATGCGACATATTGCGTCGCAATGGCGCAGTGTAAACCAGCGGCGGATGTTTCGGCACAACGCGCCGGGATCAGATCAACCCCTGTCGATTGCGATAAACCTGTAGCGCCCCGAAAGGGTCGTGCGCCGATTAACTGGAGCCCTTTCATCACGCTCAAGGATTGGCACCATGCCCGACGCTACTGAACAAACGCTGCAAGCCGCGCCCCCGAACCAGCCCGACA
Source organism: Pseudomonas sp. ArH3a (assembly GCF_022648765.1). Classification (NCBI taxonomy): domain Bacteria; kingdom Pseudomonadati; phylum Pseudomonadota; class Gammaproteobacteria; order Pseudomonadales; family Pseudomonadaceae; genus Pseudomonas; species Pseudomonas sp. ArH3a. Next base: position 5,434,426 of record NZ_CP080330.1, read on the forward strand.
ACCACTACGCCCCGCTGAAAAACGCGCTACCGCGCTGGCTCGGCGAAACCTCCCTGCGCCGCCGCCAAGCCTTGGGCAACAGTGTTGTGCGCCTGCCTCAATCGGTGCGCAGCGCCAGCCCCGACAACCTGGGCGAACTCAAGCGCTTGGCCACCGCCCACTGGAGCGCCCAAAACACCGTCGAACACGCCCTGGCCAACGTGCTCAATGCCCAAGACTTTGCCGAACCGATCCTCACCCTGGCCCTCAAGACGCAGTTCGGCCTGGACCTGGACGTCAAAAATACCTTCTTGCGCCTCTATGTCCCGCAAACACTGCCTGGTCTGCCGATCCACTCGGGAGCCGCGCGCACCTGGACCGTGTCACTGCTGGAGGCCGTGCTGCACAACTTTGAAGCCAAGGAAACCCAGGCAGACGCCTATGAAGCGGTGTCGACCTTCATCACCCGCCCCGACGCCAGGGGCCACTTCGACACCTTGCCAGCCATCAAAAAGGGGCTGTCGATCCACGCCTTTACCCAGCTGTGCCGCGACCTCGACATCGGCGCGCTGTATGCGAGCTACCTGCGAGAGCAACTGGGCTTGAACGAACCGGTCGCCGAAGCCGCCTTGCGCCTGAAGGTTGAGAACAGCCACAAGGCCGAGCTGCAAGCCGCACTGCACTGGGCCTTGATCACCGGCGACATCCAGCTGGACTATTTTCGCTTGATCCAAGGCCTGCTCGACGGCCTGGCCGGCATGCGCCTCGACGGCCAGGCACTGCGCTATCACGACCTGAGCCTGATGGGCGCCGACCTGCCCGGCATCATCGTGTTTGCGCCTGACCTTGAGACCAGCCGTTCGGCGGCGCGGGTGGTCGCCTATGTGCCCGGCGACCCCAAGCACCCGATCAAGGAATATGCCTCCTCCCAGGCGATGCAAAAAGAGCTGGTGCGCCAGTTGCGCGATGAAGGCTACCAACGGTTTTTCAGCCGGTTTGTCGCCCATGACCAACGCGGGCATTTTTTCGCCAACCTGGGCCAACTGCTGGCCAAAGTCACCTGGCACCCCCATGTACACGGCAGCAGCTTGCCGACCTGGTATGAAGCGCCCACAGACAACCCACGCGTGCGCTTTGTCGCCACACCCCGCAGCGGCGGGCTGGAGCGACATCAATACCAGCGCACACTCAATCAGATCCTCAACGACGGCCGCACCACCGCCGTCGCCACGGCAACCGTGGACCGCAATGCCCGTTGGGTACTCTGGGATTCATTCGTCAACGTCGCCTCCTCAATCCTGCAAGCCGCTGCCTTGATCATTGCGCCCTTCGTGCCGTTTGCCGGCGAATTGATGCTCGGCTATATGGCCTACCAATTGCTGGATGAGGTGTTCGAAGGGATCATCGACTGGAGCGAAGGCGTGCACAGTGAGGCCGTCGGGCACCTGCTGGGGGCGGTCGACGCCTTGGTGCAACTGGGTGGTTTCGCCGTGGGCGGTACGATTGCCATCGCCGAGTTTCGCAAGGTCCTGCCCCAGAGCGTCATCGACTTCATCGACCGCTTCAAGCCGGTAAAACTTGCCAACGGCCGCACCCTCTACTGGAAACCCGACCTCAGCGCTTACGAACAACCGATCAGCGTGCCGCAGGGCAGCTACCGCGACCCATCGGGGCTGTTCCAACACCCGCGCGCAAACCTGCTGAAGCTGGACAACAAGGTCTACAACGTGGAAACAGACCCGGCGTCCAACACCCAGCGCATCGCGCATCCTTCGCGCCCTCACGCCTACCGCCCGCTCGTGCGTCACAACGGCCATGGCGCCTGGCACACGGAGCTGGAACAACCGCTGCAATGGGGCCGACAAACCCTTTTGCGGCGCTTGGGGCACAGCGTGGAAGGCATCAGCGAGGCTGACCAGACGTTGGCGCTGAACATCAGCGGTGTCGACGAAGCGGCGCTACGCAAGATGCACGTCAACAGTGAAAATCCCCCGGCCCTGCTGATTGATACCCTGGACCGCTTGCGCGTCGACCGCGCGCTTCAAACCCAGATCGACCAGCTCAACAGCGATGACCCGCAGGTGTACGGCAAGGTCGACCCACAGGCCAACCTGCAGTTATTGACCGGCCAGGGCTATTGGCCGCAAACCCGCAGCTTGCAATTTATCGACGCCCAAGGGCAAACCGCCTGGACGTTTGGCGACAACCAACTGCCCGCCATCCGGATCCTCGAAAGCCATTTGAACAATGGCGATCTGCTCAAGGCGATACTCACCCAACTGCCCCCGCAAGATGCCGCTCAAGCGTTTGGCGCAGACGTGGGTGATTCGCGCCTGAGCCTGGACACACGCGCCACCCACTTGCGAAAAAAACTTGCGGCGATTGCCCAAGAAAAGCGCATGTCGTTGTTCGAATCACACTACGCGCCCCTGCAAGCCACCCGTAATCCAAGGGCACAGCGCCTGATGGATGCCGCCCCTGGGCTGCCGGCCAGCGTCGCGGAAAAACTGCTGGACCACGCCACAGCCGAGGAGCTGGCAGAACTGGACAACCAACGCACGCCCCAACGCCTGAACCAGTCGGCACGCGATGCGTGGGCCGAAGTACGCGTTTGCCGCGCCTACGAAGGCTTGCACTTTGGCGCGGCCACCTGGGACACCGAGCGCCTGGCCCTGCATTCGCTGCCCCAACTGCCGGGATGGCCTGCGCAGGTGCGCCTTCAGGTCAGGGACTATTCGGCCAACGGCCTGCTGCGCGATCAGGTCGGCACTGCCCAGGCGCCGATCGTGCGCACGTTGGTACGCAGCGAAACCGGCGAATACACATGGCCTGACGACAACGGCGCACTCACCAAGCCCACCGATCTTTACTCGGCGATCCTCGGCGCACTGCCCGAGGCGCAACGCCAAACCCTTCAACTGGGCATTGATCAAGGCGTACGCCTGCGCCGGCGTATTCGAGAACACGCCCTGGCACGCAATCAATTGCGCGAACTGCTCAGTGCAGCCCCCCTTCGCAAACCGACTTACGACCCGGGCATCATGAAGCTGCTGGGCGGCATGGAGGGCTACCCGGCCCTGGCTGAGCACGGTGATGGACCGCCGCCGCTGCTTGCGCAGGTACGCGATCTGTTTCCCACGCTTGACGATGCGCAAATACAGAACGCACTCGAACACATGCAAGCGCAACCAGGCGGCGCCAGCAATGAGCTCGCCCTCCTACGCGCGGAGCGCCAGGTATTGCGCCAAAACCTGCAAACCTGGCAGCAAGCCATCCCCGCTATCGACCCCGAAACCCAGCTTGCAATGACGCCTCAGCGACGGGATTACGAGCAAAGGACCCGCCACCTGATAGCCGCACAACTGGAAGAGTGCTGGCGTCAGGAAACCCCGCGCGACCAGTACTTTACGGATGGCTCGCCCAATGGTTATACCCTGAGGCTCAATGCCCCGGGCTTAACCGACCTGCCGGACCCCGGCTCAACCTTGAAGCATGTGTCACTGTTGTCCGTGATCGGCGGCCCCCACCTGCAAGGAATCGAAGGGTTTTTGCAGCGTTTTCCCTGGCTTCGCCACTTGGAACTGCGCTCGATTGCGCTGGAAGACTTGCCGCCCTACATCAGCACGCGGCCCGATCTGAACAGCCTGATCCTGAGCGACTGCAACATTACCCTCACCGGGCAAAGCCAGGCCCGATTGAACGCCATGACCGGCCTGCACGCGCTGGACCTGCACAACAATCCGCTGGGCCTGGTACCCGATGTGCAGGCCATGCCCAACCTGAGCCTGTTGGACCTGTCGTCCACCGACATCGACCGCCTGCCCAATGGCGTATTGGATCACCCGCAGTTGCAGGCCATCTTGCTGAGCGACAACCAAATCGCCGAGCTACCCCAGAGCCTGTTCAGCGTGACGCCCGAGACCGCCCAAAAGTTCGACCTGTCCGGTAACCCACTCACTCGGACCACCCTGCAGCGGGTCAAGGCCTACTGCCAAAACCAGGGCGCGTTTTTCGCCGCCCAGGCGCCCAGCGCGGAGCGTGCCAGGGTCATGAACCTGTACCCGACCTTTCTGGAGACTGAAGCGGACCGGTTCATCTTTCGTATGCCCGGCGACATGGACGCCGTCGCCCCGACACTCACGCGCCTTGAAGCCGAATACGCGCAACTGGGCACCGACCTTCAGCAATGGGCCCTGAACATCCCCGCGCGCCATCCCACCCTAGGCATCCCGCTTGACGAACAGACTGCCGCGCTGGAGCAACTGGCACGCCAGAACTTCAAGACCTTGCTTGAAGACGCTTGGCGTCGCGAAAGTGAGGAGGACCAAGAAAGCCTGGACAGTGAATTCACCCATTCAGTGGCCATTGAAACATCGACCCTGGGCCCGCTGCCTGAACTGAGCGCAAGGTTCGAGCATGTCACCAACCTCGAAATCAACGGCAGCGGCGTCACCAACGGGGTTGATGGCACGCTCAGATGCTTCCCTCACCTGGAAACACTGACCCTCAACCAATGCATGCTCGGCAAGCTGCCGCAAACACTCGCGCACCTGCCGAGGCTGTCCATCCTGAACCTTGAAGACAGCCGGGTCACGTTGACCGCGCCAGACATCAATATGCTCAGCGACATGACCCAGCTTGAGTACATCAGCCTGAGCAATAACCCACTGGGCATGGCACCTGACGTCAGCAAACTGCATGAATTGAAGGCGCTTCATCTACGCAATAGCGGGATCAGCGCGGTACCTCACGGCCTGTTCAGTCTTCAGGAACTGGAAACGGTGGACCTGAGCGACAATTTGATCAGCGACATTCCGGCCGACCTGCTGGAATCGACAGCGGCCTATGGCGAGGACAGCGATTTCAGCGGCAACCCGCTGTCACCGCAAAGCCTGCAGTATCTGAGGCAACACTACCTGCGCACCGGCATCGATTTTCAGGTAGAGGCCGCCACAGTGGATGATCAAGGCGTGCCCTTGGTGTTCGTGGGCCCGACGCCGATGGAGGAGTAATCAGCCGCGCTCGGAAGGCACTGACGACAGCTCGAAGGGGCTGCTGCTGCGTCGCTGGTTGCGGTCTTCACGTGGGGTGGCGCCGAAGAAGTTGCGGTAGGCGCTGGAGAAGTGCGGCCCCGAAGAGAAGCCACACGACAGGCCGATCTGGATGATCGACTTGCTGGTTTGCATGAGCATCTGGCGCGCCTTGTTCAGGCGCAGTTCCAGGTAATACTGGCTGGGAACGCGGTTGAGGTATTGCTTGAAGATCCGTTCAAGCTGTCGTCGCGACACGCACACGTGCTGGGCGATTTCGTCGGTGGTCAGCGGCTCTTCGATGTTGGCTTCCATCAACAGAACCGCCTGGGTCAGCTTTGGATGGCTGGAACCCAGGCGATTTTGCAGCGGGATACGCTGGCGTTCGCCGCCTTCGCGGATGCGCTCCACCACCAGCTCTTCGGACACCGCGCCGGCCAGCTCAGCACCGTGGTCACGGGCCAATACCGCCAGCAACAGGTCAAGTACCGACATGCCGCCACAGGCGGTCAGGCGATCACGGTCCCAGTCGAACAGATGGCTGGTGGCGATAACCTTGGGGAAACGCTCGGCAAAGTCATCCTGCCAGCGCCAGTGCACGGCGGCGCGGTAGCCGTCGAGCAAGCCCAACTGAGCCAGCGGATACACCCCGGCCGACAAGCCGCCGATCACGCAACCTGCCCGCACAAGCTGCTTGAGCGCAGTGCTTAGCTGGGAGGCGATGACGGTGGGCGGTTCGTCCGCGAGCAGGAAGAGTTTCTGGAAGCCTTCAAGCTTGCCGGCCCACGGCTCGCCCGGCAATTGCCAGGCGCCTTCAATGGCAGGCTCTGCGAGCAGAAACGACAACTCGTAGACCACGTCCGGATGCACCCGCTGAGCAACGCGCAAGGCCTCCTCAGCCAGCGCAAGCGTCAGGGCTTTTGTGCTGGGCCAAATCAGGAAACCAATTTTGTGGGCGGTCATGGAATGCTATCCGAAGCGAAGAACGGTAATGAAGACAAAGGCCAATGCTAGCCCGGAAACCAACACAAATCTCTAAAGCTAATGAAGATCAAAATGTGCGAGCTGGCTTGCCTGCGATGGCGGTGGGGCAGTTGGCACATCGGTTACTGATACACCGCTATCGCAGGCAAGCCAGCTCCCACAGGGACCGAAGTCAACTTCCGAGCTGCCAAGCATGCACTAACTCGGTGCACAAAAGCAGTCTTGATTATTTCAGGCTGCCGGACAGAAACTGCTGCAACCGCTCCGATTGCGGGTTCACCAGCACTTCGCGCGGGTTGCCACGTTCTTCGACGATGCCTTTGTGCAAGAACACCAGTTGGTTGGACACTTCACGAGCAAAGCCCATTTCGTGGGTCACCACCACCATGGTGCGGCCTTCCTGGGCCAGGTCCTGCATGACCTTGAGCACTTCGCCAACCAGCTCCGGGTCGAGCGCCGAGGTCGGTTCGTCGAACAGCATTACCTCAGGCTCCATCGCAAGCGCACGGGCAATCGCCACGCGCTGCTGCTCGCCGCCGGACATGTGGCCGGGGAACGCATCCTTACGATGGCCCACGCCGACTTTGGCCAAGTAGTGCTCGGCCTTCTCTCGCGCGTCTTTCTTCGACATGCCCAACACGTGCACCGGCGCTTCCATCACGTTTTCCAACGCAGTCATGTGCGACCACAGGTTGAAATGCTGGAACACCATCGACAGGCGCGAACGCATGCGTTGCAGTTGCTTGGGGTCGGCGGCCTTCATGGCGCCGTCCTTGTTGGCCACCAGTTTCAGCTCTTCGTTGTTGAGCAAAATCTTGCCGGCGTGGGGTTGCTCGAGCAGGTTGATGCAGCGCAAAAAGGTACTTTTGCCCGAACCACTGGAACCGATGATGCTGATCACATCACCGGCCGCGGCGGCCAGGGACACACCTTTGAGCACTTCATGACTGCCATAGCGTTTATGCAGGTCTTGGACTTCAAGTTTGTACATGCGGTCGGTTCTCACAAAAACAGGTGGTCAGTCGTTGAGCAAGCGCCCGTGACGCAGCGCTTCGCGCCCCGCCACCTTGGCCAGCCAGAAACCCGCTTGGGCATAACGTAGCCGTTCAACGGCAAACAACACCCCCGAGGTGCCCGCGCGGATGATGCTCACGCGGTCTTCCAGAGGGTCAATCACTTCAAAAATCGGCTCGCCCGCCTCCACCCAGTCACCGGCTTTACGCAGGTAACTGATTACGCCGGCATGGGGGGCGAACAACAATTCGGTGCCTTCAAAGGGCAAGCCTTCGCAAGGTTCGTGCTGCGGCGCGGGCCATTCACCTTTGATCAAGCCTTGCTCGGCCAGGAACGCCAAGATGCCTTCAGCGTGGAAGATCGCCTCATCGCGGCCGGTGTCGGCCTGGCCACCCAGTTCCAGGGTCGTCGCCAGGCACGCCAGCGGAATCTGCGCCTCGGGGAACGCCCGAGACAGACGCAACCACGGCAGCGAGCACGCCTCATCAAACGAGCTGCCGCCGGAGTCTTCGGCCAGCAGGCCGACTTTCACATTCAAATGCGCCGACAGCGAGCGCCACTGCGGCCAATGCTGGGGCAGCGCGTACATATGCAGCGCGGCTTCGGCGTCGCAATGCAGGTCCAGAACGATATCGGCGCTGCAGGCGTGGCTCAGCAGAACGCGCTGCATGCCTTGCAACTGGCTGCTCGGCTCGGGCAATGCACTGAGCGCATCGCTCATCGCCTGGCGGATCATGCGCACATTCGCATGCGGATCATCGCCCAGCTTGCCTTGGAGCAGCGCGGCAACCGGCTCGCTTAGCTCAACGAAATCACGGTTGAAATTCTTGCCGCTGCCGACCTCGAAACGCCCCTGGTGGCTGCCTTGCAACAGCTGGCCCAAGCCCATTGGGTTGGCCACCGGCACCAGCTCGATCACCCCGTTGAGGGCGCCTTGCTGTTCCAGTTCACTCAGGCGTTTTTTCAGCTCCCAGGCCGCGCGCATGCCGGGCAACTCGTCGGCGTGCAGGCTGGCCTGGATGTAGGCCTTGCGCTCGCCCTTGCCGAAACGAAACACGCTCAGCTGGCGCTCGCAGCCCAGGTGGCCCCAGGGCAACCGGTGATCGATACGTTCCATATCAGTGCTTCCGTGGCGCCAGGTAGCTCAGCCAGCGGCGCTCGGCCAACTTGAACAGGCGTACCAGGATAAAGGTCAGGCACAGGTAGAACACACCGGCCGTGATATAGGCTTCGAACGGCAGGTAGAACTGGGCGTTCACCGTGCGCGCGGCACCGGTGATGTCGATCAAGGTGACGATGGACGCCAGACTGGTGGTCTGCAACATCATGATCACTTCGTTGCTGTACTGCGGCAGCGCGCGGCGCAGGGCCGACGGCAGCAGGATGCGGCGGTACAGCTTGTAGCGCGACATGCCCATGGCCTTGGCCGCTTCGATCTCGCCATTAGGGGTGGCCTTGAGGCTACCGGCAATGATCTCGGCGGTGTAGGCGCTGGTGTTGATCGCAAAGGCCAGGCACGCGCAGAACGTGGCGCTGGACAGCAGCGGCCAGAGGATGCTTTCGCGCACGGCTTCGAATTGGGCCAGGCCGTAGTAGATCAAAAACAGCTGCACCAGCATCGGCGTGCCGCGAATCACATAGGTGTAGAGCCAGGCCGAGCCGTTGACGATCGGCTGCTTGGACACACGCATCAAGCCCAGAGGCAAGGCGGCGAGCAGGCCGAAGAACAGCGAAATGGCGAGCAATTTCAGGGTGGTTGCCAAGCCGCCGAGGTACAGCGGCATGGCGTCCCAGATGACGTTGTAGTCGAAGATCATAGATCAGCCGCCCTTACGCCTACGGAGTAGCGCTTCTCAAGATAGCGCAGGGCCAGCAACGACACGCTGGTGATCACCAGGTACATCGCCGCCACTGCGAGGAAGAAGGTAAAAGGCTCGCGGGTGGCATCTGCCGCCTGCTTGGCCTTGAACATCATGTCTTGCAGGCCCACCACTGAAATCAGCGCGGTGGCCTTGGTGAGTACCAGCCAGTTGTTGGTAAACCCAGGGATCGCCAGCCGAATCATCTGCGGCACCATCACCCGGAAGAACACCTGAAAACTGCTCATGCCATACGCAAGGCCGGCCTCGGCCTGGCCCTTGGGAATGGCCATGAAGGCGCCACGGAAGGTTTCCGAGAGGTAGGCGCCAAAGATGAAACCCAGGGTGCCGATACCGGCGGCCAAGGGGTTCAAGTCAATATAGTCGTCATAGCCAAGCAGCGGCGCGACGCGGTTCAGCAAGTCCTGACCGCCGTAGAAAATCAGCAGGATCAGCACCAAGTCAGGGATCCCGCGGATCACCGTGGAGTACAAGTCACCCAGCCAGGCCAACCAACGCACCGGCGACAGGCGTAACGCGACCCCGATCAGACCCAGAACGATCGCCAAGGCCATGGACGACAAGGCGAGCTGAAGCGTCAACCATGCGCCATCGAGGATGACGGCCCCGTAGCCTTTCAACATGATTCAGGTCCTCGAAAAGGGGGATGAAAAAATGGCGCAAACCGCAGGAATTCTGTTGCTTGCGCCATTCTGGACAGACAGCTAGGACGAGTTACTTAAGGTCAGCGCCGTAAATATCGAAGTCGAAGTATTTGTCCTGGATTTTCTTGTATTCGCCGTTGGCACGGATCGCAGCAATAGCAGCGTTGATCTTGTCCAGGTCGGCCTTGTCGCCTTTACGTACCGCGATACCGATGCCTTCACCGAAGTATTTGACGTCGGTGAACTGTGGGCCCACAAACGCGTAGCCTTTGCCTGCGTCGGTCTTCAGGAAACCGTCTTGCAGCAAGGTAGCGTCAGCCACGGTGCCGTCGAGGCGACCGGCTTCCACATCCAGGTAAATTTCGTTCTGCGAGCTGTAAGGAACCACGGTGGCGCCTTTAGGGGCCAGAACTTCCTTGGCGAAACGATCGTGGATCGAACCGCGCTGCACACCGATCTTCTTGCCTTTGAGTTCATCCAGGCTGTCGCTGACGGTGGTGCCTTCCTTCATCACCAGGCGCGCTGGGGACAGGTAGTAGCGGGAAGTGAAGTCCACGGACTTCTTGCGGTCGTCAGTGATGGACATGGACGACAGGATCGCATCGATCTTGCGCACTTTAAGCGCAGGGATCAGGCCGTCGAACTCTTGCTCAACCCAGACGCACTTGACCTTCATCTCTGCGCACAAGGCGTTGCCGATGTCGTAGTCAAAACCGACGATGCTGCCATCCGGCGCCTTCGAGGCAAACGGAGGGTAAGCCGCTTCGATACCAATCTTCAGGGGCTTTTCATCAGCGAAGGCCTGCATGGACAACACGGACAGCGCCAGGGCGCCCAACAGCACAAGTTTCTTCATCTTGGGACTCCATCGGTAGGGCAAAAAGCAGAATGAGCCGTGGCCCACGATGCGACTTAAGTGAAACCGAATAGCGGTGCTGCGTCCTACCCCGAATTGATACAGGAGACGACGAGCGAGTGATCGGCATTCTAACGACAGGCCGGAAGCCGATATTTCCTCAATGCGACAACAATTTACAGAAGCACCGAGAAAGCGGTTCCAGCACATTGACAGCCGCTGCTTTTTATGCAGAGACAAAAGACATTAAACCTATTGATGCTGCAAATTGCGGGCCTATTATTCGCAAACCCTTCTAGCACGGCAAGTCTGGCGTTTAATCTTATTTCTGAGGGTGTCTAAACCGTGGGTTTTCGGGGCATGGGCGTAGCACTTTGCCTCATGTTTGGGCGTGGGGTTACACATTTAGTGTGCTCGGTAACATTCAGAAATATCCAACCAGGTAAGTCGATATTTATTGGCTTGAGGGTTATGCGGGCCTGTCAGACCACGGCTTCAGCCAGCCTGCAAATACATTCCAACTGTGGGAGCTGGCTTGCCTGCGATAGCGGGCTGTCAGCTAGCCCATTGTTGCCTGCCCCACCCTTATCGCAGGCAAGCCAGCTCCCACGCTAGCCCGCTTCGTATTCTGAATCCCACAAAAAAGCCCCATCCAGCTCACGCCGAATGGGGCCCTGTCCCATCAACCTCGCCTTACGCGACGTTCATGGTCTTGTGCGTCTCAATCAAATGCGCCACCACACCTGGGTCCGCCAGCGTGGAGATATCCCCCAACCCGTCATACTCAGCCGTAGCGATCTTGCGCAAGATACGGCGCATGATTTTCCCCGAACGCGTCTTCGGCAAGCCCGGCGCCCACTGGATCACATCCGGCGAAGCAATCGGCCCGATCTCTTTGCGCACCCAGTTTTTCAGCTCCAGGCGCAGCGCTTCATTCGGCTCTTCGCCATTTTTGAGCGTGACATACACATAGATGCCCTGGCCCTTGATGTCATGCGGCACACCCACCACCGCCGCTTCGGCGACTTTCGGGTGGGCAACCATGGCGCTTTCAATCTCGGCGGTGCCCATGCGGTGGCCGGACACGTTAAGCACGTCATCCACACGGCCGGTGATCCACCAGTAACCATCTTCATCGCGACGAGCACCGTCACCGGTGAAATACATGCCACGGAAGGTCTTGAAGTAGGTATCGACGAAACGGTCATGGTCGCCGTACAGCGTACGCGCCTGGCCTGGCCACGAATCGAGGATCACCAAGTTGCCTTCGGCAGCGCCCTCGATGATGTTACCGAGGTTGTCCACCAACGCCGGCACCACACCGAAGAATGGCCGCGCCGCCGAACCCGGCTTGAGTGCATGAGCACCCGGCAGCGGGCTCATCAGGGTGGCGCCGGTTTCGGTCTGCCACCAGGTGTCGACGATCGGGCAACGGGATTGGCCGACGTTCTTGTAGTACCAGTCCCACGCTTCCGGGTTAATCGGCTCACCGACAGAACCGAGCAAGCGCAAGCTGCTGCCATCCACGCCTTCGCAAGCAGCGGTGCCCGAAGCCATCATCGCGCGGATCGCAGTGGGCGCGGTGTAGAGGATATTGACCTTGTGCTTGTCGACGATCTTGCCGACACGGGTGATGTCCGGGTAGTTCGGCACGCCTTCGAACAGCAGCGTGGTCGCGCCATTGGCCAGTGGGCCGTAGACAATATAGGTGTGGCCGGTGACCCAGCCGACGTCGGCGGTGCACCAGTAGATTTCGCCCGGGCGGTAGTCGAACACACGCTCGTGGGTCAGGGCTGCGTAGAGCAGGTAGCCGCCGGTGGTGTGCTGCACACCTTTAGGCTTGCCGGTTGAGCCGGAGGTATACAGGATGAACAGCGCCTCTTCGGCGCCCATCTCTTTGGGTGCACACACGGTGCCCGCCACTTTCATCAGGTCTTCGTACCAGATGTCGCGGTGCTGGTTCCACTTGATGTTGCCATTGGTGCGCTTGCACACGATGACTTTCTGGATGCTGCTGGTTTCCGGGTTGGTCAGCGCGTCGTCGACGTTGGCTTTCAGCGGAATTTTCTTACCCGCGCGGATGCCTTCGTCAGCGGTGATTACCACCTTCGACTTACAGTCGATGATGCGACCGGCCAGGGCTTCCGGCGAAAAGCCGCCAAACACCACGGAGTGAATCGCACCGATGCGGGTACACGCCAACATGGCGACCACGGCTTCGGGGATCATCGGCATATAGATAGTCACCACGTCGCCGCGGTGCACATCCTGGCCGCGCAGGGCGTTGGCGAACTTGCAGACTTCTTCATGCAGTTCGCGGTAGGTGATGGTGCGGCTTTCGGAAGGGTCATCGCCTTCCCAGATAATCGCCGCCTGATCGCCACGCTCGGCGAGGTGACGGTCCAGGCAGTTGTAGGAAACGTTCAGGGTGCCATCGGCGAACCATTTGATGTCGACATGGTGGTCGTCGAAAGAGGTCTGCTTGACCGCGGTGAAAGGCTTGACCCAGTCAAGGCGCTTGGCTTGCTCACGCCAGAAACCATCGGGGTTGACCACCGACTGCTGGTACATGGCCTTGTAGGTCGCCTCGTCGGTCAGCGTGTTGGCTGCTACTTCGGGGCGAACGGGGTACAGGGAAGCCGCACTCATCTTTCTTACCTCGGTGACATAGTTGTTGTTGTATGGCCCCTGTTGTAGCCGGGGCTGCCCCATAGAACCATTCGACGATGGTAGTAACAAGCCCCTACACATTGCCCTGCTATGCCCGTATGCGGCTCTGGCCCGCGCCCTGCGTGGCTTTCACGCTGGGTGAAAAAACCTTTACCACAGGATTGTTACAAAAACCGCCAATAGTCTTTATCAAAAGCACGGGTATATGAATATAACCCGCGAGCCTAGAATCAACTCCGCCAACCAAGGCAATGTGATTAACACCGTAACAGCCCCCACGAAGGCAACGTTAATCCGAACTTCCCAACTCTTAAGTTACACACGCGGCCTCATAAGGGCCCCGTGACCCCTTTCGCCCTGAAGAAGGTAAATACAGTAATGAAAGCTCTCGTAGTTATGGCCCTCAGCAGCTTGTGCGCCACCGCCGCCCTGGCCGATGAGGCCCCGACCGAGCTGGCCGGCCAGAACGCCCCGATTGTTGAAGATTACACCTACAGCACACACTTGGATGTGGCCAAAGTATTATCCATGAGCGCTGTTCCAGAAGTCTGCCAAGTTGTACCGGTGAAGATGGAATATGAAGACTCACACGGCCAGCGCCATATTCTTAATTACCAAGTGATGGGCAATGGTTGCTCTAACGGATAACAACTTCCCGCCGTGGAGTTAAACCCAGATCTTATTCGCCGCAAGAAATCGTTCTTGCGGCAAAGAGCCGATCCAGAGCCCACCACCAAACAAATGTGGTAGCTGGCTTGCCTGCGATGGCGATTTCGGCCTTACACACCTCCCAAAGCCCTCCACATCCCCGCCTCCTCCAGTCCCACAAAAACTATCCCACCGCCCGTCAAAAAATTCCTACCCTGGCAAAGCCTTGCAAACACACGCCTTGGCCGAAAACCACGGCATTTTGGCCCTCCATCGTGACCATCCGCCGCAACACAAAGACAAATTTTTCCTTATAATGCGCGGGTAAATCGGGCCTGCAATATCCCTTTACACGGGGATGAAGAGCCAGACCTGAGGCCCCCGCTGGAGCATGCACCTGTCGCTCCGCCCCTCAAGCCTCACGCAGAGCACCCGTTACCCTATTCCGTTTAATGCCTGCGCTAGCTGTTGCAACAAACGATTCCTTAAGATCCACCGCGGCCCGAGGGCCGTGTGAACACCCAACCATCCGGTTTCACACGGGCACCTTTGAGCCCTCACGCAGGAGACGACACGTCATGCTGAGCTGGGACGAATTCGACAAAGAAGAAGACGGCGAAGTAGTTGCCAAAGGCGCCAACGCCGGCCACGCCACCGAAGCCAACATGGACCGCCTCGACGGTGCCGGCGCTGCCGCCGCCATCGAAGCCCGCGCCGTCACCGCCAGTGACTCCGCCGCCATCGTGCGCGCCAAGGCCGCCCTGGACAAACTCGACGTCGCCGAAGGCCTCGCTGAGCTCGAAGGCTCCGCCGCCCGCGTCGCCGTTGACGAAAAGCGCATGATCAACTGCCGCGCCGACCTCAACCAACTCGTGCCCTTCAAGTACGACTGGGCCTGGCAGAAGTACCTCGACGGCTGCGCCAACCACTGGATGCCGCAAGAGGTCAACATGACCGCCGACATCGCCCTGTGGAAAAACCCCGAAGGCCTGACCGACGACGAACGCCGCATCGTCATGCGCAACCTCGGCTTCTTCTCCACTGCGGATTCGTTGGTCGCGAACAACCTGGTGCTGGCCGTGTACCGCCTGATCACCAACCCGGAGTGCCGCCAGTACATCCTGCGTCAGGCCTTCGAAGAAGCGATCCACACCCACGCCTACCAGTACTGCATCGAATCGCTGGCCATGGATGAAGGCGAGATCTTCAACATGTACCACGAGATCCCATCGGTGGCTAAAAAAGCCGCCTGGGGCCTGAAGTACACCCGTTCGATCTCCGATCCGAAGTTCGAAACCGGCACCGTTGAGACTGATAAAGAGCTGCTGCGCAACTTGGTCGCTTACTACTGCGTCCTGGAAGGCATCTTCTTCTACTGTGGCTTCACCCAGATCCTGTCCATGGGCCGTCGCAACAAAATGACCGGCGTGGCCGAGCAGTTCCAGTACATCCTGCGCGACGAGTCGATGCACCTGAACTTCGGTATCGATGTGATCAACCAGATCAAAATCGAAAACCCACATTTGTGGGATGCTGAAATGAAGGAAGAAGCGACCCAGATGATCCTGCAAGGGACTCAGCTGGAGATTGAATATGCGCGCGATACCATGCCGCGCGGTGTTCTCGGCATGAATGCGGCAATGATGGAGGACTACCTCAAGTTCATCGCCAACCGTCGTCTGTCGCAGATCGGCTTGAAAGAAGAATACCCAGGGACGACGAATCCGTTCCCTTGGATGAGCGAGATTATGGACTTGAAGAAAGAGAAGAATTTCTTTGAGACTCGGGTTATTGAGTATCAGACTGGTGGGGCGTTGAGCTGGGACTAAGAAAGTTAATAGTTAATAAAAACCCTGAGCTAGCTCAGGGTTTTTATTAACCACAAACATCATCATTCAATAACTACGCCTTAGCCTCAGCGGCGGCCAACCTTAGGGCCTCCAACTCCGCCACTAATAGTTTATTCATACGCTCCAACTCAATATTTTTTTCCTTTAATACCGCCTTAGACGGCTTATCTGCATTATGATAGCTGGGTATATCAAAAGCCAACTCCAGCTCATCTTTATAAGGCATCAATGGCTGATACAGCTGATAAAATGCCCTTCCAACAGCACCTTTAAAAAGCTCCAACTCAGGCTTATTTTGTCCCGACGACAAAATATGCTGCGTTGCGATACCTGGATACGGATCTATATAAACTATCTTCTTCAAACCTAACTGATACGCTTTTTTTGCACAGAGTTCACAAGGGCTTGCCGTGGTGAACAGCACACCACCAGACAACTTCTGCCCTCCATGCTTCGCTATCTGCATAAAAGCATTTTCTTCAGCATGCAGCGCTCGGGTATGAACTTGATTTTTCTCGCCCTCTATTTCATTTTGAACGCTTTTGAAGCAGAAAGAAAAATTCCTATTAGACTCTTTATTTGTCGCAATCAACTGAGCGTATTTTGCAGAGACAGCCTCTCTAAAAACGGGAGACTTCAACTCATACTCACTATAATCAGTCTTATTTCTCCCCTCCAGAAGATCTTCAGCGCTTCTCAACATGCAAGGAGTTTGTCCCTGCGGTGTATTATTCCAACCAATTGCCTTAACACTATAACTCTCATCAGTAACAACTGCCCCAACCTGCCGAGAAATGCATCCTGAACTCTGCTTTGCCGTGTATGCGATCTGCATGCAACTTTCGATTGAGGTTGGCATGACTAAACCTGGATGCATCATCAAGGTGACATACCAAGCTAACTGACTGACCAAATCATTATGAGTAAACTCACTACTTTTCGAGTTATAAATATGTATATCAGAAAGCTCAATACACTCCTGTACGTTCTGCGCAACAAACTTTTTCATGCCTGAAATTTTCTCGGGATATTCCTTATCATCCAGAATTTTTATTTCGTGATCAGATAGCTTTCTATATCCTCTAAGGCTATTCAATCTTTCTAAATTTGACGTATTGATTGAATACCAAATAAAAATTTGCATATCGTCGCTTAAGAAAAAATGCCTCATAGGGATTTCTGATTGCATCTATAACGATCCGGCAAGGCACTTTATCTAAGCGTGCTTTCTTATGAGCCAACTTAATCAAAACATTCAAATGTTTTGGAAAATTAAAAATCTCGGCCGCTACGAAATCAGCGCTATTTGCCGCTCCTGAAGAGCGAACGTTATCACCAGCTTGTTGATAAACCTGTGTAAATCTTGCCCTCCCTAAAAACCCCATAAAAAGCTTGGTTACCTTCGGCATTTCTACGAAGTAGAGTTCAAAGTTAGCCTTCACATCTTTATCTTCCGTAGAGTCACGCGCCTCATCAACACCCAAAACTCTAGTTCGAACCTCATTCAATGTAGAAGAAAAACTAGCTACTTCAACATCTGACAGTGGAGTAGTGAAAGAAAATCGGTTTATGTAGTCGCAAAACCCACAATCCGACAACAAAAGTAGATGATATGTAATAAGACTACTGGCTTCAATTCTATAAAATGGCGCCCAACTCCCACCATCAATATATTTTTTTATTATCTTATGTTTTTTGAACTCGTTACGGGTCAACCCTTCATATCCCTCACTAGGTATGTCGAGCCGATCTTCACAGAGTATCTTTGCCGCTGTAGTACACCCAGACCCGGTACGCCCAGTCATACCTATAATCAGAAAATCTTTCGCATCCTCATAAATATTATCAACTACCAAAGAAGTGCTAGACATCCCTGAAATCTCCATTTTCCATTTAAAACAGCAATTTATCGATGCATTACAATCACACCGCTACACTTCAATATAAAACCACTGCTAGCAAAAAGCCTTTACATACTCGCACACTTTTCCTATTGTAGAAATCTCCGACAGTAAAACAAGAAACTGTCGTCATTGTTTTTATAAGCCAACGGCTCTACTCTGGGCTTCGGTGCCTAAGAAACGCCCAATGTGGAAGCAACGTCTCACTCACACAGCAGAACACTGCCAGACCTAAAGGCGGAATAATGCTGCGCTGAGGCTTAGCCAGTTGGAGTTTCTTAAATCCGCTCTCTACGTTGGGCTCCTGCCCTCGCGACAATCACGTAGAGATCATAGGAAATGCCTAGCCAATATCTGCTCGACTTGCCGACAGCCAAGAAGGTTGCCACGGCTGAGCCCTTTGTTGCCGTCGTTTTCACCCGCCAAAACCTTCAACTTCACACCCTCCTTTTAGAAAACCAACCCTGGTTCTGCGCGCGCGACCTTGGGCGCTTGATGGGCTGGTATCTAGATGAGCGAACGACGCGCAAGCTCGATGAAGACCAGCGAAGAACTCTAAAACTACTGTTTCACGGTCAGCCGCAAGAAATGCTGATGATCAGTGAATCCGGGGCTTACGCATTGCTGGTTTATCACTACACACCGGGGAATCGCCTACTGCGTAGCTGGCTGACTCATGAAGTAGTTCCGACGTTGCGGGACGAGCGTCAGCCTCGGACGATGGAGCGACCGTTGTTGAGCATGTTGGATTGGCCTGAGATGTCGTTGAACCTGCTGCATTGGCAGGATGAAGGTTGGATACGACTTCGGGATATGCCGTATTTGTTAGTGAATCGGTCCTATCGGGGAGAATCAACAAAGACTCTGTGGTGGCGCAAGCTCATTCAACCTTTCCGAATGAAGCAGCGATTTCACTAAATTCGACGACAGCCAAATCTGACCGATTCGTAGGAAATTTCGTAGACGCCATAATGGCTACTCAGTATCGTCCGAGGGTTTTCTACCCTCGGCGGCTGTATGGATACGCAAAAAAGTAATCTCGGATGGAGCGATGAAGAGCTTGAAGCTTCCGTCGACGGCTATTTGAAAATGTGGGCGCTTGAACGAAGCGGACAAGCCTTCAAAAAATCAGTCGAGAACCGGTTACTGCGAGAGGGGCCACTCAACCTGCGGAGCGCTTCGTCAATTGAATACCGCATGCAGAATATCTCTGCGGTATTTGAACAGTTGGGCTTACAACGTATCACTGGCTATATGCCTGCGAAAAACATCGGCGCCGGAGTGAGTGAACGTATTCGCAAGGTGCTAGCAGCAAAACCTGGCTTGTGCGCTGAGCTTGGCGTAGCAACCGCCGACAAGCCACTGTCTGGCAAGCGCCACACCTTTTCGAAGCCTTTTCTTGTAATCGAGCCACAAGGCATTCTGAATCCGCGGCAGTTGTTTACTTTCAGTATTTCTTACGCACGCGCAGAGCATGTGCGAAAGCTGGTTCGACAATTTGCGAATGGGGTCTGCGAAGGTTGCGACTTCCCAGCGCCGTTCGCTGGAATTGATGGCCAGCCATTTCTTGAAGTACATCACGTCAAGCACCTCGCCCAGAAGGGTTCGGATCGCACCACCAATGCTGTAGCCTTGTGCCCCAATTGCCATCAGCGTTGTCACCGGTCGAGCGACCGGGATGAATTCACCGCTGGGCTGTACTCGAAAATCAGTCGATTGATACAGGAGTAAAATCCTGCTGTCACACCTGATGCACGCTTAAAAAATATTAGATAGGACCGAGGCCAACCCGTGAACCCAGACATGCTCGAAGCCGGCCCAGTAGACGCCAAAGTACTCTCCGTCTTTGACTTCGACGGCACCCTGACCCATCACGATAGTTTCGTGCCGTTCCTCAAGTTTGCCTTTGGCCCCGGCGAGTTTTATGGCCGGATGGTCAAGCTGGCGGTGCCTGGGCTGTGCTTTTTGCTGCGGCAGATCAGCCGGGATGAGTTGAAGGCGCAGTTGATCCGCACCTTTATGACTGGGGTGGAGAAGGCGTGGGTGCAGCAGCAGGCTGAGGCGTATTGCCAGCGCTATTGGAGCAAGTTGATGCGCCCCACCGGGTTGCAGTCGGTGGCGGATGAGGTGAAGTCCGGGGCGGTGGTGACCTTGTGTTCGGCGTCGCCTGCGTTGGTACTGCAGCCGTTTGCGAATCGGTTGGGGATCAAGTTGATTGGCACTGAGCTTGAGGTGGTCGACGGGGTGTTGACGGGCAAGCTCACGGGGAATAATTGCCGCTGTGAGAATAAGGTGCTGCGGCTTGAGGCGGTGTATGGGGATTTGGGCGAGTATCGGCTGCGGGCTTGGGGCGATACTCGTGGGGATCGGGAGTTGTTGGCGGCAGCACAGGATGCGCATTTTCGGCATTTTCATGCGAAAAAGAAGCGGGCTCGGTTGCAGCGGTGATGCAGGTGGATGGGGGCGGCGGGTGGACCGAGGCGATCCCATCGCTGCCTCGCTGGGGCTCGAGAGCTCCCACATTTTGATCGGTGCAGGGCTGGGTGGCGCACTCGCATGAGGTGCTTGGGGGTCGATGCAGATGGATGGAGTGGGCAGGTAAACCGAGGCGACCCCATCGCTGCCTCGCTGGGGCTCGAGAGCTCCCACATTTTGATCGGTGCAGGGCTGGGTAGCGCACTCGCATGAGGTGATGGGGGTCGATGCAGATGGATGGGGTCGGCAGGTAGACCGAGTCGATCCCTTCGCTGCCTCGCTGGGGCTCGAGAGCTCCCACATCTATGGTTACCCCCTTTTCTGCAATACTGTCTTTGATGGCGTGTATGGCTTGCTTTCATCTATTCGGCGTCTGAGTGGGGTATTGGCCCCGCGCCTCGATGAGAATTGATGCCCAACGACCCTAATTATTTGGACGGCCTTTCAGCCGTGTGGGAGCTCAGGGTTGTCGTCAGGCCGGTTGGCCGTTCACGTCATCTGTTATCCAGCATCGCAAAACCAGGTGGGTGGTGCTTGGGTGACAGCAGGGTCAAGCGTTCATCGCGCTTGGCCCTGCATCAAATTCAGTGTGGTTTGCCGCGATCGACCAAGCGATTCTTGCCAGCTTGTTGGCTAGCGCGCAGACCACTAAATTGGAGTGCCGATGGCCTGCCAGCAGCTTGCGAACCCAATCGGCCAAACTCCCTTTTTGCTTATCCAAGTGCATCAAGTAGATACGGGCACATTGAACAAACAAGCGTCGCTGGTTTCGATCTCCGCGCTTGCTGATGCCCAAAAGTACGGTTTTACCGCCAGTAGAATGCTGCTTTGGCACAAGTCCTATCGAGGCTGAATAGCCTCGACCACATTTGAACTGCTTGCCATCGCCCAACTCCGCAGCCAAGACGCTGGAGGTGATCGGGCCAACGCAGGGAATTGTCATCAAACGAGAAGCCAGATCATCTTCAGCGACTTGGCTCTCAACTTCTTTGTCGAGAACCTTAACCTGACGATCCAGGTAGACGTAGTGGTCATACAGCCCTTGCAGCAGCTTTTTGATCAGCCCATGAAATGAGGCTGTTTCGAGTAACGCGGGCACCTCTTTGACTGATTTAAAGCCCGGTGCCAAGCTGACACCCACCTCCAAAAGCCCTGCATGAATTCGATTAACGGCGGCTGTGCGTTCCTTGATAAGCGAGTCGCGGACCGAGTTGAGCATGGCCAACGCTTGCTGAGCTTGGGTTTTTACTGGTACGAAACGCATCGTTGGGCGACTAGCTGCCTCACAAATCGCTTCGGCATCAGCGAAGTCGTTTTTATTGCTTTTTACGTAAGGGCGCACGAGATGAGGAGCAATAAGTTTGGGGGTGTGTCCCAGCATGGCGACTTGTTGCGCCATGAAGTGGGCGCCGCCGCAGGCTTCCATCACAACAGTACAAGGCTCGATGGAAGCTAAATGCTGGAGCAATCCTGCTCGATTAAACTTTTTGCGCAGCAGTACATGGCCACGCTCATCTTGTTCGTGAGCGTGATAGCTGTGCTTACCAAGGTCAACGGCGGTGATGTCTACTTTGCTCATGGCTGCGGTCTCCGATAGATCCCCCTGTGAAAGCTTAGTGGGCGTTCACAGGGGGCGGCGGGGGTAGCCATCTCATTATTTGAGCTTTGTAGGCTCATTGATCAGTGTTCGGCGGGGGTTTAGATCGGGGCTTTGAGGTCTACGCCCAGGGCTGTGGCGAAGGCTTTTAGCATCGCGCTTCTTGGCGCGTTGTGGCGCAGGATCAGGTTGAATGCGGTGCTCAGGTGAACCTGTTCCGGGCACAGTGCGCGCAGGCGCCCTTCCCTTACCAGTGGCGCGGCGTAGTGTTGGAAGCGGCCGGTGAGGATCAGGATGGCGACGGCTTCCACTTGTGAGGCCGAGGCGGACTGGCTGTCGTAGGTGACGAAGTTGGCCTTGTCGCGGTGGATCGCGTACCGGTGGTTGACCACTTGGTATTGACGCAGCACATCAGGCTTGCCTGCGATTGCGGTGGGTCAGCTTGCCTATACCTGACTTGATACTCCGCTATCGCAGGCAAGCCAGCTCCCACATTTTTGATCTCCGTAATAAAGGATATTTGCGTAATATCCAGCAACTCATCTCACGGATCCGAGCCCCATGAAATTCGACACGGCCTACAGCCTGAGTCTCGACGAAAAACTGTCGATCTACGACGTACGAGATCTGAATTTCGACGAAACCAGCCCTTTCGACTCCGACAAGGACAGTTTCCTGTGCCCCAACGACGAATGCCGCGCAGCGTTCGATGCGGGCAATGCGTTGAGCACCTTCAACGCGAAAAACGTCAACTACCAGCGCACGCCGCACTTCAAGAACAAGGCCAGCACCCAACACATTGATGGCTGCCGCTATGCCAGTACGCACAAGAGCGCGCCCGGTGAAAGTGACGACGAGCGCGAGGACAATTTCCCATCAGAATTTGTACTGACGCGGCGTCAGTACCCACGCAAAACACCACTCGCGGGCACCGAGGGACACGTCCCGCAGGATCCAACGAAAGCGCCTTCGCCCCGCACCGCCACATCCCACAGCGCCAGCGACACCACCCCGGACAAAACCAGCGTGTTCGCCCACCCGGTGGAATGTTACGTGTCGAATATCGACGACAAAGACAAGCTCAAGGCCATGCCGTTGAAGATCGGCGAGCACACCGCGACCTACTGGACGTTTTTCAAGAAGGTCGAATACCTGCAAGACAACAAAGGCCTGATCTACTGGGGCAAGATCAAAGCGATCAAGGACTACACCAGCAGCTTTCGCATCGACTTCGAAAAGAAGGTGTGGCTCGACAAGAAACCCTATTCGGTCAACGTCTACCTGAGCAAAAAACTCATCGAGAACTACCGCAAGCGCAAGGCGTTCCTGGAACAGATCAAGGCGGCGGTGGACAGTGAACGGGCGTTGTATTGCTTCTTCTATGGTGTGACGCCAGCGTTGCAACAGGTGCCGAGCAAGAAAAACCCCGAGCAGACCTTCGGGGTGTTCAGCGCGAATATCGAAAACCTGGACCACCTGATCATTCGGGAGGCGCCGGGGCTGCAAGGGCATTAGGGGATAGAGCGTGACCGCTGGCTTTGCCGATATTTTTCACGTGCCTGTTGAGCCATCGCCGCGTCCACACCACCCACTGCCATCAACCAGAAAATCAGCATTTCTTCCTCGGGCCAGCCATAACCCTTTAATCCTGTAATGGTTCTGGGCGTCCGGTTAATGGTCGCGTCATACCGGCGGGTGCTCCAGGGTTGCGTCACAAAGTCGAAGTCTTCGGCATCCCATTTGAAAATACGCAGGATTTCGTTGATTTGCCCTTGACTGCTGCGGTCGCCGCGCTGGACCAGGCGATAGGTGTTCCCCAAGTCGCTCAATAGCCGGTCATACGCCTGTGGTTCGATCATATCCAGCACATCACACTTCAAGGCCAGTTCCATGACGCCATCGATCCAGCGATGGGTAAATGCATGCACAAAGCCCGCGTGGTCGGCCTTCTTCATATCGAAGAACAGCATGCTGTAGCGCGTTTTCAAGTGGATCGCCACCAGCACATGCTTACGCTTAACAGTCGCGGCGTGGACCAGCCACTGGTTAGGGTCTGCGTGTAGCCCTTCATCCTCGGCACTTGGAATCGGCGGCTTTTCAACTGGGGTTATTTTTTTCCCTTTGTGAATGCGGCTGAAGAAGTCGCAGGCGGCCTGCGAGCAATTGAATGTCAGCACTCTGTGCTCCTGTATAAATTAGTCAGCATTGAGTGTGCCCATTAATCGAGGGGTGGTCGCTCTTCAACCCACTCAAGCTCATAGGGCTGGATGATGGCCTGAAGGCGTTTCTTCGCTGAGCATCGCCAGCTCGGCATCGGTCAGAAGGTCTTGACGCACCATCAACGCCAGACACGAACAGGCCCACGAGCGACTGTAATGGTCAAACATATCGGCCATGTCCCTGTTGCGGTCGTAAATCACGCCGTACAACATTCCTTAGCGAGCATGAGCGGGCAGAGCACCGTGCATGCTGATGGTCTTGGCGTCGGCCAATACGCCCTGGCAAAGCGGTCGAGGGCCAACGCCCTTAACCTTTGAATTTCTTCCAATCGCTTTCAAAAATGGACATCGCGCCTTCCTCTGGTACGCCCAATCGCACCCGGATTTTCCTATTGATACATGAGCGCTGCAACCTCCTGAGCTCATCATGGAGGCCGCAGGGGTAGTCATGATGAAAAATCCAGTTGATGAGCGGTCAAAACAACTGTACAAAAACACAGTATAGTTTGCCCTCCCCCGTCGAACCTGGAGAAACCCCATGTCCTCTCTGGCAATGAGCTCTTTCGTAGAACAGCAGATCGTCCTGCATCAATTCACCACCAAACACAGCGTGCAGGCCCGCGCGATGCTCGGTTGGAGCCGCGAAGAACTGGCCCGACAAGCCGGGTTGACGGTGGAAGCGGTACAACGCTTTGAAAGTCAGGGTGATGTGGATGATGACACTCGCCTGGCATTGGCCTTTCGGCTGGAGGCTGAAGGGCTGGTGTTTTTCCCGGGGTTTGCGCCGGGGTGGGGGATGAGTGTGCGCGGAGCGTCACTCAAACCATCAGCGCCTGTGGCTTATGAGGCGGCAGAGTAAATTATTTACTCGCACTCACGCTTATCCCTATTTAGGTATGTCGTCTCATGAGTCCATGGAAGCCACTCCTATGGGTGGGCGGCAGTAAAAAAGATCTTCAGTTGATGCCCGGTTCTGTTCAGGACGTGTTTGGTTTTGCACTGCACCTCGCTAAAGAAGGTGGCAGGCACTCACAAACCAAGGCATTGAACGGATTTGGTGGTAACGCGGTATTGGAAATTGTCGAAGATTTCGACGGCAGCACTTATCGGCGGGTGGCGGGTCCACTGCGAGCGATTGCGCACCCTGTCGGGTGATCGAGTACATGCCATAAGCAACGCCAACCATAAGGCCTCTCCAGGGTTCAGAAGTCATCAAGGATCAAGGTTGACCGTTGACCACTCTAAGAACCCCAGCCCCTTCCAGACGTTAGAACCCTAGCCACTTACAGCGTAAGAGGGGTTAGCACGCCACGTAGTTGATCCTCGCCCCCTCACACGTTAGCGCTGAGCTGTCGATACGCACGCAGCAACGTGGGTAACGCATCACGCGACCACTGAGCGCCATAAAACCAGAGCTTCGTCCCACCGGCCAAAGGCACGCTGAACGAGGGATATCCGCTTACGCAAGCGTCATGAAACGCGACACTTTGATCTTCAGACATCAACGCATCAAGACGATGCCCGGAAACAAGTTCGTCGATTTCATTACGTTGCAGAGTGAATTGGAGGGTGTGATCCTTACGTCGTGCGTTCACCGGCACCAACTGCGCCCCGGCCTGGCGCAGGATGTCGAAGGCTCCACGCAGCGCCGCGCTGTGTTCCATGGGCTCATCAAGCACGTAACGGTAAGCGAACCCAATACGCCAACCCGAAAGCAGCTCGGAGGCGGTGAAGGTGGTGTTATTCAGCACAAAGGGGACTTCTTCCATCACCGGCCCTGTGGGATCGATACCACTTAAGGCAATGAGTGATAACGAAGGATCTCGCAGCGACCTCAGATGCGGAGCCAAGGTGTTATAGCCGGGAATTAGCGCGACGCCATCACGGTGCCCGGCGCCGAAGACAATACCGCCCGAGTTTGGCTTATCCGTTTGAGAATGGGTTGATGCGAGCGGCGAACCGACCGGTTCCTCGGTCAAGGGCAATGAATGCCCTATCGGGCAAGGCAACCTCATGCACCAATGCACCCTACAATAGTTATCCATCAAAACCTACACCCCCGAGAATAGTCTGCCCGGGATCATCGCACTCCCATCTGACGTTTGTCGCAGAGCTGAAACACCCTGAAAAACCCTTTTTCCAGAACGTTTGGCCTTACCCCGCAGCGTGCTCTTTTACACCCTGAGTTTCCACGTCCAGCCACCACGCATGCCCGCGTTCAGGCTGGTTCAAACTGAACGCCTGCCCCATCGCCGGGGTGGTAATCGACACGTTGCGCTCCCAGGCCAGGGCCATGATCCGGTCGAAGGGTTCGTGCCAGGCGTGGAACGCCAAGTCGAAGGTGCCGTTGTGAATCGGTAGCAGCCAACGCCCTTTCAGGTCGATATGCGCTTGCAGGGTTTGTTCCGGCTGCATATGCACATGAGGCCAGTCGACGTTGTAAGCACCTGTTTCCATCAGCGTCAGATCGAACGGGCCGTAGTGTTCACCGATACGTTTGAAGCCGTCGAAATAGCCCGTGTCGCCACTGAAAAAGATCCGCCGCGCGCCGTCGATCATCACCCAGGAACACCACAGGGTCTGGTTGCTATCAAACAGGCCACGCCCGGAAAAATGCTGGGCCGGCGTGGCGACAAAGCGAATGCCGTCCACCTCGGTGCCTTCCCACCAATCCAGTTGCCGCACTTTGCTGGCGTCCACACCCCACTTCACCAGGATGTCGCCCACGCCCAGCGGGGCGAGAAAGTATCGGGTTTTGTCGGCCAGTTGGACGACAGCCTTGTGGTCGAGATGGTCGTAATGGTTGTGGGAAAGAATCACCGCCTCCAGCGGCGGCAAGTCTTCAAGGCTGATAGGCGGCTGATGAAAGCGCTTGGGCCCGGCCCAACTGAAAGGCGAGGCGCGCTCGGCAAACACCGGGTCGGTGACCCAGAATTTACCGCGCATTTTCAGCAGCACAGTGGAATGCCCCAGGCGAAACACGCTGTGGTCAGGGGCGGCCAGCAGTTGCTCGCGCGTCAGTGGTTGCACCGGAATCTTGCCTACCGGCCGCGTGCTGCGTGGCTTGTTGAAAAGCATGTTCCAGAAAATCCGCAACGTTTTGCCAAAGCCACCGTGTTGCACCGGGGCGTCGTTGCTGAAGTGCCCTTGCTCCTGTTCGGCAGGCTTGAGTGCCGTTGGCGCTGGGTCGAGTCGGCTTGAAATCGTGGCCATAACTGAGTGACTCCTACATTCCGCTCTATAATTACACTGCACAGTGTAGTTTCTAGATTGCAACAAATCCCGGAGCAAGTAAACTACCGAGTGTAATTTTCCTTTTAGAGTCGAACGCCCTCCATGACTGCTCCCCTGCGCCTCACCGACCGTAAACGCGAAGCCATCGTGGCTGCGGCCATCGCCGAGTTTCGGGTTAACGGGTTCGAGGTCACCAGCATGGACAAAATTGCGGCCACCGCCGGCGTTTCCAAACGCACGGTGTACAACCACTTCCCCAGCAAGGAAGAGTTGTTTGCCGAAATCCTCCACCAATTGTGGGCCAGCAGCGTTGCACAACTGGACGTGAGCTACACCAGTGACCGCCCCCTGCGCGAGCAATTGCGCGGCTTGCTGCAAGCGAAGATGAAGATGATGGCAGACGCCAACTTCCTCGACCTGGCCCGCGTCGCGATTGCCGCCACCATCCATTCGCCGGAGCGCGCGCAAGATATGGTCAACCGCCTGAGCAAGCGCGAAGAAGGTTTCACCCAATGGGTACGCGCCGCCCAGGACGATGGGCGGCTGCGCTGCACCGACGCGGCCTTCGCAGCCCACCAGATACAAAGCCTGCTCAAGGCCTTCGCCTTCTGGCCCCAGATCACCCTGGGCCAGCCGGTCCTTGACGACGCCAGTCAGGCCAGCGTTATCGAATCGGCTATCGACCTGTTCCTGGCCGGCTACGAAGTCAGCGCGCCCTGCCCGCAGTAAAAGCCTGTTGCAGGCGCGACATTCCAGGTCGTTTTTAGCCGATTTGCACGCAGTGCTGCGCAAATGGCCTGGAAGGACACTGATTATTGCTACGCGAATAACTGACAATATTCACAACTATTATCCGATCAACGGTTCCAACCGCTGACGCATGCTGTCGTATCTGCAAAAAAGAGCTGACCTGGAACATTATGGAAAACAGACGAGGCAAAGGGCTTTCATTTGCCAGGCGTATCTACAAGCCAAGGATCATCGGCCTGGGCATCGGTTGTATCAGTGTCGCTGGCGCGCTTTACCCTCTGGCAATGCCCGGCTGGGTCTGGGCGTTTCTGCTATTTAACGGTTATATCTGGGCCCACGTGGCCTACCAGCTTTCAACGCGTTCGCAGTTTCCCTTCCAGGCCGAACAACGCAACCTGCTCTACGACTCACTGTTCGGCGGTTTCTGGGCCGCGGCTATCCAGCTCACGCCGCTGACGACGGTGACCATCCTGTCAATGATGACCATGAATAACGTCGCTGCGGGCGGCAAGCGTTTGTTCCTGCGCGGGCTGCTGGCACAGGCCGCCGGCATCGGGTTGGCGTGGGGGCTGTTCGGGATCAAGTTCAACCCCAACGTCAGCCTCACCCAGGTCTACACCTGCCTGCCGATGTTGACACTCTATCCGATGGCCATCGGTATGGTCTGCTATCAGTTGGCAATCAAACTGTCCGAACACAAACGCGCCCTGAGCGCCCTGAGCCGCACGGACAGCTTGACCGGGTTGCTCAACCACGGCTCCTGGAAAGACCTGCTGCACTTGAAATTCCACAAATGCCAACTGCAACAAAGCCACGCCACCATTGCCCTGATTGATATCGACCACTTCAAGCAGATCAATGACGCCCACGGCCATATCGTGGGGGATGCCGTACTGAGGCAACTGAGCCTGGAACTGCGCAAAGTCCTGCGAGAAAACGACTTGGCCGGTCGTTACGGTGGCGATGAATTCTGTGTGATTCTTCCGCAAATGCCTTTGCAAGCAGCCGCGAAGGTCATGGAGCACATGCGCGAAACATTCAGTAACTACCGCAACCCGCAGATACCCGAGCTGCGCGTGAGCCTGAGCATTGGCCTGGCGGACTTCCAGCCCACCTTCAGCGATGCCGCGATGTGGCTCAACGCCGCGGATCGCGCGCTGTACGCGGCCAAGGACACCGGTCGCAACCGAGTGAATGTCAGCGACTATGTAATGGCCCATTCCGCCTAAGTCGTCCTACAACATCTCGTCTGAATTCTCTTACGCCAGCCTGCCGCAATAGCATAATGCCTCCATTGGTCGCTTCCCCTGAAAATGCCCGTTCCGGCGGCGAACTTCTTGACCGACCGATCACTCTGACCCCGTTGTTCCACCCCACTCTGTCAGCACAAGGAAGCTGACAATGAGCAAGTCAACCGTAAGGCCTGGTGCCCTACGGGGGCAGGCGCATATTCATGGATACCTCAGACGCGTGGTTCCCCGAGCCTTCGAACATGCTATTCAACGCCCATAAAAAAACCATCAGTACCCTGCAACACACCAACGCCCAACACGCCAGCCTGCTGGAGGCCATCGAGCGCTCCATGGCAGTGATCGAATTCGACCTGCAAGGCACGGTGTTGCGCGCCAATGACAACTTCCTCAAAACCATGAGCTACCGCGCCGAACAGATCGTGGGCCAGCCTCACCGGATGTTCTGCACGCCCGCCTTCAGCCGCAGCGCCGAGTACAACCAGTTGTGGACGCAATTGCGCAATGGCCAATTCCAGTCAGGCACCTTTGAACGGGTGGCCGGCGATGGCCAGTCGGTGTGGCTGGAAGCCAGCTATAACCCGGTGCGCGATGACACAGGCCAGGTCATCAAGGTGGTGAAGTACGCCATGGACGTCACCCCACGCCTGCAGGCCGAAAGCGAAGCCAATGCCAAGCTGGGCGCCATCGACCGCGCCATGGCGGTGATCGAGTTCAATCTCGACGGCACCATCATCACCGCCAACGACAATTTCCTGCAGCGCATGGGCTACAGCCTGACGCAGATCCAGGGCAAGCATCACCGCCTGTTCTGCAAGCCGGAGCTGGCCAACAGCGCGACATACGACGATTTCTGGAAACGCTTGAACCAGGGCGAACTGTTCAGCGGCCAGTTCGAACGCATCGACAAAAACGGCCAGACGGTCTGGCTCGAAGCCAACTACAACCCGGTGTACGACGCCAGTGGGCGCCTGTGCAAAGTGGTGAAGTTCGCCTCCGACATTACCGCCAAGGTGCAGCAACACACCGCCGATGCCGCCAGCGCCGCCCAGGCTTATCACATCTCCTTGAACACCCGGGACATCGCCGAAAAAGGCGCCAATGTGATCCAGCAAACCGCCAGCGGCATGCGCGAAATTGCCGCTGACATTGACGGCTCTTCACAACTGATCGCCAAGCTGGGCGAGCGTTCGCAGCAGATCACCGCCATCGTCAACACCATCCGCGGCATCGCCGACCAGACCAACCTGCTGGCCCTCAACGCCGCTATCGAAGCGGCGCGCGCTGGCGAGCAAGGTCGCGGCTTTGCCGTGGTCGCTGATGAAGTGCGCCAACTGGCGGCACGCACCAGCGGCTCGACGGCGGAAATCTCCAGCATGATCGCGATGATCCAAGAGGAAACCCGTCAGGCCATCGACAGCATGGAAGGCACTCGCGACCGTGCCGCACAGGGTGTGGAGCTGGCCAACCAGGCCGGGACGGTGATCCTGCAGATTCGCGAAGGCACTGGCGAGGCCGTACAGGCGGTGAGCGCGTTTGCCAATGAGCGGGGCACCAACTGACCCGATCTTCATGTGTTTGGCCCGGGGGCTCGGTCTATAGTGCTGACTAGTCTTACGCTAAGGATTCGAGCCCGCCATGACCCCAGACAAGCCAGACGCCGCCCCCGTCGATCACCTGCGTTTCCACCGAAGCCACGCGCACCTGATGTCGACCTTCGGCAACGACACTTTTGCCCTCAAGGCTGAGGCGTTCGCACGGTTCTTCGGGACGCCGACCTTCCTCGGCGCGCAAACTGTGATCGTGTTGGTGTGGATAGTGCTGAATATCACCGGCATCACCCACTTCGACGTGTACCCGTTCATCCTGCTCAACCTCGCCTTCAGCCTGCAAGCAGCGTATGCCGCGCCGCTGATCCTGCTGGCCCAGACACGCCAGGCCGCCCGCGACAAAGCCCAGTCCGACGCCGATGCCCAGCACCGCGAAGATATCGCCATTGCAAACACCGAGCGCCAAGCCCAAGCGGCGCAGACCACCAAACAGCTGCTGGAACTGCTGGAGCAAAACACCCGCCTGACGGAAATGACCAAGCAACTGACCGAACGCATCGAAAGCCTGACCTGCGAAATGCATGATCAGTTTGTGCGCAAAACCTGAAAGTTTCCCGTGCGAACGGGCTTCTTGTGGCGAGCGGGCTTGCCACAGTAAGCCGCTCGCCACAGCTAGCCACTGGGCAACCGCACATGCCGCCCCAGCTCATCAAACAACGTGACCACCGAACGCAGCGCCCGGCAGTCCGGGCGCGTCAGCAGCCACAGTGCGCTATCCCGCCCGGCCAACGCAGGCCCCAACGGTTGCAAGCCATCGCCCAAGAGAAAATCCGGTAACGCCGCCACGCCCAACCCCGCACGCACCAGTTCGGTGACCGACAACATGCTGTTGCAGCGATAACTGGGGCGCACGCCCGGCAAGTGCTCGCGGCGCCAGGCGACCGTGGGGTGATCGGGCAGGAAGTCGTCCGGCGCGATCCAGGGCAGGTCGGCCAACTCGCGGCCTGCATGCTGGCGCACAAAACCGGCACTGGCGCACACCTGATAGGCCACCGTGCCCAGGCAACGCCCCACAAGGTGCTCCGGCGGCGTCTTGGTCAGGCGCAGAGCGATGTCCGCATCGCGGCGGCTGAGGTTGGCGAAATCATTCGAGGTGCTCAACTCCAGGGTCAACGCCGGGTACTCGGGCATGAACTGCGCCAACGCCGGCAGCAGCAAGCCTTGCAATACTGAGTCGGTGCAGGTCAGGCGCACGGTGCCGCTGATCACTTCACCGCCCTGCTCCACGCCAATGCGCGCCGCTTCCAGGGCCTGTTCGGCGTTTTCGGCCTGCTGCGCCAGGTGACTGGCTAAGCTGGTGGGCAGGTAACCGGCGCGGCTTTTTTCAAACAGGGTCTGGCCCAGGGCCGCCTCCAGCCGCCGCACCGCACGGAACACCGTGGATACATCCACCCGCAATAACGCCGCCGCCCGCGCCAGGGTGCCGCCGCGCACCAAGGCGAGGATCAGCGACAAGTCTGGGTAGTCAATTTGATAGTGCGTGGCTGCATTGAGCATGTGGGCAAACGCCAATTTTTATTGCGTGAGCGCCAATCTATAGTGCGTACCAAGACACAACAAGCCATGGGGCCTACACGATGAAAGCCAGCACCCTGCACCTCGCCCTGATCGGCGACTACAACCCTGACGTGATTGCGCACCAAGCCATTCCCGTGGCGCTGCAACAGGCGGCCGAAGCCCTGGGCCTGAACGTCCACGTGCAATGGCTCGACACAGATTCGCTCACACCCAACACCCAACTGCACCGCTTCGATGGCTTCTGGTGCGTGCCCGCCAGCCCCTACCGCGACACCGACGGCGCACTGCGGGCGATCCGTTTTGCCCGCGAGCACAAGCGCCCTTTCCTCGGCACCTGCGGTGGTTTTCAACACGCGGTGCTGGAATATGCTCGCAACGTGCTGGGCTGGGCGGATGCCGAACACGGCGAACTGGCCCCACAGGCCAAACGCGCGGTGATCACGCCACTCAACTGCGCATTGGTGGAGGCGACCGATACCGTGCGCCTGGTGCCGTACACCCGCATCGCCGAGGCCTACGCCAGCCTGGATATCCATGAAGGTTACCGCTGCCGCTACGGCATCAACCCCGAGTTCGCCAACGCACTGCTTGAAGGCGACTTGATTGCCAGCGGCCACGATTCGGCGGGTGATCTGCGCGCCATGGAGCTGCTGGACCACCCGTTTTTCGTCGCCACCCTGTTCCAGCCTGAACGCGCCGCGCTCAAAGGCACTACCCCGCCGTTGGCGACTGCCCTGCTCCAGGCCTGCCAGGCGCTGGCACGATGATCGCCAACACACCCGCCCCGCCCTACTACGCGGTTATTTTCAGCTCACTGCGCACCGAGGGCGATCAAGGCTACGGCCAGGCCGCCGCGCGCATGCTGGAGCTTGCGCGCGAACAACCGGGGTTTCTTGGGGTGGAATCGGCCCGCGAAGACGGCTTGGGGATCACCGTGTCCTATTGGCAGAGCGAGGCCGCGATACTGGCCTGGAAACAGCAGGCCGAGCATCGCGAGGTGCGCGAGCAAGGTCGCGCCAGCTGGTACTCGGCGTTCCACACGCGCGTGTGCAAGGTGGAGCGGGCGTACGCCTTCCAAAACTGAAATGCTTACCCCTGTGGGAGCCAGCTCCCACCTTTGATCTTTATTGTCTGCAAAAACGACATTCGCTTAGCTGACCAAACTGCGCAGCGCACTGATCTGCGGGATCTCCACTCGGCGCATATACACGCGCAACGGCTCGGTGATGTTGATGCGATCGTCGATGTTCTGGTCCAGCAGCAATTGCAGGCGTTCGCGCGATAAGGTCATCGCGTGGTCGGCGGCCGGCAGCCAGACAAATTCGGCGGTGGGGATGATGCCGTCATCGGCCACGTCCATGCCGAAGGAATCTTCGCTGAAACGTACGATGTACTGGCCAGTTTTGCGGTTCAGGCCGACAAACCCGTGGAGTTGGTCGGCGGCCTGGCAGATAAGCTCGGACGTGATGCGCATGGTAAACCTCACTGAAAAGTCCCACAGGGACTGGAAAGATGGTTTACACGCGTGGCAGAAATCACTGCCCTCTAACGGGGCAATTCGGCCAAGAATACTGCAATGCAGCACAAAAAAACCCAGAAAAATGGCCCGCGCGCACGTTAATGTCGGTTTGGTGATAGCGCCTTTCGCAATCAATTGTTAAAAAGGATGCCTTCTCAAAGTTACCTCCACGAAAGGACTTCGCTTATGCCTGTCACGTTTTCCAAGAGCGCCCTGCTGCTCGCGCTGATGCTCGGCCTTGGCCAAGCGCAGGCTGGCGACCCGATCAGCCCGGCTGAATTGTCGACAAACGAAGGCATTCCGTACCCGGCCGTCATCGCCCACCGCGGCGCGTCCTACGACGCCCCCGAATCCACCGCCGCTTCCTACAAGCTCGCACGCGACCTGGGTGCCGACTACCTGGAAATGGACCTGCAGCGCAGCAAGGACGGCGTGCTGTTCGCCCTGCACGACAACAACCTGCAGCGCACCACCGACGTTGCCACCAAGTTCCCGGAGCGCAAAGACGCCCCGGCCAACGAATTCACCTGGGCTGAATTGCGCACCCTGGACGCCGGCAGCTGGTTCAACACTGCCTACCCAGACCGCGCGCGCCCTGCTTTCGTCGGCCTGAAAATCCAGAGCCTGGACGAAATCATCAAGATCGCCGAAGGCAACCCGCAGCACAAACCCGGCCTGTACATCGAGACTAAAGAGCCCAAGCAGTTTCCGGGCATCGAAGCCGACCTGAAAAACAAGCTGCTGGACAAAGGCTGGTTGAGCTCCGCCGGTTCCAAGCTGGGCAAGAGCAACACCGGCGTTGGCCAGGGCAAGGGCCGCGTCGTGCTGCAAACGTTTGAGAAAGACAGCTTGAGAGAGCTGCAAAAAGAAATGCCCAACACCCCGAAAATTCTGCTGTTGTGGGTCGGCCCAGGCAGCATCGAACCGAAGTCCGCGCAGACCTTCGCCGAGTCCGGCGAGCCGACCAAGGCCGCCTACTACGCCAAGCAAGAGCCGAAAGACGCCGCCGAGTTCGAAAAATGGGTCGACGAAGCCAAGAGCCTCGGCGCCATCGGCACTGGCCCATCGGCCGAGCTGACCAACCATGGCGACCAGAGCTACACCGACCTGGTGAAGCCTGAGATGAACAAGCTGACCCACGACAAAGGCCTGCTGGTGCACGTCTATACCGTCGATGAGCCGGTGGACTTCGAGAAAGTGATGAAAGCCGGCGTCGATGGCATCTTCACCAACCGCGCCGCCGAGCTGCTGAAGTTCTACAAGCGCTGGCCGTCGTCGAGTGTGCAGGACCTGCTCAAGGACAACGGCTACTGAGTGAAACCCGAATGGTCAGGTCGCCTGTGGTTGGGGCGTGATTACGGCCTGATCCTCGGCGAGCTGGGGCGCACCGCGCCCCACGCGCACTATGCCCATCAGTTGTTGTTCTGCCCCGGCAAGCCGGTCACGGTCAGCCTTGATGGCCGTGTCAGCACGGCCCATCGCCTGTTTATCCCTTCGCGACACAGCCACGCCATTCTCGCGAGCGAGGGTGAGGTGTTGATGCTGTATGCCGAGCCTGCCCGCTTTGCGGCCCAAGCCTTGGAACGCCTGTTGATCGATGCGCAACCGTGCCTCGAAACGCTGGACGTGCACCTGCGCCAATTACCCCGACGCCCCCTCATCGACCCGCGCGTGGAGCGGGCACTGTCAGCCCTGGATCAACACCTTAGCGGCAAGGTTTCTGCCCAGGCACTGGCACACGCCGCACACCTGTCATTGAGCCAATTGGAACGCCTGTTCACTCACCAATTGGGCTTGCCCGTGCGCCGCCTGGTGCTGTGGCGAAGAGTGCGCGCAGCCCTGCGCCTGGCGCTGGCCGGCAGCAGCTTGACCGAGGCCGCGCACACTGCGGGCTTCGCCGACTCCGCGCATTTTTCGCGGACCATGAAGCAGATGTTTGGCGTGACGGCGGGCGCGTCGCTGCGCCAGTTGGACGTGCGCCTGTTAGCGTAGTGCGTCCGGCAACGGCGGTTCTTGGCTATCGCGCACCGGCATAAACGGCTCGCGCAACTGCGCCGCATACGCCAGCGGGAAATCCGGCCTGCTGCCAATCCCCAGGTCGCCTGGGCCCATGCGATAGGCCTCGCGGTAAAACGCCGTGCCCAGCAGCCAGTCCCACAGGTTGAAGAACAGCCCGAAGTTCACATCCCCAGCCCGGCCATACTTCATGTGATGGAACCGATGCACCGGCGCCCAGGCGAACACCCAGCGCAACGGCCCCAGGCGCATGTCGACGTTGGCGTGCTGCAACAACAGTTGAATCGCGATGGCCAACGCCAGTAGCTGCGCAACCTCCACCGAAATCCCCAAGAGGATCAGCGGCAGCAAGCCTGCCGTGGCCTCCAGTATCTGATGCAAGGGATGCTTCATCAGCCCATTAAAACCATAGAGCCGCTGCACGCTGTGGTGCACCGCATGCAAACGCCAGAGTGGCGCAACCCGGTGGCTGGCGTAATGCATCAGGGTGATGCCGGCATCGGCAAGGACGATGGCCAGCAGCAATTGCGCCCACATCGGCCAGCCACTCGGCCAAATGCCTTCGAACGCCAGCAGGCCGGTGAGCCACGGCAGTATCAACAGGCCCAGGGCGTTCAGGCTTTCGTTGACCAGCGCGTGGAACGTATCGCGGCGTCGGTCGCCGAGGCTGCGATTCCATTGCGGCTCATAGGGCAGCCAATGTTCGGTCAAAAATGACACGGCCAGCGCTGTCGCAAACACCCACACCAGCGCATCGGGTTGCCACAGCCCCCATCCCACAAATCCCAGCAGGAATACAGGCGCGTAAAGCCAAGCCACTAAACGTTTCATCCGAGTCTCCCTTTAAGTGAGCCCCCAGCATGAAAGCCGCCAGGCACAGCGGATTGAACAAATGGCGCAACTAGTTGAAATAATTAAGGGTGAGTTAAGTTGCGCTGGTTAACCTGAGCCCACTTAAACAGCTCACCGAAGAAGGACACACCATGAAAACCCTGACTGCTCTGTTCGCCGCTACCGCCCTGACCCTGACCGCCGGCCTGGCCCAGGCGGATGTTCGTCCGGATCACATTGAAGGCCTGCTCAAGTCCGGCGCCGTGATGCCTTTTGAGCAACTCAACACCAAAGCCGTCGCCACGCACCCCGGCGCCACCATCACCGACACCGAGCTGGACCACAAAAACGGTGTACTGGTTTACGAAGTTGACGTCACCGACACCGCTGGCAAACGCTTTGAAGTGAAGCTCGACGCCAAGACCGGCGCCGTGCTGGAAAACAAGCAAGACACCTGAGTTCCAGCGCCAAAAAAACCGCGCCACTGTTTAAGTGGCGCGGTTTTTTTATGCCTGCTCGAAACCAAGCGCTGGAAAAGTACCCAGCTAGTTAATGAAATTACACTTACAACGCGCAAGGTCGCTAGAATCCCACTCATTGGCCTGGGCGCTCCGCTCACCTCCTTGCGTAACGAGATCGCTGCATGGCGCAGAAAGCCGTCGACATCGCCACCATTGGCCGCATCAGTGCCGTACCCGCGATGCTCAAAGTCATCAGCGACATGACCGGCCTGCGCTTTGCCGCCGTGGCCCGGGTGACCGAGGACACTTGGACCGCCTGCGCCGTGTTCGACCAACTGGAGTTCGGCCTCGATGTCGGTGGCGAGCTGGACCTGACCACCACGATCTGCCACGAAGTTCGCGGCTCCCACGTGTCGGTCGTGATCGACAAGGCCAGTGAAGACCCGCTCTACCACGACCATCACACCCCGCGTATGTACCAGTTTGAAAGCTACATCTCGGTGCCGGTGTTCCGCACCGACGGGCGCTTGTTTGGCACCATCTGCGCCCTAGACCCTAACCCCGCAGAGCTGCGCAGCAGCACGATCCAGTCGACCATGGAGTCGTTTTCCCGGGTGCTGTCCTTGCAGATCGAAGCCGAAGAAGCCCTGCAAACCACCCAGGCGCAATTGCAGGAAGAGCGCGGCACGGCCGAGCTGCGCGAGCAGTTCATTGCGGTGCTTGGGCATGACTTGCGCAACCCACTGTTCGCCATCAACTTCGGTGCCGAGCGGTTGCTGCGCAAATACCCCAACCCGGCGACCGACCCGCTCGTGCGGCATATCCTTGCCAGCGGTCAGCGCGCTTCGCAACTGGTCGAGGATGTCTTGGATTTCGCCCGCGGGCGCATGGGTAACGGCATTCCGCTGAATATCAGCGATTGCCAGGGCCTGCAGGATGCGTTGCTGCATGTGGTGTCGGAGGTGCAAAGCGTGCACCCGCAGCGCGTGATTCATGCCCAGATCGGCAACCTTCAAGGGGTAAAAGGCGATCGCGATCGACTGGCACAGTTGCTGTCCAATCTGGTGGCCAACGCTGTCCACCACGGCAGCAAGGATGGCCCGGTGGAAGTCACGGCGCTGATTGAGCACGGCCACCTCAAACTGACGGTGAAAAACACCGGGCAGATCAGCGAACAAGCCTTGCCCCGGTTATTCCAACCCTACTCACGCCCGGTGACCAACACGCCCCAGGCCGGCCTTGGCCTGGGGTTGTATATCGTCAAGCAGATCGCCCAGGCTCACGGGGGTGAACTGAGCGTGTCCACTGATGAGCAGCACGGCACCGTGTTCAGCTTCAGCCTGCCGATAGGCTGATCAGGCGCCCAAACGCGCCGTCACTTCATTCAGCTCAGCCGACAAACCACGCAGGTTCTGGCTCGCCGCTTCAGTGCGCTGCACGTTGTCCATGTTCGCCGTGGCCACCGTGGTGATCTGGGTAATATTGCGCGAGATATCCTCGGCCACCGAGGTCTGCTCTTCCGCGGCCGTGGCGATCTGGCGATTCATGTCACGGATCGCCTCCACGGCCTGGGTGATGTGATTAAGCATGGCACCGGCCTGGGAAACTTTTTCCACGCTGTCATCACTGCAGGACTGGCCGCTGACAATCGCCTCGGCCGCATCCACCGCACCGGTTTGCACCGCGTGAATAATCTGGTTGATCTCGATGATCGACGCCGCCGTGCGTTGCGCCAGGCTGCGCACTTCATCGGCCACCACCGCAAAACCACGGCCCGCCTCACCCGCCCGCGCCGCTTCAATCGCGGCGTTGAGCGCGAGCAGGTTGGTCTGTTCGGCGATCCCACGGATCACCTCGAGCACCTTGCCGATGCGCACGCTGTCGGTTTCCAGGCGGCGGATGATGGTGCCGGTGTTGAGGATTTCATTGCGCATCTGGCCGATGGTGGCGATGGTGACCTTCATCACTTCCCCGCCTTCGCGGGCCGAATGATCCGCCTCGTCGGCGGCGCGCGAGGCACTGGCGGCGTGGCGGGCAACTTCTTGGGCAGTGGCGGACATCTCGGTCATGGCCGTGGCCACTTGGTCGGTGCGGTTGAATTGTTCGTGGGTGCCGTTTGCCATCTGCCCGGCAATCGAACTCAACTCGCCGCTGGCGCTGACCAGTTCGGTGGCGCTGCGCTGCAAGCGGCTGAAGGTTTCGGCGAGGAAGTCACGCAAGGTATTGGCGGCGGCCGCCAAGTGGCCCAGTTCATCCTGGCGGCGACTGGCGACGCGTTCGGCAAACCGGCCGTGACTCAGTTGCGTCACGTAGTCGATCAAGCCACGAATCGGCAGGATCAGGTTGCGGTTGATCAGCCACAAGCTGAACAGGCCGATCAACACACCCGACAGCAACATGATTGCCAACCCCACCATGACCGTGCGCTCGGCATAGGCGCTGATGGCTTGGGATTGCTGGCTGCCCTGCGCGCGCAAGTCACTGACCAGCGCGCTCATCTGGTCGCTGGTGGCGCGGTCCACACCTTTGACGGCGGTGTCGCCGACAGTCGGGTCGCCACCCGCCGCTACGTAGGCATCGCGCCCCTTTTGGTAAGCCATACCCAACTGCAGGTGTTCCTGGCGCAGGCTATCAATGCGCCGGCTCAGGCTTGGGTCGTCCTGGGTCTGGGTGACCAGCCGAGTGAGGATGCCCTGCACATCGCGTTGCCGGTCCTGGAACTGGCCCCAGTATTTCTCCATGTCCTGGGGCTGTTTGCCGCGTAGCAGGACGTTTTTCCACTCCTGCACTTGTACCTTGAATTGCAGGTTGGCTTCATCAATCAGTTGAGACGTGAGCAAGGGCCCTTCGATCAAACTGCGATAACTTTGCACGCCGTTAGAGAGGAAGTTGAAACAGGCCAGGGCGATCAACAAGATCGCAAGCAGACTGCCACCGAGCAGCGACAAAATTTGTGCTCTCAAGGAAGTACGCAAAATGTTCATGGGGAAAGCCTCAAAACAAGGAAAAAGGTGCAAGCACGCCATAACATCCCTGTCATCAAGGCTCAGCCCATTCGCAGCGGGCCTTGTGCTTGGAGTCGGCCGTGCTAGAGGCTTCTTTAAGGATTCCAGACCGACGGTCAATAAAATGTCATCTCCAGGAAATACATCATAACCCGTCACAAAATTGTCAAATTACCTTGCAATGATTCGCCCACGCGAACCTGTGAAACGTCCTACAGGCGCTTTCTCTGCGAGCCTCCATGAACCACAGCATCGACCACGGCCACCAGGATCCCGATCTGTTTGGCCTGCTTTACGGTTTCCGTTTTCGCCCTGGAGAAAAAGGCGAGCAGATTGATTCAGCCACCGCGCTGGCGGCTTTGCAGGCACCACAAGACCCGGAAGAATTCCTTTGGCTGCACCTGAACCTGGCTCACGCCGCGTGCGAGCGCTGGATGCAGACGCACCTGTCGTTGCCGGATGAGTTTTTTGAAGCGCTGCACGAAGGCTCACGCTCCACGCGTATCGAACACGTCGACTCGGCCTTGCTGGCGGTGGTCAACGACGTGGTGTTCAACTTCAGCAGCATGGTCTCCTCGGATATTTCCACGCTGTGGGTGTGCGCCCGCAGCCGCTTGCTGGTGAGTGCGCGCCTGCAACCGTTGCACTCGGTGGACAAATTGCGCTCGTCGGTGAAGGCCGGTGAACGCTTTCGCTCGCCACTGGAACTGCTGGTGCATTTGTTGCGCGACCAAGGCGAAGTGCTGACGCAGATCGTGCGTAAGACCAGCCTCAGCGTCGACCATATCGAAGACCAGTTGCTGTCTTCGCGCCTGTCCACCAACCGCGCCGAACTGGGTGCCGCGCGCCGAGTGCTGGTGCGTCTGCAACGCCTGCTGGCGCTCGAACCGGGCTCGTTGCTGCGCCTGCTCAATCGCCCGCCGCAGTGGCTGCAAAAAGAAGACGTGAAGGAGTTGCGCAAATCCACCGAGGAGTTTGCGCTGATCATCAACGACCTGACGGCCCTGGGTGAGCGCATCAAGTTGTTGCAGGAAGAGATCGCCGCCAACCTCAACGAGCAAAGCAACCGCACGCTGTTCACCCTCACGGTGGTGACGGTACTGGCATTGCCGATCAATATCATTGCCGGTTTTTTCGGCATGAACGTGGGGGGTGTGCCGCTCTCGACTGACCCGGAGGGGTTTTGGATTCTGGTGGCGTTGGTGGCGACGTTTACCTTGATTGCCGGGCGCTGGGCGTTTCGCAAACGCAAAGATTACTGACCTTGGAATGCAATCAAACTGTGGGAGCTGGCTTGTGTGGGAGCCGCCGAGCTTGCCCGCGATGCAGGCACCTCGGTCTTTCAGAGACGCCGCGGTGATGCTATCGCAGCATAGGTATCTACACATTTTTTTATGGGTTGAGTTCTTTGGTTGTCGTGGGGGGCGCTGGGTACATATCCGTTATTTGGGTAACGGCTGCTATGGGTTCCGCCCTTACGGCGGGTCACTTTTGGAAAAGAGCCCCAAAAGTAACCAAAAGGGCTCTTGCCCCACCACTCGGCACCTCGCCTAGGCTCGGTGTGCCCTCACTCCGGCTTTGGACCGGGGGCCGCCGCCATGGGCCATCCTTGGCCCATCGCGGCTAAACCGGCGTCCTGCCGGTTTACCCCCGCTCCAAAGCCTGCGTTCGGCCAGCGTGGTTTAACGGGGCGCCTAAGATCAAGATCAAGATCAAAAGCAAGAGCACGGCGGCCTAGTAGCCGACCTGAGTGGTTAGATCAAAAGCGAAGCCAAGGCGGCCTGACAGCCGACCTGATACTTGAAACTGAACTCAATCTAATGTGGGAGCTGGCTTGCCTGCGATGCAGACACCTCGGTCTATCAAGTACACCGAGTTGATGCCATCGCAGGCAAGCCAGCTCCCACAGAAAAGCAGAGCACTGCGGGGCTGGCAGCCGACTCGGTCAAAACTGTGGGAGCGGGCTTGCTCGCGAAGGCGGTGGGTCAGCCAGCTCATGTGTAACTGACTCACCGCCTTCGCGAGCAAGCCCGCTCCCACATTGGGATCTCAGTACATCTGGCAGAGAGTGCACTGCCTTGCTTTTGCTGTGCTTCTGCCCTGCTTTTGCTTCTACCACTCAGGTCGGCTACTAGGCCGCCGTGCTCTTGCTTTTGATCTTGATCTTAGGCGCCCCGTTAAACCACGATGGCCGAACGCAGGCTTGAATCCGTGGGTAACCCGGCAGGACGCCGGGTTAGCCGCGCTGGGCCAAGGATGGCCCATCGCGGCGGCCCACGGATTCAAGCCGAAGCAACCGTGTCGAAATTCAAGCCATTTCAGCGAAATGCTTTTGATCGCGCACCATCGCATTCAAGATCGTCAGCAGCTTTCTCATGCATGCAACCAGCGCTACTTTCTTCGTCTTTCCTGCAGCAAGCAGATGGTTGTAGAACCTCTCGATCACCGGGTTATGGCTCTTCGAGGACAAGACGGCCATGTAAAGCACACTTCGAACCTCAGCTCGACCACCCCATATCCGTCTACGCCCTTTGTAGAGGCCGCTATCGCAGTTAAAAGGCGCCACACCAACCAAGGCAGCCACTTGTTTGCGATTAACCTTGCCCAGCTCCGGAACCATCGCCAGCAGCGAAAGTGCGAGCACGTTGCCAACACCAGCGACCTCGCGTAGCAAATCATAATTGGCCTTCCAGACCGGGGAAGCCTTGATGGCTTCGTGCAAGTCATCGTCTGTGCTTTTAAGCCGCTTTTGAAGCCAGGTGATATGTGCCTTGATGTCTCTTCGAAGTGCCTTGAATACCGCCTGCTTCAACCGAGACTCCTCCGCCACGATCATGTCGATGAGTTGGCGGCGTCGAGTGAGTAGATCTGCCAGCTCACGAGTGTGTTCATCTGGCATCTCTCGAATCTCGGGTTTGACCGCCTGGGCAAACTCCGCAATCACCTGGGCATCCAGAGCATCGGTTTTAGCCAACCGACCGGTAGCTTTGGCGAAATCACGCACCTGGCGGGGGTTGACGACAACGACTGGCAGTCCCGCAGCGCAAAGCTCCGCAGCCGCAAGCCGCTCATATCCCCCAGTTGCTTCCAACACCACCAAAACCGGCTCCTGAGCCTTGAGATGTTTAGCTAAACGCTGGATATCTTCTTGAGTATTGAAAAACTGTTCGACTTGGCCAGTGGTGCTGACAAATGAGTCGAGCTTGTTTTTGGAAACATCAATTCCGACAAACGCAGAGTCATGGTCCATGGTGTTTTCCTCACGTCCAACCTTGCAGAATCGGGCTTCGCGCCCTGGCAACCGTTCGGACTAGTTTAGGAAGGAATCTGCTTCGACCCACGCTCACTCACGATCTCGAAATCCGAGGGCATAACGGTCTGAAGCAGATGAAAATCATCTTACAAGGGCATGCCGAGCCTAGGCGAGGCACCGAGTGGTGGGGCGAAGACCTTTTGCTTACTTTTGGGTCTTTCCAAAAGTGAGCCGCTGTAAGAGCGGAACCCTAAGCAGCCGTTACCGCAGCAACGGATATGTACTCACATCTACCTAAAAACCCCGCCAAAAACTTAGCGCAACACAAAAAGTTGCGTAGATACCCGTGGCCATCGCAGGCAAGCCCGCTCCCACATTGATTGCACTCTGACATTAGTTTTGCGGGGGTTTGTAGACCAGTGGCACACCCAATTCCCTAAACACTGACTTACCGCAGCATCTCTGTAACATTCTGCAATGATCATCAACAACATCCTCCTCACACTGGATGCTCCGGCATGGCCACCCCTTCCCTGACTGCCTCCACCACCGCCTCATACGCAGACCCCAAACCCCAGCTGGACAAGAAACCCGGCCTGGTGACGGTGATCATTTTCTTCGCCGTACTTGCCATGGGCCTGTTGTTCACCGCCTACAGCCTGATGCACGACATGCACGAACTGGGCACGGTGGTGACCACCTGGACGCCGTTCCTGCTGCTCGGCGTGGCGCTGTTGATCGCCCTGGGTTTCGAGTTCGTCAACGGCTTCCACGACACCGCCAACGCAGTGGCAACGGTGATCTACACCAACTCGCTGCCGCCGCATTTTGCGGTGGTGTGGTCGGGCTTTTTCAACTTCCTCGGCGTGCTGCTGTCCAGCGGTGCAGTAGCGTTCGGCATCATTGCCTTGCTGCC
Organism: Pseudomonas sp. ArH3a; assembly: GCF_022648765.1. Lineage (NCBI taxonomy): Bacteria > Pseudomonadati > Pseudomonadota > Gammaproteobacteria > Pseudomonadales > Pseudomonadaceae > Pseudomonas > Pseudomonas sp. ArH3a. The sequence continues at coordinate 5,478,536 of NZ_CP080330.1, forward strand.
AGTCGAGCTGATTTTGCAGGTGGGTTCCTCAGCCGGTTTTGCGATGATCTTTGCCCTGCTGATCGCGGCGATCCTCTGGAACCTCGGCACCTGGTGGCTGGGCTTGCCGGCCTCGTCGTCGCACACCCTGATCGGCTCGATCATCGGCGTGGGCGTGGCGAATGCCTTGATGCATGGGCGTGACGGCACCAGCGGCGTGGATTGGAGCCAGGCGATCAAGATTGGGTATGCCTTGCTGCTCTCGCCGCTGATCGGCTTTGCCTTTGCCGCCTTGCTGTTGCTGGCCCTGCGCGCCTTTGTGAAAAACCGCTCGCTGTACAAAGCACCGAAGGGCGATACCCCGCCGCCTTGGTGGATTCGCGGCATGTTGATCGTCACCTGCACCGGCGTGTCGTTCGCCCACGGCTCCAACGATGGCCAGAAAGGCATGGGCCTGATCATGCTGATCCTGGTCGGCACCCTGCCGATGGCCTACGCACTGAACCGCACCATGCCCGCCGAGCAGTCCTTGCAGTTCGCGGCGGTGGCTGAAGTGACCCAGGTGGCGTTGATGAAAAGCGCGCCGCAAGCCTTGCCCGGCGACCCGCGGCCGATTCTTTCGACCTACGTGCGCACCAAGGAAGCCACCCCGGAACTGGTGCCAGCCCTCGCCGCCCTCGCCGGCCAGATCGGTGATGAAGTCAAAGGCTACGGCTCCCTGGCCAAAGTCCCCGCCGAAGCGGTCGGCAACGTGCGTAACGACATGTACCTGAGCAGCGAAACCATTCGCCTGATGGACAAGGGCAAGGTCGGCAACTTCGATGCCGACACCCAAGGCAAGCTGCAATTGTTCAAGCAACAGATCGACAATTCCACCCGCTTTATTCCACTGTGGGTGAAGATCGCCGTGGCCATCGCCCTCGGGCTGGGCACCATGGTCGGCTGGAAGCGCATCGTGGTGACGGTGGGCGAGAAGATTGGCAAGACACACCTGACGTATGCCCAAGGCGCCTCGGCCGAGACGGTGGCGATGCTGACGATTGGCGCAGCGGATATGTTCGGGTTACCGGTGTCGACCACCCATGTGCTGTCGTCGGGTGTGGCCGGGACCATGGTGGCGAATGGCGGTGGGTTGCAGATGAAGACCATCCGCAATCTGCTGATGGCCTGGGTGCTGACGTTGCCGGCGGCGATTCTGTTGTCGGGCAGTTTGTACTGGCTGTTCACCAAACTGTTCTGACACAACACAGATCAAACTGTGGGAGCTGGCTTGCCTGCTCCCACAGGGGTTTTAGGGTGTGTCAGGAAGTAAAGAGGCCAGCCATGGCCTTCAGCCGCTTCTTGTACACCCGCCGCGCCTCCAACGCCTCCTCCAGGCTGACCGCCACAAACCCCGCCCTTTGATTCGGCTGCATCTGCCCGATCAAATCCAGGTCCGCACTGATCACCGTGCCAATCATCGCGTAACCGCCGCCCGACACCGCATCCCTGTGCAACACAATCGGCTCCAACCCCGCCGGCACCTGAATCGAGCCAATCGGGTAGCAACTGTCGACGATGTTCGACGGATCCGACCCCGCGCCAAACGGTTGCTCGCGTGGCTGAAAGCTCAACGCACTGCCGCCCTTGAAGCGATAGCCGATACGGTCCGCCTCCGATCCCACCGTCCACGGCTCGGCAAAAAAGCTGGTTTTCGCGCCATCCGTCAGCCGGTCGTAATATAGCCCCGGTACCACGCGCAACGTCACGTCGCCGCCGACTGAGCGACGCAACGCCATCGGCAAACTATTGCCTGCGCACGCCTGCCCGCTGGCCTCGCCAATCGGCAGTTCATCGCCTTCCTGCAAGCGCCGCCCCTGAAACCCGCCGAGTGCGCCAAGGGTGTAGGTCGAGCGGCTGCCGAGCACCAGCGGCACATCAATGCCACCCGCCACCGCCAGGTACGTGCGCGCGCCCGCCTTGGGAAACTCAAAGCGCAACACCTGCCCGGCGCGCACTTGGAAGGCGGTGTCTTGGTGCACCACTTCGCCGTCCAGGCGCGGCGACATCAGTGCACCGCTGAGTGCCACCAACGCGTCCTGCTGAAACTGCAACTCGGGGCCAATCAACGTGCATTCCAAACCCGCCGCGCCGAGCGGATTGCCCACCAGATGGTTGGCCGCGCTCAATGCGTATTGGTCCAGCGCACCCGATGGCGGAATGCCCAGGTGGTAATAGCCTTCACGGCCAAGGTCCTGCACGGACGTGGCGAGGCCGGGTTTGAGCACCTTGATCATGCCAGCGCCTCCTGCAGGGTTTTCGGATAGCCGATGGGGTCGGCGAGAAAGGCATCGAGGGAAAATTCCACCGGGCGGATGCGCAGGTCGAAACGCCCGGCGTCCACCTCGGCAACCGCCAGGTCATAGGCGTCACGGTCCATGGGTTTGAACTGCACAATGTCGCCGGGGCGGAAGAACACCATGTGCTCCTTGAGGTACGCCAACTGCTGCGCCGGGTCGTAGATCGGCGCAGGGGTCACGCCGAACATCTGGTAACCACCGGCGCCGCGTACCGAGTAGATACAACCAAAACAGCCGCCATGGCCGAGGGTCAGTTTGGGCGTGTCGGTGCGCGGGCGCAGGTACTTGGGCACCTGCAATTGCCGCTCGCGCTCGACCATCTGGAACATGAACGGCAGGCCCGCGACAAAACCGACCATCGACACAAACCACGGCGCACCACTGTGAGCGGCGATAAACGCGTCCACATCGGCCAAACCGTTGATGCGCGCGGCGTACTCCAAGTCAGTGGCGCTGGGGTCTTGATGGCGGTCGCGAAAACGCATCAGCGTTTCATGGGTCCAGGGGTCGTTGTAGAGCACCGGGATTTCGATGATGCGCGTGTGCAAGGTGCGTTCGGCAACGGCCTGGGCTTCGGCGCTTTGCACGGCGTCGAGCAGCACATGCGGCGCGATGCGGTCGGGGTCGAAGCGGATCTGGAACGATGCATTGGCCAGGCACACGTCCAGCACACCGTCCAGCGCCAGTCGCTCCACGGCGCGGGTCACGGCCATGCCTTTGAAAAAAGCCTCCAGGGACATGCTGTCGCTGACCTCGGCAAACAGGTGTTCATCAGCGCCGAAGCTATAGCGGATGGGGGTCGTTTGAGCCATGTCTGTTCCTCTTGGAATCATTGTAGAAAGGCAGGCAAAAAGGGCTGTTTCAATCTTATTGGAGAGCTCTCTTATTGAAGAGCTCTGACTTCAATGCCCGCCTGGTCCAAGGCTTCGCGAGTGGCTTCCACCAGTTCCAGGGCGCCGGGGGTGTCACTGTGCAGGCAGATGGAATCGAATTCGATCATCAGGTCTTCGCCTTCCACGGTTCGCACCAACCCCGTCTGACAAGCACGCAGGACACGTGCCGCAACCGTTGCCGGGTCCAGCGCGCGCACAGTGCGGGTAAACACGATGGAGCCGCTCAGGTCGTACTCACGGTCGGCGTAAAACTCGCGCACCACCGGTTGCCCGAGTTCTTTGGCAACGCGCCAGATCACCGAGTTGGGCATGCAATACAGCAACAGCGTCGGCTCGATGAGTTGCAGATTTTGCACCAGCAATCGCGCGGCTTCTTCGTCACGGGCCAGGTGCATGTAGAGCGCGCCGTGGGGTTTGATGTGTTGCAGGGCCACGCCTTGAGCGCGGGCGATTTCGCGCAGGGCGCCGAGCTGGTAGAGCATGTCGTCCACCAGTTCCTGGGCCGGAGCGTTGATATGCCGACGGCCAAAACCCACCAGGTCGCGAAAGCCCGGATGCGCGCCGATAGCCACGCCCAGTTGCTTGGCACGCGCGACGGTGCGGCGCATGGTGCCGGGGTCGCCGGCGTGGAAGCCGGTAGCGATGTTGGCTGAGCTGATGTAGGCCATCAGTTCCGCGTCGACGCCATCGCCGATGGTCCAAGGGCCGAAGCCTTCGCCCATGTCTGAATTGAAATCCACTGCCTGCATTGGGGCTGCTCCGCCAAAGGGTGATGGCTGAAAGTAGGCTGACGCTTGACCCCTTGGGAAGATCTATTATCAGATGGGCCATCTTCTGAAAATCAGATACACACAGATTGTTCCTATGCTCCGCGTGGGAATGCCTCTTGTGACGCTCTGCGTCACGCATTGGGACGCAGAACGTCCCTGGGCTGCATTTCCACGCAGAGCGTGGGAACGATCTGTTATCGGAGTGTTGAATGTCATTGACCCTGCGCCAAGTCCGCTACTTCGTCGCCACCGCCGAGATCGGCCAGATTTCCCAGGCGGCGATTCACCTGAACATCTCCCAGTCGGCGGTGACCACGGCAATCAAGGAGCTGGAAGCGATGCTCGGCGTGCAGTTGTTCGTGCGCTCGGCCCAAGGCATGAACCTGACCGACGCCGGGCGGCATTTTCTCAACCGTGCCTATGTGATTGTGCGCAGCGTGGACGACGCGCTGAACAGCCCGCTGCCGGACTACCGCGCCAGCGGCGTGCTGCGGGTGGCGGCCAGTTACACGGTGCTCGGCTACTTCCTGCCTCATCACCTACAGCGCATGGAACACTGGCATCCGGACGTGACCATCGAGGTCTTCGAACAGGAGCGCCAGGCCATCGAACAGGGCCTGCTCGACGGCCAGTTCGACATGGCCGTGGTGCTCACCGCCAACCTCACTCACGCGGATATCGTCTCAGAAATCCTGTTCAATTCGGAGCGGCGCCTGTGGCTGCCCAGCCATCACCCGTTGTGCGAACGCGGCGCGGTGAGCCTGGCCGATGTGGCGCAGGAACCCTACATCCTGCTCACCGTCGATGAAGCCGAACACAGCGCCATGCGTTACTGGGAACAGGCCGGGCAAACGCCAGAGGTGCGGCTGCGCACCAGCTCAGTGGAGGCGGTGCGCAGCATGGTCGCCAATGGCAGCGGCGTAGCGATTCTGTCAGACCTGGTGCATCGGCCCTGGTCACTGGAAGGCAAGCGCATCGAAACCCTGACCGTGACCGACCCGGTAACGCCCATGAGCGTGGGCCTGGCCTGGCACCGCGAGCGTGCATTTACCCCGGCGATGCAGGCGTTTCGGGATTACTTCCACGACGCGTTCCTGGCGCCGCAGCAGTTGTCGGCGCGGCGTTAGAGCTGGGATTGCAACGTGGCGGCCAGCCACGCCATAAACACTCGCACCCGTTGTGGCAGATGCCGTTGCCCGGCATAGAGCAACGACACGTCCAACGCCGGCGCGGGGTAGTCGGGCAACACGGACACCAGCACACCACTGTCGAGCAAATCGCGAATCCCCAGGACCGGCACTTGAGTGATGCCGAAGCCACCCAGGCACGCCGACTTGTAGGCATCGGTGCTGTTGACCGTGACGCGCCCGGCCATCGGCACGCGGTGCACCTTGTTGCCCTGCTGGTATTCGAACCCCGCTGAACGTGAACCCAATGGCCGCACGTAGTGCACCAATTGGTGATGCGCCAGGTCGGCCAAGGTCTCGGGCATGCCATACCGCTGAACGTATTCGGCGCTGACACAGTTGATCATCGGCATGCTGCACAGCAACCGCGCCACCACCGACTGGTCGGGCTGCGCGCCGACGCGCAACACGCAGTCGAACCCTTCGGCAAGCAGGTCGACCTGGCGGTCGGTGGTGCTGATTTCCAGCTCGATCAACGGGTGTGCATGCATAAATTCGGGCAGGCGCGGCAGGATCAAGTCCCGCGCCATCACGTTGGGCATGTCCACGCGAATGCGCCCGCTGAGTTGCGCTTCATCCTGGCGAAACAAGCCTTCAAGTTCCTCCATGTGCGCGAGCACATCCTTGCTGCGCTCATACAGCACGCGCCCGTCCTGAGTGGCTTGCACCTTGCGCGTGGTGCGTTGCAGCAGGCGCGCGCCGAGCAGTTCTTCCAGCGCCTGCACATGCTCGGACACGGTGGAGCGCGGCAGGCCCAGGCTCTCGCCCGCCTGGGTGAAACTCGACAGTTCAGTGACCCGCACGAAGGTGCGCAACAGCTCCAGCTTGTTCATGGGATTGTTCGCCTTATCCGGCCAGTGATTCCGATATCACCCTGTTTATCACGTAACAGCCGGACAAATACACTCAGTCCCACATCAACGCCGAGGACTGCACCATGACCCGTAAAATCGCACTGATCACTGGCGCCAGCCGCGGCCTGGGCAAAAGCGCCGCGCTGCACCTGGCCGCACAAGGCGTCGACATCATCGGCACTTACCACAGCGCTGCGGGCGAAGCCCAAGCGGTGGTGGAACAGGTTGAAGCCTTGGGTGGCCGCGCCACCATGCTGCAACTGGATGTCAGTCAGAGCGGCAGCTTCAATGCTTTCGTCGGCCAAGTCGCCACGCTGCTCAAGGGTGTTTTCGCACAGGATCACTTCAACTTTCTGATCAACAACGCCGGTATCGGTACCCACGCCAGCTTTGCCGACACCACCGAAGAACAGTTCGACCGCCTGGTGGCCATCCACTTCAAGGCGCCGTTTTTCCTGACCCAGAAGCTGCTGCCGTTGATCAGCGATGGCGGGCGCATCATCAATATTTCCAGCGGCCTGGCGCGGTTCAGCCTGCCGGGCTATTCGGCGTATGCCTCGATGAAAGGCGCAGTAGAAGTGCTGTCGCGCTACCAGGCCAAAGAGCTGGGCCCGCGCGGGATTACCGTAAACACACTGGCACCCGGCGCGATTGCCACCGACTTCAGCGGCGGCGCGGTGCGCGACAACCCGGATGTGAATGCGATGGTCGCACACAACACCGCCTTGGGCCGTGCCGGCCTGCCGGACGATATTGGCGGGGCGATTTCGACCTTGCTGGCCGATGGCAGTCACTGGATCACCGGGCAGCGCATCGAAGCCTCGGGCGGCATGTTTCTGTAGGCATTCTGCGCTGGCATCAATGCCTACAGACTACTGACAGGCAATCACCGATGAGTGTTGATCCCGGTGTGGCCGGCGGCATGGGAGTGTTAGCCGCCGTGGTCGACAGCGGCAGTTTTGCCCGCCGCCAAGGTGCGGGCGTTTCTGGATTTTGTCGCGTCCCTCAAGCTTGGCTGACCAGGCGACGTTGTACGAACTTGTCCCGCAGCACGTCGTAGCCCCAGTGATACACATAGGTGTACGGCAGGAAGAACAGCAGCACGCCGATGTCGAGGATGAACGCCTGCATCAGGCTGATATTCAGCCACGCCGCGATCAACGGTACGCACACCAGAATCAGGCCGCTTTCGAACATCAGCGCGTGCAGCACTCGGGTCCAGCCATTGTTGGCCAGTTTCCAGCGCGCCTTCAGGCGGTCGAACAAGCCGTTGAAGATCACGTTCCAGGTCAACGCCATCAGGCTGATCGCCAGGGCGACCATGCCCATTTCCAGGGCGGGCTTATCCATGATCCACGCCAGCAACGGGGTGCAGATCAACAACGCCAGCACCTCAAAACCAATGGCCTGGCAAACACGTTCAGTAATCGACTTGGTAGGGTTCATAACACAGCTCCGTGAGTGACGATGGTTGCCATCATTACCCCCTTGATCGATACTTCATAACCAATAACCATCGACAAGGGCGATACTCATGGCCTCTAACGAAGTGCTGCAGGCATTTGTCCAGGCGGCCACACAGGGCTCGTTTTCCGCAGCGGCGCGCAAGCTGGGCAAGAGCCAGTCCACCGTCAGCGCGGCGGTGGCCAGCCTTGAGATTGACTTGGATGTGGTGCTGTTTGACCGCAGCAGCCGCAAGCCGACGCTCACCCCGGCTGGCCACGTATTGCTGCAACGCGCCGAACAGGTGCTGGAAGCCAGCAGCCGACTGGAGTTGGCGGCGAACCAGTTGGCCCAAGGGTTGGAACCCAAGCTGAGTATCGCCATGTCCGATACTTACCAATCTGAACGTTTCGAACTCGTGCTCAAAGCCTTTGAACAACGCTACCCGGACCTGGAACTGGAGTGGTTGATCGCCGAGTGCGAAGACCTGATCGCCTTGGTGCAAAGTGGCCGGACGCAGATTGCCTTGATTGAAGCCCAGGAGGTGTATCCGCCCGACCTGACCCGCGCGCCCGTGGCGGAACGCGCGGAGATGGCCCTGTTCGTGGCCCCCACGCATCCATTGGCCAGCCTGCAACACATCGACCAGCCCACCTTGCAGCAGCACCGCGAATTACGTCTGGCGAGCATCATCAGCCCGAATGAAACGCGCCCCACCGGCCGCGTGTGGTCGGCGCCGAGTTTTCTGATGCTGATGGAGATGGCCCAACTCGGTTTCGGCTGGGCGGCGCTGCCGCGCTGGTTGGTGGAGCGCTTTGGCAATGCCGAGCTGGTTGAACTCAACGTACGCAGCTGGCCACGCTCGGTGGCGGTGGATGCGCTGTGGTCACGCCAGCACCCGCCGGGGCCAGCGGGGAGTTGGATGTTGGGGCAGATGTTGGAGTGATAAACACGCCCTTTCTGCCAATTTGGCAATAGAGACACAAACCTGTGGGAGCAGGCTTGCCTGCGATGGCGGTGGTTCAGCTTGCATCTCTGCTAACTGACGCACCGCTATCGCAGGCAAGCCAGCTCCCACAGTTGATCTTCACGGTTTGGGGGATTTGAGTTCGGCCAGGCGGCGCTCTATGAAGCGTTTTTCGGGGGCTTGCTGCGTGAGTGACAGGGCTTTTTCGTAGGCCGCCCTGGCCTCTTCGATACGCCCCAACTGCCGACAAAACTCCCCGCGCGCCGAGTGAGCCAGGTGGTAATCCTGCAACTCACCTCGCTGCAAAATACCTTCCACTACCTGCAACCCCGCTAACGGCCCATCACGCATCGCCACCGCCACGGCGCGGTTTAACTCGATCACTGGCGACGGCACTTCCCTGAGCAACACATCATAAAGCCCGACAATCTGCAGCCAGTCCGTCTTCCCGGCGCTCGGCGCTTCGGCATGCACCGCCGCAATCGCCGCCTGCAGGCAATACGGTCCAAAACGCCGTGTTCTCAACGCCTGTTCCACCAGCGCGCAGCCTTCAGCAATCAAGGACGCGTCCCACAACTTACGGTCCTGTTCATCCAGCAGCACCAACTCGCCGCTGGCCGAGGTGCGTGCGGATCGGCGCGACTCGTGGAGCAGCATCAACGCCAGCAGGCCCATGACTTCCGGCTCCGGCAGCAACTCCATCAGCAGGCGCCCTAGCCGAATCGCTTCGCGAGTCAAATCCTCACGGGTAAGGTCCGCGCCCATGGACGCCGAATAGCCCTCGTTGAACACCAGGTAAACCACGCGCAACACACTCTCTAAGCGCTCGGGCAGCGCGTCGAGGGACGGCACTTGATAAGGAATGTTTGCCTCACGGATCTTGCCCTTCGCGCGCACGATGCGCTGGGCGATGGTGGTGGGTGTGACGAGAAAGGCGCGGGCGATTTCTTCGGTAGTGAGGTCGCAGATCTCACGCAAAGTCAGCGCCGCCTGGGCATCGGGCGCCAGCGCCGGGTGGCAACAGGTGAAGATCAGGCGCAGGCGGTCGTCTTCCACGTCTTCCTCACTCCACTGCGCCGCTTCCAGCGCGTCGGCTTGCTCCTGCAATAACGGCGTGAAGCGCGCTTGGCGGCGCAGGCGGTCGATGGCTTTGAAGCGGCCGGTCGAGACCAGCCAGGCGCGTGGATTGCTCGGCACGCCATCTTGCTGCCAGCGTTCGACCGCGACAAAGAAGGCCTCGTGCAAGGCGTCTTCGGCGAGGTCGAAATCGCCGAGCAGGCGGATCAGCGTGGCGAGCACGCGCCGTGATTCGCTGCGGTAAATCGCCTCGATTTGAGGCGTCAATCGGGCATGCCTTGGGTCACCAGCGTCACTAGGCGGTCCAGGCTCTGGCCCCAGCCGTCATAAAAGCCCATGGCTTCATGGGCCTGCTTGTCGGCTTCGCTCCAGTGCATGGCGCGGGCGGTGTAGAGGGTTTTGCCGTCGCGCTCTTCGAAAGTGACTTTGGCGGTCATGAACGGCTTGCCCGACGGAATCCAGCCTGGCGAGTACGCATCGGTAAACACCAGCCGGCTCGGCGCCTCGATCTCCAGGAACACGCCTTGGGTCGGGTATTCGGCGCCATCGGGCGCGCGCATCAGGGTGCGAAACAGGCCACCGACCCACAGGTTCATTTCGCACTCGGGGGTGGTCATGCCGTGCGGGCCCCACCATTGTTGCAACAAAGCAGGCTCGGTCCAGGCGCGAAACACGCGGTTGCGCGGGGCGTCGATCAAGCGGCTGATGCACAGTTCAAATTCGGCAGGTTGCGTTGTCATGGGGTAAACCTCCTGAAGCCTTTTGGTTGTTGTGTTCAGAGATTCAATTCACGCACGGGGCGTACTTCCACACTGCCAACCCTTGCTGCCGGAATGCCAACGGCCACCTGGATCGCTTCGTTCAAGTCCTTGGCCTCGATCAGGTAAAACCCGGCGAGCTGCTCCTTGGTTTCGGCCAACGGTCCGTCGGTAATCGACAGCTTGCCATTGCGCACGCGCACGGTGGTGGCGCTGCTCACCGACTCCAGCGGCTCGGCGGCGAGCATGCGCCCGCTGGCCTGGATCGCCTCGGCATAGGCGAAACACTCAGGGTCCTCCGGGCTGTCCGGCGAGGTGTGCAGCACCTGTTCGTTGCTGTAGATCAAGCAGAGGTATTTCATGTGCGTCTCCGTTTTCGGACTACTGACTATAGTTCGTGGCGGTCAGGGTTTCAGGTCGAACAGCGCCGTGCCGCTCGCCATATCGAAAGGCGCCGACCAGTGTTCATGCACCACGCGCCATTGGCCGTTGATCCGCTGATAGCCGGCGGTTACGCGCATCCAGCAGGCCTTCACCACGCCGTCCGGCCCGGCACCGCCGCAATGGGCCAGCCAGTGGGCAAACGCACTGTCTGGCGCCTCGACGATATGCAGGTCATGAAACTCGAAAATGCCGGGGCCGGGGCAATGCTTCATGCAGTCTTCCCAGTGTGCACGGTAGGCGGCCTTGCCCTTGAATTGCAGCGCGGTGACGGCGTCGAACGAGAGGATATCGTCGGCGTAAAAGCTGACAATTTTGTCGATATCCCGGTCAAGAACAGCTTGCTTCCATTGCTCGATCAGGGTGTTGATTACGGTACTCATAGCGATACTCCTGAGGGTTGGAAAATCACGAAGAACACCCTTAGTCGAATGGCTTTGGGGTAAATAGACATCCTGTTTAAAAATAATTTCGCCCTGCGCAAACCCGATAGAATCCACACCTCTTTGTAGGATTTCGGATGCACCCCTGATGGAAACTCGCCTCGTCCCCTATGAGACGCTGAGCCTTGTGCAAAAACAGCAGCTCGACACGCTGCAAGTGCACCCCGAGCAACTGGTGTTTTCCGGCGATATCTACTGCGCGCTGAACAGCCTGCTGGTCAATCCCAACCCCGGCGCTATCAAAGGTTTCGCCCTGCTCGCCGACGAACAGCCCGTGGCCTTCCTGCTGCTCAAACGCCCGCCTTGCCTGCCCCATTGGGCCGATGAACACAGTGCGACGCTGCATGCGTTTCAGGTTGATCGGCATCAGCAGGGGCGTGGCTTTGGCAAGGCATGCTTGCAAGCGCTGCCGGCGGTGGCGCTGCAGGCCTGGCCGCAGATCAAGGGGTTAGAGTTGTCGGTGGACACCGATAATGGGGCGGCGATGGGCTTGTATTTGGGCGCCGGATGGGTGGACAGCGGGGAGGCGTATAAGGGGCGGGTTGGGTATGAGCGCCGGCTGGCGTTGGTGTTTTGAACGATAAGGAGGTGGTGAATATGCTGACAACCCTAGAACAACTTGAAACCCTCTACGGCCTCCCCCACGAGCGGGCGGTGCGCAAGGAAATCGCGTTTCTCAACGAGGATTACCAGGCCATGGTGCGGGCGTCGCCGCTGGTGGTGGTGAGTTCATCCGGGCCGGACGGCATTGATGGTTCGCCGCGCGGCGATGTGCCGGGGTTTGTGCGAATTGTGGATGAGCGCACGTTGGCGATTCCGGACCGGCCGGGAAACAACCGCCTCGATACCCTGCGTAATCTGCTGCAGGACCCGCGGATTGCATTGCTGTTCATCATCCCGGGTATTGGCGAGACGTTGCGCGTGAATGGCCGGGCGCAAATTTCCATCGAGCCCGACCTGCTGGAGAGTTTTGCGGTGAATGGCAAACCGGCGCGCTCGGTGATCCTGGTGCAGGTGCACGCTGCGTATTTCCACTGCTCCAAAGCCTTTGTACGCTCAGACTGCTGGAACCCCGAGAAGCATCTGGACCGCTCGGCATTGCCGTCGGCCGGGGCGTTTCACAAGCGGCTCAATGATGGGCAGTTTGACGCCGATGCGTATGACCGTGAGATGCCAGAGCGAGTCAAAAGCACGTTGTATTGAGCCCATTGCAGGCGCCGGCTGGCCGGCGCTTGCAAGGCGGCAGTCAGCCTCGTTCCCCGATCGGCAACCAGATTTCCACGGTCCCCGTACCTTTGCGCACATCAAAATCGGCACTGTAGCGCTCGAAATCCGCCCCCATCACCTTGTAGCCCGAGTGCGGCAGCCATTCGAACATGATGCGCTCGTACGTTTGCTCAAGTGCCTGTACCGGCCCGTAATGCGGGAACACGGCGTAGTTGAGCGGCGGAATTTCGATGCACTCGAAGTTGCCCGGCACGTCGCCCCGGGTGGGGACTTCAGCACCGGCCATATAGTCAAATTCGGCATTTTTGGGGTTATGGCAAACGCCATACGTCACGCCGCCGACGCGCTGCTTGATGTCCTTGATGCAGGTGTCGAACAACTCCCACAGCTTGGGGATATCACCCACGGTGGCCTTCGAATAACGCCCTTGGACGCCTGCGATCACCAGGGCTTTACCGGCTTCCATGCGTGGCTCTAACGGTTGTTTTGTCTGCTGATCCATCTGAACAGTCTCCTTCTTATGAGGGAACAAACCCGCATCGAGTATAGGGGCATATCCGTGCGGTGCCTCAAGCAGAAATTTTTCCCGCGACATCTGGACAACTGGCCATCATCGACCGTATTGTCTGCCCCGCAGGCCACCGCAGTGGCCGACGTCGCTCGGACGGTTCCGGGCGCTTACGTACCTCGAGGCAACAATGGCAGACCAAGGTTCGCCGCGCCGCTTTGCGCGCATAGATCGACTCCCCCCTTATGTTTTTAATATCACTGCTGAGCTGAAGATGGCTGCGCGTCGGCGCGGCGAAGACATCATCGACTTGAGCATGGGTAACCCAGACGGCGCCACGCCTCCACACATCGTGGAAAAAATGGTCACCGTCGCCCAGCGTGAAGACACCCACGGCTACTCCACCTCCAAAGGCATTCCGCGCCTGCGTCGGGCCATTTCGCGCTGGTACAAAGACCGCTACGCAGTGGACATCGACCCGGAAACCGAGGCCATCGTGACCATCGGTTCCAAGGAAGGCCTGGCGCATCTGATGCTGGCTACCCTGGACCAAGGCGACACCGTGCTGGTGCCCAACCCGAGCTACCCGATTCATATCTACGGCGCCGTGATTGCCGGCGCCCAGGTGCGCTCGGTACCGCTGGTGCCGGGTGTGGACTTCTTCGCCGAGCTGGAACGGGCGATTCGTGGCTCGATCCCCAAGCCAAAGATGATGATTCTGGGCTTCCCGTCCAACCCGACCGCGCAGTGCGTGGAGCTGGATTTCTTCGAACGGGTGATTGCACTGGCCAAACAGTACGACGTACTGGTGGTGCACGATTTGGCCTACGCCGACATCGTCTACGACGGCTGGAAAGCCCCGTCGATCATGCAAGTGCCCGGCGCCAAGGACATTGCGGTGGAGTTTTTCACCCTGTCCAAGAGCTACAACATGGCTGGCTGGCGCATTGGTTTTATGGTCGGCAACCCGGAACTGGTCAACGCCCTGGCGCGCATTAAGAGTTACCACGACTACGGCACCTTCACCCCGCTGCAAGTGGCGGCCATTGCGGCGCTGGAAGGCGATCAGCAATGCGTGAAAGACATCGCCGAGCAGTACCGCCAGCGCCGCAACGTACTGGTTAAGGGCTTGCATGAGCTGGGCTGGATGGTCGAGAACCCGAAGGCGTCGATGTACGTCTGGGCGAAAATTCCCGAGGCGTATGCCGCCATGGGCTCGTTGGAATTTGCCAAGAAACTGCTGTTGGAAGCGAAGGTGTGCGTGTCCCCGGGGATTGGCTTTGGTGAGTATGGGGATGATCACGTGCGCTTTGCGCTGATCGAGAACCAGGACCGGATTCGCCAGGCGATACGCGGTATTCGCGGGATGTTTCGGGCGGATGGCTTAGTTCGCAAAACCGAGGCCTGAGGTTGGCAGGAGCGATCTGATTCGCTCCTGCCTCAGGGGTCAATAGCGGGGGCTATTGATCAATCATAAATACCTTGAACGTTGAAACTGACTTTGTATTCAGAGACCGGGATGGTATCGCCTTTCTGTACGCCCTTAATTGTCACCACCCCCTTTACAGAATTGACGAGATTACCAGGTGGCTTAATCATCTGCGCGTCAACCAGGAATTGACCACTCCACGTCCCGCTCTTGTTGACTATAAAAGGGCCGCCAATCTCCTTGCCAGCGTCGTCGTAAATCCAAACGCGAGGAAGCGGCTCGCCCTTGCCCGTTCCGCTTTCATCCCTCGGCTCACCGTACCCACCGACATCATGCCAACCTCAAGACTTGTAAGCACTCGTAGACGAATAGCCATTGCCTGCCGGAGTCGTAATTCTGAATTCAGCCATGTCCCTATACCTCCAGAACGCTGCCACGACGGTGGCAGCCTGGAGGTATTTCTAGCAACAGGCGCTCATTCAAACTACCTGTCAACATTGACAGTTCAGACGAGAGATCAGCGCCGCTGGCTTACACCACCAACGACAGCAGCATGATAAAGATCAGCGCCACCACCGACAGGATGGTCTCCATCGCCGTCCAGGTTTTGAACGTCTCGAGCACGGTCATGTTGAAGTACTGCTTCACCAGCCAGAACCCCGCATCGTTGACGTGAGACAACACCAACGAACCCGCCCCCGTCGCCAACACCAGCAGCTCAAGGTTCACACCCGGAATCATCCCTACCACCGGCACTACAATGCCTGCGCCAGTAATGGTCGCCACGGTCGCGGAACCGGTGGCCACGCGAATCACCGCCGCCACCAGCCACGCCAGCAAAATCGGGTTGATCTGCGCGTTCACGGCCATATGGCCGATCACATCACCTACGCCGCTAGTCACGAGCATCTGCTTGAAACCACCACCGGCGCCGATGATCAGGATGATCGCCGCGGTCGGCGCGAGGCTAGCGTCGAGCAGCTTGAGGATTTGCTTGGAATGAATGCCTTGGCGATGGCCAAAGGTGTACAGCGACAGCAGCAATGCCAGCAGCAGCGCAGTGATCGGATGGCCGATCATGTCCATCCAGTTACGGATGGCGTGGCCGTCCGGCAGCGCGACGTCAGCAAAGGTTTTGAGCAGCATCAGGAACACCGGCAGCAGCACGGTGATCAGGGTAATGCTGAAGCTCGGCAGGTCTTTGGATTCCGGCTCGCGGGCCAGTTGGTCGACCAGTTCCTGGGACGGGTTGCCCGGAATGTACTTGGCGATAAACGTACCGAAAATCGGGCCGGCAATGATGGCGGTCGGCAATGCGACGATCAGGCCGTACAGGATGGTCTTGCCGATGTCCGCGCCAAACACGCCGATAGCCAGCAACGGGCCCGGGTGCGGTGGCACCAGGCCGTGCACCGCCGACAAACCCGCGAGCAGCGGGATGCCGATCTTGATCAGCGACACGCCGGTGCGGCGCGCGACGATAAATACCAGCGGGATCAGCAGCACAAAGCCGATTTCGAAGAACAGCGGGATGCCCACTAGGAACGCAGCGAACATCATCGCCCATTGGACTTTGTCTTTGCCAAAGGCGCGGATCAAGGTCTGGGCGATCTGATCGGCACCGCCGGATTCAGCCATCATCTTGCCGAGCATCGTGCCCAGCGCGAGGATGATGCCGACAAAGCCGAGCACCCCGCCGAAGCCGTCTTGGAACGCCTTGATGATCTTGTCCACGGGCATGCCCGAGGTCAGGCCGAGGAAGCCGGCCGCGATGATCAGTGCAATGAACGGGTGCACCTTGAACTTGGTGATCAGTACGATCAGCCCGATGATTGTGACCACTGCATCTAGCAGCAGGTAGGACTCGTGGGACATGCCAAACATGGGGGGTCTCTCCTGTTTGTTGTTGTTATTAAAGCCGGTGTTGAATCTTTCGCCGGGGATAGCGCTATCTTTTCCGGCAAAAAATTAATGGGTTGGTTCAAAGCCGTGCTGCAGCCACCAGGCATTGGTTTGCTCGGCCAGGTCCTCGATGCTGTCTTCGCTGGCGTTTAACGCCAGGGTCAGCGGCTCGCCCACGGGCGATTCAAGGGTGGCGAACTGGCTGTCGATCAGGCTGGCGGGCATGAAATGGCCGGGGCGATGGGACACGCGGTCGGCGGCCACGGCACGGGTCAGCTCCAGGAACACAAAGCCCAGGCCCGGCGCGGCTTCGCGCAAATGGTCACGGTATTTTTTCTTCAGGGCCGAACAGGTGAGCACCGGATGCTCGCCGGCTTTGAGCGCGCGGCGCAGTTCATCGCACAGGATGTCGAGCCAGCCGGCGCGGTCGTCGTCGTTGAGGGGGTGGCCGGCGCTCATCTTCTCGATGTTCGCGGCAGGGTGAAAGCTGTCGCCTTCAATGGCGGTGGCGCCGTTCAGGCGGCACAAGGCTTCGCTGACGCTGGACTTGCCACAGCCGGAAACACCCATGATGACCAGGGCGGTAACAGGTTGACTCATGAAACACCTCAGGACGCAGATAGCGCTACCTTTGCACGCTGTAAGGCTACTGCAAAAACAGGCTTTTCCCGCGCCGACTTGTCATTTTTATGGAGTGACGCGTGCATCCTCTCCAAAACCGTTGAACCGGATCAGGCAACCCTGTGTTCAAGCATTTGCAGCCTTTTGGAGACAGCGCTACCTTAGTGCCTCGATTTTTGTTTGGCAACCGCCTGATGACCTCCAAGAACGATAAAAATACCCGCACCACCGGTCGTCCGACCTTGAATGAAGTCGCCCGCCTGGCCGGCGTCAGCCCTATTACCGCGTCCCGCGCCTTGCGTGGCGTCAGCACGGTCGCCACCGAACTGGTGGAAAAAGTGCAACTGGCCGCTGCCGAACTCAACTACGTGGTCAACCCCGCCGCCCGCGCCTTGGCCTCGGCGCAGAGCCATTCAGTGGTGGTCATCGTGCCGTCGCTGTCCAACCTGCTGTTTATCGAAACCCTCGAAGCCATCCACCAGGTGCTGCGACCCAAGGGCTTTGAAGTACTGATCGGCAACTCCCACTATTCACGCGACGAAGAAGAGAACCTGCTGCGCAACTACATGGCCTACCAGCCACGCGGTTTGCTGCTGACCGGGTTTGACCGCACTGAAAGCGCCCGACGGATGGTCGAGGCCAGCAATGTGCCGTGTGTGTACATGATGGACCTGGACCCGAATGCCGGCGTGAACTGCGTAGGGTTCTCGCAACTGAGTGCGGGTGAAACGGCAGCGGCACATTTGATCTCACGTGGGCGCAAGCGCCTGGCGTATATCGGCGCGCAGTTGGACCAACGCACGTTGCTGCGCGGTGAAGGTTTTCGCCGCGCGCTGCAACAGGCGGGCTTGTATGACCCGGCGCTGGAATTGCTGACGCCGCGCCCCTCCTCTGTGGGCTTGGGTGGCGAGTTGTTTTTGCAGTTGCTGGCCAGCCATCCGGATGTGGATGCGATCTTCTTTGGCAACGACGACTTGGCCCAAGGTGCGCTGCTGGAAGCCATGCGCCACGGTATCAACGTGCCGGAGCGCGTAGCGGTGCTGGGCTTTAACGACTTGCCGGCGTCGTCGTTCATGGTGCCGCGCTTGAGCAGCATCAGCACACCGCGTGAAGCGATTGGGCGGCGGTCGGCGGAGCATTTGCTGACCATCATGGCGGGCAACAAGATTGCCAAGCCGGTGGTGGATATGGGGTTTGAGTTGCAGGTGCGCGAAAGCACCTGAGCGCGGCCTGATCGTTCCCACGCTCTGCGTGGGAATGCCTCTTGTGACGCTCTGCGTCATGCTTTGGACGCAGAGCGTCCAGGGCTGCATTCCCACGCGGGAGCGTGGGAACGATCAGAGTGGTGTAGGACGCCTGTAGGACGCGACTGACATTGCGGTAAGCGCCTTGCCCGGTTGCCTACGCTTACGTCAGAATCCGCCGGCTTGTGCGCTTGGGTGGTGGTCTCTAAGGTTGGCCGGTCGCTGAATTTCTCGGCGATCGGGTTTAGTAGCCCGAGCCCCCTCACCAAAAGTGCATGAGCTTCATCAGTAGGACTTATTTGTCTGTACTTGATGGTGGCTGTGCGCAGGGCGCCCTCGTGGCGCGCCGGTTTTGGTGTGGGCACCGGTCTACTAACCTGCGTGCAGCCGCCACCCTTCGTTTAGTAGCGATCAGGTGGTGGCTCAGTTAGAGGCCCCACCTATGTTCAAAACAACGCCGAATCCTCCGCTTAACGACACAAAACGCAACAAAGCCGCCCATCGCGCGATTGATCACTACCTCAATCCCACCACCGAACCCGCACCAGAAACCCCTTCTTTGTGCACTGTCAGCCCCGACACCAGCCCTGAAAGCCTGATTGCCAACAGCTACGAAACCGTGTGTTCCGTCAGCGCCTTGTTGCTCGACCTGTCCGATGACCTCACCGGCAAAGAGCGCGACGTGGCCCTCGCCATTCATCAACTGAGCGAGCTATCAGTCTTGATGGTAGGCAAGGCCATGGACCAGCAAACACCGCGAACCTAAAGCCCTACTCGGTCAAAAATGTGGGAGTTGGCTTGCCTGCGATGGCGGCGGGTCAGCTATAGATGGGCTAACTGACCCACCGCATTCGCGAGCAAGCCCGCTCCCACATTTGGCCCCTGTGCACTTCTCGCCCTCGCTGTCGTTCCCGACCCCTGCTAGATTGGTCATCTCCATCGTCAGGGAAGCACCATGGGACACTCACTGAAAATCTTAGGCCGCACCTCCTCCATCAACGTGCGCAAAGTGCTCTGGACCTGCCAGGAACTGGGCATCGACTACGTGCGCGAAGACTGGGGCATCGGCTTCAAGCCCACCCAGTCTGCCGAGTTTCTCGCTCTGAACCCCAACGCCCAAGTGCCGGTGCTGATCGACGACCATGGCGTGCTGTGGGAATCCAACACCATCTGTCGCTACCTGATCGGCCTTTACCAACGCACGGACCTGCTACCCGTCGAACCCGCGCCCCGTGCGCGCATCGAGCAATGGGTGGACTGGCAAGCCGTGGAACTCAACCGCGCCTGGGGCGATGCCTTTACCGCGCTGGTGCGCAACAACCCGGACGGCCTGGACGCTGCGCAGATTGCCGCCGCGGTACACCGGTGGAATGACAAGATGGGCCTGCTGGAGCAACAGCTGGCGAAAACCTGCGCCTATGTGGCCGGCGATGAATTCACCCTCGCCGATATCCTCATCGGCCTCTCGGTGCACCGCTGGCAGAACACGCCCATGGCGCGCCCGCCCTACCCCGCCATTGCGGCGTACTACCAACGCCTCAGCCAGCGTCCAGGCTTCAAGACCTTTGCCCTCGACGGTCATAACTAACACAAGGACACTTCGTGAAAGGACTCAACGTACTGCTCACCGGCGCCTGCGGCAGAATCGGCAAGACGTTTTTCGAAGCCTCGAAAAACCGCTACCGCTTCACCCTCACTGACCGCATCGCGCCGGATTTCGACCTGGGCGAGCACCGTTTTGTGCACGCCGACCTCAGCGACAAGTCCAGCTTGGCCGCCCTGCTCGACGGCATCGATGTGATCGTGCACCTGTCGGGCATCCCCCACGCCAGCGCTTCATTCGATGAGTTACTGCCGAACAACATCCTCGCCACCACCTACTTGTTCGAAGCCGCCGTGGCCGCCGGGGTTAAACGCCTGGTATTCGCTAGCAGTGCGCAAACCATCGAAGGCTACCCCGTGGACCGGCAGATCACCCCCGGCATGCCGGTATTGCCCGCCAACCTGTATGGCGTGAGCAAATGCTACGGCGAAGCGCTGTGCGGCTATTACGCAGCCAAGACACCCCTGTCGACCATTGCCCTGCGCATCGGCGCGTTCGAATTCCCTGAAACCCACGACCTGAACAACGCCCGCGACCTCAGCGCCTGGCTCAGCCCGCGTGACGCCGTGCAACTGCTGCAACGCTCGGTAGAGGCCGAGGGCGTGAAGCACCTGATCGCCCATGGCATTTCCAATAACCGCTTCAAGCGCCTGGACTTGAGTGAGACCATACGGGTGTTGGGTTACCAGCCAGTGGATGACGCGTTCCAGACCTTCGAGATCCCCATCACTTATTGAGCCCCGCGCCATAAAACCTTTAAACCTGACACCCTGGCGCAATAAATCAGCGAATGTGAGGCCTGCCGCACGTAATTTCACAAGCGCCGATTTCCGTTAGCCCGCTAAGATTCCAGGTCACTGCTCCTGGAATCCGCTCCATGTCGACACTCACTGCCTCAGCCACGGACAGCATCGACCCAATCCATGCCGCCCATATCAGCGCGCGCATTGACCGCCTGCCCGCCGTCGCCACCGTCTGGCGCCTGGTGGCGTTGCTGTCGATTGGTGGTTTTTTCGAGCTGTATGACCTGTTCCAGACCGCCTATATCAGCCCCGGTTTGATCAGCGACGGGATTTTCCACACCGGCAGCGAAGGCGTATTCGGCTTCTCCGACCAGGCAGCGTTTGCCTCGGCGACCTTCCTGGGCCTGTTCCTCGGCGCCAGCCTGCTCAGCCCCATCGCCGACCGTTTCGGGCGCCGGGCAATCTTCACCTTCGCGCTGATCTGGTACACGATTGCCACGGTGTTGATGGGCATTCAGACGTCCGCCCTGGGCATCATCGGCATGCGCTTTCTAGTGGGCATTGGCTTAGGGATTGAGCTCGTGACCATCGACGCCTACCTCTCGGAACTGGTGCCCAAACGCATGCGCAGCTCGGCGTTTGCCTTTGCGTTTTTCATCCAGTTTCTGTCGGTGCCGGCGGTGGCGTTGATGTCGTGGTGGCTGGTGCCCCAGGCGCCGTTTGGCATCTCCGGCTGGCGCTGGGTGGTGTTGAGCAGCGCGGTGTTTGCGCTGTTTATCTGGCAACTGCGCAAACGCCTGCCAGAATCACCGCGCTGGCTCGCACAGAAAGGCCGCTTTGACGAAGCCGGGCAGATCATGGACAGCCTGGAGGCGCGCTGCCAGAAAGACCACGGCAAACCGCTGGATGAGCCTGAGCCGCAAGCCGTCAGCGTGCAAGGCAACGGCCGCTTTGCCGATATCTGGCAACCGCCGTACCGGCGCCGGGCGTTGATGCTGATTGTGTTCCACGTGTTCCAGGCCATCGGCTTTTTCGGCTTTGGCAATTGGTTGCCAGCGTTGCTGTCGGGCCAGGGCGTGAGCGTGACCCACAGCTTGATGTACGCCTTTATCATCACCCTCGCCTACCCGCTGGGGCCGTTGCTGTTTGTGAAGGTGGCCAACCGCTTTGAAAACAAATGGCAAATCGTCGGCTCGGCCATGGGCGCGATGATCTTCGGCAGCCTGTTCGCCCTGCAAACCACAGCGCTGGGGCTAGTGATCTGCGGGGTGATGATCACCTTCTGCAACGCCTGGCTGAGCTTCAGCTATCACGCCTACCAAAGCGAACTGTTCCCGACCAACATCCGCGCGCGGGCAGTGGGGTTCTGCTATTCGTTCAGCCGCTTGTCCACGGTGTTCAGCAGTTTGTTGATCGGCTTTATCCTCGAACACTTGGGCACGCCTGGGGTGCTCGCGTTTATTGCCAGCAGCATGTTGATCGTGATGATCACCATCAGTTGGTTCGGGCCGCGTACGCGCAATTTGGCGTTGGAGAATATTGCGCACTGACGGCAACGCTTGGCCGCGAGCTGGACAATGTTTGCCGCGACGGCCGCACCCTCTCCAATAAAACCGGGGGCATCGCCTCCGGCACACTATTTGCTCCACCTGTGGCACCGAACATATCCACAGGTAACCGATCATGCTGGTTAACAACAACACCCAAGCTGTGTCGACCGTGCAACAGCTCAAGCGCCCCGACATGGACCCCGCCAACGCAGCCGCCAGCGCGCTGTACAGCGGTGCCGTGCAAGCCGCGCAGCAGAGCGTGACCGTGCCGACTGCGCAGAAGGACCTGGACAAGGCCAACGACCGTATCGACGAAGCCTTCGCCAAGACCCGTGTGCAGTTGCAAGCCACCACCGCCGCCCCTACGGCGTCGACGGATGTGCCGGCGGCCGGCTCGAGCACCAGCACCGCGCGTGCCGACTTCACCGACTACATGAGCAAAACCCCGGCCGAACGCATTCGCGAACAGTTGCTCAAGGAGCAGGGTTTGACTGAGGCAGAGGTGCAAGCCATGCCACAGGAAAAACAGGACGCAATTGCCAAGCAAGTGGCTGAGCGCATGAAGCAGCAGCAAGAGCAGCAAGTCGCGGCGAAGACCGCTGACCCGCAGGCACAGAGCGTGAAAGAGACCTTGGCTGCGATCTGACTACGTAGCTTTTGAGGAGGGGAGTAACTCTGCTCCCCTCCTTGCGCAAGTAACCTTACAACGCCTTGCCCGGTTGGTCGGTAGGGGCGCTGAACATGTGCTCCATCTGTGCTGAAAAGGGCACGTTCACATTCAGCGTCTTGGTCGCAATCGGCGATTCAAACCACTTCACGTACAGCGCCTTGGCTTCCCCGGAGGCCATCAAGCCCGCCAGGGTCGTGTCGACCGTACGTTTTAACGCTGGGTTATTTTTCGGCATGATCAACGCCAAGTGTTCAACCACCAGCACATCCGGCAAAAACTGATAACGCGCAGGCTCGGCGGCGCTCGCCATTAACGGGGCCACCACCACTTCATCAAACACCAGGCTGTCGGCCTGGTTCTCGACCAACAACTTGAAACCCTCGGTCAGGTTCTTGGCAGGCACCTTTTTAAGGCGCCAGCCTTCACGTTTTTCAAGTTGCTTGACCACCTCGCCCACCGTGGTGCCGTCAACGATCACCACAGACCGGCCATTGAGATCCTTCAAGGTGTCCAGCTTCTCACCCACCCGGGAGACCACTTTGATCGAGGCTGCAAAGGTTGAAACGCTGAAATCAACCTGCTTCTGGCGCTCCGGCGTATTAGTGGTGGAACCACATTCCAGATCCACCGCGCCGCTGCTGACGGCACTGATACGTTCTTTGAAACTCAAGGGTTTGAAGCTCAAGGCCAGTTCGTCGAGCTTGAGGTTTTTCTTCACATCACTGGCGATACGCCGGCACAGGTCGATGGAGTAACCCACCGGCTCACCGGCGCCGGGTTGATAGGAGAACGGCAGGGCCTCAGCCGGATAACCAATCACCATGTGTTTCGTTTCGCGGATCTTTTCCAGAACGGCATCGTTCGCGGCAACGCCGGCTGACAGCACGCACAGCGACAGAAATAAGGCACCTTGCAACTTCATAGTTAGTCCAACTCAGTGAATAAACCTGAGTTTTATACCGCCCCCCGTGGAAGCACTCTGTAGGGTAAATCGCAAAGCTCGCTGCCGGCCCAGGGCCGAACGCGAGCGCCAAGACGTTTACTGCAGCTGCAACGTCGAGTTGAACTGGCTGATCGCATCCACCACATGCCGTGAGCCTTCCTGAATCTCCAGGATCACCTGCCCCGCTTCATTCGCCAGTTCAACCCCCAGCCCCGTGCGACTCAGGCTCGACTGCATGCTCGACACCGCACTCAGCGACAGGTCGTGGTTCTTGCGCACGACATCAACAATTTCCACCGTCGCCTGGCTGGTACGTGCCGCGAGGCTGCGCACTTCGTCGGCCACTACCGCGAAGCCGCGCCCATGCTCGCCGGCCCGCGCCGCTTCAATCGCTGCGTTGAGCGCGAGCATGTTGGTTTGTTCGGCAATGCTGCGGATGGTCTGCACGATGGAGCCAATGATGTCCGACTGTTTGTTCACCGCATCGATGCTCTGGGCCGCCTGGTTCAAGTCGTTGGAAATGGCTTCGATGATTTGCACGGTTTGCTGCACCACCTGCGAACCTTTGCGTGCGCAGGCGTCGTTTTGTACCGACGTGGCGTGGGCCGAATCGGCGGCGGTGCGCAGGGTGGTGACCTGCTCGGTGATGTCGCTGGCAAACTTCACCACTTTGTACAGGCGCCCGTTGGCGTCGAAGATCGGGTTGTAGGAGGCTTCCAGAAACAGGGTTTTGCCGTATTTGTTTTTGCGTTCAAAGCGATGGGAGTGATATTCGCCGCGATTGAGCGAGGCCCAAAAGGCCTTGTACGCTGGGGATTCCACTTCGCCGCGATGGCAGAACATGCTGTGGTGCTGGCCGATGATTTCTTCACGTGAATACTGCACGGTGCGCAGGAAGTTGTCGTTGGCATTGAGGATCTGGCCTTGGGGCGTGAACTCGATCACCGCCATGGAGCGGCTGATGGCATCGATCAGGCTCTGGTTCTCGTGTTCACGGTGGACCCGTGCGGAAATATCCGACGCCACCTTGATCACGCTCTGCACCTGATTGCTGCTGTCCAGCACCGGCATGTAACTGGCCTCGAGCCACACCTCTTCGCCGCGCTTGTTCAGGCGCATGAACGTGCCGCTGAGGGCTTCGCCCCGCGCCAGGTCGCGCCAGAGTTTGGTGTAGGCCTCGGTGTGGGTGTAGGCCTCTTCGCAAAAGAGCCGGTGATGTTTGCCGCGAATCTCCTCGACGGTGTAGCCCATGGTTTTGCAAAAATTGGGGTTGGCGTCGAGGATCACGCCATTGCCGTCGAACTCGATCATCGCCATGGAGCGGCTGATGGCGGCGAGTTTGGCGTTAGCTTCGGTGAGGGCACAGGAGAAACGTTCGATTTCTTGCAGGTCGGATTGGTGGTGGCGGTTGAACATGGTCAGATCACCCTAGATTCCCGGCGCCCGTGGAAGGCGCATTCCATTCTTCAGTTGGCTATTGCTGGCACACCTTCATAGGGAAAAAACCATCCAAAACGCTATATATGCCAAACGTCATCAACGGTTCTGGGTGAGCATAGACTCGGCTTGGCGCTATGCAAGGCCATTATTCAGCCAGCATTTTTAACAATGCGCTGACGGCAGCCGAGGTCGGAAGGGCTGGTGAACCGACTAAGGCAAACTCACGGTACAGCGGGACCGTAAGCGGCATCACGCGCAGGCCGTTGCGCTGGGCCGGCAAGGCCATTTCAGGCACCAACGTGACGCCGACGCCTTCGCGCACGAGGCTGTAGGCGCTGTTCCATTCGCGCACTTCCACGCGGATGTCGCGCAGGCTCAGCCCGGCGTCTACAGCTAGGCTGCGGGCATTGGCGGTACAGCCACCGGTGGCGAGCACGAAGGGTTGTTCGAGCAATTCCTCAAGCGACACGCTGGCATCGGCTGCACGCTGCGCCAGTGGATGGTGGGTCGGCAACACCGCCATCCACAGGCCGCGACCCAATACCGTGGCGTTGCGCTCGGGCTTGGGGTTGAGCACCACGCCCAAGTCGATCAGGCCGGCGTCGAGCAAGGTGTGCACTTCGCTGTCCGTGACGTCCAGGGTGGTGACCTCGATACCCGGGTTCAACTGACGAAAACGCTGCAACAACGGCGTCAGAACGGTCGCCAACACCATCGGGAAACTGGCGATGCGAATACTCCCACGCAGCAGCGGGCGCGCTTCATCCACCGTGGTGCGAATGGTTTGCAACGCCCCCATCATCACCCGCGCCTGCTCGATCACACTCAGCCCCAGCGCAGTGGGCAAGGTCTTGCGCGGCTCACGAGTGAACAGTTGCGCCCCCAGCGTCGCCTCCATGGACGCCATGGCCTGGCTCGCTGCGGACTGGGTCATGCCCACCTGTTCGGCAGCCGCCGTGATGCTGCCGTGATCGGCCACAGCCACCAACAAACGCCAGTGCATCAGGTTCATCATGGCAGTAGCTGTCCTTATGGATGGGGTTTGAAGGTTTAATTTTACGCAAGGTGCCATGCCCGTGAGACTGGCGCAAATCCAACGGAGCGGCCTTAGATGAAACTGTATTTTTCCCCCAATGCCTGTTCGCTCGCCCCGCATATCGTGCTGCGTGAATTGGCGTTGCCGTTCGAACTGGTGCGGGTGAATAACCAGGCCAAAACCTTCGCCGGCGGCGAAGACTTCCTACAAATCAACCCCAAAGGCTACGTCGCGGCGCTGCAACTGGGCAACGGCGAAGTACTGACCGAGGCAAGCGCCATCCTGCAGTACCTGGCCGACCTGCAGCCCGCCGCCCACCTGGCCCCGGCCAATGGCAGCTGGGAGCGTGTGCGCTTGCAGGAATGGCTGAACTTTATCGCCAGCGAGATTCATGGCGGGCTGGCGATTTTCTTTAATGGTGCGATTCAGGGTGAGGTACGGGCGATGTTCCTGGCCACGTTGTACAAGCGGTTTGCGATTCTGGTGCAGACGTTGGAGCGTCAGGATTATCTAATGGGCGCGCAGTATTCAGTGGCGGATACGTATTTGTTTGTGGTGCTGCGCTGGGCGGGGTTTCACGAGATTGATTTGCAGCAGTGGCCAGCGTTGGCGGCGTTTGAGCAGCGGATGGGTGAGCGGCAAGCTGTGATCGCCGCATTGGCCGCCGAAGCCGCATGACCTGAAATGCAATTCACTGTGGGAGCTGGCTTGCCTGCGATGGCGGTGAGGATTTCGTCGTTGGAAAAGTTGAGCGCGCCGATGTCCAGGCCGTTGAGAAAGTCGATTCAGATCGGTTGCATTGTCTGCTCGCTGATTAAAGTCGGATGTTTTTGTGGCGAGCGGGCTTCCTGTGGCGAGCCCGCTCGCCACAACAGGCCCGCGGGTTGCAGGAAGCCCGCTGGCCGCAGGGTTTAGGGGGCCTTGAGCACGATCTGCTGCACATCGACCTTCTTGGGGATCAGGCCGTTGGCAAAAAACAGGTCGGCGGTGCGTTGCTGGTTGGCGATGTCCACGGCTTCCAGTGGGCGAATCGGTGCGGGTGAGCGGTGTTCGAAGTAGCTTTTGACCACGGCCGGTGGCAGGCCCAAAGTGTTGGCCATCAGTGCGATGCTGTCCTCGGGTTGGTCCAGGGACAGGCGCTGGGCCTTGGCGAGGGTCTTGATAATCGCGCCGACGGCCTGCGGGTGCTGTTTGGCAAACGGGCTGCTGACCACAAAGAAACTGCCGGCCGGGTTGAGGCCTTGGCCGTCGCCTAGCACACGGGCGGAACCGTCGACCACGGCAGCGGAGTAATACGGGTCCCACACCACCCAGGCATCGACCTTGCCTTGTTCGAACGCGGCGCGACCGTCGGACGGCGACAGGTACACCACGTTCACATCCTTCCATTGCAAACCGGCGCGCAGCAGGCTTTTGAGGAACAGGTTGTGCGCGCTGGAACCCTTGAGCAGCGCCACGCGCTTGCCCTTGAGTTCGGCCACGCTTTGAATCGTGCTGGCCTTGGGCACCAGCACCGCTTCGGTTTTACCCTCGTTGGGCTCGACGGCGAAGTACTGCAAATCGATGCCGGCGGCCTGGGCGAAGATCGGCGGGATGTCGCCGATATTGCCGATGTCCAAGCTGCCGCCGTTCAGCGCCTCGATCAGCGGCGGGCCGCCGAGAAACTCAATCCATTGCACTTGGGTGCCGGGCAGTGCCTCTTCGAAAAGCTTGTGCTCACGGGCCAGCACCATGCTCACCGAGCTTTTCTGATAGCCGATGCGCAAGGTGGAAGGTTCGGCGGCTAAAACCGCTGCCGACAACACAACTGAAGCCAGAATCACGCTGAAAAACTTAACCATCACTGTCACCTCTGATCGTTCCCACGCTCAGCGTGGGGATGCATCCTGTGACGCTCTGCGTCACGACTTTAGAGCGGGACGCGGAGCGTCCCTGGCGGCATTCCCACGCGGGGCGTGGGAACGATCTACAGGCTTGCCTTGACCTTGGCCGCCACGTCCGCTGGCACCCATTGTTGCCAGACTTGCAGTTGCTCTTTGAGGAACGCCAGCGCCACTTGGCGTGGCTGTTCACGTTTCTCGCTCATCTGCGCGAGGATGCCGTTGAGCAGGTCGATCGGCAGGTCGACTTTCTCAAACAACGTCACCAGTTGCGGGTACTGCGCCTTGAACGGCGCCGACACGCCAATCGCCAAGTGCGCGGGCATCGAGCGGGTGCCGATGGGGTGTGGGTTGTTGGCGTCGGCCAGGGTCTTCCAGGCTTGTGCGTTGAACGGCGGCTCCTCTAGCTTGATCAGCTTGAAGCGCCCGAGCAGCGGGGTCGGCGACCAGTAGTAGAACAACACCGGTTTGCCACGTCGGATCGACGACGCCACTTCGGCGTCCAGCGCCGCGCCGGAGCCGGTGCGGAAGTTGACGAAGGTATCGGTCAGGCCATACGCCTTGAGCTTCTGGCTGTTGACGATTTCCGAGGTCCAGCCGGTGGGGCTGTTGAGGAAGCGGCCACGGCTCGGGTCTTCGGGGTCGCGGAACACATCTTTATAGCGCGCCAGGTCGGCCACCGACTTGAGGTCCGGCGCCAGGGGTTTGATGCCGCGTTCGGCGTCGCCCTTGATCACGTATTCCGGCACCCACCAGCCTTCGGTGGCGCCTTTGACCGTGTCGCCCAGACCGAACACTTTGCCTTCGCTTTCAGCCTTGACCCACGCCGGGCTGCGCCCGGCCCACTCTTCGCCGATCACCTGGA
Organism: Pseudomonas sp. ArH3a; assembly: GCF_022648765.1. Taxonomy (NCBI): domain Bacteria; kingdom Pseudomonadati; phylum Pseudomonadota; class Gammaproteobacteria; order Pseudomonadales; family Pseudomonadaceae; genus Pseudomonas; species Pseudomonas sp. ArH3a. The sequence goes on from NZ_CP080330.1 coordinate 5,507,348, forward strand.
TGTCGTCCTTAGCCAGGGCGGCTTCCAGGCTCACGGTGCTGCCGGGCAAGGTGTCGGTGGGCAGGCCGTAGCCTTTCTCGACGATCAGGCGCAGCACTTCAGTGATCAGGCTGCCGCTTTCCCAGGTGATGTCGCCGAAGTGGATCGGTTTGATCGGTTCACCAGCGGTGACTGGCTGGGCCAGGGCGGTGAGTGCCAGTAGCGAACCACCGAGCAGGTTTTTTAGTGTTCTCATGAGTAGCCTCTTGGAGATTCGATTCACAACACATTCAAAGTGGGCAGCTCCCACATTCGATCTGCGCAGTCGTCAAGATCGGTTGAACGTCATAACTGAGCCGCGTGCAGTGGAACGCCCCTTCCGGCGCGGTCGGCGACAGGTAGCTGTGTTGCTGGCCCGGCGCCGGCGGCTGTTGAAGTCGTCGGGTTTGGTTGAGCGCGCGGGCCATGTAGTCACTGACCGAGCGCTGGGAAATCCCCAGTTCGGCAGCGATCTCGGGATACGTCAGGCCTTTGAGTTGCGACAGCAGGAAGGTCGCCTTGACCTTGGCCGGCAAGCCGTCGAGCAACTGGTCGATGGCCTGCAGGGCTTCGAGCATTTGCGCCAGGTCTTCGAGCGAAGGCGCGGTGCAGGTTTCGTCGTTGCCCAGGGCGTCGAGGTAAGCGCGCTCCAGGTCACGGCGGCGCCACAGCTGGTACATCAGGCGCTGGGCGATGGTGGTGAGTAAGGCGCGGGGTTGGCGGATCGGCGTCACACCCGACGAGCTCAGGAGTTGGACGAAGGCGTCGGCGGCGATGTCTTCGGCGTGGGCACGCGAATCCAAGTGGCGGTGCAAACGGCTGCACAGCCAGTCGTAATGACTGCGGAACAATCCGCCCACGTAATCGCAGTGTGAAGTGTCGGCGCCGGACATAGTGGCTCCATCTGAGTAGGTTGCGCGTTATGTCCGGTGTTCCGGTGGAGCGATCCTAGCAAGGCTGCTTATTCTTTAATAATATTTAAAAGGTATTTTTATATAACTTATCGTTCCAACCCTCTGCGTATGAAAGCGTGACGCGGAGCGTCACAACAGGCGTTCCCACCCAGAGCGTGGGAACGATCAGTGCAGGTTTGGATAACCGGCGCTGACGGCTTGTTGTTGGTAGCCCAACAGCACGTGGTAGTCGTCTTCGCTGGCGGATAAAACTTCTTGAATACCCAGCGTTTCGACGACCTGCGGCAAGTCCTGCAACGCCAGGTTCATCGCCTGACGAATCTGCGCCACCTGTTCGTCGCGCAGATGCAGCGGCCCGATGTAGGGCAAGGTCGGGCTTGGCGCGCTATGGGTGACGATGCGCAGCCCCGCCACCTCCTGCGGGGCGAAACGGGCGAGGTAGTCGTAGGTGACGCTGTCGATGGCGGCAAGGTCGGCGCAGTCTTCGCGCAGCCAACGCAGGCTTTCGCGGTGGGCGCCGCTGATGCCGACACGGGTGAAGAAACGGCCGTCGCGCTGCAACGGCGCGAGGCGTTCGCGCAGCAGGTTCATGCCGCTGTTGGAGTCGTGGCCGTTGATCACGCCGCGGCTGTTGTAGAAGTCCGCCAGGGCGGTGCGCGGGTTGTCGTCGCGGGTCAGCAGCAGGCTGCAATGTTCGCCGTGGCTGCTGTGGGCCAGCTCGTAACGTGGGCGCCCGATCACCCGCACCTGGCCGCGCAGTTGGGTCATCAGCGGGTAACCGCAGGTTTGCGTGACGAGCAGTTCGGGCGCCCGCCACAGGCTGTGCAAGTCGAGGTGGTCGGCGTTGCGCCGGCTGAGGTTCAGGCGCTCAAATATGCGCGTCAGCCATTGCTGGTTGGCTTGCTGCACCGCTTCGGGCGCGACGTACATCAACAGCTCGGCATAGTGATCACTCATGGTCGTCTCTCACGCAAAAGGGTGCCGGGGGCTGTCGATGGCCTTGAGGCCGTGACGGCTGATCAACTGGCCGTAACCTTGCACCAGAAAACCACCGCTGCGCGCTACCCACTGTTCGCGGCGGGCGTGGTAGACCGTGGGCAGCAAGTACCAGGGCAGTTTCGGCAAGTCGTGGTGCACCAGGTGCAAGTTGTTGTTGAGAAACAGCCAGGTCCACGGCCAGGCGGCTTCGTTGAGCACGGTGCGCTGTTCCGGTTGCAGGTGCGGGCGGTGTTCATAGTAGGAACGGATCGAGGCCAGGGACAAGGCTGGCACGCTGACCAGCAGCAGGTAATGCCACACCGGCATTACGCTGAAGTGGGCGATAAAGCTGAGCATCAAGACCGTCACGGCGCCGTGGGCCAGCCACATCGGCCACACCTGTGGCAGGCGTTGAAATTCCTGGCGCGCCAATCGACCAATCGCCAGCGGGGCCGCGAGCAGGAAACGGCCGAGCACGGTTTTGGTCAACCAATGCACACCGCGTTTAAACAACGAGCTGTTGTCCCATTGGGATTGATTCAGGTAGCGGCTTTCCGGGTCGATGCCCGGCAGGGTCAGGTCTTCATCGTTGTGATGCAGCAGATGGCTGTTGCGGTACAGCGTGTAGGGGTACCACACGGCAAAGGGCGCGTAGCCGAGCAGTTTGTTTACGAGGAGGGAACGGGTGGGATGACCGTGGAGCAATTCGTGTTGCACCGACAGCCACAGCGTCACCAACGGAACCAGCAACAGGTTGCTGAGCCACAGGCCCAGCCAAGGGCTGGCGAGCATCACAGAGAACCAGCCGGCATACACGCCGATCAGCAGCAGCCAGGTCGGCCATTCGGTTCTGGCGGTAAAGCGGTGCGCCAGGGCTTCGATTTCCCGGCGTTGGGTCAGATCAAGGTAGTTGGCCATCGGCAGCTCAGAGCAGGTGTTTCCTGCTCTGTGCAGCGAGACCTAAAAATCTTGCAGATCGTTTGGTTCTAAGCTTGTAACTCAGTGACCGAACAGGCCTGTCTCGGTTTTCTTGGCCTTCTTGTTGGCGCGTTTTTCATCGGCGGTTTTTGCCGGTTTCTTCTTCGCGGCTTTCTTTGAATCCATACCTTTGGCCATGATGCATGCTCCACTAAAAGGGGATGTAACAATGGGTATACCACCTATTGCCGGGCAGAAGGCGCTTATAATCCCCGGCCCTTGAAAACGCTGGCTTAAAGACCATGCCCGAACTGCTCATCGAACCGCTGGCAGAGCCACTGTGGCCGCTGCTGAACAAGTTTTACCGCAGCCATAATTCACCGATGAAGGCGCTTAAGGGCGGGCGTTTGTGGGTGGCGCGCGACGGCGAGATTGTGGCCGGGCTGTGCCTCACGCCCGTGGTCGGAGGGCAGTGGCTGACCGGCGTATTTGTTGACCCAGGGTTTCGCGGCCAAGGGTTGGCGGCGCGCTTGATTGTGCAGGCAGTGGCCGACGTGGAAGGAACGGTATGGCTGCTGTGCCATCCTGATTTGGAAGCTGTGTATCAGCGTATGGGTTTCAGCCAGGACACGGTGCTGCCGCAATCACTCAGCGAGCGGTGGGCGCGCTACAAACGTAACAAGCCAATGATTGCCATGGGCTTAGAACGTTTGGTGAGGTCGACTGCGGATAATGTGTGATCGACCTGTGCGGGGCCCGTGCTAGCCTCGGTGGCACAGTGACCCCTTACAGGACGATCATGAAAACGACGCTCGCAGCTCTATCCCTAGCCGCCCTGCTCTTTCCAGCGTTCAGCCAAGCAGCCGACGCCCCCATTACTGCCCAGCAATATTCAAGCGTATTGGCCGGCAGTTGGCGCGACCCGGCCAACAGCGCGCGTGACGGCTATCGCCATCCGCAGCAGACGTTGGCGTTTTTCGGCTTGGGCGCCAAACAGACCGTGATTGAAATCACGCCAGGCGGTGGCTGGTACAGCGAAATACTGGCGCCACTGCTCAAGGACCACGGGCACTACATCGCCGCCGTGCAGGCCGCCAGCAGCAGCGCCTACGCGCGCACCTCCGAAGAAAACCTAAAGAAGAAATTCGCCGCCGACCCAACGCGATATGCCAAGGCCGACGTGGTGGAGTTCGATCCCAAGGCGCCGGTGTTCGGCAAACCTGCGTCGGCGGATGCCGTGCTGACCTTTCGCAATGTGCATAACTGGGTGGCGGCGGATACCGCCAACGCCACGTTCACGGCGTTCTACAGCGTGCTCAAGCCGGGTGGCGTGCTGGGCGTGGAAGATCACCGCGCCAAGGACGGGGCCGATCTGGAAGCGATCAAGGACAGTGGTTACCTGACCACGGCGCAGGTGGTGAAACTGGCCACGGATGCCGGGTTCAAGCTGGCCGGGCAAAGTGAGGTGAACGCCAACCCCAAAGACACCAAGGATTATCCAGGTGGCGTGTGGACGTTGCCGCCGACGTTGAAGCTGGGGGAGCAGGATAAGGCTAAATATGTGGCGATTGGGGAGTCGGATCGGATGACGTTGCGGTTTGTGAAACCGGCCAAATAGTCTGAATGAACGCAACACCAATGTGGGAGCTGGCTTGCCAGCTCCCACATTTTTGATCGATGGTGTGGCAGGGGGCTATTCGTCCGCCGTGGGATCCATATCCGGAAACATCACTTCGATAAACCCGAACTTGCTGAAGTCGGTAATGCGCGATGGGTACAACCGGCCGATCAGGTGATCGCATTCATGCTGCACCACCCGCGCGTGGAAGCCTTCGGCGATGCGCACAATCGGCTCGCCCTTGGGGTCGAAACCCTCGTAGCGAATATGCTGATAACGGTCCACGGCGCCACGCAGGCCAGGCACGGACAGGCAGCCCTCGTAGCCCTCTTCCAGTACTGGGCTAAGCGGCGTGATCAATGGGTTGATCAGGATGGTCTGCGTCACCGGCGGTGCGTGCGGGTAGCGCTCGCTGGCCTCAAAGCCAAAGATCACCAGTTGCAGGTCGACGCCGATCTGCGGGGCGGCGAGACCGACACCGCCGACGTGCTCCATGGTCTGGAACATGTCATCAATCAACTGCCAAAGCTCGGGGCTGTCGAACATCTCCGGCGGAACCGGCGGTGCAATACGCAGCAGGCGCTCATCGCCCATTTTCAGAATTTCATGGATCATCGATCAGGCTCAATGGGTGTGGGCTTGGAGTGGTCCCGGCCTAGGCCTGAGACGTGCTGTTTTTCATCCGTGTAAGAACTTGCATCGGCGTTTTCTTCAAACGCCTTTTCCCCCGGGTCCTTGCCTTCAGCCGACATGTGTTCGATCACGGCATTCATCTCCGCGCCCAGCAACAGCACGGCAGCGGAAATGTAGAAGTACAGGAGCAGGACGATGATCGCACCGATACTGCCATACATGGCGTTGTAGTCGGCGAAGGTTTTGACGTAATAACCAAAGCCCAGGGAAGCAACGATCCACACCACCACGGCGAGCACCGAGCCTGGAGTGATGAAGCGGAATTTCTGCTCTACATCGGGCATCACGTAATACATGAGGGCCACGGCGAACATCAGCAAAATCACGATCAGCGGCCAACGCAGGATGGTCCACAAGGTGACCACAAATTCCTGCATGCCGATCTGCCCGGCGAGCCACCCCATCACCTGCGGACCAAGCACCATCAACGCGGCGGCGGCGAGCAGCATGCCGGCGATGCCGACGGTGTAGAACACCGAGAGCGGGAAGCGCTTCCAGATCGGTCGACCTTCGACCACGTCGTAGGCGGCGTTCATCGCGCTCATCATCAGGCGAACGCCCGCCGAGGCAGTCCACAACGCAATCACGATACCGACGGACAGCAAGCCACCCTTGGATTGCTGCAACTGGTCGATCACCGGGTTGACCTGTTCCAGCGCCTGGGGCGGCAACACCAGTTCCGACTGCAAGCGCAGCCAGGTGAAGAAGTCCGGCAGGTGCAGGAAGCCGATCAGGGCAATGAGAAACAGCAGGAAGGGGAACAACGAGAACAGCATCTGGTAAGCCAGTGCCGAGGCATAGGTGGGCATTTCGTCATCGACGAATTCCTTGACGGTGCGCACCAGCACTTTGTGGAGCTTGAGGCCGTCTAGTACCGGAAAAATCATAGCGTCTCCTTTCGCCGCAAAAAGAGTGAGGTCGTGGGCGACTCAGGGGCCGTTTTCTACATTAAAAGTAGCCTACTTGGCGACTTTGAAACAATTACCAGATTTTAGTTTCAACGTAAGGCATAAAAACGGCCATCCGTGGATGGCCGTCGGGCTGCACGCATACAGCCAGCGATTCAGGCTTACTTGGTGGCTTTGTTAATCGCGTCTTTGGTATCGCCGACGGCTTTTTGCACTTCACCTTTCTTTTCCTGCACCACGCCTTCAGCGCGCAGCTTGTCATTGCCGGTGACTTTGCCGACACCTTGCTTGATGTTGCCGACGGCTTCGTTAGCCAAACCTTTTGCCTTATCCGATGTGCTGCTCATGGTATTTCTCCTGGAACAATCGAGGTTTTTGGTCATTACGTAGAGATTGACCTGAAGCCGTTCAGCAGAGTTTCAATTATTTTTCAGCGCGCATTTCATCGCCGCCTGCAGGTTTGGCTTTATGTTTTGCGGCCAACCCACGAGAATGCGCGGCACATTCAGGCTATAACGCTGAATAACAGATCCCGTAGGAAGGTTATGAAACTCAATAAAGCACAGGCCATCGCCCGCAGAAACCAGGAACTGGGCGGTGCCGTACTCGGCGTCAACAACTGCCACTTCACCGACCTGGACCACAAACGCAACATCTGGTGGTTCGACCTGCCGGTGGGCCGTATTGCCGTGGGCCAGTTCGAGTGGGTTCACCTGTTGATGCACAACGCCGAGTCCGACCAGTTGCTGCACCTGAAGGTGCCGACGGCGTTCCTGCGTGAAAAGCTCGAAGGGCTGGTGGTGCGCAATGCAGGCAAGCGCAAGCCGGAGATCACCCTGGAGTTGAGTGCGGACAAAGATTCGTTCTTGAAAGATGTGCGCCCGGCGGGTGCTGGCGTGAGCTTCGCGCAGTTCGCCCTGTAACAACGCGGTAAAAATAATGTGGGAACTGGCTTGCCTGCGATGGCGGTGGGTTAGCCACATTGCAGTGGCAGTTACACCGCTATCGCAGCATAGGTATCTACGCAACTTTAAGCTTTTGACGGGTTTTTTAGGTAGATGTGAGTACATATCCGTTGCTGCGGTAACGGCGGCTATTGGTTCCGCCCTTACGGCGGGTCACTTTTGGAAAAGAGCCCCAAAAGTAACCAAAAGGGCTCTTGCCCCACCACTCGTTGCCTCGCCTAGGCTCGGCATGCCAGAACGAAGGCTTGAATCCGTGGGCCGCCGCCATGGGCCATCCTTGGCCCATCGCGGCTAACCCGGCGTCCTGCCGGGTTACCCACGGATTCAAGCCTGCGTTCGGCCATCGTGGTTAACGGGGCGCCTCAGATCAAAAGCAAGATCAAAAGCAAGAGCACGGCGGCCTAGTAGCCGACCTGAGTGGTTGAAGCAAAAGCAGGGCAGAAACAGAGCAGAAGCAGAGCAGAAGCAGAGCACCACCCTATCTAGCTGATGTAATGAGATCCCAATGTGGGGAGCGGGCTTGCTCGCGAAGGCGGTGGGTCAGTTACACATGAGCTGACTGACCCACCGCCTTCGCGAGCAAGCCCCGCTCCCACAGTTTTGACCGAGTTCGACTGTCAGCACCGCAGTGCTCTGCTTTTCTGTGGGAGCTGGCTTGCCTGCGATGGCATCAACTCGGTGTACTTGATGGACCGAGGTGTCTGCATCGCAGGCAAGCCAGCTCCCACATTAGATTGAGTTCAGTTTCAAATATCAGGTCGGCTGTCAGGCCGCCTCGGTTTTGCTTTTGATTTAACCACTCAGGTCGGCTACTAGGCCGCCGTGCTCTTGCTTTTGATCTTGATCTTAGGCGCCCCGTTAAACCACGCTGGCCGAACGCAGGCTTTGGAGCGTGGGTAAACCGGCAGGACGCCGGTTTAGCCGCGATGGGCCAAGGATGGCCCATGGCGGCGGCCCACGGTCCAAAGCCGGAGTGAGGGCACACCGAGCCTAGGCGAGGTGCCGAGTGGTGGGGCAAGAGCCCTTTTGGTTACTTTTGGGGCTCTTTTCCAAAAGTGACCCGCCGTAAGGGCGGAACCATACGAAGCCGTTACCGCAGCAACGGATATGCACCCAGCGCCCCCGAGACAACCAAAGAATCCAACCCATAAAAAGATGTGTAGATACCTATAGCTATCGCAGGCAATCCAGCTCCCACAGAGGCTAGTGTTTCGCCAGCAGCAGGCAATAAAAAACCCCGCATTGGCGGGGTTTCTTATTGGGTTACTTTTTAAGTCCCAGCTTCTTCAGTTCTTCATCGCGCAACTCACGGCGCAGGATCTTGCCTACGTTGGTGGTCGGCAACGCATCACGGAACTCCACGGCCTTGGGCACCTTGTAGCCGGTGACATTGGCGCGCATGTGTTCCATCACCTGGTCCTTGGTCAGGGTCGCCCCCGGCTTGACCACGATGAAGATCTTAATGTGCTCCCCGGACTTATCATCCGGCACGCCGATGGCCGCGCATTGCAGCACGCCCGGCAGGGTCGCCAGCACGTCTTCCAGCTCGTTGGGGTAGACGTTGAAGCCGGAGACCAGAATCATGTCTTTCTTGCGGTCGACAATGCGCATGTAGCCATCCGGCTGGATGATCGCGATGTCACCGGTCTTCAACCAGCCTTCGCTGTCGAGGATCTCGGCGGTGGCGTCTTCGCGCTGCCAGTAGCCCTTCATCACTTGCGGGCCTTTGACGCACAGCTCGCCGATTTCACCGAGGGCCAACTCGACGCCGTCATCGGTGATGACTTTGCACACCGTCGATGGCACTGGAATGCCGATGGTGCCGATCTGGATGTTCTGAATCGGGTTGACCGTCGCCACAGGGCTGGTTTCGGTCATGCCGTAACCTTCGCAGATGTTGCAACCGGTCACGTCTTTCCAACGCTCGGCAGCTGCCAATTGCAGCGCCATGCCACCCGACAGGGTGACTTTCAGCGCGGAAAAATCCAGCTTGCGAAAGCCTTCGTTGTTGCACAGCGCCACGAACAGGGTGTTCAGGCCGACAAAGCCGCTGAACTTCCACTTCGACAGTTCCTTAACCATCGCCGGCAAGTCGCGCGGGTTGCTGATCAGGATGTTGTGGTTGCCGATCAGCATCATCGCCATGCAATGAAAGGTGAAGGCATAGATGTGGTACAGCGGCAGCGGCGTGATCAGGATCTCGCAGCCTTCGTTGAGGTTGGAGCCCATCAGCGCCTTGCACTGCAACATGTTGGCGACCAGGTTGCGGTGGGTGAGCATCGCGCCCTTAGCCACCCCGGTGGTGCCGCCGGTGTATTGCAGCACGGCGACATCGTCGCTCGCCGGGCTGGCATCGCTGACCGGTTGGCCGTGCCCCTTGGCCAGCACGTCGTTGAACTTGATCGCCTTGGGCAGGTGATAGGCCGGGACCATTTTCTTCACGTACTTGATGACGCTGTTGATCAGCAGGCGCTTGAATGGCGACAACAGGTCAGCGACTTCGGTGACGATCACATGTTTGACGGCGGTCTTGGGCACGACTTTTTCAGCCAGGTGCGCCATGTTCGCCAAGCACACCAGGGCCTTGGCCCCGGAATCATTGAATTGGTGTTCCATTTCCCGCGCGGTGTACAGCGGGTTGGTGTTGACCACGATCAGGCCAGCACGAATGGCGCCGAACACGGCAACTGGGTATTGCAGGACGTTGGGCAGTTGCACGGCGATTCGATCGCCAGGCTTCAAGTCGGTATGCTGTTGCAGGTAGGCGGCGAAAGCGCCGGACAATTCGTACAGTTCACCGTAGGTGATTGTCTTGCCCAGGTTGCTGAAAGCCGGTTTGTTGGCGAAGCGCTGGCAGGACTGTTTCAGTACCGCCTGAATATTTTGATACTCGTCTGGATTGATGTCTGCAGCAATCCCGGCGGGGTACTTATCCTTCCAAAAGTCTTCGTTCATGGAAGCCCACTCCTCAGCGACGCGAATTCATCATCGCATTTGATGCGATTATTATTGGTGTATGTTTTTTTAAGGTGAGTCTGGCGCTTTCAAGCAGGCCGAGAAGTCACAAAGCGCGCCGAGAGTAGCAGCTTTGCCAAGGGCCGCCTAGAGCCAAGAGAGGGCCCTACAGTCATAAATATGACTCAAGAATACCCAGTGGTCATTTTTAGAGCAAAGATTCTATATCTTTGAAAGTCGCTCTGGAATGGGCCTTTCAGCGCGATAAATAACAATATGGGAGCGGGCTTGCCTGCGATAACGGTCCATCAGTCGATGAATTAGGTGACTGATACACCGTGATCGCAGGCAAGCCCGCTCCCACATTTTTGAAGCCTATTTCACATCAAGCGATGTCGCGCAGCTCCCTGCGCAGAATCTTGCCCACCGGCGTCATCGGCAATGACTCGCGCAACACAATGTGCTTGGGCACCTTGTACCCGGTGAAGTTGGTCTTGCAGTACGCCTTCAGTTCTTCAAGGCTCACACCCTGGGCACGCGCCACCACAAACAGCTTCACCGCCTCACCGGTACGGTCATCCGGCACGCCGATCACTGCGCAGTTGGCGACCGCCGGGTGGGCCATCACCACGTCTTCGATCTCGTTGGGGTATACGTTGAAGCCCGAGACGATGATCAAGTCCTTCTTGCGATCGACAATGCTCACGTAGCCATCGGCGTCGATCACCGCAATATCACCGGTTTTCAGCCAGCCTTCAGCGTCCAAGGCCTCGGCGGTGGCGGCCGGTTGCTGCCAGTAGCCCTTCATCACCTGCGGGCCCTTGATGCACAGTTCGCCGCGCTCGCCCAACGGCAACTCGTGGCCCTCGTCATCAATCACTTTCATGCCCGTGCCGGGCACCGGAATGCCTACGGTGCCGAGGCGCGATAGGCCGCCGTAGGGGTTGGTGCTGGCCACCGGTGAGGTTTCGGTCAGGCCGTAGCCTTCGCCGATGGAGCAACCGGTCAGCGCCTTCCAGCGCTCGGCCGTGGCCTTGATCAAGGCGGTGCCGCCAGAGTTAGTGATCTTGAGGTGGGAGAAGTCCAGGGTCTTGAAATCCGGGTGGTCCATCAGCGCCACGAACAGCGTGTTCAGCCCCAACAGACCGGAGAACCGCCACTTTTTCAGTTCCTTGATAAAGCCGCCAATGTCGCGCGGGTTGGTGATCAACACGTTGTGGCTGCCGGTCACCATCATGCACATGCAGTTCGCCGTAAATGCATAGATGTGGTACAGCGGCAGCGGCGCGATCATCACCTCCTGCCCTTCCTTGATCAGCGGCTGGCCGTCATCGCCGACCTGGGACATGCACGCCCGCACCTGCTGCATATTGGCGACCAGGTTGCCGTGGGTGAGCATCGCGCCCTTGGCCAGGCCGGTGGTGCCGCCGGTGTATTGCAGCACGGCGATGTCATCCAGGGTCACCGGGTGCCGGGTCAGGCTTTGGCCCGCGCCCATGCGCAAGGCGCGTTTGAACGACACGGCGCGTGGGAGGTTGTAGGCCGGGACCATCTTCTTGACTTTGTCGACCACGGTGTTGATCAACCAACCTTTGGCGGCCGGCATGAAGTCACCCATCTTGGCTTCGATCAGGTAGTCGATCTCGGTATCGGCGCACACTTCCTGCACCCGCGAACCAAACAGGTTGAGATAGACCAACGCGCGAATGCCGGCATCCTTGAACTGGTGGCGCATCTCGCGCGGGGTGTACAGCGGGTTGGTATTGACCACGATGAGCCCGGCGCGCAATGCGCCGAACACGGCAATCGGGTAATGCAGCACATTGGGCATCTGCACCGCGATACGGTCGCCCGGCTTGAGGTCGGTGTGCTGTTGCAGGTAACCGGCGAACGCCGCACTGTGGCGCTCAAGCTCGGCGTAAGTCAGGGTAATGCCCATGTTGCTGAACGCCGGACGGTCGGCAAAGGCTTTGCAGGAACGTTCGAAGACTTCCACCACCGACTTGTACGTGGTGAGGTCGATGGCATTGGGAACGCCCGCCGCGCGTTTGTCATTCCAGAAATCAGGTTGCATTATTCTTGTCCTCTTACCTGAGTGTGTCCGGCCGCTTTTATGAAGGTTTAAAAAGCGGAGCTTTGAGGACGTTAGCAGCTATGGCCAAACAGGCAAATACAACCAACTGTGTCATTTATTGTATGAATCTTGCGCCCAACGTGTAGGCAGATACACCAGCCTCTGGCAGATGAGCTATACACTGCAACGACTCTGAGCAAAGGAAGCGCCATGAACCACAGCACCTTCTGGCTGACCGCGAATGACCGCAGCCGCCTGTACGTCAATCAATGGCTGCCGGAAAGCCAAGCCCGGGCCATGATCATGCTGTCCCACGGCATGGCCGAGCACAGCGGGCGTTATGCACGCCTGGCCGAGGCCTTGTGCGCCGCCGGCTACGGCCTGTACGCCCTGGACCAGCGCGGCCACGGCCGCACCGCCGACGAAGGGACGCTGGGGCTATACGCCGAAAAGGATGGTTGGACCAAAGTGGTGGGCGACCTCGCCAGCCTCAACCAGCACATCGGCCAGCAGCAGCCGGGTTTGCCGATCATTTTGCTGGGCCACAGCATGGGCAGTTATATCGCCCAGGCCTACCTGTTGCACCACAGCGCCAGTTTGAATGGCGCAATTCTCAGTGGTTCGAATTTCCAGCCGGTGGCGCTGTACCGTGCCGCTAAGGTCATTGCCAGAATCGAACGCGCACGCCAGGGCTTGCGCGGGCGCAGTGCGCTGATCGAGTTCCTGTCGTTCGGCTCGTTCAACAAGGCGTTCAAGCCTACCCGCACCGCCTTTGATTGGCTCAGCCGCGACCCGGTTGAAGTCGACAAGTACATCAACGACCCGCTCTGCGGCTTCCGTTGCACTAACCAGCTATGGATCGACCTGCTGGGCGGCTTGCAGCAAATCAGCAAAGCGTCCAATCTCACGCAGATCGACCCGGGCCTGCCGCTCCTGATAATGGGCGGCGAATGTGATCCGGTGAGTGAAGGCAAGCGTCTCAAAAGTCTGGCCCATGCACTGCGTGAGGCCGGCTGCCAGAACCTGCAACTGAATATTTACCCGCAGGCGCGTCACGAAGTGTTCAATGAAACCAATCGCGACGAAGTCACAGCAGATGTGCTGAGGTGGCTCGAGCAGGCCCTGGCGTTGCACAGGCCGACCCGCTGCGAGTAACTGCTCCTTTAAAATCAGCCCCTTAAAATCAACCGTTTAAAATCAGATAGTTACATTACCGATTAGCCACAGGATGCACCTTTAGATGACTCAGGTAACCAACACCCCGTACGAAGCCCTCGAAGTCGGCCAGACCGCCAGCTACAGCAAGACCGTCGAAGAGCGCGATATCCAGTTGTTCGCCGCCATGTCCGGCGACCACAACCCGGTGCACCTGGATGCCGAGTACGCCAAGGCGACCATGTTCAAGGAGCGTATCGCCCACGGTATGTTCAGCGGCGCCCTGATCAGCGCGGCCGTTGCGTGCGAGCTGCCTGGGCCAGGCACCATCTACATCGGCCAGCAGATGACCTTCCAGAAGCCGGTAAAAATCGGCGACACCCTGACCGTGCGTCTGGAAATCCTCGAGAAGCTGCCCAAGTTTCGCGTGCGCATTGCCACCCGCGTGTTCAACCAGCGCGACGAGTTGGTGGTGGACGGCGAGGCGGAAATCCTCGCGCCACGCAAGCAGCAGGTTGTGACGTTGACTGAGCTGCCGCCGATCAGCATTGGCTGATTGCAATCTCGAGGTCGATACCAAGCAAATGTGGGAACGGGCTTGCCCGCGATGTCGGAGTGTCAGTCACTGGATAGAGTGACTGACTCACCGCAATCGCGGGCAAGCCCGCTCCCACATTTTTTTTCACAACAGGTGTTACGCAGCAGGTTTTACGACTGAGCGCGAGCCTGGTTACGCAGGGCTTTCACCTGGTCGTGGTTGCGTTGCGCGCCGTGGAACTGACGCTCAACCAGGTCACGAATGCCCAGCAGGTTGTGCTTGTTGATCTTCTCGATCGCTTCTTTGTAAGCCTTCAAGGCATGGTCTTCGCCGCGCTCGGCTTCGTTCAGCACAGCCTCTTCATCTTTGCCGGTGACCAGCGACTTCACGTCCACCCAGCCACGGTGCAGAGCACCGGCAACCGAGCCGGATTTTTCCGGGTCGCCGCCCAACGCTTTCACAGCAGTTTGCAATTCGGCAGCTGCGGTCGCGCAGTCAGCGGAGCGCTTCACAAACAGGGCTTTGAGCTCTGGATGTTTGATGTCTTCAGCACAAGTCGCGAAGCCTTTCTGGCCGTCTTTGCTGGTCTCGATCAGGTCGTTCAGTACGGAGATCGATTCTTTATTGATGTCAGTCATTTTTCAATTCCTTGTGCGGGTTAAGAAACGTATCTTAATGATTGCAGCGCCCGTGCCAGGTTTTGAAAAATTACTTTCTCCTTACATTTCAATAACTTGAAAATTATTGAACCATCTGTATGTACGTTATTTGCATGATCTGTCATTTGGCCTTCATGCAGAATGCCTGTATTTTCCAAGGTCTCGACTCAAACCACTGAAGCCCATGAACCCCGAAAAACTCGAACTGCTAATCACCCGCGAAATGCCCTTCGGCAAGTACAAGGGGCGGATCATCGCTGACCTGCCCGGCCCCTACCTGAACTGGTTTGCCCGTGAAGGTTTCCCCCACGGCGAACTGGGCGGGTTGCTGGCACTGATGCAGGAAATCGACCACAACGGCCTGTCCGAACTGCTGGAACCTCTACGGGCAAAACACGGCAAACCCGCCCCCCGTCATTAAGAGCCCACGCCATGCCAAGGAATGCAGATAACGAACTTCACTGGCAGGCCATCGCCCAGCGCTATGCGCTGGAGCCTGGCCCGATCAACCTGGAAAACGGCTACTTTGGGCGCATGAGCCGCGCGGTAAGCGCGCAGTACCTGGAGCACGTTGCGTTTATCAACCGCAGCAACTCGCTGTATGTGCGCCAGCGCTTCGAGCAAGGTGAACATGTCGAGATCCGCCGCCAACTGGCCGGGTTGATCGATGCCGACCCCGAGGCGGTCGCCTTTACCCGCAATGCCACCGAAGCCTTGCAGTCGCTGATCCGTAACTACAACTGCCTGCAACCGGGCGATCAGGTGCTGATCAGCGACCTGGAGTACGACACGGTCAAAGGCGCAATGCGCTGGTTGGCGGGCTATCGCGGTGTAGAGGTTATTGAGATTTCTCACACTCACCCGGCCAGTTTCGACAGCCTGGTGCAGGCCTATCGCGATACGTTCGCTCAGTACCCGCGCCTCAAGCTGATGGCCCTGACCCATGTCACCCACCGCACCGGGCTGGTGATGCCGGTGGAGGCGATTGCCCAGGCCGCGCGTGAGCATGGCGTCGATGTGATCCTCGATGGCGCCCACGCCCTGGGCCAGATCGACTTCAACCTCGCGCAGCTGGGTATTCAATTCGCCGGCTTCAATTTGCATAAATGGATCGGCGCGCCGCTGACCCTTGGCTTTCTGTATATAGCACCGGAGCGCCTGGCCGATATTGACCCGGACATGGGCGAATTTCATTACCCGGCCACCGATGTACGCGCGCGTACGTCCTACAGCACACCGAATTTTCCGGCGCTGATGACCTTGCCGCTGGTGCTGGAAGAACACCGCGCCTTGGGTGGCTCGGCCGCTAAAGGTGCGCGGGTCAATTACCTGCGGGATCTGTGGGTGAGCCAGGTGCGGCCGTTGCCGGGGGTTGAGGTACTGACGCCGGATGATCCACGCCTGTATTGCGGAATCACTGCGTTCAAGTTCACAGGGCGGGATCAGCAGGCGATGGTGGACCGGTTGCTCAAGGAGCATGGCGTGTTTACCACCCTTCGAACGGGTGCGGCGTTTGGCACCTGTATTCGAGTGACGCCGGGGCTGGTGACGTCGGCGGCGGATATCAATGTGTTGATCAACGCGATTACCGAACTCAACAAAGATTAAACCTGTGGGCGCTGGCTTGCCTGCGATGGCGGTGGGTCAGCTTTGGATGCATCTACTGACACACCGCTATCGCAGCATGGGTATCTACGCATTTTTTTGTGTTGCGCTTAGCTTTTGACGGGGTTTTTAGGTAGATGTGAGTACATATCCGTTGCTGCGGTAACGGCTGCTTAGGGTTCCGCTCTTACAGCGGCTCACTTTTGGAAAGACCCAAAAGTAAGCAAAAGGTCTTCGCCCCACCACTCGGTGCCTCGCCTAGGCTCGGCATGCCCTCACTCCGGCTTGAATCCGTGGGCCGCCGCCATGGGCCATCCTTGGCCCATCGCGGCTAACCCGGCGTCCTGCCGGGTTACCCACGGATTCAAGCCTGCGTTCGGCCATCGTGGTTAACGGGGCGCCTCAGATCAAGATCAAGATCAAGATCAAAAGCAAGAGCACGGCGGCCTAGTAGCCGACCTGAGTGGTTGAAGCAAATCAAAAGCACGGCCGAGGCGGCCTGACAGCCGACCTGACATTTGAAACTGAACTCAATCTAATGTGGGAGCTGGCTTGCCTGCGATGCAGACACCTCGGTCTATCAAGTACACCGAGTTGATGCCATCGCAGGCAAGCCAGCTCCCACAGAAAAGCAGAGCACTGCGGGGCTGGCAGCCGAACTCGGTCAAAATTGTGGGAGCGGGCTTGCTCGCGAAGGCGGTGGGTCAGCCAGCTCATGTGTAACTGACCCACCGCCTTCGCGAGCAAGCCCGCTCCCACATTGGGATCTCATTACATCAGCTAGATAGGGTGGTGCTCTGCTTCTGCTCTGCTTTTGCTTCAACCACTCAGGTCGGCTACTAGGCCGCCGTGCTCTTGCTTTTGATCTTGATCTTAGGCGCCCCGTTAAACCACGCTGGCCGAACGCAGGCTTTGGAGCGTGGGTAAACCGGCAGGACGCCGGTTTAGCCGCGATGGGCCAAGGATGGCCCATGGCGGCGGCCCACGGTCCAAAGCCGGAGTGAGGGCACACCGAGCCTAGGCGAGGTGCCGAGTGGTGGGGCAAGAGCCCTTTTGGTTACTTTTGGGGCTCTTTTCCAAAAGTGACCCGCCGTAAGGGCGGAACCCATAGCAGCCGTTACCCAAATAACGGATATGTACCCAGCACCCCCGCGACAACCAAAGAATTCAACCCATAAAAGATGTGTAGATACCTATGCTGCGATGGCGGTGGGTCAGCCACATTGCAGTGGCAGTTACACCGCTATCGCAGGCAAGCCAGCTCCCACAACTGATCGGCGTTGAATTCAAGTTTTTCTGCAGGCAAAAAAAAGCGGCACACCGACCAAGTGCGCCGCAAAAATGCCGTTAAGCACAGCAACAACGATTCGGTAAATCAGCTCAATCCAGCAGCGCCAGCGCCTGTGCGGTGACTTCTTGGATGCGGGCCCAGTCGCCGTTCTTGACCCATTGCGGGTCGAGCATCCAGCTACCGCCCACGCACATCACGTTTTTCAACGCCATGTAGCTCTTGATGTTGGCCGGGCCAACGCCGCCGGTTGGGCAGAATTTCACTTCGCCGAACGGGCCGCCCAGGGCCTTGATAGCCGCTACGCCACCGCTGACTTCAGCCGGGAACAGCTTAAAGCGGCGATAACCCAAGCCATAGCCTTCCATGATGCCGGAGGCATTGCTGATGCCCGGCAGCAGCGGGATCGGGCTATGCACCGAGGCTTCCAGCAGGTCGCGGGTAATGCCTGGGGTGACGATGAATTGCGAGCCGGCTACTTCCGCCGCTTCGAGCATGTGACGGTCGAGCACGGTGCCGGCACCGGTGCACAGTTCAGGGCGTTGCTCGCGCAGTACCTGAATAGCCTTGAGGCCGAACTCGGAACGCAGGGTCACTTCCAATGCGGTCAAACCGCCCGCGGCCAGGGCATCGGCCAGCGGCAAGATGTCCTGTTCGCGGGCGATGGTGATCACCGGCAGGATCCGCGCCTTGGCGCAGAGGCTGTCGATCAAGGCAACTTTTTCCGCCATGGACACGGTCGGTTGAGGGCTTTTCATAGCGGCTGATCCTTGGCTCATGGGCACCAGTAAATCTCTAAAGTAGGTTGCAAAAACGCGCGAATCGGCATGGCAGCAACGTCGTCACTGGCCAGCGCGGCGCTCAAGGTGGTCAATTTCGAGCTGCCGGCAATCGACAGCACGGTGTAGTGGGCCGTGGCGAGCAACGCGCGACTCATGGTCAGGCGCTGGTGCGGCACGGTCGGCGCCAGCATCGGCCAGCAACGGCGGGTACCGTCGGCCTGCAGGGCTTCGGTGAGGTTCGGGCTGTTGGGAAACAGCGACGCGGTGTGGCCGTCATCGCCCATGCCCAGTACCAGCACATCAATGGCTGACAACTCTGCCAACTGGCGGTCGGCCAGTTCGGCGGCGTCTTCAAGGTTCGCGGCAACGTTGTACAGGCTGAGGAACGTGGCCTTGGCTGCCGGGCCTTGCAGCAAATACTTCTTCAACAGGCCAGCATTGCTGTCGGCGTGCTCTACCGGCACCCAGCGCTCGTCGGCCAGGGTGATGGTGACCTTGGACCAGTCCAGGCTCTGCTTGGCCAGGTTCTGGAAAAACGCCACGGGGCTGCGGCCACCGGACACGACCAGGGTGGCCTCGCCACGGGCACTGATGGCCCCGCGCAGTTGCTCGGCCACGTCATTGGCCAGGCCGTCCGCCAGCAGCACGGGCGTACGGTACTCATGGGCAGTCACACCCTGAGGCAGTTTCAATTCAGATATCGCCATACCACGACCTCCCATCCCGCGTGATCAGTGCAATCGAGCTCATCGGCCCCCAGGACCCAGCCGCATACGGCTTGGGCGCATCACCGGATTTTTTCCACCCGGCGATCAACTGGTCACACCACTTCCACGCGGCTTCGATTTCATCTTTGCGAACAAACAGGTTCTGATTGCCGCGCATCACTTCCAGCAACAACCGCTCGTAGGCATCAGGGATGCGCGCGCTGCGGTAGGTGTCGGAAAAATTCAGTTGCAGCGGGCCGCTGCGCAGTTGCATGCCCTTGTCCAGGCCCTGCTCCTTGGTCATCACACGCAAGGAAATACCTTCGTCCGGTTGCAGGCGGATGATCAGCTTGTTGCTGATCTGCAGGCGCTGCTCGGGGGCGAAGATGTAGTGGGACGGTTCCTTGAAGTGGATAACAATCTGCGACAGCTTTTGCGGCATACGCTTGCCGGTACGCAAGTAGAACGGCACCCCGGCCCAACGCCAGTTGCGGATATCGGCACGCAGGGCAACGAACGTCTCGGTGTCGCTCTGGGTGTTGGAATTCTCTTCTTCCAGGTAACCCGGCACCGGCTTGCCGGCGCTGTAGCCGGCGATGTACTGGCCACGTACCACTTGGGTGGTCAGGCCGTCTGGGCTGATCGGCGCCAGGGCCTTGAGCACCTTGACCTTCTCGTCGCGGATGCTGTCGGCGGACAAGTCGGCCGGCGGGTCCATGGCGATCAGGCACAGCAGCTGCAGCAGGTGGTTCTGGATCATGTCGCGCAGCTGGCCGGCTTTGTCGAAGTAACCCCAACGGCCCTCAATACCCACCTGCTCGGCCACGGTGATTTCCACGTGGGAGATGTAGTTTTGGTTCCACTGGGTTTCAAAGAGGCTATTGGCGAAACGCAGCGCAATCAGGTTCTGGACGGTTTCTTTGCCCAGGTAGTGGTCGATGCGGTAGGTGCGGTTTTCCGGGAAAAACTGCGCCACGGCGTCGTTGACTTTGCGCGACGACTCCAGGTCCGAACCGATGGGTTTTTCCAGGACGACGCGGGTGTTTTCCGCCAGGCCGACCTTGGACAAGTTCTCGCAGATCGCGCCGTACACCGCCGCCGGGGTGGCGAAGTAGGCAATCAGGCGTTGTTCGGTGCCGGCGCTCTCTGCCAGGGCGACGTAGTCGTCAGCCTTCAGGAAGTCGACGTGCAGGTACGTCAGGCGAGCCAGGAAACGCTGGGCGATGGTTTCGTCCAGTTCCTTGCCGACGTATTTACGCAGTTCTTTTTCGATATGCGCCAAGTGCTGCTGCTCGGAGCCGGCTTCACGGGCCAGGGCCAGGATGCGCGTGTCGTCGTGCAGCAGGCCTGCGCCATCGAGTTGATAGAGGGCAGGAAATAACTTGCGCAGCGCCAGATCACCCAACGCGCCAAACAGGGCAAAGGTGCAGGGTTCTACGGTTATCGAAGGCATGATGTTTGTTCTTTTATCAAGTTAAGCTACAAATACCTTTTTTCAAGGCATCACTCAAGGAAAAATGTAGTAATAACCACAACATTTTCCCAAAATATGCATTCCGAGTGGTGGTGTTCAGCTACCCTCAGTAGGATAGGCCACCGCAAAGGGCCACTCGTCGATTGGTTACCGCCCTATAGTTGCATCGTCGCCCGAAGGAAAGACTGAATGGACCGCGTGCGAAATCTTCTGGAACAAATCCGGAACCGCCTCGAAGAATTGAACAAGGCTGAGAAAAAAGTCGCCGAGGTCATCCTGCTCAACCCGCAGCAGGCGACCCGCTTCTCGATCGCAGCCCTCGCCCAAGCCGCCTCGGTCAGTGAACCGACGGTCAACCGTTTCTGCCGTTCGTTCGGCGTCAGCGGTTACCCTGAACTTAAATTGCAGCTGGCGCAAAGTTTGGCCAGTGGTGCGGCGTATGTCAGCCGCGCCGTGGAGGCCGATGATAACCCTGAGGCCTACACCCAGAAGATCTTTGGCAGTGCCATTGCGTCACTGGACAGCGCCTGCCAAGCCTTGGACCCGGCGCTGATCAGCAAGGCCGTAGACCTGTTGATCCAGGCGCGGCAGATCCACTTCTTCGGCCTGGGCGCCTCGGCGCCGGTGGCCATGGATGCGCTGCACAAATTCTTCCGCTTCAACCTGGCCGTGACCGCACACGCCGACGTGCTGATGCAGCGCATGCTCGCGTCGGTGGCGCATACGGGTGAGCTGTTCGTGATTATTTCCTACACCGGGCGTACCCGTGAGCTTGTGGAAGTGGCGCGTATCGCGCGGGAAAACGGCGCATCGGTACTGGGCGTAACCGCCGAGAACTCGCCGCTGGCCAAGGCCAGCACGGTGAGCCTGAACATTCCGCTGCCGGAAGACACCGACATCTACATGCCGATGACGTCGCGGATTATCCAGCTGACGGTGCTGGATGTGCTGGCAACGGGCATGACGTTGCGCCGTGGCGTGGATTTCCAGCCGCATTTGCGCAAGATCAAAGAGAGTTTGAATGACAGCCGGTATCCGGTTGGGGATGAGTTTAACTAGTTCCAGATCGTTCCTACGCCCTGCGTGGGAATGCATCCAGTGACGCTCTGCGTCACGACTTCAGAGCGTCCAAGGTGGCATTCCCGCGCGGAGCGTGGGAACGATCAAATCTCTGCCAGCAGTACCGCCGCCATCGCGGGCAAGCCCGCTCCCACATTTGGAATGCATTCCACTGTGGGAGCCGGGCTTGCCCGCGATGAGGCCATAAGCCACACCGCTAAACCCCAGCCCTGGCCTGCAGACTCAAATGCGCCCTCTCCCCCGGCGCCAAACTGGCCCCAGCCATCGCCGACTCCACGCACACAAACCCCGATGCCTCGTTGAAGCTCACGCCCAACAGTGGCCGGCTGCCCGGGTGCCACACCACCGTGTCGGCACTGTCGCCAGTATCAATGCACAGCTCGCGCTGCCAGGCGTGGTCTTTGAGGTGCAGCTCGCCGTCATGCTGGAACACTCGCTGGCAACCGCCGTCCACGCGTAACTCGCCTTCCTGCTGGCAAACCTGGCGATTGAGCTGGTCATAACCTTGCGCTCCATCGAGCCCAGACAGCGCTATCTCACCGACATTGCCGATCCGCCAATAAGCGTGCAAAGCATGGCTCAACTGGCACGGCAACTCGTCCTGATGCTCTGTGCACAGGCGCAGTTCCAGGGTTTCGCCCAGGTGCGCGTGCAGGTCGACCTGCCAGTCGCACAGCTGCAATTGCCAATGCAGGCGCACGCCATCGTCGTCGGTACTGCTGTCGAGCAGTTTCCAATCAATCAGCCGCGCCCAGCCATGGGACGGCCACGCGTTTTCACTCGGGTGGCGCCCATACCATGGCCAGCACACCGGCACGCCGCCACGGATGGCGCCGACTTGCGGCCACTTGGCCGCGCACCACAGCCAGGGTTTCTGGCCACGGGGTTGAAAATGCAGCAGTTGCGCGCCCTGGCGACTGAACACCGCCTGGCACAGCGGATGGTCGATCACCAACACATCGCGCATCTGAAAGCGCTCCCAGGCGAACACCGGACGCTCGCGCAGGGATTTGAAAAAACGTTGCAGCGGATGCTCATGCATGTGCCACGGTCCTGAAATTCATTCTCGCTCAAACCTTGGTTCCCCTGTGGGAGCTGGCTTGCCTGCAATGTGAGCGACTCGGTTTGTTTGAATGACCGAGGCGATGCCATCGCAGGTAAGCCAGCTCCCGCAGGAATTGTGCAGCGTGCTGCCCAAAAAAAAGCGGATAGCCATGGCTATCCGCGAAATGCGCACAGAGAGAAGGAGCTTATCGCAACAGCGTTAGAACGTAGACTGAATTTTCAGGCCCGCTACCAGCGCGTTGTCGACTTGGTTCACGCCACCTGGGTGGACGACGTATTGCAAGTTAGGACGCACGGTCAGCCAATTGGTGACGTGGACGCCATAGTTGAGCTCGACGTTGTACTCGGTGTTACGCAGTGGCGCGTAACCCAGTTGGTCGTAATCGGTGAAGCCGCCAGCGGCATTGAGCAACTCGGCGTTTTTCTTCACGTCACTGTTGGCATGGATACGCGCAACACCGATACCGATGTCATCTTTGGCGCGCGCGTCGAATGGGCCTTTATACACAAGCATCAGCGACTGGTAGTTGTCGACGACGTTGGTGTCTTTGTCGTGGAAGGTCACGTTGGCCGCGATGTTCAAGCCGCGTGAAGCGTCGCCATTGTGCGTGGTGAGCTGCTGTTGAAGAACGCCCCAGTAGCCGCTCTTGCTGCTACGAACGCGGAAGGCCGCGCCGGTGGTACCAGCGTCGTTACCGTTGACGTCTTCACGTACGTCGGTAGCGTCGGCGGTGCTCTTGTAGTAACCCACACGGTATTCGCCCGGCAGGCCATTGACCTTCGGCGACCAGACCAATTCCACCGGCAATACGGTGCCCTTGGTGCCACTGCCGCTGAGTTTGAAGCCGTTGCCGTGCTCCAGTTGCGATGGGTTCTGGTTGTAAGCACCGATTTGCGCATACAGCTCAGGCGTGATGTTGTACTTCACGCGGATCGCAGCCTGGCTGACCGGCCAGTTGTACCAGGTGTTAACGTAGTTACCCACTTGCGAGCCGCAGAACGACAGGTTCTGGAAGTCGCATGGGAAGGTGTTGAAGTCTTCGCCTTCACCGAAGTAACCGAGTTTGACGTCCAACTTGTTGTCGAACATCTGGTGCTGAATCCAGAACTGGGTCAGACGCACCATGTGGCCTCGGCCATCAACTTCTTGAGACGAACTCAAGGTGCCGGCACGCGGGTCACCAATACGGTCATTGGAAATGTTCGCGCCGTTACGATTGGTGAGTTGGATCTTGGCCTGGGTGTTATCCCAGCCAAACAGCTTTTGCAGATCCAGTGCTACGCCCAGACCGAACTGGTCAGCGTAACGGGCAGTTTTGTCGTCGTTGTAGCCGCCGCGCAGGTTGGCGCCCACTTCCCCAACGTAGTCAGCCTTGATGTCGATACCTTGCTCGATGAGCTTGGTCCGCTCGCCGCCCCAATCGCCGGTCATCCACTTGGAGTCGGCGCTGAATGCATCGGCCGCCATCGCATTGGCGGACAATACCAGGGCTGCTGCTGCTGACAGTTGGCAGATCAGCCGGGTGTTGTTGTGTTGCTTTTTCATCCCTACATCCTCGTCTTTATTGTTATTAAACTGTTTTTATCTAACGCGGGTTACATTTTTATCTAAAACAACAACTTATCTGCATTAGCGGCCTTTGAATTGGGCCACATTGTCGGCATGCCCGTGTGCAGGCAATGAAGCAGCAGCGCCCAGGCGCTCGCCGGTTTTGGCGTCGAACAGCAAGACCTTGGCCGGGTCGAACTGCAGGGTCAGGGTCTCGCCCACCTGCGGTGCCACGTCGGGTGCCAGGCGGCAGCAGACTTTGGTGTCGTTGAGTTGCACGAATACCAGGGTGTCCGGGCCAGTCGGCTCGGTGACCTGGACTTCGGCACGAATGCTCGACGAACCATTACCTTCACCCGCCGCCAACACGATCTGCTCCGGGCGCAGGCCCAGGATCACGTCACGGTCTTCAAGGCCGGTGTCATTCATGCTCAGCGGCAGCTCGCAACGGGCCTGGCCGCTGTCGAGCAGCGCCACCAGATGACCGTCCTTGCGCTGCAGGCGCAAAGGAATGAAGTTCATCGGAGGTGAACCGATAAAACTTGCCACAAAAAGGTTGGCCGGGTCGTTGTAGATCTCTTTCGGCGTGCCGAACTGCTGGATGATGCCGTCCTTCATCACCGCCACTTTGTCGCCCAGGGTCATCGCTTCGATCTGATCGTGGGTGACGTAGACAGTGGTGGTTTTCAAGCGCTGGTGCATCAGCTTCATTTCGGTGCGCATCTCGACGCGCAGCTTGGCGTCGAGGTTGGACAGCGGTTCGTCGAACAGGTAGATCTTCGGCCGACGCGCCAGGGCGCGGCCCATGGCAACACGCTGTTGCTGGCCACCGGACAGTTGGCCTGGCTTGCGGTTAAGCAGGTGCTCGATCTGCAGCAGCTTGGCCACGCGCGCCACTTCGGCGTCGATATCCGCCTGAGGCATCTTGCGGATTTTGAGGCCGAACTCGATGTTCTCGCGCACGCTCATGGTCGGGTACAGGGCGTAGGACTGGAACACCATGGCGATGTCACGGTCCTTGGGGCTCATGCCGCTCACATCCTGATCACCGATCATGATGGCGCCGCCGGTAATGGTTTCCAGACCGGCGATGCAGTTCATCAGCGTGGACTTACCACACCCCGAAGGGCCGACCAGGATCAGGAATTCGCCTTCCTTGATCGACAGTTCGATGTTCTTCAAGGTGTCGGGCAGGCCGGCGCCATAGGTCTTGTTTACATTGCGAAGTTCAAGCGTAGCCATGATTACCCCTTGACCGCGCCGGCCGTGAGGCCGCGCACGAAATACTTGCCTGCGATCACATAGACCAGCAGGGTCGGCAGCCCGGCGATCATCGCCGCCGCCATATCCACGTTATATTCCTTGGCCCCGGTGCTGGTGTTGACCAGGTTGTTCAGCGCCACCGTGATGGGCTGCGAGTCGCCGCTGGAGAACACCACACCGAACAGGAAGTCGTTCCAGATCTGGGTGAACTGCCAGATCAGGCAGACCATGATGATCGGCGTCGACATCGGCAGAATGATGAGCCGGAAGATGGTGAAGAACCCTGCACCGTCCAGTCGTGCCGCCTTGATCAGCGCATCCGGAATGCTGACGTAGTAGTTACGAAAGAACAGTGTGGTAAATGCCAGCCCGTAGACCACGTGCACAAACACCAGGCCGGTGGTGGTGCTGGCCAGGCCCATCTTGCCGAGGGTGAAAGAGGCCGGCAGCAGCACGGTCTGGAACGGCAGGAAGCAGCCGAACAACAGCAGGCCGAAGAACAGCTGCGAACCACGGAAGCGCCAGAACGACAGCACGTAGCCGTTCAATGCGCCGATGGCAGTGGAAATCAGCACCGCCGGAACGGTGATCTTGATCGAGTTCCAGAAGTAGCCATCGACGGTGGCCCAAGCTTTTACCCAGCCGATGCCGGTGACCACGGTGGGCCAGCTCAGCAGGTTGCCGGTGCTGATGTCTTCCGGGGTCTTGAAGCTGGTCAACAGCATCACTACCAGCGGCACCAGGTACAGCAGCACAGCAAGGATCAGCACCGTGTAGATCGCGATGCGACTCAGGCTGATGGTTGGTTTGGAAGCGAGACTAGTCATTACGCTTGGTCCTCAGCTCGGAGTACAGGTAAGGCACGATGATCGCGAGGATCGCACCGAGCATCAGGATTGCACTGGCAGAGCCCATGCCCATCTGGCCACGACTGAAGGTGAACGAGTACATGAACATCGCGGGCAAGTCGGACGAGTAGCCCGGGCCACCGGCGGTCATTGCCGCAACCAAGTCGAAGCTCTTGATGGCGATGTGCGCCAGGATCATCACCGCACTGAAGAACACCGGACGCAGGCTTGGCAGTACCACGCTCCAGTAGATACGCGGCAGGCTCGCGCCGTCTATCTGGGCGGCACGGATGATCGACTGATCAACGCCACGCAGGCCAGCGAGGAACATCGCCATGATGAAGCCGGAGGCTTGCCACACGGCAGCAATCACCAGGCAATACACAACGCGGTCCGGGTCGATCAGCCAATCCAAGCGGAAGCCTTCCCAGCCCCAGTCACGCAGGAGTTTGTCCAGGCCCATGCCCGGGTTGAGCAGCCATTTCCAGGCAGTACCGGTGACGATCATCGAGAGCGCCATCGGGTACAGGTAAATGGTGCGGATAAAACCTTCGCGGCGGATTTTCTGGTCGAGGAAAATCGCCAGGGTCACGCCAATCACCAAGGTGATGCCGATAAACATCCCGCCAAAAACAGCCAGGTTCTTGCTCGCTACCCACCAGCGGTCGTTGTCGAACAACCGCGCGTATTGCGCAAGCCCCGCCCATTTGTAGCTTGGCAGGAACGTGGAAGTGGTGAACGACAGAACGAACGTCCACAGGATGTAGCCATAAAAGCCCACCAGCACGATGAGCATGCTGGGCGCCAGCACCAGTTTAGGGAGCCAGCGCTGCAGTGCATCGAACGGCGAGGCCTTGCTGAACACAGCAACAGAACTCATGGGAAAATCCAGTACAGAGAAAAGGACTACAGGAACAAGCCTTGTGAGGGGTCAGGGGGTTTCCCCTCACAAGGACCAGCTGCTAACCGTTACTTGGCAGACTTGATCGCAGCGCCGAGTTTCTTGGCGGTGTCGGCCGGGTCGGCTTTCGGGTCGTTGATGAAGTTGGTCACGACATCAAAGAACGCACCTTGCACAGCCAGGGTGGTGGCCATGTTGTGCGCCATGCTTGGCTGCAGGCCGCCGGTTTTGGCGTCTGCCAGGAAGTCTTTGGCTGCGGTCTGGGCGCAGGAGTCGAACCCGTACGATTCCATTTTGTTCAGCATGTCGACCCGAACCGGAATCGAGCCTTTGTTGATGCTGAAGACTTTCTGGAAGTTCTCACCCAGCACGACTTTGGCGATGTCCTGCTGACCGGCAGCAGTGCCTTTGTCTTTCTGCTTGAACACCGCCAGGGAGTCGATGTTGTAGGTGAAGGCTTTGTCGGTGCCTGGGAAGGCTACGCACTCGTAGTCTTTACCGGCGACTTTCTTGGCGGCAGTCCACTCGGACTTGGCCCAGTCACCCATGATCTGCATGCCGGCCTTGCCGTTGATGACCTTGCCTGCTTCGAGGTTCCAGTCCTGGCCTTTGCCGTCGACGTCCATGTAGGTCGCGACTTTCTTCAGCTCGGTCAGGGACTTGACCATTTCAGGACCGGTCAGCGCAGCGTTATCCAGGTCGACCAGGGCTTTCTTGTAGCCATCAGCCCCCATCACCGACAGTACGACCGCTTCGAATACGGTGCTGTCCTGCCAAGGCTGGCCACCGTGGGCGAGCGCAATGAAGCCCGCGGCCTTGAGCTTGTCACCGGCTGCGTAGAATTCTTCGAGGGTGGTCGGGTTCTTGGTGATACCGGCTTTCTTGAAGACTTCCGGGTTGATCCACAGCCAGTTAACGCGGTGGATGTTGACCGGTACGGCGACGTAGTCACCTTCGTACTTCACGGTGTCGGAGACTTTCTTGTCGAGCAGGGAGTCCCACTTTTCTTCTTTGGCGACGTCTTTGAGCACGTCGGTGTCGAGCAAGCCGGTGGACGCCCATTCCTGGATGTCGGGGCCTTTGATCTGGGCAACGCCGGGTGGGTTGCCGGCGACTGCGCGGCTTTTCAGCACAGTCATCGCGGTGGCACCACCGCCACCTGCGACGGCACCGTCTTTCCAGGTGAAGCCGTCTTTTTCAACTTGGGCCTTCAGGACATCTACAGCCGCCTTTTCACCGCCGGAGGTCCACCAATGCACAACTTCAACCGTCCCTTTCGAGTCGGCGGCAAATGCACTGAGGGGAAACAACGAGGCAATGGAAATAGCAACGGCGAGGCGATTAATCGCGTTCATCTGAGTACCTTTTCTTGTTGTTATGCATGCAAGTCTAGAGCTTGCGCTGCACGGAGTTTAAACAGGGATTTTCCAGGCGCAGGTAACAAAGGGACGTACAAATGTCACCACTTGGTGACATAGCAGCCCTGCCCTAACGCACTGGTCATGCTGGGTGACAAGGGTAACGCAGGCAGCACCACCGCTTGCCAGGCGTGATAAAGGTCCGGTTTACCGCCCCAGATCTTGCTGCTGGGTTGGTTGTGTGGGCTGAGTTCGTGGTGCCAGCTGCCACGGATGCGGTCGATAAAGTGGCTTTCGCAGAACTCCCAGAACCGCCGATACCAGGTTTCGTAATGCAGCTCACCGGTGCGCTTGAGCAACGCTTGGGCGGCGGCGCTGGCTTCGGCATGGGTCCAGTGCAGGCGCTCGCGCACCACCGGGCGGTGGTTCCAGTCCAGGGTGTAGACGATGCCGGGCGCACCATCTACGGCCCAGGCGTATTCGCAGGCGCTGGCGAACAGGCCTTGAGCATCGGTTACCAGCCAGTCCGGCGTGGCCAACCCGGCTTGCAGGCGCGCGGCTTCCAGGTGCAGCACCAGCCGCGCCCATTCAAAACCGTGGCCGGGGGTGATGCCATAAGGGCGGAAACCGTCGGCAGGGTTGTCTTCGTTGTAGCCGAGCAGTGGCTTCCAGTGGGCGTCGAAGTGCTCAATGACCATGAACTGGTTGCCGGCGGCGTGGGTGTGGATAACACGTTCGACGATGCGCAATGCGCGGTCGAGCCAGCGCGTGTCACCGGTCACATCGGCCAGGGCCAGGAATGCTTCGGTGGCGTGCATGTTGCTGTTGGCGCCGCGATAAGCCTCAACACCGCTCCAGCCCTGGGCAAAGGATTCGAGCATGACGCCTTCCTCCTCGCTCCAGAAGAACTGGTCGATGATGTGCACGGCGTCGTTCAAGAGGTTTTGTGCACCGGGCGCGCCCGCCACCACCGCCGAACTGGCGGCCAGGGCGACGAACGCATGCAGGTAAGCGGCCTTGCCACGGTTGCCATCCACGGCATGGGGCGCGGCAAACCAACCGCCGTGCTCGCTATCGCGTAATGGCCCGCTGAGCGCCGCAACGCCGTGCGCCACCAGGTCGGCATAACCGGGCAACCCCATGGCGTGGGCCATGGCGAAGCTGTGGGTCATGCGGGCGGTGTTCATGGTTTCGGCGTGGGCATCGGCCGGCAGTTGGCCGTTGTCGTCGAGGTTGCCGAAGCCATCTGGCAGGCGCGAGGCCTTGGCGAATGCCAGCAGGCGCAGGCCTTCGTGGGCGAGCCAAGTGTGATGGGCAGGTGCGTTCAGCCAACTGCTGGCAGGCAGTGGTTGCGTGGTCATAGGTAGCCCTTATTATTTTTTATGGGATGACCGGAGTCTAAACAAGGGTGAGATCAGGGCAAGTAACGAAGGGGAACGGAAATGTCACCAGCCGGTGACAATTCAAAAGATGGTCCTGTCTAACTCTGAACCCAATCTAATTGTGGCAGCTGGCTTGCCTGCGATAGCGGTGGGTCAGTTACAAAAGCATGAGCTGACAGATCGCTATCGCAGGCAAGCCAGCGCCCACAGTTGAAAGCCGGTTTACACCTGCTATCACTGCCCCAGAGGCCTGATCTTCGCTGGCGCGTTGAGCTGTTGCTGCAGGTTTTGCACTTGGCTTTGCAGGGTGGTGATATTGCGTGTGGTCTGGATGCGGAACACATCAAACTCTTTATTGGTCGGCGCATCGCTGTTAACCGTCGGGTTGTCCTGCGCGCTTTTGAGCACCACGAGGTCCTGTTCCAGGCGGGCAATGGCCGCGCTCGGGTTGCCCTGTTTCTTCAGGGTGGCCACGTCGGCAGACAGATCCTTGACTTCACCTTGCGCCGCTTTGAGGGTTGCCACTGCGTCGGTCAGCGCCTGCACCTGGCCCTGCAACTTGGCATTCGCGCTCGACAGGTCGGCGGTGCTGGCGGTCATTTGTGCCAGGCGCTGGTCCAGTTCGGAGGCCTGGCCGGCGACGCCGACCTGCTGCTTGCCTTGCTCCTGCAACTGCGCTTCCAACTGCTTGATCTGCAACTTGAGCGCTTCACTGCCGTTGTTCACGCTGGCTTGGCTGGCCACCACCTTGCCGGAAATATCCTGCAGGCGCCCCGCCGCTTCTTCGCTGATGCGCGCAAAGCTTTCCTGGGTAGCGACCAATTGCTGGCCCATCAGGGAAATCTGCTGGAAGCTCCACCAGGCAAGACCCGCAAAGGCGATCAACAGCGCGCCGACCAAAGCCCACAGCGGGCCGGTGCTGGCGCTCTTGACCTTGACCACCTTCGGATTGCGCGAGCGCACCGACGTGGCGGGGCTCGGCTCGAAATCATCATCGTCCCCGATGTCGGCCCGCAGGCTGGGAACGTTGTCGAAATCGTCTTTAGCATCGTTACGCATGAATCAACCCTGAATCGGTGAGATAGCTACCTGAAAAGCCGAGCAGCGCGAGTATAAACCGCGCTTGCGCCGCACTGATCGACCCGGAACCGCGAATTCGGTTCCCGAAGTGTTGCCGGGTGTGAGCTTACTGGCGCCCCGGAGCCTGGGCTCGCCACCAACTGCAGAACTCGTCGAGTGCAGTCCATAAGCTGACCTTGGGCTCGTAGTCGAGATAATGCCTCGCCCGGCTGATATCGAGCGTGAAATCTTTGTTCATCACCTGCATGCCCAACCGCGACAGTGACGGCTCCGGGCGCCCCGGCCACATCGCACAAAATGCCTCGTTCAACGCCGCCACGCTGTAGGACAAACCGTAAGAGCGATAACGCGTGACTTGGGGCATGTCCATCTGGCGCATCACGTAGTTGACCACATCCCACACCGGCACCGGCGTGCCGTTGCTGATGTTGTAGGCCTTGCCCAGCGCCGAACCGGTGGCCAGCAAACTGCTCAGCAGCGCTTCATTGAGGTTGTGCACGCTGGTGAAGTCGACCTTGTTCAGGCCGTCGCCGACGATAGCCAGGCGGTTCTTGCGCTGCATGTTCAACAGGCGCGGGAAGATGCTCATGTCACCGGCACCGGTAACAAAGCGCGGGCGCAGGGCCAGCACTTCCAGGCCGAACTCCTGGGCGCCGAACACTTTCTGTTCCGCCAGGTACTTGGTGGCGGCGTAGGGATGCTTGAAGCGCTTGGGCACTTGTTCTTCCGTCAGGCCGAGGTGGTCGCGCCCGTCGAAGTAGATCGACGGCGATGACAAGTGCACCAGTCGCCCGACGCGTTGCTTGAGGCAGGCTTCAACCACGTTTTCGGTGACCAGCACATTGCCTTGATGGAAGTCCTGATACTTGCCCCACAGCCCGACGGCGCCGGCGCAATGCACCACGGCTTCAACATCGCGGCACAGGTGGCGCACCAGATCGGCGTCGTTCAAATCACCCTGGATAAACTCGGCGCCGCGCCGTACCAGGTGCTCCACACCTTCGGCGCGCCGCCCGTTGACCCGCACGTCCAGGCCTTGCTCCAGGGCGAAACGCGCAAAGCGCCCGCCGATGAAGCCGCTTGCGCCGGTGACCAGAATCTTCATGTAGCCTCCTACGGATGCAGCTGCCAGCGTCAAGCTTCAAGCCACAAGTTAAAAACGATCCGCAAGCTTTTCTCTTGCAGCTTGCAGCTTGACGCTTGTTACTGCTGATAGGGCACCAACCATTGGCCACAGGCCTGGGCCAGATGGTCGGTCAACAGGCCCAACAGCTGCCCGCCACTGCGCCAATGATGCCAGTACAACGGCACATCGATGGGCTTATCTGGCAATAACTCGACTAATACGCCGGTTTGCAGCTGGTCGCGCACCTGTAATTCCGGCACCAGCCCCCAGCCCAGGCCGGCTTCCGTCAAGCGGATAAAGCCTTCGGAGGATGGGCATAAATGGTGTTCGAAACCGCCGTCCACGCCCAAGGACGCCAGGTAACGGTGCTGCAGGAAATCATCCGGGCCGAACACCAGCGCCGGCGTTCGCGCCAATTGATCGGCACGCACGCCCTCAGGGAAATGCCGCGCAATAAAAGCCGGGCTGGCCAGCGCGCGATAGCGCATGGCACCGAGCAACAGGCTGCGCGCGCCGGCCACGGGGCGCTCGCTGGCGCAAATGCAGGCCGCCACTTCACCGGCGCGCATGCGTTTAAGGCCCACAGTCTGGTCTTCCACCACCAGGTCCAGCAGCAAATGCTGCTCGGCGCAAAAGTCGCTGACGGCCTCAGCCCACCAAGTGGCGAGGCTGTCGGCATTCAGTGCGATGCGCAGGCGCTCGGGCATGCCCTCCTCGTCCAGCGCCGGCACCTGGCTTTGCAGGTCGCGCTCGAGCAAGCGCACCTGTTGCACATGGTTGAGCAGGCGCCGGCCGATTTCGGTAGGTGTGGGCGGTGTGGCCCGCACCAGCACCGGCTGGCCGACACGCGCCTCAAGCAACTTGATGCGCTGGGAGATCGCCGACTGCGACAACCCCAGCACCTGGGCGCCGCGCTCAAAGCCGGCCTGTTCCACCACCGCCGCCAGGGCGGAAAGCAATTTATAGTCGAACATCAGTTTCTCTAATGGGCGATCAGCAATATTGGTTTTTCTTATACAGCCTAGCCCATGAGAATGACCAGCATTGAGTCTCTCTCTATTAAGGAACCCACACATGGCTGGCGAAACCGCCCTGGCAACCCTGCTGCGCAGCATGAGCCCACAGCTCAATGAGGGCGATTATGTGTTCTGCACCCTGCCCGACAACCGTATCCCGCCCGGCTGCGAGGTGATCGGCAGCTTCCGCGAGCAGGAAGGCCTGACCTTGATCCTGGACCGCCAACACGCTGAACAGGCCGGATTGGCCTTCGACTATGTCGCCGCGTGGATCACCTTGAACGTGCATTCGGCCTTGGAGGCGGTAGGCCTGACCGCTGCCTTCGCCAGCGCCTTGGGCAAGGCCGGCATCAGTTGCAACGTGATCGCCGGCTTTTATCACGACCACCTGTTTGTCGGCCGCAGCGATGCTGAGCGAGCCATGGATGTATTGCGCCACTTGGCAGCAAACGCGGAGTAAAGGTTATGTGGCAAAGCTACGTGAACGGGCTGCTGGTAGCCCTCGGCCTGATCATGGCGATCGGCACCCAGAATGCGTTTGTGTTGGCGCAAAGCCTGCGCCGTGAGCATCACCTACCGGTGGCGGCGCTGTGCATCGTATGTGATGCGATTCTGGTGGCTGCCGGGGTATTCGGCCTGGCCACAGTGCTGGCACAAAACCCGCTGCTGCTGGCGGTTGCCCGTTGGGGCGGCGCGGCGTTCCTGCTGTGGTACGGCACCTTGGCGCTGCGTCGCGCGTTTTCCAAGCAAAGCCTAGGTCAAGGCGAAAACCTCAAGGTGCGTTCCCTGCGCGCGGTGTTACTCAGCGCCCTGGCGGTGACGTTACTCAATCCGCATGTGTATTTGGACACCGTCTTGCTGATTGGCTCTTTAGGCGCTCAGCAAACTGAACCCGGCGCCTACGTGGCCGGCGCGGCCAGCGCGTCGTTCCTGTGGTTCGCCACCCTGGCATTAGGCGCCGCGTGGTTGGCGCCGTGGCTGGCACGCCCTGCTACCTGGCGGCTGCTGGACCTTTTGGTGGCGGTCATGATGTTCAGCGTGGCGTATCAATTGATCAGTGCTTGATGAATATTCCAAAACGCTCTGGAACCTCTATCCCACACAGTTGTTGCGTGGTTTTGCCGCACCCCCGGTGCTATGATCCAGACCCTGCGCCGCAAAGAGTACAAACTCCCCGGCGCTTGTTTGGCCGCCCGTGATCGGCCTTGCGCTCACCGCAACTGACCTGATTAGGAGAATCATCATGGCTTTCGAATTGCCGCCGCTGCCCTACGCACACGATGCCCTGCAGCCGCACATCTCCAAGGAAACCTTGGAATACCACCACGACAAGCACCACAACACCTATGTCGTGAACCTGAACAACCTGGTGCCAGGCACCGAGTTCGAAGGCAAGACCCTGGAAGAAATCGTCAAGTCCTCTTCGGGCGGCATCTTCAACAACGCCGCTCAGGTCTGGAACCACACGTTCTACTGGAACTGCCTGGCGCCAAACGCCGGCGGCCAACCAACCGGCGCACTTGGCGATGCCATCAACGCTGCGTTCGGTTCGTTCGACAAGTTCAAAGAAGAATTCACCAAGACGTCCGTCGGCACCTTCGGTTCCGGTTGGGGCTGGCTGGTGAAAAAGGCTGACGGTTCCCTGGCCCTGGCCAGTACCATCGGCGCCGGCAACCCGCTGACCAGCGGCGACACCCCGCTGCTGACCTGCGACGTCTGGGAACACGCTTACTACATCGACTACCGCAACGTGCGTCCAAAGTATGTGGAAGCGTTCTGGAACCTGGTCAACTGGAAGTTCGTGGCTGAGCAGTTCGAAGGCAAGACCTTTACTGCTTAAGCACACCTTGCTGTACCGCTGATCACTTGTGTGATTAATCAATAATCCGTGATCTGCTTAAAAACCGGAGCCCCGCCAAGGGCTCCGGTTTTTTTATGCCCGCCGCAAACCTTGCCCATCGCTGCTATTAAACAGCCCGGTCTATAGCCAATCGCTATAAAAAACTGTCAGAAATCACAGGTTTTACCCCGTCAGATTTTATATAGGCTCAGATCTCCACCCTGTTCTGAAGGCTCAGGACAAGCAAACTTATAAGGAGATTGAACATGGCACATAACCCAATGGGCAAAGACCCGGCCGACTACGAGAGCGAGCCGATTTTTAACGCAACCACCCAAAAATTCAATATGGTGAACACCCGCACCGGACTGTTTGAAGCGTACGTAAAAATGCCCACCCCGAGCGGTAACCAGGGTAACGGCCCCCCGTTAGAAATGGACCTGTATTATAGCCCCCTGACCAATAACCAGGCCGCATTGGGCGACGGTTGGGAATTCAGCACGACTATTTACAGTGAAGAATATGAAAAGTTAACGCTCAATACCGGCGAAACACTGCCCTTGAAAAAGGGCAAAAACTTGAAACAAGTGGCGGTCATTGCCGAATGGGGCGCCGATGGTAAATTGACCGTCTACCGCAAAGGCGGCAGAACAGAAGTCTTGTCCAAGCTGGGAGATTCGCTGTTTTATCTACCCGAGTCGCTGACCCTCGATGGATATTACTTCCTGTACTCGACCTGGATTGCCACAGCCCACGTAATAGACGGTAAAACCTATTATCAAACCAAGTTACAGCGTGTTAAAGACAGCCTTCGTACGCTGATCGAAATTGACTATACGCTCGCCGAAGATAACGCCCAGTCAGCACTTACGCCCGTCACCCTGACCTTCTGGCCCGACGATGCCACTGAAACATTGCGCTATGAGCTGACGATTGAGGACTACGCCCTTAAATCCGTGACGCTTGCCGACGATATTAAAACCTCGTTCACGTATCTGGATCATAAGACCGCTGGCTGGCTGCTGAACACGTTCACCCACTGGGACGGCCTCGTTGAAGAGGTTGAGTACGACGACAATGGGCTGACCTTCCCGGACAACCCCACATTATCGGCACTGCCCTGTGTTCTCGGCCATCACTTGCAGCCCAACGGCGGCGGGGAACCGGTCTTTCATCATTATGAGTACAGTCGATATACCAACCTTAAAGCCTACATAACAACTAAAACCGGCGCTGGACAAAAGACGATCTATACGTACGATCACAAGACTAACGAAATCTTATCGGAATT
This sequence comes from Pseudomonas sp. ArH3a, assembly GCF_022648765.1. Taxonomy (NCBI): domain Bacteria; kingdom Pseudomonadati; phylum Pseudomonadota; class Gammaproteobacteria; order Pseudomonadales; family Pseudomonadaceae; genus Pseudomonas; species Pseudomonas sp. ArH3a. The sequence continues at coordinate 5,543,396 of NZ_CP080330.1, forward strand.
GACCAGTAGCACCACGGACGACATTACGACCTATACCAACACAGACTACACAATTTCTGCAGAACCGAACGCCATAAAAAATGAACGTTCCACTACATACGGCCAATCATCTTCTAAACCTCGAAAAATAGATATTCATAATCGTTTCAACAAAGATGCCGCCCTGATTGAAAACAAAAAACTTAACACATCCACCACCTACGAATACGATGACGGCGAAAAATTTCTCTCGGACCGACCGTACAAAGAAACCATACTGCTCGGCGAGTATTTAAACATTGCCATAAACACTAAAACGTATCTTTATACCGATATACCCGGCATGAGCGAGCCAAAGCTCGCCGTCCTGATAGAAACCTTCGACCCCTTAAATATCATTAACCCCAGCATCACTTTCCAGAACTTCAGCTATTACACGGACAATGACTTTCGTAAAGGAAAACTAATGGAAGTCGCCTACGAAGATGACATATTTCGTGTACCCAAACGTGCCTTTACGTACACCCTCGGGGGGGCAAACAACACAGAGCTGACCACAAAGACCGTCGACACTGAACCTACTGGAACCTCGCGTACGTCTTCATCCACTCAGAGCGTTCTCAGCGGGCGCCTCATTCGTCAGGTGGACACCGACGGTAATCGGACGGAGTACACCTATGACGCGTTTGGAAGGTTAGCGACGCTCACAGTGTGCGCGCAGAGCCCAACCTATAAGCAAACCACTCGCTATGCCTATCCGGCCCCTGGCCAAGTGAAGGTCACCGAGCCTAACGGGCAGGTTCGCTTGAGCCAATACGATGGTCAAGACCGGCTGGTAAGGGAGTACGAATACGTCGAAGCAAACACCCAGCGCCTGCTCAGGGAAGTCAGCTACGACCTCATGGGGCGCGAATTGCGCAGCACGCAGTACGATTACACGGAAGACGGCACCCAAGTCAGCGACTGGAGCGAAATAGATTACGACGATTGGGGTGCAGTCAGCGGGCGACGCTACAGCGACGGTCGGCAAGATTTCAACCTGTACGACCCCATTGCAATGACACGGAGCGAATGGACCGGTAATGCCAACGACAAACACCGCAAGGTGACAACCTACAACGCGGACGAGACGATCCAGAAAATTGTGTGGTATGGCCAGAACGGCGTCGCATTTCAAACGCAAACCGCCACCTACACATTTGAGAAGCGACTCGCACAGTTGGAAACCGTTGGCGAGTTCGGTGTCACCACCATCCGCTATACCTATGACGTCTTCGGACGCGTGCTGACCGAGTCCCATGTCGAAAACGATAAAGGCTTGCTCCCGCTGGATCTCGTCTACAGCTACCATTACACCTATCCCCCGTTGTTGCGCACTGATGAACCGGCAACCATAAAGATCAGTTTTGGCCCCCTGGGCGCCTCGACGCGTTTATTGGGTAGCCGAACATTCGATGGGTGGGACCGTGTCACCAGCCTGAGCCGAGGCAACAGCGTAGAGACCTACCTCTACAATGGCGGGGACCCATTGCCGGCGTCAAAAACAACCGCAGACGGTATCGACCTCCAATACGAGTACATCAAGGAACTGGGCAATAAACTCGGCAAAGTCAGTGGCAAAGGTGCCAACCAGCAAAAAAACTTCACCTATGCCCACGCCACACAAAGTCTCTCCACAGCCAGCGAGGGAGAGCATTTTTTACAATACGACCATGACCTCAACTTACGCACCACCCAGCAACGCGTGCAAACTCAGCCCGGTGAAGCCAAAGAAGTCTCCTCCCTCTATTCACCCGCGGGGCGTGTGCTCAGTGATACCGACGTCTTCGAGCACTCAACGCAGTTTGAGTACAATCCAAAGGGCCAGCGTACACGTAGCGTCAACACACACGACACTTCGTGCACTTACACCGACCAAGGGCTATTGAAAGAAGAGGTTGTAAAGACTCTGGGCAGCGCATCGACAAGCATCAAGGTCACTTACAGTTATGACGCTGAGCAGCGTGAAACCAGCCGCCGTTTCGTACCCGCTGCAAATGCCGCCTCTGCCTTGGAAATAACCACCGTTTACTATGGCGACGGTAAGTTCAAACAGGTCCAGTTGAAACAAGGCAGCGCCGTCAAAGGCTCGCGCAGTTTCACCTACAGTGCGGGCGGGCGGCTTAAGGCATGCACGACTACAGGGGTTTGGAGGCCTAAAAACCCGAAGGGCAAACTCATAGACAAGCAAGAGTTCACCTATGATGGCCTGGGCAATGTCACCCGCTGTGTCAGCACTTTCGCCGGCGCAAGCAACACAGCGACCTACACCTACGACAGCTCCACGGGCGTTCGCCTGGAAAAGATCGCGAACAGCCATGCGGACTACACAAAGTCTGCGACCTTGACGTACGACATTGCCGGCCGGGTCACTCAAGACCAAAACGGTAAAAAATATACCTATGACTGGTTAGGCCGGCTGATAAAGGCAGGAAGTACCCGGTATAGCTACGACCCCAGTGATCGCCTCATGACCCAAGGCGAGGGCTCGCAGCAACGTCAAGTCATCTATAACGAACTCCAGGTCAATGGCGAGTACTCGCTTGGGGATAACGATGCCTACCGGCATATGGAACCCGGCAGTACTGGCTGCACCGCTCAACGAACCCGGATTTCCGGAGTAGACAGAACCCTATACGAATGGCGCGACGTCAACGGCACGGTGTGGGTTACCTACGACGCGCAGGCCAACACCACAAAATTTCATGCTTATAGCCCCTACGGCGAACACTTCTTTGAAGATACCCAATCGTTACTGGGTGACAATGGCGAGCTCTACGACAGCACCATCGGCCAATACCCGTTGGGCTGTGGTTACCGCTTTCTCAACCCAGAGACGCGACAGTTCAATGCCCCGGACACGAGCAGCCCCTTTGGCATAGGTGGCCCACACGCTTACGGTTACTGTACCGATAACGACCCCATCAATTTTCAAGACCCCACCGGCCACTTCTCAGTAAGCAATCGATTGAGGGGTATTTGGGGCGACAGTCTTCCTGGTCCCCTCAGCCTGGGCAAAGACTCACAATTGATTAGCACTATAATTTTTACCGCTATAGGGGTGCTATCGGCTGTTATGACGGGAGGCGCGACGCTGCTTTTATCGGCGGGTATGGTCGTCTTTGCCGCTATTTCAGCAGCCACGGCCGTCGTGTCGGTCCTGATTGCCGACATCAGTTCAGACTGGTCTGAAGGGTTGGCCTGGGCTTCCCTGGTCTTTGGCGTATTCAGCTCAGCAGCCAAGCTAGGCATGAAGCTTGCCAAACGGGCAGTGATGTTTGCCCGCTATCTGGGGAACTCAGCACGTGCTGTCGGCAAGAACATCTTTCAGCGCGCGGCAGTCATTTCACAGAGCCAAAAAACGGTGCTATCCATCATCGGCGAGACGCGAGAAAATATGAACCCTCTGCGTTGGGCTGCAGCGATAGAGCCGTATCCTTTCAACTCCAACGCTGTGATCCCAGCGATCGCAAAATTCGAACCGTTTGATGACCTCAACACCATCGCTTTCGCTGTTACGGGAGTCTTGACGAATACCGGCGTTTTGGACGACTCGAAGAATACTGACGGTTTTAATTCGCTCATCGGTAACGGGACTTGGTTGCCGAATGGTAGTTGGAAGAGTTTATGGAACAAGCCCTGGCGCTTTCCTCGGCTGCGCTAACGCCTGCAGAACTGATGTCCGTCGGCGCGGGCTCAGGCCTGCAACCCCTTCAATGACTGAGCAGCGCTTGCAGTAGGAAAAAGCCCGGCTATTTTTGCCGGGCTTTTTTTGTGGTGAATTGTGCTCCGGTCGTTGGAACTCAGTGCGCAAATCGTGCCACGTAGTGAGGGTGAGGAATTCACCTCTATTACTTGTCGGAGAAATTACTATGATCGGTGGCGTAATAGCAGCAGTCATGCCTATGGCTGGCCAGGCAATGGGCGGCATGGGCGAAGTGGCAAAAATGGGCACAGAAATCGCCAAAGTCGCTGGCGAAGTAGTTAAAGCATTGGCCAAGCAACAAGGCGGAGAGAATAAAGACGGCGCGAATCAACACAAGATCGCGAACGAGGATACGCACAAACACAACGGCAAAATGCAGTACGACGCCCCGCAATCGATGAATATCAATATCAATCAGCACAGCTGATAGAGACATGAGCGCATTCGCTCCCCAAGCGCCCTGTGCTCTTAGGGAGCTGTCTCAGGCAGGCGGATTCCCCATCCGCCTGCCCCCCGCCTTCCCCCTTCGCTGTCACCCTCCCTTCAAGTTCGTCACCAAACCCGCCGATGCCCTAATGTTCCTTTGACTGCCATCACGAGATTGCCAATACTCATGGCATATTGAGGCCACCCGCATGGAACAAGGAATGCCCCTTTGAAGCTGGAACTCAAAAACAGCTTGTCGGTGAAGTTGCTACGGGTTGTGCTGCTGTCGGCATTGATCGTGGGCGTGGCGCTGAGCGCGGCGCAGATCGTGTTCGATGCCTACAAGACGCGCCAGGCCGTGGCCGGTGATGCCCAGCGCATCCTCGACATGTTTCGCGACCCCTCGACCCAGGCCGTCTACAGCCTGGACCGCGAGATGGGTATGCAGGTGATCGAAGGCCTGTTTCAGGACGAAGCCGTGCGCATGGCCTCCATCGGCCACCCCAACGAAACCATGCTCGCGGAAAAAACCCGCGCGTTGCAGCAATCGCCCACCCGCTGGCTGACCGACCTGATTCTTGGCCAGGAACGCACCTTCACCACGTCATTGGTCGGCAAAGGCCCCTACAGCGAGTATTACGGCGACCTGAGCATCACCCTCGACACGGCCACCTATGGCAAAGGCTTTCTGGTCAGCTCGGTGATCATCTTTATTTCCGGTGTATTGCGTGCCCTGGCCATGGGCTTGGTGTTGTACCTGGTTTATCACTGGCTGCTGACCAAGCCGTTGTCGCGGATTATCGAGCACCTGACCTCGATCAACCCGGACCGGCCCAGCGAACACAAGATTCCCCAGCTCAAAGGCCACGAACGTAACGAACTGGGGCTGTGGATCAACACCGCCAACCAGTTGCTTGAATCCATCGAGCGCAACACCCACTTGCGCCACGAGGCCGAGTCCAGCCTGCTGCGCATGGCCCAGTACGACTTTCTCACCGGCCTGCCCAACCGCCAGAAGTTGCAGGAGCAACTGGACAAAATTCTGATCGACGCCGGCCGCCGCCAACGTCGCGTTGCGGTGTTGTGCGTAGGGCTGGATGACTTCAAAAGCGTCAACGAACAGTTCACCTACCAGGCCGGCGACAAATTGCTGCTGGCCCTGGCCGACCGTCTGCGTGCCCACAGCGGCCGCCTCGGCGCCTTGGCCCGGCTGGGCGGCGACCAGTTTGCGCTGGTGCAGGCCGATATCGACCAACCTTACGAAGCCGCCGAACTGGCGCAAAGCATCCTGGACGACCTGGAAGCCGAATTCGCCCTCGATCATGAGCAGATTCGCCTGCGCGCCACTATCGGCATCACCCTGTTCCCCGAAGACGGCGACAGCACCGAGAAGCTGCTGCAAAAAGCCGAGCAGACCATGACCCTGGCCAAGAGCCGCTCGCGCAACCGCTATCAGTTCTATATCGCCAGCGTCGACAGTGAAATGCGCCGGCGCCGCGAGCTGGAAAAAGACCTGCGCGATGCCCTCAGCCGTGACCAGTTTCACTTGGTGTACCAGCCGCAAATCAGCTACCGCGACCACCGCGTGGTCGGCGTCGAAGCGCTGATCCGCTGGCAGCACCCGGAGCACGGCCTGGTGCCCCCCGACTTGTTCATCCCACTGGCGGAACAGAACGGCACCATTATTCCGATTGGCGAATGGGTGCTGGACCAAGCCTGCCGGCAATTGCGCGAGTGGCATGACCTGGGCTTCACCACCCTGCGCATGGCGGTCAACCTGTCCACCGTGCAGTTGCACCACACCGAGCTGCCACGGGTGGTCAACAACCTGATGCAGATCTACCGCCTGCCGCCACGCAGCCTTGAGTTGGAAGTGACCGAGACCGGCCTGATGGAAGACATCAGCACCGCCGCCCAGCACTTGCTGAGCCTGCGACGTTCCGGGGCGCTGATCGCGATTGATGACTTCGGCACCGGCTATTCGTCCTTGAGTTACCTCAAAAGCTTGCCCCTGGACAAGATCAAGATCGACAAGAGCTTCGTTCAGGACCTGCTGGATGACGACGACGATGCAACCATCGTGCGCGCCATCATTCAACTGGGCAAAAGCCTCGGCATGCAGGTGATCGCTGAAGGCGTGGAAACCGCCGAGCAAGAGGCCTACATCATTTCCGAGGGCTGCCACGAAGGTCAGGGTTACCACTACAGCAAACCATTGCCGGCCCGAGAGTTGGCCGCTTACTTGAAACAGTCCGAGCGCAATAACGCAGCGATTCTCTGAACGGTCAAAGCAATACTAAATATTTCCCGCGTATAACCCTTTACACAAAATGCAAATCTTTCGCATTATGTCGCAGCTTTTGCGCGCCCCCGCGCGTCCTATCAACAACCGAAGCAGGATGTTCGCCATGATTCGTATGCCCCTGGCCACCGCCAGTCTGCTGGCCATTGCCATTTCTCTCGCCGGTTGCGGCGAAGGTAAAGACAAGGCCGCCGCGCCTCAAGCGCCGACGCCGGCAGCCAGCACTACCGCTCCAGCGGCTGCCGCACCTGCCGGCAAGGTCGACGAAGCGGCCGCCAAGGCCGTGGTCGCGCATTACGCTGACATGGTGTTCGCGGTGTACAGCGATGCCGAATCCACTGCGAAAACCCTGCAAACCGCAATCGACACGTTCCTCGCCAACCCGAACGACCAAACCCTGAAAGCAGCCCGTACCGCCTGGATCGCCTCGCGCGTACCGTACCTGCAGAGCGAAGTGTTCCGCTTCGGCAACACCATCATCGACGACTGGGAAGGCCAGGTGAACGCCTGGCCCTTGGACGAAGGCCTGATCGACTACACCGACAAATCCTACGAGCACGCCCTGGGTAACCCAGGCGCCACCGCCAACATCATCGCCAACACCCAGATCCAAGTCGGCGAAGACAAGGTCGACGTCAAGGAAATTACCCCGGACAAACTCGCCAGCCTCAATGAGCTGGGCGGCTCCGAAGCCAACGTCGCCACCGGCTACCACGCCATCGAGTTCCTGCTGTGGGGCCAAGACCTCAACGGCACCGGCCCTGGCGCGGGCAACCGTCCCGCCTCCGACTACATGACCGGTGATGGCGCCACTGGCGGCCACAACGAGCGCCGTCGCACTTACCTGCGCGCGGTGACTCAGTTGCTGGTCAGCGACCTGGAAGAAATGGTCGGCAACTGGAAACCCAACGTCGAAGACAACTACCGCGCCACCCTGGAAGCCGAACCTGCCACCGACGGCCTGCGCAAAATGTTGTTCGGCATGGGCAGCCTCTCCCTCGGCGAGCTGGCCGGTGAGCGCATGAAGGTTTCGCTGGAAGCCAACTCGCCGGAAGACGAGCAGGATTGCTTCAGCGACAACACGCACAACTCGCACTTCTACGATGCCAAGGGTATTCGTAACGTTTACCTGGGCGAGTACACCCGCGTCGACGGTACCAAGATGACCGGCGCGAGCTTGTCGTCGCTGGTGGCCAAGGCCGACCCGGCTGCCGACACCGCACTGAAGGCCGACCTGGCGTCGACCGAAGCGAAGATCCAGGTCATGGTTGACCACGCCAACCAGGGTGAGCACTACGACCAGCTGATTGCTGCGGGTAACGATGCCGGCAACCAGATCGTGCGTGATGCGATTGCCGCGCTGGTCAAGCAGACCGGTTCGATCGAAACAGCTGCCGGCAAGCTGGGTATCAGCGACTTGAACCCGGACAGCGCTGATCACGAGTTCTGATCAGGCGTGAGTTGAATGAGGCGGCCTTCGGGCCGCCTTTTTTATGCGCCCTCTCGAATACCCCGTGACCTCTGTGGAAACTGGTTTGCCTACGATAGCGGTGTGTCAGGCAACTGAGTTATCGAATGGCACACCGCCATCGCAGGCAAGCCAGCTCCCACTGTTGATCTTCATTGATCTCAGGCTTCAGGTTTACATGCCCTGCACCCCAGGTAGAATGGCGCCTGTCCTCCAGCACCCGAGCGAACTTCATGGCGTTGCCGACCCTACGCATCATCGGTTTCATCATCGGCATCTTCCTGATCACCCTCGCGATCGCCATGGTTATCCCGATGGCCACCCTGGTGATCTTCGAGCGCACCAGCGACCTGCCCTCGTTCCTGTGGGCCAGCCTGATCACCTTTCTCGCCGGCCTGGCCCTGGTCATCCCCGGCCGCCCCGAGCACGTGCACCTGCGCCCCCGAGACATGTACCTGCTCACGGTCAGCAGTTGGGTGGTGGTGTGCGTGTTCGCCGCGCTACCGTTCTTGCTGACCCAGCACATCAGCTACACCGACTCATTCTTCGAAAGCATGTCCGGCATCACCGCTACCGGGTCCACGGTATTGAGCGGGCTGGACAGCATGTCACCCGGCATCCTGATGTGGCGCTCGATGCTGCACTGGCTGGGTGGCATCGGCTTTATCGGCATGGCGGTGGCGATCCTGCCGCTGCTGCGCATTGGTGGCATGCGCCTGTTCCAGACCGAATCCTCCGACCGCTCAGAAAAAGTCATGCCGCGCTCGCACATGGTGGCGCGGCTGATTGTGGCGGCGTATGTGGGCATCACCATCTTCGGCAGCCTGGCGTTCTGGTGGGCTGGGATGGGCTTGTTTGATGCGATCAACCACGCGATGTCGGCGATTTCCACCGGGGGCTTTTCCACCTCCGATGAATCCCTCGCTCACTGGAAACAGCCTGCCGTGCACTGGGTCGCCGTGGTGGTGATGATCCTCGGCAGCTTGCCGTTCACCCTGTACGTGGCCACGTTGCGCGGCAACCGAAGGGCACTGATCAAAGATCAGCAAGTGCAAGGCATGCTCGGTTTGCTGCTGGTGACCTGGCTGGTGCTCGGCACCTGGTACTGGTGGACCACCGATTTGCATTGGCTGGAGGCGCTGCGCCATGTAGCGGTGAACGTGACGTCAGTGGTGACGACTACCGGTTTTGCACTCGGGGACTACAGCATCTGGGGCAACTTCTCACTGATGCTGTTCTTCTACCTGGGGTTCATCGGCGGTTGCTCGGGCTCCACGGCGGGCGGGATCAAGATCTTCCGCTTCCAGGTCGCCTATATCCTGCTCAAGGCCAACTTGAACCAGCTGATTCACCCGCGTGCGGTGATCAAGCAGAAGTACAACGGCCACCGCCTCGATGAAGAGATCGTGCGTTCGATCCTGACGTTCTCGTTTTTCTTCGCCATCACCATCTGCGCCATTGCCCTGGCCCTGTCGCTGCTGGGGCTGGACTGGATGACCGCGTTGACCGGCGCCGCCAGCACTGTGTCGGGCGTTGGCCCGGGCCTGGGCGAAACCATCGGCCCAGCCGGAAACTTCGCCAGCCTGCCGGATGCGGCCAAGTGGATCTTGTCGCTGGGCATGCTGCTCGGAAGGCTGGAGATCATTACAGTCTTTGTTCTGTGCATTCCGGCATTTTGGCGGCACTGAACGTCGACGCTTCCAGCAACCGCGCCCGGTATTCGCCGGGCGTGGCATCGAACCAACGGCGGAACGCGCGGAAGAAATTGCTCGGGTCGGCAAAGCCCAACAGGTAGGCAATTTCCAGCAGGGTCATGCTCGGCTGCGCCAGGTATTGCTCGGCGAGTTCGCGACGGGTGTCGTCGAGCAAGGTCTGGAAACTGGTGCCCTCCTCCTGCAAGCGCCGCTGCAAGGTGCGCTGGGACAGGTGCAAGGTCTGGGCGACCACTTCGCGCTTGGGCTCGCCCTGGGGCAGCAGACGGCACAGCACCTGGCGGGCCTTGTGGGTCACGCGGCTCTCGGAAAACCGCGCCAGGTATTCACCGGCAAACCGATCATGCAGCAGCGCCATGGCCTCATTGGCCGTGGGCAGCGGCGCATCCATGTCGGCCTGCTCGAAAATCAGCGCGTCATAAGGCGCATTGAATTCCAGGGGCGCATGGAAGGCTTGTTTGTAAGGCGCCAGGTCGGCCGGTTGATCGCCTTGCAACACCACTTTGCGCGGTTGCAGGCTGCGGCCGGTCAACCAGCCGCACAATGCCAAGGCACTGGCCAGCGAGGCTTCGGCGCTTTGTCGGGTGGGTGGGAGATGATCGCCGTGTACCGTCAGAATCAGCGCATAGCCTTCGGGTAACAGGCGGAAACTCAGGTCAGCACTTTCGGCGATGATGCGCTGGTAGCGCACCAGGCGCATAAAGCCTTCGGCCAGGGTGTTGCTGGACATCAGCGCATAACCGGCCACATGAAACGACGCCGGGCGCACCACCTTGCCCATGTTCAGGCCAATCGCCGGGTTGCCCGACAGCTCCACCGCCCGTTGCCACAGTCGGGTCATGGAGTCTTGCGGAAAACGCGCGTCCGGGTCACTGAGGGCGGCGTAGTCCAGGCCCACCTGCTTGAACAAGACACGACAATCCAGGCCGTCCATTTCCAACGCCTTGACTATTCCCATCGCCCAGCTTGCAGAAGTTGTTCGTTCGCTCATGGCGTCTTCTTGAAAAAAGCAGGCTCAACCGGCAGCCAGGAAGCCAAGGATACTAAAGTGGCATCTATTGTCACTGGCTGTTACCACTGATCACTCTAGACTCAAATAAGCTCCCCGCCGAACATCTGTTGGGCGGCACAACCACCCAAGGGCCGGACATTGTGCAAAACATCAAACAATTCAATAGCTTCGCCGAGTTCTACCCTTACTACCTGAGCGAACACGGCAACAGCACCTGCCGGCGCCTGCATTTTATCGGCACCACATTGGTGATCGGCATTCTGGCGTATGCGATTGGCAGAGGTTCGTTGGGCCTGCTGCTGGCGTTGCCGATCGCCGGCTACAGCTTTGCCTGGATCGGCCACTTCTTCTTCGAAAAGAACCGCCCGGCGACGTTTCAACACCCGTTCTACAGCCTGTTGGGCGATTTTGTGATGTACCGCGACATGATTTTGGGCAAGGTGCCGTTCTAGTGCGCGCTTTTACCTGTGACCTCTTGTCACTTGCTTTAAAAATTAAAATTAGTACATCCGTCGACATAAAATTCTTTTTGTCATTTTCAGTGCTGTATCCTGCCAAGGCTTTTTGAGAGCGCGCAATCACACTGCGATTGATAAAACAGACCTTGCGAGGAGCGACGACGATGCACGAGATACCTAATCTCCCCTTCCCAAGCCTGCACCCAACTGAGCAGCCAACACCACATCAGGCCAGCAACAAACAGCCTGAGGCCAAAGAAGCAAAACCAGTCGACAGCAAACGCCAGGACTGACGCCGTACCAGACCGTGTGGAAAGCGCACCATTGAGCGCTTTCCACACAGCCTGAATCACGAGATACCCGCCATGACCGATAACGACCTCAACACGTCCCCCGATACCCCGGACGCCGCTGTACTCGACGCCGCCCTGCAGATGGTCGACGTCTGGAACCGCCTCAGCGCCGACAAACAAGCCTTGCTGCTCAAGCGCTTTGGCACCCAGGAAAACGCCCTGGCCGCCCTGGTGACCACGCAAATGCTGACGCCCGCCAAACCCTGATCATTGGGTAATCTGAAGTTTTTGCTGTTTTGCCGCCCCGCCCGGCCCCCGCGCCGGTATCATTAGCAGCCTATCTTTACCTGCTGCGACAGTGGACCTCTCCCATGCCAGATACCCAGCGCCCGATGGCGGTCACGCTGCAAGTCGTTTCCATCGTGCTGTTCACCTTTATCGGTTACCTGAATATCGGCATTCCCCTGGCCGTGTTGCCGGGCTATGTGCACAGTGAACTGGGCTACGGCGCCGTTATCGCCGGCTTGGTGATCAGCGTGCAATACCTGGCCACGCTGCTGAGCCGCCCGTACGCGGGCAAAATCATCGACAACCTGGGCAGCAAGCGCGCGGTGTTGATCGGCTTGGCGGGCTGCGGCCTGAGCGGCGTGTTCATGTTGCTGGCAGCGTGGTTTTCCAGCCTGCCGGCCGTCAGCCTGATTAGCCTGCTGATCGGGCGACTGGTGCTGGGCAGCGCAGAAAGCCTGGTGGGTTCAGGCGCCATCGGCTGGGGCATTGGCCGGGTCGGCGCAGCCAACACGGCCAAGGTCATCTCGTGGAACGGTATCGCCAGTTACGGCGCGCTGGCCGTCGGCGCGCCGCTTGGGGTGGTGCTGGTCAGTCATTTCGGCTTATGGAGTATGGGCGTCAGCATCATTGTGCTGGCAGTGCTGGGCGTGCTCTTGGCCTGGAACAAGGTCGCGGCACCGATTGTGGCCGGTGTGCGCCTGCCGTTCATGAACGTGCTGGGCCGCGTGCTGCCTCACGGCTGCGCCTTGGCCTTGGGCTCGATCGGATTTGGCACCATCGCCACGTTTATCACGCTGTATTACACCACCCAACACTGGGACAACGCGGTGTGGGCACTGAGCCTGTTCGGCGCCAGTTTTATCGGCGCACGCCTGCTGTTCGGCAACTTGATCAACCGTATCGGTGGGTTTCGCGTAGCGATTGCCTGCCTGTCGGTGGAGATCCTCGGCCTGTTGTTGCTGTGGCTGGCACCGGATGCTCACCTGGCCTTGGCTGGCGCGGCGTTGAGCGGGTTTGGCTTTTCCCTGGTGTTTCCGGCCCTGGGGGTGGAGGCGGTCAATCTGGTGCCAGCCTCCAGCCGTGGTTCGGCGGTGGGGGCTTATTCGCTGTTTATCGACTTGTCGCTGGGCATCACCGGCCCACTGGCGGGTGCAGTGGCGGCAGGCTTCGGCTTTGCCTCGATCTTCCTCTTCGCCGCCCTCGCCGCCGCCGGTGGCTTGCTGCTGAGCGTGTACCTGTACCGGAAAGCGCCCAAAGCCCGCGAGATGCGCGACGCCTAGAAGTCGACCTTACCGCGCCCGGCCTTGATACTGCCGCGCTTGGTCTTGGACTCCAGGCGACGCTTCTTTGAGCCCAACGTCGGTTTGGTCGGGCGGCGCTTCTTCTCGACTTTAGTGGCGCGGAGGATCAACTCCACCAAGCGTTCCAGCGCGTCCGCGCGATTCTGTTCCTGGGTCCGGTATTGCTGGGCCTTGAGCACCAACACGCCTTCACTGGTGATACGGCTGTCGCGCAGCGCCAGCAGCCGTTCCTTGTAAAAGTCCGGCAACGACGACGCCGGAATATCAAACCGCAAGTGCACCGCGCTCGAGACCTTGTTGACGTTCTGCCCACCGGCGCCTTGGGCGCGAATGGCGGTCAGCTCGATCTCGGCATCGGGCAGGTGCACGTTGTTGGAAATAACCAGCATCACTCAAAAACCTTAGGCAACGGACAAGCCCAACTCGGACAACAACATCGACGCCTGGGCTTTGGAAATCACGGCGCCTTTGAACAGTTTGGCATCATTGAGGCGAAAACCGCTCAAATCCGCACCGCGCAGGTCGGCACCGGCAAAATTGGCGCCGTTGATACGCGCATGGGCGAGGCTGCAGTCGATCAATTCGGCCTTGCGAAAGTCAGCATCCGACAAGTCGCTGTCGGAAAAGTCCAAGTTATTCAGCACCGTTCGGGCAAACGACAGGCCGGACAAAAACGCGCTGTTAAGGCGGGTTTCGCTGAAGCTCAAGCCCAGGGACGCGCAGTGGGTGAAGTTGGCGCCGGTCAGCTTGCAGTGGGCAAAACTGGCCTGGGACAGTTTGCTGCGCTGCCAGCGGGTGTTGTTCAGGTCACAGCTGTTGAACTGCGCCTCCAACAGGTTCGCCGCCTCGAATATGGCGTGGGCTGCGCGGCAACTGGTCCATTGGGTGCCTTCAAGGCGCGAACCCAGGAAGGACGTCTGCACCAGAATGCAACGCTCGAACACCCAGTGGTCCAGCACCATGCGCGACAGATCCGCCCCGCTCAGGTCCACGCCAATCAGGCGCAACGGCCCGCTGTGCTGGTCGATCAAGTCTTCCAGCGCATCGCGCTGCAAGCTGCCGCCGTCGATGTCGGTGTGCTGCATGGGGCCTCCTAGGCAAGGGTCGATAAAAACAAGGTCGGGAGTTTAACCTGTCGACGCCCACAAAAAACCCGGCAAGGCGCCGGGCTTTCTGTTGATGCGATACGGCTTACTTCAACGCCGCACTCGTCGCGGTCAGTGCCGCTTCGGCGCTGCGCTTGTTCTTGATCCAGTAGCACAGCCCCATGAACGCCACCCACACCGGGATTGCGTACACCGAACGGTCAATGCCCGGGATCATCAACATGGTCCCCAGAATAAACACCACGAAGGCCACGCAGAGGATGTTGCCGTACGGGTACCACAGCGCCTTGAACAACGGCACTTGGCCGGTGCGGTTCATGTGCTGGCGGAACTTGAAGTGCGAGAAGCTGATCATCGCCCAGTTGATCACCAGCGTGGCCACTACCAACGACATCAGCAGTTCCAGCGCGTGTTGCGGGATCAGGTAGTTCATCAGCACCGCCACCAGGGTGATCGCCGCTGAGGCCAGAATCGAACGCACCGGTACGCCGCGCTTGTCGATTTTCGCCAAGGCCTTGGGCGCATCGCCCTGCTCGGCCATGCCCAGCAGCATGCGGCTGTTGCAGTAGGTGCCGCTGTTGTACACCGACAGCGCCGCAGTGAGCACCACGAAGTTGAGGATATGCGCGGCAGTGTTGCTGCCCAGCATCGAGAACACCTGCACGAACGGGCTGCCGCTATAGGCATCGCCGGACGCGTTGAGGGACGCCAGCAGGCTGTCCCATGGCGTCAGCGACAACAGCACTACCAGTGCGCCTATGTAGAAGATCAGGATGCGGTAGATCACCTGGTTGATCGCCTTGGGGATCACGGTGCGTGGCTGGTCAGCTTCGGCTGCGGTAAAGCCGAGCATTTCCAGGCCGCCGAAGGAGAACATGATGATCGCCATGGCCATCACCAATCCGCCCACGCCGTGTGGGAAGAACCCACCGTGCTCCCACAGGTTGCTGACCGAAGCTTGCGGGCCGCCGCTGCCGCTGGCAAGCAAGTAGCTGCCCAGGGCGATCATGCCGACGATGGCCACCACCTTGATGATGGCGAACCAGAATTCGGCTTCACCAAATACTTTGACGTTAGCCAAGTTAATCAGGTTGATCAGCACGAAAAACGCTGCTGCCGAGACCCAGGTCGGGATCTCAGGCCACCAGTAGTGCACATATTTGCCGACAGCCGTCAGCTCCGACATGCCGACCAGGATGTACAGGATCCAGCAGTTCCAGCCCGACAGGAAGCCGGCGAAACCGCCCCAGTACTTGTGGGCAAAGTGGCTGAAGGAACCGGCGACCGGCTCTTCGACGATCATTTCGCCGAGCTGGCGCATGATCATGAAGGCGATAAAGCCGCAGATGGCATAGCCCAGGATCATCGAAGGGCCGGCGGATTTGAGCACCCCAGCCGAGCCCAGGAACAGGCCGGTGCCGATGGCGCCGCCGAGGGCGATCAACTGGATATGCCGATTTTTCAGGCCGCGTTTCAGCTCGCCTGAAGGGGAATGGGGTCCACTCATGAAAAGGGTCTCACGCAAGGTTTGATGATGTTGAATGCACGTTGCTGCCTTGAATCTCGACTCAAGCAGCGCCGCTCAAACCCCAGCGCAGGCACCAGGAGTACAGCGTCTTTCTAACGGTCATGCGTCACCTGTTTGTTTTTATCTGTGACGAAATCGAACCCGTCCGGCTCGTGGCAGGGCGGAGTGATCAGGGTGGGTAAACCCTGGGTCTTGGCCTTTTGCGTGGGAACGCAAGGAGGGTCACAGTAAAACGCGGCGCATTGTACATCGCTCGACAGCTTCTGGGCGCCCCTGCAGAGCGCTTGCGACAATCTGTCAGAGATTCCTTACAGCAAGACACCGCCCATAAATGACTGGCCCATTGCGTAATTTTTACGTTACATCGCGTAAACCCAGCGTTACAGGCAGCTGAATCCGTCATCCTCCAGAAAATTGTCGGCGGGCAATGTCTGATCAATCGGTTCAGCCAGCTCGCTGTTTTTTCTGGAAAAACATAAGCGATGAAAAAACAGAAGAAAAAATCCAAATGAGACCGTGTCAATAAATTTTTTGCATTCCGAAACACTCTCGCCTAGGTTCTTCCACTTGCCCAGCGAAGCCCGCTGGCAAGCCGTTCTCAAACAACGTCCTCTAGGAGATACACCATGCAAGCACTGGAAAACGACCTGGAAACCGAACTGCAACTCGACGATTGGTTTGAAGCGCCGACCCATGAGGCCGCCGTTGAAATGATGCAAGCCGATGCCGTTGTGCCATTTGGCACGGCGATGTGGCCTTTCTAACACCCGGCAGGCATCCGGCAGATGCAGTGCACGGCATCTGCCCCCTTACCCAAGGCACACAAGGACACACGTCATGGACAAGGCCCGCGCCGTCGAACACTTTCTCTACTACCTCGCACACCACCCGGCCCTCAACGGCCTGAGCCGCCCTACCGTGCTGCTGGGCCATACCGAGCGCTACGACGCCATCGCCCAAACGATCACCCATGGCAGCGCCGCCCGCTTCAATTTCCAGGTGCAGCGCCTGGACCTGGCCGCCAGCGAGACCCTGGCCCAAGCCATCGAAGCCTGCGACCTGTACCTGTTTCTCTACGACTCCTCGACCCTGCCCAACCCACGCGCCGAAGGCCCGGACTTCATCCGCGCCCTGCACGGCGTGATGGCTGAGCACTGGAAGAAATCCCTGCTGTTCAAGGATTATGGCGACTACTTCTACGACACCTTCAGCGTCGAGCCACAGCGCATTGCCGACCTCAACGCCACGCTGATCCGGCGCATGTCCCAGGCCAACGTGCTGAGCTTTACCGACAAGCACGGCTCACGCCTGGAAGCGCCGATGAGCAGCATCAAGAAGTGGACCAATATCAACGGCGTCGGCAACCACGACCTGGCGCCGGGCGAGATCGCCACCCACAGCGAGGCCATCAACGGCCAGGTGCGGTTTGTCGGCACCTTTCTGAGCACCATTCCGTTTGCGCGCAAATACGGCGTGCTGCAATCACCGCTGGAGCTGTGGATCGAGAACTCGACGATTTGCAGCGTGGCCAGCGACGTGCCGGGGCTGGCGGATGACTTCAACAAATACCTGAATGCCAACCCGTCCAACCGCCGCGTGGAAGAGCTGGGGATTGGCACCAATGAAGGGGTCAAGGATTTGTATGCGCGCAACGCCGGGTTTGAAGAGCGCCACTGCGGTTTGCACCTGGGCTTGGGTGGCGGGCAGAAAGGCAGCCATCATTTGGATTTGATCTTTGCCAGCGGGGTGTTGGCACTGGATGACAAGCCAGTGTTTGATGGGACGTTTGCATTTTAGAGCCCAAATACCAGAGACACTGAGGATCAATGTGGGAGCTGGCTTGCCTGCGATATAGGCACCTCGGTCTATCAGACAGACTGCGGTGATGCCATCGCAGGCAAGCCAGCTCCCACACTTGAATGGATTGCCAAATTGAGACCAAAAAAAACGCCAACCCTAAGGTTGGCGTTTTTGTGCAGCCGTTACATCACTGCGGCTTCTTGCGACCAAAACCAGGACGCTGACCGGAACCCGCCGGGGCGCCACGGCGCTTGCCCGATGGCTCGTCGGCGACCAGTTTCAAGCCTGGACGCTTTTTCGGCGCGGGCTTGGCTGGGCGCTTGGTGTTGGCGCTGTCGGCTGGGCGGTCGGATGCCGGAGCACCACGGCCTTCACCACGGTTACCGCGACCGCCACTTGGGGCTTCGCCACCACGCGCAGGGCGCGGGGTGCGCGGTGCACGCTCGCCTTCCTGACGGGACGGCGCCGTTGGGCGACGCTCGCCTTCGATGTGCGGCTCACGGGAGATACGACCGCCGGTGGCCGGTGCATTCAGCGCGGGGCGCAGGGTGCGGGCAACACGTTCGGTGCGCGCCACAGGGCGCGACGATTTACGCTGCATACGCTCAAGCTTGTCTTTGCTCTTGGCGTTCATCTGCGGCATAGCAACCGGCGTCAGGCCGACTTCGGCGCTGAGGATGTCGACTTCGTACTGGCTCATTTCGCGCCAGCGGCCCATCGGCAGGTCGGAGTTCAAGAACACCGGGCCGAAACGCACGCGCTTCAGGCGGCTAACCACCAGGCCCTGGGATTCCCACAGGCGACGTACTTCACGGTTACGGCCTTCCATCACCACGCAGTGGTACCAGTGGTTGAAACCTTCGCCGCCGGGCGCCTGCTTGATGTCGGTGAACTTGGCCGGGCCGTCTTCAAGGACCACGCCGGCTTTCAAGCGCTCGATCATCTCGTCATCGACTTCGCCACGTACACGCACCGCGTACTCGCGGTCCATCTCGTAGGACGGGTGCATCAGGCGGTTGGCCAGTTCACCGTCGGTGGTGAACATCAGCAAGCCGGTGGTGTTGATGTCCAGACGGCCGATGTTGATCCAGCGGCCTTCTTTAGGCTTAGGCATCTTGTCGAACACGGTCGGACGGCCTTCCGGGTCGTCACGGGTGCAGATTTCGCCATCAGGCTTGTTGTACATGATCACGCGGCGCACCGATTCGGCGGCCTCTTCACGCTTGATGACCTTGCCATCAATGGTGATTGCATCGTGCAGGTCGACGCGCTGGCCAAGGGTGGCTTCTACGCTGTTGACCTTGATGCGCTTCTGGGTGATCCAGGCTTCGACGTCGCGGCGCGAGCCCACGCCGATACGCGCCAGCACCTTTTGCAGTTTTTCGCCTGCTGGGCCGATTTCCTGGCTGTCGTTCTGGTCTTGGTCGTTCATCTTAAGCACCTCCCGGTGGGTCGATTCAGGCGTGGCCTGAAGAGTGTTGAAAGCGGGGCTTTGGCCGAATACGTCGCCAAAGGGTCGCGAATCATACGCGCATGGCGCGCGTTACGCATCAGAGACTAGTCGATAACGCCCAAGTCATTTGCTTTTCCGCCGACCGGTGGCGCCCAGCGCCAGCAGCCGCAGCTCGGCTTCGGCCAGTACCGTGCGTTTGTCGACTTTGTCGAGTTTCTTCCAGGCGCGGATTTCGCCCTTGCTGCGGCCACAGCCGACGCAGATGTCGTCGCTGAATTTGCAGATGCTGATGCAAGGGTCTTTGGTGGAAATCATCGCTATAACTCTCGTTCCCACGCTACGCGTCACAAACGGACACAGAGCGTCCAGGCGGCGTTCCCACGCAGAGCGTGGGAACGATCAAAACACAGCGGCCTGTATCAGAGGCGCTTGACGCTGAATACCTTACCCGTCTTGGACAGTTTGCCTTGCCAGTCTTCTGCATTGCATTTCAACTTGACCCAGACCGGAATCGCAGTGCCGTCATCATCCTTGAATTCAGTGGGTTTGCATCCCTGAGGCAACGTGTTGGACGCACCGATCCACAGCGCGTCAGAGGAACCAGGGCGATAGTAAACGGCGCGTTCTACACCCGTAGGCCCGGCGCTCAGACCAATAGCGCCAGTGGGCGCGGCACCCGCGACAATGTTGACGCTGACGTCGCCACTGAGTGGGTTGTACGTCGCTGCCACCGCATAAGCGCAGGTAAAAACAGCCGAACCGATTAAAGCCATCACGCCCAGCGAGGCAGTGATGCGTTGACGAGTAATTTTCATGAAGGGTCATCCAAGTCAAAAGAACGGGATTACAACCACCACGAATGAAACGGCACAGCCGTAATGGCGCTTAGCGAGTAAACGCCGCGCGTCACAACCAAACAACTGTCAGAACTAACAGGTAACACGCCTGCCACGCAGCTGGCTGACGGCTCGGCCCTGCGGGTGAGTCAGGGCTCAAACGAGCGGCGCTCGTTTTCGATGGCTTCGGCCAACGCTTGTGCTTCAGCCTCTTCGTCACTCAATTCGGGTTGCCCCAAGGCGGCGACAGCGGCCAGGAGCTTCTCGCGAGCTTCGGCCACACCGAGAATGTCTTCCTCAGGCTCGATTTCGGGTTCGGGTTCGGGTTCGGCCTCAGCTTCACTATCGACCTCAGGCTCGTTTTCAACGTTCACCTGAGTTTCAGGCTCAACCGCACCGTCACGCAGCAAGTCGTCGAAGTCGGTCTTGATCCCCTGCTCCATGTCGTCCAGTTCCAGCAACAAGGTGTGGAAGCTGGTTTCATCCTTTGGTTCTTCCGGCTCTGCCGTGGCGTCTGCCAGTTCCTGCAAGCTGGCCGGGACCGGCGCGTCGTCGAAGTCCAGCACCGGCTCAGTTTCCATCTCGCGCAGTTCGGCCAACGGCGGCAGGTCGTCGAGGTTTTTCAGGTTGAAGTGGTCGAGGAACACCTTGGTGGTGGCGAACATCGCCGGCTTGCCGGGCACGTCACGGTAGCCAACGATGCGGATCCACTCGCGCTCCAGCAGTGTCTTGACGATGTGGCTGTTGACCGCCACGCCGCGCACGTCCTCGATCTCGCCCCGAGTGATCGGCTGGCGATAGGCGATCAACGCCATGGTCTCCAGCATTGCCCGTGAATAACGCTGCGGGCGCTCTTCCCACAAGCGACCGACCCACGGGGAAAACTTCTCACGAATCTGCAGGCGATAACCCGACGCCACTTCGCGCAACTCAAACGCACGGCCGTCGCAGGACTTGCGCAGGATTTCCAGGGCCTTCTTGAACACAGGCGGCTCAGGGCGCTCAGCCTCTTCAAAGAGTTCGAACAGGCGCTCCAGGGATTGCGGTTTACCCGAGGCCAGGAGAAAGGCTTCCAGCAGCGGCGCCAGTTCGCGGGGTTCAGTCAAATTCATCGATTCAGCTCTTTATTCGGCTCGCGCCCGCACGTGGATAGCCGCAAAAGGCTCATTCTGGACCAGCTCGACCAAGGATTCCTTGACCAGTTCAAGCACCGCCATAAAGGTCACCACCACCCCCAGACGCCCTTCTTCTTTGGTGAACAGCTCGACAAAGGGTACAAACCCGCCCCCCTTGAGGCGCTCAAGCACATCGCTCATGCGCTCGCGGGTCGACAAGGCCTCGCGGCTGACCTGATGGCTTTCAAACATGTCGCCACGGCGCAGTACTTCGGCCATGGACATCAGCAATTCTTCCAGGCTCACGTCCGGCAATAGCTTGCGCGCCCGGGCTTCCGGGGCGTCGAGCTTGGGCACCACCACATCACGGCCAACGCGGCTCAAGCCGTCGATGCCTTCGGCAGCCGCCTTGAAGCGCTCGTACTCTTGCAGGCGGCGGATCAGTTCGGCGCGCGGGTCGTCTTCTTCGGCCTCGATGGTCTCCGAGCGCGGCAACAGCATGCGCGACTTGATCTCGGCGAGCATGGCGGCCATCACTAGGTACTCGGCCGCCAGCTCCAGGCGCACCGTCTGCATCAACTCGACATAGCCCATGTACTGGCGGGTAATTTCCGCCACGGGGATGTCGAGGATGTTGATGTTCTGTTTGCGGATCAGGTACAGCAGCAAGTCCAGCGGGCCTTCGAAGGCTTCAAGGAAGACCTCCAGGGCGTCCGGCGGGATGTACAAATCCAGCGGCATTTCCAGGACTGCCTGGCCATAGACCATGGCAAAGGGCAGTTCCTGCTGGGCGCCGGCCTGGCTGTCGACAGTTTCCACCACCGACATTCAGGCCTCGACCATAAAGGGCGTCGGGTCGCCGCAGCCCACCCGCACCACTTCCGGCTCGCCATCGGCCAGGTTGATCACGGTGGAGGCTTTGTTGCCGCCGTAGCCGCCGTCGATGATCAGGTCGACGTGTTTCTCCAGCAGGCGGCGCATTTCGTAAGGGTCGTACAACGGCTCTTCTTCGCCGGGCAGGATCAACGACACGCTCATCAACGGCTCACCCAGCTCAGCCAGCAACGCCAGGGCAATCGGATGTTCCGGCACGCGCAGGCCGATGGTGCGCTTCTTAGGGTGCAGCAACAGCCGCGGCACTTCGCGGGTGGCATTCAGAATAAAGGTGTAAGGCCCCGGCGTATGGGCTTTGAGCAGGCGGAAGGTGCCGGTGTCGACCTTGGCGAACAGGCCCAACTGGGACAAATCGCTGCAGATCAGCGCAAAGTTGTGGTTCTTGTCCAGGTTACGCAGGCGTCTGACCCGTTCAACCGCGTTCTTGTCGCCGATCTGGCAACCAATCGCGTAGGACGAGTCGGTTGGGTAGATCACCACGCCGCCGGCGCGAATGATCTCCACGGCCTGTTTAATCAGGCGCGCTTGCGGGTTTTCCGGATGAATCTGGAAGAATTGACTCACTTGCTCTACCTGTTCAGACGGTGGCAATAATGGGGTCATGCTTGAATCGCCCCCACAACAGCGGCAGGTCTTCCGGGACCTGGCGATACTCGCCAATCTCGGACCAGCCGCCTGGGCCATGAAAATCACTGCCGGCGCTGACCAGCAGACCAAATTCGCGCGCAAGAATCGCCAGGCTGCCCACCTGTTCGGCGGGTTGGTGCCCGTTGACCACTTCGATTGCGTGGCCACCCGCTCCAATATAGTCGGCAATCAGCTTGCGGCGCTTGCTGCGGGTGAAATCGTAATGCCAAGGATGCGCCAGGCTAACCCATGCCCCGGCGGCCCGCAGGGTGCCGACGGTGTCTTCCAGGGTCGGCCAGTGTTGCTTGACGTCACCCAACTTGCCGGCGCCCAGCCATTTGCGAAACGCTTCGGCGCGGTCCTTAACAAAACCTTCACGCACCATCCAGTCGGCAAAGTGCGGCCGGGCCGGTGCATTGCCGCTGTCGCCCAGTTCCTGCTGGATGGCGCGGGCGCCATCGAGGGCATTGGGCATGCCTTTAAGGCCGAGCTTGCGGCTTATTTCTTCGGACCGCAGCCAGCGGCCATCGTGCAATTGGGCGATGGCTGCGACTAACGCTGGAGCGTTTTGATCAAAGCCGTAACCGAGCACATGAATAGTGGCGCCGCCCCAGGTGCAGGACAATTCCACGCCGTTGACCAGCTGCATGCCCAACACATGCGCCGCCGTACGGGCCTCATCGAGGCCTTCGAGGGTGTCGTGGTCGGTCAACGACAGAACTCGCACGCCTTTTTCAAACGCACGCGCAACCAGTACCGCGGGCGCCAGGGCGCCGTCGGAGGCCGTGCTGTGGCAGTGCAAATCAACATTCACGGAAGTGTGTAACCTCAAGTCAGCTGGCGCTTTCGCTACCAAGGATGTTTGTTATTATGCCGCCACATCCAGCTTCTGGCTCTTACTGTGAAACAATTCATCGACTTCATCCCGCTGTTGCTGTTTTTCATCGTTTACAAACTCGACCCCAGGGTCATCGATATCGCCGGCCATGAGCTGAACGTCGGAGGCATCTACAGCGCCACCGCGGTACTGATCATCAGCTCTTTGGTGGTCTACGGCGCCCTCTTCATCTCCCAACGCAAACTCGAGAAAAGCCAATGGCTGACCCTGGTCGCCTGCCTGGTCTTCGGCAGCCTGACCCTGGCCTTCCACAGCGAAACCTTCCTTAAATGGAAAGCCCCGGTGGTGAACTGGCTGTTCGCCCTGGCGTTTATCGGCAGCCACTTCATCGGTGATCGCCTGCTGATCAAGCGGATCATGGGCCACGCGCTGACCCTGCCGGAGCCGGTGTGGACACGTTTGAACGTGGCCTGGGTCGTGTTTTTCCTGTTCTGCGGCGCCGCCAACCTGTTCGTGGCCTTTACCTTCCAAGACTACTGGGTTGACTTCAAGGTGTTCGGCAGCCTGGGCCTGACCGTATTGTTCCTGATCGGCCAGGGCATCTACCTGTCGCGCCACCTGCATGACACCGACCCTACTACGCCGAAAACCGAGGACTGACATGCTCTACGCCATCATTGCTACCGACGTTGCCAACTCGCTGGAAAAACGCCTGAGCGTGCGCCCGGCTCACGTGGAGCGCCTCAAAGTACTGCAAGCCGAAGGCCGCCTGGTGCTGGCCGGTCCGCACCCGGCAGTGGACAGCAATGACCCAGGCGCGGCGGGTTTCACCGGTAGCTTGATCATCGCCGAGTTCGCCTCCCTCGCCGACGCCCAAGCCTGGGCCAAGGCCGACCCGTATATCGCGGCGGGTGTCTACGCGGATGTGGTGATCAAGCCGTTTAAGCAAGTCCTGCCTTAAACAAGCTTTCTTGAGTAAAGTCGCGCCGAAGCAATTGCGTTCGGCGCGCTCCTAATTGCTCATTATTCTGGGTAACCTGCCGACAACGTTCTGAATATTCGTGTGGAATCAGGAGTTCCGATGCGCTTACGTCAGTTGTGTCTGTTGGCAGTGTTAACGATCGGGGCTACGGCCCACGCTGAAGAAACCTCGAACACCGGCAGTTCCACGCCCTTGTCTTTGAGTGCCGGCAGCCAGATCACCGAATTGCAGCAACGTTTGAAAGAAAGCGAACGCCTGCGTGAAGCGTTGAGCAAGCAACTGCAAACCGCAGACGCTGCTCGCGAAAGCGCCCAACTGAATCGCTTGCGCCAGGAGAACCAACGCCTGGCCCAGCAACTCAAAGAAACACAGGGCGGCGCCTTGACCCGCTGGCTGACCGAGCAACAGCAGTGGTTTGTCACTGGTGGGGCCGTCGCACTGATCGCGTTGCTGTGCGGGATCTTCGCCAGCGGTGGGCACCGTCGCCGTCGACAATGGCTAAATTGAGTGAGTCATGAGCGAGCTGTTACTGATAGATGATGACCAGGAGCTCTGTGAGCTGCTGACCAGTTGGCTGAGCCAGGAAGGTTTCCAGGTGCGCGCCTGCCACGACGGCTTGAGCGCGCGCAAAGCCTTGGCCGACAGCGCCCCGGCGGCGGTGGTGCTTGACGTGATGCTGCCAGACGGCAGTGGCCTGGAGTTGCTCAAACAGCTGCGTAACGACCACCCGGACTTGCCGGTGCTGATGCTCTCGGCCCGTGGCGAGCCGCTGGACCGCATCCTCGGCCTGGAACTGGGTGCCGATGATTACCTGGCCAAGCCCTGCGACCCGCGCGAACTGACTGCGCGCCTACGTGCCGTGCTGCGCCGCAGCCACCCGACCGCCGTGTCGACCCAGCTGGAACTGGGCGACCTGTGCTTTAGCCCAGTGCGCGGTGTGGTCACCATCGATGAACAGGAATTCGCCCTCACCGTCTCCGAAAGCCGCCTGCTCGAAGCCTTGCTGCGCCAGCCCGGCGAGCCGCTGGACAAGCAGGAACTGGCGCAGATCGCCCTGGGCCGCAAGCTGACCCTTTACGATCGCAGCCTGGACATGCACGTCAGCAACCTGCGCAAGAAGATCGGCCCACACCCGGATGGCCGGCCACGGATCGTGGCGTTGCGTAGTCGCGGGTACTACTACAGCCTCTGAACGCAACACCGCTCCCCTGTGGGAGCTGGCTTGCCTGCGATGGCATCAACTGGGTGCCACTGAAAAACCGAGGTGTCCGCATCGCAGGCAAGCCAGCTCCCACAATTAATCGCCTGCGGCTCAATGGTTTTGTCAGCCCCCACCAAAACCCTCTTTACCCAAGCTTTACCCTCACCTGACCGCCGCTGACCTTGATCTGCGTAACCTACTCACATCCGGACTCACCGGAATAGAGACAGGAGAATCACCATGCGCAAGACCCTTATCGCTTTGATGTTCGCCGCTGCCCTGCCAACCATCGCCATGGCCGCCATGCCAGAAGGCCCAGGCCCGATGGGCGGCCCTGAAGGCCACATGATGGGTGGCCCAGGCCACGGCGGCGAACACGGTCCGCGTGGCAAAGGCGGCCCCTTCAGCCAGCTCGACCTGAGCCGCGAACAACGCCAGCAAATCGGCAAACTGATGGGCGACCAATGGCACGCTCGCAAAGACCTGGTCAAAAAGTACCTGGACAAACTCCCAGCCGCAGACCAGAAAGCCATGCAGGACGAAATCGCCGCTGGCAAGCAAAAAACCCAGGCCGACATCCGCGCCGTGCTGAAACCCGATCAACAGAAGAAATTCGACGAGATCGTCAAGAAACAAGCCGAACGTCGCGCCGAGTGGAAGGAATTCCAAGCCTGGAAAGCCCAGCAGCCGCAAAAAGCGCAATAATGCGCGAGCGTTAACTCCCCCAGCCCAGTGGCTCACGCCGCTGGGCTTTTCCTGTTTGAGGGTTTCCTGTGCGTTCATTGTTCTGGCGCATCCTGGCCAGTTTCTGGCTGGCCATCGCCCTGGTTGCCGGGCTGTCGATCCTGCTTGGGCACATGCTCAACCAGGACGCCTGGATTCTCAGCCGCCACCCCGGCCTCAACAACCTGGCGCAAGAGTGGACGCAACTCTACGAAGCCCAGGGCGAGGACGCTGCCCAGGATTTGCTGCAACAACGCAAACGCCAGTATCACATCGACGTGCAAGTGCTGAATGAAAGCGGCGAGCCGGTGGTGCGCGGCACCTTCCCCCGGCGCGCCGCAGCCTTCGAGGCGCGCCAGAATGACAGCCAGGACGGCCACCTGCCCTGGCGCCGCTTGACCGCCGAGTACACCAGCGAGAAAACCGGCGACACCTACCTGCTGATCTACCGCATCCCACACCCGGAACTGGACGCCTGGCACCGCAGCAGCCTGCTCTGGCCGCTGAGCGCGCTGGCGATTGCGCTGGTGGTACTGACCCTGTTCAGCCTGCTGGTGACGCTGTCCATCACCCGCCCACTCAGCCGCCTGCGCGGCGCGGTGCATGACTTGGGCCAGACCACCTACCAGCAAAACAGCCTGGCGCGCCTGGCCAACCGGCGCGATGAGTTCGGCGTCTTGGCCACCGACTTCAACCGCATGGGCGCACGCCTGCAAAGCCTGATCGGCAGCCAGCGCCAGTTGCTGCGCGACGTGTCCCATGAACTGCGCTCGCCCCTGGCCCGTTTGCGCATCGCCCTGGCGTTGGCCGAACGCGCCAGCCCCGAAGAACGCGAAAGACTCTGGCCACGCCTGACCCGTGAATGTGATCGCCTGGAAGCCTTGATCAGCGAAATCCTGGTGCTGGCCCGCGTCGATGCCGACAACGCCAGTGCCGAAGACGTGGACCTCAACACGCTGCTCAAGACCCTGCAAAAGGATGCCCAGCTGAGCGCGCCCGACCAGACGGTGCAACTGACCGCCGACAACGAACTGCTACTCAAGGGCTGGCCGACCATGATCGAACGCGCGGTGGATAACCTGCTGCGCAACGCCCAGCGCTTCAACCCGCAGGGCTTGCCGATCGAGTTACGCGCGCAGTGCCAAGGCGAGCGAATTCTGATCAGCGTGCGTGACCATGGCCCCGGTGTCGACGCCGAACACCTGAACCAACTGGGCGAGCCGTTTTACCGCGCCCCCGGCCAAACGGCCCAAGGCCACGGCCTGGGGCTGGCGATTGCCAGGCGCGCGGCGGAACGCCATGGCGGCAGCCTGATCCTGGCCAACCACCCCGACGGTGGTTTTATCGCCAGCATCGACCTGCCGTTGGCGCCGGGGGTTGTCACACCGGTGTGAGGATCTTCTATAGTGGCCCTTCTCTTACGGAGGGCCTTTGATGACTGACCTGCTGACTCCCATCCAAGCCGCACTCGACCTACCACACACCCCATTGACCTTCACAGAGGCTGGCGCCTTGCCCTCGGCCTTTGCCGTGACCGAACTGGCCAGTGCCAGCCTCGGCGCTGCCGGCCAGGCCATCGCCGAATTGATCCGCCAACAGACCGGGCGTTTGCCCAGCGTCAGTGTGGACCGGCGCCTCGCCTCCTTCTGGTTCTCGTCCTCGATTCGCCCCGTGGGCTGGCAAACGCCGTCGTTATGGGACCCGGTAGCCGGTGACTACGCCAGCGCCGATGGCTGGATTCGTTTACACACCAATGCGCCGCACCACCGAGCCGCCGCCGAGCGCGTATTGGGCAAGGTCAATGACCGCGCCGAGATGGCCAGCAACGTTGCGACATGGAACGCCGCCGAACTGGAACAGGCGATTGTCGAGGCCGGCGGCTGCGCGGCGCAGATGCGTTCATGGCAGGCCTGGCAAACCCATCCCCAAGGGTTGGCGGTGAATACCGAAGCGCTGGTGCAGCGCCAGACCTTCGACCCCACCACCGACAAACCCTGGCTCGGCTCGGTAGCGCGCCCGCTGGCGGGCATTAAAGTGCTGGACTTGACCCGCGTGCTGGCCGGCCCCGTGGCCAGTCGTTTCCTCGCGGGGCTGGGCGCCGATGTGCTGCGCATCGACTCACCGACCTGGAACGAACCCGGCGTAGTGCCGGAAATGACCCTGGGCAAACGCTGCGCACGCCTCGACCTGAAAAGCCCCGAAGGCCGACAAGTGTTTGAAAGCTTGCTCAAGTCCGCCGACATTCTGTTCCACGGCTACCGCGCCGACGCCCTTGAGCAACTGGGCTACACCGCCGCTAAACTGCAAACCCTCGCCCCCGGCCTGATCGACGTAAGCCTCAACGCCTATGGCTGGAGCGGCCCGTGGCGCAATCGGCGCGGCTTCGACAGCCTGGTGCAGATGAGCAGCGGGATTGCCGACGCGGGCATGGCCTGGAAACACGCGGACAAACCGGTGCCGCTGCCGTTGCAGGCGTTGGATCATGCCACTGGGTATTTGATGGCGGCCAGTGCGATTCAGGCGTTGAGCGAACGCTTGAACACCGGGCGTGGCGGCGCGGCGCGGTTATCATTGGCACGTACGGCGAAGTTGCTGGTGGAGGCCGGGCAAGTGCCGGAGCAGCCGGCGTTGCGGGCCGAAGAACCGAGTGATCAAGGTGTGGTGGAGGAGCAGACGGCGTGGGGCCTGGCCCATCGGTTGCTGGCGCCGGTGAGCATCAGTGGTACGCCGTTGCAGTGGGATTTGCCGGCGGGGGAATTGGGTTCACATCGGGCTCAGTGGTGACTTGAAGTCCGCTATCGCAGGCAAGCCAGCTCCCACCGTTGACCGAGTACCGTTCAGACAACTCGGTCAACGGTGGGAGCCGGGCTTGCCCGCGATAAGGCCCTCCCAGACGCCACTAATCCACCCGGCTCAACGACGTCCACAAATGCTGCGCCGCATACGCCCTCAACGGCCGCCACGCCTCAGCCCGCGCCAGCAACTGTCGAGCACTGACCGGCCCACCTTCCAGCGCCGCCAACGCATTGATCAAGCCAATATCCCCTGACGCAAACGCATCCGGCTCACGCAACTGGCGCATGGCGATGTACTGCGCCGTCCAGTCACCAATCCCCGGCAAGGCCACCAACCGCGCCACGCCTTCCTGGAGGCTGGCCTTGGGCTCAAACAGCTGCGAATCATCCAACAACGCCTGGGCCACCCCGGACAAGGTGCGCCCCCGTGCTTTCGGCATGCCCAGCGTGGCCAAATCCGCCGCTGCCAAAACTTCAGCCGTCGGGAAAACGTGCGTGATACCGGCGTATGGGGTTTGCAATGGCTGGCCATACTGGGCCACCAACTTGCCCGCCAGGCGAATCGCCGCGACCACCGTGATCTGCTGGCCCAGGACTGCGCGAATTGCCAGTTCCAACCCGTCCCAAGTGCCTGGCACGCGCAGGCCGGGGCGGGCCGCAACCAACTGCGCCATCAGCGGGTCAACAGCCAATTGCGCATTGATCAACTCGGGCTGGGCATCCAGATCGAACATAGCCCTCAGGCGCCGCTCGATCTCGGGCAGCGCCGCAGCGTCAGGAAACTCAACATCCACTTCCAGCCAGTCGCCCGCGCCCGGCGCCACGCTGATCCAGCCGAGCAGCCCATTCACGCTGATACTGCGCCGATAGACGCCAGCCTCAACAGTCTCCAACCCCGTGATCGCCCGCGCCGACAAAAAGCCCACCATCGCCGCCCAGTCATAGGGCGCCTGATACGCCAGTCTCACAACGACAACACCCCGCTATACAGCCCATACGCCGCCAGCCCCGCGCCCGCGACCACGCAGCTGAAAATGCCTTTTTCCACGTGGGTAAACAAGGGCTGGCCCTGCTCGCGCTTGGCCAGGGCAAACAGGATCACACCGGGCGCATACAGCAGCGCCGAGAGCATCAGGTACTTCAGGCCCCCTGCGTAGAGCAGCCACAGCGCATAAACCAGCGCGATCAGGCCCACCAGCAAGTCCTGCATGCGCTGGCGCCGGGCGCCTTCGTAGGTTTCGCCGCGCCCGCTGAGCAGCACCGCATACGCCGCCGACCACAGGTACGGCACCAGAATCATCGACGAGGCCAGGTAAATCAGCGTGGTGTAGGTGCTGTGGGAAAACAGCGTGATCACCAGAAAGATCTGGATCATTACATTGGTCAGCCACAGCGCGTTGACCGGCACCTGGTTGGCGTTTTCCTTCTTCAGGAAGGCCGGCATGGTCTTGTCATGGGCGGTGGCGTAGAGGATTTCCGCACACAGCAGCGCCCAGGACAGCAAGGCGCCGAGCAACGAAACCGCCAGGCCGATACTGATCGCCATCGCGCCCCACGGCCCGACGATATGTTCCAGCACACCCGCCAGGGACGGGTTTTGCAATTGCGCCAACTCCGGCTGGCTCATGATCCCCAGGGACAACACATTCACCAGCACCAGCAGCGCCAGCACCCCAAGAAACCCTATAACCGTGGCCCGGCCGACGTCCGAACGTTTCTCGGCCCGCGCCGAATACACGCTGGCGCCCTCGATACCAATAAATACAAATACGGTGACCAGCATCATGTTGCGCACTTGATCAACCACGCTGCCGAATTGCGGGTTGCCCAGGCCCCAGATATCGCGAGTGAAGATATCGGCTTTGAACGCCACGGCGGCGATGACCACAAACATCACCAACGGCACAATCTTCGCCACGGTAGTGATCTGGTTGATGAACGCCGCCTCCTTGATCCCGCGCATCACCAGAAAATGCACAGCCCACAGCAACAGCGACGCGCAGCCGATGGCAACCGGCGTATTGCCCTGGCCGAACACTGGGAAAAAGTAGCCGAGGGTGCTGAACAGCAACACGAAGTAACCGACATTGCCCATCCACGCGCTGATCCAATAACCCCAGGCCGACGAGAACCCCATGTAATCACCAAACCCGGCCTTGGCGTAGGCATACACCCCGGAATCCAACTCGGGTTTACGGTTGGCCAGGGTCTGGAACACGAACGCCAGGGTCAGCATGCCCACGGCGGTGATCACCCAGCCGATCAACACGGCGCCCACCTCGGCGCGCGCGGCCATGTTCTGCGGCAAAGAGAAAATCCCCCCGCCGATCATCGAACCCACCACCAGCGCGATCAGCGCGCTGAGTTTGAGCTTTGGGGCCGGTTGAGACATGCAAACTCCTGAATAAATAACAATTGAGCTAACAAGCGTGCACTCAACTAATTAATTCAGCGAGTGTAGCGTTTATTAAAGACAGCGATAAAACCGTCAGCTCATAACGCATTGGTATGACTGTTTATGAAGTTTAGGTTTATTTAGATTTTAAATAAGGCAGGCACTTTGCCAGCCTCTGACTATTTGGTAACCCGTCCCGAAATAGATTGCACATTCAGCAGAAAGGGCTAGTTTCAACAGTCCACTCTCTTGACGACATGATCACTGCAACGCAGAAGCGCTCTGGAACGCGCTTTTGCGAGGAAAAGTATCGCCCCAGGATTTTACTCCTAAGTCATTAATTCACAATGGAATGTGCCAATGACCTGATCTAAGTCAGCTGTTCGAACAGCGCACGGAATTATTCTGTGGTCTCTCTTCTCCTGCATTGGAGTCATGCAATGTCTGAATCTCCCGGAAAACTTCGATTAGGCGCACTGGTTGCACTGGTCGTGGGCTCAATGATTGGTGGCGGAATCTTCTCACTGCCGCAAAACATGGCCGCCAGCGCCGACGTGGGTGCGGTGTTGATCGGTTGGGTGATTACCGCCATCGGCATGCTGACCCTCGCCTTCGTGTTCCAGACCCTGGCCAACCGCAAACCTGACCTCGACGGCGGCGTGTACGCCTACGCCAAGGCCGGCTTCGGCGACTACATGGGTTTCTCGTCCGCCTGGGGCTACTGGATCAGCGCCTGGTTGGGCAACGTCGGTTACTTCGTGTTGCTGTTCAGCACCCTCGGTTACTTCTTTCCGATCTTTGGCGAAGGCAACACCCCGGCGGCAGTGATTGGCGCCTCGGTGTTGCTGTGGGCCGTGCATTTTCTGGTGCTGCGCGGGATCAAGGAAGCCGCGTTCATCAACCTGGTGACCACCGTCGCCAAGATCGTGCCGCTGGTGCTGTTCGTGTTGATCGCGCTGTTCGCGTTCAAGCTGGATATCTTCACCGCTGACATCTGGGGCGTGAAAAACCCGGACCTGGGCAGTGTGATGAACCAGGTGCGCAACATGATGCTGGTCACCGTGTGGGTGTTCATCGGCATCGAAGGCGCGAGCATCTTCTCCTCCCGTGCGGAAAAACGCAGCGACGTGGGCAAGGCCACCGTGATCGGCTTTATCACCGTGCTGCTGTTCCTGATGCTGGTGAACGTATTGTCCCTGGGGATCATGACCCAGCCGGAACTGGCCAAGCTGCAGAACCCGTCGATGGCGGCCGTGCTTGAGCATGTGGTCGGCCACTGGGGCGCGGTGTTGATCAGCGTCGGCTTGATCATCTCGCTGCTCGGCGCACTGCTGTCGTGGGTGTTGCTGTGTGCGGAGATCATGTTCGCCGCTGCCAAAGACCACACCATGCCGGAGTTTTTGCGCCGCGAGAACGCCAACCATGTGCCGGCCAACGCCCTGTGGCTGACCAACGCCATGGTGCAGATTTTCCTGGTGATTACGCTGTTCTCCGCCAGCACTTACCTGTCGCTGATCTACCTCGCCACCTCGATGATCCTGGTGCCTTACCTGTGGTCGGCGGCTTACGCCCTGCTGCTGGCAGTGCGCGGTGAGACCTACGAAAACGCCCTGCGCGAACGCAAGAAAGACCTGTTCATCGGCGCCATCGCGTTGATCTATGCGGTCTGGCTGCTCTACGCCGGCGGCACCAAATACCTGCTGCTCTCCGCCCTGCTCTACGCCCCCGGCGTGATCCTGTTCGCCAAGGCCAAGCATGAACTGGGCAAACCGATTTTCACCAACGTCGAGAAGCTGATTTTCGCCGCCGTCGTCATTGGCGCCCTGGTGGCTGCTTATGGCCTCTACGACGGCTTCTTGACTCTGTAGCTCTTATCTAAAGAAAGCTTTGTTCACTGGAGGATCTGTAATGACCACGGAAAAAGTGAAGTACGGCGTACATTCCGAAGCCGGCAAACTGCGCAAAGTCATGGTGTGCTCCCCAGGTTTGGCCCACCAGCGGCTGACCCCCAACAACTGCGATGAACTGCTGTTCGATGACGTGCTGTGGGTGGCCCAGGCCAAGCGCGACCATTTCGACTTCGTCACCAAGATGCGCGAGCGGGACATTGATGTGCTGGAAATGCACAACCTGCTGACCGATATCGTCGCCATCCCCGAAGCCCTGGACTGGATCCTGGAACGCAAGATCACCGCGAATACGGTGGGCCTGGGCCTGGTCGATGAAGTCGGCTCCTGGTTGCGCAGCCTGGAACCGCGCAAAATCAGCGAGTACCTGATTGGTGGCGTGTCGGCCGATGACCTGCCGAGCAGCTTCGGTGGCAAAACCATCGAGATGTTCCGCGACTTCCTCGGCCACTCAAGTTTCATTCTGCCGCCGCTGCCCAACACCCAGTTCACCCGCGACACCACCTGCTGGATCTATGGCGGCGTGACGCTCAACCCGATGTACTGGCCGGCGCGACGTCAGGAAACCCTGCTGGCCTCGGCCATCTACAAATTCCACCCCGAGTTCACCAACGCGGACTTCCAGATCTGGTACGGCGACCCCGACCAGGAACACGGTGCCGCCACGCTGGAAGGCGGCGACGTGATGCCTATCGGCAATGGCGTCGTGTTGATCGGCATGGGTGAACGCTCGTCCCACCAGGCCATTGGCCAACTGGCGCGTAACCTGTTCAAAAACAAAGCCGTGGAACGCGTGATCGTTGCCGGCCTGCCGAAATCCCGCGCGGCGATGCACCTGGACACCGTGTTCAGCTTCTGCGACCGCGACCTGGTCACCATCTTCCCCGAAGTGGTCAACCAGATCGTGCCCTTCACTCTGCGCCCTGATGAAAGCAAGCCACACGGCATCGATATTCAACGGGAGAAAACCAACTTCCTCGAAACCGTGGCCGCCGCACTCAACCTCAAGGCCCTGCGTGTCGTCGAAACCGGCGGCAACAGCTTCGCCGCCGAACGCGAGCAGTGGGACGACGGCAACAACGTGGTCGCCCTGGAGCCAGGCGTGGTGATCGGCTACGACCGCAACACCTACACCAACACCTTGCTACGCAAGGCCGGTGTGGAAGTCATCACCATCAGCGCCGGTGAACTCGGCCGCGGCCGTGGCGGCGGCCACTGCATGACCTGCCCGATCATCCGCGACCCAATCGACTACTAATTTTCAGGCCTTGGCCGCCGCTCACAAGGCGCCGGCCAAGGGGATAACCTAAACAGAAGGAGATCCACCATGGCTTTTAACATGCGCAACCGCAGCCTGCTCTCGCTGATGCACCACACCACGCGCGAGCTGAACTACCTGCTGGACCTGTCCCGCGACCTCAAGCGCGCCAAATACACCGGCACCGAGCGTCCGCACCTGCAGGGCAAAAACATCGCGCTGATCTTCGAAAAAACCTCGACCCGCACCCGTTGCGCGTTCGAAGTGGCGGCCCATGACCAAGGCGCCCACGTCACCTACATCGACCCGGTGTCGTCGCAGATCGGCCACAAAGAAAGCATGAAAGACACCGCCCGCGTACTCGGCCGCATGTTCGATGCGATTGAATACCGTGGCTTTGAGCAGGAAATCGTCGAAGAGCTGGCCAAGTTCGCCGGTGTGCCGGTGTTCAACGGCCTCACCGCCGAATTCCACCCAACCCAAATGATCGCCGACACCCTGACCATGCGCGAGCACAGCGACAAGCCGCTGCACGACATCAGCTACGCCTACCTGGGCGACGCGCGCTACAACATGGGCAACTCGCTGTTGATGATCGGCGCCAAGCTGGGCATGGACGTGCGCATCGGCGCGCCAAAAGCGCTGTGGCCGCATGAAGATTTCATCAAGCAGTGCCAGGCGTTTGCCATCGAAAGCGGCGCGCGCATCACCATCACCGAAGACCCGAAAGAAGCGGTGAAAGGCGTGGACTTCATCCACACCGACATCTGGGTGTCGATGGGCGAGCCGGTGGAAGCGTGGGACGAACGAATCGAGCAACTGCTGCCGTACCAGGTCAACGCCAAGATGATGAAAGCCTCGGGCAACCCTCGAGTGAAATTCATGCACTGCCTGCCGGCGTTTCATAACAGCGAAACCAAGGTCGGCAAGGACATCGCCGCGCGTTATCCGAACCTGGCCAATGGCGTGGAAGTGACCGAAGACGTGTTCGAGTCGCCGGCCAACATCGCGTTTGAGCAGGCGGAAAACCGCATGCATACCATCAAGGCGATTCTGGTGTCGGCGCTCGCGGATATCTAACTCAACACCGCTCCCACTGTTGGAACACGGTCAATGTGGGAGCTGGCTTGCCTGCGATGCAGACGCCTAGGTAGTTCAGATGTACCGAGGTGATGCCATCGCGGGCAAGCCCGGCTCCCACACAAGCCCGCTCCCACATTTTGTCCTGTGGTCACAAAGCTAAATTCTAGAAGGATTGCATTATGCGTATCGTCGTTGCACTGGGCGGTAACGCCCTGCTCCGCCGTGGTGAACCCATGACTGCGGACAACCAACGCACCAACATCCGAATCGCCACCGAACAGATCGCCAAGATCCACCCCGGCAACGAGCTGGTGATCGCCCACGGCAATGGCCCGCAAGTCGGCCTGCTGTCGTTGCAGGCGGCGGCCTACACCAGCGTGTCGCCCTACCCGCTTGACGTGCTGGGCGCCGAAACCGAAGGC
The DNA here is from genome assembly GCF_022648765.1 of Pseudomonas sp. ArH3a. Taxonomy (NCBI): domain Bacteria; kingdom Pseudomonadati; phylum Pseudomonadota; class Gammaproteobacteria; order Pseudomonadales; family Pseudomonadaceae; genus Pseudomonas; species Pseudomonas sp. ArH3a. The sequence goes on from NZ_CP080330.1 coordinate 5,579,343, forward strand.
ATGATCGGCTACATCATCGAACAGGAACTGGGCAACCTGCTGGACTTCGAAGTGCCGTTCGCGACCTTGCTGACCCAGGTAGAAGTGGACCCCAAGGACCCGGCCTTCCAGAACCCGACCAAGCCCATCGGCCCGGTGTATTCCAAAGCCGAAGCCGAAAAACTCGCCGCCGAAAAAGGCTGGGCCATCGCCCCGGACGGCGATAAATACCGCCGCGTGGTTGCCAGCCCACGCCCGAAACGCATCTTTGAAATTCGCCCGATCAAGTGGCTGCTGGAAAAAAGCGCCATTGTTATCTGCGCCGGTGGCGGCGGGATTCCAACCCTGTATGGCGAAGACGGCAAGCTGCGCGGCATTGAAGCGGTGATCGACAAGGACCTGTGTTCATCGCTGCTGGCCGCGCAACTGGACGCCGATTTGCTGGTGATCGCCACCGACGTCAACGCTGCGTTTATCGACTTCGGCAAGCCGACCCAAAAGGCCATCGGCCAGGCCCACCCCGACGAAATGGAAAAACTCGGCTTCGCCGCCGGCTCCATGGGCCCGAAGGTGCAAGCCGCCTGCGAGTTCGCCCGCCAGACTGGCAAAACTGCCGTCATCGGTTCACTCTCGGACATCGAAGCCATCGTCCAGGGCAGCGCCGGCACGCGCATCAGCACGGCAAAACCTGGCATCACCTACCTGTGAAGTAGAGGAGAAACGCCTATGGCCACCTTTGAACCCGGTCACTTGCACGTCGAACGTCACGCGCTCAACAAGGATGACTACAGCTACAACCTGTGCATCGACTACGAGGTCATCCAGGATCCAAAGGAAGGCAAGGGAATGCTCTTCAAACTGCACGGATCGGTGCAAGGCAAGGACCTTAAGGAAGAGTTCTTCCTGCCCAAGGACCAGGCATTTGATTTCGCCCGGCACGCGATGAACCGCGCGCAGAAGTATGGGATGCCGAAGATTGCGACGCTTAACGGGCAGATGCACAAGCAGTACGACCTGATGTTTGAGGATGTACGGCATCAGTTGGATGTGAAGTCGGGAGATCCGGTCAAGCCCGAACACCTGGAATAACCCCGCTCCCACAGCCAAAACAGATCAACTGTGGGGGCTGGCTTGCCTGCGATAGCGGTGGATCAGTCGCCGCAAATATTGACTGATCGTTCGCCATCGCAGGCAAGCCAGCCTGCCCACATTTTTGATCTCTATCACCTGTCAGGCATACTTGCCGCCTCAAGCTCCCCAGAATTGTCAGCTGCCCCATGCGTATCCACGTCAGCTTTATCGACCGCGTCGGCATTACCCAGGAAGTCCTGGCCTTGCTCGGTGGGCGCAATCTCAACCTGGATGCGGTGGAGATGGTGCCGCCCAACGTCTACATCGACGCCCCGACACTGAGCGCCGAGGTGCTCGAAGAGCTGCGCGACGCGCTGTTCAGCGTGCACGGCGTACAGGCGGTCACCGTGGTCGACATCCTCCCCGGCCAGCGCCGTCACTTGCAGCTCGACGCCTTGCTGGCGGCCATGACCGACCCGGTGCTGGCCCTGGACAGCGCCGGCAAGATCCTGCTGGCCAACCCGGCGCTGATCGCCCTGTACGGCCGCGAGCCGGCCGGGGAAAGCATCAGCGAACTGTTCAACGATCCCGCGCTGCTGGGCACCTTGCTGGAACACGGCTTTCGCCTGCCCCTGCGCGAAATCAGTGTGAACGGCCAGACCCTGTTGCTGGACGCCACACCAATCACCGACGCCGGCGCCCTGCTGACCCTGTACCCGCCCAACCGCATCGGCGAACAGCTGTCGGCACTGCACCATGACCATGCCGAAGGGTTTGATGCGTTGTTGGGCGAGTCCCCAGCGATTCGCACCCTCAAGGCCCGTGCGCAGCGCGTCGCCGCACTGGATGCACCGTTATTGATCCAGGGCGAAACCGGCACCGGCAAAGAGCTGGTGGCGCGTGCCTGCCACGCCATCAGCGCGCGCCACAGTGCGCCGTTTTTGGCCTTGAACTGCGCAGCGTTGCCGGAAAACCTCGCCGAGAGTGAACTGTTCGGTTACGCCCCCGGCGCCTTTACCGGTGCGCAGCGCGGCGGTAAGCCGGGGCTGATGGAGTTGGCCAACCAGGGCACCGTTTTTCTTGATGAAATCGGCGAGATGTCACCGTATTTGCAGGCCAAGCTGCTGCGCTTTCTCAACGATGGCAGCTTCCGCCGGGTGGGCGGTGACCGCGAAGTGAAGGTCAATGTGCGCATCCTCAGCGCCACCCACCGCGACCTGGAAAAGATGGTTAGCGAGGGCACGTTTCGCGAAGACCTGTTCTACCGCCTCAACGTGCTCAACGTCGAAGTACCGCCGCTGCGTGAGCGCGGCCAAGACATCCTGCTGCTCGCCCGCTACTTCATGCAGCAGGCCTGCGCGCAGATCCAGCGCCCGGTGTGCCGCCTGGCGCCCGGCACTTACCCGGCGCTGCTGGGCAACCGCTGGCCGGGCAACGTTCGGCAACTGCAAAACGTGATCTTCCGCGCCGCCGCCATTTGCGAAAGCAGTTTGGTGGACATCGGCGACCTGGACATCGCCGGCACCTCGGTGGCGCGCCAGAGCGACGGCGAAGTCGACAGCCTGGAACAGGCGGTGGAAGACTTCGAGCGCAGCCTGCTGGAGAAGCTCTACGCCAGTTACCCCTCGACCCGCCAACTGGCCAGCCGCTTGCAGACCTCGCACACAGCCATCGCCCATCGCCTGCGCAAGTACGGCATCCCCAGCAAACCCTGACTGAATAAACGCAGTCCAAATGTGAGAGCTGGCTCGCCTGCTCCCACAGTGATCGCATTCCACACAAAATTGGGTCTGAGAACGACATCGACTGTACTGAAAGCGCTACAGCGTAACGATATCGCTACAACCCTGTTTTTTGCGCGCCATGCAAGGCTTTGATCCACATAGGCTTTTTTTCACAAGCCCGACTGTAGCGAAATCGCTACAGCCAAAACGTCTAACGCCATAACCAATTTTATTAACTTGTTGATTTAAAACAACTTAATGACATTGGCCGCGATATTGCTAAGCAACTCCTCATTATTCCAATCCCGTCCACCAGACGAATCTGGCCCTGAGGAGTTTCCATGAGCGAGTTGCGTTTCACTGAAGATCACGAATGGCTGCGCGCCGAAGCCGATGGCAGCGTCACCGTGGGTATCACCGCTTTCGCGCAGAACGCGCTGGGTGATGTGGTTTTCGTGCAACTGCCGGAGTTGCAGGCCTACGACAAGGGCGCCGAAGCCTCCACCGTGGAATCGGTCAAGGCCGCGAGCGGCGTGTACATGCCGCTGGACGGCGAAGTCCTCGAAGTCAACGACAAACTCGATGGCAGCCCGGAACTGGTCAACGAAGACCCGATGGGCGAAGGTTGGTTCTTCCGCTTTAAACCCGCCGATGCCGATGCAGTGGCTAAGCTGTTGGATCAGGATGCGTACGACCGCCTGATCAAAGCCAACGCCGAAGCCTGAGGAGCGCGCCATGACTATCAATCTCAGCACCGCTAACGAATTCATCGCCCGTCATATCGGCCCGCGCCAGGAAGATGAGCAAAAAATGCTCACCAGCCTGGGCTTTGACTCCCTGGAAGCCTTGAGCGCCAGCGTGATCCCGGAAAGCATCAAGGGCACCAGCGTGCTCGGCCTGGAAGACGGCCTGAGCGAAGCCGAGGCCCTGGCCAAGATCAAGGCCATCGCCGGCAAGAACCAACTGTTCAAGACCTACATCGGCCAGGGTTACTACAACTGCCACACGCCGTCGCCGATCCTGCGCAACCTGCTGGAAAACCCGGCCTGGTACACCGCTTACACGCCGTATCAGCCAGAGATTTCCCAAGGCCGCCTGGAAGCACTGCTGAATTTCCAGACCCTGATCAGCGACCTCACCGGCCTGCCGATCGCCAACGCCTCGCTGCTCGACGAAGCCACCGCCGCTGCCGAAGCCATGACCTTCTGTAAGCGCCTGAGCAAGAACAAGAGCAGCAACGCCTTCTTCGCCTCGATCCACAGCCACCCGCAAACCCTCGACGTGCTGCGCACCCGTGCCGAGCCGCTGGGTATCGACGTGGTCGTGGGCGACGAGCGTGAACTGACCGACGTCAGCGCGTTCTTCGGCGCCCTGCTGCAATACCCGGCCAGCAACGGTGACGTGTTTGATTACCGCGCACTGACCGAGCGTTTCCACGCCGCCAACGCCTTGGTCGCGGTCGCCGCCGACCTGCTGGCCCTGACCCTGCTGACCCCTCCGGGTGAGTTCGGCGCCGACGTGGCCATCGGCAGCGCACAACGCTTCGGCGTGCCGCTGGGCTTTGGTGGCCCGCACGCGGCGTACTTCTCTACCAAGGATGCGTTCAAGCGCGACATGCCGGGCCGTCTGGTCGGTGTGTCTGTCGACCGTTTCGGCAAGCCGGCCCTGCGCCTGGCCATGCAAACCCGCGAGCAACATATCCGTCGCGAGAAGGCCACCAGTAACATCTGCACCGCCCAAGTGCTGCTGGCCAACATCGCCAGCATGTACGCCGTGTATCACGGCCCCAAAGGCCTGACCCAGATTGCCCAACGCATTCACCAGCTGACCGCGATCCTGGCCAAGGGCTTGACCGCCTTGGGCTTGAAGGTCGAGCAGGCACACTTCTTCGACACCCTGACCCTCAACACGGGCGCCAACACCGCTGCCCTGCACGACAAGGCGCACGCACAGCGCATCAACCTGCGTGTGGTCGATGCTGAGCGTCTGGGCCTGTCGGTCGACGAAACCACCAGCCAAGCCGACATCGAAGCCCTGTGGTCGATCTTCGCCGACGGCAAGGCACTGCCCGCTTTCACCAACACCGAAAGCACCCTGCCCGCCGCGCTGCTGCGCCAGTCGCCGATCCTCAGCCACCCGGTGTTCAACCGTTACCACTCCGAAACCGAGCTGATGCGCTACCTGCGCAAGCTGGCCGACAAGGACCTGGCGCTGGACCGCACCATGATCCCGCTGGGCTCGTGCACCATGAAGCTCAACGCCGCCAGCGAAATGATCCCGGTGACCTGGGCTGAGTTCGGTGCCCTGCACCCGTTCGCCCCGGCCGCACAAAGCGCCGGCTACCTGCAGCTGACTTCCGAGCTGGAAGCCATGCTCTGCGCGGCCACCGGCTATGACGCCATCTCGCTGCAACCTAACGCCGGTTCCCAGGGTGAATACGCAGGCCTGCTCGCCATCCGCGCCTATCACCAGAGCCGTGGCGAAGAGCGTCGCGACATCTGCCTGATCCCATCGTCGGCCCACGGTACTAACCCTGCTACCGCCAACATGGCCGGTATGCGCGTGGTGGTCACCGCCTGCGATGCACGTGGCAACGTCGACATCGAAGACCTGCGCGCCAAGGCCATCGAGCACCGCGAACACCTCGCCGCGCTGATGATCACCTACCCGTCCACCCACGGCGTGTTCGAAGAAGGCATCCGCGAAATCTGCGGCATCATTCACGACAACGGCGGCCAGGTGTACATCGACGGCGCCAACATGAACGCGATGGTCGGCCTGTGCGCACCGGGCAAGTTCGGTGGCGACGTGTCCCACCTGAACCTGCACAAGACCTTCTGCATCCCGCACGGCGGTGGCGGCCCCGGCGTTGGCCCAATTGGCGTCAAATCCCACCTCACGCCGTTCCTGCCCGGCCACGCGGCCATGGAACGCAAGGAAGGCGCGGTGTGCGCGGCGCCATTCGGCAGCGCGAGCATCCTGCCGATCACCTGGATGTACATCAGCATGATGGGCGGCGCGGGCCTCAAGCGCGCGTCCCAACTGGCGATCCTGAATGCCAACTACATTTCCCGTCGCCTCGAAGAGCATTACCCAGTGCTCTACACCGGCAGCAATGGCCTGGTGGCGCACGAATGCATCCTCGACCTGCGTCCCTTGAAAGACAGCAGCGGCATCAGCGTCGACGACGTGGCCAAGCGCCTGATCGACTTCGGCTTCCACGCGCCGACCATGTCGTTCCCGGTGGCGGGCACCTTGATGATCGAGCCGACCGAAAGCGAATCCAAGGAAGAACTGGACCGCTTCTGTGACGCGATGATTGCCATCCGCGAAGAGATCCGCGCGGTAGAAAACGGCACGTTGGACAAGGACGACAACCCACTGAAAAACGCGCCGCACACGGCTGCTGAAATCGTCGGTGAATGGAGCCACCCGTACAGCCGTGAACAAGCGGTTTACCCGGTTGCGTCGCTGATCGAAGGCAAGTACTGGCCGCCGGTTGGCCGGGTCGACAACGTGTTTGGCGATCGCAATTTGGTGTGTGCGTGCCCGTCGATCGAGAGCTACGCGTAACCTGAGGTTGTACCCGATTTAATGCAGAAGCTGGCTTGTGTGGGAGCTGGCTTGCCTGCGATAGCATCACCTCGGTCTACCTGATAGACCGAGGTGCCTGCATCGCGGGCAAGCCCGGCGCCCACACAGTCCTCCTCCACCATTTGACCGAGTACGCCTGAAAAATAATAAGAAACCGGAGAACAACCATGTCCCTTAGCGTGTTCGACCTGTTCAAGATTGGCATCGGCCCCTCCAGCTCCCACACCGTTGGCCCGATGCGCGCCGCCGCCCGATTCGTCGAAGGCCTTAAGCGCGACAACCTGCTGAGCGCCACCACCGGCATCAAGGTGGAACTCTATGGCTCGCTGGGCGCCACTGGCAAAGGCCACGGCAGCGACAAGGCCGTGCTGCTCGGCCTGGAAGGTGAGCACCCGGACACCGTGAATACCGAAACTGTCGCCGCACGCCTGGCGCAGATGCGCAGCGACGGTCGCTTGAACCTGCTCGGTGAACACAGCATTGCGTTCAACGAGAAAGAACACCTGGCGATGATTCGCAAACCCCTCGCCTACCATCCTAACGGCATGATCTTTCGTGCGTTTGACGCCGCCGGCATCCAGGTTCGCAGCCGCGAGTACTACTCGGTCGGCGGCGGTTTTGTGGTGGATGAAGACGCCGCCGGCGCTGACCGGATTGTCGAAGACACCACGCCCCTGACCTTTCCCTTCAAGCACGCCAAGGACTTGCTTGGCCATTGCGCCACCTATGGGCTGTCGATCAGCCAGGTGATGCTGACCAATGAAGGCGCCTGGCGCCCGGAAGCGGAAACCCGTGCCGGTTTGCTGAAAATCTGGCAGGTGATGCAAGACTGCGTAGACGCCGGCTGCCGCAACGAAGGGATTCTGCCCGGTGGTTTGAAGGTCAAGCGCCGCGCCGCCGCGCTGCATCGCCAGCTGTGCAAGAACCCCGAATCGGCGCTACGCGACCCGTTGTCGGTGCTCGATTGGGTCAACCTGTATGCGCTGGCGGTCAACGAAGAAAACGCCAACGGCGGGCGTGTGGTCACGGCGCCCACCAACGGCGCGGCCGGGATTGTGCCGGCGGTGTTGCATTACTACATGCGCTTTATTCCGGGCGCGAACGAAGACGGCGTGGTGCGCTTTCTGCTCACCGCCGCCGCCATCGGGATTTTGTACAAGGAAAACGCCTCGATCTCCGGTGCCGAAGTCGGCTGCCAGGGCGAGGTCGGCGTGGCCTGTTCGATGGCCGCAGGTGCACTGTGTGAAGTGTTGGGTGGCAGCGTGTCCCAAGTGGAAAACGCCGCCGAGATCGGTATGGAACACAACCTCGGCCTGACCTGCGACCCGATTGGCGGCTTGGTACAAGTGCCGTGCATCGAGCGCAATGCGATGGGCTCGGTCAAGGCGATCAATGCAGTACGCATGGCCTTGCGCGGCGATGGGCAGCACTTTGTCTCCCTCGACAAGGTCATCCGCACCATGCGCCAGACCGGCGCCGACATGAAAAGCAAATACAAGGAAACCGCCCGTGGCGGTTTGGCGGTCAACATTATCGAGTGCTGACGCTTACACACGCGTCCGCACGTTTTTCAGGAGCTGAATATGTCCACCGAAACCCTGTTGAAAACCCCACTGCATGCGCTGCACCTTGAGCTGGGCGCGCGCATGGTGCCCTTCGCCGGCTACGACATGCCGGTGCAATACCCGCTGGGCGTGATGAAGGAACACCTGCACACCCGTGAACACGCCGGGTTGTTCGACGTGTCGCACATGGGCCAGATCCGCCTGACCGGCCCGAATGCCGCCAAAGCCCTGGAAACCCTGGTGCCCGTCGACATTATCGACCTGCCGGTCGGCATGCAGCGCTACGCAATGTTCACCAATGACCAAGGTGGCATTCTTGACGACCTGATGGTGGCCAACCTGGGTAACGACGAGCTGTTCCTGGTGGTCAACGCCGCCTGTAAGGACCAGGACCTGGCGCACCTGCGCAAACACATTGGCGAGCAGTGCAGCATCGAACCGCTGTTCGAAGAACGCGCCCTGCTGGCCCTGCAAGGCCCGGCGGCGGTGAAGGTACTGGCGCGCCTGGCACCGGAAGTGACCAAGATGACCTTTATGCAGTTCGCCACCCTGCGCCTGCTGGGCGTGGACTGCTACGTCAGCCGCTCCGGCTACACGGGTGAAGACGGTTTTGAAATCTCCGTACCTTCCAGCAACGCAGAAGCGCTGGCGCGTAGCCTGCTGGCCGAGACCGAAGTGCAGGCCATCGGCCTGGGCGCGCGTGACTCGCTGCGTCTGGAAGCCGGCCTGTGCCTGTACGGCCATGACATGAACACCGACACCACACCGATTGAAGCCGGCCTGCTGTGGGCGATCTCCAAGGCCCGGCGTGCCGACGGCGCACGTGCTGGTGGCTTCCCCGGCGCCGACCGGATCTTCACCCAGCAACAAGCCGGTGTAAGCCGTAAGCGTGTCGGCCTGCTGCCACAGGAACGTACCCCGGTGCGCGAAGGCGCAGAAATCGTCGATGAGCACGGCACCGTGATCGGCAGCGTGTGCAGCGGCGGCTTTGGCCCGACCTTGGGCGGCCCACTGGCCATGGGTTACTTGGACAGCGCATTCATCGCCTTGGATACCGAAGTGTCTGCGTTGGTACGTGGGAAAAAGGTGCCACTGCGTGTAAGTAAAATGCCATTCGTGCCACAACGTTACTACCGTGGCTGATTGACTGTTTCTATAAGTAACGCGGTTGCGTTAACGCGCACTAAACTGTAACGCAACCGCCATAAAACAGTGCATTGACGATAGTCAATGCACTAACACTTAACCTATAACAAGTGATCAACTCTATCGAATAAGTGGGATCCACATTGTTGATCAAACAGCCATGAAGCCAAGCAAAACCTGGGCTTTTGACGGGGCTTGTTTTTTCTCCATTAGTTGGCGTAGAGTTTCTTCACTGTGTTTGCATGGGTCGCTTGGAACCTGGACCTGGGCAGTAGCTGAAGTAGTTGCGCTACAACCCGTTCGACGTCTCTTACTTTCCTGCAACCCAGCCCAGTACTCTTTCATGCGAAAGGGGCTGTCATTAATTTTTGCGTCAAGGAAATAAGAAAATGTCGGATAAAAGTGGACGTCAGAGCGGTACCGTCAAGTGGTTTAACGACGAGAAAGGGTTTGGTTTTATCACTCCAGAAAGCGGTCCGGATCTGTTCGTCCATTTCCGCGCTATTCAGGGCAACGGCTTCAAGAGCCTGAAAGAAGGCCAAAAAGTGAGCTTCATCGCCGTGCAAGGCCAAAAAGGTATGCAGGCTGACGAAGTACAAGCAGACGGTTGATCCTTACTGCGACAAAAAGCCCCTGATGGTGACATCAGGGGCTTTTTTATGTGCGTTTGCTCGTAAAATGGCTTTTTTCTCTAGAGAGACTGCCATGTCCAAACCCCTGCTGAGCCCCCAAGGCGAATTCCCCGCCGTTGGCCTGGGCCGTCGTCTGGCAGCGATGTTTTATGACTTTCTGTTGTGCACCGCCTTGCTGATCGTCACCGCGTTTGTCTACAAGCTGGTGTGGATGGCGTTTATCGGCGAAGCCAAGATGCGCACGCTCACCGAATCCGGCGCGCTGGACGGTGACCCGTTGCTGTCGACGATTTTGTTTTTTGTGTTGTTTGGTTTTTTCGCGAAGTTCTGGACCCATTCCGGGCAGACGCTGGGCATGCAGGTGTGGGGCGTGCGCGTACAGAACGCCGACGGCTCGCGGATCAGTCTGTGGCAGGCGCTGTTACGCTTTGTGGTGTCGATTGCGTCGTGGCTGTGCGTGGGGTTGGGGTTTATCTGGTCGTTGTTTGATAAGCAGAAACGCAGTTGGCATGACATTTATTCGGATACGCAGTTGGTGCGGGTTCCGAAGCAGAAGAAGTAATTCAAGGCAACCCAAATCAAATGTCGGAGCTGGCTGGCTTGCGATGCAGGTACCTCGGTCTATCAGGCAGACCTGGGTGATGCTATCGCAGCATAGGTATCTACACATTTTTTTATGGGTTGAGTTCTTTGGTTGTCGTGGGGGCGCTGGGTGCATATCCGTTATTTGGGTAACGGCTGCTATGGGTTCCGCCCTTACGGCGGGTCACTTTTGGAAAAGAGCCCCAAAAGTAACCAAAAGGGCTCTTGCCCCACCACTCGGCACCTCGCTCACGCTTCGGTGTGCCCTTGTAAGATGATTTTCATCTGCTTCAGACCGTTATGCCCTCGGATTTCGAGATCGTGAGTGAGCGTGGGTCGAAGCAGATTCCTTCCTAAACTAGTCCGAACGGTTGCCAGGGCGCGAAGCCCGATTCTGCAAGGTTGGACGTGAGGAAAACACCATGGACCATGACTCTGCGTTTGTCGGAATTGATGTTTCCAAAAACAAGCTCGACTCATTTGTCAGCACCACTGGCCAAGTCGAACAGTTTTTCAATACTCAAGAAGATATCCAGCGTTTAGCTAAACATCTCAAGGCTCAGGAGCCGGTTTTGGTGGTGTTGGAAGCAACTGGGGGATATGAGCGGCTTGCGGCTGCGGAGCTTTGCGCTGCGGGACTGCCAGTCGTTGTCGTCAACCCCCGCCAGGTGCGTGATTTCGCCAAAGCTACCGGTCGGTTGGCTAAAACCGATGCTCTGGATGCCCAGGTGATTGCGGAGTTTGCCCAGGCGGTCAAACCCGAGATTCGAGAGATGCCAGATGAACACACTCGTGAGCTGGCAGATCTACTCACTCGACGCCGCCAACTCATCGACATGATCGTGGCGGAGGAGTCTCGGCTGAAGCAGGCGGTATTCAAGGCACTTCGAAGAGACATCAAGGCACATATCACCTGGCTTCAAAAGCGGCTTAAAAGCACAGACGATGACTTGCACGAAGCCATCAAGGCTTCCCCGGTCTGGAAGGCCAATTATGATTTGCTACGCGAGGTCGCTGGTGTTGGCAACGTGCTCGCACTTTCGCTGCTGGCGATGGTTCCGGAGCTGGGCAAGGTTAATCGCAAACAAGTGGCTGCCTTGGTTGGTGTGGCGCCTTTTAACTGCGATAGCGGCCTCTACAAAGGGCGTAGACGGATATGGGGTGGTCGAGCTGAGGTTCGAAGTGTGCTTTACATGGCCGTCTTGTCCTCGAAGAGCCATAACCCGGTGATCGAGAGGTTCTACAACCATCTGCTTGCTGCAGGAAAGACGAAGAAAGTAGCGCTGGTTGCATGCATGAGAAAGCTGCTGACGATCTTGAATGCGATGGTGCGCGATCAAAAGCATTTCGCTGAAATGGCTTGAATTTCGACACGGTTGCTCACTCCGGCTTTGGACCGTGGGCCGCCGCCATGGGCCATCCTTGGCCCATCGCGGCTAAACCGGCGTCCTGCCGGTTTACCCACGCTCCAAAGCCTGCGTTCGGCCAGCGTGGTTTAACGGGGCGCCTAAGATCAAGATCAAAAGCAAGAGCACGGCGGCCTAGTAGCCGACCTGAGTGGTTGAAGCAAATCAAAAGCACGGCCGAGGCGGCCTGACAGCCGACCTGACATTTGAAACTGAACTCAATCTAATGTGGGAGCTGGCTTGCCTGCGATGGCATCGGCTGGTTATGCCTGACACACCGAGGTGCTTGCATCGCAGGCAAGCCAGCTCCCACAGAAAAGCAGAGCACTGCGGTGCTGGCAGCCAAGCCCGCTCCCACAGTTGGATCTCGGTACATCAGACAGAGAGTGTGCTGCTGTGCTTTTGCCCTGCTTTTGCTTCTACCACTCAGGTCGGCTACTAGGCCGCCGTGCTCTTGCTTTTGATCTTGATCTTGATCTTGATCTGAGGCGCCCCGTTAACCACGATGGCCGAACGCAGGCTTGAATCCGTGGGTAACCCGGCAGGACGCCGGGTTAGCCGCGATGGGCCAAGGATGGCCCATGGCGGCGGCCCACGGATTCAAGCCGGAGTGAGGGCATGCCGAGCCTAGGCGAGGCACCGAGTGGTGGGGCGAAGACCTTTTGCTTACTTTTGGGTCTTTCCAAAAGTGAGCCGCTGTAAGAGCGGAACCCTAAGCAGCCGTTACCGCAGCAACGGATATGTACTCACATCTACCTAAAAACCCCGTCAAAAACTTAGCGCAACACAAAAAGTTGCGTAGACACCCATGGCTATCGCGGGCAAGCCAGCTCCCACAGTTTGACCGTTTTTACAGCTGGGTCAGGCATTGCCAGCCAGTTTCAGGCGCGCAGCCTGGGTAAAATCCAGCATGCGCTTGAGCGGCCGCACCGCCTGTGGAATCACCGACGGCTCAACGAAAATCTCGTTGCTGCCCTCACGCAGGCATTGCAACGTGCGCTCCAGCGTATTCATCGCCATCCACGGGCAGTGCGCGCAACTGCGGCATGCCGCGCCGTTACCGGCAGTCGGCGCCTCAACGAAGACTTTGTCTGGGCACAGCTGCTGCATCTTGTAGAAGATGCCGCGATCAGTCGCCACGATAAAGGTCTTGTTCGGCAAACGCTGGGCCGCCGCGATCAGTTGGCTGGTGGAACCCACCGCGTCCGCCAATTCAATCACCGCCGTCGGCGACTCTGGGTGCACCAGAATCGCGGCATCCGGGTACAGCGCCTTCATGTCTTCCAACTGCTTGGACTTAAATTCCTCGTGGACGATGCACGCGCCGTCCCACAGCAACATATCCGCACCGGTCTGGCGCTGAATGTAAGTGCCCAGGTGTTTGTCCGGGCCCCAGATAATCGTCTCGCCGTTGTCCATCAGGCTTTCGACGATTTCCAGTGCGCAGCTGGAGGTGACGACCCAATCCGCCCGGGCTTTAACTGCCGCCGAGGTGTTGGCATACACCACCACCGTGCGCTCCGGATGCTGATCGCAGAACGCCGAGAACTCATCCACCGGGCAGCCAAGATCCAGGGAGCAGGTGGCTTCCAGGGTGGGCATGAGGATGCGTTTTTCGGGGGTGAGGATTTTGGCGGTCTCGCCCATGAATCGCACGCCGGCAACCAACACGGTCTTGGCCGGGTGGGCAGCGCCGAAGCGGGCCATTTCCAGGGAGTCGGAAACACAGCCGCCGGTTTCTTCGGCCAAGGCCTGAATCACCGGGTCGCAGTAGAAGTGGGCAACCAGCACCGCGTCTTGAGCCTTGAGCTCGGCGGCGATGGCGGCACGCAGGCGCGTCTCCTCTTCGGCGCTCAGAGCCTTGGGCTGCTTGGCGTCGAGGTGGGCTTGAACCAGAAGGCGTTCGGAAATTTGCGTCATGTTCGCAAGACCTGCAGGCGCAGTTGCGCGAAAGTCGAGTGTACCACCGGCTCTGGAGCCCTTTGGGCGCCGCCGGACGAAGTGGTTGTGTTCATCAAGCACGGGTGAAGCTGCGCAAGGCTACAGAATATCGAATGGATTCAAAAGCCTAATCTGGCATTCTCGGGCACGTCTGTCGGGGGGAATAAACGGCGAAGAGCCCTGCCACAAGCCGGGCTCTTCGCGGTACAACGAAGCTCAGAAACGGTAAGTCACCGAACCACCAAAACCGTTGGCGCTGTTTTCATACTTGGCGTGGTAGGTCAGGCCCCGTGCTGGCTGAGTCTGGCGCACCTTGATCGGCTCTTCCTTCAAGTAGGAATACGCCACGTCGAAGGTCAGGTTATCGATCGGCGTGACCAGATAGCCCATCGGCACGGCAATGCCGGCGAGCAGCGGTGTGGAGGCGAGCGAAATGGAGAGCGCCAAGGCGCCTTTTAGCGTTTTTTATTCATTACTAGGGCTCGAATTATTGGGCAGCGCCGTGCGTGAGGAAGTCGCTGGTGGGATAGGTATCGTAATGACATGATGAAGACCATTTAACCCACTCGGCCACACTCAAATGAATACCACTGTCGGGATGGGCCCTGAGCCAAGCGAACTGGCCACCAGCGGCCTGGGCAGGAACGAGGCATTCACCGAGCGCGTGTTGGCCAGCATCAACGACTGCATCAAGGTCCTCGACCTCGATGCCCGCCTCACCTTTATGAGTGAAGGCGGCATGAAAATCATGGAAGTCAGCGACTTCAACAGCATCCGTGGCTGCCCATGGCCCGACTTCTGGCAAGACCAGGGCAACCTGGATGCCAAGGCGGCCGTGCAGGCCGCCAAACGCGGTGAAAGCGCGAGCTTCATCGGCCCCGCCCAGACCTTGGCCGGTAACCCGAAATGGTGGCATGTGCAGGTCAGCCCGATCCTTGACAGTGCCGGCCAGCCGGAGCAGATCCTCTGCGTCTCCCGAGATATCACCGCCCTGCGTGAAGCCGAGGAGTCGTTGCGCAGCCTCAACGAATCCCTGGAACAACGGGTGGTGGAGCGCACCCGCGACCGTGACCGTATCTGGCGCCTGTCGCCGGACCTGATGCTGGTCGCCCAACTCGACGGCGTCATCTCCGCCGTCAACCCGGCCTGGACGCGCATGCTCGGCCACACCGAACACGACTTGGTGGGCAGCCAGCTGCTGGCCTTGGTGCACCCGGACGACCTGGCCGTCTCATCGTCAGCGGTCAGCCGCCTGGGGGATGGCAAGAATTTCCCCAACTTCAAGAACCGCTACCGCCACCAGGATGGCAGCTACCGCATGATTGCCTGGACCGCCGTGCCCGACAGCGACTACATCCACGCGGTGGGCCGGGATATCCAGGCCGAGGAAGAAGCCAAGGAAGCCCTGCGCCTGACGGAAGACGCCCTGCGTCAATCGCAGAAACTGGAAGCGATTGGCCAACTGACCGGCGGCGTCGCACACGACTTCAATAACCTGCTGACCGTGATCAAGTCCTGCGCTGACTTGCTCAAAACCCCTTCCCTGAGCGAAGTGCGGCGCATCAAGTACGTGGACGCCATCGCCAACACCGTGGACCGCGCCGCGCGCCTGACCGCCCAATTGCTGACCTTCGCCCGCCGCCAAGCCTTGCGCCCGGAAGTCTTCAACGTCAGCGACAGCGTACTGCGGGTGGGCGAGATGATGGACAGCCTGACCGGCTCTCGCATCAAGGTCACTATCGAGGTGCCGCAAGAAGCCTGCTTTATCAACGCCGATGAAAGCCAGTTCGATACCGCCTTGGTGAATATGGTGGTCAATGCCCGGGATGCCATGGACGGCAGTGGCCAGTTGGCGATCAAGGTAGCAACAGCTACGTGGCTGCCTTCAGTGCGTGCCCACCCGGTGCGCATCGCCGACTACGTGACCATTGAGTTGAGCGACACCGGTTCAGGCATTGCAGCGGAAAAGCTCGACGCGATCTTCGAACCCTTCTACACCACCAAGGGCATCGGCCAAGGCACCGGGCTGGGCCTGTCGCAGGTGTATGGCTTTGCCAAGCAGTCGGGCGGGGAAATTCTGGTGCAGAGCGAATGCGGCAAAGGCAGCCAGTTCATGTTGTACCTGCCCAAGGTCGAGGCCGGTGTGACGCCAGTCATCCAGGACAATCACGACGCCCTCATCGCCTCGAACTTGTGCGTGCTGATGGTCGAGGACAACGCCGATGTCGGCCTCTACACCTCGCAGACCCTGGAGCAGATGGGCTTTAAAGTGCTGTGGGTGGCAGACGCCAACAGTGCGCTGGAAGCCCTGGCGCCCAACCCGGAAAGCTTCCAGGTAGTGTTCTCCGACATCTCCATGCCGGGCATGAGCGGGCTGGAATTACTCGACGCCATCGAAGCCCTCTACCCCTGGCTGCCGGTGGTACTCACCACCGGCTACAACGATGAATACGCACGCATTGCCCAGGAAGAAGCCCAGCGCTTTGTGTTGCTGCAAAAGCCCTACTCCACCGAGGGGTTGGCCATGCTGCTGCAAAAAGTCGTCAAGAGCCGTCTGAACCTGATTGCACAAGCCTAAGCCAGAACCGGGGCTGCGCAGGCCCCGTTTATAAACACGCCGATTGAACGGTTCCTCTGCAACAATCAGAAACTGCCCCGCGCCTCTGCATTGCAACCAAAACCCGAAAATTCAACACACACTAGGTGCCCACACCGGCACCACGCACCATGTTTGCGCATTCTTTTATTGAATAACGCGGCATTCCTCACGTTTTATGCAATAAATCCTACAGCCGACGTAACAATCCGTTTAATGATGGCTCTAGTGGCAAAAGACCACTGGGCCCACGGTTTGGCTCAGGGTTATGAATCGTGTGTATGTTTACGTTAAGGATGTCGAGTGCCGAATCAGCCCTCAACACAACGCCGGTGTTGTATCCAGAGACTGGGCGTCGCCCTGCTCTGCCTGTGCGCGCTGCCGGCCGCCGCCGCCGATGGGCCGCAAGCGGGCCATGAAGCGCTGCGCTTGCAGCAGCAACAGCAGCGCGACTTGCAGCAATTACAACTGGAGCAGCGTCAACGGCAGCTGCAACGCGGCAGTTTCGGTACGCAACCGGCCACGCCGGCCTTGCCAACAGACATCGCCAAAGATGAACGCTGCTGGCCGCTGAGCGGCACGCGCCTGGCCGGGGTCACGCTGTTCAGCCAGGCTGAACTGAACAAACGTATCGAACCCTATGTGGCGCCGTGCATGGGCGTCACCCAGATCAACCGCCTGCTGGCCGAGATCACCCAGCTGTATGTGCAAGCCGGCTATATCGCCAGCCGCCCGTACCTGATCAGCCCGCCGGCGGCCGGGCAGTCGCTGGATATTCACGTCGAAGAGGGCTACCTCGAAGCCATCGAACTGGCCGACCAGAGCCTGCCGGTGTCGTTAGGCGGCGCGTTCCCCGGGATGCTCGGCAAGCCGCTGAACCTGCGCGATTTGGAACAAGGCCTGGACCAGCTCAACCGCCTGCGCTCGGTGGACCTTACCGCCGACATCGCCCCTGGCAGTGAAGCTGGCGCCTCGCGCATCATCCTGCGTTCGCGCAGCACCGCCTCGCGCTGGGCGTTGGGGCTTGGGGTGGATAACCTCGGCAGCGCCGGCACCGGGCGTGATCGCAATGCCATCAACCTGAGCCTGGACAGCCCGCTGGAGCTCAATGATTCGCTCAACCTGAGCTTCAGCGACACGCTCAACCACGGGCCGCGCTACAGCCGCAGCAACAGCCTGTTTTATTCCATCCCTTACGGGTACTGGACCTACAGCCTGTTCGCCAGCCATAACGAATACCGCTCGCCGTTCAAGCTCAGCCGCGCCACGTTTTATAACAGCGGCCGTACCGACCAGGTCAGTTTGCGCACCGACCGCGTGCTGTGGCGCGACCAGGGCCATCAACTCAGCGCCAACCTGCAACTGGCCTACAAGGACGTCGACAGCTACCTGCAAAAGGTTCGCTTAGGCATCCAGAGCCCGACGCTGACAGTGGCCGAGGCTGGCCTGAATCTGTTCTGGCTCAACAGCGCAGTGTGGAACCTCGACGTCAATTACGCCCAAGGCCTGACGTGGTTCGGCGCCGACCGTGATGCTGACCAAACGCAAAAAAACTTGCCCCAGTCGCAATTCCATAAGTACCGCGCCAACCTCACCCAATGGCGCAACGGCCAATGGCTGGGCCAGCCGTGGCAGTGGCAGAGCCAGCTGTCGGCGCAATACAGCCCGGATGCGTTGCCTGCCATCGAACAACTGCTGGGCACCGACGATTCGGCGGTACGTGGCTACCGCGAAAACAGCGCGTCCGGGGCCATCGGTGCGGTATGGCGCAACACCTTGCGCCTGCCGTGGAGCAGCAACCTGCCGGTAAAAATCACCCCGCGCCTGGGCCTGGACAACGGCTGGCTCAAGCGCGAACACGGCGCCCAAAGCCAGCGCCTGAGCGGCGCCAGTGTCGGGCTCAACCTGAGCTGGAAAAACGTGCAACTGGACCTCGATTACCAACGCAACCTCAACACGCCCACGGGGTTTGGCCAGGAACCGGAGGTCTGGCTGACGCGCCTTAGCTTGCAGATATGAACAAACACCTGTTTAGCCTGAATTAACCGCCGTACCTGACCACCCCAGCAGCGTTGCAACGAACAACGCACGTCGCGGATCAGCCAACACAGAGCGAATTTATTTATGCCGACTAACATCCATACGTTTCACCTTTCACCCCAGGGCAAACTGCGCTGGGCCATCGCCAGCCTGTTCCTGCTGCCGCAGCTAGTGCTGGCCGGTGGCTTGACCGTCGTCGAAGGGCCTGGCGGGACCCCGCAGCTGCAAAACCAGGGCGGCGTGCCCATCGTCAATATCGTCGCGCCAAATGCCGGCGGCCTGTCCCATAACCAGTTCCTGGACTACAACGTCGACCGCCAAGGCGTGGTGTTGAACAACGCCTTGCAGGCCGGCCAATCGCAACTCGCCGGGCAGTTGGCGGCCAACCCGCAGTTCCAGGGCCAGGCGGCGAGCGTGATCCTCAACGAGGTGGTGAGCCGCAACGCCTCGGCCATCAATGGCGCCCAGGAGATTTTTGGCCGGGCCGCCGATTATGTACTGGCCAACCCCAACGGGATTTCCGTCAACGGCGGCAGTTTCATCAACACCCCGAATGCCAACTTGGTGGTGGGCCGCCCTGAGCTCAACGACGGCAAGCTACAAGGTTTGAACACGCGCGATGCCAGCGGCCAACTGACGGTGCTAGGCCAGGGCCTGCAAAACGGCACGGGCTCGATCAACCTGATTGCGCCGCGCATCGACAGCGATGGGCGCCTCAGTGCGCGTGACCAATTGAACCTCACGGTCGGCCGCAATCAGGTCGACTACGCCAGCGGCCAGGTGCGCCAGGTCGACCCGGCGAGCAAAACCCAAGACCAGCGTATCGACGCCCGTCTGTTTGGGGCGATGCAGGCCGGCCGTATCAACATCATCAGCACCGCCGAAGGGGCCGGTGTGCGCGTGGGCGCGGTGCAAGTCGAGGGTCGCGACGGAGTGAATGTAAGCTCCGCTGGCGACCTCGATATCAGCGGCCAGGTCCACGCCAACAGCCTCGACGCCACCCGCGCCGGTGTGCAAAGCCGCCAGGGCGATGTCGACTTGCACAGCGCCAAGGACTTGAGCCTCGCCGCCACCGACGTCGGCGGGCGCAACGTCAAGCTCGACGCCGGCCGCAACCTCACCCTCAGCAGCCTGGAAAGCCGCAAGCTCCAGGAAAAGCGTGAACAGTGGAACAACAGCAACTTCCTGTTCACCTACGAAACCTATGACCGCACCACCACCGACAAGGACTCGCGCCAGCACGGCAACAACGTCGTCGCGCAACACAATGCCGCACTGTCGTCGGGTGCCAAGACCGAGATCGAGGGCAGTAAGGTCGAAGCGGGCGAAGACTTGCGCGTCAACAGCGGCGCCGACCTGCAATTGAGTGCCGCCACCGAAACCCATGAAACCCGCGACCAAGGCAACCATCGCAAGCACCTGTGGAAAGCCAACTGGGACAAGTCCAGCAGCGAACAGCGCAGCGTCACCAGCAGCCTCAAGGCCGGCAAGACCCTGGAGCTGACCAGCCAGCAAAAACTGCAGTTGCAGGGCGCCGAGCTGAAATCTGCGGGCGATATTCAATTGGCCGCCCGGCAAGTCGATATCACCAGCGCCAGCCGTACCCAGAGCAGCCGCGACAACGCTTACTCCGGCGACCTGACCGGCGGCAGCTTCTTCGGCAAGAACGGCGATGGCGATAAGGGCAAGACCCTGAACACCGGCAGCAAGGTCAACGCCGACGGCAAGCTGATCGTCAAGGCGGACGACGTGCGCATCAGCGGCAGCCAGGCGCGTGGTGGCCAACAGGCCAGCGTCATCAGCGACAAAGGCTCACTGGTGATCGACGGCGTAAAAGACACCTCTCACGACAATAGCTACAGCAACGACAGCAAGTTCTTTGGTATCTCCAAGGATGAAAGCCGCAAGAACCTCAAGGACAGCACCGTCGTCGCCAGCAACCTGCGCTCGGACAGCAACCTCAAACTGCAAAGCGCCAAGGACATCAGCGTCAGCGGCTCCAAGGTCTCTGCGGCAGGCGAACTGCAAGCGGATGCCAAGGGTGACATCAAGGTCGCATCGGCTGAAAACACCTCTGACACCACCACCAGCACTCACACGCGGGGTTTCGATGGCTACGCCAAGGAAACCGCCGACGGCACCCGTCAGTACCGCGCGGGTGTGAACTATGCAGACCAGCAGCACACCAGCAAGACCGACACCACCCAGCAGCAAGCTTCCAGCCTCAGCGGCGGCAGCCTGGCCGTCACGGCCGGTGGCGACGTGAGCATCAAGGGTTCCGAGCTGAAGGCGACCCAGGGCGATGCGACCGTGAGCGGTAAGAACGTCGAGCTGTTGGCGACCGATAACAGCACCCGCAACCAAACCGACACCACCACTACCGCTGGCGGCGTGTACTACACCGGCGGCCTGGACCGAGCCGGCAATGGTGCTCAGTTCAGCCATCAGAGCAGCAATGACACCAGCCACAAAACCACGGCGCAAACCAGCAGCGTGGCGTCGGCCGGCACGTTGACGATCAACGCCGGCAACACCCTCACCAGCCAAGGCGCGCAGGTGAAGGCCGGTTCTGAGTTGCAGGTCAACGCGGCTCAGGTCGATAACCAGGCGGCGCATAACACCGAGACCGGTACCCACAAGGAGAACGGCTGGACCGCCGACGTCGGCGCCAATGTCGAATACAAAGGCCTCACCCGGCCTATCGAAAAAGCCGTGGAAGGCGTGGCGCAGGCCAAATTCCATCAGCCAGGCCTGCTGGATGCCTTCGAGCAACCGAATGTCGGGCTCGATGTGGAAATCGGCCATACCAACAAGACCCGCACACAGCAGGACAGTACCGCCGTGGTCAGCCAGTTCAGTGGTGGCACGGTGCAGGTCAATGTCGCCAACACCGTAAAAGATGAGGGTACTCAATACCGCGCCAGTGAGGGCGGGCTGAAGATCAATGCCGGCGAGCACCTCGCCACCGCCGCCGCCAACACCTACACCAGCAGCGAGCAAGGCGTTGACGCCAAAGTGGGCGTGCGCGTCTACACCACCACCGGTGAAGACTTGAACGTGCGCGGCAATGGCGCAGGTGGCAGCAGCGATGTGCGCGAGGCCAGCAGCACAGCGGTGGTCGGCAGCTACGCCGGCGCCCAGGGTGTAAACATCGAGACCCAAGGCGACGCGCGTTATGAAGGCAGCCAGTTCAACGGCGGCCAGGCGGGCGTCAACCTCAAAGCCGGTGGCGAATTGGCGCTGAACCAGGCCAACGATACCCAGAGCAACACCAATAACAGCCTGCGTGGCAGCGGTTCATTGACCGTGGGCACGGCGCCGGGCAGCAACGGTACGAACGTCAACCTCGGTGCCGGTGTGCAACTGGACGACAAGCGCCTGAACACCCAGGACAGCCAGGCGCGTGTCGCGACACTGCAGGGCAACGGCCCGATCCAGCTCAGCAGCGGTGGCGACATGACCCTGCAAGGCACTCAGGTCGGCAGCAGCACCGCGAAGACCGGTGACATCAGCCTCAACGCTGGCGGCAAGCTGAACCTGCAAGCAGCCACCGATACTCACGTGAGCAGCGGCAGCAACCTGGGCGGCGGCCTGACGGTCGGTGCTGGCAAGACCAACAGCGCCGAAAGCAGCGGCACCACCGGCAGCCTGAGCGCCAACTTCAACATCGGCAAAGTCGCCGAAAACGACCAAGGCGTTAGCGTCGGGCAGTTGCACAGCCACGGCAAGGTGAGCCTCACCAGCGGCGCCAACGCGGCGGATGCCATCCACCTGCAAGGCACTCAGGTGGTGGCTGACAGCGTCAATCTGGATGCGCAAAACGGCGGCATCCTGCAAGAATCGGCGCAATCGACCCAGGCGCATAACAGCTGGGGCGTGACCCTGGGCGCAGGCGGCAGCGGCGGAAAAACGACCCTGGCCGACGCCGGTGAACACGACACCCCCAAAACCCAGCACGGCATCAATGCGCGGGCCAAGGTCGACGTGGATCACCTGCAAGGCACCACCCAGCACGACAGCCTGATCAAGGCGAATACGGTGGTGATCAACAGTGCCGGTGACACCCATCTGGCCGGCGCGCGGATTGAAGCCGAGCAGGTCAGTGGCAATGTCGGCGGCGACCTCGTCGTTGAGAGCCGCAAGGATCAAGTCAGCAGCACCCAAGTCAACGTCGACGCCAAGCTTGATGTCGAGAAAAACCAGCCCGGCGTGGTCAACAAACTGGCCAAGGCCAGCGGCCCGCTCAAGGACAAGGTGCAAGCCAAGGCCGAGGGCGCGTTCGACAAGCATCGCGACAAGTTGGAGAACGCCGTCGACAAGGGCACCGAGCACCTGGCCTCGGCCAAGGACAGCGTGGTCAACAGCGTTGGTAACGCCAAGGAACGCCTGGGCGAAAAACTCACCCGCAACGGTAGCTACGACGTGAACCCCGAGCCGCGTAGCGCCTTCGGTACGAGCGTGGACAAAGCCAAGGCTTACCTGGCGGACAAGAAGGATGCCGTGGGCACTCGCCTGTCGGACCTCAAGGAAAAGGTCTGGCCAAAAACCACTGACAGCTACGCCGTCAGCGGCAAGAACACCACCGGCAGCTCGGTGGCCAATACCGCCGAAAGCGTGCTGCTCGGCGACAAGAGCGGCAACACGTCCTACACCCCGACGTTGAACCTGGACGTCAGCCATGTGGTGAAAGACAGCGTCACTCAAGCATCGGGCATCCGCGGTACGCAGGGCGTCAACCTGCAGGTGAGTGGCGAAACCCGCCTGACGGGCGCGCGGATCAGCGCGGACCAGGGCAAGGTCGACCTGGGTGGTTCCAAGGTGACGGCAACGACGTTGGCCGGCAGCGACTACCGAGCCGATGTGGGGCTGAACCTGTCGAAGTCACCGGTCAACCTGGTGCTGGGCGCCAAGGACGAACTGACCCAGAAACAGGACGACGCCACGCGTAAGGATCAAGCCTTCAACCTTGGGCCGCTGCGGGTCGGCGGGCACAGCGATAGCCAGGAGTTGCAGGCTGGGATCGACCAGAGCATCAACTAAGTAGCATCGCGGCAGTGGACGTGGGCACGCCTACGTTCACCGCTGCAAACATTTCTAAATGTTCACCAACTACCTGGCCAAAGTCAGTGACAGCTGGAAAACCAAGATTGGTTTCGGCACCACCGTGCCGTGGCCGGTCGGTGTGGGCGGCAAGGGTAACGAAGGCGTTTCGGCCTACGTGAAGCAGATCAAGAACTCCATCGGCTTTGTGGAATACGCCTACGCCCTGCAGAACAAGATGACCTACGCCCAGTTGAAAAATGCGTCGGGCACATTCGTCAAACCTGACGCTAAGGCGTTCCAGGCCGCCGCAGATACCGCCGACTGGGCCAACGCCAAAGACTTCAACCTGATCATGACCAACGCCCCAGGCGAAGGCGCGTGCGCGTGCGCATTGCACGCACCATTGCGCTGCGCCCGCAGGTGTTGCTGCTGGACGAACCGACTTCAGCGCTCGACCCGATTTCCACTGGGCGTATCGAGCAGCTGATTACAGAGTTAAAGGCGCACTACACGGTGATCACCGTGACCCACAACATGCAGCAAGCCGCGCAGGTGTCGGACAACACCGCGTTCATGTTCATGGGGGAATTGATTGAGTATGGGAATACAGACGAGGTTTTTACCAAGCCGAAGATGAAGCAGACCGAGGACTATATTACCGAGCGGTTTGGCTGAGCCGTTGGCAGTGTATTTTATAAGTACCGCCTTCATCGTGGGGCGTGCGGGACTCTGACAGAGCCCCGCAGGTCAAGAAACAGTTTCTATCATTTCGCCGCCGCCGGGGCTTCCTCTTTAACCACGCCCTGTAAAGAAAACTCTAACTCCTTACCTACACCCCCTGCTTTGACAATCTGCTGCTGACCTACCACTGAGTTTTTGTACCTTCCATATAAACCATTGCTCTTGATTTCACCCACTTTAATATTGCCCTCATCATCTGTCGTGAAAGGTGCAAAAAAACTACCTCGAGTAGGCGCTATCTGCGAGCTTTGATTTATTTTCGCGCCGTACTGTTCGACGAAACCTGTATCTGTGCCGACCAATACAACACGCTGGTCGACAGACAGATCTTTGACATGCTGCCTGGGCTCAGGATTATCGGGATCCGTGACATCCTGAATATAGGCTTTCAAGTTCTTCGCATTCGCAGGATCTCGCTCAACCGTAAGGTTATATTTATTGCCAAATTTAAAGTCTACCAATGTGCTATTGCTGGCCCCCTTTACTCCATCAAACTCAGCTGTGCCTTGTGATGCTTTGAAGTGCGGCCCATACCCAGAAAAAATAATCAGCGCCTTTGCGTCCCCGCGTGGCTGCATGCCGATATAGCCGCGGCCAAGATAGGTATTTTTCTCGGTATTAACACCAAACATCATCGCGTAATAAATGCCCGCGTCCGTGCCACTCTTTCTTTGAAGACCTTCGTCGATAGACATTGGAAAGGTGATATTGCTCAACCCAGAGCTTGGTGTAGCAAGTGAGTAACTCACAGCAAGCAGTCCATTGGGCGATGTTGCCTCTTTCTTAATTTCGTGCCTTGGATCGCTGACTTTATTAAGCTTTGAAGTATCGGTAGTGAGCGCTGGCAAAACAGTCCGTGCGCCAGCAGCACCATTTGAGAGGGGATGCACAGTGTTCGAAGCGATACCACGCGCCGGTAACTGAAGGCTGTTGTTATGTTCTTTGTTCTGGTCGTTATGTGATTTTTCAGTGACTGAAGCTGAGGATGGCGTTTGAGGTTGAACAAATGACTCGGGAGTTGTTTGTGGAAACAGTTGAGGACGATAAATATTCATATTCGCGACAGACCCTTTCTTGAAAAAGCAATTAACAATCGTTAATCCAGCGCCTATTCATTGGCATAATCTTAAGGAGTCCTGTCCAACTTGAATAACTAACGTAACGCATGCCAGGGGAACGTCCATCCTTGACGGACAAGGGCTCAGGCTCGTTAATTTTTCATAACACAACAGTAGAGGGCCGACACCAGAAGAGACTGTCAGAAAAATCACTAAAAGAGCCCGGGCTTTTCCTAAAAAAACAAGGTCAGTAACTGACAGTCACGGTTGATGTGACAGAAGACGTCTAGCACTCAGGCGTGATATTGAACGCCTGCGCAGCTAGCAGTACCGTACGTTGGTCATACCCGTGTATCGGGACTCGAACCCCACCAAATCGCAGGCAAAAAAAAACCCGGAAATCCTCACTTGCGTGGGCCTTCCGGATTTTCTAAACCGCCAAAAATGGTGGGTCGTGTGGGATTCGAACCTACGACCAATTGGTTAAAAGCCAACTGCTCTACCAACTGAGCTAACGACCCGCTGTGTTGTGGCGCGTATAATACTGATTTCTAAGGATTATTCAACACCTTATTTGAAATAAATCAGAAATAGCGCGTTGGGTCAGCAATTCCGGCCGCTTGAAAGCCTTCTGCGCGCAGTCTGCAAGCATCACATTTCCCACACGCACGGCCGGCATTGTCTGCTTGGTAGCAGGAAACAGTCAGCGTGTAATCGACGCCAAGCCCTAGACCAACCTTCACAATGTCCGCCTTGCTCATGTTCTGCAGCGGCGCCTGGATGCGAAACCCCTGCCCTTCTACACCGGCTCTGGTGGCCAGGTTGGCCATGCGCTCGAATGCCTCGACATACTCTGGACGGCAGTCCGGGTAGCCGTTGTAGTCCAGTGCATTGACGCCGATGAAGATCTCGCGGGCATTCAGCACTTCGGCCCAGCCAAGGGCCAGGGACAGGAACACGGTGTTACGTGCGGGCATATAGGTCAGCGGGATGCCTTCGCTGGGCGCCACAGGTACGTCGATGCTGCTGTCAGTCAGGGCCGAACCGCCGATGCCATTGAGGTTGAGGCCGATCACTTTGTGCTCGACTACGCCCAGGTCATGGGCGACACGCGCGGCGGCGTCCAGCTCGGCGCGGTGGCGCTGGCCGTAGTCGAAGCTCATGGTGTAGCAGCTGTAGCCTTGGGCGCGGACCATGGCCACCAGCGTGGCGGAATCCAGGCCGCCAGAGAGCAGGATGACTGCACGTTGTTGATCAGCCATCTCAGCGCCCCGGTTCGTCATTCCACAGGTATTTGTGCAACTGCAATTGCAGGCGTACCGGCAGGTTGTCCGCTACCACCCAGTCCGCCAGGTCGCGGGCGTTCAGGTCGTGATGGCTTGGGGAAAACAGCACCTCGCCTGCGCGACGGTCCAGGCCGTACTGGATCAGCTTGGAGGCCGCCCAGTCATAATCGTCGCGGGAACAGATCACGAACTTGACCTGATCGTTGGCCGTCAGCAGGTCCATGTTGTCGTAGAGGTTACGGTGCGCCTCTTTGGAGCCTGGGGTCTTGAGGTCGACCACTCGGCTGACGCGCGGGTCCACCGCCGAGATGTCCAAGGCGCCGCTGGTTTCCAACGAGACCTCGTAACCGGCGTCACACAGCTGCTTGAGCAATGGGATGGCATTGGGTTGGGCCAGGGGCTCGCCGCCAGTCACACAGACGTAGCGCGGCTTGAAGCCGGCAACCTGCTCAAGGATGTCGTCGAGGGTGCGCACGGTGCCGCCACTGAAGGCGTAGGCGCTGTCACAGTATTGGCAACGCAAAGGGCAGCCGGTCAGCCGTACAAATACGGTGGGCAGGCCAGCGGTTCGCGTTTCACCCTGTAACGAGTAAAAAACTTCGGTAATACGTAATGTGTCTTGCATAGTCGCCACGGGCGTAACAGCTAAACAGGCTGTCCGCCTCCGTCAGGCACTTCGAGGGATTGCGCCAACGCGTCAACCCCAAGGAGCGTGTTTCATAAAAGGGCGTGGATTCTAACGAAAAAACCCGCGCCAGGCGCGGGTTTCTTCTGAACGGGGCTGCAGCGCTTACAAGCGTTGCAGATCCCGTTGCGCCAACTGGGCAGCGGAGGTACCCGGATATTGGGCAACCACCTGCTGCAGAATGCCTTTGACCTTGTCGGTATGACCCAGGCGGCGTTCTACGTCAGCGAGTTTGTACAGCGAATCAGGCACCTTGGCATGCTTTGGGTAAAGCTGGCTGACCTTGGCAAACGCCTGGCCTGCTGCTTGCAAGTCACCCTTGGCCAAGTTGACCTCGCCCAACCAGTACTGGGCATTGCCCGCGTATTGACTGTTCGGGTACTTGCGCAGGAAGGCGGTAAAAGCCTGGCTGGCCTTATCGAAATCCTTGGCTTTGATCAGGTCGAAGGCTGCATCGTAATACAGTTTTTCCTTCGCAGGATCACCCGGTTCGCTACTGGCGGCAGGGGCTTGGCTGGCAGCAGCGGCCCCCGCTGCAGCACCACCGGCGGCAGCACTTGGCGCACCACCGGCAGAAGAATTATCAGGAGTGGCGGCAGGTGCAACACCGGCTCCAATACGACGATCAAGATCCTGGTATCGCTCCAGGCCTTCTTGCTTCAGCTGGTTCACTTGGTTCTGCAGAACTTCAATTGCGCCTTGTTGCTGGGACAATTGATCCTGCATGCGTTGCAGCTGGTTGAACAGTTCGCCCTGTGCCGAGGGAGCGGACGTAACCGCTCCCCCAGCATAGGCGCCGTTCGTGCCATAACCCGCTGGCGGATAACTGCTCCCGCTATTGTTATAGCCTGAGTTGCTATCCGTTACAGGAACCGCAGCCCACACCGCAAGCGGTGCGAGGCTGAGAGCCAATACAGTTAGAGCACGACGGCACGTTCGCATGACGAATTACTTACGCAGTTCGACGCGACGGTTCTGAGCCCACGACTGTTCGTCGTTGCCAGTTGCAACTGGACGCTCTTTACCGTAGGAAACCAGTTCCAGTTGGCCTGGAGCAACACCTTGCAGTACCAGGTAGCGCTGAACGGCTTTCGCACGACGCTCGCCCAGTGCCATGTTGTACTCACGAGTACCACGGGCGTCAGTGTTACCTTCCAGAACAACGCGAGCGCCGTTAGCTTTCAGGTCCTTGGCGTGAACGTCCAGAGCGCGCATGGCTTCTGGCTTCAGGTCCGAACTGTCGTATTCGAAGTAGAAAGTGGTGATAGCGCGCAGAGCAGCTTCTTCGCTCAGGGAGCCGTCAACTGCACCAGTGTTAGCGCCGTAACCAGCGTTTGGATCAACAGCTGCGCCTTCACCGGCATTGTCGCCGCCTTTAGAGGAGCAACCAACGGCTACGGACAGAGCCAGAGCCAGAGCAGCAAACTTACCAAACTTCAGCATTTCCATCGTGAAACTCCTAATGAACCCCAGTGTGTTAAGTACTTCTTTTTGTAGCGCCGCGTCAGTTCAGGTAAGGGGACCAGGATGGTTCTCTGACTTCGCCTTGTGCGGTAGGAAGTGGGAGCCTTACGCGTCCATTAATGGATACGAGCATCAAGACTCCCCGGCCCTGCTGGCGGGTGGCGTAGATTACCATGGTGCCGTTGGGCGCAACAGTAGCTGACTCATCAAGGTTGGTATCTGTAAGGATTTTTACGGTTCCGCGCTGCAAATCCTGGGCCGCAACCCGGAAATTAGTGAAACCATCCTGACGGTGAATCATCACCAACGTCTTTTCATCAGCCGAAAGCTTCGGATTTGCGTTGTAGTTACCAATAAAGGTCACTCGTTCCGCGCTGCCGCCGCTCACATTTGCCTTGTAGACCTGTGGCTTGCCGCCCCGGTCGGAGGTGAAGTAGATGGTAGAACCATCTTTACCCCAGAACGGTTCAGTGTTGATGCCCGGGCCGCTGGTAACACGGCTGATCTGGCGCGAAGCCATGTTCATCACGTAGATGTCCGGGTTGCCGTCTTTGGACAGTACGAACGCCAGGCGCGAACCATCCGGCGACCAGGCAGGTGCACCGTTGAGGCCTTCGAAGTTGGTGATCTGCTCACGACGACCCGTATCAATGTGCTGCACGAAGATACGTGGACGGCGCTGCTCGAACGACACGTAGGCAATACGCTTGCCGTCCGGCGCAAAACGCGGCGACAGGATTGGCTCACGCGATTGCAACAACGTCACAGCCCGTGCACCGTCGTAGTCCGAACGCTGCAATGTGTAACGCGTGTTATCTACGGAGAAACGCTCAGCCGTTACATAAAGCAGACGCGTCGAGAAAGCACCTTTGATACCGGTGAGCTTTTCAAACGACTGGTCGGAGATGTAGTGCGCCATGTCCCGCAGTTGTTCGGCGGTGCCCGATACGCTGCCGGTCAAGACCTGCTGCTCGGTGGCCACGTTGAACAACGTGTACTGGATTTGCAGGCGACCGCCGGCTGGCGTGATGTTGCCGACCATCAGGTACTGCGCGCCCACTGCTTTCCAGTCACGGAACACAACTTCGCTCGCCTGGTTGGGCTGGCTGATCATGTTGCCTTTCGGAATCGGCGCGTAGTAACCGGAGTTGCGCAGGTCGTCACTGACGATCTGGGCCATGTCGTCCGGCAGCACGCTGCCGCCCTGCCAGCCGAACGGTACTACGGCGATCGGGGTGGCCCGATCGCTACCGCTGGTGACCAGGATGTTCTTTTCATCCGCCGCCGCTATCCCTGCCATACAGCAAATAACGACAAGCATTCCTCGAAGAAGGTTTCTCACAAGGCTAGATCCTCAGGTGTGAATGTCATCTTGAATGAACGATAGGGAGCGAAGTCGCTTGGTTTCATTCCCTGCATCTCGGTCAACCGGCCAATGTTCTTGACCGCGGCAACCGCCGAACTGTCGAACGAACCGTCACCACTAGACTTGGCCACGCTGACCGAAGTCACCGTACCGTCCGGCAACATGCCGATCTGCAGCACTACTGTCATGCCTTTGCGTGCCGAAGGTGGACGTGTCCAGCCTTCCGCTGCCCGTGCCCGAATCAGATCGTCGAAACTGCCCGCGACTTCATCACCACGTTCATCTGCCAAGGCTTGCTGACGCTGCGGCGTGTCGGAGAGCAAATCTGCCAAGGCCTGGGCCTTTTTCTCTTCGGCGGATTTACGTGCTGCTTCCTGGGCCTTTTTCTTGCTGGCGTCGGCGGCAGCTTTCTTCTTCGCGTCGTCGGCGACTTTCTTCTTCGCCTCGTCTGCTTCAGCTTTTTTCTTGGCGTCTTCGGCGGCTTTTTTCTTCGCGTCTTCGACTATCTTTTTCTTGGCGTCTTCAGCGGCCTTTTTCTTGGCCTCTTCTTCGGCCGCTTTTTTGGCTTCTTCTTCAGACTTCTTCTTGGCTATATCAGCCAATTGTTTCTCTTCGGCTTTTTTAGCTTCGGCAGCTTTGTCGGCTTTCTTGGCTTCATCAGCCTTTTTCGCCTCGTCAGCTTTCTTGGCTTCGTCAGCCTTTTTCGATTCCTCGGCCTTTTGAGCCGCCTCTTCTTTCTTTTGTTCCGCAGCAGCCTTCACCGCTTCCTGCTCGACCTTCTTCTGTTCCATCTGCTCGACTTCAGTCTGGCGCGCAGCCGACTTCTGGGCCTCACCCGCAATCTTCTGATTGGTCTGGGTGGTGGCCTGACTTTTCGATTTCAGCTGATACAGGGTCGCCTGCACGATCGGCTTGGCTGGCGGCAGGTCCGGGGTCATGGCAAAGCTGACGAACAGCATGCCAAACACCAGGACGTGCAGGGCAATTGCCCAGACGCTAGGCCAGAAGAAGCTTTCCGAGGCGGACGGCTCTCGCTGTTGGTGCATCAGGGCGCCTCGGTAATCAAGCCAACGTTACCCACGCCGGCCTTCTGCAGCCCACCCATGGCGCCCATGACGGAGCCATAGTCGACCACTTTGTCGCCGCGAATGAACACTTGCGTGTGCTTGCCGCCTTCGTTGCCGGACCGGATGATCTTGGTCACGGCGTCGGTCATCTGCGGCAAGGTCATGGCCTTGTCCTGCTGTTTCTGGGTGTCGACTTCGCTGCCAAGGTTCCAGTAATAGGTCTTGTCAGCCTTGATCGAAATGGTCAGGACCTGAGTGTTGTTGTCTTGCGGCAAGGCTTCGCTGGAAACCTTGGGCAAATCAACTTTCACGCCCTGATTGAGCATCGGCGCGGTCACCATAAAGATCACCAGCAGCACCAGCATCACGTCGATGTAGGGCACTACGTTCATCTCGGCGACCGGCTTGCGCTTTTTGCGAGCTCGAGCGATTAAAGCCATTGGGAATTACCTGCTTATTCTTCGCTGGTGTGCACTTTACGGTGCAGGATCGCCTGGAATTCATCGGCGAAGGTGTAGTAACGGCTGATCAAAGTCTCGCCGCGCGCGGCAAAACGGTTGTAGGCGATTACTGCCGGGATAGCGGCGAACAAGCCGATCGCGGTGGCGATCAGGGCTTCGGCGATACCCGGGGCCACGGTGGCCAGGGTCGCTTGCTGGGCCTGGGCCAGGCCGCGGAAGGAGTTCATGATCCCCCACACAGTACCGAACAAGCCGATGTACGGGCTGACGGAACCCACGGTGGCGAGGAACGGCAAACTTTGCTCAAGCTTCTCTTCTTCGCGGGAAATGGCGACGCGCATGGCACGGGCCACGCCTTCCATGACCGCTTCCGGGTCAACGCCCGGTTGCTGACGCAGGCGGGAGAATTCCTTGAAACCGGCGCGAAAGATCTGCTCGACGCCCGAATCAGGGTCCGGATTGCTGCCGGCCTGGCGGTACAGCTTGGACAGGTCGATACCCGACCAGAAGCGCTCCTCGAAGCTCTCCAGGGCACGTCGACCGGCACGCAGCAGGTTGCTGCGCTGAAAAATCATGACCCAAGAGGTAACCGATGCGGCTACCAGGATCAGCATCACCAGTTGAACCACAACACTGGCATTGCTGACCAGGCTCCACATGGAGGAATGGTCGACGACGGTAGGTTCCACGCTAAATCTCCTGCTTTGATTGTTTACCCGCGCCGCTTACGCCGGCAAAGGCCGCACGTAGAGCTTCGGGAATGGCCCGGGGTTTCAAACTATTGGTGCGCACACAGGCCACCAGGAACTGCCCCTCACAGAGCAGCGTTGCATCCGTTGCCCGCCTGACCTGCTGTTTAAAGCGCAGGCTGACACGGTTCAATTCGATTACTTCAGCGCTGACCAACAATTCATCGTCCAATCGCGCCGGTGCGTGGTAGCGCGCCTCGCTGGAATGCACGACAAATAACAGGTCCTCCCCTGCCAGCTGGGATTGGGCAAAGCCCAGCTCCCGTAGCCGCTCGGTTCGAGCCCGCTCCATGAACTTGAGGTAGTTGACGTAATAAACGATGCCGCCAGCATCGGTGTCCTCGTAATAAACGCGACAGCGATGTGCGAACGACTGATCCCCGTTTTGCGCGCGCAT
The DNA here is from genome assembly GCF_022648765.1 of Pseudomonas sp. ArH3a. NCBI lineage: Bacteria > Pseudomonadati > Pseudomonadota > Gammaproteobacteria > Pseudomonadales > Pseudomonadaceae > Pseudomonas > Pseudomonas sp. ArH3a. Next base: position 5,611,936 of record NZ_CP080330.1, read on the forward strand.
ACTCTAGTGCTTACTCCTCAGGTTGCCAATCCGGCTGGGCAACTGTTTTTTGATCCTATGACACATTTCTAACAACTGAATGACGACACCAGCCACTAGGACAGCACAAAGCTCAGATAAATCGACTGGCGTGACCTTTTTAATCGTCCACTGCATCGAGGAATTCGTCTACTACAGGCATCTCGCCCAATCGTGACGGAATGTTTAACCCGAAGTGCAAATAGGCATGGCGCGTCACCACCCGCCCCCTTGGCGTACGCATGATGTAACCCTGTTGGATCAGGTACGGCTCCAGCACATCTTCAATCGTGTGGCGCTCCTCGCTGATCGCCGCCGCCAGGCTGTCTACGCCCACCGGGCCGCCGTCGAACTTCTCGATCATGGTCAAGAGTAGACGCCGATCCTGGTGATCGAAGCCATGTTCGTCCACATCCAGCAGGTTCAAGGCCAGATCAGCCACGGCCTTGGTGATATGCCCCTTGGCCCGCACCTCGGCAAAATCGCGCACACGCCGTAACAAACGGTTGGCGATCCGCGGCGTACCACGGGCGCGGCGGGCGATTTCAAACGCGCCGTCCGGGTCTAGGGGCAAGCCAAGGATGCTCGCCGAACGGCTGACGATGGTGGCCAAATCCGCAGTGCTATAGAACTCTAGACGTTGAACAATGCCGAAACGGTCTCGCAGCGGGTTGGTCAACATGCCTGCGCGGGTGGTCGCCCCCACCAGAGTGAACGGCGGCAAATCGAGCTTGATCGAGCGGGCCGCAGGGCCTTCGCCGATCATGATGTCGAGCTGAAAGTCTTCCATGGCGGGGTACAGCACTTCCTCGACGATGGGCGACAGCCGATGGATTTCGTCGATAAACAGCACGTCGTGCGGCTCAAGATTGGTCAGCAACGCCGCCAAGTCCCCCGGACGCTCCAGCACCGGGCCGGAGGTGGACTTGATCGACACCCCCATTTCATTGGCGATGATCATTGCCAGGGTGGTTTTACCCAGCCCCGGCGGGCCGAAGATCAACGTGTGGTCCAAGGACTCGCTGCGCCCGCGCGCGGCCTGGATGAACAACTCCATTTGCTCACGCACGGTGGGCTGGCCGATATAGTCGGCCAGGCTCAGCGGGCGGATGGCCCGGTCCTGGACTTCTTCACGGTCGCGCGGGCCAGTGGCCGCGATCAGACGATCAGCTTCAATCACTTAAATCATTCCCTTCAGGGCTCGGCGGATCATGTCTTCGCTGCTCAGGTTCTTATCCTTGATGGCCGATACGGCTTTGCTCGCTTCCTGCGGCTTGTAGCCCAGGGAGATCAACGCGCTGACCGCATCGCTTTCGGCGCTGGCGACCTGGCCGGCTGGCATATCCGGCTGGTTCGGCACCAGGGCAAACATGCTCGGTACGACTTCCCAGGCTTTGAAACGGTCCTTGAGTTCCACCAGCAGGCGCTCGGCAGTTTTCTTGCCAACGCCCGGCACCTTGGTCAACGCCGAGGTGTCCTGGGCCGAAACCGCGCGCACCAACTCATCCACTTCCAGGCTCGACATCAATGCCAGCGCGAGCTTGGGGCCCACGCCATTGAGGCGAATCAGCTCGCGAAAGAAGTCGCGATCACGCTTGCCAATGAAACCATAGAGCAATTGCGCATCTTCACGCACTACCAGATGGGTGTGCAGGGTCAGCGGCTCGCCGACCGACGGCAGGCGATACAGGGTGGTCATGGGCACTTCCAGCTCATAGCCCAACCCATTTACATCCAGAATCAGGTGCGGCGGCTGTTTCTCAGCCAGGGTGCCGCGCAAGCGTCCAATCACGGTTCAGATCCTTAAAGCTTAGGGTCAGAACAAGGCCTGACCGGAAATAACGATTGCGCTGATGCTATCAGAGACGCAGCCGCCCGCCACGACTGCGTGCCGTGCCCAGGCCATGCGGCAGCAAGCTTGAGCGGGTGTGCGCATGGCAAATGGCAATGGCCAGGGCGTCGGAGGCATCGATCTGCGGTTTTGAGGTGAGCTTGAGCATGTGCATAACCATCATCTGCACCTGCTCCTTATTCGCCGCACCGGTGCCGACCACAGCCTGCTTGACCTGGGTCGCGGTGTATTCGGCGATTTCCATACCCTCCTCCGCGCCGGCGACGATGGCGGCGCCACGCGCCTGGCCGAGTTTCAGCGCGGAGTCGGCGTTTTTGGCCATGAACACTTTTTCGATGCCCATGGTCACCGGGCCGTAGGTCTGGATCACTTCACGCACGCCGCGATAGACGATCTGCAGGCGCTCGGCCAACTCGCCCGCGCCGGTGCGGATGCAGCCCGAGGCGACGTAAACGCAGCCGCGCGGGGTATGTTGCACCACGCCAAAACCGGTGATGCGCGAACCGGGGTCGATACCTAGGATTAAAGTCATAACGCCTGCGGAGTAGGGAAAACACAATTCTTGCGGCCAACATCAATCAACTGTGGGAGCTGGCTTGCCTGCGATGCAGACACCTCGGTGCTTCTGTCAAACCGAGGTGACGCTATCGCAGGCAAGCCAGCACTCACCCAAACCAGCTCACACAGTGGAGCGGCGCGCCCCTTAAGAGAGCTGTTCGGCCACTTCTTCTGGAATGTCGGCATTCGAATAAACGTTCTGCACATCATCCAGGTCTTCAAGCATATCGAGCATCTTTAGCACTTTCTGCGCACCGTCCAGGTCCAGCTCGGCGCTGGTGGTCGGCAGCATCACGATTTCCGCGTCAGTGCCTTTGAAACCGGCGGCTTCCAGGGCATTACGCACCGCGTAGAAACCTGCGAACGAGGTGAATACGTCGATGGAACCGTCTTCGTTGGTCACCACGTCGTCGGCATCTGCCTCCATTGCGGCTTCGATCAGCGCATCTTCATCCACGCCGGGTGCGAAGGAGATCTGCCCCTTGCGCTCGAACAGGTAAGCCACCGAGCCGTCGGTGCCCAGGTTACCGCCGCATTTGCTGAACGCATGGCGCACGGCTGCGGCAGTACGGTTGCGGTTGTCGGTCATGCACTCGACCATCACCGCCACGCCGCCCGGGCCGTAGCCTTCGTAGCTCAGCTCGACCATGTCGTCGGTGTCGGCCGCGCCGGCACCACGGGCCACAGCGCGGTCGATGATGTCGCGGCTCATGTTCGCGCCCAACGCCTTGTCCAGCGCCAGGCGCAGACGTGGGTTGGAGCCCGGGTCACCGCCGCCCTGGCGGGCAGCGACGGTCAGTTCGCGAATCCACTTGGTGAAGATCTTGCCTTTCTTGGCATCCTGTCGCTCTTTGCGGTGCTTGATGTTCGCCCACTTGGAATGGCCAGCCATAACACAACTCCGAAATTCTCTAGAAACCTTAACAATCCCGCCCCAGGCAGGACTTCTCTCTTAAAAGCACAACCCTTGTAACGCAAAGGCGCATCCGAAGATGCGCCTTTTTAGACTGCGTAAACCTCAGTGCGCTTTCACGCAGCAGCCTTACTCAGCCTTCGGCGTCTCGCGCAGACGGATGTGCAGCTCGCGCAGCGCCTTGGCATCAACCACGCCCGGCGCCTGGGTCATGACGTCCGCAGCACTCTGGGTTTTCGGGAAGGCGATCACTTCACGGATCGACTGGGCGCCGGTCATCAGCATCACCAGACGGTCCAGGCCGAATGCCAGGCCACCATGCGGCGGTGCGCCGTACTTCAGGGCGTCGAGCAGGAAGCCGAACTTCTCTTCCTGTTCCGCTTCGTTGATGCCCAACAGGCGGAACACCGCTTGTTGCATCTCTTTGCGGTGGATACGGATCGAACCGCCACCCAGCTCGGTGCCGTTGAGCACCATGTCGTAGGCACGCGACAGCGCGCCTGCCGGGTTGGCTTCCAACGCTTCAGGCGAGCACTTCGGCGCAGTGAACGGGTGGTGCAAGGCGCTGAAGCTGCCGTCGTCGTTCTCTTCGAACATCGGGAAGTCGACGACCCACATCGGGGCCCACTTGCAGGTCAGCAGGTCCAGGTCGTGGCCCAGCTTGATCCGCAGCGCGCCCAGGGCTTCGCTGACGATCTTGGCTTTGTCAGCGCCGAAGAACACGATGTCACCGTCGACCGCACCGACGCGATCGAGGATCGCGTTCAGGTTGTCCAGCGGGATGTTTTTCACGATTGGGGACTGCAGGCCATCAACGCCGTTCGCACGCTCGTTGACCTTGATGTACGCCAGGCCCTTGGCACCGTAGATGCCTACGAACTTGGTGTAGTCGTCGATCTGCTTGCGCGGCATGCTCGCGCCGCCAGGCACGCGCAGGGCGGCGATGCGGCATTTAGGGTCATTGGCCGGGCCGCTGAACACCTTGAAATCGACTTCTTTGAGCTGGTCGGCCACGTCCACCAGTTCCAGCGGGTTACGCAGGTCTGGTTTGTCGGAACCGTAGCGGCGCATGGCTTCTTCGAAGGTCATGTGCGGGAATTCGCCGAATTCCAGATCCAGCACTTCCTTGAACAGGTTGCGGATCATTTGTTCGGTCAGGCCCATGATCTCTTTTTCATCGAGGAAGCTGGTCTCGATGTCGATCTGGGTGAATTCAGGCTGACGGTCAGCGCGCAGGTCTTCGTCGCGGAAGCACTTGGCGATCTGGTAGTAACGGTCGAAGCCGGCCACCATCAGCAGTTGCTTGAACAGCTGCGGCGATTGCGGCAAGGCGAAGAAGGAACCGGCGTGGGTACGGCTCGGCACCAGGTAGTCACGCGCGCCTTCAGGGGTGGCCCGGGTGAGGATTGGCGTTTCCACGTCGAGGAAGCCGTTTTCGTCGAGGAAGCGGCGGATGCTGGTGGTCATGCGCGAACGCAGACGCAGCTTCTCGGCCATTTCCGGGCGACGCAGGTCCAGGAAGCGGTAGCGCAGGCGAGTTTCTTCGCCCACATCAGAATATTCGTTGAGCGGGAACGGCGGGGTTTCCGACTCGTTCAGCACTTCCAGCTCGTAACCCAGCACTTCGATGGCGCCGGAAGCCATGTTCGCGTTCACGGCACCGGCCGGACGCAGGCGAACCTTGCCAGTGATTTTCACGACGTATTCGCTGCGCACGCGGTCGGCGGCGGCGAAGCTTTCAGCGCGGTCCGGGTCGAACACCACCTGGGCCAGACCATCACGATCACGGATATCGAGGAAAATCACCCCGCCGTGGTCGCGGCGACGGTGAACCCATCCGCAAAGGGTGATTTCCTGACCTTCCAGGGTCTCGTTCAGTTGGCCGCAATAGTGGCTGCGCATCATGGTAGTGGTTTCACTTCTCGTAATTCGAAATTCGGTGGAGGCTCGCCTCGTCACCGTACAGTTAAGCAGGGGACGGATAATGCAGGAGCCTGCGCGTAGAGTTCAACTCAGTCTGCTTTGTCGCCGCCTGCCAGGTTCTTCTTGGCGCCGGTCTTGAAGTCGGTCTCGTACCAGCCGCTGCCACTCAGGCGGAAGCCCGGCATGGACAACATCTTCTTCAGCTCAGGCGCCTGGCAGGCAGGGCAATCGACCAGCGGCGCTGCGCTGATCTTCTGAATGGCTTCCAACTGATGACCACAGGAAGCACATTGATAGTCGTACATGGGCATGGAGATGTCTCGGCGATCAGATCTAACTGCGCCACGCCGGCCCTGTGGGCAAGCCCGGGATGCGTAGCAAAGCGCGGGATTATATCTGGTAAATCGACACAGCGCAGCCGGCTTTCTACCCCAGGGCCGGCCCGCCATGACGCAAGGCCGGCTCCGCAACCGCCGGATTAATCGGCGCTCGTCGGGGTAGTGCGAGCTTTTAATACGTGAACCACGCACACCACCCTGACCAACCCGCTGAAGTTCTTCACTCCCCCATAACGCAAATGCACTTCCCGATCGACATAAGACAGCAACGCACTGACTGAGCAGGCATTGATCCTGGCTATCTCCGTGAGGATATTCCAATAGATCTGTTCGAGCCGCAGACAGGTGGAAAACCCGTTGAGCCTGACCGACCGGGACAATGGCTTGGCCAGTCCCATATCGAACCCTTTTGCAAAGGGGTCGACCTTTATCTTATGAAAACCACAGGTTTCCATCACTCCATTACCCACTCCGCGTGACATACACCTGACACTCCATTGCCAAACAGCAGCCCATGGGTTTCTCCCATCGGACAGTGGGTCTATAAAACAGCAGGAAGCGCGGGGCAGCCAGAAGACGGGGATCTGATAGTCGTAGGACAACGCCAGGAAGTGCAGCGAAACAAGTGAGCGGCGCCAGGGCGGCGCCGCTCAGGCGCGGGTTTACTGGTTTTCGAGCAGAGAACGCAGCATCCACGCGGTTTTTTCATGAACTTGCATACGCTGGGTCAGCAGATCGGCAGTCGGTTCATCGCTGACCTTATCCAGCAAGGGGAAGATGCCACGTGCGGTGCGCGTCACCGCTTCCTGGCCCGCCACCAACTGCTTGATCATCTCTTCAGCGCTGGGCACACCCTCTTCTTCTTTGATCGAAGAAAGGCGGGCATAGATCGAATAGGCGCCCGGCGCCGGGAAACCCAGGGCGCGGATACGCTCGGCAATGGAGTCCACCGCCAGCGCCAGTTCGTTGTACTGCTCTTCAAACATCAAGTGCAGCGTACGAAACATGGGGCCCGTGACGTTCCAATGGAAGTTGTGGGTCTTCAAATACAGTACATAGGTATCGGACAGCAGCCGCGAAAGCCCATCAACGATGGATTTACGATCTTCTTCACTGATACCAATATCGATTGCCATGTTTTTCCCCTTCAATTGACGAGCATTCATTGATCAGGTGCAGGACCACTCTAGCAAGAGTGCCGACTCTGTGCAGCCCGACACACACAGCTGGCATGCGGCAAATCGCCCCTCTGCGGCTCGCCTGACGGCGGCGCGCAAGCCTTTTCACAGAGTAGGAAAATTCTCAAAAATGCCGCAAAAAAAGCCCGCACCTGTCTAGGACAAGCGTTTGACGCAGAAATGCCATGGCGCTCGCAACGCCCCGAAATGCTTGATTTGAGTAGGCACAGCCTTTGCTGTTAAATAGGCGCTGTGTGGTTGGCCGTTTATTTCTGCGGCACGCCACATAGGCTGATACCCGCGCACGTGCCCAACGCCTCCCATTGTTCAGAAGCGAACCGTGCCAGTCAGCTCTTCCTTGTGATCCTTCTAAACGTGAGTTAATCAAAATGTTGAAAATCGTCCACCTGCTAACGGGCGTTGCAGCGTTGCTGCTGTCCTTTATACCGAGCTTGCAACAGGGAAGCCCTCCCTACCTGGAACAACACGACGCTCTGTACCTGGCCTTGTTCGGCCTTCTTAACCTGACGCTGGCACCGGTGATCCCTTACTGGAACAAAGGCACGCGTCATCAACTGCAAAACCTGGTCAGCGCGCTGCTGGTACTGACCGTTGTCGTTCAAACCCTCACCCTCCTCGCACCTATGCCTGAAGTCGGCGGCCACCCGGCCATCCTGCTCAGCCTGGTGATTGCTGTGGTCGCCATCGTTCTTCACCTGGCCATCAGCTTCTACCGTTCGTCCCCCGCCGCTGCGTCGCAAAACTACGACATGACCAACCGGGATACCGGGACCGTCAAGTGGTTCAACACTTCCAAAGGCTTCGGCTTTATTTCCCGCGATTCGGGCGACGATATCTTCGTCCATTTCCGGGCCATCCGCGGCGAAGGTCACCGCGTTCTGGTCGAAGGCCAGCGCGTAGAGTTCTCCGTCATGAACCGCGACAAGGGCCTGCAAGCCGAAGACGTGATCGCGGCATTGCCGCGTCGCTGATTCCCACCCTCGGCGCAATAAAAAACCGCGATCCAGCTCTGCTGGGTCGCGGTTTTTTTATGCCGTGCACTTAATAATGCGGCGGCGGCGCTTCTTCTTCGGAGGATTCGAACTGGCCGCCCATTTCCTCCTGACGCTTGAGCAGCGCCATCATCTGCAATTGCAGGCGCTCCACCGCCCGCTGCTGAGCGACGAGGATGGCATTTAGGGTGTCGATGGTGTCGTCCTGGAAGGACAGGCGCATTTCCAGGTCGTTGACGCGGTCTTGCAGGTCCATGGCTCAGTCCTGGGTAAAGATGAAGTGGGCTGGCAATAACCCGCGCAGTCGGGCGCGAATCGCCGCCACTTGCTCTTCGGTATACGGCTGGGCCGGATGTTTGCCCCAGACCGGTGCGGGCCAGGCGGCATCATCGCGTTTGCGCACAATCACGTGCACATGCAACTGGCTGACGACATTCCCCAGCGCGCCAATGTTCATCTTGTCGGCAGCCAGGCCCTCATTGAGCAGTTGTGCCAAGGCCGTCGTTTCTTGCCACAGCATCTGTTGATCTGCGACATCCAGTTGAAACACTTCACTGATACCGTCTATGCGCGGTACCAGGATGAACCAAGGGTAATTCGCGTCATTGGACAGCAGCAGGCGGCAGAGCGGGAAGTCTCCAATAGCCAGTGTGTCTTGTTGCAGGCGTTGGTCTAAGGCGAACACGCGGGCACTCCGTTCGGGCAAGTCAGTTTCAGGCGCCCAGCATACCTTTGAATGCTCAAGGCTTCACGGCGAATACGGGGAGCTTTGAAGCGGCTCGATAAAAAAACACACCCGTTCGAGGCAGTCGGATATTTGAGCTACGCTAGATCGGGCCCGGGCGGGATGCACCAAAATGACCCACTTGTGCCTCAAAGGGATCCGCCAATTACCCACTATGAGGGTCAACCGGTAACGTTTTGCACAGGCACAGGATTTGTGTACGACCCCGCCTCGGTAAAACGTGAGCGCCAGGCCCAAACCAAACGACGCAAAAAGCCCGTGCTTATGAGGTTTTTACACTGCCGTAACGTTTTTCACGAAAAAATGACATTCGGTTACCGCTTTGTGCACGCTTGTTGCATTCACACCCGTATCGTCGGCAACGGCACCCGTTTGGACGCAGGTGTTTCGCGATAAAAAACAGTAGCGTTTGAGTGCCTATCAAGGATGAGTTCAAACTTCGAAAGGGGTCTGAAAGCAGCACTTAAGTTGTCAGCCTGTTTACATTCGGGCTGTGAATTTGCGACAGGGAACTAGCAATTTACGACAGCCTCGTAAAGAAGCTGAAAGGATAGATGACTAAGTATCGTCAATAGAGTCTGCGTGATATAACTTTGCGCCGACACAAAAAAGAAAGAGCCGCCCAGATAAAAATACAGGTGGGACGGCAGTACTCTTCCTAAAACCAAAGGAGCAAATCACGATGCGCGTGATGAAGTGGAGCATGATCGCCCTGGCTGTTTCAGCAGGCACCTCGCAGTTCGCAATGGCGTCCGCCCAAGATGATTCCAAGGGCTTTATTGAAGACAGCACAGCCAGCATTCTGACTCGTACCCTGTACTTCAGCCGTGACTACCGTAACCACGATGCGAAGCAAAGCCGTTACGAAGAAACCGGTCTCGGCTTCCACGGTCTGTTCAGTTCGGGCTACACCCAAGGCACCATCGGTGTCGGCGTTGATGTCATCGGCCTGCTGGGCGTCAAACTCGACAGCGGCAAGGGTCGTGCCGGTACCGGTCTGTTCCCTACGGGTTCCGACGGTCGTTCGCAGGACGACTATTCCAAAGGCGGCGCTGCCGTCAAGTTCCGTATTTCCAATACGGTCCTGAAGGTCGGTGATCAATACACCACCGCGCCAGTGTTCGCCTCCGATGACAGCCGTTTGCTTCCGGAGTTGCCACAAGGCATCTCCATCACTAGCAGCGAGATCAAAGACCTGAAACTGGAAGCCGGTCACTTCACATCGATCGTTGCCCAGGACAAAAGCTTCCGCGACAGCATCGGGAGCTCTGAGCCTGGCACGAAGACTGGCCTGCGCGATGCCAACTTCGTGGGCGGTGTCTACGCCTGGACTCCAGAGATCACCACCAGCCTCTACTACTCCAAAGTGGAAGACTACTGGAAGAAGCTCTACGCCAACGTGAACTGGACCCACGCGCTTAGCAATGACCAATCCGTGGCTGTCGACTTCAACATATACGACACCAAGAGCGACGGCGCAGGCCTGGTACGTTCCGACAAAGACAGCACTACCAAGCTCAACAACCGTGCGTTCAGCTTGCAGGGTGCTTACTCTGTCGGCGCCCATACCTTCACCCTGGCAGCGCAGAAAGTCACCGGCGACGGCCAATACGCCTACGGCGTAGACGGCGGCGGCACGATCTTCCTGGCCAACTCCATCGCCCGTTCCGACTTCAACGCCGAAGGCGAGAAGTCCTATCAGGCACGTTATGACCTCAACATGGCTACCTTCGGTATTCCTGGCCTGAGCTTCATGACTCGCTACGTGAAAGGTACGGGCGCCAACATCGCCAGCACCAGCAACGGCAAAGAGTGGGAACGCGATATCGAAGCCAAATACGTGATCCAGAGCGGCCCGGCAAAAGACCTGAGCCTGCGCGTACGTCAAGCGACCTATCGCTCGTCTGATCAGGTTTACTCGGGTTCTCTCGACGAACTGCGTCTGATCGCGCAATACCCGCTGAACATCTTGTAATTGGCTGTTTGATTACAACGATGACTTAAGGCCTCGGCCTTAAATAAAAAGCCGCTCCCCTGTTTAAAAGGGAGCGGCTTTTTTATTGCAGTTTTATTTCAGCTTAAAATAACTAGCAAGCTAACTAACGAGATTAGCTGCCAGACTCGAACCTGACCTATCGGCCAAGTTCGAACCCTTGCCGCTTAGTTATTTGGCCGCTGGTTCCTGCATTACTCGAATAACCCGCTGTGGAAACGGAATATCAATCCCCGCCCCTTTCAAGCGATCACGCGCCAATTCATTAAGCATGAATACCACGTCCCAATAATCCGACGTCTTGGTCCAGCAGCGCAAAGACACGGTGATCGAACTGTCGCCCAAGGTCGACACCACAGCCACCGCCTCAGGATCTGTTAGCACGCGCGGGTCTTTCGCCAGTTCCAGCAGCACTTCACGGGCTTTCTGCAGGTCGGCTTCGTAGTCTACACCTACGTCAAACACCACCTTGCGGGTCGGCTGACGGTTGGTGTTGGTGATAATGCCGTTGGACAAGATGCCGTTCGGCACGATCACGGTTTTGTTGTCGCCGGTGCGCAGTACGGTGTGGAAGATCTGGATGCTGTCGACCGTACCCGAGGTGCCCTGGGCTTCGATCCAGTCACCAATGCGGAACGGGCGGAACAACAGAATCAGTACGCCACCGGCAAAGTTGGTCAGGCTGCCTTGCAGCGCCATGCCGATGGCAAAGCCTGCAGCTGCGATAGCCGCAACGAACGAAGTGGTTTCCACGCCAATCATCGAAGTCACGCTGATCACCAGCATGATCTTGAGCACGATGTTCACGATACTGGTAACAAAGCTCTGAAGCGCCAGGTCAGCGTTACGCATGGCCAACAGACGACCCATCTTGTGAGTCAGTTTGTTGATCAACCACCAGCCGATGGCCAGGGTGATAACGGCCAGCAATACCCGGCTGCCATATTCCATGATCATCGGGATCCATGACTGCGAGGTCTTGATCAGTTGATCCACTTCTGCGTTTAAATCCATGTAGCTTCTCCTATTTAGCGGATATGCGGCTTTATTGACTGCCTGAAAACGCAAATGAGCCCCGTGGGGCTCAAGTGTAGGCACAGACTCTGGGGCGTGGGACGTCAAAAACGCCTACAGGTTCCCCAAAGTGCCATCAGTCGCGGAAGTTATTGAACTGCAGCGGCATGTCGAAGGTCTTGGCGCGCAGGGCCGCGATCGCGTCCTGCAAATCATCACGCTTCTTGCCGGTAACGCGAACCTGCTCACCCTGGATGGCGGCCTGGACTTTCAGCTTGGCGTCCTTGATGTGCGCAACGATCTTCTTCGCCAACTCTTTGTCGATGCCTTCCTTGAGGACCGCTTCCTGCTTCATCAGCTTGCCGGAGGCGTAGGCATCCTTGATTTCAAGGCATTGCGCGTCGATCTTGCGCTTGACCAGCGACAGCTTGAGGATTTCGATCATCGCTTCCAGCTGGAAATCGGCTTCAGCGGTCAGGTTGACGGTCAGTTCCTTTTCCTTGAATTCGAAGCTGCCCTTGCCTTTCAAGTCATAGCGGCGGTCCAGTTCCTTGACGGCGTTCTCGACGGCGTTGGTGACTTCGTGTTTGTCCAGTTCGGATACCACGTCGAACGAAGGCATGTCATTTCTCCAATATAAGGGGCGGGCTCAGTAGAGATGGAGCGCGCCCGAGCTAAAATGCCGAGGCATTATAGCGGTTCTTTCGTCCCGTTCACTGTGAGCGACCCCACGGAGCATAAACTGATGTCGACCACCTGGCACATTCTCGGCGCCGGCAGCCTGGGCACACTCTGGGCCACCCGCCTGGCCCGCGCGGGCGTGCCCGTGAAGCTGATCTTGCGCGATGCTGCGCGCCTGGCCAGCTACCAGGCAGGACCTGGGCTGACGCTGGTCGAACAAGGCGTAGAACACACCTACCCGGTGATCGGCGAAATGCCCGACAGCCCTGAGCCGATTCATCGCCTGCTAGTGGCGTGCAAAGCCTACGACGCCCAAGGCGCCATCGCACAGCTGCAACACCGGCTGGAGCCGGATGCCGAACTGATCCTGCTGCAAAATGGCCTCGGCAGCCAGGACGCGGTGGCCGCACAGCTTCCCCAGGCCCGCTGTATCTTTGCCTCCAGCACCGAAGGCGCATTCCGCGATGGCGATTGGCGCGTGGTGTTTGCCGGCCACGGCTACACCTGGCTGGGCGATGCAGGCCACCCTACTCCACCGTTATGGCTGGACGACCTGCACGCCGCCGGCATTCCCCACGCCTGGAGCACCGACATTCTTACGCGCCTGTGGCGCAAACTGGCCCTCAATTGCGCCATTAACCCACTGACCGTGCTGTACCAGTGCCGCAACGGTGGCCTGCAGGATCATCAGTGTGAAGTCGCCACCTTGTGCGCCGAATTAAGCGAGTTACTCGAATGTTGCGGCCAGCCGGCGGCGGCCGAGGATCTGCACAATGAAGTGGAACGGGTGATCCAGGCCACAGCGGCCAACTACTCGTCCATGTATCAGGACGTGGCGAACGCCCGACGCACCGAAATCAGCTACCTGCTGGGCTATGCCTGCTCGGCCGCCGCCCGTCACCAATTGGTCCTGCCGCACCTGCAACAACTGCAATCGCGGCTGATCGACCACTTACGTGCACGCGGATTGGCCAGCAACTGAGGCACGCGCTACCCTGCCTACCTGTCTATCACCTGGGAAAACCCTGATGCCACTGCGCCAGCGTCTTGAAAATCTACCGGTAGGGCAGAAACTGCTGGCCGCCTTGCTGGTGTTGTTGACCACCGTATTGCTGGTGGCCAACCTGACGTTTATCAGTGCCGCCTATTGGATTTCCCAGGAGAGCATGGCGCCCCAGGCGCTGCAGGCCATCGGGCGTCTGGTGTCCAACCCGTCACTTGCCGCTGAAGGCCTGGAATCCCCAGCCAAGGCCGAAGCCTTGCTCAATGAACTGACCAGCTATTCGCCGCTGCGCGCCGCCGCGCTTTACGACGGCGAAGGCAACCGCCTGGCGCAGATGCAACACGGCAACCGTTTGCAGTTGCCGGAAAACTACCGGCATATCGAGGCCTGGCGCGTCACCGAGTTTCGCAGTAACCAGATCATCACCCTGCCCCGCACCGGCCAGCCTTCTGGGCACCTGCTGCTGGTGGCCACCAGTGAGCTGCCCGTGGCGTTCTATACCGGCACGCTGACCGCGAGCCTCGGCATCCTGATTTTCAGTGTGTTGCTCTGGCTGGTCATCGCCCGGCAGATCAAACGCCTGATCACCCGCCCGATCCACGAACTGGAAGAACTCTCGCGCCAGGTCACCCGCGAAGAAAACTATGCCCTGCGCGCCGGGCGCGGCAACCACGATGAAATCGGCAGCTTGGCCGAAGCGTTCAACACCATGTTGTCGCGCATCGAAGCCCGCGAGCAACAACTCAAGCGTGCGCGTGACGACTCCCAGGCCGCCTACGCTCAGGCTCAGGGCCTGGCCGAGGAAACACGCCACACCAACCGCAAGCTGGAACTGGAAGTCCAGGTACGCAGCAAGATCGAGAAAAAGCTCACTGGGTTTCAGAACTACCTGAACAGCATTATCGACTCGATGCCGTCGGCCCTGATCGCCCTGGACGAACAGCTCTACGTCACCCAGTGGAACCAGGAGGCCAGCGCGCTTTCCGGTACACGCCTGGATGAAGCGCTGAACCAGCCGATCTTCCTCGCCTTCCAACCGCTTAAGCCCTACCTGCCGCAAATCAAGGCCACGGTCGAGCGACACACGGTGGAACGCATTGAGCGCGTCACCTGGTTCAAGGACGATGAGGCCAAGCATTACGCCCTGACGTTCTACCCGTTGATGGGCGGCGCCGGGCGCGGCGTGGTGATCCGTATCGACGACATCACCCAGCGCCTGTCCCTGGAAGAAATGATGGTGCAGTCAGAAAAAATGCTCTCCGTCGGCGGCCTGGCGGCCGGCATGGCCCATGAGATCAATAACCCGTTGGGCGCGATCCTGCATAACGTGCAAAACATCCGCCGCCGCCTGTCCCCCGATCTGCCGAAGAACCTGGAACACGCCGAACAGTCGGGCATCGATCTCGATACGGTCAACCGCTACCTGCAAGGCCGCGAAGTCCCGCAACTGCTTGACGGCATCCAGCAAGCCGGCGCGCGGGCGGCGAAGATCGTCACCCATATGCTCAGTTTCAGCCGCCGCAGTAATCGCCAGATGGCGCCGTGCGATTTGCCGGCGCTGATCGACCAAGCGGTAGAAATTGCCGGTAACGACTTCGACCTCACGGTCGGCTTCGACTTCAAGGGCCTGGCGATCATCCGCCAGTTCGACCCGCAACTGGGCCCAGTGCCCGGCACCGCCAACGAACTGGAACAGGTGCTGCTCAACTTGCTGAAAAACGCTGCCCAAGCCATTCACCTGCGTGAAGACGGCCGCGAGCCTGGACGCATTATTTTGCGCACACGCCTCAATGCACCGTGGGCGGAGATCCAAGTGGAAGACAACGGCATCGGCATGAGCGAAAACGTGCGCAAACGCACCTTCGAGCCGTTTTTCACCACCAAGGAGATCGGCCAAGGCACTGGGCTTGGGCTGTCGGTGTCGTATTTCATCATCACCAATAACCATAAAGGCCAGATGGAAGTGCACTCCACCCTCGGCCAAGGCACGTGCTTCACCCTGCGCCTGCCCCTGGCCGGCAGCCAAATACCATCCTTTGACCTGACTCAACTGGAGCAATGACCATGGGCTTTCGCCTGTCGAAAATCTACACGCGTACCGGCGACAAAGGCGAAACAGGCTTGGGCGACGGCCGCCGCGTGCCCAAGGACCACCCACGGGTGGAGGCCATTGGCGAGGTGGACACGCTGAATAGCCAGTTGGGCTTGTTGTTGGCCAACCTTGAAGAGCAGAGCGGCAAACATCCGCAACTGAACGATGTGATTGAGGTGCTCACACCTTGCCAACATCGCCTGTTCGACCTGGGCGGTGAGCTAGCGATGCCGGTGTACAAGGCGTTGAATGCGGCTGAAGTCGACCGGCTTGAAGCGGCGATTGACCGCTGGAACGAGGAAGTCGGGCCGTTGGAAAACTTCATCTTGCCCGGTGGTTCAGCGCTGATTGCCCAGGCGCATGTGTGCCGCAGCCTGGCGCGCAGTGCGGAACGGCGGTGTCAGCAGTTGAATACGCTGGAACCGCTGGAGGGCGTGGGGTTGGCGTATATCAATCGGTTGTCGGATTTGTTGTTTGTGGCGGCGCGGGTGATTGCCAAGCGACAGGGGGTGGCTGAGGTGTTGTGGCAGGCGGCAGCGAAGCCACACTAAGATCGTTCCCACGCTCTGCGTGGGAATGCCTCTTGTGACGCTCCGCGTCACGCTTTGGGACGCGGAGCGTCCTCGGCTGCATTCCCACGCAGAGCGTGGGTACGATCATCAAACCTGCGGCCAGAACGCCCGAATCCCTGCCACACCCTGAGCCCCAGCTTCCCAAGCCTGTTCCCGCTCCGCCGGCCCAACGCCGCCCAACAGAAACACCGGCTTGCTGAACCCACGGATCAACTCGGCCACCTGCTCCCAACCCAATGGCTGAGCATCAGGATGCGTCTGGGTCGGCTGCACCGGCGACAGCGTGACAAAATCCACGTCCATCATTTGCGCCAGTGCCAGCTCTTCAGCGTTGTGGCATGAGGCCGCCAACCAGCGATCCTTCGGCAACGGCCGGCCCTTGCTCGCGTATTTACGCAACTGCGCCGACGTCATGTGCCAACCGGCCGCCGGGAAATCTCCCAGCCACTCGAACGGGCCCTTGAGCATCAACTGCGCCTTGCCAGCACACAAACCCACTGCATCCACCGCCAGGTCACGGTATTTCGGGTCGTAGCCATTAGGCGCACGCAACTGGATCAGCTTGATACCACCGGCAACAGCTTTCTGAATACCGCGCAGCAACACCGGGGTTTCCAGTTCGCCAGGGGTAATCAGGTACTCAGCCGGTAACCGCGCCGCCGCAACGATCGGGGCATTCGCCGCGGGGAACTCATAGTTGATCAAGTCCCGCGGGGTCACCCATTCCAACGGCTGCCCTTCGGCACCATGGGGCTCGCCGGTAAAGGCCGAGACTTCCCAGACATCCAGCAATACCTGCTTGTCCGGGTAGTCATGTTGCACCTTGATCAACGGCCGCGCCGTGGTGACCTGGATGCCCAGTTCTTCCTGCAACTCGCGAGACAGCGCGGCAGCGACCGATTCATCGGCCTCCACCTTGCCACCGGGAAACTCCCAGAGGCCGCCCTGGTGCTGGGTATCGGCGCGGCGTGCCAGCAGGATCCTGCCATCGACACCGCGGATCACCGCTGCTGCTACATGCACTCGTTTCACCGCACTTATCCTCTTGGCTGTCAGGTGCGGTATTCCGCATTGATCTTCACGTACTCGTGGGACAGGTCAGTGGTCCAGATGGTTTCGCTGCACTCACCGCGACCCAACTCAATACGGATGGTGATTTCTTCTTGCTGCATCACCGCCGAGCCCTGGGCTTCGGTATAGGTTTCGGCGCGGGCGCCACGGCTGGCAATGCACACGTCGCCGAGGAACACATCGATCTTGCTCACGTCCAGGTCCGGCACGCCGGCACGGCCTACCGCGGCGAGGATACGACCCCAGTTCGGGTCGGAGGCAAACAGTGCAGTCTTGATCAACGGCGAATGCGCCACGGTGTAGCCCACATCCAGGCATTCCTGGTGATTGCCGCCGCCGTTGACTTCAACCGTGACGAACTTGGTGGCGCCCTCGCCGTCACGCACGATGGCCTGAGCCACGTCCATGCACACCTCGAACACCGCCTGTTTCAGCGCCGCAAACAGCGGGCCTTCGGTGGACGTGATTTCCGGCAGGTTGGCCTGGCCGGTCGCGATCAGCATGCAGCAGTCGTTGGTCGAGGTATCGCCATCAATGGTGATGCGGTTGAACGACTTGTTGGCGCCGTCCAGCATCAGGCGTTGCAGCACGTCACGGGAGACTTTGGCGTCGGTGGCGATGTAGCCAAGCATGGTGGCCATGTTCGGGCGAATCATGCCCGCGCCTTTGCTGATGCCGGTGACGGTGACCGTCACGCCGTCGTGCACAAACTGACGGCTCGCGCCTTTTGGCAGGGTGTCGGTGGTCATGATGCCGGTGGCCGCAGCCGCCCAGTTATCCACAGACAGGTCATCCAGCGCGGCTTGCAGGGCGCCTTCGATTTTTTCCACCGGCAACGGCTCACCGATCACGCCGGTGGAGTACGGCAGCACTTGGCTGGCGTCCACGCCAGTAAGCGCAGCCAGCTTGGCGCAGGTGCGCGCGGCGGCCACCAGGCCTGGCTCGCCGGTGCCGGCGTTGGCGTTGCCGGTGTTGGTCAGCAAGTAGCGAATCGGCCCGGCCACGCGTTGCTTGGCCAGGATTACCGGCGCCGCGCAGAACGCGTTAAGGGTGAACACACCGGCGACGGTCGAGCCTTCGGCACAGCGCATCACCACCACATCCTTGCGCCCCGGGCGCTTGATGCCGGCCGAAGCGATACCGAGTTCAAAACCGGCAACCGGGTGCAATGTGGGCAAAGGACCAAGACCAACAGCCATGAATGCGCTCCTTAAAAATAGGTGATGTCTGTGCCGTCGCTATCGACGGTGGGAATTAATGGCAAAACGCCGCGACGGCTGATGCCGGTCGCGGCGCGGGGTGTTGCAGCGTCAGGCAAAAATCTTAGTTGATTTCGCCGTGGCAGTGTTTGAACTTCTTGCCCGAACCGCACCAGCACAGCTCGTTACGGCCCAGCTTCTGATCATTGCGAACCGGCGCTTGAGCCAAGGCCACATCGACCTCTTCGCCCAATACTTCAGGCGCGTCCAGGCCCGGCGCTTCGTCGTGCTGGAACTGCATGCGGGCCGCCAGTGCTTCGGCTTCCTGGCGCAGGCGAGCTTCTTCCTCGATCGGGTCTTCGCGACGCACCTGAACGTGGGACAGCACGCGAATCGAATCGCGCTTGATCGAATCCAGCAGCTCGGAGAACAGCGTGAACGACTCGCGCTTGTACTCTTGCTTCGGGTTCTTCTGGGCGTAGCCACGCAGGTGGATACCATGACGCAAGTGGTCCATGGTCGACAGGTGGTCTTTCCACAAGTCGTCCAGCACGCGCAGTACGATTTGCTTCTCGAAGGTGCGCAGTGCTTCGGCACTGGCCTGCTCTTCTTTCTCGTTGTATGCGGCCAGAAGCTCGGTCATCAGCTTCTCGCGCAGCGTCTCTTCGTACAGGTGGTCGTCTTCGTCCAGCCACTGCTGAACCGGCAAGTCGACACCGAAGTCGCTCTTCAATGCAGCTTCCAGACCGGCAACATCCCACTGTTCCGGCAGGGACTGTGGCGGAATATGTGCGCTGACGGTGGCGTTGAGCACGTCCTGACGGAAATCAGCGATGGTCTCGCCAATGTTGTCGGCGGCCAGCAACGTGTTACGCATGTGATAAATCACTTTACGCTGTTCGTTGTTGACGTCATCGAACTCGAGCAGTTGCTTACGAATATCGAAGTTGCGGCCTTCAACCTTGCGCTGGGCTTTCTCGATGGCGTTGGTCACCATGCGGTGCTCGATCGCTTCACCGGACTGCATGCCCAGGGCTTTCATGAAGTTCTTCACCCGATCAGAGGCGAAGATACGCATCAGGCTGTCTTCCAGCGACAGGTAGAAGCGGCTGGAACCGGCGTCACCCTGACGACCGGCACGACCACGCAACTGGTTGTCGATACGGCGCGATTCGTGACGCTCGGAAGCGATCACCTGCAGGCCGCCGGATTCCAGCACTGCCTGGTGGCGTTTCTGCCAGTCGGCCTTGATCTGGGCGATCTGCTCAGGGGTCGGATTGTCCAGCGAAGCCACTTCCACTTCCCAGTTACCGCCCAACAGGATGTCGGTACCACGACCGGCCATGTTGGTGGCGATGGTCAGCGCGCCTGGGCGACCGGCCTGGGCGATGATCTCGGCTTCTTTTTCGTGGAACTTGGCGTTGAGGACCTTGTGCTCGATGCCTTCCTTGTTGAGCAGGTTGGACACGTGCTCGGAAGTTTCGATGGTGGCGGTACCCACCAGGATCGGACGACCCTGGGCCATGCCGTCCTTGATGTCGTTGATGATTGCCGCGTATTTCTCTTCGGCAGTCAGGAACACCAGGTCGTTGAAGTCTTTACGCGCCAGCGGCTTGTTCGGTGGGATCACCATCACGGCCAGGCTGTAGATCTGGTGGAATTCGAACGCTTCGGTGTCGGCCGTACCGGTCATGCCGGACAGTTTGTTGTACAGACGGAAGTAGTTCTGGAAGGTGGTGGACGCCAACGTCTGGCTTTCGGCCTGGATGTTGAGCCCTTCCTTGGCTTCGATGGCCTGGTGCAGGCCTTCGGACAGACGACGACCCGGCATGGTACGACCGGTGTGTTCGTCAACCAGTACGACCTGGCCGTCCTGGACGATGTATTCAACGTTGCGGTGGAACAGCTTGTGGGCGCGCAGGCCGGCATACACGTGGGTCAACAGGCCCAGGTTGTGTGCCGAATACAGGCTTTCACCCTCGGCCAGCTCACCGATCTGGGTCAGCATGTCTTCAACGAACTGGTGACCGGCTTCGTTGAGTTCGACCTGACGGGTCTTCTCGTCGATGGAGAAGTGACCTTCTTTGGTCACCACGCCTTCCACTTCCTCGATGTGCTGCTCCAGACGCGGGATCAACTTGTTGATCTCGGTGTACAGACGCGAGCTGTCTTCGGCCTGGCCGGAGATGATCAGCGGGGTACGGGCTTCGTCGATGAGGATGGAGTCGACTTCGTCGATCACGGCAAAGTTGAGTTCGCGCTGGAATTTCTCATCCATGCTGAACGCCATGTTGTCGCGCAAGTAGTCGAAACCGAATTCGTTGTTGGTGCCGTAGGTAATGTCGCAAGCGTAGGCGGCGCGTTTCTCTTCCGGCGGCTGGAACGGCGTTACCACGCCGACGGTCAGGCCGAGGAATTCATACAGCGGACGCATCCAGTTGGCATCCCGGCGAGCCAGGTAGTCGTTCACCGTCACAACGTGCACGCCCTTGCCGGACAATGCGTTGAGGTAAACACCCAGGGTTGCCACCAGGGTCTTGCCTTCACCGGTGCGCATTTCGGCAATCATGCCTTCATGCAAGGTCATGCCGCCGATCAACTGGACGTCGAAGTGGCGCATGCCCATGACACGCTTACCGGCTTCACGGGCGACCGCAAAGGCTTCGGGAAGCAGCTTGTCGAGGGTTTCACCTTTGGCTATGCGGGCCTTGAACTCTTCGGTCTTGGCGCGCAATTGCTCGTCCGAAAGGGCAACCATCTGCTCTTCGAAGGCATTGACCAGCTGCACCGTCTTGAGCATGCGTTTAACTTCGCGCTCATTCTTGCTTCCAAAAAGTTTCTTTAACAAAGGCGCAAACATATCGGCAGGTTCTTCCACACATAGGGATGGAGGGCGCACCGTGAGTGGCCCGAGCAGCCCTCACGGCCGCATGCGAACGCGCATTCTACCCGGAATCGTGGGTGAGGAAAGTGGCGTTGTTCCTCGATGCTGGCATGGCGCTGTGAGAGGGCTTGTTTAAAATAAGGGCTTTTGCTGGAACTTCAACCCATGGAGCGCAGAAGTTACCTATTGATTTCATGGGCAAAGCTGGCTGACGCATGGCCTGGGGGCACACAGGCGCTTTCTGCTAAGATGGCGGCTCTGTTACCTAAGGTGTCTAGACATGGCATTTCGCCCTCTTACAGCCCGCGCGCCAAGCGTGTTGCTCCGCGAAGCCAAACCGTTGAAAGCCATCTTCGGCCACGCGCAGCGCCTGGGCCGTTTGCAACGCCTTTTAGAAAGCCAGCTGCAACCTGCCGCGCGGGAACATTGCCATGTGGCGTCCTGGCGCGAAGGTAATCTTCTATTAATTGTCACCGACGGTCATTGGGCCACCCGTTTGCGTTATCAGCAAAAACGCCTGCTGCGGCAATTGATGGCATTTGACGAGTTTGCCAGATTGACCCGTATCCAGTTCAAGGTGCAGCCACCCACTGCGCCACAACGCGCAGTGGGTCACAGCATAGACCTCTCGGTAAATGCGGCCGAAACCATCCAGGCCACGGCCGACGGCATAAGCGATCCGGGCTTGCGTGCAGCACTAGAGCGGTTGGCCGCCCACGCCAAGCCCAAAGCCTGAACCGCTACTTGCGCTTGCTGCCGCCTAGCAACGAGCCCAACAACCCCCGCACCAACTGACGCCCCATCTGATTGGCGGCCTGTTGCATCGCGGATTTAAGCGCCTTGCCGGCCGCAGTGCCCAAAAACGCGCCAGCCTTGTCGGTAAAGCTCGGCTCTTCGGCGGCGGGCTTGGCCTCTTCGCTCGGCCCCAGCTCCTTACGTGCCATCAGCACTTCATAGGCTGATTCACGATCAATCGGCTTGTCATAGCGCCCTTGCAACGGCGAACTGGCGATCAGTGCGGCACGTTCGGCCTCACTGAGTGGCCCAATGCGTGATTGCGGCGGCGCTACCAGCACGCGCTGGACCACTTCCGGCGTGCCTTTTTCCTGCAAGGTGCCCACCAGCGCCTCACCCGTGCCCAGTTCAGTCAGCACCGACAACGCATCAAACGCCGGGTTGGGCCGAAAACCATCCGCCACTGCGCGCAGGGATTTCTGCTCTTTCGTGGTGAACGCCCGCAAGCCGTGCTGAATACGCAGGCCGAGTTGCGCCAGGACCGTGTCAGGCAAATCACCTGGGGATTGCGTGACAAAGTACACGCCGACGCCTTTGGAGCGAATCAAGCGCACCACTTGTTCCAAGCGATCCTGCAAAGCCTTGGGCGTGTCCGCGAACAGCAAATGCGCCTCGTCGAAGAACAGCGCCAAGAGCGGTTTGTCAGCATCACCACGCTCAGGCAACTGTTCGAACAGCTCTGCGAGCAGCCATAGCAAGAAGGTCGCGTAGACTTTCGGCGCCTCATGCACCAAGCGGCTGGCATCCAGCAGATGGATGCGCCCGCGACCGTCACTGGCGGGCTGCAAAATATCTTCAAGTTGCAGGGCCGGCTCGCCAAACAAGGCCTCGGCGCCCTGCTGCTCAAGCACGGCCAGGCGCCGTAACAGCGCCTGGCTGGAGCCGGTGGTCATCAGCGCGGCATCGTCGCCCAGCAGTTCCGGGTGATAGCGCAAGTGGTTGAGCAACGCCTTGAGATCTTTGAGGTCCAGCAGCAATAGACCTTCGCGGTCCGCGACCTTGAAGGTGGCATAGAGCGCCGACTGCTGGCTGTCGGTGAGTTCCAACAGACTGCCCAGCAATAACGGCCCCATTTCGCTGATGGTGGTGCGCAGCGGATGACCGGATTGCCCGTGAATATCCCACAGCGTTACCGGATAAGCCTTCGCCGTGTAATTAAGGAAAGGCATGCCCGCGATGCGCTCGGCCACTTTACCTTGAGGGTTGGCCGCAGCCCCCAGGCCACACAGGTCGCCCTTGATATCAGCGGCGAACACGGCCACGCCCGCCTCACTGAAGGCCTCCGCCAGGAGCTGCAACGTGACGGTTTTACCTGTGCCGGTGGCACCGGCAATCAACCCATGACGGTTGGCCAGGCGCATGGCCTGGGCGATGGGCTGGCCGTCTGGGCCGGCGCCGATAAGCAGTTGCGAGGAGTCAGGCATTTCGTCACCTTTGGTTAATCTTTAGTGCAGCCAGGTCGATACAGACAGATGTAAGACCAACAAAGTCTAAAAATAGGTCAGATAGTGCCTGTGCGCATAGTTCCTACAGGAGGGACCCACAGAGCTATCATCCGCAGTATCACACCTTTTTTGACGCAGCCATTTTGCGCATCCCACAAAGACGCGCTTCGGATATTTAGACCCTAGCGGACCCTACAAGCCATGAATAAGAACCTGCGTTTCAGCCACAAAATCCTGCTTGCAGCCTCCCTTATCGTCATCGCCGCTTTCGCACTGTTTACCCTCTATAACGACTACCTGCAACGCAATGCGATTCGCGACGACCTCAATAACTACCTGCACGAAATGGGCGATGTCACCGCCAGCAATATCCAAACCTGGCTCACCGGGCGTATCGCCTTGGTGGAAAACGCTGCACAAAACATTGCTATCAACCCTGAACCCACCGTGATTACCAACCTGCTCGAGCAGAAAACCCTGACCTCCTCGTTCATGGCCACCTACGTGGGCGACAGCAAAGGCGCCTTTACCATCCGTCCCGACACCAAGATGCCGGACGGCTTCGACCCGCGGGTTCGCCCTTGGTACAAGGGCGCCCAGAGCAGCAACGGTTCGACCCTGACCGAACCTTATATTGACGCCGCTACCGGCCAGTTGATCATCTCCGTCGCCACTCCCAGCAGCACCAAATCCGGCCAAAGCATCGGCGTGGTAGGCGGCGACCTGAGCCTGCAAACCCTGGTGGATAACATCGGCGCGCTGAACTTCGGCGGCATGGGTTATGCGTTCCTAGTCAGTGCTGACGGCAAAGTGCTGGTGCACCCGGACAAGAGCCTGGTGATGAAAACCCTGGCTGACGTCTACCCAAAAAACACACCGAAGATCACGGGTAATTTCAGCGAAGTCCAGGCCAACGGCAAGGACAACATCGTGACCTTCACACCGATCAAGGGCTTGCCGTCAGTGAACTGGTACCTGGGCATTTCGGTGGATAAAGACAAATCCTTCGCCATGCTCAGCGAATTTCGCACCTCGGCAGTGATTGCCACGATCATTGCCGTGGTAATCATCATTGCGCTGCTGGGCATGCTGATCCGTGTGCTGCTGCAACCGCTGCACGTGATGACCCGCGCCATGCAGGACATCGCCGATGGCGAGGGTGACTTGACCCGCCGCTTGACCATCCAGAACAACGACGAGTTCGGTACGCTCGGTAATGCCTTCAATCGATTCGTGGAGCGGATTCATACATCGATTCGCGAAGTGTCCTCGGCCACCGAGCAAGTCAACGAAGTCGCTTTACGCGTGGTCAGCGCCTCCAACTCGTCGATGGTGAATTCCGATGAGCAGGCCAACCGCACTAATAGCGTCGCAGCGGCCATCAACGAGCTGGGCGCTGCGGCCCAGGAAATTGCGCGTAACGCCGCACAAGCCTCCAACCAGGCCAGCGACGCGCGGCACTTGGCCGAAGACGGTCAACAGGTGGTCGATCGTAATATCAAGGCGATGACCCAACTGTCCGCGATGATCAGCGCGTCCAGCAGCAATATCGAAGCGCTGAACAGCAAGACCGTGAATATCGGGCAGATTCTGGAAGTGATCACCAGCATCTCCCAGCAAACCAACCTGCTCGCGCTTAACGCCGCCATCGAAGCAGCACGTGCCGGGGAAGCCGGGCGCGGGTTTGCGGTCGTGGCCGATGAAGTGCGCAACTTGGCGCATCGCACGCAAGAGTCGGCGCAACAAGTGCAAAAGATGATCGAGGAGTTGCAAGTCGGCGCCAGAGATTCGGTCAGCACCATGAGTGAAAGCCAGCGCCACAGCCAGGACAGCGTGGAAATCGCCAACCTGGCCGGCGAGCGCCTGAACAGCGTGACCCAGCGCATCGGCGAGATCGACGGCATGAACCAGTCCGTGGCCACCGCCACCGAGGAACAAACCTCGGTGGTGGAGTCGATCAACATGGACATCACCGAGATCAACACCCTCAACCAGGAAGGTGTGGAAAACCTGCATTCAACCCTGCGCGCCTGCACCGACCTGGAACAACAGGCGGCGCGCTTGAAACAGTTGGTAGGCAGTTTCCGGATCTGATCCGCGTGCTCGCCGTCTCACAGGGCGGCGGGCGTTATTCGTCCTTGGTCCGGGATGGGCCCTGCTCACGCTCCCACAGTTCGGCGGCGCCAGGAAACTCGGTGCCGTCCTCGGCGTCGAGGTCATCCGGGTCATATCGACTCAAACAGCCTTCCCCCAGCGTCGCCGGGGCTTTG
Organism: Pseudomonas sp. ArH3a; assembly: GCF_022648765.1. Classification (NCBI taxonomy): domain Bacteria; kingdom Pseudomonadati; phylum Pseudomonadota; class Gammaproteobacteria; order Pseudomonadales; family Pseudomonadaceae; genus Pseudomonas; species Pseudomonas sp. ArH3a. The sequence continues at coordinate 5,637,493 of NZ_CP080330.1, forward strand.
GAGGTGGCTTTGTCGAGTGGATCGCTCATCAATCAATCCTCAATGGCAGGCAAAGAAAAAGGGCCTGGGACGATTTAACGCCCAGGCCCTTTATTCTTCAATCGTTCAAAACGCGGTTATCAGAACACCACTGTCTTGTTGCCGTGCACCAGCACGCGATCTTCCAAGTGATAACGCAGGCCGCGCGCCAGCACCATCTTCTCGACATCACGGCCGAAACGCACCATGTCTTCAATGCTGTCGCTGTGGCTGACGCGCACCACGTCCTGCTCGATGATCGGGCCGGCGTCCAGTTCCTCGGTAACGTAGTGGCAGGTTGCGCCAATCAGCTTCACGCCACGCAGGGAGGCTTGGTGGTAAGGCTTGGCACCGACGAACGATGGCAGGAAGCTATGGTGAATGTTGATCACCTTACCGGCGTACTCACGGCACAGTTCCGGCGGCAGGATTTGCATGTAGCGCGCCAGCACTACCACGTCAGCGTCGTGCTGCTTCACCAGACGGGAAACCTCGGCAAACGCCGGCTCCTTGTCCTGCGGGTTGACCGGCACATGGTAGTAAGGAATGCCATGCCACTCGACCATGCTGCGCAGGTCGTCATGGTTGGAAATGACACAGGCGATCTCGCAGTCCAGCTCATCACTGTGCCAGCGGTGCAGCAGGTCGGCCAGGCAGTGCGATTCACGGCTGGCCATCAGCACAACGCGTTTTTTCTGCTCGGTGTCGGTGATGTGCCAGGTCATCGAAAACTCTTCGGCGATCGGCGCGAACGCTTCACGAAAGGCTTCAAGACCAAAGGGCAGCGTGTCGGCACGAATTTCGTGACGCATGAAAAACCAACCGCTGAGATCGTCCGAGTGATGGCTCGCCTCGGTGATCCAGCCGTTGTGGGAGGCCAGAAAGTTACTGACTTTGGCAACGATGCCAACCCGGTCCGGGCAAGCGATCACCAGCCGAAAAGTGCGCATTAGGGGGAAACTCCAGAACTTCGCAAAGGCCGCCATTCTATCGATTACGCAGAAAAACTGCAGTATTCCTTGCACCTTATTCTGTCCCCCCGCCCTGGGTACAGCCCTTAACAGCGTAAGGTTTTACAGCCGCTATATGGCCGTAAAATGTCACCTCGGGCAGTTATCGGAAAATAAACGAGATTATCTTTAGGCATACACCTACTAATTAACTCGATTGCGTAGCTTTGCTACAAACATTCAAAGTAATTCACATAAATGCATCCTTAAATGTTTACTTGCGCAAGTGGCCTGACTATTATTGGGCCACTTACCCTGTCAATCAGCGCTCTACATAAGGTAGTCCACATGTCTCTGATCAACGAATACCGTGCCACCGAAGAAGCTATTAAAGAGCTGCAAGCCCGTTTGAAGAACCTGTCCCAAGACGACAAGCTGCAAACCGAGCTGGAATTTGAAGGCAAACTGCGCACCCTGATGGGTGAATACTCCAAATCCCTGCGCGACATCATCGCGCTGCTGGATCCAGAGTCGAAAGTTAAAGCCCCTCGTGGCGCTGTGAAAACTACCGGCACCAAGCGTGCTCGCAAGGTCAAGCAATACAAGAACCCGCACAACGGCGAAGTGATTGAAACCAAAGGTGGCAACCACAAGACTCTGAAAGAGTGGAAAGCCAAGTGGGGCGGCGACGTAGTTGAAGGCTGGGCTACCCTGCTGGGCTAAGCCTGGTCGGGCACTCGCCTGATATGCAGCAAAATAAAACGCCAGCTTGCTGGCGTTTTTTTATTGTCCGAATAATCTGCAATTACCGGCCTACAGATTCAGGCGAGCGGCTAAAGAGTCGGCATATTCCTGCCATTGATCCACGACCTGGCACTGAAACGATGTGGCAGTAACAGCCAACTCTTCCCGCGCCCGTTTAAATGCCGAGAGGGTATTGGGCGCCCCCCATTCCGGCGCCGACAACCGTTGCTGGCAAAAAAGTTTCCAGCGCTGTTGCTCCTCGATGTTCAAGGTGTCCGGGAAGTTACGCGCGCGGTAGCGGAATAATAATTCCGGCAAACGATGATCATCAAAAGGCCACTGCTGATGTGCCAGATGAGCAGGCTCAGCCGCCCGGACTTGTTCACATAAACGACGGTCGCGGTCGCCAATAAAACCATCATAGAGCTGTTGCTCCGGGTCTGAACTCGGCGCAAAGTCGTCCTCGGCGTAAATGGCCGCCAACTTATCGCGCCAAACTTCCTGTGCGTCAGTTAGTCGCACCGCCCGCGCCTGACACACCTGCATATCCAACTGAAGTCGCTCACGGTCCTGAGCCCGCAGCACATTCAATGGGGCAACCACCGGGCAGCGGTTGATATGCAACAACTTGAGCGGCACTGGCAGCTCCCCTTCCGCCAGCTCATCACGGCGCGTGTAGAGGCGCCGGCGCAAAGTATCGGCGTCCAGGTCCAGCAAACCCTGCGGGTCGAGCCCAAGGTCACAGACAATCAACGCATTACGATTGCGCGGGTGCCAGGCCAGAGGCAGTACCACGCCCAAGTAATGACGCTCAGCGGAAAAGCGCCCAGAAATATGCACCATGGGTTGCAGCAGCCGCACCTGATCCATCACTCGCTGCTTGCTGCGCAGCTGAAACAGCCATTCATATAACTTGGGCTGTTTCTCACGGACCAGGCGCGCCAAGGCAATCGTGGCACGCACGTCCGACAGGGCATCGTGGGCCTGGCCATGATCAATGCCGTTGGCCTCGGTCAAGCGCTCAAGCTTGAGCGTCACGCGCCCATCCTGCTCAGGCCACTCAATACCTTCCGGGCGCAGCGCGTAGGCCGTGCGCACGACATCGATCAAATCCCAACGACTGTTACCGCCCTGCCACTCGCGGGCGTAGGGGTCAAAAAAGTTGCGGTACAGGCTGTAACGCGTCATTTCATCATCAAATCGCAGGGTGTTGTAACCGGCGCCACAGGTACCTGGCGCAGCCAACTCGGCATGCACTCGGGTCATGAAATCAGCTTCGGCCAAGCCCTTTTCCGCCAGGATACCGGGGGTGATACCGGTGATCGCGCAGGCGACCGGGTGAGGCAGGATATCGTCACTGGGCTGGCAATAAAGATTGACCGGCGGGCCGACCTCGTTGAGTTCGAGGTCGGTACGAATACCGGCGACCTGCAGCGGGCGATCGCTGCGCGGGTTAATGCCGGTGGTTTCATAGTCGTACCAGAAAATAGAGGTCACGGGCTGTTCCTGTACTGGAGGTCGACAAAGTCTAGGCGCTGCAAGGCGTCCGGGGCCAGCGATACCTAACTGTACAAACATCCAGTAAAACCTGGAAAGGTTGCTTCCATCGTCGACACTGCTAGCATCCGAGTCTCCCAGCCGCTCTGCACTGCCAAGGATCGCAATGCCATCAACCCCTTTGGATACCCGCTACCAAATCGAGACCCCGGAGGGCATCGATCTACCCTTGCGCCCGGCCGGCCTGCTGCCACGCGCACTGGCCTTCGCTTTCGACTTGGGTTTGCGCGGGCTGATCATGGGCATCCTGCTCGTACCGTTGGCATTGCTGGGCAATATCGGCATTGGCCTGGGCTCGTTGCTGCTATTCCTGGTCAGTTGGTGGTACATGGTGTTGTTTGAGGTGCTCAATCAGGGCTGCTCCCCCGGCAAGCAGGTCATGGGCCTGCGGGTGGTACAGGACGACGGCACACCGGTCGGTTGGTCCGCATCACTGATCCGTAACCTGCTGCGCTTTGTCGATATGCTGCCCTTCGGTTACTTCCTCGGCGCCATCAGTTGCCTGCAACATCCCTATTTCAAACGCCTCGGCGACTTGGCTGCGGGCACCTTGGTGATCTACCGCGAGCAGCCCCTGGCCCGCCCCCAAATTCCTCAGGCTGTCGCCCTGCGCCTGCCTTTCGCCCTGGACCTGAGCGAACAACGCGCCATCCTCGGCTTTGCCGAACGCCAAGGCGAACTGTCCAGCGAGCGGGTGCATGAACTGGCCTCAATCCTCGCCGCGCCCCTGCAAGTGTCTACGCCGCGGGCCGTGGAACAGCTCAATGGTGTGGCCCGTGGTTTGTTGGGCCCAACATGAAACAGAGCCAGTTCGAAAGCCGTCACCAAGCCCAATGGCAAGCCTTTGACGAGCAACTGAAACAGTTGGAGCAAGGTAAAGCCAAGACCCGTGACGTGGCTGATTTCCCCCACCACTATCGACGTTTGTGCCAGCACCTGGCCCTTGCCCAAGAGCGCGGCTATAGCAGTTACCTGGTTGATCCGCTGCAGCAACTGGCCCTGCGTGGCCACCAACAGTTATATCGCCACCGCAGCCAACTGGGGGCCAACGTATTGGCCTTCATTCTGGCCGACTTCCCGCGACTGGTACGTGAGCAGTGGCGTTTCGTGCTGATCGCCAGCCTGCTGTTCTTTGGCAGCCTGGTGGGCATAGCGCTGCTGGTCTACCTGTTTCCAGACCTGATCTACAGCATCGTCAGCCCCCAGCAGGTGGCAGAAATGCAAAGCATGTACGACCCGGATGCCAGCCGCTTGGGCCGCGCCGCCGAACGCGCCTCCAGCGAAGACTGGATGATGTTTGGCTACTACGTGATGCACAACATCGGCATCGCCTTCCAGACCTTTGCCGCCGGCCTGCTGTTTGGCCTGGGCAGCGTGTTTTTTCTGATTTTCAACGGCTTGATCATCGGGGCCGTCTCCGGGCACCTGACCGAAATTGGCTACGGCCAGACCTTCTGGTCATTTGTCATCGGCCACGGTGCATTCGAGCTGAGTGCCATCGCCCTGGCTGGCGCGGCGGGCTTGCAATTGGGCTGGGCGCTGATCGCTCCGGGGTCGCTGGCTCGCAGCGAATCCCTACGGCTGGCGGCCCGTAAAAGCGTGCAGATGCTCTGCGGCGTTATGGTGTTCCTGCTGATTGCCGCGTTTATTGAAGCCTACTGGTCTTCCACCACCTCCATTGCCCCTTGGGCCAAATACCTCGTTGGCGCTGCGCTTTGGTTGCTGGTGGCCGCTTACCTTATTTTCGCTGGACGGACTCGCCATGCGCCTGAGTGATGCCAGTGTGGTGATTCGCCCACGTACCACCTGGGAAGCCATGGACCTTGGCGTATTAATGGCTCGGGAACATCGCCTGCTGCTGATGAGCAGTTGGGCGCTGGTGAGCTTGCCGGTGTTTGCTTTGCTCAGCGTATTGCTCTGGGAACACCCCTCTGTCGCACTATTCGTGTTCTGGTGGCTTAAGCCTGCGTTCGACCGCTTGCCGCTGTACATTCTGTCCAAAGCCCTGTTTGGTGAGACACCCAGCGTCAAACACGCCGTACGCCATTGGCCACGACTGCTTAAAAGCCAGTTGCTGGTCAGCCTGACCTGGCGTCGGCTCAGCCTCAGCCGCAGTTTTTTACTGCCGGTAAGCCAACTTGAAGGCCTGGGGGGCCAGGCACGCCAGCAACGCCTGGGCGTGCTGCTGCAACGCAACGCGAGTGCCGCGCGCTGGCTGACCATCATCGGTGTACACCTGGAAATCGCCCTGTGGTTTGGCTGCATGGCGGTGTTCTATCTCTTCATCCCGGATCAGGTTGAAGTGGATTGGGACTGGCAACGCCTCGCGCTCTCAACCGGCGCGGAATGGCTATGGCTGGAGCACCTGACCAACACCTTTTACGCCTTGATCCTGGTGTTCTGGGAACCCATCTATGTTGCCTGCGGTTTCAGCCTGTACCTCAACCGTCGAACCGTACTGGAAGCCTGGGACCTGGAGTTGGTATTCCGCCGTTTGCGCCAACGCCTGAGCAGCGCTGCACCGCTGCTACTGCTGCTACTGCTGGTTGTCGGGCTGTTGCTGATACCTGCCAGCCCGCCGGCCATGGCTGACGAGTCGAACGCCACCCAACAGCTCAGCACTCAAGCCGCCGCCCAATCAATAAAGACAGTGCTTGAACAACCGCCTTTCAAAAACCCGGAAACCGTCACGCGTTATCGTTTTGGCGAAGATAAACCTGCGCCTAAAAACAAAGTTCACGGAGACGGAAAATTACCCGCCTGGCTTCAATCGCTGCTGAACCACCTCAACAGCAACACCTTCAAGCATGTCGGCCAAGGACTGGAAGTACTCCTGTGGAGCGTGGTGATCGCCATCTTGGCCCTGCTGGTCTGGCGCTACCGTGACTGGCTGCGCGCCTTTGTCAGCCTGCGCCCGAGCCGCAGCCCCAAAATCGCCAAACCGGCACCGGCGCAATTGTTCGGACTGGACCTGGGTCTAGAGACGTTACCTGAAGACATCGCCAGCACCGCCGAGCAACTATGGCCCTCTCAGCCACGGGAAGCCCTTGGCCTCCTGTACCGTGGCCTGCTCAGTCGGTTGCTGCATGACTACAACCTGCCACTGAAAAGCGCCGATACCGAAGGCCAGGTCCTGGAGCGGGTTCACCAACTGCAACAACCACATCTACTGGCGTTCAGTGATGAATTGACCCGGCACTGGCAGAGCCTCGCCTATGGTCACCATGTGCCTACGGCCTCTGCCCAGCAGAAACTCTGCAACGATTGGCGTGCGTTATTCAACTCGGGAGCCGCCCAATGAACCGGCCATTAGTGTGGGTCGGGTTACTGCTGGCGTGCCTGCTGGGCGCCGGGGCGTTTTATGCCTGGCACAAGGCAATCCCTTATGACGAGGTGGTAGACCGTGGTCCATCGCCGCACGCCCGTCAGAATCCTTATCTGGCAGCGGAATACTTTCTGCGCAAGCAAGGCCTCGTAGTTGAGCACGCCAATAGCCTAAAACGACTTGCCGACCTTCCTCCCAAAGGCAATAGCCTGTTACTGCTGGGCGAGCGCAGCAACATGACCCCACGCCAGGTGGATCAACTGTTGGACTGGGCGAAGTCCGGTGGCCATCTGCTGGTAGTCGCCGAAGCGTTGTGGGATGAAGAAACGGGCAAAAGCGGCGACTTACTGCTCGATCGTTTAAACATCCACCAGCTCATAAGTGACGACATTGACGAACCTGCGTCCCCGCGCAAAAAGAAAGCGCCGGACCTGACCAAGCTCTATGTCGACAATGAAACCGCACCGGCCTATTTCAGCTTCGATACCGCCTTCAACCTCTCCGACCCCAAGCACCTGGCGCAGTTTTCCGCCAACAGCGCCAAGTCCAGCCACCTGATGCAACGCGACCTCGGGCACGGCACCGTGACGGTGGTGACCGACAGCGACCTGTGGAAAACCCCAGCCATCGGCAAACACGATAACGCCTGGCTGCTGTGGTACCTCAACCAGGGCACTGACGTGACGTTGCTGTTCAACAGCGACGTGGACAACCTGCTGACCTTGTTGGTGCGCAATTTCCCCCAGGCGCTGGTGGCGCTTGTAGCGCTGATTGCCCTGGCGTTGTGGCACGCCGGAATGCGCCAGGGGCCGGTCCAGGCTCCGGCACCCAAGGCACGCCGACAGTTGCAGGAACACTTGAAGGCCAGCGCCGACTTCCTGCTGCGCCGCAGTGGCCAAGGCCCGCTCTTGCAAGCCTTGCAGCGTGACGTCCAACGCGCGGCAAGGCGGCGTCACCCAGGCTTTGAACACCTCGACACCGCTGACCAGTGGCAGGTACTTGAACGCCTGACGCGCCAACCCTCCCACATCATCAGTCAGGCCCTCGGCCCACTCCCGGCAAAACGGCTCACCAGCGCCGATTTCAGCCGTCAGGTGGCGTGCCTGCAAACTCTCAGGAATGCCCTATGAGCGATTTCCCAGCAGCCACGGCCCCCACCACCGAAAGCCTTCAACACGCCAGCCAGCAGGCACAAGCCCTGCGCGTGGAACTGCGTAAGGCGGTGATTGGCCAGGACCAGGTGATTGACGATGTACTCACCGCATTGATCGCAGGCGGCCACGTCCTGCTCGAAGGCGTACCAGGTCTGGGCAAGACTTTGCTGGTACGGGCCTTGGCCCGTTGTTTCGGTGGCGACTTCGCGCGTATCCAGTTCACGCCGGACCTGATGCCCAGCGATGTCACCGGCCACGCGGTGTACGACCTGCATACCGAGCAGTTCAAGTTGCGCAAAGGGCCACTGTTCACTCACCTGTTGCTGGCCGACGAAATCAACCGTGCCCCGGCGAAAACCCAGGCCGCCCTGCTCGAAGCCATGCAGGAGCGCCAGGTCACGCTCGAAGGCGAGGCGCTGCCCATCGGCCAACCCTTCATGGTGCTGGCGACCCAGAACCCCATCGAACAGGAAGGCACCTATCCCCTGCCCGAGGCCGAACTGGACCGGTTCATGCTCAAGGTGCGCATGGACTACCCCGAAGCCCAGCAGGAGCTCGACATGGTGCGTGAAGTGACCCGCTCGTCCAGGGCGGACATGCTTGATGTGCAACCACTGCGCACCGTGCTGCAGGCCGAGGACGTGTTGCAACTGCAGCAGATCGCCAGTGAGCTGGCCCTGGATGAGCAAGTACTCGACTACGCCGTGCGCCTGGCACGAGCGACCCGTACCTGGCCAGGGCTGGCCATCGGCGCCGGCCCTCGGGCCTCCATCGCCCTGGTCCGTGGTGCCCGGGCGCGGGCTTTGTTGCGCGGCGGTGAGTTCGTCACCCCGGACGACATCAAAGGGTGTGCCCTGGCGGTACTGCGTCATCGAGTGCGTATTGCACCGGAGCTGGATATCGACGGCCTTGAGGTAGACCAAGTGCTCAAGCAACTGCTGGACCAGATTCCGGCGCCCCGGCAGTGACGCGCCCATGAAGCCGACTCGACTGTTGTTAAGCTGGCTGGGTGTGCTGCTGGGCCTGAACATCCTGCTCGGCGGTGCTGCGGCGTTGCAGCTCAATGTGCCCGACACGGTGCACTCGATCGCCTGGGGACTGTTGCTGGCGCTGTTGCTGCTGGCGCTGTTGGACGCTGCACGCCTGCGTCGTCGCCCTTCTGTGCAGGTGCAACGGCAAATGCCCGGCAGCCTGGCGCTCGGCCGCTGGGGGGACGCTCGACTGACCCTGACCCACAACTACCCGCAGCCACTCACCGTAGAGGTGTTCGATCACGTCCCAGACGGCCTGAGCATGGAAAACCTGCCGCAGAGCATCGAACTGCGCCCCGGTGAACGCAGCGAGCTGGGCTACCGACTGCGCCCTTTGCGCCGTGGACTCTTCCGGTTTAGCCGCTGTGAAGTTCACCTGCCCAGCCCCTTTGGGCTGTGGTCGGCACGACGTTTTATTGAGATTGAAGATTCGACCCGCGTCTACCCGGACTTCGCCCGCTTGTACGGTGCACAATTGCTGGGTGTGGATAACTGGCTGAGTCAACTCGGTGTGCAACAACGCCAGCGAAGGGGATTGGGTCTGGAGTTCCATCAACTGCGCGAGTTTCGCGAAGGTGACAGCCTGCGTCAGATCGACTGGAAGGCCACCGCACGGCAACGCACACCGATCGCCCGGGAATACCAGGATGAGCGCGACCAGCAAATTGTGTTCATGCTTGATTGCGGTCGGCGCATGCGCAGTCAGGATGATGAGTTATCGCACTTCGACCACGCGCTCAACGCCTGCCTGCTGCTCAGCTATGTGGCGTTGCGCCAGGGCGATGCCGTGGGCCTGTGCACTTTTGCCGGTGACCAGTCGCGCTTTCTGGCCCCGGTTAAGGGCAGTGGCCAGTTGAACCTGCTGCTCAACGCGGTATACGACTTGGATACCACCCGGCGAACAGCCGACTACCAGGCGGCCGCCAGCCAATTGCTGGCCCGGCAAAAGCGCAGGGCGCTGGTGATCGTAGTCACTAATCTGCGCGACGAGGACGATGAGGCATTGATGACCGCGGTCAAGCGTATCAGCCGACAGCACCGCGTATTGGTAGCCAGCCTGCGCGAGGAAGTGCTTGATCAGCTGCGCCAGGCACCCGTGCAAACCCTTCCCGAGGCGTTGATTTATAGCGGCACGGTGGACTACCTCAACACGCGAAACGAACTCCACGACCGTCTGAGCGCGCATGGCTTGTCTGTATTGGATACCCCACCTTCACAGCTGGGAGCCGCGTTGGTGACACGGTATCTGGGTTGGAAAAAAGCCGGCGCCTTATGAAACGCCGCCTTCTGGAACAAGCACCCTGGTAAAAGTGCTGTGTGGCGAGCGTGCGACCGCGTTTGAGTAACACGCCCGAACCAGGCCGACACTGTGCAGCGTCTAGGCGGATGCCTGTAATGGATCGAAACTGAAGTAATTCAGCAAGGCTTTGATCAGTTGGGCGTACTCATCGCACGCCTGAATCACGCTAAACCCCGAGTCGTAATGCTGAGGATTGATATCTTCATGGCTCCACAAGCAGGTCGCCGTGAGGTCGATTGCCTGGAACTCGCCGTCGGGTCCAGGGACTTTCAAGCGCAGCTCGAAGTCCACGTCGACCATCATGGGTAATTGGCTGATCAACATCAGCCCGTCTTCAGAAACATTGCCCAAAAAACCAATAGGCTTGTCTGTAAGACGATTGAACACCTGCAGGAAGCTATGTAACTGGTGCCGCTCAATCCGTCGGTGCGTAAACATGTGAGTTCGCCATCCAATGGCCATGTTTTGTGGCCGTGCCAGTGATTCGGAACAAGCCAACGGCTCGCTCTCCCTGGATCTCGGTGTGACAACACATCGCTTCAGTCACTAAACAGCTGCCGGATCCGGGCCTTGCCTTCGTTTGAATAGAAACTTGTACAAACGAACACTCAAAGGATAGCCCAAGACTGGCGACGAGCGAGCTACCGCGTGATAAATATCATCACAAAGACGCTGGACGGGGCTTTGCGGCACTGGCGCCGGGGTAATGCCCCAACTGCTGCAGGGTGTCTAGCCTGGCACGGGCACGGTAAGCGTACTCGCTTGAAGGGTACTGGTTGATGATGAACTGGTAGGTTTGTACGGCATCAACAAACAACTTTTGCCGTTCCAGGCATTGCCCGCGCAACATCGAGACCTCCGGTTGCACATAACGACGGGTACGGCTCTCGCGGTCGACCTGGGATAACTCCAGGGTGACACGCTCGCAATCACCCACCCCATAGGCACGGTAAGCGTTGTTCAAATGGTGGTCCATCGACCAGCGGGTACAGCCGACAACACTGACGGCCAAGGCAGCAACGAGCAAAATTCGCATGGGGGTTCTCCTGTCTTGAGCAGTGTATCGACCCTTCGTCGAAAATCTTCAAGGATGTTGGTCAATTCGACCGCTGCAAAAACAAGCCAATCGTCGATAAGTAGTGCAAACGAACAATGACTACAACGAAAGAGCATAGTAGCCTTGCCCAGCGCTTGAACTCAGGAGTCTGTGCATGTCCGTCCGTCGTACCAAAATCGTCGCCACCCTTGGCCCGGCCAGTAACTCGCCGGAAGTCCTCGAACAGCTGATTCTGGCTGGTTTGGACGTTGCCCGTCTGAACTTCTCCCACGGCACCCCGGACGAGCACAAGGCTCGCGCCAAGCTGGTGCGTGACCTGGCCGCCAAGCACGGCCGCTTCGTGGCACTGCTGGGTGACCTGCAAGGCCCGAAAATCCGTATCGCCAAATTCGCCAACAAGCGGATCGAGCTGAAGATCGGTGACAAGTTCACCTTCTCCACCAGCCATTCGCTGACCGAAGGCAACCAGGACGTCGTGGGTATCGACTACCCGGACCTGGTCAAAGACTGCGGCGTCGGCGACGAACTGCTGCTGGACGACGGCCGTGTGGTCATGCGCGTCGACACTGCCACCTCGACAGAGCTGAACTGCACCGTGATCATCGGTGGCCCGCTGTCCGACCACAAAGGCATCAACCGTCGCGGCGGTGGCCTCACAGCGCCGGCCCTGACTGAAAAAGACAAGGCCGACATCAAGCTCGCCGCAGAAATGGAAGTGGACTACCTCGCCGTGTCCTTCCCGCGCGACGCTGCCGACATGGAATACGCCCGTAAGCTGCGCGACGAAGCCGGCGGTACTGCCTGGCTGGTGGCGAAGATCGAACGTGCCGAAGCTGTGGCCGATGACGAAACCCTCGACGCCCTGATCAAGGCGTCCGACGCTGTGATGGTTGCCCGTGGCGACCTGGGCGTGGAAATCGGTGACGCCGAGCTGATCGGTATCCAGAAGAAGATCATCCTGCACGCACGCCGCCACAACAAAGCGGTGATCGTGGCGACCCAGATGATGGAGTCGATGATTCAGAACCCGATGCCGACCCGTGCCGAAGTGTCCGACGTGGCCAACGCCGTGCTCGACTACACCGACGCCGTGATGCTCTCGGCTGAAAGTGCTGCTGGCCCATACCCGCTGGAAGCCGTCCAGGCCATGGCGCGTATCTGCGTCGGTGCTGAAAAGCACCCGACCAGCAAGACCTCCAGCCACCGCATGGGCAAAGTGTTTGAAAGCTGCGACCAGAGCATCGCCTTGGCCGCCATGTACACCGCCAACCACTTCCCGGGCGTTAAAGCGATCATCGCCTTGACCGAAAGTGGCTACACGCCGTTGATCATGTCGCGCATCCGCTCCTCGATCCCGATCTACGCGTTCTCCCCGCACCGCGAAACCCAGGCCCGTGCGGCCATGTTCCGTGGTGTGTACACCGTACCGTTCGACCCGGCTTCGTTGCCACCGCACGAAGTCAGCCAGGCGGCCATCGACGAGCTGATCAAGCGCGGCGTGGTGGAGAAAGGCGACTGGGTCATCCTGACCAAGGGCGACAGCTACAACACCATCGGCGGCACCAACGGCATGAAGATCCTGCACGTTGGCGACCCAATGGTCTGAGTGACACGCTGAAAAACAAAAGCCCCGCCATGTGAATGGCGGGGCTTTTTGCATTTAAAGGCCTGAGGATTTGTTGAATGAGAGGGCCTCATCGCGGCATGGGTATCTACACATCTTTTTATGGGTTGAGTTCTTTGGTTGTCGCGGGGGCGCGGGGTACATATCCGTTATTTGGGTAACGGCTGCTATGGGTTCCGCCCTTACGGCGGGTCACTTTTGGAAAAGAGCCCCAAAAGTAACCAAAAGGGCTCTTGCCCCACCACTCGGCACCTCGCCTAGGCTCGGTGTGCCCTCACTCCGGCTTTGGACCGTGGGCCGCCGCCATGGGCCATCCTTGGCCCATCGCGGCTAAACCGGCGTCCTGCCGGTTTACCCACGCTCCAAAGCCTGCGTTCGGCCAGCGTGGTTTAACGGGGCGCCTAAGATCAAGATCAAAAGCAAGAGCACGGCGGCCTAGTAGCCGACCTGAGTGGTTAAATCAAAAGCAAAACCGAGGCGGCCTGACAGCCGACCTGATCTTGGAAACTGAAACTCAATCAAATGTGGGAGCTGGCTTGCCTGCGATGGCATCAACTGGTTATGCCTGATACACCGAGGTGCCTGCATCGCAGGCAAGCCAGCTCCCACAGAAAAGCAGAGCACTGCGGTGCTGGCAGCTAAACTCGGTCAAAATTGTGGGAGCGGGCTTGCTCGCGAAGGCGGTGTGGCAGTTACACATGAGCTGACTGACCCACCGCCTTCGCGAGCAAACCCGCTCCCACATTGGGATCTCATTACATCAGCTAGATAAGGTGGTGCTCTGCTTCTGCCCTGCTTTTGCTTCTACCACTCAGGTCGGCTACTAGGCCGCCGTGCTCTTGCTTTTGATCTTGATCTTAGGCGCCCCGTTAACCACGATGGCCGAACGCAGGCTTGAATCCGTGGGTAACCCGGCAGGACGCCGGGTTAGCCGCGATGGGCCAAGGATGGCCCATGGCGGCGGCCCACGGTCCAAAGCCGGAGTGAGGGCACACCGAGCCTAGGCGAGGTGCCGAGTGGTGGGGCAAGAGCCCTTTTGGTTACTTTTGGGGCTCTTTTCCAAAAGTGACCCGCTGTAAGAGCGGAACCCATAGCAGCCGTTACCGCAGCAACGGATATGTACTCAATCTACCTAAACCATCGCAGGCTAAAAGCAACACAAAAAGTTGCATAGATACCCATGGCTTGCCCGCGATGAGGTCCGCCCCATCAACGCACATTCATCGCCGAGCATTAAATGCCGACAACGCCGCTATCGCCTCCGGTGATTTCAGCCGCTGGACAAACAACGCCCCCTCCTCCTCAATCACCCGCCGCAACTGCTCCCGATCAACACCCCTCATCAATTGTTTGGTCACCTGCACCGCTGCGGGCGCCAACGTTTCAAAACGCTCAGCCACTTCCCGCGCCTTGGCTAAGGCCGCCTCACCACTGCCCAGTGCCTCGGTGGCAATGCCCCATGCCGCCGCCTGCTCGCCGGTAAAACCGTCCCCCAACAGCAACAGTTCAGCCGCTTTCGCATGCCCCAACAGCCGCGGCAGGATCAGGCTGGAACCAAACTCCGGGCACAATCCCAAGTTGACGAACGGCATGCGCAAGCGTGCATCGCGACTGATATAAACCAGGTCGCAATGCAGCAGCAGCGTTGTACCAATGCCAACGGCCGCACCGGCCACGGCGGCGATCACCGGTTTACGGCAATTGAGCAGGCTTTTCATAAAGTGGAACGGTGGGCTATCGAGGTCGCTGGGTGGTTGCTCAAGGAAGTCGGCAATGTCGTTGCCGGCAGTGAAACAGTCGCTGCTGCCCTGGATCAACACGGCGCGGACGCCTTCGTCCGCATCAGCCTGCTCCAGCGCCTGGGCCAATTGCGTGTACATGGTCCGGGTCAGGGCGTTTTTCTTGTCGGGGCGGTTGAGCTGCAAGGTCAGCAGCCCGCGTTCACGTTGCAGCAGGATGGCGTCGGTCATGGTGAATCTCGCGGCTGTAGAATTCAGCGCTCAACCACGGGGCAAAAACACATCGGCCAGCAGTTGATTACGCGGCAAACCCGCCAGGAACAGGCGCTTGGAAAACGCCTCGACGCTGGCAGGGTGCCCGCAGAGTAAAGCCAGAGTTTGCCGCGAAACAAGCCGCAGTTGCGCCAATGCCTGGGTTAACTCAGCCGCCGTCCACAGCTCCACGGTCAGGTTCGGGTGCTGCGCAGCCAACTGCGCCAGGGGCTCGGCCAAGTAATGCGCGTCGGCATCATGGGCCAGGTGAATCACGCGAATGGCGCCCTGGTGATCCTGGCGCAACGCCTCACGCAACACGCCCCATAACGGCCCAAGCCCCGTGCCATAGGCCAGAAGCCAGAGCGGCCGCAATTGCCAATCGGGGTCATAGTGCAGCGCCCCGCCTCTCAACTCGCCCAGTCGCAGGCGGTCGCCCACTTGCAACTGACGGGCAATATCGCTGAATTCACCGGGTTGACGGCAATCGAGATGAAATTCCAGGAAGGTATCTTCCTGGGGCACGCTCGCCAACGAGTAGGGGCGTGCCACCTGCCCCGCCCACACCACCAAGTGCTGCCCGGCCCGGTAACGCAGGCCGCGTTCCGGTTGCAGACGCAGGCGCAGCACCGCCGCGCTCAACCAATCGACACCCACGACCTGAGCCGGCAAACCGTCACGCAACGGGTCAAACGTTTCGACCTGAAGATCCCCGCTGACCTGGCACTGGCAGGCCAAGCGCCAGCCGTCCTGGCGTTGCGCCGGGCTCAGGGCGTCAGGTTGCTTGTCCTCAACCTCACCCAGGCAGCGCACCAGGCAGGCATGGCAACTGCCTGCCCGGCAACTGTAAGGCACGGCCACACCCGCCTGATTCAAGGCATCCAACAGGTTACTGCCGGTGGCTACCGACCAGTGGCGTTCGCCGACGTGCAGTTCAGGCATATAAGGTCTCAATCAGAAGGGCCGCGTACAGGAAATCATGCCCGACAGAGTTTGACCATAGTCGGGTGTATCGGCCACCGCGCCGGGTTATACTGCCGCGCCTTTTTAGCGTCGCGCCTGCACCATACGGCGTGCCTTGGAAAGGTGGACTCAGCCGACCGATGTACCCCACTGAGCCACCTTTATTGAATGTTCCCTTATAGAGGAGCGCGACTCATGACCGTGATCAAGCAAGACGACCTGATTCAGAGCGTTGCCGACGCCCTGCAATTCATTTCCTACTACCACCCCGTTGACTTCATCCAAGCGATGCACGAAGCCTACCTGCGCGAAGAGTCGCCGGCAGCCCGTGACTCCATCGCGCAGATCCTGATCAACTCGCGCATGTGCGCCACCGGCCATCGCCCGATCTGCCAGGACACCGGTATCGTTACCGTGTTCGTGCGCGTGGGCATGGATGTACGCTGGGACGGCGCCACCATGAGCCTGGACGACATGATCAACCAGGGCGTGCGCCAGGCTTACAACCTGCCGGAAAACGTCCTGCGTGCATCGATCCTCGCCGACCCGGCAGGCGCGCGCAAAAACACCAAGGACAACACCCCGGCCGTGATCCACTACTCCATCGTCCCGGGTAACACCGTGGAAGTGGACGTGGCGGCCAAGGGCGGCGGCTCCGAGAACAAGTCGAAAATGGCCATGCTCAACCCTTCCGACTCGATCGTCGACTGGGTGCTCAAGACCGTTCCGACCATGGGCGCCGGCTGGTGCCCACCGGGCATGCTCGGCATCGGTATCGGCGGCACCGCCGAGAAAGCCGCCGTGATGGCCAAGGAAGTGTTGATGGAATCCATCGACATTCACGAGCTGAAAAAGCGCGGCCCGTCCAACCGTATCGAAGAGATGCGCCTGGAGCTGTTCGAGAAGGTCAACCAACTGGGCATCGGCGCCCAGGGCCTGGGTGGCCTGACCACCGTGCTCGACGTGAAAATCATGGACTACCCGACCCACGCAGCCTCGCTGCCGGTGTGCATGATCCCCAACTGCGCCGCCACCCGTCACGCGCACTTCGTGCTCGACGGTTCGGGCCCTGCGTCGCTGGAAGCGCCATCGCTGGACGCCTACCCGGAAATCGTCTGGGAAGCCGGCCCGTCGGCCCGTCGCGTCAACCTCGACACCCTGACCCCGGAAGACGTGCAGAGCTGGAAGCCGGGCGAAACCGTACTGCTCAACGGCAAGATGCTCACCGGTCGCGACGCGGCGCACAAGCGCATGGTCGAGATGCTGAACAAGGGCGAAACCCTGCCGGTGGACCTCAAGGGTCGCTTCATCTACTACGTCGGCCCGGTTGATCCAGTGCGCGAAGAAGTGGTTGGCCCGGCTGGCCCAACCACCGCCACGCGGATGGACAAGTTCACCCGCCAGATCCTCGAGCAAACCGGCCTGTTGGGCATGATCGGCAAATCCGAGCGCGGCCCGACTGCGATCGAAGCGATCAAAGACCACAAAGCCGTGTACCTGATGGCTGTGGGCGGCGCCGCTTACCTGGTGGCGCAAGCCATTAAGAAGTCGCGCGTGGTGGCTTTCGCCGAACTGGGCATGGAAGCGATCTACGAGTTCGACGTGAAAGACATGCCGGTCACCGTTGCGGTGGACAGCAAGGGCGAATCCGTCCACATCACCGGTCCTGCCATCTGGCAGAAAAAGATCAGTGAAAGCCTGGCGGTAGAAGTGCAGTAAACACTTCCCCCGCAAGGATAAAGGCGACTGTGGCCCCATGGCCCAGTCGCCTTTTTTATGCAGGGTAATTTTGTAATGACGAACGCGGTCATGTGGGAGCTGGCTTGCCTGCGATGCAGGCACCTCGGTTTTTCATTGAACCTGAGGTGATGCCATCGCAGGCAAGCCAGCTCCCACAACATCAACGTTGTGCATGCTATGGTGCTCACCCCTTACTGTGCCTGTTCATCACCGTATGATCGCGATCCCACGCCCCCTGCGCCTGACCTTCTACTCCCTGTTGATCATCGCCGGTGCGGTGCTGGCCGCTGCCTTGGCCACACGCCATGCCGAACGCCAAGCTTTGGTAGACGACGCCGCCCGCGCCAATCAACAGCTGGCGCTGTACGCCAACTCCCTGCACACCCTGATCGAACGCTACCGCGCCCTGCCCGCCGTACTGGCGCTGGACTCGGAAATGATCAACGCGTTGAAAGGCCCGTTGAGCGACACCACCCAAGACCTGCTCAACCGCAAACTGGAGCGCATCAACAGTGCTGCGCAGTCCTCCACCCTGGAGCTGATGGACCGCACCGGCCTGGCCGTGGCCGCCAGCAACTGGAACCTGCCGAGCAGTTATGTCGGGCACAACTACGCATTTCGCCCCTATTTCAGCCAGACCTTGAGCCAGGGCACCGGGCGTTTTTATGCGGTGGGCGTGACCACCGGGATCCCGGGTTACTTCCTCTCCAGCGCAATGGTCGATGAACATGAACAGTTCCTCGGCGCCATGGTCGTGAAGCTCGAATTCCCCGAACTTGAGCGCGAGTGGGCCCAGGGCAACGACCTGCTGCTGGTCAGCGATGCGCGCGGCATCGTGTTTATCGCCAACCAGCCAGGCTGGCGTTACCGCAACCTGCGCCCGCTGTCGGCCAGTGACCTCGCCGACCTCAAGGCCACACGCCAATACGACAAAAAACAATTGCAGCCGCTGGACACGCAAACGTTGCAGCGCTTTGACGAAAACAGCCACCTGATGCGCGTCAACGGTCCCGACGGCAGCGCCAATTACATCTGGGAATCGCTGCCGCTGAAGGCCGAAGGCTGGACCTTGCACCTGCTGCGCAAACCGCAGTTCGCCTTTGAAGACCAGCGCAATGCCGGCCTCGCCGCTGCCGGTTCCTGGCTGGCGCTGGTGTTCCTGGTGCTGTTCCTGACCCAACGCTGGCGCCTGGCCCGTTTGCGCCAACGCAGCCGCGAAGAACTTGAACGGCTTGTGGAGGAGCGCACCCAGGCGCTGCGTACGGCCCAGGATGGGTTGGTGCAATCGGCCAAACTGGCGGCATTGGGGCAGATGTCCGCCGCCCTCGCCCATGAGATCAACCAGCCACTGACCGCCCAACGCATGCAGTTGGCGACCCTGCGCCTGCTGCTGGACCACGGCCGTGTGGACGATGCCTACAAGGCCCTCACGCCGCTGGACGACATGCTCACGCGCATGGCCGCACTCACCGGCCACCTCAAGACCTTCGCGCGCAAAAGCCCCAGCGGCCTGCGCGAAAAGCTGGACCTGGCCACCGTGGTCGATCAATCCCTGCACTTGCTCGACGCGCGCCTGCGCGACGAAACCATCGGCGTGGTGCTGGACCTGACCCGCCCGGCCTGGGTGCGCGGCGATGCCATCCGCCTGGAACAGGTGCTGATCAACCTGCTGCGCAACGCCCTCGACGCGATGGCCGACAAGCCGCGCAAACGCCTGGAAATCCGCCTGCACGCCGATCAGCAACTGTGGCAGTTGACCGTCAGCGACAGCGGCGGCGGGATTGCCGAGGAACACTTGAACAGCGTGTTCGACCCGTTTTTTACCACCAAACCCGTGGGCGACGGCCTCGGCCTTGGGTTGGCGGTGTCCTACGCTATCGTCCACGAACTGGGCGGGCGCTTGCTCGCCGGCAACCGTGGCGACGGCGCAGTATTTACCTTGACCTTGCCGATTGCGCTGGAGACGCCCGACCTATGTTGAACGCAGTGATTGTGGTCGATGACGAAGCCAGCATTCGCACGGCCGTCGAACAATGGTTGAGCCTGTCGGGGTTTGCGGTGCAGTTGTTCAGCCGCGCCGAAGAGTGCCTGGCGCAACTGCCCAAGGACTTTCCCGGAGTGATCTTGAGCGACGTGCGCATGCCCGGGCTCAGCGGCCTGGAGCTGCTGGCCGAAGTGCAACGCCGCGATGCCGACTTGCCAGTGATCTTGCTGACCGGCCACGGCGATGTGCCGATGGCGGTGGAAGCCATGCGCGACGGCGCCTACGACTTTCTGGAAAAACCCTTCAGCCCCGACGCCTTGCTCAACAGCCTGCGCCGCGCCTTGGACAAACGCGGGCTGATCCTGGAAAACCGTCGCTTGCATCAACAGGCCGACCATCGCGCGCAACTGGAATCCAGCCTGCTGGGCGTGTCCCGCGGTTTGCAGAATTTGCGCCGCCAGGTGCTCGACTTGGCCAGTTTGCCGGTCAATGTGTTGATCCGTGGCGAGACCGGCAGTGGTAAAGAGCTGGTCGCGCGCTGCCTGCATGATTTCGGCCCGCGCGCGAAAAAGCCATTTGTAGCGCTCAACTGCGCCGCCATCCCCGAGCAACTGTTTGAGGCCGAATTGTTCGGCCACGAAAGTGGCGCGTTCACCGGCGCCCAGGGCAAGCGCATCGGCAAATTGGAATACGCCCACGGCGGCACGCTGTTCCTGGATGAAATCGAAAGCATGCCCTTGGCGCAGCAAGTGAAACTGCTGCGTGTGTTGCAGGAGCAAAAGCTGGAGCGGTTGGGCTCGAACCAAAGCATTCACGTGGACCTGCGCATCATCGCTGCCACCAAGCCGGACCTGCTGGAAGAGGCCCGCGCCGGAAGGTTTCGCGAGGATTTGGCGTATCGCTTGAACGTCGCGCAACTGCGCCTGCCGCCGTTGCGCGAACGCCGCGAAGATATTCCGCTGCTGTTCGACCACTTTGCCCACAGCGCCGCCGAGCGGCTGGGGCGTAGCGCCGAACCCTTGAGCGGCGCACAACTGGGGCGGCTGCTCAGCCATGATTGGCCGGGCAACGTGCGTGAGCTGGCTAACGTTGCCGAACGCCAAGTGCTGGGCCTGGGTGAACCGGAGCCGGAAGGTATCGAGGCGGGGCAATCGTTGGCGGCGCAGCAGGAGGCCTTTGAAGCGCACTGCCTGAAAGCGGCGCTGGTTCGGCATAAGGGTGATATCAAGGCGGTGTTGGCCGAGTTGCAACTGCCGCGGCGAACCTTCAATGAAAAGATGCAGCGCCATGGGTTGGTGCGGGATACGTTTCTGTAGGCCGGTTTTTGTGTTGTTTTCACAGACGCCATCGCAGGCACGCCAGCTCCCACATTTTGATTTGTGAACACATTCAACTGTGGGAGCTGGCTTGCCTGCGATGAGGCCAGTAGCCATAAGCGGATTTCCGCTCATCACCCTCAAACCATCAGCGACTTTCCGCTCAAAAATATTCTGAAACCCTTCTAAACCGGGCCTTCATCTACTTGGCACAGCTCCTGCTATAGCCGAACCAGGCAGCGCTCGCGCCGCTCCACAAAAACAATTAGATGAAGGATCCTTCAATGGATAACTCCAACACCTTGCCTCTGGGGTCGGTGGCTGCGCCGGCAAAAGAACGCACGACGTCCAGCCGGATCAAATCGATCTTCAGCGGCTCCGTCGGCAACATGGTCGAGTGGTATGACTGGTACGTCTACGCCGCCTTCTCGCTGTACTTCGCCAAAGCCTTCTTCCCCGCCGGCTCTTCAACCGCCCAGTTGATGAACACCGCCGCCATCTTCGCCGTGGGTTTCATCATGCGCCCGATCGGTGGCTGGCTGATGGGCCTCTACGCTGACTACAAGGGCCGCAAGGCCGCGCTGATGGCCTCGGTATTGCTGATGTGCTTCGGCTCGCTGCTGATCGCGTTGACCCCGGGTTACGACACCATCGGCATCGGCGCACCGATCCTGCTGGTGTTCGCACGCTTGCTGCAAGGCCTGTCGGTCGGCGGCGAGTACGGCACCTCGGCCACCTACTTGAGTGAAATGGCGACCAAGGAACGTCGCGGTTTCTTCTCCAGCTTCCAGTACGTGACCCTGATCTCCGGCCAACTCATCGCCCTGGCCGTATTGATCGTGCTGCAACAAACCCTGACCACCGAGCAGCTGTATGCCTGGGGCTGGCGCATCCCGTTCGCCATCGGCGCGCTGTGCGCAGTGGTCGCGCTGTTCCTGCGTCGTGGCATGGAAGAAACCGAGTCGTTCACCAAAAAGGAAAAAGCCAAGGAAAGCGCGATGCGCACCTTGATGCGCCACCCCAAGGAAGTGTTGACCGTGGTCGGCCTGACCATGGGCGGCACACTGGCGTTCTACACCTACACCACTTACATGCAGAAATACCTGGTGAACACCGTCGGCATGAGCATCTCCGACTCCACCACCATTTCAGCCGCCACGCTGTTTCTGTTCATGTGCCTGCAACCCCTGGTCGGCGGGCTCTCCGACAAAGTCGGCCGTCGCCCGATCCTGATCGCCTTCGGCATACTCGGTACGCTGTTCACCGTGCCAATTCTCACCACCCTGCACACCATCCAAAGCTGGTGGGGCGCGTTCTTCCTGATCATGGCGGCGCTGATCATCGTCAGCGGCTACACCTCGATCAACGCGGTGGTGAAAGCCGAGCTGTTCCCTACGGAAATTCGCGCCCTGGGCGTGGGCCTGCCGTATGCGCTGACCGTGTCGATCTTCGGCGGTACCGCTGAATACATCGCACTGTGGTTCAAGAGCATTGGCATGGAAACCGGTTACTACTGGTATGTAACGGCATGTATTGCGGTGTCGCTGGTGGTTTACGTGACCATGAAGGACACGCGCAAGCACTCGCGGATTACTACGGACTAAAGGTTTATCGCGCTAAAACATGTGGGAGCTGGCTTGCCTGCGATAGCATCACCTCGGTCTACCTGATAAACCAAGGTACCTGCATCGCGGGCAAGTCGAAGCGTCGAACCGCCGGCTCCCACATAAGCCCGCTCCCACATTTTGAATCAGGACACGTCCGCTAATGCGGCGCGCCCATACCGACGCTGCGCATACGACGCGCCGGCAATCATCACTACCAATACGCCCGCCAACACCGCCGATGAACCAATGGTGCCGAAATCCAGCCCGCCCTTTTCATCGGGCTTGGTGAGGAAATCGCCCAGGGTCGCGCCAAACGGTCGCGTCAGCACAAACGCCACCCAGAACAACAGCACCGACGACAGTTGAGTGAAGTATTTGAGTGCCACCACCACCGCAATGGCCGAGCCGATCAGCAAGGCGCCGCCAGCAAAGCCCAGCCCGGAATCGTCCGCCAGGAAGTCGCCCAACGCGGTGCCCAAGGTGTTGGAGAACAGAATCGCCATCCAGTAAAACAACTCACCCCGCAAGGTCTGCACCTTGTTCACATTCAGCGAATCGCCGCTGAGGTGCCACACGGCAAAGATGATCATCAGGATCACGATCAGGATCATCGACCCCGTGGCATACCCCAGGCCCAGCGTACGGTCCATAAAGTCCGACATCGTGGTGCCGGCCGTGCTGGTGGACAAAATCACGATCCAGTACAGCACCGGGTTGTAGGTTTTCGACCAGAGTTGCGTCACCAGGGTGACGAGAAACACGCTGATCAGGATCATCGAGCTGATGGCGTAGCCAACGTTCAGGGTCATCGACAACAAATCCCCGGCGGTTTCGCCCAGGGTAGTTGCGCAGATTTTCATGACCCAGAACGCCAGGGTGATCTGAGGAAGTTTGTTCATGATGCGCAAGGCTCCGAAGCTCAGTCTTTCATTGGGCCGACTTATAGGGGGTATCGACCTGGCGCGCAGACTGAACCGGACGCTGTGAAAAATAGGTGGGCAATCAATGAAAATTCTATCCAGCCAATGGAATTTCGCCGCTATGGATTGCACTATGGCTACCTCCCAGAACCCCGCAGCAGGAACCCCGGCCCATGTCTGACGATATCCATTTCTACGAGCCCGCCAACGGCCACGGCCTGCCCCACGACCCGTTCAACGCCATCGTCGGCCCTCGGCCGATCGGCTGGATTTCCTCCCACGACCGCGAAGGCCGCCTGAACCTGGCGCCCTACAGTTTCTTCAATGCGTTCAACTACATTCCACCGATCATTGGGTTTTCCAGCGTCGGGCGCAAAGACAGCCTGAACAATATCGAGCAGACCGGCGAGTTTGTGTGGAACCTGGCTACCCGCCCACTGGCCGAGCAGATGAACCAGAGTTGCGCGGCGGTATCGCCGGATGTGAATGAGTTCGAGCTGTCCGGCCTGACGCCGGTGGCGTCGAAAATCGTCGGCGTGCCGCGCGTGGGCGAAAGCCCGGTGTCGTTCGAGTGCAAGGTGACGCAGATCATTCAGCTGCAGCGCGCCGACAAAGAGTTGGTACCGAGCTGGCTGGTACTGGGCGAAGTGGTCGCGGTGCACATTGCCAAGTGGCTGCTTAAGGATGGGGTCTACGACACCGCCGCCGCGGAGCCGATCTTGCGCGGTGGTGGGCCGGCGGATTACTTCCAGTTGGGGCCGGAGGCGTTGTTCAAGATGTATCGCCCTCGCTGATTGGAATACTTCCCAACAGACACAACAGACCAGTGTGGGAGCCGGGCTTGCCCGCGATAGCGGCGTGTCGGCCACCCAATGAGTCGACCATTACGCCCTCATCGCGGGCAAGCCCGGCTCCCACATTTGGTCTATGTTGATCAGCAGAAAGAGCGTTAGCTGGCGGCAGTTGCCCAGGTCAGTTGACCCTCTTCGTCCACATCGATCAACCGCTCTAATTGCACGGTAGCCGCATCATCAGCGTCGGAGGCGGTCTTGAACGTCTGCCCATCAAGGATCTTGTGAAAACGCGGTGCGCCCATGCCATCCAGTGCCTTCACGGCGATGGCAGCACTGTAGCCACCCGCCTCTTCACGTACCAAGGCGGAAACAGCTTCGTGGTGGGCAAATTGTTTACGTGCCATGTTGCAGGTCCTGGCCAATGGGTAAGTCGGCCATTCTAAAGCACTAGCCGGCCAGTTGCAGGTACTCGCCATAGGCATGCGCAGCGGATGCATCGGTAAAGGTCTGGAAGTCCATGCTGCGCAACACCCTGTCGTTCAACAGCTCGGTAAAGATCATCAGGGCGGGAGAATTGAAGTAGGCGCTCATCGCCTGCTCGCTGCTCCAGAAGCCCGAAACCAGCCATACATCGGGGTCGACCTGTGAGTGCTGCAACGAGAATTGCAGGCAACCCTGAGCCTGACGGCCCGGTTCGATCAAACTGCTCAAGCGTGCACCGAGTTCGGTGCTGCACCCGGTACGGGCGCGGATAAAGGCCATATGGCTCGCGGGAATGGGGGTGGACATGTTCAACTCTCCCGTTGAGAAGTGATGCTCGGCAAGCACTGTGAGGGCGTGTTGCCACAGGATCAAAGATAACGGCGCGGGTGTGGGCGCGGTTAGTCAATTCCTGCCGGCTTATTGCACAATCCTGCGAGAAGCGCAGGCGAGACGTAGGGCCCCTGAGGTTTATTCCAGGCTCATGCTCAGTGTTTCAGGGAGATGACAGGCGCGGCACTTGCCTGATTCGCAACTTATCGCAGGATCAGGCAAGGATTGTGCAGAATCGACGTAACACCTTTTCAAACACCGCCGCTAAGCTTGGCCCATCAAAGAAGTGTGTAGAGGACGCCCCAATGCCGTCGCCGGAACATAAGTCCATTCCCCTCGATGCCGAGACGGAAAAACAGCGCGCCGAACTGGCCAGCATCGTGCATCGGCATACCTGGGAAGACGGCTCCTACGGCACCGCAATCACTTCACTGTTCCTCAACCGTCATAACACGCCACGCGACTTCATGCCGGTGCTGGTGGAGCCCGCGCTGTGCATCCTCGCCAGCGGCAGCAAGGAAGTGCGCCTGGCCGACGAAATCTTTGCCTACGACCCGCTTAACTATTTGGTGTTCTCGGTCGCCATGCCGGTGGCCGGGCGGATCATCGACGCCACCCCCGAAGACCCGAACCTGTCGGTGCGCATCAACATCGACCCCGCGCAGCTGACGGCGCTGATCGCCGAGGCCGGCCCGATGGGCGTGCCCTCGCGCCCGACATCGCGCGGCATGTACGTCGACTGCATCGACTCCCAACTGCTCGACGCGGTGCTGCGCCTGGCGCGCCTGCTGGACAGCCCCAAAGACATCACGATGCTCGCGCCGTTGATCAACCGCGAGATTCTTTATCGTTTGCTGCGTGGGCCGCAGGGCTATCGGCTGTATGAAATCGCCGTGGCCAACAGTCAGAGCCATCGCGTGAGCCAGGCGATCAAGTGGTTGAACAGCAACTATGAACAACCGCTGCGCATTGATGACCTGGCCAAGGAAGTGAACCTCAGCGTCTCGACCTTGCACCACCGCTTCAAGGCGATCACCGCCATGAGCCCGCTGCAATACCAGAAGCAGTTGCGCTTGCAGGAGGCGCGGCGGCTGATGATTGCCGAAGGCCTGGAGGCTTCGGCGGCGGGGTATCGGGTGGGGTATGAAAGCCCGTCGCAGTTCAGCCGGGAGTACAGCCGGTTGTTTGGGGCGCCGCCGCTGCGGGATCTGGCCAGACTGCGCCAAAGTATCTGACTCAGCGCAGCTCCCACATTTGATCCTCGGTGTTCTTTAGTCCAGGGTCCGGGGCAACCGCAGCGTCACTCGCAAACCACCCTCACGCAGGTTCTGCAAACTCACTTCACCACCATGGCTGTGGGCAATGTTGCGCGCAATGCCCAACCCCAACCCATAACCCTGCTGCTGCCCAGCCAACCGAAAGTGCGGCTCAAAGACTTGCTCCAGCCGCTGCTCCGGTACGCCAGGCCCTTCGTCATCCACGTGCAGGATAAATTCCGCGCCATCGTCTTCGATGTGCAAATGCGCGTTCTGCCCATACTTCAACGCGTTGTCGATCAGGTTACCGATGCAACGCTTGAGCGCCAGCGGCTTGCCCGCATACGGCGCCAATGCTCGACCGTCCTGAGTGATACGGCCATTACCATTGGGCGCCAGGTACGGTTCCACCAGGCAGTCAAGCACGTGATTGAGGTCGACCGGCTCGATGTTTTCGTGGATGTCGGTGTCTTTCACGCATTGCAGCGCGCCCTTCACCAGCAACTCCAGTTCATCCAGATCGCGGCCGAATTTGGTTTGCAGGTTCTCGTCTTCGAGCAGTTCCACGCGCAGGCGCAGGCGGGTAATCGGTGTGCGCAAGTCGTGGGAAATCGCGCTGAACAATTGGCTGCGCTCGGTCAAGTAACGGCTGATGCGCTCGCGCATGGCATTGAACGCACGGCCCACTTCCACCACTTCACTGCCGCCGCCTTCGGCCACCGGCTCCACGTCCGCGCCGAGTGACATATCCCGCGCCGCCAGCGCCAGGCGCTTGAGTGGCCGGCTCTGCCAGTGCACCAACAGGCCAATAAACAGTAACAGGAAGCCGCTGGTCAGCACGATGAACCACACCTGTTGCGACGGCAGGCCTTGTTCTTCAAGGCTGGTGTAGGGCTCGGGCAACAGTGAGGCGATGTACAGCCATTCGCCCGGCGCCAGCTGGATCTGGGTGACCAGCACCGGCGGGTTCACCGGCTCCAGGGTCAGCGCGTAATGCGCCCAGGAGCGCGGCAGTTCATCGAGTTTCAAGCCGGCGTTGAAAATACGCAGGTCCTCGGCACTGACGAACTCCACCGAGATATGCACATCGCCGCCCAGGGTCTGGCGCAACACTTCGTCTACCGCTTGCAGCACCGCCTGTTTGCGCGGGGTCTGCGGCAATATCTGCATATCCAAAGGTCGGTCGTTGAGGGTCACCACAAAACGCGTGCCGCCCATGCTGCGCAACTGATCCAGCACCAGCGGGCGATAGGCCACGGGCAGCGAACGGAAATAACTCACGCTGGCCGTCATCGAGTGCGCCAAGCTGCGGGCGCTGGTGATCAGGCCTTCGAGCTGGGTGGCACGCAATTGCGAGACCCAGATCACGCTGGACAGCGCCTGGGCGAACAGCACCGCGAGCAAGGTCAGCAGGAGCATGCGCCCCAGCAGCGAGCGCGGCACCGGAAAACGGCGGCGTTCGGTCACATGCTCAGTGGGCATTGCCGGCAACCACGCTGGCTGCCAACTGATAACCGCTGCCACGCACGGTGCGGATCAGCCGTGGCGGTTTTTCGGTATCGCGCAGGCGTTGGCGCAGGCGGCTGACGGCCATGTCGACGATGCGGTCCAGCGGCATCAGGTCGCGGCCACGGGTGGCGTTGCCGATGGTGTCGCGGTCGAGAATTTGTTGCGGGTGGTCGAGAAACAATTTGAGCAGGGCAAAGTCGGCGCCGGAGAGAATCACCTCTTCGCCGTCGACGTGAAACAAACGATGGCTGACCATGTCCAGGCGCCATTCATCAAACACCCACACATCGCCACCGCTGCCGCGCTCCTGGCCGAACTGGGCACGGCGCAACAGGGCTTTGATTCGCGCTTGCAGCTCGCGAGGGCTGAACGGCTTGCCGATGTAGTCGTCGGCACCCAGTTCCAGGCCGATCACGCGGTCGGTTTCGTCGGAGCTGGCGGTGAGCATGATGATCGGCACCTGCGCCTGGCGCGGGTGCTGGCGAATCCAGCGGCAGAGGCTGAAACCGTCTTCGTCGGGCAACATCACATCGAGGATGACCAGGTCGCACGGCGCCTCGTTCATCGCCTGGCGGAACCCCGCGCCATCCGGCACGCCACGCACCTGGAAGCCGGCGCGACTGAGGTAGGTTTGCAGCAATTCGCGGATTTCCTGGTCGTCGTCGACGAGGAGAATCGATTTACTGATTACGCTCACGGGGTCCTCCTTGTTGTTATGGCCAAGCTTAAGTCATTTGTTGCCCTTCAGGCCCTATCGCGGGCAAGCCCGCTCCCACATTTGAAATACATTTTTCAGCACGAATGCATTCCCCTGTGGGAGCTGGCTTGCCTGCGATAGCGCCCTCATGGCCTACGCAAAAGCCTGCTCCAGTGCAACTCCAGCCCCGGTCAACCCGGAATACGGCGCGGTCACCAACCACACCGGAATGCCTTTGAAGTAGTCGCTCATGCAGCCCTTGTCGCCGAAACTCTTGGCAAAACCGCTGTTGATAAAGAAGTCGGCAAACCGTGGAATCACCCCGCCCACGATGTACACGCCACCGCGTCCACCGGTGGTCAGCACGTTGTTCCCCGCGACGCGGCCCAGCCAAACGCTGAACTGGTTTAACACTTCCATTGCCACCGGGTCGCCGGCCAGGCCGGCTGCCGTAATGGCTTCGGGCGTGTCCAGCACCGGTGTATGCCCGTCAACCGCACAAATGGCGCGGTACACGCGCGGCAAGCCGCCACCGCTCAAGGCCGTTTCGGCGCTGACGTGGCCGATCTCAGCGTAGATGTGCTGCCACAGCTGGGTTTCACGCGGGCTGCTCAGCGGCAGGTCGACATGCCCGCCCTCCCCCGGCAACGCAGCGAAGCGCCCGCCCCCCAAATCCAACAAGGTGCCGACACCCAGGCCGGTGCCCGGGCCGATCACCACGGCTGGGCGCAACGGTTCCGGCGTGCCTTCGCACACCACGCGAAATTCGTCGGGCTTGAGGCGGGTCATGCCCAGGGCCATGGCCGAGAAGTCATTGATCAGCAGCAGCTCATCGACCTGCAAGGTTTTGCAGAATGCCGTTTTGCTCAGGCGCCAGTGATTGTTGGTGAATTTAAATTCATCGCCACTCACAGGCCCCGCGACTGACAGGCACACCGCGCCGATGGCGCCGATGTCCAGGCCTTCTTCCTTGAGGTAGACCTTGATGGCCTCCTCAGGGCTGTGGTGATCCGCCGTGGCGTGCACGCGGATCGAATGCAGCGCCTGATCCTGCCACAACGCAAAACGGGCGTTGGTACCCCCGATGTCACCGACCAGCGCTAGCTTCACTTAAGCGTCTCCAAGGCAGAGGTAAAGGCGCTGGCGCCCTGCTCTGCGGAGCTTGCGGCCAAGCGCATAAATGCAAACAGCTCACGCCCCGCCCCCACGTTATTGCCCAACAGGCCCGTGGCAGGCGTGCGCGCTGCAAATTCTTCGGCGTCCACCTTAAGCTCCAAGGTGCCCTTCACGCCATCCACGCGAATGATATCGCCATCTTTGACCCGCGCCAGCGGCCCGCCGCTCTGAGCTTCGGGGTTGACGTGAATCGCGGCGGGGATCTTACCCGACGCGCCGGACATACGCCCGTCTGTCACCAACGCCACTTTGAAGCCACGGTCCTGCAACACACCGAGGAACGGCGTCATTTTGTGCAGTTCCGGCATGCCATTGGAGCGCGGGCCCTGGAAGCGCATCACCGCGACAAAGTCTTTTTCCAGCTGGCCAGCCTTGAACGCATCGGCCAAATCCTGTTGATCCTGGAACACCACAGCCGGTGCTTCGACGATCTGGTGCTCTGGCGCCACGGCCGAGACTTTCATCACGCCCCGGCCGAGGTTGCCCTCCATCACGCGCAGGCCGCCTTCCGCCGAGAACGCACGGGCCACGGGACGCAAGATGGTTTCGTCGAGGCTTTCGATCGGGCCTTCGCGCCAGATCAGCTCGCCGTCGACCAGGAACGGCTCCTGGGTGTAACGGCTTAGGCCCTTGCCCGCCACGGTGTTGACGTCTTCGTGGAGCAAACCGGCTTCAAGCAGTTCACGGATCAGGAACGACATGCCGCCCGCTGCCTGGAAGTGGTTGATGTCGGCCTTGCCGTTCGGATACACGTGGGACAGGGTCGGCACCACCTCGGAGAGGTCGGCCATGTCCTGCCAGGTGAGGATGATGCCCGCCGACATGGCGATGGCCGGCATGTGCAGGGTGTGGTTGGTGGAACCGCCGGTGGCGTTGAGCGCGACGATGGAGTTGACGATGGATTTTTCGTCGACGATCTCGCCGATCGGCGTGAAGTTGCCGTTGGCCTTGGTCAGGCGCGTGACCTGATGCGCAGCTTCGCGGGTCAGCGCATCACGCAGCGGCGTGTACGGGTTGACGAACGAGGCGCCCGGCAAGTGCAGGCCCATCACTTCCATCAGCAACTGGTTGGTGTTGGCGGTGCCGTAGAAGGTGCAGGTGCCAGGGCTGTGGTAGGACTTCATCTCCGACTCCAGCAGCTCCTCGCGGGTGGCCTTGCCTTCGGCGTAGCGCTGGCGCACGTCGGCCTTCTGCTTGTTGGAGATGCCCGACGGCATTGGGCCGCCCGGTACAAAGACCATCGGCAGGTGGCCGTAACGCAATGCGCCCATCATCAGGCCCGGGACGATCTTGTCGCAGATGCCCAGCATCAGCGCGGCATCGAACATGTTGTGGGACAGCGCTACCGCCGTGGACATGGCGATGACTTCACGGCTGAGCAGGCTCAGCTCCATGCCGGGCTCGCCCTGGGTCACGCCGTCGCACATGGCAGGCGTGCCGCCGGCGAACTGGCCGACCGAGCCGACTTCGCGCAGGGCGGTCTTGATCTGTTCAGGGAAATGTTCGTACGGCTGGTGCGCCGAGAGCATGTCGTTATATGACGAAACAATTGCCACGTTGGCGGCATTCATCATTCGCAGGCTATTTTTATCTTCAGTGCCGCAACCGGCCACGCCGTGGGCGAAGTTGGCGCATTGCAGCTTGCCGCGCATCGGGCCGTCGCTGGCTGCGCCGCGAATGAGCGCAAGGTAAGCCTCGCGGGTTGCACGACTGCGGGCGATAAGCCGTTCGGTGACCTCAATAACGCGGGGATGCATGTATAGAACTCCAGGCTAACGGATGTGGCGACCTGAGAGTCTATGCTGGTCAAACGCCCGCCGCGAAGAGGTTGGCAGGGTGTTACTTGACCAATCGGACCAGTTGATTCAGGTCACTCGTTGTAGATTGAACAAAATATTGCCACTAAAAAGGCTTGTTTTCTATTTTTATGCGAATAATCTTGTAATTCTTACAACAAATCGACGACAGGCACTTTCCAATGACTCTTCGTATCGCAATCAATGGTTTTGGCCGTATCGGCCGCAATGTCCTGCGCGCACTGTATACCCAAGGCTACCGCCAGGATT
Organism: Pseudomonas sp. ArH3a; assembly: GCF_022648765.1. NCBI lineage: Bacteria > Pseudomonadati > Pseudomonadota > Gammaproteobacteria > Pseudomonadales > Pseudomonadaceae > Pseudomonas > Pseudomonas sp. ArH3a. The sequence continues at coordinate 5,669,085 of NZ_CP080330.1, forward strand.
TGCAGATCGTCGCCATCAATGACCTGGGCGACAGTTCGATCAACGCCCACCTGCTCAAATACGACACCGTACATGGCACATTCGAAGCAGAGGTTGCCCACGATCAGGAAAGCCTGACCGTCAATGGTGACCGGATTGCCGTCAGTGCCATTCGTAACCCAGCCGACCTGCCGTGGGCTGCGCACAAGATCGACGTGGTGTTCGAATGCACCGGTCTGTTCACCGACCGTGACAAAGCTGCCGCCCATATTAGCGCCGGCGCGCGCAAGGTGATCATCTCGGCCCCGGCCAAAGGCGCCGATGCCACCGTGGTTTACGGTGTGAACCATGACATTTTGCGTCAATCCCACCAGATCATCTCCAACGCATCCTGCACCACCAACTGCCTGGCGCCTGTGGCTCAGGTGCTGCACCGCGAGCTGGGCATTGAAAGCGGCCTGATGACCACCATTCACGCCTACACCAACGACCAGAACCTGACTGACGTCTACCACACCGACCCGTACCGCGCGCGCTCGGCCACCCAGAACATGATCCCGAGCAAGACCGGCGCCGCTGAAGCAGTGGGCCTGGTGCTGCCGGAACTGGCGGGCAAGCTGACCGGCATGGCGGTGCGTGTACCGGTGATCAACGTGTCGCTGGTTGACCTGACCGTGCAGCTGAAAAAAGAAGCCACGGCCGAGCAGGTCAACGCACTGCTCAAGGAAGCCAGTCAGCACTCGACAATCCTCGGCTACAACACCCTGCCGCTGGTTTCCAGTGACTTCAACCATAACCCACTGTCTTCGATTTTCGATGCCAATCACACCAAAGTCAGTGGCAAGTTGCTGAAAGTGCTGGCTTGGTACGACAACGAGTGGGGCTTCTCCAACCGGATGCTGGATAACTGCTTGGCGCTGTGTAACGCCGAGTAATTGACCAATGCAGATCCCCTGTGGGAGCTGGCTTGCCTGCGATAGCATCGCCTCGGTGTGATTGAAATACCGAGGTGTCTGCATCGCGGGCAAGCCCGGCTCCCACAGGGTTCTTCGCCCCCTCTCAACGTGCCACTTGCCATTTGGGTTGATGATAAGCATTATCATTAACTGCAAATCGATCTGGTAGCACTGTGAGCCAATCTCGCTTCAACCATGTCTTTCTCACCCAACGGGTGATTCTGCTACGTACCTTGCAGCGGATGGTGAATAACCCCAGCACTGCCGAGGACCTGTTGCAGGAAACCTACCTGCGCGTCACCCGGGCCCTCAGCGAGCGGCCGATCGACCACCTCGAACCCTTCGTCTACCAGACGGCGCGCAACCTGGCGCTGGACCACCTGCGCTCGCGCAAAATCCAGGCGCGCACGTTGCAGGAAGATGTCCCACTGAACGTGCTGCAAAGCGTCGCCGCCCCTATCAGCACGCCCGAAGACGCGACCCAGGCCGAGCAATTGCTCGAACACCTGAGTGTCAGCCTCGGCCAGTTGAGCGCCCGTCAACAGCAGATTTTCATCCTCAGCCGCCTGCACGGTTGCAGCTACCAGGAGATTGCCGACCAGTTGCAAGTGTCCTTGAGCACCGTGCAAAAGGAACTGAAATTGATCATGGCCATCTGTGTAGGTGTGGCCGAACGGCTGGATCAGCCTTAAGCTGCACCTGACAGAGGTATCGATCCAGGCTGTAGGAAAGATGAATAGAACGTGGCGAAGACCCGAGGAACACCGTGACGGACCCGAATAAACTGCGCCCCCATGAGCTGGCTCATGAGGTGTTGCAAGACACGGTTATGGACCAGGCCCTCGACTGGCTGATCGCCTTGCAGTGCCCGCAACCCGGGCAACAGGCCGAGTTCGACGCCTGGCTGGCCAGCGACCCGGCGCATCTGCACGCCTTCAACAAAGCCCAGGCTGCTTGGGGCGGCGCGCCGGTACACAGCGCCGCCGTGGCCTTGGCGGCGCCGCGTAAACCGAGCACCTGGCGCCGGATCAAACCGCATTGGAAACCCTTGGCCACCGCCGCCGTGCTGCTGATCGGCCTGTTCAGCTTCAGCAACCTACCCATGCGCCTGCAAGCCGACCATCTCACGGTGGTCGGCGAACGTCAGCGCGTGCAGTTGGACGATGGCGCTAAAGTGTTGCTGAATACCAACTCGGCATTTTCCAGCAGCATCAAGGACCACCAGCGCATCGCTCGCCTGTACCAGGGCGAGGCGTTTTTCGAAATTGCGCCCAACCGCGGTCTGCCGCTTGAGATCGATGCCGGCCCGGTGCGCGCCAGCGTGCGCGACACTGACTTCGCCGTGCGCTACCTCAACGGCGAGGCGCAAGTGCAGGTGCAGCGCGGTGACGTCGACCTGAGCAACACCTTCGACGATGCCCGCGTGCGCCTGCGCGCCGGTGAGAGCATCCGTATCGGCCCCAAAGGCTTTGGCCAGCCCGCCAAGCTGGATGTGAGCAAGGACCTGGCCTGGGTCCAGGGCCGGCTGGTGTTCGAAAATTGCCCGATGAGCGAAGTGCTTGCCGAATTGCGCCGCTACTACCCGGGCTGGATCGTCAACACCAATGACAAGCTCGCCAGCACCGCCGTCACCGGCAACTACCGCCTCGACCAGCCCCTGGACGTGGTGCGCTCGCTGGCGCACATCACCTCGGCTAATCTCTCGGAATACCCGGCGCTGGTCATCTTGAACTAAATGAGAATTATTTTTACTCGAAGGTAACCGGCGGTACGTCTCGTTATAGCCAATGCAACTGATTCCTATTTGATTCGGTTCGCAACTATAAGATTCGTACCTCCGGAGCGCTCTCGATGTCCTCTCGTTTCAACCGCCGGTCTTCTTCGCCCGTCCTGTCCTTGCTGACCGCCGCGATCCTGTTGGCCAGCGCGCCCGTGATGGCCGCCACCGCCACCGCTGCCGAGCCGGTCGCCCGCAGCCACGGCAACTACACCTTCAGCATCGAGCAGCAGCCGCTGGTCTCAGCACTTAATGCATTTACTGCGGTGACCGGCTGGCAAGTCGGCCTGCCGGCGGAGCTGGGCCAGGGTGTGTCGTCCCCTGGCGTACGCGGCCCACTGTCAGCGGAAAAAGCCCTGGACCGGCTGTTGGTGGGGACCAACCTGAACTACCGCAAACTGGGCAATAACAACATCGTGCTGGAAAAACGCGCAGCCGGCAGCGTGCTCAACCTGCAACAGGTGACCATCAGCGCCACGCGTAACGAGCAGGACGTCAACAGTGTGCCGAGCACCGTCAGCGTGCACGACCGCGAAGAGCTGGACCGCCAGAACGTAAATACCATTCGCGAACTGGTGCGCTACGAACCCGGCGTGTCCGTCGGTGGCGCCGGCACCCGCGCCGGCAACGCGGGCTACAACATTCGCGGCATCGACGGCGACCGCATCCTCACCCAGGTGGATGGCGTGGAAGTGCCGGACAACTTCTTCAACGGCCCTTACGCCAAGACCCGCCGCAACTACGTCGACCCGGAAATCGTCAAGCGCGTGGAGATCCTGCGCGGCCCGGCCTCGGCCCTGTATGGCAGCAGCGCCATCGGCGGCGCAGTGAGTTACTTCACCCTCGACCCGGATGACATCATCAAGCCCGGCCAGGACGTCGGCGCCCGCCTGAAAACCGGCTACAGCTCCGCCGATGAAAGCTGGCTGACCTCCGGCACCGTCGCCGGCCGCGTGCAGGACGTCGACGGTTTGCTGCACCTGAGCCAGCGCAACGGCCACGAAATGGAGTCATACGATGGCAACAACGCCACCGGCCTGGCCCGCACCGGCGCCAACCCGGAAGATGCGCGCACCACCAATATCCTCGCCAAGTTGGGCTGGAATTACGGCGATGACAACCGACTGGGCCTGACGTACGAGAAGTTCAAGGATGATCGCGACGTAAACCTGAAAAACGCCGTGGGCGGCCCGTTTATCGGTGGTCGGGGGATGAATCTGTACCGCGCCCGCTCGGGCAACGACACCATCACCCGTGAACGCTTCGGCCTGGAAAACACCTTCGCCCTCGAATCAGCGATGGCCGATCGCATCAAAACCAGCCTCAATTACCAGATCGCCAAGACCGACCAGACCACCGCTGAGATCTACCAGGCCGGTCGTCGCGTGTTGCGCACCCGTGACACGCTTTACGAAGAAAAACAGTGGGTCTTCGACGCCCAACTGGACAAGGCTTTCAGCCTCGGTGAAACCGATCACCACGTCACCTACGGCACCACACTCAAGCAGCAGAAAGTCACCGGCTCCCGCGAAGGTTCAGCCTCCTGCCTCGCCGTCGGTTCGGGTTGCACGGCCATCGGCGCGCCCAGCCCCTCCGCCGGCGACAGTGTAAAAAAGGCCAGTGACTTCCCGGACCCGACCATCAACACCTACTCGCTGTTCGCACAGGACCAGATCAGCTGGGACAAATGGACCTTCCTGCCTGCTGTGCGCTACGACTACACCCAGCTCAAGCCGAAGCTGACCCAGGAATTTCTCAACACCGTCAACCCGACCGGCAAGGACCCGGTCAGCGACAAGGAAAAAATCTGGCACCGTGTGACGCCCAAGTTCGGCCTGACCTACGCGCTGACCGATCAATACACCTGGTTCGGTCAATACGCCGAGGGTTTCCGCACCCCGTCAGCCAAGGCGCTGTACGGACGCTTTGAAAACCTCAACCTGGGCTACACCGTCGAGCCTAATCCTGACCTGAAGCCGGAAACCAGCAAAGGCATCGAAACCGGGATTCGCGGCAAGTTCGACGAGGGTTCCTTCGACATCGCGGTGTTCTACAACAAGTATCGCGACTTTATCGACGAAGACAACGCCGTGGTCGGCGGCACTGTCGAACAGTTCCAGGCCGTGAATATCAAGCGTGCCACCATTAAAGGCGCAGAGGCCAAGGGCCGTTTGAACCTGGATGCATTCGGCGCACCGCAGGGGTTGTACACCCAAGGTTCGATCTCCTACGCCTACGGCCGTAACGACGACAACGGCGAGGCGCTGAACAGCGTCAACCCGCTCAAGGGCGTGTTCGGCCTGGGTTACGATCAGGACACCTATGGTGGGCTGCTGAGCTGGACCCTGGTGAAAAAGCAGAACCGCGTCGACAGCACGACCTTCCACGCCCCCGACGGCGACACCAACGGCCCGTTCAAGACGCCAGGCTTCGGCGTCTTCGACCTGACCGCCTATTACAAAGTCACCAACGACGTGACCCTCAACGGCGGCCTCTACAACCTCACCGACAAAAAATACTGGAACTGGGATGACGTGCGCAGCTACGACAGCGTCGGCGAAGCCGCTGTGACCGGCCCGGCCAACCTCGACCGCCTGACCCAGCCCGGGCGCAACTTCGCGATCAACCTGATCTGGGACATCTGACAGCACTTCACCCAAATGCCGTCCCTTACCTCGCCAGCATTGCAGCGGCGAGGTGAGGATTTTTTACTGTGCCGCGTCTTCTTGTTCGTCTAGTTGATAACAGCTCTCTTTAGGGCACCCAGGCGCTACTCTTCTCAAGGACTTTTTCGATGACCGCTTCCCCTACCGCAGAACGCCCAAGCCTACGCTCCCAGCGCCTGAACCAGATCACCAACGAGCCACACACCAAGCTCGACGCGCTGGTCAAAGCTCACGCCCCATTCGAAACCCAAGCTAACTTCGCCCGCTTCGTGGTCGCGCAGTACCTGTTCCAATCGGAACTGGTGGCCCTGTACAACGACCCTGAGCTGATCAAGATCGTCCCGGACTTGGCTGAGCGCTGCCGCGCCGACGCCGCCAAGCTGGACCTGATCGACCTGGACACCGACGTGCCTGCACCGGTCGCCGGCGCTGTGAAGAACCCGAGCAAGGCGCAAGCCTTGGGTTGGCTGTTCGTGTCCGAAGGCTCCAAGCTCGGCGCTGCGTTCCTGATCAAACGCGCCGTGGGCCTGGGCCTGAGCGAAACCTTCGGTGCTCGCCACCTTGGCGAGCCGGCCGGTGGTCGCGCAGAAGGCTGGAAAAGCTTCACCCGCACCCTCGATGGCCTGGTATTCAGCGCCGAAGAAGAAGCCGCAGTAGAAAAAGGTGCGATCGACGCGTTTGTGCGCTTCACCGTGCTGCTGGAACAGGCGTACGCTAACGCCCCTGAACTGGCCTGACTGCTGGAATGCGATTAAAAATGTGGGAGCGGCAAGTCGAATCGTCGCCCCGCCGCTCCCACATTTGAATCCCATTTCAAACTGATTTTTGTGATCACCCTACCCATGACCGGCAAAACCCAATCCACCTCAAAAATCGCGCAGATCCTCTTCGGCCTGCTGGCCTACGTCAGCCTGGGCATTGGGTTGGTGGCGATTGTCATACCGGGTTTGCCCACCACCGAATTCATTCTGCTCGCCGCCTGGGCTGCGACCAAAAGCTCGCCGCGCCTGAGCGCTTGGCTGGAAAACCACCGGCTGTTCGGGCCGATCCTGTTCAATTGGCGCAACGGCAAAATCATCGCGCGCCGCGCCAAAGTCAGCGCCACCGTGAGCATGCTGCTGTGTGCCGTCTTGATGCTGGTGATGCTCGATCACGGCTGGCCGATTTACCTGGCGATTGCCGGCATGAGCCTGGGCAACCTGTGGATCTGGTCACGCCCGGAACGGCTTGCAACGCCCGTGTAGCGAGGCGTGTAGTCTTTTACCTACCGCTCATCGCCTTTCCCTCATGAAACATCTCGATGCGCCGATGTTTCGGACATAGCGCCGAATGGAATTGGCTCGCCCAGCTTGCACACCAACAAGACTATTCGCGAGTGAACCTATGTTCGACACCCTCTCCATCCGCTTGAAAATCGTGCTGCTGTCTGGCCTTTGCCTGGTAGGGGTGATTGCGCTGATCATCAGCATCAACCTGTACGAAACCAGCCAAAATGATCAACTGATCAGCGATTCAAGCTCGCGAATGCTCACCCAAAGCGTGCAACAGCTGTTGCAAGCCAAAGCCGCCGAGCAAGCAGTGCAATTGCAGAAAACCTTTGGCGAAAATCTGGCAGTGGTCACAGCACTGGCCGATCAGGTCAAGGACCTGCGCGCCCTCGCCAGCAAACGCTCGCTGGAACCGAGCGCCCTGCGTGAGGAACTCAACCAAAGTCTTAAAACCGCGTTCGAACGCAACAGCAAGGTGCTGGGGATCTGGCTGTCGTTCGAACCTAACGGTCTGGATGGCAAGGACAGCGAGTTTGTCGACGATAAAGCCCGCGTCTCCAACGAAAAAGGCCGCTTCTCCAGCTACTGGAGCCGCGCCGCTGGCGATGGCCTGAACACGGTAATGGTCGAGGACGACCTGACCAAGACCACCCCCAACCTCAGCGGTACGCCCTACAACATCTGGTACACCTGCCCACGGGACACGCGCAACGTTTGTCTGCTTGACCCGTATTCCGATGAAGTGGCCGGCAAACAGGTGCTGATGACCACCATCTCCCTGCCGTTGATCGTCGACGGTAAAGTCATCGGTGTGATCGGTATCGATATCGCCCTCAATACCCTGCCAGCCTCGTCGGATGCCGCCCAGAAAGAACTGTTCGACGGCGCGGCGCACCTGGAGATTATCTCCAGCACCGGCTTGATTGCGGCCTACAGCGGTGACCCGGCCCGAGTCGGCAAAAACCTGATGGACACCCTCGGTGCCGAGGGCAAGGAGATTGTGCAGTTGTTGGCCAACGACACGCGCACGATCCGCGAGCAAGACGACACGATTCGCACCGTGTACCCGGTCAAGCCGATTGCCGACGCCAAGTCCTGGGGCATTGTGATCAAACTGCCCAAGAGCGTGATGCTTGCCGACACCTTGAAACTGCAAGGCGTACTCGACAAAGCCCAGGCTGCCGGCACGCTCAAAGCCTTGCTGGTCGGTGCCGCCGCCGCACTGCTGGGCTTGCTGCTGATCTGGCTGACCGCCACCGGCGTGACCCGCCCGATCAATACCGTGGCCGCGATGCTCAAGAACATCGCCAGCGGCGAAGGCGACCTCACCCAGCGCCTGACCTACGCCAAAAAAGACGAATTGGGCGAGCTGGCGAACTGGTTCAACCGCTTCCTCGACAAGCTGCAACCGACCATCGCGCAGATCAAGCAAAGCATCACCGAGGCACGTGGCACGGCGGATCAGTCGTCCGCCATCGCGCGCCAGACCAGCGAAGGCATGCAGGTGCAGTTCCGCGAGATCGACCAGGTCGCCACCGCCTCCAACGAAATGAGCGCCACCGCCCACGAAGTAGCCAGCAGCGCCTCCAACGCCGCCAGCGCAGCACGCGGGGCGGACCAGTCGGCGCGTGACGGCATGGCGATCATTGAACAGAGCACCCGCGACATCACCACCCTCGCCGAAGAAGTCAGCAAGGCCGTAGGCGAAGTGGAAGCCCTGGCGGTGAACAGCGAACAGATCGGCTCGGTGCTGGAAGTGATCCGCAGCATTGCCGAACAGACCAACCTGCTGGCACTCAACGCCGCCATCGAAGCGGCGCGCGCCGGAGAAAGCGGACGGGGTTTTGCGGTCGTGGCCGACGAGGTACGCAACCTGGCCAAACGCACTCAGGATTCGGTGGAAGAGATTCGCCTGGTGATCGAGCGCATCCAGAGCGGCACCCGTGGCGTGGTGGCGACCATGCATTCCAGCCAGCACCAAGCCCAGAGCAATGCCGGGCAGATCCATCAAGCGGTGCAAGCGCTAGGCAAGATCAGCGATGCGGTGACGGTGATCAGCGACATGAACCTGCAAATCGCCAGCGCCGCCGAACAACAGAGCGCCGTGGCCGAAGAGGTCAACCGCAACGTCTCGGCGATCCGCACCGTGACCGAAACCCTTACCAGCCAGGCCACCGAGTCGGCGGCGATCAGCAGCCAACTGAACGCCTTGGCCAGCCAGCAGATGAAGCTGATGGATCAGTTCAAGGTGTAACGCCACTCCTGAAACCAATGAGGGGCAAATGTGGGAGCGGGCTTGCTCGCTCCCACATTTAGATCACTGTTGTTCTAAAGGCCAGTCCAAGCCTGAACAAACGCCGCCACATCTTCCTTCGGCGCAGTACGCGGCGGGTTCTGCGGCGTGCCCAAGTAAAGGAAGCCAATCACTTCCTCGCCCTCCGTCAGCCCCAGGCCTTTAGCCACGTGAGCCGAATAGGACAACTCCCCCGTGCGCCACACTGCGCCAATCCCTTGGGCGTAAGCCGCCAGCAGAATACCGTGGGCCGCACACGCGGCCGCCAGCAGTTGCTCGGATTTCGGCACCTTGAAATGCGCTTGCAAGCGAGCAATCACCACCACCACCAGCGGCGCGCGCAACGGGCCGTTCTGCGCCTTATCGATGGCCGCTTGCGGGGCGTCGGCGTCTTGCAGGCGCGCAGCTTCGGCTAACAGCGTGCCCATCTGCTCGCGGGCGGCGCCTTCTACGGTAAGGAAACGCCATGGGCGCAACTGGCCGTGGTCCGGCGCACGCATGGCGGCGGCGAATAGCAGATCGCGCTGCTCCTGGGTCGGTGCCGGTTCCAGCAAACGCGGTACGGAAACACGGTTGAGCAAAGCGTCGAGAGCCTGCATTGGCCACCTCCAGAGAAAAATGTGCAGCCATTCTAGCGGGAATGAATCGGATTCGACCAAACGATAATTGCTCTTATTCAATCCGCCCCGCCCTGTTAGACTTTGCGGCCTAATTTTGGCCATCGCTTCAGGAATCTTGATGTTCCGTTCGCTATTTCGCCTGTCCGCAGCATTGATGGCTTTGAGCCTGGCTGCCTGCGATGACGCTCCCCGCTTCACTAAGGCAGAGCCTGGTGAAGCGCGGGCCGGCGGCGCGACGACGGTGAACAAGCGCGACCAGAACGCCTTTTCCCTGCCCTCGGCGAACCTGGCGCCCACCCGCCGCCTGGACTTCAGCGTCGGCAACAGCTTTTTTCGCAGCCCGTGGGTGATCGCGCCGTCCACCACCACCGCGCGTGATGGCCTCGGCCCGCTGTTCAATACCAACGCCTGCCAGAACTGCCATATCAAGGACGGCCGTGGCCATCCGCCGCTGCCCGATGCGCCTAATGCGGTGTCGATGCTGGTGCGCCTCTCCATCCCGGATACACCCGCCCTCGCCAAGCTTATCGAGCAGGTTGGCGTAGTGCCCGAACCGGTCTACGGCGGGCAATTGCAAGACATGGCCGTGCCGGGCGTAGTGCCGGAAGGCAAAGTGCGGGTCGACTACACACCGGTTAACGTGGCGTTCAAGGACGGCACCGTGGTCGAACTGCGCAAGCCGGCCCTGCAAATCACCCAGCTCGGCTACGGCCCGATGCACCCGGAGACACTCTTCTCAGCGCGCATCGCCCCGCCGATGATCGGCTTGGGCCTGCTCGAAGCCATCAGCGACGCCGATGTGCTGCGCAACACTGACCCAAAAACGGCCGACAAAGAAGCCCTCGTGGGCCGCGCCAATTGGGTCTGGGATGACGCCCAGCAGAAAACCGTGCTCGGGCGCTTCGGCTGGAAGGCCGGGCAACCCAACCTCAATCAACAAAATGTTCACGCGTTTTCTGGTGATATGGGCCTCACCACGTCCCTGAGACCCTTTGATGACTGCACCGACACCCAAGTCGCCTGCAAACAGGCCCCCAACGGCAACGGCCCCGATGGCGAGCCGGAAGTCAGCGATAACATCCTGCGCCTGGTGCTGTTCTACACCCGCAACCTGGCCGTGCCGGTGCGCCGTGGCGTCAACACGCCGCAGGTGCTGGCCGGGAAAAACCTGTTCTACCAAGCCGGTTGCCAGGGCTGCCATAAGCCGACGTTTACCACGGCCGCCAACGCCGCCGAACCCGAACTGGCCAACCAAGTGATTCGCCCCTACAGCGACCTGCTGTTGCACGACATGGGCCCAGGCCTTGCCGACAACCGCAGCGAATTCAAGGCCGGTGGCCGCGACTGGCGTACCCCGCCGTTGTGGGGCATTGGCCTGACGCAAACCGTCAGTGGCCACACTCAATTTTTGCATGATGGCCGCGCCCGCAACCTGCTCGAAGCCGTGCTGTGGCATGGCGGTGAAGCACAAACGGCGCAGCAGCATGTGTTGTCCTTTAATGCCGAGCAACGTGCCGCGTTGCTGGCGTTCCTGAATTCTTTATAAGCTTTGCCCCACTTACAGAAGGGAGCTCGACATGTTTCGTCCCAAGTTGTTGTTCACCAGCCTTGCCGCCCTCGCCCTCGGCGCCTGCTCGCCCCAGGACCCGCAAGCGGTGACCTCGGCGGCCATCGCCAAGCAAGTGATCCTGCCGACCTACAGCCGCTGGGTTGAAGCCGACCGCCAACTGGCCGTCAGCGCCCTCGCCTACTGCCAGGGCAAGGAAAGCCTGGAGACCGCCCGCGCCGACTTCCTCCACGCGCAAAAAGCCTGGGCCGAGTTGCAGCCGCTGCTGATCGGCCCGCTGGCCGAGGGCAACCGCTCGTGGCAAGTGCAGTTCTGGCCGGACAAGAAAAACCTGGTGGGCCGACAGGTTGAACAGCTGGTCATCGCCCAGCCGCAGATCGACAGCGCCGCCTTGGCCAAATCCAGCGTCGTAGTACAAGGCCTGTCGGCCTACGAATACATCCTCTACGACGCCAAGACCGACATCGCCGACGAAGCCCAGAAAGCCCGTTACTGCCCGCTGCTGGTGGCCATTGGCGAGCGCCAGAAAGCCCTGGCCGAAGAGATCCTGGCCAGCTGGAACAGCACCGACGGCATGCTCGCGCAGATGACCAAGTTTCCGAACCAACGCTACGCCGACTCCCACGAAGCCATCGCCGATCTGCTGCGTGTGCAAGTGACCGCGCTGGACACCCTGAAGAAAAAACTCGGCACGCCGATGGGTCGCCAGACCAAGGGCATTGCGCAGCCGTTCCAGGCCGATGCATGGCGCAGCCAGTCGTCCCTGCAAAGCCTGCAAGCGAGCCTAGCCGCCGCCCAGACCGTGTGGGCCGGGGTCGACAACAAAGGCTTGCGTGGCCTGCTGCCTTCGGACCAGAAGCCATTGGCCGACAAGATCGACGCCGCCTATGCCGCGTCGCTGAAGCTGTTCGCCGCCAACCCGCGCACGCTGAATGAATTGTTGGCCGACGATGCCGGGCGCCAGCAGCTCAACGACCTCTACGACAGCCTCAACGTGGTCCACCGCCTGCACGAAGGTGAGCTGGCCAAGGCGCTGGGCATCCAACTGGGCTTTAACGCCAACGACGGTGACTGATGATGCTCAGGCGACAGGCTTTGGCGATTGGCAGCGTGCTGCTCAGCGCACTCACGTTGGGCGGCTGGACGTTGTTCAAGCAGAAGGGGTTGAAAGGCCCGCTGCTGCTGTCGGCGCGCGATGATGCGGACGGCAAACACTACGCCGTCGGCTACCAGTTGGACGGCAAGCAGGTGTTTGCCACCCAGGTCGGCCAGCGCTGCCACGACATCATCAACCACCCGACGCTGCCGATTGCGCTGTTCGTCGCCCGTCGCCCGGGCACCGAGAGTTACCTGATCAACCTGCGTGATGGCGCGCTGCTGCAGACCATCACCTCGAATGCCAACCGCCATTTTTATGGGCATGCGGTGATCCATAAGAGCGGCGACTGGCTGTATGCGACCGAGAACGACACGTCCGACCCGGGCCGTGGGTTGTTGGGTGTGTATAAGTTCGAAGGTGAGCGGCTGGTGCACACGGGGGAGATTTCCACTCACGGTATCGGCCCGCATCAAGTGTCGTGGATGCCTGACGGTGAGACCTTGGTGGTGGCCAATGGCGGGATTCGCACCGAGGCTGAAAGCCGGGTGGAGATGAACCTCAATGCCATGGCGCCGAGCCTTGTCTTGATGCATCGCGATGGCAGCCTGATCAGCAAGGAAACCCTGGGCCAGCAGATGAACAGCGTGCGTCATATGGGGATTGCCAGCGACGGCACTATTCTCACGGGGCAGCAGTTTATGGGGGCGTCGCAGGAGCGCTCCGAGTTGCTGGCGATCAAGCGGCCGGGGCAGCCGTTTGTGGCGTTCCCGGTGGCGGATGAGCAGTTGCAGGCGATGGGGCATTACACCGCCAGTGTCGCGGTGCACAGTGAGTTGCGGTTGGTGGCGTTGACGGCGCCGCGGGGGAATCGGTTTTTTATCTGGGACATGGACAGTGGTGAGCTGCGCCTGGATGGGCCGTTGCCCGACTGCGCCGGGGTGGGTGCGGTGGCGGATGGGTTTGTGGTGACTTCAGGCCAGGGGCGTTGCCGGTTTTATGACTGCCGGCAGACGCCGTTGGTCGCTAAGCCGTTGGAATTGCCTTCGGGGTTTTGGGATAACCATTTGCATCTGGTTTGACGTTGTTGGGGGCATATCCGTTGCTGCGGTAACGGCTTCGTAGGGTTCCGCTCTTACAGCGGGTCACTTTTGGAAAAGAGCCCCAAAAGTAACCAAAAGGGCTCTTGCCCCACCACTCGGCACCTCGCTTAGGCTCGGTGTGCCCTCACGCAGGCTTTGGACCGTGGGCCGCCGCCATGGGCCATCCTTGGCCCATCGCGGCTAAACCGGCGTCCTGCCGGTTTACCCCCGCTCCAAAGCCTGCGTTCGGCCAGCGTGGTTTAACGGGGCGCCTAAGATCAAGATCAAAAGCAAAAGCACGGCGGCCTAGTAGCCGACCTGAGTGGTTAAATCAAAAGCGAAGCCGAGGCGGCCTGACAGCCGACCTGATAGTGGAAGCTGAAACTCAATCAACTGTGGGAGCTGGCTTGCCTGCGATGCAGACACCTCGGTCCATCAAGTACACCGAGTTGATGCCATCGCAGGCAAGCCAGCTCCCACAGAAAAGCAAAGCACTGCGGTACTGGCAGCCGAACTCGGTCAAAAATGTGGGAGCGGGCTTGCTCGCTCCCACACTTGGATCTCAGTACATAAGGCAGAGAGTGTGCTGCCGTGTTTTTGCTCTGCTTTTGCTTCTACCACTCAGGTCGGCTAGTAGGCCGCCGTACTCTGCTTTTGATCTCGATCTGACAGGCCCCGTTAACCACGATTACCGCAGCAACGGATATGTATCTCCCCCCCACACACAAAAAAAGGGCCTCGCATCGCAAGGCCCTTTCCCGGGGGTTTGAATCGTTTCAACTCTGCGGCCTCATGCCCTGAGACATCCCAAACATGAACAACAACAAATCATGATCAGGCTTGACCGCCACACTCGCCTTGGCGACACGCGGCAACAGGCATTGCCCGCTACCTTGCACCGCGCTGAGCACTTGTGTGCGAGGCTGTTCCCACGCAGCCAGCGCGAGGGCTGCTATGCCCAACGCCCCGACCAGGAACAAACCTCGTGCTATTTCTAGCTTCATCTGGTTAAACCCTTGATAGCGCTGCCAAACGCCGTTTCATAAAAGTAGCTGAGTTTTTTCCAGTCAGTGTCACTCCACGACGAATGGCGCCGCAGTTGCTGCATGTCGTGGGACGCCGCCCGATAAGCGGTCAAACGCTGACGGCATTTCTCAAAATCCAGCAACGCCACTTCCACATTGGCCGAGTCGCCCTCGCCCGTCACCCGTAAGAAGATGTGCTTGATATACAGGCAACCGTGCTGCCAGCGGCCCTTGTGCATACGCGCCAGGGTGCCCGCCACTTCCTTGAGCACACGCTCGTGGACGCACTCGCCATACTGCTCACGGCCACCGGCGGCGTACCAGTTTTCGATCTCGTCAAAACCATCGAGAGACGCCGTCACCAACAGCGCTTTCCATTGATGTTGCGGATCGCGACGCGCCTCGCAGAACACCAGTTCCGGCACCCGCACATCCAATGCACGCAAGCCCTTGAGGGCATCGCGTTCGCGCAACACGGTCGGGCGCCCGAACGGGTGCAGCACACTGCGGTAGATGTGGCCCGTCTGGCGTTTGCTGTAGAGCAAGCGGCCATTAGGGCTCATCACACGTTGCACACCGCTTTCACCACCGCGTCGGCGGTTGGGTTCTTCAACCCACTCGCCCTGTTGGCGCCAAAAATAATCAAAGCGTTCTTCGGGAGCTACATGACTGCCTGCTATGCACTCAACTGCCATCCTGTTACCTCTTACGCAATACATACACTCGCCACATGGCGTACAGCGGTATGAAGTCCAGGGATTCCTGAACACGGAAACCGGCCTGCTCGAACTCTGCCTCAACAGTAGCAGCCGGTAACACGAACCGGTTTTGGTAACCTCCCTGCTCACCTTTACTGCGACGTTTCACTTCGGCACGCTTGCGTTTCCAGGCCTTGAAATTGCCGTCCACCCACAGCGAAATAATCACGCTGTCACGGGTAACCCGCTGAAATTCCCGCAGTATCGCCAGCCGGTGCTCCGGTTCACCAATGTGGTGCATCAAGCGCATGCAGAAGATGCTGTCGACCGAGTTATCCGGCAAATCGATATCAAAAGCAGATGTCTGCAAGGGGCGTACCCGTTTCACCACGTCCGCCGGCTGAGCGGCGGTCGCGACCTTCAACATCGACTCGGAATTGTCAGCCCCGATAATCACACGGTTGGGTTTTTCAGCCAGCAGCGGCCAGAAACGCCCGGCCCCGCAAGGCAAGTCCAACACCAGGCCTGGCTCGCCGGCCATAGCCAGTGCGCCGCGCGCCAATTGCTCGTCTCGTTTGTGGGACAACCGGCGAGCCAGATTGTCCTGATGCTTGAGCAAATAATTCTTCGCGTGCTGATCGTCGTACTTTTCAGAAAAATCGAGCTTGATAGGGGTAGACATCAACGGATCTCCAGTAGCTGTTGCCTACAACCTTAAGCAGCTAACTGTGATCAACAGGTCAACCCGTTGTGAAAAACTTGTCCTGTCCAGCCTCATACATTTCAAGACTTTACAGACACAATCAGTGGCATGGGGCCATCTTCGCCGAAAAGCACGGTATCTGCCGCAGGACAGCGGCAGGGTGGGAAGTCAGGGTTTAGCCTGGCTCAACTCGACATGAAAGCGGCATCCGTGAGGTTCCATCGTGCTCAGGCTGACGCTCCAGCCTTGGCTCTCGCAGATGCGTTGCACCAACGACAAGCCCAAGCCCAGGCCTTCACCGCGCTTTTCGCTGCCGCGCACGAACGGCTCGAACATCGCCTCACGTTTGTCTTCGGGAATACCGACGCCGGAGTCCTCCACGACAAACCCGCTGGGCTCGAGAGTCAGGCGGATAAAGCCCTGTTCGGTGTAATGCAGGGCATTGCGCAACAGGTTGCCCATCACCGCGTGCAGGAACGTGGTGTTGTAGCGAGTATCCAGCGGATGACCCGGCAGATAGACCAATTCCAGACCTTTTTGCTCGATAGGCTCCCGCCAGATCCCGAGCAAGTCTTCGGCCACCTGGGTCAAGTTGACCTGAGGCGACATGGCCGCATCATCATGCTTGGCACGGGCCAGCATCAGGAAGGTTTGCACCAGCTCGCGCATCTCTTCACAGGCACGGGCGATTCGCAGCACTTGGTTGCGACCGCGCTGATCAATCGCCGGGTTCTCCAGCAGCAGTTCGCAGGAGCTGGCCAGTACCATTAACGGCGTGCGCAATTCATGGCTTACATCACTGGTAAACAGCTGCTCGCGGGACAACGCCTGGCGCAAGCGGCCCAGGGTGGCGTCGAAAGCCACGGCCAGCTCGCCGACTTCATCGGCCGCATAATCCGGCGCCAGCGGCGGCGCCAAGCCCAGCAACTGGTCGCGATGACGCACTTGGCGGGCCAGCCGCACCACCGGCGCCATTACTTTGCGCGCCAGCACCCAACCGAGGAACACCGCCAGCGCCAGGCTGAGCACAAAGCCCACCAGCACCACGGCAAACAGCACGCGCTCGCGCTCTTCAAAATCGCTTTGGTCTTGCAGCAGGACATAGCGTCGACCATCCACCACTTCGACCATAGCGTGGTACGACAGCGACTCGCGGAACACCTCATGAAAACCCGGCTCCAGGTGGCGCAAATCCTTGGGCAGCTCGAAATCCCCACGCCCACCGCTGAAATAAAACAGCTGGTCGGGCTCCGGGCGGTGGCTCCAGTCCTCAACGCTGTCCATCAGCAGCAGGCGTTGCAAGTCGCCACCCAAGCCTGCCGAGATCAGCTTTTCTTCCACCAGGTGTACCGTTGCAACGATGCCCATGGCGAACGCCCCCGCCACCAACGCGCTCATCAAGGCGAAGGCGATGATGATCCGCTGGGCAAGGCTTTGCTTAAACTCCATCACGACCCTCGGCCAGGCGATAACCCACACCGTGCACCGTTTGCAGCAGCGGCTTGGCGAAGGGTTTATCGATCACTTGGCGCAATTGGTGGACGTGGCTGCGCAGGCTGTCACTGTCTGGGCAGTCGTCGCCCCACAAGGCTTCTTCGAGAATTTCCCGACGCAGCACGTGGGGGCTCTTCTGCATCAACACCGCGAGCAACTTCAAGCCAACAGGGTTGAGTTTCAGCAGCCGCCCTTCGCGAGTGACTTCCAGGGTATCGAGGTCGTAATGCAGGTCAGCCACCTGCAGGGCACGGCGTCCACCTCCTTGGGCACGGCGCAGCACGGCTTCGATGCGTGCGGCCAATTCCGACAAGGCAAAGGGTTTGAGCAGGTAATCATCGGCGCCGGACTTGAAGCCCTGCAGCCGGTCATCCAATTGGTCGCGGGCGGTGAGCATGATCACCGGCGTATCGCGACGGGCGTCTTCACGCAGGCGTTTGCACAAGGTGTAGCCATCGATGCCGGGCAGCATGATGTCGAGCACGATCAAGTCGTAATGCTCAGTGGCGGCCAGGTGCAGGCCCGATAACCCGTCCTGCGCACAGTCCACGGTGTAGCCCTTCAGCCCCAGGTAATCGGCCAGGTTGGCCAGAATATCGCGGTTGTCTTCAACCAATAGAATTCGCATGGGCAGTGTCTCCGTTCTTTCGTGCCAGCCGTGTTGGCTCGCGCAGCTTAAGGCCAACGGTGGCTCAGGGATAGACCTCAAAGGTCTGTCGATAAAGGTTTTCAACCAATTACACAAGCCAACAAGTTTTTCACTATAGCTTCACAAACTGACTACAGCGTCAGGCCGAAGATCACCGCCATTGATATAAGGAACATAGACATGGGGTTTCTCAAAACGGCGCCTATGCGCTTTTTGCTGCTCGTAACCGGCGCCTGGCTGGTTGTTTTCCTGCTGACCCGCAGCGTGCTGCTCCTCACCCACCTGGATGAAGTCGGTGGCAACCTGCTGCCGGTGTTTGGCGTGGGCTTGCTGTATGACCTGGGTTTCCTAGCCTATGCCGCCTTGCCGCTGGGGTTGTATGTGCTGCTGTGCCCGCCCGCGTTGTGGCGCCGCCGTGGCCACCGCTGGTTCCTGCAGGCGGTGCTGACCGTCAGCCTGTTCGCCATGCTGTTCACCTCGGTGGCCGAATGGCTGTTCTGGGATGAGTTCGGCGTGCGCTTCAACTTTATCGCCGTCGATTACCTGGTGTACTCCGACGAAGTGTTGAACAACCTGCTGGAGTCTTACCCGATCGGCAAGCTGCTCAGCCTGTTGGCGATGCTGGCGATTGTGTTGAGCGTGGTCCTGCGCAAGCCGTTCAATGCCGCGATGAACGCGCCGCTGCCGCCGCTGCGTGGCCGCCTGCTGAATGCCTTGGGCCTGTTGGTGGTCGCCGGCCTCAGCCTGCAACTGATCAGCCAGGACAGCCCGCGCGCCCAAGGCGGTAACGCCTACAAGAACGAGCTGGCGAGCAATGGCCCGTACCAGTTTTTCGCCGCGTTCCGTAACAATGAATTGGACTACCCACAGTTCTACCAAAGCCTGCCCACCGAGGTGGTCGCCAAGCAGTTGCGCGCCGAACTCAGCGAGCCCAACGCGCGCTTTATCGGCACCGACCCGCTGGACATTCGCCGTGCAATCACCAACCCAGGCACCTTGCGCAAACCCAACATCGTGCTGGTGACCATCGAGAGCTTCAGCGCCAAATACATGGGCAGCAATGGCGATGGGCGCAACCTCACGCCCAACCTCGATGCCCTGCGCAAACAAAGCCTGTACTTCAATAACTTCTATGCCACCGGCACCCGCACCGACCGTGGCCTGGAAGCCATCACCCTGGCGATTCCACCCACGCCCGGGCGTTCGATCGTCAAGCGCATCGTCCGTGAAAGCGGCTTTGCCAGCCTTGGCCAACAACTCAGTGCCGTCGGTTACGACAGCGTGTTTGTCTACGGCGGTCGCGGCTACTTCGACAATATGAACGCGTTTTTCAGCGGCAACGGCTATCGGGTTGTAGACCAGAGCAGCGTGCCGGAAACCGAAATCTCGTTCAAAAACGCCTGGGGCATGGCCGATGAAGACCTCTACCGGCAGACCCTGAAACTGGCCGACGCCGATTACGCCAAGCAGCAGCCCTTCTTGCTGCAACTGATGACCACCTCCAACCATCGCCCCTACACCTACCCGGACGGGCGTATCGATATCA
Source organism: Pseudomonas sp. ArH3a (assembly GCF_022648765.1). Classification (NCBI taxonomy): domain Bacteria; kingdom Pseudomonadati; phylum Pseudomonadota; class Gammaproteobacteria; order Pseudomonadales; family Pseudomonadaceae; genus Pseudomonas; species Pseudomonas sp. ArH3a. Next base: position 5,688,504 of record NZ_CP080330.1, read on the forward strand.
AATCCGGCAACGGCCGTGACGGCGCGGTGAAATACACCGACCACGCTATCGGTGAGTTCCTTGAGGCGGCACGCCAGAAGCCTTGGTTCGATAACACGATCTTCGTGTTCGTCGCCGACCATACCGCCGGCAGTGCAGGCAAAGAGGACCTACCCATCACCAACTACCAGATCCCACTGTTCATCTATGCGCCCAAGCTGATCGACGCCCGGGAAACCGCGCAACTGGCCAGCCAGATCGACCTTGCGCCCACTTTGCTGGGCCTGATCAACCTGAGCTACGAATCGACCTTCTTTGGCCGCAACCTGTTGCAAGACAACCCGCTGCCACCGCGTGTGGTGGTCGGTAACTACCAACACCTGGGCTTGTTTGACGGCAAGGACCTGGCGATCCTAAGCCCACGCCTGGGCTTGCGCCGCCACGATCAAGCCCTGGCTGAGAGCCAGGAGTTGCGCGTGGGCAGTGATGACCCGCTGATCCAGCGCGCAATCACCTACTACCAGGCCGCCAGCTATGATTTCAAACAGCAATTGCTGAGCTGGAAAGCGCCCAAAGATGAGGCTCCCGCCATCAGCGTCCGCTGACAGCCTACGTGAGCCCTTGCCTGCCATAGGGCAAGGGCGTAACACTTGCGCCCATTCTCCGGCGACGACGCCCTTTCATGTCCGACACCCTGCTGCTGATAGAAGATGACCGCCCACTGGCCGCGCTGACTGCCGAGTTTCTGCGCGCCGAAGGTTTTACCGTCGCCATTGAGCACCGCGGCGACCGTGCCGCCCAGCGCATTCGCGACGAGCAGCCGGCGCTGTTGATCCTGGATGTGATGTTGCCGGGTATCGACGGCTTCACCCTGTGCCGGCAGATCCGCGACCAGTACCCCGGGCTGATCCTGATGATGACGGCCTTGGATGAAAACGCCGAGCAATTGACCGGTTTCAACGTCGGCGCCGACGACTACGTGGTCAAACCTGTCGACCCGCTGCTGTTGCTGGCCAGGGTCCGCTCGTTACTGCGCCGCCACCCGCAAGCCCCTCGCGCGTATTACCAGTGGGGCGCGTTTCGCTTGGACCTGAACAGCCATTTCGCTTGGCTTAATGACACGCCCTTGCAGTTCTCGGTCGCCGAGTTCGAATTGCTGGCGATTTTTGCCCGCCATTGCGGCGTATTGCTGACGCGGGAAAAACTCCTGCAAAGCCTGCGCGGCCTGGAATACGACGGGCTCAACCGCTCCATCGATATGCGCGTATCGCGCTTGCGCAAAAAGCTGATGAGCCTGGAATGCCCGGTGACCATCCAGACCATCACGGCCCAAGGTTATCTGTTCGTCGAAATCCCGCAGGAAGCTGAGCATGCTGGCTAAGGTGCGGCCGTGGATGGTGGCCGTAGTGGGCACGGGCTGGGCGGCCTTGACCCTGTATCTGCTATGGCTGTGCACCAATGCCTCAGTATTTGTTGGTGAAGACAGCTTTTTGCGCCTGATGGCCGGGCCGGGTTATCTGGTGGCTGAACAGCTCAAAGGCGTGCCCGTCGACCAGCGGGAAGCACGGATGGACATCCTGCGTGCGCACTTTCAGTACCCGGTGAATCTGATCACGCTGGACGATGTCGAGTTGCCGCCGGAAGCCATGGTCATGTTGGAACATCAGCAGCCGGCGCTAAACAGCGACGAAGACATCAGCTACTTCCCGCTTGACGACGATACCGTGATCCGATTCGGCCCCATGTGGGGGAGCGCCGAGGTCAAGGACCTGCTGAAATTTCCGGTTTTCTGGATAACCGCCTGCGTCGCGGGCTTGCCGGTCCTGCTACTCCTCGGGATTGGTTTACGTCTACACCGGCGGCGCAACGCCGAGCTGAACACGCTCAATACCTGCCTGGGCACCCTTGCGCGCAGCCCGAACGTGATGCTGCCCGCCATGAGCAAGGAATGGACGCCGCTGCTGCTGACGTTGCAACAACATGCGCGGGACATCAGCGCCATGAGTGAACGCCATCGCGAAGTCTCCCAGGCGGTTTCCCATGAACTGCGCACACCCCTGGCGCGCATGCGCTTCGCCTTGTCGCTGCTGAGCAAAAGCGAAGACCCGCTCACCCGCACCCGCCTTCAGGAACGCTTGCTTACCGATGTCGAAGAGCTCGAAGCCTTGGTTCGCGCCAGCCTGGCCTTTGCGCGACTGGCCGGCGCGCCCACCGACCTGCAGCATGAACCGATCAACCTGCGTGACTGGCTGCATCAAGAGTTTGCCCTGCTCGACGGGCACCATCGCCGGCTGAGCCTAGAAACCGAGCCTGCACACCTTGAACTGATCGGCGACCGTGCCCTGCTGCACCTGATCGTACGCAACCTATTGAGCAACGCCATCACCTACGCCCGCGATCAGGTGTGCGTGAGTGCCACCTACCATGGCCAACATCACCTGGTGTTGCATGTGGACGACGACGGGCCCGGCATCCTCGCGGAAAACCGCGAAAAGATCTTCGAGCCCTTTGTGCGCCTAGCCATGGGCGGCGATGCGCCCGGGGGCTTCGGCCTCGGCCTGGCGCTGGCCAAACGTGCCACCCAGTGGCACTGCGGCGAATTGTCGGCGGCCCGTAGCCCGTTGGGCGGTGCACGCCTGACACTGCTGTTGCCACTGCGCCCGCGGTAGAGAGCGTGTTACAGCCTGTGACAGCGAGGCGCCGCCATTGCCCGTACTCTCTGCCGCCTGAATCCCAGGTTGGAGAGCCCGTTCATGCGTCCCCCCAAAAAGCATGTGTTCACACTGATGCTGTCGTTGTGCATCATTACCGGCTCACTCGTACCCGGTAAGGCGATCACGAACCAGCCATCACAACAGGCGCAAGACAAAACACCAAGTGCCAATACCTGGACCCCAAGCACGCAGGGCTCGGGCGTGACAGCCGAGCGCAGGAGGAGGCCCAGAGCCACTGCCGCTGAAAAACTCGCGCACCTGCCTGGCCCTCACCCATTCTACGAAACTGCTGCATCGCAACCCCTGGCACTGGTGTCGAATGCCCAATTGACCCTGGCCCGCGGCATGACCTTCAAGAGGCTGTTACGCCGACGTTCAATCGGCTGAGCCCTCAGCGATATATAAAGAGCCATCAGCGGCGCATAAAGAACCATCAGCGGCGCATAAAAAAACCCCGCCTGCATCACTGCAGGCGGGGTTTTTCAGGTGCCGGGTAAGGCTGGCTTACATCATGCCGCCCATGCCACCCATGCCACCCATGCCGCCCATGTCTGGCATACCGCCGCCAGCCGAGCCGCCTTCAGCCGGTGCATCAGCAATCGCCGCTTCGGTGGTCAGGATCAGACCGCCGATGGAGGCCGCTGCTTGCAATGCGGAACGAGTCACCTTGGTAGGGTCCAGGATGCCCATTTCGATCATGTCGCCGTAGACGCCAGTTGCGGCGTTGTAACCGTAGTTACCTTTGCCGTTCTTGACTTCGTTGACCACAACGCTTGGCTCGTCGCCGGAGTTGGCAGCGATCTGGCGCAGTGGAGCTTCAACAGCACGACGCAGTACAGCGATACCGACGTTCTGATCAGCGTTGTCGCCGGTCAGATTAGTCAGGGCTTCCAGAGCACGGATCAGCGCAACGCCACCGCCAGGTACCACGCCTTCTTCAACGGCTGCACGGGTTGCGTGCAGGGCGTCTTCAACGCGGGCTTTCTTCTCTTTCATTTCAACTTCGGAACCCGCGCCAACCTTGATCACTGCAACGCCGCCGGACAGCTTGGCCAGACGCTCTTGCAGTTTTTCACGGTCGTAGTCGGACGAAGTTTCAGCAACCTGGGCACGGATCTGAGTGATGCGCGCCTGGATGTCCTGCTCTACGCCAGCACCGTCAACGATGATGGTGTTTTCTTTGGAGATGGTCACGCGCTTGGCGCTACCCAGGTTTTCCAGGGTGGCGCTTTCCAGGCTCAGGCCGATCTCTTCGGAGATAACGGTACCGCCGGTCAGAACAGCGATGTCCTGCAGCATGGCCTTGCGACGGTCGCCGAAGCCTGGAGCCTTGACGGCTGCAACTTTAACGATGCCACGCATGTTGTTCACAACCAGCGTCGCCAGGGCTTCGCCTTCAACGTCTTCGGAAACGATCAGCAGTGGGCGGCCGGCTTTGGCAACGGCTTCCAGTACTGGCAGCATTTCGCGGATGTTGGAGATTTTTTTGTCGACCAGCAGGATCAGCGGGCTGTCCAGCTCGGCAACCATGGTTTCTGGCTTGTTGACGAAGTACGGGGACAGGTAGCCACGGTCGAACTGCATGCCTTCTACAACCGACAGTTCGTTTTCCAGGCCAGTGCCTTCTTCAACGGTGATCACGCCTTCTTTACCGACTTTTTCCATGGCTTCGGCAATGATGTCGCCGATGGAGCTGTCGGAGTTGGCAGAGATGGTGCCTACCTGAGCGATAGCCTTGGTGTCAGCGCATGGCTTGGACAGGTTTTTCAGCTCAGCCACAACGGCGATGGTCGCCTTGTCGATGCCGCGCTTGAGGTCCATCGGGTTCATGCCGGCAGCGACGGCTTTGTAGCCTTCGTTGACGATTGCCTGAGCCAGAACGGTAGCGGTGGTGGTGCCGTCGCCTGCGTCATCGTTGGCACGGGAGGCAACGTCTTTGACCAGCTGCGCGCCCATGTTCTCGAAGCGACATTTCAGCTCGATTTCTTTGGCTACGGAAACGCCATCTTTGGTGATGGTCGGAGCGCCGAAGCTTTTCTCGATGATCACGTTACGGCCTTTAGGGCCCAGGGTCGCTTTTACTGCGTCAGCCAGGACGTTGACACCGGCGAGCATTTTTTTGCGGGCGGAATCGCCGAATTTAACTTCTTTAGCAGCCATGATCGATATTCCTTAAATACTTTGTAGTAACGGGAAAGTGAGCGGGGAATCAGTCTTCCAGAACGGCGAGAATTTCGTTCTCGCTCATTACCAGCAGGTCTTCGCCGTCGACTTTCACAGTGTTGCTGCCGGAGTAAGGGCCGAAAACAACCTTGTCACCCACTTTCACAGCCAGCGCACGTACTTCACCGTTTTCCAGAGCCTTGCCTGGGCCAGCAGCGATGATCACACCGTGGTTGGCTTTTTCAGCAGCCGAACCTGGCAGAACGATACCGCCAGCGGTTTTCTTTTCTTCTTCGCTGCGACGGATTACGACGCGGTCGTGCAGAGGACGAAGCTTGCTCATTGTCGATCTCTCCTAATTGTGTTTTTCATCGGCCGGTATCGGTACCGGCGGGTTGTATTCCGGCGGTGCCGGTCGCGCCTCGCCAAGCAAGACGCGGAAGTCTGTCTGGTGTCGCCACCAGAAACCTTGCGGTGACCGTTACATAAGGGCGCATAAGCTTATTACAAGGGGCCGTAGCGGAAATTTTTTGTGTCTGCTGACGACCAAAAGCAACACGACACCCATAGGTGCCGTGCCCATAAAGCGGTTATTTGCTGTCGCGGTGTTCGAACTCACCTTCGATCACATCACCTTCACGCCCCAACGGCTGGCGTGGAGCCGGGCCACCACGGGGTTGCAGGTCGTCGGCGAACGCACGTTGGCGAATCGCCGCCTCTTCGGCACGCTGGCGCATCTTGCCGGCCAGCAGCTTGCGGGTAAACGGCAGCAGCATGACCAAGCCGACCACGTCGCTGATGAAACCCGGCAGGATCAACAGGCCACCGGCCAAGGCCATCATCAGGCCTTCAAGCATGGTCTGGGCTGGCAGTTCGCCGCGGTTCAAGCTTTCACGAGCACGCAACGCCGTGGCCAGGCCGGCGACGCGCAGCACCAGAACGCCGAGCATCGAGCCGAGAATGATCAGTAACAGTGCCGGGAAAAACCCGATCGCACCGCTGACTTGAACGAATACGAACAGCTCCAACACCGGGAATAGCAGAAAGAGCAATAAAAAAGGGCGCATCAAATGGTTCCTCAACGCAAGAATGCCTTGCCAGTCCACCCTAGATGACGTCGCCGTTTCGTGAATTCAAGCGTTGGCGCGCTCTTTTTTCGGCCAGACCTCGGCGTGGGCCAATAAAACCAGGGCTTCGCGTACTTGTGTCGGATTATTGCAAGGCTCCGCAAAAGGCAACCAATGCAGGGATTGGCCAATGCGCAGGTGCATGCCTTCACTGTCGACGCCGGCCAATTGCGCAGGCTCGGTGGTCGGCAAACCGGCCAGTTCGACGTAATGCGCGATGGCCTTGGTGTGATCGCTGTTCATGTGCTCGATCATGCTGCGCTCAGCCTTGCCCGCGAACGGGTTGGCCAAGGTCAGTTGGTCGACCCAGTGGATCGCACCAAACCCGCCTATATAACGGTGACGCACGGGCTTGAGCACCCAGAAGTCAAAATCGTGGGCTTTGTGGTAGTTGGCCGAATCGGGGAAGTAGCGGTAATAACGCTCGGCGGCCGCTTCAATGGCAGCGGCGTCTTCAAGCTTCTCGGCTTCGGCCAAGTAGGTCAGGCGCCCCACCGCCTGCACATCATCGGCCTCGCGCTCACCCACCAGCAGCGAGCACTTGGGGTCTTTTTGCAGGTTATGGGTGTGCTGGGCAATGCGGCTGATCAGGATCAGCGGGCGGCCCTGCTCGTCGAGGCAATACGGCACGACGGAGCCGAAGGGAAACCCGGGCATGGCTTTGGACAATGTGGAGAGAGCCCCACGGTATTCCTTGAGCAACAGCTCTCGGGCGTTCTTGGCAACGTGCGCGCTCAACGTATGACTCCTCGGGTATTCCGCCACCCACAGCCTATGGGGACTATGGGAATGGATCTCAATACAAGGTAATCAATATCCGCGCAGGTTGCCAGAGTGCTTTTACCAGGCCACGCCAAACCCTGCGGTGTAACGGGTCTTGCTCAAGCTACCTTCCGACTCGCCACTGATGATGTCGCGCTCGGCCTTAAGGTTAAGCGAAGCCCATTCGGTGACTTTGTAACGCAGGCCCATCTCCGCATCCAAGGAGTATTCGGACGGCCCGGAGAGCGGCTTGCCCACCTCGCCGTTGGTGAAAAACTCCACGGTCTTGCCTACGAGGTAGCGGTTGTAGTTCCACTTCATGGCCAGGGAATAGAAGTCGGTCTTGCGGCCGTTTTCATATTCATAGTCGGTGCGGTTTACCAAGGAGCCGAGGGAGAACGCACCCAGCTCATCGTCCCAAAACTGGTAGCCCGGGCCGGTACCGACGGTGCGTTGGCGGGACAAGTCTTCAACCTTGTCACGCTTGTAGGTCAGGCGGCCCTGCCAGTACCAATGCTCGGTGATGAAGCGGTCCAAGTCATATTCCAACGCCCAGTTGTCGGTGGTGGTGACGTCGTCCTGGAACTCGCGGTTGTATTCGCCTTTGCCGGTATGACGCCACTGGCCGTGGCGGGCGGTGGTCTTGAAGTCGATGTCGTAGTCGTTGGTGTCTTTGTCGGCACGCTTGTAGTCCAGCGCCAGGTCAACGTTGCCCTTCCACACCAGGTCTTCGATCACAGGCTTGGGTTTGATGATTTGCTGGATGCTTGCCAACTCAACCGTCTTCGGCGCTTCGCCATTGGCCAGCACCACCTTGCCATCATCCGCCGCTTTGAGGGATTTGGCTTTTTCGCCGGTGTAGGCGTCCTGTTTGACCAGCAACTCCTGGTCACTTTCCAGGGTTTTCACCTGTTTCCAGTCCACCGGGATCGCCCCTGCGTAACTGGTCTGAATCAGCAACTTGCCACCGTCGAAGACTTTGATCTTGCCGGTCAGGCGGTCACCGTTTTTCAACCAGACGGTGTCGGCGAGCAAGGGCGTGGAAGCGCTGAAAACAACAAGGCACAGCAGGGTTCTGGACAACATAAGCGGATTCGGAGCTCGGAGTTGGCGAAAAAGGGACGTTATCGTGTTAGATAGCTAGGACTGACTCAAGGATTTATGTTGAGTTCAATTCTCAACACCATGATTACAGACGTTTCTTACAAAGACACCGACGATGCCCACAGTAAATCCACCTGCCGAACCCCCTCAAAGCCCGGCCGACATGCGCCGCACGGCGCTGTACCTGACATTGGCGCAAGTGCCCGAGGGCTGCGTGGTGAGCTACGGCGAATTGGCCCACCTGGCAGGGCTGGGCCGCGCGGCACGCTGGGTCGGGCGCACGCTCAGCCAGCTGCCAGAGGGCACTCGGTTGCCTTGGCACCGGGTGCTGGGTGCCGGTGGTCGCATAAGTCTGCCGGTGGGCAGTGCCTCAGGCGACGAACAACGTGCGCGTTTACGCAGTGAAGGTGTCAGTATCCTGAACAATCGCGTTGATATTCAGCGTCATGGCTGGCGCCCGGTAGAGCACAGCGGTTAGAGTGCGCGCTTTGTTTCCGCAAATCTGAGGCAGACTCCAGCCCATGCCCCGTAAAACCTGGCGCGCCGCGCTCGCCGCCTATGCCAGCCCCTCGACGTTAGTGTTGTTGTTGCTCGGTTTCGCCGCCGGCTTGCCTTACATGTTGGTGTTCTCGACGCTTTCAGTGTGGTTGCGCGAGGCCGGTGTGGCCCGCGAGACCATCGGTTATGCGAGCCTGATCGGTTTGGCCTACGCCTTCAAATGGGTCTGGTCGCCGTTGCTCGACCAATGGCGCTTGCCGCTGCTCGGTAAACTCGGACGTCGTCGTTCCTGGCTGGTGCTGGCCCAGACGCTGGTGATCCTCGGGTTGATCGGCATGGGCTTTTGCGACCCGCAAAAACACCTGTCCTGGCTGATTGCCATTGCCGTAATCGTCGCCTTCGCGTCGGCCACCCAAGACATCGCGGTGGATGCCTACCGCCTGGAAATCGCCGACGACAGTCGCCAGGCGGCCCTGGCTGCCAGCTACATGTCCGGTTACCGCATCGCCGCCCTGCTGGCCACGGCGGGTGCACTGTTTTTCGCCGAAGGTTTCGGCTCCACCGGCTTCAACTATAAACACTCGGCGTGGACCGGCACTTACGTGCTGTTCGGCTTGCTGATGATCCCGGCGCTGCTGACCACCTTCTTCATGCGCGAGCCCAATGTGCCACTGCGCACCCAGTTGCAGGCCGGCCGCTACAGCTTCGCGCATCAGCTTGTTTCTGTATTTGTGCTGATCGTGCTGCTGGTGTCGGTCCCGGCGATGTTCACCCAGCTGTACAACACCGACTTCGCCAGCGTGCTGTTCCACGGCGTGAGCCTGTGGGAGCTGCTGATGGAAGACCGCGCGTTCCTGCGCGCCATCCTCTATATCATCCTCACCGCACTGTGCCTGTCGGCCATGGGTCGCCGGGGGCTGGCGCCGGTGCTGACGCCGGTCAACGACTTTATCCTGCGCTACCGCTGGCAGGCGTTGCTGCTGCTCGGGCTGATTGCGACCTATCGCATGTCCGACACGGTGATGGGCGTGATGGCCAACGTGTTCTACATCGACCAGGGTTTTACCAAGGACCAGATTGCCGGAGTCAGCAAGATCTTCGGCCTGATCATGACCCTGCTCGGCGCCGGTATGGGCGGCCTGTTGATCGTGCGCTTCGGGATCCTGCCGATCCTGTTTATCGGCGGCATCGCCTCGGCCGGCACCAACCTGCTGTTTGTCGCGCTCGCCGACATGGGCCCCGACCTGCAGATGCTGATTTTCACCATCTCGCTGGACAACTTCAGCTCGGGCCTGGCCACCTCGGCGTTCGTCGCCTACCTGTCGAGCCTGACCAACCTCAAGTTCTCCGCCACCCAATACGCCCTGCTCAGCTCGATCATGCTGTTGCTGCCTCGCCTGATTGGCGGCTATTCGGGGGTGATGGTGGAGAAGTTCGGGTATCACAACTTCTTCATGATTACCTGTTTGCTGGGTGTGCCGACGTTGTTCCTGATTGCGTTGCATTGGTTTCAGGAAAATCGACGAATTCGTTTGAACCCGCCCACTGAAGACTGACTCACCTCAGTTAATGTGGGAGCGGGCTTGCTCGCGAAGGCGCAGTGTCAGTTGATACATGCATGACTGATACACCGCCTTCGCGAGCAAGCCCGCTCCCACAGCCCCCTCTGTATTCTGATACCTGTACTCCAGCAGTTTGCGCCCGTACAATCCCAAGTCATTTCAAGTCCAAGCAACCGACAACGGCCTACCATGCGTACCAGTCAATATTTGCTCGCCACACAGAAAGAAACGCCTTCCGACGCGGTTGTGATCAGCCATCAGCTGATGCTGCGCGCCGGTATGATCCGCAAACTGGCCTCCGGCCTGTACACCTGGCTGCCCATGGGCTTGAAGGTGATGCGCAAGGTCGAAGCGATCGTTCGCGAAGAAATGAACGCCGCCGGCTCTCTGGAAGTGTTGATGCCGAGCACCCAACCGGCTGAGCTGTGGCAGGAATCCGGGCGCTGGGAAGAGTACGGCCCTGAGTTGCTGCGCTTCAAGGACCGTCATGGCCGCGATTTCTGCGCTGGCCCGACCCATGAAGAAGTGATCACCGACCTGATGCGCAACGAGCTGAGCAGCTATAAACAGCTGCCGCTGAACCTGTATCAGATCCAGACCAAATTCCGTGACGAAATCCGCCCACGCTTCGGTTTGATGCGCGGCCGCGAATTCATCATGAAGGACGCCTATTCGTTCCACGCCGACCAAGCTTCGTTGCAGGTCACCTACGACCGCATGCACAAGGCTTACTGCAACGTGTTCACGCGCCTGGGCCTGAAATTCCGCCCGGTTGAAGCGGACAACGGTTCCATCGGCGGCGCCGGCTCCCACGAATTCCACGTGCTGGCCGACTCCGGCGAAGACGATATCGTGTTCAGCAACGGTTCCGACTACGCGGCGAACATTGAGAAAGCCGAAGCCGTGCCACGCGAGACTTCCCGCCCAGTACCGGCTGAAGCGCTGCGCCTCGTGGACACACCTGATACCAAGACCATCGCGGCCCTGGTGGAAAAATTCAATCTGCCGATTGAAAAGACCATCAAGACCCTGATCGTGCGCGCCGAAGAAGAAGGCAAGCTGATCGCCCTGGTGATCCGTGGCGACCACGAGCTCAACGAAATCAAGGCTGCCCAGCAACCTGGCGTGGCCAGCCCGCTGGTCATGGCCAGCGATGCCGAACTGCGCGACGCCATTGGCGCCGGTGCCGGCTCGCTCGGCCCGTTGAACCTGCCGCTGCCGATCATCATCGACCGTTCGGTCGAGCTGATGAGCGACTTCGGTATCGGCGCCAACATCGACGACAAGCACTACTTTGGCGTGAACTGGGAACGTGACCTGCCGGTTCCGACCGTGGCCGACCTGCGTAATGTAGTGGCCGGCGACCCAAGCCCGGATGGCAAGGGCACCCTGGAAATCAAGCGCGGCATCGAAGTCGGGCACATCTTCCAGCTGGGCAACAAGTACAGCAAGGCGATGAAGTGCGAAGTGCTGGGCGAGAACGGCAAGCCGATCACCCTGGACATGGGCTGCTACGGCATTGGCGTGTCCCGCGTGGTGGCTGCTGCCATCGAGCAGAACAACGACGAGAAAGGCATCATCTGGAGTGACGCCCTGGCGCCGTTCCAAGTGGCCTTGGTACCGCTGCGCTACGAAACCGAGCAAGTACGCGAAGCCACCGACAAACTGTATGCCGAACTCACGGCCGCCGGTTTTGAAGTGTTGCTGGATGACCGGGACAAGAAAACCAGCCCGGGCATCAAGTTCGCCGACATGGAACTGATTGGCATCCCGCACCGGATCGTGGTCAGTGACCGCGGCCTGGCCGATGGCAATCTGGAATACAAGAGCCGGACCGAAGCCGAAGCCCAACCGTTGCCGGTGGCTGACGTGCTGTCTTTCCTTCAGGCGCGTATTCGTCGCTGAAAATCAGATCAAGAGAAGTCATGTTCAAGCGAAACACCAGAGCCCTGGGGGGCGCCGCCTTGTGCGGCGCCCTGCTGGTCAGCGGCTGCGCCAACCAGATGTCGCAACGCAGTGAGCACGAGGAGCGGATCGAGCGTAAGTTGCTCGATCACAGCCTGCAGATCGATGTAGGCGAACCCAAAGTGCTGGAACTGCCGCAACGCCGGGTTCGCATTCACGAGCAGAAGACCTTTGAGGTCACCGAATTCGAAGTCACCCGCCGTTACGATCGCTACACGCCCTACCAACCCTGGCGCAAACTCTACGAGATGCCACTGGGCGCGGTCGCTTTGGTGGCGGGCGCGGGGGCCAACGTGGCGAACATTTTCGCCCTCGGCAACCTGCCCACCAGCATGACCCGCGACTGGCTGAGCTACGGCGTGGACGGCATTAACCCGTTCATGAACGTGCAATCCCACGGCCGTGCGCAACAGAACCTGGCCGGCATTGATGAAGTCCAGCGCGACAAGCGCACGGAGTATTCGAGCCTGCCCTGGAGCGAACGCCCGGTACAGGTCACCGCCGGCAAGCAGACCCATGAGCTGACCACCGACCGCAACGGCGTACTGCGCCTGAACCTGTTGGACAGCCCATTTGCCGAGCAGGACCTGAACCGCGTCACGACCCTAAAGATCAGCGTGGAAGATGGCCAGGACGACGTGCATTCGGACTCCACCCTGGCGATCAGCAACACCCTGCGCGGCAAGTTGCTGGAAGCCCATGGCCTGATTTACGACGACTTGGAAGATGACGAAGTCAACCAGTGGGTGCACAGGGTCAAGCGTCTGTCGGAACTGGGCCTGGAAGAAGAAGCCAGTGAGCTGGAACAAAGCCTGATCGAACTGACCCGCAATGATCCCGAGTTGCAGCAGGAGTTTCTGCAGGCGCTGACCAAGGATGCGGGGCGATTGGTGGCGGATCCTGGGGCTCGCTGAATTCCCGAGAACACCGAAATACACCTGCGGGAGCTGGCTTGCCTGCTCCCACAGGTGGTTTTGGGTTTCTACCAGGAGAACTCGAGCTGTTCATTGCCGCTGCTTAGGTCGAGCAACCTCACCCCAATCCCCAGCAACCGCACCGGTTTACCACCGCGATTGAACGCCTGGGTCAACAGCTGTTGATAACTCTCCAGATCCCGCCCTGCCCCGGCTTGCTCCAAGGTGGTCTGGGTAAAGTCATGAAACTTCACTTTGACGAACGGCTTGCCCGCCCGATAGCTGCTGTCGATGCGCGCCATACGCCCGGCCAGGGTTTCCATCAGCTCGGGCAGCTTCGCCAAACAACTTGAGAGATCCGGCAGGTCCACGTCGTAGGTGTTTTCCACACTGATGGATTGCCGGCGGCTATCGTTCTGCACCACGCGGTCATCAATCCCACGGGCCAGGCTCCAGAGCCGCTCGCCAAAACTGCCGAATTCACGCACCAGCGCCAGCTTGTTCCACTCACGCAATTGCAGGCAGTCTTCAATGCCCAGGCGCGCCAGCTTGTCGGCGGTGACCTTGCCGACGCCGTGCAACTTGTTTACCGGTAACTGGGACACGAAGTCTTCGACCTGGTCCGGGGTGATCACAAACAGGCCGTTGGGCTTTTTCCAGTCGCTGGCGATCTTGGCCAGGAACTTGTTCGGCGCAACGCCTGCTGACACGGTGATGTGCAGTTGGTTGGAGACCCGACGGCGAATGTCCTGGGCGATACGCGTGGCACTGCCGCCAAAATGCGGGCTGTCAGAGACGTCCAAGAAGGCTTCGTCCAGTGACAGCGGTTCGATCAGGTCGGTGTAATCACGAAAGATCGTCTGGATTTCCTTCGACGCTTCCTTATAGGCATCCATGCGCGGCTTAACGATGGTCAGGTCCGGGCACAGCTTCAAGGCGTGGCGTGACGACATGGCTGACCGCACGCCATACGCCCGCGCCTCATAGTTGCAGGTAGCGATCACCCCTCTTCTGTCCGCCGAGCCGCCAACCGCCAGGGGCTTTTGCGCCAGGCTCGGGTCGTCGCGCATCTCGATGGCGGCGTAGAAGCAATCACAGTCGACGTGGATGATTTTGCGCTGCGTCATATAAACAGAGGGTGTAATCCAACGGGCGGCCAGTATCGCACTCACACCTGTATATAGCACCAGTAGTTTGAATCTTCCGTTTGAACGGTGGGAAATCTCGCAGATGAATTTATTTTTTCAATCGAAATCAGCCCATCGATAGAGCTGAAACCCTCGGCCCGACTGGCCCCGAGCCCTTCCAAGGCACGCTTTGGAGAGCTAAGCGGTTGAACCACAAGCGCTTTTCTTCTATTCACAGGTTGACACACCTGCGTTCCTCTGTAGAATACCGACACACAGACGCGGGATGGAGCAGTCTGGTAGCTCGTCGGGCTCATAACCCGAAGGTCGTCGGTTCAAATCCGGCTCCCGCAACCAAACATCAAAAAAGGCTACTCGAAAGAGTGGCCTTTTTTGTGCGCGTCTATTTTCTAAAGACCAGAGCGCGTGAACTTCACTACGGGCTGCTCCGCAACCCGTCGCGGGTGGTGCGACGATTCGACAAGCCCGCTCACTACAAAAACCGTTTCCAAACGAGAACTTAGGTCGCTTGAGCCACTAATTCACACTAATTTGACCCATCGGCCGATTAACGGTTGACACCTCGTCGTTGCGCTGTAGAATGCCGCCCACAGACGCGGGATGGAGCAGTCTGGTAGCTCGTCGGGCTCATAACCCGAAGGTCGTCGGTTCAAATCCGGCTCCCGCAACCAAACATCAAAAAAGGCTACTCGAAAGAGTGGCCTTTTTTGTATCTGGCGAAAAAGTTCTTCTGAAACAATGGCATGGCATCTTTCATGAAACCGTATACGGTTTGTAGAGTCCATCTCATTGCACGCTATGCTCAATGCTCAAGCGCTCCCCTCTACAACCAATGGCCGCAGTCGCCGCACCCGGCGATACGCGTTAATATTTGTAATTATTTTGTCCATAGGGATTGGTAACTTGGCTGGATACCTCCATCCTGTCGCGCACAATCCACGAGGTGATTGATGCGCGCCAACTCGTCTGAACCACAAGACACCGTCACAGCGACACAACCGATCACACCCGCCCGTTTGCGCTGGCTGGATCTGTTGAGCAAATACCGTCAGCCCATCGGGTTGGCCGTTACCCTGTTGCTGTTCGCAATCGCCCTGATCGCCTGCCGACACCTGCTGTTGGAACTGGACCTGTACGCTCTCCACGACTCGATCCTGGAAGTGCCCAAGCCCGCCCTGCTGGGTGCGTTTGCGGCGGCGGTCGTCGGTTTCATCATTCTGTTGGGCTATGAGTTCTCCGGCGCGCGCTATGCCGGGGTGAAGCTGCCCGCCAAAACCTTGGCCCTGGGTGGCTTCACCGCCTTTGCCATCGGCAACGCCATTGGCCTGTCGATGCTCTCCGGCGGTTCGGTGCGCTACCGTTTATATGCACGCCATGGCATCGGGGCTTCAGAAGTCGCGCACATGACCGTGTTCGCCAGCCTGGCCTTGGGCTGCGCCCTGCCGCCGCTGGCTGCATTGGCCACGCTGAGCAACTTGCCGGCAGCATCGACCTACCTGCACCTGTCGCAAGGTTTGCTGGGTGGCATTGCGGGTGCGGTGCTGCTGCTGTCGGTCGCGCTGTGCATCGGCATCTATCGCCGCCGCCTGGCGGAACAACCCTACCCGGACAACCTGCTGGTCAAGGCGGGTCGCCGCACGCTGCGCCTGCCCGGCCGGCGCCTGACGTTCCTGCAACTGGTGATTACCGCACTGGACGTCGCCGCCGCCGCCACCGTCCTTTATATGCTGCTGCCGGAAGCGCCGCCGTTCGGCCCCTTCCTGCTGGTGTACCTGCTGGCCCTGGCCGCCGGTGTGCTCAGCCATGTACCGGGCGGCGTGGGTGTATTCGAAGCAATTCTGCTCGCCGCCTTTGCCGACAAGCTGGGCGCCGCGCCATTGGCCGCCGCCCTGCTGCTGTACCGGATGATCTATGTGGTACTGCCGCTGCTGATCGCCTGTGTGTTCCTGCTGGTCAACGAAGCCCAGCGCCTGTTCCAGACCCAGCAAAGCCTGCGGGTGGCCTCAGGCTTGGCCGCACCGGTGCTGGCCGTACTGGTTTTTTTGTCCGGCGTGGTCCTGCTGTTTTCCGGCGCAACGCCGGAAATCGACTCACGCCTGGAAAACATCGGCTTCCTGATTCCCCACCGCCTGATTGACGCCTCGCACTTTGGTGCCAGCCTGATCGGCGTGCTGTGCCTGTTGCTTGCCCAAGGTTTGCGTCGGCGTTTATCCGCCGCCTGGATGCTGACCATGGTGTTGCTGCTGACCGGCGCCCTGCTCTCGCTGCTTAAAGGCTTCGACTGGGAAGAAGCCAGCCTGATGATCATGACCGCCGTGCTGCTGGCGATCTTCCGGCGCTCGTTCTACCGCGCCAGCCGCCTGACCGAGCTGCCGTTCTCGCCGCTCTACCTGGTGGCCAGCGTGTGCGTGCTGGGGGCCTCGATCTGGCTGCTGCTGTTTGCCTATCAAGACGTACCCTACAGCCATCAGCTGTGGTGGCAGTTCACCCTGGATGCCAACGCCCCACGCGGCCTGCGCTCGTTGCTGGGTGCGGCGGTGTTGCTGGTGATCGTCTCGTTGACCTGGTTGCTGCGCACCGCGCGCCCGGTGATCCACCTGCCGACCCCGGATGAACTGGAACGCGCCACCAAGATCTTGATGGCCTCGTCCCAACCCGACGGCGGCCTGGCACTGACCGGTGACAAGGCGCTGCTGTTCCACCCCAACGATGAAGCCTTCCTGATGTACGCCCGTCGCGGGCGCAGCCTGGTGGCTTTGTATGACCCAATCGGCCCGACCCAACCGCGCGCCGAGATGATCTGGCAGTTCCGTGACCTGTGCGACATCCATCACGCGCGCCCGGTGTTCTACCAGGTACGCGCCGAGAACCTGCCGTACTACATGGACATTGGCCTCACCGCGATCAAGCTGGGTGAAGAAGCCCGCGTCGACCTGAAACGCTTTGACCTGGAAGCCAAGGGCAAAGAGATGAAGGATTTGCGCTACACCTGGAACCGTGGCACCCGGGACGGCCTGTCCCTGGAGATCTTCGACCCGGGCCAGGCGCCGATGGACGAACTCAAAGTCATCTCCGATGCCTGGCTGACCGGCAAGAACGTGCGGGAAAAGGGCTTTTCGCTAGGCCGTTTCAGCGACGACTACCTCAAGCACTTTCGCATCGCGATCATTCGCTTCGAAGGGCGCCCGGTGGCCTTCGCCAACTTGCTCGAGACTTACAACCACGACCTGGCCAGTCTCGACCTGATGCGTGCGCACCCGGACGCGCCGAAGCTGACCATGGAATTCATGATGGTTGGCCTGATTCAACATTATAAGAACCACGACTACGCCCGCTTCAGCCTCGGCATGGTGCCATTGTCGGGCTTGCAACCCCGCCGTGGCGCCCCGCTGACCCAACGCCTGGGCTCAATGGTGTTCCGCCGTGGCGAGCAACTGTATAACTTCCAAGGTTTGCGCCGCTTTAAAGACAAGTTCCAGCCTGACTGGGAACCCCGTTATATGGCCGTGCCCGCAGGACTTGATCCGCTGGTGGCACTGGCCGATACCGCCGCCCTGATTGCGGGCGGCTTGACTGGATTGGTGAAACGCTGATGATTCGACGCTCCTGGCGGTATGTGTTGGCCTTTGTAGTGCTGCTCGCGCTGATCGCGGCGGGTGGCTTTTGGTACTGGAACCGCCCTGCCCCGCAACCGACCTTGGAGCAACTGCCCCAGGCTGACGGCTCGGTGATGACCCGTGTAACGCCTAACGGCTCGGCAAAAGCCCGTGTGGCGGTGGCCGTGATGGCCGATGAAACCCTGACCGACAGCCAGTTGATTGCCCTGAGCAAGGGCGGCGCAGCTCAAATCGTTCAAGTGGTCCTGCCAAAAGATGACTGCAAGCTGCAGGAACAAGCGCTGCAAAGCGCCCTGGCACAGCTTAAAGGCCCGGCGACCCTGGTCAGCGGCATCGGCCCTGGCGCTGCGCTCGCCTGGCGCTGGTTGGCCACACAGAACGACGACAAGGCCAACGCCATCTCCGTCGGTTTCGCCCTGGTACAGGAAGGCTGCAAGGACCCGCTGCCGAAGACCTCCGCCCATGGCAACTGGCTGGTGGCGTGGAACGATAACCCTGACGATGAAAGCGCCAGTTTCGTACGCGACACTCCGCGCGCGACCACCAGCATCAGCGACTACGACATTCATTACCCACAAGTGCTGAACAACGAACTGCGCAAGCAATTGGTCGGTTCGGACAACGGCGGCCTGGCGATTCCAGTGGTGGAAGTGCCGGCTGGCCAAGCCAAGGACACCGTTACCCTGTTCCTCTCCGGTGACGGCGGCTGGCGTGACCTGGACCGTGACGTGGCCGGTGAAATGGCCAAGATCGGCTACCCGGTGGTCGGCATCGACACCCTGCGCTACTACTGGCAGCACAAGACCCCGGAACAGAGCGCCAAAGACCTTACCGAACTGATGCAGCACTACCGGCAGAAATGGGGCACCAAGCGCTTCGTCCTGACCGGCTACTCGTTCGGCGCTGACGTACTGCCGGCGATCTACAACCGCATGCCGGAAAACGAACAGCAGCGCGTGGATGCAATCATCCTGCTGGCGTTCGCACGTACCGGTAGCTTTGAAATCGAAGTGGAAGGTTGGTTGGGCAACGCCGGCAAAGAAGCCGCGACCGGCCCGGAAATGGCCAAGCTGCCGGCTGACAAAGTGGTGTGCATCTACGGCGCCGAAGAAGTCGACGAGAGTGGCTGCACCGACAAGACCGCTGTTGGCGAAGCGGTGAAGCTGCCAGGCGGGCATCACTTTGATGAAAACTACCCGGCGCTGGCGCAGCGGCTGGTAGACATCATCGTGAAGCACCAGGCCAAGGACAAAGCCGAGTAACTCTAGGCTGTATGCAAAACCAAATGTGGGAGCAGGCTTGCTCGCGAAAGCGGTGGATCAGTCACAGCAACGTTGACTGACACTCTGAAGTGCGCCCCAGAAGTTGGACACCCGTCCAACTCCTGAGGCTTTTCATGAGCAAATACACGACGCAGTTCAAGCTTTCCGCCATTACCACTTTCCTTGAACAGGGCCGAGGCTTTCGCCGCATAGCCGCTCAATTTCAAATGGATCCCACCTTGCTTCGTCGTTGGGTGGAGGCTTACCGATTACATGGCGAAGCCTGTCTAAGCAGAACCGGCGAACGCTACAGTCCCTTGTTCAAGTTTTCAGTGCTGCAACGCATGTGGCGCGACTCCTTATCTTTGCGCCGCGCAGCGGCGCTCTTCAACCTGGGTAACTCAAGCCAGGTGGGCAGATGGCAACAGCAGTATTACAGTGGCGGTATTGAAGCCCTGGAGTCAGGGAAAAAAGGATCGATTACCGCTATGCCCAAGCCGCCTTCTAAACCGCGTAAAACTACCACCCCACTCACCGACGCACAGCTTGCACACAAGGCATTACTCGATGAACTGCAGTATTTGCGCATGGAGAACGCCTACCTAAAAAAGCTTGGAGAGTTGGGCGAGGCGGTGATGAGGCGAGAGAGAGAAGCGAAGAAAAAGCCCGATTAGTCACTGAGCTCAAACAAGCTTTCCCCTTGAGTGATTTGCTCAAGCTGGTAGGTCTTGCGCGAAGTACGTACTACTACCAACTCAAGGCGATGGGCGTTGCGGACCGGTTTATCTCGATCAAAGCCTCTATCCAGACTATCCAAGACGAGAATGAGGGCCGCCTTGGTTACCGTCGGATGACTTTAGAGCTACGTAAGCAAACGCCGTTGATCAACGGTAAAACGGTACGACGGCTGATGGGAGAGTTAGGCCTGAAATGCACAGTGCGACCGAAAAAATACAAATCGTATAAAGGGCCAATGGGAGAGGTATCGCCCAATATCCTGGCTCGTCAGTTCGAAGCTGAGCAACCAAATCAGAAATGGGTAACCGATGTCACCGAGTTCAAAGTGGCCGGCAAAAAGCTGTATCTGTCCCCAGTACTGGACTTGTACAACGGAGAGATTGTGGCCTATAAGACCGCCGTCCGCCCCCAATACGCCTTGGTAGGCGACATGCTGGAGCTTGCCCTTGAGCGCTTGCCCGAAGGCGCCAAACCCATGCTGCACTCGGATCAGGGCTGGCACTATCGACACTCAAAGTATCGGGAAAAACTGGAAAAAGCTGGGTTGGAACAGAGCATGTCTCGCAAAGGGAACTGCTATGACAACGCCACAATGGAAAGCTTTTTCGGTACCCTGAAGTCGGAGTTTTACTATCGGGAAAGCTTCGACAGCGTTGCTCAGCTGCAGGCCGGGCTGGATAAGTACATCCATTACTACAACCATAAGCGAATCAAAACGAAGCTTGGCGGACTGAGCCCTGTGGCTTACAGAACCCGGTCCGCGGTAGCCTAACCATTAGCTGTCCAACTTTTGGGGCGCACTTCACTCCGTATTCGCGAGCAAGCCCGCTCCCACATTTGTTTGCGGCGTGCCGAATAACTAGCGCGGTTCGATATGCGCAATCATCAACTGCACAGTTTCCTGCCCACGGAACTCGTTCACGTCCAGCTTGTAGGCCAACTCCACCCAACGCACCGTCGGGTTCGGCCAGACTTCACGGTCCACACCAAACGCAATGCCATCAAGCTTCACTGACCCGCATTCGCTCTTGAGCACCACTTTCAGGTGCCGCTCGCCCACTACGCGTTGTTCGACCAACTGAAACACGCCGTGAAACAACGGTTCTGGAAAATGCTGCCCCCACGGCCCGGCATGCCGCAATGCGCGCGCCAGTTCCAGGTGAAACTCTTCCACGGCCAAGGTGCCGTCAGACAGCAAGCGCCCGGTGAGGTCTTCTTCACGCAGTTGCCGACGTACTTCAGCGTCAAAGGCTTCGGCAAACAGTGGGAAATTCGCCTCGGGCAACGTCAGACCCGCCGCCATGGCGTGACCGCCGTACTTGGCGATCAGGTTGGGATGCTGGCTGGCAACGACCGCCAGGGCATCACGGATGTGAAAACCCTGCACAGAGCGCCCTGAGCCCTTGAGCAGGCCGTCGCCGGCGTCGGCAAAGGCGATGGTCGGGCGGAAATACCGCTCTTTCATCCGCGACGCCAGAATGCCGATCACGCCTTGGTGCCATTCCGGGTCGAACAGGCACAAACCGTACGGCATCGATTCCACCGGCAAATCCTTGAGCTGGGCGAGCGCCTCGCGCTGCATGCCCTGTTCGATGGATTTGCGGTCCTGGTTCATACCGTCCAGTTGCGCCGCCATTTCCCGCGCGGCGGCGAAGTCGGTGGTGAGCAGGCATTCGATGCCCAGGCTCATATCATCCAGGCGCCCGGCGGCATTCAGGCGCGGCCCGAGAATGAAACCGAGATCGGTAGAGGTGATGCGCGCGTGGTCGCGCTTGGCGACCTCGAGGATCGCCTTGATGCCCGGCCGCGCACGACCGGCACGAATGCGCTCCAGGCCCTGATGGACGAGGATGCGGTTGTTGGCGTCCAGGGGCACCACGTCAGCGACGCTGCCCAAGGCCACCAGATCAAGCAATTCGCCGATGTTCGGCTGCGGCTTGTTGTCGTACCAGCCCAGGCTGCGCAACCGCGCACGCAAAGCCATCAACACGTAAAAGATCACGCCGACGCCGGCCAGCGCCTTGCTGGGGAACTCACAGCCGGGCTGGTTCGGGTTGACGATGGCGTCTGCCGCCGGCAACTCATCGCCCGGCAAGTGGTGGTCGGTGACCAACACCTGCAAACCGGCCGCCTTCGCCGCCGCCACGCCTTCGACACTGGAAATACCGTTATCCACAGTAATCAGCAACTGCGGCTCGCGCTGCAGCGCCACCGCGACGATTTCCGGGGTCAGGCCGTAGCCGTACTCGAAGCGGTTGGGCACCAGGTAGTCGACATGCGCCGCACCGAGCAAACGCAGGCCCAAGGTGCCCACCGTGCTGGCAGTGGCGCCATCGGCGTCGAAGTCACCGACGATGAGAATGCGCTGGCGCTGCTCCAAGGCCGTCACCAGCAGGTCCACCGCGGCATCGATGCCCTTGAGCTGCTGGTAAGGAATCAACCGCGCCAGGCTCTTGTCCAGCTCGGCTTCAGACTGCACCCCGCGCGCGGCGTAGAGACGGGTCAACAGCGGTGGCAGTTCACCGAGAAACGGCAGGACGGCGGGCAACGGGCGAGGATCGATACGCATGAGGTGGCGGGTGCTTCTCTTCTAATACAACGGTTAAACAGGGATGTTGAAATGCAGTGGATCAAATGTGGGAGCTGGCTTGCCTGCGATGCAGGCGCCTCGGTCAAGCAGTTACGCGGCGTTGATGCTTTCGCGAGCAAGCCCGCTCCCACACAAGCCAGCTCCCACAGTTTTCAACCGCGCTCGCCAACCAGCCATTGCAGTTGCACTTCGTGCTGGCCGCGATCATCAGTCACAAAAATCGTGCCTTCACTGATCATCACGTCCCACTTGATCACGCGCGGCATGTCCTTGGCCAGGGTCTCGAGGACTTCCTGCGGCACGGCGGCGATGTGTACGTTTTTCAGGTTGTTGGCCACCGGCACCACTTTGCCTTCCCATACACGCAGGCTGCCATAGGCCAGCAGGCTGGTGCGCTCGGTACGGCGCGAGCACCAGGTCAGGCGGTCGGCGTCAGGCTGGCCGACTTCAATCCAGTGCAGAACCCGATCATCCAGGCTTTTTTCCCATAGGGCTGGTTCATCCACATCGGACAGACCACGACCAAACGCCAGTTGCTCGTTGTACCAGAGGGCATAGGCCAGCAGGCGCACGGTCATGCGTTCTTCGGTTTCCGAAGGGTGGCGGGCGATGGTCTGTTTGACGCTCTCGTACACCGAACGATCGAGGTCGGTGAGATTGAGTTCGAATTTGTAGGTCGTGGACGGCTGGGCCATGAACGGGCTTCTAGAGACAGGGAAAGGCGGCCAGTCTAACCGATGGCGGGGCCAATCAACGAATACTGCGCTGCATCATCCTTATCCCAAGGGGGCTCGCCTATGTTAAAAGGCATCACACCACCGCCCACGCTTGCTAAGGATCCTCATGTCGCTTAATGCCAAACCGCTTGCCGGCCTGAAAGTCATCGAACTGGGCACCCTGATCGCCGGCCCGTTTGCGTCGCGAATCTGCGCCGAGTTCGGCGCCGAGGTGATCAAGGTTGAATCCCCGGACGGCGGTGACCCGTTGCGCAAATGGCGCAAGCTGTATGAGGGCACGTCGCTGTGGTGGTTTGTGCAGGCGCGCAATAAGCAGTCGCTGACCCTCAACCTCAAGCACCCCGATGGCCTGGCGATCCTTAAACAGCTGTTGGCAGACGCCGACATCCTGATCGAAAACTTTCGCCCCGGCGTGCTGGAAAAACTCGGCCTGAGCTGGGAAACCCTGCATGCACTGAACCCCAAGCTGGTGATGGTGCGCCTTTCGGGCTTTGGCCAGACCGGGCCGATGAAAGACCAGCCGGGGTTCGGCGCGGTGGGCGAGTCGATGGGCGGCTTGCGCTACATCACCGGTTTTGAAGACCGCCCGCCGGTACGCACCGGGATCTCCATCGGCGATTCGATCGCCGCCTTGTGGGCGGTGATCGGCGCGCTGATGGCGCTGCGTCACCGCGAGGTCAACGGCGGGCTTGGCCAGGTGGTGGACGTGGCGCTGTATGAAGCTATTTTCGCGATGATGGAGAGCATGATCCCGGAGTTCGACGTGTTCGGCTTTATCCGCGAGCGCACCGGCAACATCATGCCCGGCATCACGCCTTCGTCGATCCATACCAGTGCCGATGGCAAGCACGTGCAAATCGGCGCCAATGGCGATGCGATCTTCAAGCGTTTCATGTCGGCGATTGGCCGTGAGGACCTGGCCAATGACCCGGTCTTGGCCAGCAATGACGGGCGCGACAGCCGCCGTGACGAGCTGTACGGCGTGATCGACCGCTGGGTCAACTCACTGCCGCTGGAGCAAGTGGTTGAGCAGCTCAACAAGGCTGAGGTCCCGGCCAGTCGTATCTACAGCGCCGAAGACATGCTCGGTGACCCGCAGTTTCTGGCGCGGGAAATGTTTCTGAAGGCCAAGTTGCCGGGCGGCAAGGATTTCAAGATGCCGGGGATCGTGCCCAAGCTCTCGGACACGCCAGGCAGTTGTGAGTGGGTCGGCCCGCAGCTGGGTGAACACAACAGCGTAGTGCTCAATGCGTTGGGCTATGACACGGCCGCCATTGCCCGCTTGCGTGAGGACGGCGCGATCTGATGGCTCACCCGCGCACACGTCGGTTCATTCAGCTGTGCCTGCTCGGCTCAGTATTCGGCGTATGGCCGCTCACCTCGCATGCTCAGGACACCTTGACCTGGCTGCTGCGCGACCTGCCGCCAGTGACCATCTTCGAGGGGCCAAAAAAAGGCCAGGGCGTACTGGATCAGTTGCTACCGATACTCAGCGAGCGCCTGCCGGAGTACCGTCATACCATGATGCACGTCAACCGCGCCCGCAGCATTCAAATGCTGCGCGCAGCCTCGCTGACCTGCGACCCGGCGCTGCTATGGACGCCGGAACGCGCGACATACGTTGTGTTTTCGGCCCAGGCCTTCGTGGTGGCGAGCAACGGGGTGACCCTGCGACGAAGCCAGTATCAGCAAATGGCGCCCTTTATTGCCGAGGGCCAATTTGACCTGCAAGCCTTTCTCGACTCGCATAAAGCACGCATTGGCGCGACCGCCGAACGCAGCTACGGCCCGGTCATCGATGCACAGCTAAAAGGCGTCGACTCACACATCCTGGCACTGCATTACGGCAATGACGCGCTTGGCAGTCTGCTGCAAATGCAGCGCCTTGGGCGGCTGGAAGCGGTGCTGGGCTACTGGCCGGAAATCCGCTATCACGCCACACAGCAGGGCATTGCGCCGCAGGACTTGATGTTCTATCCCATCAAAGGCTCAGCGCCTTACCAGCGTACGCATATCGGTTGCTCGGACACGCCCCAAGGTCGCCAGGCGATCGCGCGGATCGACCAGGTACTACGCGAAATCCCACAGGAACAGCTTCTGCAGTCCTACTTGCTGTGGTTGGACCCGGTCATGCGCGAGCAGTATTTGCGCGACAACCCGAGCTTTTTCCAGGATTCGCCGGAGCGCTGAGCAATCACAAGGCAAATCGCAGGCAAAAAGAAACCCCGAAGAGTGGGGAGACACTTCGGGGTTAAACGTGGCCTACAAAGACCAGTACAACAAGCCACAAACACCGGAGCACAATGTTCGCTCTTGCTGTTACAAAATCTGACCGGCCATGCTGTAGGAAGTTTCCCTAGACAAACAATTCTTCATGCAGCGGCGCCATTGCGCGTCTGGGCAGCGTTGCGCAATGCCGCGATGACGGAAGGCTCCAGGCGCCCTTCGGCGATTTTCAGGTCGCGCAGCAGGCAATCCACCACATCCACCAGCACGCGTTTATCAGTCAATTGCGCGCGGTCGACTTCACGCTCGACAACAATGGCGCCGGCCGGGTTCTTCACGGTCACCAGGCATTCGCCCTGCACACCTGCGGTGGTCAATGTCACCTGATAAGGGCTCAGTGCTTCTTCGAGCAATAGGCTGATACTTTCCATCTCGATCACCACTCAATAGTTCGGGAACAATCGTTTCAACGGCAGCTGCCTCTATCCTAAGTGACTGGTTATGACGTAGGAAAGTTCGCTTTATCGTCTTTATGGGGTCGTCAGGGAGTGACGTGAACCAGCATGCGCTTGCAACATGACAAGCAAAAAACGGCCGCACCTAACTGCTTACGCAAAGGGTGGCTGTTTTGCGGGGAAAACGGCGTTTTACACAGTGCTTGACCCTGCCCTCATGCCGCTCCTGCGCTTTACAGGCTAAAATCCCCGAATTATCCCGGGAGCCTGTCTTGAGAGCTGCGTCTGAATCGCCACTTCGCATCGTCCTGGCCGATGACCACCCGATTTTCCTCATCGGCCTGCGGGCGGTGCTGGAGCGCGACGAACGGCTGACGATCGTCGGTGAAGCCAATTCCCCCGAGGCCCTTGCCGAGCTATTGCGACAGTGCGCCTGCGATGTGCTGGTCACCGACTTCATGATGCCCGCCGCCCCACACGCAGACGGCTTGCGCCTGATTGAACAGGTGCGCCGACATTACCCGGCTCTGCCGATTGTGGTGGTGACCATGCTCAATAACGCGGGGTTGTTTCATGCCATCCTCGAACTGGGCGTCATGGGCCTGTTGAGCAAGGCCAGCCTCGCCGATGAGCTGCCGCAAGCCATCCGCCACGTGCGGCAGCGGCGACGCTACGTAGCCCACGCGATCCGTCAGGCATTGAACCTGGGCGGTGACGATCGTGTGCACTCCCTGGACGCGCTGTCACCCCGCGAATTGGAAGTCATCCGCCTGCTCGCGGGAGGGTTGACGGTGGGCGAGATCGCCGCGCACCTTCATCGCAGCAAACAAACCGTCAGCGCGCAAAAAGTCAGCGCCATGCGCAAGCTTGGCTTGAACAACGATGCGGCCCTGTTCATCTACGTACAGGAACACGGGCTGGCCTAGCCTGAGACGCAATCCATTGTTTCAGTGCCTCAGCGCCCATGGGCCGGGCAATAAAGCAGCCTTGCAGCCATGCCGCGCCCAGTTCACCCACCGCGTGATAATCGGCAGCGCTTTCAACCCCGGTGACCACCACACCGATGCCCAGTCGCCCGGCCATGCTCATGGCGCCGGCAACCACCGCCGCCTTGCGATCGTCACTGGCCATGCCGCTGGCAAACGCCGGGGGAATTTTCAGCTCGCTGAAGGGCAACTCCAGTAAGCGTTGCAGACTAGTACCGCCCACGCCGAAATCACCGATGGACAGCTTGCACCCCATCATCCGCAACCGCAGCAAGCCGGTGACGTGGGCGCTGTCGGTCTTCAACCGCGAGGTTTCCACCAGTTCCAGGGTCAAGCTATGCGCGGGTACACCATGAAGCTGCAGCAAGCCTTGCAACACCTCGGGGAAGTGCGAGCGCTCCAGCATCCGCCCCGGAATGTTCACCGCCACCGGCAGCACTTGGCCGGTCTCGTGCTTCACTTGGCAGGCCAGGCCCAGCGCTTGTTCGAGCACGTGCCAGGTAAACGCCTCTTCCATTCCGGCAAATTCCAGCACCGGCAGGAATTCGTCAGGTAACAGCAACTCGCCTTGCGGGGCCTGCCAACGTGCCAGCGCCTCCACACCTTGCAACGCGCCTGCCTGGCTGACGATTGGCTGATACCAGACAGTGCCAGAGCGTGCGATCGCAACCTGGCTCACGTCCGCAGAGGGCGGCAACGGCTCGATGTCGCTCACCCCCAATAACTGGCGCACCCGCTCCCAGGACGTCCCCGGCAACCCCGGCCGCAAGCGTGCCTGGCAAGCCGTCAGCATTTGCCCGATCAGTGTTGCCGACGCAGGCTTGGGCAAGCAGCCGAGCACGTTGAGCCCCAACTGCCGCGCCATGTTCGCCACCCCGTCCAACACATCCGGCTCGGCGTTGCTCAGCAGGATCAATACTTGAGCCTGGCGGCGTTCGGCCATTTCGCGAATCAGCTCCAGACCATCGCCCTGCTCCAGGTACAGATCACATATCGCAATGTCCACCGCGCCCTTGCTTTCCAGGGACTGGCGGGCAGCGTCAACCGTTTCGGCGGTGAGCACATTGAACACGCCGTTGGCATTGAGCATCTGATGCAGGGCCATCAGCTGGAACGGGTTGTCTTCAAGAATCAGGACTTTGAGTGAGCGCATGGACACGTAACCGGGGAAAGCGAGAGTCTACAGACTAGTCAAAAACCCGCGCCTTCCCCATAGGACATGTCCTATTCAGGCTGATTCAGACAGGCGTCCAGCTCGCGCCGGAACTCGACCAAGGCTTCGCACAGCGTCACCCAGTGCACGTTGATCTGTGCGTTACGCGGATCCCGGATACAGGCTTCAAGCGCCACGCAGGCCTTGGCCAGCGGCAATGCATCCACCAGGCAGCAAATCCCCTTCAGCCGGTGCAAAGAGGCCGACAGCCGGGCCAGGTCGTGTTCTGTCATGGCGGCGGCCATCACGTTGTGTTCCTGCTCAAGGCTCCTGGCCAGTTCCTGCAACATGCGCTGCAAGACTGGCCCGTCGGCCTGGGTCATGGCCCGCAGGGTCTGGATACTGAACGAGCGCGAAGGCGCCAAGCGGGCAAGCACGCGCGTCCAGTGTTCAAGGGTCACGGGCTTGACCAGCAGTTCATCCATTCCTGCCTCGCGGCAGCGCTGCTGTTCGTCATCGAAGGCATTGGCCGTGCAGCCCACCAGCGCACTGCGCGGTCGTTGCTCGCGCGCTTCAATTTGGCGGATCGTCTCGCTCAAGGCGTAGCCGGACATGCCCGGCATGTTGCAATCGGTGACCAGCACGTCAAACACCTCCCGTCGCCAGCACTGCAAGGCGGCCTCCGCCGAGTCGACGGCCACGACCTGATGGCCCAGAAACTGTAGCTGCTGAACCAGCACCAGACGATTGGCCGGCAGGTCATCGACCACCAGCACCGAAAGGCTGCGGCCAGCGACAGGCAACGACGCAGCAAGTGCCGCAGGCACGTCGTCACTGCTGACCCGGTCCAGATACAGGTCGATACACACTGCCGTGCCTTCCCCCACCACACTGTTCAAGGTGATGCGCCCGCCCATCAATTCCACCAGCTGCTGGCAGATGCTCAAGCCCAGGCCGGTCCCACCGTGCTCGGCAGCCGTCAGCGCGCTGACCTGTATAAACGGCTTGAACACCCGCGCCTGCTGCTCAATACCGATGCCGGGGCCGCTGTCTTCCACACACAGATGCAAGTATTCAGCACCCACCGGATCACGCTTGCACTCGACACTGACGCGAACCTCACCGCGCTGGGTAAATTTGAGCGCGTTACCCAACAAGTTATGGAGGACTTGGCGCAGGCGCAGCGGGTCGAACCAGTAGTGCCCTTGCGCAGCGGGATCAAAAGCCAGTGTCAAATGCAGGCCTTTTTTTTGCGCCATGGCTTCAAACAGCCGCTGTATGCCCTCAAAGAAACTTCTCAAGTCCGTGGTCTGCGGCGCCAGTTGCAGATGGCCGGCTTCAATCTTCGCCAGGTCCAGGCTGTCACCGATCAGGGCAATCAACTCTCGTGCAGAACGATGGGCCACCTGCAGTGCCTCGGACACGGTATTACCTTCGGCCAGTGCCCGTTCTTGCTCCAACTCAAGCAAACCAATAATGGCGGTCATCGGTGTGCGAATCTCGTGGCTCAGGGTCGAAAGAAAGGCGCTTTTGGCGTAGTTCGCTTCGTCAGCGGCCTGGCGTGCGTCCATCAACTGGTGTTCCAGGAGTTTGCGCTCGTTGATGTCGATCCAGCCACCGAGCAACCCCTGCAATTGGCCCTTCGCGTCAAAGAACGGCACCGTCCATTGGTAGACATGAAAGGTCCCACCGTTGAACTCCAATTGCCGGTCTACGAACAGCGACTGTTGCGTTGCCAACTGCTCCATGTGCTCGGCGTGCAAGCGCGCAGCAACGGCTTCGGGCAACAGGCCGCTCTCCATCAGCGTCAGGCCCTTGATCTGTTCACGCGTGGTCGCCAATTGCTGCTCATAGCGGGTGTTGCAGGTCACCAGCCGCCCGGCCAGGTCGCGAACGAACACCGGGTTGGGCATCCCGTCCAGCAGTGCGCTCTTGAACGCTAACTGGTCGTTAAGCCGTTGCTCGGCCTGCAGGCGCTGACGAATCTGGCGCTTAAGCCGGCTGTTCCATGCCAGCGACACGAGCACAAACAACAACGCCATGGCGACCGTCCAATAGGCCCAGGGCGGCACACGTTGCCAGGCGGGCACCAGGACCGGCACGGCCCCAAGCCAACGCATACGCAGGGCGCTCAACTCCGCTACCGGAAGCGCCTCCAACGCTTTGTTCAGAATGCTCAGCAGTTCGGGCTGATCCTTACGCACCGAGAAGCAGTTGGCCGACCACTTGCCCTCGACACTGCGACCGATGCGCAACTCATCGGCCGGGTAGCTTTGTACTTCCACTTCACTCTGGATAGTCGCCGCCGCATCGCCCCGCGTTACCAGTTCGCGGGCCTGGGCGTAAGTATCGACCGAGCGCAGCTCGATCCCAGGGTGTTCGCGACGAATGTACCCTTCCAGGACATGCCGTGACGGCAGCGCCAGCACCCTGCCTGAAAGCTCGCTCAAACTGGCCACTGGCGGCTCGTCCGCGCGCTGGATAAACACCCAGCCGGAGCCACCAAAACCATGGCTGAAATTGAGGAATGCCTTGCGCTCCTGACTCTCGGCCAGGGTGGTGTTCATGTCCGCCCTGCCCGTTTCCAGCAACGCCAAGGATTGTGCCGTGGACGCCACTTCCTCCATGACAAACTGCAAGCCGGTCGTGCGTGAAATGCGGTTGAGCAAGTCCACATTCAGCCCCACCCACTGGCCGTCCTTGTCCTTGAATAGGTACGGCGAGAGTGGCTGGGACGCCACCACCACATGGGGATGCTGGAGCACCCATGCGCGTTCCGAGGCCGACAGCGCTATGCGCTCAGCGACCACCCCGACGCCCAGGCCGGTGGTCCAGCGCGCGAGGATTTCGCGCTGCACGGACTCGTCGATACTCGACAGCGCCTGGTCCATCATCGCCCCCAACTGCGGGTCGGCCTCGCGTGTGGCAAAAGCAAAACCAATGGGCGCCAGCCGGCTTTCCACTTTGATCTGCAAGCCCAGATGGGGCCGCAGCGACGTGTACGCACGCACGATCACTTCGTTGCCGATAAACGCATCGGCATCGCCTTGTGCCAACGCTTCCAAACCGCTGTAGAGATTCGGCGCCAGCATGATGTGGCTGCCGGGATACGCCTGATGGACGTTCTTGACGTTGGCGTAGCCGTCCAGCAACACCACCTTCTTGTCCTCAAGGCTCTCGTTCTGGGTGGTGTCATCCCGACGCACAACCACCACCGAACGGTCCGGCATATAGTCTGCGGTAAAGCGCAGCCCCGGCACGTCACGCTCGTAGCCATTGGCGCTGGTGAGGATATCGATGGCACCGGTCCGCAACGCTTCTACCGCCTGCGCCCGTTCGGAAAAACCCAGTACTTGCATCGGCGCATTCAAACGCGCGCCGATCAGGCTCAGGTAATCGGCGCTGATGCCTTGGTAGCGATTGCGGTCGCGTGTGATATCAATCGGTTGATAGTCATCAATCGAGATGCCCACTTTTAATGGCCGATGCGCTGCAAGCCATTGTTGCTCGCTGGCCGTCAGGGGCATGGGCTCCATGGCTATAAACGCCGGCACCAGTTTGAACGGCAGGCTGACAGCGGCCAGGCTTGCCGAGACCGGCAATAGCAACAACACGCACGTCATCCACACGCGTGCTCGGGTCGATATACTCACCGGTTGGGTTTCCTTGATTGTTCTTGTCAGTCGCCGCGCAAGTATGGCTCGCCAGAATGAAAAAGCCCGTCACGAAGACGGGCTTGGTCCACCACGCAAAACCGCTGGGTCAGAGTGGCTTGCCGCGGTTGCCATGCTGGCTGACAAACGCCTGCACGGCCTTCAAGTCATTGGCCAACACCGTACAGCGCTCTTCGCGTTCGAACAGGTCGGCCAAGTGCTCCGGCAATTCCAACGCTTTGCCCACACCCGCCTTCTCTACCGCTTCCGGGAACTTGACCGGGTGAGCCGTACCGAGGATCACCATCGGGATGTCCAGGCTGCGTCGGCATTCGCGTGCGGCCTTCACGCCGATAGCGGTGTGCGGGTCCAGCAGTTCGCCGGTCTGCGCAAAGACCTCAGCAATGGTTTCACAGGTCTGTGCATCGTCCACCGCCAAGGAGTCGAACAGTTTGCGGGTTTCGGTCCAGCGCTCTTGCTCGACGCTGAAGCCGCCACCGCTCTTGAAGCTGCTCATCAGCTCGGCCAGCGCGGCGCCGTTGCGACCGTGCATGTCGAACAGCAGGCGTTCGAAGTTCGACGACACCATGATGTCCATGGACGGCGACAGCGTGGCGTGCAGGGTTTCCTTGACGTACTGGTTGCCGCTCATGAAGCGGTGCAGGATGTCGTTGCGGTTGGTGGCGACGATCAACTGGTTGATCGGCAGGCCCATGTTGCGCGCCAGGTAGCCGGCAAAGATGTCGCCGAAGTTGCCGGTCGGCACCGAGAACGACACCGAACGTGCCGGGCCGCCCAACTGCAGGGCTGCGTGGAAGTAGTAAACGATCTGGGCCATGATCCGCGCCCAGTTGATCGAGTTTACGGCGACCAGGCGCGTGCCTTTGAGGAAGCTCTGGTCAGCGAAACTGTTCTTGACCATTTCCTGGCAGTCATCGAAGTTGCCTTCGATGGCGATATTGTGGATGTTCTCGCCAAAAATGGTGGTCATCTGGCGACGCTGCACTTCCGACACGCGCTTGTGCGGGTGCAGGATAAAGATGTCAACGTTTTCGCAATGCTTGCAGCCTTCGATGGCCGCCGAGCCGGTATCACCTGAGGTAGCGCCGATGATCACCACGCGCTCGCCGCGCTTTTCAAGCACGTAATCGAGCAGGCGACCGAGCAGTTGCAGGGCGAAGTCCTTGAACGCCAGGGTTGGCCCGTGGAACAGCTCAAGCACCCACTCGTTGCCGTTCAGTTGGCGCAACGGGGCAATGGCGCTGTGGGAAAACACGCCGTATGTCTCTTCCAGAATCTTCTTGAAATCCGCATCCGGAATGCTGCCGGTGACGAACGGGCGCATCACCCGGAACGCCAGCTCGTGGTATGGCAGGCCAGCCCACGAAGCGATTTCTTCCTGAGTAAAACGTGGCAGGTTTTCCGGCACGTACAGGCCGCCGTCAGTGGCAAGGCCGGCGAGCAAAACGTCTTCGAAATTCAGGGCCGGTGCCTGGCCGCGGGTGCTGATGTAACGCATAGGGGCAAACCTTCGGTTTGGGCTTCAAGCTTCAAGTGACAAGCTTCAAGTTAAAGCAGCTCTGCTTTTACTTGCAGCTTGCAGCTTGGCGCTTGCAGCTGAATTAATTTAGATGTTCGACGCGAATACGAACGACCGGCCCAACCACGCCCTGAAGAGATTCGAGCGCCCGGATGGCATCGTTCATGTGCTGCTCGAGCACGCGGTGGGTCAGCAGGATCATCGGCACCTGGCCGTTTTGCTCCTCGACTTCCTTCTGCATGATCGACTCGATGTTGATACCGCGCTCCGAGAGGATGCTTGCGACCTGAGCCAACACGCCCGGATGATCTTGGGCCTGGATGCGCAGGTAGTAGGCGCTTTCGCAGGCCTCGATCGGCAGGATCGGGTGAGCCGACAGCGAATCCGGCTGGAAAGCCAGGTGCGGCACGCGGTTTTCCGGGTCGCTGGTCATGGCGCGAACCACGTCCACCAGGTCGGCGATCACCGAGGAAGCGGTTGGCTCCATGCCGGCGCCGGCGCCGTAGAACAATGTAGAACCGGCAGCGTCACCGTTGACCATCACCGCGTTCATCACGCCGTTGACGTTGGCGATCAGGCGGTCGGCCGGGATCAGCGTCGGGTGCACACGCAGCTCGATACCAGCCGCAGTGCTGCGCGCCACGCCCAGGTGCTTGATGCGGTAGCCCAGGGCCTCGGCGTAGTTCACGTCGGCAGTGGTCAGTTTGGTGATGCCTTCGGTGTAGGCCTTGTCGAACTGCAGCGGGATACCAAAGGCGATGGATGCCAGGATGGTCAGCTTGTGCGCAGCGTCGATGCCTTCCACGTCGAAGGTCGGGTCGGCCTCGGCGTAACCCAGGGCCTGGGCTTCGGCCAGCACGTCTTCGAAGGTACGGCCCTTCTCGCGCATTTCAGTGAGGATGAAGTTACCGGTGCCGTTGATGATGCCGGCTACCCAGTTGATACGGTTGGCCGACAGGCCTTCACGGATCGCCTTGATCACCGGGATGCCACCGGCCACGGCGGCTTCGAACGCAACGATCACGCCCTTCTCGCGCGCCTTGGCGAAGATCTCGTTGCCGTGCACGGCGATCAGCGCCTTATTGGCGGTAACCACGTGCTTGCCGTTCTCGATGGCCAGCAGCACCAGATCACGGGCCACGGTGTAGCCGCCGACCAGTTCGATGACGATATCGATTTCAGGGTTGGTGGCCACGGCGAAGACATCGTTGGTAATCGCAATACCGGTCGTTTGGAACTGAGGCTTTGGCGTACGCGTGGCAATTTGCGCCACTTCAATCCCACGCCCTGCACGGCGGGAAATTTCTTCAGCATTACGCTGAAGTACGTTGAAGGTGCCGCCACCGACGGTCCCTAACCCACAGATGCCTACTTTGACCGGTTTCACTGAAGAACTCCCCATGAAACGGCCGACTCAAGGCCGGCCGTGAAAAACAGCCGCACAACTGCGGCTCTCAATTAATGCCCCGCCGACTGTTCGACGGGGCAAGATCGTCAAAGGCTCGACGATTACTGCTTACTCGCACCCAGTGCCAGTTTGGCAACTTGTGGCGCCGGCTGGTAGCCCGGAATCACTTGGCCGTCAGCCAACACGATGGCCGGTGTTCCGTTCACACCAATGGACTGGCCCAAGGCAAACTGCTTGGAAACCGGGTTGGCGCATTTGGCCGCCTTGATTTCCTTGCCATCGACCATTTTGTCCAAGGCGGCTTTCTTATCGGCCGAGCACCAGACTGCCTGCAACTGTTCGTCACCCGGCGAGCCCAGGCCCTGGCGCGGGAACGCTACGTAACGCACTTCCACACCCAGCTTGTTCAGCGCAGGCACTTCGGCGTGCAGCTTGTGGCAGTACGGGCAGGTGGTGTCGGTGAACACGGTGATGTGGGTCTTGGTCTCGCCGATGGCCGGATAAACCACGGTTTCAGCCACCGGAATACCATTGATCAGCTTGGACACGCCCAGGCGCTCGGCTTTCTCGGTCAGGTTGACCGGCTTGCCGTCTTTCAGCTGGAACAGGTAGCCCTGGACGATGTACTGGCCATCGGCGCTGGCGTACAGCACGCGGCTGCCCTTGAGCTTGACTTCATACAGGCCCGCCATCGGGCTGGCACTGATGCTTTCGATTGGCGTGTCGAGCGCCAGGTTGGCCAAGCTCTTGCGAATCGTTTGCTCGGCGGCGTCATCGGCGACAACAAAGGTGGAAACCAACGCAATCGCTGCGGCGGCAATAATCTGGGTCAAGCGCATGGGAACTCCTGAAGGCAGATACAGGGACGGGTGTGGAACACCGATCTGGAAATACGGGCTGAGGCCGTCCCCTTTGCTAACCGGCAAAGCCTACCACAGTTGGGCCGCAGGGCAGACTGCGGTGGGTAAATAGGGCCTTTTCCGACATTATTTTATCCGCGTGGGTGGTGCTTGGCGTGCATATCCTGCAAGCGTGCGCGTGCCACGTGGGTGTAGATCTGGGTTGTGGATAAGTCACTGTGACCCAGCAGCATTTGCACGACGCGCAAGTCCGCACCGTGGTTGAGCAAATGGGTGGCAAACGCGTGGCGCAATGTGTGCGGCGAAAGCGCCTTGCCGATCCCAGCCACCTTGGCCTGGTGCTTGATACGGTGCCAGAAGGTCTGGCGGGTCATCTGCTCGCCGCGCAGGCTGGGGAACAGCACATCGCTGGGCCGTCCACCGAGCAACTCACCGCGGGCATCACGCATGTAGCGCTCGACCCACACAATCGCCTCCTCGCCCATGGGTACCAAGCGCTCCTTGCTGCCCTTGCCCATCACCCGGAGCACGCCCTGGCGCAGGTTGACTTGCTCCAGGGTCAGGCTGATCAGCTCGGTCACGCGCAGGCCGCAGGCGTAGAGCACTTCGAGCATGGCGCGGTCGCGCTGGCCGATGGCTTCGCTCAGGTCGGGGGCGGAGAGCAAGGCATCGACGTCGGCTTCCGACAGGGATTTGGGCAATGGCCGACCCAGCTGCGGCATGTCGATTTGCAGAGTTGGGTCGACGGCGATGAGTTTTTCCCGCAGCAGGTAGCGATAAAAGCCACGCACGCCGGAGAGAAAGCGCGCCGTGGAGCGCGGTTTGTAGCTCTGTTCCAAGCGCCAGGCCAGGTGATCGAGGATCAGCTCACGACCGGCATTGATCAGTTCGAGGTTTTTTTCCTGCAACCAGCCATTGAACAGCGCCAGGTCGCTGCGATAGGCCTGACGGGTGTTGTCCGACAGGCCTTTTTCCAGCCAGAGGGCGTCGAGGAAGCGGTCGATCAAAGGGTGGTCAATGGCGGGCATAGGGGCTCAGGCGAATGAAGGTGGTGGCTGGTAGATCCTATCGCAGGCACGCCAGCTCCCACACTGAAAATGCATTTCCTTGTGGGCGCTGGCGTGCCTGCGATGGCTGCGACTCGGTCTCGGATCAGCCCACAAACCCAGGCAACACCGGCACCGGCCGCTTGTCGGCATCGATCGCGACAAAGCTAAACACGCCTTGGATGGCTTTTTCGCGGCCATCAGCACTCATGCTTTCAACAAACACTTCGACTTCGACCTTGAGGCTGGTATTGCCCACCTTGATCACACGGCCAATCAACTCAACGATGGAGCCGGCCGGGATCGCATGGTTAAAGTCGATACGATCGGTGGAGACCGTCACCAGCGGCAAACGGCAAAACCGCGTAGCGGTGATGAACGACACTTCGTCCATCCAGGCTAACGCAGTGCCGCCGAACAGCGTGTTGTGGTGGTTGGTGGTCGGCGGAAACACGGCCTTGGTCACGTGGGTCACGGACAGGTCGGTGCGACGCTGGATTTCTTCGAGGCGGGTGGTCATGGGCAAATACCGGCAATGGACAAATTTCAGGCACAAAAAAGCAGCCCGTAGGCTGCTTTTTTCTGCATCGGGAAGCTGGACTTAAGCCAGTTTTTCCTTGATGCGAGCTGCTTTACCGGACAGGTCACGCAGGTAGTACAGCTTGGCTTTACGTACGTCACCGCGACGCTTAACGGCCATGCTGTCGATTTGCGGGCTGTAGGTCTGGAAAGTACGCTCTACGCCAACACCGTTGGAGATTTTACGAACAGTGAAAGCACTGTTCACACCACGGTTACGCTTGGCGATTACCACGCCTTCGAACGCTTGCAGACGCGAACGGTCGCCTTCCTTCACTTTCACCTGAACGACAATAGTGTCGCCCGGGGCAAAGGTAGGGATCTCTTTGGTCATCTGCTCTGCTTCGAGTGCAAGGATGATTTTGTTAGTCATGCTGTGCTCCTAAGGTAAGTCGTCGGACCTACCATCGATACGTTGTTAACTATCGTCCCGCGCGAGGATGTATTCCTCGAGCAGCTTCTTCTCTTCTCCAGAAAGCGAGCGGCTTTCCAGAAGATCGGCGCGTCGTTCATAGGTCCGACCAAGGGACTGCTGTAAACGCCAACGCCGGATGTGTGCGTGATTGCCACTTAGCAATACGTCGGGAACACGCTGATCCGCATACACCTCCGGTCGGGTGTAGTGCGGGCAATCCAGCAAACCATCCGTGAAGGAATCTTCCTCCGCGGAGTCCGCATGCCCTAAAGCTCCAGGCAGCAGTCGTGTAACCGCATCTATCAGGACCATCGCCGGCAGCTCGCCGCCAGACAGGACATAGTCCCCAATCGACCACTCTTCATCGACATGAGCTTCAATAAACCGCTCGTCAATGCCTTCATAGCGACCGGCAATCAGGATCAGTGCTTCCTCATTCGCCAGTTCGCGGACCCCAGCCTGTTTCAGCTGACGGCCTTGAGGGGACAGGTAAATTACCTTCGCCTTCTCCCCGGCGGCAGCCTTGGCCTGAACCAACGCGTCTTCCAGGGGCTTGATCTTCATCACCATGCCCGGGCCACCGCCAAATGGGCGGTCATCCACAGTGTGATGTCGATCTGTCGTGTAGTCTCGCGGGTTCCAACAGGTGAGCTGCAACAGCCCCTGTTTCACCGCCCGACTGGTGATGCCGTACTCGCTGATGGCGGAGAACATCTCGGGAAACAAACTGATCACTTCAATGCGCAAATTAGCCACGCTTAGAAGTCCGCGTCCCATTCCACCTTCATCTCGCCCGCTGCCAGGTCGACGGCCAACACGCATTGCTCGGTATACGGCAACAAGCGTTCGCGATCATCCAGGCTGCCAGCGCAAGGCTTGACCACCATTACATCATTGGCGCCGGTTTCCAGAAGATGATCGATTCTCCCGAGCAATTGCCCGAGTTGATCAATAACCTTCAGACCTTCCAGCTGGTACC
This sequence comes from Pseudomonas sp. ArH3a, assembly GCF_022648765.1. Lineage (NCBI taxonomy): Bacteria > Pseudomonadati > Pseudomonadota > Gammaproteobacteria > Pseudomonadales > Pseudomonadaceae > Pseudomonas > Pseudomonas sp. ArH3a. The sequence continues at coordinate 5,726,684 of NZ_CP080330.1, forward strand.
AGTAGTACTCGCCGTCGGTCAATTCAGGGAACAGGTTGCGCGGCACGCAGATCTCATAACCGGCCAGAAGACGCGCTTCTTCACGATCATCAAGACCCTTGAGCTTTGCGACCAGGAACTTATCGCTCCCGCGTCCACTGACCAGCTCGACCTGTTTCACACTACCTTCGCGCTTGAGCGTCCAGGTTTTGTACTGCAACAGGTTTTCAGTCGGATCAGTAAAGGAATACACCTTCACTTCGCCGCGAACGCCATGAACAGAGTAAATCTTGCCGATAACGATCAAATCATCAGCAACAGCTGGCGTCGCGTTCATATTGCTCAGGCTGCGGCCTTAGCCGAGTCCTTCAACAACTTAGCAACACGCTCAGACGGTTGTGCACCAACGCTCAGCCAGTAGGCTACGCGCTCTTGGTTCACGGACAGACGAACTTCTTGACCACGAGCGATCGGGTTGAAGAAGCCAACTTGTTCCTTGTGAGAGCCGTCACGTGGGTTGCGGCTGTCAGTTACGGTCAAGTGGTAAAACGGGCGCTTTTTGGAGCCGCCAAGGGCAAGACGGATTGTTAGCATGTGAACATCGTTCCTGTAGTCGGTGCTGCAAATCTAAATGCACAGCGGGCATAGGTGCCCGAAAGGCCGCATATTCTAAGGAATATCCGGACTTTTGCAAATGTCTTTTTCTGGCGCCTATCAGCGTGCCACTCAGATCTGCTATAGAGCCGTCGGTTAAAACGGCGAGTCAGCTCCCGCCAATGGCGGGTTTGCTGGAGATCCCACTTCCTTGTGGGTCGGAGCGCAAGCGTGCTTGCGCTCGAATACTTTACATTTTCGGCATGCCGCCGCCGGGCAACATACCGCCCATGCCGCGCATCATCTTGGCCATTCCGCCTTTCGCGGAGAATTTCTTCATCATCTTCTGCATCTGCTTGTGCTGCTTGATCAAGCGACCGATGTCCTGCACCTGGGTGCCGGAGCCCATGGCGATCCGACGTTTGCGCGAACCGCTGATCAGCTCAGGGTCGCGGCGCTCGGCCGGGGTCATGGAATTGATGATGGCTTCCATCTGCTTGAACTGCTTCTCTGCCGCGCCCTGGGCATTGCCCATTTGCGCCAGGTTCACACCGCCGATGTTCGGCAGCTTGTCCATCAGGCCGCCGAGGCCGCCCATGTTCTTCATTTGTTGCAGCTGGTCACGGAAGTCTTCGAGGTCGAAGCCCTTGCCCTTCTTCAGCTTCTTGGCCAGCTTGTCGGCCTTGTCTTTGTCGAGCGTGGCTTCGGCCTGCTCGATCAGGCTGAGCACGTCGCCCATGCCGAGGATACGCGAGGCGATCCGCTCAGGGTGGAACGGCTCGAGCGCGTCGCTCTTCTCGCCCATACCAATAAACTTGATCGGCTTGCCGGTGATGGCGCGTACCGACAGCGCGGCGCCGCCACGGGCGTCGCCGTCAACCTTGGTCAGGATCACGCCGGTCAGCGGCAGTGCGTCGCCGAAGGCCTTAGCGGTGTTGGCCGCATCCTGGCCGGTCATGGCGTCGACCACGAACAGCGTCTCGACCGGGTTGATCGCCGCATGCAGCGCCTTGATCTCGCCCATCATCTCTTCGTCGATGTGCAGGCGACCGGCGGTATCGACGATGACCACGTCGATGAATTTCAGCTTGGCTTCTTTAATGGCCGCGTTGGCAATGTCGACCGGCTTCTGGCTCAGGTCGGACGGGAAGAAGGTCACACCCACTTCGCCCGCGAGCATTTCCAACTGCTTGATGGCCGCCGGACGGTACACGTCGGCCGACACCACCATCACGGATTTCTTCTTGCGCTCTTTAAGGAAGCGCGCCAGCTTGCCGGCGGTGGTGGTCTTACCCGCACCTTGCAAACCAGCCATCAGCACGACGGCCGGTGGCACGGCGCTGAGGTTCAAATCTTCGTTGGCCGCGCCCATCAGGCTTTCGAGTTCGGCCTGCACGATCTTCACAAAGGCCTGGCCCGGGGTCAGGCTGCGGGACACTTCGGTGCCGACCGCACGCTCCTTGACCGAGTTGACGAAGTCCTTCACCACCGGCAAGGCCACGTCGGCTTCCAGCAACGCCATGCGTACTTCACGCAGGGTGTCTTTAATATTGTCCTCGGTCAGCTTGGCCTTGCCGGTTACGTGGCGCAGCGTCTGCGAGAGACGGTCAGTCAGGTTTTCAAACATGCGCGATCCTTTCAGGCCCTATTCATCGAAATGCATTGGTAGACCGAGGTAATGGCAGCCCAGGCTGTGGTAAATCGCTATTAAAAACAGCGCTCGGCGAGCCTGCGGCGTGGGCAGGTCGCGGATTATAGCGAAGACTGCGCCTGTGCACACCCGCTGTCTGGCCCGGGAGTCTTTCGTGCAGCGTTGGTGTGTGCCAAACTCAGCGCCTTTCGGGCTTGTCTATCAGGATTTATGGTCCCCTTGTCACCCAGTTTGCTACCCAGCCTCGCCGCCGCACTCTTGTATGCCGCTGCGACTCTCTATCAGGGCACTCGCCTGGCCCAAGGCACCAAGGCGGACAAACGCCTGCTGGTGAGCCTTGGCGTCGTGGCCCTGCTGGCCCACGCCGCCAGCCTGTTCACCCACCTAATGACGCCGGTTGGCCTGGGCCTGGACTTTTTCAGCGCCGCCAGCCTGATCGCTGCTGCCGTGATCGCGCTAACCCTGCTGGCCTGCTACCGCATTCCGGTGGAAAACCTGCTGGTGCTGCTATTCCCGCTGGGAATGCTGACGGTGCTGCTGGCGCAATTCACCCCGACCGGCACCGTGCAGGTGATCGACGAGGAGCCGGGCATCCTCGCCCACATCCTGTTGTCGATCCTGGCCTACGGCATGTTCACCATCGCGGTGTTCCAGGCGTTGCTCCTGCTGCTGCAGGACCACCAGCTTAAAAACAAGCACCCGTCCGGGCTGATCAAGAACTTCCCGCCGCTGCAAACCATGGAAAGCCTGCTGTTCGGTTTCCTGTGGGCCGGCTGGACCCTGCTGTCGCTGTCGCTGATTTCCGGCTGGCTGTTCGTCGAAAACCTCTTCGCCCAACACCTGGTGCACAAAACCCTGCTGGCGTGCCTGGCCTGGGTGGTGTTCAGCGTGTTGCTGTGGGGGCGTAACCGCCTCGGCTGGCGTGGGCACAAGGCGATCCGCTGGACCCTGGCCGGTTTCTGCCTGCTGATGCTGGCCTATTTCGGCAGCAAGCTGGTTCGCGAATACATCCTGCATATCTGACGGGCAGCGATCATGAACAACTTGCCCCTTGGGCCGATGCTCGCCGTAATCGCCTTGCTGGTGTTATGGGCGGCGCTGTTTACCGCCATCGAAGCCGCGCAACAACACTTGCTGGCCCTGCGCCCCGGTACACGCCAGGGCGACAAGGCCGCCGCCCGCCTGAACTTCCCGCGTCACAGCCTGATTCTGTGCAACAGCCTGTGTCGCGCCGCCGTGGTAATTCTCTGCACGCTGCTGGCGATCTACGCCTGGGCTTTGAACGGCCCGTGGCTCGGCTGGCTGATCTCCTGCGCAATCTTGCTGGTGCTCGCCGACTACCTGCCCCGCGCCCTCGCGGTTCGCCACCCGCATGCCGTGCTGGGCTTTGGCAACACCCTGCTGGGCGTGCCGCTGAAAGTGCTCTACCCCGTGGCCTGGCTGCTCAATGGCATCAGCCTGTTGCTGCTGCGCCCGTTCGCGCGCAAATCCGGCGTGGTGAAAAAGAGCGACGAGCCGCTGCCTGACCATGACGACGAACCGGAGTCCGAGGCCGACGACAATCGCACGCCCGGTATGCCCGGCATCCATGCCCTCGACAACATCACGGTCAACGACATTCTGGTGCCGCGCAGCGAAGTGGACGGCATCAACCTGGATGACTCGATCGAAGAGATCATCGAGCAACTGCGCACCTCCCAGCGCACCCGCCTGCCGGTGTTCCACAGCGATATCAACCAAGTCGAAGCGGTGCTTAATACGCGGCAGATCCAACACCTGCTGCCCGACGCCAGCCTGACCAAAGAAGCCCTGCTCGCCGCCTGCCACGAGCCCTACTTCGTCCCCGAAAGCACGCCCCTGCAACTGCAATTGCTGAACTTTCACAAGCAGCAGCGGCGCCTGGGCATGGTGGTGGACGAATACGGCGAAGTGCTCGGTATTGTCACCCTGGAAGACATCCTCGAAGAGATCGTCGGTGAATTCGAAAGCGATCAGGCGGCGGACAACCCCCATATCGAAGCGCAGCCGGATGGCCGCTACATCATCGACGGCGCCGCTTCGATCCGCGAACTGAACAAGAGCCTCGGCTGGCACCTGCCCAGCGACGGCCCCAAGACCCTCAATGGCTTGGTCACCGAGGCGCTGGAGACCATTCCTGACTGCGCGGTGTGCCTGAAAATCGGCCGCTATCGCCTGGAAATCCTTGAGACCGAGGACAACCGCGTGAGCAAGGTGCTGATCTGGCACACCAGCCGCGTGCCGGTCGCCGCATAACTTTCTGGCACAGCACACTCCAATGTGGGAGCAGGCTTGTGTGGGAGCTGGCTTGCCTGCGATGGCATCACCTCGGTACTCCTGATGCACCGAGGCGCCTGTATCACAGGCAAGCCAGCTCCCACATTTAGCTTATCTGCGTGCCAGCACCCCTTGTTGGATCCGCAACCCCCTTCCTATAATCGGCACGGCTTACCCAAGCCCCGCCCGACCGCGTGCTACCCGCACTCAGCGCGTCCAGGCACTGCGTTACCATGTCTTACCGGTGTTTGCTCCCATCCCGAGCCGCTCCGCCTACGCCCCTGATCCATGGGTGTTCGACCAATAATAATCCGCGTCCAAACGCGCAATGACCGTCAGGGATACCTCCATGAGCACCACCTATAACGAGGCCGCGACCGCCGCCCCGCTCAACTCGACCGCACGGGTCGCCACGGCGAGCATCGTCGGCACCGCCATCGAGTTCTACGATTTCTATATCTATGCCACCGCTGCGGCGCTGGTGATCGGCCCGGTATTCTTCCCGCAGACCTCTGGCACCGCACAGATGCTGGCGTCGTTCCTGACCTTCGGCATCGCCTTCATCGCCCGCCCGCTGGGCTCGGCGCTGTTCGGCCACTTCGGTGACCGTATCGGGCGTAAATCCACCTTGGTGGCATCGTTGCTGCTGATGGGCGTGTGTACCACCCTGATTGGCCTGCTGCCGGGCTATGACAGCATCGGCGCCTGGGCACCGATCCTCTTGTGTGTGCTGCGTTTCGGCCAGGGCCTGGGGCTTGGCGGGGAATGGGGCGGCGCGGCGTTGCTGGCCACCGAAAACGCGCCGAAGGGCAAGCGCGGCTGGTTCGGCATGTTCCCACAACTGGGCCCCTCGATTGGCTTTCTGGCGGCCAACGGGCTGTTCCTGATCTTGGCCATGAGCCTGAACGACGAACAGTTCCGCAGTTGGGGCTGGCGTATTCCGTTCATCCTCAGCGCCGCACTGGTGATGGTCGGCCTGTATGCACGCCTTAAACTGCATGAAACCCCGGTATTCGCCAACGCCGTGGCCAAAGAAGCCCCGGTGAAAGTGCCGTTGGTGGAGTTGTTCAGCCAGCATTGGCTACCGGTGCTGCTGGGCGCCGCGTCGATGGTGGTGTGTTATGCGCTGTTCTACATCACCACCGCGTTCTCCCTGAGTTATGGCGTGTCGACGCTGGGCTACAGCCGCGAGACGTTCCTCGGTTTGCTGTGCTTTGCGGTGCTGTTCATGGGCTTGGCTACACCGCTGGCGGCCTTGGCCAGCGACCGTTACGGGCGCAAGCCGGTGCTGATCGTCGGCGCGGTCCTGGCCATTCTGTCGGGCTTTACCATGGAGCCGCTGCTCACCCACGGTTCGACTTGGGCGGTGGCGTTGTTCCTGGCGCTGGAGCTGTTCCTGATGGGCGTGACCTTCGCCCCAATGGGCGCGATGCTGCCGGAGCTGTTCCCCACGCGCGTGCGTTATACCGGTGCTTCGGCGGCGTATAACCTGGGTGGGATCGTCGGGGCGTCGGCCGCACCGTTCTTCGCGACCAAGCTGGTGGCGATGGGCGGGCTGAGTTATGTCGGCGGGTATGTGTCGGCGGCAGCGTTACTCAGCTTGATTGCTGTGCTGTGCCTGAAAGAGACGCGGGATAACGATTTGAACAAGGTCGCCTGAGCGCAGATCGTTCCCACGCTCGGCGTGGGAACGCCTCTTGTGACGCTCCGCGTCACGCCTTGGGACGCAGAGCATCCGGGGCTGCATTCCCACGCAGAGCGTGGGAACGATCTGCGTGGGGTTACAGCTCTACAACAACAGCCTTCGAAGCACGAGTCGCCTTAGCCCGAGCCGCCTCAATCGACTCATCCCGCGCCAACGCCACACCCATCCGACGCTGACCATTAACTTCTGGCTTACCAAACAGACGCAACGCCGTGTCCGGCTCGCTCAAGGCCGCGCCGAGGTTGGCAAAGGCGGTCTGGGTCGACTGCCCTTCCACCAGAATCACCGCCGAAGCCGAAGGCCCGAACTGACGGATCAACGGAATCGGCAGGCCCAGGATGGCGCGAGCGTGCAGCGCGAACTGCGACAGATCCTGAGAAATCAACGTCACCAAACCGGTGTCATGCGGGCGCGGCGACACTTCGCTGAACCACACCTGATCGCCCTTGATGAACAATTCCACGCCAAACAGGCCACGGCCACCCAGGGCCTCGGTCACGGCTTTGGCAACCCGCTCGGATTCCGCCAGGGCAATCGGGCTCATGGCTTGCGGCTGCCAGGATTCCTGGTAGTCGCCCTTCTCCTGACGGTGGCCGACCGGCGCGCAGAAGGTGGTGCCACCGATGTGGCGTACGGTCAGCAGGGTGATTTCGTAGTCGAAGTCGATAAAGCCTTCGATGATCACCCGGCCTTTACCAGCACGGCCGCCTTCCTGGGCGTAATCCCAGGCTTTGCGCACGTCATCAGCGCTGCGCAGCAGGCTCTGGCCCTTGCCCGAGGAGCTCATCACCGGCTTGACCACACACGGGAAGCCCAGGTCTTGCACGGCCTTGCTGTAGTCTTCGAAGGTGTCAGCGAAGTGGTACGGCGAGGTCGGCAGGTCCAGCTCTTCAGCGGCCAGGCGACGGATGCCTTCACGGTTCATGGTCAGCGAGGTGGCGCGCGCGGTCGGGATCACGGTGAAGCCTTCGGCCTCCAGCTCCACCAGCGTAGCGGTGGCGATGGCTTCGATTTCCGGCACGATGAAGTGCGGTTTCTCGGCTTCGATCACGGCACGCAGGGCGGCGCCGTCGAGCATATTGATCACATGGCTACGGTGCGCGACCTGCATGGCCGGGGCGTTGGCGTAGCGATCCACGGCAATCACTTCAACGCCCAGGCGTTGCAGTTCGATTACCACTTCCTTGCCCAGCTCACCGCAGCCACACAGCAAAACGCGGGTCGCGGTTGGCGACAGTGGAGTTCCGATTCGGGTCATCTCAGGTCCTCAGGGGAGCGGATCATGGGGAGAAAGGCCGGCATTTTACATGAACTGTAAGAATTGGCCTCAGTTGGCGACGGCGCGTTTGCGCATACGCCAGGCCATGATCAGCCACACCACCGTGACCCCGGCGAATTTCGACACCAATGCAGTGCCCGCGACCGCCGGTGTCAGGGCACCGATCAGGCCGAAGAAAATGAAGGTATCGAGGGGAATGCTCAGCGCCGAACTTATCCACAGGCGATCGTGCAACGGGCGCTTGGTAATGCTGAAGACCAGCCAGTCAATGCACTCGGACACCGCAAACGCCGTGGCGCTGGCCAGGGCGATGGACGGGTCAGAGGTGATATACGACAGCACCAGCGCCGCCAGCATGGCGATGATTGCGCCATGGCCGAAGCGGGTTTGCACCATGTCGCGCAGGATAAACACCAGGCCACCCCAAGCCGACCAGATGACATCCAGGTGCGGGGCGGTGGAAAAGGCGAAGTTGATCAGCACGACGCTGCTGATGTAGGCAATCAGGAAGAGCATGGCGGATGGACCTGTGAGCAATCGGCACAGGTTACTTCACATTTGGAAATATGTCGTCTCGCAGGGCCTCATCGCAGGCAAGCCAGCTCCCACATTTTGGCCGCATTCCTACAGGTTCAACGCGGCCACCTGTGGGAGCTGGCTTGCCTGCGATAGCGGTGGTTCAGGCGCCCGATTTCCCCGGCATCATCCACACCAACCCACTTACTTTCGCCCGCTCATGGCACAACCCCAGCACCACCCGGCGCTCGGCATTGTCCATGCGGCTCCACCGCGTGATCTCATCCACCGTACGCTGGCAACCGGTGCAAATGTCGTCATCATCCAGCGCGCAAATGTTCACGCACGGCGAGGCGACGGGGCGTTCAATCGGGTTCATTCTTCCTGCTCAACCAAATCGCGCGCATAGCGCTGCGCGTTATGCACATAGTGCGCGGCGCTGGCTTCGAGCATGCGTTTTTGCGCCTCGGTCAGCTCACGCACCACCTTGCCCGGCGAGCCCATTACCAGCGAACCGTCGGGAATTTCCTTGCCTTCGCCGATCAGCGAGTTGGCGCCGATGATGCAATGCTTGCCGATCTTGGCACCGTTGAGGATCACCGCGTTGATGCCGATCAGGCTGTAGTCGTCGACGGTGCAACCGTGCAGCATCGCGTTGTGGCCGATGGTCACGCCGGTGCCCAGGGTCAGCGGGTAGCCCATGTCGGTGTGCATCACGCTGCCGTCCTGCACGTTGCTGTTCTTGCCGATCAGGATCAGCTCGTTGTCGCCACGCAATACCGCGTTGAACCACACGTTGGCGCCCTCTTCAAGCTTGACCTTGCCGACCAGCGTGGCATTCGGCGCCACCCAGCTGTGCGGATGAGTCTCGACGCGGGCGTCGCCCAGGCGGTATTTCATGGTGTGTCCTCACGGCGGTGCCATTCAAACGATGGCTTACGTATTGATGAAGCTCTTGGGTGGCTGGTGCAGGCTGATCTTGGCGTCGTCATAGAGCAGGTTGATCAGCTCGACAATCATGATCGCCGTCAGCCCCCAGATCTTGTATTCGCCAAACCGATAGCTGGGCACATACCAGCTGCGGCCCTGGTAATCGATGCGGTGGGTATGTTCGCGCGGGTCCTGGCGGAAAAACTCCAGGGGCACGCTGAACACGGCGGCGATTTCGGCGTCATTGGCCAGGTATTCGACGTAATCGGGGATAACACCGACATAGGGCGTTACACGAATGCCGTGCAAGGAGATCAGCGGGCTCAACGGGCCGATGACTTCCACCAGGCCGGGCGGCAGGCCGATTTCTTCTTCGGCCTCACGTAGCGCGGTAAAGATCAGGTCCGGGTCTTCGGGGTCACGCCGCCCGCCCGGGAACGCCACTTCGCCGCCGTGGGTCGACAGGCCGCTGGCGCGCAGGGTCAGGATCAGCTCAGGTTCGTCGCTGCGGGTGATTGGCACCAACACGGCGGCCTCGGGGAAACGCCCGTCAGTTTCAAGCCGATGAGGGGTGTGGTTGCTTACCCGGCGAAGTAGCTCGTCCAGCATGAGTCATCTCGGTCTGTTGGCTACCTTGCATCATGCACCAAAGCTGGCAGGCACCCAACCCCAAACCCTGCGCATGTCGCGAAACGACAACTTGCAGGGCCCTGCCCGCCAAGCCAAGATAGGCCCACTCTCCAGGAACCCCAGCATGAACTTCTGCAGCCAGTGCGGCAAACCGGTTACCCAGCGCATTCCCGAAGGCGACGCACGCCTGCGCTATGTGTGTGATCACTGCTCAACCATCCACTATCAGAACCCCAATATCGTCGCCGGCACCGTGCCGGTCTGGGGCGATAAAGTGCTACTGTGCCGCCGTGCCATCGAGCCGCGCCTGGGTTACTGGACCCTGCCCGCAGGCTTTATGGAAAACGGCGAAACCGTGGAACAGGCCGCTATGCGCGAAACCTTGGAAGAAGCCTGCGCCCACGTGCGCAACCTGAGCCTCTACACCCTGATCGACGTGCCGCACATCAGCCAGGTGCATATCTTCTACCGCGCCGAACTGGTCGACCTGGACTTCGCCGCCGGCCCCGAAAGCCTTGAAGTGAAGCTGTTCGATGAAGCCGACATCCCTTGGTCAGAGCTGGCTTTCCGCACGGTCGGGCGTACCTTAGAATGCTTCTTCGCCGACCGTAAACAACAGCTGTTCCCGGTACGCAGCGAGTCGGTGCCGCCGATGACGCGGCCGGCCACATAACAATTCCAGGCAGCACCGTCTAACAAGGGAAACCGTTTTAATGCGTTGGTTGCTCGCTTTTATCTGCCTGTCGTTCGCTACCCTGTCTTCGGCCTCCACGGTGGAAACCCTGGGCGGCAAACCTGTCGAGAAAGTCCTGGTGCTCAAGTCGGCCCACCAGTTGCAGTTGATCAACGACGGTAAGCCGCTGAAGACCTATCGCATCTCGCTCGGCAAAAACCCCAAGGGCACCAAGCTGTTCGAAGGCGACCGCCGCACGCCGGAAGGCTTGTATTGGATCGACTGGCGCAAAACCAGCGACCGCTTCAACCTCGCCATGCACATCTCCTACCCGAATATCAGCGACTCCGCGCGCGCGCGCCGTGAAGGCGTGAAACCGGGCAGCATGATCATGATCCACGGCACCCCCGACACCGAGGAATACCCGGAGCAGTGGTTCCACACCCTGGACTGGACCGACGGCTGTATCGGCATGCGCAACGTGGACATGCGCGAAGTCTGGAACTTGGTCAAAGACGGCACCCTGATCGAGATTCGGCCGTAAACACCTACCGTTGGTAAAATAATCTGAAAATAATTCCTGCCCTTGGCAGCGCCTGCCGGTGAATACCAGTTCACCGCGCCGGGCTGCGTAGTTCTGCGCGCGATACAGACCTCTCTAATACCACTTGATACCAGGCACAAATAAAGCGCCCTAAAACCGGGTTCCGCACCGTTTTGGCAGCATTGACATGGTATTTAAGTGGTATTAATTTCCGGCCATTACCGGGCGACAACACTCCAATAACCGCATCGGAAACTTCACAGATGAACCCCATCCAGACGCTGCGCCCCGACGACAAACAATCCACGCCGCTGTACCTGCAACTGGCCCGCAACCTTGAAGCGGCGATCCATGCCGGCCAGTGGAAATCCGAGCAGGCTTTGCCCTCGGAACGTGCCCTCAGCGAGCAACTGAGCATCTCGCGGGTGACCGCGCGTAAAGCGCTGGAAGTGTTGTTTGCCCAAGGGCTGATTCGCCGCAGCCAAGGCTCCGGCACCTTTATCACGCCGCGCCTGGAACAACCGCTGTCACGCCTGTCGGGCTTCAGTGAAATGCTGCGGCTCAAGGGGTTTGTGCCCACGTCCCAATGGCTGGAGCGCGACATCACCCCGCCGACCCACGAAGAGCTGATCCGCCTGTGCCTGTCGCCTACCGACAAAGTCGCGCGCCTCAAACGTCTGCGTAAGGCCGATGACACGGTGATGGCAATTGAAATGACCGCCATGCCCGCCTCGGTGCTGCCGCACCCGCAAGCCATCGGCAATTCGCTGTACGAATACCTGGAAAGCATCGGCAAGCCTATCGTGCGTGCCCTGCAGCATATCCAGGCGATCAACGCCTCGGATGAGTTCGCCAAGCTGGTGGGCATTGCCCCCGGCACCGCCATGCTGCTGATGACGCGGGTCGGCTACACCGCCGACAACACCCCGATTGAAATCACCGACACCTACTGCCGCAACGACTACTACGACTTCGTCGCAGAGCTGCGCCGCCACGACTATTGCGCCGAACTGCGAATTTAGAGAACTGCCCATGTCCGAAGACAATATCCTCACGCCCAGCGGCTGGATTCGCGGCCGCCTGGTGCACGAACACGGCAAGGTGGTCGCCATCGACGGCACGCCGTGCGACCCGGCTGACAACGAACTGCCCTACCTGCTGCCAGGTTTCATCGACCTGCACGTACACGGCGGTGGCGGCAAAGACATCATGGAAGGCGTGGCAGCCTTCGAGACCATCACCCGCACCCACGTGCGTTTTGGTACGACGTCACTGCTGGCTACCACCATGACCGCACCGGTGGACGAAATCACCCGCGTGCTCAGTGAGCTCGGCATTTTCTGTGAACAGCGCCCAACCGGCAGCGCTCGCGTACTCGGCGTACACCTGGAAGGCCCTTACATCAACCCAGGCAAACTCGGCGCCCAACCCAACTTCGCCCACACCGCGCTGATGGCCGAAGTGGAAGCCTACCTGCAATTGGCGCCGATCCGGGTGATCACCATCGCCCCGGAAATCGCCGGGCATGACGGCCTGATCCGCGCCCTCAGCCAACGCGGCGTGCGCATGCAGATCGGCCACACCCTAGGCAGCTATGAAGAAGGCGTCGCCGCCCTCGCCGCCGGCGCCACCAGCTTCACGCATTTGTATAACGCCATGAGCCCGCTGCATCACCGCGAGCCGGGCATCGTCGGCGCCGCCTTGGCCCACGCCAAGTACGCAGAGTTGATCCCCGACCTGCTGCACGTACACCCCGGCGCCATGCGCGTGGCCCTGCGTTCGATCCCGTGCCTGTACTGCGTCACCGATTCCACCGCCGCCGCCGGCATGCCCGACGGCGAATACAAGCTGGGCAGCCACACCGTGACCAAATGCCTGGGCGGCGTGCGCCTGGCTGACGGCACCTTGGCCGGCAGCACCCTGACCATGGATCAGGCGCTGCGCAACCTGGTGAAAATAGGCCTGCCCATCAGCGAAGCCTCACAACGCCTGTCGCAATTTCCTGCGGACTACCTGGGCCTGGAAGAACGCGGGCGCCTGCAACCCGGCAGCTTTGCCGACTGCGTGCGCCTGGACCGCTCCCTGCACCTCACCGACGTAATGGTCGAAGGAGAAACCATTGACTTCAAAAATGCTTGAAGAGGCCCTGGCCTCTTGTGATGCCGTCGCGGCGCAACTGCAACGCCTGGACCCGATGCTCGAAGAGATCGCCGGGCGCCTGCGCCGTCAGCCACCGCAAGTGGCGATGACCATCGCCCGTGGCAGCTCGGACCATGCCGCCAGCTACTTCGCCTACCTGGCCATGCAGCACGTGGGCATCCCGGTGGCGTCGTTGCCGATGTCGGTGGTGACCTTGTTGCAAGCACCGTTGAAGGTCAGTGGGCAGGTGGCGTTTGGTTTCTCGCAGTCGGGGCAAAGCCCGGACCTGGTCAACAGCCTGCGCCTGTTGCGCAAACGCGGTGCCCTGAGCATTTCGCTGGTCAACGCCGAAGAGTCACCGCTGGAAGCCGCCTGCGAATTCCACCTGCCACTGTGCGCTGGGCCGGAACTCAGCGTGGCCGCGACCAAAAGCTTTATCGCCACCCTCAGCGCCAGCGCGCAGTTGATCGGCCACTGGAACCAGGAAGCCGACTTGCTGCAAGCCTGCCGCGCCCTGCCCGATGAATTGCGGGCAGCGGCCAAACAGGATTGGAGCAGCGCCATCGAGGCCTTGCGCGGTTGCCAGCAATTGATGGTGATCGGCCGTGGCGCCGGTTTTGCCATCGCCCAGGAAGCCGCGCTCAAGCTCAAGGAAACCTCGGCGATCCAGGCCGAAGCCTTCAGCAGCGCCGAAGTGCGCCACGGGCCGATGGCCCTGATCGACGAGAACTACCCGCTGCTGATATTCGCCCCACGCGGTGCCGAACAGCCCGGCCTGTTGAGCCTGGCCGCCGACATGCGCCAACGCGGCGCCCGCGTGCTGCTGGCTGCGCCGGACGATATCGCCGAACGCGACCTGACCCTGAGCCGCGCCGAACACCCAAGCCTGGACCCAATCCTGGCGATCCAAAGCTTTTACGTAATGGCCGCTGGCCTGGCTCAAGCCCGGGGCATGGACCCGGACCAGCCGCGCCACCTGAGCAAAGTTACCCGCACTCACTGAGTCGCGTTTTCCTGATGAGTACCGTGCCCATGTCCAACAACAATAATGAATTGACCCTAAGCGCCCCACTCAGTGGCTCGGTGCTGACCCTGGGCAACGTTCCCGACGAAGTGTTCGCCAGCGGCGCCATGGGCGACGGTATCGCCATCGACCCGCTCAACGATTGCCTGCACGCCCCCTGCGACGGCGTGATCATCCACGTCGCCCGCACCGGGCATGCTGTAACCATTCGCGCCGAGAACGGTGCCGAGGTGCTGATGCACGTGGGCATCGACACGGTGGAGCTGAATGGCGAAGGCTTTGCGCTGCTGGTGAAGGAAGGCGCACGGGTGAGCAAGGGCCAGGCCCTGGTGCAGTTTGATCTGGACCGGATTGCGCGCCAGTGCAAAAGCCTGGTCAGCCTGATTATCCTGACCAATGGCGAGCGCTTCGAGCTGCGGCCGGTGGCAGGAAAAACCGTCAAGGTCGGTGAGCCGTTGCTGCACATCGTGGCGCGCTCGGCGGCAACGGCGCAGGCGGTTGTGGATAACTCGGTCACCGAAGTCCGCGCCAGCGTGCGCATTACTCACCGTGGCGGTTTGCATGCGCGCCCCGCCGCGCTGGTCCGCAAAACCGCCCAAGGGTTCAGCAGCCAGGCGCAGCTGCACTTCGCCGGCAAATCCGCGCCGTGCGACAGCCTGATTGGCTTGATGGGGCTGGGGATCGGTGAAGGCGACGAGGTGCGCGTCACCTGTCGCGGCAAGGATTGCGAGGCGGCGTTGCAGGCGTTGGTTGCCGCGCTGTCCGTGGCCGTCAGTAAAGAACACCACGCGCCGGTGGCCGTGGCTCCGCGCCGTGCGAATACCGAAGTCGGTGTGTTGCAAGGCGTATGTGCTGCACCGGGCCTGGTGTGTGGGCCGTTGTTCCGCCTTACCGGTATTGAACTGCCGGCAGACGCCGGCAACCACTCGGCCGACGAACAACTGCAACGGCTGGACACGGCCCTTGAGCAAGTACGCGGCGAGATCCGCAACACCTTGGACCACGCCCGCCAACGCAAAAATATCGAAGAAGAAGAGATCTTCGCCGCCCACCTCGCCTTGCTGGAAGACCCGGCCCTGCTGGAAGCGGCCACCGCCGCCATCGAACACGGCAGCGCCGCCACCCACGCCTGGCGCGATGCGATCCAGGCGCAATGCGCGGTGTTGCTGGCGTTGGGCAAACCGCTGTTCGCCGAGCGCTCCAATGACCTGCGCGACTTGCAACAGCGGGTGTTGCGCGCACTGCTGGGCGAGGCCTGGCACTTCGAGTTGCCTGCCGGGGCGATTGTCAGCGCCCATGAACTGACGCCATCTGACTTGCTGCAACTGAGCACGCAACAGGCCGCTGGCATCTGCATGGCCGAAGGCGGCGCCACCTCCCACGTGGCCATTTTGGCCCGCGGCAAAGGCTTGCCTTGTGTGGTGGCGTTGGGCGCAGACGTGCTCGATGTGCCGCAAGGCCAGCGCGTGGTACTCGACGCGGTCAATGGGCGCCTGGAACTTGCGCCCAGCGACGCGCGCCACGCCGAAGTGCACCAGATTCGTGATGCACAGAAACTGCGCCGCCAGCAACAGCAAGCCCAAGCGCAGGAACCGGCGCGCACCACCGATGGCATCAGCATCGAAGTCGCCGCCAATGTCGCCTCCAGCGCCGAGGCCCAAGTGGCGTTTGAAAACGGCGCCGATGGCGTCGGCCTGTTGCGCACCGAATTCCTCTTCGTCGACCGCCGCACCGCGCCGGACGAACAGGAACAGCGCCAGGCCTATCAAGCCGTGTTGGATGCTATGGGCGACAAGGCAGTGATCATCCGCACCATCGACGTGGGCGGCGACAAGCAGCTCGACTACCTGCCACTGCCCGTGGAGGCCAACCCGGTGTTGGGCTTGCGCGGTATTCGCATGGCCCAGGTGCGCCCCGAATTGCTCGACCAGCAGCTGCGCGCGCTGCTGCAAGTCAGCCCGCTGGAACGTTGCCGCATCTTGCTGCCGATGGTCAGCGAAGTGGATGAACTGCTGCAGATCCGCCAGCGCCTGGATGAGTTGTGTGCCGAGCTGGGGCTGACCCAGCGCCCGGAGCTGGGCGTGATGATCGAAGTACCCGCCGCCGCGCTGATGGCCGAGCAGCTTGCGCTGTATGCAGACTTCCTCTCCATCGGCACCAATGACCTCTCCCAGTACACCCTGGCCATGGACCGCGACCACGCAGGCCTCGCCGCACGGGTCGATGCCTTACACCCGGCGCTGCTGCGGTTGATCGCACAGACCTGCGCCGGTGCGGCTAAACATGGGCGTTGGGTGGGTGTTTGCGGCGCCCTCGCGTCCGACCCGTTGGCCACGCCAGTGCTGATCGGCCTGGGCGTCAGCGAGCTGTCGGTGAGCCCGCCGCAAATTGGAGAAATCAAGGACCGCGTCCGCCACCTGGACGCGGCTCAATGCCGGCAACTCAGCCTGGGCCTGCTCGACCTGAGCAGCGCGAAGGCGGTTCGCCAAGCCTGTCAACACCACTGGCCGCTGAGCTGACAACAACAAGAAAAAGGGAGACACGCCATGTACCAACATTTTATCGAAGGCTTACAACGCCTGGGCCGCGCGCTGATGCTGCCGATCGCGATCCTGCCGATCGCCGGCCTCTTGCTGCGCCTGGGCGACACCGACTTGCTCAACATCGCGGTGATGCACGACGCCGGGCAAGCGATCTTCGCCAACCTGGCGTTGATCTTCGCCATCGGTATCGCCGTGGGGTTTGCCCGCGACAATAACGGCACGGCAGGGTTGGCCGGGGCGATTGGTT
This sequence comes from Pseudomonas sp. ArH3a, assembly GCF_022648765.1. Taxonomy (NCBI): domain Bacteria; kingdom Pseudomonadati; phylum Pseudomonadota; class Gammaproteobacteria; order Pseudomonadales; family Pseudomonadaceae; genus Pseudomonas; species Pseudomonas sp. ArH3a. Next base: position 5,743,433 of record NZ_CP080330.1, read on the forward strand.
ACCTGGTGATGGTCTCCACGCTCAAGGTGATGGACACCAGCATCAACATGGGCATGCTCGCGGGTATCGCCAGCGGCTTGATGGCCGGTGGGCTGTACAACCGCTTCAAGGACATCAAGCTGCCGGAGTACCTCGCTTTCTTTGGCGGGCGACGGTTTGTGCCGATCGTCACCGGCTTTTCGGCGGTGGCCCTGGGTGTGATCTTCGGCCTGATCTGGCCGCCGATCCAGCACGGCATCAACAGCTTCGGTGTGCTGCTGATGGAAAGCGGCAGCTTCGGCGCCTTCGTGTTCGGCGTGTTCAACCGCCTGCTGATCGTCACCGGCCTGCACCATATCCTCAACAACATGGCGTGGTTCGTGTTCGGCACCTTCACCGACCCGGTGACCGGCGCCGTGGTGACTGGCGACCTGACCCGCTACTTCGCCGGCGACCCCAAAGGTGGCCAGTTCATGACCGGCATGTTCCCGGTGATGCTGTTCGGCTTGCCCGCCGCGTGCCTGGCGATGTACCGCAACGCCCTGCCGGAACGCCGCAAAGTCATGGGCGGGATTTTCCTGTCGATGGCGCTGACCTCGTTTTTGACCGGCGTGACGGAGCCGATTGAGTTCGCGTTCATGTTCCTTGCGCCGTTTTTGTACCTGATTCACGCGGTGCTTACCGGCCTGTCGATGGCCGTGACCAATATGCTCAACATCCACCTCGGTTTTACCTTCTCCGGTGGCTTTATCGACATGGTGCTGGGCTGGGGCAAGTCCACCAACGGTTGGCTGGTGTTCCCCGTCGGCTTGGCTTACGCGCTGATCTACTACAGCGTGTTCAACTACTGCATCCGCCGCTTCAACCTGAAGACGCCTGGGCGTGAAGACATCCAGGTGGTGCAGGCCGAGGCGATGAGTGATAACCAGCGGGCCAGTGCATATATCCGTGCGCTGGGCGGTGCGGCTAACTTGCTGAGTGTCGGCGCCTGTACCACGCGCCTGCGGTTGGACATGGTGGATCGCAACAAGGCGGTAGATGCGGAGCTTAAAGCCCTCGGCGCCATGGCCGTGGTACGGCCGGGTAATGGCGGGAGCTTGCAGGTGGTGGTCGGGCCGATGGCCGACAGCATTGCCGATGAGATCCGCCTGGCGATGCCATCGTTTGTTGCCGCTGCACCTGTGACGGTCGCGCCTGTGGATAAGCCAGTTGCAGTGAATGTGCAAGAAGCCGAGAAATGGCTGAGCGCTTTGGGTGGTCGAGGGAATGTACGGCAACTGGACGCCGTGGCGATGACCCGGCTGCGGGTGGAGTTGGGGGATGATTCGGTGTTGTCAGAAGCTGAACTCACGGCGCTGGGCTGCCAGGGTGTGAGCCAGCTGGACAGCGGTGTTTGGCACCTGTTGATTGGTGACAAGGCATCGGGGTTGGGTGAGGCGCTGGAGCGGTTGGTCAGTGGCCGTGAGGTCGGCGTCAGGGCGTAAATCATCACGGCCTGAAGTGGCGTCATCGCAGGCAAGCCAGCTCCCACATTTTGATCCGTGCCCGACTTGGCAATGCGGTCGAATGTGGGAGCGGGCTTGCCCGCGATGACGACCGTATAGCCAACAAAAAACCCGCTGACCGAACCGGCCCAGCGGGTTTCTTTTATTCACAACCGGCGGATCAACAACCCAGCTGCATCACTTCGCCGCGATGCACTCGATTTCCATCCGGGCATTCCAGGCCAGTTCGGTACCACCGAACGCGCTGCGCGCCGGGTAGGGCTTTTTGAAATACTCTTTGTACACTTCGTTAAAGGCTGGCCATTCCTTGATGTCGGCCAGAAAAACCGTGCACTTGACCACATCCTTCAGCTCATAGCCGTTGGCCTTAAGCGTGGTCTTGATGTTTTCCAGGGCCTGCCGGGATTCCGGCACGATACCGCCTGACACCACTTTGTCGGAACCGTGCGCGTCGCCGATTTCCCCGGCGGTGTAAAACACATTGCCTACACGTACGCCATCGGAGAATGGCAGGTCGAAACGCCCTGAATCATAGAACTGGACGTTACCCTTGGCCTTAACCTCGGGTTTGCCGGCCCACGCGCCACCGGCTCCAATCAACATTGCCGCCAGAGCACTGCCTGCGATCCACTGGTTTTTCTTCATGTAGGAACACCTTCTCGACTGGGTCTAAGCCCGAGACATCCACGCGCCCGCCGATGCGGATGCGCTGTCTCGAAGCACCTGCGCGGCACACTACCGTCGCTGGCGACTTAGCCTCTGTAGGGGGTTTCTGTTTTCCAGGCACAAAAAACCCGCTGTCCGTGAAGGCCCAGCGGGTTTCTCGTTTCACCGCCGTCGGATCAAAAATCCGCCAGCTGCCACACCTCATACGCCGGTGTCTCGTAGGGATGGCTGAGTTTCAACGCAGCTACAACCGCCACGATCAACTCATCCGCCACCACCAGCTCAACTTTCCATTCTTCCACCACTTCAACCTGGCCGACTTGCCCGATAAACGGCTGACTGCCGTCCAATGCGCGAAATTGGCCCTGGCCCAGCACTTGCCAGGCGCAGCTGTCGTAGTGGCCGATGCGCCCGCCGCCTGCTGCGAAGACGGCGGTTTTCACCGTCTCAACAAAGCTATCGGGCACAAAGAAGCTGAGCTTGTACACCGCCTTAGTTCACCCACACGCGCGCGTTGCGGAACATGCGCATCCAGGCGCCGTCTTCGTTCCACTCTTCCGGGCGCCATGAGTTCTGCACAGCGCGGAATACACGCTCCGGGTGCGGCATCATGATGGTCACGCGGCCGTCGCGGCTGGTAAGGCCGGTGATCCCGCGCGGCGAGCCGTTCGGGTTGGCCGGGTAGCTTTCGGTGACCTTGCCGTGGTTGTCGACGAAACGCATCGACACGCAGCCGGACAGGTCAGCTTCGAGCAGGGCTTCTTCGCTTTCGAACTCGGCATGGCCTTCACCGTGGGCGATGGCGATTGGCATGCGCGAACCGGCCATGCCTTGCAGGAAGATCGAGTTGGATTCCTGCACCTGCACCATGGCGACACGGGCTTCGAACTGCTCGGAACGGTTACGCACAAAGTGCGGCCAGAACTCGCTGCCTGGGATCAGTTCGCTGAGGTTGGACATCATCTGGCAACCGTTGCACACACCCAGGGTGAAGCTGTCGTTGCGCTCGAAGAAACCTTGGAACGCATCACGGGCACGGCTGTTAAACAGGGCCGACTTGGCCCAGCCTTCACCGGCACCCAGCACGTCGCCGTAGGAGAAACCGCCGCAGGCCACCAGGCCTTTGAACTCGTTGAGGTCAACGCGACCGGCGAGGATGTCGCTCATGTGCACGTCGATCGCATTAAAGCCGGCACGGTCGAACGCAGCCGCCATTTCCACCTGGCCGTTGACGCCCTGCTCACGCAGTACCGCCACTTGTGGGCGAATGCCTTTTTTGATGTAAGGCGCGGCGATGTCCTGGTTGACGTCGAAGCTGAGCTTGGTGCTCAGGCCCGGGTTGTCTTCTTCCAGGATCACGTCGAATTCCTGCTCGGCGCAGTCGGCGTTGTCACGCAGGCGTTGGATCTGGTAGCTGGTCTCAGCCCACTGGCGCTGCAGCAAGCGGCGCTGGCCGGCAAACACCGTATCGCCATTAAAGGAGATATTGATTTCACCGTTGTTGATCGGCTGGCCGATCACCGCCACGCAGTCGTCCAGGCCAGCAGCGCTGAACTGTGCGAGTACGTCTGGGGTAGCGTCCTGACGAACCTGGATCACGGCGCCCAACTCTTCGTTGAACAGGATGCCGTTGATTTCGCGAGCATCCTCGGCAACGCTGTCGAGCACGATGTTCAGGCCGCAGTGACCGGCAAACGCCATCTCTACAACGCTGGTCAGCAAGCCGCCATCGGAACGGTCGTGGTATGCCAGCAGGTGGCCGTCGGCATTCAGGCCCTGGATCACGGCGAAGAAGGCTTTCAGGTCTTCGGCGTCATCCACGTCCGGCGCGTGCTTGCCGAGCTTGCCGTGGGTTTGCGCGAGGATCGAGGCGCCCATGCGGTTCTGGCCACGGCCCAGGTCGATCAGGATCAGATCGGTGGTGCCCTTGTCCATGCGCAGTTGCGGGGTCAGGGTCTGGCGAATGTCAGTGACCGGTGCGAAACCGGTGACGATCAGCGACAGCGGCGAGGTAACGCTCTTGTCGGTGCCGTCTTCGTTCCAACGGGTGGCCATGGACATCGAGTCCTTGCCCACCGGAATGGTGATGCCCAGTTCCGGGCACAGTTCCATGCCGACAGCCTTGACGGTGTCGTACAGGCGCGCGTCTTCACCCGGGTGGCCGGCAGCGGACATCCAGTTGGCCGACAGTTTGATGTCGGACAGCTTGCCGATGCGCGACGCGGCGATGTTGGTGAGCGTTTCACCAATGGCCATGCGGCCCGACGCCGGAGCGTCCAGCAGGGCCAGCGGCGTGCGCTCGCCCATCGCCATGGCTTCACCGGTGTACACATCGAAGCTGGTGGCGGTGACGGCAACGTCGGCCACCGGCACTTGCCATGGGCCAACCATTTGGTCACGGGCAACCAGGCCGGTGATGGTGCGGTCGCCGATGGTGATCAGGAAGCTTTTGCTGGCAACCGCCGGGTGGTGCAGCACGCGTTCGATGCTGTCGGCCAATTCCAGTGCGCTTGGGTCGAAATCATCGCCCAGCTCGGCTTCACGTACCGCCGAACGGTGCATGCGCGGGGCTTTGCCCAGCAGCACTTCCAGTGGCATGTCGACCGGGCTGTTGCCGTAGTGGCTGTCGGTAACCGTCAGCTGCGGCTCAGCCGTGGCTTCGCCAACCACGGCAAACGGGCAACGCTCGCGTTCGCAGATGGCCTGGAAGCGCGCGAAGTCTTCAGGGCCAACGGCCAGAACGTAGCGTTCCTGGGATTCGTTACTCCAGATCTCGTGCGGGGCCATGCCCGGCTCGTCGTTTGGAATGTTGCGCAGTTCGAAACGACCACCGCGCTCGCCATCGTTGACCAGTTCCGGGAAGGCGTTGGACAAACCACCCGCGCCGACGTCGTGGATGAAGCTGATCGGGTTCTTGTCACCCAACTGCCAGCAACGGTCGATAACTTCCTGGCAACGGCGTTCCATTTCAGGGTTTTCGCGCTGTACGGAAGCGAAGTCCAGGTCAGCCGAGCTGGTACCGGTGGCCATGGAAGAGGCTGCGCCGCCGCCCAGGCCGATCAACATCGCCGGGCCGCCGAGCACGATCAGCTTGGAGCCGACCAGAATCTCGCCTTTCTTGACGTGTTCTTCACGGATGTTGCCCATGCCGCCGGCCAACATGATCGGCTTATGGTAGCCGCGCACTTCATCGCCACGCGGGGTGGTGATGGATTGTTCAAAGGTACGGAAATAGCCGGTCAGCGCCGGGCGGCCGAACTCATTGTTGAACGCGGCGCCGCCCAGCGGGCCTTCGATCATGATGTCCAGCGCGGTAACGATGCGCTCAGGCTTGCCGTACGGCACTTCCCACGGCTGTTCGAAGCCCGGGATCTGCAGGTTGGACACGGTGAAACCGGTCAGGCCAGCCTTTGGCTTGGCGCCACGGCCGGTCGCACCTTCGTCGCGGATCTCACCGCCGGAACCGGTGGCTGCGCCCGGGAACGGGGCAATCGCGGTCGGGTGGTTGTGGGTTTCAACCTTCATCAGGATGTGCACCGGCTCCTGCACCGCGCCGTACTGGCGGGTTTCAGGGTCCGGGAAGAAACGGCCGGCGACGGAGCCGACGATCACCGAGGCGTTGTCTTTATAAGCCGACAGAACGCCTTCGCTGTGCATCACGTAGGTGTTCTTGATCATGCCGAACAGGCTTTTTTCCTGGCTCTGGCCGTCGATATCCCAACTGGCGTTGAAGATCTTGTGACGGCAGTGCTCGGAGTTGGCCTGCGCAAACATCATAAGCTCGATGTCATGCGGGTTGCGCGCAAGGCCGGTGAAGGCGTTGACCAGGTAGTCGATCTCGTCTTCAGCCAGGGCCAGGCCCAGTTCGGTGTTGGCCTTCTCGAGGGCGGCGCGGCCACCGCCAAGCACATCAATCGCGGTCAGCGGTTTGGGCTCGGCATGGCTGAACAGGCCGGCAGCCTGTTCCAGCTGGCTGACGATGATCTGGGTCATGCGGTCGTGCAGGCTGCTGGCGATCAGCTCGGCTTCGGCATCGCTGAACTGGCCAGCGACGTAGAAAGCGATACCGCGCTCCAGGCGCTGGATTTTTTCCAGGCCACAGTTGCGGGCGATATCACTGGCCTTGCTCGACCAGGGCGAGATGGTGCCGAACCGTGGCAGAACCAGGAACAAGCGGCCGTTAGGCTCTTGAACGGGAACGCTTGGGCCGTACTTCAGAAGGCGTGCCAGCACTTGCTGTTCGTCGGCGGTCAACACGCCGGTAACGTCGGCGAAGTGAGCAAATTCAGCATACAAGCCTGTAACCGTTGGAACCTTTTGGCTCAGTTGCTCAAGGAGTTTGCTGTGGCGAAAGGCAGAAAGGGCAGGAGCGCCGCGCAGGATCAACATCTTCGGGACAGCCTCGGGAAGGGGTGTGCTTTGAGGCCGTGCATTCTAGCGTAAACCGTCGCCAACGGCACCCGAAACGGCACGGCTGACCGCTGCCGAACGTCAGTTGGCAGGGTTTGCACGGTATCGGGGCGTTTTCCAAGGGTTGGCGCGCAGTTATTTTAACCGTCATAAACCCTCGCCAACCCGCGTTTCTGCGGGCTGCAGCCCAGTTTTGAGGGTGCTAGCAGACAAGTCCCCTGCTGTCGAGATATGGCGCCGTGGGCCGTTTGCGTATACTGCGCAGATGTTCTCCCCTACTGCTTTGCGCCCGCGATGCGCCAAATGGCTTATCGCAACCGGACTCTTCCTGATGCTCAGCGCCTGTGTTGATAAACCCAGCACGCTCGAGCGAATCAAGGAGGATGGCGTATTGCGGGTGATTACCCGGAACAGCCCCGCTACTTATTTCCAGGACCGCAACGGTGAAACCGGTTTCGAATACGAACTGGTCAAGCGCTTTGCCGACGACCTGGGCGTTAAGCTGGAAATCGAGACGGCCGACAACCTCGATGACCTGTTCGGCCAATTGGGTAAACCCAACGGCCCGGTTCTGGCTGCCGCCGGCCTGGTCAGCAGCGAGCAGCGCAAGCAGCAGGTGCGTTTCTCCCATCCTTACCTGGAAGTGACCCCGCAGATCATCTACCGCAATGGCCAGTCCCGGCCTACTGCTCCGGCAGACTTGGTGGGCAAGAAGATCATGGTGCTCAAGGGCAGCATCCACGCCGAGCAATTGGCGGCGCTTAAAAAGCAGAACCCTGCGATTGAATACGAAGAATCCGACGCCGTTGAGGTGGTCGACCTACTGCGCATGGTCGACGAGGGTCAAATCGACCTGACCCTAGTGGACTCCAACGAAGTCGCGATGAACCAGGTGTACTTCCCCAACGTGCGCGTGGCCTTCGACCTCGGCAATGCCAGCAATCAGAGCTGGGCCGTGGCGGCCGGTGACGACAACAGCCTGCTCAACGAGATCAACAGCTACCTGGACAAGGTCGAGAAGAACGGCACCCTGCAGCGCCTTAAAGACCGCTATTACGGGCACGTGGATGTACTCGGTTATGTCGGCGCCTACACCTTTGCCCAGCACTTGCAGCAACGCTTGCCCAAATACGAGAAGGACTTCCGGGCCTACGCCAAGAAAGAAAAAGTCGATTGGCGCCTATTAGCAGCCATCGGCTATCAGGAATCGCTGTGGCAACCGACCGTCACCTCCAAGACCGGCGTGCGCGGCCTGATGATGCTGACCCAGAACACCGCCCAGGCGATGGGCGTGTCCAACCGCCTGGATGCTAAGCAAAGCATCATGGGCGGCGCCAAATACCTGGCCAAGATCAAGGATGAGCTGGACGATAGCATCGCCGAGCCGGATCGCACCTGGTTCGCCCTCGCCGCCTACAACGTCGGCACCGGCCATCTGGAAGACGCACGCACGTTGGCGAAGAAGGATGGCCTGAACCCGAACAAGTGGCTAGACGTTAAGAAGATGTTGCCGCGCCTGTCGCAGAAGCAGTGGTACAGCAAGACCCGTTACGGCTATGCGCGCGGCGGCGAGCCGGTGCACTTTGTGGCGAACATCCGGCGTTACTACGACATCCTCACCTGGGTGACCCAGCCGCAGCTGGAAGGCAACCAGGTGGTCGAAGGCAACTTGCATGTGCCGGGTGTGGATAAGACCAAGCCGCCGGAAGATAACCCGAAGCTGTAGCGCTCTCCCAAACATCACAAAACTAATGTGGGAGCGGGCTTGCTCGCGAAAGCGGTGGGTCAGTCGATACATCTGGTGACTGACACTCCCTCTTCGCGAGCAAGCCCGCTCCCACATATAGATCTGCTCTTGGCTTAGAGACCGGTGATCAAATGAACGACCCCACCGGTCAAGACCATCACACCCGGCACACCCGCCGCCTTGAGTGCCGGTTCATCCAACCGCCCCGCATCCTGCAATTGCACACGCACCCGCGTCAGCGCCACGCGTTGTTGTGACTTGAGGTTATCCGCGCCGCCCAATGCCTTCAGTACATCGGCCGACAACAGACTCGGGGTCGCCGTCACCGCCGTCTCGGCAATCAAGTCCGGGGTCAGGGCTTTCCAGAACGCCCGCTGCAATTTCTCGAACATGCTCAGTGCTCCACAACAGGTGAGGTTTCAACAGTGGCCGCGTGGTACAGGCGCAGGGCCTCGCGTACTTGGGCGGCTTCTTCCAAGCCCAGCACCTGGCGGGCGATGCTCTGGCAGTCGGCCAGGTCCAGCTCACGCACGGTGGCCTTGATGGTCGGGATCAGCGGCACGCTGACCGACAATTCATCCACGCCGAGCCCGATCAACACCGGCACCGCCAGCGCTTCGGACGCCAGCGCACCACACACACCGACCCACTTGCCATGGGCATGCGCGGCCTTGACGGTGGTGGCAATCAGGCGCAGTACCGACGGGTGAAAGCTGTCGGCCTGGCTCGCCAAACGTGGATGGTCACGGTCCATGGCCAGGGTGTATTGGGTCAGGTCATTGGTGCCAATGGAGAAGAAATCCACATGCGGGGCAAAAACGTCGGCCATCAGCGCCGCAGACGGCACCTCGATCATGATCCCCAGCTTTGGCAGTTCCTTGAGCCCCAGCGCCAGCGCTTCCTCCTCAAGAATCTTGCGCGCCAGGTGCAGCTCCGACAACAGGCTGACCATCGGCAACATGATATGCAGCCGTGCGAAACCGGCGCTGGCGAGGATCGCGCGGAACTGTTCGCGCAGCAGCTCCGGGCGCTCCAGGCACAGGCGAATACCGCGCAAGCCGAGGAACGGGTTGGTTTCGCTTTCCATCGGTACATAGGCCAACGGCTTGTCGCCACCGACGTCCAGGGTGCGCACCACCAAATTACGCTCGGTGCCCAGGGCGCGGGCGATGGCGGTGTAAGTGCCGGCCTGCTCCTCGGGGCTGGGTGCGCGGTTGCGGTCCAGGTAGAGGAACTCCGAACGCAACAGGCCGACGCCTTCACCGCCCAAGGCCAGGGATTGCTCGACCTCCTGCAACGACGCGACGTTGGCCGTGACCTCGACGTGATGGCCGTCGCGGGTGGTGGCCGGCAAGGCGGCTTGCGCCACTTCACGCTGACGGCGCTGCATTTGCTGATAGCGGGCAGCCTGCAGTTTTTCGATTTCAGCCAGGTCCGGCACCAGGTGCAGCTCACCTTTGTCGGCGTCGAGCAGGACTTGTTTGCCATTGGCCAGCGTCAGCACGTGCACCGGCACACCGCAAATCGCCGGCAGGCCGAGCGCGCGAGCGAGGATCGCGACATGGCTGGTCGCCCCGCCGCCGACGGTGACAAACCCCAGCACCTTGCGCGTATCCAGGCTGGCGGTTTGCGACGGGGTCAGTTGCTCGGCGATCAGGATGGCCTGCTCGGGTAAATCCCATGCCCGGTCCTGGATACCGAGGATCAGTTTGAGCACGCGCTGGCCCACATCGGCCAAGTCCGCCGCACGTTCGGCGAGCAGTGCATTGCCCAGGCCCTGGAACAAGGTGGCAGTGGTCACCGTGGCCCGGTTCCAGGCAAAAGCAGCACTTTTGCCATTAGCCAACTGGGCATGGGCTTGCTCGAGCAAGGTTGGATCTTCGAGCAGTTCTTGATGGGCGCGAAAAATCTCCGCCTGGGCACTGCCGGCCGCTTTGGCTTGCAAGGCTTGCAGCGCCTCGGCGGCCGCCAACAGGCCACGCGCCAGTGCGGCACGCTCAATCGCCTCGCCACTCCCGGCTTCGGTAATGTTCAGTTCCGGCTCAGCCACTTGCACCACCTGGCCAAACGCCGAACCCGGCGACGCACACACGCCGCGCAACAAGGTGGCCGACGATACCGGCGCGACAGGTTTGACCACTTCACGCGTTGGCGCGATTGTCTCGCCACAGCCCTCGGCCAACAGCGCCACCAGCGCGTTGATTGCCGCTTCGGCATCGTCGCCGGCCGCGCTCACCTGCAAGGAATCGCCCTGCACGGTTTGCAACGCCATGATCGCCACCAAGGATTTTGCGTTGGCGCTCTGGGTTTGCTTGTGCAGGTAAATGCTCGCGCTGAACCCCTTCGCCGCCTGGGCAAACACCGCCGCAGGACGCGCGTGCAAGCCGTTGGCGTTGGGCAAGGTCAGCGGTTTGGAGAACAGTGCATCGCCCTCCTCCTCATCCACTGTTGCAGCCGCTTCGCCAGGTGACACACGCAGCAGCGGCTGGCCCACATCCACCAGAGCACCGTCCGGCGTCAGCAGCGTAAACGGCTCGCCGCTGACCACCAACATCAAGGTCAGCAAACTGCGTGCATTGAGCGCCACGTAGTCAGCATCGAATTCAATCAGCGGCTGCCCGACCTCCACCCGCTGGCCTTCCTTCACCAGCGGCGTGAAGCCCTGGCCCGCCAGGTTTACGGTGTCCAGGCCGATATGCATCAGCACCTGGACGCCGTTGTCGTCGGTAACGCTGACCGCATGACCACTGTCCTGGATACTGCTGATCACCCCGGCCAACGGCGCGCAAAGGGTCTGCGAGGTGGGATCGATGCACAGGCCGTCGCCGATCATGCGACTGGCGAACACCGGGTCGGGCACCTGATCCAGCGCCAGCAGCACACCGGACAGCGGCGCCAGCAGTTCCAGGGGTTGAGTTGTGGTCATGACTTCACCTGCTGTTTTGTTCTGTAAAAATCATAGGGCCAACAACGGTCCAATGTGGGAGCTGGCTTGCCTGCGATAGCATCGCCTCGGTGTCACTGAAAAACCGAGTCGCTCGCATCGCAGGCAAGCCAGCTCCCACAGTGAGTCCGTGTTTATTTCCACCAGTATTCGACCTGCACACCCACGTTCGAGCCATGCCGCGCCGTGCCGTAGGCGCCGGTGTCGGACAACGCCGAGCCCGCCGCCAGTTCATTTGCCGCACGCTTGGCCGCTTCGTTCCAGGTTGCATAGGTGTAGTACAAACGCACTTCCGGCCGTGCCCAGAAATCTGGGCCTTTAGGCGACCAGGTCGGGGCAAAGGTAAATTTGCTCAGCTTGCGCGTACCGCCGGCAGCGTCGACCTGATCATGCCCAAGTTCGGTGACCAGCTTGAACTGTTCGCTGATGGCATACGCCGGGCGCACACCGATGGACATCCAGGTCTGGTCCTGGCTGCCTGGGCGAATGTCTTTCTGGTACACCGCCTCGACCTGCCCGCCGAAACGCGGGGTGATCTGCCAGTCGAAAAACTCCACGGCGCGGTAGCTTTTGCTGCTGTTATCCAGGGCCGTATTACCGGTGTAGCCCAAGCCGGTGCCGGGGCCTTCGCCGTACTGCAAGGCGAATTTGTTTTTACCGCCAAGGAAAGCTTTTTGCACATGCTGCGCCGTGATCGCCCAGCCACTGTTGGCATCACGCCCGCCGGCTTTTTCAATGTAGCTCAAGCCCAACTCGAGCTCACCGCCGGGGTTGGTCTTGAAGCCCGCGACGTTGAAGTCGTGGCGGGTGGCGTATTCCTTCTGGTACAGGTTGTCTTTGCGCGACAGGGCGTAGCTGTATTTGAGGTCGCCGATTTTTACGTCCTCGACACCGCCGCCGGTGGCGCTCTGGTTCCAGTAGTAGAAGTCGGAGATATGGATGTCGTTACGTTTGTAGTAACGCCGCCCGGCCCACACCGAGCCGCCATTGAGGCTGGGCAGGTTGGACCACTGCGCATACATCTGCGGCATGCGCGCCGAGCCGTTGTCTTCGCCCTGGAATTTCAGGGCACGGTCGTACTTGTTGTACAGCGATGCCATGGCATCGACGCTGAGCACCGAGCCGTCGTCGAGGGTCAGCAGGTCCTGGCGCAATTCAAGTTCGGCGTATTGCTCGCATTCGTTGCCCAAGCGGTATTTGGATTGCGCCCCCGGCAGTTGGAAGCATTGCTGCTTGCCGCTGCCCGTTGAAGTGCCCGCGCCGCTGCGCAAGTAACCAGCAAACTCGAGGGCCTGAGCGGCAAAAGGTGCGCTAAGACATGATGCAATGAGGCCCAGCTTTATTGTTGTTTTCATGAAGCACTCCGGTATTTTTATTATGATTTTTTCAAGCGCCCCCGCACGCTCATACGGGGGTTACAGCGGGCCTCAATCCTTGAGGTGCAGCACAAACGATTCGTAAGGTCGCAACACCACCGTGCGCGTACGCACCGGGCAGTCGGGGTAGTTGCTGATCAGCAGGCGTTGCTCGCTCGTCGCGTCGATGACGCCTTGGGGCAGTTGGATTTCGCAGGGCTTGGCATAAAAGTTATTCAGCACCAGCAAGCGCTCGCCCTGCCCTTCGCGCACGTACGCCCAAACCTGGAGATGGTCTTGTAGCAACTGGCGATAAACGCCTTCCTGGATCAGCGGCTCAAGGCGACGCAGCGCGATCAGCGCGCGGTAGTGATGCAACACCGAGTCTGGGTCATCCAGTTGGCTCTCGACGTTGATCTGCTGCGCATTCGCCGGGATGCCGATCCACGGTTCACCCGTGCTGAAACCGGCGTTGGCGTTGCTGCTCCATTGCATCGGCGTGCGGCCGTTGTCGCGGGACTTCTGCATGATCGCCGCCATGCTCGACGCCTCGGATTCACCCGCATCACGCTTGAGACGGAAGATGTTCAGGGTCTCGACATCGCGGTACTGTTCGATTCTGTCGAAGCCCGGATTGGTCATGCCCAGCTCTTCGCCCTGGTACACATACGGCGTGCCTTGGAGGAAGTGCAGCGCGGTGGCAAGCATCTTGGCCGAGACCACACGGTGCTCGCCGTCGTCACCAAAACGCGAAACCACCCGCGGCTGGTCGTGGTTACACCAGAACAGCGCGTTCCAGCCGCCACCGGCCTGCATGCCCAGTTGCCAGTCGGAAAAAATTTGCTTGAGTTGCAGGAAATCGAAGTCGGCCTTCACCCACTTTTGCAGGTTCGGGTAATCCACTTTCAGGTGATGAAAGTTGAAGGTCATCGACAGCTCTTTCGACGCCGGATTGGAGTAGCGAATGCAGTGTTCCAGGCTGGTGGACGACATCTCGCCGACGTTGATCAGGTCGTGCCCCTCGAAGACTTCGCGGTGCATTTCCTGCAGGTATTCGTGCACGTTCGGGCCGTCGGTGTAGAAGCGGCGGCCGTCGGTGTTGTCTTCGGGGAAATCGGCGGGTTTGGAAATCAGGTTGATCACGTCCAAGCGGAAACCACCCACGCCTTTGTCGCGCCAGAAGCGCATCAGCTTGAACACTTCGGCGCGCACCTTGGGGTTGTCCCAATTCAGGTCGGCCTGGGTGTGGTCGAACAGGTGCAGGAAGTACTGGCCGGTTTGCGCCTCGTATTCCCAGGCCGAACCGCCGAACTTGGATTCCCAGTTATTCGGCTGGTCGCGCCAGATGTAGAAGTCGCGGTACGGGTTGTCGAGGCTGCTGCGCGCTTGCTGGAACCACTCGTGCTCAATGGAAGTGTGGTTGACCACAATGTCGAGCATCAGCTTGATGCCGCGCTTGGCCGCTTCGCTGATCAGCAGGTCGCAGTCGGCCATGGTGCCGTAGCTGGGGTCGATGGCGTAGTAGTCGCTGATGTCATAGCCGTTGTCGCGTTGCGGCGAGCGCAGGAACGGGGTGATCCACAGGCAATCCACGCCCAGCCACTTGAGGTAATCGAGCTTGTCCACGATGCCCAGCAGGTCACCGGTGGCGTTACCCGCGTGGCTATGGAAGCTTTTAGGGTAGATCTGGTAGATCACCGAGTGTTGCCAGTTTTGCATGGAGACTCCTTCAGCTTGGAATGCGATCAAATGTGGGAGCGGGCTTGCTCGCGAAAGCGGTCGGTCAGGCGACGCGATACCCCGGCCGCACAATTTTCATGCTTAACGCACAGGTCAGAACAAACGGCACCACAATCGCGATGACCATCCCGATGACAAAAACCGGGATGTACTGCGGAAGGATTGAGATAAACGCCGGCAAGCCACCCACGCCGATGGCCGAGGCGGTCACCTTGTTCAGCGACAGGAAAATGCTGCCCAGTGCCGACCCCAACAGGGCGGCGTAGAACGGAAATTTGAAGCGCAGGTTCACGCCAAACATCGCCGGCTCAGTGATGCCGAAGTAGGCGGAAATCGCCGAGGTCGAGGCCATGCTTTTGTCCCGCGCATTGCGGGTCATGTAGAACACGCCAAGTGCGGCGCTGCCCTGGGCCAAGTTGGACATGACGATCATCGGCCAGATAAAGGTGCCGCCCTGGGTAGAGATGAGCTGCAGGTCCACAGCGAGGAACATATGGTGCATGCCGGTGATCACCAGCGGCGCGTACAGCAGGCCGAAAATCGCACCGCCGACCATGGGTGCTAGGTCAAACAAGGTGACCACGCCTTCGGTAATCAGGATGCCCAGGTGACGAGTGATCGGGCCGATGATCGCCAGTGCCAGCACGCCGGTCACGACGATGGTGGTGATCGGCACCACCAGCAGTTGAATCGCGTTAGGCACGCGGGCCCGCAGCCATTTTTCGATGACGCTCATCACATACGCCGCCATCAGGATCGGCAGGATCTGCCCCTGATAACCGACTTTTTCAATCTTGAACCAGCCGAAAATATCGAAGTACGGCAGGCTCTGGCCGTCGAGGCCGGCCACCGCCTTGCCGTAGTTCCAGGCATTGAGCAGGTCGGGGTGTACCAGCATCAGGCCGAGCACGATGCCGAGGATTTCACTGCCGCCAAACCGCTTGGCCGCCGACCAGCCCACCAGCGCCGGCAGGAACACGAACGAGGTGTTGGCCATCAGGTTGATCAGGCTCCACAGGCCATCCAGGTTCGGATACGCCTCCAGCAGCGTCTTGCCCTCGATGAACATGCCCTGGGCGCCCATCAGGTTGTTTATGCCCATCAGCAGGCCGGCGATGATCAGCGCAGGCAGGATCGGCATGAACACATCGGAAAATACGCGCACCAGACGCTGCATGGCGTTGGTCTTGTCAGCGCCCTTCTTCTTCACGTCAGCGATGGTGGCGGCGGCAAGGCCGGTCTGTTCGCGCAGGGCGGCGTAGACCTTTTCCACCTCGCCTGGGCCGATCACTACCTGGAACAGGCCGCCAGTGAAGAACGAGCCCTTGACCAGGTCGACCTGGTTCAACGCGCTGCTGTTGACCAGACTCGGGTCCTTGAGCGCCAGTCGCAGGCGGGTCACGCAGTGGGCAGCTTGCTCAAGGTTGTCGCGGCCCCCGAGGTTCTCGAGAATCTGGTGGGCAATAGTCGAATAGTCGTGGCTCATGCTTGGTTTCCACTTTAATTTTTTTATTTGGGGGCAGTCATTGGCAGCACGCCGAGGCCAAAAGTACTCGTCTGTACGAGTTAAATCAACAACTCGTCTGTACGAGTAACAAATTGTTTATATTTCTGAATTTTGAGTCAGATATTTCCCTTTCTTCCATGTGGGTCCAATGGACAAACTTCACCTCTGCCACTAAGGTTCCTGCCTTGAACTGCGCAGTCCACCTTCATCAAGTCGGGCATAGAGCCAAACCATGAGCAAATACAACCAGATCTATACGGATCTGCTTGCCAGCATCACCACCGAACGCCTGCAACGCGGCACGCGCCTTCCCTCCGAAACCGAACTGATGGACGCCTACCAAGCCAGCCGTGGCACCGTGCGTCGTGCGATCGAGCAGTTGCAGGAACGCGGGTTTGCGCAAAAAATCCACGGCAAGGGCACCTTTGTGTTGTCGCCCAACCCCATCGAGTTCCAGTTGGGCGGCATCGTTAGCTTCCACGAAACCCATGCCGACCTGGGCGATGACGTACGCACTGAAGTCGTCGATTTCAGCCAATTCCCGCTGGAAGGCTCGCTGCTGCAACACATCGAAGCCGAACCCGGCACCCTGATCACCCGCATCAAACGGGTACGGCGCATCGGCGGCAAACGGGTGATCCTCGACATCAACCACTTCGTCGCCGAGCTGATCCCAGGCCTTGACCGCGACATCGCCGAGCAGTCGATCTACGCGTTTATCGAGCAAACGCTGCAGCTGCACATCAGCTTCGCCCAACGTACCATCGAAGCCCTGCCGCGCAGCAAAGACGACCAGGCACACCTGGACCTCGATGGCCAAAGCCATGTGATCGTGGTGAGCAACCAGACGTTTTTGCAGGATGGGCGGCAGTTCGAGTACACCGAATCACGGCATACGTTGGATAAGTTTTACTTTTCGGACATCGCGCGGCGCTGAGGCGAAAAAGGGCAAACACCGTGAATATCCCCAGCAAGTGGCGCGAACAGTTCCCGCAGGCGCTGATTGAGCAACAAGCCATCGGCGAATCGCGGGCGGACGTGTTTCGGCTGCACCAGGACGGTGGAGCAGACCTGTTCCTGAAGGCTGAGCCTGTGGGCGAATTCGGCGAACTTGCGCACGAAATTGAACGCCTTCGGTGGCTCCAGCAGGTTAATTTGCCGGCGCCCGTCGTGCTCGATGCGCTCACAGAAAACCATCACCACTGGCTGCTGATGACCGCCGTACCGGGGCAGGATCTGGCCAGCGCAAACACGCTGTCAGCCGCCCAAATTGTCGACATTTTGGCGACAGCCCTGCGTACCTTGCACCAGATACCTATTGCGCAATGCCCCTTCGATCACACCCTTGACCAGCGCATCGCGCTCGCTCGGCAGCACGTCAGTGCCGGGCTGGTCGATGCGGCGGATTTCGACGACGAACGCCTCGGACGCAGCGCCGAAGATGTGCTCGCCGAACTCTTGTCGACTCAGCCAAACACCCATGATCTGGTGGTGGCCCACGGTGACGCCTGCCTGCCAAATTTCATGGTGCAAGGCGGCCGTTTCAGCGGCTTTATCGACTGCGGGCGCCTGGGCGTCAGCGACCGTTATCAAGACTTGGCGCTGGCGGCGCGTAGCATCGAACGTAACCTTGGACCGGAATGGGTGAAGCCATTTTTCGAGCGTTATGGTGTTGAGCCTGATGAGCAGCGCATGAGGTTTTACTGCTTGCTGGATGAGTTTTTCTGAAATGCGTGGAGCCCAAAATGCAAAGCCCCAGCACATGGCCGGGGGTTGTTATGGCTTCATGGTCTCGCTGCGCGGTCATGCTGGACAGCGATAAAACAATGCTCAACGGCCATGACGATGATGGAGCCGCTCGCAAGCCTTTCTGGAAAGATTCACCCCACGGCATCTCATACTTATCCGAGTCAAAATATGAAGAATAACGCCATGTGCACGAGAAGCCTGTTGCTGAGTTTTTGCGCTGTATTACTGGTTGGCTGCACGGGAAGGGGCTTTCAACCGCCGCCTCCGGAATTTACCAATTGGAAGAAGGCCGGGGTGTCTGAAAAGGGCGTCAAGAACGCTATGACCGCATGCGGCTATACCAACCTCACAGGGACGGGGGACAGAACGCCGATTGACCAGGTACTCACGCAGTTTTATTGCATGAAAGACTCCGGCTTCAAGCGCACAGATAACATTGACCTGTGCAAGGAAGGCCGCATCGGAGAATCACCGGTGTGCGAAGGCCGCCGGTAATCCATTAGGGATTGAGCCATCTGGCACCGCAGGGATGTCGGCGGTAGCAGCGCTGGGCAGTTGCGCCTTCTCGACCGCCAGCATCGGCGAGCCAGGGGAGCCCAAAAAAGCCAAAAGCCCGCAATTACGCGGGCTCCAGGGCATTTCTTGCTAGATAGTGCCGGGCAATGCCGGACGTCCCATCATTCCCACTCAATCGTCGCCGGCGGCTTGCTCGACACGTCATACGTCACGCGCGAAATACCTTCGATCTCATTGATGATACGGCCGCTGACAGTTTCCAGCAGCTCATACGGCAGGTGCGCCCAACGCGCGGTCATGAAGTCGATGGTTTCCACCGCACGCAGGGCCACAACCCAGGCGTAACGACGGCCATCGCCTACAACGCCAACCGATTTCACCGGCTGGAACACCACGAAGGCTTGGCTGACTTTGTGGTACCAGTCGGCTTTGCGCAGTTCTTCGATGAAGATGTGGTCGGCGCGACGCAGCAGGTCGGCGTATTCCTTCTTCACTTCACCCAGGATGCGCACGCCCAGGCCCGGGCCTGGGAATGGGTGGCGGTAGACCATGTCGTACGGCAGGCCGAGTTCCAGGCCCAGACGGCGGACTTCGTCCTTGAACAGTTCACGCAGCGGTTCTACCAGCTTGAGGTTCATTTCCTCAGGCAGGCCACCCACGTTGTGGTGGGACTTGATCACGTGGGCCTTGCCGCTCTTGGCGCCGGCCGACTCGATCACGTCGGGGTAGATGGTGCCCTGGGCGAGGTACTTGATGTTGTCCAGGTGTTTGGCCTGGGCATCGAATACGTCGATGAAGGTGCGGCCGATGATCTTGCGCTTCTTCTCTGGGTCGGACTCGCCGGCCAGGTTGTTCAAGAACTGATCTTCAGCGTTGGCGCGGATCACCTTGACGCCCATGTTCTCGGCGAACATGGCCATCACTTGCTCGCCTTCGTGCAGGCGCAGCAGGCCGTTGTCGACGAAGACGCAGGTCAGTTGGTCGCCGATGGCTTTGTGCAGCAGCGCGGCAACCACGGAGGAGTCAACGCCGCCGGACAGGCCGAGCAGCACGTTGTCGGTGCCGACTTGGGCACGCACATTGGCGATGGCGTCTTCAGCGATTTTCGACGGGGTCCACAGCGCTTCGCACTGGCAGATGTCGAGGATGAAGCGCGACAGGATGCGCCCGCCTTGCTTGGTGTGGGTCACTTCCGGGTGGAACTGCACGCCGTAGTAGCCGCGCTCGTCGTTGAACATGCCGGCGATCGGGCAGCTCGGGGTGCTGGCCAGAATGTGGAAGTCTTCCGGCATCTTGGTGACCTTGTCACCGTGGCTCATCCACACGTCGAGGCCGAACAGGCCGTCGGCGTCGATGTGGTCTTCGATGCCATCCAGCAGGCGGCTCTTGCCGACCACGTCGACACGGGCGTAACCGAATTCACGCAGTTCGGAACCTTCAACCTTGCCGCCCAGTTGCTCGGCCATGGTCTGCATGCCGTAGCAGATACCGAAGACGGGCACGCCCAGGTCAAACACGGCTTGCGGGCAGCGCGGGCTGTTGGCTTCGTGCACGGACTCAGGGCCACCGGCGAGGATGACGCCTTTAGGTGCGAATTCGCGGATCGCTTCGTCATCCATGTCGAACGGATGCAGTTCGCAGTACACGCCGATTTCACGCACGCGGCGGGCGATCAGCTGGGTGTACTGGGAACCGAAGTCGAGGATCAGGATGCGGTGGGCGTGAATGTCGAGGGCCATGAAGTCAGTCTCGTCTAATGAATCAGAAACAACTCGGGGCTGAATAAAACAGCCCCGGTTACTTAACGTTTTGCTGGAAGCCTCAACCTACGCGGTAGTTTGGCGCTTCCTTGGTGATCTGCACGTCGTGGACATGGGACTCAGCCATGCCAGCGCCGGTGATCCGCACGAACTCTGGCTTGGTGCGCATTTCTTCGATGTTGGCGCTGCCGGTGTAACCCATCGAGGAACGCAGGCCGCCCATCAGTTGATGGATGATCGCGCTGAGGGTGCCTTTGTACGGCACACGGCCTTCGATGCCTTCCGGTACGAGCTTCTCGGCGCCTGCCGAGGAGTCCTGGAAGTAACGATCGGAGGAACCTTGCGCCTGGGACATGGCGCCCAGCGAACCCATGCCACGGTAAGCCTTGTACGAACGGCCCTGGAACAGTTCGATCTCGCCCGGCGCTTCTTCAGTACCGGCGAACATCGAGCCCATCATCACGCAGGAAGCACCGGCTACGATGGCCTTGGACAGGTCACCGGAGAAACGGATGCCGCCGTCGGCGATCAACGGTACGCCCGTGCCTTCAAGGGCAGCGGCGACGTTGGCGATGGCGCTGATTTGCGGCACGCCCACACCGGCGACGATGCGCGTGGTGCAGATCGAGCCAGGGCCGATACCGACCTTGACCGCATCGGCGCCGGCTTCGGCCAGGGCCTTGGCGGCTGCGCCGGTGGCAATGTTGCCGCCGATCACCTGGACGTCAGGGAAGTTCTGTTTGACCCAGCGAACGCGCTCGATCACGCCTTTGGAGTGACCGTGGGCGGTGTCGACCACTACCACGTCAACACCGGCAGCAACCAAGGCCGCCACGCGGTCACCGGTGTCTTTACCGGTACCCACAGCGGCGCCAACGCGCAGACGACCTTGGTCATCCTTGCTGGCCAACGGGTAGGCCTTGGCTTTTTCGATGTCGTTGACGGTCATCATGCCTTTGAGGGCGAATTTGTCGTCGACGATCAGCACGCGTTCGATGCGGTGCTTGTGCAGCAACTCACGAGCGTCGTCCTTGTCAGCACCTTCGCGGACAGTGACGAGGCGCTCTTTAGGCGTCATCACTTCGCGGACGGTGACTTCAAGACGGTTCTCGAAACGCACGTCACGGGAAGTGACGATGCCGACCAAGTCGCCATCGTGCAGTACCGGAACGCCGGAGATATTGTGCAGGCTGGTCAGTTCGAACAGGTCACGCACGGTGGCGTCGGCTTCGATGGTGATTGGATCTTTCACCACACCGGCTTCGTAACGCTTGACCTTGCGCACTTCGGCAGCTTGCTGCTCGATGGTCATGTTCTTGTGGATGATGCCGATGCCGCCTTCCTGAGCCATGGCAATTGCCAAACGGGCTTCGGTGACGGTGTCCATGGCAGCAGAAACCAGGGGAATATTCAGCTCGATGCCACGGGTTAGGCGGGTCTTGAGACTGACTTCGTTAGGAAGCACCTCGGAATAACCGGGCACTAGGAGAATGTCGTCGAATGTCAGAGCTTCTTGGCTGATACGCAGCATCGCGGGGGCTCCCGAGCGGGAAAATGGAAGCGCGCCATTATATACATGCACCCTGTCAGGCTCAATGTAAAACTCTGACAAACTT
The DNA here is from genome assembly GCF_022648765.1 of Pseudomonas sp. ArH3a. Lineage (NCBI taxonomy): Bacteria > Pseudomonadati > Pseudomonadota > Gammaproteobacteria > Pseudomonadales > Pseudomonadaceae > Pseudomonas > Pseudomonas sp. ArH3a. The sequence continues at coordinate 5,764,927 of NZ_CP080330.1, forward strand.
GGTAATACTGATAGAAGGGTAATCTGATCGTCCCCACGCGCAGCAAAGGAACGCCTCCTTGGACGTTCCGCGTCCGGGGTCAGCGTAAGGTTAGAACCCTGCGCAATGGTGACGCACAGCGTCACGGGATGCATTCCCACGCAGGAGCGCGGGAACGATCAGAATCAGTACGAGCGCGACGATCGGGTTAAAGCTCGACTTTGACCCAACTCATCTTCTGGTCCAGCCAGTCGGCGAATTCATCGATAAAGCTCTGCTTGAAGCCCGCCTCCGCCCAGTTGTTGAAGATGAACCCCAGGTTGGAAAACCCGCATTCCTGCAGAAATAGAAACCCGTTGATGTCATCTTCATGCCCACACAGCGGGCAGGTGAAGTTGTCGGTGTGGCCGGGCATCCAGTCTTCCAGGCTTTCGAACAGCGCCTCGCCGACCTCTTTAAGGCATTCCGGGCAGCCGGCTTCTTCGAGAAAGCCTTTGGCCGGCGTGTAGATGCAGCGCTTGTAGATGATCTCCAGGCCATTGATCGGCTCGTTGAACGGCAGCGCTTCGGGGTGCAGCACCACCGCGCGGGCGCCATCGGCCAGGGCGTAGGCCATGCGGTTGCCGGTGCGCCCGCACGTGGTCAGCTCTTCCTTGATGATGTTCTTGCGCACCAGCCAACGCACGATCGCCCGGGCGCGGGGTTCGTGGACGGGCAAGGTGGAGATTTTCGGGACAAGGATGCTTTGGGAGTTCATGAGGCCTGGGAGTCCTGCGGTGTGGCGTCTGGCCTCATCGCGGGCAAGCCCGGCTCCCACATTGGAATGCGATCAACTGTGGGAGCCGGGCTTGCCCGCGATGAGGCCCTAGAGCCCGGCAGCTTAATCCCTGACACCCACAGGTCAAGTACTCAAGTAACGGGCGATCAACGCAATACCGCTGGCCAACACCAACCACGTCACCAACCGCACAAAGGCTTCACGCGTCATGCGCATCGTCAGCCTGCGCCCGCACCACAGCCCCAAGGCCATCGCCGGTAACAGGCACAGCGCCAACATCAACAGCGGCAAATCAGCGTACACCCCGGCAATCAGGAACAAGCTCAAGCGCACCACCGTGCTGCAACTGATCAACGCGCTTTGCGTGGCCCGCGCCGCGTCCTTGGGCAAACGACTGTTCAGGTAGATCGCATATAAAAAGCCGCCACTGCCAAACAACGCACCAAACAACCCGCCCACGGTGCCCATGGGAATCGACCAGCCGGCCGCCAGCTGCGTCGGCCGGGCTTTCACCGCCAGGCTGTAAATCGCATAGGCGCTGATAAACAGCCCCATCAATAGCAGCAACAGGTCCGAATGCAGGTTGAGCAAGAAGATCACACCGAGTGTGCAACCGATTGCCATGCACGGCAGCAAACGCAGCAACTCCGGCGTGTTCACGTCCCGCCGTGATTGCAGCAGGTTGCCAAAGGCCGCGACGAAATCCAGCAGCACCAGCAGCGGGATGATTTTCGACAACGGCATAAACACAATCAGGATCGGCCCGGCGACCAGCGCCGTACCAAAGCCTGCGATACCGAACACGATATAGGCGACGACAATGCCGACGCCGATCACTAGCCAATCAACGCCGCCAAACGACCACTGGCTCATCAGCTCAACCGGGTTCATGGGCACTTCCTTGAAAGAGTTGGCCCCCACTTTAGCCATCGTCGAGTGTTGCGACTAATATCTTCAAAGCCCTCCACCTATCTCGAAAAGGCATGACGCGTGATCTCCACCCGCCAACTGCGCTACTTCGTCGAAATCGCCGACAGTGGCAGCTTCAGCGCCGCCGCCGAACGTCTGTTTGTGGCGCAATCGGCCCTGAGCCGACAGATCAAAGAGCTGGAAACCCAGCTGCAAACCCCGCTGTTCGAACGCACCGCGCGCCAACCACGGCTGACGGCGGCTGGTGAAGCCTTCTACCCACGGGCGCGCAACCTGTTGGGCGAGTTGCTCAAGGCCAGCGAAATGGCCACACAGGTGGGCAACGGTCAGTTGGGCACGCTGCGCCTGAGCCATTCGAGCACCGTGCCGATGAGCGGCCCCTTGCTGCAAGGCATCAGCAACTGGCTGAAGCGTTGCCCTGGCGTGTCGATGGACATCGTCCAACTTTCCTCCGAAGCGCAGTTGGAGGAAATCGCCGACGGCCGCCTCGAAGTCGGGCTGTTGCGCCTGCCGGTGTTGCGCCAGCGCGAAGGCGTGCGAGTGGTGCCTTTATACAGCGAACAACTGTTGCTGGCGGTGCCGCCTGATCACGCGCTGGCGCGCAGCACTGCGCCGGTGGCATTGGCGCAACTCAAGGACGAAGCATTTATCTCGATCCCCCATCCCCAACGCGGCGGCCTGAGTTATCTGTCAGCCGAGTTGTGCATGCGCGCAGGATTTTTCCCCAAGGCGGCACGGGTGATGTCGCGCAAAACCACGCAGTTGCAACTGATCCAGGCCGGCTTCGGTATTGCCTTGTTACCAAAATCCATGCAGGACATCGCCCCCGCCAACCTGCACTTTTTACCCCTGGCCGACCCGGACAGCCTCAGCACCGTGGCCCTGGCCTGCGCGCAGACGCCGAGCGCGCTGGTCGAGCAATTCTGCCAAACCTTGCACGAATGCCTATAAACTGCCGCCCATGATTAAAGATCCTTTTGCCCGTCTGGGCCTGGACCGCGAAGTCCTGACTGTCAGCCAGCTCAACGGCCGCGCGCGGGTGTTGCTGGAAGACGTGTTCACCAATATCTGGGTCGAAGGCGAGATCTCCAACCTCGCCCGCCCGGCCTCCGGCCACGTGTATTTCACCCTCAAGGACAGCGGCGCCCAGGTACGTTGCGCGTTGTTTCGCAACAATGCCGCCAGGGTGCGCCAGGCGTTGAAAGATGGCCTGGCGGTGAAGGTGCGCGGCAAGGTCTCGCTGTTCGAGGGCCGGGGCGACTACCAGTTGATCCTCGACACCGTGGAGCCTGCCGGTGATGGCGCGCTGCGCCTGGCCTTCGATGCCTTGAAGGAAAAGCTCAGCGCTGAAGGCCTGTTCAGTGCCGAACGCAAGGTGCCGCTGCCGGCGCACCCGCAGAAGATCGGCATTATCAGTTCGCCTACCGGTGCGGTGATCCGCGACATCATCAGCGTGTTCCGCCGCCGTGCGCCGCAGGTGCAATTGACGTTGATCCCCACCGCCGTGCAAGGCCGCGAAGCGATCCCGCAGATTGTGCGCGCACTGAAACTGGCCGACGCGCGCGGCTTCGACGCGTTGATCCTGGCCCGTGGCGGCGGCTCGTTAGAAGACCTGTGGTGCTTCAACGAAGAAGCCGTGGCCCGCGCGGTGGATGCTTGCGTTACGCCCATCGTCAGCGCCGTCGGCCATGAGACCGATGTGTCGATCACGGACTTTGTGGCAGACGTGCGCGCACCGACGCCCTCGGCCGCCGCGGAATTGCTCGCGCCGGACGCCAGCAATCTGGTGCGCCAGGTCGAAAGCCTGCATCGCCGCTTAGTCCTGTTGATGCGCAATCGGTTGAGCCACGACCGTCTGCGCCTGGAAGGCATGGCCCGCCGCCTGCGCCACCCTGGCGAACGGCTGCGCCAGCAGGCCCAGCGCCTGGATGACCTGGACATGCGCATGCGCCGCGCCTTCGAGCGCAGCCTCAATACCCGCCGCGAACGCCTGATTCGCCTGGAAACCCGCCTCGCCGGCCAACACCCGGGCCGCCAACTGGCCCTGCTGCGCCAACGCCTGGACAGCCTCGCCGAACGCCTGCCGCGTGCCATGCGCGAAGGTCTCAAGGCGCGGCGCCTGCAACTGCAAAGCCAGGTGCAGACGCTGCAAGTGGTCAGCCCACTGGCGACCCTCGGCCGTGGCTACAGCATTTTGCTGGACGACCGCGGCCAGGCGATTCGCAATGCCGCGCAAACCCACACCGGCCAGCGCCTGACCGCGCGCCTCGGTGAAGGCCAATTGCAGGTGCGGGTGGAAGACAACCACCTGACACCCGTCACCCTTTCGTTATTGGATTGATTGATGCCTCGTCTATTTAGCCTGCTGATGCTGTTGTGCCTCACCGTCAATGCCCACGCCGACAGCTACATCACTCGGCTGCTGAACAAGCCGGTGCCCGGTGGCGTTGCAGTGGTCGACCTGGGTGCTTCGGCAACGGCGCCGAAAGCGACCTACCAAAACCGACCGGTATTGGTGGTCAAGGAACAGAACAACTGGCTGGCGATCGTCGGGATTCCGCTTGCGGTTAAACCCGGCACCCAACGCATCGCCAGTGGCGGGCAAAACCTGCCGTTTGTGGTGGGCTTCAAGAAGTACCCCGAGCAGCACATCACGTTGAAGAACAAAAGCCAGGTGAACCCAGACCCGGCGCAGCTCAAACGCATCGAGGGCGAGTTGGCCGTGCAGCTCAAGGCTTACCGCAGTTTCAGCCCGAACACGCCAAGCAACTTGCTGCTGGATAAACCCGTCAATGGGCCGCTGTCGAGCAAGTTTGGTGTGCGCCGGTTCTTTAACGGCGAGGAGCGCAACCCGCATTCTGGCCTGGACTTCGCTGTCGGCGCCGGCACGCCGATCAAAACCCCGGCGGGAGGTAAAGTGATCCTGACCGGCAACTACTTCTTCAACGGCAACACCGTGTTCGTCGACCACGGCCAAGGCTTTATCAGCATGTTCTGCCACATGTCGAAGATCGACGTGAAGGTGGGCGATCAACTGGCACGCGGTGCGGTGGTGGGCAAGGTCGGCTCGACAGGCCGTGCGACCGGGCCGCACATGCACTGGAACATCAGCCTCAACGATGCACGAGTGGACCCAGCGATTTTTATCGGCGCCTTCCAGCCCTGAGATGATCGGTGGGGCCGCAAGCTTCATCGCGGGCAAGCCCGCTCCCACAGTTGAATGCATTCCAATGTGGGAGCGGGCTTGCCCGCGATAGCGTGAGCCTGTCACCGCAATTGCGCGCCTCGTTTAGCCTGCGCAAATAAAAATGTCATTAGCCACTAATACAGCTACAAAATCTCGCCCACTCACTCAAAGCAAGAACTTCTCTCAATTTTTAGCGACTGCTTGCCATCTTTCACCCCTGCGGTTAGGGTTGAGCTTATGAAAACCTCTCACACCCTCATTCAGCTCCGCCAGCACCGCAGCCTGTGCCTCGTCAGCGCACGACTGCCAGGCTGAATCGATCTGCCTCGTCCCACGCTTCATCCCCAAAAATAGTTACACGGCAGGCCGCCTTTTCTCGGCCCCTACAACAAAGGATTTCCCGATGAGCATGCTCAAAGACCCGTCTTCGAAGTACCGCGCGTTCCCGACCATCGATATCCCGGACCGCACCTGGCCGTCGAAAACCATCACCGAAGCGCCGATCTGGTGCAGCTCCGACCTGCGTGATGGCAACCAGTCGCTGATCGAGCCGATGGACGCCGCGAAAAAACTGCGTTTCTGGAAGACCCTGGTTGCGGTGGGCGTGAAGGAAATCGAAGCCTCCTTCCCGGCCGCTTCGCAAACCGACTTCGACTTCGTGCGCACCTTGATCGAAGACAATCACATCCCCGAGGACACCACCATCCAGGTGCTGACCCAGGGCCGTGAAGACTTGATCGCCCGTACCTTCGAATCCCTGCGCGGCGCCAAGAAAGCCATCGTGCATTTGTACAACGCCACCTCGCCGTCGTTCCGCCGCATTGTGTTCAACCAGGACAAGGACGGCATCAAGGCCATCGCCGTCAACGCGGCCAAGCTGTTCGTCAAATACGCCGCCCAGCAGCCGGAAACCCAGTGGACCTTCGAATATTCCCCGGAGACCTTCAGCGCCACTGAACTGGAGTTCGCCAAGGAAGTGTGTGACGCGGTGATCGAGGTGTGGAACCCAACACCTGAGCACAAGATGATCCTCAACTTGCCAGCCACCGTTGAATGCGCCACACCGAACATCTATGCCGACCAGATCGAGTGGTTCGGTCGCCATATCAACCGCCGTGACAGCGTAATCATCAGCCTGCACACCCACAACGACCGTGGCACTGGCGTGGCCGCCACCGAGCTGGGCCTGATGGCCGGCGCCGACCGTGTCGAAGGCTGCCTGTTCGGCAACGGCGAGCGCACCGGTAACGTCGACCTGGTCACTGTGGCACTGAACATGTACACCCAGGGCCTCGACCCGCAGCTGGACTTTTCCGACATCGACGGCGTGCGCAAAGTCGTCGAGGAGTGCAACCAGATCCAGGTGCACCCACGTCACCCGTACGTCGGCGACTTGGTGCACACCGCGTTCTCCGGTTCCCACCAGGACGCGATCCGCAAAGGTTTCACCCAGCAGAAAGCCGACGCACTGTGGGAAGTACCGTATTTGCCGATCGACCCGGCCGACATTGGCCGCAGCTACGAGGCGGTGATTCGTGTGAATAGCCAGTCGGGCAAAGGCGGCATCGCCTACCTGCTGGAGCAGGAATACGACATCAGCTTGCCGCGTCGCATGCAGATCGAGTTCAGCCAAGTGGTGCAGGCTGAAACCGACCGCGTGGGTCTTGAGATGACCGCACCGCAGATCTACGCTTTGCTGCAGCGTGAATACCTGCAAGCCAACACCCCGTATGCGCTGGTCAGCCATCGCCTGCAGGAAGAGAACGGCAACAGCTTTGTCGAGGTGGAAGTCTCGGGCAAGGGCCAGGGCGAAACCAACCTGCACTGGAAAGGCAAAGGCAACGGCGCCCTGGAAGCGCTGGTGGCTGGCCTGCCGATTGGCGTGGAGATCATGGACTACAACGAACATGCCATCGGTGCAGGCACCAACGCCAAGGCGGCGGCCTACATTGAACTGCGTGTGAACGGCGAGCGCCCAGTGCATGGCGTGGGCATTGATGAAAACATCACCACAGCGAGCTTCAAGGCGCTGTTCAGTGCGCTGAACCGTTCGTTGAGTCAGCAGGAAGCGAAAGCGGCGTAAGCCAGTACGCTGAAATGCAAAAGGCCCCTGGGTGAGAACTCAGGGGCCTTTTTTGTTGGGTTGCAGATTTGTGTGGTTTGTAAGGGCCTCATCGCGGCATCTACATAACCGCCAGTGGACACAAAATCTGAAGCAACCGAGCTTTTGTGGCGAGCGGGCTTGCCCGCGATAGCGGTGTATCAGACAAACTGAAACCTATCGGCATCCAGGTTCGCCGGAAACTTGGTGCGATACGCCGCCAGCTCGGCCGCTTCCAGGCATACCTGAAACACCCCATCCGCCTCCCCCGCACTCAACAAGGTCTCACCCTGGAAATCCAGCACTTGACTGTCTCCGGTGTAGGCAAAGCCTTTGCCATCGGTACCCACCCGGTTCACCGCCGCCACGTAGCACAGATTTTCGATGGCTCGTGCTGGCAATAACCGGTTCCAGTGCTGGCGCCGTGCACCCGGCCAGTTGGCGGTGTACAGCAGCAAGTCCGTGTCCTGCGCATCACGGCTCCACACAGGGAAGCGCAGGTCGTAGCAAATCAACGGCCGAATACGCCAGCCCTTCAACTCGAACTGCACCTGACGCTCGCCCGGCGTGTAGTGGTCGTGCTCGCCGGCCATACGGAACAGGTGGCGCTTGTCGTAATGCAGCACCTCGCCATCCGGCCGCGCCCAGAGCAGGCGGTTGCGGTGGCTGCCGTCGGCGGCTTGGATGATCACGCTGCCGGTGATCACCGCGTTGTATTTGGCCGCCTGGGCCAGGAGCCACTCATGGGTGGGGCCATTTTCGCGCTCGGCGAGCGTGGCCGACTCCATCGAGAAGCCGGTGGTGAACATTTCCGGCAATACGATCAGGTCGGCGCCTTGGGCTTGTTCCAGCAGCAACTCGAAATGCTCGAAGTTGGCCTGACGGTCATGCCACACCAGGCTGGTCTGGACCAGGGCGATATTCAGGTCGGGTAATGCACTCAGATCACGCATAGTTTCTCAGCTGCTTGTTGCAGCGTTTCCTCGCGTTTGGCAAAGCACAGGCGCACCAGGCGCTGGCCTTGGGGTGGGTGCTGGTAGAACACCGAGACCGGAATCGTCGCCACGCCGTGCTCGCGGGTCATCCACAGTGACATGGCGACGTCATCCAGGTCCGGGCGAATCTGTGAGTAATCCACCAGTTGAAAGTAAGTACCGGTCACCCGGGTAAAGCTGAAACGCGACGGCGCCAGCAGGTCGCAGAACAGGTCGCGCTTGGCCTGGTAGAAGGCCGGCAGTTCTTCGACGTGTTCCGGGTGTTCGGCCATGAAGTCCGCCAAAGCGTACTGCAAAGGGGTCACGCCGCAGAAGTTGACATATTGATGCACCTTGCGCAGTTCAGCGGTCAGAGCGGCGGGCGCGACCACGTAGCCGGTTTTCCAGCCGGTGACGTGATAGGTCTTGCCGAAGGAGCTGACCACGAACGCACGCTGATACAGCTCTTCGTGGGCCAGCACGCTGACATGGGGTACGCCATCGAACACCAAGTGTTCGTAGACTTCATCGCTGACCAGATAGATATCGCGGTCGCGGATCAGTTCGGCCAACTGGTCCAGTTCGGCGCGACTGATCAGTGCGCCGGTCGGGTTGTGCGGGGTGTTGAGGATGATCATGCGTGTGCGCGGTGACAACGCGGCCTTGATCCTTTCGAAGTCCAAGGCGAAGCCTTGCAGGCTCAGTTGTACATGCACGCAGCGGCCACCGGCCAGTTCGACCGAGGGCTCATAGCTGTCGTAGCTGGGGTCGAACACGATGACTTCATCGCCGTTGCGAATCACCGCTTGAATCGCGCAGAAAATCGCGGCGGTGGCGCCGGGAGTGATGGTCACTTCGCTGTCGGGGTTGACTGTCGCGCCATAGCTACGGGCGATCTTGGCGGCCACTTGCTGACGCAGGGCCGGCAGGCCGGTCATCGGTGAATACTGGTTATGCCCGCTGGCGACGTGCTTACCGACCGCATCGAGTAATGCTTTAGGGCCATTGAAATCGGGAAAACCCTGGGACAGGTTGAGTGCGCCGGTCTCGGCAGCGAGTTGCGACATGGTGGTGAAAATGGTCGTGCCGACATTCGGCAGCTTGCTGGTGATCATCGGAGGCCCCTGCAGGTGAGCCTCAAGTTTTAAGCTGCCGGCTGCGTGGGGTCAAGGCACAAACCATCGCGCACAAAAAAGGGCTCCAAAGGAGCCCTCTCTTGCAGCGTGCAGCTTACGACCTGAAGCGGCGTTTATTTCTTGTCGCGGCGCTTCTTGTCGGCCTTCTTGTGGTGAGTCATCAAACGACGCTTCTTGTTCACCTGACGGTCAGTCAAGGTGTTCTTGTTGCCTTCGTATGGGTTCTCGCCACCTTTGAACTCGATACGGATCGGCGTACCGACCAGTTTCAAGACACGGCGGTAGGTGTTTTCCAGGTAACGCACATAGGATTTCGGCACCTTCTCGATCTGGTTACCGTGAATCACGATAATCGGCGGGTTGGCACCACCCAAGTGGGCGTAACGCAGTTTGATGCGGCGGTTGTTAACCATCGGCGGCGCGTGCTCGCCAACTGCGTCTTCCAGGATCTGGGTCAGACGGTTGGTCGGCCAGCGGGTAACTGCGGACTTGAACGAGTTTTGTACGGAGGCGTAGAGGTTACCCACGCCGGTGCCGTGCAGGGCCGAGATAAAGTGAATATCGGCGAACTCAACAAAGAACAGGCGGCGCTGCAGCTCGATCTTGACGAAATCGCGCTCGCTCGGCGTCATGCCGTCCCACTTGTTGATCGCGATGACCAAGGCGCGACCGGCTTCCAGGGCAAAGCCCAGCAAGTTGAGGTCGTGGTCTACCACGCCTTCGCGGGCGTCCATCACGAAGATCACCACGTTGGCGTCTTTGATCGCTTGCAGGGTTTTGACCACCGAGAACTTTTCAACTTCCTCGTGGATCTTGCCGCGCTTGCGCACACCGGCGGTGTCGATCAGCGTGTACTTCTCGTCGTTACGCTCGAACGGGATGTAGATGCTGTCGCGGGTGGTGCCGGGTTCGTCATACACGATTACCCGGTCTTCGCCGAGCATGCGGTTAACCAGCGTCGACTTGCCGACGTTAGGGCGGCCGATGATCGCGATCTTGATACCGTCTTTTTCGCTCGGGCCAGGAATGCGCTTGGCTTCCTCACCTTCGGCGACGATCTCCTCGCTGCCCTCTTCTTCCTCGGCGTCATCCTTAGGGAAGTCGCGCAGGGCGATTTCCAGCATCTGGGTGATGCCGCGACCGTGAGCACCGGCGACCGGAATCGCGTCGCCCAGGCCCATCGGGCTGAATTCGGCACGGGCGGCCTCAGGATCGATGTTGTCGATCTTGTTGGCGACCAGATAGGAACGCTTGTTGCGCTTGCGCAGGTGCTCGCCAATCATTTGGTCGGCAGCGGTGTAGCCCGCGCGGGCGTCCACCAGGAACAACACGACATCGGCTTCTTCGATAGCGAGCAGCGACTGCTCGGCCATCTTTTCGTCCATGCCATGCTCGTCACCGGAGATACCACCGGTGTCGACAATAATGTAGGAGCGCCCTTGCCACTTTGCCTCACCGTATTGGCGATCACGGGTCAGACCGGACAAGTCGCCGACGATGGCGTCGCGAGTCCTGGTCAGGCGGTTGAACAAGGTGGACTTGCCGACGTTAGGTCGGCCCACCAGGGCGATTACGGGAACCATGCGGCTCTCCACTTCGTTATTTCAGAAAATACAAAAGCCGCTGCAAGGCAGCGGCTGGTGCTCGGGGCAGCATATTCAAATGCCGCATGCCCCGCCGAAGCGGGGCCGCCTGGGTGTTACCCCAAGCATAGTTCTTACTTGATGGTCAGGGCTTGCAGCTTGCCGCTGTTGCCAAACACATAAAGCATGTTACCCACAACCAGCGGACGGGCACGCAGGCCGTCGCTGTCGATACGCTCGCGGCCGACAAAACGACCGTCCACCTGGCTCAGCAGATGCAGGTAACCTTCGAAGTCACCTACCGCTACGTAGCTGGAGAACACTTCCGGTGCCGACAGTTGACGGCGGGCCAGAGAGTCGTTGCTCCACAGTGCGGTGGTAGAACGCTCGTCCACACTTTCAACGGTGCCGGACGCCAGGCTTACGTAGACGCTGCCAAACCCTTGGGCGACACCAGCATAGCTGGAAGCATCACGCTGCCAGTTGATGCGGCCGCTTTGCAGGTCCAGCGCCGCAACGCGGCCCTGGTAAGTGGCCACGTAAATGGTTTCGCCCGACAGCAGCAAGCCGCCGTCGATGTCCACAACGCGGTCCAGCTCGGAACGACCTTGAGGGATGGCCACACGGGTTTCCCAGGCCGGCACGCCGTTCTGAGTATCCAGGGCGACCACTTTACCGGTCGACAGGCCTGCGACGGCCAGGTTGTTGGTCACAATCGGACCACTGGTACCGCGCAGGGTCAACACCGCAGGGGTGCTGTCATACAGCCAGCGCTGGTTGCCGGTGGAGGCATCCAAGCCAATCACACGGTCATCCTGGGTCTGCACCACGACGATATCGCCGTTGGTGGCAGGCGCCGAGAGCACTTCACTGGTCACGCGAGCGCGCCATTTCTCTTCGCCCGTCGCCGAGTCCAGAGCAACCACGTCGCCTTTAAGCGTACCGATCAGCACCATGCCGTAGCCGACACCCACGCCACCGGAAACCGGCAGCTCGAGGTCTTTCTTCCACTTCACGTCGCCATTCATGCGATCCATGGCAATGATCACGCCCGTGGAGTCAGTGGCCACGATGTTGTCGCCGTCGATTGCCGGCTGCAACAGGTTGTACAGGTCGCCCTGGCCATCACCGACGGAGCGGCTCCACTGCTTCTGCAGGACCACTTCTTCCTTGAAGCTGGTCAGCTCGGCAGGAGGCAGTTCTTTTTTACTGTTGCTGCTGCAACCCGCGGCCAGAATGGCCAGAGCCAGCAATGCTGCATGTTTCCAACGGATCACGTCACGCATCCCCTTTGGCCAAGTCGTCCAGCTTGATTTGTAAGCCACCGACCGCCGCTTCATCAGACAGCGCCGCCTTGGCTTTTTGGTACGCAGCATGGGCTTCGTCGGTACGACCCAATTGGACCAACAGGTCGCCCTTGAGCTCTTCACGAGTGGCCACAAATGCTTTGTCAGCATCGCCGTCGAGCAATTTGAGTGCTTCGTCAGCCTTGTTCTGTGCTGCCAACACCTGTGCCAGGCGCTGACGTGCGATTTCACCCAGGGTCGGGTTGGTCGGCTTGTCGGCGATGGCCTTCAGCTCGGTGGCTGCGTCATCCAGCTTGCCGGTGTCGACCGCAACTTTCGCGACGAACAGGCTGCCGTACTGGGCGTAGGTGCTACCGCCGAATTCGGCTTTCAGCTTGCCGGCCAAGTCTGCCACTTGGCCAGGATCAGGCTTGCCGTCCGGCGTCAGCGTGGTTTCCAGCAATTGTTGATAGAGGATCGAGGCGCCTTGGGACTGGTTGGCCTGATACTTTGTCCAGGCTTGCCAGCCGAACACCACCACTAAAGCCAGCAGGCCGCCGGTAACCAGGGGCTTGCCGTTACGCTGCCACCAGTCCTTGAACTCGGCCAGCTGCTCATCATCAGTACTCGACACCCCAATACTCCTTAATCGCTAAATTCGGCTGTTCGACAGCTTCAACCCTGCACGACGCAGGTGGCCAAGTGCGCGGCGAGCGCATCAAAGGCAATGTTCTGTTGCTCGCCCTGGCCACGCAGGGGTTTGAAACCTATCACTTGCTGGGCCAGTTCGTCATCGCCGAGGATTAGTGCATACAGCGCACCGCTCTTGTCGGCCTTCTTGAATTGGCTCTTGAAGCTGCCGGCGCCGGCATTGATCTGCAGGCGCAGGTTCGGCAGTTGGTCGCGCACTTTTTCGCTCAAGGCCAGGGCTGCCAGTTCGGCGGCCTCGCCAAAGGCGCACAGGTACACGTCCACCTGACGGGAGATTTCTTCCGGGACCTGCTCCAGGGTTTCCAGCAGCAGGATCAGCCGCTCGATGCCCATGGCAAAACCCACGCCCGTGGTCGGCTTGCCGCCCATTTGCTCGACCAGGCCGTCGTAACGACCACCGGCGCACACGGTGCCCTGGGCGCCGAGTTTGTCGGTGACCCATTCGAATACGGTTTTGCTGTAGTAATCGAGGCCACGTACCAGTTTCGGGTTGATCACGTACGGAATACCGGCCGCATCCAGGCGAGCCTTGAGGCCCTCGAAGTGGATGCGCGACTCGTCGTCCAGGTAATCGGCCATTTTCGGCGCGTCGACCAGTACGGCTTGGGTGTCGGCGTTCTTGGTATCCAGCACGCGCAACGGGTTGGTTTTCAGACGGCGCTGGCTGTCTTCGTCCAACTTGTCGAGGTGGGCGGACAGGTACTCGACCAGGGCGACCCGGTAGCGGCCACGGGATTCACTGGTGCCCAGGCTGTTAAGTTCAAGCTTGACCGCGTCGCGGATGCCCAGCAGGCCCCACAGGCGCCAGGTCAGCACGATCAGCTCGGCGTCGATGTCCGGGCCGTCGAGGTTGAACACTTCCAGGCCGATCTGGTGGAACTGGCGATAACGGCCTTTCTGCGGGCGCTCGTGGCGGAACATCGGGCCGATGTACCACAGCTTCTGCGGCTGGCCACCACCGGTGAGGCCATGCTCGAGCACGGCGCGCACGCACGCGGCAGTACCTTCCGGACGCAGAGTCAGGGAGTCGCCGTTGCGGTCTTCAAAGGTGTACATCTCTTTTTCGACGATGTCGGTCACTTCACCGATGGAGCGCTTGAACAGCTCGGTGAACTCGACGATCGGCATGCGGATCTGCTTGTAACCGTAGTTATCCAGCAGGCGCGCGACCGTGCTCTCGAAGTAGCGCCACAGTGGCGTCTGCTCCGGCAGGATGTCGTTCATGCCACGAATGGCTTGCAGAGACTTGCTCACATCTAATCCTTAAATTCGTTCTTAGCCGCGCGCGATCAGCGCTGCGTCAGCCGCGACCTTCTCGGCCGCTTTCTGGCGGATCAGTCTTTCGAGCTCATCCACCAGATTGTCATTCGTCAACTTCTGCGACGGCTTGCCGTCGATGTAAATCAGGTTCGGCGTACCGCCTGTCAGGCCGATGTGCGCCTCTTTGGCTTCACCCGGGCCGTTGACCACGCAACCGATCACCGCAACATCCAGCGGCACCAGCAGGTCCTCGAGGCGCCCTTCCAGTTCGTTCATGGTTTTCACCACGTCGAAGTTCTGCCGCGAGCAGCTCGGGCAGGCAATGAAGTTGATGCCACGGGAACGCAAATGCAGGGATTTGAGAATGTCGTAACCGACCTTCACTTCCTCTACCGGGTCTGCCGCCAGGGAGATGCGGATAGTATCGCCAATCCCTTCGGCGAGCAGCATACCGAGACCCACCGCAGATTTCACTGTGCCTGAGCGCAAACCGCCCGCTTCAGTGATACCCAGGTGCAGCGGCTGCACGATTTCCTTGGCCAGCAGGCGGTAAGCTTCTACGGCCATAAACACGTCGGAAGCCTTTACGCTGACCTTGAAGTCCTGAAAATTCAGACGTTCAAGGTGTTCAACGTGGCGCAGCGCCGATTCAACCAGCGCGGCTGGGGTCGGCTCGCCGTATTTCTTTTGCAGGTCTTTTTCCAGGGAACCGGCGTTGACGCCGATACGGATCGGAATCCCGCGATCACGGGCAGCATCCACCACCGCGCGCACACGGTCTTCGCGACCGATGTTGCCCGGGTTGATGCGCAGGCAATCGACGCCCAGCTCGGCAACGCGCAGAGCGATCTTATAGTCGAAATGAATGTCGGCAACCAGCGGCACCTTGACCAGTTGTTTGATGCGACCAAAGGCTTCGGCAGCGTCCATGTCTGGCACGGAAATCCGCACGATGTCTACGCCGGCGGCTTCCAGACGGTTGATCTGGGCCACGGTGGCGGCAACATCATTGGTGTCGCTGTTGGTCATGCTCTGTACCGCGATGGGGGCATCGCCACCCACCGGCACCGAGCCGACCCAGATCTTGCGCGATACGCGACGTTTGATTGGAGATTCGCCGTGCATGACTATTGTCCCAACTTGAGGCGAGCAGTCTCGCCACTGGTGAACGGCGCTACGTCCACAGGCTGGCCGTTGTAGACCACTTGCGCGCCACGGGCAAAGCCCAGACGCAGCGTCAAAGGAGGCTTGCCGCCCTGGTCAAGCGTATCTCCCTTACGCTTCAAACCGCTAAACAGCACTTTGCCGTTGCCATCGGTGACTTGCGTCCAGCAGTCAGCGACGAAGGTAATCTGGATATGCCCGTCACCGGCGATCAACGCAGGCGCGGTAGCCGGCGCAACTGCCGGCGCTGCCGGTGCAGCTGACGTGGTGGCCACAGGAGCCGGTGCCGCGACAGCGGGTGTGTGGGCCTGGGCAGCCGGAGCGGCCGGGGTTGCCGGCACAGTGGGAGCCGTCACGGCGGCGGCCGCAGGCGCAGTGCCAGCTTCCGGCACTGGCTGCTCGGCGGTGGCCGGCGCTTGCGGCGCGGCCTGCCCTTCGGCAACGGCCTGGTCTTCTGGCTCGTCCAGCGGATGAATTTGGGTGGTGCCGTCAGCGCTTTCGACTTCGACGTGCTCCATGGCGTTGCTGGTCAGGTCCTTGCTGCGCTGGGAGGCCTGGTCTTGCCACCAGACGAAACCGCCGCCGATCACGGCAATCAGCAGCAACAGGCTGACAATTCGCAAAATTGTGTGGGAAACCCGCACCGGCTCTTCGATGCGACCCAGGCCATGCACATTGCTGCCCTGGGAATCGGTGCCGGTGAACTGGTCGAATTCCTGTACCAGCACGGTCTGGTCAATGCCCAGCAACTTGGCATAAGCGCGGATATAGCCGCGGGAGAAGGTATGCCCAGGCAGCTTGTCGAACGCGCCGGCTTCAAGGTTGCCCAGAGACGTCGTGGTCAAATTGAGCTTGAGGGCCACTTCTGCCAGCGACCAACCATTGCTTTCGCGGGCCTGACGCAAGGTCTCGCCTGGGTTTACGCGATTAGCTGCTACAACTTCCGGGTGCGACGCTTTCATCATTGCTCCGACAGGTATTGCTGATATTCCGGCGTACCGGGATAGAGTCGTTCGAGTTGCTGGCCAAAACGTGCGGCCGTGTCGCGTTCTTCATGAACCGTCGCCAGGCGCACACCGAGCAATAGACTACGTGCATTTTGCCCGCTGAGCAGGCTAAAACGCTCGTAATAGTCACGTGCCGGCACATAATGCCTGTCTTCGTAAGACATCTCAGCCATTTCGAGCAACGCACGTGGCTGGCGACTGTTCAGGTGCAGGGCTTTTTCCAGTTGCTGACGCGCGCTATCGCGCTGACCGAGGCGCACCGAGGTGACCCCAAGGTTCTCGAACACCCGCGACCGCTCCGGGTAGAGGGCATCGGAGGAAGCTTGCTGGAAATAACGGGAAGCCTGGTCATAACGTTTCTGCGCGAACAAGAAGCTGCCGTAATTGTTCAGCAGCCGAGGGTCTGCAGGACGCGCGGCCAAGGCCTTTTGGAAATACTGATCGGCCAGCTCAGGCTCGGCCTGCGCCTGGAACACCAAGGCCAATGCGGCATTCGCGTCGGCATCGTCGCCGTCCAGCTCAAGGGCCTTTTTCAACGGCACCTTGGCCTGCTCGCTCATACCTTGGCGCAGGTAACCCAGGCCCAGTTGCACATAGGCCACTCGCGCCTCATCACGGCCTTTATCGGTTTGCAAAGGGCTGTCATAGCCCGATGAAACACAACCGGCCACGAGGCCGGTAAAAAGTAAAAGCAGCGCAAGGCGCAAGGGCATAGAGATCCTCTCTCAGATTCGATTCACAGCAATTTGCGGCAAATCTTCGGCGGCGTTAAGTTCGCGCACGGCGATATAACGTTCGCTGCGACGGGTGCGATCCAGCACCTGCCCTACCAATTGGCCACACGCGGCGTCGATGTCCTCACCACGGGTGGTGCGTACGGTGACGTTGTAGCCCGCCTGGTGCAGTTGATCCTGGAAACGGCGGATGGCGTTGTTGCTCGGCCGCTCGTAGCCAGAATGTGGAAACGGATTAAACGGAATCAGGTTGATCTTGCACGGGGTGTTCTTGAGCAGCTCGATCATCTCGACCGCGTGCTCAACCTTGTCGTTGATGTCCTTGAGCATGGTGTACTCAATGGTCAACACACGCTTCTCGCCCAAGGTCGCCATGTAACGCTGGCAGGATTCGAGCAGCATCTTAAGCGGATACTTCTTGTTGATCGGCACCAATTGGTTACGCAATGCGTCATTGGGTGCGTGCAGCGACAACGCCAGGGAGACGTCGATGTGCTTGGCCAGCTCATCGATCATCGGCACCACGCCTGAGGTCGACAGGGTCACACGGCGCTTGGAAATGCCGTAGCCCAGGTCGTCCATCATCAAATGCATGGCCGCAATCACGTTGTCGAAGTTCAGCAGCGGCTCACCCATGCCCATCATCACCACGTTGGTGATGGCACGGTCGACGGTTGCCGGGACGCTGCCAAAGGATTTGTTGGCAATCCACACCTGGCCGATGACTTCGGCGGCGGTGAGGTTGCTATTGAAGCCTTGCTTGCCGGTGGAGCAGAAACTGCAGTCCAGGGCACAGCCTGCCTGGGACGAAACGCACAAAGTGCCGCGCTTGCCCTGGGGAATGTACACAGTCTCGACGCAGCTGCCGGACGCCACGCGCACCACCCACTTACGGGTGCCGTCGCTGGAGATGTCCTCGCTGACCACTTCGGGGCCACGGACCTCAGCAATGACCTTGAGCTTGTCGCGCAGGGCCTTGCTGACGTTCGTCATGGCATCGAAATCGTCGACGCCAAAGTGGTGAATCCACTTCATTACCTGACCGGCACGGAAACGCTTCTCCCCGATTGAGTCGAAGAATTTCTCCATTTCCGGCTGAGTCAGACCCAGCAGGTTGGTTTTTACAGTCGATGTAGTCATGGATTCACCCTCACTCTTTAAGCCGATGCTTAGCGAGCGGTTACTTCAGTAGCAGCGAAAAAGTACGAGATTTCGCGAGCAGCAGCGGCTTCGGAGTCCGAACCGTGAACAGCGTTGGCGTCGATGGATTCAGCGAAGTCAGCACGAATGGTGCCGGCAGCTGCTTCTTTAGGGTTGGTAGCGCCCATCAGCTCACGGTTCAGAGCGATAGCGTTTTCGCCTTCCAGAACCTGAACAACAACAGGACCGGAGATCATGAAGGAGACCAGGTCGCCGAAGAAGCCACGAGCGCTGTGCTCAGCGTAGAAGCCTTCAGCTTCAGCTTTGGACAGTTGCTTGAGTTTCGAAGCTACAACCTTCAGGCCGGCTTTTTCGAAACGAGTGGTGATCTCGCCGATGACGTTTTTTGCAACAGCGTCAGGCTTGATGATGGAGAAAGTACGTTGAACAGCCATGGTGTAACTCCAGAAACGGTAATTTACGAAAAATTAAACCCGCGAATTATACGCGGGTTATTGGGTATTGCCTAACTGCGTAAGGGAGGCGTCAGTCCTGCTCTTCTTTCCAGGCAGTCTGGATAGCTTCCAGGACCTTTTCACCGCCACGATCCCGCTCATCTTCAAACCCTGGCAACGCCATGACCATGTCACGCAAAGCTACAAAGTTCAGGGAGTAAGGATCCAGATCCGGGTTGCCGTCGGCCAACAGGATAGCGATCTCTTGCACATCAACCCATTTAAGAATCATGACACTTCCTTGAATCAATGCGGCGCTTCGGCCGCATGGTTGAGCGAGTACTTCGGAATTTCGACCGTGATGTCTTCAGTCCCAACCTTTGCCTGACAGCTTAGGCGAGAAGTCGGCTCCAGGCCCCACGCGCGGTCGAGAAAATCCTCTTCCAGCTCATCGGCTTCTTCCAGAGAGTTGAAACCCTCGCGAATTACGCAGTGGCAGGTGGTGCAGGCGCAGACACCGCCGCAGGCACTCTCGATCTCGATGTGGTTGTCATGGGCAACTTCGAGGATGGACTTGCCGGTCTCAGCCTCCACGACCATACCGTCCGGGCAATGCTCGGCGTGTGGCAGAAAAATGACCTGCGGCATTAATTATTCCTCGATTTCATTCAGATTGCGTCCCGCCAGGGCGGCTTTTACCGACTGGTCCATACGACGGGCGGCAAAAGCATCGGTCACTTGCGACAGACGCTTGGTCTGTTGCTCGATGGCATAACCATCAGTGCTTTTCATCAGTTCGGCCAGTTCCTGCATCTGCAGGTCGATGACCATGCGCTCTTCGGCATCCAACAGGCGCTCGCCGTCAGCATCAAGGGCACCCTGCACGGCTTCGAGCAGGCGCTGGGCGTCGACTTGCTGCTCGCGCAGTACGCGGGCGACCTTGTCGTCACCGGCATACTGGAACGAATCCTTGAGCATCTTGGCGATTTCGCCGTCGGTCAGGCCGTAGGACGGCTTAACCTGGATGCTGGCTTCAACGCCCGAGGCCAGTTCACGCGCAGCCACGCTGAGCAGGCCATCGGCGTCGACCTGGTAGGTCACTCGAATCTTCGCCGCGCCCGCAACCATCGCCGGAATGCCGCGCAATTCAAAACGCGCCAGGGAGCGGCAGTCGCTGATCAGCTCGCGCTCGCCTTGCAGCACATGAATCATCATGGCCGTCTGGCCATCTTTATACGTGGTGAAATCCTGGGCGCGGGCGACGGGGATGGTGGTGTTACGCGGAATCACCTTCTCCATCAAGCCACCCATGGTTTCCAGCCCCAAGGACAGCGGGATCACGTCGAGCAGCAGCAATTCGCCACCATCGCGCTTGTTGCCAGCCAAGGTATCAGCCTGGATCGCGGCACCAATGGCGACGACTTGATCCGGGTCGATTTCAGTCAGCGGCTGGCGACCAAAGGCTTCGGCAACGGCTTCGCGAACCCGTGGGACGCGGGTCGAACCGCCGACCATGACCACGGCGGCGACGTCTTCGAGCTCAACACCGGAATCACGTACGGCACGGCGGCAGGCTTTAAGGCTACGGGCGACCATCGGCTCGATCAGCGCGTCGAACGCTTCGCGGGTCAGTTGAGCCGACCAGGAACCGTAGGAAACGTCTACAGAACGGGCGTCAGTCAGCGCTTCTTTGGCCGCACAGGCGGTTTGCAGCAGATTACGCTGCTCGCCCGGGTCCAGGTCGGCCGACAAGCCGGCGCTGGTGATGATCCAGCCGGCAATCGCGTGATCGAAGTCATCGCCGCCCAGGGCAGTGTCGCCACCGGTGGCCAGTACTTCGAACACACCGCCGGTCAGGCGCAGGATCGAAATATCAAAGGTGCCGCCGCCCAGGTCGTAGATAGCAACCAAGCCTTCGGCGTGCTGATCCAGGCCATAGGCCACAGCGGCCGCAGTCGGCTCGTTGAGCAAGCGCAGCACGTTGAGACCGGCGAGTTTCGCCGCGTCTTTAGTGGCTTGGCGCTGAGCGTCGTCGAAATACGCCGGAACCGTGATCACCGCGCCTACCAGTTCGCCGCCCAAGGTGGTTTCCGCGCGCTGGCGCAGTACCTTGAGGATATCGGCCGACACTTCCACCGGGCTTTTTGGGCCCTGGACAGTGTCGATGAACGGCATATGCGATTCGCCGCCGACAAAGCGGTACGGCAGCTGCTCGCCTAATTGCTTGACGTCGGACAGACCACGACCCATCAAGCGCTTGACCGACAGCACGGTGTTCAGAGGATCGGAGGACGCCGCCAGCTTGGCTGACTCACCGACCTCGATGTGGTCAGCGTGATAGCGCACGGCGGACGGCAGGATAACCTGGCCATCGGCGTCGGGCAGCGGCTCGGACAGGCCGCTGCGCAAGGCGGCGACCAGGGAATTGGTGGTGCCCAGGTCAATCCCGACCGCCAGGCGACGCTGGTGCGGTTGAGGGCTTTGGCCGGGTTCGGCGATCTGCAGTAGGGCCATGGTAATCAGGTCTTATCTGTCTATCAGGCGTGCACGGGCAGCACTGGGTTAATCGTCGAGGCGCTCTTCTAGCTGGCGCACTTCGTAGGTGAGCTTGTCGAGGAACTGCATGCGCCGCATCAGGCGTTCGGCCTGTTCACGTTGCGCTGCATCATCCCAACAGGCTGCGAAGCTTTCGTTGAGCTCATCCTGGGCCACTTTCAGACGGCGCTTGAAGACTGCGACACCGGCCACATCGGCTTCGTCCTGTAAGTCTTCGAGTTCTTCGCGCCACTGCATCTGCTGCATCAGGAAGTCCGGGTCGTGCACCGTGACTTCAATCGGCAACTCACCACCGTTCATCGCGAGCAGGTAACGCGCGCGTTTCGGGGGGCTTTTAAGCGTCTGATAGGCTTCATTGAGGCTGGCCGATTGCTCCAGCGCCAAGCGTTGCTCACGCTCGGAAGCGTCAGCGAAGCGGTCCGGATGCACACCACGCGCCAATTCTCGGTAGCGCGTGGCAAGCTGCTCGAGGTCCAGCCGAAAGCTCGGCTGCAGCTCGAATAAAGCGAAATGACAAGGAGTACCCACAAATAGCCTCAGATGTTGAAGCTTTCGCCGCAGCCACATTCACCGCGTACGTTGGGGTTGTTGAACTTGAAGCCTTCGTTCAACCCTTCCTTGACGAAATCGAGCTCGGTGCCGTCCAGGTAGGTGAGGCTTTTAGGGTCGATGATCACTTTCTCGCCGTGACTTTCGAACACCTGATCCTCTTCAACCACCTCGTCGACAAACTCCAGCACGTAGGCAAGGCCGGAACAGCCCGTGGTGCGAACACCCAGACGAATCCCCTCACCTTTACCGCGCCCATTCAGGGAGCGGCGAATGTGCTGCGCAGCCGCTTCTGTCATGCTGATAGCCATCGTTGACTCCTTACTCGTCGCCAAATGCTTAGATCAAGCCTTTCTTCTGCTTGTAGTCGCGAACGGCCGCTTTGATAGCGTCTTCTGCGAGTACGGAGCAGTGAATTTTCACCGGCGGCAGAGCCAGTTCTTCGGCCAGCTGGGTGTTGCTGATAGTGACAGCCTCATCCAGGGTCTTGCCTTTCATCCACTCGGTAGCGAGGGAGCTGGAGGCAATGGCGGAACCGCAGCCGTAAGTCTTGAACTTGGCGTCTTCGATAACGCCAGCGTCGTTGACCTTGATCTGCAGGCGCATAACATCGCCGCACGCCGGAGCGCCGACCATGCCAGTGCCGACATCAGGGTCTTCCGCGTTCATCTTGCCGACGTTGCGCGGGTTTTCGTAGTGGTCGATGACCTTTTCGCTGTAAGCCATGGTACTGAATCCTCACTCATCAGGGCCGCTCTGGAACCCTGTAAAAACGCCTGCGTTTTCCGCCACGTTCCTACAGAGCTTGGGTGGCGGCTTCTATATTTAGTGTGCCGCCCACTCG
Organism: Pseudomonas sp. ArH3a; assembly: GCF_022648765.1. NCBI lineage: Bacteria > Pseudomonadati > Pseudomonadota > Gammaproteobacteria > Pseudomonadales > Pseudomonadaceae > Pseudomonas > Pseudomonas sp. ArH3a. Next base: position 5,787,301 of record NZ_CP080330.1, read on the forward strand.
ATCTTGGAAATGTCGACACCGTCTTTGTACATGTCCCACAGCGGCGACAGAACGCGCAGCTTGTTGACGGCTTCGCAGACTTTCTGCGCGGCGTAGTCGATTTGCTCTTCGGTGGTGAAGCGGCCGAACGTAAAGCGGATCGAGCTGTGTGCCAGTTCGTCGTTGCGGCCCAGGGCGCGCAGTACGTACGAAGGCTCAAGCGAGGCCGAGGTGCAGGCCGAACCGGACGAAACCGCCAGGTCCTTGAGCGCCATGATCAGCGACTCGCCTTCGACGTAGTTGAAGCTCAAATTCAGGTTGTGCGGTACACGGGCGGTCATGCTGCCGTTGATGTACAGCTCTTCAAGGTTCTCGACCTGCTTGTAGAAGCGATCGCTGAGGGCCTTGATGCGCACGTTTTCGGCAGCCATGTCTTCTTTGGCCACGCGGAAAGCTTCGCCCATGCCGACGATCTGGTGGGTCGCCAGGGTGCCCGAACGCATGCCGCGCTCGTGACCGCCGCCGTGCATGGTGGCTTCGATACGCACGCGAGGCTTGCGGCTCACGTACAGGGCGCCGATGCCTTTAGGACCGTAGGTTTTGTGGGCCGAGAACGACATCAGGTCGACTTTCAGCTTGGACAGGTCAATGTCGACCTTGCCGGTGGACTGAGCAGCGTCGACGTGCAGCAGGATGCCCTTGGAGCGGGTCAGCTCGCCGATGGCCTCGATGTCGTTGATGGTGCCGATTTCGTTGTTCACGTGGATCACGGAAACCAGGATGGTGTCTTCACGCAGAGCGGCTTCGATCATGGCCGAGGTGACGATACCGTCGGTGGTTGGCTCAAGGTAGGTAACCTCGAAACCTTCACGCTCCAGTTGGCGCATGGTGTCGAGGACAGCCTTGTGCTCAATCTTGGTGGTGATCAGGTGTTTGCCTTTGGTCGCGTAGAAATGCGCCGCGCCCTTGATTGCCAGGTTGTCGGACTCGGTAGCACCGGAGGTCCAGACGATCTCGCGTGGGTCAGCGCCCACCAGGTCAGCAACTTGGCGACGAGCGTTCTCGACCGCTTCCTCAGCTTTCCAGCCGAATACGTGGGAACGGGAGGCCGGGTTGCCGAAGTTTCCGTCAACCAGCAGGCATTCACTCATTTTTTGCGCGACACGCGGATCAACCGGGGTGGTCGCTGAGTAATCAAGGTAAATCGGCAATTTCATGGACTTTCTCCTAAATCAGGCTGGCTGGCGTGCCGTTAGCTCTGCGGCTGTCACTCGACGGCGGACGCTTCGATCTTGTCCAGGCGCGGCGCCTTGGTGTTGCAACGGCGCTGATCCTGACGCTGGGCTACTTCTTGCACCTCACGGCGAGTCACAAGATCAGCCAAGCTGATACCACTCAAAAACTCATGGATCTGCAGGCTCAAGTCACACCACAAGTGGTGTGTCAGGCAGGTGTCGCCAGCGTGGCAATCACCCAAACCCTGGCATTTAGTGGCATCGACGGATTCGTTGACCGCGTCGATCACCTGGGCTACCTGGATGCCCTGCATGTCACGGGACAGTTGGTAGCCGCCACCCGGCCCACGTACGCTGGAAACCAAATTGCTACGGCGCAATTTGGCGAACAGCTGCTCGAGGTAGGACAGGGAAATGCCTTGGCGCTCGGAGATATCGGCCAGGGACACCGGCCCAGTTTGCGCGTGCAAGGCCAGGTCTAGCATGGCGGTTACCGCGTATCGGCCTTTTGTAGTCAGTCTCATGGACAAGTACCAAGGTGTTTCAGAATGGGAGCAAGTATGCGATTCCCGAGTATTTAAGTCAACTATAAGACCTAGTACTTTAGTCAGGATTACCCGTAAAAAGGGCGCGCGAATCATAGCAGGATGGGGTGGGATCGAACAGCAGGAACGGGGCCAGCGCTCAATCTCAAGACTAATGGAGATCAAATGTGGGAGCTGGCTTGCCAGCTCCCACAGGGGACCGCGCTCAGCCAGCCTTGGTGGTAGCCGCTTCGCTCTTGATCTCAGCGAAGTCTTCTTCGCGCAGCTCAGGCAGGTCCTTGGCGCAATAGCTGCTGCCCAACTCCTTCAGCGCGCCACACATGCCGTCCAGCTTGCCGTCCACCGCCTGCAGGTGATCAAGCAACTGCCCAATGGCACGGGCCACCGGGTCGGGCATGTCTTCGCTGACGCCGTAGGCATCGAAGCCGATCTTCTCGGCCATGGCCTTGCGCTTGGCTTCCTGCTCGTCGCCGACTTCCGGCTTGACGATGATGCGCCCAGGAATACCCACCACGGTGGCGCCAGGCGGTACAGCCTTGGTCACTACGGCATTGGAACCGACTTTGGCACCGGCGCCGACTGTAAATGGACCGAGCACCTTGGCGCCCGCCCCCACCACCACGCCATCACCCAGGGTGGGATGGCGCTTACCCTTATTCCAACTGGTGCCGCCCAGGGTCACACCCTGATACAGCGTCACGTCGTCGCCGATCTCGGCGGTCTCGCCAATCACGATGCCCATGCCATGGTCGATAAAGAAGCGACGCCCCACCTTGGCGCCCGGGTGGATCTCGATCCCGGTCAACCAGCGGCCGAAGTTCGACACCAGCCGCGCCAGCCATTTCCAGCCCATGCTCCACAAGGTGCCGGACAGGCGGTGAATCCAGATCGCATGCATGCCCGGGTAGCAGGTCAGCACTTCAAAGGCGTTGCGCGCCGCCGGGTCACGGTGGAAAACACTCTGGATATCTTCTCGCAAACGCTCGAACATTTTTAATCCTTCCGCTTAAGAAGCTCGCCACGGGCCGCCTTCTGGGTTTCCGTGAGGATGCCACGCAATATATTCATTTCCGCTCGGCTGACCGAACTGCGCCCGTACAGGCGACGCAGGCGCGCCATCAAGTGCCGTGGTTTTTCCGGATCGAGGAATTCGATGGCCACCAGGGTTTGCTCCAAGTGCTCATAGAACCGCTCCAGCTCGTCCATCGTGGCCAACTCGCCACTTTTGGTCGAGGCGACTTCATCCTTTTCCACCTTGCTCGGCTGGCCTTCAGCGGCCAGCCAGGCCATGCGCACTTCATAACTCAACACCTGCACCGCTGCCCCGAGGTTCAGCGAACTGAACTCAGGGTCTGATGGAATGTGCACGTGGTAATGACATCGCTGCAGCTCTTCATTGGTCAGGCCGGAGTCTTCACGGCCGAACACCAAGGCGATTTCAGCGCCGCCGGCAGCCTCTTCCACGACTTTGGTGCCGCACTCACGCGGATCCAGCAGCGGCCAGGGGATACGACGGTCGCGGGCACTGGTGCCGAGCACCAGGTTGCAGCCGACCAAGGCATCTTCCAGCGTGGCGACGACCTGGGCTTTTTCCAGGATGTCATTGGCGCCGGATGCACGGGCATCGGCCTCGTGGTGCGGGAACACGCGAGGTTCGACCAGCACCAGGCGCGTCAGCCCCATGTTTTTCATGGCTCGCGCCACCCCGCCGATGTTGCCGGGATGACTGGTATTGACCAAGACGACACGAATGTTTTGCAGCAAGGGAGGCGCTCTCGGACACGGGAAAGGGGAGCAAATCTTACAGAACAGCCTAAGGTTATGCCATGAAAGCTAACGTCGTCCTTCACCTGAAGAAAGTTTCTGCTAGAATGCTCGGCTTTCTTTAACAACCTTAGGTGACACATCCATGCAGCCCATGCTGAATATCGCGCTGCGCGCCGCCCGCAGCGCCAGTGAATTGATCTTCCGCTCCATCGAGCGCCTGGATACCATCAAGGTCGACGAAAAAGACGCCAAGGATTATGTATCCGAGGTGGATCGCGCCGCCGAACAGAAAATCATCGACGCTCTGCGCAAGGCCTACCCTACCCACGGCATCCTCGGTGAAGAAACCGGCTTGCACAAAGGCAGCGGCGAAGGCGAAGACTACCTGTGGATCATCGACCCACTGGATGGCACCACCAACTTCCTGCGCGGCATCCCACACTTTGCTGTGAGCATCGCCTGCAAATACCGTGGCCGCCTGGAACACGCTGTTGTGCTGGACCCGGTTCGCCAGGAAGAATTCACCGCCAGCCGTGGCCGTGGCGCCCAGTTGAACGGCCGCCGCCTGCGTGTAAGCGGTCGTACCAGCCTGGACGGCGCCCTGCTGGGCACGGGCTTCCCGTTCCGTGACGACCAGATGGACAACCTGGAAAACTACCTGGGCATGTTCCGCGCCCTGGTTGGCCAGACCGCCGGCATCCGTCGCGCCGGCGCTGCCAGCCTGGATCTGGCCTACGTGGCCGCCGGCCGTTTTGATGCGTTCTGGGAGTCGGGCCTGTCCGAGTGGGACATGGCTGCAGGCGCCCTGCTGATCCAGGAAGCTGGCGGCCTGGTGAGCGACTTCACCGGTGGTCACGACTTCCTTGAGAAAGGCCACGTCGTTGCCGGTAACACCAAATGCTTCAAGGCAGTACTGACGGCGATCCAGCCGCACCTGCCGGCTTCGCTGAAGCGTTAAGCGAGCGAGCACAAAAAAGCACCCCCTAGGGGTGCTTTTTTTATGCCTGGGATTTGAGCAAACCCAATACCACTGACCCAAACACAAACCAATGTGGGAGCTGGCTTGCCTGCGATAGCGGTCTGCCAGCTAATTCATTAGTTGCTGACCCACCGCTATCGCAGGCAAGCCAGCTCCCACATTTAGATCTATGTCAGGCTTGGAATTACTGCTGGTTCTGACCGAGAATCAGACGACCTTCTTTATCCACCGGAATTTGGCCACCTGGATCACGGTCCATGCGCACCGAACCTTCCTTGCCGTCCAAGTTGTACCGCACGTCATAGCCGACCACCTTGTCACTGATGTCGTTAACGGTATTACAACGGGTTTGCGTGGTGGTGTAGGTATCACGGTTCTGCATGCCTTCCTGAACCTTGTTACCGGCGTATCCGCCACCGACCGCACCAGCCACAGTGGCCAGCTTCTTGCCATTACCGCCACCGACTTGGTTACCCAACAGGCCACCGGCCAGCGCACCGACCACGGTGCCGACGATTTGATGCTGATCCTGCACCGGCTTCTGCCGGGTCACGGCGACATCCTTGCAGACCTCGCGCGGGGTTTTAATCTGGGTCTTCACCGGCTGCACCGCCAGCACTTGCGCATACTCAGGGCCGCTTTTTACCAGGCTGTAGGTGGCAACAGCACCCCCGGCAGTCACACCGACAGCACCCAATACTGCACCAACCAGCAACGACTTGTTCACGTGAACCTCCTGACCATCACAAGCGGACTGAAACGTCCGCGCTATACCCAGCCTTGGAGCAAAAAAAAAGGCGCGAGTTCAATACTCGCGCCTTCTTTGTAACAGCGTGTCAACAAGCGCCCATCAAGGGCGGTCGTCGACCTCCTTGCCGGTAGCGGCAGGAGGGATCAAGTCTTCGCTGTTGAGGTTCAGCCAGATCAGCACCACGTTGGCGATGTAGATCGACGAGTAGGTACCCGCCAGAACGCCGATGAACAGCGCCAGGGAGAAGCCCCACAGGTTGTCGCCACCGAAGATCATCAACGCACCAATCGCCAGCAAAGTGGAGATCGACGTTGCCATGGTCCGCAGCAGGGTCTGGGTGGTGGAGATGTTGATGTTCTCGATCAACGTCGCTTTACGCAGCACGCGGAAGTTCTCACGAACCCGGTCGAATACCACGATGGTGTCGTTGAGCGAGTAACCAATGATCGCCAGCACCGCCGCCAATACCGTCAGGTCGAAGGTGATCTGGAAGTAGGACAGGATACCCACGGTCACGATAACGTCGTGGATCAGCGACACAATCGCGCCGACGCCGAACTTCCACTGAAAGCGGAACGCCAGGTAGATCATGATGCCGGCCAGCGCCATCAGCATGCCGAGGCCGCCTTGGTCGCGCAGCTCTTCACCCACTTGTGGGCCAACGAACTCAACACGCTTTACCGACGCCGGGTTGTCGCCGCCGACCTTCTGCAAGGCCTCAGCTACCTGGTGACCCAGTTGCGGGTCTTCACCAGGCATACGCACCAGCAGGTCGGTAGTCGCACCAAAGCTCTGCACGATGGCTTCGTGATAGCCAGCCTTGACCAGCTCGTTGCGCACCAGGGTGACGTCGGCTGGTTTCTCGTAGGTCAGCTCGATGAGCGTACCGCCGGTGAAGTCCAGACCGTAGTTCAGGCCCTTATGGAACCAGCTGAACAACGCCAGAACGGTAAGGAGCACGGTGACGCCGAACGCAACGTTGCGAACGCCCATGAAGTTGATTGTACGTAACATGGCAGCCCCTTAAATCCACAACTTCTTGAAGTCACGCCCGCCAAAGATCAGGTTGACCATTGCGCGGGTCACCATGATGGCCGTGAACATCGAGGTAAAGATACCGAGGGACATGGTTACCGCAAAACCTTTGACGGGGCCGGTGCCCATGGCAAAGAGAATCCCGCCGACCAGCAAGGTGGTCAAGTTGGAGTCGAGAATCGCGGTAAATGCCCGGCCGAAGCCTTCGTTGATTGCACGCTGTACGGTCATGCCCGCCGCGATCTCTTCACGTATCCGCGAGAAGATCAGTACGTTGGCGTCTACCGCCATACCCATGGTGAGTACGATACCGGCGATACCTGGCAGGGTCAGCGTAGCGCCCAGCAGCGACATCAGCGCCAGCAGCATCACCATGTTGCCCGCCAAGGCCACGGTGGCGATCACGCCGAAGAAACGGTAGATGGCGATGATGAACAGCGACACAAACAGCATGCCCCACAAGGCTGCATCGATACCTTTGGTGATGTTGTCGGCACCCAGGCTCGGGCCAATGGTACGCTCTTCAACGAAGTACATCGGCGCCGCCAGGCCACCAGCACGCAGCAACAGTGCCAGTTCGGACGATTCGCCCTGACCGTTCAGGCCAGTGATACGGAATTGAGCACCCAGCGGCGACTGGATGGTCGCCAGGCTGATGATCTTCTTCTCTTCTTTGAAGGTCTGCACCGGCACGTCTTTCTCGACGCCGTTGACCATTTGCTTGGTGTAGGTAGTGACTGGGCGCTGCTCGATGAAGATCACCGCCATGCTGCGACCGACGTTGCTGCGCGTGGCGCGGCTCATCAGTTCGCCGCCGTGGCCATCCAGACGGATGTTCACCTCAGGAGAGCCGTGCTGCGAGTCAAAACCCGCCTTGGCGTCAGTTACCTGGTCACCGGTGATGATCAAGCCACGCTCGATCAACGCAGGAGGACGATTGCCTTCGCGGAACTCGAATTCTTCTGCAGTGGCGCGCGAAGCACCCGGCTCAGCCGCTAGGCGGAACTCCAGGTTGGCGGTTTTACCCAGAATACGCTTGGCTTCAGCGGTGTCCTGTACGCCCGGCAGCTCAACCACGATGCGGTTGGCACCCTGACGCTGAACGATCGGCTCAGCCACACCCAGCTCGTTGACGCGGTTACGTACCGTGGTCAAGTTCTGCTTGATGGAGTATTCGCGGATTTCCGCCAGCTTGGCTGGGGTCATCGCCAGACGCAGCACAGCCTGGCCATTGAGGTCAGCCGGTACGATGTCGAAATCGTTGAAGTTCTTGCGGATCAGTGCACGGGCCTGTTCGCGGGACGCTTCATCAGAGAAGCCCAGCTGGATGGCACCGTTGAGCTGCGGCAGGCTGCGATAACGCAGTTTCTCTTTACGCAGCAAGCTCTTCACATCGCCTTCGTAGACTTTCAGGCGTGCGTCGAGGGCTTTGTCCATGTCGACTTCCAGCAGGAAGTGCACACCACCGGACAAGTCCAGGCCCAGCTTCATCGGGTGCGCGCCAATGCTGCGCAACCATTTTGGCGTGGTCTGTGCCAGGTTGAGTGCAACAACGTAGTCGTCACCCATGGCCTTGCGCACAACATCTTTGGCAGGTAATTGGTCTTCTGCCTTGGTCAGGCGCAGCAAGCCGCCCTTCGCATCAGCCGCCAACGTTGCCGCTTTAACCTGGATGCCCGCGTCGGTGAGCGCTTTGCTCGCGCGTTCCAGGTCAGCCTGATTGACTTGCAGCGAAGTGCTGGCGCCAGTGATCTGGATCGCAGGGTCATCAGGATAGAGATTGGGAGCGGAATAAATAAAACCGATCGCCAGCACCGCCAGGATCAGTACGTATTTCCACAGAGGGTATTTGTTCAGCATCACGCCGCCCGCTTATAACGCGGGGCGCCTTGCGCGCCCCGTCGATTGGTAAAGGTTGTTACTCAGATCGCTTTGAGCGTGCCTTTTGGCAGCGTGGCGGCGATGGCGCCCTTCTGGAACTTCATTTCTACGGTGTCGGAGACTTCCAGAACCACGAAAGCATCGGAAACCTTGGTGATCTTGCCGGCGATGCCGCCAGTGGTCACAACTTCGTCGCCTTTTTGCAGGCTGCCCAGCAGGTTTTTCTGCTCTTTGGCGCGCTTAGCCTGTGGACGCCAGATCATCAGGTAGAAGATGACCAGGAAGCCGACCAGGAAAATCCACTCAAAACCACCGCCCATAGGGCCGGCAGCGGCAGGCGCAGCGGCGTCAGCCATGGCATTAGAGATAAAAAAGCTCATTTAGCACTCCAGTTGCAAATAGTGAATCTTAGGGTCGGAAAACTCAGTCCAAGGGCGGCACAGGGAGCCCGCGCTTGGCATAGAAGGCATCGACGAAGGCGGCCAATGTACCCTGTTGAATAGCCTCGCGCAAACCAGCCATCAGGACTTGGTAGTGACGCAAATTGTGGATGGTATTCAACATGCTACCCAGCATTTCCCCGCACTTGTCCAGATGGTGCAGATAAGCACGCGAGAAGTTCTGGCAGGTGTAGCAGTCACAGGTGGGATCCAGCGGCGAATCATCATGGCGATGGAACGCGTTACGGATCTTCAGCACGCCTGTATCGATGAACAGATGCCCATTGCGGGCATTACGGGTTGGCATCACGCAATCGAACATGTCCACACCGCGGCGCACACCCTCTACGAGATCTTCCGGTTTGCCAACGCCCATAAGGTAACGAGGTTTGTCAGCCGGCATCAGGCCCGGCAGGTAATCCAGCACCTTGATCATCTCGTGCTTGGGCTCGCCCACCGACAAACCGCCGATAGCCAGGCCATCAAAACCGATTTTATCCAGGCCTTCCAGCGAGCGCTTGCGCAGGCTTTCGTGCATGCCGCCCTGGACGATACCGAACAGCGCCGCCGTGTTGTCGCCGTGGGCGTTCTTCGAACGCTGAGCCCAACGCAGCGACAGCTCCATGGAAATGCGCGCCACGTCTTCATCCGCCGGGTACGGCGTGCATTCGTCGAAAATCATCACGATGTCGGAGCCCAGGTCGCGCTGCACCTGCATCGACTCTTCCGGGCCCATGAACACTTTGGAGCCGTCCACCGGCGAGGCGAAGGTCACGCCCTCCTCCTTGATCTTGCGCATGGCGCCCAGGCTGAACACCTGGAAACCACCGGAGTCGGTGAGAATCGGGCCTTGCCACTTCATGAAGTCATGCAGGTCGCCATGCTTCTTGATCACTTCCGTGCCCGGGCGCAGCCACAGGTGGAAGGTGTTGCCGAGGATGATCTCGGCGCCAGTGGCGACGATGTCACGCGGCATCATGCCTTTGACGGTGCCGTAGGTGCCCACAGGCATGAAAGCCGGGGTTTCGACGGTGCCGCGAGGGAAGGTCAAACGGCCGCGGCGAGCTTTACCATCCGTGGCCAGCAATTCAAACGACATACGACTCATAAGGTTTCCTCTGGGCCGCGCGGCGCCGGGTTTCGGGTGATAAACATCGCATCACCGTAGCTGAAAAAACGGTACTCGTTGGCGATGGCGGCTTGATAAGCGGCCATGGTCTCCGGGTAACCGGCAAATGCCGACACCAGCATCAACAGCGTGGATTCCGGCAAATGGAAGTTGGTCACCAGGCAATCGACCACATGGAACGGCCGGCCTGGGAAAATAAAGATATCGGTGTCACCACTGAACGGTTTGAGCACGCCATCACGCGCCGCACTCTCCAGCGAACGCACGCTGGTGGTGCCCACGGCAACCACCCGCCCGCCGCGCGCCTTGCACGCGGCCACGGCATCCACGACTTCCTGGCTGACTTCCAGCCACTCGCTGTGCATGTGGTGGTCTTCGATGTTATCCACACGCACCGGCTGAAACGTCCCGGCCCCCACGTGCAGGGTCACATAGGCGCTTTCGACGCCCTTGGCGGCAATCGCGTCCAGCAGCAGTTGGTCGAAATGCAGCCCGGCCGTCGGCGCGGCCACAGCACCCAGGCGCTGGGAGTACACCGTCTGATAACGCTCGCGGTCCGAGTCTTCGTCGGGGCGGTCTATATAAGGAGGCAACGGCATATGGCCGACGCGCTCCAGCAGCGGCAACACCTCTTCGGCAAACTTGAGCTCGAACAGCGCGTCATGGCGCGCGACCATCTCGGCCTCACCACCGCCATCGATCAGGATGCTCGAACCCGGTTTCGGCGACTTGCTGGAGCGCACATGGGCCAGCACGCGATGGCTGTCCAGCACCCGCTCCACCAGAATTTCCAGCTTGCCGCCGGACGCTTTCTGGCCAAACAGCCGTGCCGGAATCACCCGGGTATTGTTGAACACCATCAAATCGCCTGGGCGTAAATGCTCAAGCAAATCAGTGAATTGACGGTGTGCGAGGGCACCGCTCACCCCGTCCAGGGTCAGCAGTCGACTGGCGCGACGCTCGGCCAAAGGGTGGCGAGCGATCAGCGAATCAGGGAGCTCAAAAGTAAAGTCAGCAACGCGCATGATGGGGTTCGTCTAGCAGGGCCGGGAAGTCTAGCGGAAATAGTGAAAATAGACCATGAAACGTGATTGACCAACGGTAATCTCATCTCTATACTTCGCCGCCATTGAGCCCTGATGGCGGAATTGGTAGACGCGGCGGATTCAAAATCCGTTTTCGAAAGAAGTGGGAGTTCGATTCTCCCTCGGGGCACCATCTTAAAGAAAGACCTTGAAATTCAAGGTCTTTTTTTTCGCCTGTAAAAAAGTGAGTATGCGCAGGCCAACGCAGACGTTGAGGAGCCGAGACCATGGAATTGACGCTGGAAGCTGTTGCGCTTTTTGCTCTCAAGCTGGTGCATGAGACCGAAGGCGCGAGCCCGGTTCTGCGGGATGACCTGGTCATGGATGGGTATGAGCGCGAGGTGTTTGGGTTGTTGGTGCGCCAAGGGGATTTGGCCACGATTCAACGCAAGCTTGATGAGTGCATTGCCCAGACCTTGAATACCTTAGGCGGCGCCGACACCGTACTCGGTCGCGAGCTGCATAAGCTGGCCACTGATGTGCAACAGGCCCCCAGCCTTGATGAGCTAAGCCCGCCGCTGACCACCCTCAAGGACTATCTGAAAGATATCCAGTGAATCAATGATCAACACACCGGCCAAGTAAACCATCAGCACCGCAACACCAGCGTCCAAGCATCGCCAGACCACGGGCGCGCGAAACAGCCAGGTCAAACGCTGACATCCCAACGCCAACAGCACAAACCACACCAACGATGCCGTCATGGCCCCTGTCGCGAACAGGGCTTGTTGGCCTGCGGGTTTGGCCGCACCGATAGAGCCGATCAGCACCACCGTATCCAGCCAGGCGTAGGGGTTGGCGAAGCCGAGCACTATCGCCGTGCGTAACAGCCCGCGTTGCGAATTGCCGCCTTGAGTGTCCGGCATGGACTGGTTGCGGATGCAGGCCAGCAAGCGCTGACCACCGAACCACAGCAGATAGGCCGCTCCGGACAAAAGCATTATCGCCATCACCGCCGGCCAACTTTCCAGCACAGACCCTAACCCCGTCACGCCGATAGCGATCAGGAGGATATCGGCCAGCACACAAATAGCGACCACCCACCAGATGGGACCACGGCCGACACCTTGGCGGATTACCAAGGTGTCTTTTGGGCCGGGGGCGGCGAACAGTCCGATGCCCAAGAGCAAACCTTCAAGGTACAGGGCGTTGAAGTGTGGAAACATGGAATGTTCGAGTCCGCGAGGCGATTAAAGAAGTTGAATAGGCTGATTGCCGAAACCGGTATGACGAGCGTTGACGGCGCTGTTCAGGTCAATGGGTGTGCGGCGGAAAAAGCTTGTCGGCTGCTGTTCCGGGCTCGGATTTGCAAAGTAAATCAACGAGCTTCTGGCGACCGGCTGCTTAGGCGCCAGCACAGCATGATAGGCAGCAGGAATGGACTGGTCGGAAAGCTCAGTGAGCAAAGAACCTGCCAGCACTGCAATCTCGCCTTCCAGAAGCCGGACCGGCTCTAATGAAGCGCCCTTCACCAACACCAGCCCTTCGCGGGTAGGCTTGATAAACGACAGCATGTGCCCATCTTCATGAGGGTCCTGAGCAAATTGACGCACGCCGTTTGTGGCCTGAGCACCGTAGACACAGAGTTGGATGTAAGACGCCAAACGCAAGGGCGCTAATGGAGCAACGCCAAACTCTGCACAAATGCCGTCCATTAACGCTTGGGCGAGCTCGCTGATCTGGCGCTCAAAACTATCCACTGCAGTGAAGAACGGGCTTTGGGTGAACTCCAGATCCGTTCGCTTCGACGCATGCGCAGGCCAGTAACAGAAGCGCTCACACAGGTCCGGGTGGTCTTCGATGCTCGAATACTCAGCGCCAAAAGGGAAAAAACCGTCAGTGTCTTCGGCAAAGGAAAATGATTGCTTAGTGGTTTGGGAAATTGCCGAGTACCCATCAATGATCTTTTTGTAGTCCTGCTGCATCGCATCTGAGATTTGCAGGGTGCCAAAGCCTGATCGAGCAATGGATTCACAGCACGCTTTTATCTGTTTCATAGCTATATCCAGAGATGGTTGTAAAGGAATGCAACAAACACGGGGTCGCAAGCATGCGAGAAACCGCGACACTGGATATAGCCAATCAAAACGCGGACTATCCATGTCCTTCACAACGTCGCCAGCAGGATGCGAGTGTGCATGGCCCATTACACGTTGCGGCGGGCAGGTTGTCCTTTTTAGCTAACAACGTAACGACTTTCACCAAGGATTGGGGATGAGTAATCAACTATGAGCATCAAGACGCGCGACACCCTCCGAGCGCTGGTCGTACGACGCAGCCGGGAACTGGGCAAATCCATGACCACCCTGGCCAAGGAAGCGGGCATATCCAGAACCTACCTCTACGGGTTGGCCGGTGGCGCCTCTAAAGATCCCTCGGTGCGCACACTGATCAAGTTGGCCAAGGCGCTTCACGTTTCACCGCTGCTACTGTTCCGCTACTTCGCCGATTTGGCAGGCGCTCCGGTTGACGCTCACTCGATGGCTACCACCAACCGTGCTATCGGCCTGCTAGCCCCCAACGACGTTGCCGTCTTCAACGCAGACGTCACCACGCCAGACCAAACCGTCGTGTTACCCGGTGAGACGTTTCAGAAGACCTGGGAGATCCAAAACCTCGGCACCCGCCCCTGGCGCGGCCGCAAGTTGGTGCGAGTAGACGGCGAATACGTGATCGCCCGACGCACCGCCACGGGTGCGCCATTGGAAGTGGTGATGGACACACACCTGCGCAGCCTGAACAACGAAATCCCGATTGCCGACACACTGCCCGGCCAGCCGGTGCACCTCACGGTGGAATTCGCCGCGCCCAAGGAAACCTGCACCGTCACGTCGATCTGGCGGATCGAGGATGAACACGGCCAGCCTTGCTACGGCCCCGCCTTCATCCTGCATGTGATCGTCAACGTCATGGCCCGCTGAGTACCTACCCATTAGCTATGGAACGAACACTGCCATTGTGGCGAGCAGGCTTGCCACAACAAACCTGCTCGCCACAGGTTCCGGAACCAAACGCCGCGCTGCGACCACCCACTTACCGCCGCCCTTCAACCGCCATACGCACCGCCAAGCCCATCAGCACCGAGCCCATCAGCCAACGCTGCGCCACCTGCCAACCCGGCCGGGTGACGAAGAACACCGCGATAGAGCCCGCCATGATGGCGATCACCGAGTTAACGCTCACGCTGATGGCAATCTGCGTAAAACCCAGGATCAGCGACTGCGTCAGCACACTGCCATGGCCGTTCGGGTCGATGAACTGCGGCAACAACGACAAATACATCACCGCCACTTTGGGGTTCAGCAGGTTGGTCACCAAGCCCATCATGAACAGCTTGCGCGGGCTGTCCTGGGGCAAGTCCCGCACTTGAAAGGGCGAACGGCCACCCGGCTTCACCGCCTGCCAGGCGAGGTACACCAGATACACTGCACCACCGAGCCGCAGCACGTCGTACGCAAAGGGCACCGCCATCACCAACGCGGTGATGCCCAATGCTGCGCAAAACATATAAACCAGAAAACCCAACGCAACACCGCCGAGCGATATCAACCCGGCCTTACGCCCCTGGCAAATCGAGCGGGAAATGAGGTAAATCATATTCGGCCCGGGCGTGAGCACCATGCCGAGTGAGATCAGGCCATAAGCAAGCCAGCTGGACAGTTCGGGCATGGTGCCGCTCCTTAAGGTGTGTGCTGGGCGCCATGGTAGGGCGTTGAACAGCAGGCCGTTAGATACAGATCCGCGAGCAAAACGTCATACACACACGCAGGCGGTTACCGCCCCATTCACCCAAGGACAGGCACATGATCGACTTCAACAACAAAGGCTTCTTCAAACTCAAGCAAAACAACGAATACGCCGAACGCGTATCAGCCCTGCTGCTCGACGGCGAAGAAGTCATCGACGCCTACAAAGCCATGCGCGATGGCGTGGTCTTCACCACCAAACGCATCATCGCGGTGAACGTGCAGGGGATTACCGGCAGCAAGAAGGACTTCACCTCGCTGCCGTACAAAAACATCGTCGCGTACTCGGTGGAAACGTCCGGCACGTTTGATCTGGATTCGGAGCTGGAGATTTACTTTTCGTCGCTGGGGAAAGTGAAGTTTGAATTCACCGGGAAGACTTCGATTGTGGAGATCTCGCGGATCATCTCCAAACACTTGCTGGGCTGATCCCTTGTGCGCTTATTGTTTCTCAGTTGCTCAAGCCTGTCGCTCGGAAGCCCGCGACAGACAACGCAATTGACTGAAACAAGACTGCACAGGGAACTGTAGGCCTCAGCGGTACCACACAATGGTTCCTATAGCCTTTGGGTGATAAGTCTTTTGGTCAACGCTCCCAGTCTCCTTCAACCGTTCCATAGCGCCACCTACGCGGACAACGCCTCAAGCCCTGAGGCGCAGTCTGTCAGCCCGATACGAACCAAGCGCAACGTGATCGACAAAACCAAGCTCTGGCCCAATGGTTCGACGCTCAAGATAGCGCTCTATGACGTTAACGAGGAGGAGGCAAAGGCGATAAAGGATGCGATCAACGAATGGAAGCCTTACGTCAATCTCAAGTTCGATTTCGTCCTGGGCGAGGAAGGCGACATCCGTATCGCTCTCAACCATATCAATAACACCTACGGCACTGCGGCAGGAATAGACGCGAAAAAAATACCGCCACACCTGCCCACAATGATCCTGCTGGACGACATCCACTCACCCAAATTCCGCTTCGTGGCGCTGCATGAGTTCGGGCATGGCTTGGGCGCAATGCATGCTCACCAACACCCCGACTCAGGCATTCCTTGGGACAGGCAGAAGGCGTATGACCACCTGCTCAAGCGCTATGGTTGGACCCAGGATCTCGTCGACAAAAATATCTTGCCCTTGGAACGCAGTGATAAGTACAGCTACCAACCTTACGACGGCGATTCGATAATGCATTACGAGGTCACCGACGACTGGACATCCGGCGGCTGGGGTCAATCGGAAAACTGGGACATCAGCGACGGCGATAAAGCCCAAATACAAGAGGCTTACCCCAAGCCAAAGCCACCTGTTCCGGCGCCTCTTTCCAAAGCGTTGCTTAGCGCCCGATTTGATGAGCCAACACAATCGCTGACCGAGTGATGCCGGGCGAGTTTTTACACCATCAGGAGTGTGGGGTACGCAGGAACTGAAGAACAAACGACGCTTTGACTAACCGCTCGGCAAAAAAAGACCTTGGCGTCCCAAGGTCTTTTTTACTGCTAACACGGTTCAGCGGGTGCACCACGATCCAAATGTGGGAGCTGGCTTGCCTGCGAAGACGCCAGCCGCCATACCCTCAAACCAGCCGTTTACACACCAACGGCCTCCCCCTCCTCCATCACCCCATTCGGCAACATCCCATTGGCCAAATCATCCACCACCGCCTTCGCCATCTCCCCCAAATAATGCGCCGCCCAGGCATAACGGTCCGCGCTGTTGTCCATTGCTGCATCCAACGCCAGCATTTTGGAACAGTGCAGCAGCTCGGAGGCATGCTCCAGGGCGTCGCGAATGGGTACGCCGGCATTGACGCGGAATAGACGGTGGAGGTTGGGCTGTTCGCCGCAGGTGGAGAAGGTGATGACGCCGAGGGTTTTGTTGAGGGGTGGGTTGATCATTGGGCACCTCCGGGTTGGGCGGTGGTGTGGATTGCGGTAATACGAGGATCAAGCCTTTCAGAAACACTCATTGGTATAGCTCCCATTCTTCGAAGAGAGCTGCCCCATTCGTTTCCAGGCGAATGGGTGGCAGCTGTGCGCAGGCTGGAAACCGGGGGAATAGGCAAACCCGGCAGACTCGAAAGTCTCCCACGCACAGCCGCCATAACACGCATATGCTGGCACAAAAGTGGCGCCAGCGGTCGTGATAAATGGTGGCACCTGTGCGCCTATACCCACGGGTTTCCAGGCCCGGTCGCCTCATAAAGACGACGATCAGGACGGTAATCTGAAAGCGGGAGACCTGAAAGTATGCTTTTGTATGTACAGATTTCCGCTCCCTGCCGAACCTGAAACTCAGGAACTCAAGGCGCCAACACTTCTCAACAAGCCGGCAAGCAAGTAAAGGGGACGAATTTATTCAAGCCCCTGCAAGCTGGTGAACGGTGAATATGTGATCAGATCATCCGTCATCAAAATAGACCTGAGCAGCATCAAAAATTCCGATGACCTCCACTCAGTGTTAAGCAACTCACTCAACTTCCCCGGATGGTACGGTGAAAACTGGGATGCCTTCTGGGACGCTATCAGCGCCTTGGTGGAGATGCCCAAAGAGCTTGAATTCTACGGATGGAACGCTTTTTCAGAACGCATGCCTCACGATGCCAAAATGCTGCAGCAATGCTTGTCGCAACTAGCTGCCGAGTTCCCAGAACTTGCGCCAGAGGTACGCTATTGATGTAGCCATAGCTCAGTCGATCACCTGCTTGGAGGCCCTGATATAAGCAACCTCAACTACCCACTTTGGGGTCGCTAGAAACCAGCTGACTTTTCCCACACCCACCATCGCACAAAGCCGACATCAACCTCTGATTCCCCCCCGTACGCTCACTCCCCCGCAAAAGGAAGTGAGCCCGTCATGCCAGAACGCGCGTACCCCATCACCGAAGAGGACCAACTCAAACGGCGAATCCTGACTCCGCAGCCGAAGCGGGAGCCCTATTCGCCGCCGATAGATTTATTCGACTCAGCACCCGCCCCGGCGCCTTCGCCCGCAAAGCTTCCCGGCTGCGTGTTCACTAAACCCTGCCAACTGCCCGACGGCATTATTCGCTACAACAACCCCACCGGTTACGTACCGTTGGAGCTGATCAAGGATTACGGCCATTTCAGCCTGTTGGGTGGGCGCGAGGTGGACAGCCGAGGCGCGGTTGCCTTGAGCAAGATCAGCGGCAGTGCGCTGCCCGTTGGTTTGGGGCAATTGGCGTTGCGCTCAGCGGTGGTGGAGTCCGCAGTCGGCGCCGCTGGCACTGTGGCGGGTGGGCTGTTGGCGGGGTTAGTGGCGCTGGCTTGGCCGTCGGCGCTGGGCGATAGCGCGCTTTACAGCGAGGAGCAACTGCGTTCGCTGCAACGGGCGCGGTCGCAGATGCGTTTGCATGTGGAGCAGCGTGAGGATGGCACGCTCAAGGGGTATGGGTTTTACACGGGCAACCATGCCGATTGGCAGATGATTGATGTGGTGCAGTTCCAAAGCCGTGGCGATCAGTTTGTGGCGGATTTGGGTGAGGGCGTGGAGCTGATCTGGACGCCTGCGGTTGATCGGGGCGACACGCTGGGTATTCCGGCGTTGGAGGCTGCGCCGCAAGCGCCGGTAATTTGGATTTACCCGCCGACGGAGAAGGCGGCGCAGATTCTGGTGAACCCGATCTACCCGCCGGAGTATCGGGATTTTATTCTGGTGTTCCCGGTGGAATCGGGGGTTCGGCCGCTGTATGTGGTGGTTAGCGTTCGGGCAGGAGACCACAAGTATCAACCGAGCCCACGGTTTTTAACTGCGTTTCCAGAGGCCGTACGTGCGCCGTCCAAATCCGGAGTCAAGGGCGGAGGCCACCTTAGGCCGCGCTGGAAGGATCCCCATGGCTATATCTACGAATGGGACTTCGAACGAGGTAAGGTCGAGAAGTACAACAAGCGAGGGAAGCATTTGGGTGAATTCGATCCTATAACAGGTGAACGAACCAAAGATGCAGAAGACAAGAGAAGGATAGACCCATGAATCACCTGATCTACGTAGTCCCAGCGGGGAGCGAGCATATTTCGACTGAGATCCCGCTCAACCTGAAAGCTGCCGATTTGCTGCCTATTATGGGTTGGGAGGACGAACACGAATGTGTTTATGACTACCTACTTACTCCCCAACAAATCGAAGGCATCGAAAAATTCACCTCATTGGTATTTCCAAAAAATGCGTCGCTGTATTTGGCATGCGACGCGTAATGGCCACACCACGCTAACTTTCCAAAGAGTCCAAGTTTGATGCGTAGAATTTCACTTTCAGAGAAAAAGCCCCTCCTCTACCGCTCAGTCAACACCCGAACCCATGGTGTGCACCACGGTAGTCATTGCGCGTATCGCTATGAGCGGCATACCAAAAGTGAAAAAAGCTCACTGTCTAACCGTGGCTCAATGCACAGCCATCAACGACACGGTTTTGACTACACGCCACTATTCCGCTTTCTCCTGTCCAAAGTCGGCCAGCCGTGGGACAAGGTTTTCAGCGAAGCTAACACTCGCCTGGATCGTACAGAGCCGGTGTTCTGGATGGTTGCGCTGCATGAAAGCGACAAAGACGAATATGTGCGATTAGGTGATTCCAGCTATTACAGCGGTTTGTGGGTCGACGCCGCAGGCCTCCTGCAAAAAGTTAACCCCCAACTGACATCCGAACAGATGACGCCAAATTGTAACTGCTGCACCCACACCTTCAACGGTGTGGTATTTCCGCAGGCTCCACGTTAAAACTCACCCCGACTTCACCCCACTCCCCGCCCCCTCAACCAACACCCGATTCGCCGGGTCCGTCACATCAAACACCTGCTGCACACACACCTCCCCCTTGAACTGAAACTCCACCAAATACACCTTCGCCCGCTCCGGCACGAAGCTGCTGAGCACCGGCCCGCATATTGAGTAGATACCCGGTCGAGACTCTCTCGCGGTGCTGGATACGGTCAACTGCTTGCCCGGATCAGCCTGTATCTCCAACTGAGGAAAGCGCTTGAGCCCGGCACTGGCGACCGTCTGGTTTAATTTGGCGATCCAGTTGAAAACCCGGCCTTCGCCGGTGTCCATCACCGTGCCGAGGATTTCCATGCGTGGGTCGGCGTCGCCCTCACGGCGTATCGAGAATTCCACCGGCGCGGTGCCGCCATAGGCTTTCATCACTACTTTGGCGTGGTCTGCGTCCACGGCCACGGTTTTTTGGCGCAGCTGGATGCCGTCTTTGAGCAGGGAGGGCGATGAGTCACGCTGGTTGGATTGGCAGGCGCACAGGGCCAGAGCGAGGGTGAGCAGCGCGATTCGCTTCATGGGGGATGTCCTTATCGAGGGTGAATGTGATGACTTGAGCGGAGTTTAAACGAATGATCTGCAGCAGAGCAGCAATGCGGGCGCTTGGGTTGGGCAGGCGTACCGAGGTGATCCCATCGTCGCCTCGCTGGGGCTCGACAACTCCCACCGTTCCTACATGCCCTGCATTTCCTATATTTCCTACGTGCCCCACATTTCCCACATTCCCCACCGTTGAGCCGGGGCCGCTTCAGGTTTGGTTGAATACCAACCGCGCACACAACCCGCCCTGCTCCAGGTTGTGCAACATCAACCGACAGCCGATCTTGCCCACGATCATGTCCACAATCGCCAAGCCCAAGCCCGCGCCATTGGCGTTATCGCGGCTGTAGAACCGTTCGAACAAGCGGCTCAGTTCGGCTTCATCAATCCCCGGGCCTTGGTCTTCCACGCTCAAGCAGTTAGCGCCAATCAGCACTTTCACTTCGCTGCCTGCCGGGGAAAAATTCAGCGCATTGGTTACCAGGTTCTGCAGCGCGATGGCCAGGGCCACCGGTTCGGTTTCCACCCAGCAATCTTCGTTGCCTTCCAGCACCAGCTCCACGCCCTTGTCCATCGCCAGTGGCGCCAGCTCAGCGAGTTCTTCGCGCACTAATTCCATCAGTTGCACGGGCTTGCACACGAGGTTGCTCAGGTGCGGTTCGATGCGCGCCATGGTCAGCAATTGGCTGCCAACCCGTGTCGCGCGGTCCACACCCTTCACCAGAAAGTCCAACGCTTCGCGCCGTTGCTCCTCGGTGGCGGCGCTTTGGGCGTTTTGTGCATGGATGCGCAGGATGGCCAACGGCGTGCGCAGTTCATGGGCAGCATCGGCGATAAACCGGCGTTCGCGTTCCAGCAGGTCATCCATGTGCACCAACAGCCGGTTCAGCGCGGTTTGCATGGGTTCCAGGTCGGAGGGCAGGGGCTTGAGGCTCAACGGTTGCAAGGCGTCGGTGTTACGCCCACGAATCGCCAGCACCATGGCGCGCAGGGGTTTGAAGCCCCAGCCGATGGCCAGCCAGATCAGTACGGTCAGCAGCGGCACGCCGATCAAGGTGGGCCAGAGGGTGTGGCGCACGATGCGTTCGATCAGGTCTTGGCGCATGTCGTCGCGCTCGCCCACCCAAATCAGCAGACCCTGCTGTGGGTCAACGAGGAGGAAGGCGCACCAGTCGTTGCCGTCGTGGGTCAGGTCGTGGGCGCCGAGGTGGGTGGGCGGTGCATCGAGGATCGGCGCTTGGGCGGAGCGCACCAGGAGTTGGCCGTCGGTGCGCCATACCTGGAAGGTCAGCGGCGTTTCATAAGGGTGGGCGGCGCCGTCTTCGCCGATGCGGCTCATGGCGTGGTCGAAGGCTTGGTAGAGGCGGTCAAAGTCGGCCTCACCGAGGTCGCGTTGGCGCAGCACGCCTTGCAGCAGGCGGGCGCTTTGGGCCAGTTGGGCGTCGTAGACTTCTTCGATTTCGTGGTGGCTGTCGCGCAGCATCAGCCAGCAGATCAGGGCGTCGCCCAGCAGGATCAGCATCAGCACGGGAATAAGGATGCGCGCGCGAACCGAGTTCACAGTTTGAGCACCAGCACATAGCCAACACCGCGCACGGTGCGGATCAGCTCTGTGGATAACTTTTTGCGCAGGTTATGGATCAACACTTCCAACGTGTTGCTCTCAACCCGGTCCTGCCAACCATATAAAGCGCGGGCCAGGCGCTCGCGGGTCACGACTTTGCCAGGGCGCACCATCAGTTGGTGCAGCAGTTGGTATTCCATCGGGGTGAGGATGATGTCTGCGTCCTGGTAGCGCACTTGCTGGGTGGCGGGGTCGAGGCTGACGCCGGCGTGTTCCAGCATCGGTTGCGCGCGGCCCTGGCTGCGGCGCAACAGGGCGCGCACGCGGGCTTTGAGCTCTTCGACGTCGAAGGGTTTGATCAGGTAGTCGTCGGCGCCTGCGTCCAGCCCGGCGATGCGCTCGGTGGTGCCGTCGCGGGCGGTGAGGATCAGCACCGGCAAGTCGTGTTGCTCGGCGCGCAGTTGTTGCAGCAGGTCGAGGCCGTCGAGGCGTGGCAGGCCGAGGTCGAGCAGCAACAAATCGAAGCTTTCCGTGCGCAGGGCGTGTAGGGCGCTGAGGCCATCTTGCAGCCAATCCAGGGTGTAGCCTTCGGCGCCCAATGCCACGCGAATGCCCTGGCCGAGGGCACGATCATCTTCGACTAGGAGTAGGCGCATAGCAGATTCTCTGTAGGAAACGGCGGAATCATGCCGGTTCTGGTGCGGGCCCTTGCGGGAAAGATGTTACGCCACGTTGCCAACTAAGGTTGCGCTAAGGTTGGTTTTGCACTGTGAACCTTCCCACGTATGCAGAGAAATATTCCTGCGTTTATGGGACCAGGTACGGGACAACCTGTCGTTATCCATGCTCACCGGCCGCAGGAGCACCTGCCGGATGAACATGCGCAGTTATCCTTTTTTCCGACAGGTTCTCTATGCGCCCCGTTTTACTGATCTGCAGCCTGCTAGGGGTCTTCATCGCCGCCTGGCTTAGCCATCCGCCCCATGTGCTGGCGCCCTTTGCCCAAGCGAGCCCGAACAATTCAAAGGTCGCGGCGGCGCCGCAATACACCAGCCGCTTCGTGTCCTCGCAACTCACCGACTTTGTGCACTCCTCCTCCGTCACCGCCCTGCCCGGCGGCGACTTGATGGCCGTGTGGTTTGCAGGTTCGCGCGAAGGCGCCGCCGATGTGCAAGTGCGCACCGCGCGGTTTGATGCGCGCAGCGGTGAATGGGGCGCCGAACAGGTGCTGGCCACGCGCGAAAGTACCCGCGACGGCACTCAGCGCTACATTCGCAAACTGGGTAACCCGGTGATTGCGCTGGGGCCGGATAAACGCCTGTGGATGTTTTACGTGTCGGTGTCGGTCGGCGGCTGGGCCACCAGTGCGATCAACGTGATGGTCTCGGAGGACCTCGGTGCGAACTGGTCAGCGCCTCGGCAATTGGTGACCTCGCCGTTCTTTAATATCAGCACCTTGGTGCGTGCCGCGCCGGTGTTTCACGCCGACGGTTCTATCGGCCTGCCGGTGTATCACGAGTTCATGGGCAAGTTTGCCGAGTACCTGTACTTGAGCGCCGACGGTGCGGTGATCGACAAATTCCGCATCAGCCGTGGCAAGAACTCTCTGCAACCGACCATCGTGGCGCAGGATGGCCTGCGCGCCGTGGCGATGTTGCGCTATGCCGGTGACACCTATCACCGCGTGCTCGCCAGCCGCACCATTGACGCCGGCCAAACCTGGAGCGAGCCGTACCCGCTGGAGCCGGCCAACCCCAATTCATCGCTGGCGGCGGTGGCCACCCGGGACGACGGTTTGTTGGTCGCCCTCAACGACCTGCAAGACGGCCGCTTCAAGCTCAGCCTTTACGGCACCGATGCCCAGTTCAGCCAATGGCGCACGGTGATAGAGCTGGACCAGTCGCCCGACCCGCTCGGCCAGCCGTTCGCCCATGAGGCCTACAAAGAAATCATCGGCGAAGGCTTCCGCGCCTCCAGTGGTGCCCAGCGCCTGCCGCTGGAGCAGCGCTTTCTGAGCAACCTGGATTACCGCGTGTGCAAACCCAGTGGCTGCGATTTTGAGTACGAGTACCCGTACTTCAGCCGCAGCCCGGACGGCATGTACCACTTGGTGTACTCGTGGAATAACACCTTTATCAAACATGTCAGCTTCAACGAAGCCTGGCTGGCGGAGCATTTGTAATGGTTTCTGTGTGGCAAGCCCATTTGAGTTTTGTGCTGCTGGGGTTTGTGGCGTTGTGTGCCCTGCGCTTTACCGCACCGTGGCGGCCGTGGCTGCTGCCGGTGTTGGTGGTGCTGAGCTTTATCCCGGTGAATGAACTGCCCTTGGCGGCGTATGTGCGCAGCTTTACCGATGACCTGGCCATCAGCACCTTGGTGTTGCTGGCGTGGGTGGGGCTGTGCCGGTTGGGCGTGGTGCAGCCGGTTACTCGTCAACATCAGCTGCAACTGCTGGTGCTGTTTGGCGTGCTGAGCCTGCTGTTGTACCCCGCCACGCTGGGCCTGACGTATTACGACCCGTACCGCTGGGGCTTCAACCCTCGGCCGATGATTGTGCTGGTGGGCGCGGCGGCGCTGTTGATGCTGTGGCTGCGCAATGCGCTGGCGGTGTGGATGCTGGCGCTGGGCACCCTGGCGTTCGCGTTGCGGCTCAAGGCGTCGGAGAACTATTGGGATTACTTGGTCGATCCGCTCTTGACGGGCTACTGCATAGTCGCAGGATCCTGGCTGCTGGTAAAAGCAGCCTGGAAATACCCGAGCCGAGCACTGTCGAGAAAGCAATGAAGTTCAAAACTGTGGGAGCGGGCTTGCCCGCGATAGCGGTGTATCAGGTACCGGGTAAGGTGGCTGACACTCCGTCATCGCGGGCAAGCCCGCTCCCACATTTGCCCTATGTAGTTTTTGAAATTGGGAAGAGTCAATGATGGGTGTGTTGCAATCACGCCGCCTGCGCTACGGCGTGGGCGCGATCGGGTTGGTGTTTGTGTTGCTGGCCGCTTTGCGGCTGGTATTTTTAATAAGCTTTTCCGGCCTTGCTCTTAACACCCCGGCGCTGCTGGAAACCCTGGGCATCGGCTTGCGTTTCGACCTGCGCCTGGCGGTGTTGATCCTGCTGCCGCTGGCGCTGCTGGCCTGGTTCCCGCGCTGGAACCTCACCACCCTGCCCGCCTTGCGCTGGCTGGCGCGCGGCTATCTGGTCGTAGCCCTGGCCGTAGTCGGCCTGGTGTACATCATCGACTTCGGCCATTACGCCTACCTTGGCGTGCGCATCAATGCGACGGTGTTGCGCTACCTGCAAGACGCACAGATTTCGCAACAGATGGTGTGGGAAACCTACCCGGTGCTGTGGATAACCGCCTGTTGGCTGGCCGCCGTGGCGCTGTGGGTGTGGGCGTTGGTGTGCCTGGAGCGATTGACCCTGGATCGCGAAGCCAAAACCATCGGCAAGTGGGCGGTGGCGTCTGTGGCCGTGGTCGGCGTTGTCGCCGTGCTGCTGGCCCTGCTCGGCCGCGTGGCCAACCTCAACCTGGAAAACCCGGTGCCGCTGCGCTGGAGCGATGCGTTCTTTTCCGGCAACAGCCAGGTCGCCGCCGTGGGCCTGAACCCGGTGCTGTTTTTGTACGACACGCTCAAGGTTGGCCAATCGCAATTCGATGAAGCCAAAGTGCGCGACCATTACCCGCAGGTTGCGCAGTATTTAGGCGTTGCTCAGCCCGATCCCAAGCAACTGAATTTCACCCGCGAGCAAGGCGTGCAGCCCTATCGCCTGCAAGGCGAGCGCCCGCCCAATGTGATCTTCGTGATGCTCGAGTCCCTAGGCACCAGCGCCGTGGGTGCCTACGGCAACCCGCTGAACCCCACGCCGAACCTGGACAAACTGGCGACGCAAAGCTGGTTCTTCAAACACTTCTACGTGCCCGTCACCGGCACTGCCAAAACCGTGTGGGCAAGCATCACCGGGGTGCCCGATGTCACGCGCCAGGAGACCGCCACGCGCAACCCGCTGATCACGCGGCAACACACGCTGATCAACGCGTTCGAGGGCTACCAGAAGTTCTACATGATCAACGGCAACGCTGGCTGGGCGAATATCAATGCGCTGATTCGTCAGAGCATCGATGGCGTGCAGCTGTTTGACGAAAGCTACTGGCGCTCGCCACGGGTGGACGTGTGGGGCATCTCCGACCTGGACCTGTTCAAGGAAGGCGACCAGTTGCTGCGCGCCGTGCCCAAGGACCAGCCCTTCTTCGCCTACGTGCAAACCTCCGGCAACCACCGCCCGTTCACCATCCCCAAGCAGAACGACGGCTTCCAGGTGCATGACGTGACGCTGGAGCAAGCCCAGGCCGCCGGCTCGCGCAGCGTCGAGCAATACAACGCAGTGCGTTTGCTGGACTTCAACATCGGCCGCCTGATGGACATCGCCAAGGCCGGCGGCTGGTACGACAACAGCATTTTTGTGTTCTTCGGCGACCACAACACCCGCATCAGCCAGATCCCGCACATGGCACCGGCCTTCGAGCAATTGGGCCTGGAAAGCAACAACGTGCCGATGCTGATCCACGCGCCGGGCCTGCAACCGCGGGTGATTGAAGAGGCCGTGGGCCTGGCGGACTTGCTGCCCACTGTTGCCGGCATGGCCGGCATACCGTTTCGCAATGGCGCGATGGGCCGCGACATCCAGCAACCGGCGCCAGAAGGCGAACGCGTGGTGCCGCTGGTGTTGCACGAGGGCACCTTCCCGATTATCGGCGGCGTGACCAAGGACTTCCTGCTGCAGATGCAACACGACGGCAGCTTACCAACCCTGCACGACCTTGCCTCGCAAACGCCTCGGGACGACGTGGCCGAGCAGCATCCCGAAGAGTTTCAACGCTTACAGGGGCTGACGCGCGGGCTGCATGAAAGCGCGCGGTTGATGCTGTTCAAGAATGTGCGCGAGTGATCACTTGGGCTGGAAAGTTTCCAGGTAGGCCAGGATGTTTTCAATCTTCTGCGGGTCGCTGATGCCCCAGAAGATCATGCGCGTGCCGCTGACCACCTTCTTCGGCGCCTCGATGTAGGCGGCGAGCTTGTCGCGGGACCAGACCACGCCGGAGTTTTTCATCGCGTCGGAGTACTGGTAATCCGTGGTGGTGCCGGCGGGTCGGCCGATGATGCCGTTAAGCTCTGGGCCAAAGCCGCCGCGCGCACCTTCGCCGATGCTGTGGCAGCCGCCGCAGGTCTTGCTGAACAGCTTGCCGCCCGCCTCGGCATCGCCGGCCGCAAAGGCCGGGGCGGTGTTGAGGATCAGGGCGAGGGTCAGTAACGCGTACTTCATGGTGGGCTCCACAGCGGGTGTTACGGCGATTATGCCTGTTTGTCAGGAGCGCATGCCCATCCAGATCACCGTTTCCGTCCACGCCGTGACCACCGGCGTGAGCGCCCTGAACCACGGGTCACGCACATCAATCTGTGCGGCCGAGTGGTCATGGTGGTGTTGTTCCTCCTCGACGATGGAAGCAATCGCCGCCACGGCTAAGGGGTCGATGTCGTGCAAGGTATGAAGTTGATGCGCCAGGTGTTTGAGCACCACGCTTTCGACCGCGACCGTGGTAGCGACGATAGCCTTACGCCCGCACAGCCCGGTGATCAACCCCAGCACCAGCCCACCCAGCCCGCATAGCCAATAACTGCGGCAACGGCGATAACCACGGCGCTGCAGCTCGGCCTGGAACACCGCGCGGTGGCGGCGCTCATGGGAAAGAAACTCCGTCAGCTCAGCCACCATGCTGGGAGCAAAAAACCGCGCCATGAACAGTTGGCCACTGTAGACACAAATCGCGCCATGCTCGCCGGCGTGGTCGACTTTGATCATGCGGTTGCCAAGGTTTTGGTCGATCAGCAGGGCGGAAGGCGTGTTCATGATTGACGGCCTTGTGCGGCGGCTCGTGGGAAGTGGGCCGGTCCTTGGTGGGAAGCGTCGGTATCGTGCAATACGCCCTGCAGATGCGCAACCTAGACGGTTCAAACAACCACCCATCGCCTCAGGCACATCTAATCGAACCTATCCCCACCCGCCCCACTCCACCTTACTGAACCCTGATGGTGGAGTAAGGATCATGGCTCAGCCATCGATTTTAGTGCTGGAAGACGACGAGATCATTCGCTCGTTAATGGTGGATGTACTGGAGGACTTCGGGGCGCACGTCACCTCGTTTCCTTCGGCGGATGAAGGCATGATTTACCTGGAACGCTGCGATGACCCGGTGGACCTGATTGTCAGCGATATCCAGATGCCGGGTTTGCTCAACGGCTACGACCTGAGCAAGGTGGTGGCGCATCGCTGGCCGTCGGTGCCGGTGGTGCTGACCTCCGGCAATACTAAGCTGGCGGAGCAACTGGGCGGGTCTGTGCGTTTTTTGCCCAAGCCGTGGAGCGCCGAGCACTTGGTTGAGTGCGTGCAAACCGCGCTGATCCAAAAGGGCTCGTCCCTGCATTGATAGCACCGCAATATCACTTAACGCGAACTTGATGAGTTGCCCTGTGGTCATTAATCACGCAAGGAGCGACTTTTCTGATGCGCTGGTCAGCCTTTTCGCCTTGTGCGTGCAGTTGACGGCAATGAGTTGTGTAGAATTGTCGCCGGTTTCACCCGCGTCATTCATGGCCGAAAGGCCCCCAGTTCGAGCTCATTGAATGCATTCACAGGCCCTTGACGTTGGTGCGCCCTCATTGCTGGAAACGTTGCGCTCAGGCACTGGCCTGCTGCATGTAGCGTTGGAAAAACGCCTGCCGTTTTTCTCCGAGTGCCTGGATGCCGACTGGTACCAGCGCTTGCTCCAGGCGTACTACGGATTTTATAGGCCGATGGAAGCGGTGCTGTATGACAGCGGCTTGATCCCTAATGGATTCGATACGTCGTTGCGTGTGAAAACGCCAACGCTGCTGCGCGACCTCTACGCCCTTGGCCTGACGGACGACGCTATCAGCGCCCTGCCCCGTTGCTGCGAACTCCCCACTTTCGATACCCCCGCCGCCTGCCTCGGTGCCCTGTATGTGCTGGAAGGCGCGACCTTGGGCGGCCAAGTGTTGCGCCGGAAAATGGCTCAACGCCTGGCCGTCGACGCGGACAACGGCGGCGCGTTTCTCAACGTGTACGGCACCGAGACCGGCCGGCGCTGGAAAGACTTTCTCGATTACCTAAGCCGCCAGCCACTGGACACGCAGGCCAAACAGCACGCGGTGATTGCTGCCTGTTCGACATTCAGCGGCTTTGAGCAATGGCTTGCCAGCCAGGAGGTACTGCTATGAAACCCGAAGATTTTGAGGAACTGCATGCC
Organism: Pseudomonas sp. ArH3a; assembly: GCF_022648765.1. NCBI lineage: Bacteria > Pseudomonadati > Pseudomonadota > Gammaproteobacteria > Pseudomonadales > Pseudomonadaceae > Pseudomonas > Pseudomonas sp. ArH3a. The sequence goes on from NZ_CP080330.1 coordinate 5,816,080, forward strand.
AACTGTTCCGACGAACCCATTCGCACTCCAGGCGCGATTCAGCCCCACGGCGTGTTGCTGACGTTATCGGCACCTGAGCTGAACATCATGCAGGTCAGCGCCAATGTGGGCACTGTGTTCAACCACGCGCCTGAGGCGCTGTTGGGCCAGCCACTGCACACCTTGATTGGCGCGCAACATGCCCAAGCCGTGCAGGCCATGGCTGAACACGACACTTTTTTCGACGCGACGGCGCTGCACGTCACCTTCAACGGTGTGCGATTCGAAGGGCTGTTGCATCGCCATCAAGACGTGCTGGTGCTGGAATTCGAACCGCACCTGGAAGACTTCAAACCGCGCCCCCTGAATGGCCGCACCAGCGACCTGGGCAAGATGCTGCAACGCTTGCAGTCGGCGAAAAACCTGCAAGCGCTGTACGAAATCAGCGTGAATGAAATCCAGGCCATGACCGGTTATGACCGGGTGCTGATCTATCGTTTCGAAGAAGAAGGCCACGGGCAGGTGATTGCCGAAGCGTCGTCGCCGTCCATGGAGCAGTTCAACGGGCTGTTCTTCCCAGCCTCCGATATCCCCGAGCAGGCCCGCGAGCTCTACCGCACCAATTGGCTGCGTATCATCCCGAATGCTGCCTACGAGCCGGTGCCGTTGCTGCCCAAGCTGCGCCCGGACACCGGCCAGCCGCTGGACTTGAGCTTTGCCACCCTGCGCAGCGTGTCGCCGATTCACTGCCAGTACATGCAGAACATGGGCGTGCTGTCGTCCATGAGCATCTCGTTGATGGCGGGTGACAAGCTCTGGGGCTTGATCAGTTGCGGTAACCGCGAGCCGCTGTTGGTGCCCAATGACCTGCGCATAGCCTGCCAAACCATCGGCCAGGTACTGTCGTTGCAGATCAGTGCCATGGAAGCCCTGGACCTGAGCCGCCAACGCGAAGAAAAGGTTGAAGCCCTGGCCCTGCTTGATCAGGCGATGAAAGCGTCTGAACAAAATGTGTTCGATGGCCTGGCCCAGCAGCCGCACGTGCTGATGGACCTGACCCTGTCGGGCGGCGTGGCGATCATCGAAGACAAACAGCTGCACTGCTACGGCAATTGCCCGCAGCCTGAGCAGATTCGTGCGCTGCACACGTGGCTGCAAACCAGCGGCGAACCGGTGTTCTCCAGCCACAACCTGACCTCGGTATACCCGCCAGCTGCCGAGTTTCAGCCCGTGGCCAGTGGCGTGTTGGCCATGAGCCTGCCAAAGCCTGTGGATAACGGCGTGCTGTGGTTTCGCCCGGAAGTGAAAGAGAACATCAACTGGAGCGGCGACCCGAATAAACCGCTGAACTTGGAAAATTCCGACGCCGGCTTACGTCTTCGCCCACGCACCTCGTTTGAAATCTGGAAAGTGGAAATGGCCGGCATCTCCACCAAGTGGAGCCATGGCGACCTGTTTGCGGCCAACGACCTGCGCCGTTCCGCCCTGGAAAATGACCTGGCCCGCCAAGTGTTGCGCGAACAACAAGCCGTGCGCGCTCGCGATGATCTGGTCGCCGTGGTGTCCCACGACCTGCGTAACCCGATGACAGTTATCTCGATGCTTTGCGGGATGATGCAAAAGGCCTTCAGCTCCGAAGGCCCACACACCTCGCGGCGGATTTCCTCGGCCATCGACACCATGCAGCAGGCCGCCGGGCGGATGAACGTGCTGCTGGAAGACTTGCTCGACACCTCGAAAATCGAGGCCGGGCGCTATGTGGTCAAACCGGTGGTGCTGGACGTCAACCAGATGTTCGAAGAGGCCTATGCGCTGCTCGCGCCGTTGGCGATGGAGAAAGGCATCGAGCTGTCGTTCAACACAGAGCCGGGCCTGCAGATCAATGGGGACCCGGAGCGTCTGTTCCAGGTGTTGTCGAACTTGATCGGCAATGCCATCAAGTTCACCCCGCGCCAGGGAACCATCAGCGTAAGCGCCTTGAGCAACGGCGAGGAAATCATGTTTTCAGTGCGCGATTCCGGCGAAGGCATTGCGCCGGAGCAGTTGCCGCATGTGTTTGATCGCTACTGGACGCAAACGGAGAACAACCCCACCGGCAGCGGGCTGGGGCTGTACATCACGCAGGGTATCGTGCAGGCCCACGGCGGGCGGATCGAAGCGCAAAGTGAGGTGGGCCAGGGCAGCGAATTCATCTTTACGGTGCCAAAGGCCATCGAGTTGTCGCCGACCTGACTGTCAACAGTGAGCTTCCTGTGGCGAGCGGGCTCGCCACAGGAAGCCCGCTCGCCACATAAAACCCGCCTGTTAAACCGGCAACACCAGCACCGCCACCAAGCCGCCACCCTGGCGGTCTGCCAGGGTCAGCGTGCCGCCGTGCTCCAACACAATCGCCCGTGCGGTGGAGAGCCCAAGCCCTACACCGCCGGTGCTTTTGTTGCGTGAGCCTTCCAGGCGATAGAACGGCAGAAACACCTGCTCACGATGCTCGGCAGGAATGCCCGGCCCGCGATCCAGCACGTGGATCACCACCTCTCCGGCGATGTACAGCAGCTCGATTTCCGGCGTCTTGCCATAGTGGATGGCGTTGTCCATCAAGTTGGTCATTACGCGTTTGAGACCCAGCGGGCGACCGAAATACACCAGCCGTGGCGGGCCACAAAAGCGGATGTCGGTGCCTTGGTCGCGATAGTCGTCAATCAGGGTTTGCAGCAGTTCCGCCAAGTCCAGCTGGGTGGCCTGCTCCAGGCGTGCATCATCGCGGAAGAATTCCAAGGCGGTGTTGATCATCGCCTGCATTTCATCCACATCACGAAACAGTCGGCGCTGCTGGTCGGCGTCTTCGATGAACTCGCCGCGCAGGCGCAACCGCGTAAGGGGCGCGCGCAAGTCGTGGGAAATCGCCGCGAGCATTTGCGTGCGGTCCTGGATGAAGTGCCGTAGCTGCGCCTGCATGCTATTGAAGGCGAGGATTGCCTGGCGAATTTCGTGGGGGCCGACCGGCTCGATAGGCGGCGCGCGAAAGTCAGAACCGAAGCGCCGTGCGCCTAGGGCGAACTGCTGCAGCGGGCGCGCCAGGCGGCGCGTCGCTACCAGAGTCACCAACGCGGTAGAGACCAATACCAGCAGCAACACGATCACGCTGCGCTCGCCGTCCCCAAGGCCCCAACTGCGCGATGGCGCGCTGAACATCAGCCAGGAATGGTCGACCAGTTGCACCAACAGGGCGTAATGGCCTGTGTCGCCCGGCCAATCGGACGGCTCATACGCTTCCATCGGTCGCGGCGGCCCGGGCAGCAGATGCTTGAACGCCTCATCCCCCGAATGGAAATCCGGGTCTTGCAGTTCGGGCAAGCCAAAAGTCTCACGCTGGGTGGCCCACGCCACGCTGAACTGCGCATCGCCGACCGCCTGGACCAGTTGCGGGCGCTGCGCGGGCTCGGAGGCTTCGACCACACGCACCAACACGGCGACTTTTTCCAGCAGCCCGATTTCAGTCAATGGCGGCCGCGCCCATACGCCAGCCAATTGCACAAACAGTGCGTTAAACGCGAGCGCCGTGAGCATCGCAATCAGGATAGTCAGGGCGATCCAACGCGCCACCGTGTCGCGGGGCAGGCGCCTCATGAACGGGTGACCATGGCGGTGAATTGGTAACCGCCGTTGCGCACCGTGCGAATCATCGCCGGGCGCTTGGTATCGAACTCCAGCTTGCGGCGCAGGCGGCTGACCTGCACGTCGATGCTGCGGTCGAACGCATCGTGGCTGTGGCCGCGCGCTAGGTTCAGCAATTGCTCACGGGTCAGCACGCGTTGCGGGTGCTCGGCAAACACCAACAGCAGGTCGAACTCGCCAGATGACAGCGGGATCATCACCTGGTCGGGCGAGCGCAATTCACGCCGGGTCAGGTCCAATTGCCAGCCGGCAAAACGGATCAGCGGCCGTGACACCTCGCCCATAGGTGGCCGGTTTTCACCGGCCCGGCGCAACACGGCGCGCACTCGCGCCAGTAGCTCGCGAGCGTCGAAGGGTTTGCTCAGGTAGTCGTCGGCGCCCATTTCCAGCCCCACCACACGGTCACTGAGCTCGCCCATGGCGGTCAGCATGATCACCGGTGTCGCGTACTGCTGGCGCAAACGCTGGCACAGCAGCAAGCCGTTATCCCCAGGCAGCATCAGGTCGAGGACGATCAAGTCGGCAGGCTCGCGCTCCATGGCCGCCCATAGGTCGGCGCCACTGGCCGCCGTCTCGACTGCGTAGCCGTGTTGCAGGAAAAATTTCTTCAGCAGCGCGAGGACTTCAAGGTCATCGTCCACGATCAAAAGGTTACTCACCGGCGGGCATCACTTGGCTGGGTCGAGGTGCCATCTAAAACCATTCGGCGCGGTTCGTCATATATTTCAACCGTGCAACAAAGCGTCAACCGCGCAATAAACCAGACATCTTTGCGCAAGCTCGGCCTGCCAGCATCGGCCTCCTTTTCGTGGAGACTGTGCCCATGCGCTCGCTGACCTACCCCCAGCATTTGGCCCGCCAGGCGGTGTTGTTGATGACCGTGTCTTACCTGACCGGCTGTGCCAGCCCGGCCAATGTGGCGCCCACCACCCGCTGCGCGCAGGTGGCCTACCCGGTGTATGACCCCGCCGAGCCGGTCAACCGTCGTGTGTTCGCGTTCAACCGTGCTGTGGATAACTACGCCTTGGCGCCTGTAGCGCGAGGTTACCGTTACCTGCCGGATTTTTTCCAACAGGGTGTGCATAACTTCGCAAGCAACTTCAACGAACCAAAGGTGTTTATCAACGATCTGTTGCAAGGCAATCCGCATCGCTCGGTTAATACCCTTGGCCGGTTCGCGGTGAACACCACGGTGGGTGTGGTGGGGTTGATCGATGTGTCGGACCACCTTGGTATCCCACGCCATACCGCCGATTTCGGCCAGACCTTCGGCGTATGGGGCGTAGGCAACGGGCCGATCGTCGAGTTGCCGTTGCTGGGCACCGGTAACAGCCGCGATGCCGCCGGCAAGGTCCTGAGTTTTCTGGTCTCACCGCTGGGCGACAGCGATACCGTGCAGACACTGGGCACGGTCAGCCTGGTGGGTGGCACGGTGGATACGCGGGCGTCACAGTTGCCGCTCACCGACAGCCTACAGAAGCTGCCGGATTACTACAGCGCGTTACGTAATGGGGTGGCGGAACACCGTGCGGCCTTCGTAGTGGAAGGCAAGGAAGGCGCAACTACGCCACGGGAGAACACCTGTGGGGCGGGCGCCGGGGGTGATTTTTAAAGCAGTTTGGCCCCGTTTGCGGCGGTGAAGTGGCCCCTAGCCTTGTCACGTTTTGACCCAAGACGTATATAGCTCGGTCGGCCGAGGCTTTGTAAGTTCAGTGCGCGTTTACAGCGCGATAACTCAACACCACTCTTAGCCTGACAGAGGACACCACCATGGATCTTTTTTTCAACATTGCCGCGACCAGCCTCAGCTTTACCCAGGTAGCCAACATCAAACAGATTACGCATGTGCCAACGCCCCAGCCCGCTCCGGGATCGACCATAGACTTCAGCAGCGCAAGCGAACCGCAAAAGGACAGGCGCTCCGGCAACCTGGATAGCCTGGGCCAAGGCAATCTTCTCTAGGTAATAAAAAAGGAGGGCGACAACCCTCCACTTGCGCGCAGTCACTTAACAAAACACTGACATCCACTGGGTTAATCTACGTGCCTAACTTGCACAGAGTCGTCATCCCTATGCTTCAAGCAGGCACCCTGCCCGCCGTCCTTGCTGGGCCGCTGCTGCGGCGACTGGCGCCCCAGCGCCTGGTGTTGTGGCTGGTGGCAAGTCGTGAACTGTCGCCGACCCTGAGGCTGCACGTTGCCGAACACACCCAGGACATTCGCTTGGACCAAGGCCAGTGCCAAATCGTACCGGTGGGGCGCCATGCCTTTATTCACCTGATCGACGTGCAACTGGACGAGGCCCTGCCGTTGGACGTGGTTATCGGCTACGACCTGCTGATCGATAACATCGGCATCGCCGAGTGGGCGCCGCACTTGCTGTATGCCGAAGCGCAGCACCCCAATTTCGTACTGCACAGCCGCATCCACCAGCTGGTGCATGGCTCGTGCCGTAAACCACACCACCCAGCCGACGAAGGTTTGCTATGCGTCGACCGCGTGCTGGCCGAGGCACACACGCCGGCTCAACGCCCGGCCCTGCTGATGATGAGTGGCGACCAAATTTACGCCGACGATGTCGCCGGGCCGATGCTGCGCGCCATTCATGCATTGATTGCGCGCTTGGGCCTGTACGACGAATACCTGGAAGGCGCGGTGGTGGACGACAGCGCCAGCCTCTATGGGCATCGCGCCAGCTATTACCATCGGGCGGATCTGCTCCCGGCGTTGGACAGCAACGAGACCCTGCGTGAACGGTTTTTTGGAGGGGTAAAAAAGCCGATTTTTACCAGCAGTACCGCCGACAATCACCTGGTGACCTTTGCCGAAGTGATTGCGATGTACTTGCTGGCCTGGTCGCCCACGCCCTGGCAGTTGATCACGCCACAAGCGCCGCAACTGAACGTCGAAGAACAGCGGCGGTATGCCCGCGAGCAGGTGCACATCGATCAATTCCGTGACGGCCTGCCGGGCGTCGCACGGGTGTTCGCCCACCTCTCGACGCTGATGATCTTCGATGATCACGACATCACCGATGACTGGAACCTCAGCGCTCAATGGGAAGAAACCGCCTACGGCCACCCGTTCTCCAAGCGCATCATCGGCAATGCTCTGCTCGCTTACCTGCTGTGCCAGGGTTGGGGCAACCAGCCGGATGTGTTTGGCGAACTGTTGAGCCAAACCCAGGCACTGACCACCCAAGCGCAAGACAACCACCTGGACGCCATTGCGCAAGATGACCTGCAGGCAGCGCTGCTGAAATTCCAACGCTGGCATTACGTACTGCCCACCACGCCCGCCCTGGTGGTGCTCGATACCCGCACCCGGCGCTGGCGCAGTGAATTTGTTCTCAAGCAACCGTCCGGCCTGCTGGACTGGGAGGCGTTGAGCGAGCTGCAACAGGAACTGCTGGACCACCCTTGCGCCATCATCGTTTCGCCCGCGCCGATCTTTGGCGTCAAGCTGATCGAGACCGTGCAGAAGATGTTCAGTTGGTGTGGCTACCCGCTGCTGGTGGACGCCGAAAACTGGATGGCCCATCGCGGCGCCGCCCAGGTGATCCTCAACATCTTCCGCCACTCGCGCACGCCGGGTAACTACGTGATCCTCTCGGGTGACGTGCATTACTCGTTCGTCTACGAAGTGCTGATCCGCCACCGCAATGCCGGCCCCAGGATCTGGCAGATCACCAGCAGCGGCATCAAGAACGAATTCCCCCCACGACTGCTGGAATGGTTCGACCGCCTCAACCGCTGGCTCTACTCGCCCCGCTCCCCGCTCAACTGGTTCACTCGCCGGCGCACCATGCAGGTGGTGCCGCATATTCCGCAGCATGCGCAAGCGGGTGAGCGGCTGTGGAATTCGGCCGGGATCGGCCAGGTGTTTTTCAATGCGCAGGGCCAGCCTGAGGCGATTTACCAGCACAACGCGGATGGGAAGCCTCGGACGCAGATGGTGGCGCCGCAGTAAGTTTTCATACGCACCGAGCATTCCCACGCTCTGCGTGGGAATGCCGCACCGGACGGTCCGCGTCCTGATGCAGGCGTAAATCTTAAGCCCGGAGCGAGGTGACGCAGAGCATCACAGGGTGCATTCTCACGCAGAGCGCGATGGCCTATTGCCACATGCCTAAAGCAGCACACCCGCCCTATTCAAACCGCGCAAGCCCCGATGTACAGTAGCGCCAGCCACGGAGTATCGGCGTCAACGAAGACTGGCCTCAGGAGCCAGCATACGCAGGGAAGCGCGAAGATGGACGATACATCCGGCAATAAATCGCTGCGCAATGACTTTTCCGAGCTCAACGCCGACATGTTGCATGCCGTCATGGAGCTGGTCAGTGACGGCATCTGGGACTGGAACGCCAATACTGGCTTCGTCTACCGCAACCCCGGCTGGTACGAAATGCTTGGCTACCCCCGCCACTCCCTGGAGAACAGCGTGTTCACCTGGGAGAACGTGATCCACGCCGAGGATTACCCCCGCGTCATGAGCGTGTTTGATGACTACATCAGCCAACGCGCGCCCCATTACCAAGCCGAATACCGCTGCCGCAAAAAAGACGGCACTTACCTGTGGATCGAAGACCGTGGCTACGTCATTGCTCGCAACCCCGACGGCTCAGTGGCGCGCATGATCGGCGCGCACCGCGATATCCATACGCGCAAAAACTCCATCGAACAGCTGCAACGGCGCAACCAATCCCTGGAAGCGCTGGTAGCCGAACGCACCCGCGAACTGTCGCGGGTCAATCAGCAATTGCAATTACAGCTGGACGAAAACCGCTCCCTGGCCGAACAGGACGCCCTGACACACATCGCCAACCGCTATCGCCTGGAAAAAGTACTGCTGGAGGAATGCGAGCGTGCCGAGCGTTTTCGTTTGCCGCTGGCACTGGTGGCCATGGACATCGATGATTTCAAGCCAATCAATGATCAACATGGCCACGGCGTAGGTGACAAGACCCTGATACAGGTGGTGCAAGGCTTGGAAGCCTGCGTGCGCTCCAGTGATTTACTGGCGCGCTGGGGCGGTGATGAATTTATGGTAATCCTGCCCAAAACTACCGTGGAGACCGCGAAACAACTGGCTGAAAGGATTCGACAAAAAATCACCGAGATACCCGCCGTCGGCGATTTCAAAGTGACCCTAAGCCTAGGCGTGGTGGAGCGTCGTGTGGGTGAAGCCCCAGCCGCCTTGATGGCGCGGGCCGATCAAGCGCTGTATCGGTCCAAGGCGGTGGGCAAGGATGTGGTGTCGGAGTAAACCCACTCCATGTGGGAGCTGTCGAGCGTTAGCGAGGCTGCGATGGGATCACCGCGCTGCATCTTCAAACCGCAGTGCCTGCATCGCTATAGCCCGACAGCTTGTCCATCAGCGCACCGGCGGCGCGTACTGAATGCCGCCATTGCTCCACAACGCATTGAGCCCGCGCTTGATCTTCAGCACGCTGCCCTGGCCGATATTGCGTTCGAACACTTCGTCGTAGTTGCCCACTTGCTTGACGATCTGCACCACCCAGTCCTTGCGCAGCTTCAGGTCCTTGCCGTAATCGCCGTCGGCACCGAGCAGCCGCGCAATATCGGGGTTCTGGGTGGACTTGGCCTGCTCTTCGACGTTCAACGAGGTGATGCCCATTTCCTCGGCATTGAGCATCGCGAACAGGGTCCATTTGACGATGCTGAACCACTCGTCATCGCCCTTGCGCACTAACGGCCCCAGCGGTTCTTTGGAGATCACTTCCGGCAACACCACGAACTCGTCCGGGTGGGCCATTTTGATGCGTTGGGCGTACAAGCCCGACTGATCGGTGGTAAGCACGTCACAACGGCCAGCTTCGAGGCCCTTGGCGCTTTCATCGGCGGTGTCGAAGGTGATCGGCGTGTACTTCATGCCGTTGGTGCGAAAGTAATCCGAAACGTTGAGCTCAGTCGTGGTGCCGGCCTGGATGCAGACGGTCGCGCCGTCCAGCTGCTTGGCGCCGGTAACGCCCAGTTTGTTGTTCACCAAAAAGCCGATGCCGTCGTAGTAGGTCACGCCGGTGAACACCAGGCCCATGCCCGCATCGCGGGAACTGGTCCAGGTGGTGTTGCGCGAAATCAGGTCGATTTCACCCGATTGCAGCGCGGTGAAACGCTCCTTGGCGGTCAACTGGCTGAACTTCACTTTTGACGCGTCGCCGAATACCGCGGCGGCGACGGCGTGGCACACGTCTACGTCGATGCCGGTCATCTTGCCATTGGAGTCCGGCACGCCGAAGCCCGGCAAACCATCACTGACACCACACTGGATAAAGCCTTTTTTCTGGATCGCGTCCAGGGTCACACCCGCCTGGGCGCTTCCCGCCAGGCCCACGACCGCAACAGCGGTGAGGGCGGCCAAGGTGGTTTTGAGGTTGTTCATGCGAGGCACTCCCTGTCGATCTTTATTATTCGGCGCCGCACAGCCCGCGCCGGTTTATAGTGTTGCCGCGCAGTATCGACGGCTTTACACACCTGCCACAAACGACCTTTAGGCAAAGGCTCCTTCCGATTTGGAATGAACTGCATGATCTCAAAACGCTTGACCCCTTCGATGACCGCCCTGCAATGCTTCGAAGCCGCCGCCCGTCACCTGAGTTTCACCCGCGCCGCCGAAGAACTGCACCTGACCCAGAGTGCGGTGAGCAAGCAAGTGGCACAGCTCGAAGAGATGCTGTGCCACAACCTGTTCGAACGGGTGCGCCAGCGTTTGTACCTGTCGCCGGCGGGCTCGCTGTACCTGGCCGAAGTGCACAAGATTCTCACCCAGGTGGACATCTCCAGCCGTTACATCCTCACCTACGGCGGCGAGACCGAAGTGCTGCGCATCGCCACCCAGCCGACGTTCGGCGACCGCTGGCTGGTGCCCAAGCTCAAGGATTTTGCGGCCAAACACCCGAATATCCACCTGGATGTGCGCAACGAACTGGAGCCCTTCGACGTGTTGCAGGCCAAGGCCGACATCGCGTTTTTCTTCGGCCAGGGCTCGTGGCCGGGGGCGACTTGCATCGAGCTGTTTCGCGAAGCCGTGGTGCCGGTCTGTGCGCCGGGCTTTGTCGCTGAAGGCAGCGATGCTTCGTCGCGCCACACCTTGCTGCAATGCACGTCCCGCCCGCAAGCCTGGCACGAGTGGTTCCTGGAACAAGGCCTGCATTCGCAGAACAGCTACCACGGGCCGCGTTTCGACACGTTCTACATGTGCATCCGCGCGGCGCAATCGGGCTACGGCGTGGCGTTGGTGCCGCAGTATCTGGTGGCTGACGAGTTGGCCAATGGCAGCCTGATGATTCCCTGGGATTACACAATGCCCAGCACCGGCGCGCACTTTATCGCGCATGCCGAACATGCGGGCGAGATCCCCAAAGTGAAGGCCTTCCTCAACTGGATGGTGGACTACCTCAAAGCACATCCCGACTTTTAATAATGACCCGGCGACTTTATTTCGTTTGCGGCCAGGCCGGGCGCGCGGCTTAGATAAAAAGACGCCCGCCATTGCCGAGTCCGAGATTCATGAGCCGCGAAACCATCAGCCAGTCGATTTCCATCGTTCACCCCATCAGCCTCAGCCACGGCAAGAACGCCGAGGTTTGGGACACCGCGGGCAAGCGCTACATCGATTTTGTCGGCGGCATCGGCGTGCTCAACCTCGGGCACTGCCACCCAGGCGTGGTCGCGGCGATTGTGCAGCAAGCAACTAAACTGACCCATTACGCGTTCAACGCCGTACCGCACGCGCCCTACATCGAACTGATGGGCCGTCTTACTGCGTTTATCCCAGTGGATTACCCGGTGAGCGGCATGCTCACCAACAGTGGCGCGGAAGCGGCGGAAAACGCCTTGAAGATCGTACGCGGCGCCACCGGCCGCACGGCGGTGATCGCCTTTGACGGCGCCTTTCACGGCCGTACCCTGGCCACGCTCAACCTCAATGGCAAGGTGGCGCCCTACAAACAAAAAGTCGGTGTACTGCCCGGGCCGGTGTATCACCTGCCCTACCCCAGCGCTGACAACGGCGTGACCTGCGCTGAGGCGCTGAAGGCCATGGACCGCCTGTTCAGCGTGGAAATCGACGTTGAGGATGTAGCCTGTTTCATCATCGAGCCGGTGCAAGGCGAAGGCGGTTTTCTGGTCTTGGACATCGAATTCGCCCACGCCCTAAGACGTTTCTGTGATGAGAAAAACATCCTGCTGATTGCCGACGAAATCCAGTCCGGCTTCGGGCGTACCGGCCAGCGCTTCGCCTTCTCGCGCCTGGGAATTGAACCGGACTTGATCCTGCTCGGCAAAAGCATCGCCGGTGGCGTGCCCTTGGGCGCGGTCGTCGGGCGTAAAGCCTTGCTCGACAACCTGCCCAAAGGCGGCCTGGGCGGCACCTACTCCGGCAACCCGATTGCTTGCGCGGCCGCATTGGCCACGCTGGAGGCAATGACGGATGAACACCTGCAAACCTGGGGTTCGCAACAGGAAGAAGCCATCGTCAGCCGTTATGAACAATGGCGTGCGCAAGGCGTGCCCTATCTGGGCCGCCTGACCGGCGTGGGCGCCATGCGCGGCATTGAGCTGGCCAACGCCGACGGCTCGCCGGCACCCAAGCAACTGAGCCAACTGCTGAGCCTGGCGCGGGACGCGGGTTTGCTGCTGATGCCCAGCGGTAAGTCGCGGCACATCATCCGTCTGCTGGCACCGCTGACCATTGAGCCTGCGGTGCTGGAGGAAGGCCTGGATATGCTCGAGGCCTGCCTCAAACAGCTGACTTAGTAGCGTGCATCAACCGGCTTACCGCCATTGGGCCAGTCTTTGACCTTGTCCGGGAAATCCGGGCGAGGCTGACCAGAGAAATACGCCGCCACGTCCACCGCTTCCTGGTCCGACAAGCCGCCCTGCCCTAATGGAAATTTCTCGTGGAAGCCGATCGGCATGTTGCGTTTGACGAACGCCGCCGCCGTGTAGGGCCGCGCCATGCCCGCGCCAATATTGAACGACTGCTCGCCCCATAACGGCGGGTACACCAACTCGCCGTCGGCACGCGCCAGGCCTTGGCCGTTATCGCCGTGGCACACCGCGCATTGCTTGGCATACACCTGCTTGCCGTTCTCCAAGTCCGGTTTGATCGACGGGTCGACCTTGCCCACACCGCGCCCGGCCACTTTGTCTTCGGGGCGGGTGTTGTTTTTCATCCAGTCGAAGTACGCGACCATCGCCTGCATATCCGCCGATTGGGGCGGCAGCGGCTTGCCATTCATCGAGCGACGCAAGCACCCGTTGATGCGCTCCTCCAGCGTGACCACCTTGCCTGCACGCGGCGCATAGCTGGGGAAGAACGCCGACACGCCCACAAACGGCGAACCGTCCGCCACGGTGCCGGCGTTGAGATGGCAACTGGTGCAATTGAGCGAGTTGCCGACATTGTTGGGCAGCAGTTCCTTGGTTTGCAGGTGCAGGCGCATGCCGCGAACGACTTGGTCGGCATTCGGTGCGGCGAGCAAATTTGCCAGTCTTGGGGTATCGAAGGCCGACGAATCGGTGGTGGTGGGGTTAAGTTGGTCACGCAGTTTCTTGACCTGGGCGGCGCTGATCGGCGTGCCCTCGTTGCCCCAGCGAGTGCGCACGAAGCTTAGGATCTCGGCGATTTCCTGGTCGGCCAACCGGCTGAAACCAGGCATGGTGTAGACCCGTGGGTGAGTGGCAGTTTGTGCGGTCTCCCAGCCGGTCAGGGTGATGTGCAGCAGCGAAGTCGGGTTGCTGGCGGCAATGCTCGGGTTGCCGGCCAGCGGTGGGAACAAGCCTTTTACGCCGCCGCCGTCGCCGCGGTGGCAGTCGCTGCAAAACTGCAGGTAACCCAGGCCGCCACGGCTGGTGAACAGGTCCGCCGGCGGCGCGGCAGGTGCGTGGGCGATTGATGGCATCGGCAGATCGTCTTTGCCCGGCGGCAGGGATTTGAGGTAGCTGGCGATGGCCGTGAGGTCGTAGTCACTGAAGTGTTGGGTACTGTGCTGGATCACATCGGCCATGTTACCGGCCACCGTGGCGAAGCGGTTCTGCCCGGTCTTGAGCAGTTGCACGGTGTCTTCCACCGTCCATAGGTTGCGCAAGCTCAGGGCGCGCCAGTGTTCGACGGTTTCGCCGGCCAGGTAATGCTGGCCGCTGCGGCCGTCATCGCTCATGGCTTTTTCCTGGAAGGCGATGCCCCGTGGCGTGTGGCAGGAGCCGCAGTGGCCCAGGCCCTGGACCAGATACGCGCCACGGTTGAGCACCTCGTTACGGCCTGGGTCCGGCTGGAACGGCTGCTTGTCGAGAAAGGCAAAATTCCACAGTGCCAAGCCCCAACGTTGATTGAACGGGAAGCCCATGTCCGCCTCAAGGTTGGCCTGTTGCACAGGCTCTACGCCGTGCATCAGGTAGGCGTACAAGGCGCGCATGTCCTCCTCGCTCATCTTGGCGTAGGACGGATACGGCATCGCCGGGTAAAGATTCATGCCTGTGGGCGTCACACCTTCGCGCATCACCTTGTCGAACTGCTCGAAGGTATAGGCGCCGATACCGGTCTGGCGGTCCGGTGTAATGTTGCTCGAATAGATCGTGCCCATCGGCGTGCTCAGCTCCAGCCCACCGGCCATCACCTTGCCTTGCTTGGCGGTGTGGCAGGCGATGCAGTCGCCCAATTGCGCAACGTATTTGCCGTGTTCAACGTCGGTGGGGGCGGCGTGCAGGGGTAGCGCCAGACAGAGCGTCGCCCCCAGCAAGGCCAGGCGGGACAGGGAAAAGGCCATGGCATTAATCCTTTAATAACCTGGCCTGGAGTGGTCCCCTCGGCGCAGGTAGGTCATCGTTTTTATGGGTTCATCAGGCCTCTGAGTTCTAACGGATTTCGCGGCGCGGGGTGTTGATGTGGGTCAGGGACAAATCGATGGACAAAACCGTGAAGTCTCAACGACTATCCACTGCCTAACCACACTGCACGCAAGCACCCCATGCTCGATATCCTCCAAGGCACGCCCCTTTGGGTGTACGCCGTTTACCTGTGGGTGTGTTACTACGGCATCAAGGCCTGCCTGGGTGGGCGCGAGAATCGTCGTTCGTTGATGATTCTGCCGGTGGTGTTGGTGGTGTGGTCGTTGATCTCGCTGACGCCTTCGATACTGTCGAGCAGCGCCTGGGTTGGCGGTGCTTTGGTCGCCAGCCTGGTGGGCATGTTGCTGTTCAACGCCGAAGGCGCGCGGCTCGATGCCAATGGCGAAACCCTGGTGTTGCCGGGCACCTGGAAAACCTTGCTGATCTCGCAGCTGTTTTTCGCGGTGAAGTATTACTTCGGCTATCAGCAGGCGGTGCATCCGCTGCTGCTGAGCACGCCAGAGATGCTGGTGGCAGTGGGCGCCGTGTCGGGGTTTACCGTTGGTCTGTTCTGCGGGCGCGCCGTACGGCTGCAGCGGGCGCTGACGGCCTTGCGCCGCGATAAGGGCGTTGTGCTGCCTTGACCTGATCTCGCCAGCCACTGAAAATGCGCGACGCTTTTTTGTCCCGTTTACTGAAGTAGTGAAATTTCAATGTCCGATTCTTACACCGAACAATCAGCCCAAGAAGAATCCGTAACAGCCCTGCAATCCAAAGCTGAATACGAAAACGCCATCAATCTTTCACAGCATGTGCCTGCGGCCAAGATCATCAGCGAGATGGTGCTGGATGCGTTCCACACCTCCAAGGAAAGCGACCAGATCCGCGAGCTGCGTGTGGCCATCCGCCAGGCCCACGACGCCTTTGACGACGACACCGCCTACGACCTGATGGGCCAGCTCAAGCAACTCAAAGACGCCGAGGCTGCCGATAACATCGCCTTGGAAGACCTCAGCAGCAAATTCTCGATCAGCCGCATCCTGTCCAGCTTTAAGGACGACCCCCAGTTTCAGGAGCTGGTCTACGGCCTGGCTCTCAAAGTGCTGAACCAGTCGCACCAGGCCATCAGCAACCCAAGCGCCGGCAAGGGCAAGGCCTCACGGCCGAAGAAAGAAGCCGAAGTGTTTGTGATCAGCAAGGACGGCATCAGCGTCACCCTGCCGCTGCGCACGCCGCGCTCCAAGCTGAGCGTTGACCGCGAGGCGTTCGAGTTCCTGGGTTTCAGCTTTGTGGGTGAAGGCGATGAAGCCGAGCTGGAAGTCGAAAGCTTTGTGGATAACTTGGGGGCTGAGCAGCCATTGAGCCGTAAGAGTGTGATCACTGCATTGCAGCAGCAGACGGCGTTTGATGGGTACAGCATCGCGCAGCAGTAATACCGATGAACTAAATGTGAGAGCTGGCTTGCCTGCGATGGCATCACCGCAGTGTGATTGACACACCGAGGTGCCTGTATCGCAGGCAAGCCAGCGCCCACAGTGGATTTGCGTCGACTCAAACGGCGGCCGCGAACACCTCACGAAAACGCTGCATCTCCTGCTTATTGCCCACCGTCACCCGCACCCAGTGCGGCCAGTCTTTCCACACTCGCCCGATCAATACACCCTGTGCGGCGAGCTTCTCGATCACCCGCTCCGCCGGTTGCTTCACATCGATCATGAAGCAGTTGCTCTGCGACAACGTGCAGGTAAACCCGCGGCCCTTAAGCCACGCTACCGTCTCATCGCGCACCTGGGCGTTGAGCGCCTTGCGCTGTGGCAGCAGCTTGATGTCTTCCAGGCTCGCCCGGGCGCCGAGCAAGGTCACGGCAGCCGGCACATTGTCGCCGCCAAACACCGCCAGCCGCTCCAGCAGCGCCGGGTGGCCGATCGCCAGGCCCAGGCGCGCGCCCGCCATGCCGTAGATTTTCGAGAAGGTGCGCAGCACCAGCAGGTCGTCGTGGTCCTTGACCCAACTGACGACGCTTGGGGTGTCGGAGAAGTCGATATAGGCCTCGTCCACCACCAGCACGCTGCCTTTGGGTTTGTTCGCCAGTGCCTGGCGGATCGCTTCAGTGGGCGTGATCGTGCCGGTCGGGTTGTTGGGGTTGCACAGGTACAGCATGCCCGCCTGGGGATCGGCGGCGAGCATGGCCGGCACGTCATGGGCGTGCTGGGCGTCGAGGCTCACTGCGTGAACCTGCGCCTTCCAGGACTCGGCGGCTTGGCGCGGCACTTCGTAGGACGGCGTGGCCATGACCAGGCTGCGGCGTGCGCTGGTAAACGCCAAGACGGCGTAGCGCAGCGCGACCATGGAGCCGGCAAACACTGCGACCTGTTCCTCGGCAAGCCCCTGTTGCTGGGCAAACAACCCAGCCAGCGCGTACATGTCGTTGTACGGATAACGCCCGGACGTTGCGATTGCACGCTGCATGGCTTCGCGGGCGGCGGTTGAGGGGCCGTAGGGGCTTTCGTTGTAGTTGAGCCGCACCGTGTCAGCCTTTGCCGGCGGCGGGCTGGCGACCGCCCAATCCAGGCGCGCCAGCACCGGGAGGGCCGCACCGAGGGCCAGAAGGGACCGACGACTTACGCTGATCATGGGACTACTCCTTGTAGACGGGTGATCGATTCGCACAGTGCGTACAAGGAAGTATGACGAGGAAGGTCTCGGCGGATTTAACCGAGCACCGGGGAATCAGCCCTCCAGGTAGTCAGCAATGGGATAGCGCGCGCACAAGGCTTCCACTTCGCTGCGCACCTGCTTACACACCGCAGGCTCCAGCTGGTAATCCTGCTCGCCCAGCGGCGTCACGCTGTCCAGCACCCGGCAAACCAGTTCGATGACTTGGCGGCAGCCTTCGCGGTCGAGCCTGCGTTGCGCCAGGGAACCGGTGCCGATACACACGCCGCTGGTGACCAATGACGAGCGCGTCTCGCCGGGTACGCGGTGCTTGTTCACCACAATGGCGCAACGCTCCAGCGCCGACTCGGCGATGGCACCGGTCATGGCGCCCTGCAACCGGATCAACACCGCATGGTTGTCACTGCGCCCGCCGACCACGGTGTAGCCGTGAGCCTGGAACGCGCCGACCACTTCATCGGCCAGCGTACGAACCCGCCCCATGCAGGCGTCGAATTCCGGCGATTTTGCGTAGCCCAAAGCGGCGGCTTTGGCCGCGATCAGGTTGACCGCCGGCGCGCCCTGCATGCGCGGGAACACGGCCTGATCAAGGACCCGGCTGAAGGTTGAGCGCAAGCCGGGCACCTTGGTGTTGGCGTCGCGGCCCGACAGGATGAGCCCGCCGCGAGGGCCACCGAGTTGTTTGTGCGTGCAGGTGACGGTGACGTGTGCGGCGTTGATCGGGCTCGGATGGCGGCCCGTCATCACCAGCCCGGCGATATGGGAAATATCCGCCAACAAGATCGCGCCCGCCTCGTCGGCAATCGCGCGAAAGCGCTCGAAATCCATCACCCGCGAGTAAGCCGACGCACCGCAAATAATGATGCGTGGGCGATGTGCGAGGGCCAGGCTACGCACCTGCTCGTAATCGATCAGGCCGTCGTCGGTGGTGCCATAGCGGATGGCCTTGTAATAGGCCCCGGTGAACACCGCCGGGCTGCCGAGGGTGAGGTCGCCGCCATGGTCATGGGCCATGCCGAGCAATGTATCGCCCGGCTCAAGCAACGCCGAGAGTACCTGGGCAATCGCGTTGGAGGCCGAGTGCGACTGCACGCCGGCGTAATGGGCGTCGAACAGTTCCCGCGCGCGGCGAATGGTCAGGGCTTCGACCAAGTCGACGTTCTCGCAGCCGGCCCGCTGGCGTTTGCCGGGCATGCCTTCGGCGCTCACGTTGACCAATGCCGAAGCGCAGGCCACCAAGGTTCGCGGTGTGACCGCGCAGGAAGATGAAACCAGAGAGAGGGTGCGATGCTGGCGCAAGACCTCAGCATCAAGGAGGCTCGCCAGCTCGAAATCTTCAGCGTGCAGATCCGCCAGGCCGCGACGCAGCAGGTCGGCCTGATTTTTGAGGTGTAGGGTATTGACTGCCATCAGTGCGGGTCCCTTCCTTGGCGTGCGTGCCGGTTCGTCCTGAACCGAGGGATTTTATTAAACAGGAAATTAAACAGGAAATTAAACATTTTCCAAATTAAATGTGCTTTTTTGCCCGAGCCGGACACGACTGCAACGCACAAACACGGCATCCGGGACTTTATTGTTAGGGCTCACGCATGCAACACTCCCGCCGCCGCGACGCCGCAAGCGCCGCGCACAAGGACGGCTATGACTAAAAGGAAGTGGTGAGCACGTGATACACAGACGGGAAAAAACCGAGCACTTGAAGAGCAACATCAAGTACTTGATCAAAAGCCGAGGCGAGACGCAGCTGTCGTTATGCAGTGCCGCCGGGCTGACCAGGACCACCATCTACAACATCCTGGAAGGCAAGGTCGTCAACGTCCAGCAGTCCACCCTCCGCAAGATTTCGGATTTCTTCGGCGTCTCTTACGACGAAATTGAAACCATCGATTTTGAAGCCAAGGAAATCATCGAGAGCAGTGTTTCCCCACAGGGCAACATGAACCCGGCGGCCGTGCCGATCCTCAAGGAAAGCCTGGTTATCCAGAACCTGGATAAGCGCATTGGCGAATTGGCGACGTTGTATCCGCTGACCTACTACTTCGGCACCTCGCATAACCTGATCGCGGTGCGACTGGAACATGCGATCCCCGGCCTCAATGAACCGGGCGATGTATTGATTGTGCAAAAAGGCTCGTCGAGCGACGGCAAAGAAAAGCTGGTGTACGACCGGGCCACCAAACGCATGCTGATTACCCTTGAAACCTGTGCTCACTCAGATCGCCTGTGCGTGGTCGGCGATATCATTGAGGAGCGCTTCAATGACAACGCATGAAGCAGGCATCGAAAACAGCAAATACAAGCTGCTGGGCTTTGAAAATGACAAGCGCCTGGCCGTGATCATGGTGATCGCCACGGGCAAGGTCATGAAGCTGAAACTGAGCGAAGTACTCAACAGCGAAATAATGGACGACCTAAACAAAATGGAAGTTAAGAACATGTACAAGAAGTTTTATTCACAAGGAGGGGCACTCACCGCCTACGACATAAACGACCGCAACGAAAATTCTTGGATGATTTACATCATCCTGAACTTGCTGTTGTTCACGTTTTACATCTTCACCAGTATTGCCGCGACCAAGCCTCTTTACCTGGAATCACTGGGCATCATCGTCACGCCGGGCACCTTTCTGTACCCGCTGACCTTCTTGATCGTGGACTTGCTCAACGAGCAATTCGGCCTGCGGCTGGCCAGACGGGCCATTCTGTTTGCGTTTGCCAGCAACGCGATGATCATCATCTTGCTCTATGGCTCGACCTTCCTGCCGGGGCTGCCGGGCTGGAAGCTGGATGGGCCGTATAACGATGTGATCATTCAAGTGTCCTCGGTACTGGTCGCCTCCTCCGTGTCGTTCCTGGTGTCGGAGAATATAAACTCGTACCTGTTGTGCAAGATCAAGGAGCTGACTAACTCCAAATACTTGTACCTGCGCATATTCCTCAGTACGTTCTTTGCGGTCATCATCGACAGCTTTCTGTTTTGCTTCATCGCCTTCTATGGCGCCATGCAAACCAGTGACATCCTGAGCATGATCTACGTGCAGATTGCGATCAAAGTCGGCTTTGCGTTCTTCAACATCTTGCCGGCCTATGGTGCGCGTGCGTTGTTCAAGCGCTGGATCACCGGCAGCGCTGCCTGATTCAAATACGCCGCCTCTTGTCAGAAAGAATGCGGCGTCTGGTCTTAGGGCTGCTGCGCAGCCCAACGCGCGGCAAGCCCTAATGCCGTTCAGTTAAGCGAACGCAATGCCCAAAGCAGCGAAGATAAAATGTGGGAGCGGGCTTGCCCGCGATGACGTCGGCCCAGCAAACATGGATGTTGACTGACCCACCGCTTTCGCGGGCAAATCGAATCGTCGCACCGCCGCTCCCACAGGGGATCTGCGCTTAACTGAACGGCATTACGGCAAGCCCGCTCGCCACAGAGGATTGCGGCGCCAATCGCTTAGTTCAGCTGCAACTTCTGCTTCAGGCTCTGCATGACATCCGCCTTGTTCTGCAGGTACTCATTCAAACCGCGTGCACGCAAGTTGCACGCGTCGCAGTTACCGCAGCCACTGCCGATGATGCCGTTGTAGCAGGTCAGCGTCTGGTGACGAATGAGCTCAAGCTGGTTGTGGTAATCGGCCAGCGCCCACGTCTCGGCCTTGTTCAGCCACATCAACGGGGTTTCCAGGCGCAATGGGTATTCCATGCCCAGCTCGAGCGCCTTGTTCAAGGCTTTGACGAACTCGTCGCGGCAATCGGGGTAGCCCGAGAAGTCGGTTTCGCACACGCCGGTAATCACGCTTTCAGCTTTAACCTGGTAGGCGTAGATCGACGCCAATGTCAGGAACAGGATATTGCGGCCCGGCACAAAGGTGCTGGGCAGGCTGCCGCCTGAACTGTCCACGGTCGGTACGGGAATGTTGTCACGGGTCAGGCTGCTGATGGCCAGCTCGTTGAGCAAGGACACATCCATGACTTTGTGAACGGTGGCGCCCAGCTGCTTGGCGAGCTTCTGCGCGACTTCAATTTCCGCCACATGGCGCTGGCCATAATCGAAGGTAATGCAGTGCACTTCGTCATACAGCGGCAATGCCTGGATCAGACAGGTCGTCGAGTCCTGCCCACCACTGAACACGATCACAGCTTTTTTACTCATTACGTTGCTTCCTGCATTTGTAGAATGTGCGCATAGTTTAAAGGCCACTCAATAAAAAACCCCGCGCTTCTTTCGAAGGCGGGGTTTTTTAATACTCAACCACTCAGTGAGCGTAGGTCAGCAACAGCTCTTTCGGCACTTGGAAATCCAGGGACATCATCACGCTGAGCGCGGTGATGGTGAAGATCGAGAACACGAACAGCTTGCGCGCCCAGACGGTGTCATCCACCGCCTTGTAGCCGGTCCAGGCCATGTACAACCAGTACATGCCCATGGCCGCGGCGACAGCGAGGTAGCTCATGCCGGCGTAGCCACTGAAGGTCAACATCAAGGTCGCCACGAGGAAGGCCAGGATGTAGAGCAGGATGTGTTTCTTGGCCACCTGGATGCCACGCTTGACCGGCAGAACCGGAATTGACGCAGCCAGGTAGTCATTGAAGCGGAAGATCGCGATGGCATAGGAATGCGGCATCTGCCACAGGCTGAACATCACCAGTAGCACCAGCGCGGCCATGTCGAAGCTATTGGTCACAGCCACATAACCAATTACCGGCGGCATCGCGCCCGACAGACTGCCCACCAGCGTGCCGTGAACCGACTTGCGCTTGAGGTACATGCTGTAGAGGCCGACGTAGATGACAAAACCGATCACGGCAAACAGCGCCGCCAGCGGGTTGGCCACCGTGTACAACAACACCACACCGGCAACACCCAGGACGGTCGCGAACAGCAGTGCCAGTTTCAGGGAGATAAGGCCCTGGACCAGCACGCGATTCTTGGTGCGTTCCATCTTGATGTCGATGTCGCGGTCGATGCAGTTGTTGAACACACAACCGGAAGCTACCACCAGGGAGGTGCCGATCATTGCAGCCAGGAAAATGGCCAGATCGACATGTCCCTTGGAGGCCAGGAAGAAACCGCCTGCCACAGAAAGCACGTTACCGAAAATGATCCCCGGTTTGGTGATTTGGATAAAGTGCTTAAGCGACATCGGGTCTTACCTCACTTCGCCATCATGAACGTATGGATGCTGAACATGATCCATATCGACAGGCCAACCAGCAGCAGGATTACTAAGCCTGCGAACACGAACGCAATCACGTTATCGCGCTGCTCTTTAGAACGATCCAGGTGCAGGAAGTACACCAGGTGAACCAGAACCTGAATCACCGCGAATACCAGAACGATCATCAACGTGATCGATTTCGGCAGGGTCGGGTACATCACCAGACCAAACGGGATGAGCGTCAGGATTACCGACAGGATGAAGCCGATGGCGTACGACTTAACACTGCCGTGGCTCGAATCATGGCTGTCATGGTCATGGGAGTGTGCATTAGCCATTACAGAGTCCCCATCAGGTAAACAACGGTGAAGACGCAGATCCAGACCACGTCCAGGAAGTGCCAGAACAGGCTCAGGCAAGTCAGGCGAGTCTTGTTGGTGTTGGTCAGGCCGTGCTTATTGACCTGATACATCATCACCGCCATCCACAGCAGGCCAGCCGTTACGTGCAGACCGTGGGTGCCGACCAGCGTGAAGAACGCCGACAGGAAACCGGAACGGTGCGGGCCGTAGCCTTCGGAGATCAGCAGGTGGAACTCGTTGATCTCCATGCCGATGAAGCCCAGGCCGAGCAGGAAGGTCAGGCCCAGCCAGGTCAGTACGCCTTTCTTGTTGCCCTTGAAGAAGGCCAACATGGCGAAACCGTAGGTGATCGAGCTGAACAACAGCAAGGCGGTTTCGCCGAGCACGTAAGGCAGTTCGAAGATGTCGTGGCCCGATGGGCCACCCGCTACGTTATTTACCAGTACCGCGTACACCGCAAAGATCGACGCAAACAAGATGCAGTCGGTCATCAGGTAGAGCCAGAAACCGAAGACGGTTGTTGGCCCCGAGTCGTGGTGATGGTCATCGTGCCCATGGTCATCGACATGGGCGTGTCCAGCATTGGTCACTAAGTTCGACATGGTTTAAGCCTGTTCCAACGAGGTTTCTACACGGTTGGCCGGGATCTTCTTCTCGGCTACCAGGCGAGCGTGTTGCTCGGCTTCGATGCGCTCGATCGTCTCGACCGGCACCATGTAGCCTTGATCATCACGGGCAGCGTGAATGATGAAGTAACCGATGGTGCCTACCAGGCCCACGATTGCCAGCCACCAGATGTGCCAGATCATCGCGAAACCGAATACGGTCAACAGCGCGCCCATCACCACGCCAGTGGCGGTGTTGTTCGGCATGTGGATCGGCTCGTAGTGCTTAGGTTGCTGGTACGCAGTACCGTCTTCCTTCGCTTCGGTGAACGCATCGATCGTGTTCGCAGTAGGGATCACAGCGAAGTTGTAGAACGGCGGTGGCGACGAGGTCGACCATTCCAGGGTGTGGCCATTCCATGGGTCGCCGGAGTCGCAAGCGTTCTGCTTACGGTCACGGACACTCACGTACAGCTGGATCAGCTGGCAGGCGATGCCCACAGCGATCATTACCGCACCGAACATGGCAACGTACAGGTACGGTACCCACTCAGGGTTGGTAGTGGCGTTCAGACGACGGGTCATGCCCATGAAGCCCAGTGCATAGAGCGGCATGAACGCGACGAAGAAGCCCGAGATCCAGAACCAGAATGCAGCCTTGCCCCAGCCTTCGTGCAGCTTGAAGCCGAACGCTTTCGGGAAGTAGAAGCTGAAACCAGCGATGTAACCGAATACAGCACCACCGATGATCACGTTGTGGAAGTGAGCGATCACGAACAGGCTGTTGTGCAGTACGAAGTCAGCACCCGGGATGGCCAGCAGTACGCCGGTCATGCCGCCGATAGCGAAGGTCACCATGAAGCCCAGGGTCCACAGAACCTGGCTGGTGATACGCAGACGGCCGTGGTAGATGGTGAATAGCCAGTTGAATAGCTTCACCCCCGTCGGGATGGAAATCAGCATCGTCGCCAGGCCGAAGAAGGCGTTGACGCTGGCCCCCGAGCCCATGGTGAAGAAGTGGTGCAACCACACCATGAAGCCCAGCACCGAGATCGCGCCGGAGGCGTAGACCATCGAGTGGTGACCGAACAGGCGCTTGCCGGTAAAGGTCGAGATCACTTCAGAGAAGATACCGAACGCTGGCAGGATCAGGATGTACACCTCAGGGTGACCCCATGCCCAGAACAGGTTCACGTACATCATTGGATTGCCACCAAGTTCATTGGTGAAAATGTGGAAATCCAGGTAACGGTCAAGCGACAGCAGCGCCATGGTAGCGGCCAGGATCGGGAACGAAGCCACGATCAGGACGTTGGCCCAGGTGCAGGTCCAGGTGAAGATCGGCATGTCCATCAGTTTCATGCCAGGGGCGCGCATTTTCAGGACGGTGGCCAGGAAGTTGACCCCCGTCAGTGTCGTCCCGAGTCCTGATAACTGTAGCGCCCAGATGTAGTAGTCCACACCCACGCCAGGGCTGTACTGAATGCCCGACAGCGGCGGATAAGCAACCCAACCGGTCTTGGCGAACTCGCCGACGCCCAGGGACAGGTTGATCAGCACCACGCCGGAAACCAGCAGCCAGAAGCTCAAGGAGTTCAGGAACGGGTAGGCAACGTCACGTGCACCGATCTGCAGCGGCAAGGCAAGGTTCATCAAGCCGGTGAAGAATGGCATCGCCATGAAGATGATCATGATCACACCGTGAGCGGTGAAGATCTGGTCATAGTGTTCAGGCGGCAGGTAGCCAGGCGAACCCTCGGTGGCCATGGCCAACTGGGTACGCATCATGATGGCGTCGGCAAAACCACGCAGCAGCATGATCATGGCAACGATGACGTACATGACACCGATTTTCTTGTGGTCGACAGACGTCAACCACTCGGTCCACAGGTAGGTCCACTTCTTGTAGTACGTGATTGCAGCAAACAGTGCCAGACCACCCAGCGCGATCATGGCGATGGTCACCATCACGATCGGCTCGTGGAACGGGACCGCATCCCAACTTAATTTACCAAACATCGTTTACTCCTCTGCCCCAGCAGTTGAATGCGAGCCCGTGTCAGAACCTTCAACCACGGCCACTTCTTTCTTCTCGTGCTTGACCGGCTTGCCTGGCTTCATACCTTCGTACTTGTCGACGATTTTCTGAAACAGGTTCGGCTCATACGTGGAGTACAGAGCGACTGGGTTGTTCTGGCTTGGTTTGGTCAGGGCGTCGTATTCAGCTTGATCAAGCTGTTTAGGTGCGGCCTTGACTGCGGCTACCCAGGCGTTGAAATCTTCCTGGCTAGTCGAGATCGCTTTGAATTTCATGCCGGTGAAGCCAGCACCGCTGTAGTTAGCGGAGATGCCTTCCATTTCAGCTTTCTCGTTCGCGATCAGGTGCAGGCGAGTCTGCATGCCTGCCATCGCGTAGATCTGGCCGCCCAGTGCAGGGATGAAGAACGAGTTCATCACAGCATCGGAGGTGATCCGGAAGTTAAGCGGGGTGTTCTCAGGGAACTGGATTTCGTTAACCGTGGCGATACCCAGGTCCGGGTAGATGAACAGCCACTTCCAGTCCAGCGCGACCACTTCGATGTTGATCGGCTTGACGTCGGATTCCAGCGGACGGTAAGGGTCCAGCTCGTGGGTCGACTTATAGGTGATGTAACCCAGGGCGATGATGATGAGGATCGGCACCAGCCAAACGGCGATTTCGATCTTGGTGGAGTGCGACCACTTCGGCGCGTAGGTAGCGCTGGTGTTCGACGCGCGGTATTTCCAGGCGAAGGCAAACGTCATGATGATCACGGGAACCACGACCAACAGCATCAGCAGGGTGGCGGTGATGATCAGGTTGCGTTGATCCAGACCGATCTGTCCTTTCGGGTCCATCAAGGTCCACTTGCAGCCTCCCAGCATTAAAAGCATGCCAAGCAGCGGCAAAAAGCCTAGTAATCGGGGGTACCTGTTTTTACTCATCTCACGACCTCTAAAGCAGCTTGCGCAATGCAGTTGGGTTTTGATCGCCAACACTTCACCCTGCCAAGGGTTGGCATTTCTCTTCGATTGAATAAGAGCCTGCCCGGCACGCCATACATTGGCGTTTCACGGACCTGCGGTGAGTTCTTATTCGATTTCGTGGTTAAAGGCCTTGTTACAGACCAATTCCATTTGGTGCGGATAGTTGAAAGGCTTGCCGGAACCTGGGGTCGCATAGAGCCATCCATCTGCCCCTCGACCGCTCCAATGCTCAAAAATTGAACAGCACCAGACATTCAGTGCGGGCGATTGTAGTTAGCTGGCGATGTATAAACCATGTCTTATAAAGAAATAATTTTTATCGATTCCAGCAACAATCCTTCACCAATCTTGCAAAGGTTCGGGATCTTATCGTGTTCGATTCTCAACAAAAACCACAAAAATTGCCGTGTTATTGCGTAAAGCACCCCATCCCTTACACCTTGTAAGGGCATGCAAAACGTATCCAAGTCCCCATAAAACAAGGCATTGGGACATCACTGAATGGCTCAGACGCGGCGAGGTTCGTGGCATCGCTCAAACGATGAACTGACAGCACAATTTAGCCGCCTGGCGCAAATTTAAGGCGTTGCTCAGCACGTCAAAAACGTCCTGCGCCAGCCTCCGTGTGACAACATGTCGCACGCTGCGCGCACCGGATGTTGCCCCTCGTCACGGCCTCTTCACAAATACCTACAACCAAAAACGCCCCGACCTTCCTTCAAGGAAGATCGGGGCGTTTCGGTTAATCGCTTCAGGCCTGGCGTTGGCGGTTCCGGTAGATGCACAGCGGCACCAGGATCGCCGTCAGCACGAACGCCACCAACGCCCATTGCGCCAGGGACAAGCCCAAGATCGGCGGGTACGGCGTGCTGCAGAAGCCATCCACCTGGAAGCCCAGTGGGAACACCTTGGCCAGTGGCAGTTCATCCACGATCGGCTGCAACACATCGACGCCGCAGCTGACCTCAGGGAAGAACTGGGTGTACACGTGATGGCCGGCCGCAGCCACGCCGCCGAGGGCGCTGAGGACCACCAGCCCTTCAAAGAAGGTGACCGCGCCTTTGCGGCGCATGGCCGCACCGATAAAGGCAAAGACCGCGATCAACAGCAAGGCGTAACGCTGCAGGATGCACAGCGGGCACGGCGCCTCGCCCAACACCACTTGCATGTACAGCGCACCGCCGATCAGCGCCAGGCAGATGATGCCCAGCAACACCAGAAAGCGCCGCTCCCTGCCTAAACGCAATTCGTCACTCATCCCCGTTTCCCTTTGCCAGATTATGGTTGTGCCTGATGGCCGCAAGTTTACACACAGGGGAGGGTTAAAACAGAGAGGGGTTAACGGCGGATTAATCGACGGGAATGTTGTAGCTGTGCGGACGCCATCGCGGGCAAGCCCGGCTCCCACAGTGGATTGCATTTCCATGTGGGAGCCGGGCTTGCCCGCGATAGTGCCGACTCGGTGCGCCGGTTAAAACTTTATTCCAGGGCCCCAGCCGGGCCGAAGAATTCGTAGCGGGCTTGGTTATCGGGCACGCCCAGGGCTTTGAGGTGGCGCTTGACCGCCGCCATGAAGCCTTTAGGGCCGAGGAAGTAGGCATCCAGGTCACGTTGCTCAGGCAACCAGGCCGCCAGTTGCTCCTGGCTCAGCATCCCGACTTTGTCCGCCGCCGGGCTCACGCCGTCGTCTTCGGCGTAGCAGTAGAAGCGCTTGAGTTGCGGATGCTTGGCGGCCAGGGCGTCCACCCAATCGCGGAACGCGTGCACGCCGCCATTACGCGCGCAGTGGATAAAGTGCACCGGGCGCTCGGTGGCGAGGGCCGCTTCGAGCATCGGCAGCGTTGGCGTGATGCCCACCCCGCCGCTGATCAGCACCAGCGGTTTGTCGCTGGTCACCAAGGTGAACTCGCCCGATGGTGGGAACAGGTCGAGGGTCGCGCCGACGTGCATCCGATCATGCAGGTAGTTGGACACTCGCCCACCCGCTTCGCGCTTGACGCTGATGCGGTACAGGCCCGAGTCACTCAAGGCGGACAACGAGTAGTTGCGGCGCACTTCTTCGCCATCCAGCATCAGCTTCATGCCGATGTATTGGCCCGGCGCAGCCGCCAGGATTGGGCCGTTGTCCACCGGGGCAAAATAGAACGAGATGATCTCGTCGCTCTCCTCCACGCGTTTCACCAACAGGAACGGCCGCGCGCCGCGCCAGCCGCCTGGGGCCTGGGCTTTTTCGTCATAGATGGCGGCTTCGGCGCCGATCAGGATATCGGCCAACTGGCCGTAAGCGGCGCCCCAGGCGCTCAGCACCTCAGGCGTGGCAATCTCGCTGCCGAGTACTTCGCAAATGGCCCGCAGCAAGCAGGTACCCACGATCGGGTAGTGCTCCGGGAGGATCTGCAAAGACACGTGCTTGTTGATGATCTTAGCGACCAGATCGCCCAACTGGTCTAACTGGTCGATATGCCGCGCATACATCAGCACGCCATTGGCCAGGGCGCGGGGCTGGTCGCCATTGGCCTGATTGGCTGGGTTGAACAGCGGGCGAACGTCTGGGTACTCGCTGAGCATCATGCGGTAGAAATGGGTGATCAGCGCTTCGCCGCCACTTTCCAGCAGGGGCACAGTGGATTTGATGATGGCACGGTCTTGGGCACTAAGCATGGCAGACTCCTGGGTCTTTTTACTGATTACCCTTACCTAATCAGCATTCGTGCCAACTTATAACTCGTTATATTTCAATAACTTGAAGAATATGTAGTCAGTATGACTGCCTACACTTTATAGTCATAAGGACTACAAGGAGTCATTATGACTGCGCAATCACTGCTCACCACCCTGCTGCCCTTGGTCGCCGACCTGTCCCGCGAGCTGCCCGAAGGCGAGCGCTACCGGCGCCTGCTGCAAGCCATGCGCGCCCTGCTGCCATGCGACGCCGCCGCATTGTTGCGCCTGGACGCTGAATGGCTGGTGCCCTTGGCAGTCGATGGTTTGAGCCCGGATACGCTCGGCCGGCGTTTCAAAGTCAGCGAGCACCCGCGTTTCGCCGTGTTGCTGAGCAGCCCCGGCCCGACGCGCTTTGACAGCGACAGCGAACTGCCCGACCCCTACGACGGTTTGGTCGATGGCCTGCATGGGCATCTGCAAGTTCACGACTGCATGGGCTGCCCGCTGTTTATCGACGACAAACCCTGGGGCCTGCTGACCCTTGATGCGCTGGACACCGAACGCTTCGAACGCGTCGAACTGGACGCCCTTCAAGCCTTCGCCAGCCTGGCTGCGGCCACGGTCAATGTCGCCGAGCGTATTGAGCGCCTGGCGTTGCGCGCCGAAGATGAGCATCAGCGCGCCGAAATTTATCGCCAGGCCAGCGGCCAGCAGCACAAGGAAATGATCGGCCAGAGCAAGGCACACAAGCGCCTGGTCGAAGAAATCAACCTGGTGGGCGGCAGTGACCTGACCGTGCTGATCACCGGTGAAACCGGTGTCGGCAAAGAGCTGGTGGCCCAGGCCATCCACGCCGCGTCGCCACGGGCAGACAAACCCTTGATCAGCCTCAACTGCGCCGCCCTCCCGGAAACCTTGGTGGAAAGCGAGCTGTTCGGCCACGTGCGCGGCGCCTTTACCGGCGCGCTGAATGAGCGTCGGGGCAAGTTCGAATTGGCCAATGGCGGCACTTTGTTTCTGGATGAAGTCGGTGAGTTGTCACTGACGGTGCAGGCCAAGCTGCTGCGCGTGCTGCAAAGCGGCCAGTTGCAGCGCCTGGGCTCGGACAAGGAGCATCAAGTGGACGTGCGCCTGATCGCCGCCACCAACCGCGACCTCGCCGAAGAGGTGCGCAACGGCCGCTACCGTGCCGACTTCTACCACCGCCTGAGCGTGTACCCGCTGCAAGTGCCGGCGCTGCGTGAACGCGGCCGTGATGTGCTGCTGCTGGCGGGCTTCTTCCTCGAGCAGAACCGTTCACGCATGGGCCTGGGCAGCCTGCGCCTGACCAGCGATGCCCAGGCAGCGCTGCTGGCCTACAACTGGCCGGGCAATGTGCGCGAGCTGGAACATTTGATCGGACGCAGCGCACTCAAAGCCCTGGGAAACTGTCGCGAACGTCCGAAGATATTGAGCCTGAGTGCCCAGGACCTGGACCTGCCTGACGTCAGCGCACCGGCGATGATCGAAGCACCGGCCGACGTGGCCCCCATCGTCACCGGCGACCTGCGCCAGGCCACCGAGCACTACCAACGCCAAGTCATCAGCGCCTGCCTGGAGCGCCACCAACACAACTGGGCCAGCGCCGCCCGCGAACTCGGCCTCGACCGTGCCAACCTCGGCCGCATGGCCAAACGCCTGGGCCTCAAATAACCAAAAGATCAGGAAGATACCTCGGTCAACTGTGGGAGCTGGCTTGCCTGCGATAGCGGTGGGTCAATACAGAATGAGCTGGCAGGTATACTGCCATCGCAGGCAAGCCAGCTCCCACATTTTTAAACCTGCTTCGCTCTGAAAACCGGGTTCACAGGCCTAACCTTGCGAAACACCAACACATTCCCCAACATCACCAGCACCAACCCCGCCAACGCCGGCGCCGTCCACTGATACCCCTCGGCAAACGCCGACACATTCAGCGCCACCACCGGAAACAACACCGTGCAATAGGCCGCCCGCTCCGGCCCCATACGCCCCACCAGCGTCAGGTACGCGGTAAACCCAATCACCGACCCCGGGATCACCAAGTACCACAACGCGCCGATGTACCGCGCGCTCCAGTCCATCTCAAACGCAATCCCACGCGCTGCGCAGTAAGTCGCCAGCATCGCCGAACCATACGCCATGCCCCAGGCGTTGGTGGTCAACGGCCTGAGCCCGGCCTTCTGCTGCAAGCTGGAGAGCATATTGCCCGCCGAAAAACACATCGTCCCCAACAACGCCAAGCCCAAGCCAAGCAACGTCTGCGGGCTGGCGGTGTGCCCGACCAGTTCCGGCCAGAACAACAAGCCCAACCCCAGCAACCCCAGCGCGCCACCCATCAACACGTTGCGCGCGACCCGCTGGCCGAAAAACACCCGCGCATTGAGCGCGTTCCACAGCGTCGCCGTGGAAAACACCACCGCCACTAAGCCACTGGGTATCCACTGGCTGGCTGTCAGAAAGCACATGAAGTTGACGCAAAACAGGCACACGCCCTGAGCCAGGCAGATCAAGTGCCCGCGCCGGTTCATCACCTGCAACTTGCGGCTGAGCAGCAACAGCGCAAACAGCACCAGTGCCGCCAAGCCGAAGCGATAGACGATCGACACGGGAATCGCCACGACGCCCAATTGCCATTTAAGCGCGATCCAGGTGGTGCCCCAGATCAGCACAGTGAGTAAATACAGGGAAAGGTTCATGGTGGGCTCCGGTGATTGAGCCACAGTGTCACCCGCACAGCCGGGCGCGCTCTTGCATATTCTTGCGCTTTTGTCGGGTGCCGGGATCACAGCAACGGCGACGCGGAGTAGGATGCAAGGCGTCGGAGAGAACAACCATGCCAGAGCTGGAATCCCTGCAAGTCTTTCAAGCCCTTAACCGCTCGCCCAACGCGCGCCTGGAAGCCTGCGCCGAGCTCGGTGACGGCTTGTCTGCGGCCTTGTGGAGCAACCATCACGATTCCCAGGACTATCAGGCGCCCACCCACCACACCTTGTCCTGCTACATCGGCGGCGGCACCGGCACCTTTCGCCGCGACCAGCCGGGCACCAAGGGTGGCCCCGACAAGCTGTGCATCTTGCCGGCCGAGCACCAGTCAGCGTGGGTGATCAACGGTGAAATCCGACTGGCCCACGTGTATTTCAGCCCGGAGCAATTCGCCCTCGGCTGCGTCACCCTGCTCGACCGCGAACCGCGCGAACTGCAATTGCGCGAAAGCACCTTTCTAGAGGATGCGAGCCAGGCCCGGCGCTTTCACCAGTTGATCGCCCTCAACTGGCACGAGCCCGCCGAGCGCCTGCTGACCAGCAGCCTGGCCCACGAAATGCTCAGTCACACCTTGCTCAGCCAAGTCGGCGCGCGCGATGGGCTGCGCTTGAAAGGCGGGTTGGCCGCGCATCAGCGGCGGCTGTTGGTGGACTACATCGACCATCACCTGCAAGACCCGATCAGCCTCGGGCAACTGGCCGGCCTGTGCGCGCTGTCCGAATACCATTTTGCGCGGATGTTCCGCCAAAGCTTCGGCCTGCCGCCCCATCAATTCCTGCTGGCGCGACGCCTGACGCGCGCGCAAAGCCTGCTACGCAGCGGCGCCCTGCCCCTGGCCGACATCGCCTGGATGTGCGGTTTCTCCAGCGCCAGCCACTTCAGCCAACGCTTTCGCCAAGCCCTGGGCGCAACCCCCGGCGAATACCGCCAAGCGTTCTGCGCCAGAACACACACTCTGTAACCGCCGAGCTCTTCCTGTGGCGTGTACCTGCGCTACCCCATCAACCCCAATGTCTTGGCTTTCGCCACCGCCTGCGTACGCCGCTCCACCCCGAGCTTGCTATGGATACGCCGCGCGTGGGTCTTGACGGTATGCAGCGAGATAAACAGCCGATCGGCGATTTCCAAGTTGGAGTTGCCAAGGGCGATCAACTGCAACACCTCCAACTCGCGCAGGCTCAGGGGATTTTCCGCCACGCCGCTGGGCGACGCCTGCGTCTCCAGGCCCAGCTCACTCAATAGCCCCGGCGAGCGCAACCGAAGCTCACGAATCGCCTGCTGCACCTGGCAACGCGCGGCCAACGCCAAGCCGGCTTGCAGCGCACGACGGGCCAATGCCGAGTCGCCGAGTTGCCAAGCCACCTCGCCGAGCACCAACTGCAATTCGGTTTCCAGGCAAAGCATGCCGCGTTGCCGGGTGGTTTCAAGCAAGGCCGTCAGCCGCGCGATGGGTTGATCGGCACAACCCAGCTTCACCTCGGCCAACACCAGCAAGTATTCCAGGCGCGGGATCAGCTCCAGCGTGGCCGGCGGCGCCTGCTTGGCACACGGCCCACGAAAATGGCGCAGCACCCGGCGCATCGCTTCCAGCGTCAAGTCGGCGCGACCTTGTTGCAACCAGAAGTGCCCACTGACCAGCAGCAACACCGCGCGGTACACCGTGTCCGGTACGTGGCGTTGCTGCATCAGGCGCTCAGCTTCACGCAATTGAATGAAGGCCTGGGCGTAATCGCCACGGTTCGCCGCCAACAGCGCCAGGCCGAGAAAGCCGTACAGCACGCGCTTGTCCTGACTGTGCAGGCACATCGTCAATCCGCCCTCGAAACACTCGGCCGCCAGCGCATCCTGACCTTGGCGCAGCGCCAAATGCCCGCGCCGCAACGCGATGCGCCCCACCAATGGCCCAGCCTTGAGCCGCTGCCCCACCAGCATCGCCTGCACCGTTTCCAGCAGGCTTTGCGCCCGATACGGCGCGCCGCGTTGCTCCAGCAGTTGGGCGTGATCCAGCTCCAGCAAAGCCTCCAACACCAACGAACCATGGGCGCGGGCCAGGCACAGGGCTTCGCGGTTCAGCGCTTGGCCCACGTCCAGTTCACCGCGCAACAAGGCTTGTTGGGTCAGGCCCGAGAGGCACATCAGGCGCGACGTCCAGGCGCTGTCGGGCAAGGCTTGCAACGCCTCCAGGAAATGCGCGCGGGACCGCTCGGCATCACCGCTCAAATGCAACAGCCAGCCCCATTGCGCCTGCCAGCGCGCCAACAGATAACGCTGTTGCGCCGCCGTCGGCTGCGGCGCAAACCGGGCAAGCTGATCGATACACACCGCGGCTTGATCGAAGCGCCCGGCAAACAGCAATGCCGCTGTGACCAAACCGACCAGTTGCGC
Organism: Pseudomonas sp. ArH3a; assembly: GCF_022648765.1. NCBI lineage: Bacteria > Pseudomonadati > Pseudomonadota > Gammaproteobacteria > Pseudomonadales > Pseudomonadaceae > Pseudomonas > Pseudomonas sp. ArH3a. Next base: position 5,850,209 of record NZ_CP080330.1, read on the forward strand.
CGAGCCGAGCATCAATTCATCGCCATGCTGCTCGTGCAGACGCAACAACAGTACGGCGTTCTGCTGACGGAACAGGTCCTCAAAACTGAAGTGCTGCAACAGGCTCACCGCCACTTCGTAGGCTTCGGCCAGCAGCGCCTGCTCGAAGGCAGCCTGCCAGTCCTGCTCGGTGGTGAACCATTGGCAGGCGCGCCGATGCCAAGAACGCTTGGCCGGCCAGGGCTCATCACGGATTAACTGAGCCAGGGGCGGGAACACCTGCAGCCAATCGGTGGCGTCCTCCCACGGTTGGATAAACGCACCGAGCGCCTGCAAATCGCGCAGGTACTGATCGCCGTCGCCAGAGCCAAACAGGTGCTCACACACGCTCGAATTGAAACGCGGCAAATGCGCCAACACGCGCCAGGCCTCGGCCAGTTCGGCGGGCAAGCTGCTGAATAGTTCGTGCTGCAGGTAGTCAAGCAGGGTCTTGTCCGGGTGACCGTCACCGAGCAAGGCGATACGCACACCCGCGCACCAGCCGCCGCTGAACTGCATCACGTTGTCGACGCTTTGCCCTGGGCCGAGCAGCTGCTGGATTTCCGCAGGGCTGAACATCAACTCACTGCACTCCAACAACTCATCATCGAGCAGCAGGCGTGGCCAGTTGCACAGTGGGCGCCGTCGCGCGCCCAGCCACCAGGTCAGTGCCGGGCTGGCGGCGGTGAGCAAGCGGTCGAGCAAAGCGTCCAGCTCGGGGGCGGGCTGGCGACAGAAATCATCAAGGAATATCCACGCGGTGTTTTGCCAGCGGCTGAGGTCGAGCAGCAAACTGGCTTCATCGATAAACGACAAACCAAGGCTTTGTGCCAGCCGTGCACAGAAAGCCTCGGCGCTGAGCACGGCGCCATTGAGCGCCAGCCAATACACCTGACACCCCACCGGCGCCTGCAACGCGCACTCGGCGAGCAACGTACTCTTGCCACTGCCGCCCGGCGCGCAGAGCAGTTTCACCCTGACCTGCGCTGCGAGCAAAGGCTCGGCCAGACGCGGGCGCAACTGATGGTGGGCGGACAGCCGTGGCATGAATCCAGGACGGTCCAGGCAGCGTGTCATGGCGGTCATTGCTGCATCCTGCTTTTTATTGTTATGCAACCTGGCGCCTACCCTAGTCCTGTGGTCGGCGGTTGTTGAAGAAGTATTCAGCGGGGTGATTAGTCGGCATAAAAAAGCCGGGATTCCACCCCACCATAAAGTGGAACCCGGTCAATGTGGGAGCTGGCTTGCCTGCTCCCACAGGTGGATTGCATTTCAATTGAAGATCAGCGCACGCCCGCAGACCTCAACGCCGCCGGTGTGTAGTCCGCCGCCTTAGCCGCAAAGCCGAACACAAAGCTGCTCTTCTCCTCGTTCTTCATCCCCAGCGCGATGTAGCGCCCGGCAATGATGTCGTACAGCGTTTCCACGGTATAAGCCGGCACCTGATGGTCGTAGTAAAACTGCGCGTGGCCTTCGGCGACACGCCACAGCTGACCACGGCCGTCATAGTGATCAACCAGCGCGACCTGCCAGCTGTCTTCGTCGATGTACATGTGGCGCTTGGCGTAGATGTGCCGCTCACTCGGCTTGACGGTGCCGACCACTTCCCACACCCGGTGCAACTCATAGCGGGTCAGGTCCTGGTTGATATGCCCGGCCTTGATGATGTCGTCGTACTTGAGGGTCGGCGAATCGAGCTTGTAGCTGTTGTAGGGGATGTACATCTCTTTTTTGCCGACCAGCTTCCAGTCGTAGCGGTCGGGGGCGCCAGAGAACATGTCGAAGTTGTCGGTGGTGCGCAGGCCGTCGGAGGCAGTGCCCGGGCCGTCATAGGACACTTGCGGCGCGCGGCGCACGCGGCGTTGGCCGGCGTTGTAGATCCAGGCCAGGCGGGGCTCCTTCACCTGGTCGAGGGTCTCGTGCACCAGCAGCACATTGCCCGCCAGACGTGCTGGCGCAGTGACCGATTGTTTGAAGAAACTCAGCACGTTGGCGGCCTTGGTCGGGTCGATATCCGGGATGGCCTGCGGCACCGCCACTTCTTCTTCGAAGCGGATCGGCGTGTAGCTGCCGTTCGTTTGCGGGGTGGCCTGGGTGATGATGCGCTTGAGGTTGCCGCCGTGGTAGCGGGTGATGTGGTTCCACAGCACCTCCACGCCATTCTTCGGAATCGGGAACGCGTAGTAGCGGTTGCCGGTGAAGTTTTCCAGGCCGTTGCCGTCGTTGATCGCGTGCACGTTGAGCGCGCTGCGCTTGATCGACTCGTAGATATCCGGCGGCAGGTTGACGGTGCGGTGGGTCGGGTACACCGGGATCTTGTAGGTCTCGGGGTAGCGTTTGAACATCGCCACCTGGCCGTCGGAGAGCTTGTCTTTGTACTTGTCGACGGTCGCAGCGGTGATCACGAACACGGGCTTTTCATTGGCAAACGGGTCGGCGAGGAAGCCCTTGCTGTCCACCGCACCGGCGTTTTTGGGGATGCCGCCGGTCCAGGCCGGAATCGAGCCGTCGGCGTTGCCGGCTTTTTCAGCGCCGACCGGCGTGAGGCTGGTGCCGAGCTTGGCGGCTTCCTCGGGCGACACCGCCGCCATCACGTGGGCAGCCAGCAGACTCAGGGCCATCACTGCAAATATCTTACGCATAGGTTCTTGTCCTTCCTTAAACCAGATCAGAAGTTCACGCCGAAGCTGAGGGCGATAAAGTCGCGGTCGGTGAGGGTGTTGTAGTCGCCGCCGAAAAAGTCGGTGTAGCTCAGGCTGGCGGTGTAGGTGTTGCGGTAGTCCGCATCCACGCCGACGCTGATCGCCTTGGCGCCTTCGTTGAAGATCCCGTTGGGACCATAGCCGCTGACGTCATGAGACCAGGACAGGTTGGGCTTGAGGTTCACCCCGGCAAACGCGTTGTTGTAGTCCAAGATGGCGCGGGCGCGATAACCCCAGGAGTTGGCGGTGACGAAACCGTCGGTATCGCCTTGGAAACCGTAGGCGCCGAACACCGAGTCGCGGCCGTAGCGCAGCTTGGTTTTGGCTTCCAGCCCGCCGACGTGCACATAGGCCGCCTCGCCCACCAGGGTCAGGCGTTCGGCGCCCAGCACCTGGTCGAAGAACTGGGTCATGGTGCTTTGGATCTGGGTGATTTCCTTGCGTCGATAACCGACGTTGTCCGAGCCGAACGAACTGCGGATCGGCGAGGCGGTATTGCCGGCAATCGGGTTGACCAAGGCCAGGGTCAGGTCAGTGGTGTTGAGTTGCACCGGTGCGTTCGGGCGGTAGCTGATCTCGCCGGTCCAGGCCGTGCCGGTGGGCAAGGTGGTGGAGAAGCTGGCGCCGTACAGGCGAATGTCTTCGGGGTAATCGAGGTAGTACTGGCCACGGCCGAGCATGGTGCTTTGCGCCAGGCCCGCGCCGCTGCCAGGCGCGATCGCATTGGCGGCGGCCGCAATACGCCCGATGGTCGCCAGGTTGGTGTTGGCGGTCAGCGTGCCCACGGTGGGTGTGCGGCTGTGGTAGTTCATGAAGTACAGGCCGTACTCGGTGTCATCGCCAAGCCAGCGCAAGGCCGCACCGAACTGGCCGCCATCACGGGCTTCGCGGTCCTTGGCGCGCTGTACCACCACGCCTTCGCGCGTAACCTGAAAGCCCTGCCCGAACGCTGCGGCCACGGGCTGCAACGGCGCAATCGCCGGGCTGCCGACTGTGTAGTTGCTGTTGCAGCCGTGGGCCACTACGTCGTTGCCGAAAAAGGTGCCGCAGTTATCCACTACGGTGTTTTCCCAGTTCAGTTGGTAGAAACCTTCCACCGACAATTGGTTGGTCAGGCTCTGGGAGGCGAACAGCATGTTCACCGGAATCAGGCCTTCCTTGATCTCCGCGCCGGGCCGGCGGAAGGCCGACACGTCGATAGGGTTGATGCTGTTGATCGAGTTACCGATAAACGTACTCTCACCCCAGCTCACTACCTGCTTGCCGACGCGCACGTTACCGGGCAGGTCGCCGATGGAATAGTTGTGATAGACGAAGGCATCCAGCAACTCATAGCCGGAAGAGCGCGCGCCTTCGTCGCGGTGGTTGTTGCTGATCTGTTTGAACTCGCGGTCTTCGTCCTGCAGTTCGAAGTCGTACCAGTATTTGCCGCGCACAAACACGCCGCTGTCGCCGTACTTGAGCTCCAGGTCGTGAATGCCCTTGAAGATCTTGGAAAAGGTCTCGCCCTTCTTGAAGTTCAGTCGCCCGTCATCCCCGGTAGAAGCCTGCCCCGTGCCGCCATTGGGAACGCCCACCAGTTTTTTGTCGGCATCGCGCATGCCCCAGCTGGCGCCGACCGACAGCGAAGAATCGAATTGCCCTTCGATCTCGCCAATGTTGAACGAAACCGCCTGTGCCTGGGCGCAGCAGCCCATTGCAACCGCCGCAGCGAGCGCCTGTGGCGTGAAGATGGCGCGCATTGTTGTTTTTGTCATGCGTCTTCCCCGGTGAGTGACAGAAGGCCCCACCCTACTGCCGCCCGTCAGGAGCGATAAGCGCACCAAAGGGGTATTCGTGTTGTCGCTCAAAAGGATTAACAGGCGCTCAGGCCGGGGTTTGGGCAGGGCCATGGATGCGGTAGATGACGCGCTATCAGAAAGATAAATAGGCCAAAGAGCGTTCCCACGCTCTGTGCGGGACAATCGTTACTGATTTGGTAACAGTCATTGTCCTGAATGGGGATTACTCATTTTGTTACATACGACTATTCTTAACGCACTTTCAGGGCAAATGGCCCGCTTGCTCAACAGTAAGAAAAGTCTGATTCCCATAGATTGGCCCGCTGTATCAATCTATTACCGCTGTTCACCGACGTTGATTTATCGCTCCTTGATCCAACGTCTTACTTCGGCCGCTGCCTTTGCAGCGGCCTTTTTTATGCCCGCAATAAAACGGGGCGCCCTCAGCGCCCCGGAGTATTCAATAGTGTTCAAGCAACGATCAGAGGCTGAACTTCTGCAAGTTGGCCATCATCTCCTTCAATGCTTCGATGTTGTCCTTGGGGTGAGCGGCGCCTTCAAAGTCGCAAATCTGCGCCCAATGCGCCGCCACATCGTGCGGTGAAAAACCCGCTTCAGGGTCAAAACCCACACCCAGGCTGCGCTCCCAGCGGGTCTTGCCGATCCAGCCGCCGCCCACTTCAAACAGCCCCGAGGTTTCCTGGCACGCCTCGCTGCCCAGGTACACCACCAACGGGCTGACCAGCTCCGGCTTGAGCCGCTCGAATACTTGCGGCGGGATCAGGCCTTCGGTCATGCGCGTACCACCGGTGGGGGCGATAGCGTTGACCAGAATGTTGTTCTTGCGCCCTTCCAGCGCCAGGGTGCGGGTCAGGCCATACAGGCCAAGCTTGGCCATGCCGTAGTTGGATTGGCCGAAGTTACCGTAGATGCCCGAGGTGGACGCGGTGAAGATAACGCGGCCATAACCTTGCTCACGCAAATGCGGCCACGCGGCGCGGGTGACTTTGTAGGCGCCTTCGACATGCACCCGATAAACCAAGTCCCAGTCGCTGTCGTCCATTTTGTGGAAGGTCTTATCGCGCAGGATGCCGGCGTTGTTGACCACCACGTCGATGCGGCCGAAGACATCCAGCGCGTTCTGCACGATTTTGTCACCGTCAGTGACGGAGTCATGGTTGGCCTCGGCAATGCCACCGGCCTCGCGGATCTCGGCGACCACCCGGTCGGCGGCCGAGGCATTGGCGCCTTCACCCTGGGTCGAACCGCCGAGGTCGTTGACCAGCACTTTGGCCCCATGCTTGGCGAACAGCAGCGCATGCGCCCGGCCCAACCCGCCGCCGGCACCGGTGACGATCACGACCTTATCCTGGAACTGCACTGACTCACTCATACCGAACTCCGCTGGCGACAATGGGAATGGGTTGAGTGTCAGGCACACGGGCGCGGGTCACAATAAAGTCAGCCGAGGCTGAATGGTGCTCGATAAGGCAGCGGGATGATTGCTTGGGTCAAACTCTGGAAGACCACCCCATTTTCTGTGGTCAGTGGGCTTGTTGTGGCGAGCGGGCTTGCCCCGCGCTGGGCTGCACAGCAGCCCCAATAAGGCCACCGCAGTGTGTCAGACATATCGCGGTCGCAGGTTTTAGGGCGGCTTCGCCACCCAACGCGGGGCAAGCCCGCTCGCCACAAACGACTTACGATGATGCTCAGGAGTACGCCACTCGCGGCACCGACTGGCCAATGCGCTCGCGAAACGTCAGGTAATGCTTGAGCACCTGCAGCGGCGCTTCGATCTGCGGGTAGTGGCCGATATTCGCCAGCAGCACCGTGTCGGCGTGGGGCACCAACTGGTGATAGCGCTCCACCATATGCGCGCCGGAGATCGGGTCGACTTCGCCGTCGATCACCCGTAACGGCACATCGCCGCGTTGCATCGCGTCCACCCAGCGTTCACGCAGGCGGCGGCGCTGGGGAATGTAGGCAATCAGTTTGTGCAGGATGCGCGGGCCGTCATTGCCATTGATCAGGCTCCAGAAGTCATCCAGCGCGCTTTCACTGGGCCGAGTACTTGGGCCGAAAATCTGGCTGAAGCTGTTCGACAGGGCATTACGCCCAAAGGCGCGGCCGATCATCCAGCCAAGCGGGCTGAGCAAGAGTTTTTGCACCAGCGTCGGGCGATGGGTTTCCGGGAACAGCCCACCGTTGAGGAACACACAGCTGGCCATTTGAAAGCGACCTTCGTAATGGCGCGCGAGTAATTCCTGGGCGACGCTGTCGCCGTAGTCATGGGCCAACACGTGCACCGGCTGCTCCACGCGCAGGTAGTCGAGCAGCGCCTGTTGCAGGTCAGCCTGCTCCAACAGGCAGTAGTCGTGGTCCAACGGCTTGGCCGAGTCGCCGAACCCGAGCATGTCGCAAGCAATCACCAGGTTGCGCTGGGCCAGGGGCTGCCACAGGTAGTGCCAGTCCCAGCTGGCAGTGGGGAAGCCGTGAATCAACAGCAGCGGCTCGCCCTGCCCGGCCACCCAGAAACGCACGGTGCGGCCACGAAAGACGAACGCCTGGCCACGCTTGCGCCAGGCACTGAGCGGGATTTCTGCGAGTGGCATCAGCTTTTATACCCAGGATCTTGCAGGTCCAATTTACGCAGCAGCGCCGGCCAGGCCAGCGCGCCTCCCATACCTTGGGCGCTCTTTGTGACAACTGCCACCATCGCCTTAGCCCCCGCCAGAATCTGCGGCTCGATGGCAATCAGTTCGGCGCCGCCGTTTTGCGCCAGCACCTGGATTTCGCAGGCACGCTCAAAGGTGAACATCATCAGGAAGGTGTCGGCGATGCTGCCGGCGCAGGTCAGCAGGCCATGGTTGTGCAGCATCAGGAAGTTGTTGTCGCCCAGGTCTGCCTGCAAGCGCGCCTTCTCTTCAGGGTTCAGCGCCACGCCTTCGTAGGCGTGATACGCCAGGCTGGACAAAACAAAGGTGGATTGCTGGCTGATGGGCAGCACGCCCTGCTTTTGCGCAGACACCGCAACACCGGCCGCGGTGTGGGTGTGCAGCACACAGACCACGTCATGGCGCACGTCGTGGATGGCGCTGTGGATGGTGAAGCCGGCGGGGTTGATCTCGTAGGGGCTGTCCATCAATTTGTTGCCGGCCTGGTCGACCTTGACCAAGCTCGACGCCGTGATCTCGTGGAACATCAGCCCGTAAGGGTTGATCAGGAAATCATCGGTGCCCGGCACCTTGGCGGAAATATGCGTGAAGATCAGGTCATCCCAGCCATGCAGTGCCACCAGGCGATAGCAGGCCGCCAGGTCGACGCGCGCTTGCCATTCGGCAGCGCTGACCTGCTCTTTGACATTCTGCAGCGATAGAACGGGGGCTGGGCTCACGGCAATGACCTCCTTGGTGCACTTTCTTATTGTTTTTTTGGGTGAGGGGCCAGTCTAGTCAGACCGCGTGGCGCAAGGAGTTGCCTTCGCAGCCAGCTTGATGACCGAGCGAGTCATCCAAGAGAATAGTCCACGTGGCGTCAGAGAAGCGCCGCCAATAAAGGCACGGCGAACAGGTTGAGCAGCCCCGTCAACACCATCACCAAGCCTGCGACCGAGCCTTCTTCGCCACCCACTTCATGCGCCCGACTGACACCCGCACCGTGGGCGCCCACGCCAAACAGTGCACCGCGCGCCAACGGTGTACGCAGCGGCAACCATTTGAGCAGCACGCCGCCGAGCATGGCGCCGAACACGCCGGTGAACATCACGAACACGGCGGTGAGTTCCGGTACGCCGCCGAGGTCGGAGGACACCGGCATCGCAAACGGCGTGGTGATTGAGCGCGGTAGCAGAGACATGGTCACCGAGGTGTTCAAAGCCAGCGCCTTGGCCAGCCCGAACGAGGTGCCGATGGAGGCCGCGCTGCCCGCGACCATGCCCAGCAGCAACGCCGACCAGTGCCGCGCCAGCAAGCGGCGTTGTTGCCAGATCGGCACGGCAAACGCCACAGTGACCGGGCCCAGCACCAGCATCAGCCAGTGCGTGTCAGTGGCGTATTCGGCATAGGCGGTCTTCATCGGCACGGCCACCGCCAACAGCAGCGCCGGCACCAGGATCAATGGCGACAGCAGGTAGCGCCCGGTGCGGGCGTAGATCCAGCGGCTGAAGAGGTAAGCGGCCAGGGTCAGGGCGAGCCAGAACACCGGCATCAGTTCAAGCTTCACGGCGCATGCTCCAGCGGCAGACCATTTCCACGGTGAAGGCCGTGACCAGCATCACCGACAGCGTGCTGAAGCCGATCACCAGCAGGATGCGCCAGCCGTCATTGCGCACCAAACCACCGTAGTCGAGCAGGCTCATCAGTGCCGGGATAAAGAACAGCAGCATCTCCGCCATCAGCACCCCGGCGCCCAATTGCAGGGCGGCCGGCTTGACCAGGCCAGTGGCGAAGGTCGCCAGCAACAGGCCCAACCCCACCACGCCACCCGGTATCGGCCACGCCAACCACACGGCGAGCTGGGTGCCCAGAAAATAGATCGCCAGCAGCACCACTAGCTCAATCAGCAGGCGCCCGAGATGTTTGAAGCTGAAACGTTTCATAAGCTTTAGGTCCTCACAGGCGCTCAGTTTAAAGACGCCCCACCCATCCCCACAGCGAATTGTTAGACTGACAGCTATTCCAAACTGGAATCAGACCGATGGAATTCAAACAGCTGCGCAGTTTTGTCGAAGTGATCCGCCGGGGCGGCTTTACCCAAGCGGGTAAAACCTTGCACATCAGCCAATCGGCGGTGAGCAAACAGGTGGCCCAGCTGGAGCAAAGCCTGGGCACACCGCTGCTGGAACGCACGGGCTCGCACATTCGCCTGACGGCCGCCGGTGAGGTGGTATTACAGCGCGCCGAGGCGATGTTGCGGTTGCAGACGGAATTGCTCAGCGAGCTCGATGATATGCAGCAACTGGCGCGCGGCGAATTGCGCCTGGGCTTGCCGCTATTGGCCGGCGACACACTGTTTGCCGGGCTGTTTGCCGAGTACCGCAGGCGTTATCCCAAGGTCACTATCCAACTGCTCGAAGGCGGCAGCCGCACCATCGAGCAGGCAATTCTCAGCGGTGAGCTGGACGTGGGTGGCACGCTGATGCCCAGCGACCCGGCCTTCGCCTGGCAGCCCTTCTGCGATGAACCGCTGGACGCGCTGCTGCCGATGGACCACCCATTGGCCGAAAACGCCCACGTGCGCCTGGAAGAATTGGCGGGCACGCCGTTCCTGATGTACCAGCGCAGTTTTGTCCTCAACGATCGGCTGATGCAGGCCTGCCAGCAGTTGGGCTTCACGCCGAAGGAAGTGGGCCGCAGCGGCCAGGCGGACTTCCTGGTCGCACTGGTCGCGGCCGGCCAAGGCGTGGTGCTGTTGCCCAGCGTGGTCGCCCGTGGGCTGGTGCGACCGGGCGTGGTGCGCCTGACACTTAAGGCGCCCGACTACCTGCGCTGGAACATTGCCTTTATCTGGCGCGAGGGCGCCTACCTGTCCAGAGCCGCCCAGGCCTGGCTGGCATTGCTGCGCGAATTCCCGGTCAACCGCGCAGTGCAGTGACCAACTCGGCCAGCCACGGCTCGGCATCAGCTTCCGGGGTGACGCTTTCGCTGGCGTCCAGGCGCAGCATCGGCAGCACTTCGCGCACGCCCAACTCGCCGAACAGCTCGCACATTTGCTCGCCGCCGCCGCAGAACGTATCGCCGTAGCTGGCGTCGCCCAGGCCGATCACTGCGCCAGGCAGGCCGCGCCAGGCGGCGGGCAACTGGTCGCGAATGCTCGAATACAGCGGTTGCAGGTTGTCGGGCAGCTCGCCCATGCCGGTGGTCGAGGTCACCGCCAGAAAGGCCTCGGGGGCGAAGGCCTGCACGTCGGCCAAGGTGGCACGCGGGTTGTGCCAGGCTTCAAAACCGGCCGCGTTGAGGAGGCCGGCGGCGTGGCGGGCGACTTCTTCAGCGGTGCCGTAGACCGAGCCGGAAAGGATGGCGACTTTCATCAATCTGATCCTGTGGTTGAGCGAAAGCCTGGGATATTAACAGCTGACACAAATATTTCGGCGTAAGCGGCGCAACATTCAAGGTATGCCATAAACTCTAGCCTTCAAAAACAAGGCATGGACCGCTCAATGATTAACGCCAAGCTGATGCAGATGGTCATCAACGCTTCCAACGACGGCATCGTCGTCGCCGAACGCGAAGGCGAAGAGAAGCCACTGATCTACGTCAACCCTGCTTTTGAGCGAATGACTGGCTACACGCTGGACGAAATCCTGTATCAGGATTGCCGTTTCCTACAGGCCGGTGACCGCGACCAGCCAGCCCTGATGGCCATTCGCGACGCCCTCGACCACGACGACGCCTGCCGGGAAATCCTGCGCAACTACCGCAAGGACGGCACACCGTTCTGGAATGAGTTGTCGCTGTCGACGGTGTACAACGAGGCCGACAAGCAGACCTATTTCATTGGCGTGCAAAAAGACGTCACCACCCAGGTGAAAGCCCAGCAACGAGTGGCACAGTTGGAAGCGCAAGTCGCCGAACTCAAAGAGCGCTTGGCGGCACTTGAGGCGACGAGCGGAATTAACAAATTGTAGTAAATGCGGCCTTTAGAGTGATAATGGCTTTTTAATACCTCACCCTTTGAGCTACATCAATGCACCGCGACGCGCTATTGACGCAGGACGAACTGGATTTTATCCAGGACATGCAGCACAACCCGCAGCTCAACCTGCGGGATGCGTGGTCGAGCCTGACCGTCAACGGCGGTGCGCAGATTCGCGACTTGCTCACGCGGTTGGCCGCTCACGACCACGTCACCATCCAGGCGCAGTTCGATAACCAGCAACTCACCTTTCCCCTGCACTTGGTGGAGGATGAGTTTCACGCGGTGCATTTGCGTTTGGGCGTGCCGAGTATTTTTGAAGATGGCCCGATGATTCGCCCGTGGCGCCTGGCGCTTGAAACGCCGGTGGCACTGGAGAACGTCAGGGGCAACCCCGCCGCCCTGTGGGTGCACGAGGTGTCATTCAAGGGGGTGCTGGTGGAGATTCGTGGCCGAGTCAAACCGCCGAAAACCTTTTCCCTGTGGTTCAGCCCGTCCGGCTACGAGCGGATCTCACTGCGCGGCACGCTGGAGCGGGAAACCGCTCGAGGCCTGTTTGCCTACCGCCTGAGCCAAAGCGATGCCGATGAAATCGAGCGCCTGCGCCAGTTCATCCTGCACCAGCACCGCCTGGTTCACCCGCACGTGCACGCCTGATATCAGGTATCCAACTGCCCACTGAGAAACTGCTGCAAGCGGCGCTGCATCAAGCGCCCTTCGTTGCCCAGGCAACCGATGGCGGACCCGGCCAACTCTTTTTCGGCCAGGTCCGATGCGGCACCGGCCAGCAGCAGCGGGCAATCCAGGGTCAGCGCCAAACGGGTCAGACGCCCGGCCAGGTCATGGTTGTGTGAGTGGTTGGAGAACAGGATGAGCGCCTGAGGACGCATCTTTTCACAGACCAGTGTCAACTCGTCCAAGGGTTGACCCATGCCCAGCACCTTCACAGGCCTGTCCTCGCAACTGAGCAACAACGCCGCCACCATCAATTCCACTTTACGGCATTCCCCGGGCATAGCCGTCAGCAATACCCGTGGCGCAGTTGAGGTGCCCGCACGTCGCAGGTGTTCGAAGGTTTGCATGCGCAGGAAGGTATCGTAAAAAATCCATTCACTGGCTTGGCCGAAGCGGCCCTGATGGCGCAGCAGGTCGCTCCAAAGGGGCATCAGGATGTCCTGGAACGCCACGCTGAGCGGGTAGCTCGCCAGAACCTGAGCGTACAGGCTATGCAGTTGACGATCGTCAAACCCACTGATGGCGTTTACCAACCGCGCCCGCCACTGTGGCCATTCACTGTCGCTGCCGGTGTCGCGCTCAGCACGAATCGCTTCAGCCTGCTGATCGTCGCGCGCAAGGATCTTGCCGACTTTGCTCACGGCCACGCCGCGCTCGATCCAATCGAGAATACGATGAATGGTCACAATATCGTCGCTGGAATAGAGGCGATGCCCACTTTCGGTGCGTGTGGGCTGGATCAGGCCATAACGCCGCTCCCAGGCACGCAGGGTGACCGGGTTGACACCTGTCAATCTCGACACTTCGCGGATCGGGAACAGCTCATCGGGGTCAGCGGGACGACCCTGGGCAATTTCGCGAGTATGAGTAGTAATTTCGGGCATCTGCGGTAGAAAACGTCCTTGTGAATTTGGATACCATTTAACGCTTTTAGACTTGTCCTTTTCAAGGCCCGCTCTGTCAGACCAATGTCACTGGTGTATTTTTGCAAAACAGGAATAATCCTTGCCTGTTTTTTCTACGTCGCTGCACCACCCCGCAGCCTCGTTCGTGCGCCACCTACCCGGTTCGGCGCACCCGTACATTTGGAGATACACAATGTCTACCTCTCCCGTCACCTTGATGGTTGCGCGCCGCGTGGCCAAAGGGCGCTACGAAGACTTGATGGCTTGGCTGCGCGAAGGCGAGCAATTGGCCACGGACTTCCCCGGTTACCTGGGTTCCGGCGTGCTCGCCCCGCCGCCCAATGACGATGAATTCCAGATCATCTTCCGTTTCGCCGACGAGAAGACCCTGCATGCCTGGGAGTTTTCCGCTTCGCGCAGTGCTTGGCTGAGCCGAGGCAGCGAGCTGTTTGCCGACCCGTCCGAGCATCGCGTCAGTGGCATCGACGGCTGGTTCGGCGCGGTAGGTGCACGGCCACCGCGCTGGAAACAGGCCGTGGCAATCTGGCTGGCGTTTTTCCCGGTGTCCCTGTTGTTCAACTTTGTCCTTGGCCCGCTGCTCAACGAACTGGACCTGGCCCCGCGCGTGCTGGTCAGCACCCTGGCGCTCACCCCATTGATGGTTTATTGGTTCATCCCGCTGTCGACCCACCTGCTGGCGAACTGGCTGCACCCTACACCGCCACCGCGCAAGGCTGCAGAAGCCGCCGCTTGAGTACAGGGGGCCGCTCGCTGGTATAGTTTCATCCTGCCAGCGACGTGAGCCTCCCATGACTGCAACGAACGCCCCGATCCTGATCACCGGTGCCGGCCAGCGTGTCGGCCTGCATTGTGCCGAGCGCCTGCTGGACGAGGGCCACCCGGTGATTTTCAGCTACCGCAGCGAACGCCCCGGTGTGCAGGCTTTGCGCGAGCGGGGCGCGGTCGGTGTGTTTGCCGACTTCTCCAGTGAGGCCGGGATTCTGGCCTTCATCTCTGCGCTGAAGACCCATACCGACAGCCTGCGCGCTATCATCCACAACGCTTCGGCGTGGGTCGCGGAAACGCCGGGCGACGAAAGCCGCGCATTTACCGACATGTTCAGCGTGCACATGCTTGCGCCGTACCTGATCAACCTGCATTGTTCACCTTTGCTGCAACGCTCAACACCTGCCGATATCGTGCATATCAGCGACGACGTGGTGCGCAAGGGCAGCCGCCAGCACATTGCCTATTGCGCCACCAAAGCCGGGCTCGACAGCCTCACGCTGTCGTTTGCCGCGCAGTTCGCGCCGCTGATCAAGGTCAACGGCATCGCGCCGGCGATGGTGATGTTCAACGACGGCGACGATGCGGCTTACCGCGCCAAGGTCCTGGCCAAGTCCGCATTGGGCATCGAGCCCGGGCCCGAGGTGATCTACCAGAGCGTGCGTTACCTGCTGGACAACCCTTATGTCACCGGTACCACCCTGACCGTCAACGGCGGGCGGCATATCAAGTAAGCCGTTTGTGAGGATGTTGTATGACCTTGTCCCTGCCCCAACACTACCGCGAGATTCTCAAAGGACTGGGTGAAGACCCGGAACGCGAAGGCTTGCTCGACACCCCCAAGCGCGCCGCCAAGGCCATGCAGTACCTGTGTCATGGCTACGAGCAGAACCTGGACGAAATCGTCAACGGCGCGCTGTTCGCCTCAGACAATGACGAGATGGTGATCCTCAAGGACATCGAGCTGTATTCGCTGTGCGAGCACCACCTTCTGCCCTTTATCGGCAAGGCCCATGTGGCCTATATTCCGACCGGCAAGGTGCTGGGCCTGTCAAAGCTGGCGCGCATTGTCGACATGTACGCCCGGCGCCTGCAGATCCAGGAAAACCTCACGCGGCAAATCGCCGACGCCATCCAGCAGGTCACCCAGGCCGCCGGCGTGGCGGTGGTGATCGAAGCCAAGCACATGTGCATGATGATGCGCGGCGTGGAAAAACAGAATTCAACCATGAACACCTCGGTGATGCTCGGCGCCTTCCGCGAGTCGAACACCACGCGTATGGAGTTCCTGCAACTGATTGGACGGAGCAAGTAGCAATGCCACAACTTCAACCAGGCATGGCGCGTATCCGGGTCAAGGACCTGTGCCTGCGCACCTTTATCGGCATCAACGAGGACGAGATCCTCAACAAGCAGGACGTGCTCATCAACCTGACGATCCTGTATGCCGCTCAGGAAGCCGTGCGCGACAACGATATCGACCACGCGCTGAACTACCGCACCATTACCAAGGCGATCATCGCCCACGTCGAAGGCAACCGCTTCGCCCTGCTCGAGCGCCTGACCCAGGAGCTGCTGGACCTGGTGATGAGCAACGAATCGGTGCTGTACGCCGAAGTCGAAGTGGACAAGCCCCACGCGTTGCGCTTTGCCGAGTCGGTTTCGATTACCCTGGCGGCCAGCCGCTAACCCCAGAATCTGCAGTGAGCCCTATGAACGATCAACAACGCCTCGAACTCGAAGCTGCCGCCTTCCGCCGGCTGGTGGCGCACCTGGACAGCCGCAAGGATGTGCAGAACATCGACCTGATGAACCTCTCGGGCTTTTGCCGCAACTGTTTGTCCAAGTGGTACAAAGCCGAGGCCGACGAGCGCCACATCGAGCTGAGCCTCGATGACGCGCGTGAAGTGGTGTACGGCATGCCGTACGCCGAGTGGAAAGCCCAGTACCAGAAAGAAGCCAGCGCCGACCAACAGGCGGCGTTTGCCAAAGGAAAAACCCATGACTGACTTGAACACCCTGCGCGCCAGCCTCAACAGCGGCGAACACGTCTTTGCCGACACCTTGGCGTTTGTTGCCGCCGGTTACGACTACCAGCCGCAAGCCTTCACCAATGGCAACGTGGAAAACGCCGCCGGGCAGAACGAGGGCTCGTGCAAGACACTGGGCCTGGCGCTGCTGGAAGGCTTGAGCGATCAGGAAGCGCTGCTGGCGTTTGGTGAGCATTATCGGTCGGTGGTGGCTACACCGCAGGGCAGTGATCACGGCAATATTCGCGCGTTGATTGCGCAAGGTTTGGCTGGGGTTCAGTTTACTCAGCAGCCTTTGACTCGCCGCTGATTCAAATTGAAAACCGGTCAAGGTGGGAGCTGGCTTGCCTGCGATAGCGGCGTGTCAGCTGCCACCGTCATCGCGGGCAAGCCTGACTCCCACAGTGATGGGGTTGACACTTCTGGGCTGCCGCGCTGATTAAATCGCAGACATAAAAAAACCGGCCTCTCAGCCGGTTTTTTTATTGCGACGGGTTTAGAACGAAGCGTCCTTCAAACCGTCGAGGTAACGCTCGGCATCCAGGGCCGCCATGCAGCCGGCGCCGGCCGAGGTGATCGCCTGGCGGTACACGTGGTCAGCCACGTCACCGGCGGCAAAGATGCCTTCGATGTTGGTCGCAGTGGCATTGCCTTCACGGCCGCCCTGCACCACCAGGTAGCCGTCTTTGGCTTCCAGCACGCCCGCGAACAGCGAGGTGTTCGGGGTGTGGCCGATGGCGATGAATACGCCGTCGACTTTCAGCTCGTCGAAGCTGCCGTCGTTGTTTTTCAGGCGGGCACCGGTCACGCCCATGTTGTCGCCCAGGACTTCGTCGAGGGTGGCGTTGAGCTTGAGGATGATTTTGCCTTCAGCAACACGGGCGTGCAGCTTGTCGATCAGGATCTTCTCGGCGCGGAAGGTCTCGCGGCGGTGAACCAAAGTCACGGTGCTGGCGATGTTGGCCAGGTACAGCGCCTCTTCCACCGCTGTGTTGCCGCCACCGACCACAGCCACCGGCTTGTTGCGGTAGAAGAAACCGTCGCAGGTCGCGCAGGCGGAAACGCCTTTGCCCATGAACGCTTCTTCCGACGGCAGGCCCAGGTAACGGGCGCTGGCGCCGGTGGCGATGATCAGCGCGTCACAGGTGTACACGCCGTTGTCGCCAGTCAGGCTGTAAGGCTTTTTCGAGAAGTCGACTTGGTTGATGTGGTCGAAAACGATCTCGGTTTCAAAGCGCTCGGCGTGTTCTTTCATACGCTCCATCAGCACTGGGCCGGTCAGGCCATGCACGTCGCCCGGCCAGTTGTCGACTTCAGTGGTGGTGGTCAGTTGACCGCCCGCCTGCATGCCGGTGATCAGCAGCGGCTTGAGGTTGGCCCGGGCAGCGTAGACAGCAGCGCTGTAACCGGCAGGGCCGGAACCGAGAATAATCACTCGCGAATGACGGGTATCAGACATGACTCACTCCTATCGACCACCCGGAAAACACAGGGCGGCTGGAATAAAAAAGGACCGCGAAGCACTTGGGGAAGGCTTGAACTCGCAGATCCTAAAAATAATGGGTGCAGCGTATCGAGGGGGGCAAGATTAAGGAAATACGGAATAACAATCCAGCTCATAGGTGGTCTCTATGCAGTACACCCGATTAATCGACGCCATTGTTGCTTAGATGTTACCGCTGATGTCGCCGCTTTCGCCCAGGATGCAAAGGCGGTAAGGTCGGCGCGTTCGTCATCCTGCTCGGAGTTCTCCATGCCCGCCCCTGCTCTTTCCGGCCCGCAATACCTGCGTGAAGGTCTCAAACTGGTGTTGAGCCCAGGCCTGCGCCTGTTTGTGTTGCTGCCGTTGGCGATCAACTTGGTGCTGTTCGTCGGCTTAATCTATTTCGCCGGCCATCAGTTCAGCCTGTGGGTCGACACTTTGATGCCGACGCTGCCTGGCTGGTTGAGTTTCCTCAGTTACATCCTGTGGCCGCTGTTTGTGGTGCTGGTGGTGCTGATGGTGTTTTTCACCTTCACCATGCTGGCCAATATCATCGCTGCACCGTTTAACGGTTTTCTCGCAGAAAAGGTTGAAGTGGTGGTGCGTGGCACCGACGACTTCCCCCCGTTCAGCTGGGGCGAACTGATGGCGATGGTGCCGCGCACCCTGGCGCGGGAAATGCGCAAACTGGGCTACTTCCTGCCACGCGCCATCGGCCTGTTTATCCTGTCGTTCATTCCGGTAGTCAACCTGATCGCCGCGCCGCTGTGGCTGCTGTTCGGCGTGTGGATGATGGCGATCCAGTACATCGACTACCCGGCCGACAACCACAAACTGGGCTGGAACGAAATGCTCGCCTGGCTGCGCCAGAAGCGCTGGCAGAGCATGAGCTTTGGCGGCATCGTTTACCTGGTGCTGCTGGTGCCGGTGGTCAACCTGCTGATGATGCCGGCGGCGGTGGCCGGGGCCACGCTGTTCTGGGTGCGCGAGCAAGGTGCTGAGGCAATGGCCGCGCCCAAGGTGACCCAGTCATAAATCCATCACGCCAATGACACAATGACGACATGGCCCACGGTGACACTGTGGGTCATGACGACAGCCTCGCTTCACATCACTCTGATTACCGAAACCTTCCCGCCAGAGATCAACGGGGTGGCCAATACCCTTGGCCGCCTGTGTGAAGGGTTGCGCGCGCGCGGCCATCAGGTCGAGCTGGTGCGCCCACGCCAGGGCAGCGATCAGAGCCGCCCCAGCGACGACGCACTGCTGCTGTGCCGTGGCTGGCCGCTGCCGGGCTACCCGGGCCTGCAATGGGGCCAGTCGTCGATGCACAAGTTGCTGCGACGCTGGACTCGCCAGCGCCCGGACGTGCTTTACATCGCCACCGAAGGGCCGTTGGGGCTGTCGGCGTTGCGCGCGGCACGGCGCCTGGGAATCAGCGTGGTGAGTGGTTTTCACACCAATTTTCAGCAGTATTCGAATCAATACGGCTTGAGCCTGCTCAGCCGCATGGTCACGCATTACCTGCGCTGGTTTCATAACCGTTCGACCTTGACTCTGGTTCCCAGCACCAGCCAGCGCCTGGAGCTTGAGCGTCGGAATTTCGAGCGCCTGGGGATGCTCTCACGCGGGGTCGACAGCCAGTTGTTCCACCCGGCCAAGCGCGATCACGCACTGCGTGAAAGCTGGGCGTTGAACAGTGAGCAAATCGCCGTGCTGCATGTAGGCCGACTGGCGCAAGAAAAGAACCTAGGGCTGCTCAAACGCTGCTTCGACGCCTTGCAAGACACCTATCCACTGCGCCAGATGAAACTGATCATCGTCGGCGATGGCCCGCAACGAGCGATGCTGGAAAAGGAACTGCCCGAGGCGATTTTCTGCGGCACTCTGCGCGGTGAAGAACTGGCCCGGCATTACGCGTCCGGTGACGTATTCCTGTTTCCCAGCCTGACCGAAACCTTCGGCAATGTGGTACTGGAAGCCATGGCTTCGGGCTTGGGGGTGGTGGCCTACGATCAGGCGGCCGCGACCCAGCATATTCGCCATGGCTACAACGGCGTGCTGGCGATGCCGGGGGATGAGGATGCGTTTTGCGATGCGGCCAATTGGCTGCTGGAGGATGCGGAGAGTCTGCGCCGCATGCGCTTGAATGCTCGCCAACACGCCAGCCGCCAGGGCTGGCCAGCAATTATCGAGCAGTTTGAAAACCAGTTACGCGGTGTGTGCGCAGAGCATTGTGTGATGCCAGCACAGCCTTACACGCCTTGAACGACAGCCGCTTAGTGGCGCCATAGCCATTATTCACTCAAGCATTACTTGATATTTAAATGAGGGAACGGCCAGCGGCGAATGCCCACTCACTGATACCTGCCGGCTCAGGCAGGCCCTTCAAATAAATGGAGATACAAAGATGGCTACTAATGGAGTGGGTGCACCCAATGGAACGGCGGAGTGGGCGCGTCAGCAACAATGGCTGGATCAATCTCGGGCAGAACCGCCAACCTACGACCAAGCCAAGCGAAAAGAAGGGCACAAGACCGACCACAGCCACGAGCTGAGGAAGACGCTGGAGTATTGAGTCACTGAAGCTATGCAGCTCCCTGTGGCAATCACAGGGAGCTGAGCCCTTTACACCAGCGTCGTCAACGCCTCACGACTGAACGGCAAGATGTCGCCTTCACGACCTTCGCGCACCTTCAGCGCCCAATCCGGATCCACCAGCAAGGCACGGCCCACGGCGACCAAGTCGAACTCGTCGTTGTTCAGGCGTTCCAGCAGTTTTTCCAGGCTGGCGGGTTGCGCGACCTTGTCGGTGTTGACCATAAACTGCAGGAACTCCCCGTCCAAGCCGACGCTGCCGACAGTGATGGTCGGTTTGCCGGTGAGCTGACGGGTCCAGCCGGCCAGGTTGAGGTCGGAACCTTCGAATTCAGGCTCCCAGAAACGACGGGTGGAGCAGTGGAAAATATCCACACCGGCGTCAGACAGTGGCAGGAGAAACTCACCCAACGCCTCAGGGGTTTGCACCAGACGTGCGGTGTAGTCCTGCTGCTTCCACTGCGAGAAACGCAAGATGATCGGGAAGTCCGGGCCTACGGCGGCGCGGGTAGCCTGGATCAGCTCGATGGCAAAACGCGAGCGATTGGCCAGGCTGCCGCCGTATTCGTCGGTGCGCTGGTTGGTGCCTTCCCAGAAGAACTGGTCGACCAGGTAACCGTGGGCGCCGTGGATCTCTACGCCGTCCATGCCGATGCTTTGAGCGTCCTTGGCGGCTTGGGCGAAGGCGTTGATCACGTCCTTAATGTCTTGGGTGGTCATGCCGTGAACGACCACATTGCCATCCTTGAGTTTTTCCATCGGGCCGTAGGCTGGCACGCTGGCGTCAGGCTCAGTGCCGATACGGCGTACGCTGCCCACGTGCCACAGTTGCGGGACGATCTTGCCGCCTTCGGCGTGCACCGCGTCGACCACTTTCTTCCAGCCGGCCAGCGCGGCCTCACCGTAAAAATGCGGGACGTTCGGGTAACCGTTGGAGGCCTGATGGCCGACCACGGTGCCTTCGGTGATGATCAGGCCCACGCCGGCGGCAGCGCGGCGACGGTAGTACTCGATGACTTTGGAATTGGGAACGCCACCCGGGGAGAACGAACGGGTCATCGGCGCCATGACCACGCGAGTGGACAGTTGCAGTGCACCGAGCTGGAAGGGTTTGAACAAAGCTTGGACAGGCATGGGAGCACTCCACGGGAAGATGTATTTATGATGTGGATAATATGGGCAGTGCGATGTGCTGGATAGCACTATTGATTCGGGTGATTAAGGGGTAAAAGTGAGACGCAGAAGGTCCGCAGAGGCTTTCCCACGCAGAGCGTGGGAACGATCAGGCACGATTAGCTCAGGGCTTTTTCAATGGCCTGGACAATCGTCGGGTCATCCGGCGCTGTGCGCGGCGAGAAGCGCGCCAGTACTCGCCCGTCTTTGCCGAGCAGGAATTTCTCGAAGTTCCAGGTGATATCCCCAGGAAACTCAGCGCCCTCGCCCGCCAGCAGGCGATACAGCTGATGACGTTCCGGACCATTGACGTCGAGCTTGCTGCCCAACGGGAACGTCACGCCATAATTGAGGCTGCAAAATTCCCGGATCTCTTCCTCGGTGCCCGGCTCCTGGCCTGCAAACTGGTTGCACGGCAAGCCGAGTACGGTAAACCCCTGGCTCTTATACTGCTGATAGAGGTTTTCCAACGCCGCGTATTGCGGGGTCAAGCCACATTTGGAGGCCACATTGACCACCAGCACAACTTGCCCCTTGAAGGGCGCCAGCGGTAGCTCTTGACCGTCCAAAGCTTTGAGTTTCAGGTCGTGGAAAGCACTCATGACGAACTCCAGATATCCCATGTTCTTCGCGTTACAGCCGCTCGAGATTACAGACCGCGAGTCTGCAATCATAGTCGCCGATTACAAAACTCGCCTGCGAACTACTGAGCGGTCGGCCAAGGCAAAATCGGAATGGCTGTAACCGCGTTTTGCGGGCTGCCTTCGATCAAACGATCGCTGTAGACCAGGTAAACCAGGGTATTGCGCTTCTTGTCGAGGAAGCGAACCACCTGCATGGTCTTGAACACCAGCGAGGTACGCTCCTTGAACACTTCGTCGCCATCCTTGAGTTCGCCTTTAAAACGAATCGGCCCGACCTGACGGCAGGCAATCGAGGCCTCGGCACGGTCTTCGGCCAGCCCCAGCCCGCCCTTTACGCCGCCGGTCTTGGCGCGCGACAAGTAGCACGTCACGCCATCGACCTTGGGGTCATCAAACGCCTCGACCACAATTCGGTCGTTGGGGCCGACAAACTTGAACACTGTCGACACCTGGCCAATTTCTTCGGCCGAGGCCAGCAACGGCATGGCCAACAGCAGGCCGAGCAATCCCTTCATGACACGCATCGTTTATTACCTTTGTTTAAACCAGGATCAAGTTATCGCGGTGCACCAGTTCAGGCTCCGCCATATACCCCAACAGACTCACAATCGCATCAGACGACTGACCGATGATTTTCTGTGCTTCAAGGGCGCTGTAGTTGGCCAGGCCACGGGCGATCTCGCGACCGTCGGGCGCAACGCACACCACCATCTCGCCACGGCGGAAACTGCCCTGCACCAATTTGACGCCCACCGGCAGCAGGCTCTTGTTGCCTTGGGACAACGCCGACACGGCGCCATCATCGAGCACCAGCGTGCCACGGGTTTGCAGGTGCCCGGCCAGCCACTGCTTGCGCGCCGCCAGCATGCCGCGTTCCGGCGACAACAGCGTACCGATGCGCTCGCCGGCCTTGAGGCGATCCAGCACGCGTTCCAGGCGCCCACCGACGATGATGGTGTGCGCGCCGGAACGCGCGGCCAGGCGTGCCGCACGCAGCTTGGTCTGCATACCGCCACGGCCCAGTGCGCCGCCGACACTGCCGGCCACGGCGTCCAGCGCCGGGTCATCGGCGCGCGCTTCGTAGATCAACTGGGCATCGGGGTTGTTGCGCGGGTCGGCGTCGAACATGCCGTCTCGGTCGGTGAGGATCACCAGCAGGTCGGCTTCCACCAGGTTGGCCACCAGCGCGGCCAGGGTGTCATTGTCGCCGAAGCGGATTTCGTCGGTGACCACGGTGTCGTTCTCGTTGATCACCGGGATGACCTTGAGCTCGACCAAAGCGCGCAAGGTGCTGCGGGCGTTGAGGTAGCGCTTGCGGTCGGACAGGTCGTCGTGGGTCAGCAGGATCTGCGCCGTGTGGCGTCCGTGCTCGGCAAAACTGGATTCCCAGGCTTGCACCAGGCCCATCTGGCCGATGGCGGCGGCGGCTTGCAGCTCGTGCATCGCGCTGGGTCGCGAGGTCCAGCCGAGGCGGCTCATACCGGCGGCAACTGCCCCGGACGACACCAGCACCAATTCGACACCGGCCTCATGCAAGGCCACCATCTGCTCGACCCACACGCTCATGGCTGCGCGATCCAGACCTTTACCATCCGCCGTCAGCAGCGCACTTCCGATCTTTACGACCCAGCGCTGCGCACCTGTCACTTTGCTCCGCATCATCTTCAACCTTAGTGAGAGGGCTGCGCGACCCAGCGCGACCCATAACGTTATTAGTGACTACGTAAATCCCAGATACCAAAACGCCGCTCCAGAGAGCGGCGTTTAAGTTTATCGCAACCGGTCAGTCGCGCACGTAAATGATTTCCGGACCGTCTTCATCATCCACATCTTCTTCGTCCCAGTCATCGTCGCCGATGTCATGGACCGACTTCACGCCGCTGCGGCGCAGGGCACGCTGGTCGTCCAGGGCCTGCAGCTGGGCACGGGCTTCGTCTTCGATCTGCTGATCGAGCTCGGCCAGTTCTGCCTTGAATACCGGGTCGGCCGCCAGGCGGTCGGCGCGGTCTTCCAGGTAGCGCATGATGTCGCGGGTCAGGCGCTCGGTGCCTTCTTTGGCGATGGCCGAGATCACGTAGACCGGACCTTCCCACTCCAGGCGGTCGACGATTTCCTTGACGCGCTCTTCGTGCTCTTCTTCCAGGATCTGGTCGCACTTGTTCAGCACCAACCAACGATCACGCTCGGCCAGGGCCGGGCTGAACTTGGTCAGTTCGCTGACGATCACTTCGGCGGCGTCCGGTGCACTGGTGTCATCCAGCGGCGCCATATCGACGAGGTGCAGCAGCAAACGGGTCCGCGACAAGTGCTTGAGGAAGCGAATCCCCAGGCCTGCGCCATCGGAAGCACCTTCGATCAGGCCAGGAATGTCGGCGATCACAAAGCTTTTCCAGCGGTCGACGCTGACCACGCCCAGGTTCGGCACCAGGGTGGTGAACGGGTAATCAGCGACTTTCGGCTTGGCGGCCGAGACCGAGCGGATGAAGGTACTTTTGCCGGCGTTCGGCAGGCCCAACAGGCCTACGTCTGCCAGTACTTTCATTTCCAGCTTGAGGTCACGCTGCTCGCCCGGCTTGCCCGGCGTGGTCTGGCGTGGAGCACGGTTGGTACTGGACTTGAATCGGGTGTTACCCAGACCGTGCCAGCCGCCCTGCACAACCATCAGCTTTTGGCCGGCCTTGGTCAGGTCTCCAATAACTTCCTGGGTGGCGGAGTCGATAATCGTGGTGCCGACCGGTACGCGCAGTACCATGTCTTCGCCTTTTTTACCGGTGCAGTCGGTGCTGCCGCCGTTGGAGCCACGCTCGGCATCGAAGTGCCGGGTGTAACGGTAGTCGACCAGGGTGTTGAGGTTTTCGTCGGCCATCATGTAGATGGAACCGCCGTCACCGCCGTCACCGCCGTTAGGGCCACCGTTTTCGATGAATTTTTCGCGACGGAAACTCATGCAACCGTTACCGCCGTCGCCTGCTTTTACTCGGATGGAAACTTCATCAACGAACTTCATAACAAAACGCCTCTCGTCGCATGGACGAGCTTAAGAAACCAAGACATAAGACTCTTGCAAAAATGAGCGCAGCGACCTCAAACAACAACCGCTTATCCAGCGCCTGAGCCCATCACAAACAGCTTTGCAAGAGACTCACTCCACAAACGAAAAAGCCCCGTCGCGAGACAGGGCTTTTCCAGCGATCGCGCAATTAAGCGGCGACAACGCTCACGTAACGGCGGTTGAACGCGCCTTTTACTTCAAACTTGATCACGCCTTCGATTTTAGCGAAGAGGGTGTGATCTTTACCCATGCCAACACCGTAACCGGCGTGGAATTGGGTGCCGCGCTGACGCACGATGATGTTGCCCGGAATGATTTTCTGGCCGCCATACATCTTAACGCCAAGGCGTTTGGCTTCTGAGTCGCGACCGTTACGGGTACTACCACCAGCTTTTTTGTGTGCCATGAGTCAATTCTCCTAGTGAGGAATTAGGCTGAAATTAAGCCTGAATACCGGTGATTTTGATCTCGGTGTACCACTGGCGGTGGCCCATACGCTTCATGTGGTGCTTACGACGACGGAACTTGATGATGCGGACTTTATCGTGACGACCTTGGGAGATCACTTCAGCCACAACGGTAGCGCCAGCAACAACTGGAGCGCCGATGTTCACGTCATCGCCATTGGCGACCAACAGAACGCGATCAAAGGTAACGGATTCGCCGGTAGCGATTTCCAGTTTTTCGATCTTCAGGTATTCACCTGGGGCGACCTTGTATTGCTTGCCACCAGTAACAATTACTGCGTACGACATGGTATTTCTCCGATAATCCTGCTCACCCAGCGCTTTATAAGAAGAGGTATTGGCTGGCATGGCTGCATGGGATGGACGTCCCGAATGCAATTGCGTAAGGCAGGTGCTGCCCAGGAAGTTCAGGGTGCGCGATTGTACGCAAGGTAAATGGGTGTTGCAAGAGGCCGTCTATCGCGCCTTGACACTCGAAGGCCTGGGTCCTAGCATGCCGCGCAACCCTTCTGGAGCGACTGTCGCTGATGCAACCCCAAGCTTTCTACCGCGCGGTCGCGGACGATTTTAGCGCCGTCGACGGCATCATCAAGCAGCAGCTGACGTCTAAAGTGCCGCTGGTCTCCAAAATTGGCGACTACATTACGTCGGCGGGCGGCAAACGCCTGCGTCCTTTATTAGTGTTGCTGTGTGGCAAAGCCCTGGGCCGCGAAGGCGATGACCTGCGCCTGCTGGCCGCCACAATCGAATTTTTGCACACTGCCACCCTGCTGCATGACGACGTGGTCGACATGTCCGGCATGCGCCGTGGTCGCGAAACCGCCAACGCCATGTGGGGCAATGCCCCAAGCGTGCTGGTAGGTGATTTCCTGTACTCGCGCTCGTTTGAAATGATGGTCGAACTGGGCTCGATGCCGGTGATGAAGATTCTTTCACAGGCCACCCGCATCATCGCCGAAGGCGAAGTGTTGCAACTGTCGAAGGTTCGCGACGCCAGCACCACCGAAGAAACCTACATGGAAGTGATTCGCGGCAAAACCGCGATGCTCTTCGAAGCCTCGACCCACAGCGCCGCCGCCTTGTGCGGTGCCACTGCCGAACAAGCAGAAGCCCTGCGCACCTTCGGTGATCACCTGGGCGTGGCATTCCAACTGGTCGACGACCTGCTCGACTACAAGGGCGACGCCGAAACCCTGGGCAAAAACGTCGGTGACGATTTGGCCGAAGGCAAACCGACCTTGCCACTGATCTACACCATGCGCGAAGGCACGCCGGAACAGGCCGCCTTGGTGCGCAAGGCGATCCAGAAAGGCGGGATCGAAGACTTGGAAGCCATCCGCGCAGCCGTCGAAGCCTCGGGCTCCCTGGAGTACACCGCGCAACTGGCGCGTGATTATGTAGCCCGAGCCATTAAGTGCCTGGAAGCCCTGCCTGCCAGCGAATACCGGGACGCTCTGGTTGAGCTGAGCGAATTCGCGGTCGCGCGTACGCACTGATTCGGCGCTGATTAATGTGGGAGCGGGCTTGCTCGCGAAGGTGGAGGATCAGTCAGCGATTTAGTCGCTGACACACCGCCTTCGCGAGCAAGCCCGCTCCCACATTTAGACCTTATTACCACTTCACGACCCCGCCCGCGCCACAAAACCCTATATAATGTGCGACTTTAGCCAATCCTGACTTTCAAGGAGCCTTAGTGAGCACGTTGCCACCCTGCCCAAAATGCAATTCCGAATACACCTACGAAGACGGCGCCCAGCTGATCTGCCCGGAATGCGCCCATGAGTGGTCCGCCAATGGCGAGGCCGAAGCAGCCGGCGATGAAACCGTGAAGAAAGACTCTGTAGGCAACGTCCTGCAGGACGGCGACACCATCACCGTGATCAAAGACCTCAAGGTCAAAGGTACGTCCCTGGTGGTCAAGGTCGGCACCAAGGTCAAGAATATCCGCCTGTGCGATGGCGATCACGATATCGATTGCAAGATCGACGGTATCGGCCCGATGAAACTCAAGTCCGAGTTCGTGCGCAAGGTCTGAACCTGCTGCATCCATCCCGCGCCCGCCGCGGGATGGCGTTTTGCCCTCTCCGTTGACCGAACACAATATCCACACAGAAAAACCCAGAAATTGCCAATAGGCACTTGCTATTCTACGAATAAGAATTATTCTCATTGAAACCCATCAAGGAGAACCACTCATGACTTATTTGATAGATGCCTGGCTGGACCGCCCACACCCTTACCTGCGAATCCTGCATCGGGAAACCGGGGAAGTCTGTGCTGTGCTGGAAGAAGAAGCGCTGAATGAACTGCAGGATCAGGGCGACCTGGACGTCAACGGCCTGAGTTCCAGTGAGCCTGGGGTGCTCAAGGAAGTGGTACGTAATTTGTTTCTGTTCTGCTATGCCCGAGCGTTGCGCCCGGCCACGGAGCTCAATGGCAAGTTCCATCCATGAACGACCACGCAAAACCTGAATGCACCGGCTCTATGTGGGAGCCAGGCTTGCCCGCGATATAGACGACTCGGTCAAACCTGCTACCGAGGTGATGCTATCGCAGGCAAGCCAGCTCCCACATGAAGCCGACGCCAGTGCTACCAGGCCTTACAGTACGTCGAGCAACTCGACGTCGAACACTAGAACGCTGTGCGGCGGGATGCTGCCAACGCCTTGAGCGCCGTAAGCCAGTTCGCTCGGCACGTACAGACGCCATTTGCTGCCGGCATTCATCAGTTGCAGGGCTTCGGTCCAGCCAGCGATCACGCCGCCAACCGGGAATTCTGCAGGCTGGCCGCGCTCGTAGGAGCTGTCGAACACAGTGCCGTCGATCAGAGTGCCGTGGTAGTGGGTACGCACTTGGTCTTCACGGCTCGGCTTGGCGCCTGTACCTGCAGTCAGCACTTCAAATTGCAGGCCGGAAGCCAGGGTGGTGATGCCATCACGCTTGGCGTTTTCAGCCAGGAAGGCAAGGCCAGCGCCGGCAGCGGCTTCAGCCTTGGCAGCCGCTTCGGCTTGCATGATTTCGCGGATAACTTTGAAGCTGGCCGCCATCTGCTCTTGGTCAACGCGGCTTGGCTTGCCGTCGAACGCGTCGGTCAGGCCGGCCAGGATGGCGTCAATGCTTACGCCCGGTGGCGGGTTGTCGCGCAGTTGGTCGCCCAACTGACGGCCGATACCGTAGCTGACGCGGGTTTCGTCGGTGGACAGATTAACTTCGGACATGAAGAGGCTCCGCTGTAGGGCAGCACGGTGTCCCGTGCCATCCAAAACTAAAAGGGCCAGCAGACTAGCACACAAGACCGGCCTCTTATCAGCCCCCTGCCCCGGCTACCAGAGTGCCAGGTCGTAAGTCAGGTAGAGCCGATAGTTGTCTCGGTCGCTGGCATAAGTCGAGCGGTAGGTCGCTTTGCGCAACTCCACACCCAGGCCTTTAAACGTGCTGCTCTGAACCACGTAGCGCAGATTGGTATCGGACTCCCATTCGCGCGCCTCACGCCCTTTGTAGTCGCCGTTTTGCCCCTTGTAATAACGGGTCATGAAACTCAAGCCCGGCAATACTGCGGCGAAATCGTAGTCGTAGCGCAGCATCCAGGTTTGCTCACCGGCCTGGATGAACTTGCCCACGCCGGCGTTACTGAAGGAGTACACGGTCGACACACTGGCATAAGGCAATGCCGTTTCGCCGCTGACCTTCTGATAACCGACGCCCAACGCCTGCGCGCCCAGGCGATAGGTGAACAGCCCGGTGAACATGTCACTGTCGACCTTGCCGTTACGCGCCGCCCCCGCCTCGTCACTCATGAAGTAGCGCAAGTCGCTGGTCAGCGTGCCACTGCCCACCGGCTGTTTATGCACAAGGCCGAAGAATTGCTGGCGATAGAACTCACGCAGTTCACCGTAATACCAGGTGCCACTCAGGCGCGGGGTGAAAGCATAAGTGGCGCCGGCGAAATCGAAGTCGCTGCCTTTTTTGCCGCTGTAGCCCTGTGGGTAAATAGCCACACTGTCGGTGGAGTTTCGCTGCTTGAATTTATCCAGGTGACCGGTGTGCAGGTACAGGTTGCGTATACCGGTGTATTCCAGTTGGGTGCCTTGGAAGGTCTGTGGCAACAGGCGCCCATCGTTGTGCACCAACACCGGAATCTTCGGCAGCAACGTGCCGGTTTTCACCACGGCATCGCCCCAGCGTATCTTCGCGGTGACGCCCAGGCTTGAGAACTCGCTGGCCGCGTGACCGTCGTCGTGCACCGGCAACAGACCGGTACCGGCGTGGGTGGGGCTGGAGTCCAGCCGCAGGCCTGACAACCCCAACGCATCGAGGCCAAAGCCCACCGTGCCCTCGGTGTAACCCGACTGCAGGTTGAGCAGAAAGCCTTGCGCCCACTCCCTGCGATCGTCGCCGCCGTCGCGGTAATCGTCGTTGAAGTAGAAGTTGCGCAAGGTCAATCGCCCCTGGGAATCCTCCCAGAAACCTTGGGCCAGCAGCGCCGGTGACAGGCTCGCCACCAAGCCCGCCGAAGCGATTTTGCCCCTCGTGAAAAACGCTCGCATAGCTGTTTCCTCAATGCCTGTTGTGATTTTTTATGGGCAGTTGCACCGCGCGACACACTGGACGACACGTCGCGTTGGAGCGGACACTAACGGCTCGTCCAAAGCCCCACAATGTTATGCGAGATGCGCATCAGGCTATGCGCAACGCACCGCTCGCCCCTCGCAACCGACAGGAAAACCACGGTGAATCTCAAGCAGCTCGAAGCCTTCAAGGCGATCATGTCCACCGGCTCGACCATCGGCGCAGCAACGCGCATGGGCTTGTCGCAATCGGCGGTCAGCCGCCTCTTGAGCCAACTGGAAGAGGCATTAGGTTTCGCATTGTTTCTGCGCAAAAAAGGTCGCCTGATGGCCACCGCAGAAGCGGAAGAGTTGCTGACCGAAGTCGCCGGCCTGGTAGACGGCATGCAGCGCATCCAACGCTTGGCCGACGAGATGCGCGTGGGCCGCTCGCGCAAGAGCCTGCTCAAGGTCGGCGTGCCTACCAGCATGACCCAGGAGCTGTTGCCACGGATCGTCGCGGATTTTCTCAAGAGCCATGACGACATCGTTGTCGAGTTGCTGACCGGCTCTTACGACATGATCGAGCGCGCCGTACTCGACCGCTCCGCCGACCTGGGCTTTGTGCGCTTGCCGACGGAAATCGCCGATTTCGACATCGAACCCGTGCTGGAAACCGAGGGCGTCTGCGTGATGCCCCTCGACCATCCATTGACCCGTCACACGTGTATCGAGGTGCAACACCTGCGCAATGTGCCGCTGGTGATGCTGGGCCGACAACGCGCGCTGCGGGCAGAGCTGAACCAAGTGTTTCGCGCCGCCAACCTCACGCCACAAGTGCGCGTCGAAGTGCACTCCGTGGGGGCGGCCTGCAGTTTTGTCGCTGAAGGCCTGGGCGTGTCGATCGTCAACGGCTTGCTCGCCAGCCACTTCCTGCATTTGCCAATCGTGACCCGGCCTTTTCGCCCGGCGCTGCCCTACTCGTTCGGCCTGGCCTATCGCGCCAATGAGCCACGCCCACCGCTGGTAGTCGCGTTTGCCGAGCACCTCAAACAGCGCTTGAACGCACAAAACGCATAGCCCGACCCGCCCTGCGCATAACGTTGTCGGCGCAAAAACTTTGCCCTAGTGTCCGCTCCACACGCGTCACTCCCCCATAACAAAAACGGCGAACGCCGGGGCAGCCAGCATGAGCGAATCACAGATCACCCCCACCCAGGCGGTGGCGGAAAAACCCACGCAACGCAAACAGATCAACCCGGCCATCATCCTGCTGAGCATTGTCTTGCTCGCCGTGGCGTTTACCTACGCGGTGAACTCGGGCAAGTTCGAGCGCCAGAACGGCCTGGTGGTACCGGGCTCCTATCACGTGCTGGAAAAGCACGACGCCCTGGGCCAACTGTTCTCACTGGAGCCGCGCAAGGCCGGCGACACGGTGGCCCGCCCGGTGTCACTGGTGGAAGGCTTCATGGCCATTCCCCAAGGCATCGAGAAACGTGCGGCATTGATTTTCATGGTGCTGTTCATCGGCGGCATGTTCGGCGTGCTTAACAAGGCCGGCGTGATTGACGCCGGGCTGGAGCGCCTGCTGGGGCTGACCCGAGGCAACATCTACGTACTGGTGCCGAGCCTGATGCTGGTGTTCTCCGCCGGCAGTACCTTCATGGGGCTGGCCAAGGAATTCATCCTGATCGTGCCGCTGATGGTCGCCATGGCCAATCGGCTGGGGCTGTCGAACCTGATCGGGCTGGCCATCGTCACCATCTCGGTGAAGATCGGCTACCTGGCGTCGATCTCCAATCCAGTGGCGCTCTCCGTCGCCCAGCCGATGGTCGGGCTGCCGATATTCAGTGGGCTGAGCATGCGCGTGCTTGCCTACTGCACTTTCCTGCTGGTGGGCATTGCCTTCGTGCTGTGGAGTATTCGCAAGCACGGTTTCGATGCGACGGCGCAGATCACGTTCGAGCGCAAACCACTGCCTACGCGCCACCTGATCAACCTGATCGTGCTGCTGACAGGTATCGGCTTTTTGGTCTACGCCTCCAACCGCTGGGCTTGGAAATACCATGAGCTGTCGGCGTTTTATCTGCTGCTGACGGTGGCTTTCAGTGTGATCGCCGGGTTGGGTGCGAGTGTCGCCGCCAGTGCCTTTGTCGATGGCATGAAAAAAGTGCTGATTGCCGGCGTGCTGATCGGCCTGGCCACCGCCGTGGAGATCATCCTCAGTACCGGCCAAGTGCTGGACACCATCGTCAACAGCCTGGCCAATCTGGTGGGCGACCATGGCCCGATTGTGTCGGCCTACGGCATGTTCTTCGCGCAATTGGGCTTGGATGTGCTGATCCCGTCCACCTCGGGCCAGGCCGCCGTGACCATGCCGATCTTCGGCCCGTTGGGCCAACTGTCCGGCGTCAGCCCGCAGACCACGGTGTTCGCGTTTTTGATGGGTAATGGCCTGACCAACATGATCACCCCCACCTCCAGCGGCCTGCTGGTGCTGCTGGCAACGGCCAATGTCGGCTGGGGCCAATGGGCACGCTACATCCTGCCACTGTTCTTGATCTACACCGTGCTGGCGATGGCGTTACTGGCCATTGCGGTCACGAGCGGGTACTGAGTCGATGAGTGTTTTCCCCATGCAAACCCTGCACAACCAAATGATCGCGATGCGCGATGGCATCCACCTGGCCACCGATATCTACTTGCCGGCAGACGGCGAAGGCCCGTTCCCGGTGGTCATCGAGCGCACGCCCTACGACAAGAGCAAGCCCTCGCGCTCGGAGAAACAGCTCGATGGCCAACACATCTCCCGCGAACAGATGGCGACGCGTTTTACTGAACAAGGCTTTGTCGCCATCTTCCAGGACTGCCGTGGGCGCTACGCGTCCGAAGGGCTGTTCACCAAATACACCGCCGAAGGTGAAGACGGTTTTGACACCTTGGCCTGGATCGTCCAGCAACCCTGGTGCAACGGCAACGTCGGCAGCATGGGCCTGTCTTACGCCGCCCATACCCAACTGGCAATGGCCTGCCTGCGCCCACCGGGCTTGAGCAGCATGGTGCTGGACAGTGGCGGATTCGCCAACGCCTACCAGTGCGGGATCCGCCAAGGTGGTGCATTTGAACTCAAGCAGGCCACGTGGGCCTTTCGCCAGGCCAAGGAGAGCCCGGCAGCACTGGCCGATCCGCAGGTTCGCCTGGCGCTGGAGCAGGAAGATATTCATCAGTGGTTTACGCGTATGCCGTGGCAGCCCGGCCAGTCTCCGTTGCGCCATGTGCCGGAGTACGAAGCCTACGTGCTTGACCAATGGGCCCAGGGCACCTTCAGCGAATACTGGCAGAAGTCCGGTATCTACGCCGAAGGCCACTACTCACAGTTGCCGGATATTCCAGTGCTGTTCATGTCCAGCTGGTACGACGCTTACGTCAGCTCCACCCTGGCCAACTACACCGCCTTCAGGCAAAACGGCACGGCACACCAGCGGCTGATCATGGGCCCCTGGCTGCATGGCGATCGCAACATCAGCCACAGCGGCGACGTGGAGTTCGGCCCTGCGGCCGTGTTCGATGGCCAGGTCGATCACGACTGGCTGAGTTGCCGCCTGGCGTGGTTCGAGCAAACCCTCAAGCCTTCGCCGCCGGCCACCGCGGCCAGTGTTCACGTGTTTCTGATGGGCGGTGGCAGTGGCAATCGTGACCAAAACGGTCGCCTGGACCACGGTGGCCGCTGGCTGCAATCAACGCAATGGCCACTGCCAGGCAGCCAGCCATTGACCTTGTACTTGAATGCGCAAAAGCAGCTGACGCGTAGCGCGCCCGAAGGCGTCGACGCGCACTTGAGTTACTTCGCCGACCCCGCAAAGCCGGTCCCGACCCTCGGCGGGGCGCTAACTTCCGGCGCCCCAATTTTTGTGGGCGGTGCTTTCGATCAACGTGAGCGCGCCGATTTCTTCGGCACCCGAGGCGACAACTGCCCACTCAGCGAACGCGATGACGTGCTGAGCTTTCAGACCGAGCCACTCGAGGCAGACCTGATTGTCGCCGGTAGCGTACAGATCGAATTGTGGATCGACAGCGATGCGCCCGACACCGATTTCACCGCCAAGCTGATCGACGTGTATCCACCGAGCGCCGACTACCCCGATGGCTTTGCGATGAATATTACCGATGGCATCCACCGCTGCCGCTATCGCGAATCCTGGGAGCAGCCGACGTTCCTCACACGCGGTAAGCGAGTAAAAGTACTGATCGAGCCCTTCGCCACCTGCAACCTGTTCAAACGCGGCCATCGCCTGCGCCTGGACATCTCCAGTAGCAATTTCCCGCGCTTTGACGTCAACCCCAACAGTGGCGAACCTTCAGGCCAGGCCAACCACCCGCGGGTCGCACATAACACCGTGCACATGAGCCCCGGTGCCACGTCTTGTCTGAGGCTGACCGTCGTGCCCAACGCCTCGGCACTGTGAGCCCGAAGGGTCGCCATTGCCACACGGCGATGGCGACCCCTCGTCACACCCGTAAGAAAAGTACTTCAGAATCATCGCTTGCCGCCGATACAGCGCTACACACAATTGGCTGGCTCAAACAACAACACCGTCCAGCAGACAGACATCACTCTTGCGGAGCATTCGATGAATAGCTGGTTCGGCAACATCAGCGTCAACCTCAAACTCGGCCTGGGCTTCGGCCTGGTGCTGGTCCTCACCTCGATCCTGGCCCTGACGGGCTGGACCAGCCTGGGCAGCCTGATCGACCGTAGCAACTGGATGAGCGACATCACCCAGCTCAACGCCTCGCTGACCAAGCTACGCATCGTGCGTTTGCAATACATGCTGGCCAACGGCGACGAAGCCGTGGCGCAGAACGTACAAACCAGCCTCGACGCCTTCGCCGCCCAGCAACAGACGCTGCTGGACAGCTTCAATAGCCCGGAAAACCGCAAGCTGCTCACCGACCAGAAAGCCGTCATCACCGCTTACCAACAGTCGCTGAACAAAATGCGCGAGGCCTACCGTAACGGCAACGCCGCGCGCCAGGTCATGGGCGACAAGGCCGACATCGCCAACGCCCAGATCGACGCCCTGGAAACCAATGTGCAGCAGATGCCCGACAGCCCGGAGCGCTTCACCCAGTACCAGGCCGTCACTCACGCCAAAGAAGAATTCCAGTTGGGCCGCTACGAAGTGCGCGGTTACACCAATAGTCCCAGTGCAGAAACCGAAGCCCGCGCCGCGGCACAGATTGAAAAAGCCATCAGTGGTTTGAAAAATCTCAGCGCCGCATTCGGCACCAGCCAACAAAGCGCTTTGACCTCACTGGAAACGGCACTCGGCGCCTATCGCAGCGCCGTACAAAGCTACAAGGCGGCCAACGCCAACATCGTCAGCGCACGCGCCGAAATGACCACCCAAGGTGCGGATATCGTCACCATCAGCGACAAGCTGTACGACATCCAGCTCGAACGCCGTGACGTTGAAAGCGCCCAGGCCCGTAGCCTGCAACTGATCAGCACGTTGCTGGCTTTGCTGGTCGGCATCATTGCTGCCTGGGTGATTACCCGCCAGATCACTCGCCCGATCCAGGAAACCCTGGCCGTGGTGGAGCGCATTGCCTCCGGCGACCTGAGCCACAACATCCAAGTGACCCGTCGTGATGAACTGGGCGTGTTGCAACAAGGCATCCAGCGCATGGGCACCACCCTGCGTGAATTGATCAGCGGTATTCGCGACGGCGTGACCCAGATCGCCAGCGCTGCCGAAGAGCTGTCGGCCGTCACCGAGCAGACCAGTGCCGGCGTCAACAGCCAGAAGATCGAGACCGATCAAGTCGCCACGGCGATGCACGAAATGACTGCCACCGTGCAGGAAGTCGCACGCAATGCTGAACAAGCATCGCTGGCCGCTGCCGATGCCGATGGCCAAGCCCGCGCGGGCGACAAAGTGGTGGCCGAGGCCATCGCCCAGATCGAACGCCTGGCCGCTGAGGTGGCGCGCTCCACCGACGCCATGACGCACCTGCAACAAGAGAGCAACAAGATCGGCAGCGTGATGGATGTGATCAAGGCCGTGGCCGAGCAGACCAACCTGCTGGCGCTCAACGCCGCGATTGAAGCGGCGCGTGCCGGTGAAGCCGGTCGTGGGTTTGCCGTGGTCGCCGACGAAGTCCGTGGCCTGGCCCAACGCACCCAAAAATCCACCGAAGAAATCGAAGGCCTGGTGGCGGGTTTGCAGAACGGCACCCAACAAGTGGCCACCGTGATGAACAACAGCCGCAGCCTCACCGACAGCAGCGTCGAACTGACGCGCAAGGCGGGTGTGTCACTGGAAAACATCACCCGTACGGTGTCGAACATCCAGTCGATGAACCAGCAGATTGCTGCGGCGGCCGAGCAGCAAAGCGCCGTGGCTGAAGAGATCAGCCGCAGCATTGTGAACGTGCGTGATGTGTCGGAGCAGACCGCAACGGCAAGTGACGAGACGGCGAAGTCGAGTGTGGAACTGGCGCGTTTGGGCAGCCAGTTGCAGCAGATGGTCAGTCATTTCCGGGTTTAAAAAACCAAAAAGCCGCCTCGATTTAAGCCGAGGCGGCGCCACTTCTCAGACCTTACAGGTCATCAAAGCTGTCCCGCAGGAATGTCCACACGTGATAAACACGCAGGGCATTCACTACGAGGTTCCACGTACGTCGTGCAAACTTAGACATACTCGGCCCTCCTTGAGTTGGGCCTTACCTCCAGCGCACTTACCGGAACACGTGAGCCTTCAGACGCAGGTCGATGCGTCCTTTGAGGTGGCCGGGCTAATGGCCCTTCCGCATCAATCCGGCACGGATTACTAGCCCGTAGCGGTCGGTCCAGAATTCGCGCGCATACCCGGCTCACCTAAAAAGCGACAAACGCAGAACGGGGAAGATCCTAACCAACATTCCCGTCTAAGGTGTGTCGAACAGTGGTCAAATATCCAGTATCGCCTGATAGATTCATCGCAAGCTTTTGCAGTCAAATCAAGCAAGAGAAAGGATGCCTAAAGTAACCATGCCGGCCATCATTCCGTCTTGCGTGATGACATGACCAACGGTAGTATCCGACTGCGGGTCGATGCGTCTTTTGAGATAGCAACCCCAGCCGCAAACTGGGTTTGCAATAAAAAACCGCCCTACTAAGGCGGTTTTTTATTGCCTGCAATTTACCCATCAGCCCTCGCCTTCCTCAACAAACACCAGCCGATTCCCAAACGGATCACTGATGCTCATCTCCCGCGAGCCCCACGGCGTTTCCTCAACCCCGGGCTTGGCATAACGGTAATCTTTGGCCAGCAACTGCTGCTGATACGCGTCCACCTCTTGCGCCTGAATCCGCACCGCCGACCCCGGCGAAGCATCGCCATGATGCTCGGACAAATGCAGCACACATTCGCCCAACGACACCTGCAAATACAACGGAAAATTCGCCTCGAAGCGATGCTGCCAGTCGACCTTGAACCCGAGGAAGTCGACGTAGAATTCCAACGCTTTGACCTCGTCGAAAATCCGCAAAATGGGGGTGACTTTTCCTAAGTGCATGGCGACAGCTCCGGGTATGAAAGCGCCCACTATAGAGACGAAAACCCACCACGCAAATCCCCATTGCGCGCCAGGAATCGCCCCGGCCGCTGACCATTGGCCTGCCCATCGCTGTAGCTCAACACCCCGTTGATCCACACGCCATCAATGCCCTGTGCCGCACGCTGGGGCTCTTTGAAATCCGCCACATCGCGCACACTCAACGGGTCGAACAACACCAGATCAGCCCAATACCCTTCACGAATTTCGCCACGCTCGGCCAAGCCAAAACGCGCGGCCGACAGCCCGGTCATTTTGTGCACCGCCGTGTGCAGCGGGAACAACCCCACATCTCGGCTGAAATGCCCCAGCACTCTCGGAAACGCGCCCCACAACCGT
This sequence comes from Pseudomonas sp. ArH3a, assembly GCF_022648765.1. Classification (NCBI taxonomy): domain Bacteria; kingdom Pseudomonadati; phylum Pseudomonadota; class Gammaproteobacteria; order Pseudomonadales; family Pseudomonadaceae; genus Pseudomonas; species Pseudomonas sp. ArH3a. The sequence goes on from NZ_CP080330.1 coordinate 5,887,701, forward strand.
GGATGGGGGAACGGGTCTTCCGGCAAACCATCAGACCCGACCATCGACAGCGGATGCGCGAGGATGCGGCGTACATCCGCTTCATCCATCCCGTAGTACACCGCCCCCGCTGGTTGCAGGCGACGTGCCGCGTCCAGCAGCGAAACCTCCCACTCGGCGGCGATGTCCTGCAAATCGCGCCCGCCGACTTCCGGGTGTGGCGTCGACCACGTGATGGTGATGCGAAATGCATCGGTGACCTGCTTGAGGTCCAGCGTCGAGGAGCTGGCCGCGTAGGGGTAGCAATCACAGCCCACTGGATGGTTTTTTGCAGCCAACTCCAGCGACGCCAACAGCTGCGGACTACGCCCCCAGTTACCCGCGCCGGCACATTTGAGATGAGAAATAATCACCGGCACCTGGGCATGTCGGCCAATCAGGAAGGCCTCGTCCATCGCCTCCAGCACCGGTTCAAATTCGCTGCGCAAGTGGGTGGTGTACACCGCACCGAAGGCCGTCAGTTCCTCACTGAGTTGCAGCACCTCATCGGTCTCGGCATTGAACGCGCTGGCGTAGGCCAGGCCTGTGGATAAACCCAGAGCGCCGGCTTCCAGGCTTTCTTGCAACTGCACACGCATGGCGGCGATTTCATTCGGCGTGGCGGTACGGTGCAGATCGTCCATATGGTTGCTGCGCAGCGCTGTATGGCCGATCAACGCCGCAACGTTGACCGCCGGATGGGCACTTTCCACGCCAGCGCGGTAATCGGCAAAACGCGGGTAAGCAAAGGCCTCACGCTTGCCCAGCAGGTTCATCGGGTCCGGCGGATCTGTGCGCAACGTCACCGGCGAGGCGCTGATGCCGCAGTTGCCGACGATCACCGTGGTCACGCCCTGGCTGAGCTTGGGCAGCATCTGTGGGTGGCGGATCACCACGGTATCATCGTGGGTGTGCACGTCGATAAAACCGGGTGCCAAGACGCGGCCATTCGCATCGATTTCATGCTCGGCGTGCGCGGTCGCAAGATCGCCGATCGTCTCGATACGCCCGCCGCGCAGCCCTACATCGGCGACGTAGCCCGGCGTGTTGCTGCCATCAATGATCAGCGCCTGGCGAATCAGCGTGTCGTACTTCATATCAATCTCCAAGCGGCAGGCTATCGGGGCCGCCGCGATAATCGTCCAGGGCCAGCTTGATCCGGCGCAGGCGTTCCTGGTTGTCGTCCGGCATCGCCAGCGCAAGCTCAGTGGCGAGCAGGTCGATGGCCAACAGCATTCCGTAGCGCGCGGCGGTGGGCTTGTAGATAAAACTGGTTTCGGCCGGTTGCAGCGGCAATAACACGTCCGCCAGCTGAGCCAGCGGTGAATCGGCCAAGGTGATGGCGACGATGGGCGCATCGTAGTTGCGCGCCAGCCTCACCACGTCCAACAACTCGGGCGTGAGGCCGGAGAGCGAGCAAACAATCAGCGCATGCTCAGGGCCCAAGGTCGCGGCCGTTACACGCATCATCACCGGGTCGCGGCAGGCGGCAATCGGGTAACCCAGGCGTACCAACCGCACCTGCAACTCTTCACTGCACAAGCTCGACGGGCCGCCCATGCCGAATGCATGGATCATCCGCGCCTTGCCCAGCAGGCTGACCGCATCGACGAAACTCGCCTGGTTAAAACCTGACAGGTGCTGGCGCAACGTTAATTCGATATCGCTGAGAATCTGCCGATGAAAGGCCGACTGCTCCGGCAACCCCGCAGGGTCCAGAAAGCGGCTGCCCACCCCGCTGGCCTGCGCCAATTGCAGGCGCAAATCACGCAAGTCGCGGCAACCCACGCTGCGCGCAAAGCGCGACAAGGTCGCCGTGCTGACCTCGGCGCGTTGTGACAACTCTTCCAGGCTGGCCGACGCAGCAAAGCCCACGTCATCAAGCATCAGCTTGGCGATACGCCCTTCGCCGGCGCTGAAGGAATCCTGGCGGGCGCGGATCTGGTAGAGGATGTCCATGGGGGCTCCGGGTTACAAAATGCAGCTCATAAAATAAGAGACAGTCCATACGTAAGACCGAAGGCGACCACCGAAATCAGCGTCTCCAATACGGTCCAGGTCTTGAAGGTCTGGATCACCGTCATATTGAAGTATTCCTTGATCAGCCAGAAGCCGCCGTCGTTGACGTGGGAAAAGATCACCGAGCCCGCACCGGTAGCCAGCACCAATAATTCAGGGTGTGGATAACCCAAGCCCATGGCGACGGGCGCGACCACACCGGACGCCGTCGTCATGGCCACAGTGGCCGAGCCCGTGGCGATGCGCATCAACGCTGCAAACAACCAGCCCATCACCAGCGGCGACAAGTGAAAGGCATGGGCCAGGCCGAGAATTTCATTGGTCACGCCCGCGTCCACCAGGATGCGATTCAAACCGCCGCCCGCGCCCACCAACAAGGTGATGCTGGCGGTCGGGGCGAGGCATTCGTTGGTGAACTTGAGGATCGCTTCGCGGTTGAAACCCTGGGCCAGGCCCAAGGTCCAGAAGCTCACCAAAGTCGCCACCAAGAGGGCGATTACCGAGTTGCCGATAAACAACAGGAACTGGTTAAAAGCGGTGCCTGGGGTGGAAATCACATTGGCCCAGCCGCCAATCATCATCAGCACCACCGGCAACAGGATGGTGCCCATGGTCAGCGCAAAGCTCGGCAGACGGGTGCGCGGTTCGCGGTCGATAAACTGGCGTTCCAGCGGGTTTTCCGCCGGCAGGTGAATGCGCGGCACGATGAACTTGGCGTACAGAGGGCCGGCGATGATCGCCGTGGGAATACCGATCAGAATCGCATAAAGCACGGTCTGCCCCACCGACGCGTTATACGCCAGCACCGCCATCATCGCCGCCGGGTGCGGCGGCACCAGCGCATGCACCACCGACAAACCGGCGACCATCGGCAGGCCGACCATCAGGATCGACACCCCAACGCGCCGCGCCACGGTAAAGGCAATCGGTACCAGCAACACAAAACCGACCTCGAAAAACAGCGGCAGCCCCACCAGGAAGGCGATACACACCATCGCCCAATGCGCATTGCGTTCGCCAAAGCGGTTGATCAGCGTGCGCGCCACCTGCTCGGCGCCGCCGGACTCGGCCATCATCTTGCCGAGCATGGTGCCCAGCGCCACCACCAGGGCGATATGCCCCAGGGTTTTACCGACACCCGCTTCGTACGAGCCCATGATGGTGTCCGCCGGCATGCCGGCCATCAGCGCCAGCCCGATGGACACCAAGGTGATGACAATAAACGGGTTGAGTCGATAACGTGCAATCAGCACGATCAATGCAATGATGGCGATGGCAGCGTATGCCAACAGCCCCAAGCCCAGTGGTGCGGCCATGCGGTACTCCTTGGAAAGGGTCACGTCGAATTGGTTGTGAAACTCATAAATCATTACCAAGCTGAATTTTCAATTTTTATGAAAGTAATTTTCGCCCACAGATAAGCGCTGTCGCTTTGGGGCATGCCCAGCGCCAGCTCATGAAAATCCGGGGGGTGTTCTTACATGAAGTTTTGTTGCGCGCAGAAACTCAACTGCCGAGGCCGAGTCTCAGAGGGCAGCCCAACTTTCGATCAGGAATCCTCACAATGAATCGCAAAACCCTGCTTGTGCCTTTCGCCGCCAGCGCGCTGTTGCTGGCCTTGTGCAGCAACGCTTCGGCCGCCGAGAATGCGGCGCTGAAAAAATGCATGGACGGCGCCAACACCACCGCCGACATGGTCAATTGCAACGCCAAAGAAGCCAAGGTGCAAGATGAGCGCCTGAACAAAGCCTACAAAACTGCCCTCGCCGCCCAGGACGGCGACCGCAAGCAGCAATTGCAGGATGTTCAGCGCCTGTGGATCAAATACCGCGACGCCAATTGCGCCTTCGCAGGCTCAGCCACTGGCGGCACCATCGACCAAGTCAACGGCGCCGGCTGCCTGCTGGACATGACCCAGACCCGCGCCCAGGAGCTGGAAGACCTGGTCGGGCCGTAATCAGTTACTCATGATGCACCCGGGCGCGCTTGAGCAACTTCTTGCAGCGCTCCGACAAATGCAGCACCCGCAGATGTTTCCCCGCCTTGCTGTAACGCTCACGCAGGGTCATCAGCGCGGCAATCGCGGAGTAGTCGACAAAGCTCAGGTGACGGCAATCCAGCGTCACCTCGGCCGGGTCATTGGCCGGGTCGAACTGGTTCAGGAACGGCGTGGTCGAGGCAAAAAACAGCGTACCGTGCAGGCGATAGAGTTTGCTGCCATCGGCTTCCAGATGCTCATCGGCGTACAACTCACGCGCCTGTTGCCAGGCAAAATTCAGCGCCGCAATCACAATGCCGCACAGCACCGCCGTGGCAAGGTCGGTGAACACCGTGATCACCGTCACTGCCAGAATCACCAGCACGTCATTGACCGGCACTTTGTTGATCACCCGCAACGACGCCCAAGCGAAGGTCTGCTGCGACACCACAAACATCACCCCCACCAGCGCCGCCAGCGGAATCCGCTCAATCAGCGGCGACAGAAACAGAATGAACAGCAGGATCATCACCCCGGCAAACACCCCGGAGAAGCGCCCGCGCCCGCCGGAGCTCAAGTTGATCACGGTTTGCCCGATCATCGCGCAACCGCCCATGCCACCGAACAGGCCCGAGACCATATTCGCCGCGCCCAGCGCGACGCTTTCGCGGTCGGGGTAGCCACGGGTCTCGGTGATTTCGTCGGTAAGGTTCAGGGTCAGCAGGGTTTCCAGCAGGCCAACCATCGCCATCAGGAACGCATAGGGCGCGATGATGCCCAGGGTTTCCAAAGTCCAGGGGATTTGCGGCAGTGCGAAGGTTGGCAGGCCGCCGGCGATGTGGGCCATGTCGCCCAACGTCCGGGTCGGCAGGCCGAGCAGGTACACCGCCAGGCCAACACCGAGGATCGCCACCAAGGCGGGCGGCACGGCGCGGGTCAGGCGCGGCAGCAGGTAGACAATCGCCATGGTCGCCGCGACCAGGCCGGTCATCACGTATAACGGTGTGCCGCTGAGCCAGCTTTCACCGCTTTTGAAATGCTCCAGTTGCGCCAAAGCGATGATAATCGCCAGGCCGTTGACGAAGCCGAGCATCACCGAGTGCGGCACCATGCGCACCAGCTTGCCCAGGCGCAGCAGGCCGAACGCAATCATGATCAGCCCGCCGAGCAATACCGTCGCGAGCAAGTACTCCACGCCGTGTTGCACCACCAGTGCGACGATCACCACCGCCATCGAGCCTGCCGCGCCGGAGACCATGCCGGGCCGGCCGCCGAACAATGCAGTGAGCGTGCAAATGATAAAGGCGCCGTAGAGCCCCATCAGCGGGTTGAGGTGGGCGACCAAGGCGAAGGCGATGCATTCGGGCAGCAGAGCAAAAGACGTGGTGAGGCCGGCCAGGGCATCGGCGCGCAGACGGGTGAGGTTCATGAGGTACCAGGGCGTTGCGGGGAATAAGGCGGGGAATGGTACGGAATTGCGGTGGGCGGGGCCAGTAATGTGTAACAACAAGTGAACCGAGTTGCCGCTATCGCAGCATAGGTATCTACGCAACTTTTTATGGGTTGAATTCTTTGGTTGTCGCGGGGGTGCTGGGTACATATCCGTTATTTGGGTGATGGCTGATATTGGTTCCGCTCTTACAGCGGGTCACTTTTGGAAAAGAGCCCCAAAAGTAACCAAAAGGGCTCTTGCCCCACCACTCGGCACCTCGCCTAGGCTCGGTGTGCCCTCACGCAGGCTTTGGACCGTGGGCCGCCGCCATGGGCCATCCTTGGCCCATCGCGGCTAAACCGGCGTCCTGCCGGTTTACCCACGCTCCAAAGCCTGCGTTCGGCCATCGTGGTTAACGGGGCGCCTCAGATCAAGATCAAGATCAAAAGCACGGCGGCCTAGTAGCCGACCTGAGTGGTTAAATCAAAAGCGAAGCCGAGGCGGCCTGACAGCCGACCTGATAGTGGAAGCTGAACTCAATCCAATGTGGGAGCTGGCTTGCCTGCGATGGCATCAACTCTGTGTACCTGATACACCGAGGTGCCTGCATCGCAGGCAAGCCAGCTCCCACAGAAAAGCAGATCTGCTTCTGCTGTGCTTCTGCTGTGCTTTTGCCCTGCTTTTGCTTCAACCACTCAGGTCGGCTACTAGGCCGCCGTGCTCTTGCTTTTGATCTTGATCTTGATCTGAGGCGCCCCGTTAACCACGATGGCCGAACGCAGGCTTGAATCCGTGGGTAACCCGGCAGGACGCCGGGTTAGCCGCGATGGGCCAAGGATGGCCCATGGCGGCGGCCCACGGATTCAAGCCGGAGTGAGGGCATGCCGAGCCTAGGCGAGGCACCGAGTGGTGGGGCAAGAGCCCTTTTGGTTACTTTTGGGGCTCTTTTCCAAAAGTGACCCGCTGTAAGAGCGGAACCAATAGCAGCCATCACCCAAATAACGGATATGTACCCAGCGGCCCCGTAAAAATCACACCATTTCGTTGCGAATCCACTCCACCACCGACGTCCGCTTCGGCGCCCAGCCCAGCAGTTCACGGGCATGCTTGCCACGTACACGGCTGTTGGAACCCAGGCCATAGTTGGCCATTTCATAGCCCCACTCGGCTTCGGCCTCGGCCAACGGCCAGTCCTGTGGTTGGCCCAGTTTCAGCGCTTGGGCGATGGCGGTGGTCATGTCGACAAATGCCGCTTCGCTGCTTTCCACAAAGTAGAAAGTGCCCGGCACATTCTTCTCAAGTGCCAGCAGGTACAGCGCCACCACGTCTTCAATGTGCACGTTAGACCAGATGTTCTGCCCGCTGCCCACATGCCGTACCACGCCACTTTTGCGCGCCTGCTTGAGCAGTCGCGGCAATTGCACGCTGTCACGCTTCACGCCCAAGCTGTGGCCGTAGATCAGCGTGTTGCAGATCACCGCCGAATTCACGCAGTCTTGGGCGGCCGCCAGGATCAGGTTGTCGATGGCCACACGCGCGGCCTTATCGACGGTCGGCGCCGGCAAGTTGTCTTCGAAGTAGATGACATCACTGGCCTTACCGCCCGATGCGTCACCGACGATGCTCGAACCACTGGTGTGCAGGAACGGCTTGTTCGAACCTTTCAACGCAGCCAGCAAGGTCTCCACTGCAGCCCGATGGTCGCTGCTGGCGGCGTTGATCACCGCATCAGCCTTCGAAGCCTGCTCGGTCAACACGGCTGCGTCGTCCAGGGTGCCGATCACCGGAGTGATGCCCTGGGCGGTCATTTCAGCGGCCTGCTCGGCGCTGCGCACCAGGCCGGTAACGCTATGGCCAGCCTTGACCAGGCCGGTGGCAATGGAACCGCCGATAAACCCTGCTGCGCCGGTAACGAATACGTTCATGGAGTGTGCTCCTGACTGGGTAAGTGATGCGTCCAGTATCGAGGCCCCATCCCTGTCGAATAAGACCCTGTTGCCCAATTCAATCTTGCGCACAGGTCACGAATCAGCAGGCATACCGCGCCAACTTGGCCTGAATGAAGTCCAGGAAGCACTGGATGCGCAGCGCCAACTGCGAGTTGCGGTAGAACACCGCGTGGATCGGCTGGCGATAGCCACTGTTGAACGCCTCCAGCACCGGCACCAGGCGCCCGGCGTTGATGTCTTCGACCGTCATGAAGTTCGACAGGCAGCCAATGCCCTGCCCTTCCAACGCCAACTGGCGCAGGGTTTCGCCGCTGGAGGCGGCGATGCTCGGCTGGATCAGCCACCGGTCGCCTTCCACATGGCGCAGCGGCCAATGGTTGAGGGTTTCAGTTTGGGTGAAGCCGAGCAACGTGTGGTCCGCCAATTCGGCAACCGTGGTGGGCGTGCCGTATTGCTTGAGGTAGTCGGGGCTGGCGAGGATATGCAGCGGCGTACAGCCCAGGGAACGGGCGTGCAATGTGGAGTCGGCGAGCGCGCCGATGCGAATGGCAATGTCGGTGCTCTGTTCCAGCAGGTCGATGATCAAGTCATCGCTGTTCAGCTCCAGCTGTATTTCGGGGTAGAGGCTGCGGAACTCGGCAATGTAGGGCACGATCCCGTGCAGCATGAACGGCACGGCGGCATTGATGCGCAGGCGCCCGGCCGGGTTTTTCTGGCGCGACGACAGGCGTTCTTCCAAGTCATCCATCTGCGCCAGGATCACCTTGGCCTGCTCGAAGAAGTACTTGCCCTCTTCGGTCAGGTCCATGCGCCGCGTGGTGCGGTTGATCAGTGTGGTGTCGAGCTTGGCTTCCAGGCGCGACAAGGTGCGGCTGACCGCCGAGGGCGTCTGCCCGACCTGCTCCGCCGCGGCGGAAATCGAGCCGCACTCAATCACGCTGACGAAGATCTGTAACTCATCGGATCGGGCTTTCACAGGCTGTCCTTCTTGATCGGTGGGTAGCAGCTTACACCGGCAGGTTAAACACCTGCGCCAGATGCTGCTGGTAGCGCGCCACGTCAGCCTCGATGGCCGGGCGTTTCATCACGTCCACGCACAGGAAGGTCGGCAGGCTGGTCATGCCGAGAAACTCGTTGGCCTTGTGGAACGGGAAGTACACCGCGTCCACGCCCTTGGCTTCGAAGAAGTCGGTGGGGGCGTCGAAGGCTTGCTGCGGCGCGTTCCAGGTCAGCGACAGCATGTACTGCTTGCCCTGAATGAGGCCGCCGCTGCCGTACTTTTGCGACGAATCGGAACGCGTGCGGCCATCGCTGGCATACAGGCTGCCGTGGCCTTCGGTGAAGACTTCGTCGATGTACTTTTTGACGATCCATGGCGCGCCCATCCACCAGCCGGGCATTTGATAGATGATCACATCAGCCCAGAGGAATTTGGCCACTTCTTCGGCCACGTCGTAGCCTTCGTCGATGTGGGTAACGTTGACGTCGATGCCGCCACGGTCGAGCACGGCCACGGCGGCGTCATGCAAGGTGGTGTTGTAACGGCCGTCGGAGTGGGCGAATTGCTTGCCGCCGTTAAGCAGGAGTACTTTTTTCATGGGAGGTATCCAGAGGGTTGAAAATATCTGCCGGCAGGCTATCGACATTCAACCCTGTGAATAAGCAGCGGTGCGGCAAAATACATTTGACCAAAACGCACGAATAACGCCGTACTCTTGCCTTAGCCGCTGATCAGCAGATGACCACCTAACACTGCCATGCCGATAAAAAATACCCGTTTGAACAGCACCGCACTGATGCGCTGACGCAGCGCCTGGCCCAGCCACATGCCCAACAACGCGGGCAGCAGCGCCAACAGCGAGGCATTGATTTCGCCACCGCCCAAGGTCCCACGCCAGGCCAAGCCGGCAGCCAACGCCAGCGTAGACACAGTAAACGACAGCCCCAAGGCCTGCACCAGCTGATCCCGACTCAAGCCCAAGGCTTGCAGGTACGGCACGGCGGGAATCACGAACACACCAGTGGCCGAGGTGATGATGCCGGTGATCAGCCCACACAACGGGCCCAGCCAGCGCTCGGTGTGAGGTTTCACCTTGAATGCAGGCAGGAACAGCCCGCTCAAGGCATACGCCAACAACGCCGCGCCCAGCGCGCGCACCACCCAATGCCCACCGTCTATGCCCAACCACAGCGTGCCGAGCCCGGTGCCAAGGAAAATCAGCAACAGCATCGGCCACAGGCGCTTGAGCAACGCGCTCAAGTGGCCGCCGAATGCCAGTTGCCAGAGGTTGGTGACTGTCGAAGGAATGATCAGCAATGCCGCAGCCTGCGCCGGAAGCATAGCCAGGCCGAGCATGCCCATGGCCACGGTAGGCAGGCCCAGGCCGATGACGCCTTTGACGGTACCCGCCAGCAGGAAAGTGCCAAGTACCAGCAGCGTCAAGCCGGGGCCGAGGTTTTGGTAGAACGCTAGGAAGGTAGTCATCGGTCGATTGTGGGGTGTTAAGGCGGTTATGAAAATTCGCCATATACTGAGGCAGCCTCTTGTTTTTCATAAGGCTGAGGGCGCCATCGCAGGCAAGCCAGCTCCCACACTTGAAATGTGTTCACAAATCCAAGTGTGGGGCTGTTTGCCTCCCACTTTTCAAATGTGTTCACAAATCCAAGTGTGGGGCTGCTTGCCTCCCACTTTTCAAATGTGTTCACAAATCCAAGTGTGGGAGCTGGCTTGCCTGCGATGAGGCCAGTTCAGTCACCCGAGAGACCCAGCCATGCACTTTGACCTGATCGACCTGCGCCTCTACCTGAACATTCTCGACGCCGGCAACATCACCGCAGGCGCGGCCCGCAGCCATTTATCCCTGGCCGCCGCCAGCGCTCGCATCCGTGCGATGGAAGCTTCATTGGGCATCGAATTTCTCGAGCGCGGCCGTCGTGGCGTCACACCGACGCCAGCGGGCAAGGCCCTGGCCCGCCACGCGCGCCTGCTGCTGCAACAGGCCGAGCACCTGCAACAGGACCTGGCCGAATACGCCAATGGCGTCAAAGGCCAGGTGCGCCTGCTGTGCAACACCACGGCCCTGAGCGAATACCTGCCGGAGCTACTCGCAGATTTTCTACGCGAACACCCCAACCTCGATATCGACCTGCAAGAGCTGCCCAGCCTGCGCATCACCCAGGCGTTGCGCCAAGGCACGGCGGACCTTGGGATTATTTCCGACGCGGTGGACACCCACGGCCTGCAGACCCTGGCGTTTCGCGACGACCCGTTAGTGCTGATCATGCCTCTGGACCATCCGCTGACGGCGGGCACCGTGAGTTTCATCGACAGCCTGCCATACGACTACGTAGGCCTCACCGCCAACAGTGCACTGGCGGTGTACCTGGAAGAACAGGCGCTGCACGCGGGCTTTCGTCTGCAAACCCGGATCCGTGCCGATGGTTTTGACGGGCTGATTCGCATGGTCGCCGGCGGCGCGGGCCTGGGCATCGTGCCCCAGGCCGCACTGGAGCGCTGGCCGCTGGAGCGCCGCGTCAAGGCCCACCCTCTGCAAGAAGACTGGGCCTGTCGCACGCTGCTGTTATGCGCGCGGTCCTTCGAGCAATTGCCCGGCTATGCCAAGGCCTTGTTCGACGCCTTGGCCCTGCCCTTGCGGAAAAACCCGTAGTACACCGCCGACAGAATCAGCAGGAACGGCACGCCGAACACCAGGGTCATCTTGAACGCCTCGGTGAAGTACGTGGTGATCATCACCGCGCCCATCAGCACCAGGCCCAACAGCGTGCTGTAGGGAAACAGGCGCAGTTGGAACGACAGCTTCGCCCCGCCATGGCGCTTGCGATAACGGCGGAAGAACAGGTGCGTGAGGAAGATCATGAACCAAGTGAAGATCGCGCCAAACATCGAGATTGCCATCATCAAGGTGAACGAGCTTTCCGGGTACACCACGTTGAGCAAGGTCGCCAGGGCAATGCCCGAGCTGGACAGCAGCAGCGCATTCAGCGGAATCCCGTTCTTGCTCAAGGCGCCCATGGACTTGGGCGCAAAGCCTGCGCGAGACAGGCTGAACATCATGCGTGTGGTGATGTAGAGCTGGCTGTTCATCGCCGACAGCGCTGCGATCAGAATCACGAAGTTCATCACCCCGGTGGCGCCGGGAATGCCAATGGTCTGCATTACTGTGACAAACGGGCTCTGCGTCTGGCCGGCCTGATTCCACGGCACGATGGCCAGCATCAGCGCCAGGGTCAGCAGGTAGAACACCACCAGCCGCACGATGGTAGCGCGGAAGGCTTTCTTCACCGCCTGCTCCGGGTCGGCGGCTTCACCGGCGGCCACTGCAATCATCTCCACACTCAGGTAGCTGAAGATCGACACGATCACCGCGATCCACATACCGCTCAAACCATGCGGGAAAAAGCCGTCGTGGGCCGTGTAGTTCTGCACGCCAAATTGCGGGTTACCCGAGCCGAACACCACGTACACCGCGAGGATGATGAAGCCGACAATGGCGCTGATCTTGATCGTCGAGAACCAGTACTCGAAGTTGCCGAAGGTCTTCACGCTGATCGCATTGAGCAGGACCAGCACGCTGGAAAACGACACGATCCACACCCACTCCGGCACGTTGGCGAACCAGTACTTCATGTACATCGCCACCGCCGTGACCTCGGCGCCCACGGCCAGCACAATCGCCGCCCAGTAGGCATAACGCACCAGGAACCCGGCCAGCGGGCTGATGTAGAACTCGGCGTAGGCGCCAAACGAGCCCGAGGTGGAATGCGCCACCGTCATTTCCGCCAGGCAGCCCATCAACAGCAAGGTGATCAGCGCGCCGATGGCATAGCTCACCAACACACTCGGCCCCGCATAGCCGATGGCATAGGCGCTGCCCATGAACAGCCCGGTGCCAATAGCACCACCGATGGCGATCATGCTCATCTGGCCGGAAGTGAGCTGGCGCCGCAGGCCCAGCTCGCGGTGGGTGATCTCTGCAAAACCGTTGTCTGGCGTGGTCACGTGGTGTGCCCCTTTATTATTGTGGTTGTTACTGCCGGTGCCGAACCCTGTGGGCGCTGGCGTGCCTGCGATAGCGGCGGTGAATTCACTGACGCTATCGCAGGCACGCCAGCGCCCACATTAGTTTTGCGGTGCTCTTAAGTGACGCTGTTGCGCACTTTGAACTGCGGTTGATCCCAGGTGTGGTTATCGAGAATGTCACCGAGGATTTCCACGGCGTCCCATACCTCGGTAAAGCTGGTGTACAGCGGGGTAAAACCAAACCGCATGATGCGCGGCTCACGGTAATCGCCGATCACGCCCCGGGCGATCAGCGCCTGGATAACCGCATACCCTTCGGGGTGTTCGAAGCTCACATGGCTGCCGCGTTTGGCGTGTTCACGTGGCGTAATCAGCACCAGGCCGTGGGCGGCGCAGCGGGCCTCCACCAGCGCGATAAACAGGTCAGTCAACGCCAGGGATTTAGTCCGCAGGCTGGCCATGTCGGTCTGGGCAAAAATCTCCAGGCCGCATTCGACCATGGCCAGCGAGGTGATCGGCTGGGTGCCGCACAGGTAGCGTGCGATGCCGCTGCTCGGGGCGTATTGAGCTTCCATCGCAAACTGCCGGGTATGCCCGAACCAGCCCGACAACGGCTGGCGCACCAGGTCCACCAACGCTGGGTTGACCCACACAAACGCCTGGGAACCCGGCCCGCCATTGAGGTATTTGTAGGTGCAGCCAATCGCGTAATCGGCCCCCGCCTTGTGCAGGTCGATAGGCACCGCGCCCGCCGAATGCGCCAGGTCCCAGATGCTCAACGCGCCACATTCGTGGCTCAAGGCGGTGAGCGCCTGCATGTCGTACATGTAGCCGGTCTTGTAGTTGACGTGGGTAAGCATCACCACTGCCACATCCTGGTCGATGGCCTGCGGCAGTTCATCGGGGCTGTTCACCAGTCGCAACGAATAACCCTGTTGCAGCAACTCGGCCAGGCCTTGGGCGATGTACAGGTCGGTGGGAAAATTGCTCGCCTCGCTGACGATCACCTTACGCCCGGGCACACGTTGGCGCTGCACGCTCAACGCGGCGCTGAGCACCTTGAACAAGTTGATCGAGGTGGTATCGGTGATTACCACCTCACCGTCGCGCGCGCCGATCAGAGGCGCCAGACGGTTACCCAAACGCTGGGACAAATCCGCCCAGCCGGCGCTGTTCCAGCTGCGAATCAAACCATTGCCCCACTCGTCGGCGATCACCTGCTGCGCCCGCGCCAACGCCGCCACCGGGCGTGCGCCGAGGGAGTTGCCGTCGAGGTAGATCACGCCCTCAGGCAAGGCGAACTGATGGCGCAGCGGCGCCAACGGGTCCTGGGCGTCGAGGGCTTGGCAGTGGCTTCGGGTGGTCATGGGTTGTCCTGTTTTTATAAGTGAATATGGACCAAATAATGAACGAAGTTTTAGAGAATTTTCGTGCAAAGTGGTGGGTAACAGGCTAATTAAGCTGTAGGAAATTCGAATTTAACCCAAAAACACGCGGATTTATTCTAAGCATGATTCTCGACGCCACCGACCTGCGCCTCCTGCATTTTTTGCAACAGGATGGGCGCATCAGCAACCAGGAACTGGCGGAAAAAGTCGCCCTATCGCCCTCCGCCTGCCTGCGCCGTTTGCGCCTGCTGGAGAGCGAGGGAATCATCAGCGGCTACCGCGCAGTGTTGAACGCCGAACAGCTGGGAATCGAGTTGGAAGCCATCGTGCACCTTTCCTTGCGCCAGGACGTGGAGGATTGGCATGAGACGTTTATCAAGAAGGTGCAAGGCTGGCCGGAGGTGGCCAGTGCGTATGTGATTACCGGCGCCAGCAACTATGTGCTGCGCGTGCAGGCGAGGAACTTGAAGCACTTTTCGGACTTCATCGTGAACCACCTGAACCGCACGGCCGGGGTGATGGATATTCGCTCGGAGATTGTGTTGCAGAAGATCAAGGATCGGGATGAGGTGTTGGACTTAGTCGTGCGCAAATAGCACCATGATCGTTCCCACGCTCCGCGTGGGAATGCATCCTGTGACGCTCTGTGTCAAGCCTCTAAGAGCGGACGCAGAGCGTCCAGGGCAGCATTCCCACGCGGAGCGTGGGAACGATCAGCCCGTGTTTAGTCTTCTAGGGCGCGCACGCGCTGCATGCGTTTTTGCTCTACCGGTGCGTCAGCCACCTGCAACTCAAAGTCAAAATCAATCTGCGCAAACCGCCCTTCCACCCCAAACTCCCGCGCCAGTTGCTGATCCTCACTGAAGCGAATTTGCGCAATCAACTCATCACGCGTCGCATAAGCAAAATCATCATGCAGGTACGGGTCATCCGAGAGGTTGATCTGCGTGGTCAAATGCCGGTACCCCGGCGCCGAGATGAAGAAGTGAATATGCGCCGGCCGCTGTCCATGACGCCCCAGTTGGTCGAGCAGCTGTTGAGTCGGCCCAGTCGGCGGGCAGCCGTAGCCGGACGGCACGATGCTGCGAAAACGGTAGTTGCCCTGGGCATCGGTCTCAATGCGCCGACGCAGGTTGAATTCCGACTGCGTCGGGTCAAACCACGAATAGGTGCCACCGGTATTCGCCTGCCACACATCGACAATCGCCCCCGCCAGCGGCTTGCCGTCGGTGTCGCGCACTTGCCCGCGCATGAACAGCGGCACTGCGTCATCCTTGCCATCGTCCAGCCGCGCTTCGTACTTGCTCAGCGGCGCGCCGGCCACATACAGCGGGCCTTCGATGGTGCGCGGGGTGCCGCCGGATTTACCGGCCTCCTCGTCCGCAGCATCCATCAGCAAATCCAGGTAATGCTCCAGGCCCAGCCCGGCGGCGAGCAAACCCGCCTCTTGGTTCTTGCCCAACTCGTTGAGGTAGTTGACCGCCTTCCAGAACTCTTCCGGGGTCACTTCCAGGTCTTCGATGATGTTCACCGCGTCACGCAGGATCCGGTAGATCAGCGCCTTGGTGCGCGGGTTGCCGGCGTCGTTAAGGTTGCCGCTGGCTTCTTCGAGAAACTGTTGAGCGTGGGCAGTCTGGGAAAGTCGGATGGACATGGTGCAATCCTCATCTTGTCATTATTGGGGGCAAAGCAGGCTCAGCGGTCGTCCTCATGGATCGACGAAGGGTGTCGGCACAAGGCGTTCACTTCGATGGCCATGTAGGGAAAAAGCGGCAGTTGCATCAGCAGGTCGTGCAGGTCCTGCACGCTGTCGACGTCGAACACGCTGTAGTTGGCGTAGTGCCCGGCGATGCGCCACAGGTGGCGCCATTTGCCCTCTTGTTGCAGCCGCTGCGCCAGGGCTTTCTCTTGCGCCTTCAGACCAGCGGCGTGCTCGGGGTTCATGTCCAGTGGCAGGTTCACAGTCATTTTTACGTGGAACAACATGGCAGGCGCCTCTTAGTGTTTGTCACGACGGAAGAACGCCAAACGCTCTTCATCAATGGTCAGGCCCAGGCCCGGCGCGGTGGAGACATGCAGCGCAAAATCGCGGTACACCGGCGGCGCGGTGAGGATGTCTTCGGTGAGCAGCAGCGGGCCGAACAGTTCGGTGTCCCAGGCCAACTTGTTCAAGGTCAGGAAGGCATGCGCCGAGGCCAGGGTGCCGATGCCGCCTTCGAGCATGGTGCCGCCGTACAGACCGATACCGGCCGCTTCGGCAATCGCAGCCGTGCGCAACACCGCGCGCGGGCCGCCGTTCTTGGCGATCTTGAGGGCGAACACCGAGGCCGCGCCTTCGCGGGCCAGGTTGAAGGCGTCTTCCACGCATTCGATGGACTCGTCGGCCATGATCGGCGCCGGGCTCGACAGGTTCAGCCGGGCCATGCCGCTGCGGTTGTTGCGCGAGATCGGTTGTTCGATCAGGTCGATACCGTTATCACCGAGCACCTTGCACGCGCGCAGGGCCACAGCTTCGTCCCAGGCCTGATTGACGTCGACACGCACACTCGCGCGTTCGCCCAGGGCTTTTTTGATCGCGATTACATGGGCCAGATCGCGGCCGACTTCACCGGCACCAATCTTCAATTTGAAGATGCGGTGGCGGCGCAGGTCGAGCATCTTTTCAGCTTCGGCAATGTCTTGTTCGGTGTTGCCACTGGCCAGGGTCCAGGCCACCGGCAAGGCATCGCGCACGCGCCCGCCGAGCAGTTCGCTGACCGGCAGGTTGAGGCGTTTGCCGAGGGCATCGAGCAAAGCACTTTCGATCCCGGACTTGGCAAAGGTGTTGCCACGAATGCTGCGCTCCAGGCGCAACATGGCCGCGTTGATATTGCTCGCGTCCTGGCCAATCAACAGCGGCGCAAAGTGGCGGTCGATGTTGATCTTGATGCTGTCGGGGCTTTCGTTGCCGTAGCTCAGGCCGCCAATGGTGGTGGCTTCGCCGATGCCTTCGATGCCATCGGCGCAGCGCAGGCGGATGATCACCAGCGTCTGGTTTTGCATCGTGTGCATCGCCAGCTTGTGCGGGCGAAGGGTGGGGAGGTCGACGATGATGGTGTCGATCGACTCGATGGCGCAAATCGGCATGGCTATACCCGTTGGGTTCTTTATATGTTCGAGCCGATTCTGTGCCGTATTTTCCCTGGCTTCCAATATAGAATGGGTCTCGCACAATACCCTCAAGGTATGAAAGGAGCCGTCATGGAACTGCGTCATCTGCGCTATTTCCAGGTGCTGGGTGAGACCCTCAACTTCACCCGTGCCGCCGAACGCCTGCACATCGCCCAACCACCGTTGAGCCGGCAGATCCAGCAATTGGAAGATGAATTGGGCGTGATTCTGCTCGAGCGCGGCCGACCGCTGCGGCTGACTGAGGCCGGGCGATTTTTCTATGAGCACGCCAATGTGCTGCTCGAACAGCTGGGCAAGGTCTGCGACACCACCCGGCGTATCGGCCAGGGCGAGAAGACCTGGCTGGGTATCGGCTTTGCGCCGTCGACCTTGTACGGCGTGCTGCCGGAGTTGATTCGGCGCCTGCGCAACCATGAGGCGCTGGAGCTGGAATTGGGCTTGTCGGAGATGACCACCTTGCAGCAGGTCGAAGCGCTCAAGGCTGGGCGTATTGACGTAGGCTTCGGGCGGATTCGCATCGACGACCCGGCCATCGTCCAGCGCGTGCTGGTAGAGGATCGACTGGTCGCCGTACTGCCCGCCGGCCACCCGTTGCTCGGCGCACCCACCACCCTCGCCCAATTGGCCGCCGAGCCGTTTGTGCTCTACCCCGGCAACCCGCGCCCCAGCTATGCCGACCATGTGATCGCACTGTTCGACGCCCACGGCTTGAGCCTCAAGGTGGCGCAGTGGACCAACGAATTGCAGACCGCCATCGGCCTGGTCGGCGCGGGCATGGGCGTGACGCTGGTGCCGGCCTCGGTGCAGGTGCTGCACCGCGCGGATATCGGCTACACGCCGATTGTGGAAACCACCGCGACTTCGCCGATCATTCTTAGCCGCCGGGTGAATGATCAGTCGCCGGGGCTGAGTCATTGTTTGCAACTGGTGGAAGAGTTGATCTGAGCTCCCAAAGCCACCCCCTATCCAATGTGGGAGCTGGCTTGCCTGCGATGGCGGTGGATCAGTTGGCATCTTTACTAACTGGCCCACCGCTATCGCAGGCAAGCCAGCTCCCACAGTTTGATCCTCATTGTTTTCAAAGGCTGCGCAGGCGCGTGCGTTGCAGGGTTTGACTGGGGGATTCATCAAACAGCTTGCGGTATTCCGCTGAAAACCGTCCCAAGTGCGTAAAGCCCCAGCCCAGGGCGATTTCGGAAATAGTGCACGTCGAGCCGTGCTCGAGTATTTCCTGGCGCACGGCCCCCAGCCGGTATTTCTTCAGATAAGCCATGGGCGACAGCGCAAAGTATTTGCGAAAGGCATCAAACAGCTTGAACCGCGACACACCCGCAGCGGTTTCAAGGTCTTCCAGATGCACCGCTTCGCGGGCGTTTTCATGGATGAACTGCCGCGCCCGAATCAAGTAGTGCGGCAGCTTCACACCGAGTACGTCGCGTAATTCCTCTGAATAGTTGTTCGGCTGGGCGAGGATCAACCCCTTGATCAGCGAACTTTCCAGGTCACGGGTAAACGCCGCCTGCTCATACAACTCGCTGCTGCGCTCAAGCTCCGCAATGAAGTAGCGCGCCATGCGCCACCAGGATGCCGAAGCGCCGTCCACCGCGTCCATCACCGACTCAAAGCGCAGCGGCGTTTCAATCGGCCGTTGCAGCAAGCCTTCCAGGGATTCACTCATCGCCGCCCGCGTGATCACCACCTGCAGCTTGCGGCAGTCGCCGGAAATCGCCAGCACCTGATGCTCGTTGGGCGAGATGATTACGCCTTGATCGCGGTTGGAACTCAGGCGCACGCCGTCCTTGCTCAATTCCTGCTCACCCACCAGCGGCAGGCTGAGGCTGTAGCTGCTGAAGTGCTCGGCGTCTTCGATGTCGATGGTCACGTCGGTGCCGTATTCGATCACGCCCAAGGTGGTGGCGCGGGACTTGAACACGTTGGCGCTGTGGTGAAAACGCAGGCGTTCGGGCGTGGCCGTCGCCAGGCGGTGTGGCCCGCAAATGCCGGACATCCAGCTGCAGGCGCCTTCCAGGTCGAAGCGTTGAATATGGATATCGCGTGTATGGCTACTCATCAGGGTGCACCCACGGCGGTTAGGCTGTTGCGCGCTCTGGCGGCGCGTCGTTAGCAATCGACAGCAAGTTCCAAGCCACGCCAGCCTCAATGCAACTGCGTGGATAGCAACGGTCGACTATGTGGATAAGTCGCAGGTTTTTTGCGACTTTCCCTTGATATGACAGTAGCGCATCGCGTCACCGAGCTGCACCGAACTGGGTATTTGCTGCCCACATTTACGGCGCAACTTTGCGGCTTACCTTCCCCCATTAAGCGGATAGCCCGCGCCCTGCCCCGCTGCCTTTAATGAACCACCGATTAGCCCCTATCAAAAAGGTGCCTCCCATGAGTGGTGCAAGAAGCGTCGAGCAGTGGAAAGCGTTTATCGAAAGCTGCCTGGATTTTCGCCCGGCCGATGAAGTGTTCCGCATCGCCCGGGACATGTTCACCGAGCCGGAACTGTTCGACCTGGAGATGGAACTGATCTTCGAAAAGAACTGGATCTACGCCTGCCACGAAAGCGAGCTGGCCCATAACCACGACTTCGTGACGATGCGCGCCGGGCGCCAGCCGATGATCATCACCCGCGATGGCGAAGGCCAGCTGAACGCGCTGATCAACGCCTGCCAGCATCGCGGCACCACGCTCACGCGGGTCGGCAAGGGCAACCAATCGACCTTCACCTGCCCGTTCCACGCCTGGTGCTACAAGAGCGACGGCCGGCTGGTGAAGGTCAAGGCGCCGGGCGAATACCCGGAAAGTTTCGACAAAGCCACCCGCGGTCTGAAAAAGGCACGCATCGAAAGCTACAAGGGCTTTGTGTTTATCAGCCTGGACGTGAACGGCACAAACAGCCTGGAAGACTTCCTCGGCGACGCCACAGTGTTCTTCGACATGATGGTCGCGCAGTCCGCCACCGGCGAGCTGGAAGTGCTGCCGGGTAAATCCGCCTACACCTACGACGGCAACTGGAAGCTGCAAAACGAAAACGGCCTGGACGGTTATCACGTCAGCACCGTGCACTACAACTACGTGGCCACGGTGCAGCATCGCCAACAGGTGAACACCGAAAACGGCACGGGTTCAGGCACCACACTGGACTACAGCAAGCTCGGCGCGGGCGATGCGAACACCGATGACGGCTGGTTCGCCTTCAACAACGGCCACAGCCTGTTGTTCAGCGACATGCCCAACCCCACCGTGCGTTCCGGCTACGCCACCATCATGCCGCGCCTGGTGGAAGAGCACGGCCAGCAGAAGGCCGAGTGGATGATGCACCGCCTGCGCAACCTGAATATCTACCCAAGCCTGTTCTTCCTCGACCAGATCAGCTCGCAGCTGCGGATTATTCGCCCGGTGGCGTGGAACAAGACCGAGATCATCAGCCAGTGCCTGGGCGTGAAAAACGAATCTGACGCCGACCGCGAAAACCGTATCCGCCAGTTCGAGGACTTCTTCAACGTGTCCGGCATGGGCACACCCGATGACCTGGTGGAGTTTCGCGAAGCCCAACGCGGCTTCCAGGGCCGCCTGGAGCGCTGGAGTGATATCTCACGCGGCAGCCACCGCTGGGAAACCGGCCCGACGCCGAACAGCGAAGCAATCGGCATCCAACCGGCGATGACCGGCACCGAGTTCACCCACGAAGGCCTGTACGTGAACCAGCACCGCAATTGGCAGCAGTTCCTGCTCAAGGGCCTGGACCAACAAGCGCTGACACTGCGGGAGGTGAAGTGATGAATGCGCAATTGCAGTACCAGATCGAGCAGTTCTTCTACCGTAAATCCGAGCTGTGCGACGCTCAGGACTGGGACGCCTACGTGCAGTTGTTCGACCCGCAAAGTGAGTTCCACCTGCCGCAGTGGGACTCGGAACACGTCTACACCCGCGACCCCAAGCGCGAGATGTCGCTGATCTATTACGCCAACCGTTCGGGGCTGGAAGACCGCGTGTTCCGACTGCGCACCGGCAAGGCGGCGTCGGCCACACCAATGCCGCGCACGTTGCACCTGATCAATAATGTGCGGATTGCCGAGCAACCGGGTGGGTTACTGGACGTGAAGCTGAACTGGCACACGCTGTTCTATCGGCTGGCCATGTCGGAGCAGTTCTATGGCAGCGCCACCTACAGCCTCAAACCCCATGGCGACAGCTGGTTGATCACCCGCAAACACGCCTTGCTGCTCAACGACACCATCAACTCGGTGCTGGATTTTTATCACCTGTAGCAGCGAACTTTTGTGGCGAGCATCGCCCTGTGGCAAGCGGGCTTGTTGTGGAAAGCGGGCAAGCCTCCTCGCCACAGGGTGTGCGCAGCCACAAATACGCGGAGAACAACAAATGAATCACAAAGTGGCCTTCAGCTTTGCCGATGGCAAAACCCTATTTTTCCCGGTGGGCGCCCACGAAATCCTGTTGGACGCTGCGCTGCGCAACGGCATCAAGATCCCCCTGGATTGCCGCGAAGGCGTGTGCGGCACCTGCCAGGGGCGTTGCGAGTCCGGCGATTACAGCCAGGATTATGTCGACGAAGAAGCCCTCTCCAGCCTCGACCTGCAGCAACGCAAGATGCTCAGTTGCCAGACTAGGGTGAAGTCCGACGCAACGTTTTACTTCGATTTTGATTCGAGCTTGTGCAATGCGCCGGGGCCAGTGCAAGTGCGCGGCACGGTGAGCGAAGTGCAGCAGGTCTCGGCCAGCACGGCCATTTTGCAGGTGCAAATGGAGGCGCCGCTGGACTTCCTGCCAGGCCAATACGCCCGCCTATCGGTTCCCGGCACCGACAGTTGGCGCTCCTACTCCTTCGCCAACCGCCCGGGCAATCAATTGCAGTTTCTGGTGCGCCTGCTGCCCGATGGCGTCATGAGCAACTACCTGCGCGAGCGTTGCCAGGTCGGTGACGAAGTGCTGATGGAGGCGCCATTGGGTGCTTTCTACCTGCGCCATGTCACCCAACCGCTGGTGCTGGTGGCAGGCGGCACCGGGTTGTCGGCGTTACTGGGCATGCTCGATGAACTGGCGGCCAACGGTTGCGAGCAGCCGGTGCACCTGTACTACGGCGTTCGCGGGGCCGAAGACTTATGCGAAGCGGCGCGCATCCACGCCTACGCTGCAAAAATCCCGAATTTTCGCTACACCGAAGTACTGAGCGACCCATCACCTGCGTGGACCGGCAAGCGCGGCTACCTCACCGAACATTTCGACCTGGCCGAATTGCGGGACAGATCGGCAGATATGTACGTGTGCGGCCCCCCGCCGATGGTCGAATCCATCCAACAATGGCTGGCGGATCAGGCACTTGATGGCGTTCAGCTGTATTACGAAAAGTTTACGCAGAGTAATATCTGACCCCTCAGCAGTTCTGAGGGGCGGTGCGGCGTGCAATCAACCCTGAGAAAAACAAGTAGAAGGGAATGTTAATGGCGGATGACATGGTTAACCCGGTAGGCCTCAAGCGTGGCCTGAAGAACCGGCATATTCAGCTGATTGCCTTGGGAGGGGCGATTGGCACGGGGTTGTTCCTCGGCTCGGCCGGGGTGCTTAAGTCGGCGGGGCCGTCGATGATCCTGGGTTACGCGATTGCGGGGTTCATCGCGTTCCTGATCATGCGCCAGCTCGGCGAGATGATCGTCGAAGAACCGGTAGCCGGCTCCTTCAGCCACTTCGCGCACAAATACTGGGGCGGTTACGCGGGCTTCCTGGCCGGCTGGAACTACTGGGTCCTCTACGTGCTGGTGGGCATGGCCGAACTGACGGCCGTGGGCAAATACATTCAGTTTTGGTGGCCGGAGATCCCGACCTGGGTCAGCGCACTGGTGTTCTTTGTCGCGGTGAACCTGATCAACACCCTCAACGTGAAGTTCTTCGGTGAAGCCGAGTTCTGGTTTGCGATCATCAAGGTGGTGGCGATTGTCGGCATGATCGTGCTCGGCTGCTACCTGCTGTTCAGCGGCACCGGCGGCCCGCAAGCCTCGGTGAGCAACCTGTGGAGCCACGGCGGGTTCTTCCCGAATGGCGGCATGGGGCTGTTGATGTCGATGGCCTTCATCATGTTCTCGTTTGGTGGCCTGGAGCTGGTGGGCATCACTGCCGCCGAGGCCAGCGAGCCGCGCAAAGTGATCCCCAAAGCGATCAACCAGGTGGTCTACCGGATTCTGATTTTCTACGTCGGCGCCCTGACCGTGCTGCTGTCGCTGTACCCGTGGGACCAACTGCTGCAAACCCTCGGCGCCTCGGGCGATGCCTACAGCGGCAGCCCGTTTGTGCAGATTTTCTCGCTGATCGGTAACGACACCGCCGCACACATCCTCAACTTCGTGGTGCTGACCGCAGCGTTGTCGGTGTACAACAGCGGCGTGTACTGCAACAGCCGCATGCTGTTCGGCCTGGCCGAGCAAGGCGATGCGCCCAAAGCGCTGATGAAGCTGAACAAGCAAGGCGTACCGCTGCGCGCCCTGGCGATTTCGGCGCTGGTGACGATGCTGTGCGTGGTGGTCAACTACGTCGCACCGCACAGCGCGCTGGAGCTGCTGTTCGCACTGGTGGTTGCCTCGCTGATGATCAACTGGGCGCTGATCAGCCTCACCCACATCAAGTTCCGCAAAGCCATGGGCGAGCAAGGCGTGGTGCCGTCGTTCAAGACCTTCTGGTTCCCGTTCAGCAACTACCTGTGCCTGGCGTTCATGGTGATGATCATCAGCGTGATGCTGGCGATTCCGGGCATTCGTGAGTCGGTGTATGCGATGCCGATTTGGGTGGGGGTTATCTATGTGGCGTATCGGTTGCGGATCAGAAAGGGTAACGCTGTAGTGAATGCACAGTGATCCCTGTGGGAGCCGGGCTTGCCCGCGATAGCGGTGTGTCAGCCACTGGAGGTGGTGACTGATACACCGCCATCGCAGGCAAGCCAGCTCCCACATTGTGAAGCGCCATTCCCACGCAGAGCGTGGGAACGATCAGCCCCGGGATTCCGGGGCTTTTTTGTTTAGAGCGTGGAACGCACTCGCCACAGCTCGGGGAACAGCACGGTGTCGAGCATCTTGCGCAGGTAACCCACGCCCTCGGTGCCGCCCGTACCCGGCTGGAAGCCGATAATCCGCTCCACCGTGGTCACATGCCGGAAGCGCCATTGGCGGAACGAATCCTCCAAATCAATAAACTTCTCGGCCAACTGATACAAATCCCAATACCGGCTCGGGTCGCGATACACCTCACGCCAGGCCGCTTCCACGGACTCATCGTGAACCGTGGCCGCCGTCGGGTCGCGCTCGGCGCGTTTGGGGTCAATCGCCAAACCCGCCTTGGCCATCAAATTAACCGCCTCGTCATACAGCGACGGTGTGGCAATCGCCACCTGCAACTCCTGCAACAACTCAGGCCGGTGCGCATGCGGGCGCAACAGCGCTGCGCTCTTGTTGCCGAGAATAAATTCGATCTCGCGGTACTGGAACGACTGAAACCCCGACGACTGCCCCAGGAACGGGCGGATCGCCTTGTATTCCGACGGCGTCATGGTCGCCAGCACCGCCCAGGCGTGCACCAGTTGATCGAAGATACGCGACACCCGCGCCAGCATCTTAAACGCCGGCGACAGCTCACCCAGGCGCACGTGTTCGCGGGCGGCCTTGAGTTCGTGGAGCATCAGTTTCATCCACAGCTCGGAGGTCTGGTGCTGGATGATGAAGAGCATTTCGTTGTGGTCCGGCGACAACGGATGCTGGGCGCTGAGGACTTTGCCCAGGTCCAGGTAATCGCCGTAGCTCATCGACTCGGAAAAATTCAGCTCGGCGTTATGCCATTCTTCCGACGGTTGGTAGTCAGCAGAGAAGGGACATTGGCTCATCGCGTAAGCTCCTTGAGCGGGCGAAGAATGGCGCGGACCGGGCTCGCGTCCAAGTTGGCAAAGCGCAGCGGCAGCGCGATCAGTTCATAGTCGCCCTCCGGTACGTCATCGAGCACGATGCCTTCGAGAATCGCCATGCCGTGGCGGGCCACGGCGTTGTGGGAATCCATGGTCTTGGACTGTTGCGGGTCCAGCGAGGGCGTATCGATACCGATCAGGCGCACACCCAGGCTGGCGAGCAGCTCAATGGTTTGCGGCGCGATGGCGGTGAAGTTCGAATCCCATTCCGTCAGCGGCGCTTGTGGATAAGTCCGCAGCAGCACGCGCTCCGGCAGGTTATCCACACGCCCTTGCAGTTGATGCGGCTGCACCAGCGCGCCACTGCCCAGGCAATGCAACACCCGGCACGGGCCCATGTACACGTCCAGCGACACCTCACCAATCGGCGCGCCGTCCGCGCTGTAATGCAGCGGTGCATCCACATGGGCGCCGGTGTGCGGCGAGAAGGTCACGCGGCCCACATTCACCGGGCACTCGGGGCCAAACTGCCACACGCGCTCTTCCTGGAACGGCGTATCGCCCGGCCAAGTCGGGGTGGCCGTACTCAAGGGCGGGCTGATATCCCACCACGTTTTTATTGGGTTCATTTCAAGGCTCTCGGCTGTTACCTGGGTGAATGATACGAGGGCCAGCCGTGCATTTTCTTGCTTATTCCAGCGCCAGGCGGGAATTCTTTCGCACATACTGCGAGGAAGTGGGGGATTGACGCACAAATCTAGCGCCCGGCCGCAATCGTTCAAACAACTCAAATCCTTGTGGGAGCCGGGCTTGCCCGCGATGGCGCCGTGTCAGGCGATGAGAGGCAAGCTGTGGCGCCGTCATCGCGGGCAAGCCCGGCTCCCACAGGGTTCTAGGGGGCATGATGAATCACTGTGCGGTTGCGCTTCTGAGCATCCCGATGTCGAGTTCAGACCACTGACACAACGCCCAAGGCCTTAGGGTGCATCTTTGCATTCACTGCCTCGGAGCCATCATGTCCAAGCCCATCACCGTATTGCGCGACACCCACCCACTGCCGGTCCTGGATGCCTGCAAATGGGAAAAACTCGAAGGCGACCCGCACACCGTCAACCTCAACGCCTACACCAGCGAAGACGGCAGCAAGATCATGGGCACCTGGATTTGCACCCCGGGCAAGTGGTACGTGGAATACGTGAAGTGGGAATACTGCCACTTCCAGGAAGGCTACTGCGTGATCACCCCCGAAGGGATGGCGCCGATTCACTTGCGCGCTGGGGATATCTTTGTGGTGGAGCCCGGCATGAAAGGGACGTGGGAAGTGGTCGAGACGGTGCGTAAGTACTTTGTATTTGCCTGACACCTGGAGCGGAACACCCTACATAGAATCAGATAAATCCTGCCCTCCTTCAAACAAGTCTTAGACCGAGTTAGAAGGGTTTACAGCAACCTGCGATGAGCACCATCCCTCTCACGCAGGCTGCATCAATGAACCTAATAACCAAAGTATGCGCTTTAAACCTCAGCCTCTTTCTGACGCCCTACGCACTCGCTGACTTCATCAGCGACAGCACCGGCAAGCTTGAACTGAAAAACTTTTACTACAACCGCGACTACCGCGACCCCGAGGCCACACAGTCCAAGCGGGAAGAGTGGGCGCAAGGTTTCGCCTTGCAACTTGAATCGGGGTTTACCGAAGGCACCGTGGGCGTAGGCGTCGACGTGCTCGGCATGGCCGGGTTCAAACTCGACTCAAGTGCGAGCCGAACCCGGTCCGGCCTGCTGCCCGTGCGTGACTCCGGCAAAGCCGAAGACAGCTACGGCGAGGTCGGCGTTACGGCCAAACTCCGGGCGTCGCACAGCACGCTGAAAATCGGCACGCTGGTGATGCCACCACTCCCCTTCCTGGAAAAAAACATCGGGAGCTTGCACCCGCAACTCTTCAGAGGCGCCTACCTGCACTCGCAGGAAGTGCAAGACTTGAAGCTGGACTTGGGCAGAATCACCCAGGTCAATCAACCCAATTCCACCAACTACGAAGCATTGGGTGTCGGCACGGGCACACGCAAAAACATTGTTGTGCGTGGGAAGAATCAATCGGATGCATTCGACTTTGCCGGCGGCAGTTACGCGTTCAACAAACAAATCACTGGCAGTTATTACTACAGCGCGCTGGATAATCTCTACACCCAACACGCCGCCGCCCTTCAACACACTTATCCGGTGGCAGAGAACCAAAGCCTGAAAAGCGAACTGCGTTATGCGCGCTCCACCGATAACGGTAATACCAACATCGACAACACCGCGCTGGGCGCGCAGTTGAGTTATTCAATGGGTTCACATAAATGGACCGGCGCCTATCAAACCATGCAAGGCAACACGGGGTTTGCAGCCTTGAGGGGAAGCTTCTCCTCACTGGTAAACTTTTTCCAATACAGCGACTTCGCCAATAAAGACGAAAAGTCCTGGCAACTTCGCTACGACTACGACTTCGCGTCACTCGGCGTTCCCGGCCTCTCGCTGTTTACCCGCTATGCCTCGGGCAGCAACGTGGACCTAGGCCCTGGGCGTTCAGACGGTCGCGAGTGGGAACGGGATATCGACGTGACCTATGTGTTCCAGAACCCGACCCTGAAAAACGTAAAAGTGCGCGTGCGCAACGCCATGGTGCGTTCCAACTTTGAACGGGATATCGACGAAACCCGCCTGATCGTCAGCTACGAACGACCACTGTGGTAACGCTCGCCCTGCGCAAAAACCCGAGAGCCCGCGCAAGGCGGGCTCTCGGAAACGCCCCTACTTGGGTTTGCGATAGCTGTTGATGATCGCCGAGAAGTCCTTGCCGCCTTCCCCGCGCTGGCTCATCGATTGATACAACTGCTGGGCCACGGCACCGAGAATCACCGGTTGCTTGGCCTGGCGCGCCGCTTCGGTGGCCAGGCCCAGGTCCTTGAGCATCAGGTCGGCGCCAAAACCACCGGTGTAACCGCGCGAAGACGGCGCGGTTTCAATCACGCCCGGCCATGGGTTGTAGGTGTCGGAACTCCAGCAGCGCCCGGTGGAGCTGTTGATGATGCCGGCCAGCACTTGGGTGTCGATGCCCAGTGCATCGCCCAGGGCCATGGCTTCGCTGACGCCGACCATGCTGATGCCGAGCAGCAGGTTGTTGCAGATCTTGGCGATCTGGCCGGTGCCGATGTCGCCGCAATGCACAATGTTGCGGCCCATCTGCGCCAGCACCGGTTGCAGGGTGGCGAACAGTTCCAGGGGGGCGCCGACCATGAAGGTCAAAGTCCCTGCCTGGGCGCCGCCGGTGCCGCCGGAGACAGGCGCATCGGCCACCACCACACCTTGCTTGGCCGCGGCTGCGGACACATCGCGGATAGTTTGCGGGTCGATGGTGCTGCAATCCACGGCAGGTACGCCTTTGCCGATACCGGCCAAAACGCCGTCCTCATTCAGCCACACGCTACGCACATGGGCTGCGGCCGGCAGCATGGTAATCACCAGCTCGGCGTCTTTCGAGGCATCGCGTGGTGAGTCGCTGATGGTGCCGCCCAACTCGGCCAATTCTTTGAGCACGGTTTGGTTCAGGTCGAACAGGTTCAGCGCGTGCCCGGCCTTGATCAGGTTGCGGGCCATGGGCGCGCCCATGTTGCCCAAGCCGATAAATGCAATCTTCATGGTCGTCTCCCCAAATCAGCGCAGGTTGATGGTGGTGTTGACGCCATCATTGACCGTGTCGTCGTCGAACCAGCGGCTCGTCACGGTTTTGGTCTGGGTGTAGAACTGCACCACTTGCTTGCCGTACGGGCCCAGGTCGCCGAGCTTGGAACCACGCGAACCGGTGAAGCTGAAGAACGGCACCGGCACAGGGATCGGGATGTTGATGCCGACTTGGCCTACATCGATTTCGCTCTGGAACTTACGAGCCGCCGCACCGCTTTGGGTGAACAGGCCGGTGCCGTTGCCGAACGGGTTGGCGTTGACCAGCGCGATGGCCTCATCGAGGGTCGCAACCTCCAGCACCACCAGCACCGGGCCGAAGATTTCCTGGGTGTAAATCTGCATGTCAGTGGTCACGCCCGAGAACAGGGTCGGGCCAACAAAGTTGCCTTGCTCGAAGCCCGGCACCTTGATGTCGCGCCCGTCCAGCTCCAGCTTCGCGCCTTCTTTCACGCCGCTTTCGATCAGTTCCAGGATGCGCGTCTTGGCACGTTTGGAAATCACCGGGCCGACATCCGTACCGGCTTCACTGCCGGCATTCACTTTGAGCTTTTGCGCCAACGCCTTGAGGTCCGGCAGCCATTGCTTGGCCGCGCCCACCAGCACCACCACCGAGGTGGCCATGCAACGCTGGCCCGCCGCGCCGAAACCGGCACCGACCAGTGCATTCAACGTGTGTTCGCGATTGGCGTCCGGCAGCACCACGGCGTGGTTCTTGGCGCCCATCATCGACTGCACGCGCTTGCCGTGCTTACCGGCCAGGTCGTACACGTGAGTACCCACAGCAGTCGAACCGACGAAGGACACCGCCTTGATGTCTTTATGGGTGCACAGCGCATCCACCACATCTTTGCCGCCGTGTACGACGTTGAGCACGCCAGCCGGCACGCCAGCTTCCAGCGCCAGCTCTACCAGCAGCAGGGTCGACAGCGGGTCTTGCTCGGACGGCTTGAGGACGAAAGTGTTACCGCAGGCAATCGCCATCGGGAACATCCACAGTGGAATCATCGCCGGGAAGTTGAACGGCGTGATACCCGCGCACACGCCGATAGGCTGGCGCAGGGTGTAGGTGTCGACGCCACCGGCGACGTTTTCAGCGAATTCGCCCATCTGCAAGGTGCCGATAGAGCACGCGTGCTCGACCACTTCCAGGCCACGGAAAATATCGCCCTCGGCATCGGCAATGGTCTTACCCTGCTCGGCGCTGAGGACCACAGCGATGCGTTTGGAATGTTCACGGATCAAGGCTTGCAGCTTGAGCATGATGCGCATGCGCGCGCCGATCGGCGTCAGCTTCCAAGTCTGGAAGGCCTGATGGGCAGCGTCGATGGCCGCATTGACTTCATCGGCGGTAGCGAAAGGGACTTTGGCCAGCACTTGCTGGGTGGCCGGGTTGACGATGTCTTGCCAGTGGGTGGTCTTTGACTCGACCCATTCACCGTTGATCAGCAACTTGACCTGTTGCACGGAAATGTCGGCAGAAGCGTTCATGTGGTCTCCAATCTTGTAGTTATGCAGAGACAAGGCGCGTGAATCGCCTTGGGAATGAGGCGTTCGGACTGTTTTTGGAGTATAGATGTGCAAATCTCTAATAAGAACGCACATAAAAGCCGGTCCAATATGCAAAAAAACATCACATCACTGGGCTCCCTGAATTGGGATGACCTGAAGTTTTTCCTCGAAGTGGCCCGCACCCGCAAGGCCAGCGTCGCCGCTAAACGCCTGGCGGTGGACTACACCACCGTGTCGCGGCGTATCAGCTCGTTGGAAGTGTCGCTCGGCACGCTGCTGTTCGAAAAATCCCGGACCAGCGGTTTTGTGCTCACCCCCGAGGGCCAGCGTTTACTGGGTTACGCGGAGTCCATCGAAAGCACCTTGCACATGGCCTGCGAGCAAGTCTCCGGCTCCGGCGTGGCGCTGTCCGGCCATGTGCGCATGGGCTGCACCGAAGGCTTCGGCAGCTTTTTCGTCACCCCGCAGCTCAGCCACTTCGTCGACACCTACCCGGCCATCTCAGTCGACATCCTGCCCCTGCCCCACTTCATCAGCCTGTCCAAGCGCGAAGCCGACATCGTCATCGCCCTGGAACGCCCGGAACACGGGCCGTACGTGTGCTGCAAACTGTGCGACTACAAACTGCAGCTGTACGCGACCCAGGACTACCTCGACCAACACCCGCCCATCCAGCGCCCGGCGGACTTGGCTGAGCATCCGTTTATCAGCTATGTGGATGACTTGGCGTTCAGCTCGGAGCTGTTGTACCTGGCGAATGTGGTGCCCGGCGCCAGCGCGAGTTTGCGCAGTACCAGCGTGATAGCGCAGTACGTCGCGGCGCAGCAGGGCCGGTCGATGGCGATATTGCCGTGCTTTTTGGCGGCGCAGGATCCGCGGTTGTTGCCGGTGTTGGGGGAGGAGATTGCGATTACACGGCAGTTTTGGATGTACTGCCGGGAGGATTTGAGGAAGCTGAAGCGGATTACGTTGTTGTGGGACTACATCAGGGAAGTGACGGAGCAGAATCAGGGGCTGTTGATGGGGGAGACGCGGGAGATAAAATTCGCGGATTAAAGGGCCATCAACGACGATTCGCTTTAATTTGCAGGACGTTTCCTAGAGACTCTCTGCCCTATTGCGCCTTACCGTTTGGGTCACTAGCCTCCTGACTTCGCTGCTCATCAGCGATCGGGTTTAGCGACTCGGATTAGTTGGGATGTGATGCCAGAGTATTGCCAGGTCTACCTGTCTTTACCGTTTTATGGCGGCTGTACGCGGGAGACCTTCGGGTCTGCCGGGTTCCCAAATTTACCGGTTCGCTAACCCGTGTACAGCTGCCACCTCTTCATGTTTAGCGACATGCCGTGGTGACCCCTACTGCAAATTTGGGAAACATCATGTCAAAAATCGTCCCCGATCCACCGCTTTCCTCCATCACCACCCTCGGCATCGTCACCTTCGGCGATTACGGCGAAAACCAAAAACCCCTTTTCCGCGTCAACTCCGGCATGCCGATTGAGCAAGCCCTGGAACACGCCTCCACCCTGCTTTTTTACTCCAAGAAACTCGCCATGGAAGCCGCCATGGATGTGCGCGGCGAGCAATACGCATGGGCCGCGCATTACCTGTGTGAGATGGGCAAGGCCGTGGTGGATGACTTGACGCAGGCGATGACGCCCGCGAGCTAAACGCCAGATCGTTCCCACGCTCTGCGTGGGAATGCCGCCCCGGACGCTCTGCGTCTGCTGTTGAAGTCGTGACGCAGAGCGTCACAGGATGCATTCCCACGCGGGGCGTGGGAACGATCGGATATAAGTGTGGGAGCTGGCTTGCCTGCGATGGTGGTGGGTCAGTCAGCACATCGGCTACTGATACACCGCTATCGCAGGCAAGCCAGCTCCCACCTTGGATTGCATTGCAACATTTGAGATCGTTTAGATCGTTCCCACGCTCTGCGTGGGAATACCGCCTTGGACGCTCTGCGTCCGCTTCTAGCGGTGAGGCGCTTAGTCGGCGATCACCACAATCGACACGCGCCGATTCTCGGTGCGCCCCGCTACCGTGGTGTTCGGCGCCACCGGTTCGCTGCTGCCCAGACCGCGCAGTTGGATGTTTTCTTCTTTCATGCCCACACCGGTCAGCACTTTGCCCACGCTTTTGGCGCGGCGCAGGGACAGTTGCTGGTTGTAGCTCTCTTTGCCCGAGGCGTCAGTGTGGCCGTCTACGCGTACGCGGTCGATGCCGGCGCCGACCAGGGCTTTGCCGATGCGTTCGACGATGTCGGTGCTGGCTTTGTTGAGGCTTTCAACGTCGCTGCCGAACAGCACTTTGCCCGACAGGCCGAAGGCCCAGCCTTCGTCGGTGAGTTCGAAGCCTTGTTGTTTGAGGACTGCGACTTGGGCCGGGGTCAGGCCTTTGGGTGGGGGCGTCTGGCAGCCGCCGAGGGCAAGGAATGCCACCAGTAAGGTAATAAACATAAAACGTGCGGTCGAGAACAAGGGATCAACTCCTGTGGTTAACATTTGCGGCGGTGGGCTCCGATTCCGCCGTTTGCTGGCCGCCCTGGGATAATCGTTTGGCCTGGTACATCGCCGCATCGGCGGCATTAAGCAGGGTGCCGGGGGTGGCACCATGATCGGGATAAACGGCAATGCCGATACTGAGAGAGGTCAACACCTGGGTGTTGCCGGGCAGTGGGATCGGTTTGTCCATGCTGGCAATGATCTTGTCGGCGATGCGCTGCGCGTCTTCAACTTTGTGCAGCGGCGCCAGCAGCACCGCAAATTCATCGCCGCCCAAGCGCGCTACCAGATCATCTTCACGCAATTGCGCACGCACGCGCTCGGCGACGGCGACCAGCACGGCATCACCGGCGGCGTG
Source organism: Pseudomonas sp. ArH3a (assembly GCF_022648765.1). Lineage (NCBI taxonomy): Bacteria > Pseudomonadati > Pseudomonadota > Gammaproteobacteria > Pseudomonadales > Pseudomonadaceae > Pseudomonas > Pseudomonas sp. ArH3a. The sequence continues at coordinate 5,920,709 of NZ_CP080330.1, forward strand.
GCCGAAGTTGTCGTTGATGTCTTTGAAGCGGTCGCTGTCGAGGAACAACACGGCGACCCGTTCGTTGACCTTGGCGGCGCTGCGCAGGGCGCGAATCAGCCGGCCTTCGAAAAACGCGCGATTGGGCAGGCCGGTCAGGCTGTCGTGGCTGGCCTGGTGGGCCAGGGTTTCATTCTCACTTTGCAGGTGGCTTTGCCAAGCTTCCATCTCGCCGAGCAAGGCATTGAAGTCGCTGCCCAGGCTGTCGAGTTCGGCGATCTGCGCCGGTGGCACGCGCCGGTCAAAGTCGCGCTCGCTACGGGCGGCGTGGGCCACGGCGGCGAGGCTTTGCAGCGGTTCGGTAATGCCCTGCAGCAAGCGGCGCGCCAGGTAGAGCGCCACCCAGGCGCTTAGGGCGGTGCAGATGAGGATCCCGGCCAGGCCGCTGAGCAGGAAGCGCAGCAGGCTGCCGCCATGGCCGACCAGGTGAATGCTGCCGACGGCTTGCCCTTGATGCAAAACCGGCTGGCTGATGGGCTGCTCGAGCAAGGTGTGCGCGACTGCCAGTTCAACCCGCGACAGCAGCCCGGTATCCGGCCGCACCCATTGCGCGAGCAACTTGCCGCTGTCATCAAAGACTTCAGCCTGGGCCACCTCTTCAGTCGACGCAATCAGGCTCAGGGCTTCGGTAGCCGCGGCGCTGTCGTCGAACACCACCGCCGCTTCCACGGTGTAGTTGATGGAACGCGCGATCAGGTGCAGGTTGTGCTCGGCATACACCCGCAGCGCCAGCACGCCGAGCAGGGTCAGGGACACGCTGGCCAAGGTCACGGCGACCAACGCCAGGATCAAATGCCCACGGCCAATGACCGAACGCAACGTCGGCCGCGCTTTCGGGTTACTCATGGCGTCGGCGCTCGACGACGGGACAGTTGCAACACGCTGGGGTGAATGCGCACGCCACTGCGGGCGACGGAGTCCAAGTTGACCTCAAACGACACCTGCGCATCGCCCACGCGCAGGCAGAACAGGCTGCCCACGGTGCATCGGTCGCCGCCTTCGCTGATGCTGAGCACCGGGTGGCCGATCAGCGACGCGAACAGCCGAGTGCGCTCATCGTCGGAGAGTTTGCCGATGTACACGGCGTCGCAAGCACTGAGGATGTCAGGATTGTCGGCCAGCAGGCGCTTCACCACTACCGGGCGCCCCGTGGCCTGAGTGGTGCCTTTGATCAGATCATCGGTGTATTGGGTGGGGCCGACGATGCACAGCCGCAGTTGTGCAGGCTCCACCGGCCAGCGCGCGTAACTGAGGATGCCGAGTACCACTTGGGTGACTGCCTGGGCACGGTGGTCTGCCGGGCTTGGCGTTTGCGCATTGGCAAACGGCGCGAGCAGGCACAGAACCGCCACCAGTAACATGCGTCTCCAGCTCAAACTACGCTCTGTGGGCGAGACAGCCACGGTCATTGCAGCAATTCTCTCAGGTGTTTTTTCAGGTTTTTTTTCAGGCTAATGCCGCAACGATAGCACAGCAACGGAAAACCCCGCGAAGAGCCGACTTCGCGAGATCCGCTATTTTTTCAGAAAAATCAGTCGACTGAATCAGAAATATTTCATGACCGATCAGTCAGTTTTTTTCAGCCGGCACGTCCAATTCCAGCATCAGCCCGCTCAAGCGCTTGACCTTGCGCCGTACGGCTTCCTCAAACACGCCACCACGCGGTTCGATCAAGCTGAACCAGCGCTTGGCGCGGGTGATGCCGGTGTAGATCAGTTCTTTGGTCAGCACCGGGTTCAGTGCATCCGGCAGGATCAGCGCGGTGTGGGTAAATTCCGAGCCCTGGGATTTGTGCACGGTCATGGCGTACACGGTTTCTACGTCATTCAGACGGCTGGGCAGTACAAAGCGCACGCCGCCCTGGCCATCGTTGCGTGGGAAGGCCACGCGCAGCACGTGGGGGCCGCCGTCGCTTTCGGGCAGCTTCAGGGCGATGCCGATGTCACCGTTCATCAAGCCCAGGCCGTAATCGTTGCGGGTCATCAGCACGGGGCGGCCTTCGTACCATTGGTCGTCGCCTTCGATCAGCCGCACTTTGCGCAAGGCGGCGGTGATGCGCAGGTTCAGCCCCTCCACGCCCCAGGGGCCTTTGCGCACGGCGCAGAGCAGTTGGAACGCGTCGAAGGCTTGCAGCAGTTGCTGGGCCCAGTGGGTCCAGGCCAAGTCTTCACGGGGTGTATCGAGGGCTGGGCGCGCGCTTTGCAGCAGGTTCAGGTAATAGCGATAACCCTGGGCTTCGTCGCCCTGCCCGTCCAGCACCAGGCGCTCAAGGGCATGGTCGTGCTCGCCCTTGAGGCTGAGGCAGAACAGGTCGTGGTGGCTGCGGGCGGCGAGCAGTTTGCGCGCCTCTTCGGCGTTTTGCTGGTTGACCCAGCGCGCCAGTTGGCCGATGCCGCTGCCTTCGCCGAAACGCCGCGAGTAGCGCAGCATCACCACTTGTTGGGCCAGTGGGTGGGTGGCGTCGAGGTCTTCGTGCAGGCCGCTGGCGCTGAGGTCTTCGCCGCTCACTGCTTGCAGCCATTGGCGCGTGTCGGGGCTGTACCAGCCGGCTTCGGCGTCGCGGCATAAGTCGCCGAGTACGGCGCCGGCTTCCACCGAGGCGAGTTGGTCCTTGTCGCCCAGCAACACTAAGCGTGCGTGAGGCGGCAAGGCGTCCAGCAGGTTGGCCATCATTTCCAGGTCGATCATCGAGGCTTCGTCCACCACCAGCACGTCCAGGGGCAATGGGTTGCCAATGTGGTGGCGGAAGTGCCGCGTGCCCGGGCGGCTGCCCAACAGGCGGTGAACAGTGGTGACCTGGGTCGGGATTTTTTCCCGCACGCTGCCCGGCACGTTCAGCGACAGCACTTGCTGGCTGATGGATTCGGTGAGGCGTGCGGCGGCTTTGCCGGTGGGCGCGGCCAAACGGATGCGCAACGGGCTGCCGGCTTCCACGGCGGGCGCCTGCAACAGCGCGAGCAGGCGCACCACAGTGGTGGTCTTGCCGGTGCCCGGGCCGCCGGTAACGATGCTGAAGGCACCGCGAGTGGCCAGGGCGCAGGCGAGTTTCTGCCAGTCGATCACGCCATCGGGCGGCGGCTGGTCGAACAGGCTGTTGAGGCGCTGCGGCAAATCAGCCGCGACGTTTTCCTGGGTGGCCAGGCGCAGGCGCAAAGCCGTGTCGATGCGCCGTTCGTAGGTCCAGTAGCGGCGCAAATACAGGCGTTTGCCGGACAGCACCAAGGGGCGGCTTTGCGCGGCGTCGCTGCCATCGACGGCCAGCGCGACCAATTGGCTCGAGGCCAACGCATGGCACCAATGGGCGCCGTCGAGGCCGTCGAGCAATTGCGACGGCAACACCATGGCGCCGGTTTGCAGGTCGCCTTCGGGTGGCAGCGACAAGGCGAAATCCGGCGCTTTGAGGGTTTCGAACAGGTCGAGGCACACGTGGCCATGGCCCAGTTGGTGGCTGGTTAATGCGGCAGCGAGCAAGACCAGCGGGTCGGCCTGCGGATCGAGTTCGTGCAGGAAGCCGACGAAGGCTTTGTCCAGCGCGCGCAGCCAGCCACGGTCAACCCAACGCGCCAGCAGTTGCACCAGGTCCGCGGCGCGGCTGAGGGGCACTAACGCCTCAAGCGGTAACGGCGACAGGCTCATAACAGCACTCCTTGTTCCCAGGCGGGCTCGACCTTGGGCGGTATGGGTTTGCCCTGGAACAACAGGTCCAAGCCTTCAATCAGTTCCCGGGGTGGCCGGGTGAAATAGGCGCCCTGGCTCACGGCTTGGGTGCCGCGCAGGAACAGGTACAGCGCACCGCCGACGTGGCGGTCATAGTCGTAATCCGGCAGGCGTGCCTTGAGTTGGCGGTGCAGGGCCAGTAGGTAAAGCACGTATTGCAGGTCGTACCGATGCTCGAGGATCGACTGTTCCATGGCGTCTAAGGTGTAGGCCGAATCGTCAGGGCCGAGCCAGTTGGATTTGTAGTCGGCCACGTAATAGCGGCCGTCGTGTTCGAAGGTCAGGTCGATAAAGCCTTTGAACATGCCGTTGAGCAGCACCGGTTCGGCGGCGACGCGGGACACTCCGTTGTGGGTGTATTGGCACACCAGCTTGTCGAGGGCGAGCACATCGACTTTGTGGCTGGCGAACCAGAACTCCATTTCAATCTGGTACTGCTGCAGGCTGCTCAGGGTGACGCGATCGTTATCCACAGGCAGCGGCGTTTGCAGCAGGTGGCCCAGCCAACCGCTGAGGGTGACGATCCAACCTTCCCAGTCGCGCCGATTACAGCGCGCGCCCACGGCTTTTGCGATGGCCTCGGGGGTGACGTTGAAACCCTCCTCTCCCGCCCATTCCAGCAGGCCGTGGAGGAAGGTGCCGGGGTTAGGTCCGCGTGGGAAACGGTGAATGTCGCCGCCGGACGCCGCCACTTCGCGCGGTGCATCAGGGTCGAGGCGCTCGTCGTCGAACAGCTTCTGGGCTTGTGGGCTTTCCGGCGCTTCGAGGGGCGCGGCGCTCATGCTGTCGCCAATGCGCAATGCACTGTAGGAGGCGATCCACCAGTTTTCAGCGGCCTTGCGCTTGGGCAGCAACGGCGCGAGCAAGATGGCTTCGTTGCGCGGCGGGTGGAACAGGCTGTCTTGCGCGTCGGGCACGGGGGCGTAGTGGATGGCGGCGCAGCCTTCTTGCAGGTCCAGCAACCAGCGCGCCAGTGCGGCGGACTCGCCCAACGATGCACCGGCGCCGAGCAAGTAACCCAGGGCTGACAGGTGCAGTACCGAGCTGCTGTTATTGCCGCGCTTGAGGTCGGCAATGCCGAGCCAGCACGCATGTTTGGCGCGTGTGAGGGCGACGTAGAACAAGCGCAGGTCTTCGGCCAGGCGCTCATCGTCGGCTTGGGCAATCAGCTCGGCGGTGGGCCGCAGGCTGACCTGGGATTTGCCGTGTTCGTCGTGGTAATGCAGCGGCAGACGGCTGCCATCCACCGGTTTGGCCGAGCAGATGAACGGCAGGAAGACCAAGTCGTATTCCAGGCCTTTGGACTTGTGGATGGTCACCACCTTGACCAGTTGCTCATCACTTTCCAGGCGCAGGATCTGCTCCTCACCGGCCTGGCCCGACAGCGCCAAGTGCTCAGCCAGATGGCGGATCAGCGCCTGTTCGCCGTCCAACTCCGACGCGGCCTGTTGCAGCAGCTCGCTGAGGTGCAACAGGTTGGTCAGCACACGTTCGCCGTCACTGCGGGCGATCAGGGTTTGCGGCAGTTTGAAATCGTGCAGCAGCCGCCGCAGCATCGGCAGCACGCCTTGGCTGCGCCAGATCGCGCGGTAGCCACGGAACTGCATCACGCGGGTTTCCCACGCCAATTCGTCCTGGTTCAGACGCTCCAGTTCCGGCAATGACAAGTTCAAGGTGACGCAGGCCAGCGCGGCGCGCAGTGGGCGCTCGACGTCCGGCTCGGCGCAGGCCTTGAGCCAGGCCAGCAGGTCGTGGGCTTCCTGGGCGGCGAAGACTGAGTCTTTGTCCGACAGGTACACACTGCGCAAGCCACGGGCGGCCAACTCGGCGCGCACGGCTTGGGCCTCCTTGCCGTCGCGCACGAGGATGGCGATGTCTGACGGCAGTACGCCTTTAAAGCTGTGTTCTTTTACGAAGCCGGCCGTGCCTTGCTGTCCGCCATTGAGCAACTCGACAATGTGCGTGGCGCAGGCAGCGGCCAGTTGTTGGCGATACACCGCGTTGGAAATCGGTTGATCGGTGGGCAGGTGCCAGAGGTGCATCGCCGGCAGCGTGTGGCCATCGACTTGCAGTTGCTCTTTGCGGCCTTGGGACAGCACCGAGTGGAATGGCACCGGGTTATCGCCATTCGGCTCGCGAAACAGGAATGCGCCACGGCCGGTTTCCGCGCGCTGGAACACGTGGTTCACCGCCTCGACCATCGCATGGCTGGAGCGGAAGTTGGTGCCCAAGGTGTGGTGGCGGCCGGTGGTGGACTGGCGAGCGCGCAGGTAGGTGTAGATGTCGGCGCCACGGAAGGCGTAGATCGCCTGCTTGGGGTCGCCGATCAGGAACAGGCCGCTGTCGAGGTGGTTTTCTTCGATGCGGTAGATGCTGTCGAAGATGCTGTATTGCACCGGGTCGGTGTCTTGGAATTCGTCGATCAGGGCGACCGGGAACTGCTCGCGGATCACACTGGCCAGGCGCTCGCCGCCATCTGTTTGCAGGGCGGCGTTGAGGCGGATCAGCATGTCGTCGAAGCCCATTTCGGCACGGCGGCGTTTTTCTTCTTCGAAGCGTTTACCTACCCAGCCGGCGGCGTGTTGCAACACGGCGGCGTCGGGGGTGGGCAACGCGTCGAGGCTGGCTTTGAGGTGGGCCATGGCGTCGATGCCGGGATGGCGCGGCGGCTCGCCCTTCCAGGCTTCGGCCATGCCGTCGGGCGTCAGGCGGGTGAAGCCGGTGCCGATGTCCAGTTGCTCAACGGTTTCGTCAGCGGCCCAGGCGCTGATCTTTTCGAACCAGGGCTCGAAGTAACGCGCTTGCATCTTGCGGCCATCGACGGCTTTGGCGGCCACGGCTTGCAGGCAGATGTCGCGCAGCTCGACGGCCCATTGTTGCCACGGCGCCTTGAGGGTGACCAGCGCTTGGCGGCGCTCTTGCAGGCAGGCGTTGATCAGCTCGGCGGGCTCGCGGCTTTCGTCGGTAGGCCGTTCGCTGCCGAACAGCGCACGCACGCGCGGCATCAGCGCGGCGGGGCCACTCCAATTTTTGCGTACCCAATTGAGCGCGTCGTCGTGCATCGGGTAGCAGAACAGCCGCCAGTAGTCGCGCAGCACTTCGCCGAGCAGGTCGCTGTGGTCGGTTTCCAGGGTTTGGGTGAACAGGCTGCCACTGTCGAACGCATGTTCGCGCAGCATGCGCTGGCACCAACTGTGGATGGTCGAGACGGCGGCCTCGTCCATCCATTGGGCGGCGATGTCCAGGCGATTGGCGCAGGCTGGCCATTGCTCGGGTGGGTATTCGTCGCGCAGGTCGGCGATCAGGGTGTCCGGTTGCTCGATTTCTTCGCGGAAGAAGCGCGCGGCCTCGGCCAGACGAATGCGGATGCGTTCGCGCAGCTCTTTGGTGGCGGCGTCGGTGAAGGTCACCACCAGGATTTGCGGCGGCAACAGTTCGCGGCCGAAGCCAGACTCATCACCACCGTGGCCCAGCACCAGGCGCAGATACAGGGCGGAAATGGTGAAGGTCTTGCCGGTGCCGGCGCTGGCTTCAATCAGCTGGCTGCCTTTGAGCGGGAAGGCCAGAGCCAAAGGTTTAGTGATCATGCGCTGGCCTCCTCACTGCTGAGCGATCGCCAGGGGGCGTTGATCAACGGGCGATACAGGGTTTCGGCCCAGCCTTCGAATTCTTCACTGGCGATGAGCGTGGCGTAGTCGGGGAACTGGCGGGTGAGCGCCGGGGTTTCGCGGCGTTCGCCGTCGGTGGTCAGGCCGTCGCCTTCGTAAGCTTTACTGGCGGCGGCCTGGGCCTTGGCGGGGTCGGTTTGGCCAAGCCAAGCGAAGGCGGTTTTGACGGCAACCGGGAGTGGTTTGCGCATGCCGGTGTGCCAGGCCAGCAGCAGGTTGCCGAGGATTTCCTGGGCAGCGAACTTTTCCAGCGGGGCCAGGAGCAAGGTGTCGTCACTGGCGACCAACCCGGTGCTGAGCGGCAGGCCGCAGGCACAGGCGACCACGTGATTGACCCACGGGCGGATAAGGCGATGCCACTTGCGCGTCTTGATTGAGCCGATGCTGTTGGGGATGGTGGTCACACTTAGCAATCCGCCATCACCGCGCCGATGCAGGCCGCTGATCCAGCCTTCCAGCTGGAGGCCTTGATGCTCAAAACTGATCGGTTCGGCGGTTGTTTGTGGCGTGGGCCAGAGCGCCAATAAGTGTTGGTAGCGCTGCAGCAGATCGGGCAGAGGCTCGATCAGTTCGTTACGCAGGCATTCGCCAAAACCGACCATCGGCAACAAGCCGCTGCCTTGCAGGCGCAGTGCTTGGGCGTTGAGCGCTCGATCCACGTGGTCGGGCTGGGTCAGTGCGGCGTTCAGCAGGCTGTCGCTGAGGCTGTAGCGTTGCAGCGCGTCGAGCACGAAGGGTTCTTCATCGGCCAGCGGCACTTCGGCGGCTTCGAAGAACACTTTCAGACGCTGGCTGAAGAAGTGTTTGACCGGGTTGCGCAGGAAGTCCTGCAACTGGCCGAGGCTCAAGGGTTCTTCTTGTTGGTGTTGCGCCAGTTCGTCTTCTTTTAAGAGAGCGTCGGGTGCTTCGTGGAGCAACTGCCACTCGCGTGCGTAGCTGAACAGCGGATCGCCTGCATGGAAGTAGCGGGCACTGAACGGTTGAAGCGGGTGTTCCTGGGTCATCGCATCCAGCAGCGGTTGTTCTGTGTGTGCGTTATGCCAGCCACTGGCGATATGGTCGCGTAGTTGGCCGATCAGTACCGAGGCCGGACGCTCGCTGTTGTCGCGGATGCTGCGGCCTACCCAACTGATGTAGAGCTGGTCGCGGGCGGACAGCAGGGCTTCGAGCAGCAAGTAGCGGTCGTCTTCGCGGCGGGAACGGTCGCCGGGGCGGTAGTCGCTGCCCATCAGGTCGAAGTCCAGCGGCGGTTGCGCGCGCGGGTAGTCGCCGTCGTTCATGCCGAGCAGGCAGACGAGTTTGAACGGGATGGCGCGCATGGGCATCAGGGTGCAGAAATTGACAGCTCCAGCGAGAAAACGCTGGGACAGCCGGCCTTGGTCCAAGCCGGCCAGCCAGGCTTCACGAACTACGGTGAGCGGTAACTCATCTTGTAGGCCGACGGACTCACAGGTTTCCAGCCAGTCTTCTCTGAGCTGTTCGAGTTGGCCCAGCAGGTAGTCGTCGTGTTCGCTGCTGGGCAGGAAGAACAGTTGCATCAGGCGTTGCAGGCGCTCGCCCCATGCTTGAGGGGCTGCCGGTTGGGACAGGGCTTGATGGGCGTCGTTTAGCGCATCGAGCAACGAGACCAGGGGGCCGATGAGGGCCGCGTCAAGGCCGCCGATTTCGTCGTAGGGTTCAATGCCGTCGCAGGCGACACCGGTGCCGACGGCGTAACCCAGCAGCATGCGGCGCAGGCCGAACCGCCAGCTGTTTTGTTCCAGCTCATGGGGAAGGCCGAGGCCGGCGCGTTGTTCGGCATTAAGGCCCCAACGGATGCCTGCGCCTTCGATCCAGCGGTGCAGCGTAGGCAGATCGCGTTCCTTGATGGCGAAACGTTCGCGCAGGGCGGGGACGTCGAGCAGGTCGAGGATTTCGCTGACGGGGAAGCGGCTGTCGGGGAGTTTGAGCAGGTGTTCGACGGCGATCAGCAGAGGGTCGCGGCCGCGCTGGCCTTGGTCGGTGAGAGTGAACGGGATAAAGCGTGGGTCGCTTCGCTCAAGCTGGCCAAACACGGCGCGAATGTGCGGCGCGTAGCTGTCGACGTCGGGGACCATGACGATGATGTCGCGCGGGCGCAGCGTGGGATCGGCGCTGAAGCGCTGGAGTAATTGGTCGTGGAGAATTTCCACTTCGCGTTGGGCGCTGTGGGCGATATGGAAGCGGATGGAGCTGTCGTTATTGAGGTCGACGCCCGGCCACAGCTCGCGTGTTTCGTTGAGTGGGCGCAGTTCGAGAATGTCGTCCTGCAACTGATTGAGCAGCGTAGTGGGCTCGCTTTCGCTGAACAGGTCGATGCGGCCGTCGCGGAAGGCGGCGCGGTAGCTGTTGGGGTCGTCGTAACTGTCCAGCAGGCTGATGTAATCACGGCCCTGTTTGCCCCAGGCGGCGAGCAACGGGTGTGCGTGCTGGTGCAGGGTTTGTGGGTCGATGACGACCGGCATGCCAGCCTTGCGCGCTTGGCGTTTGTATTCGTTACGCAGCAGGTCTTTGTCGGCGACGATGTCGGACCAATGGTGGCGGCAAGGGTTGTGCACACAGAGCAAGACTTGGCTGAACCTTGCTAAGCCGGCGAGGGCTTCCAGGGCTTGCGCGGGCAGTGACGAAATGCCGAAAACGATCACTCGGGACGGCAAGCCTGGCGGGGCTTTCTCCAGGGTATTGATGCGTTCGATGAAGCGCTGGTGAACACCGGCGCGGCTTTCGGCCATGCCCTCTTCACCTACGTCCAACAGCAGTGCACGCCATAGTTCTGCCTGCCAGCAGTTCGCGGGGTTAAGGGGTTTTGATTCACCTCGACCATTGCGCAGTTGGTGGCGGCCGGCGGCCCAGTCTTCTAGCCAGTCAGCGCGATAGACCTGGTATTGGTCGAACAAGTCGGCCAGACGTTCGGCGAGTTGATAGCGTTTGCGTAGGTCAGTGTCGTGGGTGAGGAAGCGCTGCAGGGGCTCGAAATGCGGTTGGTCGATGAGCTCCGGGAGCAGGCGCATCAGGCGCCAGGTCAGTGGGGCTTTATCGAGCAGGGACTTGGGTGGGATCTCGTCTTTGCCCAGGACCATGCGATAGAGCTGCCACATGAAACTGCCGGGGAGCTGCACATCGATGGCCGCAGCAATGCCGCAGCCGCCCGTGTCACCCTCTTCCGGGTCTTCGGCCAGGGCTAGTTTCAGCCATTGGGCGATGCCGTTGCTTTGCACCAGGGCGATTTCGTTTTCCAGGGGAGCGAGCGGATAACGGCGCATCCAGCTGACTACCAGGCTGCGCAGTTCGTCCAGGCGGTTGCCGTGAACCACCATGAATCCAGCGCTGAGGGACGTCGCATCCGGCATAACGGCTTCCTTGGGAAAAGCAAAATCGAGGCATGGACTTTAGCATTGAAGGCGACCGCAAGCTGCAAACGAGGCGGGCCGCATTAAGCGATGGTCCATAGGTTGCTACAGTTTTCGACCGCCCAAAACAAAACCCCTGTTTGCGTTAGCAAACAGGGGTTCTGGAATTTAATCTTGACGATGACCTACTCTCACATGGGGAAACCCCACACTACCATCGGCGATGCATCGTTTCACTGCTGAGTTCGGGATGGGATCAGGTGGTTCCAATGCTCTATGGTCGTCAAGAAATTCGGGTACTGAGTCGTGACCTTATGGCCTCGCTTCAGCAAATTGGGTATGTGATAGCTTTCGGTGTTTTGTGAGATCGAACTTTCGGTTCTATCGTCTTCACACACCGCAATCTGATGCTTCTACTTGTTTCCAAGTCCGAAGTAGTCAAATTGCTTGGGTGTTATATGGTCAAGCCTCACGGGCAATTAGTATTGGTTAGCTCAACGCCTCACAGCGCTTACACACCCAACCTATCAACGTCGTAGTCTTCGACGGCCCTTCAGGGGACTCAAGGTCCCAGTGAGATCTCATCTTGAGGCTAGTTTCCCGCTTAGATGCTTTCAGCGGTTATCTATTCCGAACATAGCTACCCGGCAATGCCACTGGCGTGACAACCGGAACACCAGAGGTTCGTCCACTCCGGTCCTCTCGTACTAGGAGCAGCCCCTCTCAAATCTCAAACGTCCACGGCAGATAGGGACCGAACTGTCTCACGACGTTCTAAACCCAGCTCGCGTACCACTTTAAATGGCGAACAGCCATACCCTTGGGACCGGCTTCAGCCCCAGGATGTGATGAGCCGACATCGAGGTGCCAAACACCGCCGTCGATATGAACTCTTGGGCGGTATCAGCCTGTTATCCCCGGAGTACCTTTTATCCGTTGAGCGATGGCCCTTCCATACAGAACCACCGGATCACTAAGACCTACTTTCGTACCTGCTCGA
>NZ_CP080330.1:5937500-6771551 GCF_022648765.1 Pseudomonas sp. ArH3a
CGCATTACAGGCGGAATCCGCAGGATCAAAAGCAGTGCCCCTATAGTTGCATAGATAGCCCACTCCTTCAGATCGGCCCGCACGATCCACAACATATGCAGCAAACCGAGCCCAACAATCACATACACCAAGCGGTGCAGCTTTTTCCAACGACTACCCAGCCGGCGCTGGCTATAGCGATTGGAGGTTACCGCCAGCACCAATAAGCACAGGAAGCCCAGCGCGCCAACAATAATGTAAGGCCGCTTACGCAACTCCACCCCTAATTGCGACCAATCCAGCCCAAGGATAAATACGCAGTAAGCTGCCAAGTGCAAAACCACATACGCAAAACACCAGAGCCCCAGCTGTCTGCGAACGGCAATCCACCCTGCCCACCCGCTCAGCTTCTGCAGCGGCGTCATGCCCAGCGTAATAAGCAACAGAATTAACGTACCAAGCCCCAACCGATCCATCAGCACTTTGCCTGGATCAGGTCCGAGAACAGAACTCCATGCCTCATACAGCCAGAAAAATGGCCACACCGCAGCAGCTATAAAGACGCCAATGCGCCAGATCGGATACCGCATCAGTAGTTCTTCCGCAAATCGAGGTCGGTATAAAGAGAGGCAACCTCATCCGAGTAGCCGTTGAACATTTGCGTCTCGCGCACATTCGGACTGAACAAACCACTCGGCAAGCGACGCTCCCGCGCCTGAGTCCAGCGAGGATGATCGACCGTAGGGTTCACGTTTGCGTAGAACCCATACTCATCCGCAGCAATACTTTGCCAAGTGGTTTTGGGCTGTTCACTCACCAGGCTGATCCGCACAATGGATTTCACACTTTTAAAGCCATACTTCCACGGCACCACCAAACGCAACGGCGCGCCATTCTGGTTAGGCAGTTCCCGCCCATACATGCCCACCGCAAGGATCGCTAAAGGATTCATCGCCTCGTCCAGACGCAACCCTTCTACATAGGGCCAGTCAATCAAGCCAAAACTCGAGCGTTGGCCCGGCATGCTTTTGGGGTCCTGCAGGGTTTCAAAGCGGATGTACTTGGCCTTGGAGGTCGGCTCAACCTGCTTGAGCAAGGCCGAGATCGGAAAGCCCATCCATGGAATGACCATCGACCACGCCTCAACACAGCGCAAACGGTAGATCCGCTCTTCCAACTGGTAAGGCTTCATGAAGTCTTCCAAGGCATAGCGCCCAGGCTTCGCAACCTCCCCATCGATTACAACACTCCACGGCTCGGTCTTGAGTGAACCGGCATTCGTCGCCGGGTCGCCCTTGCCTGTACCGAACTCATAGAAGTTGTTGTAGTGGGTCGCGTCCTTGAAAGGCGTGATGGCCTCGTCCTTCACGGTAACCGCCTGCCATTTAGTACTTGGCAATTTCTCGGCAAACCAGTTCGGCGCCTTGCCCGGCTCAACATCGGCATAACGCGCAGCATTGTCGGCATTGGCCCAGCGCGGCAAGGTGCTGGCAGCCACTCCGGCAAGCGCACCACCGAGCAGGCTGCGGCGAGAGAGATAGAAAGATTCAGGCGTGACATCCGATTCGTGACAATCGGACGCTTTGGGGATCTTGATTAACATGGCAACTCCGCAGCTTTGGAGGACTGATGCACCAATAGACTGCGGAGTATGGGGAACATTACATTAAGACAATGTTTTGTCGCGGCGCAGATGCAGCAGGTACTGAATCGGCCCCGAAGCGGCGTAGACCAGGAACGCCAGCAGCAGGATACGCGGCGGATCGCTGAAGACGACCGCGAACACCAGCACCACCACCAGGATAGCCACGAAAGGCACGCGCCCCTTGAGGTCGAACTCCTTGAAGCTGTTGTACTTGATGTTGCTGACCATCAGCATGCCGGCGGCCGCAACCATCAAAGCCACCAGGAACGACATCTTCGAACCCTGGATGCCGTAGTCACTGAATGCCCAGACAATACCGGCCACTACGCCCGCAGCCGCCGGGCTGGCAAGGCCAATGAAGTAACGCTTGTCGGCAGTGCCTACCTGGGTGTTGAAGCGTGCCAGACGCAAAGCGGCACCGGCGACATAGATGAAGGCGACCATCCAGCCGACCTTGCCCATATCACCCAGTGCCCACGCAAACGCCAGCAGTGCAGGCGCAACACCGAAGGCAACCATGTCCGACAGCGAGTCGTACTCGGCGCCGAAGGCACTCTGCGTATTGGTCATGCGCGCCACGCGACCATCAAGGCCGTCGAGCACCATGGCCACGAAAATCGCGATGGCAGCAAAGCCGAAATACTTGCTGGCACTCGCCGCATCACCCGCCGCCAACGCGCTTTGAGCGCTCATGGAGTTGATGATGGAATAGAACCCGGCAAACAGATTTGCCGTGGTGAACAGGTTGGGCAGAAGATAGATGCCACGATGCCGGACCTTGCGACCTTCCGCATCGTGCCCTTCCTCGACATGCTCATCGATCGGCAGCAGGCTTTCGGCGTCAGAGGCCTGGTGTGGCTCTTCGGGACGTTCGCTCATGGACTTTACCTTGCAACGGTGTGAAAAAAATTCGACAAATACTTGCGGCGAGTGTTCGCCCGCAAACGATGCAGCTTTATACCAGAACCCGCCCCTTAAACGAAAAAACGCGGCCTAAGCCGCGTTTTCTCTTGATGCGTACGACTTAGTTTTTGGCTTTGTCGACGATCTTGTTGGCACCGATCCACGGCATCATGGAGCGCAGTTGCTCGCCGATGATCTCGATACCGTGGGCGGCGTTGTTACGACGCTTGGCGGTCATCGAAGGGTAGCCGGTTGCGCCTTCGCTGATGAACATTTTGGCGTACTCGCCGTCCTGAATACGTTTCAGGGCGTTGCGCATAGCCTGACGGGACTCGGCGTTGATCACTTCCGGGCCGGTCACGTACTCGCCGTATTCGGCGTTGTTGGAGATCGAGTAGTTCATGTTGGCGATACCGCCTTCGTACATGAGGTCAACGATCAGCTTCAGTTCGTGCAGGCATTCGAAGTAGGCCATTTCCGGCGCGTAGCCAGCTTCAACCAGGGTTTCGAAACCGGCTTTAACCAGTTCCACGGTACCGCCGCACAGAACGGCTTGTTCGCCGAAAAGGTCGGTTTCGGTCTCGTCCTTGAAGGTGGTTTCGATGATGCCGGTACGACCGCCACCCACGCCAGCGGCGTAGGACAGTGCAACGTTTTTGGCATTGCCCGAAGCGTCCTGGTAGATCGCGATCAGGTCAGGGATACCGCCGCCTTTGACGAACTCGGAACGCACGGTGTGGCCCGGCGCTTTCGGCGCGATCATGATCACGTCGAGGTCAGCACGCGGCACAACCTGGTTGTAGTGAATCGCGAAGCCGTGGGAGAAGGCCAGGGTGGCGCCCTTCTTGATGTTCGGCTCGATTTCGTTCTTGTACAGCGCGGATTGGAATTCGTCCGGGGTCAGGATCATGACCAGGTCGGCAGCAGCCACGGCGGAAGCAACGTCAGTCACTTTCAGGCCATGGGCTTCAGCCTTGGCAACAGTGGCCGAGCCTTTGCGCAGGCCAACAGTCACGTCAACGCCGGAGTCTTTCAGGTTGCACGCTTGAGCGTGGCCCTGGGAACCGTAGCCGATGATGGCGACTTTTTTGCCCTGGATGATCGACAGGTCACAATCTTTTTCGTAATAAACTTTCATGAGGTTCCTCTATATATCCAGGCCCTTAGGCCATTCACTAATTGGGTTAGATGCTGAGTACTTTGTCGCCACGAGCAATCCCGGTGACACCACTGCGTACAGTTTCCAGAATCGAGGCCGTCCCGATCGACTGGATGAAGCTGTCCAGCTTGTCGCTCGTACCGGTCAGTTGAACGGTATAAACGCTGGCGCTCACATCGACGATCTGCCCGCGATAAATGTCAGTCGTGCGTTTGATCTCGGCACGTTGGGCACCCGTGGCCTTGACCTTGACCAGCATCAGCTCGCGCTCGATGTGGGCACTTTCCGACAGGTCGACCAGCTTGACCACTTCGATCAGCTTGTTGAGGTTCTTGGTGATCTGCTCGATCACCTCATCATGGCCCACGGTGGTCAACGTCAGGCGCGACAGGGTCGGGTCTTCGGTTGGGGCCACGGTCAGGCTTTCGATGTTGTAGTTGCGTTGCGAAAACAGGCCGACAACACGAGACAGAGCGCCGGGTTCGTTCTCCAGAAGCAGGGAGATAATGTGCCGCATGATTAAGTACGCTCCGTCTTGTTCAGCCACATGTCGCGCATCGAGCCGTCTTTGATCTGCATCGGGTAGACGTGCTCGCTGGTGTCCACTTGAATATCGAGGAACACCAGGCGGTCCTTCATGGCGAACGCCTCTTCCATCTTCGGCTTCAGATCTTTCAAATCAGTGATGCGAATGCCGACGTGGCCATAGGCTTCAACCAACTTGACGAAATCCGGCAGCGATTCCATGTAGGAATGGGAGTGGCGGCTACCGTAGCTCATGTCCTGCCACTGACGAACCATGCCCAACACGCCGTTGTTCAGGCAGACGATCTTCACCGGAAGGCCGTACTGCAAGCACGTCGACAGCTCCTGGATGTTCATCTGGATGCTGCCTTCACCGGTGACACACGCAACGTCGGTGTCCGGGAAGCTCAGCTTCACACCCATGGCCGCAGGGAAACCAAAGCCCATCGTGCCCAGGCCACCGGAGTTGATCCAGCGGTTAGGCTTGTCGAACGTGTAGTACTGCGCGGCGAACATCTGGTGCTGGCCCACGTCGGAGGTCACAAAGGCGTCGCCCTTGGTCACTTCGCACAGGGTCTCGATCACGGTTTGTGGCTTGATGATGCTGCCGTCGCCCTTGTCGTAAGGGAACAGGCCGCGGTCACCGCGCCATTCGTCGATCTGCTTCCACCAGCTGGCAACGGATTCCTTGTTCGGCGTCTCGCCGATGTCCTTCAGCGCTGCAACCATTTCGGTCAACACGCTTTCAACAGGACCCACGATCGGCACGTCGGCCTTGATGGTCTTGGAGATGGACGCCGGGTCGATGTCGATGTGGATGATCTTGGCATTCGGGCAGAACTTGCTCGCGCCGTTGATCACGCGGTCATCAAACCGCGCGCCCACCGCCAGGATCACGTCGGCGTGGTGCATGGCCAGGTTGGCGGTGTAGCTGCCGTGCATGCCAAGCATGCCGACGAACTGACGGTCGGTGCCCGGGAATGCGCCGAGGCCCATTAAGGTGTTGGTGACCGGCAGGTTGAGCAGTTTGGCCAATTCGGTCAACGGTGCGGAACCGCCACCCAGAATCACGCCACCGCCCGAGTACAGCACTGGGCGTTTGGCCGCCAGGAGCATTTCTGCCGCCTTGCGGATTTGCCCCGAGTGCCCACGAACGGCCGGGCTGTAGGAACGCAGCTTGGCTTTCTTCGGGAAGATGTATTCGAATTTCTCGGCCGGGTTGGTCATGTCTTTCGGGATATCTACGACTACAGGGCCCGGGCGACCGGACTGTGCGAGGTAGAACGCCTTTTTCATGACTTCTGGGATTTCCGACGCATGCTTGATCATGAAGCTGTGTTTCACGATCGGCCGGGAGATACCGATCATGTCGGTTTCCTGGAATGCATCGGTCCCCACCATGGTGCTTGCGACCTGGCCGGAAATGATCACCATCGGGATGGAGTCCATATAAGCAGTCGCGATGCCGGTAATGGCATTGGTTGCGCCTGGGCCGGAGGTTACCAGTACCACGCCGGCTTTACCGGTGGCACGGGCGTAGCCGTCAGCCATATGGGTAGCAGCTTGTTCGTGGCGAACCAGGATGTGGGTAACAGCCGGTTCCTTGAACAGTGCGTCGTAGACATGCAGCAGAGCACCACCTGGGTACCCGTAGATATAGTCGACGCCTTCGTCACGCAAAAAGCGGACGAGCATCTCACCGCCAGATAAAAGCTCCACGTTGTTCACCTCTAAAACGCCAGAATACCGTCCGTTAAAAACCGACGGGTCTTAATAGGTTTACTTCTCAACAGAGCATGAGCGACGGTGGTCGCCGACTACGTCAGCACTGACTGAGCAAGTATTGGGATCGTCCCAAGTGTTGCGGGCTTTTCCCACCCAGCGCGAGGTAACGCGTTGCGGGTGTTACAGGTCGGCGCGGATGTGCGCCTCATGATCTGCTGAGCGGGCCTGCTTCTGGCAGTCCCGATACAGCGGACTTTGGATTCTTCTGTTTCAGCCCCTTCAAGTCAAGCAATAATTGCGCTTTTTTCCAACTAAGCGCATGAGAACGTATAAGAAAGAGGCTTGAGGAGGGATAAAACTCGCCTGAATGTCGTCAAGCGGTAGAAATGTGCGCAAGACTGCCGGAAAAACCGGCAGTCAGGCAATTAACGAGCGTCGACGATCAGTTGGTCGAACTTTTTCAGCGCATTGCGCAAGCCAAGGCTCTCCAGCGGCCGATCGGCGTAAACCATCTCCGCCATTTCCATGATCCCCGATGCATTGGGCAATGGCAGATCCTGCTCGAGGATCTGCTTCATGCGCACCAGGAAGATCCATTGCAGCCATTGATGGAAATCCAGGGTGTCGACCGAAAACGGTTCGACACTGCTGAGCGCTTCGACGCTGGGGGACACCTCGTCCCACCAGCCCTGTACACGCAATTCGCGCTCAATCAGCAACAACTGTTCGGCAATCGCTGGGAAACGCACATCCATCAGAGGCTGACCTTGGCTTTTTGCCGTGCTTGAGCGGCGCCGGCAGCATCGCCTTGTGCGGCGCGCGCGTCACCAATCAAGGCCCACAAGTTGGCTTGCAGGTCTGGTCGGCCGTTGGCCAGGCTCAGGCCACGACGTGCGAACTGTTCGGCTTGCGGCGCATCGCCCTGGGCCATGCGCACCTGGGCGAGGCGATACAACACTTGCGGCTCGCGCGGTGCCACGCGCTGGGCACGCTCCAGACTCGACGACGCACCATTCAAGTCGCCACCGGACTGCTGCTGTTGAGCAGTGGTCAGCAAGGCCAATACCGGCCCGTCCAACTGCTCGTCGGCCGACAGGCCACCAGCACTGGACGACGACGGAATACCGCTTGGCGTCGACGGCATGTTGTAGGTGCCTTGATTGACCGGCGCCGTCTGGATCGGCGCGGCATCAACCGGCCCCGACGTGCTTGGCCCTGGAGTCCACGGCTCGGCACTGATCGGCGCCGAGGTCGCAGCGCCAGCGCCCGGCACCATCACCACCACACCCGAATCCTGCGCAATGGTTTGAGCGGTAGCTTGGGCTGGACGCTTGACCACGGTCTGGCGGAAACCACCGTTGGCCGAGATGCGATCGTTATTCGAGACGGCCGTGCTCGAGTCCACTACGGGAATTGAGCCGCGTTGCACGCTTGAGCAACCGCTGAGCACCGCTAGAGCTGTAATAGCTGGAATCAACCACTTGTTCACTTGAAACCCTCTTTGCTTAATTCATCCAGCCCTTGACCCAATCCATCACCGAGTCCGCGTCAGCGGGGGCACTGCCACCGCATGCGGCTCCGGGTGGTGGCTCGCTGCCGCGAATATACGGCATCTGCACCGCGCCCGGACAGTTGGCATCGGAGCCCTGCCCCGTATGCGGATCAATCCAGGCCTGCACGATGTTGTCCGGCTGCGGCATGTTCAACGGTAGCGGGTCGGCCTTGCGCATGAAACTGGTCCAGACCTGCAGCGCACCGGTCGCACCGGTGAACGGCGTCTTGCCATTATCGTCACGGCCCAACCACACCACCGCCAGCACGTCCTGGCCGAAGCCGGCGAACCAGCTGTCACGCGAATCGTTACTGGTACCGGTTTTGCCCGCCAGCGTCAGGTTCGACGGCAGCACGCTGTAGACCGAGCGCCCGGTGCCTTCGCGCATCACGCGCTGCATGGCGTTCTGGATCAGGTAGATGGAGCCCGCATCGAAGCGTTGCTGAATCTGGAACGGGTAACGCTTGAGCGGCTCGCCTTCGGCGGTCAGCACACTGCGAATGCCCCGCATCGGTGTATTGAAGCCACCGTTGGCGAGGGTCTGGTACATCGTTGCCACTTCCATCGGCGTCATGGCGCCAGCGCCGAGCAGAATCGACGGGAAGGCCGGAAACTCACGAGTGACACCCAGGCGCGCGATGGTTTTCAAAACATTCGGCACCCCCACTTCCAGCCCCAGGCGTGAGGTGGAAATGTTGTAGGAGTGCGCAATCCCCTGGTACAGGAACACCGTACCGTGGGAGCGTCGATCAAAGTTCTGCGGCGTCCACACCTGGCCATTGGCACCTTTGACTGACAGTGGGTCATCCGAGAGCCAACTGGTCAGGGTGTATTTACTCGGTTTTTCCAAGGCCGTGAGGTAAACCGCCGGCTTGACCAGCGAGCCAATCGGCCGCACGGCATCCAGCGCACGGTTGAAACCGGCAAAGCTGGCTTGGCGACTGCCGATCATGGCCTGCACTTCACCGGTTTCCGGGTTGGTCACGACCATGGCAGCTTCGACTTCATCGGAGCCTTTACGGCCGGTCAGGCGCTTGAAGGTGTCGCTCACCGACGCTTCGGCTTTCATCTGAAGAATCGGGTCGAAGCTGGTGAAGATCCGCAGGCCCTCTTCGGTCAAGTCTTCGTCGCGGTAGTCTTCACGCAGTTGACGTTTGACCAAGTCGATAAAGCCTGGGAACGAGCTGTCGGCCAGCTTGCCGCGGGTGGTTACACCCAGTGGCATTTTCTTCGCCGCCGCGACTTGTTCAGCGGTGGCTACGCCCTGCTGCTCCAGCACATCCAGCACCAGATTACGGCGCTCAAGCGCACGCTCCGGGTTGCGACGCGGGTTGTAGTAGGACGGCCCTTTGACCATGCCCACCAGCAATGCGACCTGATGCAGCTTCAATTCGGACAATGGCTGGCCAAAGAAGAACTGACTGGCCAAGCCAAAACCGTGCACGGCGCGCTGGCCATCCTGACCGACGAACACCTCGTTGAGGTACGCCTCGAGGATTTCCTGCTTGCTGTAATGCAGCTCCAGCAACATCGCCATCATGGCTTCAGTGAGCTTACGCGTCAGGCTGCGCTCGTTGGTCAGGTAGAAGTTCTTAACCAATTGCTGCGTCAGCGTACTGCCGCCCTGAGTCATCTTACCGCCGGAGGTGTTGACCCAAATCGCGCGGGCAATCGACTTCGGCGACACGCCCCAGTGACTGTAGAAATCGCGGTCTTCCACGGCAACCAGGGTTTCGAGCAGATATGGCGGCACCTGATCGAGTTTGATCAGGATGCGATCTTCAAGGTTCTTCGGGTAAATACCGCCGATCAGCAGCGGCTCGAGGCGCACCACAGGCAACTTCGAGCCATTGAGCGACGACAGCTCGGCGACGTAATCACCAGAGAAACGCACACGCACTGGCTGGGCTTTTTCCAGGCCTTCATAGAACTGGAAGCCACGGGTGTTCAGGTCGACGGTATTGCCGCTGACCGCTGCGGCGCCCGGGCCGTTGCTCACAGCTTCGCGGCGGTAGCCCAGCGCATCGAGCTCGGTCAGGAAGTCTTCCTTGCTCAGCTTCTGGCCGCTGAACAGTTCCAGCGGGCGCGCATACACCTTGGCCGGAATGGTCCAGCGCTTGCCGGAAAACTTCTCCTGGACCACGGCATCGAGGTACACCGCGAAGCCAGCGAGCACCACAAGGCCCACCAGGCTGAGCTTGAGCGCCCAGCCGAGCCACGGGCGCAGGCCGCGCGAAGGAGGTTTTTTACGGGAACGGGGAGATCGGGTTCGAGTCATGGCGGCGGATTATACGCACTTTATTGATGATCAACATGAGCCGGACAGCGGTTTGCACGACCAGCTGTAACAGCCATAATGCCCGCCATGATTTCCCCCAGACTTTGAAGGATCGCCCGTGAGCCAGTCCCTGATCGCTGCCCTGCAAAACCCGGCTTTATATCCCCATCCGGTTGAAGCGTTTCAAGTTATCGAGACCCATATTTCCTGGGTCATCCTGACTGGCCCCTTCGCTTATAAATTGAAGAAACCGATGAACTTCGGCTTCCTGGATTTCACCCAGCTCAAGGATCGAGGCCACTTCTGCAACGAAGAGCTGCGCCTCAACCAGCGCCTGACTGAAGATTTGTATCTTGAAGTGTTGCCGATTACCGGCACTGCCGAAGCTCCGCAATTGGGCGGCGACGGCCCTGCGATCGAGTACGCGCTGAAAATGCGCCAGTTCCCGCAAAGCCAACTGCTCAGCACCCTGCAAGCCAATGGTGAACTGACCAGCGCGCACATTGATGAAATGGCCACGCAGATCGCACATTTCCATCTCACCGCGCCTAAGGTTCCCCAGGAGCACCCGGCCGGCACGCCGGACGAGGTGATGGCGCCAGTACGTCAGAACTTCGAGCAGATCCGCCCCTTCCTCAGCGACAAGGCTGACCTGGCACAACTGGAAGCCCTGCAAGCCTGGGCTGAAAGCAGCTTCGAGCGCCTCAAGCCACTGCTGGCACAGCGCAAACTGGAAGGCTTCACTCGCGAATGCCACGGCGATATCCACTTGGGCAACGCCACGCTGATCGACGGCCAAGTAGTGATCTTCGACTGCATCGAGTTCAACGAACCGTTCCGCTTCACCGATGTATGGGCCGACACCGGCTTCTTGGCGATGGACTTGGAAGACCGGGGCCTCAAATCCCTGGCACGCCGTTTTATCAGCCAGTACTTGGAATTGACCGGCGACTACCAAGGCCTCGAAGTGCTGAACTTCTATAAAGCCTACCGCGCGTTGGTACGCGCCAAGGTTGCGCTGTTCAGCATGCCGAGCGAAGCCAGCCCGGTGCAACGCGCCACCACGCTGCGCCAGTACCGCAACTATGCCAACCTGGCGGAAAGCTACAGCACCATTCCTTCGCGCTTTCTCGCAATTACCCACGGTGTATCGGCAGTCGGCAAAAGCCACGTTGCCATGCGCCTGGTAGAAGCGCTGGGCGCCGTGCGCCTGCGTTCGGATGTGGAGCGCAAGCGCCTGTTTGGCGAGCAGCAGGTGGAGAACACGCCACAGGCCGGCATCTACGCTGCCGACGCCAGCGCTGCTACCTATGCACGCTTGAACGAAATCGCCGAAACGGTCTTGCGCGCCGGCTACCCTGTCGCGCTGGATGCCACCTTCCTGAAACGCGAACAGCGCGACGCCGCCGCCAAGGTTGCTGAAGCCACCGGCGCGCCTTTCCTGATCCTGGATTGCAACGCACCACAAGCCGTTATCGCCAGCTGGCTGGCACAGCGTCAGGCGGATAAAAACGACCCGTCCGACGCGACGCTGACCGTCATCGAAGAGCAACAGGCCAATCGCGACCCGCTGACAGCCGAAGAGCTGCTGCTCAGCAAGCGTGTAGAGACCAATGAAAGCGGAACCTTGGATGCTCTGGTGGCGCATATTCGCCAGCGCCTGCCAGGCCTGTAAGAAATATTTCTTGGTCGTGTCACCGATCTACGGTGCACGACCGAGAAATAGTGGCACTATAATGGCGTCATAATTCCAACAGGAGTCGCCGTCATGAGTCACCCCAAGCTTCTTGATACCCCGCTCTACGCGCTCCTGCACAAGGACGACATTCGAGGTTTCAACCAGGAACGCCCTAAAGACGGGATCATCGACATGCGCGGTGGTGACTTCCGAGGGCTGGACCTGCGCGACCTGAACGCCGGTGGTGTCGATTTCACCGACGCCTACTTCCGTTCTGCCGACCTGCGCGGCCTGGACTTGCGCGACTGCTCGCTGGAAGGCGCCAGCCTGGCCCATGCACAGATTTCCGGCACTTACTTCCCCGCTGAACTGACTGCCGACGAGATCCTCATGTCGGTCAATTTCGGCACTCGCCTGCGCTACCGCACCAAGTGACGCCACCTACCGACCCCGGCTACGCATCCCGCGTGCCGGGTGATTCGCGCCTGCCTACCGCAAATCCCCCTAGCTATTCTTATAAGCTTTTCAGCCCTTCCTGACCAAAGAACCACGCTTTTCCTACTGAGCGCTACACTCCTTTTCAGGCTTGCCTGGTCACGATACCCACCGCACCATTCGGCCGTCGCAAGGAGGCTTGATGAACGATGAGCTGCAACACCTGAAAAACCTGGGCAAGACGTCGGCGCAGTGGCTGCATGCGGTGGGCATCCACAGCGCGTCCGACTTGCGCCGCCTGGGAGCGGTCGATGCCTACCGGGCCGTGAGAACTCGCGGGTTCCGAGCATCGAAAGTACTGCTGTATGCAATTGAAGGCGCGTTGATGGATGTGCACTGGAACGACATTTCTGCGGAGAGAAAGGAAGCACTGAACCGTCAGTTGGATGCCCTTTCAACGCGTCAGAAGAATTAGTTCGACGACCAAACCCAATGTTTACGAGCCTTGCGAACACGTGATTGAGAAAACCAGCAGGATGCGCAAAAACAAATGTTGACTCTCAAATGAGAATCGTTATGATTATCACAACTGGTCGCGAGATCAGCCGATAACTGAAAGACCATTGGTTCGGACTCTCAGATTATCTCCTCATCAGGCTAATCACGGTTATTTGACCCGGCTCTTGCCGGGTCTTTTTTTACCTATAGAAAGCTGCCTGTAAAAAGCTGCCGACAGAAAGCGCGACTCAGCGCGCAATGATCAACGGATGCCCACGCTCCGGATGCGGCTGCACCAACACATCCAAACCAAATACAGCCTTAAGTGGCTCAGGTCGCAACACCTCTGCGGGTGTATCCAAGGCATGTGGACGCCCATCCTCCAGCAACAGAATGCGGTCACAGTAGCGAGCCGCCAGGTTCAGGTCATGAAGGATCACCAACACTGCCGCGCCTCGATCGGCGAAGCTGCGGATGGCCTGCAAGGTCGTGTGCTGGTGCAAGGGGTCAAGCATCGACGTCGGCTCATCCAACAGTAACGTCTGGCCCGCCTCCCCCGGCCATAACTGCGCGAGCACCCGCGCCAGGTGCACACGTTGGCGCTCGCCGCCAGACAACGCTAAGTAGCTGCGACCACTCAAGTGCCCGACATCCGCCGCGTGCAACGCTGCATTGATGATCTCGTCATCACGCACTCGCCCGGTCTGATGCGGCAAACGTCCCATGCCAACGACCTCTTCAACCCGAAAGGCAAAATCCAGGGTCGACGTTTGCGGCAATACCGCCAGCCGCTGGGCACGCTGCGAACCACTCCAGTTCTTCAACTCGTGCTGGTCCAGCCACACCTTGCCCTGGTCCGGATGCAGCTCACCGCACAACGCGCCGAGCAATGTACTTTTGCCAGCACCATTGGGCCCCAGCACGCCGAGCACTTCGCCCGGCAACAGGTTCAGGCTGACATCAGCCAACACAGTCTTGCGACCGCGCCGGATCTGCAGCGCTTCCACTCGCAGCATCAGGCACGCCCCCGCAATAACAGATAGAGAAAAAATGGTGCGCCGATAAACGCCGTTACGATACCGATCGGCAACTCCGCCGGCGCCAAGGCCAGGCGCGCCACCAAATCCGCAAACAACAGCAAACTCGCCCCCGCCAGTACTGAGGCCGGCAACAGTACCCGGTGATCCGGCCCCGCCAGCAACCGCACCAGATGCGGCACCACCAGCCCGACAAACCCGATCATCCCCGCCGCCGCCACTGCTGCGCCCACCCCCAAGGCAGTGCAGAACACCAGCTCACGCTTGAGCCCTTCCACATCAATCCCAAGATGACTGGCCTCGGACTCACCCAGCAACAATGCATTCAGCGCCTTGGCCCGGCGCGGCAACCACAGCGCCACACCGGCGCTCACCAGCAGCAACGGCCACAACCGCGAATAGCTTGCGCCATTGAGGCTGCCCAGGTTCCAGAAGGTCAGGGTGCGCAAGGTGGCGTCGTCCGCCAAGTAGGTAAACAACCCCACCGCCGAGCTGGCGAGGGCCGTGAGGGCGATGCCGGCAAGCAGCATCGTTGCGACATTGGTCTGGCCGTTACGGCGCCCCAAGCGGTAGACCAGCGCCGTGACCCCCAAACCACCCAGAAAGGCACATAACGACAGCAAGTACGGCCCAACCGCATCCGGCAGCCCGCCAAACAACGAACCACCCACAATCGCAACCGCCGCCCCCAGCGCCGCGCCACTGGACACCCCGACCAACCCCGGATCAGCCAGCGGGTTACGGAACAACCCCTGCATCGCCACACCCGACAACGCCAGCACGCCGCCGACCGCCAGGCCGAGCAATGTGCGCGGCAGGCGGATCTGCCCCAGGATCAGCTCGGCCTGTTCCAGGCCTTGGGCTTCAATCGGCACGCCCATCAAGCGCAAGGCGGCCCTGAGTGTATCTAACAACGGCAAGCTGACAGGCCCTAGGGCCAATGAGAGCCAGATCGCCAAGACACACAACAGCGCCAGCCCGATAAACAGCGTTTTCGGTTTAACCAGAGTGGTCATGGGGCAGGGTTAGCCTGGGACGGATAAAACCCGACAGACAGTTGCACCAGGCTTTGCGGCAAACGCGGTCCCAGGCCGCCGACCAGCAGGGTCGGGTCCAGCTCGAACACCCGGCCATTTTTGGCCGCCGGCGTTGAGGCCAAAATCGGGTTTTCCTTGAACAAGGCCGCACGCGCGGCATCGCCGGTCAGGGCACGGTCAGCAAACACCAGTACATCAGGGCTCAACCCAGCCAGCGACTCCACCGAAAAGGGTTTGTAGCCAGTGTGGGTCGCAAGGTTGCGCCCACCCGCCTGTTGCAACAGCCAATCAGCGGCGGTGTCTTTACCCGCGATCAGCGGCTTGCCGCCCGCATGGCCGAGCAACAACAGCACACCCGGCGCCCTCTGCGTGGCTTGGGCCTGGGTGACCCAGTGCTTCTGCTGCTCAAGTGCCTGTTCATATCCGGTAAACAATTCGTTGGCTTTTGCCTCGCTGCCCAGCAACTTGCCCAAGTGCTGCAGGTTGCCCTTCAGGGTTGGAAGGTCCGGCTCGGCCGAGAACATCTCCACCTGCACGCCCGCACCACGAATCTGCGCGAGCACCGGCGGCGGCCCCATTTCTTCGGTACCCACCAGTACTTGCGGGCGCAGGCTGAGGATGCCTTCAGCCGACAACTGCCGCTGATAACCGATACTCGGCAACGCTTTCAGCGACGCCGGGTGCTGGCTGGTGGTATCGACTCCCACCAACTTCGACTCACCGCCCAAGGCCGTCACCCATTCCGATAGCGCCCCACCCGCACTGACCCAGCGTTGTGGCAGTTCAGAGGCTTGCGCCCCGTGGTTGACCAGCAGTGAGGCAACAAGCGCAATAGCGCTGGTACTCAAGCGCATAACAGGGTTTCCTTCCAAGGGCAGGGCCACTCAAGCACTCATCAATGTGACAGATTAAGCCTGCCTGGCATCGTACTGAGCGCCCAATCAGCTGACGGGCGAAGCCGGTATTTGATAATTGTTTGCATTTGCACGTCAAGGCACTTAAGGATTGAAATGAAGTTTCTCTGCCCCTCCGATACCCTCGCGCCCAACAGCAGCCTCGGTTTTGAGATCGACGGTTGCAAGCTATTGGCCGTACGCCGGGACGGGATTGCCTACTTCTATATCAACCGCTGCCCCCATCGCGGTATCCCGTTGGAATGGCAGCCCGACCAGTTCCTCGACACCAGCGCCAGCCTGATCCAGTGCGCCACGCACGGCGCACTGTTTCTGATCGAAAGCGGCGAATGCATCGCCGGCCCCTGCGCGGGCCAAAGCCTCACCGCCCTGCCCGGCCGCGAAGACGCACAGGGCTTGTGGGTGGAACTCTAGTCGCCGATCAGCACCTCCAAACGGCGGTCGACGTAAATTTCCTCAGGCGTGACGTGCACACCGTAGGCCAGCACCTCCACACCGGCGGCCTTGGCCTCGCGCAACGCCGCAGCGTAACCGGCGTCGATTTCCACCGCCGGGCGCACCGCCTCGATGCCCGACAGGTTGACGCAATACAACTGCACCGCCCGCACACCCTCACGCGCCAGGTGCGCCAACTCGCGTAAGTGCTTGGCGCCGCGCTGGGTCACGGCATCGGGAAAGGCTGCCACTGCCGTGCCGTCAAAGCCCAAGGTGACACTTTTGACTTCGACAAACGCCGCGCCCTGTGGGTAATCCAGGCGAAAATCGATGCGGCTTTTTTCCTGGCCGTAAGGCACTTCGCGCTTCAACGCGGTAAAGCCGTTGAGCTCAGTGATGACCCCGGCACGCAACGCCTCCTCAACCAGCTGATTGGCGCGCGCGGTGTTGACGCACGCCAGCCGGCCCTGAGGCGTTTCGGCGATCTCCCAGGTGCCTGGCAATTTACGCTTGGGGTCGGTGGAGCGACTGAACCAGACCTGGCCGCCCTCCACCATGCAATTGAACATCGAACCGGTGTTCGGGCAGTGAATCGTCAGCAACTCGCCGGTAACGGTTTCGATATCGGTGAGAAAACGCTTGTAGCGGCGAATCAGCCGCGCTTCTTCGAGGGGAGGATGAAAACGCATCAGCCTTGCCAGCTCCGCAAACCACGGGCGATGCGCTCCACCGCCTCCTGTAACCGATCGAGGTTTTGCGTGTAGGCAAAACGCACATGATGACCGGCTTGATAGCGGCCGAAATCCAGCCCCGGCGTGAAGGCTACGTGTTCGGTTTCGAGGAAATGACGGCAGAACGCGAAGGCATCGCCGCCGAACGCGCTGATATCGGCGTACAAGTAGAACGCGCCTTCCGGTTCTACCGCAATGCCGAAGCCCAACTCGCGCAGGGCGGGCAGTAGGAAGTCCCGCCGGCGACCGAATTCGGCGCGGCGCTCTTCCAGAATGCTCAGGGTTTGCGGGGTAAAGCAGGCCAACGCCGCGTACTGGGCCATGCTCGGCGCACTGATATAGAGGTTTTGCGCCAGCTTCTCCAATTCGCTTACCGCAGCGGGCGGCGCCACCAGCCAACCGAGGCGCCAGCCGGTCATGCCGAAATACTTCGAAAAACTATTTAGGACAAACGCGTCGTCGTCGACTTCCAGCACGCTGGCGGCGTCGGTGCCGTAAGTAAGGCCGTGATAGATCTCGTCTACCACCAAGTGACCGTTACGCGCCTTGATTGCGCTCGACAACCCCGCCAATTCGTCCCGCGTGAGGATCGTGCCGGTGGGGTTGGCCGGCGACGCGACCAGCGCGCCCACGCTGTCCTGGTCCCAATGTTTGGCCACCAGGTCGGCGGTCAATTGGTAGCGCACGTCCGGGCCGACCGGCACCAGTTGCGCCGCGCCTTCCACCAAGCGCAGGAAATGTCGGTTGCACGGGTAGCCTGGATCGGCGAGCAACCAATGTTTGCCCGGGTCGACCAGCAGGCTGCTCGCTAGCAGCAAGGCGCCGGAGCCGCCCGGAGTGATCAGGATGCGCTCAGGATCAATGCTTAGCCCGTAGCGCTGCTGGTAAAACCCGCTGATGGCCTCGCGCAACTCGGGCAGCCCACGGGCCGCGGTGTAGCGGGTTTTGCCGTTGGCCAACGCTGCCTGGCCGGCCTGGATGATCGGCTCGGCCGTGGTGAAGTCCGGCTCGCCGATTTCCAAATGGATCACATCATGGCCGGCCGCCTGCAGCTCATTGGCTCGCGCCAGCAGCGCCATGACATGAAAGGGTTCGATGGCGCGACTGCGCGCACTGTAGGGCTGAGCCATTAGCCTTCCTTAACGGTGAGGACAAAATCAGGATTCTACCGAACCCTCGCGGTAAAACATGCTCTATTGCCTGCTCGGCCGTCGACGATGAACCCAGCACGCGCTTGCAAAACGACTAAAATCAACATTCGAGGCAAGCTATACCCAGCCATGGCGGGCTACTGCTGTTTGCAACCCCGCCGTATTGGGCCTCGACAACCGGGAGTGGCGCACCCCGAATCTATCTGGTAAGTTCGCCCGCTTGCAGCCGCAGGGCCGGCAGGTGTCGGTGACGTTGCAATCCTGCGCAATGGATTAGAAGAGTGAGAGGCGGTCTATTCATGTCCACCCAAGCAAAGCAACAGCAGCAGAGCCTCAGTGGCTTCACACCTTACGTCGAAGCGAAAGGTGAGGAGTACATGGGCAAGCCCATGCGCCAGCACTTCACCAAGATCCTGCAGAAGTGGAAGCAGGACTTGATGCAAGAGGTCGACCGCACCGTTGACCACATGAAGGACGAAGCCGCCAACTTCCCGGACCCGGCAGACCGTGCCAGCCAGGAAGAGGAATTCGCCCTCGAACTGCGAGCCCGTGATCGTGAACGCAAGCTGATCAAGAAAATCGACAAAACGCTGCAACTGATCGAAGACGA
Source organism: Pseudomonas sp. ArH3a (assembly GCF_022648765.1). Lineage (NCBI taxonomy): Bacteria > Pseudomonadati > Pseudomonadota > Gammaproteobacteria > Pseudomonadales > Pseudomonadaceae > Pseudomonas > Pseudomonas sp. ArH3a. The sequence continues at coordinate 5,955,793 of NZ_CP080330.1, forward strand.
GGAATATGGCTGGTGCGAATCCTGCGGCGTCGAGATTGGTATTCGCCGCCTGGAAGCCCGCCCAACCGCGGACCTGTGCGTAGACTGCAAGACCTTGGCTGAAATCAAGGAAAAACAGGTCGGCAAGTAATCCTGCCGGGCTGAACGAATGGGGCGTGCAAACGCCCCATTTTTGTTTCTGGCGTTTGCCGATTTTCCAGTAGTATCCGGCCCATGACAGCCTCTACCTATATCGGGCGTTTCGCCCCCACGCCCAGCGGCCATTTGCACTTCGGCTCGCTGGTTGCCGCCCTCGCCTCCTACCTTGATGCCCGCGCCAATCAAGGCCGCTGGCTAATGCGCATGGAAGACCTCGACCCACCCCGCGAAGAGCCCGGCGCCCAGGCAGCGATCCTGCACGCCTTGGAAAGCTATGGCTTTGAATGGGACGGTGAACTGGTCCGACAAAGCGAACGGCATGACGCCTACGCCGAAGTCCTCAACGGCCTGTTCAACCACGGCCTGGCCTACGCCTGCACCTGTTCGCGCAAACAACTGGAGTCCTACCACGGGATTTACCCGGGTTTGTGCCGCAATGCCGGGCATGACCAGCAAGATGCTGCGATCCGCCTGCGCGTGCCTGAGCTGGAATACCACTTTACCGACCGCGTACAAGGCGAATTCCGACTGCACTTGGGCCGCGATGTAGGCGATTTCGTCATCCGTCGCCGCGACGGCCTGTATGCCTATCAACTGGCCGTGGTGCTCGACGATGCCTGGCAAGGTGTGACCGATATCGTGCGCGGCGCCGACCTGCTCGATTCCACACCGCGCCAGCTGTACCTGCAAGAACTGCTGGGCCTGCGCCAGCCGCGCTACCTGCACGTGCCGTTGATCGTGCAGCCGGACGGTAATAAGTTGGGCAAATCCTACCGTTCCCCGCCGTTGACACCCGACCAAGCCACGCCTTTGCTGTTAAGGGCATTGCGCGCCCTCGGCCAGTCGGCCGGCGCAGAACTGCTGCACGCCAGCCCACGGGAACTGCTGGATTGGGGCATTGCGCACTGGGATGCAACCCGGATCCCGCGCACACTCACGCTGGCCGAAGCGCAATTGAGCTGAAGGCGCTTGCAGGTTGCCAGCCATCCGTTACCATCGCCGCAGTTTTTTAATCAGAGGCCAACATGTACATCTATCGATTGGTCCTGCTGCTGGTCGTCGGGATCTACCTGTTTTCCCCCGCCATCATGGATTGGTGGATCGACGCCACGGGCGCCTGGTATCGCCCTTATCTGCTGTGGCTGATCCTGATCGTCGTGACCTTTATCCTGCAGAGCCAAAAAGATGCCGATGAGCTTTAGCCTCACCCAGATGCTGCTGATCAGCGCCGCCTACCTGGCTGCGCTGTTCGCCGTGGCCTGGATCAGTGAGCGCGGAATGATTCCGCGGGCGATCATTCGCCATCCGTTGACCTACACCTTGTCCTTGGGCGTCTACGCCAGCGCCTGGGCGTTTTATGGCACCGTGGGCCTGGCCTATCAGTACGGCTACGGCTTTCTTTCCAGTTACCTTGGGGTGTCCGGCGCGTTCCTGCTGGCGCCGGTGTTGCTGTACCCGATCCTGAAAATCACCCGCACCTACCAGCTGTCGTCCCTGGCGGACCTGTTTGCCTTCCGCTTTCGTAGCACCTGGGCCGGCGCGCTGACCACGATTTTCATGCTGCTCGGCGTGTTGCCGCTGCTGGCCCTGCAAATCCAGGCCGTGGCGGATTCCATCAGCATCCTCACCCGCGAGCCGGTGCAGCATCGCGTCGCCCTGGCCTTCTGCGCGCTGATCACGCTGTTCACGATTTTCTTCGGTTCACGCCATATCGCCACCCGTGAAAAACACGAAGGCCTGGTGTTCGCGATTGCCTTTGAGTCGGTGATCAAGCTGATCGCCATCGGCGGTGTCGGCCTGTATGCACTCTATGGTGTGTTCGACGGCCCGCAACAGCTGGAACTGTGGCTGCTGCAAAACCAGACCGCCCTCGCCGCCCTGCACACACCGTTGCAGGAAGGCCCATGGCGCACGCTGTTGCTGGTGTTCTTCGCCTCGGCGATTGTGATGCCGCACATGTACCACATGACGTTCACCGAAAACCTCAACCCGCGCTCCCTGGTCAGCGCCAGCTGGGGCCTGCCGCTGTTCCTGTTGCTGATGAGCCTGTCGGTGCCGTTGATTCTATGGGCCGGCCTCAAGCTGGGGGCGACCACCAACCCGGAATACTTCACCCTCGGCGTCGGCATTGCCGCCAATAGCAAATCCCTGGCGTTGCTGGCTTACGTCGGCGGTTTGTCAGCGGCCAGTGGCTTAATCATCGTCACCACGCTGGCACTGTCGGGCATGGCGCTCAATCACTTGGTGCTGCCGCTGTATCAGCCGCCGGCCGAAGGCAACATTTACCGCTGGCTGAAATGGACGCGCCGCGCGCTGATCGTCGCAATCATCATGGCCGGCTATGGTTTCTACCTGCTGCTGGGCGCCGGGCAAGACTTGGCCAACCTCGGCATCGTCGCGTTCGTCGCCACCTTGCAGTTCCTGCCGGGCGTGTTGTCGGTGCTGTACTGGCCGACGGCCAATCGCCGTGGGTTTATCGCCGGGCTGCTGGCGGGGATTCTGGTGTGGATCGTCACCATGCTGCTACCGCTGGTCGGTAACTTGCAGGGCTTCTACATTCCGTTGCTGAACATGATTTACGTGCTCGATGACACCAGCTGGCACATGGCGGCCATCGCCTCGCTGGCGGCCAACGTGCTGATGTTCACCCTGATCTCGTTGTTCACCAACGCCAGCCCCGAAGAAACCAGCGCCGCCGAAGCCTGCGCAGTGGACAACGTGCGCCGCCCGCAACGCCGCGAACTGCATGCTGCCTCGCCCCAGGAGTTCGCCACGCAACTGGCCAAGCCGTTGGGCGCCAAGGCTGCGCAGAAGGAAGTCGAGCAGGCGCTGCGCGATCTGTACCTGCCGTTCGACGAGCGCCGCCCGTACGCGCTGCGCCGCTTGCGCGACCGCATCGAGGCCAACCTGTCCGGGTTGATGGGGCCGAGCGTGTCCCAGGACATGGTCGAAACCTTCCTGCCCTATAAGGCCGGCGGCGAAAACTACGTGACCGAAGATATCCATTTCATCGAGAGCCGGCTGGAGGACTACCACTCACGCCTCACCGGCCTTGCCGCCGAACTCGATGCGCTGCGCCGTTACCACCGCCAAACCCTGCAAGAATTACCGATGGGCGTGTGTTCCCTGGCCAAGGATCAAGAGATCCTGATGTGGAACAAGGCCATGGAAGAACTGACCGGCATCGCGGCGCAGCGGGTGGTGGGCTCACGCCTGAACACCCTGGGCGACCCATGGAAAGAACTGCTGCAAGGCTTTATCAACCTGCCCGACGAGCATTTGCACAAGCAGCACCTGGCGCTCGACGGCCAGACCCGCTGGCTCAACCTGCACAAAGCCGCCATCGACGAGCCGCTGGCGCCCGGTAACAGCGGCCTGGTGCTGCTGGTTGAAGACTTGACCGACACCCAAATGCTCGAAGACAAGCTGGTGCACTCCGAGCGACTGGCCAGCATTGGCCGTCTGGCGGCGGGCGTGGCCCACGAAATTGGCAACCCGATCACCGGTATCGCGTGCCTGGCGCAGAACCTGCGCGAGGAGCGCGAAGAAGACGGCGAAATCACCGAAATCAGCGGGCAGATCCTCGAACAGACCAAGCGCGTTTCGCGCATCGTGCAATCGCTGATGAGCTTCGCCCATTCCGGCGCCCATCAGAATCAGGACGAAGCGGTGTGTCTGGCCGAAGTGGCGCAGGATGCCATTGGGCTGCTGGCCTTGAACCGGCGCAATTTCGAAGTACAGTTCTTCAATCTGTGCGACCCGGACCACTGGGTCGACGGCGATTCCCAACGCTTGGCGCAGGTGCTGATCAACCTGCTGTCCAACGCCCGCGACGCCTCCCCGCCGCACAGCGCGGTACGCGTCAAGAGCGAGGCTTTCGAGCACACGGTCGATCTGATCGTGGAAGACGAAGGCAGCGGTATTCCACAGAACATCATGGACCGATTGTTCGAACCTTTCTTCACCACCAAGGACCCCGGTGAAGGTACCGGTCTGGGCCTTGCACTGGTCTATTCCATCGTTGAAGAGCATTATGGACAAATCACCATCGACAGCCCGGCTGACACCGAAAGCCAACGCGGCACCCGTATTCGGGTGACCTTGCCGCGTCATGTCGAAGCGACGTCCGCTGTGAACTGAGACCGTCGAGAGAATTGAATCAATGCCGCACATTTTGATCGTCGAAGACGAAACAATTATCCGCTCTGCCTTGCGTCGCCTGCTTGAACGTAATCAGTACCAGGTCAGCGAAGCCGGCTCGGTGCAGGAAGCCCAAGAGCGATTCAGCATTCCCACGTTCGACCTGATTGTCAGCGACCTGCGCCTGCCGGGCGCGCCCGGTACCGAGCTGATCAAGCTTGGCCAGGGCACCCCGGTGCTGATCATGACCAGCTACGCCAGCCTGCGCTCGGCAGTGGACTCGATGAAGATGGGCGCGGTGGACTACATCGCCAAGCCTTTCGACCACGACGAAATGCTCCAGGCCGTGGCCCGCATTCTGCGCGACCGTCAGTCGGCCAGCAGCGCGCCCGCCGAACAGCGCCCCGCCGGCAAGGCTGCCAATGGTGCGGACAAGCCAGGCGTCGACAACAGCAATGGCGAGATCGGCATCATCGGCTCCTGCCCGCCCATGCAGGATCTTTACAGCAAGATCCGCAAAGTGGCGCCCACCGACTCCAATGTATTGATCCAGGGCGAATCTGGCACCGGTAAAGAACTGGTGGCCCGCGCCCTGCACAACCTGTCCAAGCGCGCCAAGGCACCGATGATTTCGGTGAACTGCGCAGCGATCCCCGAATCCCTGATCGAGTCCGAACTGTTCGGCCACGAAAAAGGCGCGTTTACCGGCGCCAGCGCCGGGCGTGCGGGCCTGGTGGAAGCGGCGGACGGCGGCACGTTATTTCTCGACGAAATCGGCGAGCTACCCCTGGAAGCCCAGGCGCGCTTGCTGCGCGTGTTGCAGGAAGGCGAGATTCGCCGCGTAGGCTCGGTGCAATCACAGAAGGTCGATGTTCGCCTGATCGCAGCAACCCACCGTGACCTCAAGAGCCTGGCCAAGATCGGCCAGTTCCGTGAAGACTTGTATTACCGCCTGCACGTGATCGCCCTCAAGTTGCCGGCCCTGCGTGAGCGCGGCGCCGACGTCAACGAGATCGCCAGTGCCTTTCTGCTGCGCCAGAGCGCGCGCATCAACCGCACCGATCTCAAGTTCGCACCGGACGCTGAGCAGGCGATTCGGCATTACTCGTGGCCGGGTAACGTGCGGGAACTGGAGAATGCGGTCGAGCGAGCGGTGATCCTGTCGGAGAGCCCGGAAATTTCCGCCGAGCTGCTGGGCATCGATATCGAGCTCAGTGACCTGGAAGACGACGACTTCATCGGCCTGGCCCCACAACAGGGCGGTAGCAATACCAGCCATGAGCCGACGGAAGATTTGTCATTGGAAGATTACTTCCAGCACTTCGTCCTTGAGCATCAGGACCACATGACCGAGACCGAACTGGCTCGCAAGCTGGGCGTGAGCCGCAAGTGCCTGTGGGAACGGCGCCAGCGCCTGGGTATTCCACGGCGCAAGACCGGGGTGGCCAGCGAAAGTTGAGGGTGCGCCCCCACAGGTAACACTCTCAGATGTGAAAAAACTGTTACCGCTGCTTTTTCGCGTAACAAAAGCCGGGGCTTACGGTAACGAAGCCCCGGCTTTTTTTGGCCCTCAAAAAACCCGAAACCACCTCAACCCCCCGATTTTGCTGGGCGGCACAAAAGTTGGCACGCACCCTGCTATATGCTTAGTACAAAAACAATAACAAGCTCAGTACCAGACAATAAAAATAAGACGAATCGACTCACGCATAATAAAAACAACACGGCGGAGGCGCAGCTAACTGATTCTTTTGGAGAGGCGTTGCATTTGGGGCTTGCCCCGCAACCAGGCCGAGAACAACAAAAACTGCCCTAAGGCAGAGCCTGAACTGGTTGGATCGTAGATCAGCAACACAGCGACCAAAGCAATCCGTTTGCTCTTGACTCCCGATTGGGAGTGTCATGAAGGTAAAACTTCACGGCGAGGGCGATCAACAAAAACAAGAAGCCCGCAATCAATAATAAAAATAGAGCACGCAACTACTTCTGGGGGAGCTTCGGCTCCCCTTGTAGTTTCCGCAATTTGGTACCTGCCAATCCTTCTTTTAAGCTTCTGGCTCAAGCCTTGCAGCTTGTTCCTACACCATCCCCCGACTAAATGCTAGAATCCCGGCCCATCATGCGGTCATTCTTCGTTATGGCCGAACATTCCTTCAAACAGTGCATCCCATGCTGAAGAAGTTGTTCCAGTCATTCCGTTCCCCCTTGCGTCGTACGCAACACATTCGCAGCACGCCTGAAGTGCTTAACAGCAATCAGCATTCATTGCAGCGCGCTCAATTCAGCCGTTATGCAGTGAACATCGTCGAACGTTTGCAGAACGCCGGCTACCAGGCTTACCTGGTGGGTGGTTGCGTGCGCGACATGTTGCTTAATATCACGCCCAAGGATTTCGACGTCGCCACCAGCGCCACGCCCGAACAAGTGCGTGCCGAATTTCGCAATGCGCGAATCATCGGTCGCCGCTTCAAATTGGTGCACATCCACTTTGGACGCGAAATCATCGAGGTCGCGACCTTCCGCGCCGGCCACCCGCAAAACGATGAAGAGGAAGACACCAACCAGTCTTCCCGCAACGAGAGCGGGCGCATCCTGCGCGACAACGTTTACGGCACCTTGGAAGAAGACGCGCAACGCCGCGACTTCACCATCAATGCCTTGTATTACGACCCGGTCAGCGAGCGCATCCTCGATTACGCCAATGGCGTACACGACATTCGCAACAACCTGATCCGCTTGATCGGCGACCCGACGCAGCGCTACCAGGAAGACCCGGTGCGCATGCTGCGAGCGGTGCGTTTCGCCGCCAAGCTGAACTTCGGTATCGAGAAACACACTGCCGCGCCGATTCGTGAGCTGGCGCCGATGCTGCGGGAAATTCCTTCAGCGCGCCTGTTTGAAGAAGTGCTCAAGCTGTTCCTCTCGGGGTATGCCGCCGACACCTTCGAAATGCTGGTGGACCTGCAGTTGTTCGACCCATTGTTCCCGGCCAGCGCCGAGGCATTGGAATACAACCCGACCTACACCCACACGCTGATCAGCGAAGCCTTGATCAACACGGACTTGCGCATCAAACAGAACAAACCGGTGACCCCGGCGTTCCTGTTTGCCGCCTTGTTGTGGCCAGCGCTTCCAAAACGCGTAATGCGCCTGCAGGACCGTGGCATGCCTGCGATTCCGGCCATGCAGGAAGCCGCGCACGAGCTGATCGCCGAGCAGTGCCAGCGCATCGCTATCCCGAAACGCTTCACCATGCCGATCCGCGAGATCTGGGACATGCAGGAGCGCCTGCCACGCCGCAGCGGCAAACGCGCCGACCTGCTACTGGACAACCCGCGCTTCCGTGCCGGCTACGACTTCCTGCTGCTGCGCGAAAGCGCCGGCGAGCAGACCGACGGCCTGGGCGAATGGTGGACCGATTACCAGGACGCCAATGACAGCCAACGCCGCGACATGATTCGTGACCTCGGCAGCAAAGGCGATGGCGCTGGCGATGGGCCGAAGAAGCGTCGTCGCAGTTCCAGCAAGCGCAAACGCACGTCTGCCGATGCCTCGGGCGCCGCAGGCGAATAAACGTGGAACGTATCTACATCGGCATGGGCAGCAACCTGGCTGCCCCGGACCAGCAATTGCGCAGCGCCGCCCAGGCGCTGGCATTGCTGCCCGGCACCACCCTCGCAGGCGTGTCCGCCTTCTATCAAAGTGATTCGCTGCTCCCGGGCCAACCGCGCTACACCAATGCGGTCGCGGCCCTGGACAGCAACCTCGCGCCACTGGCACTGCTCGATGCGCTGCAAGCCATCGAGAACGACCAGGGCCGCGAGCGCCTCGAGCGTTGGGGCCCGCGTACTTTGGACCTGGATATCCTGCTGTTTGGCGATCGCTTGATCGACGAGCCACGCCTGACGGTGCCTCACTATCAGATGCACTTGCGCGCGTTTGTGTTGTACCCGCTGGCTGAGCTGGCGCCGGCCGACCTGCAGTTGCCCGACGGCCGTACGCTCAAAGCGCTGCTGACGGCCTGCCCGTTTGTCGGGCTGGAACGCCTCCCTAAAGTCTGATCCGGTCCCGGTGGGAGCTGGCGTGCCTGCGATAGCATGACTGCCGAACCGAGTCGCCTGCATCGCAGGCAAGCCAGCGCCCACCCGTAACAGCGGTAACACCGCACTCGTAACAATGCGGTAACACATCCAATTGACTTACCGAGCCCTCATCACGACTATAGGCGTCCCGCTGCCGCCAACCCGGCGCTGAAGGGCGCAATCCAGGCCTTATAAGCACTGCTCTCAAGACAGTGCGCCTGTATAAACGAAGACTCACGCGCGTTACTCGCTGTTTCCAAGCGCCTGAACGAGGACCCTTTTCATGCCAGACATTACCCTGACCACCTTGCAGAGCCTCAAGCTCAAAGGTGAAAAAATCGCCATGCTGACCTGCTATGACGCCACCTTCGCCCAGGCCTGTTGCCAGGCCGGCGTCGAGGTGCTGCTGGTGGGTGACTCCCTCGGCATGGTTTTGCAAGGGAATGACAGCACCCTGCCCGTCACCACTGATGAACTCGCCTACCACACGGCCAGCGTCAAGCGCGGTAACGACGGCGCCTTCATCATCGCTGACCTGCCGTTCATGGGTTACGCCACCCTCGAACAGACCTTTCAAAACGCCGGCAAACTGATGCAAGCCGGTGCGCACATGATCAAAGTCGAAGGTGCCGTGTGGCTCGCCGAGCCGATCCGTTTGCTGGCTGAGCGCGGTGTGCCGGTGTGCGCGCACATGGGCCTGACACCGCAGTCGGTGAACATCCTCGGCGGCTACAAAGTACAAGGCCGTAATGAAGCCCAGGCGCGCCAGATGCGTGCGGATGCCATCGCCCTGGAACAAGCCGGGGCTGCGATGATCGTGCTGGAGTGCGTGCCGAGCGAACTGGCTGCTGAGATCACGCAGGCCGTCAAAGTGCCGGTGATCGGCATTGGCGCAGGTGCCGATACCGATGGCCAGGTTCTGGTGTTGCACGACATGCTCGGCCTGTCGCTGACCGGCCGTGCGCCGAAATTCGTGAAGAACTTCATGGCCGGCCAAGAGAGCATCCAGGCCGCGTTGAGCGCTTACGTCAACGAAGTCAAAGCCGTTACTTTCCCAAGCGCTGAACACGGATTCTCTGCATGAACACCGTTAAAACCGTACGAGAACTGCGCGCCGCCGTCGCCCACGCGCGCAGCGCCGGCAAACGCATCGGCTTTGTGCCCACGATGGGCAACCTGCACAGCGGTCACGCCACGTTGGTGACCAAGGCCGCGCAGCAGTCGGATTTTGTGGTGGCGAGCATCTTCGTCAACCCGCTGCAATTCGGCGCAGGCGAAGATTTGGACAAGTACCCTCGCACGCTGGCGGCGGATCAGGAAAAGCTGCTGCAAGCCGGTTGCAACCTGCTGTTCGCGCCGACCGTCGAAGAAATGTACCCCGGCGGCATGAGCGGCCAGACCCGCGTCAGTGTTCCGCAACTGTCCGAAGGCCTATGCGGCGCCAGCCGCCCCGGGCACTTCGAAGGCGTGGCCACAGTGGTGAGCAAGCTGTTCAATATGGTCCAGCCGGACATGGCCGTGTTTGGCCAGAAGGATTACCAGCAACTGGCGGTGATCCGCGCCATGGTGCATGACCTGAACATGCCGATCCAGATCATCGGCGAGCCGACCGTACGTGCCGCTGACGGCCTCGCGCTGTCATCGCGCAACGGCTACCTCACCGACGAGCAGCGTGCCATCGCCCCGGTGCTGTACCGCAGCCTCAGCCAGATTGCCGCGGCGATCAAAGCCGGTGACCACGATTTCGCCAAGCTGCGTGCCGAGCAAATCCAGCACGTTGAGGCCGCAGGCTTGCGCATGGATTACCTCGAAGTGCGCCAAGGCGTGCATTTGCGCCCGGCCACGGCTGAGGACCGCGATGTGGTGATCCTGGTTGCAGCGTATCTGGGGGCGACTCGCCTGATCGATAACTTGCACCTGAACCTGGCCTGACCACCCCCGCCTTTTCTCATTGAAAAAACACCGCACCTGTTGCCCTCCCCGCTGTGCCGGTATAAAAAAGTACCGGCCACAGCGCAGACAAAGCCAAGACATATCGACACGCTAGGTTTAATGTAATCGCCCTGCGCCATTGTTGGCGCTGACCGGCACCCAACGCCTGATGAAAGACTGGACGTTCCGGATTTAGAAGTGTCCTAAAGGCAAGTCCCCGTAATAAAAAGGAAACCCGCAGCGATGGCGTATTACCGCACTCCTCATGACGTTACCGCTCTGCCCGCTTGGCAAGCGCTCAATAAACATCGCCAAGCCATGCAGGATTTCAGCATGCGCGACGCGTTCAATGCCGATCCCCAGCGCTTTTCCGAGTTCACCTTGAGCAGTTGCGGGCTTTTCCTCGATTACTCGAAAAACCTGATCACGACCGAAACACGCGACCTGCTGGTAGGGCTGGCCAAGGAAGTCGACCTTAAAGCTGCGATCGACGCGCTCTACGCCGGCGAACCGGTCAACTCCTCCGAAGGCCGCCCGGCTCTGCACACCGCCTTGCGCCGCCCTGTGGGTGACAAGCTATCGGTCAACGGCGTGAACATCATGCCGGACGTGCACAAAGTGCTGAACCAGATCACCGACCTCGTGGGCCGTATCCACGATGGCCTGTGGCGTGGCTACACCGAGAAGCCGATCACTGACGTGGTGAACATCGGCATCGGTGGCTCGTTCCTCGGCCCGGAGCTGGTCTCTGAGGCACTGTTGTCCTACGCCCATAAAGGCGTGCGCTGCCACTACTTGGCGAACATCGACGGCAGCGAATTCCACGAGCTGACCATGAAGTTGCGCGCCGAGACCACGCTGTTTATCGTCTCGTCGAAATCCTTCAACACCCTGGAAACCCTGAAAAACGCCCAGGCCGCCCGCGCCTGGTACTTGGCCCAAGGTGGCTCGGAAGCCGAGCTGTACCGCCACTTCATCGCCGTATCGAGTAACAACGCGGCAGCTGTGGCCTTCGGTATCCGCGAAGAAAACATTTTCCCGATGTGGGACTGGGTCGGCGGCCGTTACTCGCTGTGGTCGGCCATCGGCTTGCCAATCGCCCTGGCCATCGGCATGTCCAACTTCAAGGAACTGCTGTCCGGTGCCTACACCATGGACCAGCATTTCCAGAACGCCCCGTTTGAACAGAACATGCCCGTGCTGCTGGGCTTGCTGGGCGTGTGGTACGGCAACTTTTGGGGTGCGCAGAGCCATGCGATCCTGCCGTACGACCATTACCTGCGTAACATCACCAAGCACTTGCAACAGCTGGACATGGAATCCAACGGCAAAAGCGTGCGCCAGGACGGCACGCCAGTGTCCACCGACACCGGCCCGGTCATCTGGGGCGGCGTCGGCTGCAACGGTCAGCACGCCTACCACCAGTTGCTGCACCAAGGGACCCAACTGATCCCAGCCGACTTCATCGTGCCGATCGTCAGCTTTAACCCGGTGTCCGACCACCACCAGTGGCTGTACGCCAACTGCCTGTCCCAAAGCCAGGCACTGATGCTCGGCAAGACCCGCAGCGAAGCCGAAGCCGAACTGCGCGAGAAAGGCCTGGCGGAAGCCGAAGTGCAGAAACTGGCCCCGCACAAGGTGATCCCGGGCAACCGCCCGAGCAACACCCTTGTGGTGGAGCGCATCAGCCCACGTCGCCTCGGCGCACTGGTGGCCATGTATGAGCACAAAGTGTTCGTGCAAAGCGTGATCTGGGGAATCAACGCCTTTGACCAATGGGGCGTTGAGCTGGGCAAGGAGCTGGGCAAGGGCGTTTACAACCGCCTGACCGGCGCCGAAGAAACCCTGGCTGACGATGCGTCGACACAAGGCCTGATCAACTACTTCCGCGGTCGTCACCGCGGCTGAAGCCGGTACACCAAGGCCAACGTCCGTTTGGACGTTGGCCTTGAACCCTCTCCCCACAGCGTGCATCTTTATGCCTTGTCCCGAAAACAAGAATAAGGACCGCTCATGTTCGATATCAGCACGTTTCCCGCCGCCGATGCCGTCCGCCTTGCCGCGCAGCTCAGTCAAGCCGAGTACCAGCGCCTCTATCGCCAATCCATTGAGCAACCTGACACCTTCTGGGCCGAACAGGCCAAGGGCTTTCTCGACTGGATAACACCCTGGCACACCGTCCAACAGTCAGACATCAAGACTGGCGCCGCCCAATGGTTTGCCGGCGGCCAACTCAACGTCAGTTACAACTGCATTGACCGTCACCTGGCGCAACGCGCCGATCAGCCGGCCTTCATCTGGGAAGGCGATGATCCTGCAAAATCTTCCAAAATCTCCTACCGCCAACTGCACCAAAACGTCAGCCGCCTGGCCAATGTGCTGAAAAGCCGTGGCGTAAAGAAAGGCGACCGAGTGTGCATCTACATGCCGATGATCCCGGAAGCGGCCTACGCGATGCTGGCCTGTACGCGAATTGGCGCGGTGCACTCGGTGGTGTTTGGTGGGTTCTCACCGGACGCCCTGCGCGACCGCATTCTCGACGCCGACTGTCGCACCGTGATCACTGCCGATGAAGGCGTGCGCGGCGGCAAGCCGGTGGCGTTGAAAAAGAATGTCGACAAGGCCCTGGCCAGTTGCCCGAACGTCAGCACGGTGCTGGTGGTGCAACGTACGGGGGCCGACCTTATCTGGGTCAAAGACCGCGACCTCAACTACCAGCAAGCCCTGGACGCCGCCAGCGACGACTGCCCGCCCGAGCCGATGGACGCCGAAGACCCGCTGTTTATCCTCTACACGTCCGGCAGCACCGGCAAACCCAAAGGTGTGCTGCACACCACCGGTGGCTACCTGCTGCAGGCGGCGATGACCTTCAAGTACGTGCTCGATTACCGTGACGGCGAAGTGTTCTGGTGCACCGCCGATGTGGGCTGGGTCACCGGCCACAGCTACATCGTGTATGGCCCGCTGGCCAATGGCGCTACCTCGCTGATGTTCGAAGGCGTACCGAGCTACCCGGACAGCTCGCGCTTCTGGCAAGTGATCGATAAACATCAGGTGAATATCTTCTACACCGCGCCCACCGCGCTGCGCGCCTTGATGCGTGAGGGCCACGGGCCGCTGCAGAACACGTCCCGCGCCAGCCTGCGTTTGCTGGGTAGCGTCGGCGAGCCGATCAACCCGGAAGCCTGGGACTGGTACTTCAACGCCGTGGGCGAACAACGCTGCCCGATTGTCGATACCTGGTGGCAGACCGAAACCGGCGGCATCATGCTCAGCCCACTGGTCAGCGCCCAGCGTATCAAACCAGGCTGCGCGACCCAGCCGATGTTTGGCGTACAGCCCGTGCTGCTGGATGAGCAAGGCAAGGAAATCAGCGGTGCCGGCAGTGGCGTGCTGGTGATCAAAGCCAGCTGGCCGGGCCAGATTCGCAGCATCTACGGCGACCCGCAGCGCATGATCGACACGTATTTCAAACCCTACCCCGGCTACTACTTCACCGGCGACGGCGCACGGCGCGATGAAGACGGCGACTACTGGATCACCGGGCGCATCGATGATGTGATCAACGTCTCGGGCCACCGTATCGGCACCGCCGAGGTCGAAAGCGCTCTGGTGCTGCATGATCAGGTGGCCGAGGCTGCCGTGGTCGGCTATCCCCACGACGTCAAAGGCCAGGGGATTTATGCCTTCGTCACGCCAATGAATGGCGTCGAGCCCAGCGATGAGCTGAAAAAACACCTGCTGGCGCTGGTGAGCAAGGAAATCGGCAGCTTTGCCAAGCCGGAACTGATCCAATGGGCACCCGCCCTGCCGAAAACCCGCTCAGGCAAGATCATGCGGCGGATTTTGCGCAAGATCGCCTGCAACGAACTGGACAGCCTGGGTGATACCTCGACCCTGGCCGACCCCAGCGTGGTAGACGGGCTGATCGACAAACGCCTGAACCGCTAGGAACCTCTGAAGTCGCCATGGAATTTATCCGCAGCCGTATCGAAACTCAGTTGATGAGCCTTACCGGCTTGTCACTGGGCCAGCTGGACCTGGAAAACCCCAAGGGCGATCCCGGCCTGTTCGGGCCGGACTCGGTCAGTTGGCAAGTGCATGGCGACTTCAGCAGCATGCTCATTGGCGGCATCAGCGCCTTGATGCTGCAAGCCTTGCACCCGCTGGCCCTGGCCGGCGTGTGGGACCACTCCAACTTTCGCCAGGACATGCTCGGGCGCTTGCGGCGCACCTCGCAGTTTATTTCCGGCACCACCTTCGGTTCGCGCAAAGACGCCGAATGGCTGATCGAAAAAGTGCGCACCATCCACCTGCAAGTGACCGGGCATGCCCCGGACGGGCGGCCTTACGCGGCCAGCGATCCGGAACTGCTGACGTGGGTGCACGTGGCGGAGGTCAGCAACTTTCTGGCGTCGCACCTGCGCTATTGCAACCCGGGTCTTTCGGGCCGGGATCAGGACCGTTACTACAGTGAAATCGCCTTGGTCGCCGAGCGCTTGGGCGCTCGGCATGTTCCGCGTTCACGGCAGGAAGTTTCGGATTACCTGGCACGCATTCGTCCGCAACTGCTGTGCGACGAGCGCAGCCGCGAAGTGCTGCGCCTGCTGCTCAATGCACCCGCACCCAGCACCTTGGCCAAACCCTTTGGCAGCTTGATGATGCAGGCCGGGATCGACCTGCTGCCAGACTGGGCAAGCAGCCTGCTCGAACAGCACCAGAGCCCGTTGCAGCGCCAGCTGATCCGCGCCGGGGTCAAGCGCAGTGCACCGTTGCTGCGCTGGGCGATGCGCAATGGTTCGGTGCAGCGCGCCCATCGGCGAATGGGGCTGATGTAGGCGGCGGCTCATAGCTGTTAAACTCCGCGCCCATATTGACTCGCAAGCAAGGCGCGCTCCATGACTCCCTTGAATCAGGCGCTGCGCGCCGCCCTCGATCAACGCCAAGACCTGATCAACACGCTGCATGCCCAGGGCACCGACTGCTACCGGCTGTTCCACGGCAGCCAGGAAGGCGCCGGCGGCTTGACCATTGACCGTTATGGCCCGCAACTGCTGGTGCAGAGTTTTCACCAGGCCCTGGAAACAGCCGAGCTGTTGAACCTGCATGAACTGATCAACCAGTTCATGGGCCTGGAATTGCTGCTGGTGTACAACGACCGCTCGCGTGGCAATTCGCGGATCGACCGTGAAGACACGGTGTACCGCGCCCAACCGGCGGCACTGGAAGACTTGGTCGGCCACGAATGGGGCCTCAATTACCGCGTGCGCGGGCGCCATGCAGGGCAGGACCCGCTGCTGTTTCTCGACCTGCGCAACACCCGTGGCTGGGTCAAGGAACACAGCGCCGGCAAACGTGTGCTCAACCTGTTTGCCTACACCTGTGGCGTGGGCCTGAGCGCGGCAGCCGGTGGCGCCCGCGAGGTGTGCAACCTGGACTTCGCCGAGGGCAACCTGGCGGTGGGCCGCGAAAACGGTGTGCTCAACCCGCAATTGCCGACCATGGGTTTCGTGCAATCCGACTACTTTCCGGCGATTCGCCAACTGGCGGGCTTGCCGATCACTCAGCGCCGCGGCCACAAGCTGCCGAGCTATCCGCGCCTTGAGCAACGCCAATATGACCTAGTGCTGCTCGACCCACCGGCCTGGGCCAAGAGCGCGTTCGGCACCGTCGACCTGCTGCGCGACTACCAGAGCCTGCTCAAGCCTGCACTGCTCGCTACCGCCGACAATGGCGTGCTGATTTGCTGCAACAACTTGGCGAAAGTCAGCATGGATGATTGGCGCGAACAGGTGCTGCGTTGCGCCGAAAAAGCCGGGCGCCCGGTACGCGACTGGCAAATCATGGCGCCGGGAGCCGACTTCCCGTCTCAGGATCAGCAGCCGCCTCTGAAAACCCTGATCCTTCAGTTGTAGTACTTTTCCCAAGCAGCCCGGTACTTCGGAACCGAAATCCCGTGCCATACTCCAAGGCACTCTTGTTCTACATAGATGGCGTCACTCATGCCCAAAGGATTGATCCGCGCCGCTGGCGCCTTGTTGACCGCCCTGGCTCTGTACAGCTTGCTGGGCTTTCTGATTCTGCCGGGCATCGCCCTTCGCATTGCCAACCAACAGTTGGCCAATTACGCCACGGTGCCGGCACGCATCGAGCGAATCGAGCTCAACCCGTTCAGCCTGGAAGTTACGGCATGGGGCTTGAAGATCGGCGAACCGGGCAAGGAGCAGGTGGGTTTCGAGCGTCTCTACGCCAACCTGCAGATAGATAGTCTCTGGACCCGTGCGCTGCACCTGGCCGATGTGCAGCTGGACCAGCCCAAGACCGAGCTGCTGTTCGACAAGTCCGGCCAACTGAACCTTGCGCAGTTGTTCAAGCTGCCGCCGAGCGAGCCCACGCCGACTGACCCTAACGCCAAGCCGTTCCCGCTGCGCATCGACAGCATCAAGCTGGCTGGCGGCTATGTGCACTTTCAAGATTTGCGCCCCAGCGAACCGATCGAATTCCTCTACGACAAACTCGACTTTGAGCTGAAAAACCTCAGCACGCTGCCGGAAGACAATGCCAACATGACCTTGGTGGCCGCCGGCCCTCAAGGTGGGCAGATCGACTGGAAAGGCAATTTCAGCCTGATACCGATCACCTCCGAGGGCACGCTGAAAGTCACCGATGGCAAGATGAAAGCCTGGTGGCCATACGTGCGAGACGCGTTGCCATTGGTGCTGGAAGATGGCGTGCTGAATTTCAGCACCGACTACAAATTCAGCCTGGCCAAAGAAACCGAACTGAACCTGACCAACACCGCCGCCAGCATCGCGCCGTTTGCAATCAAGGCACCGGATGGCCGCCCATTGGTGCGCCTGGAACGCCTGGACGTCAGCGAAACCACGGTGGACCTGGCCAAGCAGCAGGTAGTGGTCGGCAAGATTCGCAGCAACAAGCTGGAAACCTGGGCCGCCCGCGAAGCCGATGGGCAGTTGGACTGGCAGAAACTGTTCGCCAGCCAACCGAGCAAACCGGCCAAGGCGCCGGAACCTGCCACCGCACCGGCGACAGCCGACTCGCCAAAGGCGCAGCCAACAGCACCCAGCAAACCTTGGCAAGTGCTGCTCAAGGATGTGCAACTGCGTAACTATCAGGTGCACCTGGCGGACCGCCAGGTCAAACCTGCGGTAGCGCTGGAGCTGGGCCCGTTGAATGTCGACGTGCAGAACTTCGACAGCCTGAACCAAAGCCCCTTTACCTTGAAAGTCGATACCGGCCTGGGCAAGCAAGGCAAGATCCAGGCAACCGGCCAGGTCAACCTCAACCCGGTCAGCGCCAAACTCAAAGTGAATACCCAGGACATCGACCTGCGGGTCGCCCAGTCCTATATCAGCCCGTTCATTCGCCTGGAACTGCGCAGCGGCATGCTCGGCAGTAACTTGGATGTGAACCTTAAAAGCACTGAGCCATTGGCGCTCCAGATCACCGGCCGCGCTCAGGTCGATCAGTTGCACACCCTGGACACGCTCAAAACCCGCGACTTCCTCAAATGGCAGCGCCTGGTGCTGGAAGGCGTGAACTATCAGCACGGCGACAGCCTGTCGATCGACAAGGTCAACCTGCTGCAGCCATACGCGCGTTTCATGATCAACGATGACCGCACCACCAACATCGACGACTTGCTGATCCCGCAGCCCGCCGACAGTGGCGCCAAATCAGCGGCCAAGCCCGCGGCGAGTAAAGACAAGCCGTTGGGCATTCATATCGGCCAGATCGCGATCAATGACGGCTCGGCCAACTTCGCCGACTTCAGCCTCACACCCAACTTCGCCACGGCCATCCAGCAGCTCAACGGGCAGATCGGCACCATTGACAGTCGCCAGGCCAAACCGGCCACCGTCGATATCAAGGGCAAGGTGGATCGC
Organism: Pseudomonas sp. ArH3a; assembly: GCF_022648765.1. Classification (NCBI taxonomy): domain Bacteria; kingdom Pseudomonadati; phylum Pseudomonadota; class Gammaproteobacteria; order Pseudomonadales; family Pseudomonadaceae; genus Pseudomonas; species Pseudomonas sp. ArH3a. The sequence goes on from NZ_CP080330.1 coordinate 5,973,992, forward strand.
TATGCGCCAGTGACCATCAAGGGCAGCGTGAACCCGTTTGATCCGATGGCGGCGCTGGATATCGCCACCAGCTTCAAGCGCGTCGAGCTGACCACATTGACGCCGTACTCCGGCAAGTTCGCCGGGTTCCGCATCCGCAAGGGCCGCCTTAATCTCGACCTGCACTATGTGATCACCAAGGGCCAGTTGAAGGCTGAAAACAAAGTGGTGGTTGAACAGCTGCAACTGGGTGAGAAAGTCGACAGCGCCGATGCCGTGGACTTGCCAATTCGCCTGGCAATCGCCCTGCTCAAGGACTCTGACGGCAAGATCTCCATCGAGCTGCCGGTGACGGGCGACCTGAACAACCCGCAATTCAGCGTGATGCCGATTGTGTGGCAGACCCTGCGTAACCTAGTGGTGCGCGCGGCGACGGCGCCGTTCAAGTTTATCGGCGGGCTGGTGACTGGCGGGGGCTCTGAAGACCTGGGCAATGTGTCGTTCGCCGCAGGCTCCAGCGAATTGAACAAAGACGCCGAAGGCGCGCTGAACACCCTGGCCAAGGCGCTGAAAGAGCGCCCTACCCTGCGCCTGGAAATCGAAGGCACGGCCGCTGCCAGCAGTGACGGGCCGTTCCTCGCCGCAGAGCGTCTGGAACGTGAATACCAATATAACTACTACAAGATACTCCAGCGCCGTGGCGATAAAGTCCCGGCCCAGGCTTCGTTGCTTGTCGTACCGGAGAAGGAAAAGGCGCCGCTGCTTGAAGGCATCTACCGTACACGCCTGAAACAACAACCACCGGCCGAATGGAAAGACCTGGGCAGCGATGATCGCACTGCGAAGCTGCGTGATGGGTTGATCAAGTTCTGGGGCGCCAGTGACGTCTTGCTGCGCCAACTGGGGCAAGACCGTGCCAGTGCCATCAAGGACTACCTGGTGGACAAAGGCCAGTTGGAAGATGACCGGGTGTACTTCATTGATGCCAACCTGGGGCAAGCGCAGAAGGATGGTCGGGTGGTGACGCCGATGCATCTGGATGCTGAGTAACGCCTGAGCGGCACCATGCAAATGTGGGAGCTGGCTTGCCTGCGATGCAGACACCTCGGTCATTCAGTTGAATCGAGGTGATGCTATCGCAGGCAAGCCAGCTCCCACGTTTGTTTTGGGTCGGCCTGGAGATTTTGTTTCTGCTCAAAATAGAACAGGCCCCGACACAAGTGCCGGGGCCTGTAATGACCACATCCGTGTGGTCGGTCGCATGAACTCCAGAGGTGCACCGGGTGGATATCTAACTCACCCTAAGCCGCCGCTTTACAGTTCAGACGAGACGTTAAGCGTTACTCTGCTTTCAGGCCATCGGCCGATACAGCTTTAACGCCTTTGATTTTCTTGGTGATATTTACCGCGGTAGTTTTCTGCGCTTCAGTCACTGCGACTGAAGAGGACAGGGACACTACACCTTTGTTGGTTTCGACTTTAATGTCGGTGCCAGGAATGCCTTTCTCGGTTACCAGGTCAGCTTTCACTTTGGTGGTAATCCAGGTATCAGAGGTAGCGCCTTTTGCGTCGGCTGCTGCGCCTTTGGTTTTGTCGATGTTGTCGGCCTTAGTTGCGCCACCAGCCAGCAGGCCGTCAGCGGAAACAGCGGTAACACCTTTGATTTTCTTGGTGATCGCTACGGCAGTGGCTTTCTGCGAGTCAGAGATAGCAACTGTCGAGGACAGCGAAACCACGCCTTTGTTGGTTTCAACCTTGATGTCCGAGCCAGGAATACCTTTTTCAGTCAGCAGGTCAGCTTTGACTTTGGTGGTGATCCAAGTATCCGAAGTGGACTCTTTGGCTTTGGTCACTTCGCCAGCGGCCAGGGTCATTGGAGCTTGGGAAGTCTGAGCAAAGGCCACGTTAGCACCCATGGCCAGGGTCAGAGCGGTAGCAGTAGCGAGAGCGAACTTCTTCATACGAGTAACTCCTGTTTTATTGAAAGTCTGCAGTGGGTAAACCTTGATGCTGCAGCGTTAACAGGGATATTGCAGACACTGTGCCAACTCACAGATACGATATAAATCCTTTTAAAACAATGAGTTATGAAATATTAAAAAATCCGGAATCGTGCAACTTGCATGAAGAGGACCCTGCCTGCATGCAAGTTGCGGCTTTTGGGCTGGATTAAACGCCTGATTTTTCTGCATTTTCCCATCCCCATAAAAAAAGGACCCCGAACAGACTGTGTGAAAACGCACTGAAGGCCAGCTCAACAAACGCCCCGACTTGTTCGGGGCGTTTGTTTTTGTGCGAGCAATAGATGAAAAAAGGCCTTTCAGCCCATCAGCTCCATCAACTGGCGGGCTCCGAGCACGCTAATCGCTCGCTTAAGGTTATAAGCGTTCACCGCCAAGGCCATTTCTGCTTTTGCGCCCTCCAACTGGCGCAACAGGAAACGACCATTCCCAAATAGCCATTGCTTGAGGTTTCCGAAAGGGTGCTCAACGATGGATCTTCGGTTGGCCATCATCTGCGGATGCGCCAGCATTCGCTGCTCCATTCGCTCAAAGGCTTCCTCATGGGCATGGCGTGAGACATAGCGACGTTGGGCGCCAGTGCACTGGGATTTGAGCGGGCAGACAGCGCAGTCACTGACATCGCCCTGATAGATTCGATCTCCCTTGTTGCGCTGCTTGAGCGTCAGCCACTTGCCCGCCGGGCACTGATAACGATCGTGTTCGGCTTCGTAGATAAAATCTTTGCGCTCAAAAAGCTCCTCACCGCCTGGGTTGACCGAGCGATTGGGCGGCACGTACACGGTAATCCCAGCCTCCTCGCAGGCCTGAAACTGCTGGCCGTTGGAGTAGCCAGCATCGGCTGTCACGCTCAGGGCATCTTGTTCCAGATGTTCTTTTGAGGCCTTGGCCATTGGCTCGAGTTGCTTGCGGTCATCGCCATCCTGGGTCACTTCATGGTGCAGGATCAGGCAATGTGCGGCGTCCACGGCGGTTTGTACGTTGTAAGCCACCCGCGGCCCTTTGGGCGTGCGCATCATTCGGGCATCGCTTTCTTGGATGTTGAATTGCTACAGGCCCATCGAGTTCATTAGCGCTTGGCAGCTCTGATTATCCTGCTGCCGGACTTCAAGCTGCGCCAGTGCTGTTTTGATTGCGCTGCGATCAATCGCCTCTGTGGTTTCGGCCTTGTCGGCCTCATCCAGCTCGGCCAGATACTGAGCGATGCGCTTATCCAGTTTCTCTTCCTGACGTTTGAGCTGCTTCAAATTCATATGACGCCGCGAGGACGCCACCGCCTGAAATTTGCTGCCGTCGATGGCCACCAACTCACCGGCGATCAGACCGGCTGTGCGGCAAAACCGAACAAAGGCACGGCACGTCGCCACAAAGGCGAGTTTGTTGTTTTTGCGAAAGTCGGCGATGGTCTTGAAGTCAGGTTTGAGCCGATTGATCAGCCACATCACTTAGATGTTGCGCTGGCATTCGGCTTCAAGCCGCCGCGATGAGCGAATCCGCTGGAAATAGCCATAAAGGTAGAGTTTGAGCTGGTCGGCGGGGTCATAAGACGGGCGGCCGGTGCTTTTGGGCAACGCTTTATCAAAGCCCAGTTGCACCAGATCCAGCCTGGCGACATAGAGATCAATGACGCGAACGAGGTGATCCTCGGGGATCAATTCCTCCAACGAGACCGGGAACAGACTGGTCTGGCTGCGGGACTCTCCTTGGATATAGGCCATAACGAAAAATGCTCCGTATCTTTCGATACGGAGCATTTTCTTTGAGCGCTGCGCAGATTGCTAGGTTTTCACACAGTCTGCGAAGGGTCCTTTTTTTCAGCTTAAGCCTACGGGTGTTTAAACGCCCGAAGCCTTGGCTGCTGCTACGTCCTTGATGGACAGCTTGATACGGCCGCGGTTGTCCACGTCCAGTACCAGCACTTCCACTTCCTGGCCTTCTTTCAGAATGTCGGTCACTTTCTCAACGCGAGCGTCGCTCAACATGGAGATGTGAACCAGACCGTCTTTGCCCGGCAGGATGTTGACGAATGCGCCGAAGTCGACGATGCGCTCAACCTTACCCACGTAGATCTTGCCGATCTCGGCTTCAGCGGTGATGCCCAGAACGCGCTGACGCGCAGCTTCTGCGGCTTCTTTGGTTTCGCCGAAGATCTTGATCGAGCCGTCGTCTTCGATGTCGATCGAAGCCTTGGTCTCTTCGCAGATCGCACGAATAGTCGCGCCGCCTTTACCGATAACATCACGGATTTTGTCGGTGTCGATTTTCATCGCGATCATGGTCGGAGCATTTTCCGACAGTTCGGTACGGGACTGACCAATGATCTGGTTCATCTGACCGAGGATGTTCAGGCGCGCGTCCAGGGCTTGGCCCAGAGCGATTTCCATGATCTCTTCGGTGATGCCCTTGATCTTGATGTCCATCTGCAGCGCGGTAACACCTTTAGCGGTACCGGCTACCTTGAAGTCCATGTCGCCCAGGTGGTCTTCGTCACCCAGGATGTCGGTCAGGATGGCGAACTTCTCGCCTTCTTTAACCAAGCCCATGGCGATACCGGCAACCGGCGCCTTCATCGGCACACCAGCGTCCATCAGTGCCAGGGAAGCACCGCAAACGGAAGCCATGGAGCTGGAACCGTTGGACTCGGTGATTTCCGACACCACACGAATGGTGTACGGGAACACGTCGGCGGCAGGCAGCATGGCTGCAATCGAACGACGGGCCAGACGGCCGTGACCGATTTCACGACGACCAGCACCACCCATGCGACCACACTCACCTACCGAGAACGGAGGGAAGTTGTAGTGCAGCATGAACGGGTCTTTTTTCTCGCCTTCCAGGGTGTCCAGCAGCTGTGCGTCACGGGCGGTGCCCAGTGTTGCAACAACCAGGGCCTGGGTTTCGCCACGGGTGAACAGAGCCGAACCGTGGGTCTTAGGCAGAACACCGACTTCGATGTTCAGAGGGCGTACAGTTTTGGTGTCGCGGCCGTCGATACGTGGCTTGCCGTTTACGATGTTTTCGCGAACGGTGCGGTATTCGATTTCGCCGAAAGCTGCTTTGACTTCGCTGGAAGAAGGCTGGCCTTCTTCACCGGACAGCTTGGCAACAACCTGGTCTTTCAGCTCACCCAGGCGAGCGTAACGATCGGCCTTGATGGTGATGGTGTAAGCCTGGGAGATCGCGTCGCCGAACTCGGCACGAATAGCGCCCAGCAGAGCAGTGGCTTCAGGCTGTGGGGCCCAGGTCCAGGTTGGCTTGGCAGCTTCAGCAGCCAGTTCTTTAACAGCGTTGATCACAACCTGGAACTCGTCGTGAGCAAACAGTACCGCACCCAGCATCTGGTCTTCGGTGAGCTCTTTGGCTTCCGATTCAACCATCAACACGGCTTCCGAAGTACCGGCAACGACCATGTCCAGGCTCGAAGCTTTCTGTTGTTCGTAAGTCGGGTTCAGCAGGTAGCCGGTGCTTTCGTGGAAAGCAACGCGAGCTGCGCCGATCGGGCCATCGAAAGGAATACCGGAGATGGCCAGGGCAGCCGAGGTACCGATCATCGCAGCGATGTCCGGATCGGTCTTCTTGCTGGTGGAAACGACGGTGCAGACAACCTGCACTTCGTTCATGAAGCCTTCTGGGAACAGCGGACGGATCGGACGGTCGATCAGTCGGGAAGTCAGGGTTTCTTTTTCGGAAGGACGGCCTTCGCGCTTGAAGAAACCGCCAGGGATCTTACCGGCAGCGTAAGTCTTTTCCTGGTAGTGAACGGAAAGAGGGAAGAAGCCTTTGCTTGGGTCAGCGGTCTTGGCGCCAACAACGGTCACCAATACGGTGACGTCGTCGTCAACGGTGACCAGCACTGCGCCGGAGGCTTGACGGGCGATACGGCCTGTCTCGAGGGTAACGGTCGACTGACCGAACTGGAATTTTTTGATAACCGGGTTCACGGTGTCCTACCTTCTTTGTGGCTCTTGGGGAACTTGTCTTCTTGCGAAATTCTTGGGCAATGTCGGGAATCGGCCCGAGCCTGGTCCAGGGCAAAACGTGTATCCAGATAAAACTTGAGGCTGGGAGCCTGCCATGGGCCAGCGGGAATCCCACTGACACACGGCAGACAACCAACCTCTAGCGCAATCGCTGATTAGCGACGCAGACCCAGGCGACCGATCAGAGCCTGATAACGACCCAGATCCTTGCCTTTCAGGTAGTCCAGCAGCTTACGGCGCTGGTTTACCATGCGGATCAGACCACGACGGGAGTGGTGATCTTTACCGTTGGCCTTGAAGTGACCTTGCAGCTTGTTGATGTTGTGGGTCAGCAGTGCAACTTGCACTTCTGGCGAACCAGTGTCACCAACAGCTTGCTGATAGTCAGCTACGATTTGTGCTTTTTCTTGAACGTCGAGAGCCATGAGGCAATCCTTTTTTCAGGAAACCACCCAAAGGGCAGTCTCAACAGGCCAGGGACAAATCCCTGTATCTAAAAATGAGTGTTGACCGTGCCTGTTAACAGCCACACTCGTCCGGTCATTCTGACCGAATCAGTCGACGCGGCGCTATACGCCCGTCTTCGCTCACTTCACCGATACCGATGAAGCGACCGTTATGATCCTGTACCCGCACCATGCCGAACTTCGGAGCATCCGGGGCACGTACCGGCTGGCCGTTGAGCCAGTAGAACGCGCTGTGCTCCGAGAAGTGCAGCAATGGCCAATCCAGCAAACCGCTGTCCGATGGCATCAGGAAGCGATCAACTGCTTCATTGCCGCCTTCGGCGTGTACGGCCTCCAACTCTTCCAGCGTGACCGTCTGGGCCAGGCTGAAGGGCCCTGCCTGGGTACGTCGCAGTTCTGCAACGTACGCGCCGCAACCGAGCTTTTCACCAATATCTTCCACCAGGGTACGGATATAGGTGCCTTTGCTGCAGTCCACGGCCAAGCGGGCAGTGTCGCCTTCACAGGCGAGCAAATCCAAGCGCGCAATAGTAACAGAACGCGGTTCGCGCTCCACTACTTCGCCCGCACGTGCCAGCTTGTAAAGTGGCTGGCCATCACGCTTGAGCGCCGAGTACATCGGCGGTATCTGACTGATTTGCCCACGAAAACCCGGCAAAGCAGCTTCAATATCAGCACGACCAACGGTCACGTCACGAACCTGCAAAACATCACCCTCGGCATCGGCCGTGGTAGTGGTCTTGCCCAGCTGCATCAGGGTTTCGTAACCCTTGTCGGAATCAAGCAGGTATTGCGAGAACTTGGTCGCCTCACCAAAGCACAGCGGCAGTACACCGGTGGCCAAGGGGTCGAGGCTGCCGGTATGCCCGGCCTTCTCGGCATTGAGCAGCCAGCGGACCTTCTGCAAGGCGGCATTGGAGGTAAAGCCAATGGGCTTGTCGAGCAGAATAATGCCGCTGACGTTGCGACGGATACGTTTGACCTGAGCCACCGCTTACTCCTTGGCGTCTTCAGGTGTGGACGGGTGCTGGCTGTCTTCAGCCACGGCGCGTTCGATCAGGGCCGACAGGTGCGCACCACGCACGACGCTTTCGTCGTAGTGGAAGTGCAACTGAGGCACGCTGCGCAGCTTCATTTCACGGGCCAACTGCATGCGCAGGAAACCTGCAGCCGAGTTGAGCACCTTGATGCTTTGCGCGATTTCTTCGCTGTTGTCCTGCCCCATCACGGTGATGAAGATCTTCGCGTGACCTACGTCGCGGCTCACTTCAACCGCGGTGATGGTCACCAGGCCAACACGGGGGTCTTTGACTTCGCGACGGATCAGTTGGGCCAGCTCGCGCTGCATCTGATCGCCGATACGTTGGGTACGGCTGTATTCTTTTGCCATGTCTTGTTACCTGTTACTGCCACACGGTGAAACCCGTGGGGTCTGAAAGCGGCAAACGCCCGGCCTGACAAAAGCCAGACCGGGCGTTGCGTTTAGAGTCCGTACGCTGCGCGGGGCATTTGCATGCCCACACGCGGCGTGGCTCCTGAAGTGCGCGAGTTAGAGGCTGCGAGCAACCTGAACCTTCTCGTAGACTTCGATCTTGTCGCCAGCCTTGACGTCGTTGTAGCTCTTGACGCCGATACCGCATTCCATGCCGGCACGTACTTCGGAAGCGTCATCCTTGAAGCGGCGCAGGGATTCCAGCTCGCCTTCGAAGATAACGATGTCTTCACGCAGTACACGGATTGGACGGTTACGGTGCACAACACCTTCGATAACCATGCAACCGGCGATCGCGCCGAATTTCGGCGAGCGGAACACGTCACGCACCTCGGCAACACCCAGGATATTCTCCCGAACGTCGCTGCCAAGCATGCCGGTAAGGGCTTTCTTGACGTCTTCGATGATGTCGTAGATGACGTTGTAGTAACGCATGTCCAGGCCTTCCTGCTCGACGATCTTGCGAGCGCCAGCATCGGCACGCACGTTGAAGCCGAACAGTACAGCGTTGGAAGCCAGTGCCAGGTTGGCGTCGGACTCGGTGATACCACCGACACCGCCACCGACAACGCGCACTTGCACTTCGTCGTTACCCAGGCCATTCAAGGCGCCGTTCAACGCTTCGAGCGAACCACGGACGTCAGATTTGAGGACGATGTTGAGCGTCTTCTTCTCTGCCTGGCCCATGTTTTCGAAGATGTTTTCCAGCTTGCCGGCGTGAGCACGGGCCAGCTTGACTTCGCGGAACTTGCCTTGACGGAACAGAGCCACTTCACGGGCTTTCTTCTCGTCGGCAACCACGCTCATCTCGTCGCCAGCGTCCGGGGTACCGTCCAGGCCGAGAATCTCGACAGGGATGGAAGGACCGGCTTCTTTGATTGGCTTGCCGTTCTCGTCGAGCATGGCACGTACACGGCCGTAGTTCGAACCGACCAGCACCATGTCGCCTTGGCGCAGGGTACCGTCTTGAACCAGAACGGTTGCAACCGGGCCACGACCTTTGTCGAGACGCGATTCAACCACAACACCGCGACCCGGGGCCGATGGAGTTGCTTTCAGTTCGAGTACTTCAGCTTGCAGCAGAACCGCTTCGAGCAGCTCGTCTACACCGGTACCGACTTTCGCCGAAACCGAAACGAACGGCGTATCACCGCCCCACTCTTCGGAAGTCACGCCGTGAACCGACAGCTCGCTACGGATGCGATCGAGATCAGCGCCCGGCTTGTCGATTTTGTTCACTGCAACAACCAGTGGAACACCTGCGGCCTTGGCGTGCTGGACAGCTTCAATGGTCTGCGGCATCACGCCGTCGTCCGCTGCAACTACCAGGATCACGATGTCAGTCGCCTTGGCACCACGGGCACGCATTGCGGTAAACGCGGCGTGACCTGGGGTGTCGAGGAAGGTGACCATGCCGCGTTCGGTTTCAACGTGGTAGGCACCGATGTGCTGGGTGATACCGCCGGCTTCGCCAGCAGCTACCTTGGCACGACGGATATAGTCGAGCAGGGAAGTCTTACCATGGTCAACGTGGCCCATTACGGTCACGACTGGCGCACGGGAGAAGGTTTCACCTTCAAACTTCAAGGACTCGGCCAGGGAATCTTCCAAGGCGGTGTCGCTGACCAGGGTCACTTTATGGCCCAACTCTTCAGCCACGAGCTGAGCAGTTTCCTGATCAAGCACCTGGTTGATAGTCGCTGGAGTACCCAGTTTGAACATGAACTTGATGATTTCAGCAGCCTTGACCGACATCTGATTGGCGAGATCGCCAACAGAAATGGTCTCGCCGATCTGCACATCACGCACGACAGGGCCGGTTGGGCTCTGGAAACCGTGGGCGTTACGTTTTTTCAGCTTGGCCTTGCCGCGACCACCACGACGGAAGCCATCGCTTTCTTCGTCGGTAGTACGTGGAGCAACGCGTGGAGCAGGCGCTTTCTCTTTGACCGAGGCACGATGCGGAGCGTTTTTGCGCTCGCCATCAGCACCACCACCGCGACGATTGTTATCGTCGGCACGTGGCTTGTCCGGACGACGAGGTTCGTCGCGCTTGCGAGCGTCTGCTGCAGGAGCAGGTGCAGCGGCAACCGGAGCGGCCTCACGCACAGCTTCAACAGGCGCTACAGGAGCGGCGACCGCTTCAGTACCAGCAGGTTGCGCAGCAGTAGGCTGGCGACGCGCTTCTTCTTCGGTGCGACGCTTGGCTTCTTCTTCAGCCTTCTGACGAGCAGCATTTTCTACTGCGCGACGTTCTTCCAGTTCGCGTTTGCGCTCGGCTTCGATTTCTTCCGGGCTGCGCTGTACGAAGACTTTCTTCTTGCGTACTTCAACGCTGATGCTCTTGCTACCAGCAACACGCAGGGTGCTGGTGGTTTTGCGCTGCAATGTAATCTTGCGCGGTTCTTCCACTTTCGCCTTGTGGCTGCTCTTCAAGTGAGTCAGCAAAGACTGCTTCTCACTATCGCTCACACCTTCATCGGCGGCGGTGTGCGGCAGACCTGCCTCACGCATCTGCTGCAACAGGCGCTCTACCGGTGTTTTGACCTCATCGGCCAGTTGTTTCACCGTGACTTGCGTCATGCACTTCTCTCCTCAGGCCGCGCCTAGTTACTCGAACCAATGGGCTCGGGCGGCCATGATCAACTTGCCGGCACGATCATCGTCAATGCCGTCGATGTCGAGCAGATCGTCAATAGACTGCTCGGCCAGGTCTTCGCGGGTAATTACGCCGCGCACCGCCAGTTCCATCGCCAAATCCTTGTCCATACCCTCAAGCGAGAGCAGGTCTTCGGCCGGATGGGCGTCTGCCAGCTTTTCCTCAGTAGCGATGGCTTTAGTCAACAAACGATCCTTGGCCCGAGCGCGAAGCTCGTTGACGGTGTCTTCGTCAAAGCCGTCGATGTTGAGCATTTCTTCCAACGGTACGTAGGCAATCTCTTCCAGGCTGGTGAAGCCTTCATCTACCAGTACCTGCGCCAGGTCTTCGTCGACTTCCAGCTCGTCGATGAAGTTGCGCAGGATGTCACCGGTTTCAGCTTGCTGCTTAGCCTGGATGTCCGATTCGGTCATCACGTTCAGGGTCCAGCCGGTCAGTTGGCTGGCCAGACGCACGTTCTGACCACCACGACCAATGGCCTGAGCCAGATTGTCTGCGCCAACGGCGATGTCCATTGCATGGGCATCTTCGTCAACGATAATTGCCGCCACTTCAGCTGGCGACATGGCGTTGATCACGAACTGCGCCGGGTTATCGTCCCATAGGACGATGTCCACACGCTCACCGCCCAATTCGCCCGACACTGCCTGGACGCGTGAACCACGCATACCAATGCAAGCGCCCTGCGGGTCGATGCGTTTGTCCTTGGAACGGACCGCGATCTTGGCGCGCGAACCCGGGTCGCGGGACGCAGCCATGACTTCGATCAGGCCTTCGGCAATTTCCGGCACTTCGATACGGAACAGCTCGATCAGCATTTCCGGCGCGGTACGCGACAGGATCAACTGCGGGCCGCGGTTCTCGGTGCGGATTTCCTTGAGCAGCGCACGCAGACGCACGCCGACACGGAAGGTTTCGCGAGAAATGATGTCTTCGCGGGCCAACAACGCTTCAGCGTTATTGCCCAAGTCGACGATCACGTTGTCGCGGGTAACTTTTTTCACGGTGCCGGAGATGATCTCACCCAGGCGCTCGCGATAAGCGTCAACGACTTGAGCGCGCTCGGCTTCGCGAACCTTCTGCACGATGACCTGCTTGGCGGTCTGTGCAGCAATACGGCCGAATTCGATCGACTCGATCTTTTCTTCGACGACATCACCGACATTGGCGCCAGGATGCGTTTCGGCAACCTTGCTTGGCCAAGTTTCGATGGCCGGATCATCAAGATCGGCTTCTTCGACGACCGTCCAGCGACGGAAAGTCTCATAGGCACCGGTGTGGCGGTTGATTTCCACACGCAGATCAACTTCGTCTTCAAAACGCTTTTTGGTAGCAGTGGCCAAGGCCAGCTCCAGCGCTTCAAAAATCACGTTTGCCGGTACGCCCTTTTCATTGGATACCGACTCAACAACCAGCAGTACTTCTTTGCTCATCGTACGCCTCGCCTTTCGCAAGCCATTGGATCCGCGGGATCCGCGTCTCAGTCAAAACTGGGAATAATGTTGGCCTTGTCGATCATATCGATCGGCAACAGGAATTCATGGTCTTCTACCTGCACCACGACATCCTGTTCTTCTACACCGCGCAGAAGGCCCTGAAAGTTGCGTCGCCCTTCAAAGGGAGAGCGCAGCTTGATCTTCACTTGTTCACCGGCAAATTTTGCAAACTGATCAATAGTGAACAGTGGGCGTTCCATGCCAGGCGAGGAAACTTCAAGGGTGTACTCAACGGCGATTGGATCTTCAACATCCAGCACACCGCTGATCTGACGGCTGACAATGGCACAATCGTCCACCAGCACGCCGCCCTCTTTATCGATATAAACGCGCAACATTGAGTGGCGACCTTGAGCCGAAAACTCAATACCCCAGCATTCATAGCCTAGGGCCACGACCACCGGGGCCAACAAGGCCTGCAACTCTTCTAGCTTGCTCGACACCTGAACCCCCTCGTGCATGTATGTGCATGCTGTGCAAAATAAAAAAATGGGCGAAACGCCCATCCTTGAAACGCCGTCGAACAGCGGCGTTGAAAGTGTCCAGCTAACAAAAAGCCCCTTAAAAGGGGCTCCGCTAAAACTGGTTGCGGGGGCCGGATTTGAACCGACGACCTTCGGGTTATGAGCCCGACGAGCTACCAGACTGCTCCACCCCGCGACAAAGCTGGGGCGGAAGTATACGACCGATCCTTTACAGGGTCAATGTAACCTTCCACCTACAAGAAAGCCCGCAACAGCGGGCTCTCCTGATAATTGGTACCGAGAAGGGGACTCGAACCCCTACACCCTATGGGCACAACCACCTCAAGGTTGCGTGTCTACCAATTCCACCACCTCGGCAATACAGCGCTTACAACCCTTCTTACTTCTGCTCTTGAGCTGGAGGTACGTCAGTCGCTGGAGTAGCCGACTTTTGCTCTTGAAGCACCGGGACATCATCAGAAGCCGGTTTTGCTTTTGGTACTTCCAACACTGCTGGATTTGGGAGACCTACTTGAGTCAGCACATGAGCTTTCTCTTTAGCATAGTAACCTAACCCCAAGCTGGTTATGAAGAAACCGGCGGCAAGTATAGCAGTAAACTTACTAAGAAAGGTAGAGGAACCTTGGCTTCCGAATACAGTATTTGAAGCACCTGCACCGAAAGACGCACCAGCATCCGCACCTTTACCCTGTTGCAACAAAACCAGGGCAATTACGCCCAGGGCAGCCAACAGATGAAAAACGACTACGACTGTTTCCAGCATTTTTTCAGTTTCCCGCGGCGCGACAGATCGCACCGAACTCATCTGCATTCAGGGAAGCTCCACCAATGAGCCCCCCATCGATATCCGGCATGCCGAACAGTTCGACCGCATTGGCCGCCTTCACGCTGCCGCCGTATAGAAGCCGCACACCTTGTGCGATTTCAGAATTCTCTGCCGCCAACTGCGCGCGGATGGCTGCGTGCACATCCTGCGCCTGTTGCGGTGTAGCAGTCAGCCCGGTGCCAATGGCCCAGACCGGCTCGTAAGCAATTACTGCCTTTGCAAATGCACCAACACCCAACTCCTCGATGATGCTGCCCAGCTGACGCGAGACAACTTCAAGAGTCTTGCCCGATTCACGCTGCTCAAGAGTCTCCCCTATGCACAACACTGGAATCAGGCCACAAGCCTGTGCTGCTGCGAACTTGCGATTGAGTGTCCCATCACGTTCGCCCATCATTTGACGGCGCTCGGAGTGCCCGACAAGCACATAGGAACAACCCGCATCTACCAACTGACTCGGCGAAATCTCACCGGTCAACGCACCTTGCATGGGCTCCACCGCAGAATTCTGCGCGCCGACCTGAATCGACTTACCTTTCAAGCCATCAACAACCTGGTTGATATGCAAGCAAGGCGGAAAAACCGCGACATCAACACCGCTAGGCAAGGCCAAGTGACGAAGGCCGTTTATCAGCTCAGCGACACTGGCGCGGGTACCGTGCATCTTCCAGTTACCAGCTACCATAGTGCGACGCATGCTGTACCTCGTCGGTCAAAGTGGGCGCAGATGTTACCCAACCACATCATCACTGGCAAGCCGAATTCAGGCGCAAATTTCAGTTACCAGTTTTGCCAGGTCCTCGGCATGGCCGCGAACCTGTGCTTCGTCTTCACCTTCGACCATGACACGCACCAAAGGCTCTGTGCCGGACTTGCGCAGCAACACCCGCCCACGCCCCGCCATTGCCTGGGTCACGCGCTCGCAGGCGTCTTTGACAGCAGGGTGCTCGATCGGGTTTTCACCACCGGCGAAACGCACATTGAGCAGAACTTGCGGGCACTTGCGCAGCGCCTGACGCGCCTGAGCGAGACTCTCTTCGCGACGACGCAAGGACAGCAACACTTGCAGCGCAGCAATAATGGCATCGCCCGTGGTGGTGTGCTGGAAGCAGACAACATGCCCAGAGCTCTCACCACCCACCTGCCAGTTACGCTCCAGCAGCTCGGCGATTACATAGCGGTCACCGACATTGGCGCGAACAAATGGGATCCCCAGCTCTGCCAAGGCCAGCTCAAGCCCAAGATTGCTCATCAGCGTACCAACGACACCACCTTGCAGCTTGTTACGCTCATGCAGATCGCGAGCAATGATAAACAGCAAGTCATCGCCATCAACAACAGTACCGGTGTGATCCACCATCAACACGCGGTCACCATCGCCATCAAAGGCGATACCCAAGTCAGCATGCTCAGCCAGAACGGTCGCCTGCAGCTGCTCCATATGGGTGGAGCCGCAGTTATCGTTGATATTCAAACCATTCGGCTGGGCTGACAGCACTGTCACGTCAGCACCCAGCTCTTTGAATACACTCGGAGCGACCTTGTAGGTTGCACCGTGCGCACAATCGACGACGATCTTCAGGCCGGCAAAATTGGTGCTGGTCGGCACGCTGCTCTTGCAGAATTCGATATAACGACCAGAGGCGTCGTTGATGCGCGAGACCTTACCCAGCTTGCTGGACTCGACCACGGTCATCGGTGCATCCAGCAGCTCTTCAATCATCAGCTCGATCTCGTCCGGCAGCTTGGTGCCCTGGCCCGAGAAAAACTTGATGCCGTTGTCATCATGGGGATTGTGCGAGGCACTGATCACGATACCGGCTTCAGCGTGAAAGGTACGCGTCAGGTAGGCGATCGCCGGTGTCGGCATAGGGCCCAGCAGCATTACATCAGCACCGGCGGCGGATAAACCTGCCTCCAGCGCCGATTCAAACATATACCCCGAAATCCGGGTGTCTTTGCCTACCAGGATGCGGCACGCGCCCATGCTGCGGAACGCCATGCCTGCCGCCCAACCCAGCTTGAGCATGAAATCAGGAGTAATCGGGAATTCGCCGACACGGCCACGGATACCGTCGGTGCCAAAATATTTTTTAGTCATAAGTGCTCCATCATTCTTATTCGGCTGATTCTACAGCAGCAAGCATACGCACCACATCGACCGTCTCGGCGACGTCATGCACACGCAAAATACGCGCACCTTTGGTCACGGCCAGCGCCGCCAGCGCCAGCCCACCGTACAGCCGCTCACCTACAGGACGGCTCAAGGCCAGCCCTATCATGCTCTTGCGCGAAACGCCGACCAAAAGGGGCCGACCAAGGGCATGCAAGGCTTGCATATGCTTGAACAGGCTTAAATTGTGTTGAAGGGTCTTGGCGAAGCCAAACCCGGGATCAAGGATGATCTTTTCGGCAGCAATCCCCACCTTGACGCACTGAGCAATCCGTTCAGCAAGGAACCCGCTCACTTCGCCAACGAGGTCATCGTAGTGCGGGCTGTCCTGCATATTGCCGGGCTCTCCCAGCATATGCATCAGGCACACCGGCAGACCGGTTGCCGCCGCAGCATCCAGGGCGCCGTCGCGCTGCAGCGAGCGGACGTCATTGATGAGCCCCGCCCCCAGACGTGCCGTCTCACGCATCACGGCTGGGGTGGATGTATCGACCGATATGATTACGTCCAACTCGCGAGCAATAAGCTCGACTATCGGCGCCACGCGCTCCAGCTCCTCGGCGGGAGAAACAACACGAGCGCCAGGGCGAGTCGACTCGCCGCCGACATCAATCAACGTTGCGCCAGCCGCCACCATCGCTTCGGCATGACGCAATGCGGCATCCAGTTGGCTGAAACGGCCGCCGTCAGAAAAGGAATCAGGGGTTACATTAAGAATGCCCATGACATGTGTATGGGCCAAATCAAGAACCCGGTTGCCGCAAGGCAACCGGGTGGAGGACAACGCAGAAGTCATTTCAAACCTTAGAGGTCAGCTGCCGGGCCGCCGATCGGGGTTTCAGGACGTTCGTTCTGAACCACTGGCGGAGTGCCAGAAGTACCTGAACCGCCTTCCCAATCGCGAGGCTCACGAGGCGTACGACCTGCCATTATGTCGTCGATCTGGTCGGCATCAATGGTTTCGTACTTCATCAGCGCATCAGCCATGGCATCCAGCTTGTCGCGGTTGTCGGTCAGGATCTGCTTGGCCGTGCCGTAGCACTGGTCAATGATACTGCGCACCTCGGAGTCGATCAGCTTAGCTGTCTCACCGGAGAAGCTGGCGGCTTGACCGCCACCGCCACGACCCAGGAACACTTCGCCTTCTTCCTCGGCATACATCAATGGGCCAAGTTTTTCCGACAAGCCCCACTTGGTCACCATGTTCCGTGCAATCTGGCTGGCACGCATGATGTCGTTGGAGGCACCGGTGGTTACACCGTCAAAGCCCAGGGTCATTTCTTCAGCAATTCGACCACCGTACAGCGAGCAGATCTGGCTGATCAGTGCACGCTTGGAGAGGCTGTAACGGTCCTCTTCCGGCAGGAACATAGTGACACCCAGCGCCCGACCACGAGGGATGATCGACACTTTGTAGACCGGGTCATGCTCAGGCACAACGCGACCCACAATGGCGTGACCAGCTTCGTGATAAGCGGTGTTCTGCTTCTCTTTTTCGGACATGACCATCGATTTGCGCTCGGCGCCCATCATGATCTTGTCTTTCGCCAACTCGAACTCTTTCATTTCCACGATGCGCTTGCCGGTACGGGCTGCGAACAACGAAGCCTCGTTCACCAAGTTGGCCAGGTCGGCACCGGAGAAACCTGGAGTACCACGGGCAATCACGGCCGGAGCAACGTCGTCACCCATTGGCACTTTGCGCATGTGCACTTTCAGAATCTGTTCGCGACCACGGATATCCGGCAGGCCAACCACAACCTGACGGTCGAAACGACCTGGACGCAGCAGCGCTGGGTCGAGTACGTCAGGACGGTTAGTCGCAGCGATGACGATGATGCCGTCATTCATTTCGAAGCCATCCATCTCTACCAGCAACTGGTTGAGGGTCTGTTCACGTTCATCATGACCACCGCCCATGCCGGCACCACGATGGCGACCAACGGCGTCGATTTCATCGATGAAGATGATGCATGGCGCGTGCTTCTTGGCCTGTTCGAACATATCGCGAACGCGGCTGGCACCCACACCGACGAACATCTCGACGAAGTCAGAACCGGAAATGGTGAAGAAAGGCACCTTGGCTTCGCCGGCAATTGCCTTGGCCAGCAAGGTTTTACCGGTACCCGGAGGACCGACCATCAGCACACCGCGAGGAATACGGCCACCCAGGCGCTGGAACTTGCCCGGATCGCGCAGGAATTCAACCAGCTCGCCCACTTCTTCCTTGGCTTCATCGCAACCTGCAACATCAGCCAGGGTGGTCTTCACCTGATCTTCGGAGAGCAGGCGCGCCTTGCTCTTGCCGAAGCTCATCGGCCCGCCCTTGCCTCCCGCACCACCTTGCATCTGGCGCATGAAGAACATGAACACGGCGATAATCACCAGGATCGGGAAGCTGGCCACCAGGAGTTGAGTCCAGATGCTCTGCTGCTCAGGCTGCTTGCCTTCAACGACTACGTGGTTATCCACCAGGTCGCCGATCAGACCGTTGTCCTGGATTGCCGGACGAATGGTCTTGAAGCTATCGCCATCGCTGCGCTTGCCGGTAATTACGTAGCCATCAACCGCTACGCGCTCGACCTTGCCATCCTTAACTTGCTGGATGAAGTCGGAATAGTTGAGGGTCTGCGGCTCATTAGGGCTGGAGAAGTTGTTCATCACCGTCACCAGGACAGCCGCGATGATCAACCACAGGATCAGATTCTTTGCCATATCGTTCAATTAACTACCCTCTGAAGCAAGCTCCGCTACTGGCGCGCGCTTCGCATGATATTCACCGGCCTAACTTACTACATTACCTACAACTCTGGCAGGCGCCGTCTGTAACCCTTTGTGAAACTTTGACTACACAATATTCGTAAAGCTTCGTGACGAAAGCGACATAAAAAAACCTATCGCCCTCCTCGAATTTCTCAAAAACGCTCTTCGCTCGCCGCGCCTTCGACACCGCGGAACCCACGGCACAGCAGGTACTGCTCTCGAGACCTGTCCCGTGAAGAGTCAGGTTTACGCGTCTGCACCTTATCGAACAGCTTGCGGATGTTCTTGTGGTACTCGTCAAAACCTTCGCCTTGGAAGACTTTCACCAGAAAATCACCACCAGGACGCAAAACCCGACCTGCCAGATCCAGAGCCAATTCACAAAGGAACATCGCTCGCGGCATATCGACGGCCGGTAATCCACTCATATTGGGGGCCATGTCGGAAATCACAAGGTCTACCTGCGAATTTCCCACGGCTTCGAGGATCTCTGCGAGCACGGTGTCCTGGGTGAAGTCACCATGAACAAAGGTCACATCCGGGATGCTGTCCATTTCCAGGATGTCGGAAGCAATCAAGCGGCCCTGCCCACCAATCAGACGACTGGTCACTTGGGACCAGCCACCGGGGGCCGCGCCAAGATCAATAACGCTCATGCCCGGACGAATCAATTTGTCCTTGTCCTGGATCTCCAGCAGCTTGTAGCTGGCCCGCGAACGGTAGCCGTCCTTTTGCGCCTTTTTGACGTAAGGATCGTTGAAATGCTCTTGCAGCCACTTAAGACTAGTTTTGGAACGGGCCACGGGCCACCTCGAAAAATAAAACGGGTCGTGATTAACTGGGCGGTCCCGGACTCGCTCGGGTAAACTGGCCGCCGCTTTTTACAAGATCAGACGCAGGGGTCAGATTATGCCGCTCACTCAAGAGCAGAAGAAACAGTACAAATCCATTGGCCACCATCTGAAACCAGTTCTGATTGTGGCAGACAACGGTTTGACTGAAGGTGTGTTAGCCGAACTTGAACGCGCATTGGGCGATCACGAACTGATCAAGATCAAGGTCAACATCCTTGACCGCGAAGCGCGTTTGGCCGCCATTGCAGAACTGTGCAAGGTCGGCAAAGCGGACCTGGTTCAGGTCATCGGCAAGATGGCGCTGCTGTATCGCAAGAACTTCAGCGTCAACAAGCAACTGTCGAACGTACACCGCTTCAAGTAGCTTTCAAATGACAACAAGGGTCACGGGCGCGCTTCGCGCGCCCCGCCACTCCACCCAGGCGCCGGCTGTATAACCAGCACCAGGCCGGAGAACCCTAGCACAAGATAGCTGAATAGCTGCCAGCGCAACGCTTGCGGCAGCCACACATGCACCACGCAGAACATTGCGCATGCATACAGCGCCATCAACAGCAGCTGGCCGCGAATATCCCGCCACAAACTCTCCAAGCCTTCGGCCCTGATCAGCACCAGCACTTGGAGCGTCACGCACGCCGCCGCAAAAACCACCAGCAGCGCACTTAGCAATCCGTCGATCTCATCGATCAGCAACGGCGCCAGGCCAATCAGGCCCAGCGTCGGTAATATACCAATGTGTAACAACCACACGCCGCCCACCCAAAGCATCTGGGCAAGCTGCCAAAGCATGGCGCCCGCATGAAGCGGGCGCCGTCTTTCAGATGTGACGAACTTCAACAATCTCGTACTCGATAACGCCACCGGGCGTTTTCACAGCCACCACGTCACCCTCTTCCTTGGCAATCAAGGCACGGGCGAGTGGGGAACCAACAGAGATCTTGCCGAGTTTGAAGTCGGCTTCGTCTTCACCCACGATGTGGTAAACAACGCGCTCATCAGTCTCGACGTTGGCGATTTCCACGGTGGTGCCGAAAATCACTTTGCCGGTCTTCGGGATGGTCGTGACGTCGATGACCACCGCATTCTGCATACGGCCTTCGATGTCACGGATCCGCGCCTCGACCATACCCTGCTGCTCGCGAGCAGCGTGGTATTCAGCGTTTTCCTTCAAGTCACCCAGTTCGCGGGCCGTACCGATGTCCTGGCTCAGCTTCGGACGGACGACCTTGGTCAGATGGGCGTGTTCCTCTTCCAGGGCCTTGGCGCCCTGGACAGTCATTGGGTATTTGATCATGCCTTCAATCCTGCGTGTAGATCCTGCAAGCGACGCACGGTCTTTTCTGGACCGAACTTGAGCGCTTCGCAGATGGCTTCGCCAGCAGCAATAGTGGTGGTGCAGTAGATCTTGTGCTGCAAGGCATTACGACGAATGGAGTAGGAGTCCGCGATCGACTGGCGACCCTCTGTGGTGTTGATGATCAGCGTGACTTCGTCATTCTTGATCATGTCGACCACGTGCGGACGGCCTTCCGTCACCTTGTTCACGCGACGCACTTTCAGGCCGGCAGCTTCGATCAGCTTAGCGGTCCCGGCAGTGGCCACGACTTCAAAGCCCAAGTTGATCAGATCACGGGCTACGCCTGCAACCAGTGGCTTGTCATCATCACGCACGCTGATAAACGCGGTACCACCGGTTGGCAGCACTTCGCTGGCACCCATCTGCGCCTTGGCGAACGCTTCACCGAAGGTATCGCCCACACCCATCACTTCACCGGTGGACTTCATCTCTGGGCCCAGGATCGGGTCCACACCAGGGAATTTGGCGAACGGGAACACCGCCTCTTTCACGCTGTAGAAGTTCGGAATAATTTCCTTGGTGAAGCCGATTTCCTTCAGGGTCTTACCCGCCATCACGCGCGCGGCGATCATGGCCAGGGACACACCGATGCACTTGGAAACAAATGGCACGGTACGCGAAGCACGCGGGTTGACTTCGATGACGTAGATGTCTTCGCCTTGCAGCGCCAACTGAACGTTCATCAGGCCGACAACACCCAGTTCCAGGGCCATTTTCTTGACCTGTTCACGCATCTCGTCCTGGATGTGCGCCGGCAGCGAGTACGGTGGCAGCGAGCAGGCGGAGTCACCGGAGTGAACGCCCGCCTGTTCGATGTGCTGCATGATCGCGCCGATCACCACGTCGGTACCGTCGCACACCGCATCCACGTCCATTTCGATGGCGCAGTTGAGGAAGTGGTCCAGCAGCACCGGGCTGTCGTTGGACACTTTCACCGCATCACGCAGGTAACGCTTGAGCTCTTCTTCTTCGTAGACGATTTCCATCGCCCGGCCGCCCAGTACGTAGGACGGACGCACGACCAGCGGGTAGCCGATCTTGCTGGCTGCACGGATGGCTTCGTCTTCGCTGCGCACAGTGGCGTTTGGCGGCTGACGCAGGTTCAAGCGTTCAACCATTTGCTGGAAGCGCTCACGGTCTTCGGCACGGTCGATGGCGTCAGGGCTGGTGCCGATGATCGGCACACCAGCGGCTTCCAAAGCGCGAGCAAGTTTCAGCGGGGTTTGGCCGCCGTACTGGACGATCACGCCTTTAGGCTTCTCGACGCGACAGATTTCCAGCACGTCTTCCAGCGTTACTGGCTCGAAGTACAGACGGTCGGAAGTATCGTAGTCAGTGGAAACAGTTTCCGGGTTGCAGTTGACCATGATGGTCTCGTACCCGTCTTCGCGCAGGGCGAGGGCGGCGTGTACGCAGCAATAGTCGAACTCGATGCCTTGGCCGATACGGTTTGGACCGCCACCCAGGATAATGATCTTGTCACGCCCCGACGGCGCGGCTTCGCACTCTTCCTCGTAAGTGGAGTACAGGTACGCGGTGTCGGTTGCGAACTCGGCGGCGCAGGTGTCAACGCGCTTGTAGACCGGAAAGATGTCCAGCTTGTGGCGATGCGTGCGCAGGTTCTTCTCGGTCACACCCAGCAGCTTGGCCAAGCGCATGTCGGAGAAACCTTTGCGCTTGAGGCGGAACATCAGGTCGCGGTCGATAGAGGACAGACCGAGGGTCTTGACCTTCTCTTCTTCCTTGATCAGATCTTCGATCTGCACCAAGAACCACGGGTCGATCATGTTCATGCCGAAGATATCTTCGACGGTCATGCCGGCGCGGAAAGCATCGGCTACGTACCAGATGCGCTCGGCGCCCGGCACGGTCAGCTCGCGCTTGAGCACGCTCATGCTTTCCGGGTTGCTCAGGTCGAGCTTCTCGTCCAGGCCGCAAACGCCTACTTCCAGACCACGCAGGGCTTTCTGCAGGGATTCCTGGAAGGTCCGGCCGATGGCCATGACTTCACCAACCGACTTCATCTGAGTGGTCAGGCGTGCGTCGGCTTTCGGGAATTTCTCGAATGCAAAGCGCGGCAGCTTGGTCACAACGTAGTCGATAGACGGCTCAAAGGAGGCCGGTGTAGCGCCGCCAGTGATTTCGTTTTGCAGCTCGTCCAGGGTGTAACCGATCGCCAGCTTGGCAGCGATGCGCGCAATCGGGAAACCGGTCGCTTTCGATGCCAGCGCCGAAGAACGCGATACACGCGGGTTCATCTCGATCACAACCATACGACCGGTGTCCGGGCAGATACCGAACTGAACGTTGGAACCGCCGGTTTCAACGCCGATCTCACGCAATACCGCCAACGAGGCGTTACGCATGATCTGGTATTCCTTGTCCGTCAGGGTCTGTGCCGGAGCAACGGTGATCGAGTCACCCGTGTGCACGCCCATCGGGTCGAAGTTTTCGATGGAGCAAACGATGATGCAGTTGTCCTTCTTATCGCGGACAACCTCCATTTCGTACTCTTTCCAGCCGATCAGGGATTCGTCGATCAGCAGTTCTTTAGTCGGCGACAGGTCCAGACCACGCGCGCAGATTTCTTCGAACTCTTCACGGTTGTAAGCAATACCGCCACCGGTGCCGCCCATGGTGAAGGATGGACGAATGATGCACGGGAAGCCGAGCTTTTCGAGAACCGCGTTGGCCTCTTCCATGCTGTGGGCGATACCGGAACGCGGGCAGTCAAGGCCGATGGACTTCATGGCTTTGTCGAAACGCGAACGGTCTTCAGCCTTGTCGATGGTGTCGGCATTCGCACCGATCATCTCTACGCCGAATTTTTCCAGGACGCCTTCGCGCTCCAGGTCCAGGGCGCAGTTCAATGCAGTCTGGCCGCCCATGGTCGGCAGCAGTGCGTCCGGACGCTCTTTCTCGATGATCTTGGCAACGGTCTGCCACTTGATCGGTTCGATGTAGGTGGCGTCGGCCATGTCCGGGTCGGTCATGATGGTGGCCGGGTTGGAGTTCACCAGGATGACGCGGTAACCCTCTTCGCGCAGGGCTTTACAAGCCTGGGCGCCGGAGTAGTCGAACTCGCAGGCCTGGCCGATCACGATCGGGCCAGCGCCGAGAATCAGGATGCTTTTTATGTCTGTACGTTTTGGCATGGGTTTGTCACTCAAATCCGCAGGTCAGTCGGCAAGCCGTCTTGAACACTCTTTGAAGAGCCTGCGGGGGCCACCGAGGTTCGGGGCCGCCCGCAAGCCACTCAGTCAGCGTCGCTTGGCCATCTCATTGATGAAACGGTCGAACAGCGGCGCTACGTCGTTCGGGCCCGGGCTTGCTTCAGGGTGGCCCTGGAAGCTGAACGCACTCTTGTCAGTGCGCTCGATGCCTTGCAAGGAACCGTCGAACAGCGACTTGTGAATTGCGCGAACGTTAGCCGGCAAGGTCGCTTCATCCACCGCAAAGCCGTGGTTCTGGCTGGTGATCATCACCACACCAGTGTCCAGGTCTTGCACCGGGTGGTTGGCACCGTGGTGGCCATGCCCCATTTTCAGGGTCTTGGCACCGGAAGCCAGGGCCAGCAACTGGTGACCGAGGCAGATACCGAATACCGGGATCTCGGTTTCCAGCACTTCCTTGATCGCCTTGATGGCGTAGTCGCAAGGCTCCGGGTCACCCGGGCCGTTGGACAGGAACACACCGTCCGGCTGCAGGGCCAGCACGTCGCTGGCTGGGGTTTGCGCTGGCACCACGGTCACGCGGCAACCGCGCTCGACCAGCATGCGCAGGATGTTGTACTTGATGCCGTAGTCGTAGGCGACTACGTGGTAAGGCAGGTCAGCAGCAGCGATGGTCTCGTGGCTGTCGGTCTTCAAGTCCCAGACAGTGGAGCGCCACTCGTACTGCTCTTTGGTGCTGACTTCTTTCGCCAGGTCCATGCCTTTCAGGCCAGGGAAGCCTTGCGCTGCGGCAATTGCCGCTGCTTCGGAAATATTGTCACCCGCCATGATGCAGCCGTTCTGCGAGCCTTTTTCACGCAGGATGCGTGTCAGGCGGCGCGTATCGATACCGGCGATCGCCACAACGTTGTTGGCTTTCAGGTAATCGGACAGCGACATCGTGTTACGCCAGTTGCTCGCAACCAGTGGCAGGTCACGAATGACCAGGCCGGCCGACCAGACACGATCAGACTCGACGTCTTCCGGTGTAGTACCGGTGTTGCCGATGTGCGGATAGGTCAGGGTAACGATCTGTTGGGCGTAGGAAGGATCGGTAAGGATTTCCTGATAGCCGGTCATGGCAGTGTTGAACACTACCTCTCCAACGGTTTGACCGTCGGCTCCAATGGCTTCGCCGCGAAAAATGCTGCCATCAGCAAGGGCGAGTATGGCTGGCTTAGTCAAGAAGACCTCCCGTAAATAAAGCCTGAAAGGGCGATCGCAGGTTGTAAAAAAGCGGAGTGACGTATGGACACGTCACCCCGCTTCTTCACTGAATTATTCTGCGCGCTTTTAGTGGACACACTAAAGCTGTAGCTTACAGAAAAAGGCTTTTTTGGTCCACCGCTAATGAGCCTTAAAGGCAGGGGAATGCGACAGGACGTCGCTTAGCGGGTAAAAACGGGGCCTCAGGATAATCCTGAGGCCCCGTTTTAGCTACTGATTAGTGCAGATCCAGCACATCACGCATGTCATACAGCCCCGCCTCACGACCTTCCAACCAAAGCGCGGCACGCACCGCACCCTTGGCGAACGTCATGCGGCTGGATGCCTTATGCGTGATCTCCAGGCGCTCGCCTTCGGTGGCGAACAGCACAGTGTGATCACCGACCACATCACCACCGCGCACGGTGGCAAAGCCGATGGTGTCACGTGCACGCGCACCGGTGTGGCCTTCACGACCATACACGGCGACTTTCGACAGGTCCCGCCCCAGCGCATCGGCAATTGCCTCACCCATGCGCAACGCAGTACCCGACGGCGCGTCGATCTTGTGCCGGTGATGAGTTTCGATGATCTCGATATCCGCTTCATCACCCAGCACACGCGCCGCCAGGTCCAGTAACTTGAGCGACAGGTTCACGCCGACACTGAAATTGGCAGCGAAGACGACCGGAATATCCTTGCCCGCCTCCACCAGCAACTGCTTCTGCTCAGCACCCAAGCCCGTAGTACCGATCACCATGGCCTTGCCCGCCTTGCGGCAGAACGCCAGGTTTTTCAGCATCACCTCCGGCAATGTGAAATCGATCAGCACGTCGAACTCGTCAGCCACCTGCTCAAGGTTGCCCGACAGCGAAACACCGATGCGCCCCAACGAGGCCAGCTCACCGGCGTCCGCACCGATCAACGTGCTACCGGGGCGAACAATCGCCGCCGTTAGCCCGGAGGCCGGCGAGCCCTGCTGCACCGCCTCGACCAAGGTCTTGCCCATGCGCCCGGCAGCGCCCATTACGGCTATACGTCGCATACTCACTTCCTTAGAGGTCGCCGAAGAAGCGCTTCACACCATCGAAAAAGCCGGTGGTTTTCGGCGAATGCGAGTCATCGCCTTCCAACGAGCTGCGGAACTCTTCCAGCAGTTCGCGCTGACGGCGACCCAAGTTAACTGGCGTTTCCACCGCTACGCGGCACATCAGGTCCCCAGCACCGCCACCACGCACAGGCGCAACGCCCTTGCCACGGATACGGAACTGTTTGCCGGTCTGCGTGCCTTCCGGGATCTTGAGCTTGACTCGACCGTCCAGCGTCGGAATCTCCAACTCGCCACCCAGGGCCGCGTCGACAAAGCTGATAGGCACCTCGCAGAACAGGTGTTTGCCGTCGCGCTGGAAGATCGAATGCTCGCGCACATTGATCACCACGTACAGGTCGCCCGTAGGGCCACCTTGAGCCCCCGCCTCGCCTTCGCCCGACAGGCGAATGCGATCACCGGTATCCACACCCGCCGGCACTTTCACCGAAAGGGTCTTGTACTCTTCGACGCGGCCTTCGCCATGGCAGGAGTCGCACGGATCGGAAATGATCTTGCCCTGGCCATGGCAACGCGGGCAAGTCTGCTGCACCGAGAAGAAGCCCTGCTGCATGCGCACCTGGCCGATACCACCACAGGTGGGGCATGTGATCGGCGAGGAACCCTTCTTGGCCCCCGAACCGTCGCATGGCTTGCAATTGACCAGCGTCGGCACACGTATATTCACGGTAGTGCCGCGCACGGCTTCTTCCAGGTTCAGCTCCAGCGTGTAGCGCAAGTCGCTGCCACGCTGGGCACCGCCACGCTGGCCGCCACGACCGCCGCCGAAGAAGTCGCTGAATACGTCACCGAAAATGTCGGAGAAGTTCTGACCACCAAAACCGGCACCGCCGCCACCCATGCTTGGGTCGACACCGGCATGGCCATACTGGTCGTAGGCCGCACGCTTGTTCGGATCACTCAGGCATTCATAGGCTTCGTTGGCCTCTTTGAACATCTCTTCGGATTCTTTGCTATCCGGATTACGGTCCGGGTGGTGCTTCATCGCCAGGCGACGGTAAGCCTTTTTCAGGTCCGCCTCGCTGGAACCGCGCTCCACACCCAATACTTCGTAATAGTCACGCTTTGCCATAAGTTTTTGCACTCTTAAGGACGTTCGGCCAGACCCTCCTGAGCCTTGCCAAACTCGTTGAGCCCCAATACAGGCCCGGACCCAACTCACGTCAATTCAACGATCCTGGTCATTACTGCTTTTAGCCAGGGACCCGGCCAAAAACGCGGTGACTGCCGCCAGGAAGCAGGAGCATTCCCAGTCACACCGCCAACACCCGAACCTTGTCGCATGTTGTAAAAATTCGCATACCCCAGACACGCCAACGCGGGAGCAAGCTCCCGCGCGGCGACATCCTACCAGTCACCGCTTGATAGCGGTCAACCGGGCGACCAACTTACTTGTGGTCTTTAACTTCTTCGAACTCGGCATCGACAACGTCGTCGTGCTTGGCTTCAGGTTCTGCGTGTTGTGCAGCGCCTTCTGCCGGCTGGCCTTGTTCGGCGTACATTTTCTGAGCAACCGGTGCGGAGACTTTCGACAGCTCCTCAACCTTGGCTTCGATGGCAGCCTTGTCGTCGCCTTTAATGGCGGTTTCCAGGGCAACCACTGCCGCTTCGATTGCGGTTTTCTCTTCAGCGGTCACTTTGTCGCCCGCTTCGGAGACCATTTTGCGCGTCGAGTGAACCAGGGCATCGCCTTGGTTACGGGCGCCGGCCAGCTCAGCAAACTTAGCATCCGCATCAGCATTGGCTTCAGCATCACGAATCATCTGTTGAATTTCTTCATCAGACAGACCGGAGTTGGCCTTGATGGTGATCTTCTGCTCTTTGCCAGTGGCCTTGTCTTTAGCACCTACGTGCAGAATGCCGTTGGCGTCGATGTCGAAGGTCACTTCAATTTGTGGCACGCCACGTGGTGCTGGCGGAATCTCAGCCAGGTCGAACTTGCCCAAGGACTTGTTCTGAGCAGCTTGCTTACGCTCACCTTGCAGCACGTGAATAGTCACTGCGCCTTGGTTGTCGTCGGCAGTCGAGAACACTTGCGATTTCTTGGTAGGAATCGTGGTGTTTTTCTCGATCAGCGCGGTCATCACGCCGCCCATGGTTTCGATACCCAGGGTCAGCGGGCTGACGTCCAGCAGCAGCACGTCTTTCACGTCGCCGGCCAGTACCGCACCTTGGATAGCAGCACCCATGGCAACAGCTTCGTCCGGGTTCACGTCTTTACGCGCTTCTTTGCCGAAGAACTCGGTAACCAGCTTCTGAACCAGTGGCATACGGGTCTGACCGCCAACCAGGATCACGTCGTTGATCGCGCCAACGTCGATACCAGAGTCTTTCAGCGCGATGCGGCAAGGCTCGATGGTGCGTTGAACCAGGTCTTCAACCAGCGCTTCCAGCTTGGAACGCGAGATCTTCACGTTCAAGTGCTTAGGACCGGTGGCGTCTGCAGTGATGTACGGCAGGTTCACGTCGGTCGACTGAGCGGAAGACAGCTCGATCTTGGCTTTCTCAGCGGCTTCTTTCAGGCGCTGCATTGCCAGCGGGTCACCTTTGAGGTTCATGCCGCTTTCTTTCTTGAATTCTTCAACGAGGTAGTCGATCAGACGAATGTCAAAGTCTTCACCACCCAGGAAGGTGTCACCGTTGGTGGCCAACACTTCAAACTGGTGCTCGCCGTCAACTTCAGCGATCTCGATCACGGAGACGTCGAACGTACCGCCACCCAGGTCATAAACGATCACAGTGTGGTCGCCTTTGGCCTTGTCCATACCGTAAGCCAGTGCAGCTGCAGTGGGTTCGTTGATGATACGTTTTACGTCCAGGCCCGCGATGCGGCCGGCGTCTTTAGTCGCCTGGCGCTGGCTGTCGTTGAAGTAGGCCGGAACGGTGATCACCGCTTCAGTCACTGCTTCACCGAGGTAGTCTTCGGCGGTTTTCTTCATCTTTTTCAAGATTTCAGCCGAGATTTGCGGCGGCGACATTTTCTGGCCGTTTACTTCAACCCAGGCGTCACCGTTGTCAGCCTTGGCGATTTTGTAAGGGACCATCTTGATGTCTTTCTGTACGACTTCTTCATCGAACTTACGACCGATCAGACGCTTCACCGCGTACAGGGTGTTATGCGGATTGGTCACAGCCTGACGCTTGGCCGACTGACCGACGAGGATTTCACCGTCGTTGGCGTAAGCAATGATCGACGGCGTGGTACGCGCGCCTTCGGCGTTTTCGATAACTTTAGCAACACCGTTTTCCAGCACGGAGACGCAGGAGTTGGTAGTCCCCAGGTCGATACCGATAATTTTGCCCATGATTTACTCTCCCGAAACTTTAATTTGGATGCCGCAGCAGTGGTGGCTAACTGCGGTAGCACTTAAACGCTTGACTTATAAATGGGGGCCTTGCGGCGGATTTCAAGCCTGCTCATCAATAGAAGGTGCAACGGGTGCAGGAGCTTTGCTCACCACCACCATTGCCGGGCGCAACAAACGACCGTTGAGCTGATAACCCTTCTGGAACACTTTCAATACGCTATTGGGCTCCAGGTCATGGCTTTCCTGCATGGCCATGGCTTGGTGATGCTCTGCATTGAACGGCTCGCCGCCTTGCGGATCGATGGCTTCCAGCTGATAACGCTTCAGGGTGTCCTGGAACATTTTCAGGGTCAGTTCAATCCCTTCGCGCATTGGGCGGATGTTTTCATCGTCCGGGTTGGACAATTCAAGGCCACGCTCCAGGCTGTCGATAATCGGCAGCAGGTCATTGGCGAATTTTTCCAACGCGAACTTGTGAGCCTTCTCAACATCCTGCTCGGCGCGGCGGCGGACGTTCTGCAGATCGGCGGCAACACGCAAAGACTGATCCTGCGCAGCAGCCAATTGCTCTTCGAGCACTTGCACACGAGTCGCCAGTTCATCACCGACAGCCGAATTGGCGTCTGGAGTTTGCGTATCCTGCGTCTGTTCGTCAGCCATAGATTTCTCCTTTCAAAATCATGCGCGAACTCAACTCGCGCTTCTGTTCCGGTATATGGGGCCACAATTTCCAGGTTCAAGAGCGCAAGCGTTACCAAAAGTCTTTCGCCTGCCGTAGATCAATTCCTGCGCCCTCATTCCCTGCTGAGCTAAAAAAACGATTCGATCAAGCAAATCGAGCTAAGCACCAGGATTGTCAGCCCCAAACAAAACACTGTATAAATAACCAGACCTAACGCCTCGGAGCGGCCGCTATGCTCGTGCACCTGTCTGTACATAACTACGCCATCGTTGAACATCTGGACCTCGAACTGGATCGCGGGATGAGCGTAATCACAGGCGAAACCGGTGCCGGCAAGTCGATCATGCTCGACGCGCTGGGCCTGACGCTCGGCGACCGTGCCGACAGCGGCGTGGTGCGCCCCGGGGCGGACAAGGCCGATATCCTGGCCACCTTCGACCTGGCAGACATTCCCGAAGCCGAAACCTGGCTGGCCGAGCGCGACCTTAATAATGAAGGCCCGTGCATCCTGCGCCGCGTCATCACCGCAGAAGGGCGCTCGCGCGGCTACATCAACGGCACGCCCTGCCCCCTTGGCGACTTGAAAGCCCTGGGCGAGCTGCTGATCGATATCCACAGCCAGCACGAACACCAATCCCTGCTGAAAACCGACACCCATCGCCGACTGCTCGATGAATACGCCGGCGCCACCGATCTGGCCCGGCAGGTACAGCTTGCCGCCCAGCGCTGGAGGCAGACACGCCAGGAGCTGGAACGCCTCTCCAATTCCGGCGATGAGCAGCGCGCCCGTCATCAACTGCTCAGCTACCAACTGGAAGAGCTGGAAAGCCTCGGCCTGGGCGAGACCGAGCTGGAGCAACTGGAGCAGGAACACAAGAACCTCACCAACGCCGAGACCCTGCTGGGTATCTGCCGCCAGGTGGTGGAGCAATGCAGCGAAAGTGATTCAGGCAACGTGCTCAATGCACTGACCGCCAGCCTCAATCGCCTGTCCAGCGTGAACAGTGGATCAGGCTCATTGAGCGAGGCCACGACCCTGCTGACCAGTGCACAGATCCAGGTCGAAGAAGCCGTGGGAGAGTTGAATCGCTTTCTCGACCAC
The DNA here is from genome assembly GCF_022648765.1 of Pseudomonas sp. ArH3a. Lineage (NCBI taxonomy): Bacteria > Pseudomonadati > Pseudomonadota > Gammaproteobacteria > Pseudomonadales > Pseudomonadaceae > Pseudomonas > Pseudomonas sp. ArH3a. The sequence continues at coordinate 6,005,162 of NZ_CP080330.1, forward strand.
TTCGACGCCGACCCTGCCCGCTTGCAGGAAATAGAGGAGCGCCTAGATACCATCTACACCCTGGCGCGCAAGCACCGCATCCAGCCCACCGAAGTGGCCACGATGCAGCAAAAACTCCTGGATGAAATCGAAACCCTCAACGCCAACGACGAATCCATTGAGCGGCTGGGCGACGAACTCGCCTCGTTTGCCCGGCACTACCAAGAAAAGGCCCGCGAACTGAGCGACCTGCGCCAACAAGCGGCTACAAGCCTGGCCAGCGCCGTAGAGCAGGAGATTCAGCGCCTGGGCATGCCTGGCGGGCGCTTCACTATCGAGCTGCACGCCAACACCAGCAACGAACTGCAACCACACGGCCTGGAACAGGTGGAACTGCTGGTCAGCGCCAACCCTGGCCAGCCACTCAAGGCGCTGGCGAAAGTGGCGTCCGGTGGCGAGCTGTCGCGGATCAGCCTGGCGATCCAAGTAATCACCGCCCAGACCTCACGGGTACCCACACTGGTATTCGATGAAGTGGACGTGGGTATCGGCGGGCCGACTGCCGAGATTGTTGGCCAGTTGTTGCGCCGACTCGGGGATCGCGGCCAGGTGCTTACGGTGACTCACTTGCCGCAAGTGGCCGCCCAAGGGCATCAGCATTTGTTTGTACATAAAGTACGCGGCAGCGATGCGACGCACACGGCCGTATCCAAGCTGAACAAATCGGAACGCGTGGAGGAAGTGGCACGGATGTTGGGCGGTATCGACCTGACGAAAGAGTCCCTGGCTCACGCGAAAAAAATGGTCGTGGCCGCCAAGGCCTGAATCGAGCATTTTTCTGCCTTATAGAAAGCACGAAGGCGACCCTAGGGTCGCCTTCTATCGTTTCACAGAGCGAATCTGTGTCGATTTTTACTTTTTCTTACGGATGTAAAGAACCAGATTATGGTCCACCAAATCGAATCCATGCTCCTCAGCAATCTGGTGCTGGAGCTTCTCGATTTCCGGACTGGTGAACTCGATAACCTCATTGGTATCCAGGTCAACCATGTGGTCGTGATGACCACCGTCAGCCAATTCGAACACCGCATGACCGCCGTCGAAATTATGACGAACCACCAGCCCTGCGGCTTCAAACTGGGTCAGCACACGGTAAACCGTGGCCAGGCCAACGTCCTCGTTAGACTCCATCAGTGCCTTGTAAACATCCTCGGCACTCATGTGGCGCTGCTCAGCAGAATCGAGCATTTGTAGAATCTTGACTCGTGGCAGAGTCACTTTAAGACCGGCTTTGCGTAGTTCGCTATTTTCAACCATGGTTAGCTTTCTCGCGGATGCTGCTTCGCAGCTTCTCTTAATACGGGTATGATCGGCGTTTACGTTGTCCCAGCCAAGATAGTGGAAGTCGCCCACCGATGCAAAACACCAAGCTCTTGCTAACCAGTTTCACCCTTGTGGGACTGCTCGCACTCGCCGGTTGTTCATTCCCCGGGGTTTACAAAATCGACATCCAGCAGGGCAATGTCGTCACGCAGGACATGATAGACCAGTTACGTCCGGGAATGACCCGACGGCAAGTACGGTTTATTATGGGTAACCCCCTGCTGACCGACACTTTTCATGCCGATCGCTGGGATTATCTCTACAGCATCCAGCCAGGCGGCGGTGAACGCCAGCAGGAACGCGTTAGTGTCATCTTCAATGGCAGTGACCAGCTTGTCAGCCTGTCCGGCGACTTCATGCCCGGCGTAAGCCGCGATGAAGCCTTGCTGGGCAAGGACAACGGCACCAACGTGACTGCGCCTGTTCAGGAAGCGCAGAAGCCGAAGTCCGAAGTACCTGCCAAGCCAGGTTCGTTGCTGGATCAGATCCAGAAAGACGTCGACGGCGTGCAAACCGTTCCAGTCCCGACGCCTCAGCCTCTGGACACCAGCCCGCAGTAATTTTGCGGTGCTCGATAAAAAGCCCGGCGTGCCGGGCTTTTTGTTGCCTGCCGATTGGCAGGCTTATGAACTTTGCTGCCTGGCCATCGCCGCCTTGGCCGCGCGCAGCCGGCGCACCTCTTTAGGGTCTGCCAGCAAGGGCCGGTAAATCTCAATGCGGTCACCCGGCTGCACAGCGCGCACATCTGCGTCGGCGACTACCTTGCCGAATATCCCCAATGGACATTCAGCCAACACCAACTGCGGAAATTGCGCGGCTATTCCCGACGCCTGCACCGCCGCCCTCAGGCTTGAACCCGACGGCACCGTCACCGCCAGCAAGACCTGGCGATCCTCGGCGGCGTACACCACTTCAATCTCAACCATGCAGTTGTTTGGCCCGCTGACAGAATGCGTCCACCAAGGTGTTGGCAGCCTGATTGAACAAAGGTCCCAACGTTGCCCGCACAATCGGCCCCGCGTAATCAAAGGACAGGTCCAGGCTGATTTTGCAGGCCTTGTCAGTCAACACCTTGAAGACCCACACCCCATGCAACTGGGTAAACGGGCCTTCCTGCAGATTCATTTCGATAGATTGCCCAGGCACCAGCACATTGCGCGTAACAAAATGCTGACTAAGACCGCCCTTGGCCACCCCGACACTGGCAACCATGTGCTCATCACTGCTCTCCAGCACCTCGGCGGTGTTGCACCACGGCAGGAATTCCGGGTAACGCGCCACGTCGTTGACCAGGTCATAGAGCGCCTGCGCCGGATAAGGCAATAAAGCCGAACGTTGAATATGCGTCGTCATGTGAGCGTTACTTCCACTGCTGAGGCAAACATCGCGAAAGAACAGCCCAATCCGCGAGAGAAAAAAACCAAAGAACTGCCGGTATTGTCCGGGATTCGTCCAACACGCTCAAGCACGCAGGTTGACCGTAGCCGACACGCTCGCAACTCCCTATAATGCCGCCCCTATGGCTAAACAAAAGAAACACCCCACAGGGACCATCGCGCAAAATAAAAAGGCGCGACACGATTACTTCATCGAACATCGGTTCGAGGCTGGTCTGGTCCTGGCCGGCTGGGAAGTAAAAAGTCTGCGCGCCAGCAAACTGCAACTGGTCGACAGTTACGTATTGCTCAAAGATGGCGAGGCATGGCTGCTCGGCAGTCATATCACCCCGCTGACCACCGCGAGCACCCACGTGATTGCCGACCCGGTGCGCACGCGCAAGCTGTTGCTCAACGCGCGCGAACTGGAAAAGCTCGCTGCCGCCGTACAGCAGAAAGGCTATGCCTGCATCTGCCTGTCCTGGTACTGGAGCAAGCACCTGGTCAAGTGCGAGATCGCACTGGGCAAGGGCAAGAAGGAATACGACAAGCGCGATACCGAGCGTGAACGCGACTCCAACCGTGAGCTGCATCGCGCCGTGCGTAACAAGGGCAAGGAAGAGTAATCCTTGTGACAATGTAGCCTTGGGTGGCTCACCCCAGGCTACATGCCTTTACGTCGCTCCGCCCGCGCCACGCGCTGAACTTCCTGACGCACCTCCTCCAACACTTCCTGCACATACAGCAGGTGACGTGTTGAAACTTCGCGTGCCTGCTCGGCCCGCCCCTCGATAATCGCCAAGTACAAATCCCGGTGCTGACTGATCAGCATGTCGCGGGTTTCCGTACGCTGCTGGTACATGCCGCCGATGTTGGTCACCACGTTACGCTTGAGCAGATCAAACAGGCCGCGAATGGTGTGCAGCAACACTGCATTATGGCTGGCCTCGGCAATGGCCAAGTGAAACCGCGCATCCGCCGCGCCCTCCTCCACCCGGCTGACCTCATCAACCCGCGTGTAGCAATCCTGCAACGCCTCAAAGGCGGCGGTCAGCCGCTCACGGTCAACCTCGGTGGCGCGCTGCGCCGCGTAGTAAGCACACGAAGCTTCTAAGGTCTGGCGAAACTCCAACAAATCACGCTGGGCCTCGGGGTTATTTTCCAGCAGGTGCAGCAGCGGATCGCTGAACGTCGACCCCAAGGAATCCGCCACATAGTTACCGCCGCCCTGGCGACTGACCAGCAACCCCTTGGCCGCCAGCTTCTGGATCGCCTCGCGCAACGACGGGCGCGACACGCCAAACCGCTCAGCCAAAGCGCGCTCGGCCGGCAAGCGCTCGCCTGACTTGAGCGTACCCTCAAGGATCATGCCCTCAAGCTGCTCGACAATATCGTCAGACAAACGGCGCTGACGCACCTGATCAAACCCCATAACTCACTCTCCACAATCCCGACCACTCGCCGGGCCCTCTATTCTGGCCTATCGCCGCGCTTGCGGCACCTATCAGAACGCCTTCGATTGATCAGACCAGAACACTCCACCCGCGACCTAAGACCAAAGTTTCGCGAGCGGCAAATTGACACACCCCATCCAAGGCTTTTACTCTAGCCGACAGCGACTGTAAATTGGTATTACCAATTACCCAGGCTGACCAAACAACAACAATCAGGGGCCACCCCATATGCAAACCTGGCAACAGCTCTACAGCCCTCTCGGCAGCCTCGGCCTGTCCGCATTGGCCGCGGTTATTCCGATCGTTTTCTTCTTCCTGGCCTTGGCTGTGTTTCGCCTCAAAGGCCACGTCGCCGGTAGCATCACCCTGGCGCTGTCGATCCTGGTAGCGATCTTCGCCTTCCAAATGCCCGTGGACATGGCGCTGGCCGCCGCCGGTTATGGGTTTGCCTATGGCCTGTGGCCTATCGCGTGGATCATCGTCGCGGCCGTGTTCCTCTACAAACTGACGGTCAAGAGCGGCCAGTTCGAGATCATCCGCAGCTCGGTCCTGTCGATCACCGACGACCAACGCTTACAGGTCTTGCTGATCGGCTTTTGCTTCGGCGCCTTCCTGGAAGGTGCAGCCGGTTTCGGTGCACCCGTTGCGATCACTGCCGCACTGCTGGTCGGCCTGGGTTTCAACCCGCTGTACGCCGCAGGCCTTTGCCTGATCGCCAACACCGCGCCCGTCGCCTTCGGCGCCCTGGGCATCCCGATCATCGTCGCCGGGCAAGTCACTGGCATTGACGCATTCAAGATCGGCGCCATGACCGGCCGCCAGCTACCGCTGCTGTCGCTGTTCGTGCCGTTCTGGCTGGTGTTCATGATGGACGGCCTGCGCGGTGTTCGCGAAACCTGGCCGGCAGCCCTGGTGGCAGGCCTGAGCTTCGCCATCACTCAGTACTTCACCTCCAACTTCATCGGCCCGGAACTGCCGGACATCACCTCGGCCCTGGCCAGCCTGATTTCCCTGACCCTGTTCCTGAAAGTCTGGCAGCCCAAGCGCACCGCAGGCGCACAGATTGCCGGCGCCACCTCAAGTACAACGGTTACCGGCAGTGTCGGCGGCTTCGGTCAACCACGCCAAACCGTCGCGTCGCCCTACAGCCTGGGGCGGATTTTCAAAGCCTGGTCGCCGTTCCTGATCCTGACCGTGCTGGTTACCATCTGGACCCTCAAGCCGTTCAAGGCGATGTTCGCGGCGGGCGGCTCGATGTACAGCTGGGTGTTCAACTTCGCGATCCCGCACCTGGACCAACTGGTGATCAAGGTCGCCCCCATCGTCACCAACCCGACGGCGATTCCAGCCGTGTTCAAGCTGGATCCGATTTCAGCCACCGGCACCGCGATTTTCTTCTCCGCGCTGGTTTCAATGCTGGTGTTAAAGATCGACATAAAAACTGGTCTGACCACTTTTAAAGAGACCGTCTACGAGCTGCGCTGGCCGATCCTGTCCATCGGCATGGTGCTGGCGTTCGCCTTCGTCACCAACTACTCCGGCATGTCCTCGACCATGGCGCTGGTGTTGGCTGGCACCGGCGCTGCCTTCCCATTCTTCTCGCCCTTCCTCGGCTGGCTGGGGGTTTTCCTGACAGGTTCCGACACCTCGTCCAACGCCCTGTTCAGCTCGCTGCAAGCCACCACTGCGCATCAGATCGGCGTCAGCGACGTGCTGTTGGTCGCCGCCAATACCAGCGGCGGCGTGACCGGCAAGATGATCTCGCCGCAGTCGATCGCCGTCGCCTGCGCCGCCACCGGGCTGGTGGGCAAGGAATCCGATCTGTTCCGCTTTACCCTCAAGCACAGCCTGTTTTTTGCCACCATCGTCGGGCTGATCACGCTGGCGCAGGCCTACTGGTTCACCGGTATGCTGGTGCACTAAAGACCTGCACGTAATAGGGTAAGAATCGACGCCGGACAACCATGCCGGCGTCAGCTATTTCTGGAGGACCGATGAGCCTGCCTGCTGCTTTCCTGAGCGACGCCGCACAACTGATCCCGAAAGATCGTCGCTTCGACGATCCACTTTCCACCCTCGCCTTCGGCACCGACGCCAGCTTTTACCGACTGATCCCACAGCTGGTGATTCGCGTGGAGTCGGAAGACGAAGTGGTGGCGCTGCTGCAACTGGCCCAGCGTGATCGCGTGCCCGTGACCTTCCGCGCGGCGGGCACCAGCTTGTCCGGCCAAGCCATCAGCGACTCGGTGCTGATCGTGCTGGGTGACAATTGGAACGGCCGTGAGATTCGCGGGCAAGGCACACAGATCCGCCTGCAACCTGGCGTGATTGGCGCCCAGGCCAATGCGTGGCTCGCACCGTTCGGGCGCAAGATCGGGCCGGACCCGGCGTCGATCAATGCCTGCAAAATTGGCGGCATCGTCGCCAACAACGCCAGCGGCATGTGCTGCGGCACCGCGCAAAATACCTATCACACCCTCGCGGGTATCCGTTTGGTACTGGCCGATGGCAGCCGCCTGGACACCGAAGATGCAGCCAGCGTCGCTGCCTTTCGTGAACAGCACTGTGCGCTGCTTGAGCGCTTGGCAACACTGGGCCGCGAGACGCGGGCTAACGCTGAATTAGCCGCCAAAATCCGCCACAAATACCGTCTGAAAAACACCACCGGCCTGTCGCTCAATGCCTTGGTCGATTTTGATGAGCCGCTGGATATCCTCAGCCACCTACTTGTGGGTTCCGAAGGCACTCTGGGCTTTATCAGCGCAGTGACTTACGACACCGTGATCGATCACCCGAACAAAGCCTCGGCGCTGATCGTGTTCCCGGATGTCGAGACCTGCTGCAACGCCGTGACCGTGTTGAAATCCCAACCGGTCTCGGCCGTCGAGTTGCTGGACCGGCGCAGCATGCGTTCGGTACAGGACAAGCCGGGCATGCCTGCTTTCGTACAGCAGCTATCGGAAAATGCCTGCGCGCTATTGATCGAATCCCGCGCCGCATCGCCGTCATTGCTGCACGAGCAACTGGCGCTGATCATGGCGGCCCTGGCGCCCTTCCCAGTGGAAAAACAGGTCGACTTCACCGAAGACCCGGTCGAAAACGCACGCCTGTGGGCCATCCGCAAAGACACCTTCCCCGCCGTCGGCGCCGTTCGTAAAACCGGCACCACGGTGATCATCGAAGACGTGACCTTCCCGGTCGAGCAACTGGCCATCGGCGTGAACCGCTTGATCGAGTTATTCGACAAACACCACTACGACGAAGCCATCCTTTTCGGACATGCCTTGGAAGGCAATCTTCACTTTGTGTTCACCCAAGGCTTCAACAGCAGCGAAGAAGTCGCACGCTATCAAGCGTTCATGGACGACGTCGCGCAACTGGTGGCGGTGGAGTTCGGTGGCTCGCTGAAAGCCGAGCACGGCACTGGCCGCAATATGGCGCCGTTCGTTGAGCTGGAATGGGGCAGCGATGCCTATCAGTTGATGTGGCAGCTAAAACGCCTGCTCGACCCCAACGGCATTCTCAACCCCGACGTGGTGCTCAGCGAAGACCCGCAAATCCACCTCAAGCACCTCAAACCATTGCCCGCCGCCGACGAGCTTGTGGATAAGTGCATCGAGTGCGGGTTCTGCGAGCCGGTGTGCCCTTCCAAGGGCCTGACCTTGAGCCCACGCCAACGCATTGTGATCTGGCGCGACATCCAGGCGAAGAAGCGCGCGGGCGTCGACACCACCGAACTGGAAGCGGCTTACCACTACCAAGGCATCGACACCTGCGCCGCCACCGGGTTATGCGCCCAACGCTGCCCTGTAGGCATCAATACCGGCGACCTGGTGAAAAAGCTGCGCGCCCGCGACGCCGACCGTACGAAAACCGCCGACTGGCTGGCCAGCCATTTCGCCACAGCACTGCAAGGCGCACGTTTTACTCTGCATGTCGCCAATGGTGCGCGCATGCTTCTGGGCGCGCCGCGCCTGGCCAAGCTGTCAGCCACGGTGACCAAACTGTCCAAAGGGCAAATCCCTCAATGGACCAGCGCCATGCCGCAGCCGGAGAAAGCTATCCGCTTCAGCCCGGCCGTGACGGATGAGCGACCTCGCGTGGTCTACCTGGCGGCCTGCGTCTCACGCGCCATGGGCCCTGCGGCGAGTGATAAAGAACAGATGTCGTTGTACGACAAAACCCGTGGCCTGCTGGAAAAAGCCGGTTACCAAGTCGTCATCCCCGACAACCAGGACAGCCTGTGCTGCGGCCAGCCTTTCGCCTCCAAAGGCTATGCCGAACAGGCCGAACACAAACGCCAAGAACTGATCGGCGCCCTGCTTCACGCCAGCCGTGGCGGCCTCGACCCGATCTACTGCGACACCAGCCCCTGCACTCTGCGGCTGGTGCAAGACCTCGGCGAAACGCGCCTGGACCTCTACGACCCGGTACGGTTTATCCGCACCCACCTGATGGACCGCCTCGATTTCACGCCCCAGGAAGCGCCCATCGCCGTGCACGTCACCTGCAGCACTCAGCACCTGGGTGAAAGCCAGGCATTGATCGATCTCGCGCGACGCTGCTCAAAAACCGTGGTGATCCCGGAAGGCATCCACTGCTGCGGCTTTGCCGGCGACAAAGGCTTTACCACGCCGGAACTCAACGCCCACGCCCTGCGCTCGCTCAAGGACGCCGTGCAATATTGCAGCGAAGGCATCTCCACCAGCCGCACCTGCGAGATCGGCCTGAGCCAACATGGAGGCATTGATTACCACGGGCTGGTGTACCTGGTGGACCGGGTAACCCAGGCGCGGGCGCTTTAATCAGCCAACAAAACCGAACCCCTGCGTGCCGGCGTAGTCATCTGCATAGGCCTCGGTGAACGAGGCTCATCAGTGATGTCGCTGGCAGGCCTTGAACGCCAGCAGCGTCGAGCCCTTTTTCGCAAGGAGATACCCTATGAAGCGTTCCGCTCTTGCTGGCTTGTTTATTACCGCTGCGATGATGGCCTCCCCGGTGTTTGCAGCCGGTAAAACAGACGAGCTTTGCCAAATCAACCTGGACAAAATCAACAACGGCAAAGCGCTACTGGCCACCGACACCAGTGGTAAAAGCGGCGAAATCGACACCGCCGTCTCCCAGGCTAAGGCTGCCCACGCGGCCGGCGATGACAAGAAGTGCATCGAGATCACCTCCAAAGCCATCCAGGACTTGCAGAACAGCGAGAAAGGCGGCCAGTAAGCCCCTGACGCGCTCGCGGCCAACCTTCGGGTTGGCCTTCTGCGAACGTTTGGCGTACACTGCACAGGCTTGTCACTCACTAAGAAACAACGAGTTACAAGCACGGGGCCGTTTAGGATTCGACGCCGGTCGCGAAACTTTAGGTGCATGCCGAGTTGGTAACAGAACTCGTAAATCCACTGTTGCAACTTCTTATAGTTGCCAATGACGAAAACTACGGCCAGGAATTCGCTATCGCTGCGTAAGCAGCCTTAGACCTGAGCTTCTGGTACCTTCGGGTCCAGCAATCACCAGGGGATGTCTGTAAACCCAAAGTGATTGTCATATAGAACAGAATCGCCGTGCAGTACGTTGTGGACGAAGCGGCTAAAACTTACACAACTCGCCCAAAGCACCCTGCCCTTCGGGTCGCTGAGGGTTAACTTAATAGAAACGGCTACGCATGTAGTACCGACAGCGGAGTACTGGCGGACGGGGGTTCAAATCCCCCCGGCTCCACCAAATAAGCTATACAAATCAGGCACTTAGCGCATCTCGCAAGTGCCTTTTTTGTGCCTGAATGGTTGGTTTTGGCTCGGTTATGCCAGCTTAATGACAGCATGCATCTTATGAAGGAGTTCAAATGACAAGGATTTTCCAGCACCACGAAAACGTCTACAAAGCTGCAGACTCGGTTCAGAGGCACGGGTACGCTGCCATTGAGGGGACTCTGTCAACTGCAGTCCCGTACTGTAAAAGGGTGATCCATGTGCTTTCCGTCTACAAGGAGGTTCTCGCAAGGATGTCCTACCTCAATGTCCCAAAACAGGGGTATTTGTACTTCGTCTACGATGGCAGCAAATTTACGTTGGAAGAAGTCGAGCCCCGGATTCTGGCGGTGGATTTGCGGAGCTCACTATGAATTGCGCGCCCCTGATGCAGCACGTAGGCCTCATGATTCGCGGGCTATGTAGGCTTCCGGCCTAAAACTCTTCGGTGAGTTAGCGCCTGAAAAGAGCAATGAAACCGAAGTAGGTTGAGGTAATTTTAGACAGCTTGGAAAACATATCCTGGCCGGCGGTTAGGCCGGAGAATACGAATGCCTTGAGCTACCCTGCAACGTATGATGTTATTAAACCTTGCGAGTAGCCTGGACAACCTGCTCGTACCACTCACTCACTGGATGAGCCGCCGAGATGCGAGTCGATACCGCATATCATATGAATAAAACAAGCTTCAACTTTGCAGACCTGTTCGAGTCGCCTCCAATCACCCTGCAGAACGAGATGTGTGCTTATGAGTCTCTCTGGCTGGGCCAAGGGGCTTGGTTTGCCAACTTGGCCGAGCTTTTCCGGACCAACCCTGGAGCGCTCCCCTCCGAGCTTGTTCCTGAGGAAGAGGTCTCTCGCACCCGGGCTATGCTTATTGATCTCCTTGGCGAGGAGCGACTACGGACAATTGGCATTCGCGTAAACGGTGCCGGTGAATACCCCAAAAAATTACGCGATGCCGACCACCCGGTAGAGGTTCTCTACTACGAAGGCAACTGGGAGCTAGTAGAAACTCCGTCCGTTGCGATTGTCGGCACCCGCTCTCCTAGCGATGACGGTGCAATAAATGCTGGGCGAATTGCGCATTCCCTATCAAAGGCTGGCTACACAATCGTTTCAGGGCTAGCCAAAGGAATTGATACGGCGGCTCACACGGCGGCTATAGCTGCCGGCGGCAAAACAATCGCCGTAATTGGGACACCACTGACCGACACCTACCCTAAAGAAAACAGGGCTCTCCAAGAAGAGATTGCCAAGCGTTTTCTGGTCATATCCCAGGTACCGTTCCTTCGATACCGAAACCAGAACTACCGCACAAATCGGCTGTTCTTTCCCGCTCGAAACGTAACGATGTCTGCGCTTACCCAAGCCACCATTATCGTCGAGGCAGGAAACACATCAGGAACCCTGGTGCAGGCCCGAGCAGCCCTTGCTCAAGGTCGAAAGCTCTTCATTTTGGAAAGCTGCTTCCGTATGGCAGAACTAACTTGGCCTCAGCGCTTCGAAAAGCTCGGAGCGGTAAGAATCAAGAATGTTTCTCATCTCATGGAAGAGCTGAATATTGATGCGACTCTCAATTCTTGATCCCGCAGACTTCAGGTTTTTGTCGAACGATGATAGTTGTGCGCACTACGGTGAGTACACGTCAGGGGGCGGTTTTGGGGCCAGCGAAACAAACCAACAAATCTTCAATCTGAAGAAAAGCCCCACCGTATCAGTTGCACAGCTTCGCTGGAAGACCAAGGCAATCTCGTACTGGGGAAATGTAATTCTGACCTCGGCAGGCTTGAACCTAGATGTATGTGCAACCAATGTAACCTTCGTACCAATACCGTGCTCCAAGCCTGTGGGGCATCCCGAATATGATGATCGGATGCTCCAGGTCATGCGGTATGTAGCTCAACGAAAGCCCGGTATTGACGTTCGACCACTCCTAATACAGTCGGAGGCTAGAGATGCACAACATCAAGGCAATCGCTCAGAACCAGAGGGGTTGGCGGCAACACTGCAATTGGATAGAGCCTTTCTTCAAATCCCTCTGCGCCCCACAGTAATAGTTGTGGATGATGTCATAACACGAGGAGCGAGCTTTTCCGCTGCAAAAAGCGTCATTGCAGGGTTGCCTGGTGTTCAGGCAGTGCATGGAATGTTCCTGGCCAAAACAGTTCACCCTCCTATCGAGTGGCCAGACTTTGACGACGATGAAGATGCACTGTAGAGCTCATTTCTCAATAGCCCTGACGTAAGCCTGGCACGCCCGCAACGCGATCAGTCCTTGGTCGCCGTAGTCGGTGATGCCGATAATTCTTTGAGCATGCGCTGGATCAAGTTGGGCTCTACGGGGTGCATGAACCAAGCCGACGGCGCCGGCGGCGGTAGGCACGTTGCAGCCACTGGCTGGACGTCGGCGGGGAGGACTGACAGCTGCACATCAGCGGTGACCAGGCGATCGCTTAGAACACCTTGGTTGAGTTGTTCGGCGCGAGCCTAGGCTGAAGCCGCGTTACTGATCGCCGCCAAGTCTTCCTAGTGCATGCCAGCCTGGATTGCGAGCTTCCCGCCGTAACGCCTATCCCGAATTTTCCAGGTGTCGCCGGCGGTGATTGCCATCGCCAGAAGGATTGCCTCCAGGAACTGCCCGGGAGTCATGATTGGAATCCGCTTAAAAGAAGCCGGAACTTATCCGGCCGTTGAACGCTTGGCGGCTGTAAGGTTGAATCTTACTCGACGTCAGATTTAGATTGATTTTTCTGCTTTGGACGGCGTTTGGTTTTTTTTAAAGCGCCATCCTTCACTGTAGCTTCTTGCCCAATGCTTTCCAAACGCTCAGCTTCATCAACTTCGCCTTCTTCTCTAGCGGCGCTTGCGAAGTCAGCGGCGGGTAAGGACCACATGCCGTGCACGCTTCGAGCCGTCAAAGTAGATGTCATTTCTCGTATAGCGCCATAAAGTATTGTGTAAGCAGCGTGCCTCACCACTCTAAAACGATCCGACCCAGAGTGCTGATCAGATCTATATCTGATCAAAGCCATGGCAGTTATGTCTACATCATATGGAAGATCAAATCCATCTTCCTGGGTACTTTTAACAAGACGGAGATTTAATGCTACGGAGAAATTTCTTGGATCACTAATTTCATCTTCAGGGTAACCAAGCTCAACTTTACGCGTAAAACGACTACCTTTATAATCAAAAGCAATTTGAAGGAGTTCATCAGAATAGTCTCCGAGCCAATCAGGATTGGAATCAACTCTAACCTTCAAAAAAAATACTTTCTCAACCGAGAGCAAAGACGGCTTCATTAGAGCGCTCCTCCAGCTCACCAGCGATTTCCAAAAACAATTCATGATTCAGGGAAAAAACTGCGTAATCATTGTCGAAAGTATCTTCGCCACATGTCCTTTTAACCTTACCGGTCACACGAACAGGTCTAACCTCATCAGAAAAGCTGAAATTCAACTTCTCTTCTACGGCACTGGCAAGCAAGTACAAAGTATCGATCTTAAGATTTTGGTCCCCTCTGAGCATCCTGGATACATTCGCCTCACTGACTCGGAGACGAGCGGCCACATCAGAGTTACGAATACCTTTTTCAATCATCAAACGTCGAATTTCGAAAACTGGTGCAGCGCGACGAGTCGAACCAAAAATCTCCATATCTTCAGTGATCTGTTCCGCGACACGTTCGTTATTCATCATACAACCTCAAATAAAAACCATTAATTTCGAATCTAGAATTTCTTTAATTATATCTTCAGCATATTTTTTGGTCTCAGGAGCCGTTTGCATTTGATTTTTATGCGCAACCTCTAGAACGAACAGAAGGCGACCAAGCTTCCCGGTATAGGGGTACACATAAATCCTATCCTTCTTTCCACGCTTGAGCTCCTTTAAATGGTGTTGAGAGTTTTTATAGTCAAACTTAAATGCAGTCTTATACTCCACCAAGTTTTGCGCATAAAAACTACCAAAGTCTTCTAATGCGATAGCCTCAAATAAACTTTGAACCATGACCAGAAAGCAGCCCTTTTTTCCATTATCGTCCACCTCCTTCTTTATAGAACGAACCAGATGAGTTTTATCTGGATCGTTACCGGCCCCCATCACCAACACTGGCGTCCAGATTGGCTGGTTCGTGATCCTAGGAGCTTTCGCCGGATCGATCCTGGCCGCCTCCAGAAGATACGTCCGTGTGAGTGTCCTTAGCTTCATGCTGCGCCTCTTATTAACACACAGGTTAACTCTCACTTAGCCATTCCGCAAGAAGTGTTAGGAAGATAACTCGCGGTTTAGATTGGATCCACAGCGCAATAGCAAATCGCCACCTGGAGCTAAATTATTGACGCCGACCGCATCGAAAATCGCTAATGAAAAAGCTTATAAATCAATGATAAGTGACTACGTCCCCTTGAAACTCCCGCATGCTGTCCGTTTCCACTCTCTAGAACCGATTTCTGAAAACTACTCACTCATTGATCCTATTGGACAGATGCCGGAGGTTCCTTCTCGGAGCTTTCTATGGCTCCGGCTGGCTGCTCGCCAGCCACTTCAAGTTGCTCAGCGTCAACCTTATTGTCGGTTTGGCGTTGCATTTCCGCCTGATGCTGAATCTGACGCCAGCGCGAAATCTGGCGGTCGACCGCCTGATCGTAATCTAGGGCAGACATTTTGTATTGCGGGAAGTCTTGCACGGCATCCCACGCGGCCTGATCGAGGCGCAGCACATCGCGATGCATGGTGTAACGAAGCTGGTCGCGCAGAATGGCCTGAACAACCCCAGGAAACACATCAGGCGCAGTATCCGTCGGCAGGCCGATCAGCTTCATTGAGGCGTCAAATGCAGCTGCCTTTGCGGTGAGTGGCGTCTGGACGTCCTGCAGCGTTCGGCAATTTTGGACCGATTGATCCACCATCGCGCGCAGCGATATGCAGTCAATCTGGGCACCCGTGAGTCGTTCACTTTTGTCGTCCAGCAGCTTGGCCATGGTCTCGTAAACATGAACCGTCGCCTTGCTCGCAGCCTTCGCTACAGTTGAGCCGCACGCAGGGCATGCGCCGTCCTGGCGCTGTCCCTCGGGGCCGAACCAGCCGCAATTGCACGAGCAAAGCCCCTGCCCGGCCAACGGCAGTGGATTCAGCGAGCGGATTGGCTCTCGCTCACCTGGCTGCAAGCGGTCTGGGTCGGTGAAAAGTGCCGAGTCTGGAGATTGTCCAGGCATCTGGAATACCTATTGGATGGGGCCTCACGGCCGGATTAAATGGGGTGCGGCCCCTCTACATGTAGGCCGCTATCAATCAACTGGCGAGCTGTTCCCGTTCCTGGGTGAGTTTGGCCAGTTCCTGCTGTTTGCGCTCGGCACTCATTCCGCCGAGGCGCACCGCTGCCATTTTGGCGTTGATGGACTTCACCGTTGGCTTCGAAGTCCCAGACGCCACCGCCTTTGCGGTGTCGCCAGCCTTGAGCCAGGCCTTGAACTCCGGCATTTTCATCTCGGTGACGTCGCCCACGCTCCAGTCCTTATCGAAGTTTGACTTGTAGGCTTTGATCGCCGCCGCCTGGCTGGTGTAGCCCAGCATGACCTTGTGCTCATCAAACTTGCCTGAGCTTTGGTCTTTCTGGTCTACGACGAACACCCGCTGGCTGAAAGGCTCAGGACCGACGTACACGTCAACCTGGTCGCCATCAGCACCGGTGGTGCGCTTGATGTAGCCGTAATGGTCGGACATGGAATGAGACCACTCCTTGCCGTTCCCATCGAATCCTTTGCGCTCAGAGCCGCGTGGGTTCTCGATGGCGATGTTCAGCCCTTGCAGCTTGATATGCCCTTTGCGATAGTTGCCAGCTTCCTTCTGGGCACTGCTCGGCTCAGGCAGATCGTTGTCCGGAGAAGTGGCAGCGCTCCGGGCGGCGAGGTCCAGCGCCTGGGCGGGTGGCAAAGCCGCTTGATCGTCGCCAGCCTCCGGCAGAACGTCACCAGGCTTGGCGCCAGCCTTGTCGCCATATTGCTCCGCCTGGTCCTCATGCAGCTTTTCAGCATAAGCGCTCGCGCTCTCGGGATCTTTGAACATACCGAGGTGCTTACCGGTGCGCTGATAAGTCTGGATCGCCTCGTCGTCCGACATGATCCTGCCGTCATCGCTGACTGTCGGGATGAGCACCTCCTTGCCATCGATGCCGATCGACATTGACCGAACGGTGCTGATCGAACCGTCAGCGTTCTTGACAGTGGGTCTGGCGTTCAGGTCAATGTTGCCCGCAGTGATTTGCCCTGCCACGGATGCAGGGGGTGCGTGATCAGCCCCAGGCGCGGCGACGGCGGCGGTGCGTGGCGCCTCGGGCGGGGTTGGTTGTTGTTTCGACTCATCGCCGCCCAGGGCCGAAACCACAGCACCTGGCGCAGCTACCTGCGAGGGAGCCTCGATCGCGGGCATCGGCTGAACGTCTTGAGCCTTCGCAGCAACTTCGGGCTTGAGCAACCGGTCCGCCACAGCGTCATCCGAACGAGCGTGCAGTCGATCACGGGTGCCTTTGTAGCCGGCCGCGATAGTCTTACCGGTCAATGCCAAGAAGCGCCCGCCCATAAGATCAGCAAGCGCTCCGCCCGCCCTTTCCACCGCCCCGCTCTCATCATCAACTTCGGCCATTCGCCGAGCGGTAGCGCTATTACCCGTTGCCCGTTGACGGAGAGCAGTCGACGCCACCTCCTGATCGAGCAAGGTGTTCCAGCGGTCCCGCGCAGCCTTACTCGGCAGCATTGCGCCGATTTTCTCGCGCATGTTCCGTGAGTTCAGATCTCGAACAACATCCGAATAGGTGCTGGTCTTGCTGCCCATTTTGCCGATCACAGACGAAACCGCGCCGGTCGCGAAGCCTTCCCGGTCAGCGGGCGACATTCTACGGAACGTGTCTGCGAACTCCTCGGGACTCATCTTTTGGTTGAAAATCAGATCGCGCCCTTTCTCCGTTGCCCCCATATAGCTGGAGTCGTCAGACCAGACTTTCCGTGCTTTGGAATAGGTGGGACTGTGCTCATCCATGATGCCGAGCAGCTTGTTTTTGATGTTGATAATGTCGCCTGCCCGGCCCTTCTCCCCCGAACGCATGAACGCGCCAATCTGGTCATCGAGGTTTTTCTTCATGATGTCCAGGTCGCCGGTGCTGGGCACGTCCTTGACAGTAAACGTTCCATCGTCGGCCAGATCCACAAACTTTCCGTAGAACGGGCGGCCCTGGTTTCCAGCGCGCGTCTTGGCATCACGGAATGCCGTCTGCATAGCCGGGCGGGCCATTAACTCCTCAAGCTCCTTTGTCCAGGGCACCGGCTCCTTGTAAGCCTGCTCGTAGAGAGGCGCTGCCGCCTTGGCGCGCTCTTTCATCGTGTCCTCAAGCGCACGGTAAGCACTCCGACGCTGTTCTGGCGTGCCGCCGGCGGCCATATCATCGGCGACCTTCGACATCGCATCGCCTTCACGGGAGCCCGGCGCGGGTGGCTGCCAAACAGTCATCTCCTTGGAATCGGACATTGCCACCGGTTTGTCACGGCCACGGCCTGCGCCGGTCAGCTTGTACAATTGCTCAGCTACGCGGTCCGGTTGAGCTGCTTGGCGCTCGTTCAGCGCAGGAATGATCTTGGTGCGTCCAGCGCCAGGCGTATTCGCTACACGCTCCAGGAGGCCTGCTACGTTCTCACCCCCAGCGTCAACGGGCAGCGCGGCCGGGTTTTCTTCACGCATGGCCTGAACCCGACGCTGCCACTCCTCTAGACTGATGCCGTCTCGTTCCAGCGCACGCTGAAGTTGACGGTTCGCCGAATTCTCTGATGAAGTCAACGCGCGTTTGACGGCGCCGGCGGCTACTGCTGCCGCAGGCAATGCGCCGCCTACAACGCCCCCGAGTGCCGCCCCTTCCACTGCGCTAGGAATGCGGTCAGCGAGATCCCCCTGGCCTGATCCCAAACCATACAACCCGCCGTAAGCCGAACCGGTGGCTGCCGACCGACCAATAACTTGCGCGGTCGTGGGAGCGGTCGCTGCCGAAGCGCGAGCCGCCAGGCCAGGCAAGGCAGTGGTACCGCCGCTGGCAAGCATTGGAACAATGCCGCCGACTAATCCGCCGCCGATATTTGCAACCGGATGCTGGTCACGGGACGCCGCATCAAGATTGCGCTCGCCCGCGACGTTCTGGTCATATCGCTCCCGCCAGGTCTTGCCTGGGTTGCCGGTACCGACCAACGGCTCCAGCGTTGCTGCGAGGCCGCCGGAAATTTCGTCAGCAAACCCGAAGGTTAGGCCGTCATTCAGGCCTCGCAAACCCGCCCGAAAAGCGCCCACCTCTGGTGCTGCAGGCTTCTTCGGTTCGTCCGCGGCGGGCGCGCTCATCTTGGCCATCCGGGAGAACACTTCTTGAGCCTGCTCCGGGGTGGCTCCATCGGGCATCTCGAAACGAGCAATACGGCCGTCCGGCATCTCAAACTTTGCGATTGGCATGACTTGCTCCTTATTCAAAGCCGAGGAATTTGGCGCCGTGCGGCAGCTCAGCGGTTGGCGCTTTCGAGGATGTTGCTGGCTGACTCGGCCGCGCTCCAACCGAAGGCATGCTGAGACCACGCTTCTGATCGACCTGCGGAATGACCGTGCCAATGTCCAAAGGCTCCGCGCGGGCGTTATGCCGGCGCTGCTGGATCATGTTGGTTTTGAGCTCCATTGCCTTTTCGTTCAGGGCGCGGATCTCAGTCAGACGCTGCTGCACCAGCGCGGGATCGTTGATGTTGGTGATGAGCTCATTCCAGGCGCGCTGGGCATCTCCATCCGTCTGCACACCAGCATTAAGCCTAAGACTGGCGTTGCGCAATTGCTCAAGTGTCGAGTTGAGCGAGCCGTAGTTCCTCGACTCCTCGGTGCTCATGCCCATCGCGTTGCGCGCCGCTGCGAGTTTGTTATTGACCGGGCCGAGATTGAGCTTCCCGGATGTGATCTGCTCGCCGATCTTCGACAACTGATCGTTCATGGTTGATGCGGCGGCGATCGCCTCCAGATCCTTGTCCTCGGCTTTTTGAACCGGAGCCGCAAGGGGTTTGCTCAATTGGTCTTTCGGGGCCAGCCCCATTTGCTGACCATATTGCAGCGCGGCCTGTCTGTTTTCAGGAGTGTTGAAGACGCCGCTCAGCAGCTTGTACCCGGACACACGGTCCACCAACTTCTCAATGGGCACCTCGAGCACTTCGTCGTCAGCATCGTTTGCCGTGCCACGGTTCTTGGTCATGGGCGCGGTGTATTTCTTCCCGTCATCACCGGTAACTTCGAGCTCAAATACCACTGTGCCCTCGGTCTGGCCGGGCATCACTTGAACAATGCGTTTTTTGCCGCCGCCACCCTTCTGGATATCGGGACCGAACACCCGGTTTACAGCATCCAAAGCTTCTGGGGCATTGGAGTTGAGCTCTCCGGTAAATACCTTGCCCGCGGTGGCTACGTCGCTCTGCATCGCGGGAGAAAGGACGTGGCGGGGGTCCATCCATGGGTTGCGCTTGAAGACTTCGAGGTCGTTATCATCCAGGTCACCGCCGGCGGCGATCTTGGCATAGGCCGATTTCGCTGTGAGCGCATCCTGCTGCTGCATCTCAGCTTTGTCTTGTCGACCAATCTGGCGAGTCAGCTGCTGTTGCTGAAGGTCAAAGCGCTGATCCTCGCGCTGCATCCTCGCCGCCGCCTGCCGTTGACCGGCCACCTGAAGGCCGTAGGTTGCCTGGAATTGGCGATCCTGGCGCGCAGCGTTACCGGCATCGCGCTGGTGGAGGTACTGACGCTGGGCCTGGGTGTCAGTGTAGTTTCGCTGATCAGTTTCCCGGCGATACGCCAAGTCGTCTTTGCGAAGGCCCATCTCCTGTTGCTGGATCTCGCGACCATACTGGCGATCTTCTGCCTGCTGGGCAAGTTGAGCCTGCTGGAGTGCTCGCTGGTCCTTCTGTGCGAGGAGATTGCTTACCAGGCCAAAGCCCTGGGTGAAGCCATCCATTCCGCCACGGGTGTCTAATCCGCCTGCCATTTGTTGTCTCCCGACAATAATATGATCCAGGCCGCGTTTTGATATACGGCCCGATCAAAGTGTACTTAAAAATTGCTTAAAAAGAGCGGCGACTGAATCAGCGTCGTGTTTTCGTTCCGCATCGACCAAAAGTAACTGTCGCTGTTTGCCGGTCGCAGCATCTCTCATTTTAAGCCAGTCATGGAATCGAGGGTCGGCATTTATAGATGCGTAATTCGGCACTCTAACTGCGAGCGCGCTATAGAAATCTGGCGATGGTGTTTTCGTCGTTCTATCCGAAGCAACTCTAGCCTGGACATTCGCGCCCTTGGAATCAGACCACCCGAGATTTAGCATACAACCGCGGTAAATATCGGCTCTCGCTTGAGAGGCTGCCCAGGCATTTCCTATTTGCATCCCTTGAGCGAAGCCATTTCCAATGTTTTCGTTAGACAAGGGTGTTACATAACTTGTTGCCTGATAACTTGTACTCGTGCCTCGATACGGGTCGTATACCTGTCCGTAGGTCTGAACAGTGTAAGGAGCGGGCGAGGTCTGATACTCGCGAATCTCGGGCATCCCTACTGCTCCGAATGATGCGGACTTGCAATAGCCATTATCAATGTCGAACTGTCGCTTCGCGGTATCTTCCGGGATATAGGAGTTGTGCCAAGTAGTGCAACTTGAAAGCAGAGGACCAATTAATGCAGCGAGCAAACCAACTTTCAAAGTCCGATACATCACTGAATTCCCTTCGTGTGATTGCGGCGGGCCACGCGACCCAAGTGATAGCACTTTGAGTTTACCCGGCAACGCCCTGACGTCCAATCACATAAACGAACCAGCGATGTAGCCAATCCCCGCTCCGATAGCCGTACCAACAGGACCAAAAGCCGAGCCCACCATTGCTCCAGTGGTAGCCATCCCTACCTGGCTGGATTGTGTATTGGCCTTGGACTGCTGATTCATCTGGTCCTCAGCTATCTTGGCCTGTTGCTGCTGCTGGGACAGCTGCGAGAGACCCTGCATCGCCTCCCCCTGCATTTCCTGTTTCAGTCCGATCAGTCCATATCCCATGATTTAACTCCCCGGTTTCAACCCACTGAGGCCCATCCCGCCGGCCATGATTTGCTCTTGCATGTCGCGCGCCGAAACACGGGCGTTGTTGCTCGCGTCGACGGTTGCTGAAGCTCGACCCAGCTGCATTTTTCTGTCCTGCGCCGCCTGCTGAGCGGGCGACAGCATCAGGCCCATGCCTTGCTGCTGCATCTGCAGCCCCTGAGTTGCACTATCAAACGTTTTATTGACTGCGCTTGAGGCAGTCGCAGCTTGTTCGCCGGCGAATGACTCGCTGGTGGCGATGTTGGCCAACTTGTCGACATAGGGTTGGAATCGGGCTTTCCAGTCGTCCCATTGGGAGCGGCTCAACTGCCCCAGCACCGTAGAGGCGCCTTGTTTGCTGGCGAACGCCGCATTCGGATCGACGTAGTAGGGCATTATGCGTAGCTCCGGAAGTTGGCGCCGCTATTGACGCTGTCGTAAACATTCCCGCTCAAACCTTTCGGATTGAGGACAGTCGAACTGGCCGCAGTGGTCTTGGCTGGAGCCATGTTATTGAGGCCATATGCAGCACCACCAGCCACGGCACCCATGGCCGCGCCAGCGAGCTGCAGGTTCGCCGATTTACGGTTAAAGCTGGTGAATGCAGCAGCTTGGGCATCTTGAGCCGCTTGGTTGGCTACGGTGTTCAGGCCAGCCTGGGCCTGAGAGGATTGCCCCTGACCGATCGCTGCCACGCTGCTGAGCCCGGCGATTTTCTGCCCCTTCTGCTCAAACTGTGCCCGAGCCATCGTGTCACCGCCGGCGGCCCCGACACTGGCAGCCAAGTCACCCTGGGCACCGATGGAGCGGCCACTGTTTGGATTAAGGCCGTACTGCTGAGCCATGCCTTGGTCGACCTGCTTCAATCCCGATGCCAGTGCTTGTTGAGTTCCCGCGTTCGCCTTGCCGCGGACGTAGGCCATGCTCCCGGCCGAATCCATGTCATCCACGCGTTTCATGTACGCATTTTCAACCGGAGCCAGCCTTTCCTGGGCGTAGTTCCACTTTTCCGCAGCCACTTGAGCGGCATACTTCTGCTCAGGCGTGTCCTGTATCGAATTGTCGGTTTTGCCCCCACCGCCACTCATTGTGCACCTCCCTTGATTAATTCCTGGTTGTAGGCGGAAAAGGTCTCGTCATGGAAAAATCGACGAATGCCGGCGGAGACCTCTGCCATCCAGGCGCTTCCGCCGATGAGGTAGGCGCACTGCACCACCAGGCCGGTGAGCTGGTCGCGCAGGACATATGCCAGGCTGCGACCGTGGTGGTCTCCGTCTCGCTCGAGGGTGACGCTATCGCGCCAGTCCTGAAGCGCCCCGGCCATGAGCGGGCGCACGAAGTGCTCGAAATGTCGATAAAACGGGTTGATGGGCAATTCAATCAGCGCCAGCCAGAAGGCCTGGTACACGTCGTTGGTGGTGAGCGGCTTATCACCGTCCACGATGTCATCCAAGGTCTGCGAAATAGAGAACAGCGTCTCGCAGAACCAGATGGCATCGCCGTTGCCCTTGAGTACCCGGGCGAGCAATTGCTCTTGTGTTTCACTCATTGATAAGCCCTCACGCGAAAATTCGTGTCAGATCCGCCTGACGCAGTTTGATAGTTGCATCCTGGCCGGTGCCGGGTTTGAAGATGATGGACACACGAAGCTTGAGGCTTGTGGGGGCCTCCGCCAGCGTCAGCGCCTGCGTGACGAGCGTTCCGGCTATGGTTCCAATTGGCATGGCGTTGACAAGTTCCTGGTTCTGCCCGATCTGGGCAATTGTGGTGCCGCTCGCACTCACCCCTACGATTTGCAGCGCAACCTGCAGCACGCTCGTGTTCACGCTGATGAACTCCCAGCCGGCCACAGCGCGCAGCCGCTGCCCAACCGCCAGCTTCGACACGTCCACCGATTGCTCAAGGGTCAGTGTCGGCGTGGTGCCGCTTGGCATGCCGGTAATTCGCAGCACCTGTTTGAACCCAACATCTGCCGCCTCTTTCGAAGCCGCCACGGCCAGGCCGTTGAGATCCGAGCCCAGCAGGGTGCATGAAGAAGCCAGCAGGCCGGTGGCGTTGCTGCCATCCCCCAGCAAACCGTTCGTGCCGGTGAGAAGGGAATTCGGGATCAGGCTACCGCCGGGCACCAGCACTGCGTCGAACGCAACATTTGCTGTAGGGAGGATTGCGGGAAAGGTAAAGAGCCGTTTCAGCATCTCGGCGACCTTGCGACCGATGATGCGCGCGCCGGCCGGCGTTGGGTGGAGGCCGTCGCCGGTGAGCCCACCAAGCGGCCAGTAATTCGAACCTGACGCGGGGTCGACCATCTCGTCCCACGGATTTACCACCAGCACGCCCAGGCTTGGAGCGATATTCAGATACCAGTTATGGATAGCGAAGTGGTTCGCGGTCTGCTGCGCCGGCAACCCCACATTCGCACCGATGATCGGGGTCTCGGCGACGGCAATGACAACCTTGCCCCGCTTGATCAGAGCGGCGTACATATACTCAACGTTCCGGATCGTCTGTTCCAAGGACATGCCTTTGATACGGTCATTGCCCGTGCCGAAATGCACCATCACGTCAAACGAAGCGCTGTTGGCCAACACGTCAGCCTCAAGTCGGGCGAGCATCTGTGAGGTGGTGTTGCCGTCGATGCCTTTGTTCAGGTTGAGCGGGAATGCCGCCAGACCGCCGGATTCCGAGACCGCCCAGTCTGAAAACCCGACGTTTCCCTTTGTGCATTGGAAAACCCGGCTGTCCCCCAACACCAGCACGTCAGTGAGCAGGGGTTTGTAGAGCCTGGCCAACGCCTTTTGCACAGCACCATCAGCCAGCACACCCTGCTGCGCCGTCGCCGCCTGGATATCGCCCGGGGTGACGGTGAGCTTGCCGTTTTCATCCGGGGTGACGTCATTGAGTCGCTTCACCGTTCCAGCCCCACCACCACCGCCGCCGCCAGTGCCCGCAATAACTGCAAGCCTGGCCGGGCATGCGGCCATGGTGACAGTGCCGTACCGGTCGGTTAGTGGATACTTTCCGTCTTTGTTCGGCCCGCCGGTAGCAGTCCCCGAAGCCCAGTCGGCGAACTCGGCCAGGCTGACCTGCCTGTCCTTCAGGAACTCCTCTACTTTCTCAAGGAGATCGCGCACATTTTGGGCGGTGGCAAAGCGAAGCAGGACGTAGGGTGCGCCATTTATCGCCGCCACAGGGCCCGCATCGAGCGTCAGCCGGCTGTCGGTTTCCACCGTAACCAGCTCAAAGCATTGACCGCTTGGAACCACCAGCACGTCGCCCCTGGCCGCGTTCGACAGCCAGGCGGTGCCCGCGCCGGTTGCAATTACAGCGCCCGCGGCGATGCTGACCGTGCCAGCGCGGTAGATATGAGTCGTAGCCATAATTTTTCCTGAAGAATTTACGCGGGGCCGGGGCCGGTGGGGAGAACGACACCTTCAGCCACTGGCTTGCGGGTTTCGATGAACAGAAATGGCATGTGAATCAGCGTGCCAGACCGGCCTGTGAGGATGATTCGCTGAACGGCTTCCCCTATCAGGCCTGGAATAATCATCCTGCTGCCGGCCACCTCGCCGTTGTACCGCATGAAATAGCCTGTCCCGATGGAACTGATCAGCATCCATTCATTGCGAGCGCCAAAAGTATCCGAGCCGTTCCAAGCCTCGAGGTATTGGTCGCTGAGCACCTGGTCGCGGTGACTGTAGTTCCAGACGCCACTGGATCGCTTGTAGCTGACGGCATTGTTTCCGGAGTCGAACACCACCGTCGACGACCCGGGCGCCCAAACACGCACGCCGTGGGTTTCGCCGCTGATATACCCGCCGGAGAACACCACCAGGAACTCGCACATATAAGCCCGCAGGAGCGGATAAAGCTGCGCGGTGTTCTGGGGGTTGCCTGGGAGGTTCGTGATGGTGAACACCACCACCATTCCGGTCCATGCGCCTGGCGCGCCCTTAGCGGCAACGTAGCCGATAACGGTGTTGACCTGCGAGGCGACGTTGCGAGGCCTGGCGAATACCAGCGGCGGCGTCGGGCTGGTTGATACACCGTAGAACGTATATTCCAAGAAGATCGCCACCGGCGGGATGCCATCCTTCTCCTTGTAGAGGCGGATATCGGTCCAGCCGGCGTTATCGACGTGCCCAGCGCTCTCACCGACCGCGATGAATATCGGGTTGTTCTCATCGACGGCGAGGTTCCCCCAGTCATTCTTGATCCTGAATCCAATGCTCATGAAGAAATACCAAGGATCAGAAAGCAGGAAACGGGCGCTGCTGACCAGGTCAGCGTATTGCCGTCCGCACTAATCACAACAAGGGGCACTGGGGAGAACCCAACGTTTTCCGCGGGCATCAGGCTGATGTCCAGTTTGAAGCCCGCATACTGCGTCAGGTCCAAGCTGCCACCGGCATTGCTCTGCGTTCGGATCGACTCCATTTTCCGGATTGTTCGAACCGTGCTATCGAACGTGACCTGCCGATTCGCATCACGGCAGCGAATGATCGACGTCATACCATCATCTCCCCGATTTCAATACGCAGGCCGCCGGCGGCGTCGTACCAGTGCTGGTACTGGTCCGTCATGACCATGCGTGTCCCGCCCACGAGGCCATTCATGAAAATCCCGGCCTGCGGGTCGATCACGAACCGTGGCAGCCCGCCGGCACCAATCTGCGAGCTGACCAACTGCCCGTAAATCTGGCCGAAACCGATGGTGATGCTCGCCACGTCGATGGCCTCGGCGCGCAGTTGGCCGCCAATCGTGGTGATCGGGGTGAACCCGTCATTGGCAGTCAGCTTGCCAATACTGATGGGGCCGATCTGCGCTTGCTGGATGGATGCCTCTTTCACCAGCAGCGTGTTGATGTAGACCCGCTCGTTATCCACGGTGAAGGGGTTCACGTAGTTCGGACCGTGAGCCCCGGGAGTGGCGATCCAGAAGCGATTAGCCAAGATAGAGAAGTCAGCCACCTGACCATTGTTATAGGCGCCGAAACCACTGATAAGCCCATTCACGTCGAGCCGGAGCGTGTATTGAGCCGATAGCCCCTCAAGCGCCGATGAATGCGTGCTGAGGGTCTGCTCAATCGCCGCTGACTGGTCGTTCAAGTTGCTTTGTAAGGTGGTGATAGCCCGGGTGGTCGCCTCGAACTCGTTTACGATGGCCTGCTGATCCTGGACGTAAATCGCGTCGGTGTTATCCATCCGCGCGACCAGGCTCATCATGTTGCGGACCTGGGTTTCCAAAGCACTTGCAAAGGTCTCGCTGTAACCGGTCAGCACCGCCTCAGCGGTCTCAAGGCGGGATGACATGCCGTTCAGTGCCTGGGTTGCGGCGTCCTGAAGGGTGATACGTGCCGAGCGCTCGCCGACGATATCGGCCTGGGCCTTACCGACGCTGACCTGCATCAGGTCGATTTGATGGGCGATTGCCTGCTGATCGGAGGTAATGACTTCCTGCAACTGCGTGATAGCCGCCTTCACGTCTTCGCCGGTCTGCACCCGGATATCGGTGATTTGCCGGCGGATCTGGACGTTGTCGTCATCGCGCAGGAATCGCTCAGCGGACGTCAGAAGCCTCGCCGACTGCGCGGCCGCATCCAGCATTGCTATCGTCTGATTCAGTCCTTCCAGGTCGATGGCTTTCGCAAGCGCTTTCGCAAGCTCGCTCTGACTGGTCTGGCTGGTGATCAGCTTGAGCAGATACTCGATATCGAGCTGCGCCTCGATGGGGGTGCCCGCCGGGCTGTTAGGAGGCCCCTCAATGCCCGAGGTGGAAACCCAGGTGATCCAGTAGAAATACACTTTCCCTTTCTTGGGATCGCTGGGGTCTAACGCATCGCCTCGAATTGGGTCGCTGTACATCATGCCCGTGGCGCGGCTGATCTGCGTAGCCTGACCGAAGTTATCGGTTTCACTGCGGTAAATGTTGGTCAGCGAGTGGTTTCGATAGAGCTTGTAGGGGTTATCCCAGGTCAGGGTGTTCATGCCGAACACACCAGCACCTTGAAACCCCACAGGGGCAGGCGGTATTGCCCGGTCTGGCACGCCAGGGCTTGGAACCAATCCGCCGTTACCACCTGGCTTCCAGCCTGGCCGGAGCGTGAACGCACCGCTTTCCAGCAAATCCCGGTAGGTCAGCTTCTTGTCGAGGCCGTTCCCGCGATTCCCCTCGCCCGTCTCAATGATCTCGGTCAGAGCACTGAAGAACGGGCGCAACTCCGCCGAAACCTTGCTGC
The DNA here is from genome assembly GCF_022648765.1 of Pseudomonas sp. ArH3a. Taxonomy (NCBI): domain Bacteria; kingdom Pseudomonadati; phylum Pseudomonadota; class Gammaproteobacteria; order Pseudomonadales; family Pseudomonadaceae; genus Pseudomonas; species Pseudomonas sp. ArH3a. Next base: position 6,032,467 of record NZ_CP080330.1, read on the forward strand.
TGGGTGCAGGAAGGCTTGAGCGTTTGGTCGTCATTAGGTCAACTCAGAGGGAGTGTTGGCAATTTGGATAGAGAAAACTTCGGTCGAGCCGGACGCTTCCACCTGCCACTCGCGCGCATCCGCGAACCCCGGCGGTAGCCTGAACATCTGGTTACTGCCAATTTCAGCGTCGAGCGCGGTGACGCCGTCGGCGATCACCCGGAATCGAACCGGAAAGGCTGCAGCCACCACTTTGCCGCAGCTGAAATTGGCCGAACCTGGTGGAAACTCGAAAACCTTCGAGCGCCACCGGTAGGTCATCGGCGCCCCGCCTCGCCACTTGGCTATTGTGTTGCCCTGGATCAGGTACAGCGCCGAGGCTGCAATGTCGTAGTAGGAGTTGGCCGCCTGCGCGTCGATGAACTCAATGCCTTCGCCCGGGACCAGGGCAAAGCATCCGCCGTCGAAAAACGCCAGGTACCGGCCCTCATACCGACAGGCGTGGATAGTAGCGGGGTTCAGCGCTTGCCATTGTTCCGGTGTCAGCACCCCGTCGGTGATTAACTGCGGCTCGCCGCCGGACACCGCCACCAGCCCCTCGGTCGACGCATAGACGACGTATTCCCCCATATCGACCACCGACCCCCTGGACACGCACACACGGTCTGCATCCGGGTCAGCGGCGCTCATTGCCGCCGGTGTTGTGCCGGTGACCAGTCGCGGGCGCCCGGTGGTGGCGACTACCAGGCCGGCGGTGGTGACGCCGATCCCAACGATTTTGTCGGGAAAGGAAATTTGGTAGTCGACTGGCCAGGCATGCGGGTGATAGGGCTCGCAGAAGCACAGCGTGTTGTCGAAGAACCCGGCAAATATACCGTTTGGCATCTCGACCAGGCCCACCATCGCCGGATCGGGCATATCCCAAGTAAGCGACGGGCAAGCGATGCCGAGCTCATCGCTGTTCACGTCGTCCACCCAGCTGGACTGGGCAACCGGGAAGTCAGCCAAATACAGGAACTCACCGCCGCTTTCCGACCGGTAGAGCCGCTTGGTGACGATGTTGTAAGGCCCATTGGGGGACGGCGGAAGCTGAACGTTGAGCTTTCCGGCCAATTGGTCGCCAGCGCCGTCCCAGCGGTTGATGATGTTCGACGCCGGGCTGGGCGGCCCCTCTTCACCGTAGGCGGAGACATAGGTAACGACATACGTTGCGCCCACCGTGGTGGTGGGCGGCGCCTCGCCCCCGGCCGGCTCCGTCACCAATGGCGCACTGAGCGGTGCTGGAATACCCAGGCGATAAAATCCGGACGGATACGGCCCGGCGCCCTGGGTGGCAACCCCGATGGGCGCCATCTTGGGGAACGAGTCACCGGTCCAGTAGACCCGCGACCAGGCATCCTTCGCCAGCTGGCTTTTCGCGGCATTGACCTGCTGGCCATCGCCCCAGGCAAACCAGAACCCGGCGCCGTTGTTACCGAATGGGTACCGGTAGATAGATGACGGATTAATCACGCCGCCAATCCCAAGCACGGGCAGCGGCGCGTTTTCAGCCCGCAGCGACCCCTTGCGCAGGTTTACGTTGCGAGCCGCCTGGGCGTTGGTCGGCTGCAAAAGACGCGGGGTCAGTGCCGGCAGCTCGCCCTTGAAAGACGTGATCGCAATCGATGTCATGGAAACCTCGGTGTTTTCATCCTTACGCTGCCGGATTGGTGGCCGGCGAGCGCCTCAGATCGGGCATTGGTGCAGAGGGCATAGAACGCTGCCTGATCCATCAGGGCGCGCTGCATGTCGGACCAGGGTTTCTCGGGCATCTTGCGCAGCCAGTACTGGGCGCCGAGCATCAACGCCTCACAGTAACGGTCCAGCAGCCATTCCGGGGGCACCGCCAAAGTGGAGCCAAACGTGGGCCGCACGACCACATCAGCGGTCAGTCCCGAAGGGCCACCGGTGACAATGACCGTATCCGGCGAAGGCTGGAACACCTGGCAATAGGCAGGCCGGCCATCCTGATAAAGCGCCTGGATGCGGACAGGCTCCAGGCCTGGCCCGGCCGTGATCTGCTGCTCACCATCGGACAGCTGAATTCTGACCTTCCAGGCCGGCACTTCGGTGCACAGCTCGCGCAGCGCCCAGGCCACACCGTCACGGATAGAGGCGATTACCACCCCCGGCACGTTTGGCAGGATCTGGTCGACCAGCTGGCTCACGTTCATTGCTGCGGTACCTGTTGTTGGGATGTGGCGGCGACCGGCAGAGGGCCAAGCATGCGATCTGTCTGCACTTTCATGCCCAGGGCAGCCTGGAACATCTGGAAGTGCATCGTTGCACGGTTCAGGTTGGCCGCGTGTTCGGCGTCTTTCGCGTAGGCCCTGGAGAGGATGTAATCCACCAGCACCGGCGCAAACGAATCATCCAGGCGGATCTTTTCAGCGGCGGAGTCGGTGGCCATCGCCTGGGCGTGCGGGTCTGGCACCGACGAGTAGATGATCTCCAGCTTGCTGGTGGCCATCGCCGGCGGGTAGACATAGAACTGGCGCGGCGCCGCCTCGTCGAAGATGTACTGCTCGATCTCCTCGACCTGCTGCTCGGCGTGCCACCGGCGCCTGGTTGAGTCGATAGCGCCTCGGGTCGTGAGAATCACACTCAGCCCACCGCCCGCGGGGGTGATGTTGCGCACCACCTCCAGCAGGCGCAGGCCGCCCTCGGGGATGGATTGCCTGGTGCCCGGGGCGCAAGTAATTTCGGCCGTGACAGAACTGGCATTGGGCTTGATGTTGCAAATTGCCGCATACCCTTCATTCAGCCAATCCAGCAGCTCGGTGTTTGCCCACCGGGTGCCGTTGGAAGTGACTTCCTGCAGGATCTTTTTGGCGCGGGTCAGGATGTTGCCTACAGTCGTCACGGCCACGATTTACACCTCTTGCATGTAGGAAAGTTTCGCCAGCTCAGTGGTCCATACGAACTCACAGCCGGTTCTGGTGTTGCGCAACAGGCGATTGCCCGTGACCGGCGCCGGGCTTTCATGATCATCGTCAACGTCTTCGAGATCGGGCGCCTGGACCTCGCGCAGAGCAGAAGCCGTTGGTGGGTCGCCCCCTACCAACTTCATGTTGATTCCTGGAATGCTCATCTCATCAACGAGCGCCTGCGGTATGTACAGCTGGCCGTCTTCGCCATTCAGAGTGACCGGCCCGACGTGACGCCCGAGGCCTGGGTCGGCAGCCACTTGGACTGTTTCAACAGCGTCACTGTGGGCAACGGCATCGTCGCCGGATGGTAGGTCGCCCCCCGACGCTTGATCAGCACTATTACCCGATGCTGAGTCTGCTGCGGAGTCGGTACCGGCATCAGGATCGCCGGTAGTCTTGGGATCAGCGAGGCCAGCAGTGCCGGCATTGCCAGGCTCCAGATCAGGGTTCGGCGCGGTTTCGTCTCCGGCTTCATCAGCCAGGGCCTTCTCAAGCCCCGCGAGCAATTCGGCGCGGAGCGTGTCCTCGCTTTTGCGTTGGTCAGCCTTCAAGCCCAGATCTTTGAGCATATCGAGCAAGCCGTCTTTGTCGGCTGTTTTGGCCTTTTCAATCAATTCGCGAATCATGGTTTTCTCCGAGAAAAGCAAAAAGCGGCCAGGCGGCCGCTTGTGGTGTGGAGATGATGGTGATCAGCGGCTGCAGTACAGGTTGCCGATCGCTTTCGGGTCGATGACGCCGGAACCGAACACGTTCAAACCACGAACGAGTTTGCCGAAGTCGTTCGGGTTCGGCAGGGTTTCCATCTTGGTCATCTGGCTGGCAAAGGTGAGGCCCTTCTTGTGACCGAACATCACATTGCTCGCCCGCTTCGTCGCAGCGACGTCATCCACTGCGGTGGTGTTGTTGCTGATGTACACCGTGAAGCGGTCGAGCATGCCGACCTTGCCGTTGCGGAATACCGAGGTGGCATCGCCCATGATGCTGGCATCGCGCAAATCGGACTTTTTCAGCATGCCGTTCATCCATGCCGGCAGAACAACCCAGCGGCCTTGCTCGGGCACGTTTTGCTCGTCGAGAACGGTGCCACAGTCCACCAACACATCCAGAATGTTTTCCTTGGTGATCTGCACGGGTGCGCCGGCCTTGCCCAGGTTGATGCCACCCGACTTGGCGCCGGCGTTGTCACCGCGGTTGGCCGCATCGGCATCAGCGTAGTGGCGGTTCAGCAGCTGGGTGTCGATAGCCACCTTCATCTGCTCACCGCCGTCGGTGCTGAACTCGTCCATCAGTTTGATATCGGCCTGGTAAGCATCAACGTCGTTCACCTCGAACGCGAAGTACTTGCCCTGGTCAATCTGAAGCGTGACTTTGTCGCTGACCGGCTTTTCGTAGACCACACCGCCGCCGATTTTGTAGTCCTTGATGACGATCGACGGCACGGTGCGGATGTTGATGGTGTCGCCCTGGTTCTTGATTTCGCCTTCGTAGTCGGTGTTAGCGATCTCACCGAAAACAGTTGCGGCGTACAGCTTCTGCACCAGCTTGCCCGACCACAGCGCGGGGATGAAACCCGATGCACTGGTCGAGCTGTAGTCTGGATGCCCTGCGGCGCGTACTGGACCTGCCATGGTGTAGCTCCTATTTCCTGACGCCTCGCGGCGTTACAGAGCGCGTGCTATCGCGAAATGCGACCGTTTGCTACCGCGTCTGAGATTTCCTGTTCAATCGCAGCCGCCTCGGCTTTCGTGTACCGCTTGCCCAGCGCCACATCCTTGTAGAACTCGTTGATTTCAGCATTGCTCCACCACTTACCCTCCGCCGGCGGCGTAGGATCGGTGCGAGTGGAGCGCGGCTGAACGTTTTCCGGTGGAATGGTGCGGTCTGGGTTCGGTGCTGCCGGTGCGGGCTGCGCGTCTTTGAAGGCCTGGAACAGCGCGGCGACGCGGTATGCGTCGTTGGCTGTCTGGGCCTCGATCAAAAGCTGCTGCCGCTCTTTGCCGGTGAACGTGTCCATGTGGCTGAGCCATTCATGGAACGCGGGCAATCCGTTGATCTCAACAGCGTCAGGAATGCGCTGAATCAGTTGCCGGAAGAATTCTTCCTGCGCCTGCTCGGCTTTTTCCTGCTCGCTTTGCTGGGTTTTTTGCTTCAGCCCTTCAAGTTCGGTTTTGATCGTTTCCAACTCGGCGGGATTGGCGGCAGATGCTTGCCCACCAGCCACTCGCTGGATCAGCGCTACGAGGTCAGGCCCGTAGCTCTCGATCTCCTCAGGGGTCAGATCCGACACTGCGCGCTGCACGGCATTGCCTGCGGGCTTTTGCGCCTTTGCCAGCTCTGCGGTCAGCCGGGACACTTCCTGTTGCAACGCCGGCACTTCGGCGTTGTATTTCCCTTGCATGACTTTGAAGCGTTGCTCCCAGTAGTCAGCCCCATCATTGCGGGCGGCGGGGGCCGGCTCCGGTTTGGCAGGTGCTTGTGGGTCTGAGATCACCGGCGCATCGGGATTTGCTGCCGGAGCCGCATCTGGTGCGGGGTTCTCGGCCGGCTTGTTCAGTGCTTCCTGAATCGCCGTTGCTTCATCGATTTGCGCCTGTACGTTGCGGGGTAGCGTGCTCATTGATCGTGTTCTCCTTGGGTAGAGCCGGCAGGTCCGGGCTTCTGGGTGTGCTACTGGTTCCGGGCACTTGGCCGAATGTCCGGAGAGTGGCCACAAAAAAACCGCCTCAAGTGGGCGGCTTTTTCTGTAGCTACTGGGATGACCGCGAGGTGCTTGCCTGGATTCGCTCAAGCGCCTCGCGGGATTCTTCAAACGACTTGATCAGTTCCCTGGCCAGGCTCGCCCTGCCCTGGGCCCTGAATAAAGCCTCCAGGTTGTTCACCCCCTCCAGGCTCTGCTGCGCCTCCGTCAAATGGCTGTTCAGCATCTCCTTGAGGTGCTTCCATTCCGGGCTGTTGGTCAGGTTGACCAGGGCTTGCCACTGTTGGTTGCTGGGTTTCATTGGCTCCGCCACCTGCATGTTGAAGTTGGGCGACCACGGCACCGTTACTCATGCCGAGGCGCTGGGCCTCAGCGCGGGTTTTCTCGGCCTTCGCGGTGATTTCAGCTGTTTGGGCTGCGGTTTTCTCGGTTTCCGCCTCGACCTGCTGCCCCACCGCCGCGGCTTGCTGTTGTTGCTGTTTGGCCTGCTGGGCCTGCTGCTGCTCCTCCCGGGCCTTCATCTCGGCTTTCGTCGGAATCAGCCCTGGCATATCCAAGCTTTCAGCAACCTTGCGCAATATCGCGGCCCTACCTTCAAGGCCAAGGATCTGAATGTCGGTCGGGTTGTTGGTGAAGCTCAGGAACTGAGTGCGAGCGTTAAGCGTCTGCTCACGCTGAAGCATCGCGTTTGCACCCCGGGCCACGACCTTGCAATCGCCCTTGATGGCGTTGTCATCGGAATAGCGCATATTGAACAACCACAGCGCTTCAATGACGCGACGAACCACTCCACGGTCGATATGACGGATCGCGTCCTTGATCCCCTTGTTCGCCGACTCCATCAGCATCGACAGGCCGCTGGCCGTGTTGCCTGCACCACCGACCTTTTCCGCGCCGTAGATGTATCGCGGGATGTTCGTCGCGTCGTCCGCGCGCTTCTCCCAAGAGTCATAGACCGCCTGAAGCTCACCGGCCATGCTGACCGGCTGGTAAAAGCGAATCACAGGTGACGTCGCTCCACCCTGCATCCCTGGCGTCTGGCCGCTTTTCACCCGCCAGCGCTTCAGCGGATACATCTCGTTAGGGTTTTCACCTGGCTGCAGGCGGTCTTCATCAACTTCCACCTGCGGGCCACTGGCGAACGCCATATTGTTGGCCTGCGCACGGGCTGTTGAGCCACAGAAGTCCTGCACGTCACTCATCAGCTCAGGAATTGCCATCCCCCAGAACGAGCCAGGCACGATCTGAAAAGACGCCTTGTGATATGGCCGACCGCCCAAAGGGTTGCGGTTGAACACGCAGCGGATAACGTGATTGCCGATCAGGATTGCATCAACCTGATATTCATCAAGCACGTCCGGCACCTGCGATGGATCGATGCCCCATTGCAGGAGCATCAGTCCCTGGGCACCGCCCCAATAATGCAGACCTTCGATGGTTTCGCCGTTGTTGATCATCCAGTCGCCGGCTTTATCCTCAAGCCGTGCGCGCTGCGAATCCGTTGCGAGCCATTCACGTAGGCCACCCTGGCCATGCTCAGTAAGCACGGCGCGAACCGCGTTGTCGCTGTAGCCGGGAACACCCGTGAGAGCGTTGAGGCGCGACCGTGTATAGCGTTCGCGCTCGATGATAAATGCGCCGTCATCAGTGTTCGTCGAGTCTGGCGACGGGTAGATATCGAAGGGCGAGACCCGGTGAAACAGTGGCTGAATCTCCTCTGTTTCGATCATTTGCCAGTTTTGGCCCCAGGCTATCTGCGGCACACGTTGAAGCAATGGCCCTTTAACGAATGCAGCGGGGTAGATGGTGAAGTCGTCGATGAACTCCTCGAGCGCGGTCTCCCACCCGCCCTCGGCCAACTGGTCGGCGATAAGCGTTTCATGTGCCTCGCTTGCCTCCTTGGCTTTGGCCTGGATCAGCTCACGCAGCTTCACTTCCAGTTCGGCCGGGTCAGGCATCGTCTGAGGCGGCGAATCTTGCCCCTGCTGTGCCTGCTGTGCCTGCATCATCTGCTGGGCGAGCTTCTGCTGAAATGCAGCAAGAAACTCGGGCGGGATGTCCGCCACCGGTGTTGGATCAAGTCCCCACGGGTGGCCATTGACCGGAATCAGGATGTCACGAATCCATGAAGCGCCCGCGCGGCACTTGGTGGTGGTCAGCTTGGGGTAAATCTCGCTGCCGCCAGCCTCCCGGATCGCCTGGAGCTTCGTCTCCTCATGCTTTCCTTTCTGGCGCCGCGCGCAGTCCAGCAGCCGATCATCGATTTCACGCTTGGCGTTTTTGGCAGAATCAAAACACCGGCGGATGTGCGCCGCCAAAGACGACTGCACCTGCAGAGCGCGCCGGCTTTGCAGCGCCTGCTCCTCAGCGGCGACGTCATCAGCATGCAGGTCTGCGGCGCTCCTGAATTGCAGCAAACCTAATTCAGCCATGGATCATTGCCTCATGAACATTGTTGATTTCAGCCTGCCGGCCGGAGCGGCGCAGTTTCGCGCCGTGCTCCAGTTGCCGCAGGTTGGCCAGCAGATCCTGCATGTAGTTGACGGGGTCGGCCGCGAACTCGGTTAACTTGACGTTGAGTGTCACGCCCAAGTCGTGAGCCATCTCGAATTGCACCCGAACTGCCGGGTGCCCACCGTCCGGCTCCTTGATTTCAACCGCGTCGACCTGGACCAAGCCAATATCACGGCGCAGCTGGAAGCTCTGGACGGTGAGCGGGGCAACCAGGTGGGCTATGACGTCGGCGACCTGCTTCCATTCAATAAACATAGTGGTCATGTGTGCGCGCTCCAGTTGCGTCGGGCTCGGTCTGTGTTTGATGTTGTTGGCGCCGCAGGGATTGCCCCTGCCGTTGCTTCGAAGACTCCGCAGCGGGCCAGGGTTTCAAATGCCTTGGCCCCGTGGCTTGCCCAGTCGTGACGCGGCTGGTCCTTGTACACGCCCAACCTCAGATCCCACTCCTTGCGGTAGTTGTCGATGCAGTCGATCAGCCTCGAAACGCCGGCGGTCCTTGGCTTGCCTGTATCGGCATCGCCAGTCGACGCCCGGGTGTCTTGCTCATCCTCGGCGAACCAGCAAAGCGGCAGGAAGTTACGCACTGCCTGCACGCCCTCGCTGTTGCGGGAGACGCGCGGGACGATCTGAAACGTGATCCCGTATTGCTTTGCCACGTCGATACGGGATTTTCCTGTACCGATCTCGCGCACCACGATGTCGTGCGGGGCATAGTGAGCACCGTATGAATAGCCCAGCTTTTTGAGCAAATCGCCGTAGTACTCCATGCCCTCGCCGGAATGCTCGATGTAATCGATGATGTGCACCTGGCGGCCCACCACCTGGAACAGCACGATGGACATAGCGTCCCCCATGCCCAAGTCCCAGGCAGTGAACACCGGCAAGGTAGGGTTGCGAGTCACCGCCTTGGTGATTCGGCCCTGTTGCCGCAGGAATCGCATCTGCGTGAGGTAGTAGGCGCCTTTGATGCCCTGGTCGAACGCCTCATCCGGCGTGGCCGGGTATTCGCGCTTCATATCGTCGTGGAGCGCTTCGGCCTTTTTGGCGTACCAGGCTTGTTGGGCGCGATCGAGGCGGATGCCATGCTTGGCTGCCAGCTCGGCGAAGTACTCCTGCAACCATTGCGGCACCACCACCTGCTCGTATGCCTCAAGGCGATACGTGGGGTCTTTGAACCAGGGGAAGAAGTGGAACTGCCAATCCATCACCGTCGGCGTGCGGCCGGCGTCCTTAATGGCCCTGGCCAACTCGCAATAGGTGAAAAAGTAACCTTCACGGCCCTCGGCGGTGCTTTCAATGGTGACCCGGTTGCCCAGGCCTACCGCTTCAAATGCACCGGTGACGATTTCCTGAGCCTTGTCAGGGCTCAGTTTGCAGATCTTGCCGAACTCCGACACATGCAGGCGCTGGAGCGTGCCACCCCGGAACGAGGTAGACACCTGGATGCTGGAGCCGTTGTCAAAGATGTAGCCTTGGTCCTTGTCGCTGCGCGGTACCGGCAGGCGCATGCCGATCAGCTTGAAGATTGCCGACCAGGCCGGGTCGCCTGAAAGCTTTTCGTAGGCAAACCTGATCTTGTTGCGGTAGATCTCCTTGGCATCCGGCAGCGTGTGGCAGATGCAGCCGGCGCTATAGTTCCTGGTGAACAGGCAATCGTCGAGCGCGTCGATCATCTCGAAGGTGGTAAAGCCCAACTGCCGGGCCTTGAGGATGATGTCGCGGTTATGCTCGTCGAGGAATCGCTCGCGCTGCTGCTGGTTTGGCTTGAAGCGCTGAACCTTGCCGTTCTTGTCCTTGATTTTGTACAGGGCGTTGAGCCTGTACCACTTGTTGCTCAGAGCCTTCAGCAGTAAAGGCTTGCCCTTGAGTTGCTTGGCGCGGTGCAGGGCGATGAACTCGTCACCCTCTCGCATCAGCCGTTGGCGGTCGGTTTCATTCCCCATCACCAGTTGCCTCAGCCAGCAGATCCTCAAGGGACTTGCCTGTGCTTTCCCGTTCTTTATCGGTGTCCAGGCCGTGGGCCTGACGTTCCATCTTGATCAGCCGCTCCAGGGACTGCGTGGCGTGGCCGATGCTCTTGCCCACGTAGTCCAACGGAATGTCGATCTCAACCGGTTCACCCTTCTGGGTCATGACAGTGATCTTGCCGGCGGCGACCTGCTCATGAATGCGCTCGACATACTGCTGAGTGATATCGCGGGTTCTGGCAATCACCACCTGGTGGCCGCGCACCAGCTGGGCACCGGCCTCGGCGGCCTGTTCGACGATCTCGGCGTCATTGGTTGCCTCTGCGACAGCAGCAGCGGCGGCGCGCCCGGTCTTCTCCCGTACGCGCTGGCGGATCATCTCGGAAAGGTCTTTCTGCCACTCGTGCTTGTCGGCACGGTTACGGATCGAGCTTTCCGACACATTGTGCCGACGGCCAAGCTCGCGGTTCGTAAAGCAGCCCGTCCGGTAATCCCTTTCGACGGCTGCCCAATCACATTTAGCAGCCATGGGAGCACTTCCTTTGCGTGAGTATGGTGTTGAGCTGTTTTACTGCTGCGGCGCCTGGCAGAACGTGGTGATGTAGTCCTGGGCGGCGCGGAGCGCTATCAGTCCTTCATCACCGTCGTTGGCGATGGCGACAATTCTTTCTCCAGCCGCTGGGTCAAGTTCGGCTCGCGCTTTTTCATGACCCAGGCCGGAGGTGGTGGTGGCGGCTCCCACTGCGGGACAGGTGGCTTCGATTGACAACCGGCGAGCGCCAGTACCAACAGCAGTGCGAAGACGCTGATTAACGGCTTGGGCATTCTCCAATTCCTTTGTGTGGTCCGTATCGAGCTGGGCGAGGAGCCGCTGGGTTGTACGGCGCGACTCCGCCGCTTTGTTCATCGTCTCCACCATATCGCTGGCCTTCTTCAGGGCCTGGTTTTGAGACTCAATGCGCTGATAGCCTCCATAGATGATGATCAGGCATCCAATCAGCGCTGCGATCAGGTAGCGGATCACGATAATGCTCGGCGGAGCCCTTCCGCTAAAACCGCTTCCGAATACGCGAAGCCCGCGCACTCATGGGCAATGATGCTGGTCACCATCACACCCAACGTTGCCGGCTTCCGGACGTCGATCACGTCATTGGCATTCACGCCCAAGCGGCCGGCCACGGCCTCGATATAGGCCTCAGTGTTGTTCTCATTGCCAGGTGCCCACCTGGTGATGGTTTCACGCACTGTGTCGATGCCAGGGCCACCCACGCCAGGCATGCCGTCTTTGCCGCGGTAGTTGATCAACAGCTTGCCCAGGGCGCGGATGCCGTTCTCGGGCGTGTCAAAGCGGGAAAACCGTGGGGAGGGCACGCCGACTTCCAACCCAAGCTGCCCCTGCCAAGCATTGCGCGGGTTGTAGTCAATGTTCCCGGGGTTGTTGTTGCGTACTCCACGTGTAGTTGAGGACATGATCCTTACCTAGTTTTGTGATGAATTCGGGGGAAGTACGGGCCACTTGGAAGTGGCATCCATCTGACGTAGTTGGAACTCTGCAGAGATGAGCTTTGAACTCAACACGAGGCAAATCCTGGCAAACCTAAGAGCTATGCACGGAGGTGTTGACCAACGCTTTACTCGCACTTGGTATGATGGCGATTCGATCTATTTCACAATGGGGTCTTCATGGCTTTCAGTGCCACAAACGCAGTCAAAACGATCATTCAAGTGGTGCTAGGTGGGGCGGGCGTCGCCGCGCTCCTCACCATCGCTTACACCATGTGGCACGACTCAACCGAGAGATCGGCCGAGTACGGTGAGAACAGAGCTGCACTCGCATTCACAAAAGGCCAGCTTGTCGAGAGCAAGTCCGAGAACGAAAAGCTCAAAGCAGAAAAGGGATCTCTTCAACTGCAAATTGACGATCTGCGTAAACAACTCCTGACGGAGCAGAACGACAACAAATATGACAAGAAGCTGCTTGATGAAAGTGAGCTAAAAGCAAAACAACTTGAGGAGCGTGTTGCGCAATTGAGCGCATCGCTAAGAAGCTCAGACCCCTGTGCGCCAATCCGGAAAGAAATCACAGATCTTGAAGAGGAACTCCAACGTCCCGCCTACGTAATTCCGCGACTCTCTGACGTCCAACGCGCACAGGGGGAGTCGAGTCTCGAGAAAAAATACAGATCTCTGGATGTATGTCAGTCCTACCGTAGGTAAATTCAGAACGCTGAACTCTCATTTATCGCGCCACGATTCGGCGCATTCGAAAACGTGGCGCGGATTTCAGCTCGACTGCCTTATCTTGCTGACGATGGATTGGGCAGACTCCCGCACTTCTGTCTCGCGGCCGTCAAAGGTGCGGACAATTGCGTGGATGCCCCGGTATTGCGTGCTGGTTGAGGTCTCTTGCACATGAGCGATGGCGCTGGGCGCGAAATAGTGGCTGTAACCATTGTGGTCAGTCAGTTCGATCATGGCCGCTCCTCAGTCTGTGCCCGCGTCAGGGCTTCACCGGCCTTGTCAGCCGCCTTGCTCGCCGTGTCAGCTGCTTGGACGGCAGTGTGTGATGCCTCTTGCACCTTCACTGCGGCGTCCTGGGTCTTCTCGGCCAGGTTGTCTAGGCGCAAGTCACGCTTGCCCAGGGCTGCTACGTAGGCGGCGCGAACCTCAGTGAGTTGCTTGGTGTGTTCAGTGGTGGTTGACCACACGCCGGCTTGCCAGCCCAGGGTTGCGCCTCCGACCACCAGCAGAAGGGCGATTAGCCAGATTTCGACCCGACGCCACCAGTGGCGGGCGATGAATTCCATTGCGCATCTGTCCATCAGTTGTCGTCTCCCAGTTTCGTGCGCAGGCGCGCAATCTCAGCGCTCTGCGTGGTCACCTTCTCGGTCAGGGTGGCGATCTGACTGGTCAGCGCCTCAACCTTCCCTTCCATCCGCCCAACCGCTGCAGCCAGCTCGTTACGTTCTTTGGCGAACTGGTCAGCCCGGGCCTCGGCCTCTTTGCGAGCGGCGCGCTCCTGATTCAGCAGTTCGTTTAGGCGCTTGAGCGTTCCGATGTCGGCGCTATCCATTGCGCGGTCGGTTGCATCTTTGGAGAGGAATCTCCTCAGCCACAGCAGGCCGCCGAGCAACACAGTGCCGGTACCGCCCAGCCATGCGAACGTCCCTGGGCCGAGGTCGTTTGGGTCCATCCGTCTCTCCACAAAAAAGAACACTACAAAAGTGTTGTAATACTACAAATGTGTTGTATTATGGTCTTATCCCAACAACGAGGCGAGGTGATGAAGTTCAGCGAGTTCAGACGATGGTTGAAGGCCCAAGGGGTGACCTTCGAAGCTGGCAAGGGAAGCCACTTCAAAGTAATCGCCCCAAACGGCAACAGGACCACCTTCGCGGATCACGGAAGCAAGGAAATGCCCGAACCGACCCGCAAGGCGATCATTAAACAACTGGGGCTCTGATGAGCCCCTTCGCCACATCTGAACGCCGAACGATCACCTCCAGAGGAGTGACCATGTACGACTACGCAATCCGCTTCGAGCAGGACGACAGCGCTTCCGGCCTGGCCGTGTTCTGCCGCGACCTGCCTGAGCTGAACAGCTACGGCGACGACAAAGAACACGCGATCCGTGAAGCGCTGGATGCGATTGAAAGCGCGCTGTCCATCTACGTCGACGAGCGCCGGGCTATTCCAGAGGCATCCGCCGCACAGGAGGGCGAACACGTCATCTACTTGCCAGCGGTGACCGTGGCAAAGATTGTCCTGTGGAACTCGATGATGGATCGGGATATGCGCAAGGCCGACTTGTGCCGGCTGCTGGGCGTTCATCAGGCCCAAGGGGATCGCCTGGTCGACTTCCTGCACACGTCGAAGATGGAGCAGCTGGAAAACGCCTTGGCCGCTCTCGGCAAACGCCTGTCGGTGTCTGTCGAGGCAGCCTGAATAGGTGCCAGGGCGAACCCTGGCGGTTTGTGCTTATGTGTCGTCATCCCGACGATACGGCACGTCGCTGCAACGCCTCACGGCGTGGCGGTGCAATCACCCCTGTTCGGGATTCAGTGGCTGAGCAACTGCCGCCGCGGTGGTGACGGTCACTGAGCCTTGGTACATCGTTTTCAGCTCCGCGACGTACACGGGCTGCTTGGGCGCCTGCTGGACCATTTGTTCAGCGCGGGCGTTCGCCTCATCCTCAGTCGCGAACTGCGTCTGCAGCGGCGAGTTGGGAAAAGGCTGAGGGATCACTACAAAAGGCATGGGTTCACCTATCTGGTTAGCGGTCGGCAATCATCCGGCCATTGATGTGGCATTTATCAGCGTGCAGCACGAATGGCGGCTCAGCGGCCATCACGATCATGACGTGACCGCCGGCGCTGATCTCTACTCGATCAGCGGACACCACCAGCGTGCTGGCTGACGGGCGTGCGGCCAAGCGCTCTGCCATCTCAGCAGCCGTCTCTGGCCGCTTGTAGATCAGCCTGGTGCGAATGTCGGCACAATCGCGGTCGTATGACTCGTCCGTGGTCGAGAACTCCGCACTGTCTCGGTACTCGGCGGGAATAGCCATAACCTGGCCACCAATGAATCGGTAACGCTCGATCGCATTGGTTGGCAGTTCGCTCTCGGCCCAGTCCCCCACTTCCACTGTGATCAGGCGCGGGACTTTCAACTGGTCTGTGTGTCCCGAATTCAGCTCCATGGCGCCGGTTGCTTCGTCCAGCCGAAGGCCAGACAGGCCTGGCACATAGTCATGGCTCTGCATTGCGGATCTCCAGGTCGTAATAGGCGCGGGCAACCGGACGCGATCCATGCTGCTGATCCGGCCTTTGCTCATCCTTGAGCATTCACCCACATAAAACTCGTTGATTGGCGGAAGGCGGAGGAGTCGAACCCCTACCGTTTCCAGCAGCACCGGGTTCAAACCGGTTTGCCTACCACTTGGCGCCGCCTTCCAGAAACGCGAAACCCCGCACGATGGCGGGGCTCTTGAATGGGTGCAGGTGGCTGGCGCAATTATCCAGCTCTGGTGGGGCAGATCGCCGGGTCACGTACCCTGCCCTCTCATCGCGTAGCCGCCCATTGTCCGCACGGGATTAGACGACGCCTCTACCGACTTAGCCCAGCTGCCTGGGCGATAACCTGCATAAAACAATCGGGCATCAGCTGCGCAATATGCGCAATTCCAATCACCTGCAAACTACACACAACCCGCGCAGCGTCTACTTTTGCGCGAGCTGCGCAGGTGCGCACTTACTGCGCAGAACTGCGCACCCTGGCTCATTGTGAAACGGCGCAGATGCAAACTGGAGCGGATACAGGGAATCGAACCCTGATCAAAAGCTTTGAAGGCTGTCTAGCGACCTACGCTACCGCAAATGCGTGTCTTCCCACGCTGCCCGCCAATACCACCCAGCATCAACTGGAGGTCATAGATGCATTGGATGCCGGTGTTCTTTCGCAACGCGTGACTACCGGCGATATCGCGTGCAGGCCCGCCCGAAGGCCCACCCTGGCTATGGCGTCTCGCAAAATTGGCAGCAGGTAAAGGAGTCGAACCCTTACCTTTTCCAGTAGCACGGCTTTCAAGGCCGTTTGCCGTCCAATTGGCGCCACCCGCTGAAAACGAAAAAGCCCCGCACTTGGCGGGGCTTCGAAATAATTCAAAACCAAAAAACGAAATTTAGCGCCTATTCAGAGCTGCTCGCATTTCCTCGAGGAACTCTGCCTCCAGGGTCTCTAACAAATCATGGCCACCCCATGTCAACTTGAGTATGTGGATTTTCTCATTGAGATACCCGCTCTCCTTCAGAAGACTAATCGAGGAGTGAACTTCATCGTTTGTATCACCTGCTTTTTCACAGCGCAGAAGGACATGTAACAGACTTGCACCGTCGGACGTGTCGAGGTCGCGCACCGCCTCCAAAACTCTCTTGGCAACTCCTTTACTCCGTTTCATCTGATGACTGCCTGCTTTGAGATGGCCTTGAATAATAGTCCCTTCTCCAGAAACGAAAAAGCCCAGCACGGTGGCTGGGCTCTAAATGCTTCAAGGATCAATCACGGCGAGCCGGCTTCTACTTCATAGGCACTCGACTTAGCTTGGTTAGCTCAATCGATACTGAACGGTTGCACGAATGCAGATAGTCGTTTTTGACCTTCTTCATACATAAACTCGTAAAAAGGACTGAAGTCGTTCTTGACGGTAAAATAGCCTTTCTCCGAGTCGATCAAGGAGATCATAAAATTTTCAGCGACATATTTTATGCGGCACCGAAACTTCAGAGTGTTCGGCGGAAAAGCTCGGTCTGCTTGATCCAAAATCAGATTCAGAGTGAATACAAGCTCGTTGGACTCTCGTGTCGTTAGATGTTCAGATTTCCCAGTAAAGCCTTGCTTGCCCCCAAACCAAATTCGAGGTTGTCCAGAGAGGCCAACCTTCTCGTCAGCAGCAACGCCGAGGTAGTCAGCAAATCCCGCCCGCACGTTATCTTTTGCTGTATCAAGCTTTACCCAATAAGCGTCTTCGGCATCGCACAGCGAAATGTATTGTTTTTGAATCTCATCAAACTTCGACATCGCACCAGTTCCATCTTAGCTAAATAGGCAGAGTGCCATGCCAAAAGAAAAACAAAAAGCCCGACTCAGAGGCCGGGCTTTTTCTTCGATCCCCTTAACGCGCAGGGATCAGATGATGGATGGCAATTTCGCTCATTTGCCCACTAGTGTCAAGCAACATCATCAATGAGCTTTTCACGCTCCAAGATTTCGGTGACATGGATCACCGCCGCCTCTTGCATCGCCTCCAGGGACTTGTGGATACCGAGGCGCCATCGACTGCGCGTCGACTCTGGCCTGGCGTCCGTGTCCCAAGTGTTAATGTCGTAGAACTCATCCGGCAGCACCTCAACCTGAGTTGATCGTTTGACCTGGCGGCCTTTCGGATCGACGCCAACTTTGAGCCCCTTCATCTTCGGAATGAACCAAACCGTGGTGGCCTTGTAACGGAACAACGCGGGGGCCGGCGAGTTGATCCGGTACACAGTTCGGCTGATCGCGCCGATCCTGTTGCCCTTGTGCGTCGAAAATTTGCCCACCAACACATCCCATTCTGGCCCAGTCAGCTCTCGGTGCAGTAGCGCGTATAGGCAGCAGTCGTAATCGAACTGGTCACGAGCTGATAAGAGCGCCCTGAACCCACCTGTGCGTGTACCTGAGTCAATAAGCTTCTGCCAGCTCTGCTTCGTTGAGTTGTCGATGCTGTCGGCCGCCAGGATTCTCACAATGGCCGGCATGACGTCGCGATATACCGTCATAGTTCGCTCCCGAGGCTTTTACAAACCTCCATAATCACAATTTGTGGATGCGGAGTGCTGGCCTCGCAAGCCGTGGGTTGTAGCTGAATACGAAAAAATTGGAATCTAACGCCTGTCTGCTCGGCATTAGCGTTTCCTGCTATGCGGTCTAACACTTCGGTGGCGATCATGATTTCTTCCTCCCCCTGTACTGCTCAGAGAAGGGGCGGCCGATCTCCACCTCTTCTTGGGTGGGCTCACGGCCCGCAAAATTGACGAACCTGGCGAACTTGCCCTGCTGCTGGACGATGCATGAACCCACCGGCGCGTGCCGACACTTGGGCATGAGCAGCTCAGTCGCGCCGTTCTGGCCCTCCTCGCTGTCCATGTCGCGGTGGACCAGGATGATGCAGTGGGCGTCAGCCTCGATCTGTCCGGAGTCGCGCAGGTCAGAGGCAATGGGCTTCTTGCTCGGGCGCTTGGTTGAATCCCGGTTGAGCTGGGCCAGCAGGATCACAGGCACTTCAAGCTCCTTGGCGATGTTGACGATGCCTGTGGATATCTTGCCGAGTTCCGCGGTGCGGTTGAACGCCTTGCCATCGGAGCCGATCAGGCCGATGTAGTCGATCACAACCACGTCGAGGCCGTGCTTGCGCTTGACCTGTCGGCAGATGCTGCGGATGCGTGGCACGGTCAGGCCCGACTTATCACTCACGTAGAGGGGCTTATCCATGATCTTGTTGACTGCGGAGGTCAGACGCGGCCAGTCATCGTCCTCCAGCTTCCCGTTGTCGAGCAGCTGCAGGTCAATGCTGCCGAGTGACGCCAGAGCTCGGTTGGCCAGCTCCTCTTCAGGCATTTCCAACGAGAACACCATGCCAACGCCAAGACCGGTGCAAGCGATATGCTGGGCGATCTGCAGACCGAGCGTTGTCTTGCCGCTGCCCGGTAGGCCGGCAACGATCGTCACGGTTTTTTTGCGCAGCCCACGGATCAGCTTGTCCAGATCGACCAGGCCGGTGGAAAGCCCCGACTGCACGCTCCCGTTGTACTTGGCGTCGATGATGTCAATGTTGCGGCTAACGACCTCATCGATTCGCTTGTAATCGGGCTCTCCGGTATCTAGGTCGCGTAGATCGGCCATGGCCTGCTGGGCGCTGGCGATAATCTCAGCCACTGGCCGGTTTTCGTTCGCCGAATCGCGCACGGCGTCGGCGGCGTCAACCAAGCGCCGAAGTACTGCCCGCTCGGTCACTGTCCGAGCATATGCCTTCCAGTTGGCGGTGCTGGGCGTGTTCTTCGCCAGTTCCGCAGCGTAAGCAATGGTTGTGCCGCCACTCGGCAAGACCGGTTTGAAGTCGTGAAGGGTGACGGGGTCTACGGGGACACCGGTGGCGTGCAGGTCAAGCATCACCTGGAACAGCGCCGCGTTTTCCGGATCGTGAAAGTCTGCCGTGGTTACAGCCGCGGTGATTGAGTCGAACAGTTCGCCGTCCAGCATCAGCGACCCAAGCAGCGCGTGTTCAGCCTCATCGCTGTACAGCTCGCGGTAGTCGTTCATACGCGTCCCCTCGCCGATTCCCAGGTGAAGCCGACCAGCAGCGCCTTGTTCTCGCGCAGCCGGTCAAGGGCGCGCTCACCGATGTACTGGCTAAGGCCTTGGGCGTTGAGGTTAGACACCACCACCGTCGGGCGGATCAGGTTGTACCGGCGATCAAGAACCTCATGCAGGACCGACAGTTCGTAGTGGGTGCCCGCCTGGGCGCCGACCTCGTCAATCAACAGCAGGTCAAAGCTGGCCAGTTCGTTGATTACGTCACCCTCGGTGTAACCGGCATCTCTGACCATCGAGCGCTTGAACACGCGAATGATCTCGGCGGCGGTGGTGATCACCGCCACGGCCCGGTGCTGGCGAATGACGTGCTGAACGATGCTGCTGGCCAGGTGCGTCTTGCCGTTGCCGACGTTTCCGCACAGCAGCAGATTGCGGCCGGCTTGGAAGTGCTCGCCGAAGTTGTCGGCGTAGGCCTGGCAGGTTTCCAGCGCCTGGGCCATTGCCGGGGTGGTACCGCGGTAGCTCGCGAAAGTGCTATCGGCAAACCGAGGCGTGATACCAGAGCCTACAAGCGCGCTGTTGACGCTTTCGGCTTGCAGGTTGGCCAGCGCCTGCGAATGCTCTTCACTGCCCTGCGGCGCTACGCGCAGGTCGTGGAACTGACACTGCTTGCACGGACGGACAGCCATCGAACCGTCGAACTGTTCAACCTCGGAACGATCAATCGAACCGTGAACCGGGCACTCACCTGCGAAGACGCGCTGCTCAGGCTGGCGGCGGAAATTAGAACGCTGGGCCATTGCCGTCTCCTTGGTACATATCCGGGGTGTGATTTGGAAGGTTGTTGAATGCGGATGGCTTGCCGTTCTTGGCGCCAGCACCAGGCAGCACCGATTCCGGGTAAATGTCCGACCAACTGCTGGTAGTGGACTTATCCAGCACCGCATCGGGTTCCGGGTGGTTGGCCAGCTTCTTTGCGATCAGTTCGCAAGCACGCAGGGTCAGCGGTGCACGCTTGGCCTTCCGCATTTCACAGAAGTCAGCCCAGGCTTGGTCCGATGCGTTGGCCGGCTTTGCAGTCAATGGGTCGAACTTCTGAGCTTTGCCCTTCCCACCCCTCTCCGGTGCCTTGGCGCTTTCTTTTTGGTTAAGGATGGTTAATGGGTGGTTAATGGGTGGATTGGGTGCACACGGTGCACCCCGTTCTGTCGTGGCGTGCACCCCGTTCTGTTCTGGCATGCACCCCGTTGCGTCGTCAGGTGCGCCCCGTTCAGAGCGGGGTGCATCCTGTGCACCCCGTGAAAGGTCAATGTCGTAGCAGACAGGAACACGATCGCGCTGGGAGATATAAGCGGCTGCAACGGCCTGATTTCCACGCTTGATCAGCCCAATCGCCTCCAGTTCACGAAGTCGGTATTGGACGGTGCGCGGGGCCAGACCGGTATCAAGTGCAAGACTCGAAACGGCAGGGAATGCAGCGCGCCCTGACTGATCGGCGTAGTTGGCCAGGCACAGCAGCACGTGCCGCGTATGCGAATCGGTGACCAGCTGCTGGGTCAGCGCCCACGACATGGCTTGGACGCTCATATATCCAGCTCCCGTGTTACCCGGGCAATGAACGCGTCATAGCCCTCGGTCATGACCACGCCGCGATCCTCCAGCGCGCCTCGTGAGGCCTTTGCCATGGCGTAGACCTCCCAGCGGTCGCGCTCAGACAGATGGCGGCAATTTGAATAGTTCGGCCATGGGCCGGCTAATACCTTGCCGGTACCGGACTGAACCGTCGCGACCGCAGTGGTTGACTCCATTGGAGTGGTCATGGGCGCACCTCCGGGGCTTTGCCGGTGGCATTGCAGCGCGGGCACGGCTTAAACCGATTACCGGTATCGCAGCCCCAGCCGGCAAGCCACATGCCGGAGCCCGCGCAATCGTGGCACTTTCCGGTCTCGCTCTCGTAGTCAGCTTTGGCCTGATCGTGCTCAGCTTGGGTAACCACGCACTTTGTGATTGTGCAGTCGCGCCAGGTCAGTTGACCCTTACGCTCTCCGCTCTTGAGCCGTCGCGGAATGCCGCCCTCGACCACACAGTCGTGGGTGTCGCCGATCATCTCGAACTTGCACCAGCGCCATTCGGGCGTCTGGCCAAGCTTCTTGCGAGCAACTACGTTCAACCAGTTCGGCGGTAATTCCGGTTCGGGCTTCACGTCGACCAGTTCCAGCAGGTCAGATGGTTTGAGGTTGGTCATTGCAGAGTCTCCGGGCTCGGGGCATTTGCCTTGGTCATGTCATCGGGAGTACCGCCGGGAGTGGCGCCGGTCAGACTTTCGATCAGCAAGCTGAGCGCATTCATTGCGTCGAGCGAATGTGCGCGCGCCATATCAAGCTCCACCAGGTGAGGGGAATTACCCCTGATGTGCTCAAGCACACGGCTGACATAGTTGAAACCAGCCCAAGCCAAGCTGAGGTCAGGAATGCCGTGGAACGCTGTTTTCGGCAGAGGACCGCACGGGGTTGGCCTCAATGGGATCGGCAGCGACTTGATCTCAACGCCGCCCATCAGGCATTGCCTCTCCTGATCCAGGTGATCCGCCGAGACCTTCTGCGCGTCATGCCCGGTTCTGCGCCGAAACATGACCGCGATAGCCATGCATGCCTCCATCAGTCCGACATGGGTGTCGTCACGTTCGTAGATCTCGCCACCCTCAGAAACAACCTCGACGGCATCAGCCAGTTTTTCGAAAGACATCAACAACAGTGCCGCGTCTTCGAACTTTTCGAAGTGGGCCTCGTTGATAATTTCCACGGTCTGAGTCGATGGAGATTCGGTAATTTTGGTCATTGAGCATCGCCCCCGTCGTACTTGGCCAGGGTGTGCCGGCCATCCCATTTCGATTTCATGGTGAGATCGCCTTTCATGTAGAGCTGATGCAAGCGGCAAGCGCCGTCGAGCAGCAGAATCAGGTCATATTTGATGAATGATTCAACGCCTTCGGCGCTGATCTTCCGAGGTCGCTCCGTCAGGAACCGGTCACGTACGCGGCTGGCCACCCTGTAGCGAGGCTTGCTGTTCTCATCGTTAGCAGCGTTGTAGATCCAGCCCAGGCGCAACAGTGAGCTGTTCACCTGGGAGCAATTGACGCCGTTCAGCCGTTTGCAGAACTGCGTCGGGGTCTCTCCGGTCATGAACAGGCTTTCCAGGCTGGCGATCGTGTCGGCCTGCTGCTTGTTCTCCAGCAGCAAAACTTCGTTCTGCTCCTCCAGATCGGCAGCAAGGCGCATGGCCTCGGCCCGGGTTTGTGGCACGGCGAATGGTTGAGGCCGGAAGTAGCTGTTCACCAGCTGCCGCTGAACAGTCCATGCCAAATCGTCGGTCAATGACTTGACCAGCATCAGGTAGCCTTGCTCGGTTAGGACGATTAAGCCGCGGTTTGGCAGATCAATGGCAAAGGAACGAAATTCGTCCTTTTGCCCTGCGGTGATGAGATGGAAGTCCTCACCATCAATTAAACGGGCGCGGTGCTCGTTGAAGTTGCGCTTGGCGGTTCCCTCTGGACGCTCATGCACCTGATCGATCATGGCGAGAGTCACTACCCGGTTGCCGCGAAACTCCACGACTGGCAGTTCGGTCTGGTGGATGGTGATTGTATTCACTGACCACCCCCAATTTCCCGCGCCACGTTTCCCCGTTGCTCGTTTTGTGGCGCGGATTCGCCAAGCGACTTGAACTCGTCGATCGCGCTATAAACTCCGCCGAAGCCTGTGTCGCTGAAGTACTTCGCCACCTCAAACAAGGTGGCAATGCCTTTTCCGCCGTCGTGCAGGTGGTCAAGGTGGATAGCCTTGATCAGTGCGTGCTGCCACTCGAGCACATCTCTGGCAGCAGTGAGCTGAAACTCAGCTTCTTGTGCCGCCTGCTGCATGGTTGGCAATGGATTGGTCATTTGGCGGCTCCCTGGTGCGGGATGTTTTGCAGCTTGTATGCGGCCGCGGCGCCGGCTTCTGCCATGGACATCGAGAGAAGTGCCAGCGAATTGATAAGCCAGCCGGTACTCATTGCGAGCTCGTCGCTGAGCTCGCCGTGATTCGCTGCTTGCGCGATGAGCTCGCCGATGGCTGCAACCCCGTGCAGCGTGCTGATCTGGAAGTTATCGTTGGCGTTTTCCACTGCTTGGAGTTGCTCAACCTGGACGGTGGTGAGCTTCGCCCCTCTGGTTGAGCAGGCAGGAAACTCACGCTCGACATCGATAAGAAGTTGGTTCCACATTGGAGGCTTCATTGGGCACCTCCCGAGGCTTCCACTTCCGAGGGAAGACCTTTCTGTACGGACCAGAGAAGTGCACTGACGCTATCGGCCACGAACTTCAATGTGGCCATGCCGTCGCAGTACACCATCTCGCCGTAATTCAAGCTGTCGTGCATGTGCTGGCAGATCTGGCCCAGGCCAGAAGCGAGTGTGCGCGCCTGTTGAATTGCATCACGGGAACCGATCCCGGGAACAACCTGGAGCATGTACTCCCCTTTGTTATCGATAGGGGTTTCGCAAAAACCGACTTCAGTTGTCAGGGTGTCTTGCGCAGTTTGTTGGGCAGTGCTATTTTTCGGGTGCATGAACTCGTCCTCCAACAGACGAAGAAGTACTGAAACGCTTGTCCAACCAAGCGATGGTTACGAAGCCCGCCTCCAACAGCGGGCTTTTTTGTGCGTGTCTTTCAGGTCCAACCCATCGTTACACGGCACAAAAATATGCAACCCCTCCCCTGAGGGGACTGCTGCCTACCCTGATCGGGCGGGAATAAATGTCTTTGCGCGCATATCACGTCCTCCAAAAATGCAACTCATATCTAAGTAGTGCTGGGCGACTGCCCTCCACCAGCTCATAGGCTCGTTGGAAATACAAAATCTGTCAGATACGCCGTTTAAATTGGCGCATATGGCGCCCGCGCATGCGCGGATAGGGAGTTTTCGCATGCGAAAACCTCCCCCCATTGGAAACGTATCCTTGGGGCTATCAGGGGGAGCCGCTGTCACTGAGCAGCACCAGGTTGAGTACTGGATGAATTGACAGCAGTGGTAGCAGGCTGCCCAACAGCGCTTACCTGACCCACAATGTCTTCAAGGTCGAGGCGAGCCTTTTCCCGGCTTCCACCGGACGGGAACCCTTTGAACTCCAGGGCAGAAAAAACACCTGGAGCGCGCTCAGAGACCAAAATTAAACGACCGGACTTGAGGGCCTTACTTATCGTGGTCTGGCTGGAACCTAAGATTCTTGCTGCTTCGTCCTGACCGCGATCAGACACAAAGTCACTGAGGAGGATGGGCGTCATGGGCTCACCTAAAATTGGCACATGCCGCGAAAGATAACCTGCGGTGTTTTTAATGTAAACACCGCAGGTTTTTTGTTTTTCAACACCGATGGTTATAGGCTTGCGGGATGAAGAAAAGACTGCTCACAGATACCGAACTCGCGGAGTGCAATGCACTCAAGCGGATCTATAACGCGAAGAAAAAAGAGCTGGGCCTAAGCCAGGAGAAGGTCGCTGAGGCGTTTGGTATGTCCCAAACGGCGATCAGCATGTACTTAAATGGCTTGAACGCCTTGAATGTTATGAGTGCCGCCCGATTCTCTAGCCTGCTGAAAGAGCCGGTATCTTCGTTCAGTCCAAGAATCGCCGGCACCATTGATCGATTGGCGAAACTGAACATAACGACCGAGGCAACGCCTGAGGATACTGATGAGGGCATATCTCTAAGCCCTATCAAGGTTTGGGACGACGCCACCCCCCTCAACGACGATGAGGTTTACGTCCCATTTCTCAGAGAGGTCGAACTGGACGCCGGGTCTGGTCGATACTCCATTGAGGATCATGACTCCTCACTTCTGCGTTTCGCCAAACGTGATTTGCGAAATAACAACGTACAGTTTTCCGACGCGCGCTGTGTAACTGTGCGCGGAAACAGCATGTTTCCAGTGCTTCGCGACGGAGCAACAGTCGGTGTTAACACTGGAAAAACCTCCCTCGGAGACGTGATCGATGGCGATCTGTACGCCATCAACCACAACGGGCAGCTGCGCGTGAAGCAGCTCTACAGGCTTCCTACCGGATTGCGATTACGCAGCTTCAACCGCGACGAGTATCCCGATGAGGACTACACCTATCAGGACATTCAGGACCAACAAATATCGCTCATAGGGCACGTATTCTGGTGGGGGATGTTCGCCAGATAGCTGTAATTGCAAAACCCAAGCCGCCCCGAGCGGCTTTTTTTTTGGCCAAAAAAAACACCGCAGGTACGTAAAAACAGCTGCGCAGAGAAAATAAATAAAACCGCTGGTGTTGACACATAATAAAACCGCAAGTAATGTTCAGTCATCGCAACCCGCATGGAGCCTACAAATGAACATCGCAACCATCACCGCTGGTAACTGGACAGGTTCGTTGGGCCAAGGTCTTGCCCCGCGTGAACTGGAAGCCACTCTCTATGCCGCCAATGACCTCACGGCAAAAGAGATCGCCCGGTTGATGGGGATCTCGCCAGGAACCGTCTCAAAGCGCCTTGACGACGCGAAGTTCAAACTCGGCGTTCGCAGCATGCGCG
Organism: Pseudomonas sp. ArH3a; assembly: GCF_022648765.1. Classification (NCBI taxonomy): domain Bacteria; kingdom Pseudomonadati; phylum Pseudomonadota; class Gammaproteobacteria; order Pseudomonadales; family Pseudomonadaceae; genus Pseudomonas; species Pseudomonas sp. ArH3a. The sequence goes on from NZ_CP080330.1 coordinate 6,058,037, forward strand.
GCCTGGTGATGGAAGCTTTCAAGCGCGGGTTAATCCGGGCGTGTCCAACGGGCCCCGAGCAGCAAGACAACGAGCACGAAGGAATTTTCCTGGCCTGACAGTCGCAGCACCAAAGCTCAACCAATTTCAATTTTTTCGCGAATGCCAAAACCGCGGCCGGGATTCGCTCGGCCTGAAAAAGACGATCGCGCGACTGATCACCCGAACCACCAATACGTAAATCAACTGTAGGAGCTGGACATGGAACGTAAAAAATTCAACCTCTGGAGGCTGCTCCGGAATGTGACCATTGGCGCAGTTGCTGCTGCCGTAATCAGCGCAGTGCTGATGATGACAGCGCCAGACGTGGTCAGCCCATCGTGCGGCGAAAATGCGATGTTTGCATTTCTGTTCATCGCACTGTCCGTCGGCATGTACGGCATCTTCGCCATGATCAAACTCGCCGATCCAGTTCATGGTGACCAAGCTGCCGTTGAATTTGGCGCGACTACAGAATCGATGCACATCGACGATCGCGTAAAAATGGCCGCAAACTCACGGCGCTACGAGTTCCTGCGCGAAGTCGCATTCAATCTCACGCTGCCGATCAAGGTTCGTGACTTCTACGGCAATCTGCTGGTGAAAGACGACCTCGACAACGAGCTCGATCGCGTAATGCGATCGTTCGCCGCCGGCGCGGACATGCAGGCATGAAGCGCCGTCAGATCTCACCCGCAGCCCTACCAGCCATCGGCCAACCGTTCGCCGGCGGCTTCTACGCAGGCCGGATCTACTTCGAGGGCTCCGAGTTCGCGCTGATCGACGCCGGTCGAGATTTCGAGTGCACCGCCCACTGGTGGAATCAAGAAGGCCCGCGCCCACGCATCCGTGGCAGCCAGCATCGTTATGACGGCATGGCCAACACCAAGGCTATGGCGGAGGAAGGCAGCACCGTTGCGAGAAAGGTGCTGGGCATGAATGTGCGTGGCTCCTGGGGCTGGCATATTCCATCAATTGAGGAGCTGAACCTCTTGCGCTCCAACCTGCTCCAGCTCGAGGACTGGGGCCGCCAAGGTGGGTTCGGCAACGACAGGGATGCGCCCAACGCATTCGCCTGCACCCATACCTACTGGTCCAGCACGCAGAAGGAAGGATCAGCCACGGCCTGGTGCATGCACATGCTTCCGTGGAGCTATCCCGACAGCAACTGGGTCAGCCAGGAAAAAGGAATCCGCCCGGTGAAGGTGCTGAAGATCAAAGCTGACGCTTTCTTGCACGATCCAGTCAGTGACGCACGCATCGTGGAGCGCATCGCCGCCCAGGTCGACCTGCAGGGGCTCACCGCCAGCCCGGCCGTGGCCGAGGTGCTGGGCCAATTCATCAACGAGGACACCGGCCGCTTCTACGGGCGCACCGATGACCTGTTGGCCCAGCTGGCGATGATCGCCGGGGAGGCTCGACCATGAACAAGTTCAAGCGATTCGAGATCAACACCGCCGGGCGCGACTTCGCCGTCGGCGATGTGCACGGTCACTTCACCAAGCTTCAGGCCGCTCTGGACGCTATCGGGTTCAACCCTGTTGTTGACCGGCTGTTCAGCGTGGGCGATCTGGTTGACCGCGGGCCGGAATCTGCCGACGTGAACACCTGGCTGGCCAAGCCGTGGTTCTTCGCCGTCCAGGGAAACCATGAGGCAATGGTCTACGAAGCGCATAGGGTCAACAGCAGCAATGGTTTCGGGGTTCATCTTGCAAATGGTGGCGTGTGGTTTTATGGCTTGAGCTCTTTAGATCAGGACGCCTATGCAAACCTACTGGCCGACCTGCCCGTGGCGATCGAGGTGGAAACGCCCGAAGGCTTGGTCGGGATCGTGCACGCAGACTGCCCCTTCCCTGTCTGGTCGATGCTCCGTGACGCGCTTACCGGTCTGATGCCCGGCCTGCTGAACGTCGACGCGGTTTGCCAGTGGTCACGAAGCCGCATCACGGACGAGAACTGCGAGGGCATCAGCGACGTGCGTGCCGTAATCGTCGGCCACACCCCAGTGCGCCAGCCGGCAATCCTCGGCAACGTCTACCACATCGACACCGGCGCCTGGATGGGCGGCCACTTCACACTGATCGACCTGGCCACGCTGGAGTGTTACCCACCGGTCAACCCGAAACTGAACTGGGACTGGGAGGAGCGCGCATGACCCTCGTATATCACTACACCAGTGTGTCCCAGCACCTGCCCTTGATCCTCGACTCCGGCGTGCTGCGACCTTCAAATGCTGGGGGCCGGGAAGGCGAGCCAGCACTGCTGTGGTTTTCCCGCAATCGCTCTTGGGAGGCAACAGCAGGTAAGGCCGTGATGCATCGCGGGAAGCTCAAACTGCTGAGCATGCGCCAACAGCACGATAGCTTCGGTTGCGCTCGCTTTAGCCTTCCTGCTGACGATATACGCCTCATGGAATGGCGGGAAGCCTGCCAGCACGCCGGAATTGGCCGCGATGAACGTCGAGTCATGGAGCGCAGTGGCAAGAAGCGTGGCGGCACGTCCTCCGATTGGCTGGCCACAGCAACACCTATCCCGCTCTCGGAGCTGACCTGCGAAATATTCAACGGCAAGATCTGGGAGGCATTCACGTGCGCAAATTGATACTCATCATCCTGGTGGTCGTGGTTGGCCAGGCCAGTGCCGACCAGCAGTTGATCGATGTTCAGCACGACAAAGTGCGCGGCGTCACCTGCTGGATCATCGCCGGCACAGGGATCAGTTGCTTGCCGGACAGTTCGCTCCTACAGACGCCCGCCAGCAGCACCACCGACGAAAGCCTGGCGGCACGGGCTTCTCTGGCAACTTCCATGTGCCAAACCGAGCAATTGACCGCCACCCCGCTCCCACAGCAAAGGGGGTTCCAGCTATGAGCCGCCGCAACGGAACCAAGGGCCAGCGCCTGATCGAGCTGTTCAACGCCCTGCAGCGCCGGGAGACCACCTTCGGCCAGATCTATGCAATGTCGGCATCGTGCGGCATCGACGCGCGCCGAGTGCTGGCTGACCACTTTCAGCGGGGTGCGGGCCATGAGTGACTTGATCTGTCGTAAATCCATGACGCGCTGCCTGACGCCGGGTATGTGTTCGCCACACGGCGGTTGCCAAGCGCCTGAAACGGCGTCTGCATTCCGCGTTCTGCTGGCTGAGCGCAACACACTGGCCGTCCTACTCAAGCGCTTCGTTGACGGCGAGCATGACCAAGACGAGAACCAGGCCGAGCGCCACATGTACCACGACGAGGCGCAGACCTTGCTGGCATACCTGGGCGGTGACCTGCCGGGGCATACCTTGGTGCCGGACGAGGCTTTGCGAGCGTTGGCTGTTGAACGAAACAAGGCGATCGATGACTGCGATTACCGCGCCGACCTAGGGGCCTACTTCGGGCTTTCCTACTCAAGCTGGCTGACCCTGCCACGCGTGCTGATGGAGGCTATGCCAGAAGAATGGAAGCACAATATGGCAGCGCTGCTGCACCGGTACGACGACACCTACCCAAATCAACCGGACTACGGCACGACCGTACGCGTGACAGTTGACGGGAAGATGGTAAAGACGCCGGGCTGGCTGATCAATTACCGACACCCGGACCTAGCAATGATCAATGAGATGCGTGCGTGGGTCGCGACACCATCCACGGATAGCGAAAACGTGTCGCGACACGAAGAGCGGTAAAGCTATGCGCTATGTGACCGTCAGGAAATTTGCCAGCGAGTCTGGCTACACAGAAGACGCGATCCGCTCAAAGATCCGTGACGGGATCTGGCGGCTCGGTGAGATATGGATCAAAGCGCCGGATGGCCGGACGCTACTTGATGTAGAGGGATACGAATCATGGGTAGAGGCGGGAGGGGAGTTCGGGCAGTCTCCGATTCGAGTATCGAAATCACGTTCATGTATCGGGGCGTCAGGTGCCGCGAGCGGATCACGCTCAAGCCCACCGCCACTAATCTGAAGAAGGCTGAGCAGCACAAGGCCGCTATCGAGCACGCGATATCGATCGGAACCTTCGACTACTCGGTGACCTTTCCAGGATCTGCCCGTGCGGCAAAGTTTGCGCCCGAGGCATCCCGCGAGACGGTCAATGGTTTCTTGACCCGGTGGCTGGCTGCCAAGGAGAAGCATGTCGCTAGCAGTACCTTCGATGGATACCGGAAGCTGGTCACGCTTCGCCTGATCCCGGCCCTGGGCGACACGATGCTGGTAGAACTGAAACGGAAGGCCGTGCGCGACTGGCTCGACACTCTGGAGGTGAGCAACAAGACGCTCAGCAATATTCAGAGCTGCCTGCGCTCTGCGCTGAACGATGCCGCCGAGGAAGAGTTGATCGAGCTGAACCCGCTGGCGGGCTGGACCTATTCGCGCAAGGCCGCGCCGCCGAAAGAGGATGATGTCGACCCATTCAGTCCCGAGGAGCAGCAGGCCGTTCTGGGCGCCCTCTCCGGCCAGGCCTGCAACATGATGCAGTTCGCGCTCTGGACGGGCCTTCGTACCAGCGAGTTGGTGGCGCTGGATTGGGCGGACGTCGACTGGTTGCGCGAGGAGGTGGTGGTGAGCCGAGCGATGACCCAGGCAGGCAAGGGGAAGGCGGAGACGACGAAGACCGCCGCTGGACGCCGAAGCGTAAAGCTACTCAGGCCCGCACTGGAAGCGTTGAAAGCGCAAAAGGCACACACGTTCCTGGCTGACGCTGAAGTCTTCCAGAACCCACGCACCCTTGAGCGCTGGGCTGGCGACGGACCGATCCGGAAAACGATGTGGGTGCCGGCGATGAAGAAGGCAGGCGTCCGATACCGTCGGCCATACCAGACGCGACACACGTACGCATCAATGATGCTGTCGGCTGGCGAGCATCCGATGTGGGTGGCCAAGCAAATGGGGCATACAGACTGGACTATGATCGCAAGGGTTTATGGACGATGGATGCCTGCAGCTGATGCCGATGCAGGATCGCGAGCCGAAACTCTATGGGTGATCGGCAACGACGTTGTTCGATATGACCCAAAGACGACCACTCCATAATTAAAAATGGTTAGCGAATTAAAGTAATGACAAAAGATCTTGTCGCTCGAACGAGGCATTGATCGCTTTGAATAATGAAAAAAATCTTTGACTCGAATCATAGGTACCATCTTCATCATAGAGTTCCAATACAAAACTCATAAATGCTTTTTTTGATGAGTCGCGAATCTTAAAGGAAATCAGTTTATCATCTGCATCTACAATCGGAGCACCTCCGTCAAACCACGCAGCCTCATGTTCATAAGCATCCAGAATCCACTGATCGGGAAACATCCCCTCTATAGGGTGACCGCCTGGAATAAGTACATACTCCCGATTTGGGTTAAAACTATACTCTTTGTTTGCGCAAAAGCCTGACATCGCTCTAGCGGCATCAACTCCTGCTTTGTCGCCATCGAAAAGCGAAACGGCGCAAATCTCCTCATGAAACAAACCGAAATTAGACTTTAAAAAACCAAGAAGATCTGAAACCCCTGTAAAGTCTTTAATGAAAAATTCACTTGAATTTAGGTATGGATATTTCGCCTTCTGCTCTTCTCGCATTTGACCCCATATGTGCTCAATATAGGTCTTATCAGTTTCCCCCTCTACGAACAAACTATATCTTGAGAGAGCGAAATAATCAGAAAATTTAACACCAAGCGATTTCCTAATAGCCTCAGTTGCTTCTCTGTGGGTATTGAAAGCTTTCACGACTGTATTTTTAGTTTTGCCTACACGAGCAACGCCCTGAACAAGATTTATATCAGAAGGGACGAAGTTTATTGCATGAGTTGTTTTCACTAGAATAGATATACTTGAGAGCCCGTCTAAAATCTTAGACGCTTGTGAAGCGAGGGCCGGATGCATATAACTTTCGGGCTCTTCAACAAGCCATATAACAGTTAAGTTTTTTTGCTGTTCAGTTATCCATTTGAATGAAGAAAGCAAAACCGCCGCTTGCACACCCATCCCTTTGGAATAAATCGAACTTTTATCGGGATCTGACACATGGAGATCGAATCCAGTGATAAGGTCACTAATTGCTCCATTTGGAACTCCAAACCCAACAGTAATATTTTCCAATCCATTTCGACTTAATACGCCATTCATACTTTTTGCAATCATGGCAACACTTTGCCTAATCTTAGGGAGGTGTTCCTCTAAGGCCTGCCCTACTTTCAAACGAATAAATGGGGATACAAATTCATTATATAACTCATCAATTGATTTTTTTGAAGGTATATAATAACATTTAAAACAATCAAGAACCGACTGGACAAACGCCTTTTGAGCCATGGAGTATTGAGGCGACTTCCCCTCCGGCCTCTTAACTCCAGGATAAACTTGATATACCGGATTATTGCCATTGAAGTAAACGTTTATCGAGAACTCGCCATCATCATCATCTTGGCCTAAAAAAGCGCGCAGCTTAGCCAGCCTCTCGAGTACCTCATCGTCGCCCTCCTCGCTGGTAAAGTGGCATGTTAAGCTAGTTTTAACCGTCTTATCAGCGAATGATAAGTCTGACAAATAATTATAAGAGTGATTATTTTCATAGCCAGTAAAGAACATGTACAGCGCCATTAACGCGTTTGTCTTTCCAGCATTATTGGGGCCAACAAGCGTCAAGCCGCCTGAGATGTTCAGAATTTGCTCTGAGGATATTGTGCGGAAATTTTTTACTCTCAAGCTATCAATCTTCACGTGATCGTCCCTTTCAGAGTTATCCAATCTTCGAATAATCTCAGAACGCCACCACTCTCACAACTATTTCCAACTGTAAAAGCAAGCTAGATGGCCAGATTTTTCCTCTGCCAATTCAGATAAAATGACAGCGAAATGACAGCCTCTACTCTGCGCACCCTGTAAATACGGCATCGGATGCGGGTTCAAATCCCCCCGGCTCCACCAATTCGAAGCATCGACAGAACCCGCCTAGTGCGGGTTTTGTTGTTTCTGGGGTTTGGAAAGCCCGGCCGGTGGGCCTTCGGAATTTTCCTTCAACATGTCGCGTTGTTGGTGAACTGGCGAAACCCCATCAACAACGCTGACTTCCCCCCGTCGCTGCTCATCAGCGAGCGGCTTTGACAGGCCGAAAAGTGTAACCTTTCACACCCCTTGATTTAACGGCATGCTTCACGCATCCCGTCTCGTTCATGGCGGCTGTGCGTGGGGCATCTCCGGGTGCGCCGGGTTCCTACACTTCCGGTCTGTCAACCCGCGTACAGCTGCCACCCAATCCTGTTTGACAGCAGGGGGCGCTAGCTCCTTAAACAGTGTGGGAGCTTCATCATGAAAAAAATCACCCCTAATCCACCAACAACCCTCTTCACCCTCGCCTCAGACATTCCCGCTGAAACCCTGCTGATCCAAGCCAGCGAAACCCTCGCCTCACTGAACGCCATGACCACCGACCTGGCCTTCGAGCTTGAAGGCTCGCACCGCCACAAGCTGCTCGCGGCGCAGCAGTTAATCGTACTCGGCGAGCTGTTAATCAACCGCGTATTGAATACGCAGCCCTTCCACAGCGAACCGCCTCAGTCTTAAGAAACGAAATAGGGCGAGCCGCCTCACAACGCCTCGCCCCCTGGAATCCCCCCACACTTCCCATTACCCTGACGGCCTTTATCAGACAACCGGAAGTCAGATACCCGTGTTCAAGCCCCTCGCTTTCATTACCCTCGCCGTCACGCCCTTGCTCGCCTCCGCCGCCGATCTCGCGGGCGTCTGGCAGGGCACGCTGGGCAAGTCCGCTGTCACCGCCTGTTTCAACGGCGCCGATGGGGAACACGGCAGCTATTACTACCAACGCATCCTCACGCCGATTCAACTGACCCAAGCCAGCGATAACGCGCCGTGGGTGGAGGAAGACAACACCGGTTTCTGGGCATTGCAAAAACCCCAGGGCGATACACTCTCCGGCGGCTGGCGCAAAACCAAGGGCGGCAAGCCGCTGCCACTCACCTTGCAACGCATCAGCACGGACGGCTGCGGCAGCGACGCCTACAACGCGCCCATGGAAGCCGCGCCTCTGGCGGTCAAGACCGAGAAGAAAAGTTTCGAAAACCACGCGTATCTACTCAAGACCCAAGGCGCTCAGGTCACGGTCAAGCTAGAAGGCGACGGCCCGGCGATTCAGAAGATCAACCGGCAACTCGCCGCCTTGGCCGTCAGCGATGAGGATCAGGCTGACTATTTTCACGAGCGCCGCGAATACCTCGGTCGAAACGGCTCAGCGCATACCAGCGAAATCGACGTTGAGCCCACGTATTGGTCGTCGCAATTTATTACCGTCAGGTTCTACCGCTGGGCGGCGGGCACCGGCGCCAGGGGTATCAGTTGGGGCCTGCATTCCTGGAACCTGCAAACCGGCGAAAGTGTTGACCCGTGGACGTGGCTCGGCGGGCGCCAGGAGTGGTACTCCGCTTACTCCGGCCACGTGGAGTTACCGGCCACATTCAGCGCCTGGCTGGCCAAGCAAACCACCACCGATGAGGGCTGCCCGGCGATCACCAGCTATTCCTCCTTTGACTTGAGCTTCAACACCCAAGGCCTGCAACTCTCCACCCGCGCCACGGGAGATGGCTGCGACAACGACTTGAGCTTCACCTGGGAGCAATTGGAGCCGGTACTGACCGAGCAAGGCAAAGCGGCGTTACCCAGCTTGAAACTGCCCTGAACAGCGGGTTTGGCCGCCTTACAAAAACCCCACACTCGTTCACGAAATGTTAAGAAACGGATACATATACTGACCGATCAACATGGCCGCTCCCCCGAGCGGTCCCCTGCTCGGTAGCCAGAACCCATGACGCGCCCCGTTCCTCTGCTGCTCCTTCTCGTTGCTGTGTTGTTCTTCTTTGCCTTGGGCAGCCATGAGCTGCAAGGCTCCACCGAAGCCCGCGTCGCCGGGATCGCCATGGCCATGCACCTGGACAATGACTGGGTGATCCCACGTCTGTTTCGTGAACCTTTCCTGGAAAAGCCGCCCCTGAGCCTATGGCTGGACGCCGGTGCGATTCGGCTGTTTGGCGGCACCACCTGGGCCGTGCGCCTGGCGTCGGCGTTTGCCGGGTTGTTCAGCGTGATGCTGTTTTACGGGATGCTGCGCAAGTTCGGGCGACCGCAGACGATGGCGTTCTGCGCGGCGTTGATCCTGGCGACCATGGCCAGTTACTGGGGCAACGTGCGCGGCGTGGGTGAGGATTCGTTGCTCAGCCTCGGCGTGACCGCCGCGCTGCTCGGGTTTTACCAGGCCGTGCGACCCGATCGCGAAGGTTCCAGCGTTTGGGCCTGGGCGTTGTTTACCGTCGGCATGGTCATCGCCACCCTGAGCAAAGGCGTACTGGGCTTGGCGATGCCGGGCATTGTGATCTTTGTGTACCTGCTCAGCACCAGCCTGATGGATAAACGCCTGCGCATCGGCGACTGGCTCAAGCCAGCGCTGTTCACCCTGCTGGCACTGGTGCCGCTGCTGATCTGGCTGGGCTTTCTGTTCCAGCGCGGTGGCATGCAAGCGGTGGCCGAAGTGTTGTGGACCAACAGTGTCGGGCGCTTCAGCGGCTCGTTTGTCGAGGCTGGGCATTACGAACCGTTCTATTACTACATCGCGAAGCTGCCCGAGGCGTTCCTGCCTTGGAACATTCTGGTGTACCTGGGCCTTTGGCACTTCCGCAAAAGCCTGGTGCGTAACCGCTACCGACTGTTTTTCAGCGTGTGGCTGGTGGCGCAGTTCACGTTACTGACCCTGGCTTCGAGCAAGCGTACCGTCTACCTGATGGCACTCACCCCCGCTGCCGCCGTACTCGCAGCAGAATACGCAGGGGTGTTGTTGACGTGGCTCAAAGCGAACAAACCGGCGCTGTTCCGGTATCACCGCGGCGTGATCAGCGGCGTGTTCGCGCTGCTGATCGTCAGCTACATGACAGCCGCCTTCTGGTTTGCCCCCAAGGCCGACAAACGTGAGTCCTTCGTACCGGTAATCAGCCAGGCCAAGGCCTTTCAGACCGAAGGCAAAGCGGTGGTGTTGTTTCAGCCCAACGAGCGCATCGCCGGGGCCAGTGTGTTCTACCTGCAGGCCTACTTGCCGATCCTGCAAAGCGAAGAGGAGCTGCGCAGTTTTCTTGCCGCCAAGCCCGGCAACATCGCGCTGCTGGACCGCCCCGACGACTTGGCGGAGAAGGTCAACGTGATCAAGCAGATGGCAATCGGTCGCCAGCCTTACTACTTCGTCGAGCAGTAAGGCCGGTGCAAAGCATCAGTGCTTGGTGAGCTTGTCCAGGTAACCCATGGCGAACGCCGAGATCACGAAGGTCATGTGGATGATCACGTACCACATCAAATGCTGCGGATCGACGTTCTTGGCGTCCATGAAGATGCGCAGCAGGTGAATGGACGAAATCGCCACGATGGAGGCGGCCACTTTCATCTTCAGCGATGAAGAGTCCATGGTGCCCAGCCAGTTGAGCTTTTCTTTGTTATCGTCAATATCCAGCTGCGAGACGAAGTTCTCGTAGCCGGAAATCATCACCATCACCAGCAAGCCGCCGACCAGCGCCATGTCGATTAACGACAACAGCAGCAGGATGACGTCAGCTTCCAGCATGGTAAAAATATTCGGAATAACGTGGATGATTTCCTGGAAGAACTTCAGCGCCAGAATCAGCAGGCCCAGGGAAAGCCCCAAATAGATCGGCGCCAGCAGCCAGCGTGAGGCGTACATAGTATTTTCGATAAAGCGTTCCATTGGATCTCACACAGCTAGGCTAAAAATGGCCGCGAGTATATCAGCCGCTACCAAACACCTGTATCCGTGAGAAAACTGACCCGGACGGCATCTGTGAGAGAATTTTTCTGCTAGTGTCGAGCCCATCAAATCAGCTCGATGCTGTGGAACAGGAAAACTCAGATGATGGATGTGCGATCCCCTTTGGCCACTGTCGGCCTGTGTGCGGTGTTGCTGATGGCCAGCGGCTGCTCCCCCAAAGAAGAGCAGAAGCAGGCCACCCTCGAAGAGAAAACCGCGAAGTTCGAACAATCGCTGGACGCCATTGAAGACCCCAAACTGCGCGACGCCATCGCCGACCTCGGTGGCTCGCTACTGTTGCTGGAACGCGCGCAGACCAAGCTCGCCGTTAAGCCAATCGACGCCGAATACGGTGAAGACACCCTGGCGCTGCTCAAGCACTACCCCACGCCCCAAGCCTTAGTGGATACCTACATCAATGGCCTGTTCGTGCTGCGCAAAGCCTCGCATTCCGACTACCTGACGGATTTGCAACCGGTCTCCCCGTTCAACTTCAACACCCCGGACCAGTTCCCCTTTCCCCACGGCCTGGAATGGCAGTCGGTGACCCTGAGCAACAACAAAGTCATCCCCTTCCAGCCAGAATGGTCGGAAACCGACCCGGGCATCCAACTGAGCCCGAGCAGCTCCAACCTGACCAACCCCGATGACCTGACGGTAACCTACCCGTTCATCGAGGGCTTGGAGACCGAGAACAAGAGCCAGCCACAGCCCGTCAGCCTCAAGGGCGCGGTTGAGGTGGTTGCGCCCGGCAAGGTGCTGACGTTCGACTTGTCGAAAAAAGACGTGGGCCACAAACGCACCGAGGGCAATATCACGCTCAACCTGCTGCTGCTTGAGAAAAACTACGCCGAAATCGAACTGACCAACAGCGAGCCGCTGGCGCCGGAAGTCGGCGACGACTCGCCGAACCCATTGCTGGTGCAGGCACGCGACAGCACGGGGCAATTTCTCACCCGCTCGGGCTCGATCAACGAAAACGCCGAGCAGGTGGCGTTCTACAAGAAGCAACTGGCCGAGATGCAAAAGCAGACGGCTTGGTCAGACGCCTTTGAAAAACAACTGACCGACGAGCAGAAAGCCTTCGAACACAAACAGAGCAGCCATTACGCCAAGGTGTATTTCAATGGTTTGATCGAAAACCTGCAGGTCAACGTGCTGGACTTCTCCAAAGCCACGCTCACCCGCAAGGACCTCGACCTGCCGGTGATGCGCTTCGACAAGAACAGCCTGCAAAAGACCGTGCAAGCCTTGCCGATGCCGGTCACCGTGTATGACGACGGCGCCGCCAGCTGGCTTAAAGATGCGTCAATGACTGAGGAGCAGCTGAAAAAAAGCGTCACCATAAGCCAATCGACCGAAGACTCCAGCGCCGCGAAGATCGTGTTTGACCACCCGTTCACCTTCAATGACGACCTGGTTGGCGCCGAGCGCAACAACAGCGATGCCCCAATCACCTTCTTCACGGCGGACGACAAGGGCGAGCGCGGCGAGCCCATCGAGCTGCCAGCCGAGGCCTTTGAGTTGAATGCGGGCAGCGGCACGCTCACGTACGACCTCAACCTGTTCCCGGAAACCCCAGCGTTTGTGGTGGGCTCGGTGCCGCTGTTCCTGGCCACCATCGAGAAAGCCACGATTGACGTGGCCAAGCTGCCCAAAGGCCTGTCACTCAAGGACAACGCGCTGATCGTCGATCAAACAGACTTTCCCGCCGACAGCTGGCGCTTCTACGCCAAGGACGCGAGCGGCAACTACCTCAAGGAGATCCTCGGCGTGAGCCACCGTGCCGAGGAGTACGGCACGGCGCTGTTTGATGTGCATTACTTCTACGGCCAGCCGACCAGCCTGGAAAGCTACCAGCGCACCGACCTCGACACCGTGCAATACGGTTTCGAGGTAAAGCTGGACAAGCCCGAGACAAAATAGCCGCCTACGGCCGATCGTTCCTACGCGCAGCACAGGAATGCATCCCCAGACGCGTAGCGTCACCCGGCGCAGGGCTTGAGCCGTGTGGCGACAGCGGGACGCAGAGCGTCCGGGGCGGCGTTACCACGCAGAGCGTGGGAACGATCAGTCACAAGGCCAGAAGCTCATGCCCGCCATTGAGTTGTCGCAGATGGGCCTGCATATGCAGGCACCATATCTGCGGATCGGCCGCCACCTCATAGCCGTGCAGCGTCAGGCTTTCGACGATTGATCCCAGAACGGTTTCTGCCACAAAGGGCCCATGAAACGGGCCTTCGGACTTGATGGTGGCGGGCTGTTCGCCGGTCATTCCGGCGGCAAACAACAACGTCCACATCCCGTTATCCCCCGCGAGAGGGCGAATGGAGCATTCGATACGGGTGACCAGGCCCAGGCATTGGCGGGTAAGGCAAAGGTTGCGCGACATGGCGGCGACCCTCGGTAGATCGGTGTTCAACCTCGCGCAGGGCAAGGCTGTCTCTATCCTGCGACTCCTGTGGATATCCCTAGCACTCAGAATAGAAGAAAACCGGTACAAACCAAGGTTATAGGGACCAACGGGCGTTGGTCTCCTACACCCGAGTCAAAATTGTGGCGAGTAGGCTCGCCACAACAAGCTCGCTAGCCCAACAAGCCAGCTCCCGTACTTACTGCGCCACCACAAAAAATCAGCTCGGTTTGGCTTCCGCCAACGCCTGCTGCGCCAGCTCCTTCTCCGCCTCTTTCAAATCATCCTCGCTGATCATCTCGGCAATCGCGCGCAAACGCTCGACCACGCGCGCGTTCACGCTGCCTTCGGGGAATTGCCCTTCCTCGTCCGGCTCACCGGCAGGCTCTCCCACCAACAAGCTCAACGCCTCATCCGCCTGACGCACGGCGTAAATGTGGAACTGCCCGTCGCGCACGGCTTTCAGCACCTTCTCATCGAGCATCAACGTGGCGACGTTGGCTTGCGGAATGATCGCCCCCTGCTCGCCGGTCAAGCCGCGTGCTTCGCAGAGGCGGAAGAAGCCTTCGATCTTCTCGTTAACCCCGCCCACCGCCTGCACTTCACCAAACTGGTTGATGGAGCCGGTGATGGCAAAGCACTGCTTGAGCGGCGTTTTCGACAGCGCCGAGATCAAGGTGCACGCCTCGCCCAGGGACGCACTGTCGCCGTCCACATAACCGTAGGACTGCTCCAGCGCGATGCTCGCCGAAATCGCCAGCGGGAATTCCTGGGCATAACGGCTGCCCAGGTAACCGGTGAGGATCATCACGCCCTTGGAGTGAATCGGCTGGCCGAGGTTAACCTCGCGCTCGATGTCGACAATACCGCTGCCGCCCGGGTACACCGTGGCGGAAATCCGCGCCGGCACACCGAAGGCCGAATCGCCGACCTCCAGCACTGTCAGCCCGTTGCACTTGCCGACCGCCGCACCGGCGGTGTCGATCAGGATCACCCCGGCGAGCATGTCGTCGAGAATCCGCGCCGACACCCGCCCGGTGCGCGTGGCCTTGGCCTTGAGCGCGCGTTCGATATGGCCGGCATCGGTCATCTCATCGCCCGCCAGGTGGCGGATGAAGTCCGCTTCGCTGACCAGTTGGAACAGGTCGCCAATGCGTGCCGACAAACGCCCCTGATGTTCGGCCAGGCGTGCGCTGTACGTCGCCAGGCGCGCCACCGCGTCCGACGTCAGCGGCGCCATCCCTTCTTCCGACGTACGGGTTTTGAGCAACTGGGCGAACTGCTCCAGGCTCTCGTCGACCATCGGGATGTCTTCGTCGAAGTCCACCAGGACGCGAAACATCTCCTGGAAGTCTGGATCGGCATCCTGCAACGCGTAGTATAGCTGGCGCGAACCGATGATGATGACCTTGACCTGCAACGGGATCATTTGCGGGTTGAGGGTCACGGTGGCCAGGCGGCCGAGCTCGCCCAGCGGCGATTCCATCTTCAGCTTGCGCGACTGCAAGGAACGCTTGAGCGCGTCCCACACAAACGGCTCGCTGAGCATTTTTTCGGCTTCCAGAATCAGGAAACCGCCATTGGCACGGTGCAACGCGCCCGGGCGCAGCTGGCGATACGTGGTGTACAGCGCGCCTTGGTCGGTGCTGTACTCGATACGGCCGAACAAGTTGTCGTACGTCGGGTGCGGCTCAAACACCACCGGCGCGCCGCCGTTGACCGAGTGGCCCACCACCAGGCTCGGGCAGTATTGCTCTTCGAGCAGCTTGCGCGCCTGGGCGTCGGTCTTGGCGTCGTCGACAAACTGCTCGACCACGGATTTGAGCAAGTACACCTGCATGGCCTGCAGGTAACCGCAGACCGCCGCGTTTTCCGCGTACTTTTCCGACAGCGGCGCCAGCAAAGGCTGCAGAGCCAGGGTAATGGTTTCTTCGTTGAACTGACGCAGTTGGTTATTCGACTCGCGCTTCC
Organism: Pseudomonas sp. ArH3a; assembly: GCF_022648765.1. Lineage (NCBI taxonomy): Bacteria > Pseudomonadati > Pseudomonadota > Gammaproteobacteria > Pseudomonadales > Pseudomonadaceae > Pseudomonas > Pseudomonas sp. ArH3a. The sequence goes on from NZ_CP080330.1 coordinate 6,073,242, forward strand.
ACTGCGGCAGGCTGGCCAATTCTTCGTTGAGGCGCTCTTCCAGTTCGGAAATATCCGTGTGGAAACGCTCGCGGTCAGCCTCCGGCAGTTGCGAGAACTCCGCCTCGTCCAGCGCCTTGCCATCGAGCATCGGCGTGAACGCGATGTTGGAGCTGTCGCGGTACAGCGCCACGTCCTTTTCCAGGGCCAGGCGTTCGATCACGTCCAAGGCCTTGTCGTAACGCTGGTTGAAGGCGCGGTCGATGGCGCTTTTGCGCTGTTGATAAGTCGGGTGTTCGAACACCGCCGGGAAGGTGGCGACGAGGTTGTCGACCAAACCGTTGATATCGGCGATGAAGGCCGCCGCGCCGCCGCCCGGCAATTCCAGGGCACGCGGTTCGCGTGGCTCATCAAAATTATTCACATAGACCCAGTCCGCCGGGGTCTGCAGGCGCTTGCCTTCGGCTTTCAGGTAGCGTTTGACGAACGAAAAGCGGCCGGTACCCGGCTCGCCCATGACAAACACGTTGTAACCAGGGCGTGGCATGGCCACACCGAACTGCAAGGCTTCAACCGCACGTTCCTGGCCAAGCACACCGCGAAAGGGCTCCAAATCATTGGTGGTCGAGAAGCTGAACTGTTCAGCGGAGAAAGGGCGAGTCAGCGCTTCGGGCGCTAGACGCAAGCTGGCAGCAACAGGATCAGGCATCGGGCTTCCTTACATCAGGCGGGGCAGATGACGGCATTCTGGCTCCCGGTTACGCGCTCTGGCAAGGCGCGACTTTGGGAAAGCATAGCCAGGGGACGGGTCTTACAAAATAATCGCGGCAGCTCTGCACAAAAACACTGATTGTTTTATAAAAATCACGGAACCCCTGGAACGTGCCTAAACTCCAAACTGCGCGGGTTAGACTAATAACTGGCCCCTAGGGCGCTATGAAGTGCCTGAACCCTTGTCCATTGGTTTGCACACAAAGAGAACAAAGCTATGAAACGGATCCTTCTTGGTACTCTCTTCACCGTCGTCTCCCTCAATGCAATGGCTGAAGCACCAGGTGGCCCGAACTGCGGTTGGGGCAACATGTTGTTCGAAGGCCAGCGCGGTACTCCAGCGCACTTCCTGGCTTCCACCACCAACGGTACCTCGGGTAACGCCACCTTCGGCATGACCTCCGGCACCAACGGCTGTAACACCAACAGCGCCCTGACCTACGGCGGCAAGTCCTGGATTGCCATGAATGGCATGATGAACGAGCTGTCCGAAGACATGGCCAAAGGCAACGGCGAAGCACTGACCACCTATGCCGTGGTTCTGGGCGTTGCCCCTGAAGATCGCGAGCACTTCGCTGCCGTGACTCACGAGCACTTCCAGCAGATCTTCAGCAAAGCTGACGTGACCGCTGACGACGTGCACAACAACACCCTGGCTGTACTGAAAAGCGACACCCGCCTGGCCAAATACGCTACCCAGGCTTAAGCTCGACCGTCCGCGCCTTTCGAGGCGCGGGCTCTATTTTGGACCCGCCTCCCCTTTGGGTCTCACTAATTCCGACTTAAGTTGCCCCTATGCTCAAACGCTTTGCCTGGTTGGCACTCTTCGCCTGCGCCCCGCTGTACGCGGCCCCGCATATTGATGATCAACGTTTGCAGCAATTGGCCAACGATCCGTTCTGGCTGTCTTTGGGCCATTACGAAGCCGGCAAGATCAGTGGCTGGCGCAGCTATGTCAGCGACAAAAAATTCTTCCTCGCCCCCGATGGCGCGCACCATCCGGACCAGGAACTGCAGGCGACCGTAGCGGCGTTGTATGCCCCGGCCAGCCTCGGCGAAAAGCACGTCCAATGCGTTTACCCCGCACGCACCCGTTGGCTCAAGGATCAGTTGCACCTGACCGACCTGCCCGCCTTGGACTGCAAAGAATTCACCCAATGGTTCAAGGACGTCGCGCCGCACAGCGCGGTGATGATCTTCCCGGCGGCCTACCTCAACAGCCCGTCGTCAATGTTCGGCCACACCCTGCTGCGTATCGACCAGGCCGACGTGCAGAGCAACAACACCGCCCTGCTCAGCTACGCGATCAACTTCGGCGCCTACATCGAAGGCTCCGACAACAGCATTCTCTACGCCTGGAAAGGCCTGATGGGCGGCTATCCCGGCCTGTTCGCGCTGGTGCCGTACCAAGAAAAACTCTCGGAATACCGTAGCCTCGAGAACCGCGACCTGTGGGAATACCGCCTGAACCTCACCCAAGTCGAGACCGAGCGCATGGTCGAGCACGTGTGGGAACTCAAGCAGATCCAGTTTGACTACTTCTTCTTCGACGAAAACTGCTCCTACCGCCTGCTGGAACTGCTGCAAGTGGCCCGCCCGAGCCTGCGCCTGACCGAGCAGTTCCCGCTGACCGCGATCCCCACCGACACGGTCAAAGCGGTGAAAGAGGCAGGCTTGGTCGAGAAGATCGATTATCGCCCGTCTCGTGAGCGCGAACTGCTGGAACGCGCCAAGCCGCTGGATAGCGACGAGCAACAATGGGTGCTGAAAATCAGCGATGACCAGAAGCAATTGCAGGCGCCGACGTTTAAAGCCCTGCCCCGCGACCGCCAAGCCTTGATCATCGACGCCGCTTATCGCCTGGGCCGCTACCGCGCCAATGGCCTGGAGCGCGACACCGAACGCTCACAACGCAGCTTCGAACTGCTGCGCGCGATCAACCAGAACCCTGCGCCCGACCTCAACGTCGAACGTCCCGGCCTGCCTGAGAACGGTCATGAGTCACGCACCTGGCAAGCCGGCATCGGCACCCGTGGCGACAAGGCCTTTGGCGAATACGGCCTGCGCATGGCCTATCACGACCTCAACGACAATGCCGAAGGCTTCCCGCTGGGTGCGCAGATCGAAATCCTGCAGATGAAACTGCGCCAGTACGAAGGCAACCACTGGCAGCTGCAGCAACTGGACCTGGCGACCATCCGTTCCCTGACCCCACGCAACGCCCTGTTGCAACCTTGGTCATGGCAAGTGACCGGCGGCCTGGAACGCGTACCGGGCAAACACGACGACGAAACCTTGGTGGCCCACGTCAACGGCGGTGCTGGCGGCACCTGGCAACTCACCGACGACATGCTCGGCTTCGCCCTCGGCACCGTGCGCGTGGAGCACAACAACGACTTCAGCGAAGCCATCTCCCCGGCTGCCGGGTTCAATACCGGTGTGCTGTGGAAAAACCCGCTGGGCAATTTAAGCCTGGAAGCCAAGGGTGATTTCTTCACCAATGGTGAAGTGCGCCGCAGTATCAGCCTGAACCAGCAGTGGGAATTGTCGCGCAACCTGGGCCTACGCTTGAGCGCCCAGCGCGAGTACAGCCACCTGTCCACGCCAGTCAATGAAGTGATGCTCGAAGTGAAGTGGTATCACTACTAACCAAAGCCAGACAAAGATCAAAATGTGGGAGCGGGCTTGCTCGCGAAGGCGGTGTGTCAGTATCGGCCAAGCTGACTGACCCACCGCCATCGCAGGCAAGCCAGCTCCCACACGTGTTTGTGCCCGGCCTAAACTCTGCGCCCGCCGCAGTTCAAAGGTGGGAGACGGGCTCGCCCGCGATGGCGGTCCTTCAGGCAATGATGTATTGATCGACCCACCGCATTCGCGAGCAAGCCCGCTCCCACATTTGCCTCGCGTATATTCAGACACATCGCATTGCCCACCCCATCAGGAGTTTCATCAACATGGCCGTTAACTGCACCACCCTTGAAGAAGTCCGCGCAAACATCGACCGCCTCGACCAACAAATCGTCACCCTGCTGGCCGAACGCGGCCACTACGTCTCCCAAGCGGCGCGCTTTAAAAAAGACGCCGATGGTGTGAAGGCACCGCAGCGGGTTGAACAGGTGATCGCCAAGGTGCGGGGTTTATCAGAGGCGGTGGGCGCCAACCCTGAGGTCACTGAGCAGGTGTATCGCGCAATGATTGCGGCGTTTATTGAGCAGGAATTGGCCGAGCATGCTTCGCTGAAGAACCACCAGGCGACATAACCCCTGTGGCGAGGGAGCTTGCTCCCGCTGGGGCGCGAAGCGGCCCCAAAAGATTAGGACCGCTGCGCAGTACAGCGGGAGCAAGCTCCCTCGCCACAAGAGCGGTGTCAGCCTTTTAGGTGGCGGGTGTCATCGCTTGGGTCAGGTCGTCCACGACGGCCTTGCCCATCTCACACAGATAATGCGCCGCCCAGGCGTATTGTTCGCCGCGCACATCCATGGCGGCTTCCATGGCGAGTTTCTTGGAGTAAAAAAGCAAAGTGGAGGCGTGTTCCAAGGCTTCGTCGATCGGCATGCCAGAATTGACGCGGAACAGCGGTTTTTCGTTTTCACCGTAGTCGCCGAAGGTGACGACGCCGAGGGTGGTGATTGAGGAAAGGGGTGGATCGGGGACGACTTTAGACATGGTGTACCTACTAAGTGAGATAAAGGACCACCACAGCACGTCGCTAAACATAAAGGGGTGGCAGCTGTACGCAGGTTAGCGAACCGGTCACCTAGACACCCGGCAGATCCGAAGATCTCCCGCGCACAGCCGCCATAACACGGTATGACAGGTGTAAAAAACGCCTGCCTAGTGTGTAAAGAGGATGAGTCTCGATGGTTCGGGTCGCTAAACCCGGTCGCTGTTTTTACAGCGAAGCCAGGAGACTAGTGGCCCAAACCCTAAGGCACAATAGGCCAAGGATTCTCTAGGAAACGTCCTGCAATTTAAAGAGAATCGTCGTTGATGGCCCTTTAACCCAACACCTTTCTCACCTCCCTTTCACGCCGCCCCGACAAATCCCTGACTAGACTTCCCCTATCAGCCGTGAAACGGCCAGGGAGTACGTAATGTGGCGGTACGCGTTAATGCTGTGCGCGGTAGTGGGGCTGTCGGGTTGCCAGTCAACCCATCAAGATTTACTCGCCAAAGGTTATCCACCGGCCTTCGCCGATGGCTTTGATGACGGTTGCAGCAGCGGTCGCCAGGCCGCCGGCGTGATCAGCGGGGAGTTTCGCAAGAACGTGCCGCGTTATCTGAAAGACAGCGAGTACGCCGAAGGCTGGGAAGATGGCTTTCGCCAGTGCAAGGCCATGCGTGAAAGCGAGGAGTTGCGCGACTACAAGGACAATCACTGGGACGACCGTGAGCGTGCCTGGCAGCAGGAGAAAGACCGCGACGCCGCCAGGGCTTATCGCTCGCAATAGGTCGCTTTCCTGAAAAGCGCACGCAGAGCGTCCAGGACTGCATGCCCACGCAGAGCGTGGGAACGATCGCGCGGCGACCATGGCCCAAACGCCATAGAGGGAGAATGTCATGAGCCGAGCTTTTGTTAACGAAGACAACGCCGCCGCCCAGGCTGACCCGCCGGTGGAGCGCCTGATCAGTGAGCAACCCAACCGCCTGACCGCGCAAGGGTTGGCGCAGTTGCAGGCCAAGGTCGCGCAGTTGCAGCAGGCCTACAGCCTCGAGTCCGCCAAGGACGATAAACAGCGCCAGGCGGATCTGGAGCGCGATTTGCGCTACTTCAACCAGCGGGTGCAAAGCGCCCAAGTCGTGGCGCCGGCCACTTCCACTGCAAAGGTGCAGATCGGCAGCTGGGTCACCTTCGCCAACGAACACAACGAGCAGCAGCGCATTCAGTTGGTCGGTGAAGACCAGGCCGACGCCCAGGCCAACCTGATCAACTGGGGCTCGCCCCTGGGCCGTGCGTTGCTGGGCGCCGAGGTGGGCGAGGAGATGCTGTGGAAGCGCCCCGTCGGTGATCAGGTGATCGAAGTGCTGCGCATCGAGCCCGAGGCTTAGACGATGCCTTGGGCCAGCATCGCGTCGGCGACTTTCACGAAGCCGGCGATGTTCGCGCCTTTCACGTAGTTGACCCGGCCGTTTTCTTCGCCGTAATGCACGCAAGCGTGGTGGATCGACTGCATGATGTTGTGCAATTTGCTGTCGACTTCGCCTGCGGTCCACAGCAGGCGCATGGCGTTTTGCGACATTTCCAGGCCACTCACGGCCACACCGCCGGCGTTGGAGGCCTTGCCCGGCGCGAACAAGATCCCCGCCTCGATAAAGATATCCACAGCCTCCAAGGTGGTCGGCATGTTGGCGCCTTCGGCCACGCACAGGCAGCCATTGCGCAGCAGCGTGCGGGCGGCCTCGGCGTCGAGTTCGTTTTGGGTGGCGCATGGCAGGGCGATGTCGCAAGCCAGCTCCCAAGGGGTTTTGCCTTTGCGGAACTCCAGGCCAAAGCGCTCAGCGAGTCCGCTGATGCGCCCGCGCTGCACGTTTTTCAACTCCAGCAGGGCCGACCATTGCTCCTCGGTCAACCCGCTTTCGGCGTACAAGGTGCCTTCGGAGTCGGACAGGGAAATCACCTTACCGCCCAGGTCCATGACCTTGCGCGCCGCGTATTGCGCGACGTTGCCGGAGCCGGAGACGGCCACGCGCTTGCCTTCAACCCGCTGGCCGTCGCGCTTGAGCATGGCTTCGGCGAAGTACACGCAGCCGAAACCGGTGGCCTCGGGGCGGATCAAGCTACCGCCGTAGGCCATGCCTTTGCCGGTCAGCACCGAGGTGAACTGGTTGCTGAGGCGTTTGTACTGGCCAAACAGAAAGCCGATTTCGCGCGCGCCCACGCCGATATCGCCGGCGGGCACGTCCACGTCTGCGCCGATGTGGCGGTACAGCTCGCTCATGAATGACTGGCAGAAGCGCATCACTTCGGCGTCGCTCTTGCCCTTGGGGTCGAAGTCCGAGCCGCCTTTGCCGCCGCCCATGGGCAGCGAGGTCAAGGAGTTCTTGAAGGTCTGCTCGAAGGCGAGGAATTTCAACACGCCCAAGTTCACCGACGGGTGGAAGCGCAGGCCGCCTTTGTAGGGGCCTATGGCGCTGTTCATCTGGATACGGAAGCCGCGATTGACCTGGACCTTGCCGTGATCATCCACCCACGACACCCGGAAAGTAATCGCGCGTTCCGGCTCGCAGATGCGCTCCAGGATGCCCGAGGTCAGGTAGTGGGGGTTGGCTTCTAGAAACGGCCACAAGCTGCGTAAGACCTCCTCTACAGCTTGGTGGAATTCCGGCTGGTCGGGGTCGCGTTTCTTGAGGCGGGCGAGGAAGGATTCGACAGATTCGATCATGGAAACGTCTCGGCAAATTGATTGTTTTTAAAGGAGATTGAGCCGGACCTTAGCAATTCATGCTGCACCTGAAAAGCGCAAAATGTCGCCTTTGTGAATTTAAATGGTGCATTGGATATAAATAAATCGGTTTATTTGCACCAAGAAAGGGATTCAACTCTAGAGAATGCACCAGCAGTTAAACTGCTATCGCAGGCAAGCCAGCTCCCACTTTTGACATGTGTTCACAAATCAAAATGTGGGCGCTGGCTTGCCTGCGATGCAGACGCCGCGGGCCACCTGAATAACACGCAAAAAAAACGGAGCCCGAAGGCTCCGCTCTCTTAAACAACCCGCCAAATCAGGCCAGTTTTTTGTGGCGTACTCGGTGCGGCTGGGCAGCCGCTTCGCCCAAACGCTTTTTACGGTCCGCTTCGTACTCGGTGTAGTTACCTTCGAAGAACACCGCTTGGGAGTCGTCTTCGTACGCCAGGATGTGGGTCGCGACGCGGTCAAGGAACCACCGATCGTGAGAGATCACAATGGCGGCGCCCGGGAAGTCCAGCAGGGCCTCTTCCAGGGAACGCAGGGTTTCAACGTCGAGGTCGTTGGACGGTTCGTCGAGCAGCAACACGTTGCCGCCCTCCTTCAAGGTCAGGGCCAGGTGCAAGCGACCGCGCTCACCACCGGACAGGTCCTTGACGAACTTCTGCTGGTCGCCGCCCTTGAAGTTGAAACGGCCGACGTAGGTGCGCGACGGGATTTCATAGTTGCCGATGCGGATCTGGTCGGAACCGTCGGAAATCTGCTGGAACACAGTCTTGCTGCCATCCAGGTCTTCGCGGCTCTGGTCGACGCAAGCCAGTTGCACGGTTTCGCCGACTTCAATGGTGCCAGAATCCGGGGTTTCCTTGCCCATCAGCATGCGGAACAGCGTGGACTTACCCGCACCGTTACCACCGATAACGCCGACGATCGCGCCTTTTGGCATCGAGAACGACAGGTTATCGATCAGCACGCGGTCGCCATAGCCTTTGCTGACGTTCTTGAACTCGATGACCTTGTCACCCAGGCGTGGGCCGGCCGGGATGTAGATCTCGTTGGTTTCGCTGCGCTTCTGGAATTCCTGCGACTGCATTTCTTCAAAGCGTTGCAGACGTGCCTTGGATTTGGACTGGCGGGCCTTGGCGCCTTTGCGCACCCACTCCAGTTCTTCCTTCATGGCTTTTTCGTGGGCCGATTGCTGCTTGGATTCGGCGGCCAGACGGTCGGACTTGGCTTCCAGCCAACCGGAGTAGTTGCCCTCGTAAGGGATACCGGCGCCACGGTCGAGCTCGAGGATCCAGCCGGCAACGTTGTCCAGGAAGTACCGGTCGTGCGTGATCGCAACCACGGTGCCCGGGAAATCGTGAAGGAAGTGTTCCAGCCAGGCGACGGAATCGGCGTCCAAGTGGTTAGTCGGTTCGTCGAGCAGCAGCATGTCGGGGGCCGACAGCAGCAGGCGGCACAGGGCCACACGACGTTTTTCACCACCCGACAGGAATTCGACCTTGGCGTCCCACGCCGGCAGGCGCAGCGCATCGGCGGCGACTTCCAGTTGGCGCTCCAGGTTGTGACCGTCGCTGGCCTGCAAGATGGCTTCGAGCTTGGCCTGTTCGGCGGCGAGCTTGTCGAAGTCGGCATCTTCTTCGGCGTAGGCGGCGTAGACCTCGTCCAGGCGCGCCTGGGCGTTCTTGATCACGGCCACGGCCTCTTCGACCACTTCACGCACGGTCTTGGTCGGGTCCAGGATCGGCTCTTGCGGCAGGTAGCCGATGTTCAGTTCGGGCATCGGGCGGGCTTCGCCTTCGAACTCGGTGTCGACGCCGGCCATGATTTTCAGCAGCGTGGATTTACCCGAACCGTTGAGGCCAAGCACGCCGATCTTGGCGCCAGGGAAGAAGGACAGCGAAATGTTTTTCAGGATTTCCCGCTTCGGCGGAACAACTTTTCCCAGCCGATGCATGGTGAAGACGTATTGAGCCATGGTGAACCTAGCGTCAGTGACTGATGAATTGAGCGGGCGAAGCCCGTGCAGGCCATGCGCCGCACGGGCCGTTGACGGTAATCAATGCCTTCGTGCGCAAAAAGCCTGAATGTCTGGGGCTGGAACGCCCCCGCGTAACCGGCAAAGCTACCTCAATGCGCTTGGTCAGTCCAGCCAGCCGGGACTGGCACTTTGCCACAAGTCAAGGCATGCTAGCCGCCCTCCGGGCGTCCGGCTTATAGTGCACGTCGCGCGCCAACCCAGCCAAACCGCAGGATCATAGCTTGTCCAAAGTCACGCCGCCCACTCCCCTGCGCGCCGCTCATATAGCGCCGGGAGCGCCCCTGCACGGCACCCTCAAAGGCGCATTGGCGACGCTTGTCCTGATGCTGCTCGCGTTGTTGTTCTGGCAACTGCTGGACCAATTGCAGCAGAACCAAAAAAACCAGCAGCAATACACCATCGACTACAGCGCCGACTTGGCAGAACAGATCAGCCTGAACATGGCCCTGAGCGCAAAAATCGCCCTGAATTTGCTACCGATGGTCGAGCCGCCGCGCAACGACGAACAGCAACAGGCCTTGATGCGCACCTTGCAACGCTCGTTGCCAGAGCTGCGCAGTGTCGCCCTGCTCGCCCCCAGCGGCGCGATGATCCGCGACACCGCCAAAGACAGCCAGGACAGCGCCTATCTGGAAGAACTGGTGCAGCGCAGCCAATCGCAGCCTTATTACCTGAGCAACAACCCTGACGGCACGCTTATCTACCTGTTGCTGCAACAGCCCAGTGGCAGCTCAAAAATGTACTGGGCCTTGCGCCTGGCGCCCAGCTACCTGAGCAACCTTTCCCGCCAGGACGGCCAGGGCCAGCGGCCGATGTGGACCATCGAAAACCGTCTGAACCACCGCGTGGTCGGCCGTGACACCGGCATGCCGGCGCAATGGGCCTCTGCACTCACGCCGGACGAACTGAATAAAAGCGTGCTGGTCACGCCGCTAAGCAAAAGCGACTGGCAGTTGCGCGGGCTGTTCGACCGCGGCGCCGTGCTGGAGCAACTGCTGCCGGCGTTTATCGGCAAATGCCTGCTGGGCTTGGCCCTCTCGCTGATCCCGGTGATCGTGCTGCTGAACATGCGCCGCCGCCAGCGCCAGGTGCATGAGGGCCGCCGCCGTTATCAGGATATTTTCGAAGGCACCGGCGTGGCGCTGTGCGTGCTCGACCTGTCGGGTTTGAAGGCGTTCTTCGACAAAGCCCATGGGCAAACCCGCGAGCAATTGCAGGCATGGCTGCACAACAACGCCGAAGAACGCCAGCAACTGCTCAAGGAATTGCGCGTTACCGAAGTCAACCAGGTGGCTGTGCGCCTGTTGAACGTCAGTTCTTGCGAGCAAGCCTGGGAGCGCCTGATCGATGACTGCCCGCGCAACGCCACGGCCATCGGTCATCAGGTGCTTGAAGCTGTACTGACCCAGCAAAAACAGCTGGAGCTGGAAATCCAGTTCAATGACGTCGCCGGCAATGATCAATACCTGTGGCTGGTGATGCGCCTGCCAGAGCAGCAAGACGACTTCAAGGCGGTGATCCTCAGCATCAGCGACATCACCAGCCGCAAGCTGATCGAGCTGTCGCTGGTGGAGCGCGAAAGCTTCTGGTCGGACGTGGTGCGCACCGTGCCGGATCACCTGTATGTGCAGGACGTGATCAGCCAGCGAATGATTTTCAGCAACCACCATTTGGGCCACACCCTGGGCTACAACAAGGCCGAATTGCAGCAAATGGGCGAGTACTTCTGGGAAATCCTGCTGCACCCGGACGACGCCGAGCATTACCACGACTTGCGCCAGCAGCAACGCGAAGTCGGCTACACCACCCAACTGCAATGCCAACTGCGCTTTCGTCACCGCGATAACCAATGGCGGCGCTTCGATATCCGCGAGCAAGCCCTGGCCCGCGACAAGAGCGCGGCGGTCACGCGGATCATCGGCGTGGCCAAAGACATTACCGACCAGATCGAAGCCAGCGAATCCCTGCGTGACAGCGAGCAGCGCTACCGCATGCTGGCCGAAAGCATCAGCGACGTGATCTGCTCCACCGACAGCCAGCTGGCCCTCAACTACATCAGCCCGTCGGTCAACGCCGTGCTGGGTTATGACGTGGATTGGGTGTTCAAGAATGGCTGGCAGTCGATCATTGCCAACCCGCAACAACTGACCGGCATTTACAGCCTGGTGGAACAGGTCAGCCGTTCGCTGGGCGACGTTGCGGCGTTGAATAAACTGCGCGATGACGTGCAAACCCAGCTGTTCTTGTTCGACTGCCTGCGCGCCGATGGGCGCAAGGTGCCGATCGAGCTGCGCCTGGTGCTGGTGTGGGACGAACACGGCGCGTTTGAAGGCATCCTCGGTGTAGGCCGCGATATCAGCCAGCAACGCCGCGCCGAGAAAGACCTGCGCATGGCGGCCACGGTGTTCGAACACTCAACCTCAGCGATCCTGATCACCGACCCGGCCGGTTACATCGTGCAGGCCAACGAGGCGTTCAGCCGCGTCAGCGGCTATGCCGTGGCGGATGTGCTCGACCAGTTGCCGAACATGCTCACCGTCGACGAACAGCAGGAAGCCCACCTGCGTTATGTGCTCAAGCAACTGCACCAGCACAGCACCTGGGAAGGTGAAGTGTGGCTCAAGCGGCGCAATGGCGAACATTACCCGGCGTGGGTCGGCATTACAGCCGTGTTCGATGACGAAGGCGACCTGGCCAGCTACGTGTGTTTCTTCAGCGACATCAGCGAGCGCAAGGCCAGCGAACAGCGCATCCACCGCCTGGCGTATTACGACGCCTTGACCCACCTGCCCAACCGCACGCTATTCCAGGACCGCTTGCACACCGCACTGCAGTCGGCCGAGCGGCAGAAGTCGTGGGTGGTGCTGATGTTCCTCGACCTCGACCGCTTCAAGCCGATCAACGATTCCCTGGGCCACGCCGCCGGCGACCGCATGCTCAAGGAAATGGCCACGCGCCTGCTCGGTTGCGTGGCCGAAGACGACACCGTGGCGCGCATGGGCGGCGACGAGTTCACCTTGCTCCTGCAACCGCGGGCCAGCCGCGAGATGGCGCTGAACCGCGCAATCACCGTGGCCGAGCAGATTCTGGCGAGCCTGGTGAAGCCGTTTGTGCTGGAGGGCCGCGAGTTCTTCGTGACCGCCAGTATCGGCATCGCTTTAAGCCCGCAGGACGGCAACGAGCTGAGCCAGCTGATGAAAAACGCCGACACCGCGATGTACCACGCCAAGGAGCGCGGCAAGAACAACTTCCAGTTCTACCAGGCCGACATGAACGCCAGTGCGCTTGAGCGTCTGGAACTGGAAAGCGACCTGCGCCACGCGCTGGATCAGAACGAATTCGTGCTGTATTACCAACCGCAGTTCAGCGGCGATGGCAAACGTTTGACCGGCGCCGAAGCCCTGCTGCGCTGGCGCCACCCACGCCGTGGGCTGGTGCCGCCGGGTGACTTTATTCCGGTGCTGGAAGAGTTGGGGCTGGTGGTGGACGTGGGCGATTGGGTGCTGGCCGAAGCCTGCCGCCAGCTCAAGACCTGGCACCAGAACAAGGTGCGCGTGCCGAAAGTCTCGGTGAACATCTCGGCGCGGCAATTCTCGGATGGCCAGCTAGGCGAGCGCATCGCCACCATTCTCAGGGACACGGGCCTGCCGCCGGCGTGCCTGGAGTTGGAGCTGACCGAAAGTATCCTCATGCGCGAAGTCAACGAAGCCATGCAGATCCTCGCCAGCCTGAAAAACCTCGGCCTGAGCATCGCGGTGGACGACTTCGGCACGGGTTATTCGTCGCTGAACTACCTCAAGCAATTCCCCATCGACGTGTTGAAGATCGACCGCACCTTTGTCGATGGCCTGCCGTCCGGTGAGCAGGACGCGCAGATCGCCCGGGCGATTATCGCCATGGCCCACAGCCTCAACCTGGCGGTGATCGCCGAGGGTGTGGAAACCCATGAGCAGCTGGATTTCCTGCGGGAGCATGGTTGCGATGAGGTGCAGGGTTATCTGTTTGGGCGGCCGATGCCGGCGAACCGGTTTGAGGCGCAGTTCAGTAACGAGGCGCTTTTTCTGTTCGACTGAAACCTTGCAGGGGTGCTGATGGCCCCATCGCGGGCAAGCCCGGCGCCCACAGGGGAATGCATTTCAAATGTGGGAGCTGGCTTGCCTGCGATGAGGCCAGTACAGGCACCGCCTATCCCCAGATGAGCCCCACTTGTCCGCGACATGATGTCCTTTCATATGCCATCTAAAACCCATTGGGTTAGAATGCCCTCCTTTTCTGCCCCCGATCCTTGAGGACCGCCATGTTCAGCCGTGATTTGACTATTGCCAAGTACGACGCCGATCTCTTCGCCGCCATGGAGCAAGAAGCCGTGCGCCAGGAAGAGCACATTGAGCTGATCGCTTCGGAAAACTACACCAGCCCTGCGGTGATGGAGGCTCAAGGTTCGGTTCTGACCAACAAGTACGCCGAAGGCTACCCAGGCAAGCGCTACTACGGCGGTTGCGAGTACGTCGACGTGGTTGAGCAGTTGGCCATCGACCGTGCCAAGGAACTGTTCGGCGCCGATTACGCCAACGTCCAGCCACACGCCGGCTCCCAAGCCAACAGCGCCGTGTACCTGGCCCTGCTGCAAGGCGGCGACACCATCCTGGGCATGAGCCTGGCCCACGGCGGTCACCTGACCCACGGCGCCAGCGTTTCCTCCTCCGGCAAGCTGTACAACGCCGTTCAATACGGTATCGACGCCAACGGCCTGATCGACTACGACGAAGTCGAGCGCCTGGCAGTTGAGCACAAGCCAAAAATGATCGTGGCCGGTTTCTCTGCCTACTCGCAGATCCTGGATTTCCCACGCTTTCGCGAGATCGCTGACAAAGTCGGCGCGTACCTGTTCGTGGACATGGCTCACGTGGCCGGTCTGGTCGCCGCTGGCGTCTACCCGAACCCGGTGCCTTACGCTGACGTGGTCACCACCACGACTCACAAAACCCTGCGCGGCCCACGTGGCGGCCTGATCCTGGCGCGCGCCAACGCCGAGATCGAGAAGAAGCTGAACTCCGCTGTATTCCCAGGCGCCCAAGGCGGCCCGCTGGAGCACGTGATCGCGGCTAAAGCAATCTGCTTCAAAGAAGCCCTGCAGCCTGAGTTCAAGACTTACCAGCAACAAGTGGTGAAGAACGCCAAGGCCATGGCCGGTGTGTTCATCGAACGCGGCTACGACGTGGTGTCCGGCGGTACTGAAAACCACCTGTTCCTGCTGTCGCTGATCAAGCAGGACATTTCCGGTAAAGATGCTGACGCTGCCCTGGGCAAAGCCTTCATCACCGTGAACAAAAACTCCGTGCCGAACGACCCACGTTCGCCGTTCGTCACCTCCGGCCTGCGCTTCGGTACTCCGGCTGTGACCACGCGTGGCTTCAAGGAAGCAGAGTGCAAGGAACTGGCCGGCTGGATCTGCGACATCCTGGCGGACCTGAACAACGAAGCCGTGATCGACGCGGTACGTGAGAAGGTCAAGGCCATCTGCAAAAAGCTGCCGGTATACGGCGCTTGATTGCAGTTGCTTGAACAAAAAGCCCGGCTTTAGAGCCGGGCTTTTTTATGCCTGAAATCACTGCGTTCCCAACTTGAAATGCACTTCCATGTGGGAGCTGGCTTGCCTGCGATGGCGGTGTATCAGTCACAGCTGTATCAGCTGAAAAACCGCTATCGCAGGCAAGCCAGCTCCCACAGTTTGATCGCATTTCAAATCAGGATTGGTAGACCTTCGCAAAGCCCTCGCGAATCTTGTCTTCTGGCAGTTCGTCAGCAATAAACACAATCACACTTTCGCGCGCCTCGCCCTCGGCCCATTCGGTGTCCCAATCGAACCCGTAAAGCTTGAGCACGCCCTGGAACACCATGCGCCGGTCTTCACCGGCAATGTTCAGCACGCCTTTGTAGCGCAGCAGTTGCTTGCCGTGGTCTTCCAACAGCTCGTTCATGAACGCGCTGAGGCGGTCGATATCCAGCGGCTGGTCAGTGCGTAATACCAAGCTGGAAATGCGGTCGATAGACGGCGCAGCGCTGACCGGGCGCAGGCTCATGCCGGCGTTGAGGTTAAAGCCGCGCACATCAAGCAATTCGGCCAAGTCGATGGCGCCGTGGTCGACCACCCGAATCGGCGCGCGGCGGTTGATGCGGGTCAGGCGCTGGCTGAGGGCATCGAAGGTCGCTTCGTCCACCAGGTCGCGCTTGCTCACCAGCAGGCGGTCGGCGAAACCAATCTGGGCCTGGGCGATGGTTTGGGTCAGGTGATGTTCGGCATGGGCCGCGTCCACCAAGGTAATGATGCCATCGAGGATGTAGCGCTCGCGCAGTTCTTCGTCGATGAAAAAGGTCTGGGCCACGGGCGCAGGATCGGCCAAGCCGGTGCACTCGATCACCAGGCGGTCGAAGGCGATCTCGCCGCTGTCCAGGCGCTCAAGCAGCAGGTACAGAGCTTTGGTCAGGTCGGTGTGGATGGTGCAACACACGCAGCCGTTGGACAGGGTCATGACCTGCACCGGCTCGGCGCCTAACAGCTGGGTGTCGATACCGGCGTCACTGAATTCGTTTTCGATCACGGCGATTTTCAGGCCGTGTTCGGCTTTGAGCAGGTGGCGCAGCAAGGTGGTTTTGCCGGCGCCGAGGAAGCCGCTGAGGATGGTGACGGGGATGGGAGAGGACAAAATATTCTCCTTGAAGAAACACAGAAACAAATGTGGGAGCAGACCTATATGGGGGCTGGCTTGCCTGCGATGCAGACACCTCGGTCTTCCAGTTAGACCGAGCTGATGCTATCGCAGGCAAGCCAGCTCCCACACAAGCCCGCTCCCACAGGGGATCGCCACACGCCCAACTTATCGGGCTAGCAGCACTTAGGCCCACCCTTGCCACCGTAACGGGCTTCCTGGCGTTCCCGGAAGAACGCCTTGTAGTCCATCATCGGTTTGTCCGGGTGTTTGGTCTGCATATGCTCGACGTACGTATCGTAGTCGGGCATGCCGACCATCAGGCGTGCGGCCTGACCGAGGTATTTACCGAGGCGACTGATGTCATTGAACATGGTTGCAACCCTCGATTAAGCGTCCGGTACGGCCTGGAACGGGGATTCTTTATCCGTACGTTCTTTGTTACCCCAGGCGGCCACGCCGACTTTGATCGCATAGAACAGGATGCTGAAGACCACGAACAGGAACAGTACCGTCAATGTCGCGTTCGTGTAGGCGTTCCAGATCACATGCTGCATCTGGTCGATGCTCTTCGCCGGGGCAAGTATCTGCCCGTTGGCCAACGCATCGCTGTACTTCTTGGCCAGCGACAGGAAGCCAATCGCCGGGTTCGCATCGAACAGCTTGATGAAGCCTGCGGTCACGGTGCAGATCAGCAACCAGACCGCCGGCAGCATGGTCACCCAGATGTAGCGCTGGCGTTTCATTTTTATCAGCACAACCGTGGCGAGCATCAGCGCGATACCGGCCAGCATCTGGTTGGAGATACCGAACAGCGGCCACAAGGTGTTGATGCCGCCCAATGGGTCGATCACGCCTTGGTACAGCAAGTAGCCCCACATCGCCACGCAGCCTGCGGTGGCGATCAGGTTGGCGGTCCAGGACTCGGTTCGCTTGAGCGCCGGGACGAAGGAGCCGAGCAGATCCTGGAGCATGAAGCGACCGGCGCGGGTGCCGGCGTCCACTGCAGTCAGGATGAACAGCGCTTCGAACAGGATCGCAAAGTGGTACCAGAACGCCATGGTGTTTTCACCCGGCAGCACACTGTGCAGGATCTGCGCGATACCAACCGCTAGGGTCGGCGCACCGCCGGCACGGGCCAGGATCGTGGTTTCACCAATATCGTTAGCCACCGCTTGCAGCGCTTCAGGGGTGATTGCGAAACCCCAACTGCTGACGGTTTGCGCAACGGTCACCACGTCCGAACCTACCACGGCAGCCGGGCTGTTCATGGCGAAGTACACGCCTGGCTCGATCACCGAAGCGGCAACCATGGCCATGATGGCCACGAACGACTCCATCAACATGCCGCCATACCCGATGTAGCGCGAGTGGGCTTCATTGGCCAACAGCTTGGGCGTGGTGCCCGAGGAAATCAGTGCGTGGAAACCCGATACCGCGCCACAGGCGATGGTGATGAACAGGAACGGGAACAGACCGCCCTTCCACACTGGGCCAGTGCCATCGATAAACTGAGTCAATGCTGGCATTTTCAGGTCGGGCATGGTGACCAGGATGCCGATTGCCAGGGCAATGATGGTGCCGATCTTCAGGAACGTAGACAGGTAGTCACGCGGGGCGAGGATGAGCCACACCGGCAATACCGCAGCCACGAAGCCGTAACCGACCAGCATCCAAGTGATCTGGATCCCGGTGAAGGTGAACGCTTTTGCCCACACTGGATCAGCGGCAATCTGCCCGCCCAGCCAGATCGAACCCAGCAGCAACAACACACCAATAATCGAGATTTCACCGATGCGGCCCGGGCGGATGTAGCGCATGTAGACGCCCATGAACATCGCGATCGGGATGGTCGCCATCACCGTGAAGATGCCCCACGGGCTTTCGGCCAGGGCCTTGACCACGATCAGCGACAGCACCGCGAGGATGATGATCATGATCAGGAAGCAGCCAAACAGCGCGATGGTCCCGGGAATGCGGCCCATTTCTTCGCGGACCATGTCCCCGAGGGAGCGGCCGTTGCGACGGGTGGACAGGAACAGGATCATGAAATCCTGCACCGCGCCCGCCAACACCACCCCGGCAATCAGCCACAGGGTGCCGGGCAGGTAGCCCATTTGCGCCGCCAGTACCGGGCCGACCAGCGGACCTGCACCGGCAATCGCCGCAAAGTGGTGACCAAAAAGGATGTGTTTGTTGGTCGGCACATAGTCCAGACCGTCATTGTTGAGCACTGCGGGGGTGGCCCGTCGTGGATCGAGCTGCATCACGTTGTTAGCGATGAACAGACTGTAGTAACGGTACGCAACCAGGTAGATGGCCACAGCAGCGACCACAATCCACAAGGCGTTGATCGCCTCGCCGCGGCGCAAGGCCACTACGCCCAGGGCGCACGCGCCTACGATTGCCAGCACCAGCCAGGGTAAGTGGCGTAGCAGGCTATTATTATTTTTCATTTTTATATTCCAGCCAGGGTGGACAGAAAGGACAGCCAGCCCGAGTTTAGCGCTACTGGCCTTAAAGGCCACCCCCCTACGTTGGTCTAGAGCCTTGCAAGCGTAAAAAAAGCAGAAATAAAGGCCCGTTGATGGCACGCGGCTACAATCCTTCTACCCACAGAGGATTTGAGCATGAGCGAACAGCCGTCTGATCGACGCCGTTTTCGGCGTATCGCCTTCGATGCACGAACGACCATTGCGCAAAACGGCTGGAATTGGCCGGTGCAATTGGTGGATTTATCGCTCAAAGGCTTGTTGGTGCAACGGCCGGATGACTGGCAGGGCAATCGCGCAGAGTCGTTCGACGTGGATATCCGCCTGGACCCACAGGCGCATATAAAGATGAAGGGGACGCTGGCCCATGACGACCATGGGCAGTTGGGTTTTGTGTGCGAGTACATCGACCTGGAGTCGATCAGCCATTTGCGGCGGTTGATCGAGTTGAACCTCGGCGATCAGGAAGAACTTGAACGGGAACTCGGCGCGCTGCTGCAGGTGTGACGATTCAGGGAAACGCCGTACGCGCAGGGAATTCGTTTTCCGCGTCCCAGTAGCCCGCCTTCTGGCTCGACGTGGCCTGCCATTGCCCGTCGACAAAACGGTAGGTTTCAAAGCGCGTGGCGAAATCATCATCGCCGTCACCGTCCATAAATGAAGAGACTTGCAACAATTCATCTGCGCCACCCTCGGCGGGTGTTGCAATCTGCCACGCGGCTTTGCCGGTTTGGGCCAGGGTCAATGGCTCGACCTTACCGCCGGCGCCCTTGTAATTCACCGGGTTGAGTTGCTGCTTGGTCGGCAGCAGCAGTTGCGTCGCGGGGCCGCTATAGCTGCCCATTGGCGCCGTCTGATCGATGGTCAAAAAATACACAGGTTCCGGCAGCCCTTTGATTGGGGCCTTTTCGACCTTGGCCAAGGGGTAGCCGAGATCTTTGCTCGCCAGTACCTCGCCGGACGCCGACAGCAAGCGCAGCTGGGCTTTGAGCAGCGGGTTTTCAACCAGATCACCGGGCTCGTCAAACGAGTCCTCATCCAGGCCACTGCCCCAGCTGTCTTTGTGCAACTGGGCGCTGATGCGTTGGTCTTCCAGCACCTGCAACACGCTGCCGTACTGCGTCGCCAATTTCTGCGCCGATCGGTAACCGATCGGCAGCTTGGCCGACTCGGCCAAGGCGATCCCCGGCAATCCCGCCAAGGCCATGAACAGGGCAATGGCTGCCCAGCGATTGGCGTTATGCATTGCACTCATCCCTGACTGATCCATAAATTATTCGAAAAGTGCATCCAACGCCTGTTCCAGGCGCGTCACGCCAATCACCTTCAACCCCGCCGGCATTTCCTTCGGCGCATTGCCCTTGGGCACAATCGCGCGTTTGAAGCCGTGCTTGGCGGCTTCCTTCAAGCGCTCCTGGCCACTGGGCACCGGGCGCACTTCGCCTGACAGGCCAACTTCGCCGAACACCAACAGGTCGTGGGGCAGCGGTTTATTGCGCAAGCTGGACATCACCGCCGCCATCAGCGCCAGGTCAGACGCGGTTTCCAGCACCTTGACCCCGCCGACCACGTTGAGGAACACGTCCTGGTCGTGGGTAGGAATGCCACCGTGACGGTGCAGCACGGCAAGCAGCATCGCCAGGCGGTTCTGGTCCAGGCCGAGGGTGACCCGGCGCGGGTTGGCTAAGTGACTGTCATCCACCAACGCCTGCACTTCCACCAGCATTGGCCGGGTGCCTTCCCACGTTGCCATCACCACACTGCCTGGGACTTCTTCCTGGGCGCGCGTCAGAAAGATCGCGGACGGGTTGGAGACTTCTTTCAGCCCGCGGTCGGTCATGGCGAACACACCCAGTTCGTTGACCGCGCCGAAGCGGTTCTTCACCGCCCGCAGCAAGCGCAGTCGGCCATCGGATTCGCCTTCGAAATACAGCACGGTGTCGACCATGTGCTCGAGCACCCGTGGCCCGGCCAGCGCGCCCTCTTTGGTCACGTGGCCGACCAGAAAGATCGCCGTGCCGCTCTGCTTGGCATACCGCACCAGCAACGCCGCACTTTCGCGCACCTGGGACACGCCGCCCGGTGCCGATTGCAATTGCTCGGTGAAAATCGTCTGGATCGAGTCGATCACCATGACCTTGGGCTTTTCGATGCGCGCCGTGGCGATGATGCTTTCGATGCAGGTTTCGGTCATCACCCGCAGTTGGTCCTGGGGCAAGCCCAGGCGGCGGGCGCGCATTGCCACTTGCTGCTGGGATTCTTCGCCAGTGACGTACAGCGCCGGCATGCGGCTGGCAATGCTGCATAGGGTTTGCAGCAGGATGGTCGATTTACCGATGCCCGGGTCACCGCCGATCAGCACCACCGAGCCGTCCACCAGGCCGCCGCCGAGCACGCGGTCCAGCTCACCGGACGCGGTGGAGAAACGCGGGATTTCTTCGACGCTGACTTCGGCCAGGGTCTTGATCTGCGCCTGTTGCCCGGTCCAGCCGGCGCGGCCGGTGGGGGCCGAAGCGCCGCCGCTTTCGATCATGGTTTCAGTCAGGGTGTTCCATGCGCCGCACTCGGTGCATTGCCCGGCCCACTTGGGAAAGGTCGCGCCGCACTCGGTGCAGCCGTACATGCGCTTGGCCTTTGCCATTTGAGAACCTCCAACCGAAAAACCGCGATGATAGCTCAGCGCGGTGCCGGGGTCCGAATTTCACCACTGGCTAATCGTGAAGCGCTGTTGCCGATCGGGTCTTCGGCATTGAGGTCGGCGCCTTTGGCTTTGAGTTCATCGAGCAGTTCGACACGTTTGAACAGCCCGGCGTACATGGCCGCCGTCTGCCCGGCGCCGTTGCGCTGGTCGGGGTTGCAGTCAGTGGCGAGCAGGCGCTGGGCAATTTTCAGTTCGCCCTTGAAGATCGCGCCCATCAGCGCGGTGTTGCCGCGTTTGTCCTGCACACAGGCGTCGGCGCCCGCGTTGAGCAAGCGTTCTACAAAGGAGCCCTGGCCGTGGTAGGCGGCGAGGATCAGCGCGGTGTAGCCCTTCTCGTCCTGGGTGTTGAGGCTGTAGCCGGACTCGATGAAGGTGTTGAGCATGTCGATATCGCCACGGCGGGCGGCGTCGAAATAGTAATCCTGCAACTGCGCCTTGAGCGCGACGGGGTCGGGCGACTCGGCACGGGCGACAAAGGCCAGCATCGCCATCAGTAAACCAATCGAAATACGCATGGGGTGTCTCCTGCCAGGGGTCGACGCCCGTGCAAGGGCGCCGACCGGAACCAACGTCAGTCAGTCAGTTTGTCTGCCAGCGCTTTCACGCGCGCCAAATCACCCTTGGCGACCTTGGTCACGCCGGTGCCGTACTCCGGGTCCGCCTTGTAGAGGAACGACAGGATGATGTGCTTGCTCTCGTCATCGGTGGTGGCCAGCGAGCCGCCGAAGTTGTCGATCAGGTCCTGGCGCTCTTTCTTGCTGTAAGAGCGGTACAAGTCACCGGCCTGCTTGAAGTTCTGCTCACGCTGGATCTTCGCCTGCTGGGTGCTGCCCGACAGTACCGACTGGCTGTAACGCGCAGTTTGTGGCTCTTCGCGTGGCAACAGGCGGCTTGGCTGGTAGTTCACGCCGGTGCTGGTTTTGCCGAAGTTCATCGCGCCATCCTGGTTACCGTTGTTGACGGTCACACGGGGTGCGTTGATCGGCAATTGCAGGGCATTCGCCCCCAGGCGATACATCTGCGTGTCGGCGTAGGAGAACACCCGGCCTTGCAGCAGGCGGTCTTCCGACGGCTCGATGCCCGGCACTAAGTTGGCCGGGGCCATGGCCACTTGTTCGGTTTCCTGGAAGACATTCGCCGGGTTGCGGTTCAGCACCATCTGCCCGACTTTACGCTCCGGCACGTTCGGCCAGATTTTGGTGGCGTCCAACGGGTCGAAATCGAACTTGGCCAAGTCTTCAGGCTTGAGCACTTGCACGTACAGGTCCCACTTGGGGAAGTCGCCCTTGTTGATGTGGGTAACCAAGTCATTGGTCATGTGGCTGTAGTCACGCCCTTGCACTTCGGTGACTTGCTTGGGGTCGAGGTTCTTGATGCCTTGCAGGCTCTTCCAGTGGAACTTGACGTAGTGCACTTCGCCCTTGGCGTTGATCAACTTGTAAGCGTGCACGCCGTTGCCGTCCATTTCCCGGTAACTGGCCGGCGTGCCGGAGTCGGAGTACAACTCGGTCAGCGTACGAGTGGACTCAGGAACATGGGAGAAGAAGTCGAAACGACGAGAGTCGTCGTCCAGGTTGGTGCGCGGGTCAGGCTTGAACGCGTGAACCATGTCCGGAAACTTGATGGCATCGCGGATAAAGAACGTCGGGAAGTTATTGCCCACTAAGTCCCAATTGCCTTCGGCGGTATAGAACTTGGTGGCAAAGCCGCGTGGGTCACGCAGGGTTTCCGGGGAATGGTTACCGTGGACAACGGCCGAGAAGCGCACGAACACTGGGGTCGCCTCGCCAGCGGCGAAGACCTTGGCCTTGGTCAGGTCACTGAGGTTGTCAGTGACGGTGAAGGTACCGTGGGCGCCGGTGCCGCGGGCGTGTACCACACGCTCGGGGATGCGTTCACGGTCGAAGCGCTGCAACTTCTGAATCAACTGCACGTCTTGCAGCAGCACCGGGCCATTGGCGCCGGCGGTTTGCGAATTCTGGTTGTCGCCAACGGCGGCGCCGTTATCGCGGGTCAGGTTGGCAGCGTGTACGGACAGCGAAAGCAGGCTGGCGCTCGCCAGTATCAGCGCATGTCGCGCGATAATCGGGCCGCGCTTCATTGGATTCTTCATCGAGGGTTCCTCTGGTTTTTTTAGTGCACATTCAGTCGTGCTTGCCAGAGGCTAGTGACCCGCGAGTCAGAAGATAAATAGAAAAACACCACCAGGTCGATTAAGAAAATAGTGTGGTAACCCACTGAAATGGCGAGTAATCCGCGCGCGACTGGTGGCAATGTGCAAACTATTTGCGATTTAATGTGTCGATAAAAATCGACAGTGTTAACGGTTGTGTCGCGCAAGCCTTCTACGACTGACTTACACTGACCTCCACCCTTCTAATCTGTAACAAGGAATAACCTATGGGCGTGATCAGTGAGTTCAAGGCCTTCGCGGTCAAAGGCAATGTGGTCGATATGGCCGTCGGTATCATCATCGGCGCCGCCTTCGGCAAGATTGTTTCCTCGTTTGTAGGCGACGTGGTGATGCCACCCATCGGTCTGCTGATCGGCGGCGTGGACTTTGCGGACCTGGCGATAACACTCAAGGCAGCGCAGGGTGATGTGCCGGCCGTTGTCTTGGCGTATGGCAAGTTCATCCAGAGCGTGATTGATTTCGTGATTGTCGCCTTCGCCATCTTCATGGGCGTAAAAGCTATCAACCGCCTGAAGCGCGAAGAGGCTGTGGCCCCAAGCTTGCCGCCGACACCGACCAAGGAAGAACTGCTGCTGGGCGAGATCCGCGATCTGCTCAAGGCGCAGAACGACAAGCCGCTTTAACCAGCAAGGGCTTGGCAAAAAAGGCGCCTATGACAGGCGCCTTTTTTATTAGCCGCTACCAGTAATTTTCCACGGCCACTTGGCCAGGGCGACGGCTCAGGCTCAGTTGCATGTCGCGTTGCTTGAGCAGTTGGCGTGTGTCATCGACCATCTGTGGGTTGCCGCAAATCAGCACACGGGAGTGTTCTGCAGTCAGTGGTACGCCGGCAGCGCGCTCCAGTTCGCCATTCTCGATCAGCGCAGTGATTCGCCCATTCAGCGCGCCGGGGTGCTGCTCACGGGTAACGGTGGGGATGTACGTGAGCTTATGGGCGTACTCCGCCAGGTACTCACGCTCGCCCAACTCGCGGATGAGCGCCTGATACGCAAGCTCTTTGGCCTCACGGGCGCTGTACACCAGCACGATGCGCTCAAATTTCTCCCACACTTCGAAGTCCTGCAGGATCGACAGGAACGGTGCCACCCCGGTTCCGGTGCCCAACAACCACAAATCACGCCCGTCCACAAAGCGGTTCAGGGTCAGGAAGCCAGTGGCTTGGCGCTCAACCAGCAACGTATCGCCCACCTGCAGGCGGCTCAACTCACTGGTGAATTCGCCCCCCGGAACGACGATAGAGAAGAAGTCCAAGTGTTCGTCAAACGGTGAGGACACAATGGAGTAGGCCCGCCATACGGTACTGCCGTCCGCCTTTGCCACGCCCAGGCGCACGAACTGGCCTGCAGTAAACCGAAAGCCTGGGTCTCGCGTGGTACGCAGGGTAAACAGGCTGGGGGTCAGCGATTGCACGTCGAGCAAGGTCTGGCGGGTAAATTTCTCAGCACTGGCCGTCATGGGGGGCTCCGTTGAACAGGTGCCCTAGTGTCCCTCAAAGTCGTTCAGGGAAACACCGCTGGTTTGTACTGGTATGCCGCTGCCCGGGTGCTGACAGACCGTATCGAACGCGAAAGGGTCAGTGTTTCGAGGCCTTTACATCGAAGCTTGGCATAACACTTTCCAACTAATCATTTAGCTATTTCGCACCTTTCAGGCAGCTATTAGAGGGTGCAGTGCAGACAGGCGCCATCAAATTAACATCACCATCAAAACATTCAAATCAATAAGATTTTCCAACCGCTGACATCACTTATACAACATACGATTACCTGCACAACTTTAGGCAAATGAAATACGAACGACTGGCAAATTTATTTCACACTTTGCACGTAGGATTTATCCTACAATTCTTTCCGAATCACATTGGGAGTCAGGACGTCCCCAATCCGCATCACACTCATGGAGAGTTCCCGATGGTTAACTGGCGCAATACAAGACTCCCCAAACTGGAGGGTGAGAACAAAATCACCACTGTTTATGAGATGCTCATCAATCACACCTACCAACTCGGATTTGAATACTGCTCTTTCACGATGAGCTCACAACAAGCCAACAATCCAACTAAACCTATTCATTTGAATAACTATCCAAATGAATGGAACACTCTTTATAGCCAAGCGCAGTTCTTCGATGTAGACCCAGTAGTCGCCCACTGCAAACGCAGCGTAATGCCGATTGTGTGGGATGAAAAAGCCTTCAGCACCACGCCCAGCTTATGGGAGCTGGCCCAGTCATTTGGGGTGCATCTGGGCTGGACCCAATCCGTACACGACTTCCAGGGCGTGTTCAGCATGCTGACGTTGGGCCGAAGTAGCGGCGAAGTCACCCCTGATGAGCTTTACGAAAAAGCCGGCCAGGTGCTGTGGCTGTGTCACGCCATGCACGCCGTGGTGGCACAGAAATATGCCGACACGCCGAGCCTCACGCCGCCTTGCACGCTGACCCCACGGGAAACAGAAATTCTCAGATGGTCGGCCATGGGTAAGACGGCTTCGGACATCGCCACGATCCTCTGCCTGTCAGAGCGTACCGTGGGCTTTCATATCAGCAGTTGCCTCAAGAAACTGGGGGTCAATAATAAGATCGCCGCTGTGCTCTGTGCCTCTAAAGCAGGCTTGTTTTAGCCCGCGTTGAATCACCGCATGTAATCCCGCCTAAAAAAAAGTAACATTTACGCCCAATTCTGAGTGTTGATGCAGCCCCATCGGGAGTGCCTCGCTGTTCACTCAGATGGTTGCGCCGGATGCCCGCACCCGCCCAACGCCCATCGATGACCCAGAGCCTGCCCCGCCATGCCCCTGCTTGACAGCCCCTTCGCCCAACTCGATTTGATCCGCCAGCCTGAGCAACACAATGACCCGCTGCAGGCCTTCGACGCCGCCGACGAGTACTTGCTCAGCTACTTGGCCGAGCAGCAGCCAAACGCGGCAACCCGTGTGCTGGTGCTCAATGACAGCTTTGGCGCCCTGGCGGCCAGCCTCGCAGGCCAAGTGCAGGTAACGTCCAGTGGCGACTCGTTTCTCGCAGCCCAGGGCCTTGAGAAAAACCTGGTGCGCAACGGCAAGGCGTTTGATGCGGTGGCGTTTATCCCTGCCAGCCAGGTGCCGACAGGTCCATTCGATCGCGTGCTGATCCGCGTGCCGAAAACCCTCGCCTTACTGGAAGAACAGCTGATCCGCCTGCAGGGGCACTTGGCGCCGGGAGCCGAAGTGATCGCTGGGGCGATGGTCAAGCACCTGCCACGGGCGGCAGGCGAATTGCTGGAGCGCTATATCGGCCCGATGCACGCCTCGTTGGCGGTGAAAAAAGCCCGGCTGCTGATTGCGACGGTTGCAGACCGCCCAACCGCCGTGTCGCCCTACCCGACCCGTTACACCCTGGACACTGCGGCCATCGAATTGCTCAATCACGCCAACGTGTTCTGCCGCGAAGGCCTGGACATCGGCACCCGCGCTTTCCTCCCACACCTGCCCAAAAACCTCGGCAACGCACGCGTGGCGGACCTGGGCTGCGGCAATGGCGTATTGGCGATCGCCAGTGCGCTGCAAAACCCCGATGCGCAGTACACGCTGGTGGATGAGTCTTACATGGCCGTGCAGTCAGCGGCCGAGAACTGGCAGGCGGCCCTCGGTGCACGCGATGTGCTCGTGCGCGCCGACGATGGCTTGGCCGGCCAGGCCCCCGACTCCTTGGACGTGGTGCTGTGCAACCCGCCGTTTCACCAGCAGCAAGTGGTCGGCGACTTCCTCGCCTGGCGCATGTTCCAACAAGCTCGCGAAGCTTTGGTGGTGGGCGGTGCGCTGTATATCGTCGGCAACCGCCATTTGGGCTATCACAGCAAATTGGCGCGTTTATTCCGTGGCGTCGAACAGGTCGCGGCCACGCCGAAGTTCGTGATTCTCAAAGCGCGCAAATAAAAAAACCCTGCCATTCTTGCAAAAGGCAGGGCTGAAAAGCCGGGCCGCAAGGCCCGGATTGGGATGTCAGTGAGTGGTCAAGCCGGCCGCATTCATGAACATGCGCATCAGGCTGGCCACGACAAACAGGGCCAGCACGCTGCCGGTCCAGATCATCGCCAGCCACCCAAGGCGCCGCCACAACGGCTGTTTCTCGGCCTGTTCGATCTCGTGCAACGACGGTTTGCCGGACATGAAACAACCCTCCTAGTGATAACCGTCTTCGTGGGTGACCTTGCCGCGGAACACGTAGTAGCTCCAGAAGGTGTAGCCCAGGATGAACGGGATGATGAACAAGGTACCCACCAGCATGAAGCCCTGGCTTTGCGGCGGCGCAGCGGCGTCCCAGATGGAAACCGACGGCGGGATGATGTTCGGCCACAGGCTGATGCCCAGGCCGCTGTAGCCGAGGAAGATCAGTACCAACGTCAGCAGGAACGGCGTGTAGTGCGCATTACGCGCCACCGCACGGATCAAACCGTACATGGTCACCAGCACCAGGATCGGCACCGGCAGGAACCAGAACAGGTTTGGCAGGGTGAACCAG
Source organism: Pseudomonas sp. ArH3a (assembly GCF_022648765.1). NCBI lineage: Bacteria > Pseudomonadati > Pseudomonadota > Gammaproteobacteria > Pseudomonadales > Pseudomonadaceae > Pseudomonas > Pseudomonas sp. ArH3a. The sequence goes on from NZ_CP080330.1 coordinate 6,101,040, forward strand.
CGCGAAGCGATTTCCGGGTGCGCCAGCGGCGTCCACAGGCTGACGATACCGATCACCGCCAACACCACGAAGGCCAACGGCCGCGCCAGGTTATGCATCTGCTCCTGCAACTTGCCTTCGGTCTTCATGATCAGCCAGGTGCAACCGAGCAAGGCATACGCGACGACCAGCGCAACGCCGCAGAACATCGTGAACGGCGTGGCCCAGTCGAGCGAACCACCGGCAAACTGACGGTTCACCACCGGAATGCCGTCGATAAACGCCCCCAGCGCCACGCCCTGAAAGAACGTCGCCGCGATAGAGCCGCCGATAAACGCCTTGTCCCACAGGTGACGTTTATCGTCCTTGGCCTTGAAGCGAAACTCGAAGGCCACGCCCCGGAAGATCAGCCCGATCAGCATCAGGATCAACGGCAGGTACAGCGCCGACAACACCACCGAATAGGCCAGTGGGAACGCGCCGAACAACGCCGCGCCACCCAGTACCAGCCAGGTTTCGTTACCGTCCCAGACCGGGGCGACGGTGTTCATCATCACGTCACGGTCGACTTTGCCCGGAATAAACGGAAAGAGAATGCCGATACCCAGGTCGAAGCCGTCCATGACCACGTACATCATGATGCCGAAGATGATGATCACAGCCCAGATCAGCGGAAGATCAATACCCATCTCAATTCCCCTTGTGCTGGATGTGGGTGTGCTCGTCATCGCTGCCATCATCGGCGGCGGACAACGGACGCGCCGGTGTGCGTTTCTGGCCAGGCCCACCGTGGGTCGGCTCGCTGCCTTCGTGGGTCTGCGGCCCTTTGCGCACCAGGCGCATCATGTAGCCCAACCCTGCACCAAACAGCGCGAAGTACACCACCACGAACAGCACCAGGGTGATCGTCATCTGCGCCAGGCTATGCCCGGACGAAGCGTCCGCCGTGCGCATCAGCCCGTAGACCACCCACGGTTGGCGGCCGATTTCGGTGGTAAACCAACCGGCGAGAATCGCGATCAGGCCGGACGGGCCCATCCACAACGCCAGGTACAGGAACGGCCTGGACGTGTACATCTTGCCGCCACGGCGCAGCCACAGGCTGAACAAACCGGTGAAGATCATCAGGAAGCCCAGGCCCACCATGACCCGGAACGACCAGAACACAATGGTCGAGTTGGGGCGGTCTTCAGGCGGGAAATCCTTGAGCGCCGGCACCTGTTTGTCCAGGGAGTGCGTCAGGATCAGGCTGCCCAGGTACGGGATCTCAACCGCGTATTTGGTTTTCTCGGCTTTCATGTCGGGCCAGCCGAACAGGATCAGCGGCGTCGGCTCGTTGCCGATATTTTCCCAGTGGCCTTCAATCGCGGCGATTTTCGCCGGTTGGTGCTTGAGGGTGTTGAGGCCATGGAAGTCGCCGATCACCGCCTGGATAGGCGCCACGATCAGGGCCATCCACATCGCCATCGACAGCATGGTGCGGATCGCCGGGGTGTCCTTGCCACGCAGTAAATGCCAGGCCGCCGAAGAACCGACGAAGAACGCGGTGGCGACAAAGGCCGCCGTGGCCATGTGCATCAGGCGGTAGGGGAACGACGGGTTGAAGATCACCGCCAGCCAGTCGGTAGGAATCACGCGACCGTCGATGATTTCAAAGCCTTGCGGCGTCTGCATCCAGCTGTTGGAGGCAAGAATCCAAAAGGTTGAGATCAACGTGCCGACGGCCACCATCACCGTGGAAAAGAAGTGCAGCTTGCGCCCCACCTTGTTCCAGCCGAACAGCATCACCCCGAGGAAACCCGCCTCGAGGAAGAAGGCCGTGAGCACTTCGTACGTCAGCAACGGCCCGGTAACGGCGCCAGCGAAGTCCGAGAAGCGGCTCCAGTTAGTGCCGAACTGGTAGGCCATGACCAAGCCTGAGACCACACCCATGCCGAAGTTGACGGCAAAGATCTTCGACCAGAAATGGTAGAGGTCACGGTAGGTGTCGTTATGGGTCTTGAGCCACAAGCCTTCCAGCACCGCAAGGTAACTGGCCAGGCCGATGGTGATCGCCGGGAACAGGATGTGGAACGAAATGGTGAACGCGAATTGAATTCGGGCGAGATCTAGCGCCTCCAAACCGAACATAAGTCTTCCTCTGTCAGGTAATACCGGCTGCTGGCTGGGAGCCTGCACCCACTGCCCCCACGGATATGGAGTGTGGCGAATTTCAATTCGTTTCTTTTTTTAACCAACCACGCAGGGAATCTGGCCTTTCGGCCGCCAGAACAATCCCGGGGCTGGTTTTGATCTGGATCAAGCATTGCTGAAAGAGTAGTCCTATTTTCAGGATCGAACTGTGTGGTGTTTTGCCGCGTGACAGCTTGTCTCAGCTGCGCGCCCTTATTCAAAAGCTGGCAACTGTTTGTTACAACTTAATGCTAATCTCGCCATTCCCTCCGCTCCTGATCTCCATTGCCGATGCCTAGTGAACCTGCGTTGCTGTTGCGTCACCACCGCCCTTTCATCGCGTTCTGGCTGGCGCGGATCTTTACGGCCAGCGGCTTCCAGATGCTCACCGTGGCGATCGGCTGGAACCTCTACCAACTGACCGGCAATGTGCTGGACCTGGGCTTGGTCGGCCTGGTGGAATTCATACCGCGCGTGCTGTTCATGCTGCACACCGGGCATGTGGCCGACCGCTATGAGCGGCGCAAAGTCGCCGCCCTCTGCCAGACCGTACAGGCGTTGATTGCCCTGTCCCTGGCCATCGGCGGCCTGACCGGCAACGTGACCCGCGAGATGATCTTTATCCTCGCCTTCTTGCTTGGCGCCGCGCGCTCGTTTGAAATGCCCACCACCCAGGCGATGCTGCCGAGCATCGTGCCCAGCGCGCTGTTCCCACGGGCCGTGGCCTCGTCACAATCGGCGCAGCAACTGGCGACCATCGTCGCGCCGGCACTCGGCGGCTTGCTGTATGCATTTGGCAGCGTGTGGGTGTATGGCCCAACAGTGGCGCTGTACCTGATCGCCTGCGTGCTGACCCTTAATCTGCCCGCCCGCCAGACCCCGCTGAACAAAGCCAAGGCAACTATGGATTCGCTGTTGGCCGGGATTCGCTTTATCCGCAGCCGCCCGGACATTCTCGGCGCGATCTCCCTGGACCTGTTCGCCGTGCTGCTGGGCGGCGCCACCGCGTTGCTGCCGGTGTTCGCCAAGGACATCCTGCTGACCGGCGCCTGGGGCCTGGGCCTGCTGCGCTCGGCGCCGGCGGTGGGCGCTTTGCTGATGTCGTTGTGGCTGGCGCGGTTCTCGGTGGACCGCAAGGTCGGCCGCGTGATGTTCACCGCCGTGGGGGTGTTCGGCGTAGCGACCATCGCCTTCGGCCTGTCGACATCGTTCTGGTTCTCGCTGGCGGTGCTGGTAGTGCTGGGTGCAGCGGACATGATCAGCATGGTCATCCGCGCGTCGTTCGTGCAGCTGGAAACCCCGGATGAAATGCGTGGCCGCGTCAGCGCGGTAAACGGCCTATTTATCGGCGCATCCAATCAACTGGGCGAGTTCGAATCGGGCATCACTGCCCACTGGTTCGGCACCGTGCCCGCCGTGGTCATGGGTGGGATCGGCACGCTGCTGGTGACTGGGGTGTGGATAAAACTGTTCCCGACCCTGGCCAATCGCGACCGTATGCATGTGCCGGTGGAAGAGGCAAAGCAATAAGCCCCGCCACCTGGTCTGATGTTGGAATACAGTAAATGTGGGCGCTGGCTTGCCTGCGATAGCGGTGGGTCAGCACCGGATTGATGGCTGCCCCACCGCTATCGCAGGCAAGCCCGGCTCCCACATGGGTTCTTCAGTGGTTTGAAGGTGTGCGCTACAGCACCTTATCCAGGGTGATGGGAAAGTCCCGTACCCGCTTGCCGGTGGCGTGATAAATCGCGTTCGCCACCGCCGCCGCCACGCCGACTATGCCGATCTCGCCTACGCCCTTGGAACCCAAGGCGTTGACGATCGCGTCATGTTCTTCGACAAAAATCACCTCAATGTCGCCGATGTCGGCATTTACCGGGATGTGGTACTCAGCCAGGCTGTGGTTCATGTAGCGCCCCAGTTGATGGTCGATCTGGGTTTCTTCATGCAGCGCCATGCCAATCCCCCAGACCACGCCGCCGAGAATCTGGCTGCGGGCCATCTTCGGGTTGACCACGCGCCCGGCCGCAATCGCGCTGACGACTCGGCTGACCTTGATGATGCCCAGGTCTTCGTCGACCCGAACTTCCACAAACACCGCCGAGTGCGTCGCCGAGGCGTAACCCTCGCGTTGCTTGCCCGGCTCGCTGTCGACCTGCACTTGCAAGGCATCGTCGCCGCTGTCTTTAACCAGTTGCGCCAGCGATACACGCACGTCACCGGTATGCAGTTGGCCGTCTTCAAAGCGCACCGCTTCAGCATCCTTGAATACCGGGTAAGTCTGGCGGGCGACTTTCAGCAGTTTGGCATTCAGCGCTTCACAGGCCTGCTGCACGGCGGTGCCGACCGACGACACGGTAAACGAGCCACCCTGCAACGGCGCCGTGGGCAATGACGAGTCCCCCAGCAAAAAGCTGATATCGGCCATTGGCACGCCACTGGCTTGGGCGGCAATCTGGGTCATCACCGTGTAAGTGCCGGTGCCGATATCGGTGGTGGCGCTGCTCACCGTCAATTTGCCCTCGGCGTCGATCCGCGCCTTGGCGCTGGCCTTCATCTGCAAGGCTTCCCACACGCCACCGGCCATGCCCCAGCCGATCAACTGGTTGCCGTCACGCATGCTGCGCGGCTCCGGGTTGCGCTGGCTCCAGCCGAAGCGTTCGGCGCCTTCGCTGTAACACTCGCGCAGGGCTTTGCTCGACCAGGGCTTGTCTTCGTTCTGGTTACGCTCGGCGTAGTTGATCAGGCGCAGTTGCACCGGGTCCATGCCCAGCGCACAGGCCAGTTCGTCCATGGCGCATTCCAGGCCGATCACGCCCAACGCGGCGCCTGGCGCGCGCATATCCAGCGGGGTGAACACGTCCAGCGGCACCAGGTTGTAGGTCAACTGCACGTTGTCGCAGTGGTAAAGCATGCCGCTCCATTCCACCACGTGTTCGCTGAATTCTTCGAAGCGTGAGGTCTGGCCAATCGCGGTGTGCCCCAATGCCAGCAGGCGGCCATTGGCAGCGGCGCCCATCTGCAAGCGCTGCAAAGTGCGCGGGCGGTAGCCGAAGGTGAACATCTGTTGGCGCGTCAGGGTTACGCGCACCGAACGCTTGAGCGCCAGCGCGGCCATCACTGCCAGGGGCAATTGGTACTGCGGGCGCAGGCCCGAGCCGAAGGCGCCACCAACGAACGCGGCAAAAATCCGCACCTGGCTTTTATCCAGCCCGAAGACTTTTTGCACATAGGCCTGGCAGTTCTGCGGGCCTTGGGTCTTGTCGTGGATGTGCAGGGTGCCGTCCGGCTGATACAGCACGGTGCTGGCGTGGGGTTCCATCGGGTTGTGGTGCTCAATGGGCGTGCTGTAGTGCACGTCGAGGCTGACGGCCGCAGTGGCCCACTCGGCCTGGAAGTTACCGCGTGGCTTGGGGGGCGTTTGCGGCGATGGGTACGCCTGTTCCTGCATGGCCACCAGGTCGGTTTCAAAGGCTTCGCTTGCGTACTCGATCTCGACCAGAGAACCGGCATACCGCGCCAGTTCCAGGTTGTCGGCGATCACCAAGGCCAAGGGTTGGCCGCTATAAAGGACGCGGTCGTTATAAAGCGGGCGGAACGGGGAACCGTCGGCCGCATCGGCGTCGGCAAAGGCATCGTCGTAGCTGGCAAGTTGGGGCCGGTTGAGGTGGTCGAGCACCCTCACCACGCCCGGCAGGGCCAGGGCTTTGGAGGCATCGATTTTTACGACACGGCCTTTGGCGATGGTGCTGGAGACCACGCTGCCATGCAGCAAGTCTTTATCTGGGAATTCACCGGCATAGCGCGCTTGGCCGGTCACCTTGAGCAGACCGTCGACGCGGTCCAGGGGTTTGCCGATAACGGTCATGGGCGTTCTCCTGCAGTCGCGGCATCGCTCAGGGCGCGGATAATCGCGCGCCGCGCGAGTTTGATCTTGAAGCCGTTGTGTTCCAGCGGTTCGGCGTCATGCAGCAAGGCGTCGGCAGCGTTGCTGAAGGTTTCGCGGCTCACCGTCTGGCCAATCAGCGAGGCTTCCACTGCACGGTCACGCCAGGGTTTGTGCGCCACGCCGCCAAGGGCCAGGCGGGCGTCGATGATCTGGTCGCCGTCCAGTTCGAGGGCGGCCGCGACGGAGACCAAGGCGAAGGCGTAGGACGCACGGTCGCGGATTTTCAGGTAATGGCTATGACTGGCCAACTGGTCGGCGGGCAGTTCGATGGCGGTGATCAATTCATCATCAGCCAGCAGGTTGTCGCGCTGCGGTGTGTCGCCGGGCAGTCGGTGGAAGTCGGCAAACTCGATGACCCGCGCGCCGCCACGGCCCTCTACATGCACCCGCGCCTCCAGCGCCGCCAAGGCTACGCACATGTCCGAAGGGTGCGTGGCCACGCAGTGTTCGCTGGCGCCGAGGATCGCGTGAATGCGGTTCAAGCCGGTGCGCGCCGGGCAGCCGCTGCCGGGTTCGCGCTTGTTGCAGGGCACGCTGGCGTCGTAGAAGTAGTAGCAACGGGTGCGCTGTAACAAGTTGCCGCCGGTACTGGCCATATTGCGCAGTTGCGGTGAGGCGCCGGCCAGGATTGCTTGGGACAGCAATGGGTAACGCGCCTCGATCAGCGGGTGCCAGGCCAGGTCGGCATTGCTCACTAAGGCGCCGATCATCACGCCGCCACTGGCGGTTTGTTCAACGCCTTGCAGCGGCAGGCCAGTGATATCGATCAAGTGTTCGGGGCGGCTGATGTTTTCTTTCATCAGGTCCAGCAGGTTGGTGCCACCGGCGATAAAGCGTGACGCCGCGCTGCTCAGGTGCACGGCCTCGTGCACATCGGCCGGCTTGCTGTACTGGAAGGGATTCATTGCTCACCTCCGCGCACGCGGCAGGCGGGCAAGGCGTCTTCGATGGCATCGCGGATGTTGGTGTAGGCGCCGCAGCGGCACAGGTTGCCGCTCATCAATTCCTGGATCTGTGCGGTGTCGTGGGCACGGCCCTCATTAGCCAGGCCGACGGCGGAGCAGATCTGGCCGGGGGTGCAGTAGCCGCACTGGAAGGCGTCATGCTTGATGAAGGCCTGCTGCATCGGGTGCAACACGTCGCCGTCGGCCAGGCCTTCGATGGTGGTCAGCTCGGCGCCGTCGCACATCACCGCCAGCGTCAGGCAGGCATTCACGCGTTTACCATCGCGCAACACGGTGCAGGCGCCGCATTGGCCGTGGTCGCAGCCTTTTTTGCTGCCGACCAGATCAAGCTGCTCGCGCAAAAGGTCGAGCAGGGTGGTCCAGGGCAACACATCGAGGTGGCGGTCTTGCCCGTTCAGGGTCAAGCGTATCGGGTGACTGGCGAACGACTTGGCCGCCGCGCCATTGGGGGTTGCGCTCATAAACACCTCACGGGTTGGTATCCATCCGCGGCGTTCAGGAAAGTCGCCGTCTCAAGGGGTACGACTTCCCGGGGTATTGAGCGTTCAAGGCAATTGATCAGCGGATATTGAGCAGCGTCTTCAGGGTGTTTTGCGGGCCGTTGATCGAGGCATTGCTGTATTCGAACCAGCCAGGCGCTTGGACATTCACGTCGAACACATAGATGTAGCCCATCACGGTGCCGGCGCCATTGCACACTTCGCTGATGGTGCCGACCTGGCACACCGGCGTGCGCTGCCCGTTCAACTGCGCGCCATCGAAACGGCCCATCGGGCTTTTGCCCAGGCCGACCTCCATCACTGAAACCTGGGTTGGCCCACGGTGCGTGCACATCTGGGTACTGCTCGCCCGCTCAGGGATGGTCTCAGTGCAACCGGCCGATTCAACCTTGAATACGCGCACCTCGCTCAAGGGCGGTGCAGTCGCGCCCCAAGCCGGTGCCACCAGCCCCAGGCCGATAACGGCGAACAGAGCTAGACTGCTGGCGTTGGCTTTTTTCATGCTGTTAACGACCCTGAATTAAACGTCGGCGCAGTATGCCTCAAGGCCATGCACCATCAAAACCAAGCCTATGCGCCACTGGCCGTCGGCTGCTGGTATGATGCGCCGCTTTTTCCGATCCTCTCTGAAACCACAGGCGCTTGGCGCAGTTTGTGCTTTGACTTAGAGGTCAACAAATAACGACGCAAAATAGCGTCACAGGGAGCCGGCATGCTGGAAAAGCTGTTTCAACTCAAGGCACACAACACCAATGTGCGCACCGAGATTCTCGCGGGGATCACGACCTTTCTGGCCATGGCCTACATTCTGTTCGTGAACCCGAGCATCCTCGGCGAGACCGGGATGGACAAGGGCGCGGTGTTTGTCGCGACGTGCCTGGCGGCCGCCATCGGTTCGACCGTGATGGGCCTGATCGCCAACTACCCGATCGCGCTGGCACCGGGCATGGGCCTCAACGCCTTCTTTACCTACACCGTGGTGCTGCACATGGGCCACACCTGGCAAGTGGCGCTGGGCGCGGTGTTCATTTCGGCGGTGTTGTTCTTCCTGCTGTCGATCTTCCGCATCCGTGAGTGGATCATCAACAGCATCCCCTTGCCCCTGCGCTCGGCGATTGCCGCCGGTATCGGCCTGTTCCTGGCGCTGATCGCCCTGCACAACGCCGGGATCGTGGTCGGCAACCCGAACACGCTGGTTGGCCTGGGCGACCTGAAGAAGCCGGCGCCTATCCTGGCCACGCTGGGCTTTATGCTCATTGTTGCGCTGGAAGCACTGGCCGTTCGCGGCGCAGTGCTGATCGGCATTCTGGCCGTGACCATTGTCTCGATCCTGTTGAATGTCACCCCGTTCGGCGGCGTGATCTCGGTGCCACCGTCCCTGGCCCCGACCTTCCTGCAGCTGGACATCAAAGGCGCCCTGGATATCGGCCTGATCAGCGTGATCTTCGCGTTCCTGTTCGTTGACCTGTTCGACAACTCCGGCACCCTGATCGGCGTCGCCAAGCGCGCCGGCCTGATGGGCAAAGACGGCCACATGCCAAAAATGGGCCGTGCCCTGATCGCCGACAGCACCGCGGCCATGGCCGGCTCCCTGCTGGGCACCTCGACCACCACCAGCTACATCGAGTCCGCTGCGGGTGTGAGCGCCGGTGGCCGTACCGGTTTAACCGCCATCGTGGTCGCTATCCTGTTCCTGCTGGCGCTGTTCTTCTCGCCACTGGCGGCCAGCGTTCCGGCCTTCGCCACCGCGCCAGCCTTGCTGTTCGTCGCCGTGCTGATGACCTCCGGCTTGGCCGAAATCGACTGGGACGACATTACTGTTGCAGCGCCGGTGGTGATCACCGCCCTGGCGATGCCCTTCACTTATTCCATCGCCAACGGCATCGCCTTCGGTTTCATCGCCTGGACCGCCATCAAGCTGCTTTCGGGCCGCTACCGTGAGCTGAACCCGGCACTGGTGATCCTGTCGATTCTGTTTGTGATCAAGCTGGGCTGGTTCAACGCATGACTTTTGACGCCGCAAGCTACACCGCTCAACTGCAAGACAAGGTCACGCGCTTGCGTGACCTGCTGGCACCGTTCGACGCACCCGACGAGCCACAGGTCTTCGATTCGCCGCTGCAGAACTTCCGCCTGCGGGCGGAGTTCCGCCTGTGGCGCGAAGGCGGCGAGCGCCACTACGCGATGTTTTCCCAGGACGACAAGCGCACGCCGATCCTGATCGAAGAATTCCCCATCGCCAGTGCACGCATCAACCAGTTGATGCCGCCACTCAAGGCCGCCTGGCAAGCCAGCGCCGCCCTGAGCCACAAGCTGTTCCAGGTGGAGTTCCTCACCACCTTGGCTGGCGACGCGATGATCACCCTGTGCTACCACCGCCCGCTGGACGAGCATTGGCACACGGCCGCCAACAAGCTCGCTGCCGACTTGAATGTCAGCATCATCGGCCGCTCCAAGGGCAAGCGCGATGTGATCGGCCGCGACTACGTGGTAGAAAAACTCGAGGTGGGCGGTCGTACGTTCAGCTATCGCCAACCCGAAGGCGCATTTACCCAGCCCAACGGCACGGTAAACCAGAAGATGCTCAACTGGGCATATGAAGCCTTGGGCGATCGCCCGGATGATTTGCTGGAGCTGTACTGCGGCAACGGCAACTTCACCCTGCCGCTGGCGACCCGTGTGCGCAACGTGCTGGCCACCGAGATCAGCAAGACCTCAGTGAATGCGGCCCTGAGCAACCTTGATGAGAACGCTGTGGATAACGTCACCCTGGTGCGCCTGTCTGCCGAAGAACTCACCGAGGCGCTCAACGAAGTGCGCCCGTTCCGCCGCCTGCACGGCATCGACCTGAAAAGCTACGCGTTCGGTAGCGTCTTCGTCGACCCACCGCGTGCTGGCATGGACCCGGACACCTGCGAGCTGACCCGGCGTTTCGATAACATCCTGTACATCTCCTGCAACCCGGAGACGTTGGCGGCGAACATTGCGCAACTGCATGACACGCACCAGATTACCCAGTGTGCGATGTTTGACCAGTTCCCGTGGACGCACCATATGGAATCCGGGGTGTTATTGACCCGGCGGTAATTCAACGCCCTCTTCTTCCTTCTTGCGTGGTCGACCGCCCTTCTTGCCGTTAGCTCGGGCGGCCGCCGACTTGGCGGCGCTGCTTTTGCGGCCGTTGCGCGATGCTACCAGGCTCGCCGCCAAATCCATCAACGGTTGGCTCGTGGCGATCAGGCCCGTGATCGAAACATCCAGATCCCGGGCCTCACAGCAAAGTGCCTTGCCGCCAAAACCGACTTCCAACTGCTGGAAATCCTCCAAGGAAAACCCGTCGAACTCCGGCAGGCCAGCCACCGGCAACACGATGCGGCTGCCGTCGCTGAAGCCGATGGAAATGCAGTTGTCTTCGTAACGCACATTGCTGGCGTTGGCGTACAGACGCTTCAATTTGCGCCCACGGGCTATTGCCTTGTCGACATCCGCCTCAGTGAGCGGTTTATAGGGCACAGTTTTGGCTTTTACGATTTTCATACATTAATCCCCACGCAATCTGGCGCTCTTACCAGATTCAAAATTGTCCGTTGCTCTACGACGTCGTGCCGGGCGCTTGCGATGACATAGACACCACGTCGAATGACCAACCCTTGAACCAACTCACCAGCGTCCCAATCCCAGGAATGATTCTCCAGACAAACCGTTTGCAGTTTCTCCCACCAAATCCTGCGTGCCCGCGCCAAGTAGTGCCGCTGCATTATTACCTCGCGTATTTCCCTCAGGACCGCCGTGGGTGGCTGCCTCCGTTCAGGCTCTATATCCCACAACTCCACGTCCCCATTCAGAAAACTGAAACGAAACCGTGCATCCCATTCCTTGCCCCTGACATGCACGTGAGGCGGGCAATGCTCATCCCTGAGAAACACCGAGATTACATATCCTTTGTAAGCACCTACTTTCATCGTAACCCATCCGTTAGGTTATTTTCCGTCAAGTTACACTTTTCCCCGTGCAGCCCGACAACCGGCTTCGAAATCCCGAAGCTGTTTCACAGATTAGTAACGACGAACAACCCGGCGAATGCCGGGTTGTAACCACTCATGCCGACGGCTGGAAATAACCGGCCAACGCCTGCAAGTCCTGCTCGCTCAGCAACCCCGCGTAATACTTCAACTGAATCCTGGCCAGCAAATACGCATGCCGCGCATTCGCCAAATCACGGCGGGCGGTGAAGAGTTGTTGTTCAGCGTCGAGCACGTCGAGGTTGACCCGCTCGCCGCCGCCGACGCTTTTTTTCGTCGCGGTGACCAAGGCGGCGGCGGAACTGACGGCCATCTCATAGGCGCGCACTTTCGCCGCGCCGCTGGTGTTGAGGTTGAATTGTTTTCGCAGCTCCACCAGCGTGGTGCTGGTTTGCGCATCCAGCGCGTACTGAGCCTGGGACAGCTGATTAGCCGCCTGGCGCGTGGAAGCCGACACCGAGCCACCCGCAAACAGCGGCAGGCTGACCTGGATACCGACGCTATTGGTGTCGTATTTCTGGTTGTAACTGCTTTCCGAGTCGGAGCGGGTCTGGCGGCTGCTGGCGTACAGGCTGACTTTGGGCAAATGCCCGGCGCGCTTGCGCTCCACTTCATAAGCGGCCACGTCCAGCGCGTGATGCTGGGATTTGAGTTCCGGATTGTTGGCCATGGCCAATTCGCGCCACGTGTCGAAACGGTTCGGCTCCAGCGGCGGGATCTCGAATTGGCGGGTGAGCGGCGCCAGCTCTTCGATCTGCAACGGTAGGCCGACGATGGCTTCCAGCTCACGCAAAGCGCTGTCCTGGGCATCCAGGGATTCGATCTCTTCAGCCTGGGCCAGGCTCAACCGCGCCTGGGTTTCCAGCACATCGGTGCGCGTACCTTCACCGCCTTTGAGCAGGCGGTCATTGAGTTGCAGGCGTTCGGCAAACGCGCGTTTCTGCGCACGGCTCAACTCGATTTGCTCTTGGGCCAGCAACGCCTGGCTGTACGCACTGAGCACACGCACGGCCAATTCCTGGCTCTTACCTCGAAAGCGCTCATCGGCCATCAGCGCCTGGGCGGTGCCCTGGCGAAAGCGCGCGTAGGCTTCGTAATCCAGCAGCGGTTGTTGCAGCGTCAGGGTGGAGGCGTAGCTGCGGTAGTCGCGGTCGCGGGTGACATCACCTGCCGTCACTTCGGATTCGTTGCGCGCGTTGTTGTAGCTCCACGACAAATTCGGCAACAACGCCGCCCGGCCGATTACGCGGTTCTCTTCACCGGCTTCACGCTCCTGAATGGCTGCCTGAAATACCGGATCGTTGCGTAGGGCAAAGTCATAAGCGTCCAACAAACCCAAGGCGTTCGCCGCCGGCGCACAGCTCACACACAACGCAAACAACAGCGCCTTCATTCTTCCACCAAGGCCATGTGAGTGCGATCCATCAGCGGTTTGAACAGGTAGTTGAGCATCGAACGCTCACCGGTTTTGACGAAGGTTTCCACCGGCATGCCCGGGCGAACCTGCACGCCGTCCAGTTGCTGCATGCCGGCAGCGCTGACTTGGGCGCGCAGCGTGTAATAGGGCTCATCGGTGCGCTCATCGACTTGGCGGTCTGCCGACACCAACGTCACCTCACCGGCTACCCGTGGCGTGGTGGCTTGGTTGAACGCCGAGAACAACAACTCCACCGGCAAGCCCGGGTGCACTTTGTCGATCATCTGCACTGGCACGCGCGCTTCCACCAGCAGCGGTTCGCCCTGGGGCACGATGTCCATCAGCGCCTGGCCGGGTTTGATCACGCCGCCTTCGGTGTATACATCCAAGCCCACTACCACGCCGGAAGCGGGCGCGCGTACTAGGCTGTTGGCCAGCTCGAACTGCGCCGAAGCCAGGCGATTGCGCAGGTCGTCGCTGCGGGTGCGGGTATCAGCCAACTGGCTGCGCAGGTCTTTCTGGAAGTCTTCGCCGAGCTGGCGGATGCGCAGACGCAGTTCGAGAACCTGGCGCTGCAACTGCCCGATGCGGCCGAAGTCCTCGGCGATGGTGCCGTCGATCTGCGCGTACAGCCGCTCGCTGTCGAGCAGGCGATTGCGTGGGATATAACCGTCGCGCGCCAACTCGCGCAGGCCTTGCAGCTGTTCATTCAGCGCCGCGCGTTGCTGGACTTTGCTCGCTTGCGAATCCCGCGTGCCGCGCAACTGCGCCTCGGCCCCGGCGATGGTTTCGCGCAGGCCTTGCTGCTCGGTGGCCAGCGCCTGGGCGCGGCTGGTGAACAACTGCCGCTGCAAACTCAGGACGCTGGCGGCATCCGGCTCATTGAGCAGTTCGGGATCAAAAGCGATGGCCGGCAGCCCTTCGCTTTCGGCACTCAAGCGCGCTTCGCTGGCCAGTGACGCCAGGTACTGGCTGCGCAGCGATTGCATCTGCCCGCGCAGCGGCGTTTCCTTCAAGCGCAATAACACTTGGCCTGCCTTGACCACCTCACCGTCGCGCACCTCGATGCGTTCGACGATGCCACCCGTGGGGTGCTGCACGGTTTTGCGATGGCCCGAGACCATCACTTTGCCGGACACCGCCACGCCCTTGTCCAACGGCGCCAGCGCCGCCCAGCCAAGAAACCCGGCAAAGCCGCCGAGTACCAGCAGCCAGCCCAGGCGCGAGTATTTTTTATCATCCAGCGCTAACACATTATTCGGCGGGTCACTGACCCACACCGGCTTGCTCTGACTCATGCCTGTTTTCCTTCACCGAGGCGGTAGCTCATGCTCATGGTCGACACCGGTTTGGTCGTCGTGGGTTTCTGCCGCGCCTCCAACACCCGCGCGGTCGGGCCGAAGGCCTGCAATTGGCCGTCCTTGAGGATCAGCAGTTGGTCAGTCAGGGTCAGCACGTTGGCTTTGTGGGTAATCAAAATCACGCTGCGACGCTGCTGCTTGAGTTGAGCGATAGCCTGGAGCAGGGCTTGCTCGCCCGCCTCATCGAGGTTGGCGTTGGGTTCATCCAGCACGATCAGCGCGGGCAGGCCGTACAGCGCACGCGCCAGGGCCACACGTTGTTTCTGGCCACCGGACAAACCGGCACCGCCCTCCCCCAGTTGCGTGTCGTAGCCCTGGGGCAGTTGCAGGATCAGCTCATGCACGCCCGCCAGTTGTGCGGCGGCGAGGACCTTGTCGGCCTCCACCTCGGCAAACCGTGCGATGTTTTGCGCGATGCTGCCGGCGAACAATTGGATGTCCTGGGGCAAGTAGCCGATGTGCGGGCCGAGTTGCTGCTTGTCCCATTGAGTCAGGTCGGCGCCGTCCAGGCGAACCTTGCCGGCCAGCGGCGCCCAAGCGCCGACCAGCACGCGGGCCAGGGTGGATTTGCCGCAACCCGATGGGCCGATCACGCCGAGTACGTCACCGGCCGGCAGGTTGAAACCGAGGTTGGCCAACGCCGGCCGACGGCTGCCCGGCGCGCAGGCGCTGACGTGCTCGACGGTCAATTGGCCCTTGGGCACCGGCAAGCTCATACGCGCCGGTCGCGCCGGATTATCCGCCAGCATCTGCGACAACCGCCCATAGGCCATGCGCGCCGAGCTCCAGTGTTTCCACACGCCGATCAACTGGTCGATGGGGCTGAGCACCCGGCCCATCAGGATCGAGCCGGCAATCATCATCCCCGGCGTGATATCGCCCTGCACGGCCAGCAAGGCGCCCAAACCAAGCACCAGCGACTGCAACGCCAGGCGTACGCCCTTGGACCAGGCGGTGACAGCGGCGGTCTTTTCGCTGGCCAGGTTCTGCTGGGCGAGAAACTCTTGATGCTGGCTGAACCAACGCCCGCGCAAGGTGGCGAGCATCCCCATGGCCTCGATGGCTTCAGCATTGCGCAGGTTGGCCGTGGCCTGCTGGCTGGCGCTGATAGACAGCAGGCTGGCCTGAGCCATAGGGGCCTGGCTGACATAATGGTTGACCCACGCCAGCGCGATTAAAATCACCGCGCCGCCCAGGGCCAAAAAGCCGAGCCAGGGGTGGAACAGGAAGATCACCAGCAAGTACACCGGAAACCACGGCGCATCAAAAAACGCGAACAGCGCCTGGCCGGTGGCGAATTGGCGCAGCGTGGTCAGGTCGTTCAAGGCCTGGCCTGCCGCCTGGGTGCCGCCCTTGAGTTGCGCTTCGAACGCGGCGTCGTACACCCGCTGGTTCAGGCGCATGTCCATTTGCGTGCCGAGGCGGATCACCACTTGGCTGCGCACCCACTCCAATGCGCCCATCAGGCCGAACAGGCCGAGGATCATCAGCGTCAACATCAGCAGGGTCATCTGATTGCCCGAGGCCAGCACCCGGTCGTACACCTGCAGCATGTACAGCGCCGGGGCGAGCATCAGCAGGTTGATCACCGCCGAGAACAGGCCGATATTGAAGAAGCCACTTTTATAGGCCGTAAGGGCGGCCAGGGTTTCGTTGCCGGCGTGGCGCATCTGGGATTCTCGTGGGGTAAGCGGGCAGCGCCGGCGCGTTGACAGGCGATACGGCGCTGCGCAGAATTTGGCACCGCCGTCGATAAAGAATTAGAAGGCTTGGCGACGGCGGTGTGTCATGCGGCGAACGGGAGAGCAATCTCCCCTTCGCTTTTTTCATGCAGCAGCCGTTCAGGCAGCGAATGCCCAGTCCTGCGCCACGTCCTGCACGCCGACCAGCGCAACGTCGGCCGATGGCGTGGCGTGACCCAGGCCGGCGGCGGCCAGTTGGTCGAAGGTCGATGCGGTGGACAGGCCGAAGTCGTCCAGCAGGTTGTTGAGCACGCTTTCCAGGGCGGTGGTGTTGCCTTGCATCAGGCCGTAGATCACGCTCTGCACTTCGTTACCCACACGACCCGCGCCTTCAGCGGCAGACAGGTCGAGGCCGTTGAAGGCGGCTTTGTAGCCGCTCAGGTCGAAATCGCTGCCGCTGCCACCGCTCAGGCCGGTGCCCAACTGGACGTTATCCAGGTTGCCCCACAGGTAGTGGTTCTGGTTGGCAGAGGCAGGCAGCGTCGGGTTGAACACATAGTGCAGGCCATTGCTGGTATTGCTGTCGGCAATAAAAGCGTACTCGGAGCCCTGGGCACCGTGAGTCGAGTATTGGTCGCCGCTAAACGTGCCGTTGCTGAAGCCGCCGGTATTACCGGTGCCGTGGCCTGCGGTCGCAAAGCCTATCGCCCAATCCGTCAGGTAGTCCGAAAGCGAGATAGAACCGAGAGCCGACTCGTAATTAACAGAAATAGTCATCACTGAACCTCGTTATAAACAACGCTATTGATCAGCACGCACTCCGGCGCACTTTTTGCCCACCCTTGGGCAAAACCTTTTATTGACTGCGCCCTTGCGCACCCAATCAGAACTTGTATTCGAGCATTCCACTCAAGGTGCGGCCACGGGCCAGGCTCAGGTTGTTGGCGTCGCCCATGGCAACGAAATAGGCTTCGTCAGTGGCGTTTTCCAACGCCAGTGCGATGTTCAGATGGTCGGTCATCCAGTAACTGGCGTAGAGGTCATACACGGTGTATTTGGGCCACATCGCCTGGTCGATAAAGTCGTAGCCCTGATTGTTCAGGTTCTCACCATTGCCAGAGCTGTAACGCACCCGCATGCCCGTATCCAGGCGTTTGTCCAGGAACCGCGCGCCTACGGTCAAGGCGCCACGGTCAGCGGGCATGTAGGTGGCATTGCCCATGATGCGGCCGCAACTTTCCTTGTCGTTCGCAGCGGCGTCATCCAGCCACTCATAAGTGCTGACCAGTCGTGTGCCGGTCGTACCATTGGGGCGGGTATAACGCTCATATTTGGAACTGAGCGTGCGCCCGCGTTTCTTGGCGCCGCCCATGTAATAGTTCTTCGAGCAGAACTCATTACTGCCGATCATGTGCGTGTAACTCAAGTTGGTATAGGCGCGGCCCATGTCGTAGTTGAGTTGGTATTCCATACCGCGAAAACGCGTCGGGTTAAGGTTGTTGGTATACGCCATGATCCCGGTGAAGCCGCCGACGTTAGTCTCGGGCAACGTGACGCTATGGTTGAGAAACGAGAAGTTCTCTATCCGGGTATCAAAATAGGCAACTTTTATTCCCAGCCGGTCATCGTTGAAGAACAGCGACTCCTTGAACACATTGACGCCCATTTCCCAGTCGCGAGACTCCTCGGGTTTGAGGAACGGATTGGGAAATACGCGCTCCCCCGACGCACCGCCGTGAGGCCGGCCGGTCATGAAGGTTTCCGTGACCGCTGGCGGGCGCCAGCCTTTCCCCCAGCGCGCATAGAGTTGCAACCAATCGAGCCCGGGTTTTATGCCGATGCCAAACGTGGGGGAGAACCGGCCCTCCTCCCGATCAATATCAAGCACCTCATCGACTCGCCGGGCGCCCTCAACACTGCTGGCAATCGCAGGGCGCTTGTAGAGCGTCATCCCGGTTTCGCCCTCCAGTCGATAACGGTCGTAACGCAGGCCAGCGTCGAGCGTCAGCCAACCGTCGTATTCATACTGCAGGTTGTTAAAAAGGCTACCGATGGTTCGTTTGCCGAGCGGGTTCGCACCTTCAACATATGGCAGCGCACCACTGGTGCCGTTAGTCGACTCGACCTTGTTGCTATGTGGCTTGAACCGGTCCTGATAGACCTCCACACCGTAGTTCCAACTGAATTGGCCAAATGCATCAAGGTCAACGCGCGAGGTGTTATCAGCCTGCAGGCCCCAGGTATCGGTTTGAAAATGGTCGGTGTAGCCGGGGGTGTAGTTTCCTGAACTCGCTGACGCCCTATTCGGCGCATTGGCGCGGTCTTCCTGGGTAGTGACGAAATACGCCTTGGCCTTGAAATCAATCAGCGGGTTATCCGGTGTATAGCGATAATCCAGCGCAACGTTTTTCGCGTTGAGGTTGTTTTTGCTGTTGCGCAGATAATAGTTACTCTGCAGATCTTGGGTGATGTAGCTCCAGGTATCGTTGCTGTCAGTATCGCTTTCCAGATAACTCAATTGCACCCGTTGATCATTGGGCAAATTGAGGCCGAACTTGAGAATCTGGGAACGCGTGACGCTGCCCGAATCGCCCACTTCACTGTTCAGCCAATGATCAAAGGCGGCCGGTGCATATTTTCGGGCGCGCAGGTTGGTGCCAAGGTTTTTATCGTTGTGAGTGCCACCTCGGTAATTACCGAAATGCCGCTCGCTGTACCCCAACAGCACATCACCGCGCTCATCCCCAAAGGCAAACACGCCGCTGCCGTTGAAGTAAGTGCCATTACCCAGTTCACCGATGCCGCTGCCGGCGCGAAAACGCCCGCCGATCTCCTTACCGTCGTTGAGAAACTCGCTGGCCTCCAAGGTCTTGAACGAGGCGATCCCACCCAACACCGCCGCCCCGCCTTGGCCGGACTGGCTGCCCTTGTCGATCTGGATGCTGGAGATGAACTCCGGGTCGATCAACATCGTGCCGTTGCGCTGCTGGTGGCCGTTGACGTTGAAATTCTGGCGCATGCCGTCGATGTTCATGTTCACGCGGCCGTAGTCCTGCACGCCACGGATGTTCACTGACAGGCCTGGGTCGCGCTGGTCGACGGCGGTATAAACGCCAGCGGTTTCCTCAAGCATGTCGGCGGCGTGACGGGGTGGGCGCTTGTCGATCATGTCACGGCTGATGACGGCCACGGACTTTGGGCTCTGGTACACCCAGTCGCTGGCCTGACCGTTGGTGTTGCCAGAGATGGTGGTGGTGCCGACGGTCACGGCGCTGTCGTGCTCGGCGGCGACGCGGTTGAGGGTGACCTGGCGTTCGCCGGTGAAGCGATATTCCACCGGCGCGCCGCCGAGCAAACGGCCCAGGCCTTCCTGCACGCTGAAGCTGCCCTTTAGCGCCGTGCTGTTCAAGCCTTGCAGGCGCTGGCTGTCGAACAGCACTTGCAGGCCGGCTTGGTCGGCAAAGGCCAGCACCGCGCTGCCCAAGGATTGTGCAGGGATATCAAACGTCAGCACGGCAGGTTGGGTCGCGCCCGCTGCAGGCTGCGCGGCGTACACAGGCGCGGTTACGGCAAACAAGCCCAAGTGAATCGCCAGGGCTAACCGGCTACCGGTGACACGCCCCTTGGTGAGTGCTGACATTTCTTAGTTCCCTGCGCTGAGCTTTTCGTTTATGCGAATGCTTCTCACCTAGCAAGACGTGCGAGGCGCAGGAAGTCAGTAAGACTTTTTGAAAGTTTTTTGCAGAGGGTGTGTCGCAGGCGGTGGGAAAGAGGTTTCCCACCGGTTGGTCAATAGATCAGGCTCAGGCCCGCCAGGTCCAAGCGTTGCACTTGAAGTTCCTGGGTCAAGGTGCCGAGCGCGGTGTCGAGCATGTCGAGACGGAATACGCCGCTGACTTCACGATCGGCCAACGCCGAGTTGGCTAACACCACACGCCCAGGGCGATAGCGGTTAAGTTGCTCGATGACGTTGGCCAACGGCAGCCGATCAAAGATCAACACACCACGACGCCAACTGGTGGCGCGCTCCACATCAAATTGATCCAGCGTCTTCACGCCGTCCTGAGGGCTGTAACGCGCGGCTTGGCCCTGCTTGAGCACGCGCTCGCTCGGGCCTTTTTTTGGCGTGGCTTGCAGCGCAACTTCAACGCTGTGCTGCAACACGCCGACCCAGGCCTGGCGATCACCTTCGCGTTCGACCACAAACCGCGTGCCCAACGCGCGGGTTTGCCCAGCCGCACTTTGCACCACGAACGGTCGCGTTTCCTGCCCCGTCATCGGCGCCACATCGAAAATCGCCGAGCCCTGGATCAGGCTGATGCGCCGTTGTACGCCGTCGTAGTCCAGGCGGATGGCACTGGCGGAATCCAGCTCGACCTTGCTGCCATCAGCCAACAGCACTGTGCGTATTTCGCCCTTCTGGGTAACGTAGTCGGCCTGCATGTGCAGCAAAACATCCGGCCCACGCAACCAGCCAACACCTGCCACCACTACGACCAGCGCGACCGCCGCCGCGCGTTGCCATGGCCGGCGCCGCTTAGGCCGACGCGCTGGCGCTGGCGGCGACGCCGGACGCTGGCGATGCACCGGCTCATCCTTATGTACCTCGCCCAAGGCGGCCCACGTCTGCTCGGCAAAACGCAGTGCGGCTTCATGGCGGC
Source organism: Pseudomonas sp. ArH3a (assembly GCF_022648765.1). Taxonomy (NCBI): domain Bacteria; kingdom Pseudomonadati; phylum Pseudomonadota; class Gammaproteobacteria; order Pseudomonadales; family Pseudomonadaceae; genus Pseudomonas; species Pseudomonas sp. ArH3a. The sequence goes on from NZ_CP080330.1 coordinate 6,121,748, forward strand.
TGTCGCAAGCGATCCAATGGCGCAGCTCGGCCTGCTCCTGTTCGGTCAGGGCACCGGCGTGCAGGCGCACCGCCCATTCGGCGGCCGCCTCGGTAATGCTGTGCTGTTGCGGACCCTGGCTATTCACGTGTGAATCTCGAATTTTCGTTATGTAAACGCTGTGACGTCTGACGCAAAGTTTTTCGGTAATTCATTCGTCGGATGGCTGCACCTCGCCGTCCTGCAAACGTTGCATCACATAGGCCAAGGCCTTGGCCAGATGCTTTTGCACAGAGCTGTCAGAGATGTCCAAGTGCCGGGCAACCTGGGCGTGGGTCATACCTTCGATACGGTTTAGACGGAAAATCTGCTGCGTGCGTTCCGGCAATTGCGCCAGTGCCTGCTTCAATGCCTGTCGCTGCTGCTGCGCCATTGCCTGAGCCTCCAACCCGGCCACGTCATCTTCAATCTCGGCCAGCGCCTCATGGGGCACGGTGTCTGTCTTGCGCCGCGCTTCCTGGCGAATATGGTCGATCAGCAGATTGCTCGCCGTTCGATAGAGATAGCCCTGGGAGTTGTCGATGCGCTCGCCGGCCGGTTTTTCCGCCAGGCGCAGGAAACTCTCCTGCACCAGGTCGGCGGCCAACTGCGGGTCCCGCACCTTGCGCGCCAGATACCCACGCAGAGTATCGGCATGCTTGAGAAACAGGCCTTTGAGATCCACGTCCGACAAACCGACTCCCTGGAATGTTAAGGAAACAGGCGGGCATCTTAAGCGTTGTCGAGAATGACTTTCAATTGATATCTAATCTGATTCTGCTGTTCAGCGGTTGCGAATATCGGTTCGATAATCGAACACATCCGCCGCCATCAATTGACCAAATTAACCAACCAGTACATTTTATCCGCACAACCAATAATAAGTGTGGAGATACCCCAAAATGCCGCCCATCGTGCTGGTGCTCAATGGCCCCAACCTCAACCTGCTCGGCACCCGCGAGCCCGCCACCTACGGCCATGAAACCCTGGCCGACATTGCCGCCCTGTGTGGCCGCAGCGCCGAAAAGCTCGGGCTGAAAATCGAATTCCGCCAGACCAACCACGAAGGCGAATTGCTCGACTGGATCCACGGCGCCCGCGCCCGTTGCGCCGGTATCGTGATCAACCCAGCGGCCTGGACCCACACCTCGGTAGCGATTCGCGACGCGCTGGTAGCCAGTGAAGTGCCGGTGATCGAAGTGCATTTATCCAACGTGCACGCACGTGAGGCATTCAGGCATCACTCCTTTGTGTCGCCCATCGCCAAGGCGGTGCTCGCCGGGTTCGGTAGCCACGGCTACCACCTGGCCCTGGAACACTTCAGCCACACTTTCAAGGGATGAGCCCGATGAAACCGCGCATCCTCGCCGGCCTGATCGGCTCGGGCATCCAAGCCTCCCGTACTCCCGCCCTGCATGAACAGGAAGGTGACGCTCAGGGCCTGCGTTATTTGTATCGCCTGATCGATCTGGAACCGCTGCAACTGAACATCAACGCCCTGCCCGACCTGCTGGACGCCGCCGAGATGATGCAGTTCACCGGGTTGAACATTACCTACCCGTGCAAGCAGGCCATCCTACCGTTGCTCGATGAGTTGTCCGACGAAGCCCAAGGCATTGGCGCGGTCAATACCGTGGTGTTCAAGGGCGGCAAACGCATCGGCCACAACACCGATTGCCTGGGCTTCGCCGAAGGGTTCCGGCGCAATTTGAATGACGTCCCCCGCCAACGTGTCGTGCAAATGGGCGCAGGCGGTGCGGGGGCGGCGGTGGCCCACGCGCTGCTGGCGGAGGGCGTGGAACACTTGAGCATTTTTGACGTGGACGTGGCCCGCGCCCGTGACCTTGTGGACAACCTCGCCCAACGTTTCGGCGCCGGTCGCGCACAAGTCGGCAACCACCTAGAAAACGCCATGGCCGAGGCGGATGGGCTGGTCAACACCACGCCGATGGGCATGGCCAAGCTGCCTGGCACACCGGTGCCGCCGGCCCTGTTGCGGGCTGAGTTATGGGTGGCGGAAATCGTGTATTTCCCGCTGGAAACAGAGCTGCTGCGTAACGCCCGCGCCTTGGGTTGCCGCACGCTGGATGGCGGCAATATGGCGGTGTTTCAAGCGGTGAAGGCGTTTGAGTTGTTCAGTGGGCAAGCGCCGGATGCGCAAAGAATGCTGGCGCACTTCCAGAGCATGAATACTTAACTCTAGAAAACCGATCCAAGAAATGTGGGAGCTGGCTTGCCTGCGATAGCGGTTGAGCAGTCAATATTGATCTGACTGACACAGCGTTATCACGGGCAAGCCGGCTCCCACAGGATTAGGCCTGCAGGTAACGCATCACCGACTCACAAATCATCTCCCGATGCCGCTGTTTAACCACCTCATCCGACAGCTCGATCTGAAAGATCTCACTGAACGTATGGCGATTGGACACCCGGTAAAAGCTGAAGGAGTTGATCAACAGATGCACGTCCAAAGGGTTCAACCCTTGGCGAAACAACCCCATCTCAGCCCCCCGACGCAACGTGGCGCCGAGCCCTTCGAGAATATTGCTGTTCATCGCTTTGATCGAATCCGAGCGCTTTACGTACTCGGCGTTGTTGATGTTTTCGATGCTGACGATGCGCACGAAATCCACATTCTGGTCATGGTGATCAAAGGTGAATTCCACCAGCCGACGAATCGCTTCGCGCGGCTCCAGGGCGGTAAGGTTCATGCGGGTTTCGGTGTTACGAATGTCGCCGTAGAGCTTCTCCAGCACCTCGACGTACAACTGCTCCTTGCTGCCGAAGTAGTAATAGATCATGCGTTTGGAGGTGTGGATGCGCTCGGCGATCGCATCCACGCGAGCGCCGGCCAAGCCCTGCTGGACAAACTCGACGATGGCTTCCTGGAGGATGTTTTCGCGGGTCTTTTCCGGGTTGTTCTTACGACTCTTGCGCGGTGCGTCTGACACAGCGGAGAGGTCGGGGGTCAGGGTCATGGTGCGCTCACGGCCATTTTTGTTGTGCAGGCCGCGATTATGGGCCGAGGCGCTCCCCGAAGGAAGCACCTCGCCGCGTCGTCATAACCGCGCCTGGCGCACCGCGCCACTGCGTGATTTGGCCATCGCCGCCAGGCGCACCGCCACGTTGGCCGCGCCGTACCCGGCATAGCCGTTTTTACGCTGGATGATCTCGAAGAAAAACCGCCCCTCAAATGGCTCGGTGTACACGTGAAACAACTCACCGCCCTGGGCATCACGGTCGTACAGCACGTTGTAGTACGCCAGCTCGCTGAGGAATGCGTCGTCGAAATCGAACCGAGCCGCCAGGTCGTCGTAGTAATTGAGCGGGATATCCAGCAACGGCACGCCCGCCGCTTTGGCCCGGCTGACTTCGGCAAAAATATCCGCGCAGTCGAAGGCAATGTGGTGCACGCCCGAGCCGCGATAGCTCGACAGCGCGTGGGAAATGGCGGTGTTGCGGTTCTCGGAAATATTCAGCGGCAGGCGGATCGAGCTGCAACGGCTGCGCAGCGCACGGCTTTTGACCAGGCCGTAAGGGTCGGGCAGCACCACTTCGTCATCCGCTTCGAAATCCAACAGGCTCTTGTAGAACAGCACCCAGCTGTCGAGGCTGTCGGCCGGCAGCGCCATGGCCATGTGGTCGATGCGTAGCAGCCCGCCGCTTGAGGCGTTGGCCGGTTGCAAGTTGAAGTCGGTGTCGTACAGCCCGCCTTCGCTTTGGTCTACCAGGTAAATCAGGCTGCCGTCCGGCGCACGCACGGCGGCCAGTTCCAGCTCATTGGGCCCGACCAGGCCGCGATAAGGCTGACCTTTGTAGGCCACCGCCCGCTGCAACGCCTTGGCGCTGTCCTTGACCCGAATCGCGGTGGCGCACAACGACGGCCCGTGGGCTTCGAAGAAGTTGTGGGCAAAGGAATAGGGTTCACAGTTAAGGATCAGGTTGATATCGCCCTGGCGCAACAGGCTCACGCTCTTGGAGCGGTGCTGCCCAGCCTTGACGAAACCCAGGCGCTCCAGCCATTGCGTGAGCTTGGCGCCAAGGTTTTCATCCACGGCAAACTCAAGGAATTCGATGCCGTCGTATTCGCTGGCGGCGGGCGTATCAAACAGGATGTCGACGGGGTGAGCGGGCGCTTCCTGCTTCAAGCGCTGGCGGGTTTTCTCTTCCAGGTACAACAGCGAACGCAAGCCATCGGCTGCATTCGCCCGCGTCGGTGCCGCGCGGAAGCCATCATTGAAAATTTCCAGGGACAACGGCCCGGTGTAACCACTCTGGATGATCGGCGCCAGGAACCCCGCCAGGTCGAATTCGCCCTGCCCCGGGAAGCAGCGGAAATGCCGGCTCCACTCCAGCACATCCATGGCCAGGATCGGCGCATCGGCCATTTGCACAAAGAAGATTTTGTCGCCGGGAATCTGTGCGATCCCACTTGGGTCGCCCTTGAGCGACAGCGTGTGGAAGCTGTCGAGCAACACACCCAGGCTCGGGTGGTCGATCTGACGAACCAGGTTCCACACCTGTTGCCAGGTGTTCACATGCTTGCCCCAGGCCAGCGCTTCATAGCCAATTCGCAGGCCACGGCGGCCGGCGTGTTCGGCCAACAGGCTAAGATCATCGAGCAAAATGCGCTCATCGCCGACGCAATCAGCCGAGGCGTTGCTGCACACCAGCACCAGGTCGGTGCCCAGTTCCTGCATCAGGTCAAACTTGCGCTCGGCGCGCTCCAGGTTGCGCGCCAGGCGGTCGCGGCGGCAGCCTTCAAAGTCGCGAAACGGTTGGAACAAGGTGATGGCGATGCCGAGGTCGGCGCACATTTGCCTAACTTCCCGGGGGCTGCCGTCGTAATACAGCAGATCGTTTTCGAAGATTTCCACGCCATCAAACCCGGCGGCGGCGATGGCTTCGAGTTTTTCCGGCAGGGTTCCACTCAAAGAAACGGTGGCAATGGAGCGTTGCATGGGGCGACTCCCGGCATATGAAGCTCGTCTTATTTACGGCAAATTATTCGCCGCTAAATTGTTCACAGCAATTGAAATGTACGAACCGGTTAGTTTTATGGGCGATTATCGAACAAAATGACCCCCAGTGAATTGACGAGTTTTTAACCACTGCGCACCATCGACTACGCAGCCTCATAGAAAAAAAGACCCAGAACACACCATAAAAATTTCAAAAAACGGGTACAACCTCATGCCTTCGCAAACTCCCAACGTGGCCGGGCGCCACAGCAATCCGCACGCCGGCATCGGCGACAAAATCCGCGGCGCCATGGCCGTGGGCAAGACGCGCTGGGGCATGCTGGCCTTGGTGTTCTTCGCCACCACCCTGAACTACATCGACCGCGCCGCCCTGGGCGTGATGCAACCGATCCTGGCCAAGGAAATGAGCTGGACGGCGATGGACTACGCCAACATCAACTTCTGGTTCCAGGTCGGCTACGCCATCGGCTTTGTGCTGCAAGGCCGGCTGATTGATCGAGTCGGCGTAAAGCGCGTGTTCTTCTGCGCGGTGCTGCTGTGGAGCCTGGCCACCGGCGCCCACGGCCTGGCCACGTCGGCCGTAGGCTTTATGGTGTGCCGCTTTATCCTCGGGCTGACGGAAGCCGCCAACTACCCGGCCTGCGTCAAGACCACGCGGCTGTGGTTCCCGGCCGGTGAGCGTGCAGTGGCCACCGGTATCTTCAACGCCGGCACCAATGTGGGCGCGATGATGACGCCGATGCTGCTGCCGCTGATCCTCCACGTGTGGGGCTGGCAGGCGGCGTTCCTGGGCATGGCATCGCTGGGCGGGATCTGGCTAATCTTCTGGGGCTTGAAATACTACAACCCGGAAGACCATCCCACGGTCAAACAAAGCGAACTGGAGTATCTGCAACAGGAAGTCGAACCGGAACAACCGAGCGTCCCCTTCAGCCGAATCCTACGCATGCGCGGCACCTGGGCCTTCGCCATCGCCTACTCTCTGACCGCGCCGGTGTTCTGGTTCTACCTGTACTGGCTGCCACCGTTTCTGAACCAGCAATACAACCTGGGCATTAACGTGACCCAGATGGGCATCCCACTGATCATCATTTACCTGACAGCCGACTTCGGCAGCGTGGGTGGGGGGATTCTGTCGTCGTTCCTGATCGGCCGTGGGATGAATCCGATCAAGGCGCGGCTGTTGTCGATGCTGCTGTTCGCCTGCTGCATCGTCGGCGTGATCATGGCGGCCGGTTCCAGCCAACTGTGGGTCGCGGTGTTTGCCATCTCCCTGGCCATCGGCGCACACCAGGCCTGGACCGCCAATATCTGGAGCCTGGTGATGGACTACACGCCCAAACACATGATGAGCACGGTGTTCGGTTTCGGCGGCATGTGTGCGGCCATCGGCGGCATGTTCATGACCCAGATCGTCGGCCATATCCTCACGGTCACGAACAACAATTACACCGTGCTGTTCACCCTGATCCCGGCGATGTACTTCACTGCGCTGATCTGGATGTACTTCATGGCGCCGCGCAAGATTCCTACCGTCGACCTGTGATTCAACGCCGCCGCTGCTGCCAGGCAGCGGCCAACCCGCTCATGCAGATCACCCCGATGCCGACCACCGTGGTCAAGTCGGGGGTATGGTTGAACACCAGCCAGCCCAACAACCCCGCAAACACGATCTGGCAGTAGCCGAACGGCGCCAGCAAAGCCGGCGCCGCGAAGCGGAAGGCCTGGGTCAACATCAAGTGGGCGGTCATCCCGCACGTGCCCAGCGCCAGCATCAGCACGCCATGCCACACCGTGGGCAACTGCCAGAAGAACGGCACCATCGCACTCATCACCAAGGTATTGCACAGGCCGGCGAAAAAGTTGCTGGTGGTGGGCGTGTCGTATTGGCTGAGGATGCGCGTGAGTAACTGGTAGAAGCAGAAGAACAGCGCCGAACACAGCGGCAGCAGCACCGCAGGCGTGAACAGCTCACCGCCGGGGTGGATGATGATCAGCACCCCGACAAACCCGCAGATCACCGCCAGCCATTGGCCACGCGTCACGTGTTCACCGAGCAAGGGCACCGACAGCGCCGTCACCAGGATCGGCGCCAGGAAGTTCACCGCCGTGGCTTCCGCCAACGGGATGAAATGCAGCGCCGCGGTAAAAAACAGGCTGGTGCCCAGCAGGCACAACGCCCGCACCACCTGCATGCCCGGCCGCTTGCTGCGCAGCACGCGCAAGCCTGATTGCGGCAGGAAAATGCCGGCCATCAACAGGGTGTGCACCAGGTAACGCGCCCACACCACCATCACAATCGGGTAGAACCCGGCTAAGTATTTGGACAAGGCGTCATGGCTGGAAAAAAGGAATGTCGCCACCACAATCAGCAGAATGCCTTTGAAGGGATGGTTGACGCCGGAAAGAGGTGTGCTGACAGTCATTGAATTCTCTTGCATGGCGGGTTGAACCCAGAGCACTGAACGCGGCGGCGCTCAACCCGGTAATCTAGCAGCCGGGCCTACGTGCGCCCCAAGAGCATAACCAAACACCGTGCGAACAGCGCACTAAATCACGGGATTTGAGTCCAACGCTGCACGTTCACCCGTGCGTTGCACACTTTTTAACCAAGGCCTTGCTGCTATGAAAAAAACACTCTTTGTGCTTTCTGCCCTCGCCCTGCTCACCGCTTGTAACCAAGAGCCCAAGGAAGCGCCCAAACCCGCTCCGGCCTCGGTGCAAGCCACCCTGGTACCGGCCACCCCGCCCACCGACAAATGGGTCGGCAAGTGGATCGGTGTCGAAGGCCTGAACCTGACCATCGCCAAAGACGACAGCATCGGCCGTGGCCATTACCTTTTAACCATGCAATACGGCCTCGACGCCGACGACTCCGGCGCCTTCAAGGGTGAAGCCAACGAAGACGGCATCGCCTTTACCCGCCCGGACGGCCCGCAGCAGTTGAGCGCCGGCGACGGTGAAGCCACCGGCCTGAAATGGCTGGCGGATAAAAAGGATTGCCTGATCGTCGACACCGGCGAAGGTTACTGCCGCGACTGACTAGGCGTTGCTGACACAACGTTCATCTGGCGCCCCTGCCTGCACGGCCTGACAGCAGCGATACTAGGTAACTCTCGTCTCTTGTCGGACAGCCGGGCTGGCGCCATTCAAACGCACCAACAACACTGCTCTTAGAAAAGTGAGCACAGGATCAACGAGAGGATTGCCCCATGCTATGGAAAAAAGGCCGACGCAGCGACAACGTGGTAGATGCCCGCGATGACAGTGGCGGCGGTGGTGGTGGCGGCATGCGGTTTGGCGGCGGCAAGGGCCTGAGCCTCACGGCCATCGTGCTGATCGTCGGGATTGGCTGGCTGACCGGGCAGGACCCGTTGCAGATCCTCGGCCAGTTGACCGGCCAGGTGGAGCAAGCGCCCTCGGTAAGCACGCAATCGCGCCAGGCCCCACCGGCCAACGATGAGCAGGCCGATTTTGTACGCGCGGTACTGGGCGATACCGAGGACACCTGGGGCCAGGTGTTCAAGGAAAACGGGTTGGCCTACAAGAACCCGAAACTGATTTTGTTCCGTGGCCGGGTGAATTCCGCCTGCGGTGGCGCCACCTCGGCCAGCGGCCCGTTTTACTGCCCGGCTGACCAACAAGTGTATTTGGACCTGGATTTCTTCCGGGAAATGTCGCAACGCTTCCAGGCCGCCGGCGATTTCGCCCAGGCCTACGTGATCGCCCACGAAGTCGGGCACCACGTGCAAACGCTGCTGGGCATCTCGGCCAAGATTCAAGCCGCGCGCCAACAGGGCCGGCAGATGCAAGGCGACGGCGGCCTGCTGGTGCGCCAGGAACTGCAAGCCGACTGCTTCGCCGGGGTGTGGGCCAACCGTGCGCAAAAACGCCTGAACTGGCTGGAGCCCGGCGATATTGAAGAAGCACTGAATGCTGCCAACGCCATCGGTGATGACCGTTTGCAGCAACAGGGTCAGGGCCGCGTAGTGCCGGATTCGTTTACCCACGGTACCTCGGCACAGCGGGTTCGCTGGTTCAAGACCGGCTTCGCCCAGGGCCAGATCACTCAATGCGACACGTTTACAGCGAAGAGTCTTTAGATGAATAAACGATTGGGATTGCTGTTCGGCTTGATGATTGCCTGTTCCTCCTCCACCTGGGCCGCCGAGAAAGAGCATGGCGTCAAGGTGGTCAGCCCCGATCGTTTTCACCTGGATGCCGGCGACCTCAGCCTGGGTTTGAGCCAAGACTGGAACCAGCCACTGCCCAACGTCACCCGCGCGCTGATCATCGTGCACGGCCGCCTGCGTAACGCACAGACCTACCTGCAAAGCGGCGAAGATGCAGCCGAACACGCCGGGGTTGCTGCCAATACCCTGGTGATCGCGCCGCAGTTTCTCAATGAGTCAGACATAAAGCGCAACCACCTGGGCAATCAGGTGCTGCGCTGGAATGGCAATGGCTGGATGGCCGGCGAGCCGTCCACCGGCCCAGGCCAGGTCAGTTCCTACGGCGCGCTCGACCAGATCATCAAGCACCTGGGCAACCGCAAACTGTTCCCGGCGCTGAAACAAATCGTAGTCGCCGGCCACTCCGGCGGCGGCCAAGTGGTGCAGCGTTTCGCCCTCACCGGCCACGACCACCCGATGCTGCAAACCGAAGGCATCAGCCTGCGTTACGTGGTGGCCAATCCATCGTCCTACGCCTACTTCAGCCCACAGCGCCCGGTGAAATTCGACGCGGCCAGTTGCCCAGGCTTCAACGACTGGAAGTACGGCATGCAAAACCTGCCGGACTACGCCAAGGGCCAGAGTGCCCAGCAGCTTGAGCGGGCTTACGTGTCACGCGACATCACCTACCTGCTCGGCCAGCAAGACACCGACCCCAACCACCCGGCCCTGGATAAAAGCTGCGAAGCCGAAACCCAGGGCGCGTATCGGTTGATTCGTGGGCACAACTATTTTGACTACCTCAAAGCGCGCCATCCGCAACTGACCCAGAAGCTGGTGGAAGTGCCGAGGGTTGGGCATGACGGGGATGGGATGTTTACTTCGTCTGAGGGCGAGAAAGCGTTGTTCCCGAAGTAAAAATAGCTGACGAAACCGGAGCAAAATGTGGGAGAGGGCTTGCTCGCTCCCACATTGGTTTTGTGGTGTTTGGTTTAAATCATCTGGCGCAGCACCGCGCAATCCGCCGCATGCCAATCCGCCAACTCGGGCCACGGGTTCTCCGGCAAGTTAACCAATACCGTCTTGGCCCCTGCCGCCCGGCCACAATCCAGGTCAAAGCGGTAATCCCCGACCATCACCATCGCATCGGGAGAAACATCCCAAGCTTCCGCCAATTTCAACAATCCATCCGGATCCGGCTTGGGCGGCGCATCATCGCGGCCCAATACGTCTTCGATGGCAAAGCAATCCGCCAGGCCAATCGCTTCCAGGGTGATATGCGCCAACTCCCGCGCATTGCGGGTCAGGATGCCCAGGCGATAACCGCGCCCAGCCAGCTCGCGCACCAACTCCACCGCACCCACAGCGGCAACCGAACCGAGCGCCAGCTCGCGCTCATGCTCAAGCAGCCAGGCATGCTTGGCCGCCGCCACCTCAGCCGGCAACGCTGCCAAATGGGTGAGAATCTCGTCCTCGGGTGGGATCTCCAAGGCCACGCGGATCGCTGCAAAGTCATGCACGGCCACCGTGAGGGTGCCGTCCATATCAAATACCCAATGCGTTACGTCCGACAGGCTCATGCCCAATCCTTGCGATGGCGAATCAACCCTTCCTGGGTCACCGACGCCACCAGTTGCCCGGCGCGGTTGTACACGCTGCCGCGCGAGAAACCGCGCGAGTTACCGGCCCACGGGCTGTCCATGGCGTACAGCAACCAGTCGTCGGCGCGCAGGTCGGCGTGGAACCACAGCGCGTGGTCGAGGCTGGCGACCTGCATGTCTTTCTGCCACACGGTCTTGCCATGGGGCAGCAGCGAGGTGGTCAACAAGCCGAAGTCCGAGGCGTAGGCCAGCAGGTATTTATGCAGCGCCGGTGAGTCGGCCAGGGCGCCGTCGGCACGAAACCACACGTACTTCACCGGGTCGGACGGCTGCGGGTTGTACGGGTCTTTCTCGGTGACCGGGCGCACTTCGATCGGCTTGGGGCACAGCAGTTTTTCACGCATGTGCTCCGGGATCAGGTGCGCACGCTGCTTGGTCAGCTCCAGCTCCGACGGCAGGTTTTCCGGGCCGACCACCACGGGCATGGTGGTCTGGTGCTCAAAGCCTTGTTCGTCGTACTGGAACGAGGTGGTGCAGGTAAAAATCGGGTTGCCCTTCTGTATCGCCGTGACGCGGCGCGTGCTGAAACTGCCGCCATCGCGCACGCGGTCCACCGAATACACCACCGGCAACGAAGCGTCGCCCGGACGTAGGAAATAGCCATGCAGGGAGTGAACATGCCGCGCTGCTTCTACGGTCTGGCTGGCGGCCGACAGCGACTGGCCGAGCACCTGGCCGCCGAACAGTTGGCGAAAGCCCAGGTCCTGGCTGCGGCCGCGAAAGAGGTTTTCCTCGATCGGCTCCAGGGTCAGCAAGTCCACCAGATCTTCCAATACTTGGCTCATAGAGCAACTCCTACAACAATCGATAGGGCATTCCGGGCTGCTTATCCGTGCAGCGTGTCCAACCATTGGGCGCGGGTGATGCGGTACAAAACATGATGGCGCAGCGGGTCATCGGCTGCGACCTTGGGGTGTTCAAAATCTGCCTGCGGATCGTAATGCATACCGATGGCCTGCATGACTTTTTGTGATGGCAGATTGGTTTCGGTGGTAAAGGCGAGGATCTCATCCAATTGCAACCGGTCGAAACCACAGCGCAGCGCAGTCCAGGCCGCTTCACTGGCGTAACCCAGGCCCCAATGCTCGCGGGCCAGGCGCCAGCCAATTTCTACCGCCGGGGTAAAGTCTGCTTCAAAGCTCACATTCAGCAGCCCGGTCAGGCCAATAAATTCGCCGGTGTCCTTGCGCTGCAAGGCCCACAGGCCAAAGCCGTATTCGGCGAAATGCCCGCGAATCCGGCCGATCAGCGCGGCGCTTTCCAGGTGGTTGAGCTTGGCCGGGAAATAACGCATCACCTGCGGGTCGGCGCACATGCGTGCAAATTCCGGCAAGTCGCTGTCGCGCCATTGGCGCATCAGCAAGCGTGCGCTTTCCAATTCCAGTATCGGCTCCATGGGTCCCCTCCCTTGCCATGTGCGTGAGTGTACAGCGCTGGTAAGATCCTTCGCAGGTTCCCGTCAGAAAATCCCATGCCCTTGCCCTTGATCTACCACGATGACTACAGCCCCGAGTTCCCGGCGGACCACCGGTTCCCGATGGACAAGTTTCGCCTGTTGCGCGACCACTTGGTGGACAGCGGCCTGACCGAGGACGGCCAATTGCTGCGCCCCGAGCTGTGCCCGGCAGAGATTCTGGCCCTGGCGCATGAACCTGGGTATATCGAACGCTACATGAGCGGCGCGTTGTCCCGTGAAGACCAGCGGCGCCTCGGTCTACCCTGGAACGAGGCCCTGGCCCGGCGCACCGTGCGCGCGGTCGGCGGCTCGATACTGGCCGCCGAACAAGCGCTGGAACACGGCTTAGCCTGCCACTTGGCCGGCGGCACCCACCACGCCCACTACGACTACCCCGCCGGCTTTTGCATCTTCAATGACTTGGCGGTGATCAGCCATTACCTGCTGGCCAGCGGGCGGGTCAACCGCGTGTTGATCTTCGACTGCGACGTGCACCAGGGCGATGGCACCGCACGCATCCTCCACGACACGCCGGATGCCATCACCGTGTCGCTGCATTGCGAAAAGAACTTCCCCGCGCGCAAAGCCCAGAGCGACTGGGACATCCCGCTGCCCATGGGCATGGGCGATGCCGATTACCTTAAAGTCGTGGACGATGCGCTCAACTACCTACTGCCGCTCTACCAACCCGACCTGGTGCTGTACGACGCCGGCGTTGATGTGCATAAAGATGACGCCCTCGGTTACCTCAAGCTGACAGACGCAGGCGTCGCCGCCCGTGATGAAAGCGTGATGCGCCACTGCCTGGGTCGCGACATTCCGGTGATGGGCGTGATCGGCGGCGGCTACAGCAAAGACCGCCCTGCCCTGGCCCGCCGCCACGGCATCCTGCACCACAGCGCACAACGGGTATGGACGTCATCAGGTTGTCATTGAACTGTGCGCGTTACCCACAATGCCTGTGGAACGGCCTGTGGATAACTTGAGCGTAAGGGCCTGAAAGCGAGTAGCCATATGGCCTGTAGGAAAGTGTACGTTTTTTGATCAGGCAGCTCCGCCGTCGTCGGGTAGAATGCTCGGCCTATTCAGCGACCGTAGCCTTGCCCATGCCTCAGCACCCTGCTCATCACGTCACTATCATCGGCGGCGGCCCCGCCGGGCTGATGGCCGCTGAAGTCTTGAGCCAGGCGGGCGTGCGGGTGGAGCTGTATGACGGCATGCCGTCAGTGGGGCGCAAATTCCTGCTGGCGGGCGTGGGCGGCATGAACATTACCCACTCCGAAGCGTACCCGGCCTTTCTGTCGCGCTACGCCGAACGCGCACCGCAGATGGCGCCGTTGCTGCGCGCGTTCGGCGCCGAAGCGTTGTGCGAGTGGATTCATGGTTTGGGCATTCAAACCTTTGTCGGCACCTCTGGGCGCGTCTTTCCTACCGACATGAAAGCCGCCCCGCTGCTGCGCGCCTGGCTCAAGCGCCTGCGCGATCAAGGCGTGGTTATCCACACCCGGCATCGCTGGCTGGGCTGGACAGCGGACGGCGGTTTACTTATCCACAGCCCGGACGGCGAAAAAACTGTGCACAGCGATGCCGTGTTGCTGGCGTTGGGCGGCGGCAGCTGGTCGCGTCTGGGCTCCGACGGCGCCTGGCTCAAAGTGCTGGAAGACAAAGGCGTGCCCTACACCCCACTGCAACCGAGCAATTGCGGCTTCGAGGTGTCGGCCTGGAGCGAATTGATGGTGAGCAAATTCGCCGGGGCGCCGTTGAAAAACGTCGCCATTGGCCTGGCGGATGACAAACCTCGGCTGGGGGAATGTGTGGTCACGGTCACCGGGATCGAGGGCAGTTTGATCTACGCACTGTCGGCGCCGATTCGTGAAACGATCAACCGCAACGGCTCGGCCACGGTGCATATCGACCTGCTGCCGAGCAAGCCGCTGGATAAAGTCCAGGCAGCATTGGCCAAGGCGCGTGGCTCACGCTCAATGAGCAAGCACTTGCACAGTCAGTTGGGGTTGGATGGGGTGAAGGCGGCGCTGTTGCGTGAACTGGCGCCCGCCGAGCACTTCAATGATCCGGCGCAGTTGGCGGTGGACATCAAGGCGCTGCCGCTGACACTGGTGAAGACACGGCCGATGGATGAGGCAATCAGCACGGCGGGTGGTGTGCCATTTGAGGCACTGGATGAGCGGTTGATGCTCAAGCAATTGCCCGGCGTGTTTTGTGCCGGGGAGATGCTGGATTGGGAAGCGCCGACAGGCGGGTATTTGCTGACGGGGTGTTTTGCCAGCGGGCGGGCGGCCGGGCGAAGCGTTCTAGAGTGGCTGGCCTCGACCCACTCAGCAATAGAACGCCTTTAAGGCGTTATCAACCCCGGTAAATGTTCCGCCGTTTGTTGATAACGCTCAATCTCCGGAGCGCACCCACACTTGATTTCATCGCAAGGGTTGCTTCAGGCCACCACGGAAAAACCGCACACCTGAGTTCCCGTCCCTACGCGCATCTATAACGACCGTGCGCACCCTCTGCTCAACCTCCTGCAAAGCGTTGAGCAAATGCTCATCCACAGGAAATCGTTGTACTTCCCCCGCCGCAGACCGTTGAGGGGGTGGCCGGTAGACTTCCTCTAACGCTTCACGCTCTAAATCATCACATTCGCTACCTAATCTCACCCTGTACACCTTCCACTATTACGGGATTCTACCCACCTGACTGAGGAGAAAGAACACTTTCACCCACATGATCAATTGGGTGTGAGACCGTATTTATAAACCGTGTAACTCGCACCAAACGAGGTTTCCAGCGCTTTAAGCTTGGGCGCACCCGGCCCCAGTAGCTTTTCCAACTTAGCGATATAGTCAGCCTGTGCCTTGAAGGGTTCTTCACCGTCGTCGTAGGCTACGGCGGCTTCTTTCTGATAGTCACTGTGCAGTTTTCGGTACTCGCTTAACGCAGCGCCTCTCAAGTCATTATACGTTTCTTGATTAGTCCGCTTCTGTTCGGGCGAGATATCAAAATAACTTTCCACATGGTCTATGTACTTCCTGTATTCGCGAAAAGCGGGATAAAGAGCCCCCGACGCCAAATGCGCTTTCACTCCGACGAACAGCTCACTGGCTTTTTTTTCTGCGCTTTCAAGTTCGGCGGCATTCGCCGCTTTACTTCTTCTCGCTTCAATAACACCTACGCCGGCGCCTGCAACCAGTGCGCCACCGATTACAACGGCCAAAAAAGGAACTAGAAATACAGCCATACTCACCTCTCCATTTAATTCAATACTTACAATCCATTTCATGGCGCCACTCAAAGTGATCAGTAACGCCAAGCGCTCTAACTCTCTGAAATCTATAACCCAACAAAATATTACCGAGCGACAATAAGACGCTCACGTTACTGGCCAGGCGCCCATCACTGGCCACACAGCACTTCGACAAAAAAATGAATGGCGTATACCAGGCACCCTAATGACTGACGGCCTATTTATCGACAATAAACAGTGACTTCTTTTTACGCGGCAGACAGGGAAGCGCTTGGGCAAAGCTCATTGAGCCATCACTCACGAGGCACCTGACATCAATCGTACAGCGAGACCTTGGGATTCAACCGTTCATAATGTTCCACTTCCTTGCGTAAGAAAGTATCTTCTTTAGGTAGAACAGCCTTCAATTTCTCTATGTATTCGTAGTGGGCATTGGAGCGTTCAAAAGGTTCGTCCTTCAAGTCCTCTTCTTTGGCTTTGAACTCACGACTCAGGGCCAGCCC
Source organism: Pseudomonas sp. ArH3a (assembly GCF_022648765.1). Classification (NCBI taxonomy): domain Bacteria; kingdom Pseudomonadati; phylum Pseudomonadota; class Gammaproteobacteria; order Pseudomonadales; family Pseudomonadaceae; genus Pseudomonas; species Pseudomonas sp. ArH3a. The sequence continues at coordinate 6,137,796 of NZ_CP080330.1, forward strand.
TTTGGCCTGGGCTTTAAAAGTTAGATTATCAAGCATCCTGCCTAACATCTTCTCGTCCTCAGGCGCTACCGACCCACGCAGCCTATTCAAATCAATATACTCTTTGAGCGCATTGATCGCTTGCGCAAACTCCCCTTTCGCAAAATGCCGCTTATACTTGTTGAAGGCATGGTCCAAACGAGGTTCAAACGACTTCCACTCCTTTGCCTTATTTTCCGCTGTATTTTTCTTACCGGCCTCAACTTCCCCCCATATAAACAACCCCGTAAGCGCAGCCGCAACAGGAATAAGAGCCATATAAAAATCCTCGCCGTAAGCACATCGTTAGTTTTAAGCCTACGACATCAGTGGCCTGCGAAAGCTCAAAGTTCCGAATACTTACAGGGTGAACCATGACTAAAAATTTCTACACGCAAAGAAACAAATCAATAAACTTAAACAGTTACAAACCTATCGCCGCGACACTTTCTATCGGGTCGAGTGAGCGGCATTGCACCGCTCACTTAGCTCACCAAGCCTTCGTTAATTAACGAAAACTTACTTCTTCTTACGTGGCCCCGTATTAAAAACAGGCACTTTACGCACCGGTTTAATCGACGGTTCCGACGGCGCCACTTCGCCACTGTCCACCCACTTACCCAAATTGCGCTTACCGCCGCCACCGGACGCCTTAGGTTTCTTCGGTTTTTTCGGCTTCTTCACCACTTGCCCACTGGCATCGGTGTCCGGCACGCGGTGCTCAGGCTCAAAGTCCGGCTCCATCTTGCGGGTCAGTGTCTGACGCGTGAGCATCTCGATGGCCGACAGCATGTTCACCTCATCGGCGCACACCAGCGAAATTGCCTCGCCGGTGTTGCCCGCGCGGCCAGTACGGCCGATACGGTGGATGTAGTCCTCAGCCACGATCGGCAAGTCAAAGTTGACCACCATCGGCAAGTCTTCAATGTCCAAACCACGGGCCGCCACGTCGGTGGCCACCAGAATCTGCACGTCGCTGGATTTGAAACGGTCCAGTGCGCGCTGGCGGGTCGCTTGGGGTTTGTCGCCGTGGATGCCGTCAGCATTGATGCCCAGGCCCTGCAACTTATCCACCAGCGCATCCACGCCGTTACGGGTCTTGGCGAACACCAGCACCTGCTTCCAGCGGCCTTTGCGCATCAGGTGCACAAACAGCTCCGCCTTGCGCTTCTTGTCCACCGGCACCACCCACTGCTTCACGGTGTTGGCGGCGACGTTGCGCGGGCTGACTTCGACGGTCAGCGGGTCGTTGAGCATCTGCCCGGCCAGCAGGCGGATTTCATCGGAGAAGGTCGCGGAGAACAGCAAGGTCTGGCGCTTTTTCGGCAGCATGCGGTAGATGTTCGCCAGTTCTTCCGAGAAGCCCAGGTCGAGCATGCGGTCGGCTTCGTCCAGCACCAGGGTTTGCAGCTGGTTGAGTTTCAGCGCGTTCTGGCGGAACAGGTCGATCAGGCGGCCAGGCGTGGCGACCAGAATGTCGACGCCCTTGCGCAGCTTCATCATCTGCGGGTTGATGCTCACGCCGCCGTACACGGCGTAAGTGGTCAGCGGCAGGTGTTGGGCGTATTCGGCGACGCTGGCGTGAACCTGCTCGGCCAGCTCGCGGGTCGGGCACAGGATCAGCGCACGCGCCGAGTTGGCGGCGACTTTCGGCCCTTCCATCGTCAGCAATTGCAGGAGCGGCAGGGCGAAACCTGCGGTCTTGCCGGTGCCGGTCTGGGCCGCGGCCATCAGGTCGCGACCGGCCAGCACCGCCGGAATGGCTTGCGCCTGCACCGGCGTCGGGGTCTGGTAGCCAAGCGTCTCAAGGGCGCGCAGCAAGGGTTCGATCAGGCCAAGGGTGGCGAAAGTCATGTGTTTACCGTAGGAAAAATTCAGCGCAAGTCGCAATTGCGCCGCAGTTTACCTTATTTCCGGCTTGGGCTTGGGCTTGCGCCACTGAGGCAGGCTGATCAATAGCACCGCGCTGATGATCACCAGCATGGCCAAGGCTTCTTCCATGCCGATGGTCTCGCCGACGAACACAATCCCCAACAACACCGCCACCGCAGGGTTCACATAGGCATAACTGGTCGCTGCCGCCGGGCGCACATGCTTGAGCAAATACATATAAGCATTGAAGGCGATGATCGAGCCGAACACGGCCAGATACGCCAAAGCGAGCCAGCCCTCAATCGGCGGGATGGAATGCAGTCGCTCACCGGTCAGCGCACTGCCCACCAGCAACAAGACACCGGCAATGATCATCTCGGCCGCGCTGGCCATGGCGCCCGGCGGCAGCGGCAAATGCCGGCTCCACACCGAGCCGAAGGCCCAGGAGGCCGCGGCAAACAGCAACAACATCGCACCGGTTGGGCTCGATTGCAGGTTTGAGCCCATGTTGAGCATGGCAATGCCGATAATCCCCAGCACCACCCCGGCCCACTCCAGGCGGGTATTGCGCGCGCCCCAGAAATAGCCGCACAACAAGGTGAACAACGGCACCGTCGCCACCGCCAGTGCGGCCACACCCGAGGCAACGCCCGTGTGCTCGGCCACCGTCACCGCGCCATTACCAAAGGTCAGCAGCAAAACGCCGATCTTGGCGGCGGCCTTCCACTGCACCCACGTCGGCGCAGGTGCGCCGCGCCAGCGCAAAAAGCCATACATGGCCAACCCCGCCACCAGGAATCGAATCCCGCCCAGCATCAGCGGCGGCCAGTACTCAACACCGATTCGAATCACCAGGTAGGTAGAACCCCAGATCACATACAGCGCAAAAAAAGCGGCGATCAACGGCAAGGGAAAGCGACGTGGGCCAGGCATTGGGTAGCTCTGCGGCAGGAAATTGGAGGCTTATTCTAGAAAGGCAGCCCGATAAACTTAAGTTACAAAACCTGTTTAAAGCGCCCATACACTTTTCAAAACATGGTTATGAACGCTATAACCCGTGTATTCGAAAGCCACGCGCAAATGGAGCCTTATCATGGACAAATACGACCGCATGCTCCTCAGCGCCCTGCTCAAGGATGGCCGCGCGTCCTACGCCGAACTGGCTCGCACCGTAAACCTCTCCGCCCCCGCCGTGGCTGAACGCGTGGCCAAGCTTGAGGCCAGCGGCGTGATCACCGGGTATCAGGCCAAGGTGGACCTGTCCAAAATCGGCTTGCCGATCCAGTGCGTCATCGAACTGAGGCTGACCAACCATGGCAGCCAGAAGGTGTACGACGCCCTGGCTGAAATCCCCGAGCTGACCGAGTGCCACCGGGTGACGGGCGACCCATGCGTGATCATGCAGGCGGCGGTGGGCTCGATGCCGGAATTGGAGAATTTGATTAATCGGATCGCGAAGTTTGGGTTCAGCAAGACCTCGATCATCCTCTCAAGCGCGATAGAGCGACGGGTGCCGTTGGGGCAGTTGGAGGGGAACGGGAAAAATGGTGGCTGAACGATCGTTCCCACGCTCTGCGTGGGAATGCCGCCCTGGACGCTCTTGAAGTCGTGACGCGGAGCGTCACAGGAGGCGTTCCCACGCAGAGCGTGGGAACGATCATCGCAAGGTTTAGAACCCGCGATGCTTCTTCAGGTGTTCATTGATCTTCGCCGCCGGCACTTTCTGCAAGGTGCACAGCAGGTCGTGGGACAGTTCGCGCAACCCATGCGTACCGCGCAATTGCTCGGCCAGGTGCGCCGTGAGGTTGGCCGCCATTTCCGCATCCGCCATCGCCCGGTGAGCCTTGCCGGTGTGGGGCAGTTGGGCGTAGCTGTTGAGGGTGCCGAGCTTGTGGTTCGGCGCCGCCGGCATCAGGCGACGGGCCAATAACAGAGAGCAGGCGAATTTTTGCAGACGGGTGCGGCGGATCAGGCCCAGTTCGAAGTCCCAGAACTTCTGGTCGAACGCGGCGTTGTGCGCCAGCAGTGGCGTGGTGCCGACGAATTCGTTGACTTCGTTCATCACCCGCTCGGCCGGTGGCGCGCTGCGCAACATGGCGTTGCTGATGCCGGTGAGTTGCTCGATAAAGCCCGGCACGCGCACGCCTGCATTCATCAGGCTCTGGTAGCGGTCCACGATTTGGCCACGCTCGAGGATAACCACCGCGATTTCCGTGGCCCGGCAGTGGTTGCTCGGGGTGATGCCGGTGGTTTCAAAGTCGATGACCGCTATACGTTCCAAACCTGTTCCAACTCCGTCTAACAATTTATTGAGCCACCGCGCTTATTTGAGCAGCAGCGCGCCTTCGATCGGCACGTAGCGGCTGGCCGCGCGTATCAGTGAGTTGGCCGTTAGCCCCGGCACGCCGTAGGCCACGGCTTCGACGCCATGCTTTTGGATGATGCGGTCGAGCAGCATGTCGAAATCACCGTCGCCGGAGGCCAGCACCACTTCGTCGACGTGGTCGGCGGCGTCCATGATGTCGAGGGTGATGCCCACGTCCCAGTCGCCCTTGGCCGAGCCGTCGGCGCGCTGAATGTACGGTTTGAGTTTTACCGTAAAGCCCAGGTTGCGCAGGATCTGCTGGAATTGCTGCTGCTTGCTGTCGCCACGGTCGATGGCATAGGCATAGGCCTCGACGATCTGGCCGCGCGAACTGATGTCAGCCCACAGGGCCGCATAGTTGAAGTGGCAGCCGTAGGCCTGGCGCACGGTGTAGTAGAGGTTTTGTACATCGGCGAACACCGCAATTTTCTTCACCGCACTTCCTCATGACAGCCAGGCGCCAGCGCCCGGAAAGGCGCCAGTATGCCAGCCATGGGAAAGTTTCAGCGAAAAATCAGCCCGGGGCGACGAAGCGCCCCGGTTGAGTGCGGGTCAGACGAAGGAATCGTCGTCGCCAAAAGAGGAGGAATCGTCGGCATAGTCGTTGTCGGCGAAGCTGTCGGAGTTGTCGCTGCCCCAATTGTCATTGCCGGCAAACTGCTGGTCATCGTTGCCGCCGCTGCTGTTGTCACTGGCGGGCGCCGGCTCTTCGCGGATGATTTCTTCCACCACTTGCGGCTGTTGCGAGTTGTGGTTGAACAAGCTGCTGATGCCTTCGGCTAGCATCACACCACCGGCCACGCCAGCGGCGGTTTTCAGCGCGCCACCGAGGAAGCCGCTGCCAATGGGCGCTGCGGGTGGTTGCTGGTAATTCTGCTGCGGGGCGCCGTAGTTCTGCTGCTGCGGCGCAGGCTGGCCAAACTGAGGCCGCGCCGGTTCACGCCAGCCACCCGATGAAGGCGGAGCGCTTTGTGCGGGCTGCGAATCGCGAGAACCGCCGCCGCCAAAGATGCTCGACAGAAACCCGCCGCTGCTCGGTGCAGGCTGCGCAGTTTGTGATTTGGCCTGCTGCAACTCGTCCTGCAACTGCTGGATCTGCTGCGCCTGTTGCTTATTCTGCGCGTCGAGGCTTTTGATCGCGTGCTCTTGCACCAGGATCGACTGGGTCATGTAATACCCGGCGGCCGGTTGGCGAGTCATGTGCTCCTTGATCCGCGCTTCGGCCAGGGCGTCGCGGGGGGCTGAGTCCGTTTCGGCTTGCTGCAACCGTGAAAACAGTCCGTCGATCAGGGTTTGCTCTTCGCTGTTCATGGCGACCTCGTTAGATTGCCGGTAAAAATCATGGGCCCGCCTGTACTCAAGCGAGCTACGCGCTAGTTATGGGGCTGTTACCAGACGTTTCAATGGTCTTTACGCAAGGTTTACGTTTGCTTACGGCTAGTCATGATCGGTTAAAGTGTGGGCCTTGCTTTTAGGCCTGTGATGAACCTGATGAATCCGTTAGACGTATTGCGCGACTCCTTCCGTTTCACCCAACGCAACCTGGGCGCCATCGTCCAGCTGTGCCTGCCGTTGGTGATCCTCGAAGCCCTGCTGCAGCAAGTGCTCGACCACACGCTGGGCCCGGATGCCTTCCCCGGTTACAGCGTCATCGTGGGGTTGTTGGTGTACCCACTGTACACCGGCGCGCTGATCCTGTTTCTCGATGCACGTACCCGTGGCGAGTCGCCAAGCACTAAAGCTGTGTGGGCCATGGCCTTGGCCCTGTGGCCACGTTACGCCCTGCTGACGGCACTCAGCACGTTGCTGATCCTGTTGGGCCTGTCGCTGTATTTCCTGCCGGGCCTGTGGCTGATGGTGGTGCTGGCGTTTGCCGAATACCTATTGGTGCTGCGCGGCATGCCGGCGCTGGAGGCAATGAAGGAAAGCTTTCGCCTGACCCGTGGGCATTTCTGGCGAATCCTGGTGTGCCTGCTGTGCGTGATGACGCCACTGTGGCTGCTCAAAGGCGCCAGCGTAGCGGCCTACCCTGATCCTGCGCCGCTGCTGGGCGTACTGATCGACAGCGCCCACAGCTTCCTGCAACTGTTTACCAGCGTGGTGCTATTCCGTTTATTCATGCTGATCGGTGGCGATGCCGACGCGCGGTGATATGCTCCTGCCACTCCTGAAACGCCATAAGCCGAGCCGATGACCCGTTTATTGCGCATCACCCTGTTTAGCCTGTTGATCATCGCGGCCCTGCTCACGGCCCTGATCTACAGCCTGACCTGGCGCCCCGCCGACAAAGAAACCCTGCCCGTGAGCTGCGTCGCGCCCCGTGCGCCGACCTTGCTGCCCGGGCAGGCGCTCAAGGTCATGACCTGGAACGTGCAATACCTGGCCGGCAAGAACTACGTGTTCTGGTACGACACCGCCAACGGCAGCGGCCCGGACGACCGCCCCACCGTGGAAGACATGGCCTCAAGCCTGGACGAAGTGGCGCGGGTGATCCGCGACGAACAACCCGACATCCTGCTGTTGCAGGAGCTCGACGAAAACGCCAAACCGTCGCATTACCAGGACCAAATCGCACTGCTGCAGGAACGCCTGGTCGACCTCTACCCGTGCAGCGCCCAGGCCTTCGACTGGAAAGCCGACTTTGTGCCAGACCTGCATATCTTCGGCAGCGTCGGCCGCAAATTGGTGACCCTCAGCCGCTACCAGATCGAACACGCCGAACGCCTGCAACTGCCCTCGTCCCCGGCCAACTTCATCAGCCGCCAGTTCCAACCCAAGCCTGCCTTGTTGCTGACCTACCTGCCACTGAGCGATGGCGGCCAACTGGCCGTGCTCAATACCCGCCTGGATGGCGACGTGCCGGGGCGCTCAGCAGTGCAGGAGCAAGCGAAGGCCACGGTGAAGTTGCTGGACAAGTTCGAAGGCCGTGGCACGCCCTGGCTGATCGGCGGGAGTTTCAACTTGCTGCCACTGGGGCAGTTCCTGCGCCTGGATGCCAGTAAGCGCGGGCAGTATTCGCCGGACAGTGAGCTGCATTTGTTGTGGGATAAATACCCGATGATCCCGAGTAACAGTGAGTCCAGCGGGATTGACCGTGAGAAATGGCTGACGAACTTCCCGAATGACCCGAGCCTGGAAGGCCCGGATCGTACGTTGGATTACCTGTTTTACAGCCCACGGATCAAGCGGGTGGAGGCGAAGGTGCGGCAGGCGGATACGTTGCGTATCTCCAATCATTTGCCGGTGATTGCGCGGTTTCTGCTGCCGGCTGCGCAATAACCAACACCACAAAATCTATGTAGGAGCTGGCTTGTGTGGGAGCTGGCTTGCCTGCGATAGCATCGCCGCGGTGTAACTGAAAAACCGCATCGTCTGCATCGCAGGCAAGCCAGCTCCCACAGTTGTTCTTTGTCGTGGCTATTTGCGGGGTTTGATCCTCGCCGTCGCCTCCGCCACCAACGGGTCATCCGGCCAATAATGCTTCGGATACCGCCCCTTCAAATCCTTCTTCACCTCGGCATACGTGCTGCGCCAGAAGTTTGCCAGATCCTGCGTCACCTGCACCGGCCGTCGCGCCGGGGACAGCAGGTGCAACTTCACCACCTGACGCCCACCGGCAATACGCGGCGTGTCCGCCAGCCCGAACAATTCCTGCAAGCGCACCGCCAGAATCGGCGGCTGCTCGCTGTAGTCCAGGCGCACCGAGGAGCCAGACGGCACTTTCACATGCTGCGGCGCCAGCTCATCAAGGCGCTGGGGCAGCGGCCACGGCAGCAGGTTGTGCAGGAAACTGGAGATATCCAGGTTGGCGAAATGGCTCAGGCGCGAGACTTTGCCCAAGTAGGGCATCAGCCAGTGCTCCAGGCTGGCGAGCAAGGCTTTGTCGCTGATATCTGGCCATTCGCTGGTTTTGCCGGCGTCCAGCTGGCGCAGCAGCATGACGCGGGCCTGCCATTGGCGCAGTTCAGGCGTCCACGGCAGCAGCTCCAGGCCTTTGCGGCGCACCAGGTTCACCAGCGCCTGGCTGCGTGCGGACTCGTCCAGCCCAGTCAATGGTTCACGGCTCAGCACCAGTTCGCCGACTTTGCGCTGGCGTTCAGCGCGCAGTACGCCTTCACGCTCATCCCAGTCCAATTGGTCGACATTGCGCACCTGCTCGGCGAGTACGTTATCGAACAACGCTGGATCAAAATCAGCCGCGAGGTAGATGCGTTCTTCGCGCTGGCCCTGGCGGCTGCCGAGGTCGGCGATGACCAACCAGGGTTGTTTCATCAGGCTGTCGGCCTCGGCGAACAGCGCGGCGCGGCCGTTGGCCAGGCGGTATTCGGCGCCACCGGGGCGACGTTGCTGGGCGACGCGGTCCGGGTAGGCCAGCGCCAGCAAGGCGCCGAGCCAGCGTGGGTGGTCCGGGTCGGCGACGGACTGAGTCGCGTGACCTCTTAAATAGCCACGGTATTGCCGAGCCAGTTGCTTGGCTCGTTGCACGCCACCTTGGGTGCCACGCGCGCGTTCTTCGCCGGACATCAGCGCCAAGCGGCTGTGCAAATCCGCGCCGCCGCCACGCATGATGTCGCGCTCACCCAACAACGCGGCGACATCACAGGCAGTCGCCGCCAGCCCCAAGTCCTGCCCGCGCAGCAACAGGTGGGCAATACGCGGATGCGCTGGCAACTCGGCCATCTTCTGGCCATGGGCTGTGAGTTTGTCGTCATTCAAAGCGCCGAGGCGCACCAGCAAATCCTGGGCCTGGGCATACGCGGCAGTCGGCGGCACGTCCAGCCACACCAGCTGCGTGGGCGTGACGCCCCAGCGCGCCAGTTGCAAGGCCAACCCAGCGAGGTCGGCGGCGAGGATTTCCGCGCTGCCGTAGGCCGCCAAGCCTTCATGTTGGTCCTCGGACCACAACCGATAACACACGCCGGGCTCCAGGCGCCCTGCCCGACCGGCGCGCTGGGTGGCGCTGGCGCGAGAGATACGCTGAGTGTCGAGGCGGGTCATGCCGCTGCCGGGGTCGAAACGCGGCACCCGCGCTAACCCGGCGTCGATGACCACGCGCACGCCATTGATGGTCAGGCTGGTCTCGGCGATGTTGGTGGCCAGCACCACTTTGCGTTTGCCGGCCGGTGCCGGGTCGATGGCGGCGCGTTGCGCATTGAGGTCCAACTCGCCATGCAACGGGCACAGCAGCACATCGGGGCGATCACCCAAGGCGTCGACCAACTGCTGGTTAACGCGGCGAATCTCCGCCTGCCCGGGCAGAAACACCAGAATGCTGCCGGTCTCGTCATGCACGGCGTCGAGGATAGTTTGCACTACGCGCGGCTCGATAAATTCACCGGCCTGATACGGCCGGCCCCAGCGCATCTGCACCGGGAACATGCGCCCTTCGCTGCGCAAAATCGGCGCGTCATCCAGCAGGCCGGACAGGCGCTCGCCTTCGAGGGTGGCGGACATCAGCAGGATTTTCAGCGGTTGTTCATCGCGAAACAGGTCGCGGCCGTTGAGGCTCAGGGCCAGCGCCAGGTCGGCGTCGAGGCTGCGCTCGTGGAACTCGTCGAAGATCAACAGGCCCACGCCGTCCAACGCCGGGTCGTCCTGCAAGCGGCGGGTGAGGATGCCTTCGGTGACCACTTCGATGCGCGTGTTGGGGCCGACCTTGCTGTCGAGGCGGATGCGATAACCGACGGTTTCACCGACCTTTTCACCCAGCTCACTGGCCAGGCGTTCGGCGGCGGCGCGTGCGGCCAGGCGGCGAGGTTCGAGCATCAGGATGGTCTGCCCGGCCAGCCACGGCTCGTTTAATAAGGCCAAGGGCACGCGGGTGGTTTTACCGGCGCCAGGCGGCGCTTCCAGCACGGCTTCATGGCGAATCGCCAAGGCGTCACGCAAGGCGGGTAAAACATCATCGATTGGCAACGAATTCATACTGGCTCCAAAGCAGAGCGGCGAGTATAACGGCGAACTGCCGGATGCCGGTGTTGGTCTCAACACCTGCACCGGCTTGGGCTGTGAATGCAGTCAACGGTGGGAGCTGGCATGCCTGCGATAGCGGTGGGTCAGCCAGCCAATGTGGCACTGATACACCGCTATCGCAGGCAAGCCAGCTCCCACATTAGAGCGGCGACGCTCCACAGAATTGTCATATAGTCCCGTATCAACCGTGTTCAGGAGATTTTCATGCGTATCGCTTCCCGTGTCATCGGCGGTGTCCTCGCCGTCAGCCTGCTGAGCCAACTGACCGCCTGCGGTTCGATTTTCTACCCGGACCGCCGGGGCCAGATCGACGGCAAGATCGACCCGACCATTGCCGTGCTCGACGCCGTGGGCCTGCTGTTCTATGTGATCCCGGGCCTGATCGCGTTTGGCGTGGACTTCGCCACCGGCGCCATCTATTTCGAGCCGGGCAAGACCGCCCAAGTCGCCCCCGAGAAACTGCGCGAAGCCATCGGCGCCGACGGCAAAGTCGACAACGCCAAGCTGCAAACCATCATCCAGAAGGAAACCGGCCGCACCCTGCCGCTGGACGACCCGCGCATGATCCAGTTCAAGGGCAGCGTGCAACAACTCGCGTCCCTGGGCCTGCAACCTGCCGCTTAAGGACCGTTTATGACCAGTCCCGAACACGCCAGGCTCTTGCGCCTGGCCACCCGCGCCTCCGTGGGCGTGGCCTCTGCGCTGATTGTCACCAAGGCCATCGCCTGGTGGCTCAGTGGCTCGGTGAGCATGCTCGCCGGGTTGACCGACTCGCTGCTCGACGGCGTGACCTCGCTGCTGAATTTGCTCGCGGTGCATTACGCGCTGCGCCCGGCTGATGATGACCACCGCTATGGGCATGGCAAGGCTGAATCACTGGCAGGCATGGCCCAGGCGCTGTTTATCGCCGGCAGTGCGGCGTTGATCGCGTACCAGGCGTACCAACGTTTGCAGCATCCGGAACCGGTCGGCGCGCCGTGGCTGAGCATCGGTGTGATTGTGTTTTCGCTGGTGATGACCGTGGCGCTGCTGATGCTGCAACACCGGGTGATCCGCGAAACCGGCTCCAACGCGGTGCGCGCGGACTCGCTGCATTACCGCTCGGATTTGCTGCTCAACGGCAGCATCCTGATAGCGCTGGTGTTGGCAGCGTTTGGTTTCCATCAGGTGGACCCATGGTTCGGCCTGGGGATTGCCGCCTACATCCTATGGAGCGCCATCCAGATCGCCCGGGAAAGCTTTGCGGTGTTGATGGATGAGGAGCTGCCGCCGGACGTGAGCCAGCACATGCTCGAACTGGCGCAGAGTGTGCCGGGCGTGTTGGGTGCGCATGATTTGCGCACGCGCATTTCCGGCAGCCACTGGTTTGTGCAGTTGCACCTGGAATTGCCGGGGGAATTGTCGCTGTCAGTGGCCCACGGCATCAGCGATCAGGCCGCCGATGCCATTCACAAGGCCTACCCGCGCGCCGAAGTGCTGGTGCATGCGGATCCTGCGGATCAGCCACAAGGGGCAAGCGATAAGCCTCAAGCATGAAGCTGAGAGCTTGAGGCCAGCCGCTGCCCTATTGCACCTGATACCCACGACTGGTGAGGCAGTTGCCCTGGGCCTGACGGTAGGTTTGCACCACCGCAGGGTCCGGGGCGTAGGTGACGGTGCGTGGGTCGAAACCACTTTGTTGCACCGCCCAGCGATAACAATCGTAGCCGTCCTGCTGCACTTGAGCCGGTGATTGGCCGTTGGCCGGGTAGGCCACTACGTCATAACCGTTGCCTTGCGGCGCGGGCTGGGGCGTCGGCACTTCTGTTGGTGGTTGCACCACTACGTACTGCTGAGTGGCGTTTTCATAGGTGTAATACGAACCGGCCGCGAGGAAGAACAGCGCGCTGCCCACCCACACTTCCCGCGCGTAGTCGGGCAGGTATTGCACGCGGATGCCGTATGGCGGCGTCACCACCTCATAGCGCGGGCCTTGCGGGCGATACCAGTAGCCGCCGGAAAAGAAATAATCCTGGCCACGGTAAGGCACGCGGTAATTGCGGTCGGGGAAACGGTCGACCATGTAGCCCGGACGGTATTGCGGGCCAGGGCCCCAGCCATTGCCATGCCCATTCGGGCGACCTGGCCAGTGGTTGTCATTGGGGTGGCCATTGTTGAAGCCGCCACCGTTATTACCCGGGCGCGAACCTGGGCCGCCGGCCTCCCAATGCGGGTTGCCGTCGTTGCGTCGCGGGATGTCGCGGTAGTAACCCTGGCGCGGTTCTTGGGTCTGGCGCACGGTGTCCGGGCGCCCTTGGATCGGCAGGTTATTCGCAGGCGCAGGCGCTGGCCGAGTCTGCTCGGCACCTTGCGGGCGGCCTTGCCACTGCCCGCCGCCGTGCGGCTGTTGCTCGGCGCGATCAACGTGCTGGTTCTGCGGGCGCGGCGGGTTGTTTTCCGGGCGCGGTTGATTGTTCTGCGGCCGTGATTGGTTATTTTGCGGGCGCGGCTGTTCGCTACCTTGCCGTCCGCCTTCGGGACCTCTTTCATGCTGACCGCCCCCTTCAGAGCGCGGGTCGTCGGCCAATACTTGCGTGCCGACGCTCATCATCAGCAAACCTACACCTGCCATACGCCAGATGCGCTTCATGCTATTCCTCACTGCGGATAAGGGCCTAGAACGTCCGGCCTCATAGATGAGACTGGAAAAGCCCCGCCCGGTTCTGAGAGAGGTTATCAGTCACGAGCGTTATTTTCGTAGGTAAAAAACGCACACAAAAGAAAAGGGGTGACCCGTCGGCCACCCCTTGAGAATTTCGTCCGTGCTCAACGCTTTTGACGTTGGCTCACCTCACGCCGTCTTGTGGACAATGTGCAGCCTGGAGGCCGGCTCAACCCTGTTGGGGCGGCGGCCGCAGCGGGCCTGATTGGGCTCGCTGTAAGTGGACTGTTGTCCAGGCGGTGATTCTGTTGGTAATCATAGGCTCGGCGTGCCGGCAGATGATTGCGAAGATTGCGTCAATAAACAGTGCTTGCGCAATTTTTAACCCTTCATAGATAATTCACCGCAATAGTTACGACAAAGGCCAACCCAATGAGCAAGCTTGACCGATACGATCTGAGTATTTTGGCGGAATTGCAGCGCGACGCGAGGATCTCCAACCAGGAGTTGGCCGAGCGCATCGGCCTGTCGCCGTCGCCCTGCTCACGCCGGGTCAAGCAGTTGGAAGACGACGGCTACATCGCGCGCCAGGTCGCCTTGCTCGACCGCAAGATGCTCGGCCTGAGCCTCACGGCTTATGTGCTGATCGGCATGGACCGCCACACACCCGAGCGTTTCGAGAACTTCGAGGCCGCCATCCGCACCCTGCCGCAAGTGCTGGAGTGCAGTTTGGTGACCGGGATGGATGCTGACTATCAGTTGAAAGTGGTGGTGCCGGACATGGACCACTACCAGAAACTGCTGCTGGGGCATTTGACCCGTATTGAAGGCGTGACCAGCGTGCGCTCGAGCTTTGTGCTCAACCAGGTGCTCAACAGCACCGAGCTGCCGCTGACGCACCTGCGGACCTGATCTCAAGAGCACTGAAGATCAACTGTGGGAGCTGGCTTGCCTGCGATGTAGACAACTCGGGGTGTCAGCCAGCCCCAGTTGATGCCATCGCAGCGGTGCGGCGATCCGACAAGCCAGCTCCCACATTGACCGCGTCAAGACCCAGGTCAATGTTGCGTCTGTGACGCTGCCGTATACTTGCCCGCCTGCCTTTGTCGGAAAAAACCCATGAACAACATCGACCCCGCCCTGTTTGAAGAATGGATGATGACCGGCCTGGTCACCCTCCTGATCATTTTCATGGGCTTTATCGTCTGGGACCTGGCGAAGAAATCCAAAGCCGGGCGCTTTGGCTCGTTCATCCTGTTCTTCGTGCTGGGCCTGGGCGTGGCCGCGTTCATCATCAAGAGCGTGGTGATCGGCCTGATCGAGTCCGGCGCCCTATAACCGCGCCGGCACTTCCTTCCATTGGCCTTGGTCCAGGCCATCAATCGACCAGTCACCAATTCGCACGCGCACCAGACGCAAGGTCGGTAAACCCACCGCCGCCGTCATGCGCCGTACTTGGCGGTTACGCCCCTCACGAATCACCAACTCCAGCCAATGCGTCGGCACACTTTTGCGAAAGCGCACCGGCGGGTTGCGCGGCCACAACTCAGGCTCATCCAACTGCCGGGCTTGCGCGGGCAAGGTCATGCCGTCGTTAAGCTCCACGCCGTCACGCAGGCGTTGCAGTTGCTCTTCGCTCGGCTCGCCTTCGACTTGCACCCAGTAGGTTTTCGCCAGTTTGTGCTTGGGGTCGGCAATCCGCGCCTGTAGCTGGCCGTCGTTGGTCAGCAGCAACAAGCCTTCGCTGTCACGGTCCAGGCGGCCGGCCGGGTAAATGCCGGGGATGTCGATAAAGTCCTTGAGGGTCGCGCGCCCGCCTTCGTCGCTGAACTGGGTCAGCACGTCGAAGGGTTTATTGAACAGGACCAATTTCGGCTCGGCCGGAGGCGCCTTGGCAACGCGACGCGCGGCAGAATGCGGAGGTTTCACGCCAGGGCGGCGCGAATCGGGACGGGTGGGACGGGACATGGCAAAGGAACATCTAACGGTCAGGACCGACAATGCTAGTGGCCTGACCGCTAAATAACCATCCCAACCGCTTAGCGGAACGGCGGCTCGTCGAAGCTGCGCAGTTTGCGCGAGTGCAGCGAGTTGAGTTCGGTGCGCAACAAATCCACCGCCTCGATGCCGATCTTCAAGTGCTGGCTGACCGCACGCTCATAGAACGCGTTGGCCGAACCCGGCAGCTTGATCTCGCTGTGCAGCGGTTTGTCCGATACGCACAACAAGGTGCCGTACGGCACGCGCAGGCGGTAACCCTGGGCGGCGATGGTGCCGCTTTCCATGTCCACGGCCACGGCACGGGACAGGTTGATCAGCGGGCGTTCCTGGGCCCAACGCAGTTCCCAGTTACGGTCGTCGTAGGTCAACACAGTGCCGGTGCGCAGGCGCTTTTTCAGCTCTTCGCCTTTTTCGCCGGTGACGTTGGCCGCCGCTTGCTGCAAGGCCATCTGCACTTCGGCCAGGGCCGGGATCGGGATGTTCGGCGGCACTACGCGGTCGAGAATCCCGTCGCGGCGCATGTAGGCGTGGGCCAATACATAGTCGCCGATGGTCTGGGATTGGCGCAGGCCGCCACAGTGGCCGATCATCAGCCAGCAATGCGGGCGCAGCACGGCCAGGTGGTCGGTGATGTTCTTGGCGTTGGACGGGCCGACGCCAATATTCACCAGTGTCACGCCGTGGCCGTCGGTGGCCTGCAGGTGGTAGGCCGGCATCTGGTAACGGTGCCAGACCACACCGGCAGCAATCGCCGAGGCTTCGCCGTGGTCCATGCTTTTGTCGATGATCACGTTGCCCGGCAGCACCATGCGGATAAACCGTGGGTCACTGCGCAACTGCTCCAGGCCATGCAAGATGAACTGGTCGACATAGCGGTGGTAGTTGGTCAGCAAAATCCAAGGCTGCACATGGCGCCAGTCGCTGCCGGTGTAGTGCACCAGGCGGCGCAGGGAAAAGTCCACGCGGGCCGCATCGAACAGCGCGAGCGGCAGCGGGTCGGTGTTTTCCCAGTCGTAGAGGCCATCGGCAATGCCGTCGGTGGCGGCGGACAGGTCGGTGCTGGGGAACACGCGGGCCAGGGTCGCGGCGGTCACGCCGGAACCGGCCAGTTCGTCGCCCTGCTCCACCACGTACGGGTACGGGATATTCTGTTGGCTCACGCCGACTTCCACCGTCACGGTGAAGTCGTGCATCAGCGGCACCAGTTGCTCCAGCAGATACTTACGGAACGCGGCCGGATGAGTGACGGTGACGCTGTAGGTGCCCGGCAATTGGACCTTGGCATACGCCCGAGTGGTCTGTGGGACTTCGCCGTGGCAGTGGTAGGTCAGGCGCAGCTCCGGGTAGCGAAACAGTGCGCGTTGTGCGGCATCAGGTTCGACGCGGTCCTTGAGGTATTGCTTGAGGGCTTGATTGAGCGCGCCGGTAGCACGCTCATGAAGAGCCGCCAGCCGGTCCACGGCTTCTTCGGCGGTTTGAACGACAACAAAAGCTTCGGTCACGGTAAGCATCCTGTGTTCTGACTTGCAGGCCTTTATCTTGCCTGTATCCCGGCCAGACGCAAACTTTGAATTGGAGTACTTATCTCAAGAGGCGTGCAATCCCTGTGGGAGCCGGGCTTGCCCGCGATGGCGGTGGGTCATTGATACATCTGGGGGCTGGCACACCGCTATCGCAGGCAAACCAGCTCCCACATTTTGAACCGTGTTTATTCAGAAATATGGGGCGTGGAACGGGCGACGATCGCCTCCACATCCACACCACGCGGCAAGGTGCCATACACCCGGCCGGACGACTCACCCAAGCGGCTGGCAATAAACCCATCACTGACCGCCGCGTTCCCGGCCTCCAGCAACAACTTGGCCTGCAACGCCACGGCAATATCCTCGGTCAGTTGCCGCGCGCGGTATTGAATATCCTGGGTATCCATAAACGCCGACTTAAGCTGCTCGATATGCCGCGCCAGTTGCTTGTCGCCCTGCCCATCGCCCAGTTCGACAAACAACGCCTCCAGCACACCCGGCTCTTTGGACAGCGCCCGCAGCACGTCCAGGCACTGCACATTGCCGGAGCCTTCCCACGTCGAATTCACCGGCGCCTCACGGTACAGGCGCGGCAGGATGCTGTCCTCTACATACCCGGCACCGCCCATGCACTCGGCGGCTTCGTTGATCATTGCCGGCGCGCGTTTGCAGATCCAATACTTGCCCACCGCCGTCACCAGCCGGGCGAATTTGGCTTCCTGCTCGTTATCGAGGTGATCCAGCGCACGGCCCATGCGCATGCTCAAGGCCAGGGACGCCTCGCTTTCCAGAGCCAGGTCGGCCAGTACGTTTTGCATCAGCGGCTGTTCGTTGAGAATGCGCCCGCCGACCAGGCGATGCGCACAATGATGGCTGGCCTGGGTCAGCGCCTGGCGCATCAAGGCGCTGGAGCCGACCATGCAGTCAAAGCGGGTCATGGCGACCATTTCGATAATGGTCGGCACGCCACGGCCTTCTTCGCCGATCATCCAGGCCAGCGCGCCGCGAAACTCCACTTCGCTGGAGGCGTTGGAGCAATTGCCGAGTTTGTTTTTCAGGCGCTGGATGTAGAACTCGTTGCGCGTGTCATCCGGGCGGTGCCGTGGCAGTAAGAAACAGGTCAGGCCTTTGTCGGTCTGCGCCAGCGTGAGGAACGCATCGCACATCGGCGCCGAGCAGAACCACTTGTGCCCCACCAGTTCATAGGCTTGCCCGGGGCCGCCCGTGCCCACGGGATAAGCACGGGTGGTGTTGGCGCGCACGTCGGTGCCGCCCTGTTTCTCGGTCATGGCCATGCCGATGGTGGCGCCAGCCTTGTGGGCGATGCCGACATTGCGCGGGTCGTATTCGGTAGTGAGGATTTTCGGCAGCCAAGTCTGCGCCAGATCCGGTTGCAGGCGCAGGGCCGGTACGCAGGCGAAAGTCATGGTCAGCGGGCAGCCGGTGCCGGCTTCGGCCTGGCTGTGCAGGTAAGTCATGGCGGCGCGGGCCACGTGGGCACCGGACTGCGGATGCGCCCACGGCAACGACGGCAGACCATGCTCAACGGCGGTGCGCATCAGGTCGTGGTAAGCCGGGTGAAACTCCACCCGATCGATGCGATGACCATAACGGTCATGGCTGTTGAACACCGGTTTATTCTGGTTCGCCAGGAACCCGGCCTCCATCAGCGGCCCACCCGCCAGCGCCCCATAAGCCTCGATACGCGCTTCGGCCCAGCCGGCGCCGAAGCGGCGCGACCAGTCTTGCAAGGGCAAGTCGATGCGGTACAGGTTAGTGCCGTCCAAGGACGGCGGCTGATTGGTGACGTCGTGGGTTTCGGCGAACGGGTGCAGGTTCATGACGGGGCTCCTGAAAAAAGGCCGCGTGCAGTTGAGGCCTGAATTTCAGTTAAGCACCGTCATCGGCGTTAAAAAAGTGGCATAGCCGCCTAAAGCTCGGCGCTTTCGCCCTCGAGCGGGCACAGCAAGCGCCGCTCCAGCACGGCTTGCAACGCGTCGAAACGCACGGGTTTGGCCAGCCGATCAGTGATGCCGATGCCATGGCAGCGCTCACGCTCCGACACATTCAGTGACGTACTCAGGGCGATCACCGGCAGTTCGCCACAGCCCGGCAACGCTCGTATCTGACAGCACAACGAGAAACCGCCTTCAGGCACATCCAACAACACCGCATCGAAGGGTTCACTCTGCAACATCGCCAGCGCGGACGGGCCGTTATCCACCGCTTTCACCCGGTAGCCCAACTTGAGCAACATGCCGCGCACTGCCAATTGGCCCACGCTGTTGTCGTCCACCAACAGCACCGTGCACTCGTGGGGCGCACGTTGCGTGAAGGGCCCGTGGGTCGCCGCCTTGGGCTCGGGCGGCACCGGGTTCACGCTCACCTCCAACTGGAAGCGGCTGCCCTTGCGCGGTTCGGAATGATGGGTCAGGCGCCCACCGAGCAGTTCGATCAGCTGCCGGCAAATCGCCAGGCCGATGCCCATGCCGCCATATTCGCGGGTGGTCGAGCCGTCGAGCTGGAAGAAGCGTTGGTACAGCGTGGCCTCGTCAAGGAAAGCAAAGCCGATCCCGCTGTCGGTCACGATAAAGCTCAGGCGCAAGCTGCCATCACTGTGTGGAACACCCACCACACGCACGCGCACGGCGCCTTTGTGGGTAAATTTGAAGGCGTTGTCGAGCAGGCAGTCCAGGCACTGGATCAGCTTGTCGGCGTCGCCGATCACCCGGTCCGGCAGTTCATCCGCCACGTCGATGGAAAACTCCAAGCCTTTGCTCTGCGCACTGGCGCTGAACTGCTGTCGCAAGGTGTCGAGGGCGCCACGCAGGCTGAACACTTGGGGTTGGGCGCTCAGGCGCCCGGCTTGCAGTTCGGTCAGGGTGAGAATCCCGTTGACCATGCGCATCATGTCCCGCGCCGAGCCGGCGGCGGTTTGCTGGTACTGCGCCAGGTCATCGTCCAGCGGCACGGTTTGCATCAGCTCCAAGGAGCCGATCACGCCGTTCATCGGGGTGCGCAATTCGTGGGTCAGGGTGGCGAGGAATTCGTCCTTGAGACGGTTACTGCGGGCCAATTGCTGGTTGAGCACTTCGAGCTTCTGGCTGGCGTCGAACAGGATCTGCGCCTGCTGCTCGCGCATGCCGTTGATGCGGTCGGCCAGGGCCAGGGACAGCAGCGCCACTTCAATCGCCGAGCCAAGCTGGCTGGCGTACATGGTGAGGAACATATTGGGCAAGTAGCCCAACACCATCAGGGTGTTGACCACCCCACCGAGCAGGAACGCCGACCAGGCGATGATGAAGTAGCGCGCCATACGCTGGCCGCAATACCAGGCCTTGATGGCGGCGACGAAGATGGTCACGGTAAACACCAGCGCCAAACCGGTGGCCAGGCGCAGGGCCACGGCGTAGCTGGTCAGCAGCGCCAACACCATCACCGCCGCGCCGCCGGCCGCCAGCGCCAGCAATATCCGGTCGAGCCAGCGGCTGTGCTGCGCGGTGTGCAGGAAGCTGCGCGCAAACAGGCTGCCAAACAGCGCCGCCGACCCGATCAGGAACGGCACCGCCGCATTCGCCCACCAGGGGTTGTTGGGCCAGAAGTACTCCACGGCCACGCCATTGACCGACAGTTGGTACAGGCCGAACGAGGCGATATAGAGGATGTAATACAGGTAGCTGGTGTCACGCACGCTCAGGTAGATGAACAGGTTGTAGACCAGCATCCCCAGCAACACACCGTAGATTGCGCCCAGCACATACAGGCGCAGCGGCTGCTCTTCCATGTAGGCCGTGGCAGACCAGAGCGTCAATGGAGCCTGAATCGAGCCTTGGCTTTGCAGGCGCAGGTACACCGTTTGATGCTGGTCGGGCACAAAGTTGAGCTTGAACAGGTAGTTGCTCTGGCGCACTTCACGGCTGGCAAACGGCAACGCGCTGCCGGTGCGGGTGGTCAGCCGGAAGTTGCCGGTGCCATCGTTCTGGTACAGGTCCAGCCGGTTCAGCGGTGGGTACGCCAGTTCCAGGAACCAGGTGCGCGGGGCGCGGGCCTCAGTGGCGGTGTAATGCAGGTCGACCTTGAGCCAGAACACCGAGCGCGAATAGCCGGCATTAAGGGTGGCTTTGTCATGGGTCCTGAATTGGGCGGCGTAAGCGGGGGAACTGACTTGGGCGATGGTGAGGGCGTCGGAGGGGTCTTCGAGCACTTGCATGACCCGGCCCAGCGGCAGGCTTCGAGTGCTCTGGTTGAACTCGACGGCGCCGGCGAGCATCGGCAGCCCGCACAATAATAAAATCAGCAAATAGCGCATAGAGCCCCAGCGTGGCCTGTCCGGTTATGTCAAATGCCCCCATTCCTTTTGAGAAGACGTATACCGGCGATACAGTAAGTTATTTGGATCCACTCTAGCATAGCCGTTGGAGGCCATTGGACACCATTGAAATAATTTTTTGAAAGGCTCTAGAACAAGGCTTTCAGCACGTTTATGAAGCAATACTCGATACTAGCCAACAGCCATAATCGCGCCTGAATAGCGGCGAAATTCAGCCTTCGCCAGACGGCCACGCCAAAAGCGTTTGGTGGTAAGCTCGCGCACCATGAATATCTACAGCTCTCGCCCTGTTGTTCTCTGTCTCTCCGGCCATGATCCCAGTGGTGGCGCCGGCTTGCAGGCAGATATCGAAGCCCTGCTCGCCCAAGGTTGTCATGCGGCCGCGGCCGTCACTGCCTTGACTGTGCAGAACACCGTCAATGTCAGCGATTTCCGCGTGCTCGACCGCGAGTGGGTAATGGCCCAGGCCAATGCCGTGCTCAGCGACTCCGAAGTCGCGGCGGTCAAGCTCGGCATGCTCGGCTCCACCGCGATGGTCGACACCGTGGTCGAACTGCTGCAGGCGCACCCGCACCTGCCGGTGGTATGCGACCCGGTGCTGCGGGCCGGCGGCGGTGGCAGCCTGGGCAAGGACGAAGTCGGCTATGCCATGCGCGAGCGGCTGTTGCCGTTGTCGTTGATCGCCACACCAAACCTGCCTGAAGCGCGCATCCTCGCCGAGTTGCCTGAAGGCACTGCGGACGAATGCGCCGAGAAGCTGCTGCCGTTCATCAAACACCTGCTGATCACTGGCGGCCACGGCGACGAGCATCAAGTGCACAACCGCCTGTACAGCCGCGACGGCACGCGCCAGACCTTTACCTGCCAGCGCCTGCCCGGCAGCTATCACGGCTCGGGCTGCACACTTGCCAGTGCACTGGCCGGGCGCATCGCCCAGGGCGAAGGCCTGGTCAGCGCCGTGCAATCCGCGCTCAACTACACGTGGCGCACCCTGCGTGACGCCGAACAACTCGGCCAGGGCCAATTCGTGCCGCGCCGTTTGCCGCTGGATTTCTGCTCTTAAACAGCAAAAGAGGCCTGCCCGATGAAACTACGTGGCCTGTACGCCATTACCGACAGCCAACTGTTGGCCGGCAAATTCCTCGCCTATGTCGAAGCGGCATTGGACGGCGGCGTGACCTTGCTGCAGTACCGCGATAAAAGCAGCGACGAAGCCCGCCGCCTGCGTGAAGCGGAAAAACTGCGCGAGCTGTGCTCGCGCTACAAAACTCAGCTTATTATCAATGACGACGCCGAACTGGCCGCGCGCCTGGGCGTCGGCGTGCACCTGGGCCAAACCGACGGCCCGCTGACCCCGGCCCGCGCTTTGCTCGGTTCCAAAGCGATCATCGGCGCCACCTGCCACAGCCAGATCGAACTGGCCGAACAAGCCGCCAAAGAAGGCGCCAGCTACGTTGCCTTTGGTCGCTTCTTTAATTCCAACACTAAGCCCGGCGCACCTGCCGCCACCGTTGAGATGCTGGCCCAGGCCCGCGCGCGCTTGCACTTGCCGATCTGCGTGATCGGCGGCGTCACCCTGGAGAACGCCGAACCACTGGTGGCCCACGGTGCCGACCTGCTCGCCGTGGTGCACGGCCTGTTTGGTGCCGACAGCACCCAGGAAGTCACGCGCCGCGCCCGCGCATTCAACGATCTTCTTAAAATTTCAGTTTAGAGAGCCCGACCATGTCCCGTTCCGAAACCCTGTTTGCCAATGCCCAGAAACACATCCCCGGCGGTGTGAATTCCCCCGTGCGTGCGTTCAAGAGCGTGGGCGGCACGCCGCTGTTCTTCAAGCATGCCGAAGGCGCCTACGTCACCGACGAGGATGACAAGCGCTACGTTGACTATGTCGGTTCCTGGGGCCCGATGATCCTCGGCCACAGCCACCCGGACGTGCTCGACGCGGTGCGTCAGCAGTTGCAACACGGCCTGTCCTACGGCGCACCGACCGCCATGGAAACCGAGATGGCCGATTTGGTGTGCTCGATCGTGCCGTCGATGGAAATGGTGCGCATGGTCAGCTCCGGCACCGAAGCGACCATGAGTGCAATTCGCTTGGCCCGTGGTTTTACCGGCCGCGACAGCATCATCAAGTTCGAAGGCTGCTACCACGGCCACTCCGACAGCCTGCTGGTGAAAGCCGGTTCCGGCGCACTGACCCAGGGCGTGCCAAGCTCGGCCGGCGTACCGGCGGCCTTCGCCAAGCACACCCTGACCCTGCCGTTCAACGACAGCGCCGCCGTCGAGCAGATGCTCAGCGAAGTCGGCCAAGAGGTGGCGTGCATCATCGTCGAGCCGGTGGCCGGCAACATGAACTGCGTACCGCCTGCACCGGGCTTCCTCGAAGCCCTGCGCGAACAGTGCGACAAGCATGGTGTGGTGTTGATTTTCGACGAAGTGATGACCGGTTTCCGTGTCGCCCTCGGTGGCGCCCAAGCTTACTACGGCGTCACGCCAGACCTGAGCACCTTCGGCAAGATCATCGGTGGCGGCATGCCAGTGGGCTGCTTCGGCGGCAAGCGCGAAATCATGCAGCACATCGCGCCACTGGGCCCGGTGTACCAGGCAGGCACCTTGTCGGGTAACCCACTGGCCATGGCCGCCGGCCTGACCACCCTGCGCCTGATCAGCCGCCCGGGCTTCCACGCCGAGCTGACCGACTACACCACTCGCCTGCTCGATGGCCTGCAACAGCGCGCCGATGCTGCCGGCATCCCGTTTGTCACCACCCAGGCCGGCGGTATGTTCGGCCTGTACTTCAGTGACGCCGACGATATCGTCACCTTTGATGACGTGATGGGCAGCGACGCGGACATGTTCAAACGCTTCTTCCACTTGATGCTGGAAGGCGGCGTTTACCTGGCGCCGAGCGCCTTCGAAGCCGGCTTCACCTCGATCGCCCATGGCGATGCAGAGTTGAAACTGACCCTGGATGCTGCCGAGCGCGCCTTCGCCGCCCTGAAATAAGCGACATAAAAATCTGACGTTGCCCTTGGTGGCGTCAGAATTTGCTACTTTGCTTACAGAGATTTCCTGCATTTTTCGAGAAATCGCCTGCAATCCGGCAGATAACTTGCCTAAGCAGCAGAAAAACGAGTAAAGACTTTGTAAGCAGGGGCCTGCTTATTTCATAATGCGCGCTTATTGGACCCCCGAGGGTCCGCGCGCCCCGTCAGAGGTAAGTCGATTCCCATGAAACGCACCGGCCGCACCCTGGTTCTGGGCTGCCTGTTGCTCCTTCAGCCGCTGTTGGCACATGCCCAAGCAGGCGGCAACTCGTTGTTAATCCCAGCGATGGGTCGTTGCACCCTCAATACCCAGCCAGACAGCCAGGCCGAAGCCCTGAGCGCGTGCCAGAAACAGGCCGACGGCGGGGATGCGCAGGCGCAATACGAGTTGGGCGAGTACTACCACGACGACAAAAACCCTGCCCAAGACCTCAACAAAGCCTTGAGCTACTTCGAGAAAGCTTCGTTGCAGGGCCATGCCCAGGCGCAATTCCAGCTGGGCACCATGTTCTTCAAAGGCGAAGGCGTGCCGGCCAATAACGTCCAGGCGTATATCGTGCTGAAGATGGCCGCGGTCAACGGTGCCGAAGATGCACTGGACACCGCCGACGAAGTCGCCGAGCACATGCAGCGCGATGAGTTGGAAGTGGCAACCCAGGTGCTGGGTCAGATCTTCCGCAATTACTTGCAGGAATTGCAGAGTGCGGATGGGCGTTCGCCGTTCTCGCCGCTGCCTTAAATTCTGCTAAACCCTTCTACCGCTGTCGCGGGCAAGCCCGGCTCCCACACTGAACGGCATTCCAACGGGTCGAATGTGTGAGCTGGCTTGCCTGCGATGGGCACACTTGGGTCTAACGCCCTACTTCTCAGGCATCGGCATCGGAAACGGCATCACATTGCTGGTGCCACGCGCTTCACTGATCTTCGGTGTGCCCAGGCGCTCAACTTCATCGATGCGCACAATCGAATGCATCGGCACAAAGCTGCGCACCACGCCTTCGAACTGCGCCTTGAGCTTTTCTTCGCCCGGGTCGACGACCAACTGGGTGCGCTCGCCAAAGACGAACTCTTCCACTTCCAGGAAGCCCCACAGATCACTTTGATAGATCTGCTTGGCGTACATTTCGAACACCTGGCCCTGGTTGAGGAAAATCACCTTATAGATTGGAGCTTCACGTTTGGTCATGGTGGGCGGATAACATCGGGGATATAAAAGAGGGCGCGAACTATAGCATGGCACCCGATGCACAACGCTAGGAACCAATGGGCATGCCCCCTATAATGCGCGGTTCTTTACCACCAGTTGATGATTCCCATGGCCAAGAAGCTTTACATCGAAACCCACGGTTGCCAGATGAACGAGTACGACAGCTCGCGCATGGTCGACCTGCTGGGCGAACACCAGGCCCTGGAAGTCACCGCCCGCGCCGAAGATGCCGACGTAATCCTGCTCAATACCTGCTCGATTCGTGAGCGGGCCCAGGACCGTGTGTACTCGCAGCTGGGCCGCTGGCGTGAACTGAAGCTGGCCAACCCGGACATGGTGATCGCCGTCGGCGGTTGCGTGGCCAGCCAGGAAGGTGCCGCGATCCGCGACCGCGCGCCCTATGTCGATGTGGTCTTCGGCCCGCAAACCCTGCACCGCCTGCCGGAAATGATCGACGCTGCGCGCGCCACCAAGCTGCCGCAGGTCGACGTGTCGTTCCCCGAAATCGAAAAATTCGACCATTTGCCCGAGCCACGCATCGACGGGCCGAGCGCTTATGTGTCGGTGATGGAAGGCTGCAGCAAGTACTGCACCTTCTGCGTGGTGCCCTACACCCGTGGTGAAGAAATCAGCCGACCGTTTGACGACGTGCTGGCGGAAATCATTCACCTGGCCGAAAACGGCGTGCGCGAAGTCACGCTGCTGGGCCAGAACGTCAACGGCTATCGCGGCCAGACCCACGACGGGCGCCTGGCCGACCTGGCGGAGCTGATCCGCGTGGTTGCCGCCGTTGATGGCATCGAGCGCATTCGCTACACCACCTCGCACCCGCTGGAGTTCTCCGACAGCCTGATCCAGGCCCACGCCGAAGTGCCGGAGCTGGTCAAACACCTGCACCTGCCGGTGCAGTCGGGCTCGGACCGCATTCTGTCGGCGATGAAACGCAACCACACGGCCCTGGAGTACAAATCCAAACTGCGCAAATTGCGCGCCGCGGTGCCGGGTATTTGCATCAGCTCGGACTTTATCGTCGGCTTCCCTGGGGAGACCGAGAAAGATTTCGAGCAGACCATGAAGCTGATCGAAGACGTCGGTTTCGACTTCTCCTACTCGTTCGTCTACAGCCAACGCCCGGGCACCCCGGCCGCCGACTTGGCGGATGACACCCCGGAAGCGCTGAAAAAAGAACGTTTGAATGCGCTGCAGCACCGCCTGAACCAGCAAGGCTTCGAAATCAGCCGACAAATGGTCGGTTCGATCCAACGCATCCTGGTCACCGACTACTCGAAAAAGGACCCGGGCGAGTTGCAAGGGCGTACCGAGAACAACCGGATCGTCAACTTCCGCTGCGACAACCCAACCCTGATCGGCCAGTTCGCCGATGTGCACATTGATGCGGCGCAACCGCACTCGTTGCGTGGGTCGTTGATCAACTGATCGCGGTGACCCGATGAAGATCAAAATGTGGTCGCTGGCTTGCCTGCGATAACGGTGGGCCAACTGATACAACGGGCACTGATACACCGCTATCGCAGGCGAGCCAGCTCCCACAGTGGTTCTTCAGGGTTCTTGAGATCGAGGCCAGTCCATTTAAGTGCTTTCGCCCACCGGCGGCTGGCGTTATCCTCTCTTTCATCTCAACAGCCAAAGGGCGGCTAAAAGCGACCTTGAACGCACCCATAGAACCCCATCGTTTTCTCCTCGAGCCCTTTGAGGCTCGCCGTTTCGCCAACCTGTGCGGACAGTTCGACGAGCACCTGCGCCTGATCGAACAACGCCTGAGCATCGAGATCCGCAACCGCGGCAATCAGTTCGAGCTTATTGGTGAACCTCAACACACCACGTCTGCAGAAAACCTGCTCCGCCGCCTCTACCGCGAAACCAAGGGTAGTGAGCTGTCGCCGGAGACCGTGCACCTGTACCTGCAGGAATCTGCCGTAGAAGATTTGGCCAACAACCCAGTGGCCGAAGCCAGCGTGGCCCTGCGCACCAAAAAAGGCATGATTCGCCCCCGCGGCTTGAATCAGCAGCGCTACGTCAAAGAAATCCTCGGCAACGATATCAACTTCGGCATCGGCCCCGCCGGTACCGGCAAGACCTACCTGGCCGTGGCCTGTGCGGTGGACGCCCTGGAGCGCGAGCAAGTACGCCGCATCCTGCTGGTGCGCCCGGCGGTCGAGGCCGGCGAGAAGCTTGGCTTCCTGCCCGGCGACCTGGCCCAGAAGATCGACCCGTACCTGCGCCCGCTCTACGACGCGCTGTACGAGATGCTTGGCTTTGAATACGTGGCTAAGCTGATCGAGCGTCAGGTGATCGAGATCGCCCCGCTGGCCTACATGCGTGGCCGCACCTTGAACAACAGCTTCATCATCCTCGACGAAAGCCAGAACACCACCGTCGAGCAGATGAAGATGTTCCTCACCCGTATCGGTTTCGGCTCCACTGCCGTGATCACCGGTGACGTCACCCAGGTCGACCTGCCCAAGGGCACCAAATCGGGGCTGGCGCAGGTGATCGAGGTGCTCAAGGACGTGCCGGGCATCAGCTTCACGCACTTCATGCCCAAGGACGTGGTCCGCCACCCGCTGGTACAGCGCATTGTCGAGGCCTACGAGCGCTTCGAACACAAGGATGACGCACCGGCCAAGGACGTTCGCCGCGATGCTTGAGCTTGACCTGCAGCTGGCTACCGAAGCGCCCGCCCCCAGCGAAGCGCAGTTCCGCCAATGGTGCACACTGGCCCTGCGCCAGCGCACCGCCGACTCGGAGCTGACCATCCGTCTGGTGGACGAGCCCGAAGGCCGTGAACTGAATCACACCTGGCGCCAAAAGGATTACGCGACCAACGTGCTGTCCTTCCCCGCCGACGTACCGGATGAATTACTGGATATCCCCTTGCTGGGCGATCTGGTCATCTGTGTCGAAGTGGTAGAACGCGAAGCAAAGGAACAAGGCAAGGAACTTGAGGCCCACTGGGCCCATCTAGTCATCCACGGCTGCTTGCATCTCTTGGGTTACGACCATATAGACGATGACGAAGCCTTGGAAATGGAAACACTGGAACAAACGTTGCTTGCAGAATTGGGTCACCGCGACCCGTATGCAGACGACGAAAACTGAAACGACACCTTACTGACACAACAAAGGATTTAGAGTAATCGCTATGAGCGAAGACCGATCGAGCAACGGGCAGAAGTCATGGCTGGGTAAACTGACCCAGGCTTTTGCCCACGAGCCGAAAAACCGCCAGGAGCTGCTTGAGCTGCTGCGCGAGGCCCATCAGAACAAGTTGCTGGACAGCGAAGCGCTGGCCATCGTCGAAGGCGCCATCCAGGTGGCTGACCTGCAAGTTCGGGACATTATGGTCCCGCGTTCGCAGATGATCAGCATCAAGGCGACCCAGACCCCACGGGAATTCCTCCCGGCCGTGATCGACTCGGCGCACTCGCGCTACCCGGTGATCGGTGAAAGCCATGACGACGTCATGGGTGTCCTGCTGGCCAAGGACTTGCTGCCGTTGATCCTCAAGGAGAACGGCGACAACTTCAACATCAAGGACCTGCTGCGTCCGGCCACCTTCGTACCTGAATCCAAGCGCCTGAATGTGCTGCTGCGCGAGTTCCGCGCCAACCACAATCACATGGCCATTGTGATCGACGAATACGGCGGTGTGGCGGGTCTTGTGACCATCGAAGACGTGCTGGAACAGATCGTCGGCGACATCGAAGACGAGCACGACGTCGAAGAAGACAGCTACATCAAGCCGCTGCCCAGCGGTGACTTCCTGGTCAAGGCACTCACGCCGATCGAGAACTTCAACGAGTTTTTCGACAGCGAATTCTCCGACGATGAATTCGACACCGTTGGCGGCTTGGTAATGAGTGCGTTCGGGCATCTGCCTAAACGTAACGAGACCACCGAGATCGGCGCCTATCGCTTCCGCATTCTGAATGCCGACAGCCGCCGTATTCACCTGATTCGCCTGACACCTATTGCCCGCTAAGGAATGACATGCAGCGCCTAACCCGCCCCGGCTGGCCCGGTAACTTGCTGGCCGTGGTGGCCGGCGCCATCACCACCCTGGCGCTGGCGCCGTTCGATTTGTGGCCGTTTGCACTGGTTGCGGTCGGATTTTTCTATATCGGCCTGCGCGAGCTGACGCCACGTCAGGCCTTGGGCCGTGGCTGGTGTTTTGGTTTCGGCCTGTTTGGCGCCGGCACCAGCTGGATCTACTACAGCATCCACCACTTCGGCGGCGCTTCGGTGCTGCTGGCTGGCTTCTTGATGCTGCTGTTTACCGCTGCCATTGCCTGGTTCTTCGCCCTGCCCGCCTGGCTATGGGCGCGTTGGTTGCGCCGTAATGAAGCACCGCTGGCCGACGCGCTGACGTTTGCTGCGCTATGGGTCGGCCAGGAAGCGTTTCGCGGCTGGTTCCTCACCGGTTTCCCCTGGCTGTACTCCGGTTACAGCCAACTCGACGGCCCACTCACCGGCCTCGCGCCGCTGGGTGGGATGTGGCTGATTTCCTTCGCCCTGGCGCTGACCGCAGCGGTGCTGTGCAACCTGCCGCGCCTGCTGGCGAGCAAGCGCAACGGTTTTATCGGCGCGGGCTTGGTGCTGCTGGTAGCGCCGTGGGCCATAGGCTTGGCACTCAAACATCACGCTTGGACCTCGCCTTCGGGCGACCCACTGACGGTGGCAGCGATCCAGGGCAACGTCGAACAAAGCATGAAGTGGGACCCCGAGCAGCTTAATGCGCAGTTGGCGTTGTACCGTGACATGAGCTTCAGCTCCAAGCCCGTCGACCTGCTGGTGTGGCCGGAAACGGCTGTGCCAGTGCTCAAGGAGTCTGTCGAAGGCTACCTCGGGATGATGGGCAAGTTTGCCGCCGACCGGCACACTGCGCTGATTACCGGCGTGCCGATCCGCCAGGAAGTGCACCACCAGAAGCGCTACTTCAACGGCATCACCGTGGTCGGCGAGGGCGAAGGCACTTATCTGAAGCAGAAGCTGGTGCCCTTTGGCGAATACGTGCCGCTGCAAGACATGCTGCGCGGGCTAATTGCCTTCTTTGATTTGCCAATGTCGGACTTCGCCCGTGGCCCGTCTGACCAGGCGATGCTGCAGGCCAAGGGCTATCAGATTGCGCCGTTCATTTGCTATGAAGTGGTGTACCCAGAATTCGCCGCCGGCCTGTCGGCCCAAAGCGATTTGTTGCTGACCATCAGCAATGACACTTGGTTTGGCCGCTCGATTGGCCCGCTGCAGCACCTGCAAATGGCGCAAATGCGTGCGCTGGAGGCCGGCCGCTGGATGATCCGTGCCACTAACAATGGTGTGACTGGCCTGATCAACCCGTTTGGGCAGATTACTGCGCAGATCCCGCAGTTCGAGCGCGGCATTCTGTACGGCGAGGTGGTGCCGATGCACAACCTCACGCCGTACCTGCAATGGCGTTCGTGGCCGTTGATCATTGTGTGCCTGGGGTTGTTCGGCTGGGCGCTGCTGGCGGGGCGGATGTCCAAAACGGTCTAAAGGCTAAACACAAAATAATGTGGGAGCTGGCTTGCCTGCGATAGCGGTGGGCCAGCTAAAAACCGGCCAACTGACACGACGCCATCGCAGGCAAGCCAGCGCCCACACTTAATCTGCTGTGTTTCGACTTATCGGTAAAACACCCGATACCCCACCTGCCCCACCGCCTCATTGATCAACTGCCCGCTGCGCCACACCGACACAAACTCGGGCATCCAGCCACCCAATGGCCGGGCATTGTCCACGCCCAAAAAGCCCACCGGCCCCGGCACCACGCTGAAGCCGGCCTTCTCAAAGCTCCAGACCGCACGCGGCATGTGCCAGGCCTGGGTCACCACCACCACACGCTTGATGCCTTGAGGCAGCAGTATCTCGGCGCTCATCTGTGCGTTTTCCCAGGTGGTACGGCTGCGCTCTTCCTTCCAGCGCACCGCCACGCCGAAGTCATCCTGCATCGACACCGCCATCAGTTCGGCCTCACTCGGCGGCGTGCCGTAATGCAGGCCGCCGCTGGTCTACACCGGCAACCCGGACGCCTTGGCCAGCCGCGCGGCATACCGCTGGCGCTCAAGGCCAGTGCCGGTGGGCTGATCGGAGCCCCACGCCGGGTCACCCCGTTCACGCCCGGAGCCCAGCACCACGATCGCGTCTGCCCGCTGGGCCAGTGTTGCCCACTCTTCACGGGCCAACGGTGGCTCGGTCTCCAGCGCATGCGCGCCCCATTGCACCATCACCGGCAGGCTGATCAACCACATCCCGCCCAACCCCAGGGCAAAACACAGCCCGGCCAACCGAGGGCGGCTTTTGCGAAACCACCAGGCAACCGCAAGCAACAGCAAAAAAATGCCGGGCGGCAACAGCAATTGTTTAATGAAATAACGAAAAGGCATCGGGCATCTCCAAAGATGCCCGAAGCCTAGATGCAACGGGGTTTAGCGACAATCCTTACCAGCACATTTCGAGAAGGCTACTGAATAACGCGGTGTTTCACTTGCACCGCACGGCCCGGCGCTTTTCGGGACCGCGACCGGCAGCCACATCCTTCAGCCAGATCACCTTGGCCGAACGCGAGGGCTCCTGGGCAGGCGGGGAAGCCTGCTCTTTGGAGGCACGGTGGTGATTCAATTCCAAGTAGCCCTTGATCAGTTCAAGTTCTGCCTGGCTCAAGCCTCGCAACTCCAGCTCCAAAGGCTGCTCATCACGCAATCGGCCTGCGGTTCTCGCGGCATCCAATGCCCGACCTAAACGGTCGATCAGTCCTTCATACAATTGCGGTTTCGTTAAAGTTCGCTGCGATTCAACCATCCCCTCACCTCATTGAAGATAAGACTCACTCCCCAATAAACAGCGTAGTCCCCATGGCTGCGCCTGCCTGGCGCCGCGACAGACGGCCTCGCCCGCGCAATCAGGGTTTCCCTCGATAGAGTGGGGTCATGTATGCTACGGCGCTTCCTGTAACTCCACTTCCCGCAGGGTTTGGGCACGGACGCGCCGCTTTTTGGTGTCGATCAACCTGAACGTTGCACCGAAGAGGATTAGGCCACCCCTATTCAGTTCAAAAGTAGCCATGCACGAACAATATCAGCCCCGTGAAATAGAAAATGCCGCCCAAACCTTCTGGGACGAGCAAAAGTCCTTTGAAGTCAGTGAACAGCCAGGCAAGGAGACTTTCTACTGCCTATCGATGTTCCCTTACCCCAGCGGCAAGCTACACATGGGGCACGTGCGCAACTACACCATCGGTGACGTGATTTCGCGCTACCAGCGCATGCTCGGCAAGAACGTCCTGCAGCCTATGGGCTGGGACGCCTTCGGCATGCCGGCGGAAAACGCCGCGATGAAAAACAACGTGGCGCCCGCCAAGTGGACCTACGAAAACATCGCCTACATGAAGACCCAGCTGCGCAGCCTGGGCCTGGCGGTGGACTGGTCCCGCGAGGTGACCACCTGCAAGCCGGATTACTACCGCTGGGAACAATGGCTGTTCACGCGCCTGTTCGAAAAAGGGGTGATCTACAAAAAAAGCGGCACCGTGAACTGGGACCCGATCGACCAGACCGTACTGGCCAACGAACAGGTCATCGACGGTCGCGGCTGGCGCTCCGGCGCGCTGATCGAAAAGCGCGAAATCCCAATGTACTACTTCAAGATCACGGCCTACGCCGATGAACTCTTGTCGAGCCTCGACGACCTGCCGGGCTGGCCTGAACAGGTCAAGACCATGCAGCGCAACTGGATCGGCAAATCCAAGGGCATGGAAGTGCAATTCCCGTACAACGTCGATTCCATCGGCGCGGCGGGCGCACTCAAAGTCTTCACCACCCGCCCGGACACATTGATGGGCGCGACCTACGTCGCCGTGGCCGCTGAACACCCGCTGGCCACCCAAGCCGCACAGAACAACCCTGAGCTGCAGGCCTTCATCGCCGAATGCAAAGGCGGCAGCGTGGCCGAAGCCGACGTCGCCACCCAAGCGAAAAAAGGCCTGCCAACCGGGCTGTTCGTCGAGCACCCGCTGACCGGTGAGAAGCTGCCGGTATGGGTCGCCAACTACGTGCTGATGCACTACGGCGATGGCGCAGTAATGGCTGTGCCGGCCCACGACGAGCGCGACTTCGAATTCGCCACCCAGTACAGCCTGCCGATTAAGTCCGTCGTGCGTACAAGCGTGGGTGATACCAACCCGGCCCCGTGGCAAGACGCCTACGGTGAGCACGGCGAACTGATCAACTCCGGCGAGTTCGACGGCCTGGATTTCCAGGGTGCTTTCGACGCCATCGAAGTGGCACTGATCAAGAAAAACCTCGGTGCCTCGCGCACCCAGTTCCGCCTGCGCGACTGGGGTATCAGCCGCCAGCGCTACTGGGGCTGCCCGATTCCGATCATCCACTGCCAAACCTGCGGTGACGTGCCAGTGCCGGAAGACCAACTGCCGGTGGTGCTGCCCGAAGACGTGGTGCCGGATGGCGCCGGTTCACCATTGGCGCGCATGCCCGAGTTCTACGAGTGCGCCTGCCCGAAATGCGGTGCACCGGCCAAGCGTGAAACCGACACCATGGACACCTTCGTCGAGTCCTCGTGGTACTACGCCCGCTACGCCTCGCCGCACTATGAAGGTGGCCTGGTAGAAAAATCCGCGGCCGACCATTGGTTGCCGGTGGATCAGTACATCGGCGGTATCGAACACGCCATTCTGCACCTGCTCTACGCGCGCTTCTTCCACAAGCTGATGCGTGACGAAGGGTTGGTCAGCTCTGATGAGCCGTTCAAGAACCTGCTGACTCAGGGCATGGTGATCGCCGACACTTACTATCGCCGCGAAGCCAATGGCGCCTACACCTGGTTCAACCCGGCAGACGTCGAGCTTGAGCGTGACAGCAAAGCCAAGGTGATCAGCGCCACGTTGAAATCCGACGGCCTGCCGGTGGAAATCGGCGGCACTGAGAAGATGGCCAAGTCGAAGAACAACGGCGTCGACCCGCAGTCGATGATCGATCAGTTCGGCGCCGACACCTGCCGCCTGTTCATGATGTTCGCTTCGCCGCCCGACATGAGCGCCGAATGGTCCGACTCCGGCGTCGAAGGCTCGCACCGTTTCCTCAAGCGCGTCTGGCGCCTGGCGCACGCCCATGTCAGCCAGGGCTTGCCGGGCAAACTGGACGTGGCGTCCTTGAGCGATGAACAAAAAGCCATTCGCCGCAGCACTCACTTGGCTATCCGCCAAGCCAGCCAGGACGTGGGTCAAAACCACAAGTTCAACACCGCCATCGCCCAGGTGATGACGCTGATGAACGTGCTGGAAAAAGCACCGCACACTACGGAACAAGACCGCGCGCTGTTACAGGAAGGCCTGGAAGCGGTAGTTCTGCTGCTGGCCCCGATCACGCCGCACATCAGCCACGAACTGTGGAGCCGTTTGGGCCACAGCGGCGCGGTGATCGATGCGCGCTGGCCGGTTCAGGATGACAGCGCCCTGGTACAGGACACGCTGCAACTGGTCATCCAGGTCAACGGTAAACTGCGTGGCCAGATTGATATGCCAGCCAGCGCCAGCCGCGAAGACGTTGAAGCGGCCGCCCGCGTCAACGAGAACGTGCTGCGCTTTACCGAAGGCCTGACGATCCGCAAAGTGATCGTAGTGCCCGGCAAACTGGTCAACATCGTCGCTAGCTAATCGGATCGGGCGCAGGGCTTGAGCCCTGCGCCGAACTAAACCTTTAAGGCCTCGATAAGGCCCACATGGTTTCAAGGGGAGCAACAAAATGATCAAACGCAATTTGCTGGTGATGGGCCTCGCTGTGCTGCTGAGCGCTTGCGGCTTCCAGCTGCGCGGCACCGGCACCAATGAACTGTCGCTCAAGGAACTGGACCTCAGCGCCCGCAACGCCTATGGCGACACCGTGACTCAGCTGCGCCAGACCCTGGAAAACAGCGGCGTGCGTGTCTACACCGGCGCGACCTATAAACTGAACCTGGTAGACGAGCGCGAAACACAGCGTAACCTCAGCTACGCGAGCGCCGGTCGTGCGTCGGACATCGAGCTGAGCACCGCGCTCAACTTCGAAGTACAGGGCCGCGACCATCTGCCGCTGATGGGCGACAAGATCGAAGTGCAAAAGGTCGTCAGCCACGATGGCAACAACCTGGTAGGTTCGGACTCGGAAATTATCCAGGTTCGCAAGGAAATGCGTCGTGAGCTGATCCAGCGCATGATGGTGCGCCTGCAACAGCTGACCCCGGAAAAACTGGCCGCCTTGCAACTCACCGCCGACAACAAGGCCAGGGCTGACGCCGACGCCCTGAAAGCTGCGAAAGAGTACGAAGACAACACGCCGAAACAATCGCCTGTTGAAGTCCCTGTCGAGTAAGCCTGACGGGGCGCCCCTGGCGCCCCGTTCCGCCCGCCTATGAAACTCGCCCCTGCCCAACTCGCCAAACACCTGCAAGGTGGCCTCGCGCCTGTCTATATCGTCAGCGGTGATGACCCGCTGCTGTGCCAGGAAGCCGCAGACGCCATTCGCACCGCCGCACGCCAGCAAGGCTTCGACGAACGCCAGGTATTCAGCGCCGACGCCAGTTTCGACTGGGGCACGCTGCTGCAAGCCGGCGCGAGCATGTCGCTGTTCGCCGAAAAACGCCTCTTGGAACTGCGCCTGCCTTCGGGCAAGCCTGGGGACAAGGGCGCGGCGGCCTTGATGGAATACTGCTCGCGGCCCGCCGAAGACACGGTGTTGCTGATCAGCCTGCCCAAGCTTGACGGCAGCGCGCAGAAAACCAAGTGGGGCAAGGCGCTGGTAGAAGGCCCACAAACCCACTTCATCCAGATCTGGCCAGTGGACAGCAACCAGTTGCCGCAGTGGATTCGTCAGCGCCTGTCCCAATCGGGGCTGTCGGCGACGCAAGACGCTGTGGAGTTGATCGCCGCCCGGGTCGAAGGCAACTTGCTTGCCGCCGCCCAGGAGATCGAAAAGCTCAAGCTGATGGCCGAAGACGGGCAAATCACCGTCGAAACCGTGCAAGGCGCGGTGGCCGACAGCGCGCGCTTTGACGTGTTCGGGCTGGTGGATGCGATTCTTAACGGCGAACCCGCCCACGCCCTGCGCATGCTCGAAGGGCTGCGCGGCGAAGGCGTGGAGCCACCAGTGATTCTGTGGGCCCTGGCCCGGGAACTGCGGGTGCTGGCCAATATTTCCCTGCAATACAGCCAGGGCACTGCGCTGGACAAATGCTTCAGCCAGGCCCGGCCACCGGTGTGGGACAAACGCAAACCGCTGATGAGCAAAGCCCTGCAGCGCCACTCAGCGCAACGCTGGGCGCAACTGTTGCTGGAAGCGCAGCGCATCGACGCGCAAATCAAAGGCCAGGCGGCGGGCTCGCCGTGGATGAGCCTGAGTCGTTTGTCACTTTTGATGTCTGGCCAACGCCTGTCATTGCCGGCTGAATAACCCCCTCCAAACACCCGATGTTTTCCTGTGGGAGCTGGCTTGCCTGCGATGGCGGTGAGTCAGCTTGCATTTCTGGCATTGATACACCGATATCGCAGGCTTGCCTGCTCCCACATTAACCGCGCCCACTTGATAGTGTGAAACCGCCTACACAGCGCCGGGCTTTACAGCCGCGCCACTTCGGCAGATTATTTGCACCGCTTCATCCCATCTCCAGAGCGTACTGACCATGAGCAAAAAGCCATCCAAGCATGGCCCCAACAAGGCCAAATCCATCATCGCCCAGCCACTGTTCCGCAGCCGTCAGGAACGCGCCGGCAAGGGCAAAGGCAGCTACCGCCGCGAAGCCTTCCAGTCTAATAGCTGGGAGGCTTCTTACTTTCTGGCAGCCTGAAGGCAAGCGCCCCTCCGGCATGATAAGGTCTGCACCTGATTTGTAATCCCTGGACCTGTGCATGCCCTCTAATCTTTCCCGTCGTTGGCACCTTCGCCAATTGATCGCTGCCTCCAGCCTTATTCTGCTTGTCGCCTGCGCGGAAAAACCCACCGCCGCAGACGCCCAACCCCTGCCGAAACTCCAGGCCGCACCGGCCGTCGCGCCCGCCGTGGTTGCCCCATTGGCAGCAGACAATCTTGATACCCAGCCGCCCCAGACGTTTGCCGAATGGATGGCTGGCTTTCGCGTCGAAGCCTTGAAAGCCGGGATCACACCCGCCGTCTTCGACAACGCCTTTGCTGGTGTCACCCCCAATGAATCGGTGATTCGCGCCGACCGCAGCCAGCCGGAATTCTCCCGCCCGGTTTGGGAATACCTCGACAGTGCCCTGTCGCCGGTGCGCGTGCGTAATGGGCGGGCTGCGCTGGTCAAGTACGCCGATATCCTGCAGCGCATCGAGGACCGCTATGGTGTTGATCGCCGGGCGCTGGTCGCGGTGTGGGGCATGGAAAGCAACTTTGGCCAGTTCCAGGGCAGTAATTCGGTGATCGGCTCTCTGGCGACCCTGGCTTATGAAGGTCGCCGCCGGGCATTTGCACAGGCGCAATTGCTGGCAGCGTTACAGATCATCCAGCATGGCGATATTCAAGCCGACCAGATGAAAGGTTCCTGGGCCGGCGCGATGGGCCAGACTCAGTTCATCCCGACCGTCTACAACACCCACGCCGTTGACTTCGACGGCGACGGTCGCCGCGATATCTGGAACAGCCCAGCCGACGCCCTCGCTTCCACCGCTCACTACCTGCAGAGCTCGGGATGGCAGAAGGGTCAGCCGTGGGGCTTCGAGGTGAAGCAGCTGCCGGCGAACTTCGATTACGCCCTGGCAGACGGTGGCGTGCGCAAGACCGTCGCCGACTGGCTGAAACTCGGTATCCAACTACCACCTGGCGCAAGCTTGCCGGCCAATGTCGACCAACTGTCCGCCGCCCTGCTGCTGCCGGCCGGCTACCGTGGCCCGGCGTTTCTGGTGCTGGACAACTTTCGTGCGGTCCTCAGGTACAACAACTCCTCGTCCTACGCCCTGGCCGTTAACCTGCTGTCGGAGCAGTTTGGTGGCGGTGGAGTGATTCGTGGCAGTTGGCCTAAAGATGAACTGCCGCTGAGTCGTTCCCAGCGCATTGATTTGCAGACAGTGCTCAGCGCCAAGGGTTATGACGCTGGCAACCCGGACGGGATTATCGGCGCCAATACGCGCAAAGCGATTCGCGCGGCGCAGCAGTCGTTGGGCTGGCCGGCGGATGGGTATCCGACGGTGAAGCTGTTGGAATCGTTGCAGGGCCGCTGAGAGCACGATCGTTCCCACGCTCAGCGTGGGAATGTCGCCCTGGACGCTCTGCGTCTGCTCTTGAGGTCGCGACGCGGAGCGTCACAGGATGCATTCCCACGCAGAGCGTGGGAACGATCAACCAGCTATTTCAACACTACATCCTGCTCCAACACCAACCGCTGCTCCCCCGCATCCAACCGCACCAACGCGCCCATCGGCAGCGTCAGGTTCGGGTCACAGTGCCCACTGCGCCAGCCGGACAAGACCGGAATGCACAGCGGTTCGAAGGTCTGCTTGAGCAGCCGTTCCAACGCAGCCTTATCCACACCCGACACATCCCCCACCAGCACGCCGGCGACCTGCGCAAGCTTGCCCGCCAGGCGCAGATGCGTCAGCAGGCGGTCGATGCGGTAGATGGGCTCGTTGACGTCTTCGATCAGCAGAATGATGCCGTCAGCGTCGATCTCATAAGCCGTGCCCATCACTGCCGCGATCATCGACAAGTTGCCACCCAGCAAGCGCCCACAGGCGATGCCAGGTTCAATGGTGGTCAACGGGTAGGCCACCGGGTGCGCGAGCACGCTGCCGGCGCCCAGTTGACCGCGCAGCAGGCTGAATAACGATGACTCAGTCGGCTGCTGCTTATCGCCAAGCAAATCGGCATTGAGCATCGGCCCGTGAAAGGTCACAAAGCCTGCGTAACGGTTGATGGCAAGGTGCAATGCGGTGATGTCGCTATAACCCACGAATGGTTTGGGGTTTGCCCGAATCAAGTCGAAATCGAGCCGATCCAGTAGACGCGGTGTGCCGTAGCCGCCACGCAGGCAGAAGATCGCATCGATTTCGGGGTCGGCGAAGGCGGCGTGCAAGTCGCGCAGGCGCACGTCATCGCTGCCGGCGAGGTAACCGTCACGTTCGTATACACCTGGAAAAACCCGCAGCTCATGGCCACGGGCGCGCATCCATTGCCCGGCTTTTTCAACGTCGAGGGCAGCGGGGCCGGCGGGGGCGATCAGGCCGATTATGCCTTCGGGGCGTAGAGCAGGTACGGCGACGGTCATCCACGATTCTCCCTAATTAACGCGCAACGAAATGTGGGAGCTGGGCCAGTGGGCGCTGGCTTACCTGCGATGCACACGCCTCGGTTTATCAGCCAAACCGAGGTGATGCAATCGCAGGCAAGCCAGCTCCCACACAAGCCCGCTCCCACATTGGATAGCGGTGTTGCGCAACCCGTTATTACGAAACCAGGCTTGCCTTGACCAGCTTGGCTTGCTCGTCAGCATGGTACGAGGAGCGCACCAACGGGCCGGAAGCCACGTTTTTGAAGCCCATCTTGTAACCTTCCTCGGCGAACCAGGCGAAGATGTCCGGGTGCACGAAACGCTGCACCGGCAAGTGGCTGCGCGACGGTTGCAGGTATTGGCCCAGGGTCAGCATGTCGATGTCGTGTTCGCGCATGCGCTTCATGACTTCGATGACTTCTTCGTCGGTTTCGCCCAAGCCCAGCATCAGGCCGGATTTGGTCGGGATGTGCGGCATCATCTGCTTGAATCGTTGCAGCAGGGTCAGCGACCACTGGTAGTCCGAACCTGGGCGCGCGGCCTTGTACAGGCGTGGCACGGTTTCCAAGTTGTGGTTGAACACATCCGGTGGCTCGGCGGCGGTGATTTCCAGCGCGACGTCCATGCGGCCACGGTAATCGGGCACCAGGGTTTCGAGCATCACGTTTGGCGACAGCTTACGGATCTCGCGGATGCAGTCGGCAAAGTGCTGGGCACCGCCGTCACGCAGGTCGTCGCGGTCTACCGAGGTGATCACTACGTATTTAAGTTTCAGGTCAGCGATGGCGATGGCCAGGCTTTGCGGCTCGTTGACGTCCAATGGCTTCGGCCGACCGTGGCCGACGTCGCAGAACGGGCAACGACGGGTGCAGATGTCACCCATGATCATGAAGGTGGCTGTGCCGCCGGAGAAGCATTCACCCAGGTTCGGGCAGGACGCTTCCTCGCACACGCTGTGCAGCTTGTGTTTGCGCAGCAGGGCCTTGATACGGTCGACTTCCGGCGAAACCGGGATACGCACGCGGATCCAGTCAGGTTTTTTCGGCAGTTCGGTGGTCGGGATGATCTTGACCGGGATGCGTGCAACCTTCTCGGCGCCGCGCAGCTTGACGCCGGCTTCCACCTTGGCACGCGGGGCCGGGGCCGGACGCTCGGTGATGTCCAGCGTCGGGATCATGGTTTGCACTGCATCAGTAGTCATAATCAGTCGATTCCGCCCGTAAGGGTCGTCTGCTCAGCATAGTCGAGGTGTTTGACGAGCTGCGCACGCAGCCGGGCACTTACCTCGGCAAATTTAATCGGTGTGGCGTGGTCGCTCAGTTGGGTCATCGCCAACCCTGCGTAACCGCAAGGGTTGATGCGCCCGAACGGCGCCAGGTCCATGTCCACGTTCAAGGCAAGGCCATGAAAGGAACAACCGTGGCGAATCCGCAAACCAAGGGACGCGATTTTCGCGCCGTCCACGTACACTCCGGGTGCATCGGGCTTGGCCGCGGCGCTTACGCCGTAACTGGCCAACAGCTCGATCAGGCAAGCTTCCATGCGGCTTACCAGGTCACGTACGCCAAACCCAAGCTTGCGTACGTCCAGCAATAGATACGCTACAAGCTGACCCGGCCCATGGTAAGTCACTTGACCCCCTCGGTCGACCTGCACCACCGGAATATCCCCCGGCAGCAGCAGATGCTCGGCCTTGCCGGCCTGGCCCTGGGTAAACACCGGCGGGTGTTCCACCAGCCAGATTTCATCCGGGGCCGAGCTGCCGCGTTCATTGGTGAAGCGCTGCATGGCGTGCCAGACCGGCTCGTAGGCCACCTGGCCGAGCTCGCGAAAGCCCAGAACCTGTGACATCACAACACCATGTGCACGAAGCCGGTAGCCCGCAGTTCGCTGTTGATGTCGTAGAGCTGGTCTTGACCGGTCGCAACGATGTGCAACTGGATCGTGGTGTATTTACCGTTGGAGCTCAAACGCTCGTCCACTCGGTTGTCGTTGATCGTCGCGTGTACACGCACGATCTCGATAATCCTGTCTTTGCGGCCCACACCCGTGTCGCTGATCACCTTGATAGGATAATCGGTCACCGGGAATTCGATCTTTGGCGCCTTTACTTCTACTTCTTTATCGGTCATGGCAGAACGGCCTCGTAAGCGGTAAGCCGTGGCGACGGGCAAAGCCCCGCGTCGGATCAACGCAGGGCTTTGCAGGTGCACACAATCAGTTGAACAAGCCGTAGAAGAATAGACGGATGCTATCCCACACGCGGCGGAAGATACCACCTTCGTCGACGGATTCCAGAGCGATCAGGTCGGCGCTGTGCACCACTTTGTCGTCCAGTTTCACTTCGACTTTACCGATAACGTCACCCTTGGCAATTGGCGCAACCAATTGTGGGTTCATGGTCATGCTGGCAGCGAGCTTTTTCAGCTGGCCTTTAGGCATGGTCAGGGTCAGGTCGTCAGCCAGGCCGGCCTTGACTTGGTGGGTAGCGCCTTTCCATACCGGCGCGGTCGCAAGCTCTGCACCCTTCTGGTAGAAGGTCTGGGTTTCGAAGAAGCGGAAACCGTAGGTCAGCAGTTTTTGCGTCTCGGCCGCACGGGCCTGCTCGCTGTTAGTGCCGAAGACCACGGCAATCAAACGCTGGCCGTCACGTACAGCGGACGACACCATGCAGTAGCCTGCTTCGTCGGTGTGGCCGGTTTTCAGACCATCAACGGTCTTGTCGCGCCACAGCAGCAGGTTGCGGTTAGGCTGCTTGATGTTGTTCCAGAAGAATTCCTTCTGGGAGTAGATCGCGTAGTGCACCGGGTCGACGCGGATGATCGCGCGAGCCAGCACGGCCATGTCGTGAGCCGACGAGTAGTGCTCCGGGTTCGGCAGGCCGGTCGGGTTCATGAAGTGGCTGTTGGTCAAACCCAGGTCGGTGGCGGTCTTGTTCATCAAATCGGCGAACGCATCTTCGCTGCCGGCGATGTGCTCGGACAGGGCCACGCTGGCGTCGTTACCGGACTGGATGATGATGCCGTGCAGCAGGTCGCTGACAGTGACCTGCGAACCCACCTTGATGAACATCCGCGAACCGCCGGTGCGCCAGGCGTTTTCGCTGACGGTGACCGGGTCGTTTTCGCCGATCTGGCCGCGACGGATTTCCAGGGTCGCGATATAGGCCGTCATCAGCTTGGTCAAGCTGGCTGGGGGCAGGCGCTGGTCACCATTGTTCTCGACCAGCACATTACCGCTGGCGGCATCCATGAGGACCCAGGCCTTGGCGGCCAGTTGCGGGGAAGCCGGCACCATTTCAACCGCCCAGGCGGCCGGGGTGATGATCAGCGAAAGAAGCAGGCACGTGCGTTTGGCTAAAGTGGTGATGTTCATCCGTCTCTCGAAATTGCTTATGGAAACTTGCCCTCGCGGGCAAAACTATTCAGACAGCCCGCTGCCAGACTGTCACGTGTTCGGTTGCCCGCTCACCCCTTGCCCCTGGGTTTTTATTCTTCAACGAGCCAACAACCAGGGCCCAGGACCGCGTACGAACCTGAGCCATCAATCTTTCTTATTCGGCGGTAACCACGCTGGGCTGCCCTAGGTTGGCCAGGCGCACGCTGTTCTGTACTTGCGCCACTTCACCAGGCGTTCCGATCGGCCCCATGCGCACACGGTGCAGGGTCTGCTGGTTACGCACGATGGAGCTGATGAACACCGGCGCATTGACCATGCTGCTCAGCTTGGACCTTAACAGTTCTGCCGCATCCGGGTTGGCGAATGCACCCACTTGCAGGTACTGACCGCCCACGGTAGAGGCGCCCGGTGCTGCGTGAGGCACGACCACCGTGTCCGGGGCGTGCTGCGCCGGCGGTGGTGTCCACTGCTCGATCTTGCCGGTTGAGGCGGTCACTTGTGGCTGCGGAGTTTGCGGTTCATTGAGCATCAACGGCGCCGGTTTGCCACGCTGGGCCCAGTACTGCGCCGGGTCGATGCCTTCAACTTTCACGCGCGCGGTGCCCGTTTCGGCATAACCGAGTTTCTTTGCGGCGGCGTAGGACAGGTCGATGATCCGGTCCGAATAGAACGGCCCACGGTCGTTGACCCGCAGGATCACCGTGCGGTTGTTGTCCAGGTTGGTCACCCGTACGTAGCTGGGCAGTGGCAGGGTCTTGTGGGCCGCGCTCATGCCGTACAGGTCATACACTTCGCCGTTGGCGGTGTTCTGGCCATGAAATTTGGTGCCGTACCAGGACGCGGTACCCGACTGCACGTAGGTCTTGGATTCCTGCAGCGGGAAGTAATTCTTGCCCAGCACGGTGTACGGGTTGGCCTTGTACGGCCCGGTGTGCAGGGTCGGCGTGGCATCCGGGATTTTCGACACGTCGACATCCCACCACGGCGCGCCGTCTTTGTGCGCGCGGTTGATGTCCAGGCCCGGCTGGGCACGGACGGTACCGCCACCCGACTTTTGCGCAGGCGCACGGCTGGTGGTGGAGGAACAACTGACAACCAACAAGGACAATGCGGCAAACGCCACCAGCTTGAGCGGTTTATTGAACGGCGATGCCCGCATTACTTGTTGCCCCGTGCTTGTACCAGCATGTCTGACAGCTGATGCACGGCCATGGCGTACATCACACTGCGGTTATAACGCGTGATTGCGTAAAAATTCTTCAGGCCCATCCAGTATTCCGGGCCATTTTCGCCTTCCAGGCGGAACGCCGTCACCGGCATATCATCGCGTGGCGCATTCTGACTCGACCAGCCCAGCGCTCGCAACTCCCCGACGGTCTTGACCGGCTCGATTCCCTGGGTCAGGCCTTCATCGGCGCGATCCCCCGTCACGTCGGCACGGATTACCACCGGTTCACCGGCTACCCAGCCATGGCGTTTGAAGTAGCTGGCCGCGCTGCCGATGGCGTCGTCGGGGTTGCTCCAGATATTGATGTGGCCGTCGCCGTCGAAATCCACCGCGTAAGCGCGAAAGCTGCTCGGCATGAACTGCGGCAAGCCCATCGCACCGGCGTAGGAGCCTTTGAGGGTCAGCGGGTCGACCTGCTCTTCGCGGGCCAGCAACAGGAATTCGCGCAGCTCCTTGCGGAAGAACTCGGCGCGCGGCGGGTAATCGAAGCCCAGGGTCGACAAGGCGTCGATCACCCGGTAACTGCCGGTATTGCGCCCGTAAAAGGTTTCAATGCCGATGATCGCCACGATAACTTGGGCCGGCACGCCGTATTCCTGCTCGGCGCGAGCCAGCACGGCTTCGTGCTGGCGCCAGAAGTCCACACCCCGGGCCACACGGGCGTCGGTGAGGAACATCGGGCCGTAGTCTTTCCACTGTTTAACGCGCTCGGCGGGACGCGAGATCGCGTCGAGGATCGCCTGCTTGCGCTTGGCTTCGCGGAACACGCCCATTAGCTGTTC
Organism: Pseudomonas sp. ArH3a; assembly: GCF_022648765.1. Classification (NCBI taxonomy): domain Bacteria; kingdom Pseudomonadati; phylum Pseudomonadota; class Gammaproteobacteria; order Pseudomonadales; family Pseudomonadaceae; genus Pseudomonas; species Pseudomonas sp. ArH3a. The sequence continues at coordinate 6,182,492 of NZ_CP080330.1, forward strand.
ACCGGCGAAACCATAGTCGCGGGTCATTTCACCGACAAATTCGGCGACCTGGGGTGAGCCATCATAGTCACCGGCCTGCGCCTCTTGCGTCGCGCCCAGCAGCCCAATCAGGCTCATCCAGGACGCATGCCGAGTCGCCCAGCCGCGCATTACTTGCATTGACATCTTCACCTTATTCAAACCTGCGCGATCCACTTGCGATGCGTGTGAATCGACATCAAAACCCCAAACGCTGACATCAATGTCACCAGCGAAGTTCCGCCGTAGCTAATGAACGGCAACGGCACCCCAACTACCGGCAACAGGCCACTGACCATACCGATGTTGACGAAAACGTAAACAAAAAAAGTCATGGTCAGGCTGCCGGCGAGCAATTTGCCGAACAGCGTCTGCGCCTGCGCGGTGATCACCAGCCCGCGACCAATCAATAGCAAATAAATCAGCAACAGCGCGCAAATGCCCACCAGGCCGAACTCTTCGCCCATTACCGCAATAATGAAGTCGGTGTGGCTCTCGGGTAAAAAGTCGAGGTGCGACTGGGTGCCCAGTAACCAACCCTTACCAAATACTCCGCCGGAACCGATGGCCGCTTTGGACTGAATGATGTTCCAGCCGGTGCCCAATGGGTCACTCTCCGGGTCGAGGAACGTCAGGATCCGCTGCTTCTGGTAGTCGTGCATAAAGAAGAACCACATGGCCACGGCCACGGGAATGGCAGCGGCCAGCACGCTGAGGATCCAGCGCCAGCGCAAGCCACCCATAAACAGCACGAACGCACCGCCTGCGAGGATCAGCAGCGAAGTGCCGAGGTCCGGCTGGCGTACGATCAGGATAAACGGCACGCCGATCAGGATCAGGCTAATGCCCACGTGCTTGAGTTGCGGCGGCAAGGTGCGCTTGGACAAATACCAGGCGATGGTCGCCGGCATCAGGATCTTCATGAATTCCGACGGTTGGAAGCGAATCACCCCCGGGATGTTGATCCAGCGGGTCGCGCCCATGGCGTTGTGGCCCATCACGTCCACCACCACCAGCAGCAATACGCCGGCGACATACCCCAGCGGCACCCAGCGCGCCATGAAGCGCGGCTCGAGTTGGGCGATCACCACCATCGACAACAGGCCCAGGCCGAACGACGAGGCTTGCTTGATCAGCAGGTCCCAGTTCTTGCCGCTGGCCGAATACAGCACGAACAGGCTGCCGGCGGCCAAGGTCAGCAGCAGGATCAGCAATGGGCCATCAATGTGTATGCGCTGCAACAACGTCGCACGTCGACGCATCACATCCTCACTGGAGAGGATGCGGTCAAAATTACTCTTCACGGGCCGTAACCTCGGTGCTTGAAGGGGGGCCACCATATTCGGATTTAAGCCTGCCGTCGTCGGCCAACAGCCAGGCGTCCATGATCTGGCGCACCACAGGTGCAGCGACGCCGGAGCCGGACTCACCGTTCTCGACCATCACTGCCACGACGATTTTCGGATCGTCTGCCGGGGCAAAACCGACAAACAAGGCGTGGTCGCGGTGGCGCTCCTGAACCTTGGAACGGTCGTATTTTTCGCCCTGTTTGATCGCAACCACTTGGGCGGTGCCGCTTTTGCCGGCAATGCGGTATTGCGCACCGGCCGCCGCTTTACGCGCGGTGCCGCGGGCGCCGTGCATCACTTGCTGCATGCCGTGGTTAACCTTGGTCCAGTCGGACGGGTCGCGCAGTACGATGTCGGGGATCGGGTTTTCATCCACTGGCCGCTCGCCTTCGACGGTCTTGGCCAGGTGCGGACGGTTCCAGATGCCTTTGTTGGCCACCAGCGCCGTGGCCTGGGCCAGTTGCAGCGGCGTGGCCTGCATATAGCCCTGGCCAATGCCGAGGATCAGGGTTTCGCCCGGGAACCACGCCTGGCGGCGGGTCGCGCGCTTCCACTCCCGCGATGGCATCAAGCCAGGGGATTCTTCGAACATGTCCAGGGAGACTTTCTGACCGAGGCCGAACTTGCCCATGTAGGCAGACAGCCGGTCGATCCCCAGCTTGTGAGCCAGGTCATAAAAATAGGTGTCGTTGGAGCGCATGATCGCGGTGTCCAGGTCGACATAGCCGTCACCGGTGCGGTTCCAGTTACGGTATTTGTGATCGTAGTTGGGCAGCATGTAGTAGCCCGGGTCGAACACACGGCTCGATGCGGTGACCACACCCGAATCCAAACCGGCAATCGCCACCGCCGGCTTGATGGTCGAACCCGGCGGGTACAGCCCGCGCAGCACGCGGTTAAACAGCGGCCGGTCGATGGAATCACGCAGCTCAGCGTAGGCCTTGAAGCTGATCCCGGTCACGAACAGGTTGGGGTCGAAACTCGGCTGGCTGACCATCGCCAGCACTTCGCCGGTTTTCGGGTCCAGCGCTACCACGGCGCCACGCCGACCGCCGAGGGCCATTTCAGCCGCCTCCTGCAGTTTGATGTCCAGGCTCAGCACGATGTCCTTGCCCGGCACCGGGTCGGTGCGCTTGAGCACCCGCAGCACGCGGCCTCGGGCGTTGGTCTCGACTTCCTCGTAACCCACCTGGCCGTGCAGCTCGGGCTCGTAGAAACGCTCGATGCCGGTTTTGCCAATGTGGTGGGTGCCGCTGTAATTCACCGGATCGAGGCTTTTCAGCTCTTTCTCGTTGATCCGCCCCATGTAGCCGACGGAGTGGGCAAAGTGCGGCCCTTGCGGGTAATGCCGCACCAACTGCGCCACCACTTCCACACCCGGCAAACGGAACTGGTTCACCGCGATTCGGGCGATCTGCTCTTCGGTCAGCTCAAACAGGATCGGCACCGGCTCAAATGGCCGGCGCCCCTGCTTCATGCGCTTTTCGAAGATCACCCGGTCTTCCGGCGTCAACTGCAGCACTTCGACGATCACATCGAGGATCTGCTGCAAGTCGCCGGAACGCTCGCGGGTCATGCTCAAGCTGAAGCTGGGCCGGTTATCCGCGACGACCACGCCATTGCGGTCGAAAATCAGCCCACGGGTCGGCGGAATCGGCTGCACATGCACCCGGTTATTTTCCGACAACGTGGAGTGATAGTCGTACTGGATCACCTGCAGGAAATACAGGCGCGCAATCAGCACCGCAATCAACCCCACCACCAGAAAAGCGCCAAAAATGACCCGCGAGCGCACCAGACGTGCGTCTTTCTCGTGGTCCTTGATGCGGATCGGCTGGGTCATCGGGAGGGGCGCAGATTATTTGTGGTAAGGGTGCCCGGACAGAACTGTCCAGGCGCGATACAGCTGTTCACCGATCAGAATCCTTACCAACGGGTGCGGCAGCGTCAGCGCCGACAATGACCAGCGCTGGTCCGCCCGCGCACAAACTTCCGGCGCCAGCCCTTCGGGGCCGCCGACCATGAAGTTGACCGTACGCGAATCCAGGCGCCAGCGATCCAGTTCCACCGCCAACTGCTCGGTGCTCCAGGGTTTGCCGTGCACCTCAAGGGTGACGATGCGCTCGTTGGGGCCGACCTTGGCCAGCATGGCTTCGCCTTCCTGCCGGATAAAGCGCGCCACGTCGGCGTTCTTGCCCCGGGTGTTGAGCGGTATTTCCACCAATTCCAGCGACAGCTCAGCGGGCAGACGCTTGGCATACTCGTGCCAGCCTTCTTCCACCCACTTGGGCATGCGTGAACCGACAGCGATCAGACGCAGGCGCACAGCCGTTCCTTATTCCTGGTCTTTGTTGAGCTTGTCGAAGTGCGCGTGGCCCACTTCAGGGCTGTGGTGCTTGCCATCAGCAGCACGGCTCTGCTCGGCGCCTTTCCACAGACGCTCCAGGTCGTAGAACTGACGAGCGTTGGAGGTCATCATGTGAACGATCACGTCGTCCATGTCCAGCAGCACCCAGTCGCTGTCGCCCTTGCCTTCTTCACCCAATGGCTTCACGCCTTGGGCTTTGACGGCTTCGCGAACCTTGTCCAGCATCGCGCCGATCTGGCGGTTGGAGGTACCGGTGGCGATGATCATGAAGTCGGTGATGCTTTGCTTGTCGCGCACGTCCAGCACTTGGATGTCCTGGGCCTTAACGTCTTCCAGGGCAGCCACGGCGACTTTTACCAGCTCTTCGCCAGCCAGCTCAGGGCCGGTGTGCGCTACAACTGGCAGCGGGGCGCTTTTGAAAGTGCCTTTGCGCTTAACTTTACTTACGTCTTTGTTGGTCATATAAAACTCGTTTTGCTCGTATGTTCGGGGCGCTCGCTGCACGACTGTGCGTAGCGACAAGCGCGCCTTTTAGTTCGACGCACGGTAAAGCCCGTGCGCATCGATGTAGGCCAGGACCGCGTCAGGCACCAGGAAACGTACCGACTTCCCGCTGGCCAGCAGTTGACGGATCTGGGTGGCAGACACCGCAAGCGGGGTCTGCCAGACGAATGCAATATTCCCGTTCGGCCCGGTCAGGGCCAAGGGGTCACTTACCGACCGCGCGGCCAGCAGGTTGCGCAAGGCATCCGGCGGTTCGCTGTCGGCATCCGGGCGTTGCAAAACCAGGATGTGGCAGTGCTGGAGGAGTTCCTCCCAGCGATGCCAAGAGGGCAGGCCGCAAAATGCGTCCCAGCCCAAAAGCAGAAACAATTGGTCGTCCGCGGCCATTTCAGCGCGCATCACTTCCAGGGTATCGACAGTGTAGGACGGTTTATCACGCTTGAGTTCGTGGTCGTCCACCACCAGCGGCGCGATGCCGTCCACCGCCAGGCGCACCATTTCCAGGCGTTGCTGCGCTGACACCTGCGGCGTGTCGCGATGCGGCGGCCGCGCGTTGGGCATCACACGCAGCTCATCCAGCGCGAGAGCATCCGCCACTTCCAGGGCACTGCGCAAATGGCCGATGTGCACGGGGTCGAAGGTGCCGCCGAGCAGCCCGATGCGTTTAGCCATCAAGTGCGCACATGACCGTCGCCGAACACCACGTACTTCTCGCTGGTCAGGCCTTCAAGGCCAACCGGGCCGCGTGCGTGGAGCTTGTCGGTGGAGATGCCGATCTCCGCCCCCAGGCCATACTCAAAGCCGTCGGCAAAGCGCGTCGAGGCGTTGACCATCACCGAAGCGGAATCCACTTCGTTGAGGAAACGCCGGGCATCGCTGAAATGCTCGGAAACAATGGCGTCGGTGTGCTTGGAGCCGTACTTGTTGATGTGTTCGATGGCCTGGTCCAGGTCGTCGACGATGCGGATCGACAGGATCGGCGCCGTGTACTCGGTGTACCAGTCTTCTTCAGTCGCCTCGATCACGTCCGCGCCCAGCAGCGCACGGGTGCGTTCGCAACCGCGCAGCTCCACGCCCTTGTCACGGTAGATGGCAGCCAGCGGCGGCAGCACGCGATCGGCAATGCCGACGTGCACCAGCAGGGTTTCCATGGTGTTGCACGGGGCGTAGCGGTGGGTCTTGGCGTTATCGGCGATGCGGATTGCTTTGTCGATGTCGGCGGCGACGTCGATGAACACGTGGCACACGCCGTCCAGGTGCTTGATCACCGGCACCTTGGCATCGCGGCTGACGCGCTCGATCAGGCTCTTACCACCGCGCGGCACGATCACGTCGACAAATTCCGGCATGGTGATCAGCGCGCCAACGGCGGCGCGGTCGGTGGTTTCCACCACTTGCACCACTTCAGCCGGCAACTCGGCCACGGCCAGGCCTTGCTGAATGCAGGCGGCAATCGCGCGGTTGGAATTAATCGCCTCGGAACCGCCACGCAGGATGGTGGCGTTGCCAGACTTGAGGCACAGGCTCGCAGCGTCGATGGTCACGTTCGGGCGCGACTCATAAATGATACCGATCACGCCCAGGGGCACGCGCATCTTGCCAACCTGGATGCCGGACGGCAGGTAACGCATATCGCGGATTTCACCGATGGGGTCAGGCAGCTTGGCCACCTGACGCAGGCCTTCGATCATGTCGTCGATACGTGCCGGGGTCAGCGCCAAGCGGTCCAGCAGAGCCGGTTCCAGGCCATTGGCGCGACCGCTGGCCAAGTCCAGTTCATTGGCAGCGGCCAGCTCGGAGCGCGAAGCATCCAGAGCATCAGCGGCCGCCAGCAGGGCACGGTTCTTCTGCGCAGTGCTCGCGCGGGCGATCAACCGCGAGGCCTGACGGGCAGCGCGACCCAGGCGGGTCATGTAATCAAGAACGGACTCAGTCATGGTCGGGGAGTCTTGGCAAAGAGGAAAGCGGCAGATTATAGCTGTGACGCCGCCCGACTGACAGCGGTGTGGGGCGGATGGTCGAAATGAACTGTAAAAACTTGGGGTTCAGCGGTAATTAAGGCGGGAGTTGTTATTATTCGGTCACATTTAGCCGTATTAACCCAGATCGCCATGTCCAGTTTTGCCCCCCAGCTTACCGCCAGCGCCCTGCCCGACCGCTTCTTCGACCGCGACGCGCAAGTTCTTGCGCGGGAATTACTCGGGAAAGTCATACGCCATCGTGTCGGCAATACCTGGCTTTCAGCGCGAATTATTGAAACCGAAGCCTATTACGTGGCCGAAAAAGGCAGCCATGCCTCACTCGGCTACACAGAAAAGCGTAAGGCTTTGTTTCTGGATGGTGGGCATATCTATATGTACTACGCCCGTGGCGGCGATTCGCTGAACTTCAGCGCGCAAGGCCCGGGTAATGCCGTGTTGATCAAATCAGCCTATCCCTGGGTCGATGAAACCTCCGGCCCGGACAGTCTGGCGCAGATGCTGTTGAACAATCCGGACGCCAACGGCCACCCGCGCCCCTCGCAAAAACTCTGCGCGGGCCAGACACTGCTGTGTAAAGCCCTCGGGCTGAAAGTGCCGATGTGGGACGCCAAGCGCTTTGATCAGGAATTGCTCTACGTTGAAGACGTGGGTCAGACGCCGACGCAGATCATCCAGACTACCCGCCTAGGCATTCCCAGCGGTCGCGATGAACATTTGATGTACCGCTTCGTCGATGCGGGCTATGCGCCTTATTGCACCAGGAACCCGCTGCGCCGGGGCCAGGTCGAAGGCCGCGATTATTTTTTGATTTGAACAGACTGATAATTGAAACCTGCAGCCCAGCAATTCCAATGTGGGAGCTGGCTTGCCTGCTCCCACAGTTGATCTTCACTGTCTCAGGTTTCGTATTACATACATGGAGTGGATTGTATGGGCCAATGGCTCGATAGCATTACCGGCTGGCTGACCCTGAACCCCGAATGGCTGGCCGTCGCGGTCTTCATTGTCGCGTGCGTGGAGTGCCTGGCCATCGCCGGGTTGATCGTGCCAGGCACGGTGTTGCTGTTTGCCATTGCCGCACTGGCCGGCAGCGGGGCGCTGCCCTTGAGTGAAACCCTGCTGCTGGGTTTCCTCGGTGGCCTGTTGGGTGACGGAGTTTCCTACTACCTGGGACGGCATTTCCATCAGAACATCCGGCGCCTGCCCGGCTTGCGCCACCACCCTGAATGGATGAATGGCGCAGAAACCTACTTCCATAAGTACGGCATCGCCAGCCTGCTGGTAGGACGCTTCATCGGCCCGTTGCGCCCCATGCTGCCGATGGTCGCCGGCATGTGCGACATGCCCTTCCCACGCTTTGCCGCCGTGAGCATCCTGGCGGCAGCCGGTTGGTCGGTGGCCTATCTGCTGCCAGGCTGGGCGGCCGGCGCTGCGTTCCGCCTGCCGCTGCCAGAAGGTTTTTGGCCGGAAGCCGGCATTGTCGCAGCCTGTTTGGCGATATTGCTGGGGCTGAGTTTGAACAGCAGCCTGCGCGGCCATCGTCGCGCCACCTTGTGGATCGGCTGCGCCAGCCTGACGCTGTTGATCGCGCTGTTTATCGGCTACCCGCACCTCAATGACTTCGATCAGGGCCTGAGCGCACTGGTGCAGGAACACCGCAGCCCGTGGCTGGACGAGGTGATGGTGCGGATCACCCAGTTGGGCGAGTTCAAGAAGATGTTTGTGGCCAGCGCTATCTTCACCGGCCTGTTGCTGCTGGCGCGGCAGTGGCGCCACGCGGTATTCGTCGGCGCCACGCTGGCCGGGGCGGCGGTGATCAACACCGGCACCAAGCTGTTTTTCGCGCGTGGCCGCCCCGAAATCCTCACAGACCCGCTGACCAGTTTCAGCATGCCCAGCGGCCACGCCTCCGGCGCATTTGCGTTCTTCCTGGCGCTGGCCGTGCTGGCCGGTCGCGGGCAACCCACTCGGTTGCGCCTGACCTGGATGCTGATGGGCTGTATTCCAGCGGCCTTTATTGCACTGTCGCGGGTTTACCTCGGCGCGCATTGGCCGACGGACATCCTGGCCGGCACGCTGCTGGCGATGACGGTGTGCGCGTTCAGCCTGACCGTCATCCAGTACCGTAGCCCGCTGCCGGCCATGGCGCAGAAAACCTGGTGGCTGCTGCTGCCGGCGTTGGTGGCGGTGTTGAGCTTTATCGCCCTCACCGGCACACCCCACGCGCTGCTGCGCTACGCCTACTGAGTGAAGAGTTCGCCCTGCAATTCGTCGAGCAACATCTGGATCGCATCCAGGCGTTGCTGCGGGTCATCGAGTTGCAGCAGGTCGATCTTGTCGGCCTCGGTGAACGGCAGCAGATACGCCAGCTGATTGCCCAAGGCTTGCTGGCCCTCGGCGTGGGCGTCCATATCAAGCGAGGCAACCATCGGGTGTTCGGCCAAGGCCTGGAGCAACGCCAGCAGGTCGGCGTCCTCTTCTTCCAGCGGTTGGTCCGGCAGCTCTTCGAGCCACTGCACTTCAGCCACCAGCAGTTGGTCCTTTTGCACCCCGGCGTCACGCACGCGAAAGCGCCGCCCGCCTTCAACGCGAATCCCCAGCAGGCCGTTGTCCTGCTGTTTGAAGTCGCGAATCAGCGCTTCACAGCCGACCAGTGCGTAGCCGTCGGGGGCCATGCCCACTTCCCTGCCATCGAGAATGCACACCACGCCGAAGCTTTCGCCCTTTTTCATGCAGCGGCTGATCATGTCCAGGTAGCGCGCCTCGAACAGTTGCAAATCGAGGGTGCAGCCAGGGAACAGCACGGTATTGAGCGGGAACAGCGCCAGACTCATAAAGGTTTCCTTAAACCCGGTTTAAACAATCACCGACACGGCCAGCGGCAGGAACACCGCCGTGGCCACGCCCATCAGACTCATGGCCAGCGCCGCAAAGGCGCCGCACTCTTCACTTTCCTGCAGCGCCACCGAGGTGCCGACGGCGTGGGCGGTCATGCCCAGCGCCATGCCGCGCGCCGCGGGGCTGTGCACGCCAAGGCGTGACAAATACGCCGGGCCGATCATCGCGCCGACCACGCCGGTGATCAACACAAACACCGCCGCCAGGGCCGCCACGCCACCGATCTGCTCGGCCACCAGCATGGCAATCGGCGAGGTTACCGACTTGGGCGCCATGGTCATCAGCATCATGTGTTCGGCACCAAACCACCAGCCCAGCAGCACACACAGGCCGGTTGCCAACACGCCACCTATCACCAGCGTAGTAAAAATCGGCCAGAACAATTGGCGAATCCGCCGCAAATTCAGGAACAGCGGCACAGCCAGGGCCACGGTCGCGGGGCCGAGCAAGATGCCCATGATCTCGGTGCTCTTGCGGTACTCGGCGTAGGTCAGGCCGCAGCTGAGCAACACACCGATCACCAGCAGCATGGACACCAGCACCGGTTGTAGGAAGATCCAGCGGGTTTTCTCGAATGCCGCCAGCACCAGCTGATAGGCGCCGAGGGTAATGCCGATGCCAAACAGGGGGTGATGAATGACGGCTGTCCATGCGCCCTGCCAGTCGAAGGTCATTGGTCCTTCTCCTTGCGCTTGACCATCTGCTGCATCAGCACGCCAACAAAGCCCATGGCGATCACCAGCGACAACACGAGTGCGCCGACGATGGCCCAGAAGTCTGCGGCAATGTCCTTGGCATACACCATCACGCCCACGGCCGGCGGCACTAGCAGCAACGGCAAATAGCGCAACAGGCTGCTGGCGGCCAGGCTCAGGGGCTCGCCGACTTCGCCGCGCCAGATCAGGAAGCCCAGCATCAGCAGCAAGCCGATGATCGGCCCCGGCAGCACCGGCAACAGCAAATGGTTGATCGCGGTACCGATCAATTGAAACAGCACCAGCCATGTCAGGCCACGTAACAGCATCCCTTATCCCCCCTCAAAACTCGCCCGCATTATAAGCACGCCGGCTCTATGCTTCGGCATTCGCCAAAAGCATGGTGGGTTGACCGGGTGAGTTGCCCATGATGATCTACCATGGACTTCGCACACCTATAAAAACGATGAACCAAGGAGAGTCGCAATGCCCTATGTACCTGTAGCGCAGCTCAAAGATTATGTCGGCAAGGAACTGGGACGTTCCGAATGGCTCACCATCGACCAGGCGCGTATTAACCTGTTCGCAGAGGCAACCGGCGATCATCAGTTCATCCACGTCGACCCGGTCAAGGCCGCCAAGACGCCGTTCGGCAGCACCATCGCCCATGGTTTCTTGTCGCTGTCGCTGATGCCCAAGCTGATGGAAGACATCCTGATCATGCCCGAGGGCCTGAAGATGGCGGTCAACTACGGCCTGGACAGCGTGCGCTTCATCCAGCCGGTCAAAGTCGACTCCAAGGTCCGCCTGAACGTGACCCTGACCGACGTCACCGAGAAGAAACCTGGCCAATGGCTATTTAAGGCCACCGCCACCCTGGAAATCGAAGGCCAGGAAAAACCCGCTTACATCGCCGAGTCGCTGTCACTCTGCTTCGTGTAAGGCCTTGCCTGTGGCGAGGTGATAAACCTTGCCACAGTGTATGTAAATTTATGTATGAATCCTGCGGCTGCGGCATACTCGGCGCTCAATTATCCGGATCCCGCTATGCGCCCACTCGCTCCCCTTGCCCTTGCCCTGTTGCTCACCGCTTGCGGAGACGGCGAATCGCTGTTGCCGCCCGATGCGCGCCTGCCCGATGGCGGCCGTTACCGGGGCGATGTGGTCAATGGTTTGCTGCAAGGCCAGGGCCGAGTGGACTACCCCAACGGCAGTTGGTACGCCGGCCAGTTCGACAAAGGCCAGTGGCACGGCCAGGGCGAATGGCACGGCAGCAACGGCGAGGTCTATAAAGGCCAGTTCCAGCAAGGCCTGTTCGACGGCCAAGGCAGCCTGACTACCCCGGGCAGCAGCTACGTCGGCGGCTTCAAAAACGGTCGGCGCAACGGCGAAGGCACCCTCAAAGAGGGGCAGATGACCTATCGCGGCGAATTCAAGGACGACCAGTATTCCGGCCTCGGCCGCCTCGAGTTAGCCGACGGCAGCCAATACCAGGGCCAATTCGCCCACGGCAAGCCGAATGGCGAAGGCCAGCGCAACGACGACAGCGGCAACCAGTTCAGCGGCCACTTTGTCGATGGCCAACTCGAAGGCAACGGCACCTTCAACAGCGCCGACGGCGATATCTATGTCGGCCAGTTCAAACAAAACCAGCTCAACGGCAAAGGCCGCTATGAAAACGCCGACGGCGACGTGTGGATCGGTCAATTCAAGGAGGGCGCGCTCAGCGGCAAAGGCGAGCTGATCGGCGTCGACGGCAGCCACTATGTCGGCCAGTTCAGCGAATGGCGCTTCACGGGCGAAGGCCGCCTGAACCTCACCGATGGCAGCTTCTACATCGGCGGCTTCGACAGCGACAGCTATCAAGGCAAAGGCACCCTCGTACTGACCGATGGCACCGTAGAGGCCGGCACCTGGGTCAATGGCATGCGTGTGCGCGACGCCGACGGCAAGCTACTGCCCGACCCGCTGGAGATCGGCGTACTGGCCCAAGGCCGCTTGCTGGATGCCGCCCTCGCCGCGGTGCCCGCCTCCACGCCCGCCGTCGAGCTGTACACCCTGGCGGTGGCCGGTGATGGCAAGCAAAGCGTGTTCCTGCGCGAAGCCGATTACGTCAGCAACATGCTCGCCACCCGCTTTGGTGCGCGCGGGCAAATCCGCCTGGTCAACCACCGCGACCATATCGCCGACCGCCCTCTGGCCACCCGCGAAAGCCTGCGCCGTGCCGTGCAAACCCTGGCCGAGCGCACGGGGCCGCAAGACCTGGTGTTTATCTACATGACCAGCCACGGCACCCACGAACACGAACTGGTGCTCGACCAACCGCGCATGGAGCTGGCCGACCTGCCCGCCGATGAGCTGGCGGCGGTACTCGCCCCGTTGAAAAACCGCGACAAGATCATCGTGATTTCGGCCTGCTACTCCGGCGGGTTTATCCCAGCGCTGAAAGATGAGCGCACGCTGATCATGACTGCCTCGCGCGCTGATCGCGTGTCCTTCGGCTGCTCCGAGGAAGCGGACTTCACCTACTTCGGCGACGCTCTTTTCGCACAAGCCTTCAACCAGACTGACGATTTGCAACAAGCCTTCAAATTGGCCCAGCTGCATGTCGCCGAACGCGAACAGGCGGATAACTTCGAAGCGTCCGAACCGCAGATCTGGGCCCCCAAAGGCGTGATCGCCCATTGGCAGTTATTACGTAAACAGCAGGCACGAAAGGCGCTCGAAAGCGTCTCAATGAATAGCAAGGAAGCCAAAGGCAACTAAGCTGTAACGTGTAACAAGGGGGAAACACCATGTACCTGACACCTCAACATATCCTGCTCGCTGGCGCCTCCGGCCTGACCGGCGAACACCTGCTCGACCGCCTGCTCAACGAACCGACCGTGACCCGCGTACTGGCGCCCAGCCGCAAGCCGCTGGCCAAACACCCGCACCTGGAAAACCCAGTAGGCGACCCGGCGGTGTTCCTGCCGCAACTGAGCGGCCAGGTCGATATCGCCTTTTGCTGCCTGGGCACCACCATCAAGCAAGCGGGTTCCGAAGCAGCCTTCCGCGCCGTCGACTTAGACATGGTCGTGGCCTTCGCCAAGCGCGCACGGGAAATGGGCGCACGGCATCTGATCGTGATCAGCGCGATTGGCGCCGACCCGAAATCCTCGATCTTCTACAACCGGGTCAAAGGCGAAATGGAACAGGCGCTGAAGGCCCAGGACTGGCCGCAACTGACCATCGTGCGGCCTTCGCTGCTGCTGGGGGAACGCTTGGAGCCGCGCTTGGCCGAGCAACTGGCCGGGCCGTTGTCGCGACTGATTCCAGGCAAGTACCGCGGCATTGAAGTCTGCGAACTGGCCCGCGCCATGTGGCGCCTGGCGCTGGAAGAGCAGGATGGGGTGCGGGTGGTGGAGTCGGATGAGCTACGCAAGCTGGGGAAGTGATTTTGCATTGATTGGAAGGGCCTAGTCGCAGGCAAGCCTGCTCCCACAGGGGAATGCATTCTAAATGTGGAAGCTGGCTTATTGGGTCGCCGCATCGCTGCGATGAGGCCGGCAGCGGCACCGCTGACCTACAGGCCGCCCGTGGCGTTAAACCCAACACCCAGCACCGTCAACAACGACAGCGGCAACAGCAGCGTATCCAGCAGCGCACTGGCCGGCAGGTCTACATGTGGATAACTCGGCGCCTCAGCGCCAAACCGGTCCTTGGCGCAGCAGCCGCCGTTAATCGCATACAAATCCAGCCGCGTGCCGGCATACACCACCGGCGCGCCGGGCTGTGCGGCATCCAGCGTGCGCGCCGTGGCGCAGCCGGTCAGTTGCAGCACCAAGACCACCAGCAGCGCCTTATTCATCGCTGCTCAAATGGTGCTCGCCCCAACGCGGCAGCATGTCCTGAGGAATATTGAGCAGGTTGAGAATCCGCGCCACCACAAAATCCACCAGGTCATCGATGGTCTGCGGCTGGTGATAGAAGCCGGGCGATGCCGGCAAGATGGTCACGCCCATGTTCGACAGCTTGAGCATGTGCTCCAGGTGAATGCTCGAATACGGCGCCTCGCGCGGCACCAGGATCAACTGGCGACGCTCCTTCAACGTCACGTCCGCCGCACGCTCGATCAAGTTGTTGCAGGCGCCCGTGGCAATCGCCGACAAGGTGCCGGTGGAACACGGCACCACCACCATCGCCGCCGGCGCTCCGGAGCCGGAGGCCACGGGCGACATCCAATCTTCTTTGCCGTACACCTTGATCTGCCCCGCCGCCGCACCGGTGTATTCGGTGAGGAAAGCTTGCATCATCTGCACCTTGGGCGGCAACGTGACATCCGTCTCGGTGGCCAGCACCAGTTGCGCGGCCTTAGAGATCAAAAAATGCACCTCGCGGTCTTCGCGCACCAGGCAATCGAGCAGGCGCAAGCCGTACGGCGCGCCGGAGGCACCGGTCATCGCCAGGGTAATGCGTTCCGGGCCGCTCACTTCAACGCCTCGGCCAGTTTGCCGTGCAGGCCGCCGAAGCCGCCGTTGCTCATCACCACCACATGGGTGCCGGGCTTGGCCTGGTGCTTGACGTGTTCAATGATGCCCTCGATAGAGTCGCAGACGGTTGATGGCACCGTGCACAGCGCGGCGATGGCCGGCAAGTCCCAGCCAAGATTGGTCGGTGCATACCAGACCACCTGGTCGGCATCGTTGACGCTTTCCGGCAGGCCATCGCGGTGGGCACCCAGCTTCATGGAGTTGGAACGCGGCTCGACTATCGCAATGATATTCGCGTCACCGACCTGCTTGCGCAGGCCATCCAGCGTGGTGGCAATCGCCGTCGGGTGGTGGGCAAAGTCGTCGTAGATGGTAATCCCATTCACGTCAGCGACCTTTTCCATACGGCGCTTCACGCTTTTAAACGCGCTCAACGCGGCGATACCCATCGACGGCACCACGCCCACATGCCGCGCGGCCGCCAGGGTGACCAGGGCGTTGGCGACATTGTGCTGGCCGGTCATGCCCCAATCGACGATGCCTTGGACTTGCCCTTCAAACAGCACTTCAAATTTAGAGCCGTCCTCGCTGAGCAACTTGACCTGCCACTGCCCGCCCGCGCCGGTGGTTTGTACCGGGGTCCAGCAGCCCATCTCGATCACCCGCTGCAATGCAGGCTCGGTGGTCGGATGGATGACCAGGCCTTCGCTTGGGATGGTGCGCACCAAGTGATGGAACTGGCGCTCGATGGCCGGCAGATCGGGAAAAATGTCCGCGTGATCGAACTCAAGGTTATTCAGGATCGCCGTGCGCGGGCGGTAATGGACGAACTTGGAGCGCTTGTCGAAGAACGCACTGTCGTATTCGTCCGCCTCGATCACAAAGAACGGTGTGTCGCCCAAACGCGCCGACACCGAGAAGTTTTGCGGCACGCCGCCGATCAGGAAGCCCGGGCTCATGCCCGCGTGCTCCAGCACCCAAGCCAGCATGCTGCTGGTGGTGGTTTTGCCGTGAGTGCCGGCCACCGCGAGCACCCAGCGACCTTGCAGCACATGGTCTGCCAGCCACTGGGGGCCGGAGACATACGGCAACCCTTTATTGAGTACGTATTCGACCGCTGGGTTGCCACGCACCATGGCGTTGCCGATCACCACCAGGTCCGGGACCGGGTCGAATTGCGCAGGATCGTAGCCTTGGGTCAACTCGATACCCTGGGCCTGCAGTTGCGTGCTCATGGGCGGGTAAACGTTGGCGTCGGAGCCGGTGACGTGGTGGCCCAGCTCTTTGGCCAGAACCGCCATCGAGCCCATGAAAGTGCCACAGATACCGAGAATATGAATGTGCATAGTTGACCTCTTAAACATCGAGGCAGGTTAGCGCAGGGAGTAGGAAATCGCACTCTTTAGGTGGGGGCGTTCATACGTAGGGCGTAATTGCGAGCCTTGTCAGCCTTATCGAAAGCGCTGCCGCGTACGATATGAGCGTGCGCACATCGACACAACAGCGCTTTTGGACGGATACCTATTGCCTGAGTCACCCTTTAGGCATTAAAAACCGACATTGACCTATACCGATACGGTTTCACTCTTCACGTTCGCCTTATTAATGGCGGCTATGGTCGCGTTGAGGGCTGCCATTCTGGGCTCCAAGCTCGCTGCTCGGCTTTTGATGTCGTCCTGTTGCCCACCCGTTGAAGCTGCCTGAAACGCAATATCCCGCTTCTGAGCTTCTTTAGCGAACTCCGGCTCAAGGTAGTCAAGCATTTCCTCAAGGTAGTCCATACGTTCATCATTTGTTTTTGATATCCATTCCACGCTTGGTCCATGAAACTCTTCTGAACGAAGTACAGCCAAAGAGTGTAGTAATAGGAAAACGCTCTTCTGACTATGATCAACCACCCGTCCTTCCATAACACGTTGCTCTGTGGCAGGCGTCGCTGGCGGATTAATGAGCGGCTTGAGGACTTCGAGAACAATGTTGGCGCCAAATGTCCCGACAATCGTGAGGGGCACTGTGATCGATGCCGTAATTCCAGCGACCTTTGCAATATCCTTACGCTGGAGTGAAAGCGCCCGGTCGGCTTTCGCACCGCTGGCCTTCGATAAGGTCTTTGCGTTCTCTTCCAGGGCATGCGAAGAAAAAGGTTCAACCTCCCTGCCATTCACTTGACCTGGCGCCGGCTGAGCAAATAATTTATCTCGAGCTTCAGCATCTTTTTGAATTTGCCACTTTTGTTGTTGCGCCTCTTTATATTGATCCAAACCTGGGGATTCGTGGGCATTGCCATCGACAACGTCTCCAGGCTGTCGGGTGCCACTTGCGTGCCCAGGCCCTGCGAAGCTGCCAACTTTTGAGTCAACGAAGTTCTGATCAAAATGCTCATTGCTAGTGCCCGGCTTAGGTCCTGATGCATCTCCTATCTTCGCAGTATCAACGGACTTAACAGCGGGAGGTGACTCGACGCGCCGGGTCCACCCCCCACTCATAAAGTCCCCAATTTTCGAGAATGCGACGGCCCTTACGGATGCATTTGAAAATATCATAATGATTTACCTAATGGTTGTTTGACATTAGAAAGTCATCCATTTCCTTCATAGACTACGTGATATAAAAGACTCAACCCGTTCCAAAACACTCAACAACAATATATTTCACTCTCACCGACAGCCCCCTGACCAGACACATAATTAAGCAATAATAAAGACGCGTCACACCTACCAAAAACACACCCAAAGCGGGTGTATACTCGGCCAGTTAACAAGCGCTTTCTTATTGCGATACGAACCGTTACAGGGGGATCGCACGCTAGGCTGCTTTATACGAGACCTAAGACTTTCCCTTCAGAGATTCCAGCGCGCTCACTACACCAAATTGTGCTAACTGAGGCCCAAAGGGTGCATTCGTGATTATACTGTACGAATACCATGCGCTCTTTTTGAAAACAGCCACCACGGGGATAAATAAATTATTAGTCTCCGACCGATAAAACCCTTTAACAATATCACCTTCCTTGTAAACCCTTGTCACATCATAGCGCTGATAATGGCCTTTCAATCGAGACAGCACCTCGTCGCCATGATTAAGCAGATATTTAATGTCTTTATAACCAGCACTTGCCCCACGGTTCAAGTTTTTCGCGATATCAACCGCATCCGTATACCCCACAGAGGCACCGACACCGGCAAAAACAAAACTTTTGATGACATGAGGCGCCGACTTACCCGCCCTGTACGCTTTACGCGCAGTATTGAGCCCAGGAAGGATGAACCCCAAAATATCGAAACCGATATTAAAGACAGCCCCTGAGACATTCCCCTTGATCGCATCTTGAATGCCATCATAAAAGGGAATAAGCCCAAGAAAAAAACCCTTTAATTTTTCATCATAGGCGCGCCCTTTTTCAAGCGCGGTGACCTCGGCCGCCACTGACTTGAGCGCCTCATAATCTTTCGTAAAAAACTTACCCACCCCTAGCCCCAGCGAGCCATTTCGCCCGGAAAAATAAGCGCCTGGCACTTTACCGTCTACACGTGGTTGATCCTGTACGTTATCAACTTCACCATATTGCTTATATACATTATACGTGCCGGCAACCCGACCTTTGGAGCTCCCGCCAAAATAGGCACTGTCGTTAGCGTTGTTTTGATCGCCGGGAAAACCTTGTTCCTTGATGAGTTTCCCTAGGGCTGGAAAGTAACTATAGTAGTCAACCGATCCGTCCTGGCTCTGCACCTTCATGAGCAAACCATGCTTCCCTTTTAACGCCGCCAACTCCGGCGCAGTCGGGAGGCGAGGGATACGTCGGGGAAACAGAGAATGTGACGGTTCAAGCTGTGTACCGAGAAAGGGTCGAGACACTTCCATAACACTGATATTCGACTGCCTTATGCGCTCTCTGTCAGCCAACGGTAACAGCGAAAGCTGGTACTTGAACTGAATAGCCCACGCACTTTCATGGGTTTTTTTGTATTCCTGAAACTTTTCATCAAAGGGTTTATTGATATCGGGAATAAGTTCAGACAAGCGCGACTTTAACGCATTCCAAGGAAGGTCCTTATTATTCAGCGACATCCATTTATCCGGCTCAATCGGCCCACTCATATAAATATCAAGCAGAGAGACCGGGTCGTGTTTTACCCCGGGAGACTGCAACACGTTCTTTGTCGGGTCCACGTCTGGAAAAACCCGTTTCAACTCAGCCAGCGCCAACTCTTTTCGAGTCGTTGCCGGCAACAATAACGCTGCACGCGCCCACTCCAGCTCTTCTTGCTGCTTATTTAACGCGTCTTGTGAACGTTTGATGTCCGCGTACGCGTATACGTGGTTGGGCTTACTGTCGATCACGTCATTAGCCAGGCCCCAGGCAATAATAGGGTTGCCCGATGCGGCACTTAGCTGATCTTCGCTCTCCAAGGAGATGAGTGGAGCCCCACCATAAGCCATGATTTGGCTGAACGTCATGTTGGCTGACGCCCCAGGCAGTTGTTGCTCGATACGTAAAGCCTCGATGCAGAAATTTGCCCACGTATGAGAGCCATAAATAATATTAGCGGGGATGTCTCTTACTAGGAACTCAGGGGCAGCAGCCGATAATAATAGCTGCGCGGCAACAGGTGCTGCTTCGACGCCAACCCTGCTTTCAAGATGAATTGTAAAGCGTTTAACAATTTCGGCAGGTGAGGCACCCGCATTGTTTTTGTCATACAGATTATAGCCGGCCACGTTGAAGCGCGACTTGCCTACATCCGGGTCCAGTTCTTGTATAAGCGCGGCATTCACACTCTCAATCGCACTGGTTGGCGTCTCCAGTATCTTGAGCCTTTTTTGTATATTTTGACCCAGCGCCTGCGCCTCAGGTGACCGAATGAGCTGCTCCCGTGCTAACGCGGGGTTTTGGGCCATCGCCTGCCGGGTAGGCGCAGGGATCGCGCTAATCAACATACGCAATAAACTGCCCGTTGCTGCCTCTGATTGAGGATTTGAAACCCGGGGCACTTGTCGCGTCTTCCATTCATCGACCACTGCTCGCATCTTGCGCAGTGAAGTAGCGCCTAACAATCCGACCACCGGCCTTACCCCACCAGAATCCAACTGTGGCGCCCGATGGGCAAGATCAAAGGATAGGGCCAGCGCCATGCCCTGTGCCTGCTTGCTGTTGATGGGGACATTATTCCCCTCCAACTTGAGGATTTGCGCGACGCTCATTTCCCGGCGCTGCTCGCGGGCAAACCGGCCAGAGCGTGAGTCAATGAGGACGTTGACTTTATCCAGGTCGATTTTCCCATTTGCATCGTCTACCTGAGACTTCAGCGCAGTAATCAGTGCATGACGATTAGCATCCTCTCCCAACGACTTCTGCTGCTGCGCTATCGCCTCTGCAGATCGCAGCGACGCATGGGCCACAGGCGCGAATTCAAACAGCGCTTTTTCCGCTAAACGCTTGCGGTGCTCAACGGCCTGCGCAGGCGAGAGGTCTATAGGCTTATTGTAAAATCGCCCCACTGTGTACAGGGGCACCTCGCCGTCCGGCCAGGGGTAACTAAACGCTTGCCCGTATTCGGGTGCGATCGCTTTGGCAATTGACAACAGTGTTCGAGAAATATCTGACCAGCCCGAATCGTCCTTTAAGGAAAAGGTTTGTTCCTTGCCATCTACAATACCGGAGAGCTCCCCACGGGCGGGATGCAGTTTCAAGTGCCTTGTATCAAGCCCCTGTTCTTTCGCCCACGCCAAGAACCCTGGGCCTTTGAACGCGCTGTCGAGTTGTGTGCGCCAACGCCCAAGTGTGGACTGTAGAGGAACCTCAACATTGGGCGGCGCTATTGAGGTCTGATAGGAACGTGTAGCCAATGCTCGTGCGAAGGACTTCGCCACTTGAGCATCAGCACGTGCGCGACGGTCAGGGCTATCAGCCAGCCCTGCATTGCGCTCACTTCGAACTGCATTGCTATCGGTGTCCGCCGGGGCGGTCTTCACGGCAGGTAGGGCGACCGTTTCAACCGACGCTGAAACATGAAGTGGAAAGATCGGTCTTGAGTTAAAACCCGAAACACTCGTCATTTAACACCTCGCAGATAAGATAATGCACTCTTTTTAAGTGGGCACCTGCGATGAAGCAGTTCCTCGCGAACACGCAAACACACCGTGTGTGACACTTCTATGTTAACCCCCGAAAATCATTCACCTGATCACTGAGCGGTGCTAATGCCCACAGCAATATTCAAACGCCCTCTTAATTAAGTACCGCCACTCGTAGCCCAAAAAAAAATGCCATTGCATCCAAAGGCGTCGCGTGCACACGACCTCTTCGAATACAACAGCATTTTGGGAACAGCTTTACGCCGCTGACTGCAAAGAGGCAGGTCAGGCGTTAAAAAAGCTCAGGCGCATGCCTTACTACGCTAGAGCGTTGAGCTTTCTGGTGACTTCAGCAGTAAGATCGGCCATAACCGCCAGCCTGCCTTCAATATTTTTTGCGCGCCCCTCGACGGAGGGTTCTTCGATACGCGAATCGCCCCACGAGAAGTCAACGCCAACCTTTTTGGCCATCTCTACAAAACCACGCTCAAGGTGGATAGTTATAGACTCAAGCGACGTCATACGCTCTGCGTCGGATTTAAGCGCCCACTGAAAGTCTGGCTTCATCTCCTTACCACCCTTCTGAAGACCAGCCAGTATATTCACGGCGTCAAAAACATCGACCTGAAGTTGATCGATAATTTTTGTGTCGGCAAGCGTAGTTTTAAACTTAGCGGAGATATCGTCACCCAAATGCTTTTCGATCGTCTTAGTGATGGCGGCAACCGCCGTTGTTACTGCCGACTGGACGCCTAGCACGATGATGAGCTTTTTAGTATCCGAGAGCTTCTTTTCGGGTGTCACACTTTCATCGGCGTCAGCTTTGACGTCTTCCGACGCGGTCTTTTCTGCCTTGTTTGCGTCAGGGGTAGCGGTGGCTTCTTCAAACTCTTTTTTTGCTTTCTTCAACGTGTCCGAGGAAAACGGCGAGATGGCTTTGCCATTCACGTTTGCGTTGGGCACAGACAAATGTACAGAGGCGGGTTCGACGATGGTGATCTTCTCATACTCAAACTTTCCGAGTTGGTCGCTCTCGACTTTAAACCCAGCTTGCTCCGCGGCAATGTCTTTATCAAATGCACCCGCCCCGGAACTTCCAGGCTTATTTGCGTCAGCGTCTGGTAATTTTCCAACATCCGGATTCTTATTACCGTCTGGGGCCAGCGGTTTTTTCTTTTTAATAAAATTTACCTTGCTTAGCCTCCCACGTCCCTCTCGACTGAAACGATCACCTTCATCAGCAAACATCTCATACTCTATAGCAGCGATATCCCGGCCAACACTTTTTTCAGCGCTGTCATGGGCAACATCTAACGCTGAAGGTAATACGTTCTGTGGTGCTGGCTTACTCGCAGGCTCAGGGGCCGACTGCTGCTGAGCGAAAGACAACGGCCACACGGTAGAGTTTACAACGTTCATATGATTCACCTAATGATTGATTTACATTAGGAAGCCATCCATTTCCTCCACAACATGAGTGGTAAGTCCACTCAAAGCGTTCCAGCAAAAGCCAGAAAAACCAACTGCCAACTTACTTAATTATTGATGTTTTAGAGCACTCACCCACCCACCGCATCAACAAGACTGTCCTGCACCAACTGCAAGCCATACGGAGTTTTGGTTATGAGGTTATAACCATACCAACCACCGTTGAGAAAAATCGCTGTAATAGGCTTAACATCACCGGAATGGCCCGTTACTTTGTGATAAAAGTTCCTGACGACATCATTATGTTTGTACACGGTTCGCGCATCAAAATCTCTGACGGTTCGAGAGAACACCCCGGGTAACGTGGAGGCCAGATTATTTAATTCTCGCCCTGCGGCTTTTATTCCAGTTCGTGCATTTTTTGGCGCGGATAACAAATCATCAAATGAGAACGATGAGGCCACGCCTTTTACTGCCCCAGAGGCGAGTGCCTTAAGTAATCCCCGGCCGGCTTTGAGGGCTTTTCGCGCCTGACCAGCACCGGGAATAAGAAAGCCGAAGATATCGAAGCCCAGATCCAAGACAGCGCCGGAGACATTTCCTTTAATGACCGCCTTAATCCCATCATGGAAGGGAGCCAAACTAAGAAAAAATTCGTCCAGCTTTCGATTAGTTTTTCTTTCCTGCTCTCTATCGGTTACGCCCTTTGCCGCTCTCTTCTCGTGCTCAAAACCGGGTAAAAAATGATGACTGACGGTTGAGCCTAAGTCACGGTACCTTCTGGAAAAATAACCACCCTTTAGCCCCTCTGCTCGGTGAGATGGCACTTGCGATCCAGAACGGTCTGTATTGGGTGACGCCAACCGCTCAACCAGAACCCTTGACCTGGCATGCTCCTTTGGCGGGGCGCCATGATAAGGATTATCGTCAATGCGAAGCACCTCGCCTCGGTCATTGCGCAAAGGCCCCGCCCAGGGTTTCTGCGGCGTGCTTACAAGCGCTTTCGACAGCCGCGGCTCTTTGACTATCTTTGCCAAGAGTGGGAAATAGCTGTAATAGTCAAACACCCCATTACCGCGATCCGCTTGTATCAGTACACCATGACGCCCCGTCAACGCCGCAGCCTCTTGGGGGCTCGGCTCGCTATTAGGCACGAAGCGCTCATGATTATCCGTCTTGACATAATTTTCGCCATCGTACGTTTTACGCACGGCATAGAAGCTGATATCCGAATTATTCAGAATCTCCCGATCGGCGACAGGCAGCAAGGAAGTGTGATACCTGAACAGCGTATTCCAAGCAACTTGTTTTCGCGCTTTATATTTGGCAAACGCTGTGTCAAATGCCCTGTTGATATCCGGGTTCAGCTCATGAAACTGCTTACGTATCTCACTGTACGGCACCGCCTGTTCGTCATTCGATACCCACACGTTTGTAAATAGCTCGCCCGACATATAAATATCCGCCAGCGAGTAAGCGACGTTAAACGGCCAAAGTTCTTGACTGTCCTGAATGACCTTCTTCTCAAAATCTATACGCTTACCATACTGCTTCTCAAAAACCTTCTTAAACGCCGACAGCGCAAGTTCTTTTCGGATAGGCGCCGATCCCGCCAAGACTTCAGACGCCCACCCCAACTCTTGTTGCTGCTTCTGCAGTGCCTTCAGCGCCAGTTGATAGTCTGTCGCTGAATAAACGTTATCCGCCCTCGCGCTGATAAAATCATTCGCAACAGCCCAATCAGTCATCGGGGCACTCCGCACCTCTATGAGCTGATCAAACCCCTGCGCTGAAACCGGTTTTGTTTGCCCAAAAAGCATGACCTGGCTGTACGTCATATTGGCCAGGGCACCCGGCACTTGTTTTTCAATGCGCAAGGCCTCAACAGAATAGTTGAGCCATAGATGCGAGCCATAAACGATATTAGGCGGCAGCTGATTTGCCAAGAACTCAGGTGCTGAGACGGATAACAATATACGCGCCGCAAGAGGCGCCCTCTCAACGCCGACCGTCCCCTCAAGATGACGAGCGAAGCGCTTCGTAATCTCAGAAGGGGTAGCACCGATACTGTCTCGACCATACACATTGTAACCCGCCAGATTATGGCGTGATCTACCGGCAGCCGGATCCAGATCCAGTGCAAGCGCTGCACTTAGATACTCAATGGCGCTGGTGGGCGTTTCAATCCCGCCAAGTTCCTCTTGTATTTTTTTGCCCAACGCCATCGCGTCTGGTAACCGGATGAGTGCATCCAACGCCGCAGCCGGACTATCTTTTATCGCCTGCCTTGTGCTGTCGGGAAGTTTGCGCACCAACCGCCCCATCAAACTGTCCGCACCTTGCCCAGCTTGAGAGGTTGGTGGCACGGGTGTTGATTGAGCTTTCCACTGCGCCACTATTTGCCGAATCTGCGTCTGCGAATCAGCGCCCAACACTGCAGCGCCCGATGACCTGACCAATACCGGCGCATAACCTTTGTCCACAGTGGGCGCTCTGTGCTCAAGATCAAAAGACAGCGTTTTTGCCAAGTTACGTGCGGCCTCTTCGTTCTTTGGCTCATGATAGCCATACGCATCCAGCAGGTCGGCCACACTCACCTCGCCGAGCGGCTCTTCACTCTCATTGAAATACGTTGAGTCGGGGTGGATTGGGACGTTGACCCGGCTTAAATTGATCTTGCCAGCGACATCGTTAATCTGTCGCTCCAGCGCCGTAATGAGTGCGTGAGTGTTAGCCTCATCACCTAACGCTATTTTTTGCTCTTGCAATGCGTCTGGAGATCGTTGCGAGGCATAAGTCATATGCTCGAAAGCGAAGCTCGCGTGCTCTTCCAACTTTTTAAGTTGCGCAGTGGCCTCCAGTACTGTGTGCAGGACCGGCTGATTGTAAAACCGGCTCACTTCGAACATCGGCACCTTGCCCTCAGGCCAGGGGTAATTAAGCGTTTGGTCGCGCCCAGGGGCAATAACCTTGGCGATAGACAACAGTGTATTGGAGACATCGGACCATCCCGAGGTGTCCATTAAAGAAAAGGTCTGTTTCTTATCGCCGACAGTGCCTGTTAGCTCCCCGGTTGAAGGGTTTAACGCCAGGCCAGTTGTATCAAGCCCCTGTTCCTTTGCCCACTCTAAGAAACCGGGGCTTTTGAATGCATGATCCAGTTGCGTGCGCCAACGCCCCAGTGTGGACTCTGGAGCGACTGGAACGTCAGGTGGGTACACTTGGAAGACGTAGTGCGCCGCTGCATGTGCATAGGCTTTCGCCACACCAGCGTCTGCAACTGCACGGGAGCTTAGAGTGTCAGGCTGATCGGCACTGCGCTTCTTGCGACCGCCATCGCCATCCTTGTAACGAAAACCTGAACGTACTGACGCTTTACTGATGCCCACTTCTTGCCCGACCAACGTAGGTTTTCCACTCATTTGGCCGGAAGGATTTTCGCTCAACGATGGTTTTTTCTTCTCTGCACTTACCGCTGCGGCTTTAGCGTATTCAGCTCTATAAAAATTATCCCCAAACCCAACAGCACTTTTTATAAAAGTCATTTGGCCATCTCACTGTAAAACGGTCACTTACCGTTCGTACACTGAGTGGTTGCATTGCCTACAAATTACACGGCGCACGCGCACAAACATGTACCAAAGAATCTCAGCCAGCAGCATCCTTTCATCTGTAGGCCGCTGACCTCAAGCCTCTCCTACAACCGTAACAAAGTGCTGCCGAGTTGCTGAAAGTGTCGCCACTTTCTTTAATACTTAAACATCCAATGGAAAAAGACCGACAGACTGTAAGTTAAGTTACAGTCCTTCGAGCGATTCCATACTTCCGCAACTTTCTGTAAAGTGTGTTTCGGCTCACGCCCAAATAGACCGCCGTGTTAGTCATGTGCCAACATTGGCGCTCCAGTGCATTAAGCAGCGTTAGACGCTCTGCATCACCCAAGGCAAACGTCGTACTCGCTTCAATCACCCGCTCAGGTTGTGCCTGCCGGATGATCATCGGCAGATCCGCGACGCAGACCTTCCCGCCCTCACAGAGGGCAGCCAGTGTGCGCAGTACGGTGCGTAACTGCCGCACGTTGCCCGGCCAGGCGAACGTCAACAATGCCTGCCGAGCAGCACCATCGAGTACCACCGGTTGCTCACCTGCTTCCTGTATCAGCAGGAAATCCAGTAATTGCTCCTTGTCACTGCGCTCACGCAAGGGCGGCAGAGCGACTTCCAGGCCGTTGAGCCGGTAATACAAGTCTTCGCGAAAATCACCGTGCTGCACGCGCTCCTGCAGGTTGCGATGGGTGGCGCTGATAATTCTGACGTTCACAGCCTGGGGCTCACCACCGATGGGCACCACCATTCGATCTTCCAGCACTCTTAATAGACGGGTCTGCAGGGCAAGGGGCATATCGCCGATTTCATCGAGGAACAGCGTGCCGCCATCCGCCTGTTGCAGCTTGCCTTGCATGCCTTCCTTACGGGCCCCCGTGAAGCTGCCGCCGCGATAGCCGAACAATTCACTTTCGATCAGGCTTTCCGGAATGGCGCCGCAGTTGAGGGCGATAAACGCCTTGTCGGCACGCTGACTGGCCTGGTGCACGGCCTTGGCAAACGCTTCTTTACCGCTGCCGGTTTCGCCGTTGATCAGCAGCGGCACGTCGCGTTCGAAAACCTTAACAGCCTTGCGAAAATCATTCTGCAACGCCGGGTCGCCCAGGCAGATCCCCGGCAGGCGTGGAGCCTCAGGCTTCGCCATCTGCGCCGCAGTGCTTCGCGCTTGGCCACGTAACGCGGCGAATAAATGCCGGCCATCGCGCGTACGCAGCGGCCAACTGGCCGTGGCGTTAACCCTGGCGCGACCGAGCAACTGGTCCAGCGAACACTCGAAAAACGCCTCCACCGGCTGCCCCAGCAGGCCGCCGCGAAGCTGCCCCAGCAGGTTCAGCGCGCTCTGGTTAACCGCACAGATCCGCCCTTCGCCATCGAACGCCAGCAGCCCCTCGCTGAATAACCCAACGGATTCGGCCTGCAGGTGAAAACGCAGCAGCCACTGGTTTTCAAAATGACGCAGGAAGTAACAACTCTCGATCATCTTTGCCGACAGGTTCACCAGCGCCATGGTGTGGAACTGGCTTTGACGCGACACGGCTTCGCGCGCCGACGACACGTCCAGCACCGCCAGCAATTCGCCTTGGGGGTCGAACACCGGGCTCGCCGAACAGGTCAGGCCGGTGTGGCGCCCGCGAAAATGCTCATCGCGGTGAATGGTCAGGGACTGGCGCTCCACCAAGCAGGTGCCGATGCCGTTGGTGCCTTCGCACGCTTCACTCCAGTCGGCGCCCAGCCACAGCCCGGCGCGCTCGAAAATCTTGCGCTCGGAAGGCGCGGTGACGCAGTTGAGGATCACCCCGCGCGCATCGGTGAGCAGTACCGCATGGCCGGCGCCGGAGAGCTGTTGGTGCAGGCTGTTCATCTCGCTGCCGGCGATGTGCAGCACCTGTTGCAGGCGTTCGCGACTTTCCAGCAGGCGCCCGTGTTCGAGCACGGTGGGGGCGATGCTCAATGCGGGGTCGAGGTGGTAGTCCTCCAGGCAACGCAGCCAGGAACGGGCGATGGACGGGTCGCTGCCGGGGCCTTGGGCAATCTCTTGCCCGCGTGTGACGGTGAGGACTTGCTGGGCGTGGCGGCTGAACTGATCGTTGTGCATGTTCTTATTATTCTCCCTGCGTACTGCTTGAGAACAGCCAGCATCCCCCAGCCATCCGGCCATTGCAATCCCGGGCAGACCCACCGGTCACAGGCTGTACCGTTTGTGGCACAAACTGTCACCCCAGCTGTACCACACCTGCCACAGCAACGCCTTGCAACAAAGCCCAACCCCTTGATTTACCTGGCCTGCAAAGCAGTGGCCCGACCTTTGCTCTAGGCTTTATCAAGCGCAACACCGCTGTACTCCAATAAACATAAAAGCAGGAGATGCCCCCCATGCGTTACGCACACCCCGGTACTGACGGCGCGATCGTTTCGTTCAAGGCCAAATACGGCAACTTCATCGGCGGCGAATTCGTCGCGCCGGTAGATGGCAACTATTTCACCAACACCTCGCCAGTCAACGGCAAGCCCATCGCCGAATTCCCGCGCTCCACGGCCAAAGACATCGACAAAGCCCTCGACGCCGCCCATGCCGCCGCAGATGCCTGGGGCAAGACCTCGGCCCAGGACCGCTCACTGGTGCTGCTGAAAATCGCCGACCGCATCGAACAGAACCTCGAACTGCTGGCCGTCACCGAAACGTGGGACAACGGCAAGGCCGTGCGTGAAACCCTCAACGCCGACATCCCACTGGCGGCCGACCACTTCCGCTACTTCGCCGGTTGCATTCGCGCCCAGGAAGGCACCAGCGCCGAAATCAACGAACACACCGCGTCGTATCACTTCCATGAGCCGCTGGGCGTGGTCGGCCAGATCATCCCGTGGAACTTCCCGCTGCTGATGGCCGCCTGGAAACTCGCGCCGGCCCTGGCCGCCGGTAACTGCGTGGTGCTCAAACCCGCCGAGCAAACTCCGCTGGGCATCAGCGTGCTGATGGAACTGATCGGCGACCTGCTGCCACCGGGCGTGCTGAACGTGGTGCACGGTTTCGGCAAAGAAGCCGGCGAAGCCCTGGCCACCAGCAAGCGCATCGCCAAGATCGCCTTTACCGGTTCCACTCCGGTGGGCTCGCACATCATGCACGCGGCGGCCGAGAACATTATTCCGTCCACGGTTGAGCTGGGCGGCAAGTCGCCGAACATCTTCTTCGCCGACATCATGAAAGCCGAACCGTCGTTTATCGAGAAAGCCGCCGAAGGCCTGGTGCTGGCGTTCTTCAACCAAGGCGAGGTGTGCACCTGCCCATCGCGTGCGCTGGTGGAAGAGTCGATCTACGACGACTTCATGAAAGTGGTGATGAAAAAGGTCGAGCAGATCAAACGCGGCGACCCGCTGGACACCGACACCATGGTCGGCGCCCAAGCCTCCGAGCAACAGTTCGACAAGATCCTGTCCTACCTGGAAATCGCCAAGGGCGAAGGCGCGCAACTGCTGACCGGCGGCAAAGTCGAGAAGCTCACCGGCGACATGGCCGGCGGTTATTACATCCAGCCGACCCTGCTCAAGGGCACCAACGAAATGCGCGTGTTCCAGGAAGAAATCTTCGGCCCGGTCGTGAGCATCACCACCTTCAAGGACGAAGCCGAAGCCCTGGCAATTGCCAACGACACCGAGTTCGGCCTGGGCGCCGGTGTGTGGACCCGCGACATCAACCGCGCCTACCGCATGGGCCGCGCGATCAAGGCGGGCCGTGTGTGGACCAACTGCTACCACCTGTACCCGGCGCATGCCGCGTTTGGCGGTTACAAGAAGTCGGGTGTGGGCCGTGAGACGCACAAGATGATGTTGGATCACTACCAGCAGACCAAGAACTTGCTGGTGAGCTACGACATTAATCCGTTGGGCTTTTTCTAACTTAACCCTGTAACGGGCGACCCGCTCTCAACTTGAAATGCAATCAAGTATGGGAGCAGGCTTGCCTGCGATAAGCATCACCTCGGTCAGCCAGATACACCGAGTTGCCCGCATCGCAGGCAAGCCAGCTCCCCCATTAGATCGTCGCACGTTCTTGCAACGCGCATTCGGCACACAGAGGCCGAGCTAAAACAATAAGAATGGAAGGTACTTCCCCATGCCTAGCGAACCCACCGGCTCTTCCGTCGACTTCGAAAAAGTCGGCACCGACTACTTCCAACAACGCGAACTGAAAAAAGGCGCCGCCGGCTGGGTGCTTTTGGTTGGCCTTGGCGTTGCCTATGTGATCTCCGGCGACTACGCCGGCTGGAACTTCGGCCTGGCCCAGGGTGGCTGGGGCGGCATGTTCCTCGCCACCTTACTCATGGCCACCATGTACCTGTGCATGTGTTTCTCCCTGGCCGAACTGTCCTCGATGATCCCCACCGCTGGCGGCGGCTACGGCTTTGCCCGCAGCGCCTTTGGCCCTTGGGGTGGGTTCCTCACGGGCACCGCCATCCTGATCGAATACGCCATCGCCCCTGCCGCCATCGCGGTGTTTATCGGCGCCTACTGCGAGTCGCTGTTCGGCATTGGCGGCTGGATGATTTACCTGGCGTTCTACATCATCTTTATCGGCATCCACATCTTTGGTGTGGGCGAAGCCTTGAAACTGATGTTTGTGATCACCGCTGTCGCGGCGATTGCATTGGGTGTGTTCCTGGTATCGATGGTGCCGCACTTCAACGTCGCCAACCTGCTGGATGTCCCGGTGACCGAGGCCAAAGGCGCCAGCACCTTCCTGCCGTTCGGCTACGTCGGCGTGTGGGCGGCGATTCCTTATGCCATCTGGTTTTTCCTCGCCGTCGAAGGCGTGCCGTTGGCCGCCGAAGAAACCAAGAACCCCAAACGTGACCTGCCTCGAGGCCTGATCGGCGCCATTGTGGTGCTGACCAGTTTTGCCCTGCTGATTCTGGTGATCGCACCGGGCGGCGCCGGCACTTATGCGCTGATCAAGTCGGGCAACCCGCTGGTTGAAGCATTGGCATTGTCCTACGGCGGTTCGACCTGGATGGGCAGCTTCGTCAACCTCGTTGGCCTGGCGGGGCTGATCGCGAGCTTTTTCTCGATTATCTATGCCTATTCGCGGCAGATCTTCGCCTTATCCCGCGCCGGCTACCTGCCACGCAAACTGTCGCAGACCAACAAAAGCAAGGCGCCGGTGCTGGCACTGGTGATCCCCGGCATTATCGGGTTTGGCCTGTCGCTGACCGGCCAGGGCGACTTGCTGATCTTGGTGGCGGTGTTTGGCGCGACCATTTCCTACGTGCTAATGATGGCCGCGCACATCACCCTGCGCATCCGCCGCCCCAAAATGGACCGCCCATACCGCACGCCGGGCGGCATTTTCACCTCCGGCGTCGCCCTGGTACTGGCCTGCGTGGCCGTGGTGGCGGGGTTTCTGGTGGATCCACGGGTAGTGATTGGCGCCGCGATCATCTATGGAGTATTAATTGCTTACTTTGCTTTCTACAGCCGGCATCACTTGGTAGCAGGCACGCCCGAAGAAGAATTCGCGGCGATCCAGGCCGCAGAGGCCGCCTTGCACTAACTGCCGTAAACCTCGACGCGGGCGCTTTACTCACAGCCTGCCCGCGTCGCCAAGGAGACACTGTATGGCAAGCTTTTCCCACGCGGTGGGTGCACAAACCTACCGCTTCGACAGCCTCAAGGACGTGATGGCCAAGGCCAGCCCGGCGCGTTCCGGGGACTTCCTGGCCGGCGTGGCCGCGCAGAACGACGGCGAACGGGTTGCAGCGCAGATGGCGTTGGCGAACATCCCGTTGAAACACTTCCTCGAAGAAGTGCTGATCCCCTACGAAAGCGACGAAGTCACACGGCTGATCATCGACACCCACGATAAACAGGCGTTTAGCGTGGTCAGCCACCTCACCGTTGGCGGCCTGCGCGACTGGCTGCTCAGCGACGCGGCCGACGAACATTCCCTGCGCGCCCTGGCGCCCGGGCTGACACCGGAAATGGCCGCCGCCGTCTCCAAAATCATGCGCGTGCAGGACTTGGTCTTGGTCGCGCAAAAGATCCGCGTGGTCACCCAGTTTCGCGGCACCCTGGGCCTGCGCGGGCGCCTGTCGACCCGCCTGCAACCCAACCACCCTACAGACGAACCGGCGGGCATCGCCGCGAGCATCCTCGACGGGCTGCTCTACGGCAACGGCGACGCCATGATCGGCATCAACCCGGCCACCGACAGTATCGCTTCGATCTGCGCCATGCTGGAGATGCTCGACGCAATCATCCAGCGCTACGAAATCCCCACCCAAGCCTGCGTGCTGACCCACGTCACCACCTCCATCGAGGCCATCAACCGTGGCGTGCCGCTGGACTTGGTGTTTCAGTCGATTGCCGGCACTGAGGCGGCCAACGCCAGTTTCGGCATCAGCCTGAGCGTGCTGCAGGAAGGTTATGACGCGGGCTTGAGCCTGAACCGCGGCACCTTGGGCCAGAACCTGATGTACTTCGAAACCGGCCAGGGCAGCGCCTTGTCGGCCAACGCGCACTTTGGCGTCGACCAGCAAACCTGCGAAACCCGCGCCTACGCCGTAGCGCGGCATTTCAAGCCGTTTTTGGTCAATACCGTCGTAGGCTTTATCGGCCCCGAGTACCTGTACAACGGCAAGCAGATTATCCGCGCCGGCCTCGAAGACCACTTCTGCGGCAAGCTGCTCGGCGTGCCGATGGGGTGCGACATCTGCTACACCAACCACGCCGAAGCCGACCAGGACGACATGGACACCCTGCTGACCCTGCTGGGCGTGGCCGGGATCAACTTCATCATGGGCATCCCCGGCTCCGACGACATCATGCTCAACTACCAGACCACCTCGTTCCACGACGCGTTATACGCCCGGCAAACATTGGGTTTAAAACCGGCGCCGGAGTTTGAACAGTGGCTGGCGAAAATGGGCATCTTCACGCAAGCCGACGGCAAGGTGCACTTCGGCAACAGCCTGCCACCGGCGTTTCGCCACGCCTTGAAGCAATTGGGATGAAGGAGCCGCCTGTGCAAGTAGAACTGCCTGATAACCCGTGGTTGGAACTGCGCCGCTTGACTCCGGCGCGTATTGCCCTGGGCCGCACCGGCACCAGCATCCCCACCAGCGCGCAGCTGGACTTTCAATTCGCCCACGCCCAGGCGCGCGACGCCGTGCACCTGCCCTTCGACCACGCAGCCCTCAGTAGCCAGATGGCCGAGCGCGGCCGTGACAGCTTGTTGTTGCACAGCGCCGCCGTGGACCGGCACATGTATTTGCAACGCCCAGACCTGGGGCGGCGCTTGAGTGATGAGTCGGCGCAAAGCCTGCGCGACTATGCTGTCGCCAACCCTGGCGGTGTGGACCTGGCCGTGGTGGTGGCCGATGGGCTGTCGGCGCTGGCCGTGCATAAACACACGTTGCCGTTTCTTACACGCATGGAGGAACAGACTCACGCCGAAGGGTGGTCGTTGTCGCCCGTAATTCTGGTGGAACAGGGCCGTGTGGCGGTGGCGGATGAAGTCGGCCAGTTGCTGGGCGCCAAGATGGTGGTGATTTTGATCGGCGAACGGCCGGGGCTCAGCTCGCCGGACAGCCTGGGGCTGTATTTCACCTACAACCCCAAGGTCGGCCTTACCGATGCCTACCGCAACTGCATTTCTAATGTGCGCCTGGAAGGCCTGAGCTACGGCATGGCCGCGCATCGCCTGCTTTACTTGATGAAAGAGGCGTGTCGTCGCCAGCTGTCGGGGGTCAATCTCAAGGACGAGGCGCAGGTGCAGACCATCGAATCGGATGATCCTGACCTGATGAAAGGCAATTTCCTGCTCAGCCCGCCGGAATAACCTATTAGCCGCACGATTGCGCTTTTTCGCGCCATTAGGCAGCATCCGGACACGGCCGCTTGTGTGGTCATCACCCATTTGGAAGTTGAGGCCTGGCATGCGGATTACTCAAGCGACCCTGGAACACCTGGACCTGTTAACCCCGCTGTTCGTCAAATACCGCGAGTTTTACGGAGCGCTGCCGTTTCCGGACTCGTCGCGAGCCTTCCTGGAAAAGCGCCTGCGCCGCAAGGAGTCGGTGATCTACCTGGCCCTGGCCGATGATGACGACAAGCGACTGCTGGGGTTTTGCCAGCTGTACCCTAGCTATTCGTCGCTGTCGCTTAAACGCGTGTGGATCCTCAATGACATCTACGTGGCCGAAGACGCCCGCCGACAACTGGTGGCCGACAACCTGATGCGCACGGCGAAGAAAATGGCCAAAGAGACCCACGCGGTGCGCCTGCGAGTGTCGACCAGCAGTGACAACGACGTGGCGCAGAAGACCTATGAGTCGATTGGGTTTCGTGAAGACACGGAGTTCAAGAACTACGTGTTGCCGATCAGTGAGGACTGATAAGGCCAAATCGCTTTTGCTTACTAGTGTGGCAAGTGAGCTTCCCGTGGCCAGCAGGCCTCCTGTGGCGAGCTGGCTTGCCACAATAAGCCAGCTCCCACACTTAGATCAGCAATGACCAGAAGATCGAAATATCACGACACGCCCCGCTACAAAACCCACACGCTTTTCACCTTTCAGTACGTATAATGCGCACCTTTCAGGGTTGTAAGAAATACGGCATACCTATGTAGCCTTACTTACCCGAGCTTCCGCACAGGCCTGCTGAGTCGGGCCATTCACACAGGTGCCACCCATGGATTTCAACCCGCTCGACCTTATCCTGCATCTCGACGTCTACCTCGACCTGCTGGTAACCAATTACGGTCCGTGGATCTACGCCATTCTGTTTCTAGTGATTTTTTGCGAAACCGGCCTGGTGGTCATGCCTTTCCTGCCGGGTGATTCGTTGCTGTTTATCGCCGGCGCCGTGGCTGCTGGCGGCGGCATGGACCCGGTGTTACTGGGCGGCCTGCTGATGCTGGCGGCGATCCTCGGCGACAGCACCAACTACGTGATCGGGCGAACAGCCGGAGAACGCTTGTTCAGCAACCCGAACTCGAAAATCTTCCGCCGCGACTACCTGCAAAAAACCCACGACTTCTACGACAAACACGGCGGCAAAACCGTGACACTGGCGCGCTTCCTGCCAATCCTGCGTACCTTCGCACCGTTCGTCGCCGGCATCGCCAAAATGCCGTATCCGCGTTTCTTCGGTTTCAGTGTGTTCGGCACCATTATCTGGGTCGGCGGCCTGGTGACCTTGGGCTACTTCTTCGGCAACGTGCCGTTTATCAAGAAAAACCTGTCGCTGCTGGTGGTGTTTATCATCCTGCTGTCGCTGGTGCCGATGATCATCGGCGTGGTCCGCAGCCGTTTTGGCAACAACTCCTCCGAAGCCAAACCGCAGTAACCTGCGATGTGGTCCCTCAGCGCCTGGCGTCGCCGGCGCCTGCTGGCCAAGCACCCGATTGCCGATGACACCTGGCAACGGGTGCGCCACCACCTGACCTTCCTCGACGGCATCAGCGCCGAGCAAGACCAGTGGCTGCGCGAAGCCTGCGTGGTATTCCTCGCCGAAAAACACCTCACCGCCCTGCCCGGCGTCGACCTGCACCAGGAACAACGCCTGCTGCTCGCCGCCCAGGCGCAACTGCCGCTGATGAACCTTGGCGACCTCGACTGGTACCAGGGCTTCCACGAAATCGTGCTGTACCCCGACGACTTCATCAGCCCCCAGCGCCATCGCGATGCCAGCGGCGTGGAGCACGAGTGGGACGGCGAACACAGCGGCGAAGCCTGGCAACAAGGCCCGGTGATCCTCGCCTGGCCCGGCGTCTTGGCCAGCGGCCAATGGGAAGGCTACAACCTGGTCATCCACGAACTGGCACACAAGCTGGACATGCTCAACGGTGACGCCAACGGCCTGCCGCCGCTGCACCACGACATGCGCGTGCAGGAATGGGCCAGCGTGATGCAAAGCGCGTTTGACGACCTCAACCGCCAGCTGGACGCCAACCCCGACGTGGACACCGAAATCGACCCTTACGCCGCCGAAAACCCGGCGGAGTTCTTTGCCGTCACCAGCGAATATTTTTTCAGCGCCCCGGATTTACTGGCCAACAGTTATCCACAGGTGTACGCGCAGCTGAGCCGCTTTTATCGCCAGGATCCCCTGGCCCGCTTGCACCAACTGCAAGCCAGCGATGCGCGCTATCAGACGGAACGCCAAGCGCCGTACGACGTCTGACGCATGGCATCGGCGTCAGAATATGCCTATAATCGCCGCCACTTTTAGGCCAATCCGGCCATGTTCCATGGCCAACTACGGGGGCATCGCCCAATGAGCTACAGCAAGATTCCGGCTGGCAAAGACCTGCCGAACGACATCTACGTCGCCATCGAAATTCCGGCCAACCACGCGCCGATCAAATACGAAATCGACAAAGACAGCGACTGCCTGTTCGTTGACCGTTTCATGGCCACCCCGATGTTCTACCCGGCCAACTACGGTTTCATCCCCAACACCCTGGCTGACGACGGTGACCCCCTCGACGTGCTGGTCGTAACCCCTTACCCGGTTACCCCAGGCTCGGTCATCCGCGCGCGCCCAGTCGGCATCCTGAACATGACCGACGACGGCGGCGGCGATGCCAAAGTTATCGCCGTGCCACACGACAAGCTGTCCCAGCTGTACGTGGACGTGAAGGAATACACCGACCTGCCGCCACTGCTGCTGGAACAGATCAAGCACTTCTTCGAGAACTACAAAGACCTCGAAAAAGGCAAATGGGTGAAGATCGACGGTTGGGGCAACGCAGACGCCGCCCGCGCCGAGATCATGAAGTCGGTCGCTGCCTACAAAGGCTGATACCCGCTCCTCATTGCCCCGGCAATCAAAAAAGCCCCGACTACTCGGGGCTTTTTTTGTGGAAAAAATTAAACCCGAAGTTCAATGTTTAACGCGCAATATTTAATAAAGTAAAAACATTGAAATATCGCCCTACAACTAAGTAAATCCCTACGTACGCAATTCAACGCATGGTTTATTTGATGTGTTTTCCCCGCCAGTAAACTCGTTGTTTATGAATACATCAGGTGATCGACTAAAAGCACTACTGCGGGAAGTTCATCTTTCCGCCTCCGACTTCGCCAAGAACCGCGGCGTCACGCCTCAACACGTGAACAACTGGTTCAAACGCGGCGTGCCCATGGGCCGACTCAACGAGATCGCAGAACTGCTCTGCGTCTCCAGCCGTTGGCTACGCACCGGCGAAGGCCCCAAACACCCACCGGCCAACTTTCTACTCGAAGGGCCCGCCACAAGCAAAGGACTGCGCACCCGCGAAGAAAGCGGCAAATACCTCACAGGCCCCGCCTGCCTCCCGGAAAAACTCGACGTGGAGATCGCCCTCCACCCCACCTTCACCTCCACCGAGCGCATCCGCGTCTCCCTGCACACCCTCAAAGCCCTCAACGTAAACCCCGACCGCGCCGTAGGCGCCTACATGGTCGACAACAGCATGATCGACATCATCCAACAAGGCGCCACCCTCGCCATCGACCGCGGCCGCAGCCAAATCACCGACGGCGAAATCTACGCCGTCGAACACGACGGCATGCTGCGCATCAAATACCTCTACAACCGCCCCGGCGGCGGCCTGCGCATGCGCAGCCACAACGCCAGCGAACACCCCGACGAATACCTCACCCACGAGCAACGCTTTGAGCAGAACTTCGAGATCGTGGGCTGGGTGTTCTGGTGGTCGACCCTGAACAACCGCCGACCGGTGCCGCTTGACGAACACCTGCTGGGCTGGGAAGGCTCTAAATCGGACCCGGAGGTAGGCATTTGAGGTGAATGTGGGTAGAATGCGCGGCACATTTGGCAGGGGGTGGCTTTGCGCTATCTAACCTGCTGGGCGATGCGGAGGAGTTCCCGCGGATGCCCCTACTATTCAGCCAGACGTGATGTTGGCTGAGCGATTTGAAGGCTGGTGAGGCTTGTCAAAAACAAGCTGAGGCAGTCCCCGAGAAGCCGGCCACAAGCCGGCTTTTTAATGTCCGTGAGAATTACAAATCAATTGTCCAAACAGCTGTTGGACAATTGAAATAAGCAAAGGTGTATCACCTCGGCTGCAAACACCCCACAGCCCGATCCGCCACCATCTTCGCCATCTCCACCAAATGCATCACCGCCCGATGCGGCGCACCCAGCGGTTCACCAAGCGCCTGCGATGTAGCCACCGCACACTGCAGCAACTCGGCCACCCTCACCCAAGCATCTTCAAAGCTCAGTTCTTCATTAACAGTAAATGGCTTAGTCGCAGCCGATGAGGGTAAATCCGAAACAATGTTATCCATAGAAAACCTCTAGCGGAAAGTGAAAACCACCGTCCTTTCGCGACTAAACGAGCAGAGGTGGCGGCTGTACGCAGGTTAGTCGACCGGCCGCTAGGCACCGGCGCACCCGAAGGTGCCCTGCGCACAGCCACCATAAAGTGCAGGTGAGGAGACACCTGGCTTTGGGATGGCGCGTGCGCCTAGCGAAGTCCGGGCGACTAAACCCGATCACTGAATAGGCAGTGACGATCCGCAGCCTAGTCGCGAGATTTTGCTGGCGCAAGCCGCTGGGATTCTCTAGGAAACGTCCTGCAAATGAAAGGGACGGGTACTGCTGGCCCTCCAACCATTGTCCCCTCTGAGTTGACGGTATTACCCATCCCACCCAATTTATCCCCCGCCACCCACCCATTAATCTGTGCCCATGTTGAACGCAACACCCAACCCACCTAAACAAAAAAAGGATTCAACCATGAGCACTCCAACCTACAACCGCTTGAACAAAGACGACGCCGTAGTTCTGCTGGTCGACCACCAAACCGGCCTGATCTCGCTGGTGCAGGACTTCTCCCCCAACGAGTTCAAGAACAACGTGCTGGCCCTGGCTGACTTGGCCAAGTTCTTCAACCTGCCGACCATCCTCACCACCAGTTTCGAGCAAGGCCCTAACGGTCCGTTGGTGCCGGAGCTGAAGGAGATGTTCCCGCAGGCGCCGTATATCGCTCGCCCTGGTCAGATTAATGCGTGGGATAACGCGGATTTCGTTAAGGCGGTCAAGGCGACTGGGCGTAAGCAGATCATCATTGCGGGTGTGGTGACGGATGTGTGTGTGGCGTTCCCGACGTTGTCGGCGCTGGCGGAGGGGTTTGAGGTGTTTGTGGTGACGGATGCATCGGGCACGTTTAATACCACGGTGCAGCAGGCGGCGTGGAGCCGGATGACGCAGGCGGGGGCGCAGT
This sequence comes from Pseudomonas sp. ArH3a, assembly GCF_022648765.1. Classification (NCBI taxonomy): domain Bacteria; kingdom Pseudomonadati; phylum Pseudomonadota; class Gammaproteobacteria; order Pseudomonadales; family Pseudomonadaceae; genus Pseudomonas; species Pseudomonas sp. ArH3a. Next base: position 6,221,117 of record NZ_CP080330.1, read on the forward strand.
TGATGAATTGGTTTTCGGTGGCGTGTGAGTTGCAGGGTGACTGGCGCAATGACATGGAAGGGTTGGGGAATTTGTTGTCTCAGCGGATTCCTAATTATCGGAATTTGATGAATGGGTATGCGGCGGTGACGGCGCGTCAGGGCTGAGGTTGATAGCCTTTGTGGGGAGTGGGCTTGCCCGCTCCCACAGGGGTCATGTTTGCCTTTGAAGCAGCGGAGTTTCTCAGTCGAGGATCAGGTGCGGTAGAAACCGGCTGGAGTCCTTGGTGATCAAGCTATTGTCTTCCCGCACGCCGATGCCGGCGGCTTGATCGCCAATCACCCACGACCCAATCAGCGTATAGCTGTCACCAAAGCGCGGCAGCGGCGCGAATTCCTGGAGGATGAACGGCGCGTCGGTGTAGGGGCCGTCTTCTTTTACGATCAGGCCGTCGGCGGTTTGCAGTTCGATGTTGGCGCCTTCGCGGGAGAAGAACGGTTTGCGCACCCAGCCCTTTGGCACGGCTTTGCCGGGGTCGGTATCCAGGTGGGAGGCGAGCAGGTTGGGGTGGCCTTTGTTGAATTCCCACAACAGCGGCAGGACGCCTTTGTTGGAGAGGATGGATTTCCAGGCGGGCTCGAAAAACTGGGTATCGCACTGGGCAATCGCGGCGCCGAAGGGCTCGTGAAAGATGAATTCCCAGGCGTGCAGTTTGAACAGGTGGGGAATCCAGCGATCTTCGAGGTCGACGAAACGGCCATCACTGGTGAGGCCGATGTCTTCGATGTCGATGTGGCGTGATTCGATGCCGACTTTTTCCGCGACGAGGCGCAGGTAGTCGGTGGTGCCTTTGTCTTCGATCGAGTCTTTCATCGAGGCGAAGTAGAACGGCTGGTTGACCTGCAGTTGAGCGAAGGCCTGATGCAGTTTGGTGTCGATGCTGTTGAACTGGTCGGCATGCTTGGGCAGCAGGCCGCGTTCGATGCATTGTTCCAGCCAGCCCCATTGAAACGCCGCAGCCTCATAGAGGCTGGTCGGCGTGTCGTAGTTGAGTTCGAGCAGCTTGGCGGGCCCGGTGCCGTTGTAGGAGAAGTCCATGCGCCCGTACAGGTGCGGGTGGCCTTCGAGCCATGAGGTTCGAATCATGTCGAAGAACGGCGCGGGAATGCTCAGGCGTTCCAACAATTCCTCGCTTTGAACCACGCGGGCCACGAGGTCCATGCAGATGTCATGAATCTCGGTGGTCGGGTCTTCGAGGTCGCGCTCGATTTGCTCGAGCGTGAATTGGTAGTACGCGCTCTCGTCCCAGTAGGGTTCGTCGTCGATGGTGTGGAACAGAAAGCCGAGGCTGTCGGCAGTCTGTTTCCAGTCATGACGCTCTGCGCATTGGATCTTTTTCATCGCCCGGTTTCCTTAACTGCTCGACCCACCGCCGCCCCAGCCGCTGCGTGCGCTGGCCTTGCTGCCGAAGCCGCCACGGGAGGTGGACGAGGCAACGGAGCTCGACTTGTTGGAAGAGCGCAGTGTGTTCGTGTAATTGCTGCTGCCATACCGGGCTTGGTTGGAGCGGCCGAAGGTTGCCCCATTGGAGGCGCGCTGATTGAGCGTCGAGTTGCCGTAGTTGCCGCGATCATCGCGATAGCGGTACACCGGCTCGGAGCGGTAGCTGTTGCGGTTGTTGCTCAGCATGTTGCCAATCAACAGGCCTGTCAGCAGGCTGCTGGTAGAGAAGCCTGAGCCGCCGCCGCTTGCCTGGGAGCCGCCCGCTTGAGCATTGGCAGCATCGACCTGGGATTGGGTCACCTGGCCGGCGGCGGTCAGTTCGAAACCGCCGAGCTTGGGGATGAACTTGCCGGTGGAGTCCTGCTGGCACCAGTCGGCGACAAAGTCGGCATCGCAATCGGCCTGGCTGTCGTACACCGGGGCAATGCGCCGATGCTCGGCCATGGCCGTCATGTAGGCGTCCGAGCACACGTCCACCGGAAGCTTTTCATCGGCACATTGCTGCACGGACTGGAAGTTGTACTTCTTCTGCAAATCGTAGGTTTTTTCCGTCGGCCCGCAACCGGATATCGCCATGGCGACCGACGCTGCCAGCGAAAGCTGGACGTACTTGCTTCGTTTCATCGGGAGCTCCGTGCGCAATCAGTTCTGGGTAGGCGTCATGCACGCGGCATTCAACATGCCGACGCTGATGGCCACGGCGGCCACGTAGATACCGGCCGCGAGTTCGCCGTTCTTGATGCGCTCGGACGTGCCTTTGAGCACCAGGCTGGTCACCAAAAAGGCCAACAGTTGAACGAGGGCGGCGATCACGGCCCAAACGACGAAGTCGAGGATGCTGATCGAGTAGGCAATCACGTTGCTGGCCGGAATGGCGAAACCGATGATGGCACCGCCCAGGGCGACCGCAGCCGACACGTTGCCCGCACGGATCAGTTCGAACTCCTTGTGCGGGGTGACGCGGGTGTAGATGAACTGGAACAGCGCGAAGATTATCGCAGCCCCCAAGATATACGTGACAAACCCGAACACAGCCGCTTTGTTCAGGGAGATGGAGAGAGCTTCTAGCATGGGGTTCTTCCTTTTTTAGAGCGCATTCAGGTCGGTTGTGTACAGCGAAATGCCCAGCGAGGTGCTCAGGCTGATGGAGCCCTCAGCGTCTTCTTCGACGGAAAACAGCAAAAACTCTCGACGGTCGGTCAGGCCGGTGTCGCGGGCGTACAGCATCGAACGGTGCTCGACGGTGTAGGTGTTCTCGGGGTTGATCACCTGTTCGCTCATCGCCACCAGTTCTGTCTGGCCAGGCTCGCTGCCCCACACACGGGCGTATTCGACGCCGTTGTGGGTGTACGTCGGCAGCCCGATCAAGCTCTGTGGCCCTGCCAGCCGACGCAGCTCCGCTTCACTACTGAGGGTGACAACGCTCAAGTAGTTGAACAGGATCACCGACTCGACCTGCCCGGCGATCTCGCCGGTGGTGTGCACCTGCAGCCAGTAATCTTCGTCGTTCATGTAATAGCGTGACAGCCAGGTCGACTGCCCGAGATCAACGGTGCCGTTGGCCCAGATTTCCTGGGAGCCGGGGATCACTACCGTGGTTTTCTCATCGAGCAGCAATTTCAGGGTCGTGTCGAATATCACGCCTTTGCCCGGCGCCAAGCCCAGTGGGCCGGTGACTGGCAGGGTTTCGCCGGCAGTCCATTGCGACTCCGGTTTCGCTTGCGGGGCCTCAAGCCCCATCAACTGTTTAAACCATCCCATTGGAGATTTCCTTGAGGCGGGTGGAGGCGATGTAGAAGAGTTCGCCGCCTTCAACGCGGGTGGCGCCAGGCGGGTTGATTGACGGTTGTTGAGCGCCTTTGGCGCGATAGCCGATGAGCGTGGCGTTGTGCTGTTCTTTCATCTGCGTGTACAGGTCGCCGAACGTTGCCTCAAAGGCCTCGGGCAATTTCATCAGGTATTGAGTGGCGCCTTGCCCGACGCACAGCAGCTCATTAATGACCACGGACGAGCCCGGGTCCTGAGAGGCGCGCACCAACATTTCGATGGCCATGCTTGAGGTGCACTCCAGGCTGGGCGCATAGGAACTGGCGAGGGCGGCAATTTCACTTTCATTGAAGTGGGCGACCACGTGCCCCACAGGGCTCAACTGATTCACCGCCAGCACGGTAGCCAGCGTCAGGTCATCAGACGGGGTTCGCACCAGCACCCGCTCGGCACCGGGAACACCTGCACGCAGTAATAATGCGGTGGAGGACAGGCTTTCGCCTCTGATGAACGCCGCTTTGCCTGGCATCGGGTTTTCTTCCAGCGTGCAGTCGCAGATGACGATCAGGTTGTCGTTCGAGGTTTCATCTTGAAGCAACAACTCAATGACCCGCTCGCTGGACGCGCCTTCCCAGCCGATGAGCACGGTGTGGCCGACCTTGCCGGTGAAATCGCCTTTGCCCTTCATGCCTTTTCTCCATGCATCGATAACACTGCTGGTGGTTTTGCCGATGGCCGCCGTCAGCAGCGCAATGCCCCCGAGCATGACCCAGGTGGCGACAAATACTCGCCCCGCCGAGGTCTGCGGCGCGAGGTCGCCATAGCCGACAGTAAGCGTGGTGGTGAGATAGAAGTAAATAAACGTGGCGGGGGCGGTGAGGTGTTGTTCGCCCAGAAACACCAGGCCCAGATACGCCGTGCCCAGGTGTACACCCAAAGCAATGACCAGCCCTGCCCAGCCGAAGCGGTGAAAGAGGGAGGAGGCGTAGAGGCGCAACAAAAGAAAAATCGACATGTCGTCCCTGATTCCCTGGGTATTTGATTCCTGATGACGTCATCGCCTCGGCGTTCACCCGGCATTAAACCTGCTGCGCGGCGTAGAGAGAAGTACCTTGGCCGCAATAAACCCGGCGAGTGCACCAAACAAATGGCCTTCGAAGGAAATACCCTGGCGCGGCAGGAAGCCAAGGATCAGGCCGCCATACATAACCGCCACCACACCGGCGGTGATCAGGTTGCTCCAGCTCCGGTGGAACCAGGCGCGAGACAACAAGTAGGCCCATAAGCCGAATACCCAGCCGCTGGCACCGACGTGTACGCCGGCAAACCCGAACAGCCAGACCAACGAGCCACCCAGCAGGATAATAATCGCGCTGACGGTAATGAACCGGTTGAGCCCTTCGATAATGACCAGAGTCCCCAGTACCAAAAAGGCAATCAGGTTAGCGCTCAGGTGGGCAAAGGAGGCGTGCAAAAACGGAGAGGTGAGGATGCCGAGCAGCCCCTGCACGGTTCTCGGGATCAGGCCGAATGCCATGAGGCTGTAACCGGTGGCTACATTGAGCAGTTGCAGCGCGACCATAAAGAGCGCCAAGCCTGCGATTGTCTTGAAACCCTTCAGGGCGTCCATCCTGACCTCGACGTAAAAAAAAGAAGGGCAGACCTGCCCTTCTTGCTGCGGCGCTGTTTACTCAGCCGACTTTTGCTTCAGGCGTTCCAGAATCGCATTGGCGCTGCCTGTGTCCGGCGTGATACCGGCTTCGCGCAGCTTGCGCTCAAGGTCAGTACCCGTCGATGCCTCCGCCAACTCATCCTGGGCTTGCAGTTCAGCGGCGCGATGCTGCTGCTTGGCTTGCAAGCGGTTCAGCGTACCGACGGCGGTTTCCAGCTTGCCGTTGGCACCGCCACTGGCGATGGATGCGCTGACCTGGGCCTTCTGTACGCTTTCGCGCGCCTTGGCCATGTCCACTTGCTGGCGCAGGCTTTTGATTCGGCTTTCGGCTTTGGTGATGTCTTTGCGCATGCTCTCAGCGTACCCGCCGAACTCGGTGGTCTGCTTTTGCTCGACGTCACGTTCGTTGGTCAGGGTCGAAATGGCTTCGGCCACTTCCAGAGCCAGGTCTTCACGATTGGCCTGGATAGCAGCCATCGCCTTGGACTCCAGGTCCTTGATCTTGGCGTCGTATTCGCTGACGCGGTCAGCCGCCAGTTTGTGCTTGGCCATGATGCTGACCAGTTCACGCTTGGCGTTGGCCAGCGCGCTGTCAGCGTCGCGAATTTCCTGGTCAAGGATGCGCAGGGCTTGTTGGTCAACGATCGATTCGCCGACTTCGCTGGCACCGCCACGTACCGCGGTGAACAATTTGCTCCAGATGGACTGAGTCATTGGATACTCCCGAATAATTAGTTGAAGAAACGTTCAAAGGCTTCGCTGGCGCGCTGCACGTTGTCGACGAGGGTTTTCACCTCGGTCACGATGTTGGTCAGGCTGGAGTCGGAACTCAGCGCGCCGAACATGTTGTAAACAACCTGGCCGTTAGGCATCGACTCGATACCGATCGAGGACAACGGGAACATTTCCCGGCTGCGCAGCACCGCGTCATTGAATGCCGCTACGTCGCTGATGGACTCGACGTCGACCAGAACGGTGTCCACGATGATCTGCTCGCCCACCACTGCGATGTAAATCGGCAGGCCCCCGAAGTCGTTCATTTCCAGCTTGATGCTGGACTCGGAGCCTTGAACGAGAGAAAGCGTAATGTCGTTGGAAACCACTTCGTCCAAGGCTTGCAGCGCCGTGAAGAGGCGATCGATATTCCAGTTAGTACCTGCGCTCATGAAATTCTCCGACATGAATGAGCCAGCCAGAATCGGTTGGCGAAGCTGTTTCTCCATTTGCTTGAGCAGGCTTCGATTTTCGGGAAGCACCCAAGTCTCGTGTTTCACATACCCGGCGGCCGCCAGGCCCGCGCGCATCTGCTTCATGTAAAAGCTCGACGGCTTTTTCGCAGGCGGTTTCAAGCGCTCTCCCTTGCGGCTTGCGGAATCGGTATCGGGCCCGGCTTGCGGGCTCGATGGAGAGCTGCTTTTCATGGTGCTGACCTCGTTGTGAAAAACTCACGCGTGAGAAAATCTACAGGTAATTCTCGGAAGGCTCAATAGCTCACGCGTGAGATTTTTTACCGGCGTTCCCAGCCCACTGAAAAGCACTCCTTGTTCGAGAGTCGCCGGACCGGCACAAAGACAGCGGCCCCGACAGCAAGAACCTGTGGGAGAAGTTCCTGGCCGGTGGCACCATCTCCAGTGGGCCGCATGGCAGTGAGCGGCACACCGACGACTGGCGGCCTTGGGGCAGAACGGACATGGACACGGGGAGCAAGAAAACGGCTTGATGTTGCGTAGAGCATTTATCAGGCAAGCCCTGACGCTGTTCAGTTAAGCGAACGCAATGCCCAAAGCAGCGAAGATTAAATGTGGGAGCGGCGGTGCGACGATTCGACTTGCCCGCGATGACGTCGGCCCAGCAAACATTGATGTTGACTGACCCACCGCTTTCGCGAGCAAGCCCGTTCCCTCCTTTGCTCTTCGTCGCTTAGCAGGTTGCTGCACAAATGCTCCGCGGTACTAGAGCGCCCCTTGACTCTCCCCCATACGGCACACCCTACCCTGAAAGCCCCCATTTTCAGGACCTCACCCCATGCCCCAGCGCATCCTGGTCATCCTCGGCCACCCTTCTCCCTCCAGTTTCTGCTCAGCCTTGGCCGACGCCTACCGCCACAGCGCAAAACTCGCCGGCCACGAGGTCCGCGTCCTGCGCTTGGGCGATCTCACTTTCGACCCCGTCCTTCACCACGGCTACACGCAGATCCAGCCGTTGGAACCTGACTTGCTCAGCGCCCAATCCGACATCCTCTGGGCCACCCATCTGGCGTGGGTGTTCCCGATCTGGTGGGGCGGTATTCCGGCATTGTTGAAAGGGTTTATCGACCGCGTTTTCCTACCCGGCTTTGCCTTTAAATACCGCGAAGGCAAGCCGTTTCCTGACAAGCTGCTGCTCGGCCGAACCGCACACTTGTTGGTGGCCCTGGACACGCCGCCGTGGTATTACCGCTGGTTCTACCGCATGCCGGGCATTCATCAGATGCGCAGCACGACCCTGGCGTTTTGCGGCATCAAACCGACCAAAACGTTGATGTTCGGGCCGGTGCTGGGCTCTACACCGGCGCAGCGTGAAAAATGGCTGACACTGGCCGGCGGCCTATTCGGAAAAGGGAGTTTTCATGTACATCGGCAAAGCCGCGCAGCTGTCGGGCACGACCATCAAAGCGATACGCCACTATGAGGCAATTGGCCTGTTGCCAGCACCGCAACGGGAGGGGCGTTATCGGGTCTATTCGGCGCAGAGCGTGGAGCTGCTGGCGTTGATCAAGTGCGCCCAGCAGTTGGGGTTCAAGCTCAAGGAGTTGCAGGGGATTTTGCACGGGCACGAAGGCGATGCACTGCCTTGGGAACGGGCAGATCAGGCCATCGCCAGCAAGAAGCGCGAACTGGCCGGGCAGATTGCTGGGTTGCAGCAGATGCAGGCGGGGTTGATGGCGTTTGAAGCGCAGCTCAAGGATGCGCAGGGGCAGTGCTCGGGTGTCCGCTGAGCCGAATAGGCGTTTTATTCAGCTCAACAGAGGACGACTGCCCCCCGCTCATTTGCCCAGAATCCCCATGTCTGCTAGTGTCGCGCCGGTTTACCGTCTACCGGAATAGCCGCCATGGCCCGCAAAAAAGTTGCACTCGATTTCGAACAATCCCTCGCCGACCTGCAAACCCTGGTCGAGCGTCTGGAGAACGGCGAGTTGTCGCTGGAGGACTCGCTGACAGCGTTTGAGCAAGGCATCGGCCTGACTCGCGACTGCCAGAGCGCGTTGGCGCAGGCGGAGCAGAAGGTCCAGGTATTGCTGGAGCGCGACGGGGAGTTGGCCGAAGAACCTTTCGATGCGGAACAGCCCGAATGATCGACGCGTATCAGGCCAGTAGCCAAGCCCGGGTGAATGCGGCGCTCGAGCCCTTGTTTGTTGCGCCAAGCCCGGAAATGAACCGCCTTTATGCCGCCATGCGCTACAGCGTGATGAATGGCGGCAAACGCGTGCGCCCGTTGCTGGCGTATGCGGCCTGTGAAGCCTTGGGCGTGCGTGCCGAGCAAGCCAATGGCGCGGCGTGTGCGGTTGAGCTGATTCACGCCTACTCCCTGGTGCATGACGATTTGCCGGCAATGGACGACGACGATTTACGTCGCGGCCAGCCAACCACCCACAAAGCCTTTGATGAGGCCTATGCGATCCTGGCCGGTGATGGCCTGCAGAGCCTGGCGTTCAGCGCCTTGCTGGACCCGCGCCTTAACAGCGTGAACGCTGAGATCAGCCTGCGTATGGTGACCGCCCTCGCTCTGGCCGCTGGCCCGGCCGGCATGGTCGGCGGGCAAGCGATCGACATGGGTTCGGTCAGCCTCAAGCTGGACCAGCAAGCCCTCGAACACATGCATCGCCACAAGACCGGCGCGCTGATCGAAGCCGCGGTGCACTTGGGCGCCCTGGCCAGTGGCCGTGCCGACGCGGCGCAATTGGCGGCCCTGCAGACCTATTCCCGGGCCGTCGGCCTGGCGTTTCAGGTGCAGGACGACATTCTCGACGTGGAAAGTGACACCGCGACCCTGGGCAAACGCCAAGGCGCGGATGCCGCACGCGATAAACCGACCTATCCGGCCTTGCTTGGCCTCGAAGCGGCCAAGGCGTATGCCCTGCAACTGCGCGACCAAGCCCTGGATGCCCTGCGACCTTTCGACGCGGCGGCCGAGCCATTGCGCGACTTGGCGCGGTATATCGTCGAACGCCGCCACTGATAACGGCGGCCATTGCAGCCGCATATCGGCCAAGTTCGGCGCTCTGCGTGGGCAGTTTGCACTGCTTGAGGTAAACTGCCGCCTCTTCTATACCTATAACGATTCGCCTGATGCCCACGACGTTTCAAGAGATTCCCCGCAAACGCCCGTCCACGCCCCTGCTCGACCGTGCTGCCACGCCGGACGGCCTGCGTCGACTGGGTGAAGCCGAGCTGGAAACCCTGGCCGATGAGTTGCGCCTGGAATTGCTCTACACGGTCGGTCAGACCGGTGGGCATTTCGGTGCCGGCTTGGGCGTCATCGAGCTGACTATCGCCCTGCATTACGTGTTCGACACCCCGGACGACCGGCTGGTGTGGGACGTGGGCCATCAGGCGTACCCGCATAAAATCCTCACCGGCCGTCGCGAGCGCATGGCCACTCTGCGCCAGAAGGACGGCCTGGCCGCCTTCCCACGTCGCGCCGAGAGCGAGTACGACACCTTTGGCGTCGGCCACTCCAGTACCTCTATCAGTGCCGCGCTGGGCATGGCGATTGCCGCCCGCCTGCAAGGCAGTGAGCGCAAGGCGATTGCGGTGATTGGTGATGGCGCGCTGACCGCCGGCATGGCCTTCGAAGCGCTGAACCATGCGCCGGAAGTGAACGCCAACATGTTGGTGATCCTTAACGACAACGACATGTCGATTTCGCGCAATGTCGGTGGCCTGTCGAACTACCTGGCAAAAATCCTCTCCAGCCGTACTTACGCGAGCATGCGCGAAGGCAGCAAAAAGGTGCTCTCGCGCCTGCCCGGCGCGTGGGAAATTGCCCGGCGTACCGAAGAATATGCCAAGGGCATGCTCGTGCCCGGCACCCTGTTCGAAGAGCTTGGTTGGAATTATATCGGCCCGATCGACGGCCATGACCTACCCACCCTGATCGCCACGCTGCGCAACATGCGTGACCTCAAAGGCCCGCAGTTCCTGCATATCGTCACCAAAAAAGGCAAAGGCTTCGCCCCGGCGGAAGTCGACCCGATTGGTTACCACGCGATCACCAAGCTCGAACCGCTGGACGCCCCTGCCGCCGCGCCGAAAAAGGCCAGCGGGCCGAAGTATTCCGGCGTGTTTGGCGAATGGCTGTGTGACATGGCCGCCGCCGACCCGCGACTGGTGGGCATTACCCCGGCGATGAAGGAAGGCTCCGACTTGGTGGCGTTCAGCGAGCGTTTCCCGCTGCGCTATTTCGACGTGGCGATTGCCGAGCAGCATGCGGTGACCTTCGCCGCCGGCATGGCCTGTGAAGGCGCCAAGCCGGTGGTGGCGATCTACTCCACCTTCCTGCAGCGCGGTTATGACCAGTTGGTGCATGACGTGGCGGTGCAGAACCTCGATGTGCTGTTCGCCATCGACCGCGCCGGTTTGGTCGGCGAAGACGGCCCGACCCACGCCGGCAGTTTCGATTTGTCCTACTTGCGCTGCATCCCCGGCATGCTGGTGATGACGCCGAGTGATGAGAACGAACTGCGCAAGATGCTCAGCACCGGCCACCTGTACAACGGCCCGGCGACCGTGCGTTACCCGCGCGGTAATGGCCCGAATGCCGTGATCGAGAAAGACCTTGAACCGATTGAAATCGGCAAAGGCATCGTGCGTCGCCAAGGCAGCAAAACCGCTTTCCTGGTGTTTGGCGTGCAATTGGCCGAAGCGCTGAAAGTCGCCGAGAAGATCGACGCCACCGTGGTCGATATGCGCTTCGTCAAACCACTGGACGAAGCCCTCGTACGCGAAATCTCCGCCAGCCATGAGCTGCTGGTGACGGTCGAAGAAAACGCCATCATGGGCGGCGCCGGTGCGGCGGTCAGCGAGTTCCTGGCGCGGGAGAACATTCTCAAGTCGGTGCTGCACCTGGGCTTGCCGGATGTGTATGTCGAACATGCCAAGCCGGCGCAGATGCTGGCTGAGTGTGGGCTGGATGAAGCCGGGATTGAGGCTTCGGTGCGCGAGCGCATGGCGCTGCTGGGCCTGTAACCCGACCTCCCGGTAGAAACCGGGCCAACATGTGGGAGCTGGCTTGCCTGCGATAGCGGTCTATCGGACACATTGAAGTTGAATGTGCCGCCGTCATCGCAGGCAAGCCAGCTCCCACATTGGTTTTGTATTACTGATAAACGCTAGGGACAGCCCATGACCCGCCTTCGCTTTGCCCTGCCCTTGCTGCTGCTTCCCGCCACTGACCTGTTGGCCGACAGTTTCGAGCGTGACGACGCCCTGAAACTCCCCAACGTAGTGATCAGCGCCAACCGCCAGGTCCAAGCGCGCAACGACAGCAGCGCCGCCAACACCGTATTCACCCGCGATGACATCGACCGCTTGCAACCCACCAGCGTAACCGACCTGCTCAGCCGCGTACCCGGTGTGCAAGTCGCGCCCACCGGTGGCCGCGGCAGCCTGCCGGGGATATTCATTCGCGGCACCAAGGCCGCACAAAGCCTGGTACTGGTCGATGGCCAGCGCATCGCCAATACCACCTCCGGCGACAGCGGGCTGCAATACCTGAACGTCGACCAGATTGAACGCGTGGAAGTGCTGCGCGGCTCGCGCTCGGTGATCTACGGCAGCGACGCGATTGGCGGGGTGATCCAGATTTTTACCCGGCGCAATGCCGAGCAGGGCCTGCAGCCACGCTTGAAACTGGGGTTTGGCAGCCACCAGACCTGGGAGCGCAGCCTTGGCCTGTCTGGCGGTGATGAGCACACGCGCTTCAACTTGGGGGCGAGCCTGGATGACACGGCGGGTATCAACGCTACACACGAATCGTTCCCCAGCGATGGCGACCATGATGCCTATCGCAATCAGTCCATCAGCCTGAACCTCAGCCATGCCTTCAACGATGAGCTGGAAGTGGGTTTCAACCTATTGGATAACCGCGGCAAGTCGGAATACGACAACAGCTTCGTTGAGCAAAAACCCTACACCGATTACACCGTGAGCAGCGCCAGCGGCTATGTCGACGCCAAGTTGAATGAACGCTGGCAGTCGCGCCTGGAGCTGGGTCACAGCGAGAACCGTGATACCAAGCGCGATAAGCTCAGTGATTATTTCAGCGTGTTCAACACCTATCGTGACTCGGTCAACTGGCAAAACGACCTGACGCTGGATGAGCAAAACAGCCTGATCCTCGGCGGCGACTGGTACGAAGACCGCTTTCACGGCTCCAGCGCCTTTACCGAGAACAGCCGCTGGAACCGGGCCGCCTTTGTGCAGCATCGTTTCCACGGCGAGTGGTTCTCCACCGAACTGGGCCTGCGCCGCGACCAGAACCAGCAATTCGGCGGCCAGAACAGCTGGAGCGGCACCCTTACCGTGCCGATCAACCCCGATAATGACGTGCTGCTGAGCTACAGCGAAGGCTTCCGCGCGCCGACCTTCAACGACCTTTACTACCCTGACACGCGGTACAGCAACCCCAACCTGCAGCCGGAGACCTCAAAAAGTTACGAGCTGCAATGGCGCAGCCAACTGAGTGACAGCACGCGCCTGGAAGCTTCGCTGTACCGCACGGATTTAAGCGACGCAATCGTTGCCGACAGTGACTACAAGCCACAAAACGTGGCGTCGGCACGCATCAATGGCTTTGAAGCGGCGCTCAAGCAGGAACTGTTTGGTTGGCAGGGCAACCTGGGCGTGGCATTTATCGACCCGCGCGACCGCGATACCGGCCACACCCTGGCGCGTCGCGCACGGCGCACCTTGAGCCTGGATCTGGACCGGCAATTCGATAAGTTGGGTGTGGGTGCCAGTTGGCAAGCCATCAGCAGCAGCTATGACGATGAAGACAACCGCAATCGCCTGGGCGGTTATGCCTTGCTGGGGCTGCGTAGCAGCTGGGCGATCAATCATGAAGTCCGTGTTTCGCTGAAAGTCGACAACCTGTTGGACCGCCAATATGCCCGCGCTCGGTATAACTACAACGCCCCCGATTCTCCCAACAACCAGGACTACCGCGAAGAGGGCCGGACCTGGATGCTGGGCCTGACGTGGGCACCGCAGCTGTAGCGCTGCGGCTCAATAAATCTGCCGGGCAGGTTCGTTGGAATTCAGATAGCCGGCCTTGATGGCTTCGCCGCAGGTTATGAAACCGTATGCGTTAACTCCACCCGTGTCGGTAAAGCCAACATATAGGTCCTTTTTCTTGCCTTTGCTTTCAAGCGCATAGTCAAAGCACTGTGAACTGCCATTGCGAACCGGGGTGATGCGCTTGGGTTGCTCAATTGCAAGAATGTCCTGCTTAGTGGCCCCACGCTCGGCGGCCTTGGCCGCGACGGGGTGATCGCTGAAGTTCATCAACGTTGAGATACCTTCCAGCGTGTTACAACCGGCCAGCAAAATGGCGGTAGAAATACCAATGATCAAACGGCGCATGACCACCTCCTGTCGTTGAACGAACGCCATGCAACACGCATCGCGGGTAGCAGCGTATCGCCCTGGCGCCGAAACTACCCGATGGACAACTCTTAATAACCGGTAGGAGAACACGCAACGTTCACGCGAGCGTTGCAGCGCAATCAACGCTCACGCGTCACCCTCGCAACACAGCATCAATGATCAGTATTTCCTGCTGACCCGCTCATTGGACGCCAGACTACCCTCGGCCAACGCGGTGCTGCAGGTTGCGTAGCCCCAGGCGTTAACCCACCCACTGGAGGTGAAAGAGACGAAATAATCGGCTCTTTTTCCATCACGCGCCAATGCGTAGTCGAAGCACTGTGCGGTGCCGCCACGGATAGAGGTGATTTTCGTGGGTTTCTGAATGTTCAGGATGTCTTGCTGGGTGCTGTCCATCGACGAAGTCCTATCGACTATAGGATGGTTACCAAATGTCCTGAGCTCAGAGAGTCTTTGTGACAGATCGCACCCGCTGATTAGCGTCAATACGAGGGCCGTACCCGCCAACGCGAAGAGATAACGCATGATGTGTCCTTATGCTGCCTAATTAACCCGAATGGGGGACCGGCGACACTAGCCACCCTGGGTGCGTAAATCTGGAGGCAAAGTCCGACATCTTGGCAGATCAATCGCACCGACCAGGATGGAAACACAACGGATTGTCAGCGCTGGGGGACCACTGACTGACAGAGCTTCGCGATCGCCTCGATCATCTGCCCGCTCGGCCGCTCCAGCCCCTTGTCCGGGACTATCTGCAACCGGCCTTCGGCCACCGCCGCTATTTGCGGCCAGGCCTTCCAGGCATCGAGTTGCACCTGATCGGCAGCCAGAATCAGCTGCGGATTACGCTGCAACACCGACTCGATGCTGACCTGTGGCGCGGGCAGCTTCAGGTCGTCGAATACATTACGCGCGCCGCACACACTCAGCGCATCGCTGATGATTTGCCCACCGCCCACGGTGTACAGCGGCTGGTTCCACACTTGGTAAAACACCCGTAAGGGCTCGGCACGCTGATAGCGTTGGCGCAGTTCGGCCAGGCGCTGGCGTAACTGCGCGGCTAATTGTCGACCCGCCTCTTCACGGCCCACTTGTTGAGCGATGGCTTGGATCTGAGACGTCAGTTGTTCAAGGCTATGCGGTTCGGCGACGTAGACGGGGATATTCAGGCGCTGCAACTGCTCGCGTTGCGCAGGACCCACGCTGCCGGGCCAGAGCAGGATCAGGTCGGGCTTGAGGCTGAGCAGGCGCTCCATGTTCAATTGCCCGTATTGCCCCACCGAGGGCACTTGCGCCAATGCCGCCGGGCGTTCGCCGCCATCGAGCACGCCCACCAGCAGGTCGGCGGCGCCCAGTTCAAGCACGATTTCAGAGAGTGACGGCGCCAGGCTGACGACGCGTTCGACCGCCAACGCCTGGGCGCTGACTGCCAGCAGCAGCACCGCCAGCCAGTAGCGCATCATCCCAATTGACGCGGGATGCGGTAGAGGTAAAACAGTACCAGCGTCGACAGCGCCAGCAGGAACAGCGGGACGGCTTCCAGGCCGACAAACACCGCCAGCGCGCCGATCCAGGCCGGTATCGCCGCCACCAGCAAAGCCGTGCGGCGACGGGCCGCGAGGGTAATCCAGGCAGCCGGTTCTTCAGCGGTGTCGAGGGCTTTGGCGGTGGCGATCAGCGCGTGTTTATAGCCATGAAAATAACGCAGGCTCAAAAACATCGAGGCCACGCCGGCAATAAAGAACGGCATGGCCAGTACGGGAAGCAGGGATTCGACGTGGCCAAATACCAGGTTGATCACAAACAACGGCAGCAGTGCCAGGGCCAAGTACTGCCACCAGTTGAAGGACAGTCGCCGTTTCACCTGGCCGCGGGTCACGCGCGGTCGACCTCGCCCTGATGCTCGTTGCCCATCATGTGGTCGAGCTTGCTGGCCTTGGTCGCCAAGTAGAGCTTGTTGTGCGGGTTTTGCCCGGTGTGCAGCGGCACGCGCTCGGCGACGGTGATGCCCATTTCGGTCAAGGCTTTGACCTTGCGCGGGTTGTTGGTCATCAGGCGCAGGGACTTCACGCCCAGATACTCAAGCATCGGCAGGCAGATCGCGTAGTCACGCTGGTCGGCGGCGAAGCCTAGGCGTTCGTTGGCTTCAACGGTATCGGCGCCGCCGTCTTGCAGCTCGTAGGCACGGATTTTGTTCATCAGGCCGATGCCACGGCCTTCCTGACGCAAGTACAGCAACACGCCACGGCCTTCACGGGCGATGGCGCGCATGGCGGCTTCCAGTTGCGAACCGCAGTCGCAGCGCTGGCTGAACAGCGCGTCACCGGTCAGGCACTCGGAGTGCACGCGGCCCAGTACCGGCGCGCCGTCGGTGAGGTCACCCAGACTGAGCACGAGGTGCTCGCGGCCGGTGGCCTCTTCGAGAAAGCCGTTCATGGTGAACGTGGCAAAAGGGGTAGGCAGCTTGGAAGCGGCGACGAAAACGACGGGCACCGTGTGCTCCTGATTTCAGATTTCACAGAGGGCGTCATTGTAACAGCAGGTTCCTACAGACGCTTAAGCTGAATTATCGCTGATAAAGATCAATAGGTTCGATTGGCCTTCGTCCCGGTTCTATGCAGGTCAGAACGGATAGGGCTGTTTCCAGCGCGCGAAAATCGGCTTCAGCTCGCCGCTCTCGACCAAGGCCGCCATGCGTCGGTCATACACCGCCATCAGGGCCCGCCCACGCTCAGTATCGGCAAAGCCTATGTAGAGCGGCAGCTCGGCGATGTGGGTGAGCTTGAATTGCGCCGGATCGTCCGCCTGACTCAGGACGTACTTGGCTTCGGTGAGGGCATCGATGTAGAGGTCGACGCGGGCGTGCTGCAGCATCGGCAGGATGCCGTCACGGCGTTCGATCTGGTTGAAGCGGTGCAGGTTCGGCAGGTAATTCTCATACCTGTAACCGCGCACCCAGGCCAGGCGGTAGTTGCCCAGGGTGGCGAGGCTGGGCGTCGGCGTGGTGGCCAGCCCAAGGGCGTAGATGTGATCGGCGTCGAAGTTCCAATGCGGGTACAACACGCCGCTGGTTTCATCGCGGTAGGAGCCGACCCAGCCATCCACCTCGCCGCGCTGGGCCAGGCCGACTGAGCGGGTGTAGGGCACGCTGCGGGTTTGCAGCGTGATACCGGCCGGTTCGAACACTTGGCGCAATACGTCCCAGGCCAAGCCGCTGCCATCTTTGTTGGTGTAGTTGTTCCATTCCTCACTGGCCAGCATGACCTTGCCTGGCACCGGGGCTTCGTCCGCCTGCACCAGCGATGCAACGGCACACAGCGCAACTAGCAGCCAACGCCGTACATTCATGGTGACAGCCTCCTACACCGTGAGATCCGTATAGAGGGTAGCGCAGGTCGCCGGCTTACGGCGCCTCGCGAAAATGCTGATAGCCGCGCACGGCCGGGGTGATGTCTTTCCCAATGGCGTCGAGCAGCGTCACGCCCTGCCCCGCCTCGACCCGGCCGATCACGTGGATCGGCCAACCACCGGCCAACAACGGCGCCAGCTCGGCGGGTGGCAGGGTGAACGCCAACACGTAGTCATCGCCCCCGCTTAACGCCGCCACACGCGCCTCATCGTCGCCGACAAAGGCCAGCAAGGCCTTGGACAAGGGCAGCTTCTGAAGCTCAACCAACAGGCTGACAGCCGAAGCCTTGGCGATATGCCCGCAATCGGCCAGCAACCCGTCGGAGATATCCATGGCCGATGTCGCCTTGCCCCGCAATGCCAGGCCCAAAGCCAACTGCGGTTGTGGCGACCAGTAATGGGCCAGCAAGGGGCCCGCAATCGCCGCATCCGCCGTGCGTTGCCCCAACACTAACGGCAAAGCACCGGCGGCATTGCCGAGCTCACCGCCCACACACAGCAAGTCACCCGGTTGTGCACCGCTGCGCGTCAACGCCTGCCCGGCGGGCACACGGCCGAACACGGTCAGGGTCAGGCTCAGCGGCCCGCGCGTGGTGTCGCCGCCCACCAGGCCCACGCCGCAGCTTTGCGCCATGGCGTTCAAACCCTGGGCATAGCGTTGCAGCCAATCGGCATCGACCGTCGGCGCGGTAAGAGCAAGGGTAAAGGCAAGCGGGTGGGCGCCCATGGCGGCCAGGTCGCTCACCGCTACGGCCAGCGAGCGCTGGCCGAGCAGGAACGGGTCACACGGGTCGGCAAAGTGCACGCCGGCCACTAACGTATCGGTGGAGATTGCCAACTGCTCCCCAGCGGGGAGCGCCAGCAAGGCGCAGTCATCGCCGATCCCCAAGGCAATGCCTTCGCCGCCTTGCGCACAAGGCGCGGCGGCGAAGTAGTTGCGGATCAGCTCAAACTCGCCCATTCAGGACTCAAGCGCAGATTAGCGCTTGTGTTCCTTCACTTCGGCTTCACGCAGGCGCGGGGCCAGCTTGTCGAGCACGCCGTTGACGAACTTGTGGCCGTCGGTCGAACCGTAGACTTTCGCCAGCTCGATACCTTCGTTGATCACCACGCGGTACGGCACGTCGACGCGCTTGAGCAGCTCCCAGGTGGACAGGCGCAGTACGGCCAATTCAACTGGGTCCAGCTCTTCGATGGTCAGGTCCAGGCACGGCGTCAAGGCAGCGTCGATCTCGGCCTGGTTGGCCGGAACACCGTGCAGGATGTCATGGAAGTAGCTGGCGTCCGCGAAGCTGAAATCGTTGTCGACGCGAAACTGCGCTTCGATTTCGTTCAGCGAGGTTTTAGACATGTGGCGCTGGTAAAGCGCCTGAGTCGCGAGCTGGCGGGCGCCACGGCGCTTTTCGCTCTTGGATGGCTTACCAGCGTCGGATGGGCGCGGGTCCTTAGGGTTGAACTGATCGCTTTCGTCGGAAATCACTTGGCCTCCAACTGCGACAGCAGGCTAACCATTTCCAGCGCGGACAGAGCAGCTTCAGCGCCTTTGTTACCCGCCTTGGTGCCGGAACGCTCGATGGCTTGTTCGATGGAATCTACGGTCAATACGCCGAAAGCGACTGGCACGCCGAACTCCATGGACACCTGGGCCAGGCCCTTGGTGCATTCGCCGGCCACGTATTCGAAGTGCGGAGTGCCGCCACGAATGACCGCGCCCAGGGCGATGATCGCCGCGTATTCACCCTGCTGTGCAACTTTTTGCGCAACCAGTGGAATTTCGAAGGCGCCAGGGGCACGGATGATAGTGATATCGCTCTCGCTCACACCGTGGCGAACCAGGGCGTCAACGGCACCGCTTACCAGGCTTTCAACCACAAAGCTGTTGAAGCGGCCAACCACTAGGGCATAGCGGCCTTTGGGGGCGATGAAGGTACCTTCGATGGTCTTCAGGGTCATTCGACAAATCTCTTAAAGAGCCGGGACGCGAAAAGTGCGTCCCTCAGTGATGTTTTAACCGCGAACAAGGGGCAAGAATCGCCAGCCTTTATTCGGAGGGCACGTATTCTACAACTTCCAGGTCGAAACCGGATATCGCATTAAATTTCATGGGTGCGCTCATCAGGCGCATTTTGCGTACGCCCAGGTCGCGAAGGATCTGCGAACCGGCGCCGACGATGCTGTAGGTGGTCGGTTTTTTCACCGGCACCTGGTCAGCGGTTTCGCGGATATGCGCCAGCAATACATCACCATCCAACGGGTGGCCGAGCAACAGCACCACACCGCTGCCTGCCTCGGAGACCGCAGCCATGGCCGCGCGCAGGCTCCAGCGGCCCGGTTGCTTGACCATCAACAGGTCGCGCAGCGGGTCCATGTTGTGCACGCGCACCAGGGTCGGCTCTTCAGCGCAAATCTTGCCCAGGGTCAGGGCCATGTGCACGTCGCCTTCCACTGAATCACGGTAGGTCACCAAATTGAATTGGCCCAGTTCGCTGTCCAGCGGCTGCTCGGCAATCCGCTGAACGGTACGTTCGTGGATCATGCGGTAGTGAATCAGGTCGGCAATGGTGCCGATCTTGAGGTTGTGTTCGGCCGCAAAGGCTTCGAGTTCAGTGCGACGAGCCATGGTGCCGTCGTCGTTCATCACTTCGCAGATCACCCCGCTCGGCTCGAAACCGGCCATGCGCGCCAGGTCGCAGGCCGCTTCGGTGTGCCCGGCACGCGCCAGGGTGCCACCTGACTGGGCCATCAGCGGGAAGATGTGGCCCGGGCTGACGATGTCTTCGGCCTTAGCGTCTTTGGCGGCGGCGGCTTGCACTGTGCGTGCGCGGTCGGCCGCGGAAATACCGGTGGTAACGCCGGTGGTCGCTTCAATCGATACGGTGAACTTGGTACCAAAACCCGACCCATTGCGCGGCGCCATCAACGGCAGCTTGAGCAATTCGCAGCGCTCACGGCTCATGGGCATGCAGATTAGCCCACGGGCGTGCTTGGCCATGAAGTTGATGTGCTCAGCCTTGCAGGCCTCGGCGGCCATGATGATGTCGCCTTCGTTTTCACGGTCTTCGTCATCCATCAGGATGACCATCTTGCCTTGGCGGATGTCTTCAACCAGTTCTTCGATGCTATTGAGCGCCACGCGGCACCCCCTTGGTCAGGATTTCAGGTAGCCGTTAGCGGCCAGAAAACTTTCAGTGATGTTCCCAGATGCTGGCTCTGCGGCCTTATCGCCCAACAACAGGCGCTCCAGGTAACGGGCAAGCAAGTCGACTTCCAGATTCACCCGGCGACCTGGCTGATAAGACGCCATGATGGTTTCGCTCAGGGTGTGGGGAATGATGGTCAGTTCAAATTCGGCGCCATTCACGGCGTTCACGGTCAGGCTGGTGCCATCGACGGTGATCGAGCCTTTGTGGGCGATGTACTTGGCCAGCTCTTTAGGCGCGCGAATGCGGAATTCCACGGCGCGTGCGTTTTCGCTGCGCGAAACCACTTCGCCGACGCCGTCGACGTGGCCGCTGACCAAGTGGCCGCCCAGGCGGGTGGTCGGGGTCAGGGCTTTTTCCAGGTTGACCGGGCTGCCGGCCTTGAGGTCGTTCATCGCGGTGCAGTCCAGGGTTTCCCGGCTGACATCAGCGGCAAAGCCGTTGCCCGGCAACTCGATGACGGTCAGGCACACACCGCTGACGGCGATGCTGTCGCCCAACTTGACGTCGCCGAGATCCAGCTTGCCGGTCTCAACCAGCAGGCGGATGTCGCCGCCTTTGGGGGTCATGGCACGGATGCTGCCGATGGATTCGATAATGCCGGTGAACATGGCCTTCTCCTGGAAAACGGGACGGGCGCTTGAGCGCCCGGTCAGAATTATACGCTCGCTGCTGGCATAGGTATGGCAGTGACTCGCCAGTCGTCGCCTACAGCGCGCATTTCAGTGATCTTGAGTTGGGGGGCATCGGCCAGTTTCTCAAGCGGCCAGTCCAGCAAAGGCCGGGCGGCGGAGCCGAGGAACTTGCCGGCGACGAATATCACGTACTCGTCCACCAGCCCTTGCTGGGCAAACGCGCCCGCCAGGCTTGGGCCAGCCTCTACCAACACTTCGTTGACGCCACGGGCGGCCAGGGCCACCAGCGCCGAACGCAGGTCAACCTGACCGTCGACGCCCGGCACTACCAGGCACTCGGGGCCACGGGGGAACTGGTTTTCCGGGGTGACGCAGGTGATGACCAACGCAGGGCCAGCCTTGAAGAATGGCGCGTTGAGCGGCACCCGCAGGCGCCCGTCGATCAACACGCGCAATGGCGGACGTGACATGGCTAAGGCAGTGGTGGCTTCATCCAGGCCCAATTCGGCGGCGCGCACGGTCAACCGGGCGCCGTCGGCCAAGACCGTATCGGCACCGGTCAGCACCACGCTGGCCTCCGCACGCAGGCGCTGTACAGCAGCGCGGGCAGCCGGGCCGGTGATCCATTGGCTTTCGCCGCTGGCCATCGCGGTGCGACCGTCCAGGCTCATTGCCAGCTTGACCCGCACAAACGGCAGGCCGTGTTCCATACGCTTGAGAAAACCCGGGTTCAGCGCGCGCGCTTCGCTTTCCAGCACGCCACTGCGGGTTTCGATACCGGCTTGAGCCAAACGCCGTAAACCGCGCCCGGCCACTTCGGGGTTCGGGTCCTCCATCCCGGCCACCACCCGCGCAACACCGGCAGTCACCAGTGCGTCGGCACACGGCGGTGTGTGCCCATGATGGCTGCAAGGCTCCAACGTCACGTACACCGTGGCGCCGCGCGCCTTGTCGCCAGCGGCGCGCAGGGCATTCGGTTCGGCGTGGGGTTCGCCGGTGCGCTCGTGCCAGCCTTCGCCGACAATCTGCCCATCACGCACAATCACGCAGCCCACACGCGGATTAGGATGAGTGGTGTACAGGCCCTTGCGCGCCAATTCGAGGGCGCGGGCCATGTAATGGGCGTCGAGGACGGTTTGTTCTGCAGAAGGCGAGTTCATTTCTTGACCGGCTCACGGGCCAGGCGGTCGATTTCTTCGCGGAACTCATTGAGGTCCTGGAAGCGTCGATACACCGAGGCGAAACGGATATAGGCGACTTCGTCGAGCTTTTGCAGCTCGCCCATCACCAGTTCTCCAACCACCAGGCTCTTGACCTCGCGCTCGCCGGTCGCGCGCAGCTTGTGCTTGATATGCGCCAGCGCCGCCTCCAGCCGCTCGACACTCACCGGGCGTTTTTCCAGGGCACGCTGCATACCGGCGCGCAGTTTTTCTTCGTCGAAAGGCTGGCGGCTGCCGTCGGACTTGATCAGACGTGGCAGTACCAGTTCGGCGGTTTCGAAGGTGGTGAAACGTTCACCGCAGCCAGAGGCCAGGCATTCGCGCCGGCGACGCACTTGATCGCCCTCGGCGACCAAACGCGAGTCAATGACCTTGGTGTCGTTGGCACCGCAGAAGGGACAGTGCATGGTGGCAGGCAACAAAAAAAGGGAGGGCCATGGTAGCGCATCCCTGTGGCAAGACAAGCCATAGCCTTTACGGTATATAGGCTGACTATTATGTTTCATATTTTTTAAGCCACGGATTTTGTCCTTTCTGGAGCCGTACATGCAGTTACGACCACTCGTTTTACTCGCCCTGTTCAGTTTTCTGGTCGCCTGCAGCAGCGAAGCCCCCAAGCCTTCGTCGCCTCAACCAACGCCCGCCCAAGAGAAAAAAGTACCAGGTATTGAAGACCTCGGCCCCCTGCCGGCCTATCAACGGGAAATCAATGGCAACCTCACCAACATCCCCGCCGGCGCCGAAGTCGAACTGGCGATGCTGGTGATCGACGAACGCAACCGCCCGCAACAACTGCTCGCCAGCAGCGTACTGACCGGCAACGGCAAGCCACTGGCCTTCCGCCTGCGCTTCAACCCCGAAGCCTTCCCGGCCGGTGCACGCGTTGAACTGCGCGGGCGCGCCAGCCAGTCCGGCCAGTTGATCCTGCACCTGCCTGCCGTGCGCATCACCCAGGCGATCACCCAAACCACCGGCCCCCTGCAACTCGTCAAGGCACCATGACGCCACCGTTGGACCTGCAACGCGCCCTGAGCGAACTGATCGGCGACGCGCAACTGGTGCCCTGCCCACTGCCGGGCACCGCGTTGTCGTTGTGGCTGTTGGATGCGGACAACATGGACCGCGCCTTCAGCCCCGAAGAAACCCGACGCATCCTGCATGAACCGCCGTACTGGAGTTTTTGCTGGGCCAGCGGGTTGGCGCTGGCGCGCTACCTGGCGGCGAACCCTGAGTGGGTCGCCGGCAAACGCGTGCTGGATTTTGGCGCTGGTTCCGGCGTGGCTGGCATTGCCGCCGTTAAGGCTGGCGCGTTGGAAGTGGTGGCCTGCGACCTCGACCCGCTGGCCTTAGCGTCCTGCAGGGCGAATGCCGAGCTCAACGGCGTGCAGCTGAGTTACTCAGCCGACTTTTTCGCCGAAGCCGACCGCTTCGACCTGATCCTGGTCGCCGATGTGCTCTACGACCGCGCCAACCTGCCGCTGCTGGATCAATTCCTGACGCGCGGCCGTGAGGCCCTGGTGGCGGACTCGCGGGTGCGGGACTTCCAGCACCCGGCTTATCAGCGTCTGGGAATCCTTGATGCGCTGACGCTGCCCGACTTGGCCGAGCCTTGGGAGTTTCGCAAGGTGAGCCTGTACCATTCGCGGCGCCCTTGAGGCCATCGCGGGCAAGCCCGCTCCCACAGTTGACCGCGCCCCTCTATGGGCGCTGGCGTGCCTGCGAGAGCGATCTTGAATCAACCACGCTTTCAGCCAACCGTGCCAGCCCTTATAGTTGCCCCATTCCCGCTTTATTCGAGATGCCCCATGAGTGAGCCCACGCCGTACATTTTCGACGTCACCACCGCCAACTTCGACCAGGCGGTTATCCAGAACTCCTTCGAAAAACCCGTACTCGTGGATTTCTGGGCCGAGTGGTGCGCGCCGTGCAAGGCGTTGATGCCAATGTTGGCGAAAATTGCCGAGAGTTATCAGGGCGAGTTGCTGCTGGCCAAGGTCGATTGCGAGGCCGAGCAGGATATCGTCGCGCGCTTTGGCATTCAAAGCCTGCCCACCGTGGTGCTGTTCAAGGACGGCCAGCCGGTGGATGGGTTTGCCGGGGCGCAGCCGGAGTCGGCGGTGCGGGCGATGCTGGAGCCGCATGTGCAGATGCCGCCGCCCGCTGCAGCTGACCCGCTGGAACAGGCCCAGGCGCTGTTTGCCGAAGGCCGTATCAGCGACGCCGAAGCGGTGCTGGTCGCGATGCTGGGTGAGGACAACACCAATGCCGCCGCCCTGATCCTGTACGCGCGCTGCCTGGCCGAACGCGGTGAATTGGGCGAAGCCCAGAGCGTGCTCGACGCGGTGAAAAGCGATGATCACAAAGCCGCCCTCGCCGGGGCCAAGGCGCAAATCACCTTCCTGCGCCAGGCCGCAGACCTGCCCGACGCCGCCGACTTGAAAAGCCGCCTGGCGCAAAACCCGCAGGACGATGAAGCGGCATACCAACTGGCGATTCAGCAACTGGCGCGCCAGCAATACGATGCGGCGCTGGAGGGCTTGCTCAAGCTGTTTATCCGCAACCGCAGCTACAGCGAAGGCCTGCCGCACAAGACCTTGCTGCAGGTGTTCGAACTGCTCGGCAATGACCACCCGCTGGTCACGGTGTACCGCCGCAAGTTGTTCGCTGCGCTGTACTAATCGCCGACCCAGCTATACAGCGGCGTATCTCCGCCGCTGGCCACTTTGACCTTGGCGCTATGGCGCAAGCGCACCAGCAGGCGTTTGCCTGATGCGGCGTCGCCGGCCAAGCCTTCCAACTGATCGAGCAATTCCAGCCCGTTGAGTTGCCCGGCCTTGAGCAACAGGTCTTGGGCGTTCTGCCACAGATCGTCGTTCTGTTTAACCGGCGCAGCGGTTGGCTCGCTCGGCATGGGCGCCGCCTGCAAGTGGGCGCCCAGTCGCGCCCAATCACCGTCGTCCAGCTCCAGGGTCAAGTCCACCGGCATGTCGCCGACGGTTCCGCGAATTCGCAACATCGTCATTCTCCTGCACTTTTCTGACAGGCATGCTCCCACGCGGCTTGCGCAACGCCAAGCGGGCGGTCAAACTCCGGGGCCATTGTTATAAGATCACATAACAAAACTTTCATGTTCTGGAGCCTTCTCATGCGCCGTCTGCTGCTTGCTTTGCCGTTTGCCCTGTTGCCACTGGCTATCGCCCATGCCGCCGAAGAACATGATCATGACCACGCGCATGGCAGCCTCGGCGCGCATGAACACGGCGTCGGCCGCCTCAACGCAGTGCTCGACGGTCAGGCCCTGGAGCTTGAGTTGGAAAGCCCGGCGATGAACGTGGTGGGCTTCGAACACCTGGCTACCACCGCCGCCGACAAAGCCAAGGTCGCCGCCGCACGCAAACAGCTGGAAAACCCGCTGGCCCTGTTCAAACTGCCTAAGTCCGCCGGTTGCGTGATCAGCACCCAGGAACTCAACAGCCCATTGTTCGGCGACAAGCCAGAAGCCGAGCATGACGACGACGATGACGACCACGCCACCGACGGCAAAGGCGCGGCCGCTCACGAACATCATCACGACCACAGCGAAATCCACGCGCACTACCAATTCACGTGCGCCACACCGACTGCGCTGAGCAATCTGGACCTGAGCCAGGTGTTCAAGACCTTCCCCGCCACCCAGAAAATTCAGGTACAACTGATCGGCCCAAGCGGTCAGCAGGGTGTTGAAGCGACGGCCACCGCGGCCAGCCTGAAATTCTGATGTGAAAATCCAATCACTGTGGGAGCTGGCTTGCCTGCGATGCAGGCTCTTCGGTCTATCCGGCACACTGCGGCGATGCTATCGCAGGCAAGCCAGCTCCCACACTTGATCGGTGTCATCATCCAAATCAAACCAGACCACTGATTTCCTATGACCCAAGCGTTAATTGAACTGTCTGATCTGGGCTTCAACTGGCCCGGCCACCCACAGTTGCTGGACATCCCCGCATTCCGCCTGGAAGCTGGCGAAACCCTGTTTCTCAAAGGCCCCAGCGGCAGTGGCAAAACCACTCTGCTCGGGCTTTTGGGCGGCGTGCAGAAACCCACCCGGGGCAGCATTCGCCTGCTCGGCCAGGAGCTGACCGAGCTGTCGGCCGGCGCCCGCGACCGCTTCCGCGTGGACCACACCGGCTACATTTTCCAGCAGTTCAACTTGCTGCCGTTTCTATCAGTGCGCGAGAACGTTGAGCTGCCTTGCCACTTTTCCAAGCTGCGCGCGCAACGCGCGGTTCAGCGCCACGGCAGTGTCGACCAGGCCGCCGCGACCTTGCTCGCGCATTTGGGTTTGAAAGATAAAGACCTGCTCGAGCGCCGCGCCGACTCACTGTCCATCGGCCAACAGCAACGCGTAGCCGCCGCCCGTGCGCTGATCGGCCAACCGGAGCTGGTGATCGCCGACGAACCCACTTCGGCCCTGGACTACGACGCCCGCGAAGCTTTCATCCAGTTGTTGTTCGCCGAATGCCGCGAAGCTGGCGCCAGCCTGCTGTTTGTCAGCCATGACCAGAGCCTGGCGCCGCTGTTCGACCGCAACCTGTCGCTGACAGAACTCAATCGCGCCGCCACGCCCGCAGAGGTTTGAGATGTATCTGTTCCGTCTAGCCATGGCCAGCCTGGCTAACCGCCGCTTTACCGCGATCCTCACCGCCTTCGCCATCGCGCTCTCAGTCTGCTTGTTGCTCGCGGTAGAACGCGTGCGCGTTGAGGCGCGCAACAGTTTTGCCAGCACCATCAGCGGCACCGACCTGATCGTCGGCGCCCGCTCGGGCTCAGTTAACTTGCTGCTGTACTCGGTATTCCGCATCGGCAACGCCACCAACAACATCCGTTGGGACAGCTACGAGCACTTCGCTGCCAGCCCGCAGGTGAAATGGGCGATCCCGATTTCCCTCGGCGATTCGCACCGCGGCTACCGGGTGATGGGCACCAACGAATCCTACTTCGAGCATTACCAGTACGGCCGCAAACAGAACCTCGAACTGGCCATCGGCCGCGCCTTCGCCACCGACCCGTTTGAAGTGGTGCTTGGTGCTGAAGTTGCCGATGCACTGCATTACAAGCTCGGCGACAAGCTGGTGCTGGCCCATGGTGTCGCGGTGGTCAGCCTGGTGAAGCACGATGACAAACCATTCACCGTGGTCGGCATTCTGAAACGCACCGGCACCCCGGTGGACCGCACGCTGCACATCAGCCTTGGCGGGATGGAAGCCATCCATATCGACTGGCACAACGGCGTGCCCGCCCAGGGCAAAGGCCGTATCAGCGCCGATCAGGCGCGCAATATGGACCTGACCCCGCAAGCCATCACCGCGTTTATGCTCGGTTTGAACAACAAGATTTCCACCTTTGCCCTGCAACGCGAGATCAACGAATTCCGTGGTGAACCGATGCTGGCGATCCTGCCGGGCGTGGCGCTGCAAGAGCTGTGGAGCATGATGGGCACCGCCGAAAAGGCACTGTTTGTGATCTCGCTGTTCGTGGTGCTGACCGGTTTGATCGGCATGCTCACGGCGATCCTCACCAGCCTCAACGAACGCCGCCGCGAGATGGCGATCCTGCGCTCGGTGGGCGCACGGCCCTGGCATATCGCAACGTTGCTGATCTTCGAAGCGTTCGCCCTGGCCTTGTCCGGTGTGGTGGCGGGCGTCGGCTTGTTGTACGTGTGCATCGCCGCGTCGCGCGGGTATTTGCAGGCCAACTATGGCCTGGACTTGCCGATGTCGTGGCCCAGCGAATATGAATGGACCTTGCTCGCCGGTATCTTGGCGGCCGCGCTGTTGATGGGCAGCGTGCCCGCGTGGCGTGCCTATCGACAATCTCTGGCCGATGGCCTGTCCATACGTTTATGAGGAAGGCTTCGATGCGTCGTGCCCTGTTTGCCTTGTTGCTGCTGGTGGTGGTGCCTGCCTGGGCCGAAGATCAGCCCAAGGATCTGTCCTGGCAGGAAATGATCCCGCCGGACGCGCCGCCGGAAATCCCCAATATGAAGCCGTTGCACGACCTGTCGAGCATGGCCGATGCGCTGTCGGTCGAGTCGGCGCCCGCCGTCAAGCAAGACTTGCCCAACGCGCCAGTGGTGCAGAGCCTCGACGGCCAGCACATCCGTTTGCCGGGTTACATCGTGCCGCTGGAGGTCAGCGAAGAAGGCCGCACCACCGAGTTCTTGCTGGTGCCGTATTTCGGCGCGTGCATCCATGTGCCGCCACCGCCGTCGAACCAGATCGTGCATGTGAAAAGCGAAGTCGGGGTGAAACTCGACGAGCTGTACCAGCCGTATTGGATCGAGGGCGCGATGCAGGTCAAGCCGTCTTCGAGTGAATTGGCCGATGCCGGTTATCAGATGGACGCCGACAAGATTTATGTCTACGAACTGCAGGAATAAGGCCTGTTCACCCTTTCATTGAGCTGAGTCAAAGGATCGAACGGAACGATCTTTACCATTGGACGTACAACTTTTAACGTCCTCTTGGAGCTCCCATGAACAAGTCTCTGCTCGGCGCGTCCCTCTTCGCGCTCGCCCTCGCCGCCCCTGTCGCACACGCTCACGAAGCGGGCGACATTCTGATTCGCGCCGGTGCAATCACCGTGAATCCGAAAGCAGACAGCAGCAGCGTGAAGGTCGACCAGGGCCCATTGGCGGGCACCAACCTGGGCGGCAAGGCGACCATGAGCAGCGACACTCAACTGGGCCTCAACTTCGCCTACATGATCACCAATCACGTCGGTATCGAACTGCTGGCGGCCACGCCGTTCGAGCATGACGTGAAGATCAAGAACACCGCCCTGGGCGCTGCCAACGGCAAGCTCGGTACGCTGAAACACCTGCCGCCGACCTTGAGCGTCGTGTACTACCCGCTCGACAACAAATCCGCCTTCCAACCGTACGTGGGCGCCGGTATCAACTACACCTGGATCTACGACGAGCACGTCGGCAGCCGCGCCGAACAAGCTGGCTTCAGCAACTTCAAGGCCGAAAACTCCTGGGGCTGGGCCGCGCAGATCGGCGCCGACTACATGATCAACGACAAGTGGATGATCAACGCCCAGGCGCGTTACATCGACATCAGCACCAAGGCCACCGTGGACAACAACGCGCTGGGCCAAGGCACACGCGCCAAGGTCAACGTGGACGTCGACCCGATGGTTTACATGGTCGGTATTGGCTACAAGTTCTAAGCAACACGGCATAACCCATGTGGGAGCTGGCGTGTGTGGGAGCTGGATTGCCTGCGATAGCATCACCTCGGTATCACTGATACACCGAGGCGATGCTATCGCGGGCAAGCCCGGCTCCCACACACGCCCGCTCCCATATTTGGTTTTGTAGGGTCTCAGCTGTGGCGGTAGAGCCTGTCGGGCATCGCCGGCAACCCCACACAAAACCTGATCCCACATTGGTTTTGTGTGGTGTCAGCTATGCCGATAGAACCGATCCAGCAGCGCCGGTAAACCGGCCCGCCACGCCCGTGGCTTGATGCCGAAGGTGTGCAGAATCTTCTTGCAGGCCAGCACCGCATGTTGCGGTTCATCCGCCGCATCCGGCCGTGCCGCATGGGCCTGGGCGGTGGGGGACTCGATCGCCAGCGGGTGAAAATTACGTGCTTCAGTGAGGATCGCCTGGCCCAGCGCCAACGGTGTGGTCGCCTCGTGCCCGGCGTAGTGATACGTGCCCCACAGCGGCGCCGCGCAATCAAGTTGCTTGAGCACCGAGATGATCACCCGCGCCGCGTCGTCCACCGGCGTCGGGTTACCGCGCCGATCATCGGCCATCAGCAGCTCGTCCGGCTTCTCGGCCCGGGCCAAAAAGCGCCCGAGGGTGCCGTCCACGCTGTCATCCAGCAGCCAACCAAACCGTAGCAGCACATGTTGCGGGCAAGTCGCACGCACGCTCTGTTCGATACGCCACAACGCCTGGCCGCGCAGGCCCAGGGGCACCGGCTCGTCTTTTTCGCTGTAGGCGGTGGCGCGGGAGCCATCGAACACGCGGTAGCTGGAGGGTTGCAGCAAGGTGATGTTGTGGTGCTGGCAAAGCTCGGCCAGGCGTTCGATGGCGAACTCCTGGGCAGCCAGGCGGGTTTCGCTGACCGCTTCGGCCTGGAACCAGTCGAAATAGTAGGCGAGGTTGATCAACGCATCGGGACGAGTGTCGTCGAGCAATTGGGTGAGGCTCGCGGCATCCCAGCCGTCTTGGGGCGGTTTGGGTGCGAGGAAACCAATGTCTTCCTCTGCACCGAGGCGAATCAGCGCCTGCCCGAGGGCATTCCCGCCGCCCAGTAACATAAGGCGCATTCGCATAGAGTGTGCAGGCCCGGTCTGTTTGGAACGATGGTTATTGTCGACGGGCGGGTAACGCCTGCCGTAGGTTTATTCCAGAATCGTTGCATTTTGCGGGTTTGTAGCGCAACCGTCACGGATAAAGTGCGGGGTTGCAACTTGGCACCGCTGGGTGCATATCCGTTATTTGGGTAACGGCGGCTATTGGTTCCGCTCTTACAGCGGGTCACTTTTGGAAAAGAGCCCCAAAAGTAACCAAAAGGGCTCTTGCCCCACCACTCGGCACCTCGCTCACGCTTCGGTGTGCCCTCACTCCGGCTTTGGAGCGGGGGCCGCCGCCATGGGCCATCCTTGGCCCATCGCGGCTAAACCGGCGTCCTGCCGGTTTACCCCCGCTCCAAAGCCTGCGTTCGGCCAGCGTGGTTAACGGGGCGCCTAAGATCAAGATCAAAAGCAAGAGCACGGCGGCCTAGTAGCCGACCTGAGTGGTTAAATCAAAAGCAAAACCGAGGCGGCCTGACAGCCGACCTGATCTTGATGGCTGAACTCAATCTAATGTGGGAGCTGGCTTGCCTGCGATGGCATCAACTGGTTATGCCTGATACACCGAGGTGTCTGCATCGCAGGCAAGCCAGCTCCCACAGAAAAGCAGAGCATTGCAGTGCTGGCAGCCAAACTCGCTCCCACATTGGGATCTCATTACATCAGCTAGATAGGCTTCTGCTCTGCTTCTGCTCTGCTTTTGCCTTGCTTTTGCTTCTACCACTCAGGTCGGCTACTAGGCCGCCGTGCTCTTGCTTTTGATCTTGATCTTGATCTTGATCTTGATCTTGATCTGAGGCGCCCCGTTAACCACGATGGCCGAACGCAGGCTTGAATCCGTGGGTAACCCGGCAGGACGCCGGGTTAGCCGCGATGGGCCAAGGATGGCCCATGGCGGCGGCCCACGGATTCAAGCCGGAGTGAGGGCATGCCGAGCCTAGGCGAGGCACCGAGTGGTGGGGCGAAGACTTTTTGCTTACTTTTGGGTCTTTCCAAAAGTGAGCCGCTGTAAGAGCGGAACCCTAAGCAGCCGTTACCGCAGCAACGGATATGTACTCATATCTACCTAAAAACCCCGTAAAAAGCTTAGCGCAACACAAAAAGTTGCATAGATACCTCTGCCCATCACGAGCAAGCCCGGCCACCACGAATTATTGAGACCTGGGCTGCTCGGTCAACACCACCGAAGCCGGCACCTCGGCATCCGGCTCATCCACCTGGGCTGTACGCTTAGGCAACAGAACCTGCTGTGGATAAGTTTGCGCGAAGTGCACCTCATCACACTTATCCACAAGCTTTTTCAAACGCTGGTTAAACGCACGGCTCACCGCATATTGCCCGCCCGACACCGTGCGGAATTGCGCGGTGAGCACCACGCCGTTGAGGTCCATTTTGTCGACGCCAAACACCTCCAGCGGCCCTTGCAGGTTGTACTTGAGGAACACATCGTCGCGAATCGATTGCCCGGCCTCGCGGATCAGTTCCACGGCCTTGTCCACGTCGGTGTCGTAGGTGAACTGCACCGAGAAGAACGCGTAGGCAAATTGCCGCGACTGGTTGGTGACCGCCTTGATCTGCCCGAACGGCACCGAGTGCACAAAACCCTTGCCGTCGCGCAGGCGCAGGGTGCGGATGGTCAGGCCTTCGACGGTGCCGGCGTGGCCGGAGTCGAGCACCACCCAGTCGCCGATGGACAGCGTGTCTTCAATGATGATGAACAGGCCGGTGATCACGTCCTGCACCAGTTGCTGCGAGCCGAAACCGATGGCCAGGCCGACCACACCGGCACCGGCCAGCAGCGGCGCGACGTTGATGCCCAGGTTGGCCATGGTGGTGATCGCGCAGATCACCACCAGGACGATTTTCACCGCGTTACGCAGCAGCGGCAGGATGGTTTTGACCCGTGTGCTTGGCTGGCGGCTCGAGCGTTTATTCACCGGCGGCTTCAGCGCCTCCTGGATCGCGGTGTCGAGCACCACCCAGAACAGCCAGGTCATCAGCAGGATCAGGCCGATGCTGCTGAGGGAGTCGCTGATCGCGCGGCCCACCGAGTTGCGCTGGGCAAATTCGAACAGCGAGATGCCCCAGATACGCCCGAGAATTTCGATAAACGCGATGGCCATGACGATGCGCAGGATCGCGTGCAACAGGCTAAGGAAGCGTTCCTTATAGGCGCTGCTGCGCTGGATCGTCACCTGGCTGCGAGACTTGAACAGGTGTTGCAGCACCGTGCTGAGAAAGACCGTGCCGATCAGCAAAATCGTGGTGAACAGCGCGCAACGCAGGGCCTTCTGGTTATCGTCGCCGGCGCCGATCAGGTTGATCGCCGAGACCAGCACCATCAACAGAATCGGCCAGTACCACAGCCCGGAAAACACCCGCAGCGACTGCTGCAATGCCGGGTGTTTGAGGCGCTGGGCCAGTGGCCGATTACGGATCAGATGCGCCACCGGGCGACGCAGGCGCACCACCAGCACACCGAAAATCACCGCCGCGAACAGGCCGGTGAATACCGCGATGCTGCTGGTGATATTGCCACCCAACTGCCGGGCGATTTGCGGGCTGGTCAGCGCGTCACTGAGGGCCGCGAGGAAGCCAATCAGGAACAGCGGCTTGGGGCAGTAATCGCGAATGATCTGCACAGCCGGACGTTTGTGGCCGACGTTGAACATGACGATCACGCACAACAACATCGACGTGGAAAAGATACCGCTGCTGGTGGCGTAGGCAAAACACAGCGCCAGCGCGCGGCCCACTGACGAGGGCAAGAAGTGGCTGACGTAGAGGGTCAGCGGCAGGCAGATAATTGCTGGAACCGTGAAGGGCACCACATACCCAAGGATGCCTTGCAGGCGCTCGCGCTGTTCGACGAAATGCCGCCGACTCAGGCGCTGGACGAAAAAGCGCCCCAGTAGCATCAACACCGCAAAGGCGCCCACCCACACCCCGGACAGCAACAGGAAGTCCCCGGCCACGCTCCACGGCGAGCGTTGGGCGGTCTGGTCGACCAGGCGCCCGACTTCATCCGCCGCGCGGTCGGCGCGCAGGCGCCAAGCGTCGATGAGGTTTTGATTGAGCTCGAGTTTGTCCTGCACGTCGTCAATGCTGGAGCTGATGGCGCCGAGCAGGCCGCCTTCTACCAGCAACTCGGGTTTGGCCGGCGTTTCGGCTGCAGGCGCGGTGGCCGCAGCTTGCAGTGCGCCGCTGCCACAAAACAGCAGCGCGCCAAGCAGTAATGCAGCCTTTAGATTCAGCAAAACATCGAGCTCCTTCAGCAGGGTCTGTAAGGAACTGACGGGTTTTCATCCTCATCGTTCCCTGGCGTTTTCCGCACAAGCCAACACCCGACACTGCGCGCCTGATTGAAACCTAGGGTTGACCCTTGCGGCGTTTAACGTGGGGATCGCGGGGGTGCCTGGGCCGGTGGCCTGATAGTGGCGCACATTAATGTGGGAGCGGGCTTGCCCGCGATAGCGGTGGGTCAGCACCGAGTTCATCGCCTGACACACCGCTATCGCAGGCAAGCCAGCGCCCACATTTTGACCGTGTACCGTCTGTAGGTCCGTGGAAACTTTCCGGCAAAAACGGCAGTCATCCCAAAACGGAGGTCACTTGACCCTACACCCACGGGAGCAACCATGGCGGCGATTTACATCGGCATTTCAGGCTGGCGCGGGGCCTGCTACCCCGAGGGGCTGCCCCAGAAACGCGAATTGCAATGTGCGTTACGCGCCGCCACGTTGGACAAGCACCTGCTCAGCGAGCTCGGCAAATTGCCGACATCTGGGGTGCTGCCATGACCCATCCTGAATTGATCCCCGCCACGCCCACCGCCGCCATCACCCGGTTCACCGTGCTGACGGTGAATATCCACAAGGGCTTCACCGCGCTGAATCGACGCTTCATCCTGCCCGAGCTGCGTGAAGCGGTGCGCAGCGTGGGCGCCGACATGGTGTTTCTGCAGGAAATCCACGGCACGCACGAGCGCCATCCCCAGCGCTACAGCGATTGGCCGAAGATGCCCCAGTACGAGTTCCTGGCCGACAGCATCTGGCCGCAGTTCGCCTATGGGCGCAACGCGGTGTACCCGCATGGCGACCACGGCAATGCGCTGTTGTCGAAATTCCAGATCGTGCGCTACGACAACCTCGACATCTCGCAAAGCGGCCATGAAAGCCGTGGCCTGCTGCACTGTGTATTGCGCCTGCCAGACACCGGCCAGCACGTGCATGCGATCTGCATGCACCTGGGCCTGCGCGAGGTGCATCGTCAGCAGCAATTGCGTTTGCTGGAGCAACGGATCAGCGAGATTCCCGCTGACGCGCCGCTGGTGGTTGCCGGTGATTTCAACGACTGGCGCCAGAAGGCCGACCTGAGCCAAAGCGGCCTCAAGGAAGTGTTCGTCCACGCCCACGGCAAGCCTGCGCGCACCTTCCCGGCGCGCCTGCCGTTGCTGGCGCTGGATCGCATCTACGTGCGCAACCTCAAGATTCATAACCCCAAGGTGCTGACGACCCGGCCTTGGTCGCATTTGTCCGACCATGTGCCGCTGTCGGTGGAGATCGAGTTATGAGCGTCGCGGTAGAACACATCGCCACCGACCAGCCGCCGGATGAAGCCAAGGCGCGTGATCTCGATTACGGCTGGCAAGGCGGCAACCAGCTCGAACTGCTGGAGAACGGCGAGGCGTACTTTCCGAAGGTCTTTGACGCGATGCGCCAGGCGCAGCGGGAGATCCTGCTGGAGACGTTTATCCTGTTCGAAGACAAGGTCGGGCATAAACTCAAAGGCATCCTGATCGAGGCGGCGCAGCGCGGCGTGAAGGTGGTGGTCAGCCTGGATGGGTTCGGCTGCGGCGAGTTGAGCCCGGCCTTTCTCGGCGAGCTGGCGCGGGCGGGCGTGCTGGTGCAGATGTTCGACCCGGCTTCGAAAAGACTGGGGATTCGCACCAACTGGTTTCGCCGCTTGCACCGCAAGATTGTGGTGGTGGACGCTACGGTGGCGTTTATTGGCGGGATCAATTTTTCGGCGGATCACTTGGGTGATTTCGGCCCCGAAGCCAAGCAGGATTACGCCGTGCAAGTGACCGGCCCGGCGGTGGCGGACCTGCACCATTTCGCCCTCGCCCAAAGCGGTCGCCAGGTGCGTACGCGGCGCGGCTGGCGGCGGCGTCAGCAACGGCCCTCGCTGTGGCCCCGCGAGAACGAGGACGGTCTGGTACGCCTGATTTACCGCGACAACGTGCAACACCGCGATGACATTGAAGAGGCGTATATCCACGCCTTGAGCAAAGCCCGAAATCGTGTGGTGATCGCCAACGCTTACTTCTTCCCCGGCTACCGCCTGCTACGCGAGATTCGCAACGCCGCGCGCCGTGGCGTGCACGTGCAACTGATCATGCAGGGCCAGCCGGATGTGCTGCTGGCCAAGCTGGCGGCGCGTATGCTTTACGACTATTTGCTCAAGGATGGCGTGGTCATTCACGAGTATTACCAGCGACCGCTGCACGGCAAAGTCGCGCTGGTGGATGACGAGTGGAGCACCGTGGGCTCGAGCAACTTGGACCCGTTGAGCCTGTCGCTGAACCTGGAAGCCAACGTGCTGATTCGCGACCGCGCGTTCAATCAGCAGCTGTACGAGCGCCTGGAGCTACTCGCGAAAAACCATTGCCAGACCATGCCGGAAAACCGCAAGCCACGCCTGTGGTTATGGCGCTTGACCGTGGGTTTCCTGGTGTTTCATGTGATGCGCCATTTCCCCGCGCTGACCGGTTGGCTGCCGGCGCACAAACCGCGCTTGAAGCCTTTTGAGAGCCAGGCCCATGACCGCTGAAGCCGGCCGCTCGCGCTTCAAGCGTTGGAAAAAACCGCTGACCATCGCCTTCTTCCTGCTGCTGATCGTGCTGTTTACCCTGCTCGCGCGGCGCATCGACTGGAGCGAGGTGTTGCAGACGCTGGGTGACTTCAAGGTGCGCACGTTGTTGATCGCAGGCGCGCTGACCTTGTGCAGTTTTCTCGTCTACGCCAGCCTCGATCTGATCGGCCGTACTTACATCCGCCAACCCTTGGTCTGGAAGCAGATCCTGCCGGTGGGGATCATCAGCTATGCGTTCAACCTCAACCTGAGCGCGTGGGTCGGCGGGATTGCCATGCGTTATCGGCTGTATTCGCGGCTGGGTGTGAGCACCAGCAATATCGCCAAGATTCTTGGGCTGAGCCTGGCCACCAATTGGTTTGGCTATATGGCCTTGGCCGGTGTGGTGTTCAGCAGCGGGTGGGTGACCATGCCGCCGGGTTGGAAAGTCAGCACTTTTGCCTTGCAAGGCATTGGGATGTTGCTGGTGTTGGTCAGCCTGGGTTATCTGGCGGCCTGCCGGTTTTCGAAAAAGCGCGCGTGGTCGATCAAGGGCATCGAGATCAATCTGCCGTCGTTGCGCATGGCCTGTTTACAGTTGGTGTTAGGCGCGTTGAATTGGTCATTGATGGCGGCAGTGATCTTTACCTTGTTGCCGGCCAAGTTGGACTATCCGCTGGTGTTAGGCGTGCTGCTGATCAGCGCAATTGCCGGTGTGGTCACGCATATACCGGCCGGGCTTGGGGTGCTGGAGGCGGTGTTTATCGGGCTGTTGCAGCATGAGGCGTCGCGGGGCAGCTTGCTCGCGGGGTTGATTGCTTACCGGGCGATCTACTTTATTTTGCCGCTGTTGATTGCGTTGGTGATGTACCTCGGGGTTGAGGCTAAGGCCAAGGCGTTGCGGGTGAAGAAGACCCCCGCCTGAGGAATGTGTCGAGTGGTCTGGCGCCTTCGCGAGCAAGCCCGCTGCCACATTTTGACCCTGTTTCAAGGATGTACTCGGTCGAATGTGGGAGCGGCGGTTCGACGCGTCGACTTGCTCGCGAACGCGCCCTGAAGAGTACTGCATCAGCGCGATTGAATAATGCTCAACCGCTCGCCCACGACCATCTCGGTAATCCAGTCCACCAGGATCGAGGTGTAGGCCTGCTGCGACACCGGGTCGCTCAAGGAGTGGTCGGCTCCGTCGATGATGCGGTGGGTCAGGGAGTGTGTCTGCTGGCACGCCGCGCGGTAGCTCATGATGGTGGCGTGGGGCACGTGGTCGTCGGTTTCCGATTCGACAATCAGCACATCGCCGGTGAATTTCGCGCAAGCATGCAGGGCGCGGTTGGTTTCGGCGTGCACCAAGGTGCTGCGGTAATCCATCAGGTCGGCCTTATCCAGGTCGCGCTTGGGCGTAAGCCATTTCTGGTCGCGGTACAGCGCCGGCACGCGCAGCGCCAGCCAGCGCACCGGGCGCAACGAGGTGAGAATCGCCGCCAGGTAGCCGCCGTAACTGGTGCCCACCACCGCCACGGCCGAGGTATCGATGGCCGGGTGTGACAGCAGGCGATCGTACGCGGCCAGCAGGTCGCGCAGGTTGTCTTCGCGAGTGACGCGAGACAACGGAATACCGGTGCCGGCGTGGCCGCGCAGGTCAAAGGTCAGGCACACGCAACCCAGGCCCGCGATGCCTTTGGCGCGCTCCAGGTCACGCTCTTGGCTACCGCCCCAGCCGTGCACAAACAACACGCCCGGCACTTTGGATTTGGGGCTCAGGAACGTCCCGCTCATCTGTTCGTCGTCGATGTCGATCGCAATGCTTTCGCTTCTAGCCGTCATAAGATTTAACCGTTACGTACTTGAGAAGAAAGTCGCTGTTTTCGGCCGGGCCGCGGTACACCTCGATGCCATCCGCCGGCAGCGCTTGCTCCACGTAGGTCTCCACCGAGCAAACGTGGATCGCGCGCAGGCCGGGGTGGTTGATGAAGCTTTGCAGCGCCGCGACTTCCGCGCTGCTGGCCCCGCCCATGCGCCAGGATTGTTCGAGCACGCCGCTGCGGCGTTGGCCTTCGCTGTCCAGGCCTTGGGCAATGTCGTAGTTGCGCCGTGACGCGTAGAAACCAGGGTAGGCCTCATCGGCGGCTGTGTCGAAGACCTGGGCTTGTTCGATGGCTTGGCGTACGTCGTCCGGCAGCTGGAGCGCCAAGAGGTCTTCGTAGTCGCCGGGCACGACCAGCAAGTTGGAGCCACCGTAGACCGCTTCGCCCTGCCCGTCCTGGGTGAGGTATTGCTCGCCGCAATAGCTGAACACGTGATCGCCGATAAAGCTCTGGCCCACGCTGTGAGTGATGACGTCGTGCAGGTCTTGCTCCAGCACCACGCCTTCAGTGAATAACTTCGTGATATCGGGCCGCGCCAGCAAGGCTTTGAATTCATCGAGGCTGTGGATAACTTCCTGCCCGCGCCCGGCGCAGGCATGCACGGGCTTCAAACGAATCGGCCCGCTGTAGAGCAGGCGCGTGGCTGCGGGCAGTGCGTCCTCCAGGGCGAAAACGCTGAGGCCATCGAGAACGACGTTGCGCACACGCTCGGCAAACACCGGCGACCAGCCTTCAGGCGCCGTTGCTTCAGGGCTTAGCAGGCCATGGGTGATGGCCTTGGTGCAGATGAAATCGTGATCGACATAACCGCCCCACAGGTCTTGCGGCCCTTTGACGTTAAGCGTGAGCGCTTGGGCCGGGCCGACCAGGGTTTGCGTGGGCAACAGATACAACTCGCGCTCGGCATGTAACTGCGGGTTATAGCTGCCGCCGAATTTAAGCCCCAGGATCTGCGCCAACCAGCGCGCCAAGGCACGGTTGGTCTCGACTTCGTGCTGCGGGGCGCCCTCTCGCGTGGAGTGCGCGACCACCCGTTTCTTGCGTTGAGTTGGGGTCATGCGTCCCCCTTGGCCATCCTGCTATGTGTGTGAAAAGAAGGTTGCAGGGATCAAGCCAAGGCGCG
This sequence comes from Pseudomonas sp. ArH3a, assembly GCF_022648765.1. Taxonomy (NCBI): domain Bacteria; kingdom Pseudomonadati; phylum Pseudomonadota; class Gammaproteobacteria; order Pseudomonadales; family Pseudomonadaceae; genus Pseudomonas; species Pseudomonas sp. ArH3a. The sequence goes on from NZ_CP080330.1 coordinate 6,260,339, forward strand.
ACAGAAGAGGACGGTTGTTAAATCAATCAGTTACTGGAAAAGTAATGGCAGTAGGCCTGTTTGATTCTGCACGACACGGCGTTATACACGCGGCGTTCTGCACGATTCACACGGCCTTTGCCCGGCGCCAGCTAAGATGCTGGAGGCCCATCCACCTATCACGAGGTATCTCGCATGGCCAAGCAAGCGCTTATCCTGATCGACATCCAGAACGACTACTTCCCCCAAGGCAAGTGGCCACTCGACGGCGTGGAGGCGGCGGCAGACAAGGCCGCGCAGGTGCTGGCAGCCTTTCGCCAGGCAGGCAATGCAGTGATTCATGTGCGCCATGAGTTCACCTCAGAAGACGCACCGTTCTTCACGCCGGGCTCCGAGGGCGCTCATCTGCATGCCAAGGTGCTGAACGAGGCGAATGAGCCGGTGGTGCTTAAACACTTTGTGAATGCGTTTCGCGGGACCGATCTGCGGGCGTTGCTTGAACGACGCGCCATCACCGACGTGGTAGTGGCAGGCAGCATGAGCCATATGTGCATCGACGCGGTGGTGCGGGCAGCGGCGGACCTGGGCTACAAGGTCACGGTGCTGCATGACGCGTGCGCCACGCGGGATCTGGAATTCAATGGGCAGGTGATTCCGGCGGCGCAGGTGCATGGCGCCTATATGGCTTCACTGGCCTTTGCCTATGCGGGCGTGGTGTCGACGGATGAGTACTTGCAGACGCAAGCGGCAGTATGACCGCCACTTGTCGCCGGGCTTCAGCGGGTAGCGATGATGAACAGACGCGGGAATGGCAGCAACACGGTGCCATCGCCCAGCGCTGGGTAAGCCTGGGTAATCCGCGCCTGGTATTCCTGTAGGAAGGCGGCTTTTTCGCTATCGGTCAACGGTGCGAGAAAGGGCCGCAAAGCCGAAGCCTTGAACCATTCCACCACGGCCGCGTGGTCTGCCAGCGGGTGCTGGTAGGTGGTGCGCCAAACATCGACGGTGCTGCAGTGTTGGCTCAACAGCTCGTAGTAGTAAGGCGCCGTGTGCCGCTCATTGTGTTTGACCGCACCGATCTTCGCCGCCCATGGGCCATCGGCCGCGACGTCACGGGCCAGGCGGTGGGCCGGTTCGTCGAGGTTGTCCGGGGTTTGCACGGCCAGCGTGCCGCCAGGCGTCAGTTGGCTGACCAGGTGCGGATAGAGCGTGGCGTGGTTCGGCAGCCATTGCAGGGAAGCGTTGGCCAGAATCACGTCGGTTTTTTGTGCTGGATTCCAGGCGCCGATATCCGCCAACTCGAAATTCAGTGCCGGTAGGCGCTTACGGGCATCCACCAACATATCGTCGGAGCTGTCCATGCCGGTCACGTGTGCCTGTGGAAAACGCTCGGCCAGCACTTCGGTGGAATTGCCAGGGCCGCAGCCCAAGTCGACGGCGGTGCGCACATCCGTATTGGGGATGGCCGCGACCAGGTCACGGACGGGACGGGTGCGCTGCTGTTCAAACATCGTGTACTGCTTGGCTGACCAGGTCATCGCGGCGTTCCTACGTCTTGAGGTTGGCCACAGCCTAAATCTTGTGAGCCATGAGAACAAATGCCAGGATTGATGCGCGCTCAACCTATGGCACCAAATAGAGATGAACAAAGAGAATTGGGACATTCAATTTATCAAACCCTGTCGTCATGCCCACGAGACTCATCGGATACTGACACCGGCGTACACGCTGCAAATGGCCCAAGCAGGCTATCTGGTTCAAATAAACCTGGATAATTGCTCGATACAAAGGATGGAAGACCTGACGGAAGCGGCGACCGTTGAGGATGTAGAACGAGTAGGGTTACTGCCTCTTTACCGGCTACTCAATGAAGGCAAGGTTGCCCTCTCAGGCATCGGCGTTCATGAAATGCCTGAATGGAGAGTCAGTACTGCCCAGCACGCTTATGAACGCTTTTGCAGAAAATTCTGGCCTGCCCATAAGGACGATACCGAGGCTACACAGCGCCCGTACGATACCAATGCGGCAGAGCAAAGGGTCACTTTTACCAAACTTGACGACGGCTCCAGGCTCGTCTTTGGCTGTGCCTATACCGCCTTTCTACACATTCAAAACATAAAACTGAATCACTCCAACCTCTCACCAGAAGATCAATTCTCGATCTATCTGCATGGCATGATCAGCATGATCGACATGGTGAGCGCATTTGAGTTGGAAATAGCGAAGTACGCCTTTTGGACGCTTAACAAAAAGGAAATAAACCAGCTACCTCCAACAGTAAAGCAGCGTAGGAAAGACATCATAGAGAATTTTGCCAAACCCAAATCGACGCTTGAAAAATGCAAAAGCTCAGCTTTCGACTCTGCGCTGGACCTTTTCTGGTTAAGCGGTGCAAACGTGTCAGATCTGAAAGGCGACATTGAAATAGCGGGAAAGAAGCTGAAGATCGACAGTTGGGTGGGCACCAACGATCACAAGCTGTACAGAATATCGCGTGACATTCACTCTTGTCCTTTCGAAGGCTCCACCATGAGACGCCTGGCCACAACCAGAGAAAACGAATTAGTGACCTCGCCGTATTGGATGAATGTCGACGCGGAATCGAGGGAACTGCTGCGCTACCGGCATGACCGGGGCCATTCAAAAATTAATGATTTTCTTCAACGCATCGACAGCTCGGTCAATCACCTGGAAAAAAACATCGAAACGTTTTTCACAGAGAAACCCAACGCCACTGCAATTTAGCGCTAAAACTCAACATACAGAGATCCGGGTTCCTTTTAGCGTGCCCATAAAAAAGCGAAGCCAAATTAATGGCTTCGCTTCTAATGTTTACGGTTCTGAAAAAGCTGCGGTTCAGAACGGGATATCGTCATCAAAGCTGTCGAAATCCGGAGCCGGCTGTGGAGCGGCCTGTTGTGGCGGCGGCGCCTGACGCGACTGTTGCGGTGCCGACTGCTGCGGGCGCGGAGCCTGCTGGCGTGGGGCCGGAGCGGACTGCTGGTAGTTATTGCCCCCGCCTTGTTGGTCGCCCTGCTGTGGACGGCCGCCCAGCAGTTGCATGGTGCCTTGCATGTCGACCACGATTTCAGTGGTGTAACGCTTGATGCCGTCTTTTTCCCACTCGCGGGTTTGCAGTTTGCCTTCGATGTAGACCTGCGAACCTTTGCGCAGGTACTCACCGGCGATCTCTGCAACCTTGCCGAACATCGACACGCGGTGCCATTCGGTCTTCTCGACCTTCTGGCCGGTCTGCTTGTCGGTCCACTGTTCGCTGGTCGCCAGACTCAGGTTGGTCACGGCGTTACCGTTAGGCAAGTAGCGAACTTCGGGATCCTGGCCGCATGTACCGACCAATATGACTTTGTTAACCCCACGGGCCATAACGTTCTCCTAAGCTGGGCGCGCTGTCGGCACTGGGTTGACCAGTTGCTCGAGCGTCGCGCGATCCAATAATTCGGTGTCCAATTTGATGTAAATGGCCGCCTCTTCAGCGACCACCACTGCATCTGTTACCCCAACGACGGCCTTCAGGCGCTCTACCAGGCCAGCTTCACGAATTGCTTCGGGCGACAGCGGCAGGCGCAGGCTTGTGACGTACGGAGGTTCGCGCATGGTAACAGCAAAGGCCAGCCAAAGTGCAGCCAGCCCGGCGCATCCGAGGAACACAACCGACAAACCGCCATGCTGGAACATCCAGCCACCCATGATGCCGCCCAGCGCAGAACCAAGGAACTGGCTGGTGGAATACACGCCCATCGCCGTGCCTTTGCCACCGGCCGGTGAAACTTTACTGATCAGCGAAGGCAACGAAGCCTCCAGCAGGTTGAACGCGGTGAAGAACACCACCGTGCCGATTACCAACGCCCGCAGGCTGTCGCCGAATTCCCAGAAGAATAGCTCAGTGAGCATCAATGTCGCGACGGCGCCCAGCAGAACTCGTTTCATTTTGCGTTTCTTCTCGCCGTAGATGATGAACGGGATCATGGCGAAGAACGAGATCAACAAAGCAGTCAGGTAGACCCACCAGTGCTGCTCCTTGGGCAGGCCGGCTTTTTCGACCAGTGCCAGGGGCAGCGCGACGAAGCTGCACATCAGCATCGCGTGCAATACGAAGATACCTAAATCCAAGCGCAGCAGGTCCGGGTGCTTGAGCGTCGGCAATAACACCTTGCGTGCAACGCCGGACTCACGGTGCGCCAGGGTGCCGGTGGAGCGCGGCACCATAAACGCTACGATCACAATGCCGAACAACGCCATGCCGCCCGTGGCGAGGAACAGCCCGTGCAGACCAAAGGCGCGCGTCAGCAAGGGGCCGACCACCATGGCCACCGCGAACGACAGGCCGATGGTCATGCCGATCATGGCCATGGCCTTGGTGCGGTGTTGTTCGCGGGTCAGGTCCGAAAGCAGCGCCATGACGGCGGCGGAAATCGCCCCAGCGCCTTGCAGGACGCGCCCGGCGATTACACCCCAGATCGAATCCGACTGTGCCGCAAGCAAACTGCCGAGGGCGAACACGATAAGCCCCAGGTAAATAACCGGGCGGCGACCAATGCGGTCGGAAATGATCCCGAACGGAATCTGAAAAAGCGCCTGGGTCAGGCCATAGGCACCAATCGCCAGACCGATCAGGGCGGGGGTTGCGCCTGCGAGATCCATTCCATAGGTCGCCAGCACCGGCAACACCATAAACATGCCAAGCATACGGAAGGCGAACACCAGGGCCAGACCGCTTGCCGCTCGGGTCTCGCCGCTACTCATGCGTTCGCTGTGGGGATCGTGCATGGAAAAACCTCGTGTGAACCGGCGGCGATTCTACCAGTCCCATCGATTGAGAGGGTATATGCGGCGCTTTGCCGCGCAGCTTTCATGTAAGGCTGCACCCGGCACTTTGGCAGTGTATATTCATCCAGTCTTTAGCCGTATACTCCTGCATTATTTACGCCCGCCGTGCGAGGCCATCTTGGACAAGATCCTGATTCGTGGGGCTAGAACCCACAACCTGAAGAACATCGACCTGACCCTGCCCCGGGACAAACTGATCGTCATCACCGGCTTGTCCGGGTCCGGCAAATCGTCCCTGGCGTTCGACACGCTGTATGCCGAAGGTCAGCGTCGCTATGTGGAATCGCTGTCGGCCTATGCCCGCCAGTTCCTGTCGATGATGGAAAAGCCCGACGTCGACACCATTGAAGGCCTGTCGCCGGCGATCTCCATCGAGCAGAAGTCGACCTCCCATAACCCACGCTCCACCGTGGGCACCATCACCGAAATCTACGACTACCTGCGTCTGCTGTATGCGCGCGTGGGTATTCCGCGTTGCCCGGACCACGATATTCCGCTGGAAGCCCAGACCGTCAGCCAGATGGTCGACCTGGTGCTGGCTCAGCCGGAAGGCGCCAAGCTGATGCTGCTGGCGCCGGTGATTCGTGAGCGTAAAGGTGAACACCTTTCGGTCTTCGAAGAGTTGCGTGCGCAAGGTTTTGTGCGCGCGCGCATCAACGGCAAGCTCTATGAGCTGGATGAAACGCCGAAGCTCGACAAGCAGAAGAAGCACTCCATTGATGTGGTGGTCGACCGCTTCAAGGTGCGCGCCGACTTGCAGCAGCGTTTGGCCGAGTCGTTCGAGACCGCGCTGAAACTGGCGGACGGTATTGCACTGGTTGCGCCAATGGATGACGAGCCGGGCGAAGAGATCATCTTCTCTGCGCGCTTTGCGTGCCCGATCTGTGGCCATGCCATCAGCGAGTTGGAACCCAAGCTGTTTTCCTTCAACAACCCGGCCGGCGCTTGCCCGACGTGTGATGGGCTTGGGGTTAAACAGTTCTTCGACATCAAGCGCCTCGTCAACGGCGAGCTGACCTTGGCGGAGGGCGCGATACGCGGTTGGGACAGGCGTAACGTCTACTACTTCCAGATGCTGGGGTCATTGGCCTCGCACTATAAATTCAGCCTGGAAGTGCCGTTCAACCAACTGCCGGCGGAGCAGCAGAAGGTCATCCTGCACGGCAGCGGTTCGCAGAATGTCGACTTCAAATACCTGAATGATCGTGGCGATATCGTCAAGCGCTCGCACCCGTTCGAAGGCATCGTGCCGAACTTGGAACGGCGCTACCGCGAGACTGAGTCGGCGAGCGTGCGCGAAGAACTGGCCAAATTCCTCAGCACTCAGCCTTGCCCGGATTGCCGCGGCACTCGTCTGCGTCGCGAAGCGCGGCATGTGTGGGTGGGTGAGAAAACGTTGCCGGCAGTGACCAACCTGCCGATCGGCGATGCCTGTGAGTATTTTGCCGGGCTCAAGCTGACCGGACGCCGTGGGGAGATTGCCGACAAGATCCTCAAGGAAATCCGTGAGCGCCTGCAGTTCCTGGTTAACGTCGGCCTGGATTACCTGTCGCTGGATCGCAGCGCGGATACCTTGTCTGGCGGTGAAGCCCAGCGGATTCGCCTGGCCAGCCAGATTGGCGCCGGCCTCGTGGGCGTGCTGTACATCCTCGATGAACCGTCGATTGGCCTACACCAGCGGGACAACGACCGTCTCCTGGGAACGCTGAAGCATCTGCGGGACATCGGCAACACGGTGATCGTGGTCGAGCATGATGAAGACGCGATCCGCCTGGCGGATTACGTGGTCGACATCGGCCCGGGCGCGGGTGTGCACGGTGGGCATATTGTTGCCGAGGGCACGCCGGCCGAGGTCATGGCTCACCCGGATTCGTTGACCGGTAAGTACCTGTCCGGCCGCGTGAAGATTGCAGTGCCGGCCAAGCGTACGCCACGCAACAAGAAGATGGCGTTGCATCTCAAGGGCGCGCGCGGCAACAACTTGCGCAATGTGGACCTGGAAATTCCTCTGGGCCTGCTGACCTGTGTGACCGGCGTTTCCGGTTCGGGTAAGTCGACGCTGATCAACAACACGCTGTTCCCACTGAGTGCCACCGCCTTGAACGGCGCGACCACTCTGGAAGCGGCTGCACACGACAGCATCAAGGGCCTGGAGCATCTGGACAAAGTCGTCGACATCGACCAAAGCCCGATCGGCCGTACACCGCGCTCCAACCCCGCGACCTATACCGGCTTGTTCACGCCAATACGCGAACTCTTCGCCGGTGTGCCGGAATCCCGCTCGCGGGGTTATGGGCCTGGGCGGTTCTCGTTCAACGTCAAGGGCGGGCGCTGCGAAGCGTGCCAAGGCGATGGCTTGATCAAGGTGGAGATGCACTTCCTGCCGGACATCTACGTGCCGTGCGATGTGTGCAAGAGCAAGCGTTATAACCGCGAAACCCTGGAGATCAAGTACAAGGGCAAGAACATCCACGAAACCCTGGAGATGACCATCGAGGAAGCGCGGGTGTTCTTCGACGCGGTGCCAGCGTTGGCGCGCAAGCTGCAGACGCTGATGGATGTGGGCCTGTCGTACATCAAGCTAGGGCAATCGGCGACAACGTTGTCCGGTGGTGAGGCGCAGCGCGTGAAGCTGTCGCGCGAGCTGTCCAAGCGCGATACCGGCAAGACCCTGTATATCCTCGATGAGCCGACCACAGGCCTGCACTTTGCGGATATTCAGCAATTGCTGGACGTGCTGCACCGCTTGCGCGACCACGGCAACACAGTGGTGGTGATCGAGCACAACCTGGATGTGATCAAGACTGCCGACTGGCTGGTGGACCTGGGGCCGGAAGGCGGCTCCAAGGGCGGCCAGATTATTGCGGTCGGTACGCCGGAGCAGGTCTGCGAGATGCCGCAGTCGCATACCGGCTACTACCTGAAGCCGTTGTTAGCACGCGACAAAGCCTGATTTATCCGGCGCATGAAAAAGCCCCTGTCACTTTGCGGTGACAGGGGCTTTTTTGTAGCCGGGAATCAGAACTGCGATTGCAGGTAATTCTCCAGGCCAACCAATTTGATCAGGCCCAACTGCTTTTCCAGCCAGTAGGTATGATCTTCTTCGGTGTCATTCAACTGCACGCGCAGAATTTCGCGAGTGACATAGTCATTGTGCTGCTCGCACAGCTCGATGCCCTTGCAGAGTGCGGCACGCACCTTGTATTCGAGGCGAAGGTCAGCTGCGAGCATGTCAGGCACTGTGGTGCCCACATCCAGGTCGTCGGGACGCATACGTGGCGTGCCTTCGAGCATCAGGATGCGGCGCATCAGCGCATCGGCGTGCTGCGCCTCTTCTTCCATTTCGTGATTGATACGTTCGTAGAGCTCGGTAAAGCCCCAGTCCTCGTACATACGCGAATGGATGAAATATTGGTCACGAGCTGCCAGTTCGCCCGTCAGCAACGTGTTGAGGTAATCGATTACGTCGGGGTGACCTTGCATCGCCCTACATCTCCCTGCTTGAAAGTCTGTAGTTTGAACCATGATGACCCGGAGGTCACGGGACCAACGGCAGAAAAGTGAAGATTTCCGGAGAAAAGTAGCTGAAATAACGCAAAAACCGCCCAAATGAGGGCGGTTCTGCTTATCGTTTAGACTTAACTAAGCGTTACGCCCAGTGCCCTTGCGATTGCTTCTCCATAAGCCGGGTCTGCGTTGAAGAAGTGCTGCAGTTGGCGTTGGACTACATCGCTGGAAACACCCGCCATCGCACCGCTAATGTTGCTGATCAGCAGAGTTCTCTGACTATCATTCATCAAGCGGAACAACGCGCCTGCATGACTGTAGTAGTCGGTGTCTTCACGCTGGTCGTAACGATCTGCCGAGCCGCTCAACGCCAAAGGCGGCTCAGCGTACTGTGGCGCTTGTTTCGGTGAATTAGCATAGCTATTCGGCTCATAGTTAGGTGACGCGCCGCCGTTAGTGCCAAAAGCCATTGAGCCATCACGTTGATAGGTATGGGCATTCGCAACAGGCAGAGGCGCATTGATCGTCAGTTGCTGATGGTTCGTCCCTACGCGGTAGCGGTGGGCATCGGCGTAGGCGAATACACGACCTTGCAGCATGCGGTCTGGCGACAAGCCAACACCCGGAACCATGTTACTTGGGCCAAACGCAGCTTGTTCTACTTCAGCGAAGTAATTCAATGGGTTACGGTTGAGTTCCAGTTCACCCACTTCAATCAACGGGAACTCCTGCTGCGACCAGGTCTTGGTCACATCAAAGGGGTTCTCATAGTGCGCGGTGGCCTGAGCCTCGGTCATGACCTGGATATTGACACTCCATTTTGGATAGTCACCGCGCGCAATCGCTTCAAACAAGTCGCGCTGAGCGTAATCAGGGTCGGTACCGGCCAGCCGTTCAGCCACGTCAGGCGCCAGGTTCTTGATCCCTTGCTTGGTCTTGTAGTGCCACTTAACCCAGTGGCGCTCGCCTCTGGCGTTGATCAGGCTATAGGTATGGCTACCGAAGCCGTGCATGTGGCGGTAGCCGTCTGGAATACCACGATCCGAGAACAGAATAGTGATCTGGTGCAGCGCCTCAGGCGAGTGCGACCAGAAATCCCACATCATCTGCGCGCTTTTCAGGTTCGTTTGCGGCAGACGTTTTTGAGTATGGATGAAGTCAGGGAACTTCAGCGGGTCGCGGATAAAGAACACGGGCGTGTTGTTACCAACAATGTCCCAGTTACCTTCCTCGGTATAGAACTTCAACGCAAAACCACGCGGGTCACGGGCAGTATCCGCCGAACCACGTTCGCCGCCCACGGTGGAGAAGCGCAGGAAGGTTGGAGTTTTCTTCCCAACGGACTCGAACAGCTTGGCGCAGGTGAGCCGGGTGATATCGCTAGTGACGGTAAAGGTGCCGTGAGCGCCCGAACCTTTGGCGTGCACACGACGCTCTGGGATGTTTTCACGGTTGAAGTGGGCGAGCTTCTCGATCAGGTGAAAGTCGTCGAGCAACAATGGCCCACGAGGGCCGGCAGTGCGGGAGTTCTGGTTGTCGGCGACGGGCGCACCGCTCGCGGTGGTAAGGACTTTGTTCTGGCTCATGCTCAATCTTCCTCAGGTCAGGCTAGAAACTGCCGGCTACTCGGCTTGGAGGGAGTATTGACCATCAAGATGACACCATCAAATGCATTAAATCATGGACTTTGATAGAAAATAACTAATGAACCGCCATAGCAGATAGCTATTTATTTTATGAAGAGCGTCGGCAGCGACGTGAAGAATATAGACAGCTTTTGCATCGCCCACAAAAAACCGGGCACTAGGCCCGGTTCTTCGTTGCAGACTGTCGTCTTACTCGGCGCTTACAGCTTCGCCGGCAGTAGCACGATCAACCAACTCGACGTACGCCATAGGCGCGTTGTCGCCAGTGCGGAAGCCGCACTTGAGGATGCGCAGGTAGCCACCCTCACGGGTAGCATAACGCTTGCCCAGGTCGTTGAAGAGCTTACCAACGATAGCTTTCGAACGAGTACGGTCGAAAGCCAGACGGCGGTTAGCCAGACTGTCTGTCTTGGCCAAAGTGATCAGCGGCTCAGCAACGCGACGCAGTTCTTTAGCTTTCGGCAGTGTAGTTTTGATCAGCTCGTGCTCGAACAGCGACACCGCCATGTTTTGAAACATGGCCTTGCGGTGCGAGCTGGTACGGCTCAGGTGACGACCACTTTTACGATGACGCATGGTTCATTCCTTACCAAACTCACGTTCGGTGATTACGACGATCAGGCAGTCGCCTTGTCGTCCTTCTTAAGACTTGCAGGCGGCCAGTTGTCGAGGCGCATGCCGAGGGACAGACCGCGGGAGGCCAGAACGTCCTTGATTTCAGTCAAGGATTTCTTGCCCAGGTTCGGAGTCTTCAACAGTTCTACTTCGGTGCGCTGAATCAGATCGCCGATGTAGTAAATGTTTTCCGCCTTAAGGCAGTTAGCCGAACGTACAGTCAGTTCCAGATCGTCAACCGGGCGAAGCAGGATCGGATCGATCTCGTCTTCCTGCTCGATTACCACTGGTTCGCTGTCACCTTTGAGGTCGACGAACGCAGCCAACTGCTGTTGCAGAATGGTTGCAGCGCGGCGGATAGCCTCTTCAGGATCCAGAGTACCGTTGGTTTCCAGATCAATAACCAGCTTGTCCAGGTTAGTACGCTGCTCGACACGGGCGTTTTCCACCACGTATGCGATGCGGCGAACCGGGCTGAACGAAGAGTCAAGCTGCAAGCGACCAATGCTGCGGCTTTCGTCTTCATCGCTCTGACGCGAGTCGGCCGGTTCATAACCACGACCACGAGCTACGGTGAGCTTCATGTTCAGGGCGCCGTTAGACGCCAGGTTAGCGATTACGTGATCGGGGTTAACGATCTCGACATCATGATCCAGCTGAATATCGGCAGCGGTAACCACCCCCGAACCCTTCTTCGACAAGGTCAGCGTAACTTCGTCACGGCCGTGCAGCTTGATAGCCAGACCTTTAAGGTTCAACAGGATTTCAATTACGTCTTCCTGTACACCTTCGATGGCGCTGTACTCGTGGAGCACACCGTCAATCTCGGCCTCGACTACTGCACAGCCGGGCATTGAGGACAACAGGATGCGGCGCAGCGCGTTGCCCAGGGTGTGGCCAAAACCACGCTCGAGAGGCTCGAGAGTGATCTTGGCGCGGGTTGGACTGACAACCTGCACATCAATGTGGCGGGGTGTCAGGAACTCATTTACCGAAATCTGCATGGATGCACCTATTTTCTAGCCCTTACTTGGAGTAGAGCTCGACAATCAGGCTTTCGTTGATGTCGGCGGACAGATCACTGCGAGCAGGAACGTTCTTGAAAACGCCCGACTTCTTCTCAGTGTCTACTTCTACCCATTCTACGCGGCCACGTTGGGCACACAGATCGAGAGCTTGGACAATGCGAAGTTGGTTTTTTGCTTTCTCGCGAATCGCGACCACGTCACCAGCACGAACCTGGTAGGACGGGACGTTAACGGTTTGGCCGTTTACGCTGACGGATTTGTGCGATACCAGCTGACGGGATTCGGCGCGAGTCGAACCAAAGCCCATACGGTATACAACGTTGTCCAGACGGCATTCGAGCAGTTGCAGCAGGTTTTCACCGGTTGCACCTTTCTTGCCAGCAGCTTCTTTGTAGTAGCCGCTGAACTGACGCTCGAGAACGCCGTAAATACGACGGACCTTCTGCTTTTCACGCAGTTGGGTGCCGTAATCGGACTGGCGACCGCGGCGTTGGCCGTGGATACCAGGTGCTGCTTCAATGTTGCACTTCGATTCGATCGCGCGCACGCCGCTCTTCAGAAAGAGATCGGTGCCTTCGCGACGAGCGAGTTTGCATTTTGGACCAATGTAACGAGCCATTCTTTACAATCTCCTGGATTACACGCGGCGCTTCTTCGGCGGACGGCACCCGTTGTGCGGGATTGGCGTCACGTCGGTGATGCTGGCGATCTTATAGCCACAGCCGTTCAAAGCACGGACAGCAGACTCACGACCTGGACCTGGACCTTTGACGTTGACGTCGAGGTTTTTCAGGCCGTATTCCAGCGCAGCTTGACCAGCACGTTCAGCAGCTACTTGAGCAGCAAACGGGGTGGACTTGCGGGAACCGCGGAAACCCGAACCACCAGAGGTAGCCCAAGACAGCGCGTTACCTTGACGGTCGGTGATGGTCACGATGGTGTTGTTAAAAGATGCATGGATGTGGGCGATGCCATCAACCACTGTCTTTTTAACTTTTTTACGAGGACGAGCAGCAGGTTTTGCCATGATTAATTTCCTGTCGATTCGCGTGGGCGATTACTTGCGGATCGGCTTACGCGGACCTTTACGGGTACGCGCGTTAGTCTTGGTACGCTGACCGCGCACTGGAAGACCACGACGATGACGCAGACCACGGTAGCAACCGAGGTCCATCAAACGCTTGATTTTCATGTTGATTTCGCGACGCAGGTCACCTTCAGTGGTGAACTTCGCCACTTCGCCACGCAACAGCTCAATCTGCTCGTCGCTCAGATCTTTGATCTTTGCGGCTGGGTTTACCCCAGTATCTGCGCAAATCTTCTGCGCAGTAGTGCGACCAACACCATAGATGTAGGTCAGCGAGATAACAGTGTGCTTGTTATCTGGAATGTTAACGCCTGCAATACGGGCCATTCAGTGGGACTCCAATTGACAGCTACCTACGCCCCGGAAGCCAAGAAATAGGGCGCGAGATAATATCGCTGTAATAACAAATAATCAACCCGGCAGCGCACTAGCTGCCGGGCTTCAAGCGGATCACACTCAGCCTTGGCGCTGTTTGTGACGCGGTTCCGCGCTGCAAATTACTCGAACAACACCTTCGCGGCGAATAATCTTGCAGTTACGGCACAGCTTTTTCACCGATGCACGAACTTTCATCACCAACTCCTCGAACCTTATGGGTACTCAGCGCAACATGCCGCTGCCGTAACCCTTCAGGTTGGCTTTCTTCATCAGGGATTCGTACTGGTGCGAAACGAGGTGCGATTGTACTTGGGACATGAAGTCCATCACAACCACGACCACGATCAGCAACGAGGTCCCGCCAAGGTAGAACGGAACGTTTGCTGCAACCACCAGGAACTGGGGCAACAAGCACACGGCCGTCATATATAGAGCACCGAACAGGGTCAAACGAGTCAGAACGCCATCAATGTAGCGTGCCGACTGCTCACCTGGACGGATACCCGGAATAAAGGCACCGGACTTCTTCAGGTTTTCCGCTACGTCTTTCGGATTGAACATCAACGCCGTATAGAAGAAGCAGAAGAAAATAATCCCTGCACTAAACAGCAGAATATTCAACGGCTGACCAGGAGCGATCGACTGAGAGAGGTCCTGCAGCCAGCCCATATTTTCAGACTGACCAAACCAGGTACCCAACGAAGCCGGAAACAGCAAAATGCTGCTCGCGAAAATTGCCGGAATAACACCGGCCATATTCACTTTCAGCGGCAAGTGGCTGGTCTGCGCAGCGAAGACCTTACGGCCCTGCTGACGCTTGGCGTAGTGAACAGCAATACGACGCTGGCCACGCTCAATGAACACCACAAAACCGATAATCGCTACTGCCAGCAAACCGATAGCAACCAAGGCGAAAATATTGATATCACCCTGACGTGCAGACTCGAAAGACTGCCCAATTGCTCTCGGAAGACCGGCGACGATACCTGCGAAAATCAACATCGAGATACCGTTACCAACACCACGCTCAGTAATCTGCTCACCCAGCCACATCATGAACATCGCACCAGCCACAAAAGTGGATACCGCGACGAAATAGAAGCCAAAGTCAACAGTGAACGCAATCCCCTGCCCCGCCAAGCCAACGGACATGCCGATAGCTTGAACCAGGGCGAGGACGACAGTGCCGTAGCGGGTGTACTGGCTAATCTTGCGACGACCAGCTTCACCTTCCTTCTTCAACTGCTCCAACTGCGGGCTGACGGCGGTCATCAGCTGCATGATGATCGATGCCGAAATGTACGGCATGATCCCCAGTGCAAAGATGCTCATCCGTTCCAGCGCGCCGCCAGAAAACATGTTGAACAAGCTAAGAATGGTCCCCTCATTCTGTCGAAACAGGTCTGCGAGTCGGTCCGGGTTGATACCTGGAACCGGGATGTGTGCGCCTATTCGGTAGACGATAATCGCCAGGAACAGAAAACGCAGACGAGCCCAAAGTTCAGACATACCGCCTTTGCCGAGCGCTGAGAGAGCACCTTGCTTAGCCATTTATTCCTCGAACTTGCCGCCAGCTGCTTCGATAGCCGAACGCGCACCTTTGGTGGCGCCGATTCCCTTGCCGATAGTGACAGCGCGAGTCACTTCACCGGACAGCATGATTTTCACACGCTGTACGTTGACGTTGATCACGTTGGCATCTTTCAGGGTCTGCACAGTAACGATATCGCCTTCCACTTTAGCCAGCTCGGACAGACGCACTTCTGCGCGGTCCATGGCTTTCAGGGATACGAAACCGAACTTAGGCAGGCGACGATGCAGCGGCTGTTGACCGCCTTCAAAGCCTGGAGCAATGGTGCCACCGGAGCGGGAGGTTTGACCTTTGTGGCCACGGCCACCAGTCTTACCCAAACCGCTACCGATACCACGGCCCGGACGATGCTTTTCGCGACGGGAACCCGGCGCTGGACTCAGATCATTGAGTTTCATCGATTAACCCTCTACACGCAGCATGTAGTAAGCCTTGTTGATCATCCCGCGATTCTCGGGAGTATCCTGGACTTCTACAGTGTGACCGATGCGACGCAGACCCAAACCTTTAACACACAGTTTGTGGTTAGGGATGCGGCCGGTCATGCTTTTGATCAACGTTACTTTAACGGTAGCCATGATCAGAAGATCTCCTTGACAGTCAGACCACGCTTGGCAGCGATGGACTCAGGAGATTGCATAGCTTTCAAACCTTTGAAAGTGGCGTGAACCACGTTTACCGGGTTAGTCGAGCCGTAGCACTTGGCCAGAACGTTCTGAACGCCAGCAACTTCGAGGACAGCACGCATAGCGCCGCCAGCGATGATACCGGTACCTTCAGAAGCAGGCTGCATGTACACCTTCGAAGCGCCATGGGCGGACTTCATTGCGTACTGCAGAGTGGTGCCGTTCAGATCAACTTGGATCATGTTGCGACGAGCAGCTTCCATTGCCTTCTGGATCGCAGCAGGCACTTCACGTGACTTGCCACGGCCGAAGCCAACACGCCCTTTACCATCACCAACCACGGTCAACGCGGTGAAAGTGAAGATACGGCCGCCTTTAACGGTTTTGGCTACGCGGTTAACTTGAACCAGCTTCTCAATGTAGCCTTCGTCGCGCTTTTGGTCGTTATTTGACATAACTTAGAACTCCAGCCCAGCTTCACGAGCAGCATCAGCCAGCGCTTTAACGCGGCCGTGGTACTTGAAGCCAGAGCGGTCGAAAGCCACTTGCGAGACGCCAGCGGCCTTAGCACGCGTAGCGACCAGCTGGCCAACCTTTGTGGCCGCGTCGATGTTGCCAGTGGCACCATCACGCAGTTCTTTATCCAAAGTCGAGGCGCTTGCCAGGACTTTGTTGCCGTCGGCCGAGATGACCTGGGCGTAGATGTGCTGCGACGAGCGGAACACGCAGAGACGCACGACTTCTAGTTCGTGCATTTTCAGGCGTGCTTTGCGAGCGCGACGCAGTCGAGTAACTTTTTTGTCGGTCATTTGCTATGCCCTACTTCTTCTTGGCTTCTTTACGACGGACGACTTCGTCCGCGTAGCGCACACCTTTGCCTTTGTACGGCTCTGGTGGACGGAAGTCGCGGATCTCAGCGGCCACCTGACCTACCAGCTGCTTATCAATACCCTTGATCAGGATATCGGTTTGGCTAGGGGTCTCAGCGGTGATGCCTTCCGGCAGTTCGTAATCCACTGGGTGCGAGAAGCCAAGGGCAAGGTTCAAAACCGTGCCTTTTGCTTGCGCTTTGTAACCAACACCGACCAGCTGGAGCTTACGCTCGAAGCCTTGGCTTACGCCTTGGACCATGTTGTTTACCAACGCACGCGTGGTACCGGCCATTGCGCGAGTTTGTTGATCGCCATTGCGAGCAGCGAAACGCAGCTCACCAGCTTCTTCAACGATCTCAACGGACGAATGGATGTTCAGTTCAAGAGTGCCCTTGGCACCCTTCACCGAAAGCTGTTGGCCTGCGAATTTGACTTCGACACCGGCTGGCAGCTTAACGGGGTTCTTAGCGACGCGAGACATGCTTATCCCCCCTTAGAACACAGTGCAAAGAACTTCGCCGCCGACACCGGCAGCGCGCGCAGCACGATCCGTCATCACACCTTTGTTGGTGGAGACGATAGACACGCCCAGACCGCCACGAACTTTCGGCAGATCTTCAGCGGACTTGTACTGACGCAGGCCTGGACGGCTAACGCGCTTCACTTCCTCGATGACCGAACGGCCTTCGAAGTATTTCAGCTCGATGGACAGCAGTGGTTTGATTTCGCTGCTGATCTGATAACCCGCAATGTAGCCTTCGTCTTTCAGGACTTTGGCAACAGCTACCTTCAACTTGGAAGATGGCATGCTTACGACGGACTTTTCAGCCATCTGGGCATTACGGATACGAGTTAGCATGTCCGCTAACGGGTCCTGCATACTCATGGGCTAGACGCTCCTAATACAAAAAAATTAGCCTTGCGGCTACATATGTCGCCGAGAATCTCCGAGCATAGAAAACACGGGCTCAGGCGAGCCGGGTATTCTAGACACACTGCGGAAATGAAACAAGCCCCAAAAGGGGCTTGTTCCAGATTCAAGGTCACCGGCGGTCAGTATCTTGCGATGCAGACCACCTGGACTTCGAAAGTACTTACCAGCTGGCTTTAACCAGACCTGGTACGTCACCACGCATTGCCGCTTCACGCAGTTTGTTACGGCCGAGGCCGAACTTGCGGTAAACGCCGTGTGGACGACCGGTCAGGCGGCAGCGGTTACGCATGCGCGAAGCGCTTGCGTCACGTGGCTGCTTCTGCAGAGCAACTGTAGCTTCCCAGCGCGCTTCTGGACTTGCGTTCAGATCAACGATGATTGCTTTCAGTGCTGCACGCTTCTTGGCGTACTTGGCAACCGTGAGCTGACGCTTCAGCTCGCGGTTTTTCATGCTCATCTTGGCCATGGTCCTACTCCAATCAGTTGCGGAACGGGAATTTGAAAGCACGCAACAGGGCGCGACCTTCATCATCGTTCTTGGCAGTGGTGGTCAGGGTGATGTCCAGACCGCGGAGAGCATCGATCTTGTCGTAGTCGATTTCCGGGAAGATGATCTGCTCTTTCACGCCCATGCTGTAGTTACCACGACCATCGAAGGACTTGGCATTCAGGCCGCGGAAGTCGCGTACCCGAGGCAGGGAGATCGACAGCAGACGATCCAGGAATTCGTACATACGCTCACGGCGCAGAGTCACTTTGACGCCGATCGGCCAACCTTCACGGACTTTAAAGCCAGCGATGGATTTCCGAGCGTAAGTCACAACGACTTTTTGACCGGTGATCTTTTCCAGGTCAGCAACAGCGTGCTCGATGACTTTTTTGTCACCGACCGCTTCGCCCAGACCCATATTCAGGGTGATTTTGGTAACGCGTGGAACTTCCATCACGTTCGAAAGCTTAAGTTCTTCCTTAAGCTTCGGTGCGATTTCTTTCCAGTAAATCTCTTTTAGTCGTGCCATGGTCTTCTACCTAGCAGTGTTCAAGCATCAACCGCTTTTTGGGTCGACTTGAAGACACGAATTTTCTTGCCATCTTCTACTTTGAAACCAACGCGGTCAGCCTTGTTGGTTTCGCCATTGAAAATAGCGACGTTAGAAGCGTCCAGCGGAGCTTCTTTTTCGACGATACCGCCTTGTACGCCCGACATCGGGTTAGGCTTGGTATGACGCTTAACCAGGTTCAGACCACCGATAACCAAACGGTTATTAGCGAGAACCTTAAGCACCTTACCGCGCTTACCTTTGTCTTTGCCGGCGATCACGATGATCTCGTCGTCACGACGAATCTTTTGCATGTCGGATCTCCTTACAGCACTTCTGGGGCGAGCGAGACGATCTTCATGAACTTCTCAGTACGAAGTTCACGGGTCACTGGCCCAAAGATACGGGTGCCGATCGGCTCTTGCTTGTTGTTCAGAAGAACAGCAGCGTTGCCATCAAAGCGGATAATGGAGCCATCTGCACGGCGTACGCCGTGACGAGTGCGGACTACAACAGCAGTCATCACTTGGCCTTTTTTCACTTTACCGCGAGGAATTGCTTCCTTAACGGTAACCTTGATGATGTCACCGATACCAGCGTAACGACGATGGGAGCCACCCAGCACCTTGATGCACATAACACGGCGAGCGCCGCTGTTATCGGCCACATCGAGCATGGATTGAGTCTGAATCATATAATTTCTCCGACCCCTAGTCCTTAGACTTCCACAGCGCGTTCGAGAACATCAACCAGCGCCCAAGACTTAGTCTTGGCCAGCGGACGAGTTTCACGAATAGTGACTTTGTCGCCGATGTGGCACTGGTTGGTTTCGTCGTGCGCGTGCAGCTTAGTCGAACGCTTAACATATTTACCGTAGATCGGGTGCTTAACGCGACGCTCGATCAAAACGGTGATGGTTTTGTCCATCTTGTCGCTGACAACACGGCCAGTCAGCGTACGGACAGTCTTTTCGGCTTCAGCCATGATCACTTACCTGCCTGCTGGTTGAGCACAGTCTTCACGCGAGCGATGTCACGCTTAACTTGCGAGAGCAGATGAGACTGCCCCAACTGGCCAGTTGCTTTCTGCATACGCAGATTGAACTGGTCGCGCAGCAAGCCGAGCAGTTGCTCGTTCAGCTGCTGTGCGGATTTTTCACGAAGTTCATTCGCTTTCATCACATCACCGTCCGTTTAACAAAGGCGGTGGCGAGCGGCAGCTTTGCAGCAGCCAGGGCAAAAGCCTCACGCGCCAGCTCTTCAGTTACACCCTCGATTTCATACAGGACTTTGCCTGGCTGAATCTGGGCTACCCAGTATTCCACGTTACCCTTACCTTTACCCATCCGAACCTCGAGAGGTTTTTTGGAGATCGGCTTGTCCGGGAATACACGGATCCAGATCTTGCCGCCACGTTTAACGTGACGGGTCAGAGCACGACGCGCTGACTCGATCTGACGAGCGGTGAGACGACCACGAGCTACAGACTTCAGCGCGAACTCGCCGAAGCTGACTTTGCTACCGCGCTGTGCCAGGCCACGGTTGTGACCTGTCATCTGCTTGCGGAACTTCGTACGCTTAGGTTGCAACATTTGGCGTACCCCTTACTTAGCAGCTTTTTTACGAGGCGCTGGTGCTTGTGGTTTCAGTTCTTCTTGGCGACCACCAATTACTTCGCCTTTGAAGATCCAAACCTTTACACCGATCACACCGTAAGTGGTGTGAGCTTCGTAGTTGGCATAGTCGATGTCGGCACGCAGGGTGTGCAGTGGCACACGACCTTCGCGATACCATTCAGTACGTGCGATTTCAGCACCGCCGAGACGACCGCTCACTTGGATTTTGATGCCTTTGGCACCAATGCGCATGGCGTTCTGTACAGCGCGCTTCATAGCGCGACGGAACATTACGCGACGCTCCAGCTGCTGAGCTACGCTCTGCGCAACCAGCATACCGTCGAGCTCCGGCTTACGGATCTCTTCGATATTGATGTGCACAGGCACACCCATTTGCTTGGTCAGGTCCTGACGCAGTTTCTCAACATCTTCACCTTTCTTCCCGATAACGATACCTGGACGAGCGGTGTGGATGGTGATACGTGCAGTTTGTGCCGGACGATGGATATCGATACGGCTTACGGACGCGCTTTTTAGTTTGTCTTGGAGATACTCACGCACCTTCAGATCAGCGAACAAATAGTCCGCATAAGTCCGACCGTCTGCGTACCAGACGGAGGTGTGCTCCTTGACGATTCCCAGGCGAATGCCAATGGGATGTACTTTCTGACCCATCTCTTCGACTCCGTTACTTGTCAGCAACCTTGACAGTGATATGGCAAGACCGCTTGACGATGCGATCAGCACGGCCTTTGGCACGCGGCATGATACGCTTCAGCGAACGCCCTTCGTTGACGAAAACGGTGCTGACCTTCAGGTCATCAACGTCTGCGCCTTCGTTATGCTCGGCGTTGGCTACGGCCGACTCCAGCACTTTCTTCATGATCTCGGCGGCTTTCTTACTGCTGAAAGCCAACAGGTTGAGCGCTTCGCCCACCTTCTTCCCGCGGATCTGGTCGGCGACCAAGCGGGCTTTCTGGGCGGAGATTCGAGCGCCCGACAACTTAGCGGCTACTTCCATTTCCTTACCCCTTAACGCTTGGCTTTCTTGTCTGCCACGTGCCCACGATAAGTGCGGGTACCGGCAAACTCGCCTAGTTTGTGGCCGACCATGTCTTCGTTAACGAGAACTGGGACGTGTTGACGACCGTTGTGTACTGCGATGGTCAAACCGACCATTTGTGGCAGGATCATCGAACGACGCGACCAGGTCTTAACTGGTTTGCGATCGTTCTTTTCCGCCGCCACTTCGATCTTCTTCAGTAGGTGAAGATCAATAAAAGGACCTTTTTTCAGAGAACGTGGCACTGTCGTATCCCTCTATTTACTTGCGACGACGGACGATCATTTTGTCGGTACGCTTATTACCACGAGTCTTCGCGCCCTTAGTCGGGAAGCCCCATGGCGATACCGGATGACGACCACCAGAGGTACGACCTTCACCACCACCGTGTGGGTGGTCAACCGGGTTCATGGCAACACCACGAACGGTTGGGCGAACGCCACGCCAGCGTTTGGCACCAGCTTTACCCAGCGAACGCAGGCTGTGCTCGGAGTTCGAGACTTCACCCAGGGTCGCGCGGCATTCAGCCAGCACTTTACGCATCTCACCAGAACGCAGACGCAGGGTCACGTAGACACCTTCACGAGCGATCAGCTGAGCCGAAGCACCAGCGGAACGAGCGATTTGCGCGCCTTTACCTGGCTTCAATTCGATGCCGTGTACGGTGCTACCAACTGGAATGTTACGCAGTTGCAGAGCGTTGCCCGGCTTGATCGGTGCCAAAGCACCTGCGATCAGCTGGTCACCAGCACTCACGCCTTTAGGGGCGATGATGTAGCGACGCTCGCCATCTGCGTACAGCAGCAGAGCGATGTGAGCAGTACGGTTTGGATCGTATTCAATACGCTCGACAGTGGCAGTGATGCCATCTTTGTCGTTGCGACGGAAATCGACCAGACGATAATGCTGCTTATGGCCACCACCGATGTGACGAGTGGTAATACGACCATTGTTGTTACGACCACCAGTCTTCGATTTTTTCTCGAGCAGCGGTGCGTGAGGAGCGCCTTTATGCAGCTCCTGGTTGACCACCTTGACCACAAAACGGCGGCCAGGGGAAGTCGGTTTGCATTTAACGATTGCCATGATGCACCCCTTCCTTACTCAGCACTGCTGCTGAAATCGAGATCTTGGCCTGGCTGAAGGGAGATAACTGCCTTCTTCCAGTCATTACGCTTGCCCAGACCGCGAGCAGTGCGCTTGCTCTTACCCAGAACATTCAGGGTAGTAACACGCTCTACTTTCACGCTGAACAGGCTTTCGACGGCCTTCTTGATTTCCAGCTTGGTTGCGTCAGTTGCAACCTTGAAAACGAACTGGCCTTTCTTGTCAGCCAGAACCGTAGCCTTTTCGGAAACGTGCGGGCCAAGCAGAACTTTAAATACGCGTTCCTGGTTCATCCCAGCAGCTCCTCGAATTTCTTCACGGCCGACACGGTGATCAACACCTTGTCGTATGCGATCAGACTAACTGGATCGGAACCTTGCACGTCACGTACATCAACGTGTGGCAGGTTACGAGCAGCCAGGTACAGGTTCTGATCAACAGCTTCAGACACGATCAGAACGTCGGTCAGATTCATGTTGTTCAGTTTGCCCAGCAGGTCTTTGGTTTTTGGACCATCAACAGCGAAGTCCTGAACCACGACCAGACGATCAGTACGCACGAGTTCAGCAAGGATGGAGCGCAGAGCTGCGCGATACATCTTCTTGTTGAGCTTCTGAGTGTGATCCTGTGGACGAGCTGCGAAAGTGGTACCGCCGCCACGCCAGATAGGGCTACGGATAGTACCGGCACGAGCACGGCCAGTACCTTTCTGACGCCAAGGGCGCTTACCGCCACCACGTACGTCGGAACGGGTCTTTTGCTGCTTGCTACCTTGACGGCCGCCGGCCATGTAGGCCACGACTGCTTGGTGAACCAGCGTCTCGTTGAATTCGCCGCCAAATGTCAGTTCGGAAACTTCGATCGCTTGAGCGTCATTTACATTTAATTGCATGTCAGCTTCCCCTTAACCGCGAGCCTTGGCCGCTGGACGTACAACCAGGTTGCCGCCAGTAGCGCCAGGAACAGCACCCTTGACCAACAACAGATTGCGTTCAGCGTCGACGCGCACTACTTCGAGGGACTGCACGGTCACGCGCTCAGCGCCCATATGACCGGACATTTTTTTGCCCTTGAATACACGACCAGGAGTCTGGCACTGGCCAATAGAGCCCGGGACGCGGTGGGAAACGGAGTTACCGTGAGTGTTGTCTTGACCACGGAAATTCCAACGCTTGATCGTACCCTGGAAGCCTTTACCTTTGGACTGACCGGTTACATCAACCAGTTGACCAGCGGCGAAGATTTCAGCGTTGATCAGATCGCCAGCCTGGTAGTCGCCATCTTCAAGACGGAACTCCATAACAGTGCGACCAGCTGCAACGTTTGCTTTAGCGAAGTGACCTGCTTGAGCAGCAGTCACGCGCGAAGCACGACGCTCGCCGACAGTGACTTGCACTGCACGATAGCCATCGGTTTCTTCAGTTTTGAACTGGGTGACGCGATTCGGCTCGATCTCAATGACCGTGACCGGAATGGAGACACCTTCTTCGGTGAAAATACGGGTCATACCGCATTTACGACCGACTACACCAATAGTCATGTTGTAAACCTCATGAGTGTACGGGGCTTTCACCCGCTATGGCCGCCCATTTCAGAGCGTTACACGACTAAGACCCAAGTCTTAGCCGAGGCTGATCTGTACTTCCACACCGGCCGCCAGATCAAGCTTCATAAGCGCATCAACGGTTTTATCCGTTGGCTGGACGATGTCCAGTACGCGCTTATGAGTACGGATCTCGTACTGGTCACGCGCGTCTTTGTTGACGTGCGGGGAGACCAGAACGGTGAACCGCTCTTTACGGGTAGGCAGTGGAATTGGACCACGCACTTGAGCACCAGTACGTTTCGCGGTTTCCACGATTTCCTGGGTGGATTGGTCGATCAGGCGATGGTCAAAAGCCTTCAACCTGATACGGATTTGCTGATTTTGCATTGGATTTCAGACTCCGGCTGCTATTCCCAGCGAGCGCAATACGCCCGTTAAAAGGAGGCGCAATTCTATAGACGGCCTAGATAGGTGTCAACCCAATAAAAAAGGCCCCCGCTAAGCGGGGGCCTTCTCAAAACATCAAAGCTATCTCAGAAGAGATAATTACTCGATGATTTTAGCTACAACGCCAGCACCAACGGTACGGCCGCCTTCACGGATTGCGAAGCGCAGACCGTCTTCCATAGCGATGGTTTTGATCAGGGTGACAACCATTTTGATGTTGTCGCCTGGCATTACCATTTCTACGCCTTCCGGCAGCTCGCAGTTACCAGTAACGTCGGTAGTACGGAAGTAGAACTGTGGACGGTAGCCTTTGAAGAACGGAGTGTGACGACCGCCTTCTTCTTTGCTCAGCACGTACACTTCAGCTTCGAACTTGGTGTGCGGCTTAACCGAACCTGGCTTAACCAGAACCTGGCCACGCTCAACGTCGTCACGCTTGGTACCACGCAGCAGAACGCCGCAGTTCTCGCCAGCACGACCTTCGTCGAGCAGTTTACGGAACATTTCAACACCGGTGCAGGTGGTGACGGTAGTGTCACGCAGACCAACGATTTCCAGTGGATCTTGAACCTTAACGATACCGCGCTCGATACGACCAGTCACAACAGTACCACGACCGGAGATCGAGAATACGTCTTCGATTGGCATCAGGAACGGCTTGTCGATAACACGAACTGGATCTGGGATGTAGCTGTCCAGAGTTTCAACCAGTTTACGAACGGACGTGGTGCCCATTTCGTTGTCGTCTTTGCCTTCCAGAGCCATACGAGCAGAACCGATGATGATCGGAGTGTCGTCGCCTGGGAAGTCGTAAGTGCTCAGCAGATCGCGCACTTCCATCTCAACCAGTTCCAGCAGCTCAGCGTCGTCTACCAGGTCAGCCTTGTTCAGGTAAACCACGATGTACGGAACGCCTACCTGACGGGACAGCAGGATGTGCTCACGGGTTTGTGGCATCGGACCATCAGCGGCCGAACAAACCAGGATCGCGCCGTCCATCTGGGCAGCACCGGTGATCATGTTCTTCACATAGTCAGCGTGACCTGGGCAGTCAACGTGAGCGTAGTGACGGATCAGCGAGTTGTATTCAACGTGCGCGGTGTTGATGGTGATACCACGAGCTTTTTCTTCTGGTGCGCTGTCGATTTTATCGAAATCAACGATTGCGGAACCGAATACTTCGGAGCAAACGCGAGTCAGAGCAGCAGTCAGAGTGGTTTTACCGTGGTCAACGTGACCGATAGTGCCAACGTTGACGTGCGGTAGGGAACGATCAAATTTTTCTTTAGCCACGACAATTAACTCCTTGCCTAAAGGACTGAATCAGCCTTGTTTTTTGGATACAGTTTCAGCGATGTGCGCCGGAGCTGTGTTGTATTTTTTGAATTCCATAGAGTAGCTTGCGCGACCCTGAGACATGGAGCGAACGTCGGTCGCATAACCGAACATCTCACCCAACGGAACCTCGGCGCGAATCACTTTGCCGGAAACCGTGTCTTCCATACCCAAGATCATGCCGCGACGACGGTTGAGGTCGCCCATGACATCACCCATATAGTCTTCAGGTGTAACAACTTCTACCGCCATGATTGGCTCAAGCAACTCACCACCGCCCTTCTGGGCCAGTTGCTTGGTTGCCATGGAAGCAGCCACCTTAAACGCCATCTCGTTGGAGTCGACGTCGTGGTAAGAACCGTCAAAAACGGTTGCTTTCAGGCCGATCAGCGGATAGCCGGCAACAACACCGTTCTTCATCTGCTCTTCGATACCCTTCTGGATAGCAGGGATGTATTCCTTAGGAACAACACCACCCACTACTTCGTTCACGAATTGCAGACCTTCCTGACCTTCGTCAGCAGGAGCAAAACGGATCCAGCAGTGACCGAACTGACCACGACCGCCGGACTGACGAACGAACTTGCCTTCGATTTCACAGTTCTTCGTGATGCGCTCACGATAGGAAACCTGAGGCTTACCGATGTTGGCTTCGACGTTGAACTCACGGCGCATCCGGTCAACCAGGATGTCCAGGTGCAGCTCGCCCATGCCGGAGATGATCGTTTGACCAGTCTCTTCATCAGTCTTGACGCGGAAAGATGGATCTTCCTGAGCAAGTTTGCCCAGAGCGATACCCATTTTTTCCTGGTCATCCTTGGTCTTAGGCTCCACGGCAACCGAAATAACCGGCTCCGGGAAGTCCATACGAACCAGGATGATTGGCTTGTCAGCGTTGCACAAAGTCTCACCAGTGGTGACGTCCTTCATGCCGATCAAGGCCGCGATGTCACCAGCGCGCACTTCCTTGATCTCTTCGCGGGCGTTCGCGTGCATTTGCACCATACGACCCACGCGCTCTTTCTTGCCTTTAACCGAGTTGATTACGCCGTCGCCGGAGTTCAACACGCCCGAGTAAACACGGACGAAGGTCAAGGTACCCACGAATGGGTCAGTGGCAATTTTAAATGCCAGAGCAGAGAACGGTTCTGCATCGTCTGCATGACGCTCCAGCTCGATAGTCTCGTCATCCGGGTCAGTACCCTTGATGGCAGGAATATCAACTGGCGCAGGCAGGTAGTCGATCACAGCATCGAGAACCAGGGGAACACCCTTGTTCTTGAACGACGAACCGCAAACAGCCAAGACGATCTCACCAGCAATAGTACGCTGACGCAGAGCAGCCTTGATTTCCACGTTGGTGAGTTCTTCACCTTCGAGGTACTTGTTCATCAGCTCTTCGTTGGCTTCGGCCGCAGCTTCAACCATGTTGTTGCGCCATTCGTCAGCCAGTTCCTGCAGTTCAGCAGGGATAGGCTTACGAACAGGAACCATACCCTTGTCAGCATCGTTCCAGTAAACAGCTTCCATGGTCAGCAGATCGATCTGGCCTTGGAAGTTGTCTTCGGAACCGATAGCCAACTGGATTGGCACCGGGGTGTGACCCAGACGCTGCTTGATCTGACCGATCACGCGCAGGAAGTTCGCACCAGCACGGTCCATCTTGTTTACGTAAACAAGACGTGGAACGCCGTATTTGTTGGCTTGACGCCATACGGTTTCCGACTGAGGCTCAACACCCGAGGTGCCGCAGAACACAACGACAGCGCCGTCGAGTACGCGCAGGGAACGCTCAACTTCAATAGTGAAGTCTACGTGGCCCGGGGTATCGATTACGTTGAAGCGGTGCTCATCCTTGTACTGCTTCTCGGAACCTTTCCAGAAGGCGGTAATAGCAGCAGAAGTAATGGTAATACCACGCTCCTGCTCCTGAACCATCCAGTCTGTGGTCGCGGCGCCGTCATGCACCTCGCCCATCTTGTGACTTTTGCCGGTGTAAAACAGCACGCGCTCGGTGGTGGTGGTTTTACCAGCATCCACGTGAGCAACGATACCGATGTTACGGTAGCGGCTAATCGGAGTAGTACGAGCCATAAAGCCCTCGCAAAATTAGTGAAGCTAAGATTAGAAGCGGTAGTGCGAGAAAGCTTTGTTAGCTTCAGCCATACGGTGCACGTCTTCACGCTTCTTAACAGCAGCACCTTTACCTTCAGCAGCGTCCAACAGTTCGCCAGCCAAACGCAGAGCCATAGACTTCTCGCCGCGCTTACGGGCGAAGTCTACCAACCAGCGCATTGCCAGAGCATTACGACGGGACGGGCGAACTTCAACCGGAACCTGGTAAGTAGCACCGCCTACACGGCGCGACTTCACTTCGACCAGCGGAGCGATGGCGTCGAGAGCTTTCTCGAAGATTTCCAGGGGGTCGCTGTTCTTGCGTTCTTTAACCTTTTCCAGCGCGCCATAAACGATACGCTCGGCAACGGCTTTCTTGCCGCTTTCCATCACGTGGTTCATGAACTTGGCCAGAATTTGGCTTCCGTATTTTGGATCGTCAAGCACTTCGCGCTTGGCTGCTACGCGTCTTCTTGGCATGGATAAGCCCTCAAACGGTCTTCAGGTTCGCTCGGAATCAGTGCCCTTTCGGGACGCCTCCGACCTTACTCTTATCGACTCAGAAAATAAGATGATTCAGGTTTACAAAAAGCCGCTACTACTTAGGCTTCTTGGTACCGTACTTCGAACGACCCTGGTTACGACCTTTAACGCCGGAAGTATCCAAGGAGCCGCGTACGGTGTGGTAACGAACACCTGGCAAGTCTTTTACACGACCGCCGCGGATCAGTACCACGCTGTGCTCTTGCAGGTTGTGGCCTTCACCGCCGATGTACGAGGAAACCTCGAAACCGTTGGTCAGACGCACACGGCATACTTTACGCAGTGCCGAGTTAGGTTTTTTCGGCGTAGTGGTATACACGCGAGTGCATACGCCACGACGTTGCGGGCAGTTCTGCAGCGCAGGTACGTCGGATTTCTCGACGATACGCTTACGCGGCTGACGTACCAGCTGGTTGATAGTTGCCATCTACTAGCTCCACTGTTGTCTTGCGACGCTATTGTCTTGCAAGAAAAGCAAAATGGCAGGAACGAATTCCCGCCAAATTTAGGGGTACAAGAGTCTAAAGAGGATCTTGCCCCCAGTCAAGGCAAGGCCCCGACCTCCCCTCTCATCGAAGCGGGGCAAAATTGCCTCGATCCGACGAATGGGGGCTGCCAGGGCCCAGACTTATCTATCGCAGAACTCAGTTACCGCTTGAGTTCAGCGCTTCGGTCAGTGCAGCTTCCACTTCACTGGCGCTTACGCGCAGCGGCTTGTCGAGTTCACGGCGGCGCTTACGCTCGCTGTGGTAGGCCAAGCCGGTACCTGCCGGGATCAAACGACCCACGACCACGTTTTCTTTCAGGCCGCGCAGATAATCGCGCTTGCCGGTTACCGCTGCTTCGGTCAGTACGCGAGTGGTCTCCTGGAAGGAGGCCGCCGAGATGAACGACTCAGTGGACAACGACGCCTTGGTGATACCCAGCAACACACGAGTGAACTTGGAGACAAATTTGTCTTCCGCGCCCAGACGTTCGTTCTCTACCAGTACGTGAGTCAGTTCCATCTGGTCGCCCTTGATGAAACTGGAATCGCCGGATTCAGCGATTTCAACTTTACGCAGCATCTGACGCAGGATGGTCTCGATGTGCTTATCGTTGATCTTCACGCCTTGCAGACGATAAACGTCCTGGATCTCGTTAACGATGTACTTGGCCAGCGCACTCACACCCAGCAGACGCAGGATGTCGTGTGGATCGCTTGGGCCGTCGGAGATAACTTCGCCGCGGTTTACCTGTTCGCCTTCGAAGACGTTCAGGTGACGCCACTTCGGAATCAGCTCTTCGTACGGATCGCTACCGTCGTTCGGGGTAATGACCAGACGGCGCTTGCCTTTGGTCTCTTTACCGAACGCGATGGTGCCGCTGACTTCAGCCAGAATCGACGCTTCTTTCGGACGACGAGCTTCGAACAAGTCGGCAACACGCGGCAGACCACCGGTGATGTCACGGGTCTTCGAAGTTTCTTGCGGGATACGCGCGATAACATCACCGATCGCGATCTTCGCACCATCCGCTACACCGACAAGGGCGTTGGCTGGCAGGAAGTACTGAGCGATTACGTCAGTGCCTGGCAGCAACAAGTCCTTGCCGTTGTCATCGACCATCTTAACGGCAGGACGGATGTCTTTACCGGCAGCTGGACGATCTTTCGCGTCGAGTACTTCAATGTTGGTCATACCGGTCAATTCGTCAGTCTGACGCTTGATCGTGATGCCTTCTTCCATGCCCACGTAGGTCACGGTACCTTTCATTTCGGTAACGATTGGGTGAGTGTGCGGATCCCACTTGGCCACGATTGCGCCAGCGTCGACCTTGTCACCTTCTTTAACCGAAATCACAGCACCGTACGGCAGCTTGTAACGCTCACGCTCACGACCGTAGTCATCAGCGATCGCCAGCTCACCGGAACGGGACACAGCAACCAGGCAACCATCCACTCGCTCAACATGCTTCAGGTTGTGCAGACGGACGGTACCGCCATTCTTCACCTGAACGCTGTCGGCTGCGGAGGTCCGGCTTGCCGCACCACCAATGTGGAACGTACGCATGGTCAGCTGGGTACCCGGCTCACCGATGGACTGGGCAGCAATAACGCCGACCGCTTCACCGATGTTCACCTGGTGACCACGGGCCAAGTCACGGCCGTAGCACTTGGCACAAATGCCGTAGCGGGTTTCGCAGCTGATCGGCGAGCGAACAATCACTTCGTCGATGCTGTTGAGCTCGATGAACTCGACCCACTTCTCGTCTACCAAGGTGCCGGCAGGAACGATAATTTCCTCGGTACCTGGCTTGAATACGTCACGGGCGATTACTCGACCCAGTACGCGCTCACCCAACGGCTCTACAACGTCGCCGCCTTCGATGTGCGGAGTCATCAGCAGACCGTGTTCGGTACCGCAGTCAACTTCAGTCACAACCAAGTCTTGCGCAACGTCTACCAGACGACGAGTCAGGTAACCGGAGTTAGCGGTTTTCAACGCGGTATCCGCCAGACCTTTACGAGCACCGTGAGTCGAGATGAAGTACTGAAGTACGCTCAAACCTTCACGGAAGTTCGCAGTAATCGGCGTTTCGATGATGGAACCGTCCGGCTTGGCCATCAGGCCACGCATACCGGCGAGCTGACGGATCTGCGCAGCAGAACCCCGTGCGCCCGAGTCGGCCATCATGTACATCGAGTTGAAAGACTCTTGATCGACTTCTACGCCGTGACGGTCGATAACCTTCTCTTTCGAGAGGTTAGCCATCATCGCCTTCGACACTTCGTCGTTGGCCTTGGACCAAAGGTCGATCACTTTGTTGTACTTCTCGCCCTGGGTTACCAGGCCGGAGGCGTACTGGCTCTCGATTTCTTTCACTTCATCGGTAGCAGCACTGATGATCTGGGCTTTTTCATCCGGGATAACGAAGTCGTTAACACCGATGGAAACGCCGGAAATGGTCGAGTAAGCAAAACCGGTGTACATCAACTGGTCAGCGAAGATTACGGTCTCTTTCAAACCAACCACGCGGTAGCACTGGTTGATCAGCTTGGAGATCGCCTTTTTCTTCATCGGCAAGTTAACGACGTCGTACGACAGGCCTTTTGGCACAACTTGATACAACAGCGCACGGCCGACAGTGGTGTCGACGATACGGGTGCCGCTCACGCTGCCGCCGTCACGGTCGTTGACGGTTTCGTTGATCCGCACTTTGACCTTGGCGTGCAGTGCGGCTTCGCCGGCACGGAACACACGGTCAACTTCTTGCAGGTCAGCGAACACACGACCTTCGCCTTTAGCGTTGATCGCTTCACGCGTCATGTAGTACAGACCCAATACAACGTCCTGCGACGGAACGATGATTGGCTCACCGTTGGCTGGCGACAGAATGTTGTTGGTCGACATCATCAACGCACGCGCTTCCAACTGGGCTTCCAGTGTCAGCGGTACGTGCACGGCCATTTGGTCGCCGTCGAAGTCGGCGTTGTACGCAGCACAGACCAGAGGGTGCAGCTGGATAGCCTTACCTTCGATCAGTACCGGTTCAAACGCCTGGATACCCAGACGGTGAAGGGTCGGTGCACGGTTGAGGAGAACCGGGTGTTCGCGAATTACTTCGGCGAGAACGTCCCAAACCTCTGGCAGTTCGCGCTCGACCATTTTCTTGGCCGCTTTGATCGTGGTCGCGAGACCGCGCATTTCCAGCTTGCCGAAGATGAACGGCTTGAACAGCTCAAGTGCCATCTTCTTAGGCAGACCGCACTGGTGCAGACGCAGGGTCGGGCCTACGGTAATTACCGAACGACCGGAGTAGTCAACACGCTTACCGAGCAAGTTCTGACGGAAACGACCTTGCTTACCCTTGATCATGTCAGCCAAGGATTTCAGAGGACGCTTGTTGGAACCGGTGATAGCGCGGCCACGACGACCGTTGTCGAGCAGGGCATCGACAGCTTCTTGCAACATACGCTTTTCGTTGCGCACGATGATGTCCGGAGCGGACAGATCAAGCAGGCGCTTCAAGCGGTTGTTACGGTTGATCACGCGGCGGTACAGGTCGTTGAGGTCGGACGTCGCGAAACGACCACCGTCCAACGGTACCAGCGGACGCAGGTCTGGCGGCAGAACCGGCAGAACGGTCAGCACCATCCATTCTGGCAAGTTGCCGGAACCCTGGAAGGCTTCCATCAACTTCAGACGCTTGGACAGTTTCTTGATCTTGGTTTCAGAGTTGGTTTGCGGAATTTCTTCACGCAGACGGCCAATCTCGTGTTCCAAGTCGATAGCGTGCAGCAGTTCGCGGACGGCTTCAGCACCCATGCGGGCATCAAAGTCATCGCCGAACTCTTCCAGCGCTTCGAAGTACTGCTCGTCGTTCAGCAACTGACCTTTTTCAAGGGTGGTCATGCCTGGATCGATAACGACATAGCTCTCGAAGTAGAGAACGCGTTCGATATCACGCAGGGTCATGTCCATCAGCAAGCCGATACGGGACGGCAGCGATTTCAGGAACCAGATGTGGGCAACCGGCGAAGCCAGTTCGATGTGCGCCATGCGCTCACGACGAACTTTAGCCAGCGCAACTTCAACGCCGCACTTCTCGCAGATCACACCACGGTGCTTCAAGCGCTTGTACTTACCGCACAGGCACTCGTAATCCTTTACCGGGCCAAAGATCTTGGCGCAGAACAGGCCGTCACGCTCAGGTTTGAACGTACGGTAGTTGATGGTTTCCGGCTTTTTAACTTCACCGAACGACCACGAACGGATCATCTCAGGCGATGCCAATCCAATACGGATGGCGTCGAACTCTTCGACTTGACCCTGGTTTTTCAGCAAATTCAGTAGGTCTTTCAAGGCCTTTCCTCCTGGCGGAGCAGAGAGCGGGCTAAACAGCCCCGCTCTCGATTCGCGTCACGTGTTATTCGGTTTCCAGATCGATATCGATGCCGAGGGAACGAATTTCTTTGATCAACACGTTGAAGGACTCGGGCATGCCCGGCTCCATACGGTGATCGCCGTCCACGATGTTTTTGTACATCTTGGTCCGACCGTTCACATCGTCCGACTTCACTGTGAGCATTTCTTGCAGAGTGTAAGCAGCACCGTATGCTTCCAGTGCCCAGACCTCCATCTCCCCGAAACGCTGACCACCGAACTGAGCCTTACCACCCAGCGGCTGCTGGGTAACCAGGCTGTACGAACCGGTAGAACGAGCGTGCATCTTGTCGTCTACCAAGTGGTTCAGCTTCAGCATGTACATGTAGCCAACAGTAACCGGGCGCTCAAACTTGTTGCCGGTACGGCCGTCGAACAACTGCATCTGGCCGCTTTCTGGCAGGTCTGCCAGTTTCAGCATGGCCTTGATTTCGCTTTCCTTGGCACCGTCGAACACCGGGGTAGCCATTGGAACGCCGCCGCGCAGGTTCTTCGCCAGATCCAGGATTTCCTGGTCGGTGAAGGTGTCCAGCTCTTCGTTGCGACCGCCGATCTCGTTGTAGATCTCGTGCAGGAACTTGCGCAGGTCTGCGACCTTGCGCTGCTCTTCGATCATACGGTTGATCTTCTCACCCAGACCTTTGGCCGCGAGGCCCAGGTGGGTTTCAAGGATCTGACCAACGTTCATACGCGAAGGTACGCCCAACGGGTTGAGGACGACGTCGACCGGGGTGCCATTGGCATCGTGCGGCATGTCTTCAACCGGCATGATCACGGAGACCACACCTTTGTTACCGTGACGACCGGCCATCTTGTCGCCCGGTTGGATGCGGCGACGGATTGCCAGGTAAACCTTGACGATTTTCAGCACGCCTGGAGCCAGGTCATCGCCCTGCTGCAGTTTGCGCTTCTTGTCTTCGAACTTGTCGTCCAGCAGACGGCGACGATCAACGATGTAGGCCTGGGCCTTCTCGAGCTGCTCGTTCAGAGCATCTTCAGCCATGCGCAGTTTGAACCACTGGCCGTGCTCAAGACCGTCGAGGATTTCGTCGGTGATATCCTGACCTTTCTTCAGACCTGCGCCGCCTTCGGCCTTGTGGCCTACCAGAGCGGAACGCAGACGTTCGAAGGTCGCGCCTTCAACGATACGGAACTCTTCGTTCAGGTCCTTGCGGATCTCGTCGAGTTGAGTCTTCTCGATGGACAGTGCACGAGCATCACGCTCAACGCCGTCACGGGTGAAGACCTGTACGTCGATGACAGTACCCTTGGTACCGGTAGGTACACGCAGGGAGGTGTCTTTAACGTCGCTGGCTTTTTCACCGAAGATGGCACGCAACAGCTTCTCTTCCGGAGTCAGTTGGGTCTCGCCTTTCGGAGTGACCTTACCTACCAGAATGTCGCCCGCGCCAACTTCAGCACCTACGTAAACGATACCCGCTTCGTCCAGCTTGTTCAGTGCAGCTTCACCCACGTTCGGGATGTCTGCAGTGATTTCCTCTGGCCCAAGCTTGGTGTCACGTGCCACACAGGTCAGTTCCTGAATGTGGATCGTGGTGAAGCGATCTTCCTGAACCACACGCTCGGACAGGCAGATGGAGTCTTCGAAGTTGTAACCGTTCCAGGCCATGAACGCGATGCGCATGTTCTGACCCAGTGCCAGCTCACCCATATCGGTGGAAGGACCGTCAGCCATGATGTCGCTGCGCTGAACCCGATCACCCTTGCTCACCAGCGGACGCTGGTTGATGCAGGTGTTCTGGTTGGAGCGGGTGTATTTGGTCAGGTTGTAGATGTCGACACCGGCTTCGCCAGTTTCAACTTCGTCATCGGCAACACGAACCACGATACGGCTGGCATCAACGGAGTCGATCACGCCGCCACGACGAGCCACGACGCAAACGCCGGAGTCACGGGCTACGTTACGCTCCATGCCGGTACCTACCAGCGGCTTGTCAGCGCGCAGGGTGGGTACAGCTTGACGCTGCATGTTGGAACCCATCAACGCACGGTTGGCGTCATCGTGTTCCAGGAACGGGATCAGCGACGCTGCAACCGAAACTACCTGCTTCGGCGATACGTCCATCAAGGTGACGTCTTCCGGCGCCTTGACGGTGAACTCGTTCAAGTGACGAACAGCGACCAGCTCGTCGATCAGCATTTTCTTATCGTTCATCGTGGCCGAAGCCTGAGCGATAACGTGATCAGCTTCTTCGATGGCAGACAGGAACACGATCTCGTCGGTGACCAGAGCGTCTTTCACTACACGGTACGGGCTCTCGAGGAAGCCGTACTGGTTAGTGCGCGCATAAGCGGCCAGGGAGTTGATCAGGCCGATGTTCGGACCTTCCGGCGTTTCGATCGGGCAAACACGACCGTAGTGCGTCGGGTGTACGTCACGAACTTCAAAGCCTGCTCGCTCACGGGTCAGACCGCCCGGGCCCAGTGCGGAAACACGGCGCTTGTGGGTGATCTCGGAGAGCGGGTTGTTCTGGTCCATGAACTGCGAGAGCTGGCTGGAACCGAAGAACTCTTTCACCGCTGCAGCCACTGGCTTGGCGTTGATCAGGTCTTGCGGCATCAGGCCTTCGCTTTCAGCCATCGACAGACGCTCTTTGACCGCACGCTCAACACGTACCAGGCCAACGCGGAACTGGTTCTCGGCCATTTCGCCTACGCAGCGAACACGACGGTTACCCAGGTGGTCGATGTCATCGACGATGCCTTTACCGTTACGGATGTCGACCAGGGTCTTCAGTACCGCGACGATGTCTTCCTTGCACAACACGCCCGAACCTTCGATCTCGGTACGACCGATACGACGGTTGAACTTCATCCGGCCGACCGCAGACAGGTCATAGCGCTCAGGGCTGAAGAACAGGTTATTGAACAGGGTCTCGGCAGCGTCTTTGGTTGGTGGCTCACCAGGACGCATCATGCGATAGATCTCGACCAGCGCTTCCAATTGGTTGCTGGTGGAGTCGATCTTCAGTGTGTCGGAGACGAACGGACCGCAGTCGATGTCGTTGGTGTACAGGGTCTCGATGCGAACAACCTGAGCCTTGGCGATTTTCGCCAGGATCTCGGTGTTCAGCTCGGTGTTGCACTCAGCCAGGATTTCGCCTGTAGCTGGGTGAACGATGACCTTGGCGGTGGTGCGGCCCAAAACGTAGTCCAGAGGCACATCCAGCGACTTGATACCGGCTTTTTCGATCTGGTTGATGTGGCGCGCAGTAATACGGCGACCAGCCTCAACGATGACCTTGCCATTCTCATCCTGGATGTCCAGGACAGCAATTTCACCACGCAGACGCGAAGCAATCAGTTCCAGGCTGAGGGTTTCATCCTTCAGGCTGAATACGTTGGTGGTGTAGAAAGCATCCAGCACTTGCTCAGTGGTATAGCCGAGCGCGCGCAGCAGTACCGAGGCCGGCAGCTTACGACGACGGTCGATACGCACGAACACGCAGTCTTTCGGGTCGAACTCGAAGTCCAACCACGAGCCGCGGTACGGAATGATCCGCGCGGAGTACAGGAGCTTACCGGAGCTATGCGTCTTGCCGCGGTCGTGGTCGAAGAACACGCCCGGGGAACGGTGCAGCTGGGAAACGATAACGCGCTCAGTACCGTTGATAACGAAGGTACCGTTTTCAGTCATCAGTGGGATTTCGCCCATGTAGACTTCTTGCTCTTTGATGTCCTTGATCGCTTTGTTCGACGATTCTTTGTCGAAAATGATCAGACGGACTTTTACCCGCAAAGGTACGGCGTACGTAACACCGCGTAACACGCATTCTTTGACATCAAATGCCGGTTCGCCCAGGCGATAACCCACGTACTCCAGCGCAGCATTGCCGGAGTAGCTGATGATCGGGAAAACGGATTTGAAGGCCGCATGCAGGCCCACGTCGCGGAACTGATCTTTAGTCGCTCCCGCTTGCAAGAATTCACGATACGAATCCAGCTGGATAGCCAGAAGGTACGGGACATCCATGACGTCCGGCAACTTGCTAAAGTCCTTGCGGATACGTTTTTTCTCAGTATATGAGTAAGCCATCAGCGTTCCCCAGCTTGGTCACCTGCTTGTTTGGCCCCTCCCGACGGGAGCAGCCAGAAAATCTCGCAAACCCCATGGTTTGCACCACCGCATCGGGTGGCTACAGCACGTTAATGGCGGCGACCGAGTCGACAGCCAAGAACGGAAAAAGGCCGGTGGCAAGAGCCACCAGCCATCAGCCTTCAGCTTAACGCTTGGGCTGGAGACGCAAGGTCGATGCTTACTTCAGCTCGACTTTAGCGCCTGCTTCTTCCAAAGCAGCTTTGGCTTTGTCAGCTGCGTCTTTCGATACGGCTTCCAGAACCATGCCTGGAGCAGCGTCAACTACAGCCTTGGCTTCTTTCAGGCCCAGACCGGTCAGTTCACGTACTGCCTTGATCACGTTTACTTTCTTCTCGCCGGATTCCAACAGCATAACGTTGAATTCGGTTTGTTCTTCAGCAGCAACAGCAGCAACAGCTGGGCCAGCAGAAGCAGCGGCAGCGGAAACGCCGAATTTTTCTTCGAAAGCTTTGATCAGCTCAACAACCTGCAGAACCGACATTTCAGCTACGGCGTTGAGGATATCGTCTTGGGAGATAGACATTGCTGTATTTCCTGAATTGGGGGACGGCCTACGCGGCCATCGAAATAAACAAAAAAACGCGAGAGAGGTTGCTCAGCCTTAGGCTGCGGCAGCTTCTTTTTGCTCGCGAACTGCGGCCAGAGTACGAGCCAACTTGCTGGTAGCGCCTTGAATCACGCTCATCAGCTGAGAAATAGCTTCGTTACGGGTCGGCAGTGTTGCCAGTACGTCGATTTGGTTAGCTGCGAGGAACTTGCCCTCGAACGCAGCTGCCTTGATCTCGAACTTATCCTGACTCTTAGCGAATTCTTTGAACAAACGGGCAGCAGCGCCTGGATGATCTTTGGAGAACGCAATCAGAGTCGGGCCAGTGAACACGTCGTTGAGAACACTGTATTCAGTGTCTGCAACAGCGCGTTTGAGCAGGGTATTACGCACAACACGTACGTATACGCCAGCTTCACGAGCCTCTTTACGGAGTCCGGTCATAGCGCTTACTGTCACACCACGGGCATCAGCCACGACAGCGGACAGAGCAGCTTTGGCAGCCTCGTTGACTTCAGCGACGATGGCCTTCTTGTCTTCGAGATTAATTGCCACGGGTTTAACTCCTGCTTGTTACCGTTTCATCTGGCCGAAGCCGGATGTCGTTTTGGTGTCTGATTCGGTAAGGAACCGGGAGCACCATCTGCGTAGGCTTTTGGTTTAAGGCTTACGCCGCCTACGGTCTTGGATAGCCCCCGCCAGGCAGGGACCCCAATTTTTTCAATTAGCGCGATCTCTCGCGCCAATCTGTGTCTTATACGTCCAGCGAGCCTTGGTCGATGACCAGACCTGGGCCCATAGTGGTGCTCAGGGTAACGCGCTTGACGTAGATACCTTTCGAGGAAGCTGGCTTGATACGCTTCAGATCAGCGATCAGGGCTTCAACGTTTTCCTTCAGCTTGACGGCGTCGAAGCCGACTTTGCCAACGGAGGTGTGAATGATGCCGTTTTTGTCGGTGCGATAACGAACCTGACCAGCCTTGGCGTTTTTAACCGCGGTAGCTACGTCTGGCGTTACGGTGCCAACTTTAGGGTTAGGCATCAGACCGCGTGGACCGAGGATCTGACCCAACTGACCTACAACGCGCATTGCATCCGGGGAAGCAATGACTACGTCGTAGTTCAGGTCGCCGCCTTTCATTTCGGCAGCCAGGTCGTCCATACCAACGCGGTCTGCGCCGGCGGCCAGAGCAGCTTCAGCTGCCGGGCCTTGAGTGAAGACAGCAACACGTACAGTCTTGCCAGTACCGTGTGGCAGCACAGTAGCGCTACGAACGACCTGGTCGGATTTACGTGGGTCAACACCCAGGTTTACAGCAACGTCAACGGACTCGCTGAACTTGACAGTCGACAGCTCGGTCAGCAGGGCAGCAGCGTCTACAAAGTTGTAGGCCTTGCCTGCTTCGATTTTGCCGGCGATAGCCTTTTGGCGCTTGGTCAGCTTAGCCATTACACACCCTCCACGTTAAGGCCCATGCTACGAGCAGAACCGGCGATGGTACGCACGGCTGCATCCATATCAGCTGCAGTCAGATCCGCGTTTTTGGTTTTCGCGATTTCTTCCAGCTGAGCACGAGTTACGGTGCCAACCTTAACGGTGTTAGGACGAGCGGAACCGCTAGTCAGACCAGCAGCCTTCTTCAACAAAACCGAAGCCGGGGTCGACTTGGTTTCGAAAGTGAAGCTACGGTCGCTATATACAGTGATGATCACTGGAGTCGGCAGACCTGGCTCAATACCCTGAGTACGGGCGTTGAAGGCCTTGCAGAATTCCATGATGTTCACGCCGTGCTGACCCAGAGCTGGGCCGACAGGTGGACTTGGGTTGGCCTGAGCGGCCTTCACTTGCAGCTTGATGTAAGCGGTAATCTTCTTGGCCATGAGGCACTCCAATTACGGGTTCAAACGCCTCGAAAGGCTCCCCGGTTACTTGCGCGTTTATCCCAGTGACGACAAAACCCCACAGCCTAGGGCTGCGGGGTTGGGATGCTTGCTCAGCTAGACCTTCTCGACCTGGCTGAACTCCAATTCTACCGGAGTAGAGCGACCGAAAATGAGCACTGCC
This sequence comes from Pseudomonas sp. ArH3a, assembly GCF_022648765.1. Lineage (NCBI taxonomy): Bacteria > Pseudomonadati > Pseudomonadota > Gammaproteobacteria > Pseudomonadales > Pseudomonadaceae > Pseudomonas > Pseudomonas sp. ArH3a. The sequence goes on from NZ_CP080330.1 coordinate 6,299,918, forward strand.
ACTTGGATCCGGCTCTTTTCGTAGTTAACTTCTTCGACAGTCCCGTTGAAATCAGCAAACGGACCATCTGTGACACGAACAACCTCACCCGGCTCGAACAACGTCTTCGGCTTAGGCTTGTCGCTACCATCAGCAACACGACGCAGAATTGCTTCCGCCTCTTTGTCAGTGATCGCAGCAGGTTTATCAGCAGTACCGCCGATGAAACCCATGACACGAGGAGTATCCTTGACCAAATGCCAAGTACCTTCATTCATGTCCATCTGAACCAGCACGTAGCCAGGGAAGAACTTGCGTTCGCTTTTGCGCTTCTGACCATTCCGCATTTCAACCACTTCTTCAGTGGGAACCAGAATTTCGCCGAAGCCATCTTCCATGCCTGCCAGCTTTACGCGCTCTAGCAAAGAGCGCATGACATGCTTCTCGTAACCCGAGTAAGCATGCACAACGTACCAACGCTTAGCCACGGGACACCCTTAGCCAACAATCAAGGAAACAAGCCAGCCGAGCAGGGAATCAAGCCCCCACAACAGCAACGCCATAACCAGAACAACAGCCACAACAATCAACGTGGTCTGCGTGGTTTCTTGGCGAGTCGGCCAAACGACTTTACGGATTTCTGTGCGAGCTTCCTTTACCAGGACTGCGAAAGACTTGCCTTTGGCAGTCTGCAGGCCTACAAAGGCAGCTACAGCAGCAAGAGCAAGCAAAGCGAGTACGCGGTACAGGATCGGCGAAGCAGAGTAGTACTGATTGCCAACAACGCCTACGACCACCAATGCGACTACAGCAAGCCACTTGACCAGATCGAAACGAGAGCTTTGAGCTTCAGCCTTAGGAGTCATCTATGAAGATCCTGTGAAAAGAAAGCCAGACACACCACGTGAATCTGGCAGGTCAGGAGGGAATCGAACCCCCAACCTACGGTTTTGGAGACCGTCGCTCTGCCAATTGAGCTACTGACCTAAAACAAAATCAGGCCGACCATTATGCAGGCCTGAAAAAGACTTTACAACAACCAACCCCAAGAGACTTGAAATCACCCAACATCAAAGCCGAGCACAACACTATCAAGCCGAGGCAGCTGTTAAAACAAAGGCAGATATTTTCATATCTGCCTTGTTATATGGAGCTCTTGAGCGGATTTGAACCGCTGACCTCACCCTTACCAAGGGTGTGCTCTACCAACTGAGCTACAAGAGCAAAACACCATGCACAACCTGCAAACTTGGAGCGGGTAGCGGGAATCGAACCCGCATCATCAGCTTGGAAGGCTGAGGTTCTACCACTAAACTATACCCGCGGAGCTTGCAGCTCACGCTAAAAATGGTGGAGGGGGAAGGATTCGAACCTTCGAAGTCGTAGACGTCAGATTTACAGTCTGATCCCTTTGGCCGCTCGGGAACCCCTCCTAAGCGAGCCGGCATTCTACATCACGCCGACCTTCTGTCAAGCATTTTCTCATTAAAAATATGAGGTTAGCTGCGTTGACCTTCGCTTCACGCTGTAGACCGTAAAGGTCTTCACTGCGAAGCGGGCGCCATTCTATGCAAACTATTCGACAGTTGCAACGCCTTCGCACAACATTATTTTATGTTTTAACTCATTGAATTCCTTAGCAAGGTTTTCAAAGGGTAGATCGTCAGCCAGGCGCCTGCTTTCAGGGGCCACACGGAGCCAGTAGCCGGAAGCGTCAGGTGCATTCAGCTGTTGCACCTTGACCTTTATATCCAGGCTTGTAAGGCGCTGCTCAAGCGACATTGCTTGCCGCTGATCAGCAAAGCCACCGATGTACAAGCAGGTATTTTGCAGATCCGGGGCTTTTGCTCGATCACGGCGGACCACCGAATCAGCAGATTCGCTCAACAGCCGAATGTCCTGCTGGGAGCCGCGATAGAGGCTCAGCGGAGTAACATCCTTGGCCCGCAACGGCGCCTCTTGTTGATGCCAAATGTAATAGAAGGCATTGAGAACGAGCAAAAGCAAAAACAGCCAACGCATAAATACCTCAAGACAAAGGGCACGCCATCGCCAGACCGACGAAAACCAGATCAGGAACGAAGCGAGCCTGCGGTACGGCGTCCGAGACCAGGTCAGCATCCCCGCCAGTCAGGAATACCGTGAAATCATCCCCCCAGTAACGCCGAGCCAGCTCCAGCTGAGTCAATACGAACCCCCTGAGCATCAGCGTACAGCCGCGCTCAACAGCCTCAACGGTCGTCCGACCCGGGGAAAGACGCTCCATAGCCTGCTCGGCTGCTGCATCGTCGTAGCGAATCTTGCGGGTGTGCGTCCGCAGTTGGCTGCGCATGAGAGGCATCCCTGGGCATATAAAACCACCGAGGTGCTCACCATCAGTAGCAATAAAATCCGCAGTCGCCGCGGTACCGAAGTCGAGCACCAGACAATTACCTGACGCCAACTTGAACCCACCCAGCATTGCTAACCAGCGATCAAGCCCGAGGCGCTCGAACTCTTCATAGCCATTGCGCACCCCAGCCATTTCGCGCGCCGGGGCCGCGCAGGACACCGTAACACCAAAGGCCTCTTGCAATGCCTCAACAAGCTTTCCGGTTTCTTCTGAGGCACGGACGCTCACCAGGCGGCATCGCGTCAGCAACAGACCCGGAATTGCGATCAAACTTTCAATTAACGCGAGATCCGACCCAACAATACCTTCCGCAGAGGCACTAGCTATCGCCGAGCCGAGCACACGCCACTTGATAAAGCTATTCCCACAGTCGAGCTCAAGAATCATCACGCAGCCTCAGGCTTAACTCACCACCGCTATATATTTTCTCGACACCATCGACATTCAGGCGCAGCGCGCCCTGGTGATCGATCCCCAGCACAACCCCGTCAATTTGGTTGACGCCCGCAATGAGGGACACAGCCCTACCTTGCCACAAATGATTTCGCTCCCACTCAGCCTGAAGCGCACCAAAGCCAAAGGCCTTGTGCCGCTCCAGGTGGCTTTGCAGCTGCAGACACAGCCGTGCAACCAAGTGATTGCGGTCGACAGGAGAACCTGTCTCCAACTGTACCGAGGTCCACTGCTGATCAACCTCAGCAGCCTGCTGCATATTTACGTTAATGCCGATTCCGAGAACAACGTGGCAAATGTCAGCAGGATCTCCCACCAACTCAAGCAAGATACCGGCAATTTTCTTCTGCCCAACCAGAACGTCGTTTGGCCACTTCAAGGCCGCACCCTGCACACCCAACTCACGCAGGGCCTGCATGACCGCCAAGCCAACAACGAGACTAAGGCCCTCCAGCTGCCGCAGCCCGCCTTCAATGCGCAACACAAGGCTGTAATAGACATTCTGAGCAAACGGACTTACCCACTTACGGCCTCGCCTGCCCCTACCCGCCGTCTGCTGCTCCGCCAGCACAAGAAATGGTGCAGCGTAGCCGGCGTCGACTAGGCGCAAAGCTTCGGCATTAGTGGAGTCAATAGAGTCTGAGATATGAACGGGCCACGCCAAAGGAACAGTATTCGCTTCAATTTCTTCCGCATTCAAGAACACCAACGGAGAAGCAAGCTGGTACCCCTTACCACGGACTTTGTGAATAGGCAGATTCAGCTCCGCCTCAAGATGCTGGAGCTGCTTCCAAACAGCGCTGCGGCTGACGCCCAAGGCGGCACCCAGCGCTTCTCCGGAATGGAATCGACCATCTTTCAGAAGTTCTAACAACGTCAGCATCCAAGTATCGCCTCACAATGAGGCACGCATGATAGCCATGCATAAGGCCATTGCATAGAAAGGCTGGAGCCTAGAAATCAAAGGAGCGCCGTGCCCTTCAGGTCATTTTCCGACCACCAAAACAAAACCCCTGTTTGCGTTAGCAAACAGGGGTTCTGGAATTTAATCTTGACGATGACCTACTCTCACATGGGGAAACCCCACACTACCATCGGCGATGCATCGTTTCACTGCTGAGTTCGGGATGGGATCAGGTGGTTCCAATGCTCTATGGTCGTCAAGAAATTCGGGTACTGAGTCGTGACCTTATGGCCTCGCTTCAGCAAATTGGGTATGTGATAGCTTTCGGTGTTTTGTGAGATCGAACTTTCGGTTCTATCGTCTTCACACACCGCAATCTGATGCCTCTACTTGTTTCCAAGTCCGAAGTAGTCAAATTGCTTGGGTGTTATATGGTCAAGCCTCACGGGCAATTAGTATTGGTTAGCTCAACGCCTCACAGCGCTTACACACCCAACCTATCAACGTCGTAGTCTTCGACGGCCCTTCAGGGGACTCAAGGTCCCAGTGAGATCTCATCTTGAGGCTAGTTTCCCGCTTAGATGCTTTCAGCGGTTATCTATTCCGAACATAGCTACCCGGCAATGCCACTGGCGTGACAACCGGAACACCAGAGGTTCGTCCACTCCGGTCCTCTCGTACTAGGAGCAGCCCCTCTCAAATCTCAAACGTCCACGGCAGATAGGGACCGAACTGTCTCACGACGTTCTAAACCCAGCTCGCGTACCACTTTAAATGGCGAACAGCCATACCCTTGGGACCGGCTTCAGCCCCAGGATGTGATGAGCCGACATCGAGGTGCCAAACACCGCCGTCGATATGAACTCTTGGGCGGTATCAGCCTGTTATCCCCGGAGTACCTTTTATCCGTTGAGCGATGGCCCTTCCATACAGAACCACCGGATCACTAAGACCTACTTTCGTACCTGCTCGACGTGTCTGTCTCGCAGTCAAGCGCGCTTTTGCCTTTATACTCTACGACCGATTTCCGACCGGTCTGAGCGCACCTTCGTACTCCTCCGTTACTCTTTAGGAGGAGACCGCCCCAGTCAAACTACCCACCATACACTGTCCTCGATCCGGATAACGGACCTGAGTTAGAACCTCAAAGTTGCCAGGGTGGTATTTCAAGGTTGGCTCCACGCGAACTGGCGTCCACGCTTCAAAGCCTCCCACCTATCCTACACAAGCAAATTCAAAGTCCAGTGCAAAGCTATAGTAAAGGTTCACGGGGTCTTTCCGTCTAGCCGCGGATACACTGCATCTTCACAGCGATTTCAATTTCACTGAGTCTCGGGTGGAGACAGCGCCGCCATCGTTACGCCATTCGTGCAGGTCGGAACTTACCCGACAAGGAATTTCGCTACCTTAGGACCGTTATAGTTACGGCCGCCGTTTACCGGGGCTTCGATCAAGAGCTTCGCGTTAGCTAACCCCATCAATTAACCTTCCGGCACCGGGCAGGCGTCACACCCTATACGTCCACTTTCGTGTTTGCAGAGTGCTGTGTTTTTAATAAACAGTCGCAGCGGCCTGGTATCTTCGACCGGCATGAGCTTACGGAGCAAGTCCTTCACCCTCACCGGCGCACCTTCTCCCGAAGTTACGGTGCCATTTTGCCTAGTTCCTTCACCCGAGTTCTCTCAAGCGCCTTGGTATTCTCTACCCAACCACCTGTGTCGGTTTGGGGTACGGTTCCTGGTTACCTGAAGCTTAGAAGCTTTTCTTGGAAGCATGGCATCAACCACTTCGTTAACTAAAAGTTAACTCGTCATCAGCTCTCGGCCTTAGAATCCCGGATTTACCTAAGATTCCAGCCTACCACCTTAAACTTGGACAACCAACGCCAAGCTGGCCTAGCCTTCTCCGTCCCTCCATCGCAATAACCAGAAGTACAGGAATATTAACCTGTTTTCCATCGACTACGCTTTTCAGCCTCGCCTTAGGGACCGACTAACCCTGCGTCGATTAACGTTGCGCAGGAAACCTTGGTCTTTCGGCGTGGGTGTTTTTCACACCCATTGTCGTTACTCATGTCAGCATTCGCACTTCTGATACCTCCAGCAAGCTTCTCAACTCACCTTCACAGGCTTACAGAACGCTCCTCTACCGCATCACCTAAGTGATACCCGTAGCTTCGGTGTATGGTTTGAGCCCCGTTACATCTTCCGCGCAGGCCGACTCGACTAGTGAGCTATTACGCTTTCTTTAAAGGGTGGCTGCTTCTAAGCCAACCTCCTAGCTGTCTAAGCCTTCCCACATCGTTTCCCACTTAACCATAACTTTGGGACCTTAGCTGACGGTCTGGGTTGTTTCCCTTTTCACGACGGACGTTAGCACCCGCCGTGTGTCTCCCATGCTCGGCACTTGTAGGTATTCGGAGTTTGCATCGGTTTGGTAAGTCGGGATGACCCCCTAGCCGAAACAGTGCTCTACCCCCTACAGTGATACATGAGGCGCTACCTAAATAGCTTTCGAGGAGAACCAGCTATCTCCGAGCTTGATTAGCCTTTCACTCCGATCCACAGGTCATCCGCTAACTTTTCAACGGTAGTCGGTTCGGTCCTCCAGTTAGTGTTACCCAACCTTCAACCTGCCCATGGATAGATCGCCCGGTTTCGGGTCTATTCCCAGCGACTAGACGCCCTATTAAGACTCGCTTTCGCTACGCCTCCCCTATTCGGTTAAGCTCGCCACTGAAAATAAGTCGCTGACCCATTATACAAAAGGTACGCAGTCACCCAACAAAGTGGGCTCCCACTGCTTGTACGCATACGGTTTCAGGATCTATTTCACTCCCCTCTCCGGGGTTCTTTTCGCCTTTCCCTCACGGTACTAGTTCACTATCGGTCAGTCAGTAGTATTTAGCCTTGGAGGATGGTCCCCCCATATTCAGACAAAGTTTCTCGTGCTCCGTCCTACTCGATTTCATGACTAAGAGATTTTCGCGTACAGGGCTATCACCCACTATGGCCGCACTTTCCAGAGCGTTCCGCTAATCTCAAAGCCACTTAAGGGCTAGTCCCCGTTCGCTCGCCACTACTAAGGGAATCTCGGTTGATTTCTTTTCCTCAGGGTACTTAGATGTTTCAGTTCCCCTGGTTCGCCCCTTACACCTATGTATTCAGTGTAAGGTAACCATCTTATGATGGCTGGGTTCCCCCATTCAGACATCTCCGGATCAAAGTCTGTTTGCCGACTCCCCGAAGCTTTTCGCAGGCTACCACGTCTTTCATCGCCTCTGACTGCCAAGGCATCCACCGTATGCGCTTCTTCACTTGACCATATAACCCCAAGCAATCTGGTTATACTGTGAAGACAACATTCGCCGAAAATTCGATAATACTCAATTACGAGTAACTCACAAATTTTACCTTAGCCTGATCCGTTACCAGTGAAAGTAACGTTCAGTCTATCTTTCTATCACATACCCAAATTTTTAAAGAACGATCTAATCAAAGACTAGAAATCAACATTCACCATCACCTCGATGGAATGCTCATTTCTAAGCTTTCAAAACTTTCAGAAGCAGTAGTGGTGGAGCCAAACGGGATCGAACCGTTGACCTCCTGCGTGCAAGGCAGGCGCTCTCCCAGCTGAGCTATGGCCCCGTATTTCTACAGGCGTTTCCCACACAAAATTGGTGGGTCTGGGCAGATTCGAACTGCCGACCTCACCCTTATCAGGGGTGCGCTCTAACCAACTGAGCTACAGACCCAATTTCGGGCTGCTTCTTATCGTCTTCTTCAATGAATCAAGCAATTCGTGTGGGAACTTATGGAGCAGCTGATGTCGTCGATTAAGGAGGTGATCCAGCCGCAGGTTCCCCTACGGCTACCTTGTTACGACTTCACCCCAGTCATGAATCACACCGTGGTAACCGTCCTCCCGAAGGTTAGACTAGCTACTTCTGGTGCAACCCACTCCCATGGTGTGACGGGCGGTGTGTACAAGGCCCGGGAACGTATTCACCGCGACATTCTGATTCGCGATTACTAGCGATTCCGACTTCACGCAGTCGAGTTGCAGACTGCGATCCGGACTACGATCGGTTTTGTGGGATTAGCTCCACCTCGCGGCTTGGCAACCCTCTGTACCGACCATTGTAGCACGTGTGTAGCCCAGGCCGTAAGGGCCATGATGACTTGACGTCATCCCCACCTTCCTCCGGTTTGTCACCGGCAGTCTCCTTAGAGTGCCCACCATTACGTGCTGGTAACTAAGGACAAGGGTTGCGCTCGTTACGGGACTTAACCCAACATCTCACGACACGAGCTGACGACAGCCATGCAGCACCTGTCTCAATGTTCCCGAAGGCACCAATCTATCTCTAGAAAGTTCATTGGATGTCAAGGCCTGGTAAGGTTCTTCGCGTTGCTTCGAATTAAACCACATGCTCCACCGCTTGTGCGGGCCCCCGTCAATTCATTTGAGTTTTAACCTTGCGGCCGTACTCCCCAGGCGGTCAACTTAATGCGTTAGCTGCGCCACTAAGAGCTCAAGGCTCCCAACGGCTAGTTGACATCGTTTACGGCGTGGACTACCAGGGTATCTAATCCTGTTTGCTCCCCACGCTTTCGCACCTCAGTGTCAGTATTGGTCCAGGTGGTCGCCTTCGCCACTGGTGTTCCTTCCTATATCTACGCATTTCACCGCTACACAGGAAATTCCACCACCCTCTACCATACTCTAGTCAGTCAGTTTTGAATGCAGTTCCCAGGTTGAGCCCGGGGATTTCACATCCAACTTAACAAACCACCTACGCGCGCTTTACGCCCAGTAATTCCGATTAACGCTTGCACCCTCTGTATTACCGCGGCTGCTGGCACAGAGTTAGCCGGTGCTTATTCTGTCGGTAACGTCAAAACAATCACGTATTAGGTAACTGCCCTTCCTCCCAACTTAAAGTGCTTTACAATCCGAAGACCTTCTTCACACACGCGGCATGGCTGGATCAGGCTTTCGCCCATTGTCCAATATTCCCCACTGCTGCCTCCCGTAGGAGTCTGGACCGTGTCTCAGTTCCAGTGTGACTGATCATCCTCTCAGACCAGTTACGGATCGTAGCCTTGGTGAGCCATTACCTCACCAACTAGCTAATCCGACCTAGGCTCATCTGATAGCGCAAGGCCCGAAGGTCCCCTGCTTTCTCCCGTAGGACGTATGCGGTATTAGCGTCCGTTTCCGAACGTTATCCCCCACTACCAGGCAGATTCCTAGGCATTACTCACCCGTCCGCCGCTCTCAAGAGAAGCAAGCTTCTCTCTACCGCTCGACTTGCATGTGTTAGGCCTGCCGCCAGCGTTCAATCTGAGCCATGATCAAACTCTTCAGTTCAAACATCTTTGGGTTTTTAAGAAACCCTAAACTTGGCTCAGCAATCGTTGGTTACATCTTTGATTTCTCGCGGAGTAACTTGTGATGCTGATAATCTTGTTGACTATCAGTCTGACTCCACAAGCACCCACACGAATTGCTTGATTCAGTTGTTAAAGAGCGGTTGGTTAAGATCTTTCGTCTCAACCGAGGCGCGCATTCTACAGCAGCCTCATTTGCTGTCAAGTGATTATTTTCAGAAGTTTTCGAAGATTTCTTCAACAACTTCAACCACTTGCGCTTCCGATCTCTCGTTAGCGGGAGGCGAATTCTACAGCGTTACACGCTGCTGTCAACACCTCTTTTTCTCCGCTTTCGACCGAGAAGATCGAAACGTTAATAGAGCCAAACAACACTGCTCTACCAACTCCTTCTGGACTTCGATTAACTGAAGCGAACCGCTGTCGAATTCTGCATAACTCTTTGTTTACCAAGGAGTTTTCCGTTTCGACTGCGCCGGAAGTGGGGCGAATTATAGACAGATACAAAACGCCGTCAACACTTAATTTCAGGTTTATTCGGATTTGAGCGTAATACGCGCAAATGCCTTCTTCCCGGCCTGGCAAACGTGGGTCGCGCCTAGCTCGTATATAAAGGTGCGATCTACAACCTCACCATCTATACGCACACCGCCGGAGCCCAACAGATCGCGAGCAACTGCCGAGTTCTTCACCAGGCCAGCCTTATTAAGGACAGCGGCAATCGGCATCGCCTCAGCAGCGGTCAACTCGATCTCCGGCAGATCATCCGGCAGCTCGCCATCTTTCATGCGATTACCTGCCGCACGATGAGCACTCGCCGCAGCCTCTTCACCATGGAAGCGCGCAACGATTTCTTCCGCCAGCTTGATCTTCACGTCGCGCGGATTGGCGCCCGCCTCGACTTCAGCACGCAGCGCATTGATCTCGTCCATCGAGCGGAAGCTCAACAGCTCGAAGTAACGCCACATCAGCGCATCAGGAATAGAAACCAGCTTGCCGTACATCACACCCGGCGCTTCCTGGATACCGACATAGTTACCCAAAGACTTGGACATCTTCTTGACGCCATCCAACCCTTCCAGCAACGGCATGGTCAGAATGCACTGAGCCTCTTGCCCGTATGCACGCTGCAGTTCACGCCCCATCAGCAGGTTGAACTTCTGATCAGTGCCACCCAGCTCAACGTCCGCGCGCAACGCCACCGAGTCATACCCTTGAACCAGCGGGTACAAGAACTCGTGAATCGCAATTGGCTGGTTGGTGGAGTAACGCTTGTCGAAGTCGTCACGCTCAAGCATGCGCGCCACGGTGTACTGGGATGTCAGGCGAATGAAGTCCGCCGGGCCCATCTGGTCCATCCAGGTGGAGTTGAACGCCACCTCGGTCTTGGCTGGATCGAGAATCTTGAACACTTGGGTCTTATAGGTCTCGGCATTATCGAGAACCTGTTCACGGGTCAACGGCGGACGCGTCGCGCTCTTGCCGCTCGGATCGCCGATCATCCCAGTGAAGTCACCTATAAGGAAGATGACCTGATGCCCCAGCTCCTGGAACTGACGCAGCTTATTAATAAGCACGGTATGACCCAGGTGCAGGTCCGGCGCCGTAGGATCGAAGCCAGCCTTAATACGCAGGGATTGGCCACGCTTGAGCTTTTCGATCAGCTCAGCCTCGACCAACAGTTCTTCCGCACCACGTTTTATCAGCGCTAGCTGCTCTTCAACCGACTTCATAACAGACCCGCAAGGCTCAGATTCAAAAGGGAACCAACCATACAAGATCAGGGACTAATTACAAGTTTTGCCCTGCGCACGGACACCGTTCAGCAAGCCCAGCGTTCGCGAGCTTGCGCCACAGATGATTTGGTTATATTTTATACAGTTATTTCATCTTCATCATGTCATTCATCTTTTCCATTTCATCTTTAAAGTCAAAAACTACTTATGACCACAGAACCGTCTAAAGCGCCGCCGCTTTACCCGAAGACCCACCTGCTCGCCGCAAGTGGTATCGCCGCCCTTCTCAGCCTGGCACTCCTGGTATTCCCTTCCAGTGACGTAGAAGCCAAACGAACGTCCCTGAGCCTTGACTTGGAAAGTCCAGTTGACCAACTGACACAAGATCAAGACGCTGCCGACGTGCAACAAGCCACAAATGCACCTGTTGAGTCGCCGTTCGCACAGATAGAAAGCACGCCTGGGGACACTCAACAAGCCACCCAAGAGCCGCCCGCGGCCAAGAACCCGCTGCACCGCGAAGTGATCGTGGCCAAAGGCGACACGCTGTCGACCCTGTTCGAGAAGGTCGGCCTGCCAGCTGCCACTGTTAATGAGGTGCTGGCCAGCGATAAACAAGCCAAACAATTCACTCAGCTCAAACACGGCCAGAAACTTGAATTCGAATTGTCGCCCAACGGCCAGTTGAACAACCTGCACAGCAGTGTCAGCGACCTCGAAAGCATCACCCTGACCAAGGGCGCCAAAGGCTTCGCTTTCAACCGCACCACCACCAAACCGGTTATGCGCTCCGCCTACGTACACGGCGTGATCAACAGCTCCCTGTCGCAATCGGCCGCCCGCGCGGGCCTGTCTCACAGCATGACCATGGACATGGCCAGTGTGTTTGGCTACGACATCGACTTCGCCCAGGACATCCGCCAGGGTGACGAATTCGACGTGATCTACGAGCAGAAAGTCGCCAACGGCAAAGTCGTCGGCACTGGCAATATCCTGTCCGCACGCTTCACCAACCGCGGCAAGACCTACACCGCAGTGCGCTACACCAACAAACAAGGCAATAGCAGCTACTACACGGCTGATGGCAACAGCATGCGCAAGGCCTTCATCCGCACGCCAGTGGACTTCGCCCGCATCAGCTCGCGCTTCTCGATGGGGCGCAAGCATCCGATCCTGAACAAGATCCGCGCCCACAAAGGCGTCGACTATGCCGCCCCACGTGGCACGCCAATCAAGGCGGCCGGTGACGGCAAGGTTCTGCTGGCCGGGCGTCGCGGCGGCTACGGCAATACTGTGATCATCCAGCACGGCAACACCTACCGTACGCTGTATGGCCACATGCAAGGGTTCGCCAAGGGCGTGTCGACGGGCGGCAACGTTAAGCAAGGCCAAGTAATCGGTTATATCGGTACCACCGGCCTGTCCACCGGTCCGCACTTGCACTATGAGTTCCAGGTGAATGGCGTCCACGTTGACCCACTGGGCCAGAAGCTGCCGATGGCCGACCCGATCGCCAAAGCCGAGCGGGCCCGCTTCCTGCAGCAAAGCCAGCCGCTGATGGCACGCATGGACCAGGAGCGCTCTACCCTGCTGGCCTCGGCGAAGCGCTAAGGTATGCCGCGCTATATAGGTGTGATGTCCGGGACCAGCCTTGATGGCCTGGATATCGCCCTGATCGAACAAGACCCGGCGATCAAACTGATCGCCACGCACTACATCCCGATGCCCGACAGCCTGCGTGCTGAGTTGCTGAACCTATGCGCCAGCGGCCCGGACGAGATCGCCCGCTCGGCAATCGTCCAGCAGCACTGGGTGACACTTGCCGCCCAGGGCATCCATGCTTTGCTGGAACAACAGAACCTCAAGCCTCAGGACATCCGCGCGATTGGCAGCCACGGCCAAACCATCCGCCATGAACCTGCTCGAGGTTTTACCGTGCAGATTGGCAACCCCGCCCTGCTGACCGAACTGACAGGCATTACCGTCGTCAGCGATTTCCGCAGCCGTGATGTGGCCGCTGGCGGCCAAGGCGCGCCGCTGGTACCCGCCTTTCATGAAGCATTATTTGGCGAACACAGCGGCAACCGTGCCGTATTGAACGTCGGCGGGTTCAGTAACCTCAGCCTGATCGAGACGGGCAAGCCCGTAGCCGGCTTTGACTGCGGGCCGGGCAACGTGCTGCTGGATGCCTGGATTCACCATCAACGTGGTGAGCACTTTGATCGCGACGGCCAATGGGCGGCCAGTGGCAAGGTCGAGGCTCAACTACTCAACGCCCTGCTCAGCGATCCCTTCTTCCTGACTAAAGGCCCAAAAAGCACCGGCCGAGAAGTCTTCAACCTGGGATGGCTGCAACTCCACCTCGGTCGATTGCCAGCACTGCAACCCCAGGATGTGCAAGCAACCCTGCTTGAACTGACGGCACTCACCATCGTCGAGTCCCTGCAAGCCGCACAGACCGACACCGAAACCCTGCTGATCTGTGGCGGCGGCGCACATAACGCCGCACTGATGAGTCGTCTGGCGGCACTGTTGCCTTCCACCCAGGTCAGCAGCACCGCCACTTATGGCGTCGATCCTGACTGGGTCGAAGCCATGGCCTTCGCCTGGCTGGCGCATTGCTGCCTCGAAGGCATCGCCGCCAACCGCCCCAGCGTCACCGGCGCACTCGGGCTGCGGGTACTGGGCGCGATCTACCCGGCCTGACGTCTTCATAATTCGCAGACAGCAAAACGCCGCTTGGCCGATCAAAGCCAAGCGGCGTTCTTGTATCGCGCAGTCGATCAGATCGAGAACGAAGACCCGCAGCCACACGTCGTGGTGGCATTAGGGTTCTTGATCACGAAACGCGAGCCTTCCAGACCTTCCTGGTAATCCACCTCGGCACCTGCCAGGTATTGGAAGCTCATCGGGTCCACGACCAGGCTGACGCCCTCGCGCTCGACGATGGTGTCGTCATCGGCCACATCTTCATCGAAGGTAAAACCGTACTGAAACCCTGAACAACCGCCGCCCGTAACAAATACGCGCAGCTTCAAGCGATCATTACCCTCTTCATCGACCAGGCTCTTCACCTTGTGCGCAGCACCGTGGGTGAATTGCAAAGCCGTGGGGGTGAAGGACTCAACGCTCATGCTGATAATCTCCCGGCGTACCGCCGCCATATGCGTAATGACGGGCATTATCCGCTTCTCCTAGAAAAGCGGTCAACTATTGTTACGGTATATCAATCTGCGCTGCGGCCCTTAAAAACACAAAAGGCCCGATCAACGGGCCTTTTGTAATCAGTCGCCAAGCCTTACGGCAGCATTCCAGCGTGGGACAGGCCCAACTTCTCATCCAGGCCGAAGAGGATGTTCATGTTCTGCACAGCCTGGCCCGAAGCGCCTTTAACCAGATTGTCGATCACCGACAGCACCACCACCAGGTCGCCATCCTGCGGACGATGCACGGCAATCCGGCATACGTTGGCACCGCGCACGCTACGGGTTTCCGGGTGGCTGCCGGCAGGCATTACATCGACGAACGGTTCGTTGGCGTAGCGTTTTTCAAACAAGGCTTGCAGGTCTACCGAGCGATCCACCACGGTGGCGTACAACGTGGAGTGAATGCCACGGATCATCGGCGTCAGGTGCGGCACGAAGGTAAGGCCCACGTCTTTACCGGCGGCGCGACGCAGCCCCTGGCGAATCTCCGGCAAGTGACGATGCCCTTTTACCGCATAGGCCTTCATGCTTTCCGACGTCTCAGAGTACAGCGAACCTACCGCTGCCCCACGACCGGCACCGCTCACACCCGACTTACAGTCGGCGATCAGGCGCGAAGTATCTGCCAAGCCGGCCTCCAGCAATGGCAGGAAACCCAGCTGCGTTGCGGTCGGATAGCAACCCGGCACGGCAATCAGGCGCGCTTGCTTGATCTGCTCGCGATTGACTTCCGGCAGGCCGTACACCGCCTCTTCCAACAACTCAGGCGCGCCATGTGGCTGGCCGTACCACTTGGCCCACTCATCAGCATCCTGCAAGCGGAAGTCGGCCGACAAGTCGATGACCTTGGTGCCCGCCGCCAACAGTTCGCCAGCCAATGCATGCGCAACACCGTGAGGCGTGGCAAAGAACACCACGTCACAGGCACCCAGGGTCTTGATGTCCGGCACGCTGAACGCCAGGCCGTCATAGTGGCCTCGCAGGTTCGGGTACATATCGGCCACGGCCAGCCCGGCCTCGGATCGGGAAGTGATGACCACCACCTCAGCTTGCGGATGCTGAGCCAACAGACGCAGCAATTCGACACCGGTGTAACCCGTGCCGCCGACGATACCGACCTTGACCATAAACCTGCCCTCAACGAACCCACTGGAAAGCCGTCGATAATAGGGGCCGTATCGTCCTGCGACAACCGTCAACGTGACGTACGGGCGCATGAGCCACTACTATCTTCAGTTACCGTGAACCTGGGAATAATTAGAAATGCTCTATCTATGGATCAAAGCCTTCCACATCGTCAGCGTCGTCTGCTGGTTTGCCGCGCTGTTCTACCTGCCACGCCTGTTCGTCTACCACGCGCAAAGTGAGGACACCGTCAGCAAAGAACGCTTCTGCATCATGGAGCGCAAGCTCTATCGCGGCATCATGGGTCCGGCGATGATCGCCACCCTGATATTCGGCGGCTGGCTGATCTACCTCAACCCTGCCATCTTTCAATCCGGCGCCTGGCTCCATGCCAAGCTGACCTTGGTCGTACTGCTGATCGGCTACCACCATATGTGCGGCGCGCAGGTAAAACGCTTCGCCCGTGGCGAAAACACCCGCAGCCATGTCTTTTATCGCTGGTTCAATGAAGTGCCGGTTCTGATATTGCTGGCTATCGTAATTTTGGTCGTGGTCAAACCGTTTTAACTTCAATCACTCGGGGTACCTCCAATGTCATTGCCCGCTTTGCTTGAACAACGTCTGCGCCTGCCCGTAGTGGCTGCGCCGATGTTCCTGATTTCCAACCCGCAGCTGGTCCTAGCCTGCTGTCGCAATGGCGTGGTCGGGAGTTTTCCAGCGCTCAACCAGCGCGAAAGCAGTGGTTTCAAAGCCTGGCTGGAAGAAATCGAAGCGGGCCTGGCACAACTGGACAACCCCGCGCCCTATGCCGTTAACCTGATCGTGCACAACAGTAACCCACGCCTGGAAGCCGACCTGGCGATCTGCGTCGAGCACAAGGTGCCGATCGTGATTACCAGCCTGGGCGCGGTGAAGGAACTGGTGGATGCCGTGCACAGTTACGGCGGCCTGGTGTTTCACGATGTCACCACCCGGCGCCATGCCGAAAAAGCCGCGCAAGCAGGTGTTGATGGCCTGATCGCCGTGGCCGCAGGCGCAGGCGGCCATGCCGGCACCTGGAGCCCATTCGCATTAATTGCAGAGATTCGCCAATTCTTCGACAAAACCCTGCTGTTGGCCGGCTGCCTCAACCATGGGCACGAGATCCTCGCCGCCCAATTGCTGGGCGCAGACCTGGCTTATTTCGGCACACGCTTTATCGGCACCACCGAAAGCCATGCCCCGGATGCGTATAAAGAGATGCTGCTCACATCGCGCGCTGCCGACATCGTGCACACTCCGGCAGTCTCCGGCGTGCCCGCCAGCTTTATGCGCCAGAGCCTGGAAAACGCCGGTTTCGACCTCGCCGCCCTGCAGGGCAAAGGTGAAGTCAATTTTGGTTCCAAGCTCAAGCCGTTGAGCGAGGAGGCCAAGGCCTGGAAAACGGTATGGTCCGCCGGCCAAGGCGTCGGTGAAATTGATGACTTGCCCAGCGTCGATGAACTGATTGCGCGCCTGGATACCGAATATCGCAAAGCGCGCGAGCAGGCCACCCAGTTACAATGGCCGCGTTGATCACCGCCAGGTCTGCTGATTAAGCCGACCTGCACTCCCCTTCCTGATTAAGTGACAAGGATGCCCGCATGAGCGACAACCGTTTCAAGATTGTGTTTGACGGAGCCTTGCTCCCGGGTGTCGAAAGCACAACCGCCAAATTGAACCTCGCCGAGCTATTCAAAAGCGATGTGGAAGCCATCGAGAAACTCTTCACCGGCCGCTCGGTAGCGCTCAAGCGTGACCTGTCGCGTTCCGACGCCGAAACCTACCTCACCGCGCTGCAAAACGCCGGTGTCGATGCCCGTATCGAGCCTGAACAACCTGTGGCCTTCAGCTTGGCCGAAGCGCACGAGACCGATTCCGGCGCCTCGGACTTCTCACGTCCTGCCGCTTCGCCCTATGCACCGCCGCGTGCCGCTGTGGGTGACAACACTGCGGAGTACTCGACGCTCAAAGTCTTCACCATCCACGGGCGTATCGGCCGCCTGCGCTACCTGGCCTGGACGCTGGTACTGACCATCGCGATGCTGGTCATTGGGGGGATCATCTCCACCGCTAGCTTCGCCGTGGCGACCGCCTCGCCAACAGCGGGCGTCATTCTTGGCTCGCTGCTGGGTTTCGCATTGTTTGTAGCGATTGTCTGGGTCAGTGTGCAAATCGGTGTGCAGCGCCTGCACGACCTCGGGTGGTCAGGCTGGCTGTACTTCCTGAACCTGGTGCCGTTCGTAAACAGCATTTTCCCACTGCTGTTGCTGGTACTGCCGGGCAATACCGGCGCCAACCAGTACGGCCCGCCGCCGCCGCGCAACTCCACAGCGGTAAAAGTGCTGGCCGCGCTGTGGCTGGCGTTCATTCCGGTGATGCTCGCCATTCTGGTGACGCTGGGCATGAACGGCTACCTGAATCAGCTCGAAGCCAACATGGACAGCAGCTACGAAAGCAGCTCCATCACCTCCGATGACGCCACCGATCAAAGCGTCACCGTTGATGAAGAAGAAGGCGCGCAAAGTGCTGACGACGCGGCCGAACCTGTAGACTCTCCAGAACAGTGAAGAAACGCCCGCCGCCTGTGATGCCTCTGTCACAGGCCCGGCGGCGTTGCGATGGAGAAAGGCATGACCCGTTACGCTCTGATCACCGGTGCCTCCAGCGGCATCGGCCTGGCCTTGGCCGAAGCACTGGCCCGTCGCGGCCGCAGCTTGATTCTGGTAGCCCGCCAGCGTGATCAGTTGGAAAGCATTGCAATCGAACTGACTCAACGCTTCGGCGTCGAGGTGCTGTTTCGAGCCTGCGACTTGGGTGAGCCATTGCGTTTGTCCGGGTTTCTGCTGGAACTTGAAGAGGGTGAGCGCCAGATCGACCTGCTGGTCAACTGCGCCGGCATGGGCACCAGCGGGCCCTTCCTGGCCCAGGACTGGATGACCGAACAAGACCTGATCGAAGTCAACATCCTCGCCCTGACCCGCATGTGCCATGCCCTGGGCAATGCCATGGCGTTGCAGGGCGGCGGGCATATTCTCAATGTTGCCTCGGTTGCAGCCTTCCAGCCCGGCCCCTGGATGAGCAGCTATTACGCCAGCAAGGCGTATGTGCTGCACTTTTCCGAAGGCCTGCGCGAAGAGCTGAAGACCTGCGGCATCCAGGTCTCGGTGCTGTGCCCTGGCCCTACGCGCACCGCGTTCTTCGGCACCGCGCAAATGGACACCGCCAAGCTCGACCGCAGCCAACAGTTGATGAGCCCGGAAGAAGTCGCGCTCTACACCGTTCGCGCACTGGAAAAAAACAAAGCCATCATCATTCCCGGCCGACGCAACCGCTGGCTGGCATTCAGCCCGCGTTTTAGCCCACGCTGGCTGACGCGCAAGATTGCCGGCGCGATCAACAAGGCCTATTGCCCACGCTGACTGGCTGGGTACACTCCCCTGCACTTTCACAATGGAGAAACAGCTGTGGATACTCTGTTCACCAAGATCATCAACAGGGAAATACCGGCGAAGATCATCTACGAAGATGACCAGGTCCTCGCCTTCCACGACATTGCCCCAATGGCGCCCGTGCATTTTTTGGTCATTCCAAAAAAGCCGATTCGCACCCTCAATGACCTCACCGAAGAAGACAAAGCCCTGGCCGGCCACATTCTGTTCACCGCTCAGCGGCTGGCGGTGGAGCAAGGCTGCGAGAAAGGCTTTCGCGTAGTCATGAACTGCAATGAGGATGGCGGCCAGACCGTTTACCACATCCACATGCACGTACTGGGTCAGCGCCAGATGAACTGGCCACCGGGCTGATCAGCCTTGCTGCATAGGTCGTGGCCCCAGGCTGCGACCTCATGCCCTTGACTCAGCGCAAACGCTTCGCCCTCTCTTGCGGTAAACTGGCCGCCGAGATTCCTCCCGGAGGTCAGCATGACTACCCAACGTCACTACTCGCCGATTGACCGCCTGTTGCTGCAAGCCGACATGGCCATGCGCACGCTGTTGCCGTTCAGCGGCCAACCGTACCGCCCATCGCCCGCCATCGTGCAGCCTGACGCGCAGATGAGCGAAATCGACACCCGCCACGTCGCCGGCCTGATGCGTATCAACCATACCGGCGAAGTCTGTGCCCAAGCGCTGTACCAGGGCCAGGCGCTGACTGCCAAGCTGCCGCAAGTACGTGCAGCGATGGAACATGCCGCCGAGGAAGAAATTGACCACCTGGCCTGGTGCGAGCAGCGCATTCGCCAGCTGGGTAGCCATCCCAGCGTGTTGAACCCACTGTTTTACGGTTTATCGTTCGGTATCGGTGCGGCTGCCGGCTTGATCAGCGACAAGGTCAGCCTCGGGTTTGTCGCCGCGACCGAACATCAGGTGTGCAAACACCTGGATGAGCACCTTGAGCAACTGCCGGCCGAAGACGAAAAGTCCCGCGCCATCCTTGAGCAGATGCGCATTGATGAAGAACACCACGCCGAAAGCGCACTGGATGCGGGCGGTTTCCGCTTCCCGGCGCCGGTCAGGTTTGGCATGAGCCTTTTGGCCAAGGTCATGACCAAAAGCACCTATCGAATTTAGGTGCATCGAATCTGATCCACAAAAAAGGGCGCCATCGAGGCGCCCTTCTTTTTTTGCCGACTGGCGATCAACCCAACTCGATGATCTCGTAATCATGAGTGATGACCACACCAGCTGCGCCGAGCATGATCGACGCCGAGCAATACTTCTCAGCTGACAGCTCAATGGCACGCTTGACCTGAGCTTCTTTCAGCGCCCTGCCCTTCACCACAAAATGCATATGGATCTTGGTAAACACCTTGGGATCTTCAGTGGCGCGCTCGGCTTCCAGAAAAGCTTCGCAGCTTTCCACAGCCTGTCGGGATTTCTTCAGGATGCTGACCACATCGAAATTGCTGCAACCGCCAACACCCAGCAGGAGCATTTCCATCGGGCGTACGCCTAGGTTACGGCCACCGGCTTCCGGCGGGCCGTCCATGACCACTACATGGCCACTGCCCGATTCACCGAGGAACATGGCTTCGCCCGCCCATTGGATGCGTGCCTTCATCGCCCAGACTCCACTGCTAAAAAAGGGTCGCCAGCTTAGCACAGGGCCTCGAAGCAGCAGCTTTCTTCCTGAAAACGATCAATGACAACGTTTGCCGGGTAAATTCCTTAATCGAGGCAGAATGTGTCTGGTAAGCTGGCGCCAATTCAATGGCGCATTGCCATCCTTTGTACAGCGTGTATCAATGCCCACCCCGCTGGATAAAAATAAATCCAACCACACCGTGCAGTCTTTTCGGGATACAACCATGGTTGCTCTTACTCCCACACCCAAGATCAAGAACCTCGACAAGCTGCTGATGCACTGCCAACGCCGACGTTATCCGGCTAAGCACAACATCATCTGCGCGGGTGAACGCTCCGAAACACTGTTCTTCATCATCAAGGGCTCGGTCACCATCCTGATCGAGGACGAAGACGGCCGCGAGATGATCATCGCCTACCTCAATACCGGGGATTTCTTCGGCGAGCTAGGGCTATTCGAACAAGCCGGCAAAGAGCAGGAACGCAGCGCCTGGGTGCGCGCCAAGATTGAGTGCGAAGTTGCCGAAATCAGTTACGCGAAATTTCGCGAATTGGCCCAACATGATCCCGACATTCTCTACGCGCTGAGCGGTCAGATTGCCCAACGTCTGCGCGACACCACGCGCAAAGTCGGCGACCTGGCGTTCTTTGACGTCACCGGGCGCGTGGCGCGTTGCCTGCTGGAACTGTGCAAACAGCCTGACGCAATGACCCACCCGGACGGCATGCAGATCAAAGTCACACGCCAGGAAATCGGGCGTATTGTCGGCTGCTCACGGGAAATGGTCGGGCGCGTGCTCAAAGACTTGGAAGAACGCAACCTGGTGCACGTCAAAGGCAAGACAATGGTGGTGTTCGGTACGCGTTAACTTGGCAGAAAACCGGCCAGCATCTGCCGGTACAAGGTATCCAGCCGGCTGATCGCATCCGGCGCAGGAAAGACTTCGTGCAGTGCGATATGGCTGTCGGCACGCACTCGCTGGTCGAGGCCGCACGCCTCATTGAAGCGATTGACTGCCGCAATCAACGCCTCGCGGTCGTTATCCAGCAACAACGCGCCGTGCACCAACCCCACTGGGCGGCCACCGCTCTGCCGCCAGCGCTGGGCAGTGCCCACCATTTTTCGGCCATTGAGGTTGACGTTGTAGCGACCGTCGCAGAACGCACCGTCGATTTCACCGACGGACGCATCGCCGCCCAACTCGATCAGCAAGTCACAAATCGGCTGGCACAAACGCTGGTAGCCGGTTTCGATGCGGCCCTGATCGCCTTCGCTGCGCGGCGGCGCGTACACCAAGGCGATATTGACGGTCGCGGCAGATTGCGGCACCGGCTCACCGCCGGTTTCCCGTAGCAATACCGGCCAGCCGGCTTCGTCTGATACTTGGCTGGCGGCGTCGAACGCCGGCAGGCGGCTCAAGCGGCGCGGCATCACCAATGCTTGATCACTGGGCTGCCAGAACAACAGTCCAAATGCCTGCTCACCGGCGCAAACGGCCGCCAGCAGGTCTTGCTCGGCGGCGAGGCCTGCTTCAACGGTCATCGCGACTGGCTTAATCATTGCGCCATCCTCACTGCGCAAACCCATTCCAAATGTGGGAGCCGGCAAGTGTGGGAGCCGGGCTTGCCCGCGATGCAGACACCTGGGTGTATCAGTTACACCCAGGTGATGCTATCGCAGGCAAGCCAGCTCCCACACAAGCCAGCTGCCACATTGACTGTGTTTCAAATCAATCCAATGTGGAGCCGCTAACCGCCACACCGCGCTCAGGGAAGAACAAACGCTGCAGTTCCGCCCCCGGGTTCTCGGCGCGCATAAAGGTCTCGCCCACCAGGAACGAATACACACCGCTGATTTCCATCAGTTCCACATCAGCGCGGTTGACGATGCCGCTCTCGGTAATCACCAGGCGGTCACGTGGAATACGCGGCAGCAGGTCCAGCGTGTTTTCGAGGCTGACTTCAAACGTGTGCAGGTTACGGTTATTGACCCCCACCAACGGTGTGTCGAGGGTTTTCAGTGCACGCTCCAGCTCATCGCCGTCGTGCACTTCCACCAGCACATCCAGGCCGACGCTTTTGGCCACGGCCGCAAGCTCAGCCATCTTCACGTCATCCAGTGCGGAGACGATCAGCAGCACGCAATCGGCGCCCAAGGCACGGGCTTCGACGATTTGATAGGGGTCGACCATGAAGTCCTTGCGGATTACCGGCAACTTGCACGCAGCGCGGGCCTGTTGCAGGAACAGGTCGGAACCCTGGAAGAAGTCGATGTCGGTCAGTACCGACAGACAGGTTGCGCCGCCCCTCTCATAGCTGACGGCAATGTCAGCCGGCACAAAGTGCTCACGGATCACACCTTTGCTCGGCGAGGCCTTCTTGACCTCGGCGATCACGGCCGGCTGCTTGAGCTTGGCCTGGGCAATCAGGGCATTGGCAAAACCACGCGGTGCATCGGCACTTTTCGCCAGGCCTTCCAACTCAGCCAGGCTGACGCGCGCGCGGCGCTCAGCGACTTCTTCAGCCTTGCGGGCCAGGATCTTTTCCAGAACGGTCGGCACACTCATCCTTCATTCTCCATCTTGAATACTGCGGTGAATGCCCCGAGTTCTTCGAGCTTCTCGCGAGCCAGGCCGGTGTGCAGCGCATCATGAGCCAACGCGACACCTTCTTTAAGACTATAGGCATGGTCTGCCGCATAGAGTGCCGCACCGGCATTCAGTACGATCATTTCGGCAGCTTTCTGGCCGTTTTCTGTTTTGCGACGCCCCAAGGCATCACGAATCAGCTCCAGCGAGGCCGCCGGGCTTTCCACCGACAGGCCATGCAAACTCTGGCTTCTCATGCCGAGGTCTTCGGGCTCAACCCAATATTCGGTGACTTGGTCGTTCTTCAGCTCCGCCACAAAGGTCGGGGCCGCCAGGCTGAATTCGTCCAGGCCGTCTTTGGAGTGCACCACCAGCACATGCTTGCTGCCCAGGCGTTGCAACACTTCGGCCAGCGGGCGGCACAGCGCCTGGCTGAACACGCCGACCACCTGATGTTTCACACCGGCCGGATTCGTAAGCGGGCCGAGCATGTTGAACAGGGTGCGCAAGCCAAGGTCCTTGCGCGGGCCGGCGGCGTGTTTCATCGCGCCGTGGTGGGACTGGGCAAACATGAAGCCAATGCCGACGCTGTCGATGCAGCGCGCCACTTGTACCGGCGTCAGGTTCAGGTAGATGCCGGCCGCCTCCAGCAAGTCGGCGCTGCCGCTCTTGCCGGAGACCGCACGGTTACCGTGCTTGGCCACGGTGCAGCCGGCGGCCGCGACCACAAAGGAGGACGCCGTCGACACGTTGAAAATATTCGCACCGTCACCGCCGGTGCCGACCACATCGACCACACCGTCGAGGGTCTTGAGTTCGACCTTGTCAGCCAGCTCACGCATCACCGACACGGCGCCGACGATTTCGTCGATGCTTTCGCTCTTCATGCGCATCGCCATCATGAACGCGCCGATCTGCGCGTCCGTGCATTGGCCGGTCATGATCTCGCGCATCACATCGCTCATTTCAGCGGTGCTCAGGTCCAGGTGGCCGACGATACGGCTCAGGGCAGTCTTGATATCCATGGAAAGTCCTTAGCGCGTGCCGCCGCTCTGCTTGAGAAAGTTAGCGAACAGCTCGTAGCCCTGCTCGGTCAGGATTGACTCGGGGTGAAATTGCACCCCTTCGATATTCAGTGTTTTGTGGCGCAGGCCCATGATCTCATCGACCGAGCCGTCTTCCAGTTGGGTCCAGGCGGTGAGTTCCAGGCACTCCGGCAGGGTCTCACGCTTGACCACCAGCGAGTGGTAGCGGGTTACCGTCACCGGCAGGTTAAGGCCGTGGAATACACCGAGGTCCTTATGGAACACCGGGCTGGTCTTGCCATGCATCACCTGGCGCGCGCGCACCACATCACCGCCAAAGGCTTGGCCGATGGATTGGTGGCCCAGGCACACGCCCAGGATCGGCAACTTGCCGGCGAAATATTTGATCGCTTCCAGGGACACACCGGCTTCAGTCGGCGTGCAAGGGCCAGGCGAAACCACGATGCGCTCCGGGTTCAGGGCGGCGATTTCGGCGACCGTCAGTTCATCGTTGCGCACCACCTTGACCTCGGCACCGAGTTCACCCAGGTACTGCACAACGTTGTAGGTAAAGGAGTCGTAGTTATCAATCATCAGCAACATGTGGGTTCAAACCTCTTGAATTCACTGATTTCAAATGACCGCCTTCCAAGAGAGTGACCCGCTGCCAGACGCACGTTCCGGTTGCCAGGGTTAGCCGACAAGGGGCGTCAAACAACGGGTGAAGAAGGCAAATCGGTACAGGTCCGGCCGGGCCGGCAGAGAAAAATGTCAGGCGCGCCAACGCCAACGGGCGTGTGCCTTGACTACTCGCATCAAGAGTTTGCTGATGATCAACACGGGGAGGGTCTCATTCATACGTTCAGGCACAGTAACGTAGCCTCGCCAGCGGTGCAATATGGAGCAGCGAATACGGGGAAATCACGACGGAATCTTTATAGGAAAAAACGGTTTTCTTCGTCGAATTCTCGCAATACATTGCTAGTGTTTCGCTTCCGATACAAAAACAACTAAATGGAATTTCGCATGCTCAGACCACCGTTTTTCGCGCCCCTGGCCGGCTGTCTCCTGTCACTGGCCTGCGCGCAGGCATTGGCAGCCCCTTCGCCGTACTCAACCATGATCGTCTTTGGCGACAGCCTGGCTGACGCAGGCCAGTTCCCGGATGGTTCGAACGGCGCCACCCTGCGCTTTACCAACCGCACCGGCCCCACGTTTCAGGGCGACTACGGCCTGGTTTCATCGACCTTACTGGGTTCGAAACTGGGCGTAGCGCCAAACGACCTGAACGCCTCCACCTCGCCGGTTCGCGCAGCCCAAGGCTTGCCTGACGGCAACAACTGGGCAGTGGGCGGCTACCGCACCGACAACATTCTGGACTCCATCACCTCAGTCTCCAACGCGGCGATTCCGCCGGGCAACCCAGGTGGCGGCACTGTTTTGCGCAGCCGCCAGGGTTATCTGCCCGCAAACGGCGGGCGGGCCGACCCGAACGCGCTGTACTTCCTCTCCGGTGGCGGTAACGACTTCCTGCAAGGGCGCGTTCTCAGCCCGGGCCAGGCTGTTGCCGCCGGCGGCCGGCTGGCAGACAGCGCCCAAGCCCTGCAACAAGCCGGCGCGCGCTACATCATGGTGTGGATGCTGCCTGACCTGGGCCTGACCCCAGCCATCAATGGCACGCCGTCGCAGGCAGCAAGCTCGGCCCTGAGTAACATCTTCAACCAGTCACTGGTGCAGCGCCTGTCACAGATCGACGCGCAGATCATCCCGCTGAATATTCCGCTGCTGCTGAAGGAAACCTTCGCCGACCCTGCCCGCTTCGGCCTGGCCACCGGGCAAAACCTCACCGGCACCTGCTTCAGCGGTAACAGCTGCACCGCCAACCCGACCTACGGCATTGGCGGCACCCACCCGGACCCAACCAAGCTGATCTACAACGACTCGGTCCACCCCACCATCGCCGGGCAACGCTTGATCGCCGACTACGCCTATTCACTGCTGGCAGCGCCATGGGAACTGACCTTGCTGCCGGAGATGGCCCAAGGCACCTTGCGCGCCCACCAAGATGAACTGCGCAACCAGTGGCAGGCCGACACCGGTAGCTGGCAAGCGGTCGGCCAATGGCGCGCGATTGTGGCCGGCGGCGGCCAGCACCTGGACTTCGATGATCAAAGCAGCTCGGCCAGCGGTGACGGCAGTGGCTATAACCTGAACGTCGGCGGCAGCTACCGGCTCGACGAAAACTGGCGCGTCGGCGTGGCCGCCGGCCTGTATCGGCAGACACTCGAAGCCGGCGCCAGCGATTCAAACTACAAGCTCAACAGCTACATGGGCACCGCGTTCGCGCAATATCAGCAAAATCACTGGTGGGCCGATGCCGCACTGACCGGCGGCAAGCTGGACTTCGACAGCCTTAAGCGCAAGTTCGCCCTGGGCGTCGGCGAAGGCTCGGAAAAAGGCGACACCGACGGCTGGCTCTGGGCCTTGAGCGGCCGCGTGGGTTATGACATCGCCGGGGCCGGCAGCGACTGGCACTTGTCACCGTTCGTCAGCGCCGACTATGCGCGCGTCGAAGTGAACGGCTATTCGGAAAAAGACAACCGCTCTACCGCGCTGACCTTCGATGATCAACAACGCGACTCCAAGCGCCTGGGCGTAGGCCTGCAGGGCAGCTACCGCGTCACCCCGCAAACCCAGGTGTTTGGCGAAGTGGCTCACGAGCATGAGTTCGAAAACGACACCCAAAAGGTGAAGATGTCGCTCAACAGCGTGCAAGGGATCGATTTCAAACTGGATGGCTACACGCCACGCAGCAATTCGGATCGCTTGAGTGTGGGTGTCAGCCATAAGCTGACTCAGGAGCTGGCGTTACGGGCGGCGTATAACGTGAGGAAAGATGACAGCCTGACCCAGCAAGGGGTGAGTGTGGGGGTGAGTCTGGATTTCTGATGCGGTCTTGAAGCCAGCGCAAACCCAATGTGGGAGCTGGCTTGCCTGCGATAGCATCACCTCGGTGTATCAGGTAGACCGAGGTGATGCTATCGCAGGCAAGCCAGCTCCCACATTTTGATCTACATCTGATCTCAGTTTTGCGGAGTTTGCTCGGCCAACGCCACCGCACGGAACATCGCGCGGCGCTTGTTCAGGGTTTCTTCCCATTCCAGCGCTGGCACCGAGTCAGCCACAATCCCGCCGCCGGCCTGCACATGCAGTTCGCCGTCCTTGATCACGGCGGTGCGTATCGCAATCGCGGTATCCATGTTGCCGTTCCAGGCGAAATAGCCCACGGCGCCGCCATACACACCGCGCTTGACCGGCTCCAGTTCGTCGATGATCTCCATCGCGCGAATCTTCGGCGCGCCCGACAAGGTGCCCGCCGGCAGAATCGCCCGCAGCGCGTCCATGGCGGTCAACCCTTCTTTCAGCTCGCCGGTGACGTTGGACACAATGTGCATCACGTTGGAATACCGCTCGATGACCATCTTCTCGGTCAGCTTCACCGAGCCGATTTCCGAAACGCGGCCGGTGTCATTGCGGCCCAGGTCGATCAGCATCAAGTGCTCGGCGATTTCCTTGTCGTCGCTCAGCAGGTCTTCTTCCAGCGCAAGGTCAGCTTCTTCGGTGGCGCCACGCGGGCGCGTCCCGGCGATCGGGCGCACGGTAATCAGGTTGTCTTCGACCCGCACCAGCACTTCCGGCGAACTGCCCACCACGTGGAAGTCGCCGAAGTTGAAGAAGTACATGTATGGCGTCGGGTTGAAGCAACGCAGCGCGCGGTACAGGTCAATCGGCGCGGCCTTGAAGTCGATGGACATGCGTTGCGACGGCACCACCTGCATGCAGTCACCGGCGAGGATGTATTCCTTGATGGTGTCGACGGCGCGTTCGTAGTCGTTTTGGGTAAAGCTGGAGCGGAATATCGGGTCGGCGGCCGGAGGACGGCTGAGGTCCAGGCCACGACGTGGGGTGATTGGCTGGCGCAGTTTTTCCAGCAGGGCTTCGAGGCTGGCCTGGCCTTGCTCGAAGGCGCCCGCCTGGGAAGGGTCAGCGAGGACAATCGCGTGCATCTTGCCGGCAAGGTTGTCGAACACCACCACCGCGTCAGAGACCATCAACAGAATGTCCGGCACGCCCAGCGGGTCCGGGTTCGGGCATTTGCCCAAGCGTTTTTCCACGTAGCGCACGCAGTCGTAGCCGAAATACCCCACCAGGCCACCGTTGAAGCGCGGCAGGCCAGCGATGGTCGGCACGTTGTAACGCGCTTTGAATGCCTCGACGAAGGCCAGAGGGTCTTCAACGTCGTGGCTTTCGATCTCGACGCCATCCAGCGTGATGCTCACGTGGTGATCATGCACCCGCAGCACGGTGCGGCACGGCAAGCCGATGATCGAGTAACGGCCCCACTTCTCGCCGCCTTGTACCGATTCCAGCAGGTAGGAGTTGGGCTCGTCGGCCAGCTTCAAATAGATCGACAGCGGCGTATCGAAGTCGGCCAGGGTTTCGCAGGCCAAGGGGATACGGTTATAGCCGGCAGCGGCCAAACGCAGGAATTCTTCGCGGATCATGAGGTGCCTCGTGGCATGAGGGTCAAACGGTCAGGTGTGCAAACGTGCCGCAGCGCGGCCAGGATCAGTCAGGCGCGCCAACGCCAGCGGGCCAGGGCCTTGATGACTTTCATCCAGAGTTTGCGAGTGACCACCACGATGGCGTTTCCAGAAGGGGTTGGTTCGATGTCGGCCAACGTTATCTCAGCGCCCGCTCCCAAGCAACCGGGGATTAGCCGTCGCAGGTCATCAATCACCAGTGCCGGTGATTCTTCGGCGATCGGCCGGCCATGGTTATAGCCGTAACTGAGCGCCACACACTGCACGCCTGCGGCTTTTGCGGCCAGCACATCACTGCGCGAATCACCGACAAACAACGACTGGGAAGCCGGGATATTGGCCATTTTCATCACAAAGAATAGCGCCGCCGGGTCGGGTTTCTTCTGCGGCAAGGTATCGCCGCCGATGATCCAGCGGAAATACCGGCCGATTTTCATATGATCCAACAGCGGCGCGACAAAACGCTCCGGCTTGTTGGTGATCAGGGCCATTTCCACGCCTTGCTTGTGCAGCCATTTGAGGGTGTCGCGCACGCCGGGGTAAACCACGGTCAGCTCGTGGCCGTCCTCATAGGCGGCGTTGAACAATTCTAGGGCGTGTTCGGCCTCTACCTCATCGACACCTTCGGCATCGATGTGATTGGCCAAGGCCCGGCGCACCAGCATCTGCACGCCGTTGCCGACCCACTCACGCACCGACTCAACACCCGCAGGCTTGCGCCCCAGCTTGAGCAGCATCTGGTCCACCGCTGCCGCCAGGTCCGGCACCGAGTCGATCAAGGTACCGTCCAGATCGAACATCACCAGCCGTGGCAGTTTGCCGGGGAACAGCTGCTCAAAGCCGCTCATGGACGCGCCAGCGCCAGTTCGGCACGCATCTTGTCGATGACTTCCTGGTAGTCCGGGGCGTTGAAGATCGCCGAGCCGGCCACGAAGGTGTCAGCGCCAGCGGCGGCGATTTCGCGGATATTGTTGACGTTGACCCCACCGTCGATTTCCAGGCGGATATCCCGGCCGGACGCGTCGATCAGCGCGCGGGCTTCGCGCAGCTTGTTGAGGGTGCCAGGGATGAATTTCTGCCCGCCGAAGCCTGGGTTGACGCTCATCAGCAAGACCATGTCGACCTTGTCCATCACATATTCAAGCACGCTCAGCGGGGTGGCCGGGTTGAACACCAGGCCCGCCTTGCAGCCGCCTTCGCGGATCAGTTGCAAGGTGCGGTCGACGTGCAGCGTGGCTTCCGGGTGGAAGGTGATGTAGGTCGCGCCGGCCTCGATGAAGTCACCGACGATACGGTCCACCGGGCTGACCATCAGGTGCGCATCGATCGGCGCAGTGATGCCGTACTTGCGCAGCGCCGCGCAGACCATCGGGCCGATGGTCAGGTTGGGAACGTAGTGGTTGTCCATGACATCGAAGTGCACGAAGTCGGCGCCGGCGGCCAACACCTTGTCCACTTCTTCACCCAGACGGGCGAAATCGGCGGAGAGAATCGATGGAGCGATAACGAAGGGCTGCATGACGCACCTTTTTTGAGCTAAATCACGATGGCGCGCATTGTATACCTCATGCTTTGCTGCGCGCACCGTGACCTAACTCAACGGTTAGTAAGCCGCCCGGTAGATTTTCTCGATATCCGCCGCGCTGAGCTTGCGCGGGTTGTTGCGCATTAAGCGTTCAATGCCCGCCGCTTCAGTGGCCATGGCCGGGATCGCGTCCTCGGGAATACCGAAGCTGCGCAGGCCTGACGGGATCTCCACTGCGGCACACAGTCGCGTCATCGCTTCGACGGCCTGGTCGGCGGCATCATTAACGCTTAAACCACTGACATTCACGCCCATGGCCTCGCCAATGTCGCGCATGCGCTCCACACACGCCAGCTTGTTCCAGTGCATCACGTAGGGCAGCAGCAGCGCATTGCTCACGCCGTGGGCGATATTGAAACGCCCGCCCAGCGGGTACGCCAACGCATGCACCGCGCCCACCCCGGCATTGCCAAACGCCATGCCGGCCATCAGGCTGGCGGTGGCCATGTCATCGCGGGCCTGCAGGTTGGCCGGGTTGGCGTAAGCCTTGGGCAGCGCCTTGGCGATCAGCTTGATCGCGCCGATGGCCAGGGCATCGGTGATCGGCGAGGCATTCAGCGACAGGTAGGATTCGATGGCATGCACCATGGCATCCACGCCACTGGCGGCGGTCACACTGCGCGGGCACGTGAGGGTCATTTGCGGGCTGATCAACGCGACGTCCGGCAGCAGGTAATCGCTGACGATGCCTTTTTTCAGTTGTGCGGCCTTGTCAGAGAGGATCGCCACATTGGTCACTTCCGAGCCGGTACCGGCGGTAGTGGGGATGGCGATCAACGGTGGCCCTTTGCGCGGCACTTGGTCGACGCCGAACAAGTCCGCCAGCGCGCCGTGGTAACCGGCATAGGCCGCAACGCTCTTGGCGATGTCGATGGCACTGCCACCGCCCACGCCGATCAGGCCGTCATGCCCACCTTCGCGGTACGCGCGCATGCAGTCCTCGACGATGGCGATTTCCGGGTCGGGCAGCACGCGGTCGAATATTTCATAGGACCGTTCGCCCAAGTGTTCCAGCGCAAGCGCCACGGTGCCGGACTTGACCAGCGCGGCGTCGGTGACGATCAGCGGGTTATCCACATCCAGGCGGGTGAGCTCAAAGGCGAGCTGCTCGATGGCGCCAGCGCCGGTCAGCAGCTTGTGGGCGATCTTGAATGAGGAGGTACTCATGTGCGCGGCCTCTTATTAATGATGGGCTGGCACAAGGATAGCTGGGTATTTTGGGTTGCCTAGCATTCAGGGGCTGAATGGCTCGGTCAATGTGGGAGCTGGCTTGCCTGCGATGAGGGCGACTCGGTGTTACAGGCAAACCGAGGTGATGCTATCGCAGCGGTGCAGCGATCCGACAAGCCAGCTCCCACATTTGATCGGGTTTCCACAGTTAGACCTGAGCAGTACGCAGTTTCTCGCTGCGGCCTCGTAGCCATTCAAGGGTCAGCAACAACAGCACCGAGAAGGCAATCAGCAACGTGGCCGCCGCCGCAATCGTCGGGCTTAAGTTTTCACGGATGCCGCTGAACATCTGCCGAGGCAGGGTCGCTTGCTCCGGGCCGGCGAGGAACAGCGTCACCACCACTTCATCGAAGGACGTTGAGAAGGCAAACAGTGCCCCGCTGATCACCCCCGGCGCGATCAGCGGCAAGGTCACCCGGCGAAACGCGGTCAAGGGCGAAGCGCCCAGGCTGGCCGCCGCCCGCACCAGGTTATGGTTAAAGCCCTGCAACGTCGCCGACACGGTGATGATCACAAACGGCACGCCCAGCACCGCGTGCACCACGATCAGCGAAAAGAAGCTGTTGCCCAAGCCCAACGGCGCAAAGAACAAGTAGCTGGCCACGCCAATAATCACCACCGGCACCACCATCGGCGAAATCACCAAGGCCATCACCAGCGCTTTGCCGGGGAAGTTGCCGCGCGTCAGGCCAATTGCCGCCAAGGTGCCGAAGACCATGGCCAGCACGGTGGCCGCCGGGGCGACGATGACGCTGTTCTTCAGCGCACGCATCCACTCGGCCGAGGCGAAAAAGTCCTGATACCAATGCAGCGAGAAGCCTTGCAGCGGGTACACCAGGAAACTGCCGCTGTTGAACGACAGCGGGATAATCACCAGCACCGGCAGGATCAGGAACAGCAGGATCAAGCCGCACAGGATCCGCAAGCTGTAGAACCACACCCGTTCCACCGGTGACATATAAGGGCTCAGCATCGCTAGGTCTCCTCAGCTCAGGCGCAGGCGACTGGCGCCCACCAGCCGGTTATAGATCAGGTACAACACCACCGTCGCCAGCAGCAACAAGCCGCCCAACGCCGTGGCCATGCCCCAGTTAATGCTGGTGTTGGTGTAGAACGCCACGAAGTAGCTGACCATCTGGTCGTTCGGGCTGCCGAGCAGCGCCGGGGTGATGTAGTAACCAATCGCCAGGATGAACACCAGCAGGCAACCGGCGCCGACACCGGCATAGGTCTGCGGGAAATACACGCGCCAGAAGCTGGCGAACGGGTGGCAACCCAGGGAAATCGCCGCGCGCATATACGTGGGCGAGATACCTTTCATCACGCTGTAGATCGGCAAAATCATGAACGGCAACAGGATGTGCACCATCGAGATGTAAACCCCGGTGCGGTTGAACACCAGCTCCATGGGTTTATCGATCAGGCCCATGCCCATCAACGCGCTGTTGATCAGCCCGCCGGACTGCAGCAACACGATCCATGCCGCCACTCGCACCAAAATCGAGGTCCAGAACGGCAACAACACCAGAATCATCAGCAGGTTGCTTTTGCGTGCCGGCAGGTTAGCCAGCAGGTAGGCCAAGGGATACGCCAGCAGCAGGCAGACGAAGGTGATCACCAAGCCCATCCAGAACGTTCGGGCGAAGATGTCCAGGTAGATCGCCTGATCGGGCGTGGCCGGGGCCACTTCGCCCAGGTCATCGATGCGGTGATCGACCGCTGCCAGCAGGTAGTACGGCGTGAGGCTGCTGGTATTGCGCCGGATCGCCTGCCAGTACGCCGGGTCGCCCCAGCGTTCGTCGAGGCTTTCCAACGCTTCTTTATAAGAGGCCGGCGCTTGAGTGAACGGCAGCGCCCGCGCAGTTTTGGTCAGCAGGCTACGGTAGCCGGCCAGTTCCATGTTCAAGCGTTTGGACAGGTCGCCCAAGGTCTGGTTTTTACGCGCCTCGCCCAGGTCTTCGCTCAGCGCCTGGTACACCGGCTCAGCCGGCAGGCCACGGCCGTCCCAGGTTTTGACCGCCACCACGGTGCGCGGCAAGCCGCCCACCACTTCCGGGTTGCCGACGCTTTTGTAGAGCAGCGCAACAATCGGCACCAGGAACACCAGCAGCAAAAACAGCACCAGCGGCGCAATCAAGGCCTGGGCCTTCCAGCGGTTGAGCCGCTCGGCACGCGCCAGGCGCTGCTTGAGGGTGGGGCTGTTGACCTCGTTGGAGGGAACGGCGATGGCCATGGCTAACTCCGAAAATCTTCTAAGGATCCCCTGTGGGCCGGGCTTTTTGTGGGCGCTGGCTTGCCTGCTCCCACACAAGCCTGCTTACACAGGGGGTTATGCGGGGTTACTTGGCCGCCCAGGAATTGAAGCGCTGCTCGAGCTGCTCGCCGTTATCCGCCCAGAAGCTCACGTCGATCTGCACCTGATTGGCGATGTTCTCCGGCGTGGTCGGCATATCCTTCAGTACATCTTTGGCCAGCAACGGCACGGCCTGGGTATTCGCCGGACCGTAGGCGATGTTTTCCGAGTAGATCTTCTGTTGCTGTGGCTGCACCGAGAAGGCGATGAACTTCTTCGCCGCTTCGGCGCGGTCCTTGGCCAGGCCTTTTGGAATGGCCCAGGCATCAAAGTCATAAATGCCGCCGTTCCACACCACTTTCAGGTTGCTTTCTTTTTGCACGGCCGCGATACGGCCGTTATAGGCCGAACTCATGACCACGTCGCCAGAGGCCAGGTACTGCGGCGGTTGGGCGCCGGCTTCCCACCACTGGATCGACGGCTTGAGTTCGTCGAGTTTCTTAAACGCGCGGTCCTGGCCGTCTTTACCGGCCAGCACTTTGTACACGTCTTTGGGTGCCACACCGTCCGCCATCAAGGCGAATTCCAGGGTGTACTTGGCGCCCTTGCGCAGGCCGCGCTTGCCTGGGAATTTCTTGGTATCCCAGAAGTCCGCCCAACTGGTCGGTGCAGTGGTCAGCTTGTCGGCGTTGTACGCCAGCACGGTGGACCACACAAAGAAGCCCACGCCGCAGGGCTGGATTGCGCCCTTCACGTAGTCAGCGCTATTGCCGAACAGTTTCGGGTCGAGCGGCTCGAACATGTCTTCGTCACAGCCACGAGACAGTTCCGGCGACTCCACTTCCACCAAGTCCCAGGACACGCTCTTGGTGTCGACCATGGCTTTGACCTTGGCCATTTCACCGTTGTACTCACCGGCGACGATCTTGCCGTTGCCCGCGCTTTCCCACGGTGCATAGAAGGCCTTAACCTGGGCCGCCTTGTTCGCGCCACCAAAGGACACGACCGTCAGGTCCGGGCCTGCCATGGCCTGTGTCGCGCCCATCAAACCGATGGCCAGCGCTGAATATTTCAGGGATCTCAACATTGTTGTTCTCTCCACGTGCAGGGTTGGTGAAGCCAGGGGGCGATCAATTCGCCTCTAGAAGTGGGTCGAGTGCGCGAACGTGCTCGACTTGCCAGCCAATCGGTACCACGTCGCCGACCGCCAGGGCTGGGTCCAGCTCGGCAATCGGTTGTTTCACAAAAAAATCGGCCTTGCCGCAGACTTCCAGGCGCACACGCACGTGGTCGCCCAGGTAGATAAATTCGGCCACGCGCCCGGAGAAACGGTTCACACACGATTCGCTGGAGCCATTGAGGCTGACGCGCTCCGGGCGTACCGACAACGTCACCGGGCCACCGATCTGGCCGACATTCACCGCCAGCGCCTCGACCTTCTCACCGCGCGCCAGCTCCACCACGCAGCGCTCGCCGGTGTGGCTGTGCAGGCGGCCGTTGAGACGGTTGTTCTCGCCGATGAAGTTGGCAACGAAGGTGTTCTTGGGTTCTTCGTACAAGGTGCGCGGCGCGGCGATCTGCTGGATCTCGCCCTGGTGGAACACCGCCACGCGGTCGGACATGGTCAAGGCTTCGCCCTGGTCGTGGGTCACGTACACCACGGTCACGCCGAGGCGCTGGTGCAGGTGCTTGATCTCCATCTGCATGTGTTCGCGCAGTTGCTTGTCGAGCGCGCCGAGGGGCTCGTCCATCAGCACCAGTTGCGGTTCGAACACCAACGCCCGGGCCAGGGCCACGCGCTGTTGCTGGCCGCCGGAGAGTTGCGCCGGGTAGCGCTGGGCGAAGGCATCCAGCTGGACCATGCTCAGCACGCGTTTGACCCGCTCGCTGACATCGGTCTTGCTCAAGCCGCGCACCGACAGCGGGAATGCCAGGTTCTCGGCCACGGTCATGTGCGGGAACAGCGCATAGTTCTGGAACACCATGCCGATGTCGCGCTTGTGCGGCGGCACGTTATTGATGGCACGCCCGGCCAGCAGGATTTCACCGGCGGTCGGCGTCTCGAAGCCGGCGAGCATCATCAGGCTGGTGGTCTTGCCCGAACCGGAGGGCCCGAGCAGGGTGAGGAACTCGCCCTTGCGAATCTCCAGGTTGAGGTCTTTGACGATCAGGTTCTCGCCGTCGTAGCTTTTCTGCACGCCACGAAAGCTGACCAGCACATCATTTGAATCCGCCTCGCTCATACCCGCACCTTTTTGTTTTGGACTGCTGTGGCACAAGCGTAGTCCAGGCGCGAGGCCCCGGAAATCGGGGGCCAGGAGAGAATCGCATCAGCAGGATGGAAGGTTCGGGGTAGGGATTGCCCTACACGGATGGCGGGGATGGGACAGGGCAGCGACAAGGGGCGAGCTACAAGCAGCAGGAATGGGCTCGACGGTATTTTCGAGGTGTCGTTATTGGGCATGCCGCCTGCCACTGATCGTTCCCACGCTCCGCGTGGGAACACCTCTTGTGACGCGCGGCGTCACGCTTTGGGACGCTGAGCGTCCTTGGCTGCATTCCCATGCAGAGCGCGGGAACGATCATGGGGTCACAACAGCTTGTGTTCCATGGCGTACTTCACCAATTCAGCCAATGAAGTGATATTGAGCTTTTGCATCAACCGCGCCTTATGGGTGCTGATGGTCTTGCTGCTCAGCGCCAGTTGCTGGGCGATGTCATTGACGTTGGCACCCTGGGCCAGGCGCTCGAACACCGAGAACTCGCGCTCCGACAGCAATGAATGCAGCGGCCGCGTATCGGTGAGGCCGACTTCAAAGACCATGCGGTCGGCCAGGTCCGGGTCGATATAGCGCCCGCCTGCCGCGACCTTGCGAATCGCCGTCAGCAGCAGCGCCGGGTCGCTGTCCTTGGTGGCATACCCTGCCGCCCCGACCTTCAGGGCGCGGGCGGCCATTTGCGCTTCATCGTGCATCGACAACACCAGAATCGCCGGCGGATGGCTCAGTGCACGGATACGCGCGATGGCTTCCAGGCCATTCACACCGGGCATCGAGATATCCAGCAACACCACCTCGCACTGCACATGGCGCAAGGTCTCGAGCAGCTGCTCGCCATTACAGGCCTCGCCGACCACCAGCAGGTCTTTGGCCAGGCCGATCAATTGCTTGATGCCTTCACGGACGATGGTGTGGTCTTCGGCTACCAGTACACGAATCACAGGGGCTTCCTCTTAGGGTTATGCATCCAACGGCACCGTGACACTCAAGGTCGTGCCCTCCCCCAGTTCGCTGTGCAGGCTCAGTTGCCCACCCATCATCAATACGCGCTCGCGCATACCGACTACGCCAAAGGACACCGGGCGGCCCTGGGTTTCGACGAAACCGATGCCGTCATCGCTGATGGTCAGCCGCAGGTCGGCGCCTTCCACGCTCAAGGTCAGCTCGACAGTATGCGCCTGGGCATGGCGCATCACATTGGTCAGCGCCTCCTGCAGGATGCGGAACAGGCCAATGGCCTTGGCATCGCTCAGGGCCGGCAGGTTATCCGGGACTTGGACCAGGCAAGGGATGTGTGTGCGCGCTTCGAAGCGGCGTGCCTGCCATTCGATGGCCGAGGCAATGCCGGCGTCGAGAATCGGTGGGCGCAGTGCGGTCGCCACGTCCCGGACAAGCTGGAACAGCTGGGCGATCAGGCGCTTCATGCTGTTCAAGCGCTCGTTCAGGCCTGGGTCCAGTTGTGCATAGGCCAGCTCGCACATCGAGGTTTCCAGCTTGAGCACCGTGAGCATCTGCCCGAGTTCGTCGTGCACTTCACGGGCGATGCGCGCCTTTTCTTCTTCGCGCACGGTTTCCAGGTGGGCCGAGAGTTCGCGTAATTGTGTTTCGCTTTGCTGCAACGCGGCCACGTAACGGCGGCGCTCGGTGACGTCATTGAGGTAGACCACTAGGTACTCGCCTTCGGCAAAGCGCAAAAAGCTCAGCGACACATCGGCCGGCAGGATGCTGCCGTCGGCGCGCACGCAATCGGCGGCGAAGGTTTGCGCGCCTTCTTCGCTGGCACGCGCACGCTTCCACATGTTGAGCCAGCGGTCCATGTTCAAGGTCGGGTCGAAATCGATCAGCGGTCGCTCGATCAACGCGCCGGGGCCGTAGCCCAGCATGGTCTCGGCGGCGCGGTTGGCGTATCGCACATGGCTGTCCCAATTGACCCACAAGATGCCCACGGTGCTTTGATCAATGGAGAACTGCGTCAAGCGCAAGGCTTCGGCGCCGGCGGCGCGGGCGGCGCTTTCTTCCCGGGCGGCCAGCAGGCTGTGTTCCAGCACGCGCTGGTGACGGCGCTGCCAGAACACCACCGCCAGGCTGGCGAGCAAGAACATCGCCAAGAGCAGGCTAAGGTTTTGCCACAGTCCCGGCGATTCGGTCAGCCGTGGGTATTTGGGTTGCAGCCAGCGGCTGTGCAATTGATCGAGGTCGCGAGCGGGTATCGCGCGCAAAGCGCTTTGCATGATGCCGGCAAGCGCAGGCCATTCGCGGCGGGTGGCCACGCGCAGCAGTTGCGGCAGGCCGATATCGCCGACCACTGCTAGCCCGGCAAACTCCGCCTCGCCGGACAACCGACTCAACTGTGCCTCATCCACCACGGCATAACGCGCTTGCTGGCTGACCAGCAATTGCAGCGCCTGGCGCTCCATGGGCACGCCTTGCAAGTTGAGGTTGGGATAATTGCTGCGCAGGTAATCGGCCACAGCGCTGGGCATGCGCACGGCAACGCGGGACAGTTCGTCGAGTTTCTCCAGCTCCACCGCGCCGCTGCCCTCGCGGATACCGACGATATGCTGGGGCACGCGCATATAAGGGTCGCTGAATAACCACAGGCGCAAGCCGGCCGGGGTTTGCTGCAGGCCGGGGGCAATATCCACCTCGCCGTCGCGCACAGCGGTTTCCAGTTGTTCCTGGCTGGGGAAGTTACGCCACGTCAGCTCGATGTTCAGCGCCTTGGCCAGCCACTGCATCAACTCGACATTGGCCCCGGACAAACGCTGCAGGCGCCGATCGTATTGCGCGTACGGCGCCTGCAATACCACGCCCACGCGCAGCTCCGGGTGCTCGGCCAGCCATTCACGCTGCGGTGCATTGAGCTGCGCCTGTGGTGCAACAGGCGCAGGCGCGGCATTCGCCATCAAGGCAAAGCACAAACCGCCGATAACCAGCAGACAGCGAAAACCCATGATCCACGTCTCACATCACTGACAAATACTGACCAACCCATTAGGCTGCTGGAATCACTTCTGGCCGGGAATTAACGATGCCCTTTATCCACCGTTCGGCACTGCCAGCATTGTGCCTGTCGCTGCTATTTACCAGCGCCTTTTCTGTTCAGGCCGACGACGCGCCGGCACCCGCTGCCGACAAACCGGCTGAACGCCAACCCCTGCCCGAGCGCAGCCAGGAAGAAGCCAACGCCCTGGAGCGCCAGGTTCCGCAACAGGAACAGCAACAATTGCAGGCCGGCAGCGATTCATTTCTGGCCTTGTGGAAACCGGCCAACAGCGCCGAGCCCGAAGGCGTGGTGATTATCGTGCCGGGCGCTGGCGAAAGTGCTGACTGGCCGCAAGCAATCGCACCGTTGCGACGCAAATTGCCCGATGCCAACTGGGGCACAGTCAGCCTGTCGCTGCCGGACGTGAATGTCGACACCTTGCCGCCACGCGTCATGGAATCGCCCAAGGCCGCCGTCGACACCAGCAGCAAAGACGGCAGCACCGCCGCCAAACCTATCGAACAGGCCGCCAGTGCCGAAGCCGAAGGCACCGATCCGGCGGTAGTGCCGGGCGCGGATGAACAGGACAAGACCGACGCCAAGCGCATCTTCGACCGCATCGACGCTGCCGTCGCCTTTGCCCAGACCCAGAGCGCGCGCAGCGTGGTGCTGCTCGGCCATGGCACGGGCGCCTGGTGGGCCGCGCGTTACCTGAGCGAGAAACAACCGGCCCAAGTGCAGAAGTTGGTGATGGTGGCCGGCAAGACGCCTGCCGGTCGCCAGCCAGACCTGCAACAACTGGCCCCCGCGTTGAAAGTGCCGACGGCGGATGTCTTCTACCAAGACGGCGCCCTGGAGCGCAAAAACGCACTCGCGCGCGCCCACGCCGCCAAGCGTGGGAAGAATGAAGGGTATAAGCAGGTGTCACTCAAGACCCTGCCCGGCAACAGTGCTGCCGAGCAGGAGCAGTTGTATCGACGGATTCGCGGGTGGTTGAGCCCGCAAGCTGCCGCCGAATGATCTTGGCTTGATACCCCAATTAGTGTGGGAGCTGGCAAGCCAGCTCTCACACTAATTGGGTTAGCAACTCAGGATTTGTGGCGGCTAGCGAAAATCTCGGCGCTCGCGAATCAATGCATAGGCGTTATGTAACTCTCGGGTTCGCTCGGTCGCTTCGCGCACCTGCGCTGGGCTGGCGCCAGTGCCTGCAATCTTGTCCGGGTGGTGGCGGCTGAGCAGGCGGCGATAGGCGCGTTTGATCACGGTCGGCTCGGTGGTGGACGTTACTCCCAGTACCCGCATCGCGTCCTGATAAGCTCCGGCACGATTGGCCAACGGCTTGCGCTCGCGCACGTAATCGGCCGCCAGTGCCTGAAGCTGTTGCGGCGTCCAGCCGAGCCACTTGCCCCACAGGTCGATTAAGTCGCGCTCGGCGTTATCCGCCTTGCCGTCCGCCCAGGCCATGCGCCAACACGCGCGCAACACACCTTCGGCGGCATGGGGCTGAGCCTTGAGCACACGCAGATAATTACGCACCCGGTCGGAACCGGACTTGCCGCGATTGAACGCGCTGATCGCCCGGCGCTGGGCGTGCTCAGTCATGTCCAGCGCGCGCATTTCCTGGCGCGCCTGCTGGATATGCCCATCCACCACGCGGCCATTACTCTTGGCCAGACGCCCTAACAGCACGAACAACAGTTCGTCATTGCGCAACGCCGGGCGCCCGCCCAGGCGCTCGCGCAGTTGCGCCCAACTTTGCAACTGGAGGCGGCGATCCAGCGCCTGCCCCAGCAATGCCCCCAATAAGGCCCCCGGAATACTGGCAATGGCAAAGCCAGCCCCGGCACCGATCAGTGTCCCTGGCCACAACATCTTATTGCCCCGCAGTCAGCAAGGTTTCAACCTGCGCCAGACGCTCCAGCGTGCCGACATCAATCCAGCGTCCTGTCATGTGTTCCCCCGTTACCAGACCTTTGGCCATGGCCACCCGTAACAGCGGCGCCAGCTTGAAGGCACCGGCACTGCAACCCGCGAACAATTGAGGGTCGAGCACTGAGATGCCACTGAAGGTCAGGTTATCGGCACCGGGCGCCGCATCATGAAGCAAGCCGCCGCTCAAATAGAAGTCGCCACCAGTAGGCGCATGGTCAGGCATGTCGACCATGACCAGGTGGGCAAGCCCTTCCAACGGTTTGTTGAGCAGGCTGGCAAAGTCGAAGTCCGTCCAGACATCACCATTAACCAGCAGGAAGGGTTCATCTCCCAACAGCGGCAACGCCTTGAAAATCCCGCCTCCGGTTTCCAGCGGCTCGCCTTCGGCGGAATACTGGATGCGCAGGCCAAACTGCGCACCGTCGCCCAGGTAGCTTTCGATCTGCTGGCCGAGCCAGGCATGGTTGATCACAATTTCGCTGAAACCGGCCTTGGCCAGCGCTTCCAGGTGATATTCGATCAACCGCTTGCCGCCCGCCTGCACCAGCGGCTTGGGCGTGTGCAAGGTGAGCGGGCGCATGCGCTCGCCCTTGCCGGCCGCCAGGATCATGGCCTTCATACGCCCGCCTCGACAGGTTGGCGCAGGCTGGCGAGCAGTTCGCCCAGCTCGTCCAGCTCCGGCCGGTCTGCCAGCACCGCCTCTATATAAGCAAAGAAGCGCGGTACGTCGGCCAGGTAGCGCGGCTTACCGTCGCGATGGCAGATACGCGCAAAGATGCCGATCACCTTGAGGTGGCGCTGCACGCCCATCAGGTCGCTGGCCCGCAGGAACGCTGCAAAGTCGGCCTGCACCGGAATGCCCAGTTGCCCGGCACGCTCCCAGTAGCCACGCTGCCATTCACGTACACGTGCCTTGGGCCAACTGAGGAATGCATCCTTGAACAGGCAGGTGATGTCGTAGGTGACCGGGCCGTAGACCGCGTCCTGGAAATCCAGCACGCCCGGGTTCGGCTCGCTGATCATCAGGTTGCGCGGCATATAGTCGCGATGCACCAGCACTTTGGGCTGAGCCAGGGCGCTGTCGATCAAGTGGTCGCTGACGCGCTGCCAGAGAGCCTGCTGCTGGGCGTCGAAATCGATGCCCAGGTGCCGGCGCACGTACCATTCCGGAAACAATTCCAGCTCACGGCGCAACAAGGCGACGTCATAGCTGGGCAGCGGCGTGTCCATCGGCAATTGCTGAAAAGCCAGCAACGCGTCGATGGCATCGGCAAACAATTGATCGGCGTTTTGCTCGTCAATCACGTCCAGATAGGTTTTTTTGCCCAGGTCATTGAGCAAAAGAAAGCCGCGGGGCAAATCTTCTGCATAAATTTTTGGAACATTTATTCCTGATTTCGCCAGTAAATCAGCGATATCGACGAAAGGTTTGCAGTTTTCCTGGGGCGGCGGCGCGTCCATGACGACGAAACTTCGCCCACCGCCTTCCCACCGGAAGTAACGCCTGAAACTCGCGTCACTGCTGGCCGCGGTCAACGTGGCCGGAGGTACGACACCCCAGTCCTGAGCGTTGAAAAGGATTGGCAACTGCTCATCCAGCCAGACTTTCAGCTGTTGTAAACGTAGATCTTGCTCGGGCATTACAAGGGTCTCCGACGGCGCTAGCCGTCAAGCGGGTCATGCTTTATTATCACGCATCTTTTTCAGACCATCGAGAGGCGTGCGGCCCAAACCGCGGGCAGATGGCACGCAGGAAGCCCGGACTAATAAGATGGCATTGAAATCCCCCGCGTTTCGTAGAAAATTTCCGTTGCTGGTAACCGGCAGTCTGCTGGCCATGCAACCTTTCGCCACCTCATTCGTGGTCGCCGCGGAACAGTATGACTGCTCAGTCTCTGCTTCGGGTGCCTGGGATTGCGCGCCAAAAACCGCCGCAGCCCCGTTGCCACCACGCCCGGTGCATGACGGCGCAGCCGTCAGCTCCGCCGGCAGCACGGCGCAAGCCGATGCTGGTGGCAGCGCCGAGGCCGAACCGAAGACCGCACTGGTCACCGAAGCCAAGGGCCGAGGCCTGCGTGCGCGCAGCGCCGACTACAGCCACTTGGACTGGGTACCGCGCGAGAAGCTGACTGCAGCCCAGCTGGCCGAAACCGGTCCTTATTGCGCCGGCGCGTACATCGAGCCGATGCGTCCTGGCATGAACGACAAGACGGACAAGAGCGATGCGCCGACCTTCATCGGTGCCAAGGCCTCTCGTTACGAGCAAGAACAACAGATCGCAACCCTGGCCGGCGACGTCGTCATGCGCCAGGGCAGCATGCAGCTGGAGGCTCAGGAAGCCAGCCTGTATCAGGCCGAGAACCGTGGCGAGCTGAACGGCAACGTTCGTTTGCGCGACAACGGCGCTCTGATCGTTGGTGACCACGCTGAGGTCCAGCTCGATACTGGAGCCGCCCAGATCGACAACGCCGAATACGTGCTGCACAAATCGCGTATCCGCGGTAACGCGCTGTACGCCAAGCGTGCCGAGAACGCGATCATCCGTCTCAAGGACGGTACGTACACCACCTGTGAGCCGGACAGCAACGCCTGGCAGCTCAGAGGCAACAACATCACGTTGAACCCGGCCACCGGTTTCGGTACGGCGACCAACGCGACGTTGCGGGTCAAGAACATTCCGATCCTGTACACCCCGTATATCTATTTCCCGATCGACGATCGTCGTCAATCCGGCTTCCTGCCGCCGAGCTTCAGCACCGGCAGCGAAACCGGCTTCACGCTCGTCACGCCGTACTACTTCAACCTGGCGCCAAACTACGACGCCACGTTGTACCCGCAATACATGACCAAGCGCGGTTTGTTGATGGAAGGCGAATTCCGCTACCTCACCAAATCCAGCGAAGGTCAGTTCGGCGGCGCGTACCTGAACGACGACAGCGACGAGCGGAAGAAACAGACTGATTACGAAAAAACTCGCTATATGCTCAATTGGCAGCATAAGGGCGGGCTGGATTCGCGTCTGGCGACCCAGGTCGACTACACCAAGATCAGCGATCCGTTCTACTACCAGGACTTGAAGTCCTACCAGGAAGGCATCCAAACCCAGGACTTCGTCAACCAGCAGGGTTCCCTGACCTATCGCGGTGACAGCTACCAGGCGCGCCTGAACGTTCAGGCCTACCAACTGGCGACTATTTCCCAGATCACCCCGTATGACCGGCTGCCGCAGATCACCTTCAATGGGATGCTGCCGTACCACCCGGGTGGCGTGAACTTTACCTATGAGACTGAGGCTGTTCGGTTTGACCGGGACCTCAGGAGCGGCACCATTTTCGACAAGGACGGTGGCCCGTTCGCTGCGAACGGTGTTGCTGTAGGTGATAAGCGTCTGGATGACTACGTAACAGGTCTGACCCGTGCAAACGGTACTCGCCTGAACGTAGCACCAGCCGTCGAATACCCGATGAACTGGACCTACGGTTTTATTACGCCGAAGCTCAAGTACGTCTACACCAAGTACGATCTGGACCTTGATACCAAGGGCAAGAACGAAATTATTGCTGCGCAAGCAGCCGCCACTGCGGCAAACCCTTATGCCGGTGGCACCTTCAAGAGCAACCAAGACCGCGCAATCCCAATCG
Source organism: Pseudomonas sp. ArH3a (assembly GCF_022648765.1). Lineage (NCBI taxonomy): Bacteria > Pseudomonadati > Pseudomonadota > Gammaproteobacteria > Pseudomonadales > Pseudomonadaceae > Pseudomonas > Pseudomonas sp. ArH3a. Next base: position 6,344,374 of record NZ_CP080330.1, read on the forward strand.
CCAGCGTAGACAGCGGCCTGTACTTCGACCGCAATACCAACTGGTTCGGCAAAGACTATCGCCAGACATTGGAACCGCGCGCGTTCTACCTCTATGTCCCGAACAAGGACCAGAGCGATATCCCGGTGTTCGACACCAGCGAGTACTCGTTCAGCTACGCCTCGCTGTTCCGCGACAACCGCTTCAGCGGCAACGACCGGATCGGCGACGAGAACAAGCTGTCCCTGGGCTTAACCAGCCGTTGGATCGAAGAGAATGGCTTCGAACGTCAACGCGCGGCCATAGGCCAGGCGGTGTACTTCAAGGATCGCCAGGTTCAACTGCCGGGCATCCTCGCCTCTGACCGTGCCGACGCACAGTCTGACGTATCGCCAGTTGCCCTGGAATACGAGTTCCGCTTCAACCGCGACTGGCGCGCCACTGCCGACTACAACTGGGACACTGAGGAACACACCCCTCGTTCCGGTAGCGCAATGCTCCACTACCAGCCGGAAGACAACCCGAACAAGATCATCAACGTCGGCTACCGCTATCGTAACGACCAAGTGGTCTACAACCAGCTGACCGGCAAATGGCAGTTCGGTGGTGATTACGGTACTGCGGGCCAACCGAACTTCATCAAGGATTACTACAAAATCCAGCAACACGACTTCTCGATGATGTGGCCGATCATTCCTCAGTGGAACCTGATCACCCGCTGGCAGTATGACTATGCACGCAACCGTACCCTGGAAGCCTTTGGTGGTTTCGAGTACGACAACTGCTGCTGGAAACTGCGCGTCATCAACCGTTACTGGGTTTCCAACGACGAATACAGCCAGATCGCCCCGCTGAACGAAAAGGGTGACCACGGGCTCTTCTTCCAGATCGTCCTTAAAGGACTCGGCGGCCTGACTGGCGCCAAGGTAGAGAGCTTCCTCGACAAAGGCATTCAAGGTTATCGTGAACGTGAAGATCAAGCTTTCTGATTGTCTGCGCCCGCTAGTGCTGGGCGCACTGTTCCTGGGGACCGCATCGGCACACGCTGCGGTTCAACAGCTGGACAAGGTAGTGGCCATTGTCGATAACGACGTGATCATGCAGAGCCAACTGGACCAACGGGTCAAGGAAGTTCAGCAAACCATCGCCAAGCGTGGCGGCGGTGTACCGCCTACCAGCGTGCTGGACCCACAGGTTCTGGAGCGCCTGATCGTCGAAAACCTGCAACTGCAGATCGGCGATCGTTCCGGCATCCGTATTTCGGACGAAGAACTGAACCAGGCCGTCGGCACCATCGCTCAACGCAACAACATGAGCATTGACCAGTTCCGCGCTGCCCTGGCCCGCGACGGTTTGTCCTATGAGGACGCCCGTGACCAGATCCGCCGCGAAATGATCATCAGCCGTGTGCGTCAGCGCCGTGTGGCCGAGCGGGTTCAGGTTTCCGAGCAGGAAGTGAAGAACTTCCTGGCCTCGGACCTTGGCAAGATGCGGCTCTCCGAAGAACTGCACCTGGCCAATATCCTGATTCCAACCCCGGACAGCGCCAACGCCGAGCAGCTCAATGCAGCCGCCGCCAAAACCCAGGCAGTTTATGACCGCCTGAAGGCTGGCGCTGACTTCGCCCAAACAGCTATCGCGGTATCGGGCAGCGACAACGCCCTGGACGGCGGTGACATGGGCTGGCGTAAAGCCGCTCAATTGCCACCTCCGTTCGACCGCGAGCTGAGCGCCATGCAGCCGGGTGAAATCACCCAGCCAGCACGCACACCGGGTGGCTTCATCATCCTCAAGCTGCTGGCAAAACGCGGTGGCGAGACTTCGCTGAAAGACGAAGTACATGTTCGTCACATCCTGGTCAAACCAAGCGAAATTCGCACCGAAGCACAAACCAAGGAACTGGCCCAGAAGATCTATGACCGCATCGAAGGCGGTGAAGATTTCGCCACCTTGGCCAAGAGCTTCTCGGAAGACCCAGGTTCGGCCCTCAACGGTGGCGACCTGAACTGGATCGACCCGAAAGCCTTGGTGCCTGAGTTCCAGCAAGTAATGGCCGATACGCCGCAAGGCGTGCTGTCCAAGCCGTTCAAGACCCAATATGGCTGGCACGTCCTGGAAGTCCTTGGCCGTCGCGCCACCGACAACACCACCCAGGCCCGCGAGCAACAAGCACTGTCCGTATTGCGTAACCGCAAGTACGACGAAGAGCTGCAAACCTGGTTGCGTCAGATCCGTGACGAAGCCTACGTAGAAAACAAGCTGCCAGGCGCCGAGCAAACAGGCACCGACCAGGCAGCGCAGTGAAACCCCAGCGTTTCGCGGTAACACCCGGCGAGCCGGCCGGCATTGGTCCAGACCTGTGCCTGCTGCTCGCCTCGCAACCTCAGCCACACCCCCTGATTGCCATTACCAGCCGCGACCTGCTCCTTGAGCGGGCCGCGCAGTTGGGCGTGGTTGTCAACCTGCTGGACGTGGCGCCAGGCAACTGGCCCGACCTGCCGGCACCTGCGGGCAGCCTGTACGTATGGGACACCCCACTTGCGACCAAGGTGATTGCCGGGCAACTGAACAAAGCCAATGCGGCATTTGTGCTGGAAACCCTGACGCGTGCAGGCCAGGGCTGCATCGACGGCGACTTCGCCGGCATGATCACTGCCCCGGTGCACAAGGGTGTGATCAACGAATCCGGCATCGCCTTTTCCGGCCATACCGAATTCCTCGCCGAGCTGACCAATACCGCCCAAGTTGTGATGATGCTGGCCACTCACGGCCTGCGCGTGGCCCTGGTGACCACGCATTTGCCGTTGCGTGATATCGCCGACGCCATCACTGCCGAGCGTTTGGAGCGCGTCACGCGCATCCTGCACGCCGACCTGCAACACAAATTCGGCATTGCCCAACCGCGCATCCTGGTCTGCGGGCTCAACCCCCACGCCGGTGAAGGCGGCCACTTGGGCCATGAAGAAATCGACATCATTGAACCGACATTAGAGCGTCTGCGCCAAGAAGGCATGGACCTGCGTGGCCCACTGCCTGCTGACACTCTGTTTACCCCCAAATATCTGGAGCACTGCGACGCAGTGCTGGCGATGTACCATGACCAAGGGCTGCCCGTGCTGAAATACAAAGGCTTCGGCGCCGCAGTCAACGTGACACTGGGCCTGCCGATCATCCGCACCTCCGTCGACCATGGCACTGCCCTGGACCTGGCGGGCAGCGGCAAGATCGATACCGGCAGCCTGCACGTGGCCCTGGAAACCGCCTATCAGATGGCCGAGACCCGTATATGACTGAGCATTACCAACACCGGGCGCGCAAGCGTTTCGGGCAAAACTTCCTGCACGACGCCGGCGTGATCGACCGTATCCTGCGCTCCATCCATGCCAAGCCCGAAGACCGCTTGCTGGAAATTGGCCCGGGCCAGGGCGCATTGACCCAAGGCCTGCTGGCCAGTGGCGGCCAACTGGACGTCGTGGAGCTGGACAAGGACCTGATCCCGATCCTCAACCAGCAGTTCGCAGACAAGCCCAACTTCAACCTGCACCAGGGCGATGCACTGAAGTTCGACTTCAACAGCCTCAACGCTGCGCCCAACAGCCTGCGGGTAGTGGGCAACCTGCCGTACAACATCTCCACGCCGCTGATTTTCCACCTGCTGAACAACGCAGGGATCATCCGCGACATGCACTTCATGCTGCAAAAAGAAGTGGTTGAGCGTTTAGCCGCAGGTCCCGGCGGTGGTGATTGGGGCCGCTTGTCGATCATGGTTCAGTACCATTGCCGCGTGGAACACCTGTTCAACGTCGGCCCGGGTGCGTTCAACCCGCCGCCGAAGGTCGATTCGGCCATCGTGCGCCTGGTGCCTCACGCCGTGCTGCCCCACCCAGCCAAGGATCACAAGCTGCTGGAGCGCGTGGTACGCGAGGCGTTCAACCAACGCCGCAAGACCCTGCGCAACACGCTCAAGGCGCTGCTCAGCAACGCCGAAATCGAAGCCGCCGGCGTCGATGGCAGCTTGCGCCCCGAGCAACTGGACCTGGCCGCGTTCGTGCGCCTGGCCGACCAGCTTGCCATCCAGCCTGCGCCAGCCGCGGACTAAAGCCTGCCAAGCATGGGCCAGACAGCATGTCTGGCCTAGTGCCCTCCTCATGGCCTAGACTGATCCGCATCTGCTGTCCTCCGCTTTTGCTTTTAAGGCCTCTTGCATGTCCGATCCTCGCTACCAGATCGACGTCAGCGTCGTCACCCGCTTCCTCGCGGACCAATCGCAACCCGAACACAACCGCTTCGCCTTTGCCTACACCATCACGGTGAAGAACAACGGGCAGGTGCCGGCCAAGCTGCTGTCGCGCCACTGGGTGATCACCGACGGTGACGGCCAGGTCGAAGAGGTGCGCGGCGCCGGTGTGGTTGGCCAGCAACCGTTGATCGACATTGGCGCCAGCCATACCTACAGCAGCGGCACGGTCATGACCTCCAAGGTCGGCACCATGCAGGGCTCGTATCAGATGAAGGCCACCGACGGTAAGTTGTTCGACGCCATCATCGCGCCGTTCCGCCTCGCAGTGCCTGGAGCCCTGCACTGATGGCGACATACGCGGTCGGCGACCTGCAAGGCTGCCTAGAGCCCCTCAAGTGCTTGCTGGAGCGGGTGGCCTTCAACCCGGCAAGCGACCGCCTGTGGTTGGTGGGGGATCTGGTCAATCGCGGCCCCGAGTCTCTGGAGACTTTGCGCTACTTATATAGCCTGCGCGAATCGCTGGTGTGCGTACTGGGCAACCATGACCTGCACCTGCTGGCCGCCGGCAATAACATCGAGCGCCTGAAAAAGGGCGACACCCTGCGTGAGATCCTTGAAGCGCCGGATCGCACCGAGCTGCTGGAGTGGCTGCGTGGGCAGAAACTCATGCATTACGACGAAGGCCGCAACATGGCGCTGGTCCATGCCGGCATCCCGCCGCAGTGGACGCTGAAAAAAGCCCTCAAGTGCGCCGCCGAAGTCGAGAGCGCCCTGACCGATGACAGCCTGTACACCGCCTACCTCGACGGCATGTACGGCAACGAGCCGGTCAAGTGGGACAACGACCTCACTGGCGTGGCCCGCCTGCGCGTGATCACCAACTATTTCACACGCATGCGCTTCTGCACTGCCGAGGGCAAGCTCGACCTCAAGAGCAAGGAAGGCGCCGACACCGCACTGCCCGGCTATAAGCCGTGGTTCGCGCACAAGGAACGCAAGACCCGTGACACGAAGATCATCTTCGGCCACTGGGCAGCCCTTGAGGGCAAGTGCAATGAACCCGGCGTATTCGCACTCGACACCGGCTGCGTGTGGGGCGGTAGCATGACCCTGATGAACATCGACACCGGCGAGCGCCTGAGCTGCCAGTGCGAATCTCCCCTTCCCGTTACACTGCCGGCTGCCGCCAAGCGCTAAACGCCGCAGCCATGTCCAAGGAGCCCGCCATGAGCGAATTCAAACGTATCCCTCCCGAACAAGCCCAGGCCCTGCGCGAGCAAGGTGCCGTGGTGGTCGACATCCGCGACCCTCAGGCTCACGCCGCTGGCCATATCACCGGCGCGCAGCATCTGGACAACCACAGCATTGCCGACTTCATCCGTGCCGCCGACCTCGACGCGCCGGTGATCGTGGCCTGCTACCACGGCAACTCCAGCCAGAGCGCAGCGGCCTATCTGATCAGCCAGGGCTTCTCCGACGTCTATAGCCTGGACGGCGGCTTTGAGCTGTGGCGTGCGACCTATCCTGCGGAAATTGCCTCCAGCGATTCGCAATAATTTTTTTCACACCCCGCTACCCCGCGTGACGCTTGGGCTCGCGCCGTTTCTGACGAACGGCGCAGCCAAACTAATTACGTATCCCGCCTTGACCTCCCGGATTCCGAACTATCCTTAAGCGCAGGCCATCCGAATCAGGGGAGAGCCGGTACACCGGCGTACGGGTCATCGGTAGCGTTTCAGGGTGTTTGGGGGGAAAACGGCCATTGGTTGATCACCAATGACTGCCAGCATCGACTGATTGACCCGGCGTCGGCTCCACGTATCGAGCGAGGTGACGACGTCATGAGTATCTTTAGCCACTTCCAACAACGCTTCGCGTCCACCCAGCAGGAAGAACTCACGCTGCAAGAGTATCTCGAGCTGTGCAAACAGGACCGCAGCACCTACGCGTCTGCCGCCGAACGCCTGCTATTGGCAATTGGTGAGCCGGAGCTGGTGGAAACCGCCAACAATTCGCGCCTGTCGCGAATATTCTCCAACAAGGTGATCCGCCGCTACCCGGCCTTTGAAGACTTCCATGGCATGGAAGAATGCATCGACCAGATCGTCTCCTACTTCCGCCATGCCGCCCAAGGCCTGGAAGAGAAGAAGCAAATCCTCTACCTGCTCGGCCCCGTCGGCGGCGGCAAGTCGTCCCTGGCGGAAAAACTCAAACAACTGATCGAGAAAGTGCCCTTCTACGCGATCAAGGGCTCGCCGGTCTTCGAGTCGCCTCTAGGGCTGTTCAACGCCACGGAAGATGGCGCGATCCTCGAAGAAGACTTCGGCATCCCACGGCGCTACCTCAATACCATCATGTCGCCTTGGGCCACCAAGCGCCTGGCTGAGTTTGGCGGCGATATCAGCCAGTTCCGCGTGGTGAAACTCTACCCGTCGGTCCTCAACCAGATCGGCGTAGCCAAGACCGAACCGGGCGATGAGAACAACCAAGACATCTCGGCACTGGTGGGTAAAGTCGATATCCGCAAACTCGAAGAGTTCCCACAGAACGACGCCGACGCCTACAGCTACTCGGGCGCGCTGTGCCGGGCCAACCAGGGCCTGATGGAATTCGTGGAGATGTTCAAGGCGCCAATCAAGGTGCTGCACCCACTGCTGACCGCCACCCAGGAAGGTAACTACAACAGTACCGAAGGCCTGGGCGCAATTCCGTTCACCGGGATCCTGCTGGCCCACTCCAACGAATCGGAATGGCACACCTTCCGTAACAACAAGAACAACGAAGCCTTCATCGACCGGATCTACATCGTCAAGGTGCCGTACTGCCTGCGCGTCAGCGATGAGATCAAGATCTACGACAAGTTGTTGTTCAACAGCTCCCTGGCCAAGGCCCATTGCGCGCCTGACACCTTGAAGATGCTCGCCCAGTTCACCGTGCTGTCGCGCCTCAAGGAGCCGGAGAACTCGAACATCTATTCGAAGATGCGCGTCTACGACGGCGAAAACCTCAAGGACACCGATCCCAAGGCCAAGTCGATCCAGGAATACCGCGACACTGCGGGCGTGGATGAGGGCATGAATGGCCTTTCCACACGTTTCGCGTTCAAGATCCTCTCCAAGGTATTTAACTTCGACCCACACGAAATCGCCGCCAACCCAGTGCACCTGCTGTATGTGCTGGAGCAGCAGATCGAACAGGAACAGTTCCAGGCCGAAACCCGCGAACGCTACCTGCGCTTCCTCAAGGAATACCTGGCGCCGCGCTACATCGAGTTTATCGGCAAGGAAATTCAGACCGCGTACCTGGAGTCCTACAGCGAGTACGGCCAGAACATCTTCGACCGCTACGTGCTGTACGCCGACTTCTGGATCCAGGACCAGGAGTACCGCGACCCGGAAACCGGCGAGATTCTCAACCGCGTGGCCCTCAACGAGGAGCTGGAGAAGATCGAGAAACCGGCCGGCATCAGCAATCCGAAGGATTTCCGCAACGAAATCGTCAACTTTGTGCTGCGCGCCCGCGCCAACAACAACGGCAAGAACCCTACCTGGCTCAGCTACGAGAAGCTGCGGGTAGTCATCGAGAAGAAAATGTTCTCCAACACCGAGGATCTGCTGCCGGTCATCAGCTTCAACGCCAAGGCCAGCAAGGAGGATCAGCAAAAACACAACGACTTCGTTACACGAATGGTCGAGCGTGGCTACACCGACAAACAGGTACGGCTGCTCTCCGAGTGGTACCTGCGGGTTCGTAAATCACAGTAAGGCAGCGACAGGCGCGCGCTGCCGGGCCTTTGGCCTGGCAGCTGACCGCTTGTCTCTAAGCTTCCAGCTCGCGGCTTGAAGCTTGTAACGTGAAGCTGCCCGGAGGGCTCCCCATGAGCTATGTGATCGACCGACGCCTCAATGGCAAGAACAAGAGCACGGTAAACCGTCAGCGTTTCCTGCGGCGTTACCGTGACCACATCAAAAAGGCCGTTGAAGAGGCCGTCAGCCGCCGCTCCATTACGGATATGGAGCATGGCGAGCAAATCAGCATTCCCGGACGCGACATCGACGAACCGGTGCTGCACCACGGGCGCGGCGGCAAACAAACCGTCGTGCACCCCGGCAACAAGGAATTCACCACCGGCGAACATATCCAACGCCCGCAAGGCGGTGGCGGCGGTAAAGGCCCAGGCAAGGCCGGTAACTCTGGCGAAGGCATGGATGAGTTCGTGTTCCAGATCACCCAGGAAGAATTCCTGGAGTTCATGTTCGAAGACTTGGAACTGCCCAACCTGGTCAAACGCAACCTGACCGGCACCGACACCTTCAAGACCGTGCGCGCGGGGATCAGCAATGAGGGCAACCCGTCGCGGATCAACATCATCCGCACCCTGCGCTCGGCCCACGCCCGGCGTATCGCCCTGTCCGGCAGCAGCCGCGCCAAACTAAAGCAGGCCAAGGAAGAGTTGGCGCGTTTAAAACGCGAAGAGCCCGACAACTTCGGCGATATCCAGGAAGTCGAAGTGGAAATCGAGAAACTCAGCGCGCGGATTCACCGCGTGCCGTTCCTCGACACCTTCGACCTGAAATACAACCTGCTGGTCAAACAACCCAACCCGAGCTCCAAGGCCGTGATGTTCTGCCTGATGGACGTGTCCGGCTCGATGACCCAAGCAACCAAGGATATTGCCAAGCGCTTCTTCATCCTGCTGTACCTGTTCCTGAAGCGGAACTACGACAAGATCGATGTGGTGTTTATCCGCCATCACACCAGCGCCCGGGAAGTCGACGAAGAAGAGTTCTTCTATTCGCGGGAAACCGGCGGCACCATCGTCTCCAGCGCGTTGAAGCTGATGCAGGAAATCATGGCCGAACGCTACCCGGCTAATGAGTGGAATATCTACGCAGCCCAAGCTTCCGACGGCGACAACTGGAATGATGATTCGCCGATCTGCCGCGACATTCTGATCAACCAGATCATGCCGTTTGTGCAGTACTACACCTACGTCGAAATTACCCCTCGTGAGCACCAGGCCCTGTGGTTCGAATATGAACGCATCGGCGAAGCCTTTGCCGACACGTTCGCCCAGCAGCAACTGGTCTCGGCCGGCGATATCTACCCGGTCTTCCGTGAACTCTTCCAGCGCAGGTTAGTGACATGACCGCCAAAAAAGAGCATAAGCGCCAACCCATTTCCACCGGGTCCGAGTGGACCTTTGAACTGATCCAGGCCTATGACCGGGAAATCAGCCGTATCGCGGCCGGTTATGCTCTGGACACTTACCCCAACCAGATCGAAGTGATCACCGCCGAACAGATGATGGATGCCTATGCCTCGGTGGGTATGCCTTTGGGCTATCACCATTGGTCCTATGGCAAACACTTCCTCAGCACTGAGAAGTCCTACACGCGTGGCCAGATGGGTTTGGCCTACGAGATCGTGATCAACTCCGACCCGTGCATCGCCTACCTGATGGAAGAAAACACCATCTGCATGCAGGCACTGGTGGTGGCGCACGCGTGCTACGGGCACAACAGCTTCTTCAAGGGTAACTACCTGTTCCGCACCTGGACCGATGCCAGCTCGATCATCGATTACCTGGTGTTCGCCAAGCAGTACATCATGCAGTGCGAGGAACGCCACGGCATCGATGCAGTGGAGGATTTGCTCGATTCCTGCCACGCCCTGATGAATTACGGGGTCGACCGCTACAAACGCCCATACCCGATTTCCGCCGAGGAAGAACGCCTGCGCCAGAAGGAGCGCGAGGAGCACCTGCAGAAGCAGATCAACGATTTGTGGCGCACCATTCCAAAGCGCGCCGGCAAGAACAGCGACAAAGACAATGCACGCTTCCCCGCCGAACCTCAGGAAAACATCCTGTACTTCCTGGAAAAACACGCGCCCCTGCTGGAGCCCTGGCAGCGCGAAATCGTGCGTATCGTGCGCAAGATCGCCCAGTACTTTTATCCACAGCGCCAGACCCAGGTAATGAACGAAGGCTGGGCGACGTTCTGGCACTACACCTTGATGAATGACCTGTACGACGAGGGCCTGGTCACGGACGGTTTCATGATGGAGTTCCTCACCTCCCATACCAGCGTGGTGTTCCAACCCGGCTTCGACAGCCCCTATTACAGCGGCATCAACCCCTATGCGCTGGGCTTTGCCATGTACCGCGACATCCGGCGCATGTGCGAACACCCCACCGAAGAAGACCGCCGCTGGTTCCCGGAAATCGCCGGCAGCGATTGGCTGTCGACCATCAAGTTCGCCATGAGCAGCTTCAAGGACGAGAGTTTCATCCTGCAGTACCTGTCACCCCAGGTGATTCGCGACCTCAAGCTGTTCAGCATCATGGACGACGACCTCAAGGATGATCTGGTGGTGCCGGCCATCCACGACGAACCCGGCTACCGCACCATCCGTGAAACCCTGGCGGCGCAGTACAACCTGGGCAACCGCGAACCCAACGTGCAGATTTACAGCATCGATGTACGCGGCGACCGCTCGCTGACCTTGCGTCACCAGCAGCACGACCGCAAACCCTTGGGCGAATCCACCGAGGAAGTGCTCAAGCACCTGCACCGGTTGTGGGGCTTCGACATTCACCTGGAAACCCTGCAGGGCGACCAAGTGATGAAGACTCACCACGTGCCACCGCGCAGCGATCACAACGACAACGACTACGGCCGCCTGGACTTGGCCGTCGTTCATCTCTGAAACAGCAAAGCCTCCATTGGTCAGGCACAGGCGTTATCCTGTGCCGCTAATGGAGGCTTTTTCATGAAAATCTACACAGTTGGCGGCGCGGTGCGTGATCGCCTGCTCGGCATCAAGGTCACTGACATCGACCGCGTTGTGGTCGGCGCGACCACTGAAGAAATGCTCGCCAAGGGCTACAAGCCGGTGGGCGCTGACTTCCCGGTATTCCTCGACCCGAAAAACGGCGATGAGTACGCCCTCGCCCGCACCGAACGCAAGAGTGGCCGGGGTTACGGCGGCTTTGTGTTTCATGCCAGCCCCGAAGTCACGCTGGAAGAAGACTTGATTCGTCGCGACCTGACCATCAACGCCATAGCTGAGGACGATGACGGCAACTTGACCGACCCGTACCACGGCCAGAGCGATTTGGAGGCGCGCATTTTGCGTCACGTTTCCCCGGCGTTCGCCGAAGATCCTCTGCGCGTATTGCGTGTTGCCCGCTTTGCGGCGCGTTATGCGCACCTGGGTTTCACGGTCGCTCCTGAGACGCTGGAATTGATGCGCCAGCTCAGCGAATCCGGCGAACTGGAAGCACTGACACCGGAACGCAGCTGGAAGGAAATTTCCCGGGCACTGATGGAAGATCAGCCACAGGTGTTTATTCAGGTGCTACGTGACTGCGATGCGCTGAAAACCCTGATGCCGGAAGTGAACGCGCTATTCGGCGTGCCACAGCCCGAGGCCCATCACCCCGAAATCGACACCGGCCTGCACACCTTGAGCGTGTTGGAACAGGCCGCCTTGCACAAACAACCGCTTACGGTGCGTTGGGCCTGCTTGCTGCATGACGTGGGCAAGGGCCTGACACCTGTGGATAAGTTGCCGCAGCATATTGCTCATGAGCATACGGGCTTGAAGCTGATCAAGGCGGTCAATGAGCGCTTCAAAGTGCCGAAGGACTGCCAGGAGCTGGCACTGCTGGTGGGCCAATATCACACTCATGGCCATCGAGCGCCGGAGCTAAAAGCTTCGACATTGCTGGAGTTGCTGCAGAGTTTCGACGTGTATCGCCGGCCGCAACGCTTTGAGGAATTCGTGGTGAGCTGTGAAATGGATGCGCGTGGCCGCAAGGGGCTTGAGCAACGAAGTTATCCACAGGCGGATTATTTACGTGGTGCGGCCAAGGTTGCGCGCGAAGTGGCGGTCGCGCCCCTGCTGGAGAAAGGCTTCAAAGGCCCGGAACTGGGCGAGGCGCTCAAGCGCGAACGGCTCAAAGCGCTGAAAACCTACAAGGAACAACACAACGCGTAGCGGGCGAGCTTTTGTGGCGAGCGGGCTTGCCCTAATGCCGTTCAGTTAAGCGCAGATCCCCTGTGGGAGCGGCGGTGCGACGATTCGACTTGCCCGCCAAAGCGGTGGGTCAGTCAACATCCATGTTTGCTGGGCCGACGTCATCGCGGGCAAGTCGAATCGTCGCACCGCCGCTCCCACACTTGAATCGGTCAAGCCAAGAGTATCGGCGGCTATAGGAGATCCGCCGGGGTGAGTTGCCGGCCCTGCCACTCGAAGCCGACAGGCGCCAGCACTTGATCGATCTGCGCATCGCGCCACAGCTGGGCCAATGTCTTGCCCGCTTCGGGGTGCTCGCGATCCGGTGCCATCAACGACAGCGGCCACAGCACGAAGGCGTTTTTCAGGATTTCTGCGCGCGGCAGGATCAAGCCGTCGAAATTCCCCACCAGCTCGCCATACAGCAATACGTCGATATCCAGCGGCAGCCCTTTGCGGTCGGGCGCATAGCGGCCATTGTCGGCCTCGATAAATTTCAACCGGCGATCAAGTTCCATCAACGGCAAGTCGGTATAGGCCGACACCACCAGATTGAAAAACGGCCCACTCTTGATCCCCACCGGCTGGCTTTCGAACACGGGCGAGCAGCGCACGTCGGTCAAGAAGCTCGCCAGCGCGTCCAGGCCAGCGCGCAGGTGCGGCTCGCGCTCGATATTGCTGCCAAGGCCAAGGTAAACCTGAGTTAGCGACATCCGCGCTCGATCTCCACGCCCACGCCTTTGGCTGCCGGCACGGCGCCTGGCTTGGTCAATTTGAGGTGCAGCCAAGGAATCTGGAATTCGCTCATCAGCACTTCGGCCAGACGCTCGGCAAAGGTTTCCACCAGTTGGTACTGGGACTGCTCGGCAAAGGCCTGGATACGCGCGGACACGCTGGCGTAATCGAGCGCCAGGGTCAGGTCGTCACCGGCCGCGGCCGGGCGATTGTCCCAGGCAAAACTCAGGTCCAGGCGCAGGCATTGCTTGATGCCGCGCTCCCAGTCGTAGGCCCCGATCACGGTGTCGACTTCCAGGCCTTCGATAAACACTCTGTCCAAGCTCTTCTCCGCAGCACGACAAGGGCGCGATGCCCCGTTAGAATCAGGGCGTCCTCGCCCGGAATAGTTAGCATGTTTTGGTCACTGGCGATTCTCGCCTACCTGCTCGGCTCGCTGTCCTTCGCCATTTTGCTCAGCCGCCTGACGGGAAATCCCGACCCGCGAATGAGTGGCTCAGGCAATGCCGGTGCCACCAACATGTTGCGCCTGGCCGGCAAAAAACTCGCCGTACTGACGCTGCTGGGCGACATCTGCAAGGGCCTGTTGCCCGTACTCATCGCCAGCCTCGCCGGCCTCACCCTGCAACAGCAGGCCTGGGTAGGCGTGTGCGCCGTCCTCGGCCATCTGTTTCCGCTGTACTTCCGCTTTCGCGGTGGCAAGGGTGTCGCCACGGCGGCCGGCATGTTGCTGGGGATTTACCCTCCAGCGGCGTTACTGGCCGTGCTTGCCTGGCTGCTGACGTTCTACCTGACCCGCACCAGCTCGCTGGCCGCATTGATCGCCACGCCGCTCACCCTGCCCTTGCTGGCCTGGCAAGCGCCGGCAGCGCTGTTGCCGATGAGCGTGTTGACCCTGCTGATCGTCTGGCGCCACCGCGGCAATTTACGCGACCTGTTTACCGGGCGCGAACGGCATTTTTAAATACGTTCGATGAGCCCGGCTCACGTCGCGGCCATACAACGGCCTACAGCGGCGACAGTTGCTCCATCGGCCAGCGCGCCTGCACGCTGATCGCCAGGCTTTCATGCTGCCCGGCCTGCAGGCGCTGGCAACCGGCATAGGCGATCATCGCGCCGTTGTCGGTGCAAAACTCAGGGCGCGCATAGAACACATCGCCCTGCATGTCGCCGAGCATTTTTTCCAGCGAGGTGCGCAAGGCTTTGTTAGCGCTGACGCCGCCTGCGATCACCAGGCGCTTCATGCCCGCCTGTTTCAGGGCACGCTTGCACTTGATGGTCAAAGTCTCCACCACGGCCTGCTGGAACGCCAGTGCGATGTCGCAACGGGCTTGCTCACTGTCGTCCCCGGCGCTGACGCTCTGCTGCCAGGTGTTCAGCGCAGACGTTTTCAAACCACTGAAGCTGAACATCAGGCCCGGGCGATCACACATTGGGCGCGGGAAGGTGTAGCGGCCTGGGACGCCTTTTTCGGCAAGGCGCGCGATTTCCGGGCCGCCGGGATAATTGAGGCCCATCATCTTCGCGGTTTTGTCGAACGCTTCACCGGCGGCATCGTCCAAAGACTCGCCCAACAGTGTGTATTGGCCGATCCCATCGACCTGAACCAGCTGCGTATGCCCACCCGACACCAACAAAGCGACGAACGGGAACTGCGGCGGTGTTTTTTCCAACATAGGCGCCAGTAAATGGCCTTCCATATGGTGCACGCCGAGGGCCGGAATGCCCCAGGCAAACGCCAGCGCCTGGGCGCAAGAGGCCCCAACCAGCAGGGCTCCGACCAATCCGGGGCCGGCGGTGTAGGCAATCGCGTCAATCTCGGTCGGCACGCAGCCAGCCTCGTCCAGCACCTGGCGAATCAACGGCAGCATGCGTTTGACGTGATCACGGCTGGCGAGCTCCGGCACCACGCCGCCATAGGCGCGGTGCAGGTCGATCTGGCTGAACAGTGCATCGGCCAAAAGCCCGCGTTCACTGTCGTAAAGTGCGACACCGGTTTCGTCGCAGGAGGTTTCAAGTCCCAGTACTAGCATGGGTTTGCGCCTTGTAGAGGCTGAATTCGAAGGCGCGCATAATAGTCGCCACTCCCCCTCCCGACTAGCGGTTTTCGATCAGAGGCTTTGCATTCCGGGCAATGAGGGGTTAACATCCGCAACCCTTAAAAACCGACGACCTCAGCCGCGAATTTTTTGCGATGAGAACGTTGATTCCCGGTAATGAAAGAAGGTAGCTCTGGATGCCAGCCGTCAAAGTAAAAGAGAACGAACCCTTCGACGTAGCTCTGCGTCGTTTCAAGCGCTCCTGCGAAAAAGCCGGTGTTCTGGCTGAAGTTCGTAGCCGCGAATTTTATGAGAAGCCAACTTCTGAGCGTAAGCGTAAAGCAGCAGCCGCTGTTAAGCGTCACGCTAAGAAAGTTCAGCGCGAGCAGCGCCGCGCCGTTCGTCTGTACTAATACACAGACTTACGTAGCAAGCTTCTGCCAAGCCCGGCCCTCAGCCGGGCTATTGGCATTTGCGGATATCGCTTGATGCTTCATCGTCGACGCCGCACATGCGACCGAGACACTGCTTCAAACGTCAGGACTGGCTCTTTTGCCAGCGGTGCGCGTCTCTTCTGACGAGCCTAACAAGGCTACTGACGAGCACACTCATTCTTTTAAGCAGACGATCAACTGTGTCGGCTGTGCCCAACGATGCGTTTCCGAGGCCCTTTATTGGCCAACACCGGACGCCAGGGCAACATTTCAAAGCCGAACACTGATAGAAATTAACGTCAGTGAATGTTCGGCAGATACACTCCCTGACAGCCCAACCAGACGAAAGCTGATCGAGCCGCATAATGCGCGCCTGAGCACTTCGCGGGCCTCATTGACACGCAGTGATGACGAGAACGCCATGGCCGGGCTAATTCCCCAGAGCTTTATTGACGACCTTCTGAACCGCACCGACATCGTCGATGTTGTCAGCTCTCGCGTGCAAATGAAGAAGGCTGGCAAGAACTACACCGCCTGCTGCCCGTTCCACAAAGAAAAAACCCCCTCGTTCAGCGTCAGCCCCGACAAGCAGTTCTACTACTGCTTCGGCTGCGGCGCGGGCGGCAATGCCCTCGGCTTCATCATGGACCACGACAACCTGGACTTCCCCCAGGCCGTCGAGGAACTGGCGAAAGCCGCGGGCATGGAAATACCTCGCGAAGAAAGTGGCCGCCCGCACAAGCCGCGCCAACCCACCGACTCGCCGCTGTACCCGCTGCTGACGGCCGCTGCCGACTTCTACCGTCAGGCGCTTAAAAGCCATCCGCAGCGCAAGGCCGCCGTTGAGTACCTCAAGGGTCGCGGCCTCACCGGTGAAATCGCCCGGGACTTCGGCCTGGGTTTCGCGCCGCCCGGCTGGGACAACCTGTACAAGCACCTGAGCAGCGACACCCTGCAGCAGAAAGCCATGATCGACGCTGGCCTGCTGGTGGAAAACGCCGAGACCGGCAAGCGCTATGACCGTTTCCGCGACCGCGTGATGTTCCCGATCCGCGACAGCCGTGGCCGGATCATCGCGTTCGGTGGCCGCGTACTCGGCGACGACAAGCCCAAGTACCTGAACTCCCCGGAAACCCCGGTGTTTCATAAGGGCCAGGAGCTCTACGGGCTGTTCGAAGCGCGCAAAAACAACCGCAACCTCGATGAAATCATCGTGGTTGAAGGCTATATGGACGTGATCGCGCTCGCCCAGCAAGGCCTGCGTAACGCCGTGGCCACCCTGGGCACCGCCACCAGCGAAGAACACATGAAACGCCTGTTTCGCGTGGTGCCCAACGTACTGTTCTGTTTCGACGGTGACCAGGCCGGCCGCAACGCCGCCTGGCGCGCACTCGAAGCCACGCTGTCGAGCCTGCAGGATGGCCGCCGTGCGCGCTTCCTGTTCCTACCCGAAGGCGAAGACCCGGACACCCTGGTGCGCTCCGAAGGTACCGACGCGTTCCGTGCGCGCATCAATCAACACGCGCAACCACTGGCGGACTATTTCTTCCAGCAATTGACCGAAGAAGCCGACCCGCGCTCGCTCGAAGGCAAGGCCCATATGGCTACCCTCGCAGCACCGCTGATCGACAAAGTGCCGGGCGCCAACCTGAAATCACTGATGCGCATGCGCCTGCTGGAAATCACCGGTTTGAGCGGTGAAGCCGTCAGCCAGCTGGTGCACAACGCACCACAAAATGCGCCACCGGCGTACGACCCGGGCATGGATTACGACGCCATGCCGGACTATTCAGACTTCCACCAACCGCAGGATGCGTTCACGCCCCAGCAGGAGTGGACACCGAAGAAACCCGGCGCCGGCGGCAAGAAATGGGATAAGAAACCCTGGAGCAAGAACGGCAAACGCGGCGACCGCGATGAAGCCTACGCGCCACGTACGCCAGTGGCGGTGGAAGCACCGACGCTTATTGCGTTGCGCACGCTTATCCACCACCCGCAATTGGCCAAGAAGGTCGAGAGCGCTGATCATTTTGCCAACGAAAGCAACACCTATGCGCAGGTACTGATCGCCTTGATCGGGGCGGTACAGAAAAATCCTAAGCTAAACTCAATTCAGCTTATGGCTCGTTGGCATGGCACCGAACAAGGCCGCCTCTTGAGAGCACTCGCAGAAAAGGAGTGGCTAATTGACGGCGATAACCTTGAACAACAGTTTTTAGACACCATTACTAGGTTATCCGCGGGTCAGCATACGCAGACCCTCGACGAACTCATCAAAAGAGCAAGACAGCCGGGATTGTCGGCTGAAGAGCAAATTCAGATAGCAAAACAGATGCGCGACCTCTTAAAACAGAATGTTTCCGCATCAAACCCGACCTCAGCTGGCGCGTGAGGTCATAGCTCGGGTATAATCCTCGGCTTGTTTTTTGCCCGCCAAGACCTTCAGTGGATAGGGTGTTATGTCCGGAAAAGCGCAACAGCAGTCTCGTATCAAAGAGTTGATCACACTCGGTCGTGAGCAGGGTTACCTGACTTACGCGGAGGTCAACGACCACCTGCCTGAGGATATTTCAGATCCAGAGCAGGTGGAAGACATCATCCGCATGATTAATGACATGGGGATCAACGTATTCGAGGTTGCGCCAGATAAGGATTCCCTTATGCTGGCCGACGCCGATACCGACGAAGCGGCGGCCGAAGAGGCAGCAGCAGCGTTGGCAGCAGTGGAGACCGATATCGGTCGCACGACGGACCCTGTGCGCATGTATATGCGCGAAATGGGTACGGTCGAGTTGCTGACACGCGAAGGCGAAATTGAAATCGCCAAGCGTATCGAAGAGGGCATCCGTGAAGTGATGGGCGCAATCGCGCACTTCCCTGGCACGGTTGACCACATTCTCTCCGAGTACACCCGCGTCACCACCGAAGGTGGTCGCCTGTCTGACGTCTTGAGCGGTTACATCGACCCGGACGACGGCATTGCGCCGCCTGCCGCCGAAGTACCGCCGCCAGTCGACCCGAAGGCGGTTAAAGCTGACGACGACACTGATGACGACGAGGCTGAAGCCAGCACCGACGACGAAGATGAAGTCGAAAGCGGCCCGGACCCAATCGTCGCTGCCCAGCGTTTCGGTGCGGTTTCCGATCAAATGGAAATCACCCGCAAGGCCCTGAAAAAGCACGGTCGTGGCAACAAGCTGGCAATCGCCGAGCTGGTAGCCCTGGCTGAGCTGTTCATGCCAATCAAGCTGGTGCCGAAGCAATTCGAAGGCCTGGTTGAGCGTGTTCGCAGTGCCCTTGAGCGTCTGCGTGCCCAAGAGCGCGCAATCATGCAGCTCTGTGTACGTGATGCACGCATGCCGCGTACTGACTTCCTGCGCCAGTTCCCGGGCAACGAAGTTGACGAAAGCTGGACCGACGCACTGGCCAAGGGCAAGGCAAAATACGCCGAAGCCATTGGTCGCCTGCAGCCCGACATCATCCGTTGCCAGCAGAAGCTGACTGCGCTGCAGACCGAAACCGGTCTGACGATTGCCGAGATCAAGGACATCAACCGTCGCATGTCGATCGGTGAGGCCAAGGCCCGCCGCGCGAAGAAAGAGATGGTTGAAGCGAACTTGCGTCTGGTGATCTCCATCGCCAAGAAGTACACCAACCGTGGCCTGCAATTCCTCGATCTGATCCAGGAAGGCAACATCGGCTTGATGAAGGCTGTGGACAAGTTCGAATACCGTCGCGGCTACAAGTTCTCGACTTATGCCACCTGGTGGATCCGTCAGGCGATCACTCGCTCGATCGCCGACCAGGCCCGCACCATCCGTATTCCGGTGCACATGATCGAGACCATCAACAAGCTCAACCGTATTTCCCGGCAGATGTTGCAGGAAATGGGTCGCGAACCGACCCCGGAAGAGCTGGGCGAACGCATGGAAATGCCTGAGGATAAAATCCGCAAGGTATTGAAGATCGCTAAAGAGCCGATCTCCATGGAAACGCCGATTGGTGATGACGAAGACTCCCACTTGGGTGACTTCATCGAAGACTCGACTATGCAGTCGCCAATCGATGTCGCCACTGTTGAGAGCTTGAAAGAAGCGACTCGCGACGTACTGTCCGGCCTCACTGCCCGTGAAGCCAAGGTACTGCGCATGCGTTTCGGCATCGACATGAATACCGACCACACCCTTGAGGAAGTCGGTAAGCAGTTTGACGTGACCCGCGAGCGGATCCGTCAGATCGAAGCCAAGGCGCTGCGCAAGTTGCGCCACCCGACGCGAAGCGAGCATCTACGCTCCTTCCTCGACGAGTGATACCAAAACCCCCGGCCCAGGCCGGGGGTTTTGCTTTGTGCCGATTACTTTCTATAGATTAACTGCCGCGCCCCCCTCCCCCGCAATGCCCGTCTACACTCGAAACATTCCCCGTGCCATAACGAGACCGTTATGCCCAGACTGCCGACCGTGATACTGCTGTCGCTGCTGACCTGGACCGCAACGGCTGGCGCGTTGACTCTTACTGATGAAGAGCGTGGCTGGCTGTCGGACCATCAGGAGCTGCGCCTTGGGGTGGACGCCTCATGGCCACCCTTCGAATACCGTGATGAAAATGGCCGCTATCAGGGCTTGGCCGCTGATTACATCCGCCTGATCCAGGACCGCCTGGGCGTCAGAATCAAGCTGATCGAGCCGGTCAACTGGACCGCCGTGCTTGAGCAGGCCAAAAACAACCAGCTCGACCTGCTGCCCGGCATCATGTCCACGCCGGAGCGCCAGAGCTTCCTGGCCTTTACGCGCCCGTACCTGGATTTCCCTATTGTCATCCTCGCCCATGAAGGCGGCGCGAAACCGCGCAACCTCAAGGACCTTTACGGGCTGAAGATCGCCGTAGTGGAAAACTACGCCCCCCATGAATTGCTGCGCACCCACCATCCCGACCTCAACCTGGTGGCTTTGCCCAACGTCAGCTCGACGCTGCAAGCCCTGGCCACCGACGAAGTGGATGCCGTGGTCGGCGACCTCGCGTCCAGCGTCTGGAGCCTGCGCCAGCTCAAGCTCGATGGTTTATACGTCAGCGGCGAAACGCCCTACCGCTATCAGCTGGCAATGGGCGTGCCGCGGGATGAGAAAATGCTGGTGGGCATCCTCGACAAGGTCCTCGCCGACCTCAGCCCCAGCGAAACCGACGCCATCCAGCAACACTGGGTCGGCAGCATCACCGATCACCGCACGTTTTGGTCCGACCTGCTGATGTACGGCCTGCCGGCAGTGCTGCTGCTGAGCACCGTGCTGGCCATTGTGATTCGGATCAACCGCCGGCTCAGCTCGGAAATCTCCCGCCGGGTGGCCCTCGAGCAAGAACTGCGCAGCAGCGAATACCACTACCGCGGCCTGGTGGAGAGCCTGTCCGCCATCGCCTGGGAGGCCAGCATCACCGATTTCACCTACAGCTACGTGTCGCCCCATGCCGAAGACTTGCTCGGCTACCCGCGTGCGCATTGGCTGATTCCAGGCTTCTGGCGCAACATCATCCACCCCGCCGACCTGACACGTGCCGAGGCCTACTGCTACCAGGAAACCCGCGCCAACCGTGATCACAGCGTCGATTATCGGGTAATCACCGCCGACGGCCGCTGCTTGTGGGTGCGCGACATTGTCAGCCTCATCGAGCACGGGCATGAGCCAGTACTGCGCGGCCTGATGATCGATATCAGCGAAGCCAAGCGCACCGAAGAAGCCTTGCAATTGTCCGAGGAGAAATTTGCCTCGGTGTTCCAGCAATGCCCGGACATCTTGGTGATTGCGCGCTTGTCCGATGGCTGCCTTCTGGAGGTCAACAAGGCGTTTGAGGACCAGATCGGCCTGAGCGCCGCAGACGTGGTGGGCAAAACCGCCACCGAATTAGATATCTGGGGCATTCAAGGCGTCGGTCCCGACCTGCTGCAACGGGTGCAAACCACCAGCATCCGCAACCTGGAAATGCCTTTTCGGCGCAGCAACGGCCAAACCTTTACCGGGTTGATCTCGGCAGAGCCATTCCAACTCGACACCACCGAAGCCTTGGTGGTGGTGGTGCGTGACATCACCCCGCTCAAGGAAACCCAGCAACAACTGCAAACCTCCGAAGAGAAATTCGCCAAGGCCTTCCACGCCTCACCCGATGGCTTGCTGCTCAGCCGCCAGCGCGATGGGCTGCTGATTGAAGTGAATGACGGTTTCAGCCGGCTGACCGGGTTCACCAGCGCAACGTCGCTCGACCAATCCACCTTGGAACTGGGCATTTGGGTCGACCTCAACGAACGCAAACACATGCTGGAACTGATGCAGCGCGACGGGCTTGTCCGCGATTTCGTCTGCCACATACGCCGCAACGACGGCCAGATTCGCCTCTGTGAAGTGTCCAGCCGCCCACTGCCCATCGGCGATGAAGATTGCATGCTGACCATCGCCCGGGACATCACCGAACGCCAATTCATGCAGGAAAAGCTGCAACAGGCCGCGACGGTGTTCGAAAGTACGGCCGAAGGCGTATTGATCACCGACACCCGGCAGAACATCAGCGCCGTCAACCGCGCCTTCAGCGAAATCACCGGCTACAGCGAAGCCGAAGCCCTCGGCAGTACGCCGCGCCTGCTCGCTTCCGGCCTGCACGACAGCGCGTTCTATGCGGCCATGTGGCACCAACTGACCGCCCAGGGGCACTGGCAGGGCGAGATCTCCAACCGCCGCAAGAACGGCGAGTTGTACCCCAGTTGGCTGACCATCAATGCCGTGCGCAACCGCGAGCAACTGATCACCCACTTTGTTGCCGTGTTTGCCGACATCTCCAGCCTTAAGCATGCCCAGGCGCGCCTCGACTACCAGGCGCATCATGATCCACTGACGGGCCTGCCTAACCGCACCCTGTTCGAAAACCGGCTGCAGGCGGCACTTAATGGCCAGCAAGAAAGCGGCAACCAAGGCGCGGTGCTATTCCTCGACCTGGACCGTTTCAAACACATCAATGACAGCCTTGGCCACCCCGTCGGCGACCTGCTGCTCAAAGACATCGCCGTGCGCCTCAAAGACCAACTGCGCGACGTCGACACCGTGGCTCGCCTGGGCGGCGACGAATTCATCATCCTGCTGCCCGGCCTGCAGCACGCCAGCGATGCCGAGCACCTGGCCAATAAACTGCTCGCCTGCTTCACCCCGCCGTTCCAGGCCGGCGAGCACGAGTTCTTTATCAGCGCTAGTATCGGCACCAGCCTGTACCCACAGGACGGCACCGACGTCGCCACCCTGGTCAAAAACGCCGACGCGGCGATGTACCGCTCCAAGGCCAAGGGCCGCAACCGCGTCGAAAGCTACACCCAAGACCTCACCGCCCAGGCCAACGAACGCGTGGCCCTGGAACACGAACTGCGCCGCGCCATCGAGCGTGAAGAGTTATTTTTGTACTACCAGCCGAAGCTGAGCCTGATCACCCAGGAACTGATCGGCGCCGAAGCCCTGATTCGCTGGCACCATCCGACCTTTGGTGATGTGCCGCCTGAACACTTCATCGCCCTGGCCGAAGAGAACGGCATGATCCTGCAGATCGGTGACTGGGTACTGGAACAGGCATGCCGTCAGATGCACCAGTGGAAAGAAGCCTTCGATGACTTCGGCCCACTGTCGGTCAACCTTGCCGGCGCCCAACTGCGCCACCCCGGCCTGCTCGCACGCATCGAACAGCTCCTGCGCGACTACCGCCTGGAGCCCGGCTGCCTGCAACTGGAAATCACCGAAAACTTCATCATGAGCCAGGCCGAAGAAGCACTGGAAGTACTGCACCAACTCAAACGCCTGGGCGTGCAACTGGCGATTGATGACTTCGGCACCGGCTATTCATCCCTCAGCTACCTCAAGCGCCTGCCGCTGGACTTCCTGAAGATCGACCAATCCTTCGTACGCGGCCTGCCCGACGACCCCCACGACGCCGCCATCGTGCGCGCCATCATCGCCCTAGGCCACAGCATGCAATTCACCATCATCGCCGAAGGCGTGGAAAACCCCGCACAGCAGGCATTCCTCGCTGCCGAAGGCTGTGAACAGATGCAAGGCTACATCGTCAGCCTGCCCCTGCCGCCCGAGCTTTTTGCCGAGGCTTTTCTTCATATGAGGGTTTCAGACTTTTCGGATGGCACAGTGGGGAAACCATCGTTATAATCCGCGACCTACTGAGGGCCTATAGCTCAGTTGGTTAGAGCAGGGGACTCATAATCCCTTGGTCGTAGGTTCGAGTCCTACTGGGCCCACCAAACAAGAAAGCCGCGCACTGCGCGGCTTTTGTGTGTCTGGCGTTTGGAAATGGGGAACGCTGGCCCTCTCGCCCTTTTCTGCAATGAAAGATTTGTTAATTGTCCCCAACTGCTTTGCTACCCGAGGCGGCGAGACGTTCACCCTGCACCCCGGTGAAGTGCTGGTCGCTGAAGACAATACCGGCACCGGCCATCGTTGGAATCTAATCGACGATCAGCCGTGGCGTCGTGGCTACGTAGTGCTCAAGCCTGGCACGCCGGACTCGTTTATCCCGAACGATGCTGCCGCTGCGAAAGTATGCAAGGCGCCTTAATCTCGCAGATCGCACCGCTCCAGAAGGGCGCAAGCCTGTAACATGGCGACCCATTGCCGCCCGCACTGGAGCTCCCCTTGCCCGTCCTCGATGAAATCGATCGCCAACTGATCGCTGCCTTGCAGATCAACGCCCGCGAAAGCGTGGCCATGCTTGCCCGGCAGTTGGGTATTGCGCGCACTACGGTGACGTCGCGCCTGGCGCGCCTGGAAAAAACCCAGGTGATTACCGGTTATGGCGTGCGCCTCGGGCAGCGGGTGGTCGATGGCGGTTTGCAGGCTTATGTGGGGATCACCGTGCAAGCGCGCTCGGGCAAGGAAGTGCTGCGCAGGCTGAGTGCCATGGCGCAGGTGCAGCAGTTGTGTGCGGTGAGTGGCGAGTTCGATTACGTGGCCTGGCTGCGCACGGATTCGCCGGAGCAACTGGATCAATTGCTGGACCAGATCGGCAGTGTCGACGGTGTGGAGAAAACCACTACTTCGATCATCCTCAGTAACAAATTGGATCGCGGACAGCCAATCTGACCACCACGTTCGTCACTCTGACTAAAAACAGCTCAATCCGACGACACATTGAGTCTTAATAACGAACGCTACGCTGCCTAAACTGGCTGCCATCTTTTCCTATACTCAACGGGCCACCTCCCGCCGAGTCGTCAGTAAGGTCAGCCATGAGCATTCCGTCCAGCACCATCAGCAAGACCCATCGCCACCCCGCCGACGGTAAAAAGCCTATCACCATCTTTGGCCCGGACTTTCCGTTTGCCTTTGATGACTGGATCGAACACCCGGCTGGCCTGGGCAGCATCCCCGCGGCCAACCATGGCGCGGAAGTGGCGATTGTCGGGGCCGGGATCGCGGGCCTTGTAGCCGCTTACGAGCTGATGAAGCTGGGCCTGAAGCCCGTGGTGTACGAAGCCTCGAAGATGGGCGGCCGTTTGCGCTCCCAGGCGTTTGAAGGGGCCGAGGGCATCATCGCCGAGTTGGGCGGCATGCGTTTTCCGGTGTCGTCCACCGCGTTCTACCACTATGTGGACAAGTTGGGCCTGGAGACCAAACCCTTCCCCAACCCGCTGACGCCGGCCTCCGGCAGCACCGTGGTCGACCTCGAAGGCCAGACCCACTACGCGCAAAAACTCTCTGACTTGCCGGTGCTGTTCCAGGAAGTCGCTGACGCCTGGGCCGATGCGCTGGAAGCCGGCTCGCAGTTCGGTGATATCCAGCAGGCCATCCGCGACCGCGACGTGCCACGCCTCAAAGAGCTGTGGAACAAGCTGGTGCCGCTGTGGGACGACCGCACGTTCTATGACTTCGTCGCCACCTCCAAGGCGTTCGCCAAACTGTCTTTCGCGCACCGCGAAGTGTTTGGCCAAGTGGGTTTCGGCACCGGCGGCTGGGACTCGGACTTCCCTAACTCGATGCTGGAAATTTTCCGCGTGGTGATGACCAACTGCGACGACCACCAGCACTTGGTGGTCGGCGGCGTGGCGCAAGTGCCCATGGGCATTTGGCGCCATGTGCCGGAACGTTGTGCGCACTGGCCCGCCGGCACCAGCCTCAGCTCGCTGCATCGCGGTGCGCCACGGGCCGGTGTGAGCCGTATTGCCCACGCCGCCGATGGCCGCTTTGCCGTGACCGACAACTATGGCGACACGCGTGAATACGCCGCCGTACTGACCACCTGCCAAAGCTGGCTACTGACCACCCAGATCGAATGCGACGAAACCCTGTTCTCGCAGAAAATGTGGATGGCACTGGATCGCACCCGCTATATGCAGTCGTCGAAAACCTTCGTGATGGTTGACCGCCCGTTCTGGAAAGACAAAGACCCGGAAACCGGCCGCGACTTGATGAGCATGACCCTCACCGATCGCCTGACCCGTGGCACTTATCTGTTCGACAATGGTGACGACAAGCCGGGCGTGATTTGCCTGTCGTACTCGTGGATGAGCGACGCGCTGAAAATGCTGCCGCAGCCCATCGACAAGCGCGTGAAATTGGCCCTTGATGCGCTGAAGAAGATCTACCCTAAAGTCGATATCAAGGCGCGCATCATCGGCGACCCGATCACGGTGTCCTGGGAAGCCGACCCGCACTTCCTTGGGGCTTTCAAAGGCGCGTTGCCCGGCCACTATCGCTACAACCAGCGGATGTATGCGCACTTCATGCAGAAGGACATGCCCGCCGAACAACGTGGGATTTTTATCGCCGGTGACGACGTCTCCTGGACACCCGCCTGGGTGGAAGGCGCGGTACAAACCTCGCTGAACGCGGTGTGGGGCATCATGACCCACTTCGGCGGCAGCACGCATCCGCAGAACCCAGGGCCGGGAGATGTATTTGACGAAATCGGCCCAATCGCCCTGGCCGATTAAGGAGTTGAGTATGCGCGTCGCCCTGTACCAATGCCCACCGCTGCCGCTGGATGTAGCCGGTAACCTCAAGCGCCTGCACCAGCTCGCGCATGAGGCGTCGGATGCCGATGTGCTGGTGCTGCCGGAGATGTTTCTCAGCGGCTATAACATCGGCGCCGAAGCCGTTGGCGCGCTGGCTGAAGCACAGGATGGCGCCTCGGCACAGGCGATAGCTGCACTTGCCAAAAGCGCCGGGCTGGCGATTCTGTACGGCTACCCGGAGCGGGCCGAGGATGGCCAGATCTACAACGCCGTGCAGTTGATCGACGCCCATGGCCAGCGCCTCTGCAACTACCGCAAGACCCACCTGTTTGGCGATCTGGACCACTCGATGTTCAGTGCCGGGGAAGATGCTTTCCCGCTGGTGGAATTGAACGGCTGGAAGCTCGGTTTCCTGATCTGCTACGACCTGGAGTTTCCGGAAAATACCCGTCGCCTGGCCCTGGCCGGCGCCGAGTTGATCCTGGTGCCCACCGCCAATATGGTGCCGTTCGACTTTGTCGCCGACGTGACCGTGCGTGCGCGGGCCTTTGAAAACCAGTGTTATGTGGCTTACGCCAATTACTGCGGGCAGGAAGGCGAGATTCACTATTGCGGGCAAAGCAGCATTGCTGCGCCCAATGGCCAGCGCATCGCCCAGGCCGGGTTGGATGAGGCCTTGATCGTCGGGGAGCTGGATCGCCAGTCGATCCTTGATGCACGCGCCGCCAATCACTACCTGCAAGACCGTCGCCCGGAGTTGTACGGCGCACTGCATAAGCCCTGACCCAGCCGGTTTGTCAGCGGTTTGTTAACATGGCCACATCCTACGTTTCGGAAGTGCCCATGCCTGCGCCGGCCCACCCTCACCACCTTCACCTGACCCTGGCCAACGGCCTGCGGGTTTCCCTGCGCCATGCGCCGCGCCTGAAGCGTTGCGCTGCCGTTTTACGCGTGGCCGCTGGCAGCCATGACGTGCCCTTGGCCTGGCCGGGGCTGGCGCATTTCCTTGAGCATTTGTTGTTTCTCGGCACCGAGCGCTTTCCCACAAGCGAAGGCTTGATGGCCTACGTGCAACGCCACGGTGGGCAGGTCAACGCCAGCACCCGCGAACGCACCACCGACTTCTTCTTTGAACTGCCGGTGGCGGCCTTTACCGATGGGCTGGAGCGCCTGGCGGACATGCTGGCCCACCCGTGCTTGGCGATTGAAGATCAGTTGCGTGAGCGCGAAGTGGTGCACGCGGAGTTTATCGCCTGGTCCCAGGATGCCAAGGCGCAGCAGGAGGTTGCGCTGCTGGAGGGTTTGGCGGCTGATCACCCTCTGCGCGGTTTTCACGCGGGCAATCGCGACAGTTTGCCGGTGGAGCGTGAGGCATTTCAGCAAGCACTGCGGGAATTCCACGCGCACTTTTACCAAAGCGGGCAGATGACCTTGAGCCTTGCAGGCCCGCAGCCGCTGGATGAACTGCAAGCCTTGGCGCAGCAATTCAGCGAAGCATTAGCCTCGGGGCCTTTGCACCCCCAGGCCGAACCGCCCGCACTGATGCAAGGCGCAGCACACGCCTATCAACACGCCGCCAATCATCACTTGCACCACGTCATTGCCTGTGACGTACCCCGCCAAGCACTGGATTTTCTCTGCTCCTGGCTCAACGCCTCGGCGCCCGGCGGTTTGCTGGCGGAGCTGAAAGCGCGAAAGCTGGCGAGCGCACTGCAAGCATCCGTGCTGTATCACTTCGCCGGGCAAGCGCTGCTGGATATCGACTTTACCCTCGTCACTCAAGGCGAGTCGGTTACTCAGACCAAAGTGTTGTTGCACGACTGGTTGAGCTTTTTCGCACAGAGCGATTGGACGCTGTTGCGAGAAGAGTTCGCCTTGCTGAACGCTCGCCAGCAACAGGTCCAAGGCGCCCTGGCACTGGCTCGCAACGACAGCGAAGACCTGTCGGGGCCGGGCATCGCAGCCCTGAAGAGCCTGCTCGACTCACTGCACCTGCCACCTCCCCAGCACGCTTGGCAATTGCCGCCCAACAATCCATTCCTGCGCCCACCGGTCAAAGAAGAGCGCGCCGGCCTGATTCGCGGCCAGACCAGCGCCCACCGTGGCTTGCGCACCTTTGCCCAGGATCGCTCGCGGGGACGTCGAGACGTGTCGGCGCTGACCTTCAGCCAAGCCTTGGCGGATGACACGGATGAGGGCGCGCTGTATCTGCATTGGCGATTTGATGGCGGCGTGCCCGCCGGGCTGGAAAACCCATTACAGCCGTTGCGTGAGCATGCTCGCCAGGCTGGAATCGAATTGTCTTTCGAGACCCTCGCCAATGACTGGCGGGTGAAAATGGTCGGCCTTCACGAACCGATGCCGGCCGTGGTCGAAGCGCTAGCGCTTAACCTGAGCCGGTCCGATGAACTGCCGTCGCCTTCCACATCAACGCCGATGATTGCGATTCGGGAATTGCTCAAGGCGTTGCCTGCTTGTTGTGTCGGCAGTTCGGGAGCCAGCGAGACGTCAGCGCCATGGAGCACCGCGCGCTGGCAAGGTCTGGGAATCGGTTTGCCCGCCGCGTGTGAAGCGGCGATCAAAACCGCAGCAGTGCGATTGCCCGGCCAGCCGGCAAGCCTTGAATACACGCGCCAAAGCCTCGACGGCCAGCGGTTCTGGCACCCGGTGAAAACCGACTCCAGCGAAGCCGCGTTGCTGCTGTTTTGCCCAACGCCAACCCAAACCCTGGCCGATGAAGCGGCATGGCGACTGCTCGGGCATCTGCTCCACGCGCCGTTTTACCAACGCCTGCGGGTCGAACTGCAAGTCGGCTACGCCGTATTCAGCGGCATCCGACAGATCAACGGGCAAACCGGCCTGCTGTTCGGCGTGCAATCCCCAAGCGTCTCCCTGGCTGGGATCTTCGAACACCTGCAGACCTTCCTGGCGCAAATGCCGGCGTTAATCGCCAACAATGCCGACCTGGGCAACCAGACCCTGGCGCAGCAATTCACTGCCCAGGCATTACCCATCGCCCAAGCGGCCGAGCTGCTCTGGCAAGCGCAGTTGGCCGACCATTCGTCGGGTTATCTGGAGCCGCTTCAGCAACTGATCCAAACCCGTACACGCGAGGATTTGCAGCACGCCGCACGGCAACTCAACGACGCTGCTGGCGGCTGGCGCTGTGTGGCCAACGGCCCGTCCATCAAGGGTTCCTGGCACGCGGCAGGCTGATCATTGCTGGCCCTGCAAAAGGCTTTTGCCACCAAGACAGCGCTAACTTGAAAAGAATTGCGTAACATCCATACGCACACCTCTGAACATCTCCGGTTGGAGGTGGACTATATGTATGAGTATTGAACGTCCCATCCCTTCGTAGGAGTATAAATATGTCTTGGTCCAAACCTGCTTACACTGATCTGCGTATTGGTTTCGAAGTCACCATGTACTTCGCCAGCCGTTGATTGGCTGAGTAATACAACGCCTCGGCTCGTCCGGGGCGTTTTTGTTTTGAGCTTTGCTGATGGAGCGATCATGTTTGTCCAGATTCTAGGTTCCGCCGCCGGCGGTGGCTTCCCGCAGTGGAACTGCAACTGCGTGAACTGCGCAGGCTTTCGCGACGGCAGCCTGCGGGCCCTGGCGCGTACTCAATCATCCATCGCGATCTCCGACGATGGCGTCAATTGGGTGCTGTGCAACGCGTCGCCGGATATCCGCGCGCAGTTGCAAGGCTTTGCACCGATGCAACCCGGCCGTGCCCTGCGCGACACCGGCATCAGCGCGATAATCCTGATGGACAGCCAGATCGACCACACCACTGGCCTGTTGAGCCTGCGCGAAGGCTGCCCGCACCAGGTGTGGTGCACCGACATGGTCCACGAAGATTTGAGCACCGGCTTCCCGCTGTTCACCATGCTCACGCACTGGAATGGCGGCCTGGCCTGGAACCGCATTGAGCTGGACGCCAGCTTCACCATCCCCGCCTGCCCCAACCTGCGTTTCACCCCGCTGCCACTGCGCAGCGCCGCGCCGCCCTACTCGCCGCACCGCTTCGACCCGCACCCTGGCGACAACATCGGCCTGATCGTCGAAGACCTGCGCACCGGCGGCAAACTGTTCTACGCCCCGGGCCTGGGCAAGGTCGACGCGCCGCTGCTGGAGATCATGGCCGGCAGCGATTGCCTGCTGGTGGACGGCACGATGTGGGACGACGATGAAATGCAGCGCCGTGGCGTCGGCACCCGCACCGGTCGCGAGATGGGCCACTTGGCACAGAACGGCCCCGGCGGCATGCTCGAAGTACTGGAGCAGTTGCCCGAGCAGCGCAAGGTACTTATCCACATCAACAACACCAACCCGATCCTCGATGAAGACTCCCCTGAGCGAGCCGAGCTGGTGCGGCGTAATGTCGAAGTGGCTTACGACGGCATGAGCATAGAATTGTAGGAGCAGACCACATGACTGACACACCGCTGACGCCCGCCGAGTTCGAGCATGCCTTGCGGGCCAAAGGCGCCTTCTATCATATTCATCACCCGTACCACGTGGCGATGTATGAAGGCAGCGCCACCCGCGAGCAGATCCAGGGTTGGGTCGCCAACCGCTTCTACTATCAAGTGAACATCCCGCTGAAGGACGCCGCGATTCTGGCCAATTGCCCGGACCGCGAGATCCGCCGCGAGTGGATCCAGCGCCTGCTTGACCATGATGGCGCCCCCGGAGAAGACGGCGGCATCGAAGCCTGGCTGCGGCTGGGCCAAGCGGTCGGCCTCGACCCGGACCAACTGCGCTCCCAGGAACTGGTGCTGCCCGGCGTGCGCTTTGCGGTGGATGCCTACGTCAACTTTGCCCGCCGCGCCAGCTGGCAGGAAGCCGCCAGCAGCTCGCTGACCGAGCTGTTTGCGCCGCAGATCCACCAGTCGCGCCTCGACAGCTGGCCGCAGCACTACCCGTGGATCGACCCCACCGGCTATGAATACTTCCGCACCCGCCTGGGCCAAGCCCGGCGCGACGTGGAACACGGGCTGGCGATAACGCTGCAGCACTACACCACCCGCGAGGGCCAGGAGCGCATGCTGGAAATTCTCCAGTTCAAACTGGACATTTTGTGGAGCATGCTGGATGCCATGAGCATGGCCTACGAACTGAACCGCCCGCCTTATCACAGCGTGACCGCGCAGCGGGTGTGGCATAAAGGGATCGCCCTATGAGCTTTGATCGCAGCAGAACACCGACCTGGCGCCAGGGCTATCGCTACCAGTACGAGCCGGCGCAAAAAGGCCACGTGTTGCTCTACCCCGAAGGCATGATCAAGCTCAACGACAGCGCCGCGCTGATCGGTGGTTTGATCGACGGCGAGCGCGACGTCGCCGCCATCATCACCGAGCTGGATAAACAATTCCCCGGCGTGCCTGAGCTCGGCAAAGACATCGAGGATTTCATGGAGGTCGCCCGTGCTGAGCACTGGATCACCCTTGCCTGAAAAGCCACCTGTTGGCCTGCCACTGTGGCTGCTCGCCGAGCTGACTTATCGCTGCCCGTTGCAATGCCCGTATTGCTCTAATCCGCTGGATTTTGCCGAGCAGGGCAAGGAGCTGAGCACTGAGCAATGGATCAAGGTATTTCGTGAAGCGCGGGAGATGGGTGCCGCACAGTTGGGCTTTTCCGGCGGTGAACCGCTGGTTCGCCAGGACCTTGCCGAGCTGATCGCCGAGGCGCGCAAGCTGGGGTTCTATACCAACCTGATCACTTCCGGCATTGGCCTGACCGAGCAGAAGATCAGCGACTTCAAGAAGGCTGGGCTGGATCACATTCAGATCAGCTTCCAGGCCAGTGATGAACAGGTAAACAACCTGTTGGCCGGGTCGAAAAAAGCCTTCGCGCAAAAGCTCGAAATGGCCCGCGCGGTGAAAGCGCATGGCTATCCGATGGTGCTGAACTTTGTCACCCATCGGCACAATATCGACAAGATCGACCGCATCATCGAACTGTGCATCGCGCTGGAAGCAGACTTCGTCGAGCTCGCCACTTGCCAGTTCTATGGCTGGGCGCAGCTCAATCGTGTGGGGTTATTGCCGACAAAAGAACAACTGGTGCGTGCCGAGCGCATCACCAACGAGTACCGCGCCAAGCTGGAAGCCGAAGGCCACCCGTGCAAGCTGATCTTCGTCACGCCGGATTACTACGAAGAGCGCCCCAAAGCCTGTATGAATGGCTGGGGCAGTATTTTTCTGACCGTCACGCCGGACGGCACCGCCCTGCCCTGCCACGGCGCCCGACAGATGCCGGTGCAATTTCCGAATGTGCGCGACCACAGCATGCAGCACATCTGGTACGACTCGTTTGGCTTCAACCGCTTTCGCGGCTACGACTGGATGCCCGAGCCGTGCCGTTCATGCGACGAGAAGGAAAAGGACTTTGGCGGCTGCCGTTGCCAGGCGTTCATGCTCACGGGCGACGCGAGCAATGCCGACCCGGTGTGCAGCAAGTCCGAGCAGCACGGCATCATCCTGCAAGCGCGGGAAGAGGCCGAACACGCCACTCAGACCATCGAGCAACTGGCCTTTCGCAACGAGCGCAACTCACGACTCATCGCAAAAGGCTGAGGGTTTTAGCGTTTGGCGATGATGTACACGGCGTGAATGATGCCTGGGAAGTAACCGCACAAGGTCAGCAAAATGTTCAGCCAGAACGCGCCGGCGAAACCCACTTGCAAGAACACACCCAGTGGCGGCAGCAGAATGGCGATGATGATACGAATGATATCCATGGGTCAGCTCCAGAAAATCGGCTCGTGTGAGCCGTGTAGCTAATCGACCTTGGGCGTTCGTAAGGGTTCAGTGAGATCTGGCACTGGGCCATCCTGAAATGAGCAGACAAAAAAACGCCCCCAGCCAAAAGAATCAAGCTGGAGGCGCCGCGTATGCCGCGAGACGGTTCTGGAATGGGGGTTAAACGGCGATGCCCTTGCGGCATTGCAGCTGTGCGGTGCGCACGCGGGAGAAGGCGCGGACCAGGCGCTGGAGCATTTCGTCGATGTTGCTTTTGCTCACCGTCAAGGCAGGCGTGAAGCGCAGGCAATTGGGCTGCGGGGCGTTGAGAATCAGGCCTTCGTGCAGTGCTGCCTTTACCACGGCATCTGCAGAATCATCCGACAACGTCAGGCCCCACATCAGGCCATGGCCGCGCAACTGGCCGTGGTCGTAGCGATAGGCCAGTCGAGCGAGGCCTTCGCCAAGGTAAACGCCGGACTCACGGACTTGTTCCAGGAAGCCGTGCTCCAGCACCGTATCGAGTACCGCCACCCCGGCCGATGCCATCAACGCATTGCCATGATGGGTACCATCCAGCTCGCCCACGTCGAAGCAACAGGCCTTGCCTCGCGCCAGCAGCGCCGCCAATGGCACGCCGCCGCCCAAGCCTTTGCCAAGGGTGATGATGTCGGCACGTACGCCGTACTGCTGTTCAGTAAGCAAAGTGCCGCAACGGCCAATCCCGGTTTGCACTTCATCGAGGATCAGCAAAATGCCCAGCTCGCGACACAGCCGCTCGACGCCTTTGAGGTAGTGCTCGGTTGCAGGGATGACGCCGGCGTCGCCCTGGATAGGCTCCAGCATGATCGCGACGGTCTGCGCATCGACCGCAGCGTGCAGGGCCGGCAGGTCGTTGAAAGGTACGTGGCTGAAGCCAGGCAACTGCGGATCGAAGCGGTTTTCGCAGCCGCCTGCCGAGGCCGCCATCGCCGCAAAACTGCGGCCATGGCGGCCGTTACTGGCGGTAATAATGCGATGAGCCCCCCCACGATGCAGCTGGCCCCATTTGCGCGCCAACTTAATCGCGGCTTCGCACGCTTCCGAGCCGCTGTTGAGCAGGTAGGCCTGACCGCTACCGGTGCGCTGGCAGAGCTGGTCGATGAGGTTGAGTTGCGCGCGGTTGTACAGGCCGCTACCGGGGTTGATCAACGCGTGAGCTTGATCGGCCAAGGCCTTGATCAATACCTGCGGGCTGTGGCCGAGGCTGTTGGCGGCGCTGCCCTGGCTGAAGTCCAGGTAGGCGCGGTCGTCACTGTCCCAGAGCCAGGAACCCTGGCCACGCACGAAGACTTGAGGCGCTCGCGCCACCGTCGGCATTAGACATTCACCACAGAGATGATCACGCGGGGTATCCAGGATCAGGTCATCCAGGCTTGGCGCGGGGCGACGGATATTGAACAGGTTCATAGGTTGGCCCCGATGGCAACCTGACCTTGGTCGATGTCGCCTCGAAAAAGCGCCTTGAGGTGTTTTGCCTTGCCTATGTAAACGCTATCAACAAATACGCTGTTCATTGCCAGATCCGGCCCTGTAAGCCTTGCGAATAGGCGCTAGACTAGGCGTCTCAGGGGCCATCGGCCATTTCGATTTTCCAGCTTTTTCGATAAGTAAGTCTTATGGATTTCAAGCAACTGCGTTATTTCGTCGCGGTGTATGAGGAAGGCCACGTGGGCCGGGCTGCGGAGCGTCTTTCGATCTCTCAACCAGCTCTGTCGCAACAGATTCGCCAGCTGGAGCAGAACCTGGATGTGAGCCTGTTCGAGCGCAGCAGCAAGCGCCTGCTGCCGACGCTGGCCGCGCATACCTTGTACAACCACGCGTTGCCGCTGATTGATGGCATGCAACAAGCCGTCGAAGCCTTGCGCAACTTCAAGGGCCAGGCGATGCGCACCCTGGCCATCGGCGTGCTGCAAACCGTGCACACCAGCCTGGTCCCGCAAATGCTCGAGCGCGTGCGCAAGGCTCAGCCGCATTTGGTGGTGCAGATCTACGAATTGACCGGGCTTGAGATCGAACGGCGGCTGCTTAACGGCTCGTTGGACATCGGCATCAGCTACCTGCCGCCACGCCAGCCGGGGCTGCACGGTGTGCTGTTGTATGAAGATGAGTTGAAGGTGGTGATACCCGAAGACCATCCCCTGCGCGAGTTCAAGAAAGTCTCACTGAAACAGGCAGCCGAATTGCCGATGTTGCTGTTGGGTGAAGAGTTTCAGGTGCGGCAGATCTGGCAGGGCCAACTCTCTAACCTGGGCCGGCGGCCGCAAGTGCAGGCGGAGCTCAATACGATGATTGGGATACTCGACAGCCTGCCCCACACCAAACTGGCAACAGTGCTGCCGGGACGCTCCCAAGATGAGCACAACAGCAAGGCGCTGCTGTGGAAGCCTTTGAGTGAGCCGAGGGTGCCGCTGAAAGTGGGTTTGGTGTGCCGCGATGTGCAGCGCCAGCAAGCGACGGTGGCGTTGCTGCGCACCTTGCTGGAAGACGTGATGAACGCGCCGCAGGCGCCTGCCTGACTTTTTCGCAGGCAAAAGAAAACCCCGCCGAAGCGGGGCTTTGCAGACTGTTTCCCTGACATCCATTTCACTCCGCCATCCTGGCAGAATCCTACGTGTCCCTGTTGTTGCTTTGCGCTTCCTGCGCGACGTCCATGTGAAGTAGATTATCCGTGGATCCAATTTGGCGATAGAGGACGAATAGCAGCACGTCATGTAAGAGAATGCTTACACGCCCTCCAAGCCCTTAAAACAGTGCTTCATCCAACAAAAATAACGATTCGCTACCGGCTTTTACCGACGCACTCAGCGACTGGATACGCGGCAGCAAGCGGGCAAAGTAGAAGCGCGCGGTGCCCAGTTTGCTGGCGTAGAAGTCTTCCTCAGCCTCTTTGCCCCACGCGGCCTTGGCCATGCGTGCCCACATATAGCCATAAGCCATGTAGCCAAAGGCGTGCAGGTACTCCACCGAGGCCGCGCCGATTTCATTCGGGTTGGCCTTGGCGCGATCCAGCACCCAGGCGGTCAATTCATCCAGGTTGTCCACCGCCGCGCTGAGCGGCCGGGTGAATTCACCCAGTTCGGCGCCCGCCGTGGCGATGAACTGGCGGATCTCATCAGCGAACAGGGTGTAGAACGCACCGCCGCTGCCGACAATCTTGCGCCCCATCAAGTCCAGAGCCTGGATGCCGTTGGTGCCTTCGTAGATCTGGGTGATGCGCACATCCCGAACAAGCTGCTCCTGGCCCCACTCGCGAATGTAACCGTGGCCGCCAAAGATTTGCTGGCCGAGCACGGTGGTTTCCAGGCCGAGGTCACTGAGGAAGGCCTTGGCAACCGGCGTCAACAGCGCCACCAGGTTGTCGGCACGCTCGCGGGCGACGGCATCTTCACTGAACTTGGCGATGTCCAACTGCGTGGCCACATAGGTGGAGAACGCGCGACCGCCTTCGTTCGAGGCTTTCATGGTCAGCAACATGCGGCGCACGTCGGGATGGACGATGATCGGGTCAGCCACTTTGTCCTTGGCCTGCACGCCGGTCGGCGAACGGCTTTGCAGACGGTCACGGGCGTACTCAATCGCGTTCTGATAAGAGCGCTCGCCCGATGCCAAGCCTTGGATACCCACCCCCAAACGCTCGTAGTTCATCATGGTGAACATCGCCGCCAACCCACGGTTCGGCTCGCCCACCAGATAACCCACGGCTTCGTCGAAGTTCATCACGCAGGTCGCGGACGCCTGAATGCCCATCTTGTGTTCGATGGAACCACAGCTCACCGGGTTACGCGCGCCCAGGCTGCCGTCGGCATTGACCATGAACTTCGGCACCAGGAACAGCGAAATGCCCTTGGGCCCGGCTGGCGCATCCGGCAACTTGGCCAGCACCAGGTGGATGATGTTTTCGGTAAGGTCGTGTTCGCCACCGGTGATAAAGATCTTGGTGCCGCTGACCTTATAGGAGCCGTCCGCCTGAGGCTCAGCCTTGGTGCGGATAATCCCCAGGTCGGTCCCGGCGTGCGCTTCGGTCAAGCACATGGAACCGGCCCACTCACCGGAATACATCTTCGGCAGGTAGGTGGCCTTGAGTTCCTCACTGGCGTGGGTATTGATCGACACGCAGGCGCCGGAGGTCAGCATCGGGTACAGGCCGAACGCCAGGCTCGACGAATTGATCATCTCTTCGACCTGGGCCGACACCGCCTTGGGCATGCCCATGCCGCCAAAGATCGGATCACCACCAACACCTACCCAGCCACCTTCGGCGTAGGTTTTGTAGGCCTGGGGGAAACCATCCGGCGTGCTGACCACGGTATCCGCCCAACGGCAGCCTTGCTCATCGCCGCCACGGCTGAGCGGGGCGATGGATTTGGCGGTGACCTTGCCGGCCTCCTCGAGGATCGCCTCGACGGTTTCGGCATCCACGGTGTCTGCCAATGCCGGCAATTGGGCCCAAGTCGTGGCGACCTCAAAAACTTCGTTGAGGACGAAACGCATATCCCGCAGCGGCGCTTTGTAATCAGCCATGGCAAACCTCGTGAGAACGTGAAAAGTGATTCGATAGGGTCGGTTTTACAAGCTCCGAGTGTACCCGAACAACTTTTCAAACACATAGGGTCCTTTCGTGACTATTAGGTTTTTATAAGTCACGCATGGTTCTAATGTGGGAGCGGGCTTGCCCGCGAAAGCGGCGTGTCAGTCACCTAATTTGTTTCTGACACATCGCACTCGCGAGCAAGCCCGTTCCCACAGTTAAACCCTGGAGAATCTAGCGCCTACAGTGCAAACAATTGAGCAGGTAAGCTCATCAGGCATTCGCTGCCCGCCTCCACCGCCGCCCGGTGCGTGGCCGTACGCGGCAGCAAACGCTTGAAGTAGAAGTCGCAGGTAGCCAATTTGGCCTTGGCAAACTCAACGTCGTCTTGTGCCTGAGCCGCTATCGCCATGCGCAACCACAGGTAGGCGAGGATGATGTAACCGCTGTACATCAAGTAATCCACCGCCGCCGCGCCCACTTCATCCGGGTTCTTCATGGCGGCCATGCCGACCTTGACCGTCAACTCGCCCCACTGCTGGTTCAGTTGATTGAGCTGCTCCACCTGCGCCTTGAGCTGCGGATGCTCGGCATTGGCCGCGCAGAACTTATGCACAATCTTGGTGAAGCCGCGCAACAGCTTGCCTTGGCTGCCGAGTACTTTGCGCCCCAGCAAGTCGAGGGCCTGAATGCCGTTGGTGCCTTCATAGATCGGCGCAATCCGGGCATCGCGGGCCAACTGTTCCATGCCCCATTCGCGAATGTAGCCATGGCCGCCGAATACCTGCATGCCGTGGTTGGTCACCTCAAGCCCAGTGTCAGTCATAAAGGCTTTGCAGATGGGCGTGAGAAACGCCAACAGGTCTTCAGCGTCCTGGCGCTGGGCGGCGTCGCTGCTCAGGTGCGCGGTGTCGAGCAGTTGCGCGGTGAAATAGGTCAGCGCGCGGTTGCCCTCGTTGAAGGCTTTCATGGTCAGCAACATGCGCCGCACATCGGCGTGCACGATGATGGGGTCGGCGGCTTTTTCCGGGGCCTTGGCGCCGGTCAGCGAGCGCATTTGCAGGCGGTCGTTGGCATATTTGATCGCGCCTTGGAAGCTCGCTTCGCCAGAGCACAGGCCCTGCATACCGGTGCCCAGGCGCGCGTGGTTCATCATGGTGAACATGCAATTGAGGCCTTTATTCGCCTCGCCAATCAGAAACCCCTTGGCACCGTCGAAATTCAGCACGCAGGTGGCCGAGGCCTTGATACCCATCTTGTGCTCGATGGAGCCACAGTGCACCGCGTTACGCTCCCCCGAATCGGCATGGAACTTGGGCACGATAAACAACGAGATGCCTTTGGTGCCGGCCGGCGCCTCCGGCAGCTTGGCCAGCACCAGATGGATGATGTTGGCGCTCAGGTCGTGCTCGCCGGCCGAGATGAAGATCTTGCTGCCGGTGACCGCGTAACTGCCATCCGACTGGGGCACGGCGCGGGTCTTGATCAGGCCCAGGTCAGTGCCGCAGTGGGCTTCGGTCAGGCACATGGTGCCGGTCCATTCGCCGGCGGTGAGTTTACTCAGGTAGGTGGCTTTTTGTTCTTCAGTGCCGTGGGCGTGGATTGCCGTCATGGCGCCGTGGGTCAGCCCCGGGTACATGCCCCAGGAGGTGTTGCTGGAGCCGATCATTTCGCTCAGCACCAGGCCCAGCGACTGTGGCAAGCCCTGGCCGCCGTAAGCCGGGTCCGCTGCCAGGCCGTGCCAGCCGCCTTCCACGTACTGCGCGAAGGCTTCCTTGAAACCCTTGGGCGTGGTGACCACGCCGTTGTCGAAATGGCAGCCTTCTTCATCGCCGCTACGGTTGAGCGGTGCGAGTACGTTTTCGCAGAACTTAGCGCCTTCTTCGAGGATCGCACTGACCATATCCGGGCTGGCGTCCGTCGCGCCCAGGGCAGCGTAGTGGCCGTGAAAATCAAACACGTTGTCGATCAAAAAGCGCATGTCGCGCAGGGGAGCTTTGTACTCAGGCATGGCGATGTCTCCGGCAGCAGATGGTTTCAACCTACTGCTGGCCAACGCCGCAAACAATCACTGTAGAACCGCTGAATACATCGCCATCACTCAACCGACAGCGCTTTCCATACGCACCGCGCCACGCCGGGTTTGCCCGGCCGCGACCACGCAGTTACGCCCGGCCCCCTTGGCGGTGTAGAGCGCCTGGTCGGCGGACTTGAGGACTTCTTCCGGGGTGCGTTGCTCGACCTGGCGCTCGGCCACGCCGATGCTGACCGTCACCGACACACTCGACGCGCCACTGCCTGCTCGGCGTTGGCGGCCTTGCTGGTCGTCATGGGGACGGTCCGGGTTGCGCAGCTTGATATCGTAGTTGGCGATGATCTCGCGGATCTCTTCCAAGTGCGGCATGCATTCATCCAAGGTCTTGCCGGCAAACACCACGGCGAACTCTTCACCGCCATACCGGTAGGCGCGCCCGCCGCCATTGACCTTCGACAGCTTGCTGGCGACCAGGCGCAGTACTTGGTCGCCGACGTCATGGCCGTGGGTGTCGTTAAAGCGTTTGAAGTGGTCGACGTCACTCATCGCCAGCACATAGTTGCGCCCCAACCGCTGCATGCGCTCGTTGAGGGCACGGCGGCCTGGCAAGCCGGTCAGCTCATCGCGAAAGGCCATTTGATAGGCCTCATGCGCCACGCCGGCCGCGATCATCAGCATCACTTGGCTGCACATGATGTTCAGGGTGAACGGCAGGATGAAGGTTTGCGGCAACATCCAGAACAACCCTAGCAAACCGACCAGTTGCGCGGCGTGCAAGGGCCGTGGCTGATACCAGTACTGCGCCGCCAGGGTGACAAAACCAATCAGGAACATCGGGTACGACAGCTGGATCAGGCTCATCCAACTGCCGTGCAAGAGCGGCCAGCGAATCTCCGCCAGCCAGTTCAACAAGGCCTGTGGAAAACTTTGCTCAAGCGCCAGGGCCACGCAGCCGACCGCGAAGAGCACCGCGCAGCGGGCCACGAAATCGCGGAACAGGTGGGTTTTTTCCTGCCACAACGCATAGATGCTGAACAGTAGCGGCAACAGCAGGCAACACAGGTGGAAAACCACCGCCGCATCTTCTCGCACGCGACCGTTGTCGCGGTAGTAATCGGTCTGGGTATCCAGCAGGAAGTAGACGACGTACACCGTGATCATCAAAAACAGCTCACGCTGGCGCCGATACACCGCGCAATACGCACCACCGAGCAGCAACACCAAGGTTGGCAGTACGTTGAATAACGAAGTGAAGAATACGTTGAGGTCCTTCACGTACGCAGCCGAGAGCCCCGCCAATAGCAACAGCAGTGAGGGTAAAAAATGACTGAAACGTACAGCAGACGCGCGCGACAAGGGTAAAGCTCCGACCCACTTAAAAAGATGGCACAGTGCCTTCACTGCTCACAGTTAAGCACATTCAATGTGACCTGTATCACATTGCCATCACTGTAACGGCCGATCAGCCTAATCCCTGAGTGTCACGCTGCGGTTTTTTATCACCGCTATGAATACAGCAAGAAGCCCGCGCAATGCGTGAGCCATCTCAACCTGTCATTTATGACAGTATCCATCGTTGGCTGTGGCGTGCTTACTTGCGCGGTCCACTCAATTTTCCCCAGTGGGTATTCGGGACAAGGGAGTGTCCTTACACGCAATGGGAGTAACCGCCATGGATAACTTAGTCACCGAACAAGTGCGCACCGGCTCACTGTTCTTGATTCGTAACGCAATACTCAGGCTGCCGCCGCTGATCGTAGTGGACGCGATCCCCAATACCGACGGCTTGATCCCCTTGCGGGCGGCGGCAAGTGACTTGAAAGTTCAAATCCCGGCGCTGCCGCAACCCGGGCCTGCCGGGGCTCAGTGCCGAATCATGGTGTTCATTGAATCTCCCCCGCCGGGTGAATACCAAGCGGTGGCCTACCAGCGATTTCCGACTTTCCCCACAGGGGATATCAATATAGAAGTGCCGCGCCGCATGGTGGGCAATGAAGGCGAGTATCGACTCACCTATATCGTGGACGATGGTGACAACGTTCTGCGCGCGACCGCCAGCACTCCCCTGCGGGTGCACAAAACCCCACCGTTTGGTTACGAGGTCATCACCGCGCCGCGCCCACTGCTGCCCGCGAACCTGACCGGGCCGATTACAGACGAGTATTTGGCCAACAATGATCCCGTCATGTTCCGGATTCCTGAACACCCGGTGACAAACGCCGAAACAGGGCTGAGGTACGTCCCTTACTATGGCAGCACCGACAGCCATATGGAGGTGTCTTACAACCTGGCACCTAACATTGTGGTCAACTTGCCCGACTATCCGGCGGTTCGCTACCTACCTGTTCCAGCGTCAGTTATTCGCGCTCGTGGCAACGGCATGCGGCAACTGACTTACCGCCTTCTGGACCGGGCCGGCAACCGCGCTCGGGATTCGTTGATTCTTGAAATCATGGTGGCGCTGCGAATCACGCCGTCGAACATTGCCATGCCACGCGTGCTCCAAGCGATTGCGCCCGACAACACGGTGACTTTGGGGGATATCAACCAAAGCGGGCAAGGCGGGGTCGAGGTGTGGCTGGACAGCGCCGACGGTTTGCAACCTGGCGATACTGTCACGGTAATCAATGGTTCGAATACCCCGCTGACAACGCCTTTGACTTACACAGGGCAGCCGTTACCGCTACGGTTTATTGTTACCGTGGCGCAAATACAAGCCTATCTTCCAGGCACCGCAAACGGTAATACGCAAGCCGCGCTAAGGTTCATGGTCAGCAGCGGCCTGAATACCGTCTTTGGGCCTGCCAGAAACATCTTCTTCAACTTTTGGACCTTGATGCAGTTGGCACCACCGGTGGTGCGCAACCTGAGTAACGGCAACCTCACTTGCAACTCACCGCTGCCTGCGAGCGCAGCCTATGCAAACCGGTTTATTGAGGTATTTCTTCCACCTTCTGTTCTGTTGCGGGCTAACACGGCGGCGATATTGACCTGCGTACTGAGCCGGCAGGACGATGGCTCAACCCTGATTGCGCCCCCGCTGACTATCCCAATAACACTTTCACCCAATGCATCAACAGTGGGGCAGACCGTAAACGTACCGTACTCGACCACAATGCGGATCATCGGCAGAGGCGTGATGTATTTCAGCTATACGACGCCGAATACTGCCGGGCAAGTGCTTCAATCACCGCCCGTGGCAATTGCAGTC
This sequence comes from Pseudomonas sp. ArH3a, assembly GCF_022648765.1. Taxonomy (NCBI): domain Bacteria; kingdom Pseudomonadati; phylum Pseudomonadota; class Gammaproteobacteria; order Pseudomonadales; family Pseudomonadaceae; genus Pseudomonas; species Pseudomonas sp. ArH3a. The sequence continues at coordinate 6,387,378 of NZ_CP080330.1, forward strand.
AGGAGTGTTTTGCCCGGCAACACCTATTGCGACGGCGCGCCTTTTATCCCGACACCTTAAGTGCCATGTTGCCCACGCCCACAAAAAAGCCGCCGCTCCAGAAGGAGCGGCGGCTTTTTAGTGAACCAGCTGAGGCTTAGTAAGCCAGGCCGAAGTCTTCTTCTTTCATGTCCATCAGGTTGCTGGCGCCCGACAGCATGGTGGCCACGTGGGTGCGGGTACGCGGCAGGATGCGCTGGAAGTAGAAGCGCGCGGTCTGCAGTTTGGCGGTGTAGAACGCCTCTTCGCCGGTGCCGGCAGCCAGTTTCTCGGCAGCCAGGCGCGCCATGTCGGCCCAGAAGTAAGCCAGGCACGCGTAGCCGGAATACATCAGGTAATCCACCGAGGCGGCACCGACTTCTTCACGGTCTTTCATCGCGGCCATGCCGACCTTCATGGTCAACTCGCCCCACTCTTTGTTCAGTGCAGCCAGCGGTGCGACGAATTCCTTCACGGCTTCGTTGCCTTCGTTGGCCTGGCAGAACTTGTGCACGATCTTGGTGAAGCTCTTGAGCGCTTCGCCTTGAGTCATCAGCACTTTACGGCCGAGCAGGTCCAGCGCCTGGATGCCGGTGGTGCCTTCGTACAGCATCGAAATGCGGCTGTCGCGAACGTTCTGCTCCATGCCCCACTCGGCGATAAAGCCGTGGCCGCCGTAGATTTGCACGCCGTGGTTAGCGGACTCAAAACCGACTTCGGTCATGAACGCTTTGGCGATTGGGGTCATGAAGGCCAGCAGTGCGTCAGCCTGCTTCTTGGCTTCGTCGTCGGTGCCGTACTTGACGATGTCCACTTGCTTGGCGGTGAAATACACCATCGCACGGTTGCCTTCGGCGAAGGCTTTCATGGTCAGCAGCATGCGGCGCACGTCGGGGTGCACGATGATCGGGTCAGCGGCTTTTTCCGGCGCTTTCGGGCCAGTCAAGGAGCGCATTTGCAGACGATCGCGAGCATATTTCAGGCCGCCCTGGAAACCGATTTCAGCGTGGGCCAGGCCTTGCAGTGCGGTGCCCAGGCGAGCGGTGTTCATAAAGGTGAACATGCAGTTCAGGCCTTTGTTCGCCGGGCCGATCAGGAAACCGGTGGCCGCGTCGAAGTTCATCACGCAGGTCGCGTTACCGTGGATGCCCATCTTGTGCTCCAGGGAGCCACAGGTCACCGCGTTGCGCTCACCGATCGAGCCGTCTGCGTTCGGCAGGAATTTTGGCACGATAAACAGCGAAATACCTTTGGTGCCGGCCGGCGCGTCCGGCAGGCGGGCCAGCACGATGTGGACGATGTTATCGGCCATGTCGTGTTCGCCGGCCGAGATGAAGATCTTGGTGCCGGTGACTGTGTAGGAACCGTCCGCCTGAGGCTCGGCCTTGGTGCGCAGCATGCCCAGGTCAGTGCCACAGTGGGGCTCGGTCAAGCACATGGTGCCGGTCCATTCACCCGAGACCAGTTTGGTCAGGTAAGCGTGTTGCTGTTCCGGGGTGCCGTGCTCGGAGATAGTGTTCATCGCACCGTGGGACAGGCCCGGGTACATGCCCCATGACCAGTTGGCTTCACCGACCATTTCGCTGACGGCCAGGCCCAGGGATTCCGGCAGGCCTTGGCCACCGTGCTCCACGTCGTGGGCCAGGCTTGGCCAGCCGCCTTCAACGAATTGTTTGTAGGCTTCTTTGAAACCAGCAGGGGTCTTAACGCCTGACTCGCTCCAGGTGCAACCTTCGATGTCACCCACGCGGTTCAACGGTGCCAGCACTTGCTCACAGAACTTGGCGCCTTCTTCGAGAATGGCGTCAACCATGTCCGGAGTAGCGTCCTGGCAAGCCGGCAGGCTCTGATAGTGCGCTTCATAGCCGAGCAGTTCGTCACGAACGAAGCGAATATCACGCAAGGGGGCCTTGTAGTCAGGCATAGCGATAAACCTCTGCTGATGTATCTGGGATGAACAACCGCGTGGATGTGTTGTGGCGGTCAAACAGGTGTTTGAAACATACGTTTACGTCCTGGGGTTGTCAAGCACCGTCCAGATGCCATTTGTCATGACGCGGATCAACATCAGGCACGGCAACGCCTGCGGCGAGATGCCACGTCAAAAGGAGTTTAGAAATTCGAGAGCGCTAAGCAGGACAAATGTGGGAGCGGGCTTGCCTGCGATGCAGACGCCGCGGTGTATCAGGGGGACCGAGTGGATGCCATCGCAGCGATGCGCGACCCGACAAGCCAGCTCCCACAGACGAGCCGGCATACCTGGAGAGAGGGATTAAGCGTAAGTGTCGATCAAGGTGCCAAGCATTTCATCCGAAGCCTTGGCGACTTTGGCGCCCAGCTCCACTTGAAACTTGCCTTGGGCCATTTCGACCATGTTGCTCGCCGAGTTAGACGGCTGGGCACGGTCGTTAGCTTGCAGACGGTCGCTTTGTGCATCCGATGGCTGGGTGGTCGCGGCGCTGGCGATTTTGCCGGCGGCCTGGTCGACGCGGCTCTGCCCGGCCTGAATAGTGCTCAGCCCCGAATAAAACGCGCTGCTTCCAGAGATTTCCATGGCGTAAGCCTGCCTTTAGAGAATCGTGAAGTTGAATTGAAGCAGACATCCCGGCAAAACGCTCGTCAAAAACACTAATGGCATAATGCCTTAGCGATAGCCAAAATCAGTCAAGCAGGTCCAATTCCAAGTACTCGGCGACGGCTTCAGCGCTGGCCTGCTTAAGTTTCGGTACACGACCCAGGCACGGCGCAGGCAACCGTTCGGCCAGGGTGGCGAGGTTTTCTTCCAGACGAGAGGTCTTGGGGTCGATGATATTTGCCACCCAGCCCGCCAACGGCAAACCGTCCCGCGCAATGGCTTCGGCGGTGAGCAACGCATGGCTGATACAGCCCAGGCGCACGCCGACCACCAGGATCACCGGCAGCTGGAGCGCCATGGCCAAGTCCGACAGGTTGTCTTGATCGGCCAACGGCACGCGCCAGCCGCCCGCGCCTTCAATCAAGGTGAAGTCAGCCTGCCGCGCCAGAATCTGCTGCATGGGTTTGAGCAGCGATTGCACCGTCAAGGCCACGCCCGCTTCCCGCGCCGCCAAGTGCGGCGCAATGGCCGGCTCGAACGCCACCGGGTTGACCTCGGTATAGCTCAGCGGCAACGAACATTCAGCCAGCAGTGCCAAGGCGTCGCTGTTACGCAAACCTTTAGCCGTGACCTGGCAACCCGAGGCCACCGGTTTGCCGGCTGCAGTGCTTTTGCCCGCCAGCCTTGCGGCATGCAACAGGCCTGCCGCGATGGTGGTTTTGCCGACATCGGTGTCGGTGCCGGTGATGAAGTAAGCGGCGCTCATAAAGGTTTCTCCAGTACGGCGTACACAACTTGATACGTGGCGGGCAGGCCCTGGGCCTGACGGAACTGCTCGTAAGCGTCCACCAGTGCAACAATCCTCGCGCGGCCCGTCAACCCTCCTGGGCGACCGGGGTTGAGGTTATGCGCGCCCAATGCTTTGAGTTCGTGGGTCAGGCTGCGCACATCCGGGTAATGCAACACGTGGGGCTGGCGCTCCAGGCTCACCACCCGCAAGCCGCTGGCGGCGCACAGCTGTTGATACGCCTCAAAGGTGCGGAAGCGATTAACGTGCACCAGGCCGTCCGCCGCGCGCCAGCTTTCACGCAATTCATTCAGGGTGCCCACGCACAGGCTCGCAAACGCCAACACCCCACCGGGCTGCAGCACGCGATAAGCCTCGCTGAGCACCGCGTCGAAATCCGCGCACCATTGCACCGCCAGGCTGGAGAAGATCAGCCCGCAACTCTCACCCTGCAACGGCAGGCGTTCGGCATCACCGGCGATGAAATGCTCGGCGCCACCCAAAGGTCGCGCATGGTTGAGCATGCCCTCGGCAATATCCAGCGCCACGCCGTGGCTGGCCGGTAACCGTTGGCCCAATACGCGGCTGAAAAACCCCGTGCCACACCCCAGGTCCAGCCAACGTTGCGGCGCGGTGGCCGCCGGCAAGCGCGCCAACAGCTCAGTGCCCACCGCGCGCTGCAACTCGGCCACGCTGTCGTAGCTGGCGGCGGCACGGGAAAAGGACGCCGCCACTTGGCGCTTGTCCGGCAAGCCGCCAGGCAGTGATGGGTGGGATAAATCAGTCATCAACGCACTCATGCAAAAAAGCCTGGATGGCCGCCGCTACACCGTGGGGGTCTTCCAGAAGAAAAGCGTGACCGGCCTGTTCAATCAGGCCGATTTCTACATCGGGGAGCAGCGCCAGCAAGTCGCTGGCGGCTTCGGCAGGCACCAGCCCGTCCATACCGGCGAATAGATGCAACTGCGGGCCGCGATAGGCTTGCAAGGCTTCGCGAGTATCCAGCTGGGCAAGCAGCTCAAGGCCACTCATCAACACGCTGGACGGCGCACTCGGCGCACCACTGACCAACAAACGCGAGAGCCCGCGCGGGTCCTGCGAGCCCTTGGCACACAGCAGGCCAAAGCGTTTAAGGGTGACCTGGGAATCGGCCTGGCAACCGGCGAGAAACGCATCGAACGTCTCGGCCGGCATGGCGCTGGGCCAACCGGCATGGGCAACAAAACATGGGTTGCTCGCCAGCGTCAGCAGGCCGCAGCAACGCTCGCCGCGCCGTGCCGCCAGTTCTGACGCGAGCATGCCGCCCAAGGACCATCCACCCAGCCAGGCGTTGTCCGGCAGTGTGGCGTCGAGCTCATCGAGCCATTCATTCAAGTCACTGGAATCCAGCGCCGGCAACGGTTCGATCTGCACCTGCAAGTGCTCGTCGAGGCCGCGCAAGGCGGCGGCCAACGGCTCCAGCGGCGACACGCCGAGGCCCCAGCCGGGCAGTAATATCAGTCGATCACGCATGGTCGGGCTCCGTGGCGCCTAACAAGCGAAAACACGCTTCCAATGCGTTTAACAGTAGCTGCACCTGCGCCTCGCTGTGGGCCGCCGTCAATGTCACGCGCAAACGCGCGCTACCGGCAGGCACAGTGGGCGGGCGAATCGCAGTAACCATCAGGCCGCGCTCGCGCAGCATCTGCGACAGGCGTACGGCCTTGGCACTGTCGCCGATCAAGATCGGCTGGATCGGCGTAAAGCTGTCCATCAAGCCCAGGCCGAGCTGCTCGGCGCCCTCGCGGAACTGGCGGATCAGGCCATTGAGGTGCTCACGTCGCCAATGCTCGGTGCGCAGCAGTTCCAGGCTTTTCAAGGTGGCGCAGGCCAGCGCCGGCGGTTGGCTGGTGGTGTAGATGTAGGGCCGGGCGAATTGGATCAGGCTTTCGATCAGCTCTTCACTGCCCGCTACAAAGGCACCGGCAGTGCCGAACGCTTTGCCCAGGGTGCCGACCAGCACCGGCACATCTTCCTGGCTTAAGCCGAAATGCTCGACAATCCCAGCGCCAGTGGCACCCAACGGGCCGAAGCCATGGGCGTCATCCACCATCAACCATGCACCTTTGGCGCGGGCTTCACGGGCCAGCGCGGGCAGGTCGGCCAGGTCGCCGTCCATGCTGAATACGCCGTCGGTGACCACCAGCGTATTGCCGGTGGCCTTCTCCAAGCGCTTGGCCAGGCTGGCGGCGTCGTTATGCAGGTAGCGGTTGAACCGCGCACCGGAGAGCAAACCGGCATCCAGCAACGAGGCATGGTTGAGACGGTCTTCCAGCACCGTATCACCCTGCCCCACCAGCGCCGTGACGGCGCCGAGGTTAGCCATATAGCCGGTGGTAAACAGCAGCGCGCGCGGGCGGCCGGTCAGGTCGGCGAGGGCCTCTTCCAGTTCATGGTGCGGCGTGGAATGCCCGACCACCAAGTGCGACGCGCCACCGCCCACGCCCCAACGCGACGCACCGGCACGCCAGGCTTCGATCACCTGCGGGTGATTGGCCAGGCCCAGGTAATCGTTGTTGCAGAACGCCAACAGCGGCTGGCCGTCCACCACCACTTGCGGGCCCTGAGGGCTTTGGAGCAAGGGCCGTTGACGATAAAGGTGTTCGGCACGGCGGGCAGCGAGACGCGCGGCGAGATCAAAAGACATGCAGGCCTCGGTAGATCAGGTTGAACTCAATCCAATGTGGGTCGGTGTCAAACCACGGCGTTATAAAACTGCTCGCTGCTTTTCTGCTCCACCAACGCCTGCTCGATCGCCGCCTGATGCACTTCATCGGCGTGCTCTTCACGGGCTTCCGGCAAGATCCCCAGGCGCGCGAACAGTTGCATGTCCTTGTCAGCCTGCGGGTTGGCGGTGGTCAGCAGTTTGTCGCCGTAGAAGATCGAGTTGGCACCGGCAAAGAACGCCAGGGCCTGCATCTGCTCGTTCATGGCTTCACGGCCGGCCGACAGGCGCACGTGCGATTGCGGCATCAAGATGCGCGCCACGGCGAGCATGCGGATAAAGTCGAACGGGTCGATGTCTTCGGCGTTTTCCAGCGGCGTACCGACCACCTTCACCAACATGTTGATCGGCACCGACTCCGGATGCTCCGGCAGGTTGGCCAGTTGGATCAGCAGGTTGGCGCGGTCGTCGAGGGACTCGCCCATGCCGAGGATGCCGCCCGAGCAGATTTTCATGCCCGAATCACGCACGTAGGCCAGGGTTTGCAGGCGCTCGCCGTAGGTGCGGGTGGTGATGATCGAACCGTAGAACTCAGGCGAGGTGTCGAGGTTGTGGTTGTAATAGTCGAGGCCGGCCTGGGCCAGGGCTTCGGTCTGGTCCTGGTCGAGGCGCCCGAGGGTCATGCAGGTTTCCAGGCCCATGGCCTTCACGCCTTTGACCATCTCAAGCACGTACGGCATGTCTTTGGCCGACGGGTGCTTCCACGCGGCACCCATGCAGAAGCGGGTCGAACCGATGGCCTTGGCGCGGGCGGCCTCTTCGAGGACCTTCTGCACTTCCATCAGCTTTTCTTTTTCCAGGCCAGTGTTGTAGTGGCCCGACTGCGGACAATATTTGCAATCTTCTGGGCAGGCGCCGGTTTTGATCGACAACAACGTCGACACCTGCACGCGGTTGGCGTCGAAATGCGCGCGGTGCACGGTCTGCGCCTGGAACAACAGGTCATTGAAGGGCTGCACAAACAGCGCTTTGACTTCGGCTAAGGACCAATCGTGACGCAGGGTGGCAGTGGTGCTGGCGCTCATGGGCGATTCCTTGATTATGCTTGGGCTTTCGCTGCGGGAAGGGCAATACCCACAGTCACGACACGGATGCTCGGCATATTTAAGGAAGATTCATGCACTGTCAACCTAGATACAAACGCGAGGTTTACATCTGGCTAAAAAACAACCAGATGTGTTTAATTTGCGATGAGCCCACAGAATCGGCCGATTGTGTCTGCAACGTCTGCGAAACCGAGCTGCCGTGGTTACTGGAACACTGCGAGGTGTGCGCCCTGCCGTTGCCGATGGACGGTCTGATCTGCGGCCAATGCCAGAAACAACCACCGGCCTTTAAACAGGTGGTCGCGCCCTGGACCTACAGTTTTCCGGTCGACACCCTTATCAGCCGCTTCAAGCATCAGTCGCGCTGGCCACTCGGCCACCTGCTCGCGCGCCTGCTGGGGCAGCACCTGCAACACCGGTTCGACAACGCTGAACTCAGCCTCCCCGACTGCCTGCTGCCGGTGCCCATGGCGCGTAAACGTCTGCGCCAGCGCGGCTTCAACCAGGCGCTGATGCTGACCCGCTGGCTCAGTGAACACCTGGCTATTGCACACGATGAACATCTGTTGTTACGCCCCCATGAAACCGTTGCGCAACAAGCCCTCGACGCCAAGACGCGCAAACGCAACTTGCTCGCCGCGTTTGCATTGGCACCCGACGCCCAGGTGCAGGGCCGTCACCTCGCGCTGGTCGACGACGTACTCACCACCGGCGCCACCGCCCACAGCCTGGCACGGCTGTTGATGGAGGCCGGTGCGCGTCAGGTCGACGTGTACTGCCTGGCACGCACACCCAAACCGGGTACATGACTTGACTCGCGTGCGCCACACCTGCAACGTCGGCTGACCTTATCTAAGCGTATCCACATGTCTCTGCCGACGTCCCTCAGCCAACACATCATCCGCCGCCCCCAGCGCATTGCCTTGCTGGCGCACATCGCCGAGCAAGGCTCAATCACCCGCGCAGCCAAAAGCGCCGGCTTGAGTTACAAGGCCGCCTGGGACGCTATCGATGAACTGAACAATATGGCGCAAAAACCACTGGTGGAACGCAGCGTTGGCGGCAAAGGCGGCGGCGGTGCCAAGCTCACGGCCGAAGGTGAGCGCGTGCTGCGCCTTTATCAGCGCCTGCAAGTGCTGCAGGCCGAGGTGCTCGGCTCCGACGAAGCGGCCAGCGACTTCAACCTGCTGGGCCGCTTGATGCTGCGCACCAGCGCGCGCAACCAATTGCACGGCCAGGTCATCGGCATCGACAGCCATGGCCGCAATGACCTTATCCGCCTGCAGTTATCGGGCGGCTTGAGCTTGAGTGCGCAAATCACCCACGACAGCACGCAACGCCTGGAACTTGAGACCGGCGTGGAAGTGGTCGCCTTGATCAAGGCCGGTTGGCTGGAACTGCTCGCAATGGATCAGGCTGCAACACCTGGACACAATTGCATGGGCGGTGTGATCGAGACGATTTTCGACGCCGATGATGGCCCCAGCGAGGTGCGCATCACGCTACCCAACGGCCAGGTTTTATGCGCCCTGGCGCAGCCTGCGGCGCTCAAGGCATTAAAGGCCGCCAAGGGCCAGCCGATCCAGGTGCAATTCGCCCCGAGCAATGTGCTGCTCGGCACGCCGGTGTAGCGGGCGAGTCTCTTCAAACTGCAACAATTTCGTCACGAGTGCTCCTTAAGGTATCTGCAAAAACCGTAGGGAGCCTGAGATGAGCCTATTAGAAGAAAACCAAGCCACCGACCTGGAACAAATCGTCGGCCTCACCCGCCGTCGTTTTATCGGGGCCGGCGCCCTGTGCGGTGCCGCGATGTTCCTCGGCGGCAACCTGCTGACCCGTAGCGCCCTCGCCGTGAATGCCGCCAGCGCCAGCCCCCTGCTGGGGTTCACCAGCATCGCCGCCGCCACCAGCGACGCCATCACCTTGCCGCCGGGCTACAGCGCCTCGGTGCTGATCAGCTGGGGCCAGCCGCTGCACAAAAGTGCCCCGGCGTTCGACCCGTCCGGCAACGGCACAGCCAAGGCCCAGGAGCAGCAGTTCGGCGACAACAATGACGGCATGAGCCTGTTCGCCTTCCCCGGCGACGACAACCGCGCGCTGATGGCGATCAACAACGAATACACCAATTACCGTTACCTCTTTGCCCATGGCGGCGCGCCGCAATCGGCCGAAGACGTGCGCAAGGCTCAGGCCAGCGAAGGCGTGTCGGTGATCGAGGTGCGGCGCAAAGGTGACACCTGGCAGTTCGTTCAGGACTCACGCTACAACCGGCGCATTCACGGCAACTCGCCGATTCGCCTGAGCGGCCCGGCGGCCGGCCACGAGTGGTTGAAAACCAGCGCCGACAAGTCCGGCAAGAAAGCCCTCGGCACCTTCCAAAACTGCGCCAACGGCAAGACCCCGTGGGGCACTTACCTGACGTGCGAAGAGAACTTCACCGACTGCTTTGGCAGCAGCAACCCACAGCAAACCTTCGACGCCGGGCAAAAGCGCTACGGCGCGGTGGCGGCCAGCAAAGACATCAACTGGCATCAACACGACCCACGTTTTGACTTGGCCAAAAACCCCAACGAGCTCAACCGTCATGGCTGGGTGGTAGAGATCGACCCGTTCGACCCACAATCCACCCCGGCCAAACGCACCGCCCTGGGCCGCTTCAAGCACGAGAACGCCGCCTTGGCTGAAACCCGCGACGGTCGCGCCGTGGTGTACATGGGCGACGACGAGCGCGGTGAGTTCATCTACAAGTTCGTCAGCCGTGACAAGATCAACCACAAAAACCCCAAGGCCAACAAAGACCTGCTCGACCACGGCACCTTGTACGTGGCGATTTTCGACGCAGGCGACGGCAACGCCGACCACCCCAAGGGCAGCGGCCAATGGGTTGAGCTCACCCATGGCAAAAATGGCATCGACGCCAGCAGTGGTTTCGCCAGCCAGGCCGAAGTGCTGATCCACGCGCGGCTGGCCGCCAGTGTGGTCAAAGCCACGCGCATGGACCGCCCGGAATGGATCGTGGTCAGCCCCACCGACGGCCAGGTCTACTGCACCCTGACCAACAACGCCAAGCGCGGCGAAGACGGCCAGCCGGTGGGCGGGCCTAACCCACGCGAGAAAAACGTCTACGGCCAGATCCTACGCTGGAAGGCCAACGCCTCCGACCACGGCGCGCCAGACTTTACCTGGGACCTGTTTGTGGTGGCCGGCAACCCCGGCGTGCATGCCGGTACGCCGAAGGGCGGCTCGTCCAACATCAACCCGCAGAACATGTTCAACAGCCCCGACGGCCTGGGTTTCGACAAGGCCGGGCGCCTGTGGATTCTCACCGACGGCGACTACAGCAACGCGGGCGACTTCGCCGGCATGGGCAATAACCAGATGCTGTGTGCTGACCCGAGCACCGGGGAAATCCGCCGGTTCATGGTCGGGCCAGTGGCGTGTGAGGTGACAGGCATCAGCTTTTCGCCGGATCAGAAGACGCTGTTTGTGGGGATTCAACACCCGGGCGAAACCGGCGGTTCGACCTGGCCAGAGCATTTGCCCAATGGCAAGCCGCGCTCGTCGGTGATGGCGATTCGGCGGGATGACGGCGGGATTGTAGGCGCCTGATAGACAGCCATCGCGGGCAAGCCCGCTCCCACAGGGGATTGCATTCCAAGTGTGGGAGCGGGCTTGCCCGCGATGGCGGACTAACAGTCACCACCTATCCCTGCCTTGGTGCGTTACCATACCGAGCCGGACGCGGCGACCTGCTGCGCGCAGGAGTTCGCATGGCCCATCCGTTTGAAACACTCACCCCCGACCTGGTGCTCGACGCCGTCGAAAGCATCGGTTTCCTCAGCGATGCTCGCATTCTGGCGCTTAACAGCTACGAAAACCGCGTCTACCAGGTGGGCATCGAAGACTCCGAACCGCTGATCGCCAAGTTTTACCGGCCGCAGCGCTGGACCAACGAAGCGATCCTTGAAGAACACCGCTTCACCTTCGAACTGGCCGAGTGCGAAGTGCCGGTGGTCGCGCCGATGATCCACAACGGCGAAAGCCTGTTCGAACACGCCGGTTTCCGCTTCACCCTGTTCCCCCGCCGTGGCGGCCGTGCGCCGGAGCCGGGTAATCTCGATCAGCTCTATCGCCTGGGGCAATTGCTCGGCCGTTTGCACGCGGTGGGTTCCACCCGCCCGTTCGAACACCGCGAAGCCTTGGGGGTGAAGAACTTCGGTCACGACTCCCTCACCACCTTGCTCGAAGGCAACTTCATTCCCAATAGCCTGCTGCCGGCCTACGAGTCCGTGGCCCGCGACCTGCTCAAGCGGGTGGAAGAGGTGTACAAGGCCACGCCGCACAAGAACATCCGCATGCACGGCGATTGCCACCCCGGCAACATGATGTGCCGCGACGAGATGTTCCATATCGTCGACCTGGATGACTGCCGCATGGGCCCGGCCGTGCAGGATCTGTGGATGATGCTTGCTGGCGACCGTCAGGAATGCCTCGGCCAGCTGTCGGAATTGATGGACGGTTATCAGGAGTTCCACGACTTCGACCCACGCGAACTGGCACTGATCGAGCCCCTGCGCGCCTTGCGCCTGATGCACTACAGCGCCTGGCTGGCACGGCGCTGGGATGACCCGGCGTTCCCGCACAGCTTCCCGTGGTTTGGCAGCGAGCGCTATTGGGGTGATCAGGTGTTGGCGTTGCGCGAGCAGTTGTCGGCGCTGAATGAAGAACCGCTGAAACTGTTCTGACACTGCCGCTACTCCTTGTGGGAGCTGGCTTGTCGGATCGCCGCACCGCTGCGATGCAGCCACATCGGTGTATCAGTCACACTGAGGTGATGCCATCGCAGGCAAGCCAGCGCCCACAGAAAAGCATCACCCATCGCCTGACAAAAATCCTTACAATTGCGCCTTTGTTAGCTGCCTAAGCAAGGATTCTGCAATGCAAGCCGCCAACCCTCGCAAAGGGTACATCCTGGGCCTGAGCGCCTATATCATCTGGGGCCTGTTCCCGATTTACTTCAAAGCCATCGCCAGCGTTCCTGCCGCCGAAATCATCGTGCACCGCGTGTTGTGGTCGGCGCTGTTCGGCGGTTTGTTGCTGATGGTGTGGAAACACCCGGGCTGGTTCCGCGAACTGCGCGACAACCCCAAGCGCCTGGCGATCCTGGCACTCAGCGGTTCGTTGATTGCGGCTAACTGGCTGACCTATGTGTGGTCGGTGAACAGCGGGCGCATGCTCGAAGCCAGCCTGGGTTACTACATCAACCCGCTGGTAAATGTGCTGCTGGGCATGCTGATCCTCGGCGAACGCCTGCGCCGCTTGCAGTGGATGGCCGTCGGGCTGGCTGCAGTGGGCGTGATGCAGCAGGTGTGGCAGGTCGGCAGTTTGCCGTGGGTGTCGCTGGTGCTGGCGCTGACGTTCGGCTTCTACGGCTTGATCCGCAAGCAGGCGCCGGTCAAGGCGCTGCCGGGGCTGGTGGTAGAAACCTGGATGCTGGTGCCGATCGCCGTGGCGTGGTTGCTGTTCAACCCGTCGGCGCACAGTGCACAGCTTGAATTCTGGAGCACGTCCGAAGCCTGGTGGCTGGTGGCCGCAGGCCCGGTGACGCTGATCCCGCTGGTGTGCTTCAACGCGGCTGCGCGGCATTTGCCCTACACCGCGCTGGGCTTCTTGCAGTATGTGGCGCCGACCCTGGTGCTGCTTGAAGCGGTGCTGTTGTTCGGCGAGCACTTGGCAACGAGCACCCTGATTGCCTTCGCGTTTATCTGGGCCGGCTTGGTGGTCTACAGCCTGGATGCGTGGCTGACCCTGCGTAAACGCTGATCAAATAACATACAAACCTCTGCAAGCCACAACGGGCGTGGCTTGCAGGCATCCACCCCAAGGTTACCCACAACCTGATCCCCGCCATTTGTGCACAAGCCGTTGAAACTGATCGTTTTTTGCTCAACGGTGGAAGAGGCCCGGCCGGTGTGGCATAGCGCCGGGTCTCTACAGGTTATCCACAGGCCCATGCAAGATTTCCATGCATAACCCTGTAGGCAATTACTCTTCGCTGCGCAGTTCCACCATCAAGTCATCCGCCAAGGTTTCCAGCGACGCCTGCAATGTCTCAAGCGACAGCGACGACGGCACCTGCAACAGCGCCTCGGCATTGAACAACGGATCACCGCTCATGGGCGCCGGGCGCACGTCGGTGCTTAGCCGCTCCAGGTTGACGCCCTGCTTGCTCAACAGCGCCGTGATCTCACGCACGATGCCCGACCGATCATTGCCCACCAGCGTCATCAGGATCGCCTTTGCAGCCGACGCCTGGCCGGTGCTGCCCTCGCCCACCAGTACGCGAATGCCATGTGTGGATAAGTCCTCCAGCGCATTCACCAGATCCTGACGGCTTTCTGTCGGCACGCTGACCCGCAGGATCCCGGCAAATTGCCCGGCCATGTGCGCCATACGGCTTTCCAGCCAGTTGCCGCCGTGGGCAGCAATGTTCTGCGCGATGCGTTCAACCAGCCCGGGTTTGTCGGCGGCGATAATAGTGAGTACAAGATGGTCCATGGCGAAGCCCTCTGAATTCAATCTACAAGGTGGACTCGTGAGCCCTCGAAAACAAATCGTGTACCATTTTTATATTTATCTGGAACAATCGAATAGTTTTTTGAGAACATCCGGTACTCCGCTGTGACCGTACGACCAAAGTGGGTCGCTAAACGACGTATTTAGTCTAATTTTCACAACCGCAAGTCATCATGTAGTATGCCCAACCGTGCACTACATAATGAAAATCTGAAAAAGCGCATAAGCTCCGCAGAGTGAGGCAAGCAATGACTGAACACGTTCAAGTCGGTGGCCTGCAGGTCGCCAAAGTCCTGTTCGACTTCGTGAACAACGAAGCCATTCCCGGCACCGGCATTACTGCCGACCAGTTCTGGGCCGGCGCCGACAAGGTCATCCACGACCTGGCACCGAAGAACAAAGCCCTACTCGCCAAACGCGACGATTTCCAAGCGCGAATCGACACCTGGCACCAGACGCATGCCGGCCAGGCCCACGACCCGGCGGCCTACAAAGCCTTCTTGCAAGACATCGGATACCTGCTGCCAGAAGCCGCAGACTTCCAGGCCTCGACCCAAAACGTCGATGACGAAATTGCCCGCATGGCCGGCCCTCAGCTGGTGGTGCCGGTGATGAATGCGCGTTTCGCCCTCAACGCCTCCAACGCGCGTTGGGGCTCGCTGTATGACGCGCTGTATGGCACCGACGCCATCAGCGAAGCCGGCGGCGCCGAGAAGGGCAAGGGTTACAACAAGGTCCGTGGCGACAAGGTCATCGCCTTCGCCCGTGCGTTCCTCGACGAAGCGGCGCCGCTCACGGCGGGCAGCCACGTCGATTCCACCGGCTACAAGATCGTTGATGGCAAGCTGATCGTCAGCCTTAAAGGCGGCAGCAACAGCGGCCTGCGCGACGATGCCCAGTTGATCGGTTTCCAAGGCCCAGCGGCCGAGCCGATTGCAATCCTGCTGAAACACAACGGCCTGCACTTCGAGATCCAGATTGACGCCAGCACCCCGGTCGGCCAGACCGACGCCGCCGGCGTCAAAGACGTGCTGATGGAAGCTGCGCTGACCACCATCATGGACTGCGAAGACTCCGTCGCCGCCGTCGATGCCGACGACAAAGTGGTGATCTACCGCAACTGGCTCGGCCTGATGAAGGGCGACCTGGCCGAAGAAGTGGCCAAGGGCGGCAAGACCTTCACCCGCACCATGAACCCCGACCGCGTCTACACCGGAGTGGACGGCCAGGACGTGACCCTGCACGGCCGTTCGCTGCTGTTCGTGCGCAACGTTGGCCACCTGATGACCATCGATGCGATCCTCGACAAAGACGGCAACGAAGTGCCTGAGGGCATTCTCGACGGCCTGCTCACCAGCCTGGCGGCGATCCATAGCCTCAATGGCAACAGCAGCCGCAAGAACAGCCGCACCGGTTCGGTGTACATCGTCAAACCGAAAATGCACGGCCCCGAAGAAGCGGCGTTCACCAACGAGCTGTTCGGCCGCATCGAAGAAGTGCTGAACCTGCCGCGCAACACCCTCAAAGTCGGGATCATGGACGAGGAGCGCCGTACCACGGTCAACCTCAAGGCCTGCATCAAGGCGGCCAGCGAGCGCGTGGTGTTTATCAACACCGGTTTCCTCGACCGTACCGGCGACGAGATCCACACCTCCATGGAAGCCGGCGCGATGGTGCGCAAAGCGGCCATGAAAGCCGAGAAATGGATCGGCGCCTACGAAAACTGGAACGTTGATATCGGCCTGAGCACCGGCCTGCAAGGGCGTGCGCAGATCGGTAAAGGCATGTGGGCGATGCCCGACCTGATGGCGGCGATGCTCGAACAGAAAATCGCTCACCCACTGGCTGGCGCCAACACCGCGTGGGTCCCATCGCCGACGGCGGCAGCGCTGCACGCATTGCACTACCACAAGGTCGATGTGTTCGCGCGTCAGGCCGAACTGGCCACGCGCGAGCGTGCGTCGGTGGACGACATCCTGACGATTCCTCTGGCCAGCAACACCGATTGGTCCGACGAAGAAATCCGCAACGAACTGGACAACAACGCCCAGGGCATCCTCGGTTATGTGGTGCGCTGGATCGACCAAGGCGTAGGCTGTTCGAAAGTGCCGGACATCAACGACGTCGGCCTGATGGAAGACCGCGCTACCCTGCGCATCTCCAGCCAGCACATCGCCAACTGGTTGCGCCACGGCATCGTCAACGAAGCCCAGGTGATGGAAAGCCTCAAGCGCATGGCGCCGGTGGTAGACCGTCAGAACGCCGGGGATGCGCTGTATCGCCCGCTGGCACCGGATTTCGACAGCAACATCGCGTTCCAGGCGGCGGTGGAGTTGGTGATTGAAGGGACTAAGCAGCCTAACGGTTACACCGAGCCGGTGTTGCACCGCAGGCGTCGTGAGTTCAAGGCTAAAAACGGCCTGTAAAAGAAAAGGCCCTGATCGCGAGATCAGGGCCTTTTTTACTAAGTTGTGTAGCGATTGGACTGGCGCTTTCGCGAGCACAGCCAAAAAATCAGGAAGCCATGCCCAACTCGCGCTTGACCATCTTCGCCAGCTTCACGCTATCAATCGGCTTGAGCAAAAAGTCCACCACGCTCAAATGCATTGCATCAATCACATCCGGCGCTTCGGCGTCCCCCGACATGATGATGATCGGCAACGCCGCGCGCTCGGAACTGCGCACTTTCTCGATCAATTTAAGCCCGTTGCTGGGCTCCATGCGCAGATCGGTAATCAACAGGCCAATGGAACTGCTGGATTCCAACAAATCCCACGCCGACTCACCACTGTCGGCGGTCATGCAGCGAATGCCGTCCAGGCCCAGGATCTCCGCCAGTAGTTCGCGCGCGTCCTTGTCATCATCAACAATCAACACGCGTTGTGGCGGTAGATCGGGCTCCAGCATCACGGCGCTCAGCGCCTCGCGCTCGGCATCACTCAAAATATCGTGGTCGGACATACGTTTCTCAGCAGTTCTCATCAATCTCGCAGCACACTCGTCAGACATCTGCGGAAGTGCGAACAATGTGCACTTCGTCGGAAAGTTTGCCTAGTGGGCGTTCTACGGGGTTTGGACGATAGTCGTGTAAGGTTTTTCCCTATTCGTGAATGGATTTACCGCTACCTAGACTTACGTCCAATGGGCACCCAGGGCACGGGGGCCGACCATAAAGAACGATAACGACAAGAAACTGCGGTCACTGTTATGAGTAAAGCTGATGCTTTCACGCAGGCGGGAAAAACTGCCGTGTTGCAGAACATCCACGGCACCCTGCAATTCCTGCAACGCTTTCCCCCGTTCAACCAGATGGAAAACGCGCACCTGGCGTTTCTGGTCGAACAGTGCCAATTGCGCTTCTACGGCCAAGGCGACAGCATCCTCACGCCGTCGGGCGGGCCGGTGGAGCACTTTTACATCGTCAAGCAGGGCCGAGTCGTCGGCGAACGCCCGCTGCTGAATCAAGATGCGACCGAAACCACCTTCGAAATCGCCACCGGCGAGTGTTTCCCCCTCGCCGCACTGCTGGGCGAACGCGCCACCCGCACTGAGCACAAAGCCGCCGAAGACACCTTCTGCCTGCAACTGAACAAGCCGGCGTTTATAAAGCTGTTCGCGCTTTCGAGCCCGTTTCGCGACTTTGCCCTGCGCGGCGTCAGCAGCCTGTTAGACCAAGTGAACCAACAGGTGCAGCAAAAAGCCGTGGAAACCCTCGGCACCCAATACTCATTGAACACGCGCCTGGGCGAATTGGCCATGCGCCATCCGGTCACGTGCAGCCCGAACACGCCGCTGCGCGAGGCGGTGACGCTGATGCATGAGCAGCAGGTGGGCAGCATCGTGATCGTCGACGAACACAAGGCGCCTCTGGGGATTTTCACCCTGCGCGACCTGCGCCAAGTGGTGGCCGACGGCACCAGTGACTTCAATCAGGCCATCGCAGGCCATATGACCCAGGCGCCGTTCTATTTGAGCCCGGACCACAGCGCCTTTGACGCCGCCATTGCCATGACCGAGCGGCACATCGCCCATGTGTGCCTGGTGAAATACCAGCGCCTGTGCGGCGTGGTGTCTGAGCGCGACCTGTTTTCCCTGCAGCGGGTGGACCTGGTGCACCTGGCCCGCACCATCCGCAACGCGCCACGGGTGGAACACCTGGTGGCGATTCGCGGTGAAATCGGCCAACTGGTGGAACGCATGCTGGCCCATGGCGCGTCCTCCACCCAGATCACCCACATTATTACCCTGCTCAACGATCACACCGTGTGCCGGGTGATCGAGCTGACGTTGGCCGACAAAGGCGACCCCGGCGTGCCATTCAGTTGGTTATGTTTCGGCAGCGAAGGCCGCCGCGAGCAAACGCTGTTTACCGACCAGGACAACGGCATCCTGTTCGACGCCAAGGACGCCGCCGAAGCCGACGAGATTCGCGGCCGTTTGTTGCCCCTGGCGCAGCAAATCAACCAGAGCCTGGCGTTGTGCGGCTTCAGTTTGTGCAAGGGCAATATCATGGCCGGCAACCCCGAGCTGTGCTTGTCGCGGGCCGAATGGGCGCGGCGCTTCGGGGCATTTATCCGTGAGGCGACGCCGGAGAACCTGCTGGGGTCGAGCATCTATTTCGATTTGCGCGTGGTGTGGGGCGATGAACAGGGTTGCGAGCAATTGCGCCAGGGCATTCTCGATCAGGTCGCGGATAACCGGCTGTTCCAACGCATGCTGGCCGAGAACGCCTTGCGCCAGCGCCCGCCGGTGGGTCGCTTCCGGGACTTTGTGCTGACACGCAAAGGCGGCGAAAAAGCCACCCTCGACCTCAAGGTGCAGGGCCTCACACCCTTTGTGGATGGCGCGCGCCTGCTGGCCCTGGCCAACGGCATCCACGCCAACAACACCCTGGAGCGCCTGCGCCAGTTGGTGGATAAAGAGGTCATTGAGCCCTTGGACGGCGCCGCATACGAAGAGGCCTACCACTTCATCCAGCAAACCCGCATGCAGCAGCACCAGTTACAAACCCGCGAGAACCAGCCGTACTCCAACCGAGTCGACCCCGACAGCCTCAACCACCTGGACCGGCGCATCCTGCGTGAATCCCTGCGCCAGGCCCAGCGCCTGCAAAGCAGCCTGACCTTTCGGTATCAGCTGTGAGCTTGTTCGACTGGCTGCGTACGAAAAAGCCTGGCCTCGACGCGGTCCAACAGCGGCGCCTGGAGCAATTGCCCAAACCCGCAGTGCTGGGCGACAACGCCTTACGCAGCCAGCGTTGGGTAGTGGTCGACCTGGAAACCAGCGGCCTGAACCTCAACCGTGACCAGGTGTTGTCCATCGGCGCCGTAGTGATTGAGGACGGCGCCGTGGATTTCTCGCAAATGTTCGAGCGCACCCTGCACCGAGCCGAAACAAAACTCAGCCCCAGCGTGCTGATCCACGGCCTCGGCCCCAGCGCCATCGCCGCCGGCAGCGACCCGGTCGAGGCGCTGCTGGATTTCCTGGCGTTTGTTGGCGACAGCCCACTGCTGGCTTTCCACGCGCCGTTCGATCAACACATGCTGTGCCGGGCACTCAAGGACAGCCTGGGTTATCGCCTCGCCCATGTTTTTTTGGACGTTGCCGACATCGCCCCGCTCCTCTGCCCCGAAGCGAATATCCGTGAAGCCGGGCTGGACGACTGGATCAGCCACTTCAAGCTGCAGGTGGGTGAGCGCCATCACGCCAGCGCCGATGCCCTGGCCACGGCGGAGTTGATGCTCATCCTGTTTAGTCGTGCGCGCCAGCAGCACATCGACTCCCCGCAAGCGCTTCAGGAACGCTTGAGCCAATGGAAACGGCGTAAACAAGCGCCCGGTTTCTAGCGGGACGCGCAGCGTCCAGTGAGGCATTCCCATGCAGAGCGTGGGAATGATCGCCCGACAGACGCCAATTGCGCCCACTGCCTGCCTCTGACACAATCGCGAATAATTCTCGTTAGTTTAAACCTCTCTTTTATTCGGTGATGCCTTGTCGTCGGTCCAAAACCCACACAGTGAGCTTGTTGGCGCGTTGTACCGCGACCATCGTGGCTGGCTGTTGGCGTGGTTGCGCCGCAACGTGGCCTGCCCGAGCCGCGCCGAAGACCTCAGCCAAGACACCTTCATGCGTCTGCTGGGCCGTGAAGAGCTGCGCGAACCCCGCGAGCCACGCGCGTTTCTGGTGGCGATCGCCAAAGGGTTGTTGTTCGACTACTTCCGGCGCGCAGCCCTCGAACAGGCCTACCTCACCGAATTAATGCTGATCCCGGAAAGCGAACACCCTTCACCGGAAGAACAGCACCTGATCCTCGAAGACCTCAAGGCCATCGACCGCCTGCTCGGCAAGCTGTCGAGTAAGGCCCGCGCCGCCTTCCTCTACAACCGCCTCGATGGCCTGGGCCACGCCGAAATCGCCCAGCGCCTCGGCGTTTCAGTGCCGCGCGTGCGCCAATACCTGGCCCAGGGCATTCGCCAGTGCTACATCGCGCTGTATGGCGAGCCGTTGTGACCGCGATCAGTTCCAAACCGGTCTCGGCCCGTGTGCTGGATGCTGCGATTGCCTGGCAACTGTCCCTCGACTCGGGCGATGGCAGCGTTGTGGAACAGGAAGAATTCGCCAAATGGCTGGCCAGCAATGACGAACATGCACGCGCCTGGCGCCAGTTGGGCATGCTCGACCAGCGTTTCAGCGCGGCCGCAGGCCCGGCGCGGGCGGCGTTGTTGCAGTCACGCGAGGGCATTCGCCAGCGCGTGCGCAAGCTTGGGAGCGGCTTGGCGAGTATCGCGTTGGTGTGCGGCCTGGCGTTGTTTGCCGGCGAGCGTTACGTGCCGATCCACTACTGGCTGGCCGACCAACGCACCGCCACGGGCGAGCAGCGCACGCTGAAACTGACGGACGGCACTCTGATCAACCTCAACACCCACAGCGCCATCGACGTGCGCTTTGATGAAAAACGCCGGCTGATCGTGCTGCAGGAAGGCGAAATCCTTGTCGAAACCGGCCACAACGATGCCCGCCCGTTCTATGTCCAAACCCGCGACGGCAGCCTGCGGGCCCTGGGCACGCGGTTCATCGTAAAACGCGAAGACGACGCCACGCGCTTGAGCGTGCTGCAGTCCGCCGTGGCCGCCCAGCCAGGGGCATTGCACACGGAACAGATTTTCGAACAAGGCCAGCAAGTGCTGATGCGCAGCCACGGCCTCGGCCCTGCGCTTGCCGTCACCCACGCCGCCGACGCCTGGACACGCGGCATGCTGGTGGTCGACAACGCCCGCCTGGGCGATGTGGTCAAGGAACTCAGCCGCTACCGCAGCGGCTATTTGGGTGTGGATAAAAGCGTGGCCGACCTGCGCATCACCGGCAGCTTCCCGCTGCACGACACCACGCTGGCGCTGAATGCGCTGCTGCCGACCTTGCCGGTGCAGATCGAGCAGCACACGCCGTGGTGGACCAAGGTTATCGCAGGGCCAGCGCAAGGTGGGTCCATCAGCCATAACTGAATTAGGGTTATTTCGAAATAGTCCAAAGAACTGTCATATCTCACAGATCCGCACCACCCTCTTTTGCCATCCAATGAGCCTTCGTTTTTTCCAGCATGACGCTGGTAAAAGCGTTCCCTGTTAGGCTAACGAGGATGGTTCCATGTCAACCCAACTAAACATCTCACGTCAGAGCTACGTCTTCGCGTTTCCCGGCCAAGGCAGCGATCCTTGTGGTGCGCTGACCGAGTTGTATCAATGCGTTCCTGAAACCAGGCACCGAATTGACACCCTTCTGGCAATTATCGAAAACGAGGCTGCGCAGTACGAACCCGAGCCAAAACCTGGGCTTGTAACGCAAGTACTGCTGACCCGGGATCACAGGCTCCCTCTGCCTTCCGGCATCGCGCAGTTGGCGCTGTATGGCGCGGCCGTGGTGCTCAATCAGTTGCTTGAGGATGCAGGTGTTCGTCCGACGTTGATCCTGGCGCAAAGCTTCGGCGAAATTGCGGCCAGGGTCTGTGCCGGAGTGCTCGACATTGCCCAGGGCGCCCGCGCGGTCTGTGCTCTCAACGACGCCTACCGCGCCGAAGAGGGACGAGGCACCATGCTGCTGATCAACCTTTCAGCGCAGGCCACTCAAGCACTGCTGGACCGTTTCCCCGCGTCGAACCTGGTGCTGGGCTCCGTCAACGCGCCGGCACAATGCATCATCAGCGGCGAGACGGCAGACCTTGAACACCTGCTTGCCCACCATGACGACAGCGCGCATCCTTTGCGGCCGGTCGCGATCGCCTACGCCTCACACTACCCCCATCACCAGGAAGTTGCCCGGCGCCTCCTCGAGAACCTACAACCGCTGACAGCCAAACCCTTCAACACACCGATCTACTCAACCGTGCTGGGACGTCGCTATGAGGCCACGGACGACCTGCATGAAATGTTTACCCGGGGCGTCACGCAACCGACCAACCTGCCCCACACACTGGCGCAACTGCCGACCGACGAACACACCGTGTTTATCGACCTCGGGGTGAACAGCGGCATGTCGATGTGCATACGCAAGAGCTTGCCACCTGCACAGACGTACGCACCGCTTGCAGAACCCATCGAAACCCTGCACCACTTGTTGCTCAAAGCGCCGACTGAACAGGCCGCGGTCGCGGCTTTGCGTGAGTTGGCCAATGGCCCCGTCGACGCTCAGGCACACGCGCAAATGGCCAGGATTTTCAGCGACCGGCAGCTCCATCCCCGCGCCAACCAGAGCTTCCACGACGGGCATCGACAGACCTACCAGCGCTTGCAACATTTGATGCGCCAGCTGCCCGAAGGCATTCACGCGTTCAAACAACCGCAACTGTTGATGGCCGTGGCCAGCCATGCGGCGATTAGTGACCCCTCGTTGTTCATGGGATGCGTGATTCAGCAGGGGCTATGCATCGGCACACTCCTGGCGTTCGAGCAGGATCACCCTCATGCGGCAACGTGGCGCCGCGAACTGGAGGCTGGCGAAACCCTGGGGGTTTACGCACTGACCGAGATAGGGCACAGCAACTCCCATATGGGCGCGTGTGTCGAGGCAACCTTCGACGCCGACACGCGTACCTTTGTGCTGAATACGCCAAACAAGGCGGCCTTGAAATTCGCCAACGTGGGTATCAATAACCTGAACAAGGTCGGCGTGGTGTTTGCCCAAGTCATCGTGCAAGGCCAGCACTGTGGCGTATTCGCTTTTGTGCTGCCAATGAGTGATGCCCAGGGCCCGCGCCCGGGTATTTCAATGTCGTCACCGACAGAAATTCGTGCAGTGCCACTGGATTACGGCCTGGCAAGCTTTGATCACGTGCGTCTGCCCTTCGATGCGTGGCTTCGCGATGGCGCCTCGATCAGCGCATCCAACCAGTTCCACGACCCGCTGGGCAGCACCGACCGACGCCTGATTCGCTCACTGTTCGCGCCCAAAAATGTATGGGCAATGGTCGGTGTCGGCTTGAGCTCGGTGATGCTGGCTTGTTCCACCCTGGCCCTGACCCATGCCAACCGCCGCACCACGCAGGCGCGCATCGGCAACGGCACCAGCCTGCTGGCGTTTCGCACTCAACGCCGCGCGCTGTTCGGTTGCCTGGCCACCGCGTATGTCATGAAATGCTTTGCCAATGACTCCGCGCGCCTGTGGATTGAAGGCACGGCCAGTCAGGCGTCGCTGCAAGCTACCGGCACAGGCGATGTGACGTGGACACCGTGGGCCGCCATCAGCCAGACCCTGGCGCTGACCAAAGCGCTCTGCGCCCCCGCCGCCGAAGCACTGGCGACAGAATGCCGCTTGCGCTGCGGGGTGGCCGGTGCGCTTAACCTCAATCGCTTCGCCGACTACGAAGGCATGGCCAAGATCTATCAGGATGCCGGTGGCAATAACCGCATGATCCTGCTGGACGCGGCCAAGGTCTTGATCGGCCAGCCCTTGAGCGAACCCACCCCGCCAGACCCACAAGGCAAGCTGGATGATGCCGAGTATTGGCTGGCCATGGCTCACACCTTGGAGTACCGCTTGCTCAAGCAGGTTGCCGACCATGTTGCCCAGCACCGTGGCGAGGGAGAAGACGACATGCAGATCTGGAACTCGCAATTGATGATCGTTGCCCGCGCGGGTGAGGCCTATGCCCACCGCCTGGCCATCGAGAGCGCAGTCCGGGCCGGCGACTCACTGGCCCAAGGGCTGGCCAAGGAACTGGCAAGCGCGCTGTGCGGCCTTTACGTGTTGGAGTACCTGAACAAACACGCGGCCTGGTTCATCAGCGAAGGCCTCATGGACATTGCCCGCTACCGCGCGCTTGAGCAACGGCTTGATACGTTGAGCGATTTCCTGACCACACACGTCGAGCTGCTGATCGAAACCTTCGGCCATGGCGAAGCCACGCGCGCTGCGATCTCCAATGTCGACGATTACCCTGAAGCACTGGCCGACAAACTGCAGTGGGCCGTCGGCTGAGAACCCCCGCTATCCTGAGCCCTGAGGGCCATGCAGTTCGAACAGTTGTGAGCATTCACAGATTTATTTTCGCTTGGCCCTATCACTTTTTGATTCTCGCTCGGCACCTAGGCAATTGAGAAATGTTTCCATTCAGGAGCCGTCCTATGTCCCGCACGCTAGACACCTTGTTGCGCCCCAGCCTGTTGGCCGTGGCCATTGCCCTTAGCGCCCCGCTGGCCAGCACCGCGCTGATCGCCGCCGAACAGGCTTCCAGCGTGCGCGCGTACAACCTGCCGGCGGCCCCATTGGCCAGCACCCTGAACCAGATCGCCAGCCAAGCCGGTCTTGCGTTGACGCTTAATCCTTCGCTGGCATCGGGCAAGACCTCGGCACCGGTCAAGGGCCCATTCGATGCGCAAGGCGCGTTGCGGGAAGCGTTGCGGGGGACTGGGTTGCAGTTGGAGCAAAGCAGCGCGGGGACTTATTCCCTGGTTGCGATTCCTGACGGGGTGGTTGCATTGGCCGAGACCAGCATCATTGCTCAAGGCAACACTGAAAGTGCATGGGGGCCGGTGACTGGCTATCTGGCGACACGCACCGCAGCGGGCACCAAGACCGATACAGCACTGGTTGAAGCGCCGCGCTCGATCTCCGTCGCCACCCGCCAGCAGATGCAGGACCGCAACGTCCAGAACCTCGATGACGCGGTTAAATATATGCCCGGCATCGTATCTTCCAGCTACGGCAGCGACACCCGTTACGACTGGATGCGCGTGCGCGGTTTCGAACCCACGCAGTTCCTTGACGGCCTGCCACTGCCACGCGGTGTGTATGCCAACCCAAAAGCCGAAACCTGGAACCTCGATCGTCTCGCCCTGCTGCGCGGCCCGGCTTCGTCGGTCTACGGTCAGACGCCACCGGGCGGCCTGCTGGACATGGTCAGCCGCCGCCCCAACGAGGAATCGAGCCATGCTATCCAGCTGCAATACGGCAGTGACAACTACCGCCAGATCAACTTTGCCAGCACCGGCAAAATCGATGATGAAGGCCAGTTCCTGTATGGCATCAGCGGCGTAGTGCGCGATGCCGACACCCAGGTCGATCACATCGACAACAAGCGCTATAACATCGCGCCGAGCCTGACCTGGAATATTGATACCGACACCAAGCTGACTTTCCTGTCGCAGTTCACCCGTGACGATACGGGTGCCACCAGTCAGTTCTTGCCGATTGTGGGTACCAAAATCGACTCTGCGCTGGGCAAAGTCTCGCACCACAAAAACCTGGGCGACCCGGATTACGAGTTCTACGACCGCACCTACTACGCGCTGGGCTATGCCTTCGAGCATCGTTTCAACGATACCTGGCAGTTCAAGCAGAACCTGCGCTATACCAAGTCCGAGCTGTCATTCCAGCAACTGACCGTGGGCGCCTTCGGCTATTATCCGGTTGATGCAGCGGGCAATATCGACCGCACCTCGACCAACGTGGACGAGAACATCGGCCAATTCGCGGTCGACAACAATTTCCAAGCCGACTTCTCGACCGGTGATGTCACCCATACTCTGCTACTGGGCCTGGACCACCAGCGCACCGACACTTCTTACCTGTCGATCTATGGTGGCGCTGGGCGCGTCAACATCTTCAACCCCGTCAACACAACACCGGTAGTGCGTCCGGCACGCGCCGATGCTTACTACGACTATAACCAGAAGACGATACAGACCGGCCTCTATGTGCAAGACCAGATGGCTTTGGACAAATGGCGCCTGACCCTCGGCGGGCGTGAAGACTGGGTGCATCAAGGCACGACCTACTTCAACAAGAACGACGCGACCAATACCGACCGCAGCAAAAACTTCAGTGGCAACGCGGCACTGAGCTACGTGTTCGACTCGGGCTTTGTGCCATACCTGTCCTACGCCGAATCTTTCCAGCCCGCCAGCAATGCCAGTGTTGACCCGCTCAAGTCGTACAAGCCCACCGAAGGCAAGCAATGGGAACTGGGGATCAAATACCAGCCGCCCGGCTCAAACACTTTGCTGAGTGCGGCGGTGTATGACCTGACTCAGAAAAACGTGCTTGTCTCTAGCACCGGCGCAGGCGGCCAGTCTGTCACCGACCAAACCGGCGAAGTGAAAGTCAAAGGACTGGAGCTGGAAGCCGTATCCGACGTCACCGAAAACCTCAAAGTGATCGCCGCGTACACGCTGGCAAAATCCGAAGTGCAAAAAGGCAGCTTCAAGGGCAACCGCCTGCAGTTGATGCCAAACCAGCAAGCCTCCCTGTGGACCGACTACACCTGGCACAACGGTGTACTCGATGGTTTCGGCATCGGCTTTGGTGCCCGCTACACCGGCAACACCTATGGCGACCAGGCCAACACATGGCTGGGTAAAGCAAATGCCTACACCGTGTTCGACGGTGCCGTGCATTACGATCTGGGCAGCCTCGACAGCAGCCTCAAAGGTGCCTCGTTGAAACTCAACGCCACTAACCTGTTCAACAAGGACTACATTTCCACCTGTGATGCTTCCTACTGCTACTTCGGCGACCAACGCAGCGTAGTCGCCAGCGCCACCTACCAGTGGTAATCGGCTGAGTTAATAACCAGGCCGTCCTTCGGGGCGGCTTTGGTGTGTCTGAAGGTTCGAAAATGAAAAGCAAAACCATCCGCCACTGGTCCTTCATCCACACCTGGACCAGCCTGATCTGCACGGCGTTCCTGCTGCTGCTCGCCCTCACCGGCCTGCCGTTGGTGTTTCATCACGAGATCGATCACCTGCTGGGCAACGAGCCCGAACTCCAGCAGATGCCTGCCAACACCCCACAGCTGAACCTTGAGCAACTGGTGGCCAAAGCCCAGGCGCATCGCCCGGGTGAGGCGATGCAATACCTGGCGTGGGACGAGGACGACAAGAACGGCGTGATCGCGATCATGGCCGCGACGGCCGGCACCGAACCCAACGCGTCCCACACCTTCATGCTCGATGCGCGCACTGGCGAAGCCGTGGAAACGCCGGCGGCCAATGGCGGGCTGACGCTGTTCCTGCTGCGCCTGCATGTGGACATGTTTGCCGGCCTGCCGGGCAAGTTGCTGTTGGCGTTCATGGGCCTTCTGTTTGTGGTGGCGATTGTTTCCGGCACGGTGCTGTACCTGCCGTTCATGCGCCGCGTGAAGTTCGCCACTGTGCGCCAGGACAAATCCACTCGCCTGCGCTGGCTTGACCTGCACAACCTGATCGGCGTGGTCACACTGACCTGGGCGCTGGTGGTGGGCGTGACCGGCGTAATCAGTGCCTGCGCCGACCTGATCATCGCCGCGTGGCGCCAGGACAGCCTCAGCGCCATGATCGAACCGTACAAAAACGCGCCGCCGCTGACCTTGCGTGCACCGGCTACCGAGCTGCTGAGCATCGCCGCCAAGGCCGCGCCCGGCATGCAGCCAGACTTTATCGCCTTCCCCGGCACGCGCTTTTCCAGTGAGCACCATTACGCGGTGTTCATGAAGGGCAGCACGCACCTGACCTCGCACTTGCTCACGCCGGTGCTGATCGACGCCAGCACCCTGGCCGTCACCGCTATCGCCGAGCGGCCGTGGTACATGGACGCCATGGGCATGTCCCAGCCGTTGCACTTCGGTGACTACGGCGGCATGCCGATGAAGATCCTCTGGGCGCTGTTGGATGTGCTGACCATCATCATGCTGGGCAGCGGCGTGTACCTGTGGATCGTGCGGCGCAAGGCGGCCCAGGTATGAAGCCGCGCCAGTCGAATTTCTGGAAGGTGTTTGGCATACCGCTGGGGATTGGCGTGCTCAGCGCGGCCGGGTTGTTTGCCGCGTTGCTGGGGGATGGGCTGTGGGATTCGCTCAGTTGGGTGGGGTTGGGGGTTCCTGCTGTCATTGGTGTTTGGGCGTTATTTAAGCGGCGCGGCTGAGGGCGCTATCGCAGGCAAGCCAGCTCCCACCTTGAAATGCATTCCCCTTGTGGGAGCTGGCTTGCCTGCGATGAGACCGCCAAAAACACCCACCCACCACTCGCCAGCCACCGAGCAACCCACTAGGCTAGCCACTGCCCATTTCGAGGAATGCCCATGTCCGCGCCCAGCATGACCTTGTTTCACAACCCGGCCTCACCCTTTGTTCGCAAAGTCCGCGTGCTGCTGATCGAGACCGGCCAGCAGGACCGTGTGGCGCTGCACGGCTGCATGCCGACGCCGGTCAACCCGGATGCGCAGCTGGCTCGCGAAAACCCCGTGGGCAAGATCCCGGCCCTGCGCCTGGCCGACGGTTCGGTGCTGCACGACAGCCGGGTGATCCTCGACTACCTGGACCACCAGCATGTCGGCAACCCGCTGATACCGCGCGACGGTTCCGCCCGGTGGCGCCGCCTGACCCTAGCCTCGATGGCCGACGGCATCATGGATGCCGCCGTGCTGGTGCGTTACGAAACCGCCATGCGCCCGGCAGAAAAGCACTGGGCCCAATGGCTCGATGAGCAGCGCAACAAAATCCGCCGCGCCGTCGCCGAGTTGGAGAAAGAGGCGATTGCCGAGCTGGCCAGCCGCTTCGACATCGCCTCCATCAGCGTGGCCTGCGCGCTGGGTTACCTGGACTTCCGCCACCCTGACCTGCAATGGCGCACGGCTAACCCCAAGCTTGCCGATTGGTACGCCGAGGTCAGCCAGCGGCCGTCGATGTTTGAGACCCAGCCGCCGGTCTAGCCTGCCTTGAGGCAAGCCCGCTACCTGTGGCAAGCGGGCTCGCCACAGGGAGCCCATTTACCACAAAAAACAGCGCGTTAATTTTGCCTATCAGCTGCGCCCTCACCTGCTGATCTTCGCGCAACCCGATCATTGCACCTCCTCCAGATCAAACTGCACCTTGCGCTTGCCCACGCCATACCAATCCAGCTTGCGCGTCAGCACCATCACCGTGCCCAGCAGGCCGAACAGCAACAGCGAGCCCATCAGCAGCGCGTAATCCTCGGCGCTCAACAGCCCGTACAACAAGCCATACAACGCCGCCAACCCTGCCGAAAAGCCCAGGCCATGGGCGATGCTGCGCAGCACATGGCACACGTAAAACCCAATCAACAACACACAGGCACTCGCCGACAACAGGTACGCCAGGCCAAAGCCAATGTGCTCGGACAACGACAACAACAGCAGGTAAAAGAACGCCAAGGCAAAGCCCACCAACGCGTATTGAATCGGGTGCACCGCCAGGTTCTTGAGCACCTCGAACAGAAAGAAGCCGGCGAACGTCAGGGCGATAAACAGCAGCGCATATTTGATCGCGCGGTCGCTCTTGAGGTACTGGTCCACCGGGTCGATAAAGCGCACGCCGAAGCTGCGGCTGTTGAAGTCGTCACACACCTTGTCCCACTCGCAGCCGCGCAGGGTTTCTTCCAGGTTGGTGGCGAAGAACGTGGTCTGCCAATGGGCGCTAAAGCCTTGAGCCGTGACCTCACGCTGAGCTGGCAAAAAGTTGCCGACAAAGCTTGGGTGCGGCCAGTTCGACGCCAGTTTCACCTGGCTGGTCTTGCCCACCGGCACCACTTGCATCTGCTCGGTGCCTTGCAGGCGCAGGTCAAAGGCGAAGTCAAACGGGGCTGGTTTTCTGCTGTCTTGCTCGGGCAGCATCACGTGCACGCCCTCGCCCAGCCAGGCCACTTGAGAGCCGGGCGCAAACTCCAGGCGTTGGCTGCCGAGTTCCAGCTTCAGCGCATTTTCGATGCCGCGAATGTCACTGATACCCACCGCCAAATACGCCGGCTCAAAACGATAATCGGCAAAGTTTTCCGTGATGCCCAACTGCGCAGGCAGCTCAAAACGCCCACTGATGCGGTTGTCTGCATGGAACAGCCGCGCCTGGTAAATGCCCCGCGAGCGCAGCTCGGTTTGCACCTTGCCGTCGAGTTCAAACTGCTCCGGCAAGAAATACAGACGACCGCGCACTTCACTGACTTGCTCGTAGCGTTCGTTGAGCTTTTCATTGAGCTTCCACTCACGGACGGTCTTGCGATAGGGCACTACCATCACCGGGCCAGTGAGGCGCTGGCTGTAGCTTGAGCTGCGGGCGATGTCCATCAATACGCCATCGCGCATCTGCTGGCGGTCGCTGATGATGCCGTTGATCATCAGCAACGGAATCAGCAACAGCAGGATCAGCAGCGCAATCGCGCCAAGTTTGAAAAGCAAGCTGCGGTTCATGGGTCTCTCCCTGTTTTGATGGGCAGAGCGTGAACCGCGCGTATGGGAGATTTATGTGGGCAATGTGGAGACTGTGTGGAGATGCAGCACCACTTGCACGCCGCCTTGCACATTGCCGATCTGCAGGGCGCCGCCGTGCAGTTTCACCACTTCTTCGACAAAGTTGAGGCCAAGGCCGGTGCTTTTGCGCCCGCTGGTCGGGCGTGGCAGGGAGTAAAAACGCTCACTCAGGCGCGGCAAGGCGTAGTCGGGAATCGGCGCGGCCTGGTTGAACAGGCTCACCTGCACGTCGTTGTGCTGGGTGTGCGCACTGAACCTCAACGTGCCACCGGGTGGCGTGAAGTCCAGGGCGTTATCCAGCAGATTGCCCAAGGCCTGGCGCAGCAGGAAAGGCTCGCCGAACACTTTCACATCCGCGGTAATCGCCTGTTCGATGTGTAAACCGGCGCCTTCGATTCGCGCGCATTGGGCCTTGAGCACCTCGTCGACCAAGGCGGCCAACGGCATGCTGATTTGTTCTTCCAACCCCTGGCGCTGTTCCACTTGGGCCAGGTTTAGCAGGCGCTCGATCAACTGCTGCAAGCGCGCACTTTCACTGTCGATATTGCCGACGAAACGCTGCTGCTGCTCGCGGGTCATGTCACCCTGCAACAACTCCGCCGCGCCACGAATCGCCGCCAGCGGGCTTTTCAATTCGTGGGTCAGGGTGTGCACGTAATGCTCGACGTAGGCCTTGCCTTCCAGCTGCGTGCGCATGTGCTCCACAGCGGTGGACAGTTGCTTGAGCTCGCCGCCACGATAATGCGGCAACTCGGCACGCCGGCCTTCGCTAACGGCCTGCGCATACGCCGTGAGCCGGTGCAGCGCACCGCTCAGCCACCAGGACAACAGCGCGCCGAGCAGCAGGCCGAGAATCACCAACCCTGCGCCGTACCACAGCAGGCGATGCTCGGTGCGGTCGACATAGGGCTGCAACGAGCTGTTGGGCTTGGCCACAGTGACTACGCCGATGATCTGGCCGTTGTCGCGGATCGGCGCGCCCACGTGCATCACCGACGAGTTGGGGTCATCCAGTTCGCTTTTGGTCGAACGGGCGCCGTACTCACCGCGCAGGGTCAGGTACACGTCGTTCCACTTGGAGTAGTCCTGGCCCACCGCTTCGCCCGTCGAGTCGAGCAACACGATGCCCTTGGCGTCGGTCACGTAGATACGGTGGTTGACCTGGTTTTTCGGCAGGCCCCAGATGGTCGCGCCCGGTTGGCGGTTGCCATAGGCCTTGAGCAACTCTGGCCAGTGGCTCTGGCCAAGGGTGCCGTTCTTGACGTCCAGCCGCAGGATTTCAGCCAGCAGGTTGGCGGTATCCACCAGGGTTTCTTCGGTGGACTGGCGCACGCCGGGGCGGATTTCCTTCATCACCGTGTTGAGCACGAAGTAGCCGGTCAGGCCGATAAACAGCGCGTACACCAGGAAAATCCGCAGCCCCAGGCGCATCAGCTGTGGCTCGGGCTATAGCTGTAGCCCAGGCCACGATGGGTCTGGATCGGCTCGGCATCGGCGGCCACGCTACGCAGTTTGCTGCGCAGGCTTTTGATATGGCTGTCGATATTGCGCTCGTAGCCAGCGTCGGCGGGCACGCCCACCGCATCGAGCAATTGCTCGCGGCTGAATACGCGCTCGGGTTGCTCGAGCAGGCTTTGCAACAGACGGAACTCATGACGGGTCAGGCTCAAAGGCTGGCCGCGATAATGGATCTGCATGCGCTCCAGGTCCACCTGAAACACGCTGGGCGCAACACCTGGGCCGACGCGCTTAAGGATCGCCCTGACCCGCGCCGCCACTTCCCGTGGGCTGAACGGTTTGACCACGTAATCGTCGGCGCCGATCTCCAGGCCCACCACCCGGTCAATCTCAGCATCCCGCGCACTGAGGAACATCACCGGCACTTCGCTGAAACGGCGCAATTGCTTGCAGGTTTCAAAGCCGCTGATGTCGGGCAGGCCGATGTCGAGAATGATCAGGTCCGCCGGCGTCTGGCGTTGGTGGGCCAGCGCCTCCTGGCCGAGGCTCAGCCAGGTGGTGGTAAAGCCTTCGCCTTGCAGGGCGAAAATCAGCGTGTCGGCTATCGCCGCTTCGTCTTCGACAATCAGGATATGCGGCATGTGGGTCCGTCAGCAGTCCGGTTTGTCAGCAGTGTAACGACGTGCCGGGTTTACCGCTGCGCCGAATTCACGCAGAGCTTTGGCGCCGATCAGCAGCGGGTAGTTGAAGCTGCTGCGGTCGGTGAGGTTGACCTCCACGGTGCGTTTGACGTTGCCCAGGCACATCTCCAGGTCGATGACCGGGCGCTTGGCCACGGTGGCTTCGTCCTTGTCCTCATCTTCGTCGGCGCGGCTCTTGATCTTGCTGATGCGCGAGACTTTGTGTTCGTAGACCTTGTTGGTGGTGTCCTTGCCGCCGAGGCGGAAGCGCACCCAGTCGTCGCCATCGCGGGTGAAGGTCTCGATGTCACGGGCCGACAGCGAAGCCGTCAGTGCGCCGGTGTCCATCTTGGCCTTGAAGGTTTCGCCGATCTCCGGCAGCTGGATGTATTCGTAGCGACCGTAGAGGGTCGGTTCGGCAGCCATGACCGGCAGAGCCACCAGGGCGAACGCAGCAAGGAGCAATTTCACGAAGTGATTTCCTCGAAAGAAGTAGGCGGATTCTAGACCGCAAAAGCAGCACTTAGTTAGCCCCGCCATCAGCAGCTCGTTCCCACGCTCTGCGTGGGGATGCAGCTTTGGACGCTCTGCGTCTGCTTTTAAAGGCTTGGCGCAGAGCGTCACTGGCGGCATTCCCACGCAGAGCGTGGGAACGATCAGCATAGCCTTCACATTGTGAAACATTCGTGCGGCGATTTGCGATTTGGCCTCTAGACTCAGCTTGCTTATCATGGCCCGCCCACAGGATTCCAAGAGTTACTTATGCGCCGCCTGCTCACCGGCTGTTTCGTCACACTGCTGTTATTGCTCAACACCCTGGTGCTGTTCGGCCCGTTGATGGTGTTTGCCCTGCTCAAGCTGGTGGCCCCCGGTCGCTATCGCGACTATGCCTCCTGGGCGGTGATGTGGATCGCCGAAACCTGGGCAGAAATCGACAAGCTGATCTTTTCGCTGTGCATCCCAACCCAATGGGAGATCCGCGGCGGCGGCGACCTGCGCGGTGACACGTCCTATCTGGTGATCAGCAACCACCAATCCTGGGTCGACATTCCGGCCCTGATCCAGGCGCTCAACCGGCGCACGCCGTTTTTCAAATTCTTCCTGAAAAAGGAGCTGATCTGGGTGCCCTTCCTCGGCCTGGCCTGGTGGGCGCTGGATTACCCGTTCATGAAGCGCTACACCAAGGCATTCCTGGCCAAGCACCCGGAACTGGCAGGCCAGGACCTGAAAATCACCAAAGAGGCCTGCGAGCTGTTCAAGCGCCAGCCGGTGACGGTGGTCAATTACTTGGAAGGCACGCGGTTCAGCGCGGCCAAACACAAGCAGCAGGCGTCGCCGTTTGCCCGGTTGCTCAAGCCCAAGGCGGGCGGCGTGGCGTTTGTGTTGGCGGCGATGGGGGAACAGCTGGACGCGGTGCTTGATGTGACCGTGGTCTATCCATCTCAAAAGCAGCAGCAAAAGATTCCGGGGTTCTGGGATTTGATCAGCGGCGCGGTGCCAAAAGTGATCATTGATATCCGCACCCGCGAGCTGGACCCGGCGTTGTGGCAGGGCGATTACGAGAATGATCCGGCCTTTCGCCAGACCGTCCAGAACTGGGTGAACCAGCTCTGGAGGGAGAAGGACGCGCGCATCGCTCAACTGCGCGCGGAACGTATTTAGCTGCCAGTGCCCCAGGCCGAGGCCAGTTTGCCCAGCACCGACTCGTTGGCGCCCTGACCACCCAGGTATTGCAGGATCACCGGCGCAAACTTGCCGATCATGCTGTTATCCATGCCCAGCGCGCTGAACGCGGTGTTCAGGTCGCTGGTGTTCTTGACGTTACCCAGCAAGCCGTCCAGGCCGCTGGTCTTGCTGCCGCCGCTCTGGCCGAGCATCCCGCTCAAGGCGCCAAGGCTGCCCAGGGAGTTGCTCCCCGACAGTTGATCCAAGCCGGGCACGCTCTTGCCCAGTTGCGAATAATCGGTGCCGCTCAGTTTGTTTTTGGCCAGCCCCAGCATGGCGCCGGTGCCGCCGACGGCTTGTTCGGGGGTGACGTTCAGTTGCGACGTCAGGGCGCTCAGCAGGCCGGCGGTCTGGGAACTCGGCGCTGCGGCAGCCGCCTTGTTATTGCTGCCCTGAGCGCCGGAGACGGCATTGGCCACGTCACCGAGGCTGAAACCTGCGGCAAATACCGGGCTGGCAGCCACGGTCATCAGGCAGGACAGGGCAAAACCGCGTGAAATCTTCATCAAGACAACCTCTGAATGTAGGAGCTAAAAGCAGGCGTTGGACTGACGGTCCAGAAGGAATGTTCCCACCTAGAGATTAGTTCAGAAAAAGCTGCATCCAAATCACCCGCCCGCGCGTATATCGAACATGCGCCGCCCGGAGTTGGATGGAATGAATGCTCAAGCTGGTCTACCCTCTGCCTACCGTGCGCAGTCCCGTCGCCCTCGTTCGAGAGCCTGGAGAAGCCCTATTTCCATCAACGATGCTGATCTATTGCGGCCCTTGCTGGCCCAGTGTGCCCTGGGCAACCGCCAGGCGTTCGAAACCCTTTACCGCAGCGTTTCGCCACGTCTTCACGGTGTTGCATTGCGCTTCATGGGCCGCGCCGACCTGGCCGAAGAGGTACTGCAGGAAGCCTTCGTGCGTATCTGGTACAACGCCTCACGCTACGAAGCACACCTGGCGGCGCCCATGACATGGATGGTCAACATCACCCGCAACCTGGCCATCGACCAATTGCGCAAACACCGCGAACAGCCCTTGGCCGACGGCCAGCAGGACGCCCTGCTCGACGACAGCCCCAGCGCCCACGAGCAACTCAACAACGAACGCGAAGCGCGCGCCCTCAACCGCTGCCTCGACACGCTCGACGGCATGCAGCGCCAATCAGTCACCGTGGCTTACTTCCAAGGCCTGTCGTGCTCGGAGTTAGCCGAACATTTGGCGGCGCCTTTGGGCTCGGTCAAATCCTGGATTCGCCGCGGCATAGAGCGCCTGCGCAGGTGCCTTGAATCATGAACTACCAAACCACCGCCCTGCGCCGAGCCCTAGCCGCCGATTACGCCATCGGGCTAATGCCAGCCACGGCGCGTCGACGTTTCGACGCCCTGTTAGTGGAAGACGCCGCACTGCGCGTCGAACTCGGTCATTGGCAGGATGCGCTCGCCAGCCTGACCGGCGCCCTGCCCGAGCGGCCGGTGCCCGATCACGTGTGGGCAGGTATCAAGGCACGTATCGAGCCGCAGGTGCTGCATGTGCCGGCGAAGAAACCGTTCTGGATGAGCTTTCGTGTGCTAGCGGCTGCCTGCGCGGTGGTCGTCGCAGTGCTGGTGGGTGTGCTTTATCAGCGTGATATCGGCGCCGAGTACAACGCCACGCTGATCGCGGCTAACCAACAACCGGCGTTGCAGATCCAGGCATTTGGGGATCACCTGCAAGTTGAGCCGTTGACGTTGGCGGCGGTTGAGCCGACGCGTGCACTGGAACTGTGGGCCATTGCGGCCGGCGGCAAACCGATTTCTCTGGGGTTGGTGCCCAGCTCGGGTAAAGGCCGAATCCAGTTGAGCAAGGAACAGCAAGCATTGTTGGCCGCACCGCTGACCCTCGCCGTCAGCCTGGAGCCTGCAGGCGGCTCGCCGACAGGCCAACCCACCGGACCGGTGCTCTATCAAGGCGCACTGGCCTCTCGCTGACACCACATAATCCCTGTGGGAGCTGGCTTGCCTGCGATAGCGGTGGGTCAGCCAGAGACAGGTTGACTGGCCGACCGCAATCGCAGGCAAGCCAGCTCCCACATTTGATCTTCATCGGCTGGGCAACTTTGAAATAACCAGTGCCTCTACAAGAAGTAAATACGCTAAAGAACTGTCATTTATAACAGTAGCCAACACTCTGTATCACCCGCAGCATGAAACATCTGCTCCCCACCGGAAGACATTTATGAAGCGCGCACTGCTTGCGGGCTTGTCTGCAATGACAGGGCTGGTAGCAAATGCCATCGCGGCGACCGCAACTTGCCCACCGATCCAGAGCATCCATCAAACCGCGATGGCCGGTGGCGGTTATAGCTATGAAGCCTCACAGCCGGGCGGGCTTACCTGGACCGGCAAAAACCCGTCAGCTACCGCCTCCTACCTCAATGACTCGACGTTTCACGATGCCCGTTACGATGCACAAAACGAAGCCGTCACCTGCACCTACAAGGGTCCAATGGGTAATGACGCACAGCTTTCGGTCACGCTCAAATCCGTCGAGGGGTGGAACCTCACGCCTATTGGTTACTGGAAAGGCACCTATTGCGAAGACTCTGACGCCACCAAGTGCTCATTCACCCATCGGTGACCCGCAGTTGATCATCATCGCCCAGGCGACTTGCTCCTGGCGACGGATGGCGCTTATAGTTCGGCGGTCGTCCACATGGCGACACGGGTTTGGCGACTCGGGTGAATGGTGCAAAAGCTTCTGCTTTTTTGCAGGTTCTTTTGCGTCCGCAATAGCTGCTTTCATGGTGGCTGTGCGCGGGAGACCTTCGGGTCTGCCGGTTCCATTCCCGGTTCGCCAACCTGCGTACAGCTGCCACCCAATTCGTTTGGCGACGAATAAGTGTGTAGCCCACCTCTACTTGAATGGGTTTTAAAACATGAACCGATACATGCCGCTCACCGGCCACGACAGCACCACCCCTTCCCTGCTCATCGACACCCAAGTCCCGCTCGACGTCCTCCACGACGCCGCGGTCTACCGCATCCGCGCGGTGACACAAGTCATGGAAAACCTCGCGTTTCGTGAGGGCCTGCACATCGACAATCTCGTCCTCCAGGACTTCGCCCTGCTCTGCGCCATTCCCTTGCGGGACGGGTGCGACCTGCTGGATGTGATCAGCCGGCGGTTGCAGGCCTAAACACCCAGATGCAAAAAAGGGCGACCTATGGGTAGCCCTTTCTGTACAGCACGTGGCCCCTCTCACCGCACGTCTTTATAGTTTATCGCAACAAACAATAAGGCGACTAAGCACGAACAATTCTAAAAAACTGTTGTTTCTAACAGTATCCGTCCGCCCTGATCATCACTGAATATTCAGTCTTGAACCAACACACAGGGTACCTACTCATGAAATGCCTAAGCACAACAAAACGATCAACTCTTAGCTCTCAATGTTTGAAAGTTGTCATTACCTTGGCGACCCTAATTGGTAGCACTTGCGCATTCGCTGAAAGTTGTGCGCCAGAGAGCCAGATTACGGCAAGTGAAAGTGGCGGCGAGGTCGTATACACAGCGGGCGAGTTTAAAGGCAATAACGAGGACAGCGGAAACGACGAAAATCGATCGTACTTGAGCCCCACCTTAAAGTTTGAACGAGCGACCCTGTCGCAACGCAAAATTGGCACGCATGGAGAAGACCCAAAAGATACAGCGGGCTCTATCGTCTCGTTTGTCAAATGCGATTATGTTGGCGCTGGTGGCAGCAAAGCCGGCTCACCGCCTGATCGCGTCCGGCTTTCCAAGCGATACACTACGCTGCCTAAGCCAGACAAAGGCAATTGGTTGACCGAGACCATTAACAGGACTGTCGTTACCAACTCCGCCGGCACTGAAAACACGTACTGCACGTCTACAGACCCGACAGCCTGTACGTTCAAATAAATAGCAAGGGCGGCCCATCGGGCGCCGTGCTTTTTCTTTGAACTTACACTATTTCAAGTACCTTAAATGAGACAAGCAAAATACTTCTTCAATAACTTTTTTTCTAAAAAACACAACAACCTGTTAGCACCAACAGCTACACATAATACGTTTTCCTAATAACATCACCCTGTAAGCCCACCACCAAGAAAACATGAGAAATGCCGCAACGAAAGATTATAATTTTAGTTTCCGCATAGGTACAACAACTGGCTATCGCAACGTAATATATGAGAGTCTAAATGCAAATAGCGAGGCTGCAGCGCTTGAGAAGATGAAGCAAAAGTACAACGACTCCCGCGATGTTATTAGCTGCACTTTCTCGGGGAAAGCAGAGGAAAATAAACGCAAAGCAGAGATTGAAGAACAATTAAAGACTGAGACGGATCCACAAAAGAAGATATATCTCCAAGTAAAGTTAGAGCAATTACAACGAAATTAAATCCAACACTCCGATTCAACACGACCTGCAGCAACGCTCTTCAGAACCTTCGGCAGTATAAACAATTTAAACCTGACCTGGGGACACTGAACGTACACAATGGGCGACTCACGGGCAAACTCCAGGGTCGCCATTTTTTCAGCTTTGGCTTTACGCGTCACTCAGCTTCTTAAGCGGATCAATCACACACTTCTTCGGCACACCCGCATCAAACTCGCCATCACCATGGGACGCATCGTCCAAGCACCCAGTTCATCTGCTGATTTTTTTGATAACGGTGCCCAGATCGCCCAGGCAAAAACGACCTAATCACTTCTACCTTTAACAAAGCACCCGCATAGATCCTTTAAGAAAAAAACCTCGCATTAATATTTCGAACACCTATAAAAAACTGTGAAATCTAACAGGTACACACAAATAAAATATCAAACACACTCTCTCTGGAAGCCAAAAAAAAGCCGAACACGCACAAGGATGATTGAGATGAGCGAGCGCGAATACAATTGCACTATTGGGACAACAACCGGCTACCGCAACGTGCAAAAAGAGGATGTCGTTGCAAACAGCGAGGCCGAGGCGATTGAAATACTGAAGAAAAAATACACTGATCCGAGAGACACATTTAGCTGCGTTACATCAGACGAATTCGAACGAGAGAAAGCGGAGTTTGAGAAGCAAGAGAGGGAGGCGAATGGAGGATAAAAGATAAAAATCAAGACTTAGCTAATCACACCAGATACGCCCCCATCGCTGTTTACAGCAAAAGGAGAAATGAAGCGATCATCTCTCCTCTTGCTTCTCCGATAGTTACGCCGCACTGAACAACTTATGCGGA
This sequence comes from Pseudomonas sp. ArH3a, assembly GCF_022648765.1. Lineage (NCBI taxonomy): Bacteria > Pseudomonadati > Pseudomonadota > Gammaproteobacteria > Pseudomonadales > Pseudomonadaceae > Pseudomonas > Pseudomonas sp. ArH3a. The sequence goes on from NZ_CP080330.1 coordinate 6,426,960, forward strand.
TCAATCACAAACTTCTTCGGCACACCCGCATCAAACTCGCCATACCCACGCGGCGCATCATCCAGGCTGATCACCTGCACACCCACAATCTCAGCGATGTTGATGCGGTCCCACATGATCGCCTGCATCAGCTGGCGGTTGTACTTCATCACCGGCGTCTGCCCGGTGTGGAAGCTGTGGGATTTAGCCCAGCCCAGACCAAAGCGAATGCTCAGGCTGCCCATTTTCGCGGCGGCATCGACCGCGCCTGGGTCTTCGGTGACGTACAGGCCAGGAATACCGATTTTGCCTGCCACACGCACCACGCCCATCAGCGAGTTAAGCACGGTGGCCGGGGCTTCGGCCTTGGCGCCGTCATGCCCGTGGCCACGCGCTTCGAAGCCCACGCAGTCAACGGCGCAGTCCACTTCTGGCTCGCCCAGCAACGCGGCGATCTGTTCGTGCAGCGGGGTGTCGGTGGACAGGTCAACCACTTCAAACCCTTGCGCCTTGGCGTGGGCCAGGCGGATAGAGTTGACGTCGCCGATGATCACCACGGCCGCGCCGAGCAGGCGTGCGGACGCGGCAGCGGCCAGGCCGACCGGGCCAGCACCGGCAATGTACACCGTGCTGCCTGGGCCAACGCCAGCGGTGACGGCGCCGTGGTAGCCGGTGGGCAGGATGTCGGAGAGGCAGGTCAGGTCGCGGATTTTCTCCATCGCCTTGTCGCGGTCCGGCAGTTTCAGCAGGTTGAAGTCGGCGTACGGCACCAGTACGTATTCGGCCTGGCCACCGGTCCAGTCGCCCATGTCGACATAGCCATAAGCACCACCGGCACGCGCCGGGTTAACGGTCAGGCACACGCCGGTGTGTTGTTCTTTGCAGGAGCGGCAGCGGCCGCACGCGACGTTGAACGGCACCGAGACCAAGTCGCCGATTTTCAGGTTCTCTACGTCGCTGCCCTTCTCGATCACTTCGCCGGTGATTTCGTGACCGAGCACCAGGCCGGTCTGGGCAGTGGTGCGGCCGCGCACCATGTGTTGGTCGGAGCCGCAGATGTTGGTGGAGACCACGCGCAGGATGACGCCGTGTTCAATCTTCCTGCCACGGGGGTCCTGCATTTTGGGATAGTCGATTTTCTGTACTTCGACCTTGCCGTTGCCGAGATACACGACACCACGATTACCAGACATGCTTTCACCTCGCTGTTGTTTTTATGGAACCGCGTTGCCCAGGCAGGCAGCGCGTAAAATGCTCGGGTACAGATGCTGTTTGTGCGTTGTTGCTGATGGCCTCATCGCGGGCAAGCCCGCTCCCACCTTTTGATTTGTGAACACATTCAAATGTGGGAGCTGGCTCGCCTGCGATAGCGATCTAAAGAACGACCGTGCGATTGGCATTGAGAAACACCCTGCGCTCTATGTGATACCCAACGGCCCGGGCCAATGTCAGCCCTTCGATATCGCGCCCCTTGGCAATCAAATCCTCGGGATAGTGGCTGTGATCCACCACCTCCACGCCTTGGGCGATGATCGGGCCTTCGTCCAGGTCGTTGTTGATGTAATGCGCGGTGGCGCCGACCAACTTCACACCCTTGTTGTACGCCTGGTGATACGGCTTGGCGCCCTTGAACCCCGGCAGTAACGAGTGGTGGATGTTGATGGCCTTGCCATCCAGCTTGCGGCACAGCTCCGGCGACAGCACTTGCATGTAGCGCGCAAGGATCACCAGTTCAGCGCCGGTAGCTTCAATCACTTGCCACACCTCGCGCTCCTGGGACGGTTTGTCGTTAGGGTCGAGGGGGAAATGGTAGTAGGGAATCTGGTGCCAGTCGGCCAAGGGTTTGAGATCAGGGTGATTGGACACCACCGCGACCACGTCCATCGACAGTTGGCCGATGCGCTGGCGGTACAGCAGGTCGTTGAGACAGTGGTCGGCCTTGGAGACCATGATCACCACTTTTGGCCGGTAGTTCGGCGCCGTCAGCTCGAAGACCATGCCGAAGGCTTCGCCGCGAGTGGCCAAGCCTTCGCGCAAAGCCTGCTCGTCGAAACCGTCGGGCTGACGGAATTCCACGCGGATAAAAAAGCGGCCCGAGAGGCGATCATCGAACGAGTGGTGTTCGGTGACGTAGCAGCCCTGTTCGAACAGGTAGCGGGTGACCGCGTCCACCGTGCCGAGCACGCTGGGGCAGTCGGCGGTCAAAATCCATGTATCAGGTGCGCGGCTCATAGTGAATCCTCAGGCCTTCGTTGATCGTCGTTGATCGTTCCCACGCTCTGCGTGGGAATGCCGCCATGGACGCTCTGCGTCCGCTCTTGGGACGCGGAGCGTCCTGGGATGCATTCCCACGCAGAGCGTGGGAATGATCGTTATGCGACGACATTCAGGCCGAACTCGGCCGAGGCATCCTGCAACCACAACCACCAGTAGTCCGAGAAGCTGCGACGGATCAACAGCTCCCAGGTGTCTTCAGCGGTGTGGCGGATCACCAGCTGCGACTTGGCGAACACCGTGCCCACCGCCTTGCCCACCGGAAAGTTGTTGGGGTGCACGTCGTAGCTGGTGGACTTCATCAGCACGTCGCGCACGTTCGGGCCGCTAAGCTCGAGGATCTGCTGGCCGCCGCTGACGTTGACGATCTGGATATGCAGGTCGCCCAGGGCGGCACGCAGGTTTTGTTCGGCGGCGAATTCTTCACCGCTTGGCACGATCAACAGCCACTCGTCCGGGCCGAGCCATTGCAGGCTGGTTTCGCCTTTGACGATGACTTGCAGGGCGCCAGGCAGTTCGATGCCCAGGGCTTTGTGCACGCCGGCAGCGAAGGCCGCATCGTGGCCATCGCCACGGATTGTCAGGTGGCCGAGAAGTTTCTTTTCGCGCACGGTCACGCCGGCGTTCTTGCGGCCCTTGCCGACCAGGCTGGCGAGGTCGGCATGGTGCAGCGACGACTCGGCCTTGGCGCCGGAGGTGGGGCGTTGCTGGTAAACATTGGCTGCTGTCATAAAGCACCTTTCCTAATTTGATCGTTCCCACGCTCTGCGTGGGAATGCCGCCATGGACGCTCTGCGTCCGCTTTTGGGGCGCGGAGCGCCCCGGGATGCATTCCCACGCGAAGCATGGGAACGATCAGGTGTTAGATGTTCTGCCGCTCACCTTTCGGATCAAAGAACACCGAAGACACAATCTGCGCCTCGATCACGCTGCCATCCGCTTGCGGCGAAAACACCCGCTCACCGATGCGCTTCAAGCCGCCCTTCACCACCGCCATCGCAAACGAATAACCCAGCGAGTTATGCGCATAGCTTGAGGTCACGTGGCCGACCATCTTCATCGGGATCGTCTGCTTCGGATCGAACACCAATTGCGCGCCTTCCGGCAGCCACACCGTCGGATCAATCGGCTTCAAGCCCACCAACTGCTTACGCTCTTCACGCACGCAGTCTTCGCGATTCATCCCGCGCCAGCCGATCCACGAGAACGGTTTGGTGCGGCCTACGCACCAGCCCATGTTCAGGTCGTCCGGGGTCATCGAGCCGTCGGTGTCTTGGCCGACGATGATGAAGCCCTTCTCGGCGCGCAGTACGTGCATGGTTTCGGTGCCGTACGGCGTCAGGTTGTATTTCTTGCCGGCCTCAACGATCTGTTCAAGCACGCCCATGGCGTAGTCGGCCTGCACGTTGACTTCGTACGACAGCTCACCGGTGAACGAGATACGGAACACCCGCGCCGGTACGCCGCCGACCAAGCCTTCTTTCCAGGTCATGAACGGGAAGCCGTCCTTGTCCAGGTCGATGTCAGTGACTTCGGCCAACAGCTTGCGGCTGTTGGGGCCGGACAAGGTCATGGTCGCCCAGTGGTCGGTGACCGAGGTGAAGTACACCTTGAGGTCCGGCCATTCGGTCTGTTGGTAGATTTCCAGCCACTGGAGTACACGCGCCGCGCCGCCGGTGGTGGTGGTCATCAGGAAGTGGTTGTCGGCGAGGCAGGCTGTTACGCCGTCGTCGAAGACCATGCCGTCTTCCTTGCACATCAGGCCGTAGCGCGCCTTGCCCACGTCGAGCTTGGTCCAGGCGTTGCTGTAGATGCGGTTGAGGAACTCACGGGCATCCGGGCCTTGAATGTCGATCTTGCCGAGGGTCGACGCATCCAGCAGGCCGACGCTGTCGCGCACAGCCAGGCATTCGCGTTTCACCGCCGCGTGCAGGTCTTCACCGTCACGCGGGAAATACCATGGGCGTTTCCACTGGCCGACGTCTTCAAACTCGGCGCCGTTTTTCACGTGCCAGGCTTGCAGCGCGGTGTAGCGCACCGGCTCGAAGATATGCCCACAGTGGCGGCCCGCGACTGCGCCGAAGGTCACCGGCGTGTAGTTGGGACGGAACATGGTGGTGCCCATCTGCGGGATGGTCACGTTCAGCGAGCGGGCCGCGATGGCCAGGCCGTTGACGTTACCGAGCTTGCCCTGGTCGGTGCCGAAGCCCAGCGCGGTGTAGCGTTTGACGTGTTCGACCGACTCGAAACCTTCGCGGGTCGCCAGTTCGATGGCGGCGGCGGTCACGTCGTTTTGCAGGTCGACAAATTGCTTGGGCGCCCGTGCGGTAGCTTTCTCGTGAGGCACTTGGAACAGCGCCAACGTCGGCTCTTCTAGACGGCTCAAGGCTTTGGGCAGCGTGCCTTCCACCGGCGTGAAACCGGCTTCGCTGGCCGCGCGCACGCCGCCTTCAAAACCATCCGCCAGGGAATCGCCAAGGCCGTAGACGCCGTTGATGCCACCGACGCACACGCGTTTCTGCGGTGCTTCGCCCGGTACGAAACCGAGAATGTCTTCACGCCAAGTCGGCTTGCCGCCCAAGTGCGAAGCCAAGTGAACCACCGGGCTGTAGCCGCCGGAGCTGGCGACCAGGTCGCACTCCAGCCACTCGCCGGGGCTGGTGACTTTATGCGCGTTGACGTCGATGGCCGCCACGCGGGCGCCGGTCACGTGTTTGCTGCCACGGGCTTCGATCACGGCGCTGCCGGTGAGGATACGAATGCCTTTGGCGCGCGCTTCTTCCACCAGCGCGCCGCGTGGGTTGTGGCGCGCATCGGCCACGGCCACCACGGTAAGACCTGCGTCGAACCAGTCCAGCGCTACGCGGTAGGCGTGGTCGTTGTTGGTCGACAGCACCAGTTTTTTGCCCGGCGCCACGCCGTAGCGGCGCACGTAAGTGGAGACGGCGCCAGCGAGCATGTTGCCCGGCACGTCGTTGTTGCCGTACACCAGCGGGCGCTCGCACGCGCCGGTCGCCAGCACTACGCGCTTGGCGCGCACACGGTGGATACGCTGACGCACCACGCCAATCGGCGCACGGTCACCGAGGTGATCGGTGAGGCGCTCGTGGATGGTCAGGAAGTTATGGTCGTGGTAACCGTTGACGGTGGCGCGAGGCAGCAGCACCACGTCCGGCAGGGCGTTGAGTTCAGCGATCACACTGGCGACCCACTCGGTAGCCGGCTTGCCATCGAGGCTTTCGCGGGAGTCCAGCAAAGAGCCGCCGAATTCTTCCTGCTCATCGGCAATGATTACCCGCGCGCCACTGCGCGCAGCCGCCAAGGCTGCCGACAGCCCGGCAGGGCCGGCGCCGACGATCAGCACGTCGCAGTGACGGTTGAAGTTGTCGTAGGTGTCCGGGTCGTTCTCGGTCGGCGAGCGGCCAAGGCCTGCGGCCTTACGGATGTACTTCTCGTAGGTCATCCAGAACGATTGCGGGTACATGAAGGTTTTGTAGTAGAAACCCGGCGGCATCAGCTTGCCGCCGACCTTGCCGAGAATGCCCATCATGTCGTTATTCACGCTCGGCCAGCCGTTGGTGCTGGTGGCGACCAAGCCTTGGTACAGCGCCTGTTGCGTGGCGCGCACGTTGGGAATCTGGGTGGCTTCGGTGGCGCCGATCTGCAGCACCGCGTTCGGCTCTTCGGCACCGGCGGCAAAGATGCCGCGTGGGCGCGAATACTTGAAGCTACGGCCGATGATGTCGACGCCGTTGGCCAACAAGGCAGCGGCAAGCGTGTCGCCCTCAAAGCCTTTGTAGCTCTGGCCGTTGAAGGTAAACGTCAGGGCTTTATTACGGTCGATGCGGCCACCGTTGGACAGGCGATTGATCTGGCTCATACCTTCTCTCCAGAAGCCTTGGCGGTGAATTGCGGCTTGGTGCCTATCTTGTAGGTTTCAAGAATTTCGTAGGTCAGCGTGTCGCGGGTGGCGTTGAAATACTGGCGGCAACCGGCGGCGTGAATCCACAGTTCGTGGTGCAGGCCTCGTGGGTTATCGCGAAAGAACATGTAGTCGCCCCACTGCTCGTCGGTGCAGGCGTTCGGGTCCAGCGGGCGCGGGATGTGCGCTTGGCCGGACGCGTGGAATTCCTCTTCAGAGCGCAGTTCGCCACAGTGAGGACAGAAGATATGCAACATAGGGTATTTCTCCTCTTGATACGCCGAGAGCTAGTGGGCGACGGCCGCAGCGCCGTGTTCGTCGATCAACGCACCGTTGTGGAAACGGTCGATGGAGAAAGGTGCGGCCAACGGGTGCATTTCACCCTTGGCGAGGCTGGCGGCAAATACGTTGCCTGAGCCCGGCGTGGCCTTGAAGCCACCGGTGCCCCAACCGCAGTTAAAGAACATGTTCGGCACTGGGGTTTTGGAGATGATCGGGCAGGCGTCCGGCGTGGTATCGACGATGCCGCCCCACTGGCGGTTCATGCGCACGCGCGACAGCACCGGGAACATCTCGACGATGGCCTGGATGGTGTGTTCGATCACCGGGTACGAGCCGCGTTGGCCATAACCGTTATAACCGTCGATACCGGCACCGATCACCAAGTCGCCTTTGTCCGACTGGCTGATGTAGCCGTGCACGGCGTTGGACATGATCACGCTGTCGATAATCGGCTTGATCGGCTCCGACACCAACGCTTGCAGCGGGTGGGATTCGATCGGCAGGCGGAAACCGGCGAGCGAAGCCATGTGCCCGGAGTTACCGGCGGTGACCACACCGACGCGCTTGGCGCCGATAAAGCCCTTGTTGGTTTCCACGCCGACGCACACGCCGTTTTCCTTGCGAAAGCCGATCACTTCGGTCTGCTGGATCAGGTCCACGCCGAGTGCGTCAGCCGCGCGGGCAAAGCCCCAGGCCACGGCATCGTGACGGGCCACGCCGCCGCGACGTTGCACGGTGGCGCCAAGGACGGGGTAACGGGTGTTTTTCGAACAGTCGAGGTACGGGATCTCGTCGGCCACTTGTTTGGCGTTGAGCAGTTCGCCATCCACGCCATTGAGGCGGTTGGCGCTCACGCGGCGCTCGGAATCACGGATGTCTTGCAGGGTGTGGCACAGGTTGTAGACGCCACGCTGGGAGAACATCACGTTGTAGTTCAGGTCTTGGGACAGGCCTTCCCACAGTTTCATCGCGTGTTCGTACAGGTGCGCTGACTCGTCCCACAGGTAGTTGGAGCGCACGATGGTGGTGTTGCGCGCGGTGTTACCGCCGCCCAGCCAGCCTTTCTCGACCACGGCCACGTTGGTGATGCCGTGCTCTTTGGCCAGGTAATAGGCGGTCGCCAGACCATGCCCGCCGCCGCCGACGATGACCACGTCGTAGACTTTTTTCGGCGTGGGCGTGCGCCACATCTTCTGCCAGTTTTCGTGGTGGCTGAGTGAGTGCTTGAAGAGGCCGAAGCCCGAGTAGCGTTGCATAGTCATTACTCCAAAACCGCGCTCAGCGATAAACCGGGAAATCAGCGCACAGGGCAGACACGTGCTTGGCCACGTTGGCCTCGACATCGGCGTCGCCGAGGTTATCGAGGATGTCGCAGATCCAGCCAGCCAGCTCAATGCACTGCGGTACTTTGAAGCCACGTGTGGTCACCGCCGGGGTGCCGATACGCAGGCCCGAGGTCACGAACGGCGACTGCGGGTCATTCGGCACGGCGTTCTTGTTGACGGTGATGTGGGCGCGACCGAGGGCGGCGTCCGCCTCTTTGCCGGTGAGGCCCTGGCGAATCAGGCTGACCAGGAACAGGTGGTTATCGGTGCCGCCGGACACCACATCGTAGCCACGCTTGATAAATACGCTGGCCATGGCCTGGGCGTTGTCGATCACCTGTTGTTGATAAACCTTGAAGCCCGGCTCTGCCGCTTCCTTGAAGCACACGGCCTTGCCGGCGATCACGTGCATCAGCGGGCCGCCCTGGGCACCGGGGAACACCGCAGAGTTGAGTTTTTTCTCAATCTCTTCGTTGGCCTTGGCCAGGATCAAACCGCCACGGGGACCGCGCAGGGTCTTGTGGGTGGTGGTGGTGACCACATCAGCGTAAGGCAGCGGGTTCGGGTACAAACCAGCAGCCACCAGGCCGGCGACGTGAGCCATGTCGACGAACAGCAGCGCGCCGACCTTGTCGGCAATCGCGCGAAAACGTGGGAAATGCAGGGTTTTGGAGTAAGCGGAGAAACCGGCCACCACCATCTTCGGCTTGTGCTCCACCGCCAGGCGCTCGACTTCGTCGTAGTCGATCAGGCCGGTGTCGGTGTTGATGCCGTACTGCACTGCGTTGTACAGCTTGCCCGAGGACGACACTTTGGCGCCGTGGGTCAAGTGACCGCCGTGGGCCAGGCTCATGCCAAGGATGGTGTCGCCGGCGTTCAGCAGCGCCAGGTACACCGCGCTGTTGGCGGACGAACCGGAGTGCGGCTGCACGTTGGCGTAATCGGCGCCGAACAGTTGCTTGGCGCGCTCGATGGCCAGGGCTTCAACCTTGTCCACGTGCTCGCAGCCACCGTAGTAGCGCTTGCCCGGGTAGCCTTCGGCGTATTTGTTGGTCAGGCCACTGCCCTGGGCTTCCATCACGCGTTTGCTGGTGTAGTTCTCTGACGCGATCAGCTCGATATGATCTTCTTGACGCTGCTCCTCGGCATTCATCGCCGCCAGCAAGGCGTCGTCATATCCCTGGATCTGGTCTTTTTTGCTGAACATCGCGTCTCTCCCAGCCTTTCGTATTGTTAAGGCCCGTGCAGGGCCCTTTGATGCGATGGTAGGGCTGGCGCAGACAGGTCAAATGCCTACGGACGCCACGCAAAGGTGCGTTTACGACATGGCCTGACGTGCAGGCGAACAAAGCGCTGAGATTGCTCACGTCACACAGGGCGCGGGGAACGCAAAAAAACCGGCCTAGTCGCACAAAACACAAAAAGATAGCTACGATTGCCAATCAAAAGCGCCAGTTCATGCATTCGACGCGTTCACGGTTCAATCGAAAAGATTGAACGCCCTGCTACGTCGAGGAATGCCAACATGGCTCTACTTAACCAAGTTATTGATATCTGCAAACGCCTGGCGCCCCATGGCTGGCAAAATTTGTTGCTTGGCCATGGTCTCGACATCCTGGCGCCCAGCCTTGAAGCCGAACTGGGTAAAACGCTGACCCCAAACCGAACACTTCCAGGTTTTGAAGACTTTGCCTTGGCCGGAACCCGCGGTATTGAGCCTGGCAAACCCGCACATAGCCTGCTGTACCACGCACTGGCAAATGCCAACGTGACAACCGATGCCAGGGGCAACCCGCTCCAGGCGTACCCCACGCCGGCAGAACTTGAAACCGTCCTCAACTATGTTTATGCCAGACAGGCGCCCAGCCTTGCGCAGTTGCAGGCGCGCGCCAATGGCAGGCCCATGGCGGTGGTGGTTTTCGCACTCGAATACCGCACAGCACCGGACACTGTGCATAAGGCCCATGCCGATCTGTGTTTTTCCCGCACCGGCATAACACGAGTCGGTACTGCGGCCCCGCTGTACGATGAAAAAAGCAGGGGTTTCCTGCCTTTTGTAGAAGGGGAAAACCACGCTATTCGCGTCTTGCCGGCGCGCTACAGTGCTTATGTTGCGGTGCAGCTTAAAGGCGACCGCGCCAGTTTCGGCCCCATGCGTTTTGGGACAAATGACGCAGCCAATGATTTCTGGGTGCCACTGCATAAACTGTTCAGCGGCAACGAGTGCATCGCCGGCATGACGCTGGCGGTTAACCTCCAGGCGCAGCATAAAAACGAGAAGTTACGCCGCATACACTTGGAATTAGGGGCGGGTTCGGGCTGGGGCGAACCCGATATCAGCCAACCGCCCTTCGTCATGACTGAAGGTCTCGCAGACTGGCTCCCTGAACAAGCGTATGGCCCCGGACTCATGTCTGCCATGCCCCATAAACGCCTGACGGAGGCTGCCCAATACCTGGGCAAACCGTTGACGTTCAATGTGCCTGCCAATCCTGGAATTCTGATTTCCAGCTTGGCAATTGACGGGAATGCGCCGGAATTTGTGCACATTCGTCATAAAGTCGATGACACGGGGAACGTGATCAATCTGAATCGGCGGCCAGACATGCTTGGCGAATTGAGGAAGGGCAATTTCAAGGCCCTGCACTATCTGGACTTCACTGGCGATGGCGGGATTAAAGCCCATTGCGCGGCGCTGGACCCCGCGATTCCACAACGTGTGACCGCGTATTCGCTGATCTGCGCACCTGACTTTTACCCTTTGTGCGACCAGCGGCACCTGCTGGAATGGCTTGAAAGCATGGATGCAGCCTCTCAGTTCACGGTCTTTTCCGTACGACCGAGGTGCCTGTCCGACTCTCGTTTCGCGGCCAATATCCAGTCTTTCCCAGAGTCTTTTTCCAGCACCGACGTCAGCATGACTGCAATTGTCGCCCAGTTTAATACCTCGCCCGCCCCTGCTACACCCCTGACACCGAATGTCGCATCAGCAAAGTGTGCCTCGCATCTGACTGATGCAGGAGCCGGGGTATTCGCACCTGGATGGGACGTTGGCATCTCTGAATTGGACGACGTTACGCACCTGGCCTCTTACAGACTGGGTAGCCCATTTCCCGAAGATGCCAAACTTTGCGCAGCCCTGAGTTCCTTCTGGCCCGCCGTTGCGCCGGACTCAGCGCAATCCTATGAACCGGGAGGCAGAGCCGGGCCGACCGTCAAGCCGATGTTGGATCAGGAAATCGGCAAGAAAACCGGATTACCCTGGGATGGCGTACCCGCTGCGAAAAGCTATATCTCCAATGGCGCGACACATAGGGCCTACGAGACTTACCACTACACCGATTACGTGGAAAACGCGCTAAACGCGACGTTCTCACTGGCGCTGACGGGTAAAGTCGATTCACAGGAATATCAACGTCGCGTTGATGCCTGGCGGCGAGTCAGACGTTCATTGGGAAGCACCGCAAGGGATTGGTTTATCGACTCGTTCAACCCTGCAATGCCTGTCGACTACGCAGTAGTCACGGCAAACACAGACTTGCCAGCGACGTCATATGGCCCAGGTTATCGGCTTGAACTGTTCCGCTTTCTCCCTGCACAATCACCGGCGTTCGACCAAGTACGTCGCAAACTGACCGAGAGTTTTACTTACTTCGTATGGCCGAACGTTATCTTGCGCCAGCAAGGTATTAAACCTTGGCAACGCGTTTAGAGAGATCCAGGCCAGACTCAATGAACACATATGACGTCATCATCCTAGGCGCCGGCCCGGCGGGTTGTTCGGCCGCTATTTCTTGCGCTCAACAGGGCCTGAAAGTGGCCCTTGTTGAGCGCCTGTTGTTTCCCCGCCATCGCCCAGGTGAAACTTTGCACCCGGGTATAGAACCGCTGCTCCAGCAACTGGGTGTGGCTGAAAAAGTGGGCGGTGATACCTTCATCCGCCCTGAGGGTGCCTGGGTGAAGTGGGATAAAGACCGGCGCTTTGTGCCCTTCGGGGAAGACGCAAATGGGCCGTGGCGAGGGTTTCAGATTCCAAGGGCTACGCTGGATGGGTTGCTGTTGGACAGAGCGATCGCATTGGGCGTGCATGCCCTGCAACCCTGCCAGGCAAAGCAGTTGTTGGTGGAAAACGATCGCGTTGTTGGTATTCGTACCCAGACTGAGCAATTGTTTTGCAGGCACCTTATCGATGCCAGCGGTGCTCATGGCTGGCTGGCACGCCAACTGGGGCTGGCAACACGTCGCTACTCACCCGCACTGACGGCCCTGTATGGCTATAAGCGCGGAACGGTCGACGAGCGCGCTCTTGGTATCTTCGCTGACCGATCAGGCTGGTACTGGACGGCTCACATAGGCCAGGGGCTTTATCACTGGACACGACTGCACTTTGCGCAAGATAAAGCCCCCAAGGCGTCAGCGGTACCGGGCTGTTTTGAACAACTGGTGTGCGAGGGCGCGATCCAGGGTGCCGATGTCACCTGGAGAGTCTGCGAACACGCGGCCGGTAATGGCTACTTCATCATAGGCGACGCGGCTGCCGTGCTGGACCCGGGGGCTTCTCACGGGGTACTCAAGGCCTTGATGTCGGGAATGATGGCCGCGCGCTGCATTGTCGATGAACATGCCACCCCAGCGCATAGGCAGGCTATCTCACTGCAATATTGCCAATGGCTACGGGACTGGTTCGAACGCGACGTACAAAAAATGCGCGAGTTTTACGCGGCTCACCCGTTTCCTCCTCGCTGGCTTCACGCGTGTTCAGCCAATGGCTTTGCGCACCAACAACAGCAGTAAAAAATGCAGCGGGTACAGCGCATAGGCCCAGCGGCGCATGGCGGGTGCGGAGGCGTGTTTGGCGTGTCGCAAAAGCAGCAATCCCGCCAATGGCGCGATCAGGCAAGCCGCCAGCCCAAGTATCGCGACCAGCGTGCCGCTATTGAGCAGAATCTGCCATTGGTTGGCAGCCACACAGACCAAACCCGGCAACACGCTGAAATACCATCGGCGGCTGAACACCAGCAGCATCGCCAGCGGCAGCAAGACACCGAAGAAACCGAACATCAGGTGCGTGGAAAACACACCGGCGATCATGAGGGCGATCAGCGCCAATCCTCGATCAAAAAGCGCTTTATGCTGCCATCCTCGGGCAACCAGCAAGCCCAGCGCCAAGGTCGGTAATACGTTCAACGTATCGGCATCATCGATAAACATTCGATAGGGCACTTCGCTGATCACACTGAACAGCAGCAGCCAGCCCAGGTATCGCCATTGGCCGGTTACGGGCGCATGCCTGACTCGGTGCAAATTGGCCGCAATCGCCAGGCAAAACCAGGGAAACGCCAGGCGGCCGGGTACATACAGGCCATCCAGGTTCAAACCGACATAACGCAAATGGTCGAGCACCATGCTCAGCAGTGCCAGCCACTTGAGCAAATCCAGGGCGCCATCGCGGACGCGTCCGACAGGCAACGCTTGTGTACCGTGCATAATTCCCCAGTGACTTTGCATTTACAGTGCGTGCGCACCTCAGACAATCTTGGGTACAGTGCGCACCAACATCGACCACAGGAATGGGCCATGACCGACAAGAGCCAACAATTCGCCAGCGACAATTATTCCGGCATCTGCCCGGAAGCCTGGGCCGCCATGGAACTCGCCAACCAAGGCCATCAACGCGCCTACGGCGATGATGAATGGACCCACCGCGCCGCCGACGGTTTCCGTAACCTGTTCGAAACCGACTGCGAAGTGTTCTTCGCCTTCAACGGCACCGCCGCCAACTCCTTGGCATTGTCCTCGCTGTGCCAGAGCTACCATAGCGTGATTTGCTCGGAAACCGCCCACGTCGAAACCGACGAATGTGGCGCACCGGAGTTCTTCTCCAACGGTTCCAAGCTGCTCACCGCGCGCACCGAAAACGGCAAGCTGACCCCGGAGTCGATCCGCGAGATCGCCCTCAAGCGCCAGGATATCCACTACCCCAAACCACGCGTGGTCACCCTGACCCAAGCCACCGAAGTCGGCAGCGTGTACACCCCAGAAGAAATCCGCGCGATCAGCGTCACCTGCAAAGAACTGGGGCTGAACCTGCACATGGACGGCGCGCGCTTCTCCAACGCCTGCGCGTTCCTCGGCTGCTCCCCAGCCGACCTGACCTGGAAAGCCGGCGTGGACGTGCTGTGCTTCGGCGGTACGAAAAACGGCATGGCGGTGGGTGAAGCCATCCTGTTCTTCAACCACAAACTGGCCGAAGACTTCGACTACCGCTGTAAACAGGCCGGCCAGCTGGCGTCGAAAATGCGCTTTCTCTCGGCGCCGTGGGTGGGCTTGCTGGAAAACGACGCCTGGCTCAAACACGCACGCCACGCCAACCATTGCGCACAACTGCTCAGCAGCCTGGTGGCGGATATTCCCGGCGTGGAATTAATGTTCCCGGTACAGGCCAATGGCGTGTTCCTACAGCTCTCTGAAGCGGCCATCGAGGCGCTGACGGCCAAGGGCTGGCGTTTCTACACCTTCATCGGCAAAGGCGGCGCGCGCTTCATGTGTGCGTGGGATACCGAGGAAGAACGCGTAAGAGAATTAGCTGCGGATATTAGGAAAGTGATGGGCGCCTAGGCGTGACGAATACTGGCGGATTGCCGAGACTGTTATTTGGTGTTTCCGACAGCATCTAACCCTATTTTCATCGACTAGCCTACTGGAACTCGGAAGGAAAAGGCCGCTGCAGCGGCCACCTTTCGGGAACAACTGCCTGCCGAATAATCGGCCGGAAACGGAAATCCAGCAGAGGGTTAGACCATGGAAGTTCAATGCTACGCCATGAACGCACGACAAGACGGCAGCCTGAACGACACGTTCGTAAGTTGGGACGAGTTCAGGAAACTGGCAAACGTCGGTGACACCATCAGGGAGCCTTCGAGAACCCTGACCATCTATGAAAAAGCCTTCGAATTGACAGCTTCCGGCGATCAGTTCTCCATCCAGATCTACACCCGCTAACGACTAAGGAGCGCGTCGCATCGTAGTGATCGTTCCCACGCTCCGCGTGGGAATGCCTCCCTGGGACGCTCCGCGTCCACGCCACACCTCCATTCAAGGACGAATAGATGGGTAGAAGCCGCTACGTCATCACCGAACCCGAAAAACCGCACTTCCTAACGTGCACTGTCATGGAGTGGCTACCGCTGTTTACCCGCGACTACCTCGTGGGCCATCTCTTGGATTGTTGGCGATATCAGCAAAAGCACCATGCGCTAAGCCTATTTGGCTACGTCATTCTCGAAAACCACCTGCACTTCGTCGCCCAAGCGCCGGACCTGCGCAAGTGCGTCAGTCAATTCAAATCCTTCACCGCTCGTACCATCATTGATGACCTGCAAAGCAAAGGTGCCGAGCGGGTGTTACAACGCCTGCGCTTCAGCAAACGAGCACACAAGGCAGATCGGGTTTATCAGCTTTGGCAGGAAGGCTCACATGCCGAATTGGTGTACAGCGAGACAGTGATGCGCCAAAAACTTGATTACATCCATTGCAACCCAGTAAAGCGAGGATATGTGGACTTGGCCGAGCACTGGCGATATTCCAGCGCCCGTAATTACGCAGGAAGTGAGGGTTTAATAGACATACAACAGTGGTACTGATGATCGTAACGATCGTTCCCACGCTCCGCGTGGGAATGCAGCCCGTGACGCTCCGCGTCACAAGATACACGGAGGCGGGACGCGGAGCGTCCCAGGAGGCATTCCCACGCGGAGCGTGGGAACGATCTTTCAACGATCTTTCAGAACTCGATACGCACATCACCCTTCGGCACGCTGCAGCACGACAGGATGTAACCCTCGGCCTCGTCTTCTTCGGTGATACCGCCGTTGTGCTCCATCTCGACCTCTCCGCCCAGCTTCATCACCTTGCACGTACCGCAAATGCCCATGCCGCAGGCCTTGGGGATCAGCAGGCCAAGCTTGGCGGCAGCAGCGTGGACGGTTTCGCCCGGGGCCACACGGATGCTTTTGCCCGAGGCAATGAACTCCACCTGATGCAAATCCGCCAAGTCGATTTCCGGGGCGTCGGCGGCTTGCTCGGCCTGTTCCACCGCGTCGGCACGCGCCTCGGGAGGCGTGGCGCCGAAGGATTCCTCGTGGTAACGCGCCATGTCGAAGCCCGCCACTTCCAGCAGGCGCTTCACCGCGTTCATGTACGGCGTAGGGCCGCAGCAAAACACTTCGCGCTCGAGGAAGTCCGGCACCATCAGTTCGAGCATCTTGTGGTTCAGGTAGCCGCGATAGCCGGCCCAGGGCTCGCCCAGGCCGTGCTTCTCGCAGATCAGGTGCAGGCTGAAGTTGTCGATCCGCGACGCCATGTGTTCCAGCTCACGGTGGTAAATGATGTCTTTGGGCGAGCGCGCGCTGTGGATAAAGGTCATGTCGACGTTGGCGTTGGTGTCGTAATACCAACGCGCCATGGACATCACCGGCGTGATGCCGACGCCGCCGCTGAGGTAGAGGACTTTGGGGTTACTGAAGTCGATGGCATTAAACAACCCGACCGGCCCGTGCACCGCCAGCTCCTGCCCTTCGTGCAGGGTGTCGTGCAGCCAGTTGGAGACCTTGCCACCCGGCACACGCTTGATCGTCACCGAAAAGCTGTACGGCACCGACGGCGAACTGGAAATGGTGTAGGAACGCATGATCGGCTGGCCATCGATTTCCAGCTCCAGGGTGACGAATTGCCCCGGCTTGAAAAAGAACAGGATCGGTTGGTCGGCCATAAAGCAGAAGGTGCGCACGTCCCAGGTTTCCTGGATGACTTTGACGCAACGGACGATGTGCCGACCATTGGCCCAGGTCTGGGTAGTTACCGGATTCAGGAAGCTGTTGGACATGCTGTTCTCCACCGCCGATATTCGGCCTTATGGTGGCGATTCTGCGTAACGCGAGAACCACCCATTTACCTATCTGCGACATTCACATACTTATCGCGACCAGCCCCCATATCACGGGGGTTGCGCGTCGGGATCAGAGTGGGCCATGTCGTTAATGGACAAGGTTCTGGCCTTTGCCGGGCCCACACTCACTCCCAACAAAGACACTTTCTTTACGCCTTGCACAGCAACAACCGTAGCCACTATTCGCCGGCCACACAGAATGGCCCTGAGGACACACACGATGGACGTCACCGCAACCTTAAGCTTGGGCGATCCGCTGGAACCCGCACGCAAGGCCACCGCGCACATGCTGCAAGAGCGCGAGCGCACCTTTTCGCTGCCGCAGCCGTTTTACTCTGACGAGCGGCTGTTTGACATCGACATGCAGGAGATTTTCCAGAAAGAGTGGTTGATCGCCGGCATGACCTGCGAGATCCCCACCAAGGGCAACTACCTGACCCTGCAAGTGGGCAAGAACCCGATCATCGTGATCCGTGGCGCCGAAGGCGTGGTGCATGCGTTCCACAACGTGTGCCGCCACCGTGGTTCGCGCTTGTGCACCAGCGACAAGGGCAAGGTTGCCAAACTGGTCTGCCACTACCACCAGTGGACCTACGAACTGGACGGCCGCCTGCTGTTCGCCGGCACCGAGATGGGCGCCGACTTCGACATGAAGCAATACGGCTTGAAACCCGTGAACGTAAAGACCGCCGGCGGCTACATTTTCATCAGCCTGGCCGAGAACCCGCCGGCCATCGATGACTTCCTGTCGACGCTAAACCACTACATGGAACCCTACGACATGGAAAACACCAAGGTGGCGATCCAGACCACCTTGTTTGAAAAAGCCAACTGGAAACTGGTGCTGGAAAATAACCGCGAGTGCTACCACTGCAACGCGTCGCACCCGGAACTGTTGAAAACCCTGCTGGAATGGGACGACGTCACCGACCCGCGCGCCGACCAGGCCTTCAAGGACCACGTCGCGGCGTCGGCCGCCGCCTGGGACGCGGAAAAAATCCCTTACGCCCACGCCAGCTTCGGCCTGCGTAACCGTATCGTGCGCATGCCGCTGCTCAAGGGCACCGTGTCGATGACCCTCGACGGCAAACAAGGCTGCAACAAGCTGATGGGCCGCATCAAGAACCCGGACCTGGGCTCGATGCGCATCCTGCACTTGCCGCACTCCTGGAACCACTGCATGGGCGATCACATCATCGTGTTCACCGTGTGGCCGATCAGCGCACAGGAAACCATGGTCACCACCAAGTGGATCGTGCACAAGGACGCCGTCGAAGGCGTGGACTATGACGTGGAGCGCATGCGCAAAGTGTGGGACGCCACCAACGACCAGGACCGTCGCCTGGCCGAAGAAAACCAGCGCGGGATCAACTCCACCGCTTACCAGCCAGGGCCGTACTCCAAGACCTATGAGTTTGGCGTGGTGAATTTTGTGGATTGGTACAGCGAGCGGATGCTGAGCAACCTGGGCGCGGCGCCGGCGCCGTATCTCAAAGGTGTGGCCGTACACGAATAACTGACACCCCACAGATCATCAATATGGGGCTTGTGTGGGAGCTGGCTTACCTACGATGCGGACACCTCGGAGCCTCAGTTGCACTGGGGTGATGCCATCGCAGGCAAGCCAGCTCCCACATTGGCTATCACCATTGTTCAAATTTCGATCAAACCTTTTACAGGCCCCTAATAACCTGCCCTCCAGCCTTCGCCCAACAACTTATCCACAAAGCCACCCACAGTAATTGTGGGCAAGTACACCTTCCTCCCGAAATTAAATGAAGAAAATCCGTGACTTATTCAAAGCTTGCGGTTTTTTGCACGCCTGATCATTTATTAACCAAGTCTCTGAAAGCCTCTATTCACGTGGCCTGTAGCAGTACGCAAACACCTTATCCACAGAAGCACCAACAGACTTTGGGGGCAACTTTGCCAACGCTGTGGAAAACCGCGTCAAAGCTTCACAAATCGGGCCATTCAGGGTTTTTCTTCGGCAAATAAGACCAATTGATCATATTTTGATCAACCCAGTGAAAGCCTTTATTTATATGGGCTGCAGATGATAGCGAACATCTTATCCACAGAAGCGCCAACAGACTTTGGGGGCAAGTCTGAACTGGGCGATGGCTTGGGATGTGGAAAAACCCAAGCAAAAACCGTCAGTTAGCCTGGTTGTTTTTCGTACAGAGGGCTGCAGGGCTTGATTTACCGGGGCTGTGGACAACCGCGAACAGGTTATCCACAGACGGGTCAACAGGGATTGTGGGTAAGCCTACACGCGCGCCGCAAAAACAATCTGGCTGCTGGCTTTTCTGTGGGAGCCGGGCTTGCCCGCGATGCAGGCAAGCCAGCTTCCACACTGGCCTCCTCCCACCTTGGGTTAGCGCACGACGCCTTCTTCGATGAGCAGCTTGAGGATTGCTTCGGCGCCCGCCTCGGGGCTGAGGCCCTTGAGCACTTGCCCACCGCCGCCGCTGGCCTTGGCCGTGGCGGCCTTCATGCGGTCGGCGCCGCTCTTGGCCTTGATCACCTTGAGGCGCTTAGGCCGTGGCTTGGCGGGTTGCAGCAGCGCACCTGTGAATAACTCGTCTTGCTCAATCTCGACCTCATGGGCGGCCAGCTCGCCTCGTTGCGCAGGGCCGTAGGCGCTTTGCCGTGGCTTGGGCGCAGCGTTATCCACCGTGGCCAGAAACGGCAAGCGCACCTTCAAGCGCCGCCGCTGCCCGCGCGGCAAGGCTTGCAGCACATGGGCCACACCGCCATCGATGGACTCCACCTGCGCCAGCCCGACAATCAGCGGCCAGCCCAGTTGTTCGGCCAGCAGGAACGGCAACATGCCCGAGCCCTCGCCGGTTTCCGCCTGGCTACCGGTGAGCACCACCTGGGCGCCGGCGTCACGCAGGTATTCACTGAGCACCGGCAAGGCATCAGAACCTGCCGGCTGCTCCAGCACGTGCAACTGCGGCAAGCCCATGCCCAGGTAGCTGCGTAACGTAGGCTCGTGAATGTTGCCCGCATGCAGCACCTGCAACTTATCCCCAGCCATCTGCAAACCCAGCTCGACAGCGCGAGCATCTTGCTCGGCGCGGCGTGGGCGGCCTGAAGTAGGGTGGGCGCCGATGGACACCAAGCTGATTACATGTGTCGTCATGGTCATGTCCTTAAGCCGCATCGCGCTTGGCGCCGTTGCGGTGGGCCTCGACCGCAGCGATCAAGGCTTGCAGTATCGCGGCGCTGTCGCCGATCACCGACAGGTCGGCACGTTTGATCATGTCGCAGCCCGGGTCGAGGTTGATTGCCACCACTTTGTCGCAGGCACCGATGCCTTGCAGGTGCTGGATCGCCCCGGAAATCCCCACGGCCACGTAAACCCGCGCCGTGACCCAGGTGCCGCTGGCGCCAACCTGGCGATCACGCGCCATAAAGCCATCATCCACCGCCACCCGCGAGGCGCCTTCGGTGGCGCCCAGGGCCGCGGCGGTCTGATGGAACAGGGCCCAGTCCTTCACGCCGTTGCCGCCGGAGAAAATAAACTCCGCCTCGGCCATGGGAATCGCGCCGGGGTCCACCGCCACGGCACCGAGGTCTTCGATACGCGGCAAGCTGCGCGCCAAGGCTGTGGATAACTCCACGGGCAATACTTCATGGCGTGTTTCGCTGACCGGTTCGGCGCATTCCACTGCCGCCAGGATCAGGCGCGGCAATGGCCGGGCCAAATCTTCCTGGCCCGCACCGGCGCGGCCGATACACGCCTCGCCCTTGATCTGCCAGACTCGCGTGGCCGGGCGCTCCTTGAGGCTCGCGGCAAAACGCCGACCCAACTCGCCACCACCGCTGCGGCTATCCGGCAGCAGCCAATGGCGCGGGTTGAACTGGTTATCCACAGCCCGCAGGCCTTGCACGCGTTGCTCCGGTGAATAACCGTCGAATTCATGGCCTTCCAACACCAGCAGGCGATCAACGCCCGCCGTGGCGAACGCACTTTCTTTGTATTCGCCGAACACCACGGCCAACACCGCGCCGTCGCTGCCGGCGAGTTGCCGCGCCAAACCGAGCAAGTCGCGGTCGTGGCTGCTCAGGCGGCCGCCGACCATGTCCGGCACCACGTTGATGTAGAACGCCGGCGCAGGCACCTGATGCAGCGGCAACTGCACTTGCACCGCCGCTGTGCGTTTGGCCGCGCCGCCCTGCTGGGCGCCGCTGCGGTCAATGCGCTTGATGCCATTGGGGCCGATAAAACCGACGCCATGCACGTTTTTGCGAATGACGCCGTTTGGCCCCATCCAGCTGTGTTGCACCGGCTGCATCGCCGCATGCAGCGGGTGCAGGCGGTTACGGGCGATCCATTCGGCCCGTGGGTCGCGGCGGATAATGTCGCTCATCAATGCACCTGCGCAGGTTCACGTTTCAGGGTCTTGGCCGGGGCGGCGTCTTCCAGCAACGCGTCGGCCACCAACTCGGCGATGTCCTTGATCAATGGGCGCGGTTCAACCACACCCTCAAGCATCGCTGTGCACTGTGGACAACCCACAGCCACCAGCTCGGCGCCGGTTTCGCGGATGTCTTCCATGCGCATATCGGGAATACGTTGCTTGCCGGGAATGTCAGTGATCGGCGCACCGCCACCGCCACCGCAGCAGCGAGAACGGAAGCCCGAGCGTTGCATCTCCTTGACCTCAATGCCCAGCGCGCGCAGCACTTGGCGCGGGGCCTCGTATTCGCCGTTGTAACGGCCCAGGTAGCAAGGGTCGTGATACGTCACGATGTTGCCCTTGTGCTGGCCCAGGTTCAACGCGCCGTCGCCGATCAGCTCGGCCATAAAGGTGCTGTGATGCTGCACCAGGTAATTGCCGTTGAAGGCGCCGTACTCGTTTTTCAGTACGTGGAAGCTGTGCGGGTCGCAGGTGACAATGCGCTTGAAGCTGTACTTGGCCAACGTCTGGATATTGCGCGCGGCCAGCAGTTGGAACGTGGCTTCATCGCCCAGGCGGCGCGCGACATCGCCGCTGTCGCGCTCTTCCAGGCCGAGTACGGCAAAGTCGACCTTGGCCGCCTTCAGCACTTTGACGAAGGCGCGCAGGGTGCGCTGGTTGCGCATGTCGAAGGCGCCGTCGCCGACCCAGAACAACACATCGGCGCTGCCTTTTTCACTGAACAACGGCAGGTTCAAATCCGCCGCCCAGTTCAGGCGACCGCCCGGTGCGAAGCCGCCAGGGTTGTCGGTGGCGATCAGGTTTTCCAGGACTTCGGCGCCCTTGTTCGGGGTCGCGCCTTTTTCCAGGGTGAGGTAGCGGCGCATGTCGACGATGGC
This sequence comes from Pseudomonas sp. ArH3a, assembly GCF_022648765.1. Lineage (NCBI taxonomy): Bacteria > Pseudomonadati > Pseudomonadota > Gammaproteobacteria > Pseudomonadales > Pseudomonadaceae > Pseudomonas > Pseudomonas sp. ArH3a. Next base: position 6,448,997 of record NZ_CP080330.1, read on the forward strand.
GTCCACGTGCTCGATCATCATCGGGCACTCTTCCACGCAGGCGCGGCAGGTGGTGCACGACCACAGGGTTTCAGCATCCACCAGGCCGTTGACGATCGGCTGGTGCGGGTTGCCGCTGTGTTCGCCAATAACCTTGCCTGGATACGGGCTGCCGGCGAACTTGGCGTCGGTGCCACCGGCCAGGCCGACCACCATGTCCTGGATCAGCTTTTTCGGGTTCAGCGGCTGGCCGGCGGCGAACGCCGGGCACGCGGCTTCGCACTTGCCGCACTGCACGCAGGCGTCGAAGCCGAGCAGTTGGTTCCAGGTGAAATCCTTGGGTTTTTCCACGCCCAGCGGCGCGGTTTTATCGCTCAAGTCCAGCGGCTTCAACCCGGTGGAACGGCCGCCACCAAAACGTTCGGCACGGCGGTGCCAGGCCAGGTGCAGGGCACCGGCGAAGGCGTGTTTCATCGGGCCGCCCCAGGTCATGCCGAAGAACATTTCCGACACGCCCCACAGCACGCCCAGGCTCAACAAGGCGGCCAGCAACCAGCCGCCGAAGTCGGCTGGCAGAACCCCGGCCACCGGCAAGGTCACCAGGAAGAAACTCACCGAGAACGCCATCAGGCTTTTCGGCAGGCGCATCCACGGGCCTTTCGACAGACGTGACGGCGGGTTACGCCGCCGCAGGTAAACGAACGTGGCGCCGACAAACATCAGCACCGAGGCCAGCAGCAAGGCATAGCCGAGGACGCGGTTATGCAGGCCGAAACCGTGCACCAGAATCGCCAACAGCGCCGACAGCACAAAGCCCAGCGCGGTAGCGACGTGGGTGTTAGCAATGTATTTGTCGCGGGCGACCACGTGGTGCAGGTCGACCATGTAGCGCTTGGGCATGGCCAGCAGGCCGCCAAGCAGGTCGACTTTGGAGGCGCGGCCACGGCGCCACATGGCTGCCCGGCGCAGGGCGCCCAAGACGGCAAGGCCCAGGGCGGCAAACAAGAGAACAGGCAGCAAGGTGTTCAACATGGTGAAGCTCCCGAAGACCACACAGGTCTTGCATGGGAATCGGTTCAATGTGAGAGCTGGCTTGTGTGGGAGCTGGCTTGCCTGCGATGGCATCAACGCGGTCTTCCTATAGACCGAGTTGCCTGCATCGCGGGCAAGCCCGGCTCCCACAGAAAAGCTGGCTCCCACATTGATCGCGTTCCTGTTGGGTCAGAAATCCTTGCACAGGCGCAGGGCGTCATAGATGGCGGCGTGGGTATTACGTTGCGCCACACAGTCACCAATGCGGAACAGCAAGTACCCCTCACCCGGCTCGCTCAGGCACGGCTGTGGCTTGATCGCGAACAGGGCTTCGATGTCCATCTGGCCCTTGTTGCGCGAACCGGGTTTGAGGGCGTAGTAGATCTCCTCGTCCGGGCGCACGCCGTTTTCCACCACCACCTGATCCACCACTCGCTCCTCTTTGGCGCCGGTGTATTCGTTCTCCAGCACCGCCACCAGCTTGTCGCCTTCGCGGTAGACCTTTTCCAGCATCATGTCGCCGGTCATGATCACTTCCTTGGGGTACATGCTGCGGTAGTAAGTCGGGAACGACGTACCACCGACGGCCACGCCGGGCTTGATGTCGTCAGTGACGATCTCAACCTGGCAGCCCTTGTCCGCCAAAAAGTCCGCCACCGACATGCCGGTGAACTCGCAGATGGTGTCGTACACCAGCACGTTCTTGCCCGGCGCGACTTTGCCGTCGAGCACGTCCCAACTGCTGACCACCAGGCCTTGCGCCGCGCCCCAGTGTTCGTTCTGCTCCAGGAATGGATGCCCGCCGACAGCCAGCACCACGACATCTGGGCGCAGGTCGAGGATCGCTTCGGCATTCGCCGCCACGCCCAGGCGCAGGTCGACGTTCAGGCGTGCCAGTTCCAGCTGGAACCAGCGCGTGATGCCGGCGATCTGGTCACGTTGTGGGGCTTTCGAGGCGGTGGTGATTTGCCCACCGATAAAGTCTTTCTTCTCGAACAGCGTCACGTCATGGCCACGCTCGGCGGCAACGCGCGCAGCTTCCATCCCGGCCGGGCCGGCACCGACCACCACGACCTTGCGTTTGGGCCCGGTGGATTTCTCAATGATGTGCGGCACGCCCATGTACTCACGCGAGGTCGCGGCGTTCTGGATGCACAGCACGTCCAGCCCTTGGTACTGGCGGTCGATGCAGTAGTTGGCGCCGACGCACTGCTTGATCTGGTCGATCTGGCCCATCTTGATCTTGGCGATCAGGTGCGGGTCGGCGATGTGCGCACGGGTCATGCCGACCATGTCTACGTAGCCGCCTTCCAGAATGCGCGTGGCCTGGTTCGGGTCCTTGATGTTCTGCGCGTGCAGCACCGGCGACTTGACCACTTCCTTGATACCGGCTGCCAAGTGCAGGAACGGCTCCGGTGGGTAACTCATGTTTGGGATCACGTTGGCCAGGGTGTTGTGAGTGTCGCAACCCGAGCCCACCACGCCGATAAAGTCCAACATGCCGGTGTCGTCGTAATACTTGGCGATCTGTTTCATGTCCTCGTGGGACAAGCCGTCCGGGTGGAATTCATCGCCGCACAGGCGGATGCCCACGCAGAAATCCGGGCCGACTTCCTTGCGCACAGCCTTCAGGACTTCCAAGCCGAAGCGCATGCGGTTTTCAAAGCTGCCGCCCCATTCGTCGGTGCGCTTGTTGACCCGTGGGCTCCAGAACTGGTCGATCATGTGCTGGTGCACCGCCGACAGCTCCACGCCATCCAGGCCACCGGCTTTGGCCCGCGCGGCGGCGCTGGCGTAGTTGCCGATCACGCGCCAGATTTCTTCCGGCTCGATGGTTTTGCAGGTCGCACGGTGCACCGGCTCACGGATGCCCGACGGCGACAGCAGGGTCGGCCAATGCTCGCCGTCCCAGCGCGAGCGACGGCCCATGTGGGTAATCTGGATCATGATCTTGGCGCCATGCTTGTGCATGGCATCGGCCAGGTTCTGGAAGTGCGGGATGATCCGGTCGTCGGCCAGGTTCACCGATTTCCACCAGCCTTGCGGGCTGTCGATGGCCACACTGGAAGACCCGCCGCAGATCGCCAGGCCAATCCCGCCCTTGGCTTTCTCTTCGTAGTACTTCACATAGCGGTCGGTGGTCATGCCGCCGTCGGTGGCATACACCTCGGCGTGGGCGGTACTGAGCACGCGGTTGCGGATGGTCAGTTTGCCGATCTGGATCGGTGCGAACATTGCTTCGAAAGCCATGGCAGGGTCCTCGACTTACAACGGCTTGACGGTGAATAGGCCGTCGTCGTGGCCTTCTTCGGAGCCGCCGTAGACTTGCTCGGCCACCGTGCGGATCTTGCTGCCACGCGCCTGCAGAATCTGGTCCATGGCGCCGGCAAACCAGCCGGTGAACATGTAGTCGACCTTGCGCCCGACCTTGCCATACACGTAGACAAACGCCGAGTGCTCGAGCTTGACGCTGGCGGTGCCTTTGTCGAGGTCGATGTCCTGGATCTTGAACAGGCCCCATCCGCGCTGCGACAGGCGCTTCATGTAGTGCTCAAACACCGCAACGCCTTCCAGGCCGTGGCATTCAGCTTCTTTTTCACACCAGTGCCAAGCGGATTTATAGCCGGCCTTGTAGAGGATTTCGGCGTAGGCGTCGGCGCCCAATACTTCTTCAATCCCCATGTGATTGTTGACGAAGAAATGGCGTGGCACATACAGCATCGGCAGGGCGTCGGAGGTCCAGACACCGGTTTCACTGTCGACTTCGATTGGCAATTGCGGGGCGATCTTGGCCATGGAAACTTAACTCCGAAAAATTCGTTTTGATGCCCCCGGCACAGATGGCCGGAGGAAAAGAGAGGTTGGCTTATTCGCCCCAGACGTCCTTGAGGACATTGACCCAGTTTTCACCCATGATCTTGCGCACCACGCGCTCGCTGTGGCCGCGCTTGAGCAGGGTCTCGGTGAGGTTGGGGAACTCGCCCACGGTGCGGATGCCCAGCGGGTTGATGATCTTGCCGAAGCTGGTCAGGCGGCGGGCGTAGCCCTTGTCATGGGTCAGCATTTCGAAGAAATCCTGGCCATGGCCCTGGGTGAAGTCGGTGCCGATGCCAATGGCGTCCTCGCCGACGATGTTCATGGTGTATTCGATGGCTTCGGCGTAGTCGTCGATGGTCGAATCGATGCCCTTGGCCAAAAACGGCGCGAACATGGTCACGCCGACAAAACCGCCGTGATCGGCGATGAACTTCAGCTCTTCATCAGACTTGTTGCGCGGGTGTTCTTTAAGGCCGGACGGCAGGCAGTGGGAATAGCACACCGGTTTTTTCGATTCGAGGATGACTTCTTCGCTGGTCTTGGAACCGACGTGGGACAGGTCGCACATGATGCCGACGCGGTTCATCTCACCGACAACCTCACGGCCAAAGCCCGACAGGCCACCGTCACGCTCGTAGCAACCGGTGCCGACCAGGTTCTGGGTGTTGTAGCACATCTGCACCACACCGACGCCGAGCTGCTTGAAGATCTCCACATAGCCGAGCTGGTCTTCAAACGCATGGGCGTTCTGAAAGCCGAAGATGATGCCGGTCTTGCCCTGCTCCTTGGCTTTGCGGATGTCGGCGGTGGTTTTCACCGGGATCACCAAATCGCTGTTTTCACGGATCAGGGTCTGGCTGGCCACGATGTTATTGATCGTGGCCTGGAAGCCTTCCCACACCGACACGGTGCAGTTGGCGGCGGTCAGCCCACCTTTGCGCATGTCCTCGAACAGGTCGCGGTTCCACTTGGCAATGATCAGCCCGTCGATAACGATGCTGTCGGCGTGCAGTTCGGCTGGGCTCATCAGGCTGTCCCCTTTTTGGCGATTCGTGCGCCGAATCGTCTGCCGGCGCTTTGGGGCCAGCATATGCCCAGGGGCTGAACGAACCGGGTGCAAAAACGACAGGGGAATTGCCGAAAGCGTCAATCCGCGACAAAGGCCTACATGACACGTCCGACTGACGACTGTTCTTTGTCTGACGCTTGAGCCAGAATTCCGTATCACCTGATATGAGACGGCGCAATGAAATCGATTTTCCTGGCTTTGGCACTCATCGCAACCGGCGTCCACGCGGCCGAAGACACCGACAGCACGCCGTGCGATGGCATCGAGAACGACAAGCAAACCCTGGAATGCGCCACCTATAACAAAACCACCGCCGAGCAATTGCTCAAGGATAACTATCAAGGCCTGCTGGAACGCATGGGTTCGACCTATGGCAGCAACAAGTCGCAACTGGCCGACATTACCGCTCGTCTGAAGGATGCCCAGCAGAAATGGGAAAAATTGCGCGATGCCGATTGTGCAGTGGACACCTTCCCGGCGGTGAACGGTAGCAAGGAGTATGCGATTCAACAGAATGATTGCCTGGCGCGGATGAGCGACGAGCGGTCGGAGTTTTTGGAGTCGATTGGGCAGGAATAAGCGCATACAAAATGCGCTGTCATTTTAATTGCCAGGCACATGTCAACTGTCAACTCTCACAGTTTACGATGTGCCAGGCAGCGCCTAAGTTTAGCCGGTGATACGGATTATCCGATCATCAAGGAGCTACTCCAAGGAGCTGATCATGCTGACTCGACACGTCATTCCTCAAATCTATACAACCCCATCCCAGGGCAATCTGAGCGCCAACATTGGAACGTCCCCTTCCCTGACGTTAACGGCCGAAGGCATCAATTTCGCACGGGACTACTACACGACCGACCGACAAATGCGTATGACGCTCTCGGTGCTGCAGCACTTGCCCGACATGATTCACGGCGTCGAAATCACCTTTCTCAGCACGCTCACCGACGGTAAACACACGATTGAAGATAAGAAGGTAAGTGCCGTTTATTGGCAATTATTGGCAGAAAACGACGAATCGGTTTTCTACACCCATGACGCAGACTCCGGTTTCATCAACGTGGCTTTCAATGACGCACTCGAGACTGTCGAAGGAACCTTCAGCTTCAAGTCCACCAACCCGGATGGAAGCATCCTGGTGATCAACGACGGACACTTCAAAATTGTAGGCCGTGACGACCTTACGCTATAGAAGCGGTAGTGCATCTGGGAGTAGATAGGTGACAATCCTTTTTCCACTCCCTCTTTCCCAACCAAGGCCTTTCATGACTATCTGCGGCATCGAAATCAAAGGCAGCGAAGCCATCATCGCCGTCGCCTCCCTGGACAACCAGGCGCTGACCCACATCACGGTGGCCACCAAGAAAATCGCCCTGGAAGACGACGATGAGGCGGCCAACGTCAAAGCCTTCGCCGCCCAAGTGAAAGCGTTTGTACAGGCAAACGCCATCACCCGCATCGCGATCAAGAAGCGCAGCAAGAAAGGCGAGTTCGCCGGTGGCCCGACCACGTTCAAGATTGAAGGAGTGTTTCAGTTGCTGGAGGGGGTTGAGGTGACGTTGTTGTCGCCACAGACCATTAATGCGCAGAACAAGAAGCACGATTTTCCCCTGCCGGCCTCGCTGAACAAGTATCAGCATGAGGCCTTTAAGGCGGCGTGTTCGGCGCTGGTAAAGAAATAGGCCACACCGAAGATCAATGTGGGAGCTGGCTTGCCTGCGATGGCATCAACTGTGTGTCACTGATACACCGAAGTGCCTGCATCGCAGGCAAGCCAGCTCCCACCTTTGAACCTTGTTGCGTTTAAATCCTTGTGCGGTTCTTGTGCTGCAGCCAATCGCCGAACGTTTTGTCTTCCAGGGCATAGCCGCCCCGGCTCGACTTCCACACCAGCTCCTTGTCGCGCAACGCATCGATGCAGGCCTGAATGGTCTGGGTGCCTGGCACCACGTCGCTGCCCATGTCTTCCAGCGCTTTGCTGACTGCCGTCAGGGTGCTGTCGGTAAACGGCGCGAACGGTTGGTTGTGTTGCGAACGCTCCACCATCACTTCCAACACGGCGCGCTGGGGGATGGTGAGGTTGTTCCAGGCGCTTTCAAATTCGGTCCACACGCCCGCGCGCAGCAGTTCGGCACGGCTGTGCAGCAGTTGGCCCAAATTGCTTGCCTCGCCCAGCTCCAGCGCCACTTCACCGATGATGGTGCGCAGCATCTCGGGACGACGGCCTACCAGCTCGAAGGCTTCGTCGATATCCGCCGCGTTAAACTGATTGGTTTTAGCCAAATGCGCGTTGAGGTGCACGGTGTAGGCCTGGGTGAACTCTTTGCCGAGCAAGGGGAACGGCGTGATGCTGGAGCCGAAGAATGGCTGGCTTTTGCCCAACACCAAGTGAGCCAGCTTGTCGCGGTTGGAGCCGGTAAACACCAGGCGCAAGCCACTGCCTTCCTCGTCACGACCTTGATTGAGCTGATCCCGGGCGGCCTTCAACGCGAACATCGCGTTGATACCGGACTCGGTGGTTAAGGCGTGCTGCGCTTCGTCAATCACCAGCACCACGGTTTTTTCCGCCGCGCTGTGGAGCAATTCCAAGGCTTGGGTCAGCGTGGCGCCGACGGGCAATTGTGGCTTGGTAAAGTCCCAGGAGAGGGTACGCAGAAAGCTGAGTTTCTCGATTCCAATATTCTTGGCCAGTTTGCGAATGCCTTTTTCATAGGGCACCAGAGCAGCGGCAATAGCGCTGGCGATCAACTCAGCGGGATCTTTCTCTTTGTCCGCCCAGAGATCGACATACACCGCCAACCAACCCCGCAGTTGGCACTCGGGGATCAGGTCTTCGCGCAAAAAGGTGCTTTTGCCGGTGCGACGCGGCGCCGCAAGGAACAGGCCGGACGTAAAATCCTGAATACCGGCCCCCACCAATCCGTCAGCAATGCTGCTTGCCAGGGCGGGGCGGCGGAACACGAAGCCGCTGTTCTTCGACATACTTTTATACTCAATTATGGAAAGGACTATAAATTATAGTGACGAGTATAATTGACTATAATTGCCCGTCAAACCACCTCCCGTCGCCGATCCTCCCTCGGGCATTTGGCAAACCGCGCTCGATAGCTACGGGTGAAGTAAGACGGCGACTCAAACCCGCACGCGATACTCACCTCCAGCACACTCATATCGCTCTGTCGCAATAGCTGCCGGGCTTTTTCCAGGCGCAGGCCGAGGTAGAAGTTGCTCGGCGTGTCGTTCAAGTGCAGACGAAACAGCCGCTCCAACTGGCGCCGCGTCACCTTGATCGCATCGGCCAATGCCAAGGTGCTCAGCGGCGGCTCGGTGTGTTGCTCCATTTCGCCGATGACCTGCACCAACTTCTTATTGTTGATGCCGTAGCGCGTGGCGATCTGCATGCGCTGGTGGTCTTTGCGTGGGCGGATGCGCCCGAGCACGAATTGTTCGGAGACTTGGATCGCCAAGTCGGGGCCATGAGCCTGTGCGATCAGGTCGAGCATCAGGTCGATGGAGGCGGTGCCGCCGGCGCAGGTGATGCGGCGACGGTCGATTTCGAACAGCTCCTGGGTCACGGTGAGCTGTGGATAAGATTCCTTGAAGGCATCGATGGCTTCCCAGTGCAGGGTCAGGCGGTGGCCGTCGAGCAAACCGGCTTCGGCGAGCACACAGGCGCCGGTGTCGATGGCGCCGAGGGTGACGCCATCGTGGTCGAGCCGGCGCAGCCAGTGTTCCAGCGCGGGCGTGGTGAACTTCAAGGGTTCGAAGCCGGCGACCACCATCAGCGTCGCGCCTTTTTTCAGCGGTTCCAGTGCGGCGTCGGCGTTGACCGACATGCCATTGCTCGCCAGCACCGCGCCGCCGTCGGCGCTGAGTACATGCCAGCGGTACAGCTCGCCGCGAAAGCGGTTTGCCACGCGCAGCGGTTCCAGCGCGGAGATAAAGCCGATGGCCGAGAAACCCGGCATCAGCAGAAAGTAGAAATCCTGGGACATGGTGGCGCTCTCGTAGGACGGGCAGCGTGGTCACTGTGATACGCCAGTTCAACAGGCCATTCAAGAGCACAGGTCGCTGCAGTGCAAGAGCTGGTCGCCGCCGTGCGCTTTGCCGCCCTTTAAGCTGCGTACCTTGATCCCACGGTGCACAAAGACGCCGGCCCCCACAATAACGACCTGCCGAGGGATCCACCATGAACCGACTGATCAGCCGCTGTGTGCTTGCACTCAGCGCCAGCGCCATTTTGAGCACCCACGTGATGGCAGCCGATGCGGCGTCTTGCCAAAACGTGCGCATGGGCGTGGTGAACTGGACCGACGTGATCGCGACCAGCGCCATGACCCAAGTGTTGCTCGACGGCCTCGGCTACAAGACCAAACAAACCAGCGCGTCCCAGCAAATCATCTTCGCTGGCATCCGTGACCAGCGCCTGGACCTGTTCCTGGGCTACTGGAACCCGCTGATGACCCAGACCATCACGCCGTTCGTCGACGCCAAGCAAGTCAAAGTCCTCGAAAAACCCAGCCTGGAAGACGCGCGCGCCACCCTCGCCGTGCCGACTTACCTGGCGAACAAGGGCCTGAAAACCTTTGCCGACATCGCCAAGTTTGAGAAAGAACTGGGCGCCAAGATCTACGGCATCGAGCCAGGCTCGGGCGCCAACACCCAGATCAAGGCGATGATCGCCAAGAACCAGTTCGGCCTGGGCAAATTCCAACTGGTGGAATCCAGCGAAGCCGGCATGCTCGCCGCTGTCGACCGTGCGGTACGCCGCAAGGAAGCCGTGGTGTTCTTCGGCTGGGCGCCGCACCCAATGAACGTCAACGTGGCGATGACTTACCTCACCGGCAGCGACGACGCCCTGGGCCCGAACGAAGGCATGGCCACGGTGTGGAGCGTCACCTCGCCGACCTACGCCGAACAATGCCCGAACGTGCACAAGCTGCTGACCAACCTGACCTTCACCGCCGCCGACGAGAGCCGAATGATGCAGCCGTTGCTGGATCACAAAGACGCGCTCGAGTCCGCCAAGCAGTGGCTCAAGGACCACCCGCAAGACCAGCAGCGCTGGCTTGAAGGCGTGACCACCTTCGACGGCAAACCGGCCGCGGCCAACCTGCAATTGACCCGCAAATAACCGATCCGAATCACCGTGTCGCAGCCGCTTTTGGCTGCGCGCGGCATCACTACGCCCGCCTGCAAGGAACCGACTCATGAACCACGACGTCATCATCACCTGCGCACTCACCGGTGCTGGCGACACGACCGGCAGAAGCCCACACGTGCCGGTCACTCCCAAACAAATCGCCGCTGCCGCCGTGGAAGCCGCCAAGGCTGGCGCGACCGTGGTGCACTGCCACGTGCGTGACCCCGAAACCGGCAAGTTCAGCCGCGACGTCGCGCTGTACCGCGAGGTGATGGAGCGCATCCGCGAGGCCGACATCGACATCATCGTCAACCTCACCGCTGGCATGGGTGGCGACCTGGAAATCGGCGGTGGCGAGAACCCGATGGAGTTCGGCCCCAACACCGATCTGGTCGGCCCGCTGACCCGCCTGGCCCACGTGGAAGCGTTGCTGCCGGAAATCTGCACGCTGGACTGCGGCACCCTGAACTTCGGCGATGGCGACACCATTTACGTGTCCACCCCGGCCCAGCTGCGTGCTGGCGCCAAGCGCATTCAGAAACTGGGCGTTAAGGCCGAGCTGGAAATTTTCGACACCGGCCACCTGTGGTTCGCCAAGCAGATGATCAAGGAAGGCCTGCTCGACAACCCGTTGTTCCAACTGTGCCTGGGCATCCCATGGGGCGCACCGGCTGACACCACCACGATGAAAGCCATGGTCGACAACCTGCCCGCCGACGCGGTGTGGGCCGGCTTCGGTATCGGCCGCATGCAAATGCCGATGGCGGCGCAAGCGGTGCTGCTGGGCGGCAACGTACGGGTCGGTCTGGAGGACAACCTGTGGCTGGACAAAGGCGTGCTCGCCACCAACGGCCAGCTCGTGGAGCGAGCGAGTGAAATCCTCAGCCGCCTGGGCGCGCGGGTCATGAGCCCGGCGGAAGGCCGAGTCAAGATGGGCCTGACCAAGCGCGGCTAATTTTTCCAACCACCGCTGAACCCTGTGGGAGCCGGGCTTGCCCGCGATGGCGGTACACCTGCACCGGATACTCCAACTGACACACCGCTATCGCAGGCAAGCCAGCTCCCACATTGAATCACCGGACTTTTCAGGATCGTCACTATGAGCTTTATCACCGAAATCAAAACCTTCGCCGCCCTCGGCAGCGGCGTCATCGGCAGCGGCTGGGTATCCCGCGCCCTGGCCCACGGCCTGGATGTAGTCGCCTGGGACCCGGCGCCCGGCGCCGAAGCGGCCCTGCGCAAACGTGTCGCCAACGCCTGGGGCGCTTTGGAAAAACAAGGCTTGGCACCGGGAGCATCCCAGGACCGCCTGCGCTTTGTCGCCACCATTGAAGCGTGCGTGAAAGACGCCGACTTCATCCAGGAAAGCGCCCCGGAACGCCTGGAGCTGAAACTGGAGTTGCACAGCAAGATCAGCGCGGCGGCCAAGCCGAATGCGCTGATTGGTTCGAGTACCTCGGGCCTGTTGCCAAGCGAGTTCTACGAGGGTTCCACCCACCCGGAACGCTGCGTGGTCGGCCACCCGTTTAACCCGGTTTACCTGTTGCCGCTGGTGGAAGTGGTGGGCGGCAAAAATACCGCGCCGGAGGCTGTTCAGGCGGCGATCAAGGTGTATGAATCCCTCGGCATGCGCCCGTTGCATGTGCGTAAGGAAGTGCCGGGGTTTATCGCAGACCGCCTGCTTGAAGCGCTGTGGCGTGAGGCGCTGCACTTGGTCAACGACGGCGTGGCGACCACCGGAGAGATCGATGACGCCATCCGTTTTGGCGCCGGGTTGCGCTGGTCGTTCATGGGCACCTTCCTAACCTACACCCTGGCCGGCGGTGATGCCGGGATGCGGCATTTCATGGCGCAGTTCGGCCCGGCGCTGCAGTTGCCGTGGACGTACCTGCCGGCGCCGGAATTGACTGACAAGTTGATTGATGATGTGGTCGATGGCACCAGCGAGCAGTTGGGCAAGCACAGCATTTCGGCGCTGGAACGCTATCGTGATGATTGCCTGTTGGCGGTGCTTGAAGCGGTGAAAACCACCAAAGCCAAACACGGCATGAGCTTCGCTGAGTAACCGCTGTTGATTTCCTGTGGGAGCTGGCTTGCCTGCGATAGCGGCGGTGAGTCGTACATGGCTATCGCAGGCAAGCCAGCTCCCACATTTGACCGAGTACATAGCCGGAATTTATGTGATGCCTGCACTGACGACTTACACCACAAAAATCCTCCCCGACTGGGTGGATTACAACGGCCATCTGCGCGATGCGTTCTACCTGCTGATCTTCAGCTACGCCACCGACGCGCTGATGGACACCCTGGGTTTGGACAGTGAAAACCGCGAGGCCAGCGGCAATTCATTGTTCACCCTGGAACTGCACCTCAACTACCTGCACGAGGTAAAACTCGGTGCCGAGGTAGAGGTGCACACCCAACTGATCGCCCACGATGCCAAGCGCCTGCACCTGTATCACAGCCTGCATTTAGCGGGCGATGAAAAAGAACTGGCCGGCAACGAACAGATGCTGCTGCACGTCGACCTCGCCGGCCCGCATTCGGCGCCGTTCACCGCGGCCACCCTGGAAAAACTCATCGCTATCCGCGCTGCGCAGGCCGACCTGCCAAGGCCCGCCCTCCTCGGCCGTGTGATCGGTTTGCCGCCCAAAAAACCCTAAGGAGCCGTCATGCGCACTGCAGCCGCTGTTGCCGACTTTCGTACTTACCCAACGATCTGCGACCTCGCCGAGGTGCAGGTGCTGGAGGATCAGCTTCGCGTGCATTGGGCCGATGGCCGGGTAAGCCCGTTTCATCATCAATGGCTGCGGGACAACTGCCCGTGCGCGGAATGCGTGTACAGCGTGACCCGTGAGCAGGTGCTGGAGATTGTCGATGTGGATGAGAATCTCAGCGCCAGCAGCGCGCGCATTGATCAGGGCTTGCTGAGTGTGGAATGGAACGGCGGCCACCTGAGCCAGTACGATCCCGGCTGGTTACGGGCGCACGCCTACGACGATGAATCCCGCGCTGAGCGCCGTGCGGCGATACCCCAACCCCAGCTGTGGGACCAGCACTTCACGTTGCCGGTTTTCGACTACGCGGCGGTGATGGAAGACCCCAAGGTCCTGCTGCAATGGTTGCTGGCCTTGCGTGAAGGCGGCCTCACGCAAATCCGTGGCGTACCCACCGAACCCGGCTCCCTGGCGCTGATCGCCAAGCGTATTTCGTTTATCCGCGAGAGCAACTTCGGCGTGCTGTTCAACGTGCAATCCAAGGCCGATGCCGACAGCAATGCCTACACCGCTTTCAACCTGCCATTGCACAGCGATTTGCCGACGCGGGAGCTGCAACCGGGGCTGCAGTTTTTGCACTGCCTGGTGAACGAGGCCACGGGCGGCGAGAGCATTTTTGTCGATGGGTTCGCCATCGCCAATGCGCTGCGCAGCGAAGACCCCGAGGCGTTTCGCGCGCTGTGTGAAATACCGGTGGAGTTTCGCAACAAGGACCGTCACAGCGACTATCGCCGCCTCGCGCCGATCATTGCGCTGGATGCCTTGGGTGAAGTGGCGGAGATCCGCATGGCCAACTTTCTGCGTGGGCCATTCGAGGCGCCGGTGGAACAGATGCCGTTGTTGTATCGCGCGTATCGGCGCTTTATTGCGATGACGCGGGAGGAGCGGTTTCGGTTGGTCAAGCGTTTGAATCCGGGCGAGTTGTGGTGCTTTGATAACCGCCGCACGTTGCATGCGCGCAATGCGTTTGACCCGGCTTCCGGAGCGCGGCACTTTCAGGGTTGTTACATCGACCGGGATGAGTTGCTCTCACGGATTCTGGTGTTGCAGCGGTAGACCGCGGCGCGCCCCTCGCAGGCAAGCCAGCTCCCACATTTGACTGCGTTCACAAGTCAAAATGTGGGAGCTGGCTTGCCTGCGAGGGGGCCCGTGAACTCACCACAAACCCCAGGCAAAAAAAGCCCCGATCCAGCCGTGACTGGATCGGGGCAGAGTGCTTGGTGTGAGCGTGACATCCCGAGGGTGACCAAACCTTCAAGGTGCGTGCCTGGCGTTCAGTGTGCCTATTACTTGTGTCGGTAAATGACCCGAAAACGACCTGTTCATAGCCATCTGAGCCATTCGTTGAATCTGCCCTTGCCGACCGGCCGAGGGCCTACCAGAATCCCAGTCAGTCCCCGCTCCCTACACCAGGATGAACGTCATGATGCACGCGGATTTGATTGACCAGGATGACCTGCTGGGCCAACTGCGCTCACTGGGTTTTGAAGTGTCCAGCGGCGCCACCGCCGAGCAGGCTTGCGAGTGTGCGGTGCGCGGTTTGAGTGCCGCGCGGGCCAAGGCGCTCAAGGGCATGGTGGAACAGATGTACACCGGCAGCGCGACGATCTTGCCGGCTGTGCGCCAGGCGATCGATAAGCAGTTGTTGCCGGCGTTGGGGCAGTTCAAGCAGAACTCTGGCGTCTGATAGATCGCTATCGCAGGCAAGCCAGCCCCCACATTTGAATGTATTCACAGATCAAAATGTGGGAGCTGGCTTGCCTGCGATGAAGTACCTTCGGTCTAGAGCCTTACACTCGCGAAAGTCGACTCATTCCTGGCCTGACTCAACGCCGACATCGGCCCCGACAACGGTGACAACACCAGCGCCTGCGGAATCGGCATCATCGCCACTTGCTGGGTGGTGTTGGAACCTACGCGTTCATCCCGTGGCGGTATGCCGAAGTATTCGCGGTAGCACTTGGAGAAGTGCGGCGTGGACACAAACCCGCACACCGAGGCTACTTCGATGATCGACATCGGCGTTTGCTTGAGCAGTTGCCGTGCACGGATCAAGCGCAGTTTTAAGTAATAACGCGACGGCGAGCAGTGCAGGTATTTCTGGAACAGCCGCTCCAACTGGCGACGCGACACGGCGACGTACACCGCCAGCTCGTCCAAGTCGATCGGCTCTTCCAGGTTGGCTTCCATCAGCGCGACGATTTCCTGCAGTTTCGGCTGGTTGGTGCCGAGCATGTGTTTGAGCGGCACACGCTGGTGATCCTGTTCGTTGCGGATGCGTTCGTACACAAACATCTCGGAGATCGCTGCCGACAATTCACGGCCGTGGTCGCGGCTGATCAGGTGCAGCATCATGTCCAGCGGCGCGGTGCCGCCCGAGCTGGTGAAGCGGTTGCGGTCAAGGGTGAACAGGCGTGTGCTCATGGCGACACGCGGGAACGCTTCCTGCATCGACGCCAGGCATTCCCAGTGCACGCTGCAATCGAAACCGTCGAGCAAACCGGCGCAGGCCAGGGCCCAACTGCCAGTGCACACGGCGCCGAGGCGACGCGACTGGCGCGCCTGGCTTTGCAGCCACGACACGTGTTCACGGGTAACGGTGCGCTGGATACCCACGCCGCCGCACACAATCACAGTGTCCAGGGCCGGGGCTTTGTGCATGGAGGCATCGGGGGTGATTTGCAGACCGTCGCTGGCCCACACTTGGTTGCCGTCGACACTCAGGGTTGACCAGCGATACAGCTCACGGCCGGACAACTGGTTGGCCATGCGCAGCGGTTCCACTGCGGACGCCAGGGAAATCAGCGTGAAATTGTCCAGCAGCAAAAAGCCGATGGATTGAGGCGCACGGTTCTGGGGTTGGGCCCCTGAGTTGAACGACGTCATCGCGGTATCTCCTCACACAAAGCGGGTGATGGCCTCAGGCGAGGCTCTTGTTATTGCGCTCGCCCTGGAAAGGAGAGGCTTTGAATAGATAGAGCAAATGCCATGCCTAAAATTGAATGAGCATTCAATAACTCCTGAAAACGACCTGATGACGCGTCTATTTAAGCCCGCGCAGGAAGTGCGGGATATGCCTCGAAAAGGACGCTGGCGTGCGCCTGCTCACGGGGTGTGAGCAGATCGGTAGCACTTGTGGGAAGGCGCTTTGCGGGCGTAGGAAGAGTCTGTCACCGCACGCACGGGTGACGGGTGGTCGGGCGGGAATTCGTTCTGGAGCTACTTATCTGTTTGCGACGCGCTAAAAGGTGGCGCTTTTGAATCCGGGTGTTCACTTTATGAGCAGTTTGCCAATCAATTGTGGCGAGCGGGCTTGCCACAACAAGCCGCTCA
This sequence comes from Pseudomonas sp. ArH3a, assembly GCF_022648765.1. Taxonomy (NCBI): domain Bacteria; kingdom Pseudomonadati; phylum Pseudomonadota; class Gammaproteobacteria; order Pseudomonadales; family Pseudomonadaceae; genus Pseudomonas; species Pseudomonas sp. ArH3a. The sequence goes on from NZ_CP080330.1 coordinate 6,465,150, forward strand.
CCCGAAGAAAGCGCTCAACACTCCACCGCACTTACCGCCAACCCACCCCGCGATGTTTCCTTGTACTTGTCATGCATGTCCGCGCCGGTATCGCGCATGGTACGGATCACTCGGTCCAGGGAGATAAAGTGCTGGCCATCGCCGCGCAGCGCCATCTGCGCCGCGTTGATCGCTTTCACCGCTGCAATCGCATTGCGCTCGATGCACGGCACTTGCACCAGCCCGCCCACCGGGTCGCAGGTCAGGCCGAGGTTATGTTCCAGGCCGATTTCGGCGGCGTTGCACAGCTGCTCCGGCGTGGCACCGAGGATTTCGGCCAACCCGGCTGCGGCCATGGCGCAGGCCGAACCGACTTCGCCTTGGCAGCCGACTTCGGCGCCGGAAATCGAGGCATTCTTTTTACACAAAATTCCCACGGCCGCCGCGCTGAGCAAATAGTCGACCACGTTGGCTTCAGTCACTTCGTCGCTGAACTTCATAAAGTAGTGCAGCACCGCCGGGATGATCCCCGCCGCGCCATTCGTCGGTGCGGTGACCATGCGCCCGCCGGCGGCGTTTTCTTCATTCACCGCCAGGGCGAACAGGTTGACCCACTCCATCGCACTCAAGGTCGAGCCAATCACATTTGGCTTGCCCAACTCCTGCAAGCTGCGGTGCAATTTGGCGGCGCGACGCCGCACGTTCAAGCCGCCGGGCAAGATGCCCTCGTGCTTGAGGCCCTGCTCCACGCAATCTTGCATGGCGCGCCAGAGCTTCATCAGGCCGCTGCGGATTTCTTCCTCGCTGCGCCAAGTCTTTTCATTCGCCAGCATCAACTCGGCCACGCGCAGGTTGTGGGTCTTGCACAGCTGCAACAGCTCCACCGCGCTGGAAAAATCATACGGCAGCTCGGTGCGGTCCATATCGGCCACGCCGCTTTGCGCCTGGGCGTGGTCCACCACAAAACCGCCACCGACCGAATAGTAGGTATCGCGGTGCAACTCGCCATCATCGCCAAACACCACCAGGGTCATGGCGTTGGGGTGGAACGGCAGGTTTTCGTCGAGCAGGCGCATGTCGCGCGCCCAGATGAAGGGCACCGGCAGGCGGCCGTCGAGCAACAGTGTGTCGGTCTCGCGCAGGGTGTGAATACGCAGGCCAATTTGCGCCGGGTCGATAGCGTCCGGCCACTCGCCCATCAGGCCCATGATGGTGGCGGTGTCGCTGCCGTGGCCGATGCCGGTGGCCGACAATGAGCCATACAGCTGAACTTCGACGCGCCTGACTTGTTCCAACAGTTCACGTTCACGTAAAGCTTGGACGAACAACGCTGCGGCGCGCATGGGGCCGACGGTGTGAGAACTAGAAGGCCCGATGCCGATCTTGAACAGGTCGAAAACGCTGATAGCCATTGCCGTGAAACTCCTCGGTGAGCAGGCTAGGCATGAACAAGCTGCTACGCTCAGATCGCCCAGATGGCGGCATCATCAAGCTTTTATCCGCCCTCACGGCGTCTCACACCGACGCACCCATGCTCAACAGCGTCGCTCCCGTGCGATCAAGCGTTTTGGCCGTTTTTAGCGGTGCAGATCGATAAAAACTGCAGTTTTGCCTTCGGAAAAATCTGTAAGCGACGTCACCGACACTGGATACGACCATCCCTGTACTGGATACGACGCCCCCTGTAGGCGTCAGATTTTCACTGGTACATGATCAGTCTCGACTCGATGGCAAGGCACCGTGCCGGCGCTTCATCGCACGCCCCAACCGCAACACTTATAAAGCGCGGCGAAAGCCGCCAGAAAAAAGACACAGGAGTCTACCCCGATGAAAGGTTCACCCTCGTTGTTGTTGGCCGCCATGCTGAGTCTGCCAGTCCTGGCACACGCTGCAGAACCGGAACAGTGCAAGACCGTTAACTTCTCCGATGTCGGCTGGACCGACATTACCGTCACCACCGCGACCACCAGCGAAATCCTCAAGGGCCTAGGCTACAAGCCGCGCACCACGATGATTTCGGTACCTGTGACCTACAAGTCGCTGGCCGACGGCAAAAACATGGACATCTTCCTCGGCAACTGGATGCCGACCATGGAAAACGACATCAAGCAGTACCGTGATGCCGGCACCGTGGAAACCGTGCGCGCCAACCTGGAAAACGCCAAGTACACCCTGGCGGTCCCCGAGGCGCTGTATGACAAGGGCCTGAAAGACTTCGCCGATATCGCCAAATTCAAGGATGAGCTAGGCGGCAAGATCTACGGCATCGAGCCGGGTAACGACGGCAACCGCACCATCCAGACCGTGATCGACAAGAACCAGTTCGGTTTGAAAGACGCGGGCTTCAAGGTCGTGGAATCCAGCGAAGCCGGGATGCTCTCCCAGGTCGAACGGGCCACCAAGCGCGGCCAGGCCATCGTGTTCCTCGGCTGGGAACCGCACCCGATGAACACCCGCTTCAAGATGAAATACCTGACCGGCGGTGACGATTCGTTCGGCCCCAACTACGGCCAGGCCACCATCTACACCAACACCCGCAAGGGCTACACCCAGGAATGCAGCAACGTTGGCCAACTGCTGAAAAACCTGGCGTTCACGTTGAACATGGAAAGCACCCTGATGGGTAACGTCCTTGACGACAAGATGAAGCCCGACGCCGCGGCCAAGGCCTGGCTGCAGAAGAACCCGCAAGTGCTCGACACCTGGCTCGCCGGTGTGACCACGGTTGACGGCAAACCTGGGCTGGAGGCCGTAAAAGCGTATCTCGCCAACTAGCACCCGCTGACCCCAGGCCGGTGCGCTGGCCTGGGATGTTTTCCCCTTCGCATGTGGACATTCACTACCATGCTGACTGAACATAAACTCCCACTAGGCCAGTACATCGCTGCCTTCGTCGAATGGTTGACCCAACACGGTGCCAACTACTTCGACGCAATCGCATCGACTCTGGAAACGATGATCCACGGCGTGACGTTTGCGCTGACCTGGTTCAATCCGCTGGCATTGATCGGTCTGATTGCGCTACTCGCTCACTTTATTCAACGTAAATGGGGCCTGACGGTATTTGTCATTGCCTCCTTCCTGCTGATCCTGAACCTTGGGTACTGGCAGGAAACCATGGAGACCCTCGCCCAGGTGCTGTTCGCCACCCTGGTCTGCGTGGTCATCGGTGTGCCACTGGGCATTGTTGCCGCGCACAAACCCATGTTCTACACCCTGATGCGGCCGGTGCTCGATCTGATGCAGACCGTACCGACCTTCGTCTACCTCATCCCTACCCTGACCCTCTTCGGGCTGGGTGTGGTGCCCGGGCTGATTTCCACGGTGGTGTTCGCGATTGCCGCACCTATCCGTCTGACTTACCTGGGTATCCGCGATGTGCCGCAAGAGTTAATGGACGCCGGCAAGGCCTTTGGCTGCTCGCGCCGCCAGTTGCTCTCACGGATTGAACTGCCCCACGCTATGCCGAGCATTGCCGCCGGCATTACCCAATGCATCATGCTGTCGTTGTCGATGGTGGTGATCGCGGCCCTGGTAGGCGCCGACGGCCTCGGCAAGCCAGTGGTCAACGCACTGAACACCGCCGACATCGCCCTGGGCTTTGAAGCCGGCCTGGCAATCGTATTGCTGGCGATCATGCTCGACCGCATCTGCAAACAACCCGACGCCAAAGTAGGGGGTGATGCATGAGCATTATCCGATTCGACAATGTCGATGTGATCTTCTCCAAAGACCCGCGCGAAGCGCTCAAGCTGCTCGACCAGGGCATGCACCGCAACGAGATCCTGAAAAAGACCGGGCAGATTGTCGGCGTTGAAAAAGCCAGCCTGGACGTGGAGAAAGGCGAGATCTGCGTGCTGATGGGCCTGTCGGGCTCCGGCAAGTCGAGCTTGCTGCGCTGTATCAACGGCCTCAACACCGTGAGCCGTGGCCAGCTGTTTGTGGAGCATGAAGGGCGCCAGATCGACATCGCGTCCTGCACGCCTGCGGAGCTGAAAATGATGCGCACCAAGCGCATCGCCATGGTGTTCCAGAAGTTCGCCCTGATGCCCTGGCTGACGGTGCGCGAAAACATCAGCTTTGGCCTTGAGATGCAGGGCCGCCCCGAGAAAGAACGGCGCGCGCTGGTGGATGAAAAACTCGAGCTGGTGGGCCTGGCCCAATGGCGCAACAAGAAGCCCGACGAGCTTTCCGGCGGCATGCAGCAACGCGTCGGCCTGGCCCGCGCGTTGGCGATGGACGCCGATATCCTGCTGATGGACGAACCCTTCTCCGCCCTCGACCCGCTGATCCGCCAAGGCCTGCAAGATGAACTGCTGGAGCTGCAACGCAAGCTGAGCAAGACCATCGTGTTCGTGAGCCACGACCTGGATGAGGCACTGAAACTCGGCAGCCGCATCGCGATCATGAAAGACGGCAAGATCATCCAGTACAGCGTGCCGGAAGAGATCGTGCTGAACCCGGCGGACGACTATGTGCGCACCTTCGTCGCGCATACCAACCCGCTGAACGTATTGTGCGGTCGCAGCCTGATGCGCACCCTGGACAACTGCAAACGCATCAACGGTTCAGTGTGCCTGGACCCGGGCGGCGATTCGTGGCTGGACCTGGCAGAAGGCAACACCATCAAGGGTGCCCGCCAGAATGGCGCGGTGATGAACCTGCAGAACTGGGCACCAGGGCAACCGGTAGAAGGTTTGGGCCGTGTGCCGACGCTGGTGGATTCCAATATCGGCATGCGTGATGCGTTGCAGATTCGTTATCACACCGGGAATAAGTTGGTGTTGCATGACAGCAACCACCAGGTGGTGGGAATCTTGGGGGACAGTGAGCTTTACCATGCCCTGCTGGGCAAGAACCTGGGCTAGTCGCTTGATCGTTCCCACGCTCTGCGTGGGAACGCCGCCCTGGACGCTCTGCGTCCGCTCTTAAGTCGTGACGCAGAGCGTCACAGGATGCATTCCTTTGCTGCGCGTGGGAATGATCATTCAAACTCAACTATCAGCTATAGACACGGCCAAGGAGCTGCCGATGGCTTTCAAACTGGTCGAGCACGTCCCGGGTGATCTGTTCCTGGGCAAAGCCCATCAGGTCGTATTCCTGAGGTCCGTTGTGCAGGTAGACCTCGGCCCGGTAATAACGCGTGCGCTCTTCTTCGGGCAAGTCGCTCGGTGCCGCCGAATAAGCATCCAGGCTCACTTCATAGACAAACGGGTTGCCCTCTTCCATCTCGATGCGCACACCGATGCAACGCTTGGATTTGCCCAACAAGGTCTGCACTTCCAGCCCTTGATCACGCAACGCAACCGCCGCTTCTTCCAGCGCCGGCGTTACGTGCTTGTCCATAAAGCGCTGCACGGTGGCCTGGCTCGGTTGCAGGTCCAGGGCGGTCAAGCGCTCGCTGAAACCACGGCGGCCACGTTCGGCCAATTGCGCCTGCTCCTGTTCGATGGCCACATCCTGGCGCATCGCCTTGTGCAAACCGAACATGAACAAAATCAGCACCACCGAGAACGGCAGCCCCGCCAGCACCACCATGGTTTGCATGGCTTCGAAGTTGCCAGCAAACAACAGGCCGATGGTCACCAGGGTGATCACGGCCGACCAGAAGATACGCAACCAGTGCGGCGCATCTTCATCCACATTGCCGCCTTTGCAGGAAAGGTTGGCCATCATCACCGCGCCGGAATCCGCCGGGGTCAGGAACAACACAAAGCCCACGAAGATCGACACACCGATAACAATTTTCGACGCCGGGTAGTGCTCCAGCAATTGGTAGATGGCCATCGACGGTTGTTCCAGCGCCGTCTTGCCCAACTCCACGGCACCGTGGTTGAGCACCAGGTCCAGGGCCGAGTTACCGAAGATCGACAACCACGCCAAGGTGAAGCCCAGCGGGATCAGCAGCACGCCGGCCACCAGTTCACGCACGGTGCGACCACGGGAAATACGCGCGATGAACATGCCTACGAATGGCGCCCAGGAAATCCACCAGGCCCAGTAGAACAGGGTCCACAGGCCCATCCAACGCTCGGTCTTGTCGGCGTCGCCTTCGTACACATACAGGTCGAAAGTCTTCAGCACGATGCCGTTGAGATAATCACCCGTGTTCTGCACCAAGCCATTGAGCAGGTGCAGCGTCGGGCCGAACAACAGCACGAAAATCAGCAAGCCGCTGAACAGCACGATGTTGAGGTTGGACAGGCGGCGAATACCGTTTTCCACACCCGACACGGCGGCGATGGTCGCCACGGTGCTCATCACGATGATCACGATCAGCAGGTTGGTGTTGTTGTGCTCCATGCCGAACAGGTTTTCCAACCCGGACGACACTTGCATCGCACCAATCCCCAGGTTCGTCACCAGGCCCAGCAAGGTCACGAACATGCCGAAACCGTCCACCGCGTGGCCGGCCGCGCCTTTCACCCAACGCTCGCCTACCAGCGGGTACAGCGCCGAACGCAAGGCCAGCGGCTGGTTGTGACGGTAGGCGAAGTACGCCACGGCCAGGCCCACCAAAGCATAGATCGCCCAGCCATGCAGGCCCCAGTGCAGGAAGGTCAGCTGCAACGCCTGGCGTGCCGCACCATTACTGGCAGCCGCGCCTTCGGGCGGGTTGAAGTAGTGGTCCAACGGTTCCGAGGCGCCGAAGTACAGCAGCGAGATGCCGATACCCGACGAGAACAACATGCCGGCCCAGGCGCCGTAGCTGAAGTCCGGGGTGTCGTCCTTGCTGCCCAGTTTCAATTTACCGTAGGACGAAAACGCCAGGCCGACCACAAACACCAGGTAAGCGGCGATGACCACCATGTAGTACCAGCCAAAGCTTTTGGAAAGCCAAGCCTGTGCTACGCCGAGCATGCGCCCGGCCTCCTGCGGGGCGATGATCAGAATGGCGGTCAACAACAGAATGAGCGCGGTGGAGGTGTAGAACACCCAACCGTTGACCCGGACCTTTTCCGGTGGGGTCTTTATAAGAGAGGCAGAACTCATGGCGCAGATGCTCCGGGCAGTGCGAGAGAGAAACACAAGGCAACGGTTATCCCGGGACATCGATTTTTCGGCAGTCGACGGACGGGTGTTATAAAGACACCCCGAAAATTCCTGAGCCCCGCCGAAGCGGTGGCAGGCCCTGATATGGCCGGTTTCAAGGATTTTTGCAGGTGTCAGAGGCTGCTGCTCACAGGTAGGAAATATCTGTAGGGAGCGACCATTTGTCGCAGATCTTATTCTTTGTTGATTGAACGTTCAATCAAAACAAAATAGACTGGCCTTCAAGCCGACGGACGTTTATCGCCCACCGGCAGGCCTAAGGAGAGGTGCTACATGCCCAAGGTCGGTATGCAACCCATACGCCGCCAGCAGTTGATCGAAGCCACCTTGACGGCCATCGATCAGGTTGGGATGGGAGATGCCAGCATTGCGCTGATCGCCCGTTTGGCCGGTGTCTCGAACGGCATCATCAGTCACTACTTTCAGGACAAGAACGGCCTGATCGCCGCAACGATGCGGTACTTGATGAATGTGCTGATCGAGAACGTCCACGAACGCAGGCTTGCGCTGAAGGACGACAGCCCACGGGCGCACCTTCGGGTGATCATCGAGGGCAACTTCGACGCCAGCCAGGTCAACGGACCGGCAATGAAAACCTGGCTGGCCTTCTGGGCCACCAGCATGCATCACCCGTCATTGCACAGGTTGCAGCGGATCAACGATCAACGTCTGTATTCCAACCTGTGCTGCCAGTTCCGCCGAGTGCTACCGCTGCCGCACGCACGCAAAGCAGCCAGAGGCCTGGCGGCCCTGATCGACGGTTTGTGGTTGCGCGGCGCCCTGTCGGGAGACGCTTTCGACACGGAGCAGGCGCAACGGATCGCTTACGAATACATGGATTTCCAATTGGCCAAGCAGGTGAGTTAGAGCACACATAAACGCTCAACCCCTGAACGTCTGCCGCTCAGTGTTGCCAGAACACCATGGCCCACTGGCGGCGGGTAACGCCAACCACTTATGCACTTGCGAGGACTTTATGGCCCGTTTCGAACTGCAAAAACTCTACATTGACGGCGGCTACAGCGACGCTGGCAGCGATGCCACCTTCGAAGCCATCAACCCGGCTAACGGTGAAGTTCTCGCCCAAGTGCAACGCGCCACGAAGGAAGACGTTGAACGTGCCGTGGTCAGCGCTGAAAAAGGCCAGAAAATCTGGGCTGCGATGACCGCCATGGAGCGTTCGCGCATCCTGCGCCGTGCCGTCGACATCCTGCGTGAGCGCAACGACGAGCTGGCCGCGCTGGAAACCCTGGACACCGGTAAAGCCTTCTCCGAAACCCAATACGTCGACATCGTCACCGGCGCTGACGTGCTGGAATACTACGCAGGCCTGGTGCCAGCCATCGAAGGCGAGCAGATCCCACTGCGCGACACTTCGTTCGTCTACACCCGCCGCGAGCCGCTGGGCGTGGTTGCCGGTATCGGCGCGTGGAACTACCCGATCCAGATCGCCCTGTGGAAATCCGCACCGGCCCTGGCCGCCGGTAACGCGATGATCTTCAAGCCGAGCGAAGTCACCTCGCTGACCACCCTGAAACTGGCTGAAATCTACACCGCAGCCGGCGTTCCGGATGGCGTGTTCAACGTCCTGACCGGCAGCGGCCGTGAAGTCGGCACTTGGCTGACCGAGCACCCGCGCATCGAGAAAGTCTCGTTCACCGGCGGCACCGACACCGGCAAGAAAGTCATGGCCAGCGCTTCGAGCTCTTCGCTCAAAGAAGTGACCATGGAACTGGGCGGCAAGTCGCCGCTGATCGTGTTCGAAGACGCCGACCTGGATCGTGCGGCCGACATCGCGATGATGGCCAACTTCTACAGCTCCGGTCAGGTCTGCACCAACGGCACTCGCGTGTTCGTGCCTAAGCACCTGCAAGCGGCCTTCGAAGCCAAGATCGTTGAGCGTGTTGCGCGCATTCGCGTTGGCGACCCGCAAGACGAGAACACCAACTTCGGCCCGCTGGTCAGCTTCGCCCACATGGAAAGCGTGCTCGGCTACATCGCCAAAGGTAAGGAAGAAGGCGCCCGCGTCCTGTGCGGCGGCGACCGTCTGACCGACGGTGCATTCGCCAAAGGCGCCTACGTGGCCCCGACCGTGTTCACCGACTGCACCGACGAAATGACCATCGTCCGTGAAGAAATCTTCGGCCCAGTGATGAGCATCCTCACTTACGAGACCGAAGAAGAAGTGATCCGCCGCGCCAACGATACCGACTTCGGCCTGGCCGCTGGCCTTGTGACCAAAGACCTGAACCGCGCTCACCGCGTGATTCATCAGCTGGAAGCGGGTATCTGCTGGATCAATGCCTGGGGCGAATCCGACGCCAAAATGCCGGTCGGTGGCTACAAGCAATCCGGTGTGGGCCGTGAGAACGGCATCAGCTCGCTGAACAACTTCACCCGCATCAAATCGGTACAGGTAGAGCTGGGCGACTACGCCTCGGTGTTCTAAAGCCAAGCGGATTGGCCTCTGTGGCGAGCGGGCTTGCCCCGCGTTGGGCTGCGAAGCAGCCCCATTCCAGCCACCGCAGTCTTTCAGATAGAACTCGATCGCTGAATTTGCGACTGCTGCGCAGTCGAACGGGGGAAAAGCCCCCTCGCCACAAAAAACAGCCTGAACCAACTTTTACGAGGGCGCATTATGTCCCAAGAATACGATTACATCATTGTGGGTGCCGGCTCCGCCGGTAACACCCTGGCGACCCGTCTGACCGAAGACGAAGGCGTCACTGTTTTGCTGCTGGAAGCCGGTGGCCCAGACTACCGTTTCGACTTCCGTACCCAAATGCCGGCCGCCCTGGCGTTCCCGCTGCAAGGCCGCCGCTACAACTGGGCCTACGAAACCGACCCAGAGCCACATATGGACGGCCGCCGGATGGAATGCGGTCGCGGCAAGGGCCTCGGCGGTTCCTCACTGATCAACGGCATGTGCTACATCCGCGGCAACGCGATGGACTACGACAACTGGTCGAAACTGCCAGGCCTGGAAAACTGGTCCTACCTCGACTGCCTGCCGTATTTCCGTAAGGCCGAAACCCGCGACATCGGCCCCAACGATTACCACGGTGGCGACGGCCCGGTCAGCGTGACCACGCCTAAAGCCGGCAACAACCCGCTGTTCCACGCGATGGTTGAAGCTGGCGTACAAGCCGGTTACCCGCGCACCGAAGACTTGAACGGCTACCAGCAAGAAGGCTTCGGCCCGATGGACCGTACCGTCACGCCTAAAGGCCGTCGCGCCAGCACCGCTCGCGGTTACCTGGACACGGCTAAAAAGCGTTCGACCCTGACCATCGTCACCCACGCCCTGACCGACAAAGTGCTGTTCGAAGGCAAGCGTGCCGTTGGCGTGCGCTACCTGATCGGCGCCGCCGAAGAGCGCGTTGAAGCCCGTGCGCGTAAAGAAGTGCTGGTGTGCAGCGGCGCAATCGCTTCGCCGCAACTGCTGCAACGCTCCGGTGTGGGCCCGGCCAAACTGCTGGAAAGCCTCGACATCCCGGTGGTCCACGACCTGCCAGGCGTCGGCGAAAACCTGCAGGACCACCTTGAGCTGTACCTGCAATACGCCTGCACCCAACCGGTGTCGCTGTACCCGTCGCTGCTCTGGTACAACCAGCCGGCCATTGGTGCCGAATGGCTGTTCAACGGCACCGGCATCGGCGCCAGCAACCAGTTCGAAGCGGGCGGTTTTATCCGTACCCGTGAAGAATTCGATTGGCCGAACATCCAGTACCACTTCCTGCCGGTCGCGATTAACTACAACGGCAGCAACGGTGTGAAAGAGCACGGTTTCCAGGCGCACATGGGTTCCATGCGTTCGCCAAGCCGTGGCCGCGTGCAATTGAAGTCGAAGAACCCACGGGACTACCCGAGCATCCTCTTCAACTACATGGCCACCGAGCAAGACTGGCAGGAATTTCGCGACGGCATCCGCCTGACCCGCGAAATCATGCAGCAGCCGGCACTGGACCAATACCGTGGCCGCGAAATCAGCCCGGGTATTGACGTGCAAACCGATGAGCAGCTGGACAAGTTCATCCGCGAACACGCCGAAACCGCGTTCCACCCGTCCTGCTCGTGCAAGATGGGCGACGACGAGATGGCTGTAGTGGATGGCGAAGGCCGCGTGCATGGCATGCAGGGCTTGCGTGTGGTCGATGCGTCGATCATGCCGATCATCACCACCGGTAACCTCAACGCGCCGACGATCATGATCGCCGAGAAAATCGCCGACAAGATCCGTGGCCGCAAGCCGCTGCCGCGCAGCACCGCCGACTACTACGTGGCCGGCGATGCGCCGGTGCGTGGCAAGCCGATGCGTGAAGTAGGCCCTACCGCGCAGTAACTGACGCACCGCGGTGCCTGTATCGCAGGCAAGCCAGCTCCCACAGTTGACCGAGTTCATCTGAACAACTCGGTCAACTGTGGGAACCGGGCTTGCCCGCGATGAGGCCCGACCCCACACCGCAAGTTCGCCGCCCTACACTTTCCTTGATCCGCTCCCCGCCCCAGGCCTAATCTGTTGCCTGCCCGCGATGAGCCGCCCACAAGGAAGGCCCCATGTTCGACCAACACGCCACACTCAAAAAGCACTTCAGTGCCCTGCGCACCCGCGCCGAATTCTTCTCGCTGCGTTACGTGCGCGAATCCGGCCAATACCTGTCGGTACGCAAGAACGTCGCCGAGCCGCCACACCTGAACCACGATGAGGGCGCCATGCTCACCGTGCGCCTCAATGGCGTGGAAGCCTACGCCGCCACCCACGACACCTCCCTGGCCGGCCTGCAAGCCGCCCTTGAGCGCGCTGAACAGCAAGCCCAGCGGATATTGCCCCACGCCCTGCTCGACCTGCACACGCAGCCGGTGGCCAGCGACGTTGCCGACTACCTGTCGCCTGACCTTGACCAGCCCTTTCCCTCCTTAAGCGACTGCTACCAACTGTTGGGCGATGAGTCCGCCAGCGTGCCCAAGGACGAACGCCTGGTCAGCTGGGAAGTCAGCCTGGGCACCACCCACGTGGAACAGATCTACCTCAACAGTGCCGGTGCCGAGCTGCGTCAGGCCCAGCGCTTCGTCTACCCGGGCCTGAGCGTCACCGCGTTCGACGGCAACGACAGCCAGACTCGCACCCTGGGCGGCACCAACTTCGGCCAGCAAGGCAGCGCGAACGTGATTCGCCGCTTCGGCCTGGCCGGCGCCGCCCGCTCAGTGGCCGATGAAGCCCTGCAACTGTTGCTCGCGCCAAACACACCCCACGGCCCGCGCGACCTGCTGCTGATGCCCGACCAGATGATCCTGCAGATCCACGAGTCCATCGGCCACCCGCTGGAACTGGACCGCATCCTGGGCGATGAGCGCAATTACGCCGGCACCAGCTTTGTGAAAGCCAGCGACTTCGGCCACCTGCAATACGGCTCGCCGTTGCTCAACGTGACCTTCGACCCGGACATCCCCGAGCAGCTCGCCAGCTACAGCCATGACGACGACGGCACCCGCGCCACCAAGCAGTTCCTGATCCGTGACGGCCTGCTGCTCAAGCCATTGGGCGGCGCGCTGTCGCAATTTCGCTCAGGCCTGGGCGGCGTCGCCAACAGCCGCGCGTGCAGCTGGAACCGCGCGCCGATCGACCGTATGGCCAACCTGAACATCGAGGCCGGCGACAAGACTCAGGCCGAGCTGATCAGCGGTATCGAGCACGGCATTCTGATGAGTACTAACCGCTCCTGGTCCATTGATGACGCGCGCAATAAATTCCAGTTCGGCTGCGAGTGGGGCCAACTGATCGAAAACGGCGAGCTCAAGGGCGTGGTGAAAAACCCCAACTACCGTGCCATTTCCGCGCAGTTCTGGCGCAAGCTCAGCGCCGTCGGCGATGCCAGCACCTTTAAGGTATTGGGCACGCCGAACTGCGGCAAAGGCGAACCTAACCAAGTGATCCGCGTGGGCCACGCGTCACCTGCGTGTGTATTCAGTGATGTCGACGTATTTGGGGGAGATGCCTGATGAACAACTTTAAGGCACTGGTGCAATGGCTCAAGCAGGCCATCACCGACAAGGAACAATTTCACTTGGGTTATGCGGGCGAATCCTCCGAGTTCGTGCGCTTCAACCACGCTCAGGTACGCCAAGCCGGCCAGGTGCAACAGGCCAGCCTGAACCTCAAGCTGATCAACGACGGCCGCCATGCGGACCTCGGCATTACCTTGGCAGGCTCCCCGGAACTGGACCGCCAGCGCCTCGCCGATGGCCTGCAACAATTGCGCGAAACCTTGCCCTTGCTGCCGCAAGATCCGTATTTGCTGCTTAATCACAACGCCTGGCAAAGCCACAACGAGCAGCTTCGGCCCTTACCGGAACTGGCCCAGGTGCTGGAAGACATCAGCCAGGCCGCCGCCGGCGTGGACTTGGTCGGCTTCTATGCCGCAGGCCCGATCAGCCGTGGCTTCGCCAGTTCGGACGGTGCGTTTGGCTGGCATCAGGCCAACAGCTTCAACTTCGATTTCAGCCTGTTCCACGCCAATGGCGAAGCGGTCAAAGCCAGCTACGCCGGGCACACCTGGAACAGCGCCGAGTTTGCCGCACGCTTGCAGCAAGCGCGCGAACAGTTGGAATTTCTGGGTCGCCCTTTGCACAACCTGGCCCCCGGCCAATACCGCGCCTACCTCGCCCCGGCAGCGTTGGAAGAAATCATCGGCATCATCACCTGGGGCGGGTTTTCCGCCCAGGCCATCGCCAGCAAAGGCAGCTCGCTACAAAAGCTGTATGCCGGTGAGCAGTCGTTGAGCCCATTGGTAAAAGTCGATGAGCAGATCAGCGGCTCGCTGAGCCAGGCGTTTTCCACCGAAGGCTACCCGCGCGGGGATGTCACGCTGATTAACGCGGGCACCGCCTGCGGCCAGTTGATCAACTCGCGCAGCGCCGCCGAATACGGCCTGAGCACCAACGGCGCCAGCAGCGACGAGTCGCCCAGCGCCTTGCAGATGGCCGCAGGCAGCCTGGCCCAGGCCGATATCCTCAAGCAGTTGGGCACTGGGCTGTACATCAGCAACCTGTGGTATTTGAACTACTCGGACTTGCCCGCAGCACGCCTGACCGGGATGACGCGCTTCGCCACGTTCTGGGTGGAAGACGGCGAGATCAAGGCGCCGGTGAGCACCATGCGTTTTGATGACAGCGTCTATAGCCTGCTCGGTTCGCAGCTTGAAGCGCTGACCGCTGAGCGGGAGCTGTTGTTGTCGGCCAGTACGTACAGCCAGCGCAATACGGCGTCCAATCTGTTGCCGGGCGCGTTGGTAAAACGCCTGACCCTCACCCTGTAAACACAAAACCCAATGTGGCAACTGGCTTATGTGGGAGCTGGTTTGCCTGCGATGTAGATACCTCGGTGTGTCAGTAGGACCGCCGTGATGCCATCGCAGGCAAGCCAACTCCCACACTGTTCTATGTTCGTTTCTGCCCCCCCGCTTCACCCCTTCCTACCGCAAAATCCCATCTCACACTTCTCCCCGTGCGGCCGGTTGTCGCCCGCAAAAAACCTCGTTATAACGGTTAGTGGCATCCCGCCACCAACCCCACGTGCCCGCACGTGATGCATGACCTTGCCTGGATTGGGCAAGCTGGAGCGTTGACATGGACCATGGAAGTTTTGTCATTGAAAAGCTTTACAAGCACTACAACGTGCACGTAGAGCAGCTAGGTAAGCATTCACAAGAGCATCCGGAAAAAAAAACAGTGCTGATGGTCAACGGAGCGCTGTCCACCACCCGCTCCTTCGCCCGCACCAGCAAATGCCTGGCGGAACACTTCAATGTGCTGCTGTTCGACCTGCCGTTCTCCGGCCTTTCGCGCGAGCACAACACCGACCTTGACCTGGTGACCAAGGACGACGAGGTGCAGATCCTGCGCGCGCTGGTGGAGCGCTTCCAGGTCAACCACTTGGTATCAGCCTCGTGGGGCGGCATCTCCACATTGCTGACCCTGGCGCACAACCCGCCCTCCATCGAAAGCTCGGTGGTGATGGCCCTGGCACCCAACCTCAACCAGGCCATGCTCGATTATGTGGAGCGCGTGCGCGTGCTAATTGAGGCCGATGACAAGTCCGCCGTCGGCCATTTGCTCAACGAAACAGTCGGCAAATACCTCTCGCCCCGCCTCAAGCGCAATAACCACCGCCACCTGTCGAGCATGGCCACCAACGAGTACCGCCAAGCGCGCTTTCATATCCACCAGGTGCTGGGCCTGGGCGATGGCAACTACCTGCCGGCGCTCGCGCAGATCGAAACCCCGGTGCATTTCCTCAACGGTACGTTGGATGAGTACACCCCGGCTGCCGAAGCCCAACTGTTCAAAAAGTACGTCGGTCGCAGCAGCTTCGCCGTCGCCGAACACACCGGCCACTTACTCGACCTTGAGTCCCGCGAGGCGGCGCTGGCGGTGCACCGAGCGCTGTTGGATTTCCTCGTCGGAGAGCACGCGACATTGTCAGATTTAGACGAACCGCCAGTGGGAAAAGGAGTAACGGAAGGCGCATAATCGCCGACACATAGCCTGCTAACAAAAAGGTAGCTCATGCCCAATCGTGCCCCTCTCGATGCCAAGACCGCCCGCTGGCTCCCCTGGGTGGTGGCGATTGCCTTCTTCATGCAGTCGCTGGATGGGACGATTCTCAACACGGCACTGCCGGCCATGGCCCGGGACCTCGCGGAAAACCCGCTGCGCATGCAAGGGGTGGTGATCGCCTACATGCTCACCGTCGCCTTGCTGATCCCTGCGTCGGGCTGGGTCGCCGACCGCTTCGGCACCAAGAAAATCTTCTTTGGCGCGATCATGCTGTTTAGCATTGGCTCACTGTTGTGCGCCCTGTCCAGCAGCTTGACCATGCTGGTGGGCGCGCGGGTCATCCAGGGCTTGGGCGGTGCGCTGATGCTGCCGGTGGGGCGCCTGGTCGTCTTACGCGCTTATCCGCGCTCCGAACTCGTGCGGATCATGGGCTTTATTACCATCCCCGGCCTGCTTGGCCCGTTGCTCGGCCCGACCCTGGGCGGCTGGATGGTGCAATACCTGACTTGGCACTGGATCTTCCTGATCAACCTGCCGGTGGGCATGATCGGTTGCTACGCCGTGTGGAAACTCATCCCCGACCTGCGCGGCAGCGAGCGCACACGTTTCGACAGCGTGGGGTTTGTGCTGTTTGGTGCGGCGATGGTGCTGATCACCATCGCCATGGAAGGCTTGGGCGAACTGCACCTGCCGCATTTGCGCGTGATGTTGCTGCTGTTCGGCGGGCTGGCGTGCCTGGCGGCGTACTGGCTGCGCGCCGGGCATATCGATAACCCGCTGTTTTCGCCGGTGCTGTTCAAGACCCGCACCTTTGCCGTGGGCATTCTCGGCAACCTGTTTGCGCGCCTCGGCAGCGGCGCCCTGCCGTTCCTGGTGCCGCTGCTGTTGCAGGTAGCGCTGGGGTACTCGCCATCGCAAGCCGGGATGAGCATGCTGCCGCTGGCGGCGGCGGCGATGTTTGCCAAGTCAATCGCCCGGCCACTGATCGAGCGCCTGGGATACCGCATCGTGCTGACCGGCAATACGCTGGCACTGGGTATCATGCTGGCGAGCATGGGCCTGGTCAGCGAGCACACGCCTTATCCGCTTCTACTGGGGATGCTGGCGGTACTGGGGGCGATCAACTCCTTGCAGTTCACCGCGATGAACACCGTCACCCTGATCGACCTCGACGACGCCCAGGCCAGCAGCGGCAACAGTTTGCTCTCAGTGGTAGCGCAACTGTCCCTGAGCCTGGGCGTGGCCTGTGCCGGTGCGTTGCTCGGCGGCTTTACCGCTGAGGCCGGTAACGATGGCGTGGAAAGCGTGCTCGGCGCATTCCAGTTGACCTTCCTCACCGTGGGCATCATGGCCATGCTGGCGGCGGCGATCTTCCTGCAACTGTCGCCAACGGACGGCAAACGCGTGGTCAGCCGCGAGCACGACATCGAGCATTAACAGGCTTCTCGTCTAGAACTTGCAGGGAAATTCCCACGAGACTGGTACACTGCGCGACATTTTGTTTTGCAGAGCCAGTCCCGTGACTACCATCGCCACCGCTTTTAATACTTTGCCGCTCTCCGCCGCCATGCTGGCTAACCTCGACTCGCTGGGTTATGTCGAGATGACGCAGATCCAGGCGCAAAGCTTGCCGGTGATCCTCAAAGGGCTGGACCTGATTGCCCAGGCCAAGACCGGCAGCGGCAAGACCGCCGCCTTCGGCATCGGCCTGTTGAACCCGATCAACCCGCGCTACTTCGGCTGCCAGGCCCTGGTGATGTGCCCGACGCGTGAGCTGGCCGACCAAGTCGCCAAGGAAATCCGTCGCCTGGCGCGTGCCGAAGACAACATCAAGGTGCTGACCCTGTGTGGCGGCGTGTCCCTCGGCCCGCAGATCGCCTCGCTGGAACACGGCGCCCACGTCATCGTCGGCACCCCGGGCCGCATCCAGCAGCACCTGCGCAAAGGTTCGCTGGTGCTGGACGGCTTGAACACGCTGATCCTCGACGAAGCCGACCGCATGCTCGACATGGGCTTCTACGACGCCATCGAAGACATCATCAGCAAGACCCCGGCGCGCCGCCAGACCCTGCTGTTCTCGGCCACCTACCCGGTGAGCATCAAGCAGCTGGCCTCGAAATTCATGCGCGCGCCGCAGCAAGTGAAGGCCGAAGCGTTCCACTCCGACGACCAGATCGAGCAGCGCTTCTACGAGATTTCTCCGGAAGAGCGCATGGACGCCGTGACCAAGGTACTGGCGCATTTCCGTCCAGCCTCTTGCGTGGCGTTCTGCTTCACCAAGCAGCAAGTGCAGGAAACTGTGGACCACCTGACGTCCAAGGGCATTTCCGCCGTCGGCCTGCATGGCGACCTGGAACAGCGCGACCGCGACCAGGTACTGGCGATGTTCGCCAACCGCAGTACCTCGGTACTGGTAGCCACCGACGTGGCCGCGCGTGGTTTGGACATTGACTCGCTGGACATGGTGATCAACGTCGAACTGGCCCGTGACTCGGAAATCCACATTCACCGTGTAGGCCGTACTGGCCGCGCCGGTGAGACCGGCCTCGCCATCAGCTTGGTGGCGCCGTCCGAAGCGCACCGCGCCCAGGCCATCGAGCAGCTGCAGAAATCGCCGTTGAACTGGGACCAGTTGGACAACCTCAAGCCTCAGAGCGGCGGCCCGTTGCTGCCGGTGATGAGCACCCTGTGCATCGCCGCCGGCCGTAAAGACAAGGTTCGCCCGGGCGACATCCTCGGCGCCTTGACCGGTGATGCCGGCATCCCCGGTGCCCAGGTCGGCAAGATCGCGATCTTTGACTTCCAGGCCTTCGTGGCCGTGGAGCGCGGGATCGCCAAGCAGGCCCTGCAGCGCTTGAATGACGGCAAGATCAAAGGCCGTTCGTTGCGCGTGCGGATCCTGTAAAGATCTCAAGCTATACAGAGATCTAAATGTGGGAGCGGGCTTGTGTGGGAGCTGGCTTGCCTGCGATAGCATCACCTCGGTGTACCTGACATACCGAGGTGCCTGCATCGCGGGCAAGCCCGGCTCCCACACAAGCCCGCTCCCACATTTGACTGTATTCCAATTCAGAATTTGTATGAGGACACCGTTTTGCGCTCGACCGAAGTTGTGATCATTGGCGCCGGCGCCGCAGGTTTGATGTGCGCGCTGACCGCCGCCGGGCGTGGGCGCAAGGTGATGTTGATCGACCACGCGAACAAGGCCGGCAAAAAGATCCTGATGTCCGGCGGTGGCCGCTGCAATTTCACCAATATGTACACCGAGCCTGCCAACTTCCTCTCGCACAACGCCCACTTCTGCAAGTCCGCCCTGGCCCGCTACACCCAGTGGGATTTCATCGGGCTGGTGGCCAAGCACGGCGTGCCGTATCACGAGAAGAAGCTCGGCCAACTGTTCTGCGATAACAAATCCAGCGACATCCTCGGCATGCTGCTGGATGAATGCATTCAAGTTGGCGTGAGCATGCACTTGGACACGTCGGTCCAGGAGATTGCCAAGCTGGACGCCGGTTATCAGTTGCAAACAACGTTGGGTGAACTGCGCTGCGAGTCTTTGGTAATTGCCACGGGCGGCCTGTCGATCCCGACCTTGGGCGCTACCGGGTTTGGTTATCAAGTGGCCAAGCAGTTCGGCCATGAACTGCTGCCGACCCGCGCAGGATTGGTGCCGTTCACCATCACCGACCAGCTCAAGGACTTGTGTGGCGAGCTGTCCGGCACCTCGGTGGACTGCCTGGTCAGCTGCAACGACCAAAGCTTTCGCGAGAACATCCTGTTTACCCACCGCGGCCTGAGCGGGCCGGCGATTCTGCAGATCTCCTCGTACTGGGAAACCGGCGACACCGTGGAAATCAACCTGCTGCCCGACCACGACGCCCACGCCTGGCTGCAACAGCAACAGGTCGAGCGCCCCAATAGCGAGTTGAAAACCCTGCTGGGTGAGATCTTCACCAAGAAGATGGCCAACCTGCTGGCGGAAACCTGGTTTGTGTCCAAGCCGATGAAGCAGTACACCCACGCCGAAATCGCCGATATCGCGCAAAAACTCGGCAGCTGGCAACTGGTGCCGGCCGGCACTGAAGGCTATCGCACGGCCGAGGTGACGTTGGGTGGGGTGGATACGCGCGAAGTGTCGTCCAAGACCATGGAGTCGCTGAAAAGCCCGGGGTTGTACTTCATCGGTGAAGTGCTGGATGTGACCGGCCACTTGGGTGGGTTCAACTTCCAGTGGGCGTGGGCTTCGGGCTACGCGGCTGCGCAATACGCCTAAAGGTTGTACGCGGTCAAAATGTGGGAGCTGGCTTGCCTGCGTGCGATAGCGGTGGTGAATCCAACATCGCTAGCGCAGGCAAGCCAGCGCCCACATTGCTTTTGTGGTGTGCTTGGAAGTTATTTTGCGCAATTGATGTGATCGCTACGCTTGCCGTGGCGTCCTTGATAGCTCAATTTAACGGCATCGTCCCGGAAGACACCAGACTTCATGTCATCGACCTCGTTCAAGCAGTCCATGCGGCGCCTGTGGGCGCTGGATAAATTCAGTTACAGCGTGCGGGTATTCATCGCCCTCACCGGCAGCATGGCGCTGTGCTGGTATCAGGATGAAATGACGCTGCTCATCCCGCTGTTCCTGGGGATCATCGCCAGCGCCCTGGCCGAGACCGATGACAGTTGGCAAGGCCGCCTCAATGCCCTAGCGGTGACGCTGGTGTGTTTCAGCATCGCCGCGCTGTCGGTGGAACTGCTGTTCCCTTACCCCTGGATCTTCGCGATCGCTCTGGCCCTGGCCAGTTTCTGCCTGACCATGCTCGGGGCGCTGGGCGAGCGCTATGGTGCGATTGCCTCGGCGACGCTGATTCTGTCGGTGTACACCATGATCGGTGTGGACCAGCGCGGTGGTGCCGTGTCTGATTTCTGGCATGAACCGCTGCTGCTGGTGGCCGGTGCCGCGTGGTATGGCGTGCTGTCGGTGCTGTGGCAGGCGCTGTTTTCCAACCAGCCAGTGCAGCAAAGCCTGGCGCGGCTGTTTCGCGAGCTGGGGCGTTACCTCAAGCTCAAATCGTCGCTGTTCGAACCGATCCGTCAGCTGGACGTAGAAGCGCGCCGCCTGGAACTGGCCCAGCAAAATGGCCGGGTGGTGGCGGCGCTGAATGCGGCGAAGGAAATCATCCTGCACCGCGTCGGCAATGGCCGCCCAGGCTCCAAGGTCAGCCGCTACTTGAAGCTGTATTTCCTGGCCCAGGACATCCACGAACGCGCCAGCTCGTCTCACTACCCGTATAACGCCTTGGCCGATGCCTTCTTCCACAGCGACGTGCTGTTCCGCTGCCAGCGCCTGTTGCGCCAGCAAGGCAAGGCCTGCCAGACCTTGGGCGAGTCGATTCAACTGCGCCAGCCGTTCATTTACGACGACAGCTTCGCCGAAGCCCTCGGCGACCTGAATGCCTCGTTGGAACACCTGCGCGTCCAGAGCAACCCGGCCTGGCGCGGCCTGCTGCGCTCATTGCGCGCCCTGGCGGCCAACCTGTCGACACTCGACCGCCTGCTCGGCGACGCCAGCAACCCCGACGCACTCGCCGACGCCACCGACAGCAACCTGCTGGACCGCGCCCCGCGCAACCTCAAGGAAATGTGGACGCGCCTGCGCACGCAACTGACGCCGACCTCGCTGCTGTTCCGCCATGCCTTGCGCCTGGCCCTGGCGTTAACCATCGGCTACGGCACCTTGCATGCGATTCACGCCTCCCAGGGTTATTGGATCATCCTCACCACCTTGTTCGTCTGCCAGCCCAACTACGGCGCCACCCGGCGCAAGCTCGGCCAGCGGATCATCGGCACCGCCATCGGTTTGACCGTGGCCTGGGCGCTGTTCGACCTGTTCCCAAGCCCCGTGGTGCAATCGCTGTTCGCCATCGCCGCAGGGCTGGTGTTCTTTATCAACCGCACCACCCGCTACACCTTGGCCACGGCGGCGATCACCTTGATGGTGTTGTTCTGCTTCAACCAAGTGGGTGATGGCTACGGGCTGTTCCTGCCACGGCTGTTCGATACCCTGCTCGGCAGCCTGATCGCGGGCCTCGCGGTGTTCCTGTTCTTGCCAGACTGGCAAGGCCGCCGCCTGAACAAGGTGCTGGCCAACACCCTGACCTGCAACAGCATCTACCTGCGCCAGATCATGCAGCAATACGCCGCGGGCAAGAGCGACGACCTGGCCTACCGCTTGGCCCGGCGCAACGCCCACAACGCCGACGCGGCGCTGTCCACCACGCTGGCAAATATGCTGATGGAGCCAGGGCACTTTCGCAAAGAGGCTGACGTAGGCTTCCGTTTTCTGGTGCTGTCGCACACCTTGCTCAGTTACCTGTCGGGGCTGGGCGCGCACCGCGAAACGCAACTGCCGGCCGAGGTGCGTGAACATTTGATCGACGGCGCCGGTAACAGCCTGGCGGCGAGCATCGACGAGATCGCCACGGGGCTGGCCAACAAGCAGCCGGTTGCGATTCAGAGCGATGCTGAGGAAGCGTTGGCGGCGGAGCTGGAACAGATGCCGGATGAGATTGATGAAGGGCAACGGTTGGTGCAGACCCAGTTGGCGTTGATCTGCCGGCAGTTGGGGCCATTGCGCACGTTGGCGGCGCACCTGATCAAAGATACCAGCGCGGCCTAAATCGCTATCGCAGGCAAGCCAGCTCCCACATTGGAATGCGGTTACCTGTGGGAGCCGGGCTTGCCCGCGATGTGGCCCTCAAGCACCCTACATCCCGTGCGCCTTCATCAACCGCGCATAACTGCCATCGACCTTCATCCTGGCAATCTCCCGGTCGAAACTGGCGACAATTTGCTCATGCTCAGGGTTCTTCAGGCTGACCAGAATATGCAGGCTGTTCTCACTCAGCGGCTTGGGTAAAAACTCCACCGTATTGCGCACCCGGGGCGATTCGCGCGCCAGGTAATAGCGCGCAACATATTCATCTTCCAGCGTCAGCCTTACGCGCTGCGCCGCGAGCATGCGCACGGCCATGGCGAAGTTATGCACCGGCACTTTCTGCAACTGCGCATCCTGGTCGAAGGCCGCCGAGTAGGCATAACCGCGCACCACCGCGATGGGCTGGTCGTGCAGTTGTTCCAGGCTCTGATAATCGATGGGATCGTCGCGGCGCTTGATAAAGCGCACACGGTTCAACAGGTATTCCGCGGAAAACTGCCCCAATTGCGTGCGTGAATCGTCGTACCAGGCATTGACCAGCACGTCATAACGCCCGTCGCCCACGCCCATCAGCGCTCGCGCCCAGGGCACCTGTTCGAAATCACTGGCGTAGCCGGCGCGAGCCAAGGCGGTGCTGACGATATCGGTGGCCAACCCACCGTTGACCAAGGTGGCATCGGTGAACGGGGGCCAGGCATCCGCTACCAGGCGCAGACGTTGTGCGACCGCAGGCGTGGTCAGCAGCAACACTCCTATCAAAGCAACGGCACGAGAAAATCGCGGCATGCTTAAAGTCCTTGGCGGGCAGGCAGTGGCCTGATAACAGTAGCTCATCAATGAGCCTGTATTGCAGATTACACAAAGAACTCAGCGGGGATTGCACTGAATGATGGCAAATTGACGCCATTCACAAAAATGACGAATTTAGACAGGGGGGCCCGTCGCGCTTACTATCGGCAACAGCCATTAATTGAGAGAGCACACCATGACGGTTGATTGGGTCTGCAAGCATCACGATGACTTAGGCAAGGAACAGCTGTACGCCATTCTGCGTCTGCGCAGCGAGGTCTTTGTCGTTGAACAGCAGTGCGTTTACCTGGACCTCGACGGGCAGGACCTTTCGGGCGATACCCACCACTTGATGGCCTGGAAAGATGACGAACTGGTGGCCTACCTGCGCCTGCTGGACCCGCAGACCCAGGACGATGATGTGGTGATCGGCCGCGTGATCGTCGCGCCAGTGGCACGCGGCACCGGGCTGGGCCATCAGATGATGGAAGAGGCCCTCAAGCGCATTGAAGATATCTGGCCTGAGACGCCGATCTTTCTGTCAGCCCAGGCGCACTTGCAGGGGTATTACGCGCGGTATGGGTTTGTGGTGGAGGGTGAGCAATATTTGGAAGATGATATTCCACATATTGGTATGCGGCGCGCTTGAGCCCCTTTTCGCGAGCAAGCCCGCTCCCGCATTTAACCGTGTACACCCTCTGAAACGCGGTCGAATGTGGGAGCGGGCTTGCTCGCGAAAGCGTCAGCCCAATCACCGCCACATTCAGGGATAACCCAACACCTGCTTGATCCCCGCCAGGTTCGCCTCGATCCACTTCCGATCAATCGCCCCCCAACTGCGAATCCGATAGTGCCCGGCATGGTTGCGCGCACCGTCTTCCTGCTCGAACTCGCACACGATATCCAGGTCGGCCAGCGCGGCAATCGTGTCCTGCGCCGTGCGCCGAGGCATGCCGGTGGCGTCGGTCAACGCCGGGACGCTGCTGGCTTGCCCGCTGTCGATCAGGTACGCCACATACAGGCGGCGGTAGAAACTGCTTTTGGTCTTGCTCACGTCCATGCTTGATCGCCTACTGAGGTTAGGGCTTGCCCTGCAAGTCGCGATACGTGAGGTACACCCGCAGGTCGAATTCCACCTGATGGTAGCCGGGCATCATGTATTCGCAGAGTTTGTAGAACGCCTTGTTGTGGTCCGATTCCTTGAAGTGCGCCAGTTCGTGCACCACGATCATGCGCAGAAACTCCGGCGCCGCCTCCTTGAACAGTGCGGCAATACGAATCTCTTTCTTGGATTTTAGGTTGCCACCCTGCACCCGTGAAATCGTGGTGTGCAGGCCCAACGCGCGGTGAGTCAGGTCCAGGCGGTTGTCGAACAGCACTTTGTCGATGGCCGGCGCGTTACGCAGGTGTTCCTGCTTCAAGGCCAGGGCGTAGCTGTACAACGCCTTGTCACTCTGCACCGCATGGCGTTCGGGGTAACGTTGTTCCAGATAGGCGCCCAACTGGTCCTTGGCGATCATCTGGCGCACTTGTTCCTGAAGAGCTGCGGGGTAGGCCTGGAGGTATTTCAGCGCGGTCATGAGTTCAGCAACAAGGTTCGAATGGCCGCCAGTGTAGCGAATTCAAAGCGGCCCAGGGTGGGACCAATCGGCCATTTCCTCAGGCCGCAGCGGCTGCGCCGCCCACGGCCCCTGGATAAATGAGCAACCATTGGCCTTGAGCCACTGCGACTGTTCGAGGGTATCCACGCCCTCGGCGATCACCAGCACATCAAAATGCCCGCACAGCTGGATGATGCTACGGGCCATGGCCGCGTCCCGCATCGAGCCCGGCAGGCGCGCCACCAGTTGTGGGTCCAGCTTGAGCGTGTCGAACTCCAGGTCACGCAGGTGGGCCAGGGAACACTGCCCCAAACCAAAGTCATCCAGCGCGATACGCACGCCGACCTGACGCAATAATTTGAACTGCTTGTTGGTTTCTTCAAGGTTACTCATCAGGCTGTCTTCACTGATTTCCACCTCCAACTGCCGCCCCTGCAACCCATGTCGGTCGAGTACCTGCTGCAGCTGGCTGGCCAGGTTGGGCATGTTGAACTGGCTGCTGCTCAAGCTCACGCTCAGCACCAGCTCTTCATGGAAACTCGCTTGCCAGGCTTGCCGTTGGGCGGCGACTTGCTGGTAGATCCAGGCGCTCAACTGGCTGATCAGCCGCGCCTCTTCCAACAGCGGCAAAAACAGGCCCGGCGGCACATCGCCGACACTCGGGTGCTGCCAGCGCAGCAGCGCCTCGACGCCGCGCAAACGCCCGTCCTCCAGCGACACCTGGGGCTGGTACACCAAGGTGAAGTCCTTGTTCTGAATCGCGGTTCGCACGCTGTCTTCAAGCATCAGGCGCGAGCGGGCGCGGCCGTTCATTTCCTGATCGTAATACCGATATTGCTGACGCCCCGCGCGCTTGGCTTCGTACATGGCGATGTCCGCCGCGCGCAGCAGGCCGTTCAAATCCGAGCCGCAGTCCGGGAAGGTCGCAATGCCGATACTGACACCGAGCATCACATCCAAACCGTCGACCTGCTGGCACACAGACACGCGCTCGATCAGTTTTTCCGAAATTTTCGCCGCCTGCTCCGGGAACTCCAGCTCTAACAATGCAGTGAATTCATCCCCGCCCATGCGCCCGAGAATGTCGTAGGAACGCAGACACGCCTGCATCTGCTCCGAGACCCAGCGCAGCACCCGATCCCCAGCATCGTGGCCCAACGAGTCGTTGACCCGCTTGAAACCGTCGAGGTCCAGGTAGAGCAACACCAGCGACAACTCGTTACGCTCGCTGCGCAGCAGCATGTTCTCCACCGCCTGGTGGAAGCCACGCCGGTTCAGCAGCCCGGTCAACGGGTCGGTCACCGCCTGGAACTCCAGTTGCTGATGCAGGTGGCGCACCTCGGACATGTCCAGCACCGTCACCACCATGGCCTTCTGCTCGGCGGGCAAGGGCGCGCAGGACAACGCCACCGGCACCTGCTGGCCGCGACCGGTGCGCAAAATGGCGTCGTGCTGGCGCCACGTCTCACCCTTGCGATACGCCTCGTACATCGGGAAGCCCAGCCAGGCGGGCACATGGGGCTTTTGCAAGAAACTCAGGAAGCTCTCGCCCTGCAACTCCGCCATCGTGGCGTTAAGCAGCCGCGAAACTGCCGGGTTGGCGTACTCAATCACACTGCCCTCGCCCACCACCAGGATGCCTTCGGCGGCGTTGTCCAGTACCGAGGCATTGAAGGCTCGCGCGGATTCCAGATCATGGCTCAAGCGCTGCAAGGCCCGGCGGTTACGCTGGTGCTCCAGCAGGGCTTGCACCTTGGGCTTGAGAATATGCGGGTCAAACGGTTTAAACAGGTAATCGATGGCGCCGCTGGCATAGCCTTCCAGCACCGCGGCGGGCGATTGGGCGTGGGCGGTCAGGAAGATAATCGGCGTCATGCGCGTACGTTGGCTGCCGCGCATCAGGCGGGCGACTTCGAAGCCGTCCATGCCGGGCATGCGCACATCCAGCAACACCAGGTCGATTTCGTGCGCCAGCAGCAGCTCCAAGGCTTCAAGCCCCGACGCCGCAGTCATCACGTGCCAATCTTCACGCTGCAAAAGCGCACGCATGCTGACGAGGTTCTCCGGGTAGTCATCGACCACCAAGAGTACCGAACTGCCATCGCCTGGGTGTGGAGCGCAATCCATGCTACGTCTCTTCCTTGAGGGGCTGCACCGGTCACTTCTGATATAAAAACCGGACAAACAATGAGGCCTCACTCTAGCCCCGGTTCCAAAAAAGCAGAAGTGACGTGGGTGCCATCATTGCGCCAAAGCCCTGGAAGCCGACTAACGGTCAAGCCCTACAGGCCACGGTTCATGGGAAACATGGCTTTTTGGCACTCCTCTGACGCCAATAAATTGCCAGTAATCGTTTAACAACCGGACGATCACCGCCTATAAAGAACCTGCAAGGCCCTCGGGCCAAAGCCTTCACCCTCTGTAAAAGGCCAACACCATGATCGACCTTTCCACCTGGAACCTGAGCATTCCGGTCGGCTCGCCGCCCGCGACCATCGACACGCCGAAACTGCTTAGCGGCTTCAAGGACCAATATTTCCAGGCCGAAGGCAGCAACGTGAAATTCTGGACACCGGTGACCGGTACCCGCACCGAAAACGCCGTTTACCCGCGCAGCGAACTGCGCGAAACCTACGCCGACGGGCGTTTGCGTAACTGGACCTACCCCGACGCCGACAACTTCCTGCGCGCAACCCTGGCCGTCAATCAGGTGCCCTCTTCCGGCAAAGTCGTGATCGGCCAGATCCACGCCTATGACAGCCAAAAACCGCTGATCAAACTGGAATACCAATTCAAGGAAAAAACCCAGACCGGCAACATCGTCGCCAAAGTGCGCATGCGCCCGGATGAAGACGAAGGCCGCGTGGTTATCGTGGCCTCCAATGTGCCGCTGGAGAAGAGCTTTACCTATGTGATCAACCTCAATAAGGCCGGCTTGCTGAGTGTGGAGGCCGCTGACGGGCAGTGGAATGAACGCATCGGTGCCGCGTGGGGCGCCAAACCGTTGTATTTCAAGGCGGGGGCGTATGTGCAAGACAACAGTGGGGACAATAAAGAAGGCGCGCGGGTGACATTTGCGAAGTTGGATATTGATCACGAGTAAGCCAGGCTTCAATCGACATAAGCCTCAACCTTTGAACCCAATGATCATTGCATAGCCGACCGACGGTGGGGGCGGGCTTTCATCGCCCCCATAGGGGTTCGCATTACGTAAGCAGCCAAGTTCCGACAGGTCGATGTATCTCTACGTAATGGTTTGTTAGCCTGAACGTTATCATTACGGCGCTACCAACGTTATCTGTTTAGGCTGGAAAATATAGACCGTATTGGCGGCGTTTGATGTGAATGAAGCGTTGATTTCAATTAGGCCCGGCCCGAGCACTTGCATAGCGGGCATACCCACCAATGCACGCAGTGACCGGCCCACACTGCCCGACAAAAAGGTGTATGAATAATTAAAAACCGCCGAAGGACTACCCGTTGTTAAATTTTGAATATCAATGTCCCATTTATCGCCAGGCTGTGGCGTAACGGGCAATGCAGTGGCGGGTACCGCCAGACCAAAGCCGCCCAAATATTGAAATCGAGCATATGGCTTATTATATTTGGCGTAGGCAACGTTTGCTGGATTAACTGGATCAAAGCCCAGCTCATCTTCAAGCCTGTCCGTAAAAAAGTCCGAATAATATCCGTCAAGCGCTACTGAAAGTACGCGATATCTGGGCGGCATCCTGCACCTCACCTTGCGACCATGCTTAAACCCGGGTGGGTTATACGATGATCGTAGAGACCCGGCACTGAAAAACAACTGCCAAGTTTGACAGTTGATAAAACCAAATAATAAGCGCATGGCAGCCAGGTTTTTAGTGACCTACCCTCCTCTTAAAGGAAGCCCTACCAACGCCTGTCAGTGACAGAAAGTTATTCAATGCATATCAACATGAAGCCCATCGATGAATCACCGGTAGGGTTATTATCGCCCACCTTGAGGGTCAAGACATTCACGTAGTTGATCGCGGGCACACTGCCCAACTTCGCATGACCATAGAAAACATGCTCAGTGGTACTGACATCGGTTACCGAGACCGAACAGAAGCGTGGTGGCTGTTTAAAGACGCCGGGCACGAAGCGGACTTTGTACTCCGAAAAGTAATCAGGCTGCGCAGTCAACTTTACCTCTTTCAGCCACTGGGGAGATTGCGCAGTGACCTGGCCTTTATCATCAATAGAGGCGGTAAATATCCGACTTTCCGCGTATGCAAAAGACCCTGCAGCTGCCAACGCCAGAATAACGCCAGCGGCTTTAATAAAACCCATCATCAACGCTCCATCATTGAACTTCACCAAGGCTTCACCTTAAATGATCCAAGGCCGATAAAAGCGCACTTTCAATGACCTACCAATAAAACAGAAAGGCTGTAGCGCCGCCGGAACATCAACTTATTAGTATTCAGGACAGTTCCGACTGCAAACAACTCAGGAGCGTTTCGATTCGTAGGTAATGTCCGGCAAACCCAAGGACAATTCATGGGGTAATCCAACCTCTTAAACGCACCGCCAGTCCCTGTGGGAGCCCGGCTTGCCCGCGATGGCGGTGGATCAGCCAGTCTTTGCGGCGGCTGACACACCGCCATCGCGGGCAAGCCCGGCTCCCACAGTTGCCCTGCGTCGGTTGAGGGTTAAGTGCTCGTCCTACACGACCGTTGCGGCAAGCTAGATCGGCGCTTATAGTTCCCCCCGTCGCTGGCATTGAACAGCGATAGGGTTTCGCAGCCCTACAGAGTTAATTCCGCACCCGTCAAAACAGCCCTGGCGTTCCTGCCAATGGCCGTCTTGTTATGGCGGCTGTGCGTGGGAGACCTTCGGGTCTGCCGGGTCTTAACTCCTCGGTCTGCGAACCCGCGTACAGCTGCCACCCAATTTGTTTCGCAGCAAACGGTGGTCATTCTTCTCCCGAGTTAAGGATTCACCATGACCCAACAACTGCCACCCCGCCGCTTCACCCCATGCACCGAAACCGCAACCGATTACCCCGTACTGTTAATCGACAGCGACGCCCCACTGCTTGAACTCCACGCCTGCCTGCGCGAACGCCTCAACGCCGCCCTCGAACACCTCAACCTGATCGCCTGCTCCAGCCTGCCGGACTTCGCCGAGCGCGACCTGAACAACGTGGCCAACACCGCGCGCATTCTGGTGCAGGACGTGAGTGATGTGTTCCGGGTGATTGAGCGCCGCGGCTTCGATACACCTGACGCGGCCTGATCAAATCCCAGCCACAAAAAAGCCCGCATCGCTGCGGGCTTCTTTTCAAACGCCTTAGGCTCAGTTCACCTTAGCGTTCAACTCACCTTTGAGGTAACGCTGGTACATCGCTTCCAAGGAGATCGGCTTGATCTTCGAAGCATTACCGGCCGTACCAAACGCTTCATAACGCGCGATACATACATCACGCATCGCGGTCACGGTGGCGCCGAAGAATTTACGTGGGTCAAATTCGCTCGGGTTGGTAGCCATCAGGCGACGCATCGCACCGGTGGACGCCAGGCGCAGGTCGGTGTCGATGTTGACCTTGCGCACGCCGTACTTGATGCCTTCGACAATTTCTTCAACCGGTACGCCGTAGGTTTCTTTGATGTCGCCGCCGTACTGGTTGATGATCGCCAGCCACTCTTGCGGTACCGAGGAAGAACCGTGCATCACCAAGTGTGTGTTCGGGATGCGTTTGTGGATTTCCTTGATACGGTCGATAGCCAGCACGTCGCCGGTAGGCGGCTTGGTGAACTTGTAGGCGCCGTGGCTGGTGCCGATGGCGATGGCCAGGGCGTCCACCTGGGTCTTCTTGACGAAGTCAGCGGCTTCTTCCGGGTCGGTCAGCATCTGGCTGTGATCCAGCACGCCTTCGGCGCCGATACCGTCTTCTTCGCCGGCCATACCGGTTTCCAACGAACCCAGGCAGCCCAGTTCGCCTTCAACCGAAACGCCGCAGGCGTGAGCCATGGCCACGGTTTGTTGGGTAACGCGTACGTTGTACTCGTAGTCGGTTGGGGTCTTGCCGTCTTCGCCGAGGGAGCCGTCCATCATCACAGAGCTGAAGCCCAGTTGGATGGAGCGCTGGCACACGTCAGGGCTGGTGCCGTGGTCCTGGTGCATGCACACCGGGATGTGCGGGAATTCTTCGATCGCGGCGAGGATCAGGTGACGCAGGAAAGGCGCGCCAGCGTATTTGCGGGCACCGGCCGAAGCCTGGACGATCACTGGGGAGTCGGTCTTGTCAGCGGCTTCCATGATGGCGCGCATCTGCTCAAGGTTGTTGACGTTAAAAGCTGGGACGCCGTAGCCGAACTCGGCTGCGTGGTCCAGCATTTGACGCATGCTGATAAGTGCCATTGTGTTGTCTCTCCCGATCGAGGGTCGTTAATCGTGCAAGCCTGCCGTAGCGGCGGCTGCTATTCAAGTTATTGCAGATCAAGGGGTTAAGGCTTGGCCTGCTGAATCGTTATTGCTGGCATGGCCGTGTGCTAACGCCACTGAAAAAGCCGATCAATGTGGGAGCTGGCTTGCCTGCGATAGGGGCAGATCAGACAACATTTGTTTTGCTGACCCACCGCAATCGCAGGCAAGCCAGCTCCCACATTTAGATCTCATTTATCTTGAGATAGTGTTCTCACTGAGCTTTGCAGCCTCGCCCGATCAAATCATCGGTGGCGACCCAGTAAATCAGGCCTTCTTCACCTTTTGTGTGAAACGCCAACTGGTCGTTGCTGTACAGCACGCCCGAGGCGGCAACGTCTTCTTTAAGACGGTAAACCTGGTCCGAACCGCCGAGGCGTACATCCACTTCGGAACGAGCCTGGTTGGCAAAGCGCCAGTTGACCTCGGCCTTGCTGTCGCAGGTCCAAGTGGTCCACTTGTCGGCAGGCTCTGCCTTGTTGAACATGTTCATGTTGCTGCAACCGGCCAATAAAGCCAGGGCTGCCAGGGCGAAAACGCCTTTCATTGCCAATCCTCGAACGACGGCCCAAGGGCCGCCACTGCTGTCGGTTAGTTGATCAGACCCGTCAGGGGCAACCCTGTTCCTGACCGTTGGGCGCGGCGCCGTATTGCTCCAGCCGTTCGTTGCCGATGCGCTTGTTGATCACCGGCATGGTTTCGGCTTGCCAGTCAGCCTGGTAGCAGCTCTTTTTCTGCCCCGGCGCAGACTCTGCGCCCGCAGGCTTAGCGCTTGGCGTGCTGCCGCAGCCGGCCAACAGGCCCGCTGCGATCACCAGTGCCAACGACTTGATCATGGGAATGCTCCTTTTCCGGATCACGAGCCTTAGCCTTTGGCTCGGGTTTCCAGCACTTCAACGGCTGGCAGAACTTTGCCTTCGACGAATTCGAGGAACGCGCCGCCACCGGTAGAAATGTAGGAGATTTGGTCAGCAACGCCATATTTATCGATGGCCGCCAGGGTGTCGCCACCACCGGCGATGGAGAAGGCCGAGCTTTCAGCAATGGCGTGCGCCAGTACTTTGGTGCCGTTGCCGAACTGATCGAACTCGAACACGCCAACCGGGCCGTTCCACAAAATGGTCTTGGAGGACTTCAGCAACTCAGCGAAATTGGCTGCGGTTTGCGGGCCGATGTCCAGGATCATGTCGTCGGCCGCCACGTCAGCGATGAGCTTGACGGTGGCTGCGGCGCTTTCAGCAAATTCCTTGGCAACCACCACGTCCACCGGCAGCGGTACGCTGACTTTGGCAGCGATGGCGCGGGCGGTGTCGAGCAGGTCCGGTTCGTACAGTGACTTGCCCACCGGGTGGCCGGCAGCCGCCAGGAAGGTGTTGGCAATGCCGCCGCCGACGATCAGCTGGTTGCAGATCTGGCTCAGGCTGTTGAGCACGTCCAGCTTGGTGGAGACTTTGGAACCGGCAACGATGGCGGCCATTGGCTGGGCCGGAGCGCCCAGGGCTTTGCCCAGTGCATCCAGTTCAGCAGCCAGCAGTGGGCCAGCAGCGGCGACTTTGGCGAACTTGGCCACGCCGTGGGTCGAGCCTTCAGCGCGGTGCGCGGTGCCGAAGGCGTCCATCACGAACACGTCGCACAGGGCCGCATATTGCTGGGCCAGTTCGTCGCTGTTCTTTTTCTCGCCCTTGTTGAAGCGCACGTTTTCGAACAACACGATGTCGCCAGGCTTAACGTCGACGCCACCCAGGTAGTCAACCACCAGCGGCACATCGCGGCCCAAGGCCTTGCTCAGGTAGTCAGCGACCGGCTTGAGGCTGTTTTCGGCGGAAAACTCACCTTCGGTCGGGCGACCCAGGTGGGAGCAGACCATCACGGCCGCGCCTTTTTCCAGGGCCAGCTTGATGGTCGGCAGCGAGGCCAGGATTCGCGCATCGCTGGTGACAACACCGTCCTTGACTGGGACGTTGAGGTCTTCGCGAATCAGTACGCGCTTACCTTGCAGATCGAGGTCGGTCATCTTCAACACGGTCATGGGTCGCAGTTCCTGAATTGGCTGATTTAAAGGGCTGATTTAGCAGAGGCGATGTGCAGATAATGTTCGGCAACATCCAGCATTCGGTTGGCAAACCCCCATTCGTTGTCGAACCAAGCCAGGATGTTCACCAGCCGTGGGCCGGAAACGCGGGTCTGGCTGGCATCGACAATGGCCGAATGCGGGTCATGGTTGAAATCACAACTGGCGTGCGGCAACTCGGTGTAGGCCAAAAGCCCCTTGAGCGGGCCGCTGGTGGCGGCGTCGCGCAGTATCCGGTTGACCTCAGTGGCATCGGTGTCACTGACAGTTTGCATGGTGATATCCAGGCACGACACGTTCACTGTCGGCACGCGTACGGCTTTGGCCTGAATTCGCCCGGCAAGTTCCGGTAACAATCTTTCGATGCCGCGAGCCAGGCCGGTAGACACCGGAATCACCGACTGGAACGCCGAGCGTGTGCGGCGCAGGTCTTCGTGGTGATAGGCGTCGATGACCGGCTGGTCGTTCATCGCCGAGTGAATCGTGGTGATCGACACGTAATCCAGGCCGATCGCCTGATCCAGCAGGCGCAACAGCGGCACGCTGCAATTGGTGGTGCAGGAGGCGTTGGACACCAGCAGCTCGGCGCCGGTCAGGCAATCCTGGTTGATGCCGTAGACGATGGTGGCGTCGACATCCGCCTCGCTGGCCATCGGCTGGGAAAACAACACACGCGGTGCGCCGGCGTCGAGAAAACGCTGGCCATCGGCACGGGTGTGGTAAGCACCGGAGCATTCCAACACCAGGTCGACGCCCAGCGCCGCCCAGTCGATGCCCTCGGGGGTGGCACTGCGCAAGACTTTCACGCAGTCGCCATTGATATGCAGACAATCGCCTTCAACCCGCACTTCGCCGGGGAACCGGCCATGGGTGGAGTCAAAGCGTGTCAGGTATTCGATGCTGGCCATGTCGGCCAAATCGTTGATCGCCACAATTTCAAACCCGGCCGCCGCCCCTCGCTCGAACAGAGCACGCAAGACGCAACGACCAATGCGGCCGTAGCCGTTGAGTGCAACTTTGTAGGGACGCGGTTGGGGCATGGGGTTCTCGATCAATGTTAGTTCGGAGTTGAATGTTCTGACGCCATCGCGGGCAAGCCCGCTCCCACCTTAGACCGAGATCAAATGTGGGAGCGGGCTTGCCCGCGATAGCGCCAGTGCAAACAACGCAGACTGACTTAGTCTTCCAGCAGCTCTTCAGCCTGACCCAGGATGTTTTCCAGGGTGAAGCCGAACTCTTCGAACAACGCTGGCGCCGGCGCCGACTCACCGTAGGTGGTCATGCCGATCACGCGGCCTTCCAGGCCCACGTACTTGTACCAGTAGTCGGCGTGAGCCGCTTCGATGGCGATACGCGCACTGACCTGCAACGGCAGAACCGATTGCTTGTAGTCAGCATCCTGGGCTTCGAACAGGCTGGTGCACGGCATGGACACAACGCGCACGTTACGGCCCTGGGCAGTCAGCTTGTCGTACGCCTGAACGGTCAGGCCCACTTCGGAACCGGTGGAGATCAGGATCAGCTCCGGCTCGCCAACGCAGTCCTTGAGCACGTAGCCACCACGGCTGATCGCAGCGATCTGCGCGTCGGTACGCACTTGGTGCTGCAGGTTCTGGCGCGAGAAGATCAGCGCCGAAGGGCCGTCCTTACGCTCGATGGCGTGCTTCCAGGCCACGGCGGATTCGACCGCGTCGGCTGGGCGCCAGCAATCCAGGTTCGGCGTGGTGCGCAGGCTGGTCAGTTGCTCGACCGGCTGGTGCGTCGGGCCGTCTTCGCCCAGGCCGATGGAGTCGTGGGTGTACACATGGATAACACGCTTCTTCATCAGCGCGGCCATACGTACGGCGTTACGTGCGTATTCCATGAACATCAGGAAGGTTGCGCCGTAAGGCACCAGGCCGCCGTGCAGGGACACGCCGTTCATGATGGCGCTCATGCCGAACTCGCGCACGCCGTAGTACATGTAGTTGCCGCTGGCGTCTTCAGCCGAGACACCTTTGCAACCTTTCCACAGGGTCAGGTTGGAACCGGCCAGGTCAGCCGAACCGCCAAGAATTTCCGGCAGCAATGGGCCAAAGGCGTTCAGGGTGTTCTGGCTGGCTTTACGGCTGGCGATGGTCTCGCCCTTGGCCGCGACTTCGGCGATGTAGGCCGATGCTTTTTCCGAGAAGTCGGCAGGCAGGTCACCGGCCAGGCGGCGCACCAGTTCGTTGGCCAGTTCCGGGAATTCGGCGGAGTAGGCTGCAAAACGCTGGTCCCACTCGGCTTCGGTCGCCAGGCCTTTTTCCTTGGCGCTCCACTCGGCGTAGATGTCAGCCGGGATTTCGAACGGGCCGTGGTTCCACTTCAGTGCTTCGCGGGTCAGGGCGATTTCCGCGTCACCCAGTGGGGCGCCGTGGCAGTCTTCTTTACCTTGCTTGTTCGGCGAGCCGAAGCCGATGGTGGTCTTGCAGCAGATCAGGGTCGGCTGCTCGCTTTTGCGCGCGGTGTCGATGGCGGTCTTGATCTCTTCCGGATCGTGGCCGTCGACGTTGCGGATCACCTGCCAGTTGTAGGCTTCGAAACGCTTCGGGGTGTCGTCGGTGAACCAGCCTTCGACTTCGCCGTCGATGGAGATGCCGTTGTCATCGTAGAAAGCGATCAGCTTGCCCAGGCCAAGGGTGCCGGCCAGGGAAGCGACTTCGTGGGAAATGCCTTCCATCATGCAGCCATCACCCAGGAACACGTAGGTGTGGTGGTCGACGATGTTGTGGCCAGGGCGGTTGAACTGCGCGCCCAATACTTTTTCAGCCAGGGCGAAGCCCACGGCGTTGGCCAGGCCTTGGCCCAGGGGACCGGTCGTGGTCTCGACGCCTGGGGTGTAGCCGAATTCCGGGTGGCCCGGGGTGCGGCTGTGCAGCTGGCGGAAGCTCTTGAGGTCATCAATGGTGACGTCGTAGCCGGTCAGGTGCAGCAGCGAATAGATCAGCATCGAGCCATGGCCGTTGGACAGCACGAAGCGGTCACGGTCGGCGAACGACGGGTTGCTCGGGTTGTGTTTCAGGTAGTCACGCCAAAGTACCTCGGCGATATCCGCCATGCCCATCGGGGCACCGGGATGGCCGCTGTTGGCTTTTTGCACGGCATCCATGCTGAGGGCACGAATGGCGTTGGCACGCTCACGACGGCTGGGCATCGCTGATCTCCTAGGGGGTTGAATAAAAGAAACGGAAAAAAGGACCGGCATTTTCCCTCAGCCACCGCCTGCGGGCAATGATAGATAGTCACTTGTAGGTGTTTTTCCTGCGGTTTGCCCGGCATTCCCTTGCAGAAAAGCGCCCCGGCTTCGTCTAAAGGTTATAGCGGCTGCTCATAACTACCGATTATCGACCAATATCAAAACTTTTTGATATTGGTCTTGCGGGGAGTTCCACCCGTCACTAGACTGCTGGCCTTATGAACCTACCCGTGCCCTCCCTACGTTCCGACGACGGCGATGAGCTGGCTGCCTTGTGCAAGGCCGCTGGTGATCCGTTGCGCCTGAACGTATTGCGCGCACTGGCCAACGACTCTTTCGGTGTATTGGAACTGGCGCAGATCTTCGCCATCGGCCAGTCCGGCATGAGCCACCACCTCAAGGTCTTGGCCCAGGCCGATCTGGTGGCTACTCGCCGTGAAGGCAATGCGATTTTTTACCGCCGCGCCCTGCCCCACACTGAACTGCTCGGCGGCAAGCTGCACACCGCCCTGCTCGAAGAAGTGGACAACTTGAGCCTGCCGACTGAAGTGCAGTCGCGCATCAGCCAAGTCCACGGGCAACGCGCCGCTGCCAGCCAGGACTTTTTCTCACGGGTCGCCGAGAAGTTTCGCGCCCAGCAGGACTTGATCGCAGGGTTGCCGCAGTACCGCGAAAGCGTACTGGCACTGCTGGACAAGCTAGGCTTCAGTGATGAGGCCACGGCGCTGGAAGTCGGCCCTGGTGATGGCGGTTTCCTGCCAGAACTGGCACGCCGCTTTGCGCACGTCACCGCGCTGGATAACAGCCCGGCGATGCTCGAACTGGCGCGCCAGCTCTGTGAGCGCGAAGCACTGGGCAACGTCAGCCTGCAACTGGCGGACGCGTTGAATGACACCAGCCTGCGGGCCGATTGCGTGGTGCTGAACATGGTCTTGCACCATTTCGCCGCCCCTGCCGACGCCCTCAAGCAGATGGCAAATTTGCTGCAACCCGGCGGTAGCCTGCTGGTCACAGATTTATGCAGCCACAACCAGAGTTGGGCCAAGGAGGCCTGCGGTGATCTCTGGTTGGGTTTTGAACAGGACGATCTGGCCCGTTGGGCCACCGCTGCGGGACTCGTTCCCGGGGAAAGCCTCTATGTAGGTTTACGTAATGGTTTCCAGATTCAGGTCCGCCATTTTCAGCGGCCGGCTGGCGACACTCACCATCGGTAAATATCAGGAAAACATCGAGATGAGCGAATACTCCCTTTTCACCTCCGAGTCCGTGTCTGAAGGGCATCCGGACAAAATCGCCGACCAGATTTCTGACGCGGTGCTGGACGCCATCATTGCTGAAGACAAGTTCGCCCGTGTGGCGTGCGAGACTCTGGTGAAAACGGGCGTGGCGATCATCGCCGGCGAAGTCACCACCACCGCCTGGGTCGACCTGGAACAGATCGTCCGTGACGTGATCACTGACATTGGCTACAACAGCTCCGACGTCGGCTTCGACGGCGCGACCTGCGGCGTGATGAACATCATCGGCAAGCAGTCGCCCGACATCAACCAAGGTGTGGACCGTGCCAAGCCTGAAGATCAGGGTGCCGGCGACCAGGGCCTGATGTTCGGCTACGCCAGCAACGAAACTGATGTACTGATGCCGGCGCCGATCACCTTCTCGCACCAGTTGGTGCAGCGCCAAGCCGAAGCGCGTAAATCCGGCCTGCTGCCATGGCTGCGCCCGGACGCCAAGTCCCAAGTAACCTGCCGTTACGAAGGCGGCAAAGTCGTGGGTATCGACGCGGTTGTGCTGTCGACCCAGCACAACCCGGATGTTTCCTACGCCGACCTGCGCGAAGGCGTCATGGAGCTGATCGTCAAGCACGTACTGCCTGCCGAACTGCTGAGCAAAGACACCCAGTTCCACATCAACCCGACCGGCCAGTTCATCATCGGCGGCCCAGTGGGCGACTGCGGTTTGACCGGCCGCAAGATCATCGTCGACAGCTACGGCGGCATGGCCCGTCACGGCGGTGGCGCGTTCTCGGGTAAAGACCCGTCCAAGGTTGACCGCTCGGCGGCGTACGCCGGTCGTTACGTGGCCAAGAACATCGTCGCGGCCGGCCTGGCCGAGCGTTGCGAAATCCAGGTTTCCTACGCTATCGGCGTGGCCCAGCCTACGTCGATCTCGCTGAATACCTTCGGCACCGGCAAGATCAGCGATGACAAGATCGTCAAGCTGGTGCGTGAGATCTTCGACCTGCGTCCTTACGCGATCACCACCATGCTCGACCTGCTGCACCCGATGTACCAGGAAACTGCAGCCTACGGCCACTTCGGTCGCACGCCTGCACAGAAGACTGTCGGCGACGACACCTTCACCACGTTTACCTGGGAAAAAACCGACCGCGCCAACGACCTGCGCACGGCTGCCGGTCTGTAATCGCTCGCGGTACACAAAGCCCTGTCGGTTTACCGGCGGGGCTTTTTTATTGCCGGATGATTAACCAGCGATGCTCATGTTTTTGGATCCAATGCTTGCAGGCCAAATAATGGCCCTCTAGAATCCGCGCCCTCTCGGGCCCTTCACCTTACTTGGATATTGCCCTGCGCCAGCCCGGGACAGATAAACGCGCAGGCAATCGAACATTGAGGTTTTCATGCGCATTTCCACGCTCGCCCCTGCCGCCCTTCTGCTCAGCCTGTTCACCCTGCCGGCGCATGCCGCCGACCTGAGCGCATTGAGTGGCGCCCTGAGCTCCCAATTGGGCGGCAACTCCGGCAACTGCCAGCAGCAAGCCAAAGACCTGCAAACCAAGATCGATGCCGCCGAAGCCGCGAACGACACCCTGAAAGTGAAGGCGTTTAAAGCAGCGCAGGACCAGGTCAACAAAGGTTGCAACAAACTTGCTGAAACCCAAGCCAAAGTCGACGCCAAGCAGCAAACACAGGAAGCTAAGGCCGATAAGAACGACACCGTGAAAGCACTGGGCGGTCTGTTCAAGTAATCTGAAACACCCGGTAAAAAGCCCCGCACTGGCGGGGCTTTTTTATGGCGGTGTGGATCACTTAGGCTGGGCACCCTTCTCGAGCAAGGATGCTCATCGTGCGTTTACTGATTACGCTTTTACTCAGCGCCCTACCTTTTTTGGCGTGGGCCGAAGAATGCCCCGAAGAAGCCCGCTCACAGGTCGACACTCTGGCTGAACAGATCAAGCTGTGGGATGACAGCTATCACCGACTTGGCCAATCCCCGGTCAGCGACGAGCTCTACGATCAGGCCCGCCTGCGCCTGGCTCACTGGCGCCAATGTTTCACCCAAACGCCAAAGGCGGCTGACAACCCTCTGGCGAGTTCACGGGGTACGCAACCGCACCCAGTCGCTCATACCGGTCTGGAAAAGCTGTTGAATGAGCAGGCAGTCGATGACTGGCTCAGGACACGCCGAGACGTGTGGGTTCAACCCAAGGTCGACGGCGTTGCAGTGACATTGGTCTATCGCCAGGGCCGGTTGAGCCGACTTATCAGCCGAGGTAATGGCCTGCTCGGCCAGGACTGGTCAACTGCCGCACGGCAGATTCCCGGCATCCTCCAGCAACTGCCTGAGCCCATCAACCTGGTGCTGCAAGGCGAACTCTACTGGCGCCTCGACGATCATGTGCAGTCAACCGATGGCGGGCTGAATGCACGCAGCAAAGTGGCCGGTTTGATGAACCGCCGGCAGCTGAGCGATACCGAGGCCGCGAGGATCGGCTTATTCGTCTGGGCCTGGCCTGACGGCCCAACCGACTTCACCGAGCGCCTGGACACCTTGGCGCGCTGGGGCTTTACCGACAGCCGTCGCTACAGCCAGCCTATCGAAAACATCACCGATGCCGCGCACTGGCGCACGTACTGGTACAACCACCCACTGCCTTTCGCCAGCGATGGCGTGGTGTTGCACCAAGCGTTGCGCGCACCCGCCAAACGCTGGCAAGCCAGCACGCCTTACTGGGCGGTCGCCTGGAAGTACCCGGCCGCCAAGGCGCTGGCGCTGGTGCGCAAGGTACAGTTCAAGATCGGCCGCACCGGGCGCATTACACCTATCCTGGAACTGGAGCCGGTGCAACTGGACGATCGGCAAATCAGCCGCGTCAGCGTCGGCTCGCTGAAACGCTGGCAAACGCTGGATATCCGGCCCGGCGATCAGGTGTCCATCAGCCTTGCCGGCCAAGTGATCCCACAGTTGGAGCAGGTGATCCTGCGCAATGAAACCAGGGTGCAGGTGCAAGCGCCCGATGCACGGGACTTTCACGCGTTGAGCTGCTGGCAACTGGACCCCGGCTGTGAGGAACAATTGCTGGCGCGCCTGGCCTGGTTAAGCGGCAGCCAGGGCTTGTCCTTGCCGCATATCGGCCGCGAGACCTGGAACGCCTTGATCCAGGCGGGTCTAATCGTAGGCATTCTCGATTGGTTGACCCTGGATGCGGCAGAGCTTGCTAACATTGAGGGCTTCGGTGATCGCAGCCGTGCGCGATTGCTCAACAGCCTTCAAAGCGCGCGGCAACGGCCCTTTGCACAATGGCTCAAAGCCCTGGGCGTACCGCCTTCGGCACGTAACGACCTGGCTGGCGGCTGGCAGACCCTGGCCGCCAAAGACACCCAGGCCTGGCTGGCTACCGACGGCATCGGCCCGGGCCGCGCAGCGCAACTGAGCGCTTTTTTTCGCGACCCGCAGGTACAGGCTTTGGCTGAAACATTACGCGTGGCGGGGGTTGAAGGGTTTTAAACCCGGCCTTGCCACCTCTAACCCTCGGCAGAATTCACCCTGCCATTTAATTGCGTTTCTGGAGCCTCACATGAAATTCCTTGCCCCGCTTGCCTTGCTCACCGTCGCAAGCTTCATGACTACGCCACTGCTGGCCGCTGAAGATGCACAACCCCTGGCCGGCTGCGCCGCCAAGCGCCAAGCCATCAGCACCCAGATCGAGCAAGCCAAGGCCCATGGCAACAGCGAACAACAGGCAGGCCTGGAAAAAGCCCTGAGTGAAGTCACCGCCCATTGCACCGACGCGTCCTTGCGTAAAGAGCGTGAAAACAAAGTGCTCGACGCCAAGCACGAAGTCAGCCGCCGTCAGGCCGACCTCGACAAAGCCATGAAAAAGGGCGATGCGGACAAGATCAACAAGCGCAAAGACAAGCTCGCCCAGTCGCGCAAAGAACTGCAGGACGCCGTCGAAGAACTCGACCAGTAAGCCCGGTCAGTGGTCCCGAAACTGTTTATGGCAAGCCGTGCAGGCATCTTCGACTTTCTGCACCGCAGGCCCCAGATTGCTGTCCTTGTAAGGCTGC
This sequence comes from Pseudomonas sp. ArH3a, assembly GCF_022648765.1. Taxonomy (NCBI): domain Bacteria; kingdom Pseudomonadati; phylum Pseudomonadota; class Gammaproteobacteria; order Pseudomonadales; family Pseudomonadaceae; genus Pseudomonas; species Pseudomonas sp. ArH3a. The sequence goes on from NZ_CP080330.1 coordinate 6,506,887, forward strand.
ACCTGGCTTGCGATCACCAATTCACCGGTGGCCGCTTCAAGGTTTCGGGCCAGTTCCTGGAAACGTGCCTGTTGCTGCCACACGTTGTCCTTGGCGCTGGTGTGATCTTCTTCGCGCACGCTCGGGAAATGTTTCCACGGTTCGTGGGACAACGCATCGAGCTTGACCGCGCCTTCGGCGAACTTCGCGCCGTCGAACGGCAGACGCCCACGCAACATGCCGCCCAGGTCTTCGCCGGTCTTGAGCATCTGTTTGAAAATCGCCTTGCGCTGACCCAAGGGCGAGTTCGGATCAACACCGCCACAGGCGGACAAGGTCAGGCAGGCCAGCAATACCAGGGTCAGTTTTTTAAAGGTCATCATGGCTTCAAGGTCACGGAAAACGGCGGCCAGTATCCTCGCCCCGCCCGTAAAGGCCAATAGCCCTATTATTAATAAGGGTTGCCCAAAAGCGCTACGGCGCGGGCAATCGCTTCAGGAATTGCGTGTATGAATGTCACCTTGAAACCTTGGAGCCGCCGCCTGGCCTGGGCTCTGCCGATGATTGCACTGCTGGCCGGTTGCGATGGCGGCAAAGACGCCGGCAAAGATGAAACCGTTAAACCTCATGCCGTCGCCACCTATGTAAATGCACCGTGGGACGCGCTGCCGGCTGTTTCCGACAGCGACCTGTTGGCCGGGTTTGAATCCTGGCGCAGCGCTTGCCAACGCCTCAAGGCTGATCCGACCTGGGGCGCGACATGTGCGGCGGCGGCGACCGTGCCGGGTAATGCCCCGGCGGTGCGCAGCTTCCTCAAAGAGCGCCTGGATGTGTTCGGCCTGCGTTCGGCCGATAACACGCCCAACGGCTTGATCACCGGCTACTACGAACCGGTGTACCCCGGCAGCCTGACCGAAACCGCCACTGCCCATGTGCCGGTGTATGGCGTGCCGGATGACTTGATCATCGTCAACTTGGAAAGCATCTACCCGGAACTCAAGGGCAAGCGCCTGCGCGGTCGCCTCGAAGGCCGTGTGCTCAAACCTTATGACGACGCCAACACCATCAACGGCCAAGGCTCCAGCGCCAAGCCGATTGCCTGGCTGACCAACCCGATGGACCTGCAATTCCTGCAGATCCAAGGCTCGGGCCGCATTCAACTGGCGAGCGGGCGCCAACTGCGCGTGGGTTATGGCGACCAGAACGGCCACCCTTACCGCCCGATCGGCCGCTGGCTGGTGGAGCAAGGCGAACTGAAGAAAGAAGACGTGACCATGGGTGCGATCAGTGCGTGGGCCAAGGCACATCCGCAGCGCATCCCCGAACTGCTGGCGAGCAACCCCAGCTACGTATTCTTCAGTGCCCGCCCGGACAGCAATGAAGGCCCACGCGGCTCGCTGAATGTGCCGTTGACGGCCGGCTACAGCGTGGCGGTGGACCGCAAAGTGATCCCGCTCGGCAGCCTGCTATGGTTGTCGACCACCAAACCTGACGGCTCGCCGATTGCCCGACCTGTGGCCGCCCAAGACACCGGCGGGGCAATCATCGGCGAAGTGCGCGCGGACTTGTTCTGGGGCACCGGCGATGCGGCGGGGGAATTGGCCGGGAATATGAAGCAGCAGGGGCAGATCTGGATGTTGTGGCCGAAGGGCGCGGCGTTGCCGCAGGTGCCGGATGCGCCTGCCGGAACCTGAAGATCAAGTGTGGGAGCGGGCTTGCTGTGGCGAGCCCGCTCGCCACAAACAAGCCCGCTCGCTGCGTTAAGCCTTAGATCGAGACAAAAAAGAAACTCGCAATCAACGCCATGCCCACCGCCCACACCAGCGAGCGCAGCATCGCCCAGTCCGCCAGGTAGCAAATGACGTACAGCAAGCGGCTGGTGATAAACAACACCGCCAGCACATTGATGGTCACCAGCGAGGCCGTGCCGGCCAGGTGCGCAATGATCACCGCCGCCGAAAACGCAGGTGTCACTTCAAAGCTGTTGAGTTGCGCATTGTGGGCGCGTTTGGCGAACCCCTCGAGCGTGGCCAGGAAGCCGCGGGGGTCGTGGTTCTGGCGTGGGCCGAACTTGCCGCCGCTGAACTTGGCCACACCCGTGCACAGGTAAGGCAGGAAAATTGCGATCAACACACACCAGAAAGCCACCGTCATTACTGATTCCTTTTGTAGTTTTAGCCAGCGGTTAGAGTTTTAGCACTAAAAATGCCACGCCGCACTTAACCGCTATGAACCACGCCACCGCAAAAGGTTCTACCGGCCTTCTGCCCCATGGCTTGCAACCTCCCGCCACTGCTGCGGTCCATCCACCCATTAACTAACGCTCACTCCACCTTCCAAGGACCCCGGATGCTTGAACTTGTCGCCGCCTTCATTTGCCTCACCACCCTGCTCACGTATGTGAACTTCCGTTTTATCGGCCTGCCGCCCACCATCGGTGTGATGGTCACGGCCCTGCTGTTCTCGCTGCTCCTGCAAGGCCTGAGTTTTATCGGCTACCCAGGCCTGGAAGAACGTATCCAGCAGTTAATCGGCCAGATCGACTTCGGCGACCTGCTGATGAATTGGATGCTGTCGTTCCTGCTGTTCGCCGGCGCCTTGCACGTCAACTTGAACGACCTGCGCAGTTACCGCTGGCCCATCGGCCTGCTGGCGACCTTCGGCGTGTTGATTGCCACCGTGGTAATCGGCAGCTTGGCGTACTACATCTTTGCCCTGTTTGGCTGGCACGTGAGCTTCCTCTACTGCCTGCTGTTCGGCGCGCTGATTTCGCCCACCGACCCGATTGCGGTGTTGGGTGTGCTGCGAACCGCCAACGCGTCGAAACCGCTGAAAACCACCATTGTCGGCGAGTCACTGTTCAACGACGGTACGGCCGTGGTGGTGTTTACCGTGCTGCTGGGCATCGCGCAGTTAGGCGAAACACCGACCGTGGGCGCCACCGCCATGCTGTTCGCCCATGAGGCGATTGGCGGTGTGGTGTTCGGCGGGCTGATCGGCTACTTGGTGTACTTGATGATCAAGAGCATCGAGCAACACCAGATCGAAGTCATGCTGACCCTGGCGCTGGTGATCGGCGGCTCGGCAATGGCCACCGAACTGCACGTCTCGGCGCCGATTGCGATGGTGGTCGCTGGGCTGATCATCGGCAACCTGGGCCGCACGCTGGCGATGAACGACATGACCCGACGCTATCTGGACGGCTTCTGGGAATTGCTTGATGACATGCTCAACGCCCTGCTGTTCGCGCTGATCGGCATGGAGCTGTTGCTGTTGCCGTTCAACTGGCTGCACGTCTTGGCCGCCAGTTTGCTGGCCGTGGCGATTTTGCTCTCACGCCTACTGACCGTGGCCCCGGCGATCCTGCTGCTGCGCCGCTGGCGCACAGTGCCGCGCGGCACCATCCGCATCCTCACCTGGGGCGGCTTGCGCGGCGGGGTTTCGGTGGCACTGGCGCTGGCCTTGCCACTGGGCCCGGAGCGCGACCTGTTGCTGAGCATCACCTACATCGTGGTGCTGTCGTCGATCCTGTTGCAGGGGTTGAGCATCGGCAAGCTGGTCAAGCGCGTGACCCGGGACGAGCCCCAGGCCACGCCTGAGCCTCACTGACCCTTGTTGATCTGCTGCGGATGCCTCGGGTCCGCAGCCGCTTTGCCCGGCAAGCTGCTTTCGCTGCGAATCTGCGCATGGCTGATCAGGGCAAAGATAAAACTGCCGCCGATGATATTGCCCGCCAGGGTCGGCCCGGCAAATATCAGCCAGAAGTCCTTCCACGGTAGTTCGCCGGCAAATACCAGGTACGAGACTTCCGCCGAACCCACCACGATATGGGTGAAATCCCCAAGCGCCATCAGGTAGGTGATCAGGACGATGATGAACATCTTCGCGCTTTCCATGGACGGGATCATCCACACCATGGTGGCGATCATCCAGCCGGAAATTATGCCCTTGGCGAACATCTGGCCGGGGTCGTTTTCCATGACCTTACGGCCGATTTCGAGGAAGGCCATGTCGGTCTTGGTGTCGAAGATCGGCAAGTGCAGCATCACGTAGGCCACCAGCAAGGTGCCGCACAGGTTGCCGACTAGCACCACCGTCCACAACCGCAGCAATCGCCCGGCATTGCTCAGGGTGGGCTTGCTCATTACCGGCAGCACGGCCGTCAGGGTGTTTTCGGTAAACAACTGCTGACGGGCGAGGATCACCGCCAGAAAACCTGCGCAGTAACCGAAGCTGGCAATCACCTTGAACCCTTCACCGTCCGGCAGCCGTGAATTTAGCAGGCCCATCCCCATCAACGACAAGCCCATGGTCAGGCCGGCGGCCAACGCCGACCACCATAAAGCGGCGACGCTGCGCTCCAGTTCCTGATCGCCCTGAGTACGGATGATTTCGTGCAGCACTGCCGCGCGAGGCGGCTGGTTCTTGTCGACGTCGTGTTGCTCTTCCTGCGACAAGTTGGGGGTCTTGCCGTCTTCTTGCGTGGCCATGGGTCGTACCTGAACGGGGGTGTTGTTCAGGTACGACCTGTCGCCCATCAAGAGCGTTCACTGGTCAGCCACACGATTAGTCTTTGATGCCGTCTTCTTGAAACTGGTCTTTCACGTACTTGATCTCGGTACGGCCGTGGGGCGCCGGCAAGCCGTCTTCACCCAGGTTGACGAAGACCATTTTTTCCACGGTCAAAATGCTCTTGCGGGTGATCTTGTTGCGCACTTCGCAGGTCAGGGTGATCGAGGTGCGGCCGAACTCGGTGGCGGTGATGCCCAGCTCGATGATATCGCCCTGGCGCGAGGCGCTGACGAAGTTGATTTCGGAGATGTACTTGGTCACCACCCGCTGGTTGCCCAATTGGACAATCGCATAAATGGCCGCTTCTTCATCGATCCAGCGCAGCAAGCTGCCGCCGAACAGGGTGCCGTTGGGGTTGAGGTCTTCAGGTTTTACCCATTTGCGGGTGTGGAAGTTCATGGGGGCTCCGGGGTTGAGGTGCTTGGGAGATAGAGTAATGGCCCCAGCTTCAAGTTTTAAGCGACAAGCTGCAAGCTGCAAGCTGCAAGTAAAAGCCGAATCGTTTTAACTTGCCGCTTGTAGCTTGTCGCTTGCCACTAGCCGGACAAAGAAAGCTATAATCGTCTCCGATTTCGAACGGCTATTCCGTTCTCCCGCCACCTGTCCGAGGGGCGCTGCAGCAGGTTCAACCTGTCAGGCTCGGATGGGGCGTTGTCCAGCCTGGTTACTGGCTGGATACTAAACGCACAACGGCGCCCATTCGCACACTACGAATGGAGGCTCTTCATGAGCGCTGTAATTACGCCTGCAGATTTCAACGACTACAAAGTCGCCGACATGTCCCTCGCTGCCTGGGGCCGTCGCGAAACCTTTATCGCCGAATCCGAAATGCCTGCCTTGATGGGCCTGCGCCGCAAGTACGCCGCAGAGCTTCCGCTCAAAGGCGCGAAGATCCTCGGCTGCATCCACATGACCATCCAGACTGCCGTACTGATCGAAACCCTGGTTGCCCTGGGCGCCGAAGTGCGTTGGTCGTCCTGCAACATTTTCTCGACTCAAGACCAGGCCGCTGCCGCTATCGCTGCTGCCGGTATCGCGGTTTATGCCTGGAAAGGCGAGACCGAAGAAGAGTACGAGTGGTGCCTGGAGCAAACCATCTTGAAAGATGGCAAGCCATGGGACGCCAACATGATCCTCGACGACGGCGGCGACCTGACCGAGCTGCTGCACAAGAAGTACCCGCAGATTCTCGACCGCGTCCACGGCGTGACCGAAGAAACCACCACCGGCGTGCACCGCCTGCTGGACATGCTGGCCAAGGGCGAGCTGAAAATCCCGGCCATCAACGTCAACGACTCGGTGACCAAGAGCAAGAACGACAACAAGTACGGCTGCCGTCACAGCCTGAACGATGCGATCAAGCGCGGTACCGACCACCTGCTGTCGGGCAAACAAGCCCTGGTGATCGGCTACGGTGACGTGGGCAAGGGTTCGTCCCAGTCCCTGCGTCAGGAAGGCATGATCGTTAAGGTCTCCGAAGTTGACCCGATCTGCGCCATGCAAGCCTGCATGGACGGTTTCGAAGTGGTTTCGCCGTTCATCGACGGCATCAACGACGGCACTGCAGCCAGCATCGACAAGGCCCTGCTGGGCAAGATCGACCTGATCGTGACCACCACCGGTAACGTCAATGTTTGCGACGCGAACATGCTCAAGGCCCTGAAAAAGCGCGCCGTGGTGTGCAACATCGGTCACTTCGACAACGAAATCGACACCGCTTTCATGCGCAAAAACTGGGCATGGGAAGAAGTGAAGCCACAGGTACACAAGGTTCACCGTACCGGTGCGGGTGATTTCGACCCACAGAACGACGACTACCTGATCCTGCTGGCTGAAGGCCGCCTGGTTAACCTGGGCAACGCCACCGGCCACCCAAGCCGCATCATGGACGGCTCGTTCGCCAACCAGGTACTGGCGCAAATCTTCCTGTTCGACCAGAAGTACGCCGACCTGTCGCCAGCCCAGAAAGCCGAGCGCCTGACCGTGGAAGTGCTGCCGAAGAAACTCGACGAAGAAGTGGCCCTGGAAATGGTCCGCGGCTTCGGCGGCGTGGTGACTCAACTGACCAAGACCCAGGCCGACTACATCGGCGTGACCGTCGAAGGTCCGTTCAAGCCGCACGCTTACCGCTACTGATCGGCCTAGTGCCAGCTTCCATAGGGGAGCTGGCTTTTGTGGGCGCTGGCTTGCCTGCGATAGCATCGCCTCGGTATGACTGAAACACCGAGGTGACTGCATCGCGGGCAAGCCCGCTCCCACACCGGTATTCTGAGTTTCCATAGGTACGACCATGTCCCAAGACCGTCGCTACAGCTTCGAGTTCTTCCCGACCAAGACCGATGCTGGGCATGAAAAACTGATGGCGACTGCCAAGCAGTTGGCCAGCTACAACCCCGACTTCTTCTCCTGCACCTACGGCGCCGGCGGCTCTACCCGTGATCGCACGATCAACACCGTGTTGCAGCTGGAAAGCGAAGTCAAAATTCCCGCCGCTCCGCACTTGTCGTGCGTAGGCGACAGCAAGGCCGACCTGCGCAGCCTGCTGACCCAGTACAAACAAGCCGGCATCAAGCGCATCGTCGCCCTGCGTGGTGACTTGCCGTCCGGCATGGGCATGGCCAGCGGCGAGCTGCGCTACGCCAATGACCTGGTGAGTTTCATCCGTGAAGAGAGCGGCGATCACTTCCATATCGAAGTGGCGGCTTACCCGGAGATGCACCCCCAGGCACGCAATTTCGAAGACGATCTGCAGAACTTCGTGCGCAAGGCCAACGCCGGCGCCAACAGCGCGATCACCCAGTACTTCTTCAACGCCGACAGCTACTTCTACTTCGTCGAGCGTGTACGGGCCATGGGTGTGAACATCCCGATCGTGCCGGGCATCATGCCGATCACCAACTACAGCAAGCTGGCGCGCTTCTCCGACGCTTGCGGTGCTGAAATCCCACGCTGGGTGCGCAAGCAACTGGAAGCCTATGGCGATGACGTCAAGAGCATCCAGGCATTCGGCGAGCAGGTTATCAGCCAGATGTGCGAACAACTGCTGCAAGGTGGCGCACCAGGGTTGCACTTCTACACCCTGAACCAGGCTGAGCCTAGCCTGGCCATCTGGAACAACCTCAAGCTGCCGCGCTAAGGCTTGCTCCGTTACTCAAGGGCCCTCGTCAATACGAGGGCCTTTTGGTTTTAAATACGCCACATCGACTCGCTCGCAAATGCTCGTGCCAGAGCTTCTCTTTAGCGCTCTAGCATCGTAACCTCAGGGTATGCCCGTCATTCTTAAGCTGTTGACCGCTGTGCTTTTTACTTGCCTGAGCTTCACCGCTTACGGCGAGAAATTGCGCATTGTCACCGAGCCCTGGGCACCTTATGTGTACGACGATAACGGCAGCATGCGCGGCCTGGATTATGAAACCACGGTGATCGTGTTCCAGCGCCTGGGCGTGGACGTGGAGTGGCAATTCCTGCCCTGGAAACGCTGCCTGGCCATGCTCGAGCAAGGCCACGCCGATGGCGCGCTGGACATTTTCCACAGCCATGAGCGCGACGCCCTGCTGCTTTACCCCAGCGAGCCGCTGTCGGACGTCGAGTTCGTACTGTTCTACGCCAACGACCGCCCTCACCCGGCCGAAACCCTCGACGACCTGCGCGGGCTGACTGTCGGCAATTCGCCGGGCTACCTGTATGGCGACGCCTTCAGCGACTCCACCCTGTTCAACCGCGAGCCGGCGCCCAGCCATGAAGCCAACTTCGGCAAACTGTCGCTGGGGCGTGTCGATCTGGTGATCACGGACCGCCGGGTCGGCCAGCATGTGATCAAGGCCATGGGCCTGGAAGGCAAGGTCAGCCAGGCGCCCCTCGTGGTCAGCCGCCAGCCGCAATTTCTCGCCGTGCGCCGTGGCGCGGGCATGGACCTGCTGGTGCAACGCTTCGCCGCCGAGCTCAAGCGCTTTAAACAAGAGCCCACCTACGCCGCCTTGAGCGCCAAATATGGCGGAATTCAAGCGATTACGGCCTCAGAACACACCGTTGAGCAGCAGGAAAGCGGCGCGCCGTGATTGCTCTGTTATACTCCGACCTTTCCGCCAGGCTCACGCCCGGCCGCTGAGGTCTTGAAAAAGGCACCTAACCTAGCTACTGCGCAGCTTTCAGCCCGCGCGAGCCAGTGGAGTGCCCGCCAGACGCAGCAGGACCGGACGGGGTTGCGCTCCCCTAAGCGCCATTCACGCCCGGCAAGATTATCCCTTTGGGCCAAGCCCTAACTAAAACAGGATTACTCATGTCCTTTGCTTCCCTCGGTCTCTCCGAGGCTTTAGTCCGCGCCATCGAGGCGGCGGGCTATACCGAGCCTACTCCGGTGCAACAGCGGGCCATTCCCGCCGTGTTGCAAGGTCGCGACCTGATGGTTGCGGCTCAGACAGGTACTGGTAAAACCGGTGGTTTCGCCCTCCCGATTCTGGAGCGCTTGTTCCCCAACGGTCACCCGGACAAATCCCAGCGTCACGGTCCGCGCCAACCGCGCGTACTGGTCCTGACCCCTACCCGCGAACTCGCCGCCCAAGTGCACGACAGCTTCAAGCTGTATGCCCGCGACTTGAAGTTCGTCAGCGCTTGCATCTTCGGCGGCGTCGGCATGAACCCACAGGTTCAGGCCATGTCCCGCGGTGTTGACGTGCTGGTCGCCTGCCCGGGTCGCTTGCTCGACCTGTGCGGCCAAGGCAGCGTTGACTTGTCCCACGTGGAAATCCTCGTGCTGGACGAAGCCGACCGTATGCTCGACATGGGCTTTGTCCATGACGTGAAAAAGGTCCTCGCGCGCCTGCCGGCCAAACGTCAGAACCTGCTGTTCTCGGCCACGTTCTCCAACGACATCACCGCTTTGGCGGGCAAGTTGTTGCACAACCCAGAGCGCATTGAAGTCACGCCGCCGAACACCACGGTTGAGCGTATCGAGCAGCGTGTCTTCCGCCTGGCCGCCAGCCACAAGCGTTCGCTGCTGGCCCACCTGATCACCGCAGGCGCCTGGGAACAGGTGCTGGTGTTCACCCGCACCAAGCACGGCGCCAACCGCCTGGCCGAGTACCTGGACAAGCACGGCCTCACCGCCGTCGCCATCCACGGCAACAAGAGCCAGAACGCGCGCACCAAAGCCCTGGCTGACTTCAAGGCCGGTGAAGTGCGCATCCTGGTTGCCACCGATATCGCCGCCCGCGGCCTGGATATCGACCAGTTGCCACACGTGGTCAACTTCGAACTGCCAAACGTCGACGAAGACTATGTGCACCGTATCGGCCGTACCGGCCGGGCTGGTCGTTCGGGCGAGGCCATTTCCCTGGTCGCACCGGACGAAGAAAAGCTGCTGAAAAGCATCGAGCGCATGACCAAGCAGAAAATCGCCGACGGCGACCTGATGGGCTTCGACTCAAGCGCCGTTGAGGCTGAGAAGCCTGAAGTGCGCGAGCGTCCGGATGTGCGCAACCCACGCAACCCACGCGGTCCGAAGGGCGATGGCCCGAACGGCGGCGGTGGTGGCGGTGGTCGTCGCGATAAGGGCAAAGACAAAGGCGGCAAGGAAAAAGCGCCTACCAACGGCCGTGGCGAACGCCCAGCCCGTGAGCAAAAGCCCCGTGAAGGCACCCCGGCCCGCGAACAGCGCCAGCCGAGCCAACCGCCACGCGCCACAGCCGACCGCGCGCCGGACGAGTTCCTCGACGACGACGTGGATAACTTCGGTAACCGCGTCGACTACGTGCCCCAGGCCAAGCCGGCCCAGGGCCGTGGCCGTCGTCCAGGTGCACCAGCGCCGGGCGCGGGCACAGGTTCCGGCGCTCCACGTGGCGGCCAGCCACAGGGCGGTCGTCAGAATGCTCCGCGCAACAGCAGCGGCGGCACCACCGGCACTCCGCCTGCCAAGCGCAGCGGTCCACGTAGCGGTGCGCCACGTGACGGCCAAGCTCGTCGCGACGATTCGCGCAGCAACAACCGCCGCCCAGCCCGTGATGAGCAGCCGAGTCTGTCCGAACCCGCCGTGCAGAACCCGCGCGGTGGCCCGGCGCCGAAGATCATCCACAAGGAGTCGAAAGCTGACCGCTTCCCGACACCTGAGCAGCTGGATCAGTTGCCAGGCCGCCCTCGTGGTGAAAAACCAGCGCTGCTCACCCGCAACCGCTGAGTTTTAGACGGCAAAAAAAACGCCCCGATTAATCGGGGCGTTTTTGCATCCGGCGGTTAAGTTATTGTTCAGTCGCGTCACCCGCCTTATGAAAAAGTTTGGCGAAGATCATCCAGCGCCCCTCAACTTTCATAAGATTCAAATAGTCGACCATTACATTATTGAACAAGCGCAGGCGCACCTTCACGATGGCCATTTCCGAGGACATCACGTCAATCATCAGCACTTCATCAAGTTGTGGAAAGCCGCCCTCATAGGGTGACTTACGGCCTTGAACCATGGCGCGATACTCAGCAAAAGGCCGCACAACCACGTCCGCATTCTGCGCGCTATAGAGCACGCAGCCACGGTGAAACACCTGATCGAACTTGTTCAAGTCCTGAGTTTGCAACACATCAAAGTAGTCTTTCAGAAACGCCTGAATTTCATCTATCACGATTCAAAACTCCCGATTTCAACACAGGGCTATTTAAATAAATAACCGGTCGCGCATTATCGTTAGTCCCTTTATTTCACGTATAGCGGCTATTATTGGGTTTTTATGTGAAAGGAATTCACACAATGAAACTCCCTCCTCTCGCCGCGTTACGAGCCTTCGAGGCATTGGCTCGACTGGGCAAGGTGAACCTGGCAGCGATTGAACTGCATGTGACCCACAGTGCGGTCAGCCACCAGATTCGCTCTCTCGAGGAATATTTGGGTATCGCCTTGGTGATGCGCAACAAACGCTCCCTGATACTGACTGATGAGGGACGTGTGTATGCCTACCAGATCAGGCAAGCACTGGGCGAGATCGCAGGCGTCACGGAAAAGCTCCTGGCGAAGACCAAGCACCCGCAACTGACCGTGTCGGTGCTGCCCTCCTATGCCATGCATTGGTTGCTGCCGCGTTTGCATGATTTCAGAAGCGCCCACCCCGAACTGCACCTGAGATTGGAGTCGGGCATGGAGTTCGCCAGCTTCGGGCAGGGCCCGCTCGACTGCGCCATCCGCTTCGGCCATGGGCAATGGCCCGATGTGCATTGCGAAACGCTGATGGATGACTCATTGCTGGTGGTCGCCGCGCGCGACTTCAATCACGGCGTGTTGCCCGACACTGCGCAAGCCATCTTGGAGCAGCCACTGCTGCACGCCAGTGAAAGCTGGCCAATTTGGCTCGGTGCAGCCGGCGCGGAAGAACAACGCCCTCAAGCCTCGCTGGAGTTCACCGACTCTACGTTGATGCTTGAAGCGGTCAGGCTGGGGTATGGCGTCGCGCTGACCCGCCGCTCGATTGCTCACTCACTGATTCAACGTGGGGACTTGGTCAGGCTCACCGATATCGAACCGGTGCACACTTCACGCTACTTTCTGGTCTGGCCGGTCGGCAGTAAACATTCAGCGCAGTTAACCTCGCTGCACACCTGGCTCAAAGAGCAAGTGGTGATCTATAAGGCCAGTTTATAAGCAGGCAGACAGTAAAACGCCGACCCTGAGGTCGGCGTTTTGAGTGTGAAGCAGCGAAAGTAATTACTTCGCTTTGACACCTTCCAGCGAGATGTCCAGGTCCACGGTCTGGGAAGTCGGGCCTGGGCCTTTGACGCCGAAGTCGTTCAGGTTCAGCGTGGTGGTGGCGTTGAAGCCAGCACGTTCGCCGCCCCATGGGTCTTTGCCTTCACCGTTGAAAGTGGCCTTGAAGGTCACAGGTTTGGTCACGCCATGAAAGGTCAGGTCGCCGGTCACGTCAGCAGTTTTTTCGCCGGTTGATTTAACCGCGGTAGACACGAACTTGGCATCAGCGAACTTGGCGACGTCCAGGAAATCTTTGCTGGCGATGTGCTTGTCACGCTCTGCGTGGTTGGACCACAGGCTGGCGGTTTTCACGTCGACGGCGATTTTGCTGGCTTCAGGCTTGGCGGCATCCCAGCTGAACGAACCATCCCAGTCCTTGAAGGTACCGTGGATGAAGCTGTAGCCAAGGTGGCTGATTTTCCAGTCGATGAAGGCGTGCTGGCCTTCCTTATCGATCTTGTAGTCAGCGGCCATGACCTGACCTGCAGACAGCAGAGCAGTACCAAGTGCCAGAGCAGCGAGAGTCTTTTTCAACATGCTTTCTATTCCTTATGAGTCGAGGTTGAACATCAGGCTTTGCGCCCCAGCATTCGGTTGAGGGTCGCATCACGATCGATAAAGTGGTGTTTCAACGCAGCCACGCCGTGCAAACCGGCGAAGACCACCAACACCCAGGCGAGGTACAGGTGCACCACGCCGGCGGTGTCTGCCTGGTCCGGTAGCCCGGAAACCACGGCAGGGATTTCAAACAGGCCAAATACCGGAATACCGACACCGTCTGCGGTGGAAATCAGGTAACCGGCAATCATCACGGCAAACAGCCCGAGATAAAGAAAAACATGGCCAAACGCGGCCCCCATGCGGGTCAAGCGGCTGTAACTGGCCAGCGGTGGTGGCGGTGGGCTGACCAGACGCCAGACGATGCGCACCAGCATGATGGCGAACAGCGTGATGCCAATGCTCTTGTGCAGGTCGGGCGCGTCTTTGCGCCAGGCGCTGTAGTAGTCGAGACCGACCATCCACAGGCCCAAGGCGAACAAACTGAACACCACCAGGGCCACACCCCAGTGCAAAACCATACTGACCCAGCCATAGCGGGCCGGTGAATTACGTAGCTGCATGTCCCAAATCCCGTAAGAACTGTGCCCAAGACTAGCGATTTACCTATCGAATTAAAGCTCAAAATTTCGCTTTGAAATATCGAGAAATACGATCAAGAGGTTATGCACAGTACGTTAACAATGGATTAAGGACTATTGCTAAGAAACGTGACAGACCGTCCTGCGTTTACTACGAATTTATCCGTAATGGGTTGTGACACAGCCGACCATTGCATAGGCTTGCGCGATTGTTTCACCTGCGCAGGCCGCAGGACCGCTTCGAGGAGATAGACGATGGGCTTGAACAACCAGTGGATGCAACGCGACCTCGCGGTGCTGTGGCATCCCTGCACCCAGATGAAAGACCACCAGCAATTGCCGCTGATCCCGATCAAACGCGGTGAAGGCGTATGGCTGGAAGACTTCGAAGGCAAGCGCTACCTCGACGCCGTCAGTTCCTGGTGGGTCAATGTGTTCGGCCACGCCAACCCGCGCATCAACCAACGCATCAAAGATCAAGTTGATCAGCTGGAACACGTGATCCTCGCCGGTTTCAGCCACCAGCCGGTGATCGAGCTGTCCGAGCGCTTGGTCAAAATGACGCCCGAAGGCCTGACCCGCTGCTTCTATGCCGATAACGGTTCGTCGTGCATCGAAGTCGCGCTGAAGATGAGCTTTCACTACTGGCTCAACCGCGGCCTGCCGAACAAAAAGCGCTTCGTGACCCTGACCAACGGCTACCACGGCGAAACTATCGCCGCGATGTCGGTGGGCGACGTGCCGCTGTTTACTGAAACCTACAAAGCACTGCTGCTGGACACTATTAAAGTGCCCAGCCCGGATTGCTACCTGCGCCCCGAGGGCATGAGCTGGGAAGAGCACTCGCGCAACATGTTCCTGGCCATGGAACAGACCCTGGCCGAGAACCACGACAGCGTCGCCGCCGTTATCCTCGAACCGCTGATCCAAGGCGCCGGCGGCATGCGCATGTACCACCCGGTGTACCTCAAGCTGCTGCGTGAAGCCTGCGACAAATACGGCGTGCACCTGATACACGACGAAATCGCCGTGGGCTTTGGCCGCACCGGCACGATGTTCGCCTGTGAACAGGCCGGCATCCGCCCGGATTTCCTGTGCTTATCCAAAGCCCTCACCGGCGGCTATTTGCCGCTGGCGGCGGTGGTCACCACCGACGATGTCTACGACGCTTTCTACGACGACTACCCAACCCTGCGCGCCTTCCTGCACTCCCACAGCTACACCGGCAACCCGCTGGCGTGTGCCGCGGCGCTGGCGACCCTGGATATTTTCGAAGAAGACAACGTCATCGAAAACAACAAGGCCCTGGCCCAGCGCATGGCCACGGCCACCGCACACCTGGTGGACCACCCGCACGTGTCGGAAGTGCGCCAGACCGGCATGGTGCTGGCCATCGAGATGGTGCAGGACAAAGCCACCAAGACCGCCTACCCGTGGCAGGAGCGCCGTGGCCTGAAGGTGTTCGAACACGCGTTGGAGCGCGGCGCACTGTTGCGGCCGTTGGGCAGCGTGGTGTATTTCCTGCCGCCGTATGTGATCACACCGGAGCAGATCGACTTTCTGGCCGAAGTGGCCAGCGAAGGCATCGATATCGCCACCAACAGTAAAGTCAGCGTTGCGGTGCCCAAAGACTTCCACCCAGGCTTCCGCGATCCAGGCTGACGGTCCCTACCTGATCGTTCCCACGCTCTGCGTGGGAATGCAGCCCAAGACGCTGCGCGTCCGCTGTGCACAACCTTCTCCAGAGAACAGAAATGAGACTGTCCCGCTTTTTCACCGACACCCCGCTGAGCCTCGGCGAGCACGAACTGCCCGAAGCCCAGGCGCACTACATCAGCCGCGTATTGCGCATGGGCGAAGGCGATGCCGTGCAACTGTTTGACGGCTCCGGCCAGGAGTTTTCGGGCACGTTGCTGGAGGTTGGTAAAAAACGCGTCAGCGTGCAACTCACCGAAAGCTTCGCAGGCCAGACCGAATCGCCCCTGCACATCCACCTCGGCCAGGGCTTGTCCCGGGGCGAGCGGATGGATTGGGCGATCCAGAAAGCCACCGAACTGGGCGTGAATGAAATCACGCCGATCTTCAGCGACCGCTGCGAAGTACGCCTCAAGGACGAACGCGCCGACAAACGCCTGCTGCACTGGCGCCAGGTGGCAATCAGTGCGTGTGAGCAATGCGGGCGTTCAACGGTGCCGGTGATTCACCCGCCGCTGCTGCTGGCGGACTGGTTAAAGCAGGCCGAGGCCGATTTGAAACTGGTGCTGCACCCAGTGGCCGAGCCGATGATCAGCCATGCCAAGCCTGCGAGCCTGGCGTTCCTGATCGGGCCTGAAGGTGGGTTGACCGATAACGAAGTCCAAACTGCCCAAGGCGCCGGTTTCCACGCCGCCCGCCTCGGCCCGCGGGTGCTGCGCACTGAAACAGCGCCAGTGGTGGCGCTGGCCGTCGCACAGCAACTCTGGGGCGACTTCTAGCCCTGCCGTGTGAACCCCATTCAACTGTGGGAGCTGGCTTGCCTGCTCCCACATTTTGAACCGGGCTGTCAGTCCACCGGATCACTGACCGGCTTGGCAATAATCGCCTTCAACTCAGCCGTCATCGGGAATTCCAGGTTCAAGCCCTTGGGCGGAATCGGCTGTTCAAACCAACGCTGGTAAATTCCGTTGATCTCCCCGGAGCGATACAGGTCGCCGAGTGTTTCGTTGACCACCGCGAGAAACTGCGGGTCGTCCTTGCGCACCATGCAACTGTAGATCTCCCGCGACTGCTCCTTGCCCACCACCACCCAGCGATGCGGGTCACGCGCCTTGGCGCGCTCGCCGTAGAGCAACGCGTCATCCATGTAAAACGCCACCGCACGTCCGGTCTCGAGCATCTTGAAGGCTTCGCCGTGGTCCTTGGCGCTGATCACAAACATATTGGCCTTGTGTTCGGCGTTATAGCTCTTCAGAAAGCGTTCGTTAGTGGTGCCGGCGGTGGTCACCACATTCTTGCCTTTGAGGTCTTCAAAGCCTTGAATCCCGCTGTCCTTGGCGGTCAGCAACTGGCCCTTCACGTAGATAAACCCGTACGAAAACGCCACCTGCTTCTGCCGCTCGGCGGTCACGCCGGTGGAGCCGCATTCCAGGTCCACCGTGCCGTTTTGCACCAGCGGGATACGGGTTTGGGAAGTCACCAGGTTGTACTTCACGCCGAGGTTGGCCAGCCCGGTTTTCTGCTGGACACGCTCGACGATCTTGCTCGCCAGGTCGACCGAATAGCCCATGGGCTTGCCGCTGTGATCCCCAACGTAGGAGAACGGCACCGACGCATCGCGATAACCCAAGGTGATGGACTTGGCACTGGCGATCTTGCTCAACGTGCCGTCCAGCGGGGTTTCAGTCGCCTGAACCTGGGCGCCAAACAAAAGCCCCAGGGTGCAGCCGGTCAACAGGATTTTTTTCATTGTTATTCTCCGTTGGTCTTGCGGTTATTTACGGATAGCAATCACGCTGATTTCCACCAGCACAGTCGGGCGCGCCAGTTCTGCCTGCAAGGTCGTGCGCGTGGGCGCCATGCCTGGCGACAGCCACGCGGCCCACACTGCATTCATCGGCGCAAAACCGTCACCGATGTTTTTCAGGTAAATCGTTGCGTTGAGCAGGTGATCCTTATCACTGCCGGCTTGCGCCAGCAATGCATCGATCTTGGCCAATACTTCGCGGGTTTGCGTGGCCACATCCTGGCCCTCACCCGGCACCTGGCCCGAAAGAAACACCAGGTCCTTGAAGGTGACGGCGCCAGATAGGCGCTCATTGCTGCTGATTCGGTTGATGGTCATGGCTGCATCCTCAAGCGGCGCGGGGCGTCAGGCCCTGCATATCAATGGAAGGAACGTGCTGGCCGATCAACTCGGCCAGCAGTTGGCCGCTGCCGCAGGCCAAGGTAAAGCCGAGCGCGCCGTGGCCCAGGTTCAGCCACAGGTTGCGATAAGCACTGGCGCCAATCAGCGGCACCCCGGTTGGCGTGGCGGGGCGCATGCCGGCCCATTCGACAGCGTGGGCATAGTCGCCGGCATGGGGAAACGTCTCCAGCGCCTGGCGTTTGATCAGCGCCAGGCGCTTGGGCTCAAGGCTCGCGTCAAAGCCGACGATATCGACCATGGCGGCCACACGCAGCTGCTCGCCAATCCGCGCATAAACAATCTTGCGGTCATAGTCGGTGATGCTCACGCTCGGCGCCTGGTGCTGCGCCCCAATCGGCACGCTCAGGCTGTAGCCCTTGAGCGGATACAGCGGCAGCGACAGGCCAGGCAACCCCAACTGCGCACTGCGATGCCCGGCCGCCAGTACCACGTGTTCCACCGGCAGCACTTCATCGCCGAGCACGATGGCCTGCACCGCACCGTCGGCGTGGCGGATTTGCGTGACCTTGCGCCCCAGCAAAAAGGTGCAAAGCCCCGAGGCCTCAAGCCGCGCGGCCAGCCGCTGGCAGAAGGCATGACAGTCCGCGACTTCTTCATTGGGCGTGTAGATGCCACCGACAAAATCACCGCCCGCCAACGCCGGTTCCAGGCACGCGCAGTCGGCGGCCAACAGCACCTGCTGCTGCAGAATATCGGTGACCCTGCTGCGTGCCTTGTCGAAAGTACCAGCGCTGCGAAAGGTCACCAGCTTGCCGTTGCGCCGCCAGTCGAAGTCGCCCAGGCGGTCATCCTCGCGCCACTGTTGCAAGGTGGCCTGGCTCAAGGACGCCAGGCGCAGCAGGTGAGCGGCATTACGCTGGTTCACCGAGCCACGGCAGGCGCCGAGAAACGCCGCCATCCAGCGCCATTGCTGCGGGTCGAGGCGCGGGCGCAGCTTCAGCGGCGAATCACCACGCAGCAGCCAGCCAAGGGCTTGCAGCGGCACGCCTTTATCGGCCAACGGCGCGACGTAGCGGTAGGACAATTGCCCACCGTTGGCGAAACTGGTCTCGCTGCCCAGGCTGTCGCGCGCCTCGATCACCGTTACCGCGTGCCCGGCACGCACCAGCGCGTAGGCAGTCGCCAAGCCGATGACGCCACCGCCGATGATGCAAATGCGCTTGGCCATCCCCGCCCCCTACCGTTGAATGAATAGGCCTCAAGCGTAGGGCCAGGTGACAGGCCCGCGACAATGAATAAAGATGGGTCACCTATAAACAAAGGTTATGGACGTGCCATGCGCTTACGTCATATCGAAATCTTCCAGGCTATCCGCCAAACCGGCTCGGTCAGCGCCGCCGCGCAGTTGCTGCACGTCTCGCAACCGGCGGTGACCAAAGTGTTGCAGCACGCCGAGCTGCAATTGGGTTTCCCGCTGTTTCTGCGCGTGCGCGGCAAGTTGCAGCCCACCCCGGAAGCCCTGGCGCTGGAAAGCGAAGTCGAGAAAGTCACACAGAGCCTGCAAGGTGTGCGGCGCCTGGCCAAGAGCTTGCGCCGCGAGCCAGGCCAGAGCGTGCGCATAGGCGCCATTCCGGCGCTGGCCCTGTCGCTGCTGCCGCCGGCGATTCTGGAGTGGACGCGCGACTACCCGGACATCGCCTGCGAGCTGTCCAGCGACCACAGCCGCGAGTTGGTACAGAAGCTGTTGATGCGTGAGATCGACCTGGCACTGACCCTCAACTTCTCCGGCCACCCCGGCTTGACCACGCAAGTGTTGGCCAATGGGGTGTTGGTGGCGTTGGCTTCAAAAGGCTATTGGCCGCAGGCGCAATTGCACCAACCACTGCCACTGGCCGATCTGGCGGGGGCGCCGTTGATTGGCTTGTCCAGCGCCGACCCGTTGGCGGCCAAACTCGACAGTTACCTGGAAAATGTCGACCCGCCGCCGCGGGTGACCATTTCCGTACAGACCTATTCCCTGGCCCGGGCCATGGTGGAGTCCGGCGCCGGTTTGACCGTGATCGACCCGTTCACCGCCCTCGGCGCGTCGACGGCCACTACCTGCATCCGTACGCTTACCCCGCCGCTGCCGATCACCCTGTACGCGCTGACCCGCGCCGATGAACCGCCGCCGCATATGCTGGCGAACCTGCTGCAGATTTTCGGCAAGCGCGCGCGTGAACTGCTGGAACGCTTATGAGAACACCACAAAACTAATGTGGGAGCGGGCTTGCTCGCGAATGCGGCGTGTCAGCCACTTCATCCGTCACTGATACACTGAAGTGCGCCCCAGAAGTTGGACACCCGTCCAACTCCTGAGGCTTTTCATGAGCAAATACACGACGCAGTTCAAGCTTTCCGCCATTACCACTTTCCTTGAACAGGGCCGAGGCTTTCGCCGCATAGCCGCTCAATTTCAAATGGATCCCACCTTGCTTCGTCGTTGGGTGGAGGCTTACCGATTACATGGCGAAGCCTGTCTAAGCAGAACCGGCGAACGCTACAGTCCCTTGTTCAAGTTTTCAGTGCTGCAACGCATGTGGCGCGACTCCTTATCTTTGCGCCGCGCAGCGGCGCTCTTCAACCTGGGTAACTCAAGCCAGGTGGGCAGATGGCAACAGCAGTATTACAGTGGCGGTATTGAAGCCCTGGAGTCAGGGAAAAAAGGATCGATTACCGCTATGCCCAAGCCGCCTTCTAAACCGCGTAAAACTACCACCCCACTCACCGACGCACAGCTTGCACACAAGGCATTACTCGATGAACTGCAGTATTTGCGCATGGAGAACGCCTACCTAAAAAAGCTTGGAGAGTTGGGCGAGGCGGTGATGAGGCGAGAGAGAGAAGCGAAGAAAAAGCCCGATTAGTCACTGAGCTCAAACAAGCTTTCCCCTTGAGTGATTTGCTCAAGCTGGTAGGTCTTGCGCGAAGTACGTACTACTACCAACTCAAGGCGATGGGCGTTGCGGACCGGTTTATCTCGATCAAAGCCTCTATCCAGACTATCCAAGACGAGAATGAGGGCCGCCTTGGTTACCGTCGGATGACTTTAGAGCTACGTAAGCAAACGCCGTTGATCAACGGTAAAACGGTACGACGGCTGATGGGAGAGTTAGGCCTGAAATGCACAGTGCGACCGAAAAAATACAAATCGTATAAAGGGCCAATGGGAGAGGTATCGCCCAATATCCTGGCTCGTCAGTTCGAAGCTGAGCAACCAAATCAGAAATGGGTAACCGATGTCACCGAGTTCAAAGTGGCCGGCAAAAAGCTGTATCTGTCCCCAGTACTGGACTTGTACAACGGAGAGATTGTGGCCTATAAGACCGCCGTCCGCCCCCAATACGCCTTGGTAGGCGACATGCTGGAGCTTGCCCTTGAGCGCTTGCCCGAAGGCGCCAAACCCATGCTGCACTCGGATCAGGGCTGGCACTATCGACACTCAAAGTATCGGGAAAAACTGGAAAAAGCTGGGTTGGAACAGAGCATGTCTCGCAAAGGGAACTGCTATGACAACGCCACAATGGAAAGCTTTTTCGGTACCCTGAAGTCGGAGTTTTACTATCGGGAAAGCTTCGACAGCGTTGCTCAGCTGCAGGCCGGGCTGGATAAGTACATCCATTACTACAACCATAAGCGAATCAAAACGAAGCTTGGCGGACTGAGCCCTGTGGCTTACAGAACCCGGTCCGCGGTAGCCTAACCATTAGCTGTCCAACTTTTGGGGCGCACTTCAACACCGCATTCGCGAGCACGCCCGCTCCCACATTTTTTAACCGCGTTGCCTGTTACAGCACGTAATGCATGATCGCCACAAAATGCAGCACGCTGCCGCCGATCACGAACAAGTGCCAGATCCCATGGGAATGGCGCATACGATCTTCCAGGGCAAAAAAGATGATGCCCACGGTGTACAACACCCCGCCCGAGGCCAGCCACACAAAGCCCGCCGTACCCAACGCGGCAAGCAGCGGCTTGACCGCCACCAGCACGATCCAGCCCATCACCGCGTAGATCACAATCGACAGAATGCGCGCCTCGGAGCGCGGCTTGATCTCTTGCAGGATGCCAATCACCGCCAGCCCCCACACGATCCCGAACAGCGTCCACCCCCACGGCCCGCGCAGCGTCACCAGGCAAAACGGCGTGTAGCTGCCGGCGATCAGCAGGTAGATCGAAAAGTGGTCGACCTTCTGCATGATCGCTTTTCGCCGCCCGCGCACGCTGTGGTACACGGTGGACGCGCTGTACAGCACCAGCAGCGTAAAGCCATAAATCGCCACGCTGACGATCTTCCAGGGGCTGCCGTCCAGGCTCGCCACCACCAACATCCACACTGCCCCCACAAAAGCTGCAACCGCCCCGAACAAATGGCTCCAGGCGTTGAATCGTTCCCCGTGATACATGTGTCACTCACCTCGAATAACGGTTACCACTTGGTTGTGCTACCTGCATTCTGACGCGCTGGGCGGCTCGGCAGGTAACAACCTTTTCTTCATTTTCCCAAACGCATACGCCGATAGATGATTCGCTTCATGCCTGGGCCCCAACTTCGCCAACGTCGGCATTCTCTTCGGCCGACGCCTGCTTAGTTTGGCGGGTGCGGTTGTGACCGTGTGCAGGCGGTACCTGTTCCCCCCATTGATCACCGCGTGCGCAGGTTTGGCCTATGCCAAGTGGCGGTGCAGTGCATGGCTGGGAGCAAACTGGTTTTAGAGGCACAATCGACGGCATTCAAATAAGAGCCACGGCCATGCTGATCGACGAAGAATTCACCCTCAAGAAGCTCGAGATCTTCCTGGCGTTCATGCGCACCGGCAACCTGGCCCGCGCCGCCGCCGAGCTGCAAACCAGCAACGTCAGCGTGCACCGCGCCATCCACTCGCTGGAAAACGCGCTGCGCTGCCCCTTGTTCAAACACGAAGGGCGCAACCTCACCCCGCTGGAAAGCGCTTACGTGTTGGAGGAACGCGCGCAAAAGCTGGTGGCCGACGTGGTCGACAGCGTGCGCCTGACCCGCGAAGCTGCGGGCTTTTCAGCTGAGCGCTTCAAGCTCGGCTCGCTGTATTCGCTGACGGTCAAAACCGTACCGCAGCTGATCATGGGCCTGAAAATCCGTCGCAGCGAACTTAATATCGACCTGATCCTGGGCTCCAACTTCGACCTGCTCTACAAGCTCAAGAACATGGAAGTGGACGCGATCCTGATCTCCTTCGACGAACGCGCCAACGACCCTGATTGCGAACAGATCGCGCTATTCACCGACGACATATTCCTCGCCACGCCGGCCGATTCACCCTTCGACCGCGAACAGGAAATCGACCTGGCCGACGTGCGCGACGCGACCTTCATCACCCTCACCCAAGGCTTCGCCACCCATCAGGATGGCAACCGGGTGTTCAAGCAGGCGGGGTTTGAGCCGAAGGTGGCGATGCAGGTCAATGACATCTTCACGCTGCTGAGCATGGTCAGTTCTGGCGTGGGTTATGCGCTGCTGCCGGGGCGGATTGCGGCGGTGTATGAGAACCGCGTGAAGCTGATACCGCTGCAACCCAGGTATCGGTTGCAGCAGCATATTGGCGTGGCGTTTTTGAAGGCCAAGGAGCGCGACCCGAATTTGCTGGCGCTGTTGGCCGAGTGTCGGATGTATGCCAATCGGGGCGGCTAACCCACCAAGCCACGCATGATCAGAAACAACAACGACGGCCCCAGCAAACACCCCAGCGCCGTATAAAACGCGGCTGTGAGGCAGCCATACGGCACCAGTTTCGGATCGGTTGCCGCTAACCCGCCGGCCACGCCGCTGGACGTACCCATCAAACCTCCGAAAATCACTGCGCTGCGAGGGTTGTTAAGGCCGATAAACGGCGCCACGAACGGCGTCATGACCATCACCAGAATCGCCTTGATCAACCCCGCGGCAATGGACAGCGCCATCACCTCGGAGCTGGCGCCAATCGCCGCACCGGTGACCGGCCCGACAATATAAGTCACGGCGCCAGCACCGATCGTGGTCAGACTCACCGCATCGGTATAACCGAACGCCATGGCCACGCCGACCCCGGCGATAAACGATGAACCCACGCCGACAAACAGTGCCAGCACACCGGCATAGCCGGCGCGTTTGAGCTCATCGACACTCACCCCAAACGCCGTGGCGACAATCGCAAAGTCCCGCAGCATTGCACCGCCCAACAGGCCGATGCCCGACAGCAACGGAATATCCACCACCCCTTTGGAGCCACCGGTAAATGCGCCACCGACATAGGACAGCGCCAGCCCAAGCAAAATAGCGATGGCCGAGCCGTGCAGACGGCCTTTGGTAAAGTTATTGGAGATCCAGTAGGACACCCACATGGTCAGGCCGATCACGGCAAAACCACTGATCAGGCCGTAGCCGGTGATCACTTTCATCATCGATTCGTACATGACGATCACCCGGCTTCTTTGGTGGGAACAACCGCGCGCGGCTCACGGTTGCCGATGCGTGACAGCAGCGGCACTAAGGCAAAGCCCAGCACCACTGCAAGCGTGCCAGCCAGAATCGCCATAGGGCCGCCCTTGATCGCGCCGTAGACGTTTTGCTGGGCCGCCATGGCGACCACAATAGGAATGTAAATCGCCGCCCAGAACGTCAGGCCCTGCTCGGACTTGCCGACAAACAGGCCGCGTTTTTGCAAATAACTGCCCAGGCCGATCAGCAACAACATGGCGATACCCACGCCACCAACGTTGGCTGGGATGCCCAGTAACTTACCCAGCACCTCGCCCACAAACAGCCCCACCAGCGTACAAAACGCTAGAAACGCTACACCGTAAATAATCATCGTGTTTTTCCTCAAAGTGCTTCATCGAAATTGTTGTTTTTGTGCTTCGAAAGCCTTGGGTAATGCTTTATCGGTGGCGGCGCTCCTCCTCTTGCAGCAGGGCCTGCAAGGTGTCCAGGCGTGCGCCTTCGCAGGCGATCACCGTACCTTGTTCGAAGACACGGCGTGACAGGCCGGTCAGCACCGCGCCCGGCGGCAGTTCGATTTGCAAGCGCACGCCACGCTCGTAGGCGCTCTGCACGGTGCCGCGCCAATCGACAATGCGGCACATGTTGAAGGCCAGGTCGTCGCGCAGTTGCTCAGGGTTGTGGATCGGCCGCGCGCGGGTGCTGCTCAGGTAGGTAATACGCGGCGCTTTGAGCGTCACGAACGCTTGGGCCAGCGCCTGGGCAGGCGCCTCCAGCAGCGCGCAATGGGACGGCACGCTGACGGCCAGGCGCTTAGCAACGCCGTTGCCTTTGATGCGTGCTACGACGAGCTTCATTGCCTCGTCGCTGCCGGCGATGACGGTTTGGTTGTCGGCGTTGATATTGGCCAAATACACCGGGGTTTGCGGGCTGTGGATTTCGGCGAGCACATTTTCGACTGTGGATAACGCCGGGCCGATGATCGCGGTCATCCCAAAGCCTTGTGGATAAGCGCTTTGCATCAGTTCGCCGCGCAGGCTGACCAGTTTTACTGCGTCGGCAAAATCCAGGGCGCCCGCGATCACCGCCGCCGGGTAGGCGCCGATGGACAGGCCCGCGACGTAATCGGGCGTGTGTTGCAACTGGCGGGCATGGGCGACACCGACGATCAGCAGGCATAGCTGAACGGCACGCGTGCTTGCCAAGGCGTGTGCCGAATCGAGCGTGCGAACGTCTTCGCCCAAGGCATCACTGGCTTCTTGCAGAATGTCAGCCGCCAGCGCCTGGAGCATGCCCGTGCGTTGGGCGCCCTGCCCCGGAAACACCAGAAGGCTGCTCATGCCACGGCCTGCCACGGGTCCACCACCAAATGCGCGCCGCTGAGGGTTTTCAGCAGTACCCGGCGTGAGCCGCCGGCCCATTCGCGCAAGGCAACGGCGCCAAATGGGGTTTGCAGTTGCAGGTCCACGGCACACGGTGCGGTGTCCAGTATCGCCAGCAGATCCTCGGCATCGCCGCGCGCCAGCCGCTCGGGCGTGCGCAGGATCAAATCCAGGTCGCTCTGCTCATGCAGCGCTTCAATTCCGCTGGCCAGCTCGAAACCCGCGCTGCCTGTGACGCCCCACGCCTCCTGCGCCAACACCGGGCGCAGTAGATCGAGCGCGCGCAACGCCGGTAGATCCCGACGCGAGATCACCCCACGCAAAGCCTCCGGCGTTACTCGCCGCTGCACGGCCGCGACGGGCATCACTGCCGCAAACCGCTGCTCACGCAAACGCCCGCGCACGCCGATCGCCACCTGGCCCGACTCGGCGATGGCACGACGCACCACCACCGGGTGGCCGGCGCTGATCACATCCAGCGCCCAGGCCGGCGCATCGGTGGGCAGATGCGCCGGGGCCATGCCCCAGAGCAAATCGTGCGCGTTCACCACTGCTCCCGCAGCAGTTGGCGTACGTGGCTGGAAGCGGCGCGATGGGTGGCGCCCAGGCGTCCTTTTAAATCCGGGCCAGCGACATCGTTGATAGCGTGCAGCAAGCAATCACTGACCCGCACCACATCGTCCGCCGTGGGTTGTTCAATCTGCCTGACCGACAGCGTTTCCCAGAGCAAACCGAGGCTGGCATAACTGTCGATGTCGTAGGCCATGGGCGGTACGCTGGCGGCCAGGGCTTCGAGCTCTTCGACGCTGCGCAGGGTCACCCGCGCCGCCGAGGCCTTGCCCATGGCGTGCACCATCACGCCGGGGTCACGCAGGGCGATCATCCGGTTGGCCTGATAGCCGTGGGCGAGAAACGCCCCGGACATGGCCTTGCCCACCAGCAACGCGATTACTGGGTGGCCGGCCAACCGAGCGCGGGCGTAGCTGTCGGCGGCGGCGGCCAGGGCTTGATGGATGCCGAGGGCTTCTTCGCGACGGCCGTAAGCTTGGCTGGGCACATCGACGATGGCGATGATCGGGCGCTTGTCGCCACGGGCGATGGCTTCGTCCACGGCCTTGGCCAAGCCCCAGCCTTCGAGCAAGCCGACTTCGCCATTGCGCGCACGCGGGAAACGGTTTTGCGCGTCGGTGACCACGGCGATGAAGCGCACGGCTTGTTCACCTAACACGCCGTCGGCGACTTTCAGCGAGGCCGGCAGCCCTTCCACAGGCGTGGCGCCGGCGCTCAATGCGTTGAACCACTGCAACCCTCTCATGAGCGGTCTCCTTGATACAGGTCGCGCACCGTGGCCGCGTCGATTTGCGGCGTGGCGTCGAGTTCGGCCAGGCGCGCCAGGTAGACATCGGCCTGACGGCTGCGCTGACGTTCGGGCAAGCCTTGTTGCAACAGCGCGGTGACAGTCTGTTGCACCTGCGCCACATCGTCCGCCACATAACGGTCAGCCAAGCCGCTGTTAAAACGTTGCTCGCCTCCGGTGAGGCTCCAGATAAACGGGCGGTCGCGAGAGTCGTATTCGTCCAGGCCCGCTTCCTGCTCGATCACTTGCGGGCCGTTAAGGCCCAGGCGCGCTTCGCGGGTAACGACGAGGTAACTGCACAACCCCGCGGCGATGGACATGCCGCCAAAGCAACCAACACTGCCCGCCACCACGCCGATCACCGGCTGGTACTGACGCAGGTCGACAATCGCCGCGTGGATATCGGCAATCGCCGCCAGGCCGAGGTTGGCTTCCTGCAGGCGCACGCCGCCGGTTTCCAGCAACAGCACCGCGCGGGTCGGGATGCCCTTGCGGTTGTCTTCAGCCGCCAGTTCCAGGGCACCGGCGATTTTCGCGCCGCCGACCTCACCCAGGCTGCCGCCCTGGAAGTTGCCTTCGATAGCAGCGACCACGACTGGCAATCCGGCGATGTTGCCCTTGGCAATCACCACGCCGTCATCGGCCTGGGGCACCACGCCTTGGCGGCTGAGCCAGGGCGACATCACGCGTTGAAAGGGGTCGATCAGTTCGCGATAAGAGCCGGCGTCCAGCAAGGCCTTGGCCCGCTGCCGTGCGCCCAGTTCAACGAAGCTGTGTTTGTTGAGCAAGTCAGTCATGGCCGATCTCCTCGAAGCCTTGCTCCAGGCGCAAGCGCACCACGCCGGGCGTGGCGCCAAAGTCGTGGATATCAATCTTCAAGGCCGGCGGCGTGTACGCCTGGAAGATCCGCTCGAACAGATGCTGCCAGCGTTGTTCGGCGCCATTCACCGAGGTCTGCACCTGGATAGTCAGCGTGCCGGGCGTGCCCGGTTCCAGCAGCACTTCCAGGTCGCCGGAGCCGACACACCCCACCAGCGCACGGCCCTTGGGCGGCTGCCCGGCGGGGAATTCAAAGGATAAGGTTTCCATCACAACGCTCCGTCGAGGCGGTCGATAAACAGGCAGGCGGCCAACAGGTCGGCGGCGCCGCCGGGGGAGGCATTCAGGGCCAGCAATTGGAGATCGAGTGCGTGCAGTTGGCGCCGGCCGGCGAGGGTTGCGCTGCCGCCCGCATCCAGCACGGCTTGGGCACCGCGTTGCATGGCGTGCAAGCCTTCGGTGCCTGCGCGGTAGAGCACGCAGGTGTCGACCAGGTCGGTCATGATCGCGAGCAAGGCGTCCAGGCGGGCGTTTTGTTCGCCAGCGTTTTGCCGGCGGCTTTTGTGCAGTTGCGGCAGGCCGCGTTGCATCACGGATGGGAAGCCCAGTTGCGCTTCTTCACGGGCGCCGCGCGCGCCGTAGCGTTGCGCAACCTGGGCGCCGTGGCTCAGGGGCTGCGGGGCGTAGCGGTCGTTGAGCAGGGCCAGTTTGGCCGCCGTCAGCGTGACGGCGCGTGGCTCCAGGGCGGCGGCAGCGGTAAGTAAACCGAGCGCCCAGATCGCGCCGCGATGGGTGTTCACGCCGTGGGTGGTGGTGAGCATGGCCTGTTCACCTTCACGACCGATACGCCCGAGGGCTTCGCGCAGAGGTAAACCGACTTCACCGAATTCAAGCGCGGCTTCCGCCATTTCTTTGAACATCGGCCACAGTGACAGTGCCGAAGCGTGCATCAGGCCCAGGTGCAAATCGCTGTGGGCGCCGTTGCTGCGACGGTCCACCAAGGCGGGTTTGGGCGACAGGTCAGCCTCATCGATCAGCGCATCGACGGCCCTATCCGCCAGGCGATCAGCGAGGCTTATTTCATGCAATTTGAGCGCGCGCATTTACCAGCTCCTGAACTTGGCGGGCGGGTTGTACAAGCCACCGGACCACTCCACCAAGTCGGCCACACTCTTGGCGGCCAACAGCTCACGGGTGGCGTCGGTGCGGCGGATGCCGAGGTCTTCGGGCAAGGCGATCAAGCCTTCGCGGCGCATGCGCGCGGTGTCCTTGGGGTTGTGGCGCATGCCGATGGCGGTGACGCCTGCCACGGCGGCGATCATCGCCTGGCGCTCTTCCAAGGAGCGCGCCTTGTACAGGTAGGCGATGCCTTCTTCGGTGAGCAAGTGGGTGACGTCGTCGCCGTAGATCATGATCGGCGCCAGCGGCATGCCGCTTTTGCGCGCCACTTCCACTGCGTCGAGGGTTTCGACGAACGTAGGTTTGCCGCCTTCCTGGAAGGTTTCAACCATTTGTACAACCAACTTTTTGCCACGTTCAAGCAAGGCTTGCGGCGCGTCATCGTGGCGCATATCCAGCCACGCCGGGGTGCCATGGCGACGGCCGCGCGGGTCATGGCCCATGTTCGGCGCACCACCAAAACCGGCGAGGCGGCCACGGGTTACGGTGGAGGAATGCCCGTCGCCATCCACTTGCAGGGTGGCGCCGATAAACAGGTCCACCGCGTACTGGCCGGCGAGTTGGCAGAACATCCGGTTGGAACGCATCGAGCCGTCACGGCCGGTGAAGAACACATCCGGGCGGGCGGCGATGTAGTTCTCCATGCCCAGTTCGGTGCCGAAGCAATGCACGCTTTGCACCCAGCCGCTTTCGATAGCGGGGATCAGTGTCGGGTGCGGGTTGAGGGTCCAGTTGCGGCAAATTTTGCCCTTCAGACCGAGAGATTCGCCGTAGGTCGGCAGGATCAATTCGATGGCGGCGGTGTTGAAGCCAATGCCATGGTTAAGCGACTGCACATTGTGTTTTTCGTAGATGCCACGGATCGCCATCATCGCCATCAGCACATGCACCGGCTTGATATGGCGCGGGTCGCGGGTGAACAACGGCTCGATGTAGAACGGCTTGTCGGCCACCACCACAAAATCCACCCAGCTGGCTGGGATGTCGACGCGGGGCAAATCCGTGACGTCATCCACCAACTGGTTGACCTGCACGATCACGATGCCATCGCTGAACGCGGCAGGCTCGATCAGCGCCGGCGTGTCTTCGGTGCTGGCGCCAGTGTAGATATTGCCGGCGCGGTCGGCCATGAAACCGGCCGACAGTACGACGTTGGGGATCAAATCCACCACCAGCCGTGCGTAGAGTTCGATATAGGTGTGGATCGCGCCGATTTCCAGCAAGCCGTCTTCCAGCAACTGGCTGATGCGCAAGGATTGGGTGCCGGCAAAGGAGAAATCCAGCTTGCGCGCGATACCCTTTTCAAACAGGTCCAAGTGCTCGGAGCGGCCGACACTGGGCATGATCATGTGCAAATCGTGGAGCTTGGCCGGGTTGGCCTTGGCCAGGGAGCGCGAGAGGAAATCGGCTTGCTTTTGGTTATTGCCCTCCAGCACCACGCGGTCGCCAGGGAGGATCAGGGCTTCCAGGGCCTCGACGATTTTGTCGCTGGGCAACACCGCCCCGTCTGCGTATTTTTTGACCAGCCCGAGACGCCGCTGCTTCTCGTCGCGCCGCCGCGTCCAGCGCGAGTCGGGGGTGATGGTTGTTGTCATGGTCGCTCCACGGGGTTTGCTGTCGTGGGCTGTACCTTAGGAGTGAAATCGGGGGGTATCAATCAAGCCCGAAGCTGGATCGTTACGGTTGGAGTAATGGACTATCAGCAAATGAGGGCTTGAGCCAAACAAAGACTGAAAATAATGAGATGGCTACCCCCGCCGCCCCCTGTGAACGCCCACTAAGCTTTCACAGGGGGATCTATCGGAGACCGCAGCCATGAGCAAAGTAGACATCACCGCCGTTGACCTTGGTAAGCACAGCTATCACGCTCACGAACAAGATGAGCGTGGCCATGTACTGCTGCGCAAAAAGTTTAATCGAGCAGGATTGCTCCAGCATTTAGCTTCCATCGAGCCTTGTACTGTTGTGATGGAAGCCTGCGGCGGCGCCCACTTCATGGCGCAACAAGTCGCCATGCTGGGACACACCCCCAAACTTATTGCTCCTCATCTCGTGCGCCCTTACGTAAAAAGCAATAAAAACGACTTCGCTGATGCCGAAGCGATTTGTGAGGCAGCTAGTCGCCCAACGATGCGTTTCGTACCAGTAAAAACCCAAGCTCAGCAAGCGTTGGCCATGCTCAACTCGGTCCGCGACTCGCTTATCAAGGAACGCACAGCCGCCGTTAATCGAATTCATGCAGGGCTTTTGGAGGTGGGTGTCAGCTTGGCACCGGGCTTTAAATCAGTCAAAGAGGTGCCCGCGTTACTCGAAACAGCCTCATTTCATGGGCTGATCAAAAAGCTGCTGCAAGGGCTGTATGACCACTACGTCTACCTGGATCGTCAGGTTAAGGTTCTCGACAAAGAAGTTGAGAGCCAAGTCGCTGAAGATGATCTGGCTTCTCGTTTGATGACAATTCCCTGCGTTGGCCCGATCACCTCCAGCGTCTTGGCTGCGGAGTTGGGCGATGGCAAGCAGTTCAAATGTGGTCGAGGCTATTCAGCCTCGATAGGACTTGTGCCAAAGCAGCATTCTACTGGCGGTAAAACCGTACTTTTGGGCATCAGCAAGCGCGGAGATCGAAACCAGCGACGCTTGTTTGTTCAATGTGCCCGTATCTACTTGATGCACTTGGATAAGCAAAAAGGGAGTTTGGCCGATTGGGTTCGCAAGCTGCTGGCAGGCCATCGGCACTCCAATTTAGTGGTCTGCGCGCTAGCCAACAAGCTGGCAAGAATCGCTTGGTCGATCGCGGCAAACCACACTGAATTTGATGCAGGGCCAAGCGCGATGAACGCTTGACCCTGCTGTCACCCAAGCACCACCCACCTGGTTTTGCGATGCTGGATAACAGATGACGTGAACGGCCAACCGGCCTGACGACAACCCTGAGCTCCCACACGGCTGAAAGGCCGTCCAAATAATTAGGGTCGTTGGGCATCAATTCTCATCGAGGCGCGGGGCCAATACCCCACTCAGACGCCGAATAGATGAAAGCAAGCCATACACGCCATCAAAGACAGTATTGCAGAAAAGGGGGTAACCATAGATGTGGGAGCTGGCTTGCCAGCTCCCACATTTGTTCGGTGGTGGGTGTTCGATAGCGGTCCCAAACAGGGACCGATTTAACCTTCCGGTGCAGGGCTGACTTGTTCCAGCGCTCTATCGACCAGCAACTGACCCAACTCGGCCATTTGCTGAATGCCGAGCATGATTGCGCGCTGGGAGGTGCCCAGGTTGAAGGCAAGATTGCAGGTCATGGCGTTTAGCGACGATAAGGTTTCGCTGGCGTTGACCAGTAGAGCTTCGGTGTTTTGATCGGGGTTAACGGTGAAAATATTGGACGAGGACGAATTCGACATGATGTGCGGTTCCTAAACGAATCATTGAGGAACGCCTTTGAATCTAGGCGTCTTGAACGCCTAAACAGATTTCTCGGACTTGCACGTCCGTGTCACCGTTTTTTCGATGACGGGACGAAGACTAGCCGCCATGACTACCCGCAACAAGTTCATGCACAGCCCGAAATCTTGCGGGAAAAATCCGAAGGAAACCACCTAGCTTGATTCGATCGTTCCCACGCTCTGCGTGGGAATGCCGCCTGGGACGCTCCGCGTCCCGCCAGACAGTGCAACGCTCAAGTTCAGCACAAAGGTGACGCGGAGCGTCACGGGATCCATTCCCACGCGGAGCGTAGGAACGATCATCGCAGTCAGGCCAGACCGGACTCCACCAACAAGGCTTCAAGCCCCATAAGGTCAGGCACCTTCGCCACATGTTCCCCCACTTGCACCGCCGCCAACTCCAGCGGGCACAGCGGCACGTCGACGTAACTCAGTTGGCTATCCAACTTGTACGAACGCGGAATTCCCTGAATCACCATCGCAATAAACTTCAACGTCGGCCGCCCGCCCAGCGCGTTCAACACCACAATCCGCGAGCGCTCGCCGGTCACGCTGGCCTCACCGCACGCCGCTTCAAAGCTGATCAGCGGTAATTGCCGATCGCGCCATGTCACTTGCCGCAAATACCACGGCGGTGCATCGCTGGCCGGCTCGCCGCGTTGGAAGTCGATCAGTTCGGCGATGGCGACGTTGGGCAGCACCAGGTGGCGGTCGGCCAGGGGCAGTAGCAGGCCGGTGAGTTGGCTGGTGCGGTGGTCAAGCATGGGACTTGCTCCAGTAGGCGATGCTTTCCAGCAGCACCGACTCTTGGTACGGCTTGCCGAGGTAGTCGTTGACGCCGATGGCCATGGCGCGGTCGCGGTGTTTCTGGCCAGTGCGCGAGGTGATCATGATGATCGGCAAGCGCATCAGCCGGGGGTCGTTGCGCACCTGGATAGCCACTTCGAAGCCGTCCATGCGCGGCATTTCGATGTCGAGCAGCATCAGGTCCGGGGTGTGTTCTTCGAGCAGTGCGATGGCGTCGATGCCGTCTTTGGCGGTGAGCACGTTCATGCCGTTACGCTCCAGCAGGCGGCTGGTGACTTTGCGCACGGTGACCGAGTCGTCCACCACCAGCACCAGCAGCGGGCGCTTTTTCAGCGGGTCGTTGAGGATCAGCGGCGCGTCGACCGACTGGGCCGGCAACGCCGGTTGCCGTGCGCGGATGTGCGCCAGCAAGTCGATAATCAGCACCACGCGGCCATCGCCCAGAATGGTCGCCCCGGACAACCCTTGCACGCCGGCAAACTGCGGCCCCAAGCCCTTGACCACGATCTCGCGCGTACCGGCCATGTCATCCACATGCACCGCCACGCGCCGCTCGTTGCATTGCACCAGCAACACCGGCACCGGTTGGAACTGGCCCAGCAGTTTCGGCCGGGCGACGGTGTGCAGCAAGTCGCCCAGGTAAAACAACTCATAGCGCTGGCCGGCGTACTCGTAGCGCGGCGGATCTTGCTGATAGTGCCCGGCCAGCTCGTGGGGCAGTACACGCACCAAGCCTTCGATGGTGTTGAGCGGGATCGCGTATTGGTCGTCCGCGCACTGCACCATCAGCGCGCGGTTGACCGACACGGTAAACGGCAGGCGAATGCGAAAGTGCACGCCCGAGCCCGGCGTCGAGTCGATGAACATCGAGCCGCCAAGCTGGCGCACTTCTTCGTGCACTACGTCCATGCCCACGCCGCGCCCGGAAATCTGGGTGATTTTTTCCGCCGTGGAGAAGCCCGGCTGCAGGATGAACTGCAACACGTCGCGGTCGCTGATGTCTTGATCAGGCGTGAGCAAGCCGCGCTTGATCGCCTTGCGCCGCACCGCGTCCAGCGGCACACCGGCACCGTCGTCGCGCATGTCGAAGACGATGTCGCCGCCTTCGTGGGTCAGGTCCAGGCTGATACGGCCCTTCTCTGGCTTACCGGCCAGCACGCGTGCCTCGCGGGACTCCAGGCCATGGTCGACGGCGTTGCGCAGCATATGTTCCAGCGGCGCCACCATGCGTTCCAGCACGTTGCGGTCCATCTCGCCTTCGGCGTTGCCGACCACAAACTCAACGTCCTTGCCCAACTCCTCCGCCACCTGGCGCACGATGCGTTTGAGGCGCGGCAGCATGCGTTCAAACGGCACCATGCGCGTGCGCATCAGGCCTTCCTGCAACTCGGTGTTGATACGCGCCTGTTGCTGCAACAGGGTGTGCGCATCCTGGTTACGGCGGTCGAGGGTTTCCTTGAGGTCCAACAGGTCGGAGGCCGATTCGGACAGCGCACGCGACAACTGCTGCAACTGCGAATGGCGGTCCATTTCCAGCGGGTCGAACTCTTCGTAACCCAGGCGCTCGGCCTCGGCCTGCTGACGGCTGAGGATACGGCCCTGGGTTTCGGTGTCGAGGCGGCGCAGCTGGTCGCGCATGCGCTCGATGGTGGTTTCGACCTCGTTAAGAGCAACGCGAGCGTCGTTGACCTGTTGCTCGATACGGCCACGGAAGATCGAGGTTTCACCGGCCAGGTTGACCAAGTCATCGAGCAAATCGGCGGAGATTTTCACCATGTCGGCGGCGGGATCAACCGCCGCCTCGGCCTTGCCGGCCGGCAAGGCTACCGGCGCTAGCGATTCATCGCTGGGGTGCACCAGGCTTTTGATGCGCTCGATGAGTTTGTCCACCGACCCTACTGGCGCCCCGCCCGCCACGGCGTCGATCATCTGCGCCAGGCGGTCATGGCAACCTTGCAGCAACGCAAACAGCTCCGGCGACGGCGCGAGCAAGCCAGCAGACAGCCCTTCGTAGAGAAACTCCAACTCATGGGCCAGATCGCCAATCGGCCCGATCTCGACCATGCGCGCGCCGCCCTTGAGGGTGTGCAGGTCGCGCAGCAGGGTTTCCACTTCCTGGCGGTTGCTCGGCTCGGCCTGCCAGCGCAGCAAAGCGCTGCTTGAGCTGTCGAGAATATCGGCGGCTTCTTCGAGGAAGATATCCAGCAATTCAGGATCAGCCGTCGCCGCTTCCGGTGCAGCGGTAGGCGTAGCGGGCGTGCTGCTCTGGCGTAACTCGCGCAGTTGGGCGATCAAGTCGCCGGAGTCGCTAAGGGGCTGATGGTCTTGCAGTTCATCCAACTGCAAGGCCAGCCGTTCATGGCTGGCCATCAGCACTTGGGACAGTTCGGTCGAGTAGCTGTAGCGACGGTCCACCAACCCTTCGTAAAGGCATTCCAACTCATGGGCCAGGTCGCCAATCGGGCCGATTTCGGCCATGCGCGCGCCGCCCTTGAGGGTGTGCAAATCCCGATGTAACGACGACAACGGTGCGGTGCTATCCGGCTCCAACAACCAACGTTTGAGCGACTGCCCGGCGCTGTCGAGGATGTCCACCGCCTCTTCCAGGAAGATCTCGACGATCTCGTCGTCCATCACCGTGTCCTGGTCCAACTGGGCCGTGGCGGCGCCCAGTTCGCAGATACTCAGGGCGCGGCTGCCGTCGCTTTTGATCAGGCCGGTGGCGGACGGGTCGAGGGCTTCATCGAGCAGTTCGCGCAGGGCTTGCACCCGCGCCGGGGCCGGGTTGATTTCCTGGCCGGCTGCGAGTTGGTCGAGCATGTTGATCAGCGCTTCATGGGCCTGTTCGGCCTCATGGAAAAACCGTTCGCTGACCGCCAGGCTGCTCTCCTCCACGGCGCCATACAGATCCAGCAAGGCTTCGCACAGCGCGTCGATGGCGTGCAGGTCGGCGATGTGCGCGCCCTCGCCCAAGGTGGTCAATTCGTCCAGCAGCGCAGTCAGTTCCTGTCGCTCGCCGGGGTGTTGCTGCCAGCGGCGCAGCAGGCTTTCGGCGTCCAGCAGGATGTCCATGCCTTGGGCCAGGAAGTTGGCAATCAGCTGCGGGTCGCGCTTGATGCGAAGCCCGGTGTTGGGCGCGTCGAGCAAGGCTTGCAGCTGTTGATCGAGCAGGCTTTGGGTGCGGCGGATCAGGTCTGGCGCGCCCTTGATCGGCACCAGTGGGTCACTGTCGAGTTGGCGCAAGCCACGCTGGAATAGGCCCTCGGCTTCCAGCAGCAGCTCCACTTCATCCAGGTCCAGCGGCAGTCGGTGGGCTTTGTATTCGCGGGTCAGGTGATCCAGCGGCCGCGCCAGTTCAGCAATTGGCAACACGCCGGCCATGTAGGCGCTGCCCTTGAGGGTGTGCAGGGCGCGCTGCAGTTCATCGCTGACTTGCAGCGGCACGTGTTCGGCGGCCTGTTGCAGGAAGTGGTTGAGGCTTTCCAGGTGGCTCTGGGCTTCGTTGCGGAAGATCTCCAGCAACATCGGGTCGTGGGGCTCTGCGGCCGGCTCGGTGCCGCTGGCCAAAGCGTGTGCACGGGCGGCCAGGGCGTCGACTTCATTGCGCTGGCGCTGGTCGTCGGCCGCGAAGTCGGCGATCAGTTCCGGCAGCAGGACCACGGCCTCATCCAGCACCTGTTGCACGTCAGGGCCGAGGGTCACGCTGCGTTCGAGCACGCGGTTAAGCAGGTTTTCCACCGCCCAGGCCAACTCCGCCAGCACTAGGGCGCGGACCATACGGCCACTGCCTTTCAAGGTGTGGAAGGCACGGCGCATTTCGCCTTGAGCGGTTTTGTCGGCGCTGTTGGGCAAATAGCGATGCAGTACTTCGAGGACTTCGTCGGTTTCTTCAAGGAAGACGTCGCGCAGTTCATCGTCGATGGGCTCTTCGCCAGCGGGCGGCGGCAGCAGGCTGCCCGGACGCTGCAGGGCCGGTGGGTTCAGGCGCGAAGTGGGGCTGGCCAAGGCATCGAACTGTGATTGGCTCGGCGTGATCTCGCTGGACAGCGCGCCATCCGGCGCCACCAGCGCTTGGCGCCAAGGTTTTGCGGCGGGCAAATAGCCGAGTGCCGCCAGGCCTTGGGTGGCCAATTCCAGCACCCGTTCGCCAGCGGCGTCGGGGTCCTGGAGCATGCGTTCCAGGTAGTACTCCAGGCTGCTGATCACGTCGGCAAAGTGCGCCAGCTGCGCCTCGGGCGGTGCGGTATCGCTGGCCATCAACTGTTCATCGACGTAATCGGTGCAGCCGCGCATCAGGCTCGCCGCGCGTGGCAGCGGGATCATCGCTAACGCGCCGCGCACTTGGCTCAGCAGTTCCGGCAGCGACTCCAGGCGCTGGCGGTCCCAATCGGCCTCGATGCAGTCGATCACCAGCTCTTTGGCCTGGCGCAAGCACTGGCAGGATTCGCGGATCACCAACTGGTGAATCTGGGTCAGGTCGGTGGTGGGCAGGCGGCTTTCTTCACGGCTTTCCGGTTCGACGGTGCCGACCATCCCCGCCAGCGTGGCTTCGACGTAGAGCAAGGCGCCGGCGACGTCCATCAGCACGGCGTCATTGGGTTCGCGCTGGCCCTGGACCAGGCTCAGCACCACGGCGAGCTGGTCGATGATGACCTTGCGCGGCTGGCCGAAACCCAGCACGGCCAAGGTATCGGCGATCTGCCGCAGCGGCGCCAGCAAGGCATCGAGGTCGTGGGTGTGTTGGCGGTCGCTGCGCACGAACAGGTCGAGGCGTTCCTTGACCCGCACCAGTTCCTCGCACAAGGCACCGAGCACCGAGCCCATGGCATTGCGGCCCGGCCCGGCCAAGCGCGCGCGCTCGGCATCGACCACGGCGCTGTCGGGCAAGGCCTCATCCAGGCCGTAGCGTTCCTTGAGGCTTTGCATGCGCGGCGTCGGCCGGGTGACCTTGGCGACGTAGAACAGCAGGCTCTTGAGCAGTTCATCCGGCGCCGGTTGGTTGATGCCGCCAATGCCCTGGGCCAGCAGGCGCTTGAGTTGTTTGCCGCTGGCCTTGAGCAGGCTGCGCAGCGCCGGGCTGTTGGCAATCACACCGGTGAGCATGCCTTCGACCAGTGCCGAGGTGACTTGCCACAACGGCAGCAGCGGCGCGCCCTGGCACAGCGCTTCGAGACGCGCGAATACCCGCGCCATGTCTTCCAGGTTGCTGGGGCCGTGGTCTTCGCGCAGCAAACCGGCCAGCGCTTGCAGCAGCAGTTGGTGCCACTGGCGCAGCTGCTCGTGAAG
The DNA here is from genome assembly GCF_022648765.1 of Pseudomonas sp. ArH3a. NCBI lineage: Bacteria > Pseudomonadati > Pseudomonadota > Gammaproteobacteria > Pseudomonadales > Pseudomonadaceae > Pseudomonas > Pseudomonas sp. ArH3a. Next base: position 6,544,913 of record NZ_CP080330.1, read on the forward strand.
GTCCGGCAGCGTGCGCTGGGCCAAGGCCTCATCGGGCAACGGCGCAATCGACAACAGTTGCGGGCTGAACAGGCTGGTCTCCGACAGCAGGCTTTCACCGCGCGCACTGCGCAGGTCGTTGAGCAGCGGCAACACCACCAGCGGCAGGTCGCGGCGGGCGCTGTGCACGCGGTCGAGGTACAGCGGCAGTTGGCCGAGGGCCTGTTGCAGCAAGCGGATGCTTTCATCGCGCTGACCGACGCGCTCGGCTTGCAGGGCCAGGGCCAGTGCTTCGATCTCTTCGGCGAGCAGCGCCGCGCCGTAGAACTCGATCATTTGCAGCGCGCCATGCACTTGGTGGATGCCGGCCAGGCTCTCAGCGATGGCGTCGCTGTCGCGGGTTTCGACAAACGCGTCCAGCGCCGAACGGGCCTGTTTCAGGGTTTCGGCAATGTCGCCCTTGACCCATTCGAGGGCCACGTAGTCGTGCCGATCAACCATAACTGCTCCGCTTAGAATTCGTGAATTGCTGGTATTGCCAAGAACAATGGAGAACCACTGTGGGAGCTGGCTTGCCTGCGATGGCGGTGGGTCAGTTGCAGATGTATCAACTGACAGTCCGCTATCGCAGGCAAGCCAGCTCCCACAGTTGGACTGTGGTGTTCTCCAGATAGCCTTTCAATCGTCTACCTGTTTTGGCGGTGGCAGGGTGAAACCTGACACCGACCTGCGCAACTGACTGGCCATTTTCGCCAGGTTGCCGATGCTTTCCGCCGTGGCAGTCGAGCCCGACGACGTCTGCGTGGTGATCTGCTGAATCACGTTCATGGTCAACGAAATCTGCCCCGCCGACGAGGTCTGTTGCTGCGCCGCATTGGAAATACTCTGGATCAACGCCGCCAGGGTTTTCGACACGCCTTCGATCTCTTCCAGCGCCACCCCGGCGTCCTGCGCCAGCCGCGCACCGCGCACCACTTCAGTGGTGGTCTGCTCCATGGAAATAACTGCCTCATTGGTGTCGGTCTGGATCGCCCGCACCAAGGTTTCAATCTGCCGCGTGGCCGCCGATGAACGCTCGGCCAGCCGCTGCACTTCGTCGGCCACCACCGCAAACCCGCGCCCGGCGTCCCCGGCCATGCTCGCCTGGATTGCGGCGTTGAGGGCGAGGATGTTGGTCTGGTCGGCAATGTCGTCAATCAAGCTAACAATGTCGCCAATCTCCTGCGAAGACTCGCCAAGACGTTTGATGCGCTTGGCGGTGTCCTGGATCTGTTCGCGAATGTTGTCCATGCCATGGATGGTGTTGTGCACCACCTCGTTGCCCTTGTTGGCGATTTCCACCGAACGCTCCGCCACCGCCGAGGACTCGGCGGCGTTGGCCGATACCTGGTCGATGGACTGAGCCATCTGGTTGATCGCGGTAGACGCTTCGGCAATTTGCTGGGCCTGATGCTCCGAGGCCTGTGCCAGGTGCATGGCGGTGGCCTGCGTTTCCTGCACCGCGCCGGCCACTTGGCCGGCGGTGAGGTTGATGGTGGCGACCAGATCGCGCAGCTGGTCCACGGAGTAATTGATGGAGTCGGCGATGGTGCCGGTGAAGTCTTCAGTCACCGAGGCCGTCACCGTCAGGTCTCCATCAGCCAGGTCTTCGATTTCATCGAGCAGGCGCATGATCGCGTTCTGGTTGCGCTCGTTTTTCTCGGCGGTTTCACGCAACTGGCGGTTGGTTTCGCGCACCATCACCAGGCCGATCAGGATGATCGAGGCCAGTGCCAACAGGCCCAGCACATAGCCGCCGATGGTGTCGAAGCTGCGCCCGCTGGCGAGGTTTTCAAAACCTGTGGCCAGGTGCGAGGCTTCATCGAGCAGGGTTTGCGACAGGTTGAAGATATTGCTCGCCGAAGCGCGCACCTGGAACAGCTGCGGCGAGGTTTCGAGAATTTCATCCACGGAGCCGGAGACAAACTCGAACAGCTCGGCGATTTCCGCCAGTCGCGCACGCGCGTCGTGGTCTTCGACCTGGGTGATACGCAAGCCTGGGTTGCCGTTGAGCATGCCGTTGAGTACCACGCCGAAGCGGTTGGCATCGCGACCAAAGGCGTCGGCAGCCTGTACGGCGGTTTCGTCACCTGCCAGCACGGTGTTAACCGCGCCAAGAATGCGTTCAGCCAGCAGCGACTGGCGCTGGGCCAACGCCACCTGGCTGGCCGGGGCGCCGCGTTGCAGCAGGATGTCGACGACCTTCTCCGACTCCATCTGCAATTGCGGCACGGTTTCGGCGAGGGTGGCGGCCACTTGGTGCAACGACAGCACGGTCTGCTCGCTGGCGAGAATCGCGTCGGTGTTTTTCAGCAGCGCTTCCCAGTCAGTCTGCACCGCGCGCATCTCGGCGCGTACGGCACTGGGCGCGGCCGGCAGGCCGGTCTCGGTATCACCTTTTTTCAGGTAGCCCCAGCGTTGGGCGAAATCGTTGCGCGCATCGCTCAGCAGCTTGAACGCGGCAGCCTTGCCGGCGGCGGCTTCGGTGGCGTTCTTGGCGATGCGCTGGGACAGCACGCGCAGCTCACCGGCGTGGCCGATGTACTGCTTGTCATAGGTGGACTGGGTGTTGAGGTACGCGAAGTTGGCGAACAGCAGCATGATGAACACGATCAGTGCAATAAACAGCACGATGATCTGCGAACGGCTGCGCGAGGCGGCTTGCGGTTTGGGCGAGGTAACGGTGGTCATGCGGCAACATCCATGAAGCCTGGGGCCTGGGCCAAAGCGAAGGGGCTGAAGACCTGCCACAGCTGGTCGCTGTCGAACTGGCCCTGGATAAACGGCGCAGTGGGCGCGGCGCTCGCTAATAATGCGTCTTGTGCGAAATGCTGCATGCCCACCACCTCGTCCACCAGCAGCCCGACAAACAAGTCGTTGAATTCCACCACCAGCACCCGCCGCTGCTTGCCCGCCTTGGACTGCCCCAGCTCGAGAAACCCACCCAGGTCCATCACCGGCAGCAAGCGCCCGCGCAGGTTGGCCACGCCTTTGACCCAGGGTTTGACCCCGGGCATCAAGGTGCAGCGCGGCTCATGCAACACCTCGGCGACTTCGCCCATCGGCGCCACATACCAATACGGCCCCAGGCGAAAACCGATCCCGCTCCAACGTTGCAGGCGGGTTTCCTGGGACGGCAGGTCGGCGGCCAGCAGGCGGCAGCGGCGGTCGATGTCCAGCAGCAGCTCGAAGGCGGTTTGCGACTCGGTCATGATGGCGTGCCGTTAGCCGGCCAGCACCTTGTTCAGGGTGGCGATCAGGGTTTCTTCGTCCACAGGCTTGGTCAGGTAATCCTTGGCGCCCTGGCGCGCGCCCCAGATTTTGTCGGTTTCCTGATCCTTGGTGGTAATGATGATGATCGGGATACCGTTGGTTTCCGGCTCCTTGGACAGCTGGCGGGTGGCCTGGAAGCCATTGAGGCCCGGCATCACGATGTCCATCAGCACGGCGTCGGGTTTTTCCTGACGGGCCAGGGCCACGCCGTCCGCGCCGTTTTCGGCTTTGAGGACCTGGTGGCCGTGCTTTTCCAGCATGCCGGTCAGTTTGTACATTTCGGTCGGCGAATCGTCGACGATCAGAACACGTGCCATGGTTTTCCCCACTACATTGGTGGACGCCGGCCCTTGTGAGGCGGTGTCAGTGTGCTTGTTCTACTGCGGCGAAGCCCGGCACGTAGGCCTTGATCGCACTCAGCAGTTCTTCCTTGCTGAAAGGCTTGGTCAAAAACTGATCGACACCAACGATGCGCCCCTTGGCCTTGTCGAACAGGCCGTCCTTGGAGGACAACATGATCACCGGAATCGACTTGAACGCCGGGTTGTTCTTCACCAGCGCGCAGGTTTGATAGCCATCCAGGCGCGGCATCATGATGTCGACAAAGATAATGTGCGGGTGATGATCAACAATCCGGGCCAGTGCATCGAAACCGTCGATGGCCGTGATCACATCGCACCCCACGTTCTTCAACAGGGTCTCGGCGGTGCGGCGGATCGTTTTCGAATCGTCGATCACCATCACTCTCAAGGCGTTGGAATGCTGTTCCATATCTGCTCTACCATCGCCACAGCGAATCGGTTTTCGGTGTGTACTGCCTGATGTTGCACAGGATGAGCGCTGCAAGCCTTGGAATTCAAGGGCTGCTGCACCGTGGGAGTCTTTTTAGCACAGTCTCCGGGCGCAATCTATCGAGCAACCGGCCAGGTGGTTTTTCCTTGACCCACAACAGCCGCAGCGCCACTCTGACGCCACTTTTATGCGCCCTAATTTGCTAGAGGAAATCCCCATGAGCGTTCGCGTCGGCATTGTCATGGACCCTATCGCCAGCATCTCCTATAAAAAGGACAGCTCGCTGGCCATGCTCCTGGCCGCCCAGGCCCGCGGCTGGACCCTGTTCTACATGGAGCAGCGCGACCTTTATCAAGGTGACGGCGAAGCCCGCGCACGCATGCGCCCGCTGCAGGTGTTCGCCAACCCTGAAAAGTGGTTCGAGCTTGCGGATGAAATCGACAGCCCGCTGAGCGATCTGGACGTGATCCTGATGCGCAAGGACCCGCCGTTCGACATGGAGTTTGTCTACTCCACTTACCTGCTGGAGCAGGCCGAGCGCGCCGGCGTGCTGATCGTCAACAAGCCGCAGAGCCTGCGCGACTGCAATGAAAAGCTGTTCGCCACCCTTTTCCCACAGTGCACGCCGCCGACCGTGGTCAGCCGTCGCGCCGATGTGCTGCGTGAATTCGCCGCCAAACATGGCGATGTGATCCTCAAGCCGCTGGACGGCATGGGCGGCACTTCGATCTTCCGTCACCGTGCCGGCGACCCGAACCTGTCGGTGATCCTGGAAACCCTGACTGCGCTGGGCACCCAGCAGATCATGGGCCAGGCGTACCTGCCGGCGATCAAGGACGGCGACAAGCGCATCCTGATGATCGACGGCGAGCCGGTGGATTACTGCCTGGCGCGTATCCCGGCGGCGGGCGAAACACGCGGCAACCTGGCAGCCGGCGGTCGCGGTGAGGCACGGCCTTTGTCGGACAAAGACCGTTGGATCGCCGCTCAGGTTGGCCCGACCCTGCGGGAAAAAGGCCTGCTGTTCGTAGGACTTGACGTAATTGGTGAGAGCCTCACCGAAATCAACGTCACCAGCCCGACCTGTATTCGCGAGATCGACAACGCATTTGGCACGAACATCGGCGAAATGCTCATGGCGGCCATCGAGCGCAAGCTACAAGCCAAGTGACATAGAACAGCCGGACACACACCAACATTGCGCTATCATGCGGCACCTGTGAAACGCGCGATGTTGGTTTTTTTGTCATGACGCTCCCGCCCGATCTGCCCCCCGAACTCTCCCACAGCGGCGTGCGCCCGGCTGATCGGCTCGGATTTACCCTGTTCCTGGCAGCCCTGATCCACCTCGCGTTGTTGCTCGGCCTGGGCTTCACCTTCGTCGAACCCAAGCAGATCACCAAAACCCTGGAAATCACCCTCGCCACGTTCAAGAGCGAAAAGAAGCCCGAAAAGGCTGACTTTCTCGCCCAGGACAATCAGCAAGGCAGCGGCACCCTCGACAAGAAAGCCGTGCCCAAGACCACCGAAGTGGCGCCGTTCCAGGACAATAAGGTCAATAAAGTCACCCCGCCGCCGACGCCTAAGCCAGAGGTCAAGCAGGCCGAGCCCAAGGCCGCTGTGACCACCGTCGCGCCGAGACCGCAAAAAGCCCCGACCCAGCGCGAGAAAGCCAAGACCGAGCCGCAACCCGAGCCAGTAAAACCGGCGCCGACGTTCGACAGTTCGCAGCTCTCCGACCAGATTTCCAGCCTCGAAGCCGAACTGGCCAACGAACAACAGCTGTACGCCAAGCGCCCGCGTATCTACCGCTTGAATGCCGCCTCGACCATGCGCGACAAAGGCGCCTGGTATAAGGACGAGTGGCGCAAGAAGGTCGAGCGCATCGGCAACCTCAACTACCCGGACGAAGCCCGGCGCCAGCAGATCTATGGCAATTTGCGCTTACTGGTGTCGATCAACCGTGACGGTTCGTTATATGAAGTGCAGGTGCTGGAGTCGTCCGGCCAACCGTTGCTGGACCAGGCCGCCCAGCGCATCGTGCGCCTGGCCGCACCTTTTGCACCGTTTACCGGCGACCTGAACGACATCGACCGCCTGGAAATCATCCGCACCTGGAAGTTTGCCCGGGGTGATCGGCTGTCGAGCAATTGATGACAATTACCCTCCGGGGCGCATCCCCAGCTTGTCAGTTCGCCCCTCCAACGCCACACTAGCGGACATGAAAAATGTCAGCCCGACCTACCTCAAGCACCAATTCCTGATCGCTATGCCCCATATGGCCGACCCGAACTTTGCGCAAACCTTGACCTACATCGTCGAGCACACGGCCAATGGTGCCATGGGGTTGGTGGTGAACCGCCCGCAAGAGCTGAGCCTGGCGGACATTCTTGAGCAATTGCGCCCTGAGATCGACCCGCCGGCGCGTTGCCAAAACGTACCGATCTATATCGGCGGGCCGGTGCAGACCGATCGCGGTTTTGTGCTGCACCCCACCGGGCCCAAGTTTCAGGCCACGGTGGACCTCGAAGGTGTGTCGCTGTCCACCTCCCAGGACGTGTTGTTCGCCATCGCCGACGGCGTGGGGCCTGAACAAAGCGTGATCACCCTCGGCTACGCCGGTTGGGAAGCCGGGCAGCTTGAGGCGGAACTGGCCAGCAATGCCTGGCTGACCTGCCCGTTCGACGCCGACATTCTGTTCAACACGGCCAGCGAACTGCGCCTGGAAGCGGCGGCGGCCAAGCTGCGGGTTAACCTCAGCCTGCTGACCACCCAGGCGGGGCACGCCTGATGGCCTTGCGTTTGATCCTCGGTTTTGACTACGGCACCAAACAGATCGGCGTAGCGGTCGGCCAGGTGATTACCGGCCAGGCCCGCGAGCTGTGCACCTTGAAAGCCCAGAACGGCGTGCCGGACTGGAATCAGGTCGAAGCCCTGATCAAGGAGTGGAAGCCCGATGCCGTCGTGGTCGGCCTGCCCTTGAACATGGACGGCACCCCCAGCGACATGTGCCTGCGCGCCGAAAAGTTCGCGCGCCGCCTCAATGGCCGCTACAACCTGCCCTTCTATACCCACGACGAGCGCCTGACCACCTTTGAAGCCAAGGGTGAACGTCGCGACCGAGGTGGGCAGAAAGGCAGCTACCGCGACAACCCCGTGGACGCCATCGCCGCCGCCTTGCTGTTGCAGGGTTGGCTGGATGAAAACACCGCTTTATTTGAATCCTGACTGACGCGGCTTGCCGCGTCTTTTTACGTTTGAGCCCGGACCTTGCCTGCGCAAGGCCCTGAAGGAGCCACCATGAGCCTGCCCAATCCCGCCGAACTGATCAGCCAAATGGCGATTCGCCTCAAGGCGCACCTGCAACACCGTGCCATCAGCGAGCCGCGCTTTATCGGCATTCGCACTGGCGGTGTGTGGGTGGCCCAAGCGTTGCTGGACGAACTGGGCAGTGATTCGCCGCTGGGCACGCTGGACGTGTCCTTCTACCGCGACGACTTCAGCCAGAACGGCCTGCACCCGCAAGTACGCCCTTCGGCCCTGCCGTTCGAGATCGAAGGCCAACACCTGGTGCTGATCGACGACGTGTTGATGAGCGGCCGCACCATCCGCGCCGCCATGAACGAGTTGTTCGACTACGGCCGCCCGGCCAGCGTGACCTTGGTGTGCCTGCTGGACCTGGAGGCCGGCGAATTGCCAATCAGCCCGGATGTGGTCGGCGCCACCCTGTCCTTGGAAGCCCACCAACGGGTAAAATTGTCCGGTCCCACGCCGCTCGAACTCGAACTGCAAGACCTTGCCCTTTAAACCGCCTTGTACAGAGTCCCCGCGATGACGCCTCTAGATGCCAAGCGCCCGCTGCAGCTCAATGCTCAGGGCCAGTTGCAACACTTCCTGTCCCTCGACGGTTTGCCCCGCGAACTGCTGACCGAAATCCTCGACACCGCCGACTCGTTCCTCGAAGTCGGTGGCCGCGCGGTGAAGAAGGTCCCGCTTTTGCGCGGCAAGACCATCTGCAATGTGTTCTTCGAGAACTCCACCCGCACCCGCACCACCTTTGAACTGGCGGCCCAGCGGTTGTCGGCCGACGTGATCACACTGAACGTGTCGACCTCGTCGGCGAGCAAGGGCGAAACCCTGCTCGACACCCTGCGCAACTTGGAAGCCATGGCCGCCGACATGTTCGTGGTGCGCCACGGCGACTCCGGCGCCGCGCATTTCATCGCCGAGCACGTGTGCCCGAACGTGGCGATTATCAATGGCGGCGACGGCCGTCACGCGCACCCGACCCAGGGCATGCTCGACATGCTGACAATTCGTCGGCACAAGGGAGGCTTTGAAAACCTCTCGGTGGCCATCGTCGGCGACATCCTGCACTCACGGGTGGCGCGCTCGAACATGCTGGCCCTCAAAGCCCTGGGCTGCCCGGACATCCGCGTGATCGCACCGAAAACCCTGCTGCCCATCGGCATCGAACAGTACGGCGTGAAGGTTTACACCGACATGACCGAAGGCCTTAAGGATGTGGACGTGGTGATCATGCTGCGCCTGCAACGCGAGCGCATGTCCGGTGGCCTGCTGCCGAGCGAAGGTGAGTTCTACCGCCTGTTTGGCCTGACCACCGCGCGTTTGGCCGGCGCCAAGCCGGATGCCATCGTGATGCACCCAGGCCCGATCAACCGTGGCGTGGAGATTGAGTCGGCGGTGGCCGACGGCAACCAGTCGGTGATCTTGAATCAGGTGACTTACGGCATCGCCGTGCGCATGGCGGTGTTGTCCATGGCCATGAGCGGGCAAACCGCGCAACGTCAATTCGAGCAGGAGAACGCCCAGTGAAGCTCAGCATACTTGGCGCTCGCGTCATCGATCCGGCCAGTGGCCTGGATCACGTCACCGACCTTCATCTGGAAGCCGGCAAGATCATCGCCATCGGCGCCGCGCCTGCGGGCTTCAGCGCCAGCCAGACGATCGACGCCAAAGGCCTGGTGGCCGCGCCTGGGCTGGTGGACCTGAACGTCGCCCTGCGCGAGCCGGGCTACAGCCGCAAAGGCACTATCGCCAGTGAAACCCGCGCCGCCGCTGCCGGTGGCGTCACCAGCCTGTGCTGCCCGCCGCACACCAAGCCAATCCTGGACACCTCGGCGGTGACCGAACTGATCCTCGACCGCGCCCGTGAAGCCGGCAATTGCAAAGTGTTCCCCATCGGCGCCCTGAGCAAAGGCCTGGAAGGCGAACAGCTCGCCGAGCTGATCGCCCTGCGCGACGCCGGCTGCGTGGCGTTCGGCAATGGCCTGGAAAGCTTTCGCAGCACGCGCACGCTGTGCCGTGCCCTGGAATACGCGGCCACTTTCGACCTGACCGTGATCTTCCACTCCCAGGACCGCGACCTGGCCGAAGGCGGCCTGGCCCATGAAGGCGCCGTTGCCAGCTTCCTCGGCCTACCGGGCATTCCGGAAACCGCTGAAACCGTGGCCCTGGCCCGTGACCTGCTGTTGGTGGAACAAAGCGGCGTGCGTGCGCACTTCAGCCAGTTGACCAGTGCTCGCGGCGTGGCATTAATCGCCCAGGCACAGGCTCGCGGCATGCGGGTGACGGCGGACGTGGCGTTGTACCAGCTGATTTTGACCGATGAGGCGCTGATCGACTTCTCCAGCCTCTACCACGTGCAACCACCGCTGCGCACCCTGGCCGACCGTGAAGGGTTGCGTGCGGCCGTGAAGTCGGGTGTGGTGTCGGCAATCTCCAGCCACCACCAGCCCCACGAGCGTGACGCCAAGCTGGCGCCGTTTGGCGCGACAGAGCCGGGCATCAGCAGCGTTGAGTTGTTGCTGCCGTTGGCGATGACGTTGGTGGAAGACGGTTTGCTCGACCTGCCGACGTTGCTCGCGCGCCTGAGCGCTGGCCCGGCTGAGGCCCTGCGCCTGCCGGCGGGTAAGTTGGCAGTGGGTTCGGCGGCGGATCTGGTGCTGTTTGACCCGGCCAGCTCTACGGTTGCCGGAGAGCACTGGTTGTCCAAGGGTGAAAACTGCCCGTTCATCGGCCATAGCCTGCCGGCGACGGTGCGGTACACCTTGGTGGATGGGCGGATCAGCTACCAGGCCTGATAGATCGCAAAATCTAAAGTGGGCACAGTTAATGTGGGAGCTGGCTTGCCTGCGATGCAGGCACCACGGTGCGTCAGATACACCGAGGTGATGCTATCGCGGGCAAGCCCGGCTCCCACATTGGCCGTGACTACGTTAAATGGATGCATCTTTATCGCCCGTTATTGCGCTCGGCATTGCGGATCGAAATCTGCGTATTCAACGTCCAGAAGTCATACAGCACCCCGATCAGGAACAACCCACCGGTCAGCAGGTAGATCAGGCCGGTGATCCATTTGCCCTGGTACATGCGGTGCAAGCCGAACACACCCAGGAACGCCAACAGTATCCAGGCCACGTTGTATTCGATAGGCCCGGCGGTAAAACGCAGGTCCGCCTCGCGGTCCATGGCGGGGATCAGAAACAAGTCGATCAGCCAGCCAATACCGAAAAGACCAAAGGTAAAAAACCAGATTGTCCCGGTCACAGGCTTGCCGTAATAGAAGCGGTGCGCCCCAGTAAAACCGAAAATCCACAGCAGGTAACCGATCAGCTTGCTGTGGGTGTCCTGCTGCATCACATCCTGTCGATAGGTGTTCATGGAGTACCTCTTTTGCCTCGATAGATAAATTTTTTCATTTTCTTTGTGACTTTTTTACGGGCGCCCGACGCACGGCAAATGGTATCTTCCTTCCCGCAAAGCCTTATGCCACCTGACCTCTGTAGGACAATAGCGGCAATTCGTCGCGTTTTTCCTGAATTTGACCCCAGGGTTCAGTCGACAAACGGCCTTAGAACGACACAAAAAGCTGTTATAAAGTTGCGCGCAAACCAAAAAGAGCCACGCCGAATGCGACCATTTTTCAAGACATGGCTGACCATCTGCCTATTAATGCCACTGGCCGCCCACGCCACCAATCGTGAGCAACGTCTTCCTAACGTTAACGGTTTCACCCCTAAAGTTCACAGCACGCCAAGCACTGCCAAATCGGTAAAGCTGACCGTCAACCGCCCGACTCACGTGAGCAAGGCCCACAACGGTAAAGCAGTTCCTGGCCTGATGGCAGTCAACACCAAACAAAGCAGCAACGTTTTGAGCCGCGCCGTGAATGTGCTCGGTACTCCTTATCGTTGGGGCGGCAGCAGCCCAAGTAAAGGGTTCGACTGCAGTGGTTTAGTGAAATATGCGTTTAACGACGTCAAAGCGGTGGATTTGCCACGCACCTCCAACGCCATGGCCGCCGGCCACGGCGTGAAGGTTGATCGCAAAGACCTGAAACCGGGCGACCTGTTGTTCTTCAAATTGAAGAGCCGCCAGGTCAACCATGTTGCCATCTACCTGGGCAACGACCGCTTTATCCACGCACCGCGTCGTGGCAAGTCGGTGAGCATCGACACGCTGAAAAAGCCGTTCTGGGACAAGAACTACGTGATTGCCAAACGAGTTCTGCCGAAAGAGCAGAACAGCAACCTGCGGGTTGTGCAGCGCTAAGCCAATAGGCACTGAGCTCCCCATTTGAAATGCAATCAAATGTGGGAGCTGGCTTGCCTGCGATAGCGGGCTGACAGGTTACATCTCTGCAAGCTGACACACCGTCATCGCGTGCAAGCCATCTCCCACAGCGATCTCAGTGTCCTTTAGATATCCCCAGGCACCCTCGCCTGCCCCCGCGCTTCCTCCCGGCTGACCAGCCCCTCGCTGACCAGCGCCTTCAAGCTCATGTCCAACGTCTTCATCCCCAACGCCCCACCGGTCTGAATCGCCGAGACCATCTGCGCCACTTTGTCCTCGCGGATCAGGTTACGAATGGCTGGCGTGCCCAGCATGATCTCGTGAGCCGCCACCCGCCCGCCGCCGACCTTCTTTACCAGCACCTGCGACACCACCGCCTGTAGCGACTCCGAGAGCATCGAGCGCACCATGGCCTTTTCCCCCGCCGGGAACACGTCCACCAGCCGGCCCACGGTCTTTGCCGCCGAAGTGGTGTGCAGGGTGCCAAACACCAAGTGCCCGGTCTCAGCGGCCGTCAGCGCCAGGCGGATGGTTTCCAGGTCGCGCAACTCGCCTACCAGGATCACATCTGGGTCTTCGCGCAGCGCGGAACGCAGGGCCGACGAAAAGCTGTGGGTATCTCGGTGTACCTGCCGCTGGTTGATCAGGGCCATTTTCGGGCTGTGGATAAATTCGATGGGGTCTTCCAGGGTGAGGATGTGCTGGCGCCGGTGCTGGTTGAGGTAGTCGATCATCGCCGCCAATGTCGTGGACTTGCCCGACCCGGTCGGCCCGGTCACCAGCACCAGGCCGCGCGGCAGTTGCGCGATACGCCGGAACACCTCGCCCAGCCCGAGGCCTTCCAGGCTCTGCACCTCGGCGGGGATGGTGCGAAACACCGCGCCCATGCCGCGGTTCTGCTGAAACACATTGGCCCGGAACCGCGCCACGCCCGGCAGTTCGAAGGCAAAATCCGTTTCAAGAGATGTTTCGAAATCCTTTTGTTGGTGCTGGTTGAGCAAAGGGCTGAGTATGTCCGCAACTTGCGTAGGCGAAAGCGTCGGTCCTTCCAGTGGCCAGACTTCGCCATCGACGCGCAGCATCGGCGCCAGGCCGGCTGACAAATGCAGGTCGGAGGCGCCACGGCGCACGCTGGCCGTCAGCAGTTCAGTGATATCCATAGGGCTTTCCATTTCCAGTAGAATGCCGCGGACTCCATATCCACGGGTGCATCTTGAATGTCGACGATAGCAGACAACATTGGCCTGGTTAGCGAGCGGATCCGCGCCGCGGCCCACGCCGTGCAACGTGACGAAAGCAGTATTCACCTGCTGGCCGTGAGCAAGACCAAACCTGCACAAGCCGTGCGCGAAGCCTATGCCGCCGGAATGCGTGATTTTGGCGAGAACTACCTGCAGGAAGCCTTGGGCAAACAGGCCGAATTAACCGACCTGCCCTTGAGTTGGCACTTCATCGGCCCCATTCAATCGAACAAGACTCGTGCGATCGCCGAGAACTTCGCTTGGGTGCATTCCGTGGACCGCTTGAAAATCGCTCAACGTTTGTCCGAACAACGCCCGGCCGAGCTGCCGCCGCTGAACATCTGCATTCAGGTCAACGTCAGTGGCGAAGCCAGCAAGTCCGGCTGTACGCCCGCCGACCTGCCGGCACTGGCTAACGCAATCAGCGCCCTGCCGCGCCTGACGTTGCGTGGTTTGATGGCGATCCCCGAACCGACTGACGACCGTGCCGAGCAGGATGCAGCCTTCGCGACAGTACGCGACCTGCAAGCGAGCCTGAACTTGGGCCTGGACACACTTTCTATGGGCATGAGCCACGACCTTGAATCAGCCATCGCCCAAGGCGCCACCTGGGTGCGGATCGGTACCGCCCTGTTTGGTGCCCGCGACTACGGCCAGCCGTGAAATGGCTGACTTTCCTCTGAATAAGGACCTGTCATGAGCAACACGCGTATTGCCTTTATCGGCGCCGGTAACATGGCGGCCAGCCTGATCGGTGGCTTACGGGCCAAAGGCCTCGAAGCCACACAGATCCGCGCCAGCGACCCAGGCGCCGACACCCGCGCCCGCGTCAGCACCGAGCACGGTATTGAAACCTTTGCCGACAACGCTGAGGCCATCCAAGGCGTTGACGTGATCGTACTGGCGGTCAAGCCGCAGGCCATGAAGGCGGTGTGTGAGAGCCTGCGCCCGAGCCTGCAGCCGCATCAGTTGGTGGTCTCCATCGCCGCCGGTATCACCTGTGCCAGCATGAACACCTGGCTGGGCGCCCAGCCGATCGTGCGTTGCATGCCCAACACCCCGGCGCTGCTGCGCCAGGGCGTGAGTGGTTTGTACGCTACGTCCGAAGTGAGCGCCGAACAACGTGACCAGGCTCAAGAACTGCTGTCCGCCGTGGGCATCGCCGTGTGGCTGGAACAGGAACAGCAACTGGATGCGGTCACCGCCGTCTCCGGTAGCGGCCCGGCCTACTTCTTCCTGCTGATCGAAGCCATGACTGCCGCTGGCGTGAAACTGGGCCTGCCACACGAAGTGGCTGAGCAACTGGCTGAGCAAACCGCGCTGGGCGCTGCGAAGATGGCCGTTGGCAGCGACGTGGACGCCGCCGAGTTGCGCCGCCGCGTAACCTCGCCGGGCGGCACCACGCAGGCCGCCATCGAATCGTTCCAGGCCGGGGGCTTTGAAGCCCTGGTGGAAAAAGCCCTCGGCGCCGCCGCGCATCGCTCGGCAGAAATGGCCGAACAACTGGGCAAGTAGTCGCCCCTTACGAAGGAAACAATGATGCTCGGACTCAATGACGCTGTCATTTTCATCATCAAGACCCTGGGCAGCCTGTATCTGCTGATCGTACTGATGCGTTTTATCCTGCAGGTGGTGCGGGCGAACTTTTATAACCCGCTGTGCCAATTCGTGGTGAAAGCTACGCAACCGCTGCTCAAGCCACTGCGCCGCATCGTGCCGAGCATGTTTGGCCTGGACATGTCATCACTGGTCTTGGCGTTCCTGTTGCAGCTGGCACTTTTCGCGGTGGTCGTAGTGCTCAAGGGCTCGCGACCTGACACGGTGCTGATGGTGCCATGGGCGCTGATTGGTATCTTGTCGCTATTTTTGAAGATCCTGTTCTGGTCAATGATCATCAGCGTGATTTTGTCCTGGGTCGCTCCGGACAGCCGCAGCCCGGGTGCCGAGCTGGTTAAGCAGATCACCGAACCGGTACTTGCGCCGTTTCGTCGATGGGTGCCTAACCTGGGTGGCCTCGACATCTCGCCGATTTTTGCATTTATCGCGCTGCAGTTGCTGCAAATCTGGGTAATCCCCTACCTCGCCGAGTTCACCGGCATGCCGCCGCTGCTGTACAGCTTGATCTGATTGGCGATTCGTTCCTGCGCACCCGCGCAGGAACGTTCTCTAAACCTCCGGCCTTTGCTTGCCGCTGGGTGCAGTGGTCTTTAGACTTAAGCCTCATTTAAACGAGAGCAGGGTCGATGCCAACTGCCTTCCCCCCCGATTCTGTTGGACTGGTCGTGCCCCAAATGGCGCACTTCAGCGAACCGCTGGCCCTGGCCTGCGGTCGTTCGCTGCCGGCCTATGACCTGATCTACGAAACCTACGGCCAACTGAACGCCACGGCGAGCAACGCCGTGCTGATCTGCCACGCCTTATCCGGGCACCATCACGCCGCGGGTTTCCACAGTGCCGACGAGCGCAAGCCCGGCTGGTGGGACAGCTGCATCGGCCCCGGCAAACCCATCGACACCAATAAATTCTTTGTGGTCAGCCTGAACAACCTCGGCGGCTGCAATGGTTCCACCGGCCCCAGCAGCCTCAACCCGGAAACCGGCAAACCGTTCGGCGCGGATTTCCCGGTACTGACCGTGGAAGACTGGGTGCACAGCCAGGCGCGCCTGGCTGACCTGCTGGGCATCGGCCAATGGGCCGCGGTGATCGGCGGCAGCCTGGGCGGCATGCAGGCGCTGCAATGGACCATCACCTACCCAGACCGCGTACGCCATTGCCTGGCCATCGCCTCGGCACCCAAACTCTCGGCGCAGAACATCGCCTTCAACGAAGTGGCACGCCAGGCGATCCTCACTGACCCTGAGTTCCACGGTGGTTCGTTCCAGGAAGCGGGCGTGATCCCCAAACGTGGCTTGATGCTGGCGCGAATGGTCGGGCACATCACTTACCTGTCCGATGACTCCATGGGCGAGAAATTCGGCCGCGGCCTCAAGAGCGAGAAGCTCAACTACGACTTCCACAGCGTCGAGTTCCAGGTGGAAAGCTACCTGCGTTATCAGGGCGAGGAGTTTTCCGGGCGTTTCGACGCCAATACCTACTTGCTGATGACTAAGGCGTTGGACTATTTCGACCCGGCCGCCAACTTCAACGATGACCTGGCGAAAACCTTCGAGGGCGCCACGGCCAAGTTCTGCGTGATGTCGTTCACCACCGACTGGCGCTTCTCGCCAGCCCGTTCGCGTGAACTGGTGGACGCCTTGATGGCCGCCAAGAAAGACGTCTGCTACCTGGAGATCGATGCGCCGCAAGGCCACGACGCCTTCCTGATCCCGATCCCGCGTTACTTGCAGGCCTTTCGCAACTACATGAACCGCATTTCTTTGTGAGAACGCCATGAGAGCCGACCTGGAAATCATCCAAGACTGGATCCCCGCCGGCAGCCGCGTGCTCGACCTTGGCTGCGGTGATGGCGAACTGCTGAGCTGGCTGCGCGACAACAAGCAAGTCACCGGCTATGGCCTGGAAAACGACCCGGACAACATCGCCCAGTGCGTGGCCAAGGGCATCAACGTGATCGAGCAGGACCTGGACAAGGGTCTGGGCAACTTTGCCAGCAACAGCTTCGATATCGTGGTGATGACCCAGGCCCTGCAAGCGGTGCACTACCCGGACCGCATCCTCGACGAAATGCTGCGCGTGGGTCGCCAGTGCATCATCACCTTCCCCAACTTCGGCCACTGGCGCTGCCGCTGGTACCTGGCCACCAAGGGCCGGATGCCGGTGTCGGATTTCCTGCCGTACACGTGGTACAACACGCCGAACATCCACTTCTGCACCTTCGAAGACTTCGAAGCCTTGTGCGGCGAGCGTGAAGCCAAGGTGATCAACCGCCTTGCTGTCGATCAACAGCACCGCCACGGCTGGGCGAGTAAGCTATGGCCCAACCTATTGGGCGAAATTGGTATCTACCGGGTCAGCAGTCCTGGCCTCACAGACCACAAAATCGCCGTCTAACCATTTTCAAGGAGGACGAACATGAGTCGTTTGGCTGTATTCCTGCTCACCGCGTGCCTGGGCGCCAGCGCCATGGCGGCGGACACTATCGACGGTAATCGCCAGAAAGAATTCGGCGATATCACCGTGCATTACAACACCTTCACCTCCAGCTTCCTGCAACCGGAAACCGCCCAGGCAGTTGGCGTTGTGCGCAGCAAGAACAAAGGTTTGATCAATGTAACCGTGGTCAAGGGCGTGACCCCTGTGGCGGCGCAAGTGACCGGCACCATCAAGGATTTGGGCGGCAAGACCGAGATATTGACGTTCAAGCAAATCACCGAGAAAGGCGGAATCAACTACCTCGCGCCCTACTCCGTGCCGCAGCGTGAATACAAGACGTTTACCATCAACGTTGAAACCGGCGGAAAAGCCCATAGCTTCCAATTCAACCAAGAACTGTTTCCGGCCGAATAATGAACCTGACCCAACTCGTACTGGCCAGCCATAACGCCGGCAAACTCAAAGAATTGCAGGCCATGCTCGGTGAATCCGTGCAATTGCGCTCGATTGGCGAATTCAGCCAGGTGGAGCCGGAAGAAACCGGCCTGTCGTTTGTCGAAAACGCCATCCTCAAGGCGCGCAATGCCGCGCGTATCTCCGGCTTGCCTGCATTGGCGGATGATTCGGGCCTGGCGGTGGATTTCCTCGGCGGCGCGCCGGGCATCTACTCGGCGCGTTACGCTGACGGCAAGGGTGACGCGGCCAACAACGCCAAGCTGCTCGACGCCCTCAAGGGCGTGCCGGATGCGGAACGTGGCGCGCAGTTCGTCTGCGTGCTGGCACTGGTGCGGCATGCCGATGACCCGTTGCCGATCCTCTGCGAAGGCCTGTGGCACGGGCGCATTCTGCATACAGCCAGTGGCGAGCATGGCTTCGGCTATGACCCGCTGTTCTGGGTGCCGGAGCGCAATATCTCCAGCGCCGAACTGAGCCCGGCCGACAAGAACCAGATCAGCCACCGCGCCCGCGCAATGGATTTGCTGCGCCAACGCCTGAGCCTGAAATGACCCAAAACACCTCTGCGCAGCCGCTGATCCACGGCGGCGCGCAAACACCTCGGGCGGCCCTGCCCCAGCTGCCGCCCTTGGCGCTGTACATCCACATCCCGTGGTGCGTGCGCAAATGCCCTTATTGCGACTTCAACTCCCACACCGCGAGCAAAGTGCTGCCGGAAGAAGAGTATGTGGACGCGTTACTGGCTGACCTTGATCAAGACCTGCACGCGGTTTACGGCCGTGAACTCAGCTCGATCTTTTTCGGTGGCGGCACGCCGAGCCTGTTCAGCGCCGCCGCGCTGGGGCGCTTGCTCAAGGGTGTGCAAGCGCGTATCCCGTTTGCCGGCGACATCGAGATCACCCTGGAAGCCAACCCCGGGACCTTCGAGCAAGAGAAGTTCGTGGCATACCGCAAGCTGGGGATCAATCGTCTGTCCATCGGCATCCAGAGCTTCCAGCAGCAAAAGCTCGAGGCCCTGGGCCGCATTCACAATGGCGACGAAGCGGTGCGCGCAGCGGGCATGGCGCGCCAGGCCGGGTTCGATAACTTCAACTTGGACTTGATGCACGGCTTGCCCGATCAGTCCTTGGACGATGCCCTGAGCGACTTGCGCCAAGCTATCGCACTGAAGCCGACGCACTTGTCCTGGTACCAACTGACCCTGGAACCCAACACCGTGTTCTGGAACCAGCCGCCCGCGCTGCCGGAAGACGACACATTGTGGGACATCCAGGAAGCCGGCCAGGCGCTGCTGGCCGAACACGGTTACGCGCAATATGAAGTGTCGGCCTATGCCCAACCGGGTCGCCCGGCGCGGCATAACCTGAATTACTGGAGCTTCGGCGATTTTATCGGCATCGGCGCCGGTGCCCATGGCAAGCTCAGCCACCCGGACGGGCGCATCGTGCGCACCTGGAAGACCCGCGCACCGAAGGACTACCTCAACCCGGCCAAAAGCTTCCAGGCCGGGGCGAAAGAACTGACCAACGAAGAACTGCCGTTCGAGTTTCTGATGAACGCATTGCGGCTCACCGAAGGCGTTGACGCCAAGCTCTACGCCGAGCGCACCGGCCTTGATCTGGCGAGCCTGGACGAAGGCCGCCGTGAGGCAGAACAAAGTGGCTTAATGCAGGTCGAACCGTCACGCCTGGCGGCGACCGACCGCGGGCAACTCTTTCTCAATGACCTGTTGCAGACGTTTTTGAGCTGATCGCTCTTAAGGAAATCGAATGGATTTGGTACTCGACCTGCTCGCCACCGTCTCCCGCTGGAGCCGTAGCAACCTGTCGGAAATCTCCCTGGCCCTCGTCGGCTGCTTGCTGGTGCTGTTCGGCGCGGACATCAAAGGCTGGGTTGAGGCGCGACTGGGCAGCATCGCCGGTGCATTGCGCGTACCGTTGATGGCGCTGGTGTGCATGATCGGTAGCGGTGCGGCGTTGATCTATGCCACACCGTGGATTGTGCGGGGCCTGAGCCAGTTCAATAACTACAGCCTGGCACCCGTGTTGGTGGTGGTGCTGGTGTTGATTGGCGTCGTCGCAGACCGCCGCTGACCCCAAACCCAACACAAAACCAAATGTGGGAGCTGGCTTGCCTGCGATAGCATCACCTGGGTATCACTGATACACCGAGGTGTCTGCATCGCAGGCAAGCCAGCTCCCACATTGGATTGCATTTCAAATCAGTGGCGAGTTACGCCAATTTCTCGAACTTCAAATCCCAAACCCCATGCCCCAACCGCTCGCCGCGGCGTTCGAACTTGGTGATCGGGCGCTCAGCCGGGCGTGGCACGCATTTGCCGTCTTCGGCCAGGTTGCGGTAGCCAGGGGCGACGTTCATCACTTCCAGCATGTATTCCGCGTACGGTTCCCAGTCGGTGGCCATGTGCAGGATGCCGCCGACTTTCAACTTGCTGCGCACCAGTTCCGCGAAGGACGCCTGGACGATACGGCGCTTGTGGTGACGGGATTTGTGCCAAGGGTCCGGGAAGAACAGCATCAGGCGGTCGAGGCTGTTGTCGGCGATGCAGCGGTTGAGCACTTCAATCGCGTCGCAGTCATAGACCCGCAGGTTAGTCAGGCCCTGGGTGAGCACGCCGTTGAGCAGCGCGCCGACACCCGGGCGGTGTACTTCCACACCGATGAAGTCCTGCTCCGGCGAGGCTGCGGCCATTTCCAACAGGGAGTGGCCCATGCCGAAACCGATTTCGAGGGAACGCGGGGCCGAACGGCCGAACACCTGGTCGTAATCCACCGGCGCGTCGGCCAATGGCAATACGAACAGCGGCGTGCCCTGCTCCAAGCCCTTTTGCTGGCCTTCGGTCATGCGACCGGCGCGCATCACAAAACTCTTGATGCGGCGGTGCTTGGACTCGTCGCCTTCTTCCACGGTGTTCGGCGTTTCGTTTGATTCAGTCATCAATGGCTCTTACTTGATCAGACCATCCAGCGGCGAGGAGGCGCTGGCGTACAGTTTTTTCGGCATGCGGCCGGCGAGGTAGGCCAAGCGGCCTGCGACGATCGCGTGATTCATGGCTTCGGCCATCATGATCGGCTGCTGGGCATGGGCGATGGCCGAGTTCATCAGCACCGCATCGCAGCCCAGTTCCATGGCGATGGTGGCGTCGGAGGCAGTGCCCACGCCCGCATCCACCAGCACCGGGATCTTGGCTTCTTCGAGGATGATCTGCAGGTTATACGGATTGCAGATACCCAGGCCGGAACCGATCAGGCCAGCCAGCGGCATCACCGCGATGCAACCGATTTCCGCCAGTTGGCGGGCAATGATCGGGTCATCGCTGGTGTAGACCATCACGTCGAAACCTTCCTTGACCAGCGTTTCGGCGGCCTTGAGGGTTTCGATCACGTTGGGGAACAGGGTTTTCTGGTCGGCCAGCACTTCCAGCTTCACCAGGTTGTGGCCGTCGAGCAGCTCACGGGCCAGGCGGCAAGTGCGCACGGCTTCGATGGCGTCGTAGCAACCGGCGGTGTTCGGCAAGAAAGTGTAGCGATCCGGCGACAGCACTTCGAGCAGGTTCGGCTCGCCTTCGATCTGGCCGAGGTTGGTACGGCGCACGGCGAAGGTGACGATCTCGGCACCCGAGGCCTCGATGGCCAGGCGGGTTTCTTCCATGTCACGGTACTTGCCGGTGCCGACCAGCAGACGGGACTGGTAGGTGCGACCGGCCAGGACGAAGGGCTTGTCGCTACGAACGATGCTCATGGGAAATCCTCGAATTGGAGTGAGGTTCTGCAGAATGCGGGATGGCGCCCTTGAGCGCCGGGCGGCTAGCCGCCACCGATGGCGTGGACCACTTCGACCTGATCACCTTCGGTGAGCGCGGTTTCGACGTGCAGGCTACGCGGGACGATATCCAGGTTGAGCTCCACTGCGACGCGACGCCCGGTCAGGTCCAGACGGGTCAGCAGGGCCGCAACGGTTTCACCGTCGGGCAGTTCAAAGGATTCGCCGTTCAACTGAATGCGCATGCCACGGGCCGCCATCGTTTTTAGGGGCCAGCATTCTAGCCCGATCATGGTTGTCGGCCCAAGCCCCTTGGTCAGAAGCCCCTCGGTCAGATGGCCTGCAGGCGCCATGCAGCAAGACCGAGGAAGAACCAGCCGAGCAGAAACGCCAGCCCGCCAAATGGCGTGATGATCCCCAGTTTGCTGATGCCGGTCAGGGTCAGCGCATACAAACTGCCGGAGAACAGCAGGATGCCGACAGTAAAGGAGATACCCGCCCAGCCGATCAGTCGGCCAGGAATATGCGCAGCCAACAACGCCACGCAGAAGAGCGCCAGGGCATGCACCAGTTGGTAAGTCACGCCGGTGTGGAAGATCGCCAGGTACTCGGCGCTCAGGCGGTTTTTCAGGCCGTGAGCAGCAAAGGCGCCGAGGGCGACGCCGGTGAAGCCGAAAAAGGCAGCCAGCATCAGAAAGCTACGCAGCATGAGGAACTCCAATCAGACTCAAAGGGCCGGGTCTGTATAATGGCCCGCTCAACGGGTTCGGCCAAGCCATCTCTATGCTGCGTCTCCTCTTCAAGCGTTTTCTCAAAGTCGTGAAATGGTTTGCCATCGGCAGTGTGCTGCTGGTGCTGCTGTTTCGTGTCGTGCCGCCACCGTTCACCGCGCTGATGGTGGAGCGCAAGGTCGAATCCTGGATCGACGGCGAGCCGATCGACCTGCAACGCACGTGGGTGGCGTGGGACGAGATCTCCGATGACCTCAAAGTGGCGGTGATGGCCGGTGAAGACCAGCGCTTCCCGCAGCACTGGGGTTTTGATTTTGGCGCGATTCAGGCGGCGCTGCTGCACAACGAGCGCGGCGGTTCGATTCGCGGCGCCAGCACGTTGAGCCAACAGGTGTCGAAGAACCTGTTCCTGTGGGCCGGGCGCAGTTACTTGCGCAAAGGCCTGGAGGCTTGGTTTACCGGGTTGATCGAAGTGTTCTGGCCCAAGCAGCGGATTCTTGAGGTGTACCTCAACAGCGTGGAGTGGGATGAAGGTGTTTTCGGCGCAGAAGCGGCGGCGCGGCATCACTTTGGGGTGAGTGCCAAGGCGCTTTCTCGCCAGCAGGCCAGCTATTTGGCGGCAGTGTTGCCGAACCCACGGGTGTGGAGTGCCAGCCATCCGACCGCGTATGTGGCGCGGCGAGCGGCGTGGATTCGCCAGCAGATGAGCCAATTGGGCGGGGATGGTTATCTGGTGGAGTTGAACAACTCTCGCAAGGCACCTTGGTCCGACTGACACCACATCCCCCTGTGGGAGCTGGCCGAGTTGGACTTGAGATTTTCGAATGCAAACAAAAATGCCCCGATCTCTCGATCGGGGCATTTTTTTGTCTTTTCGCAGCCTTTAAGCAGCGATCGACAACTTCAGCTTGTTCATCGCGCTTTTCTCAAGCTGACGAATCCGCTCGGCTGACACGTTGTACTTCTGCGCCAGGTCGTGCAGCGTGGCTTTTTCTTCTGCCAGCCAGCGCTGGTAGAGGATGTCACGGCTGCGGTCGTCCAACACTTCCAACGCTTCGTGCAGGTTGTGGTTGGAGTTGTCGCTCCAGTCGGCGTCTTCCAGTTGACGCGCCGGGTCGTACCGGTGGTCTTCCAGGTAGTTGGCCGGCGATTGGAAGGCGCTGTCGTCGTCCGCTTCTGCGGCCGGATCGAAGGCCATATCATGGCCGGTCAGGCGGCTTTCCATCTCGCGCACTTCACGCGGCTCCACACCGAGGCTTTCGGCCACACGGTGGACTTCCTCGTTATTCAGCCACGCCAGGCGTTTTTTCTGGCTGCGCAGGTTGAAGAACAGTTTGCGCTGGGCCTTGGTGGTCGCCACCTTCACGATGCGCCAGTTGCGCAGGATGAACTCGTGGATTTCCGCCTTGATCCAGTGCACAGCAAACGACACCAGACGTACACCCATTTCCGGGTTGAAGCGTTTTACAGCCTTCATCAGGCCGACGTTGCCTTCCTGGATCAGGTCAGCCTGGGCCAGGCCGTAGCCGCTATAGCTACGGGCGATATGTACGACAAAACGCAGGTGGGCGAGCACCATCTGCCGAGCCGCCCCCAAATCCTGCTCATAGTAGAGACTCTCGGCCAGTTCACGCTCCTGCTCGGGCGTCAGCAATGGAATGCTGTTGACCGTGTGCACATAGGCTTCCAGGTTCGCACCTGGGACCAAGGCATAAGCAGGTTGCAAAGAAGTGGTCATACGAAAAAACCTCCGACTCACATAACTCGTGCAGTTCAGCACTGCGAAAATTGACCGGGAACCGTAGGACAAGTTCCCTAAACCACTGATACGGTCAATACAAACGAAACCACATTAATCTGACATTAACTACTTCGGCGCCAACTCACGTAAATGACGAGCGACCGCAATCCACGCACCGATATACCCCAACAATACCGCGCCAAGCAAGAGTGACAAACCATCGGCAACCGGCACGCCGGCCAAGGCAAAATCGCTGCCGTACAAGCCGGCAAGCCCGACTACCGCGTCGTTCAGCCAGTCAAGGCCAAACGCTAGCACGCCCCAGGACAAAATCCCGGCACCAAAGCCATAAAGCGCGCC
The DNA here is from genome assembly GCF_022648765.1 of Pseudomonas sp. ArH3a. Lineage (NCBI taxonomy): Bacteria > Pseudomonadati > Pseudomonadota > Gammaproteobacteria > Pseudomonadales > Pseudomonadaceae > Pseudomonas > Pseudomonas sp. ArH3a. The sequence goes on from NZ_CP080330.1 coordinate 6,568,957, forward strand.
CATGTACAGAAAAGGACGACGCACATAGCTGTCCGTGCCGCCGACCAGTTTAATCACTTCTATCTCGATGCGACGGTTTTCAATATGAAGACGAATGGTATTACCTATCACCAAAAGTAATGCAGACACCAACAGCACCGTCAAACCGAACACAAAGCGGTCGCCCAGCTTGAGAATCGCGGCAAGACGCTCTACCCAGACTAGATCAAGTTGCGCCTGTTGCACCTTGGGCATCTCTGCGAGTTTTTGTCGCAGGGCCTCAAGCGCCGGCTTGTCGACTTCATTCGGCGTCACCAGCACCACGCCCGGCAGCGGGTTCTGCGGCAGCTCCTTGAGCGCCTCGCCCAGGCCAGACTGCTGCTGAAACTCCTCAAGGGCCTGGTCGCGGCTGATGTATTCGGCGTCCGCCACACCCGGCAGGTTCTTGATGTCGTCGCGCAAGCTTTCGCCATCTTTGGCGCTGGCGTCGAGGTTCAGGTACAGCGAAATCTGCGCCGCACGCTGCCAGGAACCGCCCAGACGCTCGACATTATTAAGCAGCAGCGACAAACCCATCGGCAGGCTCAGCGCCACGGCCATCACCAGGCAGGTGAAAAAGCTGCCAATCGGCTGCTTGGCCAGGCGGCGCAGGCTGTCGAGCAGGCTGGCGCGATGGCTTTCGATCCAGGCGCGCAGCAGCGTGCTGAAATCCGGACCATCGTCTTCATCGCGTTTTTTCTTCTGCGGTTGCGGGTCGGCCGCTTTTGGCGCCACGCGTTCGGAGACTTTAGGGCTGCGTGTTGCACTCATACGCCGGCCTCCCCGTCGCCGATCAGGCGGCCGCGTTGCAGGGTCAGCATGCGATGGCGCATACGCGCGATCAACGCCAGGTCGTGACTGGCGATCAGCACGCTGGTGCCCAGGCGGTTGATGTCTTCGAACACGCCCATGATCTCGGCCGCCAGGCGCGGGTCGAGGTTACCGGTGGGTTCGTCCGCCAGCAGCAAGGCCGGGCGGTGGACGATGGCGCGGGCAATGCCGACGCGTTGTTGCTGGCCGGTGGACAGGTCGCCTGGGTACAGATCGGTTTTATCCGACAGCGCCACGCGCTCCAGCGCCGAATCCACACGCTTGACGATCTCGGCCTTGGACAGCCCCAGGATCTGCAACGGCAAGGCAATGTTGTTGAACACCGTGCGATCGAACAGCAACTGGTGGTTCTGAAACACCACGCCGATCTGACGGCGCAGGAAAGGAATCTGTGCGTTGCTGATAGTGGCCAGATCCTGGCCCGCCAGCAGCAACTTGCCAGTGGTCGGACGCTCCATGGCCAGCAGCAGGCGCAACAGCGTACTTTTGCCCGCGCCCGAGTGACCGGTCACGAACAAGAATTCGCCGCGACGCACTCGAAAGCTCAGCTCATGCAAGCCCACATGCCCGTTGGCATAGCGTTTACCGACCTGTTCGAATCGAATCATGAACGCTCCCGCTCGGCAAAGAGTGCCTGTACAAAGGGTTCGGCTTCAAAGGTGCGCAGGTCGTCGATACCTTCACCGACGCCGATGTAACGAATCGGCAACCCGAACTGTTTAGCCAGGGCGAAGATCACGCCGCCTTTGGCTGTGCCGTCGAGCTTAGTCAATGCCAGGCCGGTCAGTTGCACCGTCTGGTTGAATTGTTTGGCCTGGCTGATGGCGTTCTGGCCGGTGCCGGCGTCAAGCACCAGCAAGACTTCATGCGGTGCCTCGGCGTCGAGCTTGCTGATCACGCGGCGTACTTTCTTCAACTCTTCCATCAAGTTGTCTTTGGTGTGCAGGCGACCGGCGGTATCGGCGATCAGCACGTCGATGTTGCGCGCCTTGGCGGCTTGCACGGCGTCGAAGATCACCGAGGCAGAGTCGGCGCCGGTGTGCTGGGCGATCACCGGGATCTTGTTGCGCTCACCCCAGACCTGCAGTTGCTCCACGGCAGCGGCGCGGAAGGTGTCGCCGGCGGCGAGCATGACTTTCTTGCCTTCCAACTGCAGCTTTTTGGCCAGCTTGCCGATGGTGGTGGTTTTGCCGGCGCCGTTGACGCCGACCACCAGGATCACAAACGGCTTGTTCGGCGTGATCACCAGCGGGGCTTCTACCGGTTTGAGCATCGCAGCCAGCTCTGCCTGCAGGGATTTGTAGAGCGCGTCGGCGTCGGTCAGTTGCTTGCGTGCGACCTTCTGGGTCAGGCTCTGGATGATCACGGCGGTGGCTTCAACGCCCACGTCGGCCGTCAGCAGGCGGGTTTCAATGTCTTCCAGCAGCTCGTCATCGATGACCTTCTTGCCCAGGAACAGGCTGGCCATGCCTTCGCCAATGCTGGCGCTGGTCTTGCTCAGGCCCTGCTTGAGGCGCGCGAAGAAGCCGGTTTTGCTGGTTTCGACAGCAGCGGTGACCGGCTCTTGTTCGACAGGCGGCTCGATAACGGCAGGCGCGGCCACGACGACAGGCACAGGCGTCGGCTCAACAACGACCGGCGCAGGCACTTCGACTACCGGCAGCGCTTCAACCACCACTTCCACCGGCTCAACCACCGACGGAATCGGCGGCGCCACATGTTCGGCCTGCACATCGTCAACCAGCGCTACGGGCTCTTCGGCCACCGGCAGCTCAAGCCACGGCTTGTGCTCGGGCTCAGGTTCCGGCGCGGCTTCAGCCACCGGCTGCAACACCGGCTCGGCCATCGGCAACACCACCGGTGCCGGGATTTCAGCAACCGGTTCGGCTTCTACTATCGGTTCAGGGATAGGCTCAGGTTGAACCTGCGGCTGTTCGACGACGGTTTCCTGCGGCTTTTTGCGCAGCCATCCGAACAGGCCTTTTTTCTCGCCAGCCGCAGCTGGGCTCTTCTTGTCGTCGTTGGAACCAAACATGGAGGACGGCTATCTCAAAGTAGCGATGCGCCAGGGCGCCTCGGTAAATAAATTCGATGCAGAACAGACTGCTTTAACGCTCGCTTGTTCATGCGCAACATTTTGTAAGGCGTAAATAAAGGCCTCAACAAATCGTTTCAATAAAGGACTGAAGCGATAAAATCGGCGAAAAGTGGAAGATTGTCGGGAAAAAACACCTTTAACCTCCACGTTCCTACGACTGGATCCGGAACAAGATGACCGCCATGGTGGCCGTGTCCAAATCGGATCAGTATCCTAGGGCGTGTCATTCCTCATTACCAGTACCGCGTTGCCGCCTAAAAGCAAGCCAGGCAAGGCGCAGGCCGCCGGGAATGTGCTTCCCTTGCCCAGGCCTGCAAACGCAGCCTGGCTTGCTTTTAGGCACAACCCGAAGGGCCGGGCCTGTTAGTGTGCTGGGCTGCGTTACTCGGAGCTTATTTGGAAAAACCAAATCGCGCTCCTCGCGCCTTGCCCTGCACACTAGCAGGCTGCGGCGCGGTACTGGTAATGAGGAATGACACGCCCTAACCTCCTCGCCCGCCGACGCTAAGACCAAGCGGGCAGCCCAACAGGTTTAAAAACGAATGAATGCTCTAGCCCGCCGCGCTGCAGGCCTGCTGTTCAGCACAGTTTGTCTGCCCCTTTCAGCTTTGGCTGCCGACCCACAACCCACCCATGAATTCACCCTGGATAACGGCCTTAAAGTGGTCGTGCGCGAAGATCATCGCGCGCCGGTGGTGGTTTCCCAGGTCTGGTACAAGGTTGGTTCGAGCTACGAAACCCCGGGCCAGACCGGTTTGTCCCACGCCCTGGAACACATGATGTTCAAGGGCAGCGCGAAAGTCGGCCCCGGCGAAGCCTCACTGATCCTGCGCGACCTAGGCGCCGAAGAAAACGCCTTCACCAGCGATGACTACACCGCCTACTACCAAGTACTGGCCCGTGATCGCCTGGGCGTCGCTTTCGAGCTGGAAGCCGACCGCATGGCCAGCCTGCGCCTGCCGGCGGATGAGTTCAGCCGCGAGATCGAGGTCATCAAGGAAGAGCGCCGCCTGCGCACCGACGATAACCCGATGTCCAAGGCCTACGAGCGCTTCAAGGCCATGGCCTACCCGGCCAGCGGTTACCACACGCCGACCATCGGCTGGATGGCTGACCTGGAGCGCATGAAAGTCGAAGAGCTGCGCCACTGGTATCAATCCTGGTATGTACCGAACAACGCCACGCTGGTGGTAGTCGGTGACGTGACCCCGGATGAGGTCAAGAACCTGGCTCAGCGTTATTTCGGCCCAATCCCCAAGCGTGATGTGCCGCCCGCGAAAATCCCACTGGAGCTCGCCGAGCCTGGCGAACGCCTGCTGACCCTGCACGTGCAGACCCAACTGCCGAGCGTGATCCTGGGCTTCAACGTGCCAGGCCTGGCCACCGCCGAAGACAAACGCTCGGTTCAGGCCCTGCGCCTGCTCTCGGCCCTGCTCGATGGCGGCTACAGTGCGCGTATTTCCGAGCAACTGGAACGCGGTGAAGAGCTGGTATCCGCCGCCTCCACCAGCTACGACGCCTACACCCGGGGTGACAGCCTGTTCACCCTGACGGCCACGCCGAACCAGCAGAAGAAAAAGACCATTGCCCAAGCCGAAGCCGGCCTGTGGCACCTGCTGGACGAATTGAAAGCCAAACCGCCGACCACCGAAGAACTGGAGCGTATCCGCGCCCAGGTCATCGCCGGCGTGGTCTACCAGCGCGATTCCATCACCAGCCAGGCCACGGCCATTGGCTCCCTGGAAACTGTCGGGCTGTCCTGGAAACTGATGGACACCGAGTTGGCCGACCTGCAAAGCGTGACCCCGGAAGATATCCAGAAGGCCGCACGTACTTATTTCACCCGCGAGCGTTTGAGCGTCGCCCATGTTTTGCCTGAGGAGACCGCTCATGAGTGATCGCAAAAGCAGCCGCCTGATCCTGCCAGCCCTGATCGCCGTCACCGCGATCGCCGCCAGCGCCGTGTATTTCCTGCGCCCGAGCGAATCCGTGGCCAGCCAGGCGCTGGACAAGGCCCAATCGGCCAGCAAACTGCAATCTTTGGCGGAGCTGGACGGCAAGGCGCCGACCAACCGCAAGCTCGACGTGCAAACCTGGACCACCGCCGAAGGCGCCAAGGTGCTGTTCGTCGAAGCCCACGAATTGCCGATGTTCGACGTGCGCATCCTGTTCGCCGCCGGCAGCAGCCAGGACGGCAACACGCCCGGTGTGGCCCTGCTGACCAACGCCATGCTCAATGAAGGTGTGCCGGGCAAGGGCGTCAGCCAGATCGCCAGTGGCTTTGAAAGCCTGGGCGCCGACTTTGGCAATGGCGCCTACCGCGACATGGCGCTGGTGTCCCTGCGCAGCCTGAGTGACAGCGACAAGCGCGACGCAGCCCTGACGCTGTTCGACGACGTGATCGGCAAGCCGACCTTCCCGGCAGACTCCCTGGCGCGGATCAAGAACCAGATCCTTGCCGGTTTTGAATACCAGAAACAGAACCCGGCTAAACTGGCCAGCCTTGAGCTGTTCAAGCGCCTGTACGGCGACCACCCTTACGCTCACCCGAGCGAAGGCACGCCTGAAAGCATTCCGAAGATTACCCTCGCGCAGCTGCAGGCCTTCCACGCCAAGGCTTACGCCGCCGGTAACGCGGTGATTGCCGTTGTAGGCGACCTGACCCGCGCCGAGGCCGAAGCCATGACCGCCAAGGTCTCCGCATCGCTGCCTAAAGGCCCGGCCCTGGCGAAGATCGCCCAACCGACCGAACCCAAAGCCGGCCTGAGCCATATTGAGTTCCCATCCAAGCAGACGCACCTGCTGTTCGCGCAACTGGGCATCGACCGCGCCGACCCGGACTACGCAGCCTTGTCCCTGGGCAACCAGATCCTCGGCGGCGGTGGTTTCGGCACCCGCTTGATGAGCGAAGTGCGCGAGAAACGCGGCCTGACCTATGGCGTGTACTCCGGTTTCTCGCCGATGCAAGTACGCGGCCCGTTCATGATCAACCTGCAGACCCGCGCCGAAATGAGCGGCGGCACCCTGCGCCTGGTTGAGGACGTACTGGCCGACTACCTCAAGACCGGCCCGACGCAAAAGGAACTGGATGACGCCAAGCGTGAGCTGGCCGGCAGCTTCCCGCTGTCCACCGCCAGCAACGCCGATATTGCCGGGCAACTGGGCGCGATGGGTTTCTACAACCTGCCGCTGAGCTATCTGGAAGATTTCATGAAACAATCCCAGGCCCTTACCGTAGAGCAGGTCAAGGCTGCATTGAACAAACACTTGAGCGCCGACAAGATGGTCATCGTGACCGCCGGCCCGACGATTGCGCAAAAGCCACTACCGCCCCCCACTGATAAACCTGCCGAGCAGCCGCTCGGGGTTCCGGAGCATTAATGGCCAGTTCATCTCGCCCAAAAAAACCTGTCCACAACGTGCATAACGGTGTGGGCCAACTGCGCATCATTGGCGGTGAATGGGGCAGTCGCAAGCTGAGCTTCCCCGACGTCGTAGGCCTGCGCCCGACGCCGGATCGCGTGCGTGAAACCCTGTTCAACTGGCTCGCGCCGTACATCGGCGGGGCCAAAGTGCTGGACCCGTTCGCCGGCAGCGGCGCGCTGTTCCTGGAGGCGCTGTCCCGTGGCGCGGCCCAGGGCCAGGCGCTGGATGCCAGCAATGTGGCGGTGTCCAGCCTCAAGGAACACCTGGGCACACTGCGTTGCACCACCGGCCAGGTTCAGACCGCCGACGCGCTGCGCTACCTGGAAACCCAGGCGGCGACTGAGTACGACGTGGTGTTCCTCGACCCGCCGTTCAATCAAAACCTGTTGCCGACGGTGTGTGCGTTGCTGGAAGAGCGACAGTGGCTGGCTGCGGATGCGTGGATCTACACTGAGAGTGAGACCGCCCCGTCTACCCTCGGCCTGCCGGGCAGCTGGCGCCTGCACCGGGAGCAGAAGTCCGGGCGGGTGTATTACGCGTTGTGGCATCGGTTGGTCGAAATCGCTGCCTAGTCTTTCAGCCTGGCTTCAATTGTGGCGAGGGCGCTTGCTCCCGCTGGGCTGCAAAGCAGCCCCAAAACCTGCAATAGTGTTCTGGCTGAATAAGTGCGGTGTTCTTGATAGGGCTGCTCCGCAGCCCAGCGTGAGCAAGCTCGCTCGCCACAGTGAGTTCACTTGCTACCGAGAGTTACATGACCCCTTCTTCCGACCTGTTCAAACCCGCCTTCGGCCTCGGCAACCCCCATCTGCAAACGCTGTGGGGGCCGCTGTGGCGCACCACCACCCATATCGAACGCCAACGCGAACGCTTGTGGCTGGACGACGGCGACTTCCTCGACCTCGACTGGCACGGCCCCCACGACGCACAAGCGCCATTAGTGCTGGTACTGCATGGGCTGACGGGTTCATCCAACTCGCCCTACGTGGCCGGCCTGCAAAAAACCCTCGCGGCTCAAGGCTGGGCCAGCGCAGCGTTGAACTGGCGCGGGTGCTCGGGCGAGCCGAACCTGCTAGCGCGCAGTTACCACTCGGGCGCCAGCGAAGACCTGGCGGCAGCGATTGCCCATCTGCGGGCCAAGCGGCCGTTGGCGCCGCTGTACGCAGTGGGTTATTCCCTGGGCGGCAATGTGCTGCTCAAGCATTTGGGGGAAACCGGCGAGGCCTCGGGGTTGCACGGCGCCGCGGCGGTGTCGGTGCCGTTTCGGCTGGATCAATGCGCCGATCGCATCGGGCTGGGCTTTTCGCGGGTTTATCAGAAGCACTTTATGCGCGAGATGCTGGCGTATATCCGCGCCAAGCAGCGGCGCTTTTTACAGGATGGCCAGGCTGACGGGCTGAAAACCCTGGAGGCACTGGGCTCGCTGGAGAAGATGCGCACGTTCTGGGACTTCGATGGGAGGGTGACCGCGCCGCTGCACGGCTTCCTCAGCGCCGAGGACTATTACCGCCGCGCATCCAGTCGGTATTACCTGGGTGCTATCCGCACCCCCACCCTGATTATCCAGGCCGCCGATGACCCGTTCGTGTTCGCCCACAGCTTGCCCGAGGCCAGTGAATTGTCGGAATGCACCGAGTTCGAGTTATTGACCAAGGGTGGGCATGTGGGGTTTGTCGATGGTTCGCTCAAGCGCCCCAGCTACTACCTGGAGCGCCGAATCCCCCAGTGGCTACTGGAGAAACACGATAAATAATGTGGGAGCGGGCTTGCCTGCAATGCGCATAGGTATCTACACAACTTTCGGTGAGCGCAAAATCTGTAGCAGATGGGCTTTCGTGGCGAGCGGGCTTTTCAGTTAGCCGATTTTTAGCTGACACACCGGCATCGCAGGCTAGCCAGCTCCCACATTTTGATTGGGTTTACAGACCTGACAGCTCAGTCGCCGGTCGCAATTTCCCGCGCCGGATCAGTAATCCACTCGCTCCACGACCCCGCATACAGCTTGCCCAACGGATAACCCGCCAAGCTCAACGCAAACAGGTTATGACACGCCGTCACGCCCGAACCGCAATACGCCACCAGCGCATCCGGCGAACGGCCCTGCAACTGCGCGGCGAAGCGCTGCTTGAGCTGCTCAGCCGGAAGAAAGCGGCCATCACTGCCCAGGTTTTCATTGAACGCCGCACATTGCGCACCGGGAATGTGCCCGGCGATGGGGTCGATAGGTTCCACGTCGCCACGAAAGCGCGCTTGAGCCCGAGCATCAATCAAGGTCATGCCCGGTTCGCCCAGGCGTTTTTGCAGGTGTTCGGCGTCCAGCACCAAGTGATTGTCCGGCGTACCGGCAAACGTCCCCGGCTCAACCACCGGCGCGTCCAGGCTCAGCGGGAAACCGGCGGCGTGCCAGGCCTTGAGGCCACCGTCCAGGATAAACACAGCATCACGCTTGCCCAGCCAGGCCAGCAGCCACCAGGCGCGGGCGGCATAGGCACCGGGGCCGTCGTCATACAGCACGATGTCGGTGTCGGCGTTGATACCCCAAGCCCGCAGTTGCTCGGTGAACGTGTCCGCGGCTGGCAATGGGTGTCGGCCGGTCACGCCTTTGGTCACCGGACCGCTGAGGTGGCGCTCCAGATCAGCGTATTGCGCCCCTTCGATATGCCCTTCGGCATAGCTGCAAAGCCCGTAGTCCGGGTCTTCCAAGGCAAAGCGGCAATCCAGGATCACCAGCCCGGCAGCCTGCTGGCGCTCGGCTAATTGCTGGGGGCTGATCAGTTGGGCAAGCGGCATGACGGACTCCTGTGAACACATTCGGGAAAGGTCCTACTTCACTTCTTCCAGTGCCTGGTTCAACGGCACGTAAAACTCTTTGAACAAGGCGTCCACCGCCTCTTTCGCCTGGGGCGTGACAAACCCTGCTTCCAGCACCAGCACCTGATACACCCCGCGCTTGATCGCCTCGGCGCTCAAATGGGTGGAGTTTTCATTGGTGGTGCACAGGAAACGCACCCAGGAAGTGAGGATGATCCAGGCATTGAGGGTCAGGGCCTCGGTTTGTATCGGGTCCATATTGAGGATGCCGGCATCCACGAACCCCTGATAGATAGCGCCGCCCTGGATCAGGCAACGCTGAGAGAAACGCCGGTAGCCGGTGGCCAGTTCCGGGTCGCTTTCCAGCAGGTGCTCGAGGTCACGGTGCAGGAAACGGTAGCGCCACATGCCGGCCAGCACGGCCTGCAGGTAGAAGCGTTTGTCTTCAACGGTTACCGCACGGCCTTGAGGCGGGCGCAGGAAACTGTCCACCAACACTTCGTATTCGCGAAACAGCACGGCGATGATCGCCTGCTTGTTGGGGAAGTGGTAGTACAGGTTGCCCGGGGAAATCTCCATGTGGGCGGCAATGTGGTTGGTGCTGATGCTGCGCTCGCCCTGCTGGTTAAAAAGCTCCAGGCTGGTTTGCACAATGCGCTCGCTGGTCTTTACTCGTGGTGCCATAGGGGATCAGCTTCTAAACACGTGATGGGGCATCTTACGGCCTATCCTTGTCTGGATAAATCCGCTTGTTGCTGCAATGACATTTGACAATTTAGAGCAATGACTCTAAAAATCCAGGCAGACCTATAACAATTGGGAACTGCACCATGTCTGCCACCGTTGCCTACCTGCAAGATTCCCAGGCGCTGGATCAACTCCAGGACCTGTTCGACGCCCAACGCCGCGCCTATGCCGCCAACCCGATGCCGCCGGCGGCGCAGCGTCAGCAATGGCTCAAAGCCTTGCGCGACTTGCTCAGCGACGAACGCCAAGCCCTGATCAACGCGATCAGCCAGGACTTCAGCCATCGCAGCGCAGACGAAACCCTGTTCGCCGAACTGATGCCGAGCTTGCATGGCATTCACTACGCCAGTAAACACCTAAAGGGCTGGATGAAACCTTCCCGCCGCGCCGTAGGCATTGCCTTCCAACCCGCGTCGGCCAAAGTCATCTACCAACCGCTGGGCGTGGTTGGGGTGATCGTGCCGTGGAACTACCCACTGTATTTGGCCATTGGCCCGTTGGTCGGCGCTCTGGCGGCCGGTAACCGGGTGATGCTCAAGCTCAGCGAATCCACGCCCGCCACGGGTGAACTGCTCAAGGCGTTGTTGGCGAAAATCTTCCCCGAAGACTTGGTATGCGTGGTGCTGGGCGAAGCCGAAGTGGGCATGGCGTTCTCCAAATTGCGCTTCGATCACCTGCTGTTTACCGGCGCCACCAGCATCGGCAAGCACGTGATGCGCGCCGCTGCCGAGCATCTCACGCCGGTTACGCTGGAGCTGGGCGGCAAGTCGCCGGCGATTGTCTCCGCCGACGTACCGCTCAAGGACGCCGCCGAGCGCATCGCCTTCGGCAAATGCCTGAATGCCGGGCAAACCTGTGTAGCGCCGGACTACGTGCTGGTGCCGGAAGATCGCGTCGAAGGGTTCGTCGAGGCCTACAGCAAAGCCGTTCGCGGGTTTTATCCGACCCTGGCCGACAACCCGGACTACACCGCCATCATCAACGAAAGGCAGCAGGCACGGCTGAATGCCTACGTCAAAGACGCCACCGACAAAGGCGCCACCCTGATTCCGCTGTACGACCAAGGCCAGGCACGGCGTATGGCCCACAGCCTGCTGCTAAATGTCAGCGATGAAATGACCGTGATGCAGGACGAAATCTTCGGCCCGGTGCTGCCGATCGTGCCGTATCGCGGCATTGACCAGGCGTTTGCCTACATCAACCAGCGCCCTCGCCCATTGGCCCTGTACTACTTCGGCTACAACAAGGGCGAGCAGAACCGCGTACTCCATGAAACCCACTCCGGTGGCGTGTGCCTGAACGACACCCTGCTGCATGTGGCCCAGGACGACATGCCCTTTGGCGGCATCGGCCCCTCGGGCATGGGCCACTACCACGGCCATGAAGGCTTCCTCACGTTCAGCAAAGCCAAGGGCGTACTGGTGAAACAGCGCCTGAACGCGGCAAAGCTGATCTACCCGCCTTACGGCAAGTCGATCCAGACGTTGATTCAAAAACTGTTTATTCGCTGATTCCGCCAACCTCGGGGTAACAATAACAATGAACCCTAGCCTGACTGATTCACCTGCGCTGTCGCGGCGCGGCGTCCTGAAAATCGGCCTGTGCGCCAGCGCATTCCTGGCCACCGCCGGGCTAGGCGCCAGCCTCAGCGGCTGCTCCAGCAGCACCCCGGCCAGCGGCTTTGCCCTGTTGCGCAGCAGTGACTTACCGTTCTTGCGCGCGGTAATCCCCGTGCTGCTCGAAGGCGCGGCCAGCGCCCAGGACGTGGTCGCCGGGATCGAAGACACCCTGAAAAAGCTCGACTACAGCCTCCAGCACCTGTCGCCGGAAATGTTCAAGCTCACCCAGCAACTGTTCGACGTATTGAGCATGGGCATCACCCGCGGCCCACTGACCGGTATCTGGGGCAGTTGGGAAAACGCCAGTAGCGAGCAGATCCGCAACTTCCTGCACCGCTGGGAAAACAGCTACCTGAACCTGCTGCGCATGGGCCAGGGCTCGCTGCTCAAGCTGGTGATCATGGCTTGGTACTTCCGCCCGCAGTCCTGGGCGCATTGCGGCTACCCCGGGCCACCCAAAATTTGACGTTGATAACCCATTCAGACAGGTGGGAGCTGGCTTGCCTGCGATAGCGGTGGGCCAGCGATGAATTGATCGGCAGGCAGACCGCTATCGCAGGTAAGCCAGCTCCCACATTGGTTGCCACTTCGTACAAAAAAATAAGAGTGCACACCTATGCCCGTACCCGATCTGTTCCGCGACGGCCTGGCCCGCGGCTGGAAAACCCACAATGGCGCTGCCCTTGACGGCGATCTGACCCTGGAAGCCGATGTGGCAATTATCGGCAGCGGCGCCGGTGGCGGCACCACCGCCGAGGTCCTCAGCGCCGCCGGCTACAAGGTGCTGCTGATCGAAGAAGGCCCGCTCAAGACCAGCAGCGACTTCAAGCTGCTCGAAGACGAGGCCTACGCCAGCCTCTATCAGGAAGGCATCGGCCGCATGAGTAAGGACGGCGCGATCACCATCCTGCAGGGCCGGGCCGTAGGCGGCACCACCTTGATCAACTGGACGTCGAGCTTTCGTACACCCGACGCCACTCTTTCCCACTGGGCCAGTGAATACGCAGTAAAAGGCCACAGCAGCGCCGACATGGCACCGTGGTTCGAGAAGATGGAACAGCGCCTGGGCATCGCCCCGTGGGCCATTCCACCGAATGCCAACAATGATGTGATCCGCAAAGGCTGCGAAAAACTCGGTTACAGCTGGCACGTGATCCCACGCAACGTGCGTGGCTGCTTCAACCTGGGCTACTGCGGCATGGGCTGCCCGGTCAACGCCAAGCAATCAATGCTGGTAACTACCATCCCGTCCACCCTGGAAAAGGGCGGCGAGCTGCTGTACCTGGCCCGCGCCGAGCGCCTCAAATTCAGCGGCGACACCATCAGCAGCCTGGAATGCGTGGCGATGGACGAACGCTGCGTGGCACCCACCGGGCGCAAGATTACGGTCAAGGCCAAGCATTACGTGCTCGCGGGCGGCGGCATCAACAGCCCGGCGCTGCTGATGCGCTCGGACGCGCCTGACCCGCATTCTCGGCTGGGCAAGCGAACGTTCCTGCACTTGGTGAACTTCTCCGCCGGCTTGTTCGACGATGTGATCAACCCGTTCTACGGCGCGCCGCAGTCGATCTACTCCGACCACTTCCAATGGCAGGACGGTACCACCGGCAAAATGTCCTACAAGCTGGAGGCACCGCCGTTACACCCGGGATTGGCCAGCACCCTGTTCGGCGGCTACGGCACAGGGAACGCGCTCGACATGAGCCAATTGCCCCACACCCACGCCATGCTCGCGCTGCTGCGCGACGGTTTCCACCCCGACAGCCCCGGCGGCACAGTGGAATTACGCGCAGACGGCACGCCGGTGCTCGACTACCAGGTTTCGCCCTACGCGTGGGACGGCCTGCGCCGTGCCTTCCACAGCATGGCCGAGATTCAGTTCGCGGCGGGCGCCAAGTCAGTCAAGCCGCTGCATCACGATGCGCGCTACGTGAACACCCTGGCTGAGGCACGCAACCTGATTGACGGCCTGAGCCTGGAACTGCACCGAACCACGCTGGGCAGTGCCCATGTGATGGGCGGTTGCGCCATGGGTGAAGACCCGAAAACCGCAGTGGCCGACAGCCTCGGTCGCCATCACCAACTGCGCAACCTGTCGATCCACGACGGCTCGTTATTCCCCACCAGCATTGGGGCTAATCCGCAATTGTCGGTGTATGGATTAACCGCGCAACTGGCGACAGCGTTGGCCGAACGTCTGAAAACAGCGTGAAAAAACACGGTATTCGCCATGTCTATACTGCTTTCTTCTGCATAAGTTGACTTGGCCGACCGGGATGGCTGCGATACCATCCGGTTCCCCAACGGACTCCGCCAGGACGACGCGATGAACCGAGTGTTGTACCCAGGAACCTTCGACCCGATTACCAAAGGCCATGGCGATCTGGTCGAACGCGCCTCTCGCCTGTTCGACCATGTGATCATCGCAGTCGCTGCCAGCCCCAAGAAAAACCCGCTGTTTCCCCTGGAACAGCGCGTGGAACTGGCGCGTGAGGTCACCAAGCACCTGCCCAACGTAGAAGTGGTGGGTTTCTCGACCTTGCTCGCGCACTTCGCCAAAGAGCAGAACGCCAATGTATTCCTGCGCGGCCTGCGTGCGGTATCGGACTTCGAATACGAATTCCAGCTGGCCAACATGAACCGCCAACTGGCGCCGGACGTGGAAAGCCTGTTTCTCACGCCGTCGGAGCGTTATTCGTTCATTTCCTCGACGTTGGTGCGTGAAATTGCCGCTTTGGGCGGGGATATCACCAAGTTCGTACACCCGGCTGTCGCGGATGCGCTGACGCTGCGCTTCAGGAAGTAATTTCTGATGAGTGGGCTTGTTGTGGCGAGCGGGCTTGCCCTAATAAGCGCTCGCCACAGGTGAGCGCCCACACAGACATGCCAGTTGACCTCAGGTCATGTGCACTCGCACTGCGGGCGCCAATGCGGCACAATTGCGCGCATTAGTTTTCAGATGCCCTGGCTGACAGCCCTGGCAGGAGTTTCCATGTCCTTGATCATCACCGACGATTGCATCAACTGCGACGTCTGCGAACCCGAGTGCCCGAACGCTGCGATTTCCCAAGGCGAAGAGATCTACGTGATCGACCCCAACCTGTGCACCCAGTGCGTCGGCCACTATGACGAGCCTCAGTGCCAGCAAGTGTGCCCGGTGGATTGCATTCCGCTGGATGAAGCCCATCCGGAAACGGAAGAGCAGTTGATGGAGAAGTACCGGTTGATTACCGGTAAGGCCTGAGACCTTGTGGTGTCTGGCCGGGCCTCATCGCGGGCAAGCCCGCTCCCACACTGAATGGATTCACAAATCTAACTGTGGGAACTGGCTTGCCTGCGATGGCGGCATCAGCCATCACACAGCAATCAGCTCTGACATTTATGGCAAAACACACTCGCCCGCTGCCCCAGCACCACATTGCGCAACTCGGTCCCGCAAACCTTGCACCCCTCGCCGCCCCGGCCGTAGACGAACAGTTCCTGCTGGAAATACCCCGGCTGCCCATCACCCCCGATAAAGTCCCGCAATGTGGTGCCGCCACGTTCAATGGCGGCCGCCAGCACGCGCTTGATTTCGATCGCCAGCTTCAGGTAACGCCCGCGTGAAATACCACCGGCGGCCCGACGCGGGTCAATCCCGGCGGCAAACAACGCTTCCGTCGCATAGATATTGCCCACGCCCACCACCACCGCGTTGTCCATGATGAACGGCTTCACCGCCATCGACTTGCCACGGGACCGCTGGAACAGACGCTCGCCATCAAACAGGTCGGTCAACGGCTCCGGGCCCAGGCGAATCAACAGTTCGTGGTTGTGCGGGTCCTGGCTCCACAGCATCGCGCCGAAGCGCCGTGGGTCGGTGTAACGCAGGGCCATGCCGGATTCCAACTCGATATCCACATGCTCATGCTTGGCCGCCGGCATGCCGACTTCCACCAGACGCAAGTTGCCCGACATGCCCAAGTGGCTGATCAGGGTGCCCACTTCGGCATTGATCAACAGGTACTTGGCCCGCCGTTCCACCAGCACAATGCGCTGCCCCGACAGGCGTACATCGAGGTCTTCCGGGATCGGCCAGCGCAGGCGCCGCTCACGTACCACCACGCGGCTGACGCGCTGGCCCTCCAGGTGCGGCGCAATACCGCGCCGGGTGGTTTCGACTTCTGGTAACTCGGGCATGTGTACCTCGTGAAGAAAGGGTCAGTGCGCGCCCAGTTCGCGAATCGACAACTTCATGCTTTCGAAGTCGTAGTCCGACAGGCCCAGGTAATCCAGCACCAGATGGCCGATGGCATTCCACTCATGGTCCACGGTCTGGTTACCCAGCACGCGATAGGACGAGCAGATGTGCTCAGCCATTTTGAGGATCGCCAGCAGGTTTTTCAGTTGCGGGTTGCGCGTCGACTCATCGCTGAAAATCGCCAGGGCGTTGTGGTGGTTGGCGATGGCGTCGGTCACATGCTCCGGCAGGCGCCAGGATTTGGCCGTGTAATAGCCCACCACGGCATGGTTGGTGTTGAAGGCGTTGTTTTCGGTATCGACCACGCGGCAGTCGGGGCCGGCATTGGCGTAGGCCTGTTCCAGCACCGTCATGTAATTGGGGAAGCGCTTGAGCATCAACGGCACGCCACAATCGTGGAACAAGCCTAAGGCATACGCCTCGTCGACCGCTTGCGAGCCGGTGCGCTTGGCCAGGGTCAGGCAGGTCATGGCCACATCCTGCGCGGTGTCCCAGAAGCGGTTGAGCGTGACGATGGTGTCATCGCTCATCTCGCCCTTGATCGACAAGGCGTTGATCAGGTTGATGATCGAACGGCTGCCCAGCAGGTTCACCGCGCGCTGGATTGAGGCGATCTTGTTGCTCAGCCCGTAATACGACGAGTTGACGATTTTCAGCAAGGCCCCGGACAGGCCTGGGTCCTGGGAGATCAACCGCGCGATCACGTCCAGGTCCGGGTCGGGCATGTACTGCTCCATCTGCAAATCCACCATGATTTGCGGTTGGGGCGGCACGCTGATGCCTTGCAGGGCCTGTTGGATCTGTTCGGCGGAAAGCTCTTGGGACATAAGTACACACTCTGGGCTAGGCGGGGATTCTAACCTCTATGGGAAGCTGACCGACACCTCAAAAAACCGAACTGAAACCAGGTCAAATGTGGGAGCTGGCTTGTCGGGTCGCCGCACCGCTGCGATGGCATCACCACCGTACGTCAGATACATCGAGCCGCCTGCATCGCAGGCAAGCCAGCTCCCACATGAATATCTGCGCAACAGGTATACTCCCGCTCTTTTTTCCGGAGCGACGTCATGTCCCTGCCAAGCCTGCGTCTCAAAGCCAACGCCGATCGTCGTTTGCGCAACGGCCACCTGTGGGTCTACAGCAACGAAATCGACGTGACCGCCACCCCACTTCACGGCTTCCAGGCGGGCGACCAGGCTATCCTGGAAGCGGCCGGCGGCAAGACCCTGGGCATCGTGGCCATGAGCCCGAACAACCTGATCTGCGCGCGCCTGCTGTCGCGCGACATCAAGTTGCCTTTGGACAAGTCGCTGCTGGTGCACCGCATCAACGTCGCCCTGTCCCTGCGTGATCGCCTGTTCGACAAGCCGTTCTACCGCCTGGTCTACGGCGATTCCGACCTGTTGCCGGGCCTGGTAGTCGACCGTTTCGGCGACATCCTGGTGGTCCAGATCGCTTCGGCGACCATGGAAGCGCACAAAGAAGACGTGATCGCCGCCCTGACCCAAGTGCTCAAGCCGAGCGGCATCCTGTTCAAGAACGACTCCGCCGCGCGCGATGCCGAAGGCCTCAACCGCTACGTTGAAACCGTGTTCGGCCTGGTGCCGGAGTGGGTCGCGCTGGAAGAAAACGGCGTGAAATTCGAAGCCCCGGTGATCCAGGGCCAGAAGACTGGCTGGTTCTACGACCACCGCATGAACCGCGCGCGCCTGGCCCCGTATGCCAAAGGCAAACGCGTGCTCGACCTCTACAGCTACATCGGCGGCTGGGGCGTGCAAGCCGCGGCCTTCGGCGCCAGTGAAGTGTTCTGCGTCGACGCCTCCGCCTTCGCCCTCGACGGCGTAGAGCGCAACGCCGCGCTGAACGGCGTTGCCGAGAAAATGACCTGCATCGAAGGCGACGTCTTCGAAGCCTTGAAAGAACTGAAAGCCAGCGAAGAACGCTTCGACGTGATCGTCGCCGACCCACCGGCCTTCATCAAACGCAAAAAAGACATGAAAAACGGCGAAGGCGCCTACCGCCGCCTGAACGAGCAAGCCATGCGCCTGCTCAGCAAGGACGGCATTCTGGTTAGCGCATCGTGCTCGATGCACCTGCCGGAAGACGACCTGCAAAACATCCTGCTGACCAGCGCCCGCCACCTGGACCGCAATATCCAGATGCTCGAACGCGGCGGCCAGGGCCCGGATCACCCGGTGCACCCGGCGATTGCCGAGACGCGTTACATCAAGAGCATTACGTGCCGGTTGCTGCCTAATAGCTAAGCTATAAGCGCAGATCAAACTGTGGGAGCGGGCTTGCCCGCGATAGCGGTGTATCAGGTACAGACTTTTAACCTGTTGCACCGCTATCGCAGGCAAGCCAGATCCCACATTTTTTTGTGCTGTGTCAGAAATATTGCCGCAAGCCATGCAAGTGGAGGCAGCTCTCTCGCCGGTTTTGATTGAATTCCACATTTCGCAGACTAGTATCGGTTTCTGGAATTACTCCGGAAAACAAAAACAATGTCTGAGTCCTACGCCCAGCCCAGTGCCGACGTAAAACGCCAACAGCACTCGCGCTTCATCCTCATCACCTGCATTTCACTGATCAGCTTCTTCCCGATCAATATTCTGCTGCCCTCGTTCCCTGCTCTGGCTGCCCGGTTCGACACGCCCACCGCAGACATCGCGCTCTCGATCAGCTTATTTACGCTGGTGTTTTCTATCTCCCAACTGGTCGCGGGCCCGCTGTCGGATAAATGGGGGCGCAAGGAAGTCCTGCTCAGCTGCATCACGCTGTCGATCCTCGGTGCGATTGGCTGCGCGCTGGCGTCTGACTACCTGACCTTCCTGCTGTTTCGTACGGTGCAGGCCATGGGCTGCGGCTTTTTCGTGTTGGGCCACGCACTGGTGGAAGACCTGTTCGAAGAGCAAGACCGCGCCCGCGTGCGCCTCTACTACATGACCCTGAGTGGCTCGTTTGTCGCACTCTCGCCGTTGATCGGCTCATGGCTGCAAACCACCTTCGACTGGCAGGGCAGCTTCTATGGCTTTGCGCTCATGGCACTGGGCATGTTGATTCATGCGTTCTGCATCCTGCCATCCAAGTCCGCCAGCCCGCACCGCGCGTCGGTGTCGATCATCGGCACGCTCAAAGCCGTCGCCAGCAACCGCGACTTCCTGCGTTACTGGTGGATCGCCGCGCTGGTGTTCGCCTGCTATTTCGCCTTGATCAGCGTAACGCCGCTGATTTTCATGGATGCGTTGAAGCTGTCCGAATACCAATATGCACTGGTGCTGATGGTGTACGGCATTGCCTACCTGCTCGGTGGCGTGGCGGCTTCGTACCTGCAAAAACGCATCTCACTGTCCCGGCAAATCAACATCGGCCTCGGCTTGCTCAGTGTTTCAGGCGTGCTGCTGGCGCTGATCATTCACTACGAGGCCATAACGACCATCACCCTGCTGATTCCCATGCTGATCAGCGCCCTGGCGGTCACGCTGGTAAGGCCTGCCGCCATTTCGGCCGCGATGCTGTTGTTTTCGAGCAGCGCGGGAACCGCGGCATCGGCGGGCAATAGCATCATGTTCCTCACCGCCGCCGTCAGCAGCGCCGCCCTTGCGCAGACTGGCAGCCATTTGCTGATGACCATCGCCCTCAGCTTCATCGGGTTCAGCCTTTGGGGGCTGCTCACTAACCGGCGGATCGGGCGCCGCTAAGGCTCGCGAATCACCGGCGTGAATAGCCTGTCGCTGGACTGCAATTGCATGTAGCGCGGTTGGACCAGCGAGACCTTGCCGTCACGGATATCCTGAACCAGCGCCTCGGTGTCTATATAGCCGTCCTGCTGTTGCGTCCAAAACATCGGGCCGCGATCGTTCCATCTGCCCATATCATCCTGCACAAAAATGCGCGGCGGCTTGGAGTTGTGACCCGGATCGGTCCGGGACACCACCAGCACCTCATCACGCCCATCCTGGTCGAGGTCGACCGCCCATAACACACAGCCGTTTCTGCACGGCGAGTCAGCGAACCCGCTGGCTACAGCAAAATACGCGCTTTCTGTGGGTTGAGGACCGATCCACTCCAGCTCTGGTTTGAGTCGTTGGGCCTCTGCCTTGGCATACCGCTCACTGTAACTCAACGCCGTACGCTCCATTCGCTCACGCAATAAGCGACGCGCTTCCGGGTCCAGGATACGCTCCTGATCCAAGTCAATTCGCAGCTTGGCATAAGCTTCCTCACCGGCCTTTTCCAGATTAAAGCGCAGGTAGTGCGCATCAAACGCCTCAGGCTTGGTTCGCCCGTCGAGCAAGCGACGGACCTGATCGTCGACACTGAGCCGCACCGGGTCGAGCAACGGCGTATGGATCAACACCAGCAGCCCACAAAAAAGCAGCGCCAATGGCGGGTTCGTCAGGCGCAAGTTGTTTAGCCAGACCGGCGAACGCAGCGCCACCGCCCACACCGCGGCCAAACCATACACACCACACAGCAAGGCCAGCACCAGGGCGATAAAGCGTTGCGGCGACAACGCGTATTGCTCTACACGCAGCCAGCTTGAGTAAAACGCCAGCCCGGCGAGAATCGGCAGGCACAGCAGGCTCAACTCGATAAAGTGCGTCAGCCATTTCGGATAGGGCCGAGGCTGGTCGCCCGCTTGGAACACGCCGTTGAGCAAGAATAATTGAGCTCCGGCCAGCACCAGCAGAATCGGCGTGGAGTAGCCAGTTGCCCAGATCTGCCCGAGCCCGGTGAACGGCAAGGTCAGCGTAAACAGCAGGCTGATCAGTGCAATCATCGGCAATAACAATCTACAGACGCCAAAGAACATGCTGCGCATCTGGCCGATAACTTTCTCGTTGCGCATGCCCATGTGCATGCCCAGCGCGAACACCAGCGGCAGGCTGATGGACATGAACCCATTGCTCCAGAAGTGGTGCTTGAAGAATTCGATGCCCAGCATCAGGAACAGTTGGCTCCATAACGTGACCAACAACACGTACAAACCCACCAGGATCAGTGCGCCCAGCACAATGAACACGCTGTTCCAGGCGTGATGAAACAAGTCTTCATACCGCCAGCGTTGCCCCTTGGTGACAGGCCATGCAGACAAAAAGCTGGCGCCGATGTAACTGAGCGGCAGCAGACTGAACAGCCACACAAAAACATTCACACCGCCGGCTCCTGCAGACTCGCGGTAACTGATCCACAGTGTTATTGCGCCCATCAACAGGGTGAACACCAGCGCAGGCAGCATAGAGCGCCAATGCCGAGCCTTTTCTCCGAGCAATTGCAGGGTCGTACCCCCTACCAAGGCCAGGGTAAGGAAGACAAACAATAGCGGCACACCAAGCGTATGAAGCTTGTCGAAGAGATAGAACACGATCCCCTGGAGCAAGCCGATCAGCAGGTAAAATCCTAAAAAACGATGGGGACCGGGCATTCCTATTCCTTGAGGGCGATGTGTAGGCCGAAGCGGGCGAGTCTAAACAAGCTACATTGCGCTAGATATCGCCCCTTGTAGGCCCTGACTTATCAGCGAGAGAGATTTGTCCGGCGTCGACAGACGGTCTAAAACCGCGATCCCACGCATCCGACGCTAGCACCTGCCCATTCCCTCCCGCCGCCAGCGGTGTAGAATCGACCCTATTCATCGCCAGTCATCCCCCGGCGGGTTTATGAGCTCGAGGCCCAAGCACGCGGCGATCCCGCGACGCGAGTGGCAACGTTTGGACACACGGCCATTTTCTGAGTGTTCCAGACGTCAATAGAAGCTCACTTCCCCTTTAGCACCTGATTAGTACCTGATTAGCCGCCCGGAGAGCTCCAATGCCCGATTACCGCTCGAAAACATCCACCCACGGCCGCAACATGGCCGGCGCGCGCGCACTGTGGCGTGCCACGGGGATGAAAGATGACGACTTCAAAAAGCCGATCATCGCGATTGCCAACTCGTTCACCCAATTCGTACCGGGCCACGTCCACCTCAAGGACCTGGGCCAACTGGTCGCCCGCGAGATCGAACGCGCCGGCGGTGTAGCGAAAGAATTCAACACCATCGCCGTGGATGACGGCATTGCCATGGGCCATGACGGCATGCTGTATTCGCTGCCGAGCCGCGAGATCATCGCCGACTCCGTGGAATACATGGTCAACGCCCACTGCGCCGACGCCATCGTGTGCATCTCCAACTGCGACAAGATCACCCCTGGCATGCTGATGGCCGCCCTGCGCCTGAACATCCCGGTGATCTTCGTCTCCGGCGGCCCGATGGAAGCCGGCAAGACCAAGCTCGCCTCCCACGGCCTCGACCTGGTTGACGCCATGGTCATCGCCGCCGATTCCAGCGCGTCCGACGAGAAGGTCGCGGAATACGAGCGCAGCGCCTGCCCGACCTGCGGTTCGTGCTCCGGCATGTTCACCGCCAACTCGATGAACTGCCTGGTGGAAGCCTTAGGTCTGGCGTTGCCGGGCAACGGTTCCACGTTGGCCACCCACAGCGACCGCGAGCAGTTGTTCCTGCAGGCCGGCCGCACCATCGTCGAGCTGTGCAAGCGCTACTACACCGAGAACGATGAGTCGGTGTTGCCGCGCAACATCGCTAACTTCAAGGCGTTCGAAAACGCCATGACCCTGGACATCGCCATGGGCGGTTCCACCAATACCATCCTGCACTTGCTGGCCGCCGCGCAAGAAGCCGAGATCGACTTCGACCTGCGCGACATCGACCGTCTGTCCCGCCACGTGCCGCAGCTGTGCAAGGTCGCGCCGAACATCCAGAAGTACCACATGGAAGACGTGCACCGCGCCGGCGGTATCTTCTCGATCCTGGGTTCCCTGGCCCGTGGCGGCCTGTTGCACACCGACCTGCCGACCGTGCACAGCAAATCCCTGGCCGAAGGCATCGCCAAGTGGGACATCACCCAGACTGACGACGAAGCCGTGCATACCTTCTTCAAGGCAGGCCCGGGGGGCATCCCAACTCAGACGGCGTTCAGCCAGTCGACCCGTTGGGACACCCTCGATGACGACCGTGAAAACGGCTGCATCCGCAGTGTCGAGCATGCCTACTCGCAAGAAGGCGGCCTGGCCGTGCTGTACGGCAACATCGCCCTGGATGGTTGCGTGGTGAAAACCGCCGGTGTGGATGAATCCATCCACGTGTTCGAAGGCCGCGCCAAGATCTACGAAAGCCAGGACAGCTCGGTACGCGGCATCCTCGCTGACGAAGTGAAAGAAGGTGACATCGTCATCATCCGTTACGAAGGCCCGAAAGGCGGCCCGGGCATGCAAGAGATGCTCTACCCGACGTCGTACCTGAAATCCAAAGGCCTGGGCAAAGCCTGCGCCTTGCTGACCGACGGCCGTTTTTCCGGCGGCACTTCGGGCCTGTCCATCGGCCACGCTTCACCGGAAGCCGCTGCCGGCGGCGCGATTGGTCTGGTGCAGGACGGCGACAAAGTGCTGATCGACATTCCGAACCGCTCGATCAACCTGTTGATCAGCGACGAAGAGCTGGCCGCGCGCCGCGTCGAGCAGGACAAGAAAGGCTGGAAGCCGGTGGAAAAACGTCCGCGCAAAGTCACCACCGCGTTGAAGGCTTACGCGTTGCTGGCCACCAGCGCCGACAAGGGTGCCGTGCGTAACAAAGCGATGCTCGACGGCCTGTAAGCCTCGCGCATAAAAATGCCCCGCCAGGTGCGGGGCATTTTTTTGCCTGGCTAACTCGCCAAATCACTGAAGATTACATGTGGAAACTGGCTTTCCTGCGATAGCGGTTAGCCAGTCAACATCTGTACTGCCTGACACACCGCCTTCGCGAGCAAGCCCGCTCCCACACTTGACCGTGTTCCAACATAAGCATGCGGTCGAATGTGGGAGCGGGCTTGCTCGCGAAGCAGGCACCTCGCTCTTACTGAATCTCGTCCGGCTTGACGATCACCCAGTTCTTGTCCGCCGTCACCGGCAACCCTTCCTTGGCCTGTGCGGCCGCATGCTTGGCCATCATGCCGTTGAGCTGGGTCATGTACTTGTCCTTGCGGTTGATCCACAGGTGGATGCCGCCCTTGGCCACGTCCACATCGTGGAACAGCATGTAGCCGTCGCTGGTCGGTGTATCACCGCCGACGATCACCGGTTTTTTCCACTCGTCGATGTAGGTCAGGATCGCCGCGTGCTTGCCGGCCATCCAGGTCGCCGGGGTCCACAGGTACGGGGTCAGCTCCAGGCCGAGGTTGGCTTTTTCGTCATATTTGCCGGCGGCGATCTGTTTGCGCGCGGTGGTGAGCTCGCCGGTCTTGCGGTCTTTGAGCAGGGTACTCACGCCAATAACGTTTTCGGGTTTGACGTTGTAGCCGTACTTCGGATCGGCGGCGACCATGCGCACCAGCTCCTCAGAGGCGGCGGTCATCACATACACCTCAATGCCATTTTCCATCAGCTTGTTGTACAGCTCAGCCTGGCCGGTGAAGACTTTCGGCGGCTGGACCTCGGTTTTTTTCACCACGTCGCCTTCGAAATAGGTGACCGGCACCGGCTTGCCCGACGCCATCAGCTCGTCGACGTAGCCCTTGAGTTCCTTGAGGGTAAACCCGGAAAAAATCTGCGCGACCCACGGGTAGCAGACCATGTCGTCGACTTCACAGAGGCGGTAGTAATAGCTGAACAGGCTTTCTTTGTGCTCGGCGGTGTCTTTGAAGGGCATAAGTTTGAGCGAAGGGTCCATGGTCTCGCGGGTGATCAGGCCCTTGTTCTCAAGGAACGGCAGCAGGGACTCTTCGAGGTCATAGCGGTAACTGGTGTTGTCCATGTCGAACACCGCGAAGTTGCCTTTGTTGGCGTTGGCGGCGATCATCTTGTTCAATTGCTCGGCCGCAGGCGCCGGCCAGTGCTTCAACTCGGTGGCGGCAAATGCCTGGCTGGCGAGGCCGAAGCAGAAGGCAGCGGCAAGTAATGTTGGCGCGAACTTCATAAGCGTTTCTCCCTGAGTGAAAGACATCGACGCTAACAAATTTGTGTGACAGTTATCGCCCGAGCGCGACTGCTTGCGTCGTGATTGCGCCAAGGGCATGTGCCTGAGCGTCAAATGCTTATTCCAAAAACGACAGTCACCATTCCATATCGGTATTAAATCAATATATTTCAAGCTGTTAGGCTTCCCGGTTCGCAATCGCAGGCTCACGCGATTGGCTGCCTTCTCAACGGAGCTTCAATGAATCTGCCCCTGATTCTCAACTTACTGGTGTTCATGGCCCTGTTGCTGGGCCTGGCACAAACGCGTCGCACCAACTGGAGCCTCGCTAAAAAGGTCCTGTTTGCACTGGTGCTTGGTGTGCTGTTTGGCGCGGCGTTGCACACTATTTATGGCGACGGTAACCCGGTGCTCAAGGCCTCGATCAGTTGGTTCGATCTGGTCGGCAACGGCTATGTGCAACTGCTGCAAATGATCGTGATCCCGCTGGTATTCGCCTCTATCCTCAGTGCCGTAGCGCGCCTGCATAACGCCTCGTCCCTGGGCAAGATCAGCTTCCTGACCATCGGCACGCTGCTGTTCACCACGGCAATTGCGGCGCTGATCGGTATCGGCCTGACCAACCTGTTTGGCCTCACCGCCGAAGGCCTGGTGGCCGGCACCCAGGAAATGGCGCGCCTGCAAGTGATCCAGAGTGATTACGCAGGCAAGGTCGCCGACCTGAATATCCCGCAGTTGCTGCTGTCGTTCGTACCGGCCAACCCCTTCGCCGACCTGGCCCGGGCCAAGCCGACGTCGATCATCAGTGTGGTGATTTTCGCCGCGTTCCTAGGGGTTGCCGCGCTGCAACTGCTCAAGGATGACGTGGAAAAAGGCCAAAAAGTGCTCAACGCCATCGACACCCTGCAAGCCTGGGTGATGCGCCTGGTGCGCCTGGTGATGAAGCTGACGCCGTACGGTGTTTTGGCGCTGATGACCAAAGTGGTCGCCGGCTCCAACCTGCAAGACATCATTAAGCTCGGCAGTTTTGTGGTGGTGTCGTACCTGGCGTTGGGCCTGATGTTTGTGGTGCATGGCCTGCTGCTGTCGTTGGCTGGGGTCAACCCGCTGCGCTTCTTCCGTAAAGTGTGGCCAGTGCTGACGTTTGCCTTCACCAGCCGCTCCAGCGCAGCCGCCATCCCGCTGAGCATTGAAGCGCAGACGCGTCGCTTGGGTATCCCGCAGTCCATCGCCGGTTTCGCTGCCTCGTTCGGCGCCACCATCGGCCAGAACGGTTGCGCCGGTCTCTACCCGGCCATGCTGGCGGTGATGGTTGCCCCGACCGTGGGCATCAACCCGCTCGACCCGCTGTGGATCGCGACCTTGGTGGCGATTGTGACCTTGAGCTCGGCCGGTGTGGCCGGTGTTGGCGGCGGTGCAACCTTTGCCGCGCTGATCGTGCTGCCGGCGATGGGCTTGCCGGTGTCACTGGTGGCGCTGCTGATTTCGGTTGAGCCGCTGATCGACATGGGCCGTACGGCGCTGAACGTGAACGGTTCGATGACGGCGGGCGCGATTACCAGCCAGATCATGGGGCAGACGGATAAAACGCTGTTGAATGCCGATGAGCATGTGCAGCTAGCTAGCTGAGTTGCACGCTATAAGCTTCAAGCTGCAAGAAAGAGCACTTCGCTTTAACTTGCAGCTTGTGGCTTAAAGCTAGCAGTTGCTCCTCTCCCAGACTTCGAAGTTATACGCCGGCTTATCACCCTCAGCCGCATTCTCGATATTCGACACCAGCTTCCACTGGCTCACATCAAACTCGGGAAACCACGCATCGCCTTCCGGGCTCAACGCGACCCGCGTCAAATACAGGCGATCCGCCTGCTCCAGCCCCTGCGCATACAACTGCGCCCCGCCGATCAGCATCAGCTCATCCACGCCCTGTTCCAGTGCCCAGGCTTGCGCCCGCTCGACCGCCGTATCGAGTGACGGAAAAACTTCCGCACCTTCAAGCGCCAAGTCGGTCTGACGGCTAACCACGATATTCAGGCGCCCCGGCAACGGTCGGCCCAGGGAATCCCAGGTCTTGCGCCCCATGATGATCGGCTTGCCGAGTGTGGTGGCCTTGAAATATTTGAAGTCCCCCGGCAAATGCCAGGGCATGCTGTTGTCGACGCCGATCACACGGTTTTCACCGAGGGCTGCGATTAGGCTTAAAGGGAGAGTTTTTTTCATGACGACGAGAATACCAGAGCTGCGAGTCTGCGGTTATGCTCCAACCTCACTGGCTCAATAGGATAGCGCGTGACTGCACTGACCCCGCTGCACACACTCTGGCTGACAGAAACCGTGCGCCTGCGTGAAGAACACGCAGGTCCCCTCGAAGACCTGGAAGCCAACCGCCTCGCCCGTACGGCCGGTGGCGACTTGCCAACGCGCATTCAACAGCGCGCCCTGCACTTGGCCGAACGCGACGGTTTGACCGCCGCCCTCACGCGCTGGCTGCAGGGCGCCCGCTTGGCGCTGGTGCTGTTGGCCGTGGTCGCGGTGATCAGTGGCGCCGGCCTGGCGTTTGCCGCGCTGGGCAACGGTTTGACGCCGGTTAACGTGTTCTGGGCCTTGGGCAGCCTGCTCGGCTTGAATCTGATCCTGTTAATCAGCTGGGCCCTGGGCCTGCTGTTTGCCGGCGAACACAGCGCCAGCCTCGGCCGCCTGTGGTTGTGGCTCAGCGAAAAATTCGCCCGCGATGCCAAGGCCGCGCAATTGGCGCCAGCGTTGCTGCTGTTATTGCAGCGCCAGAAGCTCAATCGCTGGGCCGTGGGTGTGCTGGTCAATAGCCTGTGGTTACTGGCGCTGCTCAGCGCCATGCTGATCCTGCTCACGCTATTGGCCACGCGGCGCTACGGCTTTGTGTGGGAAACCACCCTCCTCGGCGCCGACACCTTTGTCGCCGTGACCCAAGCCCTGGGCAGCCTGCCTGCGTTGCTGGGCTTTAACGTGCCGACGGTCGAGATGATCCGCGCCAGCGGCGACTCGGCCCTGAATATCGAAAGCGCCCGCCAAGCCTGGGCCGCCTGGCTGGTAGGCGTGCTGCTGGTCTACGGCCTGCTGCCCCGGTTGATCCTCGCCCTGCTGTGCTTGTGGCGCTGGAAACGCGGGTGCGCGGCCCTGCGCCTGGACCTCAACCTGCCCGGCTACAGCCAGTTGCGCGAACGCCTGATGCCGAGCAGCGAACGGCTTGGCGTCAGCGATGCCGCCCCCGAGCAACTGCACGCCATCAGCGGCGGCGTCAGCGAATTGGAGAGCGACGGTGCCCTGCTGGTGGCCATCGAACTGGACGACCAGCACGCCTGGCCACCCAAACTGCCGGCCAGCGTAAAAAACGCCGGCATCCTCGACAGCCGCGAATCGCGCAACAAACTGCTGGAACAACTCACGCGCTTCCCGCCTGCGCGCCTGGCCATCGCCTGTGACCCGCGCCGTTCGCCCGACCGTGGCAGCCTGGCATTGGTCGCCGAGCTCGCGCGCAGCGCCACGGCCACCCGCGTATGGCTGCTGCAAGCCCCAGCCGGCCAAGCGCTGGACGCCGAACGCCTGGGCGATTGGCACGCTGCGCTGCAACAGCTGGAATTGCCCTTCGCCGATTGCGCGCCGCTCACGTGGCTGGAGACCGGTCATGACTAAACCGCTGAAACTCGCCGTGGTCGGCCACACCAATGTCGGCAAGACTTCGCTGCTGCGCACGCTGACCCGGGACGTGGGTTTCGGTGAAGTCTCCCATCGCCCCAGCACCACGCGGCATGTGGAAGGCGCGCGGTTGTCGGTCGACGGCGAAGCCTTGCTGGAGCTGTACGACACGCCCGGCCTGGAAGACGCCATCGCCCTGCTCGATTACCTGGAACGCCTGGACCGCCCCGGCGAACGCCTCGACGGCCCGGCCCGCCTGGCGCGGTTTCTGGAGGGCAGCGAAGCGCGCCAGCGTTTCGAGCAGGAAGCCAAAGTATTGCGCCAACTGCTGGCCTCCGACGCTGGCCTGTATGTGATCGACGCCCGCGAGCCGGTGCTGGCCAAATACCGCGACGAGCTGCAGGTGCTGGCCAGTTGCGGCAAACCGTTGCTGCCGGTGCTCAATTTTGTCTCGAGCAGCGACCACCGCGAGCCGGACTGGCGCGAAGCCCTGGCCCGCCTCGGCCTGCACGCACTGGTGCGTTTCGACAGCGTGGCGCCGCCGGAGGATGGCGAGCGCCGCCTGTACGAAAGCCTGGCGCTGCTGTTGGAAAACGCACGGCCGCAGCTGGAACGCTTGATTATTGACCAGCAAGCCCAGCGCGTCGCCCGCCAACAAAGCGCTGCACGGTTGATCGCCGAGCTGTTGATCGACTGCGCCGCGTGCCGGCGCAGCGTGGTCACCGAAGACGAGCAACAAGCCATCAGCGATTTACGCAAAGCTGTGCGCCAGCGCGAGCAAAAATGCGTGGATGCCCTGCTCAAACTGTTCGGTTTCCGCCCACAGGATGCCGCCGCCAGCGACTTGCCGTTGCTGGACGGCCGCTGGGGCGATGACCTGTTCAACCCGCAAACCCTCAAGCAACTGGGCGTGCGTGTCGGCGGTGGAATTGCTGCAGGCGCGGCCGCCGGTGCGGGTGTGGACCTGCTGGTCGGCGGCCTGACCCTCGGCGCTGCCGCGATTGCCGGCGCGATTGCCGGTGGCGCGCTGCAAACCGCGCGCAGCTACGGCAGCCGTCTGCTGGGCAAGATCAAGGGCCACCGCGAGCTGACCGTCGACGACAGCGTGCTACGCCTGCTCGCCCTGCGCCAACGCCAGTTGCTCAAAGCGCTCAACCTGCGCGGCCATGCGGCGATGCACAGCATCAAGGTCGACACGCCCCAGGACAAAACCTGGCGTGAAGGCAAGTTGCCGGATGCGTTGAACAAGGCCCGCGCCTATCCGCAGTGGTCGTCCCTCAACCCGCAGCCAAAGCTGAGCCAAGCTGAGCGCCAGGAGCAGATTCAAGCATTGGCGCAGGAGCTCAATGAAGATTGACAGCTAGGGCCAGGCGAGCAGCGTGGGTGGGTTGATAATCCCCGCCCGCTCCAGCGCGTGCAGGCGCACGGTGTCGGGCGTACCGTCTTTGTAGAAGTCTTCGGAATAAATTTTCATGTAGCGCGTTGATGCAGTCCCTGGGCTAAACCCGTTGAGCTTCAAATAGGCCGCGGCAAACCTGTCCAGCAAGACTTTATCGAGGCGGCTTTCCCGGCTGCCATGCGTCACATCTCCCCTGCTGTAGTCGACTTTTCCGTCAGCCGAAAAGTCGTAAGCCACGGCGTCATTGACCAAGCTGTCTTGAATACCCGGCGTGCTTTGGTAGAACTGAAGCAACACAGTCTCCGCCTAACCAGCCCCTGTTCGGTCCTGTGCGAAAACGTTTAAGTAACGCATTGATTGATTCCTCTCCATTGAGACGGACGCTTTCACTTCCAGTTGAATTTCAAGAACACATTGGCCAAGGACTGAATGACAGCCCGGTCGGCCGCGTCCACATGCTGGTTCTGGTCGGCGTCACCGTAGACGATACTTTCCAGCAAGCCGTTGTTATCCGTGTCGAATGCCGCATGCCAACTGACCAAGGTTTTACCGCTGCTCGCGCCCTCGCCTTCATGTAATTCCAGGTGCACTGAGTCGGGCGAACCGTCAGCATGAAGATCCCTGGCAGAGACCTTCATGTAGCGTTCCACACCATGGCCTTGATTGAGCCACTTCAACTTGAGGTAGTTATTGGCGAAGATGTCCAACAGGCGCTGATCGACGGAGGTTTCACGGCCGTTGTTGTTTACATCACCCACTGTGCAATCCAGCTTGCCGCCCGCGATGCGAGCCGTCGCAATAGCTTGGTTGAGCAAAACGTCGTCTTGCGCACCGTCACGTTGCTCATAGAAGTTCAGTAACACCGCATCGGCCTGCCCACTGTCTGTGCGGTCCTGGGCAATGACTTTCAAATAGCGCATTGATCCACTCCTTGTTTGCGTTCACTCAAACGCGGGGGAGCGTCGTCATACCATTTGAACGCAAGGTAGTGGTTGCACATGGACCGGATCAGCGCTTTGTCGTCTTTGTCAGCGACGCCGTTTCGGTCTACATCGTTAGCGCTGAATGACTCCAATACGCCGTTACCGTCGGCATCGTAGCCGGCGGCCCGGTAGACCAGTATGGGGTTGCGCAGCAGGCTGCGGCGATCTTGGGCGGTAGCTTTTAAATAGCGCATGGGGTGTCTCATTTAAAGAACAGGCCCCTACGCTAATTGAAGCCCTATTTGCCCACTAGCATGCGGCGTCTACCAAGGCGGTAGGAATTGGCGACTCATCACCGTGGTGAGCTGAATGACGCCAAGCCGCACCCTCTCGCACGAGCGCCAGGAACACATTGCACAGGGCTTTGATGGCCGCCTTGTCGCTGTGATCGGCAATGCCGTTGCGGTCCACGTCGCTGTTCGTGAATGACTCCAGTACCCCATCGCTATCGCCGTCATAGCCGGACGCGGTGTAGACCAAAGTACGTTTTCCCCGTGACGCGCTGCATTCATAAAAGCTGAGTTGAATCGCATTGGGCGCACCGTTCTTGGCGGTGTGCATGACGCGTATCGTCATATACCGTGCCCAGGTGTCGCCACAATTGAACCAGTTCAACGTCAAGTAAGTGTCGGTAAAACGCTTGAGCAGCGTTTTATCTTCGGCCGATTTGCAGCCGTCGCGGTTGATATCTCCGGGCAGCAGAATATCGGCGGCACCGTCAGCGGTGATGTCAATCGCCACCGCCTCGTGAATCATCTCGTCAGGTTCGTTGGGAGCCTGCTCAAAAATCTGCAGGACAACCATATCGGCCTTTCCATTACCGCTGCGATCCTGTGCGGTCGCTTTCAAGTAACGCATCACATGCTCTCTTGCGTGGTTGAAGTCGCATGAGAGTAATGAGCCAGACGAAAACCTCGCTAGCCGCCGCTTCCGGGCTGCGTGTATGAATTCACGCTGCCGGCTATCAGCAGACGTTGTGCCATTGCTTTCAACGGCTCCAGGTCCAGCACCGGCACATGCATGTGCTTGGCCTGCTCATCCCAGTGACGCATGCGCAGGCTGACTTGGCAGAGCGGGTCTTGCTCGAAGGCGCGGGCCTCTTCGGCCGTCATCACGCCGCCCTGATAACCCAGGGTGCGGCGGCTGGCTTCGCTCAAGCGGGCGTAATAGTCCGGCTGGCTGAAGGTCAGGTAGCGCTTGGCTTGCACGTGATACTCCACCAGTTTGGCCATGCGCTCGCTGAAGCCTGCGCGGCGTAAATAGTCCGCGCCGAGGCGCTCATGGCTGACCACGCCATAACCGCCCATGTTCTCGCCGCCCTGGCCGCAGAGGTGGCCGATGTCGTGGAAAAACGCCGCCAGCACCACTTCATCATCAAAGCCTTCAGCGATAGCAAGCTGCGCGGCCTGGGACATATGTTCGATCTGCGACACCGGCTCGCCGATGTAATCCGCCGTGCCGTGCTGCTCGTACAAGCCGAAGACTTCGGCAATCGCCTGCTCAGGGTTCATGGCGCTTATCCCCACAATGCTGTGATATTTCGCTCGGCCATCGCCGGTCCCACGCTCATGCCTACGCCACTGTGCATCAATGCCGCACTCACGCCCGGTGCCGCCCGTAGGAATGAAAACGGCGCCGGCCCGCGTGAACCGTAGACGCCCTGCCAGCGCTCCACCACTTGGATCTTGCACCCCAACGTCTGCTCGGCCAGTTCGATCAGCCAGTCATCGATCTGCTCGGCGTTGAACGGCGAGGCATCGCTGCCGTAGTCGTGTGAATCGCCGATGATCAGCTCACCGTGGGGCGTGGGGCTGATCAGTAGGTGGATCCCATGTTCCTGCAAATGCGGCGCATCGCGCAGGATTTGCGCCTGCACTGGCGCGGCTTGCGGCAAATCAGCGAACGCGCCGTAATGCACGCAACTAAGGCCTGTGAGCAAAGCATGTTGCAGGTTCAGGTTAACCGCTGGCCGGGCGCGCAGCATTTGCAGGCGGCAGATGCTCGGGTTGAGTGCGCCGATCGCCTCGGCCAACAGGGTTTGGTAATCATGCCCGGAGCAGACAATGATCTGCTCGCCGCGAAAGCTGCCCGCCGTGCTGTGCAGTTGGCCCGGCTCGACGTCGCGTACCAGCGTGGAGAAATAAAACTCCACCTCCAGTTCACTGCGAAGGTAGTTGATCAGCGCCGGGATCGCTTCGCGCGAATACAGCTGCTGATCATCCTTGCCATGCAGCGCCGCGCGGTGATGGCGAAACTGGCCGCCATACAAATCTTTCATCGCCGCGCCTTGCAGCAGCTCGACGTTGTAGCCGTGCTCTCGGCCACGACCGGCGCAGAAGGCTTCCAGCAAGTGTTCTTCGGCTTCGGTGCGGGCAAACAGGTACGAGCCATTGCGCTTGAGCGGCAGACCGGCCACCTGCGCCCAGTGCCCCCAGATATCACGGCTTTGCTGGGCCAGTTCAAGCATCGGCCCCGGCGGCTGGCCAGTGACCAGTGCCTGGCCGAAGTTGCGCACCGAGGCGCCCAGCGGCGTGGCGCTGCGCTCGAACACCTTGACCTTGAGGCCGCGTTTGGCGGCTGCATAGGCGTGGGACAGGCCGAGGATACCGGCGCCGATAACTAAGAGATCACTACTCATGCATTCCTCTCATTCCCACGCTCTGCGTGGGAATGCATCCGGTGACGCTCTGCGTCAAGACTTCAAGAGCGGACGCAGAGCGTCCAGGGCGGCATTCCCACGCAGAGCGTGGGAACGATCAGTCATTGTTTCTCCGACTTCCCGTCATAGCGCTTGCGCCACTCGGCCAGGATGCTGTCGCGGTTTTTCGAGGCCCAGACAAAGTCATTCTTGATCAGCCGCTGCTCGTAATCGGCCGGCAGCTCAGTCTGCGGCTTGGCAATACCCGGCTGGGCGAGCACAGCGAAGTTTTCTTTGTACAGGTCCATCGCCGCCGCGCTTGCAGAGAAGTCAGCGAGTTTTTTCGCCGCATCAGCACGGGGCGTTCCCTTGATCACGGCGGTGGCTTCGATGTCCCAGCCCAAGCCTTCTTTGGGCAGGATGATGTCCAGTGGCGCGCCCTGGCGTTTCAGTTGTACCGCTGGGTACTCGAAGGAAATGCCAATCGGGAACTCACCGGACGCCGCCAGCTTGCACGGCTTGGAACCGGAGTGAACGTACTGGCCGATGTTCTGGTGCAGGTCGTCCATGTACTGCCAGCCCTGCTTCTCGCCAAAGGTCTGCAACCAGGCGCTCACGTCCAGGAAACCGGTGCCGGAGGATGCCGGGTTGGGCATCACGATCTTGCCCTTGTACTCAGGCTTGGTCAGGTCTTGCCAGCTCACCGGCTTGCTCAAGCCTTGTTTCTCGGCTTCGACAGTGTTGAAGCAGATGGTCGCGGCCCACACGTCCATGCCGACCCAGGCTGGCGGGTTAGCGGGGTCGCGGTAGTTCTTACCGATTTTGTCCAGATCCTTGGGCGCGTAGTTATCGAGCATCCCTTGCTGGTCGAGGATCGCCAGGCTCGAGGCGGCCAAACCCCACACCACGTCGGCGTGCGGGCGGACTTTCTCGGCTAAAAGCTTAGCGGTGATGATGCCGGTGGAGTCGCGCACCCACTTGATCTCGATGTCCGGGTTGGCCTTTTCGAAGGCCTGTTTATAGGTCCTCAACTGCTCGGCTTCGAGGGCCGTGTACACGGTCAGCTCGGTCTTGGCGAAGGCATTCAGGCTGAATGCGGTGAGTACGGCAGCGACCAGCGCCAGGGGCTTGAACATGGAGCACCTCCTTCAAGGATGTTATTGGCCCGGCGCAGTCTGGCGCCAGGCTTGGGAGCGGCGCAGCGCGCCACGTGAAGCCCACGCCAGCAGCAGCGAGACGCCGGCTGAGGTGAACAGGATCAGGGTCGACATGGCTGCGGCGCCGCCCACGTTGCCGGCGTCGTCCATGTTCAACACGGCGACGGCGGCGAGGATGGTGTCGGGGCTGTAGAGGAAGATCGCGGCGGAAACGGTGGTCATCCCCGACACAAACAGGTAGCGCACGATGTCCAGCAGCGCCGGCAGACAGATCGGCACCGTGACGCGCAGATAGTGGCGGTACAGCGGCGCTTTTAGGGACAGCGCAGCGGCTTCAAACTCACTATCAAGCTGGCGCAGCGCCGTGGTGGCGGTCATCTGCGCGGTGGTCAAATAGTGCGCAATGGTGCACACCACCAGTAAGGTCATGGTCCCGTAGAACACGTGCAGCGGGTTGCCGTTGAGGTTGAAAAAGAACACGTAGCCCAGGCCCAGCACCAGGCCCGGCACGGCCATCGGCACAAAGCTGAGCATGCGCAATGCCAGGTTGAGGCCTTTCTGGCTCTTGGTCTTTTCCATCAGGTAGGCGCCGGTAAAAATCAGCACGCTACCGATCAGCGCTGTGCACAGGGCCATAGTCAGGCTGTTGCGATAGGCCAGCCAACCGCCGCCGGCCGTGTCTTCGAACTGATAGTGGCTGAGCGACAACGACAGGTTGTACGGCCAGAACTTCACCAGCGAGGAATACACCGCCATGCCGAATACCAGCAGCAACACCGCGCAAATCAGCAGCACGATGGCCAAGTAGCAGCCATCACGCAGCCGCGATGGCGCCGGCTGGAACACCTGGGCGCGGCCGCTCATGGCGTCGCCATGCCGACGGCGCAACCAGGCATCGACGCCAAAGCTGAACAGCGCCGGCAACAGCAAGACCATGCCGATCAATGCGCCGCGACCAAACTGTTGCTGGCCGACCACCGCCTTGTAGGCCTCCAGCGCCAGCACCTGATAATCGCCGCCGACCACCACGGGCACGCCGAAGTCGGTGATGGTCAGGGTGAACACCAGGCAAAACGCGGCGAAGACTGCCTGGCGCGTGGCCGGCCAGGTGATGCTGCGAAACGCACGCGCGGGGCTGGCGCCCATGCTCGATGCCGCATCAAAAAGCCGCGCATCCGCCAGCGACAGTGCCGACAGCAAAATCATCAATGCGTGTGGGAAGGTGTAGATCACTTCACCGAGCACGATGCCCCAGAAGCCGTAGATGTTGTCCGAGAGCAACCCGCGCAACAGGCCTTGGTTGCCAAACAGGTACACCAGCGCAATGCCCGGCAGCATCGACGGCGCCATCAGTGGCAGCAGTGACAGGCCGCGCCAGATCGTCTTGCCGGGAATCAGCGTGCGTTGCAGGGCGTAGGCAAACAGGTAAGCCAGCGGTACGACAATGGCCGCCACGCTGAGGGAGACTTTCAGGCTATTGCCCAGCAACCAGTGGAAGTTGGCGCTGGTCACCAGCTCCCGTGCCGCCACCCAGCCACCGCCCTGCCCGGCATCGCTGCTGAAGCCACGCCAGAAGATCGCCAGCAACGGCAACAATACGGCGACACCCAGCAGCAACAGCCACAGCAGTTTGCCGCCGAGCACAAAAATGCGATCACCTGTTTCGGCACGGGAAGCCTGGCGCGGCACCGGCACAGTCATTTCAGCCGCCATCTCAGGCAAACACCTGGAGGCTGCGTGGCGGCAAGGCGACCCAGATGTCCTGGGCGCCCAGGCGTGGCATGGCTTCGGGGGCCAGTTCGGCCAGCAGCGGGTGGCCGGGCAATTGCTCCAGTTCAAAGCTCATGCGGCAGCGGTTGCCGAGAAAGGTGATCTCGCGGATTTTGGCTGGGAACAGGTTTTCTTCATGCACCGGCGGGTTGACGCTGATGGCTTCAGGGCGGCAGAACAGGCGCCCGGATTTGGCCACGCCGGCATCGTCGGCCAGGCGCATATTCATCCCGCCGACCTGGGCATGGCTCGCGCTGTTGCGGCTGAACGGCAGCCAGTTGCCCTGGCCGACAAACTCCGCCACAAACGGCGTGGCCGGGCGGTCGTAGATTTCCTGGGGCGTGGCGTATTGCTCGACCTTGCCGTTGTTCATCACGGCAATGCGGTCGGCCATCAACATGGCCTCGTCCTGGTTGTGCGTGACCATCAGCGTGGTGATGCCCAGGCGCCGTTGAAGCTGGCGCAGCTCGGTGCACAGGTGCTCACGCACGCGGGCGTCGAGGGCAGACATGGGTTCGTCGAGCAGTAACAGCGAAGGCGCCGGTGCCAGGGCGCGGGCCAGAGCGACGCGCTGTTGTTGGCCGCCAGAGAGTTGGCCGGGAAATTTCTTTTCGCTGCCCAGCAGGCCGACCAGTTCAAGCATCTGGCCGACGCGCTTGCGCACTTCATCGCGGCCACTGCCGGTGAGGCCGTAGCCGATGTTCGCTTCGACAGTCAGGTTGGGAAACAGCGCGTAGGACTGGAACAAAATGCCGTAGTCCCGCGCTTGAGGCGGCAGTAGGGAAACATCGCGGTTGCCGAGGCGAAGTTCACCGCTGTCCTGGCGTTCCAGGCCGGCGATGCAGCGCAGCAAGGTGGTTTTGCCGCAGCCGGACGGGCCCAGCAGGCACACCAGCTCGCCGGCGGCGACGTCCAGGGACACATTATCCAGCGCGGTAAAGGCACCGAAGCGTTTCTGGATACCGCGCACCGTCATGGGCGCGCCGGGGTTGGTCAGGGCTGTGTTCATGGAGGCACCTCATCAAACTGATGAAGGCCATGCTAGGTGGGCAATGAGTCCCTGGTGTGGCAGGAAGGCAAAAGGGAGTGATAGTGGTATTGGTGGATTTGGGTATAGCCGATCGTTCCCATGCTCTGCGTGGGTATGCATCTTGTGACGCTCCGCGTCACGACGTCCAAGAGCGGACGCGGAGCGTCCAGGGCGGCATTCCCACGCGGAGCGTGGGAACGATCAACAAGACCTCAGAGTGGCGACATTTCCTGCGCCAACCCCAGAAAGGCAGCCGGCAGGCGCGCACCTTTGCGCTCTTTGAGGCAGTACAAATACTCCGGAATCTGCGGCGCATTTTCGATAGTCAGCACCCGCAGCTGCGGGTCATGGGGCACTTCCTGGCGGGCGATGATGCTGATGCCGATGTTGCGCAGCACCGCCTCGCGGATCGACTCGCGGCTGCCGATTTCCAGCAGCGGCCCATAGCTCACACCCGCGCCTTGCAACATTTCTTCGGTCAGGCGCCGTGTGGTGGAACCCGCCTCACGCATCAGCAAGGTATGCCCGGCCAACGCACTGAGTGGCA
The DNA here is from genome assembly GCF_022648765.1 of Pseudomonas sp. ArH3a. NCBI lineage: Bacteria > Pseudomonadati > Pseudomonadota > Gammaproteobacteria > Pseudomonadales > Pseudomonadaceae > Pseudomonas > Pseudomonas sp. ArH3a. The sequence goes on from NZ_CP080330.1 coordinate 6,606,893, forward strand.
CATGATCAAGCGTGGCCAAAGGGTGATTGCGATGCACCGCCAACACCAAGGGATCGGTGCCGAGTACGCGGCGGATCAGGCGTGGGTCTTCCAGCAGTTGTGAGGACGCGGCGACATCGACGCGGTAATCATCCAGCGCTTCGAGCACCTGCTGGGAGTTGCCGATTTCCACCGACACGTCCACTTGGGGCAGGCGCTCGCGGAAGGCTTTGACCAGGTCGAGAATGTAGTACGGCGCCGTTGCGGCAATCCGTAAGGCGCCCTGGACCTGACCGTTGTTGCGCAGGAAAAACTCGATATCCGCTTCCTGCTGCAACAGCGTCTTGACCATCGGCAGCAGGCGCGCACCGTCGTCGCTGACGGTGAGGCGCCGGCCGCCACGGTAGAACAGCTCAACGCCGTACTGGCTTTCCAGGTTGCGAATCTGGGTGGTGACCGTGGGCTGGCTCAGGCCGAGTTTTTTCGCCGCCTGAGTAATGCTGCCCAGGCGGGCGACCATAAAAAACGCCTTTAACTCGGCACTCAGCACACCACCCTCACATCAATTATTTGCGCAACAGGCGCAGGCCATTGAACACCACCAGCAGGCTCACGCCCATGTCGGCAAACACCGCCATCCACATGGTCGCCATGCCGAGGAAGGTGACCGCGAGGAAAATCGCCTTGATCACCAGCGCCAGGGCGATGTTCTGCTTGAGGATACTCGACGTTTGCCTGGAGAGCCGAATGAAAGCCGGGATCTTGCGCAAATCATCGTCCATCAAGGCCACGTCGGCGGTCTCGATTGCCGTGTCGGTACCGGCGGCGGCCATGGCAAAACCGATCTCGGCGCGGGCCAGCGCCGGAGCGTCGTTGATACCGTCGCCGACCATGCCCACGCGGTGGCCTTGGCCGTAGAGGGTTTCGATGGCTTGCAGTTTGTCGGTGGGCAACAGGTCGCCCTGGGCCTGGTCGATGCCGACCTGGGCGGCAATCGCTTTGGCGGTGTGGGCGTTGTCGCCGGTGAGCATCAGGGTTTTGATGCCCAGCTCGTGCAGTTGCTGGATGGCTTCGCGGCTACTGTCCTTGACCGTGTCGGCGACGGCGAACAGCGCCAGCGGGCCGGATTTATCGAGCAGCAACACCACGGACTTGCCTTGTTTTTCCAGGGCGAAGAGCTTTTCTTCCAGCTCAGGTGAGCACAGGCCAAGGTCTTCCACCAAGCGGTGGTTGCCCAAGTGGTAGGTTTCGCCGTTGATATCACCGCGCACACCGCGACCGGCCAAGGCCTCGAAGTTATCCACAACGTGGGTCGGCAGGTTTTTATCCACAGCCGCGTTGGCGATGGCCAGCGACACCGGGTGGTCGGAACGCCCGGCCAAACTGGCGGCCAAGGACGGTGCGCTGTCTTCGACAGTCGGGAACAGCGCCAGGTAGTCGGTCTGCACCGGTTTGCCGTGGGTGATGGTGCCGGTCTTGTCGAGGGCCAGGTAATCGAGTTTGTAGCCGCCTTCGAGGTACACGCCGCCTTTGATCAGGATGCCTTTGCGCGCCGCTGCGGCCAGGCCGCTGACGATGGTGACCGGCGTGGAGATCACCAGCGCACATGGGCAAGCAACCACCAGCAGCACGAGGGCGCGATAGATCCAGTCAAACCAGGCACCCGCCATGAACAGCGGCGGAATGAGCGCCACGCCCAAAGCAAACAGGAAGACGGCTGGGGTGTAGATCTTCGAGAAGCTGTCGACAAACCGCTGGGTCGGCGCCCGCGCGCCTTGAGCCTGTTCCACAGCGTGAATGATGCGCGCCAGGGTGGAATTGTTCGCCGCTGCGGTGACTTTGTACTCCAGGGAACCGGCCTGGTTGATAGTGCCGGCGAAGACTTTATCGCCCACGCCCTTTTCAATCGGCAGGCTTTCACCGGTGATCGGCGCTTGGTCGATGGTGGATTGGCCAGCGGTGACTTCACCGTCCAGGCCAATGCGCTCGCCGGGCTTAACCCGCACGATGGCGCCAAGCTCGATGCTTTTAACTTCTTTTTCGACCCAAGTACCGTCAGCCTGCTGCACCGTGGCCTGTTCCGGGGTCATCTGCATCAAGCCACTGATGGCATTGCGCGCACGGTCCAGGGACTTGGCTTCGATCAATTCAGCCACGGTGAACAGGAACATCACCATCGCCGCTTCCGGCCATTGACCGATCAGCACGGCGCCGGTCACCGCGATGCTCATCAGCGCGTTGATGTTCAGGTTGAAGTTTTTGAGCGCGATCCAGCCCTTTTTATAGGTGGTGAGGCCGCCGCTGAGGATCGATACCAACGCCACCAGCGCAATCACCCACGTCGGGGCTACGCCGGTGAAATGCAGCACTTCAGCGCCCAACGCGCCGACACCGGACAGCGCAAGCGGCCACCAGTGTTTCTTGGCGGGCGGCGCGGCGGCTGGGGTGCCTTCTTCGATGGGGTCGGCCTGCATGCCGATGGATTTGATCGCCTCGATGATCGGCGCGGTGCTCGGCAGGTCGTGGGTGACGCCGAGGATGCGGTTGATCAGGTTGAATTCCAGCTGCTGCACACCGGCCAGTTTGCCCAGTTTGTTCTGGATCAGCGTCTGCTCGGTGGGGCAGTCCATGGCTTCGATGCGAAAGGTGCTCAGCCGCGAGCCGGCGGTCGGGGCTTCGCTCAGCGTGACCACGGCAGGCGCAACCTTGCTGGAACAGCAAGCGTCGCCATGGCTGGCATGGTCATGCTGTTTGACGGGCGTCAGTTTGGCGCCGTGGTCGTGGCTATGGTCATGATCATGGTCGTGCGGGTGATCATGCGGTTTGGGGGTGTGGATGGAATCGCTCATTCTGTCGCGTCCGTAAAGGTGCCTGTTGCCAAGTAAAGACCCTGTAGCCACTATAGGGTCAAGCACCCATTTGGAGATTGCTGCGATGAAGATCGGCGAATTGGCCAAACTGACCGACTGTCAGGTGGAAACCATCCGTTATTACGAGAAAGAAGGCCTGCTGCCGCCCCCGGCGCGCACCGATGCCAACTACCGCGTGTACACCCAGGCGCACACCGAGCGGCTGATCTTTATCCGCAACTGCCGCAGCCTCGACATGACGCTTGAGGAAATCCGCAGCCTGCTCGGGCTACGCGACAGCCCTCAGGACCAGTGCGAAAGCGTGAATGCGTTGATCGACGAACATATCCACCACGTGAAAGCGCGGATCGATGGGTTGTTGGCGTTACAGGAGCAATTGCTGGACCTTCGCCAACGCTGCGGCGGTGGGCCGGGCCTGGATCAGTGCGGGATTTTGCAGCGGTTGGAAGTCAGCGGGAGTGTCGCGGCCAGCGAGGCTGAGCCTTCGCATGTGGGCAGAAGCCACGGGCACTGATTCAGCTTGGTAACCGAATACTATTGTGGGAGCTGGCTTGCCTGCGATAGCGGTGGATCTGCGACATTGATGTCGCCTGACACTCCGCTATCGCAGGCAAGCCAGCGCCCACATAAGCCAGCTCTCATATTTAGACCGGGGCCATCTTTAAATAGCCACGTCAGCCTTGATGCTTGGGTCAGCGTCATAACCGACGATTTCGAAGTCTTCAAACTTGTAGTCGTAGATCGACGCAGGTTTGCGTTTGATCACCAATTCCGGCAGCTTCTTCGGCGTGCGCGCCAGCTGGGTCTGGATCTGTTCCATGTGGTTGCTGTAGGCGTGGGTGTCGCCGGTGGTGACGATGATCTCGTGCGGGATCAGGTCGCATTGCTGGGCCAGCATGTGGGTCAGCAACGCCAACGCGGCGGTGTTGTACGGCAGGCCGAGGAATACGTCGGAGCTGCGGATATACAACTGCATCGACAGATGGCCGTCATGCACGAACGCCTGGTAAAGCAGGTGGCACGGCGGCAGCGCTTGCTTGCCGTTGCGTGCGTTTTCCTGCGGGCTCTTGGTTTCGTCCGGCAGGTATTCGACGTTCCAGCCGTGGAACAGGATGCGACGGCTGTTGGGGTTGTTCTTCAACGTGTCGACCATGTAGTCGATCTGGTTGATCTTGCCGCCATCTTTGGTCGGCCAGGCGGTCCACTGCTCGCCGTACACCGGCCCCAGGTCACCGTCTTCGGTGGCCCATTCGTCCCAGATTTTTACGCCATTTTCGTTGAGCCACTTGATGTTGGTGTTGCCGCTCAACATCCAGATCAGTTCGTTGGCGATGCTTTTGAAGTGAAGCTTCTTGGTGGTCAGCAGCGGGAAGCCGTCGGCCAAGTTATGCCGATACTGACGGGCAAACACGGCCTTGGTGCCGGTGCCGGTGCGATCGCCCTTGGTCAATCCATTGGTCACGACGTCGTTCAGTAGTTCGAGATATTGCTTCATGTGAGTACCCGTATCGTTGAAGCCGAGGCTATGCAAAAGCCTCGGCATTCGAATTTAAAGCGCGGTGTTCTTGATGCCTTGCGGGCGGTTGTAAGCCCACCACAACAGGCCCAGGCCCGCCAGAATCATCGGCATGCTGAGGATCTGACCCATGGTCAACCAGCCCCACGCCAGGTAGCCCAGCTGTGCATCCGGCACACGGACAAACTCGACGATGAAACGGAAGATCCCGTAGAACAGCGCGAACATCCCCGACACCGCCATGGTTGGGCGCGGCTTGCGCGAGAAGATGTACAGAATCAGGAACAGTGCCACACCTTCCAGGGCGAACTGGTAGAGCTGCGACGGATGGCGCGGCAATTGCGCCGGGTCGCTGAACGGCGGGAACACCATGGCCCACGGCACGTCGGTCGGCTTGCCCCACAACTCGGCGTTGATAAAGTTACCAATGCGCCCGGCACCCAGGCCAATCGGCACGAACGGCGCGACGAAGTCCATCAGTTGGAAGAACGACTTGCCGTTGCGGCGGCCGAACCACCAGGCGGCGATCATCACGCCGACAAACCCGCCGTGGAATGCCATGCCGCCCTTCCACACCTCGAAGATCAGTGTCGGGTTGGCGATATAGGCCGACAGGTCGTAGAACAATACATACCCCAGACGCCCGCCGACGATCACGCCCATCGACATCCAGAACACCATGTCGGAGAGCTTCTCCTTGGTCCAGGTCGGGTCGAAACGGTTCAGGCGCCGGGAAGCCAGCAGCCAGGCACCGCCGATGCCGATCAGGTACATCAACCCGTACCAATGGATTTGCAGCGGACCGATGGCCAAGGCCACCGGGTTGATCTGCGGGTAAGGCAGCATTGCGACTCCTCGTTAAATCAATAGTCATGGCGCACCGGACCATGCCGGTGTGCGATTAAGCCTGCGTTACAGCCGCAATTTCAAATTAAGCTGCTCTTTTAAACTAAGAAGTCCACACGCGCCTAATAGCCCGGCATGTTAACGGATGGAAGGCGTGCCGCCCAACTTCGATACGATGGAACGCCTGCCGTTGTATGGGTAGAGTGAAGAAAAACACAAAAGGGATCGCCTGATGTGCCTGATTGTTTTCGCCTGGCGGCCGGGCCATGCCCAACCGCTGATCGTCGCGGCCAACCGTGATGAGTTCTACGCCCGCCCCAGCCTGCCGCTGGCCCAGTGGCCGGATGCGCCGCACATCTACGCCGGCCGCGACCAGGAAGCAGGCGGCACCTGGCTTGGGGTGAACGCCGACGGGCGTTTTGCCGCCCTGACCAATATCCGCGACCCGCACCAGCCGCCCGCACGCAAGTCCCGTGGCGAGTTGGTGGCGCGCTTTCTCAGTGGATCGCTACCGATTGACGACTATTTAACCGACGTTAACGGAAGATCGATCGAATATGCCGGCTTTAACCTGCTGATTGGCACACGAGATGAGCTGTGGCACTACAACGCCAACCAAATCGACCCTACGCGGCTCGAGGCTGGGGTTTATGGGTTATCCAACGCCGGGCTGGATACGCCGTGGCCGAAGCTGCTCAAGGCCAAGGCGGCGTTGAGTGATGTGCTGGAAAACCCGCAGCCGGAGGCTTTGCTGGACATTTTGAGCGACCCACAGACCGCGCCGTTTGCCGACTTGCCGGACACCGGCGTGGGGCTGGCGACAGAGAGTTTGTTGTCGAGTGTGTTTATTGCCAGCCCCAGTTACGGGACGCGGGCGAGTACGGCGTTGATTGTGAATGCCGACGGCACACGGCGGATGGTGGAGCGCAGCTTCGGGCCGTTGGGTGGCCGGCTGGGTGAAGTCGAACTCAACATTTAGCGGTGACTGGACTGGCGCCATTGCAGGCAAGCCAGCTCCCACAGTTTGGAATGCATTCCCCTGTGGGAGCTGGCTTGCCTGCAATGGCCGCGCCTCGGCCTAGAGGGTTTTCGCCGAAGCCGGGTTAATCATCCGCGTCAGCCCCAGGTTTTTCAGCGCCAATTGCAGCGAGCTGTGGATAACTTGCGGGTTGTCGATGGTCATCAGCTCGGCCAGCAATTCCTTGGCCATGCTCAAATTCACCTGACGCAGCATCCACTTCACCTTCGGCAAGTTGGTGGCGTTCATCGACAGGCTGTCAAAGCCCATCGCCATCAACAGCACCGCCGCCGCCGGGTCGCCGGCCATTTCACCGCAGATACTCACCGGCTTGCCTTCGGCATGGGCGTCGCGCACCACGTGTTGCAGGGCTTGCAGCACGGCCGGGTGCAGGTAGTCGTAGAGGTCGGCCACCCGTGGGTTGTTGCGGTCCACGGCCAGCAGGTACTGGGTCAGGTCGTTGGAGCCGACCGAGAGGAAGTCCACCTGCCGCGCCAGCTCTTTAGCCTGGTACACCGCTGCCGGGATTTCGATCATCACGCCAATCGGCGGCATCGGCACGTCAGCGCCTTCGTCGCGCACTTCGCCCCAGGCGCGGTGGATCAAGTGCAGGGCTTCTTCCAGCTCATGGGTGCCGGAGATCATCGGCAGTAGGATGCGCAGGTTATTCAAGCCTTCGCTGGCCTTGAGCATGGCGCGGGTTTGTACGAGGAAAATTTCAGGATGGTCGAGGGTCACGCGAATGCCGCGCCAGCCAAGGAATGGGTTGTCTTCCTTGATCGGGAAGTAAGACAGTGACTTATCGCCGCCGATGTCCAGGCTGCGCATCGTCACCGGCAAGGGGTGGAAGGCGGACAGTTGCTCGCGATAAATCGCCAGCTGCTCCTTCTCACTCGGGAACCGTTGGTTGATCATGAACGGCACTTCGGTGCGGTACAGCCCTACCCCTTCGGCGCCGCGCTGTTGCGCGCGGGCCACATCGGCCAGCAGGCCGGTGTTGACCAGCAGCGGTACGCGGTGGCCGTCGAGGGTCACGCACGGCAGTTCGCGCAGCGAGTCGAGGCCCAGCGCGAGTTGCTTCTCTTCTTCCACCACCTCGGCGTATTGCTTGCGCAGCAGCTCGCTGGGGTTGGTGAAGACTTCACCGCGATGGCCGTCGACGATCATGTCGATGCCGTCGACCTTGGAGTACGGCAGGTCGACCAGGCCCATCACCGTCGGAATGCCCATGGCGCGGGCCAGGATCGCGACGTGGGAGTTACCCGAACCCAATACCGAGACCAGGCCCACCAGTTTGCCTTCCGGCACTTCGCCAAGCATGGTGGCGGTCAGCTCTTCACTGATCAGGATGGTGTTGTCGGGGTAGACCAGGTTGGTGGTGCGGTCTTCCTGCAGGTAGGCCAACAGACGGCGACCGAGGTCACGGACGTCCGAGGCACGCTCGCGCAGGTAGGCGTCGTCCATCAATTCGAAACGGTTGACGTGATCGGTGACCACCTGGCGCAGCGCGCCCTGGGCCCATTGGCCGGTCTTGATCACGGTTTTGACTTCATTACCCAGGGACGCGTCGTCGAGCATCATCTGGTACACGTCGAACAGCGCGCGCTCTTCGGGGCGCAGTTGCGTGGCCAGTTTGGTCGAGAGGTTGCGCATGTCGGCGCGCACGCCTTCCAGGGCAGTCTTGAACAGTTTGATTTCAGCGTCGATGTCGTTGACGGTCTTGTCCGGCACCACATCGAGGTCGGCCGGTGGCAGCATGACCACCGCCGTACCAACGGCAGCACCCGGCGAACCGGGCACGCCGACGAACTTAGCTTCCTGGATGCCCTTGCCCTGGCGCCCCAGGCCGCGAATCGAACCCGTCGCCTCGGCGTGAGCAATAACCCCGGCAAGCTGCGCGCTCATGGTCACGAGGAAGGCTTCTTCACCTTCATCGAACTGGCGGCGTTCTTTTTGCTGGATGACCAACACGCCGACAACGCGGCGGTGGTGAATGATCGGTGCGCCGAGGAACGAGGCGTAGCGCTCTTCACCGGTTTCGGCAAAGTAGCGATAACGCGGGTGATCGGCCGCGTTTTCAAGGTTCAGGGGTTCTTCACGCGTCCCCACCAGGCCCACCAGACCTTCATTGGGCGCCATGCTGACCTTGCCGATGGAGCGCTTGTTCAGGCCCTCGGTGGCCATCAGCACAAAACGGTTGGTCTCAGGGTCCAGCAGGTAAACCGAGCAGACCTGGCTGCCCATGGCTTCCTTGACGCGCAACACAATAATCCCCAACGCCGCCTTGAGATCCTTGGCGGAGTTAACTTCCTGGACGATCTTGCGCAGCGTATTGAGCATGGCTCGGGGTCGAACTCCGTCGTCAGTCGCGCGCTAAAAGGCGCGGGGCAAGTTCTTTGAGAGCGCGACGATAAACCTCGCGCTTGAATGTCACCACCTGGCCCAGCGGGTACCAATAGCTGACCCAACGCCAGCCATCGAACTCCGGTTTACCGGTCAAATCCATCCGCACCCGCTGCTCGTTGGAGATCAGGCGCAGGAGAAACCATTTCTGCTTCTGGCCGATGCACAGCGGTTGGCTGTGGGTACGCACCAGGCGTTGCGGCAAACGATAGCGCAACCAGCCGCGTGTACAGGCCAGAATTTGCACATCTTCACGCTCAAGGCCGACTTCTTCGTTCAACTCACGGTACAAGGCGTCTTCAGGGGTTTCGTCGGGGTTGATTCCGCCTTGAGGAAACTGCCAGGCATCTTGGTTGATTCGGCGAGCCCATAGCACCTGTCCGGCATCATTCGTAAGAATAATCCCGACATTAGGACGGAAACCATCGGGGTCGATCACGGCAACAACCTCGCAAACGCATGTCGCCGCATTGTTCCACAAAGGTTGTTCCAGCGGCAACGAGGCTTCTTACCTTATGTGCACTCTTGTGAAAAGACCGTATTCTGGACGCCTTTTTACAGACTTTTCAGCGAGTAACTGCAATGCGCCTGGCTTTATTCGACTTGGACAACACACTTCTGGGCGGTGACAGCGACCACGCCTGGGGCGATTACCTCTGCGAACGCGGGATTCTCGACGCGGTGGCCTACAAGGCCCGCAACGACGAGTTTTACCAGGACTACCTGGCCGGCACGCTGGATAACGCCGCTTACCTGAACTTCTGCCTGGAAATCCTCGGCCGCACCGAGATGGCCCAGTTGGACGAATGGCACAACGACTACATGCGCGACTGCATCGAGCTGATCATGCTGCCCCAGGCAGTGGAACTGCTGGCCAAGCACCGCGCTGCCGGCGACAAGCTGGTGATCATCACCGCCACCAACCGCTTCGTCACCGCGCCAATTGCCGCACGCCTGGGCGTCGATACCCTGATCGCCACCGAGTGCGAGATGGAAAATGGCCGCTACACCGGGCGCAGCACCGATGTGCCGTGCTTCCGTGAAGGCAAGGTGACGCGCTTGAATCGTTGGCTGGAAGAAACCGGGCACAGCCTGGAAGACAGCTATTTCTATAGCGACTCGATGAATGATTTGCCACTGCTGGAGCAAGTGACCCACCCGGTGGCGGTGGATCCGGATCCGAATTTGCGGGCTGAGGCCCAGAAGCGCGGCTGGCCGGTGATAACACTGCGAAGCTGATGGCCCCATCGCAGGCAAGCCAGCTCCCACACCTAGATTCGTGAATACATTCAAGTGTGGGAGCTGGCTTGCCTGCGATGAAGTCGACTCAGTCCCAAGCCCTACATCGGCTTAGCCACCATCAAATAGAAAATCACCATAAACGCCAAAAACGCCGGCCAGCCTAGGCCAAACCACCAGCGCATATAGGTCGCCGCCTTGATCGGCATCGCCGTGCCGTCGCGCAACGCCTGCTCCGCCATCTTGTGCACACGAATCTGCAACCACACCACCGGCAACCAGCAAACCCCAGCCAGGCAATACAGGCCGACGGTCCATTGCAGCCAGCTCTGCTGCATCGACCAACCCGCCAAGTGCATCAAGCCGACCCCGCTTAAGGGCTGGAACACCGCCGTGGTTGCGGTAAACGCCCAGTCGGCGAACACCAGGTGCTTGAACGTCACGGCGATGACTTCAACCTTGCCGCTGCGCCAGGCGCGCAAGGCATAGTAAGCCGAGCCCGCGCCCAACCCGAATAGAATGGTCGAGGACAGGATATGCAGGGTTTTCAGCAGCAGGTACGCGCTCATCGACGAGGCTCATTCAAAAAAGGTTCAGTCCAAAGAAGCCATACAGTCGCCACCATCAGCACCAGGTTCTTGGCGACGGCGGCATAAGGGTCAAACCAGTAATGGGGCAGAACAAAGCTGATAAACACGGTGTAACCGGCCATCAGCAGCAGTTGCAGGATCAGGGCCTGCCTGCGCCAGCGCTTCACCAGCAAGCCCAGGCCCAGCAGGGCATCGCAGGCCGAACCGCCGATAACAGCGAGTGTCGCCCAAGTACCTTGCACGCCCGCCTCGGCCATGATGCGCAGGCCCCAGTCGTAACCCGGGCCAAGGCAGACCGCTGCGGTGCCCAGCCAGATCAGCACCATCACCGCCAGCATCAGAGGGCGGACAGTGCGCTGGCTGCTGATGGCCGCGTTCGGCCAATCCTGCAGGCGCGAGGCCAGCGGCGCGGCGGTATAGCCGCAGACCGAGGCCAGCACCTCGGGGTCGGCCACATTGTCCTGTTGCGCCAGGGCGATACTTTGTCGGTTCAAAACCTGCCAGCCCAGGCGATCACCCAACCAACCGCCCAACCTCAGCAGCGGCACTTGCACGTAGCGGCCCGCCTCCCAGCCTTGAGCCGCGCGCAGGTGGTCAACGACCTGCGACAGCCGCATCGGCTCGGGCCCCACCAACGGCAGCACCATTGATTCGGCAGGCCACTGGCGCAGCAGGGCCATTACCGCACCGACCAGATCGTCGATATGCACGGGCTGCACCTGGGCCTTGAGGTCGAGCAGCGGAATCAGCGGCCAAGGCGAAAGCCCGGCCAGCCACGCACTGCTGGTGCCGCCCGCGCCCACCACCAATGAAGGCCGAAGCACCACAGCGGTTATGCCCAGACTGAGCAGATAATCATCCGCCAAGCCTTTGCTGGCCAGGAACGGCAGGTCGGATTGCGCCGCAGCGCCCAAGGCGGAAATCTGCAACACCCGCACGCCACGCTGGGCGGCCAGATCAAACAGCACGCGAGTGCCCTGATCCTGCACCCGGCTCAACTCAGCCACATCCACGCTGAGCAGGCCCGCCGCATTGATCAATAAATCAACAGATTCAGGAAAGACAAAGTGCTCGGGGTCGACAGCCAGGCGGCCAAGGTCCAGCGAACGCCACTCAACCCCCGGCCAACTCTGGTGTTGAGGCGTTCGAGAGGTCGCGATCACGCAGTGTCCGGCGTGCTGCAAGGCGCGCAACAGATGGCGGCCCACAAACCCTGTGGCGCCGACCAGAAGGACGTTCATGAAGCCCCTTTAGACCGGCTTGGCGCCCATCAACCCGGCAATCGCCACAAACCCCACCAGGCTGACCACGGCCAGCGCCAGGGTGAAATTCAGGCTGCCACCGCCGCCCAGGCGCAGGCGGTTAAGCCGTGCCACCAGCCAGAACCAGGCCAGCGCCGCCACGGTGTAGAGGATGCTGGAACCCAGAATCCAGGTTTGCCCCAGCGGCCAGCCGATCAAATGCGCCAGCCACCAGCCGGTGAATGGCATGCTGACCATGCAAACCCCCATCAGCAGCCACACAAATGCCCACGGGCGTTGCACGGTAACCGCCGGGCCGGCACTGCGCTTGCGCCAGGCCAGTACCGCCAGGCCCAGGCCACAGAGCAACAGCAACACAGTGGCGGTGATGTGGATAACTTTTAGGGTGGTCAGCGTTTCCATGGTCTTGATTCCTTATAGGCCGCTCAGTCAGCGTAGTCGCTCAACCGAGGAACAGCTGGTAGGCCGGGTTTTCGCTTTCATCCCAGTACGGGTAGCCGATTTGCGCCAATGCGGCCGGCACCAAATGGCGCTCGTCCGCCGGCACTTGCAAGCCGGCGACCACACGGCCGTCGGCCGCGCCGTGGTTGCGATAGTGGAACATCGAGATGTTCCAGCGCCCGCCCAATTTGTTAAGAAAGTTGAACAGCGCGCCCGGGCGTTCCGGGAATTCGAAACGCAATACCAGCTCGTCGCTGACTTTCGCCGCGTGCCCACCGACCATATGACGAATGTGCAACTTGGCCAGTTCGTTCTCGGTCAGGTCCAGCACCGGGAAACCCTGGCTGGTGAGGCTGGCGATCAACGCGCTGCGCGGGTCGTTTTCCGGGTGAGTCTGCACGCCAACGAAGATGTGCGCCTCGCGGCCGGAGTGGTAGCGGTAGTTGAATTCGGTGATCTGGCGCTTGCCCACGGCCTCGCAGAAGGCCTTGAAGCTGCCCGGCTGCTCGGGGATGGTCACGGCGATGATAGCTTCGCGGCCTTCACCCAGCTCGGCGCGCTCGGCCACATGGCGCAGGCGGTCAAAGTTGACGTTGGCACCGGAGTCGATGGCCACCAGGGTTTGCCCGGTGATGCCTCGGGTCTCGACATACTTCTTGATCCCCGCCACACCCAATGCGCCCGCCGGCTCGGTGATGGAGCGGGTGTCGTCGTAGATGTCCTTGATCGCCGCGCAGATTTCATCGGTGCTGACGGTGATCACTTCGTCCACATAGTCTTTGCAGATGTCGAACGTGTGCTGGCCGATCTGCGCCACCGCCACGCCGTCGGCAAAGATACCGACGGTCGGCAATACCACGCGCTCACCGGCAGCCATGGCGGCTTGCAGGCAGTTGGAGTCGTCCGGCTCAACGCCGATGATCTTGATCTCCGGGCGCAGGTATTTCACGTACGCCGCAATACCGGCAATCAGCCCGCCGCCGCCCACCGGTACGAAAATCGCGTCCAGCGGCCCCGGGTGCTGGCGCAGAATTTCCATCGCCACGGTGCCCTGCCCGGCAATGGTGTGCGGATCATCATAGGGGTGAATGTAAACGTAGCCTTTTTCGTCGACCAGTTTCAGCGAGTAGGCCAGGGCTTCCGGGAAGGAATCACCGTGCAGCACCACTTTGCCGCCACGCGAACGCACGCCTTCGACCTTGATCTCCGGGGTGGTCTTGGGCATCACGATGGTGGCCTTGACCCCCAACACCTTGGCCGCCAGGGCCAGGCCTTGGGCGTGGTTGCCGGCAGACGCGGTGACCACGCCGCGCGCGCGTTCTTCAGCGCTCAGTTGGGTCAGCTTGTTGTAGGCGCCCCGAATCTTGAACGAGAACACCGGCTGCAAGTCTTCACGCTTGAGCCAGACCTTGTTGCCCAGCCGCTCGGAGAGCTGGCGCGCGGTCTGCAAGGGGGTTTCTACGGCAACGTCGTAAACGCGCGAGGTGAGGATCTTTTTGACGTACTGTTCAAGCATCGGAAAGCATCACTGGGCGGGTTGGGCAGGGCCAAGGAGTCTAACCCAGCGTTTAGCCGGGCGACCACACGAATCCCGAGGTTTTGTTGGGTTATACTCGCCGCCCTCGATAATTCCCCGCCCGTTCCGGAGCCCGCATGACCCAGGATCAACTCAAACAGGCAGTGGCCCAGGCCGCCGTCGATTTAATCCTTCCTAAACTCGACGACAAAAGCATCGTCGGTGTCGGCACCGGCTCCACCGCCAACTGCTTTATCGATGCGCTGGCCCTGCACAAGGGCGCGTTTGACGGCGCCGTGGCCAGCTCCGAAGCCACCGCCGCGCGCCTCAAGGGCCATGGCATTCCGGTGTACGAGCTCAATACCGTGAGCGACCTGGAGTTCTACGTCGACGGCGCCGATGAAAGCGACGAGCACCTGAACCTGATCAAAGGCGGCGGCGCAGCCCTGACCCGCGAGAAGATCGTCGCGGCCGTGGCCAAGACCTTTATCTGCATCGCCGACGCCAGCAAGCTGGTGCCGGTACTCGGCGCGTTCCCGCTGCCGGTGGAAGTGATCCCGATGGCCCGCAGCCACGTGGCCCGCGAGCTGGTGAAACTGGGCGGCGACCCGGTGTACCGCGAAGGCGTGTTGACCGATAACGGCAACATCATCATCGACGTGTTCAACCTGCAGATCACCAACCCGGTGGAGCTGGAAACCCAGATCAATGCGATCGTCGGTGTGGTGACTAACGGTTTGTTCGCCGCGCGCCCGGCTGATGTGTTGCTGCTGGGCACCTCTGAAGGCGTGAAAACCCTCAAGGCCTAAAGCTCACCGCCTGGCTTTGTGTGGGAGCTGCGGTGCGACGATTCGACTTGCCTGCGATAGCATCGCCTCGGTTTAACTGACACACCGAGCCGTTCGCATCGCAGGCAAGTCGAATCGTCGCACCGCAGTTCCCACATTTGATTCCATTGTCCGAAAGATCCATGTAACAAAAACGCTACTTTTCGCAGCATCCCCCTCCAAAATCGTGCGCCAAGTCACGACATCTCACACCTCAATCAGTATCAAATCCGTTACAAATTACAGCCAAGCGACCCACGCGTTTAACAATGCGCCACTTCGCAGTCGCCCACGGAATGAGGCGCGCATTGTGCAATGGGTCTGGGCTTGAACATCCCCATCACCTCAAGGACGACCTTGTGATAAAGCCCTTAGCCCTCGCGATCAGCGTTGTCGGCACGCTGCTGTCGACACACACCCAGGCCTACGATTACGGCCAACATGCCAACACCACCCTGGAAAAGCTGATCAACGACTACCCCGGCCGGTATCGCGGCACCGCCAATTTCGCCGGCGCCGCGGATTGGATGCAAAGCCAGATGGGTTCGGCCTACAGCCTTAGTCGCCAGAATTTCACCTGGAACAACGGCAGTCGCGCCTCGCAAAACGTGGTGGCCTACGCCGCCGGCACCAAACCGCAGTACGTGGTGATTGGCGCGCATTTCGATACCTACTTCGGCCGCCCGGCCCTGCAAGGCCTGGACGACAATGGCTCCGGCGCCAGCGTGCTGACCGAGGTGGCGAAGAACCTCGGCGGCTTGCAGTTGGAAAACGGCCTGCAAATCGTCGGCTTCGGCGCCGAAGAAGAAGGCCTACGCGGCTCCAAGGCCTTCGTCGACTCACTCAGCGCCAGCCAGCGCGCGAACATGCTGGCGATGATCAACCTCGACAGCCTGATCACCGGCGACATGATGTACGCCCACGCCGGCCAGAACAGCACCGCCAACCCCGCGCTGGCCTCATTGCGCGAACACGCCTTGCAGATCGCCAAGGAGCTGAACATCACGCTGTTCACCAACCCGGGCCTGGACCCGCAATACCCCAAGGGCACCGGTTGCTGCAGCGATGGCGAACCGTTCGAACCGCTGAAAATTCCGATTCTGTACATAGAAGCCACCAACTGGGAGCTGGGCGACCTGGACGGCTACACCCAGACCAACAACCCGAAAATCCCCGGCGGCTCCACCTGGCACGACCCGGCCGAGGACAACAAAGCCGTACTCACCGACGCCTTCGGCCAGGCGCGTATCGACCAGCGCCTGCGCGACTATTCGCGCCTGCTCAGCCGCCTGGTGCTGGAGCTGACCAACGCCGACCTGATGGCCTCGACCGCCTCCGGCGGCGCCGTTGCGCGCAATATGCAGGACAACCTGCAGCGCCAGCACCAAGCCATGGTGCGCCTGCATGATCGCCGTTGGCTGACCTTGCAAGCGGCCAGCCGCGAGGTGGGAAGCTTCGATGGCGAAATCGGTGTGGACGGCGAATACAACCCGGACAGCGGCTTCGACAGCCCACTCAACCCCGAGGCGCGGCGCCTGGGCGTGCATGCGCTGGGCGATTACCAACTCACCTCCAACCTGAACATCGGCGCCAGCCTGAGCTACCTCAATGGTCGCGACAAACTTGAGCACCGCGGCAAACTGGACAGCGACACCTGGCAGGCTGCGGCCTACGCCTTGCTCAATGACGGCGGCCCAAGCTGGCTGGCCGGCGACCTGAGCGTCGGCCATACGCGCTTCGACGCCAAGCGCAACCTGCTGATCCAGGCCAATGGCGGCCCGATCCTGCTCAACCAGCGACTGAGCGGCAACACTGACGCCCTGTCCTTGGGCGCGCGGGTGCTTGGCGGCTATGATTTCGATTTCGGCGCGATCAAGAGCGGGCCGTTTGCCGGCCTGGATTACAGCCATTACCGCATCGATAAATTCCACGAGAAACAGAACCTGCGCACCGCGCTTGAGTACGAAGAACAAGCCTTCGATTCCCTGGAAGCCAGCCTCGGTTGGCGCGTGCGCGGCGCAGTCGCCCTGCCCTATGGCTTGAGCCTGCTGCCTTACGGCGATATCGCCTGGGTCAAGGAGCTGGCAGATGGGCGCCTGGATGACCTCGACCTGACCGCCCACGCCGACGGCCAGGCGCGCACCGCCAAACTGGGTTCAGTGGATAAAAGCTTTGGCCGCGCGCAAATCGGCAGCCAACTGGCGATCACCCCGCAGTTGGGCGTTTACGCCGAGGTGAACAGCCGCCTTGGGCATGCCGAAGGCAGCCAGACCGGCTATTCGCTGGGTGTGCAGTGGATGTTTTGATCAGGGCTTTTTGAACACGTAAAACAGGTTCGGCTCGCTGACCAGGTACAAGCTGCCGTCATCGTCCATGGCGATACCTTCGGCCTGGGGCACACGTTTTTGCAGACCATGGCGCCCGTTGAGCAGAGAAAGGCTGCTTAACGGGCGACCGTCGATGTCCAACTCCAGCACCAAAAACGACTCATCCGACAGCGCCAGCAAATGCCCGCTGCGCTCGTTGTATTGCAAGCTCGACAGGTCGCGCACAAACAGCCCGGCATCACGCTTAGGGTTGTTGATCACGTGCACCGAGTAGGTTTTTTCCGGCTTGAAATGCGGAAAACCGTGGACCTCGTAGATCAGCATCGGGTCGCGCTCCTTGGCCACGAACAGGCGTTTACCTACCGAGTCATACGCCAGGCCCTCGAAACCCTTGTTACCACCGATGTGCACACCCAAGGTCATCTGCTCTGCGTCGGCAGCGTCAAGGAACTGGGTGTCATCATTCACATGCACCTTGATCAGCCGCTGCTGGGCTTCATCGCTGATGACGTAGATGTTGTCGCTGATGAACTCCACCGCCTCGGCATCGCCAAAGCCCACCAGCGCAATGCGCCGCAAGATCTTGCCGTCCAGGGACAGCTCGACCAGCTCGGCGTTTTTGTTGGTGACGGTAAACAGGCTTTTTCGCACCGGGTCGTAAGTGAGTGCCGAGACGTCATCGTCGAGGCCTTCGATCACTTTGGCTTCCAGGCTGACACGGTAATCGGCCAAGCCGATGGAGCGCTCATTGGCGGGCTGGCCCCACGCCTGCCAGTTGAACCACGCGCGTTCGAACAAGCGAAATTGCTGTGCGACCACCGCGCCGGTGACCAAGGCGATCAGCAACACCAAAAAAAACGCGGGTTTGGGGCGGGTAAGTCGGCGCATCAGGCAAGCTCAACGTCAAAAAGTGGCGAATGAATATCACGCCTGTCTGAATTTAAACTTAAACGCAGCCGACTGCCTGGCGAATGACGCTCCTAGCGCTGTATCCGACGTAATCGTCAGTTATTTCTGTTTCTCGAAGCGATAAAACAGGTTCGGCTCACTGACCATGTACAACGTGCCGCTCTCATCCATGGTCACGCCTTCGGCACGCGGGATGGTCTGCTTGAGGCCGTTGAAGCCACCGAGCAGGGTCATGAAGCTCACTTGCTCGCCCTTTGCATCCAGCTCCAGCAACAGGTGGGAGTCGGCCGACAGCACCAGCAAGTGCCCGGTGCGCGGGTCGACATCCAGGGCCGAAAGGTTGCGCATGTCCAACTCGGTGCTGGCGACTTTTTGCTTGTCGCCTGTCAGCGTGGCGCCATCGCTTTTCCAGGTAAACAGCGCAGGTGGGCGCTCTTCGCCGAGTACGATTTGCTGGTTACGCTTGTCCCAGGCGATGCCTTCAAACGCTTTGTTCTGGTCCTTGGACGGGCCGAGGTCGTAGGTCTTGAAGTCAGCGATGTTCAGTTGTTGAGTGCCGGCATCGACTGTCACCACGGTGAGCGTGTGCATGCGCTCATCGACAATGGCCATCAAGCCATTCTCCATCACCGTCAGGCCTTCCGGGTTGTTCCAGCCGTTGAGCGGCATTTTGCGCAGCACGTCGCCTTGCAGGCTCAACTCAACCAGGAACGGGTTTTTGCCCATCACGGAAAACAGGGTTTTGGTCTGCGGGTTGTAGGCCAGGTCCGAAGCCTCGTCCTTCTCCATGCCGGGCAGCAACTTGCCGTCGATGACCGCGTGATAGTCCGGCAGCCACACACTGGCTTGTTGTTCGGCCGGCGTCTCAAAGCGCTCCGCCACCCACAGCGCACCACGATCGTCCCAGTGCATGAGCCAGGCAACGCCATACACAATCGCCCCGGCGAGGAACAGCCAGGAATACCAGCGCAGGGCAAAACGTGAACGGGGCTTGGGTGTCGCGGTGGGCAAGGTCACGGCCATTGAGCGCTTTTCCGGAAAGTCAGCGTTAGGTGATAGCACAGGATCAACAGGCCTGCGCGCAGGAGGCTGGAATTATCCGGATGGCGTGTGAAAAAAATGCAAAAGCCTGGGATTCTGAGGATGTACTCAATCAAATGTGGGAGCTGGCTTGCCTGCGATAGCATCACCTCAGTATCACTGATACACCGAGGTGTCCGCATCGTAGGCAAGCCAGCTCCCACATTTGAAGTGCATCCAGCCTTTAGCGAACGCTGCTTTCGAAGCGGCTCACGCCCGCCAACTCCAGCACCAACTCATCCCCCACATTCAACGGCCCCACACCCGCCGGGGTGCCGGTGAGGATCACGTCGCCGGCCTGCAGCGAGAAGCAGCCGGCCATGTGCTGGATCATCGGGATGATCGGGTTGAGCATCTGCGCGCTGTTGCCGTCCTGGCGCACTTGGCCGTTGATGGTCAGGCGGATGCCGATGTCGGTCACGTCCGCAAAGGTGCTACTCACCACAAACGGGGCAATCACAGCGGCGCCGTCGAACGACTTGGCGATTTCCCACGGCAGGCCTTTGGCTTTCAGCTCGGCCTGCTTGTCGCGCAGGGTCAGGTCCAGGGCTGGGGCGAAGCCGGAGATGGCGTCCAGCACTTCTTCACGGCTGGGTTTGGTCGACAAGGGCTTGCCGATCAACACCGCGATTTCCGCTTCGTAATGCACCGAACCGCGCTCGGTAGGGATGGTGAAGCCGCCTTCCAGTGCGACCACGCAGCTGCCCGGTTTGATGAACAGCAGCGGCTCGGTCGGCACCGGGTTGTCCAGTTCCTTGGCATGTTCGGCGTAGTTACGCCCGATGCACACCACTTTACCCAGGGGAAAGTGGATGTTGGTGCCGTCGACATACTTGTGCTGGTAGCTCATGGAACGACTCCTTCAGGGGCGATTAAACAGCGAAGATCTTGCCCGGGTTCATGATCCCGTTAGGGTCGAACACCGCCTTCACTGCCTTCATGTATTCGATTTCAACCGGTGAGCGGCTGTAGGTCAGGTAATCGCGTTTGGTCATGCCTACGCCGTGCTCGGCGGAGATCGAGCCGTTGTACTTCTGAACGGTTTCGAACACCCACTTGTTGACGGTGGCGCATTTGGCGAAGAACTCGTCCTTGCTCAGGTTTTCCGGCTTGAGGATGTTCAGGTGCAGGTTGCCGTCGCCGATGTGGCCGAACCAGACAATTTCGAAGTCCGGGTAGTGTTCGCCGACGATCGCGTCGATTTCCTTCAAGAACGCCGGCACTTTGGAGACAGTGACCGAAATATCGTTCTTGTATGGGGTCCAGTGGGAAATGGTCTCGGAGATGTACTCGCGCAGTTTCCACAGGTTGTGCAGCTGGGTTTCGCTTTGGCTCATCACGCCGTCCAGCACCCAGCCCTGCTCGACGCAGTGCTCGAAGGTTTCCAGGGCGTGGTTGGCAACTTCTTCGGTGGTGGCCTCAAATTCCAGCAGCGCGTAGAACGGGCAGTCGGTTTCGAACGGCGCGGGTACATCGCCACGGCCCATAACTTTGGCCAGGGCTTTGTCGGAGAAGAATTCGAAGGCGGTCAGGTCCAGCTTGCTCTGGAACGCATGCAGCACCGGCATGATCGAGTCGAAATCAGTGGTGCCGAGCACCATGGCGGTGAGGTTTTTTGGCGCACGGTCCAGGCGCATGGTGGCTTCAACCACGAAACCCAGGGTGCCTTCAGCGCCGATAAACAGCTGGCGCATGTCGTAGCCGGTGGCGTTCTTGATCAGGTCGCGGTTCAGTTCCAGCACATCACCTTTGCCGGTGACCACTTTCATGCCGGCCACCCAATTGCGGGTCATGCCGTAGCGAATCACCTTGATCCCGCCGGCATTGGTGCCGATATTGCCGCCAATCTGGCTCGAACCGGACGAAGCGAAGTCCACCGGGTAGTACAGGCCTTTTTCTTCGGCGACGTTCTGTAATTGCTTGGTGACCACGCCCGGCTGGCACACGGCGGTGCGGTCGGTGAGGTTCACGCCGAGAATCTGGTTCATGTAGTCGAACGACACGACCACTTCGCCATTCGCCGCCACAGCAGCAGCCGACAGACCGGTGCGGCCACCCGACGGCACCAGTGCCACCTTGTGTTCATTGGCCCAACGCACGATGGCTTGCACCTGTTCGGTGGTCTTGGGGAACACGATGGCGCTAGGCGCGGGCGCGAAGTGCTTGGTCCAATCCTTGCCGTAAGCCTCCAGGGAGTCTGCATCGGTCAGCACTTTGCCAGGCTCAACCAGGGTCTTCAGCTCATCAATCAGGGCAGGATGGGTCATCGACAGAACTCTCGAACAATTCATGGTCATCCTGAGAACGCTTCACGTCGCAGGAATAGGTGTTTAGCGGGGCGCGTATGCTAGCATACCGCCCCCGCAGGACAGAGCCCAAGGGCGTTCTGCGGTGACGGCTTTCCTGCCGTCCGGGTCAGCTCTTGTGCACTGATTCAAGGCACTAACTGCTCGATTCCCTGCCATTTTTCTCCGGGATACAGGTTTACGCAGATGAGCAAGACTTCTCTCGATAAGAGCAAGATCAAGTTCCTTCTTCTGGAAGGCGTCCACCCATCGGCTGTCGACGTACTGAAAGCCGCTGGGTACTCCAGCATTGAGTACATCACCAGTTCTCTGCCGGAAGCCCAGTTAAAGGAAAAGATCGCCGACGCGCACTTTATCGGCATTCGCTCCCGCACTCAGCTGACCGAAGAGATCTTCGACCACGCCAAGAAACTCGTGGCTGTCGGCTGTTTCTGCATCGGCACCAACCAGGTCGACCTTAACGCTGCACGTGAGCGCGGTATCGCGGTGTTCAACGCACCGTACTCCAACACCCGTTCCGTTGCTGAACTGGTGCTGGCCGAGGCCATCCTGCTGTTGCGCGGTATCCCAGAGAAAAACGCTTCCTGCCACCGTGGCGGCTGGATCAAAAGCGCGGCCAACTCTTTCGAAATCCGCGGCAAGAAGCTGGGTATCGTCGGTTACGGCTCGATCGGCACTCAACTGTCAGTGCTGGCCGAAGGCTTAGGCATGCAGGTGTTCTTCTACGACACCCTGACCAAGCTGCCATTGGGTAACGCCACTCAGGTGTCGAGCCTGACCGAGCTGCTGGGCATGTCCGACATCGTCACCCTGCACGTTCCGGAAACCGCTGAGACCCAGTGGATGATCGGCGAGAAGGAAATCCGCGCCATCAAGAAAGGCGGCATCCTGATCAACGCTGCACGTGGCACCGTGGTTGAGCTGGACGCCCTGGCCGACGCGATCAAGGACAAGCACCTGATCGGCGCCGCGATCGACGTGTTCCCGGTGGAGCCACGCTCCAACGACGACATCTTCGAAAGCCCGCTGCGTGGCCTGGACAACGTGATCCTGACTCCACACATCGGCGGTTCCACCGCTGAAGCCCAAGCCAACATCGGCCTGGAAGTGTCGGAAAAACTGGTCAAGTACAGCGACAACGGTACGTCGGTGTCTTCCGTCAACTTCCCGGAAGTGGCGCTGCCGGCTCACCCTGGCAAGCACCGCCTGCTGCACATCCACCAGAACATCCCTGGCGTGATGATGGAGATCAACAAGGTCTTCGCGGAAAACGGCATCAACATCTCCGGTCAGTTCCTGCAGACCAACGAGAAGGTCGGCTACGTGGTGATCGACGTCGACGCCGAGTACTCGGACCTGGCGCAAGAGAAGCTGCAGCACATCAACGGCACGATTCGTAGCCGCGTATTGTTCTAAGGCTTTAAACGCTGCATAAAAAATGGGAGGCCCGCAGGGGTCTCCCATTTTTTTGTCTGAACAAATCTTACTTAACGTTAACCGTGATCACTTTCGAGGCTACAGTAGGGTTGAACTGCATGTGCAGTTTGTCGCCAGCTACCAGCTGCAAGGTGTGCTTGCCTGGGGTGAGGGTCAGCTGGGTTTCGGTCTGGGCCTTGCCGTAGTGGATCACGGTGTCGGTGGCCGGGATCGGCACGCTGGCGTCCGGCAGCTCTTTCTGGTCAATCAGCAGGTGGTGGTGGCCGGTGCCTGGGTCCTGGCTGGTCGCCGGGGCCAACTGCAGGCCTTCCATGCCGAATTTGACGGTGAAGGTTTTATCGACGGTGGCGCCGTCTTTTGGCGACACGATAAACACTTTGGCACCTTCAGGTGGCGCACTGCGCGGAATACCGTCAGCCGCAGTAGCCAGCATCGAAGCACCCAGCAACAGGCTGGCCAGGGTGGCACGGGACAAAAAGGCTTTCATTCGCTTCTCCAGTTTTTCTATGAAATCTGTAGGGTTATGACAACTTCGCGACAAATTGCTGTCCAAGGCACTGAACACCATAGCAAAGCGATGCTGATCGGCGCCTCGCACAGACGAATTCTTTAGGAGCGACCATGCGCTTTTCGCCTGGCCTTGTACTTTTACTGCCCCTTCTGAGCCCATTGGCTCACGCCGAATTGATCGATGATGTGTTTGATCGCGGCGAACTGCGCATCGCCCTGGAGGCCAACACGCCGCCATTCAGCTTCAAGGACGGCGACAAGCTCACCGGTTTTGAAGTGGAACTGGGCGAGCAACTGGCGAAGGAAATGGACGTGCGCCCCTCGTTTATCACCACCGATGACACTGACCTGCTGCCGGGCGTGGAAACCGGCAAGTACGACGTGGCCATCAACCATATCGCTATGACTGCCGAGCTGAAGGATCGTTTCGATTTCAGTGAGCCTTATCGGGAAAAGCCTGAGCTGGTGATTCCGTTCCAGAAGGGCAACCCGGCGTTCAAGAGCAGCTTGGACAAGGCGTTGCAGCACGTGAAGGCCGATGGCCGACTGAAGGCGCTGGCGCAGAAGTGGTTTGAGAACGATACGAAGGCCGAATAAATACTCGGTCAATGTGGGAGCTGGCTTGCCTGCGATAGCGACGGGTCAGCACCTAATGTGTGACTGACACACCGCTATCGCAGGCAAGCCAGCTCCCACATTTTTGATCTATATAAGGCTTGAGAGATGCCGTGCCGCTTCGGACAGCTCCAGCTCACTGAACACCAACACCCCATGGCGCTTGAGCAACGCCGCCGTCACCCCTTCACCGCTCACCTTTACACCAGTGAACGTGCCGTCATAGGTCAACAGGTTACCGCAGGAAGGGCTATTGGCCTTGAGAATGGCGATGCGGATGTCATGGCGCTGCACCAGCGCCAACGCCTGGCGGGCGCCATCGAGAAAGGCGGCGCTGAAGTCTTCGCCCTCGGCGGTCAGCACCTGAGCGCGGCCTTCCCACACATCGATGCCCTGCCCGCCCGGTATCTCGGCGGAGGGACGCGGCGTGGGCAAACCGCCCGACACTTCCGGGCAGATGGCAACCACGCGGCCTTCAGCCTGCCACGCCGCCAATTGATCAAATGGGCCACTGGCTCCGCCGTCGTAGCGCACCTTGTGCCCGAGCAGGCAGCGGCTGATCAGAATCTTTTGCATGGTTAAAAAGGCTCGTTACCCCGGCGGCGAAACCAGCCGGTCAGGGACAGGCGTTCGCGCGTGGCGGGCAGGACTTCGTGGGGCACCTCCCCGGACAGGAACACCACCAGGCTGCCGCCGGTGGGCACCACGTCATGTTCGACGCCGCCCTTGAGGTACATGCGCAACTGGCCGCCATGCTCGGGCAGCCAGGCATCGTTCAAATACACCACGGCCGAGACCATGCGCCGGTCATCGTCGCGAAAACGGTCCACGTGCTTGAGGTAAAACGCCCCCGGCGGGTACATCGCGAAATGGCTTTCGAAGTCTTCCAGGCCCAGAAACAGGCCGCGATTCATCGCCTGGCGCAGGCTGTCCATCACGCCCATGTAGGTCTCGCAGACTGCGGCATCCCCCTCTTCCAGCCACTGGATATGGTCACCGCGAATCCCCTCGCGAATCTCCTGGGCCGGGCCGCGTCCTACGGCTGCAGGCGCCAATTCACCCTCTGCCGCACGTTTACGGCACTCAGCCGCCAGTTCCAGGGTCAGAGCCTGGGGCAGGAAGCCGTTCTGCTGCGACCAACCTTTTTCGGCCAGGTCGTCGACGATGCGTTGCAGCAGGGGATGATCAAGGGGTATTTGCATGGCGCGCATAGTATCCATACGCCTGTGAATCCGACAGAGCCGCCGAGCGTCTGAATACACTTTAGTCAGGTGACCGATAGGATTTCTCGACAAATCCTACGCCCGACACGGACAATAGTGGCCGACTGACAGGAGTCCATATGCGTCGTTTGTTTTTTTCCATGCTGATGTTCTGCGTTTTGCCCGCGTGGGCAGACGGCCATGACCAGTTGTACAAGGTCGCCGGCTGGGCCGAACAACGTGCGCATTTCAATGACGCCCTCAGTGCCGCCCAGCAACGCTACCGCAATAGCCTGCCGCCGGCGGTGTACCAGGCGCTGGTGGACAACAGCAATAAACGCTTTGCCGCCCAAGCCGTGGACCAACGCGCCGAAGCGCAATTGCGTAAGAACCTCACGGACCCGAAACCGGCCCTGGCGTTTTTCCAATCGCCGTTGGGCCGCAAGATTGTCGCCGCCGAGTTGCTGGCTACGCGCCGCGACCAACTTGCAAAAAACTCAAAGGGCCTGCCGCACATCGAAGCCGACGCCACCCGCAGCCTGATCATCGGCCACCTGGCCCAGGCGCTGCCCGCCCGTGAAGCCGGCGCGGAAGTCAGCTTGGCGATTGCCGGTGTGGCGGCCGATAGCCTAAGCCAGATGATCCCGGGCCTGTTGGGCGGTGGTCAGGCTCAAGGCATGTTGAATGGCCAGCGTGAGCGGCTGATGCAGCAGATTGGCAATGACCTGAACAACACGTTGCTGTACGTCTATCGGGATTTGTCTGACCCGGAGCTGGAAGAATTCGCCACGTTTGCGGAGTCGCCGGAGGGTCGGACGTATTACAAAGCGGCGCTTGCAGCCATTCGCGCAGGCTTGGCGGTCGGCCAAAGCACCTCAAGCCTGGCGCCGTAATCATTGTGGGAGCTGGCTTGCCTGCGATAGCGGTGGATCAGTCACAAATAAGCTGCTGACCCACCGTTATCGCAGGCAAGCCAGCTCCCACATTTAGTCCGTATTACTTCAGATGGTCGGTGAGGTACTTGAAGTATTCCTCACGAATCTGCGCAATCTCATTCGCCAAGTGATGCCTGCCACGCGGGATCATTAACACCTCAGGCTGATCAAACTTGCCCCGCAGCACCTGCAAGTTGTGCTGCCAATCCACCGTCATGTCTTCCTCACCCTGCACAATCACCGGCCGCCGCGGGCTGCGCGGGGCGGCTTCGATGCGTTTGATCCAGCGCGCCAGTGCGCCAACCCAGGCGGTGGGCAACTGGCGCGGCTGCAGCGGGTCAGCTTCCAGGAACGGCTTGAACTTAGGGTCGTTGGTGTTCTCGCTGAACCGCCGGGCGATGCCTTTGACGAAGGGCCGCAGCAGGTAATAGCTGACCTGCGACCACCCCCACGCACGCGGGCGCACCAAGGGTGACAGCAGGAAGGTCTTGCCCTGCGCCGGGCTGTCGGCGCCGTGATGGAGCAAATGGTCCACCACCACCGCGCCGCCCGTGCTTTGCCCGAACAGGTGCCAGGGCTGTGGCAGTTGCAGCGCCTTGGCTTGGGCGAACAGCGCCTGCACCACGTCCTGATACACCGCAAAATCGTCGATGCTGGCACGTGCGCCGCTCGACAGGCCATGGCCCGGCAAATCGCAGGCGATGACCACGAAGCCTTGGTCCAGCGCCCAGTCCACCACGTTGCGGTACAGACCCATATGGTCGTAGAAGCCGTGAAACATGAACATTGTCGCCACAGGCACAGGCGGCCACCACACTTGGGCGACAACCTCAAAGCCGTCCACCTCAAAACACCCCAGGCGGCTCACCGCCGGTACTTTGCGCGCGGCCAGGTCCAGCCCGTAGAAGCGCTGGTAGACCCGCGCCTCGGCGCTGAGCGGTTGCGCGTCCACAAGTGGCCGCAAGCTTTCACGCAGATGATCGGGGTCAAAGCTGACAGGCATAAAAGGTTCCAGACTTGCGGTGAAGATGAATATCGAGCTGCGATATTCATCTGTCCGGGCAAGCATGGCAAGCTACGCGACCTGTGAGGATAGTTCTGAATGCGACAGCCCTACCGTTCCGCCTTGTTCGCCAGCCTGACCCTGATCATCTGCGCCGGCGTGCTGTGGGCGGCGTATGACTGGTTCCAGGGTCGCTACTTGCGCGCATTCAGCGAACACACGGCCGTCTTCTCCGGCGATGCCCTGCGCCTGCCCGCCGAACTCTCAGGCCCCGGCCCGATCCGCCTGGTGCACTTCTGGGACCCGGCCTGCCCGTGCAACGTCGGCAACCAACAGCACCTGGGCGAGTTGATCGAGCAGTACGCGCCCCAAGGCGTCGAGTTCTACGCCCTGCAAAAAGCCGGCAGCCACGGCCAGTTGCCCGACAACCTGCGCAAGATGAAAACCCTCAACGCCTTGCCCGGCGCCGATCAGGTACCGGCCACGCCTGCCGTGGGTATTTGGGATCGCACGGGCAAGCTCGCGTATTTCGGGCCCTATAGCGAAGGGCTCACGTGTAATTCCAGCAACAGTTTCATTGAGCCGATCCTGCAAGCCCTTGAGGCCGGACGCGAAGTAGACGCCACCCACACCCTGGCAGTGGGCTGCTATTGCGCGTGGAGCAAGGCGTCAAACTGAACACAGGCTGTTCAACTGGCAAACTCCAATTACCCGATTCACAGCCTGCTGTATCGTACGTTTTCAGTGAGATTGTAAGCGTAGGAATACATGAGCCAGTTAACCATCATCCTCTGGATGCTCAACGTTATCGTTGATACGTCCGGCCAGCTGGCCTTTAAAGCCGCCGCCTCAGCCAGCGCCGAACATGACGGTCTGGCCCACTGGAAGCACATGCTCAAGCGTCCATGGATCTGGCTGGGCGTGATCTGTTATGTCTTCGAATTCGTGTTGTGGCTGGCGTTCCTGACACTCGTACCACTGTCGGTTGGTGTGATGCTGGGCTCCATCAATATTGTCGTGATCATGATTGCCGGGCGTTTCCTGTTTAAAGAGAACCTGAGCAAATGGCGCTTGATCGGCATCATGCTGATCGCCTGTGGCGTGACTGTCGTAGGGTTTGAATGATGAAACGTTTCTATATCCTGGGTTTTCTGGCGCTGATCATTTTCGACACTTTGGCGCAGGTCAGCTTCAAATTCGCCTCGGTGCATGCCGAACCGCTGACCATGGACGTCGCCTGGCTGGTCCGGGTGTTTGGCGCACCGTGGATCTACGGCGCCTTTGTGGGCTATATCGGCGCCTTCTTCACCTGGATGACCTTGCTCAAATACGCCCCCGTGGGCCCGGCGTTTGCGGCTTCCCACCTGGAGTTGATCAGTGTGACGCTGATCTCCGTGTGGCTGTTCGATGACACCTTGACCCTGCCTAAAATCATCGGTGGCGCGCTGATTATCGCCGGCATCCTCTGCCTGGCGCGCAGCGAAGACAAAGAGAGCAAACAGGTCGAGGTCGAGCCGGCGCAGGCCCCGGTGTCATGACACACCCATGGGAAATCCCGCCGACCGCAGGGCTGCCTTTGCGCTGGCGGGATTTACTCGGTTTCTCGGGCGGCCTGGCCGACTCGCTGGCCCGCCAATTCTCGATTCCACGGCCGGCGCTGCCCTGCTCCGGCACCGCTGCGCTGATCATCGCCCTGCGCACCTTGCAGCAGCGTATGCCCGGCCGCACGCGCCTCATCGTGCCCGCCTACACCTGCCCCTTGGTGGCATTGGCCGCGCATTACTGCCCGCCGCTGCGAGTAGTGCCCTGTGATTTGCAGCCCAACAGCATTGACCTCGATGAACAGCAACTGGCGCACCTGTGCGACGACAGCACGCTGGCGGTGGTGGTCACTCACCTGGCTGGGCGCGTGGCCGATGTGGGTGCCGCCAAGCGTATTGCCGACGCCGTCGGTGCGGCAGTCATCGAGGACGCCGCGCAAGCCATGGGCGCCCTTGACGATGGCCGTAGCGTTGGGCTCAAAGGCGACGTAGGTTTTTTCAGCCTGGCATTGGGTAAAGGCCTGACGACAGCCGAAGGCGGTGTGCTGTTCAGTCGCGACCCGGTGTTGCACCAGGCGCTGCACCGCCAGTGCCGGCAAGACCTGCCCTTCAGCCTGCGCTGGGAGCTGCAACGCAGCGCCGAACTGTGGGGTTACGCCCTGGCCTATCAGCCGCGTGGCTTGTATTACGTGTATGGCAAGGCGCTGCGCAAAGCGTTGGCCCAAGGCGATGAAGTGGCCGCCGTGGGCGACGACTTTTCGGTTAACGACATCCCATTGCACCGTCTCGGCGGCTATCGCCAGAAGGTCGGGGCCGCCGCGCTGGCGCGCCTGCCGGATTATTTGCAACAGGGCCAAACCCGCGCCTTACGCCGTGCAGCACGCTTAAATGCCTTGCCCGGCGTCTCGGTGGTAATGGACCGGCCCGGGCAGCAAGGCACCTGGCCTTTTTTGATGGTGATGATGCCGTCTGCACAGACACGTGATGCGGCGATGGCGCAGCTGTGGACCTCAGGGCTGGGCGTGACCCGCCTGTTTATCCACACCTTGCCGGACTATCCGGCGGCGGCCCCGCTGTTGCAGCCAGGCGGCGACCTTACCCAGGCCCAAGCCTTCGCCGCCCGCACACTGTCAATCAGCAACAGCCATTGGCTGACGGACGAACACTTCGAACAGGTACTGGCTCAGCTCAAGGTTATTGTCGCCAGCCCTGATTGATACGGTCCACCAAACGGCCATTCAGCGCGTTCTGTTGCTGTTGCCAAATCTGCACTTGCGCCTCAGGCAGCGCCTCTTGGCCATCGGAAGCACTCAACCAACGCTTGAACTTGCTTTCATAGTGGTACGCCGACACGTCGCCGGTAATGTCCGCGCCGATGATCAGGCCATGGCAGGCGCTGATCAGGTCGTTCAAGTGCTGCTCCAGAAACTCGCCCTGGTCCCAGTTGGTGTTCACCACCTCGGGGCTCAACACGTCTTTGTCGATGGACAGGTAAACCGGCAACGAACGGTCAAACTGCGCCAAGAACGCGCGCATCAAATCGTCCGGGTTGCTGAAGGCGCGATTGCTGCGACCGGCGCCGACCCAGTTCATCCAGCGCGTGTCGACGTTGACGTTCCAGTAGGTCAGCTTGCGCTTGAGCAGCGGCGACCAGTGATTCTCCCAGGCGTGGCCCAGGCCGATATCCTGCGAGCCGATGCCCAGCACATGCACATGCTCGACCTGCGGCAAGCGGCTGGCCCAATAGACCCACGAGCCGCAATGGATGCCGAACGGGTAACGCATGTTGTCGGGGTGGTTGTCGCAAATGATCAACTGGAACTTCTGCTGCGTTGGCAGTCGGTTCAGCAACAACTGGCTGAGGTGGTGATAGTCGCCACTGCCGGTAAACACACAGCCGTAGTCACCGGGCATTTGCGCGTGCAGGGCCGTCTCCAGCGCCTTGAACTGCGCCCACCGGCAGCCGAAGCGGATTTTTTCCTGCCAGGCCTGTAGCGCTAAGGTGGTCGCGCCGGGGATGTCACTGACGGCGCCATCAAAATCCAGAATCAGCGGCGGTCGGGCCAGGCTCATGAGGTGTGCTCCTGTTGCCACTGGGCATCGCTTTCAAAGTGATGGCGGAACCGACTGCCCAGCTTGCGCAGCAGCGGGTTGCGCACCCAGACCAGGTGGCGGGTGAAGGTAAAGTCGGCGCCAAGGCTGGCCTTGACCTGTGGGTCGGTCCAGCCGGCCACGTAAAACTTCAGCCCATTGGCCAGCGCGTACTCAAGGTTTACAAACCAACTGACGAAGTACAGGTTGAATTCCAGCGCCAGCGGGTAATTGAGGCCGATGTACTTGTCGAGCAGCTTGTCGCCTTCCACGTAGCACAGGTTGTAGCCGATCAGTTCATCGCAGTGCCAGTAGCAGAACACGCGCCCATTGCTGCTGGCGTCGCGGAACAAGCCACGGAAAAATTCAGGGGTGAGCAGGTCAAAGTGGATCTCGCTCTGGTCGTACACCGCCTTGTACAGCCCGTACAAGTGCGTGAGCCAGGCGTCATCGTTGAAGCGCGCATCGCCGGTCTCCAGGACTTCCACGCGCATCGCTTCACGACTGCGCAGTTTGCGCCGGATATTGCGCCGACGGCTGTGGGACAAGCGCGCCAAGTATTCGTCGATGCTGGTGAAGTTGATCGGCACATAGGCCAGCGCCTGGCCTTCCAGGCTGATGAAGCCACGCTGGGTGCAATCGTCGATCAAGGCTTGCGCGTAAAGGTTGTCCGCGTCGCTGAGCAACGGTGAGTTGTACGGCACGTCTTTGATCACGGTGAGTTTGCGCTGCGGTGCACATTCATATTGCAGCCACTGCGCGAGGTCCTGGGGCGACACGCCTTGGGGAAACGGCGAGTACTCACTGACGGTAGTGCCCACGAAGCAGCTGTCGATACGCAGCCACGAACGCCAAAACCGATACCCCGGCCAGTTGCGAACGCGCTGCTCGAACCCATCGTCGGCGGTGGTCAACAGGTCGAATGGCGTGAAAAAATACGGCAGGCCCTGCTCGGATAGCCGGGCGTCGAAGCCCTCCGGCGGGTGCTGCAAAAAGCGCTTGATCAGCGATTGCGCTTCCAAGCAGCACGCGTAAGTCGCCTCGGCGCGGCTGGGTTCTGGCAATGGTTGCGTGGCGCAAGTCATGGGAAAAAGCTCATAGATGACAGCGCAATACTAGCCTTTTGACTTGCCGGTCACTTGAACCTCGGCTGTCGGCGAGGCACATCGGGCGCGTTATCAGCATTTCCCTCAGCCCTCACCAAACCTATTAGACTCCGTTGACCTAAAAGGCGAATGACCAAGGATCGTCCATGAAACGCAGCCTGACCGTGCTCGCTCTGCTGATTGCCACCCTCTTGGCTGGCGCCGGCTGGTATGTCTACAGCAAGCAACCGACCCGCCAGGGCACCGAAACACTGGCCAACCTGCAAGGTTCGGTCACGGTGCGTTACGACGACCGTGGCGTGCCGCACATCCGCGCCGAGAACGAGACCGACCTGTATCGCGCCCTGGGCTACGTGCATGCCCAGGACCGGCTGTTCCAAATGGAGATCATGCGGCGCCTGGCCCGTGGTGAACTGGCTGAAGTGCTCGGCCCCAAGCTGCTGAGCACCGACAAGCTGTTTCGCAGCCTGCGTATTCGCGAGCGTGCCTTGAGTTACGTGGAACACACCGACCACGACTCCAAGGCATGGAAGGCCTTGCAAGCCTATCTGGACGGGATCAACCAGTATCAGGACAGCCACGCCAGCCCGATGGAGTTCGACGTGCTGGGCATTGCCAAGCGACCGTTCACTGCCGAGGACACCATCAGCGTTGCCGGGTACATGGCCTACAGCTTTGCCGCCGCATTTCGTACCGAGCCGCTGCTGACTTACGTACGCGACCAGCTGGGCAGCGATTACCTGAAAGTCTTCGACCTGGACTGGCAGCCCAAAGGCGCGCTCAACCTTGCCGCCAGCGACTGGAAAACCCTCGGCGCCCTCGCCTCGTTGAGCGATCAGGCCCTGGCCGACAACGGTTTGCCGCAGTTCGAAGGCAGCAACGCCTGGGCCATCAGCGGCAGCCGCACCAAAAGTGGCAAGCCATTGCTGGCGGGCGATCCGCATATTCGCTTCTCGGTGCCGTCGGTGTGGTACGAGGCGCAGTTGTCGGCGCCGGGCTTTGAGCTCTACGGCTATCACAACGCGCTGGTGCCGGTAGCATTCCTGGGCCACAACCTGGATTTCGGCTGGAGCCTGACCATGTTCCAGAACGACGACCTCGACTTGATCGCCGAAAAGGTCAACCCGGACAACCCCAACCAAGTCTGGTACCACGACCAATGGGTCGACATGACCAGCAGCGAGCAGCAGATCGCGGTCAAGGGCCAGGCGCCGGTGACGCTGACGCTGCGCCAATCGCCCCACGGCCCAATCATCAATGACGTGCTCGGCGAAAATGCCGGCAAGACGCCGATCGCGATGTGGTGGGCGTTCCTGGACACCGAAAACCCGATCCTTGAAGGTTTCTACCAGCTCAACCGCGCCGACACGTTGGCCAAGGCCCGCGCGGCAGCGGCCAAGGTCTCGGCGCCGGGCCTGAACATTGTGTGGGCGAATGCCAAGGGCGACATCGGCTGGTGGGCGGCGGCGCAGTTGCCAATCCGCCCGGCGGGGGTGAATGCCGGTTTTATTCTCGATGGCAGCACCGCCCAGGCCGACAAGCTGGGCTTCTACCCATTCAGCGCCAACCCCCAGGAAGAAAACCCGGCGCGCGGTTATGTGGTGTCGGCCAATGCCCAGCCGGTCTCGCCCACCGGCATGGAAATCCCCGGTTACTACAACCTCGCCGACCGTGGCCAGCAGTTGAACACGCAACTGAGCGACAAAAGCGTGAAGTGGGACGTGACCAACAGCCAGGCCTTGCAGTTGGGCACCACCACCGCCTACGGCCCACGCCTGCTGGCGCCGCTGTTGCCGGTGCTGCGCGAGGTGGTCAAGGACCCGGCACAGTTGAAACTGGTGGAGCAGCTTGCAAGCTGGAAGGGTGACTACCCGCTGGATTCCACCAGCGCCACGCTGTTCAACCAGTTCCTGTTCAACCTCGCCGACGCGGCCTTCCACCCGAAACTGGGCGATGCCATGTTCAAGACCCTGCTGACTACGCGGGTGATCGATGCCGCCCTGCCACGCCTGGCCGCCTCGCCGGACTCGCCCTGGTGGGACGGCAAGCGCGCCGACACGGTCAAGCTCGCCTGGGACAACAGCCTGACACACCTCAAAGCCACCTTCGGTGATGACCCGACTCAATGGCAGTGGGGCAAGGCGCACACCCTGACCCACGGCCACCCGCTGGGTATGCAGAAGCCGCTGGATATAGTCTTCAACGTCGGCCCCTTCCCCGCCCCTGGCAGCCACGAAGTACCGAACAACCAGACAGCCATGATTGGCCCCGCGCCGTGGCCGGTGACCTACGGCCCATCGACCCGCCGCCTGATCGACTTCGCCGACCCGGCCCACGCCCTGACCATCAACCCGGTGGGGCAAAGCGGTGTGCCGTTTGACTCGCACTATGGCGACCAAGCGGAAACCTACATTGAAGGCGGGTATGAGCAGGCGCATTTCAGTGATGAGGAAGTGACGGCGAATACGCGGGGCACGCTGAAATTACTGCCTGCCAGATAACCGCCTGGAAACCCGGTCAATGGGGGAGCTGGCTTGCCTGCGATGAGGCCATGTCCGTCGACTCATCTGTCGACTGACGCACCACCATCGCAGGGCAAACCAGCTCACCCATTTGATCTTGGTTGTGACGGCTACCGCGCCCTCAGGCGCCCCGGCGCCTCGCCGTAGGTTTCTTTGAACTTCTTGCTGAACGCTGCCTGGGACTGATAACCCACCTGGGCGGCGATATCCATCAGGCTCAGGCGTGACTGGTGCAGCAGATTGAACGCCAACTCCATACGCAACTGGGTCAGCAGCACCCACGGGGATACACCCGCCACCTTCACAAAGGTACGCATGAAGGTCGCTCGCGACATCGTCGCAACCAAGGCCAGGCTGTCGATGGTCCATTCATGGCCGGGCTCGGCCAGCATCGCCTGCCAGGCCTTGCTCAGGCGCTTGTCGGCGAGCAAGGCGAAGGTGCCGGCCACCGGCGCCTGAAGGGTCAGCCAGGTGCGCAGGATCAGGGTGAACAAGGCCGACGACAGTGCATCGATAAACGAGCGGGCGCCCAGTTGTTGCCCATCCGCTTCGCTGCGCAACAAAGCAATCAACGCAGCCAATTGCCCATCGCCCTGCCACTGCCGACTGGACACCACCAGATACTCCGGCAACGCGGCAAACAACAACGACTGCCGGTTGTAGTGAAAGCTGCCGCAGAGCATGTCCAAGTCCACCCGTTCGCCACCCAGGCGATGAACCGGAAGTAAACCGCCCTCAATCACCGTCGGTGGCATCGGCTGGATGCGTGAACCTGGACTGCGCAACAAATGGGTGGCGCCACCGGGCATCAGCAGGATATCGCCCTCCCCCAGCGTTACGTGCTGCCCGCTCGTTAACTCGGCGCGGCAGGTGCCGCTGAGCACAATGTGATACGGCGCCACGCCCAAATTCTCCGGCGTGTGATCCAGCGCCCAGTCGCCCTGGAACTGGCAACGCAAATCCAGGCTGCCGCGCAGGTTGGCCATCTTGATAAGGGTGTCGATCGAATTCATTTGCGAACATCGGTCAAAAAGATGAGCGGATTGAACAATGCCCCTAACCCCGAACAGCACAGACTGGCTTCACACCCAACCTGTTCAGGAGTTACCGCAATGTTCAATAACTGGTCCGACTTGCTGCCTACCGTAAAGAAAGCCTTTGGCGCGCTGGGCAAGAGCAACCCGAAGATGGTCAAAGCGTACATGGCGTTGGACGAGGCTGCCGAGGAAAACAACGTGCTCGACGCCAAGACCCGTGAGCTGATTTCCATCGCCGTGGCTATCACCACGCGCTGTGACGGCTGCATCGGCGTGCATGCGGATGCGGCGATCAAAGCCGGCGCGACCCGCGAGGAAGTGGCCGCGACCCTGGCCACCGCAATTTCCATGAACGCGGGGGCGGCATATATCTACTCACTGCGCGCCCTGGAAGCCTACGACACGCTCAAACCAGCGCCGCAAAGTTAAGCCTGAACTGCTGCGGCGTCACGCCCAGCCGGCGGTTGAACACGCTGCGCATGTGCTGGGCATCGCGAAACCCGCATTGGTAGGCCACGGTCTTGAGCGGCGCGGGGCTGCTTTCGAGCATTACCCGCGCCGCATCCACCCGCGCCCGCTCGACAAACTCCGCCGGGGTGATGCGCGCCTCACGGGCAAACACGCGAGAGAAATTGCGCGCACTCATATTGGCCGCCCTGGCCAGGTCGGCGATGGTCAAATCCCCGGTCAGGTTCGCCAGCACGTACAACTGCACCAGCGCCACCGCCGAGGTGCTTTCGGCGTGGGGTGTGAGGAAGGGGCTGAACTGCGACTGCCCGCCCGCACGCTGGGTGAACACCACCAGGCGCTTGGCCACGCTCAGCGCGACTTCCGCGCCGTGGTCCTGGGCCAGCAGAAACAGCGACAGATCGATGCCCGCCGTGACACCCGCCGATGTGTAGAGGTTGCCGTCCTGCACGTAGAGGCGGTCGGCGTCGACTTGGGCCAAGGGGCACAAGCGCGCCAGGTCAGCGGCATCGTTCCAATGGGTGGTGACGGTTTTGCCATTCAGTAACCCGGCGCGGGCCAGCATGAAGGCGCCGTTGCAGATCGAGCCGAAGCGCTGCGCTCGGGCGGTGGCGTCGCATAGCCAAGCATCAAACGCCGGGCCGAAATTTTCGAAGGGCAATTGCGGGCCGCCGGCGACCAGCAGCAGGTCGTAGGCGCTCAGGGCTTCGCTGTAATGCCGGTGGGCCTGCAACGACAAGCCGTTGGAGGCCGCCATGGTGCCGTGGCCCAGGCCGATCACTTCGAGTTGGTAATGGTCTTCGGGCGGCAGGAAACGGTTGGCCTCGCAGAACACATCCATGGGGCCGGTCACGTCCAGTGACTGGACGCCGGGGAAGATCAGGATGGCGATGGTTTTGCCCATGAACAACTCACCTTCTACTGGAAGAACATAAACCCCCTGTGGGAGCTGGCTTGTCGGGTCGCCGCATCGCTGCGATCGCATCACCCCAGTCTAACTGACAGACCGAGTCGCCAGCATCGCAGGCAAGCCAGCGCCCACATTTGACCGCATCTGGCGCGATATCGAGGCACATTGGCCGGGATTGCACCCTCGCGGCAATAGCCCCGTCGCGAGCGCGCGACCAGACTTCACTCATCGGCGCCCCACCGGCGCTTGCTTGAGGAGAACGACCATGAGCCCCACCATCGCCGGCATCCAGATCCCGGACAGCGCCCTGGCCAAGGCCACCACCGAATACATCCGCGACGTCGAATCCGACCTGCTCTACCACCACTCCCGCCGGGTGTTCCTGTTCGGTGCGTTGAGCGGCGAACGCAAACAATTGGCCTACAACCCGGAGCTGCTTTACGTCGGCGCGATGTTCCATGACCTGGGCCTGGTTGAAGGCCATCGCAGTGACAACGAACGTTTCGAAGTGGACGGCGCCAACGCCGCCGCCGCGTTCCTAAAGCCGTACGGGCTGAGTGATGCCGATATTGAGCAAGTGTGGTTGTCGATCGCCCTGCACACCACGCCGGGCGTGCCGCAGCATCTGCGCCCCACCGTGGCGCTGGTGACCGCCGGTGTCGAGATGGACGTGCTGGGCATGGACTACGCCGCCTTTACCAGCGTGCAGCGCGAAGCCGTGGTGCATGCGCATCCACGTGGTGAGGGGTTCAAGGAGTGCATCATCTGCGCGTTTGCCGACGGCTTGCGCCATCGCCCGCAGACCACGTTTGGCAACGTGAAGACGGATGTGCTGGTGGATCAGGAGCCGGGGTTCAAGCCGATGAATTTTGTGGAGGTGATTCGTAAGTCGCCGTGGGCTGCCTAGTTGACTTGGAATGCAATCAACTGTGGGAGCTGGCGTGCCTGCGATGAGGCCCTGCCAGTCGACTCATCTGTCGACTGACACACCGCTATCGCAGGCAAGCCAGCTCCCACATTTTTCATCCCACTCCGGCAGTTAAACCGGTGCAGCCGCCCGGCGCTTGTCCGGCTGCTGCCAGCCATCGGCCGCGGCTTCTTCAATCGCTTGCTGGATGGCTTTCTTGCGGTGCTCTTCAGCACGACGGCTGAAGAACCACACCAGGAAGGTCACCAGCGACACCGCCAACAGGATCAAGCTGGCCACGGCGTTGATCTCAGGTTTAACCCCAAGACGCACCGCCGAGAACACTTCCATCGGCAAGGTGGTCGAGCCCGGGCCCGACACGAAGCTGGCGAGTACCAGGTCATCCAGCGACAGCGCGAACGACATCATGCCGCCCGCCGCCAACGACGGTGCGATCATCGGGATGGTGATCAAGAAGAACACCTTCCACGGCCGCGCGCCGAGGTCCATGGCCGCTTCTTCGATCGACAAGTCCAGCTCACGCAAGCGCGCCGACACCACCACCGCCACATACGCCGCACAGAACGTGGTGTGGGCGATCCAGATGGTGACAATGCCACGTTCCTGCGGCCAACCGATCATCTGCGCCATGGCCACGAACAGCAGCAACAGCGACAGACCGGTGATCACCTCAGGCATTACCAGCGGCGCCGTCACCAAGCCGCCGAACAGCGTGCGGCCCTTGAACTGGCTGATGCGCGTCAGCACGAACGCCGCCAACGTACCCAGCGCCACGGCGGCCACCGCCGTGTAGCAGGCGATTTCCAGGGAGCGGGCCACCGAGCCCATCAGTTGGGTGTTGTCCAACAGGCCCACGTACCACTTGATCGACCAACCGCCCCACACCGTCACCAGCTTGGATTCGTTGAACGAGTAGATCACCAGTATCAGCATCGGCAGGTAGATAAACAACAACCCCGCCACCAGCATAAAACTCGAGAAACTGAAGCGCTTCATATCTTGCCCTCCAGCTCTTTGGCTTGGCTGCGGTTGAACAGGATGATCGGCACAATCAGGATCGCCAGCATCACCACCGCCAGGGCAGACGCCACCGGCCAGTCACGGTTGTTGAAGAATTCTTGCCACAACACTTTACCGATCATCAGGGTTTCCGGCCCGCCGAGCAGTTCCGGGATCACGAACTCGCCCACCACTGGAATGAACACCAGCATGCAGCCGGCGATGATGCCGTTCTTGGACAGCGGCACGGTGATCTTCCAGAAGCTGTTGAAGGTGCTCGAGCCCAGGTCGGACGCGGCTTCCAGCAGGCTCTGGTCATGCTTCACCAGGTTGGCATACAGCGGCAGGATCATGAACGGCAGGTACGAATAGACCACGCCGATGTACACCGCGATGTTGGTGTTGAGGATCTGCAGCGGTTCGTTGATCAAGCCGATGGACATCAGAAAGCTGTTGAGCAAACCGTTGTTGCTGAGGATGCCCATCCACGCATACACGCGAATCAGGATCGCGGTCCAGGTCGGCATCATGATCAGCAGCACCAGCACCGTCTGTATCTCTTTACGCGCGCTGGCAATGGCGTAGGCCATCGGGTAACCGATCAGCAGACACAACAGCGTGCTGAAAAACGCCATCTTCAGCGAGCCCAGGTACGCGGCGATATACAGCTCATCGCCCGCCAGCAAACTGTAGTTCGCCAGGTTCAGCACCAGTTGCAGCTTCTGCTCAACGTAGGTGTAGATCTCGGTGTACGGCGGTATCGCCACATCGGCTTCGGCAAAGCTGATTTTCAATACGATGAAAAACGGCAGTGCGAAAAACAGGAACAGCCACAGGAAAGGAATCCCAATGACCACCTGCTTGCCACTGGGGATTATGCGATCCAAGCGCCGCTTGAACTTCTTCATATTCATGAGCGAAGTACCACGCCGCTGTCGTCTTCCCACCACACGTACACCTGATCACCCCAGGTTGGGCGCTGGCCACGGCGTTCGGCGTTGGCGACAAAGGACTGCACCAGCTTGCCGCTCGGCAGTTCCACGTAGAACACCGAGTGACCGCCCAGGTAGGCGATGTCATGCACCTTGCCGCTGGACCAGTTGTGTTCGCAGGTCGGCATTTCAGTGGTGACCAGCAGCTTTTCCGGGCGGATGGCGTAAGTCACCGACTTGTCTTCCACCGAGGTAGCGATGCCGTAGCCCACGTAGATGTCGCGGTCCAGGTCCGTGCACTTGAGCACCGCGTGGCCTTCGGCGTCGTCCACCACTTGGGTGTCGAAGATGTTCACGTTGCCGATGAACTCACACACCAGGCGGCTGGTAGGCGTTTCGTAGATGTCGATCGGGCTGCCGATCTGGGCGATCCAGCCCAGGTGCATGATCGCGATGCGCTCGGCCATGGTCATGGCCTCTTCCTGGTCGTGGGTCACCATCACGCAGGTCACGCCCACGCGCTCGATGATCTCCACCAGCTCCAGCTGCATCTGCGAACGCAGCTTCTTGTCGAGTGCGCCCATCGGCTCATCGAGCAGCAGCAGTTTCGGGCGTTTGGCCAGGGAACGCGCCAACGCCACACGCTGACGTTGACCGCCAGACAGCTGATGCGGCTTGCGTTTGGCGTACTGGCTCATCTGCACCAGCTTGAGCATCTCGGCCACGCGGGCGTCGACTTCAGCCTTGGAGATCTTGTCCTGTTGCAGGCCGAAGGCGATGTTCTGCGCCACGGTCATGTGCGGGAACAAGGCGTAGGACTGGAACATCATGTTGATCGGCCGCTCGTACGGCGGCATGTCGGTGATGTCCACACCGTCGAGGTAAATGCGACCTTCCGTTGGGCGCTCGAAGCCTGCGAGCATGCGCAGCAAGGTGGATTTGCCCGAACCCGAACCGCCGAGCAAGGCGAAGATCTCGCCTTTTTTGATTTCCAGGGACACATCGTCCACGGCAATCGTCTCGTCGAACTTCTTCGTGACCCGGTCGATTTTGACCAGCACCTTTTTCGGTGTCTGGTCGCCCTCGAGGGCTTTCTTATAGGCGCCGGAGGCAACTGCCATTTACGAAACTCCCAACAAAATTTGAGGTTCACCCAATACGGGCGAAACCTTGGATAGTTTGAGCTTTAAGCCTTACTTGCCCGTCTTGACCTTGGTCCAGCTACGGGTCATCAAACGTTGCACTTTCGGGGGTAGCTCGAAGTTGACAAACGTCCGGTCGAGAACCGCCTGCGGTGGGTAAACCGCTGCGTCAGTGCGTATCGATTGCTCCATCAGTTTGTCCGCCCCTGGGTTAGGGTTGGCGTAACCGACTTGATCACTGACCTGAGCGATCACCTCAGGTTGCAGTAAATAGTTGATGAAGGCGTGGGCCTCTTTGACGTTGGCGGCGTCCGCGGGAATCGCCAGTACGTCAAACCACAAATTGCCGCCTTCTTTCGGAATCGTGTAGGCGATGTTCACCCCCTTGCCGGCTTCGCTTGCGCGGGCCTTGGCCTGGAACACATCACCGGAGAAACCCGCCGCCACGCAGATGTTGCCGTTGGCCAGGTCCGAGATGTATTTGGACGAGTGGAAATAGGTCACGTAGGGCCGCACTTTCAGCAACTTCTCTTCGGCCTTTTTGTAGTCTTCGGGGTTAGTGCTGTTAGGGTTCAAGCCCATGTAGTTGAGCACCGCCGGCAGCATTTCATCCGCCGAGTCCATGAACGAGACGCCGCAGGTGGCCAGCTTCTTCATGTTTTCCGGTTCGAACAGCACGGCCCAGGAATCGATGTGATCGACGCCCAGCACCTCTTTGACTTTGTCGACGTTGTAACCGATGCCGTTGGTACCCCACAGGTACGGCACGGCGTACTGGTTACCCGGATCATTCTTTTCCAGACGCTTGAGCAGCACCGGGTCGAGGTTGGAATAGTTAGTCAGCAATGACTTGTCGAGCTTCTGGAACGCCCCGGCCTTGATCTGCTTGCCGAGGAAGTGGTTGGACGGCACGACCACGTCGTAACCGGTACGCCCGGCGAGCAACTTGCCTTCCAGGGTCTCGTTGGAATCAAACACGTCATACACAGGCTTGATGCCGGTGGCCTTTTCAAAGTTGACCAGGGTGTCCGGGCCAATGTAGTCCGACCAGTTATAAATATGCACCGTCGGTGCGGCCTGCACGCTCACAGCCAGCGTGATACCTGCACCCACCAGCATGGCTTTGCGAAATAAAGAAATTGGCAAGTGGAGGTCCTCTTAAATAGTTGGGCCCAAAGTTGTTGCCCGGCAACAAAACCGGCGCGCAACTTACCCTCGATAAACCGATCCGGCAAAGCTTTATGTCATTTAATTTGTGGGAGCGGCCATTCGCCGCCCCCACCGGTATCAAGGCTTATTTGCCCGATTTGATTTTGGTCCAGCTGCGAGTCATTTCACGCTGGGTTGCAGCCGGCAAGTCAGCAATGGCGTAGAGCTTGGCTTGCACATCCGCCGCCGGGTAGATGCCCGGGTCGCTGGTGATGTCTTTGTCGACCAGTGCGGTGGCTTTCTCGTTACCGTTCGGGAAACGTACGCTGTTGGTGATGGCCGCCATCACTTTTGGCTCCAGCAGGTAGTTCATGAACTTGTAGGCGGCTTCGACGTTTTCGGCATCTTTAGGGATGGCGACCATGTCATAGAAGCTGCCGGCGCCTTCTTTTGGAATGTCGTAGGCAACCTTGACCTTGCCACCGGCTTCAGCCGCGCGGGACTTGGCCTGCTGGATGTCACCCGAGTAACCCACGGCCACGCAGATGTTGCCGTTGGCCAGGTCCGAGATGTACTTGGACGAGTGGAAGTAGCCGATCGATGGGCGCAGTTTGAGGAACAGGTCCTCGGCTTGTTTCAGATCAGCCTTCTTCTGGGTGTCGGTCGGCAGGCCCAGGTAATGCAGCGCAACCGGCAGCATTTCGGTTGGCGAGTCGAGGAAGCTCACGCCGCAGCTTTTCAGCTTGGCGATGTTTTCCGGCTTCATCAGCACGTCCCACGAATCGATCTTGTCCACGCCCAGCGCAGCCTTGACCTTCTCCGGGTTGTAACCGATGCCGATGGAGCCCCACATGTACGGGAAGGCGTGCTTGTTGTCCGGGTCGCTCACCGACACGGCTTTAAGCAGGGATTTGTTCAGGTTGTCGTAGCTGGGCAGCTTGGACTTGTCCAGCTCCTGATAGACACCGGCCTTGATCTGCTTGGCGAGGAAGTTGTTCGACGGTACGACGATGTCGTAGCCGGACTTGCCTGCCAGCAACTTGGCTTCCAAGGTCTCGTTGCTGTCGAAAACGTCGTACACCACTTTAATGCCCGACTCTTTTTCAAAGTTGGCGATGGTGTCCGGTGCAATGTAGTCAGACCAGTTATAGATGTGCAGCACTTTATCGCCTGCCTGGGCCGCGCCCACCATTGCGCCCATCAGGGACAAGGCGAGGAGGGTCTTGCCAGCGTTCTTCAAACCTAATGCCTTCATTTGGTGATGCTCCAATTTTTCTTTTTTGGGCCACGTTCTTAATGTTTAGCGGCCCGTCTAAAGGGCAACAAAACAGGGCGACAGTCTGGCAAGTTCGAGTGCCGGCTTTCAACCAAAGCACCCTTTTTATCAATGCAGATTTCTAACTGCTCAGACACAGCAGCCGAAGCCGCTGCGCACTGAGCCTAGCATTTAGCCCTGTAATGCCGCCAAAGTCAGGTCCAGGCAATGGCGAGCCTTGGTCACCAGCTCGTCGATTTCCGCTTTGCTCATCACCAGCGACGGCGAAATGATCATGGTGTCGCCCACGGCGCGCATGATCAGGCCATTCTCGAAGCAGAACGTGCGGCAGATCATGCCCACACCACGGCCTTCGTAACGCTTGCGCGTGGCCTTGTCCTGCACCAGCTCAATCGCCCCGAGCATGCCCACACCGCGAACTTCACCCACCAACGGGTGATCAGCCAGCTCCCTCAGACGCTTCTGCAAATACGGTGCCGTTTCGTCGTGCACACGCTTAACGATTTTTTCATCGCGCATGATGCGGATGTTTTCCAAGGCCACTGCTGCCGCCACCGGGTGACCGGAGTACGTGAAACCGTGGTTGAAATCACCGCCTTCATTCAGCACGGCAACCACGTCATCGTGCACGATCAGGCCGCCCATAGGGATGTAACCCGAGGTCAGGCCCTTGGCGATGGTCATCATGTGGGGCTTGAGGTCGTAAAAGTCGCTACCGAACCACTCACCGGTACGGCCGAAACCGCAGATCACTTCGTCGGCGACGAACAGAATGTCGTACTTGGCGAGGATTTCCTTGATGCGCGGCCAGTAGGTGGCTGGCGGCACGATCACGCCACCGGCACCCTGGATCGGCTCAGCAATAAAGGCACCGACGTTGTCCACGCCCAGTTCCAGGATCTTCTCTTCCAGTTGGTTGGCAGCCCACACCCCGAACTCTTCCGGGCTCATGTCGCCGCCTTCGCCGTACCAGTACGGCTGCGCGATGTGGGTGATGCCTGGGATCGGCAAGTCGCCCTGTTCGTGCATAGCGATCATGCCGCCCAAGCTGGCGCCGGCCACGGTGGAGCCGTGGTAGCCATTCTTGCGGCTGATGATGGTTTTCTTGTTCGGCTGACCTTTGATCGCCCAGTAGTGGCGGACCATGCGCAACATGGTGTCGTTGCCTTCCGAGCCGGAACCGGTGAAAAACACGTGGTTCATGCCCGCTGGCGCGATGTCGGAGATGACCTTGGCCAACTCCAGCACCGGCGGGTGAGCGGTCTGGAAGAACAGGTTGTAAT
Source organism: Pseudomonas sp. ArH3a (assembly GCF_022648765.1). NCBI lineage: Bacteria > Pseudomonadati > Pseudomonadota > Gammaproteobacteria > Pseudomonadales > Pseudomonadaceae > Pseudomonas > Pseudomonas sp. ArH3a. Next base: position 6,651,108 of record NZ_CP080330.1, read on the forward strand.
ACGGCAGTTCTTTCATCTGCTTGGCGGCGGCGTCAGCCAGTTCAGCGCGACCGTAACCAATCGCCACGCACCACAGGCCGGCCATGCCGTCGAGGATCTTGTTGCCTTCGCTGTCCCACAGGTAAACGCCGTGGGCTTTGGTGATGATCCGTGGGCCTTTCACCTTCAATTGCTTGAAGTCACTGAACGGTGCAAGGTGGTGATCATTGCTCAAGGCTTGCCATTCACGGGTTTGCGGGTTGTTGCTGGACATACCAATCTCCTAGACTTTTTCAGGTGAGGGCGCGTCTTTTCCTGCGACGCGCCCAGCGGATCAGACGGCAAAGAGCAGGAATTCCCGCTCCCACGAACTGATCACGCGCTTGAAGTTTTCATGCTCGGCCCGCTTGACCGCGACGTAACCTGTGATGAATTTTTGACCCAGGTATTTCTCGATGGTCTTGCTGTTTTCCATGCGTTCCAGGGCGTCTTCGATGGTCAACGGCAGGCGCAGGTTGCGGCGCTCGTAACCACGGCCCACCACGGGCGCGCTCGGGTTATGGCCTTCGACCATGCCGATGTAGCCGCACAACAGGCTGGCGGCAATCGCCAGGTATGGGTTGGCGTCGGCGCCCGGCAGGCGGTTTTCCACGCGGCGGTTCTGCGGGCCGGCATCCGGTACGCGCAGGCCGACGGTGCGGTTCTCTTCGCCCCACTCCACGTTCACCGGCGCCGAGGTGTCGGGCAGGAAGCGGCGGAACGAGTTCACGTTGGGGGCAAACAGTGGCAGCAATTCAGGGATGAATTTCTGCAGGCCACCAATGTGGTTAAGGAACAGCTGGCTCATGCTCCCGTCTTCATTAGAGAAGACGTTCTTGCCGGTGGCGATGTCGATGATGCTCTGGTGCAAGTGCATCGCGCTGCCAGGCTCGCCCGTCATCGGCTTGGCCATGAACGTGGCGGCCACGTTGTGCTTGAGCGCGGCTTCACGCATGGTGCGCTTGAACACCAGGATCTGGTCGGCCAGCGACAGTGCGTCGCCGTGACGGAAGTTGATTTCCATCTGCGCCGTGCCGTCCTCGTGGATCAGTGTGTCGAGGTCCAGCTCCTGCAGTTCGCACCAGTCGTAGACGTCTTCGAACAATGGGTCGAATTCGTTGGCTGCTTCTATAGAGAAGGACTGACGGCCCGTCTCCGGGCGACCGGAACGGCCGATCGGCGGTTGCAGCGGGAAGTCCGGGTCTTCGCAACGCTTGGTCAGGTAGAACTCCATCTCCGGCGCCACGATGGGCTGCCAGCCTCTGTCGGAGTACAGCTTGAGGACTTTCTTGAGCACGTTGCGCGGCGACAGCTCGATCGGGTTGCCTTGCTTGTCGTAGGTGTCGTGGATCACCTGCGCGGTGGGCTCGATGGCCCAAGGCACCAGGAACACCGCGTTCTGGTCGGGGCGGCAGATCATGTCGATGTCGGCCGGGTCGAGCAATTCGTAATAGATGTCGTCTTCGACATAGTCGCCGGTCACGGTCTGCAACAGAACACTCTCGGGCAGGCGCATGCCTTTTTCGGCGATGAACTTGTTGGTCGGCGAGATCTTGCCCCGGGTGATGCCCGTCAGGTCGCCAATCATGCATTCGACTTCTGTGATCTTGTGGTCTTTCAACCAATCGGTGAGCTGGTCGAGGTTGTTACTCATAAATGCCTCTGGGCTGGGTTTCCTGACATCCATTAAAGGTCAGGCGTTGTTTGACGCAGCATCCGCGTCGTCTTTTTCGTTCAGGTTAGGAGCTTACCTGCCATTTGCTGCAGCGTTGCATTCCTCAGGCCAAACTCGTGCAGAATCATGAGCAGCACCCTGGGTGGGAGCCGCTCAGTGGCAGGCGCGAGGGAAATGAGGAGGCAAAAAAGAGGTCGCCCAAGGCGTCAAGAATATTGGCCGGGGCGCGATCATTGACAAGGAAAAATTGGACTGGTGACAAGACTTGTCTGAAGCAGGTTGAAACGCCGAGTAGCGGCAGGCGAGACATGAAGCACCCCGGTATTATTGCTGTTATGGGTTTGAATCGAGCTTAGCCTTGTTCATTTTTTTACACAACACCCCCGTAAAAAATACAACACGGCCCGCTCAAGCCTGCTAGTCCCAAGCCGGTCAAACCCAAAAAATCGCCCCAAAAAGCCTCAAAAAAGGCCTCAAGGCGCTTTTTTAGGGCAAAAAAGGCCTCGCTTGACTTCGGCATGCCGTTCGGGTTGACTGAAACCAGAAAGATCAATGATTGATATTTTTAACAACAAAGGTGTTGCATCATGTCGGTACCCCCGCGTGCCGTTCAGCTTAACGAAGCGAACGCGTTCCTTAAGGATCATCCTGAGGTTCTGTACGTAGACCTTCTAATTGCGGATATGAATGGTGTGGTGCGCGGCAAGCGCATCGAACGCACCAGCCTCCACAAGGTTTACGAGAAGGGCATTAACCTGCCTGCCTCTTTATTTGCCCTGGATATCAACGGCTCGACGGTGGAAAGCACCGGCCTGGGTCTGGACATCGGTGATGCTGACCGAATCTGTTATCCAATCCCCGACACCCTGTGCAATGAACCTTGGCAAAAGCGCCCAACCGCGCAATTGCTGATGACCATGCACGAACTTGAAGGTGAACCTTTCTTCGCCGATCCTCGCGAAGTGCTCCGCCAAGTTGTAAGCAAATTTGACGACCTCGGTCTGACCATCTGCGCCGCCTTCGAGCTTGAGTTCTACCTGATCGACCAGGAGAACGTGAACGGCCGCCCACAACCGCCCCGCTCGCCGATCTCCGGCAAACGTCCGCACTCGACACAGGTCTACCTGATCGACGACCTCGACGAATACGTCGACTGCCTCCAGGACATTCTGGAAGGTGCCAAAGAGCAAGGTATCCCGGCTGACGCCATCGTCAAGGAAAGTGCCCCGGCGCAGTTCGAAGTGAACCTGCACCACGTGGCCGACCCGATCAAGGCCTGCGACTACGCGGTACTGCTCAAGCGCCTGATCAAGAACATCGCCTACGACCATGAGATGGACACCACCTTCATGGCCAAGCCTTACCCAGGCCAGGCAGGCAACGGTTTGCACGTACACATTTCGATCCTGGACAAGGACGGCAAGAACATCTTTGCCAGCGAGGATCCCGAGCAGAACGCCGCATTGCGTCACGCGATCGGCGGTGTGCTCGAGACCCTACCCGCCCAAATGGCGTTCCTGTGCCCTAACGTCAACTCCTACCGTCGTTTCGGCGCACAGTTCTACGTGCCGAACTCGCCGTGCTGGGGCCTGGATAACCGCACCGTGGCGATTCGCGTACCGACCGGCTCGTCCGATGCCGTGCGTATCGAACACCGCGTGGCCGGCGCCGACGCCAACCCTTACCTGCTGATGGCTTCGGTCCTGGCAGGCGTGCACCACGGTCTGACCAACAAGATCGAACCTGGCGCACCGGTGGAAGGCAACAGCTACGAGCAGAACGAACAAAGCCTGCCAAACAACCTGCGCGATGCATTGCGCGAGTTGGACGACAGCGAGGTGATGGCCAAGTACATCGATCCTAAGTACATCGATATCTTCGTTGCCTGTAAGGAAAGTGAGCTGGAAGAGTTCGAACACTCCATCTCCGACCTTGAGTACAACTGGTACCTGCATACCGTGTAAGCGGTTGCTGCAATAAAAGAATGCCGCAGGCTTTAGGGCCTGCGGCTTTTTTTATGGGTTTCGTCAGGTAGACCGCGGTGGCTTTGTCGCTGGCAAGCCAGCTCCCACACTTGAATGTATTCACAAATCAAAAAGGTGGGAGCGGGCTTGTCGAATCGTCGCACCGCTGCGATGGCGGCCCGGCAGACAACACACCTTCCTGCTCATACAATGCCCGCTGCCTTGTAGGAGACTTCCATGACAACCCGCCCCGCCGCCCCTCGCAAACCCCGCGCCCGCAGCCAGGCCCGGATCGGTGCGATCCTCGATGCCGCCCGCACCTTGCTGGCGACCGAAGGCGTGGCCAGTTTGTCGATCTACAGCGTGGCCGAGCGCGCGCAGATTCCGCCGTCGTCGGTGTATCACTTCTTCGCGAGTGTGCCGGCATTGCTGGAGGCGTTGACCGCCGATGTGCACGCCGCTTTCCGCGCCGCGATTCAGGCACCTATCGACCATGATTCACTCAAGCACTGGCGCGACCTGTCCTACATCGTCGAACAGCGCATGCTCAGCATCTACAGCAACGACGCTGCCGCGCGGCAGTTGATCCTGGCGCAGCATGGGCTTACCGAGGTGACACAGGCTGATCGTCAGCATGATCTGGAATTGGGCGACTTGATGTTCGAAGTCTTCAACCGCCACTTCGAGGTGCCGACCTTGCCTGAAGAGGTGGACGTGTTTGCCCTAGCGCTGGAGTTGAGCGACCGCGTGTATGCGCGCTCGGTGCATCAGCATGGGCAGATTACCTCGCGCATGGCCGAGGAAGGGATGCGGGTGTTCGATGCGTATGTGGGGCTTTATTTGCCGGCGTATTTGCCCAAGCGGGTGGTGGCTGCCTGAGTCATGTACTGCCTGGGCGGGCGCCATCGCGGGCAAGCCCGCTCCCACATTTTGAGCGCTGATTACATTCAAGTGTGGGAGCGGGCTTGCCTGCGATAGCGATTTCAAGGTGGGCAATCACAACTTGGCGATCGACACCTCGGTGGATTTAACGAAGGCAATCACTTCGCTGCCAATCACCAGTTCCAACTCTTTGACCGAGCGAGTCGTGATCACAGACGTCACGATGCCGGACGCCGTCTGCACGTCGATCTCCGACAACACGTCGCCTTCGACGATTTCCTTGATGGTGCCCTTGAACTGGTTACGCACGTTGATGGCTTTAATAGTCATACGATTTCTCCTCGGGTCGAAATAGCTGCAAGTTGTTAGCTACAAGCTGCAAGTAAAAGCGCGTTGCGTTCCCTTGCAGCTTCAAGCTTGAAGCTTGCCGCTGCTTTTATTGCGCCCAACGCAATTGCGTAGGCAGCGGTGAAACAGGTTCAGGTTCCGGCGGCACGCCTGGCAACGACAGCACACGATTGAGCACTTCGGCTTCCAGCGCGGCTAAGCGATGAGAGCCTCGCGCACGTGGGCGCGGCAGGTCGACGATCAGGTCGAGGCCGATTTCGCCGTCTTCGATCAGGATCACCCGATCGGCAATGGCCACGGCTTCACTGACATCGTGGGTCACCAGCAATACGGTGAAACCGTGCTTTTGCCACAGGTTTTCGATCAGTTGCTGCATCTCGATGCGGGTCAGGGCATCCAACGCGCCCAGCGGCTCATCCAGCAACAACAAGCGCGGTTGGTGGATCAGCGCACGCGCCAGGGCCACACGCTGCTTCTGGCCACCGGACAACGCCGCAGGCCACTCATTCGCGCGTTCGGCCAGGCCGACCGCTTCCAGGGCTTCCAAAGCCTTGGGCCGCCAGTTGCCTTTGAGCCCCAGGCCCACGTTGTCGATGATCTTTTTCCACGGCAGCAAGCGCGCTTCCTGGAACATCAACCGCGTGTCTTCAATCGCCTCGGCGAGCGGCGCGGAACCGGCCAACAGCTCGCCGCCACTGGCTTTGTCCAAACCGGCCAGCAGGCGCAGCAAGGTACTTTTGCCGCAGCCACTGCGACCGACCACCGCCACGAACTGGCCAGCCGGAATGTGCAGGTCGATTTCCTTGAGGACTTCCCGCGCACCAAAGGCTTTGCGCAATTTGCGCACTGCCAGCGGGATGCCCTTGAGCAGGCGCGGAGGTTGTTGAGCAGTCATACCGCACCTCCTTTATTCACTTGGTAAGCCGGGTGCCAGCGCAGCCACACACGCTCCAGGCCACGAGCGGCGAGGTCGGCCAGCTTGCCGAGGATGGCGTACATGACGATGGCCAACACCACCACGTCGGTTTGCAGGAATTCGCGGGCATTCATCGCCAGGTAACCAATACCCGAGCTGGCCGAGATGGTTTCCGCCACGATCAGCGTCAGCCACATAAAGCCCAGGGCAAAGCGCACGCCCACCAGGATCGACGGCAGCGCGCCCGGCAGGATGACCTGGCGGAACAGGCTGAAGCCAGACAAGCCGTAGCTGCGCGACATTTCCACCAGCGCCGGGTCGACGTTGCGGATGCCGTGATAGGTGTTCAGGTAGATCGGGAACAACGTGCCGAGGGCGACCAGGAAAATCTTCGCGGTCTCGTCAATGCCGAACCACAGGATCACCAACGGAATCAGCGCCAGGTGCGGCACGTTGCGGATCATCTGCACCGAGCTGTCGAGCAGGCGTTCGCCCCACTTCGACAGGCCGGTGATAAAACCCAAGGCCAAACCGATGCTGCCACCGATCACAAAGCCCAAGCCCGCACGCCAGCCGCTGATGGCCAGGTGCGTCCAGATTTCCCCAGTGCGCACCAAGTTGACCCCGGCTTCGATCACCGCACTCGGCGCCGGCAGAATACGGGTCGACAACCAGCCCGCCGACACCGACAGCTGCCACACCGCCAGTAACAAGATCGGCAGCACCCAGGGCGCGACACGATGGCTCAATTTTTCAAAGTTCATAACGACGCCTCAGCTCTGCGACGCAGCTTTGGGAAGAATGTCGTTGGCGACCATTTCGCCGAACGGGCTGACGTAACCGGCGCTTTTCGGCAGCTCGGGACGTTCGATATCCAAGTGCGGGAACAACAGCTCAGCAACCCGATACGACTCTTCCAAGTGTGGATAACCGGAGAAAATGAAGGTGTCGATGCCCAATGCAGCGTATTCATTGACGCGTGCAGCAACAGTTGGGCCATCGCCCACCAGCGCGGTGCCGGCACCGCCACGTACCAGACCGACGCCGGCCCACAGGTTGGGGCTGACTTCGAGGTTGTCGCGATTGCCACCGTGCAAAGCGGCCATGCGTTGCTGGCCGACGGAATCGAAGCGCGCCAGGGATGCCTGGGCACGGGCGATGGTCTCGTCGTCCAGGTGGGAGATCAGTTTGTCGGCGGCTTTCCACGCTTCATCGTTGGTTTCGCGCACGATCACATGCAGGCGAATGCCGAAGCGCACAGTGCGCCCAAGTTTTGCGGCTTTGGCGCGCACCTGTTCAATTTTTTCCGCGACCGCAGCCGGTGGCTCGCCCCAGGTCAGCACCATTTCCACCTGTTCGGCTGCCAGGTCCTGGGCCGCTTCAGAGGAACCACCAAAATACAGAGGCGGACGCGGTTGCTGGATCGGCGGGTAGAGCAACTTCGCGCCTTTGACGCTGATGTGCTCGCCGTCGTAATCCACGGTTTCGCCTTCCAGCACGCGGCGCCAGATGCGCGTGAATTCGACGCAGGCCTGGTAGCGTTCTTCGTGGCTGAGGAATAAACCGTCACCGGCCAGCTCTTCCGGGTCACCACCGGTCACCAGATTGAACAGTGCGCGCCCGCCAGACAAACGGTCCAAGGTCGCGGCCTGGCGCGCAGCCACCGTCGGGGAAATGATCCCGGGGCGCAGTGCGACAAGGAATTTCAAACGCTGGGTCACCGGGATCAGCGAGGCGGCCACCAGCCAGGAGTCTTCGCAGGAGCGGCCGGTAGGGATCAGCACACCACCAAAACCCAGCCGATCAGCGGCCTGGGCCACTTGCTGCAGATAACCGTGGTCAACGGCGCGGGCGCCTTCGGCGGTGCCAAGGTAATGGCCGTCGCCGTGGGTAGGCAGGAACCAAAAAATATTGAGGCTCATGGAGTTGTCTCCTGAATAAATCGGCTTACGGCGCTGTGGCGACGGCGGCGGGTGGAGTCCAGATCACGTCCTTGATGCTCAAGGGTTTGGGGATCAATTTGAGCTGGTAGAAGCTGTCGGCGATTTTCTGCTGGGCGGCGACCACTTCCGGGGTCAGGAACAGCGCGCCATAGCCTTGGCGCTTCACCGACGTCAGGGTGATGTCAGCCGGCAAGCCAAGCAGCGGGGCGACTTGTTCGGTGACTTCTTGCGGGTTGGCCTTGGACCACTCGCCCACCGCGCGCACTTCTTCCACCAGCGCCTTGATCACTTCCGGGTGCTGCGTGGCATACGGCTTAGTGGCCAGGTAGAACTGGTGGTTGTCGGCGATGCCGGTGCCATCACGCAGGGTGCGCGCTTGCAGTTGTTTCTCGGCGGCGGCCTGGTACGGGTCCCAGATCACCCAGGCGTCCACGCTGCCACGCTCGAATGCAGCACGGGCATCGGCGGGCGGCAGGAACACGGTATGTACGTCGGTGTATTTCAGGCCGGCATCTTCCAGCGCACGTACCAGGAGGTAGTGCACGTTGGAGCCTTTGTTGAGCACGACTTTCTTGCCCTTGAGCTCAGCCACGGATTTGATCAGCGAATCTTTGGGCACCAGGATCGCCTCACTGGTCGGCGCTGGCGGTTCGTAGGCGACGTAGAGCAGGTCGGCACCGGCCGCCTGGGCGAACACCGGCGGGGTTTCGCCGGTGACGCCGAAGTCGATGGAGCCGACGTTCAGGCCTTCCAGCAATTGCGGGCCACCGGGGAATTCAGTCCATTGCACCTGTACGCCCTGGGCGGCCAGGCGTTTTTCCAGCGTGCCCTTGGCCTTGAGCAGCACCAACGTGCCGTACTTCTGATAACCGATGCGCAGGGTTTCGGCGGCCTGGGCTTGAATAATGGCGCCGAAGGACACAGCCGCAGCAAACAGTGCGACCAGACCACGACGCAAGATGACAGTGCGCATGGCGCTCTCTCCAAAAATTGCGATTAGGGGGTTGGCTGCACCTGCTTGGCCGTTGGCGGCTGAGTAAGGTGAGTACTACACAATCGGGTAAGGCTCAAATGCTCCAGCGAGCGCTCAACAAACGTTCATTCAACACATTGGGGTCCAGCGGTTTCGGGCGACGGGCCATGGCGCCGTAGAGCGTTTCCAGGGCCTCGTGCAAACGCTGTTCAAGCACCGGCACCAATTGCGCCTGGGCACTGCCTTCGGCGTAAGCGATCTGGCTGTCTTCGGCAAAAATGCCGTGGAGCAACTCCTGGGCTTTCAGGGCCGACAACACGGGTTTCAAGGCGTAATCCACTGCCAGCATGTGCGCGATACTGCCGCCGGTCGCCATGGGCAACACGATCTTATGCGCCAGGGCGCGCTCGGGCAGCAGGTCCAGCACGGTTTTCAGCGCGCCGGAAAACGAGGCCTTGTACACCGGCGTGGCAATGACCAGGCCATCGGCGTTGGCGACTTGTTGCAGCAGGTCGATGACTTTTGGGCTGTCAAAGCGCGCGTGCAGCAAGTCTTCGGCCGGGAAGTCGCGTATCTGATAACTCACCACTTCCACGCCTTTGTCTTGCAGCCACTGACGGGTTTTTTCCAGCAAGACCCCAGAGCGGGAACGCTGGCTGGGACTGCCTCCAAGTGTTACGACCAGCATGTAGGAAATTCCTTGAGCAAGTGTCGGCGGTTCGCTGTGTGGCGATGGCGCCAAGATGTGACAGACCTTAGCAGCAGATTTATATATCTATAAATCTTATTTATTCATTTGTTTATTCTATAAATGCATATGAAGTTTATAAAGCTTAGGACGAAAAAAAAGGCCGTCGAAACGGCATGAAAACCCCTGCTATGTGAGACGGTTTACACCTTGAATCCTGCATCAGCCTGGAGGCCGCCATCGCGGGCAAGCCCGGCTCCCACAGGGGAATGCGGTCAACTGTGGGAGCCGGGCTTGCCCGCGATGGCGGTCTCAGCCTTAGCGGTTAGGTTGTAGGGTAAGCCGCAGGTACGGCTTCACCGCGCGATAGCCCTTCGGAAAGCGCTTCTTGATCTCTTCCTCGTCCTTGAGCGACGGCACGATCACCACTTCATCACCGTCCTGCCAGTTAGCGGGCGTGGCGACCTTGTGGGTGTCGGTCAACTGCAGCGAGTCGATAACCCGCAGGATTTCGTGGAAGTTGCGGCCGGTGCTGGCCGGGTAGGTGATCGTCAGGCGAATCTTCTTGTTCGGGTCGATCACGAACAAGGAACGCACGGTGAGGGTGTCACTGGCATTCGGGTGGATCAGGTCGTAGAGGTCCGAGACCTTGCGATCGGCATCCGCCAGGATCGGAAAGTTGACGACGGTGTTCTGGGTTTCGTTGATGTCTTCGATCCACTTGTGGTGCGAGTCCACCGGGTCTACCGACAAAGCAATCGCCTTGACGCCGCGCTTGGCGAATTCGTCCTTGAGCTTGGCGGTAAAGCCAAGCTCTGTGGTGCACACCGGAGTGAAGTCCGCCGGATGGGAAAACAGCACGCCCCAGCTATCGCCCAGCCATTCGTGGAAGCGGATCTTGCCGGCGCTGGAATCCTGCTCGAAGTCGGGGGCGATGTCGCCCAATCTTAGGCTCATGGTGTGGCTCCTAGTGAGTGCTTATGGAGCCCACTGTGCATGGGTTGGAGATTATTTAAAAAGAATAAATATCGATTTATTTAGACGATAAACGAATATTAAAATTCTGTTCATTGGACTTTTCTACTGGTGAGGATCAACATCCATTCCAAGGTTCGAGAAGGCCTTGAGACGCTGTACAAAGAGGAATTCAAGAAGGGCTTGCGGGGGTTGAGCCCGACTTGAGAAAACGCAAAAAAACCTCGCGCAAGCGCGAGGTTTTTCAACAACTTCCCTTGGTGTTACAGGAAGCTATAGGTGTAGTTGAAGATCAGGCGAGTCTGATCCTGGTCCTGGATACCAGTACCGCTGCCACGATAAGCACCGTGACGTAGTGTGGTGCCGAAGCCCTTCAGAGCACCTTGCTGAATGGTGTAGTCGATACGCATATCGCGCTCCCACTCGGACTGGTCACTGCCACCGTTTTTGGCTTTGATGTTGTCACCATGCAGGTAGGCAATCGAGGTTTTCAGACCCGGAACACCTAGCGCAGCGAAATCATACGAGTATTGGCCGAAGGTGGTATTTTCACCGGCGCGGACAAATGAGTTGATCATGCTGTCGGTGAACAGATAGAAGCTCGAGCCACCGGCACCTTCGTTACGTCCATTACCGTCTACAACGCTACCCTGGTTCAGCCAAACAAAACCACCGTCATCATTGACGCGTTGATGACCGAGCAGGAAGGCATTGCCGCCCAAGGTGTAGGTGAACATGGCACTCCAGGTCTTGTTATCAACCTCGCCATTGTTCTTCGCGTAGCCACCGTTGTTGTTGAACGCATAACCAGTCTTGCCGTTCTTGCCGTCAGAACTGCTGTCGAAGTAGCGCAGGTCGGTCTTGAACGACTGCCCCTCGGTGATCGGGTAAACGTGTACCAGGCCGAGGAATTGTTGCTTGTAGTAATCTTCCAGGTTCGCGTAGTAGTACTGCAGGGTCAGGTCTTTAGTGACCTTCCAGTCAGCGCCACCAAAACGGAACTGGTTACTGTCTCTCGTACCACCATTGACAGCTAAGCCAGTGCTGTTGCTCGAGGCACGGCCAGTAGCATGTTCAAGTTGACCGGCATTAAAGGTCACATTGTCGATTTCTTTGGAGGTGATAGTGCCGCCTTCAAAGGTTTGTGGCAGCAGACGACCGTCACTCGCAATGACGACCGGCAAGTTCGGCATCAGAGCACCACCTAAGTGAGCCTCTGTCTTGGAGAAGCGGGCCTTGACGTTGGCACTCGCGCTGCTCCAGCTGCTGACGGCAGACCCATCGGTATCACTTGGAACGAAGGAGTTGCTGTTTGGGTGATGGCCACGACCACCGTCCAGATGAAAACCAACCAGTGCCTGAGCGTCAATCCCAAAGCCAACAACGCCTTGAGTGAAACCAGACAGGTAGTTGAACTTCAAGCCTGTGGCTGTTTCGCGCTGATCTGCCCCGCCATCACGCTGGTCGTTATCGAAATACAACGTTCGGGAACTGACGCTTGCCTTGCTATCTTCAATGAAACCGGCAGCGCCTGCGTGCTGGGCGATTGCGCCCAAAGCAACAGCCAAAGCCAAGGTGGACTTCTTCATGTACCGCTCCTCTCATTTCTAATTTTTGTATTTCTTTGGTCTCGGGTCTAACGCCCTCGATCCACAGATGCGCGATTAGCGCCGGATAGTGACTACCAAGTCAATCGTAACTTTTGACGTCTACTACCTTCGTCTAACCGCAGTTGATTTGGTCCCTGCAGGGTAATGAGTTTTTCATACACCCAAAAAGAATTGTTTCATCCTTTTTCATACGATTCAGGAATAAGACTTTTCACGCAGCAAGCTGATCAGCATAGACCACCTGCTCCATAAGCTAATTCCTAAAGGGTATTTACCAGCCTTTTTTTAGATCGATTAGTGTTGCCGTACGGTTGCATACGTCACTCACGATCAAAAAGGCGACGCCATCATGGCCAAACGCACATCCTCCCGTCAATTTGTTACAGTTTTTGTGTCACTAATAATTTCTTTTGGTGTCCAAGCGGCCGATTTAACCATTGGCTACCAAACCGGCATCGACCCCAGCAAAGTTCCCCAGGCCGACGGCCTCTATGAAAAGGCCATTGGCGAGAAGATCGCCTGGCGCCGATTCAACAGCGGGCCCGAAGTCGTCACTGCCATTGCCTCCGGCGATGTGCAAATCGGTAATCTCGGTTCCAGCCCCCTTGCAGCGGCGGCTTCACGCAATCTACCGATCGTGGCCTTTGTCGTATCGGCCCAGATCAATGCTTCTGAAGCCTTGGTGGTGCGTAACGGCAGCGGTATCGACAAACCGCAAGATCTGGTCGGCAAGACCATCGCCACGCCGTTCGTCTCAACCTCTCATTACAGCCTGCTCGGTGCGCTCAAGCATTGGGGGCTGAACACTCAGCAAGTCAAAGTCGTGAACCTGCAACCGGCGGAAATTGCCGCCGCGTGGAAACGTGGCGATATCGACGGCGCGTTCGTGTGGTCACCGGCCCTGGGCGAGATTCGCAAGACCGGGAAAACCCTGACAGACGCAGCCCAGGTGGGCCAGTGGGGCGCACCGACGTTCGAAGTGTGGGTGGCGCGTAAGGATTTCGCGGAAAAACATCCTGACGTAGTGGCCAAGTTTGCCAAAGTCACCCTCGACTCGTTCGCCGACTATGCCGCCCACAAAGACAGCTGGACGGTAGATTCCGAACCCGTGCAGAAAATCGCTAAATTGACAGGCTCAAATGCGGCCGACATTCCTGAGCTGCTGGCCGGCACCACGTTCCCCGATGCCCAGGCGCAACAAACCGATGCCCTGCTTAAAGGCGGCACGGCGAAGGCGATTGGGGAGACGGCGAAGTTTTTGAAGGAGCAGGGGAAGGTTGAAGCGGTGTTGCCGGACTACTCGGCCTTTGTGACTGACAAATTTATCAGCAAGTAAGGCAATCAAATAATGAGATGGCTACCCCCGCCGCCCCCTGTGAACGCCCACTAAGCTTTCACAGGGGGATCTATCGGAGACCGCAGCCATGAGCAAAGTAGACATCACCGCCGTTGACCTTGGTAAGCACAGCTATCACGCTCACGAACAAGATGAGCGTGGCCATGTACTGCTGCGCAAAAAGTTTAATCGAGCAGGATTGCTCCAGCATTTAGCTTCCATCGAGCCTTGTACTGTTGTGATGGAAGCCTGCGGCGGCGCCCACTTCATGGCGCAACAAGTCGCCATGCTGGGACACACCCCCAAACTTATTGCTCCTCATCTCGTGCGCCCTTACGTAAAAAGCAATAAAAACGACTTCGCTGATGCCGAAGCGATTTGTGAGGCAGCTAGTCGCCCAACGATGCGTTTCGTACCAGTAAAAACCCAAGCTCAGCAAGCGTTGGCCATGCTCAACTCGGTCCGCGACTCGCTTATCAAGGAACGCACAGCCGCCGTTAATCGAATTCATGCAGGGCTTTTGGAGGTGGGTGTCAGCTTGGCACCGGGCTTTAAATCAGTCAAAGAGGTGCCCGCGTTACTCGAAACAGCCTCATTTCATGGGCTGATCAAAAAGCTGCTGCAAGGGCTGTATGACCACTACGTCTACCTGGATCGTCAGGTTAAGGTTCTCGACAAAGAAGTTGAGAGCCAAGTCGCTGAAGATGATCTGGCTTCTCGTTTGATGACAATTCCCTGCGTTGGCCCGATCACCTCCAGCGTCTTGGCTGCGGAGTTGGGCGATGGCAAGCAGTTCAAATGTGGTCGAGGCTATTCAGCCTCGATAGGACTTGTGCCAAAGCAGCATTCTACTGGCGGTAAAACCGTACTTTTGGGCATCAGCAAGCGCGGAGATCGAAACCAGCGACGCTTGTTTGTTCAATGTGCCCGTATCTACTTGATGCACTTGGATAAGCAAAAAGGGAGTTTGGCCGATTGGGTTCGCAAGCTGCTGGCAGGCCATCGGCACTCCAATTTAGTGGTCTGCGCGCTAGCCAACAAGCTGGCAAGAATCGCTTGGTCGATCGCGGCAAACCACACTGAATTTGATGCAGGGCCAAGCGCGATGAACGCTTGACCCTGCTGTCACCCAAGCACCACCCACCTGGTTTTGCGATGCTGGATAACAGATGACGTGAACGGCCAACCGGCCTGACGACAACCCTGAGCTCCCACACGGCTGAAAGGCCGTCCAAATAATTAGGGTCGTTGGGCATCAATTCTCATCGAGGCGCGGGGCCAATACCCCACTCAGACGCCGAATAGATGAAAGCAAGCCATACACGCCATCAAAGACAGTATTGCAGAAAAGGGGGTAACCATAGATGTGGGAGCTGGCTTGTCGGAACGCCGCATCGCTGCGATAGCATCACCTCGGTTTTATCCGAAAGACCGAGTCGCCAGCATCGCAGGCAAGCCAGCTCCCACAAGAACCAGCTCTTTATTAAGCAGGAAAAACGGGCTTAGAGAGCCTTCTCGAAAATCTTCGAATTACGCTGATAGTTGTACAGCGAGGCCCGCGCCGATGGCAGGCGGTCCACACTACTCGGCACAAACCCCCGCTCACGGAACCAGTGCGCGGTGCGGGTGGTGAGTACAAACAGCGTCTTCAATCCTTTTGCCCGAGCACGCGTCTCGATGCGCTCCAGCAGCTCATCGCCGCGCCCGCCGTGGCGGTACTCGGGGTTGACCGCCAGGCACGCCAGTTCACCCGCATCCGAATCCGCGATCTGATACAGCGCCGCACAGGCGATGATCATGCCTTCGCGTTCGACCACGCTGAACTGTTCGATCTCACGCTCCAGCACTTCTCGCGAGCGCCGAACCAGAATGCCCTGCTCTTCCAGCGGGCTGATCAAGTCGAGCAAGCCGCCGACGTCTTCAATCGCCGCTTCGCGCACCAGTTCGAATTGCTCCTGGGCCACCAGCGTACCGCCACCGTCCCGGGTAAATAGCTCAGTGAGCAACGCGCCGTCTTCGGCGTAGCTGACGATATGGCTGCGCCCTACTCCACCACGGCACGCTTCGGCAGCCGCATCCAAGAGTTCAGCTTGGTAGTTGCTGCCCAAGCGCTGCAAGTGCGCCGGCACTTGTTGCGGGCGCAGCTCACGAACCAGCCGCCCCTGTTCGTCGATCAGGCCCAAGTCGGCGCCAAACAGCAGCAGCTTGTCGGCACCCAAGTCGATGGCGGCGCGGGTGGCGACGTCTTCGCAGGCCAGGTTGAAGATTTCGCCGGTGGGCGAATAACCCAGCGGTGACAGCAACACGATGGAGCGCTCGTCCAGCAGGCGATTGATGCCCTTGCGGTCGACACGGCGCACTTCGCCGGTGTGGTGGTAATCCACGCCCTCAAGCACGCCGATTGGCCGCGCGGTGACCAAGTTGCCGCTCGCCACGCGCAAGCGCGAGCCCTGCATTGGCGAAGAGGCCATGTCCATCGACAGGCGCGCTTCGATAGCGATCCGCAGATGGCCGACCGCGTCGATCACACACTCCAGCGTCGCGGCATCGGTGATGCGCAAACCTTCGTGGTAAGCCGGGGTGAGGCCGCGCGCTTCAAGGCGCGCTTCGATTTGTGGGCGCGAACCGTGAACCAATACCAACCGCACACCCAGGCTATGGAGCAGCACCAGGTCGTGGACGATATTGCCGAAGTTGGGGTGTTCCACACCATCGCCGGGCAGCATGACCACAAAGGTGCAGTCGCGGTGGGCGTTGATGTAGGGCGAAGCGTGACGAAGCCAATTGACGTATTCGGGCATAAAACCTGGGCCTGTAATAAAAAGCAGCCAAAAAAGGATGAATCGTAAAAGCGCACAGCGGGCTGATGGTTATCGTCGGAACAGGCTTGGCGACACGCTCGCTCTCCTTATGTACGAATGGGCAGGGGTTAATTTATGCGGGTTTCAGGCAGTAATAGTCGATCAGTTCCCGCAATAGACGCACTGTAGGCGTCAAGCGTGACATTTCGAGGTACTCACCCGGCTGGTGGGCGCAGGCGATATCGCCGGGGCCAAGCACCAGGGTTTCACAACCAAGGCGCTGAAGATAAGGCGCTTCTGTGCCGAACGCTACTGCTTCGGCACGATGGCCGGTCAATCGTTCCGCCACCCGCACCAGCTCAGCGTCTTCGGCCTGCTCAAACGGCGGCACTTCCGGGAACAACGGCGCGTAGTCGATCTTGACTTTATGGCGCTCGGCCAAAGGCTCGAGCTTCTGCCGGATCGCCGCGCGCAATACCTGCGGGTCCATGCCCGGCAAGGGCCGCAGGTCAAATTCCAGGGAGCATTGGCCACAGATGCGGTTAGGGTTGTCGCCGCCATGGATGCAGCCGAAGTTCATGGTCGGTTGCGGCACACTGAATTGCGGGTTGCGGTACTCACGCTGCCAGGCCAGGCGCAGGCCGCGCAGCTCACCGATGGCGTCGTGCATGGCTTCAAGGGCGCTGTGGCCCAGGCTTGGGTCCGACGAATGGCCGCTTTGGCCAAGGATGTCGATGCGTTCCATCATCACGCCTTTGTGCAGGCGGATAGGCTTGAGGCCCGTCGGCTCACCGATCACCGCTGCGCGGCCCAACGGGCGCCCGGCCTCGGCCAGCGCACGGGCACCAGACATGGAGCTTTCTTCGTCACAGGTGGCGAGGATCAGCAGCGGTTGCTTGAACGGCTGGTCCAGCAGCGGCAGCACCGCTTCAATCGCCAGTGCGAAAAAGCCCTTCATGTCGCAACTGCCCAGTCCTACCCAGCGGCCGTCAACTTCCGTCAGCTTGAGCGGGTCGGTCTTCCACAGCGCAGCATCGTAGGGAACGGTATCGCTATGGCCGGCCAGCACCAGGCCGCCAGGGCCGCTGCCGAAACTGGCCAGCAGGTTGAACTTGCCGGGGCTGACTTGCTGGATGTCGATGGCGAAACCCAGGTCGCCCAGCCAACCGGCAAGCAGATCGATCACCGGGCGGTTGGTCTGGTCGAGAGACGCTTGGGTGCAACTGACCGACGGCGCGGCAATCAGCGCGGCGAATTGCTCTTTCATAGACGGTAACGGCATGCGCGGCCTCTCAACTTCCCGGATGAGCCCCACTATAGAACCATCTGCACGCGACAATAAACCGTTGCGGCGCGTTGCCGGGCTCAGTCCTGTACACTGCACGACCTTGGCAGCCACTCTTTTTCCCGGCTGCGCTCCCGATCCTGGATTTTCCGGCCATGCAGAAAGAAACCGAAATCAAGCTCCGCGTCAGCCGCGAAACACTCGCCGCGCTGCGTGAGCACCCGTTACTGAAAAAACGCAACAAAAGTGGCTGGGAACGCCGTGAGTTGATGAACCAGTATTTCGACACCCCTGAGCGCGACCTGGCCCAGGCTAAAGTCGCCCTGCGTTTGCGCAAGGACGGTGACGAAATCATCCAGACCCTCAAGACCCGCGGCCAAAGCGTCGCAGGCTTGTCGGAACGTAATGAGTACAACTGGGACCTGCCCAAAGCCAAGCTCGACGTGAAGAAACTCGACGGCGAATGCTGGCCCGAGCAACTGGCCGAGCTGGACAAAAAGACCCTCAAGCCGATCTTCACCACCGACTTTGTGCGTGAACGCGCCGAAATCGCCTGGGGCCGTGGCAAGGCCAAGGTAGTGATCGAAGCCGCTTTGGACCTGGGCCATGTTGTGGTCGGCAAGCAGAAAGAAGAAATCTGCGAGCTGGAACTGGAACTGCGCGAAGGTGAACCGGCCGCCCTGCTTGAGCTGGCCGCCGAACTCGCCGCGACCCTGGCCCTGATGCCGTGCGACATCAGCAAGGCCGAACGCGGCTACCGTCTGTATGACGCCAGCAGCTACTCGCTGAGCCTGCCGGCCCCACAGATTCAGGCCGAAATGCCGTTGGATGATGCGTTCGCCGCGATCATGTGGCACCTGCTCGGCAGCAGCCAGCGCCTGGCTGAGCAGTATCGCTTCAATGGCCACTGGCGCCTGCTGCAGGACTGGGTCGAAAACCTCGGCGAACTGCGCGCGCTGATCGGCAGCCTCGGCCAGGCCGCACCGCGTCAATCCACCAGCGAACTGCGCAGCGCACTGGATGCGTTGCTGGAAGACTGGCGCCCACTGGTGCAGGCCGGTGACGACGATGAAGACATCCGCAAAGCCGCACCTGAACAGTTTGTTGAAGAACTGCAAGACGTGCGCTGGGGCTTGTTCTCGTTGAACACCTCGCGCTGGCTGCTGGCCCGCACTTGGACCGCCGACCGCAACGTACGTGGCAACCGCCAGGGCGCCGCGCAGATCACCAACTGGCTGCCACGCCTGTTGGCTGACGACGCCGTTGCCCTGCAACTGCAGCGTTACCAGCAGCAACCGGAAGACCTGGCCGAGCAACTGCCGCGCATCGAACGTATCCAGGCTTGGCTGCACCATGCACGTCAGGTGGTGGACATTCCTGAACTGGACCGTTTGTACGGCGAGCTGAACAAGCTGGCGCAATTGGCTAACCAGCCGATTACCGATGAGTCTCTGGATGCGCGTATGCATCAGGCGATTGCGGTGTATCAGAATCGTGCTTGGAAAACCCTGCTGCGCCTGTAATACCAGGCAAATCGGTCAGATGTGGGAGCGGCGGTGCGACGATTCGACTTGCTCGCTCCCACAGGTTTAGCGCTAAACCGGCAGGCTGGTGGTGGACTTGATCTCCGACAAGGCCACAATCGAGTTCACCTCCTGAATCCCCGGCACCATCGACAGCTTCTCGAAGAAAAACCGCTCATACGCCTCAATGTCAGAGGTGACGATGCGCAGCAGAAAATCCACCGCCCCCATCAGCACATAACACTCCAACACCTCCGGAAACCCGCGAATTGCTTCAGTGAACTCCGTGAAGTTGGATCGGCCGTGGGCGTTGAGTTTGACCTCGGCAAAAATCTGCGTGTTAAGGCCAATCTTCTTGCGGTCCAGCAAGGTGACTTGGCCACGGATCACGCCTTCTTCCTTGAGCCGCTGAATACGCCGCCAGCACGGCGATTGCGACAGGCCGACCTGCTCGGCGATCTGTGCGCTAGAAAGCGAGGCATCCTCTTGCAACAAGGCCAGGATGCGGCGGTCGTAGGCGTCCAACTCGCTGTGCATAAAAATACCCATGATGATGCTTAACTTGAATTATTTAAGTCGATTTACTGTTAATACGGCTCATCTTAGATAAGAAATCTCCGCAGGCGAATGTAAAAATTTCTCCAGTCGAACTTGGAGAGTCAGCATGCACGCCGTCGAAACCCGCCACCCCGCTACCCGCGTCGATGCGTGGGCCGTCAACAGCGCCCATTGCCAGGCGCATTATCAGATCATCGCCGAGGCTGAGCCGGATGTGCTGTGCCGGGTGCTCAACTACTTCGCGCTGCAATTTCTGACGCCGCAACAGGTTAATGTGAACCGCGAGGGCGACCTGCTGAACATTGAAATTGTGATGGACGGTTTGAGCTGGCACCGCGCCCAAGTGATCGGTGAAAAGATTCGAAACGTGATCAGCGTATGCACGCTGGAGCTGTGGCCAGCTGATTCCGTGCGGCCTCAGGCGGTGGCGGCAGCAGCTCAGTAAAAGCCTGCAATACACACTGGGAGGAGGATTTTCAGCGGCTGACTAGCCTGGGATTACAGCCCACGCCACCCAGGAAATCTTCATGCCCGCGGCCTTGCACGATCACCCACTGGAACTGCATCAACTGCTGCCTGCCTTGCTTGAGCAAGGGCTGGTGACAGCGGACGTGGCGCAAAGGTTGGCGACGGCGCCCTCCACGCAACACCCTTTGGAATGCATCGCGGCGCAAGGGCCTTGCCTGGAAGCGCTGACTCAATGGCTGGCAGGGCATGTCGGGCAGCCCTATCTGCGTATCGACCCACTGAAGATCGACGTGGCAACGGTTGTGCCGCTGATGTCTCACGCCTTCGCGCAGCGCCACGCCATTCTGGCGGTGGCCGTGGATGCGCAGAGTGTCACCGTCGCCAGCGCACAGCCGCATATCAGCGGATGGGAAGCCGGGTTGGCGCAGGTGCTCAAGCGCTCGGTTAAGCGCGTGGTCGCCAACCCCCAGGACATTCAGCGCTGCATCGACGAGTTTTACCGGTTGGCCAAGTCGGTCAGCGGCGCTGATCAAAAGGTCGCGGCGGCCGGCAATTTCGAACTGCTCAACCTGGGTGCCAGCGACAAAGAACCAGACGCCAATGACGCGCATATCGTCAATATCGTCGACTGGCTGTTGCAGTACGCCTTCGGGCAGCGGGCCAGTGATATTCATATCGAACCGGGTCGCGACCAGGGCCGCGTGCGTTTTCGCATCGACGGGCTGCTGCATGACGTCTACCAATTTCCAGCCCAGGTCACCATGGCCGTGGTCAGCCGCCTGAAGAGCCTGGGCCGGATGAATGTGGCGGAAAAACGCAAACCCCAGGACGGCCGGGTCAAGACCAAAAGCCCAGCGGGCGTTGAAGTGGAACTACGCCTTTCAACCTTGCCGACGGCGTTTGGCGAAAAACTGGTGATGCGGATTTTTGACCCGCAGGTGCTGCTCAAGGATTTCGACCAGCTTGGCTTGTCGCCCGAGGACCAACAGCGCTGGCACGCCATGACCGGCCAGGCCAACGGCATCATCCTGGTCACCGGGCCGACCGGCTCGGGCAAGACCAGCACGCTCTACACCACGCTCAAGCGCCTGGCGACCCGCGAGGTCAACCTGTGCACGGTGGAGGACCCGATAGAAATGGTCGAGCCCGCCTTCAACCAGATGCAAGTGCAGCACAACATCGACCTGACCTTTGCCAGTGGCATCCGCGCCCTGCTGCGACAGGACCCGGACATCATCATGATCGGCGAGATTCGTGACCAGGAAACCGCAGAAATGGCGATCCAGGCCGCGCTGACCGGGCACCTCGTTCTGTCCACACTGCACACCAACGATGCGCCCAGCGCCATCAGTCGCCTGCAAGAACTGGGCATTGCTCATTATTTGATCAAAGCTACGCTGATAGGCGTGATGGCGCAGCGCTTGGTGCGGCTTTTGTGCCCGCACTGCAAACGTCCGGCGAACGCGCTGGATAATGTTCATGAGGCGGTGGGCTGTGCGCAATGCCGTGACAGCGGTTATCGCGGCCGGGCCGGGCTCTACGAAATCATGGTTGTGGACGAAAAACTCAAGGCGCTGATCACTCCCGGCGCCGACGTGCAGGCTCTGCGCCGGGCATCGCTGGGGCAAGGCATGCACAGCTTGCGCATGGCCGGTATCGACAAGGTGAACGCCGGGCTGACAACCCCGGCAGAAGTAATGCGGGTAACGCCCGGGGATTCAGATACAAATGCTTTTATTGTTGGGCCGTGAAACCGTCCTTATCTGTGACCAGACCGTTACAATCGCCCGAACGTTGTTTCACTGACATCATCAGATAGGGAATCGCAATGCAGATCGGAACCGTACTGCTTCTTTTCGTGGGTTTGGCCGTGGCCATCCTGTTCATGGGCTTTAAAGTAGTGCCTCAGGGCTACCAATGGACAGTCGAGCGATTCGGCCGCTACACCAACACTCTCAAACCCGGCCTCAACATCATCATCCCGGTCATGGACCGCATCGGTCGCAAGATCAACGTGATGGAAAGCGTGCTGGATATCCCGCCCCAGGAAGTCATCACCGCCGACAACGCCACCGTGCAGATCGACGCTGTGTGCTTCTTCCAGGTGGTCAATACCGCCCAGGCCGCCTACGAGGTCAACAACCTCGAGCACGCCATCCGTAACCTGCTGCAAACCAACATCCGTACCGTGCTCGGCTCCATGGAGCTGGACGCAATGTTGAGCCAGCGTGACGGCATCAACGAAAAGCTGCTGCGTACCGTTGATGAAGCCACAGCGCCGTGGGGCATCAAGATCACTCGGATCGAGATCAAGGACATCAGCCCGCCTGCCGACCTGATGGCCGCCATGTCCGGCCAGATGAAAGCCGAGCGGATCAAGCGTGCGCAGATCCTCGAAGCCGAAGGCCTGCGGGCCTCGGCGATTTTGACCGCCGAAGGCAAGAAGCAGGCGCAAATCCTCGAAGCAGAAGGTGGCCGTCAAGCCGCGTTCCTGGAGTCTGAAGCCCGTGAACGTCAGGCCGAAGCTGAAGCCCGTGCGACCCAAGTGGTGTCCGAAGCTATCGCCACCGGTAACGTGCAGGCCATCAACTACTTCGTCGCGCAAAAATACATCGATGCGTTGGGCAAGCTGGCCTCGGCCAACAACAGCAAAGTCATCTTGATGCCGCTGGAAGCCAGCCAGGTGATTGGCGCCGTCGGCGGTATCGGCGAAATCGTCAAGGCAACCTTCGACAATAAGAAAGGCTGAGGCCATCGCCATGTGGGATTTCCTGCAGCATCTGTCGTTCTGGGATTGGCTGGCACTGGGTACGGTGCTATTGATTCTTGAGGTGTTCGGTACCGGTGGCTACCTGTTGTGGATGGGGATCGCCGCCGCCGCCGTGGGCGTGATCAAGTTCCTGGTCCCGCCGCTCGGGCTGGAATGGCAACTGCTGTTGTTCGCCGTGTTATCGATCCTGACTGCGGTGTACTGGTGGAAACGCCAGCGCAGCAGCGCGAAGGTCAGCGACCAGCCAGGGCTGAACATGCGTGGCTCGGAGTTGATCGGCCGCACCTTTGTGGTGCATCAGGCGATCATGGATGGCCGGGGCAAAATAAAAGTCGGCGACAGTGTGTGGATGGCAACCGGACCGGACAGTCCCGTGGGCGCTCATGTGCGTGTCACGGGTCAGGACGGTGTAATTTTACAGGTGGAAACTGTTTAGTCAGTGATGGAACTCGCTTGGGCTAACTACAATCAAACTGTTCAGATAACCCAGTCGGAGTCACCCATCATGCGTCTCAAATATGCTGTCGCAACCCTCGCTGTGCTTTCCCTTCCTGTCGGCTCAGCCATGGCCGACAGTTTCTGGCGCAACGTCATTTCGTCGGGCGCCACTACCGGCTCGACGTACCTGACCTTCAAGGACCATAAGCTGGTGGTCGCCGCCCAAGACGACGCGGGCAGCTTCGTTGCCAGCGACGGCGGCATCCGCGGCCCATACCTTGAAGCTGCCATGCAGAAAGTCCGCGCCGACAACCCTGGCCTCAAAGCCACGGACATGGAGCTGGCCAACGCCATCCTCGCAAAAAATGCCGTAACCGAGTAAACCCCGAACCAAAAAAAATACCGCTTTTTCAGCGGTATTTTTTTGCCTGTCTCCCCACGATTATTGCCGCCAGCCCAGGTCTTCCGGTTTTTCCCGCCAAAAGCAGAAAAGTCCTGCCGAGCCCTTAAGTACCAGGCAACAAACTAAAGATTCCTTTATACAAAGCGAATCTCTCTCCATGCAAAAACTCGCCTACGCGCTACTTCTCTCTGCGTTAGCCACCCCTTTTGCTCAGGCAGAAAACTGGTATGGGTCGGCAAAACTCAACAGTGCTCGTCAAAACCTCTCCAGTGCGCAACTGACCAGCCCTCGCGTCACTGATCAGGTGGAGGCACCTGACAGCAACAAAGCATTCACCGGCTCATTCGCCGTAGGTTACGCCTTTGCGGATGGCTGGCGCCTGGAAGGGGAATACACCACCCGCAGCAGCTCGACGTTCGACTCTTATTGGGCTCCGTTCAATGCCAACGTCAACCGCCTGGAAGTCGACAGCCAGCGCTTGATGCTCAATGGCTATAAAAACATCCCGATCAATGATTGGCTGTCGTTCTACGGCATGGCCGGTATCGGCATGGCACAAATTGATGCCGAGGGTTACCAGAGCAACGCCACCCGCCAGTTCGCCAGCAACCGCCAATACAATTTCGCCTACAGCGTAGGCCTGGGCCTGGACGCCAAGGTCAGCGAAACGGTCACCCTGGGCACCGGTTGGCGCTACGTAGACATGGGCAAGGTCGAGACCGGCTACAACACCTTCGCCAACCGGATAAACGCCCGCGATGAACAGCTCAAAGGCAAACTCAAGGAGCAGAATGTGTTTGTTGAGGCCCGCATTGCCTTCTAACCTGCTGCAAAAAAATGCCGCTGATGAAGCGGCATTTTTTGTGCGCTAGATGACGATTCATTCACGGGCGACAGGCTATATTCAGTCGAGCCGTGTAACCATGCCGGTACGGATACACCCTTTACTCATCGCCTACCTGAAACGGATGCCTTCGTCGTTATGAGCCAACAGCCCTTTCTGCCGTTTTCCAAACCTACCATTGATGAAGCCACCATCTCGGCGGTCGGCGATGTCTTACGCTCGGGCTGGATCACCAGCGGGCCGAAAGTGCAGGCATTCGAGGCACAGCTGTCGGAATACTTTGGCGGCCGCCCGGTACGCACCTTCAACTCCGGCACTTGCACCATGGAGATCGCGTTGCGCATCGCCGGTATCGGGCCTGGGGATGAAGTGATCACCACGCCGATTTCCTGGGTCGCGACGGCCAACGTGATTCTGGAAGTGGGCGCCACGCCGGTGTTTGCCGATATCGACCCGGTCACCCGCAATATCGACCTGGCCCAGGTGGAAGCCGCGATCACCCCGCGTACCAAAGCAATTATCCCCGTGTACCTGGCGGGGCTGCCCCTGGACATGCCGATGCTGTATGCACTGGCCGACAAGTACAACCTGCGCATCGTCGAAGACGCCGCCCAGGCCTTGGGGTCGAGCTGGGATGGCGAGCGTATCGGCGCTACCGGTGATTTCGTATCGTTCAGCTTCCAGGCGAACAAGAACATCACGTCATCCGAAGGCGGTTGCCTGGTGTTGAACAACGCCGAAGAGGCCCGCCTGGCCGAAAAGTATCGCCTGCAGGGCGTTACCCGTACAGGTTTCGACGGCCTGGATGTGGACGTGTTGGGTGGCAAGTTCAACATGACCGACATTGCTGCAGCCATCGGCCTAGGGCAGTTCGCGCATATCGAGAAGATCACGGCGCATCGCCAGAACCTGGCGCGACATTACTTCAAGTGCTTCGGCAGTGACTTTGAAGAGCAATACGGCGCGCAATTGCCGCCGGCGGATTTCGAAAACAGCAACTGGCACCTGTTCCAGCTGGTATTGCCGGAACGTCAGGATGGGCTGCCGGCGCGCGCTACCTTCATGGAGCAAATGCAGGCCCACGGCGTCGGCATTGGCTATCACTACCCGCCGATCCACCTGCTGAGCCTGTATCGGGCACAAGGTTTCAAGGAAGGCATGTTCCCGGTGGCGGAGCGTGTTGGGCGTTTGATCGTGTCGTTGCCGATGTTCACGGCGATGACAGAGGCGGACGTGGAACGGTCTGTAGCAGCGGTTAAAGCGGTATTGAAAGCCGGTTAAACCATGTGGGAGCTGGCTTGTCGAGTCGGCGCACCGCTGCGATGGCATCACCACGGTGTGACTGAAACACCAAGGTGCCTGCATCGCGGGCAAGCCCGACTCCCACACAAGCCAGCTCCCACATTGATTTGTGCTGTTACAGCTGCTTGTGTTTACTCGCCGATGGCGGCTTTGTAGCCAGCAGCATCCAGCAGTTTTTCCAGATCAGCCGGGTTGCTTGGCTTGAGTTTGAAGATCCAGGCGCCGTACGGGTCGGAGTTCAGCAGCTCAGGCTCGCCACCCAAGGCGTCGTTCACCGCGATCACTTCGCCAGCAATCGGCGAGTAGATATCCGACGCCGCTTTCACCGACTCGACCACACCCGCCTGGCCTTCAGCTTCAAAGTTGGCGCCAACTTCAGCCAGCTCAACAAACACCACATCACCCAAAGCTTCCTGAGCATGATCGGAGATACCGACGGTCACGGTGCCGTCAGCTTCTAGACGGGCCCATTCGTGACTCTCGGCAAAACGCAGGTCGGCAGGGATATTGCTCATAGTCTGTGTCCTCAAGAAGAAATGTCAGCGGCCTCTGGGCTGCCGGTAATCGTTAGATCAAGGTTTTGCCATGGCGCACGAAGGTCGGTTTGACCACTCGAACCGGGTACCACTTGCCGCGGATTTCCACTTCGGCCCGGTCGGCGGTTGCCGTCGGTACGCGCGCTAGGGCAATGGATTTGCTCAGCGTAGGA
This sequence comes from Pseudomonas sp. ArH3a, assembly GCF_022648765.1. NCBI lineage: Bacteria > Pseudomonadati > Pseudomonadota > Gammaproteobacteria > Pseudomonadales > Pseudomonadaceae > Pseudomonas > Pseudomonas sp. ArH3a. Next base: position 6,677,537 of record NZ_CP080330.1, read on the forward strand.
GAGAAACTACCACTGGTGATCTCCCCTTCGCCAACATTGGCGATACGAACCACTTGGTGAGCGCGCAAAACGCCACGTTCTTCCAGTACCAAACCGACCAATTTGAACTGCACACCGGCGGCTTTTTCCGCCTCCAGGGCGGCGCGGCCGATGAATTGGCGCTCGACAGGTTCCCAGGCAATGCTCCAAGCCATGTTGGCCGCCAGGGGCGAAACATTCTGGTGGATATCCTGGCCATACAGGTTCATGCCGGCTTCCAGGCGCAGGGTATCGCGGGCGCCGAGGCCGATGGGTGAAATACCGGCACCGACCAAGTCGTTGAAAAAGCCTGGCGCCTGATCGGCCGGCAGGACAATTTCCAGGCCGTCTTCGCCGGTATAACCCGTGCGGGCGATAAACCAGTCGCCGTCTGCCTGGCCTTCAAAGGGCTTGAGTTGGTGGATCAGGGTGCCACGAGACTGGGTAACCAGCTCGGCGATTTTCTGCCGGGCGTGCGGGCCTTGTATGGCGAGCATGGCCAACTCGGGCCGCTCATGCAGTTGCACCGCGTAGTTGCCCAACTGCGCCTGCATCCAGGCCATATCCTGATCACGCGTGGCGGCGTTTACCACCAGCCGATAACCGGTCTCGGTGCGGTAGACAATCATGTCGTCCACTACGCCGCCCTGCTCATTAAGCATGGCGCTGTAAAGTGCACGGCCGCAGCCATGCAAACGATCGACATCATTGGCCAGCAGGTGCTGGAGCCATTCCTTGGCCTGTTGGCCTGTAACATCGATCACGGTCATATGAGATACATCGAACACCCCGCAGTCGCGTCGCACCTGATGGTGTTCTTCAACTTGCGAGCCGTAGTGCAAAGGCATATCCCAACCGCCAAAATCGACCATTTTCGCGCCGAGGGCGAGATGCAGGTCATACAGAGGCGTACGCTGTCCCATGGGTTTCTCCTTCCGGGCTTGGCGAAGATGCGCAGAGTTACCGTTTACGCTGAGAACCCCGTATTACAAGGCCTGCAGTGACATACAGCGACTCGCTCCGAAAGACGGAGCGCACCGAATGCCGCGCATTGTAGCCGTAAGCCGTAGGACTGGCACCTAAGCGATTTGCCGGGCAGAGCGCCGGATCAGCCCGATTACCGGCAACAGCCCCACCAATACCAGTGTCAGCGCCGGCAACGATGCACGCGCCCACTCGCCTTCGCTGGTCATTTCAAAAATCCGCACCGCCAGGGTGTCCCAGCCAAACGGGCGCATCAGCAGGGTCGCGGGCATTTCCTTGAGCACATCGACGAACACCAGCAGCGCCGCGCTCAACGTCCCGGGCAACAGCAGTGGCAGATACACTTTGCAAAACAGTCGTGGCCCACTCACGCCAAGGCTGCGCGCCGCTTCCGGTAAAGAGGGCCGGATTCGCGCCAGGCTGTTTTCCAACGGCCCATAGGCCACCGCCAGGAAACGCACCAAATACGCCAGCACCAACGCCGACAGGCTGCCGAGCAACAAGGGCTTGCCCGCACCGCCGAGCCAACCCGACAACGGCACCACCAGCTCACGGTCCAGGTAGCTGAACGCCAGCATGATCGACACCGCCAACACCGAGCCCGGCAAGGCATAGCCGACATTAGCCAGGCTGATACCAGAGCGAATCGCCCGAGTCGGCGCCAGACGGTTGGCAAACGCCAATATCAGCGCAACGCTGACCGTGATCAGCGCGGCGATGCCGCCCAGGTAGAGGGTGTGGACGATCAGGCCGCTATAGCGCTCATCCAGGTCAAACCGGCCGCGCTGCCAGAACCAGACGACCAGTTGCAGCATGGGGATGACAAAGGCGCACGCGAACACCAAGCCACACCAGGTACTGGCCGCTGCGGCCTTGAACCCGCGCAAGTGGTACAACGCCTTGCCCCGTGGCCGCTCATTGCTCGGGCGGCTGGCTCCGCGAGCACGCCGTTCGCCGTAGAGCACCAACATCACCACCAGCAGCAACAGGCTGGCCAGTTGGGCGGCGCTGGACAGGCTGAAAAAGCCGTACCACGTCTTGTAGATGGCCGTGGTGAAGGTGTCGAAATTGAATACCGAGACGGCTCCGAAATCCGCCAGGGTTTCCATCAGCGCCAAGGCTACGCCAGCAGCAATCGCCGGCCGTGCCATGGGCAGCGCCACACGCCAGAACGCCTGCCATGGCGATTGGCCAAGCACCCGTGCCGCCTCCATCAAGCCTTTGCCCTGAGCCAAGAACGCAGTGCGCGCCAGCAGGTAGACATAGGGATAGAACACCAGCACCAACACGATGATGACGCCGCTGGTGGAGCGCACACGTGGCAGACGCAAGCCGCTGCCGAACCATTCACGCAGCAGGGTTTGCACCGGGCCTGCGAAATCCAACAGGCCGACAAACACAAAGGCCAGCACGTAGGCGGGAATCGCGAAAGGCAGCATCAACGCCCAGTCGAGCCAGCGCCGCCCGGGGAACTCGCACAGGCTGGTCAACCAGGCCAGGCTCACGCCCAACAGTGTCACGCCGACACCGACGCCCAACACCAGGGTCAGGGTGTTGCCCAACAGGCGCGGCATCTGGGTTTCCCACAGGTGGGACCAGATCTGTTGATCGATGCTTTGCCAGGACAGCAACAGCACGCTCAGCGGCAGCAGCACCAATGCGGCGACGGTGAAGACCGGCAGGTACCAGCGACGTTGGGCGGGGTGGGCCAAGGAAAAACTCTCAGAGTGTCAGTTGTCTTGAAAACACCACCAACCAATGTGGGAGCGGGCTGGCGTGGGAGCGGGCTTGTCGAATCGTCGCAACGCTGCGATAGCATCACCTCGGTGTGACTGACACACCGAGGTGCCTGCATCGCGGGCAAGCCCGGCTCCCACATTCTAGATCGGCGGCGTCTTACAAATTGTACTTAGTTCCAGCCAGCGCGATCCATCAAGCGAATGGCCTCCGCCTGACGCTTACCGGCCACTTCCACCGGCAGTGTATCGGCCACGAACTTGCCCCAGGTCGCCACTTCCGCCGATGGCGGCACGGCCGGGTTGGCCGGGAATTCCTGGTTCACATCGGCAAATATTTTCTGCGCCTCAGGCGTGGTCATCCATTCCACCAACGCCTTGGCGGCTTCCGGGTGTGGCGCATGCTTGGTGAGACCAATGCCCGACAGGTTCACATGCACGCCACGGTCGCCCTGGTTCGGCCAGAACAGCTTCACCGCCAGGTCCGGCTTCTGCTTGTGCAGGCGGCCGTAGTAGTAAGTGTTAACGATACCCACGTCGCACTGCCCGGCGTTGATGGCTTCGAGCACGGCGATGTCATCGGAGAACACGTCGGTGGACAGGTTATTGACCCAGCCTTTGACGATTTCTTCGGTCTTGGCCGCGCCGTGGGTTTCGATCAGGGTGGCAGTCAGCGACTGGTTGTAGACCTTCTTCGCCGTGCGCAGGCACAGGCGGCCTTCCCATTGCTTGTCGGCCAGGGCTTCGTAAGTGGTCAGGTCACCCGGTTTTACCCGGTCGGTGGAATAGGCGATGGTCCGCGCGCGCAAGCTCAAGCCGGTCCAGGCATGCTTTGAAGAGCGATATTGCAGAGGAATGTTCTTGTCGATTACCGCCGAGGTGAACGGCTGCAGGATGCCCATTTGCTCGGCCTGCCAGAGGTTACCGGCGTCGACGGTGAGCAGCAGGTCGGCGGTGGCGTTTTCGCCTTCGGCCTTGATCCGCTGCATCAGCGGGGCTTCCTTGTCGGTGATGAACTTCACCTGTACGCCGGTTTTCTGGGTGTAGGCGTCGAACACCGGCTTGATCAGTTCGTCGATGCGCGAGGAGTAGACCACGACTTCGTCGGCTGCCTGCACGGTGGTGCTGCCGATGAGGGTGAGTGCCAGGGCAGTCAGGAGGCGTTTGGGTGCCAACATGGGTGCGGTCTCTCATATGCAAATGGAAAGCAAATGATAGGGACTCACATTTAGTGGCGCTCGGTGGAGGCGTTACCAGATGTTGCATGGCCGCGATTTACGTGAGGCTGATGGCCTCATCGCGGCATAGGTATCTACACAGCTGCTGGTGAACGCAAAATCTGTAGCAGGCGAGCTTTTGTGAAGAGCGGGCTCGCCACGGAGGATTGTGGCGGCCTTTGAAAGCTGTGTAGAGACCTATGCTCATCGCGGGCAAGCCCGCTCCCACAGACGATCGCATTTCAAGTTCAGGGCTTGGCCAGCTCCGGGAGATCGCCAGTCAGGCCCAAGGCCTGGCGCACGAAGATGGCTTTGGCTTCCGGCATCTGGTCGACCATTTTCAACCCGGCATTGCGCAACCAGCGCAATGGCAGCTGGTCAGCCTGGAACAACCGTTCAAAGCCTTCCATCGCCGCCATCAGCGCGAGGTTATGCGGCATGCGCCGACGCTCGTAACGGCTCAGCACCTTCACATCCGCCAGGCGCTCGCCGCGCTCGGTCGCCGCCAACAGCACTTCGGCCAGCACCGCCGCATCCAGGAAGCCCAGGTTAACGCCCTGGCCCGCTAACGGGTGGATCACATGGGCCGCATCACCGATCAACGCCAGGCCTTCGGCCACGTAGCGTTTGGCGTGGCGCTGGCGCAACGGCACACAGACACGCGGGTCGGCGCTGATCACCGTACCGAGTCGCCCTTCAAAGGCGCGCTCCAGTTCACGGCAGAAATTTTCGTCATCCAGCGCCATCAGGCGTTCGGATTCCGCCGGCGTGGTCGACCAGACGATTGAGCACCAGTCCTCTTGCCCATCGCGTACCAGCGGCAGGAATGCCAGCGGGCCGGTATCGGTAAAGCGCTGCCAGGCCGTGCGCTGGTGCGGTTGGCTGCTGCGCACGCTGGTGACGATGGCGTTATGCAGGTAATCCCATTCGCGCGTCGTGGTGCCGGTCAGGCGGCGCACGGCGGAATTGGCGCCGTCGGCGGCCACGACCAGCGGCGCGCGCAATTTGCGCCCATCGGCCAGGGTCAGCAGCCAGTCATCGCCGGAGCGGCGCATCTGTTCCAAGCGCGCGTTGGCCAGCAGGCCCAGGTCGCAGTCGTGCAGGCGGTCGAGCAAGGCATCCTGAACCACACGGTTCTCGACGATATGCCCAAGCACTTCGGCATGCACGCTGGCCGCCGAAAAGTGGATCTGCCCGGTGCCGCTGCCGTCCCACACCTGCATCTCGCCATAAGGGCTGGCGCGTCGCGACACGATGCCGTCCCACACGCCGAGGCGCTCGAGGATGCGCTGGCTGGCGGCCGACAAGGCGCTCACGCGGGGTTCGAAGGCCGCATCCTGGTCGAACGGTTTGACGCTCAGCGGGCTGCCGTCCAGCAGCAGCACCTGCAGGCCACTGCCCTGCAACGCCAGCGCCAGGGCGCTCCCGACCATTCCGGCCCCGACAATCAGCACATCTGCGCGCATGTCCATGCTTTAAGCCTGCTTTGCTGGCGGCTTGCGCCGCACGTAAAGGGTTTTTTCGACCCGCGCCACCAAGGTGCCGGAGCCGTCATGAATCTGTACTTTGAGGTGGGGCAAGTACTTCTCGCCACCTTCGGTCTGCCTGCGAATCTCGTCCAGCAAGGCCTCGTCGATGGAAAATTCGGCGTACACCGGGCCTTTGCCCGGCGACACGAAGTCGATGCTCGCGGCTTTGTCCCAGACGATGTAGTCGCGGCCCAGGTTTTCCATCAACAAGAGCATGTAGAACGGGTCGACCATCGAATACAGGCTGCCGCCGAATTGCGTGCCGACGTAATTGCGGTTGTACCAGCCCAGGCCCATGCGCACCTTGGCATAGCGCAAATCCGCACTGAGTGCCTGCACCCGGATTCCAGCGCCCAGGTACGGCGGGTACAAGGACAGAGCCCAGCGCAACAGCCGCGCCTTGCCCAGGCGTCGGGTCAGCCAGTTACGCATCGGGGCGCGTGCCCAGGCCCATGGCCTGACGGGCGAACCAGCGTTTGGCCGGCGGTAACAAATCCAGGCCCAGCAAGCCCATGTTACGGCCCAAGGCCACCAACGGTTGAGCACTGCCAAACAGCCGCGTGACTTGATCGGAGAAACCTACGGTCAATTTCTGATCCAGGCGTTGGCGCTCGCGATAGCGTTGCAAGGTTGCCAAATCGCCCGGCACCTCAGGCCCGGCCAGCAAGGCTTCGGCCAAGGCGTTGGCATCGCGCAGGGACAAATTGAAACCCTGCCCGGCAATCGGGTGCAGGCTGTGGGCGGCATTACCGAGGATGGCCAGGTGCGAGCGTACTTGTTCTTCGGCCTCCACCAGCGTCAGCGGGTACAGGTGCCGCGCGCCGACTTGCTTCAACGTGCCCAGGCGATAGCCGAACACGCCCTGCAATTCGCTGAGGAAGCTGCGCTCATCAAGGTTGGCCAGGCGCTGGGCGTCCATGCCGATGCGCGTCCACACCAGCGCGCAGCGGTTGTCCGGCAGCGGCAGCAGGGCCATGGGGCCCTCATCGGTGAAACGCTCGAAGGCCTCGCCATTGTGGGCTTCGCTTGGGGTGATGTTGGCGATCAACGCGCTCTGGTTGTAGGGCCGGGTTTTCACACCGACGCCCAATTGCTCGCGCAAACCGGAGCGACCGCCATCGGCCAATACCGCGAGGTCGCATTCCAGCACGGTTTCATCGTTGAGGGTCAGGCGATAGCCATCGGCCAGCGGCTCCATGCGGGTGACTTCCGCCGGGCAACGCCAACTGACCACGTCCTTGTCCAGGCCTTTCCACAGGCATTGGCCGAGCCAGGCGTTTTCCACCACATAGCCGAGGGCCGGCACACCCTCCTCCATGGCAGACAGGCGCGCAGTGGAGAAGCGGCCACGGTCCGACACGTGAATCTGTTTGATCGGCTCGGCGCGGCGGGAAATGTCCTGCCACAGGCCCAAGCGCTGATAAATCTGCCGAGCGCCGTAGGACAACGCCGAAGAGCGCGCGTCATAGCTCGGCTGGTAACTGTCACCCGGCGCGAACGGTTCGATCAGCACGATCTTCCAGCCGCGTGCCTTGGCACCCGCCTGCAACGCCAACGCCAGGCTGGCGCCCACCAGACCGCCGCCGATAATCGCCACGTTGACCCGGCTCATCGGGCAGCCGCCATCAGCGCTTCGATCTCGGCGACGGTCTTGGGCACGCCGCCGGTCAAAATTTCACAGCCTTGCTTGGTCACTACCACGTCGTCCTCGATGCGTACGCCAATGCCACGCCATTTCTTCGCCACGTTCTGGTTGTCGGGCGAAATATAGATGCCAGGTTCCACGGTCAACGCCATGCCGACTTCCAGCACCCGCCATTCACCGCCCACCTTGTACTCGCCCACATCATGCACATCCATGCCCAGCCAATGGCCGGCGCGGTGCATATAAAAGGCGCGATAGGCTTCGCCGGCGATCAGCTCGTCGACGTCGCCTTGCAGCAACCCCAGCTTCACCAGCCCGGCGGTGATGACGCGCACCGTCGCCTCGTGGGCCTGGTTCCAATGTTTGTTCGGCGCGATCTCGGCAAAAGCGGCTTCCTGGGAGGCCAGCACAATCTCGTAGATCGCCTTCTGCTCGGGCGAAAACGTGCCGTTAACCGGCCAGGTGCGGGTGATGTCGCTGGCGTAGCAGTCGATCTCGCAACCGGCGTCGATCAGCACCAGGTCGCCGTCCTTGAGCACCGCGTCATTCTGCTGGTAATGCAGGATGCAGCTATTGCGCCCGGCGGCGACGATGGAGCCATAGGCGGGCATTTTCGCGCCGCCCTTGCGGAATTCGTAATCCAGCTCGGCTTCCAGGCTGAATTCATGCAACCCCGCGCGGCTGGCCTGCATCGCCTTCACGTGGGCGGCGCAGGAAATTCGTGCGGCCTCGCGCATCACCTTCACTTCTGCCGCCGATTTATACAGGCGCATGTCGTGGAGCAGGTGATCCAGGGCAACAAATTCATTCGGCGGCTGGGCGCCCAGGTGCGCTTTAGAGCGGATCACGTTGATCCACTCCATCACATGCCGGTCGAATTCGGCGTTGCTGCCCATAGCCGAGTACACCCGGTCGCGACCTTCGATCAGGCCGGGCAGGATGTCGTCGATATCGGTGATGGGGAACGCATCGTCGGCACCAAAGTCACGGATCGCGCCTTCGGTACCGGCACGCAGGCCGTCCCACAATTCGCGTTCGGCATTGCGCTCGCGGCAGAACAGCACGTACTCGCCATGTAGGCGACCAGGCATCAGCACGATCACCGCTTGCGGTTCGGGGAAGCCGCTCAGGTACTGGAAGTCGCTGTCCTGGCGGTAGACGTGCTCGACATCACGGTTGCGGATCGCCACGGCGGCAGCCGGCAGGATTGCGATGCTATTGGGTTCCATCTGCGCCATGAGCGCCTTGCGGCGACGGGTGTATTCCGCTTTCGGGATATGGATCATGGGCAGATGGGCTTCCTTTCTTAATGCAGCGACGGCTTGGCTGCGGCTGGCTCAGCGGATTTTTTGGTCTCGGTGAACAGCAGCAGCGGCGCGACGCGCAGGTATTCCATCACTTCCATGTAGTCGCCTTCACCGTCTTCGGATTCTTCCAAGGCGTCTTGCACCTGGGAGATCGCCGCCAGGTCCTGCAGCACTTCCTTGGCGTCGGTGCTCAGCTCCAGGCCGCCGGCGTTCACGCCGAAACCGTGGAGGAAACCCTGGCACCATTGACCCAGCGCGGCAGCGCGTTCGGCGAGCGGCGCGTCGTCGGTCGGCAGCAGCAGGACTACGGTGACGTCGTCACCGGTCAGCTCGCCTTTGACCATCTCTTGCAGGCCGATCAGCGCGTTACGCACGTTCTCGGTCGGCTCGGTTTCGAGCAGCTCGGCCACATCAGCCAGCCAGTTGTCAGCATCAAAGCCAACACCGGTGCAACTGCGGCCCAACAGCACGCCGTGCAGTTCGGCAGGCGAGCAAGGATGACCGCTGGTGCTCAGCAGTTTGGAAAAAGCATCGTACGGGGAGTTCTGAATAGGCATGGTGAGCTAGGCGCCAGACGGCGCAATGTCTAGAATGAAGCGCTGTATCCTAGCACCGGCAGACGTACCAAGACTATCGAGGGCGTCAGATCGTTTATCCTGCAGCTGCCATTCATCAGACAAATCCAGTGGAACCCAATGGAAGACACCGACCTGCAAGCGCTGATGGCCAGACTCGAGCTGCTAATTGATCGGGTCGAGCAACTTAAGAGTCAAAACGGACTCCTATTAGCTCAGGAAAAGACCTGGCGCGAGGAACGCGCGCACCTCATTGAAAAAAACGAAATCGCCCGGCGTAAGGTCGAATCGATGATTTCGCGCCTGAAGGCCCTGGAGCAAGACTCATGAGTTCAAGCAATAGCGTTACCGTGCAGATCCTCGACAAAGAATATTCGATCATCTGCCCCCAGGAAGAACGCAGCAACCTGGTGAGTGCTGCCCGCTACCTGGATGGCAAGATGCGTGAAATCCGCAGCAGCGGCAAAGTTATCGGCGCCGATCGTATCGCTGTGATGGCCGCACTGAACATTACCCACGATTTGCTGCATAAGCAGGAGCGGCCTGACGTGCAGGCCAGCGGCTCGACGCGCGAGCAAGTGCGTGACCTGCTGGAGCGGGTTGATCTGGTACTTTCTACCGATCCAGAGCCACCCAAGGGCTGATTGCCGAGTCTGTTTAAGGTATACTCGCCCCACTCCCTGGCGTGTTTGCCAGTCGGCGATGTCCCTGAGCCGATTCGCACTACCCTGGAAGTTGCACGTTGGGCTGGTGTGCATGTCCGCTAGACGGAAAGCCTTAAAGCCTACTGCATCTTCCACCTTGAACTTTCGGGTTCAAGGGCTAAGTCGACAGCGGCTCTGTCGGGGAGCCTGAATTCCCAAACTCAATGCCAGTCTTAGGACTGGCATTGTTTTATGAGCCGAAAAACCATGACCGAACCTGCGCCGCTTTCCCGTCCGCAACTTCGACGCATGTTGCGCAAAGCCCGCCGCGCCCTCACGCCGAGCGAGCAGCGCCAGGCCGCCCAAGGCCTGTATCGGCAACTGGCACAGCACCCGCTGTTTCGCCGGGCCAAGCATATTTCTTTATACCTACCGACGGACGGTGAAATCGATCCGCGCCTGCTGCTGCGCGCCGCTCAGCGCCGGGGCAAGGCTACCTATCTGCCGGTACTCAGCGCCTGGCCGCGAACCAAGATGGTGTTCCAGCGCGTGCGGCCTGGGGATAAGTTGCTGCCCAACCGTTTTCGCATCCTAGAACCGCGAGTGAACGCCAATCGCCAGCGCCAAGTCTGGACACTCGATCTGGTGTTGCTGCCGCTGGTGGGGTTCGACGATGGGGGCGGAAGATTGGGCATGGGCGGCGGCTTTTACGACCGCAGCCTGGCCTACCTCGCCAGGCGCCAGAGCTGGCGCAAGCCGACGCTGCTGGGGCTGGCCCATGAATGTCAGAAGGTCGAGCGCTTGGCGCAGGCGAGCTGGGACGTGCCGTTGGCGGGCACCATCACCGATAAGCACTGGTATGTCGCAGAAACGTCGCTGGAACCAGCGACGTCTTGAATAGTTTTAACGCTTGAACGGTTGTGGCTGCTGCTGAGCCAGCTCAACAGGTGCATCCGTCTTGTTCGACCACAAGCTCTGGGCATACCCGGTGGTCACGACGCCCAGACCAAACAAAATAACCAAAATCCATAGTAAATCCGGTTTACGTTGCATCGATTGCCCCCCTTCAGGCACTCGTACACGATGACAACAACGTTCCAATGTAGTCCGTTGCAGCTGCGTCAAGCTTAAAAGCGGGCATTCTGCGGTAACGTGAACCAACACGCAAACCTTGACGCCAACCGACTGTCGGTTTGTCATGGAATTGCCGGACAACTTGCCCAATGCCTTTTTCAGGAGCCCAAAAATGGCCTACTGGCTGATGAAATCCGAGCCCGATGAACTGTCCATCACGGGTCTTGAAAAGCTCGGCGAAGCCCGTTGGGACGGGGTGCGTAACTATCAGGCGCGCAATTTCCTACGCGCAATGGCCGTGGGTGATGAGTTCTTCTTCTACCACTCCAGTTGCCCCGAACCAGGCATTGCCGGCATTGGCAAAATCATCGAAGCCGCCTATCCGGACCCCACCGCGCTGGAACCGGATAGCCACTATTTCGACGCCAAGGCCAGCCCGGAGAAAAATCCGTGGAGTGCGATCAACGTGGCGCACGTCGAGACGTTTTCAAAGGTGCTGGGCCTGGGCTACCTGAAACAACAAACGGCACTGGCCGAGTTGCCGCTGGTGCAAAAAGGCAGCCGTTTATCCGTAATGCCGGTGACGGCCGATCAATGGGCGGCGGTACTTGCCCTGCGCTGAACAGGCAGAACCCTGCGGTCACACTTCTGGTGCATGCATCTACGTGCCAAGCGGGTTAGGCTTGCGCTTCAGTTGACCCGTATCAACGGCCCTCGGGTCGATACCGGTCAAACTAGGATGCTAATGCCGCAGGATGCAGCCATGTCAACGAACCACCCTACTATGTCGCGCCTTTTCGCCATCGCCCTGATCGTGCTGTTGCTGGGCGCCGGTGGCTTCGGTTACTGGCGATCGACCCAGGACCGCCTGCCCGAAGGTTTGAGCATGGGCAACGGCCGCCTGGAATCCACCGAAGTGCAGATCGCCGCCAAGATACCCGGGCGCCTGGCCGAAGTGCGCGTGGATGAAGGCGACAAGGTGCTCAAGGGCCAATTGCTCGCGCGCATGGACACCCGCACCCTCGAAGCCCAGCGCGCCCAGGCCGAAGCCGAAGTGCTACGTGCCAAAGAAAACTTCGCCGCCGCCGAGGCCAACGTGCAGTTGCGCCAGAGCGAACAACTGCTGGCCAATCAGGAACTCAAGCGCACCCAAGAGCTGTACCGGCGCGGCTTCGCCAGCAGCCAGTTGATCGACCAACAACAAGCGCGCCAGAACACCGGCAATGCTGCCGTGGTTGCCGCGCAAGCCCAGGTCAACTCGGTGAAGGCCGCCATCGGCGCCGCCGTGGCCCAAGTGGCCCAGCTCACCAGCGAAATCGACGACAGCAGCCTGCGCGCGCCCATCGACGGCATTATTCAATTGCGCCTGGCCGAGCCGGGTGAAGTGCTCGGCGCGGGCGGCCGCGTGTTGCTGCTGATTGATCCGAATGACCAGTACATGAACCTCTACCTGCCCGCCTCCGTCACCGGTCGCCTGACCGTCGGCAGTGATGCGCGCATCCTGCTCGACGCCCTGCCCCAGCAACCGTTGCCGGCCAAAATCAGCTTTGTCGCCGCCAAATCGCAGTTCACGCCCAAGGAAGTGGAAACCCGCGACGAACGCCAGAAGCTGGTGTTCCGCGTCAAACTACGCCTGACTCAACCCAGTGCTGTACCGCAAGCCAAACCGGGCATGCCCGGCGCCGGCTACGTGCGCACGGCTGATATCGACTGGCCGGCCAACCTGCAATGACCGGCCTGGCGCTGCACGCCACGGGTATCAACCACCGCTACGGCAAGCAACAGGCACTGGTCGACATCGCCTTCAGCTTGCCCGCCGGCACTCGCTGCGGGCTGATCGGCCCGGATGGCGCGGGCAAGTCGAGCCTGCTGGGGTTGATCGCCGGGGTTAAAAAGCTTCAAGTCGGCCAGCTGGAAGTGCTCGGCGGTTCCATCGAAGACCGCCGTCACCGCAACAGCCTGTACCCGCGCATTGCCTTCATGCCTCAAGGCCTGGGCGGCAACTTGTATCCCGAATTGTCCATCAGCGAAAACATCCGCTTCTTCGCCACGCTGTTCGGCCTGTCGAAAGCTGACTGCGAGCAGCGCATGCACAACCTGTTGCTGGCCACCGACCTTGCGCGCTTCGCCGAGCGGCCGGCCGGCAAGTTGTCCGGCGGCATGAAACAAAAGCTCGGTCTGTGCTGCGCGCTGATCCACGACCCGGACCTGCTGATCCTCGACGAACCCACCACCGGCGTCGACCCACTGTCGCGCCGACGCTTCTGGGAGTTGGTCGACAGCGTACGCCGAGAGCGCCCGCAACTGACGCTACTGGTGGCTACGGCCTACATGGAAGAAGCCGAACAGTTCGAACATTGCCTGATGCTCGATCGCGGCAAACTCATTGCCGATGGCTTGAGCAGCGAACTGGCGGCCGCCACACCCAGCGGCAAACTCGATGAAGCCTTTACCCATTTCCAGGGCGACAGCGCCCACAACAATCAACCACTGGTGATCCCCCCGCGCGAAAGCGGCAACACCGATATCGCCATCGAAGCCCACAACCTGACGCTGCGTTTTGGTGATTTCACGGCAGTAAACAAAGTCAGCTTCGCCATCGGCCGCGGCGAGATTTTTGGCTTTCTCGGTTCCAACGGCTGCGGCAAGACCACCACCATGAAAGTCCTTACCGGGCTGATGCCGGCCACCGAAGGCAGTGCCACGCTGCTCGGCAACCCGGTGAACGCCAAGGACCTGGCGACCCGCAAGCGTGTGGGGTTCATGTCGCAAAGTTTCTCGCTGTACGGCGAACTCAGCGTGCGCCAGAACCTGGTGCTGCACGCGCAACTGTTCGACTTACCCAAGGCTGACAGCGGCCTGCGTATCGACGAGTTGATTCAGCGCTTCGACCTCGGCGAGGTGGCCGAGCAGCCTTCCGGCGAATTGCCCCTCGGCCTGCGCCAGCGCCTGTCATTGGCCGTGGCGGTGCTGCACCGCCCGGAAGTGCTGATCCTCGATGAACCCACCTCGGGCGTTGACCCGGCAGCACGGGATGATTTCTGGCGGCTGCTGATTGAACTGTCCCGCGAGCAAGGCGTAACGATCTTCCTGTCCACCCACTTCATGAACGAAGCCCAGCGCTGCGACCGCATCTCGCTGATGCATGCGGGCAAGGTGCTGGCTTGCGACACACCCAAGGCACTGCAACAGCAATTCCACGGCGACACGTTGGAAGCCGCCTTCGTTACCTGCCTGGAGCAGGCCCAAGGCGAAGCCGAACCTGCCACGCCCAGCGCTACCGTCAGCGAAACCAGCGCGCCGCCCGTGAGCAAACGTGGCTTCAGCGTGTCTCGGCTATTGGCGGTCGCCAGCCGCGAAGGCAAAGAGCTGCTGCGCGACAAAGTGCGCATGGCCTTCGCCCTGCTCGGGGCGATGTTTATGATGGTGATCTTCGGCTACGGCATTTCCCTGGACGTGGAAAACCTCGCCTTCGCCGTCTACGACCAGGACCAGACCCCACAAAGTCGCGCTTACTTAGAAGCCTTCCGCAGTTCGCGCTACTTCGCCGAACAGGCGCCCATCCGCGACGCGACCGAACTGCACCGACGCCTGCAACGCTCGGAAATCAAATTGGCCCTGGAAATCCCGCCGGGCTTTGGCCGTGACCTGTACGCCGGTCGCCAACCCACGGTAGCGGCGTGGATCGACGGCGGCATGCCGTTTCGCGCGGAAACCAGCCGCAATTACGTGGAGGCCGTGCACCAAGGCAATCTTGCGCAACTGGCCGAATTGAGCAGCGTGCCCCGCAGCAGCCAAGCCGCCGCCAAGCTGGAAACGCGCTTTCGCTATAACCAGGACGTGGTCAGCGTAAATGCCATCGGCCCGGGCGTGATGGCGCTGATCCTGGCGTTTATCCCGGCGATGCTCACCGCCCTGGGCATCGTGCGCGAAAAGGAGCTGGGTTCGATCACCAACTTCTATGCCACGCCCCTGACCCGCCTGGAGTTCCTGCTGGGCAAACAGGCGCCGTACTTGGCCGTGAGCCTGGTCAACCTGGCGCTGCTGGTGGCGATGAACCGCTGGCTGTTCGGTGTGCCGTTCAAGGGTAGCGCCTTGGCGCTGGCAGTCGGCGGCCTGTTGTATGTGCTGGCCACCACCAGCATGGGCTTGTTGATTTCGGCATTCACCCGCACCCAGATCGCGGCAATCCTCGGCACCATGATCATCACCAGCCTGCCGACCATCCAATTCTCCGGGCTGATCGTGCCGCGCTCATCCCTGGAAGGCGCGGCCGCATGGATGGGCATGCTGTTTCCGGCGGGGCACTTTCTGGACATCGCCGTGGGCACCTTCACCAAGGCCCTGGACCTGCGCCAGCTGTGGCCGCAATGCCTGGCGCTGTTCGGCTTTTTTGTCGGGTTCACCGGGTTAAGCCTGATCATGCTCAAGAAGCAGGAGGCCTGATGCACAAGCTCGCTCACATCCTGCGCCTGGGCCTCAAGGAACTCACCAGCCTGCGCCATGACAGCGTATTGCTGCTGTTTCTGGCCTATGCCTTCACGGTCGCGATCTACATGCCCGCCGCCGGTTCGGTGATTGGCGTGCACAACGCCAGCGTGGCCTTTATCGATGAAGACCACAGCGCGCTGTCGCGGCAGATGGCCGAGGCGTTGCAGCCTCCCGAGTTTCAGCCGCCCGCGCCGCTGGCCTACGACCAACTGGACAAGGTCATGGACAGCGGCGAGTACACCTTTGTGATCAACGTGCCGGCGAATTTCCAAGCCGACTTGTTGGCGGGTCGCCAGCCGGGTGTGCAGGTCAACGTGGATGCGACGGCGATGAGCCAAGCGTTTATGGGCGCAGGCTACATCGGCAGAATTTTCCAGCGTGAATTGCTCAACTACAGCGGCCAGGCCGACGCCAGCCAAAAGGCGCCCGCATTGCTGACGACCCGTGCGCTGTTCAACACCAACTTGGAAGGCGGCTGGTTCCTGGCGGTGATCCAGATCGTCAACAACATCACCATCCTCGCCATCGTGCTCACCGGCACCGCACTGCTGCGCGAACGCGAGCACGGCACCCTCGATCATTTGCTGGTGCTGCCGCTGACCGCGCTGGAAATCATGCTGGCGAAAATCTGGAGCAACATGCTGGTGGTGGTGCTGTGTACGTGGCTGTCGCTGGAACTGGTGGTCAAAGGCTTGCTCGGCGTGCCGCTGGCCGGTTCCTTGAGCCTGTTCCTGTTTGTGACGGCGCTGTACCTGTTTGCGAGTACCGCGCTGGGGATCTTCCTCGCCACCCTCGCCCGCTCGACACCGCAGTTCGGCTTGCTGGCGATTCCGGTGATCATCCCAATGCTGTTGCTGTCAGGTGGCAGCACGCCGCTGGACAGCATGCCCGAGTGGTTGCAGTGGGTGATGCAGGGCTCGCCGTCCACGCACTTTGTGAGTTTGAGCGCGGCGATTTTATTCAGGGATGCGGGCGTGAGCGTGGTGTGGCCGGACTTGCTGGCGCTGGCGGGGATTGGCTTGGTGTTTTTTGCCGTGGCGCTGGCCAGGTTCAGGAAGAGCCTGGCGTCTTGAGGCGTATCTACTGCCGTCATCGCGGGCAAGCCCGCGCCCACAGGTGAATGCATTCCAAATGAGGGAGCGGGCTTGCCCGCGATGGCGCGAAGCGCCCGCTTTATTGGATGATCAGGTTATTGAAGAGCAGGTCTTCCACCACCGGTTTGCCGGTCTCGTCGCTCATCACTTGCTGAGTCTGCTTCAGGGCTTCCTGGCGCAGCTTTTCCTTGCCTTCAACCGTACTCATGGCCTCGTTGGTCTGCTGAGTGAACAACGCCACCAACTGGTTACGAATCAGCGGATCGTTGGCTTTGACCGCCGCCGCGGCTTCCGGCCCGGTCACGCGCAGAGCGATATCGGCTTTGAATACCTTGAGTTTTGCCGTGCCATCCAGGCCGTAGTTGCCCACGAACGGCGGAGTCAGGCTGATATAGCTGACCTTCGGTGCCTCACCTTCTTTTGCTTCTTCGGCCTGGGCTGCCATCGGCAAGGTCAGGGCGAGCATCAACAGGATCCACGCTTTCACAGTTCATTCCTCAAATTCGGTTGCCGGGTAGCATAACGCTAGCAAGGCTGAGCACAAGCTTATGGCGACTTATCAGGCCCGGGCATGCTCGTTGACCCACGGGCGTACCCTCCTACACTTATCGGCCACGACACCAAAAGGAATAGCCCGATGAAAGCTGTGCTGTGCAAAGCCTTCGGCCCCGCCGAAACCCTGGTGCTGGAAGAGATCGCCAGCCCCGCGATCAAGAAGAACGAAATCCTGCTGGACGTGCACGCTGCCGGGGTGAATTTCCCGGACACCTTGATCATCGAGGGCAAATACCAGTTCAAGCCGCCCTTCCCGTTTTCACCGGGGGGCGAAGCAGCGGGCGTGGTCAGTGAAGTGGGCGAGAAGGTCAGCCACCTGAAAGTCGGCGACCGGGTCATGGCCTTGACCGGCTGGGGCAGCTTTGCCGAGCAGGTCGCGGTGCCGGGCTACAACGTGCTGCCGATCCCGCCGAGCATGGATTTCAACACCGCCGCCGCGTTCAGCATGACCTACGGCACTTCGATGCATGCGCTGAAACAACGCGCCCACCTGCAACCCGGCGAAACCCTGTTGGTGCTCGGCGCCTCGGGTGGCGTGGGCCTGGCCGCCGTGGAAATCGGCAAGGCCATGGGCGCGCGGGTGATCGCCGCCGCCAGCAGTGCCGATAAACTCGCCGTGGCCAAGGCGGCCGGCGCGGATGAGCTGATCAACTACAGCGAAGCCAGCCTCAAGGATGAAATCAAGCGCCTGACCGACGGCAACGGTGTCGACGTCATCTACGACCCGGTCGGCGGCGACCTGTTTGACCAGGCCGTTCGGGGCATCGCCTGGAACGGCCGCCTGTTGGTGGTGGGTTTTGCCAGCGGGCGCATTCCCGAGTTGCCGGTGAACTTGGCGCTGCTCAAAGGTGCCTCGGTGGTCGGGGTGTTCTGGGGCTCGTTCGCCCAGCGCCAGCCGCAGGACAATGCGGCGAACTTCCAGCAGTTGTTCAGTTGGTATGCCGAGGGGAAGTTGAAGCCATTGGTGTCGAAGGTGTATCCGCTGGAGCAGGCTGCCCAAGCGATCAATGACCTGGGGCAGCGCAAGGCGGTGGGCAAGGTCGTCGTGCAAACCCGCTGACCGACTTGAAATGCCATTAACTGTGGGAGCTGGCTTGCCTGCTCCCACAGTTGATCTCCATAGGTC
The DNA here is from genome assembly GCF_022648765.1 of Pseudomonas sp. ArH3a. Classification (NCBI taxonomy): domain Bacteria; kingdom Pseudomonadati; phylum Pseudomonadota; class Gammaproteobacteria; order Pseudomonadales; family Pseudomonadaceae; genus Pseudomonas; species Pseudomonas sp. ArH3a. The sequence goes on from NZ_CP080330.1 coordinate 6,695,532, forward strand.
TCAAGCACTGATACCGACCCACACTTATCCATTTGCGACATGTTCATAAGAGAACATGCAATTGCTCTGATTTCCTGTGTTTGCAGATAAGAGGCGATGCTATTTTCGGTAACGAAACTGTAACATTCGCATCCGCAGTCAAAACAAGAAATTTGGAGCTCTTGAATGTTTGCTTTCTTTCGTCCTGCCGCACACCAGGCGCCTCTGCCTGAAGAAAAAATAGACAGTACCTACCGACGACTGCGCTGGCAGATTTTCGCCGGTATTTTCTTCGGCTACGCCGGCTACTACCTGCTGCGCAAAAACTTCTCCCTGGCCATGCCCTACTTGATCGACGAGGGTTACACCCGTGGTGAGCTGGGCTTGGCGATGTCGGCAATCGCGATTGCCTACGGCTTGTCCAAGTTCCTCATGGGCCTGGTGTCCGACCGCTCCAACCCGCGCTACTTCCTGCCCTTCGGCCTGCTGATATCGGCCGGGGTGATGTTCATTTTCGGTTTCGCACCTTGGGCAACGTCCAGCGTGACCATGATGTTCATTTTGCTGTTCATCAACGGTTGGGCCCAAGGCATGGGCTGGCCACCCAGCGGACGCACCATGGTGCACTGGTGGTCGCAGAAAGAACGCGGCGGCGTGGTGTCGGTATGGAACGTGGCGCATAACGTCGGCGGCGGCCTGATCGGCCCGCTGTTCTTGCTGGGTATGGCGTGGTTCAACGACTGGCACGCGGCGTTCTATGTGCCCGCGACCGTGGCCTTGCTGGTGGCGGCGTTTGCCTTCATTACCATGCGCGACACCCCGCAATCGGTAGGCTTACCACCGATTGAGGAATACAAGAACGACTATCCGGAAGGGTACGACTCCACCCACGAAGACGAATTCAGCGCCAAGGAAATCTTCGTCAAGTACGTGCTGCGCAACAAAATGCTGTGGTACATCGCCTTCGCCAACGTCTTCGTCTACCTGCTGCGCTACGGCGTACTCGACTGGGCACCGACGTACCTCAAGGAAGCCAAGCACTTCGACGTGGATAAAACCTCGTGGGCGTACTTCTTCTACGAGTGGGCAGGTATTCCGGGCACGCTGCTGTGCGGCTGGATGTCGGACAAGATCTTCCGTGGCAACCGTGGCCTGACCGGCATCGTGTTCATGGCCCTAGTGACCGTGGCCACCCTGGTTTACTGGCTCAACCCGCCAGGCAACCCGATGGTCGATATGATCGCGCTGTTCTCCATCGGCTTCCTGATCTACGGCCCAGTGATGCTGATCGGCCTGCAGGCACTGGAACTGGCACCGAAGAAAGCCGCTGGCACCGCTGCGGGCTTCACCGGTTTGTTCGGTTACCTGGGTGGTTCGGTGGCAGCCAGCGCAGCCATGGGCTACACGGTTGACCATTTCGGCTGGGATGGTGGTTTTGTGTTGCTGGTGGGCGCATGCCTGTTGGCGATCGCCTTCCTGATCCCAACGCTGTGGCACACCAACAGCGTCAGCACAGCGCGTTAACCGCCTGAGCAATCCTTTGCACAACGCTTGAGCCGCGCCTCCAGATTCTTATCTGGCATGGCGTGGCTACGCAGGGCGTTCACGGTCTGCTCGACATAATCGCGAGTAGTGCCGTAACGCCCGCAAGCGCTTTGCAGTACGTGGTTAAGCACGATGTCGGGCAAGTTGCCGGCATAGCTGGGCAAATGCCGCTCCAACACAAACCCCAATGCCTGCACCTGACTGCCATCTTCCAGACGGCAGCTGAGCCAGTGCGGCCGGTAAGAGGGGTAAGGCATCTCGCGCTGCCACAAGGCGTAAAGCGAGGCCTCCAGTTGATCTTCCGGCAAGCGGTAGGCAAACCCGCTGCAGGAACCCCCGCGATCCAGCCCGAACACCAAACCCGGTGACTCCGGCGTGCCCCGATGCTCGTGGGACCACAGGTACAAGCCCCGGTGATAACCGTGAACTCGCGCCCGCATTCTCAAGGTCGACGAACATTCAGGCCGCCAGATCAGCGAACCATAAGCGAATAGCCAGACCGGCCCACCCTTATGCTTGGCCATGGTGGCCTGCATCGAGCTCATCAACTGTTCGTGAGTGAGTTGCGGCCCCAGATCGAGCCGCGGAGGGTAAGCCAATTGCAAAAGATCGGTTTCAATGACGGTCATGGCGGATCGATTAGGTCTCCTTTACCACTGCACAATGCTGCTACGAGAATCTATTACCAGTTGTAAGCAACTTTACCGTAATAGAACGCGCCGCTGTAACCGTACGGCGAAAAAGTGCTATAGGCGAGGTTGCCGCCGCTGCTGGCGTAGGCATTGACCTTTTCCGGGTATTTGTCGGTGACGTTGTCGCCGCCCAACGTGAAGGTCCAGCTCTTCAACTTGTAATCCGCCGACAGGTCCAACACCCACGCCGCCTTGAAGGTCTGGTCGTTGACCTTGTCCGCCTGGTAACTGGTGAATTCACCATAGCGCACCAGGTTGCTGTGCAGCGCCCAATTGCCGTAGGTGAAGTCGTTACCCAGGCTGAGTTTGTGCTGCGGCGTGGTGTCACCGAGCAAACCGATGCGCTCGCGACGGTCCACCCGCACCAGGTTGGCACCCAGGCTGTTCAGAATGGCCGGGTTGGGTTTCACGTCGGTCACTTTGGTGTGGTTGTAGTTGTAGCCCACGGTGCTGTTCCAGCGGATGCCGTTATCGAACTGATAGCGATAGTTGGCCACCAGATCGACGCCGTCGGTGCTGGTGTCGGTGGCATTGGTGAAGTAACGCGCGGTGGTGTAGTTGATGTTGCCCACACCATTGGCTTGCAGGTAAGCCACTGTCGCCGGGTTGAGCGTGAGGTTGGACGACAGGCTGATGCGGTCGCGGATGTCGATGCGGTAGACGTCGACTGTCACAGTCAGGTCATCCGCCGGCTCCAGCACCAGGCCAAGGCTGTAGTTGCGCGACTTCTCGGCCTTCAGGTCTTCAGCGCCCAGCAGGCGGGCCACCTTGCTGTTGGCCGGGAACGTGCCCGCTTCCTGAATGGTGCTGCCGATCAATTGTGACGAGGTGTAGGCAAAGTTCTGCTGGGCCAGCGAAGGCGCGCGGAAGCCGTTGGAAATGCTGCCACGCAACGCTACGTGTGGGGTGAAGTCATAACGCGCCGACAGCGAGCCGCTGACGTTGGAGCCGAAGTCGCTGTAGTCCTCATGCCGCACGGCGGCCGAAGCGCTGAGTTTTTCGGTGAAGTTGGTTTCCAGGTCCAGGTACTGGGCCCAGTTGTGCCGCGAGCTGCTGCCAGCGTCGGCATCACGGAAACCGCCCAGGCCCGAGCTGCCGGTCTGGTAGTAGGACGCAGGCTCACCGGCTTCGATTTCATAGCCTTGGCGTAGGTATTCGCCGCCAAACGCCACGGAAACCGGATACGGCAGGAAGCCCACGTCGAATTCGCGCGACAGGTCCAGGCTGATTTGTTTCTGGTCGTTGCTCAGGGTGCCGTTGTCGAACTTGCGCGGGGTGGCCAGGCCCAGCGAGGTGTTGATGGTTTCAGTGCTCAACGCGTATTGGTTTTTGCCGTAGTTGGCCGACAGGTCGTAATGCCAGTCGTAGGCCAGCAAGCCACGCAGGCCGACGACCAATGAGGTGTCTTCCAGGTTGCCCTTGATCAGCGGCAGGTAGCCATTGGGGTTGAGTGCGCGGATGTTATTGGACGCATTGCTCGCACGGTAGAACGCCGCCGTCTCGCCGCGCCGCTTGCTGTAGCCGCCGAAGGTGTAGAACTCGGCTGCATCGTTGAAGGAGTATTCAGAGTTGAACTGGAACTTGCCTTCATTGGTGGCCGGCTCGCCCTGACGGAATACGCGCTGGCCGTAGGTGGTGGAGCCTACGCTACCCGGGCGCAAATCGTCACCGGCGCGGTTGGTGTAGTCGTTGTCGGCACCTTCGCCGGAGACGTTGATAAAGCCGTTGTCGCCCAAGGCAAACCCGGTATTGCCGCTGACATTGCGCTGGATGCCGTCGCCCTTCTTGTACTCTCCGAACTTGGTCGAGACCGAACCGCCGTGGTCGTCGTGCTTGAGGATCACGTTGATCACCCCGGCAATTGCATCCGAGCCATAACGCGCGGACGCGCCATCGCGCAGCACTTCGACATGATCGACCGCCGACAGTGGGATGGCATTCAAGTCCGCCGGTGCCGAGCCTCGGCCCACGGCGCCGCCGAGGTTGACGAAGGCACTGGTGTGGCGACGTTTACCGTTGACCAGCACCAACACCTGGTCCGGCGACAAGCCGCGCAACTGCGCAGGGCGCACCAGTTCGGCGCCATCCACCAGGCTTGGGCGCGGGAAGTTGATCGACGGAATCAAGCGCGCCAACACCGCACCCAGCTCATCGGAGCCGGTGCTGCGCAGGGTTTCGCCGGAGATCACATCGATGGGCGACAGCGAAGCACTGGCGGTGCGCTCTTGGGCGCGGGTGCCGGTGACGATCACGGTGTCGAGTTTTGGTGCGTCGCCAGCCGCTGTTTCGGCCGCCTGGACTGGATTGAATCCCACAGCGGTCAGCAAATTAGCCGACAAAATCGCTGTGTACAGCGCGTGCTTGTTGTAGCGCCCCATACCGCTCCCCTCCTTTTAAAACCCAAGAATCGACAATCAGAACGTCAATGCTCTGAGTTCATACGATCGATCCGGCTGGCGGGCGGTGGCGGTCATCTATTGGTTATTGGCAGATAGTCGGTAGTCCGTTGCTTATAGCTTAAGGAGATTTTTCCTACATAAGTAATACCGTAAATGCATAAGCATAGGCGACCAAACCTTCAGCGCAGGTTCAGGCCGCGCAGGACGTTAGCCGCCAAACTGTAGAAGTTTAGCGACCCCACATTAGCCGCCTATTCAAACGACTATCGAGGTCGGACCATGAAGTACTTTTATTCCGGCTTGCTGCTTATGGCACAAGCCGCCACCGCCTTGGCCTCTGAGGCTACCGCCAAAGACGATAAGGGCTTCTGGTATGCCCAGACGAGCGTCTACACCCAGCACTTTTCACCGGACCCCAAGCACAACAACAACCAGGATTTGATCAACCTGGAACGCAACGAAGCGTCCGGGCTGGTGTATGGCGGGGCGACCTTTCGCAACTCGTTCAGCCAGCGTTCATATTACGTTTACGCAGGCAAACGCTACGACCTTGGCGATTCGCCGTTCTACGTGAAGGTGACTGCAGGCGCGCTTCAGGGGTATCGCGGCAAGTACCGAGACAAAATCCCCCTCAACCGCTTTGGCGTGGCACCGGCGATCATCCCCTCGGTGGGCGTGAACTTCGGCCCGGTGGCCAGCGAGTTGGTGTTGCTGGGCTTTAATGCGGCGATGCTGACGGCGGGGGTGCGTTTCTGACAGCACCGCTTATCAGTGTGGGGCTGGCTTGCCTGCGATAGCGAGGTGTCAGCCAGCCCATGTCGCACTGACTGCCGCTATCGCAGCATGGCTATCGCAGACAAGCCAGCTCCCACATTAAGGGCGCGGCGCGTAGGCGAAGACATCGGCGCGCATCTGGTGCGCGTCCATGCCAGCATCGACCAGCGCATCCAAGGTGCCGTAGATCATCGCCGGTGAACCACTGGCGTAGACGTGCACGGCCTTGAGGTCGCTGATGTCTTCGCACACTGCTTCATGCAGCAACCCGCAACGCCCTTCCCAACCGCACAGGTCGCTGACGACTTTGTGCAGGAACAAGTTAGGCAGTTGCTTCCATTGGTCCCAGTGCTCGATTTCGTAGAAGTCTTCCGGGCGACGCACGCCCCAGTACAGGTGCACCGGGTGTTTGAAGCCAGAGGCGCGACAATGCTCAATCAGGCTGTGCATTTGCGCCATGCCGGTGCCGGCGGCGATCAGCACCAACGGCCCGTCCGGCAGCTCGGCCAGGTGGGTATCACCAAACGGCAGCTCGATGCGGGCCATCTGATTACGCTGCAGTTGCTCAATCAGGCTGCGGGCGCTGTCCTCGCGGACCAGCACATGCAACTCCAGCTCACGCCCGGCGTGGGGCGCCGAGGCCAGGGAGAACGCCGACTTTTCGCCATTCTCCCGCTCGATCATCAGGTATTGCCCGGCGTGGTAACGCACCGCTTTGCCGGCCGGAGCCCGCAGGCGCACGCGCCATACATCGCCACCGACTTCCACGCACTCACTCAATTGGCACGACAACTTGCGCAACGGCAACTCTCCCGGCGCCAACACGCCATCCCATAACACGATGCAATCTTCCAGCGGCTCGGCGATGCAGGTGTAGAACTCACCATGGTCACGCACCTCACCGGCTTGCTGCACCCGGCCTTCCACCAGCAATGCCGCGCACACATGACACACACCATTGCGGCACGCTTGCGGGCACTCGTAGCCCAGGCGGCGCGCGCCTTCGAGGATTCGCTCGCCAGGGACAAGTTCCAGTACCGCGCCGGAAGGTTGCAGGGTTACACGCATCAATCTATTCCCAATTCTTTCCACATCGCATCGACACGAGCAGTCACGGCTTCATCCTTGACGATCACCCGGCCCCACTCGCGAGTGGTTTCACCCGGCCATTTGTGGGTAGCATCCAGGCCCATCTTCGAGCCCAGGCCCGACACCGGCGAAGCGAAGTCGAGGTAGTCGATCGGCGTGTTGTCGATCATCACCGTGTCGCGCTTGGGGTCCATGCGCGTGGTGATGGCCCAAATCACGTCGTTCCAGTCCCGTGCATTGATGTCGTCGTCGGTGACGATAACGAACTTGGTGTACATGAACTGTCGCAAAAACGACCACACACCGAGCATTACCCGCTTGGCATGGCCTGGGTACGACTTCTTCATGGTCACGATGGCCATGCGGTACGAGCAGCCTTCGGGCGGCAGGTAGAAGTCGGTGATCTCCGGGAACTGCTTTTGCAGGATCGGCACGAACACTTCGTTGAGGGCCACGCCGAGAATGGCCGGCTCATCCGGCGGGCGGCCGGTGTAGGTGCTGTGATAGATCGGTTTGATTCGGTGGGTGATGCGCTCGACGGTGAACACCGGGAAGCTGTCGACTTCGTTGTAGTAGCCGGTGTGGTCGCCGTAAGGGCCTTCATCGGCCATTTCGCCCGGATGAATCACACCTTCGAGGATGATTTCCGCAGTGGCCGGCACTTGCAGGTCGTTGCCGCGGCACTTCACCAGTTCGGTACGGTTGCCGCGCAACAGGCCGGCGAAGGCGTATTCGGACAGGCTGTCGGGCACAGGCGTAACGGCGCCGAGGATGGTCGCCGGGTCAGCGCCCAAGGCCACGGACACCGGGAATGGCTTGCCGGGGTGCTTTTCGCACCATTCACGGAAGTCCAGGGCGCCGCCACGGTGGCTCAACCAGCGCATGATGACCTTGTTGCGGCCAATCACTTGCTGACGGTAGATGCCGAGGTTCTGACGATCCTTGTTCGGGCCTTTGGTAACGGTCAGGCCCCAGGTGATCAGCGGGCCGACGTCGCCGGGCCAGCAGGTTTGCACCGGGAGCATGGCCAGGTCGACGTCATCGCCTTCGATGACCACTTCCTGGCACACGGCGTCTTTGACCACTTTAGGCGCCATGGCAATGATCTTGCGGAAGATCGGCAGCTTCGACCAGGCGTCCTTCAGGCCCTTGGGTGGCTCGGGCTCCTTGAGAAAGGCCAGCAGCTTGCCGATCTCGCGCAGTTCGCTGACCGATTCAGCGCCCATGCCGAAGGCGACGCGATCCGGGGTGCCGAACAGGTTGCCGAGCACCGGGATATCAAAGCCGGTCGGTTTTTCGAACAGCAGCGCCGGGCCCTTGTTGCGCAGGGTACGGTCGCAAATCTCAGTCATTTCCAGTACCGGGGAAACCGGCACCTGGATGCGTTTCAACTCTCCGCGCTGCTCAAGTTGCTGCACGAAATCCCGAAGATCCTTGAATTTCATTAACCATGCCACCCGTAAAATAGGCGTACATCCTACCTGCTCTTAAGAGCGCTGACAGCTTATTGCACGTCAGTGCGACTCACATCTGATTCAGTGGATGTGTTGCGCAGCGCGTGGAAGAAGGGTTCAAGGAACCCCTCAACAAGCCGCGAGCCCGCGATTGATAGGTGGTTGTCATCGGTATAGAGCGAGTGGCCATCAAGCTCGACCCGACACCAGCCGTTCACATCACACAGCTTAGGCGCCGGATCCAGAACTCGAACCCCTGAATCCGCCGCCGCGATTCGCTCAAACACGCGGCTTATATAAGCCTGGCGCTCCAGATGTTCGGCCAGTGGCAAGCCTTCTTTATCGGTTGGGCGCCCCAACATCGCCAAGCGGGCGAGCCGATAAGGGACGTTGAAGTCCTGCAGCGGCACTTCCTTGACCAGCCATACCCGGTGGCCACTGGCCCGAATTTGCTGCACCAACGCACTCAAACCGTCGGCAAACAGTTGTTGAGCGATGGCGCGGTCATACTTCCCGGTCGCCGGGTCATGAATGGACGCGCCCGTATCACCGGAACGCTCTCCATAAACGTAAAGGCTCCAACGCGCGACCAGCACCACATCACTGAACTGCTCGCGGCTCAGCAGTTGGGTGACGTGCTCGTTGAAGGCTCTGCATCCGGGCGTGTTTTCTTTTCTGTAGAAAGGCAGGCAACCGGCGTAACCGGCCTGGGTGATGCTGAAGTCGTACCTGCTCGAAGCGTCGCTTAGCGCCGGAATGAGCGCCGAGGCATGGCTGTCACCCCATACCAGGGCCCGCGCCGCGCTCGTTTGCGGGCCAAAATGGCAAGGTTCACGGTGAGTGTTTTTCTTGTCATCGCCCAGGCAACTCATGAGCTTAGGGCTCCAAGTATGCGCCTGGGCAAACTGCAGTGCTTGGGGTGACAAGCGCTCTGCAAACCCATCCGACCAGACCAGGCCTTTGCCGGCCAGGCCCAGGCCTACGAGGGCCATGACACCCGCAACCAGGACCGACCGGCTCCCCGCTAAAAGGCGCCGCTCACGAAACGGCCCCTCGACAAACCGCCAGGACCCATAACCCAGTAACAGGCTCAAGAAGAACAGCGCCGTCAGCTCCCAGGGCGCCAGGCCAAAGATACTGGCGTACTTGCCAAACACCAGCACCGGCCAGTGCCACAGGTACCAGGAATAGGAAATCAGCCCTATGCCCACCAATACACGACTGCCCAGCAACCGCCCGACCAGCGTCGTGTGTTGGCCGTTGGCCCAAATCAGGCCCACCACACCCAACACCGGCAATAGGGCCGTGGCCCCAGGGAAGGCCGTGTCGGCGTCATAACCCAATACCGCCACTAGAATCAGGCCCAGGCCGATCAGGCTGACAGCCTGGGCCAGCCTCGGGCTTACGCGCTGAGTGCGCACCGGCAAGACGGCCAGCATGGCGCCTGCCAACAACTCCCAGGCGCGCATAGGCAACAGGAAAAAGGCCTTTTCAGGCTCATGAGAGACCGCCCACACGCTCGCCGCAAATGAAACCAGCAACAGCACAAACAAAGCACCACGCCATTGCTTCAGCCGGCTCGACAGCAACACCAGCAGCAGCGGAAATGCGATGTAGAACTGCTCTTCAACCGACAGCGACCAAGTGTGCAGCATCGGCTTCATGTCGGAGGCCGTATCGAAGTAGCCGTCCTGACGCATGAAGAACAGGTTAGAGATGAAAATCGCCTGATTGTGAATCGAGCGCCCCAACTCTTCGTAGTCCTTGGGCGCCATCAGAAACCAGCCGACCACCAATGACGCCAGCATCATGACAATCAGCGCCGGCAGGATACGCCGGGCGCGTCGAGCCCAAAAATCGAGGAAACTGAAACGCTCGGTTTCGCGTTCGCGCCAGATGATCGAGGTGATCAGGAAACCTGAAATCACAAAGAACACATCAACGCCGACAAAGCCGCCGGTAACGCCTGGAACCCCAAAGTGGAAAAGCACAACAGCCAGGACAGCGATGGCACGCAGGCCGTCAATGTCTCTTCGGTAAGCAAGCGCAGTCATAAATCGTAGTCAGTTCTGATACAGATGGAGGCAAGCGTAGGCGCACTTACCCTTTTTGTTTCTTTACTGACACTCCTGCCGTGCAAACCTCCCTTTTTTCAGCGCAAAAAAAATGGCGCCCCAAAGGGCGCCATTTTTCGGACCTGAAGCGTCGTATTACTTACGCTTCATCGACAAGAAGAACTCGTCGTTGGTCTTGGTGGCTTTCAGCTTGTCGAGCAAGAACTCGATGGCGGCGACTTCGTCCATCGGGTGCAGCAGCTTGCGCAGGATCCACATGCGCTGCAGTTCGTCGTCGGCGGTCAGCAACTCTTCGCGGCGGGTGCCGGAGCGGTTGATGTTGATCGCAGGGAACACACGCTTTTCCGCGATACGGCGGTCCAGAGGCAGTTCCATGTTGCCGGTACCCTTGAACTCTTCGTAGATCACTTCGTCCATCTTCGAGCCGGTTTCAACCAGCGCGGTGGCGATAATGGTCAGCGAGCCGCCTTCTTCGATGTTCCGCGCGGCGCCGAAGAAACGCTTTGGTTTCTCCAGGGCGTGGGCATCGACACCACCGGTGAGGACCTTGCCGGAGCTCGGGATCACGGTGTTGTAGGCACGGGCCAGACGGGTGATGGAGTCGAGCAGGATCACCACGTCTTTCTTGTGCTCAACCAGACGCTTGGCCTTCTCGATCACCATTTCGGCAACCTGCACGTGGCGGGTTGGCGGCTCATCGAACGTCGATGCAACCACTTCGCCGCGCACGGTGCGCTGCATTTCGGTTACTTCTTCCGGACGCTCATCGATCAACAGCACGATCAGGTGAACTTCAGGATTGTTACGGGCGATGTTCGCTGCAATGTTCTGCAGCATGATGGTCTTACCGGCTTTCGGCGGTGCGACGATCAGGCCGCGCTGGCCTTTACCGATCGGGGCGCACAGGTCGATGACACGACCGGTCAAGTCTTCGGTGGAACCGTTACCGGCTTCCATCTTCATGCGCACGGTCGGGAACAGCGGCGTCAGGTTCTCAAAGAGAATCTTGTTTTTCGCGTTCTCGGGGCGATCGAAGTTGATCGTGTCGACCTTGAGCAGGGCGAAATAACGCTCACCTTCCTTCGGAGGACGGATCTTGCCAACGATGGTGTCACCGGTGCGCAAGTTGAAGCGACGGATCTGGCTCGGCGAGACGTAGATGTCGTCTGGGCCGGCGAGATAGGAAGCGTCAGCGGAGCGGAGGAAGCCGAAGCCGTCCTGGAGAATCTCCAGCACGCCATCACCGGAGATTTCCTCGCCGCTTTTCGCGTGCTTTTTGAGCAGGGAGAAAATCACGTCCTGCTTGCGCGAACGGGCCATATTTTCTATGCCCATTTCTTCGGCCAGTTGGAGCAGGTCGGTAATCGGCTTTTGCTTGAGTTCAGTCAGATTCATATAGGAATGACGTAATCATTTATGGAGGGGGGAAAATTAAGCTTTTGGCTTAATGAGGCCGCGCCGCAGAGAAGGCGACAGGATCGCGTACTAATCGAAAAGGAATGCGTCGGCGACGGCTTGCAGGGGGCAGTGGAGAAACCAGTGCGGGGCCGAATGTACCACCTGAGTTTCGGAGCGTCTAGCCCTGTTTCACGAAAAAGCCCCGCTATTTTGCGGGGCTTTTTTGACGACGCTTAGATGTTCGCGTCGAGGAAAGCTTGCAGCTGAGACTTCGACAACGCGCCCACTTTAGTGGCTTCGACGTTGCCGTTCTTGAACAGCATCAGCGTCGGGATACCACGCACGCCGTGCTTGAGCGGGGTATCCTGGTTGTCGTCGATGTTCAGCTTGGCAATGGTTACCTTGCCTTCGTAGGTGGTTGCAATGTCGTCCAGAACCGGAGCGATCATTTTGCAAGGGCCGCACCATTCAGCCCAGTAGTCAACCAGCACCGGGCCAGCAGCCTTGAGTACTTCGGCCTCAAAGGTCGCGTCGGTGACGTGCTTGATAAGATCGTTGCTCATGGATGTCTCCGGATTGTAAGCAAAAAAAACGTTGCCCATCATAGCTGCCCTTCCCTCGTTCAGGAAGCCGCCTCTAATTGAGTCTTGCTATGACCGTGCATGAGTTTGGGTATAGCCCACCTCAGGGCGACACGGGCGTGACGAACGCGATGCCCGTGCGCAATGCCGCATTGCGCACGTGTTCCTGCATGGTTTTCTGTGCCGCCGCGCTGGCGCGACGGGCCAGCGCGCGCAGGATCTTGCGGTGCTCCTGCCAGGTTTCCATCGCCCGTTCCGGCCGGATGAACGGTAGCTTCTGGCTCTCCAGGAACACCTCGGCGCTGGCACTCAGGATGCTCACCATCGCCTGGTTACCGCTGGCCAGCAGGATCCGCTGGTGAAATTCGAAGTCCAGCCGGGCGGCGGCTTCAAAGTCGCCGGCCTTGAGCACCTTGCGCATGGCCTCGACATTATCTTGCAGGCCATCCAACTCCTCGACCGTCAGCGTCACGGCAGCCAGCCCCGCAGCAAACCCTTCCAGGGCATAGCGCAACTGGAAGATATCCAGCGGCGTGGCCTGGGCTGCGAACGGCCAGGCAAACCCCGGAGACTCGTCGGCCGCCTGCACAAACACACCTTTGCCGGGCTGCACGCTGACCACGCCCAAGGCACTCAGAGACGATAACGCCTCGCGCAACGACGCCCGGCTGACGCCCAACTGCACCGCCAGGTCGCGCTGGGACGGCAACGCATCGCCCGCTGCGAAGCCCTGTTCCTTGATCAGTTTGCGGATGGCCTGCAGGGCCGCTTCCGGTACGGCTTGGGCGATGGAATTCATAAAAAACTCAAGGTTGCAGTCAACGTAGCGAGTAGTTGTAAAGCTATTCGCGGCTGGCGGCAAGCCACACCCCAAAGGGGCTCGCACGGTTTTGTCGACGCTCGAAAAGGGTGCGAAAAGCCTAAGCACTGTTCAGACCAGTAAGACCACTGCAGCTCAACAAATACCGGCTTCGCGGACGATTCAGACAGTGATGGCATGGGCTGTGCACTGAGCAAAGTCAGAAAACCCCTTCGCCTTTTTCGGAGAGTTGCCATGACCAAGCGCTACAGCGCCCTGCTCACTGCCCTGTTTGCCAGCCTGATGCTGAGCCAGGCACCCGCCCAGGCCAATGGTCTGGACGATATCGTCGCCCGTGGCACCCTCAAGGTCGCCGTGCCTCAGGACTTCCCGCCGTTCGGCTCGGTCGGCCCCGACATGAAGCCCCGCGGCCTGGACATCGACACGGCCAAGCTGCTGGCCGACCAACTCAAGGTCAAGCTGGAGCTGACCCCGGTCAACAGCACCAACCGTATTCCGTTCCTCACCACCGGCAAGGTCGACCTGGTGATTTCCAGCCTGGGCAAGAACCCCGAGCGGGAAAAGGTCATCGATTTCTCCAAGGCCTACGCGCCGTTCTACCTGGCCGTGTTCGGCCCACCTGATGCGGCCATCAGCAGCACCGACGACCTCAAGGGCAAGACCATCAGCGTGACCCGTGGCGCCATTGAAGACATCGAGCTGACCGCTGTTGCGCCCAAGGAAGCCACCATCAAGCGCTTTGAAGACAACAACTCGACCATCGCCGCCTACCTGGCCGGCCAGGTCGACCTGATCGCCAGCGGTAACGTGGTGATGGTGGCGATCAGTGAGCGCAACCCAAAACGCGTACCGGCGCTGAAAGTGAAACTCAAGGACTCGCCGGTGTACGTGGGCGTGAACAAGAACGAGCCGGCGCTGCTGGAGAAGGTCAACCAGATCCTGGTGGCGGCCAAGGCCGACGGCAGCCTGGAAAAGAATGCAATGCAGTGGCTTAAAGAGCCGCTGCCTGCTGATCTTTGAAGCAATGGAGCTGATTGATGGCCTATCAATTCGACTTTATGCCCGTGCTGGCCAATACCGACCTGCTGTTGCGCGGCGCGCTGTTCACGCTTGAGCTGACGGTCATCGGCGCGATATTGGGGGTGGCCCTGGGCACCGTCGGCGCCGTGGTGCGGGCGTGGAAGATCCAGCCGTTCGCCTGGTTCTTCGGTGTGTATGTCGAGTTGATCCGCAACACGCCGTTCCTGGTGCAGTTGTTTTTCATCTTCTTCGGCCTGCCGTCCCTGGGGCTGAAAATCACCGAATGGCAAGCCGCCGTGCTGGCGATGGTGATCAACCTGGGGGCCTATTCCACCGAGATCATCCGCGCCGGCATCCAGGCCATCCCGCGCGGCCAGCTGGAAGCCGCTGCCGCCTTGGCGATGACGCGTTTCGAGGCGTTCCGCCACGTGGTGCTGCTGCCGGCGCTGGGCAAAGTGTGGCCGGCGCTGAGCAGCCAGATCATCATCGTGATGCTCGGCTCGGCGGTGTGTTCGCAGATCGCCACCGAAGAGCTGAGCTTTGCCGCCAACTTTATTCAGTCGCGTAACTTCCGCGCCTTTGAAACCTACGCACTGACCACGCTGGTGTACCTGTGCATGGCGTTGATGATTCGCCAGTTGCTCAACTGGATTGGCCGCCGGTTTGTGATGAGGAACAGCCGATGAGTGATTTTTCGTTCTGGGACATCGTGCGCAACCTGGCCACCGGCCTGCAATGGACGCTGTTGCTATCGTTGGTAGCGTTTATCGGCGGCGGTCTGATCGGCTTGCTGGTGATGACGATGCGCATCAGCCGCAAAGCCTTCCCGCGTAATGTTGCGCGCACCTATATCGAACTGTTCCAGGGCACGCCGCTGTTGATGCAGCTGTTCCTGGTGTTTTTCGGCATTGCCCTGCTGGGGGTGGATATCTCGCCCTGGCTGGCGGCGGCAGTTGCCTTGACCCTGTTTACCAGCGCTTACCTGGCCGAGATCTGGCGCGGCTGCGTCGAATCCATCGCCCACGGGCAATGGGAAGCGTCGGCCAGCCTGGCCCTCAACCCGCTTGAACAACTGCGCTACGTGATCCTGCCCCAAGCCCTGCGCATTGCCGTGGCGCCTACCGTGGGGTTCTCGGTGCAAGTGGTCAAAGGCACCGCCGTGACCTCGATTATCGGTTTTACCGAACTGACCAAGACCGGCGGCATGCTCGCCAATGCCACCTTCGAGCCCTTTATGGTCTACGGCCTGGTGGCCCTCGGTTACTTTTTGCTCTGCTACCCCTTGTCCCTCAGTGCCCGCTACCTGGAAAGGAGACTGCATGCCTCTGCTTAGAATTTCTGCCCTGCATAAGTATTACGGCGACCACCACGTACTCAAGGGCATCGACCTGACGGTGGATGAAGGCCAGGTGGTGGCGATCATCGGCCGCAGTGGCTCGGGCAAATCCACGTTGCTGCGAACCCTCAATGGCCTGGAATCGATTAACGACGGCGTGATCGAAGTCGACGGCGAGTACCTTGACGCCGCGCGCGCCGACCTGCGCAGCCTGCGGCAGAAGGTCGGCATGGTGTTCCAGCAGTTCAACCTGTTCCCACACCTGACAGTGGGCGAAAACGTCATGCTCGCGCCGCAAGTGGTACAGAAAGTGCCCAAGGCCAAAGCCGCACAGCTTGCCAGGCAGATGCTGGAACGCGTGGGGCTGGGCGAGAAGTTCGACGCCTTCCCGGATCGCCTGTCCGGCGGCCAGCAGCAACGCGTGGCCATTGCGCGTGCACTGGCCATGTCACCCAAGGTGCTGCTGTGCGACGAAATCACCTCGGCCCTGGACCCGGAATTGGTCAATGAAGTGCTCAGTGTGGTGCGCCAACTGGCAAAAGACGGCATGACCTTGATCATGGTGACCCACGAAATGCGTTTTGCCCGGGAAGTCGGCGACAAGCTGGTGTTTATGCACCAAGGCAAGGTGCATGAAGTGGGCGATCCCAAGACCTTGTTCGCCAACCCCAGAACGCCGGAACTTGCCAACTTCATTGGCTCGGTGGAACAGCCGGGCTGACCAGCTCGAAACTGCCCAGCCCTTCCAGGCGCGTCTCGTCGCGCACGTGCAAGGCGTCGGCGGGCAGTTCGGTGTCGATATCAACTTGGGCGGTCAATTGCCGGCCTACCAAGGGCATCCCTGCTATTCGCGCCATCAACGTCTGGCCGGGCAGCAGTTGCCCACTGGCAGGCTCGCCGGGCAGCTGCGCAGCAACCCAGCCGACTGCATGCCCATCCACCTGGGCGTGTTTGAGGGTCAAGCGAAAACGCCCCTGGCGACCAAACTGAAAACCCTGCCCATCGGCCGCTATGCCGATAAAACGCAGCGCTATGGCCGCAGGCTCAGTGCAAAGAACGCTCAGGCGCAACGAGCGAGTGCCGAGCACCAAGGAGGCGCTTTCAACGCGCGCTTCTCGGCGTATAGCGCCATAGTCGATGCGCGGCTGACTCAGCGATAACCGACAGTTTTCGGCCCAAGCGTCAGGCACTGCCAGCACTGTGCAGAGCAACGCCAAAGGTAGGTTCTTAAGCTTATTGGCCATGGCACACCGCCGAGTTGGTTTCATAGAACTTGTCATTGTCTGGCGGGGTCTCGAGGTCAATGCGCAACAGGCAGGTGGAAGAATCCGGCAACGAAACCCGCAGGCTTTGCGCCTCATCGACGTCGTTGAGGAAAATCATGCCTTCACCCACCACGCTGGTCAGGAAGCGATTGTTCTTACCGAACACCGAGGCGCCCTGGGGCAATGGTCGGCCCTGCTGATCATTCGCGGTGAGCAATACGCGGCGCACTTTCACTACGTCGAAATTCACGGCATTAAAGGAACCGCGCCCGGCAGTGAGCACCTGGGTGCCGTTTTTCAGGTCCACGCGCTTGGGCAAGGACTGGGTCTGTACCTCGACTCGGCTGTTGGTGTAGGCCGGCAAACCGGCGATCACCGCCTTCCCGCTGGAATCGGTCCACACCGGGCCTTGGGGCGTTTCGACTTTTGCAGCGCCAATGTCGCCTACCGAGACGATGCCGAATGTGTCCTGCACGGTATAAGGCGAGAAGGTCACCCCTCCTTCGTGAGCCACCACGCCACCTTGCAACTGCCCTGTGTAGTTGGTGCCCAGCGGATCACGGCTGACACCCAGGCCAACGCGGGAATAACGCGCCAGGACGTCCACGTTCCCGCGAACAGATTGCTCCCGAGCCCTGATGTCCCGTTCGACGCCTACTTCGTAATTCACGTACTCATTGACCCGCTCACTGAGCGCTGCACCCGCGGTGAACCGGTCGCCACGGCGACTGGTGTAGCTGCTCACGCGACGGTCCCCGCCCAGGGGCACGCTGACCTGTAGCCGCAAGGACAGGTCATTCTCCTGACTGTTATCACGTCGCCGGCCGGCAAGCGTGGTGTCGCGGCCAGACTGCGTGCCGCCTACTTGCGCATCGGCAATCAATGCAACATCAGCGCGACTGAATGATGTGTTCCACGAGGCCGACACATGTTCGGCGGTTTGCCCGTCAAATTGAGAACTGCGGGTATAGCCCGCAGAGAAAACGCCTAGCGTGGCATCCGCCCAACTCACGCTTGCCGTGTACTGGTTCTTGAAACGCGAATTGAGCTCATCGCCCCTGTATGACCGGCCGACTTCAAGTACCTCGCGATAACCCCGCGTTTGGTTCGTTGCGCTGAGGCTGACGTCGATATTGGCGGCCAGCGGGCTGCTAACCGACACACTGCTACGCACCCCGGACACTGCATTTTTGCTGTCTCTGGACAAGTTCTGCCGTGTGCCCACGGAAACCCGCTGGAAGAATATGCTGCTCAGTGTGCCGCCTGCCGCCCAGTAGTCATCGGTACTCAACAAGCCAAAGCCTGCAGACGAGTCGCGACCCAACCCCCAGGTGCCGCTGCCCATGGCAACCACCGGCGTCGGGCCTTCTTCGCCCGCATTTTTGCGCAGCTTACCGGCAGAAAAATAGTAACCCGGTGCCGCCGGCACAGCCCCCGCGAATGAAGCCGCCGGCACCACGAAGCTACGCCTGGCGCCACGCACATCGATTACGCTGACCTCCAGGTCACTGGTGCCATTGAGCAATGCCAGCCCCGTCAAACGGAAGGGGCCCTCGGGCACTAGCGTGCTGTGGATCAATACGCCGGACTGACGAACTTCAATGCGTGACTGGCTCTGCGCAAGCCCTTCCACCACGGCATTGTTGCTGCCTGCAGGCGTGCGTGATTGCCCATCAGGGGAAAACTGCAGGCCGGACAACTGCACGCCGCCAAACAGTGGGTTATTACTGGAGATCTGGCCCACCTGAAAAGTCGACTGCAGCGCGGCGATATCCCGCTGTGCATAAGCGTAGAGGTGTTCGGTACGGGCCTTACCGTTGTCAGACACATAGAACTGGCGGCTGCGAACAATCCAGTCATCAAGGTTAAAACCCGCCTCGGTATAGGCGGAGACGAACCGGCTGGGCCCACTGCGCGAACGGCTGTCGAAACCCAGCACTTCATAGTTGAACAACGCCGCTGCCCCACCTTTGGAGAAATGCCCCGCATCCCACTGGGGATCACGCAATGACTGGGTCGGTACTACCAGCGTCACCTCGTCAATGCCGGGACGCAGCCTCACCATCGTCGTCGGGAATTGCCCGAAGAAGTCATGGCAGGCCTGGTCCGGCGTGGCGTTCTCTTGAATGATTGCGCTAGGCGTTACCAGCCCGGCTTTTTCCAGAAACCCAGGGGTGAAACATAACCGGCCTTCTTGATCGAACCGTGCATCTACCAGCCCAAGCGGGTTGCCATTGACGCGCAACCCCACCACTTGGACGCCCTCACGAAAGCGCGCCGCGTTGCGAAAGTAATCGGAGACCTTCGGGTCGATACCGTGGGCTGTCAGTGCCGCAAGGTCGAACCCCTCACCAAGCTCCTGCGCAGATACAAGGCCGGGCAACCCCCACAGCGTCGCAAACCCCATGAGCAGCGTCGGCCTGCCAAGCCAAAAAGACGCCGTGATGGTCCTATTCGATGGGCTTGCCATGCGTCGATCAACCCTCATCGGCATTGATCGGGGCCCGATACCTGTCTACTGCGAACCCATAGACACTAGCCGGCTGAATCTCGACCTCAGCCACACTGCCCAAAGGGCTGTCGACTGTCACCGCCAGCGCCTCGCCCGGCAAGATGTAAGTACGCGGCATCACAGCGTTGACGCCTTGTGGAAGCAGCTGCACATCCGCCGTCATGCGCACGATATAGGCACTGTCGTTATGAACGGTAAGACGCTCCCCCACGCGTTTCCACTTCAGCAACTCCCAGGGTGTGTTATGCCGAGGCAGGCCTTGTGGGTGCAGGATCAACGGCAAGTTCTGGCGAATGGTGATACCGATGGTCGCGCCTTTCGCTGCGCGCGCCTGGGGAATGCCCTCGAAGGAAACGCGCTTGAGCCGTTGAGTCTTGAGCGGCTCCTTCAAGGTGCTGATGAAACGCACCAATTGCGTGTCTCCCGCCTCCACACGGGCGATGGGCGGTGTGACGATCAGTAGCAGCTCCAGGTCTTCGGGCACGTTCTCCACGACCGAATGAAGCAACGCCGGCCCTGCATCGGTATTCTTAACATTTATTGTGGCTTCGCCTTCTTCTTCATAAAGCACCACCACAGTTGTTTCAGGCTGCATGCCGTCCGCCGCTGCAACGGCAGTAAATAACAGACAAGCACTTGCACTCAACAACACGGCACAACTTAGTACTGAACAATTACGCACTCAATGTTCCCCGCAACCGATAAAGCTGACCATTGGCAGACAAACACCCATAAAAAAACAGCCCATCAGGAAGTGTTAGTTTCTTGATCGGCTGTTTTCCGTTGCTTAGGTGTAATTCAATACAATCGTCGCGCGCCCATCAAGGCGGACTTCGTTGGTCAAGTTTAGATCCGCCGCCCTATTGATGACCGCTTTCACCGCAATCGTGCCCGTCAACTGGCTAATAGAGGCGGGTGCGACGGCAGCACCATAGCGCCACGAGTACTGGCTGAGTTGTGCAACTTTGCCATCACTGAGCTGCCACGGGGCGGAAGAGTTACCACTGCTGTTACGCATGATTGGCTGTAGGGTTGTACCGGACGCCACCAGGTCCCGGAGAGTGACCGAATAGCCACCGGTGCGCTGGGCGCCTACAGCCCCCAAACCAAAGTTTTGCGATTCGCTATACCCCGCACCCAGGATATTCGTCACCTTGCTGCCCATTTGCAAATCGGAGAAGGTGATTGCGAACGTGCTCTTCGCATCGCACCTGACGTTAAAGCCAGTGGTCTTCTCTGCGAGCGGGGTGAACGCTGCCTGGGACAAATCGCCGGAGTGAATCGTGCCGTAGTTGATCTCACCGTTGCCCGTCAGGCTGAGACTACAGGCTGCAGGTTTGATCGTACCCTTGACGCTTAATTGGGCGCTGCCCGCTGCCTGAGCACTCAAGGCTGCAGTCAGGCACGCGATACCGAGAGTCAATCCAACAATTCTTTTCATTTTTATCCTGTCACTAAAATAAGTTATCAGGTGTTTTTTATTTGCGCCTTGGCGACTCCATCGCCTAACAACTATCTTCCGGGACATGCACGACGATAAATAAATACCACCCAGGCAAAATTGCCGATGACAGTCTGTCGCTTTGGCACTGACTTAAAGAATCAGACAACACATCAGTCACTGTGGGAATAGTAAAAACAAATAATCGCCTTAACCCATCGACAATGTAGTACTGAGCAAAACAATAAAGATCCCTATCGACTCTTCCACTGTAGGAAAAACAATAAGGCGCCTTGCAACAGTAGACAGTTAAAACCCCCTACAGTATCGAACACCTCATTCAACGCACACTTACAAAACAATCCTACATTTCCCACAAGAATTCCTCACAGACAGCATCACGCAAATTACTGAAGCACACGCGTTGGCGGCGGCGGTCGATCGTGGCACGATGGTCGGGTTATCGACCGAGACCCCCAAACCATGCCGCAATCCCAAGCCAAGAATCTGTCCCTGATCGCCGCCATCGACCTGGGCTCCAACAGCTTTCACATGGTCGTGGCCAAGGCCCAGAACGGCGAAATCCGCATCCTTGAGCGGCTCGGCGAAAAAGTACAACTGGCTGCCGGGATCGACGACGAGCGCCAGCTCAATGAAGAATCCATGCAGCGCGGGCTCGATTGCCTCAAGCGTTTTGCCCAACTGATCAACGGCATGCCCCTGGGCGCCGTGCGAATCGTCGGCACCAACGCCTTGCGTGAAGCACGCAACCGCGGCGAATTCATCCGCCGCGCCGAGGAAATCCTCGGGCACCCCGTAGAAGTCATCTCGGGCCGCGAAGAAGCACGCCTGATCTACCTCGGCGTGTCCCACACCCTGGCTGACACCCCCGGCAAGCGCCTGGTGGCCGACATCGGTGGCGGCAGTACCGAATTCATCATCGGCCAGCGTTTTGAACCGCTGCTGCGCGAAAGCCTGCAGATGGGTTGCGTCAGTTACACCCAACGTTATTTCAAGGACGGCAAGATCACCCCGGCGCGCTATGCCCAGGCCTACACGGCCGCGCGCCTGGAAATCATGAGCATCGAGCACGCCCTGCACCGCCTGACCTGGGATGAGGCCATCGGCTCGTCCGGCACCATTCGCGCTATTGGCCTGGCGCTGAAAGCTGGCGGCCATGGCACCGGTGAGGTCAACGCCGAAGGCCTGGCGTGGCTCAAGCGCAAGCTGTTCAAGCTGGGCGATGCAGAGAAAATCGATTTCGACGGTATCAAGCCCGACCGTCGCACCATCTTTCCGGCCGGTCTGGCGATCCTCGAGGCGATCTTCGACGCCCTCGAATTGCAACGCATGGACCACTGCGACGGCGCCCTGCGCGAAGGCGTGCTCTACGACCTGCTGGGCCGCCATCACCATGAAGACGTGCGTGAGCGCACCCTCAGCTCGTTGATGGAGCGTTATCACGTCGACCTGGAACAAGCCGCGCGCGTGGAACGCAAAGCCCTGCATGCTTTCGACCAAGTAGCCGAAGACTGGGACCTGGAAGACGGCGTCTGGCGCGAGCTGCTCGGCTGGGCCGCCAAGGTGCATGAGGTGGGCCTGGACATCGCCCACTACCATTACCACAAGCATGGCGCCTACCTGATCGAGCACTCGGACCTCGCCGGCTTCTCCCGCGAAGACCAACAGATGCTCGCCCTGCTGGTGCGCGGCCATCGCCGCAACATCCCCAAGGACAAGTTTGCCGACTTCGGCAGCGAGGGCAGCAAGCTGATCCGCCTGTGCGTGCTGCTGCGCTTTGCGATCCTGTTCCACCACATCCGTGGCACCCAGGAAATGCCCCAGGTGGCCCTGCGCGCCAACGGCGACAGCCTGGACGTGGTGTTCCCCAAAGGCTGGCTGGATGAAAACCAACTGACCCAGGCGGACTTCGCCCAGGAAGCGGAGTGGCTGACGCGGGTGGGGTTCACATTAAACCTGCGCTAACTCGGGCGCTGATGGCTATCGTGGCAGACAGGCTTGTTGTGGCGAGCGGGCTTGCACATCACTCAAAAGTGCAAATAAAAATGGCCCTCTAGAGGGCCATTTTTTGGGTGCCAAGTACAGCCTTAATTCACCACAAGAATCGGGCTACCCAGCTTCTCCAGCAACGTCGCCTGCGCACTGCGCGGGTTCTGGTTGCCGGTCGGGGTGTTACGCACGTAACGGCCGTCCGATTGCAGGCTCCAGCTGTGGGTGTTGTCGGTCAGGTAGCTTTCCAGTTCTTTCTTGACGCGCATGATCAGCTTCTTGCCTTCCACCGGGAAGCACGTCTCCACCCGCTTATCGAGGTTGCGCTCCATCCAGTCGGCACTGGAGAGGAACATCTGCTCTTCGCCGCCGTTGAGGAAGTAGAACACCCGCGTGTGCTCCAGGAAGCGGCCGATGATCGAGCGCACATGGATGTTATGCGACACGCCGACAATGCCTGGGCGCAGGCAGCACATGCCGCGCACCACCAGGTCGATGCGCACACCGGACTGGCTGGCCTTGTACAGCGCGCGGATGATCTTCGGATCGGTCAGCGAGTTGAACTTGGCAATGATGTGCGCCGGTTTGCCGTCGAGGGCGAACTGGGTTTCGCGGGCAATCATGTCGAGCATGCCCTTCTTGAGCGTGAACGGCGCGTGCAGCAGCTTCTTCATGCGCAAGGTCTTGCCCATGCCGATCAACTGGCTGAACAACTTGCCGACGTCTTCACACAAGGCATCGTCGGAGGTCAACAGGCTGTAGTCGGTGTAGAGCTTGGCGTTACCGGCGTGGTAGTTACCGGTACCCAAGTGCGCGTAACGCACGATCTCTCCGGCTTCGCGACGCAGGATCAGCATCATCTTGGCGTGGGTCTTGAAGCCGACCACGCCGTAGATCACCACCGCACCGGCTGCCTGCAGGCGGCTGGCCAATTGCAGGTTGGACTCTTCGTCAAACCGCGCACGCAACTCGATCACCGCGGTGACTTCCTTACCGTTACGCGCGGCGTCTACCAGCGCATCGACGATTTCTGAGTTGGCGCCGGAGCGGTACAGGGTCTGGCGCACGGCCAATACATGCGGGTCTTTGGCGGCCTGGCGCAGCAGGTCGACCACCGGGGTAAAGGACTCGAAGGGGTGCAACAGCAGAATGTCCTGCTTGCTCACCACGCTGAAGATGTTCTCGCTGTTTTGCAGCAGTTTCGGGATCTGCGGCGTGAACGGCGTGTATTGCAGTTCCGGGTGGCTGTCCAGGCTGGTTATGCTGAACAGGCGCGTCAGGTTCACCGGGCCATTGACCTGGTACAACTCGGACTCAGCCAGGTTGAACTGCTTGAGCAGGTAGTCGGACAGGTGTTTAGGGCAGGTATCGGCCACTTCCAGGCGCACTGCGTCACCGTAGCGGCGCGAGAACAGCTCACCGCGCAGGGCGCGGGCCAAGTCTTCGACGTCTTCGGAGTCCAGTGCCAAGTCGGCGTTACGGGTCAGGCGGAACTGGTAGCAGCCTTTTACCTTCATGCCCTGGAACAGGTCATCGGCATGCGCGTGGATCATCGATGACAGGAATACATAGTTGTCGCCAGCGCCACCCACCTCTTCCGGTACCTTGATGATCCGTGGCAACAACCGCGGCGCCGGGATGATCGCCAGGCCCGAGTCGCGACCGAAGGCGTCAATGCCTTCCAGCTCGACGATGAAGTTCAGGCTCTTGTTTACCAGCAACGGGAACGGGTGCGTCGGGTCGAGGCCGATCGGGGTGATGATCGGTGAAATCTCGTCACGGAAGTAACGGCGCACCCAGGTCTTGATCTTGGTGGTCCAGTGGCGACGACGGATGAAGCGGACCTGATGTTTTTCCAGCTCCGGCAGCAGGATGTCGTTGAGGATCGCGTATTGGCGGTCTACATGGCCGTGCACCAGCTCGCTGATGCGCGCCAGGGCTTGATGCGGCTGCAGGCCGTCGGCGCCGGCTTGTTCGCGGGCGAAGGTAATTTGCTTCTTGAGGCCGGCGACACGGATCTCGAAGAACTCGTCCAGGTTGCTGGAGAAGATCAGCAAGAATTTCAGCCGCTCCAGCAGCGGATAGGACTCATCCAGCGCCTGCTCGAGCACGCGAATGTTGAATTGCAGTTGTGACAGCTCGCGGTGGATGTACAGGCTGCTGTCATCCAGGTTGGTCACCGCGACCACCGGGGCTGGCGCCGGTGCTTCGGCCACTACCGCAGGCGCTGCGGGCTCCAGCTCCGGCGGGGTCTCGGTGACTTGTTCCACCACCGGGTGAGCGTCTTTTACGGCAACTTCTGAGAGTCCTTCGGTATTCATCGAGTGTTCCTGTGAGGGCTATTGTTGCTCTCTAAGCAATTGGGCAGCGCGGGCGGCGAAGTAGGTCAGGATGCCATCAGCGCCAGCACGTTTAAAGGCAGTCAGGGATTCGAGGATCACCCCTTCACTCAACCAACCATTCTGGATCGCGGCCATGTGCATGGCGTATTCACCGCTGACCTGATAGACAAAGGTCGGCACCTTGAATTCCTCTTTGACCCGATAAAGGATGTCCAGGTAAGGCATCCCAGGCTTGACCATCACCATGTCGGCACCTTCGGCCAGGTCGGCCGCCACTTCGTGCAGGGCTTCATGGCTGTTGGCCGGGTCCATCTGGTACGAGGCCTTGTTAGCCTTGCCCAGGTTCAGCGCCGAGCCCACCGCATCGCGGAACGGGCCGTAATAGGCGCTGGCGTACTTGGCCGAGTAGGCCATGATCCGTACGTTAACGTAACCGGCCAGCTCCAGGGCTTCGCGAATCGCCTGGATGCGGCCATCCATCATGTCCGACGGCGCGACGACCTGGGCGCCTGCGGCTGCGTGGGACAACGCCTGTTTAACCAGCGCATCGACGGTAATGTCGTTTTGAACATAGCCGTCTTCGTCAAGAATGCCATCTTGGCCGTGGGTGGTGAACGGGTCCAGCGCCACGTCGGTGATCACCCCCAGTTCCGGGAAACGCTCGCGCAAGGCGCGGGTGGCGCGCTGAGCGATACCTTGCGGGTTCCAGGCTTGCGCAGCATCAAGCGACTTGAGTTCAGACGGCGTCACCGGAAACAGCGCAACCGCCGGGATCCCCAGTTCGACCCAGTTCGCCGCCTCGATCAGCAACTGATCAATGGTCAAACGCTCCACACCCGGCATCGACGCCACTGCTTCCCGACGATTTTCACCGTCCAGCACAAACACCGGCAGGATCAGATCATTCGTCGTCAGCACGTTTTCACGGACCAGGCGGCGAGAAAAATCATCACGACGGTTACGGCGCAGGCGGGTGGCAGGGAACAGGCGATTGGCAGGGGTAAAGCTCACGACAGACTCCTGAGCCCGCGTTTACGGGCGAGCGTTGCAGTTATAAGCGGCCATTATGACGAAGGAATGACAGTTGTGCTTATCGATGCGACCTGTAGTCGCATTCGTCGTTTATGTAGGAATTGTTCACTTCGTGACACATCTCGATACTTTCATGAATGTTCACGAAGGCGTAGGCTGCGCGTTCATTTCGCCAGCACCCCAGACCATGCTTCAACAATTTCTGCATGACTTCGGCTACTTTGCGCTCTTCTTGGGCACGTTCTTTGAAGGCGAGACCATCCTGGTTCTCGCAGGCTTCTTGGCGTTCCGTGGATACATGGATATCAATCTGGTCGTGGTCGTTGCCTTTTGTGGCAGCTACGCCGGCGACCAGCTGTGGTACTTCATGGGGCGCAAGCACGGCCGCAAACTGCTGGCGCGCAAGCCGCGCTGGCAATTGATGGGCGACAAAGCGCTGGAACATATCCGTAAGCATCCGGACATCTGGGTGCTGAGCTTCAGGTTCGTCTATGGTCTGCGCACCGTCATGCCTGTGGCGATTGGCTTGTCCGGTTACCCGCCTTTGCGCTATTTGGTGCTGAACGGCATTGGCGCAGCGGTGTGGGCGGCAGCGCTTGGCGCTGCGGCGTACCATTTTGGCGCGGTATTGGAAGGCATGCTGGGCAGCATCAAGAAATATGAGCTGTGGGTGTTGGGCGCGCTACTGCTGCTGGGCTTAGGCCTGTGGCTGCGTCGCCGCTTCAAGAACGCACGCATTGCCCGCCAGGCCTGCGAAGATGCAAAAGCCCGGCTCGCCGCCGAGCCCGCCACGGTCGAGGCGCCTAAGACGCCAATCGAGTAAGCCGGTCTCTGCAACAGTAGAGGCCGATCACGCTGAGCAAGCTGTAACTCACCAGGCCCAGCCAGCCCAAGTTGCTGGCCGGCCACAGCCCGACCGCCGGCGCCAGCCACACCAGCGGCACATTCAGCCCCAGGCGCACCAGCTCAGCCTTTAGCGCCCAAGGGCGGTTCTCCAGGGCCACGCCCAGCGTAAACAACCCCAACGCCATCGCACTCCAGCCCAGGATCAGCGCCGCCGTAGACAGCCCTTCGCCAAAATTCATCAGATAACTGCCAAACCCCACATACGCTGCAAATTGCAGGGCGATGTAGACCTGCTGGCGCGCGTCCAACGGCACTTCGAATTTGCGGAACTGGCTCAAGTCAGGCTTAGCCAGCGGGTATTTGGCTTTAACGTCTGCCGGGCGCCAGCCGGTGCGCATGAACCAGATGCGCAGCTTGTCCCACCCGCTCTCGGTACGTCGTGCGTCACTCCATAACTGCGCATAAAACTGCAGGTTGGCCCACAGCGGGTTCCAACTGGCTAAAGGCGTGGTGACGCCAAAGATCACCGGTTCGTTATCGTCTTCTTCCTGGAAACTGCCGAACAGGCGGTCCCAAATAATGAACACCCCGCCGTAGTTGCGATCCATGTAGAGAGCGTTCTGTGCATGGTGGGCCCGATGATTGGACGGTGTGACGAAGAACCACTCGAACCAGCCGAGCTTGGGCACATGGCGGGTGTGCACCCAGAATTGATACAGCAGATTGAGCGACGCCACGCTGATAAACACCACCAGCGGCACGCCCACCACGGCCAGAGGCAAGTAGAAGATCCAGCTCAGCAGAAAGCCGGTGCTGGTCTGGCGCAAAGCGGTGGTCAGGTTGTAGTCCTCACTCTGGTGATGCACCGAGTGCGCGGCCCACAGAATATTGCGCTCATGGCCGCAGCGATGCAGCCAGTAGTAGCAGAAGTCGTAGAAGACGAAGGCGAACACCCAGGTCCACACGCTCTGGGCAGGCAGTTCGATCAGTGCCAGGTGCTTGAGGGCGAACGCGTAGGTCAGCAGGCCCACGCCTTTGGTCAGCAGCCCCGTGGTGGTCGAGAGCACGCCGGTGCTGAGGCTGTTGATGGCGTCCGCCACCCGGTAGTTGCGCTCGCCGCGCCAGTGGTCGGCGAGCAGCTCAACCACGATCAAGGCGATGAAAAACGGTACCGCGTAAGGCACGAAGTCCATGGGCTAGTCCGGTCTATTTTTGTTACATCAAGATTAGGTGTAGCGGAGCAAGATCCCATTGGCAACAGGTGACAAATTAGTAGACATTTAACGCCATGAAATAGGGAGAAATACTCATGAGCAAAAAAGTTGCAGTGATCCTTTCCGGCTGTGGCGTGTACGACGGTGCAGAGATACACGAAAGCGTCATCACCTTGCTGCGCCTGGACCAGCGTGGCGCCCAGGTTCAATGCTTTGCGCCGGATATCGCTCAACACCACGTGATCAACCACCTCACCGGCGAGGAAATGCCTGAGTCGCGCAATGTGCTGGTCGAATCGGCGCGCATCGCCCGGGGTGACGTGAAGGACATCCGTGAGGCCAGCGCCGAAGACTTCGATGCGCTGATCGTGCCCGGCGGGTTTGGCGCGGCGAAGAACCTGTCGAACTTTGCCGTGGAAGGCGCCGGTTGCAGCGTCAACCCGCAGGTGCTGGCGCTGGCTGAAGCGTTTGCTGAAGCGGGCAAGCCGGTGGGGCTGATCTGTATCTCGCCAGCACTCGCCGCGAAGATCTACGGCCCCGGCGTCACCTGCACCATCGGCAATTGCGCCGACACCGCCGCTGCCCTGGACAAGATGGGCGCCACCCACCAGGAATGCGGGGTTGAGGATATTGTCGAGGACAAGGCACGCAAACTGGTGAGCACCCCGGCCTACATGCTCGGCAAGAGCATCAGTGAAGTGGCGTCAGGCATCAACAAACTGGTGGATCGGGTGTTGGAATTGACCCACGAGAATGATTGATCGGGTCGCCGAACACTTATGTTGTGGCTAGCGGGCTTGCCACGAAAAGCCCGCTCCCCACAACAAGCCTTGCTCGCCACAACAAACCCGTCAGCCACAAAAAGCCCTGCTCACAAGAGGTCAGGCCTGGCGCATCAACTTGGTCAGTATCCTGTCCAGCGCATTGGCAAAAGCCTGCTTATCCTTTTCCCCATGGGGCGGTGGGCCGCCGCCCATCTGGCCCTGCTCACGCAGATCGGTAAACAGGTTACGCACCGCCAACCGTTCGCTCATGTTCGCCGGGCTGAATTCCTTACCGCGTGGGTCGAGGGCCGTCACGCCCTTCTTCACCAGGCGGTCGGCCAGGGGCACGTCGCTGCAGATCACCAACTCCCCAGGCACCGCGTGCTCCACCAGGTAGTCATCCGCCGCATCTGGGCCGCTGGGCACCACAATCAGCTTTACACAGGCGAAACTCGGCTTGATCTGGCTCTGCCCCGCCACCAGCACCACCTCGAACTCGCGCTTGAGGGCGAACTTCACCACTTGGTCCTTGGCCGCCCGTGGGCAGGCATCGGCATCGATCCATACGCGCATGGTTAGGCCGCCACGCGGCGTTTTTCAGTCAGGCGGCTGCGGCCGTACAGCACCACAATCGCCAGGATCGCCACCGCCTGCGCACTCAATGAGTAGGCATCGGCGTGGATGCCCAGCCAGTCGAAGTCAAAGAACGCCACCGGCCGCGTGCCGAAAATGCCCGCCTCCTGCAACGCTTTGACGCCATGCCCGGCGAACACCACCGACAAGGCACACAGCAGCGCCGCGTTGATGCCAAAGAACAACGCCAATGGCAGCTTCGCCGAACCGCGCAGGATTACCCACGCCAGGCCCACCAGCAACACCAGCGCCGTGGCGCCGCCCGCCAGTACCGCGTTGTGCCCGGCGGGGCCGGCTTGCAGCCACAGGGTTTCGTAGAACAGGATCACTTCGAACAACTCGCGGTACACCGAGAAGAACGCCAGCACCGCAAAGCCAAATCGCCCGCCGCCGCCCACCAGGCTGCTCTTGATGTAATCCTGCCAAGCCGCTGCGTGGCGTCGGTCGTGCATCCACACGCCCAGCCACAACACCATCACGCTGGCGAACAACGCCGTACAGCCTTCAAGCAATTCGCGCTGGGCGCCGCTGACGTCAATCACATACGCCGCCAATGCCCAGGTCGCCAGGCCGGCCAACAGCGCCAGGCCCCAGCCGACGTTCACGCTGCGCACCGCCGACTGTTGGCCGGTGTTACGCAGGAACGCCAGGATCGCCGCCAGCACCAGAATCGCTTCCAGGCCTTCACGCAACAGGATCAGCAAGCCGGAGATGTAGCTCAACGACCAGCTCAAGCCATCGCTGCCCAGCAAGCCGGCAGATTCGGTGAGTTTGCCCTTGGCCACGTCCAGGCGCTGTTGCACCTGCTCGATCGGCAGGCCGTCCTGCAACGACTGCCGGTACGCCATCAGGGCTTTCTCGGTGTCCTTGCGCACGTTGGCATTGACGTTATCCAGCGAGCTTTCCACCAGCTCGAAGCCTTCCAGGTACGCGGCCACCGACAAGTCGTAAGCTTGCTCGTGATCACCATTACGGAACGCGGCGAGGCTCTTGTCCAGCGTGCTGGCGGTGTAATCGAGCAACTGCGCCGGGCCACGCTTGACCTGCGGCGGTTGCGCGCGCTGGGCGCGGAACGTCGCGGCCGCGCCCGGACCACTGGCTGCCAGCACTTCATTGGGGGTCTGGCGGGCCAGGTCGGCCAAGTTGAACGGTTGTTCGCTTTTGGCCGCGGCCGGGTCAGCCGTGAAGCCGGCGATGTAGGTTGCCAAGTCCCAGCGCTGACGGTCGTCCAACTGATCGGCGAAGGACGGCATGTCGGTGCCTTCAACGCCCAGGCCGAGCGTGTTGTAGATCGCATAGAGGCTGAGGCGATCAAGGCGCACGGCATCGCGCAGGTTAGCGGGCGGCGGCGTCATGCCTGTGGACGCTGGGCCATCACCCGCGCCCGCAGTGCCGTGGCATACCGAGCAATGCTGGGCATAGAGCGGTGCGCCACGCGCGGGGTCTGGCGTGATCGCCGGCGCCTGGCTGACTTCATACGCCACCGCGAGCTTGGCGCCCAACTGACGGGCTTGGCGGGCGACTGTCGCGCCATCCTGATGAGCGGTTACAGCCGCTAACAATTCGTCGACGCCCTTGACCAGCTCCGCGCGCTCCGGCCTTTGCGGCAGTTCAGCCACCAAGCCCTGCAAAACGCCGAGAAACTCTAGCTGTTCGCGGTATTCAGACTCATCGATAACCTTGCCCGCCTCCACCGTCGGTGGGTAGTCAGCACCAATGTAATCCAGAAGATGCAGGGCTTGCGGGGCGCCTTCGGCAGTCGCAGCCAGCAGGTTGAAGCTGCACGACATCAACACCGGCAACAGCAGCCAGGCGAGAAAACGGTAGGGGGCAGTCATGAATGAATCTCAAGTGGAAATGCGAAGTAACACATTGTTTATCGTTAAAAGGTTTGACTCAAGGCGTTAATGATTTCTCGTCGGAAGGGATGCGTTATTTCGAGATACCAGCGATGGCATTTGTCGATTACATCACAGCAAAAAGCCATTGTTTTGCCACTCGCGGTGCCTATAATGCCGCGCCCTGTTATTGCGAAAGGGAATTTATTTCCTCGTTCTTATGAGGAACTAGCACATCGGCTGATGACTTTCAGGGAAGACGTTTACATGGCATTTCGCGCCTTGACCCCACTCGCACTCGCGGCGGTTACCTTGTTATCCGGTTGTACGATGTTTCGCAGCTACGACACCGAGCTGCAAGCCACCAACCAACAGCTGGCCACCGGCAATGTCGACGGCGCCCTGACCCTGTTGGAAAAGAACAACACCGGCGAAGACAAGGACCTGCTCTATTTCTTTGAAAAGGGCGAGCTGTTACGTGCCAAAGGCGACCTCACCGGTAGCCAGACCGCCTGGCGCAGCGCCGACCTGCAAGTCTACAAGTGGGAAGAGTCGGTCAAGTTCGACAGCGAGAAGTACCTCGCCCAGTTCGGCAGCTTCATGGTCAACGACAAAGTGCGTCGCTACGAGGGTTATGACTACGAAAAGGTCATGCTGACCACCCAGATGGCCTTGAACCTGCTGGCTTTGAACGACTTCGATGGTGCCCGCACCGAGATCAAGAAGACCCACGAGCGCGAAGCGGTCATCGCCGACTTGCGCGACAGGGAATACCTCAAGCGCGAAAACGAAGCCGAGCGCCAGGGCGTCACCACCCAGATCAAAGACCTGCGCGGCTACCCGATAGAAGCACTGGATGCACCGGAAGTGGTCGGCCTGAAAAACAGCTACCAGAGTGCGTTCAGCCATTACCTGGCGGGCTTTGTCTACGAAGCCCTGGGCGAAAGAGACCTGGCGGCGCCCGGCTATCGCAAGGCCGCCGAGCTGCGCCCCAATACGCCGCTGCTGGAGCAAGCGTTGCTGAACCTGGACAAATCCAAGGTCGGTGCCGACGAGACCGACGTGCTGATTGTGGTCCAGAGCGGCCTGGCACCGGCGCGTGACTCGATTCGCCTGCCACTGCCGATCCCGATCGACGGCCGCCTGGTGATCACGCCGCTGTCGTTCCCGGTGATCAAGGCTGACAACTCCACGGCGACCTTTGCCCAGATCGGCGTCGACGGCAAGCAACAGAACCTCACCGCACTCAACAGCACCACCGCCATGTCGCGCCGCGCCCTGCGTGACGACATGCCGGGGATCATCCTGCGCACCACCGTGCGTGCGGTCAGCCGTGGCATTGCGCAAAACAACCTGAACAAGGCCAACCCCATGGCAGGTCTGGTACTGGGCATCGCCTCGGCCGTGACCGAAGGGGCCGACACCCGCACCTGGCGCACGCTGCCGGACATGACCCAAGTGACGCGCCTGCGCCTCAAGCACGGTGACCATCAGGTCAGCCTGCCCAACGCCCTGGGCGGCACGCTGGTGACGGTCAAGGCCGATCAGCGCTACCAAGTGATCACCCTGCGCGTGGTCGGCAACCAAGTATTCGCCGGCGGCCTCGCGGCCCGTGTAGTGCCGAGCACTTCCACTCAAGCCATCGCCCTCAAACAACCTTAAGGAGCACGCTATGCGTCATTTCATCCTCGGCGCCCTGGCGCTGGTCCTGCTCGCCGGCTGCGCCACTCCGCCGCCGCCGGAGCCTGGCAGCGCCGCCAGCAAAATCGTGGTGATGGGCAAATTCAAGGGCATCGCCGTCGGCGCCATTCGTGTGGCCCGTGAAAACGGCTTCCTCACCGCCAAAGTGCAGTTGAGCAACATCACCAGCAGCAACCAGATGATGTACTACCGCTTCGCCTGGCTGGGTGCCGATGGCTTCCCGGTAGGCGATGAAGAAACCTGGAAAGTGCTGAACCTGTACGCCAACCAGGCAACCTTCCTGCCGGCCATCGCTAACCTGCCCCAGGCCGCGGACTTCCGTCTTGAAGTGAAAACCCCTTGAGCCGCTGCTCTATCAGAATTCAGAGAGATTTCCCCATGTTTGCACGCTTCTCGATCATCGCCGTCGTCGCCCTTCTGGCCAGCGGTTGCTCCAACACCTCGCCGGTACTCGGCGGCAAGAACATCAGCTACGGCGACACCAAGGCTGTGGAACTGGTGACTAACGAGTTCGGTTCCACCGACCTGCAGATGATCGCCGAAAGCATGACCCGCTCCCTGGCTCAGTCCGGCATCCTGCAAGGCCGCCCGGTGGTGCAGGTGTATGACGTGAAGAACAAGACCAGCGAGTACATCGACACCCGCGAGATCACCACGTCGATCAAGACCCAATTGATGAAGACCGGCACCGCCCGCTTCGCCAGCGATAACACCGACATGCAAAGCCAGGTCGACCAGCTCAAGCTGCAGAACCAGAGCGGCTTGTACAAGAAATCCACGGTCAGCAAGACCGGCAACATGGTCGCCGCCAAGTACCGCCTGGAAGGCTCCATCAGCTCCATCGTCAAACGCAGCTCGGACTACAAGGACGTGTTCTACAAGTTCAGCCTGCAGCTGATCGACGTCGAGAGCGGCCTGGCCGAATGGATGGACGAAAAAGAAATCCGCAAAACCACGGAGCGCTAAGCAATGCGTGCATGGATCGGCATGATCGGCCTGCTGTGCGCCTTTGGCGCCTCGGCCGCCCCGAAGATCGCGGTGACCGACCTTGCCTACGAGGCGCGGGTCGAGGAATACATCCACGCGGTTTCGGCCAGCAATAACTTCCAGGCCAGCGCGTATAACGCCAGCG
The DNA here is from genome assembly GCF_022648765.1 of Pseudomonas sp. ArH3a. Classification (NCBI taxonomy): domain Bacteria; kingdom Pseudomonadati; phylum Pseudomonadota; class Gammaproteobacteria; order Pseudomonadales; family Pseudomonadaceae; genus Pseudomonas; species Pseudomonas sp. ArH3a. The sequence goes on from NZ_CP080330.1 coordinate 6,729,424, forward strand.
GTGCGTCGAGCTACAGCGAGTACGAAAGCCGCACCAGCTACATCGAACAGACCGAGCTGCGTAAATTCAGCGGTGATATCAAGGGCGAGATTCTCAAGTCGCGCCAGTTCCAGCTGGTGCAGGGCACGCCTTACACCGCCGATGCCAAGGGTGACGTGTATGACGTGATCAAGCGCATCAAGGCCGGCAACTTCAAGGGCGCGGACTACGTGTTGTTCGGCACCCTGTCAGACATCGACTTCACCCAGGACATCAACGCCCTGGACCACACCAATAGCTATTCGGCCGTGCTCGGCCTGACGCTGGTGGCGGATTTCAGCCTGATCAACACGCGCACCTTTGAGATCACCTCGGCGTTTACCGCCATGGGTGAAGGCCAGGACACGAAGCTGGTGAACAGCCGCGATGTTCGCGTGAGCTTGAACCGGCCGCGCGTGGTGAAGGAAGTGTCGAAAGCCTTGGGTGAGGATGTGGCACGGCAGTTGGCGGAGCAATTGGGCGGCGGGTATCAAGACCCGGGCAAGCCTGCGCTGCGCAATAACCTGCCAAGGGATGAGGCGCCGAAGATTCTGCGCTGAGCCGCGACTTCACAAGCAACACAAATCAAATGTGGGAGCTGGCTTGACTGCGATGCAGACACCTTGGTGTATCAGTTACACCAAGGTGCTGCTATCGCAAGCAAGCCAGCTCCCACATTTTTAATCTGGTTTCGTCAGTTACGCCGTTGCGCGATGCAAGCTGGCGAGAAAGCCAGCAGCGCCAACAAACAACCCGGCAAACGTGCGGTTCATGCGCTTTTGCTGCTTAGGCGTGCGCAACATGCGCAAGACCTTCGACGCCAGCCCCGTATAGCCTGCCATCACGATCATATCGACGCTGATCATGGTCGCGCCCAGGATCAGGTACTGGATCAGCAGCGGCGCCTGCGGGTTCACGAACTGCGGCAACACCGCCAGCATGAACACCAGGGCCTTGGGGTTGCTGGCGTTGACCAGGAACCCACGGAACATCATCGCCATTGGCTTGCCGATTGGGCGAATCGCCGCGTCCTCGCTCATGTCCATGGGCAAGGCTCGCCATTGCTTGATCGCCAGGTACACCAAGTAGCCCACGCCAAACCATTTGATCGCATAAAACGCGGTGGAAGACGCCGCCAGAATGGCACCCAGGCCGCCCGCGACCACGGCAATCTGCATCGCCAGGCCCAATTGCAGGCCAATGGCATTCCAGTAACCGCGCAGGAAACCGTATTGCAGGCCGCTGGACATCGAAGCGATGGCACCGGCGCCAGGGGAAAGGGAAATGATCCAACTGGCCACGAAAAAGGCCAGCCATGTGTCGAGTGCCATTACACACCTCAGGGAGAGAGTTAGCGGTTGTACCTAAAGCTAACTCCGCCGACCAAAGGCTGGCTATCTATTTTTGATCGGGCTGGCTGCTAGCGGTCGCCCGGAAACACATGAGTGCCAGGCCAGCGCCGCACCGAGCGCTGGAAGAACAGGCTGTTGGGCACTTGCACCATTGCGCTGTCGGTGCCCGCTTCTTCGACTTCGATCAGCGTGGTGTAGAGCAGATTGATCGCAACGACCCGGCCTTTGACGCCCGGCTTGTCGACGGTATCCACCAGCTCGACGATGTCACCGAGGCGGAACGGCCCGACAGTAAAGATCAAGATCGCGCACAACAGGTTGGACAGCACCGACCACATGGCGAAGAACGCCACGGCAGCCACCGCGACAAACCCCGACAGCGCCGTCCACAACACCGTGGCGGACACACCGAGGCGGCCCAGCACGAAGATCAGCGCGCTGCCCATGATCAGCCAGCGCAAGCCTCCGCGCAGCGGCATCAGCAGTTGCGGCGGGAACGGATAACGCTCACCCAGACGGGTGAGGCCTTTGGCGACGAAGCGTTGGGCAAGGTAGCCGGCCAGCAGGATCAGCAGGATTTGCACGCCGACCCAGGCAGGTTCGACCCACTGCGTCGGCAACGGCAATTGCAGCGCTTCCATCAGGACAGCGCCTCCAACTCCGCTTGCAGGCTTTCGAGCAGTTCGAGGGCTTCCATCCAGGTTTCCTCCAACTGACCTTCACGCACCTTGAGCTTGGCCTGTTCGGCGAGCAGGTCGCGCAGTTCGTCCTTGCGCGCCGCCTCGTACACGGCGCTGTCACCCAGGCTGGCTTCGATCTTGGCCAGGCGCTCGTGCACCTTGCCCAGTTCGGCTTCCAGCTTGTCGGCTTCGCGCTTGTGCGGTGCCAACTGCTGGCGCAGTGCGGCGGCAGCCTGGCGCTGGGCTTTCTTGTCAGTCTTGTCCGGGTTGACCGGCGTATTGCTGGCCGGCGCGTTGCGCAGGCGGTATTCCGTCAGCCAACGTGCGTAGTCGTCCAGGTCACCGTCGAACTCTTCGACTTTGCCGTCAGCCACCAGCAGGAAGTTGTCGGTGGTGCTCTTGAGCAAGTGGCGATCGTGAGAGACCACCAGCACCGCACCACTGAACTCCTGCAAGGCCATGGTCAGCGCCAGGCGCATTTCCAGGTCCAAGTGGTTGGTGGGTTCGTCAAGCAGCAGCAGGTTCGGCCGGTCCCAGGCGATCAATGCCAGGGCGAGTCGGGCCTTTTCGCCACCGGAGAAATTCAGCACCGGCTCATCAATGCGCGCGCCACGGAAGTCGAAGCCGCCGAGGAAGTCGCGCAGGGTTTGCTCGCGCTCGGTCGGCGCCAGGCGTTGCAGGTGCAGCAGCGGGCTGGCCTTGGCATCGAGGGAGTCCAGCTGATGCTGGGCAAAGTAGCCCACCACCAGGTTCTCACCACGGGTCAGGCGGCCAGCCAGGGGCTGCAATTCACCCGACAGGTTCTTGATCAGCGTCGACTTGCCCGCACCGTTAGGGCCGAGCAAACCGATGCGCGCGCCCGGCGTAAGCTGAAGTTTGACCTTCTCCAGGATGGTTTTGTCGCCATAACCCAGGCGTGCATCCGAAAGATCCAGCAACGGACTGGAGATTTTCACCGACTCGCGGAAGACAAAGTCGAACGGCGAATCGACGTGGGCCGCCGACAGCTCTTCCATGCGCTCCAACGCCTTGATCCGGCTCTGGGCCTGACGGGCCTTGGTGGCCTGGGCCTTGAACCGGGCGATGTAGCTTTCCATGTGCGCACGCTGCGCCTGCTGCTTCTCGAAAGCCTGTTGCTGCTGGGCCAGGCGCTCGGCGCGCGCACGTTCGAACGCAGTGTAGCCGCCACGGTACAGGGTGATTTTCTTCTGTTCGACGTGGGCGATGTTGTCGACCACGGCGTCGAGGAAATCCCGGTCGTGGGAAATCAGCAGCAAAGTGCCCGGGTAGCTCTTGAGGAAATCTTCCAGCCACAGGATCGCATCAAGGTCCAAGTGGTTGGTCGGTTCGTCGAGCAGCAACAAGTCCGAGGGGCACATCAGCGCCTGGGCCAGGTTCAGGCGCATGCGCCAGCCACCGGAGAAGTCGGCGACCGGGCGATCCATCTGCTCGTTGGTAAAACCAAGGCCAGCAAGCATCTTGCGGGCGCGGGCGTCGGCGGTGTAGCCGTCGGCACTGTCGAGTTCCGAGTGCAGGCGGGCCTGGGCGGCGCCGTCCTGGGCTTTCTCGGCCTCGGCCAGGTCGTGTTGCACCTGACGCAGGCGCTGGTCGCCATCGAGCACGTAGTCGACCGCGATACGGTCCAGGGTGTCGATCTCCTGGCGCATATGGGCGATGCGCCAGTCGGCCGGCAGCAGGCAGTCCCCGGAATCCGGGGTCAGCTCACCCAGCAACAGAGCGAACAACGTGGATTTGCCGGCGCCGTTGGCACCGATCAGGCCGGCTTTGTGACCGGCGTGCAGGGTCAGCTCGGCGTCTTCAAGAAGACGTTGCGGGCCACGCTGTAATGTTAGGCTTTGAAGTCGGATCATAATGGCGGCGGAGTCTACCAGCTTCGTTGGCCGCTGGCTTGGGTGTGAATATGTGCGCTGACCTGTGGAGCTTTGCCCTCTCGATTTACGCCCGCCCGGGCGTCGAGGCCGCTTGCCTGCGTTTACAGGCCAAAGGCGCGGATGTGTGCCTGCTGCTCTGTGGCGCGTGGCTGGAGCAACGCGGCGTGGCGTCGACGCCCGAACGCATGCAGGCGCTGCAGGACATTGCGCGGCCGTGGCAGAAAGAAGTGGTCGAACCGTTACGACAGGTGCGCGTGCAGTGGCGAACCATGGCGCAGCAGGATGAGCCATTGGCGGCGTTACGCGAACGGGTCAAAGCCCTGGAGCAGGAGGCGGAACGGGAGTTGCTGACGCGGCTGGAGACGCTAACGCAAGCATGGCCGATCGGAGAAAGCGAGGATCACCAAGGATGGCTTGAAGGCTTGGCGACCGAAGCCGCCAACCTTGACCACGACGCGCTGCAATCGCTGCGCGCCATGGCCACCGGCACTTAGGAAGCGCTGGTTGGGGTGGTGCTTGGCGCTACCGGTGCAGGGGTGCTGCTGGCCGATGCGGTTGGCGCGGTGGACGCAGCCGGGGTAGCAGCCGGGGCTGCTGGCTTGGCCGGTGCAGGCTTTGCAGCAGCAGGTTTTGCGGCTGCTTTTGCAACTGCTGGCTTTGCAGCTGGTTTTGCAACTGCTGGCTTAGCGGCTGGTTTGGCAGCAGCAGGTTTGGCAGCCGGCTTAACGGCTGGCTTCGCAGCAGCTGGCTTGGCGGCTGGCTTGGCGGCTGGTTTCGCAGCAGCAGTTTTGGCTACTGGCTTGGCGGCTGGTTTCGCAGCAGCAGGTTTGGCTACTGGCTTGGCGGCCGGTTTCGCAGCAGCAGTTTTGGCAACTGGCTTGGCGGCCGGTTTTGCAGCAGCAGTTTTAGCAGCTGGCTTGGCAGCTGGTTTCGCAGCAGCAGTTTTGGCAGCTGGCTTGGCGGCCGGTTTCGCAGCAGCAGCTTTGGCAGCTGGCTTGGCGGCCGGTTTCGCAGCAGCAGCTTTGGCGGCTGGCTTGGCGGCCGGTTTCGCAGCAGCAGCTTTGGCGGCTGGCTTGGCGGCCGGTTTCGCAGCAGCAGTTTTGGCGGCTGGCTTAGCGGCTGGTTTTGCAGCAGCGGTTTTGGCAGCTGGCTTAGCGGCCGGTTTCGCAGCAGCAGTTTTGGCGGCTGGCTTAGCGGCTGGTTTTGCAGCAGCGGTTTTGGCAGCTGGCTTAGCGGCTGGTTTTGCAGCAGCAGTTTTTTTAGCCGCTGGCTTGACCGCAGTCTTAGCCGAAGCCTTCGACGCAACAGCTTTTGCCGGAGTACGAGCGCCCAGCACTTTAGCCACAGCTTCTTTCACTCGACCAACGCCCTGGGCCAGCTTCAAGCTTTCCTGAGCATCGCGTTTGAGTTGGGAAATGTAGGTACGGGTTTCAGCTTGGCGATCCTTGAGAGCGTCCAGCAGGTCCTCAAGTTCTTTGACCGCGCCTTTGGCTTTGGCTTGAGCCTTGGCCTTGCCGGCAGTGGCGGCGTCTTGCAGTTTGGTGCGGGACTTGTGCAGCTTTTCTTGCGCTTTACCGCGTTGTTTTTCCAGTTTGGCGAGCAGTTTTTCTGCATCGGCCAAGGCCTGGGAACACGCGCTTTCCAGATGTTCGAGCAAGCTGCCCGAAAGTTGTTGGAGCAAATGCAACGGGGTATTTACAGGCTTCTGTTTGGCCGACATGGTTTACCTCCTGGCTGACGTGGGTGCGGCTCATACTAGCCCTCTGCTCTTACCGCCGCTAGGGCATGTTGACAGTATCGTTTGCCTTGCGTTGCACCGTGCGAAAAATCTTATCGATATAACGAAAATCCACGGCACTTTTTGCGCACTCACACTGGCATAATCCGTCGCACTTTCGGCGGGAGAATGCTCATGTCGCGTTACCTTTTTTTAGTGCTTGGCTTGGCGGTTTTTGCAGCCAATGCGGGTGAGCAATCGCCGCCCAAAACCACTGCCCAAGACCCACACGATCTTGCCTACAGCCTGGGGGCGAGCCTCGGCGAACGCTTGCGCCAGGAAGTCCCCGACCTGCAGATCCAGGCCCTCGTCGACGGCCTCAAGCAAGCCTACCAAGGCAAACCACTGGCGCTGGACAACGCACGCATCGAGCAGATCCTGGCCCAGCACGAAGCACAAAGCGCAGCCGACGCCGAGGTGCCAAGCAGCGAAAAAGCACTCGCCGCTGAGCAGCAATTTTTAGCCAAGGAAAAAACCGCAAGCGGCGTACGCGAATTGGCAGATGGCATCCTGCTTACGGAACTCACACCCGGCAACGGCAGCAAACCGTTGGCCAGTGATGAGGTACAAGTGAAATACGTGGGTCGGTTACCCGATGGGACCGTCTTCGATAAGAGCACGCAGCCGCAGTGGTTTCGCCTGGACAGCGTGATCAGCGGCTGGAGCAGCGCCCTGCAACAAATGCCGGTAGGTGCGAAATGGCGCCTGGTGATTCCATCGGCGCAAGCCTATGGCGCCGACGGTGCAGGTGAGTTGATACCCGCGTATACGCCGCTGGTGTTCGAGATCGAATTGCTCGGTACCCGCCACTGACCCAATAAAAAACGGTGCGCCGTGCGCACCGTTTTTTTTCTCGCCGCGAAGGGTCAGGCCTGGGTGGCCGCCTCTTCCTTGTGGGCGTTGTGCAGCACTTCGATCAGGCAGTCTTCCAGTTCGAAACGCTCATGTAGCAACCCACCGAGCTCTTTGAATTTTTCCGCAACACATTTGCCGGCATCACACAGGTCGGTGAACGCCAGCAGCTTTTCCGTGATGACATCAATGCGTGGGTAAAGGGTCTCGGCCAATTCCAGACCGCGCTGATCATCAAAGGCTTCCGCCTCTTTGGTCAGTTGCTCGTAGACCCCGAAATGGCCGGCAGACACGTAGTCCACCAATACACCGCAAAAGTCTTGCAGCGGTTCGCGATTCTCAGCCAGTGCCTCGGGCTTGGCGCCGAGAGCATCAAAGGCTCGAACCAGTTCGTGACGTGCCTTCAACCAGCTGTCGATCAGCTTGTGCACCCCACCCCAGCGTTCCTGAGCATTCTGACAACTTTCCAGCATGATGATCTCTCTTCCCTATAGGGGGCGCTGCCGCTCTGTGCCCGCGCAACTCAAGGATAAAGCGGCAGCCGGACAAAGCCGCATCTGACAAACGGTTTCGATAATGCGTGCGGGCCAGATTATGCCCGCATGACTATCGCTTCAAGGTACGCAGGAGAGAAAGTTCATACAAGTGTTTAATCCCTTCCTACCCACTGCGACTTACTTTTACTGCGTCGCAAGGCCCAAGCGGCGGCCGAATAACAGCGGTGAAAACTGCATGATGCCCAGGATCAGCATCGCCACGAAGAACAACAGGCTCCACTCGGGAAGGCTCAAGTCAAACAGTGTCCAGTTGATCTCCACGCAATCAACGGTGCCTTTGACCGTCAATTGCAGGGCCTGCCATAACGACAGGTTTTCGATCATGTACTGCAAGCTCGGCCAGCAATCGGTGGCCTGCTCCGGCGCGGCATTTTGTAGCAGCACTTGCCGCACGGCAGTGATGGCGCCGAGCAATGCACACACCATGCTGCCCATCGCATAAAAGTAGGCCGCAGAGCGCCGTGGGCTATGGAACGCAGCCATCAAATTGATCAGCGTGAAGGTTGCCAGAAAGATGCGTTGCATCTGGCACAGGAAACACGGACGGAGCAGCGCGCCATACTCAAGATAAAAAGACGCACCCAACGTCAGCGCACCAGCCATGAACGCCAGGAAAAACAAGGAGCGTGAAGGGGCCAAAGACATTGTTATCCGTACCGCAAGAGATAGGTCGTTACGGTAGAGGAAAGGCCCGACCCCTTTCAATACGCGCTAGAGCAGACAATTCCGCAAGAGCATGGGGATATGCCGCCAGAACATGGATGACTTCAAGCCGTCAGCAGTAGGAATTTACTACGCAGGGCTTTAGACCCAGCATTTGCACAGTGATGGAGGGCTGGCCCTCAGACGCTTCTGAGCCAACCTCCACCCTCTTTCCTACTTCAAACCCGTGCAGGAACGGGTAATGGTGCGGCCAACAGACGGCTGTCCAACAGGCCAAGCCCTTCTTGGAACAATTGGTTGCTACGCTCCGTGTCACCTAATTGGGCAAGCAGACGCGCCAGCTCAGCGCATGCCTCAGGATTGCGCTGCACCTGCAGGCTGTTTTCCAAGTAGTCCCGGGCCTTGCCCCACAAACTGGTTTGCAAACACAGGCGACCCAGGGTCAGCAGCAGGCTGGCATCACCCGGATGGTCCTTCAGCCAGCCTTCGGCAAATTTCAGTTGTCGAGCCGGGTCTGCGCCACGCAGCAAACCGTAAAGCCGGATCAGGTGGCTGTCGTAACCGCGCTTGATCGCGCCGCGCAGTACCTCCTCGGCCTTGGCATCGGCGCCCAATCGACGCAGTTGCTCAGCGTAAGCCAGCACCAGTTGTGGCTCCTGGCGCTGGGCGGAAGTCAGTTGCTCCCATGCCCGGTCCAAAGACTGTAAACCGGCCTCGCCCTGCTCTTCACGCTGGGCCGCCAGGCCAAGGTTTTCACCCCAGGCGCGACGCTCCAGCTCAGCTAATTCGCTGGCGGGAAGCACCTTGTCCTTGCGCAACTCCGGCAGCAGACGGATCACCGACGGCCAATCGCCCCGCTGCTGATGCAAGCGCTGCAACTGACGCAACACCTGCGGGTTATGCGGATGACGCTCGTGCATCGCTTGCAGGGTGACCAGCGCACCTTCAGTGTCGCCGCGGTCCATCTGCAATTGCGCATGACTCAAGGCGACCGCCAGCTCCGCCTGGGGCTGACGCTCCAAGGCGCGCTCCAGCAAAGCGTCAGCCTCTTCATAACGGCCCTGCTCATTGGCCGCACGCGCTGCGCCAAGGTAGTAGAGCAACGGTTGACGCTCGGCTTCGGCGGCACGGTGCAGGTGGCGTTCGGCGCTGGCCCAGCGGCCTTCGGCGAGGTCCATCTGGCCCTGTTCAATCGCGATCTGTACCCGACGGCTCCGGTTGCGCCGCGACCACGGGTTGACCACGCCACCGGAGGTGGTGAGCAAGCTCAGCAGCACGCGGATCAAGTAGATCACCAGAACCACTGCAAACACCGCCACCAGCGTGGCCCACAGGCTCGACTCGTAATGCAGCAGATGCGGGTAGGTAATCAGCACGTAACCGGTGTGTTTCGAAATACCCACAGCCAGTGCCAGGGCGATTGCAATCGCCAGCACCAAAATCACATAGAAGCGCTTCATCGGCTCTACTCCTTGGTCGCCGGCGTGCCCGCCGACGCCTTGGCTTCATCGGCAGACAGATGACGGCGTTCAAGATAGGCCTGCACGGCGGCCAGGCTTGCAGCCAGGTCCGGCGTGACCACAGAGACGGCCTTGGGCTCAAGCTCGGTAATCCGCGCCAGCATCGCCTTGCTCTGCGGGTTGTCCTGGTTGAAGTTGTCTTGCAGCACGCTGCGCGCCTCACCCAGGGAGCGGCTGTACACCGCCGTTTCACCGTTGAGCGCGGCCCATTGCGCTTGCTCAAGGGCCAGGCTCAGGGCCAGGCGCACTTGGTTCAGGCCCTGGCCGGCAAGCAACGGACGAATGTTGTCGTCAGGGTTGAAGTCGATGCGGAAGTAGCGAGAGATCTGCTCCCACCATTCACTCCAGCGGCTTTGCGTATCGGTGGTTGGGCGCCCTTGGGAGGCCGGTTCGGTGAGCTGGTATTGCGGGGCAATGGCCGCCAGTTGCACGACCTGATCACGCAGTGCCGCCAGTTGCAGGTACAGGCCGGTGCGGTCCGGCTGCTCAGTGCTGCGCAGCGCGGCGAGGCTCTTGGCCAACTGCTCACGCGCGGCATAGGAACCTGGGTCGCTCTGCTCGCGCAGAATTTCGTCGGCGCCCTGGACTAGCGACTGAGCACTGTTGATGTCTTGAAGTGCGGAAAGACGCAAGCTGGCCAGGCGGATCAGGTGCTCGGCCTCGGCCAGCCGCCAGTCCTGGCGGCTGGCACCCAGCACGGTTTCCAAGCGCTGGCTCAAGCGCTGCTGATCACCCTGCAACTGGGCGACCAGACGGCGACGCTCCTCCAGCTCATCCGCTGCGGGCAACTGTGCCAAACGAGCGGCCAGCTGTTGTTGGCTCTGCTTGAGCGCCTGGGATTGGTCATCGAGGGTCTGCACCTGGCCCAGCTGTTGCTGGCTGCTGGCTTGCAGGGCGCGGACCTGCCAGATGCCCCAACCGCCGGCGGCAACACCTGCGGCGCCAAGCAACAGGGCTACGATTGCCAGACCATTGCCACGGCGTGGCGCGCTGACCGGTGACTCAACCGGCACATCAAGTGCGGGTTGGGCTTCATCTTTAGGCAAGGCTGTTTCGCTCACGTATCCGTCCTTTGCGTATCAGAGAGTGGGGCGGCGGCCTTATATGGCACAGCTGCGCAACGCCACTAACAAAGCCGCGGCACTCGCGCCGCGACAATCCACAACTTTTTCTGCGCCAGCGGCCCGCGCCATTTCATAGACCCGCGGGCTGGGCACGAACAACGGCAGCTGCGCTACCTCAGGCCAATCTTCGCCAGCCAAGGCTTGCAGGTGCAAAAAACCCTGCCCACTGCTGACCACCACGCCGTTCAAGCGTTCCAACTGGATGCGTTGCATCAACGCCCCCGGGTCGTAAGCCGGAAGGAAACGACGATACAACTCCAGATAGTCGACACTAGCACCTTGCTCGCGTAAACGCTCAGCCAGCAGCCCCCGTCCACCCTCGCCACGCAAGATCAGCACTCGGGCATTTGGCTGTGCAATAGCCTCGCGCAAGGCCGGCAATGCAAGCAAGGCCTCGCTGTCGTCGCCGCTTGGCGGGTAGTGAACAGTCAGGCCGTGGTTGGCCAGTACCTGCGCGGTGGCCGCGCCGACGCTGAACCACGGCAACTGCGGCCAGGGCTGATCCAACAGTTGCAAGGCCAGTCGCGCAGCCGGTTTGCTGACCACAATGACCGCGTTATAACGGCCCAGGTCACGAAAAACCGCCTGCTGCTCAGCCGTTACCGGCAAGGCTTCGATGCCCAGCAATGGCAGGCTGCTGCTGAAAATGCCGGCGTCGGACAGCGTCGCGGCCAGGGCCAACGACTCCTCGGCAGGCCGCGTCAGCAGCACACGCCAGTCGGTCACTGCGGGCCGGCCTCGCCGTAGACTTTCTGCAGAATGGCGCCAGCGCCCTTCTCCAGCAGCTCTTCTGCCACCTGGATACCCAATGCGGTGGCATCGCGTTGCGGCCCGCGCACCTCGGCGGTGAGCAGCGTGCCACCTGCCGGGTCACCTACCAAGCCGCGCAACCAAAGGTTTTCGCCTTCGAGCACGGCGTAGCAGGCGATCGGCACCTGGCAGCCACCGTTGAGGTGTTTGTTCAGGGCGCGCTCGGCCGTCACACGGACTTCGGTGTCTTGATGATCCAGGGGTTTGAGCAGGGCGTGAATTTCGCTGTCGGCAGTGCGGCACTCGATGCCCACTGCGCCCTGGCCACCCGCAGGCAAGCTGTCTTCGACGCTGATGGCCGAGGTGATACGGTCTTCGAAACCCAGGCGAATCAAACCGGCCGCCGCGAGGATAATCGCGTCATATTCACCGGCATCCAGCTTGGCCAGGCGGGTGTTGACGTTGCCGCGCAGAAAACGGATTTGCAGGTCCGGGCGCCGGGTCAGCAACTGCGCCTGGCGACGCAGGCTCGAGGTGCCGACGATGCTGCCCAGGGGCAGTTCTTCCAGCGATGCGTAGGTGTTGGAAACAAAGGCGTCGCGCGGGTCTTCGCGCTCGCAGATGCAATACAGGCCCAGGCCTTCGGGGAAGTCCATCGGCACGTCTTTCATCGAATGCACGGCGATGTCGGCTTCGTTTTCCAGCAGCGCGGTTTCCAGTTCTTTGACGAACAAGCCCTTGCCGCCGATCTTCGACAATGGCGAGTCCAGCAGCTTGTCGCCGCGACTGACCATGGGCACCAGGGATACTTTCAGCCCCGGATGGGCCTGCTCAAGACGGGCTTTGACGTATTCGGCCTGCCACAAGGCCAAGGCGCTTTTACGGGTGGCGATGCGGATTTCGCGAGAGGACATGGATCAATCCGTACTGAATAGATACGGCAGATAATAACAGCTCAGGCAAATACGCTTTGATTTGAATCAGCAAGTGCGGGGCCTCCCTGGCCGCATCACACCGGGATAAAGTATGCAGACCGCGCCAAAGGCCTTGGGCTAAAGCTGCTGCATCATCTTGCGCACACCCGCGACGTGGCGTCGGCTGACGATCAAGGCGTCGCCGTTAAGCCCTTTCAGGAATAACTGAAAGTGCCCAAGAGGCGTGCGCTGCAGGCGTTCTATTCGCTCGCGGGCCACCAGCGCGTTGCGGTGGATGCGCACAAAGCGGTCGCCGAATTCATCCTCAAGGGCTTTGAGCGGCTCATCGAGCAAGACTTCGCCGTCCTCGTGACGCAGGGTCACGTACTTGTGGTCGGCAATAAAGTAAACCACCTGGTTCAGTGGAATCAGCTCGATACCTTTGCGCGTCCGCGCGCTGATATGGCTGCGCGGCCCATTACCACTCTGGGCTGCCGGCTGGGTCAGCGCGGCGAGTTGCACGCGGTTAGGGCGCTCGGCTTTTTTCAGGGCCTTGAGCAGCGCTTCGGCGGTCACCGGCTTGGCGACAAAGCTGACACCACTGTCTTCGAGCGTCTGTGCAGAAAACTCTTCTTGAGCTGCACACAACACCACGGCAGGCGGCGATTCTCGCTCGCTGAGGCGGGCGGCCACTTGCAGGCCATCAAGGCCCGGCAGGCGAATATCGAGCAAGACCACATCCGGCTTGAGGCTGTCGATCAGCGTCAACGCCTCCTCGCCGTTGGTGGCACTCGGTTCAAGGACTGTATAACCCTCGAGTTCACTGACCAGACGGCTCAGTCGCTCGCGGGCTTGGGGTTCGTCATCAACGATCAGGACATTCATATTGCGCTGGATTCCTGCGTGAGTCTCGCACAAGGATAGCGTAGACAGGTGCGGTGACTTGCGTCACAGCGATCCACGCTAAGACTAGTGCGAGCGGCAAAAAGTGCCCCGGCAGCGGCACCCATATTTACCCGGACCTGTTCAATTGCGCCCAAGACCTGCTGCCTTCGGGCATCGTCGTAGGGTTTGCTGATACACAATCCGAATACCCCCGTTTTTAAATGGCTAGTCAGGGATATGACCGCATCACCCGACTTTGGTGCATTCACGCTCTATCAGTGCAACTGTAGACGCTCGCTGAGACGATATTGCTCAATCGTCAAATATCGTTTCAATTAACGCCTCCCTCCAGTCTCTTCCCGGATGCGTTCGGCGGCAAGGCACTTAGCCATCCTTCGCACAAATAAAAATGCCGACCACCCGCAGCATCGCCTGCGCAGGCAACCCTGTTATTATCGGCGGCACACCTCCACGCCTCTTTTAAGCAGATCACGAGCGAATCCATGAGCACCGACAAGACCAACCAGTCCTGGGGCGGCCGCTTCAGTGAACCCGTCGACGCCTTCGTCGCGCGCTTCACCGCCTCCGTCACCTTCGACCAGCGCCTGTACCGCCACGACATCATGGGCTCGATCGCCCACGCCACGATGCTGGCCAAGGTCGGCGTGCTGACCGACGCCGAGCGCGACAGCATCATCGATGGCCTGACCACCATTCGCGGTGAGATCGAGGCCGGCACGTTCGACTGGCGCGTCGACCTGGAAGACGTGCACATGAACATCGAGGCCCGCCTCACCGATCGCATCGGTGTTACCGGCAAGAAACTGCACACCGGTCGCAGCCGTAACGACCAGGTAGCGACCGATATCCGCCTGTGGCTGCGCGATGAAATCGACCTGATCCTGGCCGAAATCACCCGCCTGCAACAAGGTCTGCTGGAACAGGCCGAGCGTGAATCCGGCACGATCATGCCCGGTTTCACCCACCTGCAAACTGCGCAGCCTGTGACCTTCGGCCATCACCTGCTGGCCTGGTTCGAAATGCTCAGCCGCGACTACGAGCGCCTGGTGGATTGCCGCAAGCGCGCCAACCGCATGCCGTTGGGCAGTGCCGCATTGGCCGGCACCACGTACCCGATCGACCGCGAGTACACCGCGCAGCTGCTGGGTTTTGACGCTGTGGGCGGCAACTCCCTGGACGGCGTGTCCGACCGTGACTTCGCCATCGAGTTCTGCGCCGCCGCCAGCATTGCGATGATGCACTTGTCGCGGTTCTCCGAAGAATTGGTGCTGTGGACCAGCGCGCAATTCCAGTTTATCGAGCTGCCGGACCGCTTCTGCACCGGTAGCTCGATCATGCCGCAAAAGAAAAACCCCGACGTGCCCGAACTGGTACGTGGCAAGAGCGGCCGCGTATTCGGCGCGCTGATGGGCCTGCTGACCTTGATGAAAGGCCAACCGCTGGCCTACAACAAGGACAACCAGGAAGACAAAGAGCCGCTGTTCGACGCCGCCGACACCCTGCGTGATTCGCTGCGTGCGTTTGCCGACATGATCCCGGCGATCAAGCCCAAGCACGCGATCATGCGTGAAGCGGCCTTGCGCGGGTTCTCTACCGCGACCGACCTGGCGGACTACCTTGTACGCTGCGGCCTGCCGTTCCGTGACTGCCACGAAATCGTCGGCCACGCCGTGAAATACGGCGTGGACACCGGCAAGGACCTGGCGGAAATGAGCCTGGAAGAACTGCGCCAGTTCAGCGACCAGATCGAGCAGGACGTGTTTGCCGTGCTGACCCTGGAAGGTTCGGTGAATGCGCGCAATCACATCGGCGGCACTGCGCCGGCGCAGGTCAAGGCAGCCGTCGTGCGCGGCCGGGAACTGCTCGCCAGTCGCTAAAAGCTAAAAGCATCGCAGGCAAGCCAGCTCCCACATTGACCGAGTTCCACCTTTGGAATGCAGTCGAATGTGGGAGCGGGCTTACCCGCGATAGCGTCCTGAAAGGCGCCGAGAATTTACTTCTTGGCAGCAATCATCGCCATAAACGCCGGCATCGCCGCCTCCCTGTCCGCCGCCACTTTCTGGGCGTTGGGCATGCCATGCAAGCGCTCCAGCAACGCTTTAGCCTTCGGCAACTCAGCCAGCAAATCCACGCCAAACAGCTTCTCGCCCACACCACAGGCGAGGTTCACGCTGTACATAAAGTACAGATCGGCAATCGTAAAATTTTCCCCCGCCACATACGGCGCAAACTTGCCGTGCCTGCTTAAAGAGCTGACCCCTAACAGCAATTCGGCCTTGGATTTTTCCTTGACCGCCTCCGGCACCGGCATCCCGAAGAACGCCTCGGCGAAACACGCACGGGCAGGCAATTCGATGTACAGCTCGATTTCCCGGCACAGTGCCAGCACCTGAGCCCGCTGAAAAGGCTCGGCCGGCAGCAGCGACGGGCCTTCCTGGGTGTGTTCGATGTACTCGAGGATCACGCTGGTTTCGTTGATAAACCCCTGCTTGACGCCCAGCACCGGCACTTTGCCGCGCGGGCTGACGGCCAGGGCTTCTGGCGTCTGGCCCGGGTAAAACGGCACCTCTTCAAACGGCAGGCCTTTCTCCAGCAGTGCCAGTTTGACCATGTTGTAGTAGTTGCTGACCGAAAATCCGTAAAGCTTGAGCATTGCGATGCCTCCAGGCCGGGTATGGGGTTGGCTGCAGAAGTTATAGTGCGTGCAGCCCCACCTGACCAGCAGCATCACCTGCCTGAATGGGGGTAAACTGACACCCTTTCCTTGAGGAGCCTGCCATGAGCGAGCCGACCGATATCGACAGCGACGAAGAAGAGTTCACCGAAAGTACGCTGACCCAGGTCATCGAAAACCAGATCGAAAGCGACAATCCACCTGCCGCCAAAGCCACCTTGAATAAGCTGACGCTGGTGGGTTACGAGCGCGAAGAGATTCTGCATCTCATGGCTCACGTGCTGGCCGTGGAAATCGACAAGATGCTGGACGAAGACCGCGCATTCAATACCGAATGGTACGAAACCGCGCTGCGGGCGCTGCCGCAATTGCCTCCGGAAAACGACTGAATCGAGCACCTTTGTGGCCGGGACGCCTGCTTCCTCGCCACAAACCTGCGCCATATCAAGACCCACGACTTTCTCACTGGACAGCCCGGCAAAGTGCGTTCACCTTATGCCCTGCTAGCCTCTAATAAATTTTAGAACGTCTGGAGTCCTTATGTCGTATACCCCTGAATTGGTTGCCGAACTGGAAATCCTTGTACTCTTCCCCTTGGACAGCACCAAGGAAGGTCTGAAAGTCCACCAGACCGCCGCTCCCACTGCCATCGCCGCGGCCAAGCGCCTCCATGCGAAAGGACTTATCGACCAGCCAGACGGGGGCTACCTGACCAGCCTTGGCCGGGACGCTGCAGAGCAGGCACAAACCCTGTTGACCATCCTGACCACCGCCAACACCAAAGAAGCTGCCTGACCTCTGATACCGCCCATGGAGTCCGCCCTCTGCGGATTCCGAGGGCGTTGCTGTGGACGACACAAAATTCTGACGCCGAAAACCATTTCCCTCTAAACCTCCTACGCTTGTGTCTGTAAACTCCCACATGGCCGCCCACGTCGGGCCCTGCGAGCCACCGAGTTCGACATGACCCGCACCCATGAAATCCGCCCCGACCTGGACGAAGGCATCGACCGCAAGGTGCTGACCCAGCTGCGTGCGCGGTTCATGGGCCTCAATGAAGGCCGCATGGCCCGGGCAGTCGAGGGCCTGACGCCGCGCCAGCAAAGCGTGCTGACCCTGTTGCCGCTGTTTTTCCACGTCAATCACCCGCTATTGCCGGGGTATGTCTCAGGCAGCACGCCGGCTGGGCTGTCGAATTTCGAACCCGACGCCCAAGCCCTGGCCGAAGCCCAACGCCTGACCCGCTCGTTTTCCTACAAGCAACGCCATGGCAACCCGCCCCGGCCGATCCACGGCTTGTTCCTAATGGGCAGCCTCGGCACCCTGGCCCAGGCCGATCAGAGCGATATGGACGTGTGGGTGTGCCACGCGCCTGACCTTGGCGAAGCGGAACTCGCCGAACTGCGCAAAAAATGCCAGCTGCTCGAAGCCTGGGCACTGACCATGGGGGCCGAGGCGCACTTTTTCCTGATCGAGCCGACGCGTTTTGTACTGGGTGAACGCGACACGCAACTGAGCTCCGACGACTGCGGCACCACCCAGCATTACCTGCTGCTGGATGAGTTCTACCGCACCGCCATCTGGCTGGCTGGGCGCACGCCGATCTGGTGGCTGGTGCCGGTGTACGAAGAAACCCGTTACGCCGAGTTCACCCACACGCTGATCTCCAAGCGTTTTATCCGCGCCGATGAAACCCTCGACCTCGGCCACCTGGCCAACATCCCACCGGGCGAGTTCATTGGTGCCGGGCTATGGCAGCTGTTCAAGGGCATCGAGTCGCCCTACAAATCGGTGCTCAAGCTGCTGCTGACTGAGGTTTACGCCAGCGAACACCCGAACGTGCACTGTTTGAGCCTGCGCTTTAAACGTGCCGTGTTCGCCAACCAGGTGGACCTGGACGAGTTGGACCCGTACATCGTGGTTTACCGCCGCATTGAGGAATACCTCAAGGCGCGCAACGAGCCGGAACGCCTGGAACTGGTACGGCGTGCGCTGTACCTGAAGGTCAACCGCAAGCTCAGCGCCGGCCAACGCGCCAGCGGCTGGCAACGCTTGTTGCTGGAGCGCCTGGCCCACGAATGGGGCTGGGACCAGCGCCAACTGGCCCTGCTGGACAGCCGCAGCCAGTGGAAAGTGCGCCAGGTCGCCTCCGAGCGCCGCGCGCTGGTCAATGAGCTCAATTACAGCTATCGCTTTCTCACCCAGTTCGCCCGCACCGAGCAGACCGTCAGCCTGATCAACAAGCGCGACCTCAATGTGCTGGGCCGGCGCTTGTACGCGGCGTTCGAACGCAAGGCCGGCAAGGTCGAATTCATCAACCCCGGCATCGCGCCTGATTTGGCCGAAGACACCCTCACGCTGGTGCAATCACCCAATCGCAAGGAGCCGGGCCAGCACCATTGGGGCCTGTACAACGGCAACCTCACGGCGCTGGAATGGGAGCACTTCGCGCCGATCAAGCGCAGTCGCGACCTGTTGGAAATGCTCACCTGGTGCCACCGCAATGGCGTGATTGACAGCAGCACGCGCCTGGCGCTGCACCCGGGCGTCAGCGACATGACCGAATTCGAGCTGTTCAACCTGCTGGGCAGCCTGCAACAGACCATCGCCCTGCCCTTGACCAGCGTCGATGAGGAGCGTCTGTTGCGCTCGGCAGTGCCGGAAGAAGTGCTGTTGCTGGTCAACGTCGGCATCGACCCGCTCAAGCACCACCGCGACCTGAATATCCTGATGACCACCGAGCGCACCGACTCCCTGAGCTATGCCGGTGTGCGCGACAACCTGGTGCTGACCCTGGATCAGGTCACGCGCAACAGTTGGAACGAGGTGATGGTGAGCCGCTACGACGGCCCTCACGCGCTGCTCGACTGCCTGCGTGACTACCTCAACCAATTGCCGTCGGACCATTTGCCCCGCCTGCGGGTGCGCTGTTTCTGTCACAACCGTGCGCAGTTCATTGCCCAGCGCGTGGAAGAAATCTTCGATACCGCACAGAACCTGCTGCTCGGCCAGTCCAACCACCGCTACCTGTTGCAGGTACAGCAGCACTATCACGTGATGGAGCTGACGCCGGGCCAGGCCACCCATGTGTCACTGCCGACCCAGGACGCGCTGATCGCTTACCTCAGCGAAGAATTGGCCAGCTACAGCCCGCTGCACCTGGACGCCATGGCCTTGGAAGACCATGACCTGGCGTTGCTGCTACCGATGGGTTTGGCCGATTGCGTGCAAGTGTTCTACCGGGTCAATGAAGGCTTCGCCGAGCTGTATGTACTCGATGAATTCAACGCGCTCTGGCGGCAACGCTTGCCGTTTCATGATGAGCAGAGCCTGTTGGCGCCGTTGCAGCGCTTCTTGCAGTCGATCATCTATCGCCGCGAAGCACTCTCGCCGCTGGACACACAGCAGCCGTTGGCCGAGGTGCAAACCTTGTATTACCAACTGTTGCCATCAGGCAGTAATCGCGCACGCGGCATCGAACCTCGCCCGTCACCGCAGAACCCGGCGAATAAGCCGTTTTATGACGTGCAGGCAATTATCGGCAAGGCGGCGCCCGGCCAAGTAGGCATCACCCTGTACTGCAATCAGCGGGAATTTTGCGAACTGGAGTTTGGCGACCAGCTGTTTGCAGTGGTCGCCCAGGAAATCGTCGGGCAGCGCCGGGAACCCGAGCGCTACCGCTGCTACATCACCGACCTGGACTTGTCCGGACTACTCGGTGATGTGCAAAGCCCGAGCAACTTGTACCTGCGCTACAAGGCCGAGTTGGAGCTGTCACTCAACAAAGCACTGAAACAAGTTTAAAGCGGCTCTAGTTACAGAGAGAATGCGCCGCCGTCTTTGGGCTGGCCTTCAACGCTGAGCAATTCAAGCTTGAGGGTCTTGCCACCCGGCGCCGGCCAATCGATGTGCTGGCCTACTTGCAGGCCGAGCAACGCACTGCCCACTGGGGCCAGGATCGAGATCTTGCCTTCGTCGGCATTCGCGTCCTTGGGGTAAACCAGGGTCAGGTGGTAGTCCTTGCCGCTGCCTTGCTCACGGCAATGCACGCTGGAGTTCATGGTCACGACGCTTGCAGGCACTTCATCGTGGCCAACCAGTTCTTCGGCACGATCGAGTTCGCGTTGCAGGGCTTCGACGCCCGGCGAGCCCTCGCCTACGCGGTCGATCAGTTGCTCCAGACGCTGCACGTCAAGACGGGTAAGAATGATGGAAGGTGCGGTCATGATTCAGGCAGACTCCTTTTTTCTGCACACAAAAGCAAAACCCCGCCAGAAAAAGGCGGGGTTCTCACGGACCTCGATGAGTTGAGGTGTACCCGGACACTACCACAGCGACACAAATAAACAAGACGGTCTCAGACGTGGCTCCGGCGCTGCTCGGCCTCGGCGCAGATCACCCGGCGCCGGGCATCGTCGGCGGAGCGCCATTCGCGGATGTCTTCCACATGACGGAAGCAGCCGAGGCAGACTTTTTGCTCGTCCAGTCGACACAAACTGATACAAGGTGACGGCACCGCCGGGCTGACATTGCTGAACAGCGGCTTCGGCGGGCGAACGGATGCAGGCTGGGTCACGATCAGATCTCGTCGAAGTCCAGGTCAGCGCCGGACTGTTCCTTCGTGAGGCGAGCGAGCATTTCGCTCAGCAGCTCCTCGGTGGTGTCGTGCGCCCAACGATTTTCCTCCTCGTCATAGTCGAAGTGAAAACCACCGGTACGTGCCGCCAACCACAGCTGACGCAGCGGCTCCTGGCGGCTGAAAATCAGTTGGGTACCGTTTTCAAACTTGACGGTCAGCACGCCGGCCGAGTTTTCCAGGTCCACGTCCAGGCCGCTGTCGTCGAAAATATCTTCCAGCGCCTGTTGTGTCGCATCCACCAGGTCGTGAAAACGGGCTTCGGTCAAACTCATTGTGGCAACCTCAAAAGTGTCTGGTTTTGCTCAAGCGCCGCACGATACGGGCGAGCCCCGCCGATTGCAAAGGATACCGATTTCATCACGAATGGCGGAATGAAATATCCCCATCAAGGGTAGGACGCTTCCTGACCGTCTCGGCAAACCCCCGTCGGACGGGTATTGCGGCGCATAGGCAAGCTGGCGGGTGGTCGGTATACTCGGGCGCAATTAATGCATATTCAAGGATTTCGCCATGAAGCGCCTGATCTCGTCCCTTGCTGCGCTCGTCGCGGTCGCTTGCCTCGTTAGTGCCTGTGGTCAAAAAGGCCCGCTGTACCTGCCCGATGACAGCAAAGACCCGAATGAACAGGCGCAATCGTCGCAAAAGCCGGCAAAAGCGCACAAGCACGACACCTATTAAGGGAAACTCATGGACGCTTTTAACTACCGGGACGGCGAGCTGTTCGCGGAAGGCGTGGCGCTGTCCGCGGTTGCCCAGCGCTTTGGCACCCCGACTTATGTGTACTCGCGTGCGCACATCGAAGCCCAATACCGCTCCTTCACCGACCCGCTCAAGGGCGTTCCACACCTGGTGTGCTACGCGGTCAAGGCCAACTCCAACCTGGGTGTACTGAATGTCCTGGCGCGCCTTGGCGCCGGTTTCGACATCGTCTCCCGTGGCGAGCTGGAGCGTGTATTGGCTGCTGGTGGCACGCCTGACAAGATCGTCTTCTCCGGCGTCGGCAAGAGCCGCGAAGACATGCGCCGCGCCCTCGAAGTCGGCGTGCACTGCTTCAATGTCGAATCCACCGACGAGTTGGAGCGCCTGCAGGTGGTCGCTGCCGAAATGGGCGTTCGCGCGCCGATCTCCTTGCGCGTCAACCCCGACGTTGACGCCGGCACCCACCCGTACATTTCCACCGGTCTCAAAGAGAACAAGTTCGGCATCGCCATTGCCGACGCCGAGGATGTGTACATCCGCGCCGCCCAACTGCCGAACCTTGAAGTGCTGGGTGTCGACTGCCATATCGGCTCGCAACTGACCACCCTGCCACCGTTCCTGGATGCGCTCGACCGCCTGCTGGCGCTGACCGACCGCCTGGGCGAGTGCGGCATCTACCTGCAACACATCGACCTCGGTGGTGGTGTGGGCGTGCGTTATCGCGATGAAGAACCACCGCAGATCGCAGACTACATCCAGGCCGTGCGCGAGCGCACCGAAGGCCGCGGCCTGACCCTGATGTTCGAGCCGGGCCGTTATATCGTCGCCAACGCGAGCGTGCTGCTGACCCAGGTCGAGTACCTTAAGCACACCGAGTACAAGGATTTCGCCATCGTCGACGCGGCGATGAACGACCTGATCCGCCCGGCGCTGTACCAGGCCTGGATGGATGTGACTGCCGTCAAGCCACGTACTGGCGAAGGCCGTAACTACGACATCGTCGGCCCTATCTGCGAAACCGGCGACTTCCTGGCCAAGGAGCGTCAGCTGGCCCTGGAAGAAGGTGACTTGCTGGCCGTGCACTCGGCCGGAGCCTACGGGTTTGTCATGAGTTCCAACTACAACACCCGCGGCCGTGCCGCCGAGGTGCTGGTGGACGGTGATCAAGCGTTTGAAGTGCGTCGCCGCGAGACGGTAGCCGAGTTGTATGCTGGCGAAAGCCTGCTGCCGGAGTAAGCCATGCTGCTGCGTTTTACCAAGATGCACGGGCTGGGCAACGACTTCATGGTCCTCGACCTGGTCAGCCAACACGCGCACATCCTGCCCAAACACGCGAAACAGTGGGGCGACCGTCACACCGGCATTGGCTTCGACCAGTTGCTGATCGTCGAGGCGCCGAGCAACCCGGACGTGGATTTCCGTTACCGGATCTTCAACTCCGACGGCTCCGAAGTGGAACAGTGCGGCAACGGTGCGCGCTGCTTCGCACGCTTTGTGCTGGACAAGCGCCTGACCGCCAAGCGCCAGATTCGGGTCGAGACCAAGAGCGGCATCATCGAGCTGGATATTCGCAGCGACGGCCAGATCAGCGTCAACATGGGCGCGCCACGCCTGGTGCCAGCGGACATTCCGTTCCAGGCCACCGAGCAGGCCACCCACTACGCGCTGGACGTTGAGGGCAAGACGGTGGACATCGCCGCCGTGTCGATGGGCAACCCCCACGCCGTGCTGCGCGTCGACGACATCAATAACGCCCCGGTGCATGAGCTTGGGCCGAAAATCGAACATCACCCGCGCTTTCCGGCACGGGTGAATGTGGGGTTCCTGCAGGTGATCGACCGTTCCCGCGCGCAATTGCGTGTGTGGGAGCGCGGCGCCGGCGAAACTCAGGCTTGCGGCACCGGCGCTTGCGCTGCGGCCGTGGCCGCGATCAGCCAGGGGTGGATGGATTCGCCGCTGCTGATCGACCTGCCCGGCGGACGTTTGTCCATCGAATGGGCAGGCCCTGGCCACCCGGTGATGATGACCGGGCCGGCCTCGCGCGTATACGAAGGACAGGTCCGTCTATGAGTGAGCAAATCTAATGACCGATAAGCCTCAAGTACCCGCCGAAGCGTCCCCGAGCGAAAGTCTGGAGGCCGCTGCTGTCGCGGCGTACCTTGAGGCTAACCCGGACTTCTTCACCCAGCACGAAGAACTGTTGCCCGCGCTGCGCATCCCTCACCAGCGCGGCGATACCGTGTCGCTGGTGGAGCGGCAGATGAAAATTCTGCGTGAGCGCAATATCGAAATGCGCCACAAGCTCTCGCACCTTATGGATGTGGCCCGCGATAACGACCGTCTTTTCGACAAGACCCGTCGCCTGATTCTTACCTTGATGGACGCCACCAGCCTGGAAGAAACGGTGATCGCCGTGGAAGACAGTCTGCGCCAGGACTTCCAGGTGCCGTTTGTGAGCCTGATCCTGTTCAGCGACAACGCGATGCCGGTGGGTCGCTGGGTCAGCGGCGGCGAAGCACAAACCGCCATCGGCGGCCTGCTCTCGGAAGGCAAGACCATCAGCGGCACCTTGCGCGAGCATGAGCTGGACTTCCTATTTGGCGCCGAACAGCGCAAGCAGATCGGCTCCACCGCCGTGGTCGCCCTCAGCCATCAAGGCCTGCACGGCGTATTGGCCATCGCCAGCCGTGACCCGCAGCACTACAAAAGCTCAGTGGGCACACTGTTCCTGACCTACATCGCCGAAGTGCTGGGCCGCGTATTGCCGCGCTTCACCACTGCCCTGCGCGCGGTGCGCTAGCCATGGAACGGCAACTGGACGCTTATTGCGCTCACCTGCGCAACGAGCGCCAGGTGTCGCCCCATACGCTGGAAGCCTATCGACGGGACTTGAACAAGGTCCTGGCGTACTGCGAAAAACAACAGATCGCCAGCTGGAAGGCCTTGGATATCCAAAGCCTGCGCAGCCTGGTCGCGCGGCTGCACCAGCAAGGCCAGTCCTCGCGCAGCTTGTCGCGGCTGCTGTCGGCGGTGCGCGGCCTGTATCACTACCTCAACCGCGAAGGCCTGTGCGACCACGACCCGGCCAACGGCTTGGCCCCGCCCAAGGGCGAACGGCGCCTGCCCAAGACCCTGGACACCGATCGCGCCCTGCAATTGCTCGACGGCGCCGTCGAGGATGACTTCCTCGCCCACCGCGACCAGGCCATCCTTGAGCTGTTCTATTCCTCGGGCCTGCGCCTGTCGGAGCTGACCGGCCTGAACCTCGACCAACTGGACCTGGCGGACGGCTTGGTGCAGGTACTCGGCAAGGGCAGCAAGACCCGCGTGCTGCCGGTCGGCCGCAAGGCTCGGGAAGCCTTGCAACTATGGTTGCCGCTGCGGGCATTGGCCAACCCGGTGGACGATGCCGTATTTATCAGCCAGCAAGGCCGACGCCTGGGGCCACGGGCCATTCAAGTACGGGTCAAGGCTGCGGGCGAGCGTGAGCTGGGGCAGAACCTGCACCCACACATGCTGCGTCACTCTTTTGCCAGCCACATGCTCGAATCATCCCAGGACCTGCGCGCGGTGCAAGAACTGCTCGGCCACTCCGACATCAAGACCACGCAGATCTACACCCACCTCGACTTCCAGCACCTGGCAACGGTGTACGACAGCGCCCATCCACGGGCCAAACGCATCAAGGGCGGCGACTCATGAGTATCAAGCTGATCACCTTCGACCTGGACGACACACTCTGGGACAACGTACCGGTCATCATCGGCGCCGAAGCGTCGATGCGCGAGTGGCTGGCGGTGCACGCCACCAAGGTCGGCGACTTGCCCTTGGAGCACTTCGCCAGCCTTCGCCAGCAGGTACTGGAGCGCCATCCTGAGCTCAAACACCGCATCAGCATCCTGCGCCATCGGGTACTGATGCATGCGTTTGAAGAGGCAGGCTATCCACAGCCTGAGGCCACGCAAATGGCAGACGTGTGCTACGAAGCGTTCATACATGCCCGACACCAACTCACGCCATTTCCCGAAGCCGAGCCGATGTTGCAGGCGCTGCGCCAGCATTTCCTACTGGGCGTGATCACCAATGGCAACGCTGACGTGCAGCGCGTGGGCCTGGCGGACTATTTCCACTTTGCCCTGCGCGCCGAAGATATCGGCATTGCCAAGCCGGATGCGCGGTTGTTTCAAGAGGCGCTGCAACGCGGCGGTGTGGACGCCAGTCAGGCGGTGCATATCGGCGATCACCCAGGCGATGACATCGCCGGGGCGCAGCAGGCAGGGCTTCGCGCGGTGTGGTTTAACCCGACGGGTAAGGCTTGGGAGGCGGATAAGCGCCCGGATGCGCAGATTCGTAACTTGGCGGAGTTACCAGCGCTGCTGAACAGCTGGACGTAACGCAAAACCTAATGTGGGCGCTGGCTTGCCTGCTCACACATATAACGGCGGCGGGCTTGCACGTTTGTTACAGCCATGAAAAAGCCCGCAGCGACGGCGGGCTTTTTCTTACAAGCAAGAGCTGACCTCAGATAGGTCGGCTGCCGTACTTGTTATCCGGCTTCTTCGGTGGGTCTGCCACCACGTTGGCCTCGACTTCCTGCACTTTGCCGCCTTTAGCGAGGAATTCTTCCATCGCACGGGCCAGCGCATCGCGCTCTTTGTTCTTGGCTTCAACGCTCGGCAGCTCATCTACCGAAACAGCGGCCTTGGCTTTGCCTTTGGCTACTTTGACAGGCGCGTCATCGCCACCGTCATCGCCTTCGTCAGGACCGTCTTCAGCAGCTGCTGCGTCAAGACTATCGTCAGTCTCGTCGTCTACTTCAAGTTCGTCGTTTTCCAGATCATCGTCGCTCATGTTCTACCTCATGACTTGCGAAAAGCAGATTAGTTATAGCCCAGCTTCGCCCTCTGTCGAGGTTGCCGGAAAAAAATCACATCCACTGGATAACCAGTGGCTTATGCCCCATCACCGTGCAAGGTGGCGAGGACTTTACGAGCACCGCCATGATCACGGTGCTCGCCCAGATAAACACCTTGCCAGGTCCCTATCGCCAAGCGGCCGGCCTTGACCGGCAAACTCAGCTGGCAGCCCAGGAGACTGGCCTTGAAGTGCGCCGGCAGATCATCCGGACCTTCGTCGTTGTGTTCGAACCCTGCACGCCCTTGCGGCACCAGCGAGTTGAAAAAACGCTCGAAGTCACGGCGAACCGCCGGGTCGGCATTCTCGTTGACCGTCAACGAGGCCGAGGTGTGCTGCAGCCACAAATGCAACAGGCCCACACGGCACGCCTTCAATTCAGGC
Source organism: Pseudomonas sp. ArH3a (assembly GCF_022648765.1). NCBI lineage: Bacteria > Pseudomonadati > Pseudomonadota > Gammaproteobacteria > Pseudomonadales > Pseudomonadaceae > Pseudomonas > Pseudomonas sp. ArH3a. Next base: position 6,755,739 of record NZ_CP080330.1, read on the forward strand.
AAGCCGGCGAGCAACTCATCCGTTACCAAGTGAAAGCCCCGGGGCTTGGCCCATAGGGTAATCAGGGTCTGTTGCCACATACAGTTCTCCGCCCATCGGCGCGCATTCTAGCGCGCTCAGGGAAAAAACAAAGTGCCGAATACGCCTACATGCATGTAAGACTTTTGCACGATGAAAAGTACCGTGTGCGCCCCATCACAAACGCGGAGCAAAAACCGGTACAGCTTCCTATCACTGACAAACGCCAGGCAAAAAAATGCCCGGCAAGCCGGGCACCTTTTTTTCGCGTACTTACAAGTTGTAACCGCGCTCGTTGTGTTGCGCCAGGTCGAGGCCCACGGCCTCTTCTTCCTCGGTAACCCGCAGGCCCATGACCGCATCCAGCACCTTGAGGATGATGAAGGTCACGATAGCCGTGTAGATCACGGTGAAGCCCACGCCTTTGCACTGGATCCAGACTTGCGCCGCGATGTCAGTGGTCGCCGCGTTGAAGCCGCCCATGGAAGGCGCAGCGAACACGCCGGTCAGGATCGCGCCGAGGATACCGCCGATACCATGCACGCCGAAGGCGTCCAGCGAGTCGTCGTAGCCCAGTTTGCGTTTCAGGGTAGTGGCGCAGAAGAAGCACACCACGCCCGCCGCCAAACCGATCACCAGGGCGCCCATTGGGCCCACGGTGCCGGCAGCCGGGGTGATGGCAACCAGACCCGCCACCACACCCGAGGCGATGCCCAGTGCGCTTGGCTTACCGTGGGTGACCCACTCAGCGAACATCCAACCCAGCGCCGCAGCAGCGGTAGCGATCTGGGTGACCAGCATGGCCATACCGGCAGTGCCGTTGGCCGCAGCAGCGGAACCGGCGTTGAAGCCGAACCAGCCGACCCACAGCATGGCCGCACCCACCAGGGTGTAACCCAGGTTGTGAGGCGCCATTGGGGTGGTCGGGAAGCCTTTGCGCTTACCAAGCACCAGGCACGCCACCAGGCCAGCCACACCGGCGTTAATGTGCACCACGGTGCCGCCTGCGAAGTCCAGCACGCCCCAGTCGCCCAACAACGAACCCGGACCGCCCCACACCATGTGGGCAATCGGTGCGTAGACCAGGGTGAACCAGACGCCCATGAAGATCAGCATCGCGGAGAACTTCATACGCTCGGCGAAAGCACCGACGATCAGCGCAGGAGTAATGATGGCGAACGTCATCTGGAAGGTGACGAACACCGCCTCAGGGAACAGCGCCGCAGGGCCGGTGATGCTCGCCGGGGTCACACCCGACAGGAACAGTTTGGACAGGCCGCCCACGAACGAGTTGAGGTTGACGACGCCTGCTTCCATACCGGTGGTGTCGAACGCCATGCTGTAGCCGTAAACGAACCACAAGATGGTGATCAGGCCGGTGATGGCGAAGCACTGCATCATCACGGAAAGAATGTTTTTGGAGCGAACCATGCCGCCGTAGAACAGCGCCAGGCCCGGAATGGTCATGAACAGCACCAGCGCGGTGGATGTGAGCATCCACGCCGTGTCGCCGGAATTGAGGACTGGAGCAGGGGCTGGGTCCGCCGCCAATGCCAAGGCCGGCATTACGAGGGACAACAGGGCTCCTAGCCCTGCGAATTTACGCAGAGTCATATTGTTTTCTCCTGGGGCGTTGGGGTTTGGCGGCTTAGATTGCGTCGGTATCGGTTTCGCCGGTACGGATGCGAATAGCCTGTTCCAGATTGACCACGAAGATCTTGCCGTCACCGATCTTGCCGGTGTTGGCCGCCTTGGTTATCGCCTCGATAACCCGGTCAAGATCCTTGTCGTCAATGGCGACATCAATCTTCACCTTTGGCAGGAAATCGACCACGTATTCCGCGCCGCGATACAGCTCGGTGTGACCCTTCTGCCGCCCGAAGCCTTTGACCTCAGTAACGGTAATGCCCTGCACGCCGATCTCGGACAGTGACTCGCGTACATCGTCCAACTTGAACGGCTTGATGATGGCAGTGACTAGCTTCATGAAAACTCTCTCCCGAATTGGTGGACTTGCCCCAGGAAAACAAACCCGTCTCAAGTCTAAGCGCAGTGCCTGGCTTTGTAACGCGTCGTCACAAGGCAGTTGCCATTGCGACGCCAGCGAACCACTGGTGACGAAACCTGTACCCCTGATCCGTCGGCGCACTGCATTCGTCACAGCGACTGCATCAGTGCATGGGTCATGATCGTCTAAGCAGAAACCTTGCCAGCTCCGTAAAAACCACTGAAATCAGTCCTTTGCCCACTTATGCCCACCTGCGGGGCGTATTGGCGGCTGCAATGCGCACAAAAACAGTGCATCGCCGCCCGAGCCTCTGCGCGAAAAGCGTGCGCCCGCGGCCGTGAAAGGACTATAGACGCTGCGTGATACACTGCCCGCCAACAGTTTTCCGGAATATTTCCCATGCTCGCGCCCAAAGACCTCCTCGACGCCCTGAGCGGCCACGCCTCTCGCCTGTTCAGCGGCGACACCCCGCTGCCCCGCAACGAAATCGAAAGCCAGTTCAAGGCGCTGCTGCAAAGCGGCTTCAGCAAACTCGACCTGGTAAGCCGGGAAGAGTTTGACAGCCAAATGGTGGTGCTGGCCCGCACGCGTGCGCGGTTGGAGAGCCTGGAGGCTAAAGTGGCGGAGTTGGAAGCCAAGTTGATGCCGCCGTCTGCTGAATAAACGCGGTCAGTGTGGGAGCTGGCTTGCCTGCGAAAGTATCGCCTCAGTCTGCCTGATACACCGAGGCGTCTGCATCGCAGGCAAGCCAGCCCCCACGTAAAGCTCTGCGAACGACTCCGGATACGTTCTGTAAAACCTCCCCCACTTCGCTCTTCCCCGCCTCGTCTACCCTTGAAAAACCCGCAGGAAGCGGCCTCTCTTTCAAGGAACGAGCATGTCCCTCGCCATCGTCCACAGCCGCGCCCAAATTGGCGTCGAAGCCCCTGCCGTCACCGTCGAAGTGCATATGGCCAATGGTCTGCCGTCCCTGACATTGGTGGGCCTGCCGGAAACCGCCGTCAAGGAAAGCAAAGACCGCGTGCGCAGCGCCATTCTCAACTCGGCGCTGCAATATCCAGCCCGGCGCATCACCCTCAACCTCGCGCCCGCCGACCTGCCCAAGGACGGCGGGCGGTTTGATTTGGCGATTGCCCTCGGGATTCTGGCAGCCAGTGTGCAGGTGCCGGCATTGATGCTCGATGACGTGGAATGCCTGGGCGAGTTGGCACTGTCCGGCGAGGTGCGAGCAGTGAAAGGGGTGTTACCGGCAGCGCTGGCGGCGCGCAAGGCCGGACGCACCGTGATAGTGCCTCGGGCGAATGCCGAGGAGGCGTGCTTGGCGTCGGGGTTAAAGGTGATTGCGGTGGATCACTTGCTACAGGTGGTGGCGCACTTGAATGGGCATGTGCCGATTGAGCCTTACAAGTCCGATGGCCTGCTGTACTTGAATAAACCCTATCCAGACCTTAGCGAAGTACAAGGGCAGTTGGCGGCTAAGCGCGCGCTGCTGATTGCGGCAGCAGGCGCGCATAACCTGCTGTTTAGCGGGCCACCTGGCACCGGCAAAACCTTGCTCGCCAGCCGCTTGCCCGGTTTGCTGCCGCCGTTGAGTGAACAGGAAGCCTTGGAAGTGGCGGCGATTCAGTCGGTGGTCAGCCTCGCGCCGCTGAGCCATTGGCCGCACCGCCCGTTTCGCCAGCCGCACCATTCGGCGTCGGGGCCGGCACTGGTGGGCGGCGGGTCAAAACCGCAACCGGGGGAAATCACCCTCGCCCATCATGGTGTGTTGTTTCTGGATGAGTTGCCGGAGTTCGATCGCAAGGTCCTGGAAGTGCTGCGCGAACCGCTTGAGTCGGGGCATATCGTGATTTCCCGTGCGCGCGACCGGGTGAGTTTCCCGGCACGCTTTCAACTGGTGGCCGCCATGAACCCCTGCCCTTGCGGCTATTTGGGCGAACCCAGTGGACGCTGTCGGTGTACGCCGGAGCAGATCCAGCGCTATCGCAATAAACTCTCAGGGCCGTTGCTGGACCGGATCGACTTGCACCTGACCGTCGCCCGGGAAACCACGGCACTTAACCCGGCCCAACAGCCTGGCGATAACACGGCGAAGGCCTCGGCTGAGGTTGCCGAAGCCCGCGAGCGCCAACTAAAGCGCCAGGGCTGCGCCAATGCCTTCCTTGATCTGCCCGGGCTACGCAAACATTGCCAACTGGCGAAAGCCGATGAAAGCTGGCTGGAAAGCGCCTGCGAGCGGCTGACGTTGTCGTTGCGAGCGGCTCACCGTTTGCTCAAGGTGGCGCGCACGCTGGCCGACCTTGAGCGGGTTGAGCACATCACTCGGCATCATTTGGCCGAGGCATTGCAGTACCGGCCTGCAGCGGTGGGCTAGCTTGAAAATCCAAAATCTGCGGCACGTCGGCTGTCGTGGCGAGCAGGATTGTTTTGGCAAGCCCGCTCGCCACAACAAGCCCGCTCGCCACAGAAGAATGCGGTGGCCGCTAAAAGTGGTGCGGAGGCCTAGGCGCGCAAATCCAGCAACAGCCTCGCCACCTCCATCACCTCATCCAACACCGACTCCGCCGACTCGGTGGAGGGATTCAACATCAGGTCATCGGCATAACCCATCGCCATCGCGAAGATCTGCCGGGCAGCGCGCTGGGGCGAATCACACCGGAACACGCCAGCGGCGACGCCCTGTTCGATCACCTCGGCGAGCATGCCCTGCCATTGGGCGTTGATCACCAAATACGCCTGGGCCATTTGCGGGTCGTGCATCGCCTCGTCCCAGGCGTCCAGCCACAGTGCCCAGCCGGCATCGGCGGTACACGGCAGGCAGTCGCGCAAGAAACCCACCAGCGCCTCAAGCGGCGGCAAGCCCACCAGCGGCGCGCGCACTTCATCCAGTTGCTCATTGGCAAAACGCACAAAGGCTTCGCGGCGCAATTCGTTCCAGTCGCTGAAGTAGTGGTAGACGTGGCTGCGCGACAGGCCGGCATGTTCGGCCAAGTCGCGGGTGGACACATCGGCAAACCCCTTGCTGCGAAACAGTTCCAGGGCAGCGGCGATGATCTGGTCTTTACGGTCGATACGCGACATGGGCAATTCCTTCAGGCGCCGGTAGATAAACGGCGCTTGCTTTTTGAGCGATCGCTCAAGGATACTTGAGCAGTCGCTCAATAATAGCGTCTATCACTCCTTTGGTGCACCCCATGTCATCCGCCACCCCGAAAATTCTGATCGAAGAAAGCAAGAAAATCGGCCAACAGTCCGCCAGCCAGACGTTGAAAGCCATCGCTCGGGCTTATCCCGGCAAGCTGTTCTGCACCTTGTCGCTGGTTGCACTGGAGAATGCGCTGCTGCTGGCGTACCCGCTGTTTGCCGGGTTCGCGGTGGATTCAATTATCCGTGGCGATGCCGGCAGCGCGTTGTTCTACGCCGCCGTAGTCTTGGCGTTCTGGGTCGTCGGGGCGGCGCGTCGGGCGTTGGACACGCGCACGTTCACGCGGATCTATGCCGACCTCGCGGTGCCGGTGATCCTCAATCAGCGCCTGCAAAACCACAGCACCTCACGGGCTGCGGCGCGGGTGGTGTTGGCACGGGACTTTGTCGACTTCTTCGAAAAACACGTGCCGATCATCGCCACGGCGTTGGTGTCGATCGTCGGCGCGGCGGTGATGTTGTTGGTGATCGAACCGTGGATCGGCCTGGCATGCCTGACCGCGTTGCTGTTGTGCACCACCTTGCTGCCACGCTTTGCACGGCGCAATCAGGAGCTGCATGAACGCTTGAACGACCGCCTGGAGAAGGAAATCGGCCTGGTGGAAAAGGTCGGCGCACAGACCTTGCAGCGCCACTATCAAGTACTGTCGCGCCTGCGCATCTGGCTGTCTGACCGCGAAGCCGCCGCGTTCCTGTTTATCGGTACGCTGGCAGCCCTGCTGTTTGTGGTCGCGATCAGTCAGTTGGCGCTGTCGCCGGCAGTCAAGGCCGGCCACGTGTACGCCGTGATGACTTACCTGTGGACCTTCGTCAGCAGCCTGGACGAGGCGCCAGGCATGGTCGATCAACTGGCGCGCCTCAAGGATATCGGCAAGCGCGTGGACCCAGGCCTGGGCGAGCGCTAGGTATCGGTCACCGCCCCATTATCCAGCGCCTTGGCCACTCGCAGGCCTTGGCGATTTCTACTGGAGGGGCACCCATCATTAGGCCCCTTCCTTGGCCGTCACCACCGCCTCGGAAACCGGCGCAACCTGCCCGCTGCGACGTGGCAAGCGGCCATTGAGCAGCGCGTACGCGGCCAATCCGATCAGCAATCCCCAAAACGCTCCACCGATCCCCAGTAGGGTGATATTTGCGGCGCACGCCAGGAAGGTGATCAGCGAGGCTTCACGGGATGTGACGTCAGCCATAGCGTTGGCCAGGCTGGCGCCGATGGTGCCAAGCAGGGCCAACCCGGCCAGTGTGGTAATGAACGCCGCCGGGAGCGCCATGAATACGGCGGCCAGCGTCACCCCGAAAACCCCGACGAGTATGTAGAACACACCTGCGGCAACCCCCGCGACCCAACGCTTGTGCGGATCCTGCGAAGCTTCCTTGCCAGTGCAAATGGCGGCGGTGATCGCTGCGACGTTGAACGCGTGAGAGCCGAACGGTGCCATTAACAACGAGCCCAGCCCGGTAACCGTCAGGATCGGGTTGGCGCTGGTCTTGAAACCATCGTTGCGCAATACCAGCATGCCCGGCATGTACTGGCCCGTGAGGGTGATCAGAAACAGCGGGAGCGCCACACTGAGCAGCGCATTGAGCGAGAACTGCGGCGCGGTGAATACCGGCGCGGCCAACTGCAAGGACAGGCTCGACAGATCCACGCGCCCCTGCAGCAGCAGAAATGCCAACCCCAGCACCAAAATGCCAACGACGGCGTAGCGGGCGGTAAACCGCTTGAGTACCCCATAAGCGGCAATCAACAACCCGACCAAGACAGGGTCCAGGCTCATGCCACCAAACGCGCCGATGCCAAACTGCAGCAGAATGCCCGCCAGCATGGCCGCAGCAATGCCCGGCGGAACCAGCCGAATGACTTTTTCAAAGAAGCCGGACAGCCCCAGTAGTACAAACGCAGCGGCTGAAATCATGTAAGCGCCGACCGCCTCGGCGTAGGGCGTGGTAGAGAGCGCGACCACCAGAAACGCTGCGGCGGGGGTCGACCACGCGGTGATAATCGGTTCACGGCTCAGCCAACTGAGAAACAGCCCGGTCACGCCAACGCCAATTGAAATCGACCAAACCCACGAGGCTGTCAGTTCGGGACTGAGCCCGGCCACCTTGGCAGCCTGAAACACCAGAATAAACGTGCCGCCATAATTGACGATGACTGAAATCAGCCCCGCAATCACGGGCGGGAAAAGGTCGCGCAGGCGTAGCGACGACGGCGATACCAGAGAAGACATGGGTGTGTTGCTCCTTGCAATAAGAGGGATTGAGCCTCGCCTGATGGGTCAGTTATCGGGGGAAAGCCTGAGACACAGGTGCAAGCCTACGGCTAGACTGGCCTGCTGTTGCAGACCAATTCATCCAAATGGGGCAGACCGCATGGCGAAAACCTTCGAGCTGGAAACGCTGCAGATGCGGCTCAACGAGGAAGAGTTTCAGCTTCTGGATCTGCACCAACGCATTCAGCGCGCACTGCGTGCGCTTATCCTCGACGGGGCGCTTGCGCCCGGCCTGAAGCTGCCCGCGACGCGGGTACTGGCCAAGTCATTAGGCATTGCCCGCGATACGGTGGAGAACGCCTACGTGCAGTTGCAACGCGATGGTTTCATCGTACGGCGCGAGGGCTCCGGCAGTTATGTGTGCGAGGCCGTAGGCGCCCAATTGCGCGGCGCCTCCCGCCGACGCATCAAGGCGCAGGAAGTCAAAAGCAGCCAGGCGATAAGCGGCGCCGGCTTGAGCCAGCGGGGGCGAATGATCCTCGACAGCGGTGGCGTGTGCGACCAACAGGTAATCAAAGCATTCGCCACTGGCCTGCCCGAAACCCGCTCCTTCCCGACCGACGTTTGGGAGCGCCTGCAACGCCAGGTGATGAAAGACTGTCGCAGTAGCGTGCTGTTGCACGGTGACCCGCAAGGGGCCGAGCCGTTACGCAACGCCATCGCCACCTACTTGAACCTCGAACGTGGGGCCAAGTGCTCCCCCAATCAGGTGGTGGTGCTGAGCAGCACTCGCCAGGCCCTGTTTCTGTGTGCGCAGTTGCTAGTGGACGTCGGCAAACCGATCCTGCTGGAGAATCCGGGTTACTTTGGCGCCAGGAAAGCCTTTGAAACCGCCGAGACCAAGGTAGTGCCCATCGATGTCGATGGTCAGGGCATACGCACCGACCTGCTGCACGCCGACCGCAGCGGCGCCAATTGCGTGTATGTCACGCCCTCTCATCAATACCCGACCGGCGCCACGTTAACGCTGGAGCGACGTTTTGAATTGATCAACTGGGCCGCGGAAAAAGGCAAATGGATCATCGAGGATGACTACGACAGCGAGTTTCACTACGACGGCAAACCCACTGCCTGCGTGCAGGGCCTGGACAAGTATCAGCGCACGCTTTACATCGGCACCTTCAGCAAGACCCTCTACCCCGGCTTGCGCATGGGCTACATGGTGCTGCCCCATGAACTGACCAAAGCCTTCACCTACGCCCGCAGCATGATGGACGGCCACACGCCGCAAATCCTGCAACTGACACTGGCGCGCTTTATGGAGGACGGTCACTACAACGCCCATGTACGCGCGATGCGCAAACTCTATGCCGGGCGCCAAGCCATCATGCTCGACGCCATCGGCAAGCACCTGGGCGATGTCGTCACGGCATCTCGGCCCCAGGGAGGCCTGCAAATCCCCTGCGTGTTGCATGAAGGTTGGTCGGAAGAAACAACCATCCGCCAGGCCGCCAGCGCAGGCGTGCAACTGCCCGGTCTCAGCCGACTGTATGCCGGTGACGAAAAGAAACAGGGCTGGCTATTGGGCTACTCGTCCTTGACCGCACATGAAATCGAAACCGCCATGCTGCGCCTGGCGAACGCGCTCAAAACCCGCTAGCCCAGCGCCCACAGGGGCTGCTCAGTAGCGGGCGCTTTTGTGTCGCCTTCAGCGAAACCGGTCTACTTCATGCCGCAAACCTGCCGCCAAGGTCTCCAGCTCCTTAGCGGTAATCGCCAGGTTCGACACCACTTCACGCTGCTCGCTGTTGGCCAGCGCAATGCTCTGCAAGTTGCTGCTCAGCAAGGTCGCGGTGCTGCTCTGCTCTTGGGTAGCGGTGGTGATCGCCGCAAATTGCTGACCCGCCGAGCGGCTTTGCTCGTCGATCCGCGCCAGGGCCGAAGCCACGTCGGCGTTGAGCGACAGGCCTTCCTGCATCAACACGTTGCCGTGTTCCATGGTGCTGATGGCGTTGCCGGTTTCCTGCTGGATGCTTTGGATCATCCCGGAAATTTCATCGGTGGCCTGGCGGGTGCGCGAGGCCAGGTTGCGCACTTCGTCGGCGACCACGGCAAAACCGCGGCCTTGTTCACCGGCGCGGGCGGCTTCGATAGCCGCGTTGAGCGCCAACAGGTTGGTCTGTTCGGCAATCGAGGTGATCACACCCACGATCCCGCCGATTTCCTGGGAGCGCTGGCCCAAGGTATTGATCACCGTGGCCGTGCTGTTCAGCGCGGTGGCGATATGTTCCAGCGACGACGAGGCCTCTTGCATCGAGGTCCGGCCGATGCGGGTTTGCTGCGCGTTTTCCTGGGCCAACCGCTCGGTGTTGCCCATGTTGTCGGCGATGTTCAGCGAGGTGGCGCTAAATTCTTCCACCGCGCCGGCCATGCTGGTGATCTCGCCGGACTGCTGCTCCATGCCTTCATAGGCGCCACCCGACAAACCGGACAACGCCTGGGCACGGCCGTTGACCTCTTCGGCGGCCTTGCGGATATGCGAGACCATGGTCGACAGCGCTTCACCCATCTGGTTGAAGCTGCGCGCCAATTGGCCGATTTCATCATGGCTGGACACATTGAGACGCGCGCTCAAATCACCCGCGCCGAGGGCTTCGGCTTGGCGTACCAAGTCACTCAGCGGCTGCAATTTGCTGCGCAGCAACCACACCGCCGCGCCTACCGCCAGCAACATCGCCAGCACGCTGCCGATCACCAGGCGAATACCCACCGCCCAGGTCACTGCGCGGATTTCGGACTTCGGCATGCTCGCCACCACCGCCCACGGGCCGCCGTCGAACGGTACCGAGACACTGTAGAAATCTTCGTTCTTGTCGCTCCAGAAGCTGCCTTTGCCTGGGTTCTTGGCCAGGTCGAGCATCACCGGGATCGCCTGGTCCAGCGCCTGCACGCCGGCCGGTGGCACCAGCCAGTGTTTCTGTTCGTCCAACAAGGCCAGGGAGCCGGTCTGGCCGATACGGAAGCGCTTGAGGTTATCGAACTGGGCCTTCTGCGCGTCGGTGTAGTCGAAACCGACAAACAGCACCGCAATCACCTTGCCGGCAGCATCGCGCACAGGGGTGTACTGGGTCATGTAGGAGCGGTCGAACAGCACAGCACGGCCGACATAACTCTGCCCGGCGAGCAGCCGTTGATAAGCCGGATGCTGGTGGTCCAGGGCCGTACCGATGGCGCGACTGCCGTCTTGTTTGGTCAGGGATGTGCTGACGCGAATGAAGTCTTCGCCGCTGCGCACGAATACGGTGGCCACACCGCCGGAGGTGTCCTTGAATTCATCGACCTCATCGAAATTGTTGTTCAACAGGTCGAGGCCCAAGAACAGGCTCGGTGTCTGTACGCCAGCCACCGTGACCTGCTGCTCCCCACGCACACTCAAACCGGCGCCGAAGCGCTTTTCAAACAGCCCGCTCAAACGCTGGGTACTTTCGCGCAAGGTGCTGTGGAAGGTATTGAGTTGGTCAGCAAGCAAGCGCGCCTCGCTGGCCAGGTGCTCCTCGCGCGTGTCGAGGTTGGCAGAGTCGAGGGAACGCAGGGCGAAAACCGTACTGCCGCTGATAACGACAGCCAGAATCACGGCGAGTGCGAGGCCTAACTGGGAGGCAATCCGAGCACGAGGTTGAGACATGACAGCTCCTGGCCGAGGCCAGGATCATCCTGATCTCTTAGCGCTGCTCGGCAAATTATCGGGTGGGAAACGTTGGCACGGTGCGTTCCAACACACCTTCTTCGGCGGGCGCGGGCAATACTTGAGCGATTCACAGGGGTATCGCGCAAACGATTGCACAAAGGTGTGTAGCGCCTCAGTCGAGGCGCTCGACCTGGGGCAATTCCATGGCCTTGACCTCACCCTGGAGAAACTCCGCCAACCGCCGTAAGCGTTCACCGCCGGGACGGGTTTTAGGCCACACCAAATAGTAATTTTCCCCACTCGCCACCGCTGTCGGCCACGGCAGGCTCAATCGCCCCTGGGCCACGTCTTCGGCCACCATCAGCAGGTCGCCCATAGAGACGCCGTACCCGCGCGCGGCAGCGATCATGCCCAATTCGAGGGTGTCGAACACTTGCCCGCCCTTGAGCGACACCTGGGACGACAGCCCCATGCGCTCGAGCCAATTGCGCCAGTCGCGGCGGTCGGGCGTTGGGTGCAGCAGCTCAGCGGACGCCAGGCGTGTGACATCCCAGGGCCCGTCTTCCAGCAGGTTCGGTGCGCCCACCGGGATCAGCAGCTCGGGGAACAGGTAGCTGGCCTCCCAGTCCGCCGGAAAATGCCCGTAGCTGAGCAATACCGCGCAATCGAACGGCTCCTGGTTGAAGTCCACTTCATCCACGCTCATCCACGCACTGGTCAGTTGCACCTCATTGCCCGGCTGCAACGCCCGGAAGCGGCTGAGGCGCGCCAGCAACCAGCGCATGGTCAGGGTCGATGGCGCTTTCATGCGCAGGATGTCGTCTTCGGCATTCAGGGTATGACAGGCCCGCTCCAAGGCGGCGAAGCCCTCACGCACGCCGGGCAGCAGCAGGCGCGCCGCTTCGGTGAGCTGCAGGTTGCGGCCGCTACGCTGGAACAGGCGGCAGGCGAAATGCTCTTCGAGCGTGCGGATATGCCGGCTGACGGCACTTTGCGTGATCGACAGTTCCTGCGCCGCCCGGGTGAAGGAGTTGTGCCGTGAGGCTGCCTCGAATGCGCGCAGGGCATAAAGCGGGGGGAGACGACGTGGCATAAATGAACCTGCGACAGGGCAATACCGAACCCTACCATGAGTTTTAATCATGTAAACGATCGCTTTTATCCTTTTGTGTAATGCGTCAGGAGCGCCGAGAATCAACCCTTTCCCAACCCTTCGACTTTTTGAGCGTGATGATCATGCAGCCTCCGGTGCGTACTGAACTCTGGGCCATTCTGCGGCTGTCAGGGCCGTTGATTGCCTCACAGTTGGCGCACATGCTGATGGTGCTGACCGACACCCTGATGATGGCCCGCCTGAGCCCCGAAGCCTTGGCCGGTGGCGGCCTGGGCGCGGCGAGCTATTCGTTCGTGGCGATTTTCTGCATCGGCGTGATTGCCGCCGTCGGCACCCTCGTGGCCATCCGCCACGGCGCGGGCGACATCGAAGGCGCCACTCGCCTGACCCAGGCCGGGCTTTGGCTCGCCTGGCTGATGGCCTTGGTGGCCGGCTTGCTGCTGTGGAACCTCAAGCCGGTGCTGCTGATGTTTGGCCAAACCGAAACCAACGTGCACGCGGCGGGGCAATTCCTGACCATCCTGCCGTTCGCCCTGCCCGGCTACCTGAGCTTCATGGCGTTGCGCGGTTTTACCAGTGCCATCGGCAAGGCCACGCCGGTGATGGTGATCAGCCTGTGCGGCACGGTGCTCAACTACTTCCTCAACCATGCGCTGATCGAGGGCATGTTCGGCCTGCCGAAACTCGGTTTGATGGGCATCGGCCTGGTCACGGCCATTGTCGCCAACGGCATGGCCCTGGCGCTGATGTGGTACATCCGCAGTAACCGGGCGTATGCGGCCTACCCACTGAGTTCGGGCCTGCTGCGCCTCAACACCCAGTATCTGCGCGAGCTGTGGCGCCTGGGCCTGCCGATTGGCGGCACCTACGCGGTGGAAGTCGGCTTGTTTGCCTTCGCCGCGCTGTGCATGGGCACCATGGGCAGTACGCAATTGGCGGCGCATCAGATTGCCCTGCAGATTGTTTCGGTGGCGTTCATGGTGCCGGCGGGGATGTCGTACGCGATCACCATGCGCATCGGCCAGCATTACGGCGCCGGGCAGTTGCTGCAGGCGCGCATGGCGGGGCGGGTTGGTATCGGCTTTGGCGCGGTGGTGATGTTGGGATTTGCGGCAGTGTTGTGGCTGTTTTCCGATGCGCTTATCGGGTTATTTCTCGACCATAACGACCCGGCGTTCCATGACGTTATCGTCCTGGCCGTCAGCTTGCTGGCCGTAGCCGCGTGGTTTGAGTTGTTCGACGGTGTGCAGACCATCGCCATGGGCTGCATCCGTGGGCTGAAAGATGCCAAGACCACCTTTCTGGTGGGCTTGGGCTGCTATTGGCTGATCGGCGCGCCGGCCGCGTGGTTGATGGCGTTCACCCTCGGCTGGGGGCCGACCGGCGTGTGGTGGGGCTTGGCGCTAGGCCTGGCGTGTGCGGCAGTCAGCCTGACGTGGGCGTTTGAGGCGAAGATGAAGCGGATGATTCGCCGGGAGCCGGAAATACAGCCTGTATTCCAAGCCATGCAACCTGACTAATAGGATGTACTCGGTCAATGTGGGAGCTGGCTTGCCTGCGATGGCAGGCACCTCGGTGTGTCAGGCATAACCAGGTGATGCCATCGCAGGCAAGCCAGCTCCCACAGTGTTGATTGGGTTCGCAACCTAACCCAGCAGCGCCTGCTGGCTCTTGCCGAACGTCAAATATTCCACCAACTCCGGCAACGGCAACGGCTTGCTGATCAAGTAACCCTGGGCCTGGTCGCAGCCGAACAACCGCAACAGCGCCAGCTGCTCAGGGGTTTCCACGCCTTCGGCCACCACTTCCAGGTTGAGGTTGTGGGCCAGGTTGATCATGGCGTGCACCAGCTTGCGGTTTTCTTCGCGCTCTTCCATACCGCCGACAAAGCTCTTGTCGATCTTCAGCAAGGCAATGGGCAGGCTGTTGAGGTGCACAAACGACGAAAACCCGGTGCCGAAGTCATCCAGGGAAAACCGCACACCCAAGCGGCCGAGGGCGTCCATGGTCTGTTTGACCAAGTCACTGCGGCGCATCACGGCGGTTTCGGTCAGTTCAAACTCCAGCCACTGCGCCTCCACACCGCGCTCGGCAATCAGCCGGCTGAGGGTTGAGAGCAATTGGCTGTCCTGGAACTGGCGAAACGACAGGTTGACCGCCATGTGCAGCGGCGGCAGGCCGCGTTCGCGCAGGTTTTGCATGTCGCGCAGGGCTCGGGAGATTACCCAGTAACCCAACGGTACGATCAGGCCACTCTGTTCGGCCAACGGCACAAATTCGCTGGGCGGCAACAACCCACGCTCACCGTGGCGCCAGCGCACCAAGGCTTCCAGGCCGACGATATGCCCATCGTCCAGGTCCAGGCGCGGTTGGTAATGCAGTTCCAACTCGTCACGGCGCAACGCACGGCGCAATTCACTTTCCAGGTCGGCCAGGCTGCGCGCGTTGCGGTTGATGCGTTCGTTGAAGATATGAAACGTGCAGCCTTGGGTGCTTTTGGCTTGCTGCATGGCGATGTGCGCGTGCCACATCAACGGGTCGGCGCCGGCGCGCGCGCGGGCATGCGCCACACCCAGGCTGCAGCCGATCAGCAGGCTTTCGCCGTCGACCCAATAGGGTTCGGCCATGGCTTCGGTGATGCGTTCAGCCATCCATTCAGCACGCTGGGGCGCGCGGCGGGTATCAATCAGCAGGGCGAATTCGTCGCTGCCCAGGCGCGCCAGTTGGTCGCCAGCTTCGAGCTGGCTCTTGAGGCGCGAGACCACTTGCAGGATAAGCCGGTCACCGGCCTGGTGGCCTAATGCGTCGTTGGCATGCCGGAAATTGTCGAGGTCGAGATGGCCGAGGGCCAGGCCACGGCCTTCGTTTTCAGCCAGCCGCGCCGCCAGCAAGGTCTGGAACCCCTGGCGATTGGCGATACCGGTGAGCGGGTCCTGTTCGGCCAGGCGCTGCAAGGTGGCCTCCAGCACGCCACGCTCGCGGACATGGCGCAGGCAGCGGCGCAATATATCGGCATCCAATGCATTGAGGATCAACCAATCGCTCACGCCCACGGGCGAAACCAGCGGTTCCTGTTCCAACAGCAACACACACGGCAAGTTGCAACGGCCGGGGCCGGGTTGCAGATTGGGCGTGGTCAGTAGCACAGCAGTGTGGTCGTCATCGAACAGACGGCTCACCGAGTCCCAGTTGGGCGCGCTGATCAGCACAGCCCCATCGCCCATCGGCACCAGGCACTCGCGCAACAACGCTGCCCACGCTGGCTCATCGGCCAGTAGCAGCAAACGCAAGGGTTCGACAGGCGTAGACAAGCTAGCTCCCTAGACTCTGCAAAATTTCGTTGGCGGCCGGCATTATGACGCGC
The DNA here is from genome assembly GCF_022648765.1 of Pseudomonas sp. ArH3a. Taxonomy (NCBI): domain Bacteria; kingdom Pseudomonadati; phylum Pseudomonadota; class Gammaproteobacteria; order Pseudomonadales; family Pseudomonadaceae; genus Pseudomonas; species Pseudomonas sp. ArH3a. Next base: position 6,771,348 of record NZ_CP080330.1, read on the forward strand.
GGCCTGATAATCACCAATGATAAGGGTTATCAAATACGCTGGCTGTAAGGATTAGCCTCAAAAAGCCCCCTACATCCTGCGGCAAAGTATCAAAACCGGCAAATTTAGATCGAGTGGTACGTCACACTGTCGTTCTGTGAGAGCAGAATCCTGCGAGCCTGTTAAAATGCCCGCCCTTTTGAACAACGACTCCTAAAATTCTGT
>NZ_CP080331.1:0-2628 GCF_022648765.1 Pseudomonas sp. ArH3a
GGGTGAATTTTCGAGACAAGCCCGTTCAGGGCGCAGGGGAGGAAAGAGGGTGGCGAATCGCGCAGCGATTCAGAACCCTAAAGGCCTTACGGGGCGCTCCCCCGGAAGGTTTGGGCGTCACGTAGGGACGGCCACGGAGGCCCGCAGGGGTGACGGCACTTTGCTTTTGGTTCTATCGGTTTTGCTATTGCCGGTTCTATTGTTTTCCTATTGCTGGACCTATTGCGTTAGCAATAGAAAGGCAATAGGAAACCTCAGTTTTTTGGGGCAGTCATGCGATCAATAAATGCCTCAAAAGCCGTGTTTTCTGCTTCACGGCGAGCACGCCGAATAGGCTTTAACGGGTCTATGTCGCGCTCGTTTCGACGGCGATCATAAGCAGTTCTGAATTGCTCCCAGGTGATCGAAACACCGGCCTCGTTGAGCAGCTCAATCACACGTTTATCCATACGGCATTGCATATTCTCACCCTCTCTTTTTGAGCGCCGAAGGCTGATATTCATCACTCAAATAACGATAGAACCGATCCAGGTATGGGAGCCCGTCGAGCGGCTCATCGAGCAGCGAGTCGGGAATCTCGACACCACGAAATAAGCCGAAGCTGTTCAGCAGGCGCTTGCCCTTGAGGATCTGCGCAGCGTGCCAGTTGTCGGCCAGGGTCAGGTCGGAGAACTTCACGGCGTACTTGAACACCTCCATGAAACCCTCCACGGGATCGCCCAGGATGGGCCTGCAATCCACGATCATGCTGTCGCCGGTGATCTTGTGCCACTCGGCACTCAGGTCGCTCTGGGAAGGCTGAGAAGCCGCCAGAAGGATCATGTGGCAGTGCGGATGCCACCCCTTGCCCTTGTTGGTCAGTTCCATCGTGTAAACGGCGCCCTGAGCCTTGCAGAGCTCCGTCCACGGGGCACGCGGAACCCCGGAGTTGAAGTTTCGACGGCGGTCGAGAAGTTTACGAAGTGACTTGCTGAGATGGGCCTGGCGCTGTTCCAAGTCATCACCGTTTTTGACTGTGAGAGTCAACAAATACGGGCGTAAGTCCGGATATTCGATTTGGATGGTCTGCCAGCGAGTGAGGTACGCGCCGAGTGCCTTCGCACCTCGGCGGATCGCGCAGAGAGGGCAAACTAGGTGCTGACGACAGAACGAGGCGCTGTGCAGTCGAACCTTGCTCACGGTGAAATACTCCCGAAAGTGCAGGTAGTTTCCGCAACTGGCGAGGCCGGCAGCGGTTTTCATGCTCGTCTGGGATGGTGCTTCACGAAGGTAGTCGAGCATGGCACGAGACCTTGTGTGAGCCACGCCGTAGCGTGTTATTCTTTCGCCCAGAAGCTTAGCTTCGTCAGCCCCTGTGAACTCGCCGTCTGCCAAGTTGGAAGAGTTCCCAGGGGTTTTTTTATGCGCCATGGTTTGGCTCCCCTTTTCGTCGGTCGAGCATACCATCTGCATGCACATTGTTTCTATTTATCAAGTAAAGAAGAAACTCGCCCAGCCCTACCCCGCAAAAACACCCAGAAACCCCCGCAGTACGGGCTCCAAACGGCACTGAAGTGCCCAGCCGTGCCCAAAAGCAAAGCCCCCTCGCCGGGTGGCATCCCCTGGGCCCATTCGGGCCCAGGGAATTGCCAAAGGGTGATCTTTACGGTGACGGGTCAAGGGTGCGCTTCGCCCGGGACTCCGTTCAGCGCGACGGTGAAGCGCGTCACGCCGAGCCGGGGTCGCGGCCCCTGACCTGGACATTTCGGCGGTGGATCAACTGGCCTCGATCGGAGTGCAGGAACTTGTTCCTGGGCGACGGTCGAGGGGACAAGCGCAGCGCGTCAGGCTTGTTCAGCTCGGACACGGAGGTCCATCACCTGGCGCGCCGATAGGTTGCGCAGATCAGCATTGGAAAAGACCAGGCCAGCCCGGATGGGTTTGGTTTCCTCGTCCCAGTGCTCCAAATCACTCATGTGGAATTTATAATCGCCCAGGTATGAGGCCGCCAGATCCCGCGCAAGGGCCCTGTGAGCCTCTCCAGGCGTTTTTAAGGCCGCATACACGGCATCGCCTATTGGATCTCCTGTAAGGGCTATACCGCCATTGTGGGCCCTCTCAAGGGCATGAGCGTTGTACTCAACCGAACCCGCTTCAGGGTCATCTGTGGGATTCCCAGGGCAAAGCTTGTCCTCCCATGGCAGCACATACTGCGATCTGCCGAGGATGTCCTGCAGGACGTAATCAGAGGGTTTTGCTATGCGCTGCATTGGGCTGCTCTCAGGCGAAAATCGCATGGTAGCTCAGCCTGCTTTGGGCAGCTGAAAGCTGCTTCCAGAGCGGCCAAAAGCCGCTCTGATAAAACGGCGTCGAAGACGACGGAAACAGCCGGACAGACGCCACCCGAGCCCACGAGGGTGGTGAGGGGAAATGGCCCCCAGGCCAAATTTTCCCGTTCTGCCCTGGTGCAGCCCGTTCAGGGCGAAACCAGGGTGCGAAGCATCAGGCCGCACCGCTTGCGTGCGCGTCAGGTGAAACCGGACCACCCTGGTTTCGAGCCGGAGCAGCAGAGGGAGGGACGGAGTCCCGCGCCGATGCGTCGCGAAGTCTCAGAAAGCGGGGTGGTCCGGCTTTGCCGGGCGCGCACGC